>NZ_JXTJ01000001.1 GCF_001509835.1 Allobosea sp. WAO
ATAGGGCTTGTTCGGATTGTCTGGCACCAGCGTGTCGAGGCTGGTGTCGACCCGGTCGGGCACATCGAAGCTCGGCCATTCCGGCACGCCGGCCGTGTTGTTGGCCGGCAGGAAGTCGATCAGCCGGCGCACCTGCAGCAGCGCCTCGACATCGTTCTCGAAGGAGCCGTCGGCCACGGAGGACTTCGAGGTGTGGACCCTGGCGCCGCCGAGTTCCTCGGCAGTCACGGTCTCGTTGGTGACGGATGATCTTCTGGGCATGGGTCTCGGAGAGCGAGCCGCCGAAGACGGTGAAATCCTTGGAGAAGACGAAGACGGTGCGGCCATTGACCGTGCCCCAGCCGGTGACGACGCCGTCGCCGGGGATCTTCTCGGCCTTGTCCATGCCGAAATCGACGGCGCGGTGCTGCACGAACATGTCGAACTCCTCGAAGGAGTCCTTGTCGAGCAGGAGCTCGATGCGCTCGCGCGCGGTGAGCTTGCCTCTGCCGTGCTGCGCCGAAATCCGCCGCTCGCCGCCACCGAGCCGGGCTCCCGCGCGACGGGACTCGAGCTGTTCGAGAATGTCCTTCATCAAGAGCCTCCCGGGGCGCAGTCTTCAAAGGTCTTGCTTCAAAGGTCCTGCCTCCGGCTTAGGCGGCGCCGGGGGCGAAGTCCATCGCGGCCTTCGCTCTGGTTATGACGCCGTCCGTCATTCCGGGGCAGGCCGAGAGGCCTGAGCCCGGAACCCAGAACCGGGTTCTGGGTTCCGGGCTCGCTGCTGCGCAGCGTCCCGGAAAGACGGGGGAGGCGCTCCATTCAGGTCGAAGGTCGCCCTAGATGCGCGCGCCGCCGCCGATGTCGAGCAGCAGAGCGCGCAGGCTCGCGAGCGCATCGGCGAGCGCGTCGATCCGCGGGCCGCCCAGGCTGAGCCGCACGCCCCAGGAGGGGGCCTGAAAATCGGCGAGGAAGGCCTCGGGAGGCGGCAGCAGGATGCCGGAGGCGGCGGCGCGCGCCGGCAGGTTTTTTGCCCGCCCCGGTGCCATCGGCAGCCAGAGATGGAAGCCGCCGCCCGATCGCGTCGCGGTCCCGGGCGGCAGGAGCTCGCGCGCCAGGGCGACGCGGCGGCCGGCTTCCTCGCGGATCGAGCGGGTGACCGAGGCCGCCGTGCCATCGGTCAGCCAGCGCTCCATGACCAGGCAGGAGAGCAGCGGCGCGGTGGTGCAGGTCGCTGCGAGCTCGGCGAGGGCCGGTTCGAGCCATGCTTCGGGGACGAGCAGGGTGCCGATGCGCAGGCCCGGGCTCAGCACCTTCGACAGACCCGAAACGTGCAGCGTACGTTCCGGTGCGAGGCTGGCGATCGGGATCGTGCCCGGCTCGGCCAGGGCGGCGTGGATATCGTCCTCGACGATCACCGCGTCATGGGCGCGGCAGAGGTTCGCGATCTCGCGGCGGCGCGCCTCGCCCATCGTCGCCGTGGTCGGGTTGTGCAGGGTCGGCGTGACATAGAGCACGGCGCGCCGGCCCGCCGCGGCCTCCTGATGCAAGGCTTGTTCGAGCGCCCGCGGCACGAGGCCCTCGTCGTCGATGGCAAGCCCGGTCAGCCGCAATCCGCGCCGGCGGGCGAGGGCGATGGCACCGGGGTAGCTCAGCGCCTCGGTCAGCAATTCGGTGTCCGGCCCGCAGGTGATGGCCAGCGCGATGGCGAGCGCATGCTGGGCGCCATTGCAGATCAGCAGCCGCTCGGGCGCAGCGGGGACGCCGGTCTTCGCCAGCCAGCGCGCCAGCAAGGCGCGGTGCTCGAGGCGGCCGGCGGGCGCGGCATAGGTGCCAAAACTGTCGGCGTCGAGGCGCCTCGCGAGATCGCCGAGGCAGGAAGCGAGCAGCCGGTCGCTCAACGCTTGCGGCGGCACGTTGATACTGAGATCGACCATCCGGCTTGTCATCTGCGAGACGCCGGCGACGAACATGCCGCGCCCTCGGACGCTGCGGACGAGGCCGCGGCGTTCGAGCTGGGCATAGGCTTTGGTCACCGTGCCGAGGCCGATGCCGAGCTGCCAGGCGAGGGGGCGATGGGCAGGCAAACGCGCGCCCGGCGGCAACGAGCCGTCGGCGATGTCACGGGCGAGGGTCTCGACCAGCCGCGCGCCGGGAGAGCCCGCGCCAGCGGTCAGGCGAGGCGTCCAGGGTGATGCCAGCAGCATGCCGCCTCGCAATTGTGTCACGGTACACTTTTTAGACTAGGCAAGAAGTGTCACATGAGCAATCTCCGGCCGCGTCGCTCGCCAACGCCGGACCGGACATGACCCTGCAACTCCTGCTCGCCTTCATCGGCTATGCCTTCGTGACCTCGATCACGCCCGGGCCGAACAACACGCTCTTGCTGGCATCGGGCGCCAATCACGGCTTTCGCGCCAGCCTGCCGCTGCTGTTCGGGATCAATCTCGGCTTCTGCGGGCTCGTCCTGGCGGTCGGCCTCGGCCTGGGCGGCCTGTTCACCGCCATGCCGGCCCTGCACGATGTCCTGCGCTATGGCGGCAGCGCCTATCTTCTCTATCTCGCCTGGAAGATCGCGCGCTCGGCGCCGCTGGAGCCCGGAGCCGAGGCGGCGCCGCCGCTCAGCTTCCCGGCTGCCGCGGCCTTCCAATGGGTCAATCCCAAGGCCTGGATCATGGCGGTCGGGGCGGTCGCGGCCTACACGCCGACCGAGGGCTACTTCCTCAACCTCGCGCTCGTCGTGATCGTCTATGCCCTGGTCAACGGACCCTGCATCGCCATCTGGGCGATCGGCGGCACGCTGCTACGCGGCCTTCTCGCCGATCCGATGCGCCAGCGCGTCTTCAACATCGTGATGGCGCTGCTGCTCGTGGTGTCGCTCTATCCGATCCTGAAGGGTTGAAGGGGCGGACGATGCTGCGCTCGGCGCGCGCTGCCCGGATCAGCCGCTCGGCTTGCTCGGATCGCCGAGCTCGCGATTGAGCGCGACCGCGGCGCGTGCGAGTTCGGCGGCGATGGCCGGATCGACCACATCGCCCTCGCGCAGGATCATGGTGGCGAGTTCGAACTTGCCACCCGGCTTCAGGCGCGGCTCGATATGGCGCAGGCGCTTGCCGCGCCAGAAGCCGAAGAGCACGCGCGTGGCTTCGGCGCGGATCAGAAGCACGGGGCCGTTCGCGAAATAGACCAGATGCGTCCATTTGATCCGCTCGTCGAGCGGAGCGGCGGTCGTCACCGCCTTGCGCAGAGCCTCGACCGTCGCGAGGCGCCAGCCATCGAGCTGGGCGAGATACTCGGCCGGGTTGTCTGCCTTTGGCGCGCCCGGCTGCATCGGCTCTAGCCCTGCATCAGCAGCAGCACGGCGGCGTCGTATTCCTTGCGCCGCAGCACCCGCCGCTCGGCCGCTTCCTCGTCCTGGCCCCAGATCCCGATCTGGTAGTCCTCGTCGAGATGGGCGGCGGCCCAGGCGGCTTCGGCATCGATCAGGCCTTCGGCGAGGGCGAGCGTCAGGATGGTCGAGCCGGTCAGGGTCATGACGTTGTGGGCGCCGGCGAGGGCGACGGGAGAGGGGATCGCCGCGACGCGTTTTCCTACCGCGTCGAGCACGGTCTGCGGCTGCTCGGCGAAGACCACGCCCTGCGCCATGACGAAACGGCCGCCGATGCGCTCTTCAAGCGCAGCGATCAGCGGGTTCCAGATCTGGTCCTGGCGCTCCACCAGTTCGTGCGGCTCGCCGGCGCGGTAGCAGAGCGCATCGCTGCCGGCATAGCGGACGATCTCGGCGCGGACGGCCTCGTGCTGGTCGGCGACGCCGTCGAGCGCGGAGTTGACCAGCCGGGTCATCGGCATCCTTGCCGGGTCGATCTCTCCCTCCTGCGCCTGCCATTCTGCGGCGAGCGCCTGCGCGACCGCGCGCGAGGCGACCGCCAGCGGCTTGCGGGCCGGCGTGCGGGCGGTGCGGCCGTCGAGGGCGACATGGAAGAGGCCGTCGTGCTCCAGTGCCTCCGCCTTCTCGTAGAAGCGCTTCGGCAAGGGGTTGCGCATCGCCTGCTGCGCGGCGGCGACGGGGTCGGGCTGGCGCTGGCCGGGGGAGCCGAAGCGCGCGAGGAAATCATCGGTCGACATGGCAGCGTCCATAGCGCATCCGCGACCCCGCGCGAAACGACTTCGTGCCCGTGCCCGCGTGCTGCCGGCGTTGACCCTTGCGGAGCCGGGGGCTAAACGCCTTCTCCCCGGACGCGAGCTGCGTCCGCGAAACATGCGAGAGGGCATCGTGTTGGAGAGTGCGGGAACCCGGTGAGGTTTCGCTGAGGCGAAACCTGATCCAGCGCCGGGTGAAAGATCCAGACCACAGGGTCGGCTTTCGCCGAGGCGCTTGTCATGGTTCCATGCACAGGCTCTATCATCATGAACGTTTCTCGGGACGAGCAGCGCGTGCTGCACGTGCTGGCCCGTGGCGGACAGATCCGCCATCTTCGCGGCGACAATGGCCGCATTCACCACATCGATTGCTTCACTCACGAAGGCTATCTCCTGAGTGATTGCACGCTCGCCATCTTCGCCGGCCTCAAGCGAAAGCGACTGATCGAGTCGCGGCAGGGCGCGCCCTACCGCATTTCGCGGCAAGGGCGGCTCGCGGTCCGCTCGCAGGCCGATAATCGGTGACGACGGGCGGGAGGGCGTAGGCCCTCCCGCCACTCCGTCGCGATGAAAGTTGCCAGGACCGGCGCTTCAGGCCGCCTGGCGGATGCGCTGCAGGAAGGTGCGGACCTGGCTGTCGAGCTGCGCCGCCTGCGCAGCGAGCTTCTCTGCAGCCTCGGAAACGCTGCCGGCGGCGGAGCCCGTCTCGTTGGCGATGCCCATGACGCGGCGGATCGTGTCCGAGGCGATCTCGGCGTCCCGGGCCGTGCTGCCGATATTCTCGGCGATGCCGGCGGTCGCCTGGTCCTGCTGGGCGATGGCGGCGGCGACCGAAGCCGAGACGTCGTTCAGCGAATTGATCGAGCCGCCCATCACCTCGATCGCGCGCACGGCCTCGGAGCCGGATGCGTGGATGGCGGCGATCCGCTTCTGGATGTCGGCCGTGGCCTGCGAGGTCTGGCTGGCGAGCGCCTTGACCTCCTGCGCCACCACCGCGAAGCCCTGTCCCTGCACGCCGAAGCGGGCCGCCTCGATCGAGGCGTTGAGGGCCAGAAGATTGGTGCGCTCGGCAATGGTCGAGATCAGCTGGACGATCTGGCCGATATCCTCCGCCTTCAGCGAGAGATGGTGGACGGTGCTCAGCACGTTGTGGGCGCTGTTCGTCGTGAACTCGACGACCCGGCTCGTGGCGCCGACCTGCTCGCGGATCTCGCCGATCGCGCTGGCGAGCCCGCTGGTGGCGATTGTCGCGGCGGTGACGGCCGAGGAGGCATGGTCGGAAGAGGCGGCCGCGGCGTGCGCGCCTTCCTGGACCCGGCGCGCGCCTTCCGACATCTGGGAGGCGGCCATGCGCAGCGGCTCGACCGAGGCGAAGACCTCGCCGGCGATGCCGGCCACCTCGACTTCGAGATCGTCGGCGATCTCCAATACCAGGGCCTGCCGTTCGAGAGCCGCCTGCAGCGTCGTCCGGGCAAGATCGCGCTCGGCCTGTTCGGCGACGCGGCGCGCCGCATTCGCGCGCTCGCTTTCCGCTTCCGCGTTGATGAAGGCGGCGCGCAGCGTGATCACGATCCAGATCAGCGCGCCGTTCTGCGCGACCACGATCACCGCATGGAGCAGCACGCGGCGGCCGTCACTGCCGCCGGGAAAGACGCCTTCCGGATAGATCAGGTTCAGGCCGGCGTGATGCACCGCGATGGCGACCGCCGTGGTGACGAAGATCCGCCAGTCGAGCCATCCGGCGGCGATCGCGAGCGCGGCGAAGAAGGCCATATGGATATCGGGCTGATAGGGATGGCCCGCGGTGACGTAGACCAAGAGCATGACCTGGCCGACCAGCGCCAGCGAACTGAACTGGCGGGTCACCCAGTCAGGCCCGCGCAATCGCCAGAGAATTGTCGGGATTGCTGCGAGAACGAGCGAGCCGAGTGTGAGATTCGAGCCCGGCAGGCCGAAGGCCTGGACGCAGGCCGCGATCAGCAAAAATTGGAGCCAGAGGAGGGTGGTGAGCAGATAGCCGAAGCGCCGGCGGAACTGTTCGACCAGATTCATCGGCTGCTCCCGGAGACGAAGCGGATATCCATGCAGAGCTTGGCCAGGCTGGCATCGAGCACGAGCCAGGCGCCGGCGGCATAGAGCTTGCCGGCATAGTCCATCGTCTCGGCCGTGCTGACCGCGATCGGCCGGCTGGAACTCAGTGCCAGGATGGCGCCGCCGGAGGCGGCGATTGCGGCGATCATCGCGGCCTCGCCGGAGCCGGGCGGAAACAGGGCCACCACAGGACGGCCTTGGACCGGCTGGCCGGCCAGGAGCAGGAGCGCCAGCGCCATCAGCGGACCGACGATGAGACCGAAGAGCAGTTCGCGCATCGTGCCCCCCAAAACCGGTGAGCTGGCGCCGGCAGACGCCGCGGGCCGAGGGGCGTGTTTCGCTCCCCAAGACCGTTCTAAAATTTAAGCCCGAATGGTTGCGCAATCCTTGCGGCGTCGGAGGCGCGCCCGGCATTCAGGCCGCTATGACGTCATTGACACGCGGATGTGAACGGCGGCGGGCATTCGCGCTCTCCGGCCCGGCGCGTTGGAACTTCGCGCTCGCCGGAGCGTCCTTCGGACATTACGATCTTGTCATCATCGCGCCATCGCGGCGTGAGGAGGGCTCGCTCAGGCTGCACTCATCGTCTGCCGGCTTCGAGACCCGAGACAGCGAACCGTATGTGAACGAACGGAGAGCTTTTCATGAAACGCATCGCCCTTATCGCCGTCTCCGGTGCCGCCATTCTGGCGACCGGTCTGGCGGTCGCGCAGCCGCAGCCGATCCCGCCTGCGCCGGGCAGCCAGCAGTCGCAGCAGCGCGTCGGCGCCGAAGGCGAGCGTGCCGAACGCGGCGAGCGCGGGGACCGCCGCGAGGAATGGCGCCAACGCCAGGCCGAGCGCGCCGCGGCGCGGCTCAATGAGCGGCTCGCCAAGCTGCGTACCGACCTCAAGCTGAAGCCCGAGCAGGTTGCGGCCTTCGAGAAGGTCGAGGCGCTGCTCAAGCGCAATGCCGAGCAGCGCCGCGAGCGCATGGGGCAGATGCGCGAGCAGCGCGAGCTCTATCGCGACGCCGACATCATGGAGCGGCTCGACATGATGGCGACCCGCCAGGGCGAGCGCGCCGCGCGCTCCAAGGAAATGGCCGATGCCGTGCGCCCGCTCTGGACCACGCTCTCCGACGAGCAGAAGACCGTGGCGCGCCGCGCCGTGCGCGAGGTGATGGCGGACAGCCGCGGCCGGATGATGGAGATGCATCGGCGCATGCGCGACCGTGACGACGATCGGCGCGACGACGATCGCGGCTCGCGCCGCTGGCGCGATCGCGGCCATGATCACGACCGGGACCGCGACGACGGCGATCGCTTCTGAGGTTCGCCTGCGGCACAGCCGACAGCACTGAGATTTCGACGGCCGGGCCAATGCCCGGCCGTTTTCATTGTTCCGTCACGTTGCGCCAGTTATAGCCGGCTCGCTTGGCGGGAGCAGACGGTTGCGCTTCGTTCAGACCTTCGAACTCTATCCCTTCCTCGATTCCGTCGTCAGCCTCGCGGCGGCCTTCATCCTCGGCTCGCTGATCGGGGCCGAGCGCCAGTACCGCCAGCGCACGGCGGGCCTGCGCACGACAGTCCTGGTTGCGGTCGGTGCCGCCGCCTTCGTCGATCTCGCCATGCGGATGTCGGGCGCGCATGAGGCGGTCCGCGTCGTCTCCTATGTGGTCTCCGGCATCGGCTTTCTGGGTGCCGGCGTGATCATGAAGGAGGGCATGAATGTCCGCGGCCTCAACACCGCCGCGACCTTGTGGTGCGCGGCGGCGGTCGGGGCCTGCACCGGGGCGGACATGCTGGCGGAGGGCGTGCTGGTCACCATCTTCGTGCTGGCCGGCAACACCCTGCTGCGGCCGCTGGTCAACGCGATCAACCGAATCCCGATCAACGAGCGCGCATCGGAAGCGACCTACGAGGTCGTGCTGACGACCAACGAGGTCTCGCTGCCGGCGGTACGCGAGGCGCTGGTCGAGCATCTCGAGGCGGCGAAATATCCGACCCGCGACGTCAAGACGGTGGAACGCGGCGAGGGGGCTGTCGAGATCGTCGCGGTCCTGATCAGCACCGCCGTCGAGCGCAAGGAACTCGACCAGGTCGTCGAGCGGCTCGAGCGGGTGCCCGGCGTCAAGCACGCGACCTGGGAGAGCAGCACGGCCGACTGAGCGGTCCGTCGCAATCTACCCTTGCGTCACTGGCCCGGGCCGCTACGGATGGGTCAGCCGAGCAGATCGGCTGGACATTGGGAAGACGGCCGATCCGCGCATCGCAGGCGCAGATGCCGGGCCGCCGCTTCGCCTGGCCTGTGCCGGACGGACCAAGGAAGAGGAGATCGCCTTGTATCGCTATCTGAAGCTCAAATCGCTGGTCCTGCTGGCCGCGCTTTTCGCCGGCTTCGTCGCGCCGCTCGTGACGGTGACGGCGGCGCAGGCCCAGAGCGGGCGCCAGAACGTCCACCGCCAGAATGTGAACCGGCCGCATGCGCGCCCGCATCATCGCCCGCATACGCGCCCGCAGCACCGGCACGTGACGCGCGCCCCGCATCATCGGCCGCGCCATAATGTCCGGCACCATTCGCGCAACAACATCGTCGTGGTGCATCCGCGCCGGAACTGGAACCGCGGCGGCGCGGTCGCGGCGGGCGCGGCGATCGGCTTCATAGCCGGGGCTTCCGCTGCCTCCTGGGCCGGCCCGCCGCCGCGCTCGGGCTATTGCTGGTACTACACCAACCGGGCCCGCACCCATGGCTTCTGGGACTGGTGCCCGCGCTGAGCGAAAGCTTCATCCGACATGCCGAAACGATGGACGCCCGGCCGGAAGGCCGGGCGTCTTGCATTGGCTGGCTGCGGCCTTGCGCCGCCGGCGATTGACTTGCCCCGGGCCGCCCCTACCGTGTTTTCCAGAGGCGGCGGGGGAATGATGCATTTGCGTGCGGTTGCGTTGGTGCTCGTCGGGGCGCTTTCTCCCGGGCTGGCCCAGGCGCAGCAGGATCCGTATTTCGTGCGCGCGCAGGAGGTCTTCCTAGGCCTGAAGCCCGATACGCGCCTGTGGTTCCAGCTGGTGCTGACCAGCGCCGGGCACTGGCCCGCGGTGCCCAATATCGGCTATTCGCGCCGGCTCTTCGAGGCGACCAAGCAGTTCCAGCGTTCGCGCGGCGAAGCGCCGACCGGGGTCCTGACGAAGCTCCAGGTCGAGCGCATCCTGCAATCGGGCACCGAGGTCATGAATGGCTGGCGGCTGCGCTGGGTGCCGCATCCGGCGCGCGGCCGGCAGCTCTGGGTGCCGATGGGGCTCGACCTGCAGGCGAAGCGAACCGACGCCGGCGTCGAGATGCGCGAGCCCGGCAACCGCTTCCGCCTGCAGTTCAACTACTACGCCTCGGTCGATGTCGGCAGCGCCTATGCGGTTACGCTGCAGGAAATGCTCGGCAGCGGCGACAGGATCAACTTCAAGACCCTGAAGCCCGATTTCTTCGTCATCACCGGCAATCAGGGGCGCTTCAGCCGCTATGTCCGCTACCACGCCGATGGCAGCGGCATCCTCGGCTTCGACATGTCGTGGTCGGATGACGACGCACCGGTCTATGGCAGCCGGCTGGTGACGGTGATCTCCGGCTCGCTCTGGGCGACGATGACCGGCGCGCCCTTCCCTGAGGCGAAGCGCGTGCGTTTCCCCTGGGAGGGCGGCGATGCCGAGGTCGCCAATGCACCGCGAACGCCGCCTCCGGCGCCCCCGGCGACGACGCCAGCCGCTGCGCCGAAAGAGCCGCCGAAGCCGAAATCATCCTCGGGTTCCGGCTTCTTCGTCTCGAAGGCGGGGCATCTCCTGACCAACGCCCATGTCGTGCAGGATTGCGCGACAATCACGGTGCGGCCGGACGGGGCGGTCGGCGTGCCGGCGCAGGTTCTCGCCCGGGACGCGATCAACGATCTCGCGGTGCTGAAGATCGCCGGTCCGGCCGAGCGCACGCTGCCGCTCCGCCCGAGCGTGCGGCTGGGCGAGGGCATCGCCGCTTTCGGCTTCCCGCACAGCGATCTCCTGGCGACGGCGGGGAATTTCACCCTCGGCAACGTCACCGCCCTGGCGGGACTGAAGGACGACAGCCGTTACCTGCAGGTTTCGGCCCCGGTCCAGCCCGGAAATTCCGGCGGGCCGCTGCTCGACGGCGCCGGCAATGTCGTCGGCGTGGTCTCGGCCAAGCTCGACGCGATCAAGATGGCCTCCGAACGTGGCGACCTGCCGCAGAACATCAACTTCGCGGTCAAGGCCTCGCTCGCCGGCAGCTTCCTCGACGCCAACCAGATCGCCTACGAGACCGGAGCGCCCGGCGAGAAGCTCGACCCGGCCGACCTCGCCGAGCGTGCGAAGAAGGCGAGCGCGTTCATCACCTGTCGTTAAAAGGGGGAGGGCAGTCCGCCAACGCAAAGGCGGCTCAGAGACCTGCCCTTCTCGATTCCATCCAGAGGCTTGCGGTCTGCAGCTGAGAGGCAGAGTGAACGCCGGCGGGGCCGATCAATGCCGCGCCGCTTCCGCCCCTTGCATCTCCACCTCGAACGCCACCAGCTGTCGGAACAGCGGCATCGTCCTGAAGTCCTCGTCGAAACCCCAGCCGGCCTGCGCCTCCCGCTTCCGGCTTTCCAGAAGCCCCAGCCATGTCAGGGGGCGCAGGACCCGCGACACCATGGCGAACTCCGGCAGGTCATGGGCGGGAACCTCGAGCAGGGTCTCCATGACCGTGCAGGCCTCCATCAGCGTCTCGGCGCTCGACCATTCATGCGCGGTCACCGACAGGCTCCAGAGGATCACGCCCATATGGTGCTGCGGCCAGAACTCGATCGGGTTCCGGTCGAAGTCCTGAAGATTCATCTTCCAGAACACTGCCTCGAACAGCGCAGCCAGCAAGGCAGGAGCGGCTTCAGGGGCGAGCATGGCCTTGCCCGCCTTGCTCGCCCTCAGGACGCCTGAGCGCTTCCGCAGGAGCCCCGCGGCCTGCAAGGCGATCCTCGTGAAGAGAACACCATAGGCATCATGCTCGTTGATGACCTTGTTCATCGCGAGCGTGGTGGCCTTGTCGTATCCCGGCCATTCTGTCTGGTCGAAGACGTGCCGGACATCGACCCGTTTGAGGGCTCCGGCAGGCGTCAGGACGAGGCCGCCCTTCTCGACCGCACGTTCGAGCAGAAGCCGAGCAGCGTGGACCATGGGGACCTGAAGGGCGGGCTCCACGGGAACGTTGTCGGGCGTGAGGCGGAGTGCCCGCGGAAGTTTGCCGGGCGGCTCCAGAAGCGCCTTGAGGGAGGCTGGCTCAAGATGAGCCCAGGCGGGAGGAATAGCGGTCACGCCGGGAGCCTAGGCGGGCCGGGGCGAAGGCTCAACAGGCAGGCCGAGCAAGCACCACAAAAACGTGCGGAAGAGGAACGCAAAGCGACCAAGCCGAACAGGGCGGCTGCAACCCTGCTCCAAAACGAAAAGGGCGGCTCCGAAGAGCCGCCCTTTCCTGATTTGATTTGTTCGATTCTCGCCAGAGGCTTGTGGCCGCCGGCTGAGAAATCGGATCAGCGCGAGTAGAACTCGATGACCAGGTTCGGTTCCATCTGCACCGCGTAGGGCACGTCCGACAGGGTCGGGGTGCGGGTGAAGGTGGCGGTCGACTTGTTGTGGTCGGCGTCGATGTAGTCAGGCACGTCGCGCTCGGCGAGGGCGGCCGACTCGATGACGATGGCGAGCTGGCGCGAGCTCTCCTTGATCGCGATCACGTCGCCCGGCTTGACCTGGTAGGACGCGATGTTGACGCGCTTGCCGTTCACGGTGATGTGGCCGTGGTTGACGAACTGGCGGGCGGCGAAGACGGTCGGGACGAACTTGGCGCGGTAGATCACCGCGTCGAGACGGCGCTCGAGCAGGCCGACCAGGTTCTCGCCCGAGTCGCCCTTCAGGCGGATCGCCTCGGCGTAGTAGCGGCGGAACTGCTTCTCGGAGATCGAGCCGTAGTAGCCCTTGAGCTTCTGCTTGGCGCGCAGCTGCGTGCCGAAGTCGGACGGCTTGCCCTTGCGGCGCTGGCCGTGCTGGCCGGGGCCGTACTCACGGCGGTTGACCGGGGACTTCGGGCGGCCCCAGATGTTCTGACCGAGGCGGCGGTCAATCTTGTACTTCGCCTCATGGCGCTTCGACATGTCGCGTGTCCTCTTGTGGTTCGCGAGTTGAGGACCGCGCCCTCCTTCTCCCCGTTGCCGGGGCGACAGATCCGGCTCGAGAAGACGAGCGGATCACGGGTGCGGAAAAAGCCACGCGGCCCCGTGAGGAGCCGCGCGACGCCGGTGCCTATGCGGGAATTGGCGCGGGAAGTCAATGCGCCGGCGCACCAAGCCCTCACCAGCGCTCGTAGCGCCAGTAGGCGTTCCGGTGGCGAGGGTGCTTGTACCAGCCGAGATGGCGGCCGCGATTCCAGCCATAATGCCGGCGCGGACCGTGGCTGTAGCCGTGGTGATGGCCCTTGGCCTTGTGCCAGCCTTTCGGCTTGGCCTGCGCATCCCCGGCGCCGCCGAAACCGGCGAGCGCGAAGCCGAAAGCCAATGCGACCATCAGCGTGAGCTTCTTCATGATCGCCTCCCTTGCGTCGTCGATCGTGCCGCTACTCCCGGTTTAGCGACGGTGTGGCAGCAGAACGCGCGGCGCGGCCGGGCGGTTCCGGGAAGGGAGCCCGGCAGGCTGCTTCAGGCCGGCATCGCCTCGATCTCGACCTGCGCCAGGCCGAAGCCGGCGAGCGCTATCCTGGCCGGGCCGCTCAGCCGCGTGCCTGCGGTGAAGACGGCGCGCGCCTCGCCGGCATCGGGCCGCTCGCGGGCCGGGCCGAGCAGCGCCGCGACGCGCCGCGCGATCGCCGGGGCGGGGTCGATCCAGTCGACGGACCAGGGGGCGAGCCGCCGCAGCCGCGCCAGCAGCAGGGGATAATGGGTGCAGGCGAGCGTCACCACATCGGTGCGCCGTCCTTCGCGCTCGACGAAGCAGGGCGCGATCTCGGCGAGGACCGCGCCATCGTCGATCGCCTCGCCCTTCAGCGCCGCCTCGGCGAGTCCGGCGAGCCCGGTCGCGCCGACCAGCGTCACCTCGCAACCGCCGGCATAGCTTTTGATCAGGCCGCGCGTGTAGTCGCGCGCCACGGTGCCCGGCGTCGCCAGCACCGAGACGAGGCCGCTCCTGGTGCGCTCGGCCGCAGGCTTCACCGCCGGCACGGTGCCGACGAAGGGAATCGAGAAGCGGGCGCGCAGGGCCGGCAGCACCAGCGTCGAGGCGGTGTTGCAGGCGATGACCACGAGATCGGGATGGAAGCGCGCGACCAGCCGCTCCATCACCGCGAGCACGCGCTCGACCAGCGCGGCCTCGCTCAGCCGGCCATAGGGAAAGGCGGCGTCGTCGGCGACGTAGACGATGTCGGCATCGGGCCGGGAGCGGACGACCTCGCTCAGCACGGTGAGGCCGCCGAGGCCGGAATCGAAGAGAAGCAGGGTCGGCCGGCGCTCCGGCATCATCGGGGGGCGATGGCTGGTTCCGGCGAGAAGATCGACTTGCATGGGAGTGTACCAGGAGGGGCCGGCAAACCTCGATTGGGCGCCGGCGCTGTTAAGAGAGGGTGAACGAGGCGCGAGGAGGGCGGGGATAATTTAGTTGACTCTGTCCATTAATTGGCTTTTCTCCCAACAGGGAGAAGCGCCATGTCAGTCATCGACCCCCCGGCCGTCGCCGCCATTCGCCGTTTCAACCGCTTCCACACCCGCTGGGTCGGGGCGCTGGGCGGGGATCTGCACGGTTCGGGCTTCGGCCTGACCGAGGCGCGGGTGCTTTATGAACTGGCGCAGCGCGACGGCTGGCGCGCCGGCGAGTTGGCGCGCGAGCTCGGTCTCGATCCGGCTTATCTTTCGCGGCTGCTCAAGCGCTTCGCCGGGTTCGGCTGGCTGGAGCGGGGCAGGGCGCAAGGTGATGGCCGCGCCTTCGAGTTGAAGCTGACGGCGGCCGGCCATGCGGCCTTCGCCCCGCTCGACGAGGCTTCGCGCCGGCAGGCGGGCGCGATCCTGACCCGGCTCGGGGAGGGCGAGCGCACCGCGCTGGTCACGGCGCTCGACCGGGCGCAGGTTCTGCTGTCCGGCGTGCCGACGGCGCGGCCCGTGCCGCTGATCCGCGAGCATCGGCCGGGCGATATCGGCTGGGTGATCTCCGCCCATGGACGGCTCTATGCGCAGGACTATGGCTGGGACATCAGCTTCGAGGCGCTGGTTGCCGAGATCGCCGCAAAGTTCCTGCGCGAGTTCAGGCCGGGCAAGGAACGCTGCTTCATCGCCGAGCTGGAGGGGGAGCCGGCAGGCTCGGCCTTCGTCGTGCAGGAGAGCGAGGAGGTCGCCAAGCTCAGGCTGGTGCTGGTCGAGAAGCAGGCCCAGGGCTTTGGCCTCGGCAAGAAGCTGGTGCGGGAGGCGGTCGGATTCGCGCGCGCTGCCGGTTACCACCGGATGGTGCTCTGGACCAACGACATCCTGCATGCGGCGCGGGCGATCTATGTGGCCGAGGGCTTCCGGCTGGTGGCGGAGGAGAAGCACCACTCCTTCGGGCAGGATCTGGTCGGGCAGAACTGGGAGCTCGACCTCTAGGCCCAATACCGCCGGTCGCGCTCAGGCCTTGAGCCGCGCCACCGCCGCGGCCGCCATGCGCCCGGCCAGGGTTGCGCCGCCGGCCGTCATCGCGCCGCCTCCCGCCGTCGCTTCGCCGGCGAGCCAGAGGCGTCCGCCGATCGGCTCGGCGAGCACCTCGCGGGCGCCGGCATGGCCGGGCAGACAGACCGAATAGGAGCCGCGCGCGAACGGGTCGGTCCACCAGGCCGGGAAGGAGACCGGGCCGGCGGCCTTGCGGAATTCGGGGCCGATCATGTTCGCGAGCAGGTCGACGATATGGGCGCGGGCCGCCTCGGGACCCGATTCCGAAAGCTCGCGGGCATAGTCGCCGCCGCAGAAGCCGACGATGATGTCCTGGTCGCCGGGAAAGATGTCGAAGTTCATCAGCCGGCCATTGGCGCCGGCCTCGAAATAGCTGGTGCCGGGCGCGATGCCGAAGCGGTTGCCCTCGACCTTGAGCGCGATCTTGGTCAGCGCGCCCATGCCGATGCCGGCGAGCGCGCCTTGCGTGCGGACCGGCAGTGCCGGCGTGAAGCGGATGGCGCCTGCCTTGAGCACGCCGACCGGGACGGTGACGATGCAGGCGCGGGCATTGAGCGTGCCGGAGGCCGTGGTGATCGCGACGCCCGGACCGTCCCAGCGAATCGCGGTGACGGTCTGGTTGAGGCGGATGTCGAGCCCGGCGCCGTAGCGCGCCACCAGATTGCCGTAGCCGCTGGGCACGACATAGTCCTCGCCGGCCCAGAGGCGCTGATAGTCGCGCGCCGAAATCCGGGTGGCCTCCTCGCCGATCGAGAGCAGCAGGCCTGAGGAGGCGATCGGCGCGAGATCGGGACCGAGATGGCCGAGGAGCTCGGCGATCGACATGTCGCGGGCCTTGAGATCGGCGGTTTCGAGCCGGCGGTCGATCTGGCCGAAGGCGCCGCGCCGGCGCTGGCGGTCGCCCTGCGACATCGGCTGGCCGTTCTGGAACAGCTGGAAGCCGCCGCCCCAGCTCTCGTTGGGGGTGGGGATGCCGAGTTCCTGGGCGATGGTGGTCCAGGGGTTGCGCTCGGCCCAGTGAATGAACATCGCGCCGGCATCATAGGAGGGGCCGAGCGAGGAATCGGTGAAGGTGCGCCCGCCCAGGCGATCGCGGCCCTCGAGCACGAGCACGGCGCGGCCTGCCGCCTGCAATTGCCGCGCGGCGGCGATGCCGGCTGCGCCGGCACCGATGACCACGACGTCATGGTCGCGGGCGTGCGCCCGCCCGGAACTGGCCGAGGCGGCGGCGACAGCCGCCGAGCCGATCAGCAGTTTCCGGCGGTCGAGCATGGTGTGAGCGTCTCTCCGCATCTTGCACTGCATCATGCCACCCGGTCGCGTCGCGACAAGACGCAAACGGGTGAGGAGTGCGCCTGGCCGATCACGAGATGGGGAGGGGGCGAGGGCTGGTCAATTGGCTCACGGGGAAGGTCGACGCCTTTCGTGCCGGACCGGAGAGCCATGCATGTGGTCGCGCGTGCTGCTGGCCTCTTGAGGCGGGCCTTCTGTCGGGACAGCGGCGGACCGCCGCGAGGTCCGGACGCGACGAACAGATTCCAAGACTGTTGCACATGCCCGAGTGACGGTGTGCCAGTTGTCCATTCTCAGATTAGAATTAGAGTAAATATGTAAGTCGTTTCAGTATTGGGAATCGTTTGACAGTCAAAGATCATTTTAATAATCGCTGATGTTGAAATTGAGGCGATGTCCTTAGTTTAAAACGATTACAAAGTGCCGAATGACTTCATTGTGAAGCTTTCCGGCAAGTACGGGATCAGGGCGATGGGCGATTATTCCGGCAGGCTGCGATATGGCGTTGCGCTTGGGACTTTGATGCTGGCGATGGCGGCTCCGGCCGTTGCGCAACAGAGGCCGGCGCAAAGCACGAGCGGCGATCAGCCGGTGACGCTCGACGCGATCGTCGTGCAGGGCGACGCCGCGGTCGCCGCGCCGCTGCTCCAGGGGCCGACGACGACCACCACCACCCGCGCCGAGCTCGACCGGCAGCAGATCCAGAGCATCACCGATCTGTCGAACCGTGTCGAAGCCGGCATCAGCTTCAACCGGGCCAATGGCAGCGTGAACATTCGCGGCCTCGACGGCGCGCGCGTGCTGACGACGGTCGACGGCATCCGCCAGACCTTCGTGACCGACAATCGCCTGAGCCAGGGCACCACGACCGCGTTCGACTTCGAGGCGCTCTCGACGCTCGACCTGCTGCGCGGCAATAGCGGTGGCGCGACGCTGGGCGGCGGCGTGCTGGGCGGTGCGCTGGCGGTGCGCACGCTCGATCCGAAGGACCTGATCAAGCCCGGCCAGAATTTCGGCGTCCTCGCCAAGACCGGCTATGACAGCACGGACCGTGCCTGGTTCGGCAGCAGCGCAGTCGCCGGCCGCTACCAGAACACCTACGTCCTGTTGCAGGGCAGCTTCCGCGACGGCCACGAGACCAACAACAACGGCGACATCAAGACGATCGGCGTGACGCGGACCGCGCCGAATCCGACCGATTTCACGCAGGTCGGCTTCCTCGGCAAGGTCCACCACTATGTCGACGACGTGCACCGCTTCGGCATCACGGGCGAGTACTTCCGCCGTCAGGACCGGGTCAACCTGCTGACCGGCACCGGCGTTTCGCTGACCGGCAACATCCGCCCCTGGAACAACACCACGGGCGACGACGTCGAGCGCAAGCGCGTCTCGCTGACCTATGACTACAAGCTGCCCGGCGGCTTCCTCGACGAGGCCTCGGCGAACCTCTACTGGCAGAACACGACCCGCAATGGCCTGACGCGGACCTATCGCTACACCAGCGTCGTCGGTCCCTTCGCCCGCGACAACGAGATCGACGAGGAGGCCTTCGGCTTCAACGGCCATATCCTGAAGCGCTTCCAGACGGGCGCGCTGACCCATGGCGTGACGCTCGGAACCGAGCTGCGCATGTCCACCATGGACCAGTATTCGAAGGGCTTCGACCGCTGCCGGCAGCCCTATACCGGGGCTTTCGCCGCCTGCAACAACCTGCATAGCAACCAGGCCGACACGCCGAAGGTCGACGGCCGCATGGCCGGCTTCTACCTGCATGACGAGATCGGCATGCTCGACAACCGCCTTCGGGTGACGCCCGGCTTGCGCTTCGACTGGTATGAGGAGAAGCCGCAGTACACGGCGGCCTATTTCAGCGGCGGGGCGCGGCCGACGACACTTCCGCCTGCATCCAGCGACTCCGCCTGGTCCCCGCGTATTCGCCTCGAATACGATATCCTGAAGAATACGCCCTGGTTCAAGGACGTCACCATCTTCGGACAGTGGTCGAAGGGCTTCCGCGCTCCGACCGTCGGCGAACTCTACGCTACGTTCGGGGCGGTGGGGACCTATCTGCGCACCGGCAATCCCGATCTGCGGCCCGAGACCAGCAACGGCATCGATGTCGGCCTGAAGTTCGGCGACAAGGCCTTCGGCGGCTCGCTGACCTATTTCCATACCAACTACCGCAACTTCATCGAGGTCGTGCAGACTGTTCCGCAGGGTGCCAGCGCGCTCTATCCGTTCGGTGTCACCTCCTATCGGAACATCGCCCGCGCCGAGATCCAGGGCTTCGAGGCGAACGGGCAGTACGCCTTCGCTCCGAACTGGCTGGTGCGCGGCTCGTTCTCCTATATCCGCGGGGTCAACAAGGACGCCGATACCTTCCTGAACTCGATCCCGCCGATGCAGGGCATCGTCGCCGTCGCCTACGGCACCGATGTCTGGGGGGCGGAGGTCTCGACCAAGCTCGCCGGCCCGCGCGACGACGTCGAGCGCGGCGCGAACGCCGGCTTCAAGGCCCCAGGCTATGCGGTGTTCAACGCCAGCGCCTGGTGGCGCCCGACGACTCTCTACGACATCGAGCTGCAGGTCGGCGTCTACAACATCTTCGACCGTACCTATTTCGACGCGGTCTCGGTCCCGACCGGTGCTCTGGTGCAGGCGCGTGACTACTACGCCGAGCCGGGCCGTACCGTGAAGGCGACACTGAAGTACCAGTTCTGAGCGAAAGCGCTCCTTGAACAGACAGAGGTCGGCGTCCTGGACGCCGGCCTCTTTGCGTTTGCGAAGGCGTCTTAGCCGCGCAGCGGCTTCAGCGCTCCGGCCCATTTGGCGAGCTCGCCGAGCAGGGCGGCAGCGCTCTGGCGATGCAGGTCGTTGGCGGCGAAGACGCCATCCTTGATCAGCTGGCCGACCATCGGGACCGTGACGGCCTCGACGATCGGCATCATCTTCAGCGAGGTGACGGTCTGCTTGGTCAGCTGCACGGCGCGCAGCCCGCCCGAGACGCCGCCATAGCTGACGAAGGCGCACGGCTTGTAGGTCCATTCGGTGTAGACGTAGTTCAGCGCGTTCACGAGCGCAGGCGTCGGGCCGAAATTGTATTCAGGCGTGACGAAGACATAGGCATCGGCCGCGTCCACGCTGGCGCTCCAGCGCCTGGTGTGCTCGTGGACGTAGTCGCGCAGGCGCGGATGCTTCGGCTCGTCATAGACCGGCAGCGCGAAATCGGCGAGGTCGACGAGATGGGCGTCGAAGCCGGGATCGGCCTGCGCGACCCCGTGAAACCAGTTCGCGACCGCCGGGCCGACACGGCCTGGGCGGGTGCTGGCGATGATGGTGTGCAGCCGAAGCGTCATGCGGTTCTCCTGGAGCTGGGGCAGCAAAAGCCGCCATGCCGGGAGTGAGCTTAGCGGCCTCGCACGCTGGCGCCAGCCTGGGGCTTGTCCGCATTTTCTCCACGCGAACCGGTACCGACTTCGCTCGAAGATGTCCTAGGCTGCCGGCTCTTCGGGCCGCCGCCGGCGTGGGCCTTCTGTCAGGGACTTGAAGACGCCGCGCAGCGTGCGGGCCTCCTGCTCGGTCATTGCCAGCCGGTGCAGGATGTCGCGCAGATTGGCGCTCATGATCGCCTTCTTGCCCGGTGGGAAGAAGCCGCACTGGTCGAGCTCGGCTTCGACATAGTCGAACATCGAGAGCACGGTCGCGCGTGTCGCGGGCGGGGAGGGGTTGTTCTCGCGGAAGACCGGCTCGCCACCTGATGTCTTGAACCACTCATAGCCGCAGAGCAGCACCGCCTGGGCGAGGTTGAGCGAGGCGAAGGCCGGGTTGACCGGGAAGGTCAGGATCGCATCGGCGAAGCTAATCTCCTCATTGGTCAGGCCGATGCGCTCGCGCCCGAACAGGATGCCGACGCGCTCGCCGCCGCCGATCCGCTCGCCGAGGCCGGCCATCGCCTCGGCCGGGGTGTAGACCCGCTTCATCTGGCCGCGCTCGCGCGCCGTCGTCGCCAGCACATGGTTGAGATCGGCGATGGCCGAGGCGGTGTCCGGATAGAGCCTGGCATTGTCGAGGATATGGGTCGCGCCCGAGGCGGCCGAGGTCGCGCCCTTCTTCAGCCCGCCGCCGGTCGGCCAGCCGTCGCGTGGCGCGACGAGCCGCATCTCGGACAGGCCGAAATTCGCCATGGCGCGGGCGCACATGCCGATGTTCTCGGCGAGCTGCGGCTCGACCAGGATCACGATGGGAGCTTGCCCCGTGACGGGAGGGCGGGTGCGGTCGGTGCCGGAGCCGGTCATGCGCGGAGTTTCCTGAAGCGGGCGCAGCTTTGCGCCTGCCGCCCGCGCGCCGTCAACCGGGCAGGGGGCACGGGGACGCCGGAAATCACCGGCGTTTCCCCTGTTTTCTGCGTGCTCCGTCGCTGGCCGGCCGCTCAGCCGGCCGCAGCTTCCACGGCCCGCATCACCCGCAGCGTGTTACCCGAGGCGAGCTTGGCGAGGTTCGCCTCCGACCAGCCGCGGCGCAGCAGTTCGGCGATCACGTTCGGGAAGGTCGAGACGTCCTCGAGCCCTTCTGGCACGGCGCCGCCGAAGAAGTCCGAGCCGATGCCGACATGGTCATGGCCGATGCGCTGCGCGAGATAGTCGAGGTGGTCGCAATACTCCGCGAGCGTCGCCTTGGGGCGCGGACCGGACTTCCTGACGATCTCGGCCTCGGCCGCCTTGTAGTCGAGCCCGTCCGGCGTCTTGCCGTACTGGTCCTTGGCCGGGCGGTGCCAGTCGCGCGAGGCCTGGCTGATGAAGTCGGGCACGAAGGTCGCCATGACGACGCCGCCATTGCCGGCGACGCGGTCGAGCACGTCGTCGGGCACGTTGCGCGGGTGGTCGCAGAGCGAGAAGGCGTTGGAGTGCGACCAGACCACCGGCGCGGTGGTGACGTCGAGCACGTCATGCATCGCCTTCGGCGCGACATGGGCGAGGTCGACGACCATGCCGAGCCGATTCATCCGGCCGATCACCGCCTTGCCGAAGGCCGAAAGCCCGTTGTGGCGCGGCGCGTCGGTGGCCGAATCGCACCAGTCATGGGTGCCGTTGTGGCAGAGCGTCATCAGGCGCACGCCGAGGCCGTAATAGGCGTCGAGCGCGTCGAGCTCGCCGTCGACGGCCGAGCCGTTCTCGATCGTCATGAACAGGGCGATCTTGCCCTCGGCCTTGGCTGCGGCGACGTCTTCTGCTGCGAGGCCGGGGCGGAAGACGTCGGCATGGCGGGCGGTGACCTCGCGCATCAGCGCGATCTGCGCCAGGGCGAAGCCGGCCGGATTCTTCTGGTTCGGCGGGACATAGGCCGCGAAGAACTGGCCGGCGAGTCGGCCCTGCTTCATGCGCGGAATGTCGGTGTCGGTTTCGGCATGGACCCGCCCGAGATCATAGGCGGCGACGTCGCCCTTGGCCGCGGCGTCAAGCCGCAGGACGTAGGGCATGTCGTTATGCCCGTCGATCAGGGCGACATGCTCCAGGAGCGTGAGCGCCTGCGCCTGCGCGGCGTCGGCGATGGGGGGCGAGGCGAGGGCCATGGCTTACCTTCGAAGGCAGGAATCGCGATGGCCGATGGTGGCAGGAGCGGACCTGAGGCGCGAGTGCGAAAACCGTCTGGCAGCCATCGATTTCGGGGGCTTTCCGCGCGCTATGCGTTTCCCTGCGTTTCGTATGCCTCAACCATGGTCGTATTTTGCCTCGCAGGGCGCGCAATTATCTTGCGGGAGAGGCTCGCGGGGCCGCAAATTCGTCCGGTAATTGCATATGCAAAGGGGCGCAGATTGCTTTTGACAGAAATGTGGCCCGGGTGGATTGTCGGCAACGCAGGCGGTTGGTAGCTCTGCGTCGTGATCGTATCCCGCATGCGTCGACGTCATGTCGACTCCTAAGAACGGGCTGATTCGAGGGGACAGGCGTCGTCAATGGAAGTCTTCGTCCAGCAGCTCATCAATGGGCTGACCCTGGGGTCGATCTACGGCCTCATCGCCATCGGCTACACGATGGTCTTCGGCATCATCGGCATGGTGAACTTCGCCCATGGCGACGTCTTCATGCTCTCGGCCTTCATCGCGCTGATCTTCTTCATGCTGATCTCGGCCTGGCTCGGGGCCGGCCTGATCGTGCTGGCGCTGTTCTTCGTGCTGATCCTCGCGATGTTCTTCACCTCGCTGTGGAACTGGACGATCGAGCGGGTGGCGTACCGGCCCCTGCGCGGCTCCTTCCGCCTTGCGCCGCTGATCTCGGCGATCGGCATGTCGATCTTCCTGATGAACTTCGTCCAGGTCGTGCAGGGCCCGCGCAACAAGCCGATCCCGCCGATGCTGAACAAGTCGATCCTCCTGATCGACAGCGCGACCTACCCGGTCTCGATCTCCTACAAGCAGATCATCATCATCGTCTCGACCGTGGTGCTGCTCGCCGCCTTCTGGTTCATCGTGCAGAAGACCTCGCTCGGCCGGGCCCAGCGGGCCTGCGAGCAGGACCGCAAGATGGCGTCCCTGCTCGGCATCGACGTCGACCGGACGATCTCGATCACCTTCGTGATGGGCGCTGCGCTCGCCGCCGTCGCCGGCGTGATGTACCTCGTGCTCTACGGCGTCGTCTCCTTCCATGACGGCTTCGTGCCCGGCGTGAAGGCCTTCACCGCGGCGGTGCTCGGCGGCATCGGCTCACTGCCCGGGGCGGTGCTCGGCGGGCTCCTGATCGGCCTCATCGAGGTGATGTGGTCGGCCTATTTCACCATCGACTACAAGGACGTCGCGGCCTTCTGCATCCTGGCGGTCGTGCTCGTGTTCATGCCTTCCGGCATCCTCGGCCGGCCCGAAGTCGAGAAGGTCTGACGCGATGGCCATGGACGCAACGACGCCGGCCAAGCGCCAGGCCGACATGATGGCGGCCCTGAAGGAGGCGGCCTTCGCCGGCCTGATCACGCTGGGCCTGTGCATCCCGATCATTTCCTGGGGCACCCGCCAGAACATCGAGAACCAGCTCGTTCTCGATCCGCGCTGGGACACGGTCGCCTGGGCCGTGGCGATCGTCTTCGTCGGGCGCTTCCTGATGGCGCTGCGCCAGCAGACGCGCGATCCGAACAAGCCGGCGGTCCGGCTTCTGCCGCACGGCACGATCGGCTTCTTCCAGCGCCATTCCGGGCTGTTCTCGCTGTTCGGTCTCGGCTTCCTGCTGGTCTTCCCGATCATTGCGATCACGCTCGCCGGCTGGGGCGGCGCGCTGAAATGGATCGACAATTTCGGCGTCCAGATCCTGATCTATGTGATGCTCGGCTGGGGGCTGAATATCGTCGTCGGCCTCGCCGGCCTGCTCGATCTCGGCTATGTCGCCTTTTACGCGGTCGGCGCCTATTCCTACGCGCTCTTGGCCAAGAATTTCGGCCTGTCCTTCTGGATCCTGCTGCCGCTCTCGGGGATCCTCGCCGCCTTCTGGGGCATGCTGCTCGGCTTCCCGGTCCTGCGTCTGCGCGGCGACTATCTCGCCATCGTGACCCTGGCCTTCGGCGAGATCATCCGCCTCGTCCTGGTCAACTGGACGGATTTCTCGAACGGCTATGCCGGCATCTCCGGCATTCCACGGCCGACCTTCTTCGGCATCCCGTTCACCGCGGCGGATAACGGCTTTGCCGCGGTGTTCGGGCTGGAATTCACGCCGCTCTACCGGACGATCTTCCTCTACTACGTCATCCTGTGTCTCGCGCTGCTCACCGCCTTCGTCAGCCTGAGGCTCCGGCGTCTGCCGGTCGGGCGGGCCTGGGAGGCGCTGCGCGAGGACGAGATCGCCTGCCGCTCGCTCGGCATCAACACCACCAACACCAAGCTGACGGCGTTCTCGCTCGGCGCGATGTTCGGCGGCTTCGCCGGCTCCTTCTTCGCGGCGCGGCAGGGCTTCATCTCACCTGAATCCTTCGTCTTCATGGAATCGGCGATCATTCTCGCCATCGTCGTGCTCGGCGGCATGGGCTCGCTCTGGGGCTGCGCCATCGCGGCGACCGCGATGATCGGCGGCACCGAGCTTCTGCGCGAGCTCGACTTCCTGAAGCAGGTCTTCGGTAATGATTTCGACCCGACCAAGTACCGCATGCTGATCTTCGGCCTCGCCATGGTGGTGATCATGATTTGGAAGCCGCGCGG
This sequence comes from Allobosea sp. WAO, assembly GCF_001509835.1. GTDB lineage: Bacteria > Pseudomonadota > Alphaproteobacteria > Rhizobiales > Beijerinckiaceae > Allobosea. The sequence goes on from NZ_JXTJ01000001.1 coordinate 24,359, forward strand.
GCTGATCTCGACGCGCGAACCGACGGCCTTCCTGAAGGAGAAGAAGGCGATCTCGGCCGACATGGTCCAGGAAGGTCACGGCTGATGAGCGAGGCGATCACCCTGCTCAAGGTCGAGCACCTGACGATGCGCTTCGGCGGCTTGACCGCCGTCAACGACCTCTCCTTCGAGGCGCGCACCGGCGAGATCACCGCGCTTATCGGGCCGAACGGTGCCGGCAAGACGACGGTGTTCAACTGCATCACCGGCTTCTACAAGCCGACCGAGGGGCGGATGGCGCTGATCCATCCCTTGCCCGACACCGATCAGCTGATCGCCGACACGACCCAGCGCGGCGTCTCCTCGATCAACCGGGCCTCCGTCCACCTGCTCGAGCGGATGCCGGATTTCCGCATCGCCTGGGAAGCGAAGATCGCCCGCACCTTCCAGAACATCCGCCTGTTCAGCGGCATGACGGTGCTGGAGAACCTGCTGGTCGCGCAGCACAACCCGCTGATGATCGCCTCGGGCTTCACCTTCCTCGGGGTGCTCGGCATCGGCGGCTACAAGGCCCGCGAGAAGCAGGCGATCGAGAAGGCCAAGTTCTGGCTCGAGAAGATCAATCTGATCGACCGGGCCGACGACCCTGCCGGCGATCTGCCCTATGGCGACCAGCGTCGGCTCGAGATCGCCCGCGCCATGTGCACCGACCCGGTGCTGCTCTGCCTCGACGAGCCGGCAGCTGGCCTCAACCCGCGCGAAAGCCTCGAGCTCAACAACCTCCTGCTGTCGATCCGCAGGGATCTCGGCACGGCGCTGCTCCTGATCGAACACGACATGTCGGTGGTGATGGAAATCTCGGACCATGTCGTGGTGCTCGACTACGGCACCAAGATCGCCGACGGCACGCCGCAGGAAATCCAGGCGGACCCGAAGGTCATCGCCGCCTATCTCGGGGTCGACGACGAAGAGGTCGCGGCCGTGGAAGCGGAGGTCGGCCTATGAGCGAGGCACAGCCGTTGCTGCGCGTTCGCGGCGTCAAGACCTTCTACGGCAAGATCATCGCGCTGAAGGGCGTCGATATCGACGTCAACCAAGGCGAGATCGTCACGATGATCGGCGCCAACGGTGCCGGCAAGTCGACGCTGATGATGACGATCTTCGGCAATCCGCAGGCCCGCGAGGGCACGGTGACCTATGACGGGCGCGACATCACCAGGATGCCGAGCCACGAGATCGCCCGCCTCGGCATCGCCCAGTCGCCGGAAGGGCGGCGGATCTTCCCGCGCATGACCGTGCTGGAGAACCTGCAGATGGGGGCCTCCGTCGCCGGGCTCCAGCATTTCGAGGAAGACCTCGAGAAGATGTGCACGCTCTTCCCGCGGGTGAAGGAGCGCCTGCAGCAGCGCGGCGGCACTCTATCCGGCGGCGAGCAGCAGATGGTGGCGATCGCGCGTGCGCTGATGGCGCGGCCGAAGCTGCTCCTGCTCGACGAGCCCTCGCTCGGCCTTGCGCCGCTGATCGTCAAGCAGATCTTCGAGGCGATCGCCGAGCTCAACCGCAGCCAGGGGCTCACCGTCTTCCTGGTCGAGCAGAACGCCTTCCATGCGCTGAAGCTCGCCCATCGCGGCTATGTCATGGTCAACGGCGTCATCACCATGAGCGGTTCCGGCAAGGAGCTTTTGGCCAATCCGCAGGTGCGCGCTGCCTATCTCGAAGGCGGCCGGCACTGATGGCGGCGGGCTGGATGGGAGCACGATGATGCAGGGCATCCTCTACGAAGAGCCGACGATCTGGCTGTTCCTTCTCGTCACGGTGGTGATGGGTGGCTGGGCCGCCTGGATGACGGGGCGGGCAGTTGCGATCACCTGGCGCCCGCTCCTGCAACTGGTGATCTACACGCTGGTTCTGGGCCTGGTGATCCGCTTCATCCATTTCGCCCTGTTCGAGGCGACCTTGCTCACGCTCCACTATTACCTGGTCGACACGCTGGTGCTGTTCGCCTTCGGCCTTGCGGGCTGGCGCTACAACCGCACGCGGCAGATGACGACGCAATATCGCTGGCTCTACGAGCGCACCGGCCCCTTCACCTGGAAGGCCCGGGAAAGCGCCTGAAAGGCTCAAAAACACCACGAAAGTTCACGTCCTTGCCGCGTGACAGCATCCTGAAAAAGCGCAAGACTGCGCTCCACGGTGGCACCACGCGCCGAGACGGGCCGGCCCCGGCCGACCCGTTAAATAGCTAAACAGGGGAGTCACGAGACATGAAGAAGCTGCTCTTGGGCGGAATCGCCCTTGGCGCGGTCCTCGCCTTTTCCGGCGTGGCGAATGCACAGATCAAGCTTGGCGTCGGCGGCCCGCTGACCGGCCCGAACGCGGCCTTCGGGGCGCAGCTGAAGAACGGCGCCGAGCAGGCGGTGGAGGACATCAACGCGGCCGGCGGCGTGCTCGGCCAGAAGATCACGATCTCGCTCGGCGATGACGTGTCGGATCCGAAGCAGGGCGTCTCGGTCGCCAACAAGTTCGTCGGCGACGGCGTCAAATGGGTGCTCGGCCACTTCAACTCCGGCGTCACCATGCCGGCGTCCGAAGTCTATGCCGAGAACGGCATCCTGATGATCAGCCCTTCGGCGACCAACCCGAAGATCACCGAGCGCGGCCTCTGGAACGTCTTCCGCACCTGCGGCCGTGACGACCAGCAGGGCGGTGTCGCGGCGGAGTACATCGCCAAGACGCTGAAGGACAAGAAGATCGCGATCGTCCACGACAAGACGACCTATGGCCAGGGCCTTGCCGACGAGACCCGCAAGGGCCTGACCAAGGCGGGCGTCAAGGACGTGCTCTATGAAGGCGTCAACGCCGGCGAGAAGGACTTCTCGGCCCTGATCTCCAAGATCAAGGCAGTCGGTGCGGACTACCTGTACTGGGGCGGCCTGCACACCGAAGGCGGCCTGATCGTGCGCCAGATGCGCGACCAGGGCCTGAAGACCGTGCTGATCTCGGGCGACGGCATCACCACCGACGAGTTCGCCACGATCGGCGGTCCCGGCGTCGAGGGCACGCTGATGACCTTCCCGCCGGATCCGCAGAAGCGTCCGGAGGCGGCTGCCGTCCTCAAGAAGTTCGAGGCGCGCAAGTTCAAGCCGGAAGCCTACACGCTGTACAGCTACGCCGCCGTGCAGATCATGGCCGAAGGCGCCAAGCGCGCGAACTCGACCGACCCGAAGAAGATCGCTGCGGCCCTGCAGGGCGGCGCGCCGGTGGACACGGTGATCGGCAAGCTCGGCTTCGACAAGAAGGGCGACATCACCCGCCCGGACTACACGATCTACACCTGGAAGAAGGGTGCCGACGGCAAGGTCACCTATGTCGAGAACTGATCTCGACGGCTGATCTTCGTCAGGCCTGAAACGAGCCCGCCCCGGAGCGATCCGGGGCGGGTTTTCTTTTGGCGGATATCTGTCGCGATTTCGGCATCGCCAGCTCCGAGTTCGGTGAGAGGCTCTCGGGCCGGGCGTCGATTCCGCAGCAAGGCCGAGGCCATGCTAGACTGGGCGAGGGCCGGTCGCTGGGTCTGTCGCTGAGCATGGGCGGGCTGCCCTGCGCGACGCGTCCCGGAACGCGGAACAGGACAGGAGAGCCGAACGATGCGTGTCAGATGTATCGAACTCGTCGCTGCCGCTGGCCTGCTGGCGCTGACGGCGAATGCCGGCCGGGCCCAGACAGCCGAGATGACCTTCTTCGTGACGAGCGCCGGCTCCGGCAAGGGGGCCGATCTCGGCGGGCTCGCAGGCGCCGATGCGATCTGCCAGCGTCTCGCCCAAGCGGCGGGGGCCGGCGCCAGGACCTGGCGGGCCTATCTTTCGACGCAGGCGGCGGACGGGGCGGCGGCGGTCAATGCGCGCGACCGGATCGGCGCCGGGCCCTGGCGCAACGCCAAGGGCACGGTGATCGCGAGCAGCGTCGCCGATCTGCATGGCGCCGCCGCAAGCCTCACCAAGCAGACCGCGCTCACCGAGAAAGGCGAGGTCGTCAACGGTCGCGGCGACACGCCCAACCAGCACGATATCCTGACCGGCTCGCAGGCCGACGGCACGGCCTTCGGCCCGGGCGAGGATCGGACCTGCGGCAACTACACCAGGAGCGGGAGCGAGGGCGCCGTGATGCTCGGTCACCATGACCGCTCGGGGCTCGACGACACGCCACCCTCGAAATCCTGGAACATGTCGCATCTGTCGCGCGGCGGCTGCAGTCAGGACGCCCTCAGGAGCACCGGCGGCGCCGGGCTGCTCTACTGCTTCGCCGCCAACTGAGACGGTCCATGACAGGCGGCTGAGAGCGGCGTGCCAGCCACTATTCTGCGGTCGAGCCCGCTTCCGGGCGATCCGGGGCGGGCCTTTTTAACCATGCTGTTCTGCCGCTGAGCCTTTCGCGGTTGCATTTCGTGCCCGCTGCCTCACTGTGGTTGTGTTGGTCAGCTAACCAGCCGGTGCGCGCGATGACGGGCAAGAAGATCATCCTGTTCTCGGATGGCACGGGCAACAGCGCGGCGGCCTTGTTCAAGACCAATGTCTTTCGGCTCTATCAAGCTGTCGACCTGGCGAACCCCGACCAGATCGCCTTCTACGATGACGGCGTCGGCACCTCGACCTTCCGGCCGCTGGCGATGCTGGGTGGCGCCTTCGGCCTTGGCCTGAAGCGCAACGTCATCGATCTCTACCTCCAGCTCAGCCGGACCTATGAGGAAGGCGACAGGATCTACCTGTTCGGCTTCAGCCGCGGGGCCTTCACCGCGCGGATCCTCGCCGGGCTCGTCCTCCGGGAGGGGCTGGTGCGGAAGGGCTCCGACGCGCAGATGGAGCTCGATGCCTACGACGCCTTTCGCAAGTACCGGACCCGGTTCAAGCCGCGGAGCGCGTTCTTCAGCGGCATCCTGAGCACGGCGCGCGCGGTCCGCGATCTCGGGCTGCGGGGGCTCGACAAGCTGCGAGGAGTGGAGCGCCTGCCCAGGCTTCCGCCCGATGATCTCAGAATCGCTTTCATGGGCGTCTGGGATACGGTCTCGGCCTATGGCCTGCCGATCGATGAACTGACGCGGGCCTGGGATGTCTTCTTTCCGCTCTCGGTGCCCGACCGGAACCTGCACGAGCATGTCGAGCGGGCCTGTCACGCATTGGCGCTCGACGACGAGCGCAACACCTTTCATCCGGTTTTGTGGAACGAGGCGGTCCGGCTGAACCAGCGTGACCGGAAGGCGGCGCCGCCCACCCATATCGACGAGGAGCGGATCAGCCAGGTCTGGTTCGCCGGGATGCACTCCAATGTCGGCGGCGGCTATCCGCTCGACGGTCTCGCCTATGTCTCGCTCGAGTGGATGATGGACCAGGTCCGCCTGAACGGGCCGCTCGGCACGGGCGGCCTGCGCTTCAGGAGGGACGAGGTCGACAGGGTCAGGCAGCTCGCCGACCACGATGCGCCGATGGCCGATTCGAGGCGCGGCCTCGGTGGTTCCTATCGCTACCAGCCGCGCAAGCTCGCCTTGCTCGCGCGCGACAGCTTCGGCGCCCGTGGCGCTCGGCAGATCGGCCGGAACTTCGTCAAGATCGACCGGATCAAGATCCATGAGAGCGTCCTGCGCAGGATCGGCAGCTGCGCGACCGGCTATGCGCCGATCGTGCTGCCGGATCGCTATGCCGTGGTCGGCCGGGACGGCAGCATCACCGAGCTACCTGCGCCGGGCCACAAGCCGATCCCGCTGCCCTATCCGATGGAGGACAGCGCACAGGCGCAGTGGCGTGCATACGACCAGGAATGGGTCTGGAACCATGTCTGGCGCCGCCGGGTGTTCTACTTCTCCAGCATCATCGTGCTGCTCGCCGTCGCCGCCCTGCCGGTGATCAAGCCGGCAGCCGAAACCTGCACCGGGCCGGCCTGCTTCCTGCAGCCGGCGATCGACGGGGTCGCCTCCTTCCTACCCGGTTTCATGCAATTCTGGCTGGCGAGCTGGCGAACCCATCCGGCGACGTTCGCGGTGCTGCTGCTGATTTTCGGCGGCCTGCTTTTCGTCGGCGGTGTGCTGCAGACCAGGATCGGCGACGCGATGCGACCGCGCTGGCGCGACCTGACCAAGGCGACGCTGAGGCCGCTGCGCAGCGGCGAGCGCGACGTCAAGGAAAGTCCGCTCTACCGGCTGCGGATGGCGAAACCGTACCAGGCCGCGATGGGCATCCTGAAGCGGAACATCACGCCGACCCTGGCCGGGCTCGCGGCGCTGTTCCTGATCGTGGCGATGGTCAGCCGGATCGGTGTCACGATGACCTCGACGCTGGGCGGCTACTGCGTGCCGACGGACGCAAATCTGCGCCCGACTGACGCGGTGGTGAGAAGGGTCGATTTCACCTCGAACTCGGTCTGCTGGGCGAGCGCAATCGCCTTGGAGAAGGGCCGGCGCTACGCGATCACGCTGAAGATCGAACATGATTGGCGTGACGGAGAGCCGCCGCCGCCAGACGCCGAGGCGGACCCCTTCAAGGCCGATCTGCTGGGCTTCGAGGCCGAGCGGTTCCCCTGGCATCTGCGGCCCTTCGTGCTGTTCCGAAGGAAGCTAGACCAGTTCTGGTTCATGCCGATCGCCCGGATCGGCGCATTCGGCTGGGACGAGTATCCGCTCTATCCGAACGACTGGAGCAGGCCGGGACCGTGGCGCGGCGAGATGACGGCGGAGATCACGGCCAAGCGGACGGGCGAGCTCTTTCTCTTCGTCAACGATGCGATCCTGCCGCTGGGCCTCTACCAGCTCTTCTATGCCAACAACCGCGGCACGGCGAAGGTCACTGTGACGCCGTTGAAATGACGCTCAGGCTGCGCATGAAGCCGGCGAAGCGCAGCAAGCCGTCCGGCCAGGGGCCGTGGCCGGATTCGGTGTTGAGATGGCCGCTCTCGCCGGCATCGACGAATTCGGAGCCCCAGGCTTCCGCCAGCGCCTTTGCCTCCTCGGGAGTGCAGTAGCTGTCGTTGGTGCTGGCGATCAGCACCGAGCGGAAGGGCAGGGGCTTATGCGGCAGCGGAATGAAGTCGGCCGCCATGCCGGGGATGGCACGCTTGGCCCGCTCGGAGGCCGGGGCGACCAGGAAGGCGCCCATGACCTCATGTGGCTTCAGATGCTCGGCCGCATGCGCAACCGCGCTGACGCCGGCTGAATGAGCGACGAGGACGACCGGCTTGGTCGCGGCACGCACCGCCGCGACGATGCGGTTCGCCCAAGCGTCGCGGGCCGGCTTGTACCAGTCCTCCTGCTCGACGAGACGCGCGCTGGAGAGCTTGGCGACCCAACGGCTCTGCCAATGGTCGGGCCCGGAGCCCGACCAGCCGGGGATGATGAGAATGTCGGCGTCGGAGGTTTTCATGGATAAGGATCAGATCTTCACGAGTTCGACGCCCTCTTTCGGGGCGGAGGCGATCAATTGCTTGTCGAAGGTTGCGAGTGGAAGCGAAAGCATCACGGCGAGATGCAGGTAGCTCGCATCGTAGATAGTGAGATTATGCCTTTGTGCCAGGGTCAGGATGCCCCCGCGGATTACGGCAGGCTCCATGTCGACGGTTTCGATCGGCAGGGCATGCAGTTTCTCGATCGCGTCGCGGGCTGTCGCGGCGGTGATCTCGTCCTTCGCCCATTTGAAGCGCGCAGCGTTCGCGGTCTCGTATAGCCAGAGCGCGGGCGCGAACGCGCCATATGCGATGATCCGGTCCAGTAGCGCGAGCACGGCGTCATTCTGCTCGTCCGGCGAGATGATCGCCACCGCGCAGGAGCTGTCGAGGATCAAGGCGCTCAACGGCGCCCCATATCGCGCAAGGCGATAATCTCCTCGCGCGGGAACGAGACGCCTTCAGCCCGGAGTTTTTCACGCAGGGCCATGATCTCTTCCCGAATATCCCGCGCACCGGCGGATGCCGGCGCCTGGGAGACGAGTCTGGCCACCGGCTTGCCATGGCGAGTGATCACGACCTCCTCGCCGCGCTCGACGCGGTCGAGGAGTTCGGAGAGCTTGGTCTTGGCCTCGAAGGCGCCGACGGTGATCATGACCGCAATTTAAACTGGTCAACCAGTCGGTTCAAGCGCGGCCCGGAGCACGAGCGCCGGGCCACGTCCCATGATGGCTCAAGCCTCGCCGAACACCCGGCGGAAGATCGTGTCGACGTGCTTGAAGTGGTAGCCCTCGTCGAACATCGCCTCGAGTTCGGCGGCGGAGAGCCGCGCGGTCACGTCCTTGTCGGCCTTGAGATTGGTGAGGAAGTCCTCGCCATGCTCCCAGGTGCGCATCGCATTGCGCTGGACCAGGGTGTAGCTCTCCTCGCGGCTGGCACCGGCCTGGGTCAGCGCGAGCAGGACGCGCTGCGAATTGTGCAGGCCGCCGAGCCGGTCGAGGTTCTTCCTCATGTTCTGCGGGTAGATCAGCAGCTTGTCGACGACGCCGGTGAGGCGGGCGAGCGCGAAGTCGAGCGTCACCGTGGCGTCGGGGCCGATCATGCGCTCGACCGAGGAGTGCGAGATGTCGCGCTCATGCCAGAGGGCGACGTTCTCGAGCGCCGGGGTGACCATGCCGCGCACCAGCCGGGCGAGGCCGGTCAGGTTCTCGGTCAGCACCGGGTTGCGCTTGTGCGGCATCGCCGAGGAACCCTTCTGGCCCGGCGAGAAATACTCCTCGGCCTCGTAGACCTCGGTGCGCTGGAGATGCCGGATCTCGGTCGCGAGGCGCTCGACGCAGGAGGCGACGACGCCGAGCGTGGCGAAGAACATGGCGTGGCGGTCGCGCGGGATCACCTGGGTCGAGACTGGCTCGACGGTCAGGCCCATCTTGGCCGCGACATGCTCCTCCACCTGCGGGTCGATGTTGGCGAAGGTGCCGACGGCGCCGGAGATGGCGCAGGTCGCGATCTCGGCGCGCGCGGCAATGAGCCGGGCGCGGCAGCGGTCAAACTCGGCATAGGCCTGGGCGAGCTTCAGGCCGAAGGTCACCGGCTCGGCGTGGATGCCGTGCGAGCGGCCGATGGTCGGGGTCAGCTTGTGCTCGAAGGCGCGGCGCTTGATGGCGGCGAGCAGCGCGTCGACATCGGCGATCAGGATGTCGGCGGCGCGGGCGAGCTGCACGGCGAGCGTGGTGTCGAGCACGTCCGAGGAGGTCATGCCCTGGTGGACGAAGCGGGCCTCGGGGCCGACGATCTCGGCGAGATGGGTCAGGAAGGCGATGACGTCGTGCTTGGTGACGCGCTCGATCTCGTCGATGCGGGCGACGTCGAAGGTGGCATCCTTCGCCTTGGCCCAGATCGTTGCCGCGGCCTCCTTGGGAACGACGCCGAGCTCGGCGAGTTTATCGGTGGCGTGGGCCTCGATCTCGAACCAGATGCGGAAGCGCGCCTGCGGCTCCCAGATCGCGACCATTTCGGGGCGGGAATAGCGGGGGATCATCGGCGGGCTCGCAACTGGACAGAGGTTTCCTTTCGCGCTCGCTAGCACGTGCGGGCCGCAGACGGAATGCCGGGGACGGCTGCTGACAGCTTCGGACCATCGCCTTGCCTAGCGTCCGCGCCGGCTGGGCGGGGCGCTCTTCCCCCGAGGGCGCCCGCAGACCCAAAGGAGAACGCCGATGTCCTATGTCGATGGTTTCGTCGCGGCCGTGCCGGCCGCCAATCGCGAGGCCTATGCAGAGCATGCCCGCAAGGCCGCGCCGCTGTTCAAGGAATATGGCGCGACGAAAGTCGCCGAATACTGGGGCGACGATGTCCCGCGCGGCAAGCAGACCGATTTCTTCCGCGCCGTCGAGGCGAAGGAGGACGAGGTCGTCGTCTTCTCCTGGGTGGAATGGCCGAGCAAGGCGGCGCGCGATGCCGGCTGGGAAAAGATCATGGCCGATCCGCGCATGCAGCCCGGCGCGAACCCGATGCCCTTCGACGGAAAGCGCCTGATCTATGGCGGCTTCGCGCAGATCGAGCTTTGAACGTCCGACGCTTGGGAGGCTGACTGGAGCACAACGGCCTCATCCTGAGGAGGCCGCGTCAGCGGCCGTCTCGAAGGATGGTCCAGATGGTTCTGGAGCCTCCTGAAGCATCCTTCGAGACGCCAGTCCCCTTGGGAATGGCTCCTCAGGATGAGGGGGGCCGAAGGAAACTAGACCCAGTCGCCGCGAGCCGCTTCCGCCGCCTTGCGGATCGCGGCGATGTTGCCGGCATAGGCCGAGGGGCCGCCCTTGAACACGGCCGAGCCGGCGACCAGCACATTGGCGCCGGCCTTGGCTGCAAGCGGTGCCGTCTCGGGCGTCGCGCCACCATCGATCTCGAGCGCGATCGGCCTCTCGCCGATCAGGGCGCGGATGCGGGCGATCTTGTCGACGACCGAATGGATGAAGCTCTGGCCGCCGAAGCCCGGATTGACCGTCATCAAGAGGATGAGGTCGAGGTCGTCGAGCAGCGGCTCGACGGCGCTCGCCGGCGTGCCGGGATTGAGCACGATGCCGGCCTGCTTGCCCTGCGCCTTGATTGCCTGGATTGTCCGGTGCGGGTGCGGGCCCGCCTCGACATGGAAGGAGATCAGGTCGGCGCCGGCCTTGGCGAAGGCTTCGACATAAGGGTCGACCGGCGCAATCATCAGGTGGACGTCGAAGAACTTCTTCGTGTGCGGCCGGATCGCCTTCAGCACGTCGGGGCCGAAGGTGATGTTGGGCACGAAATGCCCGTCCATCACGTCGCAATGGATCCAGTCGGCCCCGGCTTCGTCGATGGCGCGGACCTCCTCGCCGAGCTTGGAGAAGTCGGCAGAGAGGATGGAGGGGGCGATGCGGATCGTGCTCATGCGGCGGCGTTTAGCCTGTTTCGTGTCCGCACGGAACCACCACTTCGACATTCCGCGGGCCTGAGTGCGGTCGCCGAAGCTCGGTGCTGCTAATCCTCACGCCCGCTTCAGCGGAAACGACAGGCGCCGGTCGGCCTCGGCGATCTCGACCGCAGCCTGGGCGAAGGCGGGCCGCAGCTTCAGCCGCTCGAACCAGCGCGACAGACCATCGAACGGCGCGAGCAAAGGGCCGCCTAGGCGCAGCGAGAACAGCACGCTCATGAACAGGGCGATATCGGCGACCGAGACGGCGTCGCCGAAGAATTCGCGGCCGGCGAGCCGGTCCTCGAGCACCGCATAGTGCTTCTCCAGCGCCTGCTCGGCGATCAGCGCGTCAGCCTCCTGGGCGAAGCGTCTGGTCTGGTCGGTCGCGGGCGGGCTGGTGCGGTGCATAAGCGGCTTCAACGCCTGCAGCATGATCTCGTCGGCATAGAGCTCGTCAAGTCGGCAGCGGGCGCGGGCCCCGGGGCAGAACGGAAAGAGCGGCGGCTCAGGGTAAGCGTCTTCGAGGTATTCGAGGATGACGGTGGAATCGTAGAGCACGATCCCGTCATCGTTCAGCACCGGGACCTGCTGCTTCGGGTTGATCGCGACGACTTCGGGATGCTTGGGGTCGTAGCCCGTCGTCTGGTTGAACGGCACCATGATCCGCTCGAAGGGCAGCGCCTTCTCGCGCAATGCGATCTCGATCTTGCGCGAAAACAGGCTCAGAGGCCCCGAATAGAGGGTGATCATGGTCGTCGCTCCAATCTTTCTTGGAGCGACTGTCCCATTACTTCCGGTCAGGCGGAGTCAGCAGATGTCTCGCGCCGCCTGATCCGTGCCGCGATGCCGCGCAGCAGCCAGGGCAGCAGATAGATCGGGAACTGGGCGAGGGCGAAGAAGAGATAGGTCGTCGGCGGAACCCCGGCACCGAGCGCGGCGACGAGCAGCCCCATGTTCCGCTGTCCGGTGCCGTAGCCGATCATGAAGCGTTCCGAGCGCGGGAAGCGGCGCAGGGCGAGCCAGGCGCTGGCGAGGCCAATCGCCGAGATGAGGAAGGCGACGGCGAGGAAGAGCGCGACCTGGCCCGGCCGTTCCATCGCCGCCCTGGTGACGCCGTCCATCGCGGCGATGGCGAATACGAAGTACATCAGCACGCCGAAACCATCGAGATTGGGCTTGAGCTCGCGGATGCGCGCCGCCCCGAGCCAGCGCCTGATGGCGGCAGCGACCACGATGCCGCCGCCGATGAACAGGACGAGCCGCAAGGTCAGCGCCATCCGGTCGAGCGGGACGGCGGCGCCGGCCAGGAAATCGACAAGCAGCGGCGCGACCAGCGGGCTGACGATGGTCGTGAGGATGACGCCGGCGATGATCAGCGACGGCTCGAAGCCGTAGAGGATCGCAACGGCGGGCGAGGACATGATCGGCGGTGCCGCCCCCATGATCGCGATGCCGAGCAGGAGGCCGGGGTCGAGCGCCTCGCGGCCGAGCAGGACAAGGGCGCCGGCGATCAGCAAGGCGGGGACGAAGAGCAGCCAGAGACAGGTTGCGACGAGCTTTGCCGGCCGACGCACCAGCCCGGCGATCACGCCAAAATCCGCCCGCATGAAAACGACCGTGGTGAAGCAGAAGATCGTGACCGGCAGCAGCGGACGGGCGGCCGCTGAGAACTGCGGCAGGGCCAGGCCGAGGAAGATCGACAATGCGAACCCTTGCGTGCCGTAGCGGCCGAGCAGGGCGAGGGCGGAGGCAAGATAAGCGAGCATTGACGGCCGGGACAGCAGGGCGGGGCGCCACACTGGCCGATCGCCGCGCGCCCGTCATCTCGTGGCGCCGCATTGCCGCGATGCGTGAGGCAGGAAGTTGCGAGATATCGCGCTGTTGGATCGCAGAAATGAATCAAAATTCTCGATAGGCGCAAAAACTACGAAAAATAAGCCGGATATGCGCAAAATTACGCATTCGTGCTGACAGGCCCGGCGCGGGCGTTATTGTTGGCGGCTGGGAAGGGCTGGCGGAGTTGGCGCGATGCGCACGGATACTATCGTTCTCGGGGCGGGAATCGTCGGGATTGCGGTCGCGCTGCACCTGCAAAAGGCGGGCCGCTCGGTGCTCTTGGTCGATCGCGGCCAGCCCGGCGGCGAGACCAGCTACGGCAATGCCGGCCTGATCCAGCGCGAAGGCGTCTATCCCTATGGCTTCCCGCATGATTTCGGGGCGCTGATCCGCTATGCGATGAACAATACCATCGACGCGCATTACCATTGGAACGCGATGCCCAAGCTCGCGCCCTTCCTGTGGTCGTACTGGATGCATTCGCGGGCCTCGCAGCACGAGGCGATCGCGCACAAATATGCGACCCTGATCGAGCATTGCGTCAGCGAGCACGACGCGCTGGCGCAGGAGGCCGGCGCGACCGATCTCCTGCGTCGCAAGGGCTGGATGAAGGTCTTCCGCACGGTGCGCGAGCAGGAGACGCGGCTGGCGGAGGCGGCGCGCTGGAAGCGCGATTACGGCTTGAACCACCGTGCCCTCGACGCGTCGACGTTACGCGCCGAGGAGCCGCATCTCGACCAGAGCCTGATCGGCGGCCTGCAATGGACCGACCCGGTGACGGTGATCGACCCGCTCGGTCTCTCCAAAGCCTATGTCGCATTGTTCGAGAAGCTCGGCGGCCAGCTCGCGCAGGGCGATGCCGGCACGCTCAGCCAGAATGGCGAGCTCTGGAGCGTGGCGCTGGCCAATGGCGGCAAGGCCGAGGCGCGCGACGCCGTGGTGGCGCTCGGCCCCTGGGCCGACGTGCTGACCAACCGGCTCGGCTATCGCCTGCCGCTGGCGGTGAAGCGCGGCTACCACATGCACTACAAGCCGCTGGGCAATGCCGTGCTCAACCACCCCGTGCTCGATACCGAGCGCGGGTATTTCCTGGCGCCGATGCGCCAGGGCGTGCGGCTGACCACCGGGGCCGAGTTCGCCAATCGCGATGCGCCGAAGACGCCGGTGCAGCTTGCCCGGGCCGAGCCGATCGCCAAGACGCTGTTCCCGCTCGGCGAGCGCCTCGATGCCGAGCCCTGGATGGGCTGCCGGCCCTGCACGCCGGACATGATGCCGATCATCGGGCCGGCGCCGAAGCACAAGAACCTCTGGTTCTCCTTCGGCCACGCCCATCACGGCCTGACGCTCGCCGCCGTCACCGGCCGCATGATCGCCGAGATGGTGACGGGACAGAAGGTCTTCGTCGATCCGACGCCCTTCACGGCGGCGCGGTTCGGGTAGCAGCTCTGCCTCTCAAGGCCCTCATCCTGAAGCGCAGCCGAAGGCTGCGTCTCGAAGGATGAGGGCAATAGGGTCGCCGTTCAGCCTTGCGCGCTCGCTGCCGCGCGTCGCCTGCGCAGCAGGAACAGCACGAAGAGCGTCGCGGTGACATACATGATCAGGCTGTAGATGCCCGGCACGACGGCGGCGGCGGGGTTTTTCAGCACGTTCAGCGCGATGTAGATCGCCAGCGCGGCATTGTGGATGCCGATCTCCATGGAGATCGCCACGGCCTGGCTGCGCGGCAGGCGCAAGGCGAGCGGCGCGAGATAGCCCGAGAACATGCTGAGCAGGTTGAAGGCGAGGCAGGCGGTGCCGACCGCGACGAGGCTCGGCAGCAGCGCCTTGCGCTCCATGTAGATCGCGATGGCGATCAGCGCCGCCAGCACCAGGATCGCGAACAGCTTGATCGGCTTCTCGGCCCGCAGGGCGAAGCTCTCGGCCCGGGCGCGCACCAGCATGCCGAGCGTAACCGGAATCAGGATGATGGCGCCGACCTCGATGACCTTGCGGTGCGGCGGCGGCACATATTGCTCCGTTCCCAGGAAGAAGCCGAGCGAGAGGTCGAGCACGATCGGCAGCGTCACCAGGCAGAGCAGGCTGTTGACTGCCGTCAGGGTGATGTTGAGGGCCACATCGCCGCGGGCGAGGTGGCTGTAGATGTTGGCGGTGGCGCCGCCCGGTGCCGCTGCGAGCAGCATCAGCCCGACCGCATGATCGGGCGAGAGCTTGAGCGCCAGCGCGATCGCCAGCGCCCCGAGGGGGAGGATCACGACCTGGAGCGTGAGGCCTGAGCCGACCGCGAGCGGATAGCGCGCGACGCGGCGGAAGTCGTCGAGGGTCAGGCTCAATCCCAGGCCGAACATGATGATGCCGATGGAAAGCGGCAAAAGCAGATCCGTCAGGATCGAAGCCTGCATAATACGTTCCCCCCTTGGCGTTACCGCCTTGAGGTCAGGCTACTACGCAATATCCACGATACGCTACTGATCAATTGTTCCGTTCAAGTCAAACTACACGGAAAAGTGGCGCCCGATGCACGCCGATTCGTTGCGAAACCCTTAATTCTTGTCCGCGAGCTGGAAACCATGCGCGAGCGGGTCGCGATCATCGATGAAGATGGTGTTGTAGCCGGTCATCCTGGCCCAGCCTTCGATCGAGGGAATGATCGCATCATGCGGGCCGACCTTGGCCGCGGCCTCGACCCGGCCGCGGAACAGCGTCCCGATGATGCTCTCATGAACGAAGTCGTCGCCGACCTTGAGCTTGCCCTGTACGGCCCATTGCGCCATGCGCGAGGAGGTGCCGGTGCCGCAGGGCGAGCGGTCGAGCGCCTTGTCGCCGTAGAACACGGCGTTGCGGGCATGGGCGTCCGGCTTGGTCGGAGCCCCCGTCCACAGGATGTGGCTGAGCCCGTTGATCGCCGGGTTCTCCGGATGGATGAACTGGTACTTGGCGTTGAGGGCGGCGCGCAGCTTCGGGCTCCAGCGCAGCAGGTCGGACGGGTTGACCTCGGCGATGTCGCGAATCGCCTTCTGAGGGTCGACGATCGCGTAGAAATTGCCGCCATAGGCGACGTCGACCGTGACCTCGCCGAGGCCTTCGACCTCGGCGCTCAGCCCGGTGGCATGCAGATAGGAGGCGATGTTGGTGATGCGCACGCTGTCGACATAGGGGCCGTTCTGGACATAGGTCGCGGTCACCAGCCCGGCGGGCGTGTCGATCTTCAGCACACCCGGCGTCTTCGGCGTCACCAGCCCGCGCTCGAGCGCCATGGTGACGGTTCCGATCGTGCCGTGGCCGCACATCGGCAGGCAGCCGGATGTCTCGATGAACAGGAGGGCGATGTCGGCATCCGGGCGAGTCGGCGGGTAGAGGATCGCGCCGGACATCATGTCGTGGCCGCGCGGCTCGAACATCAGCCCGGTGCGGATCCAGTCGAACTCGGCGAGGAAATGCGCCCGCTTCTCGACCATGTTGGCGCCTTCGAGCCGCGGGCCGCCGCCGGCGACCAGTCGCACCGGATTGCCGCAGGTGTGGCCGTCGACGCAGAAGAAGGTGTGGGTCGCCATGGCTGATCCTCAGAACGAAACACAGGCCGGGCGCAGGATGGTGCCGACCGATTGCTGGTGGAAGCGGGTCTTGTAGGCCTGGGCGATGGCGGCGAGCCGGGCGCGGCCTTCTGGTTCGTCCTTCAGCGCGATGAGCAGGAGCTTGCTCGGCTCGCGGATCAGCCTGCTGTCGGCGTCGCGATACTGGCCGCTCGCGTCGAGGACGGTCAGCCCGTCCGGAAAGCGTGGCGTCACCTCCTCGTCGATAAAGCGGCGGAAGGCGGCTTCGCTGACGCCGAGACGCTCGCCGATCTTGCGGCCGAAGAGCAGCTCGGCGGTGAGCACCGCCTCCTGGCCGGGACTGCAGGCGAGCGGCGGCAGGGTGGCACAGCTCGCCAGAAGGCCTGCAAGGGCGCCAAGAAAGCCGAGCCGGATCATGGCCTTGGGGCGTCCGGCTGAGGATGTGATTCAGTCGGCTGAGAATCCGATTCAAGTACGGCCCGGCAATGACGGGCGAGATGTGCCGCCGCCTCGCGCGGCGAGAGTGCGCCGACGTCGAGCTCGATCAGCGGCACGCCTTGCGCTCGCAGCAGCCGGTGATCGGCGCGCAGCGAGGCGAGGATGGAAGTATCGGTGAGCTTGCGCTTCTCCGCCCGTCCGGCGGCGGCGAGGCGCTGCGCATTGATCTCGGGGGCGCAGTCGAGAACGACTGCGACGAGACGGGCGCCGCGTCTTTGCGCCAGCTCGCGATACTCGTCGAAGACCGCGCTGTCGAAGGCGTCGTCGGAGATCGCGTCGGTCAGGATCAGCACGCCCGGCTGCATCCGCGCGACATGGTCGAAGATCGCGGTGCGCAGGGCCCTGCGGAGCGAACGGTTGAGCGGGTCGCGGCGCTCGAAAAGCGCCTCGGCCGGGTTGATGATGGTGTGGTTGTCGAGCAGGCGCGCATCCATCAGCCCGGCCAGCTCACGGGCGATGGTCAGCTTGCCGACGCCCGGCCAGCCATTGATGTGGATGATCAGGCCGCCGCTCGCCATCGTCGTTCAGAAGCGCTGCGGGCTGAAATGGCCAAGATCGATCGCCGGCTCCCGCTCGGCGACGAGATCGGCGATCAGGCCTGCCGTCGCGGTCGACTGGGTCATGCCGTAGTGGCCGTGGCCGAAGGCGTAGAGCACGTTGCGGTTCCGGCTCGCCCGGCCGATCACGGGAAGCGAATCCGGCAAAGAGGGGCGGAAACCCATCCAGAGCCGGCCGCTGTCGAAGGCGGGCAGGCCGTCGACCAGCGTCGTCGCCTTGTCGTAGAGCGCCCTGGTGCGGGCATGGTTGGGCGGCGCCTCAAGGCCGCCGAGCTCGACCGCGCCGCCAATGCGCAGGCCGCTTTCGAGCGGGGTCATGACGAAGCCGTCATCCTTGAAACCGACCGGACGGCTGGTCAGGCCGGTGACGCCGGGAAAGCTGACATTGTAGCCGCGCTCGGTCTCGAGCGGGACGCTGTCGCCCATGGCGGCGGCGAGCGGCTTCGACCAGGCGCCGGCGGCGATGACGACGCGGTCGACGACGCGCTGCCAGCCTGCCGGGCCGATCAGGGCAGGGCGCTCGCCCTGCGAGATGTTGCCGACCTCGGCCTTCTCGAAGGTCGCGCCGCGCGCCAGCGCGGTGTCGAAGAGCGCCATGGTGAGGGCGAGCGGGTCGCTGATATGGGCGGCGTCGGGATGGAAGGAGGCGCCGGCGAAGCGGTCCTTCAGGGCCGGCTCCATCTGGCGCAACTCCTGCGGCGCGAGCATGTCGACGGCGATGCCGGCGGCGCGCTGGCGCCGGGCGAGGGCTTCGAGATCGGCCGTGTCACGCGCGTTGCGATAGGCGTAGAGCGCGCCGCGGCGGTGGATGAACCCGGCGATCCCGGCCCTTTCGGCGCGCGCCAGCCAGGCCGGCAGCGCGAGCTGCTGCAGGGCGACGAGCCCGGTGATCGAGCGCTCATAGGCAGCCGGGCGCGCCGCCAGCAGGAAGCGCGCCAGCCAGGGCAGCATTTGCGGGAGATAGCCGAGGCGGATCGCCAGCGGCCCGAGCGGATCGAGCAGGAAGCCCGGCACCTTGCGCAGCATGCCGGGGCTGGCGATCGGCAGGATGTCGGTATGGGCGATGATGCCGGCATTGCCGCGCGAGGGGCCGAAGGCAGGCCCCTCCTTGTCGAGGATCAGGACCTCGTGGCCCTCGTCCAGCAGGGCGTGGGCGGCGGCGACGCCGACGATGCCGGCTCCGACGATCGCGACCTTCATGCGGCGGCAAGCTGCTTCAGGGCGGCGGGCTGCTTCACCTCGATCTCGATGAAGGCGATCGGGTGGGGCGAGCCGTTCATGACGTCATGCTGGATGCCGGCCTGGCGCATATAGGCCTGCCCCTGGGCCAGCGGCACGTCCGTCTCCTTCTGCCCGTCATGGATGCGCAGCGTGCCTTCGACCAGCATGATCACGAAATAGGGCCAGCCATGGCTGTGCCAGCCGGTGACGGCACCGGGCTCGAAATCCCAGCGCGTGATCCGGATCGCTTCGTCATCCTGCTGCAGCGTGGCGACGGCAGGGATGGTGCAGGTGAAAGCCATGTCTTCTCCAATTCGACAACCAGGCTGTATCGCTCTCGCGTGCCGGTCGGCCGGCGCTCGCTGTTCGACCGCCTGAAGTTGGCCCAGCGGCAAGAAGGCGTCGAGATCGTGGCGCGAGGGCCGGCAATGCACCGGGCGCCGTCGTCCCATCGTCCAGCGATCCTCCTTGCGCGCGACGCGCTTTCGGCTGCAGATGGCCGGCAGCCGCCATTTTCGACAGGGTTTCGGGGATTTGATATATCAATGAGGCGAGCAGCGTCAAACCTCGGTGTCCCGCGCGCTGGAGTGTCGATATGAGCCGTTCCGGCGTCGCTCAGGCGGATGGCGAGGAGGGGGGCGAGCGTTCGGTTCCGGCGAGCCTCGCCGATCTCGCCTATGGCCGGCTGGAGGAGGCGATCGTGACGCTGTCGCTGCGGCCGGGCGCGGTCCTGACCGAGGCGCAGATGATCGATCGCGTCGCTCTCGGGCGCACGCCGGTGCGCGAGGCGCTGATCCGCCTGGCGCAGCAGGGCCTGGTCGAGATCCTGCCGCGCAAGGGCATCGCGATCACCGACATCAACGCCATCGACGTGATGGCGGCGCTTGATGCGCGCGAGGTGCTGGAGCGCCTGATCGCCTCAGAGGCGGCGCGCCGGGCCGGGCCGGGCGAGCGCATTGCGATCCTCGGCAAGGCCAAGGCGATGCGGCAGGCGGCCGAAGAGGGCGACGTCGACGCCTATATGCGGCTCGACAAGGAATTCGATGCGCTGATCGCCGCGGCAGCGCGCAGCCCCTATGCGGTGCGGGCGGCCGAGCCGCTGCAGGCGCTGATCCGCCGGGCCTGGTACTTCTTCGAGCGGCAAGACGATCTGGTGCCGGCCGCCGGCTACCATGTCGCTTTGGCTCAGGCTCTGGCCTCAGGCCGGTCGGAGGCGGCACTCGAGGCCTGCGACGCGCTGATGCGCCATCTGCGCGCCGGGCTGCTGGCGACTCTCGGGCGGGAGTGAACGATCGCGAGTCGGGCGTGGGAGTGGCGTGATATATCTATGCTTGCGCCTGACACCTCGCACTTTGCCGGGAGCGATCTGGCCATGGCGCGGCAAAGTCCGTAAATGAGCGGCATGAACGCTTCTTCGCCAGATACGGGCCGATGACCAAAATCCTTGAGGCGGCGATGTCCGCCGCCGTGCCCGAGGCGGCCGCCTTTCGCGATGCGATGGCCGAGGTCGCGAGCGCTGCCCATCTCGTCACCACCAGCGGCCCTTCCGGACGGGCCGGGATGACGGCGACCGCGATTGCCTCGGTGTCCGACGCGCCGCCGACCCTGCTCGCCTGCATCGAGGCCGGTAGCCGTACGCTCGCCGCGATCGAGGCGAGCGGCTTCTTCTGCGTCAACACGCTGTCGGCGCTGGATTACGAGCTTGCCGGAGTGTTCTCCGGCCGCGCCGGCATCTCCGGCGAGGCCCGCTTCGCCAGGGGCGAATGGATCACGCTGGCGACCGGCGCTCCGGTGCTGAAGAGCGCGCTCGTCTCCTTCGACTGCCGGCTGGTCGCAGCCCATCCGGTCGCGA
The DNA here is from genome assembly GCF_001509835.1 of Allobosea sp. WAO. Taxonomy (GTDB): domain Bacteria; phylum Pseudomonadota; class Alphaproteobacteria; order Rhizobiales; family Beijerinckiaceae; genus Allobosea. The sequence goes on from NZ_JXTJ01000001.1 coordinate 44,723, forward strand.
CCCACAAGGTCCTGATCGGCGAGGTCGTGGCACTCGGCGGCGGCGGTGCCGGCGAGGGGCTGGTCTATCGCAAGCGCCGCTTCGGCGGCTTCTGAGTTCAGCCCTTCGCCTTCTCCGCCTCGATCTCGGAGATGACGCTCGCGGCTTCCTTGAAGGCGTGGTTGGCGGCGGGCACGCCGGCATAGACGGCGGCCTGGATCAGCAACTCCTTGATGTCCTCCTGCGTCAGCCCGTTGTTGAAGGCGGCGCGGACATGCAGGCGGAACTCGCCCCAGGCACCGAGCGCCACCGTGATCGAGAGCACGATCAGCGAGCGCTCGCGGCGGGTGAGGCCGGGGCGGTTCCAGATGTCGTTCCAGGCGGTGCGGGTGATGAACTCCTGGAAATCCCGGTTGAACTCGGTGACGCCAGCAGTAGCGCGATCGACATGGGCGTCGCCGAGCACGGCGCGGCGGGTCTTCAGGCCGTTCTCGTAGCGGGTCTTCTCGTCCATGGTTCAGCCTTTCAGGAAATCGGTGACGGCCCGGCCGAAGGCCTCGGGCTGTTCGAGATTGGAGAGATGCGCGGCGGCAAGCTCTATGCGCTGCGCGCCGGGGATGGCGTCGGCGATTTCGTAACCGGTCGCCGGCGGGGTCGCCGGATCGCGCGCGCCGATGATCACCAGCACGGGGTTGCGGACGGCGCGGATCGTCTCGCGCTGGTCCATGTCGCGGATCGCGCTGCAGCAATTGGCGTAGCCGAGCGGCGGCGTGGTCGCGAGCATTTCGCTGACCTTGGCGACGGTCGCCTTGGCTTCTTCGCGGAACTCCGGGGTGAACCAGCGCTCCAGCGTCGGCTGCACCAGCACGCTCATGCCCTGAGCGCGGACGGTCGCGATGCGGCCGTCCCAGAGTTCGGGCGGGCCCATCCGGGCGGCGGTGTTGGCCAGCACGACGCGCCCGAGCCGCTCGCCATGATGTGTCGCCAGCCACTGGCCGACCATGCCGCCCTTGGAGAGGCCGCACCAATGCGCCTTGTCGATGCCGAGCGTATCGAGGATGGCGAGCGCGTCATCGGCGAGCATGGCGATGGAATAGGGCTCGTCCGGCGCCGTAGAGAGGCCGTGGCCGCGGCTGTCATAGCGCACGACGCGGAAGTGCTTCGACCATTCCGGGATCTGCGGGTCCCACATCGAAAGATTGGTGCCGAGCGAATTGGAGAGCAGCAGCACGGGCGCGCCCTCATCGCCGTCTATCCTGATATGGAAGTCCTCGCCCCTGACCTTCAGCATCGGCATCGGCGTTCCTCTCCTAGGAATGTGCGGTGCTGATCGCACCATCTTTGGCAATCGAAAGCCGCTTGCCGGCGAGGTCGGCCTGGAGCGCGGCGGGAAGCTTCAGGGCAGGGGGCGTCGGCCAGCCCATCTCGCGGGCTACGACAAGGCCGAGCAGCAGGATCGCATCCGGCTCGGCGATTAGGATCGCGGCGGGCGCCTTGCCGGCATGGACGAGCTCGAGCAGCACGGCCGAGGCGGAGGAGGAGCCGATCGTGCCGGGCAGAGCCAGCACCATGCCGGCGACGCTCTGCCCGCGCTGCGGGTGGCGGGCGTCGATGATCTCGCCGCTGCGTGGGTCGACGCCGCCCCAGAAGCTGATCGGGGCGGTCAGGGCGAGGCAGGGCGCAGTGACCGCGTCGCCCGGCAGCAGCACTTCGGCCCTCACGCCCATGTTCGTCAGGCCCATGTTCTGGGCTCCCTGACGAGCCGGCCGGCGACGGCGCTCTCGACGCATTCGGCGAGCGAGCCATAGGTCACGGCATAGCCGGTATTGCCGGGGGCATAATGGGCGAACTTGCCGGAATTGGTCATCAGCACCCCGCCTTTCAGCTCCGGCAGGATCGGGGTCACCACCACGCAGGTGTCGACGACGAAGACGACGCCCGCCTGTTCGAGGGCGCGGCGCCGGCCCTGTTCCTCCAGCGGCTTCAGGACATGGCGGCCGGTATTGGCATAGAGCGGCCGCGTGAGCTTTCGCCCTGCGAGGCGCCTTTCGAGCGCCTCGATCTCGGCGAGCGAGAGATGCGGCGAGCCGATCGCGACCGCGTCGACCTGGTCCGTGGTGCCGGAGGTGGAGAGCCGCGCCAGCTCGGCCGCGACGTGCTCCGGCGTGACGCACAGCGTGCGTTCCGGGGCAAGCCCGCCGAGCGCGGTCGCAAGGTCAGATGCTTCCGGCGTCATCCCGGCGACATGGAAGAGGCCGACGCCGCCGGCCGAGGCCGCCGCGGCGCCGAGCGCCTTGAGCTTGTCCTCGTCGGCGAGGCCCTGCAGCCCATCGATCACCGCGATCTCGCTGCCGGCCTCGCGGCCGAGCAGGGCGCCGAGCACGGGATAGAACACCTCCGCGCCGCGCAGCGCCTGCGACAGGCCGGAGACATCGATCACCAGCGTCGCGCGCCGGTTCTCCTGTCGGTGCAGCCCGTAGTCGGGGGCGCGTCCAGCGATGGCGCAGGCGATGTCGAGGAAATCGCCATAGCGGTTGGTGCGGGCGCCGAGCACCGAATTGCAGAAGACGACGGCATTGGATTCGCCCCAGGCGACATCCGTGCCCTGCCTCGGCCGATGACCCGCCTGATAGGGCGCGCAGGTCCAGCTCGGCTCGCACCCCATCGCCTCATAGGCGCGCATCATCCGCGCCGCCATGGCGTGCTGGTCCGGCGGCAGGCGCGTCGCGATGCAGCCATGCGGGGTGAGCGCGCCGACATTGAGGGTGGCGCGCACTGCGACGCGGGCCCCGCCCGCGACCAGTCTCTCGGCGAAGAGCGTGCCGGAATCGCCATGGTAGAGCGCGCCGTCGATATGGGCCGAGGCGATCGGGATCAGCCTGGGCGCGCTCATCAGGCGGGCCGCCTCGGCGACGATGCGCATCGCCATGGCTGCGCCGTCGCTCTGCGCGCCGCCCGCGATCGCATGTTCCTCGGCCGAGAGCTCAGGCATTGCCGCTCATGTATTCGCGCTCCTCCTCATAGAGCACGAGGATGCGGTCGATGATGGCGTCGGTGGCGCCGCGATAGGTCGTGGGATCGAAGAGGTCGTCCAGCTCTTCAGGCGAAAGCTTACCGGCGAGTGCCGGGTGATCGGCGAGGACGTCCCTGAGATGGCGGCCGCTGGCGATGCAGTCGCGGCTGGCCTCCTCGAGCAGATGATGGGCTTCGCCACGGCCGATGGTCTGCGCGAGCGCGAGCGAGACGCGTTCGGCCATGACGAGCCCGTTGGTCAGATCGAGATTGTACTGCATCTGCTCCGGAAAGACCTGGAGCCCCTCGATCAGCGTCACGGCCTGGTTCAGCGCCGAGCCGGCGATCAGGAAGAGCTCGCGCAATGTCAGCCATTCCGCGTGCCAGCCGCCCATGGCCCGCTCATGTTCCTGCGGCATCGCGGCGAGCATGGTCGAGACCAGGCCTGGCCCGCGCTTGGCGGCAGCGAGGATCAGCGTGCACAGCACCGGGTTGCGCTTGTGCGGCATCGCCGAGGAGCCGCCCTTGCCGGGCGCTTCCGGTTCGGCCAGCTCGGCGATCTCGGTCTGGGCCATCAGCGCGATATCCCCAGCCATCTTGCCGAGCTGGCCGAGCAACAGGCCGAGCTCGGTCGCGATCATGGCCGGGCGCCGGCGCTCGCTGTGCCAGGGCACGCGCACGGCGCCGATCGAGGACATGTTGCGGGCGAAGGCTTCCGACACCGCATCGGCCTTGTCGCCGAGCGAGGCGAGGCTGCCGGCGGCGCCGCCGAGCTGGTGTGCGGACTTCCCCCAGATCATGAAGTCGTCGTGGAAGGCGATGATCGGGCTTAGCCAGTTGGCGGCCTTGAGCCCGAAGGCGATCGGCACCGCATGCTGGAGGAAGGTGCGGCCGATCATCGGGGTGCGGCGGTGCTCGCGGACCAGCCCGGCGAGTGCGTGGGCGAGACGGGCGGAGCGTTCCAGCAGCAGTTCCCAGGCCGCGCGGTATTGCTGGGCCTGGCCGGAATCGATCACATCCTGGCTGGTGGCGCCGTAATGCACCCATTTCGCGGCGTCCGGGTCGGCCGCGGCGACGCGGGCGGTTAGCGCCTTGACCAGCGGGATGGCCGGATTGCCGGCGAGCGTCGCGGCCTTGCCGATCGCGTAGACATCGTAGAGCCCGGCCTCGCAGGCCTTCGCGATGGCGTCGGCCGCCGCGGCGGGAATGACACCGACCTGCGCCTGCGCCTTGGCGAGCGCCGCCTCGAAATCGAGCATGCCCTGCAGGCTCGCCCGGTCGTCGAACAGGGCAACGAATTCCTGGTCGGCGAAGAGCTCGCCGTAAAGTCCGGTGGGGTCAGCCATGCCGGCCCGCGAGGGTTAGCAGCCTGTGGTTCGGGGCGTGCTTGACGGCGTGCAACCTTAGCCTCCCTCTGTCGCCTCCGGCCTTGGCGAATGCCGGCGTTCCGGTAAAGGAAGAGGCGTTGGTTTCTGGATAGACCCGAGGCGAGGGCGGCCGCAACCTGTTGCGGCGTTGGCCGGGCCAAGAGTATGCGCGCAATAGAATGGGAGTGACGCCATGGCGATGACCATGAACGGAGAGGCGCTGTTGCCGGCCGCCAAGGCGGTCGTCTGGGCAAAGCTCAACGATCCCGAGGTGCTGAAGGCCGCCATTCCCGGCTGCGAGCAGCTCAACAAGGATGACGACACGCATTTCTCGGCCGTGGTCAAGGTCAAGCTCGGTCCGGTCAAGGCGACCTTCAAGGGCAAGGTCGAGTTGCAGGATCTCGACCCGCCGAACGGCTACCGGATCGTCGGCGAGGGCGAGGGCGGCATCGCCGGCTTCGCCAAGGGCGGCGCCAAGGTCACGCTCGAGGATGCCGAGGGCGGCCAGACGCTGCTGCGCTACGAGGTCGATGCGCAGGTCGGCGGCAAGCTGATGCAGCTCGGCTCGCGCCTGATCGATTCGGTCTCGAAGAAGCTGGCCGACGAGTTCTTCGCCAATTTCGCCAAGGCGGTCAGCGAGGGCTGAAGCGGTCTTCGATTTGCTCAGCCCTCATCCTGAGGAGCGCCGCAGGCGCGTCTCGAAGGATGCTCCAGCGATCTCCCGAGCCTCCTGAAACATCCTTCGAGACGCCGCTCACGCGGCTCCTCAGGATGAGGGCTTTGAGGGGGCGTATTTCTGGGAGCTACGAAGCCTTGCGCAGGGCGGCGAGCGCCTCGCTGACCGTCGCCTCGGCGGCGCCGACCTGCTGGGCGATGTCGGCGGCGGCTGCATTGGCGCGGCCGAGCGCCTTCTCGGTCGTCTCCAGGCTGTCATTGACGCGGTTGGCGCTGCCGATCGCCTCGTCGGAGCTGCTGGCGACATCGGCGGCATCGCGCGAAATGCCGGTGGTGACGTAGCTCTGCTGGGCGACGGCCTCCGAGATCGCCTCGGAATCGGCCTTGATCTCGCCGATCGTCATGCCGATCGAGGCGGCCCTCTCGCTGCAGGCCGCGGCACTGGCGGTGAGCTGGGCAATCTGGCTGGAAATGTCCTGCGTCGCGTTCGCGGTCTGGGTCGCCAGCGTCTTCACCTCGGCGGCGACGACGGCGAAGCCGCGGCCCGACTCGCCGGCGCGCGCAGCCTCGATCGTGGCGTTGAGCGCCAGAAGGTTGGTCTGTGCGGCGATGTCGGCGATCATGCCGACGACGGTGCCGATATTGCCGGTGACCTCGCGCAGCTTGGCGATCGCCTCGTTCATCGCGCTGGCATCCGCCACGGCGCGGTTGGCGATCTCGAGGCTCTGGCGGGCGCGCTGGCCGATCTCGGCGATGTTGACCGCCATCTCCTCGGAGGCTGCGGCGGTCTGCATCGCCTTCTCGCGGACCAGCATCGAGGTTCGGGCGACTGAGCCGACCTGGCTCTTGATGAAGCTGCTTGCCTCGGCGGTCTCGCTGGCGGTCGCCATGAACTGTTCGACGGCGCCGCTGATCCTTGTGTCGAGCTTGCCGATCCGCGAGGTCAGCGTGGCCGCGACCTCGTCGAGCGTCACGCCACGGCGCTGCGCCTCGGCCGCCTCGAACTCGCGGTCGAGCGACATCGCGGTGTTGACGTCGTAGGTCAGCACCCGCTCGATGATGAAGAGATCGCGCGGGATGTCGCGGCGCGAGAAGACGAGCCTTGTCCGGCTCTCCTCCAGGAAGATCCGGAACAGGGTGAAGGCGATCGAGGCGCGGGCACGGGCCCCGACGCCGGCGCGGCGCTCCAGCACGGTCAGCCGCTCGAGCGAGTCGCAATAGCGCTGGTCGAAATCGCCGTCGAAGGTCAGGCGGAAATGATCGGCCTCGGCGAGGTAGAGTTCCGCCGAGAGCGGCTCGACGCCTTCGCGCAGGCGTGGATGGATCGAGAACGCGCGGTCGAAGTCCTCCTCGACGACCTTGCCGATGACGCGCTCGACGATGTCGCGATAGCGGCGCAGGCGCTTGCGCTGCGCCTCATCGTAGCCGATCGCGCCGAGCCGGCGCTGGACGTGATCGAGAAGCGTAGCCAATGGCACGATCCGTGATGGCGACGATCTCAGGTCGTCGTTCGACAGCTGATCCTGCGCAGGCGAGGTTAAGAAACTCCAAAAACAGCCGCTCTAACCGAGTTTGCGAGGGGAATTCCGCGATAGGGCCCAAACGACGTGAAAACGTCGCGAAAACGGGGCTCCCGGCGACCCGTCTCCCGCTTGACCGCGGAAAATCCCGGGTCCACATTCAATTTGAAGTTGTTCCAAGGAAAAATCGTCTTCGGTGCAGACGCGCCGGAAACGCGAATGGGCCGGCGGTCGAGTTGTCTTCCGCCAGGCTGCGAAAACAGGCTTCTGGAGGGAGTGCCCCATGGCCAACGTGACCATGACGGTGAACGGCAAAGCCGTCACCGCGAATGTCGATCCGCGCACCCTCCTGGTGCAGTTCCTGCGAGAACATCTTCGGCTGACCGGCACGCATGTCGGCTGCGACACCAGCCAGTGCGGCGCCTGCGTCGTGCATCTCGACGGCAAGGCGGTGAAATCCTGCACCACGCTCGCGCTCGCCTGCGAAGGCGCGTCGGTCACCACTATCGAAGGGCTCGCCAGCGGCGGCGCGCTGCACCCGATGCAGGAGGCATTCCGCGAGCATCACGGCCTCCAGTGCGGCTTCTGCACGCCGGGCATGATCATGTCGGCGGTCGACATGGTGAACCGCCGCGGCCACGCGCTCGACGAGAAGACGATCCGCGAGGATCTCGACGGCAATATCTGCCGCTGCACCGGCTATCACAACATCGTCAAGGCGGTCGCTGCCGGCGCCGAGGCGATGGGCAAGGGTGCCGCGCCGGTTCGCCAGGCTGCCGAGTAACGGTTTCCGGAAGGCCGGGACCGGCAGGACCGGCGCGGCCTTCTTCCAATGCGATCCCCGAAACATGCTGAGAGCGCCCGCCAAGAGGCGCCACGCCAGGAGGAATCCATGTCCGCCACCGGAATCGGCGCTCCCGTCCGCCGCAAGGAAGATCATCGCTTCATCACCGGCCAGGGCCGCTATACCGACGACATCAACCGGCCGGGCCAAGCCCATGCCTATTTCCTGCGCTCGCCGCACGCGCATGCGACGCTGAAGAAGATCGACACGAAAGCCGCCGCGGCGATGCCGGGCGTGCTCGGCATCTTCACCGGCGACGACCTCGCCGCCGACAAGATCGGCGGGCTGATCTGCGGCTGGATGATCCACAACAAGGACGGCTCGCCGATGAAGGCCGGGCCGCATCCGGCACTGGCGCAAGGCAAGGTCCGCTATGTCGGCGACCATGTCGCGGTCGTGGTGGCCGAGACGCTGGCGCAGGCGCGCGATGCGGCCGAGGCGATCGAAGTCGACTATGGCGTGCTGCCGGCGGTGGTCGACACCGCGACGGCGGCGCAGGCCAAGACACAGCTCCATGCCGAGGCGCCGGGCAACACGGTGTTCAACTGGCATCTAGGCGACAAGGACGCGACCGAGAAGGCCTTCAAGGCCGCCAAGCATGTGACGAAGCTCGATCTCGTCAACAACCGGCTGGTGCCGAATGCGATGGAGCCGCGCGCCGCGGTCGGCGATTACGACCAGGGCGAGGGCGCCTTCACGCTCTACACCACCAGCCAGAACCCGCATGTCGCGCGGCTCGTGCTCTCGGCCTTCATCGGCATCGCGCCGGAGAACAAGCTGCGAGTCATCGCGCCGGATGTCGGCGGCGGCTTCGGCTCGAAGATCTTCATCTATGCCGAGGAGACGGTCTGCGTCTGGGCGGCGAAGAAGGTCGGCCGTCCCGTGAAATGGACCTCGGATCGCACCGAGGCCTTCCTTTCCGACGCGCATGGCCGCGACCACGTCACCCATGCCGAACTTGCGACCGACGCCGAGGGCAAGATCCTCGGCATGAGGGTCAAGACGACGGCCAATCTCGGCGCCTATCTCTCGACCTTCTCCTCCTCGGTGCCGACCTATCTCTACGCGCCGCTGCTCTCGGGTCAGTACGACATCCCGGCAATCTATTGCGAGGTCGACGCGGTCTACACCAACACCGCGCCGGTCGACGCCTATCGCGGCGCCGGGCGGCCGGAGGCGACCTTTGTGGTCGAGCGCCTGATCGAGGTCACGGCGCGTCAGCTCGGCAAGGACCCGGCCAAGTTCCGGATGCAGAACTACATCAAGAAGTTCCCGCATCAGACGCCGGTGATCATGATGTACGACACCGGCAATTACGGCGCCTCGATGAAGAAGGCGCTGGAGCTGATCGACTATAAGGGTTTTGCCAAGCGCAAGCGCGATTCCGGCCGCAACGGCAAGCTGCGCGGCATCGGCTTCTCCTCCTATATCGAGGCCTGCGGCATCGCGCCTTCGGCGGCGGTCGGCTCGCTCGGCGCCGGCGTCGGCCTGTGGGAATCGGCGGAAGTCAGGGTCAATCCGATCGGCACGATCGAGGTGCTGACCGGCTCGCACAGCCACGGCCAGGGTCATGAGACGACCTTCGCCCAGCTCGTCTCCGATCGGCTTGGCGTGCCGCTGGAAAACGTCTCGATCGTCCATGGCGACACCGACAAGGTCCAGATGGGCATGGGCACCTATGGCTCGCGCTCCGGCGCCGTCGGCATGTCGGCGATCGCCAAGGCGCTCGACAAGGTGATCGCCAAGGGCAAGAAGGTCGCCGCCTATGTGCTGGAGGCCGACGAGGCCGATATCGACTTCAAGGACGGCAATTTCCTGGTCAAGGGCACCGACCGGAAGCTCGATTTCGGCTCCTGTGCGCTGCAGGCCTATGTCGCGCATAAGTTCAACGGCCAGGATCTCGAGCCGGGGCTGAAGGAAGGGGCGTTCTACGACCCGACCAATTTCACCTTCCCGGCCGGCGTCCATATCTGCGAGCTCGAGATCGATCCCGATACCGGCGTGACCCGGATCGAGCGCTGGGCTGCGGTCGATGATTTCGGCAACGTCATCAACCCGATGATCGTCGAGGGGCAGGTCCATGGCGGCATCGCCCAGGGCGTCGGCCAGGCGCTGCTCGAAGGCGCCCGCTACAATGCCGATGGCCAGCTCGTGACCGCGAGCTTCATGGATTACTGCATGCCGCGGGCCGACGATCTGCCGTCCTTCCAGGTTGGCATGACGGTGACGCCGTGCCCGTCCAACCCGCTTGGCATCAAGGGTTGCGGCGAGGCGGGTGCCATCGCCTCGCCCCCCGCCGTGATCAACGCCATCACCGACGCGCTCGGCCATGAGGACATCGCCATGCCGGCGACGCCGCAGGCGGTCTGGCGCGCGGCGCAGAAGACGCTTTCTAGGATGGCTGCTGAATAATCTCGCGGTCATCCCGGACAAGCCGCGAAGCGGCGCCGATCCGGGATCCATTCCTGAACGGTTCAGGCATGGATCCCGGCTCTCCGCTTCGCTCCGGCCGGGATGACGCCCACGAAATTCAATAGGGGATCATACCCATGTACGCTTTCACCTATCACCGCCCGACCAGCGCCCGGCAGGCCGCCGGCCTGCTCGCCAAGAAGGAAGACGCCAAGCTGCTCGCCGGCGGGCACACCCTGCTGCCGACGATGAAGCAGCGCCTGGCTTCGCCCGCCGCGCTGGTCGATCTCTCCTCCTGTGCCGACCTCAAGGGCATCGCCCGCAAGGGCCGCAATGTCGTGATCGGCGCGATGACCACCCATGCCGAGGTCGCGGCCTCGCCGGATGTGCAGGAGGCGATTCCCGCACTGGCTTACCTCGCCAGCCATATCGGCGATCCGCATGTGCGCCATCGCGGCACGATCGGCGGCTCTGTCGCCAACAACGATCCGGCGGCCGATTATCCCGCTGCGCTGCTGGCGCTCGGCGCCACGATCGTCACCAACCAGCGCAAGCTTAGTGCGGCCGAGTTCTTCACCGGGCTCTACGAGACCGCGCTGGAGGAGGGCGAGATCATCACCAAGGTCTCGTTCCCGCTGGCGTCGAAGGCGGGCTACGCCAAGTTCCGCAATCCGGCCTCGCGCTATGCGCTGGTCGGCGTCTTCGTCGCCAAGCGCGGCAGCGAGATCGCGGTCGCTGTCACCGGGGCGGGCGAGGGCGGCGTCTTCCGCTGGCCGGAGGCGGAGGCGGCGCTGAAGGCGCGCTTCACCGCGAAATCGCTCGACGGGCTGAAGCATCCCGCCAAGGGCATCAATGCCGACATGCATGCCGATGCCGAATACCGCGCCCATCTGATCGGCGTGATGGCGAAGCAGGCGGTGGCACAGGCGACCGGGAAGGCGTGAGCGGGCCAGCCGCTCCCTTCTCCCCTTGCGGGAGAAGGTGGCCCGAAGGGCCGGATGAGGGGGCGCGCAGGTTTACCCGTCATGCTCGCCCTTGTGGCGAGCATCCATGTCTTGAACACGGCGCTCGATCAGTGAAGTGAAGACGTGGATGGTCGGGACAAGCCCGACCAGGACGACGATGCGTCGCGCGATCCCTCACGCCAAACCTCTCCCGCAGGGGGAGAGGGCGCAACTCGCGGATCGTCTTTCGGGCGGCGTCAACTCAATAAAAGAACCGCTCCTCGACGATCTTGCCGTTCTTCACCGTGTAGAGGCCGACCTCGTGCATCTTGCGGCGTTCGCCGCTCTCCTTGACGGTGACGTCGAAGTAGAAGGTCACGGCGAACTGCTCGCCGTTGAGGTACGGGCCTTCGGTGGTGAAGTCGTGCAGTTCGTGATTGGCGACCCACCACTCGCCCTTCTGCCGGACCGCGTCCTTGCCGCGGCAGACTTCCATCGGGCCCGGCATGTTCTCGTAGCTGACGATGTCGTCGGCGTTGTAGGCGCTCGCGGCCTGCTCGTGCCGGCCATCCTTGAGCAGGGCGACGAAGTCGGTGGCGAGTTCTGCGATGCTGGTCATTGTCTTTCCTCCGCCCGCGATCCTGCAGAGCTTCGGGCCAGAAGCTGTCAGCAGGATGACCTAGCGCGAGTCCTCAATGCAGGTCGCGCGTGTAGACGAATTTCGGCATGCTCCAGTTGAAGCGCAGCGCCATGATCCGCAGCACCAGCCCGACGGCCATTGCGAGGATGGTGACGAGGTCGTGCGGCAGCTCGACCCTGAGGCCGCCGACATAGATCAGCCCGGTGATGACCGAGACCGTCGCATAGAGCTCGCTGCGGAAGAGCAGGGGAATGTCGGCGCAGAGCATGTCGCGCAGCACGCCGCCGACGCAGCCGGTGATCAGCCCGGCGGTGATCACGATGATGAAGGGCTGATGCATCTCCAGCGCCACATTGCAGCCGATCACGGTGAAGAGCACGAGGCCGACAGCGTCGAGCAGAAGGAAGATCTTGCGCAGCCGGTACATGAAGCGGGCGATGAAGATGGTGAAGAGGGCCGCGGCCACCGTGATCAGCAGGTAGTGTGGATTCTTGATCCAGCTCAGCGGGTAGTGGCCGAGCAGCATGTCGCGCACCGAGCCGCCGCCGAGCGCGGTGATGCTGCCGAGCATGCAGACGCCGACCCAGTCCATGCTGCGGCGGCCGGCCGCCAATGCAGCCGACATGGCTTCGACGATGATCGCGACGATGTACATTGCGCCGAGCACGCCGGAATCTCCGCTCGCTATCCTTGAAGTCCCTTAGGGACTAAGGATCGTGACAGGTCAAACCGGCCTTGCGAGACTGGTGCCGCTTCGACATCTGCCAAGACCGGGACCTCATGAAGCCTTCGCTGCCGACTTCCATCGACGAAACCCTGACTTTGCTGCAGGCGCAGGGCTATGTCGCCGACCGGGCCCTGGCGACGGTGCTGTTCCTGGCGCTCAGGATGAAGCGACCGCTGCTGCTCGAAGGCGAGGCCGGCACCGGCAAGACCGAGATCGCCAAGGTGCTGGCTGCCGGGCTCGGGCGCCGGCTGATCCGCCTGCAATGCTATGAGGGGCTCGATCTCGCCTCGGCCGTCTACGAGTGGAACTATGCCGGGCAGATGATGGCGATCCGCCTCGCCGAGGCCGGCGGCCTCGCGGGCGATCGCGAGCGGCTGGAGAGTGACCTGTTCTCCGAGCGCTATCTCGTCAAGCGTCCGCTCCTGCAGGCGCTGGAGCCGCAGGAGGGCGGCGCGCCGATCCTGCTGATCGACGAGCTCGACCGCACCGACGAGGCCTTCGAGGCCTTCCTTCTGGAAGTGCTGGCCGATGCGCAGGTCACGATTCCCGAGCTGGGCACGGTCAAGGCGGCCGAGCCGCCGATCGTGATCCTGACCTCGAACCGGACCCGCGAGATCCATGACGCGCTGAAGCGCCGCTGCCTCTACCACTGGGTCGGCTATCCAGACGCCGCTCGCGAGCTCGCCATCCTGAAGGCGAAGGCGCCTGCCGCGCCGGCCAAACTGGCGAAGCAGGTCGTCTCCTTCGTGCAGGCGATCCGCAAGGAGGAGCTGTTCAAGGCGCCGGGCGTCGCAGAGACGCTGGACTGGGCGAGTGCCCTCGTCGAGCTCGATGCGGTGGCGCTCGATCCCGCGATCGTCTCCGACACACTCGGCGCGCTGTTGAAGTACCAGGACGACATCCAGGCGATGCAGGGCTCGAAGGTCGGCGAACTGCTCGACCAGGCGAAACAGGCGGCGCGGGGGTAATGCATCGTCATGGTCGGCCTTGTGCCGGCCATCCACGTCTTTCCCTGCATCCGCGCCGCCAGACGTGGATGCTCGGGACAAGCCCGAGCATGACGGAGTGAGCGATGAACGACGACATCAAGGCGATCGAGGCTGCGACCTGGACCTATCTCGACGGGCTCTATGAGGGCGATGTCGAAAAGCTCGCCTCGGTCTTCCATCCGACCAGCGCGCTGACCCAGTCGCTCGACGGCGAATTGAAGGTCGTGCCGCGCGAAAACTGGTTCGAGGCGGTGCGTGGCCGCAAATCGCCGAAGGAGGCCGGGCTCGAGCGCGGAGACCATGTGCTGGCGATCGACCTCGTCGGGCCGTCCATGGCGCTGGTCAAGGTCAAGTGCCAGATGCCGCCGCGCTATTTCACCGACCTGCTCTCCTTCCTCAAGGTCGACGGCAAATGGGTCGTGGCGCAGAAGGTGTTCATGACCGAGACGGGGAAGTGAAGGTCACCGCCGGAATGAGAGGCGCGGGGAACCCCTCTCCCGGGTGGGAGAGGGGCAGGGGTGAGGGACCGGGGGGGCTCGTCGGGGCGAGGCGGCTGCCGCAGCTCCTTCTGCGGAAACGGCAGGCCCTCATCCGGCGCTCCGCGCCACCTTCTCCCATCCGGGAGAAGGATAGCTGCGCGCCCTTCAGGGGACGCTGAACAGTGACCGGCAAGCTGCCCGAGAACGTCGCCTATTTCGCACGCGCCCTGCGGATCGCCGGCCTGCGCGTCGGGCCGGGCGCGGTGGTCGAGGCGGTGGAGGCGCTGGCGGATGGCGCGCTCGGCGGCCGCGAGGACGTCTACTGGGCGCTGCATGCGATCTTCGTGAAGAAGCACGAGGATTCAGCGGTCTACGACCAGGCGTTTCGACTGTTCTGGCGCCGGCGCGGGCTGATCGAGAAGCTGATGGCGCAGATGTCGCCGGTGACGCCGCGGGTCGATGCGCCGCCGGAGAAGCCCGAGGCGGGAGCCTTGCGCGTCGCCGAGGCCTTCGCGCCGCCGCCCGCGGAGGAGGAGCCGCCGCCGGTGGAGCTGACGGAATTGTCGGCGCGGCTGACCGTATCGGAGCGCGAGACCCTGAAATCGCGGGACTTCGCCCAGATGAGCGCCGCCGAGATCGCGAGGGCGCGCCAGCTCATCGCCGAGCTCAGGCTCCCCAATGATGCGGTGCCGACGCGGCGCTTCCAGGCTGCGCATGCCGGGGCGCGGATCGATCCGCGCCGCACCTTCCGCCGTTCGCTGAGAGGCGGCGGCGCCTCGATCGATCTCGCCTTTCGCGAACGGGCACAGGTGCATCCGCCCCTGGTGGCGCTGGTCGACATCTCCGGCTCGATGGCCGAATACTCGCGGATCTTCCTGCATTTCCTGCACGCCATCACCGAGCAGCGCCGGCGCGTGCATTCCTTCGTCTTCGGCACGCGGCTGACCAATGTCACCCGCAGCCTGCGCGCCCGCGATCCCGACGAGGCGCTGGCGCTGGCGGGCAGGGCAGCGCCGGACTGGGAGGGCGGCACGCGCATCGCCTCGGCCCTGCACGCCTTCAACCGCACATGGTCGCGCCGGGTGCTCTCCGGTGGTGCCGTCGTCCTTTTGTTCACCGACGGGCTGGAGCGCCATCTCGACGACGAACTCGGCTTCGAGATGGACCGGCTGCAGCGCTCCTGCCGCCAGCTGGTGTGGCTCAACCCGCTCCTGCGCTATGATGCCTTCGAGGCGCGGGCGAGCGGTATCCGGGCGATGCTGCCGCATGTCGACTCTTTCCGCCCGATCCACAATCTCGCGGCGATGGCCGATCTTTGCGCCGCGCTTTCGCCCGGCGCGCGGCAGGCCGGCGATCCGCGCCAGTGGCTGAAGAAGGCGGGTTAAGGCGCAGCCGCTTCGGTCGGTACGGTGGCGGCGCTCGCTCTCTCGAACCGCCCCTGCGCCAGGAAGTGCAGGACCTGCCTGACGGCTTCGCGATTGCGCATGATCAGCGGATGGGTGGCGTGCACGGTGATGTGATCGCTCATGCCCGCGACCTGCGTGCGCTCCACCGAGACTCGGCCGTCATTCGGTCCCGGCAGGAGCAGCGACGATATCGGATAGAGCGAGCGGTCGCCGGCGATCACACCGAGCGGATAGTCGACTTCGCCGAGCAGGGATTGCAGTTCGTCCGGCCGCGCTGTCACGAGCTCGGCGCCGGCCGGGCCGAAGAACGCCCGGTAGAGCGGGTTGCCGCGCAGCAGGTCGGCGATCTCGCTGCCTTCATTCGGGGGCGCCAGCATCACGACACGGCCGAGACGTTCCGGGCGCTGCTGCGCGATAAGGGCGCGTGCGACCAGTCCGCCCATGGAATGCGTGACGAAATGCAGCCGGCCGTCCAGGCCGCCTGCGAACGCCGCGATCGGCTGCTGCACTTCTTCTGCGATCTGCCGCAGACCGGTCTGGCGGGCCGGGTAATCGAGATTCAGCGTCGCATAGCCCGCGGAACGGAGCTGGCGCTCGAGGCTGGCGAGCGAGCCCGACCGCCGCGCAATGCCGTGCAGAAGAACGATGCCGTCCATGGAATGTGCCATCTTCGGTGCAGGGGGGGCCAGGTTCGAGCCGAGGCCTGGGATGCGGAGGTGATTTCGCCCATAGCATGCTCGAAAGCCGCGGCGGGTATGCTTAAGTAGCTGAGTCTCGTTGCGCGCCGGCGCGTATGATACGGGCAATGTTTCGCGCTGCGTGTAAATGCGCCGGGGAGGGGTCGACAGCATGATCAGCACCGATACCGACATCCTCGCCACCGCTGAGGCCTGGGCCAAGGCCGGGCGTGGCGTCGCGCTCGCCACTGTGATCGAAACCTGGGGCTCGGCCCCGCGTCCGGTCGGCTCGCATCTCGTCATCGACAATGAAGGCAATTTCCTCGGCTCGGTCTCGGGCGGCTGCGTCGAAGGCGCCGTCGTCGAGGAGGCTGGCGAGGTGATCGCTGATGGCCGCCCGCGCACGCTCGAATTCGGTGTCGCCGACGAGACGGCCTGGAAGGCCGGTCTCTCCTGCGGCGGGCGTATCAAAGTCTTTGTAGAGCCGGTCCGCGGCAAGGAAACGAACTGATGGCCTCCTGGGAAACCCTCGCCGCCTTCGCGACGCTGACCTTGCTGGTCGCCTACTTCCCCGGCCCGGCGCTGCTCTACACCGCGGCCCAGACCATCGCCCATGGCCGCAAGGCCGGGCTGATGGCGATGCTCGGCATCCATCTCGGCTGCTATGTCCACGTCTTCGCCGCGGCCTTCGGCCTGTCGGCGGTGTTCAAGCATGTGCCCGAGCTCTACCTTGCGGTGAAGATCGCCGGCGCGCTCTATCTGGTCTGGCTCGGCATCGGCATGATCCGCTCGAAGCTCGGCTCGGCCGCGGACCAGCCGGTGGCGCCGCCGAAGACGGTGAAGCGGGCGCTGGTCGATTCCTTCATCGTCGAGATCCTCAACCCCAAGGTCGCGCTGTTCTTCATCGCGCTGCTGCCGCAGTTCGTCGACCCCACGGCTTCGCTGCCGGTCTGGGCGCAGTTCCTGATCCTCGGCACGATCGTCAACTTCTCCTTCTCCTCGGCCGACCTCGTCACCGTGTTCGGCGCCTCGCTGGTGATGAAGACGATGAAGGCGAGCCGCGCCGGCTTCGGCATCGGGCGCTGGCTCGGCGGCGGCATGATGATCGGGCTCGGGGTCAAGCTCGCCGTGGACAAGGGCTGAGCCATGGAGCTGTCGCTGCTTTCGGCGCTCAATGCGGAGCGTGCGGCGCGGCGCGCCGCGGTGCTGGTCACCGACACCGGCTCGGGCGCGCAAAGACTGGTCAAGGCTGCCGAGCTGCAGCAGGATCCGCTCGCCGAGCTGATCGACAGGCAGTTGCGCACCGGCAAGAGCGGCTCGGTCGAGGTCGACGGCGTCGCCTATTTCCTGACCGTGCAGGCGCCGCCGCCGCGCCTGATCGTCACCGGCGCCGTGCATATCTCGCAGGCCATGGCGCCGATGGCGAAGCTGCTCGATCTCGACGTCACCGTCATCGACCCGCGCACCGCCTTCGCGACGCAGGAGCGCTTTCCCGAGGTCACGCTGCTGGCGGAATGGCCGGACGAGGCGCTGAAGCGCCAGCCGCTCGACGCCTATACGGCGTTCGTCGCGCTGACGCACGATCCGAAGATCGACGATCCCGGGCTCGTCGCGGCGCTCAACTCCGACTGCTTCTACATCGGCGCGCTCGGCAGCCGGAAGACGCATAGCCGGCGCCTGGAGCGTCTCGCGGCGGCTGGCTTCGGGGAGGCGCAGATCGCGCGTATCCACGCCCCGATCGGGCTCGACATCGGCGCCGTCTCGCCGGCCGAGATCGCGCTCGCGATCCTCAGCGAGATCGTCGCCACCCTGCGCGGCCCACGCCGCAAGCCTGCATGATTGCCCGTATGAGTACCTGCCCATGAAGTTCGGCTCCATTCCGATCGCCGAAGCGGCGGGCAGCGTCGCGGCCCATACGGTGCGCGCTGGCGATGCGATCGTCCGCAAGGGCGCGACGATCAGCGTGCAGGATGCGGAGAAGCTGGCTGCGGGCGGCCTCACCGAGATCGTCGCCGTCCAGCTCGAGCCCGGCGATATCGACGAGAACACCGCCGCCGAGCAACTGGCGCGGGCGATCGCCGGGCGCGCGGTGGTGACCGAGGCGCCGTTCACCGGCCGCGTCAACCTGTTCGCGGCCGCCGCCGGGGTGCTGACCATCGACACCGCGCTGATCGACGTGCTGAACGGCATCGACGAGGCGATCACGGTCGCGACGCTGCCGGCGCTGAAGGCGGTCGTCGCCGGCGAGATGGTCGGCACGGTGAAGATCATTCCCTATGCCGTGCAGGAACGGCAGATCGCCGAGGCACTGGAGCGGCTGGGAACGGGCAGGCCGATCGCGGTCACCGAGTACAAGCTGAAATCCGTCGCCGTGGTCTCGACGCTGCTGCCCGGCCTCAAGCCCTCGGTGGTCGACAAGACCCTGCGGGTGATGGTCGAGCGGCTCGAGCCGGCCGGTGGCGAGATCGTGCTGGAGCAGCGCGTGCCGCATGAGAGCCCGCCGCTCGCCAGGGCGATCCGCGAGGCTGCCGCCGGGCCGGCCGATCTCGTCGTGGTCTTCGGGGCGTCGGCGATCACCGACCGGCGCGATGTGGTGCCGCAGGCCCTGGTCGAGGCCGGCGGGCGCATCGAGCATCTCGGCATGCCGGTCGATCCCGGCAACCTGATGCTGATCGGCGAGCTCGACGGCAAGCCGGTGATCGGTGCTCCGGGCTGTGCCCGCTCGCCCAAGGAGAACGGCTTCGACTGGGTGCTGCAGCGCTGCCTCGCCGGCATGCCGGTACGGCGCGCCGACATCCAGGGCATGGGGGTGGGTGGCCTCCTGATGGAGATCATCTCGCGGCCGCAGCCGCGCGCACCCGGTCATGCCGCGGTTGCGCCGGTCGCGGGGCTGGTGCTGGCCGCCGGCCGCTCGACCCGCATGGGCGCTGACAACAAGCTGCTCCAGCCTGTCCGCGGCGAGCCGCTGGTGCGCCATGCGGTCCAGGCGCAGATCGCCTCGCGGGCCGCACCGGTCCTCGTCGTGGTCGGCCATCAGGAGGCTGAGGTACGGGCCGCGTTGGCGGGGCTGGATGTCGGCTTCGTCCGCAATCCCGCCTTCGCCGACGGCCTCGCCAGCTCGCTGAAGGCCGGGGTCGCGGCGCTGCCGGCAGAGGCGCAGGGCGTCGTCGTCTCGCTCGGCGACATGCCGAACGTCACCCCCGGCGTGATCGACCGGCTGGCCCAGGCCTTTGCCGACCGGCCGGACGCGGTCGCGGTGGTGCCGACCCTGCTCGGGCATCGCGGCAATCCGGTGCTGCTGTCGCGGGCGCTGTTTGCGGATGTCGCTGGACTGTCAGGCGACGAGGGCGCGCGGCGCCTGCTCGAGGCCGCGGGCGACGCCGTCGAGGAGGTCCCGCTCGACGATCCCGCCATCGCGATCGACGTCGACACGCCCGAGGCGTTGAAGGCGCTGACCGGCGTGGGGCCAACTTCTTAGCGCCGATGCAGGCTCGGGTCCTACGTCATTCCGGCCGCAGCGAAGCGGAGTGCCGGATCCATCATAGAGCTCGGCTCCCTTCGGTCGCATTCAGCGCTTCCAGTAGACACCCAGCGTTGCATAGGCGGCGTTAGGCTGGTCGCTGGTCTTCTGTGCACCGGCGGCGACGCGCCAGTTCAGGCCAAACAGCCGCACACCAGTAAGATGCAAGCCCAGTCTGAGCTTATGATAGTCTTGCTGCCGGTAGAACTCGATTTCAGGCCCGAGATAGAGCCCTTGCGAGAGCTGCCAGCCCGGCGCGAGCCTGAGCCAGAAGCGCCGGTCCAGCGTCGCGGCGTAGGCATTCGCCTGTAGCAGCAGGTTGTCCAGCGGCGTCGCCCAAAGATCGAGCTGGATTCGCCCTCCGATCCTGTCGCTGAAGCTCGTGCGGGTTCTCGTTTCGCTGAAGACCGCCTCCAGCTCCGGCCCCGCAGACAGGGCGATGAAGAGGTCGCCGATGCGCCACTCATAGCCGAGCATGGCATGGGCCTCGGTCTTGACCATGCGCCCGCGCGCCGGGCTGTGCTCGGCCGGCTCGATGCTCTCGCCCCATTTCAGCCCGAGCCGGAAACCGCTGGCATCGAGCCCGCCTTGTCCGAAGGCGCGCGTGAAACCGACGGAGCCGTGCACCTTGCTGCGGTCGGCATCGAGCGAGGCGAAGATCACCATCGAGAGCGGGGTGCGCTCATGCAGGGCGCTGTCGGCCAAGGCCGGTGCAGAAGCGAGGGCAGCCGTCACGGCCATGACGGACCCTGCAAGCCCTCTCGCCCCCTCGGCGACGCCCCACGCCACGCCTACGCCCCCTCGGCTCTTGAGAACGGCCGATCACGCTACGGAGAGGAAGTCTGGCAGCAGATGAAATTCTTGCAAGTTTTTGTTAACTATGGCGGTGCAGCCTGATGACATCGGCCAGCCTTCTTTTCGCAGAGGAGTGCATCGTGTCATGGCATCCAAAGATTTCATTCGCCAGTTCGCCGGCTACGGTCTGACCACCGCCAACATCCTCTACCGCCTGCCGGATCATCCGGCTTTCCTGCAAAGTTACATCTGGCAGGAATACGATCTGGCGCCGCGCTTTCCCGAGCTGCGGGCCTTCCTGGATTTCTGGCGGCGAGAGCTGGAAGGGCCGCTGCATTCGGTGACGGTGGCGCATTCGCGCCTGATCCGCCCGGCCGAGATCGTCAGCGTCAACGGCGTGCTGACCCTGCATTGAAGCCGTGCGCCGGCGCGGGGTTGTTGGGCCTGCGCCCGCCATGCTAGGGCGCAGGCCCAGCCCTTCGCTTGGCGATATAGCGTGTCCTCTCCCCTGCGCACCTCCGGCCTGCTGCATGCGCTCGCCAGCCTTCCCGGCCCGCGCATCGCTGTCGGCGACATTGTCGCGGCGCTGCGGGACCGGGCCTATGCGCTGCTGATCGTCCTGCTCGGCCTGCCGAACTGCCTGCCGATGCCGCCGCCGATCCCGCTGGTCTGCGGCCTGGTCCTGGCCTTCATCGCGGCGCAGATGCTGATGGGCCGCACGACGCCCTGGCTGCCGCAGCGCCTGCTTCGGCGCAGCATCGCCCAGGCCGATCTCGCGCGGGCTGTCTCACGCGCTTTGCCGCCGCTGATCCGGCTCGAACGCTTCTCTAAGCCGCGCCTGATGATGCTGCGGGGGCCGTTCGCCCTGGTCCTGCTCGGCGTGGTGCTGCTCGTCCTGGCGCTCGGGCTGGTGGTCGCGGCGCCCTTCATCGGCCAGATCCCGCTCGGCCTCGCGGTCTGCCTGGTCGGGCTCGGGCTGGTCGAGCGCGACGGCGTGCTGATTGTCGGCGGGGCGGTGGTCGGGGCGATCGGCCTCGCACTCTCTGCCGGCTTCGCCTACGCGCTGGTGGCTTCGATCGCCAGCCTGTTCTGAAGGCGCCTAGGGTGACGCTCAGGCGGCGAGCTGCTTCTCGAAGGGCAGGTCGAGCGCCAGCAGCCGGTCGATCTCGCGCGGCGGGACGCCCTTGGAGAACAGGAAGCCCTGCAATTCGTGGCAGCCGACGGCCTGCAGGAAACGATGCTGCTCGGTGGTCTCGACGCCCTCGGCGCAGACGCGCAGGCCCAGCGCACGGCCGAGATGCACGACTGAATGCACCAGAATGGCGGATTCCCCGGTCGTCTCCATGTATTCGAGGAAGGAGCGGTCGATCTTGATCTTGTCGAAGGCGAAGCGCCGCAGATAGATCAGGCTCGAATAGCCGGTGCCGAAATCGTCGAGCGCCAGGCCGATGCCATGGGCACGCAGGTCCATCATGGCGTTCTCGGCAGCGTCCGCGTCCTCGACCACGACGCCCTCGGTCAGTTCCAGCTCGAGCCGCGCGGGGTCGAAGCCGGTCTCGTCGAGGATGCGGATGACGCTCGCCACGAAGTCCTTGTGACGGAACTGGATCGGGGAGACGTTCACGGCGAGCTTGATGCCCGGCCATTTCAGCGCCTGCTCGCAGGCGCGGCGCAGCACCCATTCGCTCAGCGGCATGATCAGGCCGCGCTCCTCGGCGATGCCGATGAACTCCGAGGGCGGGATCATGCCGTGCACCGGGTGCGGCCAGCGCACCAGCGCCTCGACGCCGACGATGGTGGCGCCGTCGATCGAGACCTGGGGCTGGTAGTGCAGCAAGAGCTCGTCGCGGTTGATCGCGTTGCGCAGGTCTTCCTCGACCATGCGCTTGACCTGGAGCGCCCGGTTCATCTGCGGCTCGAAGAAGGAGTAGCGGTTCCGGCCCTCGTTCTTGGCCTGGTAGAGCGCGGTGTCGGCGAGGCGCATCAGCGTGCCGCGGTCGGCGCCGTCCTGCGGGGCATGGGCGATGCCGATCGAGCAGCCGATGGTGACGGCGACGCCGCCGATCTCGAAGGGGGAGGTGAGGGCGTCCAGGATGCGCTGGCCGAGCACGGCGCTGGCACCGGCCTCGTGCATATGCGTCTGGATGATGCCGAATTCGTCGCCGCCGAGTCGGGCGACGGTGTCGCCGAGGCGCAGGATGGTGGTGAGCCGCTTCGCCACCTGCCGGATCAGCTCGTCGCCGGCATTGTGGCCATAGGTGTCGTTGACCGCTTTGAAGCGGTCGAGGTCGAGCATCAGGATGGCGAGCCCGCTCTTGGTGCGGCCGAGCTGGGCGAGTTCCTGGTCGAGCCTGAGATCGAAGGTGCGGCGGTTGGGGAGGTTCGAGAGCTCGTCCTGCCCGGCGAGGCGCTGGATCTGCTGTTCGCGAAGGGTGATCTGGGTTCCTGCGTGGCGCAGGCGGAAGAAGACGTAGGCGAAGATTCCGATGAAGAGCAGCCCGACCCCGGCCAGCGCCCAGAAGAACTGCCGCATCATCGTGTCCCCAGGCCGGTCCGGGGTCCAGGTCAGCCAAGCCCTGACGGCACCGTCGGGCGAGGCGATGTCCCGGCGCAGCAGGGCATCTGGCGGCTGCCGGGTGACGACCCGGACACCCGCGATCCGGTACTGCCGGGCCAGTTCATCCATCAGCGGCTGGGTGGTGCGGCGATAGCCGACGATGTAGGCCGCGCCGTCAGGGGCGGATGCCTTTTCGCCTTGCGCGCCGCCGGCTCTGATGTCCGCTATGACGAGCCCGAGCGTCTCCTGGCCGTCAAAACTGAGAAAGGCCCGCAGCGGCCCGTTGGTCGCTGCCGGCTGGTGTGGCGGCGTGGCGGCAGCTGCTCCGGGCAGATCGCGGGCGAAATGGCGCAAGCCTTCATAGCCGGCCTGGCCGGCCGAAACGCCGCCTTCGACGCCGGCCAGGACCTGACCGGTGGCGCTGACGAGATAGACGCCGTCGAGATCGAGGAAGCGATTGGCGAGCCGGGTGAAGGCCCATTGCAGCGCCGGGCGCGGCAGGTTGGCATTGAAAATGGGCTGGAGCAGCCCGGCATCGCGCAGATTGTCGAGGCGCTGCCGGCGCAGGCGGACCTGGTTCTCGATCGCGGCCTCGATACGGTCACGCTGCCTTTCGGCCTCGAGGTGGTTGGCGTCGATCGTGATGGCGAGGATGACGCTGATCGCGGCCGCCGCGGCGAGCGCGAAAGCGCATGCCAGCGTCGCCACCGTGCCCGTCAGCATGCGTGCAGACGATTCCGAATTCGGCAATCGAGCAAAAAGCGGCAAAATGCTCCACCTGTCCGGGCGCACGCAGATGGTCCACTCTGTCAGGCGAATCTTGCCATCCGGTTTCCATCGGCGCCACGAAATCACAAGATTTCGTGCCCAGGGCAGCAAAATGTACCCCGCGGCAGCCCGAGCAGGACAGGCCGCTGCGGGGATGGATCTTGGCCGGGTCACCCGCAGAAAAGCCAGATATGTATCTGGTTTTGTGAATGTTTTCGTCAGGCGAGTGGGCCGCCATCTGCAAGCCCCGGGTGGGCTCAGGGTTCCGAAGGTTCGTAAGGCGGGCGGGGAATCGCCATATGCGCTGCGCGCAAGGCGGCCGACCAGCGTTCGCGCAGGTCATGGAAATAGGGCTCGCCGGCCTCGATCCGGCGGTTGAGTTCCGGCCCCTGCGCGTCGCGGCGCAGCACGATCATGTCGATCGGCAGGCCGACGCCGAGATTGGAGCGCATGGTCGAGTCCATCGAGATCAGCCCGACCTTCAGCGCATCGTAGAGATGGGTCTTGAAGGTCACGGCGCGGTCGAGGATCGGCTTGCCGTATTTGTGCTCGCCGATCTGCAGGAAGGGCGCATCCATGCCGCATTCGATGAAGTTGCCGGCCGAGTAGATCATGAACAGCCGCATCGGCTGGCCGATGATCTGGCCACCGAACAGCAGCGACATGTCGTATTTGACGCCGGCCTCGCGCAGCGCCTCGCCATCGGTCTCGCGCACGATGCGGACCGCGCGGCCGACGAGTTGCGCGGCGCGGAACATCGAGGGCGCGTTCTGCAGGGTTTCGGGCTCGCCGGTTTCCGGATTGGGCACACCCTCGTGCAGCAGGCTGACGACCGACTGGGTGAGGGAGAGATTGCCTGCGGTGGCGAGCGCCAGGGTGCGCTCGCCCGGCCAGGAGAAGACGTGGAGCTTGCGGAAGGTCGAGATGTCGTCGAGCCCGGCATTGGTGCGCGTGTCGGCGATCATCACGAGACCGTCCTGAACGAGAATGCCGGCGCAATAGGTCACGTGACGGGTCTCCTGAGCGGGGCGTACGCGGCCATAGGTGCGGCGCAGCACAGCGGCTGGTATCAGGCCGCTGCTTCAGCGACAATGCGACGATCCGAGGCGGAGCCTTGCAGCCCGCGCTACTGCCCCTGCAAGCGCGGCTTCGCCGCCTGGGCGCGGACCTCGATCAGCAGGCTCTCGCCATTGCCGCCGGTGCGGGCGCCGCGGACGGGCGCCGCGTCGGAATAGTCGAGCCCGGCGGCGACGCGGATATGGGTGTCGATCGGGCAGAGCCCGTTGGCGCAGTCGAAGCCGATCCAGCCATAATCGGGCAGATAGGCCTCGGCCCAGGCATGGGCCCCGCCGGCATGGGGAAGCGTCTCCGATTCCGCGACATAGCCCGAGACGTAGCGAGCGGGGGCGCCGAGCGAGCGGGCGCAGGTCATGAAGACATGCGCGACATCCTGCGGGATGCCTTCGCCCGCTTCCAGGCAGGCGCCGGCGCCGATACCGACGTGCTCACCGGTCGGCACGCAGACGATCGTCTCGTGCACGGTCTCCATCAGCGCGTGCAGGCGCGACAAATCGCTGCCGCCCCCGGCTGCCGCCTCGGCGGCGAGGTCGCGCAGCGCGGCGCTCGGCTCGGTCAATCTGGTGTCGCGCATGAACACGGCGGGCGGCACCTTCTCGGCAACGCCGCGGATCACGCCCGCGAGATCAACGGTTTCGACCATGCCGTTGATTTCGATCGCATAATTCTCGATCGGTCCATCAGCCGAGAAGTCGTGGACGAGATTGCCGAACGGGTCCTGGCTGGAGCGCAGCCGGCCGTCGATGTTTGGCTCGATTCGCCAGGACATGACATGCTGGCCGTCATGGTCGCGGGGCGTCAGCCGCAGCACCTGCCGGAGCTGGCGCACCGGCTCGGCATAGGCGTAGGCGATGCTGTGCGAAATCCGGATACGCATGGCGGCTGCTGGAGGTCCTCGGTTCCGTCGGTGGCGGAAAGCCTATTGCAGATACTGGTCGACGATGATCGCACCAAGGCGGTTGTTCTCGGTGATGAAGTCCTCGATGAACTCGTGCAGCCCGCGCTGGATCACCGCGTCGATCCGCATGTTCGCCAAGCTCGCCAGGGTCTTGCGGGCCTGGCGCTGGGCCGGGCCATGGCGGTCATAGGCATCGCCGATCTGGTCGAGGAAGCGCGAGAT
Organism: Allobosea sp. WAO; assembly: GCF_001509835.1. Lineage (GTDB taxonomy): Bacteria > Pseudomonadota > Alphaproteobacteria > Rhizobiales > Beijerinckiaceae > Allobosea. Next base: position 70,231 of record NZ_JXTJ01000001.1, read on the forward strand.
GCTCTCATAGCAGCTCGCCAGCGAGCGCGGCATGCGCTTGTTGAGGATCAGCAGGTCGGCGATCAGCACCGGCTTCACCGCCTCGCGATAGACCCAGTGATAGGCTGTCAGCGCCGAGACCTCGCGCAGCATCGTCGTCCACTGGAAGTAGTCGAGCGAGCCGCCGACCTGCTCGGTTTCGGGCAGGAGCAGATGATACTTCACGTCGAGGATGCGGGCGGTGTTGTCGGCGCGCTCGACATGCACGCCGAGCCGCGAGAACCAGTAGCCGTCATCGCGCAGCATCGTCCGGTAGGCCGAGCCGTCGAAGACCAGCGAGACGTTCTTCACCCAGTCGAGGAAACGGGCGAACTCCTCGCGGTCCATGCGCTGGCGCTCGAAGCGCTGGAGTTCGAGCCAGGCGCTGTTGAGCGCGTCCCACATTTCCGAGGTCAGGGCGGTGCGGACCGCACGGGCGTTCGAGCGGGCGAGGGCGAAGCAGTTGCGGATCGAGGACGGATTGTCCGGGTTGAAGGTGAGGAACTCGCAGACATTACGTTCGTTCGCCTCGTCATAGGCGAGGGCGAAGGCGTCCTCGCAGCCGGCCGTGGCGACCGCGCTCTGCCATTCGGTGCCGGCGCCGCCATAGGCGGAGGGCAGGTTGGTCAGGCGGGTCGTGGCATCGAGGATGCGGGCGAGATACTCCGCCCGTTCGACATAGCGCGAGACCCAGTAAAGGCTGTCGGCGGTGCGCGAAAGCATGGTCAGGTCCGGGATTCCGGGAGGACTCGGAGACAGGTGAAAACGGTCATTCTCATGCGTCGAGCACCCAGGTGTCCTTGGTGCCGCCGCCCTGGCTCGAATTGACCACGAGCGACCCCTCCTGCAGCGCGACGCGGGTCAGCCCGCCGGGCACGCAGGAAATGCCGTTGGCGCCCGAGAGCACGTAAGGGCGCAGGTCGACATGGCGTGGCGCGACGCCGGAGGAAACGAAGGTCGGGCAGGTCGAGAGGGCCAGCGTCGGCTGGGCGATGAAGCCCTCGGGCTGGAGCTTGAGCTTCTGCCGGAAGGTCTCGATCTGCGCCTTGCTGGCATGGGGGCCGACGAGCATGCCGTAGCCGCCGGAGCCGTTGACCTCCTTGACCACCAGCTTCTCGAGATTGTCGAGCACATAGGCGTTGGCCTCGGGCTCGCGGCAGCGATAGGTCGGGACGTTCTTCAGGATCGGCTCCTCGCCCGTGAAGAACTTCACGATCTCCGGCATGTAGCTGTAGACCGCCTTGTCGTCGGCGACGCCGGTGCCGACCGCATTGGCCAGGGTGACGTTGCCGGCCTTGTAGGCGCCGATGATGCCGGGCACGCCGAGCACGGAATCGCCGCGGAAGACCAGGGGGTCGATGAAATCATCGTCGATGCGCCGGTAGATCACGTCGACGCGCTTCGGCCCCTGGGTCGTGCGCATGTAGACGACATCGTCCTTGACCAGCAGGTCCGAGCCCTCGACCAGCTCGACGCCGAGCTTGTCGGCCAAGAACGAGTGCTCGTAGAAGGCCGAATTGTACTGGCCAGGGGTCAGAAGGCAGATCGTCGGGTCGGAAGAGGCGGTGCGCGGCGCGACCGAGCGCAAGGTCGCGAGCAGCTGGTCGGGATAGTTGTCGACCGGGGCGACGCGGTGGGTCGAGAACAGCTCCGGGAAGAGCCGCAGCATCACTTCGCGGTTCTCCATCATGTAGGAGACGCCGGACGGTGTGCGGGCATTGTCCTCCAGCACATAGAAGGTGTCGGCGTCGACGCGGACGATGTCGATGCCGGCGATATGGCAGTAGATGCCGTGCGGCACCTGGAAATCGACCATCTGCAGCTGGTAGCAGGCATTGCGATAGACCAGGTCGGCCGGGATGATGCCGGCCTTGAGGCACTCCTTCTTGCCGTAGACATCGGCGAGGAACATGTTCAGCGCGGTGACGCGCTGGCGCAGCCCCTTTTCCAGCTTGGTCCATTCCGGCTTGGTCAGCACACGCGGGATGATGTCGAAGGGGATCAGCCGCTCGGTCGATTCCTCGTCGCCATAGACGGCGAAGGTGATGCCGATGCGCCGGAAGAAGAGTTCGGCCTGCGAGCGGCGCAGGGCCAGCATTTCCGGTGGTGCTTCCTTCAACCAGCGGTCGAGCTCGGTATAGGCCGAGCGTAGTCCGCCTTCTCCCCCCGTCATCTCGTCGAACGCCGCCATGCAGGCTTCTTCCCCCTGTTTCAGGTAGCCTATGCGCATTCGCTCCGGTTGGGGAAGGGGCCTGCTGCCATTGGCTTAGACAAGTCTCTGCCGGATTCTTGGGCAGTTCCGGCGGCGCTGAATCGCGATGGCGTCCGGCCGGGAGAAGCCGCCGAGCCATCTTCCGCAGACATGTCCGCCGTTCAGGGGATCGCCGAGGCTCTTGCGGCCTGCCTCAGCCGGGGAGTGCGGGCGGGGCGCCGATTGCAGCCGTGATCAAGGCTGCAAGGCCCGCAGCTGCCTGCGGCTCGGCGATGCGGCCACGGAGCATTTCGACGGAGATCGCCTCGGCGGCGCCGAGGATCGCGATGCAGCGCAAGTCGAGCTCGGACGCAGCGAGATGGGGCGCGTAGGGCAGGAAGGTCTTGCGCCAGATCCCGACATAGCGCTCGACCAGCTCACGTTGGACAGCGTCCATCGCCTCGCTGGCCTTCAGGGCCGCCGAGAGTGCGTGCCACTCGGTACCGACCTCCAGGGCGCAGCTCATATAGGCGGCTGCGATCGTCGCGGCGATGGCGTCGGGCCGGCGGGCCGTCGCCTTCAGCGTGTCCTCCAGCTGCTCAGTCTGCCTGTCGTCGATCCGCCGGAAGAGCTCGACCATCAGCGCCTCGCGCGTGCCGAAATGATCATAGGCGACCGGCTTGCTGACCCCGGCCCGCTCGGCGACGCGCGCCAGCGTAAGCGCTTCGGTGCCCTTTTCACGCACCATCGCCTGGGCGCAGTCGAGCAATTGCTCGCGGCGCTCCTGCTTCGGCAGCTTGCGGGTGGAGGCGAGGGCGAAGGTCGCTGGCATGGCGATTCAAGAATCCCCGCCAAGGCCCGCTTGACAAGAGGGAAAACGCATTCCTACTTATAGTAAGTTACCTTTAGTAGTAATGCCAGCCTTCGAGTGGCGGGCCTCGCCAGGAGACCAAAGATGCCCCAGCTTCAACACCCCGTCCTCGTCATCGGCGGTTCCGGCGTCGTCGGCGCACAGGCCGCCGCGATGATCCGCCGCCTGCATCCGGGCCTGCCGGTGACGATCGCCGGCCGCGATCTCGCCAAGGCCCGGGCGGTCGCGGACAGGCTCGGCGTTCAGGCGCTCCCGGCCGATCTTTCCAAGCCCGATCTCGGGCTGCCGGCGGAGGCGCGCTTCAGCGCGGTCATCGTCTTCGTCAAGGACGACTGGAGCAATGCGCTGCGGTTTGCCCAGCGCCACGGCATCCCGCATCTCAGCGTCTCCAGCGGCGCCTTCGAGATCGGGATCGAAGCGGCTCGCTTCATCCATGCGCCGCAGGCGGCGCCGGTGGTGCTCGCCAGCCAATGGCTTGCCGGCGCGGCGCTGTTCCCGACGCTGGAATACGCCAAGGCCTTCCGCTCGGTCGACAGCATCCATATCGGCGTGCTCCTCGACGAGCAGGACATGGGCGGGCAGGCGGCGCTGGCCGATTATGAGCGCATCACGCAGGCGGGCTCGGCGGCCTTGACGGTGAAGGACGGCCGTTTCACCTGGATCGCGGGCGAGGAGGCCGCGGCGCGCTATCGCAGCGTCGATGGCGTCGAGCTGCCGGCCACCGCCTATGGCCCGCTCGACGTGCTCAGCCTCGCCAACGCGACCGGCGCGAAGAACATCCGCTTCGATCTCGCCTTCGACGTCTCGGCCAGCCGCCGGCGCGGCGAACCGTTCTCGACCGAGAGCGTGATCGCGCTCGACGGCGTGCTGCAATCCGGCGAGCGCGGCAGGCGCCGCCATACGGTCGTGCATCCGCAAGGGCAGGCGCCGCTGACGGCGCTCGGCGTCGCGCTCGCGACCGAACGCGCGCTCGGGATTGTCGGGGGCGAGGCGCTGAAGCCCGGCCTCTATTTTCCCGACGGCATCATCGACCCCGCCTACTATATCGCCCGGATGAAGGAGTTCGGCGCGGTCTTCACGGAAGGGCAGGGCCAGTAGCCGCCCTGGGGCTTTCGGCCCGCCCAGCCGGTTGCCCGGCCGCATCCTTCGAGGCGGCCGGGCTTTGCAATCGCCGCTCAGCCGTCCTGTTGGGCGCGCTGACGTGACAGCAGGGTGTGGAAGGCCGGGTCGTCACCGAGCGACCGAAGCGCCCAGAACTCCTCCAGCCATTCGGCCTCGCCCTCCCAGCCACCCTCGATCAGGAGGCGTGCGTTCTCGAGCGCGCGCTCGTGCTCGCCGGCTAGGGCCCAGGCTCCCGCCGCATGGAAGCGGCACCAGTCGATGGCCTCGCTGGCCTTCTCGAAATGATGCGCCAGCTCCAGGCAGTGCCCCGGATCCAGATCGCCCGCATTTTCGGCGGGCAGGCTGCAACTGAGCGCGGTGTGGCGGTCGCGTTCGACGAGGCCGATCGCGGCAGCGATCGCCAGCGAGCCTCGGTTCGAGGCGTGGCTGTGCCATTCGACGGCGTGATGGCCGCGTCTGACACATTCCGCGACGGTTGCGGAGGCGGCGGCCCGCCCGAGGCCCAGTCTACGGAATCCCGCAACCGTCCCGACTCCGACCTCGCAGCGCGTGCCGCTGACGCTGTCCGTCAGGCTGTGACTGACGATGATTCCATTGTGAAGCACGCAGTAGCCGATCGCGGCTTCGAAGAAGGCTTCGGGAGATTGCCAGCCCTCGAGCTCGCCCTCCAAAGTGTCGAGATTGCCGGGCGCTCGGGCGAACAAGGCGCGATCGATCGGCGCGAGCTCGAAGCCTGCGGGCAGCAGGAACGGCTTTACTGATCCATTCGGAGGCAGCCCCATGCGGATTCGTGGGTGCTCGATGGCGAACGCATTGCTCCACACCTGCCCGAGCTGCGCCAGCCATGGCTCTTCGACGAAGAGATAGGCCCAGTCCGGGATGATCTGCCGGATGCCGGCCAGGGTTTCGGCGTGGCAGCTCGCGTTGCCGGCCAGGTAATAGGCGTCGCCATTGGCGACGAGCGCGATCTCGGGCTTCGCCTGTTGGTCCAGCCACAGTTCCGCGTCGATTGTTCCGTCCAGCGCGGCAGCGATGGCGACGTGGGTGGTGGCGAGTTCACCTAGAATAGTCTGAGCGACCGGGTAGGCCGTCTGCTCGATCTTGAACATGAAAATCCGATCCTTTGGCCGCAGCGCCTCGCGCCTGCGCCATTGGTGAAGACATGGAACGCGGGTTTCGTTCCGTAGAGATCCGGCTTCCGCCCGCCGGCGCACGGCACAGAGTTTCTCGCCATCCTGGTACCTCGCGCTCTGGTTCGGTCTGCCCCGGCAGACCGCATGCGGATCAGTAGTCATGCCCGGGATTGCAGGTGGATTGCGCAGGGCGGCTGCGGCGTCGGCGCCGCTTGTGCGTCCAGCGCGATGGGCGCAAGGTCGCGGCGGTGACAGATTAGAAAGATTCCAATATGGGACTGAAGCCCTATCTGCTCCGCTTGCACCGCTGGATCACTCTCGTCTTCGCTTTGCCTCTGCTCGGGATCATCGTCTCGGGGCTGGTGCTGTCGGTCGAGCCGCTGGCGCAACGCCAGGCGCCGGCGACGGCGTTGACAGAAGCGCGTCTGCTCGGTTTCCTCGACCGCTACGACCCGGACGGCAAGGCGACCGGCCTCTCGGTTCGCACCTATGACCAGTTGGTCCGCCTCTCCGGTGTGGGCGAGGACGGAACGGTCGATGTCGGCCTTTCCAGCGGTGAGGAGGTCGAGACCGACGGGCTTGCCGAATGGTTCGGCTGGGCGCGCGGCCTGCACGAGCGGCTGCTCCTGGATCTCGGCTGGCTGGTCACGGCCAGCACCGTTGCGATGATCGGCCTTGCCGGGCTCGGCATCGCCATGGGCTGGCCGCGGCTGCGCAACACGCTCGGCGGCTGGCACGCCGGAATGGCCTGGCTCACCCTGCCGCTCGTCGTGCTGAGCCCGCTGACGGGGCTGTTCATCGTCATGGGCCTCGGAACCGGCGGCGGGCCTGCCGGGCCGCGCGGCGAGCGCCTGCCGATCAGCGCCGCTGTCTCGGCCATCGCGCGCGATCACGACCTCGCCGGCCTGACCTCGCTGCGGATGCGGGGCGGGCGGCTGGTCGCCCGGATCTACGAAGGCAACCGGCTGACGACCTATGCCGTCACCCGGGACGGGCTGCAGCCGGCGCCAGCGAACTGGCCGCGTGCGCTGCACGAGGGCAATTGGCATGCCTTGCTGGGAACCGTCTTCAACGCGCTGCTGTCGGTCGTCCTGATCGGGTTGTGGGGTACGGGCCTCGTGATCTGGGCGAGGCGACGCTTCCGCAAGCGCCGTCCGCGGGCGCTGCAGTCGGCGCGCGCCGCCGCATCGGGCTGAGCCGGAACGGCCACATAGCCGCCCTCGTCAGATCAGCCCGAGCCCCTTGAAGCTGACATGGCCGTCGCGGCCGACGATGATGTGGTCGTGGATGGCGATGCCGAGCGGCTTGGCGATGTCGACGAGCTCGCGGGTCATGCGCATGTCGGCGCCGGACGGTGTCGGGTCGCCGGATGGATGATTATGCACTAAAATCAAAGCCGTAGCCGAGAGTTCCAGCGCCCGGCGCATCACTTCGCGGGGGTAGACCGGCGTATGATCGACGGTGCCGGTCTGCTGCACCTCGTCGGCGATCAGCGCGTTCTTCTTGTCGAGGAAGAGAATGCGGAACTGCTCGCGCTCGGCGAAGGCCATGGCGAGGCGGCAATAGTCGATCACCGAAGACCAGGAGGACAGCACCGGCTTCTTGGCGACCTGGCCCTTCATCGCACGCTTGAGCGAGGCCTCGACGATCTTGAGGTCGAGCGCGACGCTCTCGCCGATGCCCTTGACCTCGGTCAGCCGCGAGACCGGGGCGCCGATGACCTCGGCGAAGGAGCCGAAATGCTGGATCAGCTGCTTGGCGAGCGGTTTGACGTCGCGCTGCGGGATCGAGCGGAAGAGCAGCAATTCCAGCAGCTCGTAATCGGGCAGGGCGCCATCGCCACCTTCAAGGAAGCGGTGGCGCAGCCGCTCGCGATGACCGAGATGGTGCGGCTCCTGGTTGTCAATTTTATCGTTCTGCAATTTTTTTGACACGTGACGTAGCGTCTGGTTGGCTATCCCCAAACCAATACCAGAGGGCGGACAATGGCAAGGAAGCTTCTGCTGTCGCGTCTCGTGGCGCAGGTCCAGAATGGCGAGCTCTCTCGCGAGCAGGCCAAGCGCTATTTCGTCATCGATCCTGCGGCAGGCTCGCCGTTCCTGCCGGGGCTCAAGCTGAACAGCCGGACGGTCGACACCGCGGGGCTCGCACAGTCCGCCACTGCGATCGCGACCGCGCTGGCGCGCGATATCGACATTCTCGACCCCTTGCGGGCCGCGACCGCCGGCGCCTTCGCGCACAAGGCGACGACGCCGAAGGGAGCTGTGGCAGCCGCCGCGGCCGGCGCGACCATCCTGGCCGAGGGCGATTCCTGGTTCGATCTGCCGCTGATCTATCCGCGCACCCTGGTCGATTTCCTCGGCGAAAGGCACAAGATCGTGACGCTCGCCCAATGGGGCGACACGCTCGAGGACATGGTGGCGGCGCGCCAGTTCGTCGAGCCGTTGAAGACGAAGGCCTTCAAACATTTCCTGTTCTCGGGCGGCGGCAACGACATCGTCGGCGGCGGCCGCATCCAGGATTTCGTGCGGCAGTACGATGTCGGCCATCCCGCGCCGGGTGACGCTGCCTGGTACGTCAAGGATGCCTTCGTCGATGCGCTCGACCGCGTCATGGCGCTCTATCGCGAGATCGCCGCGATCGTGAAGAGGACCTCGCCCGCGACCAGGCTCGCGGTCCATGGCTATGCCTGCGTTCTGCCGCAGAAAAACGGCGCCTGGCTCGGCCGGACCATGGAAGATTTCCTGGGGCTAGATCCGGTCTATAAGGCCGATCTCTGCCGGGCGATCGTCAAGGTCATGCTCGACGCCTTCAATATCAGGCTGAAGCAACTCGCCGACAGCTCGAACGGGGCCATCGTCTATGTCGACCTGCGCAAGGCGGTCAAACCCGACGAATGGTATGACGAGCTGCATGCGCGCGAGGTCGCGACGAAACGCTTCGCGCGCACCTTCGAAACGACGCTCGGGCTGTAGCGCGAGCGCCCGGCCATTTGGCGAGGCGCTCTCTTGGGTCGCGTTACCTGGGCGCGAGCGGGTTGTCGCGGCCGGCGGGTGAGAGCGTGAATATCTCGCAGCCATCGTCGGTGACGCCGACCGTGTGCTCGAACTGAGCCGAGAGCGACCGGTCGCGCGTCACGGCCGTCCAGCCATCGGAGAGCACCTTCACGCTGGCCTTGCCGAGATTGATCATCGGCTCGATGGTGAAGAGCATGCCGGGCTTCAGCTCGGCGCCTTCGCCGGGGCTGCCATAGTGCAGGATGTTCGGCGCGTCGTGGAAGACCTCGCCGAGGCCGTGGCCGCAGAAATCGCGTACCACCGAGCAGCGCTCGCCCTCGGCATAGCGCTGGATGGCGAAGCCGATGTCGCCGGTGGTTGCGCCGGGGCGCACGGCGCCGATGCCGCGCAGCAGGCTCTCATAGGTGATCTCGATCAGCCGCTCGGCCCGGCGCGGAATCTCGCCGACGCCGAACATCCGGCTGGAATCGCCGTGCCAGCCGTCGAGAATCAGCGTGTAGTCGATGTTGACGATGTCGCCTTCGCGCAGCGGCTTGTCGTCGGGAATGCCGTGACAGACGACATGGTTGATCGAGGTGCAGATCGACTTGGTGTAGCCGCGATAGAACAGCGTCGCCGGATAGGCGCCGTTGTCCATGGCGAACTGGAAGGCGAGGTCGTCGAGTCGCTGGGTCGTCACGCCCGGCCGAACCTCGTCGGCGAGCATGTCGAGGCCCTGCGCGACCAGGCGCCCGGCCTTGCGCATGCCGTGAAAGGCCTCGGCGCCGTGCAGCTTGATGGCGGCTTCGCGTCTCACGCGCGCGATCGATTCGTCGAGGGTCATGTCGAAAGGGGCACTCCTTGAGCTTCTTATCTATTGCGTTTGATGGTGCGCGCAAGCGTTCCAGCCCCTCGGTGCCGGCTCATGCGGTCGCAGCCGCGGGATGGAGGGGGGCGGCCCCAGGCCGATGGCGATCGTGGGTCAGGGCTTGCCGATGAGGAATGCGCGCACGGTGGCTACGGTCGCCCCGGGGTTCTCCTCCATGATCCAGTGTCCGGAATCGGGGACGATACCTTCGCTGACATCGGACGCGGCGAAGCGCATGACCTCCGCCATGGTGAGCCCGAACGATTTCTCGCCGCCCAGTGCCAGCACCGGCATGGCGAGCTTGCCCTGTTGCGCGAGGAAGGCCCGGTTGTCGATCGCATCCTGATCGAAGGCGGCGAACTGGGCGAAGCCGGCGTGCATCGCGCCCGGCCGGGCGTAGAGTGCCGCGTAATGCTCGCGCGCCGCTTCGCTGAAGCGGGCCGGGGTTGCGGAGAATTCGTTCCAGAAGCGGTCGAGATAGATGCGCTCGCGCCCGGCGACCAGGCGCTCCATATCCGGGCCGCCGAAGCGGAAATGCCAGAGCAGCGGGTTCTTGAGGATCTCCTCCCAGGGGCCGACGCCGGGAAGCGGTGCATCGATCAGGACAAAGCGGGAGACTCGGTCGCGGTACTGGGTGGCAAGGGCGAAGCCGACCATGTTGCCGATATCGTGGGTGACGAGCTCCGTCCTGGCGATGCCGAGCTTGTCGAGGATGCCGGCGATATCGTGTGCCTGATTCTTCTTGTCGAATCCTCCCGAAGGCTGGGCGGAAAGCCCCATGCCGCGCAGGTCGGGTACGATCACGGTCCGCTCGCGAGCCAGGTCGGCCGCCATCGGTGCCCACATGTCGCCCGTCTCGCCATAGCCGTGCAGCAGGACGACCGCCGGCCCGCTGCCGCCGATGCGGACATGCAGCGTCGTGCCGTTGGTGGCGATCTCCTGTGTCCTGAAGCCGGGCGGAAAAGGCTCGACCTGGGCCTGAGCTGACGAGGCCAGCAACAGGGCAGCAACAAGGGCAAAGGCGCATTTCAGCATGGCGACCCTCCTTGGTGGCGGCGTCGTTGCCGGTTCGGTACGAAAGGCCGCGCCTCGCTCCATCAGCGACCAGAACCCGGCCAGGTGCAAGTCTCTCCTGCAGTCGTCAGCATTCGGCGGCTGGCGCGCAAGCGCTGTGGGGTGTATCAGCGCGCCGATGGCACTCAATGAAACATCTTCGGGCGAGGAACAGCCCTACGGGACCTTCGCGCCGCAGGGGCTGGTGGCGCGGATCATCGCGCGCACGCGCCGCGCTTCCGGCTCCTTTCTCGGGCGCAAGTTCGCCTTCGCGCTGCGCCGGCTGGGGCTCAAGGCGCTGAAGGGCCGTCCGGTCGACATCGAGGCGCTGGGCGCCCAGATGCGGCTCTACCCGGACGGCAATGTCTGCGAGAAGCGCGTGCTGTTCACGCCGCAATATTTCGACGCACGCGAGCGGGAGCTGCTGGCCGCGCGCATCGGCGAGGGTTTCTGCTTCATCGATATCGGCGCGAATATCGGGGCCTACTCGCTGTTCGTCGCCGCTAAGGCCGGGCGCCGGGCGCGCATCCTCGCCGTCGAGCCGCAGCCGGAGATCTTCGCGCGGCTGACCTACAACATCGCCCGCAACCCCTTCGGCACGATCAAGGCCGTGGCCTGTGCGCTAGCTGACAAGCCGGGCGAGCTGACGCTCTTCCTCGACCCCGCCAACAAGGGTGAATCGAGCGTCCGTCTTCTGCGTTCCAGCACCTCGACCTCGGTACGGGTGCCAGCGACGACCTTGCTCGCACTGATGCAGAGCGAGGGCTATGAGAAGCTCGATGCGATCAAGCTCGATGTCGAGGGAGCCGAGGACCTGATCCTGGAGCCCTTCCTGCAGGACGCGCCCGAGGCGCTCTGGCCGGGCTTCATCATCATCGAGGATTCGCGCGCCCGCTGGCAGGTCGATCTTCCGGCGCTGCTGGAAGCCAAGGGGTATCGCCTGCTGGCACAGACCCGGCTCAACCTCGTCTACGAGCGCAAGGCCTCCTGATCCAGCCTGGCGCGCATGACCGCCCCGCAAGGCGCGCCGCTTGAGCGTATGGCAGCGAGGCGCATATTTCCGGGATTCGCAGCAGGCGCCTTCGCGCCTGCCCAACCTGGGACATGCCCATGACCGCGCCGTCGACCAAGACCTTCGCGCCACCGGTCACCGCCGCGATCCTGGTGATCGGCGACGAGATCCTGTCGGGGCGCACCAAGGACAAGAATATCGGCTACATCGCCGAATTCCTGACCAATATCGGCATCGAGCTGCGCGAGGTCCGGGTCGTGCCGGACCTGATGGACGAGATCGTCTCGGCGCTGAACGCGATCCGCTCGCGCTACACCTATGTCTTCACCACGGGCGGTATCGGCCCGACGCATGACGATATCACCGCCGATGCCGTCGCCTGTGCCTTCGGGGTCCCGATCGACTACGATCCGCGGGCCGTCGCCATGCTGTCCGAGCGCTTCCCGCCCGACCAGCTCAACGAGGCCCGGATGCGCATGACGCGCATTCCCGCCGGGGCCGACCTGATCGCCAATTCGGTGTCGAAGGCGCCGGGCTTCCGGATCGGCAATGTCCATGTCATGGCCGGCGTGCCGGCGATCATGCAGGCGATGCTCGACGTCGTCGCGCCGACCTTGAAGACCGGAGTCAAGATCCTCTCCGAGACGGTGCGTGCCGGCCTGCGCGAAGGCGATATCGGGACCCCGCTCGCGGCCATCGCCGCCGCCCATCCGGATACCACGATCGGCTCCTATCCGTTCTGGTCGGAAACCGGGCCGGACACCAATCTCGTGGTGCGCTCGCGCGACCCGGAGAAGCTGATGGCCGCGGTCGCCGCCGTGCAGGCGATGGTCGAGGCGGAGCGGGCGCGCCTGAAGGCTTGAGCCGGGATCGGCAGGCGATGCCGGAATAATTTCAGGTTGCGCAGGGGAACGGACGCCGGTTCGGCGTATAAGGCGCGCTTATGTCCTGCGAGTGCCTAGTTTGGAAGATTTTTAAAGAATCTAAAGTTTACGAGCGTGCTTGCTGCTCGAATTTTGTCTTGTGAATGGACGTGTCTGTCCTCCGGCGTTTTGTCGTCGAATCTGAATAGTCACTACGGAGTACTGTCTCTATTTCAGTATTAGTTCCCGCGCTTTTCTGATCACAATTGTGTTATCCATGTAATCGTGGCCGTTTTTATCGGCCTGTAAACCGCCGTCGTCTATTTTTTGTCTACGGATGCGCTCCGTGGGGCTGAATGCAAGGGGACGGGCATGCGGCTAAATCCATTCATGGGCGGCGCCTCGCGCCGCGAGCTCGAAGGTGAGATGGCGGCGCTCAGCCGCTCGATGGCGGTGATTTCATTCAAGCTGGACGGAACAATTCTCGACGCCAACGAGAACTTCCTGAAGGCGATGGGCTACACGCTGGATGAGGTGCGTGGACGGCACCACAGCCTCTTCGTGACGAAGCAGGAAGCGGCCAGCGCCGACTACCGGGAGTTCTGGGCGAAGCTGGCGCGCGGCGAATACCAGGCCCGCCAGTTCATGCGGGTCGCCGCCGATGGCAGCGAGCTCTGGATCGAGGCGAGCTACAACCCGGTCCTCGATGCCGGCGGCAGGCCGGTGAAGGTGATCAAGTTCGCGACGGTGATCACCGGGCAGAAGAACCGCGAAGCCGACATGGCCGGGCAACTCGAGGCGATCCGCAAGGCGATGGCGGTGATCGAGTTCTCGCTCGACGGCACGATCCTCGACGCCAACGATAATTTCCTCGCCGTCACCGGCTATTCGCTCGCCGAGATCAGGGGCCAGCATCACGGCATGTTCTGCGAGCCGGCCTATCGCGCTTCGCCGGAATATCGCGGCTTCTGGCAGAAGCTCGGCCGCGGCGAATACGATGCCGGCCAGTATCTGCGCCTCGGCAAGGGCGGGAGCGAGATCTGGATCCAGGCGAGCTACAACCCGATCTTCGATGCCAAGGGGCAGCCGACCAAGGTGGTGAAATACGCTACCGACATCAGCGAGCAGAAGGCGGCGCGCCAGCTCGCCCAGGCGGTAGCTGAGGCGCAGGGCGTGATCGGCCGAGCCAAGGACCGCGACCTGACCCAGCGCATCCCGATGGCGGGCAAGGAGGGCGAGGTCGCCGATCTCTGCAACGGCATCAACGAGCTCCTCGACAACATGGCGCAGGTGATCAGCACCGTCGGCGGGATCTCCGGAAAGGTCGCGGCCGCGGCCGACCGGATCGCCTCGGAAAGCGTCAACCTCGCCGAGCGGACCGAGGCGCAGGCGTCGAGCCTGCAGCAGACCGCGGCGACCACCGAGGAACTCGCCGCCTCGATCAAGACCAGCGCCGGCAATTCGCGCCAGGCGGCGGCGCTCGGCGACGAGGCCAAGACCGTAGCCTCGCGCGGCGGCGCCATCGTCGCCGATGCGGTCACGGCGATGGGGCGGATCGAGCAGGCCTCGACCGCGATCGCCGACATCATCTCGATGATCGACGAGATCTCGTTCCAGACCAATCTGCTGGCGCTCAACGCCGCCGTCGAGGCGGCCCGTGCCGGCGATGCCGGCCGGGGCTTTGCCGTGGTCGCGTCCGAGGTCCGGGCGCTGGCCAAGCGTTCGAGCGAATCCGCCAACGGGATCAAGGAGCTGATCGGCAATTCGAGCGAGCAGGTCCGCTCCGGCGTGAAACTGGTGCAGCAGGCCGGCAAGACGCTGGAGGAGATCGTCAGCGCCGCGACCCGGGTCGCCGGCACGATCGCCGACATCTCCAGCGCCGCGGTCGAGCAGGCCAATGGCGTCGACGAGATGGCGCGGACCGTCGCGCATATGGACGAGATGACCCAGCAGAACTCGATGATGGCCGATGCCAGCTCCCGGCTCTCGCGCGAATTGCAGGGCGAGACGCAGGCACTGGCGGCGCTGGTCGGGGCGTTCCGGCTCGGCGCGCGCAGCCCGGCCGACGAGATGGTGGCGAATCTGCGCGCCATGCTGCCGGCCGCGAAGCCCGCGGCGGCTCCGGCCGCGAGGCCGCTCGCCCGCACGGCGGTACGGGTCGGCAGCGGCGGCGCCGACGGCTGGGCGGAGTTCTAGGACCCCGAGCCGGCCGGGTCAGCCATCCCGGCCGGCAGGGATCGGACCCGCTGCGGCCATCGCAGCGGGGACAAGCGACCGGTTTGCACTTGCGCGCGCCGGCCGGATGCGCTTTGCGGAAAAACCAGCCACGTTTTCCGCAGGACCGCCCCGCCATGGCCGAACCGACCAACAAGGCTTTCCCCGTTTCCTGGGACCAGTTCCATCGCGACGCCCGGGCGCTCGCCTGGCGCCTGGCCGATGCCGGCCCGTTCGAGGCGATGGTCTGCATCACCCGCGGCGGGCTCGTGCCGGCGGCGATCATCTGCCGCGAGCTCGGCCTGCGGATGATCGAGACGGTCTGCGTCGCGAGCTATCACGACTACAAGAACCAGACCGAGCTCAAGGTGATGAAGGAGATCGCGCCCTCGATCCTCGCCATCGGCGACGGCAAGGGCAAGGGCGTCCTCGTCGTCGACGACCTCACCGATACCGGCAAGACCGCCCGCGTCGTGCGCGAGATGCTGCCGAACGCGCATTTCGCCACGGTCTACGCCAAGCCGGCGGGCGTGCCGGTGGTCGACACCTTCGTCACCGAGGTCAGCCAGGACACCTGGATCTATTTCCCCTGGGATATGGCCCTGTCCTATGTCGAGCCGATCGCCAAGGGCCATAAGGGCTGAAGATGTGTCCTGTCGTTCCGGGGCGCCGCTCAGCGGCGATCCCGGAACCCATGAACACGCCTCATTTCGTCATGGTCGGGCTTGTCCCGACCATCCACGCCTTCAGCGGTCGAGTGTCGTGTTCAAGACGTGGATGCTCGCCACAAGGGCGAGCATGACGGGCTGGAATTGCAGGGTGTCCATCGGTTCCGGGCCCAGGCCTCCCGGAGTGACTGCGGAAGGGCCGCTCAGCCCGCGCTCGGAGCCCTGAGCGCCACGACCATGCCGGTGATGGCGATGGCCATGCCGGCGATCTCCTGCGCCGAGGCCTTCTCGCCGAGCAGGGCGAAGCTGGCGATGGCGGTCACCGCCGGGACCAGCGGCAGGAACAGGGCCGCGCCGCCGGCACCGAGCGTCGCGACCGACTGGGTGTAGAGGAACAGCGCCAGCGCGCCGACCAGCACGCCCTGGTAGAGCGCCTGCAGCGCGATCGCCGAGAGCGGCACCTGCATCAGGTTGACCGGCTGCACGAGCGCGAGCAGCGGCAGCAGCAGGAGCGACAACAGGCAGGTCGCCATGGTGACCTCGACCGCATCCGCTCCCCAGCGCCGGCAGAGCACGCCGAACACCGACCAGAGCAGCGCGATCAGCACGAAGAGCAGGTCGCCGATCCAGGCGCCCGCGCGCGTCGGCGTGTTGGACAGAGCCTCGAAGGCGAAGACGGCGATGCCGAGCACGAGCAGGGCAAGGCCGATGAGCCGGGCCTTGCCGGCGCGCTCGCCGAGCACGAACCAGGCGAGAATCGCGGTGCAGACCGGGATCAGCCCCGGCGAGATCACCGAGGAATGCAGGGCCGGCGCGAAATGGGCGCCGCCGACCAGGATCAGGCTGTAGGCCGGCCCGACCAGGGCGGTCAGCACCAGCGCCCGCTTCCAGCCGAGCCTGCCGACCGGGAAGGGCTTCAGGCGCTTCACCGCGAAGGGCAGCATCACCAGCGAGGCCGCGAGGAAGCGCAGGATGGTGACGTCGCCGGCCGAGAGCCCGTCGGCGACCGACTGGCGCGAGACCACCGATTGCACGCCCCAGATCACGGCGCAGAGCAGGCCGCAGGCGAGGCCGAAGGCGGGCCGCGAGGTGAGGGGGATGGTCTTGGTCACGCGACGGCTTTCCGGCGAAGAGAGCCGGCTCTATGGGCGGGGGCGGGAGCCGCGGCAAGGGCGGGCAGGCGAGGGCGCTGCTCGCTGGGTGCATGGACGCAACGTCATGCGCCGCCGGCGGATGACGGGTGCGGGGAACCTTCTCCCCCGGAGGGGAGAGGGGGGCTACTCCACCGCCGCGACGAGCCGCTCGAGGAACCCGTCGATCGCGGCCTTGTCGATCCAGCGCAGCACGGCGACGAGGTCGTGCTCGGGGTCGATCCAGATCAGGTTGTTGCCGGCGCCCTGTGCGCTGAAGCTGCTCGCCGGCAGCTTCGGGTTGGCGTTGAGCCACCAGAGGAAGCCGTAATTCGCCAGGGTCGGCGAGGGCTTGAGCGACTGTTCGAGCCAGGCGGAGGGGATCAGCTCGCGCCCGTCCCAAATGCCCTTCTGGGCGACGAGCTGGCCGAAGCGGGCATGGTCGCGGGCGCTGATGAACAGGCCGCCGCCCCAATGGCCGCCGCCGGGGACCGACTGCATGCGCTCACCGTCGATCTCGACCCATGAGGTCTCGTAGCCCTCCCAGCGCCAGCCTTGCGAGGCGCCGATCGGGTCCATGATGCGCTCGCGCAGAACCTGCGGCAGCGGCCGGCCGAAGCGGCGCAGCAGCGCATAGCCGAGCGCGTTCACCCGGACATCGTTGTACTCGTAGAGGCTGCCGGGTTCGCCGAGCTCGCGGCGCTGGCCTTTTCGGCTGTTGTCGGCGCCGACGCCGATCTGCCTGAAGTGGTCGACCTGGTCGGATTTGCCGAAGATCTCGCCCTGCCATTCGCTGTTCATGTTGAGCAGGTGGCGCCAGCTGATCCTGGCATTGTGCGGGCTCGCGAAATGCGGCCCGTCAACGCTTCTGCCCACGGGCTCGTCGATATCGGCGATCAGACCGTCGGCGACGGCGAGGCCCGCCAGCACCGAAAGATAGCTCTTGGCGATCGAGAAGGTCATGTCGGCGCGCTCGACATCGCCCCATTCGGCGGCGAGCTTGCCGCCCTTCAGCACGATGCCGGCCGGCCCGCCGCGCGGCTCGACCGGGCCGACGATCTCAGTCCAGGGACCTTTCTCGTCCCATTCGCGATTCCCGACATAGGCGCCGTCCGGATAGAACATGCTGCGCGGCCAAGGCGAGTCATGCGCCTGCGCGAATTCAACGGCTGCCTGGAGGCGGGCGGAGGAGAGGGAGCTGGGCAAGGCGGGGACTCGGGCGTGGTGGAGGTTGGTGGTGAGGCGGGTTTAGCATTGCTGCGCAGGGGTGTCTTCGCTGCTGGTGGATACGGTGTTGTGCGAGATGAGATGGCTGATGTGGGTCGGGAGCGGACGTTGGGGTGAGTAGGCGGCACCTGCTCGATAGTCTAATCGTACGATCAGGCGTCTGCGCCTTTGGGGGAATCGATGGCAGGTGAAGCTGTTTCCGTGGCTCAAGCTGCGTCGAGCCTAAACTGGCTCAGTATTTTTGGTGGTGCAGTCGTTGGCTCGGCCTTGTCTGGCTTCATCAATATCGTTCTCCATCAGCGCAACCTCAACAAAGCCGCTGAGCAGCGAAACGAGGATAGGCAAGAAAAGAGAAAAGCGTTGGCATTCGCCTTCTTTGTCAAATTAACCCGTATTTTGTCTGATGGCCATACCATCAGCAGGGACCTCCGCGAAGAGTTGGCGAAAGCAAATGGCGATGAGACAGCTCACCCAGCTTTGTTGGTCCGTCCGATTGCTCCAACTCCCGAGAAAGTTAGCTTTACTGCGGACGAATTGGGGCTGGTTTTGTCCTTGGATGATACCCTCTTCAACGATGTCGCAGCGTTGGATCGTCTGCATGCATCGGTAACTGATTTAGTCTCATTGTATTCTGTGACGAGAGAAAAGCTCCTAGCTCGCTTTGGCGCAAAGATAGAGTGCGGGAGCAGCGTGGGCACTACGTTTATGACATCAGAGGAGCGGGAGTGGTTCATGCCTCGCCTCATCGAAGCAGACGGCATAGTCGTGGCGCTGCTCGAATACGCCGATGATTGCAAACAGATTGGCGCCGACACAGCAAAGCGGTGGCATGCGCTCATGGTCAAGGAGTTCAAACTTAAGCAGACGTTTGACATCGAGTTCGGGAAGGCCAAGCCCAATACCCCTGCCGCCAATACGGCTGCTTGAGCGCCCGTAGCTTTGGCGCATATGTAAGAAATGGGTCGAAAGCGGCCATTTCACGCTGGGTTGTCTTCGAGTTGCGTCGATAGGGCGCCGTCCTCACTCCTCCATCATCGTCTCCACGAACGTCGCCGGGTCCGCGCAGAACTCCCGCATGATCCGGAAATGCTGGGTCTGCTCGATCGTCACGGGATCGAGCCCGTATTGGCTCAGGCCCAGCAGGCGGGCGCCGGGATAGGCCATCAGGATCGGGGCATGCGTCGCCATGATGACCTGGCACTGGCCGAGCCGGTCCATGCGGCGCAGCAGCTTGAGGAACTCGATCTGGCGGGCCGGGGAGAGTGCCGATTCCGGCTCGTCGAAGATGAAGATGCCGCGGCGCTGGCAGCGCTCCGCGAAGAAGCGCAGAAAACCCTCGCCATGCGAATGGGAGAGGAAATCGGGCGGCGCATGGCCGGAGCTGCGGGCCGCATGATCGAGATAGCGCGCCACCGAGAAGAAGCTCTCGGCCCGGAAGAACCAGCCATCGGTGACCTTTGGCAGCCAGCTTGCCTTCAGGGCGCCCGCGAGCCGGCCACCCATCGCCTCGACCGCTTCGGCATGGTCGACCGGCCGGTAGCCCTTGCCGCCGCCGGCCTCGTCATAGCCGGCGAGCGCGGCGATGCCTTCGAGCAGCGTCGATTTCCCCGTGCCGTTCTCGCCGACGATGATGGTGATCGCCCGGTCGAAGGACAGCGCGAAGTCCTCGCGCAGGAAGGGCAGGCACCAGGATAGGCCGCAGGGTCCGGCACCGCGGCGCGGTCGAGCCAGATGCGCCGGAGATAGGGCGCGGGCAGGCGGGGCGGGCTGCTTCGTCTCATGGGGGCTCGGCGTCGGGGTGGGGCAGGCTAGGGCGTACTGCGCTTCGAGGGAACCGCGTGTCATCCCGGCCGTAGCGAAGCGGAGCGCCGGGATCCATGCCTGAGCCCTTCCGAAAGAGGTTCAGGCATGGATCCCGGGTCTCCCTGCGGTCGCCCGGGACGACACGCGCATAGGGCAAAGGCAGTGCGTAGGGAGGCATGCGCGTGCCTCCCGCCGGCTTCCACCGTGAGGGTCTGAAGGGAACGCCGTCCGAGGGAGGGCGCGGGGCCGGGCGGCGTCGCAGTCGACGGCTGCGTGCCGAATGTCGATGTCTTCTGTCGAAGCAGCGCCATTGGCCGCCTCCCGATCCCGCGCGCGGTTCTCTATGGTGTCTTCGCCGTCTGGTTACGTCCGGCAGGACTGGGAGGGCCTCTCCCATCGACGAAAACCCCTCCGCGGTGGAGCGGGCAGGCCGGCCGCAAAAGTGGATCGCACCTTTGCGGAGCGCGCTCGCTCGGGCTCGCAAGGCCCTTTCGCCACGAAGACCGCTCTCCCGCCCGGCCTCATGATGCCTCGCGAAGCCCCCTCGGTTCGGGCGGGACGGGGAGAAGCATAAGCGAGGTTTTGGAGGCGGGGATTGTTCGGCGGGTTGTGCCCGGTGTCTCGGCGTCATGCTCGCCCTCGTGGCGAGCATCCACGTCTCGAACGTCGCACGACGCAAAGGAAGACGTGGATGGTCGGGACGAGCCCGACCATGACGGGAAAGGCGCTGGGAATCCTCTCCTGCATGGTTTCCTCAGCGCCACGCCGGTCGGTCTGGCTCCTCCCTTCCCCCTTGCGGGGAAGGGTTGGGGATGGGGGGGGCGCCCGACCGGGTGCGCGGCTGCTGGTAGAGGCCGGCCAGTGCATCGCTCGGCGCGCTCTGCCCGACTTTCCACCCCCCAGCCCTGCCCCTCCCCGCAAGGGGGAGGGGTTCCCTGCGCTCGTGCGGCAATGCTCGCTGCTGCAGCGCCGCATTGCTTTTCGCGGTTGCGGTAGAATTGGAATCCTGCTCACCTGTGAGCCGCCTCATCAAACGATTTAAAAAGACGGAGAGCGGCGTGGCCGGTGCGGAGGAATTGTCGCCAACGGCGCTGGCGAGCGAATTGTCGGCGGCGATCGTGCAGGCGCGCTCGGATGCGCGCGAGGACCCGTTCGGCAACCCGGTCTTACGCGTCACGCTCTGGCTGACCCGCAAGATGGATCGCGGCGAGGTGACGCTCGCCGACACCGCGGCGCTGATCCGCCAGCTCGGCCGCGCCGCGCTCGCCGACCGGGCGGCGCGCGTCGCCTCCTATGTCGGGCTGGAGCGCGAAGAGGCCGAAGCCTATGCGGCGCTGGCGCGGCGCGTCGGCGAGGAGGCGAGCGCTTCGGCCCAGCCCTTCGAGGCCTATGGCGCGGCGCTGGCCCGCGTGCGCTTCGCGGCCGTCTTCACCGCACATCCGACCTTCGGCATGAGCCGGGCGGTGGCGCATGCGCTGGCCGAACTCGTCTCGAATGCGGGCGAGGCGGCGGTGCTGAGGTCGGCCGATCTTTCCTTCCGGCCGGATGCGGCGATCACCCTGCAGGACGAGTTCGAGCAGGCGCGCTTTGCGGTGCGCAATGCCCGCGACGCGATCGACCGGCTGAACGCCGCCTTCCTCGAAGAGGCCCGGGCACGCTGGCCGCAGCGCTGGCGCGAGCTCAGTCCACGCGCCTTGCAGCTCGCCTCCTGGGTCGGCTGCGACACTGACGGGCGCACCGACATCGGCTGGTGGGACACGCTGCGCTACCGGCTGGAATCGAAGCGCGGCCAGTTCTTCCGCCTGCTGGAGAAGCTGCCGGAAGCGCCGGCAGCCGCCGAGGTGAGGGCGCTGGTCGAGGGCGCGCTCGCAGCGGTCGAGCGGCAGCTTGCGCTCTGCCCGCCCCTGAACAGCAAGCCGGAGATCGCGGCCCTGCAGGCTTTCTCGCTGGCGCTGGTCGGCGAGCGCGAGGCGGCATTGCCGGATTCGTCAAAGCTCGTGGCGGCGCTCGACAAGGCGATCGTGCTGGCCGAGGACGAGGCGATCGCGAGCGCGCTGGTGCTGGCGCGGGCCGGCGTCATCGCCCATGGCGTCTCGATCGCGCTGCCGCATTTCCGGCTGAACGCCTCGCAGCTCCACAATGCGATGCGCGGCGTGATCCCGCTCGACGAGGACCCGGCCCAGCCGGCGCAAAGGCGCGCCTTCCTGGCCGCCGCGAACCAGGCATTGGCTAAGGCTCAACCGACGCCGGTCGATTTCGGGGCGCTCGCGGTCGAGCGCGCCTCGGCGGCGCGGATGATGATGATGGTCGCGCAGATCGTGAAGCATGTCGACGGCTCGCGGCCGGTGCGCTTCCTGATCGCCGAGACCGAGACCGGCTACACGCTTTTGTCAGCGCTCTATCTGGCGAAGCGCTTCGGCATCGCCGATCTCGTCGAGATCTCCCCGCTGTTCGAGACCTCGGACGCGCTCGAACAAGGCCCGCGCATCATCGACGAGGCGCTGCGCAGCCCGCATTGGCGCGATTATCTCAAGCGCCATGGCAGGCTCTGCGTCCAGTTCGGCTATTCCGATTCCGGCCGCTATATCGGCCAGGTCGCGGCGACCTTCTGGGTCGAGCGGTTGCGCAGTCGTATCCTGGAGCTGCTGCAGCGCTACGGCCTCACCGATATCGAGCTCGTCATCTTCGACACGCATGGCGAGTCGGCCGGGCGCGGCGCCCATCCCGACAGCCTGAAGGACCGGCTCGCCTATCTCGATCCGGAATGGCCGCGGCGCGCCTTCGCCAAGGCCGGCGTCAAGGTGACGCGCGAGACCAGCTTCCAGGGCAGCGACGGCTACCTGCTGTTCGGCACCAGCGGGCTCGCCGGGGCGACGGTGGCGCGCATCGCCGAGGCGATGTTCGCCGACGCAACTGCGGGCGATGACGATCCGATCTATGCCGAGCCGGACTTCGCCACCGAGTTCTTCCAGACCGTGCGCGAGGAGATGACCCATCTCGTCGACGATCCCGGCTATGCCGCGCTGATCGGCACCTTCGGTCCCTCGCTGCTCGACAAGACCGGCTCGCGCCCGGCGGCGCGGCAGAGCGATGCCGGCGGCCCCACGGTGATCCGCCATCCCAGGGAACTGCGGGCCATCCCGAACAACGCCATCCTGCAGCAACTCGGCTGGCTGGCGAACAGCGTGCACGGCATCGGGCAGGCGGCGGGGCGGGCGCCCGAGCTGTTTGCGAGCATGCGCGAGAGTTCGGAGCGCTTCGGCCGGGCCTATCGCCTCGCGGCCCATGCCATGGCGAACAGCGATCTCGATGTGCTGCGCGCCTATCTCGACACGCTCGATGCCGGCTCCTGGTTCGACCGGGCGAGGCGGACGGAGCGGGAGGGGCGGCGCGACGAGTTGCTCGCCGTCGCCGAGGCGCTGGCGCGGCTCGATCTCGCGCCGGCTCTCAGGCGGCTGTTCTGGCGCTTCGCCTCGGACCGGCTGAAGCTGAAGGAGGCGGCGGGCGAGCCGCCGGCGATGCCAGTGCGGCTGGTCGCCCTGCACACGCTGCGCCTTTCGCTGCTGCACCGGATCTGGCTCTCGGCGACGCATATCCCGGATTTCCGGCCGCATGCCGGGGTGACGCGCGAGCTCCTGCTCGAACGCATCCTGAGGCTCGACATGAACGGGGCGCTAGTGATGCTAGGCGAGATCTTCCCGCTCAATCCCGACGCGGCGCTCGGCCTTGATTTCGGCGAGCCGCCGGGGCCGCGCGAGGGCGGCGCCTATGCGGCGCTGCACCGCGACGTGATCGAGCCGATGCGGCAGTGCTTTGCGCTGCTGCGCGAGATCTCAGGCGCGATCCAGCACGAGATCGGTGCGTTCGGCTGAGATCGCCGATCCGTCATGCTCGCCCTCGTGGCGAGCATCCACGGCTTGAACACCGCGCTTCGTGAAGGACGACGTGGATGGTCGGGACAGGCCCGACCATGACGGAGCGGCCAGCGCTTGCGGCGTTAGGCGCGCGTCAGTCCTGCGCGAGGGTGCCGCGCAGCGGGCGGGAGGGCGGCATCAGCGCCGCGATGCGGGCGTCGCTCTTCGGCGGCGCGATGAAGGCCTGCGCGGTCTTGCGGGACATGCCGAGATCGTAGGGGCGGCTCGGTGGCAGCGTCGCATTGGCGACGACATAGGAGGCCGAACTCGTGGGCAGGGCGATCGCGGTAGCCGGGGCGGCCGGGGCGAAAGCGAGCGGCGCGCTGGCGAAGGAGGTCGAAGCCGAGGTGGCGCTGGTGGCGAGCGGCGCGGGCTCGGAAAGCGCGGCGACCTGCGAGCTCGGCTCCTCGATGCGGCGGCGCTCCGGGCGCTCGCCCTTGACGTAGAAGGCGTTGCCGCCGGCCACCGTCACATAGTGCATGTTGGGGTAGGAGAAGCGCAGGCCCGCCATGTGGAAATGCTTGGCGTTGCCGACCGCCTCGTTGCGCTTGCCGGCGAGGATGGCTTCGGCGGCGGCCTCGGCCTTGGGCAGGTCGCGCGCTGACATCGGGCGGGTCAGCACACCGGAGGCGAATTGCTTGGGGGCGCCGACGACGCCGCAGATCGTGTCGTGATAGCGCGGCGCGCCCACGCGGTTCATCACCACCGTGCCGACGCCGAGCAGGCCGGATTCGCTGGAGCGATTCGATTCGAAATACATCGCGCGGACGAGGCATTCCTTCTCGCGCGGATCGGCCTTGGCCAGGGCGATGGCGCGCTTGCGCACCTCGTGGGTCTGCTTCGGCGTGGTGCTGGGCGCCGTGGTCGAAGCGGTCTCGACCGGGGTCATGCTGCAGGCGCCGAGGACCGGGGCTGCCAGTGAAACCAGGAGCGGGATCGCCTTGCGACCGTGGCGGCTTTTGCCGGAGAGACGGGTAGCGTTTGCAGCGATCTCGGTCCGCTTCATGCGGCAACCTCCTGATTACGGGATCGGGGCTGCCTCGGTAGGCGGTCCGTCATCTCCGGCAAGGAATCCCCAAGCTCTTACCAGAAAGTTAAATTCGGATGAAAGAGGTGAAGTTGTGCGGCGCAAGAGCGCGCGTTCGACCGGAGCCTGTGCCAGGATGCCTGACGGGCCTTTGACCCGCCGGAAAAGGTAGAATCCGGCGGCGAGGCGCGTTCTCGCGCTCGAAAAAAGGAAGAGGCGGGTTGTCGGGAATTGCCGTGCCGGTTCGTCCTTTGGCCGCCGGACGCTTCGCCCAGCGGGCACGAGGCAATAGTCGGGAGCAGAGGATGACCGCCATCATCACCGCCTTCGAACGCTCGCCCGACCGGGGCAGGGGGCTCGCCCGCGACATGCGAGTCCGCTGGGCTCTGGAGGAGGTCGGCCAGCCCTATGAGGTTCGGCTCCTGTCTTTCGAGGCGATGCGCGAGCCGGCGCATCTCTCGCTTCAGCCCTTCGGGCAGATCCCGAGCTTCGAGGAGGGCGACCTCGCCCTGTTCGAGTCGGGGGCGATCGTGCTGCATATCGCCGAGCGCCATGCCGGCCTTTTGCCGGGCGATCCGAATGCCCGCTCGCGCGCGATCGCCTGGATGTTCGCGGCGCTCAACACGATGGAGCCGCAGATCTTCGACCGCTCTCTCGCGGCGATCCTCGAACGTGATCAGCCCTGGTACGAGCAGCGGCTGCAGGCCCTGGAGAGCATCATCCGCAAGCGGCTCGGCGACCTCTCGCGGCGGGTCGGCGAGGCGGACTGGCTCGACGGCGCCTTCAGCGCCGGGGACCTCCTGATGGTGACGGTGCTGCGTAGGCTGCACGGCTCTGGCCTGCTGGAGGAGCATCCGAACCTTGCCACCTATGTCGCCCGCGCGGAGGCAAGGCCGGCGTTCAAGCGCGCCTTCGCGGCGCAGCTTGCGGTCTTCACGGCAGCGGCGGCGGGCTAATCGCGGTGCTGGCGCGCATGAGAGGACGGCGGAGCAGGCGTTCCAGTGTCACTTTTGCGTGACCACGCCGCGCTCTATTCTGAACACCCTCGCAGGGAGGCCAGCAGCGTGGCGAAGATCGTTTTTGGCATGAATCAGTCCCTGGACGGCTATGTCGATCTCCACCCGGAGATGCAGGTGGGCCCGGTGCTGTTTCGCCATTGGACCGAGCATGTGCGCGGCCTTGCCGCCAGCATCTACGGCCGCCGCATGTACGAGACGATGCGGTATTGGGACGAGGACGATCCTGCCTGGGATGCGGAACGGCGCGACTTCGCGATGGCGTGGCGAAAGCAGCCGAAATGGGTGGTCTCGCGCTCGCTGAAATCTGTCGGTCCCAATGCGACGCTCGTCGAAGCGGACTTCGCTTCGGTGGTCCGTGGCCTGAAGGCGCGGCTTGCCGGGGAGATCGCCGTCTCCGGGCCGGAACTGGCGCAAAGCCTGACCGAGCTCGGGCTGATCGACGAATACCGGCTCTATTTGCACCCGGTCGTGCTGGGGCGCGGCATGCCATTCTTCGCAGGGCCGCGGCCGGGACTCCGTCTGGTGGCCAGCGAGCCCGTCGGCGAGGGCGTGATCAGGCTGAGCTACGTTCCGACCTGAGCGCGGTCCGCGCGGCGCGGCCAGCGTTCGAGCGCGCCCTCGCGGCCTTCGAAGCTCAGTCGCGGGCCGATGCACGGCCGTCCCACCCTTCAGGAGGGTGCGAGGGCCCGCTCCAGAAAGCCCATGACGCGGGCCGTCTGGTCCGGAAGGAAGTGATAGCCGCCCTCGATGAAGCAGACCTCGGCCTGGGGAACGTTGCACCGCAGCCTCTCCTGCGTATCGCGGGAGTCGAGCAGGGCGTCCCGGCCGCCGATGATCGACAGCACCGGCACGCCGAGCCCGGCGAGCTGCGTATCGCTCAGGCAGGGGATGGCGACCATGCGCGGCCGAACGACCCTGCCGATATGCTCCATGAACTCCGCGAGCGGCCGCACCGCTTCCGGCAGCACCTTCGGAAAGGGCCCCAACACCAGCTCCCGCGCCTTGCGTTTGCCCCATCGCCCGAGCAGCAGGAGCGGCAGCGCCTTCGGCAGGAAATTCTTCTGACGGCCGATGCCCGCGGGGCAGATCAGCGCCAGCGCCTGCGCAAATCCCGGCCTCCGGCTGGCGTAGTCGAGCGCCAGCCAGCCGCCCAGCGACATGCCGACGAGTGCCGCCTGCGACAATCCCAACGCCGCGAAGACATCGTCGAGCCAGAGAGCATGTGCATCGCTGGCAAGCGCCGGCCTGACCTGTGCGCTGAGGCCGGGCTCGCCGATCATGTCGACCGCGAAGAGCCGGAACTTCGTCGACCATAGCGGGACATCGAGCAGCCAGGCTGCCGAATTGGCCTGGGAGCCATGGAGCAGCACGACGGGAGGCGCATCTTCCGGTCCGCAGGCGAGGACGAAGGTCGAGCCTTGGCGTGTCGCGACGTGCAGCTCGACGCAAGGCACGGGGCATTGGTCGAGAATCTGTCGGTAATGCGCCTGCACGGCCGCGGCGGTGCCGGCCTTGCGGTAGGCGCCGCTCACGGCCGGTTCCCCCTTTGCAACTGCAGCATCTCCAGGATCCGGCCGACATTGGACGGGTCGCCGATCAGCACCACCTTCAGCTTCTTGGCTTGCGGGTCGAACACGGTTTCGAGGTGCAGGGGCGGCGTATCGGCATCTCCGGTCAGCGCCACGGCCTGAAGGAAGGTGGCGATTCGCTCGGCTTTCTCCAAGGCGATGTCGGGAATGTCGACGATGCAGGTCGCCCGGGCTTCGGCCGCCGCGCTCTGCTGGCCGCCAGCGATACCGGCGAAGGCGTCGAGCCTCGAGCGCGCGATCCGATAGGATTTTCCGACCCGGGTCGCGGGCAGGCGGCCCTCGCGGATGTAGCGGAGCACGGTCTTGGGATGGAGGTTCAGCTCCACCGCCGCCTGCTCGACGGTCACGAGGCTTTCAGACATTGATTGTTCCCAATTGATTCCGTAATTCTGTATATTAGGGAATTATAGGTAGCAACCGGGATTATTGTGGTGTCGAGAATTGAGCCATTGGAGGATGCCGGAGCGGCGATGAAGGCCCGTCTGCTCGCCGATCTGCGCGCGGCGCTGAAGCAGGGCGGGGCTTGCGAGGCGCGGGTCGTCAGGACGCTCATCGCCGCGATCGACAATGCCGAGGCGCCGGCCGCCGATGCGGGAGGCGGGCCGATGACGAGGCATGAGTTCCGCGGCGGGACGGCCGAGGTCGAGCGGCTCTTCCTGAGCTGCGCCGATGTGCGCCTTGCGCTGCAGGCCGAGATTGACGAGCGCGAGAGTGCAGCGGCGGAATTGGAGCGCCTGGGGCGGACGAGCGAGGCGGCAGTGCTGCGCACCGAGGCCGGCCTGGCGAGGCGCTATCTGGTGTAACGATCTCCGCTCGTCGGGACCGGTGAGCAGATGGTTTCAAGGGATTGGTTGGCAGCCCCTGGTGGGGAAAAGCCGCGGCTCAGCGGGCGCTTTCGGAGACCTCGACGGTCGTCATCGCGCCATTGCTCTTCATGATCTCGGCCGGTTCCCAGACCGTGTGGTTGTCGATCGGGGTCGAGACCATGAGCTTGAGCTGCTTCTTGGACCGTTCGGAGAGCAGCCGGCTCTCCTTGATCGACAGGAAGCTGCTGTAGCTGCGCTCACCGCCGTTGAAGACGACGACGCGGCCGTCGAGCACGATGATGTCGCCCTTCTTCAGCGTCGGGTCCTTGAGGTACCAGTACGGGTCGCTGGCATATTCCATCGGCGCGACACGCGGCGTCGGCGGCGCATCCTTGGCCGCGACACCGGGCTTGCCGTCCTTCGGCGCGCGTGGGCGGACGGTCATGTGCAGCGGCTCGCGCTCGGGCACCGGCGCCACGACCTGCCGCGGCGCGATGCCGAACAGGGTTTCGAGGAAGTTCGCCTGCGCCGGAGCGGCACTGGTCAGGGAGGCCGCTGCGAGGGCGATGAGGGCGGTGAGGCGGTTGCGATCGGCGGACAAGGCGGCGTTTCCCAGCTCTGAGCATCAGGAGATAGCGAGCGGGCAGAGCGATCTCAACGTGCAAATCGGCAAGTGCTGAATCGCTTGTTGGCAATCCTCGCAGGGTCGAGCGCTTCACTTTCCGAAGAGATTGGTTTCATTCGGCTTTTTGGTGCTGTCTCGGTTAATTTTCGAAGGCCGGCGGACGGCGCATCGCCGCCATGCGCCGCTCGCCAGGGCGGGGCGGTGAGATGACCATGCGGCGGCGGCGAGGACGCGCTCATTCGGCCGGGCGAAAGCTTCGGGGCCGAACCGACCGTTGACCGCGGCGGAAAGCCGAGACCATGATAGGGCTGAGCGGGGGGGCCAAGCATGCGTAGAGCGTCGTCATACCCAGTGGCGGAGGCGTGGCTGTCGGCAGACGGGGACAGCGCTGCAAGTTCTGTGAGGATGCTCAGACGCAGGGCAGCGACGGGCGCCTGCCTGTTCGGCGCTGCCTTGTTGCTCGCCGGCTGCGGCTCGACCAGCGAAGGACCGGGCAGCGGCGTTGCCGCTGCGGGCGCCGCGGGACCTGCCACCATTCCGCGCGAGCGCCTGATTGGCCGCTGGGGCATCGCCTCCTTCCATACCGAGAAGGACCGCAAGCGCACCGAAGCGCAGGCCAAGGCCGGTTGCTCGCAGCCCTATACCATCTCCAAGGGGCCGACCGACGGCGTGATGATGCATGTCGCCGACGACCCGAAACCCTATGAATTGCGGTTGAAGGGCGGGCCGGGCGGCAGAAACTTCCTCGGTTTCGAGGCGCCGGCTGGCGACCCGCAGGACCGCGAGATCCTCTCGGCGACCGATACGATGCTGACGATGCGCTTCGTCGATCCCGATGCGAACCGCCGCTACGGCACCTTCGTTTACGTCCGCTGCGGCGCCTGAAACCAGCGAGGCTCGGCCCTGTATGAAAAAGCCCGATACGACACGGATTCTTGGCGGCCTCAGCGCCGCGGCACTGCTGCTGGCGCTGGCCTTTCCGGCCGCCGTCCAGGCGCAGGGCAAGGGCATGACGCCCCCCGCCGAGACGATGGATGTCGGCGATGAGCCGGGCCGGGTCTCGACCGAGGAGGTTACCATCACGGAAGGGCCCTATGCCCGCCAGATGGTGTTCTTCCGTTCGAACGAGGCGCCGGGCACGGTGGTGATCCACAGCGCCGACCGTTTCCTCTATGTCGTGCAGCCCAACAACCGGGCGCTGCGCTACGGCATCGGCGTCGGCCGCGAGGGCTTCCAGTGGTCGGGCCTCGTCCAGGTCAGCCGCAAGGCAGAGTGGCCGGATTGGCGCCCGCCGCCGGAGATGCTGCAGCGCCAGCCCTATCTGCCGCGCTTCATGGCCGGCGGCCCGGGTAATCCGATGGGCGCGCGCGCGCTCTATCTCGGCTCGACCGTGTTCCGCGTCCACGGTACCAACCAGCCGGAGACCATCGGCCAGTCGATCTCGTCGGGCTGCTTCCGGCTCGCCAATGGCGACATCATCGACCTTTATTCGCGCGTTCCGCTCGGGACCAAGGTCGTGGTCCGCCACAAGGCGACGATCTGACCGGCCCTTAGGGCCGGACGCCATTCATCAATCAGGAGAGCGGTTCCCATGCCAGGCGCGTTCCGAATTCGTCTCCAGCCAGCGGCGCTCGCCGTGCTCGCCGCGAGCCTCGTCGCGCTGCCTGCCGCTGCCGGCACGCTCGACAAGGTCAAGCAGCGCGGCACGCTGGAATGCGGCGTCAGCGAGGGCCTGCGCGGCTTCTCCGAGAAGGATGCGCAAGGCCGCTGGGCCGGGTTCGACGTCGATTTCTGCCGGGCGGTCGCGGCCGCCGTGCTTGGCGATGCCGGCAAGGTCAACTTCACGCCGCTCTCGGCCGGCGAGCGCTTCGAGGCGCTGAAAGCCGGCAAGGTCGACCTGCTCTCGCGCAATTCGACCTGGACGCTCGGCCGCGAGGCCGAGCTCGGCCTCGCCTTCGCCGGCGTGACCTATCATGACGGGCAGGGCTTCCTGGTGGCGCGCTCGCTCGGCGTCGACGGCGCGCTTTCGCTCGACAAGGCCAAGGTCTGCGTCGAGGCGGGGACGACGACGCAGCTCAATCTCGGCGACTTCTTCCGCGCCAATTCGATGGATATCGAGGAGAAGGCCTTTCCGAGTGCCGCCGAGGCGCTCGCCGCCTTCCAGTCCGGCCAGTGCAATGTGCTGACCCGCGACCAGTCGGCGCTCTATGCCGAAAGGCTGAAACTGTCGAAGCCGGGCGATGCGGTGATCCTGCCCGATGTCATCTCGAAGGAGCCGCTCGGCCCGGTGACGCGCTCCGACGATTTCCCGTGGTTCACCATCGTCAAATGGGTGAACTTCGCCCTGGTCAATGCCGAGGAACTCGGCGTCTCCTCGGCCAATGCCGACCAGGCGACCGCCTCGACCAAGCCGGATGTGCGCCGCCTCACCGGGGCGGAGGGCGGCTTCGGCAAGTCGCTCGGCCTCGACGATGCCTGGGCGATCCGCGCGGTGAAGGCGACCGGCAACTATTCCGAGATCTACGAGCGTAATCTCGGGGTGAATTCGCCGCTCGGCATTCCGCGCGGGCTGAACCAGCTCTGGAACATGGGCGGCGTGCTCTACGCCCCGCCGATGCGCTGACCGGCGCCTGCGCCGTTCCCTCGCAAGCCATCCCGCCTTAGGGTGGCGCCAGAGGAAACGCAGCCGGGAGCAGGACGGAGCATGGCGGCCACGGAATTCGGGGCGGAGCCCTTCGACGCGGAAGGGGCGCGCACCACGCTGTTCTCGGCCCTGCTCGCCGCCGTCTCACGCCATGGCAGGGCACGGATCGCGCTCGAAGATCCGGAGCGCCAGCCGATCAGCTTCGGTCGCCTGGTGCTCGGAGCCTTCGTGCTCGGCCGCAAGCTCGCGGCGCAGACGCAAGCCGGCGAGAAGGTCGGCCTCCTCCTGCCGAACATGCAGGGCATGGCCGTCACCCTGTTCGGCCTGTCGGCCTATGGCCGGGTGCCGGCGCTGCTGAACTTCACCGCCGGGACGAAGAACCTGAAGGCGGCCTGCGAGGTCGCGCCGCTCTCGACCATCGTCACCTCGAAGCGCTTCATCGACCAGGCCAAGCTCGACGAGGTGATCGAGGCGATCGGCCAGGGCCGGCGGGTGATCTATCTCGAGGATGTCCGCAAGGAGCTGACCAGCCTCGACAAGGCGCTCGGCGCGCTCGCCTCGCTGGTGCCCGGCCTGATCCACCGGCGCTACGCCGCCGCACCGGATGATCCGGCGGTCGTGCTCTTCACCTCCGGCACCGAGGGCAAGCCCAAGGGCGTGGTGCTGAGCCATGCCAATCTGGTCTCCAATGCGCGGCAGGTCTTCCAGCACGCGCAGGGCGCCATCTCCGAGCGCGACATCTTCATGAACCCGCTGCCGGCCTTCCATTCCTTCGGGCTGACCGCCGGGATGCTGGTGCCGCTGCTGCACGGAATGAAGGTCGTGCTCTATCCGAGCCCGCTGCACTACAAGCAGGTGCCGCGGCTAATCGCCGAAACCGGCGCGACCTTCCTGCTCGCGACCGACACTTTTCTGCAAGGCTATGCCCGTGCCGCGAGCGAGGGCGACCTCAAGTGCGTGCGCTATGTCGTCGCCGGCGCGGAGCGCGTGAAGCCGGAGACGCGGGCGCTGTGGCAGCCCTATGGCACCACCATCCTCGAAGGCTATGGCTGCACCGAATGCGCGCCGGTGCTGGCGGTCAACACGCCGAGCGCGATGCGCGAAGGCACGGTCGGGCGGCTCCTGCCCGGCATCACCGCGAGACTGGAGCCGGTCGAAGGCATCCATGAGGGCGGCCGATTGATGGTGAAGGGGCCCAATGTGATGCTGGGCTATCTCAACGCCGACAGCCCGGGCACGCTCGCCCCGCCCGAGGGCGGCTGGCACGATACCGGCGACATCGTCGCGATCGAGGACGGCTTCGTCAGCATAAGGGGCAGGGCGCGCCGCTTCGCCAAGCTCGGCGGCGAGATGGTCTCGCTGGCGGCGGTCGAATCGATGATTTCCGGCCTGTGGCCGGGCTTCAACCACGTCGTCGTCGCCTTGCCGGACCTGCGCAAGGGCGAGCAGCTCGTGCTCGTCACCGAAAAGCCGGATGGCGACAAGAAGGCGCTGCAGGACGAGGCGAAGCTCCAGGGCTTCCCGGAACTGTGGATGCCGAAGGCGTTGCTCGTCACCCGGGCCATCCCGGTGCTCGGCAACGGCAAGATCGATTATGGCGCGACGCGCGAGCTCGCGATCACGATGCGGCCGCTGCTGTAACGCCACAATCGCATGATCTCAGAGGGGCCATGCTGCTGTTCCTTCCCGTCGCCATGATCAGGATGGCCTCGCTGTTCGCGTTCGGGCTGGCGCTTTCGTCGGCCGATCTCGCGGCGCAGGCTGTCGGGCAGACCTATGTGCGCCGCGACGAATGCATTGAAGCCGGCAAGCTCTCGGCCGAGCAGTGCGAGTTTGCCTATCGCAATGCCCGCGCCGAATTCGAGCAGAAGGCGCCGCGCTATGCCTCGCGGGCGGCGTGCGAGCGTGCGCATAAGCGCTGCGGCGCCCAGGTCTCGACCACCGGTGGCTGGGACGCGCTGGCGCGCGGCGGTGGCGGGGCGACCTATGTGCCGCGCTTCGTCGGCATCCGCGTCAGCGGCGAGGGGGCAGCCAGCAAGGCGCTGCCGATCGTCGAGGGCTCGGCGAAGATCGCCTTCTCGGCCCGGAAGGTCGCGGCGCTCGACGACAAGGTCGCCGGGCGGCGCTCCGTGATCGGCGGCGGTGATGGCTCGCGCGGCCACGCCCAGGCGAGCGGTCCCTATATCCGCCGCGGCGACCGCGACGACACGGTGCGCGTGCCGATGGAGGAGAAGAAGATCGGCTCCGATGTCGCGCCTGGGCTCTATGTCGATCCCGATGGCGTCGAATGGTACAAGCCGAGCCGCCGGCGCTGACCCCGGCGATACTCACCAACGACTCCCAACAAGTGCCGTCATCCCGAGCTTGCCCCGGGATTCATCGTAGAGCGCAGCAGCCTTACGATGGCTCCCGGAGCTGCGCCGCTTCGCGGCTTGTCCAGGATGACGGGTCGGTTCCGAAGGCAGGCATGCAGCGCTTGCCCTTGTGGCCGCGCACGCAGAAGGCTAACCGTGTCCCGGCGCGGACGTGGCGAAACTGGTAGACGCAAGGCACTTAAAATGCCTCGCCAGAGATGGTGTGCGGGTTCGATTCCCGCCGTCCGCACCAGCCCGATCCTGATTCCCGATTCCTACACCTGAACCGGCCGGACACTGCCGCCATGTCGGTGCGGCCGTCGCCGCCTTGCGTTCGCGTCGGGTGCCCCTTGCCGAGTTAGCAATGCGGCGCCGGGCGCTGGATGCGCTCAGATGGGCGTATTCCATTGCAAGGGGAGGAATCGGATGAGCGGTGCAAGCGGGCTGAAGGCGCGGATCCAGTCGGGCGAGCTGGTGGCGGGGACGATGGCCCTCGAATTCTTCGTGCCGGGGCTGCCGGCGATCGCGGCGGCCGCCGGGGCGGAGTTCATCCTGCTCGACATGGAGCATGCCGCCACCAGCTTCGAGACGATGCGGATGCTCTGCGCCGCCTGCCGGGGGCTCTCGATCGCGCCGATCATCCGGGTGCCGACCACGGAATACAGCCTGATCGCGAGGGCGCTCGATGTCGGCGCGCATGGCGTGATGGTGCCGATGGTCAACACGGACGAGCAGGCGCGGCTGATCGCTTCGTGCGCGCATTACCCGCCGAACGGGCATCGCGGCGCCGCCTTCGGGGTGGCACATGACGACTATCTGCCGGGCTCGCCCATCGACAAGATCGCCAGGGCTGCCGCCCGCACGGTGATCATCGCGCAGATCGAAAGCCCGCAGGGTGTCGCGAATGCCGAAGCGATCGCGGCGGTGCCGGGAATCGACGTGCTCTGGGTCGGCCATTTCGACCTTTCGAACTTCATGGGCATTCCCGGCCAGTTCGATCATCCGGATTTCGAGGCGGCGCTCCGCCATGTCGGGCGCAGCGCCCGCGAGAAGGGCAAGGCGGCCGGGCTGATGGCCGGCGATCTCGGCTGGTCGAAAAGGGTGCGCGAGCTCGGCTATTCGGTGATCGCGCAGGGCGTCGATGTCGCGCATTACCAGAACAGCGTCGCGGCGGCGCTGAAGACGCTGCGCACGCTCTAACGTTGGTTGGATTCGCGCGGAAAACCGCGTCATCCCGGACAAGCCGTGAAGCGGCGCAGCTCCGGGATCCATCGTAAGGCTCGGTTCCCCACGATGGATTCCGGCGCTCCGCTTCGCTGTGGCCGGAATGGCGTTGGATTTCTTGACCTGAAGCATCTCCACTCCAGGCCCGGCTGAGAGCCGTCGCCGCGGGAGGGCGCGGCGTCAGGACAGCCGGCGATCGCGGATGTCGAGGATCCGCTCGAAGATCGCCTGATGGTCGGCGAGCAGGGCCTGGAGCGGGCCGATCGGCCGGAAGGCGCGCATGTCCTGCTCGTCTTCGCCGGCCTCGACCCAGCCGGCGATAGCCTCGTCGGCGGCCGCCAGCTCGTCCTCGGTGGGCGAAGGGCGTGCCGGTGCGCCGGTCTCCGCCGCGATCTGCAGGGCGATTCTGCGGCGCAGGTCCTGTTCCAGCGCGATCAGCGGCTCGAGTTCGTCGGTATACGCCACGCGCTGGCCTCCCATTCGTTCCCGGCGCTGATAGCGCATGGCGTCGCTGGCCCCAAGCTGAGCGGGGAGCAAGCGCCCGCCGTTCGCAAGCGGCTTTCGACGGACGAATCGTACCGGCGCGCGCCGTGTCGCGAAATCGGGCGGCCGAGCGCGTCCCGCTGCCGGCGAATCCAGATGATTACCCGTCGCCCTGGACTTGCGTCGGCCTGCCTCGTGTCGCGATTCGAGCCGGACGGCGGGCGACTCGCGCCCGCGGCAGCCTGACGCGCAACCGGGGACCGGGGG
The DNA here is from genome assembly GCF_001509835.1 of Allobosea sp. WAO. GTDB lineage: Bacteria > Pseudomonadota > Alphaproteobacteria > Rhizobiales > Beijerinckiaceae > Allobosea. The sequence goes on from NZ_JXTJ01000001.1 coordinate 105,352, forward strand.
CGCCGGGGTCAGGCGGCATTGCCTCCGAGAGGCGGAAAAGCGGAAAATGCGGGGATTTGAGAGGCTGGAGGGCGCCGTGGGCGCGAAACAGAAAGGGCTTAGCCGATCTCTCGACTAAGCCCTTGAAACTGTTGGCTCCCGGAGCAGGATTCGAACCTGCGACCAATCGATTAACAGTCGATTGCTCTACCGCTGAGCTATCCGGGACCGATGGGGGGCGTATAGCGACGACGCTCGCCGGGTGCAAGCCCTTTGCGACGCAACATGCCGGCAAATCGTCATCGTGACGTCGCGCCGCATTTTCGCTGTGGTTGTCGTGTCGGTTTCGGTTGCGGACGCGCCCGCCATGTGGTTATAGGCGGCGCTATGGAGATCACGCCCGCGTGATCTCCCGGAAGGCCTCGTGGCGGAGTGGTTACGCAGAGGACTGCAAATCCTTGCACCCCGGTTCGATTCCGGGCGAGGCCTCCAAACGTTTTTTCATGCGCCGGGCCGATCTCCCGAACGCTTTGGGCGTGGTGTTGCGCCCGAGTTTCGCCTGACTGCGGGCGTGACGATTTCGTTTCCGTTCCTATCCCTTTCCTGAGCGACCGCCGTTGGCGCCGGCCCAGGCTGCGGCGAGCCGCCTTCTCCATGCAGAGCGCAGTCTGCTGCGGCGTTTCCGATCCGATGGCGGCCAGGATCGATTCCGGTCGTGTCCTTTCCGCGCTTCCTGGCAAAGGATGGACTGCTTTGCGTCGCGCTCCAGCAGGTAAGAACCGCTCAGCTTATCCGCTGCGCCGGAGCGTTTTTCCGTCGATGGATCGCTGCGATACTGCGCGATCTCCCGGTCCTTGCAATCTGGCCGAGCGCAGCTAATCAGACTATTCGGCGGCCCTCTCTCCAGATCTGGCTATGAGCTCCTTTCGTACAGATATCCAAGCGCTGCGAGGCGTCGCGGTCAGTCTCGTGCTGTTGGATCATTTCAAGCTCGGCCCGTTCACGCAGGGGTTTCTCGGCGTCGACATCTTCTTCGTGATTTCCGGCTTCCTGATCACCGGGCTGATCACGCGCGAGATTGCCGACGGCCGCTTCTCGATCACCGAGTTCTATCTCCGGCGAGCGAAGCGCTTGCTGCCGGCTGCCTATGCGACGATCCTGCTGACGTCGATCGGCGCGATCTGGTTTCTGAATTCGATCGAGATGGCCGCCCTGACGCGGCAGACGATCGGGGCGCTCACCTACACCATCAACCTCGTGCTGTGGCGTGAGGTGGATTATTTCGGGGTCGCCGCCGGCTTCAAGCCACTGCTTCACATGTGGTCGCTGGCGATCGAAGAGCAGTTCTATCTCCTGTTTCCGATTGTCCTTCTCGTCCTGCCGCGCAGGGCCTGGCCGGCGGGGATTGTCGTTCTCGGCCTTGCGAGCTTCGGCGCCTGCATCGCCCTGTCGTGGAAGTTTCCAACGGCGACGTTCTATCTGCTCCCGACGAGAGCCTGGGAATTGCTGATGGGAGCGTGGGGGGCCCTGCTCGTCGCACGCGGTGCCCGCCTGCGCGGCCTTTCCTGGGCATTGGCTCCGGCCCTAGCGACCATTTCGCTGTTGGCGGTGAAGAGCACGGGATGGCCGCATCCGGGCGTCGATGCCCTGCTCGTCTGCGCGGCGACCCTGGTCGTGATCCTGGTCAACCACGCCGGCCTGTCCCGGTTTCCGCTGACGAGGGCGCTCGCCCTCATCGGTAACATCTCCTACTCGCTCTATCTGGTGCACTGGCCGATCGTCGTCTTCATGAACAGCGTCTGGACGGCACCTCCGGACCCGAATGCGCGCGTGGGCGGCCTGCTTGTCGCGGTCGCTATCGCTTGCCTGATGTATTTCTTCGTGGAGCAGCCCTTCCGGCGGATGAAGGTTCCCGCCAGGCGCTACGCTGCAGGAGCGCTCGTCGCGGCCTTGGGACTGGTCGGTATCCAGCTCGGCGCACAGGCCCATTCGGTGGCCGGGGCCGACTGGGCCCATCTTCGCCGGCCGAACTACGGCCTCGATCGGTCGTGCGACACCCATGTTTTCCAGAGCAGGGCGGCGTGCCAGACCGCGCCCCGGCCCGAAACCCTCGTCTGGGGCGATTCCTATGCGATGGTCTTCGCATCGGGGGCTGCGGCACATCTGAAGGGCGGAATGGTGCAGGCGGCCTATAGCGGGTGCCCGCCATTCATCGGGTATGCCCCGTATAATCCCGCGCAGGACAGTGCCCGGCTGGTTACGGAGAAATGCCTCGCATTCAACGATGCCGTCAGGACGTTCGCGCTCGGTCCCAGCTCCGTCAGCACGGTCATCCTGGCCGCGTCATTCTGGCAGTACTCGGTGCCGGGTTTCCAGATGATCCAGCGGCAAGGCAATGGCGAGCTGACGGTCGAGGCCTCCAGCCTGGAAAACGCGCAGCAGCATTTGCGCCAGGTCGTCACCGACCTCACGGCGGCCGGCAAGAACGTCCTCGTGGTCACGCCGCCGCCGGGAGTTACCGACGGGCAGGTCCTCTGCAGCGAGCGCACCGCCGCCGGCAAGTTCATGGTCCTCGACGGTCGGTTCATGGTCGGCGAGCCCTCGCGTTGCGGCTCGTCGGCGCCGACCTATCGCGCCTATTCGGCCTCCATCGACAGTCTCGTGAGCGCTGCGGTGTCGGCCGGGGCGAAAAACATCCGCCTCTCCGATGCGATCTGCGATGAACGGCTCTGCCACGCCATCCTCGAAGGGGTTGCGCTGTACCGCGACGCGGGGCATCTCAGCTATGCGGGGGCCAGGAAGGTGCTGGACCTCCTGGCGAATAGCGGCCGCCTGCCGCCGCCATTCGCAGGGGCAATGGTCCGTGAAGCCCAGCCATGATCCGCCGGTCAGGTTCCCGGGGGTATCGAACGGGCGCAAGGCTTCGAAGCCGCACCGATCGCGCAGCGCGAGCAACGGCTGAGATCTGCGCCAATGCTCGTGCGCGAGTTCGTTGAGACGCGGCGGCTGCCCGAACTGGATTGCCGAGCCGGGTTTGGCGTTCCGGCGATCGCAAGGCGATACCAGGTTGCCGAACTGGCCTCGCAGGCTTTGTCCGGCAGGGCGTTTCGCCTAGCTGATGAGCGCCTTCTGTGGCGCGGCGGCGACCTTCTCCGGCGCGGCTGCGACGTAGAGCGCATAGCCGAGCGCCAGGAAGCCCAGAATTCCGAGTACCGTAAGAACCATCTGCCGCTCCTCTGTTGCGAGGGGCAGTGTCCGGCCGAGCCGTAAAGCGAACGGTGTCGCTTTACTTAGGATTGTTCCTATCCGGGCCATTTCGCCAGGGTCTGGCGGCTTTCGCCGATCTCTCGGCTTCGCGGGGAAGCTGCGCCGGACTCCATCCGCGCGTTTCGGCAGGGCGGCTGCGGCGGCGCGCAGGCATGGCTAGGGCAGGCGGGCGGGTCCGAGTCGGCCGCGCCGTGATCGCCGCGGGCGCGGGCGGGGTTCCTGGCCCAGTCTCGATGCGACCGAATCGCTCCGTTCCGGCGAGGTCGGCAAGTCTGCGCCGCGCCTTGCTTGAGGCCGGATCGGGGCAGGCGGTGCGGGGTCAGGTTCTTTCCCGTATCCCATGCGGCCGGCGTCCGATCAGCGAGGCAATCGTTCTCGCTCCGAAGCGTACCCCCAATGCACCGCCCGGGACGGCCTTGCCTTTTGCGGCGGCCTCGCCCAAAACCCGGCGGCACGGCCTCGCGCCGTCATTCGGAGATTTTGAGCATGTCGAGCTTCGCGGATCTGCGTCGCATGATGGTGGATTGCCAGCTGCGCACCTATGACGTGACAGACCGTGCCGTGCTCGCCGCAGCCGACAGCGTGCCGCGCGAGGTCTTCCTGCCGGGCGAGCTCGCCCATCTTGCCTATCTCGACCAGGCGGTCGCGCTGCCGGGCACGACACGCGCCCTGATGGCCCCGATGGTCGTCGCCCGCATGATCCAGGCGGTGGAGCTGAAGGCCGGCGAGCGCGCGCTCGAATATGGCGGCGGGTCGGGTTACGGCGCGGCGCTGCTGGCGGCGATGGGGGCGCAGGCGAGCCTTTGCGAGCCCGACGCGGCGGCGCTGGCACTGGCGCGCGTCGCCTTCGGACAATCCGGCGTGCCGGCGGCGAATCTGCTGGCCGAGCTTCCGGCCAAGGCGCAGTTCGACGTCGTCCTCGTCGGCGGCGCCTGTGAGACGCAGCCCAGCAGCCTGTTCGGCCATGTCGCTCCCGGCGGGCGGCTGATCGCGATCGAGGGGCTCGGCCGCGCTGCGCGTGTGATCCTTTACCGCCATGCCGGCGACACGCTGACCGGCCGGCCGGTGTTCGACGCTGCGGCGCCGGCCCTGCGCGAGTTCCGCAAGGCCGAGGCATTCGTGTTCTGAGGCGGCATGACTTCCGACGCCGCGGGCTCCGGAAGGCATCAAGCGAATTTTGTGCCGCCCTCCGGGCGTCACCTCCAGGAACGTAAGGAGTGTCTCATTTTTGCGGCACTCGGGAATTGAAAGGCGTCGAACTCCCCCATGGCGTTGGCGATATCGCTCGTCGCGCATATAAATTTGAAACGAGTGCCGAGGCTGGGGCGATGCCTGGGCGTGACAAGAGTCCGCTACAAGAGGCGTCCGGTGACTGAAACGATCGTATTCCTGAAAAAGTCCGCGAGCCGCCTGGCGCTGGTCTGCGTCCTCGGCACGGGCTTGGCAGCACCGGCTGTCGCACAGACCATGGAATCGGCGCTGTCTCGCGCCTACTCGGGCAACCCGACCCTTAACTCCCAGCGCGCCGCCGTCCGTGCCACCAACGAGAACGTTCCGCAGGCCCTGTCGGGCTATCGCCCGCGAATCAACGCATCCGCCGATATCGGCGCCAGCATCACCGAGAGCAGCGTCCCGTCCGTCCCGCGGAACGGGACCTTTCACAACAACAACACCTCGCGGCTCAACCCGCGCGGCGTCGGGCTCCAGGTCGACCAGAACATCTTCGACGGCGGCAAGACCCGCAGCTCCGTGAGCCAGGCCGAATCGCAGGTGCTCGGCGCCCGCGCGACGCTGCTCAACACCGAGCAGAACGTGCTGCTCGACGCTGCGACGTCCTATATGAACGTGCTGCGCGATACCGCGATCCTCAATCTCAACCGCAACAACGTCGAGGTTCTGGAAGAGCAGCTGCGCCAGACGCGCGATCGCTTCCAGGTCGGCGAGGTGACGCGCACCGACGTCGCCCAGGCCGAGGCGCGCCTCTCGCAGGCCCAGTCGCAGGCGATCCTGGCCGAATCGAACCTCAAGACCTCGATCGCCCGCTTCCGGCAGAATGTCGGCATCGAGCCGAAGCAGCTCTCGCCCGGCCGCCCGGTCGAGAATCTCCTGCCGAAATCCCTGCCGGCGGCGCTCAATACGGCGCTGACCGGCCATCCGGCGATTATCGCCGCGCTGCACGGCGTCGATGCTGCCGAGCTGCAGGTGAAGGTCACCGAGGCCGATCTCTATCCGGTGCTCGGCGTGCGCGGCATCGTGCAGCAGCGCTACGACAACACGCTGTTCGGCGACAACCGCTCGTCCGCCACCGCCGTCGCCACGCTGACGATTCCGATCTACGAAGGCGGGCAGGTCTATTCACGTACCCGTCAGGCCAAGGAAACGGCCGGGCAGCGGCGCATCGACGTCGACACCTCGCGTGATACGGTCCGCGCGGCGGTCGTCTCGGCCTGGGGCGCGCTCGATGCGGCTAAGGCGCAGATCACCGCGGCGCAAGCGCAGGTGCAGGCGGCCGAGACGGCGCTCGCCGGTGTCCGCGAGGAGGCCAAGGTCGGCCAGCGCACGACGCTCGACGTGCTGAACGCGCAGCAGGAACTGGTCATCGCCCGCTCGACGCTGGTGACGGCGCAGCGCGACCGCGTCGTCGCGTCCTATGCGGTGCTTTCGGCCACCGGCAAGCTCTCGGCCGACACGCTGAAGCTGAAGGCGGAGCGCTATGACGCCCGCAAGCACTACGACCAGGTCAAGGGCTTGCTCTGGGGCACGCAGGTGCCGGACGGCCGCTGAGCGGAGCGTTCCCGGCACGGGCAGAGTTCCGGAGCTGGCTGGCAGATCGCGGCTTTCATTCATGCGCGGCGGCAACACCCCGGATTTCTCCTGTGGGCTGCCGCGTCGGCGCCTTGCCTGCCGGTTCAGCAGTGAACTACTCATGATGCGGGGGCACGCTGATTCCATGGGCGTTCCCCGGTCGAGTGGCCCGGATTCAGCATGAGCGCGCAGCCCAAGCCAAATGAACCCTCGATGGAGGAGATTCTCGCCTCCATCCGGCGGATCATCGCGGATGACGAGAAGCCGGCCGCGCCTGCCGAGGCCGATGCCGAGATAACGCCCGAGCCTGTTGCGCTCGCCCCTGCTCCCGAGCCGGAGCCGGTCCCCGAGCCCGAGCCTGCCGCTGAGCCCGAGGACGACGTTCTCGATCTCGGCGTGGAGGCGAGCCGTATCGACGAGCCTGCGCCGGTGATCGCCAGCGATGACGTCGATTTTGCGGAGCCAGCGGTCGTCGCGCCTGTGCCCGTTCAACCCGAGCCGCAACCGGTCGCGTTCGTTCCGCCACCCATTCAGGCTGCGCCGGCTGCCCCGCCGCAGCTCGACATGGCTTCACTGATCTCCGATCAGGCCGGTGCCGCCGTGCATAACGCCTTCGGCGCCCTCGCCAACACCGTGCTGAGCAACAATGCCCGGACCCTCGAGGATTTGGTCAAGGACATGCTCAAGCCGATGTTGAAGACTTGGCTCGACGACAATCTGCCGGGCATGGTCGAGCGCTTGGTGCGCGCGGAAATCGAGCGCGTCGCTCGCGGCGGGCGCCACTGAGGCGGCCCGCTGGACGGGATTGTCGCGGCTCCCGCCCCGATGATCCGTCCGTCTTGAGCGTTTCCGAAAAAGCAGCGTCATTCCGACCGAAGCGGAGCGAAGTGCCGGAATCCATCGTAGAGCGCAGTTCCCTGCGATGGATCCAGGAGCTTCGCGGCTTGTCTCGGCATGACAGTGGTCTTGCCGCGCTAGTGTCTCGCTTCTGCCGCGCCGGGGCCTAACGCCGCTTGGACGTGCGTGCCTTGACCCGCTGCATGGTCCGCGGCCGGTAGTTGTCGAAGACACCGCCTTCATAGAGGCGCTGGATGGTGTAGCCGGCGATCGCCATCAGCGCGGTGGGCGGGCCGAGGCGCGAGACCAGTGCCCCCAGTGCCAGCGAGACCGGGCGGGGATAGCGGCCCGAAGCCGCTTCGGCGGCGACCCAGGCGCCGACGAGATGGACCAGTAGTCTCATGGGCTTGCTCCCCCGCTGTTAGAGAACGACCTTGCGGTTGGCGCCGAGATCCGGCCGCGAACCAGTGACGGCCGCCGCGACCATCTTCACCGTGGTGACGATCTTGCCCGGGCTGTCCCAGAACTCCGCCGTTGCTGGCCGTACCCGCAGAATCCGGATGTTGGGATCGTCCTTGCTCTCCCAGAAGGCGCGGGCGGCGGTCGACCAGAGCTCCTCGACGCGCGGCCGGTCGTCGAGCACGTTCGCGGTGCCGCTGACCGAAACGTACTTGTAGGCGGCATTGTCGGCGAAGGTCAGGCAGACATTCTCGTTGATCTCGACCTCGTCGTCCTTGTGGGAGCGCTTGTCGGTGAGGAAGTAGATCGCGTCCTCGTCGCGCCTGGCATGAGCGCTCATCGGGCGGGCGTGGAAACGGTCGCCGCTGCCGTCATGGCTGACGAGCATGCACAGGCCGATCTCCTCGATCAGCTCCCAGACATGATCCTGGTCGGTGTGGCGGGGCATTTTCGGGTCCTCCTTGATCTGCCTTTCCCAACGGACGGAGGGCGCGCGGGTTCCTTTCGCCATGTCGATCTCCGCTGCCAATGTCTGTCGCTTGCCGCGGTCACGGAACGGGCCCGGCGCTCATGCGTTTGGAGAGCGTTGTCGCTCTCCCCTCCGAGGAACCCGCCATGAAGAAGCCCGCTTCGCGCATCGACCTGCCTTCCAACGCCAAGAACGAGGTGATGGGCCTCCTGAACGAGCGATTGCAGGACGGTATCGATCTCGCCCTCGCGACGAAGCAGGCCCACTGGAATCTGAAAGGGCCTGGCTTCATCGGCGTGCATCTGATGCTCGACGGCTTCCGCAAGGAGCTCGACGGCCATGTCGACACGGTAGCCGAGCGGGTCGCCCAGCTTGGCGGCATCGCGCTCGGAACGACGCAGGCGGTCGCCGCGGGCAGCGATCTCAAACCCTATCCGACGGAGATCGTCGCGGTTGCCGATCATCTCGCCGCCCTGATCGAACGCTATGCGGCGACGGCCAACAGTGTCCGCGAGGCGATCGACAAGAGCGACGAGGCCGGCGACACCGGCACCGCCGATCTCCTGACCGCTTATTCGCGCATGCTCGACAAGGCGCTCTGGTTCCTGCAATCGCAGGCCGCCTGAGGCTCACCGGAGCCCGATGCAGGGCTGCATCGCGTCGAAAACGTTGACGCGCCGCCCCTGCATGCGCTCTTAAGGCGGCAGACCTTTTGGCTTTCGTTATTCAACGGCCGGGGCAGGTTCCCTGGCCTTTCGGCGTTCGAGCAAAGCGATGATGGACAAGACATTCGAGCCGGCCAGCGTCGAGGCGCGCATCAGCGAAGCGTGGGAGAAGGCCGACGCCTTCAGGGCAGGGCGGGGCGCTGCGCCCGGCGCCGAGCCCTATTGCATCGTGATCCCGCCGCCGAACGTCACCGGCTCGCTGCATATGGGCCACGCGCTCAACAACACGCTGCAGGACGTGCTCTGCCGCTTCGAGCGCCTGCGCGGCAAGGACGTGCTCTGGCAGCCGGGCACCGACCATGCCGGCATCGCGACGCAGATGGTGGTCGAGCGCAAGCTCGCGGCCGAGAACCGCTCGGACCGGCGGACCATGGGCCGCGAGGCCTTCGTCGCCGAGGTCTGGAAGTGGAAGGAAGAATCGGGCGGCACGATCGTCAACCAGCTGAAGCGCCTCGGCGCCTCCTGCGACTGGTCGCGCGAGCGCTTCACCATGGACGAGGGGCTCTCGGCCGCCGTCCTCAAGGTCTTCGTCGCCCTGCACAAGCAGGGGTTGATCTACCGCGCCAAGCGGCTGGTGAACTGGGACCCGAAGTTCCAGACCGCGATCTCGGATCTCGAGGTGCTGCAGGTCGAGAAGACCGGCTCGTTCAAATGGCAGAGCGGTGGCGAGGAGGCGTTCGACGCCGCCAAGCTCGACAAGGCGCTGGCCAAGGACCCGAACGGGCATCTCTACTATTTCGACTACCCGATCGAGGGCGTCGCCTACGACGCGGAGAACCCGGCGACCTACATCACCGTCGCCACGACCCGGCCTGAGACGATGCTGGGCGATACCGGCGTCGCCGTGCATCCCGAGAACGAGAAGCTCAAGGGGCTGATCGGCAAGAATGCCGTGCTGCCGCTGGTCGGCCGCGTCATCCCGATCTTCGGCGACGACTATGCCGACCCGGAGAAGGGCACCGGCGCGGTCAAGATCACCCCGGCGCACGACTTCAACGACTTCGATGTCGGCAAGCGCAATTCGCTGAGGATCGTCAACATCCTGGACGGCGAAGCTCGCATCCTGATTCAAGACAATGCCGACTTCCTGGAAGGTGCTGCGCCCGAGGCCGAGACGCTGGCGCTGCATGGCTTCGACCGCTTCGCGGCGCGCAAGGCGGTGGTCGGCCTGATGGCGGCGCGCGGGCTCCTGCGCAAGGTCGAGCCGAACACCCATACCGTGCCGCATGGCGACCGTTCTGACGTCGTGATCGAGCCCTGGCTGACCGACCAGTGGTATGTCGACGTCAAGCCGCTGGCCAACCGCGCGCTCAAGGCGGTCAAGGACGGCCGCACCAGGATTACGCCGGAAAGCTGGACCAAGACTTACAACGACTGGCTCGAGAACATCGAGCCCTGGTGCGTCTCGCGCCAGCTCTGGTGGGGCCACCAGATCCCGGCCTGGTACGGGCCGGACGGCGAGTGCTTCGTCGCCGAGTCGGAGGCGGCCGCGCAGGCGCAGGCGCTCGGCCATTATGGCGGCCCGGTCGCGCTGACGCGCGATGCGGACGTGCTCGACACCTGGTTCTCCTCGGCGCTCTGGCCGTTCTCGACATTAGGGTGGCCTGAGGAGACGGACGAGCTTCGGCGCTACTACCCGACGGCGACGCTGGTCACCGCCTTCGACATCATCTTTTTCTGGGTCGCCCGGATGATGATGATGGGCCTCAACTTCATGGACGAGGTGCCGTTCAAGGACGTCTACATCCACGCCATCGTTCGCGACGAGAAGGGCGCGAAGATGTCGAAGTCCAAGGGCAACGTCATCGACCCGCTGGTGCTCGTCGACAAGTATGGCGCGGATGCGCTGCGCTTCACGCTCTCGGCGATGGCGGCGCAGGGGCGCGACATCAAGCTTTCGACCGCGCGCGTCGAAGGCTACCGCAATTTCGCGACCAAGATCTGGAACGCCGCCCGCTTCGCCGAGCTGAACGGCTGCGTGCGGGCCGAGGGCTTCGACCCCGCCAGGGTCGCGCTGCCGCTCAACCGCTGGATCCTCTCCGAGGCGGCACGCACCGCCGACGCGATCGCCGCCGGCATCGAGAGCTTCAAGTTCAACGAGGCGGCCGACGCGGCCTATCGCTTCGTCTGGGGCCAGTTCTGCGACTGGTATCTCGAACTGTCGAAGCCGGTGCTGCAGGGCGAGGGCACTGACGCGGTCTCGCTTTCCGCCAAGGCCGAGACGCAGGCGACGGTCGCGCATGTCATCGACCTGATCTGCCAGCTGCTGCATCCGTTCATGCCGTTCCTCACCGAGGAGCTCTGGGCCCAGAAGGCGGGTGACGGCGCGCCGCGGCCGGTTCCGGCCGGGGAGGATGCGCTGGTCTGCCTGACGCGCTGGCCGCAGCTCGGCGCGCTGGTCAACGAGGCGGCTGAGGCCGAGATCGGCTTCGTCGTCGACCTGATCTCCGATATCCGCTCGGTCCGTTCGGAGACCAATGTCCCCGGCGGGGCGCAGGTGCCGCTGGTGCTGGTCAAGCCGAGCGCCGCGACCCGCGCCGCCGTCGAGGCCTGGGCGCCGATGATCGAGCGCCTGGCGCGGCTCTCGGTGATCCAGTTCGCCGATGCGGCGCCCGGCCAGTCCGCCCAGATCATCGTGCGCGGCGAGATCGCGGCCCTGCCGCTCGCCGGGATCATCGATCTCGGCGCCGAGCGGACGCGGCTGGAGAAGGAGCTCGCCAAGCTCGACCAGGACATCGCCACGGTCGAGCGCAAGCTCGGCAATGCCGACTTCATGGCGCGCGCGCCGGAGGAGATCGTCGAGGAGAATCGCGAGCGCAAGGCAGCCGCCGAAGCCCGCAAGCTCAAGATCGGCGAAGCGCTCGATCGCCTGTCCTGAGACGAATGTCGGGGTGGTTCTTTCAGGGCCGCCCCGACCATTTGTCGTCACGAAACGGTCGCGCTGCTGACATTCGCCTAAGAGAATTCTGGCGTCCGGCCGCAGGATCGCGTAGATGCATGCGGCGCACAGCATCCATGCGCCAGGGGCGAGTCCGGGAGCGGTCGAACACTACATGCTGAAGCGTGCTTACGACTGGTGCGTCTCCTATGCGTCGCACCCCGCAGCGCCCTGGCTGCTCTTCGCCATCACCTTCGTCGAAAGTTCGGTCAGCCCGCTGCCGCCGATCCCGCTCCTGATCCCGATGTGCATCGCGCGTCCGGACCGCGCCTGGTTCTATGCCGGCGTCTGCTCGCTCGGCGCCGTGACCGGCGGCTATCTCGGCTATGCGATCGGCGCGCTGCTCTATGAATCGGTCGGCGCCTGGCTGATCGGCATCTACGGCCTGCAGGAAAAGGCCGCGCACCTGATCCACACCTCGCAGGACTATTGGTTCTGGGTGCTGCTGACCAAGGGCCTGACGCCGATCCCGTTCAAGATCGTGACGATCATGTCGGGCTTCCTGCATTTCGATCTCTGGAAGTTCACCGTCGGCATGGTGATCTCCCGCGTCACCTTCTTCGCGATGATCGCGGTGGCGCTGCGCTATTACGGCGACGACATCCGCATCTTCATCGAGAAGCACCTGCCGATGACGGCGCTGGCGCTGGTCGTGGTCGTCGTCGGCGGCTTCTTCGTCCTGCCCATGGTGCTGTGACGCCGGCGCCGCCGCGAAAGCGCCGCACTAGCCGACAATCCTCCTGAGAAGTTACGCTGGCCGTGCTGTCGGCCGCCGGCGTGGCGACACCGGCCTGCCGTGAGCGGAAGGCCGGCCAGTCTGGGCAGCGGAGGCAAGGAGCGGCGGGCGATGAGCATGCGGCGCCCTGACCTGACCGGTCGTCTCGATTTCGCGACCTTCGCGCGTGAGTTCAACCGTTGCCTCGAACAGGACCGCACGATTGCCGTGCCCTATTGGCAGAGCATCGTCGCGGCGGTTCCGCCAACCCTGCAGGACTTCCTCTGGCGTGTCGTGGAGACGCGGCTCAGCCCGCGCGCCGAGGCGCGGCTGCGCGCTTTGCCGGCCGCGCGCGACCTCTACTCCGAGATCCTGAATGTGCGCTTCCGGCGCCCGGCGGGCCTGCGCCCGCAGTTTCGGACTCCGAAGCAGGAGTTCGATTCCTACGCGGCGATCTATTGGCGCTTCGCCTCGCCGGCCGCGCGCTTCGACCTCAATTTCGGGCGGCTGGTGATGCTGTCGCTGCGCACCGAGAGCAGCACGCTCGCCCATCGCGGCAAGGGCTCCTATGACGACACGCTGGTGATCATGCGTCGCTGCGGCCGCTTCCGGCATCTCGCGATCTTCCCGATCTGCACCGAGCCCGGCGCGCAATATTCCCAGCGGGCCAGCACCACCACGGACAAGCGCTACCGGGGCGTGAAGTTCAGCAAGACCGAAGGCAACGATATCGACAAGGACGGGATCCGGGATGCCGGACGCCTGACCGAAGGCACCTACCAGTATTTCGAGAAGAGGGGCGGCCATCTCGGCAACCGCGCCTTCATCGTCGGGATCGACCAAGTCGTCGAGCGCGACACGGATGGCGACGGCCGCTTCACAGAGCAGGACAGGAAGCGGATCGATCCCAAGGGGGCCGGCAAGACGATGTATATCCATCAGGGCGGCGCCGACACCGTGCTGGAGCCCAACACCTGGTCGGCCGGCTGCCAGACCATCCCAAAGAACCGCTATGCCAACTTCCTGAAGGCCGTCGGCAAGCCGAACTCCTTCTACTATGTGCTCGTCAATGCCGCGGCCTGAGCCCCGCCCCGCAGCCGGCAGGCGCCGGGGCATCGCCATTGTCACGCTGGCCCTGGCTTTAGGCGCGGCCGCGCCGGTGCTGGCGCAGCCCGGCGCCCTGTTGCCGCCGGGCGGGCAGGCGCGCTGCTCTTTCGGTGCCTTCGTCAACGAGACCGATCCCGAAGGCCTCAATGTCCGCGCCGGCCCCGGCGTCGGGCACAAGATTGTCGGGCGGCTGCCGCCGGTGACGCAGAGCAAGTCCGATCCGCCGATCCGGGCGATGGTGGAGGTCGAGGTCACGGCGGGCAGCGATGGCTGGTTCCAGATCCGCAAGGCACGCGACAACGAGGCGCTGACCGAAGCTACCGCGCGACCGATGTTCAAGGGCAGCGGCTGGGTGAGCGGCCGCAAGCTCACCGTGAAGTCGCAGGCCGATACTGGTCGCGAGCGGCCTGATGCCAAGGCCCCGGCGATCATCGCGGGGCGGGACGGCATGGCTTTCGACAGCGACGCCTTCATCCAGAACGGGCGGCTGCTCGGCTGCAGCGGCAAATGGGTGCTGGTCGAATACGGGCCGCTGCCGGCCGGCAGCGACGTGCTGGAGGCGCTGGAGGTCAAGCCGGCGGCGCGCGCCGGGCTGGAGCCGGGCCGCTTCCGCGCCTGGCTCGACCGGATCTGCGCGGTGCAGGAGACCAGCTGCGACGGCGGCTAAGCCCTGTCCTATCAGCGCTTGCGGAACACGACGCTGAGATTGTTCGCGGGCATCGCCGTGACCTCTGGCGGCCCGAAGCCCGCGGCGGCCGCGAGGGCCGCGACCTCGTCGAGCTCGCGCAGGCCCCAGCGCGGATCACGGCTGCGCAGGCTCTCGTCGAAGGCGACATTGCTGGGCACGAGTGGCACGCCGCTCTGGCGATAGGGGCCGTAGAGATAGAGCGGGCCGCCCGGCGGCAGCAGCCGCGCCGATTCGGCGATCAAACCTTGCGTCGCTGCCCAGGGCGAGATGTGGATCATGTTGATGCAGATCACCGCATCGGCGCGGGCGAGCGGCCAGCCCGGCGTCGCGGCATCGAGGGGCAGGGCGGGCAGCAGATTCGGCAGCGCGGCTTCCTTTGCCCAGGCGTCGATGCTGGCACGTGCCTCGGCATTCGGGTCGGAAGGCTGGAAGGACAGGCCGGGCAGGGCGGCCGCGAAGTGCACGGCGTGCTCGCCCGAGCCGCTGGCGATCTCGAGCACCAGCCCGCTCGCCGGCAATGTTTCGCGGAGAACGGCGAGGATCGGATCGCGATTGCGCTGGGCGGAGGGCGCGAACTGGCGGGTTTCGGCTTCGGGCAAGTTACGGTTCTCCCATCGCAGGCGCCGGACGATGCTTCAAATCATGCCGTATCGGGACAGAAGCAATCGAGCGCGAGAAACTGTGATCGACTCGCCAAGCTTAGCGCATCGCCCGTGCGAAAAACCGGTACATACATTCCCGCGCGATGCTCTATAAGCGCTGGCGAAGCAGGCCGATAACGAGTGCGGCCCTGCAGCCTTCGAGCTGGTGTTGTTAACCGAGATTTTGATCGTCGTCGTCCTCACCGTCATCAACGGTGTGCTCGCCATGTCGGAACTCGCGGTCGTCTCGTCCAGACCAGCAAGGCTCAAGGTTCTCAGCGATCAGGGTAGCCGCGGCGCGGCGACAGCCCAGCGCCTGGCCGACAATCCCGGCCGCTTCCTCTCCACCGTCCAGATCGGCATCACGCTCGTCGGCGTCCTCTCGGGCGCCTTTTCGGGCGCGACGCTCGGCACGCGCCTCTCCGACTGGCTGCGCGACGAGCAGGGCTTTTCCAACGCGGTCGCGGATGGCGTCGGCGTCGGCACAGTCGTCGTCGCGATCACCTATCTCTCGCTGATCATCGGCGAGCTTGTGCCGAAGCAGATCGCGCTGCGCGACCCCGAGCGCGTTGCCGCACGCGTCGCTCCGGCGATGGCGCTGCTCGCCAAGATCGGCTCGCCGCTGGTCTGGCTGCTCGACATCTCCGGCAAGACCGTTCTCGCCCTGCTCGGCCAGAAGGGCGAGTCGGAGGAGAAGGTGACCGAGGAGGAGGTCCGCACCATCATCGCCGAGGCCGAGACGGCCGGCGTGCTGGAGCGCGACGAGCGCGAGATGATCTCGGGCGTGATGCGCCTCGCCGACCGTTCGGCGCGGGCCTTGATGACGCCTCGTCGCGAGGTCGAGCATCTCGACCTCTCCGACAGCCCGGCGGAGATCAGGGCGCAGCTGCGCGCGACGCGTCGCTCGCGCCTGCCGGTGCAGGATGGCGAGGCCGACTCGATCATCGGCGTCGTCACGGTCAAGGACATGTTCGACGCCTTCTCCGATGGCGACGGCCGCGAATTGCGCAGCATGGTCCAGCAGACCCCGGTGGTGCTCGACACGACCGGCGCGCTCGACGTGCTGCGCGCCATCCGCGCTTCGCCGGTGCACATGGCGCTGGTCTTCGACGAGTACGGCCATTTCGAGGGGATCATCACTTCCAGCGACGTGCTGGAGGCGATCACCGGCGCCTTCCAGGAAGAGGACGACAGCGAGCCGGCCGTGGTGACGCGCTCCGATGGCTCCTATCTGGTCGCCGGCTGGATGCAGGTCGACGAGTTCTCGCATGAGCTCGGCATCCATGTGCCGCGCGATGCCGACTACCAGACGGTGGCGGGCTTCATCCTCGCCGAGATGAACCGCCTGCCGAATGTCGGCGAGAGCTTCCAGAAGGGCCATTGGCGCTTCGAGGTGGTCGATCTCGACGGCCGCCGGATCGACAAGATCCTGGTCTCCCGGATCGACTGAGCGGCGTCCGCAAACGCACAGTTCTCCGTCATGGTCGGGCTTGTCCCGACCATCCCCGCCATCCCTCGGACGGCTTGATCTCCAAGGCGTGGATGCTCGCCACAAGGGCGAGCATGACGGCGGCGGGGGCTGGCCATCGACGCCGTTGACGCCCCCCGGTCGCCATGGTCTAAATTCCGCAGGGGTTCATTCGCGACGACCCCGTGAGGCGTCAGCCCAAGGATCGCGTCCAGTCTCCTAGCTTCCAGGAGGGACGCCATGTCTTCCAATATCCAGATCAGCGCTGCCCAATTATCACGGCTCGTCGGCCTGCCCGATGCGCCGGTCCTGATCGATGTCCGCAACGATGAGGACTTTGCCGCCGATGCGCGGCTGCTTCCGGCCTCGCAGCGTCGGCGACATGACGATGTCACGGACTGGGCCGGAGCCTATGCCGGCCACAAGGTCGTGGTCTCGTGCCAGCGCGGGCTGAAGCTCAGCGAAGGCGTCGCGGCCTGGCTGCGGCATGAAGGGATCTCGGCGGAAGTTCTCGTCGGCGGCTTCGAGGCCTGGCGGGAAGCCAGCCTGCCGCTGGTCGAGGCCGGCAAGCTCCCGGCCCGCGACGGCGCCGGCCGGACCGTCTGGGTGACGCGGGCGCGGCCGAAGGTCGACCGCATCGCCTGTCCCTGGCTGATCCGCCGCTTCGTCGACCCTGAGGCCGTCTTCCTGTTCGTGACGGCCTCGGAGGTCGAGGCCGTGGCCGAGCGCTTCGGCGCGACGCCCTTCGACATAGACGGCGTGTTCTGGAGCCATCGCGGCGAACGCTGCAGCTTCGACACGATGATCGAGGAGTTCGGCCTGTCGCTGCCGGCGCTCGACAAGCTCGCTGCGATCGTCAGGGCGGCGGACACCGCCCGGCTCGACGACGTGCCGCAGGCGGCTGGATTCCTCGCGGCGTCGCTCGGATTGTCGCGGATGTTTCGCGATGATCTGGCACAGCTCGATGCCGGCATGCTGCTCTATGACACGTTCTACCGCTGGTGCCGCGATGCCACCGAGGAAACCCATAACTGGCCGTCCGTGCCGGCAGGAGCAGGGGGGCGGCCATGACGATCGCGACCGATGAGGCAAGCAGGGCCGCTGCTGCCGAAATTCCTTCGCTCGGCGAGGCGACCCGCCTCTGGGCGAAGATCGGGCTGCTCTCCTTCGGCGGCCCGGCCGGCCAGATCGCGCTGATGCACAAGGAACTGGTCGAGGACCGCCGCTGGATCGGCGAGCGGCGTTTCCTGCACGCACTTAACTACTGCATGCTCCTGCCCGGGCCGGAGGCACAGCAGCTCGCCATCTATGTTGGCTGGCTGCTGCACCGCACGGTCGGCGGGCTGATCGCGGGGCTGCTCTTCGTCCTGCCCGGCGCGCTGGTGATGCTGGGCCTGTCCGTTCTCTACGTGCTCTATCGCAGCGTGCCGGTTGTCGATGCGGTGTTCTTCGGCGTGAAGGCCGCGGTGCTCGCCGTGGTGATCGAGGCCGGGCTCAGGATCAGCCGCCGGGCGCTGAAGAACCGGGCGATGATTGCGATCGCGGTCGCCGCCTTCCTCGCGCTCTTCCTGTTCAAGCTGCCGTTTCCGCTGGTGATCCTCGCCGCCGGGCTGACCGGCTGGCTCGGCAGCCTCTATGCGCCGGCGCTGTTCGAGGCTGGCGGCCATGCCGGCAAGGACGGCGCGCCCGAATTCAAGGGCGTCGTCGACCTGATGTTCGAACGCGGAGAGCTGGAGCACGCCAAGCCCTCGACCGGCCGGGCGTTGCGGACGCTTGCGCTCTGGCTGCCGCTCTGGCTCGGCCCGGTGGCGCTGCTCTGGCTTCTGGCAGGCGGGAACAATGTCTTCACGCAGATCGGCAGCTTCTTCAGCGCCATGGCGGTCGTCACCTTCGGCGGGGCCTATGCGGTGCTGGCCTATGTCGCGCAGGCGGCGGTCGAGGGCTATGGCTGGCTCGTCGCCGGCGAGATGGTCGACGGGCTCGGCCTTGCCGAAACCACGCCGGGGCCGCTGATCCTGGTGCTGCAATTCGTCGGCTTCCTCGCCGCCTCGCGGGTTCCGGGCGGGTTCGATCCGCTCGTCGCCGGCAGTTTCGGCGCTCTGCTGACGCTTTGGGTTACCTTCGCGCCCTGCTTCCTCTGGATCTTCCTGGGCGCACCCTATGTCGAGGCGCTGCGCGGCAACCGGGTGCTCTCGGCCTCGCTGACCGCGATCACGGCGGCGGTGGTCGGCGTGATCATGAACCTTGCGCTCTGGTTCGGGCTGCATGTGCTGTTCGGCACGGTCCGGCCCGTCAGCTTAGGCCCGCTCTCGCCGGACCTGCCGGTGCTCTCGACGCTGGACTGGCGGGCGGCTCTGCTCTCCGCCGGCGCGATGCTGGCCATGCTGCGCTTCAAGCAGGGGATGATGACGGTGCTCGCCGGCTGCGCGCTCGCCGGCGTCGCCTTGCGCATGCTGGGATAGCGACTGTCTCATCCGGCGGAATTCTGAACTGCCCGGCGCGGAAATTGTGCTCGGTCGAGGGAATGATCATTTCGGTGGGTCTGGAGGCCAACGCCATGACCCATCGTTTTCTCGAGATCGCGACGACGCCCGCCGTCAGAGCGGCACAGGAGACCCAAGGTAGTCGCCGTGCCTATGCCAGGCAGGAGGAGGGCGCGCCGCATCACGACCGGCTCGGCGGCAGCGAGGCTGCCTTCATCGCCGCTCGCGACTCATTCTACATGGCGAGCGTCTCCGAAACCGGCTGGCCCTATCTGCAGCATCGCGGTGGTCCGCAGGGCTTCCTGCGCGTGCTCGACGAGACAACGCTCGGCTTCGCCGACCTGCGCGGCAACCGGCAATATCTCAGCCTGGGCAATCTCAGCGCCGATGACCGGCTCTGCCTGTTCCTGATGGACTATGGCAACCAGGCGCGGCTGAAGATCTTTGGGCGCGCCCGCTTCCACGATCTTGCGGCGGAGCCGGAACTGGCACGCCGCCTGATCGTGCCGGGCTACCGCGCCGTGCCCGAGCGCGGCATGACGATCAAGGTCGAGGCCTTTGACTGGAATTGCCCGCAGCACATCACCCCACGCTTCAGCGAGGCAGAGCTGGCACCGGCGCTCGCGCCGGTGCGACAGCGGCTGGAGGAGCTAGAGGTCGAGAATGCCCGGCTGCGCGCGGAATTGGCCGGGCGCGCCCAGAGCTAGGGGCTAGCGCCGCTCGTTCGTCTCGATGACGCGGTATTCGGCGTCGACGATCTCGCCCTGCGCGGCGCCCGGCTGCTGCTGGCCGAAGGGGTTCTGCGGATCGATGCCGGCGGCGCGCATGCGCCGGCGCATCTGCCAGGCGGCGATGGCGCCGCCGATCAGCACGACCGGAATCAGGATCAAGGCGAGGCTGGCTGCCACCAGGAACAGCAGCACGCCGAGGGCAAAGGCTCCGGCCATGATGAGATAGCTCGCCCAGCGCGGCAGGCGGCCCGTACTCTGGTTGAGGCGGCTGTTCAGGTCGATGCGGATCATGGCTCGTCGTTCGTTCGGTTGGCGCTAATCTAGGAAGCCAATGCGGCGTTGACGAGGGCGGCAGGCGTAATTTCAGCCGGGAAGCGGCCAGTCATAGACCCAGGCATAGCGCTGGCGCAGGCCTTCGGGGCCGAGACGGCGCAGCACGATGTCGCGGGCATAGCTCCAGGGCCGGCCGAGATGATAGGAGCGGGCATTGTCGCGGCTCGCCTGCTGGACGCGCGTCGCCCGGCCCTGTCGTGCCGCGGCATAGGCGGCGAAGGCCGCGGGAACCGAGGCGGTGCCATCGGCCTGCAGGGCGTTCGCCAGTTCATGCGCCAGCACCGCTGCATCCTCGATGGCGAGTGCCGCACCCTGGGCGAGGAAGGGCAGGACCGGGTGGGCGGCGTCGCCGAGCAGTGCGATGCGGCCTTTCGCCATCGCCGCCGGCTCGCGGTCATAGAGCGACCAGACCTGCCAGGCGGGCGCGGCCTCGACCAGATGGCGCAGCGCGATCGGCGCGCCATTGGCGATGCCCGCGATATCGCTTGCGTTGCCGTCGCGCGACCAGCCCGGACGAGCCTCGCGCGCGGCGCGGATCAGGACGAGATTGATCTCCTTGCCGCCGGCCACGGGATAGTGGACCGCATGGCGAGCGCTGCCGAGGCGCAGCGAAACCGTGGGCTGGCGCAGTTCGGACGGCACTTCCGCGGAAGGAATCAGCGTCCGCCAGGCCTCCCAGCCGGTGAAACGCGGCTCGCGGGTGTCGCCGGTGAGCTGGCGGGCCTGCGACCAGAGCCCGTCGGCGCCGATCAGGCCCATGGCCTCGACCGTCTCGGTCTGGCCGTTCTCGGCGACGAGCGTCGCGGTGATGCCGGATTCGGTCTCGGCGCAGGCGAGCAGGCCGCGGCCGATCAGCCAGCGGATGTTCGGCAAGGTGCGGGCGGCATCGAGCAGGATCTGGTGGAGATCGGCCCGCTTCAGCGCCCTTGAGGGCGTCGCGCCCGGCGCCGGCGGCGCATAGGGCATGCTGAGCAGCGGCGTCTCGCTCCGCCAGCGGCTGATCGCGAGAGATTCGGGCCGGACGGCAGCACGGCGCAAGGCGATGCCGAGATCGAGCGCCTCGAGCACGCGGCCGGCATTGGGCGAGACCTGGATGCCGGCGCCGGCCTCGGCGAAGCGGGTGCGCTTCTCGGCGATGACGACGGGAATGCCACGGCGCGCCAGCGCAATGGCCGCGGTGAGGCCGCCAATGCCGGCGCCGGCGATCAGGATCGGAGACATGGCTTCAGCCGTTCACGTCCCGCCGCGCCCCCGGCGGGAAGCGCCTCAAGCCGCCTTGGGGGCGTCGTGGTACTCGCATTCCGCCGGCTTGCCGTGACCGGCGCCGAGCGAAGGCTCGTATTTGAACAGCGTCGAGCAATAGGGGCAGATGATCTCGTCATCCGAGCCCATGTCGAGGAAGACATGCGGATGGTCGAAGGGCGGCTTGGCGCCGATGCACATCAGCTCGCGCGCGCCGACATGGATGACGGCGACGCCGGGATCGTTGTGGAAATGCGGTGTGCCGTGGTCGGCCATGGTCGCTCTCTATCGTCTCGATTTGCGGCGCAGGATAGTCGCTCGCCCGCGGGCGCGCCAGTGCGCCGCGGCGATGGCTCCATAATCCCAGAGCATTGCCTTCCGGCCTCAGCGGGCCCGGGCGCAGGCCAGCCCGATCTCGCGGGCGCGCTCGGTCTGCTCCGAGGTGAGGGCATCGGCGAGCACGCGGCTCCAGAGCTCATCGCGCTTCAGCCCCTCCATCGAGCAGGAGCAGACGCGTTCGCAGGACTCTTTCGGCGTGCCTGTCGCGACGCAGCTGCGCTGGCAGGCGGCGAGGAAGGGCACGGCGTCGGCGTCCGGCAGCTTGGGGCCGGAGAGCTGCATGAAAAGCATGAGCGCACCGATGAAGAGCGGCTGGTGGACGAGATAGACGAACAGGCTGTGGCGACCGCCGAGCGCGACGAGGCGGGTCGGGGCCGATCTGGCGCGCCAGAGCGTCCAACCGCCATCGGGCGCCCTAGCCAGGGCGAGCTTGCCCAGCGCCATGCCGGCGAGGACGCAGGCGAACCAGGGGAAGAGCGGCACGAAATCGGCGGTGTAGGGCCAGGGGCCGAAGCCGAGCCAGGACAGCCATTCGGTTTCGAAGACCTCGCCGCCGAGGATGAAGGGCAGGGCGAACCAGACCGCAGCGATCAGTGCCAGAGCGAGGGCCGGCAGCCGCAGGAAGGGCAGCGCCAGTAGGCTCGCCAATGCGATGTGGTGCAGGATGCCGAAGAAGATGAAGTTCTGGGGGATCGCGAACCAGGTGCCGACCGTGACCAAGAGCGCGGCGCCGGCGACCATGGCGAAGCGCTTCGCATAGGCCTGCCGGTTCAGGCCGTTTCGCGTCGCCAGGATCAGGCTGAAGCCGACGATCGTCAGGAAGGAGCCGGCGATCAGCCGGGCGAAGAGCCGCCAGCCGGGATCGGAGACGACATCGACGCGGATCAGGCGGAAGAAAGAGAGGTCGTAGGCGAAATGGTAGACGAACATGGCGAGCAGGGCGATGCCGCGCGCCAGGTCGAGCAGTTCGATGCGGCCTCGGGCCGGGGTGGAGGTCTTTGCCGGGGTGGGGATCTTGGCCGAGGCCGTGGCTTGCTCGCTCATGGGGTGAACTCTTAGGCGGAGAGCCGGGGCTGGGGAAGGGGCGTGCGCCGCGCCTTGCGGCCGTGGGCAGTTCCCAGCCCTCATCCTGAGGAGCCGCGTCCGCGGCGTCTCGAAGGATGGTCCAGGAGGCTCGGGAGCCATCTGAAGCGTCCTTCGAGACGGCCCTTCGGGCCTCCTCAGGACGAGGGCCAGAGAGTTGAGCCAGATACCGAGGACGACGGCCTGCGCGCGGCAGGGACGCCGCTGCATGCTGCCATGCCGGCGGGTGCGGCTACCAAAACCCGCCCCGGCATGGCACAGCAGGGGACAGTTTTCGAAAGAACGGCGCGACGACATGCAGCGATTTGATTCCGACGGCGTCAGCCTGGCCTATCTCGACCTCGCACCGACCATCGAGGGCGGTTCCGGCGATCCGATCGTGCTCGTCCACGGCTTCGCCTCGAGCCATATGGTCAACTGGGTGAATACGCAGTGGAGCAAGACGCTGACCCATGCCGGCCACCGGGTGGTGCTGCTCGACAATCGCGGCCACGGCCAGAGCCAGAAGCTCTACGACCCCGAGGCCTACAACTCGAACATCATGGCCGAGGATGTCCGTCGGCTGATGGACCATCTCGGCATCGAGCGCGCCGATGTGATGGGCTATTCGATGGGCGCCCGCATCTCGGCGCATCTGGCGCTGGCGCATCCGGAGCGGGTTCGCGCGCTGCTGCTCGGCGGGCTCGGCATCCATCTCGTCGAGGGCGTCGGCCTGCCGCTCGGTATCGCCGATGCGATGGAGGCGCCCTCGCTAGCCGACCTGACCGATCCGATGCAGCGCATGTTCCGCGCCTTCGCCGAGAACACCGGCAGCGACCTACGCGCGCTCGCCGCCTGCATCCGCGGCACCCGCCAGACGCTCACAGCCGAGCAGGTCGGCAAGATCGCGGTGCCGACCCTGGTCAGCGTCGGTACCAAGGACGATGTCTCCGGTTCCGGACCGGAACTGGCGGCGCTGATCCCGGGCGCAGAGAGCTTCGACATCGTCGGCCGCGACCATAATCTGGCGGTCGGCGACAAGACCCACAAGCAGGCGGTGCTGGAGTTCCTGTCGCGCCGGGCGTGACCCATGGTCCGGAGAATAACGTTCTCCTGTAGGAGAATATTATTCTCCGTCAATGACTTGCATGCGGCGGTTCGCATTTCGACTCTTGTCCTTCACGGCTTGATTCAGCTAGAAGGCAGGCCCATCTCCTTCTGCGCGACGCCGTCGTGCCGGAATAATTGCTCGCCGAGCGCACCGTAGCGGAGAACGCCATGCCATCGGGACGCCCGAACATCGAAGCCCGTGATCCCGCTACCGGGCTCGATCGGGTCGATCCCGTCTGGTCGCGGCTGCGTCGCGAGGCCGAGCAGGCGGTCGCCGCCGAGCCGGCGATGACCAGCTTCATCCTCTCGACCGTGCTGAACCAGCGCAGCTTCGAGGAGGCGGTCTCGCATCGCGTCTCGGCACGTCTCGCCCATGCGGCGGTTCCCGCCGAACTGATCGACCAGGCCTTCGAAGAGGCGCTCGCCGCCGATCCCGAGATCAGCCACGGCATCCGCGCCGATGTCGTCGCCGTGCTCGACCGCGACCCCGCCTGCTACCGGCTGCTCGAGCCGGTGCTCTACTTCAAGGGCTTCCACGCGCTCCAGGCCCACCGCCTGGCGCATTGGCTGCTGAACCAGGGGCGGCGCGATTTCGCGCTCTATCTGCAAAGCCGCTCCTCCGAAGTCTTCCAGACCGACATCAACCCGGCCGCGAAGATCGGCAAGGGCGTCTTCCTCGACCACGCCACCGGCCTCGTCGTCGGCGAGACCACGGTGATCGAGGACAATGTCTCGATGCTGCAAGACGTCACGCTCGGCGGCACCGGCAAGCAGGGCGGCGACCGCCATCCGAAGATCCGCAAGGGCGTACTGATCGGCGCCGGCGCCAAGATCCTCGGCAACATCGAGGTGGGGCAATGCGCCCGCGTCGCGGCCGGCTCGGTCGTGCTGGCGGCGGTGCCGCGCAACACCACGGTCGCGGGCGTTCCGGCCAAGGTGGTCGGCGAGGCCGGCTGCGCCGAGCCCGCCCGCTCGATGGACCAGATCCTGACCAGTGATTGCGGCGGCGGGATCTAGATCTCCCAGAGCCCGTTCCGATCAGCTTGCGCCGCAAGCCGATCGGCAAAACGGCCCCATCTTAAAGTAAGAGGCGCATTCGCCGATCAGATTGATCCAATCTGATCGAAACCGGCTCTAGCGTTCTTTCGGATGCACGCCGGCGATCCGTCTCATCGTTTACGCATCGTGAAGAGCGGAGTCCGCTTTTCGGCCCGATGTTTTCGAGGGCGTCGCCGGGCCTTTCGTGGCGTGTGCTTCTCGCCCTCGACGGCGGGGCTCGCGCAGGTCAGGAACTGGAGAGCGCGCGTTTGCCGAGCCACAGCCCTGCAAAGGCGAAGACACCGATTGCCGCCCCCGCTTCGGCCGTGCCGAACGCGACATAGCTTGCAGAAGCAACTGCAACACTGAAAAGCCCGATTGCCATATCCGTCTCCCCCGAGACGAGGCTAACGGCGCGCGCAGGCCGAAATCACCCCCCATTTGGGGGAAAACGGGCATAAATTCCAGCTCCGGCACAGAGAAGATACCGGCTCGAACGCGAGGCATCGAACCGGGCCGGGCTATCGCCCGACCTCTGGGCGCATTGACCGGGCGTGAAAACGAAGCGGGCCGGCCCCCGGGGAAGGGGCCGGCCCTAGACGTCGCCCGGTCGGGGACGGGTGGGTGGGGACGTGACCGGGCCGCGCCATCTTTCCGGCAGCTACTTGCGCATTGCGCAAGGCGATCGCTGCCGTTCTTCTCAGCCGCGCCGGACCGTGGTCCCCGTCCAGCGTCGGCCTGGTTCAGTTCAGCGCAGCGAGGCCACGGTCGGCGTCGACAGGCCACCAAGCGAGGTCCAGCCGACACGGGCCTGGGACTCGCGCTTCACATAGGTGTAGCCAGTCTGGCTCCAGGGCAGGATCGCGTTGCGCTTGTTGTCGAGGATCAGGTCGCCGCGGTCGGTGCGGATCATCAGCACGGCGTGGCCGGCATTGTCCTCGTCGATCACCACGGTGACGCGCATGGCCCGGCGCGGCACGCCGGCCTCGGCGAGGCGCTTGCGCTTCAGGAGCACATAGTCCTCGCAGTCACCCTTGCCGTCGGTCGGGATGTCCCAGCGGTCGACGACGCCCCAGTGATCCTGGTCGGTGACCGCCTCGATCTCGCGATTGGCCTTGAGATTGGTCGCGACGATCGTCTTCCAGAGCTTCGGCGTCAGCTCGACCGTATCGTCTTCCTGGGTGTTCACGGCGCATTCCGCCGGGGTGCGCTTGCAGAAATCCGTCCAGGCGTAAGGCGCCCTGGCATCGCCATTGGCGATGATCGGCGCGCTGGCAACCGGCAGCCCGGCGCTCTGCGACTGGGCCTGCGCCGCAGTGGCGGCCAATCCGATGGCAGCGGCGATCAGGCAGCTGCGATATCCCCGAACCTTCGAAAGCATGTCGTCCCCTTTCCTGTCCCGGGGATGACTTTGACTTGCGGCCATCGAGATCGCTTGAAGTGAAAGCGAGCAATTTTATCTAAATCGGCTTTTCTTCTGTCGGCGGATTTCAGTACAAACCAAGTATAAAACTCATTGTAATAATTTTGAGCGCTCGCGCAAGGATTTGTTAACCAGCCGCGGGAGGTCGGTGGCGCAAGGCCGGCACGGCAGAGGCGATCGAGATCTCAGCGGGAGAGGCGAGGCGGTTAGCCGTCAACCTCCAAGGCGCGGCCCGGCGAGGACGCGCGGCTGGGCAGCAAAGCGCCCTATCGGGCGCGGCTTGGCGATCCGATGTTCTGACGATGGAGCTATCTGGAGCGATGCGGCCATGCGGGCCGCGGCCGGGTCAGAGCTCGAGATTCTCGTCGAGCAGGTCGGCCGAGAGCGGCATGCGGAACTCGGCGGCGTAGCCGCCGTCGAAGCGCCGGACGATCTTGGCGGCCGTGCTGCCGAGGCGCACGGGCGCACCCATGATGAACTGGTGGTCGGAGGCGAAGGCGGCGCCGGAGAGCGAGAAGTCGATCAGGCGCACGGAATGCTCGGTGCCGTCCTCCAGCGTCACGACGCAGCGCGGATTGCGCGGCACGACGCGTTCATGGCGGCGATCCTCGGGCAGGCCGAGCTCGTCGCGGTTGGCGAGCCAGGTCAGCTGTGCCGTGAACTTCTCGCGCTTGCGGCTCGTCGCGGTGATCGTCATGGCGAAGCCGTCGGGCGTGTTGCGGACAGCGTGGCCCTCGATGCGGCCGAGATGCTCGAGGTAGATGATGACGCGGTCGCCGGTGGCCGGCTTGGCCGGAGCGGTGACGTGCAGGCCGCCAGGGGAGATGTCCGTCGTCTGGCAGGGATATTCCATGCGGTTCGGCAGCATGTAGCGGCCGAGCAGCACGACCTTCATGCGCTGATGACGCCTGCGTTCGACAGGCGCGGCCGCTCTCCTCTGATTGTTCAGCGCGGTCAGCATGACGGATTCCGGTTCTTAACCGGAGTTACCCTAGAGGCCCGCTGGTTAAGAGTTGGTTAGCCTTTTCAGACACGGCCGCCGGGCAGCAGCATCAATTTCGGCCGCTGGCCGGCAACGGGCGCCTCGACATGGCGGGGCGACGGGGTTCCCGGCCAGATCATCCTGAGCGAAATCATCCGCATCGAATCCAGCGTGTCGAGGCCGAGCCATTCCGGGGTGACGGCCGGGGAGAGGGCGCCGAGCACGCGGGCATGGGTGCGGCCGCGATAGCGCAGCGGCAGCAGCAGCAGTTCGAGGTGCACGCTCGCGCCGCCGCTGGTCTCGGCCGAGAGGCCGGCGACCGCACCTGCGGTCTCGTCCATCACGGTCTGGACCAGACGGCGCATCTCGCCCTGGGTCTCGACATCCGGCCAGAGCGCGGCGAAGGCCCGTCCACGCTGCTCGCGCCCGAACAGGGCACAGAGCCTGGTGCCGGCGAGCCGGAAGACCGGGCCGATCGGCTCGTTCTCCAGAACGAAGGTGTCGGCCAGCGCGTGGCGCAGGGCGCCGGGCTCGATCTCGCCGCGCTCCGGGGCGTTGCGCTCGCCGCGCAGCTCGTCCCAATAGTTAAAAACCAGGCGGGTGCTCGGGTTCTTCATAGCATTGTCCAGTCGGGTCCTGCGTCCTCCGATTTGTGCGGGTTACGTCCCAAATCGGGGCGCATCCGTACGAATCAGAGACGTTTGAGTCCTTGGCTGAGCGAGGGACGCAGAGTGCGTGCCGTCTGGCCATCGTAGCGTGGCGAGAACGTCGGGTGGGGGTCTGTTAGGGTTAATAAAGCGTTAGGATTGTGGATAACCGCGTAAAATGCGATCTATATCGCATGCGGAATTCGCCGTCGCGCGCTGCGTGTCGGCATCCGGCTGACGGGGTGGCGTGGGGACGCGACCGGCCAGGGGGCAGGAAAGGGGAGGGCTCGCGCTCTCCCCTTTTCCTTTGGCTGCCTTTCCGATTGCCTGGAGCCCGCGCTTGAGCCAGTGAAGGGTCCGATGTCCGTGAACCCAGACGACCGTCTCCGCCCTCCGCCGAGCGAGCCCATCCTCAACCTGCCGGCCGCCGTGGTCTGGCTGATCGCGGCGCTCGTGCTGGTGCAGGGCGCCCGCGAGCTGCTCAGCGCCTATGACGACTTCGTCGTGATGTCCTGGCTCGCCTTCGTGCCGGCGCGGCTGACATTGTGGCTCTCGCCGGAGCGTCTCGAGGAACTCGCCCAGTCGCTCGGCACCGCCGGCAGCGTCGAGTTCGGCCAGCGCCTGCAGCTGGTGCGGCTGCTGCTCGCCGATGGCGGCGCGCATCTGTGGACGCTGCTGACCTACGGGCTGCTTCACGGCTCCTGGCTGCACCTGATCTCGAACGTCGTCTGGCTCGCCGCCTTCGGCAGCCCGGTGGCGCGCCGGCTCGGCACCGGCCGCTTCCTCAACCTGATCGCGCTTTCGACTATCGCCGGCGCGCTGCTGCACTGGTGGTCGCGCGAGCTCGACGTGCTGCCGTTGGTCGGCATCTCGGCCGGCGTCTCGGGTGCGACGGCGGCGGCGATCCGCTTCGTCTTCTCGCCCGGCGTGCATTTCGGCGGGCTCGGCCATGACGAGGCGGTGCGGGCGATCCCGGCCGAGCCGCTCGGCAGCCTGTGGCGCAATTCGCGGGCGCTGCTGTTCATCGTGATCTGGTTCGTCACCAACATCCTGTTCGGGGCAGGGCTGGTGCCGATCCTCGGCGAAGAGACGAGCATCGCCTGGGAAGCGCATATCGGCGGCTTCGTCGCCGGATTGCTGCTCTTCCCCTTGCTCGACCGCGGGCCGGTCCGCCGGCGCTGAGGCCCGCTCGCCTTCCGGCGCGCAGGACCGCCTTGCCGTCGCCGCAGAGTTCGCCCACATTCGAACAGGTCCAGCGTAACGCCGGATCGCGGATGGGGGCGACCTGTCGGCTGGCGGCGTTGCAGTGGTTCCAGTGGCCTGTGCGCGCCCTTTGCGGCGCCTATCGTCGGAGGAATACTCGATGAACGTCGCTCACATCCTCGGAAACAAGGGTCACGAAGTCGTCTCGCTCCAGCCTCACCGCACGCTGGGTGAAGCTGCCGGAACGCTTGCCGAAAAGCGCATCGGCGCCGTGGTGGTGACCGGGGCCGACGGCAGCCTGCTCGGCATCCTCTCCGAGCGCGACATCATCCGGGCGATCGGTGCCAGCGGCGCCGAGGCGCTGGCGAGCCCGGTCTCGCGCGCCATGACCGCCAAGGTGGTGACCTGCCGGCGCGAGACCAGCATCGACGAGCTGATGGAGATCATGACGTCGGGCCGCTTCCGGCATGTGCCGGTGATGGAAGACGGCCGCGTCGCCGGGATCGTCTCGATCGGCGACATCGTCAAGCATCGCGTCGCCGAGATCGAGGCCGAGAGCAAGGCGATGCGCGACTATATCGCGATGGCCTGAAGGCCCGGGCTGCCGCTAACGCGACGCGCCCGCCTCAGGAAAGCGGCACCCGGTTCGCCGCGATGACGGCAGCGATCTCGTCGAGTGCGCGCTCGGTCGCCTGGCGCCCGAGCGCGATCGCCTCCTCGGCGCGGTGGAAGTCGAACAGGCCGACGCGGCCGAGCTTGGGGCCGATCATCACATCGGGTGGATCGCCGGCGAGGCGCGAACGCGAGATCCGGTCCTGGGTGATGTTGAAGGCGTCGATCATCACGCCGGCGAGGCCGGGCTGGTCGTTGTTGCGGCCGACGAAGCCGCGCACCCGCTCCTTCATGCCGCCGAACCAGCCGGAGACGGGGGGCGGCTGCTCGGGGTCGAAGGTTTCCGGGTCCGGGTCGGCGCCATGCGACTGGATGACGGTGCCGCGCCCGCCCATGTCGGTGTTCAGGTTGACGCAGAGCACGACATCGGCGCCGAGCGCGCGCGCCGCCGAGACGGGCACGGGGTTGACCAGTGCGCCGTCCATCAGCCAGCGGCCGCCGAGCTTGACCGGGTCGAACACGCCGGGAAGGGCGTAGGAGGCACGCAAGGCGTCGACCAGCGAGCCGCGCGTCAGCCAGATTTCATGGCCGGTGCCGAGTTCCGTCGCGATGGCCGCGAACTTCTGCGGGAGATCGGCGATCTGCACGCCGGCGAGGTCGCGCTCCAGGAGGCGCTTCAGCCTGCCGCCGCCGATCAGGCCGGCGCCGCCGATGTGGAAATCCATCAGGCCGACGACGCGCCTTTTGGTCAGGCCGAGGGCGAATTCGGTGAGCTCATCGAGTTTGCCGGCGGAAAAACAGCCGCCGACGACCGCGCCGATCGAGGTGCCGGCGATCACATCAGGCGCGTAGCCGGCTTCAGCCAGTGCCCCGATGACGCCGATATGGGCCCAGCCGCGCGCCGCGCCGCCGCCGAGCGCCAGTCCGATCCGTGGCCGGCCGTAGCGCAGCCCGGGTTCGATGGTGAGATCGTTCATCGCAGCTCCACCGCCGCCCAAACCGAAAGCACGCCTGGCGATGTTCTCCAGTATCATCGGCACGGTCCTCCGTGGAGGTTCCAGAATCGTGCCAGCCGATGAGCGCAAGGTGAACGGCGCCGAAGATCACAGCGGCTATCGGCCGCTTTTGAAATAATTATGAAAGCTTGGTTTAAGGATTGCCAATGCCCCGCCTCAGGCGAAGGTCAGGGGCGCGCCGGCCGCATCGCGCAGCGGCACCGAGCGGTAGAAGCAGCTGCGCCGGTGGGTGTGGCAGCAGCCGCCATCGCCGCCGACATTGACCTTGATCCAGAGCGCGTCCTGATCGCAGTCGACCCGCATCTCGACGATGGTCTGGACCTGGCCCGAGGTGTCGCCCTTGTGCCAGAGCTCGCCGCGCGAGCGCGACCAGTACCAGGCCTCGCCGGTCTCGATGCTGCGCTTCAGGGACTCCGCATTCATATGCGCGACCATCAGCAATTCGCCGGTCTTCGCATCGGTCGCGATGCAGGTGACGAGGCCGTCGCGGTCGAATTTCGGCGCCAGCACGGCGCCTTCCTCGATCTCCCGCTTGTCGGAAAGGGTGGGGAAGGCGGTCATGCTGAGTTTCCTGGGTGGGCCGGCATTGTTCGTCTGCTCTTGTCGTCATTCCGGACGAGCCGCCCTCGGGTCCGGCCTTTGGCCGGCCCAAGGACAGGCTCCGCGGCGATGATCGGAATCCATCGAAGGGCGGCGGCACTCTACGATGGATTCCGGGACTGCGCTGCGCTTGCCCGGAATGACGGGGTGATCAAAGCCCCGGGGACTTCACCATGGTGAAGAAGCGGACCTGTTCCGCGGCTTCGCGGAAACGGCCGGTATACTGCGTCGTCAGGGTCGAGGAGCCCTGCTTCTGCACGCCGCGCATCGACATGCACATGTGCTCGGCCTCGACGAGGACGGCGACGCCATGCGGCTTGAGCGACGTCTCGATCGCATGGGCGATCTGGGCGGTCATCGTCTCCTGCGTCTGCAGGCGCCTTGCGAAGACATCGACCACGCGGGCAAGCTTCGACAGGCCGACGACCCCGCCATTCGGGTAGTAGCCGATATGGACCTTGCCGACGAAGGGCACCATGTGGTGCTCGCAATGCGAATGGAACGGGATGTCGCGGACCAGCACCATGTCCTGGTAGCCGTCGACCTCCTCGAAGACTCGGTCGAGAATCTCACCGGCATCCTCCTGATAGCCCCGGTAGAGTTCGCGATAGGCCTTGGTAACGCGGGCCGGGGTCTCGAGCAGCCCCTCCCGCGACGGATCGTCGCCGGCCCACAGGATCAGGGTGCGGACTGCCTCCTCGGCCTGGGCCTGCGTCGGCTGCTTGATGATGAACTTGCCTGCGGAGGGGCTGATCGCCCGCTCTACGGACAAGGACTTAACCACATTGTCCATGTGGAGCCTCCCGTTACGGTTTTGCCGGCCTGCTCATGCGGGCCGGCGTGACAGACAAGTTCGCCCTGCTCGTCCAATAGACCGGACGCCCTCCCGGAAAGAGCGCCGGCACTCTATATTGGGTGCGAAAGCCGGCAACTCCAGACCCGGCCGGGGCGGCCGATGCTGAACGAAGTCTATAACAAGCGCATCCTGGAATTGGCAGGAAACATTCCCCTGCTCGAGCGATTGCCGGAACCGGACGCGACCGCGACGGCCCATTCGCGCCTGTGCGGCTCGACGGTGACGGTCGATCTCACCATGGCTGGCGACGTCGTCACCGGCTTTGGCCACGATGTGCGCGCCTGCGCGCTCGGGCAGGCCTCTTCCTCGATCATGGCGCGCCATGTCGTCGGCTCGACGGCAGCGGAGCTGCGCGAGATCCGCGAGCGCGCGCGGGCGATCCTGAAGGAAAACGCCGCGCCGCCGGACGGAAAATGGGGCGACCTTGCCGTGCTGGTGCCGGTGCGCGACTTCAAGGCCCGCCATGCCTCGACCATGCTGACCTTCGACGCGGTGGTCGACGCGATCGGCCAGATCGAGGCTAAGCGGCGCGAGATGGCGGCGGGTTGAGCCGGCTATTTCAGGCCGAAGGCGAGGCGGATCTCCGGCAGCGTCTCATTGTAGCGCACACGGAAGGTCGGGTCGGCGAGCAGGGCCTTGCCGACGACGCGGCCGATCTTGTCGCCGGCCTCGAGGTCGCTGCGGAAATGGAAGCCGCAGACGAGCCGGCTCTCATTGTAGGATTTCACCCGCGCCTCGAACTTGTCCGCGAGTTCCGGAACCGCTTCAGAGAGCAGGGTCGCATAGAGGGCGGCGGTCGCGGCATGGGCCGAGGGGAAGGAGGTGCCGCTGGGGCGTCCGCCGGGGCAGGGCTTGATGCGCACCTTGCTCCACATCAGGAACGGACGGGTGCGATTGGTCAGACGGTTGACGCTCTTCAGCAGGATGCCGAGCTCGATCTGCGCCTCGCGCATCAGGAGGCGCACCTCGCGATGGGTGTTCTCGACATAGGCGTGGTCGATGCCGTTCAGGAACGCGGACAGCGTCTGGTGCTGGTCGGCGATGGCGGCCTTCTCGCGCTCCGGCGTGCGGGCGGCGGCGATCGCCTGGACCTCTTCGAACTCGGTCTTCGCTTCGGGCGTGTTCTGGCCCGGAGGCAGGCCGATCACCTTGGCGACGTCGATTTTGGCGGCGTCGAGCCAGATCAGGTAAGGTCGCTGCTGAGCCTGCGCCGGCGCGGCCGCGGCCAGGGCAAGCATCAGCCCGGAGAGGGCGAGGGTGTTTGCGAAGGAGCGAGCGCGCATCATGACCACTATTACGGAAGGCGGAATCGGGTGACGGTGAAGCCGCTTGAGGCAAGCCATGTCATACTTGCCTAAACATGCTGAAAAAAGCCTTTCATGGCGACGCATGATCGCGCTGGCCCCGAGGCGGGGCGCGCATCTGCTGATCCGGGGCTATCAGCTCAGCCTTTCCATGCTGGTCGGGCGGGGCTGCCGGCACTGGCCGAGCTGTTCGAGCTATACCGACGAGGCGATCCAGCGCCATGGGCTCTGGCGCGGCGGCTGGGTCGGTTTTGCACGCATCTGCCGCTGCACGCCGCTCGGCACTTCCGGCATCGATCTGGTCTGCGAGGAATTGCCGCCGGACAGCGCCTGGTATAGGCCGTGGTCCTATGGCCGCTGGCGCGGCGTCAACGCGCCTCCTGAAAATGGAAATCTGGCCTTCGATTCCGACGCGGATCCGGCTGCGGGCGGCGGAACGAGATCGCATCCGTAGCCGGCCTTGACTTACGGGGCTCGTATCCCCGAGTGAGCAGGAGCGCGATCGATGACGATCTCCCTGACTTTTCCTGACGGCGCCAAGCGCGAATTCCCCTCCGGCATCACCGGCAAGGAGCTCGCCGGCGGCATTTCCCCCTCGCTGCTGAAACGCACCGTCGCCATGGCGCTCGACGGCACGATCGTCGATCTCGCCGATCCGATCACCGCCGATGCCAGGATCGAATTCCTGACCCGCGAAGACCCGCGCGCGCTGGAGCTGATCCGGCACGATTGCGCCCACGTTCTCGCCGAGGCGGTGCAGGAGCTCTATCCCGGCACGCAGGTCACCATCGGCCCGGTGATCGAGAACGGCTTCTATTACGACTTCTTCCGCAACGAGCCGTTCACGCCGGAGGATTTCGCGCCGATCGAGAAGAAGATGCGCGAGATCATCGCGCGCGACAAACCCTTCACCAAGGAAGAGTGGAGCCGCGACCGGGCGAAGCAGTTCTTCCGTGACAAGGGCGAGGCCTTCAAGGTCGAGCTGGTCGACGCGATTCCGGAAGACCAGACCCTGAAGATGTACGCGCAGGGCGACTGGATCGACCTCTGCCGCGGCCCGCATATGACCTCGGTCGGCAAGGTCGGCAACGCCTTCAAGCTGATGAAGGTGGCCGGCGCCTATTGGCGCGGCGACTCGAAGAATCCGATGCTGACCCGCCTCTACGGCACGGCCTTCGCGAAGCAGGAGGACCTCGACGCGCATCTCAAGCAGATCGAGGAAGCCGAGAAGCGCGACCACCGCCGCATCGGCCGTGAGATGGACCTGTTCCACTTCCAGGAGGAGGGGCCGGGCGTCGTCTTCTGGCACTCCAAGGGCTGGCGGCTGTTCCAGGAGGTGCTGACCTATATGCGCCGGCGACTCGCCGTCGACTATGAGGAGGTCAACGCCCCGCAGGTGCTCGACAAGTCGCTCTGGGAGACCTCCGGCCACTGGGGCTGGTACCAGGACAACATGTTCGCGGTGAAGTCGGCCTCGGCCTTCGAGAACCCGAGCGATCAGGAGCGCGACCACAAGGTCTTCGCCCTGAAGCCGATGAACTGCCCGGGCCATGTCCAGATCTTCAAGCACGGGCTGAAGAGCTATCGCGACTTGCCGATCCGGCTCGCCGAGTTCGGCAATGTCCATCGCTACGAGCCGTCGGGCGCACTGCACGGGCTGATGCGCGTGCGCGGCTTCACCCAGGACGACGCGCACATCTTCTGCACGGAGGAGCAGCTCGCCGCCGAGTGCATGAAGATCAACGACCTGATCCTCTCGGTCTACGAGGATTTCGGCTTCACCGAGGAGCTGGTGATCAAGCTCTCGACCCGGCCTGAGAAGCGCGTCGGCTCCGACGCGGTCTGGGACCACGCCGAAGACGTGATGACCAGGGTGCTGGAGACGATCGCGAAGCAGTCCGGCAACCGGATCAAGACCGAGATCAACCCGGGCGAGGGCGCCTTCTACGGGCCGAAGTTCGAATATGTGCTGCGCGACGCCATCGGCCGCGACTGGCAGTGCGGCACGACGCAGGTCGACTTCAACCTGCCGGAGCGCTTCGGCGCCTTCTATATCGGCTCGGACGGCGAGAAGAAGCAGCCGGTGATGGTCCACCGCGCCATCTGCGGCTCGCTGGAGCGCTTCGTCGGCATCCTGATCGAGCACCATGCCGGGCATTTTCCGCTCTGGCTGGCGCCCGAGCAGATCGTCGTCGCGCCGATCACCTCGGAGGCGGACGCCTATGGTGAGGACGTCACCATGGCGCTGCTCTCGGCCGGTCTGCGCGCCCGCGCCGACCTGCGCAACGAGAAGATCAGCTACAAGGTGCGCGAGCACTCGCTGGCCAAGGTTCCGGTCATCCTCGCCGTCGGCAAGCGCGAAGCCGAGGAAAAGACGGTGACCGTGCGTCGTCTCGGCAGCCAGGCCCAGACGGTGATGAGCCTCGACGCCGTGATCGCGGCGCTGACCGAAGAGGCGACGCCGCCCGATCTCGCGCGCATCAAGAAGGCGCGGGCGGGCTGACGAGACCGTCGTCCTCAGGCTCAAAAGAGCTGGTCATCCCGGGCGACCGAAGGGAGACCCGGGATCCATGCCAGAACAGTTCAGGCATGGATCCCGGCTCTTCGCTGCGCTACGGCCGGGATGACCGTACGAAGGTTCGACGCAAGCTCCCCTCCGACCTCTCGCCAAAGCACCTCAGATGACGGCAAATAGGCGGCGATGCTGACAGGTTCCTATCGCAAGCGGCTCGACGCCGATCTGATCCGCTGGGTGGGCGAAGGCCTGGTCAGCGCCGAGAGTGCCGCCACGATCCGCCGTTCGCTGGCGCAGGAGGGCGGTGGCTTCCGGCTCCACGCCTTGCTCGGCCTGTTCGGCGGCCTCTTGATCGCCGCCAGCGTCTCCGCCTTTGTCGCCGCGAACTGGGAGGAGATGCCGCGGCTGGTGAAGCTCGGCCTCATCCTCTTCGGCCTTGCGGGCTCGCTCACCGTCGCCGGCCGCCTGGAGAGCCGCGGCTCGACCGGCGGTGCCGATGCGGCCACGACCTGCGGCACGTTGATCTTCGCCGCCGGCGTCGCGCTGGTCGGGCAGATGTACCATCTGCCGACCGATTGGCCGGGCGGGGCGCTGCTGATCGCGATCGGCGCGCTGGTCGCCGCCTTCCTGCTGCGCTCGAACGGCGCGCTGGTCATCGCCCTGGTCGCGATCTGCGCCTGGGCAGGCGGCCGCTGGTTCGATGGCGACGGCCAGGTCCATTTCGGCTTCTGGCTCGCCTTCCTGCCGGCCTTGTGGCTGGCCTGGACGCGGCAGAACCGGCTCGTCCACCACGCCGCCGTGCTTGCGGCGCTGCTCTGGTTCGCCTCGCTGCCCGGAAGCTCCAGCTTCATCCTCTTCGATTACGGCCTGCTCGCCTATGGCCTCGCGCTCTCCGTGCTGTTCGTCACGCTCGGCGCCTTCGCGCTCGACCGGGGCGGGCCGGGCCTTTTGACCGCCTGCCTGCCCTGGGGGCTGATCGGCCTTCTGGTCACGCTCAATGTCGAGCTGGTGCGTATCCTCGATGCCCATGAGGCGCGGCCGGGCACGGCGATGTCGCTCAACTACTTCGCCTATGCGCTTGCCGTCCCGGCGCTGACGGGCCTTGCGCTGCTCGGGCGCGAGCGGCGCTTCGTCTGGCCGCTTGCGCTGGCGCTGCTGCTTTCGCTGATGGTGCCGGTGGTGTTCTGGAGCGGCAGTGTCGTCGCGCTCCTCGGCAAGATCGCGATCGCGACGCTGATCCTGGTGATCGCCATCGCGCTCGTCCTCGCAGGAGCCGGCGGCGGGGTGCGCCGGCTGACCATCGCCGGCTCCGGCCTGTTCGCCGTCGCCGTTCTGATCTTGCTCTGGCAGACGATCGGCACGCTGCTCGACCAGTCGCTGTTCTTCCTTGCCGCAGGCGCGATCCTGATCGGGCTCGCCAGCGGTGCGCGCCGGCTGCTCGCCAAATTCGCCAAGCCGACGGAGGCGTCGCCGTGATCCGCCTTCCTGCCGCAGACCAGCTCGTCGGCCGCGTGCCGGTGCTCTGGCGGGCGCTCGCCGCGATCCTGATCCTCGGCGGCCTGATCCTGCTGCTGGTCGAATCGCGGGCCCGCATCCTGCGCGCGGGCACCGAGGTCCGGTTGGCGACGGCACCGGTCGATCCGCGCGACCTGTTCCGTGGCGACTACGTGATCCTGAACTACAAGATCAGCACGCTCGACCCGGCGACGCTCGACGGCGAGAAGGCGCTGACGCGCAACCAGATCGTCTATGTCCGCCTGGCGCCTGGCGCCGACGGTTTCGCCGAGGCCAAGGGCATCTATCTCGCCAAGCCGGCGCTGGTTCCGGGCGAGAGCGTGATCGAGGGCCGCGTCACCTCGACCGGAAGCTGCCTCGCCCGGGCCGATGGCGAGCCGGACTGCAATCTCGGTACCCGCGCCATCCGCGTCGCCTACGGGCTCGAAAGCTATTTCGTGCCGCAGGGCACGGGGCTTGCGATCGAGCGCACCGATCGCAAGCGCATCGAGATCATCGCCGCGGTCGCGCCTTCCGGCCAGGCCGCGATCAAGCGCCTCCTGATCGACGGCAAGCTGGTTCACGCCGAGCCGCCGTACTGACCGCGCCGGAACGCTCCGGCCGCGCCTGCGTTCATCTCTGCGAGCACAGTGTTGTGAACGCCGCCGGCGGAGCCTTGGCGGTGACACAATGTTAAGATGAACGTCAGATGAACGAGGCGCTGACGGCCTCCCGATTCAGCCTGTGACGGAGCGGTGTTGACGTGAGCGGTTTCTGGCGCCTGATGCTGTTCGGAAAGGGACCGCGCGAAGCGGCTCTGCCCGGGCGCGATCTGCGCATCGACGCCATTCGCGGCCTGATCCTGCTGATCATTTTCGTCAATCACATGCCGGGCAACGTCGTCTCGGGATGGATGCCGTACAATTACGGCTTCTCCGACGCCGCCGACATTTTCGTGCTGCTCGCCGGCGTCTCGGCCGTCTTCGCCTATGGCCGTCTGATCGACCAGCGCGGCATGCTGGTCGGCTCGCTCAAGGTCGGCGCCCGAATCTGGACGCTCTATATCGCGCATCTCGCGCTGTTCGTGCTGGTCTGCGGCATCATCGCCACCGCGATCGTGCGCACGCAGAACTCGCTGTACATGGAAGCGATCAACATCCAGCCCTTCTTCAGCGACACGCCGGCTGCGGTGATTAATGCGCTCGGGCTGACCTACCAGCCCTATTACCTCGACATCCTGCCGCTCTACATCGTGCTGCTGGCGCTGTTCCCGCTGATCTACGTCGCGGCGCGCACCAGCCCGCTGCCGACCGTGATCTTCTCGCTGGCGGTCTGGCAGGTCGCGACGCATTTCGGCCTGAACCTGCCGAACCATCCGGGGGAGGCCGGCTGGTTCTTCAACCCCTTCGCCTGGCAGGTGATCTTCGTCCTCGGCGTCGTGCTCGGCCGGCTGGCGCTGGTCGGCGCGAGCGTGCCGCGGCTCGTCATGCTCGATGTCCTGGCGGCGGGCGTGCTCGTCTTCGCAGCGGCTGTGAAGCTCTCCACCAGCAACTTCCTCGCCGGCGTCCCGGCGCTCGGCGAGTGGGTCGACGGACTACAGATCGGCATCGACAAGACCAACCTCGCGGTCGTGCGGGTCGTTCATCTCTTGGCGCTGGCCTGGCTGGTGCTGCGCTACCTGCGGCCGGGCTCGGCGCTGCTGCGCAGCCGGATCGGCGGCGGGCTCGCCGTGATCGGGCGCCATTCCCTCGAAGTCTTCTGCGCCGGCATCGTGCTCGCCATCGCCGGACAGATCATCCTGGCCGAGACCTCCTTCGTCCTGTGGGTACAATTGCTTGTAAACTTCGCAGGGATTACGATCCTGGCCGGGCTAGGAATGTTTCTGTCGTGGTACAAGACGCTTACGGCTCGCGCCGCCGGCGCCCCTCGCGAGCAGCCTGTCGCGGCCTGATCGCCGCCGCCTTCGCACTTGCCTTCGCGCCGGTGCTCGCGGCGCCGAAGCCGCTTGCCCCGGCGAACGATGCGCGCTGCCGGGCCGGCGCCAGCCAGCATCCCTTCGCACCCGTCCTGCCCGCTGCGAAGCGGGCCCTGACCGAGACCAACCAGCTTGTCATCGTCGCTCTGGGATCCTCGACCACCGCCGGCTCCGGCGCGAGCGAGGCCAACAACAGTTATCCGGCCGTGCTCGAGGCGGAACTGCGCCGGCGCCTGCCGGGCCGCGAAATCCAGGTGATCAACAAGGGCGTCGGTGGCCAGTCGGCCTATGACATGCTGCTGCGCATGGAGAGCGACGTCATCGCCGAAAAGCCCTCGCTGGTGATCTGGCAGACGGCGGTGAACGATGCGATCCGCGATATCGGCGAGGAGAAGCTGGCGAAGATCCTGAAGAAGGGCATCCGCCAGGTGCAGGGTGCCGGAATCGACCTCGTGCTGATGGACCTGCAATGGCTGCCGCGCGAGGGCCGCTATCCCAAATACGACGATTATCGCGCCGTGCTGGCCAAGACGGCGGCCGAGAACAATGTCGCGGTCTTCCCGCGCTACGGCATGATGCGGACCTGGTCGCGCAGCAAGCAGTTCACGCCGGAGGAACTGGTCGGCATGGATGGCGACCTGCATCTCGTCGATGCCGGCTATCGCTGCCTCGCCGTGCGCCTCGCCGACGGGATCGCGGCGGCGCTGACCGGGACGCGGCCGGACGGCAAGCCGACCAATTGAGGCTGTGGCGAGCCCGCGATCAGCGGGCGATCACCTCGATGTCGCGGTCGCGCCCGGCCTCGACCTTGAACTCGCGTGAGAAGACCTGCCCCTCCTGGCGGGCGATCAGCACATAGTCGCCTTCCGCCAGGATGACCTGCGGGAAGGCGCCGATCGCCTCGCGGATGACGTCGCCGCCGGGGGTGAGCACGCTGAAGGCGGTGCCGGCGAAGGCCTCGCCGCCCGGTCCTGCGACGAGCTTGAGCGTCACCATCGCGGCGCGGTGATGCAGGGTCGCCTGCGTCACCTTGCCGGCATCGACCCGGACGTCGGAGCGCTGGATGGCGTTGGAATCACCATAGGTCGAGACGATGTGATAGGTGCCCTCGGGCAGGCGGATCAGCTCGCCGGCCTTGGCGTTGTTGACGACGAGGCGGCCTTCCGAATTGCCCTGGAGCGGTACGAAGATCGAGAAGGTCAGCTGCGCCGGGGGGATCGGCGTCTCGCCAATCGAGCCGGCGAGCGAGAGGGCGCCCGCGCTGATGCTGATCCTGTCGCTCAATCCCTGCGGGCCGAGCGTGACGCGCTTGGTGCCGCTGGCGAAGCCATAGGCGGCGTGCAGCAGATAGACGCCGGGCTCGAGCTGGAACACCGGCTCGGCATCGTTGGAGCGGGCGACGATGCGCGGCGGGGTGCCGTCCGCGGTCTCGACCAGCACGCGCCAGACCAGGCCGGAGCGGATCGGCTTGCGGTCGGACGAGAATTGCGCGCTCAGCGCCAGCGCTGCCTGCCCGGCGCGCGTGCCGAGAAAGCTGTTGGCGGCGGGAGCCTGTGCCGCTCCGGGGGCAGGCGCCGGCGTCTGCGCGAGCGCGGGCAGGGCGACGAGAGCCGCCAGCAGGGCGACCGCGCAGCTGCGGGCAGCCCGCCGGCCACCAGGTTTGAACTCTTCGGTTTGAAACATGCGCCGTGCCGTCATCGTCCTTGCGCCGGAGAAGGAGCAGGCTCGCTTGTCCTCATCATGGCAAAACCTTAACTCAGGAGCGGCCGCCAGCGGCGTTCGCCCTGCAATCCTCTCCTGCCTGGATCGTTCATGACCGACACGCTCGCCCTGCTCAAGCTCCGCCGCTCGGTTCCGCCGCAATTTCTGGCCGCGCCTGGGCCGGATCAGCGCCAGCTTTCCGAACTCCTGACCATCGCGGCGCGGGTGCCCGACCATGGCAAGCTCGTGCCCTGGCGC
Organism: Allobosea sp. WAO; assembly: GCF_001509835.1. GTDB lineage: Bacteria > Pseudomonadota > Alphaproteobacteria > Rhizobiales > Beijerinckiaceae > Allobosea. The sequence goes on from NZ_JXTJ01000001.1 coordinate 146,374, forward strand.
TTCATCGTCTTCTCGGGCGAGGCCAAGGCCAAGGCCGCGGCGCTGGTCGGCGAGGTATTCCGCAAGCGCAATCCCGATGCGCCCGAGGACAAGGTCGCGTTCGAGGCCAAGCGCCTCGCCCATGCGCCGGTCGTGATCGCCGTGGTCTCGCGCGCCCGCCAGCATGAGAAGATCCCGCTCTGGGAGCAGGAACTCTCGGCCGGCGCGGTCTGCTTCAACCTGCTCGTCGCCGCCGAGGCGATGGGCTTTGCCGGCTCCTGGCTGACCAACTGGTTCGCCTTCGACCGCGACGTGCTCGACGCCTTCGGCGTCGCGGCGGACGAGCGCATCGCCGGCTTCGTCCATCTCGGCACGGCCGACACGAAGCCCGCCGATCGCGAGCGGCCGGACCTTGCCGCCATCGTCAGCCATTACAGGCAGTGAGCGCGGCGATGATCTATTCGAGCAGCGGCGAGCCGCATGACCTCAAGCACGACCCGTTCAAGGCGATCGTGGCGCCCCGGCCGATCGGCTGGATCAGCGCCCTCAACGCCAAGGGCGAGGTCAATCTCTCGCCCTACAGCTTCTTCAACGCGATCTCCTCGCGTCCCAACATCGTGATGTTCTCCTCGGAGAACCGGAAGGATGCGGTGGCCTTCATCGAGGAGACCGGCGAGTTCACCTGCAGCCTCGTCACAAGGGCGCTCGCCGAGCAGATGAACCTGACCTCGGCGCCCTTGCCGCGGGGGGAGAGCGAATACGCCCATGCCGGGCTCGCAATGGCGCCGTCGCGCTTCGTCAAGCCGCCGCGCGTCGCGGCGAGCCCGGCCGCGCTCGAATGCAAGCTGCTCTCGGTGCAGCAATTGCGCGATCTCGACGGGCAGGAGGTGCCGCGCTGGATGGTGCTCGGCCAGGTGGTCGGCGTCTTCATCGACGAGGCCTATGTCCGCGACGGCCGCTTCGACACCGCCGGCGCCAATCCGATCGCGCGCTGCGGCTATGCCGACTATGCCGAGGTTACCGAGCTGTTCTCAATCGCGCGGCCGCCCGGAGGCTAGGCGGGCATGACGCCGCCGCCCGATGACGAGCAGGACCCTGACTGGCGCATGACCGTCAACCTGCTCGCCATCGTCGCGGTGCTGGCGCTGCTCGGCCTCGGCTTCTGGCTGCTGCGAGAGCTGCATCAGGCCGGGAAGGCGCAGGATTGCCTGTCCTCGGGCCAGCGCAGCTGCCGGCAGATCAGGACGCCGTGACGGCTTGCCGGGGCAGGGCGAGGCAACGACCGCGAGGCCGGGCCGCAATCGCCAAAGCCTGAATCTTCGGAATCGGTTGGCGCCTGCGCTTAATCCGGCTTGCCAGCCCGTGCGGCCGGCCGCAGCCGGCGCAACGTCGCGCCGCCAGGACCTTGTGCGGCTTCGCCGATCAGCCGTCCGAGCTCGCGGGCGCAGGGCGTCTTGCCGCCGGGCGACCAGATCAGCGCGAATTCTAGGTCCGGCAGCGGCGGCAGGCCATAATCGGGCCCGAGCACCTTCATGCCTTGCTCCAGCTCGTCATGCGCGATGATCGAGGCGCCTAGCCCGGCCAGCATCGCCGCGCGCAAGCCGTGCAGATTGGCCGAGGTGAAGCCGGTGTGCCATTCGATGCCGGTATCGGCGAGGGCCTCGATCGCGACCGTGCGGCAGAGGCAGGGCGGATTGGAGAGCGCGAGCGGCAGCGAGGCCCCCGGCGGGACCGCGAAGTCATCGGACGCGGCCCAGACGAAGCGTTGCCGCCGCAGCACCGTTCCGCCGCTCTCGCCGGCCCGGCGCATCGCGACCGCGAGGTCGAGCTCGCCATTGTCGATCCTGGCGCTGAAATCCTGGCAGACGCTGACCGAGGCTTCGAGGCGGACGGCCGGGAAGGCGCGGGCGAAGCGGCACAAGAGCTGCGGCAGCTCGTCGCCCAGGAAATTCTCCGGCACGCCGAAGCGGATCGAGCCGGCGAGCGCCGAGATCTGGAAGCGCTGGGCCAAGGCCGCATGCGCCTGCAGGATCTGCCTCGCATGGCGCAGAAAATCCTCGCCATCCTCGGTCAGCGCCAGCTTGCGCGTCGTGCGCACGAGAAGCGGGCGGCCGACCTGCTCCTCCAGCCGGCGGATCTGATGGCTGACCGCCGACTGCGTCAGGTGCAGGCGCTCGGCGGCGCGGGTGAAGCCGCCGGCCTCCTCGACCGCGACGAGAGCGCGCAAAAGCTCGGGAGCAAAATCCATGATCAAGATTTATTACCACAGTCACTGAAAGACGAGAAATTAAATCATTTCTGTCATGTCAGGACTGCCCCTAGACCCAGTGCCTCCATCGATCCCGCCGCTGCGGCGGATCGCGAAAGGTGCTTGCGATGACGATCTCCTCCAATGCGCGAGACAGGGCGGCGCTGGCCGGCGTCTGTCTTGCCTCGCTGATGTTCGGCCTCGAGATTTCCAGCATTCCGGTGATCCTGCCGATCCTGGAATCGACGCTTCCGGCCGATTTCCGCGCCCTGCAATGGATCATGAACGCCTACACCATCGCCTGCACGGCGGTGCTGATGGCGACCGGGACGCTCGCCGACCGCTTTGGCCGCAAGCGCGTCTTCATGGCGACCACCGCTGCCTTCGGCCTGACATCGCTGGTCTGCGGGCTGGCGCCGAACGCGCCGATCCTGATCGCCGGCCGGTTTCTGCAGGGCATGGCGGGCGGCGCGATGCTGACCTGCGCGATCGCGATCATCTCGCACCAGTTTCCGGACGGGCGCGAGCGCGGCAGGGCCTTCACCCTCTGGGGCGTCGTCAGCGGCGTCGGCCTCGGCTTCGGCCCAGTAGTCGGAGGCATGATCGCTGCGCTGGCCGGCTGGCAATGGGTGTTCCTCATCCATGTGCCGCTGACTGCGCTGGCACTGGTGCCGGCGGCGCTCGGCATCCGCGAATCGCGGGATCCGCAGGCGAAGCAGCTCGACCTTGCCGGCATCGTCACGCTGACCCTCGCGGTCTTCGGGCTTGCCTTCGTCATCACGCAGGGCGCCGAACTCGGCTTGCCCTTGTCGCTCGGGCTTGCCGGCCTCGCTTTGGCCAGCTTCGTCGCCTTCCTGCTCGTTGAGAAGCGCGCGCCGCAGCCGATGTTCGATTTCTCGGTGTTCCGGATCCGCCGTTTCAGCGGCGCGATCATCGGCTGCGCCGCGATGAACTTCAGCTACTGGCCCTTCATCATCTACCTGCCGATCTACTTCCAGAGCGGGCTCGGTCTCGGCGCCGAGGCGACGGGCCTGCTGCTGCTGGCCTATACCGTGCCCTTCATGGTGATGCCGGTGATCTCGGACCATCTGCTGCGCCGCCATGGTCCGCAGCTGGTCGTTCCGCTCGGAATGCTGACCATGGGCGCCGGCTTCATCGCGATGTGGCTCGGCAGCGGGGTTGCCCAGCCGGGCTGGCTGACCGTGCTGCCCGGCGCGCTGCTGGCCGGCATCGGGCTCGGCCTGACCAATACGGCGGTGACCAACACCACAACCGGCGCGGTGCCGAGCAACCGTGCGGGGATGGCGTCCGGCATCGACATCAGCGCCCGCCTGATCGCGCTGGCGATCAACATCCCGGTGATGGGGCTGATCCTGGTCGAGGGCATCCGTCGGTCGCTGCCTGCAGGTCTCTCCGGCGTGCTCGACGCTTCGCAGCTGCAGGCGCTGGCGACTTCGGTCGCTGCCGGAAATCTCGGGGCGCTGCCGCAGGGCTATCCGGTCCTGGCCCTGCACGATCCCTCCAGCGCCGGGGTGCATGCGGCACTGGTCGACGGCTTCGGCTGGGTGATGCTGTATGGCGGCGTCAGCGCCGGCGTCCTCGCCGCGATCAGCCTGCTGATCTTCGGTGGCGTCCGGCTCCGGGCGGAAGGCGGCGCAGTCACGACCTGCGTCGCCTCCGCTGAGCGGGACGGCTGACGGCGGCCCGGATCACCCCAGCCTGTCCGCGCGCGCCTTGAGCCGGCGGGCGCGCATCAGATGGGGGCGGTCGAGCATCTCGCCGTCGAGGCCGATCACGCCGAGGCCGGGATTGGCGTCGAACAGCGCGATGATCGCCTCGGCGCTCGCCAACGCTTCGGGCGAGGGCGAGAAGACCTCGTTGATGACGGCGACCTGGGCGGGATGGATCGCCATCTTGCCGGTGAAGCCGTCGCGCCGGCCGGCGAGGCATTCGGCCCGCAGGCCCTCGCTGTCGCGGAAGGCCGTGAAGACGCTGTCGATGGCGTCGACCTGGGCGGCGGCGGCGGCAAACAGAGTGAGTGAGCGCGCCATCCGGTAGGGATCGGTATAGTCGCCGCTCTCCAGCCGGTTGGTCTCGGCCCCGACATCGGCCGAGAGATCCTCGGCACCCCAGGTCAGGCCGGCGAGCCGGTGGCTGGCGCCGGCATAGCTGCCAAGCGCGAAGATGCCCTTTCCGGTCTCGGTGGCGATGGCGATGATCCGGGTCGCTCCGTCGGCGAAATCGGATTCGGCCTCGCGCACCGCGATCTGGGCGGCGAGATGGGTGAGGTCCGGGCCGCCCTCGGCCTTGGGCAGCATGATCGCGTCCGGCGCGCCGGGCATGACGGCGTCGAGATCGGCCTCGGTCAGCCCGGTCGACAGGGCGTTGACCCGCACGATCAGGCGCGGCCGGCGCGCCAGCTTGCCGGCCTCGTTCAGGAATTCGCGGGTCAGCGCGCGCGCCTGCGGCTTGGCGTCGAGCGAGACCGAATCCTCGAGGTCGAGGATCAGCGCATCCGCGCCGCTCTCCAGCCCCTTCTGCAGCTTCTTCTGGCTGTCGCCGGGTACGAACAGGAGGGAGCGCATCAGACCAGCTCCCCGTCGACCGGCCGCTTCTTCATGAAGGCCTGGCGCCGGCACTGGGCAACCAGCGTGCCGTCCTGCTTGTAGGCGCGGTGGTGGAACTCGACGATGCCGGCGTCGGGCCGCGAGCGCGACTCGCGCTTGGCGACGATCTCGGTGACGCAGTTGATCGTGTCGCCCTCAAAGAGCGGGGCAGGGAAGGTCACGTCGGTCATGCCGAGATTGCCGATGGTGGTGCCGACCGTGGTGTCGTTGACGGAGATGCCGATCATCAGGCCGAGGGTGAACAGCGAGTTCATCAGCGGCTTGCCCCACTCGGTCTCTGTCGCACAGAAATGCGCATCAATATGAAGGGGTTGCGGGTTTAGGGTCATGTTGGAGAACAACATGTTGTCCATCTGCGTGACCGTGCGGGTCAGCCCATGCTCGATCGAGGCGCCGACGGTGAAGTCCTCGAAATAGAGCCCACCGCGCCGGTGTCGTTTCGGTTCCGTCATCATCCTGCTCCCAAAGCCTTTTTCTGCGTCCGTCAGCCGGCTCACGGCAGGCGCCTTAACGGTTCGCTTACCATAATCGGTCCAGTCTTCTCAGGTGCTTCCGTCCGACCGGGGCGGCTGCAGCCCGAGTGGTCTTCATGTTCCTTTTCAGCACGCCGAGCGCCCGCGAGACAACGCCCGCCAATCCGGTCGTCAGCGCCATCAAGGAGGGCGCCGACCGGACCGGTGCCGGTTTCGACTATCTGCTGAAGACGGCGCAACGCGAATCCTCGCTCGAGCCGGATGCCAAGGCACGCACGTCGAGTGCGACCGGCCTGTTCCAGTTTATCGAGCAGACCTGGCTCTCGATCATGCGCCAGGAAGGCCCGAAGCAGGGCATGGCCAATTATGCCGGCGCGATCAGCGAAAGCGAGAATGGCCGTCTGACCGTCGCCGACCCCGCCATGCGCGAAAAAATCCTGCAACTGCGCAACGATCCGCAGGTCGCTGCCGTGATGGCCGGTGCCCTGACCCAGAAGAATGGCGAGCAGCTCGGCGCGGCGCTCGGCCGCCAGCCGCATGCCGGCGAGCTCTACATCGCCCATGTGTTGGGCGCGCGCGGCGCCAGCGACCTGATCCGGACTGCGAGCAGCGATCCCGGCCGATCCGCCGCCAGCCAGTTTCCGGAGGCGGCCGCGGCCAACAAGGCGATCTTCTTCGACAAGAGCGGCCGGGCGCGCAGTGTCCAGGAGGTCTATGGCGTGCTCGCCGCGAGCCATGCCAACACCCAGGTCGCAGCCTCGACCGGCGCCATGCTGGCACAAGCCCGTCCCAATGGGACGAGCGCGACGGCCTATGCGTCCGAGCCGGCGGTGGTGCCGATCGCCGCCGCGCTGGCACCGGGGCGCGCCAAGGGGCTGATCGGACTGTTCTCGACCGAGGGGCCGCGCACGCCGGTCTCTAAGGCCGTCGCCAATCTCTGGACGACGCCGCGCAGCGGCGAAGCCTCGCGCGCCATCGATGCCGATCCGGCCGCCCGCTACTTTCCGCGCCGCAGCGCCGCGGCAGAGGGCGAGGTCGCCGCAAAGCCGGCTGCGGCCGGCGAAGCCCAGGCTCCTTCCCCGGCGCCGATCGCGATGCGCGCGCCATTGCCGCCGGCGCGGCCACGCGAACTCGCCGCCGACAGCCAGCCGGCAGTCGCGACGGTGACGGACAAGGCGGCGCGGGCATCCTCGCCCCGCCGCGGCCCGCTCGATCTGAGCGCCTTCATGACGCATGGCAGGCGCGGATGATCGTACGCCGTTTTCTTCTCTGGGCCCGTACCGCTCCGGCCGAGGCGCGTGCCGCCGGCGCCGCGGCCCTGGCCGGTGCCTATCTGCGCTCGGCCATGTCGCCGGAGGACCGGCGCGAGGCCGAGACGGCGCTGATCTCGCTGGTCGACGATCCTTCGCCGCTGGTTAGGCGGGCGCTGGCCGAGGAGCTTGCCGGGGCGACCGGCGCACCGCGCACCCTGGTGCTCGCGCTGATCGCCGAGCAGAGCGACATCGCCGCCCTGCTGCTGGCGCAGTCGCCGGTGCTCGGCGAGGCTGATCTCGTCGATGCGGCGGCGGTCGGCGACGGGCTGGCCCAGCGCGCCATCGCGCAGCGGCCGCATCTGCCGGTCAGCGTCGCGGCGGCGCTCGCCGAGGTCGGTGTCGAGGAGGCGCTGCTGGCGCTGCTCGCCAATCCGACGGCCGAGATTCCGGAATTCTCGCTGGAACGCATTTTCGAGCGCGAGGGCGAATCCGGGGCGATCCGCGAGGCGCTGCTGGCGCGACTCGACCTGCCGACCGGCCTGCGCCAGTCGATCGCGGCCAAGGTCTCGGATGCGCTCGCCGCCTTCGTCACTGGTTGCGGTTGGCTGACCGAGGAACGCAGCGCAAGGCTCGCGCGGGAAGCGACCGAGCGCGTCGCGGTGGCGCTCGCCGCCGGCGGCGAAGACAGCGATGCGCCGGCGATCGTCGAATGCTTGCGCGAGAACGGACGGCTGACGCCGGGGGTGATCCTGCGCTCGCTGCTGAGTGGCGAGCCCGCTTTGGCGGAAGCCGCGTTCGCGACGCTGTCCGAGCTGCCGCTGGCGCGCGTACGGGCGTTGCTCTGGGACAGGAACGGCTCGGGGCTGAAGGCGCTCTATCGCAAGGCGGCGATGCCGGCCGTGCTGCTGCCGGCCTTCGCCGCGGTCGTGGCAGCGCTGAAGCGCGGCGGCCATGCCGCCGCCTCCGGCGCGAGCGGCATCAACCGGGCCTTGCTCGCCGAGGTGCTGATCGCCTGCGATGGCCTCGAAGGCACCGAATCCTATGCGCTGATGGCGCTGCTGCGCCGGCTCGATGCGGAAGCGGCCCGCGAGGAGGCGAGGGGGCTCGCCGATTCGCTTGCCGACGATGCCGCTCTGGCGCTGCTGGTCGAGGCCGATCCGCAGTTCCTGGTGGAACTCGATCTCGGCGACCTGCGCGAGGTCGCGTAGCCGAGAGTGCGTCATGCTCGGGCTTCGCCCGAGCATCTCAGGCCGGAAGTGGCTCCGGCCTGCGCCTTGCCTTCCCGAGACACCCGGGTCTGCGCTGCGCTTCGCTTCGCGCGGGAATGACGGCAGCCTCAATACCCGAACTGTTCCCGCAATATGCGCTCGTCCAGGCTGTGTCCGGGATCGTGCAGCATGACGAGGTCGAGCGAGCGGTCTATCGCGATCGCGACCGAGGCGACGTTGTCGATCTGGATGTGGTCGGCAACGGCGCTGACCGGGCGCTTCTGTGCCTCCAGCACCTCGATCGTCACCTGCGCCTGATCGGGCAGCAGCGCACCGCGCCAGCGTCGCGGCCGGAAGGGCGAGAGCGGCGTCAGCGCGAGAAGCGGCGCGTCGAGCGGCAGGATCGGCCCGTTGGCAGAGAGGTTGTAGGCGGTCGAACCGGCCGGCGTTGCGAGCAGAACGCCGTCGGCGACGAGTTCCTCGAGCCGGACCTGGCCATCGACCGAAAGCCGCAGCTTCGCAGCCTGATAGGAGCGGCGGAGCAGCGAGACCTCGTTGATGGCGCGGGCCTCGACCTTGTGGCCGTCGCGGTCGATGGCGGTCATCACCAGCGGGTGCACGATGCTGCGCTGCGCCGCCTCGAGCCGCTTGCGCAGGCCGCGCTCCTTGAACTCGTTCATCAGGAAGCCGACCGAGCCGCGATTCATGCCGTAGATCGGCTTGGCGGTGCCCATGAAGCGATGCAGCGTCTGCAGCATCAGCCCGTCGCCGCCAAGGGCGACGACGACATCCGCCGCCGCCGGATCGGCGTCGCCATAGCGTTCGACCAGCTTGGCGCGAGCGGCCTGGGCCTCCGGCGTCTCGCTGGCGACGAAGGCGATGGTCCCACTGCGTTCGGTCATCGTGGAAACACTTCAGGCGAGCGCACGCGCTGCGCGAAAACCCGTGCCATTCCTAGCGCCATCCTCCCTGCCGCCGGTCGAGCCCTGCCATAGCATGGGCCAGCCGCGGATCGCGAGCCATGGCGCTGAAAAGAAACGGCCGGGGCGAGTGCCCCGGCCGGGAAGTTCGTGTGGCAGGCCGCGGCGACCTCAGATCGCGCTGCTCCACTGCACGGGGACGAGTTCGAAGCCGTTGCCGTCCTTGGCGATATGGCCGGTGGCAGGGAAGGGCGCGTGGTAGAACGCGACCTGCATCTTCTCGGCCGAGACCATGTCGAGCAGCTTGCGGCGGGTGGCGGCCGCCTGCGGGCCGTCCATATCGAAGACCGCCGACCAGTCGGGATTGCGGACGAACAGCGCCGGGTGGTTGGTGGTGTCCGACATGATCATCAGCTTGCCGGAGCCGGAGGCGACCGCGAAGACGGTGTGGCCGGGCGTATGGCCGGGGGCGGCGACCGCGGTGATGCCCGGCAGGATCTCCTTGCCGGCCTCGAACTGCTTCACGTCCTTGGCGACCGGGCCGAAGACGCGGCGCACGCCGGCGAAGGCGCCCTTCATCGCGTCCGGGGCGGCATTCATCTTGGCGTCGTCCATCCAGAACGCCCATTCCGCGGCCGGGACCATGACCTCGGCATTGGGGAACATGGCGGTTCCGTCCTTGAGCCGGAAGCCGTTGATGTGGTCGCCGTGGAAATGGCTGAACACGACCGAGGAGACATCCTTCGGGTCGAAACCGGCAGCGCGGAAATTCTTCTGCCAGGCGCCGGAGGTCGGCGCGCCGGAATCGCCATTGCCGGTGTCGATCAGGGTTAGCTTGCCGCCGGCCTGGATGGCGAGGGTGGTGAAGGTGATCGAGAGCGCGTCGCTCGGCAGATAGGCCTGCTCCATCGCCTTCTTGACGTCGGCGAGCTCGGCATTGCGGACGAAGCCTTCGAGTGGGCGCCTGGCGAAGCCGTCATTGATGGCGGTGACGGTGATGTCGCCGACCTTGTAGCGATAGAAGCCGGGATTCTGGTTCACGGGCGCTCCTTGGGCATGGGCCGGCGCGATGCCGAAGGGCAGGTCGAGGGAAGAAGCTGCTGCGAGCGCGCCGGCACCCGCCATCAGAGTGCGGCGCGAAAGGTCCAAACGGGTCATGAACGGGCTCCAACCGGTGAGTGAGGGCACGCCTCCCCCGGTGGCGCTGCCCGCCAGCCGGAATCGTGTCCTGGGCTGGGCTCAGCCTGAGCAGCAAACTAGCCGGAGGGGCGGAGGCTTCAACCGTCGCCGGTTGGCGCAGGGTCAACTTTCCGTGATCTTGCCGCCGCGCGCCGCAAAGGCCTTGAGCAGGGCGGCGCAGAGGGCGAGGGAGGCGAGCGCGCCCTGGCCGCTCGAGCCGGCGACGAGCGCCTCGAAGGACTGCTCCTCGGCGACGATGGAGTGCAGGCTCCAGTTCCAGTCGGGCGCCTTCTGCCTGAGCACGCTGACGGCGACGTCGATCTCGGCGCTGATCTTGCCGATCGCCTTCCAGAGCGCGCCCTGCTGGTAGATGCCGCCCGGCGGCGTGCGCGGCCCGGCCAGCAGCGTCGGCTTGCGGCGGACGGTGAAGCCCAGCGCCTCGTAGATCTCGGTGTCGAGATTGCGGTCGGGGCGACCGGTGGTTTCGCATTGCTGTGCGAGAGCCAGGAGCTTCTCGCGCCGCTCGGCAGGGGTCATCGTTTCGAGCGCTCCGTTCTTGCCGCGCCAGGGCTGTTTCGGCCGAGCAATTTCCGGGCCGATTCAGCTGGAACCTATGGCCGTTGCGCCCGTACGCCAAGCCGGCGCTCGCCGCGCCGGCCGCGCGGCGGCCCGGCTGGCCTCTGCGGCGAGGCCGGAGCCTAGCTCCCTGCCGTCTCGTCGGCGGCTGCCTTGTCGAGCATGGCGACCGTCTCTTCAAGGCTTTCCTTGACGCCGAGCATGAAGTCCTTGCCGAAGCCGATGATCGTGTCCGGTGGCTCGCCCTTGTGCGTGTAGACGACGCTGACCTGGGCCGGATTGACGTAGACGGGCTTGCCGTCGATCGGCGAGGTGAATTTGCAAAGCTTCGGCATGGATCCGTCTCCGGGCGATTCGAGCGGCAGAGCTATACGATGGCGCGCGGTGCGGGCGAACCTGCGGCGACGGAGGGGCTCACCAGATCGTGTGTCCTGCGGGTTCGGTTGCGCCGGGGTACCCATTCTTGTGCCGGATGCTGCGCCCGCTACCCCGTTAGAGCTGATCAGGACGATATCGGCGCTGCGATTTTTGGTATCGAGCGGAACGGCAACGAAATCATGCCCGCTCCGCCTTGTCGGCGAGGCAATTCGGTGCGGCGAATGCTCTCCATCCGCCGCTTTAAGAAGATGTAAATTTTTGCTGTTACCTCCAACGAGGGGGTTACGTTGTTCGATCGTCCTACTATCGTGAATAATCCTCGGGTGTTCGGAGGTCGTCTCGTCCTAATCCTGCGCAGCTGAACGGTGAACGTCGCTGCCTTACCCTACGCATGAGGGCTATTCGCAACACCGCGCAAGCAAGTGCGCGGCGTGCTGTTTTTACGGTTGCGTCAAGGTCCGGCGCTGTCGGAGAAGTAAGTGTCAGGAGGAGCGCCCATGCCTTCAACTCGATCGGATCGCATGCTTCGTTGCAGGGAGCTGCGGCTCGTGCTGTTGGCGGGAACGGCGTTGAGCCTGGCGCCGATGACGAGTGCTCTGGCGCAGGACGCGACCTGGGTCGGTAGTCCCCTTCCCGGTGGCGGCGAGTTGTCGACCGGCACGAACTGGACCCCGGTCGGGGTTCCAAGCGGGACAGGGTTCTTCGGCACGTCGACCGCGACAGGGCTCACCAACGCCGGCAACACCACGCTCGGCGGCTTCACCTTCAATGCCGGTGCCGACGTCTATACGATCACCAACAACAACAGGCTGATCTTCACCGGCGCGGGCATCGTCAACAATTCGGCCCAGACGCAGAGCTTCGCCAACCCCACCGCTGGCGTCAGCGTCATGGAATTTCAGGTTGCTGCCAGTGCCGGCAACGCGGTCATCACGAATGGCGGGAACCTGAATTTTCGCGGCACGGCGACGGCCGGGAGTTCGAACATCACGAACTCGAACATCATGCACTTCGTCGATTCGAGCACGGCCGGCAACGCGACGATCAATAATCAATTTGACGCGGACTTCTATTTCTCGAGCAATGCCGGGACTGCGAACATCACGAATTCCGGTCTCATGATCTTCCATGACACCAGCAGCGCGGCGAACGCGACCCTCACGGTCACTGGTGCCGGTGACTTGCGGTTCGAAGGATCAAGTTCAGCCGGGAATGCAACTATAACGAACGGACATATTCTTACCTTCTTCAATAATAGTACCGCTGGAAATGCTGAGATAACAAATAATGCTGGCCAGACCGTTGCGTTTCGCGACAGCAGCACGGCCGGAAATGCTGTCATCGTCAACAATGGTGGTCTGAATTTCGTCCAGAACGCCACGGGCGGAAACGCGACCCTGGTGACCAATTCCGGGGGGATCACCGATTTCTCGTTCAGCACCGGGCCGAACAATGACGGCCGGCTGAGCGCCGGCTCGATCGCGGGCGCTGGTTCCTATGTGCTCGGCACCAATGAGCTGACGGTCGGCGGTAACAACAGCTCGACGCTGGTCAGTGGCGTGATCAGCGGCAGCGGTTCGCTGGTGAAGACCGGCACGGGCACGCTGACGCTTTCGGGGACCAACACCTATGCAGGCGGGACCACGATCGCTGGCGGAGCCGTCAGCATCGCGGCCGATGCCAATCTCGGCGCTGGGGGGGCGCTGACGCTGAATGGCGGCGTGCTGCAGGTGACCGGGACCACGCTGACGCAGCTTTCGCGCAATGTCGTCCTCGGCACCGCCGGCGGCGGCTTCGATATCGCCGATGCCGGCAACGCTTTTGCCGTGACGCAGCCGCTTTCCGGGCCGGGGGCGCTTTCCAAGGCCGGGGCGGGCACTTTGGTCCTGAGCGGGGCCAATGTTTACACCGGCGCGACGACGGTTGCAGGCGGGACGTTGCGGGCCGGCGCTGCCGGCGCGTTCTCGGCGGCCTCGGCCGTCACGGTCGCTTCGGGCGCGTCGCTCGATCTCGCCGGCTTCAACCAGAGCATCGGCTCGCTCGCCGGCGCCGGGGCGGTGACGCTCGGCGCGGGCACGCTCACCACCGGTTCCGATGGCAGCTCCACCACTTTTGCGGGCGCGATCACCGGGACGGGCGGCCTGACCAAGGCGGGAGCGGGCACCTTCACGCTGAGCGGCACCAACGGCTACTCGGGCGCGACGACGGTTGCGGGCGGGACGTTGCGGGCCGGTGCGGCCGGCGCGCTCTCGGCGGCCTCGGCCTTCACGGTCGCTTCCGGGGCTGTGCTCGATCTCGCGGGCCTCAACCAGAGCATCGGATCGCTGGCCGGAGCCGGTGCCGTCACGCTCGGCGCCGGCACGCTCACCACCGGTTCAGACGGCAGCTCGACCAGCTTTTCCGGTGCGATAAGCGGCACGGGCAGTCTGACCAAGGCGGGGGCGGGCACCTTCACGCTGGGCGGAGCCAACACCTACACCGGTGCGACGACTGTTGCGGGTGGAACGCTGCAGGCCGGGGCCGTCGGCGCTTTCGCTGCCGGCTCGGCCTTCACCGTCGGATCCGGTGCGGTGCTCGATCTGGCGGGTTTCAACCAGACGGTTGCTTCCTTGTCCGGCAGCGGCACGGTTGCGCTCGGCGCGGGCACCCTGAGCACGGGCGGCGATGGCAGTTCCACCACCTTCTCGGGAGCGATCAACGGCACGGGCGGCCTGACGAAGACCGGCTCGGGGACCTTTTCGCTCAGCGGAACGAGCGGCTATTCCGGTGCAACGACGATCGCTGGCGGGACGCTGGTGGTGAACGGCTCGATCGCCAATTCGGCGGTGACGGTTGGCGCAGGCATCCTGGCCGGCACCGGCACGGTCGGCGGCATCGTGGTCGCGGGTGGCGGCACGGTGGCGCCCGGCAATTCGATCGGGACGCTCAATGTCGCCGGCAATGTCGCCTTCGCGCCCGGCTCGGTCTATCAACTCGAGATCAACGCGGCTGGCCAGGGTGACCGGATCAATGCCACGGGGCTGGCGACGCTGTCGGGCGGCACGGTTCAGGTGCTGGCCGCAGCCGGCAATTATGCGGCGGCGACCAGCTATACGATCCTCACCGCCGCGGGCGGGGTCAGCGGTCAGTTCGCCGGCGTCTCGTCGAACTTCGCCTTCCTGACGCCGACCTTGGTCCATGGCGCGCAGGATGTGGTGCTGACCATGACCCGCAACGACACCGGCTTCGGTCCGGATGGCGGTGGCAACCGCCCCTTCGTCGCGGTCACCCGCAACCAGGGCTACATCGCCAATGCGGCGGAGCGTCTCGGCGTCGGCAACCCCGTCTACGACACGCTGGTCTCGGCGACGGCGGCGGAGGCGCGGGCCGGCTTCGATCTGCTCTCGGGCGAGGCCCATGCCCAGGGCGTCGCGGTCGCGGTCGGCGAAAGCCGGCTGGTGCGCGAGGCGGTGCTCGGGCGCCTGCGCGGCTCGCTGCTGCCGGTTGCGGGTGGTGAGATCGCGGCCGGCTTCTCGGCCGATCTGCCGAGCTCCAAAGGCCCGGTGGTGATGCCGGCGCCGCGGCTCGACGAGCGCTTCACCCTCTGGGGCGAGGCGTTCGGCGCCCATGCCAACACCGATGGCGACGGCAATGCCGCTTCGCTCTCGCGCCGCACCGGCGGCGCCGTGGTCGGCGCCGACATGAAGCTCTACGACAGCGGCTTGAGTTCGCTCAGGGTCGGCATCGCCGGCGGCTACACCCGCTCGGATTTCGACGTCGATGCCCGGCTGTCGAGCGGCCGGCTCGAGAGCGGCCATGTCCTCATCTATGCCGGGGCGCGCCATGGCAATTGGCGGCTCGATGGCGGCGTCGGCTATTCCTTCGGCGAGACCAATCTGACCCGCCAGGTCCGGATCCGCGGCTTTGGCGACACGCTGCGCTCGGAGCGTGATACCGACGTGCTGCAGGCCTTCGCCGAGCTCGGCTACGCCTTCCGCTTCCAGAGCTTCGCGCTCGAGCCCTTCGCCCAGATCGCCCTGCTGCGGGTCTCCTCCGGCTCGGCGATCGAGCAGGGCGGGGCGGCGGCGCTGCGGGTCGCCTCGCAGGACCAGTCGCTCGGCTTCACCACGCTCGGCCTGCGGGCCGAGGCGCAGCTCGGCGCCATGCCGCTCTTCGCTCGCGGCCTCGTCGGCTGGCGCTACGGCTTTGGCGACCTCACTCCGCAGGCGCTGACCGGCTTCGTCGCCGGCACCACCCCGGCCCGGGTCTACGCGGCGCAGATCGACCGCAACGCACTCGTCGCCGAGGCCGGCCTCGACTGGCGCGTCAGCAAGGCGACGACGGTCGGCATCGCCTACTCCGCAGCGATCGGCGAACGCACCAGGGACCACGCCCTCAAGGGGCGGCTCGAGGTCAGGTTCTGAAAGTGATCGACCGGTGCCGAGAGGCGCCGGTCGTGCTTTGGGCCTAACGTCCGCTGCGGGCGGCGTAGGCGACCCGGTTCCTGGCGCGCTTATGGCCGTACCAGGAGATTTCGCGATCGCCGACATCGGCGTGGATCAGCCCGTTCGAGTAGGAGCCGACGCCGCCGGTGCTCGCGAGAGCCTTGGTGGCTGCGACGGCCTTGCGGGTCGAGGTTGCGAGCGGGCGGAAGTCGATCGCGTTGCCGCGGTAATGCTGGGAGCGCCTTGCATGGCGGCCGCCGCAGGTCGAGGTGATCTGGATCGGACCGATCTGGGCAACGAGCTCCTTGATCATCGCCAGGGTTTCCGGCTGGAGGCAGGCTAGTCCTTTGACCTGCGGTTGAAATGAGACCTTATCGATGGTGGTGTTCGCCTGGGCGTAAACGGGTACGGATGCCGCAACGAGTGCAGCCAAAACAACGCGACGCATGCTCTACTCTACAAGGGGGAATGGAAGCTCAGGCCACCAAATCCTGGTCTGGCCGAACCGTCTCGCCGGTGCATCTAGATTTGGCACAAGGCGAAAAGATGGCTGCGCCATAATTCCGATACAGAAGGCGCAAGGCGAGAGCTGGAAACGGACGCGCGAAAGCGCTCTCCCAACCGCCAATGCCGGCTGGTAATCAGGGGTGATCCAGTGAGGATTTCAGGGCGGCGCGAACGCCAGCGAGCTTGCCAAAGCTGCGGGCACAGGAATGGCGCCGGAAACCGGCACGCACAGCATAATCGCTAGGCTCAGTCTGGGATTTTTCCGGCATGAGCCGGGGAGCATGGTGCCGGCGGAGAGGATCGAACTCCCGACCTTCGGTTTACAAAACCGCTGCACTACCGCTGTGCTACGCCGGCTCCGGCGCTGCGGTACCAGCCCGGCGCCGCGAGAGCAAGCGAGACCGTGCCGAAGATGCGATGGACGCGGCGCTTAAGGCTGGAGCGGCGTCGGAATGCAGCTCGGCTGAAACGGCCTTGCCGCCAGCCTGCGCTCCGGCTGCCACTCCCGCTCGCTGCCGAGATGGCGACTTCGTCTTCCCTCTGCGTTGGCTTCAGCGCCAGATGCTCCATGTGAAGAGAACACCGACGATGAAGGACAGTGCGGTCGAGATCGCCCAGATCAGCGTGCCCGCGGCTACGATGGCCGTCACAAGATTGATCAAGACTTTGTCTTTCAAGCCGAACAGCGAGCACCACCAGGCAATCAAGTTCTTCACGCGCAGCCTCCTGCAGGCTGGCAGAGAGCGATGGCCTGCGTCGAAAACTCTATAGGGCGCAGATGTTAAGAAGAGCCGGCGCTATAGCGCGTCGCATCGACTTCCGGTCGGCAGGTCATCTTCCGCTGGCTTCAAGCATTCGCCGAGACTGTGCCGACCCATTGCTGTCTCCAACAAAAAAGCCCCGCCACGAGGGCGGGGCTCGGCAGCCGGCGGTGCCGGCCGATCGTAAAGCCGATCAGTGGTCGTAGGTCATGATGTCGCGATCCTTGGTCTCGGGCACGAAGAGCATGCCGATGACGAAGGTCATCATCGCGATCACGATCGGGTACCAGAGGCCGTAGTAGATGTCGCCGGTGCCGGCCACCATGGCGAACGAGGTCGCCGGCAGCAGGCCGCCGAACCAGCCGTTGCCGATATGGTAGGGCAGCGACATGCCGGTGTAGCGGATGCGGGTCGGGAAGAGCTCGACCAGGGCGGCGGCGATCGGGCCGTAGACCATCGTCACATAGATGACGAGGATGGTCAGGATCGCGATGACCGTCAGCGACTGGCCGCCGAACAGCGCGCCCATGAAGCCGGTCTTGACGATGCGGGCGTCGCCAGCCGCCGGATAGCCGGCAGCGACGGCTTCCTTGGCGATGTTGGCGGCGAAGCTGGCGTCGATCGCGACTTCCTTGCCGTTGACCGTGACCTTGGCCGGGGTGCCGGCCGGGGCCGGAGCCTGGGTGTAGACGATCGCCTGCGTGGCGAGCGTGCGGCGGGCGATGTCGCAGGGCTGGGTGAAGGTGCGCACGCCGACCGGATCGAAGACCGAGCCGCAGGTGGCGGGATCGGCGACGACCTGGACCTTGACGTTGGCATGGGCCGCGGCGAGGCCGGGGTTGGCGGCCTTGGTGAGGGCGCCGAACAGCGGGAAGTAGGTCAGCGCCGCGATCAGGCAGCCAGCAAGGATGATCGGCTTGCGGCCGATCTTATCCGACAGCGCGCCGAAGACGATGAAGCCGCCGGTGCCGAGGATGAGCGACCAGGCGATCAGCACGTTGGCCGAGTAGAGGTCGACCTTCAGGATGCTCTGGATGAAGAACAGGGCGTAGAACTGGCCGGTGTACCAGACGACGGCCTGGCCGGCGGTGAGGCCGAACAGCGCGAGCAGGGCGATCCTGGCGTTCTTCCACTGGCCGAAAGCCTCGGAGAGCGGCGCCTTCGAGCCGGTGCCTTCTTCCTTCATCTTCTTGAAGGCGGGGGATTCCTGCATCTGCATGCGGATCCAGACCGAGATCGCCAGCAGGAAGATCGAGGCCAGGAACGGGATGCGCCAGCCCCAGGCGGTGAACTCGGCCTCGCCCATGGTGGTGCGGATGCCGAGGATGACGATCAGCGAGAGCAGCAGGCCGAGCGTCGCCGTGGTCTGGATCCAGGAGGTGTAGAAGCCGCGGCGGCCGGGAGGGGCGTGCTCGGCGACATAGACCGCGGCGCCACCATACTCGCCGCCGAGCGCGAGGCCCTGCAGCATGCGCAGGATGATCAGGATGACCGGGGCGATCCAGCCGATCGAGTTGTAGCTGGGCAGCAGGCCGACCAGGAAGGTCGAGGCGCCCATGATCACGATGGTGACGAGGAAGGTGTATTTGCGGCCGATCAGGTCACCCAGGCGACCGAAGAAGAGCGCGCCGAAGGGACGGACGAGGAAGCCGGCGGCGAAGGCGAGCAGCGCGAAGATGGCGCGCGTGTTCGGGTCGAAGGCCGAGAAGAAATGCGCGCCGATCATCACGGCGAGCGAGCCGTAGAGATAGAAATCGTACCATTCGAAGACCGTGCCCAAGGAGGAGGCGAGGATGACTCGCTTCTCTTCCTTGGTCATCGGGCGTGGGCCGGCGGCCCCCGATGCCTGTGCAATGCTCATGATCCGCTCCCGTAGTTCGTTCCCCCGGCGCAGCGGACCACCCGCTACGCCTCCACGCCGCCTTGCAGCGGTCTTTGCGTTGGAGCCGGGCGTTGCCGACTCACCAAAGGCCCTAGAAAAGACAAGTTTGATGGGGAACGAATGAGCCCACAGCCCCCAAGCTTCAAGCAGGCACTTGGTCTTGCACCAAAGGGTGTAAGACTAACGACTCATTAACGGGTGAGGCCTGCTTTCCGCCGTCATCCGGCGCCCGACTCGCCTTCCCGGCATAAGGCGGCTAGCGTCTCCTTCCAGCGGCGATTCCGAAGGACAGGAGGGGAGCGACATGGTCGGCATCCCGGTTTTCCGTCTGGCCTGCATTGCGGGCGGCCTGCTGGCACTGGGCTCGAGCGCCTTCGCGAGGCCCGCAGGTGGTCCCGCCGCTCCGGCGGGGGTGCGAGCGCCGGCCCTGGCCTCGGCGGCGCAGGCTCGCCCGTTGGCGATGCCGGGGCGGCCGTTCCAGGGAGGCCCGCGCGGACGCGGCTTCCATCGTCCGGGCTATGGTTATGGCCTCGGCGGCTACTGGCCGGGGTTCTACGATCCCTCGCCGCGACTTTCGGTGCGGACCAGCCAGCCGGACTATCGCTTCGAGCGCGCCGAACCGTCGATCCCGGTCGCCGTCGGCATCCCGCGCCCGCCCGTGGCCGATCCGGTGATCTACCGGATCGAGGGGGAGCGCGGCCGGCAGGTCGTCCGCGTCATCCGGATCGGCGCCAACGACGTCCTGCCGCTCGAAACCGGCGAGCGACGCGTCCCGGCCGGGAAGCGCTGAGCGGGCTCAGCGCTGCCGTGTTGCGGCGTAGAGCGCGATCGCGGTGGCGTTGGAGACGTTGAGGCTCTTGATCACGCCGGGCATGTCGAGCCGGGCGAGGTGGTCACAGAGCTCGCGGCTGCGCTGGCGCAGGCCCTTGCCCTCGGCGCCCATGACCATGACGAGCGGGCGGTGCAGGGCGACGTCGTCGAGCGAGACATCCCCTTCCGAGTCGAAGCCGACGCGCAGGAAGCCGCGCTTGCCGAGCTTGTCGAGCGCGTCGCCAAGGTTCTTCACGGCGATCAGCGGCACATGCTCGAGCGCGCCGGAGGCTGATTTGGCGAGCACGCCTGTCGCCGCCGGCGAATGGCGGATGGTTACGATCACCGCCGCGACGGCGAAGGCCGCCGCCGAGCGCAGGATGGCGCCGACATTGTGCGGGTCGGTGATCTGGTCGAGCGCGAGGACGACGGCATCGTCCGGCAGCGTGTCGAGATCGGGCGAGGGCAGGGGATCGCAGACGAGATAGAGCCCTTGATGCACGGAATCAGGCGTCAGAAGGCGGTCGATCTCGGAGGGGCGCACCAGCTCGGGCGCGATCGGCAGTTCGCCGATCTCCTCGCCGAGGCGCTTCAAGGCGTTCTCCGTGACCAGCAGCTTGCGGAAGCGCCGGCGCGGATTGCGCAGCGCCTCGATCACCGGATGGGCGCCGTAGAGGATCGCCTCGTCGATATCGCCCGGGCGATGCGGCGGCGGACCATCCTGGCGCGGGCGGAAGCTGCGGCCGGAAGGCTTGCCGGTTGGGCGCGGGCGGAAAGGGGCGGGCATGGGAACTCCCGAATTGTCGAGCGTCTGCCCTGCCACGATGCGCCGCGCTTGACCAGTCCGGAGCAAGGCGCGCTGCCGATAGATGTCACCGACGCATGGGAAACAACGATGACCGACGACGACAACGCCTTCTTCGTGATCACCGGCGGGCCGGGAGCCGGCAAGACCACGCTGCTGGCCGCGCTGGCGGCAGCGGGCTATGCGACCGCGCCGGAAGGCGGGCGGGCGATCATTCGCGACCAGATGGCGATCGACGGGCCGGCACTGCCCTGGCGCGAGCGGGCCCTGTTCGCCGAGCTGATGCTGGGCTGGGACATGCGATCGCATGCCGAGGCGCGCGATCGCGGCGGCATCGTGCTGTTCGACCGCGGCGTGCCAGATGTCGCCGGCTATCTCTCCCTGTCGGGGCTCGCGATCCCCGCGCATCTGGAGCGGGCGGCGCGGCAGGTGCGCTATCGCCGGCTGGTCTTCGCGGCGCCGCCCTGGCGCGCGATCTTCGCCGGGGATGCCGAGCGCAAGCAGGATTTCGCCGAGGCCGAGCGGACTTTTGCGGCAGTGACGCGTGCTTATCGCGCCTTCGGCTACGAGCCGGTCGAACTGCCGCTCGCCAGTGTCGCCGAGCGTGTCGCCTTCGTCAGGGCGCGAATCGCTGAGGCAGGCTGAGACACTCGCGTTCCGCCGCGCGGCGATCGGCGTTATTCTGGTCTTCCACTCCGTTTTCCGGGAGAGGGCCTATGGACGCGATGCCGGAAGCCGGGGCGATGCGCACCGGGCGGACGCTGAACCATCTGACGCCGGGGCGCGAATGCGGCGATTGCGTCGCCTGCTGCGAGGTGCTGCGCATCGTCGATCCCGAAGTCGGCAAGCCGGCCGGGGTGATGTGCCGTCACAATACCGGCAAGGGCTGCGGCATCCATGCGACGCGGCCGCAGATCTGTCGGAGCTGGTTCTGCCTGTGGCGACGAATCGACGCGATGCCGGACGAGGCGCGGCCGGACCGCTGCGGCGTGATCTTCTGCCTGGAAGGTGAGGAGAGCCACCCGAACCCGTTCGCGCGATTCTGCGTGGTGGCACGCCCGATCGGTAGATCGCGGGCCTTGCGCAGCCCGATCGTGCGGGAGGTCATCGCGATGTTTGTCCGCCAGGGCACGCTTCCGGTCTGGCAGCATCGGCACGGGGTGCGGACGCTGATTTATCCTCCGCCCGATCTCGCCGATGCGATCGAGCGGCCGAAAACCACGCCATTTCAGGCCCTGGTGCCGGCGGCGACGGCCTGGTTGCGCCAACACGGAGCGCCGCGAGTGGTGGACTGAAGCGCATCTCGTCGCTGATCATTCGTTTTAGGCGTTGACAGGCGGGCGGCCTCTCACCATAAGTCCGGCCGCGCCTGCCGCCCTTCACAAAAGTGAAACAGCGGCTGCGGCCGGCCTTCGGGCCAGCCAGCGAAACGGCGGGGGAATGTCCCGAGCGGCAAAGGGGGCGGACTGTAAATCCGCTGGCTATGCCTTCGCAGGTTCGAGTCCTGCTTCCCCCACCACCTTCGTCCTGCGGGACGAGGAAAGGCGCGCCTTCCTGAAAGACGCGCCAGACGACCATGCGGTGACAGCGCAACGCTTTCACCGCGACGCCTGCGGCCCTTGCCGGCAGCTGGCGATGACGGGTTGACACCGGGCCGCGCGATGCGGAACTTGTCGCCCAGCGCGGGTGTAGCTCAATGGTAGAGCAGCAGCCTTCCAAGCTGAATACCCGGGTTCGATTCCCGGTACCCGCTCCATCGCCCTTCTGTTCGATTCCAAAGAGATAGGCCGGAAGCTCGGTCAGCCATTCCAACTCATATGGCTGATGACTGGGATCGACCTCCAGCTTCCGCTCGAATCATCTTCCGTTGCGGCTCTCCCCGATCAGGCGGGCGTCGCCGGTTCGCCGAACCCTCACCGGATCGACAAAGGTTGCCGGTCGAGAAGAGCTTGTGCGAGCGCTCGATTGAGCTAGCCGTCCCGGCGCCGACATCTGCAGGGCTCGCGCTGCCGGGCGAAGATCTAGACACTTCGGAACCGGCGCATGTCGCAGCGACCGCTTCGCCTCTCGAACATTCAAACTGAGAGGAAAGCTGCAGCGTTTCCCTAACCGTAATTGAGGTTCGAAGCTCTCGCGCTGCCGTAAGGGCCCGGCATGTAAGCTTCCTGTAAGTCAGCCACCGTACACATGCCCCATCGAAACGACGCAAGTGATGGAGCAGAGCGATGAACACCAAGCGCGACAACGTTGCTTTGAATGACGAGGCCCTGGATGCCGTGAGCGGCGGCTTCAACCTCTACGACTCCATCTGCAACATCGGCGATACGGTCGAGAAGTCCATTCAGTCGGGTGTGGAGCTCGGGATCTACGCCGGTCCGCCCGGGGTTCTGGCCGGCGCTTTCGGGGGGGCCTTCTACGGCGCCCTGGACGGCGTCAAAGCCGAAGCGGCGAGCGCGGCGGGCGAGGCGGTCGACGCCCTGCGGAAAATGGGCCGCTGAATTTTCTTGCACGCTTCAGTTGGTCCGCGGTGGGTTGACGCTCGGCGCGGGCCAACGAACGACTAGCCCGTCATAGTGCTCGATCTCTGATCGAAGCTTCGCCGTTGCGGCGCCGGCTCTGTGGCCTTTACGCCGCTTCCGGCGCTCGTCGTCAGCGCCACATGCCTCGCATCTTGGCGCGCACGTCGATCTTCGGCCCGGTCGACGCGGCCCGTTCGCCCGCAGGTGCCGCCAGGGGCCAGGCCCGGCGCTCGAAATGCTTCAGCAGGCTGTCGGGGATGAAGCGCGTGCGTGCTGCATAGACGTGCCGGTCGCCGGTGGAGGACTGGCCGTGTGTGAAGAAGCGCTGCGGCACCATCAGGTGCAGATCGTCCTTGGCCCGGGTCATGGCGACATAGAGCAGGCGCCGCTCCTCCTCGAGCTCGTCCTTTGAGCCGGCGCCGAGATCGATCGGCATGCAGCCATCGACGATGTTCAGGACGAAGACCGATTTCCATTCCTGCCCCTTGGCCGAATGGATGGTCGAGAGGATGAGATAGTCCTCGTCGAGATGCGGCACGCCTGCCTGGTCGCTCGTCGCATCCGGCGGATCGAGTGTCAGCTCGGTCAGGAAGCGTTCGCGCGAGGGATAGCCGCCGGCGATCTGCTCGAGCTGCAGGAGGTCGGCCTGGCGTGTGGACGCATCTTCATGGATGCGCTCCAGATGCGGCTCGTACCAGAGCCGGGCGCGCTCGATCTCTGCCGGCCAGCCTGATCTGCCCGAGCGCAAATGCTCGATCGCCTCGACGAACGAGGACCAGTCTTCTCCGGCACGCGGTGGCGCGGGAGCGTCGCGCAGGGTCTCTATACCGTCCGGCGCCTGTGCCAGATGCTCGATGACGCGCTGGGCCGAGGTCGGGCCGACCCCGGGCAGGAGTTGCATCACGCGAAAGGCCGAGACGCGGTCGCGCGGGTTCTCGACAAAGCGCAGCAGCGCCAGCAGGTCCTTGACGTGCGCGGCGTCGAGGAACTTCAGCCCGCCGAACTTCACGAACGGGATATTGCAGCGGGTCAGCTCGATCTCGAGCGGGCCACTATGGTGAGAGGCGCGGAAGAGCACCGCCTGCTGTTTCAGCGTCGTGCCGGCCTCGCGGTTCTCCAGCACCTTCTGCGCGATGAAGCGCGCCTGGTCGGCCTCGTCCCGGACATTGACCAGTTCGGGCGCCGCGCCGGCGGCCCGGTCGGTCCAGAGGTTCTTGGTGAAGCGCTCGGCGGCGAGGTCGATCACGGCATTGGCGGCCGAGAGGATCGCCTGCGTCGAGCGGTAGTTCTGGTCGAGCGTGATGATCTCGGCCGGCGGCGAGAAGGCCAGCGGGAAATCGAGGATGTTGCGGACGGTTGCGGCGCGGAAGGAATAGATCGACTGCGCATCGTCGCCCACCACGGTCAGCCCACGGCCATCGGGCTTGAGCGCCAGCAGGATCGACGACTGCAGCCGGTTGGTGTCCTGGTACTCGTCGACCATGACATGGTCGAAGCGCGCACCGACATCGGCAGCGAGGTCGCCATCGGTCATCGCCTGGGCCCAGTAGAGCAGCAGATCGTCGTAATCGAGCACGTTCTGCTGCTGCTTGGCCTCGACATAGGTCGCGAAGAGCTGCTTCAGCTCGTCGGCCCAGCCGATGCACCAGGGATAGGACAGCCGCAGCACCTCCTCGATCGGCTGCTCGGCGTTCACGCAGCGCGAATAGATCGACAGACACGTCCCCTTGGTCGGAAAGCGCGCCTCGGTCTTCGAGAAGCCGAGCTCGTGCCGGACGAGGTTCATCAGGTCGGCGGCGTCCTCGCGATCGTGGATCGTGAAGGCGGGGTCGAGCCCGATCTGCTCGGCGAGGTCACGCAGCAGCCGCGCCCCGACGCCATGGAAGGTACCGGCCCAGCTCAATGCGTCGACTACAACGCCGGCACCATCGCCCATCACCTTGCGGGCGATGCGCTCGACCCGGCGCGTCATCTCTGACGCCGCACGCCTGGAGAAGGTCATCAGGAGGATGCGCCGCGGGTCGGCGCCGCAGACGAGCAGATGGGCGACACGATGTGCCAGCGTGTTGGTCTTGCCCGAGCCGGCGCCGGCGATGATCAGGACAGGCGGTGCAGGCGCCGCGTCTCCGCCATGGGACACAGCGCGCCGCTGGGCCGGATTGAGGCCGTCGAGATAAACGTGTGCGTTCATGCGTGATTCGATCTGCTGTGAGCCGAGGGCAGCACGAAGCGCCCGGCCGCGGCAATGTCGGATGACAGAAGGAGTGGCTTCGATTGCGAGTCGTGCTTGACTCGCTCCTTCCGTTTGTTCTCATTATGTTCTCATAAGCGAGAGCGAGAACGATGTCATCAGCCGAGCCGCAGGCGGCGCCGGAGCGCGACGAATTGGAATGGGAACTGGTCGAGCTCGTCGAGGAGCATGGCAGCGAGCGCGCGGCCTTACGGGCGCTTCTGCACGACTTCCATGTCCTCTTGGCGGATGCTGATCGTTCGGTCTCGCGCGGCTTCCTGCGTGGCGCATTCTCTGCCGGAGCCCGCCCGCTGGCCTGCGACGATGAGCGTGAGCTGCCGCCGCCAGCTCCGGGACGGACGGGAGTAGCTAGCGGAATCGAGGCGGATTGCGCCCGCCGGTCAATCGCAGCAACATGATCTCACGGCGCCTCGCACGGGCGACCCTTAGGATCTCAGGACGACGGAGCGGACGGCAATACGAGGGAGGCGGGCATGGCCGGCGACCTGGACTTGCTGATCGGGAAATGGACCGTGAGGGTCAAAGGCTGGACCTGGGAATACGAGTTCTCCCAGGGCGGCAAGGTCGCA
Source organism: Allobosea sp. WAO (assembly GCF_001509835.1). Classification (GTDB taxonomy): domain Bacteria; phylum Pseudomonadota; class Alphaproteobacteria; order Rhizobiales; family Beijerinckiaceae; genus Allobosea. Next base: position 171,743 of record NZ_JXTJ01000001.1, read on the forward strand.
TGGCGCGACAGCAGCGGGCCGGACAATGGCTCCGGCAGCTGGTCGGCCAACGCCAAGCTGGTGAACATCGCCTGGAAGGATTCCACGACAATCGAAAGCTGGCTGCGGCCGCTGACCCCGAGCACCGACCGGACCTGGTATGAATCGAGCTATTATCGCGGCAAGTACAAGATCCTGAAGGCCGCGACGCCCGGCTTCGCCCCGCCTGCGTCGAAGATGCTGGCCGAGCCTCCGGCGATCTACCAGACGAGCCTCTATTGCTGGGCGGCCGGTGCAGTCTCCTGGCGTCGCGTCAAGGGCAAGGGCAAGAGCACAGAGAAGGTCGACGATCTCGTCGCGGAATATGGCGGCTATCTCAACTCAGACGGTTCGCTCCCTGAGGGCGAGCCGGACGACCCGTCGGCGCAGAAGGGCGGTATGAAGGCCGTTTTCGGCAAGCTGGGCATCGGCATCCAGAGCCTGCCACGGAAGGATTTCACCTATGACTACGTCTTCGGGAAGCTGAAGGCCAACGGCCATTTCCTGCTGATGGCGACATCCTTCGGCGAGATGGGCCACACCTATGTGGTCTATGGCGTCGGGCAGCCAACGCAGGAGCATTTCAGCGTCTTCGACCCGCTGCAGGGCCATGGCTACAAGAACAAGAAGTTCAGCGATCTGACCGGTGATTCCGTCTATGTCGGCTTCGGCATGTGAGACGCGCCGGCCCGGCGGAAGCCGCCTCGGCGGGGCCGAGGCGGACCGTCGCAGGCCTTCGCCGCTCAGGCGTCGGCGGCTTGCGCCTTGTGGCCGTCGAGATGGCCGAGGTCGCGGGCCGGGTCGAGCCGGTCGCGGACGCGCTGCTTGAGCTGCTTCACGTCCGGGAAGCCGCCATCGACCGTCCGGTCCCAGATCAGCTCGCCGTCATAGTGGATCTGGAAGATGCCGCCGGTGCGCGGGATCAGCACGACCTCGCCGAGATCCTGGCCGAAGGTTTGCAGCAGCTCCTGCGCCATCCAGGCCGAGCGCAGCAGCCAGTTGCACATGCTGCAATAGGTGATGGCGATGCGGGGCAGGGGCTTGGTTTCGGGCTTGGTCTCGGTCATGGCGAAAAGGCTCCGGAAAGGCGCCACGGCGGCGCCGGTCGGGAGGGTTCTGCGCCCATGGCGCCGGCTTGCCAAGAATAGCGGCTGCAATGCCGATGCGCCGGGGAGCGACAGGCGCGGGCGCGGCATGGTGCGGGGCCGGCAGGGCCAGCTTGCATCGTCAGCCAAAAACCCCTAATTCGACCGCGCTTTCCGGCCCGCGAGGCCGCCTTCGAGGATAAAGGTGTCATGGCCAAAGAGAAGTTCTCCCGCACGAAGCCGCACTGCAACATCGGCACGATTGGTCACGTCGACCATGGCAAGACGTCTTTG
>NZ_JXTJ01000010.1 GCF_001509835.1 Allobosea sp. WAO
GAAAATCCAGAAAGCGCAAAACGTTGGGCGGCCGGGCCTCTCAGTGCCGGCATTGGCGCAGGTTTGCCGCCCGAGATCGTCACCACCTCGATTGGGCGTGAGAAACTCGATGTCGACACGAGAACAGCTTGAGCGCGCCCGAACCAACATTTGAGGAGAACGCGCCAACTCCGGACATTCGAGGCCTGCCGGAAAGCGGACTTTCAGCCCAGGCCAGAAGACCCTCCTGATCCTGCCTGGCTTCGGTAGCGCAAAGCGTCAACAACGACCTTGAAGGCGGGAAGGTTCTGGCGGCGGCTGGGATAGTAAAGGAAATAGCCGTCGAAAAAGGGCGACCAGTCGTCCAGTACCAGGACCAGTTCGCCCGACGCGATCTGCCGCTCCACTATGTCGTCGGGGACGTAGGCGATGCCATAGCCGTTCACCGCCGCATCGATCATGGCGTAGGAGTTGTTGAAAGTGAGCTGGCCGCTCACCCGGACACGCAATTCCTTTCCGGCTTTTGCGAACTCCCAAGCATAAAGCCCGCCGGCTGTTTCGTGGCGCATGTTGATGCAGACATGCCCGACTAGGTCCTGAGGATGGTCCGGCACTCCGTGCGCAGCGAGATATCCGGGCGAAGCGACCGCTACCAGCCGCCAGTCCGGGCCGATGCGGACCGCGATCATGTCCTTCTCGACGCTCTCACCCAGACGGACCCCTGCGTCGAAACCCTCCTCGACGATGTTGCGGAAGGTGCTGTCGAGGATCAGTTCGACATTGATTTCGGGATAATCCCGCAGGACCGGCCTGAGCTTCGGCCAGACCACGCTTTCAAGCGCATGGTCGGATAGTGTCAGCCTGACCAAGCCCGACGGCTTGTCGCGCAACGCCGTCAGCGCCGCGATCTCGTCCTCGATCTCCGCGATCCGCGGCGTGATCGTCTGGAGCAGGCGCTCGCCCGCGGTCGTGGTCGCGACATTGCGCGTGGTCCGGGTCAGAAGGCGAACGCCCATGCGATCTTCGAGCTGCTTGATCGCGTAGCTGAGAGTCGATTGCGCGACGCCAATCTTCGCCGCCGCCCGGGTGAAGCTGTGCTCCTCGGCCACGATCTGAAACCACCGGAGCTGGTTGAGATCGGTCTTGTCCATGAGAACTCTCGGTGTCTGCCCGCCGAGATTAATCGATCACATCGATCAGTGCATTCCAATTTCGGCGGGTAATCGTTCCGAGCCTGAACCGCTATTTTGCACCGCATCAACAGATGCAGGAGCGACCCAACATGGCGGCTACCGCCGTATCGGAGGAAGGAACCAAGCCGACCGCCGCCTGGGGCGCCGTCCTCTCGATGGCGCTTTGCGTGGCGATGCTGATCGCTTCCGAGTTCATGCCGGTCAGCCTGCTGACGCCGATGGCCGAGGGGTTGCGCGCGACCGAGGGCCAGACGGGTCAAGCGATCTCGATCAGCGGTCTCTTCGCGGTGGCGGCGAGCATGGTCATCACCACGGCCGCCGGGACGCTGAACCGGAAATGGGTCCTGGTCGCGATGACGGCCTTCATGCTGGTCTCGCTGGTCCTGGTCGCGGCCGCCCCGAACTTCGCGGTGCTGATGCTCGGTCGCGCCCTGCTCGGGATCTGCATCGGTGGCTTCTGGGCGCTCGCGACGGCCGTGATCATGCGCCTGGTTCCCGAGAGCGAGGTGCCTCGCGCGCTGGCCCAGATGTATGGCGGGCAAGCGATCGCGGCAGCCTTCGCCGCGCCCGTCGGCAGCTATCTCGGCGGTCTGTTCGGCTGGCGCGCGGTGTTCTGGGCGCTGACGCCGATCGTCGCCGTCAACCTCGTCTGGCATGTGATCGCCCTGCCGTCGCTGCCCGCGCGCCAGCCGCAGGATTTCCGGACCATGTTCGGCCTGCTGAAGCGCCCTTATTTCCTGCGCGGCCTGATCGCGTCGATGCTGTCTTGGGGCTCGGCCTTCACGATGTTCACCTACCTGCGCCCGTTCCTCGAACAGGTGACGGGAGCCGACGTGACGACGCTGTCGATCCTGCTGCTGGTGCTCGGCTGCGCTGGCTTCGTTGGAACCTGGGGCTCCGGCCGCTTCCTGCATGGCAGCGTCGCTCCTCTCCTGAAGCTGCCCGCGCTGCTGATGGGCGGCTGCACGATTGGTCTCCTGCTGCTCGGCGGCTCGGTCGCCGCAGTGGGCCTCTTCCTGGCTCTCTGGGGTGCGATGAACACCGCCATGTCGGTGATCTGGATGACCTGGATGTCGCAGAACGTCGACGATGCGCCGGAGGCCGCCGGAAGCCTGATGGTGGCCGCGATCCAAGCCTCGATCCTGCTCGGGGCCGTGGTCGGCGGGATCCTGCTCGATGGCCTGTCGATCTTCGCGACCTTCCTGGGGAGCGTCGCCCTGGCCGCCATCGGCATCGCGCTGATCGGCAACGGAAAACGTCTGCTGAAGCCCGAATAGTCACAGAGAACGGGGAGATAACGATGGATACCTGCAACACGATCACAGCGTCGTCCGCACGACTGGACCGTCGCGACTTGATGAAGCTGACCGGTGCGGGCGTCGCCGCCTTGGCAGCCGCATCACTCTTCAAGCTCTCCAAAGCAAAGGCTCACGGCATGACAGCGGACTGGGACAAGACTTTCCCGAAGAGCGAGAAGGTCGATCATCGGAAGGTCACCTTCAAGAACCGATACGGCATCACCCTGGCGGGCGATCTCTATTTGCCCAAGGGCCAAGGCGATCGGCGGCTGGCGGCGCTGGCCGTTGGCGGGCCGTTCGGAGCGGTGAAGGAACAGTCGTCAGGCCTCTACGCGCAGACGATGGCGGAGCGCGGATTCGTCACGCTGGCCTTCGACGCGTCCTTCACGGGTGAAAGCGGTGGCGAGCCCCGCAACGTCGCCTCGCCGGATATCAACACCGAGGATTTCAGCGCGGCGATCGATTATCTCGGCCTGCACCCCTCCGTCGACCGCGAGCGGATCGGCGTCATCGGCATCTGTGGCTGGGGCGGCATGGCCTTGAACGCCGTCGCCGTGGACAAGCGGGTCAAGGCCGTCGTCGCCAGCACGATGTATGACATGACCCGCGTCATGTCGAAGGGCTACAACGACAGCGTGACGCTCGAACAGCGCACGCAGATGCTGGAGCAGATGAGTCGGCAGCGCTGGGAAGACGCCGCGAACGGAACCCCGGCTTACCAGCCGCCCTACAATGATCTGAAAGGCGGCGAGGCGCAGTTCCTGGTCGACTACCACGACTATTACCGGACGCCGCGCGGCTACCATCCGCGCGCGGTCAACTCGGGCACTTCCTGGACCCGGACGACGCCGCTCTCGTTCATGAACATGCCGCTCCTGACCTACATCAAGGAGATCTCGCCGCGCCCGGTTCTGCTGATTCACGGCGAGAAAGCCCATTCGCGCTACTTCAGCGAAACCGCCTATGTGGCGGCCGCGGAGCCGAAGGAACTGATGATCATTCCGGAAGCCAGCCACGTCGATCTCTACGACAAGGTCGACGTGATCCCGTTCGACAAGCTGGCCAGCTTCTTCGGCCGGCATCTCGTCGCCTAATCTCGACCGGACACGAAGCGATGGGGCCGCCGCCCTCGGGGGTCGGCCAAAGGCTCGCAGGCCGAGCTCCCGCCGCTGGACCGGCGGGAGCTCGGTGAACGACAATCACTACGGAGGATCGGACAATGCCGCTCAAAGCCACTCGGATCGCCGGCGCCATACTCCTCGCAACGATCGGAACAGCCGTGGCTCAGGAACGCATCAAGATCTCGTCGGAGTGGGGTTCCGTTACGGCGGAGCTCGCCGATAACGCCGCGACCAAAGCGCTGCTTGGCATGCTGCCCCTGACCATTCCGATGACGGACCACCTTCGTCAGGAAAAAACGGGAAGCTTGCCGTCGGGTCTGCCCGCCGCAGCGCGGCAGCGCGCCTTCAAGAACGGGACGATCGGGCTTTGGGGCCCGGACCACTTCGTCGTCTACTATCGTGTTGGCCAGGTCCCTCAGCCCGGTATCGTCATCCTCGGCGAAGTGAAGGGCGGGGCTTCGATCTTCGACCGACCCGGCTCTATCTCGATGCGGGTCGAGCGGGCGGATTAGATGGCTGGGAGGCGGCAGTGACCAGACTGATGGCTTGAGCCAAAGTTGCGGACAACCTTAGGCCACTCCGGAGCGCATCATCGAACGATATCGGCGGCCGAGCGCCAACAGGGGACCTTGGGGCGTTGCCTTAAAGCGGACGCCACAAATCCCGCCGCGGCACCAGACCAGGAGTCGCGCCTGCGCTCCGCGATCGAGCAGCCTGCTGTCGCTCGCCCCCATTGCGCCCGCATCCGGCTACCGCAAAGATGATCGCATAGATTCTCGGGGGGGATACGTGCGCGTTCGCTCAAGCAAGACCGCAGCCAGTTGGGCGGAGCTCTCTTTTCCGAACGGAGACGATGAGCTCCTTGAAATTGGCTATTCGGAAGCAGTTCGTCATTTCTCCCAGGCCGTCCGATCCCCCAATCTGGCGATCCTTTCTGGGCTCGGAACATCGCTATGTGTGTTGAACGGCAGTGTCCGAGTGGCACCAACGATGGATCAACTCAGGAACCTAGTTGTCGAGAAATTCAAGGAACTCGATGAACAAAGCCCACTGGAAGATCGCTCCACGCGCTGGGAGACATTCAAACGGCTGGCAAGAGTCGATGATGATCACCTCAATCTCGAAGCGCTTCTATCGAAAGCAAAGATTGCCTCTGATTTTCTAGGGGGCGCTGACGGCAAAGCTGAGGCCGAACTGCTTGAGATCGCCGAGACTGTCATATGTGAGTCAGTCGACTTCATTACAGAGAAGACCAAACTTGGATTTCATGAAACCTTTCTTCGCAGGATAGCGAGACGGTCCAGCCGCAAGCCAAGAGTGAAACTGTTCACGACAAACTATGATAATTGCTTTGAGGAAGCTGCGGCTCGGTCCGGTTTCATGGTAGTCGACGGGTTTTCGTTCGGTTCGGATGGCCAATTCAATCCTGATCAGTTCAATTTTGATGTCGTGAGGCGATCGTCCGACGAGCGTGCTGATTACGTCGAGAATTTATTCCATCTCTTCAAAATTCATGGGTCCATTGACTGGGAATGGAACGAGGCGACAGGCAGCATCCGCAAATCCCCCGGCACGAAGAAACCTGTGCTAATATATCCACGGTCCACAAAATACGAAATGTCGTTCAGCCAACCTTATGTTGACATGATGGCGCATTTCCAGAGCACTCTAAGAGTGAGCAACACCACGCTTCTTGTTCTCGGATTTGGCTTCAACGACAAACACATTGCCGAGCCAATCATTTCGGCTGTTCGCTCAAACTTGTCTTTCAGTATGATTGTGGTTGACCCTCAACTCGGAAATAAATGCGAGAAGGGCCACCATCTCGAAAACGAGTACCTAACCAACATTAGCAGCTACATCGACAGCGGGGACGGCCGATTCGCATTATTAGAAGCCAAATTCGAAGATATAATCCCCCTGATACCTGATATGGTTGCCGAGACAGAGCTTGAACGTCATCAAGACCGGATGCGGAAGGGCACGAAGAATGCCTAGGCTTCCTGTCGCTCCCTTTGAGCGATCCCGATACATTGGCAGCGTCACTTCAGTCTCTCCATCAGAAATTCGGGTCAATCTTCCTTTCGCGACTGAAATCAGCGCTGCTCAGTATGCTGGCCATGCCATCGCTCGCGGCCAAGTTGGAGAGCTGGTGACGGTCGAGGGACAGGGCTTCGCTGTTCTCGGCCGGATAACCGAGATACGCCTTCCCGACCACGATCGGCTGTCCGTTGAGCCAGAACGAGAAGACAAAGGCGAGATCGCCAATCCCGTCGGAACAATCAGACTCCTGGGGTCAATAGACCTCGCTACCGGCAAGGCCTCACGCGGAATTCCCGAGCCGCCCCGCGTAGGTGAATACGTCTATGTCGCGCACCCCGACTTCATACGCCATGCCTTGGATGCATCTGCCAGCACCAGCAATCGAACTGTCCAGTTAGGTTACCTCAGCGGCTCGCCAGACAGTGATATCTCAATGTCAGCCGCCACGATTTTTGGACGGCATTGTGCGGTCCTCGGCTCTACCGGTGGTGGCAAGAGCTGGACCACAGCGAGGCTTGTCGAGGAAATATCTCGCCTCAAGGGGAAAGCACTGTTGGTCGACCCAACAGGCGAGTACCACGAACTAGAAGGCGCAATTCATGTCCATCTCGGTGGCCGCCGGATAAATGACAAGGATATGCGGACTTTTGTCTCCTTTCCTCATCAGCACCTGAGTGAACTGGATTTATTTGCGCTTTGGCAGCCAAGCTCGGGGGTCCAGGCACCTAAACTTAGGGATGCGCTGCAAAGCTTGAAGCTTTTAGAAATCGAGCCGAGCTTGGCAGAGGATGGCTGTCTTATAAAGCAACAGAGGGAGAAGAAGCCGATAAATCAAGCCCTTATGCGGAATGACGCCAAAATTCGCGCCGCGGGAGCAGCCTACAATATCAAAAGACTGAGCGCTCAAATTGCCAGGGAATGTGTTAACCCATCGGGTCAAAACTATAAATCTTGGGGCGGCGTGCATGAGATATCAATGAACAGTTGCGTATCTCTATGCATGAGGATCGAGAATTCAGTCAATTCTGAACATCTAAAGCCAATATTCTCGCCGGACGATTACATGTCTGACGTGACCGAAATCATGAGTGAATTCCTAAGAGGGAATAAGACCGTCCTTCGCGTATCAATGCAGTATATGCCGTTCGAGCACTCAGCGAGAGAGCTTGTTATCAATGCTCTCGGCAGATACCTGCTATCGCAAGCTCGCGAAGGCGCGTTCCACGATAACCCGCTTGTAGTTGTCCTGGATGAGGCTCATCAGTTTCTGAATAAAACCGTCGGAGACGAGGTCAACAAGGTTCAACTCGACGCGTTTGGGCTTATCGCCAAAGAGGGCCGCAAATATGGTCTGACATCGGTGTTGGCGACGCAGCGCCCCCGCGATGTGCCGGAGGATGTGCTGAGCCAGGTCGGCACGTTGATTGTCCATCGACTGATAAACGAACGTGATCAGAGCGTCGTAGTCAACGCGAGCGGAGCGATTGACGGTTCGATGGCTTCGTTCCTGCCGAACTTGGGCGAAGGAGAAGCAATCATCGTCGGATCCGGCACTGTTATGCCTCTGCCAGTACAGATGTATGCCCCGACGATGCGGCCTTCAATCCAGCAAGGCGAAGGCGGATCGTGGATGCGAGAGCCTCGCGCGAAAGCTCCTGACCGAACAACTGAATAAGCACCGCCCGCCTTGCTCCCGTTCGGCGCCAGGCTGCCCTGAAGCAGACATTCCAGGCGTCGGCTATGGGCCAACTTCCGCCAGGACCCGGCACACGATCGAATGTCTGACTTGGGTTGGTTTTGCTCCTTCGACCTCGCCTCACCGTGGTGAGCTATCCGATGAAATGAGCTCGGCATAACCAGCAACCCGACGATGCCGACGATCAACGCGAGAACACCCAGTTCAAGCCGCTTCTCGGCCGTCGTCAGAGCGGTGTACGCATTCTGGAAGGGAGCCTGAAACTGAAAGCCCAACAGGATCCGGGCTCAGCGAGTTGCAAAGCCTGCTGATCGATGAGGTGAGGGCTCAACCCCTACGCGCCCTTGCGTGGGCTGCGGCCGCCGGGGTGGTCATCGGCTTCTGGGCGGCGAAATAGGCTATGGGCGGCCTTGTCGCCCAACTCGTGTCATCGGCGACGGCAGCTCTCAAGCGTCGGGCAATCGTTTACGGCCTCTGGGTTGTCAGCGGCCCGTTCGTACTCTTCGCGGCGGGCTACGCGCTTGATGCGCTCCAAGCCTGGCTCATGTTCCGGTGGGGTTCGATAGCGGCCAGCCTGGCTGTGGCGGGCGGTCTGCTGCTCTGCGCGATCGGCCTGATCATCACCAGCTATCTTCTCTCGCGCACAACAGCGCCGACGCTGTACCAGCGTCTGGAAGCGTTTCCGGAGATCTCCAGAACGGCGAAGCTCCTGATGCGCCCGAAGCGAACGATGGCGCCGGCCGCTGCCGGGGCGATTGCGGGCGCCGTTGCGGTCGGCACGTTGGCCTTCTTGAGGAGGCGCAGGCCTCCGTCCAAGAGGCTGTTTCGCCGGTGGGCTACCGGATTCGACTAGCGCAGGATCGGCCTGACGGCGGCCAGGTCGTTACGGATTGTGGTGGCGGCGACGCCGGCCTCACCCATCGCATGGCTGATTTGGTCCAACCCCACCACGACATCGCCCGCAGCGTACAATCCCGGGACATTCGTCCGCTGATGGGCATCGACCCGGATGCATCCCTCGTCGGTCAAGGTGGCACCGAGCGATGCGGCCAGTTCCGAATGGATCTCGGAGCCGAGGGACGGGTAGACGGCATCGAATGCCATCCGTCGGTCACCGACAGCGAAGTGGATCCGGTTTGGACCGAGGGCGAACTCGCTCGGCCGTCCTCGAGCCAACCTGATGCCGACCTTGTTGATCCGGTCGGCATCCTGCTCGGTCAGTTCACCGTCTTGATCGAGGATCAGCGTGACCCGATCGGTGAAGGACCTCAGGAAGATGGCTTCGGTAACCGCGCGATCACCGCGGCCGATAACGGCTACGTTCTGGTCGGTCACTTCAAAGCCATCGCACACCGGGCAATAGCGCAGCCTGCCCGTGTGCAGTGCCTCGGCATGAAGGTCCTCGGCAATATCAGGTCGCCTGTTGGTCACTCCGGTTGCGAGAAGCACAGTTTTCGCAGGGCCTATCAACTCACGACCGCGAGACACGAACCCGAGGGGACCTGTCACCAACTCGTCGACATGCCGCTCGAGCAGGCGGGCCCCGTATTTGAGCGCCTGTTCACGCATGCGCTTCAAAAGCTCCGCTCCGGCAATGCCGTCCGGAAAACCGGCGTGATTGTGGGTGCAGGGGATCTGTCGCGCGCGGCTGTTGCCATCGTCGGCCACGGCCACGGAAAGATGGAAGCGCGCCAGGTAGATCGCCGCAGTCAGCCCCGCAGGTCCGCCTCCGACGACCAGGGAATCAAGCACTTCGGGCATCGCTCGCCTTTCACCGCGTGAAGTTCGCTCCCTGTCGGCCCTTCGCGTCTTCAGGCGCCGGTCTCGTCGTTGCCGGTCGCCACCGGTTTGGATTCGGGAGAGCCACGTTGTCGCAGGAAAATCGACAGGATGACCAGAAGTCCCGTCGAGAGGAATTCGGACTGCCAATTCTGGAAGGACTCGAACCAGAGCTGGGAATCACCCAGGTATCCGTATGCCGACTGAGCCGCCCGGCCATGAAGCGCCGCCTCCTGATTGGCAGCGACCAGACTGAACCACCAGTGCAGCAGGAACGACGCAACGAACAGAATGCCCAAGGTGATGCCGAGCGAACGTTCGTAGACCCAGGCCAGGACCGGATGACGGTCGCGCCAAGGAACTTCGTCTCCCTCGCGGTGGGGATCGTCCGGATCGCGCGACTCTGCCGAGCCGCGCTGGAAGAGCATTGCCGTCAGGACGACGTAGACCGCCATCTGAAGAAATTCGCTCTCCCAGTTCTCGAACAGGGCCGAAAGGAAGACGCCTCCGGAAAGGTAGGCGCTCAAGCCGATTGCAGTTTGACCATGGTCTCTGAGTTCTTGGTTCCGGGCTGCGTGACCGGTCAGGGCCATGCCTGCCAGTGAAGCAAGGAACATCGCCGAGAGCGCCAACGTTAGGCTGTTGTCGCGCAGGAAGTGCCGCATCTGACGCCGCCCCAGTATTCATGGATCCGGTTGGAGAACGCCGCCCGTGAATCCATGTTCCGCGTCGATGGACTTCCCGGAACTTCACGAGCGAGCTCCGGGTTGGGCTGCATTGGCCCAAGCACGGAGACTGCCGTGGATCGTATCGCCATCATCGGAGCTACGGGGCTGATCGGGAGCAGTATTGCGACCGCGCTAGCCACCCGCGGCAGCCGCGTCGTGGGCGTTGCCCGTCATATGGGGTGCGCCCCCCGACGCCACCCGGCGATTGAATGGACCGCTGCCGAACTGGGACGTACCGACAGGGGTGAATGGAAGATCCTGCTCAAGGACGTGACGGCAGTCGTGAACTGCGCAGGCGCTCTTCAAGATGGGCCGTCTGACGATCTCGAGCAGACCCATCGAACGGGGCTGGCCGACCTTGTCGCTGGATGCAGCGCAGCGGGGGTCAAACGTTTCGTCCATTTCTCCGCGATGGGCGTCGATCGAGCGACGCCGACGCGGTTCTCGGCGACGAAGCGGGCAGGTGACGATGTGCTTTCGGCCAGTGAGCTGGACTGGATCATTCTGCGTCCATCCGTCGTGCTTGGCCCGTCTGCTTATGGTGCCAGCGCGCTCATTCGCGGCCTGTCGAGCTTGCCGTATTTGCCCGTCATGCCGGATACGGGTGCGCTCAGACCGGTCGCACTCGAGGACGTCGTCGCGACGGTTGAGTTCTTCCTCCGGCCGGGCGCAGCGACACGGCTCGCGGTGGAACTCGCGGGGCCCGAGCGCTTCGAGTTCGTCGAACTCGTCCGGCTGTACCGTAGTTGGCTTGGCCTGCCGCGCGCGGTCGAGTTCGCCATACCGAGGTGGCTGGCAGCGCTTGCGTATCTTAGCGGCGATCTTGCAGGAAGACTGGGCTGGCGACCGCCGGTCCGCAGCAATGCAAGGCAGGAAGTGGCAAGAGGTGCGATTGGGGACGATGCCGAGTGGAAGAGTATTACCGGCATCAAACCCAGACGCATCGGCCAGACCCTCGAAAGCCGACCCGCATCGGTCCAGGACCATTGGTTTGCCGCACTCTATCTGCTGAAGCCCGTCGTCATCGGCAGTCTCGCGATATTCTGGATCGGCTCCGGATTCGCCTCGCTTGGTCCGGGCCTGCCCACCGGCATGAGCTTGATGGGGCAGGGTGGCGTCGCCGAGCCATTGGCAAAGCTCGTCATCGTCGGCGGCGGCGTCGCGGATCTGTTGATCGGCATGGGAATCGCATTCAGGAAGTCCGCGCGCCTCGCGATGCTCGCCGGGATAGGTGTTTCCCTTGCCTACGCTCTTGCTGGGTCGGTGGTGACGCCGTGGCTCTGGATCGACCCGCTGGCACCGCTTCTGAAGATCGGACCGGTTATTGCGTTGATGTTGGTCGGCCTCGCCACCCTGAGGGATCGCTGATGACCTATCTGCTCCTCAAGTACCTTCATTTGCTCGGCGCGATCGTGCTGATTGGGACCGGGGCCGGGATCGCATTCTTCATGGTAATGGCCCACTTCACCGGCAATGTGAGCAAGATCGCCGGTGTCGCCCAGATCGTCGTGACCGCTGATTTCGTGTTCACCGCCAGCGCGGTCATTGCCCAACCGATCACGGGGGTCCTCCTGGCCCGGGAGGCGGGTTATGACCTGTCAGAGGGCTGGATCGTGTTGTCGATCATCCTCTATTTCGTCATCGGAATTTTCTGGCTGCCCGTCGTGGTCATGCAGATGCGGATGCGCGATATCGCCGCGCGAGCCGAGCACGCAGGCACTGCATTGCCGCGGCGATATGACGTGCTGTTCTGGACTTGGTTCATCTTCGGGTTTCCAGCCTTCGGCGCGATCCTGGCCATCCTGTGGCTCATGATAGCCAGGCCGTCGATCACTCTGTTCGCGTAGCCGCGTCGGTGTCCCACGCTCGCCCGATCTCAACGACCAAGCTCTGGTAGTCCAGTTGCGCTTCTGCCTGGCGGAGCGCGTCCCTCAGAAACCGGATCCGAAACCGGGTCGCTTCGGCGTTCGCGGCGGGAAGATCGGTCGTCCGCTGCGAGGCGCCCCGTTCGGCTCCGTCGCGCCGCTTCGATCTCCGTAAGGTCGAGCGAACCCTTTCGCTTCATTTCGCCAAACAGCGCGGCGACCGCGAGCATCAGGCCCTCGGGTTGCAGATTGGCGGAGTTCATCCATGACCCTCCGGACGGTCCTTCAGTCGCTTTTCGGTGCTGGTGGATCGAGAAAAGCTCGCGGTTCGCGAGCGTTCCAGTTCCCGCAAGCTAGCGGTCAACGCAGCCCCCCACACGAGATGCGCGATCAGCATCAGGCCGTTGCGACGGGCAGGGTGACGCGTTGCGGCCTTGAGACGCCGCGACGCGGGAATCCAACCGAGGTAGCTGGCGACCCAAACCGCGATTCCGTATGCGGCGCCTGCCGGGAGGTCCCTGCGTCGGCTGAACCCTCCGAAGAGAGCTCCGGCGGCGGCTCCATACAGAAAGTGGAAGACCAGCGTGGCTGTTGCCGTGCCGACCGCCAGAGATGGCAGGTCCTCGGCCAACTCACGGGGTGGAAGAGGGTATCGCTCCGACGAGGGGAGGGTCTGGTGAAGCCGTGACATCGTGGCCGTCATTGGCAGGGTGGCGACGAACCCCGCCAAGGCACCGAGGACCACTGTTCCCCGGCTCATCGGTTGGCCTTCCGCGCCGATGTTGCCCAGAGGGCGAGCGCCATCACGCCGTATGTCAAGGCGATCGAGCGCGGGGAGACAACCTTCTCCCATCCCGGCGTCAGGCGTTTGGGAACGACGACGTAATCGACGAAGGCAGCCAGGGCGGACACGCTGATGGCATCCACGGCAGCCGGGCGCCGAGGGCCGAGTTTCTGGAAGCCTTGGAAAATCGCTGCCCAGAAGATCGAGGCACCTTCGTGCGTCGCGAAACCGAGCAAGGTATGCTTGGCATCGACGTTTCGGGAGGCCGCCGCCTCATCGCCCCGAAACCAGTGTCCGGTCGCATTGGTCGGACGGACGGGATGTCGGCCCTCAGCCTTTGCTGCGAGCGCCAGTGCGATCGTTGAAGCGACACTCACCGCCGTGCCGGATAATGCGGCTCTTGCGAAGGTCTCAAGCATCTGCACCTTCCTTTTTTCATTTCCCGTGATGCGTGACGGCCTCGATCTTGTTGCCGTCTGGGTCGAGAACGAAGGCGCCGTAGTAGTGAGGGTCGTATTCGGGCCGCAACCCCGGAGCTCCCGCATCCGTTCCGCCGTGCTGCAAGGCGACCCGATGGAACGCGTCGACCATTTCCCGCCCTCCGGCGTCGAAGGCGATGTGGACGCCGTTACCAGCGGAAGCCGGTTTGCTGTCCACGGGGGTTTCGATACTGAATATGATTGTCGACACTCCATAGTCGGCGGATTCGTCGGATGCTTTGAGGAGACGCAGTCCGAGGACTTCCATCACCGCGTCGTAGAAGCGCCTGCTTCGCTCGACGTCTTTCGTTCCGACCGAGACGTGGTGGATCATCGGCCTTCTCCGGAATCCGTCGCTTCGACATCAGTGAGTGGACCGATTGCCGGAGCGTTGAGAACAGTCCCGTCCGGCGCGAAATGAGATCCATGGCATGGGCAGTCCCAACACATCTCGAACGAGTTCCAGTGGAGATGACAGCCGAGGTGAGTGCAGGCGGCTGACTTCTCGATGACGTCGCCGTCCTCGGTCCGGAAGGCCGCGACCTTGCTGAGCCCGCGCCTGATGATTGCGCCCTGGCCAGCTTCCAGTTCATCGATCGAGGCAAGTTCTCCGGGAGCGAGATATTCGGCGAAGTTCTTCACAGCCGTGATGTTCTCGCTGACATAGGTCGTCGCAGCCTTCAGCGGCTTCCGGTCGGGATCGTAGACCGCGATGTATTCGTTCTCCTGTCCAAGGATGAGATCGGGGATCAGCAAGCTGGCCACAATGCCGTGGGTGATGCCTTGCCCCGAATCCCCGGTGGAGACGAGAACGCGTTCGCTGCCCGACACGCGCCCGATGAAGCCGCAATAATCGAGCGTATCCATGACTTGACCCGACCAGCGATAGCGTTCTGGGCCGAGCTCCGGGACAAGCGTCTTGATCCAGGAGGTGAGGGCAGCGAACCGAGCATGAGCATCGTCGGCCTCGCCCGTCTTATGGTCCTCGCCCCCGACGATAAGGATGTCCTTGCCGTCGTCACCGGATGTCAACCGGACATAGTGATAGGGCTCCTCCGTGTCCCAGTAGAGCGCGTCATCGAACGTCCCGGTCTCGATTTCAAACCCCATCGCGTAGGTGCGATACGGCGCCTGCTTTGTGTGCAGGGCAACGAGATCGTGGATCGGGGAATTCGTCGCGATAACGGCGTGGCCGGCGGTAACCGTGTGGCCGGACACCAATTTCAGCTCGACCCTGTCGTTCTCCTCCTTCACCTCCACGACGGCGGTGTTGGCGTGCAGACGCGCGCCTTTGTCCGTCAGTGCCGTAGCCACGCCCCGCAGATACTTCAGCGGATGGAAGGTCGCTTGAGCGGGGTAGCGTAGGTACGAGCGATCCTCCAGCGTTCGCAGCGGCAGACCCTTTCCGCGCTTGACGGTGACGCCGATGTCCTTTGCCGCCGAGACCTCGTCATCCAACACGCTCTCTTCGCTCTCGGGATCCAGGAACAGGATTCCATCGAGACGGCGGAATTCGCAGTCGATTTCCAGCTCCGCTTGAATGGCCTCAATTCGGTCGACGGCCGCGCTTTGACTCATCTGGAACGCCTTCGCCAGATCCTGCCCCCGCATCGACAACAACTCGCTGAGCGAGTCATCACAGATGGGCGCAAGATGGGCGGTCGTGCGCGCGGTCATTCCGCCGGCGATCTCACCACGGTCGAGCACCACCACGGAAAGGCCGCGCAAGACCAGCTCGTAGGCGATGGACAAGCCAGCGATTCCGGCACCCACCACGGCAACGTCTGTGGAATGATCTTCCTCGAGGGGCGCAGCTTCCGGAGCCACCTCGACATGCATCCAGACCGACCGACTGCGTTCCCGTTTCGCGTTCATGGCAGACCTCCCTGGTCTGCCTCAAACGTCTCCCTGCAAATTAAGTTCGAACCGTTCTGAAGTTGATGAGCGAGAAGGGTGAAGCCTTCCGTTCAAGCTGATTTTTTCCCCTGCACCCTGTTTTCGAAGCTGGCGTTCCCGAGCCCGGTCCCGATTGTGAGAACGCCCCAATGCTGGACCTCCTGCATGAAGGGCATTTCGCTGAGGCCCTGGATCACGGCATCGTTGTGCATCGTCACCATGGTCTCATGCTTCCCGATCATCGGGACGGTCTCCCTCACGCTGTCGATCAGATTGAAGCGACTGCTTTCCCAGTTTCCCGGGAGATTCTGGGCGCCGCGATCGATGGTGCCATCCGGTTGAATGATACCCGGGCACCCGATGCCGATGAACGGCGCCACCCTTAATCCAGCACGCTCCGCGGCCTTGATCTGGCTGCGGATCATCTCACCCATCCGCTCCACCGCACGATCACGATCCGTGGTTTCGTCGGCATGGCGCCAGAGTTCGAACCCGAACACTTTCGCCTTGCTCAGATCCGACGCCTTGGCCTGGCGCAGTTCCACGATGCCTGCCCGGATGTTGGAGCCGCCGATGTCGACGGCAACCAGACTATCGAACGCCTCGAACATCCACTTCGGGGCGATGTGTGCGTTTCCGATGAGACCCGCTTCATCGGGATGATGCCTTATTGGTTGTAGTTCGATAGCCTGGCTTTGCGTGCGCAGGATGATGCCGGCTCTTGCTATCGCTAGTTCCCCGACGCGGCTTTGCCGAAACCCGCCTCCCACAATGACCCGTTCTATCTGCGACCAAGCCTTGCAGCGGCAAAATCGGCGAACGACCGTCGCCAGGGATTCCGCGTATCGCTCGACGGCCGTGTGGACTACCGCAGCCTCCTGAGGGTCGCCTTCGGCGAGCAGAGCGTCCAAATCCTTCTTCTTGAGGTCTTCGCTGGGTACTTCGAGCGGATCGTCGCCGTTCTCGCGCAACACCTCGCGCACGTCCTCCAGATGCTCGAAGATCGCCGCTCGCCTCGCCTTGTCGCCAACAAAACCGTCCTCATCGCGAGCTTCAAGATTATAGCTCGTCACCAGGACGGAGGGCAGTTGCGACGCGCCATGAGGTCCGTCGCCGGGTTTCGATTTCGCGTTCTTTGCCATGGGAATCTCGTGGCTGCGAGATACTCAACCGAGCCGAAGCGTCCAGGTTCCAGCCATTCGAAAGGCGTGGCCCCTTCCTAATCCTGGCTCGCGTCTTGGCGTTTGAAGCATGTAGACCGGTTGAGAGAACTGCCGAGCTTCGTGCCGGGCGCGTAGGGCGTTTCTCAGGACGGCAGATATCCATTCCTGCTGCCTCGGAAGAAGTCATCGAGGGCCTGAGCCAGCTCTGCGGGGGCTTCCTCCGCCATATGATGTCCGCTCGAGATCGAGGCGCCCCGAACATCGTCAGCCCACCTTTTCCAGACTGCCACGACGTCGCCGTAGAGGTCCGGCAGATCGTCCCGCTCCGACCAGAGAGCCAGCATCGGACACCGAATCCGACGACCCTGCGCACGGTCCTCGCGATCATGCTGCGCATCGACGCTCAGGCCCGCGCGGTAATCCTCGATCATCGTGTGGATCGTGACCGGGTCCGAGATGGCGCGGATGAAATCAGCGAAGTTCTCCTCGCCCATGGCTTCAGGTGAACCTCCGTACCAAGCCAACGGATCGGCGCCGATAGCGCGCTCTGGCTTCGCCGGTTGAGCATAAAAAAACCAGTGCCACCAGCGCCGGGCAAAATCCGCGCGACAATGGTCGAGCGCCTCTAGGATCGGAACGCCGTCGAGTACCGCTAGCCTTTGGATTCGTTCCGGGTGATCCATGGCCATCCGGAATGCGACGTAGGAGCCTCTGTCATGGCCGGCGACGCCGAACGTGTCATGTCCCAGGCTGCGCATCATCTCGACCAGAGCCTGAGCCTTCGCCCGCTTTGACGAGTTCGCGTGATCGGGCCGGTCAATTGGTTTGAACGATCCTCCGAATCCCGGCAGATCCGGACAGACGACCGTATATCCGGTCCGGAGCACTCCGGCGACTTCATGCCAAGTTGTGTGGGTACGAGGATGCCCGTGAAGGAGTAAGAGGGGCGGGCCGCTTCCGCCCACGCGGAAGCGGATCCTTCCATCGGTCGTCTCCACAGTTTCAAGGGTGAAGCCTTCAAACATAGGAAGCGCCCTCCATATCGTTGCGACCCTGGCTCAGCCGTCTGGCAAAACCCACTTAGACCTCGATAGAACGGGCGAAAATGCGGCATTAGGTAGTACAACCACCAGATTTGATCGCGCTTGTTTGATCGGTCTGCTTCCCGCTTTCGGACGTTTCAGTACGACGGCTGGTGGCCACTTTACGCGCTGAGATTGCGCGGTTCAGGCAGCTCAAAGCCCAGTGGCGAGGGGGAACCAATTTTTGGATGCACCGTTCTCCCCGAGCATGGGCCTTCAGGCTTGGCCCGCTTGGGAGGAACGCTATGAGAAAACTTGTCATTACCTCGATCATCGCATCGGTGCTTTCTCTGGGGGCTTACGCCCAGACATCCACGACCTCGCCCGCCCCGACGCCAGCTCCGGCCGATGCCAATGCGCCTCTCCCGGGCGCCAACAGCTTCACCGAGGGCCAGGCCAAGAGCCGCCTGGAGGCCAATGGCTATAGCGCTATCAGCGAGCTCAAGAAGGACGACAACGGCGTCTGGAAGGGCAAGGCCACACATGGCGGCCAGCCGGTTACCGTCAGCGTCGACTATCGCGGCAACATCACTCGCCACTGACCATAGCGCCTGGAGGAGATTTGCAATGACCCGCACGATCACCCGTTCTTACGATGATTATGCAGACGCGACCGCAGTCGTGGAGGATCTCGAACGTGCCGGCTTCTCGAATTCAGAAATCAGCGTGATCGGCCGGCGCGGCGAGGACGTTGACGACAGCAACGCCGGCGAAGGCGCAGGCATCGGCGCAGGTGTAGGCGGAGCCGCCGGGCTTCTTGCGGGCTTGGGCATGATTGCCATTCCGGGCATCGGACCAGTCGTGGCGGCAGGATGGCTTGCGGCAACGGCCGCCGGGGCGGCGGCCGGAGCGGCTGCTGGGGGAATTATCGGTGCCATGACGAGCGCTGGCGTCGACGAGCGCGACGCTCACGTCTACGCCGAAAGTGTCCGACGGGGCGGCTCGGTGGTTTCGGTCCGAGCCGCTGAAGGCCGGGCCGCCGAAGCTGAGGCGATCATGGATCGAGCGACGCCGATCGACATGGCAACGCGTCGCGCTGATTACGAGCGCGAGGGGTGGACGCAGTTTGACGCGAACGCCAGCCCATATGCGAGGCCCGTAATCTAACTGGTTTCGCTTCTTCATCCCTGTCAGGCATCTGCCTGACAGGGCGCTTCATATGGATGGCCTGCCTTCGTTGGGCGTCCAAATCAATTAGTTTGAAGCCCCACAGGAAAGCCCGCGTCCCTCGCTCCTTTGATCCGGATCGCACGGTCACGGGCGTTAAAGTTCCGGGCCGACGGCTCGCGACTGAAATCGTCAAAAAACCGTGGCCTCATCGCCATGAACGCTGAGGCGCTCGCCTTTGCATCCCGTTCGAGGCCCGAGCGAGCAAAGATGAGGGCGGCGACGAAGTAGTAGATTGAGAATTGCTTCAGGTCGGCTCGCCTGATCCACTCGACGGCGCAACTATTGTCGTCTTGCATGTAGTAAGCGAGCGCAACCGTCCCGACATAATAACCAGACTGAACTGCACCTCTCGCGATGGCCTCCTCCATCATGACTGCACCTCGCCGCCAGCCCTCGCTCTCAACCCCAACGACACGCTTGCGGAGTTCGGATCACGGCTTGCCCACAATGTCGCCCTGGGATGCCCGGGTGCGCAGCGGGTAGCTCTTGGCCAGGCGGGTCTTTAACAACCGGTTCTCGCGACCATCGCGCCTTCGCGCCGCGTAAAGGTCGGGGTGTAGGTGCCCTTCGGAATGTCGATGATGACCGGGTCGTCGCTGGCCGACAGCAGATAATAGCGTTCCAGCGCTCGGCGCAGCCGTCCGGCTTCAATACGCACAACCGGATCGTTCATCGCATCAAAATCGAGGCCGCGGCCGAAGACATCGGTCGCAATGGCTATAGCCTTCAATCGATCGCCGCGGCCCGTCAGGGTCTCCTCAACCACGTAGGGAGAAAGCCTTGCACCCGCTGGGGCACCACAAAATCGCGACTTGCAAGGATTCGCGCTAATTGGTCCCGAACTGCTTGACGTTTAGGCGTAGCATTCAGGAGGACACTACTCGGCTGCATGTATAGCCCTGTCCGCATTCACTCGATTGTAGCCACAAGCATCCTCCTGGCGCAACGCAACATCGATACGACGCCGCTCGCGGACAGCTTGTCCAGCGATGATTGCCGCCGTCAACGAACCCATCGGCTACGAGTTCTCGTGACGACTTAAGTGCCCAACTACTCATCAGCTAATATCGAGCGCTCAGTCTTCCCCTAAGGCCAATTGACCGAAAGGTGCCGGCTGTCAGCGTCGCCTGATGGTCAGCTCGGACAAACCCAATAGAGCGACACTGTGCGAGCACGGGCGGCAGCGCCTCATGCTTCGCATGCCGCAACACCGCCGCGCTTTGGCCGTTGCAGGGGGCGAGAACTTTCTCGATTTGTGTGAGGGCTATGAGCTGGCATGGGCCGGCGTCGATCACTGGTCACACAGGGCTCTGACGGGCGACGAGATCCGGGAATATTTCGTCCTGATCGAAGCCCTAGAGGCCGAGGTGATCGCTCTTGTTGCCAAGCATTGAAGGGAAGAGCTCGCTACCCGTGAGGGTAGCGAGCAAGTTGTCCGCCCGCCGGTTACCTCCAGGGCAGAAGGCGACCGGCGTGACCGGCACCCGCCAAGGGCCGATCTTGCGGAAAACCGTCTCGTCTCAACAAGGTTCCTGCACTAGGGAGTGCATACCTAACGCAGGCGCGGAACCAGCGGGCGAGAGGACAGTTCCGGGGATGGCTAACTGGTTTCGGAGGCCCCGCTGATGTCATCTCCGACGGCCCTCTGGTTGCTCGCAGTCGTGCTCGTGATTGCCACGATCTGCATCATAAGCTGCGGGATCCCTGGCCTGAACGGCGCTCCCGTCAGCTTGCTGAATCGCTAGTTGCGTCCTGAGGCTCGCTGCGCGACTTCCCCCGAAAGTGCGCGATGGCCCGCTCGACGAGATCATCTTCGTCTAGAGCGAGGGGCGCCAAGGACGCCACGATGAATTTGAGACGTGTTTGCTCGGCCTCCTCCGAGCCAAACATCATAATCTGCTCGTCTTTGACCCTTGCCCATGCGGCCTCCGAAGCCGACAACGCCCGTGCAATTACGACCGGATCGCTCAACGAACTGAACGGCATGGTACCCTCCTCCTTCCCAGGGCACTGTTTGAGATTGCGGCCATAATAAGATGACAGTTCGCCTCGTTTTCAAGAGGCCGCGCATGCCTATAGGGGCCAGCGCCGGGAGGCCCACCAAGTCACTGCGGCGACGCCTAGCATTCCGCCGGTGACAATCAGCGCGGTCCAGATTTTAGCCTCCTGGCTGGAAAGGACCAGGGCGTCTACGATCGGACCGTTGCGTCACTTCAACAGTGAAAGCTGGCCGGCGGCGAAGCGCCGCAGTCGGCGGAGCGCGGGCGATTACTTGGTCGATCCGCCGTCCACACCTCGTGCCTTTATATCGGCGGCTGTCTCGCCTCGAAATGTCAACGAGGCCTGATAGATGATTGTCCCCGCAGCGTCCTCGACAGCAATGCGGTATTCGGCGCGAGCGCCAGCCGGCAGATCAGCACCAGCTCGGCAAGAGCTCGGTGAGCGTCCTTCACGGCGACGATGTCGCTGGGGGTGTTCAATGGCGTCAGCCAGATCAAGATGACGTCCATCATTCACGACAAACCGGTATAGGGGCACAGGCACCTCCGACCAATCCGACCCGAGAAGAATTCAGACCCCGCTTGCCGGTGCCAGATCGAAGGCGGCTTTGCAGAAGGTCATCGGGCGCCATGCAACTTCCCTGCCTGTTCCGCATTGGCATCGAGCGGAGGGCCGATGATGGACTTCGACGTTTCTAGGACTGCGCCCGGCCATTGGGTACTTACCGACCTCTTGGGACGGCCTGCCGGACATATCGGCACCCGCTTGTTCCGTTTTGCCCCGGTAGGACAATCAGGCAGCGCCCTGCGCGAAGTCGCCTCACATACATTCGAGAGCCTCGATAACGTGCTCCGCGCCGTTGAAATCGTCAGCCGCGGGTCATGCCATCTGAAGCCGTAGCGCTTCAGCTAATGCGGAAACACCGGCTACAAATCCGTCCCAACGGTCCGCAGGGTAGCTTGGCGATCGAAGTCTATGAAGCGCGTCATCGCGGTGAAGACAGCCGGTGACGGCCAGTCCTAGCCTCAGGATAACCCCGCAGGTGGTTTTATCGACCGTGACGCAAGCTCGAAAACCCGCGCGTCGTAATACACCTCCGCGGCCCTCCGGAACCGCTGCCACGCGGGCAGTGGACTTCGAGCGGGCGACATCAACGCATAATCGAGTTCAGGAGGAAGAACGGCATCAGGGTCGAAGCCGGCCGACCGGCAAAGCGCCCTGGCTATGGCCTCTACGCGATCTGCTTCCATGACACGCCACCCAACGCGACACAGAGCGCCTGCCGCCTTCCCCGGCAATTGAGACAGGCGGCAGGCTTGGCGCTCGGAAGGGGCATGAGCGCCATCGTCCGAAACGCACGATGGAGCGGGCGGTTCCGTTCTGCGCTAACGAAAAAAGCCCGGCCCCGCGTGAGCGAGACCGGGCCTTTGTTTTTGGCTTGCCCTGCTTACTCGATGACCTGGACGATCTTGCGAGTCTTCGGCTCGACCAGGACCGTGCGGTTGTTAACGACGGTATAGCGGTAATCCTTCACGCCATACTCGGCCGGCACCGCGTGGTAGGTCACGCCGCGCTCGGGCAGGACGGCGCCGACCCGAACTTCTTCACTGTAGGTATAGGACGGGACGCGCTGCTCGGTGACATAGGTTTTGAAGCGCGGCGTGTTGTCGCCAATGATGCCTCCGACGACAGCACCGCCAACGCCACCGACGACGGCGCCGACCGGGCCGCCAACGACCGCTCCACCCACCGCGCCAGCAGCCGCACCACCGGCCGCACCACCCTGGGCGCCAGAGGGATTCTGAGCGAAGACCGCCATCGGCGCCAAGGCGATAGCGGCAGCAAGAATGATCCTCTTCATGATCAGAACTCCAGTTGCTCCCCAGTTACCGAACAAACTTAGAATCCTTGTAAAAAGTTCCACTTGGGATCGGTTGACCGACACCTCTATCGAGCGGCCTTTACCAACTGCAATTATCGAGCGCATGGTGGAGCCGGGCATTCACCGGAGCTGCTGCGTTCGCGGCATGAGCCGCGGTCCCGTTCTCTTCGCACTCGTGGCGGAATGGCTACGCAGAGGATAACATAGTCCTCAAATCCCAGGTTCGAATCCAGGGCGAGGTCTCCGGGTACGCACAGTTTGACGCAGCGGAACTCTCTTGAGAAACCCGCGTTGTCAGCCGCCCATTTTTTATCGAGTCCCGCCCATGTCGCTTGCCGCATCGCTATGGCTGGTCACCCTTGCTCTCATCCTCGGGATTCTCGCGGTGTTGTCCTTCGGGTGAACGACGGCGTCAGTCACATCGAAATGACGCAGGGAAGGGAGCCCGCGCAAGGAGAGAGCGCCTGCACGTGGGCTAGGCTCCGCAGAAAGGCGGCCTAGCTTGGCGATGGCTCCGGCTACCATGCCGGAGCCAATCTCATTCCCGCGATGATGAATCAGATGATGGCTCCCAGGGTTCGTAACTCTCTGAAAGCCCCCATTTGGGGGGCGAGCTCGATCGACAAAGTGATATCGAGAGCGATTATGCGCTCTTCTGATGTGCGGCAAAGCAACCCCTGGGTAGTCCGCATTTTGTGGCTGGCGGCGACGCTAATCACTGTGCTTGCAATAGCTATTATCCTGGAGCCGGTGTCGTTTTGAAAGCATCTGACGCCCCACTCTGACACAGACAAGATAGTAAAGGTCGACGACGTCCTAAGAGCGCTTGAAAGGATCAAGCAGCTAGAGGCAAAGCTCCAGCCAAGCGAAATCGAGCGGTACGAACTCGATTGCCTAAGAGAGAGCGTCGAGAATTGGCGTCGAGACCCGATGATTATGAAACGGGGAAAGCGTGTCTGATCGGGACGCCTGGCAACGCTGAGCTGGCCGGCTTCAAACCGCCAGTGGATTGTCAAATGCTAAAGACGGGAGGTTCCGGGCCGACTAGCTTGCCCTTTGGGGGCAAGGGGCAGATGGCGATGAAAATGCGCTCGACGGCCTACTATCGGAGGCGTGAAGCATTTCGGGCTCGAATGAGCAAGAAGCGCGCCTTGCGAAATGCAACAGCTTTGGTGGGGGCCGAAACAGAGCTTGCCGCTCCATCCGAAGAAACCGTTTGGAGCTCGTTGCTTGAACGCGTTCGTCGGCAGATGGCACGCAAATAGGGCCCAGCCGTTCCGGTAGGTTCGCGGCGCCCTTGGCACTTGACCAAGCTGAAGGTCATTTGCCGACTGCGCGGAACAGCGGGTGAGCTGGACCGTTCCACCGCGGGGGGCACAAGGGAGGCTCCCATGTTCAATGGCGGAAATCGCAGGGGCATCGACGCGACGGACCTGGAGAAGATCAACATCGTGCTCAGCACCATGTACCTCTGCATCGACTACGCAATGGGGTACATCGGAACGCGCGGAGGTTCGGCGTTCGCCGCCGACTGCAAGGAAGAGATGCTCAAATCTCTCAAGAGCGGGGATATCAATATGGCGCTGATGGAAGATGCTGCGACCTTTGATTACGTCGTCGCCAAGATCGAAGCGCTACCCCGGCATTAGTTTTCCGAGGCGGGCACGCGTTACGGAAATTCTAGGCCGCGCCGATCGGTCGGAGATGCTCCCGAGTCAGGTACTCCGCGGCCTAGATGGTCTATGCGACCTAACGCCGGAAAAAAGCGTCTGGATCAGGGATGCCAACGGCCGATGATCTCTCCGACCGTGACTGCCGAGATTTGCTGACTGAAGCGTTCCCGGAAGAGCGCTAGCAGGCTGTCGTGTCCGGCGTCGGAGAAGCTGCACACGGCGTCGGTCGCGATCACGACGCGGTAGCCGTGGTCGACGGCTCCCAGCGCGGTGGAAAGAACGCAGACGTCTGTCTCGGCACCGGACAACACGACGGTGTCGATCGAGCGCGCCCGGAGGTATGCGAGCAGCTTGCTGCTCGTGAAGGCCGAGTAGACGGGCTTGTCGAACACGGGGGCCGGGGGCGTGAACCGGGCCAGTTCCGGGACGAGTTCGATGAGCGCGGGGTCCAGCCGTTGACGGGTCGTCTCCGGCCATCGGCGATAGAAGTCGCGCCATGCGCCGATGGTCGCCTCCGGCGAAGCTGGCGTGACGAAGCGTGTGAACAGGGTCGCCAGCGGGCGTGCCTCCGCGAGGGCAACACATTGAGGAAGGACACGTGTCATCCAAGGCGTGGCCCAAGGGCCTTCCGGGGCGAAGAGTCTCTGCATATCCACGCAGAGGTGGATGGTGCGATCGGTGAGCGACGGCAGTTGCTCGCCCATCTCTTCCTCCCCGGGACGGCGCGCCGGCTCCGTAAGAGCCGACGCGCGTTCGGCCTCAGGCAGCTTTGCCCTGCGCGCTCTTGTTGATCATTGCAACGCCGAGCTTGGTCAGAAGCTGGTCGGTCGTCTCCTCCTCCCGGAGCGTCTGATCCAGCAAGTCAGCGGCATCCTTGAGGCCGAGCTGCGCCGCCCAGGTCTTCAACGTGCCGTAGCGGGTCATTTCGTAGTGCTCGACGGCCTGCGCCGAAGCGACCAATCCCGCATCAAGAGCTGGGCTATCTGCGTAGTCCTCGATGATCTCCTTGCCTTCCTCGATGATGCCCAGGATGGCGTCGCAGGTCTTGCCGCGCGGAGCCTTGCCGGCGATCTCGAAGACCTGGGTGAGACGTTCGACATGCGTCTCGGTCTCGTCGCGGTGCTTCTCGAAGGCGGCCTTGAGGTCAGGTGACGACGCGGCCTTCGCCATCTTTGGTAGCGCCTTCAGGATCTGTTTTTCGGCGTAGTAGATGTCCTTGAGGGTGTCGATGAAGAGATCGTTGAGCGTCTTGGGTTCGCTGGCCATGGATTGCGCCTCCGGTGAGGTGAAACCGATCTAACGCCGGCTTCGTATCGAGGTTCCGCTGGCCATAGCCCCACCCACAGCCGGAATGTTTTTCCTCGGAGCATCGCGCCTTTCCCGGCGAACCGGGCGCACCCGGGCGATAACTCGTCGAACCAATTCATGCGGTGGCTCCGACGCTCGCAATGGGAACTCGCCCAGAGAGCGGGCGGTTCAAACGGTGTGCGGACGAAGCCTTCAAATTGCTCTCGAGGTGGCATCATGTCGAGTTACGAACACATCATTCACAAGGACAGCAAAGTGTCCTTGTTCACGCGGGTTGCGCAGTCGGTCTCAAGCTGGACCGGAAAGCCGATCACCTTCTTCGGCGCGGTCGGCCTGATCCTCGTCTGGGCGGTCTCAGGCCCCATCTTCGGCTTCAACGATACATGGCAGCTCGTCATCAACACCTCAACGACCATCATCACCTTCCTGATGGTGTTCATCATCCAGAACAGCCAGAACCGCGATACGGCCGCAATGCAGATCAAGCTCGACGAACTCATCATCCGGCTGGAAGGAGCGCGCGAGGAACTCCTCGATCTGGAAGAGATGGACGAGGAAGATCTCGTCGTCATCAGACGTGACTTCTGCAAGCGGGCATCCAAGGCGCGTCGTGCAGCCGAGGACGGGAACTCGGGTTCTGCCTAAGCCTCCGCGGCTGGTGGAGCCGCCGGCTTCGACGCGATCGAGGTCGCTAACGCCGAGGCGGCGATCGCTCCCTTGAGCAGTATGCCGGGACCAGAATCGTACCGACGGATGTCGAAATGCCCGGTTCGGCTAACGGGGCGAGCTGGCCTTCGCGCCTCCCGTCCACATGATCGTGTTCTCCGGGCGGATTAAACGCGTGGCGGGCGACCTGCCCGAGCACATCCCTTTCAACGCGAAGCCCTATCGCCCCGCCCAGCTCGAAGCCGCCCTGCGCGCAGCCGCTAGCCTAGGATTGCTGTCAGCGGCAGCTTGATCGACACGACCACGCCTTCCCGTCGCCAGTCGTGCGAAAGAGTGCCGCCAAACTGGCGCACGATTGTCGTGTCCAGCAGACGGCTACCGAAGCCGATGCGCTCGGGGACGGCTTCGATCGCGGCGCCCCCACGTTCTTCCCAACGCACATTGAGCGCGTCGTCCTCCGTATCCCACGAGATCGAAACCTGCCCCTCGTCGGATGCCAAGGCACCGTACTTGATCGCGTTGGTGGCGAGTTCGTTGATGACCAGAGCCAGCCCGCTGATCGATTGCGGTCGGACCGCCATCGTCGTTCCGTTTAACAGGAACCGTGTCCCTGCGTCGTGCTCATGGGGTTCGACGATCGAGCGGATGACGTGATCAAGATCCGCAGCGTCGACCTTGTCCTTAGTCATGACCATCTCGTGGGCGCTGGCGAGCGCCAGCATGCGGCCCGTCAACGTCTGGGAAAAATCATCCTTGTCACGAGCGCTTTTGGCCCCGAACCGGATCATCGTGTTGACCAGCGCGAATAGGTTCTTCACCCGATGGCTCATCTCTCGGGAGACGGTTTCCTGTGCCTCGAGCGCACGTTTGAGTTCTTCCTCGGTTCGCTGGACACGCAGAACGGTCCCGACGAACGACGCCAGATCTCCGGCCACCCTCGCGTGCCCGCTGTGGAAGTGGCCAATGCTGTTGGAAACGATCCAGAGCGTGCCAACAGGTTCCGTGCGCCCGACGAAGAGCGGAACGAGCAGCACTTCCGGGACAACGATCCCGGCTTCAGCCACCCAGTCATAAACGCGCTCGACATGCTGCATCAGCACGGGACCGGTCCGATCGAGTGTGACCCCGCAAGGGCTGTTGTTGCGGGGCGTCGTGGCATTATTGAAGCGGGCGAGCTCGCCGATTAGATGGTGCCAGCGGAACACGCCGGGCGCGGGTTCGGGTTCGTACAGGCTTAAGCCCGCGGAGTTGGCTCCCGACATGCGCATCGCGATCTCGACGAAACGCGGCAGCACCTCTTCCGGAGCCTCGCCCAGCCGAAGTGCCAGATCCTGGATGTATTGCTTTTCCTTGAGATGGTCGGCTGATCCGACCGGGCGGCTCGTGAGCTCGTCCGTGATGTCGAATTCCAAGGATTGCGTTACTGCTATCGACATAGGATCCCCGCTGGTGAGTATAGATAATCACCCGAGTCTCTTCTGACCATCCGCGGCTTCAGAATGGCCTCTGGCGTTCAGCGTTCGGGATGCGCCGCTCAGGACAAGCGTTGCCGACAAGCGATGCAAGGCGGCCCCGCCACTGCGCGAGATCGTTCCGTGTTTCCCTGTCCTCAACGACAAATGACTGGGACGAATTCGTCTCCGCCCTGAAACTTGTCGAGCAATTCGGTTGGCGGGGGACCTGCTTCGTCTACGCAGCCATCCAGCGGCCGGCGACAACGAAATGCAGGCGGTCGAGCATCGCCGGGCGCTCACGCGAACTCACGCCTGCCCCACAACCGGCACCTCATCCAACCGTGTCGTGTATCTTGGCGACCGCATCTCGAATTTGGCGGTCCATGCCTTGCGCTGGCGGGCGACCCCCGCCGCCGCCGGGAAGACAACGCCACGTCCGTGCTTCTGGTTGCAAGCATCCAAAGCCTCCATGAGGCGGCCGCTCTTGTCGCGATCGAGGGCGCCGATCAGGGCGCGCTGAGAGTTCTCCAGCGGCACGATGTCGACGGTCATCAGCCCGGCCTTGGCATAGAGATAGCCCGACTTCCAGATCCGCCTCGCGCCCCACTTCGCAGCGCGCACTAGCACAAGGGTGTCGTTGCTTGCCTCCGGGAAATCCACCGTGGTTGAGACCGATCGCGACGGCCCGTTGTCGAAGGGCGAGGTGTGGAAGAACACCGTGACGTGGTCGGTCGCGAGGCCATGGTCCCGAAGCTTCTCGCCGAGCCGCGCGGCATGGGCAGCGATGGCTTCCTGCATCATCTCGAGGGTGTCGACGCGCCCGCAGAAGGAGCGGGTGACGGCGCAACCCTTCCGGGTCGGCGCCACGGCTTCGAGATCGATGCAGGCCTGCCCGCGCAGCTCGTGGATGATGCGCTCGCCGACGACGGTCAGCGTCGTCCTGGCATGCTTGGGATCGAGTGCAGCGACATCGGCGGCCGTCTTGCAGCCGAATGCGCCCAGCTTGGCCTGACTGGCACGGCCAATGCCCCATACGTCCTCCAGCGCGACGAGCGGCAGCCACTCGCGCCTCGCCTCTTCGCTGGTCAGGTCGCAGACGCCGCCGAGTTGCGGCGTGTTCTTGGCGATCTTGTTGGCGAGCTTGGCGAGCGTCTTCGTTGGTCCGATGCCGACGCAGGTCGGGACACCCGTCCAGGTTGACACCCCGGGCGACCGCGCAGCCATCGTTGTTGGACAGCACGATGACGGGCCGCCCCTTCAGTTTCGGATCGAAGACCCGCTCGCAGGAGCAGTAGAAGCTGTTGCCGTCGATCAGGGCGAACGAGCGGGTCATCTCCGGAAGCGCCGCACCGTGTTGGTCACGACGCCGAAGATCTCGATCTCGGCGTCCGGCCCGGGGTCGTAGTCGGGATAGCGCCGGTTGCCGAACGCGAGACTTGATCGGCCCCCGGTGGACTTGAAGATCTTGATCGAACGCTCGCCGTTGACGTCGACGACAACGGCGTCGCCGTCACGCGGCTTCAAGCTGCGATCGACCGTGATCAATGAGCCGTCGAAGATCCCGACATCGATCGCGCTGTCGCCCGCGACCGTCATGATGAAGGTGGCCGGGGCGTTCTGGATCAGCGCCCGGGATAGATCGATCGGGGCGTCGAGGTAATCGTCCGCCGGCGAGGGGAAACCCGCTCGCACTGCCTTCAAATAGACCGGCAGATAGATCGGCGGTCCCAAGACGGCGGGCGACATGTGCATCGGAACGGGCTCCCATTTGAAGGAACAAAATAGGAACATTGCCCTCTGCCAAGTCAAGATGCGAGTTGGCAACAGCCGGGGAGCGCGGCTAGGCGTGCCGAGGCTGGAGAGGGTGAAATGTTCAATGAAAACATCGCCGTCGAGATCAAGGACGGCAGGATCTTCATCGATGACCAGGACCAAGGCTTGGAGCGCGACGATCAGGAGCGCGTTTTGCTGCTACCACGAGCAGGTCGCCGATCCGCTCGTCGCAGGAGGAAACTCTCCAACGGCGAGCCATACCCAGATCGGCCAACCACCTACTAGCGGGCTACCCTGATCCGCAGAAGCAGGAACGTGACGCCGATCGCGTCGCTGTTGTTCTGTTTGCCAGCAGTACCGCTCGCTGATTTCGATTTGATGCTCTCAACCCAAGGTGGAGCAGCCGATTAAAGCGCCGATCGGGTTGGGGGCTCGGTGGGCAAGCGAAATCCAGCCCCTTCGTTCGCAGTAGCCTTTAGAAAGACGATGCCCTTCCGTTCGAGCGCGCGCTCGACGGCGATAGCGCTTCCGAGCGGACGCTGGTCGTCGCCACGACCCTCTACCCGGCTCACGGTCCTGCGATCGATCCCGGCTTCCGCCGCGAGCTCGTCGAGGCTGAGCCCGAGCGCAATCCTGGCCGCTCTCAACAGCTTAGCAGTCGCAACCATTTCGGTGGAATGGCACGCGACCGCCCTGGAATCCAGCTTGTCAACAATTTGTCCCAAACAGGAAAACTATGCCCATGTAAGAATTAATTTGTCCTGATCGGGACATTTATGTATGCGGGATTCAATCCTGATCGGAGACATGCCCCGAATCACGGTTGAGGACGCGTCATGGAACTCTTGGTTTTGGCCAGATCTCGTTGCGCCGTTGGCCGAATGACAATCGGTTTGCTGCTGGCACATGGGATGGTCGAGCTCTGCCTGAAGCCATTGCTCGTGCATGTTCTCGCGGATGGCGAATCCCTCTCCTTAGCGAGCGAGGAGGCGGCGCGGTTCTCGGGGATCACGTTGAGGCAAGTTCATGGGCGCTCAATAGGTGCCGATGCTCGCGCACGCCCGGACGATCATTGCTTACGTCGTGCCGAGCGCGGCGGGCAGTTCGCTAGTCGAGTTCCCGGGTGAATCTAGCAGGAACGGCATTCCGATGGATCCAATAGATTTGGCTTGGGCGGAACGGCGGGCGGGAATTGAACTTGAGATCGAGCGGCTGCTGCGGCTCGTCGCCGATTTGAAGGCGTTCTGCGCGGCGAAGGAGCCAACCGACGCGCAACTCGCGGAAGCGCCTGTAATCGAGCGATGGCGGGTGACGTCGAAGCCCGCCTATTGCCTAGTTGGCGAAGTCTCCGGACATCCGCTGCTGGCGGGATCGGGGCGCAGGGTCGTTACGTCGGATCTCGTGCTGATCGACGGGATTCGTGGCTGGGCGAGAACGCGGTCTCGCTGGTATCGGCTCGGCACGCACATCAAGTCGACGTCCAGCGGCTGAAGTTTCCGCTCAACGAAATCCATCGAGGGGGCCGAGAAAATTATCTCCGGCTTCCAACTCATCGTCGCGCGCGTTCCGCACCCGACGCGGCCAATAGGAGTGATGCATGCGGCTTCTCGTCCTATCCGACATCCATCTGGAATTCGGCCCCTTCGAAATTCCCAGTGACATCGAGGATTTCGATGTCGCCGTATTCGCCGGCGACATCGGGCGACCGATCGCGGACGCGATCGCGTGGATCGATCGGCAACGGCACGGCCCGCTCAAGGGGCGGCCCGTCGTTTTCGTACCGGGGAATCACGAATTCTATGGAGCAGAGCTCGCCGAATCCTTGAGCACGGGAGAGATCTTGGCCCAGCGGGCCGGAATCCACATGTTGGCGCCCGGAATGGTCATCGCCGGCGGTACGCGCTTTATCGGCTGCACGCTCTGGACCGATTACGCCCTTCTGGGAGACGCAAAAGAGGCGCGACGCGCGGCGCTCCTGAGAATGAACGATCACCGCCAGATCGAGGTGGTCGAAGATCGACAAAGAATGCGCTTCCTGCCTCCGCACGCCGCCGCGCTCCACGCCCAGGATCTGAACTTCATCCTGGAGAATCTCCGGAAGCCATTCGAAGGGAACACGGTCGTGGTCACGCACCACGCTCCCCATCCTGGCTCCGTTCAACGCCGATTCCGAGGCAATGCGCTATCGCCTGCTTTCGCCTCCGACCTCACCGAGGTCATTGAGCGGTATCGCCCCGAACTCTGGATCCACGGCCACGATCACGCGTCCTACGACTATTGGGTCGGTGAGACGCGAGTCCTTTCAAACCAGGCTGGCTATCCGAACCGAGGGGGAGGACGCGAGAACCCCGAGTTCAATCCACGGCTCGTCGTGGAACTTCCGCCATTTCGCAATTCTCGCTGACCGGTGCCCAATCCGATGAGAAAACGGAATGGCAGAATCTTGCGGGACCGCGCCAACATTATCCGCAGCGCTGGCCGCCTTCTGGCTTATTGCGCGACGATCCGTGGTTGCCGGCCGTATCTGCGCCGCGGCGGTACCCTCGCACTGGTCCTTATCGTCCCCGACGACGCCGACGTCGAAGACTACCGGCATGCAACCAACTTCGCGTTTTCGAAACCTGATCGGTTCGGCGGCTTTGATTTTGGCGACACCGCGAAGATCGTGGTCGCTCCCGATCACTGGCGAAAAGAGCGAAAAGAGGCCGCTCAGGACGACCTGCTGAAGCACGATTGCCTTGTCATTCTTGCGAAAGATGTGGCCGAGATTCCGAACGCGGTGATGGCAGCAATCGACGACGTGGTGAAGTTGGACCGCCCTCAGGTCCGGCACCTCGTGGCGGCGGGGCGCGTCTGCCTTAAGCAGCGGATGAGCGTGGAGCAGGCCGAGGAGCTTGCTGCCATGCCCCTGGCTCTCGTCGGTTCGATGCTATGGCGCACCCGGCCAGTCTCCCAATCTCTCGATTATATGAGGGAGATTCTGAAGGAGCGCACGCCGGTCAAGGATCGGGAACTCCGGATAGAGAACCTGCATGGCCTTGGCGAGGCAGGGGGCTGGGCGCTCGATCTCGCCCAAGATCTCAATGACTGGCGTGAGGGCAAGATCGGGTGGCAGGACATCGATCAGGGGATTCTTATCAGCGGCCCGACTGGGACAGGCAAGACGACCTTCGCAAAGGCTCTAGCGGCAAGCTGCGGCGTGCATCTCGTTCTAGGGTCACTGGCACGCTGGCAAGCGCACGGCCATCTTGGCGATTATCTTCGGGCGATGAGGGGCGCTTTCGACGAGGCGCGCAAGAATGCACCGTCCATCATCTTCATCGACGAGGTCGATGCCGCTGGCGACAGGGAGAAGTTCAGCAACGAATACAACAGCCAGTATCACAATAAGGAGGTGGCGGCTCTCCTTGAATGCATCGATGGTGCCGAACGGCGAGAGGGAGTGATTGTCGTCGGCGCGTGCAACTATCCGGAGAGGCTGGATGCCGCTCTCGTTCGTCCCGGACGTCTCGATCGTCATGTCCGGATCCCTCTGCCCGATGGCCCAGCGCGCGAGGGTATCATCCGCTGGCATCTGGCTGGGGCACTTCAAAGCGACGATCTCTCTGTCATTGCAGAGCGGACCGAAGGCTGGAGCGGCGCTGCCTTGGAGCAACTCGTCCGCGACGCCCGTCGATCCGCCCGACGGGCTCGACGGATGGTCTCCGTCTGCGATCTCGAAGCATCGCTTCCGCCGACAGTCTCGATTCCCGCCGCGATGTTGCGCCGGGCGGCCGTGCATGAGGCCGGACATGTTATTGCCGCCGTCGCTCTGCAAAAGCCGTTCGAGTTTGCCGAGATCCGGGCCAAAGAAATTCCGGCTGGCGGGCATCAATCATTGGGGGGTGTCCGGATCGGCAAGACGCCGATCACCGAGATCACCGTCCAGAGCCTGCTCGACGAGATTTGCTTTCTGCTGGCTGGCATAGCTGCGGAAGAGGCCATCCTGGGCAATCGTTCTATTGGAGCCGGGGGAACTCGCGGAAGCGACCTCCATCTGGCAACCCTGGCTGCGTTGCGGCTCGAAGCGTCATACGGGTTCGGCGACGGGCTGGCTTTCCTGGCGGGTGACGGAGAGCCGGAGCTGCTTCGATTGCTCCATACATCACAAGCCATTCGCGAGAGGGTCGAAATCGTTCTTGCCGAGCAAATGGCGAGGGCGCGTTCGCTCGTGGAGAGCCACCGAGGCGCGGCGGGACGCGCGGCGGAGAAACTGCTCGAAGGGATGCGGATCACAGGTGCTGATGCAGAGAAGATGTTCGCAAGCGTCAGATCACGGCCGGAGAGCAGCCGAAAACTTGTTGGCACCAGTGCGGCCCGATGAGGATCCATTGCGCGACCAGTTCGCTCAGCGAGTTCGCCGTGCCGCCCGTCGAACGTGTAATCGCCCGGCGTCGCTGCGCAGCATTCAAGCATTGTTCTGCACCCGGCGCTTCACGCAGGAGTGGGCCGGCTACGGCGCTATTGGGGGCGCGCCGGCCCACCCCCGCGTGAACCACCTAATCCCCTTTGCCCTTCAATCGAGCATGGAGCGCAAGAGGGTAGGGTGGCGGGCGAGGGCCCAAGAGTGCGAATGCAGGGTTGGTTGGTATGAGATGGTAGGTCAGAGGAGGGGGGCAAAAGGACGTCGCCCTCTCACGGCGAAAACAGGGGTTCGAGTCCCCTAGGGAGCGCCATAGCGACCAAATGAGCCTGTTTTGTAAGGCTTTTTTCCTCCTCTTGTCCCACCTCGGAATCCGGTGGGACAATTATCGATCCAGCCTGAAGCTTCATCATCGCTGAATCCGCCATCTGCGGTTTGCGTGCTGCGCGGGTGTAGCGTTCCACCTCCTCAAGGGTCCTGTGGCCGGTAACGGACATCAGCTCGTGGGCTGTGGCTTGGCTCTCGGCCAGCCTTGCCGCGATGGCCTTGCGCAGACCGTGGGCGCGGCCAGGAACGCCGGCATCCTTGCATCGCTCGCGGAACCAATTGCCGAAGCCGTTCGGCGTGAACGGCTCGTCGTATTGAGTTTCTAGGAACGTGTCCCCACCGCGCGGGCCGGCGGCGATAGCCTCGAGCAAATGAGGATCTGCTGGGATATCGATATCTACCGGCGAGCGGTGCTCGTTCTTCGCCTGTGTGAAGCGAAGCCGGCCGTTCTGAATGTGCGAAGGTCCGAGCCGCACAGCATCCTCCCGGCGGCCTGCAGAGAAGTAGATCAACATCATTGCGAGCCGCGGCTTTGTGCCTAGTGGCCAACGCTTCTCAAAGCGCAAAACCTCATCGACGGTCCACGAGTGGTGGCCATTGGTCTTGTACCTCACGAGCTTCACGTCGCGGGCCGGATTGGCGGAGACCTCCTCGGCTTCGACGGCCCAACTGAAAAGTGCCTTGATCGCTTTCAGGCGCTGATTGGCGGCGCCCTTCTCGAGTTCGTCGCGCAGCCGCCTGACGTGCTTAGACTCCATGCGATCGACCGGGAGGCTGCCCTTGGTCTGGCAAACCAGATCGAGCGCGCGCTTGCGCCAAGCCCGAGTGCTGACGTCTAGAATCTTGAACTCCGGGCTGGCGTAGTACTTCCCGCAAAGTTCGCGGAAGCTGCCCTTTTCGGCCTTCTCAGGCGCGACCACCTTGCTGGGCGATTTGCCCGCCAGGGCGTCCCGGTAGGCGCCCCAAAACGCATCGGAGCCGTATTCCTGCGTGAGCCGAACCTTTGCTTTGCCAGGCACGCGGACGTACCACCGCACATTGCCGTGCCGGTCCAGGTCCTTGCTAAGCCGAGGAGGGTTTGGGCGAGGCATCAGGCGACATCGTCCCATGGCTTCGCAGCGGACGGGCTGTCTCGATACGGCAGGCTGTCAAACGCGGCATCTAGATCCCGAACATCCCAAACGGTCCGGGTATTGACGGTGCGAGGGGAGGGCGCACGACCCTCCTTTACGAGGCCATCAAACAGCGAGGGAGAGATACCGAAGTAGAACGCTGCTTCGGCACGCGAGAGCCCACGCGGCATGAAGCCATGGTTCCGTCGATTGTCATTGGCTGGCTGCATTCGAGGCTCCGTGGCGGGCGAATGCCCTTACATAGGGCGAATCCTAATTTGCAAAGTCAAGGCAAATCGGCGGGCGAGGCGCTACGCGGCGCGCCAAAATGGGAGCGTAAACACCTTCCAGTGAAGCTCCTCGCTATCCTCTGGGTTGAGGACACCGACTGCCCGACGTAGCGCCGCGAACGCGAGTTGGCCGCCCTCTTGCGCGCGGGGATCAGCGTGCTCGAGCGTGAAATCGAGGTAGCCGAGGCGACCTTCTTTGGCGCCGCCCACCTCCTGCGTAAGGCAGCGGAGGACCATGCCCTGGCCGCAAGGAGTGGGCAGATACTCCGACTCGACGATCTCAAGGGTGTCTGCTCAGGCGGCATGGGCTGGTAACCGCTACACGGGACGTCGGGATTGTAGGTATGTGCGATGCTGGTCACGGCTGGGCTCCTAATGGTGATTATTACACCATTAACGGTAATTCCATCGCCAATTTGATGTCAGCCGCCTTCGGTGATAATTTCACCATATGAAGGGTTTTCAATGCCGAATGGCTCGCGCCGCGCTGGACTGGACAACGGCTGACCTCGCCGCGGCAGCGGTCGTCGGCGTCAATACAGTCAACCGGTTCGAAGCGGGGCAGGACGCGCGTATGAGCAGCGTGGAGAAGCTCAAGGTCGCCCTCCAGTCCGCCGGCGTCGAGTTCATTGACGATGCACGGGGCGAAGGCGTCTTAAAGCTGCGCCTACCGGCCCGCCAAGCGGCCACCGAGGCGGAAATGAACGCCAGCGCGGACACGGTGAGATCACAAGCCGCGGCTGCCGTTGACGAGGCCCTAATCGGCTCTGACGCAACTGCGGAACAGAAGGCGGAACGCCGGGGAGCGCTCACGGACGAACCGGCAGTGATCGGGCGGGCTCGCGGGAAGGGCCGGGGCAAGCTTCTGTGACCGGGCGCCCTGGCCTCGACGTGGCGTTGATGGCTAAGGAATGAGCGAAAACGACGACCGTCCCCGGCTTATGACCAAGCAACAGGCCGCAGCTTATTGCGGCGTGAGCGGCCCGACTTTCACAAAGTGGGTCTTGGCCGGCGATATGCCTGGGCCGTTCAGGTCAACACGCATGTATGACCGTCGGGTGATCGATTTGGTCCTCGACAAGGCCGCAGGGATCTTGCAGGGCGCTCCGCCTAAAGAAGACGCTTTTGACAGGTGGAAACGTGAAGAAGCTGAGAAGGCTGCCGCAGCCGCCAGCATGACGCCCTACCAAGCTGCGCTCGCTGCCTCGGAAGAGACCAGCCACGAGAAATGGTACCGCGAGAGCCAGGCTAGGAAGGCGCGGAAGGCCGAGAGGGCTAGGGCTCGAGAGAAGCAAGAGGCCGAGGCTGAGAAGGTCGCGCCCAGCCGGCAGAACCGCACCCCCAAGCCTTGACCGCGCCCTTGCCTAACCGGTGTTCCGTTGCGAACATGCCGTGCCTCCGGGCTCTTACGAGCTTGAGGCAATCGCTGGCGGAGCGGGAGGTCGAACCGCTCTGTCAGCGATCCCCACCCAACCTGCAGCTACTTTGGCTTCAGGAGTCGGTTGAACATCTCGGTAATCGGGTTGCGAGGGCTGCGAGTCCTGGCGGGAGAGCTTGGCTTGCCCGACCAATCAATTTGCGCCTCGCCTATAACCCGCTCCCGGTCATCCATGCCTCTAACTCGGTATTGCGGATCGCCGTCGTCGCTTGTCGGCAATAGGCGGGTGACGGCATAGGTTCCTACGGCATCTTGATCGTGGAAGCCGAAAGTCAGCCGGACTTGGTCTCCGACCTTAAAATGGTGGTCCATAGCCGCTCCTTTGTGCTGTCAGCATTCAGAGCTGAAAGGCACCTTAACACGCCGGAGGGCTGTGGAGGGCGGATTTCCTGCGTGAGGGCCTCGGATGGCGCAAGGATTTGCGGGGCGCGCTACCCCGCCAGCCAGCGCGGTTGAGCCGTGCCCGGGCAGCCCCTACATACCTGCGATGACAGAATCCCCGAACATCATCCGCTCGCCGCTCTGCCAGAGCTTCACCGCCGACGGTGTCACAGCCCAAATCGAGATCTACCGCCTTGAGGACGGTACCAGCTGGACGCTGGAACTGATCGACGCGGACGGCGGGTCAATCGTCTGGGAAGAACAGTTCGCAACCGACGCCGCCGCGTTCGCCGAATTCACCGAAGGGCTAGAAGAGATGGGCTTAGCTAATCTGATTGAGCCGGATGAGGACGACGTCGCTACGGTGCACTGAGGGCGGCCTGCTGACGGCGCTTTATTCGTCGGCCGGCGTCCCACCAGGTTAGGGAACCCACTGCAAAACCTGGGCTTTCTGACGGATTTTCGTCCCTTTTGAAGGTGGTAAGCCCCTAGGGCGCGCGAATTCGTCCAGCAATTCCCAAGGCTTAGCCGCCGCCTTGGAACTTATCCCCAAAACTCACATCTACCCACCAGATGTCGTGTCAACAGGCTTTGCAGCGCACTAATCCTTGACGCTAGGGGGGATGTGCGCAAGAAAAAGGCAGGCTTGTATCAGCAAGCCTGCCTCGTCTTTCGGGTGGCGCCCGGAGGGCAACCGCCCACTACGTAGTGTGCAAGCACGTGGTAGCGCGGACATGGGGCTCAGATCAAGCCACACGGAGGCCTCAATGGCCACGAAGCAGACTGGAAACAAGGCCTCGACGATCGCCGGTAAGGTGCTCGGTGGGGCCAAGCCCACGCAGGCTCAGGTGAAGACGCTCGCCGCGTCGGTGTTGAGCCAGGACGAGAAGAAGGGGCGTCGCTAACGCGGTAACCTCTTTTGACTAGCGCGCGGCAGGAGCCATCCTGCCGCGTTTTTCTTTCTTTCCTCGGAGGAACATATGAGCAACGAGATGGATGAGGTGCGTCTCAAGCTGGCGCAGACCGCAGCCGAGCTTCATACCTTCACTCTCAAATTTGGAGATGAATTAGGGCGTAAGCCGCCGTACAAGGGCCTGGACGGCATGGACGCGATCGTCCTCTATCTCGTGAACAAGCATCACTGGCTCCCGGCAGATGTGAGGGCGATATCGCAGGAGGATCTGCGGATCGTGCTGAACGAGGAACTCAGCACAAAGCCGTAAGCGCTCAACGGCGTAGCGTAAGATTCCGCCCGTGCACTGGCGGATCCGCAGTCAGGTTAGTGGCTGCCTAAGCGGCTTCCCGCAGTCGGGCAGGCTTTATCCGCCTACCCACCTCATCCTCCAGCCAGCCGTGGATAACGCTACCTGACACGCCGTCCGGCCCTACGATCGCATGCCCAATGAAGCCGCCCACGGCGTGCGCCAGGACGGGCTCAGGGCCTGCGCCATAGCGGATATCCTCGAGACCTTCCCGAGCCCGCTGAAAGGCCGCTATTGCGCGCTGCTCCGACCACTCATCGCCGAGGTCCAGCCGATCGACGCCAAAGCCGGAGCGCTTCCCCATGACGTAGATTACCCCCGGCTCGCAGTCGTCGCCGTCGCGATGATAGGTCTTGCGAAACAGGACTCGCCCGACGTTCTCGGGGTCGGACCACCCTGCGATGACGATCTCTCCAAGGAGGTCGCCCATCAATACGTCGAACACCGCGAAGATGTCGTCGAGTTTCGCAACAAACTCGTCGAAGCCGTTATATTCGATGCATTCGCAGGCTGTTTCGAAGGCTTCGAACGCGAAACGTGCGCCCCGGCTTGAATACGCAGCCTTGGCTCGTGGCACTGCCCAAACCTTCGGCTCGATCGCGGTGAGGATGCCCGTGTCATCATAGAAACAGGCGTCGGCCAGAAGACGCACACGGTCGTGCTCGATCAATGTCGCTATAGCGCTCACGCGAGCACCTCCAAATTGTCTGAGTTTACGGCGCCGGTATATCCGCCGTCTGCGTAGAGGCCGCCTGAGCCCGGCGTCAGGCCGCCTCCTCCGAAGCCGCCGGAGAACATGCCGAACAGGCCGCCGGGCGTACCATTGCTGCCGGTTGTGCCGAAGAACCCCGCCAGCGGGCCTGAGCCCATCAACGACGCCTGCAGAGCAGCTTTGGCTAGTTGTTTGACGAGGTTTTTGAGAACGTCTTCGGCCTTTTCGCCGTTGATGATCAGGTCTTCAAGGCCGTCAGTTATTGCGTCGCCGAAAAAGTTCTGGGCTTCCTGCGCGCCCTCGATAGCCTTCTTGACTTCTTCGACCTTCACTTTGGCGTTCGCATAGCCAGTCGCGGCCCGGTCGATTGCAGCGCGCATTTCATCAGTGATGGGGATGTTTGCGCGTTTCGCGGCAGTCTCTAGCTCAAGCGCCTCGCGGGCCTTCGCCTTCGCGAAAGTGCCCTTTCCCTCCATCTCAGCTTCAAGCTGGAGCGCCTTGGTGCGCTTCTCGCTGGCGACAAGAGCTTTCTCATAGGAGTCCAGCGTGTCCTTGCTGGAGCTGCCGCCGCCCTTGCCTTCTTTACTGCCGGGGACGGCATACTTTGAGTCCTTGATGGAGATAGCCCCGGCAACCGCAGTCGGGGGCTTCGGCGCTGCTGTCTTCGCAGCATCGGCCTGCTGCGCGGCGAAGGCGCTCTCTGCGGCCCGGAAGCTGACCCGGGCTGCATCTGCCGCCGCGCGAGTGGCTGCGGCCTGCTCGGCAGCCACCGTATCCCGGCCGCCGGCGTTGGCCGCTCCCATCTCGCGGGCGGCGCCAAC
Organism: Allobosea sp. WAO; assembly: GCF_001509835.1. Classification (GTDB taxonomy): domain Bacteria; phylum Pseudomonadota; class Alphaproteobacteria; order Rhizobiales; family Beijerinckiaceae; genus Allobosea. The sequence continues at coordinate 39,779 of NZ_JXTJ01000010.1, forward strand.
ACGGGCAGCACGCTCTTCCTGATAGGAAAGGCCCTGCTGACGCTGCAGCTTGCCGTTGGCGGCGTAGGCTTCGCCGAGCTTGGCAATCAGCGACTGCACGCCGTTGACCGCGCCGGCCGCTGCCGTGCCAATGCCCGCCAAGCTATTGGCGACGCTATCAAGGCCGGTTGCGAGGCCCTTGCTAAGCCCGGTCGCCTTATCGAACTCGCCCGCCGCCTTCTCGAACTCTGTCTTGAGATTCTGGGTAGCCTGGGCGGTCGTAAGGACCGAGCCGGCGAGCTTGTCCTGAATGACGCCAGCCCCGGCGCGAGCGGCGTCATAGAACGCCTTCGATGATACCTCACCGTCCTTTACGAGCTTTGTGAGCTTGGCGACGTCGCCGCCTGCCTCCTTCATCCCCGCCGCCACAGCCTGCAAAAGCGGGTACTGGCTATCGAGAAGCGAATTGTACTCCTCGGCCTGGACCTTGCCGCCCGAGAGCGCTTGGCTCAGCTGCAATAGGCTGCCCGAGGCTTCCGACGCGGACGTGCCAGAAACACGAAGGCCCTGCGCGACCAAGTCCGTGAACTTCAACAGCTCCCCGGAGCTCGTGCCGAGCGTTATCTGCGCCTGGCTGACGCGCCCGAATAGCTGGGCTAGCGCTTCCATCGGCACGGCGTTTTTGATTGCGGACTGATAAACCGCGTCCAAGGTCTTCGGCAGGTCGGCGTCGCCGACACCAGCGACCTTCAGCGAGTTTATGACCTTCTGATAAGAGTCCGCCGCCTTCTGAATATCGTTCAGCGCCGCCCCGACAGCTACACCGGCGAACACGCCAGCGATCCGCTTGCCAAGGGTGCCCAGCGAGCCACCGACGGACTTTTCCATCTGGCTTGCTCGATCTTCGAGCGATTTGAAGATTCGATAGGCCTGCGCATTTTGACGCTTTAGTTGATTCTCAAATTTCTGTCCCTGAACTTCTAGAATAAGCTGTAGTCGTTCGGCGTCTACTGCCATAAAAAAACCTTGTCGTGATGAGCCTAATTATTGGAATTCTGCGCGAATGACCGCGCCACCACAGTGAGAAAAGTGATGAATAAAGAGGAACTGGCAGGTCTGGTCGCTAACGTCGTGTCCGCTTTCGTGTCGCATAACAGCGTCCCTCCCGCCGACTTGCCGGCCTTGATCGCCAGCACGCACGCTGCTCTTGTCGGGCTTGGTCAGCCGCCAGCCCCCGCTCCGGAGGAAAAATTGGCTCCAGCCGTTCCAATCAGGAAGTCGGTCACGCCGTCTGCCATTACCTGCCTCGAATGCGGGCTGAGCTTTCGTACGCTGAAGCGCCATTTGCGCACCTCGCACGAGCTGACGTCCGAGCAATACCGCGACAAATGGAGCCTGCCGGCCGACTACCCGGTGACCGCACCGGCGTACACGGAGGCAAGGTCACAGCTCGCGAAGAAGATCGGGCTTGGACAGGTCAGGCCAAGGCGGGCAGGTAGAAGCAGCGTCTGATTTCGGCAGTCCATTGGGCTGCCTGTGACGTCGCATGCGGCATACCAACCAATAGGGTTGTTAACCATTGAGTTAATCGATAGCATAGGGCTTCCAGCGTTTAGTACAGGAGAGTCCGATGCATCCGATTTTAGTGAAATGTCCCCAGACAGGACGTTCAGTCGAGACCGGCCTCCGTACCACGAAAGCCAGTTTTGACGCTCTGAGTATTCGGCGGATATTGAGGTGCCCTGATTGCGATCAGGATCATGCTTGGTCGTGCACCGAGGCGTTCTTGGGCGAAGAGGAAATGCGGGTGCGCGGAGCCCCGAAGGCGGCTTAATCCGTAGGGACAGGCGCTCCGACCTCAGTGGCTGGAACGCCTGCGCCTGCTGCCCGGCGGCCCGAACTCGCGCTCGGCCCAATAGGGGCGCTCTGGCGGTGCGAAGCCTCGGTAGAAGTCTTCCAGGTACTGGATGACCTGCCCCCCAATGCGGTGCCAGGTCTCCTCAGCGAGAGGCCGCGCCGTAGCCTCGGTGAGGCCGACCCGTTCCAGTTCATCGAAGTAGTCGCGGCCCATTTCCAGATACCCCGCCCAAGCAGGTATCTCCCCTGCGCGAGCCTTGGATTTCCTATGCCGAACCGGCATTAGCGCCTCGCTCCGTAATCGGGCGTCCGCGGCGCGCGCGGTGCGTCGGGAGCGTCAACGCCGTCCAAGGCCAGTTCACGCAAACCGCGGAAGAACGCTGTTCGACTATCCCGCTCGATCGCGACGCATGGATGCGCCTTCGGGATACCGGCCCGGTCGTTGACGGTGAGGCCGCCAACCAGTTGCTCCCGCGCCTGCTCTGACCTGTCCCAAGCCTCCGCGGTCTTCACCAGCACGCGGAAATGGTGCGGCTCCAGATCAAAATCGGCAATGACATCCCGCACCCACTTGCGCGTTTCGGGGCGCAGATGGGCCGGGACCTTATGGTTTTCGGCCATTTATGGCCCTCTTTCTTGATTGTGGGATTACGCATCGATTCGGGGCAAGCGCCGCGCGCACGTTCGGATGGCTCCGTTGCGGGCGGAGCGAGTGCCGCAAGGAATAGACGTCCCCCCGGGGGGCTTAGATTGGCCAGCCAGAGGCGTCATAGCGCACGATGGTCTTGCCGTGGTCCTCGAGTTGGCCTCTGCGCGCATGACAGGATTTACACGTGCTGACGAATGGCCCGGACCAGAACTTGGTCTCGTCCCCGCGATGCGCTTCCGAGTGATGAACCTCAGTGGCCTCGGTGACCCGCTCCGACTCCAAGCACCATTCGCAAAGGGGCTCGGCCATCAGCTGGGCCTCTCTGATGCGCTTCCACCGCGCCAGGCCGTACCACCTCGACCACGGGCGCTTGCCATCCGTCACCCGAGGCAACGGCGGGCCTCGACCTGCTCGACCGTCAGCACGCGCACGTTGAGGGCAAGGTGCCGGCGATTTGGAGTCCGGTATGGTGTGAACTCGACAACAGCTCCGACCTCAGCCTTGCCGTGAAGGAAACAGCTGTTGTGCGCGAAGTTGCCTCTGTTCGTCGCGAGTCCCTCTGGCCGGATGACGGCGCCATTCGGAGTCAGTCGGATAACCTCGCCGATCATCGGCGAGTTGTTGAATGTCATGTGTTTATCCAGTTGCTCTAGGCCAGCGTCAGATCGATCGCCCATTCCTGGCGATCGACATCGCGTGTCGTGCTGAAGGTGACTTCGTCGCCTGGTCGGAACGGTACGGTGCGGTCGCGAACTGCAAACGCCTCATTGCCGCCGTCGCGCCTGACGAGTCCGGTGGTTCGGCTTAGGACCACGACCGAGCCGCGCATCCGGTCCTGCCAATAAACCCGGTCGCCTGGATTGGCCGATAGCACGAGGCGCTGCCCGGCATGGTGATAAGTGAAGTCGGCGGGCTCATTGCCGATCGCTAGGAGTCCGGCTTTGCCGATTTGAATGTCCCAGAATGGCCGCCCGAACCGATTGGCGTCGGGCGCCGCATTGATGGTCACGCCGCCCTCGGTCAGGATTTCCGTCCACGCCGCCTTGCCCAACGGGCCATTGCCCGGTGCCGGGGCATATCCGCATGAAATGCTGACGATCATGCGGAGCGGATCTCCGACTTGAGGCGTTGGAGCTTCTCTAAAATCCTTTGCACTCCGGCTTGGATATTGGAGTGGAGCTTGTCGCGCACGAAAGAGTTGGAACGCGCGGCGGCCCATAACCAAGGGTCTTCGTTATCAAGATCGACGACGGTTGCGTTCGTGCCGGGGACAGCACCTTCTTTGACCAAGGAGATTTCTTCGAGACGTGCCGATGAGACAACGTCGACTTTGTGTCCTGACACCGTAATCGTTTCATAGTCGATGAACTTGATTCCCACAGAAACACATGGGCGCTCCTGATTGTTCACGGTTTCGTAAATTAGCGAGGATTTCGGATTGCTATCGGAAAGAGGCATTCGGAATGCTAGGCCATTGATCTGGTTCGCCGGACTTGTATTCGCGAACTAAAGCCCCGTCTGCGAACTACCGACTTGCTTGCTATCATTGTGGTCCAGCAGGAATTTTTTGTTCTGGTCGTACAAACCGTCAGAGAAGCACCCACTTTTCAGGAAAACGAAGCCTGCATTTGCCAAGAACGTGGTGTCATAGAGGCAGGCGAACCCCTGAATACCGGGCTCCCTCAGGAGCCTGCCGTCTGATCCACGAAACTGCGGATGGGTCGCCGCAGGCTTGCGACTGGGGCCAGCTAGGTAACCGCCTGCACCACCCATCCGCTCACGAAATGCCGCCACACCGCGCGGCATGCTAATCGAAATGGTCATCGCAGCTCCGCCGGAATGTCACGGACTGAGATCGCGCCGGCCTTGGCGGCCTCGGCGAAAAAGCGCGCGAGCGGCCCGTCCTTGTCCTTCGGAGAGCCGATGCTGTTCGGGACGCGCAGGTCTTCATGGTGCCGATTGCACCTAGCAGCTTCTACGGCGTCTTCCAGTTCCCGGAGCGATAGATTGGCAGCATGGACACCGGCGAGCGCCTTGCAGAACATACCCATGCGGCGAAGGAATTCGGGGCGAACATAGGCGCGCTGGACGCGCATGGCTTTCGACCGCTCGACGTAAATCTCGTGCGACAGTCGCTCACTGGCTTGCCGAAGGTCCGACAGTTCGCGCGTCAGTTTACCCAAACGCTCCCGCCTGGAACCGGTTATTGGCGCCGGCGGCCTGCCTAGAAGGGCAGCGACTCGTGCTTCCGCGGGATCGACCGGAGGCGCATCGTCAGGCTCAGCACCGACCGCAAGCTGCTCAGCGAACTTCTTCTCGATGAGCTGGCCGATTTCGAGCTGCTGAGTCTCAAGTCCAGCAAGAACGTCAGAGCAGGTTTTGATGTTTGGAATATCGATTGGTTTCATAGGATCTCAAATAGTGAAGTGAATTTGGCAACGATTGGCAGCGGGATCGTCGTCGTCTGGGAAATGCCTGCCGGGTCTGCGCCGTACCGAATGCATGCGCGTTTTCCGGTCAGCGTCAGGCATTCTAGGGTGACGCTAGTGGGACCGACGTGCAGGAAGCCGTCCTCAACGTCGAAATCGCCTAACACCGGCCCGTTCTTGCGGGCTATCAGGAACGCCGCCAGCATGGCTCCGGCTGTCGGAGGTAAGCTGGTGGCCGAGGTCTGCGGCATGGCTGACAGGGCTCGGACGCGCTCGGGGGCGGCGACGAAGGTATCAGCACTGATAGCCAGGACAATGCTGGCGACATCGGCAGCGGTGGGGATTTCGCCATGCCGCGGGACGAGCCGGGCTTCACGCAGGGCCCGCAGCAACTGCCGCGATGACGAAAAGCTGCGGCCGGTGATTTCGGCTAGGCGCTGGCTATAGGCACGCTCCACGATTGCTCCGTGATGAGGTGCCCGGCGGAGCCGCTTGGCTCAGACGCCGGGCTGCCGCGCAGCGGGACGCACTACACGGTGACGGGTGCGGCACGCCGCATTGACTAGGCGAAAGAAAACGGCCTGCTGGGGACGCGGCGCGTTAGCGCGAGTGAGGGGTTGCGCACACGCATTTCGTGCGCTTACCTAGCGTCGGGTTGCTGTCGGCAACGTCTAACGAGTGAGCGTAGCTCACACCCACACACGTCACGGCCAAGCGTCCTGCGAGGCTGGGGCGGCGGGGCTCAACTCCGCCGAGGTGATGACGGAGACCGCGGGCGTGTACAAAACGTTCAAGTCAAAAGTCGTTCACGTGCGTGACTACTTGCGCGTGAGGTTTGGAAAGCTGGAGCATGTGCGTGCTCATTGGCGTTCCTTGCCGGGGCAGCTGTCTTTCGACTTTTAATCTCAGCTTTGTAAATTGAGACCGCCGGCAGCAACCCACCGAAAAACACGCCCCGGCCGAATGGCCAGGGCGCGGAAGTCGAAGGGGTCTACAGAGAAGATGTTTTTCTACATCTCCTATTATGACCCGTCTCAGTGGCTGCGGAATCGACTCGGCTACGCTGCTTCCGAGCGAATTTCTTGATTATCGTTCGCTGGCGCTCTCATAACGCGCTTAACCACGTCAACGGCAGCCAGCAGCGCTGGCTTCCCGTGACGAGCCGCGGTGCTGGCCGGCGCGCCGAGGTGCCGACCAATGTCCTCAAGCGTGCCGCCGGACAGGGCGATCTCCAGAACAGCCACGGTCTCCGTCTTCAGCTCATCGCGCGGATCGCGCACGGGCATCGGCACTGGGAGCGACTTGTCCGCGTTGTGGGCTTGCGTCACGCCTCCGAACTCAGCACCGCGTGCAATCGCAGGCCGGTGGTGTACCGCAAAGCGGCGTGCTTGAAGCCGCGCGATATCGAACGGAACCGAGCCATCAACGCCAAGCCGCTGCAAAAGCGCCCGGCCTTCCGCCACGCCGAAGCGATTGGCAGACTTGGAGCGAGGCAACCCGTGCAGCCCACCCGTAACCGCGCCGAGAGGCATGCAAGGCCGTGTCCAGCCCTTGGCGGCGGGGTCGCTGGCCGGTAGCCGCAAGTATGCCCAGACAGCCGCATGTGAGCGCTTCGGCTTAGCAGGTCCGCGGTCGCCGTTCATTCGGCATGAAGGGCGGCTGGGCCTGCCCTTCGATGTGCGGCCATATTCGACGATGAAACCCGTATCGATCGGGCGTTCCTGGCCGGGGATAAGGTCAAGCACCACTGTCCCGCATCGGGCAATAACGGGGTCGTCCCGGTGGTCGCGCTTTTCAAACGTGACAGGCGAGCCGGGAGGCGCCGCCGTTAGCAGCTCGTCGACACTCGGGCGGGTGCGCAGAATGCTGTCGGTGTCCATCACGATGCCCGCAGGCTTCGCATGCACATCGGGGTCGGCATATCTGCCGCGCCGGTTGTCATCGTTCTCAACCGTCAGGTCGATGTTGTCATTGGCAGGCGCCGACGTCGCCCGGTCGTACTGAATCAAGGCTAGCGCGCCGGCTGGGTCGGTTCCGACCATCCTTTTGACCAGGCGGGGAAGTTCGGCGCGATAACGCGTAGGGACGAAATCAACGTCCGGTGCGCCTGGATGGAGCATTGAGTTTGTAACCGTCATGTAGTCCCCATTGAGATGAAGCGCCGTTCTCGGCGTCTGAATTGCGCGACCGCGGCCCAGAGCGGGCCGGTGGCGGCGATGTTGAAGTATTGGGTAGGTGGATGGCGGAGACGCGAAGAAGCCCGCGTGCGGCTTTCTCTGGCCTGATGTCATGGCGGGCCGAGCTGGTGCCTTAAAATTTAGTCCTGAGGAGCGGAAAACGTCAAGGATTGGTGCCTGACGGCGCTCCGCGAACGACATCTGGTATGTAGATGTGGCTTTCGCAGGGAATTTTCACGTGCTTCGACTAGCTTACTTCTACTGTAACTCCATTGCCACACAGACCGCAGGTCGCGAGCAAACTAAAAAATGAAAGTTCGGGTTTTAGTTGCGCGTGCGAACAGGGCAGGTGCGTGTTTTTCGCCAATCGCCAAGGATGCCGACACGCACCCCTCTCCAGCAGGTCACACGATTATCCTTGCTATTCGTTATGAAAGGGCGCCTTTTAGAAAGGCAGTTGTCTCCTCCCTTCTGGATATGACCGTGTGCGGCACAAATGATGCCGCCAAGCGGAGACACTTAATGATTACCGGAAATGGATATCTAAACCTGCGCGATGGGCGTGGCGCCGATGTCTCGTACCAATTCGCCAGCGAATACGACGACCAGCGGTCCGGTTATTTAATCTTTGAAACAGAAGATTTTGACGACGGGCTGTTTGGCCATGGAATGACACTGGATTGCGATGACGGCACCACTGTCCTCGTTGTCGTGGTCAACCGTAGCGACCGGCATCTGGCGGTCGCGGGACGCCTAGTACCTGTAGAGGAAGCTCTAGCGGCTTAGTCTGACTGCGCCTGCATTCTCCAACGGCCGACATTGGCAGTGAGGGTCTGATGTTCAAGCGTGTGGATAGGCTGCGATATCTCAGGATACGGGCGCGCGCGCAGGAAAGGCGGAAACGAGCAAATAAAGATGCTCGGGATCTCATGCTTCAGAATGCGAAGATAGCTCTTGATGCGCAGAACGACAACGCGCCTCCGGCGCCTCCACGTCGGACGCTTATTTGACGTTCCGGGAATCGACCGACGCACCGACATCGCACCGCGGGGCGGAGCTAGGTTGATCGGAAGCGACCGCGTTTGGGGCGTCCTGCTGAGGGTTGCGATCGTCGCGGTCCTCGGGGTTAGCATCCTCCTGCCGCTGGTTTTTCTGCGCTAGCCCTCGCGCGCGCTGTGCGTGATCGCGCGCGCATGAGCCCAAAAATCTGCGTTAGCGCTATCGCTCGATTACCCGGCCTTTCCGGTGGCGGGCCGCCGGAGAGATCGAGGCTACCCCTTTGGGGAAACGGCGAATTCACGTAGTCGTAACCATATAAGTCGATGGCTCTGTCACGCCCCGCGTGAGAGTCGCCTATGCCGAGCCGCCGATCCTTTACCCTGTCCTCTTTGTCCCTCGCTGCAGCTAGTCTCGCCGGATGCGGGACTGGGAGCATCGTCGCGCTGCCCGAGATTGGTCCAAGCAGGCGGAGTCTGACTACACGCACACTAGCGCGCCCGAACTACGCCGAGGTCTACGTCGAGTACCCCGGGGAGCGTTTTCCAATCTCTCCGATCGACTATCGGCGCATCGATCCGCAATACCTTCGTCAGACGGTGGCTTTTCCCCGAAATGAGCCGCCGGGCTCGATCGTGGTCGACCCAGCAGGCTATTCTCTCTACTTCGTGGAGTCGCCGCAGGTTGCGACACGCTACGGCGTCGGCGTCGGCCGCGAGGGCTTCGGCTGGTCCGGCACCGCGCGGATCAACATGAAGCGCGACTGGGCGGACTGGGTGCCGCCGCCTGAGATGGTCGAGCGTGAGCCGGAGATCAGGGCACAGCTCGAGATGACGCCGAGAGGTCCTGGCGTACGCGGTGGACCGAAGAGCCCGCTGGGAGCGCGCACGCTTTACCTCTTTGGCGAGGGGCGAGATCTCGGCTATCGCATCCACGGTACAACTGAGCCCTACACCGTTGGCACCAACGTCTCGTCGGGATGCATCAGGATGATCAATCAGGATATCGCGCATCTCTATGCGCGTGTCGCGCTCGGCACTCCTGTGTCGGTGCTGCCAGCGTAGAGCGGAAATCATAAGCGCGCTCCGTTGCTGTTGGCGGCGCCAATTTCACCCGTTCTGGTGAAGGCGCTCGGAGCCCCGGCCGGTACGCTCACGCCGTTTCGAGCCATGGAGCTACACATGTTCAAACGACTGCGCACATTTGGTCTGGTTTCCCTGGTTGCTGTTCCTGCATTCTATTGGGACGTCCAGACTGAAGCTAACGCGCAACGGCAAAGCGTCGGCGAAATGCGCCGCAACATGCAGCGCCGAGCGGAAGAAAATCGGGCATTTCATCGTCGTAATGCCCCACTGTATCAGCAATGGCGGGAACAGAGTGCACGACAGGACGCTGAGGCCCGCCGGCGCGGTCCCAGTCGCGGTGGATCTGGCGTGCCCCGGTAACGTCTGAGACGGGGCACCTCGAGTGCTATCGCGCGCGCGCTCGACTAGCCGGTCGCCCAGTTGCTGGCGGCTGGAGAGTTTTGGCGGTCCCCGGGATGTGCCATGTTCCAAATCCGTTTTGATTGCTGCTCGCTCGCGCCATTCAGATCTGGTTTCTGAGAATTGGAGTTCGAATGCATCGACGCCTGTTTCTAACAACCCTACTTGGAGGCGGCCTTGCGGTGGCGACCAGCCGCTTGGCAGCCAGCGAGTTACCGGCGGATACCGCTAAAACGCTCGACGAAATCCCGGCCCAGTTCACGCAGGGGCCGCCGCAACCGAGACAACCCGGCTCCCCGCCAGCCACCGGATCGCAAGGCCCGACGCGGCGCGTCCACAGCTGGCGAGCGCGCAGACGCCGCGCATTGCCGCCGCCGCCCCGGCATCGGCGGAGATCCACAGCGCCGAACTGATTTGTTTCCCAGGGGGCAGTATCAAACAGTCCCTCGTTGGTAGTGGGGCGGGACATCGTTGAATTCTTCGATATCCACCCATCGGGACAGGGACATCGGGACATACCCTATAGAGGGGTATGTCCCTGTCCCGTTGTCCCGGTCTAAATGGGCACTAGCGGGACATTGAAATGCCCCGATGTCCCGCGTGTCCCGGTCAAATGTCCCGCTTATGCAGGCCACACCCATTGCCCGGTTTCTCGAATAATGTCGCCGCGCAGCAGCGCTGCCTTTGCCCGCTGAAACGACTTCCTCTTTGCATCCGGGCTAGCGTCGCCAGCCGCTGCGTAACAGCGCTCGCGCCACGCCTCTTCCTTCACGACCATCGCGCCATCGCTGAAGTCCGGATCCGGCGGATAGACGCCCTCCGCCGCAATCGCCTCTTGAAGATGGCTAAGCGCTATGTCGCGCTGCGTTGGCTTGGCGGGCTCGACGTCGCGGGTCACCCCGGACAGGTTGCCTAGCTTCTGCGGAATGACCACGGGTGCGCTCGTGCTAGGGCCGACCTCTACGGACTGCATCGTGAAGGCGGCGACGGGGCCAGGCTCGCCGTCGTTCGTGCCGTCGCACACGAGAGTGAAATTCCCGCCGCTGTTCTTGACGTAGAAGCTGGTATCCACCGCGCCGTCGAGGTCGATAGCACCCTTGCCGCGCTCCTCGCCCCAGCCGCTGTGATGGACCACGGTGACGTGGCAATGCAGGGCTCGGATAATCTCATCGACGGACTGCACGTACTTGCCCATGTCCTTCGACGCGTTCTGGTCTCCGCCACCGAAAGTCCGGCTCAGGGTGTCAATGATGACCCAAGCACACGGAACGCCGAAACGCTCCTCCACGCTGCGCACAGCCTGAGTGAGTGCCGCAGCGTCCAGCACGTTCGCGGTCATGTCGAGTTTGCCGCCGAAGACAGCCAGGGGAAGGCCTGAGACGCCGTGGTGCTTCCGAAACGCAGCCATTCGCCGAAGCGTCAGCTTCCGGCGCTCTGCGGCAAAGTAGACGACCAGGCCCTTGCGGACAGCGCGCCCATGCCACGGCATCCCCGCCGCGATGTGACAGGCCATGTCGGTGACGATGACGGACTTGCCGGAGCCGGGCTTGCCAATGACGTCGGTGAACTCTCCCTCGCCAAGGATGCTCTCAAGAATTTCGACCTTGGGCGTCTCCTCCTCGATGTCGTCGAAGAACGTGATCTCGAAACGATCGCGCTTTGCCGAGTTCTTCCGGTTGTCATTACTGGCGGCGGGCATCCAGTTGGACTTGCCGGTCAGGGTCGCGACCTTAGCTAGATCGCCCGATCGAGCCGCGTCCGCGATGTCCCGGTCAAGTCGCAGCTTCGCCATACGCTGGTCGCGCTCTCGCTCGCGCTCAAGGCGCTCAAGCTCTGCCGCGGCCCAGTCCCGCCGACGCATGAACTCCAGATGGTGAGCATGTTCAGCTGCGGACGGCTCTGGAGCGCCCGGCTCGAGGTCGGACAATTCCGCCAGTGGACCTATGAAATGGTAGAGACCGGTGTCTTCGTAATCGTCTTCGTCGATGTCAGGCGCAGTTTCTGTCACTGGCATAGAGCCCTCTGTAAGCCGCCTCAGCGGCCGAATTGATCTGGCGAAAGAGGTCAGGCTTGAAGTTCGCAACGCGCATGCCGTCTGTGGCGGGCGCGGCGACGATGAATGTGCCGTTGGGCCTGAGCCGAAGGCGGAACCCCGAGAGCTTCATGTCGGGAAAGGACAGAGAGAAGCGCGCAACCGTACGCGCCGTGCTGCCGCCTGGATCAGGCAGCGGCACGAAGTCGATGATCTGCATAAGCAGTCTCTGATGTGCGAGAGTGCCCGCCGGCGGATGCGGGCGGGGAGGGGAGTTGTCCAAAAATCAGTGGGACAGTGACGAAAGAAAACGTAGCGATTTCATGGGAAGAAATTTCGTCCCACTTTCCGCTAACTACTTGTCATCACTTGGCTCTTTGGCTCCCCTAGGGAGGGCCAGAAATTTCAGCGACTTAGCGTCGTTCGAGCTGACAGGCCACACGGTCACGCCACATAGCGGACGGACGCGTTGGCGCTTTCGCCTTGCTGCCCTTACGCTATGCCTCGCCGCCGCCGGCTGCACGACGAGCGCCGATCGCCGCACAGCGCGATGTGCAATTCCAATCCCTCGTCGGCGGCACGATGGCCGATTTCATGCGACGAACCGGCCTAACGCCGACTGACATGTAGCAGCAGCATTCGGGATCGCGTTCTGTCTGCGGGAATGACCGGATCGGGTCGATTGCGGTTGCCACGTACCTCACAGCGCGGTCTGCCTTCCGACAACGAGCCAATGTCCGGAAGTGGCGCGCAAGGCCCCTTCGTCGATCCTCAACCGCAGCCGCTGTCCTCGCCTTTCCCCGCATTGAGGATCGGCCAGAAGCCGATGAGCCAGATGGCGAAGGAGGCCGACCACAGCATCGCCGCCAGGGCATAGTGCAGCCCGGCCAGGGCTGCCCCGATGCCGACGTCCGCAAGGACGAGCTTGGAAGATTGGTCTGAGCGCCTATGAAACCCGTGCCATCTGGGCACGGACCCGTTCGAGCAAAGAGCGCCAGACGGTTCCCTCACATGGCGCGGCCGGTTCTGCGTCGGCAGCCAAGGCAGCGGCGGCATCTCGCCGGGCGCGCTTCTTGCTCATTCGAACCCGAAGCGCTTCACGCCTCAGGTAATAGGCCGTCGAGCGCATTTTCATCGCGATATGCCCCTTGCCCCAAAGGCACGCTAGGCGGCCCACGACCTCGCGTCCTTAGCATTTGACATCCCGCCAGCGGCTGGGAGCTGCCATCACCCTAGAGATCATCATGAAGCTGTTCGCCTATCTGGGCGCGCTGGCGTTCGCCTGCGTCGTCGTCATGCTCGCTGTTTCGGCCGAGGCTCAGACGGCTGTGCCGGACCAGACCTTGTTCGGCCTGTTCCGGCCGCTCCTCACCGAGCTGGCGATTGTGGTCGTGCTCGGCCTCGCCGGCTGGCTCTGGAGGTTCATCGTCGCGAAGCTGAAGCTCGCCATCGAAGCTCGCCATCGAGACGCATTTCAGGCTGCGGCGACCAACGCTGCCGGCATTCTCCTGGCCACGGGAGACATGTGCCGAGCGGTCTCCTATCTGGCTGGTGCTGCCGCGGACGCGGTGAAGGCCTTCCGTCTCTCCGAGGCGGCGCTGCCTGAGAAGATCGGGGCCAAGGCGGGTGTGCTGGCAACCTCCACGGACAAGCCTCTCTGAGCCTAAACCTCCCGCCTTCGGAGCAATCATGACCATGCGAGCGAATGAAGACGGTCGTCTTTAGCCGGGGATCGCTGCCGCCGCCATCTCGGCCGGCATCTCCGTGGCGATCTCGATTGGAGCGTTCGCACTCATATTCTGGTCCGAGAGCGAGACGGTCGACGCCAAAACGGCCGATGCGATCACCCGCATCGAGCGCCGGATCGACACTGTCGAGGCTGAGGCCCGCTAGGCTCGCTGCGCGGCTGCCGAGGATCATCAGAAGATCGCGGAGATGGTGGCCGAGCTGCGCAGCACCTCGCGCGGCGTCAGCAGGATCAAAGCCCTACTTGACCGGATGATGATGGAGCGCACGATCAAGCCGCCCTGATCGAATTCCGTGAGCCCCTCCGGCGATCACCTGGCCCTCGCAAGGGGCTACCCTCCCTGGGGCGTTTCCTCCCTGACTGGCCCGGTCTCGCTCACGCGGGGCCGGGCCTTTTTCGTTTGGTCGCCGGATGTCAATAGACCCAGCGGCAGACCCGACGACGGCGACCGAACCGGTCCCGCGTGACAGTGCAGACCTGGCGACGCCGGCGCGGCCCGCGGTAGTACTGCGTGAACTCCGCAGGCGCTTCGTCGAGCTTGGTGGTCAAGTCGAGTGGCAGGTCGGACGCCTTTGCCGCATCGCTCGCGATCACGCTCCCGACCGCAGTGGCAGCGACGCCGCCGAACATGGCGGTGAGAAATGAACGTCGATTCATGGGAAGCTCCTTCGGTTGGGAGCCCCAACAAAGGCGGGCAGAGTTAACAAATGGTTGCCCGGATTGTGGGCTGTTGAGCCTTGACTTGCCTGAATCGCGCGATCTCACCGTGCAGCGCCGCCACTGCTGCTTCCCCTCGCACGCCCTTGATTCCACGCTCCTCGCGGTCGGTCGAGCCTGCCACGCCGTCGAGCACGACGCTCAGCTTCGGCCGCGATAGCCTGGCGGACCAACCGGCTTCAAAGCTCTAGCCCCTTCGGTTTGGCCCCTCCGGGTTGGTCTTGCCCCGCGAGGTAAAAAAAGGCCTGACCGGACCTAAAGATGACGAAGGCAGTCCCCGAGCGTCCCGAACTCTGCATCGTCATAGCTCCTCGACCGAACGCTAAAGACTTGGCCCGCCGACGAAGCTGCCCGCACATCGCTGGGACTGACACCGAACTCGAGCTTAAAGGCGCGTGCAAAACTCGACCCGTCCGGGAAGCAGAGCGCTTCAGCGATTGCTCTGATGGAGCTGTCATTCGACGCGTCCGACAGCTCCGTGTGAGCCTGAAGGAGGCGCAGCCGCTGGATATACTGGGCTATGCCACCATCGTTCTGCAGCAAGCGATAGAGCTGACTTCGGGACATCCCTAGCTCTCGGCATAAGCTGGACGGGTCCAATGAGGGTGAGCGCAGATGGCTCACAATCACCTGCTTTGCCCTCTCGCGCCGGCTGACGTGGATCTGGCCCGCAGCGCCCGGGTCGGCAAGCGGCGTTAGGCAGGCTAGCAGCATCGCCTTCACAGCATCCGCCAGCTTTGCCGCATCTGCTGGAGCGAGTTCCGGAAGGCTCTTTTCAAGGAGGACGAGATAATCCCCAAGCAATCGACCTAGAGGCGTGCTCAGCGCTCGGCCCTGCACAGCGTCGAGCACAGGCGCCAGATCACCAAAATTGTCCCTGGGCAGGTAGAGCTGCAAACGCTCATCCTGAGCCCGCTCGCTCACCAACTCCTGCCCCAACGAGGCAACGAAGGGAACGCCCGCCGGGACCTCGAATGAATTGTCGCCCCCGGCGATTCCGAGAGTTCTTTGCCTACCGACTGTGATGACCCAGTGATCGACGGGGTTTTGACGAGTAAGAGCCTTCGTTCGCACCGCTCTCAATGCCGGAGCAGTGACCCGGCTGAGAGACATGCCATCGAGTGCCCAGTGCACGCTCTTGGCAGAAAAGCCGGCGTTGGGATCCAGCACATGAAGATCGAAGACCGTCTCGAACCACCCGCGCCATGCATCGAGCTGCTGCGCTTCGGGGAGGCCGTACGTCGAGATTTCGATCGGCTCCAAGGTTCCCCCTGATGTCGAGGTTGAGCACCGCGGCGTAACGCTGACATCGCAGCTCACCGCCGTCCATCTACTTTGAGGGGCCAGCCACCCCCTCTTTCGGGATGGCAAGCACATATTTGGGATTCTCGGCGATAGCCGCCTCCGGACCGTCAGCTATGATCTGATCGATAGCGAGACCTTCGAACGCAATGGCCATAAGGGCGAGCCCAATGATCCGAGCAATCATCCTCTTCGGCTTGGCCCTCGGTGCAGCAGGCTGTAACCCCGATTCTCAATCCCAGCGAACACTCGGCGGAGCCGCGATTGGCGCAGGTGGCGGCGCGCTCATCGGCGCGGCGGCGGGGGGCGGACGGGGCGCTGCAATAGGCGCGGTGGCTGGCGGTGTGGCGGGCGCTCTGATCGGGCGAGCGACAACCCCCAACAACTGCATCTACCAGGACGGCGCGGGTCGTAGATTTATGGCAAGGTGCCCATAGCCAGCTTCTGGCTCAGCTAGGCATTTCGCAGGCTTCGGCCGGAATAGTCGGCGGCTCCGGTCGTCCGTCTGACTGCTCCTTCTGAACCAGCCGCCGGTCCCTTCAAAGGGGGTGGCCGCCTTTTTGTTTGGTAGCTGTACCTACCTGATTGTCGCATTGTAGGTCAGCCGGGCGCACCCGGAGGCGCCTGCCGATGAGCCGCAAACGTAGATGACGAACAGGTCCTTGCCTCTGAATCCCGTGTTAGGTTTGTAAAAGAACGAGAAATCACCGGTCTGTGTTATCTTGCCGTTCGCGGGATCTTTCATAATGATGGCTTTCTCAAATACCGTTGCGCGCATGTGAGGCTGGCCTTCAGGAGCACTCGTGTAACTATATCTGCAACCGTTCTCATCCATCTGCGTTGTAAATTCTACTTTGCTGTTCTGGGTTACAAAATACCACGGACCTTGCGTTCTACAGCTTTCTCGTTGGATCTGCGGGCTCGCGGCGCCCACGCCAGCCAGAAATAGGGGAACTGCCAAAACAAGCCGGTCGATCATTGAAGCAGAGCTCCATTTGTCCTTGCAGGGTTAGCTGCAGACGAAGCTTGGTCAATCGGGACGTTGAGGTAGCCCAGTTTGCTTTGCGCACCCCTGTTGATTGGCCCCGCTTCTCGCGCCGGCCGGCCGTTTTTGTTTGCCGAGGACCGCTTACTGTCCACTGTTCGGAGCTCGGAGGTTCCGTTAGGTTCGGCCTGGCGATTTCGCTACAGCGGCTATTCGAGAACGGACGAGGCGAGGCCGACGATACTCGGCGCAAGTTTCGAGAGAAACTCGATTGGGCAATTGAGCCCCATTTCGGGCATCACTATGCCGACGGCGATTTCAGCTTCAGCAGAAAGGCCGCCGCGTGACAGGGCGCGGACATATTCAGCGCTTTTCATATCGAAGTGACTAGCTACTGGGCCCGGTCTCACGCGGGGCCGGGCCTTTTTTGTTTCACGTATCTGGACTTCGATCCGAACTCCAGTAACGTCAACCGCTGTGAGCTATGCACCCGAAGTGGAGCCTGGCATGCGCCTCCCCCATGCACTTTTTCTCGCGTCGTTGGCGTTCTTCGCGTCCCCCGCGGACGCTAGGCAAGGAGGCGGGGGCGGCGGCGATGCTGCCCGCGAGGCCTGTAGAGAGGAAGCCCGCCAAAGCATCAAGCCAGGCAGGACATCCCGGGTCGACCGCGAGCAAATCAGAGAGATGCGCCGCGAATACACGCGAAACTGCCGAAAAAAATCCAGATCAAGCTGATTTTCTGCTGGTCTGTTTTAACTTTTCAGCGACCCCGGTCTTGCTCGCCGCGGGCCGGGGTTTTCGTTCGTCGTTAGCGTGGCGCGAGATCAAATTGCTTCGCGCCTTCTATTCCGATTGGACGCTCCCGGCCGCGACCGCCCCCCACCGCAGCTTCAACGCGAGATGCTGATGACGACGCCTCTTCCCGATTTGCGCCTGAATGGCGCGAGACTGGCCGACGGCCGGCTGCTGTCGATCGACATCGCCGGAGACCAGGTCGCGGCGCTGCGGCCCAACGGTGAGGATGCTCCTGAAGCTCGTCGTTCGATCGAGCTCGGCGGGGCGCTGGTACTGCCCGGCCTCACGGACGGCCATGTCCACCTCGACAAGACACTGCTCGGAGTGCCCTGGCGCCCGCATCAGGCGGCGGCCTCGATCCGTGCTCGGATCGAGGCCGAAAAGGACTACCGACGCTCGACGCGGACGCCGCTGGCGGAGCAAGGCGCGGAGGCTCTGCTCGAAGCGGCGCTGCGCCGGGGCACGACGAGCCTGCGCACCCATGTCGACATCGACGACGTCGCGAAACTCGACAATCTCACACAGCTGCTCACGTTGCGGGAACGCTGGGCCGATCGGATGCAGATCCAGATCGTCGCCTTTCCGCAGAGCGGCATCCTGTCCTGCGCACCCGCGGCGGCCTATCTCGACGAGGCCCTGCGTATGGGGGCCGACCTTATCGGCGGCCTGGACCCGGTCGGCATCGACGGCGACCGGGACGGCCATCTCGCGATCGTCTTCGCGCTGGCGGAGAAACATGGCCGCGGCATCGACATCCACCTGCATGATGGTGGCTCGGAAGGGCTCGACGAGATCGACGACATCATCGCGCGGACGCGGGCCGGGGGCCTCGGCGGCCAGGTTACGATCAGCCATGCCTTCGCGCTGGCTGATGCAGACGAGCGGCACCTCGATGCAACCGCCGACGCGCTCCGCGAGAGCGGCGTCGCGATCCTGTCCAGCATCCCAGGCGGAGATCGCTGCCCGCCCATCCCCCGACTGCGAGCGCGCGGTGTCGAGGTCTTCTTCGGCTCCGACAACATCCGCGACTGCTGGAACCCCTCGACCGTGATCGGGATGGTCGACCGCGCCATGCTCGGGGCGTATCGGTTCGGGCTCCGGCGGGACGAGGATATTGCAGCGTTGCTCGACCACGTCACGACCATCCCGTCGCGCATCTGCGGTCTCGGTGCGGGCGAGATCCGTCCCGGAGCGCGCGCCGATATCGTCGCGTTCGAAGCCCCGCATGCCCCGCAGGTCATCGTCGAGCGCCAGCTCCCCTCGCTCATTGTCTCACGCGGCAAGCCGCAGGAACTTGCGGCCCCACCCGTGCTGAAATGATTGTCAGCTCGCAGGCGACTTCGTAGTAGCGGCTCCTGGCGCTGGCTGCGGTACCAATCCGACAAGCGCGCGGCTCGTCTTCCGCACTGCGAAATGCGGGCGCAAGGCGGTGGGGTCAAAAAAAAGGCCATCGGGGACGCGCTATGGAATTTCTTCTGGTCTTCGCGTTTCTCGCGCTTTTCTGCATGTCCGCGCTGGCAGGCATGGCGCTGCGAAAGCGCCTGCATGAGCGGCATCTGACGGCCGAGAACCTGGACTCGATCCGGCTGGTGACCGGCCTGATGGTAACCTTCGCGGCGCTGATCCTCAGCCTGCAGCTCTCGACAGCCCGGGCACGCTTCGACGAGGCCAGTGCCCATCGTTCGACCTATGCCGCGCGCCTGACCAGCCTCGACCAGTGCCTGCGCATTTTCGGCGACGCCGCAGATCCGATCCGGCTGAAGCTTCGCCAGTATACCGCGGCCGTATTGGCGAGCACCTGGCCGCAGGAAGCGAAGATCGTGGTTGCGGGGATGCCGGACACTGCGAGCATGGCGGTTCGCGGCGAGGACAGCACCCTGTCGCAGCTGACGAACGAAATCGGCGCTGCCGTGGACGCTCTTCAGCGCCCCGGGCTGGAGAACTCCGCGGCCCGCTGCCGGACAGCCTACTCGCTTGCGCTCTCGGCGAGGTGGAACGTCATCGAGGATTCCCACATCCCCTCCGGCGCCTTCTTCATCGGCCTTCTGAGCTTCTGGCTCAGCTTGGTCTTCCTGAGCTTCGGGCTGCAGATACCCCGCCGCGCCCTCAGCGCTGCGGTCTTGGCGATCGGGGTGCTATCGATCTCGAGCATCATGTTCGTGATCGTCGATCTGAGCATGCCCTATCAAGGCGTGTTCCACATCTCCAGCGTGTCGACGCGCGACGCACTGACCGACATGATGCGGTAGGGATCTGCGGCGTCGCGTTGCGCGCACCGTGGGCTCTCACCCTCCGAGGCTTGCAATCGCGCCGCCACTCGCGAGCTAGCGCGGCGCGGGCGGCGGCGGGTTCTGCTTCAGCCTGTCGATCTCCTGCCGTATCGGCCCGAACGGTCCGTAGCGATGCTGATCGACGCCGAAGCCGTCGGCGTAGGGGCCATAGGGCGTTTCGACCGGTTTCAGGAGCAGATCGGGAAAGTCGCGCTCCAGCCCCGGCTTCACCGGCCGCTCATGGGACAGCATGAACGCCGCGACGTCCCAGGCATCCTCCACCGACAGTCGCGGGCTGGAGTAGTCGGTCCCGTGCGGCATGTTGAAGTGGATGAAGTTCGCCGCGACGCTCAGCCGGCCCATGCCGGCGCCGTTGTTGAAGCTGTCCGCGCCCCAGAGCGGCGGCACCATGTAGCCGAGATCGGTCGTGGGCAGGCTTCGCCTGACGCCGAGACCGTCAGTACCATGGCAGGCCGCGCAGCTGTTCCCGAAGATGACGCTCCCCCGCGCCGGATCGGCCGCGCGTGCCAGTTCCGGCATCGATCCCGCGCCGAGGCCGGGCAATGTCTCACCCTTCGCGACATTGGTGGAGAGGAAGTCGATATAGGCGACCAGTGCGCGCATTTCCGGCGCGGTATCGGGCATCTCGCGACCGTTCAGGCTGCGGGTCATACAGGAATTGACGCGGTCCTCGATCGTGATTTCGCCGCCCTTGCGAGCGCTGTACTGCGGAAACAGATGGGCTAGGCCGAACAGGGGCAAGCCGAACTTGCGCGTGCCGGCAGAGAGATGACAGTTGCTGCAGGACAGGTTGTTACCGGCAAAGCGCTTGCTGGCATCGCCGACATTCGGCCCGATCAGGGACGGGGTGGCGACGACGAGCTCGCGACCCTTTCGGATCAATTGGTTGGCAGGGCTGTCCGAAAGCGTCGTCACGTCCGGGACGATCCAGTCGGATGGCCGCTGTTGAGCGGAGGCGCCGCCCGCATAGGCAAGGAGCGCCCAGGCTGCGGCAAGGCCGATGCCGGAAACAAGGCGTGCGCCTATGACGAAGCGGCTGGTCATGATCTCACCATCGATGGAGGCTGCGTCGGTCAGCGCGGTTCCGAACAATGGCGAAGTTCAAGCGTCGTCGCCAGGAAATCGCGCAGCGGGTCGAGCGCCATTGCGCCGATGTAGCCGACATAGCCGTCGGGCCGCAGGAGGATGAGCGCAGGCGGTGCGCCATCGAAAACTGCCTGCAGCGCTTCTGCCTCGGCCCGCACGACTGTGATCTCCGGCCGGTCCGGCTCGGCGCTGCCCTGTCGAAGGATTGCGACGCTGGCGACTTTCCCCGGAAAATCCGCCGACAGCCTCGCCACGATGCTCTGCAGGGCATCGCTGTCGCCATCTCCGGAAAAAGCCAGAAGCGTGAACC
The DNA here is from genome assembly GCF_001509835.1 of Allobosea sp. WAO. GTDB lineage: Bacteria > Pseudomonadota > Alphaproteobacteria > Rhizobiales > Beijerinckiaceae > Allobosea. Next base: position 60,615 of record NZ_JXTJ01000010.1, read on the forward strand.
AGGGGCCGCGGGTCAGGTCGAACAGCCGTAAGGGGAAACCGACGCCGCGCTGCCGCAGGCCTTGGATGTCGGGCATCCGGTCCCCGGGCGCGAGGCCGGCCTGCGGAGCCCCGCCCACGATCGGCCCCTCGGCATAGCTGACCCGTATCTGCGTATCCTGCAGCCTGTCTGGCGGGGCGGACGGCTTGCCCATGCTCATGCTGCGCTCGACTGTGTCGGCGATGACATGTTCCGCGATGGGCCGCCGCTCTGCCTCATAGCTGTCGAGCAAGACGGGCGCGGCCTCGCCGCGCGCCACGAGGGCGAGCTTCCAGGCGAGATTGTCGGCGTCCTGGATCCCTGTGTTCATGCCCTGGCCGCCGGTCGGCGGGTGGATATGGCAGGCATCCCCCGCCAGAAAGACATTGCCGATGCGATAGCGCGCGGCGAGGCGCATGCTGATCCGGAAGATCGACGACCATCGCAGGTCCGACAGCTTCGGCTGCCCGGGCACCAGCCGGTCTGCCACCGCCTGCAATTGCGAGAGCGAGGCGCCGGGGCGTTCGGACTGGATGCCGTGCGCGACTTCGCCGTCACTCGCGCCCGGCGGCTGGGAGGAAGCCATCATCGAAACCCGATAGCGATTCCGCTCGGGCAAGGGGATCGCCACGAAGAAGTCGGGCGGGGCATCGACCGCCGGCCGGATTCCCTGCAGGCTGGTGCCACGGGGCAGGTCCCAGTCGATCGAGACGTCCCCGAGCATGAAGTCATAGGGGAAGGCGCTGCCTTCGAAGGCGATGCCGAGCGCTTTCCGGACGGCGCTGTGGGCTCCGTCGCAGCCGACGACGTAGTCGTAGCGACGGGTTTCGCTGGCCCCGTCACGCTCGAGCTCCACCGTCTGTCCGTCGGGGCCGGGGATGAGGCGGGCTAGCCTGGAGCCGCGGATGACCCGGATGCCGCGCTGCTCCAGCGCGGCTTCGAGCACGGTCTCCGTCCGATCCTGCGGAACCCCGTACTGGCTATAGGGCAGCTCCGGGAAATCGACCGGCTGATCGTGGACGATCGCTTCCGCCCCGCGATGGACGATCATACGGCGTCCGCTGAGCTGCAGCCCGGCCCTCAGGATATCGCGGGCGACGCCCATCGCCTCGAAAACCTCGAGCGTGCGCGGGGTGATCCCGATCGCCCGGCAGAACCGCGACGGCGCTGACGCCATGTCGATGATGTCGGCGCGAAGGCCGCGCCGGGCGAGGCCAATGGCAAGAGAAAGTCCCACCGGACCGGCGCCGACGATCAGGATGGACGCATGGCTGCCGGTCATCTGCTGGGCTCCAGGCGGCTTCATTGCTGCCGCAGCGGTCTTGTGTTTGCTTCGGCGGGTGCAGAGCATCGGAAATGTAAGAGGCCGGCGAGTTCAACGCCAATGCCCGCTTTGGAACTGTGATGCGCCGCCGTGTGCGGGGCATCAGCAGGTTGAAACCGAACGCCACTATGGCAGCCAAACGGCTGCCCCTCTCTGTCATGGGAATGTCTGGTTTCGTGCTCGTTAAAACGTCTGCTCCTGGCGCGAGTTCACCGCCAGGGGCTACTGTGCTGTGCTCATCGGCTCCATCCGATCACTGACTGTCCACTGGTCAGATCCGCTAGCAGCCGCTCCACGCCACCTGCTTCCGACGTCGGCGCCAACACCGACAGGATCGCGCCGCCCTCCGTGAAAGCCTGAACAGCCACCTGTACGCCCGAAAGCGCGCCCAAACGCACCTGAACCAGTGCCAAATCACTGAACCCGCATGTGACCGTCCCGGAGACGGTTTCGACAAGCACCTCCTTTTCAGCCTCGCGCAAGCATAGGGCCGCCGTTCCGCCATAGGCACGGATCAGACCGCCGCTTCCGAGAAGGATGCCACCGAACCAGCGTGTCACGACAACAACGACGCCATCGAGGCCTTGTCCATCGATTGCGGCAAGGATCGGCTTGCCGGCGGTCCCGCTGGGCTCGCCATCGTCGTTGAAGCGGTATCTCTGCCCCAAGCGCCATGCCCAGCAATTGTGATTGGCTGCCCGATCGGACCGTGCCGCAATGAAGTCTTTCGCTGCCGCTTCGTCTGCGATGGGACCAGCGGCCGCAGTGAACCGGCTCTTCTTGATCTCCTGCTGACGGATAGCGATTTCAACAAGGGTGAGGCGTGCAACCATACGCCCGCATATCACGACCTGAGACCCTGGTCCCTGCAAATGGCCTGCCGCCGGCTTCGTGGACACCGAGATTGGGTGTTTCATGAAACCGGAGGTGGCGTATGCGGCGAAGACAGTTTGGGCGCGAGTTCAAGATCGAGGCGGTCCACCTGATCAAGGATCGCGGAGTGAGTGTGGCGCAGGCGTCTCCGGATTCGGCTGCGTGGCCGGCCGGAGACGATCGTGTCCGACAACGGCACCGAGCTCACCTCGATGGCGATCCTGCGCTGGTGCCAGGAAGCCGGTGTCGCGTGGCACTAAATCTCCCCCGGCAAGCCGACGCAGAACGCCGTCGTCGAGAGCTTCAACGGACGCTTCCGGGACGAATGTCTCAACGACACGTTGCTCTCGACGCTCACCGAGGCCTGCAGCGCCATCACCTCGTGGAAGGAGGACGATAACCGCCGCCGACCACACTCGGGCCTCGGCAACATGACGCCTGCCGAGTTCGCCCTCAAATTCACGCTGGAAAAGCGGGCCGCCTAAGGCCAGATATCTCCCTCAGACCGGAGGAGAAAAGGGTCTCAGGTCATCTGCGGACGGGGATCGTCCTGAGCGCAGGGCGATGTCCGCCGATGCAGGAAAATGTCGCTTCAGTGGGCGGTCGCGCTCCGCCTGGGCAAGAACATGCCGACGCGCTTTTGGACGGGGGCTCGCGAGGGGCGACGCCGTGGCGAGGCTCCGCTCAGGTTCTCAGGCCGGATTGCCGGAGGCCGGTATGGTAGAGCTTCATATCGGAAGCTTGGAGCCTTATCATTTGCTGCGCAGCCTTCGCCACGCTGCCGTCCGGATCGAGAGAGTTCAGTTTTGCAACCACAGCACCGGCGTCTCCTCCGAGCATGGCCGTGGCCGCCGCCTTGACCCGCAATGCGGGGAGATAATTGGGGTGCATTCCAAGCGCTTTGTCGACCAGGGCAACTGCTTCTGTACAGTTACCGTCGAGGTATTCCGCGAGCGCAAGGGAGGTAATATAGGCAAATCGACCGGGGTCTCGTGGATTCAGGGCCAGGGACCTGAAGATCGCCGATGCGGCTGCCCTGTGATCTCCCTGGGACATTCTGAGGATCCCCATCGCGTACCAGCCAACTGCCGAGTTCGGGTTGAGGAAGATCGCTTCTTCTATGATGTTCTTGCTTATCTCCGGTTCGTGACCAAAATAAACGCGCGCCATTCCCGCCAAGCTCAGGGCGGTCGGGTCATCGGGGCCGAGCATGGATGCGAGCTCAGCGAGACGAATGCACTCCTCAGGCGTATCGATGTCCCGGGGCGGCCATCCCTGAGCGCGCCGGAGCACGAGTGTCATGGCTGCGTACCCGTAGGGCAGCGCATAGTCGGGGTCCAGATCGATCGCCTTGTAGAATGCGGTCAGCGCCGAGAGGCTGCTCTTTTCAGATCTATCGTAGAACAAGCTGATGCCACGAAGAGTCTGATCGTAAGCGGACAGATTGTCCGTAGGGCGCCTCTTCTGCCTGATGATTTCAGCGCTCCGCAATTCGGCCTCGAGCGCGCCAACGACTCTCTCCGCGATCTGATCCTGTAGTTCAAAAATATCGCTGTTATCGCCGTCGAAATGGTCAGACCAAAGCGTTGTGCCACCCTCGGCGTCATCGAGATGAACGTTCAATCGAACGCGTCTCTCCGACCTCTGTAAATTACCTCTCAGGATATATCTAACGCCAAGCTTCTTGGCTGCTTCATGAATGTCGATGCCCGTGTCTCTGTACCCAAAGCTCGACCCTCTTGCTATTATGACGAGCGTCTTAGCGCGAGAGAGGGCGGTTATTATTTCTCCAGCCACGCCGTCGGCAAAATAGTCGTCTTCCGCATTTTTGTTTAGATTTTTGAAGGGTAGTACGGCAATAGACGGCCTCTCAATTATCTGTCGTTGTTGCCTTGTTTTGTTTGATTGTGAGCGCGATACAGAAAATACATGGACCGGTGTTTCGATATTTTTTACGGATCGCCGTCCCAGGTCAATGTATCTGGCATCCAGCTCGGTATGGATTTTGTTATAGACGTCGCTTGAAATGACGACTTCTCCGGGCTCTGCGATCGCTTGAATTCTTGCGGCAATATTGACTTCCTTCCCGATTATATCATCGTGGAGAGGCATGACCTGCCCATAGTGGACGCCGATCCGAAAATGCATTCCCTGAGAATTTCCGGGATGCTCAAGATGTCTGGCTGCATCCTGAAATTGAACGGCACATTCCACTGCGTCTGATGAGGTTTCAAATTCGGCGAGGACGCTGTCTCCGGCCGTATTGTTGATGCGGCCATTGTACTGATAAATATAATTCTGCATCATTTCACGATGCTGTAAAAGCGACGAGTACGTCCCTATCTCGTCATTCTCCATCATGCTGCTGTATCCAGCAATATCAGCAGAAAATACAGCGACGTATTTCTTCGTGATGCTGGTATCGATTGACGACATCACTCGTGGCTCCGAAAGGAAGGCGAATGATACACGATGAGCCTTACGTTATATCGCGGGGCCACAAAGCGCTACCGTGGTCGCGGAGCTGCTTTCGCTGGAGCCGGAACTGGCGGGCCTCCTTGCTCGATTGGCCGGGCCAGGCCGACGGATTGGATGACCGCGAGACAAGCTCTTCGACGCCAGGGACCGGGCTCATCGAGACCCCGGACCAGGCAGGAAGATGCCCGAAGAGCGAAGGGCCGATCGTCTTGCCGATCCCGGAAAAGCAATGGGGCAATCAAGTGCAGCGGCGACGTCCGGCGCCCGGAATCGTTGCGTGATCGGAGTTCGTCATGTTCACCGCGACACGCGCTTATCCCGGCATTGCTCTGGCCATGTTGCCGGCGGACGATGCTGCAAATGCGTCTGAGACGACAGGAGCGACAACGGCGAGGCGCTGCCGCTCCTGGTTCTGATGGCTCAGGGCTTGAACTCGTAGCCGGGGCCGATCGCGGCATCCGCCGGGATCGGCGGCAGGTCGTTGAACAGGGCAGGGTGCTCCTGCATCACCTTGAGGATGTGCTTGGGCTCGATGTGCTTGTTGACGTCGAAGGTCGACTTCAGGAAGCCGAGCCGGTTCAGCCGGTCGAGCGCCGCCCACATCGCCCGGTAGTTGTTGGCCGAGAGGCGCCGGTCGGCCTGCTGGATGTTGAACTCCATCGCAGCCTCCGCGATCTCCTGCTTGAGGCCGGGGATCCAGCGCGTGCCGACCTGAGCGGCCAGCTTCGGGTTCTTGCGCATCCACTGGTCGGCCTCGGAGACCGCCGCCAGGAACTTCTCGATCTTCGGCCCGTTGGCGGCCACCCAGGGCCGCATGCCGACGTTGAAGCCGACATAGGCGATGACGTTGCCGCCACGGATGATCTCGACCGCGCCCGGCACGTCCTTGAGAGCGATGATCGGCCAGGGGTCCCAGCCGACGAAGGCGTCGATGCCCTTGGCGAGCAGCGCGACCGTCATGTCCGGCGGCGGCGTGTTGACCAGCGTGACATCGGCCGGCGTCAGCCCGCCCTTCTCGATCAAGGCGAGGATGTAGAGATGGTTGATCGTGCCGAAGGAGGTCGCGATCTTCTTGCCCTTGAGCGAGGCGAGGTCGCCCTTGGTGATCCCGGAATCGGAGCGGGCGACCAGCGCCATGGTGGCGTCCGAGCCGCCGCGGTGGGCGTTGCCGCTGTAGTTGCCGAGCGCCACCAGATCCATGCCGCGCACGACGGCGCCGATCATCGGCACGCCGACCTGGACGATCTCGCTCTCGCCGGCCTGCAGCGCGTTCAGCGCGTCGACGCCGGTCGCATAGGGCCGGGCGATGTCGACATCGAGGCCCCATTTCTCGAAGAAGCCGCGCTCCAGCGCGATAGGCAGGCCGAGTTGGTCGATGCCGGTGACCATGCCGGCCTTCATCTTGACCAGCTGCTGCGCCCTGACGACAGCCGGTGCGGCGACGACCGCGGCTCCGGCTAGCATAGTCCTGCGTGTGATCATGCTCTATCCTCCCAGTTGCAAGGGCTCAATTCTCCTCACCCAGTAGTAGCGGGCGATGGCGTTGAGTTGGTTCTTGTCGATGTTCCTGACCTCGACGCTGTTGCCGTCGGTGCCCGAGACGCGCCCGAAGCGCTGGAAGATCAGGATATGGAAGCGCTCGGGCACGAAAGGCAGGGTGATCAGCGCGTTGACGCGCTGACGATCCGGAAAGCCGCCGGCGACCTTGGACGGGGCGTGAAGCACGAGCCAGCCCTGCCAGAGAAGCCAAGCCACAAGCAGGCCGAGCAGGATGCGGCCTCGCCTCGATTCCAGCGTGGCGCGGACCAGCCTCATGCCGCCCTCACCAGCGCCAGGACCTTGTTGGAAAGCTCCTTGAAGCCGTCATCCTCGACGAGCTGGTCCCAGACGCGCGGCCGTGCCAGCGGGATCTCGACCTGCTCTAGGATATGACCCTTCGACAGCACGACGACGCGGTTCGCCAGGAAGACCGCCTCCGGCACGTCATGGGTGATGAAGATCACAGTCGGCCGGCGCTCTTCCCAGATCCGGGTCAGTTCCTCCTGCAGGGTCATGCGGGTCTGCGCGTCGACGCTGGCGAAGGGCTCGTCCATCAAAAGGATGTCGGGCTTGTTGGCGAGGGCCCGGACCACGCCGACGCGCTGCTGCATGCCGCCCGAGAGCTCGTTGGGATAGCGGTCCGCGGCGTGGGCCAGCCCGACCAGGTCGAGATACTCGCGCGCGATCTCGTCGCGCTCGGCCTTGGCGATGCCGCGCATCTTCGGCCCGAAGCCGACATTCTCCAGCACCGTCTTCCAGGGGAAGAGCGCGAAGGACTGGAAGACCACCCCGCGGTCGGCGCCCGGCCCCTTGACCGGCTCTCCGCCGACCAGGATCTCGCCGCCCGATTGCGGGATGAAGCCGGCGACCATGTTGAGGATGGTCGACTTGCCGCAGCCGGACGGGCCGACGATCGAGACGAACTCGCCGGCCGGCACGTCGAGCGAGATGTCGTGCAGCGCCGTGTGCTGCGAGCCGGCATAGAGGTCGAAATAGGTCTTCGAGAGCGATCTAAGGCTGAGCGATTTCACTGTGTCACCAGTCCCCAGCGACGCCCCGTCGCCCGCTCGATCGGAGCCAGCACCCAGGCGTCGACAATGTACCAGAGGATGCCGAGCACGATCATGCCCAGCACGATTTCAACCACGGAGCCGGCCCGGCGCGCATCGAACATCATGAAGCCGATGCCGCTGGTGCCGACGATCATCTCGGCGGCGATCAGCGCGCGCCAGCCATAGCCGAGCCCGTTGCGCAGGCCGGTGATGATGTTCGGCAGCGCGCCGGGGATGACCACCTCGGTCAGCACCCGCGCCGGCGTTGCGCCGAGGCTCTGGGCGGCGCGGTAGAGCTCTATCCGCACCGAGCGGACGCCGAGCACGGTGTTGAGCACCACCGGGAAGAGCACGGTGTAGACGATGATGATCGTCATCGTGGTCATGCCGAAGCCGAACCAGATGATCAGGATCGGCAACCAGGCGATATCGCCGATCGCCTGGAAGAAGAGCAGGATCGGCCACAAGGCGGTGTAGGCGCGCCGGCTCAGCCCGATCAGCAGGCCGAGCGGAATGCCGAGCGCGATGCCGACGGCCGCGCCGGCGGCCAGCCGGGCGACGCTGTCGCCGAGATATTCCGGCAGGATGCCCTTGTAGATCAGCGAACCGAAGGCGCGCACTACATCCGGAGGCGACGGGAAGAAGGCCGGCGGGAACGGCCCCCAGGCGGCGACGCCCCACCACAGCGCGACGACCGGAACGAAAGGGGCGAGCGTCTGCAGCACCGGCCATTTGGCGGAGGTGCGGACCCACCAGCTCCAGAGGACGAGGGCCGCGTTCATGCGCGCACCAAGCCCCAGCGCTCGATCGTCGCCCGCTCCAGAGGAGCGAGAATCAGCCGGTCGATCAGCAGCCAGAGCGTGCCGATCACGATCATGCCGAAGATGATCACCTCGGTCTGGTAGAAGTCGCGGGCGACGAACAGCATGTAGCCGAGGCCGACATTGGTCGCGATCATCTCGGCCGCGATCAGGCCGCGCCAGGCGAAGCCGAGCCCGGTGCGGATGCCGGTGACGATGTTCGGCAGGGCGCCGGGGAGCAGCACGTCGCTCAGCATGGCGAGTCGGCCCGCGCCGAGCGATGCCGCCGCATTGCGGATCGGCATCGGGATCGTCGAGACGCCGAGCAGCGTGTTGTAGACGACGACAAAGAAGACGGCGTTGAAGATGACGAAGACGATGGCGCCGAAGCCATAGCCGAACCAGAGCGTCGCGATCGGGATCCAGGCGATGCCGGCGAGGACGGAGAAGAAGCGCAGCAGCGGTGTGAGGAAAGCCGAGACGCCCTTGCTGATCCCCATCAGGATGCCGAGCGGCACGGCGACTATGATCGCAAGCACGGTGCCGATGGCGACGCGCGCCAGGCTGGTCGCGACATGGGTCAGCAGGGTGCCGTCACGGAGGCCGGCGATTCCTGCGGCGAAAACGGCGGAGACGCTCGGGAAGATCTGCGGCCTGACCTCGAATGCGGGAACGACCACCGCCCAGATAACGACCAGGAAAGCCAAAGGCGCGACAAAAGTCAGCGCCCCCGCCACGCGGTTGCCTGCGACCATACATCCTCCCTGTTCGCGCGCCGTAGGCCCACGAAGCAATCAATCCGCCCGCACCACGAAGGTGAGTGCAAACTCCTTATGCGCGTCTCCTGCGGCGGTTCGGTCGAGCGAACCCGGAGACTGCGCATCTTGCATACAAGAGAGTATAGGCCGGCTTTCCCTGCGGCAAGCTGCATCTTGTGCATGCCCTCGTCTCCGCTGATGAGACGAAGCCCCCGTTGACCATGCATGCAACCGCCGTCCAGAGGCCTGGCCGAGGTCGTCGGCTCGCCCTCAGAACCGCAGCGCTGCGCGCAGCGAAGCGGTCTGGCCGGTGTAGCGGTCAGCGGCGCGCAGGCTGTACTCGGCGCGCAGCTCGAAGCCGCCTTTGGTCTGCAGTTCGAGGCCGGCAGTCAGGTTGCCATAGACGTCGGGCGCGCCGGTCGTGATCCGGAACGGGGCGATGCCGCTCGCGGCGAACTCGCTGAGCTGCATGCGCGCCGTCCAGTCGCTGCCCGCCAGGAAGCTGACGCCAAGGGTCGCGTAGGGCCGCAGGATGGTGTCGTTGGGAAGGTCGATGCGGCCGCCGATTTCGAGTGCGGGGGTCACCATGAGGTTCGCCCGGCCGGTTGTCTGGGCCGACAGGTTGAACAGCCCGGCGCCGCTTTCGCGATAGGCCTGCTGGTGGGCATAGCCGAGGTCGAAATCGACCAGCGGCCGCAGGTACCAGTTCGGGAAGGCGAACTCGTAGGCGGCGCGCAGCCGGGCGCCGACATGCAGGAACTGCGGCTCGCTTCGCGCCAGGCCGGCAAAGCCCGGCACCAGCACCTGCCGCTTCATCTCGTTGCTTTCATAGCCGGCGCGCAGGCCAGCGGCGAAAAGCCAGGGGCCAACCTGCCGCTTCAGCGCGAGGCCGCCGCTGACGGTGTGGCTGGTCGTCGCGACCACCGAACCATCCGATTTCGTGTCGCCTGCCATGTAGCTCAGTGAGCCGCCGAGGAACCAGTTGGGCGCGATCTGCTTCTGCGCGCCGATCTGATAGGTCGACATCAGCGCGCGATAGCCGCTGTCGTCGCGGCTGCCGCCGCGATCGAGACGGTTGCCCGTCACCCGGCCCCAGACGCATTCCCCCTCGTTGCGCTGCGTGCTGCCATCGGCGAAATAGGGGCAGCTCATCAGGCTGTTGAAGAAGCCGTAGGAGTGATGCGCCTGTGCCGAAAGCCGGCTATGCGCGGAATCATTGGCCATGCCGCCCAGCATGCCGGCGTAGCTCGAGGCATCCTTCAGGCGGGCGAAATAGGTGAAGAGGGGAGCCGCGCCGGTATGGCCGGAATCCCACAGCGCCTGCAGATAATTCGCGAGGTTCGCCTGGTCGGAGGCGAAGGTTGCGCCTGCCCTGGCGAAATTGCCCTGCGGCGACACCGACAGGTCGCGCCCATCCGGGCTGAAGCGCAGCGTGTAGCTGATCGGGAGGCCTTCCAGATCGCCGGTCTTGGCCGAGAAACCCTGCACGCCATGGTCGAAATGCGCGATCGGCAGCGAGTAGCCCTTCAGCGGGTTTCGGGTGTCGAACTCGATCTCGCCGCCGAACTGCGTCGCGCCGCTGACCGATAGGACGTCGCTCTTTCCGCCTCGGAAATCGAGTCCGAAGATTGTCGTGCCGCTGGCGGTCTGGACGAACTGCCCGGTCAGGCGGGTCGTATCGTATTGTCCGGCGATCGGCGCGGTCAGGTCCATGTAGCCGGAATTGGTCAGGACGCCGCCATTCTTGCCGAGGAAGATCGTCGTTCCCGGGCTGAAGTCGCCATTGTTCACGATGGTGTTCAGCGGACCGAAGGACGTGTCCACCGCGAGCCGGACATCACCGTCGAGCGTGCCTCCCTGCGCATTGGTCACGCTGGTGGGGCCGGAAGTGACGATGGCGACGCCGCCGAGCGAGGCGATGGTTCCGGCGTTCGTAATCGTCGTGTTGCCGGTCGTGCTGGTGACGATGGCGGCGCCGCGCGGACCGCTGCCGCCTCGAACGCTCGAACCGCCCCCCACCGAGACGTTGATGTCGCCGCCGTTCGGTCCCGTGGCGCCTTCGCCGCGGCTGATCGCGTAGATGCCGGGGGAGTTTGCGCCATAGGCTGTGACCGCCGCCGCCTTGTCGACGCTGATCGTGATCGCGCCGGCCGCATCGCCGGCGCCCGAGGCCGCGCGCCGCGCTAGGATGCCCTGATCGGTGAGAGCGCCGCCATTGGCGAGGCTGATCGCCAGGATCGCCGGGGCGTTGGCGCCGTGCGTTACGACGCCGGGAACCCTGGATCGGCCGTCGAGATAGCCGATGCCGGTGACGTTGACGGTGACATGGCCGCCAGCACCCGAGCCGCCCGTGCCGCCATCCCTGATCAGGCCGAGATCGTAGCTCGCCGAGGCCATGTCGCCGGCAAGGCCACCGCCACCGCCGATGCTCTGGGCGAGGACGCCGACGGCGCCGTCGCCCATGGTCTGCACCTGGCCGTTGACCGCGAGGCTCACCGCACCGCCTGCACCGGCGGCCGGATTCGACGGATTGACGAGCGTGATCAGGCCCGGCGCGGCTGTAAGGGCGGCCACGCCGCCACCGCCGCCGATGCTCTGGGCGAGGACGCCGATCGCGTTGCGACCTTCCGTGGCGACGAGGCCGCCGGTTGCGAGTGTGACGCCGACCGCGCCGCCATCGCCCCTGGCGCTGGCGCTGGCGCCCAACGTCACCTTGGTCGGCGTGTCGAGAAGCCCGTCGCCGGCGGCCGCGACGGCATAGCCGCCGCCATTGCCGATGCTCTGGGCGAGGACGCCGAAGGCGGCGCCGCCCGACGTGGTGATCGTGCCCGCGATATCGTTCTTCACGGTGCCGCCATGGGACGTGCCCGAGCCGCCGGTCGCGCCAAGCGCGTAGGTCGGCGCGAGGGCCGGGGCCTCGGAGGTCTTGGGCAGGACGAACAGATGAGCCCCGCCGCCGTTCGAGATGCTCTGGGCCAGGACGCCATGCGACAGGACCCCGCGCGTCGCGATACTGCCTGATGTCGTGACCGTGACGTCGCCGCCGGCGCCGGTGGCTCCGTCCGCGCCCATCTTGACCTCGCCGCTGCCGCCGAGGGTTCCGGTCAGGACATTGCCGCCGCCACCGAATATCTCGGCGCTCTTGCCGCCGCCGCCGCCGATGCTCTGCGCGAGAACGCCGGAGGAGCCCGCGCCGCCGGTCGTGACCGTGCCGGCATTGTCGACCGTGACCAGACCGCCGGCGCCGCCGCCGCCGCCCTTGCCACCATGCTGGAAGGTGAGGTTGAGGGTCGCTCCGGCAAGCGTCGGCGCGGCGTGCGCACCATTGCCGCCGCCGCCGCCGATGCTCTGGGCGAGGATGCCGTCCGACGCATCGCCCTTGGTGGAGATGCTGCCGCCGGCGCCGTTGGTGACCGTCACGGCTCCGCCCGTTCCGGCAGCGCCGCCGGAGCCGCCGATGTTGACGTTGGTAGTGGCGGAGAGCTTGAACGGCAGGATGTTGCGGAGAATGTCGAGCATCGCCGACCCTTCCGGCGAGACGTCGAGATCACCGTTCTCCTTGCCGAAGCCGCCGCCATTGCCGCCGCCGCCGCCGATGCTCTGGGCGACGATGCCCGCCGCAGCGTGGCCAGCGGTCGTGATCGCTCCGCTGTTGGTGACCGTGACGGCGCCGCCATCGCCGCCGGCGCCCCCCGAGCCGCCGACGCCGATATTCGCGCCGAACGACAGCGAGAATTTCTTGTAGCTGCTGGCATTGCCCAGGAACTTGGTCAGGGTGTCGTTGAGCGCGGTAAGGTAGGCGGCCTGCATGCCGGCATAGGCATGGCCGCCCTTGCCGCCGCCGCCGCCGACGCTCTGCGCCTCGATGCCGGCGGAACCCGCGCCGCTCGTCGTGATCGGCCCTGTGCTGGAGACGCTGACCGTGCCGCCATGATTGCCGCTGCCGCCGCTGCCGCCGATCGAGACGGAGGCGTTGACGCTGGGCGAGAAGTCGGGGTTGTCCCAGCCTTCCGAGCCGAATTTTCGCAGGAAGGTGACGAGCTTGCCGAGGGCGCTGGCATCGCCGACCAGCGAGTTGAAGGTATCGCCGGTGAGGCGTTCCGCATTGCCGCCCGAGCCGCCGCCGCCGCCGATGCTCTGTGCGAGGATCGCGGTCGCATCGGCGCCGCCGGTGATGACCGTGCCGCTGTTCGTCACGCTGACAGCGCCGCCGATATTGCCCGATCCGCCCTTGCCGCCGACATTCACCGCGCCGCTGAGGGTGGGGATCGACGAGGCGAGGCCCGCTGCGTTGCCGCCCGAGCCGCCTCCGCCGCCGGTGCTCTGCGCCTGCACGCCATACGCCCCGTCACCACGGGTGACGATGCTGCCGCCATTGCTGACGGTAACGGTGCCGCCGCGGCCGCCGCCACCGCCGGTACCGCCGACAGCAACGCTGAAATTGCCGGTGATCTTGGTCGCGACGCTCGGGTCGAGTCCCTTCGGCGGCAGCGAGCCCAGCGTGACCAGGCTCATCGTGTTGCCGCCCGAGCCGCCGCCGCCGCCGACGCTCAATGCCGCGATGCCCGCGGCATGGGCGCCGCCCGTCACCATCGACGGCGGAGCGTCTTCTCCCGTTACGTCCACGACATTGTCGACCGTGACCGTGCCGCCATCGCCGCCGGAGCCGCCCTTGCCGCCCACTGCGGTGGAGACGGCGAGCGAGGCTCCTGTCGCCAGCAGCACGCTGTGCGCGATCGCCGAGCCGCCGGAACCGCCACCGCCGCCGATGCTTTTGGCGAAGATGGCGGTCGCATTGTCGCCGGCCGTGGCGACCCCGCCATTGTTCGTCACGATCACGGCGCCGCCTGCACCGCCGGAGCCGCCGGCTCCGCCGACCACCGTGTTGACACCGAGGCCCGAGGGGTAATTCGGCGGAGCGACGCCAATGGTGAGCTGGTCGGAGCTGGCGGCTCCGCCCGCGCCGCCGCCGCCGCCGATCGACTGGGCGTCGAGGCCGATGCTGCCGGTTCCGAGCGTCGAGATGATGCCGACAGGGCCATTGAAAATAGTCACCGAACCGCCGGAGCCGCCGCCGCCGCCATCGCCGCCGACCGCCGTCGCCACATTCACGAGCGCGCCGGCCGTCGTCATGTCGACGGGGCCGCCCTTGCCGCCGGAGCCGCCGATGCTGTGCGCCAGGATCGCGGTGGCCTGCGCCCCTTCGGTCGTGACGTTCCCTTCATTCTCGACCTTCACGGCGCCGCCATTGCCGGTGCCGCTGCCGTGCGTGGCATCGCCGCCAATGCCGACGCTGACGACCGGAAGCACGTTGACGGAGAACGAATAGGTGCCGCCGGCGTTGCCGCCGCCGCCGCCGATCGACTTGGCGTCGATGCCGGTGCTGCCGGCGCCCTTCGTCAGGATGGTCAGGTTCGTGTCATTGATGACCTGGACGTTGCCGCCATGGCCTGCGGCGCCGCCCTTGCCGCCGATGGCGACGTTGACGAAGCTGACGCCGATCAGGCGGGCCTGGTTGGCGTTGCCGCCGCCACCGCCGATGCTGTGCGCGACGATGCCGGCGGCATCCTTGCCGAGCGTCGTCAGGTTGTCGGCATTCAGGGCGGTGACGGCACCGCCGTCGCCGGCCGCGCCACCGCTGCCGCCGAGGCTGACGCCGACGCCGTAGGGAATGCCCGGCGTCGCGAGCGAGCCGCCGCCGATGCCGCCGCCGCCGCCGATGCTCAGGGCCATGAGCCCATTCGCGCCGTCACCTTTGGTCTGGACCGATGCGTAGTTGGTCAGCGAGATCACACCGCCGCTGCCGGCATTGCCGCCCTTGCCGCCGATCGAGACAATGCCGCCGCTGGCCGAACCGGCCGAGGCGCCGCCACCGCCGAGGCTCTGCGCCACGATGCCGTGCGAGCCGATGCCGAAGGTCGAGATCGCGCCGCTGTTGGTGATGCGCAGGTCTTGTTCGGCGCCGCCGCGGCCGCCGGCGCCGCCCTTCGAGTAGATGATGCCGGAATCCGAGCCGCCGGCGCCGCCGAGTCCCCCAGCGACGATCGCGTTGATGCCGATCGAGTTGGTGCCGCGCGTCTCGATGCCGATCGCGCTGTCGATGGTGATGCTGCCGCTGGAGCCGCCATTGCCACCGGCCTTGCCGGTCTGCGGGTTGCCGGGATGGCTCGATCCGCCATGGCCGCCATTGCCGCCGGTGCTCGTCGCGAATACGGCGTCGACGCCATCCCCAGTGATGGTGATCCGGCCTTGCCCGAGGGTCAGCGCGATGTTGCCGCCGGCGCTGCCATAGCCGCCCGGTGTCTGGTAGTCGTCGCCATTGCTGTCCTGCGCGGCGCTCCCGCCGCCGCCGCCGCGGCTTTCGGCATGGATGCCATAGCGCCGCGACTGGATCGTGCCGGAGAAGTTCAGGCTGATCGTGCCACCCAGCCCGCCGTCGCCGCCGCTCCGCGGCCAGCCGCCGCCGCCATCTCCCGCGCTGTTGCCGCCAGTGCCGCCATTGGCGCTCAAGGTGATCGCGCCGTCGCCGCCGGCACTCGCGGTGGTCAGGTTGCCGGAGATGCTGGCGATGATCTGACCGCCATTGCCGCCGGCGCCTCCGCGCGGGTTGTGCGCGACCGGCCGGATCGCACCATTGGCGCCGTTGCCGCCGCGCACATTGACCCTGACGCCGCCGGCCTGCGTCGCCGTGGTGATGCCGCTGAGATCGACGACGACGACACCGCCGGCAGCGCCCGAGCCGCGGTCGCGCCCGTCATAATCGTTCTCGGCCGCATTGATCGCCGCGGGGCCGCCATTGCCGCCCCGCGCCCAGATGTCGATGCCATAGCCGGCATTGTTGATGACGGTCGTGCCGGTCCCGTGGACGTGCAGCCCACCGCCCGGCCCGCCATTGCCGCCCCAGCCATAGCTCGGCCGGGAACGGTCGCCCCAGCCGCCGTCGCCGCCATTGCTGGCGACCGTCGCGGCGGCCGATCCGTTGGCGTGGACGGTGGTGGGCAGGGTGACGATCCCGCTGCTCCCATAGTCACCCCATTGCCCGTCACCGCCGAGATAGTTGTTGCCGCCATGGCCGTCGGAACCGGCGGCGCCGGAGATGCTGAAACAAAAGCCTCCGGGCAGGGCAGGGCAGTCCGCTTGCGCCGGGGTGATTGCTGCGAGGGCCATCGAACCCACCAGGGCCGTGAGCGCAAGATGGGAGACCGAAAGGCGAAATTCCCTGGCGCGCGAGCGGGCACGGGATTGGGGCCCGCTGCGCCCCGCGGCGCGGCCTGCAACTCCGTCCTGTCTCATAGGCCCAGCCCCGAATCGTCGTTGCGTCGCCACGCTTCGGAAATGGTCCCACAGCCCTGGCGCTTGGCAATCGCGTAAGGACCAATCGACATTTGGGATGGACGAACGGCGGGAGAGCGCGAAACATCGTAAACGAATTCCGGCGCCGGAATGCCGAGATCGTCGATGAGAGGGTCAGATGCCGAGGCGCGAGCGCAGTTCCTGGCGGTGCGGACGGGACACCGGCCAGGCGCGGTCGAGCGCGCGCAGCTTTACCTGCCAGCGGTCGCCGGAGGGCCGTTCGACATCCTGGACATGGAGCAGATTGACGAGCGCGGTGCGGTGGATGCGCAGGAACGAGGCCTGCGGGACGAGCGCCAACCAGAGCGCGAGCGGGCGCAGGTCGAGCACCGAGGACCCGTCGGCGAGACAGACTTCGGTGTAATTCCGCGCCGCCCGCAGGCCGACGATCAAACTTGCTTTCACGCCATGCGCACCGCCGCGCTTGCGAAGATAGATCAGCGGTTCCAGATCCGCCTTGCCAGCGCCGGTATGCGCCGCGTCCGTGCCGCCATAGCGCGCGCTCGCGATCAGCTCGGCGCATTGGAACAGGGCCTTCACCTCGGCGCTCGACCAGCGATGCTGCGCCCTGACCGCATCGAAGCCGATGCAGGCGCGCAAGCGTCCGTCGTGGAAGACCGGCACCGACAAAACGCTCTTGTCGCCCTGCCGCAGCATCTCGACCAGCAGTGCCCGGGCCGCGCGCGGGAGCGCTTCGACGCGGTCGATCATCACCGCCTTTCCGGCGGCCAGGAACTGCTGCAGCCAGGCAATCATGGTGACCGGGGCGTCCTGCAGATCCTCGACGAAGGATGGAATGCCTGAGCGGCACCATTCATGCGTATTGCGGAAGCGCAGCAGCTCGGCATCGTATTCGAACATCCAGGCCCGGTCGGCGGCCGCCTTGTGTCCAAGCTCTTCCAGCAGCGACGAGATCGCCGCGTCGACCGGCTGCGTCAGCAGATGCAGGGCGGATCGAAAGGCCCAGTCCGGCGCGGTGAAGGCTGCAAGGTCGTCGTGCGGCAGTGTCTGGTAGCTGGATATCAAGCTGTTCACCGCTCGCGGACGCGGCAGTCAAGCGCGTGCGCCGTCGCCTGGCAAGCCAAGGTGGCGGTGAAGGCGGCACGAAAAAGCGCCAGTCCCGAGCAAGCTGGGCTGGCGCTTCGCTATCAGGTGCTGCGAGTTTGGAGTTCCCTCGGAGCCCGCAGGGAGGCGATGGTTCCGCCAGAGATCAGCCGGCGATCAGTCGAGCGCCGTGACGCGCAGGCGCAACGCGTTGCCGATCACGCTGACCGAGGACAGCGCCATCGCCGCTGCCGCGATGATCGGCGAAAGCAGGATGCCGAAGAACGGATAGAGCAGGCCTGCGGCAACCGGGACGCCGGCGGCGTTGTAGATGAAGGCGAAGAACAGGTTCTGCCGGATATTGCTCATCGTCGCGCGACTGAGCTGGAGCCCGCGCACGATGCCCTGCAGGTCGCCCTTGACCAGGGTGACGCCGGCGCTCTCGATCGCGACGTCGGTTCCGGTTCCCATGGCGACGCCGACATCGGCGGCGGCGAGGGCAGGGGCGTCATTGACGCCATCGCCGGCCATCGCGACCACCCGGCCCTGGCCGCGCAGCTTGTCGACAACGGCGCTCTTCTCCTCCGGCAGCACTTCGGCCTCGACCTCGTCGATGCCGAGCTGGCGCGCCACGGCCTGCGCGGTCGTGCGGTTGTCGCCGGTCAGCATGACCACGCGGATGCCGGCGTCGCGGAGCGCGCGGATCGCAGCCGGGGTGGTCTGCTTGATCGGATCGGCGATCGCCAAGAGGCCGGCGACCTTGCCGTCGATGGCGACGAAGATCACCGTGCCGCCTTCACCGCGCAGGGTCTCCGCCTCGGCGGAGAGGGCGGAGAAGTCGATGCCGAGCTCGCCCATGATCCGGTGGCTGCCGATGACCAGCGCGCGGCCTTCGACGCTGCCGGTCACGCCCTTGCCGACGGGGCTGTCGAAATCCCGGGCTTCGGCGAGGCTGAGGCCGCGCTCCTTGGCGGCCTCGACGATCGCGTTGGCGAGCGGATGCTCGCTGGCGCGCTCGAGCGAGGCGGAAAGGCGCAGCAGCTCGTTCTGGTCGATGCCGCCGACCGTCCGCATGGCGATCAGCCGGGGCTGGCCTTCGGTTAGCGTGCCGGTCTTGTCGACGACCAGCGTGTCGACTTTCTCGAAGCGCTCGAGCGCCTCGGCATTCTTGATCAGAACGCCGAGGCCGGCGCCGCGCCCGACCCCGACCATGATCGACATCGGCGTCGCCAGGCCGAGCGCGCAGGGGCAGGCGATGATCAGCACCGCGACTGCGGCGATGAGGGCATGGGCGAGGCGCGGTTCCGGGCCGAACATCATCCAGGCGGCGAAGGCCGCGATGGCGATGACGATGACGAGCGGGACGAACCAGCCGGAGACCTGGTCGGCCAGGCGCTGGATCGGCGCGCGCGAGCGCTGCGCCTCGGCGACCATGTTGACGATCCGGGCCAGCATGGTGTCGCTGCCGACCTTGCCGGCGCGCATGATGAAGCCGCCGGTGCGGTTGAGCGTGCCGCCGATCAGCGCCGCGCCGACCTCCTTGGTGACCGGCATGGATTCGCCGGTGACCATGGATTCGTCGAGCGAGCTGCGGCCTTCGATGAGTTCGCCATCGACCGGCACGGTCTCGCCCGGGCGCACGCGCAGGCGGTCGCCGACATGCACGGATTCCAGCGGGATGTCCTCGTCCTCGCCATCCTCGCGCACGCGGCGCGCGGTCTTCGGCACGAGATCGAGCAAGGCGCGGATCGCGCCGCCGGTCTGCTCGCGGGCCCGAAGTTCCAGCACCTGCCCGAGCAGCACCAGCACGGTGATGACGGCCGCGGGCTCGAAATAGACGGCGACCGAGCCGTCGGCGGCGCGCAAAGTCGGCGGGAAAATGCCGGGAGCGAAGGTCGCGATCACGCTGTAGATCCAGGCGACGCCCGTACCCATGGCGATCAGCGTGAACATGTTCAGGCTGCGATTGACGAGCGATGCGAAGGCGCGCTCGAAGAAGGGCCAGCCGGCCCAGAGCACGACGGGCGTCGCCAGGATGAACTGCAGCCAGTTGGAATTCTGCGGCGCGATCAGTTTGTGCAGGCCGATGAGATGGCCGCCCATTTCGAGTGCGAAGACCGGCAACGTCAGGACGAGGCCGACCCAGAAGCGCCGGGTCATGTCGACGAGCTCGTGGCTCGGCCCCTGATCGGCAGTCGGCATCTCCGGCTCGAGCGCCATGCCGCAGATCGGGCAGCTGCCCGGGGCGGGCTGGCGAATCTGCGGATGCATCGGGCAGGTGTAGATCGTGCCTTCGGGCGCGGGCGCCGCAGCGGGCTTCGGCGCGGTCGCTGCGGTCTCGGCGTAGGCGGTCGGCTTGGCCTCGAACTTGCCGCGACAGCCATCGGAGCAGAAAAAATAGCGCTTGCCGGCGTGCGAGGCGCTGTACTTGGCCGTCGCGGGATCGACGGTCATGCCGCAGACCGGATCCTTGACGCTGTCCGGCGTGGCGCGGCCATGGCCGTGATGGTGACCGTGCTCGTGATGTCCGTGATGCTGGTGATCAGCCATCGTGCCGTCCTCCTTTTCCGCAGTGCTGTCAGGCGCAGCCGGCAGCAGCAGTGCCGGCTGCGCGTGCCTTTCAGCGGACGAGCTGCGGGCCGGGCGTGTAGCCGGCGGCGGTAACGATCGACTCGAGCGCCGCGAAGTCAGCGCCGCCGCGGACGCTGACCAGCTTGGAGGCAGGGTCGGCGTCGACGGACGTCCCCGGCAGCTTGCTCTCGATCGCGGTCTTGATGGTGCCGGCGCAATGGCCGCAGGTCATGTCATCGACCCGAAAGCTGATCGCGCCTTCGGGCGGTGCCGCGGTGGTCGCGGCAGTCTGGGAACGTGGCTGGCAGCAGCTCATGACTCGATGTCCTAGTTGACGATGGCAGCAGCCTGCACCTTCCCATAGTGGTAAGGTCAAGGCCTTCTGCACACGCCAAGGACGACGAGCGGGTCTGCTCGCCGCCGAGCCTTCGTCAAGCCGTACCGGCGAGCTCCTTCTGGCGGATGCAGGCGACGCTGTGGCCGGGACCGACCTCCTCGATGTCGGGGATCGCGCTGGCGCAGGCGTCGATCACATGCGGGCAGCGCGTGCGGAAGACGCAGCCCGAGGGCGGGTTCAGCGGGCTCGGAATGTCGCCCTTGAGGATGACGCGCTCGCGTTTGGCGCCGGGGTCGGGCACCGGGGCGGCCGAGAGCAGCACCTTGGTATAGGGATGGCGCGGATTGGCGTAGACCTCCTGCGCCGGGCCCTTCTCCATGATCCGGCCGAGATAGAGCACGACGATGTCGTCGCAGAGATACTCGACCACGGAGAGGTCATGGCTGATGAAGACCATGGTCAGGCCGAGCTCGCGTTGCAGTTCCTGGATCAGGTTGAGCACCTGCGCCTGAACCGAGACGTCGAGCGCCGAGACCGGCTCGTCGGCGATGATCAGCTCGGGCTCGACGGCGAGCGCCCGGGCGATGCCGATGCGCTGGCGCTGGCCGCCGGAGAATTCATGCGGGTAGCGCCGTGCATGCTCGGCGTTGAGGCCGACCCGGCCGAGCAGCTCGGCGATCCGCGCCTCGCGTGCCTTGCCCTTGGCGAGGCCATGGGTGTCGATCGCCTCGCCGATGATCTCGCCGACCCGCATGCGCGGGTTGAGGCTGGAATAGGGGTCCTGGAAGATGATCTGCAGGCGCCGGCGATAGGCGCGCAGCGCCTTCTCCGGCAGGCCGAACAGGTCGACGCCGTCAAACACGGCCTCGCCGCCGGAGGGCTCGACCAGGCGCAGAATGCAGCGCCCTACCGTGGTCTTGCCCGAGCCGGATTCACCGACGATGCCGACGATGCTGCCGCGGCGGACCTCGAAGGAGACGTCGGAGACAGCGCGGACTTCGCCGCCGCGGGTTGAGAAGACCTTCTGGAGATTGCGGACGGAGAGGAGCGGCGTCTCCGAAGCGACCGGGTTTGCGGGCGTGCTTGCAGCCGTCACAGCGCGTCGTGCCTCCAGCAGCGGGTGAGATGGGCGGTCGCGACGTCGAGCAGCGGCGGCACGGCTTCAGTGCAGCGCGCCTCGGCCAGCGGGCAGCGCGGCGCATAGGTGCAGCCCGGCGGCAAAGCGAGGGGGCTCGGCACGCTGCCGGGGATGGCGTTGAGCAGGCGGCGCCCCTGGCCGGGAACGCGGTCGCGCCGCGCATCGGGAATGCAGGAGAGCAGGCCGCGCGTATAGGGGTGGCGCTGCCTTGCGAAGACGCCGGCGACCGGCCCCTGCTCGACGACTCTGCCTGCGTACATCACCGCGACCTCATGGGCGATCTCGGCGACGACGCCGAGATTATGGGTGATGAACAGGATGCTCATGCCGATCTCGGCCTGGAGCCGGCGCAGCAAATCGAGGATCTGCGCCTGGATGGTGACATCGAGCGCTGTCGTCGGCTCGTCGGCGATCAGCAGGGCCGGATTGCAGGACAGAGCGAGCGCGATCATCACGCGCTGGCGCATGCCGCCGGACATCTCATGCGGATATTGCGCGAGGCGCCGCTCGGCCGCCGGGATCTCGACCAGTTCGAGCATGCGCTTGGCCCGCGCCCGCGCCTCACGCCGCGACAGGGGCTCGTGCAGCAGGATCATCTCCATGATCTGATCGCCGACGGTGAAGAGCGGGTTCAGGCTCGTCATCGGCTCCTGGAAGATCATCGCGATCTCGCTGCCGCGAATGGCCCGCATCTGCTTCAGCGGCATCTGCGCGAGGTCGACGACCGCGCCGCTGCGCAGCCGGTAGAGGATGCGCCCGCCGACGATGCTGCCGGGATGGGCAAGCAGCCGCATGATCGACAGGCTGGTCACCGACTTGCCGGAGCCGGACTCGCCGACCACGGCGAGCGTCTCGCCGCGGCGCAGCGAGAAGCTGACGCCGTCGACCGACTTCACCGCCTGCGATCCCAGCAGGAAGTGGGTCTGGAGATCCTCCACCTTGAGCAGGATGTCGTCCTCGACCGCGCGCGTGGCGACGGCTGCTGTTTCCGTGGTCGCCATGATCAGAGGTCCTTGCGCAGGCGCGGATCTAGCAGATCGCGCAGGCCGTCGCCGACCAGCTGCAGCGACAAGACGCTGAGCACGATCGCTGCGCCGGGGAAGAGCATCATCCAGTCGGCCTGGCCGATATATTGCCGGCCGCCGGCGATCATCGTGCCCCAGGTCGGGATTTCCGGGCTGACGCCGACGCCGAGGAAGGACAGGCTCGCTTCGGCCAGCATCGCATACGCGAAGATGAAGGTGGCCTGGACCAGGATCGGCGAGACGAGGTTGCGCAGGACATGGCGCGTCATGATCCGCCAGGTCGGCACGCCGAGCGCCCGCGCCGCTTCGACATAGGGCAATTCGCGGATGATCAGCGTCGAGGCGCGCACGATGCGGGCAAGGCGCGGCGCATAGACGATGCCGAGCGCGACGATGACGGTGGCGAGCGAGGGGCCGAGCGCCGCGACCAGCGAGATCGCCAGGAGGATGTCGGGGAAGGCCATCATCGCGTCGATGATTCGGGCGATGACGCCGTCGGCGCGGCGGAAGAAGCCGGCGACGAGGCCGAGCGTGATGCCGAGGATCGCGGCGAGCGCCGTCGCCGCCGCCCCGACCAGCAGCGAGAGCTGGCCGGCATAGATGGTGCGGCTGAAGATGTCGCGGCCGAACTCGTCGGTGCCGAAGAACCAGCGCTCGCTCGGCGGCTTCAGGCGGTTGACCACCGAAAGCCGGCTGGGCGAATAGGGCGCGATCAGCGGCGCGAGGATCGCCAGCAGCGCGATGATCGCGAGGACGACGAGGCCGATCACCAGCGTCTTGCGCTGCAGGATCAGGCTGGAGAGCCGCGGGCGGGCGGCTGGCGAGGAGGGAGCGGCCATCAGTAGCGCACCCTGGGGTCGATCGCGAGATAGAGCATGTCGATCAGGAAGTTGATCAGCACATAGAGGGCGGCGATGACGAGGAGCGCGCCCTGGATGACCGGATAGTCGCGGCGCAGCACGGCCGAGACGACAAGATTGCCGATGCCCGGCAGGCTGAACACCGTCTCGGTGACGACCGCGCCGGATATCAGCAGCGCCGCGGTGAGGCCGATCACGGTGAGCACGGGAATCAGCGCGTTCTTGAGGGCGTGCTTCATCACGACCCCCCATTCGCCCATGCCCTTGGAGCGGGCGGTGCGGACATAGTCGTCGTTCAGCACGTCGAGCATCGAGGCGCGGGTGAAGCGGGTTATCAGGGCCGAGGAGACGATGCCGAGCGCCAGCGCCGGCAGAACGAGATGGCGCAGCCGCTCGAGGAAGGAGGCATCGGGGCCGCCATAGCCGGAAGCCGGCATCCAGCCATAACGCACGGCGAAGATCTGGATCAGGATCAGGCCGAGCCAGAAGCTCGGAATGCTCGCCGCGAACATGGCGAAGGTGGTGGCGAGCTGGTCGAAGAGCGAGCCGCGCTTATAGGCCGAGAGGATGCCGACCGGCAGGGCGATGGCGCTCGCGATCAGGATCGAGAACAGGGTCAGGAAGAAGGTCGGCTCGGCCCGCTCGGCGAGCGCGCTCAGCACGGGCATGTTGAGGAAGATCGACTGGCCGAGATCGCCACGCAGGAGCTGGCCGAGGAACAGAACGTATTGCGTCGGCAGTGACTGATCGAGCCCGAGCCGGCTGCGCAGGCCGGCGATGTCGGCCGCGGTCGCATCCGGGCCGAGCATGACTGCCGCCGGGTCGCCGGGGGCGACGCGGACGATGATGAAGACGATCGTCACGACCGTGAACATCACCGCCAGCATGCCGAGGATGCGCTGCATCACATATCGCGTCATCGCGTGCCGGTTTCCGTTGTGCTTCGTGAGAGAGTGATTGCGGGTCGAGCGCCGCGCCGGCGGGTGTTGTCATGAGGCCGTTCGGGAATTCACCGCCCTCATCCTGAGGAGCCGCAAAGCGGCGTCTCGAAGGATGCTCCTGATGTCTCGGGAGCATCCTGGACCATCCTTCGAGACGCCATTTCAGACGAAATGGCTCCTCAGGATGAGGCGGAGAGTTTCCGAATGGCCTTTACGGCGTTGTCCGGGAGCGGCCTGAGGCCGCTCCCGAAGCGCGATGCTGTGAGGTGCCGGAAAATCGCTTACGGCTTGAGCGAGGCGTTCCAGAAATACGGCCAGGGCGAGGCGCTGTAGCCGGTCAGGCGCGGCGCCTTGGCGCTGAGGGCGGCGAAGTCGCCGACCTTGTAGAAGGGCGCCTCGTCGAAGATCAGCTTCTGCAGATCGGCGAAGATCGCCTTGCGCTTCTTCTCGTCCGACTCGGCGTTGAGCGCGTTCAGCAGCTTGTTCTTGGCTTCGCTCGCCCACCAGCCGGGATAGCTGTCGGGCAGCGGCGCGATCAGCGCCGGCTCGGCCAGGAACGGGCTGTGCGTGATGAAGATGTCCCAGAGGGCCGGCTCGGCGCGGCGCTGCACCAAAGTCGCCCAGTCGACGACCTGGAGGTCGACCTTGAGGCCGGCCGCCTTGAGGTATTCGGCCGCGACCTGCGCCATCTTGTAGTGGAACTCGTACTGGCGGCTGGTCAGGATGCGGATCGGCGCGCCGTCATACTTGGCGGTCTTCGCCAGCGCCTTGGCCTTGTCGGCATCGCCCTGGTTGTAGGCCTTGATGCCGGCATCGCTGCGCCAGACATAGCCTTCCGGATACATGGCGCCGTCGACCTTGTAGAACTCGGGCTTGCCGAAGGCGGCGGCCAGCATGTCCTCGGCGTTCAGCGCAGCCTGGACAGCCTTGCGCATGTCCAGGTTGGTCATCATGCCCTGCTTGTTGTTCATGATGAACATCGGCCAGCCGAAGCCCTGCATCAGCAACGGCTCGGTCTTGGCCTGGCCCTTCAGCCGGTCGAAAGCCTCGACCGGGATCAGGTCGGCGAAGTCGAACTGGCCGGCGAGCGCGCCCTCGACGCGGGTGTTGGCGTCGGGGACCGGCACGAAGCGGATCTCGTCGAGATACTGCTTGCGGGCGCCGCCGAAGCCGTCCGGCTCGCCCTGGCGCTGCTTGTAGCCGTCGAAGCGGACGAGCTGGATGTACTGGTCGGGCTTGCGCTCCTTGAGCTGGTAGGGCCCGGTGCCGACCACGTCCTTGATCGGGTTTTCCATCTTGTCGGCCGGCATGATCACGGCCGCCGAGTTGTTGAAGGCGAGCAGCGCGGTGAGCGGTGCGAACGGGGCCTTCAGCGTGATCTTGACCGACTTGTCGTCAGGTGCCTCGATCGACGCGATGTTGCCTGCGACGAGCTTGCCGCGCGAGGCCAGCTCGGTCCAGCGCTTCAGCGAGGCGACGACGTCCTGCGCGGTCATCGCCTTGCCGTTGTGGAAGGTGACGCCCTGGCGCAGCGGGATGGTGTAGATCTTGCCGCCATCGCTGATCTGCGGAAGCGTCTCGGCGAGGAGCGGGGTCAGCGCCCAGTTCTTGTCGAAGGTGTAGAGCGTCTCGTAGAAATGCTGGCTGATCATGCCCAGGAGGTCGCCGGCGGCGACCATCGGGTCGAGCGTGTTGGGCTCGCCGATCGTGGCGACGTTGATCGTGCCGCCCTTCTGCTGGGCGAGGGCCGGCGCCGCAGCGCCCAATCCCGCGACGGCGAGCGCGGTCGCGCCGATCCGGGCTAGTTTCGTCAACATTTCAGCTTCCTCCCTGTGGTTTCTTGTCTGTCTGACGTCAAATGAGCAGCGCTTTCCGTCAGCGCTGGCGGATGGTCTCCACGACATGGGCCAGCTGCTCGACCACGGCGGCGGTGATCTGCTCACCCTTCTCGCGCGTGGCCAGCGAGGGATCGCCGACGACGCCGGTGCCGCCGGACATCTCATGCATCGAGCGGAACAGGGCGCCGCGGGCCGGCAGGATCATGTCGGCATTGGCCCAGTCATGGGTGCCGACATAGTTCATCCCCGAGACCAGCGCGGTGCGCACGCTCTTGGGTGCGCCGAGCAGCATCAGCGAGGTCTCGAACTCGCAGGCATGGTTGATGCCGGCGAAGGCGCTCTCGCGGATCGCGCCAAGCTCCTTGGCGGCAAGGCGCCACCAGGTCAGGAAGGCGATGCGGCAGTCGCGATGCTTCGTGCCGAAGGTCTCCAGCAGCACCTGGCCGATCGCCTGGTTGCCGCCATGGCTGTTGAACAGCACGATGTTGCGGAAGCCGTGGCGCACGACGCTTTCGAGGATATCCCCGACATAGGCCAGGAAGGTCTCGTGGCGGACGCTGAGCGTGCCGGGAAAGTCCATATGGTGCTCGGAGCAGCAGACCTTGACCTGCGGCAGGATCAGCACGCGATCGCCGAGCTTCGCTTCCAGAGCCTGCAGGAAGTGATCGCCGATGACGGCGTCGGTCTCGAGCGGCAGGTGCGGGCCGTGCTGCTCGATCGCGGCGACGTTCAGCACGACTGGGATGTCGCGATCGAGCGCGGCGACTTCGTTCGTCGTGAGGGTTTCCCAACGCATGGAAATGAGCTCGCTGTTCAGGAAATCGTGCGGCCGCCGACGCGGAAGCGGGCGATGGCGGCCTCGTCGAGGACGATGCCGAGGCCCGGACCGTCATCGGGGATGCGCACATGCGGCGGCTCGAAGGTGAGCGGCTTGGCGAGCAGATCGTGGCTGCGGATCATCCGGCCGAAAATGTCGCTCGGCCAGACGCAGCTCTTCGCCGCCGCGGCCTGGTGGACATACATCGCCTCGAGGATGCCGAGGTCGACCTCCGAGCCGTGCCAGCAATAGACGCCGGCGGTCGAGGCGATGTGGTCGAGCGTCTGGAACTTGGCGAGGCCGCAATTGAAGTTGAAGCCGTCGACCGCGCCATGGGCGATGGCGTTGATCGCGTCATGCGCGCGCTGGCCCTGATAGATATAGGGCAGCGAGACGTGCAGCACGATCGGGATCGAGGAGAAGCGACGCAGCTCGGCGAAATCCTGCAGCATCCAGCGCGGCAGCGGGTCCTCGAGCAGGAGGACGTTGCCGACCTTTTCGAGCTCCCGGATGATCGGACGGGCATTGCCCGCATTCTCCCAGCGCTGGTTGGGATCGAAGATCACCTTCATGCCGGGCGCATATTCCTTGATGCGGGCGCACCAGCCGGCGACGTCGTCCTCGAGGTCGCATTTAAACTTGATGACCTTGTAGCCCTGCTCGAAATAGCGCTTCACCCAGGGGCCGACCTCGTCCTGCGTGCGATGGCTCGACCAGGCGCTGACATTGACGCGGTCGCGGATGGCGCCGCCGAGCAGGCGGTGCATCGGCACGCCCAGCGTCTTGGCATAGGCGTCCCAGATCGCGCATTCGAAGCCGTCATATTCGCGGCAGAGCGGCAGCGGCAGGTCCTGCAGCGGCAGATCGAAGATCGACTGGCCGATCAGGTTGGCGCAGATCGCCTCCAGGCGCGGCCATTCATGGTCGCGGTAGAATTCGCCGATGCCGACGACGCCGTTCTTCAGCTTCATCCGGACGATCAGCTTGGGCAGTTCGTCGAACTGCACGCTCCAGCCCGCCTTTCCGGCGACCGGCAGCATGTGCAGCGGCTTGGCGAGACTGTCCGAATTGATGACGCCAGGATTCGCGGGGACGATGACCTCGTCGAACTGGAAGGACAGGATCGTTCCGTCGGCTGGCTGCATGGCTCGGCTCGTCTTCTCATCGTTGGCGCTTGGCGCGGCGGCCGGGAATGTAGCTAGATTACATTTACTGTCAATCTAGCCGATGCGATTTGCACGCACGATTGCTTCTGTGGTCGCGGCTACGCGCCTGTCGGTCTGGATGGGGCGCTACCGTCGGTCAGCGTTTGCATGTGTCTATGTAGTTGATTTTACGAATCTTATAATTTTGACAATACGCCGCAGGGCCGCGCCGGATGCCTCGGCTGGCTCTTGGGTCTCATGAATGTAGCAAAACTACCTATTGGGGATATCAGTCGCCGATCGGCTGCCCCTCTGTGCTGCCGTGGAGGGCGATGAGTGTCGCGCGGGCGCGCCAGAGCTTCTTCGAGACGGCCTTCATGCGGCGGGCGCCGAGCAGAGTCGCGATGCAGTCGAGCAGGAAGAGCTGTCCGTAGCGGCCGCGATTGGGCATGTAGAAGAACTTCTCCTCGTCGAAGGCCTGCAGCGGCACGAGCACGCTGGCGAGCTCGGCGAGCGGGCTCGGCGGGTGGGTGACGGCGATGACTCCGGCGCCCTGGCTGCGGGCGATCTCGGCGCTGTCGAGCAGCGAGCGCGGCTTGCCGGTGACAGAGAATATCAGGAGGACATCGTCGGGGCCGCAGGTCGCGGCCATGACGCGCTGCTGATAGGGGTCGGCCGTCGAGGATGCCGCGACGTCGAGGCGGAACAGCCGGTTTTCCGCTTCGGTCGCGACATTGGCCGAGCTGCCGCCGACGCCGAAGCAGAAGACGCGGCGACCCTTGTCGAGCAGGTCGACGGCGGCCTCGATCGCCTTCGGATCATGCTGGGCGAAGGCCATCGACAGCGCCTGCACGGTCGCGTTGTAGACGTGCTCGGCGACCTCGTTGCCGGTGTCGGCCGGCTGCTGGCGCTCGGCGGCGAGGTACATCCGGCCGATCGCATATTCCTGGGCCAGGCGGATCTTGAAATCGGTGAAGCCGTCACAGCCCATGCGTCGGGCGAAGCGCACCACCGTCGGCTCGCTGACATGCGCCTGTGCGGCAAGATCCCTGGTGCTGATCCGCGCCGCGCCGTCGATGTCCGCCAGAATGATCTCGGCGACATTCCGCTCGGCCCGGTTCATCTCAGGTGCTTCGACCCGCATGCGGTCGATCAGGCTGCTCACGTGGCGCATCGTCCCAGTTTCCGGCACTCGCCGCGGTGGCGTCAGATATCCCTCGCCCGGAACCAAGCAAATCCGTGGCGCGCTCGGTTCCACAGCTTCCTGCCGCGAGCGCGGCGCTTCCGGCCATGCAGCTGTCGCGCGCCCGAGTATTTCGATGGGCGGACGATCAGGCAAGGGGCGCGGCTACGAGCGGCTATAGAGCCAAGCACGCCATGCTGTGAGGGCCGATTGTTCGCAAGTACCCGCCATGCATCTGCCGCGACATGGTCACGAAATGACCCGATTGGGTTCAGCCTCAGATCCCATTTCCGGTGTCCAATCGCGCGCTCATCCGCAACCGATGGAAGGAAACTCCATGCGAATGATCACGATTGCCGCAGCCGGTGCCGCGCTCTTGCTGGCTGGCGCCGCCAACTCCCAGACTCGTCCGGCCGACCCGCCTGCGAGCCCGCCCCCGGCCGCCGCGCCGCAGGCGCCATCGACCGCGCCGACGATCAGAGCGATCACTGTGGTCGAGATCGACGAACTTCCCGAGGCGACGCGTGCACAGGTGAACCAGCTCGTGGCGACCCGCACGGCGAACGAGCTGCAACAGCTTCAGAAGGCGATCGAATCTGCTCCGGCCGTGAAGTCCGCCATCGAGGCCAAGGGGTTCTCGACCCGCGATGTGGTGATGGCCGAAGTGAACGACGAGGGCGAGCTGACGGTCGTCACCAGGCGTGTCGGCTGACCGAGGTGCCGCCGGCTAGCGGCTCCGAAGGAGTCGTCTCTCCCAGGTGGCGGAGGACCATTCAGCCCTCCGCCTCTTCCCAATTGGAGTTATCGAGGCAGGGCAGACGGGCGATAGCGCAGCCCAGCGTACTCAAGCCCTGCCTCCGGCGTCGATGATCGACGGATACTGCTTTCAGATGGCAACGTCTGGCACTGCCATTTGAAAGCGTCCGGTACTAGCTCCAGAACCCATCCTGATGGGCGCGTGGCGAGAACGTTTCCGAGTCGTCCTGTTCGGTCGTCTCGATGTCGTTCTCGTGTTCGGCGTCGAGTGCGCCGTCCGAGTCGTGCCGTTCGAGCATGGTTCTCTCCTTTCATAATCTAGGGGGAGGGTTGCTTCAGGCACACCAAAGATAGGGGTTTTTGCTGCGCTGCACAAGGTTTTGGCTGGAGTGTCGGCCTTCCCGAAGGGCAGGTAGAGCTCAGCCATTGCCCTCCGAGCGCGCATCCGTCGCGGTCGCAGACTGGCTCTCCGCGGCACGATCGAGGCATTCGGCCATGGCCGATGTTCCCCATGAGTGCTTCGAGCACTGCGCCGTTCCGACGGTCAGATTAGGGGCGGATCCCTGCGGCTGCTGCGCGCCGCTGCATCCGCCGAGGGCCAGGGCGAGTATGGCCAAGGTCAGTCGCATTTTGCTCTCCGGTTTCGAAACCCGGCCAGCCCATCACAGAGGTGGGGCAGGAGTTTGATGCCGGGCAAGCGCTGGTGGTGGCGCGTGATTTGCGCGGAGCAAGGCGACTATGCCGATGCCGTCCAATTTCGAAACGTTTTGTCCCAAAAACGCGCAATCGGAGACGTCCATGTCGTCGCGCCGCCCATCCCTGCGCCTAGCCCGAATCCTCGACCGACTCGACAGGCGCAAGCGCGCCGCCCGCAAGGCCGCTGCGGCGGCGCGTGCGGCTGAGCAAGCGAACAGTGCCGAGCCATCAGCACAGATGAGCAATGACGACGAGGGGACGAGCCGCGGCAGCAAGTAGCCGGCACGCGCGGCGCCGAACAAATGGCCCGCCGGTCCTTTCGGGCGGCGGGCTATCGTTCCGAGCCCCGCACGGGCAGTGTGCGGGGGTCGTGACATTCGTTCACCAGGTCTGGCGGTTGTACCAGGTATCGACGTCCGTCTTCACGCGGTCCTTCTCGATGCCGTAGCGCTCCTGGATCTTGCCTTCGAGCTGGTCGCGCTTGCCGGCGATGACATCGAGATCGTCATCGGTCAGCTTGCCCCACTGCTCCTTGACCTTGCCCTTGAGCTGCTTCCAGTTTCCTTCGACGCGGTTCCAGTCCATCGGATTTCTCCTGTCAGGGGTTGAGGGTTGAGTGTCTGCTGCCGTGGGAGGGCGATCAGATCAGCGGGCCGCGATAGGGCTCCGCCCTCTCGTCGAACCGGCTCCAGCCGCTCTGGCGGTACTCGGCGAGACGCTCGTCGCGATCGATCGGGGTCGCGCCGTCCATGATCGCTTCGGCGGTCGGAGCGCGATCGTCGCTGGTCCGTACGGAGACGACCGAGCCGCCACGGCGCACGGTTTCGGCATAGTAGTTGGCATCGTCAGCGCTGGTGCCGGCGCTGGTGAGGGCACCGACAATGCCGCCGGCCGCGCCACCGGCCACCGCGCCGGCTGCCGTAGAGGCGAGCCAGCCGGCCGCAACCACCGGGCCGATGCCGGGAATCGCGAGCAGGCCGAGGCCGGCGAGTAGTCCGGCGGCGCCGCCGAGCGTCGCGCCGATGCCTGCACCTTCTCCGGCATTGCTGTCGTCCGTCTCCTCGTGACGACCGACAATGCTAATCTCGGAACTCGAAAAACCTGCGGCTTCGAGCTGCTCGACGACGATACGAGCCGATTCATAGTTGTCGTAGGATCGCGTGATGGTCTGGGTCATGTCTTGTTGTCTCCCGTTGTCCTTGAGGTCGCTCAGTTGCGGGTGATGTTGCCGCGATAGTCGACCGATACGTTGACCTGGGCGCCCGAATGCGTGGCCGTTCCCTTCCAGACGCCGTTGTCGTCCTTCTTGAGACCGCCGACATTCGAGTAGCCATTGGCTTCGAGCCGGCTCTTGGCCTGGCCCTCGGTGAAGCTGTTGGCGCCCGGGAGAGGCGCATTGGCATCGGCCGGTGCATTCGGAGCCGGCATCGGCGATGTGGTCGAGGTCTGCGCCAGCGCGCTCGTCGAAACCAAGGCGCAGAAAATCGACGTGAGAACCACGTTCCGCATCATTATCTCCTTGTGGGTAAACGGCATTTCGTCCGCTGCCGATAAAACCGGCAGCGGCCGCGATGGTTCCCGAAAAAGTGAAGATGCTAGGAAGGTTCTCGCCGTTCGGTGCCGGGCTGCGGCCGGTGGACGCGAATTCCACGCGCATCAGGGCGGCCTGCGGCCTGGCTCAGCCGGGAAGCGCGAAATCCAGGGCGGCGGCGACGTGCAGCGTCGTCGTGTCGAAGACCGGCAGGTCGAAATCGTCCTGCGAGAGGAGGAGGGTCAGCTCGGTGCAGCCGAGGATGACGCTGTCGATCGCCTGCGGGCGCATGCGCTCCATCTCGCGCAGGCAGGTCAGGCGCGATTGCGGGCGGACGACGCCGCGGCACAGCTCCTCGAAGATGATGTCGTTGATCGCCAGTCGCCCCCGCGCGTCCGGGATGACCGGCGCGAGCAGCCCGCTTCGACCCAAACGGTAACGATAGAACTCCTGCTCCATGGTGTAGCGCGTGGCGAGCAGCGCCGGGCGCCGGCATCCCGCAGCCTCGATGGCACGTGCGGTGGTGTCGACGAGATGGATCAGCGGAATGCCGACCGCCGCCTCGATCTCCGGGGCGAGGCTATGCATGGTGTTGGCGCAGATCAGCAGGCCGGCGGCGCCGGCCCGCTCCAGACCGCGTGCGGCAGCCGTCATCAGCCCGCCGAGTTCCGCCATGGCGCCCGCCGCCTGCAGGCGGGCGATCTCGGCGAAATCGAAGGAATGGAGCAGGAGCGGCGCCGAATGGAGGCCGCCGAGCCTTGCGCGCGCGCCTTCGTTGAGCAGGCGGTAATAGACCGCCGTGCTCTCCCAGCTCATGCCGCCGAGCAGACCGAGCGGCTTCACGATGCGACGGAGCCGCTCAGGGCGGCGGCGTTTCCGGCCTTCGTTCCGCTCATCGCTTCTGCGTATGCGCGAAGACGTCGTAGTTCAGCTCGGCGATGCGGAACCATTGCTGGATCTCGTCGCGGAAGCGCGTCCACGGCTCGTAGATCCGCCGGAACTCGGCATTGCGCGCCGATTCCTCACGGTAATAGGCGTCTGCCGCCTTGAACGCGGCTTCCATGACGTCGCGTGGAAAGGAGCGAAGCTGCACGCCAGCGCCGACCAAACGGCGGAGCGCGGCCATGTTCTGGGTGTCGTATTGCGCCAGCATCAGCATGGTCGACTCGGCGCTCGCCGTCTCGATCGCCGCCTTGAAATCGTCGGGCAGGGCGGCCCAGGCTTTGTCGTTGATGTAGAGGCTGATCTGCGGGCCGCAGTCCCACCAGCCCGGCGAATAATAGTAGCGCGCGACCTTCTGGAAGCCGAGGCGCTCGTCATCGGCCGGGCCGACCCATTCGACCGCGTCGATGGTGCCGCGCTCCAGCGCCGAATAGATGTCTCCGGCGGCGATGGTCTGCGGCACGACGCCCATGCGCGACAGGATCTCGCCGCCGATGCCGGGAATGCGCATCTTCAGGCCGGAAAGATCGGCGACGCCATTGATCTCCTTGCGGAACCAGCCGCCCATCTGGCAGCCGGTGTTGCCGAGCGGGAACTGGACGATGCCGAAGCGGGCGAAGAGCGGCCGCAGCAGTTCGAGACCGCCGCCCTGCATCATCCAGGCGATGTGCTGGCGCGAGTTGAGGCCGAAGGGCAGACCGGTGTCGAAGGCGAGCGCCTTGTCCTTGCCGGTGTAGTAGAAGGTCGCGCTGTGCCCGCATTCGATGGTGCCGGCGCCGACCGCATCGAGCACCTGCAGCCCGCCGACGATCTCGCCCGCCGCGAAGACCTGGATCTTGAATCGCCCCTTGGTCAGCTGATCGACCCGGCGTGCCAGGTTCTCGGCGGCGTTGAACAGGATCGGCAGGGATTTCGGGAAGCTCGAGGCCAGCCGCCAGCGCACCTCGCCGGATTGCTGCGCCACCGCCGGTGCCGCGACCGTGCTGGCGGCGGCTGCCCCGGCCAGTATCCTTCTACGCGTGAACGCCATCTTCTTCTCCCCCGAGAATTGCGTCAGCTTCGATTTCGATCAGGATGTCCGGGTGGATGAAGGTGATCCCGGCGAGAAACGAGGTGACGGGCTGGATCTGCCCGAAGAACTCGCCGTGGATGTTTCCGACCTTCTCCCAGTCTTCGGCATGGCGCAGGAAGATGCGCGTGCGGACCGTGCTCTTCAGCCCGTTCATACCGCAGGCCGTCAGCGCTTCGGCGATCTTGCGCAGGCTTTCCCGGGTCTGGATTTCGACATCGCCAGCTCCGACGACGCCGTTCGGCCCGAGGGCTGTGGTGCCGGCGACGACGGCATGGTTGCCGACGCGGACCGCGCGGCAATAGCCGATCCGCTTTTCATAGGGGCCGTCGCTGGCTACCTGCTGTCTCACAACCGTCCCGCCCTCTTATGTTCCGTTCGGAACATAAGAGGGCGGGCATAGATTCCTGTCAATCGGATTCACGGCGCCATGCGAGATTCTGCGAAGGCCATGCTCACCGGCAATGCGATCACCACCGGCTATCGCATCAGCTTCCTGGCCAATTATCTGATGGGCGCCATCTATGCGCGGGTGCAGGCCGATCTCGGCTTCAACCGGGCCGAGGCGGCGATCCTGTTCTGCCTGGCGCATATGACGCCGCTGAGCGGGATCGAGATCGCCGAGATGACCGGGAGGCCGCGCAACAGCATCAGCCCGGCCGTCGGCAAGCTGGTGCGGCTCGGCATGATCGTGAAGGAGCCGGCCGAGCAGAACCGCAAGATCGAGCTGCTCTCGCTGACTGGGGAGGGCCGGGCGATGAGCGAGAAGGTCGTCGCCTATTTCGTCGCGCGCGAGCGCCCGATGCTCGAGCCGCTGGTCTCGCCGGCCGATCGCGAATTGCTGGACGGACTTCTCGCCCGGCTGATCTTCCGGGGCGACGACTGGCTCGACACGACCGTCTAGCGCGACGGCGCCGCCTTTGCGCGATAGTGGGACCGCTCCGCTTTTCAGTCGGGCGATAACGCAATTTACACAACGTCACCCCTATCAACGGCAGCGATGCGGGGGCATCGGAGTGCCGTCTTGCCCCCGGCCGGAGCGGTCAAACGCGCCGCAAAGAGGGGGTAGGGTTCGATGGAGATGTCCGTAAGCGGCGACCGTGCCGGTGTGCTGCATGGTGTCGTGGATCCCTCGCTGCTGCGGGACGAACTGCTCTCCGAGATCTTCGAGGCTTCGGCTGCGCGGACGCCGGACCGGACGGCGATCGTCTTCGAGGACCGGCGCGTCAGCTATGCCGAGCTCAACGCGCTGGCCGACCGGGTCGCGCGGGCGCTGCGCAAGCAGGGCGTCAAGCCGGGCGAGTTCGTCGGCCTCTGGATGTCGCGTTCGCTCGACCTGCATGTCGGCCTGCTCGGCATCCTGAAGAGCGGCGCCGCCTACATTCCCTTCGACGTCGACGCGCCGGCGGAGCGCATCGGCGAATGCCTGAGCGATTGCGCGGCCAAGGTCATCGTTATCGACGCCGTGACCGCCGCGAAGCTCGACCGCGAATTGCCGGCGACGGCGCGCGATTGCCTCGAACTCGTCGCCGAGGGCGGGGAGGGCTCGCCTCTCGACCTGCGCGCAGACGGCGTCACGCCCGAGACTCCGGCCTATGCGATCTACACCTCGGGCTCGACCGGCAAGCCCAAGGGCATCGTCATCGAGCACCGCAACATCTGCCATTACCTGCGCTCGTCCAACGCGATCTACGGGATGACGCAGGACGACGTCTCCTTCCAGGGCGCCTCGGTCGCCTTCGACTTGTCGCTGGAGGAGATCTTCGTCCCTTACCTCGTCAGCGCGACGCTCTGGGTCGCCTCCCAGAAGGTGCTCGGCGAGGTCGAGCGCCTGCCGGAGCTGATGAACGCGGCCGGGATCAGCGTGCTCGACACCGTGCCGACCCTGCTCGCCATGCTGCCGCAGGACGTGCCGAGCCTGCGCATCATCATCCTCGGCGGCGAAGCCTGCCCGCCCTCGGTGAAGCAGCGCTGGTGCCGGCCGGGCCGGAAGATCTTCAATTCCTACGGCCCGACGGAGGCGACGGTCGTCGCGACGGTCGACGAGGTCACGCCCGAGGAGGTGGTGACCATCGGCGTGCCGATCCCGAACTACACCTGCTATGTCGTCGATGAGCAGATGCGGCTCGTCGGGGCCGGCGTCGAGGGCGAGCTGCTGATTGGCGGGCCGGGCGTAGCGCGCGGCTATCTCGGCCGTCCCGACCTGACCGCCGAGAAGTTCATCTCGAATCCCTTCCACCCGATGGCCGGCGACCCGGTGCTCTACCGTTCGGGCGATGCGGTCAGCGTCGCCGAGAACGGCAAGATCCTGTTCCATGGCCGCATCGACGATCAGGTCAAGCTGCGCGGCTTCCGGCTCGAGCTCGGCGAAATCGAGGCGCGCCTGTCCGACCTGCCGGGGATCGCGCAGGCGACAGTGGTGCTGCGCCGCGATGACGGAATCGACCGGCTGGTCGCCTTCGTGGTTCCGACGGCCGGCGTCGAGCTCGATCGCGCACAGATCCGCAGCGCGCTGAAGCAGACGCTGCCGCCCTATATGGTGCCCTCGCATTTCGAGGAGATGGCCGAGCTGCCGCGCCTGACCTCGGGCAAGGCCGACCGCAAGGCGCTGAAGGCTGCCCAGCTCAGCACTCCGGCCGAGGCGGAGGAGCAGGAGGAGCCGCAGACGCCGACCGAGGCTGCGCTGCTGGCGGCGGCCAAGCCGCTCTTCCCCGGCCAGAACGTCGGCTTCGATGCCGATTTCTTCGCCGATCTCGGCGGTCATTCGCTGCTGGCTGCGACCTTCCTGGCGGCCGTGCGCGGCAATCCCGATCTGCCGGCCATCACGCTGGAAGACATCTACAGCCTGCGCAGCCTGCGGGCGATCGCCGCCCGGCTCGACGAGCGCGAGCAGGCCGCCGGCGGTCGCAAACAGCTCGACCTCAGCTTCACGGCGCCGCCGCTGATGCGTCGCGTGCTCTGCGGGCTGGCGCAACTCACCTGCATGCCCCTGCTGCTGCTGGCGCTGACGGGGCCCTGGCTCACCATCTTCGTGACCTATGAGCTGATCACGGTCGACGAGAAGGTCGAGTTCCGCGAAGTCCTGATGCTGATGGGCGTCTACATGCTGGTGACGCTCGCCATCCTGATCGCCGGCATCATCGGCAAAAGGCTGGTGTTGTGGCGGACGAAGCCGGGACGCTATCCGGTCTGGGGCGTCTATTTCTTCCGCTGGTGGCTTGCCCGGCAGCTCACCTCCTTCATTCATCTCAACCGGATGCAGGGTACGCCGCTCGGGCCGTTCGTGCTGCGCCTGCTCGGCGCCAAGGTCGGCAAGCGCGTCTTCTTCAGCGGCTTCGAGGCCGGCGCGGTCGACCTGATCGAGATCGGCGACGACGTCACGCTCGGCGGCAAGCTCAGCATCGCCAATGCCGAGGTGATCGGCAACGAGCTCGTCATCGGCAGGGTGACGATCGGGCGCGATGCCTATATCGGCACCTCCTGCGCGCTCGGCCACGACACGGTCGTCGGCGATGGAGCGGAGCTTTCCGACCTGACAGCGCTGTCGCCGGGCATGCGCGTCGGCGCCTTCGAGCATTGGGACGGCTCGCCCGGTCACAAGATCGGCACGGTCGACCCGGCGAACTGGCCGCAGCACGCGCCGGCGCCTTCCGCCCCGGTCCAGACCCTGCAGACGCTCTATTACGCGCTCCTGGTGCTGGCGATGCCGGCGCTCAGCCTCCTGCCGATCTTCCCGGCCTTCTACCTGTTCGACCGCTACGACACGGTTCTCCAGCAGATGGTCGGCGTCGATTATCACTGGTTCCTGCCGGTGCTCACCTGGCCGACTGCGATGCTGATGATGCTCGGCACCGTGCTCCTGGTGACAGCGATTCGCTGGATCGTGCTGCCGAGCGCGCCGGCCGGCACGAAGTCGATCCATTCCGGCTTCGCGGTGCGCAAATGGACGGTCGGGCTCGCTTCGGACGTCATGCTCGACAGCCTGAGCTCGCTGTTCTCGACGATCTACATGCGGGTCTGGTACCGGCTGATGGGCGCCAAGATCGGCAAGGACACCGAGATCGCCACCAATTTCGCCGGGCGCTACGATACGATTTCGATCGGCGACCAGTGCTTCGTCGCCGACGAGGTGGTTCTCGGCGACGAGGATGTGCGCCGCGGCTGGATGACTTCCGGCCAGGTGAGCACCGGCTCGCGCGTCTTCATCGGCAATGATTCCGTGCTGCCGCCGGGAGCATCGATCCCCGATGGCGCCCTGATCGGCATCAAGTCGAAGCCGCCTGCCGACAAGCCGATGCAGCCCGGCGAGACGCGCTTCGGCAGCCCGCCGATCCTGCTGCCGGGTCGCCAGCGCTTCGACGATGCCGATGTCGCCAAGACCTTCCGCCCGCCGGTCTGGCGGCGCGTGCTGCGGGCGGTGTTCGAGCTGTTCAGCGTCTCGATGCCGACGATGATGTTCATCACGCTCGGCACCTTCGCCGCCGAATACGTGCTGTTCCCGGCGCTGGAGAAGTCGCAGAGCTGGGCCGAGTTCGCGCCGGTCTTCATCGCCACCGCCGTCGCCTGCTCGATCATCCTGGCGAGCGTGGTGCTGGCGGTGAAATGGCTGCTGATGGGGGTCTACCGGCCCGGCAATCACGGGCTCTGGTCGTGGTGGGCGCTGCGCACCGAGGCGATGACTACCTTCTACTGGGGAACCGCCGGGGCGCTCTTGCTCAACGCGCTGCGCGGCACGCCGATGCTGCCTTGGGTGATGCGCCTCTTCGGTGCGAAGATCGGCAAGGGCGTTTTCCTCGACAGCACCGACATCACCGAGTTCGACTGCGTTTCGATCGGCGACCATGCGGCGATCAACGCGACCTCCAATCTCCAGACCCATCTTTTCGAGGACCGGGTGATGAAGATCGGGCAGATCGAGATCGGGCAGGGCGTTGCGATCTCGGCGCTGACGACGGTGCTCTACGACACCCGCATCGGCGACTACGCCAAGCTCGGCAACCTCACGATCGTGATGAAGGGCGAGGCGATCCCGGCGCATACGCAATGGGCCGGTGCCCCGGCGCAGCCGGCGGCGGCGTAGAGAGGGGGCGGGTCAGCGCAGGATGCTGGCGGCGAAGTCGCGGGCGATCTCGTCGATGCTCATGCGCTCGGGCCGGTACCACTCGCCGGCCCAGTTGACCGCGCCGAGCAGCAGGAGGCGCACCGAATCCTGCGAGACGCCGGGGGCGAGCAGTCCCGCATCGGCCGCCTCCGCCACCAGCCCGCGCCAGATCTCCTCATAGCGCCGGCGCTCGACGCGGCAGCCCTCCTGCACCGCGGCGGGCAGGAAGGAGAAGGCGCGGATGCTGGCCGAGGTATAGGCGCTGTGCTCCAGCGAGGCGTGGAGATGCGTCCGGATCGCCGCCTGAACCCGCTCGCGCGGCGAGGCCTGCGGCCCAAGCGCGTCGAGCGCTGACGTTACCGCCTCGTGGACGACCCGCACGCCCTCGTTGACCACGGCGCTGACGATCGCCTCTTTCGACTCGTAGTGGTGGTAGATGCTGCCGGCCTTGATGCCGACGCGGGCGGCGATCGCCCTCGTCGTCGTCGCGTCATAGCCGTGGCGCAGCAGGTCGGCGGCGGCGTCGAGGATCTGGCGGCGCGCGCCGACCGGCGCCGTGGCGCCTGCGCTTGGCTCGCCCTGCGAACCTTGAACCGCCGTCGACGTCACGAGATGGGCTCTGCCGGCTGTTCGCCCCAGCCGGTTCCGGCAATGCGCTGGCGCCGCATCAGCAGCCGGGCCGAGCCTTCCTGCACCACGGTGCCGGCCTGGTTCTCCAGCGCGATGGCAAGCCCGAGGAAGCCACGATCCGGGTGCTTGACTGCTCGCATCTCGGTCACCTCGATGACGGCGCGGATGGTATCGCCGGAGCGAACGGGGGCGCGGAAATCCCAGTTCACGCCGAGCAGCGCGATCACCGTTCCGTCGATCAGGTCTAGCCGCGAGGCCAGCCCGAAGGCAATGCCGATGCCCATCGGTCCATGGGAGACCGGGGTCCTGAACTCGGTCTTCGCTGCGAACTCCACATCGGTGTGGACCGGGTTGTAGTCGCCGGTCAGGCCGGCGAATGCGCCGATATCGCCCTCAGTGATCGTCCGGCCCGGCGTGACGAAACGCTGGCCGAGCGAGAACTCGTCATAGACGCGACCCATCGAAATCCTCCCGGTTCGCGGCAGGGCGCCCGCCGTTCAACCGCGCGGATGGGCCTTGCCTTTTCTATCTCCCTAACGGTAGTTAGGTAGCAATGGAGCGGCGCACTGGCAAGGCATTGGCAGGCCTGGGCGCCGCGACGGCGAGGCTGGACGAGGCGGCGGCGAGCCCTGGCGGGCTGGCCGGACGCGTGGTGGGAGGCGCAGGCGGATGCCAGTGATCGAGAGCAGGGTGCGCGGCGGCGCCGAGCAGGATGGCAGGCGCTCCGCCTATGCGGCGCTGATCGAGACCTTGCGCGAGCGGCATGGGAAGGTGCTGGCCGGCGGCGGCGAGAAATTGCGGGCGCGTCATCGCGAGCGCGGCAAGATCCCGGTGCGCGAGCGCATCGACCTGCTCGTCGATCCGCTTTCGCCCTTCCTGGAATTGTCGCCGCTGGCCGCCTGGGGGCTCTATGGCAACGCGGTGCCGGCGGCCGGGATCGTCACCGGGATCGGCATGGTCTGCGGCACGCCCTGCATGATCATCGCGAATGACGCGACGGTGAAGGGCGGCTCCTTCTTCCACGAGACGGTGAAGAAGCATTTGCGGGCGCAGGAGATCGCCTTCGAGAACCGTCTGCCCTGCCTCTATCTCGTCGATTGCGGGGGCGCCTTCCTGCCCGAGCAGGACCGCGTCTTCCCGGATCGCGACCATTTCGGTGGCAGCTTCCTGCAGCAATGCCGCATGTCGGCCGCCGGCCTGCCGCAGATCTCGGCGGTGTTCGGCGGCTGCACCGCCGGCGGAGCCTATATCCCGGCGCTCTCCGACGAGGTGGTGATGGTACGGGGTACCGGCCGCATCCATCTTGGCGGGCCGCCGATCGTCAAGGCGGCGATCAACGAGATCGTCGATGGCGAGACGCTGGGCGGGGCGGAAATGCACACTCTGGTCTCCGGCGTCAGCGACTATCTCGCCGAGAGCGAGTTCGCAGCGATCGCCAAGCTGCGCGACATCGTCGGCGCGCTGAACTGGCCGCCCGCGCCGCGCCCGCAGTCGCGCCTGGCGAGCCCGCCACTCTACGATCCCGCCGAGATCGAGGGTATCGTCGGCACCGATCTGAAGCAGCCCTTCGACGTGCGCGAGGTGATCGCGCGCATGGTCGACGGCAGCGTCTTCGACGCCTTCAAGCCGGATTATGGCGCGACCTTGGTCACCGGCTTCGCCCATATCCATGGCCAGCCGGTCGGCATCCTCGCCAATAACGGCGTGCTGTTCTCCGAGAGCGCACTGAAGGGTGCGCATTTCATCGAGCTTTGCGACCAGCGCCGGATTCCACTGCTCTTCCTGCAGAACATCACCGGCTTCATGGTCGGCACAGAGGCCGAGCGCGGCGGCATCGCCAAGCATTCGGCGAAGCTCGTCTACGCCGTCTCGAATGCGCGCGTGCCGCGCTACACGGTGATCATCGGCGGATCCTATGGCGCCGGCAACTACGGCATGTGCGGGCGGGGCTTCCAGCCGCGCTTCCTCTTCGCCTGGCCCAATGCCCGGATCGCGACCATGTCGCCGGAGGTCGCGGCGACGGTGGTGACCGAGCTCAGGCGCTCCAGCCTGACGCGCGGCGCGGCCGATGAAAGCGAGATCGAAAAGGTCGACAGGGCGACGCGGGCGCAGTTCGAGGAGCAGAGCACGCCCTATTACGCCGCCGCCCGCCTCTGGGATGACGGCATCATCGAGCCGGCCCAGACCCGCGATGTGATCGGGCTCTGCCTCGCGCTCGCCGCGCGCGAGGTTGAGCTGCCGGGGCACCGCCCCGTCTACCGGATGTGACAGCGATGATCGGTTCCCTCCTGGTCGCCAATCGCGGCGAAATCGCCGTGCGGATCATGCGCACCTGCCGGCGTCTCGGCATCCGCACGATCGCGGTCTTCTCCGATGCGGATCGCGATGCGCTCCATGTCGCCTGTGCCGACGAGGCGGTGCGCATCGGCCCGGCTGCGGCGCGCGACAGCTATCTGCGCGCCGAGGCGATCATGGAAGCGGCGGCGCGCAGTGGCGCCGAGGCGATCCATCCCGGCTATGGCTTCCTGTCCGAGAAGCCGGATCTGCCGCTACTCTGCCGGGAGGCCGGGCGCATCTTCGTCGGTCCATCCGCCGAGTGTATCCGCGCCATGGGGCCGAAGATCGGCTCGAAGCTGATCGCCGAACAGGCTGGCGTGCCGAGCGTGCCGGGCTATGCCGGCGATGACCAGTCGAATGCGGCGCTCGCCGAGGCGGCGGCGCGGATCGGCTACCCCGTGATGATCAAGGCCTCGGCCGGCGGCGGCGGCAAGGGCATGCGCCGGGTGTTCTCCGCGGCGGAACTGGCCCCGGCGCTCGACCTCGCCCGCGCCGAGGCGCAGGCCGGCTTCGGCGATCCGGCGCTCCTGATCGAGAAGCTGGTGCTGCGCCCGCGCCATCTCGAAGTGCAGGTCGCCGGCGACAAGCATGGGAATGTCGTGCACCTGTTCGAGCGCGACTGCTCGGTCCAGCGCAACAACCAGAAGGTGCTGGAAGAAGCGCCGGCGCCCAATCTTGCCCCGGCCATCCGCGCCAAGCTCCTGGAGCGCGGCGTCGCGCTCGCCCGGACCATCGGCTACGACAATCTCGGCACCGTCGAGTTCATCCTCGAGGAGGGCTTCGACGAGCCCTGGTTCCTAGAGATGAACACCCGCCTTCAGGTCGAGCATCCGGTGACGGAGGCGATCACCGGGTACGATCTCGTCGAATGGCAGATCCGGATCGCGGCTGGGGAGCGGTTGCCGGCGCTGCAGCACGAAATCCGCGAGAGTGGCCATGCAATCGAGGCGCGCATCACCGCCGAACGGGCCGATCAGGGCTTTCGCCCCGATGCCGGCCGGATCGAAGGTTATCGTGAGCCCGCTGCGATCCGCATCGACAGCGGCGTGCGCGCCGGCTCCGAGGTCACGTTGTTCTACGATTCGCTGCTCGCTAAGGCGATCGCCGCGGGAGCCGACCGCGCCGAGGCCTGCGCCCGGCTCGCGGGCAGCCTGCGTGATTTCGCCATTCTCGGCCCTGCGACGACTCTGCCCTTCCTGGTGGACGCGGTCGAGCATCCGCTCTTCGCCGAGGGCCGGGCGACGACGCGCTTCATCGAGGAAGCCTTTCCCGATGGCTGGGCAGCAAAGCGCCCGAACCAACGCCTGGCGCGCGCCGTCGCAGCCTTGCTCTGGCTGCGGCGGCAGCGTGAGGCGCGACCGGCCGCCGACGCCTGGACCGGGCTTTCCGGCTTCCGTGTGCTGGCCCCCGCCGGCGGCCTCGCCACCGCCCGCCTGGTGGCGCGCGAGAAGGCGGAGACGACTGCGCTGGAGGTCCGGCAGGCGCCGGGCGGCGGCTGGCTGGTGCGCGATGCCGAGGGCGATGTCGCGCTGACGCTGTCGGTGAGCGGCGAGTCCTTCGAAGTCGCCAGCGCGGACCGGGTGCTGCGCGGCACGCATGCGGCCGGGGCAGAGCGCGTGCCGCTGGTGCTCGCCGGCGAGGGCTTCGACATCGCGATCGAGAGCGAGGTGCGGATCGCCGCCGGGGGTAGTGGCGCCGCGTCCGGATCGGGTGCGGTGCTCGCCGCGATGCCGGGCGTGGTCGCTGAGGTCAGGGTTGCCGTGGGCGAGCAGGTCGAGGCCGGGCAGGTCGTCATCGTGCTCGAATCGATGAAGCTCTTCACCTCGCTCAGCGCCGAGATCGCCGGCACGGTCGCCGACATCGCCTGCCGGACCGGCGAGACGGTCCCGGCCGGCAAGCGGCTGGTGCTGATCGAGGCGGCGACGAGCTAAGGCGCGCGACTTCCTACCCGAACGCAGCAGCCGCCCTGTCGGGCACTGCCTCTCAACGCCCCGCGAAGAGAGGCTGGCGCTTCTCGATGGCGGCTTGGGTCGCCTCGCGCGCATCCTCGGTATGGAGGAGGCGGAGGCTGTAGCCTTGCTCCAGCGCGTAGCCGTCCTCGACCGGCAGGAACTCAACGCGGTTGAGCGCTTCCTTGCCCATGCGTAGGGCGAGCGGCGCCTTCGAGGCGATGACGTCGGCGAGCGTGCGGGCCGCGTCGCCGAGATCGGAGAGCGGGAAAACGCTGTCGACGAAGCCGGCCCGCCAGGCTTCCTGCGCGCCGATTGGCTTGCCGGTGAAGACCATGCGCCGCAGCAGGCCCTGCGGCAGGTGGCGCCCCATATGGGTGATCCCGGCACAGCTGCCGACATTGATCTCGGGCAGGCCGAAATTGGCGTTCTCGGCGGCGAGGCGGATATCGCAGGCCGATGCGATGACGCAGCCCGCACCGAGCGCCGGGCCGTTGACGGCGGCGATCACCGGAATGGCGCAGTTGCGGATGGCACTGAAGACGCGGCGGACCACGGCGGCGTGGGCCTCGTCATCCTCGGCCCTGTGGGTCCTGAACTCGTTGAGGTCGAGCCCGGCGCAGAAGGCCTGAGCGCCGGTTGCGCCCAGTATGGCGCATTGCACGTCCGTGCGTTCGCCGGTCTGCTC
This sequence comes from Allobosea sp. WAO, assembly GCF_001509835.1. Lineage (GTDB taxonomy): Bacteria > Pseudomonadota > Alphaproteobacteria > Rhizobiales > Beijerinckiaceae > Allobosea. Next base: position 105,408 of record NZ_JXTJ01000010.1, read on the forward strand.
GAAGATGTCGGCGATCTCGGTACAGAGCGCGAGGGACAGCGCATTCACCGGCGGCCGGTTCAGCGTGAGATGGACGACATTGCCTCGGGTCTCGACCAGGATTGCGCTCATCAGCATGGCCTTTCGCAGTGGCGGCGGGTCAGTCGGTTTCGATTCAGAGCAGGTTCCGGGGATTGTCGGCAGGGAGCGGCGGCCGCAGCCCGTCCTTGCCGTGCCAGTCGTGGGGCGGATGGCTGGGACAGGGCTGCAGCGGCCATGTTGGCACGCGATCGGCGCGCGGCGGAAGTACCATGAATCGGTATGGCCGGGCGCTGAGCCTTGTCTTCCTTCCGCAGGATGCGGGCGGTCGCGAGGCGTGACCGGGCCGGAGGACCGGCCCGGCCGGATCGCTCAGTGGCTGGCTAGAGCTTCCAGCAGCGCGGCGGTGTCGAGCAGGCCGCGGCGGCGCGCGGCTTCGGCCGGCGTCAACCCGGCGTCGTTGCGGGCCTGCCGATCGGCGCCGGCCGCCAGCAGGAATTCGGCGAGGTCGGCGGCGCTGGCATCGTCATCCGGCAGGCAGAACAGCGGCGGCTCGCCGGAACGGGTCGGTGCATTGGCAATCGCGGGATCGTCGGCGAGCAGCGTCTCAAGCCGTTCGCTCTCGCCAGCGCGGCAGAGCGCGCCGATGTCGCGACTATGCGCGGCGAGAAGTGCCTGCGCGGCCTGCGCTCCCTGGTGATGGGCCCAGCCGAGCGGGGTCGCGCCATAGCGGCGCTCCACCGGGTCGATCTCGGCGCCGGCCTCGGTCAGCAGCGTGACGATCGCCGCTGCATCGGCACTGGCCGCCTCGTGCAGCGCTCGCACGCCGTCACGGCTTTCGGCATCCGGGGACACGCCGAGCCGCAGCGCCAGCGCCGCGATTTCGGGGCGGTGCTGCCGGATCGCGACCTGCAGCGGGCCGGGATCGCGGTGAAACTCCGGATGCGCCTGCAGCAGCCGGGTCGCCTCGGCCTCGTCGGTGCGGGCGACGGCGGCGATGAAGGCCTCGCGCTCGCTGAGCTCGACCGGAGCGGCGCCGTGCTCGCGCAGCAGCGCGACGAGGTCCTCGCGTCCGTCCAGTAGCGCCTGCCTGACCAGGCTTTGCTTCGAATGCGCGTTGACCGCGTCGGCGCGGGCGCCATGGGCGAGGAGCCAGGCGGCGCGCTTCGGCTGGCGCGGTACGGCGTTGCCGAGCAGGTAGTCCAGCGGCGGTGCCGGCAGTTCGCGGATCGGCTCGCGCCAGCGCCCCTGCTGACCGCGCTTGGCCGTCTCCTCCCAGAACAGCTCCAGCCACAGCGTCTCGTCGGCGCCGAGCGAGCTGTTGTAGAGTGCCTGCCCGTCGAGCGGATCGGCGCCATGGGTGATCAGCAGCCGGGCCAGCGCCTCGGCCTGTGGATGCGCCGGCTGACCGTTCTCGCCGCCACCGACGGCACCGGTCAAGGCGGTGAAGTGGTTGCTGCCATCGCTCCAGAAGCCGTTGGCGGCGGCACCATGAGCGAGGAGGAGCTCTGCGATCCCCAGCGCATTGGCAGATGGCGCGTGGTCCGGCAGCCGCGTGAAGGCGAGGCGGAGCAGCGGCGCCCAGCCGTCGAACTCGCTAGGGCGGGTCGCGAGCGCGGGATCGCTGGCGAGGAAGGCGCCGACCGCGTCGAGGTCATGGGCCGCGACGGCGGTGTGGATGCTGTCGCGGGCGATCTCGGGATGGCGTTCGAGCAGGCGCAGGGCAAGGGCGCCGCGGGCAGGGCGGTCGGCCTCGTAGCCGCCCCATTCCTGCGTGCCGGGCCTGACGCCATAGCGCAGCGCCGACTTTTCCAGGAAGAGCGCGATGAGGGCGGCCTGGCCGCGGCTCGCGATCTCGCGGGCGGCGAGCTCCTGCTTCAGGGTCGCCCAGCTGGCGAAGCCGTATTCGCGGGCGAGCGCATGCTGGACCTCGCGCAGCTTCGGCGGGCCGGCGGGGTTCTGGATCTGGGCACGGAAGCGGGCGAGCGCGGCGGCGTCGCCGGTCTCGATCTCCTTCAGCCAGCGCTTGGCCTGGCGGCGGATCGTTTCGAGGTTCGAGCGGGCGGTGAGTTCGCGGATGTGCGAAGACATGGTTCTTCCTTCCGGAAAGAGCCTGATGTCCGCTTCACAGGCCGGAAGAAAGCGATGGTGAGATACGCTCTAGCCGATTGGGTGGGAGCAGGCTCCCTTGCCGCGGACAGGTGGCGCCCCAAGCGCTCTGCCGCGATGAGAAGCGCAAGGCCGTGGTGAAGTCAACCGAGCCCCGCGCGCTCAGACACCGAGCAAGGCGCGCCGCTCCGCCGCCGACGGCGAGCCGAAGATGCGGGCCCGCCCGGGCTGCCGGAGCACGCCGACGGCCCGCGTGCCGCCGGGCGCGAACAGCACCTCGAAGCGGTTGTCGCCGCAGTCATGGCGCTTGCAGGTATCGGCCCGCTCATAGCTGCGCCCGGCGATCCAGACCTCGCGGCTCGGCCCGCCGGGGCCGGAGAGCCGGTCGGCCCGGAGCCAGCGTTCGCGCGGCCCGGGACTGCCGATCATCCGCGACCAGGCCCGCCGATAGACAGGATCCTTGAGGATATCGAAGAGATAGCGGCCTTCGGTCGCCTGCGGGGCCGCGGCCTGTGCGCCGTCGACGAACAGGAAGGCGAGGACGAGGAGCCCGGCTGCGCGGCGCAGGAACCAGCTGGCTGGGATCATCGGCATCGACCTCGGCAGTACATGTTTCGCCCCTCGCACCATCCGGCGCGAGGGGGCAGTTTCAATCAGCACGTCAAGAGTGTCACTTGGCCCGCTTGGCGCCGACAAGCTCGTCCCATTTGCGGAAGGCGACGACCATCTTGTCGGGCTTCAGCGGCAGTTCGATCGGGTTGTTGGCGATCAGGTCGGCATATTCCGGCCGGCCGAACTCGGCGATGACCTTCTGGCTCGCCTCCGGCGCCAGCGAGAGCGGCACATTCTTCACCGCCGGGCCGGGGTAGAGATAGCCCTCGTCATAGGAATAGGCCTGCATCTTCGGCGTCAGCACATGCGCCATGATGTCGAGGACGACGGCGAGGCGATCGTTCGGGACGCCCTTGGGCACGCACATGAAGAAGGCGTCAGAGACCCAGTGGAAGCCCTTCAGCGTCTGGATCTTGGCTTCCTTCGGCACGATCCCGAGCGCGCGCGGATTGATGTCCCAGCCGGTGGTCGAGATGATGATGTCGCGCGAGCCGTCGCCGAACTCCTTCATCGTCGCGCCGGTGCCGGCCGGATAGTACTCGATGTACTGGCCGAGCTCCTGGAGATAGGCCCAGGTCTTGTCCCAGCCATTGACCGGGTCCTGCGGATCCTTGTCGCCGAGGATATAGGGCAAGCCCATCATGAAGGTGCGGCCCGGGCCGGAATTGGTCGGGCGGGCATACATGAACTTGTTCGGGTTGGCCTTGGCCCAGGCGAGCAGCTCCTCGGCCGTGGTCGGCACGTTCTTGACCCGGTCGGGCATGTATTCGAGCAGCGGGCCGGACGGGTAGTAGTTGACGACGACGCCGAAGCCATCGCCCTGCGCCTTGTGCAGGTTGAGCGCCGCCGGCTCGTAATTGGCCTCGATGTTCGGGAACTTGTCGGAGAAATCGGGCAGGATCTTCTGCCAGAGCTTCTGCTCGAGGCCGGCGGCGAGACCGTCACTGCCGGTCAGGATCAGGTCGAGATCGACCTTGCCCGCATCCTGCTGCGCCTTGAGTTTGCTGGCGAGCTCGGGCGCCGGGGCCTTCACGAAGGCGATGCGCGAGACCAGCTTGGGATTGGCGGTGCGGTAATCCTCGAACGCCCTCTGCATCAGGGCGAGCGCACCGCCGACATCCATGATGCTGATCACGACCGGGCTGGTCGGCAGCGGCGGCGAGGCCGCGAAGGCCGGGCCGCCGGCAGCGACAGCCGCGAGACCGCCGAGCACCGTGCGGCGGCTGATGGCATTGAAATCGTCGGTCATCGCGTTCCCCTGTTATTGGCTCGACGTCTTGCTATGGCGTCGCGGCAGCTTAGTGCCGGCGTTCGTAGCGGCGCTCGACAGTTCCGATGCGGACCCGCTCGACGAAGAGACCATCCGACCACTCAACCGCGCCTTCGGCAAGGGCGAGGCCATGCGCGTCGAGCGCGGGCCGGATTGCAGCGAGCGGATGGCGCGAGGCCATGGCGAGGGCCTCGTCGGCGGTGGCGATGCCCCAGGCGACGAGATTGCGTACCGCCTGGTCGAGGCAGAGTGCCGAGCCGGCGAGCAGGCCTTCGCCCTGGCGGACCGAGCCGTCTTCCGTGAGGTCGACCGCCATGCCGGCGAAGTGATAGCGGCCAACGGGCGCGGCGGCGGCGACCACCGCATCGGTGACCAGGATCGAACGTTCGAAGCCCTTGGCCCGGATCAGCGCCTTCAATGCCTTTGGATGGAGATGGATGCCGTCGGCGATGAAGCCGGCCATCAACCGGTCCTCGGCGAGCTGGGCGAAGACCGGGTTGGCGAGCTTGTGCAGGGTCTGCGGCAGGCCGTTGCCGAGATGGGTCGAGAGGCTGAGCCCGGCATCGGCGGCCGCAGCGACCACCTCGAAATCGGCCGCCGAATGGCCGATGGCGACGATCTTGCCGGCCTGCGCCAGCGCCTTGGTCAAGGCAAGGGCGCCTTCGCGCTCGGGAGCGAGGGTCACCATCAGGATCGGCCGGGAGAGATCGCGCTCCAGCCCCGCGACGAGGTCGAGCTTCGCCGCGGTCATCGCGTCAGGCGGATGGCAGCCATGATAGCCTGGCGCCGGATTGAGGAACGGGCCTTCGAGATGGTAGCCCGGGCACATCAGCTTGCCGAGCCGGCTTTGCGAAACCGCTGCATCGAGCGCCCGGAAACGCTCCTGCAATTCGTGCGGATGGGCGGTAATCAGGGTCGGCAGGCAGGCGGTGACGCCGGTCGCCAGCATCGCCTCCAGCGCCCGGTCGAGATCGGCGGCGGTGATCGCGGCGTCGTTGAAGTCGACGCCGCCGAAGCCGTTGACCTGAAGGTCGACGAGGCCGGGCGAGACTGGCATCGCTGCCTCAGCCCTGCTTCAGCAAGGACGCGGCCGGCGGATCGATGAACATCACCGTATTGGGATGCTCGCGCAGGATCGAGGCCGGGTATTGCGGCGAGATCTCGCCTTCGAGCGCGTGCTGAACCGCCTTGGCCTTGCGGGTGTCCGAGACCGACAGGATGATCAGCTCGCTCTTCAGGATCTGGCGCACGCTCATCGAGATGGCGCGTTCCGGCACGGCGGCAAAGCTCTCGAACCAGCCCTCGCCGAACTGCTGGTTGCGACAGGCTTCGTCGAGCGTGACGACGATATAGGGCTCTTTCGTCTCGAAATCGGCCGGCGGATCGTTGAAGGCGAGATGGCAGTTCTCGCCGATGCCGGCGAAGCAGAGATCGATCCGCCGGCCTGCGATCAAGGCGTTGAGACGCTGCGTCTCGGCCTTTGCGTCACCCTCGCCATTGACCGGGACGAACGTCACCTTGCCGCCGAGCGGCGCGACGAAACGCTCCTGCAGATAGCGCCGGAAGCTCGCCGGATGCGATACGGGCAGGCCGACATATTCGTCGAGATGGAAGGCGGTGACCTTCGACCAGTCGATGCCTTCGGCGACGACGAGGTGCTGCAGCATCTCGAACTGGCTGGCGCCGGTCGCGACGATGATGTTCGCCTCGCCATGGCGGGCGATGGCGGCGCGGAGCGTCTCGGCGCCGAGCGCCGCAGCCTGCCGGCCGAGCTCCTGCTTGTCGGCGAGAATGCGGATGTCGATCATGCGGCCTGCCCTCGAAGCTCGGCGCAGCGCGCGCCACGAATTGCGGATCGAGGTCTAGCACAGGCGGGGACGAAGGCATCGGGCAAGATGTCGGGGGCGGTCCCATCTGCCGGCATGGCGGCGCGGGTTCGTGAGTGGCGCGGAGAGGCCTGTCGCTAGCCTTCCCCTGGCGTAAGCCGCTGCAATTGCCGCTCGAGGAAGCGGCGCTCGGCCGGTTGCCGGGTGAGGTCGAGGGCGCGCCGGTAGGAGGCTGCGGCGGCCTCGTCCTGGCCGAGCCGTCGGTGCAGGTCGGCCAGCGCCGCATGGGCGAGGGGATAGCCGTCGAGGGCGCCGTCGAGAAGAGCGGCTTCGACCGCGACGAGCCCCGCCTGTGCTCCATCGCGCTGGCTGATTGCGGCGGCGCGGTTGAGGGCGCCGACCGGGGAGGGATCGAGCCGCAGGAGCAGGTCGTAGAGACCGACGATCCGGTTCCAGTCCGTGCCGGCGACGCTTTCAGCTTCCGCATGCGTCGCGGCGATCGCCGCCTGCAGCAGATAAGGGCCGAGGCGGCGCTGCGCGAAGCCCTGCTCGATCAGGCTGGTGGCTTCGGCGATCGCCGCGCGGTCCCAGAGCGAGCGGTCCTGATCCTCGAGCAGGATGAGGTCGCCGGCGTCGTCGGTCCGCGCTGTGCGGCGCGATTCGTGCAGTAGCATCAGCGCCAGCAGGCCCATGGCTTCGGCGTCGGGCAGCAGGGCCGTGAGCAGGCGGCCGAGCCTGATCGCCTCGGCGCAGAGATCCTGCCGAGTCAGCTGCGGGCCGGCTGTGGCGGAATAGCCTTCGTTGAAAACGAGGTAGACGACCCGCAGCACGCTTTGCAGGCGGGAAGGCAATTCGGTGCGCCCGGGCACTTCATAGGGCAGGGCCTCGTCGCGGATCCTCGCTTTGGCCCGGACGATGCGTTGGCCGATTATCGGCGGGCGGGTGAGATAAGCGCGGGCGATCTCCTCCGTCGTCAGGCCTGCGACCTCGCGCAGGGTGAGGGCGATCTGCGCGTCCGGCGGTAGCGCCGGATGGCAGCAGGTGAAGATCAGCCGCAACTCGTCGTCCTGGATCTCCTCGGGCAGGGCGGGTTCGATGGCGGGGTCGGCCAACGCCGCGAGCTCTGTGGTCGCTGCCGCCAGCCGGGCTTGGCGGCGCCAGCGATCGATCGTTCGGAAGCGGCCGGCCGAGACCAGCCAGGCATAGGGATTGGCCGGCACGCCCTCGCGTGGCCAGCGCTCGGTGGCGGCGGCAAAGGCTTCTTGAAGCGCCTCCTCCGCTGCTTCGAAGCCGCCGAGCAGGCGGATCAGCGTCGCGAGCACGCGCCGCCGCTCGCCGCGATAGGCGGCCTCGACTGCGGCGCGTGCCTCGGACGTGCTCACAGTCGTGGCGGCGGCGTGCTGAAGTCGACGACCGGGCGGACCTCGATCGAGCCGATGCGGGCGATCGGGTGGCCGGAGGCGACGCGAACGGCCTCGTTGAGGTCCGCCGCGTCGATCAGGACGATGCCGCCGAGCATTTCGCGGGTCTCCATGAACGGACCGTCGGTCGCCGACATCTTGCCGTCGCGCATCTGCACGGTCATCGCCGTGTCCGGCATCTCAAGCGCCTCGCCGGCGACGAAATGGCCGGTCTCGGTCAGCTTGACGTCGTAGTTCGCGCATTCGGCGAGAACCGCATTGGCCTCGGCGCCGCCGCCGAACAGGGTCTTGGGATCGTAATAGATCAGGCAAGCGTAACGCATGGGGGAACTCCTCTCCTTGTGCATCGACGCAGCTTGTCGTTCGGCGGCGATCGATTTCGACAAGGGCCCGTTTCTTTTTACTGGCGTCGGCGGCGGGGTCACCTGGGCGGTTCCGAAAAGGACGCGCTGGAGCCGCATTCGCACCTGCATGAATCAAAGATCGGATGTTAAACATCGGATGAATGGTTGCGAGTGGCGCTCTGCTGTGCGAAGGAACTCGCACGAAGCCAACAAGGCGAAGTCAGGGAGGCGGAATGCGGCGCGGCGCCAAGCCCGGCAAGATCGGTGCGATCGTCGCCCATCTCGGCGCGGCGATCGTGCGTGGCGAGGTCGCCCCCGGCGAGGCGCTGCCGCCCGAGCACGAGCTCGAGACGCGCTACCAGGCCGGTCGGGGCGTTGTCCGCGAAGCTGTGAAGATGCTCGCGGCCAAGGGACTGGTCAGCGTCCGCCCGCGCCACGGCACCCATGTCCGCCCCGCCCATGACTGGTCGATGCTCGACCGCGACGTGCTCGGCTGGCTGCGCGGCGGCGACGGGCTCGGCCGGGAGATCCTGCTGGCGCTCGACGAGACGCGCGCCATCATCGAGCCGGCAGCGGCTGCCCTCGCCGCCGAGCGCGCGACGGCCGAAGACTGCGCCCGGATCGAGGCGGCTCTCGCTGCGATGGAGCACGGGCAGGACGATCCTGCCGCCGCGATCGCCGCCGACAAGGCCTTCCACCTTTCGATCATCGACGCGACCCACAATCCGATCCTGCGCAGCTTCCGCGGCGTGATCGACACGATCCTGAGCGCGCTCTTCGACATCACGGTCGGCGTCTTCGCCGGCAACCTCGCGAACCATGCCGCGGTGGCGCAGGCGATTTCCGCCCGCGATCCCGCAGGGGCGCGCCGGGCGATGGAAGAACTGCTCGGCTACACCCAGCACCACCTTCTCTCCGGCAGCCTGAAGCCGGCGCGAACCGAGAACGACAAACCCTAGGGAGAGCAAGATGAAACTGAAGAGCCTGATGATGGCGGCCGCCTTCGCGGCCACGAGCTTCTCGGCGAGCGCGGCCTGGCCGGAGCGGCCGATCACCCTGGTCGTGCCCTGGGCCGCCGGCGGCGGCACGGACGCGGTCGCGCGCATCCTCGCCGCAGGGCTGGAGAAGGAACTCGGCAAGCCGGTCAACGTCGTCAACCGCACCGGCGGCGGCGGCGTCGTCGGCCATACCGAAATGGTCCACGCCAAGCCGGACGGCTACACGATTGGGCTCGCCACGGCCGAGGTCACGACCTTCTACTGGTCGAACACCGCGCCCTTCACCTATGAGAAGCTGACGCCGATCGCACTGGTGAACTTCGATTCCGCCGCCTTCAACGTCGCGGCGAACTCGCCCTGGGGCGATCTGCGCGCTGCGCTCGACGACATCAAGAAGCAGCCGGCAGGCAAGTACAAGCTCTCCGGCATGGCAGCGGGCGCCGCCTATCACCTCGCCTTCGCGGGCCTGCTCCAGCTCGAGGGTATCGATCCCAAGGCGGTCGTGGTCGTGCCGAGCCAGGGCGCGGCCCCGGGGTTCCAGGAGTTGGCCTCGGGCGGCGTGCAGATCGTCCCGTCCTCGCTGCCGGAAGGCAAGCCGATGTTCGATGCCGGGCGGGTCAAGTCGCTGGCGGTGATGTCGAAGGAGAAGATCGGCGCGTTCCCGGCAGTCCCGACGGTCAAGGACGCAATCGGCAAGGAGTATGAGGGCGGCACTTGGCGCGGCCTTGCGGCGCCGGCCGGCGTTCCGGCCGAGATCGTCGCCAAGCTGGTCGAGGTGGCCGACAAGGTCGCGAATTCCGAGGAGTACAAGAAGTTCCTCGCCGAGCGCGGCTTCGGCCATGCCTATGCCAAGGGCCCGGCCTTCGGCGAGTTCCTGGCCACGCAGCACAAGAACAACGGCGAGATCATGGGCGCGCTCGGCCTGCGCCTGCGCCAGTAGCAGCGAGACCCGCTCGCCTTATCCCTCGCGGAGCGCCGTTCCGGCGCTCCGATCGCTCACCCGGGCAAGTACGCATGAAGTTCAATGATCTCGTCGCCGGCCTCGCCTTCATACTCATCGCCGGGCTGATTGCGGCCGGGGCATGGAGCCTGCCCAATCCCTCGCAGCAGCCGCTCGGCCCTTCGGCCTTCCCGTTGATACTGGCCGGGTTGCTGGCGTTCTGTGCGCTGCTCCTCGCCTGGCAGGGCGCGCGCTCCGTGGAGCGCGGCCCGGCGCTGGCGCTTGCCGACTGGGCCCGCAACCCGGCGGCGCTCGTCCGGCTGCTGCTCGTGCCCGCCGCGGTGCTGTTCTACATCGCGGCCGCCGAGACGCTCGGCTTTCTGCTGACGGCGCCGCTGATCCTGGCGACGTTGTTCCTCGCCGGTGGTGTCCGGCCGCAGCTTGCCCTGCCGCTGGCGCTGGCCGCCGCGCTGGTGATGCACTCGATCTTCTATCTCGGCCTCGGGGTGCAATTGCCCTGGGGGCCGCTCGAACCTTTCCGTTGGTGAGACCATGCTCGACGCCTACATGACCGCGCTGGGGATGGTGCTCGATCCCTATGTGCTCGCCGTCATCACCGCCTCTGCGATCTACGGGCTGGTCGTCGGCTGTATTCCCGGGCTTTCGGCGACGATGGCGACGGCGCTGCTGGTGCCGCTGACCTTCTTCATGCCGCCAGTGCCGGCGATCGCCGCGATCGTCACCACCTCGACCATGGCGATCTTCTCCGGCGATATTCCGGGCTGCCTGCTGCGCATTCCCGGCACGCCGGCCTCCGCGGCCTATGTCGACGATTCCTATCAGATGACGCTGAAGGGTCAGCCCGAGCTCGCGCTCGGCATCGGCCTCTGGTTCTCGGTGCTGGGGGGGCTGTTCGGCACGGCGGTGATGATGGCGGCCTCGCCGGCGATCGCTGATTTCGCGCTCGGCTTCGGCTCGGTCGAGTTCTTCTGGATCGTCATGCTCGGCCTCGGCGGCGCCGTGTTCATCGGCTCGTCGACGCCGCTGAAAGCCTGCATCGCCTTGCTGCTCGGGCTGCTGATCGCGATGGTCGGGATGAACAACCCGGCCGGCCAGCCACGCTTCACCTTCGATTCCACCGAGATGCTCGGCGGCGTCTCGCTGATCCCGATGATGGTCGGCATGTTCGCCTGCTCGGAGGTGATGCGCCACATGATCGCCGACGGCAGCGCGCCGCCGGTCGTGGTCAAGAAGATCGGTTCGATCTTCGCCAATATGTGGCGGCTGACCAAGCAGTATCCGGTGCAGCTGCTGCGCGGCAGTGCACTCGGTACGATCGTTGGCATCCAGCCCGGCAGCGGCGCCGACATGGCGGCCTGGATGTCCTATGCGATGAGCAAGCGCTTCTCGAAGGAGCCGGAGAAGTTCGGCACCGGCCATCCGGAAGGGCTGATCGAGGCAGGTGCTTCCAACAACTCTTCGCTGGCCGGCGCCTGGATCCCGGCTTTGGTCTTCGGCATCCCCGGCGATTCGATCACCGCCATCGCCATCGGCGTGCTGATGATGAAGAACATGGCGCCGGGGCCGACGATCTTCGTCAGCAACCCGCAGAACGTCTATGCGCTCTTCCTCGTCTTCGTCATCGCCAATTTGATGATGCTGCCGCTCGGCTGGGCGATCATCAAGGTCGCGTCGAAAGTACTGACGGTGCCGCGCAAGGTGCTGATGCCGATCATCCTGCTCTTCGCCATCGTCGGCTCCTACGCGATCAACAACTCGCTGTTCGATGTCGGGCTGATGCTGGCCTTCGGCGCGCTCGCCTTCGTGCTGGAGGAGAACGGTTTTCCGGTCGCGCCGGTGATCCTCGGCGTCGTGCTCGGGCCGTTGCTGGAGGAGTACTTCATCAACTCGATGATCAAGTCCGACGGCAGCCTGCTCGGCCTCGTCGACCGGCCGATCGCTGCCGTGCTGGCCGCGATCACCATCGGCATCATCGCCTGGACGATCATCAGCTCGATACGCGGCGGGCCGCGCCGCGAGGTCACGGCGCAGGACCTGTAGGTGGCGCGGGTTGACCATCTCGACCTAAAGCGCGGCGCCGCCCGAACGACGTGAAGCGAGGTCGCTTTTGGTAAACTGCACGGGACCGGCGGCACCGCCCGGTTACGATATCGTGAGTAAGGCCCAGAAATCGGTTCGCGATCTCCGGGCCTTAACTTGTCATGCACCATAGCCGGGCTCATCCTCGTCGGCACTTGCCTTGATTCTGAGTGGGCCTTTCTGGTCCGGGATGTTGCTCCCGCCCTGAGAACCCAGAAGGGTATCGGCACGACGACCGACAGAGGCGGTCACGCGGGAGCAGAGGCGTCCCCGGTCGGAAGGTTCCGGAAATGGAGCGTCCGATGGTTCGCTGGCCTCTGTACGCAGTCTCGGCTCTCTCGGTGTCATTGTATTTGAGCGGCCCCGCCCGCTCGCAGGTCTGTCCTTCTCCGATCGTCGTCAATGGCTCGCCATGCACGGTGACGCCGGGGACGGTGGTGACCGTCACACCCGCGAACGCGATTGGCCTCAGCGCCACCGGAGCGGGCGGACTGATCACCGGCAACGGCATCACCACGAACCTCGCCGCTGCCACGACGACCGGTGCGCGGGCTCAGAACACAGCCGCGATTCTGTTCAACGGCAGCACGCTCGCGACGACCGCGATCACGACCGCGACGGCAGCCGGACAGATCGGCCTCCAGGCTACCGGGACGGGCAGCTCCGTCAGCGCCACCGGCTCCAGCGTTACGCTCGGTCCGGCGAACGGCACGACCGTGGCCAACAACCTGATCGGGGTGAGCGCGCTCTCGGGAGGCGCGGTCACGCTCGTGAACACCAATGTCACGACACTGGGGGCGGCCGGTGGGCTGAACAATAACGCGCTCGTTTCAGATGGTGCCGGAAGCCTCATCAACGTCACGGGCGGAACGATCGCGACGCGCTCGAGAGCGTCCTTCGGTGCCTTCGCCCAGAATGGCGGCAGTATCCTTCTCGACGGCACAGCGATCTCGACGACCGGCGTCGGCACGGCGGTGATCGCCGGAGGCCATGCCCTGTTCGCGACCGGAGCGGGCAGCCAGATCACCGGTACGAACCTCACCCTCGGCACGACGGGTAACTTCTCGAGCCCGGTCCGCATCGAGAGTGGTGGCGCGGTCTCCCTGACCGGCGCGACGATCACGTCGAGCGCCACCTCCGCCGCCGACACCGATCCCGCCGCGGGCGCGCGCGTGCTCAGCGGGGGGCAGCTCAGCCTCACCAGCAGCACCATCACGATGACCGGGCAGCGGGGTACCGGCATATCGATCCAGGGCGCTGGATCGACCGCGACGATCGCCAACACCGGCGTTTCGGCAGCGGGCAATCGTGCCAACGCGCTGTTCGTCGCCGGTGGGGGGCAGGCGAATGTCAGCGGCGGCACGTTGTCTTCTGCCGGGCCAACTTCGGTCTTGGTCCAGGACGCCGGCTCCGCGGTCACGCTGACGAATACGGCGATACAGGGCGTCAGCGGCCCGACGCTGATCGGCTATGGCCTGCGTGTGAATTCTGGCGCGACCGCGACCATGACGGGCGGGTCCTCGACCACGGATGGCCGCGACAGCCCCGGCATCGCGGCCTCGGGCGGCGGCAGCGTCAATGCGACGAATGTCACGGTAACGACCTCCGGCAACGACAACGCCATGGGCGTCATCGCCGACCTCGACGGGACGATCAACCTCACCGACGCCGTGGTCACCACCACCGGAGGCGAGGTCCGGTCGGGAGCCCGTCCGCACGCTCTCACGGCGCGCAACCCCAATGGCATCCTGACCGCGACCGGGACGACGGTGACAACCTCCGGCCTGCTCGCGATGGGTGTCGTCGCGGACGATGGCGGCGTTGCGACCTTCTCCCAGGGCCGGGTCACGACCTCCGGGACCAGCGGCATCGGGCTTTTCTCCGTGACCGAGCAGACGGGGGCGCAATTCGCCGCAAACCTGACGGCCAGCGATCTTTCGATCACGACCAGCGGCAATCTCGCGCATGCCGTCGCGGCCCAGTCGCGCAACGACATTTCCGCGCCGCTGGCCCTCGCGACGGTCAACAGGGCTGTCGTCCTGACGACCGGAATCAATGCCGTGGGCCTGCGCGCCGTGCTCGGCGACTACGGCACCCGGCCGGTCACCGGACGCGGCGAGGCGCGGGTGGTCGCCAACGATTCCCAAGTCCGGACGCAAGGTGCCGGCGCGCATGGCGCGCTTTCGCGCGACAATCCGACTTCGGTGACGATGAACCGGACGGATGTCGTGGCGTCCGGCCTGGCGGCGCATGGCTCGGTCGCCGAAGCGGGCGGTCTGATCGTGGGCAACAATGCAAGCGTGGTCGCAACGGGTGGGGCTTCGGCGGCACTCTTCGTCATCGGCGCGCCCGATGCGGTGTCCAATGCCCGCTTCACCGATAGCAGGCTTGCCAATCTCAGCGGCCCGACGATCGGCGTCGCGGGGAACGGCAATGTCTCGCTGACGAACTCGACGGCAGGCGGAAGCGGGGAGTGGCTTCGCGTCGGACAGAGTACGGATTTCCCGCCACTGATCCAGTCGCCGCCGCAGACTGGCGTGCCCGACCCGCCTGATCCCGATCTTCCGCCTCCGATGGGGCTCCCGCCAATCGGGGCGCCGCCCGGTCTGCCGGTTGTCCCCGGCCTCGCCAATGTGACGCTGACCAACTCGACCGTCATCGGCTCGGCCTTCACCGCGCCCGGCAGTGTCTCGAACGTGACGCTGGTCGACAGCACCTGGATCATGACGGGCAACTCGAATGTCACCAATCTCGTCAACGATCCCAGCCTGATCCAGTACACGCCGCCGACTGGCGACCCGGCGCTGCTCGCCAGCTACAAGACTCTGACGGTCGTGAACTACGTCGGCATCGACGGCCGCATCGGCCTGAACACCTTCCTCGGCGCTGACGCATCGCCATCCGACCGCCTGATCATCGATGGCGGGCAGGCATCCGGACGTTCGCCGCTCCTGATCGCCAATACGATTGGCCCTGGCGATCTGACCATCGCCAACGGCATCCTTGTGGTGGACGCGATCAACGGGGGCACCACGGTGCCCGGCACCTTCACGCTGGGGCATCCGGTGGTCGCAGGCCCTTATGAATACCTGCTCTTCCGCGGCAGCGTCGACACGTCGGGGCCGCAGAACTGGTATCTGCGCTCGCATATCGCGGTGCCGCCGGAGCCGCCGACCCCGACTCCGCCCGAGCCGACCCCGCCGGATCCGGGGCCCGCACCGACGCCGCCGACCCCGACACCGCCGACACCGCGGCCGGCGCCCGTGGTGATCCCGAACTACCGCCAGGAAACCTCGCTCTACGCGGCGCTGCCGGCGATGCAGCTGATCTATGGCCGCACGCTGCTCGACAGCCTGCACGAGCGGGTCGGCGAACTCAGGCCGCCGGAGGCTGTGCCGGTGACCGAGGAACGGACGATCTGGTGCAAGAACCCCGAGAAAAACTTTCGCTGCACTACGATCGTGCAATTGCCGGCGAGCGCGATCGCGCCCGGACGCTCCTATGTCTCGTCGGGTTGGGCCCGGGTGATCGGCCGGCGTGGCGAGCAGGATGGCGGGGCCTGGGGCATTCTGCGCAACGGCCCGAACTTCGACTACGACCTCTATGCCTTCCAGGCCGGGCTCGACCTCTACCGCAGCTACAATGCCGACGGCTCGCGCGACCATGCCGGCATCTATGGCGGGGTCGGCCGGATTGAAGGCGACGTCACGCATTTCAACGGCATCAGGGCCGGGCGCAACACGATCGACGCCACGTCGCTCGGCGCCTACTGGACGCATTTCGGCGCCGCGGGTTGGTATCTCGACGGCGTGGTCCAGGGCACATGGTACGATGCCAAGGCCGATTCCCGGCGCGGCTTCGTGCTCAACCGGGACGCCTTCGGCTTCGCGGCCTCGCTGGAAGGCGGCTATCCGATCGCGCTCGGCCAAGGCTGGATCATCGAGCCGCAGGCGCAGATCGTCTACCAGACGATCTCGAGTGGAACCGCGGCTGATGCCGCGGCCTTGGTCCGCTTCTCCGACGCCGACTCGCTCGCCGGCCGGATCGGCGGGCGGCTCGCCAAGAGCTGGACGCTGGAGGAGCCGGCAACCGGCGGGCGGCCGCGGATGCTGACCGCCTGGCTGAAGGCGAGCCTGTGGAACGAGTTTTTGGGCAACCCCAAGACCTCCTTCTCCTCGGCGACCGGCTTCATCCCCTTCCGCTCCGATCTCGGCGGCAGCTGGGCCGAGCTCAAGGCGGGCGTCGACGCCCAGATCGCCCGCAATGTCGCGCTCTACGCCTCGGCGGGCTACTCCGTCGGCCTCGATGGCCGTTCCCACGCCTATGACGGAAGGCTCGGGGTGAAGGTTTCGTGGTGAGGGCGCTTCGATGTCTTTTCACGGGGCTGCCAAAGTGCCCGGCAGCTGGGCTGCTTTGAAGCCTGCGACAGGTCTCCCTTCGCTCGCAGGCCGAGTCTGTAAGCCTTGCCGTTTGGTGGCGCTCGCCATTGAGAAAGGGGCCTTGAGCTCCGTCGGCTTTGACGCTACAGGGCTGGCATCAGCAGAAGGAAGTTAATGCGCAGAGGCCTCATCTGAACCGCATCTCGCGGTGTCATTAGCCCCCTTGAGGGCTTCTCTGTTTGCATTCCCATCTGCGGAAACATCATGAAAAACGTGGAAACGACGATCCGCGCCTATGAGACGTCGACGGATCTCGAAGCGCTGTCGGCCATCTGGTTCGAGGCTTCGCTCCTGGCCCACCCCTTTATCGGCGAGGAGCGCCTGCGCGAGCAGCGCGTCCTGATCGAGACGAGATATCTCCCCGAGGCCGAGACTTGGGTGGCCTGTCGCGCGGGCGAGCCGGTCGGCTTCGTCAGCTTGCTCGAGCATTTCATCGGCGGCTTGTTCGTCGCCTCCGGCCAGCAGGGGAACGGCATCGGCCGGACCCTGGTCGCCCATGCGCTGAAGCTGAAGGGCGAGCTCATGCTCGAGGTCTACACCGACAACAAGCAGGCCTACGCCTTCTACGAAGCGCTCGGCTTCAAGGAGCTGTCGCGGCGGGCGCAGGACGATGAGGGCCTGCCGTTCGAGAACGCGCAGATGCGCCTGGGGGCCTGACGAGCCGGCAGGGCGGCGCGCGTCGTCCTGCCGAGCCCTGCGAATGCGGCTTCGGCCGCATTCGCTTCCGGCGCGTATCAGCGCTCGGTGATCTTGAACTCGATGCGGCGGTTGCGGCGCCAGGCCTCGTCATTGTTGGCGACGTCGAGCGGCTGGAACTCGCCGAAGCCGGTCGCGGCGATGCGGTCGGCCGGAATGCCCTTGGTGATCAGATACTCGACCACGGCGACGGCACGGGCGGTCGAGAGGTTCCAGTTCGAGGGGAACTGGGCCGAGCGGATCGGCCGGTTGTCGGTATGGCCGTCGACGCGCAGGATCCAGGGCAGGTCGGGCGGCATCTCGCGGCCGAGATCGGCGATGATCGTGCCGAGCTTGTCGAGCTCGGCGCGGCCTTCCGGCTTCAGCACCGCCTGACCGGCGTCGAAGAAGACCTCGGACTGGAAGACGAAGCGGTCGCCGACGACGCGGATGTCCGGCCGCGTACCGAGCACCTGACGCAGGCGGCCGAAGAAGTCGGAGCGGTAGCGCGCCAGTTCCTGGACGCGTTGAGCCAGCGCGACATTGAGGCGCGAGCCGAGCTCGGCGATGCGCGTCTGCGCTTCCTTGTCCTTGGCTTCGGCGGCGCCGATAGCCTCCTCGAGCGCGGCGAGCTGGCGGCGCATGGCGAGGATCTGCTGGTTGACCAGCTCGACGGTGGCCTGGGCCCGCGCCGAAAGCTGCTTTTCGGCCTCCAGCGCCTTCTGGCTCTCGGCGAGCTGGGCCGGGGCATTGCCGTTGACGCTGTCGAGCATGCCCTGGATGCGGCCGCGCTCGGCCTGCTCGGTGGTCAGCGTCGACTGCAGCAAGGCAAGCGAATCCTTGGCATCCTTGCCGGCGGCGCGTTCGAGCGCCAGGAGGTCGGTGAGCTCGGAAAGCTGGCGATTCAGCCGGTCGAGCACCGTGTCCTTGCCGGAGATCTCCTGCGACAGGAAGAACTGCCCGAGCACGAAGACAGACAGCAGGAAGACGATGCCGATCAGCATCGTCGAAAGCGCGTCGACGAAGCCCGGCCAGAAATTGACGTCCTCGCGGCGGTGGGAGCGGGACAGGGCCATGCGCTCAGATGCTCCTCAAGCGGATGCTTCTATACCCCGGTCGTCCCGGCCGGAGCAAAGCGAAGAGCCGGGACCCATGCCTGAACCTCTTTCGGTAAGGCTCCGGCATGGGTCCCGGGTCTCCTTGCAGTCGCCCGGGACGACCCGCGGGAATACGAGCAGGAGATTCGTCATCGCTATCTGTGGCGTGCTCATGGCTCCGCCACCGTATCGGCCGCGAGGCGCTCTATCAGGCGCTTCAGATCCTTTTCGCGCGCGGCCTGGGCCTCGACCCAGTCGCGAATCAGCTGCTGCTCGGAACGCATGTGCTGGACGAGGCCCTGAATGCCCTCGGCGAGATTGGCCATGGCCTGCGCGGCGGCGCGGCTGTTGGCGCCTTCCTGGATCGCGGCATGGAGCTTGTCGAAGCGCTCGCCGAGCCCGTCGAGGCTGGCTGCCTGGCTCGCGGTGGTGCTGGCGCCGAGATAGCCTTCGATCTCGTTGCGGAAGCGGCGCTGGGCCTGCGCCACCTGGAGTTCGAGGAAGCCGAGTACCAGCGAGCCGGCGATGCCGAAGAGCGAGGACGAGAAGGACAGGCCCATGCCGGCGAGAGGCGCAGCGAGGCCGGCCTTGAGCTCGTCGAAGAGAACGCCGGACTCTGCACCGGTGCGCAGGCTCTTGATGACGTTGCCGACCGAGGACACCGTGTCTAGCAGGCCCCAGAAGGTGCCGAGCAGGCCGAGGAAGACGAGCAGGCCGGCGAGATAGCGCAGCACTTCGCGGCCATCGTCGAGCCTGACCGCGATCGATTCGAGCAGGCTCGCGGCCTGGTCGGAGGCAAGGCTGCGGCGCTGCAGCGCCGGCAGGACGGAGGCGAGCGGGCTGATCACCTGCGAGCGGCGAATGGCGGCGTCGGCCGGGCTGGCGGCCAGCCGCGTCGCGGCACGGGCCTCGCTGTCGACGCGCCAGAGCTCGCGCAGTGCGATCAGGACGCCGACCGCGAGCGCGCCGACGATCAGGCCGTTCAGGCCCGGATTGGTCATGAAGGCGGAGCGCAGGCCGGCCTGGAGGATGAAGATCAGGAAGCCGATCAGCGCCAGGAAGACCAAAGCGCGAATGAAATAGCGCAGCGGCCGCGAGAAGCGGAGCGTTTCGGAATGCAGCGCGGACATCGGGGCCGCAGCCGCATTCTCCCGCGCCACGGCCTCCGGGGCCGCTTCGTCATTGGCCATGCGTGGTATTCCGTTCCGGTTTCTCCGCCTCCGGCAATGTCGCCTCCCGCCACGCCGGGATCAAGCGCGAATGCGGCTCGTTCAGATGAAGTTCCTCGGGCGTGGAGTCAGGGGGCTGTCGAGGGTGAGATTGCCTCGGCCCCGCTCTTCATGGGCTCACTCATCAACCAACCTTCGACGGCGTTGCGCAGGTCGCTATAGGCCGCCTTTACAGCAAGTTGCGACGCGATTTGTAGTGCAACGGTAGCCCAGAGCAAATTCGTTACAAGATTTGTTTTCGAGCTGTGAATTTCAGCCAGTTTAGATATTTTGTCCCACTGTCCGGATGCTTGGTTTTGAATCAATTCAAAGACTGAATTGTGATAGTTGAATCCTATTATTAACCAGACAATAATCATAAAAGAAAATGGAATCATGTAAAGAAATGATAGTGTGGTGTATTTTCCAAACAATTCATCAATTTTATGGTTGATATGTGTTCTAGTTTCTTTTTTGGGTAGTTTTTTGGCAGTTTCGATTTCCGTGATTATTGCGTTCTCAAGGCGACCTGCCCGCACCCGCCTGGAGGCGCGTCCTGGCGATGCCGACAGGAAGAAGCGGGCGGCTTTGTTGATTTTCCACAGTTGTCGTACGGCTAAAATTGGCAGTATCGCAAAAATGAATAATGTCGAGTTGAGTAATATGTCAAAAATTCGTATTGGATGAGCATCGAGAATTGTAGGGATGTTGCTTATTATTACAATATGGATTACGGCAAGAGATATAATTACATATTCGTAGAATTGCTGATTTTTGTTATTTCTGCTGTAAAATGCGATGATTTTATCCAGCATATAGGTGCCTTCTGCCCATCTGAGGCAGACAGCCCGGCAAATTCTTGCCGGGCTGTCTTGCGCAACTCAAGATTGAGCAGAAACTCGTTGCAATCTGTTTAAAGCACGGTTTTCAGCGCGGCGCGCAGGGCTGGCTCGCCGGCCTCGTTGCCGCAGATCACGTCATGGGCCGAGGTCGGCTGCTTGCCGTCGAGCGTGCCGAAGGTGCCGCCGGCCTCGCGCACCATCACGGCTGCTGCGCCGAAATCCCAGGTGTTGAGGCCGCGCTCCCAATAGGCGTCCATGCGTCCGGCGGCGACATAGGCGATGTCGAGCGCGGCCGAGCCCATGCGGCGGACATTGGCGAAGCGGCTCATCACCGCGCCGAGCTCTCTCAGGAAGAGCGGGTGGCCACCCTTGCCGATATGCGGCACGCCCATGCCGATCAGCATGTCCGCCGACTCGCGGCGGCCGGAAACGCGCATGCGGCGGTTGTTGACATAGGCGCCCTTGCCCTTCTCGGCGATGAAGAGCTCGTCCTTGGCGGCGTCGTAGACCACGCCGGCGATGAACTGGTTGTCTCGCTCCAGGGCGACCGAGATGTTCCAGTGCGGAATGCCGCGCAGGAAGTTGTGGGTGCCGTCGAGCGGATCGATATGCCAGCGGTTGCTCTCGTCGGTGCCGACGACGACGCCGCTCTCCTCCATGACGAAGCCGTAGCCCGGGCGTGCCTTCTCCAGGGCCGCGCGCAGGATCTCCTCGGCCTTGTGGTCGGCCTTGGAGACGAAGTCGCCCGGGCCCTTGGCCAGAACCTGCAGGTTCTCGACCTCGCCGAAATCGCGCTTCAGCGAACGCGACGCCTTCATCACGGCGTCGGTCATCACGGTCATAAGCGGGGAACGGATCATCTTCAGAACCTCAGGGCGCGGCGGGCGCTACGAAAAGGGGCAGGCTATCAAAGAGCGAGGATGGTCGGCGCCGCCTGCGCGGCGCGCGTTCGGCCGTCACTTGCTCGGTTGGCTCGGCGTCGTCAAGGCCGTGGCCTCGATCCGGTCGGCGGCGAGGCGGGCGACGCGGGCGAGCTGCTCCGGCGAAAGCCGCTCCAGCAGATCGTCGAGTGCCGCGTCGGGAAGGCCTTGGGCGCGGGCCGCCAGGTGCCAGGCGGCGGCCTCGGCGAGGTCGGGCGGCACGGTGCGGCCGAACTGGTAGAGCTTGGCCAGCCGGTTCTGGGCGATGGCGTTGCCCTTGTTGGCGGCGCGGATCAAGAGCCGCGAAGCGGCGCGCTCGTCCTTGGCGACGCCGTCGCCATTGAACAGCATGATCGCGTATTCGACCTCGCCGGCGAGATTGCCACTGGCGGCGGCCTTGGCCATCCACTGTGCCGCCTTCTGGGCGTCGGCGGGACCGCCGCGGCCGAGCTTGCTGAGCACCGCGAGCGCGTGCATCGCGTCTCCGAGCCCGGCACCGGCGGCGAGTTCGAGGCTGGCGATGGCGCGCTTGTCGTCCTCGGGCTTGCCGGTCGCGAGCAAAGCGAGCGCGAGATTGTAGTTCGCGGCCGGGTGGCCGGCGGCTGCAGCCTTTTCCAGCAGGGCGCCGGCCTTGGCCGGATCGCGCGGCGCGCCCTGGCCTTCCAGGGTCGCCATGGCGAGACCGAAGACGGCGTTGACGTCGCCCTTCTCGGCGGCGAGCCGGTACCAGTCGGCCGCGGCGGTCGCGTCGTCGCGCACGCCTAGGCCCTGGCGGTAGATCTCGCCGAGCAGGGTCATCGCGGCGGCGTCGTTCGGGTTGGCCTCCAGCCGCTTCAGCGCTTCCGTCTGGGCGCGGCGATAATGGCCGGCCTGATAGGCGCCATAGGCGAGGTCGGGCTCCGCCGCCCGGGCCGGCAGGGCGAAGGCCAGCGCCAGCAGGGCGAAGCGCAGCCTCATCGGACCCCCTTGCGCGCCGCGTGATCGGCAATCGCGGCATCGGCGGCGCCGACTTCGGCGCGGATGTCGACATCCTCGGCGAAGAGCCATTCGCCGAGCGCGAGGAATTCGGCCCCGGTCTCGACCAGCGCCGGCACGGACTCGGCGTCCGGCGCATAGGCGATGCAGGGCGTCTCGAAGATCTCGGCCCACCAGGAGGCGCGCTCGATCACCGCCGGCAAAGGCGGCAGCGAGCCGTCCGGGCGCGGCTCGCCGAACATCACATAGTCGACACCGGCCTCGCCGGCATCCATGGCGTCATGGCGCGCGCGCAGGCCGCCGACGCCGATGATCCGTTCCTGTCGCAGGCTGGAGCGCGCTTCGGCGATCGCCTCGATGCCCTCGGTGATGTGGACCCCGTCGGCGCCGCCGCGGCTGGCGACCTGGGCCGAGGCCTCGACGACGAGCGCGACGTTCTGGGCCTGCACAGCAGGAGCGAGCGCCTTGACGCGCTCGGTCAGGCTGCGCTCGTCGCCGGGCGCGAGCCGCAGCAGCACGGCGGCGACATCGCCACCGGCGAAGGCCTGCATCAGGCGAAAGGAGATCGCGCCGGGGTCGAGGACCGGAGGCGTGACCAGCATCAGGCGGGTGCGGGGCGGTTGTGTGCTCATGATCGGCTGCGCAAACGGCCCGCGACGTGGTCCAATGTCAAGACCGCGAGGCCGGCAACGAGGCTCCAGAAGGCCGAGCCGACGCCGAAAAGCGACAGGCTCGAGGCGGCGACGGCGAAGGTGACGACCGCGGCGAAGCGCTCCTTGTCGCTGCCCATCGCCTGGCCGAGCGCCCCGGTGAGCGAACCGACGAGGCCGAGCCCGGCGACGGCGACGATCAGCGCCTTCGGCATGGCGAGGATCAGCGCCAGCAGGAGGCCTGCGGTGGCGGCGATGGCAAGCCAGAAGAAAGCATACCAGATGCCGGCCTTCCAGCGCTCCTTCGGATCGGGATGGGTGTCGGCGCCGGTGCAGATCGAGGCGCTGATCGCGGCCATGTTGACCATATGCGCGCCGGTCGGCGCGGTCAGGAAGGACATCAGCCCGGTGACGAACAGGCAGGAGGCGGTCGGCGGGTGATAGCCGGAGGCGCGCAGCACGGCGAAGCCCGGCAGGTTCTGCGCGGCCATGGTGACGAGATAGAGCGGTATGCCGATGCCGAGGATCGCCGTCAGGTCGAGATGCGGGACGATCAGCTCGATATGGGTGAGCGCAACCGGTCCGGCCGGCAATGTCGCGGTGCCGGTGGCGAAGGCAAGGGCGAGGCCTGCGCCCAGCGCCGCGATGACGCCGAGGAAAGGGTTCCACAGCCGCGCCAGCAGGAAAACGACGAGCAGGGTCAGCACCAGCGCCGGCTGCAGGCGCATCTCGTCGAAGACCGCGACGACGAAGCGGAAGATCACGCCGGCCAGCATCGCCGCGGCGATGCTCATCGGGATGCGCTCGACCAGCGCGCCGAGCGGGCGGAAGGCGGCGGTCGCCATCATCAGCGCGGCCGCGGCGAGGAAGGCGCCGACGGCCGAGGCCATGTCGACGCCGCTCGCCGCCGCGATCAGGGCTGCGCCCGGCGTCGACCAGGCGCAGATGATCGGCATGCGGTGCCGCCAGGACAGGATCAGGCTGGCGAGCCCCTTGGCGATGGCAAGGCCTGCGAGCCAGGAGACGGTCTGGCCCGGCGTCGCGCCCAGCGCCTGCGCCGCCGCCAACACGACCGCGACCGAGGCCGCATAGCCGACGAAGACCGCGACGAGGGCCGAGAAGAGCTGCGACATCGGCGCGCCCTTACGAATCCCAGGCGGTCGGCCAGGCCTGATCGAGCTCGGGGCCGATCCTCACCGCCGAAACCGATTTAGCGAGGCCGCTGACGTCGTCGGTCTCGACGGCGATGCCGGAGAGCGTGCCCTGGCCGAGAGCGGCCTCGAGCCTGGAGCCCGGCGTCTTCTGCAGGAAGCGGCGGATCGACTCGTCCTTCTGCATGCCGAGGATCGAATCATAGTCGCCGCACATGCCGGCATCGGACTGGTAGGCCGTGCCGCCCGGCAGGATGCGGGTGTCGGCGGTCGGGACATGGGTGTGGGTGCCGACGACGAGGCTGGCGCGGCCGTCGAGGAAATAGCCCATGGCCAGTTTCTCGCTGGTCGCCTCGGCGTGGAAATCGACCACGACCGCATCGGCGACGTCGCGCAGCGGGCAGGCGGACAGCTCGCGCTCGACCGCGGCGAAGGGGTCGTCGAGGGGGTCCATGAACAGACGGCCCATGACGTTGACGACGAGGACGCGGGCGCCGTTCCTGGCTTCGACCACGGCGGCGCCGCGTCCGGGCGTGCCGGGCGGGTAGTTGGCGGGTCGGATCAGCCGGGGCTGTCGCTCGATGAAGACCAGCGCCTCGCGCTGGTCCCAGGAATGGTTGCCGAGGGTGACGACGTCGGCGCCGGCGGCGAGGATCTCGTCGCAGATCGCCTCGGTGATGCCGAAGCCCCCGGCGGCGTTCTCGCCATTGATGACGACGCAGTCGAGATTCCAGCGCTGGCGCAGGCCGGGGAGGCGATCGAGCACGGCCTGGCGGCCGGCGCGCCCGACGATGTCGCCGAGGAAGAGTAGACGCATTGTCGGGGTCTCTGTGGCAGCAGCGGTCGCTTTCACTGCCGCGATTGCGTCGGCAAATCAACCGCCGTGCGGCTCAGGCGCAGCGTATGGTTTCGTTCTCGGTGACGATCCAGTCGAGACTGCGATCATGCGACTCATCGGGGACGGCCGGGATTTCCTGGGCGGCATAGCCGATGCCGACAGTCGCTATCGGGCGCAGCTCGGTGATGGCGCGGTCGTAATAGCCCTTGCCGTAGCCGATGCGGTAGCCGCGCCGGTCGAAGGCGGCTAGCGGCACGATCAGCACGGCCGGCCGAGCCTCGGCCTCGGAAGGGTGCGGCACCAGCGTGCCGAAGCCGCCGGGGACGATCGGCTCCCAGGGCGCCCAGCGCCGGAAATGCATGCGTCCGCCGACGATCGCCGGCAGGCAGAGCGTCAGGCCGCGTTCATGCAACGCTTCGAGGATCGGGCGCGGATCGGCCTCGGAGCGCATCGGCCAATAGGCCGAGACCGGGCCTTGCGGGAAGGCCGGCAGGGCCAGCACCCGTTCGGTGATCGCCTCGTCCCAGATCAGGCGGTCGTCGAGTTCGAGCGCGTCGCGCCGGGCCAGGGCCTCGGCACGCAGCTGGGCCTTGCGGGGGGAGGGGGCGGGAGAGGCGGCTTCGGTCATGGAAAGTGCGGAGCCACCTCGGCCGTGGAGATTTCGATCCCGGGACACCTACAAAGTAGGTGGGCGCCGTGTGTCCGGGTCCAGGGACCCAGTCAGGGACAGCTCCCTAGGGAGTCGTATGGGCCCGGGAATACATGACTCTCACGCACCAGGCAGCCCCGCACGGACAAGGTAAGGCGCATGCCGGCAAAGCGCCAGAGGGTTCATGCGATCACCCCAGAAATTGTGCGGCGAGCTAAGCTTGCAGCTCAGGCCCCGCGGGCCAGTCCGTGGCGGATCACGCGGTCGATCAGGTCGGGATAGGCGACGCCGCTGGCGGCGAGCGCCTTCGGGAACATGCTGATGTCGGTGAAGCCGGGGATGGTGTTGATCTCGTTGACCAGTACGCTGCCGTCCGGGCGCAGGAAGAAGTCGACACGGGCCATGCCGTCGCAGCCGAGTGCGTAAAAGGCGCGCTTCGCCAGGAGCCGGAGGTTCGCGATCGTATCCTGCGGCAGATTGGCGGGCACCTCGACGCGGGCGCCATCCTCGTCGATGTACTTCGCCTCGTAGGTGTAGAAGCCGTGGCTCGCGGCGGCGGCGATCTCGCCCGGCAGCGAGACGATGGTCTCGCCATCGACCTGTTCCAGCACGCTGAGCTCGATCTCGCGGCCTTCGATGAACTCCTCGACGAGGACGACGCGGTCGTAGCGGAAGGCCTCGCCCAGCGCCACGGCGAAGCCCTCTGCGGTCGTCGCCTTGCTGACGCCGACCGAGGAGCCCTGCCGGGCCGGCTTGACGAAGAGCGGCAGGCCGAGTGCTTCCGTGGCCTGATCGAAGCTCAGCATCTCGCCCAGCCGGACGGTGAGCGAGCGCGCTACGCCCAGCCCGGCCTCCCGCAGCAGCCGCTTGGCAATGTCCTTGTCGAGCGCATTGGCCGAGCCGACGATACCGCAACCGGCGAGCGGGACGCCGGCGACCGCAGCCAGCCCCTGAACCGAGCCGTCCTCGCCGTCGAGCCCGTGCAGCACCGGGAAGAGCACGTCGATCTTCGGCAGGGTCTGCGGCGCGGCGCCGTCCTGCAGGCGCAGCAGGCGCCCGCCGCCGCCGGGCAGCAGGCAGAGCTCGGCGCCGTCCTGCGGGATCGGATCGGGCAGGACGCCGTTCTCAAGTTCGAGTTCGCGCCACAGGCCGGTCTTGGTGATCAGGATCGGCACGACGTCGTAGGCCGCCTTGTCGATCGCCTTCACCACATTGGCGGCGGACATCAGCGAAACCTCGTGCTCGGCGGATTTGCCGCCGAGGAGAATTGCCACCCGGACCCTGTCGCTCATCATCATCGCCCTTATCGACTCGTTCAGCTGCGAGCCTCAGTCGGGGATGATTGAGGAATTGCAAAGGCGGCAGGCTGCTCGCGACGATAGTCCGATCAGCCTGCCGCGGTCGGAAGCAGGCTTCGCGCCACGCCCTCGATGCGCTCGGCCGCTGCCTCGAGCGCATCGGCCGCGCGCTGCTCGATCTCGCCGGCGCGCTGGTCGGCCGAGCCGGCGTCGCCCTGCAGGGAGGCGAGGTGGTCTTCCAACCTGGCGACCTTCCTCTGCAACTCGCTGACCTCGTCGGCGACCATCAGCGCCGCCATGACATGCAGGCGCATATCGCCGATCTCGCCGAAGGCCTGGCGCATTTCCTCGATCTTACCGTCGTAGATGCGAGCGAGATCCTCCAGATGGGGCTCCTCGCCCTCGCCGCAGGCCATTCGGTAGGCCTTGCCGGCTATGGTGACGTTCACCTGCGGCATGTCTTTGTCTTTCTTCAGCTTTCGGCGTCGCCCGGCGCTTCGGCGCGCGCGACCATTTCGTGCAGGGCCGTCATCGCCTTGTCGAGCCGCCGGTCGACCTCCTCGGCGGCGCCCTGGACATGGCCGAGCTTGGCCATGGTACCGTCGAGCTCGACGGCGAGGCGGGCCCGGTCGTCCTGCATCAGCGTCAGCTCGGTTTCGAGATTGGCACGACCGCGCTCGGCTTCGAGCCGCCGGCGGGCGGCCGCTTCGAGCTGGCCGAGCGCGCCTTCGAGGCGCGACAAGGCGTGATCCAATGCTGGAAACGCCACGTTTCTTCCTTTTCAGGCCGGACAAACCGGCTCAACCGATTCGGAATCCTAGTGCATGTCGCCGCACCCCGAAAGATCGGCCTGCGCCATGAGCCATCCCTAAGGCTCTGAACGGCTGGGCGATTCACAGGATTTGTCGGGGTAAGGCGGGTGATCCTTCCCACGCGTAGCGGTGGATTGCGCCGAAATCGCCTGCGCTGATCGAATTGACTCCGCTCGCGGCGAGGGCCTATCGAACGCGCGCCTTTTTCTGCAACCGTTTCCCGCTCGCCGGCCTGTTTTCACGCGTGAGCGGATGTCCCATCCCCCGGAGTGAGCCAATGACGATGCCAGCGATCGACCGCGCCCAACATGAGCGGCTCGCCAACGCCATTCGCTCGCTCGCCATGGACGGCGTCGAGCAGGCCAAGTCCGGCCATCCCGGCCTGCCGATGGGCGCAGCCGACATCGCCGCGGTGCTGTTCTCGCGCATCATGAAGTACGATGCGGCCGCGCCGACCTGGCCCGACCGCGACCGCTTCGTGCTCTCGGCCGGCCATGGCTCTATGCTGATCTACGCGCTGCTCTACCTGACCGGCACGGGCGGCCTCGAGCTCGACGACCTCAAGAAGTTCCGCCAGCTCGAATCGAAGACCCCGGGGCATCCCGAGAACTTCATGACCAAGGGCGTCGAGACCACCACCGGCCCGCTCGGCCAGGGGCTCGCCACCGCGGTCGGCATGGCGATGGCCGAGCGCATGCTCGCCGCCGAGTTCGGCAAGAAGCTGGTCGACCACAAGACCTATGTGCTGGCCTCCGACGGCGACCTGATGGAGGGCATCAGCCAGGAGGCGATCGCGCTCGCCGGCCATCACAAGCTCAACAAGCTGATCGTGCTCTGGGACGATAACGGCATTTCGATCGACGGGCCGCTGTCGATCTCCGATTCGGTCGACCAGGTCGCCCGCTTCAAAGCCTGCGGCTGGAAGTCCGAGCGCGTCGACGGCCATGATCCCGATGCGATCGAGGCCGCGATCCGCCGCGCCCAGAAGTCCAACAAGCCGACCATGATCGCCTGCAAGACGGTGATCGGCTTCGGCGCGCCGAAGAAGGCCGGCACCTCCAAGGCCCATGGCGAGCCGCTCGGCGCCGAGGAACTCGCCGCCGCCAAGAAGGCGCTCGGCATCACCGGCGGACCGTTCGAGGTCGCCGCCGACGTGCTCAAGGCCTGGCGTGGCCTCGGCGCCGCCGGTGCCGCCGCCCACAAGGACTGGCAGGACCTGCTCGCCGGCCTCTCCGAGCGCAAGCACGGCGAGTTCGAGCGCCGTCTCGGCCTGACCCCGCCGGCCAAACTCGGCAAGGCGGTCACCGCCCACAAGAAGGCGCTCGCCGCCAATCCGCAGGCGGTCGCGACCCGCAAGGCCTCGGAGCTGGCGCTCGACGCGATCGTCCCGGTGATGCCGGAGCTGGTCTCCGGTTCCGCCGACCTGACGCCGTCGAACAACACCAAGGCCAAGGGCCTCGAGGACTTCACCCCGAAGACCCCGAAGGGCCGCTACATCCGCTACGGCATCCGCGAGCACGCCATGGCGGCGGCGATGAACGGCATCACCCTGCATGGCGGCTTCCGCACCGCCGGCGGCACCTTCCTGGTCTTCGCCGATTATGCGCGCCCGGCAATGCGCCTCGCCGCACTGATGGGGCTGCCGGTCGTCTACGTGATGACGCATGACTCGATCGGCCTCGGCGAGGACGGGCCGACCCACCAGCCGGTCGAGCATCTCGCCTCGCTGCGGTCGATGCCGAACATGCGCGTGCTGCGCCCGGCCGACGCGATCGAGACCGCAGAAGCCTGGCAGATCGCGCTGGAGCGCACCGACGGCCCGACCGTGCTCGCCCTGTCGCGTCAGAACCTCGCGCCGCTGCGTCAGGACGGCACGGCGACCAACCGTTCGGCCAAGGGCGGCTACGAGCTGCTCGCGGCCGAGGGCGGCAAGGCGCAGGTCTCGCTCTTCGCCTCGGGCTCCGAGCTCGAGATCGCGGTCGCGGCGCGCAAGCTCCTGGCCGAGAAGGGCGTGCGCGCCCGCGTCGTCTCGGTGCCCTCGCTCGAGCTCCTGCTGGAGCAGGACGAGGCGGTGAAGGCGGCGATCATCGGCGAGGCGCCGGTCAAGATCGCGGTCGAGGCGGCGGTGCGCTTCGGCTGGGACGCCGTGGTCGGGGCCGATGGCGGCTTCGTCGGCATGTCCTCCTTCGGCGCCAGCGGCCCCTACAAGCAGGTCTACGCGCATTTCGGCATTACGCCGGAAGCAGTGGCGGAAGCGGCGATCAAGCGCCATAACGCCTGAGTTTCTGTGGTCAGACCATGGATCTGCCATGGTTTGGCCGATTTGCCCGCACTAATGGCGCTGGCTGCGCCGCCGAACGGCGAAGGAGAGGATTGAGATGACGGTCAAGGTGGCGATCAACGGCTTCGGCCGCATCGGGCGCAACGTTCTGCGCGCGATCATCGAGTCGAAGCGCAAGGACATCGAGGTCGTGGCGATCAACGATCTCGGCCCGGTCGAGACCAACGCCCATCTCTTCCGCTTCGATTCGGTGCATGGCCGTTTCCCCGGCACGGTCACCGTCTCGGGCGACACGATCGATGTCGGCCGCGGGCCGATCAAAGTCACTGCCGTGCGCGATCCCAAGGACCTGCCGCACAAGGCGCTCGGCGTCGACATCGCGCTTGAGTGCACCGGCATCTTCACCACCAAGGAGAAGGCGGCCGCCCATCTCGCCGCCGGCGCCAAGCGCGTGCTGGTCTCGGCTCCCTGCGACGGCGCCGACCTCACCGTGGTCTACGGCGTCAACCATGGCGAGCTGACCAAGGACCACCTCGTCGTCTCGAACGCCTCGTGCACCACGAACTGCCTCGCGCCGGTCGTGCGCGTGCTGCAGGACGCGGTCGGCATCGACAAGGGCTTCATGACCACGATCCATGCCTATACCGGCGACCAGCCGACGCTCGACACCATGCACAAGGATCTCTACCGGGCCCGCGCCGCAGCGCTCTCGATGATCCCGACCTCGACCGGCGCCGCCAAGGCGATCGGCCTCGTCATCCCCGAGCTGAAAGGCCGTCTCGACGGCACCTCGATCCGCGTGCCGACGCCGAACGTCTCGGTCGTCGACTTCAAGTTCATGGCGAAGCGCAAGACCACGGTCGAGAAGATCAACGAGGCCATCATCAAGGCCAGCAAGCGCGGGCCGCTGAAGGGCATCCTGGCCGTCACCGACCAGCCGAACGTCTCCATGGACTTCAACCATGACCCGGCCTCGTCGACCTTCGCGCTCGACCAGACCAAGGTGATGGACGAGAAGTTCGTCCGCATCCTCACCTGGTACGACAATGAGTGGGGCTTCTCGAACCGGATGAGCGACACCGCCGTCGCCATGGCCAAGCTGATCTGACCCAGAAGGGTCCCTGAATGGCCGCGCCCGGCGCGGCCATTCCACTTTCACGAACGGGAAAGCCAGAGCCCATGAACAAGATCGAGCCTACCGTCGCGAACCCGTCGCCCGCTCCCGAGGCGATTATTCCGCCCGCCCCGACCATGGCGGAAGCCGCCGCGGCCCGCGCCGCCGAGATCAAGGCCGCCGAACCAACCGTCGCCAGCGATCCGCGCAAGCTCGACCAGCTCTCGCGGATCGAGGAGAAGGCGGCTCGGATCGAAGAGAAGTTCGCCCGCTACGAGGCCGTGTTGACCCGTGCCGAAGCCTCGCTCGAGCGCAGCGCCCAGAAGGTCGACCTCGCCGCCGGCACCATGGATTTCGCCGGGCTGCGCGAGGAACTCTCGACGCTCCGCCAGCGCGTCAACGCGACGCCGCGTTTTGGCGCGCTGTTGCTGACCGGCATCGTGACCGCCGTCCTAACGGTGATCCTCACCGTGATCGTGCTGAAGAACGGCGTCCCCGGCATCCTGCCGCCGAGCCTGCCGCGCTGACGCTGTCACGCTGACCCTGCCACGCCCCGACCTTCGGAAGAGACTGCGATGCCTGCTTTCCGCACCCTCGACGACGCCGACCTCGCCGGAAAGCGCGTTCTCGTCCGCGTCGACCTCAACGTGCCGATGGAAGACGGCAAGGTCAGCGACGCGACAAGGATCGAGCGTGTGCTGCCGACGATCCGCGAGATCTCCGAGAAGGGGGGCAAGGTCATCCTGCTGGCGCATTTCGGCCGGCCCAAGGGCCGCGATGAGAAGAACAGCCTGAGGCAGGTCGTTCCGGCGCTCGCCCATGCGCTCGGCCAGCCCGTGATCTTCGTCGGCGACTGCATCGGCGAGGATGTCGCCAAGGCGGTCGCTGCGGCCAAGAATGGCGAGGTGCTGCTGCTCGAGAACACCCGCTTCCATGCCGGCGACGAGAAGAACGATCCGGAGTTCGTTAAGGCGCTCGCCGCCAATGGCGATGTCTATGTCAACGACGCCTTCTCCGCGGCGCACCGGGCGCATGCCTCGACCGAGGGGCTGGCGCATGTGCTGCCGGCCTATGCTGGCCGCACCATGCAGGCCGAACTCGAGGCGCTCTCTGCCGGCCTCGACAGCCCGGCGCGGCCGGTGCTGGCGATCGTCGGCGGTGCCAAGGTCTCGACCAAGCTCGAGCTGCTTGGCAACTTGGTGAAGAAGGTCGACCTGCTCGTCATTGGCGGCGGCATGGCCAACACCTTCCTCGCGGCGCGCGGCGTCAATGTCGGCAAGTCGCTCTGCGAGCATGATCTCGTCGCGACCGCCCGCGAGATCGAGGAGAAGGCCAAGGCCGCCGGCTGCGAGATCCTCCTGCCGGTCGATGCGCTGGTGGCGCGCGAGTTCAAGGCCAATCCCGGCCACCGCGTCGTCTCGATCGGCGAGGTCGCCGATGACGAGATGATCCTCGATGCCGGCCCGCTCAGCGTCGCCGAGGTCGTGCTGCGGCTCGACAAGGTCAAGACCGTGGTCTGGAACGGCCCGTTCGGCGCTTTCGAACTGCCGCCCTTCGACACGGCGACGGTGACGGTCGCCAAGGCGGTGGCCGAGCGCGCCCGGACCAACCGGCTCGTCGCGGTCGCCGGCGGCGGCGACACGGTAGCGGCGATGAACCATGCCGGCGTCGCCGACGACCTGACCTATGTCTCGACGGCGGGCGGCGCCTTCCTCGAATGGATGGAAGGCAAGGCCCTGCCGGGCGTCGAGGCGCTCCGCAAGGGCTGAGCCCTGCCGCAGCCTGCGGTTGCGTGGCGGAATGTTTATGCTATGTTCTCGTTCATGAGCGAGAACATCAAAGACGTTGTCCCGCAAATCCTGATGAAAATTCAGGAAGATCTTGCTGCGTTTCGTCGCGATGTGACGGAACGCCTCGATCGTCTCGAAGTGATCCAGAAGCAGGAGCGCCGTAACACGGCTGCCATGCTGGTAATGATGCGCGGGACGGCGGGCGTCTATGAGGAGCGACTGAACCAGCTCGAGATCGACCGTATCGTCAAGCTGGAGGACCGGATGGCGGCTGTCGAAGCGCGACTGCGCTGAGCCGGATTCACGCTTTCGTCGGCTTTCGCTTTGCGTCCGCCACAGTTCGATTCTAAACCCTCCGGGTAAAGCAGAGTCCAACCGGAGGATCATCGTGGCCCGTATCACGCTTCGCCAATTGCTCGACCATGCCGCCGAGAACGACTACGGCGTTCCGGCCTTCAACATCAACAACATGGAGCAGGCGCTGGCGATCATGGCGGCTGCGGACGCTACCGACGCTCCGGTGATCATCCAGGCCTCGCGCGGGGCGCGCTCCTACGCCAACGACATCATGCTCAAGCACATGATGGACGCGGTCACCGAGATCTACCCGCATATCCCGGTCTGCGTGCATCTCGACCACGGCAACGAGCCGGCGACCTGCATGACCGCGATCCAGGCCGGCTTCACCTCGGTGATGATGGACGGCTCGCTCAAGGCCGACGGCAAGACCCCGGGCGATTGGGACTACAATGTCGGCGTGACCAAGACCGTCACCGACATGGCCCATCTCGGCGGTATCTCGGTCGAGGGTGAGCTCGGCGTGCTCGGTTCGCTCGAGAGCGGCGAGGGCGAGAAGGAGGACGGCCACGGCTTCGAGGGCAAGCTCAGCCACGACCAACTCCTGACCAACCCCGACGAGGCGGTGAAGTTCGTCGCCGAGACCAAGGTCGATGCGCTCGCCATCGCGATGGGCACCTCGCACGGCGCCTACAAGTTCACGCGCAAGCCCGACGGCGCGATCCTGGCGATGCATGTCATCGAGGAGATCCACAAGAAGCTGCCGAACATGCATCTCGTCATGCACGGCTCGTCCTCGGTGCCGCAGGACCTGCAGGACATCATCAACCAGTATGGCGGCAAGATGCCCCAGACCTGGGGCGTCCCGGTCGAGGAGATTCAGCGCGGCATCAAGCATGGCGTACGCAAGATCAACATCGACACCGACAACCGCATGGCGATGACCGGCCAGATCCGCAAGATCCTGTCCGAGAACCCCGGCGAGTTCGATCCGCGCAAGTATCTGAAGCCGGCCATGGAAGCGATGACCAAGCTCTGCAAGCAGCGCCTGGAAGAGTTCAACACCGCCGGCCAAGCCTCGAAGATCAAGCGCGTCATCACCCTGGCCGACATGGCCAAGCGCTATGCCAAGGGCGAGCTCGACCCGACCTTCGGCGCCAAGAAGGCGGCCTGAGCCCAGTCGCAAGTCCTTGGGCTGCCGCTCGCCGTGGCAGCCAACTCAGTTCCAGCGCCGCCGGGTTTCCGGCGGCGTTTTTCTTTGGCCGATACAAACCCTTGACGATTTAGGTCGTTTGTCCTAATTGAGATTTAGGACGGGTGACCTAGCGAGATGTTCGGTCCGCAGGGAGAACGGGGAGGTCCGGCGTGAGGGCAGCCGCCACCAGGCAGCAAATCGTCGCTGCGGCCGATCAGCTCTTCTACGAGCGCGGCTACGAGCCGACCGCCTTTGCCGACATCGCGGCGGCCGTCGGCATTTCCCGCGGGAATTTCTATTATCTTTTCAGGGCGAAGGACGAGATTCTCGCGGCCGTGATCGCATTGCGGCTGGACCGGACGCGCAGCATGCTGGAGCGCTGGCAGGGAGAGGTCGAGACGCCGCGCGCGCGCATAGGTTGCTTCATCGGCATGTTGACCGCCAATCGCACCAAGATCATGCGCCATGGCTGTCCGGTCGGCACGCTCTGCAACGAGCTTGCGAAACTCGACCATCACGCACAGCAGTACGCGGCCGAGATCTTCACCCTGTTCCGGGACTGGCTCGCGTCGCAGTTCGTCGCGCTCGGCTGTGCGGCCGAAGCGGACAGGCTGGCGATGCATGTGCTGATGCGCAGCCAGGGCGTCGCAACCTTGGCGGCCGCCTTTCACGACGAGGCTTTCATCCAGCAGGAGGTCGAGGACATGTCGGCTTGGCTAGAAGGCCTGAAACCGCTCGAAAACACCCTGTCAGTCGCCTGATCCATTCGCCGGAAAGGTAGCCCTATGTTTGTCGTCGCGCTCCGCTTCTCCGCCAACAAGTCCCGTGCGGCAGTCCTGATGCCGGCCCATAACGACTGGATCAGGCGCGGCTTCGATGACGGCGTCTTCCTGCTGACGGGCAGCCTGAAGTCGGGAGGCGGCGGCATGGTTCTCGCGCACAAGCTGTCACGCGAAGAGCTCGATGCGCGCCTGCGGGAGGACCCCTTCGTCGCCGAGGATGTCGTCGGCGCCGATGTCCTCGAGATCGCTGCCGGACGAGCCGATGATCGGCTCGCCTTCCTGCTGAACTGACGGGCAAGGCGCCGGCAGGATCAGACGCCGATCTTGCCGCCGCCCTTGCGGGTGATCGCGACCACCGAGGGGCGCACCGGCATGTCCGGCTTGAAATCCGGCCAGCGGGTCGAGAGATCCTCGTAATAGGAGCGGCGGCCGAATTCCGGCCAGTCCGGGCCGTCGTCGCCGGGGTGCTGGACCGCGACGAAGGCGGTGGTGTCGTCGGGCGTGAAGCAGGGGCCGCAGAGCTCGGCGCCGTGCGGCACGCGGTAGAACAGTTTTGAGGTGCGGCGTGCCGCGCCCTTCGTATCGACCGCCCAGAGACCGTCGGTGCGGCCGGTCTCCTTGGGGCCGTTGCCGTCGGTCGCGACCCATAGGCGCCCGGCGGAATCGACCACGGCATTGTCGGGCATGCCGAACCAGCCATTCTTGCTGGTCTCGGTCGAGAAGCTCGCGCCGACGGCGGCGACGGACGGGTCGCCGCATTTCAGCAGCACTTCCCATCTGCCTTTGGTCGCGGTGAAGTCGCCGCCATCCTCGATGATCTCGATGATGTGGCCGAAGGCGTTTTTGGCGCGCGGATTGGCGGCGTCGACCTGCTCGTCCTTGCGGCTGGTGTTGTTGGTCAGCATCACATAGACGCGGCCATTGACGCCGTTGGGCGTGATGTCCTCCGGCCGGTCCATCTTGGTGGCGCCCAGCAGGTCGCCGGCGCGGCGGGTTTCGATCAGCACGTCGGCCTGGCTGGCGAAGCCGTTTGCAGCGGTGAGTGGCCCCTGTCCGAAGACCAGCGGCATCCATTCGAGCGTGCCGTCGGCGGCGAATTTCGCGACATGGAGCGTGCCGGAATCGAGCAGGTCCATGTTGGCGGCGCGATCGTTCGGATCGAAGCGCCCGGCGGTGACGAATTTGTAGACATAGTCGAAGCGCTCATCGTCGCCGAGATAGGCGACGACGCGGCCGTCCTTGGCGACGATGTTGTCGGCGCCCTCATGCTTGAAGCGGCCGAGTGCGGTGCGCTTCTTCGGGACCGATTTCGGATCGAAGGGGTCGATCTCGACGATCCAGCCGAAGCGGTTGGCCTCATTGGGCTCGCTGGCGAGGTCGAAGCGCTCTTCGAAGCGGCCCCAGGCATAAGGTGAGGAGGGGATGGCGAGGCGCTTGTAATTGGCCTCCTCGCGATGGCCTTCCGGCAGCTTGCCGGAGAAATAGCCGTGGAAGTTCTCCTCGCCGGAGACGAAGGTGCCCCAGGGCGTCATCGCGCCCGCGCAGTTGTTCAGCGTGCCGAAGACCTTGCGGCCGGAGGTGTCGGCCTTGGTCCTGACGCGCTCCGTGCCGGCGACGGGGCCGGAAAGCTGCATCTCGGTCGCCACCGTGATCCGGCGGTTCAGCTTTGAATCCTTGACCAGCGCCCATTTGCCGTCGGTCCGGCGGATTTCGGCGACGGTCGCGCCATGGGCCATCGCCTCGATGGAGTAGCGCTCCTTGGTCGCGTTCTTCATCACCGGCTTGCCGTCCTTGATCTCGACGACGCCGGGGAACATCAGATGCGGGTTGGTGTATTCGTGATTGACGAAGAGCACGCCATGGGCGGACGGGTCGGCCGCGCCGGGCAGGGGCAGGTAGCCGACGAAGTCGTTGTTGTAACCGAACTGCCTGGCCTGGGCTTCGGGCGTCTGTTTGGCTGGATCGAACTGCGGCGCATCGGGAAAGAGCGGGTCGCCCCAGCGCAGCAGCACGTCGGCGTCGTAGCCTTCGGCGACATGGTGGTCGGCGTCGACGCCGGCCGCGACCTCCTTGAAGGCGAAGGCTGAGCCTTCGCTGCCGCGCGCTTCCGCCCGTTCGGCGGTCGCCAAAGCGGCAGTGCCGACCGTCGCCGAGATCGCCGAGACGGCAAGCGCGCCCTTGAGCAGGCCGCGACGCGAGAAGCGCTGGCCGATCAGCTCACCCATCGTCGGGTTGTCGGTCAGGTTCTGCGGGGCTGCGTCCTCATGCTCGAGCAGGCTCGCGCCGAAGGTCGATTCATATTGGGTATCGTCGCCCATCACCGGCTCTCCATGCCCTAAGCTCGCTTCCGATTGGAACGGTTGCAAGCTAGCTGGAGCGGTTGACAGGCAGGTGACGTCGCGAGCGGCCGGTGCCGGTTCTCAGGCCACGCGGCTGCGACGGGTCAGATTCTCGAAGGCATCGGCCAGACCCTCTGCCTGGCGGGTCAGCGACTGGGCGACGCCGAGAACGTCGCCGACGCTGGCGCCGGCGGCCTGGGCCGACTCGTTCACGGCGCCGATGGTGTGGGCGACCTCCTGGGTTCCCTGCGCGGCGAAGCTGACGCTGCGGGCGATTTCCTCGGTTGCGGCGCGCTGCTGCTCGATGGTGCTCGCAATGGTCAGGGTCGTCTGATCCATGCCGGAGACGAAGCCGGCGATGCTCTCGA
The DNA here is from genome assembly GCF_001509835.1 of Allobosea sp. WAO. GTDB lineage: Bacteria > Pseudomonadota > Alphaproteobacteria > Rhizobiales > Beijerinckiaceae > Allobosea. The sequence continues at coordinate 142,766 of NZ_JXTJ01000010.1, forward strand.
TGGCGAGGATGGCCTCGCGGCTATGGGCCCGCATCGTCGGAACCTGGGCAGCGATCTCGTCGGTCGCCTTGCCGGTGCGCTCGGAGAGCAGCTTGACCTCCTGGGCGACGACGGCGAAGCCTCGGCCGGCCTCGCCGGCGCGGGCGGCCTCGATCGTCGCGTTGAGGGCGAGCAGGTTGGTCTGCTCGGCGATGTCGCGGATCAGGTCGACGATCGAGCCGATGGTTTCCGCCGACTGCGCCAGGCTCTTGACGATGACCTCGGTCGTTTGCGCTGCTGCACTGGCGTCATGGGTCTTGGTGGTGGCGCCGGTGACCTCCGCCGCGATGTGCCGGAGCGAGATCGAGAGTTCCTCGGCGGCGTTGGCGACGTTGCGGACATTCTCCGACGCCGCATCGGAGGCGCTGGCGGCGGCGAGGGCTTGCATCCCGGTCTCCTGCACGGTGTCGTTCATGGTGCGCGCGAGCGTCTCGATCACACGGGCGCTGCCGGCGACCGAGGCGACGACGTCGCGTACCGTGACCTCGAAGGCGGCGATCTCACCCTGGGACGTCTCGCGGCTCTGCTTCTGCACGAGCGTGTAGGTCTCGAGCAGCAATTCCAGGTCGAACTGGATGGCCTTCAATAGCGCGGCGCGCAGGGCGATGCGCCGGTTGAGTTCCTTGCGTTGCCAGAAGCGCAGGCGGCCGAGCCCCTCGCGCTGCAGCCCGAGTTCGGCGCCGATCGCATTGCCGACGATGGCATGGCAGATGGCGACGCCATGGACGGGTACGCCATGGTCATGGAAGGCGGTGGCGAGCGTACGGGCCGATGCCAGGAAGTCGTCGTCGAGTTCCCCCGAGACCAGCCTGATCCAATGGGCCAGCCGCAGCGCATGGACCTCCGGCTGCTGCATGGCGCGGTGGATCTCGGGCCAGGCTTCGAAACGGTCGTGCAGCCCTTGCAGCAGACCGGGCATGCGCTCGCGCGCAAAGTCACGCTGGCCGTGCAGCAAGGCGAGGTCGTATTCGTCGATACGGAAGGTGCGCAGACGCGCGTCGTGCTGGGCGATGGCGTTGCTCATACGCAACTTCTTGCGATCTCGGCGATGGGCTGACAGGTTCGCGAGGACATTGCGAGGAGTTCGAAAACAAAGGCTTAAGCACGCGCGAAAGGCAGTGCGTCATCGCGAAAAAGCAGTGGCGCGTGCTTGCTTCCTGCCGATCCCGCTGACTATAACCCGCGCCTGCGCGCGGCGCCGGGCTGCCGCAACGATCAGAGCGGAGGCGACCAAGCCATGGCCGGGCATTCCCAGTTCAAGAACATCATGCACCGCAAGGGCAAGCAGGACGCGGTGCGTTCCAAGCTGTTCTCGAAGCTGGCCCGTGAAATCACCGTCGCCGCCAAGATGGGCATGCCCGATCCGAACATGAACCCGCGCCTGCGCATGGCCGTGCTGGCGGCGCGCGCGGAAAACATGCCGAAGGACAATATCGAGCGCGCGATCAAGAAGGCGATCGGCGGCGAGGGCGAGAACTATGACGAGGTCCGCTACGAGGGCTACGGCCCGGGCGGCGCGGCCGTGATCGTCGAGGCGCTGACCGACAACCGCAACCGCACGGCCTCGGCGGTGCGCTCCTACTTCACCAAGTCCGGCGGGGCGATGGGCGAGAGCAATTCGGTCTCGTTCATGTTCAACCGGGTCGGCGAGGTCAGCTATCCCGCCGAAGCCGGCGATGCCGACAAGGTGATGGAGGCCGCGATCGAGGCCGGCGCCGACGACGTTATCAGCGACGAGAACGGCCACACCATCCTGTGCGCCTTCGACGCGCTCAACGAGGTCTCCAAGGCGCTGGAAGCCGCGCTCGGCGCGCCGGCCTCGGCCAAGCCGGTCTGGCGGCCGACGACGACGGCGCCGCTCGACGAGGAGAAGGCGGCGTCGATGATGCGGCTGATGGAAGCGCTCGACAATGACGACGACGTTCAGAACGTCTTCGCCAATTTCGAGATCGCCGACGATGTGATGGCGAAGCTCAGCGGCTGAGGGCCGGACAGTCAATCGCGTCATTGTCGGGCTTGTCCCGACCATCCACGCCTCCTCTCTGAAGGGCGGTGGTCAAGACGTGGATGCTCGCCACAAGGGCGAGCATGACGGCTCTGGCCCGTTATCGCCCGAGCCAGGAATCCCAGAGCGGCAGGCCGGCGATCGCGCTGAGGAAGATCGTCAGATAGGCGATCCGCCGGAAGGTCTGCTCGGAGGCGAGCCCGAAGGCGTGTGTGCCGATCCAGAGGCCGGCGCCATAGATCAGGAAAAGCGGCAGCGCCATCAGCAGGCCGGCGGCGCTGAGGATGCCCTTGATCCAGAGGATGGTGCCGCTGACGATCGTGCCCAGGCCGAAATAGGTCTGCATGTTGGCGCGCGTCTTGTGCCGGTCGTTGCGCTGGGCGCCGAGCCAGAACACGGCGAGCGGCATGCCGCCGATGCTGGCGAGCCCGTTGCAGAGTCCGGACAGGGCGCCGACGCCGAGCGAAAGCGGAATGCCCGGCTGGCCGTGATAGCGCCAGCCGGAACCCAGCAGCGCCACCGTGCCGAGCACGAGCGCGGCGAGGAGCCAGCGCATCGTCGTCTGGTCAAGCCAGATCAGTAAGGCGAGGCCGAGCGGCAAGGTCAGCGTCGCCGCGACCAGGAGCGGAACGACCTCGCGCCATTCGGCCCGCTTCGCCGAGCGCGCTGCCAGCGGCAGGGCGAAGGGCATGTCGATCAGCCAGATCAGGCCTAGCGCCGCGACCGGGCCGAGCACGACCGAGGCGAGCGGCATGAAGACCATGGCGAAGCCGAAGCCGGTGAAGCCGCGCACCAGCCCGCCGAGAAAGGTTGCGAAGAGCAGCGTGGCGATGCCCGAGGCAGAAATGGCGGGAAAGAAGGGGGCTAGGAGTTCGAGCATGGCCTCGGGCGCAATGGCGAAGGCTTCACCTCACCCCAAGCCGTGGCGCGATCAACCCCCGTTGCAGTGATGGCAGCGATGAGCGGCAAGCATCGATCGTCCGGTATCGATCGCCCGGCACGGTTCCACCGCAGGCGGCGGCGCTCTAGTTTGCCGCGATGAATCTGATTCGCATCCTCGGCATCGACCCCGGCCTGCGCAAGACCGGCTGGGGCGTCATTCTCAGCGAGGGGACCAAGCTCAGCTTCATCGCCTGCGGTGTCGTCGAAAGCGAGCCGAAGGCCACGCTCGCCGAGCGGCTACGGCAATTGCACGACGGCATCGCCGGCGTGATCGCCGCCCATGCGCCGGGCGAGGTCGCGGTCGAGGAGACCTTCGTCAATCGCGACCCGCAATCGGCGCTGAAGCTCGGTCAGGCGCGCGGTGTCGCGCTGGTGGTGCCGGCGCTGGCGGGGCTGGAGGTCGCCGAATATGCGGCGAACCTCGTCAAGAAGACGGTGGTCGGCGTCGGCCACGCCGACAAGAAGCAGGTGCAGGCGATGATCCGCGTGCTGCTGCCCAAGGCGGAGACCAGGAGCGCCGACGCCGCCGATGCGCTGGCGGTAGCGATCTGCCATGCCCAGCATCGCGGTGCCCGGGCGATGCTGGCGAAGTATCAGGCCCGGTAGGCGTAGAGCTCGGCATCCGGGTCGCCCTTGCCGGTGAGGCCGGCCCGGACGATCTCGGCGCCGATGCGGCTATAGGTGATGCCGTTGCCGCCAAAACCCATCACGGCCCAGCAATTCTTCCGCCCGGGCATCTCGCCGATCGTCGGCAGCCCGGTGGTCGACGCGCCGAAGGTGCCGGCCCAGGCGAAGTCGACTTCAGTGTCGAGTTCGGGGAAAAGCCCGGCGAGCTTCTTCTGGAGCGTTCCGGTCTTGGCCGCGATCAGCCGGTCGCGCGCCTCTTCATCGACGAAATCTTCGTCCTCGCCGCCACAGATTACGCGGCCGTCGGGCGTGGTGCGCAGATAGAGATAGGGTTCGGACGCTTCCCAGATGAAGCAGCGCTCCGGCCAGAGGCGCCGCGGTTGCGGGACGGTGGCGATCGCCCAGGTCGAGATCGCCTGATGCCCCTTCGGCTCGTGTCCGAAAGGGATCTCGTAGCCGGTGCAGAACACGACATGGCGGCTGCTGATGCGGGCGCCGGCCTTGGTGCGCAGGACGACGGAACGCGGCCTGGCATCGATGTCGACGATCTCGACCGGGCTGGCGAGCCGCGCGCCGCGGGCGATCGCTATGCGCAGGAACGCGGCGGCGAGGGCGCGCGGATCGACCTCGACATTGTCATAGCCGAGCAGGGCGGCCCGGCGCCTGATGCCGAAGCGTTCCTCGAGCGCTGCGGCGTCGAGGAAGGCGGTCTCGAATCCGGCGAGGCGGCGTGCCTCGCCCTCGCGGGACAGGGCTTCGGCATCGAGCAGATTGCCGGCGAGGTAGAGCGAATCGCGTTGGCGCATCGGGGCGAGGGACAGGGCGCGGATGCGGGCGCAAAGCCCGTCCAGCGCCAGCCGCGAGCGCCGCCAGGCCCGGATCGCCGCCTCCTCTCCGATCTGGCGGGAGAGCTTGGTCAGGGGCTGGTCGATCTCGTATTGGAGGAGGGCGGTGCTGGCGACGGTCGAGCCACGGACCGGGCCGCGCCGGTCGACGATCAGCACGTCCAGCCCGGCTTCGCTGAGCATATCGGCGACCATCGCGCCGGAGATGCCGGCGCCGATCACGACGACATCTGCGCTCGCATCGCCCGTAAGCTGCCAGCCCGGCACGGAAGGCGCCCGCTTCTCCTGCCAGACCGAGCGGCCGGTCCGCAGGTCCCTCTTTTTCGTCAGCACGCGGCACTCCCCAATCCTGGTGGAGAACGCATGATCGCCGCGAATGATCCGCGCTGGCTGGAAGGGGCGATCATGCTAACAGGATGGCATGATCGGAAAGCTAAAGGGCCTCATCGATTCGTATGGCGAGGACTTCGTCATCGTCGACGTTCAGGGCGTCGGCTATGTCGTGCAGTGCTCGTCGCGCACGCTGCAGCGCCTGCCCAAGACCGGCGAGGCCGCGGCGCTCTCGATCGAGACGCATGTTCGCGAGGATGCGATCCGGCTCTACGGCTTCCTGTCCGATACCGAGCGCGACTGGTTCCGCCTGATGCAGACGGTGCAGGGCGTCGGCGCCAAGGTCGCGCTGGCGATCCTCTCGACGCTCGAGCCCGGGGCGCTGGCGACGGCGATCGCGACCGGCGACAAGGCGGCGGTGGCCCGCGCATCCGGCGTCGGGCCGAAGCTGGCGCAGCGGATCTGCGCCGAGCTCAAGGACAAGGCTCCGGCCTTCGGCCATATCGATGCCGGCGTCGCCGAGCTCGCCGGTGCGCTCGATGACAAGCGCCTGCCGCAGCCGGTCGCCGATGCGGTCTCGGCCCTGGCCAATCTCGGCTATCCGCAGGCGCAGGCCGTGGCAGCGGTCGCGGCCGCTTCGCGGGCTGCCGGGGAGGGCGCCGGGACGGCGCAACTGATCCGGCTGGGCCTGAAGGAACTGGCGAAATGAGCCGCGCGCCGGAACTGGTCCGCGAGATCGAGGACAAGAGCGCGTTCCTGGCGCTGATGATGCGGCATTGGGGCTCGCATCGCATGATGATCGGGCTGAAGACTTATGACTGTGCCGAGATTCCGCTGCTCGGCCTGTTCACGCCCGCCGGCGAGCCGCTGGCGCTGGCGAGCTGGGCGCCTGATGGCGACACCGCGGTGCTTTGCGCGCTGCATGCGCTGAAGCCCGGAGAAGGCGCGGCCGAGCGGCTGCTCGATGCGGTCAAAGCCGCGGCGAAGGCGCGCGGCGCCGTCAGGCTGCGGGCCATGCTGACCAATGACAACATGCCGGGCCTGGCGTTCTACCAGAAGCTCGGATTCCGCTTCTCGGGGCTTTATGTCGAAGCGATCGATGCCTACCGCTCGGTGATCCCGACGATCATCAAGACCGGCTATCAGGGCCTGCCCGTGCGCGACGCGCTCGAATTGGAGATCGCGTTGTGAGTGAACCCCGCCGATTGGTGACGCCAGAGCGCCGGGACGACGACAGCGAGAGTTCGCTGCGGCCGCTCTCGCTCGCCGATTTCACCGGCCAGGCGGCGGCGCGGGCCAATCTGCAGGTCTTCATCAACGCCGCGCGCACCCGCGGCGATGCGCTCGACCATGTCCTGTTCGTCGGGCCGCCCGGCCTCGGCAAGACGACCCTGGCGCAGATCGTGGCGCGCGAGCTCGGCGTCAATTTCCGCTCGACCTCGGGACCAGTGATCGCCAAGGCCGGTGACCTTGCGGCGCAGCTCACCAATCTCGAAGAGCGCGACGTGCTCTTCATCGACGAGATCCACCGGCTCAATCCGGCCGTCGAGGAAATCCTCTATCCGGCGATGGAGGACTACCAGCTCGATCTGATCATCGGCGAGGGGCCGGCGGCGCGCTCGGTCAAAATCGACCTGCCGAAGTTCACCCTGGTCGGCGCGACGACGCGGGCCGGTTTGCTGACGACGCCGCTGCGCGACCGCTTCGGCATTCCGGTCCGGCTGCAATTCTACACGGTCGAGGAACTGCAGGGCATCGTCGCGCGCGGCGCGCGGGTGCTCGGCGTGCCGATGTCGGATGACGGCGCCAACGAGATCGCGCGGCGCTCGCGCGGGACGCCGCGCATCGCCGGGCGCCTGCTCCGCCGGGTGCGTGACTTCGCGATCGTCGACGGCGATGCGATCGTCACCCGCAAGGTCGCCGACAAGGCGCTCAGCCTGCTTGAGGTCGACGGGATCGGCCTCGACCTGATGGACCGGCGCTATCTGACCATGGTCGCGGTGAATTTCGGTGGCGGCCCGGTCGGCATCGAGACCATCGCGGCGGCACTCTCCGAGCCGCGCGACGCGATCGAGGAGATCATCGAGCCTTTCCTGCTGCAGCAGGGCTTTCTGCAGCGCACGCCGCGTGGGCGCCTTTTGACCGCGCATGCCTTCCGGCATCTCGGCATGGCCGAGCCCAAGCGCGATACGGCGCAGTTCGGATTGTTCGGCGACGAGGACGACGAGGCGTGACCGGCAGGGGTAAGACGCTAACGCTGGCACTCGCCCTTTCCGGGCAGATCGCCATGTCGGCCGCCCCGGTGCGAGCGGACGATGTCTCGCCACGCGGGCCTGTCGCAGAGGCCTACGCGATTACCATCAAGACGCTGAAGGGGGCCGGCAAGCCTGCCTGGCGGCCGCCACACCGGGACCGGCTGATGAGCCGGGAACTTGCCGCACTCTTCGCCCGCGACGATCTCTATCAGGAGGAGAGCGGCGAGATGGGCCAGATCGGCGCCGACCCTTTCCTCAATGGTCAGGACGGCGAGATCAAGAAGCTGAGCCTGGACACCATCCCGGTCGCGCCGGGCAAGGCGACGGTCATTGCCAGCTTCCGCAGCTTCGGCAAGCCCGTCGCCGTCCAGTTCAGGATGGTGCGGGAGAATGGCGGCTGGCGCATCGACGACATCATCGACCAGTTCGACGGCAAGGACTACTCGGTCCGCGAGGCCCTGGCGCAGCCCTATGACTGCGGCTCGTTCATGGGCAAGCCCTGCAAGCGCTGAGACGCGCGGCGGCTTCGTCTACTGGCGCGCGAATTTGGATCGCTGCATGGCCGGAAGCTGGCCGGCATGATCGAGTGCGCCGGACGGCGCTTCGCGATCGCTCTCGATCGGCTGCATGCCCTGGTCGGGGTTGCGACTTTCCGGCCGGGCCGGCTCGGTTTCCGCCTTGCGCTTCCGATCCAGCGCCTTGCGGGCCTTGGCCTGCTGGGCCGCGTGTCGCAGCTTCTCCATCGACTTGGTCTCCGTCCGGTTGCCCGGTGATAACCTGTAGGGATTGGCGAGGTTCCCTTGCGGGCAGGAGCGGGCGGTTGTGGTCGCGCTGCCTTCGGGGCTAAAGCTCGCGGCACGCCCGCGAAAGGAAGCGCGGCTGTGCTCTCTGGAGCCGGCCGCCCGAGAGCCTCAATGACCGAATCGAACGCTGCGCCCGCCGGCCACCGGATTTCCGTCCGCGTCTATTACGAGGACACTGACTTCTCCGGCGTCGTCTATCACGCCTCCTATCTGCGTTTCATGGAGCGCGGCCGCACCGAGCTGATCCGCGCGCTCGGGATCGAGCAGCGCGAGCTGTTCGACGGCGACCAGGCGCTCGGCTTCGCTGTCCGGCGCATGACGATTGATTTCGTCAGGCCGGCGGTGATGGACGATCTGCTGACGGTGGAGACGCGCCCGACGCTGGCGCGCGGCGCCACCATGGAGCTCGACCAGCGCATATTGCGCGGCGAGGAAGTGCTGATCACGGCACAGGTCAAGGTCGCCTGCGTCGGTGGCGGCAAGGCGCGGCGCATCCCCGACGTGCTGAGGCACCGGCTGGGGCTCGAGATCGTCTGAGCGGGGCTGCTCGGACTGGCATCGACCCGGTCCGAGCGCCATGTTAGTGCCCGTAACATGAGCTGGAAACGCGACGAGCCCGGTCAGCCGCGGGGCTATCACCACGGCAACCTCAAGGAAGCGCTGATCCGCGCCGCGCTCGGCCTGATCGGCGAGAAGGGGCCGAACGGCTTCACCTTCGCCGAAGCGGCCCGCATGGCCGGCGTCAGTCCCGCCGCGCCCTATCGCCATTATCGCGACCGCGACGAATTGCTGGCCGATGTCGCGGTGCGCGGCTTCATTGCCTTCGAGGCCGCCCTGGCCAAGGCCTGGGATGGCGGCAAGCCCGATCCGGAAACCGCCTTCCACCGGCTCGGCCGGGCCTATCTCGCCTTCGCGCATGACGAGCCGGCCTTCTATTCGGCGATGTTCGAGGCCGGCGTGCCGCTCGATGCCAGCCCGGAATTGCGGGCCGCCGCCGACCGCTCCTTCCAGCAATTGCGCCAGGCCGCCGAGACGCTGATCGCGGCATTGCCGCAGGGTAAGCGGCCGCCGGCCCTGATGATGGCGCTGCATATCTGGGCGATGTCGCATGGCGTCGCCGCCCTGTTCGGCCGGGCCGATGGCGGCAGGCGGCCCTTGCCGATGTCGGCCTCCGACCTGCTGGAGGCCGGGATGCTGGTCTACCTCAAGGGCCTCGGCCTGCCGCCCGAGCAGGCTGGCTGAACGTTCTCCTCACTTCTTCGGTTCATCGTCATCCCGGGCGCAGCGAAGCGGAGAACCGGGATCCATTCCGGAGCCTTTCTCGGAAAGATTCAGGCATGGATTCCGGATCAGCACCGCTGACGCGGCCTGTCCGGGATGACAAGTCAGGGAAGGTGTCTGCCCAAAAAATTGGAGCCCTCCGTCTTGAAACGCTTGGCAGCTGCGGCCAGATATGTGAATGTGATTTACATTCACACCGTCGGCATCCGCCGATCGGGGAGGTTGGCCGGCAGCGGCATCCGCCGCCGCCATTCAGTTTCGAGAGGGAACGATGCCGATCGTCGCCAAGCTTGACGAATATGGGAAAGGAGCCTGGCTCGCATTCGCAGTGCTCGGTTTCATCATCTTCTGGCCGCTGGGTCTGGCGACCCTGGTCTTTCTGTTTTGGAGTGGACGCATGGGACATGGTTGCGGACAAGAGCGTTACGAGCACCGGATGAGCCGCCTGCAGGACAAGATGGACCGCCTGCGCGATCGCATGGGCGGCGGGCAGGGCTGGGGCCGCTCCGGCTTCGGCGGTTGGGGGCGTGGTCCCTCCAGCGGCAACCGCGCCTTCGACGAGTACCGCGAGGAGACGCTGCGTCGCCTCGAGGATGAGCAGCGCGAATTCCAGGATTTCCTCGGCCGGCTGCGCATGGCCAAGGACAAGGCCGAGTTCGACGAGTTCATGGGCGAGCGCCGCCGGGCTGCGCCGGATGCCGAGGCCCCCGGCAACGCCTGATCGCATCAGCGACCCCACAGCTTTCGCGGCCCGCTTCCCTCTGGGAGGCGGGCCGTTTTGCTTTGGCGACTCGCTAGCCGGCTCCGCGTTCCTGCAACGCCTCGTCACGAGCAAGATCAGGCTGAAGGCGCCTTGGTCGGCAGAGCAGTATCGCCGCAGGCAGGCCGGGTCGGGTGCTTGCCTGCCGGGCGCGCGGCGTCACCTTTCAGCGCTTGGGGCAGGGCGGCCAGGCGTTTGCACCTGTGCATTTACGCCCTTGCGCGCGCCGCCGCTGTTCGCCGCAGGCCCGGCGCCATAACCCGATGTTAACCACGAGGGCTGTTAAGGTTGATCGGGCCTTAATCCGAAACAAGGCCTTTGGCGCGCCGAATATCGCCGTTTGGCCCATCTTTCGCCGGATTCAGCGGCGATTGGTTCTGACGGCATATCCCCGGAGCGCAGATCGGGCGGCGGCGCGAACTTCGCGACGCGTCTAGCGGGCTGTGCGGAGTCGGTCGGATTTCGCATCGGCCAGGCAGAAGGATGACAGGATGAACCCCGCCGCGGAGGTCGCGCAGGTCGCGCCGCAGATCGACATGTCGTTCTGGTCGCTGTTCTGGCACGCCCATTTCGTCGTCAAGATCGTGATGATGGGCCTGCTCGCCGCATCGGTCTGGTGCTGGTCGATCATCGTCGACAAGACCCTGCTCTACCGCCGCACCCGCCGCGACATGGACGCCTTCGAGGAGGTGTTCTGGTCTGGCCGGTCGCTCGAAGAGCTTTATCGCGAGCTCGCCAACCGGCCGGTCAGCGACATGGCGGCGGTCTTCGTCGCGGCGATGCGCGAATGGAAGCGCTCCTTCGAGAATGGCGGGCGCTCGGTCGCGAGCCTGTCGCAGCGCATCGATAAGGTGCTCGACGTCACTATCCAGCGCGAGGCGGAGCGGCTGGAATCGAAGCTGCTGGTGCTTTCGACCATCGCTTCGGCGGCTCCGTTCATCGGCCTGTTCGGCACGGTCTGGGGCATCATGAACTCCTTCACCGCGATCGCGGTCTCCAAGAACTCCTCGCTCGCCGTCGTGGCGCCGGGCATCGCCGAGGCGCTGTTCGCCACCGCGATCGGCCTGTTCGCCGCGATCCCGGCACTGATGGCCTACAACAAGCTCCAGGCCGAGGTCGCCAAGGCGCAGAACCGGCTCGAAGCCTTCGCCGACGAGTTCTCCGCGATCCTGTCGCGGCAGATCGACGAACGGCTGGCGGCTTAAGGGGCGGCGCGGATGGGCATGTCAGCCGCAGCCGGCGCCAAGGCCGGGGGACGTCGCAGCCGCCGCAGACGGCACGGCGCCATCGCCGAGATCAACATGACGCCGTTCATCGACGTCATGCTGGTGCTCCTGATCATCTTCATGGTCGCGGCGCCGCTGATCGCGTCCGGCGTGCCGATCGACCTGCCGCAGACCGGCGCCAAGCCGATCAATGTCGACCAGAAGCCGATCACCATCGCCATCGACGACAAGGGCCAGATCTTCCTGCAGGACCAGCCGACGCTGGAGCCCGATCTCGTGCAGAAACTCCAGGCGATCGCCAAGCAGGGCTTCGACGACCGGATCTATGTCCGTGGCCACAAGCAGGTCGACTACGGCCGCGTCGCCTCGGTGATGTCGACGATCACCAGCGCCGGCTTCAAGCGCGTCGCGCTGGTCACCGAGCCGAGCGCGCGGTGAACGGGGGAGTCTGACGGCGTTGAAGATCTCCAGTTCCGAACCGGGCATGGCGATATCCGCCCTTGGCCACGCGACCTTCCTGGTCGCGGGGCTGCTGGCGTTTTCCTCGCCGAACCCGCTGCCGGAGCATATGGAAGCGATCGCCGTCGAGGTCATCGATCCTTCCGCGCTGAACCAGGTGACGCGCGGCGAGCGCCAGGCCGAGAAGGTGCAGGAGCAGCCGCAGCAGCGCGCCGAGCGCCAGTCCGAGATCGTCGAGCGCAAGGAGGCCGGCGAGGCTAAGCACGACACGCCGGCGCCGCCCTCGCGGCCGGCCGAGCTCAAGGTCGCTGATGAGAATGTCGCGGCACCGTTGCCGCCGTCGCGGCCGACCCCGAAGCCGACGCCGCCGGCCGAACCGGTGAAGCAGCCGCCGCAGAAGACCGAGCAGGCCGCGGCCCGCGAGGCCGAGCAGCGCCGCGAGGAGCTGGCGAAGCTGGCCGAGGAGGCCGAGCGCGAGAGCAAGGCCAAGCAGGCCGAGGAAGAGGCAAAGGCGGCCGCCAAGGCGAAGGCCGAAGCGGAGGCGCAGGCCAAGGCGGAAGCCGCCAAGCTCGCCAAGGCGAAGGCGGAAGCCGAAGCCAAGGCCAAGGCGGAAGCCGAGCAGAAGGCGAAGCTCGCGGCGGAAGCCAAGGCGAAGCGCGAGGCTGAGGCGAAGGCCAAGCGCGAGGCCGAGATCGCCAAGAATTTCAATCCGAACGACATCGCCAAGCTGCTGCAGTCGAAGGAGCAGGCGCAGTCCTCGGGAGCGAGCGCGCCGCAGGTCAACCGCACGGCATCGCTCGGCACCCAGACCGGCTCGTCGCAGAAGCTCTCGCCCTCGCTGCGGGCTCAGCTGATGGGCATCATCCAGGACCAGCTGCAGAAATGCTGGAACGTGCCGATCGCGCTGCAGAGCTCGCCGCGTCCGGTGGTCCCGCAGGTGCGGATGAAGCTCAACACCGACGGCTCGCTGCTCGGCCAGGCGAGCGTGACCAATTCCTCGTCCGACCCGCTCTTCCGGGTCGCGGCGGATTCGGCGCTGACGGCGACGCGGCGCTGCTCGCCGCTGCGTATTCCCGCTCAGTTTGCCGCGTATTATGACGATTGGCGCGATGTCGTCGTCAATTTCGACGCAAGGGACGTGCTGTGACCGCGATCGACCGCTACTCTCTCCCCCTTATCCGGACGGCGCCGCGCGCATCCGGGCTGACGCGCCGCCATGCCCTGGCTCTCGGCGGTGCCGCGCTTGCCGGCACGATGCTGCTGCCGGCCGCGGCTCGGTCCGAGCTGGTCATCGACCTGCGCAAGGGCACCTTCCAGCCGATGCCGATCGCGATCGCGGATTTCGCGGGCGAGGGGGGCATTCAGGTCTCCGGCATCATCACCAACAACTTGAAGCGCTGCGGCTATTTCCTGCCGATCGAGAAGGCGCGCCACCCCGAGAAGAACCCGCCCTTCGACAGCGTCCCGCAATTCGAGGCGTGGAAATCGGCCGGCATCCAGGCGCTGGTGACGGGGCGCGTCTCGCGCGACGGCTCCGGCCGCCTCAAGGCCGAGTTCCGGCTCTGGGACGTGCTGACCGGCGAGCAGATCGACGGCCAGCAATACTTCACCGACCCCAATAATTCCCGCCGCGTCGGCCACATCATCTCGGATGCGGTGTTCAGCAAGGTCACCGGCGTCGGCGGCTTCTTCGACACCCGCGTCGTCTTCGTCGACGAATCCGGCTCGAAGGAGAGCCGGCGCAAGCGGCTCGCGATCATGGACCAGGACGGCGCCAATGTGCGCTACCTGACCGATGGCGCGATCTCGGTGGTGACGCCGCGGTTCTCGCCGGTGGCGCAGGAAGTCACCTACATGGCGCAGCGCACCGGCGAGCAGCCGCGCGTCCATGTCTTGAACATCGAGACCGGCCAGCGCCAGGTCGTCGGCAACTTCCCGGATATGACGACGAGCCCGCGCTTCTCGCCGAACGGCGCGCGCATCGCGCTCAGCCTGCAGCAGGGCGGCAATGCCAATCTCTACGCGATCGACATCGGCTCGCGCACCACGACGCGGCTGACCTCGACCCCAGCGATCGACACCTCGCCCTCCTATTCGCCCGATGGCGCGCAGATCGTCTTCGAGAGCGATCGCGGTGGCTCGCAGCAGCTCTATGTGATGGGCGCCGGCGGCGGGGAGGGCAAGCGCATCTCCTTCGGCCAGGGCTCCTATTCGCAGCCTTCCTGGTCGCCGCGCGGCGATCTCATTGCCTTCACGCGTCAGGGCGGCGGCGCCTTCTCGATCGGCGTGATGCGGCCCGACGGCTCGGGCGAGCGCATCCTCACCGAGGGCTTCCACAACGAGGCGCCGAACTGGGCGCCGAACGGCCAGTACATCATGTTCTTCCGCGACCCCGGCGGCCAGTCGGGCGGCAAGCTCTACATGGTCGACATCACCGGCCGGGTCGAAATCCCGGTGCCGACGCCGGCCTTCGCCTCCGACCCGACCTGGTCGCCGCTTTTGACCGCAGCGCGCTGAGGCTCTGCGGCCGGCCTCGTTCACGAGCCGGTGAGCGAGGCTTCCGCTTCGCGGCCATGACACGTTCTCCTTTCACCGTCGGCGTTGCAACGCCCCGGCCTTGAAGGGAGAGCGGATGGCGCAGACGAGTCCCGACCGCGACGATGCCGAAGACCTAGCCACGCTGCCGTCACGGCGCGGCAGGTGGATCGTGCTCGGACTGCTCTTCGCCATCGTGCTCGGCTACTGGCTCTCGCCCTATGTCGGTGCGGCGCGCCTTGCCCAGGCAGCCAATGCCGGAGCGACGGACGAGGTCCTCACCCGCATCGATCTTCCGGCGCTGCGCATGTCTTTCGCCCGCCAGATCGTCCGCACCTATATCTCCCGCAATCCGCAGGCGCGCGGGCTCGATCCGCTCGCCCGCCAGGTCGTCGCCGGAGCGGCGACGGGCTTCGTCGATGCGATCATTGCCGAGCATCTCACGCCTGCGGCGATAGCCGCATTGCTGACCGAACGAGGCTCGGCGACATCCGCGGGCGAATTCCTGGGGCCGGGGCTGGCGCTGCCCCGGGCCGGTGGGTTCGGCGATGCCTGGACGCTGTTCTGGAATTCCGGATTCGACGGTCTGGCGAGCTTCGCGGTGACGGTGCCCCCGAAGGCTGCGTCCGCGGACGAACAGGACGCCTATCGGCTGCGCTTCGGGCTTTCCGGAATGTACTGGAAGCTGCGCGCGCTCGAGCTGCCGAGGGCGGTGCTCGCCCGGCTCGCGGACGAACTGAAGAGCCGCACCGACCGCGCCTCTTGATGCAATTCTGTCACAGCAACGGGAATGCGGTCATTCGAGAGATTTGGTTAACCATGTGCCGCAATGCCGCCACTTCGCCTTGGTTTGGCAAGGTCTCGTTTAGGTTGATAGATCATTTCTTACTGCACGTGCGATGCCGCCAAGGCGCGCTCTCGCCTTTGAAAGTCCGGAGAACAGACATGCTCGCGTCCCTCGCCGCCAGCGCCCGCACCACGCGCTTCGCCGTCGCCATTCTCGGGGCGCTCGCCCTCGGCGCCTGCGCCAAAGACCAGAATGCCGACGGCTTCGGTGCCGGCGGAGCGGCGACCCCTGGCAGCGCCCAGGATTTCGTCGTCAATGTCGGCGACCGCGTCTTCTTCGAGACCGATTCGACCGATCTGACGCCGACCGCCGTTGCCACCCTCGACAAGCAGTCGGCCTGGCTTGGCCGCTATCCGCGCTACACCTTCACCATCGAAGGCCATGCCGACGAGCGCGGCACCCGCGAATACAACTATTCGCTCGGCGCCCGCCGCGCCCAGACGGTCCGCGACTACCTCGCCTCGCGCGGAATTCCGGGCAACCGGATGCGCACCATCTCCTATGGCAAGGAGCGCCCGGTCGCGGTCTGCAACGACATCTCCTGCTGGTCGCAGAACCGCCGCTCGGTGACAGTGCTCGACGCCGGCGCCGGCGTCTGACATTCTCGATCGATCACGCAAGGACCGGCGCTTCCCGAAAGGAAAGCGCCGGTCCTTTCATATTTTGGCCGTGGTATCGGGGTGTGATAGTTTCCGGTTCCGAATAATGCGGTTTGCTTGATGATGACTGGTTCGAAGCTCTTTGGTTCCGCCTCCAAGCGGCTCGGTGCTCGTTGTGGCGTTGCCGTGACGGCATTGCTGCTGGCGATCGGGGCGGCGGCGCTGCCCGCGTCGGCGCAGGATGCGGCGGACCTGCTGGTGCGTACGACACGGCTCGAGAACCAGCTGCGTCAGCTGTCGGGGCAGATCGAGCAGCTCCAGTTCGAGAACCGGCGGCTGACCGAGCAGCTGCGCAAGTTCCAAGAAGATGTCGATTTCCGCCTTTCGGAGCGCGGCGGCTCGCGCTCCGGCGCGGCGCCGGCCTCTCCGCCGGCAGGCCAGCCGCCGCAGCCGGCGCGCCAGCGTCGCGGCGATGCCTTCGATCCCGCCGCCAATCCCGGCTCCGCTGGCGCTCCGCGCCAGATCGGCGAGGTGATCGACGATGATTTCGCGGGCAGCTCGACCGCAGGGCAGGGGCCGCTCGACATTTCCGGCGTTGGCCGTCCGGGTCCGCAGGGCGCGCTGTCGCCGACCGCGCCGCGCGGTCCGAGCGTCGCCGCCGCAGGCCAGGCTGCCAGCTCGCGCGAAATTTACGACGTCGCCTATGCCCATGTGCTGCGCAAGGAGTATGAGCGGGCGGAGATGGGCTTTCGCGAATTCCTGCAGAGCTATCCGCGTGACCGCCTCGCGCCCGACGCCACGTTTTGGCTTGGTGAGAGCTATTTCCAGCGCCAGCGCTATCGCGAAGCGGCCGAGCAGTTCCTGAAGATCTCGCGCGATTATCCCAAGGCCGGCAAGGGCGCCGACAGCCTGCTGAAGCTCGGTATGGCCCTGAACGGGCTCGGCGCGCGCGACCAGGCTTGCGCGACCTATGCTAAGGTCGGAGTCGACTTCCCGTCGGCCTCGAACGCGGTGCGCAAGGGCGTCGAGCGCGAGCAGAAGCGCGCTCGCTGCGCTTGAGCGCGGTGCAGCCTGCAGCCGCCAAGGCGGTCGCGCTCTCCGAGGCCGAAGCCGAGGCGCTGTTCGCGCCGCTGGCCGCCGAGGAGCGCTTGCTGGTCGCGGTTTCTGGCGGTCCCGATTCCGTTGCCCTGCTCGTTCTGCTCACCGACTGGGCGCGCGCCTGTGCCGGACGGCCGGCAATCCATGCCGCAACCGTCGATCACGGCCTGCGATCTGAGGCCGCTGCCGAGGCGGCGGCGGTCGGGCTCATATGCTCTGGCCTCGCCGTCCACCATGCCGTGCTCCGCTGGGAAGGCGAGAAGCCTGGCTCCGGTTTGCAGGAGCAGGCGCGGCTGGCTCGCTATGAATTGCTGGCCGGGCAGGCGAGGGTGCTCGGAGGCGCCGTGATCGTCACCGCCCATACGCTCGACGATCAGGCCGAGACCCTGCTGATGCGGATGGCGAAGGGCTCCGGCCCCGCAGGGCTCGTCGGCATGCGCGCGCGCACCGTCAAGGAGGGTGTGCCGCTCGCCCGCCCGCTGCTCGGCGTGGCGAAGCAGCGCCTCGTCGCCACCTGCCTGGCGCGCGGGCTCGATCATGCCAGCGATCCGTCGAACGAGGATCCGCGCTTCATCCGGGTGCGCTGGCGCGCGCTGATGCCGCAGCTCGCCGAGGAAGGGCTGACGCCGACCCGGCTCGCTCAGCTGGCTTCACGCCTGGCGCGCGCCGAACAGGCGCTCGACCAGCGGGCTGCGGGCCTGCTTCCGGCCTTGTCGACGCGCGGCGGCGACGGTTTGCGGCTCGATTTCGTCGGCCTGTGCCGCGAGCCCGACGAGATCGTGATCCGCGTTCTGGCGCGCGCGCTGGCGGTGTCGCAGCCGGAGGCCGAGATGCGTCTCGAACGGCTGGAAAGCTGCGCCCTTGCCCTGGCCGAGGCCGCACGACGCGGCGCGGCTCTCCGGCGTACGCTCGCCGGCTGCATGCTCCGGCTTACCGGCGACGGGGCCCTGATGGTTGCACCAGAACCGCCGCGGCGACGCGGTGTTCACCCTGAGGGGGAATGAGGCGAGCAAAACGCAGCCTTCCCTTGGCAAGAAGGGGATAGGCTCCTAGATTAGACCGTGAAAATCTCAGGCTCGTCCGGCATTTCCGCTGGAGAGCGGATCGGAACCCTGATGAATCCGAACTTCCGAAATTTCGCCCTCTGGGTGGTGATCTTCCTGCTGGTCCTGGCGCTCGTCACTCTGTTCCAGAGCCCGAGCCAGCGGGTCAGCACCAACGAGATCCCCTACAGCCAGCTGATCAACGAGTCCGAGGCCGGGCGCATCACCAATGTCGTGGTCGCCGGGCAGGAGATCACCGGCACCTTCACGGATGGGCGCAGCTTCGTGACCTATGCGCCCTATGGCGATCCGGCGCTGCTGAAGACGCTGGCGCAGAAGGGCGTTCAGGTCTCGGCGCGGGCTCCTTCCGAGGGCACGCCCTGGTTCATGGCGCTCCTGGTCAATTCGCTGCCCTTCGTCATTTTCATCGGCCTGTGGATTTTCATGTCCCGCCAGATGCAGAACGGCGCCGGCCGGGCGATGGGCTTCGGCAAGTCGAAGGCGAAGCTCCTCACCGAGGCGCATGGCCGCGTCACCTTCGAGGACGTCGCCGGCATCGACGAAGCCAAGGAAGACCTGCAGGAGATCGTCGAGTTCCTGCGCGATCCCCAGAAGTTCCAGCGCCTGGGCGGCCGCATTCCGCGCGGCGTGCTGCTGGTCGGCCCTCCGGGTACGGGTAAGACCCTGACCGCGCGTGCCGTCGCCGGCGAGGCGAACGTGCCGTTCTTCACGATCTCGGGTTCCGACTTCGTCGAAATGTTCGTGGGCGTCGGCGCCTCCCGCGTGCGCGACATGTTCGAGCAGGCCAAGAAGAACGCGCCCTGCATCATCTTCATCGACGAGATCGACGCTGTCGGCCGTCATCGTGGCGCCGGCCTCGGCGGCGGCAATGACGAGCGCGAGCAGACCCTCAACCAGCTGCTGGTCGAGATGGACGGTTTCGAGCCGAACGAGGGCGTGATCATCATCGCCGCGACCAACCGTCCGGACGTGCTCGACCCGGCGCTGCTGCGCCCCGGCCGCTTCGACCGCCAGATCGTCGTGCCGAACCCGGACGTCGCCGGCCGCGAGAAGATCCTGCGCGTGCATGTCCGCAAGGTCCCGCTCGCTCCGGATGTCGACCTCAAGGTGCTGGCCCGCGGCACGCCCGGCTTCTCCGGCGCCGACCTGATGAACCTGGTCAACGAGGCCGCCCTGCTCGCTGCCCGCCGCGGCAAGCGCATGGTCACGCATCTCGAATTCGAGGACGCCAAGGACAAGGTCATGATGGGCGCCGAGCGCAAATCGATGGCGATGTCCGAGGAGGAAAAGAAGCTGACCGCCTATCACGAGGCCGGTCACGCCATCGTCGGCCTCTATGTCCCGGCCGGCATCCCGGTCCACAAGGCGACGATCATCCCGCGCGGACGTGCGCTCGGCATGGTCAAGTTCCTGCCGGAAGGCGACCGCTACTCGATGAAGTTCAAGGAGTTCACCTCGCAGCTCGCGGTCGCCATGGGTGGACGCGTCGCCGAGGAGATCACCTTCGGCAAGGAGAACATCACCTCCGGCGCCACCGGCGACATCCAGCAGGCCACCAAGATGGCGAAGGCCATGGTCACACAGATGGGCTATTCGGAGGAGCTCGGCCTGGTCGCCTATGGCGACAATCAGGAAGAGGTCTTCCTCGGCATGTCGATGGGCCGCAGCCAGAGCATCTCGGAGTCGACGGCGCAGAAGATCGACAGCGAAGTTCGCCGCCTGGTCAACCAGGGCTATCTCGACGCCAAGGAGATCCTTAGCAAGCACCATGACGAGTTCGTCGCGGTGGCCGAGGCTTTGCTCGAGTTCGAGACGCTGACAGGCGACGAGATCCGCGACCTGATCGCGGGCAAGCGCCCGTCGCGCGACGCGGACGACACGCCGCATGCCCCGCGCGGCTCGGCCGTGCCGAGCGCCGGCAAGGGTCGTAAGCGCGGTGAGCCGGATGCCGGCCTGGAGCCGCAGCCGCAGGCCTGAGGGGCTTCGGAGGCGAGAGATCGGGCGGCCCCACGGGCCGCCCTTTTCTATTGAAGGCGGGGTTTTCCCGCGTTCGCGCATCGCATTCCGCTGCAGAAGCTTGCTGCGGCGCTCGACGGATACGTTTCGTCACAATTTGTGAGAAGCTGGCCGGGCTTTCAGCCTGTATGACCACGCAAGGTAATGTCGAGCCGGCAAGGCTCAAGGGAAGAACTTCGACCATGACACGCAAATACTTCGGCACTGATGGCATTCGCGGCCGCGCCAATGGCGTGATCACGCCGGACCTCGCACTGCGGGTCGGCCAGGCGACCGGTCTTGCCTTCCGCCGCGGCGAGCATCGCCACCGTGTCGTGATCGGGAAGGATACGCGCCTCTCCGGCTACATGATCGAGAACGCCCTCGTCGCCGGCTTCACTTCGGTAGGCATGGATGTTCTGCTCCTCGGGCCGATGCCGACGCCGGCAGTCGCCATGCTGACGCGCTCGATGCGTTCCGATCTCGGGGTGATGATCTCCGCCTCGCACAACGCCTATGAGGACAATGGCATCAAGCTGTTTGGCCCGGATGGCTACAAGCTCTCCGACGAGGTCGAGTCCGAGATTACCCGCCTGATCGATTCCGACCTCGGCAAGCAGCTTTCGGCCTCGCCGGCGCTGGGCCGGGCGAAGCGCATCGAGAGCGCGGATGCCCGCTACATCGAATTCGCCAAGCGCACTCTGCCGCGCAATCTGAGCCTGGAAGGGCTGCGGATCGTCGTCGACTGCGCCAATGGCGCTGCCTACAAGGTCGCGCCGGAGGCGCTCTGGGAGCTGGGGGCCGAGGTCATCGCCATCGGCGTCGAGCCGGACGGCTTCAACATCAACCGCGATGTCGGCTCGACCAAGCCTGATGCGCTCAGCCAGAAGGTGCGTGAGCTGCGCGCCGATGTCGGCATTGCGCTCGACGGCGATGCCGACCGCGTGCTGATCGTCGACGAGAACGGCCAGGTCGTCGATGGCGACCAGCTGATGGGCGTGATCGCGCGCAGCTGGCAGGAGGACGGGCTGCTCTCGGCGCCGGGCATCGTCGCCACCGTGATGTCCAATCTCGGCCTGGAACGCTATCTGGCCGGGCTCGGCCTGTCGCTGGCGCGCACTGCCGTCGGCGATCGCTATGTGCTTGAGCATATGCGCGCCAACGGCTTCAATCTCGGTGGCGAGCAGTCCGGCCACATCATTCTCTCGGACTACGCGACGACGGGCGACGGGCTGGTCGCGGCACTGCAGCTGCTTGCCGTGGTCAAGCGCAAGGAGAAGCCCGTCTCCGAGGTCTGCCACTGCTTCGAGCCGCTGCCGCAGATCCTCAAGAACGTCCGCTACAAGCAGGGCCGGCCGCTGGAGGAGAAGCCGGTGGTCAGCGCCATCAAGGCGGCGGAGCAGATGCTCGGCGAGAGCGGGCGCCTTGTGATCCGGCCTTCCGGCACCGAGCCGGTGATCCGGGTGATGGCCGAGGGCGACGACCGCGATCTCGTCATGCGCGCGGTCGACGAAGTCGTCGACGCCGTGGCGAAGGCTGCGGCCTGATCGCAGGCGTCCGTCCCGCGGGTGCTCCGCAGCTGACCGGCAGTACGGGAAATCATCGCAGCGCCGGAACCTTGCGCAGGGTTCCGGCGCTTCTTCGCAATGCTGGTCGCCCGATCGCGGGTTTTCGATGTCGCCTGATCTGATCAAGGTGAAGTGATCGGGCGCTTAACCTTCCAGTAACCACAGTGCTCTCGTTCATGCAAAAGTAGGGTTAGGTTTTAAGGTTAAGTGTCATTTAAGAAATCAATGGCAGGGTCTTCCCATCGGTAACTCGCGCGAGCTGCGTCCCGCCTGCGCAAACACGAAGGAACCCTGCCATGGGCAGCCTGAAAACCCTTGCGCTTGCCGGCGTCATGGCTCTGGGTGCATCCGCCGTCGCCAAGGCTGCCGATTTCCCGATTGCGGCTCCGCCGCCTCCGCCCCCGGCACCGGAGCTACGCGGCTCGGTCGGCGGCGGCTGGTATCTGCGCGGCGATATCGGCGTCGGCTCGCAAGGCTATGACGAGCTCGATGTGAAGGTGAACAATGCCCCGGTCATCCAGACGGCGGGCGTCACCTCCTTCAGCACGATCAACCCCGATCGCAGCTTCGCCGCCTTCGCGGGCATCGGCATCGGCTACCAGTTCAACAACTGGTTCCGCGTGGATCTGACTGGCGAGTATCGCGGCGCTTCCTTCACCGGCCGCGACCAGCTTTCCTACAATTTCGGCATCCCGATCAACCAGACCAACAATTACCGCGCGGACATCGCGACCTTCGTTGGCCTGGTCAACGGCTATATCGATCTGGGTACCTGGAACTGCCTGACGCCCTATCTTGGTGTCGGTGTCGGCTTCGCCAATCACAGCGTCAACGGTCTGACCGACAACGGCATCAACCAGGCCGTTGGTGCGCCGTTCGCCAACGTCTCCTATGCCTATGGCAACACGGCCAGCGAGACCAGTTTCGCTTGGGCGCTGATGGCCGGCGTCGCCTATGACGTGACCTCGAACCTGAAGCTCGACATCGGCTACCGCTACCTGAACATGGGTGATGGCCCGACCATCGGGCTCGCCGGCGCCAACGGCCTGCTGGTCAATCCGAGTTCGTCGGTTCGCTTCAAGCAGATCGACAGCCACGATATCCGCATCGGCATGCGCTGGAACTTCAACGATCCGAACTGCTGCGGCCCGAAGGAACAGCCGGTCTATGCGCCGGCGCCCCACGTGGTCCGCAAGTACTGATCAGCAAGTACTGATCCCACTCGACATCTGACGACGAGGCTGCGCGAACTCAATTCGCGCAGCCTTTTCGTTTGCGCGGCCGGCCGCACGGCGGCGAGACCGTGGAAACGCTGCTGCCGGCGACACCCAGGCCGGGCGGACTCAGGAGGTCAGCCGGCCTCGCAATGCCGCTGCAACCCCCTCCAGTTCCCGTGCCGGCGGCTGGGCCGGCAGCGTGAATTCCTCGACGCCCTGCTCGAGATAGACCGCGGAGGTGATGTCGTGCCGGTGATGCATCGGTACGAGGTGGGCATGGGCGTGGTTCATATGGATGCCAGTGTAGAGCATGGCGACCCGCTCGACCGGGTAGAGCGCTTTCATCTCGCGGGCGAGGCGCTGCGAGAGCGTCATGATCTTGCCGGCGAGCGCGGGCGGAATGTCCTCGAACCAGGGAAAATGGGCGCGCGGGATCACCAGCGTATGGCCGGGCCGGATCGGATGGATGTCGAGAAAGGCGAGGACATCCTCTTCCTCATGGACGGCGTGGCAGGCGATCTCGCCGCGTGCGATCCGGCAGAACAGGCAATCGTTGGTCATCCCGGCCTCCAGCACACGACCTGGCGAGCGGGTCTGCAGGCCGGGACAAGCTCAAGATTGACATACTCCCCTACAGTATTCTAGGCCTAGGGAATGAAATGCCATGCCGCATAGTCCGGAAGAGAAGAAGCGTGCTGTCGCGCGCCTGCGCCGGATCAGGGGGCAGGCCGAGGCGCTGGAGCGCGCCGTCGAGGCCGGCACGGATTGCAGCACATTGCTGCAGCAGATCGCGGCACTGCGCGGCGCCGCCAACGGGCTGATGGCGGAAGTGCTCGAAGGCCATCTGCGCGAGACCTTCGGCCATGCGCGCGGAGGCTCGCTGGGCGGGCAGGGGGCGGCAGGCTTCGATGCCGATGCCGAGATCGACGGCATCATCAGGACATTGCGTACCTATCTGAAATAGGCGCGCCGGAACCAGTTGAAGGAGGATTTGAGATGAAGACACGCGCCGCCGTCGCCTGGGAGGCCGGAAAGCCGCTGACCATCGAGACCATCCAGATCGGCGGCCCGAGGGCCGGCGAGGTGCTGGTCGAGGTGATGGCGACCGGCATCTGCCATACCGACGCCTACACGCTGTCCGGCCTCGATTCCGAGGGCAAGTTCCCGGCGATCCTCGGCCATGAGGGCGCCGGTATCGTGCGCGAAGTCGGCGCGGGCGTCACGACGCTGAAGCCCGGCGACCACGTCATCCCGCTCTACACGCCGGAATGCCGCAGCTGTAAGTCCTGCCTGTCGCGCCGGACAAACCTCTGCACCTCGATCCGTGCGACGCAGGGCCAGGGCCTGATGCCCGACGGCACGTCGCGGTTCTCGTGCGATGGCGGCGAGGTCTTCCACTATATGGGCTGCTCGACCTTTGCGAACTTCACGGTGCTGCCCGAGATCGCGCTGGCCAAGGTCCGCGAGGACGCGCCCTTCGACAAGATCTGCTATATCGGCTGCGGTGTGACGACCGGCATCGGCGCGGTGATCTACACCGCCAAGGTCTGGCCCGGCGCCAATGTCGTGGTCTTCGGGCTCGGCGGCATCGGTCTCAACGTCATCCAGGGCGCGCGCATGGTCGGCGCCGACAAGATCATCGGCGTCGACATCAACCCCGGCAAGCGCGCCATGGCCGAGAAGTTCGGCATGACCGACTTCGTCAATCCGCGCGAGATCGGCAACGACAAGGTGGTGCAGGCGATCGTCGACCTGACCGGCGGCGGCGCCGACTTCTCGTTCGACGCGACCGGCAACACCGACGTGATGCGTCAGGCGCTCGAGTGCTGCCATCGCGGCTGGGGCGAGTCGATCATCATCGGCGTCGCCGAGGCGGGCAAGGAGATTGCGACCCGGCCGTTCCAGCTGGTCACCGGCCGCGTCTGGAAGGGCACTGCCTTCGGCGGCGCGCGTGGGCGTACCGACGTGCCGAAGATCGTCGACTGGTACATGGAGGGGAAGATCAACATCGACGATCTGATCACCCACAAGCTGAGCCTGGACGAGATCAACCACGGCTTCGACCTGATGCATGAGGGCAAGTCGATCCGCTCGGTGGTGGTCTACTGAGCGGCCGTCTTCTCGCCTCATCGGGCGGGCAAGGAAGTAGGACGTCATTCCGGGACATCGCGCAGCGATGGGCCCGGAACCCAGAAGCGATGTCGTTCGTCTAAAGGCGGATCCCCCACGCCTGCCCGGTTCCGCCTGCGGTCCTGGGTTCCGGGCTCGCCCCTGCGGGGCGCCCCGGAATGACGGCGCGGCCATTCAGAACGCGGGACTGCCCTATGGAACTCGTCTCCTCCTCGAAAGCCTTCGGCGGCCAGCAGCGCGTCTACCGCCATGACAGCTCGGCCTGCGCCTGCCCGATGACCTTCGCGGTCTTCCTGCCGCCGCAGGCGGAGGCGGGGCCGGTTCCCGTACTCTGGTATCTCTCGGGCCTGACCTGCACGCATCAGAACGCGATGGACAAGGGCGAGTATCGCGCCGCGGCGGCGGCCAACGGCGTCGCCATCATCTGCCCCGACACCTCGCCGCGCGGGGAGGGCGTGCCGGACGAGCCGGAGAACTGGCAGTTCGGCTCGGGCGCCGGCTTCTATCTCGACGCGACGCAGCCGCCTTATGCGACGAACTACCGGATGGAGAGCTATATCCGGGACGAGTTGCCGGAGCTCGTCGCCCGCGAATTGCCGCTCGACATGTCGCGCCAGGGCATCTTCGGCCATTCCATGGGCGGCCATGGCGCGATCACGCTCGCGCTGAAGAATCCCGGGCGCTACGCCTCGGTCTCGGCCTTCGCGCCGATCACCCAGCCTTCGACCGCCGGCTGGTCGCGGCCGGCCTTCGAGAAATATCTCGGCCCGGACGAGGCGGCCTGGCGCGCCTATGACGCGACCCTGCTGATCGCCGATGGGCATCGCGTCCCCGACCTGCTCGTCGACCAGGGCACGGCCGACGGCTTCCTGCAGGAGGGGTTGCGGCCGCAACTGCTCGAACTCGCCTGCACAACGGCCGGCATCCCGCTGACGCTGACGATGCGGGAGGGCTACGACCACTCCTACAACTTCGTCTCGACCTTCATGGCCCAGCATATCGCCTGGCATGCCGAGCGGCTGACCGGCTGAGGAACGCTGCCCCTGCTGCGGCGTTGCATGGCTGCATCAGCGGGGGATCGGGCCATGGCATCGGCAGTCTCGCCCGGGAGCGGCAAGCGCTCCCTGTTCACGCGGCTTTCGCAGGCGACGGCGCATTGGGCCGGCAAGCCGCAGACCTTCTTCGTCGCGCTCGCCATCATCCTGGTCTGGGCCGCGTCGGGGCCGTTCTTCGGCTTCAACGACACCTGGCAGCTCGTCATCAACACCTCGACGACGATCGTCACCTTCCTGATGGTCTTCATCATCCAGAACAGCCAGAACCGCGACACCGCCGCGATGCAGATCAAGCTCGACGAGCTGATTGCCAAGGTCGAGGGGGCGCGCGAGGAGCTGCTCGATCTCGAGGAACTCGACGAGGACAAAATCGAGGCGATCCGCGGGGAGTTCGAGGCGATCGCCCGCAAGGCCCGCTCCGGAAAGCGCGGCTAGAGGCCGTGTCGGTGAGGCGCGCGAAGCCCCTGGAGGCAGCACCCGCTGCCTCCGATGGCATCCATGACATTGCCGAGCCCGAACTGCATGCCGAGCTTTGGGTCGAGGACGGTCTCTAGAAACCCTTGGCGGTACGCGAGCTGAGTGCGAGTTTCTCGACCAGTTCGTCAGTGATGGGCTTGCTCAGGGAAAACGTAACTCCGGTCTTGGTCGCCCTTAGCTTCAAGGCGGCGATCTCGTCGGCATGGGCGGCAATTGCGCCCGGGTCGACATAGAGGCCACATTGTTTGCTGAAGGCGGCATAGCCGGCGATGATCGTCTCCTCAATCTGGAAGCCTGGCATGTCGTATTTCATGATTTCCTTGGCGTCCGGCAGCGCCTGCGACAGCTGTGCACGCAGTCGATCCAACATGGCGCGAAACGGTTCCGGGGCTGTGGCAATGTAGGCATCATGGTCGTCGATCTTCGTCATGCTGACACCGTGCCTGTCTGCATGCCCATAAGCAACGAATGGGCGCGAAAACTCCCAATGCGCGCGATCGAGATCTGTCCGCGACGGCCAGCCCCGTCGCCGAGAAGCAGGAATCGCTAGCCCGCCAGCACGAAATCGAAGCGGCCGAGCTGGCCGCCCTCGGCCGGGCGCAACTTCATCAGCAGCCTTGAATCGAACAGGCCGTCGCGGCGATTGCCGGGCTCGTCGGGGAAATAGAGCTGTGTCGTCAGCACCGGGCCCTGCGCGCCGCCGCGCAGCTTGACGTGGAGATGGCGGGTGCGGCCAGGATAGAGCCCGGGGGCGCGGGTGATGAACTGGTAGCGGCCCTGCGCGTCGGCGAAGAGATGGCCGCGGAAGCGGAAGCCACGATTATCGTACTGGCCGGACGGGTCGGCCTGCCAGAAATCGAGCAGCGCACCGGGGATCGGGCGGCATTGGCGTGTCAGCACGAAGCCGCTGAGGACGAGCAGCTCACCGGCCCCATCCTCGCGCAAATCTGAGCGCTGCGGCGACGACGGCGTGAAGTAAGGTCCTTCGGTCTGGCGCGGCGTCGCGGCGGCCTGCGCATCGCAAGCTGGTGTCGCCGGGAGCTCGGCGCCCTGCGCCAGGGCCTCCTCCGGCAGACCGAGGCTGGCGAAGCCGGCGGCCGACAGGCTCGTAATGATGAGGTCGCGGCGGCTCGGTGCATCGGTCATGGCTGGCTCTTCCCTCGCTCTCGTCAGCTTCGCTCTTGCGCCCATTCTTGCAATGCGGCTTCCGGCGGATTTCGGGCAGGAGGCCCAGGCTCGCCGAACCGTGATGCGTGGCACCGACAAGCTCCTGTCCACCACGCGGGTCGGGTCCCGGACGCGGGCGCTGGCGGCGGCTGCGGTTTTTCGGCACAGTCGCGCCAAGGGGAATCGGCCGGCAAGGCGTCCCGTTCGAGACAAGATCAAGGGGACGACATGCCGACCGATATCGAGATCGCCCGCGCGGCGAAGCTGCAGCCGATCGGTGCGATCGCCGCCAAGGCCGGCATTCCCGATGCGGCGCTGCAGCCCTATGGCAAGTACATCGCCAAGGTCGATACCAGCGCCATCGGCGACTTCGCCTCGCGGCCGGACGGCAAGCTGATCCTCGTCACCGCGATCAGCCCGACGCCGGCGGGCGAGGGCAAGACCACGACGACGGTCGGCCTTGGAGACGGGCTGTCGCGGCTCGGCAAGCGCACCATGATCGCGCTGCGCGAGCCCTCGCTCGGCCCCTGCTTCGGCCAGAAGGGCGGCGCGGCCGGCGGCGGCCATGCCCAGGTCGTGCCGATGGAGCAGATCAACCTGCACTTCACCGGCGACTTCCACGCCATCACCAGCGCGCACAACCTGCTCGCGGCGATGCTCGACAACCATGTCTACTGGAGCAACGAGCTCGGCTTCGATGCCCGCCACGTCGCCTGGCGGCGCGTCATGGACATGAACGACCGGGCGCTGCGCAGCCTCGTCACCTCGCTCGGCGGTGCGACCAACGGCTTCCCGCGCGAGGACGGCTTCGACATCACCGTCGCCTCCGAGGTGATGGCGATCTTCTGCCTCGCCACCGATCTCGCCGATCTCGAGGCACGGCTCGGGCGCATCGTCGTCGGCCGTCGGCGCGACAAGAGCCCGATCACCGCCGCAGACCTCAAGGCGCCAGGCGCGATGACCGTGCTGCTCAAGGACGCGCTGATGCCGAACCTGGTACAGACGCTGGAAGGCACGCCGGCCTTCGTCCATGGCGGCCCCTTCGCCAACATCGCCCATGGCTGCAACTCGGTGATCGCGACCCGCGCCGCCCTCAAGCTCGCCGACTATGTCGTGACCGAGGCTGGCTTCGGCGCCGATCTCGGGGCCGAGAAGTTCTTCGATATCAAGTGCCGCAAGGCCGGGCTGAAGCCCGACGTCGCCGTGGTGGTCGCGACCGTCAGGGCGCTGAAGATGCATGGCGGCGTCGCACGCGACGCGCTCTCGGCCGAGAATCTGCCGGCGCTGGAGGCGGGCCTTTCGAACCTGGCGCGCCATGTCGAGAACCTCCGCAAATTCGGCGTGCCGCCGATCGTCGCGATCAACCATTTCATCAGCGACACGCCGGCCGAGCATGCGCTGATCCAGAATTTCTGCCGTAATCATCTCGGCGTCGAGGCGGTGATCTGCCGGCACTGGGCGCAAGGTGGCGCCGGCACGGAAGAGCTCGCGGCCAAGGTCTCTGCGCTGGTCGAGAGCGGCGAGGCCGATTTCGCGCCGCTCTATCCCGACGCGCTGCCGCTGCGCGAGAAGCTGGAGAAGGTGGCGCGCGAGATCTACGGCGCCGCCGGCATCTCGGCCGATGCCAGGGTGAGCGCGCGCTTCGCCGAGCTCGAAGCCGCGGGCCATGGCGACCTGCCGATCTGCGTGGCGAAGACCCAGTATTCCTTCTCCGCCGACCCGACGCTGCGCGGCGCGCCATCCGGCCATATCGTGCCGGTGCGCGAGCTCAGGCTGGCGGCGGGTGCGGGCTTCGTGGTGGCGATCTGCGGGGACATCATGACCATGCCGGGGCTGCCGCGGCAGCCGGCGGCCGAGCGCATCCATATCGACGCGAGCGGGCAGATCGAGGGGCTGTTCTAGGCTGCTCGGGCTTGCTTCCAGTGCCGCTGCGTAAACAAAGCGTAAACTATATCGCCCCATCATCTTCCTTGCCTTCCCATCTCTGGGAGGCAAGGCCGGAGGTGGATACCCTATGCGTGTGCTTGATGCCTGGCGCAGCTGCGGCCTGCAGGCCCGCGTGCTCGTGCTGGTACTGGCCACGCTGATCGGGATCGCGGTGCCGGCCTCCGGCATCTTCCTCTGGATCGTCAACGGCACGGTGGTGAAGCTCGGCACGCTTTTCGCCGAGAAGCAGATCCTGTTCGATCGCTATCGCGGTCTCGAAGCATTGATGCGCGAGGTCTCATTGGCCGAGACGGTGGCGCGCGCGCCGGTCATCGTCGAATGGGCGCAGGACGAGCACGATCCGGAGAAGGCCAAGCGCGGCCTCGCCGAGCTCGAGCACTACCGGCTTTCCTTTACCGACCGCAGCTATTTCGTCGTGCTCGACCGGACCGGGAACTACTACTTCAACGATCGGGACAATAATTACCAGAACGCCCGGCTTCGTTACACGGTCGCGCCCAACGACCCCAAGGATGCCTGGTACTTCAAGACGCGCGCGCTGGGGCAGGGCTGCCACCTCAACGTCAACCGCGACGAGGCGCTCGGCGTCACCAAGGTCTGGATCAACTGCATCATCCAGAAAGACGGCAAGGTGCTGGGCCTGATCGGCACCGGCGTCGACCTCACCCAGTTCATCAAGGAGGTCGTCGAGTTCCCGCAGACCGGCGTGCAGAGCATGTTCGTCGACCTGCAGGGAGCGGTGCAGGCGCATCGCGACCCGCGGGTCGTCGACTTCCACAGCCTCACCAAGGACATCTCGGCGAAAAAGACGATCTTCAACCTGCTCGACCGCGAGGAGGATCGCAAGGCGCTGGCCGGGATGATGAAGCAGGTCTCGCAAGGCGACACGCTCGTGCTCTCGCGCTTCATGCAGATGGACGGGCGCGAGGTGCTTGTCGGCGTCGGCTTTCTCGATCGGCTCGGCTGGTTCAACGTTACGGTGATGGATGTCGATGCGATCATCGACCGCAAGCTGTTCATGCCGCTTGCGGCCTTGATCGCTGCGATCCTGCTGGCCGCCGCGACGCTGATGACCCTTTTGTTCAAGCGCAAGGTGCTCGACCGGCTCGCCTGGGTCGAGCAGGGGCTGGCGCGCCTGCGCGGCGGCGATTTCAAGGTGACGGCGCGTGAGGAGGGTCATGACGAGATCGCCCGCCTGGCGCATGCCTTCAACGAAATGGCGCAGGCAGTCGGCGACAATACCGGGCGGCTCGAGGCGATGGTGCGCGAGCGCACCGAGCAGCTGGAGCGCCTGGCGCAATACGACCCGCTGACCTCGATTCTGAACCGGCGCGGCTTCGACCACGCCTTCGCGCGCGAGCAGAACCGGGCGCGGCGCGAGGGCAAGCCATGCGGCCTGCTGATCGTCGATCTCGACCGCTTCAAGCGCGTCAACGACGAGCACGGCCATCAGGGCGGCGACGAAGTGCTGGTCGCCTGCGTGCAGCGAATGTCTTCGGTGCTGCGCAACTACGATGCCTGCGCCCGCTGGGGCGGCGACGAGTTCATCCTTTTAATCAGCGGCTGCGATGCGCCGGCTCTGTCGGCGATCGCAGCCAAGCTCGGGGCGAACCTGCGCGAGGCGCCGGTCATCATCGCAGGGGGCGGGACGGTCGCGGTGACCGCCAGCATCGGCGCGGTGCTGGTCGGCGAGGACGAGAGTCTTTCCGACGCGACCGCGCGGGCGGATGCGGCGCTCTACGAGGCCAAGCGCAATGGTCGCGACGGTTTCGTACTGCACAAGTCGCCGCTGCGGGCCGCGTAGAGGCTGCTTTACGCCTCGGCCCCCTCAGTCGAAGGCGAGCTGCACCTTCATCGCCTTCGACTTGTCGGCGGCGAGGTCGAAGGCTTCGACAGCGCGCGCGATCGGGATCGAGGCGGTGAGCAGCGGCGAGAGGTCGATCCGGCCCGAACCGATCAGCGCGACCGCCCAGTCGAATTCCTCATGGAAGCGGAAGGAGCCGCGCAGGTCGAACTCCTTGGCGACGACGACGTTCATCGGCAGGGTGAAATTGCCGCCGACCCCGATCTGGACGATGACCCCGCCGGGGCGGACGGCGTCGAAGGCGCCGGTCAGCGCATGCTGGTTGCCGGAGGCCTCGAACATCACGTCGAAGCTGCCCTTGTCGGCGCCGTAATCGGCCTTGAGCCGATCCGGCTCGGCCATGACGTTGATCGCGGTGGTGGCGCCCATCTTGAGCGCGATCGGGAGCGGTCCGTCGACCACGTCGGTGACGACGATCTCGCTGGCGCCGGCGGCGCGGGCGGCGACGACGGTGAGGACGCCGATCGGCCCCGAGCCCGTGATCAGCACGCGCTTGCCGAGCAGCGGGCCGGCGCGCTTGGCTGCATGCAGGCAGACGGCGAGCGGTTCGGCGAAGGCCGCCTGCGCCGCGCCGATATGGGCGGGAAGCTTCACCGCCTGGCGCTCCTCGATGACAAGCTCCTCGCGGAAGCCGCCCTGGACATGGGGGAAGCGCATGGCGCTGCCATAAAACAGCATGTCCAGGCAGTGCTGCTGCTGGCCGGTCTGGCAATAGCGGCAGCGCCCGCAGGAGCGGCTCGGATTGACGGCGACGAGATCGCCGGGCGCGACACGCGAGACCTCGGCACCGACCGCCTCGACTATGCCGGCGATCTCATGGCCGAGGATCATCGGCTCGCGCACCCGGATCGTGCCGAAGCCGCCATGGAGGTAGTAGTGCAAATCCGAACCGCAGATGCCGCCGGCCTTGACGCGAACGCGGACGTCGAGCGGGCCGAGTTCGGGAGTGACGGTCTCCTCGACACGGAGATCCTTCTCGGCATGGATGACGACGGCGCGCATGGAAACTCTCCCTTGGGGACCAGCGGCTATGCGGACCCGGCGATTGTCTAATCGTTTTAAAACGCTTACCCAAGCCGGGACGAGGTGCCAAGCCACGAGACCGGGAGGATAGGATGTCGCTCAATCTGTTCAAGCTCGATGGGCGTATCGCCCTCGTCACCGGCTCCGGCCAAGGCATCGGCCTCGCCATGGCGGAAGGCCTCGCAGCCGCCGGGGCGCATGTCGTCCTGAACGGACGCGACAAGACGAAGCTCGAAGCGGCACGCGATGCGATCGCTGGCGCCGGGCACAAGGTCTCGATCGCCCCATTCGACGTCACCGACCAGAAGGCGGTCGAGGCCGGGGTCGCCGCGGTCGAGGCTGAGATCGGGCCGATCGACATCCTGATCAACAATGCCGGCACGCAGAAGCGCGGCGCCTTCGTCGACTTCCCGGCTGAGGACTGGCATTTCCTCGTCGCCACCAATCTACATTCGGTGTTCTACGTCACCCAGGCGGTGGCGAAGCGCATGGCGCCGCGCAATCGCGGCAAGATCGTCAGCATCGGCTCGGTGATGAGCAAGCTCGGCCGGCCGACCATCGTGCCCTATACCGCGACCAAGGGCGCGGTCGCGCTGATGACGCAGGGGCTCGCCGCCGAGCTCGGCAAGCACAACATCCAGGTCAACGCGATCGGCCCCGGCTACATCGTCACCGAGCTCAACAAGGCGCTGATCGCCGATGAGACCTTCTCCAACTGGGTCAAGAGCCGCACGCCGGTCGGGCGCTGGGGCGAGACCAAGGAGCTGATCGGCGCGGCGATTTTCCTGTCCTCGGAAGCCTCGGATTATGTCAGCGGCCATCTGCTGATGGTCGATGGCGGCCTGACCAGCGTGGTCTGAGCCGGCGCAGCAGCGCCGTCAGCGCCTCGCGGCCACGTAGGGCACGAGCTCGGTCAGCGCCGAAATGGTGAGATCGGCGGGATCGCCGAGCTGCTCGGGCTGCATGCGCAGCGCCTTGAACATAGCGGCGGGGCCGATCGCGCCGCCCGCCAGTTCGGCGCGCAGCGCGGCGGGCGTGATCCGCTCGATACGGGCGACGGTGAGGCCATAGGCCTTGGCGCCGGCAATATCGAAGCCGTTGGAGGAGACGAACAGGATCTCCTCGCGGGAAAGACCGAGCCTGTCCTCGACGAGCCGGTAGCCGCGCGGATCGGGCTTGTAGGCCCTGATCTCGTCGACGCTGATCACCGTCTCCAGCAGGCCGTCGATCCCCGCCTGCTTGGTGAGGTTCGCCAGCATGGACGGGCTGCCATTGGAGAAGATGGCGAGCCGTGTCGGCGCGAGGCCTTTCAGCGCCTCGAGCGCTTCCGGATAGAGGGCGAGAGCGTCATAGGCGGCGGCGATACGGGCGAGGAGCTCGGGCGTCGCTTCGAGCCCGAGCGTCCGCAGCGTGAAGTCGAGCGAGGCCCGGGTGACGCTCCAGAAGTCCTCGTAGCGGCCCATCAGCGAACGCAGCCAAGTGTATTCGAGCTGCTTCAGCCGCCAGATCTGGGTGATTGCGTCGCCATGGCCGGGAAAGGCCGCCTCGGTCAGTCCTGCGACGGACTGTACGTCGAAGAGCGTGCCATAGGCATCGAAGACGACGGCCTTGATCGGCATTGCGCGTTTCCTCTTCCTTATCTCCGGGAGCCCGACACGTCTCCCGCTCCAGCCCTCATCCTGAGGAGCCGTTCCGTCAGGAACGGCGTCTCGAAGGACGTTCCAGGAGGCTCTCGCGCCAGCTGGAGCATCCTTCGAGACGCGCCTGCGGCGCTCCTCAGGATGAGGGCTGAGATGTCATTCGCGCCACCTTAGCGCTCGCCTTGGCCGCGCGGAGCGTGATATCCGCACAAGCACCTTTTCGCAGATGCACAGGTTGCCAAGATGTCCAGCCGCCCCGTCATGCTGATGATCCTCGATGGCTGGGGCTGGCGCGACGACGCGAACAACAATGCCGTCCTTCTGGCGAAGACGCCGAACTTCGACCGGTTCTGGAGCGCCTCGCCGCACGCCTTCCTGCGCACCAGCGGGCTCGATGTCGGCCTGCCCGAAGGCCAGATGGGCAATTCCGAGGTCGGCCATCTCAATCTCGGCGCCGGCCGCGTCGTGCTGCAGGACCTGCCGCGGATCAACCAGGCGATCACGGACGGCAGCCTGAAGCAGGCGCTGGAAGCCAGCGGCCTGATCGGCAAGCTGAAGGCGAGCGGCGGCACCTGCCACCTCGTCGGCCTGGTCTCGCCGGGCGGCGTGCACGCCCATCAGGACCATGCTGTGGCGCTGGCGAGGCTCTTGGCGGAGGCCGGTGTTCCGGCCGTGATCCATGTCTTCACGGATGGCCGCGATACGCCGCCGCGCTCGGCCGGCGACTATGTCGCGGCGCTCGAGGCGGCCCTGCCGGCGCAGGTCAAGATCGCGACCCTGTCCGGCCGCTACTACGCGATGGACCGCGATAATCGCTGGGAGCGGGTCGAGCTCGCCTGGAAGGCGATGGCGCTCGGTGAAGGCGAGCAGATGCCGACCGCAGCCTCGGCGATCGAGGCTGCCTACGCAGCCAATGTCAGCGACGAGTTCATCAAGCCGGCGGTGATTGCGGGCTTTGCCGGCATGAAGGATGGCGACGGGCTGCTCAGCTTCAATTTCCGGGCCGACCGCATCCGCGAGATACTGGCGCCGTTGCTGTTCGCCGAGTTCAGCGGCTTCCCGCGGCCCAAGGCGCCGAAGCTCGTCGCCGCGGTCGGCATGACCTCCTACAGCTCCGAGCTCGATCCGCTGATGCCGGCGCTGTTTGCGCCGCAGAGCCTGGCGAACGGGCTCGGCGAGACGGTGGCTGCGGCCGGCCTGAAGCAGATCCGCTTCGCCGAGACTGAGAAGTACCCGCACGTCACCTATTTCTTCAATGGCGGGCGCGAGGAACCTTATGAAGGCGAGGCGCGCAGCATGACGCCGTCGCCGAAGGTCGCGACCTATGACCTCCAGCCGGAGATGTCGGCGCCGGAGCTGACGGAGAAGGTCGTCGCGGCCATCGAGAGCGGGAAGTACGACCTGTTCGTGCTGAACTTCGCCAATCCCGACATGGTCGGCCATACCGGCGTGCTCTCCGCTGCGATCAAGGCGGTCGAGACCGTCGATGCTGGCCTGGGCAAGATCGCGGACGCGATCCTTGCCAAGGGCGGCGCGCTCTTTGTGACGGCCGATCATGGCAATGCCGAACTGATGGTCGATCCGGTGACCGGCAATCCGCACACCGCGCACACCACTTTCCCGGTCCCGGCGATGGTGATCGGCAGCGGGGCGACGGCGCTGGCTGAGGGGCGCCTCGCCGATGTCGCGCCGACGCTGCTGGCTCTGCTCGGTCTGAAGCAGCCTGCGGAGATGACCGGCGCGTCGCTGCTGCGCTGACACAGGCTGGCGTGCCGGCGGGGTCAGCCGGCTGAGACTGCTGCGCCGCTCTGGGTAAAGAACGAGGCCTGTGCGGCGAGGGCGCGGCTCGCGGCGCGCATTGATTCCGCCTCGCCGCGTCCGATCTCGTCGAAGCGGCCCGCGAGTTCGTCCAGGGCCTGCACGGCTCTGGCGGGTTGCTGTGTCGCATTGGCGATGCGCGCCAGCGCCAGCCTGACGGCGTGCGTCGTGGCCGGCGCGAGATCGGCCTCCGCCAGCATGGCGCGCAGGCGCAGCACTGCCATGCCGACAGCGAACACCGCGACGCCGCCATCCTCGGCGGTGCCGACCCGCTCGCCCGCCTGCTGCGACAGGCGTACCAGCCGCAGCAGCCGGTGATTGAGCCGGGCCCGCCAGGTCGCGGCGCGCAGTGCCGCCTCGGGCGCGCTGCAGAGATCCTGCAGCTCCTTCAACATCATGCCGGCGAGCACCTGCAGGCGCTGGCGCGCATCGGTCGGGAAGATGGTGCGGAAGGCGATCAGCGTCAGGAACGGCGCCGAGACCACGGCGAGCGCGGTGAAGACAGTGCTGGCGAGATCTCCCTTGAGCGGCAAGGCGGGCTGCGACAGCAGCAGCAGGGCCATGCAGTAGTCGATCGAGCCCAGCATCGTGCGCCGGTGCGCCATCGGCAGCGCGCCGAGCATGATGAAGGGCATCAGCATCAGGACGAGTTCGAGTTCGCTCGTCGCCAGCGGCCAGACCAGCCAGCGGCAGGCGAGCGCGGCCAGGGCGCCGCAGGCCTGGCCGACCAGCACCTTGCGCATGATCAGCGCCGGATTCTCCCAGGTCGAGAACAGCGTCACCATCACCGAGGTGCCGAGCAGCAGTAGGGCGCCGGCCTGCCAGCCGGTGACCACCCAGATCGTGCCCAGGCCCAGCATGATGCCGCCGGCGCGCAGCGCTGCCTGGCGGGCGCCGACCCAGTCGCGATGCAGGATGACGGGATGCTCGATGCGGGCGGGCCGGACCTCGCCATCGCTGACGCCGACCCGCTCTTTCGCGGCGGCTTCGAGGCGAAGGATTGCATCCTGGAGGGGCGGATGTTCAGCCGAGAGATCGGCGGCACGTTCGAGCAGGGGTAGAACCTCGGCGACCGGCGCGCCGGCTTCCAGCGCGTCGGCCGCTTGTGCGAGCAGTTGCCTGACCGGTTCGACGCGAAGCGTGTCTGGCGCAGCCCTGAGCCAGACCAGCGTGGAGACGAGGGCGGAGATCAGGCTGCGAATGCTGCGGGCCGAGCGCCGCGAGCGGAGCGAGCCCGCGCCGTGCGGCTCCAGAGCCTCGTCGAGCAAGGCGAGCTGCCGCAGGATCTGCCGCTGCTCCTCGGCGCCGGGCTTCGTCCCCGAGAGCAGGGTCGTGAGCTGCCGCAGCACGCGGATCGCCAGTTGCCGCGCCTCGCTGGCAACGGCGTCCTCGCCCTCTTTCGGTGCGAGGAGAAGGCCGACGACCAGGGCCGTCAGGATCCCGGTCAGCACGGTCAGCAGCCGGTCTGCCGCCAGAAGGAGGATATGGTCGGGGTGGCCGATATCGAGCAGCACCACCATCGCCGCCGAAAAACCGGCGATGAGGGCGCCGTAGGAGACGAAGCCGCGCAGCAGATTGCCGGCGAAGGCGCAGAGCCCGACCCAGAGCGCCAGCCCGAGCATGACCGGGAGCGGCTGACCACCGGAGAGCAGCATCAGGAGGACACCGACCGCAGTGCCGACGAGCGTGCCGACGCCGCGGAAGAAGGCTTTTTCCACCAACATGTTGCGCGCCGGCTGGGCGGAAGCGAAGACGGTCATCGCCGACCATTGCGGGTGCTCGAGCCCGAGCGCCCGGGCGACCAGCAGCGCGAGGCAGGCGGCGAAGCAGGTGCGCAGCGTGAAGCCGAGGCGCCCGGTGTCGAAACCGAGCCTGATGAGGGCGGGAAGGGCGTTCATGGCATGCGGCACTGCATCAGGCTTGCCGCGAGGGGCGGCGGAATCCGCTCCCAGCTTTCCATCACGTCGACGGGTTTGTCACCGCGCTGGGCGGATGCCGCCGGTACACATTGCCGCGTGGCGGGCTCTCAGAAGCTGTAAGCCGCCTTCACCTTCAGCAGATGCTGGCTGAAATTGGTGATGTCGAGATCGCCCGGCTGGCCCTTGGCCTTGCCTGCAAGCTGGATATTGTAGGCTGCCGAGAGCGCGAGGGCCTTGGTCGCCTGCCAGAAGACGCCGGGCCCCGCGAAGGTGGCGTAGCCGACATTGCCGCCGAGGCCGAGTTCGTTTTGGCGGCGCTGATGGCGGACTTCGCCGCTCAGATACAGCCCGTCGACGACCTGCCAGGCGAGCGAGCCGCCGATCGTCAGGGTCGATGAGCGCAGATAGGGGCTCGGGCCGGTCCAGGTCAGATCCTGCGAGAGATTCGCGGCGGCATAGAGCTTGCCGCGGACGAGCGCTGCGTCGGCGAAGAGGCGTAAACCGGTGTTGTAGGTGGTGAACTCGCCGCCGCCGGTCGGGTCGCTGCGGTTGAAGCTGGGATCGACGATGACGGTGAGGCCGATGCCGTTGAGGTCGCGGCCGAGCAGGCGGTACTTCATCTCCAAGCCGGCGCCGAGGCTGCGCGCATCTGCGGCCACGCCGGCGATCGTCGCGTCGGTGTAGCCTCCCAGCAGGTAAGGGCCGATCTCGGCACAGGGGAAGAGGCCGTAGGAGCCCTGCAATTGCAGGCCGTGCGCGGCCTGCCGGCCATCGCGGACGCCGAAGCCGCCGCCATAGCTCAGGCTGGCGCCGAAGGATCCGGGATCGGCGACTTCCGAGCCGGTGGTGAAGCCGAAGGCATCGATCGGGATGCTATCGCTCTCGGTGCAGGCCGAGAGCGTGGGAGGCGCAGCCGGCGCATTCCTGCGCTGTGGCAGGTCGGCGGCGAAGGCGGGGACGAAGGCGGTAGAAGCGACGAGGGCGAGGAGGGCGGACTTGGGCATCGCGGCGTTCCGATTGCATGAAATCAAGTTATGCTAATGCAAACGAATTGCAACAAAGATTCCGAACTTGAACGGCATGCGGCGAAGTGCGCAGCTCATGTGAAGGCGAGCGCAGTTTCTCGATAGCTGCATTTCTATGGAAGCGGGCGCACGGCGGGGTCTTAGCCCGAAGAG
The DNA here is from genome assembly GCF_001509835.1 of Allobosea sp. WAO. Classification (GTDB taxonomy): domain Bacteria; phylum Pseudomonadota; class Alphaproteobacteria; order Rhizobiales; family Beijerinckiaceae; genus Allobosea. The sequence goes on from NZ_JXTJ01000010.1 coordinate 181,479, forward strand.
GAAATAGTCCGCAGGCGGGCGAAGGCGACCGGTGCGATCTCCGCCAGTTCCGCGACCGGCTTCCAGGCCGCGGCATGGACTTCCTCTTCCTGCGCGACCAGCGGCAGAGCGGGGTCGGCGAGGAAGAGATATTGCAGGTCGTGATGGATATGCGCCGGCTCGCCGCGCGAGGGCTTGCCGGGCACCTCATGGCTGTCGATGGCGAAGGGCAGGTCGTCGCCCCGGTGCCAGGGATGGAGAACAAGCCCGGCGACGCCAGTCTCCTCGACAGCCTCGCGCGCCGCCGATTCGTGGAAGTGCGGCGCCGGCTCGTAATGCCCGCCGGGCTGGAGCCAGCGGCCGATCACGACATGGTCGATCAGCAGGATGCGGGCATGATCCGGCGAGAGCACGAAGGCGCTTGTGGTGACGTGTCCGGGAAAGGTGTCGCGTTCGGCGAGGGCGTGGCGCTCGCCGATCTGCCAGCGCAGCAGGGCGAGATGCTCGCGCGGGCTGGCGACCTCGGTGCGATAGCGCGTCACCAGCGGCTCGAGACGGCCGAGGAAGTTGAGATCGGTCATCGGAAAGCTCAGGGCAGTTGCAGGCGATAGCGCTCGAAGCCGCCATTCTTGGCGCCGTCATAGCCGACGATGACATCGAGCCGGCCGCCGCGCTGCCCGAGGATCGTCACCGCTTCCGCCTTGAGACCGGGACGCTCGGGCAGGTCGCCCAGCAGCCTGGTTCCCTCGGGCTTGATCGGGTCGACCAGCAGAAGAGAATAGGGCAGGGCCTGCTCGGCCGCCGGCCCGACAAGAGCCAGCAGGCGGCCGTCGGGCAGGGCGGCGAGATCACGAATGCCGCGGTCGCGCTCGGCGGGAATGGTGACCACTGTCGGGACGACCGTTGCCGGCGCATTTCCGGGAGCGAACAGGGCATCGACCGGCGCGCCGACCAGGAAGGCTTTTCCGGCAAGCGAGGGCGCGCGCAGGCCGGCCCACAGGATCGGGCCGGTGACGGCGACGCCTTCGAGATTCATGCCGTTCTCGTCGTTCAGCGCCTTGCCGAAATAGGGGGCGGCATCGCCGGCCTGGCGCAGCATGTCGCTGAGCCGGTAGGTCAGCTCGATCTTGCCGGACGGCGTGCCGGCTTCGTCGACCTTGAGGCGAGCGAGATGGAAGGCCGAGAGCCGGAACTCGCCCTTGTTGCGAGAGCAGCCATGGGAGCCGGCGACATAGAAGGCGCCGGCGGAGAAGGTGACGGCCTCGCCGTCCAGCTCGGCGAAGGCGCCGGCCTCCTTGCAGATGCCGCTCGGCGGGGTTCCCAGCGTCGCTTCGGAGGGCTTGTCGCCGATCAGCGGCACGGTCGCGCCCGGCGTGACGCGATTCTCGGCGATCTGGGCGAACTGCGCGAAGGAGCCCTCGTCGTTGATCACGAGGCAGCGCAAGGTGCCGGTCGCCGATGGCATGCAGGCGAGGCCGCTGAGGTCGACAGCCGTCTTGCCGGGCTTCTTGCCGGAGAAGTCGCCATCCGCCCGCAGGCGCTGTTCGGGCTTCAGCGTGACGGCTGCGGCGATGGCAGGACAGAGCAGCGTCGAGGCGAACAGGAGCGAAAGCAGGCGTGACGACATGGGGTGTCCAAGCGGCGGCGGAGAATCAGGCAAGCATATCTGCGAACCCGGGAATGGCTGGCCCGCAGCCTCGCAGATTGCAAGGCTGCGGGCCAGTCTAGGCAGCGAGGTGCGCCAGGGCGAGCCGCAGGACAGGAGAAGTCATGGTCCGCCCGGGCGGTGCTACCCGCGCTTGCCTGCCCATTCTTCGTAGAGTCCGGCCTCGCCTGCGGGTCTCAAGGGGCGCAGCGGCAGCGACTGGGCCTGCGGCGCATGGGCCATCTCGGCATAGACCCTGGCGGTGGAGAGACCGAAAGCTTCGCCGTCTTCGTTGGAATAGGCGAAGAAGGCCGCCTTCACTCCGGTGAGGTGCATGGCTGCGAGGCACATCGGGCAGGGATGGCCGCTGGCATAGATGGTCGCGCCGTCGAGCCGGGGCGAGCCGAGCGCAGCGCTGGCCTGGCGGATGGCCTCGAGCTCGGCATGGGCGGTCGGGTCGTTGGTCTCGTGGATACGATTGACCGCGCGCGCGACGACGATGCCGTCGCGGACAAGGACGGCGCCGAAGGGGCGTCCGCCCTGCACGGCATTGCCGCGGGCGAGCGCCACGGCCTCGCGCATGAAGTCTTCGTCGGACATTGGCTGCTCCCGCTGTTCGGGGACCGGCGGGCGCCGCATCGGCGACGCCTGCCGGAGGATCAGCCGAGCTTGGCGTAAGCGGGGACGGTGAGGAAGTCCTCGAACTCCGGGGCGAGCGAGAGCTTGGAAAACAGCTGGATCGCCTCCGGGAAGCGGCCCTTGTCATAGGTCTCGGCGCCGAGCTCGCCCCTGACACGCTCCATTTCCTCGGGCATGCAGCGCTTGAACAGCTCGGCGCTGACCTTGGTGCCGCCGTCGACCTCGACGCCGTACTGGACGAACTGCCAGATCTGGGCGCGGCTGATCTCGGCCGTCGCGGCGTCCTCCATCATGTTGTAGATCGGCACGGCGCCGCGGCCGCGCAGCCAGGCCTCGAGATACTGCACGCCGACGCGGATGTTCTCGCGGAAGCCGGCTTCGGTGCGGGTGCCCTCATGCACTTCGAGCAGGTCCGCGCGGCCGACATTGACGTCCTCGCGCTTCTTGTCGAGCTGGTTCGGCTGCGGCATCAGCCGGTCGAACACCTCGGTCGCGACCGGGACGAGGTCGGGATGGGCGACCCAGGTGCCGTCATGGCCGTCGCCGGCCTCGCGCTCCTTGTCGGCCTTGACCTTGGCGAAGGCGGCGGCGTTGGCTTCGGGGTTGTTCTTGACCGGGATCTGCGCCGCCATGCCGCCCATGGCGAAGGCGCCGCGGCGATGGCAGGTCTTGATCAGCAGCAGCGAATAGGCGCGCAGGAAGGCCTTGGTCATCACCACCTGCGAGCGGTCGGGCAGGACGAAGGCCTTGTTGCGGGCGAGCTTCTTGATGAAGGAGAAGATGTAGTCCCAGCGGCCGCAATTCAGGCCGGCCATGTGCTCGCGCAGCTCGTAGATGATCTCGTCCATCTCGAAGGCGGCCGGCAGGGTCTCGATCAGAACCGTCGCCTTGATGGTGCCGGGCTTCAGGCCAAGCGCAGTCTGGGCGGCAACGAAGACGTCGTTCCACAGGCGCGCCTCGAGATGGCTCTCGAGCTTGGGCAGGTAGAAGTAGGGACCCGAGCCCTGGGCCAGCGATGCCTTGGCATTGTGGAAGACATAGAGGCCGAAATCGACCAGCGCGCCCGAGGCGATCTCGCCGTCGATCTCGATGTGGCGCTCCGGCAGGTGCCAGCCGCGCGGGCGGATGATCAGGACGGCGGGCTTGTCCCTGAGCTTGTAGGCCTTGCCGGTGGTGGCGTCGGTGAAGTCGATCTTGCCGGCCCAGCGATCCCTGAGGTTGATCTGGCCTTCGACCATGTTGGCCCAGACCGGCGAAGAGGCGTCCTCGAAATCGGCCATGAAGACCTTGGCGCCGGAGTTGAGCGCGTTGACGATCATCTTGCGGTCGACCGGCCCGGTGATCTCGACGCGGCGGTCCTGCAGATCGGCCGGGATGGGGGCGACCTTCCAGTCGCCTTCGCGGATATGCTTGGTCTCGGCCAGGAAATCGGGCGTCTCGCCGGCATCGAAGCGCTTCTGGCGCTCGGCGCGGACCGCCATCAGGCGCTTGCGCGTCTCGTTGAAGCGGCGCTGCAGATCGGCGACGAAGGCGAGCGCATCATGGCTCAGGATCTCGTCATAGCGCGCGGCGAGGGCGCCCTTGACGACGACGCCCTTGGGCAGTGAGAGGCTGGGCGCGGGGCTGGACATGGCAGGCTCCTTCAGGCGTTTGAACGCTTACAGGGCGCCACTATGCTGCCGGATCATTTTCGCCGGAAGCGCAGGAAATTGCCGAGGACCTTTTCCCGATAGGACAAAATAGGTCGCCGCTTGCTTCGGCGGCGACCTGGTTGCCAGCCTATGACTGGTCAGAAGCGGTAGGTGACGCCGGTGCCGAAGATCCAGGGGTCGATCTTGGCCTTGCCGGTGATAGCGCCGCCATTCACCTTGACCTTGGGCTCGAGGAAGATCTTCTTCACATCGAAATTGATGCCCCAGTGCCGGTCGATCATGATGTCGACACCGGCCTGGAGAGCCAGCCCGAACGAATCCTTCAGGTCGAAGCTGCTGAAGCCGCCCTTGGCCTTCTCGTCGAAGAAGACGGTGTAGTTGATGCCGGCGCCGACATAGGGCTTGAAGGCGCCGATCGGGTCGAAATGGTACTGCAGCGTCAGGGTCGGCGGCAGCAGCCAGGCGGAGCCGATGCGGGCGCCCGCCAGCGTTCCCGCGCCCTTCACATTATGCGGGGTGACGCCGAGGATGAGCTCGACCGCGATGTTGCGGGTGAAGAAATAGGTGATGTCGAGCTCGGGCACGACCGAGGTCGAGATCGAGACGTCTCCGCCGACGATCGGCGCGCCGCCGGCCCGCAGGCTGGCCGATTCCTGCGGCATGACGACGAGCGCGCGGCCGCGGATCATCCAGGGGCTCCAGGGATCGATCGCGGTCATCGAGGGCGCGGCCTTGCGCGAGGGCAGATCGGAGGCGGTGGCGCCCAGCGTCGTCGCGCCCAGGAGCGCGGCTGCGAGCGAGGCGAGGGCGATACGAGACGTCATCGGAGGGTTCCTGCACGGAGGGGCCGCATGAGGCGGTGCAGATCGCTTCGACCATGCTGCAGGCCTGCCGTTCTTTGACCTCTGTCAAAGATCGGGGCGGGCGCGGCGGAACCCGGAGGAGTGTGGCATTTTCGTGACAATGCCCAAGCGAAAACCGCCCTGGCGGCGACATGGCTTCAGGGCATGGCTGGCCGGACGCCGGCGCGACGAGATGAAGGATCCCAGAATGACAGCCGCCCGCCTCGGACTTCTCGCCGTCACGCTCGTCGCCGGACTGGCCTCAGGTCCGGCCCTTGCCCAGAATCGCTGCGCCGTGACCGATCCGACCGGCACGCCCCTCAACATCCGCGAGACACCGAATGGCGACATCATCGGCCGCGTCACCAACGGGGTCGGCGTCAGGGTGGTGAATTCGAGCTTCGACGAGCGCGGCCGGCCCTGGGTGCTGATCCGCCCACGCGGCACGAGCCAGGTCGTGGGCTGGGTCTATCGGGAATTTGTTTCTTGTTACTGAAGCGGTCGCAGGGCGGCCGGCTGACACTACAAGCGCGGGGAACCCTCTCCTGTAAGGAGAGGGCAGGGTGAGGTGTAGGCCCTGTGACCAGTTCGGCGAGGCCTGACAGCGCGGTTGGGTTCAGGCCAACGTTTCCGGTCCGAACACCTCACCCCTACCCCTCTCCTTCCAGGAGAGGGGATCCCGCGCCCTATCCTGCCAGCTCGCCGAACCGCTTCAAAAACGCTCCCTGCGCGACTTCCGTCGGCTCGGGCTTCAGCAGGTCGAGGACCTCGCGCGGCAGGGGCTGCGGTCGGCCGAAGAAGCGCAACGCCTCGGCCCGCTCGAAGCCGGCGAGTTCCGTCGCCTCGAGGAAGGCGGCGACGTGGTCGGCCTCCTTGTTCTTGCGCTTCACCAGCGCCGGCGTCGCCGCGGGGAGGGAGAAGCGCAGATGGATCGCCCCGAGCAGGCGCAATTCGACTCCCTTGTAGGCGTCGCCCATCACCGCCTTGAACGGCGAAATCATGTCGCCGATGACGTACTCCGGCGCATCGTGCAGCAGCGCCATCAGCCGCCACTCCCGCGGCCAGTCGGGGTTGAGATGGCCGGCGATAGCCTCGACCAGCAGGGAATGCTGCGCGACCGAGAAGGAATGGGCGCCGCGCGTCTGGCCGTTCCAGCGGGCGACGCGGGCAAGGCCATGGGCGATGTCCTCGATCTCGACATCGAGCGGCGAGGGATCGAGCAGATCGAGCCGCCGGCCCGACAGCATGCGCTGCCAGGCGCGCGGGGGGGCGGGGGAGCGGGTCATGGCGACGATGGCTGCCCAGCCGCTGGTCCCATGCCGGCCCTCATCCTGAGGAGCCGCGAAGCGGCGTCTCGAAGGATGGTCCAGATGGCTCTGGAACCTGCTGGAGCATCCTTCGAGACGCCGTTCCTACCGGAATGGCTCCTCAAGATGAGGGCTGAGAGGAATGACCTCATCATCACGCTGGCCGGCTGTCGCGTGCGAGCGCCGCGCATTCCTGCCAGCGGAAGCAGCCGGTGAGGTGGTCGTTGACCATGCCGCAGGCCTGCATCACCGCGTAGACGATGGTCGGGCCGCAGAAGGTGAAGCCGGCGGCCTTGAGTTCCTTGGAGATCGCCTTCGACACAGCGGTCTCCGCCGGTACGCCCTCATGGGTCCGGAAGGTGTTCTGGGTCGCCCGGCCGTCGAGATGCTTCCAGAGGAAGTCGGTGAAGGGCTGCTTCTCGCTGATCTCGAGATAGGCCCTTGCATTGCGGATCGTGCCCTCGATCTTGCCGCGATGGCGGACGATGCCGGCATCGGCGAGCAGACGCTGGACATCGGCCTCGCCGAAACGCGCGACCTTCTCCGGCTCGAAGCCGGCGAAACCGGCGCGGAAGGCGTCGCGCTTCCTCAGGATGGTGATCCAGGACAGGCCAGCCTGGAAACCGTCGAGCATCAGCTTTTCCCAGAGCGCGCGGGAATCATATTCCGGCACGCCCCATTCGGTGTCGTGATAGGCGAGGTAGAGCGGATCGCTCCCCGGCCAGACGCAGCGATACTTGCCGTCCGGTCCCTGGACCGCCTCGCGCCCGCTGATGACGTCGCTCATGCCGCGGCTCCGAATTCGGGCTCGCCCGGGAAGGGGAAGCGGATGAAGCCGGGCTTCCGCAGGGTGAAAGGGAGGCCGCCGGCATCGAGCCCGTGGCCGGCGGCGAGCGCATCGGCCACCCGGTCCAGCCGGAGCAAGGCAAGGCCGCGGCCCCTGGCGCAGGAGCCGACGCGGCCGAGCAGCTTGCCGCCGGCGCTGGCCTCGACACCGTCCTCCGGGTTCAGGCCCTCGGTGAAGACCACCGGCACGACCCGCGAGCGCGCCGTGCCACGATGCTGCATGCGCGAGACCACTTCCTGGCCGATATAGCAGCCCTTCTTGAAGGAGACGCCGCCGAGCTGGTCGAGCAGCGCCTCATGCGGGAAAGCGTCGCCATAGGCAAAGTCGCGTCCACCATCGGGAATGCCGAGGGCGATGCGGCGGGCGTGATAGTCGTCCATCTCGCCGCCGGCGACCTCATCGACGCCGTCCCGGTCGGTGATCGCCCGGTCGCCGAGCTCCGGCAGGCGCGGATCGGCATAGCGCAGCCCGACCTCCTCGGGCAGGCGGCCGCCATCGCCCGCGACGATGACGGCGGTGCTTTCGGTGAGGTCGTCGAGCGCCACCTTGGCGCGCAGCTTGTAGAGTTTCAGACGCTTCATCAGATCGGCAGTCTGGAGGAGCGGGCAATCGAGCAGGAAGCCGCCGCCATCCTCCTCCGGCACGGCGACGACGAGAAAATCGCCGATGATCTTGCCTTGCGGTGTCAGCAGCGCGCCGTAGCCGGCCTTCCCGGTCGTGACCTCATCCATCTCGTTGGTGACGATGTTCTGCAAGAAGTCGCGGGCATCGCCGCCGCTGACGCGGATGACGCCGCGGTCGACCAGTCTAATCGCCGGCATGTCGGACCTTACGCTTCGTGGTGGCTGCGGCTGGGCGCCGTTCGCAGGGATAGTTAGGTCGCTTCGGCGCGGTCCTCAACCGGCGCCGTGCCGGCAATGCCGATGGCGAGGCGGTTTTCCCTGGGCTCGCCAGGAAACGGGTGCTCTGCGCAGCGCCGGAACAGGGTCGACGGGCTCTCGCACGGCCTGCTGACAATGGCTCCGTTCCTGCCAGAATGCCTTCGTCAGCGTCATGGAGTGCGTGCCATGCCGAAGCCGTCCTTCGATCAAGCCGGGCTGTTCAGCGATGCGGCACGGCGGGCCGCCTCGTTCCGCGAGACCTTGCTAGACCGGCCGCAGCGGCCGCTGGCCGACTATGGCGAGATGCTGCACCGCCTTGCGGCAGCGACCCCCGAAACGGGCCTATCGGCCGGCGAGGTGATCGCGGCGCTCGACGCGCAGATGCAGCCCGGGCTTCACGCCATGGCCGGTGCGCGCTTCTTCGGCTGGGTCATCGGCGCCTCGCATCCTGTCGGCGTCGCGGCCGACTGGCTGACCAGCGCCTGGGGCCAGAATGCCGGCAATCATCAGGCATCGTCGGCGGCCGCAGCAGCGGAGACGGTCGCGGCCGGCTGGCTGCTCGACCTGCTCGGACTGCCGCGGGAAGCGTCCGTCGGCTTCGTCACCGGCGCGACTGTGGCGAACTTCGTTTGCTTGGCGGCCGCGCGCAGCGAGATGCTGCGGCGCGCGGGCTGGGATGTCGAGGCGCGGGGCCTGTTCGGAGCGCCGCCGATCAAGGTGGTGATCGGCGACGACGCGCACACCACGGTGTTCTCGGCGCTGCAATTGCTCGGGCTCGGCCATGACCGCGTCGTCAGGGTCGCGACCGATGCACAGGGGCGGATCGAGGCCGAGGCCTTCGCTGTGGCGCTGAAGGCCGGCGAGGGGCCGGCGATCGCAGTGCTGCAGGCCGGCCAGATCAATACTGGCGCCAGCGATCCCTTCCGCCGGCTGATCCCATTCGCGCACCGGCACGAAGCCTGGGTTCATGTTGACGGGGCGTTCGGGCTCTGGGCCAGGGCCTGCCAGCAGACAGCCGAACAGGTCGCCGGTGTCGAGGAGGCCGATTCCTGGGCGACCGATGGCCATAAATGGCTGCAGACGCCCTATGATTGCGGCTATGCGATCATCCGCGATGTGCAAGCGCATCGCCGCGCCATGACGGCGGCCGCGAGCTATCTGCCAGAAGTTGCGGATGGCGAGCGCGATCCCAGCCATTTCGTGCCGGAACTGTCGCGGCGGGCGCGGGGCTTTGCCAGCTGGGCGATGATCCGCCATCTCGGCCGATCCGGCATTGCGGCGATGATCGAGCGTCACTGTGCCCTGGCGCGCCGCATCGCGCAGGCTCTCGCCAGTGAGCCGGGGATCAAGGTCCTCAATGAGGTCTGCCTGAATCAGGTCGCAGTGCGTTTCGGGGCCGAGCTACCGGCGGCCGAAGGCGATGCGCTGACGCAAGCCGTGATCGCCCGCCTGCAGGCCGACGGAACCTGCTTCGCCGGGGGCGCGAGATGGCGCGGCCTCGCGATCATGCGGCTGTCGGTGATCTCATGGCCGACCGATACCGAGGACGCCGACGCCACGGTGGCCGCGATCCTCTGCGCCTGGCGCGCCTGCCGCGGCTGAGTTTAGCCGCTGCCCTGTCGCGTTCGCAGCGTCCCGAGCGATGTCTCGGCGATCGCGGTTTCGCCTGCTGCAAAAAATTTGCGCCGAGGTCTGAAAAAAGTTCGACGGCCTGTCGATCTCGCCGCGCCTCGTTCGACGTGAAGACAGAGGGCAGGAATTCTCCTGCTCCGGACACCAGGGCAAAGAAAACCCAGAGGCAGGAGAAGACGGATGCGCGTCATGGTTCTGGTCAAGGCCAACAAGGACAGCGAAGCCGGCGTGATGCCGAGCGAGGACATGCTCACCAAGATGGGCGCCTATAACGAGGAGCTGGTGAAGGCCGGCGTGATGCTGGCGATGGACGGGCTTCATCCGAGCGCGAAGGGGCTGCGCATGCGCTTCTCGGGTACGGAGCGGATGATCACCGACGGCCCCTTCACCGAAACCAAGGAGCTGCTCGCCGGGTTTTGGATCTGGCAGGTCCGTTCCTTCGACGAAGCCATCGAATGGCTGAAGCGCGGGCCCTTCGACGGCGGCACCGAGATCGAGCTGCGGCCGGTCTTCGAGATGGAAGATTTCGGCGAGGTGCTGACGCCGGAACTGCGCGAGCAGGAAGAGCGGGTGCGCGCCGAGGCGGCGAAGCTCGCCAGCTGAACTTATCCCACTTTCAAAAGACGGCCGCAGCGCAGCTCGGCCGATCCGTTACCCACTCAAGGAGAAGATCAATGCGCTTCATGGTGATGGTCAAGGCGACCAAGGACAGCGAAGCCGGCGCACCGCCGAGCCAGGAGCTGCTCGAAGCGATGATGGCCTATAATGAGGAGTTGGTGAAAGCCGGCATCATGAAGGGCGGGGATGGCCTGCAGCCGAGCGCGAAGGGCGTGCGCGTTCAGTTCGACGGGCCAAAGCGCGCGGTCGTCGACGGCCCCTTCGCCGAGACCAAGGAACTCGTCGCGGGCTACTGGCTCTGGGAATGCGCGTCGCTCGATGAGGCGATCGCCTGGGTCAAGCGCTGCCCCAATCCGATGCCTGGTCCTTCCGAGATCGAGATCCGTCCGCTCTACGATCTCGCCGATTTCGGCGAGATCGTCACGCCGCAGACCGAGGCGACCTGGCAGCGGCTCAAGAGCGAGATCGGCGACTAAAGCCGCCGAGCCGCCCCACGGCCGGGGCGGCTTGCCAGCCGGCGATCCTGATGCTGTCTATCGCAGCCGATGTCGGCGAGCGATATACACCGCACTATCGAGACGGTCTTCAGGATCGAGGCTCCCAAGCTGATCGCCGGGCTGGCGCGCGTCACCCGCGATGTCGGCCGGGCCGAGGAGCTGGCGCAGGACGCGCTGGTCGCGGCCCTGCAGCAATGGCCGGGCGAGGGCGTACCGCGCAATCCCGGCGCCTGGCTGATGCAGGCCGCCAAGCATCGCGCCCTCGACGGACTGCGCCGCGACAAGATGCTGAAGCGCAAGCACGAGGAGATCGGCCGCGATCTCGACGAGGAGGTCGATCCGATAGCCGAGCTCGAGGAGGCGCTCGATGACGAGGTCGGCGACGATCTGCTCAGGCTGATCTTCACCGCCTGCCACCCGGTGCTCGCGATCGAGGCGCGGCTCGCGCTGACGCTGCGCCTGATCGGCGGCCTGACCACCGAAGAGATCGGCCGCGCCTTCCTGGTGCCGGAGCCGACCATGGCGCAGCGCCTGGTGCGGGCGAAGAAGGCGCTGGCCGAGGCGAAGGTGCCCTATGAGGTGCCGCATGGACCGGAACTCGCCGAACGGCTCGGCTCGGTGCTCGAGGTCGTCTACCTGATCTTCAACGAGGGCTACTCCGCGACCGCCGGCGAGGACTGGGTGCGTCCGGGCCTGTGCCAGGAGGCGATGCGGCTCGGGCGCATCCTTGCCGGGCTCGCGCCGCAGGAGCCGGAGGTGCACGGCCTCGTCGCGCTGATGGAGTTGCAGGCCTCGCGCCTGCGCGCCCGAATCGGCCAGGACGGCCAGCCGGTGCTGCTGCTCGACCAGAACCGAGCGCTCTGGGACCGCCTGCTGATCAATCACGGCCTCAAGGCGCTGGACACCGCACGCAGGCTGGCGCCGGCCCCGGGGCCTTATGTCCTGCAGGCCGAGCTCGCCGCCTGCCATGCCCGGGCACGCAAGGCGGAGGAGACCGACTGGGCCCGGATCGCAGCGCTCTATGGCGCGCTCGGCGCGCTGACGCCCTCGCCGGTGATCGAGCTCAACAGGGCGGTGGCGGTCGCGATGGCCGAAGGACCGGCTGCCGGGCTCGCGCTCGTCGACGCGCTGGCCACGGCGCCGGCGCTGAAGAGCTACCACCTGCTGCCGAGCGTGCGGGCCGATCTGCTCGGCAAGCTCGGCCGCCATGGCGAGGCGCAGGCCGAGTTCATGCGCGCGGCCGGCATGACCAGGAACCGGCGCGAGCAGGACCTGCTGCTGGCGCGGGCGGAGAAGGCGGGAAAGGCGGCCGGCTGAGGGTCCTGCCGTCATTCTCGGGCGGAGCGAAGCGCAGACCCGAGAAACTCATGACGAGAAGGCACGCGCCGGAACCTCCTCCAGCCTGAGATGCTCGGGTCAAGCCCGAGCATGACGTCCTGTATTAGTGGCGCGTGCCGGTCGTGAAGGTGCCGGTGCGGAGCTTTTCCGGCAGGGCCTCGGCGAACACCGCGGTTGCCTCCTCGCCATAGGTCTCGACCAGCGTCCGCATCGCCGCGAACAGGGCGGCGTGAGCCAGCGCGTCGGAATCGAGCCCGTCCTGACGGCCTTCGACGAAGGCGTCCTCGATGTAGCAGTAAGCGACGCGGCGAGCGTCCCTCACATCTTCGGCGAGCAGCGGGTCGAGCGGCAGATCGTCGGAGAGTACGGACATGAAGGCTTCAGAACCCGGCAGGCGGCAACGAGGCGCGGTTTCGATCGGACATGCGATTCGTGCATCTCCAGTTCGAGCGATGGTCCGAAAGTTTATAGGTGGAGCCGCCACTGGGCGCCATCATGGTCTTTAAGAAAGGTTAATTTGCAGGGGAGAGTTTTGAAGATGTGCGGCATTCTGGCACAGAATCAGCCGCCGAACCGCCCCGCCAGAGCTCGGGCCAGCTTCTCCCCCTCGCCGGCAAGCCGACTCGACGCCTCCTGGCTGCCCTCGCTGCAGACCCTATGCGTCGTCGAATAGGCGCGAAAGCCCCGATTATAGGCGCTGGCCAGTCGCTCGCGCCGCTGCGGGCCACGCCCTTCCGATTCGAGCAGCGCCGCCATCCGCTCGCGCCAGTCCTGCGCCTCGCGGGCGCCGCACAACGTGCGCAGATAGGCGAGCGAGCCCATGATCTCGGCGAGCTTGAGCAATTGCGGTTCGTAAGGGGGCGGAGGCGCCTCGGGCTCGGGTGCGGGCGCCTCCTGGCGCTGCGCGGCGGGTGGCGACTGACGCAGCTGATTCGTCTGGCTCAAGGCCGGCCCGCCGGCGAGAAGCGCGCAAAGCAGGACCGTGCCGAGGAGCCGCGCCGTCATCGGCCACCGGTCTCCTTCGCGAAGATGGCGGCGGCGCGGCGCAGCACGTCGCCGAGATCACGCGTCGTCGGAATGCCGCCGAGCCGCAACGGATCGGCCCACATCACGGCGCCGGCTTCCGGGCCTGGCTTCGGTTCGCCGGCGAGCCATTCGCCGACGAAGGAGGCGACGACGAAGTGATGCGTCACGGCTCCCTGAGGATCTCGCCCCATGATCTCGACATGGCGGTTGAAGCCGAGGATCCGGGCGCTGACGCCGACCTCCTCCTCCAGCTCGCGCAAGGCCGCGGCCTCGAGGTTCTCGCCGAGCTCGACCTTGCCGCCGGGCAGCGACCAGAGCTGGTCGGCCGGCGGCTTGGTGCGGGTCGCGAGCAGGACCTTGCCGTCACGGAAGACGGCGACCGAGGCGGCCAGAACCGGCAGGGCCGGCTGCTTGCCCGCCGTGGGGAAGGGGATGACGCGGCCGCCTTGCGCGCTCAAACGTGCTGCCCGCCATTGATGTGCAGCTCGGCGCCGGTGACGTAGCTCGAGGCGTCGGTGCAGAGGAAATAGATCGCCTTGGCGACCTCCTCGGTCTTGCCGAGGCGCTGCATCGGCAGCTTCTCGACGATCTTTTCGGTGCCGGGCGAGAGGATCGCGGTGTCGATCTCGCCGGGTGAGATCGCGTTGACGCGGATGCCGAGCGGGCCGAAATCGGCGGCCATCTCGCGGGTCAGGCTGGCGAGCGCCGCCTTGGAGGTGGCGTAGGCCGCCCCGGCGAAAGGATGGACGCGCGAGCCGGCGATCGAGGTGACGTTGACGATCGTGCCCTTGGCGGCGGTCAGCTCGTCGAGCAGGCCGCGCGCCAGCATGATCGGCGCGAAGAAATTGACCTGGAAGACCTTGTGCCAGTCGTTGAACGAAGTCGTGGCGGCGCCGAGGCGCGCGCCGCCGGCGCCCTTCGGCGAGATGCCGGCATTGTTGACCAGTGCATGGAGCTTGCCGCCTTCCGCCGCGAGGCGCTTCTTGATCTCGGCGATGCCACGCATCGTATCCTCGGGATCGCCGAGATCGATCTGGACATGATCGTCGGCCCCGGACGGCCAGGGGCACTTCTCCGAGAAGGCCTGGCGCGAGCAGGAGAGGATGCGCCAGCCCGCCATGGCGAACTGCATGACGGTGGCGTGGCCGATGCCGCGGCTGGCACCGGTCAGCAGCATGACCGGGCGCTTGCCCGGTTCGGTCTTCGGAAAGTCGAATTTCGGCATCGGCATGTCGTGTGACTTTCCTCAGGGGTAGAGACGGGTCTTCGCCCAGGCCTCACTCGGCGAGGTGCGGCGGAAGACGATGCGGTCGTGCAGGCGGAAGGCGCCGTCGCGCCAGAACTCCATATACACCGGAGTGATGCGAAAGCCCGTCCAGTGTGGCGGGCGCGGAATCTCGCCGACGCCGAACTTCATCGCATAGCTCGCGACCGCTTTCTCCAGGGCGAACCGGCTTTCCAGCGGCCGCGACTGCTGCGAGGCCCAGGCGCCGATCCGGCTGTCGCGCGGGCGCGATTGGAAATAGGCATCGGCTTCGGCATCGCTGACCAGCGCGACAGGGCCGCGGATGCGGATCTGGCGGCGCAGGCTCTTCCAGTGGAACAGCGCCGCGGCCTTGCTCTGGCCGAGCAGTTCCTCGCCCTTCTGGCTCTGCGTGTTGGTGTAGAAGACGAAGCCGTCCGGCCCGCGGCCGTTCAGCAGAACCATGCGGACATTGGGCAGGCCATCGGCGTCGACCGTCGCGAGCGCCATGCCGTTGGGGTCGTTCGGCTCGGAGGTCTTGGCCTCCTCGAACCAGCTCTCGAACAGGGCGAAGGGCTCGCTGGCCTCGGTGAAGTCACCGCTCTTTAACGGATTCACGTGCTTAGTCCTCGATAGTTTCAGGAAGCGTTAGGGCGAGCGCGATCCGTAATGCGGTTTGAGTGGCGAGACATATATAGGCCAGAGCGGCGAGCGGGCCAGAGCCCGTATCAGCGCAGCCCGGTTGCGCGCCGGGCATCCTTCGCCGGTGTGCTGCTGCTGGCGCTGGCTTCAGCCGGCTGTTCGATCTCGTTTCCGATCCTCGGCCTGTCGAGCAAGTCCGAGGACGAGATCGCCATGACCACCTCTTCGGTGCTGCCGGCACGCGGCGGGCCGGAGCACGGCCCGTTGGTGGCGCTTGCGCCCGATCTCGGTCCGGAGGACTGGCGGCGGGCGGAAGGGGCGATGGCTCTGGCGCTCGACCCGCAGGGCAATGGCGCGCCGGTCTCCTGGGACAACGCCCAGAGCGGCATGAAGGGCACTTTCACTCCGGTGGGCGGGCCCTTCCTGAAGGAAGACGAGATCTGCCGGGCCTTCCTGGCCTCGATGGCGCTGCAGAGCGGTCCGGTCAGGCTGCAGGGTACAGCCTGCCGGCCTTCCGGTGGGGAATGGGCGGTCAAGGACGCCAAGATCTGGAAAGGCGCGGCCTGAGCGCAGTCCCCCTGTTGCCAACGCGCCACAGTCACCCCATCTAGGAAGCGCTTCCGGCGCGCCGGGAGACTCAATTCATCTGGGGTGCATGTATGCGTGATCCGTATCAGGTTCTGGGCGTGGCGAAATCGGCGAGCGATGCCGAGATCAAGAAGGCGTATCGCCGCCGCGCCAAGGACCTGCACCCAGACCGCAACCAGGGCGATCCGAAGGCCCAGGACCGTTTCGCCGAGCTGAACGGCGCCTACGAGATCCTCGGCGACGAGGACAAGCGCAAGCAGTTCGACCGCGGCGAGATCGATGCCGAGGGCAAGCCGAAATTCTCCGGCTTCGAAGGCATGGGCGCCGGCCGCGGCGGCGCGCGCCAGGGCGGTTTCGAATATCATTTCGGCCAGGGCGGCTCGCCCTTCGGCCAGGGGGGCGATGCCGGCTTCGATCCGGCGGACATCTTCGGCTCGCTGTTCGGCGATGCGGCGCGCCGCGGCGGCCGGGGCCGCGCGAGCCCGCCGCCGAAGCCGCCGGAGCAGAGCTTTACGCTCGAGGTCGCGCTCGCCGATGCGGTGAACGGCGCGACGCGTCGGGTCAAGCTGCCGGGTGGCCGCGAGGTCGAGGTGACGATCCCCGAGGGCGTCGCCGACGGCAAGGTGATGCGCCTGCGCGGGCTTGGCCAGCCGCACCCGCTGACCGGCGAGAGCGGCGACGTCTTGATGACCATCAAGGTCAAGCCCGATTCGCGCTTCACCATCGACGGCCATGACCTGCGCAGCCGCGTCGCCGTGCCGCTCGCCACCGCCGTGCTCGGCGGGCCGGTCCATGTGCCGACCCTGTCCGGCGCCGTCGAGATGAAGGTTCCGCCGCTGACCAGCACGACGCGGCAGTTCCGCCTGCGCGGCAAAGGGCTGCCGACCGGCAAGAAGGGCGAGTCCGGCGATCTCTTCGTCGCGCTCGACATCGAGATGCCGGCTGAGGATGCCGAGCTCACGGCGCTGATGAAGGCGCGGGCCGGCTGATAGGACAGACCAGCAGGACGCGGGAAGCCGTCGCAGGGGGCCGAGCCTTGCGACAAGTCCCGGCGTGGCGTGATCGCGGCTCTTCCGGAATGCCGATTCGGCGAGAGCATGATTTGCTCTGGAACCGGCGCGCCGCGAAAAGCGGTTCCCAGTTTTCACCGCCTGCTCTAAGAGACCCTCCGGTTCGTCCAGTTTGAAGGTCTCAGATGGCTGATTCCAGCAGCGCCACCCCCACCGCCAACCTGCTCAAGGGCAAGCGCGGCCTCGTCATGGGTGTCGCGAATAATCGTTCGATCGCCTGGGGTATCGCCAAGGCGGCTGCCGACGCCGGCGCCGAGCTCGCCTTCACCTATCAGGGCGATGCGCTGAAGAAGCGCGTCGAGCCGCTGGCGCAGCAGCTCGGCGGCCATGTCGTCGGCCATTGCGACGTCACCGACGGCGCGACGATCGACGCGGTCTTCGCCGAGATCGAAAGGCTCTGGGGCAAGCTCGACTTCGTCGTCCACTGCATCGCCTTCTCCGACAAGGACGAGCTGACCGGCCGCTATGTCGAGACGACCGAGGCGAACTTCACCAAGTCGCTGCTGATCTCCTGCTACTCCTTCACCGCCGTCACCCAGCGCGCCGAGAAGCTGATGACCGATGGCGGCTCGATGCTGACGCTGACCTATTACGGCGCCGAGAAGTGGATGCCGCATTACAACGTCATGGGCGTCGCCAAGGCGGCGCTGGAATCGAGCGTGCAGTATCTCGCCGCCGATCTCGGCCCCTCGAAGATCCGCGTCAACGCGATCTCGGCCGGCCCGATCAAGACGCTCGCCGCCTCCGGCATCGGCGATTTCCGCTACATCCTGAAGTGGAACGAATACAACTCGCCGCTGCGCCGGACGGTCACCATCGAGGAGGTCGGCGAGACCGCGGTCTTCCTCGTCTCCGACATGTCGCGCGGCATCACCGGCGAGATCATGCACGTCGACGCCGGCTACCATGTCGTCGGCATGAAGGTGCCGACGGCGCCGGACATCACGCTCGACAAGGGCGAGTGAGCGCAGGCGCGCAGGTCATTGGGCCGCGCTGAGCCACGCCGACATTGTCCCGGAGAAGCCGCGTAGCGGCGCTGCTCCGGGCCCCCCGGAAAGGCGTCGAGCTTTGTAATGGGCACCCGTGCCCGTTACACCGTTCGCCGACCTAGAGACGCTGTGGCTGGTCGAGCATGGCCTTCAGCCGCGCCGTCTCCGTATCGTCCCGTTTGACGTCGCTATCCGCGGTCGCCGCCAGCAGCGCGCCGACCGTGAAGCCCCCGATCATTTCTTTCGGCGCGATCTCGGCGAGCGGCGCCAGCACGAAGGCGCGCTGGGCGAGGCGGGGGTGCGGGATCTGCAGGCCGGGCCGGTCGATCGCCTGGCCGCCATAGGTCAGGATGTCGATGTCGAGCGTGCGCGGCCCCCAGCGCTCGCGGCGCTCGCGGCCGCTCTCGCGCTCTATGGCGAGGCAGAGTTCCAGCAGGTCGTCGGCCGAAAGCTTGGTCTCTAGCAGCACGGCCATATTGCGGAATTCCGGCTGGTCGAGCTTGCCCCAGGGCGCCGTTCGCCAGACCGAGGAGATACCCGTCAGCCTGATCGCGTCATGGTCGCGCAGGCGTGCCAGCGCCGCGGCGAAGGCGGCGACGGGATCACCGATGTTGCCGCCCAGGCCGAGCGTCGCCTCAAGCTTCACGCTGGAAATCCAGCTTGATGCCAACCGATTCCATCCGTCCGGGGATGGGGGGCGAAGGCTTGCGCAGGGTTACCGAGACGCGGGTCACCGGCGCATATTGCGCCAGGATCGCATCGGCGAGGGCGCGTGCCGCGGCCTCCAGCAGTTTGAAGCGCTTCGCCGAGAAGGTCCGGGTGACGAGCGCGACGACCTCGCCATAGTCGACAGTGTCGGCGAGATCGTCGCTGACCGATGATGCCCGCAGGTCGCAATCGAGGACGAGGTCCATCGAGAAGCGCTGGCCGAGGCGGCCCTCCTCGGCGAAATGGCCGTGATAGGCGTAGAGGTCGAGCGCCTCGATAAAGATCTGACCGGTCGCGCTCATGCCGTCCTCCTGATCGCCGCCCAGATCTTGAGCGCGTCGACATGTTCGTCGATGTCGTGGGCCCGGATGATCGCGGCCCCGCGCATCACCCCGTAGAGATGGGCAGCGAGGGTCGCCGCGAGCCGCTCGGCCGGGATCTTTTTGCCGGTGACGAGGCCGAGCGTCGATTTCCGGGAGGCGCCGAGCAGGACCGGGCAGCCGAGCGCATTCGGCAGACTATCGAGCTTCTCGATCAAGGCGAGGTTCTGCTCCGGCGTCTTGCCGAAGCCGATGCCGGGGTCGAGCACGATCTGGCTGCGCGGGACGCCGGCCGCGACGGCGATGCCGATGGACTTTTCCAGGAAGCGCAGGACATCGGCGAGGATGTCGAGACCGGCATCGATGTCGTCGCGATTGTGCATCAGCACCATCGGCGCGCCGAAGCGGGCGGCGACCTCAGCGATTGCCGGCTCCCGCTGGGCGCCCCAAACATCGTTCACGATCGCAGCCCCGGCCTTCAGCGCAGCCTCGGCGACTTCCGCCTTGTAGGTATCGATCGAAATCGGCACGAGGCTAGTTGTCGCGATGCCGGCGATCACCGGCAGGACGCGGGCGAGCTCGGCCGCCGCATCGAGACGCTCATGGCCGGGCCTGGTCGACTCGCCGCCGATGTCGACGATGTCGGCTCCCTGCTGCGCCAGCTTCAGGCCATGGGCGATCGCGACGGCGGGATCGGCGAAGAGGCCGCCATCGGAGAAGGAATCGGGCGTGACGTTGACCACGCCCATCAGCAGGGGGGCGGATCCGAGGGCGAGCCTGCGGCCGTCCGGCAAGGTTAGAGAGGTGTTCATACGGCGACCTGGAGGGCGAGAGCCGCCTATACACAGGCTGCGCGGCCCGGGCCACCGGAAAGCTCGCATGCGTGTGAGGCAGCCCTGCGGCGCTTTCGCCGCTTTGACGCTGCGGGCGCCAGCGTGCATGAGGCTGCGCATGATGCGCATGTCGATTCCGGGCCGCCTTTTCCTCGTCCGCCATGGCGAAACCGATTGGAACCGCGAGGGCCGTCTGCAAGGCTCGCAGGACATCCCGCTGAACGCGCTCGGCCGGATGCAGGCGGCGGAAGTCGCCGACCGGCTGCGGGCGCTGAAGCCGGAATTCGCGACAAGTGCCTATGTCGCCTCGCCGATGCATCGCGCTCGCGAGACGATGACCATCCTGCGCAACGAGCTCGCCCTGCCGCCCGACGATTATCGCATCGACGAGCAGCTCAAGGAGCTGACCTTCGGCGACTGGGAAGGCTTCACCTGGCGCGAGATCCGCAAGAGCGAGCGCGAGCTCGCCCAGGCGCGCGAGCGTGACAAGTGGGGCTTCGTGCCGCCCGGCGGCGAGAGCTACCGCATGCTGGCCGAGCGCATCCGCCCGTCGCTGGAGGCGATGGCGCCCGATACCGTGATGGTCAGCCATGGCGGCGTGGCGCGCGCCGTGCTGGCGCTGATCGGCGCGGTCGACCCGGCGGAGGCCGCGAAGGTCGAGATCTGGCAGGGCAAGATCCTGGTCGTCGAAGGCGACAAGGCGAGCTGGAAGTAACCGAAAGCTGCGTTCCGTGAGGAGCCCTTAACCGCGTTTCGGCTTGTCCCTCCGGCGTTCATAGGGCATTCATCGCGAACCGAGCAGTTACGCTCGCCGGGGAGCCGCGCGGCTGCGGCGTTCATGGTCAGGGTTCGAGCGGGCGCGGGCGCGAAGGGGATGCGTCCGCATCGGCATGGATGAAGGTGCGGCTTCGCCGCCGGAGGCCGGGATGCGCAGCGGGTTTTCCGGAACCTGGCCGCACGGCGCCGGTGGCTGCCGTTGCGGGGCAGAATGAACGAGATCAGCGCAATTCCGGCCGATGATCCTGCCAAGGGCGCCCGGCCGCTGGCGATGCTGGCAGGCGAGAAGCTGCCCGAGCTGATCCGCGACGAGGTGCTGGCGGAAATTTTCGCCGCGACCGTCGCGAGCCGTCCCGACCATCCGGCGATGATTTCGGGCGCGCGCCGTCTCACCTATGCTCAAGTCTGGGAGCAGGCACAGGCGCAGGCGCGCGGCCTGGCTCTCGCCGGCATCGGCCCGGGCGACATGGTCGGCCTCTGGATGCCGCGCGGGATCGATCTCCTGGTCGCGCAGATCGCCATCACCCTGTCCGGCGCGGCCTGGCTGCCCTTCGATGCCGAGGCGCCGGTCGAGCGCATCACCACCTGCCTCGACGATGCCAACGCCAAGGGGCTGGTGACGCAGGCTGAATGGAAGGCGAGGGCGGCCGCCACCAACCGCACGGTCTGGTCCCCGCAGGAGCTTGCGGCTGCGAGCGACGGCTCCTTGCCGCCGGCCCGCCCGGCCGGGCTGACGCCCGACCATCCGGCCTATCTGATCTACACCTCGGGCTCGACCGGCGTCCCGAAGGCGATCGTCATCAGCCATCGCAATATCTGCCACTTCCTGCGCTCGGGGAACGTGCTCTACGGCATGGGGCCGGACGACATCGTCTTCCAGGGCGCCTCGGTCGCCTTCGACCTGTCGATGGAGGAGATCTGGACGCCCTATCTGGCCGGCGCGACGCTCTTCGTCGCCTCGCCGGAGATGATGGGCGACGCCGAGAAGCTGCCGGCGATCCTGACAGAAGCCGGCGTCACGATGATCGACACGGTGCCGACTTTGCTCGGCATCCTGGCCGCCGACATTCCGTCCCTGCGGCTGATCATTCTCGGCGGCGAGGCACTGCCGCCGGCAGTCGTGCAGAAATGGTCGAAGCCCGGCCGGCGCATCCTCAACAGCTATGGGCCGACCGAGGCCACGGTGGTCGCGACGGCAGCACTCGTCGAGCCCGGCCAGCCGGTGACGATCGGCCGGCCGATCCCGAACTACACCGCCTACATCGTCGACGAGGAGATGAAGCTGACCGGCGTCGGTCAGCAGGGCGAATTGCTGATCGGCGGGCCCGGCGTCGCCAAGGGCTATCACTTGCGGCCCGAGCTGACGGCCGAGAAGTTCATCGCCAACCCGTTCGGCGGCACCGAGGATCCGATTCTCTACCGTTCGGGCGACGCCGTCAGCCTCGACGAGAACGGCAACATCGTCTTCCACGGCCGCATCGACGATCAGGTCAAGATTCGCGGCTTCCGCGTCGAGCTCGGCGAGATCGAGACGGCGCTGTCGGACGAGGCCGGGATCGGCCAGGCGGCGGTGGTGCTGCGCACCGATGACGGCATCGAGCGGCTGGTCGCCTTCCTGGTCGGCGAGCCGGGCGTTCAGATGGAGGGCGCGGTGCTGCGTGCCTCGCTGCGCGAAAAACTGCCGCCCTACATGATCCCGGCGCATTTCGAGCCGATCGGCTCGCTGCCGCGCATGGTCTCGGGCAAGGTCGACCGCAAGATGCTGAAGGCGGCGCCGTTGACGGCGCCGGCGGCGAGCGGCGAGCAGGAGCCGCCGCGCAACGAGACGGAAGCCACGCTGCTCGACGCCGCCAAGCGGGTGCTCGGCGCACAGGCGCTGCCGCTCGAGGCGGATTTCTTCGTCGATCTCGGCGGCCATTCGCTTTTGGCGGCGCGCTTCATCTCGATCGTCCGCGAGACGCCGGCCCTGGCCGGCATCACGCTGCAGGACGTCTATGGCGCGCGCACCTTGCGGGCGATGGCCGAGCTGCTCGACAGCCGCGGGGCGCACGTTGCCGAGAACCTCTCCTTCGCCCCGCCCTCGCTGCTGCGCCGCTTCCTCTGCGGCCTCGCCCAAGCGGCGGCGCTGCCGATCATCATCAGCCTGTCGACGGCGCAGTGGCTCGGCATCTTCGTCAGTTACATGCTGCTCTCGGGCGAGGAACTCTCGTTGACGGGGCAGGTCTTCGCGCTGCTCGGCATCTATGTCGCGATCACCATCTCGACCGGTTTCATCGCGATCGGCCTGAAATGGCTGGTGCTGGGCCGGACCAAGCCGGGCGTCTATCCGCTTTGGGGCGTCTATTACTTCCGCTGGTGGTTCGCCTCGCGCGTCGCCGGGCTCGTCCATATCAAATGGCTGCAAGGCACGCCGGTGATGCGCTTCTACTGGCGCCTGCTCGGCGCCAAGGTCGGGCGCGACGTCATCATCTCCGATTACGAGGCCGGCGCGGTCGATCTGATCGAGATCGGCGACTACACGACGCTCGGCTCCAAGACGACCTTCGCCAATGCCGAGGCCGTCGGCGCCAACCTGATCATCGGGCGGATCAAGATCGGCAAGGACGTCTATGCCGGCTCCTCGGTGGTGTTCGGACATGACTGCGTCGTCGGCGACCATGCCGAGATCGGCGACCTGACGCCGATCGCGCCCGGCCTGAAGATCGGCGAGGCCGAGATCTGGGACGGCTCGCCGGCGCGCAAGACGGGCATGGTCGACGTCGCGGCGCTGCCAGAGCAGGCCAGGGCCAGCACCGGGCGCCGGGCCGCGATGACGCTGTTCTACATCGTCATGCTGATCGTGCTGCCGCCGATCAGCCTCTTGCCGATCTTCCCGGCGTTCTGGCTGTTCGACAGGATCGACAACTGGGTCGCGACCTGGTCCGAGGTCAGTTATCTCTGGTACCTGCCGTTCCTGACCTGGCCGACGGCGATTGGCCTCATCTCGATCACGGTCTTCCTGATCATCGCGCTGCGCTGGCTGATCCTGCCGCGCGTCAATTCCGGCACCTACTCGATCCATTCCGGCTTCTACGCCCGCAAATGGACGGTGGCACTGGCGACCGAGGTGACGCTGGAGACGCTCTCCTCACTGTTCGCCACGATCTATATGCGCTTCTGGTACCGGATGATGGGCGCCGGCATCGGCAAGGGCTCTGAGATCTCGACCAATCTCTCCGGCCGCTACGACATCACCGGCATCGGCGCCGGCAACTTCATCGCCGACGAGGTGATCTTCGGCGACGAGGACATGCGCCGCGGCTATATGCGGCTCGACCTGACCAGGACTGGCGACCAGGTCTTCGTCGGCAACGATGCCGTGGTGCCGCCCGGCGCCGTGATTCCCGACAAGGTGCTGATCGGCATCAAGTCGAAGCCGCCGGCGAACGAGCTGATGTCGCCCGGCGACACCTGGTTCGGTTCGCCGCCGATCAAGCTGCCGACGCGGCAGAAGGTCGATCTCGGCGCCGACTGGACCTACAAGCCGTCGCTCGGCAAGAAGCTGGCGCGCGCCGGCTTCGAGGCGCTGCATACCTCCTTCCCGGCGATGCTGTTCATCACCTTCGGCACCATCGCCGTTGACCTCGTGCTGCAGCAGAAGATCTTCGACCGCGACTGGGTCGGCCTCGGGCTCGCCTTCATGGGCTGCGCGGTCGTCATCGCCATCATGCAGGCGCTGATCTGCGCCCTGATGAAATGGTTGCTGATGGGGGTCTACAAGCCCGTGATGAAACCGATGTGGTCGTTCTGGGCGATGCGGACCGAGGCGGTCTCGGTGCTCTATTGGGGCCTCGGCGGCAAGGTGCTGTTCGACTATCTGCGCGGCACGCCGTTCCTGCCCTGGTTCCTGCGCCTGTTCGGCGCGCAGTACGGGCAGGGCGTCTGGCTCGACTCGACCGACATCACCGAGTTCGACTGCATCAAGGTCGGCGACTTCTGCACTGTGAATGCCCATTCGGCATTGCAGACCCATCTCTACGAGGACCGAGTGATGAAGGTCGGCCGGGTGCATCTCGGCAAGGGCGTCTGTGTCGGCGCCGGCGCGACCGTGCTCTACGACACCCATGTCGGCGACTACGCCCAGATCGGCCTGCTGACGGTGATCATGAAGGGCGAAAACATCCCGGCGAATACGCGCTGGGAAGGCGCCCCGGCCGTGCCGGCCAAGGCGGCGCATTAGGGGGTACCGAAGCCGGCGCAGGGCCGTTCAGAGATTGCCGAGCGGCAGCCTAATCTCCTCTGGTTGCAAGGGCCGCACCGCGCCCTTCGGGAGGTCGCCGAGCGGCAAGGCGCCGATGCCGACGCGGACGAGGCGCTGAACCTTGGCGCCGGCTGCCTCGACGATCCGCCGGATCTGGCGGTTGCGGCCCTCGTCGATCACCATCTCGACCCAGGCATTGCGCTTGCCGTGGCGCAGCAGGGTTGCGGCCCGGGTCGTCAGGCGTTCCTCGCCGTCCGTGGCGCCCGCCCGCAGCCGCGCCAGCATCGCCTCGTCGGGAACGGTATCGATCTGGACGTGATAGGTCTTCTCGACGCCGGAGGCGGGGTCGAGAATGGTCTGCGCCCAGCGCGTGTCGTTGCTCATCAGCAAGAGGCCCTCGCTCGCCTTGTCGAGCCGGCCGACCGGGGACAGGAAGGGTAGGTCGAGCCCCTCCAGGCAGGCATAGACGGTCTCGCGTCCTTCCGGATCGTGGCGCGTTGTCATCATGCCGCGCGGCTTGTTCAGCATCAGATAGACGCGCTGCTCGGCCGCAATCGCCTCGCCGTCCACGGCGATCCTGGCGCGGCCCATGTCGAGGCGCAGCGAAGGATTGCGGGCCGGCCGGCCGTCGACCCTGACGCGGCCGTCGAGGATCAGGCGCTCGGCTTCGGTTCGCGAGCAATAGCCGAGCTTGGAAAGGGCGCGCGCGAGGCTGACGGGTGCCGGACCCGTGCCTGAGAAAGGGGGCATGATCTGCTTTCCGGCCGGGCAGGGCTAGCCTGCCGGCGCCCGCACGAGGCGGGCGGGTCGAGCGAGGTTCGGCGGAGGCGCGCGGATACGGAGCCGGTGCGGCCTTGGCCGATCTGATGCGGAGAGTGGGCGCGTTTGCGACGTTCGTGGGATGCGCGTCGTGGCCGGCCCGGGCCACTTCCCCGAACGCAGCGTCTGTCGGCTGGCCCGGGGCTAGGCGCCCGCGATGATGACACTCCCGGGGCGCCAGGAGCGCGGCAGGGTGCAGGTCTTGCGCTTCATCGGCTTCAAAAGCGTCAGCATCGCCTCACTGTCAACGCGCATGGTGCCGCATGAAGCGAAGCTCGGAAGCGGCGCGGGCCGGTCGTTCGCTCTCTGCGATGCTGACCTAAGGGTTTCGCGCAGGAGCAATCCGGCCTATGAGCCCAAGGCGAAAACACGTCGGGTTACCATGTCGCACAACAGCTTCGGCCATCTCTTCCGCGTCACCACCTTCGGCGAGAGCCATGGGCCGGCCATTGGCTGCGTC
The DNA here is from genome assembly GCF_001509835.1 of Allobosea sp. WAO. Classification (GTDB taxonomy): domain Bacteria; phylum Pseudomonadota; class Alphaproteobacteria; order Rhizobiales; family Beijerinckiaceae; genus Allobosea. The sequence goes on from NZ_JXTJ01000010.1 coordinate 207,071, forward strand.
GTCGATGGCTGCCCGCCGCTGATCCCGATCACCGAGGCGGAGATCCAGCTCGAGCTCGACCGGCGCCGCCCCGGCCAGTCCCGCTATACCACACAGCGCCAGGAGCCGGACGAGGTCCGCATCGTCTCCGGCGTCTTCGTCGACGAGGCGAGCGGCGAGCAGGTCACCACCGGCACCTCGATCGGGCTGATGATCGATAATGTCGACCAGCGCTCGAAGGACTATTCCGACATCAAGGACAAGTACCGGCCGGGCCATGCCGATTTCACCTATGACGTGAAATACGGCATCCGCGACTATCGCGGCGGCGGGCGCTCCTCGGCGCGCGAGACGGCGATGCGGGTCGCGGCCGGGGCGATCGCCCGCAAGGTCGTGCCGGGCCTCAAGGTCCGCGGCGCGCTGGTGCAGATGGGGCCGCACAAGATCGACCGCGACAACTGGGACTGGGAGGAGGTCTCGCGCAACCCGTTCTTCTGCCCCGATGCCAAGGCCGCCGCCTTCTATGCCGATTATCTCGACGGCATCCGCAAATCGGGTTCCTCGATCGGGGCCGTGCTGGAGATTGTTGCCGAGGGCGTGCCGGAGGGGCTGGGCGCGCCGATCTACGGCAAGCTTGATGCCGATATCGCGGCGGCGCTGATGAGCATCAACGCGGTCAAGGGTGTCGAGATCGGCGAGGGGTTTGGCGCTGCCGAGCTGTCCGGCGAGGACAATGCCGACGAGATGCGCGCCGGCAATGACGGCAAGCCGCTGTTCCTGACCAATCATGCCGGCGGCATCCTGGGCGGCATCTCGACCGGCCAGCCGGTCGTCGCACGCTTCGCGGTGAAGCCGACCTCCTCGATCCTCTCGCCGCGCGCCACGGTGACGCGTAGCGGCGGCGAGGCCGAGATGTTCACCAAGGGCCGCCACGACCCTTGTGTCGGTATCCGGGCCGTTCCGGTCGGCGAGGCGATGGTCGCCTGCGTGCTGGCCGACCATTATCTGCGCCATCGCGGACAGGTCGGGGTGGTCGAGCCGCGCTGGCCGTTCGGGCGCTAGAGCCGTCCGCTTCTCGACCGTCATTCCGGCCGCAGCGACGCGGAGTGCCGGAATCCATCGTAGAGTGCGACGCCCTCAGATGGATTCCGGATCTGCGCCGCGCTGCGGCTTGTGCGGAATGACGATAGCAGTCCCTATTTTTCAGTATCACTGAAATTTATGCGCCGCTTCATTGCAGGCGAAGGTATGGCGTATTAAATAGACGCCATGAGACTCGATGCTTGGCTCCAACAGCAGAAGATCGGCCGGAGCGCTTTTGCGCGCCAGGTCGGCCTGTCGCCCGCGAGCGTGACCGCGCTCTGCAACGACCCCGATGCCTGGATCTCGCGCGAGAGCGCCGAGCGCATCGCCGCCGCCACCGGCGGTGCCGTCACCCCCAATGATTTCCTGGGCCTGCAGGGCCCGCGTGAGGCCGCCATGACCCAGAGCAATGTCGCCGAGACCATCGAAGCCTTCGCGCGCGGCGAGATCGTCATCGTCACCGATGACGATGATCGCGAGAACGAGGGCGATCTCATCGTCGCAGCCTCGCTCTGCACGCAGGAGAAGATGGCCTTCATCATCCGCAACACCTGCGGCATCGTCTGCGCGCCCCTGACCGGCGACGAGGCCCGCCGGTTGCGGCTCGACCCGATGGTCTCCTCGAACGACGCCCCGCTCGGCACTGCCTTCACCATCACGGTCGACGTCAAGCACGGGCTGACCACCGGCATCTCGGCCGAGCAGCGCAACAACACGGTGCGCGCGCTCGCCAACGGCAATATGGGCGCCGCCGATTTCGTCCGCCCGGGCCATGTCTTCCCGCTGATCGCCAAGGAGGGCGGGGTGCTGATGCGCTCCGGCCATACGGAGGCGGCCGTCGATCTCTGCAAGCTCGCCAATCTGCCGCCGGTCGGCGTGATCTGCGAGCTGGCGAACGACGACGGCACGGTGATGAAGGGGCCGCAGATCGCCGCCTTCGCCGAGAAGCACAAGCTGAAGCAGATCACCGTCGCCGACCTGATCTCCTATCGTCAGGCGCGCGAGAAGCTGGTCGAGCGCGTCCACTCCTTCCCGGTCAAGACCGAGTTCGGCGAGATGACCGGCCATGTCTATGTGACGCCCTTCGACGACACCCAGCATTTCGCCTTCGTGATGGGCAAGCTCGGCGATGGCGAGAAGGTGCCGGCCCGGCTGCACCGCGCCAATGTCGTTGCCGATGTGCTCGGCGGTGCCTCCTCGATCCAGTGCGCGCTGCGCCGGTTCCAGAAGGAGGGCCGCGGCGTGCTGGTCTATCTGCGCGATGGTTCGGCCGGCGTGCCGATCAAGAGCGTCGAGGAAGGCTCGGATGCGGTGCGCTTCCAGCAATGGCGCGAGATCGGCCTCGGCGCCCAGATCCTGCGCGATCTCGGCGTCGCCTCGATCGTCAACCTCGCCTCGACCTCGCGCTCCTTCGTCGGCCTCTCCGGCTTCGGCATCGAGATCGCCGAAACCGAACCGCTGGAATAGGGCTCACCGCTGCCAGAAGCCCAAGGGTTCAAGCCCTCATCCTGAGGAGCGGCCGCAGGCCGCGTCTCGAAGGATGATCCAGCTGGTGCCGGAGTCCTCTGGAGCATCCTTCGAGACGCTCTTTGCGGCTCCTCAGGATGAGGCTCTACGGTGTGATCCTGGATGGCGGGGGCGTTCACCCCCGCATCAGCGCCATGACATGCGCGGCGACCGATTTCGACAGGCCCTCGAGATCGTAGCCGCCTTCCAGGATCGAGACGAGCCGGCCGCCGGCGTGGCGGTCGGCCAGCTCCATCAGCTTCTGCGTCGCCCAGGCGAAGTCGGACTCCTTCAGATTGAGGTTGGCGAGCGGGTCGCGCCAATGCGCGTCGAAGCCGGCCGAGATGATCACCAGATCGGGGCGGAAAGCCTCCAGCCGCGGCAGGACCGCGTTCTCGTAGGCATCGCGGAAAACGTCGCTGCCGTCGCCGGCGCGCAAGGGCGCGTTGACGATGGTGCCGTGCTCGCCACGTTCGGAGGCGGCGCCGGTGCCGGGGAAGAGCGGCATCTCGTGGAGCGAAGCGTAGAGCACGCTCGGATCGCTCCAGAAGATCTCCTGCGTGCCGTTGCCGTGATGGACGTCCCAGTCGAGGATCGCGACGCGCTCGGCGCCATGGACCTTCTGCGCATGCCGTGCGGCGATCGCGGCATTGTTGAAGAAGCAGAAACCCATCGCCCGGTCGCTCTCGGCATGGTGGCCGGGCGGGCGCATGGCGCAGAAGGCGTTGGCGGCGCGCGCCGTCATGACTTCGTCGACCGCGTGCACGGCGGCGCCGACCCCGTGCAAGGCAGCCGAGAGCGTGCCCGGCGACATCGAGGTGTCGGCATCGATATGGACCATGCCATTCTGGGGCGAGGCCTCGACGACGGCCTGCGCGAAGCGCGGCGCATGGCAGAGCTCGACCAGCGCCAGCGTGCCCTCCGGGGCCGTGACGCGCTGCAGCGTGGCGAAACGCTCATCCTCGAGCGTGCGCTCGACGGCGCGAATCCGGTCGATTCGTTCAGGATGGCCGGCCGGCGTCGCGTGCTGGAGGCTGGAAGGGTGGCTAATCAGGAGCGTCGTCACGCGCAGAGGTCTCCAGGGCAGGGTATCTTTGGGTCAGCGGACGCCGAAGGCGTGACCATATTGTCACTGCAACGCAGCAAGAAGCCAAATCGCGCCAAAATCCCGGAACTTCGTTGCACGGCCGACGTTGTCGCCGTAAATCTGGGCTCCGTTCCGGGCCTGGCTTGCGTCTGTCGGGTCACCGAATCTTAACGATCCATTCATCATAACAGACGCTGTCCTGGCGTCGTCGGTGGAAGTCATGAAGCGGTCTCTCGTTGCTGTGCTCGGCGTGTCCGTCCTTCTCGGCGCGTGCCAATACAAGACCGTGAATGCGCCCTCGCTCTCGGCCCGAGATGCCGAATACATGGCGCTGGTGCCGAAGTTCGAGACGCAGATCACGCACATGCCTTATGAGATCACCGATCCGACCGGCGAGGCGCCGGGCACGATCGTGGTCGATACGACAGAGAAGTTCCTCTACTTCGTGCTGCCGAACAAGAAGGCGATCCGCTACGGCGTCGCTACCGGCGACGAGGCCTTCGGCTGGACCGGCACCGCCGTGATGCAGCGCAAGGCGGAATGGCCGCGCTGGACCCCGCCGGCCGAGATGATCGCGCGCTGGCCGCATCTGGCGCCGCGCGCCGGCGGCATGGAAGGCGGGCCGGACAATCCGCTCGGCGCCCGCGCGCTCTATCTCTACCAGAACGGCAAGGACACGCTCTACCGCATCCACGGCACCAACGAGCCCGAGACGATCGGCCGCTCGGCCTCCTCGGGCTGCATACGGATGCGCAATATCGATGCGATCGACCTCTACAATCGCGCCGAGGTCGGCGGAAAAGTCATCGTCCGCTGAGGCAAGCGCCTTCGGGCGCGGCCCACACGATCTACGAAATCAGTGAAGCCGGCACCGATCAACCCGATCGGTGCCGGCTTCGCCTTTTCAGTCCTGACGCTCAGGTCTCAGGCCGAACCGATCGGAGCGGCCTTGCACTTCAGGCGCTCAGCCTGACCGGCTCGATGCAATCCTCGCAGACCGCGGCGACATGGCGATGGTCGGTGCCGCAGCAGCCGCCCAGGATGCGCATCGTCGGGAAGCGACGCGTCAGCTCGGCGTAGCGGCGGCCGAAATCGACGGGGTCGCCGGCATCGAGTTCCGTTGAATCGTCGAGCTCGGCATGGCTGCGCGCCGAGGCGTTGGCGCGGACACCATGGATGCGCCGGACCCAGGTCTCGCCGGCTTCCAGGGCCTGCGTGAAATGGCTCGGATGGGCGCAGTTGATCATGTAGTAGGCCGGATAAGCGTCCGTCGCCGCCTCGACCGCCTCGATCGCGCTGCGCAATGTCGCGCCTGTCACGAGCCGTCCATCGGTCTCGACCGTGAAGGAGATGGCACAGGGCATCTGAAGGCGCTTCGCCGCTCCGGCGATGCCGATCGCCTCCTCGACATGATTGAGCGTGTAGCCCGCGACCATGTCCGCCTCCGTCGAAGCAAAGGTCGCGATCTGCGTGGCGTGATAATCCTCCGCTTCGGCGACGCTGGTCCGGTCCGCCCGGTAGCCGTCGCCGCGCGGCCCGATCGCTCCGGAAATCACACAAGGCATGGACGGCGCTTCCCAGAGATCGCGCAACTCGACGAGCATGGCGATCGCGGCCTGGTTCACCGCGGTGAGCCGCGCGGAATCGTAGCCGAGCTTGCGGCCCCAGTCGGGATTGGCACGCCAGGTCGCGCTGTCGAGAACGAAGCCGACGCCGCGGCCGCGCGCCATGGCGAGATACCGTTCGTAATAGTTGCGCAGATGGAAGCGCCCTTCGGGCGTCTCCAGCAGTACGCAGGAGGCGAAGTGGGGAAGCTCCATGCCGTCATGGAAGATGAAGGTCGTCTCCATGCCGCCATCGCTGAGAAAGATGCCGCCGTCGAGCTGCGGCAGTTCGTGCCTGTATCTGGCCATCAAACCCCTCCGTCCGGTCTGGTTTCGGCAACCGGCCAGCCGAACGGGCGGTTGCGTGGAGGGGTTATCGCTCCCGAGGCGGCCCGGGTTCTAGACGTCTCGTGGTCCAGTCGACTGGCGGAGAATTCTCTTCACGCTTTCATGGACTTGCGGTGTTTCGGCCGGCGCGGGGCGCTTTTTCCCTAACCAGCCGCCCGCAAAGACTGTACCCTCGGTACAGCCGAGAGGAGCCGAGCCATGAGCAAAGGCGCCGCTACGCGCGAGAGGATCATCGCCATCGCCGAGGCCGGCGTCCTCAGCAAGGGCTTCGGCGCGACCTCGATCGAGGAGGTGATCGCCGAGGCCGGGATCACCAAGAGCGGCTTCTTCTACCATTTTCGCGACAAGAACGAGCTCGCCCGCGAGATGTTGCGGCGCTATGTCGAGGCCAATGACCGGCTGTTCGACGAGATTTTTGCGCGCGGGCGGGAGCTCGCCGACGACCCGCTGCCGGCCTTCCTGATTTCGCTCAAGCTGCTCGCCGAGCTGATGGACGATTTGCCGAACGGCCATCCCGGCTGCCTGATCGCCAGCATCTGCTACCAGGAGCGCCTGTTCGACCGGGAGGTGCGCGCGATGACGGCGACCTCGGTGCGCAGCTGGAATACCCGCTTTCGGAGCGTCTTGTCGGAAATCTCGGAGCAGCATCACATGCGGGAGCCGGTACCGCTCGACGATCTCGCCGAAATGCTCTCCTGCGTGATCGATGGCGGCATCATCATGTCGCGGACGCTCGGCGATCCGAGCCGGCTCGCCCGTCAGGTGCTGGCCTATCGCGGCTTCGTCAAGCTGCTGTTCGCGCCGGAAAGAGCGCATTGAGGGCAGGGCGTCGCCTAACCGAGCTCGACCAGCACGATCTCGGGCGGGACGCCCAGCCTGACCGGGAGCTTGCTCGTTCCGACCCCGCCCGAGACGATCAGGTTGCGGCCGTTCTCGACGACATGGCCGTAGGCATAGCGGTTGCCATAATGCGAGGGCACGATCGGCGACCAGCCGAGGATGCGGACCTGGCCGCCATGGGTATGCCCCGAGAGCGTCAGGGAGACGCGTGCGGGCATGCGTGCAAAAATGTCCGGCTCATGCGCCATCATGACCACCGGCGCGTCGTCGTCGATCTTGGCGAGCGTGCCGGCAAGATCGTGGATGCCGCGGCGCTGGCCCCGGCGCGGTCGCAGGAAGGCGAGCTGGTCGCCGAGACCGGCGACCCAGAGCGGGCCGGCCCTGGTTTCCAGCCGGAGCGCATCGTTCTCGAGCACGGGAATGCCGACCGCCTCGAGGGCGAGCCTGACTTCGGTCGGGCCGCGATAGTCGCGCTGGGCCCTGTCGTCGTGCCACCAATCGTGATTGCCGAGAATGGCGAAACGGCCGTCGGCCGCCCGCAGGCGGGCGAGTTCCGACGCCCAGGCCGCCTCGGGCGGATCGTCCGGCCGCTTGGCCCGGCTGGCGATGAAATCCCCCAGCAACAGGGTTAGATCGGGCTCCAGCAGGTTCGTCTGATCGACGATCTCGCGCACCCGCGACACCGGCACATGCGGGCCGCCGACATGCAGATCGGAGATGGCGGCGAGACGAAGCGTTCGGCCTTCAGGCCAGCCTGCGGGCTTCACCCGGTAACGCGTCACGCCCTGATGGGCCGGCTCCCAGGCATAGGCATAGCTGCCCAGCCCGAAGGCAGACAGAAAAAGACCGGCGAGAGTTTGAAGAACTCTGCGCCGGTCAGGCATGGAGGGTCTCGGTAGAAGGTCGTGCCGTGGTCAATCTTCAGAACCGCTGCGCAGGATCGCCGGAACGTCCCTGTGCTGCGAGGTCAACGCGGCAGGTGCCCAGCGGGTTCCCGCCAGAATGGCAGGAATTGCGATCGGGCGAAAGCGTGACGCATAGGCCTCACGCGCGGTGGCATCGTGAAAGCTGGCGCTGCGCGGTGCCTTGGACTGTGGCTTTTGCGAAGACATGACTCTCGGTTCCATCTGGGCCTGCCGGCGGTTCCTGGGCCGCCGACTTGGTCAATGTCGCAGCCGATCGGGTCCTGTCGGCGGCGGCATCGTGAAAACATCGTGACGTTTTCTGCATCACAACGAGGCCTTGGTCAGGTTTGGTGCGCTTTCGCCGGAGGCGGCCGATAATTGGTTTCGGGGCCCCTTCGCGTGATGGTCCGGCCTGTTCGCGCCATCCAGTCTTCAGCATGCGAGGGCAGGGCCTGAAACGAAAATGCTCGCCACGGGGCGAGCATTCCGATGTCCAGGTTCTGTCGTTCCGCTTCAGGCGGCGAGCAGGCCTTCGGCCTTGACCCAGTCGAGCGTCCTGCCGAGCGCCCGCTCATAGCGATCGAACATCTCGTCGATCTCCGCCTCGCTGATCACCAGCGGCGGGCAGAAAGCGACGCGGTCGCCGCCCATGGCGCGCAGGATGACGCCTTCCTCCTGGGCGAAGGAAACCGACTTGGCGGCGACGGCCTTCTTGGCCTCGAACTGCGCCTTGCTCGCCTTGTCCTTGACGAGCTCGATGCCGCCGATCAGGCCGACGCCGCGGGCCTCGCCGACCAGCGGGTGCTCGGCGAGCTTGCCGAGGCGGGCGAGGAACTTCGGCGAGACCTGCCGCACGCGCTCGATGATCTTGTCGCGCTGGTAGATCTCCAGCGTCTTGACCGCGACCGCGCAGCCGACCGGGTGGCCGGCATAGGTGTTGCCGTGGCCGAAGGTGCCGATCTTGCGGCTCTGGTCGACCAGCACCTGGTAGATGGGCTCGCTGACCATCACGGCGCTGAGCGGGAAATAGGCCGATGTCAGCGCCTTGGCGCAGGACAGCGTGTCGGCGTTCATCTTGTAGGTGGTGGTGCCGAACATCTCGCCGGTGCGGCCGAAGCCGGTGATGACCTCGTCGGAGATGAACAGGATGTCGTACTTTGCGAGGACGGCGTTGATCGCCTCGAAATAGCCCTCGGGCGGCGTCACCGCGCCGCCGGCGCCCATCACCGGCTCGGCGATGAAGGCGGCGACCGTGTCCGGCCCCTCGCGCTGGATCATCTCGTCGAGCTCGGCGGCGAGGCGCGCCGAGAAGTCGAGCTCGCTCTCGCCGGGATGGGCGAAGCGGTAGTGATGCGGGCAGGAGGTGTGCAGGATGCCGGGGAGCGGCAGGTCGAAATCGGTATGGTTGGCCGGAAGGCCGGTCAGCGAGGCCGAGGCCACGGTGACGCCGTGATAGCCCTTCAGCCGCGAGATGATCTTCTTCTTCTTCGGGCGGCCGAGTGCGTTGTTCATGTACCAGACCAGCTTGACCTGGGTGTCGTTGGCATCGGAGCCGGCCGAGCCGTAGAAGACCTTGGAGATCGGCACCGGCGCGATCTCCTTCAGCTTCTCGGCGAGCTCGATCGCCGGATCATGGCTGCGGCCGGAGAAGATGTGGGTGTAGGGCAGCTTCTTCAGCTGCTCATAGGCGGTCTCGGCGAGCTCCTCGTTGGAATAGCCGAGCGAGGTGCACCAGAGCCCGGCCATCCCCTCGATATAGTCCTTGCCGGCGGTGTCGTAGACGAAGACGCCCTGGCCGCGCTCGAGCACGAGCGGGCCGACCTCGCGATGCGTGGCGAGATTGGTGTAGGGGTGAATCAGCGTCTCGATATCGCGCACGGCGAGGTTGGTCAGCATGCCCGGCTCCGCTTCCTTATGGGATCTTTATGCGAGCATAGCCCCGCAGCCGCGCAAGCGCTGAGCGATTTTCTTGCAGATCGCGGCAGAGTCTGGCGCAGGGCAAACCCGCTGCTCTGGAAACTTGAGGCGGCTCTCCAGATGGAACCTCAATCCTGACGAGGGCTCCGCAGGACCGCGTCTCGAAGGGGGCTTCGGCCAGCGCCGGCGCCTCCCGGAGCATCTTTGGAGACGCCACTGCGCGGCTGCTCATGATGAGCGCCGACGAAAGAAATTGCGCCTGGAACGATTCCAATCATGGCTTGCCAGCGGCAATAGCGATGCGCATGGTTCGGCACCTTTGGAAGAGGCCGGCATGATCGAAACCGTTTCTCTGGCGAACCGACCTGCGCCGGGCCGCGATTGCGGCAGCTGCACGCTGTGCTGCAAGGTCTACGACAATCCGGAGGTCGACAGTCCCGCCGGTTCCTGGTGCCAGCATTGCCTGCCCGGACGCTCCTGCAAGATCTACGCTGACCGGCCGCAGCAGTGCCGCGACTTCTTCTGCCTGTGGATGACCCAGAGCTTCCTTGGCCCGGAATGGAAACCGGATCAGGCGCGTTTCGTGCTGACCATGGACCCCGCGACGAAATGGCTCTTCGCCCAGGTCGATCCCGGCGCGGCGCAGGCCTGGCGCAAGGAGCCCTATCTCAGCCAGATGCGACGCTGGGCGGCCGCCGGCCAGCGTCCGGTCATCGTCTTCGTCGGCAAGCTCGCCACCGCCATCCTGCCCGATCGCGACGTCGCGCTCGGCGTGATCGGGCCGGAGGAGCGGCTGGTCCTGCGCGAGGAGCTGGTCGGCGGGAGGCCGCGGCCGACCGTTACGAAGGTGGCGGCTGGAGCGTGACCGGAGCAGGTCGGCCGATGTTGCATCACCTCTCGCTCGGTGTAGCCGATATCGCGCGTGCCGCCGCGTTCTACGATGCGGTGCTGGCGCCGCTCGGCTATGCCCGTGTTTGGGCGGATCTCAGGCCGGGCGAGGCCAACCAGGCCGTCGGCTATGGCACTCCCGGCGGTGGCGATCGGCTCGCCCTGAAGCACCGCCCGGACGGGCAGCGCCCACCCGGCCCGGGCTTTCATCTCGCCTTCGCGGCGCCGGGCCGTCAGGCGGTCGCGGATTTCCATCGCGCTGCCCTGCTGCATGGCGGGCGCGACAATGGCGCGCCTGGCCTGCGGCTCCATTACGGTCCGAACTATTATGCGGCCTTCGTCGTCGACCCCGACGGCCACAATCTCGAAGCCGTTTTCAACGCGGCGATCTGACCGGCTCGGCACAGGAGCACCCTTTGAGCAAGCGGGCACGTGACCATGGGCTGATCTGCGGCGTGCTGCCGCCAGGCCCGCTCAATGCGATTACCGATGTTGCGGGCGTCTCGGTCGGGCACCGGACGCTGCGCGATGGTGACATCAACACCGGTTTCACCGCAGTTCTGCCGCATCAAGGCGACCCGTTCCGCGAGAAGGTCCGGGCCGGGGTTTCGGTGATCAACGGCTTCGGCAAGAGCGTCGGCTTGATGCAGCTCGACGAACTCGGCCAGATCGAGACGCCGATCCTGCTCGGCAACACGTTTTCGGTCGCGACCGGGATCGAGGCTCTGGTCGGGAGCGCGCTCGCCGCCAATCCGCAGATCGGGCGCAGCACCGGAACGGTGAACTCACTGGTGCTCGAATGCAATGACGGCTTCCTCTCCGACATCCGGGCGCGGCGCCTGAGCGTCGCGGATGCTGAGGCCGCGCTCGATGCCGCCACTGGCGGTCCGGTCGAGGAGGGGGCGGTTGGTGCCGGCACCGGCATGAGTGCCTTTGGCTTCAAGGGCGGCATCGGCACGGCGTCGCGAACGATCGAGTTCGACGGTCGCAGCTTCACCTTGGGCGTGCTGGTGCAGGCCAATTTCGGCAATGCCGGCGACCTCATTCTGCCCGACGGGCGCCGGCCGGTGCCGTCGGCGAAGCGGACGGTGCAGCCGCCGGAGCGCGGTTCGGTGATCATTCTCATCGCGACCGATCTGCCACTGGAGAGCCGGCAGCTCACCCGTATCGCCCGGCGGGGCGGCGCCGGTCTCGCGCGGCTCGGCGCCTTCTGGGGCAATGGCAGCGGCGACATCGCCATCGCCTTCTCGACCGCGAACAGGATCGCGCATGATGAGAACGCGGATATCGTGCCGCTCGCCGCGCTCAACGAAAACCGGATCGACCTGCCGTTCCGGGCTGCCACCGAGGCGACGCAAGAAGCGGTGTTGAACGCCATGCTGGCGGCGCCGGAGACGATCGGCCGCGACGGGAATCGCAGGGCTTCGCTCGCCGACCATCTCTGAAGTTAGGGGACGCCGATCGATCGAGTGCCGGCGTGTCTCCGCACGCGCCGGCCGGACGGGGCGCCCGCGGAGAGGCTTCCAGGAGCCGGCGGCGGCAACCGGGCTTGCCATCTCGATTTATATCCATTAACTTGGATATATGGATAATTCACAAGCCATCCTCGCCCTGGCGGCGCTCGCCCAGCCGACGCGTCTCGACACGTTCAGGCTTCTGGTCCGGTGCGAGCCCGAAGGTGTGCCGGCAGGCGAGCTCGCCAAGCTGCTGGCGGTTCCGCAGAACACGATGTCGGCCCATCTGGCGGTGCTGTCGCGCGCGGGATTGATCATCGGCGAGCGCCAGAGCCGCTCGATCATCTACCGCGCCGATCTCGCGGGGTTTCGCGCCGTGATCGCCTTCCTGCTCAAGGATTGCTGCGGCGGGCGGGCCGATCTTTGCGCGCCGTTGATCGAGGAACTCGTGCCCCGCTGCGCGGGCGAAGGAGCGCGTCGATGAGCGTCGTCATCTACCACAATCCCGCGTGCGGGACCTCGCGCAACGCGCTGGCGCTGATCCGGGCGGCCGGCATCGAGCCCACCATCATCGCCTATCTGCAGACGCCGCCATCGCGAGACGAGATCGTCGCCATGGCGAAGCGCTTGGGGATGCCCTTGCGCGACCTCCTGCGCGAGAAGGGGACGCCGTTCGCCGATCTCGGTCTCGGCGACCCGTCGATTGGCGACGACGGACTGCTCGACGCGATCGCGGCCCATCCCGTGCTCCTGAACCGACCCATCGTCGTTGCGGCAAATGGCGCTCGCCTGTGCCGGCCTTCCGAACTCGTCCTCGACCTCATCCCGGCGATCGATACCGACCAGTTCAAGGAGGATGGTGCAATCGTGGTCGCCGACGCCCCGGTCGGGGCGGATGACGGCGAGCTTCGTGCGGCCCTGAACGATGCCGGGCTTCCCAGCTCCGATCTATCTGAGCCCGGGCGGCGCTTCTTCGCCTTCCGCACGCTTGCCGGAAATCTTCTCGGCCATGGCGGCTTCGAGCTCCATGGTACCGATGCCCTGATCCGTTCGGTCGTCGTGGCACCGGAGCGCCGCGGCAGCGGCGCAGGGCGCGCCATGCTGCCATTGCTGCTTCGCCGTTCCTTCGACCAGGGTGCGCGACAGGCCTGGCTGCTGACCACCGATGCCGCGGCCTTCTTCGAGCGCAATGGCTTTGGCCGTGTCGCGCGGGACGCGGCGCCGGCGGCGATCCTCGCGACGCGCCAGGCCGCTGCGCTCTGCCCGGCCAGCGCAGCGCTTCTCACGCGCAAGATCAATCTCTGAGGCCATTCGATGTCGGCATTCGAACGCTATCTCACCTTGTGGGTGGCGCTGTGCATCCTTGCGGGCATTGCGCTCGGCCATGTCGCGCCCGGGGCGTTCGTCGCGATCGCAGGCATGGAGATCGCCAAGGTCAACCTGCCAATGGCGGCGCTGATCTGGCTGATGATCGTGCCGATGCTGCTGAGGATCGATTTCGCCGCGCTGCGTCAGGTCGGCCGGCACTGGCGCGGCATCGGCGTGACGCTCTTCGTGAACTGGGCCGTGAAGCCATTCTCGATGGCGCTGCTCGGCTGGCTGTTCGTCGGCTGGCTGTTTCGGCCCAATCTGCCCGCCGACCAGGTGGACTCCTATATCGCCGGGCTGATCATCCTCGCGGCCGCGCCATGCACGGCGATGGTGTTCGTCTGGTCGAGCCTGATCAAGGGCGAGCCGCATTTCACCCTGAGCCAGGTCGCGCTGAACGATGCGGTGATGATCGTCGCCTTCGCTCCGATCGTCGGCCTGCTGCTCGGGCTGTCCGCCATAACGGTGCCCTGGAGCACGCTGACCCTGTCGGTCCTGCTCTATATCGTGGTGCCGGTGATCGCGTCGCAGCTGCTGCGCGGCCGGGTGCTCGCGTCCAGGGGGGAGGCGGGATTGCAGCGCTTGCTCGCTGCGCTCGCGCCGGCTTCGCTCGTTGCCCTGCTTGCGACGCTCGTCCTGCTCTTCGGCTTCCAGGGCCAGCAACTCCTGGCGCAGCCGGCGATCATCGCGATCCTCGCGGTGCCGATCCTGATCCAGGTCTATTTCAATGCTGGGCTTGCTTACGGGCTCAACCGTCTCCTCGGCGAACAGCATTGCGTCGCCGGCCCTTCGGCGCTGATCGGCGCATCGAACTTCTTCGAGCTCGCCGTGGCCGCAGCCGTCAGCCTGTTCGGCTTCAATTCCGGGGCGGCGCTGGCGACGGTCGTCGGGGTTCTGGTCGAGGTTCCCGTGATGCTGTCTGTCGTCTGGATCGTGAACCGCAGCCGCGGCTGGTACGAGGCCGGCGCGGGCCGGCCGGGGCCGGCGTCGCGGCCGATGTCGCTACCTGCTGCCGAGGGCACCGAGCCATGACCGATCTCCCCAATGTGGATCTTAACCTGCTGATCGCCCCCGATTCAGGCCGGCTCGAGCCGTCGCAGCGGGCCACCCATCCACCCCGCATCCTGCTGCTCTATGGTTCGCTGCGGGAACGCTCCTACAGCCGGTTCCTGACGCTGGAGGCCGAGCGCATCCTGCGGCATCTCGGAGCCGAGACCAGAGTGTTCGACCCCGCCGGCCTGCCGATGCCGGACAGCGTATCGGTCGACCATCCGAAGGTTCGAGAGCTGCGCGAGCTTTCGCTCTGGTCGGAGGGGCAGGTCTGGTGCAGCCCGGAGCGGCACGGCACGATCACCGGCGTATTCAAGAACCAGATCGACTGGATTCCGTTGTCGATCGGCTCGGTTCGTCCGACGCAGGGGCGCACGCTGGCGGTGATGCAGGTCAGTGGCGGTTCGCAGTCCTTCAATGCGCTCAACACCTTGCGGGTTCTGGGGCGCTGGATGCGCATGCTGACGATCCCGAACCAGTCCTCGGTCGCCAAGGCTTTCCAGGAATTCGACGAGGCCGGGCGGATGAAGCCCTCGGCCTATTACGACCGGGTGGTCGACGTCATGGAGGAGCTCGTGCGCTTCACGCTGCTGACGCGGGATCGCGCAGGCTATCTGACCACCCGCTACAGCGAGCGGAAGGAAGCTGGCGAGAAGATCCCGGTCAGCGCGATCTAAAGCGCAGATCTCCGTTCCTCGACGCCCGGCGAACGGTTCAGCCATTCACGACCGGCGGTACGCGATAGCCGCCGCCCAGCTTTTCCAGCATCGTGCCGACCGCGATGGCGCTGCGGTCCTCGCCCATCGGCGCGATGATTTGCACGCCGAGCGGCATGCCGGCCTGCGACGGGCCGAGCGGCATCGAGAGCGCCGGCAGGTCGGCGCCGGTGGCAAGGCTCGCCCAGCACAGGAAGTCGAGATAGGGCCGCTCCGTGCCGTCGATATCGAGCCTGCGGGCGTGGAAGTCCGGCAGATGGTCATGCTTCAGCGCGCCGACCGGTGCGGGCGGGCAGAGCAGCACGTCGTAATTCTGGAAGAAGCGGGCCCATTGCCGCTTCAGCGCGAGGCGGCGTTGGTGGATCTGCTGGTAGAGCCCGGGCGTCATGCGGGCGCCGCGGGCCTGCAGCGCCTGATGCGAGAGATCGCCGGGAGCGAATTTCGCCGCCTGTGCCTGGATGCGGGCGCGCACCTTCGGCGGCAGGCCGTAGGCGACGACCGCGTGGTTCAGCAGTGCATAGACCTCATAGGCCTCGGTGAAGCGAAAGCCGGGGCGGGCGGTCTCGTCGACCAGCGCACCGGCGGCGGCGAGGCGACGGCCGGCCTCGCGCACCGCCTCGGAAACCTCGCCGGTCACCGGCGCGAAAGGCTCGCTCGCCCAGACCGCGACGCGCAGGCCTTTGGCGCCGGCGTGGCGGAGAGCGGGCAGTGTCGGGCCGGCGACATGGGCGTCGCGCGGACCGGCGAGCACGGGCAGGACGAGGTCGAGGTCCTCGGCGTAGCGGGCGATAGGACCAGCGACCATCAGGTCGACATTGCGCGCCGTGCGCCGCTCGGGCGGCGGCGGCACCGCGCCCCAGGTCGAGACCAGCCCCCAGCTGGTCTTCAGGCCGAGCACGCCGCAGGCCTGGGCCGGCCAGCGGATCGAGGAGCCGAGATCGGAGCCGAGCTCGAAGGCGGCCATGCCGGTCGCGACCGCGATCGCCGCCCCGCCGGAGGAGCCGCCGGGCGAATAGGCCGGGTTCCACGGATTGTTGGCGATGCCATGGGCGGGGTTGTAGCTCTGGAAATCGCCGGAGAAGACAGGGACGATGGTCTTGCCGATGATCACCACGCCGGCGGCGCGCAGGCGCGCGACGGCAGCTGCGTCCTCCACGGGAAGACGGTCCTTGTAGGCCGGCAGGCCGCCGGAGGAGGGCAGGCCGGCGACGTCGAACGCGTCCTTGATGGTGATCGGCAGGCCTTCCAGCGGACGCGCTTGCCCTGCTGCGATGCGCCGGTCGGATTCCGCCGCCATGGCGCGGGCCGCCTCGCGATCCTGCGCAACGATGGCGTTGAGCGAGGGATTCAGCGCGTCGATGCGGGCGAAGGTCGCTTCGAGCAGCTCGCTTGCGCTGAAGCGGCGGGCCAGCAGGCCAGCGCGCAGGCTGGTGGCGGAGACGTTGAGGTCGATCGAAGGCATGGCTGATTCCGGCGGCCGATTGCCAATTCGTAGCCCAGTGCGAAGAGCGATGAAAACGGGCCTTGCCGCACGATGCGGATCGGCATCGCGCCTTATGTGGTCACGGCGCTATCGAGGCCTTGCGGGCTCGCCTGCCTTCCAGGGTCCGGAGGAACGCCTCGCCATCGCGGATGCCGAGCTCATAGGCGAAACGGATGCCGTCCCAGTTGCGGATGGTGAACTGGCTGACCGGGATGGTTTCGGACGGGCCTGTATAGGTCCGGTTCGCGACCTCGGGCACCTCTGCGAAGGGGCGGGTGAGCAGGACGAGCGTCGGTTCGCCTTGCTGCTCCAGCTCGGCGAGCGCCCAGGCCGGGGCGCTGTCGACGAGGCCACCATCGAGCGCGGCGCGGCCCGCGACCAGGCCGCCCGGCATGAAGGGCGGCACCGAGGCGCTCGCCATCAGCGCGGCGACCAGTTCGGCCGGCGTGGCGCAATCGGCGATGCGGATCAGGTCGGGCACGAAACCGAGCCTGCGCCCGGCTGTCGGATGCACGGGGCGACGCAGACGCTTTTCGAGCTGATAGGCGCCGATGCCGAGGGCGGCGGCGACGGGCAGGGGCCAGAAGCGTGGAGGTCGCGAGATCGCGATCCGGAAATCGGCGCTGGACTGTAGCTCGGCCAGGCGCTCCGTGGTGAACAGCTCGGCGAGCATGGACTGGTAGAGCTCGCCGACCGGGAAGAGGCGGCCGCCGCGGCGAAAGGCTGGCCAGTCGACCTCGGAGGTCCGGCCGAGGCAAGCCTCCCGCACCAGCTCGCGCACGGTCGGGCCGAGGCCGAGCGCGGTATAGAGCATGGCGAAGGCACCGGCGCTGGCGCCGACGACACGGCGCGGCTTCAGGCCGATGCGCGGCGCCACCGTCTCGTGGAAGCCGCCCTGCCAGTAGCAACGATTGCCGCCGCCGGCATAGGCCAGCCCCGCGAACATGCGCTTGACCTAGGTCTCGTCGGCGGCGCGGGCGAGGTCGCGCCAGGCCAGCACCAGCCGGTCGAGCTCGACGAGATCGCCTGATGGCAGTTTGCCGAGGGTGGAGGCGACGAAGTCGCGCTGCGTCTGCATGCCGGCTTCCGCCAGCCGCCGGCCCTCGGGCGTCAGGTGCATGGCGTAGGAACGCCGGTCGCCGGCGATGGCGCGGCGCTCGACGAGGCCGGCCTGGACCAGCCGGTCGACCAGGCCGGAGACATTGCCCTTGGTGACGTAGAGCCGCTCGGCGAGCTCGCTTTGGCTGATGCCTTCGCGCTCCGTCAGGGTCGAGAGCAGGTCGAATTGCGGGATGGAGAGGCCGAGCTCGCGGATGCGCGCGGTCATCTGGCCGAGCATGCGCTGATGCAGCCGCATGAAGCGGAACCAGACGCGGTCCGGTTCGACGGGCTCAGGCACAGGGGCCGGGCGGGATGCTGGCAACGGCTCTTTCCCCCGATGGTTCATTCCTGAACTAGCTTATCTTCGGCCGTCGCGCGAGGGCTTTCGCGTCGCCGCGTCCGCTGGCTATGCTGCGCAAAACAGGTAGTACCAACGGGGAGAAGACGCATGCTGGGCTTGATGCAGGACTGGCCCCTGCTGATCCACCGGATCATCGACCATGCCGCGATCCAGCATGGCAATCGCGAGGTGGTCAGCCGCAGCGTCGAGGGGCCGATCCGGCGCACGACCTACGCAAAGGTGCGCGAGAAGGCGCTGAAGCTGGCGAAGAAGCTCTCGGGCAGCGGGGTCAAGGTCGGCGATCGCGTCGCGACGCTGGCCTGGAACACCGACCGGCATCTCGAGCTCTGGTACGGCATCACCGGCATCGGAGCGATCACCCACACCGTTAATCCGCGCCTGTTCCCGGACCAGATCGCCTGGATCATCAACCATGCCGGGGACCGACTGCTCTTCCTCGACCTGACCTTCGTCAAGTTGATCGAGGGCATCCAGGACAAGCTGCCGACGATCGAGCGCTACATCATCCTGACCGATCGCGAGCACATGCCGGAGACCTCGTTGAAGGGCGCTGTCGCCTATGAGGACTGGCTCGCCGGAACGGATGCCGATTTCGCCTGGGCGAAGCTCGACGAGAACACCGCCGCCGGGCTCTGCTACACCTCCGGCACCACGGGCGGGCCCAAGGGCGTGCTTTATTCGCACCGTTCGAACGTGCTGCACGCCATGGCCTGCGCCATGCCGGACTATATGGGCCTGTCGTCGCGCAGCGTCGTGATGCCGGTGGTGCCGCTGTTCCACGCCAATAGCTGGTCGCTGGCCTATTCGGCGCCGATGACCGGGGCAAAGCTCGTCCTGCCCGGCATGAAGCTCGACGGCGCTTCGCTGCTCGAACTCCTGAACGGCGAGGGCGTGACGCTGACGGCGGCCGTGCCGACGGTCTGGCTCGGGCTGCTGCAGCATCTCGAAGCGACGGGCGAGCGGCTCACCAGTCTGAAGCGGGTCGTGATCGGCGGTTCCGCCTGCCCGCGGGCGATGACCGAAGCCTTCGAGAAGAAGTACGGCGTCACCGTCGACCACGCCTGGGGCATGACCGAGACCAGCCCGATCGGCTCCTTCTGCACGATCAAGCCGGACTATGCCGATCTTGAAGGCGAGGCGCTCTACGATCTCAAGGTCAAGCAGGGCCATCCGCAGTTCACCGTCGAGTTCCGGCTGACCGACGACGAGGGCAAGGAGCTGCCCTGGGACGGCAAGACCTTCGGGCGACTCAAGGTGCGCGGCCCGGCCGTCGCCGGCGCCTATTACCGGCACGAGCAGCCGATCCTCGACGAGTACGGCTTCTTCGACACCGGCGATGTCGCGACCATCGATCCTCACGGCTACATGCAGGTCACCGACCGCTCCAAGGACGTGATCAAGTCCGGCGGCGAATGGATATCC
Organism: Allobosea sp. WAO; assembly: GCF_001509835.1. Taxonomy (GTDB): domain Bacteria; phylum Pseudomonadota; class Alphaproteobacteria; order Rhizobiales; family Beijerinckiaceae; genus Allobosea. The sequence goes on from NZ_JXTJ01000010.1 coordinate 226,183, forward strand.
TCGATCGAGCTCGAAAACCTCGCCGTGGGCCATCCCGACGTGGCGGAGGCGGCGGTGATCGGCGTCGCCCATCCGAAATGGGACGAGCGCCCGCTCCTGGTGATCGTGCCGAAACCCGGCCGGACGCCCGGCAAGGAGGAGATGCTCGCCTTCATGACCGGCAAGATCGCGAAATGGTGGCTGCCCGACGATGTCGTGCTGGTCGAGGCGATCCCGCACACAGCGACCGGCAAGATCCAGAAGACGGCGCTGCGCGAGATGTTCAAGGAGTACCGTTTGCCGGGCATATAGGCGACGCTGCGGCAAGCGGATCCGGATGGGGACAACACGCCGTCCCGGCGCGCGGCGGGCAAAGCTTCATCCCCTCTTAACCCTGCCGGGGTACGCCTCGAAGCAGTCGTTAACCAGTGTGCCGTGCTTGCTGATGTCCATGCGTCGAGTGAATTGGAATCCCCAGGCGGAAGGCGCTAATTCTCCCCTTCAGCCCCGGTCTGGCCAGCCGGCTTCCGAGCCGGCCGAGGTCCGGTACTGGCGTACGCCGGCGAAGACCGCAAAGGCTCGTATCGAGCCGGAAACTGTCGAGCCGGAAATCGTCGAGGCAGCGGTCGTCGAGGCGGAGACCGCTGAAATCTGCCCTGCCGAGGAGCCGCCTGTTCCGGCGGCCGAGCTCGACCGCGTCCGCTTCTGGCGGACCCCGCGGCATCTGATGCAGCAGGTCTGGGGCGAGGCGCAGGTCGCCGAGATCGCCACTGCCGAAGGCGCTTCGGAAGCGCTCGCCGCGGTGCTCGATGACGAAGCGGCCATGCTCGCGGAGATGACTGTCGTCGCGCAAGACGAGGCGGAGCCGGCCGACCAGGCGATGCCGTCGACGCCTTTCGCCTTCCTGTCCGACGATGCCTTCTGGGAGTTCATCCCGGATGCCGAGCGGTCCGACGAGACCGCCATCGAGACACTCGCCGAGACGTTTCCCGAGCCAGCCCTGCTGACGCCTCCGTCACTGCCGCCGGCTCTGGCCGAAGAGCGGCGGATCGTGCCGCATGCCGACGGCTTCATGGCTACCGCCGCAACGGCGACGCCGTGGAGCGGCATGGGCTGGACGCAGAGCTACCGGCTCGATGTGAGCTTTGCCGTACCTGCTCCGCTTCCTCCCGTGCTGGCACCAGCACCGGTCGAGCAGCCGGTGCAGGAAAGCTCGTCGCCGGTACCGGCGCCGGCGCCGAAGAACGGTGTCTCAGTCCTCAAGGCCGAGCGCCCGCAACGCGCGCCCGAGCCCGATGCGTCCGCACAGCGCGCGAGGCGCCGCGGCGTCGAGATCGCGCCTGCGGTTTCGGTGGTGATCCCCGGTTTCGAACTCCCGCCGATCAACTTCCTGGCCGAGCCGCCGCAGATCGAGAGCGCGATCCCGGTCGAGATACTGCAGCAGAATGCGGGCTTCCTGGAGGGCGTGCTGGAGGACTTCAATGTCCGCGGCGAAGTCGTCCAGGCCTGCCCCGGTCCTGTTGTGACGCTTTACGAGCTTGAGCCTGCTCCTGGGACGAAGAGCTCGCGCGTGATTTCGCTGGCCGACGATATCGCGCGGTCGATGAGCGCGATCTCGGCGCGTGTCGCGGTGGTGCAGGGCAAGAACGCGATCGGCATCGAACTGCCGAACACCAAGCGCGAGACCGTCTTCCTGCGCGAATTGCTGGCGAGCCAGGACTTCGAATCGACCAAGCACAAGCTCGCGCTCTGCCTCGGCAAGACCATCGGGGGCGAGCCGGTGATCGCCGACCTTGCCCGCATGCCGCATCTGCTCGTCGCCGGCACCACCGGCTCCGGCAAGTCGGTCGCGATCAACACCATGATCCTCTCGATCCTCTACCGGCTGAAGCCGGAGGAGTGCCGGCTGATCATGGTCGATCCGAAGATGCTTGAGCTCTCCGTCTATGACGGCATCCCGCACCTGCTGACCCCGGTCGTCACCGACCCGAAGAAGGCGGTCGTCGCCCTGAAATGGGCGGTGCGCGAGATGGAGGAGCGCTACAAGAAGATGTCGAAGCTCGGTGTGCGCAACATCGACGGCTTCAATGTCCGGGTGGCGGAGGCAGCCGCGGCCGGCGAGGTGATCACCCGCACGGTGCAGACCGGCTTCGACCGCCATACCGGCGAGGCGATCTACGAGGAAGAGGCGATGGCGCTCGAGCCCTTGCCTTACATCGTCGTCATCGTCGACGAGATGGCCGACCTGATGATGGTCGCCGGCAAGGAGATCGAGGGCACGATCCAGCGCCTCGCCCAGATGGCGCGTGCCGCCGGCATCCATGTCGTGCTGGCGACGCAGCGCCCCTCGGTCGACGTCATCACCGGCACGATCAAGGCGAACTTCCCGACCCGCATCTCCTTCCAGGTCACCTCGAAGATCGATAGCCGCACCATTTTGGGCGAGATGGGCGCCGAGCAGCTGCTCGGCCAGGGCGACATGCTCTACATGGCCGGCGGCGGGCGGATCACCCGCGTGCACGGCCCCTTCGTCTCGGATGCCGAGGTCGAGAAGGTCGTGGCGCATCTGAAGACGCAAGGGCGCCCGGACTATCTCGACGCCGTCCTCGCCGAGGAGGAGGAGGGGGCCGGAGCCGAGGAGGACGGCGCCGTCTTCGACAAGACCGGCATGGGCCAGGCCGAAAGCGACGACCCTTACGACCAGGCCGTCGCCGTCGTGCTGCGCGACAAGAAGGCCTCGACCTCCTACATCCAGCGCCGCCTGCAGATCGGCTACAACCGCGCCGCCTCGATCATGGAGCGCATGGAGAACGAGGGCATCGTCGGCCCAGCAAACCACGCAGGCAAGCGCGAAATCCTCGTCGAAAGCCTGCCCGAGCGCGAAGGCTAGCCCTCGTCGCCTTCCCGCAGCGCCTCGGCGAGGAAACTGCTGAGCGCGCGGGCCGCGGCGGCTGGACGCCCCGGCGCGAGATGCAGCGCGATCTCCGAGGCCGGCAGTTCGGGCAGTCCGTCGTGCCGTCCGAGCAGGCGCAGGCCGGGCCGGGCGGTGCCGGCCTTGACCACGGTCAGCGCGGCGCCGGCCGCCGCCATCGCCTCGACGGCGCCGATGCTCGAACTCGAAAACAGGATGCGCCAGCCGAGCCCGGCTTCGTTCAGCGCCTCCAGCGCCCATTCGCGATACATGTTCGGCGCCTTGAGCAAGGCGAGCGGCAGCGGGCCGGCGAGCGAAAAATCATGGCGGTCGGAGGCCGCCCAGGCGGTGCGCTCGGTGCGTAGCACCTCGCCGCGCCCGTCTCCGGCGCGCTGGGTGGCGAGCACGAGGTCGAACTCCTCGCCGAGCGCATTCATCAGGTCGCGGGTGAAGCCGGTGGTGACCTCTAGCTCGACTTCCGGATGCGAGCGGGCGAAGCGCGCCAGCGTCTCCGGCAGGACGATGGTGGCGTAGTCGTCCATCACGGCAAGACGGACGCGGCCGGACACGCTCTGAGCGCGGACGACGTCGAGCGCTTCGTCGTGCAACGCGACGATGCGGCGGGCATAGCCGAGGAAATCCTCGCCGGCGCGGGTCAGCAGCACCTCCTGCGGCGAGCGCTGCAGCAGGGTCTGGCCTGCGATCTCCTCGAGCCTGCGCACCTGCGTCGAGATCGTCGACTGGGTGCGGGATAGGGCGGCCGCGGCGCGGGTGAAGGAGCGCAGCTCGGCGATCGTCACGAAGGAGCGCAGCAGGTCGATGTCGATATTGCGTAGAGCCGTCACAGTCCCGTTCCTTTCAGTCCACGGCTTCTCGCTCCGTCCCCGGTCATCCCGGGCGCAGCGCAGCGGAGACCCGGGATCCATGCCGGGCCGCCTCAGGCATGGATCCCGGATCGGCGCGGCTTCGCCGCTTGTCCGGGATGACCCGGAAAATGCGATAGGCTGGCCCGTTCGCGCCCGCAGCATGGACCGCGCCGATGGTCAAAATCGAATAATTCAATTTTGGCTGGTCAGCCGCGGTCGCTAGTCTTAGTCCCAAACACTCTGTTTGGGCGTATGGGCGAAGAGGTCAAGCATGCCGAGGTTGAGATCCGACACCACCACGAAGGGCCGCAACATGGCGGGCGCCCGTGGCCTCTGGCGCGCCACCGGCATGAAGGACGGCGATTTCGGCAAGCCGATCATCGCGGTGGTGAACTCCTTCACCCAGTTCGTGCCGGGCCATGTCCATCTCAAGGACCTCGGCCAGCTGGTCGCGCGCGAGATCGAGCAGGCCGGCGGCGTCGCCAAGGAATTCAACACCATCGCGGTCGATGACGGCATCGCCATGGGCCATGACGGCATGCTCTATTCGCTGCCCTCGCGCGAGCTGATCGCCGACAGCGTCGAGTACATGGTCAACGCGCATTGCGCCGACGCGATGGTCTGCATCTCGAACTGCGACAAGATCACGCCCGGCATGCTGATGGCGGCGATGCGCCTCAACATCCCGACCGTTTTCGTCTCGGGCGGGCCGATGGAGGCCGGCAAGTACATCGCCGAAGGCGTGCTGAAGAAGGTCGACCTGGTCGACGCCATGGTCGCGGCCGCCGACGGCAAGTACTCCGACAGCGAAGTCGATGTCATTGAGCGCTCGGCCTGCCCGACCTGCGGCTCCTGCTCCGGCATGTTCACCGCCAACTCGATGAACTGCCTGACCGAGGCGCTCGGGCTCGCTCTGCCCGGTAACGGCTCGACGCTCGCCACCCATGCCGACCGCAAGCGCCTCTTCGTCGAGGCCGGCCACCTGATCGTCGATATCGCCAAGCGCTGGTACGAGCAGGACGACGCCTCGGTGCTGCCGCGCAATGTCGCGAGCTTCAAGGCGTTCGAGAACGCGATGACACTCGACATCTCGATGGGCGGCTCGACCAACACGGTGCTGCACCTGCTCGCTGCCGCGCACGAGGCCGAGATCGACTTCACCATGGCCGATATCGACCGGCTGTCGCGCAATGTGCCGGTGCTCTGCAAGGTCGCCCCGGCCGTCGCCAACGTCCACATGGAGGACGTGCACCGCGCCGGCGGCATCCTGGCGATCCTCGGCGAGCTCGACCGCGCCGGGCTGATCGACACCTCGCTGCCGACCGTGCATTCCGCCACGCTGGCCGAGGCACTGGAGCGCTGGGACATCAAGCGGACGACCAGCGAGTCGGTGAAGAGCTTCTTCAGCGCCGCGCCGGGCGGCGTGCCGACGCAGACCGCCTTCAGCCAGGATCGGCGCTATGCCGAGCTCGACACCGACCGCGAGACCGGCGTGATCCGCGACAAGGCCCATGCCTATTCGCAGGATGGCGGCCTCGCCGTGCTCTTCGGCAACATCGCGCTCGATGGCTGCATCGTGAAGGCGGCCGGCGTCGACGCCTCGATCCTGACCTTCTCCGGCGCCGCGGTGATCTTCGAGAGCCAGGATGCGGCGGTCGAAGGCATCCTCAACAACAAGGTCAAGCCCGGCGAGATCGTGCTGATCCGCTATGAGGGGCCGCGTGGCGGGCCGGGCATGCAGGAAATGCTCTATCCGACGAGCTATCTGAAGTCGAAGGGGCTCGGAAAGGCCTGCGCGCTGATCACTGACGGGCGCTTCTCCGGCGGTTCCTCCGGCCTCTCCATCGGCCATGTCTCGCCGGAAGCGGCGGAAGGTGGTGCGATCGGCCTCGTCGAGGGCGGCGACGTCATCGAGATCGACATCCCGAACCGCAGCATCAACCTGAAGATCTCCGACGAGGAGCTGGCTCGCCGCCGCACCGCGATGGAGGCCAAGGGCAAGGATGCCTGGAAGCCGGCGGCGCCGCGCAAGCGCAAGGTCTCGACCGCGCTGAAGGCCTATGCGGCGCTCGCGACCAGCGCGGCGAAGGGGGCTGTGCGCGCCATCGACTGAGCGCGTCGCCCGAGCTTCTGCCGGTCATCCCGGGCGAGCGCAGCTCGACCCGGGATCGACGCCGGAGCCTGTTCCGGCGAAGCTCAGGCATGGATCCCGGCTCTGCGCCGCTTCGCGGCTCCGGCCGGGATGCCCCGCCAAGAGGCGGGGGCTGACATCGCCCGCTTGCCTTCCGCCCGGCACTCGGCCACCTAAGAGGCATGCACCGCCGTCTCGTCTTCGAGGAACCGGTTTCGCGTGCGGCGATCTGGAGCCGCCGGCTGGCGCTGTTCGGGCTGACGGTCGTCGTGCTCGCGGTGCTGATCTTCCGCTTCGGCCAGCCTTCGGTGGAGCGGCTGGCGCCGATCGGCGGGGCCTATGTCTTCGTCCTGCTTGCGCTTCTGCTGGCGCTCGCCGCTTTCGTGCGGATCTGGCAGGACGGGCATCGCGGCATCGGCATCGCCGCCTTCGCCTTCGTGGTTAGCCTAGTGCTGCTGTTGCCGGTCGCCTATGCCGGCTTCCAGCTCGCGACCCTGCCGCTGATCAGCGACGTCTCGACCGATATCGACGAGCCGCCGGCCTTCAGCCGCTCGCGCGTCGCACTCGCAGCGCGCCAGGGGCTGGTGCCGCCGGATGTGCCGGCCGAGCGGCGCAAGGCGCAGCGCCAGGGCTACCCGCGCACCTTGCCGATCGTGCTCGAGCTGCCGGCCGAGATCGCCTACGACATTGCCCGCAAGGCTAGCGTCAATCTCGGCTGGCGGGTGCTGGAAGGCGCGGCGCCGGGCGGACGCAGCGGGGCAGGGCGGCTCGATGCGGTTGCGCATTCTCGCGTGCTGCGCCTGGTCGACGACATCACCATCCGCATCCGGCCGCGCGCCGATGGCAGCCGGATCGACATTCGCTCGGCTTCGCGACTCGGCGGCTTCGATTTCGGCGCCAATGCAAGGCGCATCGCTGCCTTCGAGGAAGAGGTGAAGCTGCTGGTGGAACTGCGCTGAGCCTCCGCTCTCACGCCAGCCGGTAGCGGCTCGCCAGCGCGGGCAGGGCTTCGTCGCAGAGCACGATGCCGCGCGCGACCAGGTCTTCGAGCTGCGCGAGGACCGACAGCGAAGCCGCGCCATGCAGCGCCGGCGCCAGATCCAGATAGATCATCGGCACCATCGCGGCGATCGTCTCATCGCCGGCGCGCAGGCGACTGAGGATCGCCGCCTCGCGCAGGCGCCGGTGCTGCACCAGCCCGCGCAGGAAGCGCTGCGGCTCGCGTACCGCGCCACCATGGCCCGGCCAGTACAGCCGGTGCTCCTGGCCGCGCAGTTTCTCGATCGAGGCCATATAGGCGATCATCGAGCCGTCAGGCGGCGCGACGATCGAGGTCGACCAGGCCATGACATGGTCACCGGAGAACAGCGTCTCCTCCTCGTCGAGGGCGAAGGCGAGATGGTTGGCGGTGTGGCCGGGCGTCTCGACCGCCCGCAGGCTCCAGCCCTGGCCAGTAACGGTGTCGCCGTCGGCCATCACGAGGTCCGGCGCGTAGTCCTTGTCGGCGGCGGCGTCGAGCGGGTTGATCTCGCCGAGCGCGAGCTCGCGGGCCGGGCGATGCGGGCCGCAGCCGATGATCGCGGCGCCGGTCGCAGCCTTGACCGCGCGGCTCGCCGGGGAATGGTCGCGATGGGTGTGGGTGATGACGATCTGCTCGACGCTCTCACCGGAGACCGCAGCCAGCAGATTGGCGACATGGGCGGGATCGTCCGGGCCGGGATCGATGATCGCGACCTTGCCGTGGCCGACGATGTAGGAGCAGGTGCCGGTGAAAGTCATCGGCCCGCCATTGCCGGCGACGATCCTTCGGACCAGCGGCGAAAGCTGCACCACCGCGCCGGCAGCGAGCGCCTCGCGGTCGAAGGCGAGCGGCTCGGCCGCCTCGTCGCGGTTGTCGCGCCGCCTGTCGTCGCCTTGCCTGTCGTTCTGGCCGCCCTTGCTCATCGTCGCATCCGGGTTCGTGCATCCTGGCCGGCTGTGGGCCGGTGCCGGGTTTTCTATAGACGGACGAACCGGGCGTCGACGGTGCCCGTCCAGAAGAGGATGAGACGCCGATGGCTCAGTCGCTGCCCTTGCCCGCCGACACCATGGTCGGCTCCCCTCTCCCCGCGCTCGCGCCATGCCATGCTGGCTTCGCCGGCAATCTGTTGCTGGCCGCCAAGGTCAAGGTGCCGCTCTTGTCGGTGCCGGTGACGCTGCAGACGCTGGCTACTCTGATGGCGAGCCTTGTCGGCGCCGGCTGGACGCTGCTGAAGTGCTGCGGCTGAACCCGACGTCCTTGTGGGATGCCGAAACCCGGGGCCGCGCGCGCCGGCCTTTTCTTCGTCGGTGATGAAAGAAGCGCCGCCCTCAGCCGGCGGGCTTGGTGCCGGTGCAGACCTTCTTCACAGGCTGCAGGAACATGTCGAGTTCCATCATGTTGCCGCAGCGGTCGCAGCCGGCGAGCAAGGTGGCGATGCCGAGGATACCAACGATACGAAGAATGCGCGTCATGCCGGCCCGCTCCACTTGCTGGAGCCAACTCTAGAGCAATTCCGCGTTTCGTCGAATCTCGAAAGTGCTCTAGTTCTTTGTTTTATCGCATTTTCTTCATGCGAGCCGGTGCCCGCTTCGCTCGAAAGTGCTCTGGCGAAGCCCGATCCGCAGCGCCACGGGCGTAGCAGGCAGCGATCTCGGGGGGTAGGCAATCGCGTGCCGTTCAAAAGGCCGGCTCTGGGCGAAAACTCGCGCAAAGCCGGAGAGCCGGGGCATCGCATGGCCGGAGTGGCAGGGTGTGTGCTTGCCGCCATCTCAACCGCAACTGATGCATCTACGCCATCCTCATCGAGAAGGTCGCCGCGTTCCGTTCTTCATTGCCGGCCAAGTTTTTTGATGAGGTAGGTGCTGTGGTGCGCCGCGGATTTCAGATTGTGCGCCAGAAACGCTTCGCGCTACGTTGGGTAACAAGCCTGCAATGCTATGCGATTTTGACCTCCAAGGAGCGTTCAATGTCAGAACTCATCTCGCAGTCTGAGCGCTGGGACCGCGAATGGATGCACTATTTTGCGACTGAAGCTCGGTCGACATATTTGGTTCCGCACTGGAAGATGCGTCAGACCTCCGACCTCCGCGGCCTCTCCGCGCCGGAGATTTTCGACGCGGTCGCGTTCGAAGAAAACGGGAGCCCCAATGGTGTGCCGCTGCGAATCTGGGCGGCCGGCGACGATCTCGTCGGCCGCAGTGTCTTGGAGATCGGCTGCGGCTGCGGCTGGTTGGGCAAACGCATCGGGATGATGGGCGGCGATTATCTCGGCCTCGATTATTCTGAACTGGCCTTGGCTATCGCGCGCGGCGTTTCACCCGCGAGTTGCTCCTATGCGCAGATAGAAGACGAGGAGGCCATCGCCGCATACTCCGGTTCCCGCGACGTGATGGTCGGGCGAGAGTTCTTCATCCACCAGAATTTCGAGAACGCGACATGGGTTCTGCAAATGGGTACGCGGCTGCTGCGCCCGGGCGGGCTCATCTCGGCGGACTTCTACCGTGGCGACCCTGCCGTCGAGCAAGGTGTGATCCACCCCGCGAAGTCGCCGCTCGACCCTGTACACGCTTCCTGCGCCTTCGAGTTCTCGGACGATGAGGTGGAAGAGTTGGCGCAGATTGTCGGTCTCAGGGTCGTGAGCAGCGATCGGCACTTGGCGCATCAGCGCCAGTTCGTGGTGTTTCAGAAGACTTGAGTCGGCGGCGCCGGGCCGCTATCCGGCCGTTCTCTGTCTCGCCAAACCTCCTGCCACAACCGGCGGGTTCTTCTCTGTCTGCCTGCCCCGCCGGCGTCAGGGCCACGGGGCTTTTCCTCTGTGGTACGCTGATGCTCGATATGCGGCTCGCGCCACGAGCTTCCATCAGCGTATGACGAGCCCTCGCGCACGGGACTTGTTGGTCATGCGGCATGTACAGCCGGTTCCAACCGGCGCCCGGCTTGCGAGCCTGCACGTCCTTTTCGGTGTCTCGCAGTGGCGCCCTGTCGCCGAGGCCATGCGGCCTTCATCAGCCCCGTAGCGAGGCACGTAGAGGGGATCTCCGGAAGACCCGGGCCTGGCCGATCTCGCCCCGTAGTCGATTGGCGGACCTGCACCGGGAATGCCCCCGCCGTCGGAATGGAGCCGGATGTCGGGCACGTGATCAGTGATGGAGGGCGGCCCAAGACCTTGTCGGGGGCCGCCGGGAATCAGCGGGGCATTGCCCGGCGTGCCCACATATTGAGCGGCGGCGGGAAGCGTCAGTACGACGATCGCCGCGGCTACGGCGCAGGTAACAGCACTCATCTTCATGACCGCTGACCTTCCAGCTGGGAGCAGGGATCACCGGAGTGTAGCATGAAGCACGGCCTCGGCAGGATACGGGCGCTGCCGGACCGGAGGGCGATGGTGCATCGGCTGAAGCCGCTCTGGTGGCGAAGGCCGACTGGCGAGCGAATGGCGTCATCGTCGTCGTCACGCTTGACGGCCGCTGCGGCTATTCCGCCTCTGTCCGGAAAGAGAACGTCTCGGAGGGCATTGCAACCCTTGGTTTCCCGCCAAGCTGGAGCGCGACCGCCAGCGCGATCTTGAGGGCCGGCCGGGGCGATACGATCACATCTGGGAAAGGCGGGTACGCGAAGGTCATGGCTGGGGCCTACTACGCCAAGCAGCTGATCGAAGCGCGCCAGCAAGGTCGCCTCGGTCGCATCGCCGCTGACCTGCTGATGACGATCCGGGCGATTTGGGACATCGGCGGGACTGGTGCGAAGGCGGACGCCTGCTCGATCTGGACAAAGCAGTGGATCGGCCGCGAAATCCGCGTGCTGAACTACTGCGAGGCCAAGGGGCAGCCGCTCGCAACGCATGTCGCATGGCTGAGAGAACACGGTTATCCGGTCTATGCCGCGGCAATGCTCGCGACTGTCTCCGCGACCGTCGCTGCGGGCACGATCACGACACGCGAGCAGATCGACGCGGCGTTCAGCGGCTGATGATGCCCGTCACGATGAGGAAGGCATAGCCGCCTCCAAGCAAAAGCCCCCATCGCAGCACGCGAAGGAGCTTTCCCGCCCATGGATGGTCAAGCGCGGCTTTCGCGACGGAGACGATCCCCCAGGGAATTCCACCGATCACCGTCCCGGCGACGACGAATAGTTCAGTAGTACCGAGACCAAGAAGTCGCATCGGGGATATCTCCGGCCCGCACAACCGCGTGCGACGCAGGATTCCTATAGGGCCGGCATCTGGCCGCATCCCCCGTTTGGGGGGCTGGCATCCTCTCCGCCGCCTTCGGGCGGCTTTTCTTTGTCTGGAGCAACGTCATGAACCTCCGCGAGGTGCAAGCCGCGCTGCTTTTGCTCGCCATCAGTGTCTGAGCGGCCGGCGCCGCCTGCGAACGTCGTGAGCCTGCAGCTGCTGGAGACGGCGCGCGCGATCGACGAGATTATCTGGCACTGCGCCGTGACGCGCGAGGGCCAGGATTTTACCGTCGCGGACATCCGCTCCTGGCACAAGCAGCGCGGCTTCTCTGATGTCGGCTACCACTACATCATCTACCGCGATGGCCGGATCGTGTTTGGCCGGCCTATCGGTCAGCAGGGCGCCTCGATGCTCTGGCTCACGCAGCAACTGATAGCCCGGCATCGCGGCATCAAGCGTGTCACGGGGCACAATCAGTATGCCGCCAAGGCCTTACCCCTCGTTCGACGTCCGCAAGGACGAGCTGGCAAGGCTGGTCTCAATCAACCGGCGCTTCGTCTGTCGCTGTTATCGGCGACGACTACTAGCTTCGATCGGGCAGCATCCTTGCGTGCCTTTTTAAGTGCGATCAGACGCTTCGTCTTCAGCATCTGCTGGATGCTGGAGAGCATTCTTCCTTGTCGTTTCATCAGTGCCTCACGTCATCCCCGCGCTGAGGATTGCCGAGAGCCGCCGATACCGCACCTCCCAAAAGGGGGGCGCGCGCCGAACAGATGTTTCCATCAGCCTGGTGATCACCATGAAGCTATTGGCCTATCTGGGGCACTGGCGCTCGCCTGCGCTGTCGTCATCCTGCTAGCGGTTTCGGCCGAGGCCAGACCGCCATGGCGGACGAAACCCGGTTCGGCCTGTTCCGGCTGCTGCTTGCCGAGCTCGCGATCCTGGCCGTGCTGGCGCTCGCTGGCCGGCTCGGAAGGTTCATCGTCGCGCGGTTGAAGCTGGACAACGAGGGCCGGCACCGAGACGCCTTCCAGACCGCACTGAGCAACGCGGCCGGCATCTACCTGACAACCGGCGATATGCGTCGAGCGGTCGCCTATCTCGCCGGCAGCGCCGCCGAAGCGATGAAGGCGTTTCGTCTGAACGTTGGCGAATTGCCCGAGAAGATCGAGGCAAAGGCCGGCGTGTTGGCAGCTTCCACGAACAAGCCTCTCTGAGCCTGCGCCTCTCGCGTCGGGGAGGTCCTGCGAAGGTGGGAGGGGCTCGTCCAAAATGGATGGGGCAGGGCGGCTACGTAGGTGCTCGGGAGGTCGGTGCAGAAATGCGCCGACCAGGGCGTTTCTGTCGGTACTTCTGTCCGGAAAAGAAAAAAGCCCCGAAGGGCTTGTTTCATAACATCTTGCGATGTCTCGGGAATTTTGGTCGGAGTGGCAGGATTTGAACCTGCGACCCCCTCGTCCCGAACGAGGTGCTCTACCAGGCTGAGCCACACTCCGATCAACTGGTGGGCGGCTTATAGCCAGCCACTTGATGCTGCGCAACAGGCAACCGAGAAGAAAGCGCAATCTTCTGCAGAAAGGTTCGGAGGGCTCCGTGGCGAGGAGAGATCCTGTGGTCCGCGCCGATCCCATATTGCGCGCTTCGCCGCCGCGCTCTAGAACGCAACCCGCATTGGGGCGTCGCCAAGCGGTAAGGCAGCGGTTTTTGGTACCGCCATACGGAGGTTCGAATCCTCCCGCCCCAGCCAAATCTCGTTTGTTGTCAGTCGCTTGGGTTTGTCCCGATGACTCTCAGATGCTCTGGGCGACTCGGAGAAACATTCGATTCTCCCATGGATTTTCCACGAGGTCATTGGCGCTGAAGGGATCCAAAGGCGGTCGATTTCCGGATTCTCTGTGCAATCAAGGTTTAAAGACCCGCGATTCCGGATCATTCCGTCGTTTCGAATTGGGAGTCGCAGCTCGTAGTTCAGCTTCCTTTGTGCTCGTCACAGTTTTGACGAGTCGCATTGGAGCTAGCGAGTGCAAACTCGGAAACCTTTAAAAATCGAGCCGGATGGCAGAAGCTGGTGCCCATGGAAGCGGGCATCCCTTCCTCGAACATGAGATATCTCGACGCTAGGCGTCATAGCTTCTGGCTTTAGCCAACGGAGCCCGCGACCATTGGGCTCGATATGCCGCTGAGCGCATCTTCGTCCCGCGCGGAATTGCCCAGGCTCTTCGCACCACTAGCGAGGAGATCGCGCCCCGCAGGCCTCGGCTGAGACGCGATCCGAAGCAAGGGCGGGATCCGCTCGGATAGGACGCAACGGCGTCTGCGCGCGATGACCGAGATCGTCAACAAGGCCGAGCCGCGCTTCGGCGCGGCTGTGGTGCCTATGCTTGGGATCGCTCCGAAGCCTTGCCGGAGTTCTCCGGTCAGGGGCGGGAGCGGATTGTCGCCCATCGCCGGGCAGCGGACATGCCGGATCGGTCTGCTCAAGACTCAGGCACGGTCGAACGGATCCGTCCATCACCAGCCGCAGCCAGGGCAGACCAGAACAGGCCCGCTCCTTCTGCTGGATCGTCGTGCGTCGATCCGGACGCAAGGAGGAGCTGTCTCCTTGTTTGAACGCTGGATTAATCCGAAAGCCGCAATCCACTTTTCGGGCCGATACTTTAGAAGCTCCAGCGCAAATTGCCCTTGAGGGTGTTGTCGCGGCTAGCCTCGGCGAATTGGCTGGTCCAGGCGACGCCGAGCGAGGCGTTGGGCGCAATGGCGAAATCGAGGCCGGCTTCGGTGACCAGCGCGTCGCGTGCAATCGGTGAGCCCGCCAGCGCGAACTCCGGCCCGCCAGAGTGGAACGCGAGTTTCGCCAACGGCGTGATGTCGCCGAACGCGTGCCGCCAGGCCAACGTGCCGCGCGCCGTCAGCCTGTCCGTCAGCGCCACGACGCCGCGCAGTCCGAACGTCGTGTAGGTGGTGTCGAGCTGCATCGAGCCGGTCGTTGCCGCCACGCCCCGTTCGCTGATGTCGCCGTCGACGCGCACATAGGCGAGGTTGGCGAATGGCTCCAGCGCTCCGCCGGCGAACGCGAAGCTGTGGCCGACCTCGCCGAACAGCTGGGTGGTTTTCGGCGAATTGTCGCCCCGCTCGAGGCTCGCCAGATTGACCGCAACGACCCGACGCGACGTCGTAAGGCCGTTCCACGAGTAGCTCGCGCCGGCACGCAGGCCCCAGGCCCCGATCTGGCCGCCGCCATAGAGCGCCACATGATAGCTGTCGCTGGAGCCGGAAGCAGCAAGGCCCGGTGTGTCGAAGCTGGACCGGGTATAGCCGCCGGCCAAACCCACGCGCCACATGCCGTCAAAGGTGACGTCAAGGCCGGAGATGATGCCACCGAGCGTGTGATCGGTCCTGGGCGCGTTGCGATCCCCCTTCAGCGAGCCCCAGCTGCCGAGCCCTTGTGCCCACATCGCGAAGGCCGGCGCAGCCGCCAGCATCGGAAGCGGCGCCTTGTGGAATGGTGAAGCGGTGTCAGAGGCATACGCCGTGCTCGACGTCCCCGGCGCAAACGACATCACACTGCTGCCCGGAGCCAGCGCGGCGCCGAGGGTAAAACCCTGCCGCGCCCGGTCGATGACAGCATCGCGCAGATAGCGCGACTGCGCCGACAGCACGCCGGCGGCGTTGGCATGGATCGCGGCGCTGCCGAGACTCGTAAACGCGGCGCGCGCCTGGGCTTCGCCGGCACCCACCACCTGCTGCCAGAGCGGGCTGGCAGCTCCCGCCGCGTCCAGCGCATTGGCGAGCGCCTTCTCGTTGCGCGTCGAGGCCAGCTCGGCGAAGGCTCCGGAATTCCGCGACAAGGTCAGATAGGCGTTGTTGGCGTCGCTGCTCAAGGTCAAATTCAGGAACGGAAAGTCGGCGATGGCGTGCTTTGGCGTGCCTCCCGTCAAACCTCCTGCCGCAGTGATCAGCGTGTAGCGCGTGCCAGGCAAGATCGGCGATGTGCTGTCCTTGTCACGGACGATCTCGATGGTCCGGCTTAGAATGTTGGCAGTGCCCCCGACCTCGATCAGATCGCTTGTCGTGCCGTTGATCTCGGCGCGATAGACCGAGCCAGCGTCCATGCTGAAATTGCCGTTGATCCGGAGTGTCCCGACGGAGTTGCCCGGTTCGATCCTGCCCCCCGGCTTGACTGTGGCACTCTTGACCTCTCCATGACCGGCCAGCACGCCCCACACCGTGACATCGGAGCTGGAAAGCGAGCCCTTCACGGTCAGAACGGCCCTTTCGTGCACGTTTGTCGGGCCGGCGAAGCCAAGGCTTCGACCGGTCAGAACTGTCGAGCCATTGTAGAGGTTCAGGGAGCCGGTGCCGGACAGGACCGGCGCGAATTCATATTGGCTGCCACCGTTGTCGTAGTTGAAGTTCAGGTTGCTGCCGGCATCCACTCTGATCTCGGCTGCCGAGATGAGACCCGGAGCGACCGCGTCCCTCGGGTCTGTGGACCCCGAGCCGATGATGATCGTCCCGTTGCGCAACTCCAATGTCCCGCCAATCCTGGCGGCGCCTCCTCCGGTGACGATCAACCTGCCCGAGCTAATGACGACGTCTTGTGCGTTGGACCATTCGGAGCTTCCGTCACGGATGCTGATCGAACTGTCGTATCCTTCCATGCTGGTCGATCTGGAGATGACCTTGCCGCCGCTGGAGACAATCAGCTTTCCAGTGCTGCCATGTTCGCCAAGATTGAGGTTTCCGACGTTCCACTCGGTTTCTCGACCAGTCTCCGTGACAGTGCCAGTACTGCGTGGGCTGAAGCCGATGCTGGCAGAGCTAACGTTCAACGTGCCGCCCTCGAAGCCCCTCTGGACAGAGAGCGTACCGTTCAAATCGATGATCAGCCTGCCGGCGACCAACCCTGGATCGTCAGCGCCCGGTCCTGCACCATAGATGAATACAGTATCGGCCGCTCCAGGAAGCTGGCCGGCAAAGCCGCCGGGAGTTCTCTCCCAGCGACTTTTGTCACCCCACTCCCCCTCTCCCCCGGTCCATCGGAGATCAAATCCCCATGCGCTTCCCCCGGATACGAGGCCGAGAGGGATCGCGGTGAGACAAGCTATTGAGGCGCCTGTCAGCCATGATGCGCGATTGCGCGCGTGGCAATCCTCGCGAGGCGCGCCAGCATTCAAAGCAATCATGCAAATCTCTCGTAAAGGTCGGGCGGAGCCGATGAGGCCGAGTGGGCCGGCAGGATGAGGAGTTCTTCAGGGCCCGATACGTGCTTTGCCCGCGCGCACGGCGTCCACGACCTCGCGGATCGCGTCGATCACCAGTTGCGGCGAATAGGCATGGATGTTGTGGCCGCTGTTCGTGTTCGCGACGAGCCTGGCGTCGAGTGACGTTGCGAGCAGCGTCTCCGACGCCTTCCAGTCCGCGAAGGAGACGCCGCCAGCCGGGTCGCTCTCCGGTTGAGCCGATGGCGGTTGCCATGGCTTGTCGCTGGCAAGCACGATGGCCGGCACTTCGCGCGGTCGCGCGGCAGCGTCGATCTTGGCGAAGGCATCGAGGAGCATGATGGCCTCGGGAGCCGCCGGCACGGACGTCCTGTTGAGTGCGTCCCATTTCGCCACATGCTGCGGGCTTGCCACCTCGCGCATCAGTGGCGTCGCGGCGTCGACCATGACGAGACCGCCGACCTGGTCGGGCCAGGTCCGTGCAAAAAGTGCGGCGATCAGCCCGCCGTAGGAATGGGGGACCAGCACGTAAGGGCCGGGTTCGCCTGCTGCCGTCAGCAGCCGATGGAGATCGTCGGCCGCCTGGTCGGCCGGATGCGGCTGGGCGACCGGCGTGGACTGATCCGGTCCGTCCAGCCTTACCCCAGGCCGGTCATAGGCGCACACGCGAGTGAAGCGCGACACCATCGGAAAGACCGCCGACTCGCTCTTGCGGAGAGTACCTTTTCCCCAGGCCAAGGCGTCATAATCGGCCTTGTGGACCGGGTCGGCGGGAGCGAGAGTTTCGCTCCAGTCGGCAGCGCCGTTCCCCTTGCCCGAGACCAGCACGACCGTCGGCGCCCCGGTGCCTCTGCATTCGAGGTAGATCCTGCGGCCAGCGCCGATGTCGACGGAGCGGGAGAAGCCTTCGGCAGTCGATACGTCCGTAGTGATGAGGAGCGCCGCGGCCACGGAAAGGCATGAGCGGGAGCGTGCTGCAGAGGGCATGACGTTCTCCGGTCGCTTCAATAGCCCTGCTGGATCGCGACGACGACCGCCGCCACATCGGCCCGGGCGGCGGAGTAGTCCTTCAGCGACAGGAAGGGGATGTTGTTGACCATCAGGCTATAGACGAGCCTGCGTCCGCTCTTGGCGGCGATGTATCCCGTCTGGGTGGTGGCAAGCGCGACAAGCTGCCCGGCAGCGCTTCCGGCGACCATGTCGCCGTCCTTTATCCGAACCTGCGCGACCGCCGGCGATCCCGCGCCATTCAGCGCCTGTGAGCCGTCGACACCGAGAACGGCCATGCCATCATGAAAAGCGCTCCCCCAGGGCGTGATCGTTATCTCCCTGAGGAAGGTCGCGAGATCCGACGGCGTCGTCCGGCTGTTATGGCTGCTTCCGGCACCGTCGAAGACATAGGTTCCGGTTGATGAAACGCCATGCCGGGCGAGCAGCTTGAGCATCTCGGCCAGCCCCTCGCCGCAATCACGGCTTCCGGCCTTCACCGCGGCAAGACAGACCATGAGGTCGGCGCCGCGGTTGTAGCTGACTTTCAGGATCACCTTGGCGAATTCGGAGAGCGGCGGCGAGACGTGTTCCGCCACCCGGTTGGCATCGTTGTAGGAACCTGCATCGGGCAGCGACCCGGCGGGGCCGAGCCGACCCGTGGTGACCCTGATCCCGGCCCGCACCAGCGCCTCGATGAAGACGGTGCGCGCGAAGCCAGTGGCATCGGCGATCTGGGACATCGTCAGGATCGGCGGCCCTTCCGACGCGATCTTTCCGCTGACCCGAACCACCCCGCCGCCTTGTGTGGTCACCTCGAGCGGCCCGGCCGTGCCGGCAACCGTGGTGACGTCGTTCTCGACGGTGACAGCAGCGCTCTTCGGACGCCAATCGACCTTGGGTTTCTCGCCGGGTTTCGTCGGCGTCACCATGATGTCGATGACGTTCTCGTTGACCCAGATCGGAGCGATCGGCCCGGACGAGAACCCCCGATAGGTCTCGAAGAGACGATCGTCGATCATCACATCGCCGGTGATTTCGCGGATTCCCGCAGCCTTGACCTGTGCGGCCAGGGCATCGAGCGCCGCGAGCGGATCGCTGTTCCTTACATAGGCACCGCCAGGGAAGCCGGTATAGGTGGTGTTGTGGTCGACCTCCGGCAGGCTGTTGAAGCCAAGCTTGCCGTTGGGCTGCTCGCGGAGCCCGAAGCTGAAATCGCCGGACGCGACGAGGACGAGATCTCCGTGGAGCACGTCGCCCTTGACGGTGCCGAGCCTGTAGACCGGGGTCCGGAAACGGTAATCGGCGCCATAGAGGTCAAGGGCGGTCGCGACGCTGTAGGTCTTCATGACCGAGGCTGGCAGCAGCGACTTGTTCCCAGCCTGATCGATCAACACCTTGCCGGTCGCAAGATCGACGAGGTGGATGCCCCAGCTCATATGGGCAAAGACCGGCTTGGCTTCGAAATCCCTTATGGCCTGGACAACGGAAGACGGAACCTCTCCGGATACCGAAGCGGCAGGATCAGCGATGGCTGCGCCTTCCGCCGACAGTACCGCCACGAGAGCGATCGCGACGCGACTGATCATGGTCATTGCCCGTATCTGCCTCACCAGCCGCGCTGCTGCTTGATCATGCGCTTCTGCGCGTCCTTCTGGTGGCGCCAGTAGTCCATCTGAGCGTCCTGCTGCATTTGATAGTAATCGCGGATCCGCTCCTTCCGGGACGTCGAGTCCCGGTAGCGCTGCCAGTCGTAGTGATCGTCATGGACGTAATTGTCGCCGTCGCCCAGGAAGTCGATGATGCCCTGAAGCGCATTGCGGGCCGGGACGATAAGCCCCTGCTGGCTCATAGACGACGACGGAGCGGAAACAGGGGCTCCGTGAACCGTGGCAGCAGTTGTGCTCAGGGCGAAGGCCAATGAAGCCCGGGCCAGATTGCTGGAGAAAATGCTCATGGGCTTGTCCTCGAGTTGGCGCGAAATGGCCCAGGCCTAATGGCCGTGCTGGCGTGTGAAGGCATGCGGCAGCTCTGGAGCCAGCCAGCGCAGCTGGGTGATGTCGCCGAGGCTGTCGCGCTCGAACCGGATCTGGCTGAAAGGAACATCGCCGGCCATGGCAACGACCGGCTCATAGCCGGCCGTCGCGATGAGCCGTGCCGAAAACAGGTTCGGATCATCCCTGTTCGGTTCGAGCACAGCGACGGCGTCGGTCTGTTCGAGGGTCATCCGCAGTTTCCCCTCGACGATAGCGACCGTTGCCGTGCCGAGAACCGGCGAGACGTAGCTGCCGGCAAGTGCGCTGGCAGAGGCAGATAGCGGCCCCGCGATGAAGGCTGCCGCCTGCTTGCGCTGCAGCTCTTGGTTCGCCCGCAGGGCTGCGGCGGCGAGGGCGATGTTGTCGACCTCCGGATTGCCGAGAGCCCGGTCATAGAACCATTGGGCGAGCGCATCGGCCATCGCCGCGTTGCCGACATTGGTCAGGATCACGATGCCGGTGCGGCCATCCGGCAGGAAGCCGGCATGGGCACCGAAGCCGGCTGTTCCGCCATTGTGCCAAATTACGCGGCCGTTAGGCGTGGCGTTGACGACCCAGCCGACAGCATAGCTCACGCGCTCGCTCATCGCGACGCGGGGCGTCCAGGTCACGTCGAGATTCTCCTCGGAGACGAGGACCTTCCCGCCGAAATGCCCGCGCCCGAGCTGCAGGCGCAGCCATTGCGCCATATCCTTGACGTTGGAATTGAAGGCGCCAGCCGGGCCGTGCGTATAGGGCATGGCTGCGTGGAAGGGGATTGCGACCGGGCGCTCGCCGAACCTGTGGCCGGTGGCATGATCGGCGCTTTGCGTGATGGCTTCCAGGCTGGCGGTCGTCGATGACATGCCGAGCGGATCGAGCAGCGTCTTCTTGACCGAGTCGTACCAGCTTGCCGAGCGGTCAACCTTCGCCAGCACCTCGCCGCCGACCATGTGCGGAATGTTGAGATAGCCGAACTGCGAGCGGAAAATGCCGGTTTGCGGCGCGACGCGCATCGACCGGATCAGCGTCGGCTTGTCGAAGCCCAGGAAGGTCAGGTCGTCATTGACGTAAGGGGTCAGTCCGGCGCGCTGCGCGGCGAGGTCGAGGATGCGGAAATCGCGCGTGACCCAGGGATCGGCCAGCTGGAAAGCGGGCATGTGATCCACGACGGGATCGGTCCATTTCAGCCTGCCGGCATCCACGGCCTGGGCGAGCGCTGTCGCCAGGAACGCCTTGGTCGTCGAGCCAACCTGGAAAATGGTGTCGGACGTGACGCGGTCGGCCTTGTCGATGGTTCTGACACCGAAGCCCTTGCTATAGACCAGCTTGTCGTCGAAGACGATGCCGATGGCGACGCCGGGAACCGAAAGCTCCTTCATCCCAGCGGCGACCTGCTGCTCGAGGCCGGGCAGGAGGGCCTGAAGCTTTTCGCCTGTGATTTCTGCTTTGGACGGTAGAACGGAGGCGAGCGTAAAAAACCCCGCCGCGACAAGACTGCCGAGGTACTTGGTAGTGTTTTTCTTACGATCAAAGCCCTTCGAAGAGTTGCCCTGCATGATCAATTTTCCTGGATACTGAAGCTGGAAGGCTGGGAGGCCGTGGTTGCTTGGCGCTAGTGCCAGGCGGTTGCCTTGTGCAATGGCGCCGGCGGGGCGAGGCGATCGATCATCATCTCGAGCGGCGCGAGATCTCTAAGTTGAACCTCGCAAAGGCTGGAGGACGACGGCGTGCTCAGGAAATCGACGATGCCGGCGCCCAGCGCAGCCCTTGCGGCATCGTCGCGATAGCCGAGCGCGGCCAACTCGCTCTCGACCAGGGCTCCGTCCGCATCGAGATTGCTCGCACGCGCGACCAGGCCCTCGGCCCGGGCGCCAGGCCCCCGCAAAAGCAGGATGCGGCTGGCGGTAGCCCGGGCGTCAGGATCATGAACAGCCGCGCGGCTGAGAACGCCGCCGATGAGATTGGCCGGCGGCTTGGGTACATTCAGCCCCAGAAACGACAGCCGGCGCGTGTAGGAGCAGGTCAGGGCGCTCTGTGCGCTGCGTCCATCGCTCTGCAATGGCCCGCTCATGAGAACCTGACGGCCGGGCAGGCTTTCGCCGTAGCTGATCTGCAGGCGCTGCATCGCGTCGGTGTGGATGCTCACCGCCCCGATGATCAGTCGCCCCGCATCCGCCCGAGACCAGGCCGGCGAGATCGCGAGGTAGGTACCCTCCAACCAATGCCCGCCAGGCTGCTGCTCGCTCCCTCTCGTCAGCGCCGAGATGGCAACGACCTGGGCCGGGCTCCGCGGCAGACCAGCCTCGGCTCTCAGCGCAGAAAGCGCGGTTTCCGGCACCACGAAACGGGTACATACGGCGTCCTGAAACTCTTCGAAGGAGGACGAGGCAAGGAAGGGCGCGGTCAGCGCGCCACCGAGCACCCGTGCCCAATCTTCATAGACGCTGGATGAGCGCGGCATGGCCTTGCCGCTGAGCCATTTATAGGCGTTCTGGGGCACGAACTGCGTCGTCCGATTGCCGGTGGCGAAGCGCGCGCAGAGTTCCTTATGGGTCGAACAGCACAGCACCAAAGAAGTCAGCCTCAGCTTCAGCGCGAGGTGGCGCGAAGCTTCGGCAATCGGTCGCCGGCGACCCATGTCGGCCAGTCGAGCTACGCCGCCGTCCAGTCTGAATTGCTTCACCGCGTTCCCCAACCGGTTGAACTGAACATTGGGCGACTGGTCGAACTGGCTTCCAAACCAAGAGATGAACGCGCCTGCGCGCTGCCCTTCACCGGATGCTGCGGCGGGGTGATCCGCGCCGGCATCTGCAAACCTCGCCACCATGACCGGTCCGATGTCTTCGTCGGCTGCGCCACGCCGCCATGCTCCGACCCGCGTCCGATCGGACGCATGCAGAATCGAGCCTGAAGTTCAGTCGCAGCGATGCGCAGGCAGACGCGGCGCCGGCAGTCGCAAGACCAGGTCTTCTTCCCCCACAAAGCTGCCCGGATCGCCATCAGGCTCCCCATTGCTGCCCTGCATGTTGCCGGTATGTGCCATATCGGACGACGCGGAGGATCACGTGTTCGGTCAGGACCCGATTTTCATTGCCGAATGTGTCGACCCGTTGCCGAAATTGTCTAATGTGGCCTGAAACCGGGCAATCAAGGCCGGAGCTGGGGATGCCGATGGCTGTGCCTTTGATCGATCCCGCCCTGCTCGCGACGTTCGATGTCGTCCGGGCAAGACATTCAGAGGATCTGAGCGGCACCTTCCGCGTGACCGAACGGGTCCCGCAATCAAGCCGCACCTACACCTATCAATTGCAGGATCGCGCGCTGTGGCGCCTGCGCTTCGAACAGCCGATCTTTACGCTCGCGACGCGCAGCGTCGGCTCGATCATCGCAAGCTACGCTGACAGCAGCTTCGCCACCAATGGCTTCGTCGATGGCGACGCCGGAGGTCTGTTTTGTTTCACGACGATGCTCACGGGCCATACGACCCTGGAGCAAAAGGGAAAGTCCGCGACAGCCACAAGTCGATCCGGCCTTGTCTGGAGACCCGCTCCAGGTGGCCGTCTCTCGATGAGCAACGACAACGCGCGAACCAACATCTTCTTCAAGGTGGCGGATATCGAGAGCGCGCTGGAGCACATGCTGGATGAGCAACTGCACGAGGCTCTCGATTTCGAGCCGGGTCTCGATTGGACCACCGGGCTCGGGTTCAGCCTGAAACACCAGCTCGATTTCGTCATGCAGGAGTTTCAGCGGAAAGACGGCGTGACCAGCAGCCCGGTCGCACTGGCATCTCTGACCGACCTGCTTGTCTCGCTGATCCTGCGCGGCGCCGCTCACAACTATACTGACAGGCTAGCAGACACGGCCAGCAGCGCAGTTCCCGTTTATGTTCGACGTGCGGAGGATTTCATGCGCGCTCAGGGCGCGCAGCCGATCCGGATGGCGGATGTCGCGGCAGCCGCCGGCTGCAGTTTGCGGACCTTGACGGCGGTGTTCAAGCATTTCCGCAGCCATACACCCTTGGCCGGGCTGCACGCCATCCGGCTCGATCTGGCGCATGCCGACCTCGTTCTCGGCACCTGCGACGCCGCGGTCGCCACCGTCGCCCGCCGCTACGGTTTCACCAACACGGCGCGGTTCGCTGCCGCCTTTCGCCGCCGGTTCGGCAAGACACCCACCGAAACCGCCCGTAATGCATCCATTCGCATGAAGCCCCGGCCCGGCGGTCCAGCGAAAGATCGCTAGCCCGTGACGGCCCGATCGGGCGTCACCGCCGTGAAATTCTCGTTGCAAATGTCCGCGTTGAGCCAGCTCCGATAACCGGATGCTGAACTCCAAATACCTCACTTGCGCGCAATGCCTTGTCGGTCCCTCTGCCTGACCATGGACAAGCGGCCTGCCAGCCGGGACACCGATGATCGGTGCCGTGCCCGGCGGCATGATACGGCCGCGGAGATGCCGCGGCAGTCTGCGAGTTGTTTCCGAGTGGGCAACCCACCGGCGTTATTCCGAAAGGGCCAATTAGAAGGGTAGGCCGACATAGTTCTCGGCCAGGGCCGTCATCGCGGCCGGCGACGAGACGAGATAGGCGCGCTCGGCCTGCTGGATGCGGCCGCCGAAGCCGTCATGATCGGGGAAATGGTGCATCAGCCCGGTCAGCCACCAGGAAAAGCGCTCGGCCTTCCAGACGCGGGCGAGGGCGCGGGCCGAGTAGGCGTCGATGCCGGCTGACGAACGCTCCGCATAGTGCTCGCGCAAGGCCTCCGACAGATAGTGCACATCGCTGGCGGCGAGGTTCAGGCCCTTGGCGCCGGTCGGCGGCACGATATGGGCGGCATCTCCGGCGAGGAACAGCCGGCCGAAGCGCATCGGCTCGGCGACGAAGGAACGCAGGGGCGCCAACGACTTCTCCAGCGAGGGGCCGGTGACCAGGGCGTCGGCGGTCGCGGGGTCGAGCCGGCGGCGCAGTTCCGCCCAGAAGCGCTCATCCGACCAGTCGTCGACGCGCTCGTTCAGGGCGCATTGCAGATAGTAGCGGCTGCGGCTGTTCGAGCGCATCGAGCACAGCGCGAAGCCGCGCTCCTCGCCGGCATAGATCAGCTCATGCGAGACCGGTGGGACATCGGCGAGCAGGCCGAGCCAGCCGAACGGGTAGACCCGCTCGAAGGTCTTGAGAGCGCGGCTCGGCACGCTGGCGCGCGAGACGCCGTGATAGCCGTCGCAGCCGGCGATGAAGTCGCAGTCGAGGCGCTTTTGCTCGCCGCGGTCGAGATAGGTGACATAGGGGGCGTCGCCGTCGAAGTCGTGCAGGGCGACCTTCTCCGCCTCGTAGACCGTGAGCGCGCCCTGGCCGGCACGTAGCTCCATGAGGTCGCGGGTGACCTCGGTCTGGCCGTAGACGGTGACGTGCTTGCCGCTCAGCCCGGCGAGGTCGATCCGGTGGCGAACGCCGTCGAAGAGGAGGTCGAATCCGTCATGCGGCAGGCCCTCGGCATGCAGGCGGGTGCCGGCCCCGACCGCGTCGAGCAGCCGGACCGTGCCGCTTTCGAGGACGCCGGCCCGGACGCGCGACAGCACATAGTCGCCGCTGCGCTGCTCGAGAATGACGTTGTCGATCCCGGCCGCATGCAGCAGCTGGCCGAGCAGCAGGCCTGCCGGCCCGGCGCCGATGATCGCGACTTGCGTGCGCATTCTGGTTACGTCCTCGGCCGTCCCGGCTCGGAGCTGGCCGGGTACGCGTTCCCCGCGCGCATCCTGCGCGGAGTTCCGAAGCTGCGTCCAGAGTGCCGCCCGCCGGCCTTTCGTCGTAGTTACCGGCGCGGAAAAGGCTCAGAAGCCGGCGGCGTGCCCGTCCTTGCGGAAATCCGAGCCGCCGACATAGCCGCCTTCGATCCGGTGCACGAGCTGCGCGCCACCGAAGCCGAAGCTCGAATCCGGGGACTCCAGAGCGATGCGATGGCCGAGCGCGCCGAGCTTCTGCACCACGGCAGGGTTCATTGCGCTCTCGATGGCGACGTCGAGGCCCTGCATCACGCGCCAGCGCGGCGCGTCGGCGGCGGTCTGCGGATCCTGCCGCCAGAGCTGGGTGCGCAGCATCATCTGCAGATGGCCCTGCGCCTGCATCGGCCCGCCCATCAGGCCGAAGGCCATGATCGGCTCGGAAGGGCCCATGACGAAGCCGGGGATGATGGTGTGGAAGGGCCGCTTGCGCGGGCCGACCTCGTTGGGATGCCCCGCCTGCGTGGTGAAGCCGAAGCCGCGGTTCTGCAGGCTGATGCCGGTGCCGGGCACGACGACGCCGGAGCCGAAGCCGGCATAGTTCGACTGGATATAGGAGACCATCATGCCGTCGGCGTCGCCGGTGGCGAGGCAGATCGTGCCGCCCTGCTTCGGCGCGCCTACGGGGAATTCGGTCGCGCGGCTGCGGTCGATGAGCTTGGCGCGCGAGGCGAGATAGGCCGGGTCGAGCAGATGCGCCGTCGTGATCTCATGCATGCTGCCCTCGTCGGCGACATAGGTGTCGACGTCGAGGAAGGCGAGCTTCATCGCCTCGATCTGGAGATGCAGCGCCTCGGCGCTGTCGGGCGCGAAATCTCCGATATCGGTCTCCCTGAGCATGCCGAGCGCCATCAGCGCGGCGATGCCCTGGCCATTGGGTGGGATCTCGTGCAGTGCGGCCTCGCCGAAGCGCTGGCTGATCGTGCCGCACCAGTCGTTGCGATGAGCGGCGAGATCGTCCTCGGTCAGCGCCGCGCCATGCTCCCGGGCGAAGGCGGCGATCTTGCCGGCGAGTTCGCCGCGATAGAAAGCCTCGCCGCGCGTCTCGGCGATCAGGCGCAGGCTCCGCGCCATGTCGGGCGTGCGGAAGATCTCGCCGGCGAGCGGCGCCCTGCCGCCCGGCATGAAATGCTCGGCGAAGCCGGGCTGGGCGTGCAGCAGCTTGGCGCCGCGCTGCCAGAGCTCGCCGATGATCGGGGTGACGTGGAAGCCGCGCGAGGCGTATTCGATCGCCGGCTCGAACAGGGTCTCGAAGGGCAACTTGCCGAAGCGCTGCGACAGCTCGGCCCAGGCCGAGACGGCGCCTGGCACGGTGACGCTCTCCCAGCCGCGCTGGGGCAGACCCGCCTGGGCGGCGAAGCGCTCGGGCGTCCAGGCGGAAGGCGAACGGCCGGAGGCGTTGAGCCCGTGCAGCTCCTTGCCGTCCCAGAGGATGCAGAAGGCATCGGAGCCGAGGCCGTTTCCTGTCGGCTCGACCACAGGCAGGGTTATCGCCGCGGCGAGTGCCGCATCGAGCGCGTTGCCGCCCCTGCGCAGCATCGACAGCCCGGCCTCGGTCGCGAGCGGATGCGAGGTCGCGACGAGGTTGCGGGCGAGGACGGGAGAGCGCCGGGACGGGTAGGGCGCGTCGATCGGGAACTTCATGGCAAGGCTTTCAGCGGAGTTCTTCGCGCGCCGGGCGCAATGGGGCGGAGGGAGCGGCCGGCCGGACGAGCGACAAGGTCCGGGGGGCGGCCGGGAATGGGCGAGCGCCCAGACCCTGCCGCGAAGCGCTGGCTTCGACAAGCCTTCGCGGCTGTGTCCGAGGCTGACCGGCTATGCCTTGCGCGAAGCCGGGATCATGATCGCGCCTGAGGCTGCGACGACGAGGGTAAGGCCGAGCCAGTCGGTCGCTGTCGGGCGCTCGCCGAGGAGGAGCACCGAGCCGAGTACGCCGACAGCCGGCACCATCAAGGTGCCGAGGCTGGCGATGCCCGCCGGCAGGCGCGCGACCACGACGAACCAGAGGAAATAGGCGAGCGCCTGCGCGCCGAGGATGTGGAAGCTCAGTGCCGCCACGACCTTCGGCGAAAGCAGCTTGGGCACGGGCAGGCCCTCGAAGACGAGCATGCCGAGGCCAGCCGCGGCGCCGCCGACCAGCAATTGCCAGGCGGCGATGGTGAGTGCCGGCGCCGCGACCGGCCAGCGCTTGGTGACGATGGTGCCGAGCGCCCAGCTCAGCGCGGCGAGCAAGGCGAGCGCCAGCCCGGGCGAGAGCTGGCCGCTGCGGATCAAGGGCAGGCCGAGGCAGGCGAGGCCGGAGATGCCGAGACCGAGGCCGAGAAGGCGGCGCCGGTCGAAGCGCTCGCCGAGGATCGGCAAGGCGAGCAACGTCGCCCAGATCGGCATGGTGAAGGTCAGGATCGCGGCACGCGAGGTCGGCGCCATCAGCTGGGCGAAGGCGAGCAGGACGTTGAAGGCGGCGATCGAGAGGAAGCCGGCGATGATCAGCCGCGGCCACTGCTCCCTTGGCACGGCGAGCGGGACGCGGCGGGCGAGCGCGATCGCGACGAGCACCAGCCCGGCGAAGGTCATGCCGGCGGCGCGCAGCGTCCAGGGCGCGATCTCGGTGAGCGATATCCGCACCGCCGGCCAGTTGAAGCCCCAGAGCAGGCCGAGCAGCGGGACGAGCAGGAGCGAGCGGGACGGGGCGGGCGGCATGGCAGGACTATGCGGGATGGCGGGGCGCGGGCGTCATGTCATTTCGGTGGAGGCTCGATGCGCGAACAGTGCACGCGGGCTGTGACCAATCGCAACGTCATCCCGGCCGAAGCGAAGCGTAGAGCCGGGATCCATGCCTGAGGTCTTCCGAAAGAGGTTCAGGCATGGGTCCCGGGTCTCCCGTTGGTCGCCCGGGACGACCAGCCATATCAGCCAGCCACCGGCTCCACCCCGCACCATTCGGCGACGAACAGCGCCATGGTGCCGGTGATGCGCTTCAGCGAGGCGAGGCTGACGCGCTCGTCGAAGGCGTGGATGTTCTCCGAGATCGGCCCGTAGCAGAGCGCCGGGATCTTGTCGTAGAGGGCGTAGACGCGGGTATCGAGATAGCCCGGGGTCATGAAGCTCTTGAGCGGCTTGCCGGTCGAGGCCTGGTGGGCACGGCCGAGCACGGCCTCGGCCTCGCTGCCGGGCTCCAGCACATAGCCCTCGGAATAGAAGCCGTTGAAGCTGAGCTTGGGCGGGTTGTTCGCGAGGAACTTGTCGCCGCGCGCATAGGCAAGGACCGCCGCCTCGATCCGGCGCGCCAGTTCCTCGGCAATGACGCCCGGATAGAGCCCGATGCGGCAGTCGATCCTGCACCAGCATGGCACCGAGGAGGCCCAGTCGCCCCCCTCGATCTTGCCGATGTTGAGGTTGATCGGGTGGGCGATCTCCTCGAAATGCTCGCGCCCGGCCTTTTCGCGGTTGAGTTCCTCCTCGAGCCCGCGCAGCGCACCGATGACGCGATAGGCGGCGTCGATCGCATTGGCGCCGGCCGCCATCTCGCGGACATGCATCGGCACGCCGCGGACCTCGACCTGGAACCAGAGCACGCCGGTATTGGCGCGCACCAGCATCTCCTCCTCCGGCTCCGGGATCAGCACCGCATCGGCCTTGTAGCCACGCAGATGGGCCATCAGCGCACCATTGCCGGTCGATTCTTCCTCGACCACCGACTGGACATAGACGGTCGCCGCCGGCTGCAGGCCGATGCGGCGGAGCGCGTCGAGGCAGAAGAGGTTGGCTGTGCCGCCCGCCTTCATGTCGGCGCCGCCGCGGCCATAGAGCCAGTCGCCTTCGATGACGGGATCGAAGGGCGGATGCGTCCAGGAATCGGCCGGGCCGGCCGGCACCACGTCGACATGGGATTGCAGGATGAGCGAACGGCCCTTCTCCTCGCGGGGATGATGGATGCCGACGACGATCGGGGCCTCGGAGTGGGTGTCCGAGAAGGGCGCGCCGCCGGGATGGGCGGTGATCGCCTCCCGGTTCATGGCGAAGCGGTCCATGGTGAAACCGCGTGCCTTGAGGGCGCGGAAGACGAAATCCTGCACGGTGTGCTCCTCGCCGCGCACCGAACCGAAGCGGATCATCTCCTGGGTGAAGGCGATCTGTTCGGCGAAACCGGCCTCGACGGAGGCGAGGATGCGGTCGCGAAGGGCGGGATCGAGCGGCATGGAAGGGGGCTCCGGTAGATCGTAGGGCTATGCCGTCATGCTCGCCCTTGTGGCGAGCATCCACGTCCTGAACACGGCCTGCGGCGAGTGAAGACGTGGATGGTCGGGACAAGCCCGACCATGACGAGGGGGGTTACCGCCCGAACCATTTGCCGCCGGGGACGGCGGCGAGGAGCTGGCGGGTATAGTCGTGCTGGGGCGCGGCGAAGAGCGCGGCCGTCGGGCCGCTCTCGACGATCTTGCCGCGCTGCATCACCGCGATCTTGTCGCAGATCTGCGCGGCGACGCGCAGGTCATGGGTGACGAACAGGATGGCGAGGCCGAGGCGCTGCTGGATGTCCTTGATCAGGGTCAGGATCTGCGCCTGAACGGAAACGTCCAGCGCCGACACCGCCTCGTCGGCGACCAGTACGTCGGGTTCCAGAGCGAGCGCCCGCGCGATGCCGATGCGCTGGCGCTGCCCGCCGGAGAATTCGTGCGGATAACGGTCGATGGCATTGGCCGAGAGACCGACCAGCTCGAGCAGCTCCTTCGCCCGCGCCAGCGCCTGGGAACGCGGCGTGCCATGCGCGACCGGCCCGTCCGAAATGATGCGGCCGACCGTCTGGCGCGGATTGAGCGAGGCGAACGGGTCCTGGAAGACCATCTGGATGCGCTTGCGGTGCTGGCGCAAAGCGGCGGCGCCGAGATCGCTGAGCACGAGGTCTCCGAGCGTGATCCTGCCGCCATCGGGCTCGATCAGGCGCAGGCAGCAGCGCCCGACCGTCGACTTGCCCGAGCCGGATTCGCCGACGAGCCCGAGCGTCTCGCCGCGGGCGAGGGTGAAGCTGACATCGTCGGCGGCCTTCACCTCCCGTCCGGGACGGAAGAGTGAGCGCTTGCGATAGACCTTTCCGAGCTTCTCGACGGTCAGCACCGGCTTGCTGTCGGGAAGCGCCGGCCGCTCCGGCGGCGTCAGCGAGGGCACGGCGGCGAGCAGCTTCTGGGTATAGGGATGCCGGGCTGCCCCGAGCACCTCATCGACCGTGCCTTCCTCGACCAGAACGCCCTTTTCGAGCACGGCGATGCGGTCGGCGATCTCGGCGACGACGCCCATGTCGTGGGTGATGAACAGCACTGCCGTGCCGTGCTTGTGGCGGAGATTGTCGATCAGCTTCAGGATCTGGGCCTGCGTCGTCACGTCGAGCGCGGTGGTCGGCTCGTCGGCGATCAGCAGCTTCGGTTCGAGCGCGAGCGCCATCGCGATCATCACGCGCTGGCGCTGGCCGCCGGACAGCTCGTGCGGATAGGCGCGCGCCAGCCGCTCGGGCTCGGGCAGGCCGACCTCCGTCAAGAGCGCGACGGCTCGCGCATAGCGCTCGGGCTTGGCGAGCAGGCGATGCGCCTCGAAGGTCTCGACGATCTGGTCGGCGACCCGCATCACCGGGTTGAGCGAGGTCATCGGCTCCTGGAAGATCATGCCGACCTCGCGGCCGCGCACGCCTTCCATCGCCGTCTCGTCGAGCGAGAGCAGGTCGCGCCCGGCGAGCCGGATCGCGCCGCCGGCCGGCTTCACCGCCTTGGGCAGGAGCCCCATCACGGCATGGGCGAGCATCGACTTGCCGGAGCCGGACTCGCCGACGACGCAGAGCGTCTCGCCCGGCGCGATCGAAAGCGTGACATCCTCGACCGCAAAGGGCCGGTCGGCGAGGGCGGGGAGGGCGAGCCGCAGCCCTTCGACGGCGAGAGCCGGAGCCACCATCATTCCCTCTCCCGGGCAAGACGCGGGTTGAGGGCATCGTTCAGCCCTTCGCCGGCAAGGTTGAGGGCGAGCACGGTGAGGAAAATCGCCAGGCCCGGGAAAAAGCTGATCCACCAGGCGTCGAGCAGCCGGGTCCGCCCCGCGCCGACCATGTAGCCCCAGCTCATCAGATTGGGATCGCCGAGGCCGAGGAAGGAGAGCGAGGATTCCAGCAGGATCGCCGAGCCGATCATCAGCGAGCCCATGACGATGATCGGCGCCAGCGTGTTGGGCAGGACCTGGCTGAAGATGATGCGCGGCGTCGACTGGCCGATGGTGACGGCGGCCTGGACATATTCGCGCGTCCGCAGCGAAAGCACCTCGCCGCGCACCAGCCTCGCCACCGGTGGCCAGGAGACGACGCCGATGGCGAGCACGATCGAGCCGAGCTGCGGCTGCAGGATCGCGACCAGCACGATGGCGAGCGCGAAGGAGGGGATGGTCTGGAAGAACTCGGTGAAGCGCATCAGCGCGTCGTCGACGAAGCCGCCTGCATAGCCGGCGACGGCGCCGAGCGGCACGCCGATCAGCAGCGCGACGAGCGTCGAGACCACGCCGATCATCAGCGAGACGCGGGCGCCGTGGACGAGTCCGGAGGCGAGGTTGCGCCCGAGCGTGTCGGTGCCGAGCGGGAAGCGCTCCATCACGAACGGCGCAAGGAAGGGGCGGCCGACCGTCCGCCAGGGCGATTGCGGGTAGAGCCAGGTCGCGAGCAGCGCGAAGGCGATCACGACGAGCAGGATCAGGACGCCGATCAAGGCGCCGCGATTGCGGGCGAAGCGCTTGAGGAAGCTCATGTCGAAATCCTCATGAACCGGCCTCGATACGGGGATCGACCAGGCGATAGACGATGTCGGTCAGGATGTTGAAGCCGACGACCATGGCCGAGGAGATGAAGAAGACGCCGAGCAGCACCGAATAGTCGCGCTGGACCAACGCGTCGAACATCAGCCGGCCGATGCCCGGCCAGGCGAAGACGGTCTCGGTCAGGACGGCGCCGCCGACCAGCTGGCCCGCCTGCAGACCGGCCAGCGTCACCACGGGGAGGATCGCGTTGCGGGCGACATGTCGGCGCGAGACGACCGCCGGCGACAGCCCCTTGGCGCGCGCGGTCTTGACGAAGTCGGCGCCCGCCACTTCCAGCATCGAGGCGCGCATCATGCGGGCATAGAGCGCGGTGAAGAACAGGCCGAGCGTCAGGGCCGGCAGGATGAGGTGGCGGCCGATGTCGAGCGCGCGGGCAAGGCCGGTATAGTTCGCGCCGATGGTCTCGTAGCCGACATTGGGAACGAGGCCGAGCTTCAGCGCGAAGGCGATCTGGCTCAGAAGCGCGACCCAGAACAGCGGCGTCGCGTAGAAGACGAGCGCCAGCGTGGTGATCAGGCTGTCCTGCCAGCGCCCGGCCCGGCGGGCGGCGAGCGCGCCCATCAGGGTGCCCAGCGCCAGCGAGACAATGAAGGCGGCACCGGTCAGCAGCAGCGTCGCAGGCAGGCGTTCGAGGATCAGGTCCAGCACCGGGCGCTGCTGGCGATAGCTGAAGCCGAGATCGAGCGAGGCATAGCCCTTGAGGTAGATCCAGAGCTGCTGGAGCAGCGGCTGGTCGAGGCCGAAGCGCTCGCGCAACTGCTGCAGCAGCACCTCGTCGGCGGCGCCGGCCTCGCCCGCCAGCACCTGCGCCGGGTCGCCCGGCGCGGCTCGGATCAGGAAGAAATTGAGCACCGCGATGGCGAAGAGGACGACGATCCCCTTCGCGAAGCGGCCGGCGAGGAACTGGGGCAGGTTCATTCAGGTTCCGCTGGCGTCATTCTCGGGTGGTGCGAAGCGCAGACCCGAGAATCTCTTTGCAGGAGATGCTCGGGTCAGGCCCGAGCATGACGTGATCCTGTTGGATCACGTCACTCCTTCCAGGCATCCCGGAAGCCGTCGTTGACGCCGACGCCGGTGGTGACGAGGTTCTTGACGTTGCAGCGATAGATGGTCGGGAAATCCATCTCGAGCAGCCAGAGCACCGGCAGTTCGTCGGCGAGCAGCTTCTGCACCTTTGTATAGAGTTCCTGCCGCTCTTTGTCCGAAGGCGCGATCGCGGCCTCGGCGAAGAGCTTGTCGACCTCCGGATTGGAGTAGCCGCCGACATTGGCGAAGGGATTGCCCTTGGCGATGTTGGACGAGATGTAGCTGCGCGCCACGCCCATTGCGGGGTCGCCGAGTTGGTAGAGGAAGTTGAAGTTGAGATCGAAGTCCCAGTTGCTGGCCTTCTGCGTCCAGCCGGGAACGTCGGTGTTCTCGATCTGAACCTTTACGCCGACATCCTCGAGGTTCTGCTTGATCGCTTCGGACCAGCGGCTCCAGGTCTCGCCATAGGGCAGGTTGAGCAGCTTGATCGTCTCGCCCTTGTAGCCGGAGGCCTTGATCAGCTCCTTCGCCTTCTTCGGGTCGAAGTCGTATTTCGGCACGTCGGCGGAATAGAAGCGCGTCTTCGACGAGATCGGCCCGGTCGGCAGCTTGCCGAGGCCGCCCCAGACCACTTCGCGGCCGAATTCGCGGTCGATCGCGTGCATCAGGCCCTGGCGGAACTGCTTGTTGCCGAGGATGCCGTTGCGGACGTTCGGCGTCAGCCAGGCATGGGGAGCGAACATCTCCCAGCCCTTCGTCGTCATGCAGGTATTGGGCAGCTTGGAGAGGCGGGCGACGTCGTAGACATCGACCGAGCCGCCGGTCAGGACATCGACCTTGCCGGTCTCGTAGGCGACGGCGCGGGCGGCCGCATCGGGGATGATCTGCCAGTAGATCTCGTCGATGTTCGGCTTGCCCTTCAGCCAGTAGTTCTCGTTCTTGACGAGGTGGATGTAGGAGCCCTTCTTCCACTCCTTGAACTTGAACGGGCCGGTGCCGATCGGCGTGTTGTTGGCCGGGTTGGCGCGGTAGTCGGTGCCGTCATAGATGTGCTTCGGGATCATCGGCGCCGAAGCGACTTCCTGCGTCATGATCAGCGGCCCGAAAGGCTGCTTCAGCGTGATCTTGACGGTGAGGTCGTCGACCTTCTCGATCTTGTCGACCTGGGCGTTGACGATCGGGCGCCAGCGCGGATGGACCTCGCGCAGGAACTTGTCGAGCGTGAAGACGACGTCGTCGGCGGTGAAGGGCTTGCCGTCATGCCAGGTCACGCCCTCCTGGAGCTTGAAGGTGTAGACCTTGGCGTCGGGCGAAATCTCCCAGCTCTTGGCGAGCGAGGGCTGCGGCTCGAGCTTCTCGTTATAGCGCAGCAGCGATTCGTAGATGTTGCCGGCGACCATGTTGGTCGGGCCGTTCTGGTTCAGGCCCTGCATCAGCATCGGCGGCTCGGGCTGGACCACGACATGGACGGTGCCGCCCTTCTTCGGTTCCTGCGCGGTCGCGGCGCCGAGCGCCAGCACCGACACGGCGAGGGCGAGTCCCAATCTCGATACCGTCATCGTCGTTCTCCGTTCCCCGTGGCCTGCTCTCGGCTGGGACCAAAGCCCTGCCGAGGCGACCTCTGTTTCGACCTGCTCTCTCAGCCTGAAGGGATCGCACCCGATCATGCGCCGATTGGCAAGCTCCATGCCATTGAAAGCGAGAGTCAAAATTCGTGTCAATGATTGACATGCCGTGTTGTCAGGCGACACGATCAGGTAGTGATGGTGGACCGCTCGTGAGCACAGCTGACAGGGTGAAGGAGGGGCGGGCTGCCCGCCTGCCGCCGGGCGTCCCGATCGTGCGGGCGGTCGACCGCGCGATCGCGTTGCTGCGTGCCTTTCGTCCCGACCAGTCGCGACTGGGCCTCAGCGAGCTCGCGCGGCAGGTGGGACTCGACAAGGGCACCGCGCGGCGGCTGTTGCAGACGCTCCAGCTCAACGAGCTGGTCGAGCATGACGAGCGCACGCAAACCTATGCGCTGGCGGTCGGGCTCGCCGAGCTCGGCAGCGCGGTCACCACGGGACGTGAATTGCGCGATATCGCCGGTCCCTATCTGACCGAGATCGCCGAGAGGACCGGCGCGACCTCGTTCCTCTGGGTCCATGTTGCCGGGCGCGGCCTCTGCGTCGACCGCGTGCGGGCTTCGCTGCCGCATGTCGATGCGACCTGGTTCGCCGTCGGGGCGCAGGCGCCCTTGAATTGCGGCGGCGGCCCGCGCGTGCTGCTCGCCTATCTCGATGACGAGCAGCGCAGGCTCGCGCTGTCAATCGAAATGCCCCGGCGTGCGCCGGCGAGCCAGACCGATCCCGAACTGCTCTGGCGCGAGGCCGAACGGATACGCGCGCAGGGCTGGGAGCTGGCGGCGGATGATTTCTTCATCGGCCTGACCGGGGTGGGCGTGCCGATCTTCGACCGCTCGGGCGCGCTGGCAGGCGCGCTCAGCATCTCGTCGCTGACCTCGATCGTGGCGCCGGAGGGCCACCCGGTGCATCTCGAAGCCCTGTTCGATGCGGCCAAACGCATCGGCAGCAGGCTCCTGCCGGCCTGAACGGGCTTGGCGGCTCCGGCCTTGGGCTGTATCAGCCAGCCATGGAACTGAGGCACCTGCGCTATTTCGTCGTGCTGGCCGAGCAGCGCCATTTCGGCCGTGCGGCCGAGATCCTGCACATGGCGCAGCCACCGCTGTCGCAGCAGATCAAGGCGATGGAGGAGGAGCTGCAGGTCACGCTGTTCGACCGCAGCGTGCGCCCGATCGAACTGACGCCGGCCGGCAAGACCCTGCTGCGCGAGGCCCGCCAGATCCTGCAGCAGATGTCGCGCGCCCAGGCGATGACCAAGCGCGTCGGCCGCGGCCAGGAGGGCAGCCTCGTCATCGGCGTCACCGGCTCGGCGGCGGCGGAGTTCCTGCCGCCCATCCTCGAAGCCTTCTACGAGCGCTGGCCGGATGTGACGCTATCGCTGCGCGAGATGTCCTCGCCGGCCCAACTCCTGGCGCTGGAGAAGGGCGAGATTCATCTCGGCTTCGTGCGTCCGCCGATCCTCGACGATAGCCTCGGCATCCGCCTCGTCCATCAGGAGCCTTTCCTGGTGGCGCTGCCGGACAGTCACCCGCTGGCTGCCTCGCCTGCGGTCCGCCTCGCCGACCTCAACGGGGCGGCGCTGGTGATCTTCGACCGCGACGAGGCGCCGGGCTTCCGCGACCTGATCATGCATCTGTGCCAGAGCGCCGGCTTCTTTCCCGGGCGCGTCCAGGAAGCGCACCAGATGGTGACGATCCTCGCTCTGGTCGCGGCGCGTGTCGGGGTCGCGCTGGTGCCACGCTCGGCGAGGCACCTTACGCCCGAGCGCGTCGTGCTGCGGCCGATCCTCGACGACACGCCGCTGATCGAACTCTACGCCGCCTGGCCGCGCGACCGGCACTCGGTGCTGATCGAGGAGTTGCTGGCGGTGATCGACGAAGCGCGCATCACTCAGGCAGTCGATCTCGACCCGACACCGGTATAGCCGTCGGCCAGCGCGATATGCGCAGCACTATAATAGGATAGAAACTCGATATTGGACCGTGGTCCGAGCCGCCAACTAGCCTCACCCCGTCGGTGTTGCCTCGATAATCATATCGATCCCAGCGCCTTCAGCGATGAGAGGCCGAGGCGTGAGCAATTCCGTAGATCCGATCACCCGATCCGTCGTCCAGCACCGGCTGATTTCGATCGTCGAGGAAATGGGCGAGGCGATGCTTCGCACCTCCTATTCGCAGATCCTCAACGCCAGCCGCGATTTCTCGATCGGCATCTGCGATCCGCAGAGCCGGCTGATCGCGCAGGCCGACCATATCCCGATTCATGTCGGCGCCCTGACCTGGGCGGTGCGCGCGGTTGAGGAGAAGTTCGGCGACGCGGTCCAGCCGGGCGATGTCTATTTGCTCAACGACCCCTATTGCGGCGGCAGCCATCTGCCTGACGTCACCGCTTTCGTGCCGGTCTATGGCGACGGCAAGCGCCTGCTCTGGAGCGTCGTTCGGGCCCATATGGGCGATATCGGCGGCGCGACCCACGGCGCCTACAATCCGCAGGCGACGGAGATCTGGCAGGAAGGCCTGCGCATCCCGCCGATCCGCCTCGCCGAGGCCGGGCGCATGCGCGAGGACATCCTCGACATGCTGGCGCTAAACGTTCGCTTTCCCCGCGATTTCCGCGGTGACCTCGCGGCGATGATCGGCGCTGCGCATCTAGGCGAGAAGCGGATCGGCCGGCTTTTCGCCGATGTCGGCACTGAAACCGTCTCCGACGCGATCGAGGCGATCCTCGACGGCGCCGAGCGCCAGTCGCGCGCCATTGTCGAAAGCTGGAAGGACGGCGTCTATCACGGCGAGGCGCTGCTCGACGATGACGGGCGCGGCCGCACCGACATCAAGGTGGTCGCCAAGGTCACCAAGCGCGGCAGCGATCTCGAGATCGACCTGACCGGCAGCGATCCGCAGTCGAAGAGCTTCGCCAACTCGCCCCATGCCAACACCCAGGCGGCGGTGGCGATGGCCTTCGCTTATCTCGTCGACGCCGAGATCCCGAAGAACGACGGCTGCTTCCGGCCGCTTTCGGTGAAGCTGAAGCCCGGCACCATCGTTTGCGCCGATGACAATGTGCCGGTGACGCTGTGCACCACCCATCCCGCCAACGAGATCGTCGAGGCCGTGATCCGGGCTCTGAGCCAGGCCTGCCCGGACCGGGCGATGGGCGGCTGGGGGCGGCGCTTCCGGATCTCGATCACCGGCGACAATCCGCGCACCGGCAAGCGCTTCATCTGGCACATGTTCCACGCAAGGCCGGGAGGCGGCGGCTCGCCGCGCGGCGATGGCTGGTCGGCGGCCGGCGAATGGCATTCGGTCGGCGGCATCAAATTCGGCAGCATCGAGGTCGCCGAGGCGCGCTTCCCCTTGCGCTTCGAGAGCCATGAGTTCCGTCCAGGCTCCGGCGGCGATGGCGAGCATCGCGGCGGGCTCGGCACGAGCATGAACCTCGTGGTCGAGGTGCCCGCCTATGCCCATACCGCCGGCGAGGGCGCCAAGCACGGTTCGGCCGGCATGCTCGGCGGCAAGGATGGCGCGCCGCATGACTACCGGATCGTCTCCGGAGAAAGCAGCCGTGCCTTGAAGACCAAGGAGTTCGGCATAGGCATCGCGGCGGGCGACCGGCTGGAGATCCGCTCCTCCGGTGGCGGCGGCTGGGGGGCGCCGGAACGGCGCACCGCGGAAGCGCGCCAGCGCGACATCGACACCGAATTCACGAGCGCCTGAGGCCCACGCGTCATGACCAAGCTTTTCCGCGTCGGCATCGATGTCGGCGGAACCTTCACCGATCTCGTCGCCATCGACGAGTCCGGCGTCACCACCTTCACCAAGTCGCCCTCCACCCCCGAAGATCAGTCGATCGGCGTGCTGAACGGGCTCGGCGATCTCGCGGCGCGCGTGGGCCTCGATTTGGCCGGCTTCCTTGCCGCGATCGAGCGCATCGTCCACGGCACCACGGTCGCGACCAATGCGCTGCTCGAAGGCAAGGGCGCCAAGGTCGGCCTGCTGACGACGCAGGGCCACCGCGATGTGCTCGAAATGCGCGAGGGGCTGAAGCCCGAGCGCTACAACCTCCTGCTGCCGCCGCCCGATCCGCTGGTGCCGCGCCAGCTGCGGCGCGGCGTCAAGGAGCGTATCGCCTTCGACGGCAGCGTCCCCGTGCCGCTCGACAAGGATTCGCTCGACGCGGAGATCGCGCGCCTCAAGCAGGAGGGCGTCACCTCGGTCGCGGTCTGCTATCTGCATTCCTACCGCAACGCTGCGCATGAACGCGAGACGGCGCTGGCGCTCGCGGAGGCTCTGCCGGACGCCTTCATCTCGCTGTCGAGCGAGGTGCTGCCGCAGATCAAGGAATACGAGCGCGTCTCGACGACCGTCGTGAACGCCTATGTCGGTCCGGCCGTGCGCAAATATCTGCAGAGTCTCGAGACGCGGCTGGAGCAGGCGGGCTTTGCCGGCTCGCTCTTCATCATCCTCTCGCATGGCGGCATGGCGCCGCTGCAGGAAGCCGCGCGGCTCGCTGCTGCGACCGTGCTCTCCGGCCCGGCCGGCGGCATTGCCGGCTCGCGCCGCGTCGCCGAGCTGATCGAGACCCGCAATCTCGTGCCCTTCGACATGGGCGGCACCAGCACCGACATCTCGCTGATCGAGGATGGCGATATCGCGCTTTCGGCCGAGCGCGGCCTCGCCGGCCAGCGGATCGCGCTGCGCAGCCTCGACATCGCCAGCATCGGCGCCGGCGGCGGCTCGATCGCCTATGCCGATGCCGGCGGCACCTTCCATGTCGGCCCACGTAGCGCCGGCTCGGTCCCGGGCCCGGCCTGCTACGGCAATGGCGGGGAGGAGCCGACCGTTACCGACGCGAACGTGCTGCTCGGCTATCTCGGCGCCGAGACCTTCATGGGCGGGCGCCGCAAGCTCGACACCACCGCGGCTGAAGCTGCGGTCGATCGGCTCGCCGCCCGCCTCGGCATCGACCGGATGCACTGCGCCGCGGGCATCTACCGGCTGATCAACCTGAAGATGGCCGACGGCATCCGGCTGATGACGCTGCGCCGCGGCGTCGACCCGCGCGGCTACACCCTGCTCAGCTTCGGCGGGGCGGCGGGCCTGCACGCCGTCGAGGTGGCGCGCGAGATGGAGATGCGCCGGGTCGTGGTGCCGACCGTCGCCTCGGTGCTCTCGGCCTGGGGCATGCTCGCCAGCGACCTGCGCTACGAGGTGACGCGCAGCCATCTCGGCGACATGGCGCAGCTCGACGGCAAGACGCTGCGGGCCGCGTTCGAGGCGCTCGCGCGCGAGGCGTCGGAGCATCTGACGGCCTGGTTCAATGGGCCGCTGCGGATCGAACGCTCGGCCGAGATGCGCTATGGCGAGCAGATATTCGAGGTCGACGTGCCGCTCGACGGGCTCGATCTCGACGATGAAGGCGCGATGACCGAGCTGGTCGAGCGCTTCCACCGCCGCCATGAGGAGCTCTACACCTATTGTTCGCCCGGCCAGGAGGTGGTGCTGGTCAATGCCCGCGTCGCGGTCGTCGGCCTGGTCGAGCCGCCGCGTGACGAGCCGCGCGTCGCCGCGGCCGGCGGGGCACCGGAGCCGGCGAGGATGCGGCGTGCCTTCTTCGGCGAATGGCGCGAGGTCCCGGTCTTCCGTTTCGAGACGCTGGGCCCCGGCAACGAGGTCGAGGGGCCGGCGATCGTCGAGGCGGAGACGACGACCGTGGTGCTGAATGATGGGGACAGATTGAGCGTCAACGGGCTCGGCTGGCTCGATATCGCGCTGAAGCCGCGGCCGGGTGCTTGAAACCCGGCCAGTTCGCCGCTTTCGGCGGCATCATATGCGCAGGCTAATAATCGCATACGAACTGGGTATTTGACGGGCAAACTGTCGAAATTTCAGGGTATTCCGCCAAGAACTCGGAAGACTTCAACCAAGAAGAGGGGTCGTGTCATGTCCGTCCTGAACTGGCTCGGGGGAGCCTTAATCACTGCGGCCGTGGCCGTAAGCGGCCAGGCCGCCGCGCAGACCAGCCTCAAGGTCGTGGCGCCCTGGTCGAACCTCAACGCCTATGGCAAGGTCGAGCAGCCCTTCTGGTCGAAGAAGTTCGGCGAGCTGACCGGCGGGCAGGTCACGGCTCAGGTCACCTCCTATTCGGAGCTCGGGCTTTCCGGCGTCGAGCTGCTCCGCCTCGCCAAGCTCGGCGTCTTCGACATCGCGCATATCGTCGTCGGCTACTCGGTGGCTGACGACCCGGTGATTGAGGGCCTTGAGCTCTCGACCCTGATCCAGGACATTCCGACCGGCCAGAAGGCGCTGGACGCCTACCGTCCGGCGGTGGCCGAGACGTTGCTGAAGAAGCACAACCTCGTCCTGCTCGGCGCCTATCCCAATCCGAGCCAGGTGCTCTACTGCCGCGAGCCGGTGAAGAGCCTCGCCGATCTGAAGGGCCGCAAGGTCCGCTTCTACGGCGCCAGCATGAACGACTTCATCTCGGCTGCGGGTGCCGTCGGCGTCAGCGTGCCGCTGGCCGAGGTCGTGCCGTCGCTGCAGCGCGGCGTCGTCGATTGCGGCATCACCGGTACGCTGACCGGCTATTCGTTCAAATGGCCGGAGGTGACCAAGAACCTCTATGGCATGCGCTTCGGCTGGGGCCTGACCCTGATCGCCGCCAGCAAGGCTAAATGGGACGCGCTGCCGAAGGACCGGCAGGAGGCGACCCGCAAGGCCGTCGGCACGCTCGAGCTGGAACTCTGGGCCCTGGCGGCCTCCGACGACAAGGCCGGGCTCGACTGCAATACCGGTCGCGCCGCCTGCTCCTACGGTACCGCTGCCGCCATGACGCTCGTCGAACCCTCGGCGGCCGACGAGGCCGAGCGCAAGCGCATCCTCCAGGATGTCGTGCTCAAGAAGTGGGCGGCGCGCTGCGACAAGGCCTGCGTGGAGCAGTGGAACGCGACGGTCGGCAAGGTCGCCGGCGTGACCGCAGCTCCCTGATCGTTTTCTCGCCCGGTGCGTCAAGCGCCGGGCGAGATTGTTTGTGGGAGCCGGCAGGCGGGCATTGCCAGAAGGGCCGCGATCCGGTCTTTCGCCCTGGCGCCGACCGCCCGGTTTGCGCGCCCCCGCCAATCGCATCGCAGTGCTGCTGACCCGATGCGAGCTCAATCAGCACGAGGGAAGAGATTGATGGATCCGGTAACGCGCCCCGGAGGGCGAGACCGCGGCGTATTGGACCGGGCTGACGATGCCCTCCGGTGGCTCGCGCGCGCAATGCTGCTGGCGGCAGGCTGGGGTCTGCTCCTGCTCGGTCTTCTGGTCACGGTCGACGTCGCCGCCCGCAATGCGATCGGCCAGAACATCGGCGGCGTCGACGAGATCGCCGGCTATATCTTCGCGATCGGGATCTCCTGGTCGCTGGCCGAGGCGTTTTACGCCCGCAGCCATGTCCGGATCGACTTCCTCTACCAGAAGGCGCCTTTGGGCCTCCGTTCGCTGCTGGACGTGCTGTCGATCCTGGCTCTGGGCTTCGCCGCCGCCTTCCTCGCCTTCAGCGGCTGGCTCGTCGTCTCGGGCTCCTGGAGCATGAGCTCGCGCTCGGCGAGCGTGCTGCAGGTGCCGCTGGTCATTCCGCAACTGCTCTGGTTCGCCGGGATCCTGGTCTTCCTGGCGGGCCTCGCCGTCTCGTCGCTGCAGGCCTGCATCGCCCTGGCTGCCGGGCGCAATCGCGAGCTGGCCGTGCGCTTCGGGATCATGTCGGCCTCCGAGGAAGCGCAGGAGGCCCTGGGCCCGCGCGAGGAGAAGCGCTGATGCTGACGAACGCCTCGCTCATTCTCGCCTTCTTCATTGCCAGCAGCCTGCCGATCGCGGCGACGCTGATCATCACCGCGCTGATCCTGAGCTTCATCTATTCGCCGTTGCCGCTTTTCCTGGCGGCCTCGGAGATCTTCTGGAAGGTCTCGACCGAGTTCACGCTGACCAGCATTCCGCTCTTCGTCCTGCTCGGCGAGATCCTGCTGCGCTCGGGCATCGCGGAACGGATGTATGGTGCCGTCGCGATCTGGCTCAACCGGTTGCCCGGTGGATTGCTGCACGCCAATATCGGTGCATCCACCCTGTTCTCGGCGACGTCGGGCTCGAGCGTTGCGACCGCCGCGACGATCGGTACCGTGGCCCTGCCGGAGATCCGCCGGCGCGGCTATAATGAGCGCCTGTTCCTCGGCAGCCTCGCCGCCGGCGGCACGCTCGGCATCCTGATCCCGCCCTCGATCCACCTGATCATCTACGGGATGATCACCAACACCTCGGTGCCGAAGCTCTATTTGGCGGCGACCATTCCCGGCCTGCTGCTGGCTGCGCTGTTCTCGCTGCTGATCGTCGTCATCTGCCTGATCAAGCCGGGCTATGGCGGCGAACGGATCGAGGCGACCTGGCGGCAGCGTTTCGCCAGCCTCGCCGATCTCATCCCGATCATCCTGCTCTTCGTCGTCGTGATCGGCTCGATCTATACCGGCTTCGCCACGCCCACCGAGGCGGCCTCGCTCGGCCTCGTCTTCGCGCTGGCCCTCGCCTGGTGGTATGGCCGCCTCTCGCTGGCGCTGCTGCACGAGTGCTTCATCGGAGCGATGAAGGCCACCGCGATGATCATGCTGATCGTGCTGGCCTCCTACTTCCTGAACTTCGTGCTCTCGGTGATCGGCCTGTCGCAGCAACTGACGAGCTTCATCTCGGGGCTCGGCCTGTCGCCGCTGCAGACCATGCTGGTGATCATCGCCTTCTTCGTGGTGCTCGGCTGCTTCCTCGAATCGCTGTCGATGCTGGTGACGATCACGCCCCTGGTGGCGCCGATCGTGATCGGGCTCGGCTATGATCCGATCTGGTTCGGTGTGATCCTGATCATCCTGCTGGAGGTGGCGTTGATCACCCCGCCGGTCGGCATCAATCTCTATGTCGTCCAGGCGATCCGCGGCCGCGGCAGCATCCAGGACGTCATTGCGGGCTCGCTGATCTTCGTGCTCAGCATGTTCGCCCTGATCGGCTTCCTGCTCGCCTTCCCGGAGATCGCGATGTGGCTGCCGACGCGCTTCGGCGAGTAGCCCTGCCGATCCGGACACACGCTGCGTCCTCGCCGCCCGCAAAAGCGGGCGGCTCCCCACATTGCCGCGTGCGCTGGCAGGCGCCGCTCAGCCGTGCGCGCGCAGTGTTTCCGGCATTGTCCGCCGCATCATGTCGCGCAGGGCGTTGGGGCTTTGGTATCCCGCCGCGCGCGCCGCCTCGCGCAGCGTCATGCCGTCCGCCTGCAAGGTCAGCGTGTAGAGCATGCGCAGGCGCCGCCGCCATTCGGCGAAGCTCAGGCCGGTTTCCGAGCGGAAGCGCCGGGTGAAGGTCGAGCGGCTTACGCCGACCGCGTCGGCCCAGCCATCGAGATCGAGGTCGAGCGCCGGCTTCTGAACCATGTCGCGGCAGAGCTTCTTGAAGCGGGGATTCTGCGGCATGGGCAGGGCGATCTGGATTTCCGTGGCGTCGCGGATCTCCTCGACGACGAGGGCCGCGAG
Organism: Allobosea sp. WAO; assembly: GCF_001509835.1. Taxonomy (GTDB): domain Bacteria; phylum Pseudomonadota; class Alphaproteobacteria; order Rhizobiales; family Beijerinckiaceae; genus Allobosea. The sequence goes on from NZ_JXTJ01000010.1 coordinate 270,305, forward strand.
ATGGCCGCCGCGTCCTTCGACGTCGTAGAGTTCCGGTCCGCTGGCGAGCGCGCGCAGCGCGACGTCGAGCAGCTCCGAAACGGCGATGACGCGGCACTCGCTCGGCAGCGCGGCACCCAGGGCCTCGTCCATCAGGAAGGCGGCACGCATCTCGCAGCAGCCATAGCCGGCGAGTTCATGCGGGACGTTGGCCGGAACCAAAAGCGCATGCCCCGCCGGAGCGGTCCAGGTCCCGCTCTCCGTATGCAGCACCAGTAGGCCGCCCGAGGCGTGCAGGATTTCCGTCCGCCGGTGGCTGTGCCAGCGGGTCCGCGCCCCGCTGTGGAAGGCCTGGTGGAAAGCCACGACGGCGCGCGGAGCTTCCTCGTAAAGCGGCAGGCGATCGACTGTCGGAAGCACGTCCTGACCCGATCGCGGTGATTTTGCTGAAATTGGCACCTGAGCGACAAAATTTGACCCGATCCCGATCGACTCTGAGCCACGGTCGAGAATGGGGCGAGGTTATAATATTAGTGGTTCGACCCAGTTTAAAACTCATCTAAATTAGGTCTGTTCCAAGAATAATGCAGCGATAGCGAAAGCAACTCAAGCGTGATTGGGACGAAAGAACTTATGGCCGGCGGATTTGGATCAAGGCGCATTTCAGGCCGTTCGATGCAGTCGCGCCTTGCGGGGGCATATGGTGCGTCCATCGCGGTACTGTTCGTCTTGTCGATGAAGCCGGCACAGGCGCAGGAGGCTTCTGGGCAGATCCGGCTCGACACCATCGAGGTCCAGGGGCAGGGCGAAACCGGGACCGGCCCGGTGAACGGTTATGTCGCGACCCGCAGCGCGACCGGCAGCAAAACCGACACGCCGATCCTGGAAGTGCCGCAGACGATCAACGTCGTCACCGCCGACCAAATCCGGGCACAGGGCGCGCAGAGCGTCAGCGAGGCGTTGCGCTACACCGCCGGCGTGCGGGGCGAGCTCTATGGCGGTGCCTCGCAATTCGACAGCTATACCCAGATCCGCGGCTTCAAGGGCGACCTTTTCCTCGATGGCATGCGCCTGCCGGACGGCGCGGCGACGGCCGACTGGACGACTTCGGTGATCGAGCCCTACGGGCTCGAGCGTATCGAGGTGCTGAAGGGGCCGTCGTCGGTGCTCTATGGCCAGAGCGGGCCGGGCGGTCTCGTCAATATGGTCAGCAAGCGCCCACTGGCGATCCCTTTCCGCGAAGTCCAGTTCCAGACCGGCAGCTATGGCCGGGCGCAGGCGGCCTTCGACTTTTCGGGGCCGATCGATCCGCAGGGCCAATTCCTCTACCGCCTCACGGGGCTCGGGCGAATCTCGGAAACGCAGACCGATTTCATCGACGATCATCGCCTCTTCATCGCGCCGGCCTTCACCTGGCGACCGAGCACCGACACGACGCTGACCGTGATGGCGCAGTACCTGCGCGAGCGCGACGGCAAGACCAGCTTCAACTACCTGCCGAGTTCCGGCACGCTCTACCCTAACCGGGTCAACGGCCGTCTGCCGTGGAACCGCTATGCCGGCGAGCCCGGATTCGACCGTTTCGACCGCGATCAGGGCTCGATCGGCTATGCCTTCGAGCATCGCTTCAACGACAGCCTGAGCTTCAGCCAGAACCTGCGCTATACGCAGAACGACATCTATCTACGCGCCGTCAACCGCAATGGCGAATTGCTCGCCGACAACCGCACGCTCAACCGCGCCGCCTTCCGGATCGACGCCGCCGCGCGCGCCCTGACCCTCGACAACCGGCTGGAAGCGAAATTCGGCACCGGGCCGCTTTCGCATACCGCATTGCTCGGCCTCGATTACCGTAACGAGACCAGCGAGTACGATGTCGGCCGCGGTCCGGCCGCTTCGATCCAGATCTTCAATCCGGTCTATGGCGCGGCGATCGCCGACCCCGGCATCAACTTCCAGCGCAAGGATGCCGAACTGCGCCAGCTCGGCTTCTATCTCCAGGACCAGATCAAGTTCGATCGCTGGGTCGCCACGCTTTCCGGCCGCTACGACATCGCCGATATCAGGACGCGCACGCAAACGCTGACGACCAGGACGATGGTGCGTTCCAAGACCAGCGACCGCGCCTTCAGCGGCCGCGCCGGCCTGAGCTATGTCTTCGACAACGGCATCGCGCCCTATGCCAGCGTCTCGACCTCGTTCCAGCCGACGGCCGAGACAGATTTCTACGGCAACGCCTTCAAGCCGCTGACGGCGACGCAGTACGAGGCTGGCATCAAGTACCAGCCGAGCTGGATCAACGCGTCGCTGACCGCTGCGGTGTTCGACATCCGCCAGCAGAATGCCCCGAGCGCCGATCCCAACCCGGCCCACTCCTTTGCCCGCGTGCAACTCGGGGAGGTCTCGGTGCGCGGCTTCGATATCGAGGCGCGCGCGCAACTGACCGAAGGCCTCGGCCTGATCGCGTCCTACGCCTTGCTCGACCACGAGATCACCAAGAGCACGGTAGCCGCCGATATCGGCAAGCGCCTGCCGGCGACGCCGATGCATCAGGGCTCGCTCTGGGCCGATTACACCTTCCAGGGCGGGGTGCTTGCCGGGCTCGGACTCGGTGGCGGCATTCGCTATGTCGGCAGCACCTACGATCCCAACAACACGGTCCGGATTCCGTCCTACACGCTCGTCGACGCCAGCCTGAGCTATGATCTCGGCAAGCTCGCGCCGGCGCTGGACGGCGCGAAGCTCGCGGTCGTCGCCAAGAACCTGTTCGACCGCTATTACGTCTCGCAATGCGGCAACGTGCCGGGCTGCACGCTCGGCTCGCGCCGCAGCGTATTGGCGACCCTGACTTATCGCTGGTGAGGTCATAAGCGAGATTCGTGCCCGGGCCATGTGGGCAGCGTGGGGCAGGCGGCTTCCGCACGTGATCATGCTGCTCGTGCTGCTGGCCGTCGCCTTGGTGCCGGCCAGCTGGCCGCTGGCGCAGGAAGCCGCGCCCGGCCCGATCCGGGTCACCGATATCGCCGGGCGCGAGCTCGTGCTGGCGCGGCCGGCGCAGCGCATCGTGCTCGGCGCCTGGGTCAGTTTCGACGCGCTGTCGCTGCTGCATCCCGAGCCGGTCGGCCTGCTCGCCGGCTGGGCCGAGGGCGGCGCCAATGCGATCCAGCCGACGCTCCTGCGGGAGCGCTTTCCCGCGATCGACAGGGTTCCGGTGATCGGCCGCGGTTCCTTCGAATCGATCTCGGCCGAGGCGGTGATCGCGCAGAAGCCCGATCTCGTCCTGCTCAGCCGCTTCGACGCCTTCCGCTATGGCGCGGAGGCACCGCCCGCCATCGCCCAGATCGAGGCGGCCGGCATACCGGTCGCCATCGTCGATTTCTTTCTCGATCCGCTGCGCAACACTGCGCCGAGCCTGCGCATCCTCGGCAAGCTGCTCGGTCGAGACGAGCAGGCGGAAGCCTTTCTGGCCTTCTATGGCGAACGCCTCGCCGCGATCGAGATGCGCTTGCAAGCTGCTGCCACGCCTCGCCCATCGGTCTTCCTGCATGCTTTCGCGGCGCGGCCGGAATGCTGCTTCTCGGCCGGGCCGGGTACGATCGACGGCTTCATCCGGCTCGCCGGCGGCCACAACATCGGTGCGGAGAAGATCAGTGCGCCGGTCGGCCAGCTCAGCCGCGAGTTCGTGCTGACGCGCGATGCCGATCTTTATGTCGCGACGGGGATCTCGGAAGGCGCCGATAGCAGCGGCTTCGTGCTCGGCCCGGGCGTCCCGGCCGAGCGTGCGGCCCGGGGCTTTACAGCGCTGCTGGAGCGCAACGATCTTGCCGCGCTCGGAGCGGTGTCGCGCCGGCAGGCCTTCGGGCTCTGGCACCTTTTCGTGCATACGCCCGTCCACATCGTCGCGATCGAGGCGCTGGCGAAATGGACGCATCCCGATCTCTTTGCGGGGATCGAGCCCCAGGAAACGCTCGACGAGATCAATCGCCGCTTCCTTGCCGCCCCGCTGCGCGGGACGTTCTGGACCGGCCCGGTGAGGCCGGCTCCGTGAAGCGAGTTCCGGCGCCCATTGCGCCGGAACTCATGGGGCCAGCGTCAGATGACGCGGGCGCGGACCACCGAGGTGACGAGCTCGGTCACGACGACGACGGCGAAGATCACCACGAGGACGAGTCCGACCTGATCCCAGTAGAGATTGTCCATCGCCGCCTGGAGCGCGACGCCGAGGCCGCCTGCGCCGACGAGGCCGAGCACGGCACTCTCGCGGACATTGATGTCCCAGCGGAACAGGCTGACGGCGAGGAAGGCCGGCTTCACCTGCGGCCAGAAGCCCTTGAGCAGCACGGCGCGGCGCGGCGCCCCGGCGGCGCGCAAAGCCTCGATCGGGCCGGGCTTGGCCTCCTCGATCGCCTCGGCCAGGAACTTGCCGGTGAAGCCGATCGAGTGGACCGCGACGGCCATGACGCCGGCGAGCGCGCCCGGGCCGAAGACCGCAACGAAGAGCAGGGCCCAGACCAGGGTATGGACCGAGCGGGTCGCGACCAGGATGAAGCGGCCGAGCGTGTTGACCCAGATCGAGGTCGAGACGTTCCGGGCGCACATCAGCGCGACCGGCGTCGCCAGCAGGATCGCCAGGATCGTGCCGAGCGTCGCGGTGTGCAGCGTCTCGACCAAAGCGGTCTGCACCGTGCTGCCATAGTAGCTCCAGTCGATCGGCCACATCCGGGCGAACAGGTCGGCCGTCTGCTGCGGCGCGTCGTAGAGGAACTCCGGGATGATCTCGATGGTCTGGAACGACCAGCCGAGCGCCAGCGCGGCGATGCCCCAGAAGGCGAGCCGCAATGTCCGCTCCGTCGTGGTGAAGCGGTGCCAGATCGGGCCGGTGGGGCCGCGCTTGACCTCGCCCGTCGGCGCCTCGTCCTGGTAGATCCGGCGCATGAAGGCCGAGAGCACCTCGCCCGCCATCACGGCCGCGATGATCGCGATAATGATGGTCAGCACGAAGTCGTAGTCGAAGCGCTGGAAGGCGGTGAACAGGGTCGCGCCGATGCCGCCGCCGCCGACGAGGCCGACCAGCGCCGAGTTCCTGAGGTTGGAATCGAGCTGATAGGCGGCAAAGCCGATGAAGCGCGGCAGGACCTGCGGCACCACGCCCATGATGACCACGGAGAGGAACGGAGCGCCGGCGGCGCGCAGCGCCTCGATCGGCTTCATCGACATTTCCTCGATCGCCTCGGCGATCAGCTTGGCGATGAAGCCGAGCGTCGCGACGATGAGGGCGAGAATGCCGGCGAGGGCGCCGAAGCCGACGGCCTTGACGAACAGGATCGCGACGATGACCGGATGGAAGGTGCGGCAGAGCGCGATCAGGCCGCGGGCCAGCACGGTGACCGGCAGCGGCATCAGGTTGCGGGCGGCGAACAGGCCGAGCGGCAAGGCCAGTAGCACGCCGGCGCCGGTCGCGATGATCGCGATCTGCAGCGATTCCAGCATGCCGTCGAGCAAGAGCTGCATCTTGTCGGCGGCGGTGTTGGGCGGGAACATCCGCCCGAGGAAGCGGGCGCCGTTGTCGAGCCCTTGGACGAAGCGCTCCCAGCGGATGTCCAGGATCTGGGCGGCGTAGGCGACATAGGCCAGGAACAGCACCGCGGCGATGCGTAGCGGCCAGTTCGGCGGAAAAGCACGGCTGCGCAGGCTGCCGGTGGCGGGAAGCGCGCTCATTCCATCCAGCCTTCGCCGCCATAGATCTCGGCGAGATGGGAATCCTGCAGGCCGGCGGGCGGGCCGTCATAGACGATCAGGCCCTTGGACATGCCGATGATGCGGCGTGCGTAGCGCTTCGCCAGCGCGACATTGTGGATGTTGACGAGGACCGGGATGCCGCGGTCGCGGCCGACCTCGGCGAGCAGCTCCATGATTTCGACCGAGGTCTTGGGGTCGAGCGAGGAGGTCGGCTCGTCGGCGAGGACGAGATCCGGCTCCTGCATCACGGCGCGGGCGATGCCGACGCGCTGGCGCTGGCCGCCGGAGAGCTGATCCGCGCGACGTGTCGCGAAATCGCCGAGGCCGACGGATTCGAGCAGGGCGAAGGCGCGGGCGATGTCGGCTTCCGGGAAACGCCGGGTCCAGCTGCGCCAGACCGGGACATAGCCGAGCCGGCCGCAGAGCACGTTCTCGATCACGGTCAGCCGCTCGACGAGGTTGTACTCTTGGAAGACCATGCCGAGGCGGCGGCGCGCCTGGCGCAGCGCATCGCCCTGGAGCTTCGCCAGATCGACGCCGTCGAGCATGATCGAGCCGGAGGTCGGGTCGACCAGCCGGTTGATGCAGCGGATCAGCGTCGACTTGCCGGTGCCGGACGGGCCGATGATGGCGACCGTGCCGGGCTCGTCGATGGTCAAGGAGATATCACGCAGGACGGGCTGGCCAGCCCGGTATTCCTTGACGAGATTGCGGATGATCAGCGTCCGGCACGTGCCGGACGCTTCGTTTGGCAAGGCGCTCATGAGATGCGGCTGCTTTCCGGTCAGGGAGCCTTGGCCGGCGCGGGCTGCGCCTTCTTCTTGGCGGCGGCATCGGCCTCGCGCTTCGACTCGGCGTCGTAGGCGGCCTTGTTATAGGGCGTGCCCGACTTCTCGGCGACATCGCGCACGATCGCCCAGTCCTTCTGGTAGGTGATCGGCAGGAAGCGGTCGTCGCCGTTGAACTCTTTGGTCATCTCCGGCGTGAACCGGAAGGAGAAGAAGCATTCGGTCAGCTTCTTGGCGAGCTCGGGCTTCAGGTCGTGGGCATAGGCGAAGGAGGAGGTCGGGAACACGGCGCTGCGATAGATCTCGCGCGTGTCGTCCTTCTTGATCGTGCCGCGCACGATCATGCGCTCGTAAACGTCGCCGGCGACGGCGCCCATGTCGTAGTCGCCCGAGACGACGCCGAGGATCGACTTGTCATGGCCGCCCGACATCAGCGGCTTGTAGTCCTTCTCGGCCTCTAGGCCATGCTCGGGGAAGAGCACGCGCGGGGCGAGGTTGCCCGAGTTCGACGAGGGTGAGGTGTGAGCGACCTTCTTGCCCTTGAGGTCGGCGAGCTTCTGGTAGGGGCTGTCCTTCTTGACGACGGCGACGAGGTTGTAGCCGCGCACGCCTTCCGCGGAGCCCTTGGCGGCGAACGGGATCGCGCCGGCGAGGTTGACGGCGAAACCGGTCGGGCCGGTCGAGAAGCCGGCGAAATGCAGGCGGCCCGAACGCATGGCCTCGATCTCGGCCGAGTTCGACTGGACCGGATAATAGACGATGCGCTTGCCGGTGCAGGTCGCGAGATGGTCGGTCAGCGGCTTGAAGATGTTGGCATAGACCGCGGGGTCCTCGACCGGCGTATAGGCCCAGACCAGTGCCGAGGGGTCCTTCAGCTTCGAGGCGTCGGTCGGGACGTCGGCGACGAGATCGTTGTTCGCATCGCAGTAATTGGTGTCGAGCTGGCCGCGGTTCGCGCAGGCATCCTGCGCCTGGGCGGGGACGGCGGTGGCCGCCATGAAGGCGAAGGCGAGCGGGGCCGCCGCGGCGAGGCGGGCAAGTTTCAGATCGAACAAGGCGTCTTCTCCCATTGGATGGGCCCCTCGCGGGGCCCTGAGAACAGTATGTGACACAAAATCGTCATAATCCAGCCAAGGCCGGTAGCTCAGGCGGCGAGCCACATCAAGGCGTGCCGGGGCAGCGTCAGCGTCGCATCCGTGCCGATCTCGTGGAGATCGCTGCCCGACTGGAAGGGCAGATCGACCGAGACCTCCGAATTGCCGATGCGGGCGCCGTAGCGGACGCTGGCGCCGAGGAATTCGCGATGGACGACGCGGCAGGGCAGGGCGATCAGGCCAGGCGCGGCCGTGCCGGCTGCGACGAGGCCGGCATGCTGCGGGCGGAAGACCAGACGGGCGCCCTCGGGCACCGTGCGGTCGGCCGGGACCGGCACGGAGAAACCCCCTTCGATCTCGAAGGCGCGGGTCTCTCCGGCGCCTTTGACCTTGCCTTCCAGGATGTTCGCCGTCCCCAGGAAATTGGCGACGAAGAGGTTGGCGGGGCGCTCATAGAGCTCCATCGGCGTGCCGACCTGCTGGACCACGCCGTCGCTCATCACGGCGATGCGGTCGCAGATCGTGTTGGCCTCTTCCTGGTCGTGAGTGACGAAGATCGTCGTCAGCCCGAGCCGCTGCTGCAGGTCGCGCAGCTCGCGGCGGACCTGGACGCGCATCTTGGCGTCGAGATTGGAGAGCGGCTCGTCGAGCAGCAGCACCTTGGGCTCGACAGCGACGGTGCGCGCCACCGCGACACGCTGCTGCTGGCCACCGGAAAGCTGGGAAGGCCGCCGGTCGGCGAGATGGGCGAGCCCGACGAGGCCGAGCGCGGCCTCGACACGCTGCTCGACCTCGGCCCGCTTCACGCCGCGTTCCTCGAGGCCGAAGGCGACATTGCGGCGGACCGTCATATGCGGCCAGAGCGCATAGGACTGGAAGACCATGCCGACATCGCGCTTCCAGGGCGGCAGGCCCGAAATGTCCTTGCCGCTGAGCCGGACCTGGCCGGTGTCGGCCTGGTTGAAGCCGGCGATCAGGCGCAGCAGCGTGGTCTTGCCGCAGCCGGACGGGCCGAGGAAGGCGAAGAATTCGCCCGGCCGGATCGCGAGGTTGACGTCCTTCAGCACATGGTTGGTGCCGTAGGACAGGTTGACGCCTTCGATGTCGACGGAGACGGCGGGTGTGGTCAGAGAGACGTTTGCGTTCATGGTCAGTGGCCCATTCCCTTGGCCTTCTGGCTGCGTTCGATGATGAGATGAGAGAGGAAGGTGCAGGCGGCGACGAGGAGGACCGCGACGACGCCGAGCGCAGCGCCGGGCCCCCGGCCGGCGGCCGACTGCATGAAGACGTAGAGTCCGTAGGCGAGCGGCGCGTCCGAGTTCGACTGCACCAGCATCAGCGTCGCCGAGAGCTCGACCGCGGCGGTCGAGAACGAGGTGACGAAGCCGGCGAGGATGCCGCCGGCCATCAGCGGCACGACGATGCGGCGCACCGTGCGCGACTTGGTTGCCCCGAGATTTTCCGCGGCTTCCTCGAGCGAGACCGAGATCTGCTGGAGCGCCGCATAGCAGGCGCGCAGCGCATAGGGCAGGCGCCGTATGGCGAGCGCCAGCACGATGGTGATCCAGAGCGACGCCAACGGCGTGCCGTCAGGCAGCGTCACGCCGTAGAAGGTCCGCAGGTACCCGATGCCGAGCACGACGCCGGGGATGGCGAGTGCGGCGGTTGCCATCCAGTCCAGCCATTCGCGGCCGACGAGCTTGGTGCGCAGGACGAGATAGGCGATGGCGACGCCGAGCACGATGTCGATGCCGCCGGCGAGGGTGGCATAGATCAGCGTGTTCTTGATGTAGATCGAGCTCTCGCCGAAGACGCGGCCGTAATGCGCGATGGTGAAGGCGTCGGGCAGCGGCGAATACGACCAGATCGTGGCGAAGGAGAGCAGCAGCAGGCCCATATGCGGAGCCAGCACCAGCGCCAGGATCAGGAAGACGGTGCCGTAGCCGAGCACGGCCTCCCAGCGCGTCATCTCGCGCTTGGCGAGCCCGCCGCCTCCGCGCTGGGTGGTGGCGTAGTCACGCCCCTTCAGCGCCCTTGCCGAGAGCCACATGGCGGTGACGGAGGCGACGATCAGCACGACGGAAATGACGTAGCCCATCGGGTCGGCGATGCCGATCGAGGTGACGCGCAGATAGGCCTGCGGCGCCAGCATGTCCTTGACGTTGAGCAGCAGCGGGGTCGCGAGGTCGTCGAAGACCTTGACGAAGACCAGTGAGGCGCCGGCGAGATAGCCCGGCATGGCGAGCGGGAAGACGATGCGCCGGAACAGTCGGAAGCCCGAGGAGCCGAGATTCTGCGCGGCCTCTTCCATGGCGCGGTCGATATTGCGCAGCGCCGCCGAGAGGTTGATCAGGATGAACGGGAAATAATGGACCGACTGGACGAAGATGACGCCGTTCAGCCCTTCCATGAAGTCGATCTTGAAGCCGAACCAGTCGTCGAGCAGCAGGTTGATCGAGCCGTTGCGGCCGAAGAAGAGCTGCATCGCCACCGCGCCGACGAAGGGCGGCATGATCAGCGGCAGGAAGCCGAGCGTCTGGACGATGGCGGCGCCGCGGAAGACGAAGCGCGTCGTCAGATAGGCGAGTGGCAGGGCGAAGACCGAGGCCCAGACCACCGACATCGCCGAGACGTAGAAGGAGTTCCACAGCGAGCGCATGAACAGCTCGGTGCGGAAGAAATCGTAGAAGTTCACCAGCGTGAAGTTCGAGGTGCCTTTCTCGGTAAACGCGACGTAGATCACCGTCGCTACCGGCAGCACGAGGAACATCAGCAGAAAGGCGGCGATGGCGAGCGCGAGCGCGATCTGGCCGGGCGTTGCCGCCAGGCGTCGGGCACGGGGAGCCGAGGTCGGGATTGCGGTCATGGTGATCCTGATCGTCGACGAAAGGGCGCAGCGTCATCCGGGCCGCCGCCGCATGGGCCAGCCGGGATCCGGGCGCGGCTTGCCGCGCCGGGTTGGACCCCGGACCGGCGCGGCTTCGCCGCGGGTCCGGGATGAGTTTGCGGTCGGAGGGCCTTACTTGGCGGCCTTGAGCGCTTCTTCCGCCTTGACCTTGGCCTTGGCGTAGTTGTCGCGGGCGAAGCTCGCCCACTGCGCCTCGATCTCGGCCTGACGCGCGCCCTTCTCCTTGCCGCCGGTGAAGGCGCCGCGCAGTTCGGGGCTCGCGGCCTGGATCTGCGTCACGGGGAGCGCGGCGATCAGGGCGCGGGCCTCGTCGGCGAGGGCCTTGGCCTGCGGGTTGGGCTTCTTGGCGAGCGCGGCATCGACCTCGTGCAGCGTCTTGGTGACGCCCTTCAGCGCGTCGAGCTGGAAGGAGATCAGCTGGTCGAACAGCGTGTCGACGACGGCGGTGCGGGCCTCCGACTTGTCGACGTCGAAGCCGATCATCTTCTGGAAGCGCGGATCGGTGAAGGGGTTCGGGTAGTCGGCGCCGGCCTTGGCGTAGACTGCCGGGTTGACCGGCAGGCGGCGGATGCCGGGCTCGAGCAGCACTTCCTGGCCGGTCGGGGAGAGCAGGAACTCGATGAAGGCCTCGGCCGCCGCCTTGTTCGGCGGGTTGGCGATGATGCCGACATTGGCCGGGACAACGGTGGTCACGCTCGGATAGACGAACTTGACCGGGAAGCCCGAGGCCTGCGCCGAGAGGGCGAAGAAGTCGATGACGATGCCGACGCCGACCTGGCCGGAATTGACCGCCTCCGGCACGCCGAAGGAACGCTCGGTGATCGAGCGGAAATTGCCGGCCATGGTCTTGATGGTGCGCCAGCCATTTTCCCAGCCTTCGCCCTGGAGGATGGTTTCGATGGTCAGGTGCGTGGTGCCCGACCGTGCGGGCGCAGCGATCGAGACATGGTCGTAGAAGGCCGGCTTGGCGAGGTCCTGCCAGTCCTTCGGCTCGGGCAGCTTGTTGGCCTTGGCGTAGCGGTCATTCCACATGATGCCGTAGCCGGAGGCCGCGAAGCCGAAATAGAAGCCCTGCGGGTCGTTGATCGGATAGGAGCCGATCTTCTCGGGGATGCCGGTGGCCTTGGGCTTGTAAGCGGTGAGGAGCTTCTTGCCCTTCAGCACCTCGAAGGCGTCCGGCGCCGAGGCCCAGAACAGGTCGACCTGATTGTTGGCCTTGGTCTCCTCGACATATTTCACGCCGGCATTGGTGTTGCGGTTCTGGACCTCGAGGGTGACGCCCGGAACCGCCTTCTCGAAGGCCTTCTTGATCGGGTCGGTGACGTCCTTGGAGAAGGAGGTGACGACCGTGACCTTGCCGGAGGGGGCTTGGGCGATGGCGATGGTCGCGAACGACGCGCTCAGCGAAAGACCGAGGGTGGCCGCCAGCGCGGCCCTGCGATTGAGCATGGTTTCCTCCAGGACAATTTCTTCAGCTCGACCTTGAGGTCGATGCGTCCTGGACAGCAACTGTGATGCCAACCGCGGGTGCTGTTGAATCCATTGCGGAATCCGACGGGATGTTACCGGGCGGGCCCAATTCCGGGGTCGCTCCGGTAACCTGTCGGAGGGGCGATGGGTCAGCGCGGTAACATCAGCGCGGCAGCTTGGCCGCGTCAGTCGGCGAGGGCTGCGGAGCCGCCCAGCGCGTAGCGCCGCATCTTCAGGTAAAGCGTCTTGCGGGTGATGCCGAGGGCCGCCGCCGTGACGCCTATGCGTCCGCCATGGCGCTTCAGCGCGGCGCCGATCGCCTCGGCCTCGGCGAGCGCGATCTCCTCCTCCAGCGTGCGCTCGACACCGCCCGGCGCAGCCACGGCGGCATCCTCGAACTCCTCGTCCATGCCGAGCAGGCTGCGTTCTGCGGCATTGCGCAATTCGCGGACATTGCCCGGCCAGTCCTGCCGCGACAGGCGCTGCAGGAGATCGCGCCCGAGCGGCGGCGCGGAACGGCCGACACGGGCCGCAGCCAGCGCCAGAAAGTGCCGGAACAGCATCGGAATGTCCTCGCGTCGGTCGCGCAGCGGCGGCAGGCGCAATGTCACGACGTTGAGGCGGTAGACCAGGTCCTCGCGGAAGCCGCCCGACTTGGCGAGGGTCGCAAGGTCGACCTTCGTCGCCGCCACGATGCGGATGTCGACTGCGATCTCGCGATTGGAGCCGAGCCGCTCGATGCGGCGCTCCTGCAGGGCGCGCAGCAGCCGGACCTGCGCAGCCATCGGCATGGATTCGATCTCGTCGAGGAAGAGCGTGCCGCCGCTGGCATGCTCGATCTTGCCGATCCGGCGCTCGCGGGCGCCGGTGAAGGCGCCGGCCTCGTGGCCGAAGAGCTCGCTCTCGATCATGGTTTCGGGGATGGCGCCGCAGTTCACGGCGACGAAGCGGCCGCCGCGGCGCTGGCCGAGATCGTGCAAAGCGCGCGCCGCAACCTCCTTGCCGGTGCCGGTCTCGCCGAAGAGCAGCACGTCGGTGTCGGCATCGGCGAGAAGCGTGAGCCTTCCGCGCAGCTTGGCGATGGCCGGTGAATTGCCGACCAGGCGGGCGGCCCAGGGGTCTTCCGGCGTGACGCCGGCGCGCAGCGAGCGGTTCTCGATGATCAGCCGGCGATACTCGCTTGCGCGCCTGACGGTCTCGATCAGCAGGATCGGGTCGGCCGGCTTCTCGACGAAATCCCAGGCGCCGTCGCGGATCGCCTTCACCGCCATCGGGACATCAGCATGGCCGGTGATCAGGACGACCGGGATTTCCGCGTCGATCGCGGTCACTGCCGAAAGCAGCCCGAAGCCGTCGCGGCCGGGCATGCGGACATCGCTGACGATCACGGCTGCGCTGTCGCGGTTGAGCAGGGCGAGCGCGGCGTCGCCGGAGCGCTTGGCGACGACCTCGAAACCGTCGAGCTCCAGCGTCAGCCGCCAGGCTTCGAGGACCTCTGCATCGTCATCGACGAGGATGACCTTCGGGGCGCTCATGCGTTCGTATCCAACGGGGCCATGACATGGGTGGTGGTGCCCTCGAGCGTGATCAGAAAGCGCGTGCCCTTCGGGCTGGTTTCCGCCACGGCAAGAGTGCCGCCCAGGTCCTTGATGATGTTGTAGGAGAGCGAGAGACCGAGCCCGAGGCCGGAGCCGACCGGCTTGGTCGTGAAGAAGGGATCGAAAATCCGCTCGACATGCGGGCGGTCGATGCCGGGGCCGTTATCCTCGACCCAGAGTTCGACGCTGCGGCCACGCCGGCGCGCGCCGACCGTCAGCGTCGCGCCGGACCGGCCGGCGACAGCGTCGAGCGCGTTGGCGACGAGGTTGACCAGCACCTGCTCCAGCCGGATCTCCTCGGCGTGGACGTAGAGCCGGTCGCGCGGCAGCTCGCGCTTCAGCGCCACGCCTTCGGCTTCGAGGCGCGGCTCGAACAGGGAGAGGGCGGTTTCGACGACCTCGCCGACCTCGACCGGGGCGAGCACCACGCCGGGCTTGCGGGCAAAACGCCTGAGATGTGCGATCAGCTCGGCGGCGCGGGTCGTCAGGGCCTGGATGCGGGCGAGAGCCTGGCGTGCATCCTCCGGCCGGTCGCGCTCGAGCAGCAGCGCGCCGTTATGGGCATGGGAGCGGATCGCGGCGAGCGGCTGGTTGAGCTCATGGCTGAGGCCCGCCGCCATCTGGCCGAGGGCCGCGAGCTTGGCGGCTTGGATCAGGTCGTCGCGTGTCTGGCGGAAGACGGCGAGCGCGCGGGCGAGATCGCCGAGCTCGTCATTGCCGGCCTTGGGCAGGACTGCGGAGGATTGGCCGCTGGCGATACTGGTCGCGGCCTCGGTCAGGACGCGCAGCCGCGCCACGAGATGGCGGCGGACATAGAACCAGCCGATCAAAAGTGCGCCGAGCAGCGAGGCGGCGGCGATCGCCAGCAGCAGATTGCGCCCGAGCAGGATCGCCTGCGCCGAACGCTCGGCGGCGGCCTTGGCCACGGCCTCGGTGCGTTGGACTTCCTGGGAGACAAGCGTGCCGAGCTCGGTGACGAGGCGCCGGCTCTCCGAGATCAGGCGCTGCGCATCGGCCATCGCGGCCAGTTCGGCCCGCTTGATCCCGGGCAGGCCGGTCGTCGTGTCGGCGAGGCCGATCAGGCGCTGGGTGATCTGCCGGATGGTGATGGTGTCGGGCCAGCCGGCGAGCGCTTTGGCCTCAACCTCGAGCTGGTCGACGGCCTCGCCGATGACATGGCCGGTCTGCTCCATGTCCTCGCGGGTCCGCACTGCGCCCAGGCGGCCGAACAGCCCGACGATCAGGTTCGCCTGGGCGTTCAGCGTCATCAGGGCTTCGCTTTTGCGCGTCTCCTCGCGGATGGCGTTGGGACGGCCGGCTTCTGCCGCAGCCGTATTGGCCTGGCCCAGGGCGGTCTCGATGTTGAAGCGCGCGTCATCGGTCAGCGGCTCGATCTCGTCGAGCAAATCGGCCTGGAGCCAGCGCAGTTCCTCGCCGATGGCGCGGTTACGCTCGCCCAGTGGGAAACGGCGCTCGGAGACGGCGTCGATCGCCGCGAGATTGTTGCGGATCGCGGTCGCGACCGCCGTCAGCGCCGGCACGTCGAAGCCGCCCTGCTTGCGTTCGGAGAGGACGCGGTCGAGCTCGTCCAGGCGCTCGCCGACGGCGCGCCGACCGCGCTCATAGACGTCGCGCCGTTCGGCATTGGCGAGTTCCGGCATCGCCGAGATCACGCGCGCGCTCGCTTCGGCGAGCCGCGCCGCCGAGGCGAGGCCTGGCAAATGGTCGCTGGCGATGGCGGCGAGTTCCTTGCTCAGCCGCTCATAGGAGATGACGCCGACGATACCGGCGCCGACGGCGAAGAGGCCGACGCCCAGAAAGGCCGCGATCAGGCGGCCGCCAATGCCGAAGCGCCTACCGGGCCAGATCCCGCTCACGGCCGCCCTCCCGCAAGGCCGTCTTCGGCGCCGGTCCAGCCAAGGGCGGCGAGCCGCTCGGTCGCCCGCCGCAGCGCATCGGCAGCCTCGGCGGCATGGGAGGCGATTGCGGCGCGGATCTGCGCCTCCAGCTTCGCCTGCGCTTCGGGGGCGGCGACCCCGCGCGGAACGCGCACAAGATCGCGGAAGCGCTCGGGCTGTTCCAGCTCGACCGCGGTGACGGGCGGGCGGGTCAGCGCGGCACGAGCCTGGGTCAGGAGCCGGGCCGCCTGCTCGGAGGGATGGCTGAGCAGCGCCGCTTCCATCGCCTGCAGGCTGCGCCACAGCCTCGCATGCTCGGCGCGGCGGAAGGTGATCCACTCGTCGAAGATGATGTTGACGAGCTCGTAGCGGCTCGCCGAGAGGCCGGCGTCGAAGCGGGCCTTGCTGAACAGTCCCGTCGCATCCGAGAGATGCGGCGGCGTTTCGTCCGGGCCATAGGCGGCGGGCGAGACGGCGAGGCGGCCGATCTTCGGCTCGCGCAGCAGCCTTTGTCCTTCCGGCGAGAGGACGAAGTCGACGAAGAGCTCGGCCTCTTTGGGATTGGGCGAGGTCGCGAGCCGCGCAATGCTGGCTGGCGCGAACAAGGTTTCCTCAGGCAGCACGAAACGGTTGGCCTCGCCGTCGGCGGCGCCCGTTTCCGTCAGGAAATCGATGGAGATGCCGATGCCGAAGCGTCCGCGCGCGACGCCAGCGGTGACGCCGAAGCTGCGGGCGGTGAGCGTCGCGAGATTGCCGCCGATCGCCGACCAGAGCGCCCAGCCGCGTTCCCAGCCGAGCGACTGAAGCAGCGCCTCTACCATCAGATGGGTGGTGCCGGACCGGGCCGGCGAGGTCAGTCCGATATGGCCGGCATAGGCAGGGGCGGCGAGATCGGACCAGTTGCGCGGCACCGGCAGATTGCGGGCAGCGAGATAGCCGGGATTGTAGACCAGCCCGTAGCCGGAAATGGCGAAGCCGAGATAGCGGCCGGCGGGATCGTTGACGGGATAGCCGGCAATGGTCTCGGGGGCGCCGGTCGCGCGCGGCTGCAGCTGCGCCAGCAGTCCGGCCTGCTTCAAGAGCTCGAAGGCATCGGGCGCCGAGGCCCAGAACAGATCGGTCTCCGGCCGCTTCTGGGCGTGGATGTCTGCGAGCGCGGCGGTCGTCTTGCGCTGGACGATCTCGACTGAGATGTCGGGATGGCGGGCGCGAAAGGCGCTGCGGAACGGCTCGAAGAAGGAGGGCGGGAACGAGGTAATGACCTGGACACGGCGCGCCTCCGCCGGCCCGGCGGCGAGCCAGCCGAAGACGGAAAGGGCAAGCCAGAGAGAAAGGGCGCGGCGGCTCATCGAACCGTCATATAGCCGGGAAATCGGCCCGCATAGACCGGCAGCGCGGCCGCCCGGCGGGAGGAAGGGCCGCGGTCGGCGGCCCTTCGATCATGTCGCGCCTGTCACTTCACGTGCAGGAGAACGGCGCCTTCCATCACGGTGGGAGCGCCGACGCCGGTATTGGCGGCGTGCTCCTTGATCCACTCCTTCGCCACTTTCAGGCTTTCATCGGTGCCGGCCTTGTCCTTGCAGACCGTGACGGAAACCCCGCCATCGGCGGTGCGGATCAGCGCGTAGTTCGAGAAGCCCGTCACTGTCCGCATCAGCTTCTCGACGTCGGCCTTGCGCTTCTCGAGCAGGTCGAAAAGCTCCTTGGCTCCCTTGCCGGAATAGGCTCTGACGATTGCGTGCATGGCCAGTCCTCCCTTCAGGGCCCCGCCAGCCGCGATAGCTATGCGCCTCCGCGTAACGCTTGCCAATTCAAGATGACGCAAGGGAGGGGGGCTTTGGCCCCGGCCCGCCTTGCTCCGGCGAGGTAACCCATTCGCTCCACACAGGGCGGCAAGGCGAAAGAACGGGTGAGACAGCGCAGCATGCAGTTGCGGCAGTCATGAAACTGTCACACAAGCTGCCGGCAATTCGGCTTGTTTTTCGCTGTTGGCGGCGAGGCTGGCCGTGCGATCACGACGAGGTGCGCGGTGCTCGGCTGGTTCCAGAAGCTGCTTCCGAAAGAACCCAAGTTCTTCGATCTGTTCGAGGCGCATGCGGTCCCGCTGGTGGCTGGGGCGAAGGCGCTGGATGCGCTGCTCTCCGGGCGGATGCCAGTCGAGGCCGGCTGTGCCGAGATCTTCAAGCAGGAGGATCTGGCCGACGAGGTCGCTGGCGAGGTCATGCTGGAGACGGGGCGCAGCTTCATCACACCGTTCGACCGCGGCGACATCGAGGAGCTGATCGGCTCGATGGACGATGCCATCGACCAGATGAAGAAGACCGCCAAGGCGATCACGCTCTACGAGGTCGAGGCTTTCGAGCCCGGCATGGCCGAGCTCGGCGCGGTGATCGTGAAGGCTTCGGAGCGTGTCTCCGTCCTGCTGCCGATGCTGCGGGACATCAAGAAGCATGCGATCGCGATCGGAGCCCTCGCGAAGGAGATCGGCGCGATCGAGGAGCATTCCGACGAGATCCATGGCGACGGCCTGAAGGCGCTGTTCCGGGCGCATCGGGGCGGCGACGCCATGGGCTTCATCGTCGGTGCCGAGATCTACGACCATCTCGAGAAGGTGGTCGACCGGCTCGAGGATGTCGCCAAGCGGGTCAGCCGCATCGTGCTCGAACATCTCTAGGCGGCACGCGCCGTGGACCTTTCGAGTGTCGCCACCGCCCTGATCTTCCTGATCGCCGTCGCCCTGCTGTTCGACTTCCTGAACGGCCTGCACGACGCGGCGAATTCGATCGCCACCATCGTCTCGACGCGGGTGCTGGCGCCGCAATGGGCGGTGTTCTGGGCCGCCTTCTTCAATTTCATCGCCTTCATGTTCTTCGGGCTGCACGTCGCCCAGACCGTCGGCTCGGGCATCATCCAGGCGGCGATCGTCGACGACCGGGTGATCTTCGGTGCGCTGACCGGCGCCATCGCCTGGAACGTGCTGACCTGGATCGCCGGCATCCCGTCGAGCTCATCGCATGCGCTGATCGGCGGTCTGGTCGGGGCGGGCCTCGCCAAGGCGGGCTTCTCCTCGATCGTCTGGTGGGGGCTCGGCAAGACCTTCGTCGCGATCTTCATGTCGCCGGCGATCGGCTTCGCGCTGGCGCTGCTGCTGGTGCTGATCGTCTCCTGGAGCTTTCTGAAGGTGGCGCCAATTAAGGCCGACAGCACCTTCCGGGCGCTGCAATTCGTCTCAGCCTCGCTCTACTCGCTCGGCCATGGCGCCAATGACGCGCAGAAGACGATGGGCATCATCGCCGTGCTCTTGTTCTCGCACGGCATGATGGGCGACACCTTCTCGGTGCCGTTCTGGGTGGTGATCTCCTGCCAGGCGGCGATGGCGCTCGGCACGCTCTGCGGCGGCTGGCGCATCGTCCACACCATGGGCTCGAAGATCACCAGGCTGACGCCGCAGCAGGGCTTCTGCGCCGAGACCGGCGGGGCGATCACCCTGTTCATGGCGACCTATCTCGGCATCCCCGTCTCGACCACGCACACCATCACCGGCGCGATCATCGGTGTCGGCGCGGCCCGTCGGATGGCTGCGGTGCGGTGGGGCGTGGCGCGCGGCATCGTCTTCGCGTGGATCGTGACGATGCCGGCGGCCGGTGCGATTTCGGCCATGGCCTATTTCCTGTCCGGCTACTTCCTGACCGGGCGCTGAGGGCGGCCCGGCACCGCGAGCCTCAGGGCAGGTTCTCGCGCAGCACGATCTCCGTGCTGGGCCGGCTCGTGCCCTCGGTCGCCGGTCGCCCGGCCCGGAGATTGGCGAAGATCGAGACGCAGGTCATCAGCGTCGCCTGCGGGTGTTGGGTGATCACCGCGTCCATGGTGCCGTCGATCAGCAGAGCACGGGTGTCCGGCGTCAGGCCATGGCCGACGAAGACGACCTCGTGCTGGCGTACCGTCTCCTTCAGGGCCCGGCCTATGCCCTCGGCGCCGCCGCCGATATTGTAGATGCCCGCGAGGTCCGGATGCTGCGCCAGCAGGGTCTTTGTCTGCCGGTAGTTCTGGCCCTCGTCGTCATGCCCTTCGCGCAGGCCGACGACCTCGATCGCCGGATAAAGCTCCTGGAACAGGTGAAGGAAGCCCATCTCGCGCTCCTCATGGGCGCGATAGCTCAGGCTGCCGGCGATCATCGCGACCTTGGCCGGACGGCGGCCGATGAAGCGCGCGACGAGATAACCGGCGGTGCGCCCGGCCGAGCGGTTGTCGAGGCCGACATAGGCGACGCGGCGGCTGTTGGCGATGTCGGAGATCAGCGTCACCATCGGCACGCCGCGCTCGGCGAGGCCGTCGACCGCCTCGCGCACGGAAGGGTGCTCCAGCGCCATGAAGGCGATGCCGTCGACGTCGCGTCCTGCCTGGCGCAAATGCTGGGCGAGAAGCTCGGGCTTGAAGCTCTCGATGTATTCGACGCGGGCGCGCATGTTGAAGGAGGCGAGCTGGTCCTGCGCACCGGCGATCTGGCGGCCGAGCAGGCTGAGGAAGCGGTTGGTGCCGGCCGGCAACAGGAAGGCTAGTCGGAGCGGCCGCAACGCGCTGGCGGGGAGGGCGCCTTCCATGACGTAGCCGAGCTCTCCGGCCGCCTTGAGCACGCGCTGTACCGTTGCGGCCCGCACGCCCGGCCGCTGGTTCAGCACGCGGTCGACGGTCGCGGTCGAGACGCCCGCGAGCTTCGCGACATCTTCGACCCGCGCCATCTGGCGCCGGCGTGGAGCGGCCTCCGAGTTCGCCTCCAGAAGCTGTGCGGGCGTCGAAACCGGGATGTTCATTCCATCAAAAACCATCACAAAATGATCTTGATGACCATCAGACGTGATTTCTATCCTGAGTGCAAGACGATCAAGAGCAATCAAATCGCATCAAGCGAACCTGGGAGGACATCATGACCGGACTGACCCGCCGCGCTGCGTTGCAGAGCCTCGCCGCCGTTCCCGCTGCTTCGCTGATCGGCATGCCGATGATCGCGCGGGCCGCCGAGATCGAGCTGAAATACGGCAACAACCTGCCGCTCAGCCATCCGCTCAACATCCGCGCCCAGCAGGCGGCCGAACGCGTCGCCAAGGAGACGAACGGCCGGGTCGAGATCAAGATCTTCCCCAACAACCAGCTCGGCGGCGACACCGACATGCTGAGCCAGGTCCGCAATGGCGGCATCACCTTCTTCACGCCGTCGGCGCTGGTGATCGCGACGCTGGTGCCGGTAGCGGCGATCAACGCCGTTGGCTTCGCCTTCGCCGACTATGATCAGGTCTGGAAGGCAATGGACGGGCCGGTCGGCGCGCATGTCCGCGCCGCCATCGAGAAGGTGAACCTCTATGCCTTCGAGAAGATGTGGGACAACGGCTTTCGCCAGATGACCACCTCGGGCAAACCGATCGAGCAGGCGGCCGACATGGCCTCGCTGAAGATCCGCGTGCCGGTCTCGCCGCTCTCGATCTCGATGTTCAAGGCGCTCGGCGCTGCCCCCGCCAGCCTGCAGTTCTCGGAGGTCTATTCGGCGCTGCAGACCAGGGTGGTCGACGCGCAGGAGAACCCGCTGCCGATCATCCAGGTCGCCAAGCTGTTCGAGGTGCAGAAGCACTGCGCGATCTCGAACCATATCTGGGACGGGTTCTGGTTCATCGCCAACGGGCGCGCCTGGCGCGGCCTGCCGCCCGACATCCAGAAGATCGTGGCCTCCGCCATCAACGATGCCGGCGTCGCCCAGCGCGGCGACATCAAGAGCCTGAACGAGACCGTCCAGGCCGACCTTCAGTCGAAGGGGCTTTCCTTCAACAAGACCAATCCGGACAGCTTCCGGGCCAAGCTGCGCGAAGGCGGCTTCTACAAGGAATGGCAGGAGCGCTTCGGCGCCGAGGCCTGGGGCCTGCTCGAAGGCGCGGTCGGCAAGCTCGCTTGAGCGAGTCGACCCATCGGATCAAGGTCATCCCGGGCCTCCTGTAATCCCCGGGATGACCGCGAATAGGAAATGAAGGAAATCGCCATGGCCGGGCATATCGCCATGATGCCGTCGCACGCTTTGCCTGCGACGGGCCTTGGACGCTTCGTCGGCCGGCTCGACCATGCGGTCGGCTCGCTGGTCGAGGCGGTTGCGGCCGTGCTCGTCCTGACCGAGATCGTCATCCTCGGCGCCGGCGTCACCGCCCGGTACGCCTTCCACGCCCCGCTGGTCTGGTCGGATGAACTCGCCTCGATCCTGTTCCTCTGGCTCTCCATGCTCGGAGCCGTCGTCGCGCTCCGGCGCGGCGAACATATGCGGATGACCGGCCTCGTCAGCCGCGTCGGGCCGCAAACGCGGCTCCTGCTCGAGGCGCTCGCCATCACCGCCGCGATCGCCTTCCTGGTGATGATCCTGCCGGATGCGCTAGACTATGCCGAGGAGGAGCGCTTCATCGTCACGCCGGCGCTGGAGATCGCCAATAGCTGGCGCGCCGCGGCGCTGCCGATCGGCATCGTCTTGATGCTGTTCGCCGCCTTCTGCCGGCTGATGCGCTTCGGCTCCTGGAAAACCGTCGTGCTGGCGGCCGGGATAACTGCGGCGCTGGTCGCCCTGTTCTACGTCGTAGGCCCCGCGCTGAAGCCGCTCGGCAAGCTCAACCTCTTGATCTTCTTTGTCGGCATCGTCGCAGCCAACGTCTTCGCCGGCGTTCCGATCGCATTCTCCTTCGCGCTCGCCACCTTCGGCTATCTCTCGCTGACGACCTCGACGCCGATGATCGTCATGGTCGGCCGGCTCGATGAGGGCATGAGCCATCTCATCCTGCTCGCCGTGCCGCTCTTCATCTTCCTGGGCGCGCTGATCGAGATGACCGGTATGGCCCGCGCCATGATCCAGTTCCTGGCGTCGCTGCTCGGCCATGTCCGGGGCGGGCTCTCCTATGTGCTGGTCGGCGCGATGTATCTGGTCTCCGGCATCTCCGGCTCTAAGATCGCCGACATGGCCGCGATCGCGCCGGTGCTCTTCCCGGAGATGCAGAAGCGCGGCGCCAAGCCGGGCGATCTCGTCGCGCTCCTCTCGGCGACCGGCGCGCAGACCGAGACGATCCCTCCCTCGATCGTGCTGATCACCATCGGCTCGGTCACCGGCGTCTCGATCGCGGCCCTGTTCACCGGCGGCATGCTGCCGGCCGTCGTGCTCGGCATCGCGCTCTGCTTCGTCGTCTGGCGGCGCAACCGGGGTGAGGACCTCAGCCATGTCACCAAATACTCGAAGCGCGAGATCGGCCGACTCTGCCTGATCGCGGCGCCCGCCATCGCGCTGCCCTTCGTGATCCGCGCTGCGGTGGTCGAGGGCGTCGCCACCGCGACCGAGGTCTCGACCATCGGCATCGCATATGCCGTGCTGGCCGGCATCCTGATCTATCGCCAGTTCGACTGGCGCCGGCTCAAGGGCATGCTGGTAGACACAGCCTCCCTCACGGGCGCGATCATCTTCATCATCGGTTGCGCGACGGCGATGGCCTGGGGGCTGACGCAGTCGGGCTTCTCGCAGGACCTCGCCAAGGTCATGGCGGCGGTGCCCGGCGGCACCTGGGGTTTCCTCGCCATCTCGATCGTCGCCTTCGTCATCCTCGGCAGCGTGCTCGAGGGCATCCCGGCGATCGTGCTGTTCGGCCCGCTGCTCTTCCCGATAGCCAAGCAGATCGGCGTGCACGAGGTGCATTACGCGATGGTGGTGATCTTCGCGATGGGCATCGGGCTTTTCGCGCCACCCTTCGGCGTCGGTTACTACGGCGCCTGCGCGATCTCGAAGATCAATCCCGACGAGGGGCTGAAATATATCTGGGGTTATGTGCTCGCCCTGCTGGTCGGCCTCGTCATCGTCGCCGCCGTGCCGTGGATCTCCATCGGCTTCCTCTGATTCCCCTCTCGAAAGCGAAAGACCAAAGCCATGAGCCGCTTCTTCGGCCAGATCCGCCAGGCCGGCTATGTCGTCCCCGATATCGAGGCGGCGATGGACTACTGGAGCCGGGTGCTCGGCGTCGGCCCGTTCTTCTACAATCCGAAGGTGCCGATCAAAAACTACCGGTACAAGGGCGAGGAGTACGAGCCGCATAATTCAGTGGCACTCGCCAATTCCGGACCGTTGCAGATCGAACTGATCCAGTGCCGCAACGCCGTGCCGTCCATGTACAAGGACTTCACCGATGCCGGGCATACCGGCCTGCAGCATGTCGCCTACTGGACCTCGGACTACGATGCAGACATGGAGCGGCTGCTCGCCGAGGGCTTCAAGCCGGTGATGTCGGGCGAGGTCGGCGAGCGCGGACGCTTCGTCTATTTCGACACCCACTACCATCCCGGCACGGTGATCGAGCTCTCCGAGGTCGCCGGCCCCAAGGGCGAGATGTTCCGCCTGATCCGCGAGGCCGCGGAGACCTGGGACGGCAAGGACCCGGTGCGGCCGTTTCCGGATCTCAGCAGGCTCGCCGCTGCAGCGGGTTGAAGGCGCGCGGCATACAGTGCGTCATGGCCGGGCTTGACCCGGCTATCTCGGAAACCAGCGCTTCTGGTCATGAGATTCTCGGGGCGAGCCCGAGATTGACGCCCTCCGGGAACGACCAGGATTGCGCAGATGACGAACAATCGCTTCGAAGCCTCCTATCTGATCGAGACGCCGCTCGACCCGCGCAAGGTCGCGGAGGTGATGGCGGGCGAGCAATCCTGCGGCACGTTCACCCGCGTCGCCGGCGAAACCGATGCGTTGCGCGAGCGGGCGCGGGCCGTCGTCACCAATGTGGCGGTTCTCGAAACAGCGGACGAGCCGAGCCTTCCCAATGCCTGGCTGGCGCGCAAGGGCGTCGCCGGGCCGTGGCGGCGGGCGCGCGTCACCATCTCCTTCCCGGTCGACAATGTCGGTGCCAATCTCGCGACGCTGGCCTCGATCGTCGCCGGCAATCTCTACGATCTCGGCGAGGTCACGGGTCTTCGGCTCGACACGATCACGCTGCCCTGGTCGTTCCGACGGCGCTTTCCGATGCCGGCGCAGGGCATCGCGGGAACGCGCCGGCTTGCCGGGGTCGCCAGCGGGCCGCTGGTCGGCTCGATCATCAAGCCCAATGTGGGCTTGAGCGCAGATGAGACGGCCGAGCTGGTCGCGGGGCTCTGCGAAGCCGGGCTCGACTTCATCAAGGATGACGAGATCTGCGCCGATCCGGTGCATGCGCCGCTGGCGCAGCGCGTGCCGGCGGTGATGGCCGCGGTCAGGCGCCATCAGGACAAAACCGGCAAGGCGGTGATGATCGCCTTCAACATCACCGACGAGACCGACGCGATGCGCCGCCATGCCGACCTCGTGGCGCGCGAGGGCGGCACCTGCGTGATGGCGAGCCTGAACTGGTGCGGCTTCTCGGCCATCGAGACTCTGCGGCGCTCGACCGACCTCGCCCTGCACGGGCACCGCAACGGCTATGGCGCGATCTCGCGCCACCCGCTACTCGGCATCTCCTTCCAGGCCTATCAGACGCTCTGGCGCCTCGCCGGTGTCGACCACATGCATGTCCATGGCGTGCAGGGGAAGTTTGCTCAGGAGGACGAGGAGGTCGTCTCCTCGGCACGGGACTGCGTGACGCCGCTGACCGACGGCGCCGACGACCGGGTCATGCCGGCCTTCTCCTCCGGGCAATGGGCCGGCACGGCCCAGCCGACCTTCGACGCGATCGGCCATGCCGATCTGCTGTTCATGGCGGGCGGCGGCATCCTCGCCCATCCCGGCGGTCCGGCGGCCGGCGTCGCCAGCATCCGCCAGGCCTGGGAGGCGGTGGCTGGCGGGGTGCCGGTCGCGGAGGCGGCGCAGCAGCACCCGGAACTGAAGCAGGCGCTCGCCTTCTTCGGCGCGGCGGCGGGCTGAGCTGTCATGGCCGGAGCGCTGCCTCGCTACGCCTGGTATGGCGACGATTTCACCGGCTCGACCGATACGCTCTCGGTGCTGGCCGAGGGCGGGCAGCGGGCGCTGCTCTTCCTAGGCATTCCGACGCCAGAGCAGCTCGCTCGCGCCGGCGACCTCGACGCGCTCGGAATTGCCGGCGCGACGCGGGCGATGGCTCCCGAAGCAATGGCGGCCGAGCTCGACCCGGCCGGGCGCTTCTTTGCCGAACGCGGCATCGGCCTGCTGCATTACAAATGCTGCTCGACCTTCGACAGCGCGCCGCATCTCGGCAGCATTGGCGTGGCGGTGCGGGCGCTGCAACCGCATTTCGCCAACAGCCTGCTGCCGATCATCGGCGGCCAACCCAATCTCGGCCGCTACTGCCTGTTCGGGAACCTGTTCGCCGCCGCCGGTAGCGGCGGCACCGTGCACCGGATCGACCGGCATCCGACGATGAGCGTCCATCCGGCGACGCCGATGGGCGAGGCGGATTTGCGCCTGCATCTCGCGGCGCAGGGGCTCGGCGAGATCGGGTTGGTCGATTATCTCAGTTATGGCGATCCCGATGGCCTCGCGGCACGTCTCGCCGACTGCGCCGGCCCGCTGCTCTTCGACATTGCGCGCGTCGAGGATCTCGCCGTGGCCGGAAGGGCGATCGCGGGGCGGGCGGCGTTTGCTCCGATGCTCGTCGTCGGCCCGAGTTCGGTCGCGCAGGCGCTGTCGGGGACGCCGCTGCTCGGCCGTGGCGGGGAGGCGAGGGCCGCCGTAGCGACGCCGAAACCGGCCGGACCGGTGCTCGCTCTGGTCGGCAGCCTCTCGCCGGTCACGCGGGCGCAGGTCGAGGCCGCTTCGGGCTATGCGCGGATCGCGGTCGATCCCGCCCGTCTGCTCGGGGAGCCCGGCCATGTGGCGGCGCTGCGCGACGAGGCGCGGCGGTTGCTAGGCGAAAGCGACGTCATGCTGGTCACCGACCGGCCTGCCGGCGCGCCGGGCGATACCGCCAGTGTCGCCAAGGCCACGGGCGAACTCTTGCGCGCCATCGTGGCGGAGGCTGCGATCGGGCGGCTGGTGGTGGCCGGCGGCGACACCTCGACGCTGGCCGTGCGCATGCTCGACATCTGGGGGCTGTCGCATCGCGCAGCCCTGGTGCCGGGCGCGCCGCTCTGCCGCGCCCATAGCGACGATCCTCGGCTCGACGGGATCGAGATGGTGCTGAAGGGCGGCCAGATGGGGCCGCCCGACTTCTTCGCGTTGGTGGCCGGGCGCTGAAGCGCGCCGCTCAGGTCACTCAAGCATCCCGGGTCTTCCGGAAACCCCACCGTCATCCCGGACAAGCGGCAGAGCCGCGCAGATCCGGATCCATCGTAGAGCGCGGCGCCTTACGATGGATCCCGGCGCTTCGGCCGGGATGACGAGGTGTTTCCGTGCAAACTTAGCAGGCCCTAGAAATTGACCTTGTCGGCGCCCTTGAGCTGGAGCTGCTCGCGGGCATCGTCCGGGGTCGCGATCTCGAGGCCGAGGCCCTCGACGATCTGGCGGGCAGCGCGGACCTGATCGGCGTTCGACTTGGCGAGCTGGCCCGGTCCGAGCCAGAGCGAATCCTCGAGGCCGACGCGTAGATTGCCGCCCATCGAGACCGCCATCGCCGCAATCGGCAGCTGGTGGCGGCCGGCGCCGAGCACCGACCAGTGATAGTCGTCGCCGAAGAGCCGGTCGGCCGTGCGCTTCATGTGCATCACGTCTTCCGGATGCGGGCCGATGCCGCCGAGCAGGCCGAATACCGACTGGACGAAGAAGGGCGGCTTGACCAGCCCGCGGTCGACGAAATGCGCCAGCGTGTAGAGATGGCCGATATCGTAGCACTCGATCTCGAAGCGCGTGCCGTTCTCGGCGCAGGTGGTCAGGATGTTGGCGATGTCCTTGAAGGTGTTCTTGAAGACGCGGTCGTCCGAGCCTTCGAGATACGGGCGCTCCCAGTCGTGCTTGAACTCCTTGAAGCGGTTCAGCATCGGGTAGAGGCCGAAATTCATCGAGCCCATGTTGAGCGAGGCGACCTCGGGCTTGAAATGGGCGCAGGGCTTCAGCCGCTCCTCGACCAGCATGGTCGGGGCGCCGCCGGTGGTGATGTTGATGACGCAGTTCGAGCGCTGCTTGATCACCTTGAGGAAGGGCTCGAAGGCTTCCGGCGACTGGTCGGGCTGGCCGGTCTTCGGATTGCGGGCATGGACGTGGACGAGTGCCGCGCCGGCCTCGGCTGCGCCGACGGCGGCATCGATGATCTCATCTGGTGTCACCGGCAGGTAGGGCGACATGGAGGGCGTGTGGATCGCACCGGTGACGGCGCAGGTGATGATGACTTTGCGGTTCTTCGCCATGCGATACGTCCTTCGAGGCTGATTGGTCTTGAATTCAGTCCGGCTTGTGCTGTGAGGCGCGCTTGTGCGCCTGCAGCGCGGCGAGGCGGCTGTCGCGCCAGTCGCTCAGGCGCTTGACGCGCTCGGCCTCCTGCGCGCCGCGCCATTCGCGCATGACTTCGGCGACCGTCTCCGGCTTGAACGGGTTGCCGAGCCCTTCCGAGGATTTGACCATGCGGTCGAGCGACTCGGAATAGCGGGCGCAGTAGTCCGGGATCCCGCCCGGCGCGTTGAGCTCGATGGTCTCGAACGGGCCCATGAAGGACCAGCGCAGGCCGAGCCCGTCGCGGATCGTCTTGTCGACATCCTCGGCGCTGACGACGCCTTCGCCGACCAGGCGGAAGGCCTCGGCCAGCAGCACCGCCTGCAGCCGGTTGAGCACGAAGCCGGCCTTCTCCTTGCGCAGGGTGATCGGCACCTGGCCTGCCTGCTCGTAGATCCGCTTGGCCTCGGCGATGACAGCGGCGTCGGTCCAGGGCGCCGGGGCGAGCTCGACGATCGGCACCAGATGCGGCGGGTTGACCGGATGGGCGACGAGGCAGCGGGCGCGGCCGGGCAGCGCCTCGGAAAAGGCCGAGGCCATGATGAAGGAGGTCGAGGAGGCGAGGATGGCGCCGGAAGGCGCGAGCCGGTCCATCTCGGCGAACAGCTCGCGCTTCGCCTCGACCGTTTCGGGACCGTTCTCCTGGGCGAGGGCGATGTCCTTCAGCGCATCGGCGAGGCCGGCCGCGACACGGATGCGGGCGAGGGCGCCCTTGGGATCGTCGACCAGCCCGTGGCCGGCGAGTTCCTCCAGATTGTTGCCGATATGGGCGCGCGCTGCCTGCGCGGCCTCGTGCTTGAGATCATAGAGCGCGACCTCGAAGCCATGGCTGGCGAAGACGGTAGCCCAGGCGCGGCCGATGAGGCCCGAGCCGACAATGGCGATCTTGGTCATGCGAAAAGAGTTCCGGTTGAGGTCGTTAGGCATCTGAAAAAGCGGTTGTCTCGGGCCAGACCGTCATGCTCGCCCTTGTGGCGAGCATCCACGGCTTGAACACTGCGCTCGACCGAGGAAGACGTGGATGGTCGGCACGAGGCCGACCATGACGGGGGAGGGTGTTTATGGACGCCGAGTTCACAGCCACAGCACCTGCCGGCGCAGCGCGAGATCCTGGCTCAGCGCCCGCGAGGGGCCGGTATGGGTGACCTGGCCGCGCTCGAGCACGACGGTGCGGTCGGAGAGCGCAAGCGCGAGATCGAGATGGTGGTCGACGATCACGATGGCGATCTCCTTGCGCAGCTTGTCGAAGGCCTCGAACAGCTCCTCGACGACGGCGGGCGCCAGCCCCTCGAAGGGCTCGTCGAGCAGCAGCACCCTGGTGTCGCCGGAGAGGGCCCGGGCCACCGCTACCATCTGCTGTTCGCCGCCGGAGAGGTAGTCCGCCGGCGAATGCCAGCGCTGCTTGATGCGCGGGAAGAAGGAGAAGATCTTCTCGTCCTCCCAGCGCACGCCATTGCCGGTGATCCGGCGCAGGCGGCCGAGCTCCATATTGTCCTTGACGCTCATGCCGGCGAAGAGGCCGCGCCCCTGCGGCACATAGGCGATGCCGGCCCGCGCGA
The DNA here is from genome assembly GCF_001509835.1 of Allobosea sp. WAO. Taxonomy (GTDB): domain Bacteria; phylum Pseudomonadota; class Alphaproteobacteria; order Rhizobiales; family Beijerinckiaceae; genus Allobosea. The sequence goes on from NZ_JXTJ01000010.1 coordinate 299,705, forward strand.
TTCTGGCCGGCGGCAGGCGGGCGATGTCGTCGCCGGCCAGCACGATCGAGCCCTGCGCCGGCGGAGCGATGCCGGTGATCGTCTTGAGCAGGGTCGACTTGCCGGCGCCGTTGCGGCCGAGCAAAGCGACGATCTCGTTCTCGTGCACATCGAGCGAGACCTGCCGCAGGATGTGGCTCTTGCCGTAGAAGGTGTCGACCTTGTCGAGGCCGAGCAGGACCTTGGAGCCGGCGGCACTCTCGCGGGGCTTCTCGGCGAGCGCATGGGCACCGGAGCCGATATAGACTTCCTGCACCCTCGGCGAGGAGCGGGCATCCTCGACCGTGCCGTCGACCAGCACCGAGCCCTCGTTCATCACCGTGACATGGTCGGCAATGGCGAATACGCGGTCGATGTCGTGCTCGACGAGCAGCACCGGCAGGTCACGCGAGATCGACTTGATGAGGTTGCCGACACGCTCGCGCTCGGCCGCGGCAAGGCCGGCGAGCGGCTCGTCGAGCAGGAGCACGCGCGGGCTCGTCGCCAGGGCGAGGCTCATGTCGAGCAGGCGCTGGCCGCCATAGCTGAGCGAGCCGGCTTCCGCCGCCTCGATGCCGGAGAGGCCCATGGTCGAGATGACCTGGCGGGACTCGTCGTTGACCTTTTCCAGCTCTCCTGCCGCGCGCCAGAAGCCGAAGCGCTCGGGTGCCCGCGCCTGCACGGCGAGGCGGACATTCTCGGCGACCGAGAGTGTCGGGAACAGGTTGGTGATCTGGAAGGCGCGGCCGATGCCGGCCTGGGTTATCGCTTCCGGCGAGAGGCCGGCAATATCGCGCTGGCGCAGGCGGACCTCGCCGCGATCGGGCGGGAACAGGCCGGAGATCAGGTTGAAGGCGGTGGTCTTGCCGGCGCCGTTCGGGCCGATCAGCGCATGCAGCTTGCGGTCGCGCATGGTGATGTCGACATTCTCGACCGCCTTGATGCCGCCGAAGCTCTTGGCGAGGCCGCTCGCGGCGAGGATCGTGCCGTCGCCGGCATCGGCCGGCTTCATGAAGGCCGGGAGCTCGACCGCGCCGGCCTTGCGCGCCGACATTGCGGCGTCCTCGGCCGGCGCCTTGCGGAAGGGCTTCAGCAGGCGCTGGCCGACGCCGACGAGACCGTCCGGCGAGAAGACGATGAAGGCGACGAAGAGCAGGCCGAACCAGAACAGCCAGTTCTCGGTGGCGCTGGAGAGATAGTCGCGGAAGACGACGAAGAAGAGCGCGCCGAGCGCGGGCCCGAGGAAGGAGCGCATGCCGCCGATCACCACCATCGCCAGCAATTCGCCGGAGAAGGCGACCGAGATCGGCTCGGCCGAGGTCATGCGGTTGTTGAAGAGGAGGAGCGTGCCGGCGAGGCCGGTCAGCACCGCCGAGAGCGTGAAGGCGACGAGCTTGTAGCGGGTGGTGGCATAGCCGAGGAAGCGGGCGCGCTGCTCGTTCTCACGGATCGCGACGAGGACCGTGCCGACCGGCGAGCGGTGGAAGCGCCAGAGGCCGTAGACGACGCAAAAGCCGATGGTCGCGACCAGCGCGTAGAAGGGCAGGGCGGTCTCGAAATCGATGCCGGCGAAGAGCGGGCGCTTGATGCCGCCGAGCCCGTCCTCGCCGCCGGTGACCGAGGTCCAGCGGAAGGCGACCGAATAGACCATCGCGGTTAGCGCCAGCGTCAGCAGCGAGAAGTAGACGCCTCTTCGCCGCAGGATCAGCGCGCCGAAGGTGACGGCGACGAGTCCGACGAAGACCAGCGCCAGCAGGATCGGCAGCGCGAACTGGCCGGGCAGCCAGTTGCGCTGGATCAGGCCTGCGGCATAGGCGGCGAGGCCGAACCAGGCGCCATGGCCGAAGGAGACCAGCCCGGTGGTTCCGACGAGGATGTTCAGCGCCATGCAGGCGATGGCGAAGACGACGACCTCGGTGGCCGAGGTGGTGCCGAGCCCGATCGCATGCATCAGCGAGGGCAGGGCGGCCAGGCCGATGGCGGCGATGGCGAGCGGGAGATAGTCGCGTGCGGTCGGATTCATCGCGGCCTCACTCGAAGCGCTGGATGCGCTCGCCGAACAGGCCGCGCGGACGGAAGAGGAGGACGAGCAGCATCATCAGGTAGATCACCGCGGTCGACCATTGCGTGAAGCCGAGGCCGATGGTGATGCCCTTGACGAGGCCGACCATCAGGGCGGCGACGACGACGCCCCAGAAGGAGCCGAGCCCGCCGATGACGACGACGACGAAGGCCGGGGTGATGATCTCCTGCCCCATGGCGGGATGGATCGAGTAGATCGGCGCCAGGAGCACGCCGGCGAGGCCGGCAAGGCCGATGCCGATGCCGGCGATCGCCATCATGTAGGGCTGCAGGGAGATGCCGAGCGCGCCGACCATGTCGGGGTTCTGGACGCCAGCCCGCACGACGCGGCCGAAGGCGGTGCGCTGCAGCAGGAACCAGAGGCCGATGACGCAGGCCGCCGCGATCAGCAGCAGCAAGGCGCGGTAGCGCGAATAGATGAAGTCGCCGACGAAGATCTGGCCGCGCAGCTCCGGCGGGATCGAGAAGGAGAGCGGCGGCGCGCCGAAGATCATGCGCAGGGTCTGCTCGGCGACCATGGCGAGACCGAAGGTCAGGAGCAGGGACAGGATCGGGTCCGAGCGGTAGAAGCGCTGGAATAGGCCGCGCTCGATGACGATGCCGAGCAAAGCGACGAGCACCGGCGAGGCGATGATCGCGCCTCCGAAGCCGATATGTGGCGCCAGCACGATCGTAAGATAGGCGCCGATCGCATAGAAGGCGCCGTGCGCGAGGTTGACGATGCCGCCGAGCGAGAAGATCAGCGACAGGCCGAGCGCGATCAGGAGGTAATAGACCCCGTCGAGCAGCCCGTTCAGCACCTGCTGGATGAAAAGGGTGAGCAAGGGAATGCCTTTGCTTAGTGCGGTGTTCAGCAGGTTGGCGCGAACGCGCTGTCGACCTGGGCGAAGAGGGCGTCATGCTCGGGCTTGACCCGAGCATCTCAGGCCGGAGGAGGCGCCGGCAGGCGCCTTCTCGTCATGAGGTTCTCGGGGCTGCGCTTCGCTTCGCCCGAGAATGACGTGAGCGGCGTCAGCTCATCTTGCAGACGGCTTCGTCGCCCTGGGTCGCGATGACCTCCATGCTCTCGTTCGGGCCGGGGATCGGCGGCGAAGAGGTGAAGAGGTCCCACTGGTTCTTGACCTTGGCGGCCGGCAGCGCGGTGATCGCGTACATCTCGCTGATCAGCTGATGGTCGGAAGCGCGGAAATAGCCCTCGCGCGTCTTCAGCACGTCGAACTTGGCGCCCTTCTCGAGATGTTCGAGGATCTTGGCGGTCTCGGCGCTCTTCAGCTCGTTCATCGACTGGGCCATCATCTTCACGGCCATGTAGTCGCCCCAGGCCTGGTTCTCCGGGGGCTTGCCGTACTTCTTGGTGAAGGCGGCGACGAAGGTCTTGGTGCCGGGGGTCTCGATGAGATGGTGCCAGACGCAGGGCCAGATGCCGCCGAAATTATCCTTGCCGGCGGCCCAGGCGAGCGCGGTGTCGAAGCCGAAGCCGGCGACCGGGAAGGTCAGCCCGAACTCGGAATACTGCTTAAGGAAGTTGGTGATCTGGTTGCCGGCGAGGTTCGAGATCACCATGTCGGGCTTGGCGGCACGGATCTCGAGCAGCAGGGCCGAGAAGTCGGTCGCGTCGGTCGGGACCAGCTTGTCGGCGGCGAACTGGCCGCCATTGGCCTCCATGAAGCGCTTGGCGACCTTGAGCAGATCGTGGCCGAAGGCGTAGTCGGCAGTGAGCGAGAACCACTTCTTGCCCTTGACCAGGCCCTGCTCCATCAGCGCGCGGCCGCAGCTCTTCACATACATCGAGTTCTGATGCTCGACATGGAACATGTAGCGGTTGCAGTTCTCGCCGCGCAGCGCGTCCGAATTGGCGCCGGTGTTGACGAAGAGCGTCTTGGTCCGGCCGGCGACCTGCGCGATCGTCAGCGCCGAGGCCGAGGAAATCTCACCGATGATACAGGCGACCTTGTCGCGCTCGACCATGCGCTCTGCCTTGGTCGAGGCGGTCTGGGGATTGACCGAGTCTTCCTTCAGCAGTTCGAGCTTGCGGCCGTTGATGCCGCCGGCGGCATTGATCTCCTCGGCGGCGAGGTCGGCCGCCATCACGCCGTATTCGCCGAGCGGGCCAAGGAAGCCAGTGCGCGGCGTCAGGTGTCCGAAGCGAATCGCGTCCGGCGTCTGCGCCAGGATGATCGACGGGCTGGCGATCAGCCCCGTCGCGGTGACGCCGAGGCCGGCCAGCGCCTGACGACGCGAAAGGCCGGTTTTCTTTTGATCTGACATTTGGTTCCTCCCAGAACGCATGCCGCGCCTCTTGGCGTCGGAGTTTTGCTGTCGTTCGTCTCGTTTGCGGTCTTTGTGCCGCTTGTCGTGATCTGTGATCACAGTTAGGTTGGCAGACATGACCGCCCCTGTCCAGTCCTCGCGCCGTTCGCCCACGCTGGGAGTCGCAGCCGCCGCTCCCGCGGGGCCGGAGGGCGGCGCCCTCGACGAGATCGGCTCGCTGGCCCGCGAGACGCTGGGCGAACGGGTGACGGAGGAACTGCGCTCGCTGCTGGTTTCGGGGCGGCTGGCGCCCGGCGAAAAGCTCTCGCTGCGCCGTGTCGCCGAGGCGCTCGGGGTCTCGATGATGCCGGTGCGCGAGGCGGTGAACCGACTCGTCGCCGACAAGGCGCTCGAGGTCCTGCCGGGCCGGGCGGTGCGGGTGCCGGTGTTGACCCTGGCGCAGTTCCGCGAGTTGACCCGGGTGCGCCTCGTCGTCGAGGGCTTTGCCGCCGAGGAGGCGACGAAGATCGCCACACCGGATCAGATTGCCGTGATCGCCAGCCATGAGCAGGCCTTTCGCAAGGCGGCGAGCGCCGATCCGCCGGACCTCGCGGGCGCGGTCGCGGCGAACCGGAACCTGCATTTTGCGCTCTACGAAGCGGCTGGGATGCCGCTTCTGGTCGAGACGATCGAGCGCCTCTGGCTCAAGGCCGGGCCGATCCTCAATCTCGACATGCGCGCCGAGGCCCGCCGGCTCGACCGCGGCAGCGCGGTGCTGATGCATGCGGCGCTGGTCGTCGCGCTGCGCGAACGCGACCCGACGGCGGCACGCGAGGCGCTGGCGGAGGATATCCAGCAGGCGGCGGACCATATCGAGGGCACGGGAAGGCTGGCCTCAGGCTAGGGCCGGAAAGTGATCGCAATCACGGCCGGCAATGACCGGCAAACGACAAAAGGCAAAGGGACGGAAACGATGGATCTGACGATCAAGGGCCTGCGCGTGCTGGTGACGGCGGGTGCCAACGGTATCGGCCGCGCGACGGCGCGGGCCTTCGCGGCGGAGGGCGCCAAGGTCCATATCTGCGATGTTGACGAGAAGGCGCTCGCGGCCATGGCCGAGAGCGATCCGGCGATCACGCGCTCGGTCTGCGACGTCTCCGACCGCAAGGCAGTGGCGCGGCTGTTCGAGGAGACTATTGCGGCGCTCGGCGGGCTCGATTGCCTGGTCAACAATGCCGGCATCGCCGGACCGACCGGCCGAGTCGACGAGATCGCGCCCGAGGACTGGGATTCCTGCGTCGCCATCGACCTGACCGGCCAGTTCAACTGCACGCGGCTCGCGGTCGAGCATCTCAAGCAGTCGAAGAACGCCTCGATCGTCAATCTCTCGAGCCAGGCCGGCAAGCATGGCTTCCCGCTACGCTCGCCCTATGCGGCGGCGAAATGGGGCGTGATCGGCTTTACCAAAGCGCTTTCGGCCGAACTCGGCGAATTCGGCATCCGCGCCAACGCGATCTGCCCCGGCTTGGTCGATGGCCCGCGCATCCAGAGCGTGATCGCCAACAAGGCGCGCTCGCTCAACGTCTCGCATGAGGAGATGACGGGGCGGCTCTTCGCCGGCGTCTCGATCAAGCAGTTCGTCGACCCGAACGATATCGCCAAGCAGATCGTCTTCCTGGCCTCGCCCTTCGCCAAGACGATTTCGGGACAGGAGATCTCGGTCTGCGGCGATACGCGCATGCTGAGCTGAGGTGCTGGCGTCATGCTCGCCCCTGCGGCGAGCATCCACGCCTTGAACACCGCATTACCCGAAGGAAGACGTCGACGGTCGGGACAAGCCCGACCATGACGGCAGGGCTTGCGGCCCGCTTGCCCTGTACCTTCGCCCCTTAATCGCCTAGAGGATGCCGCCTGAACAGGAGTGGCGGTTTGGCCAAGGGCGTGCATCACGAATTCGGGGCCGGGGCCGGCCATGACGATGGCGAGGGATCGAGCGATCGGTCGTTCGGCTTCGTCTTCGCGGCGGTATTCGCGCTGATCGGCCTCTACAATGCCTGGCATTCCGGCAAGGCCTGGCCCTGGCTCGCGCTCGTCGCAGCCGGCTTCCTCGCCGTCGCGCTGGTCCGGCCGGTCCTGCTGGCGCGGCTGAACAAGCTCTGGATGAAGTTCGGCCTGCTGCTGGCGATGATCATCAATCCGATCGTGCTCGGCATCCTGTTCTTCCTCGTCTTCACGCCGATGGCGCTGGTCGCCCGGCTGGTCGGCAAGGATTTTCTCAAGCTCAGGTCTCAGCCGGAGGCGAGGAGCTACTGGGTCGTCCGCGATCCGCCGGGGCCGGAGCCGGTCTCGATGAAAGACCAGTTCTGACAGGGAAACACCGATGTCGTTCCTGCGCGAGTTCTTCCGCTTCATGGCGGCGCGAAAGAAGTTCTGGCTGGCGCCGATCCTCCTGATGTGCGTGCTGCTCGGCGGCCTGCTGTTCCTGACCAAGGGCAGCGCGATCGCGCCCTTCATCTACACGCTGTTCTGAGCCGCAAGCGCATGCGCATTCTCGGCATATCCGGGCTCTATCACGACAGCGCGGCGGCGCTGGTCATCGACGGGCGGATCGAGGCGGCAGCGCAGGAGGAGCGCTTCACGCGCCGGAAGCACGACGCCGAGTTCCCGAAACATGCGGTCGAGTACTGCCTCTCGGTCGCCGGCTGCGGGCTCGACGCGCTCGATGCCGTCGTCTTCTACGACAAGCCCTTCATCAAGTTCGAGCGCCTGCTCGAAACCTATCTCTCTTTTGCGCCGCGCGGCTTCCAGTCGTTCAAGATGGCGATGCCGCTCTGGCTGCGCGAGAAGCTGTTCCAGAAGCAGATCATCGCCAAGGAGCTGAAGAAGCTCAGCCCCGGCTTTGACGTCGAGAAGCTGCTGTTCACCGAGCATCACCTCTCGCACGCCGCGTCAGCCTTCTATCCCTCGCCCTTCGAGGAAGCGGCGATCCTGACCATGGACGGGGTCGGCGAGTGGGCGACGATGACGCTCGCCATCGGTAAGGGAAACGATCTCAAGGTTCATAAGGAGCTGCATTTCCCGCATTCGCTCGGGCTGCTCTACTCGGCCGTGACCTACTACATCGGCTTCAAGGTCAATTCCGGCGAGTACAAGGTCATGGGCCTCGCGCCCTATGGCGAGCCGCGTTTCGCCAAGCTGATGCTGGAGAAGCTCGTCGACCTCAAGGAAGACGGCACCTTCCATCTCGACCAGAGCTACTTCAACTACGCCGTCGGCCTGACCATGACGAACGACAAGTTCGCCGCGCTGTTCGGCGAACCGGTGCGTGGTCCCGAGCAGTTGCTGACGCAGTTCCACATGGACATGGCGGCTTCGATCCAGGCGGTGACCGAGGAAGTCGTGCTGCGGCTCGCCCGTTCGGTGCGGGCCGAGACCGGCATGAAGAACCTCTGCCTCGCCGGCGGCGTCGCGCTGAACTGCGTCGCCAATGGCAAGCTGCTGCGCGAAGGCATCTTCGACGGCTTGTGGATCCAACCGGCGGCGGGCGATGCCGGCGGTGCGCTCGGGGCGGCGCTCGCAGGCTACCACCTCTTCCACGGCAAGCCGCGCGAGGTGCCCACCAAGGGCGACGCGATGCGCGGCAGCTATCTCGGCCCGGAATTCAGCCAGGCCGAGATCGAGGCAGAGCTGACGGCCGCCGGAGCGAAGTTCGAGGTCCTGGACGATGCCGCGCTGGTCGAGGCGACGGCGCAGGGCCTCGCCGACGGCAAGGCGGTCGGCTGGATGCAGGGGCGGATGGAGTTCGGCCCGCGCGCACTCGGCGGCCGCTCGATCCTCGGCGATCCGCGTTCGCCGGCGATGCAGAAGACGCTCAACCTCAAGGTGAAGTACCGCGAGAGCTTCCGGCCTTTCGCGCCGTCGGTCCTGCGCGAGGATGTGGCTGACTGGTTCGATCTCGTCGGTGACTCGCCCTACATGCTGCTCGTCGCCGATGTCCGGGAAGAACTGCGCCGCGAGATGACGGCGGAGGAGAAGGCGCTGTTCGGCATCGACAAGCTCAACGTGCCGCGCTCCAGCATTCCGGCTGTGACCCATGTCGACTACTCGGCCCGGATCCAGACGGTGCATGAAGAGACCAATCCGCGCTATCACCAGCTGATCTCTCGCTTCAAGGCGCTGACCGGCTGCCCGGTGCTGGTCAACACCTCCTTCAACGTCCGCGGCGAGCCGATCGTCTGCAACGCGACCGACGCCTTTCGCTGCTTCATGGGCTCGGAGATCGAGCTCCTGGTCGTCGGCAACTGCATCCTGCGCAAGGAGGATCAGGACCCGGCGCTGAAGCTCGACTACAAGGAAGCTTTCGAGCTCGACTGAAGGGAGCGCGGGGATAAGATCGCAATCGATCCCCGCAGCTTTTGAAGCCCGCATAATCGGCCGGCATGGCGCGCCTTCCCGCGTGCCGATCCGACCTTGTGAGGCTCCATGAGCGAAACCCCGCGTCTAAGTCTGCCCCTGCTCGCCGCCGGGCAGGCGCAGAAGCATGTCACCCACAATGACGCGCTGATGCGGCTCGATGCGCTGGTGCATCTCGTCGTCGCGAGCCGGACGCAGAGCGTGCCGCCGGCCGCACCGGCTGAGACCGCAGCCTATATCGTGCCGGTGGGTGGTGCCGGCGCCTTCGCCGGCCATCAGGACGAGCTCGCCATCTTCGAGGACGGTGCCTGGAGCTTCCTTGCGCCGCGCTCCGGCTGGCAGGCCTGGGTGAGCGACGAGGCCGAGCATCATGTCTGGACCGGCACGCAATGGCGTCGTTCGCAGCCGGAGAGCAGCCTCGGCGCGGCGCTCTGGGGGGTGAACGCGACGGCGGATACGACGAACCGGCTCGCCGTTTCCGCTGACGCCACCCTGTTCAACCATGCAGGCACAGATCACCGGCTCAAGCTGAACAAGGCGAGCGCGGCGCGGACGGCGAGCCTGGTCTTTCAGGACGGTTTGTCCGGCCGGGCCGAGATCGGCCTTGCCGGCGACGACCAGCTCCGGATCAAGGTCAGCACCGACGGGACGAACTGGACCGAGGCGCTGGTCGTCGACCGGGCGACCGGCCTCGTCAGCTTGCCGGCGAGCAGTTGGGCGCGCGACGTGCCGCGGCCGAACCTGCTGATCAATGGCGACTTCCAGATCAACCAGCGCGGCTTTGCCGGTGGGGCGCTGTCGGCGGGCACGTTCGGCTATGACCGCTGGCAGGCGCATAGCGGCGGTGGAACGCTCAGCCGCAGCGGCTTCGATCTGACGCTGAGCTCCGGCGCGATCCGGCAGGTCGTCGAGCCTGCATTGTGGGGGGTGGCCTCTTTCGCAGCGACGCCATTGTGCCTCTCCGTCGAGGGGCTCAGCGGTAGCAATCTCGATGTGACGATCGGCAGCGTCTCGGGCACGATCACTTCGGGCAGCGGGCGCCGCTTCGTGGTGTTGACGCCGGGCGCCGGAGATCTCGGCAACATCACCGTGCGTCTGGCGCCGGCCGCGGGGGCCGTGACATTCCGGCGGATCAAGCTGGAGGCCTGTACGGCGCCGACACCGTGGGAGCCACGCAGCTCCGTGGAAGAGCGTCGGCTTTGCGAGCGTTATCACTGGCGGCCCGGCACGGTGATGCTGCTCGAATGCTATCAGGCCGCCAACGGCTACCTGCAGCACTACCTGCCTTTCCCGACCTCGATGCGCGCTGTGCCGGCGGCCAGCTTCTCCGTGACGCAGGAGCTCAATATTTACAGCGGTGAGCGTTCGATCGCCGCCTACTCGTCTTCGATGGCGGTCGCCTCGATCCGGGCTGCCAGTTCCGGCAGGACCTATGCGCTGTTCGGCGACATTGCATTCGACGCGGAGATATAGACCTGCGGTCGCTTCGGGGCGCGCCCGCGCGCTGCCGCCTTTCCCCGATGGCCGCGCTCGGATAAGAGGGCCGTTCCTAATGGAGAGAGACTGCGCGGATGTGCGGGTTGTTTGCTTCTGTGGGCTTCGAGCCTGACTCCGCGCGCATCGACATCGTTGCGCATCGCGGACCGGATGGCGGCGGCTGGCAGACCTATTCCAGCCCTGCCGGCCCGGTTGCGCTAGGCCATCGGCGGCTTGCGATCATCGACGTGTCGGATGCCGGACTGCAGCCCATGGCGGACGCTTCGGCCCGCTATCACCTCGTCTTCAACGGCGAGATCTACAATTACATCGAACTGCGCGAGGAGATGCGGGCAAAAGGCGAGATCTTCGCCAGCGCGTCCGATTCCGAGGTGCTGCTGCGCGCCTACATGCTGTGGGGCGAGGCGGCGCTGCCGCGACTGCGGGGCATGTTCTCCTTCCTGATCTGGGACGACCGCGACAAGACGCTCTTCGCGGCGCGCGACCGCTACGGCATCAAGCCGCTCTATCTCGCGGCGACGCCGCGCGGCGTCGCTTTCGGCTCCGAGATCAAGCAATTGCTTGGCTTGCCCGGCTTGTCCGGGCGGATGAACATTCCCCGTGTGCATGACTTCCTCGCCTCGGGCATTTCGGACCACACCTCCGAGACGATGTTCGAGGGCGTCATCCAGCTACGCGGCGGCGAAAGCGTCATGATCGACGCCAGCCGCGGCGGCGCGCCCGCCGCGCCGGTTCGCCGCTGGTACCCGACGACGGCCGGCGAGACCGTGATCGGCGAGGGCGAGGCTGCCGAACGCTTCCGCGCCTTGCTCACCGACGCCGTCAGGCTCCATCTGCGTTCGGACGTGCCGGTCGGCTCTTGCCTGTCCGGCGGGCTCGATTCTTCCAGCATCGTCTGCCTGATGTCGCAGATGATGGGGTCCGACGCCGGTGGGGCGAAGGTCAACACCGTGTCGGCCTGCTACTCCGAAAAGAGCGTCGACGAGAAGCCGTTCATGGATGCGGTCGTCGCGCATGCGCATACGCAGCCGCATTTCATCTTCCCCAAGGCGGAGGAGGTGTTCGCCCGCGCCGCCGACATCACCTGGCACCAGGACGAGCCTTTCGGCTCGACCTCGATCTTCGCACAATGGTGCGTGTTCGAGGAGGCGCGCCGCGTCGGCGTCAAGGTGATGCTGGACGGGCAGGGGGCCGACGAGCAGCTCGGTGGCTATCATCACAGCTTCTCCTTCCATCTGGCGGGGCTGATCAAGCAGCTCAAGCTCGCCGAAGCGCTGCGCACCATGCAGGAGCGCCAGGCCTGGCATGGGGTGCCGATCGCCCAGCAGGCGAAGCATGCGTTGATCCCGCTGCTGCCGATCGGTCTGGCCGGCATGCTGCGGAACCGGCACAGGGCGATGACCCAGCACGACTGGCTCGGTGGCGAACTGCTGCAGGCGCAAGGCTCCGATCGGACCGCCTTCGAGCGCGCCCGTATCGAGCTCGGCCTGCCGCCGGTCACCGATCTGCGCACGTTGTGCATGAACCTGACCTATGGCTCGAACCTGTCGATGCTGTTGCATTGGGAAGATCGCAATTCGATGGCGCACGGGATCGAGGCGCGCGTGCCGTTCCTCGACCATCCGCTGGTGGAGTTCAGCCTGGCGCTCGGCAACGACCACAAGATCGTCGGCGCCGACACCAAGCGGGTGCTGCGCCGCGCCATGGAGGCGATCCTGCCGCCCGCAGTGCTGCAGCGGCGTGACAAGCTCGGCTTTGCTACCCCGGAACAGGCCTGGTTCCGCGGACCGTTGAAGGGGATGATGACCGAAGGCGTCGAAGCGACGCTCGCGCGCTACCCTGGGCTGTTCAATGCCGACGGCGTGCGCGCACTTGCGGCCGACATGCTGGAAGGCCGCAAGCCGGTCGACTTCCTGCTCTGGCGGATCGTCAATCTCGGGATCTGGGGCCAGCGCATGGGCGCAACGCTCTGACCAGCCTCGGGACAGGGCCGGCATGACTGACCTCGCAGCGTCGTTTTTCGTGCTCGGCCAGGCCGTGCTCGCGTTGGGGCTCGGCTCGGCCGTGCTCTCGATGCCACGGCTGCTGCCGCTGCCGGCCTATGGCCGCCTCGCCTTCGGCGTCGCGGCGTCACCCTTCGTCACCGGCTCGCTCCTGCTTGGGCTGACGCTGGTCGCACCGGGCCTGCCGCTGGTGTGGCATGCGCTCGCGCCGGGAGTTCTGGGCCTCGGGCTGCTGCTCGCCTCGCGGCGGCGCGGCCCTTCCTTCCTGCGGACGATCCGGCGGATCGACCCGCGAGACCCGGTGTTGTGGGCGAGCATCGCCGCGGCCGCGATCGTCATGGCCGTGCTGGCGCCACGGGTGGGCTATTATCTGGCTCAGCCCATCGGCAATTCCGATGCCCTGCAATATCTGGCGCAGGCGGATCATCTGGTCTCGCACCGCAGCTTCTTCATGATCGCCGGCATCGAAGGACTTGCCGACGCGACCTTGCGTGGCGATGCGCATGGCCCGCTCTGGATCGCCTATAATGCGGCCGCGCTGGTGTGGTCCGAGTTCGCCGGCTCCGACCCCGGGGCGCAGGCTGCACCACGCCTGGCCTTTCTGCTGAGCATGCTGGCCTGCCTCGCGGGCGGCGTCGCGGTCGCAAGCGCCGCCAGGATGCGCGGACTGGCGCTGCTGGTCGTGCTGCTGATCCTCGTTGTGCCGCAGTTTCCGGGAGTCGTGATCGGCGGGGATCGCGACGCCTTTCGGCTCACGGCCCTGCTGTTGCTCTGTGCCTTCCTAGCGGCGCAGGCCGCCTCGCGGCTCCGCCGGTTCGGTTTTGCCGCGGCGCTGCTTGGAGCCGTACTTGGCGCCTGGGCGATGCAGGGACATGCATTGTCGCTGGTGCTGGTGCCGGTGATCGTGGCGTCCTGGACCCTGTTCATGCTGGTGCGTGGCGAAGCGGGTCGGGTGCGTACGATGGTCTTGACGAGCGCCGTCGCGTTCGGTTTCTGTCTGGGCGCACTCCATGTCGGCATCGCCTATTATCGGACCGGTTCGCTCTCGGGCGACAATGTCGATTCCGCCAAGGTGATGGCCGGGACCGTCTACGCCCTCGGGCATGCAGCGCGCGAAGAGGCCAGGATCGGAGAGGGCGCGATTCTGGTCAGCCGGCTCAGGATCAGCATCGAGCGCGACGGCGGATGGCCCAGCCTGGCGGCTATCCTGCTCGCCACGGTTCTGGCCTTGCGCCTGGGCGCGCGCGCGCTGGCCCGACAGCCGCGAACACCCCGCCTCCACCGATCCGGCGAGATGATGGGCGGCCTGACCGCGGTCTGGTTCGTCGGCCAGAGCCTATTGCTGCTGGGCCTGTTCGACACTGCGTCGTATCGGCTGTCGGACTGGACGGTGTTGAACTCACGCTATGCGATGCAATGGTATGTGTTCGCTGCCCTGCTGGTGGCGTGGGGCCTTGCCGCAGCGGCCAGCCTGCTGTCGAACCGGTTGCGGCAGACGCGGCGCGGAGCATTGGCGGTGACCGTGCTGCCCGCGACGCTCCTCCTGACGAGCGCCGTCAGCGCGGCCATCCTGGCGAAGCGATGGCTCTATTATCCGACGGGCGCCTATGCGGTGGTCTCAAGCAAGCTCAACGCGACGGTCGCTGCCTTGCCGCCTACCTGCCGCGCGGTATCGGAGGATACCGGTCTCGGCTTCCATGCCGACCGGCCGGTCCTGCAGCTCTACAGCAAGCATCTGCGCGAGCTGGTGCAGGAGACCGATACGGAGACGCTGCTGCGTAAGCTCGATGACCGGCACATCTGCGCCGTCGTTCTCTATAACGGCCTCTATGTGGATACTGCGGGGCCTGGTACGCCTTTCGCCAAGCTGCTGAACAGTCCGGCTTTTCAGCTCCGGGATGCAGCGCCGTGGCGCATCTATGTGCGCACAGGGCTCGAGCGTACGAGATAGCCGCCGGAGGCGGGAGCCGGGCTCGCAGGCACATACGGCGCTGGAGCGACGCACGGGTTTCGCCGTGCGAAGAAGTCCACTTAAGCACGCGTGGATAGATCATCGTGATCCGCGTTCGGGAGGACGTGGAAAATCTTCTAGGGAAATCCCCTGTCGAACTGGTCCATCAGCCAGTCGGCGAGGTTGACCTTCTCGGCGAGCGCATGGGCGCGGCGCCGGGCCATGATGCTCTCCGTCTCCGGATCCTCCAGCAAGGTTCGGACGAGCACGAGCAGTTCCTCGAACTGCGCCGGGCGAAAGCCCCAAGCCAGCTGGTAACGCTCTTCCAGCTCGGTGATGACCGAGCAGCGGCCGACGAAGCTGTTGCAGCGGATGGCGGGGCGGCCCAGCAGCGCGGCCTCCATCGTCATGGTCTGACTGTCGCTGATCAGCATCGTCGCATGCGCCATGATGCTGTGCATGTGTTCGGGCGGCGCCCGGAAGGCGTAGGGCTTCAGCCGCTCCGGCATGTTGCCTTCCGCATTGACGAAGACGCGGCCATGCGGCTCCAGCAAGGCGATCAGGCGTCCGACCTGCTGCTCGGACAACCCTTCCTCGCCGGCGTCGTGATGCGCTGTGAGCGAGACCAGCCTGAGGATGAAGAAAGGTTCGCCCGGCGCCACGCCGAGCAGCGAGAGCGCGTCGGGGTCGGGCGTGAAATGGTCCGGGTGGAGATAGGCAAGCTCGTGATAGCTGTTGTGCGTGCGGACCTTTGCCGTCTTCTCGTCCCGCAGGATCTCCGGGATCACCACCCGGGTCGCAAACGGGTAGGTGATCTTGGTGAAGAGGGGGACATAGTCGGCGTCATCCTCGTTGAGGACGATCGACGGCCTGCCGATCAGCCGGCCGACATGGGCGACCGAGACGGAGGTTCCGACCAGAAAATCGGGACGATCCGGGAGCGCCGCCTTCAGCACCTGCCAATTGTGGATGGCAAGCTCAAGGGCGCTACCGGCGAGGCCGGTCCGCGGCGTCGACGCGATCGTATAGGGCAGGCCGTAATGATCGAGCAGGCGGCCGATGATGCCGCGATCGCGGATGGTGACGGTGACCTTGTCGCCGCGCGCCTGCATCCGCTTGGCGACATGGCGGAAGAGGTGCACATGGGCCGGGTGGCCGATGTCGAACAGGACATGCATCGGGCGAGGCTCAGGCCTTGCCGGGGTAGAGCGTCGGAATCTCAGCGATCCTCTGCAGGACCTCGCTCGGATCCAGCCCGATCACGCTGCAGTACCAGGCGATCGATTCGAAGCGCGGCGCGTTCTCCGTTTCAACCAGGCGCAGCGCCGTGTCGCGGTCGATCATGCCCTCGCGGATCTGGTTCGAGCGGAAGGTGTCGTTCTCGCTGAAGCCGGCGACCCGATAGTAGATGTAGTTGTAGAAGGCTGCGGTACCGTCACCTATGCGCCAGGTCGAGCGCGTGTCGCTCGCCGTCTCCCAATCGTATTGGTCGAGCAGGGTGTCGTTGACCTCGCTTTCGACCCAGGGGATGTAGTCGAACAGGCGTAAGTAGTCGTGCTTGATCGAATAGTAGCTCAGGAAAGCGCCGGTGGTGTCGACCAGCGACTTGTTGAAGTAGCTGGGGTTGAACAGGAATTCCTTGCCGTAATAGGCGGCCATCTGCAACTGCGCGAGGCGCGAGGGGCGATGGCCCAGGGTCGGCGGCACACCGCAGAAGCCGGCCTTGAAGTGGGTTTTCTCGAGGGGGTTCGAGGCGAGCACTGTGGCGTCGAGGTGCAGCTTCTTCGCCAGGTCGTTGGCGTGGTAGAAGTACTGCTTGTCGCCGGCCATGAAGAGCGGGATGATGCCGAGCGCAGGGCGCTTCAGCCAGGCGGAAACGTTGCGGCGGATATTGTCCCGCTTGTCGGCGATATCGGCCGAGACGAGGATGTGCTCGACCTTGAGAGCCCCGCACATGCGCGCCTGGTTGCGGCGGGCGAGGTCGGTGATCATGCCCCAGTCATAGGTGTAGGCGATCGGCTTCAGGCCGAGTTCCTTGACGGCATAGTGGATGCCGTAGCTGCTATCGCGGCCGCCGCTCAGCGTGATCAGGCAATCGGCGGCGGCGCCGCCGCGGCGCATCTTGAGCTTCTCGGCCTCGGCTGCGAGCGCCGCGCGGCCGAGATAGGTCTTCGGCTTGTGGCTGTTGCAGAAATTGCACACGCCTTTCTCGTCGAAGGCGATGAAAGGCACCGTCTCGGGCAGGACGCAGCTTGTGCAGCGCCTCAGCGCCCGGATCGGTTCCCGGTCGATCTCGAAGCGCGAGAAGTCGGCCTGCCTGACTTGTGGTGCAGAGTTGAAGCCGGCGTGATCACGCGCTTCGGTCGGGGTCTCGTCGCGGATATCGCGATGACGCGCGGCGATCTCCGGCGCTTCGGAAGCCTCTTCGGCCAGTCCGATCGCATGGTCCGTGAGCGCGCCGAGCTCGATCAGCAGGGCATTGTCGGCCTCGATCTGGCGGATGGCGTCCGGGCTCGCCGGCCAGTTCAATCCGGCGGTGCCGAGGAACTCCTCGAGGATATAGCGCTCCGAGGCAAACACCGTCGTGCCGTCGGCGGCATTGCGCGCGACATAGAGCGAGCCGTTGTTCGTGGCGAGGGCGATGCAGTCGAGATCCTCGAAGACCAGCGCCGTCGAGACCGTGCCGAGGAGTTGATGGAAGGTCGAGCGCAGGGCGGCAGGAAGCGGCTCGCCGCGACCGAGGTGCCGGCGAAGGAGCTGCAGCATGACCTCGGTGTCGACCTCGGCCGTGCGCTGCGCATCGTTCATCGTGCGCCAGAGCGCGCCGTCGTTGACGATGATGCCGTTGTGGACGCCGAGGATGCCGCCCGCGAGCACCGGCTGATTGTTGGCGTGCAGGTTCTGGGCGCCGTTGGTGACGAGGCGTGAATGCCCGAACATCGCAAAGGGTTCGCCGGTGCGATAGACCGCGTCGACTGCCTGGCGCAGGAACGGAGCGAAGCCGGGCGACGCGATGAAGTCCCGCGGGCGTTGGGCGCTCTTCTGGAAGGTGATCGCCGCCGGGCCGGCGATCGCAAGACCGGCCGACTCCTTGCCGCGCGTCTCGGATAGCAGGAACAGGCGCGAAACCGCCTGTTCAACGATCCGGCGCTCGAGCGCGCCCGGACGCGCGATCACTCCGAAAATGCCACACATCGCCTTCTTCCGCTGGCTCGACTTATTTCAAGTGCTTGTTCATTTCCATGTCGAGCCACATGGCGAACATGACCGATTGCCAGCCCATCAGGATGAGAAAGGCCGTGAAGAGCGGCGTGTTGTCGCTGACCGAACCGACGAACAGGCGGTGGATGATGACATATAGGCCGGTCAGTGCGCCGAAGAAGAGGAGCATGAAGCCGGTCAGGTAGAACATCAGCAGCGGGTGGAAGTCACGGATGACGTATTTGTGCAGCATCCGGTAGCCGAACAGGCGCAGCAGCAGGAGCGAGAGCTTCGGCACAAGGCGGATCGGCTTGATGCCGGACTTCTCGCCAATGCCGTAGATCGGCTTGATCGGGATGTCGCGCACGCGGAAATCGTAGATGTTCAGCTTGACCAGCACGTCGTTGGGCATGCCGTAGCGCTTGTAGATGCCGTCCAGGTCGAGCGTCTTCAGGACCTTGTGGGTCGCGACGGTGTAGCCGGTCTGGGAGTCGGCGACATGCCAGTATCCGGAGGCGATCTTGGTCAGCAGCGAGAGCAGGCTGTTGCCGATGTAGCGGACACGCGGAATGATCTTCCAGGCCTCGCCGGTGAAGAGGCGGTTGCCCTTGGCGTAGTCGACCTCGCCGGCTACGACCGGGTCGAGCAGCGCGGGCAGGTCGTCCGGATCCATCTGCGCGTCGCCCGCCATCACCGCCGTCGCGTCGATGCCGTTGTCGCGCGCCCAGCGATAGCCCGCCGCGATGGCGCCACCAACGCCTTCGTTCTGCGGCAGGCGGATCAGGACGACGCGTCCCGGCTGTGCCGCCGCATGACCTTCCACGATCTCGACCGTGCGGTCGCGGCTCTGGTCGTCGACACAGACGATGTGGTCGACGAAATCGGGCATGGTCTCGATGACGCGGCTGATCAGCCTTTCTTCGTTGTAGCAAGGCACGACAACGGCGACAGTCTTGGACTTGTACATCTCGCTTCCCGTGGCGCGGTCTCAAATATCGTCGAATCGGCGGATAGTCCGCGCCAACCCCTCAACTGCGCGGGAATCGGGAGGAATACCCGAGCCGGGCGACCATGCGGAGCGACGCGCTCCTATCCGACATTCCGCTGCGATCGGCAACTGCCTTTCGGATGTGATGCTCGTGATGGCGGTCGCTTCTTGACTTGCTCGGCGTGAAAATTCCCTTCCATTTTACGCAACTTCCTCTAGTGAAAGTCGAAATTGCCTATCAGCCATGCAGATGCGGATCCGAAGCCATGAACGATGAGACCCTGCGCTTCTACGACGAGCAGGCGAAAGGTTATTCGGAGATTCGCGCGCGTCCGATCCAGATCTATACAGATCGTCTGGAGCGCGAGGCAATGATGCCTCTGGTCGCCGAGGCGCGCGATATTCTCGATCTTGGCTGCGGTGAAGGCCGCTTGACCCGCTGGATCGCGGCGACCAAACGTCAGCAGGGCGGTGCCTTTGCGGTACATGGTGCGGATTTCAGCCCAGAGATGATTGTGCATGCAGAGGCCCAGAACGGCGATCTGCCGGCGACCTATGGCGTCGGCGATGCCATGGCGTTGCCGTTCCCGGACAATAGCTTCGACCTGATCGTCTCCTGCACTGCGCCGAACAATTTTCCCAGCCTCGACGGCGCGCTCGACGAGATCCGGCGCGTCCTGCGCCCAGGCGGCATCTTCTGCGCGACAATCATAAACGGCGAGGAGACGGCGCGGTTCGCGCGCTATCTGTACTACTCGCCGTACTACCTCGCTCAGCTCGCCAAGCGCCTGGTGGGCGGTGCCTCCGGCTATCACCGCGTGCTGTTCTCGCGCGACGAGCTGGCCAGCCTGCTGCGTGGACGGTTCGACGTGATGGAGCTCACGGGAATGCGGGTGATCCCGGATTTCATTCCTGAGTTCCCGCTGAATATCTGGCCGCCGCTGTTCCCGGTGATGAACGGGTTGGTGCGAGCGACGGAGGGGCTCGACCGGCGCCTGTCCCGCCATCCCCGGGCCGGGCGGCATGCGCGTTTCCATCTCGTGATCGCGCGGGCGCTGAAATGAGCCTCGGCGAGGCGCGTCCGCAATTCGTCGTCACGGTCGATGTCGAGGACTTCTTCGAGCCGCGCCCGCCGATGGATACCTATCGCGGCCGCATGGGCGGCCGCGATCATGCAACGCCGCGCATCATGGATATCGTCGAGCGCCATGGCGGTCGCGGCACCTTCTTCGTCGATGTCCAGAACCGGCGCACGGTGAGCGAGGAGCTCGTCTCCGGCATCACCCGGGAGATCGCCGAGCGTGGCCATGAGGTCGGGCTCCACACGCATCCGGCCTTTCCGGAAGGCCGGCGCGGCTACGGCATGGCCCAGACGATGAAGGTGCTCGACCGCGAGGCTCAGACGGAGTTTGTCCGCCAGGGCGCGGAGCTGATCGAGGCCTGGACGGGGCGGCGCCCGGTCAGCCACCGGGCGGGCGGTTACGGTGCCAACTACGACACACTGGCCGCGCTCGAAGCCAACGGCATCACGATCGATTCGAGCGTGTTCTGGGGGTATCCTTATTGCGGGCTGAACGAGCCGCCGCTGACGGTCAATGCCGCGGTACGGCACGGGCAGGTGCTGGAAATCCCGGTTTCGGTAACGCGCTGCGAGCTTGCATTGGGTAGCTTCTCGCGCGCGCCGCGGCTGTTCTCGATGATCAAGAAGCTCGACCCCGACTGGTGCAGTCCTGGAGAGCTGCGCCGCCAGATCGAGACGCTTCTGGCGCAGGGCGAGCGGACCATTATCCTGTTCCTGCACTCCTACTCGCTGATCGATATCGAGCGCGGCTTCAAGCCGGACGAGCGGGCCTGCGAGGTGCTGGATGCCCTGATGTCGGATTGCGTCGGGCGCTATGGCGGCGAACTGGTCACGCTGGAGCAGGCGGCGCAGCGGGCCATGGTGGTCTCCAGCCAGGAGGCGCTGGCAAAGCCGCCGCCGGTGGTCCGCTCGGACCTGCTCCTGCGCCACATCGAGCTCACGGGCTGGCTTCTGCGCAAGGTCAAGCCTCGTCACCTGCAGGCGATCCTGACCAAGCGCTGATTTCCAAACTGACACGGCTCGCGCGGACCCTTATAGCTGTGCCCGAATTCCAATCGAGTACACAGATGAAACAACAACGCGTGGGCGGCCCAGCACCAGATGCCGAGCTGCTGAAAAGGGTCGGCGAGGCGGTCGTCTGCCTGGGCAACTGGCTGGAGCGACAAGGCTATGCGGGCAACGATCCATATCAGCTCGACCACCTGATCTCGCGGGTTGGCGACAGGCCGCTGATCGGCCCTCTGATGGGCTTCGCGCGGCGAGTGCTGAAGCCGTATCACGCCCTGATTCCGAAGCGTCTGTTCCAGGCCGCACCTGCAACGGTGATCCCGCAGGCCCTTGGAGACGCCCTCTCGGGCGAGGGGCTCCTTCCCGTCAGCGAGCAAACGCGCCGTCGTGCGGAGCGCCTGTTCGGCCTGATCCGCCAGAGCCGCTCGCCCTTGGCGCAAAATGCTGGGTGGGGACTGCCTTTCTACTGGGGCGGGACGGCCAAGCACCCTCCCCACTGGCCGGCGACGATCACCACCACGATCGTTCTGCAAGGGCTTCTCGATGCTCTTCACTTGCTCGACCGTGATGAGGTGCTTGCTCTGGTCGAGTCCGGTGTGCGCTTCATGGTGGACGAGTGCGGGGTCGCGGAACTTCCGGAAGGCGATTGCATTTTCTATGGCCCGAAGGACACCAGACTCATTCTGAACGCGAGCATCGCGGCCGGTGCGATGATGGCCAGAGCCGCCGTCGAGCTTCAGAGGGATGATTTGGCTGCACTTGCAGCGCGCACAGCGCAGCTCCTGGTGCATCATCAGAATCCGGACGGATCCTGGTATTATTCGCCGGCTTATCGCGAGCACGCCGTCGATACCATTATCGACGGTCGGCATACCGGCTATATCCTCGAAGCACTGATCGCGATCAACGCCGAGCGCCAGGATGCCGGTGTAGCCGAGGCGATCGAGCGTGGCTGGGCCTATTCGAAAGAGCATTTGATCGACGGCGAGAAGCCGCGCTGGAGCCCCGACCAGACCTGGCCGGTCGACGCCCACGACGTCGCTCAGGCGATCATGACGGCCCTGGTGTATGGCGATCACGATCTCGCCCAGCGGCATATGGCCTTCGCCATGGACCGCTTCTATGCCGGGGACGGCAAGTTTCGCTACAAGGCCTTCGAGAACGGCGACAGCAACAATGCCGTCTTCATCCGCTGGACGCAGGCCCCAATGTACAAGGCCATGGTGCGCTATCTCGCCATGTCCGCGCCGGACGCCGCCTGACGACATGCTGCTGCCGCGTGCTCTCGACTTGTCTGGCAGGCTCGAGACCGCTCGGGCGATCCAACTCAGGCTCGGCCGATGTCTCCTGCACTAACAGTCGCCTGGCATCTGCAGCTCGTGCTGGTTGGCCTCTCAGTGGGACTGATCGCGACCTGCCTCCCGAAAGCGATACCGCTTTCGCGCTCCGCGCGGTTTGTCGCGGGCGTCTGCCTGGCGCCTTCCATCGTTGCGCTGACGACGATCGTGTTCGCGCATCTTGTCCCGCGAAGCCCACTGCGGCTCTTCGCCTTCGTGCCCCTGCTGGTGATCGTTCCCGCCGCACTGGCGAGTTTCCATTTCTTGCGGCCGAGCGCGTCCCTGGCGTCTCCAGGGCGGCTCGTCGGCATCCGGCCTGGCTCTCTGCAGATCACCTTGCTCGGGCTCTTCGCCATGGCGGGGGTCGGCTCCGTGCTCTATTTCGCGGGGCACGTCTTCGCCCACAACTTCGTCAGAACGCCATCGGGCGGCGATGCGACGCAATACCTGGCACAGGCTTTCCACTTCGCCAGTCATCGGGATGGCTGGCGAATCATTGGCGGAGCGGGGCTGGCGGACGGCTCCCTGCGCGGCGATCTGCATGGCCCGTTCTGGACGGCCTATCTCGCTTCGGCGATCGCGGCGACTGGGGCCCGCCCAAATGGGGCCAATCTGGCCGCGCCCGGTGCGATCATCGCGACGGTGCCACTGCTGTTGCTAAGCCTGGCCCTGCTGTTCCAGCGCGTGCGCGGCGTCTCGCCTACCCTTCTGACGATCATTCTGCTCTTCAGCATTCCCGGCCTCGGCTACATGGTTTCGTCCCATAGCCGCGATGCGTTTCGACTGATCCCGCTCCTGTGTCTGATCGCCCTGTTCGTCGGCTGCTGTGCGTCGCCGATCCACAGCGCGAGGCGCATTCTGCCGGTCGCGGCCAGTTTCGCGGCGGCGGCATTCTTCACTGCCGGCGGCCATTCGCTCGCGATCTTCCTGGTGCCGCTCACGGCGCTCGGCGGTTGCGCCGCACTCCTGCTGTCGCGCACGCAAGGCCGCTATCGCTTTGGGCAACGTTTCCGGCTCGGGCTGTGCCTCGGCATCGCGACCGGCCTTGGCGCGGTGGTCGGTTTCGGCCATCTGATCGTGAACCTGGTCCGGACGGGCTCGCTGAGTGCGGGTAATGTCACCAGCGACGAGGTCCTGGCGGGTACGCCCTACGCGCCGCTTCTGAAGCTCTACAACGACAAGCGCGTCATCTCCGAGGATCTGCTCCACAATCCGATCCTGACGCTGTTCACCCGCGATCTCGGACCTGTTCAACAGATCCTGGCCTATTGCGGCTTTTCGGTCGCGATCATCTGCGTTGTCCTGGCGCTGGTGCGCTTCATCCGTCGCAGGCCGAGCTCCCCGGTGGCTATGATCCTGATCTGCCTGAGTCTGATCCTGATCATGCAGTCGGTTCTTTTTTCGGGCTGGCTCGATTTCGGCGGCCATGCGGTCTCGCAATGGCTGGCGATGAATTCGCGCTATACGCTCCAGACCTATGTCCTGCTGTCGGCCATCTGCGCGTTGGTCGCTACGACGGCCTATGCGAGGCTGAGCGGCCGCGACATCGCGGCGCCGGGCGCGCCCGGCGAAAGGCAGGTCCCGGCCCTGCCGATCCGGCTGGCAGCTGGGGCGGCGGCCGCCGTCCTCGTCGTTGCGCTATCGCTGCAGGCCAAGGCCAATATCGGGCGCACCTTCTTTCCGATCTATACGCCGGGCTTGCGGGATCCGATCGTGGCCTTCGAGCAGAAATTGTCCGGCTACGGCGAGGATTGCCGCTACCTCAGCGAGGTCGATCAGCTGTCCTACCATTGGGCGAGGCCGCGGCTCATGATCTTCTCGGCGGTCAATCGCGAGCTCTTCCTGTTGAAGACAGCCGAGGAGATCGACCGCTATCTGCAACGCAACAACATCTGTGCAATTGCGGTCTATTCGAATTTCATCATGGCTTCGATGCCGACGGGCTATCCGTTCAAGGACTATCTGAGCGACCCTGATTACATCATCAACGGTACGGATCCGAGTTCCTATCTATGGCTCTTCGTCCGGCGCAAGGCCTTGAGAGAGTCGTAGAAATGCCGCTCGCGACTGCGCTGCCTGTTTTCGAACTTCGATGCCGCCATGAGCTGCCGCGCCGCTTGCGGAGCCCGGCGTGAGCAACCTTCTGACGCGCAAGCGCCTGCTCTGGGGCGCAGGGCTGCTGGTTGGAGGCGCGGCGCTCTTCTATCTCTCACGCCATGTCGACTGGCGGGTCCTCGCGGCGCTCGGCCCCGGGACGCTGCTGGCATTGTGTGCGTCGACGATCCTGATGATCGTCCTGCACGCGGCCGGGGCAGCCGCCTTGCTCCATGGCATGCGCTATCCGGCACGGGTCGCCGACGTGATGACGGCGATGCTGGCCGCCGGTACCGTCAGCCTGGCGGGAGATCCCAAGCTCGGCGTGCCCGCGCGGCTTGCCTTCTACAAGATGCTGGCGAACATCCCCGTGAGCGTCGGCGCGGCGCAGACGACCATCGAGAGCCTCCTCTGGCTATTTCTGATGGGCGCGATCATGGTGATTCCCGGGCCGCTCGCCGGCGACCGCGCGCTGCCGCTTTCGCTTGCTGCCGCCGCGATGCTTGCGGTCGGGGTCGGGGCGGTTGCGCTCGGGCCCCCCGTGCTCGACCGGCTCTGGGGGATCGGGCGCCTGTTCCAGGCCTCCGGACCGATCCGGCGGTTTGTGCTGGAGCTGCGCAGCGCCATGCTCGGATTGCGGCCGGGCGCACTCGCGCTCGCGACGCTCTGGCTCGCCCTGACCTACGTCGTCGACGTCGCGTCGATCTGGTATCTCGGGCGGGCCTTGGGAGCCGACATCGCGCCGGCGGCCATCGGCCATGCCGTGGTAATCTCCTACCTCGCCGGGGCGGTCTCACTGCTGCCGCTCGGGCTGGGGGTCAGGGACGTCACCTTCGCGCTGCTGCTGCAGCAGGCCGGAGCGCCGCCCGAGGTCGCGGCCGGCATCGTCCTAAGCCATCGTACCTTGCGGACCGTGCTGCCTCTCCTGCTGGGGGTGGCTCTGACGCCCTGGGTCCTGCGCAGGGCCCGGGAGCCGGGTCCGGATCGCCGCCCGAGTGGCGAGAGGGCGGGCGATTAAGGCGCCGAAGCAGACCGCCCCCCGAGCCACCCGGCCGGGAGCTCGCGATCGATTTGCTTGTCAAGGCATCCGATTCTTACGTAAAGCGGGCTCATTCTGTGGCCCGGTGCTTTGAGCGGGCCATCAAGCAAACCGGATGTGTGATGCCTTATTTGCAACGGCCGCCGCTGCTCGTGCTGTATCATCTGCGCGGCACGGCGCAGCTGCCTCTGCGAACCGCTATCGCCGATCATTTGCAATGCTGGCGTCGGCATTCGCAATTTCCGGTCATCTACCACAATTACGCTTTCGGTTTCGATTGGGCCGACTATGCCGGCCTGCCGCTGTCGGGCGTGATCCTCGACACGCTGGCGTTGAACCTGCGCTGGTCCCCCGAGCTCTTCCGGGCCCGGACGAAGCCGTTGCTGGCCTTGCGGCAGTTCAAAGGGCCGAAGATCGCCATGCCGCAGGACGAGTTCATCCACACTGACGTGCTGTGCGAGTTCCTCGCCGCGATCGGCGTCACCGATCTCCTCAGCGCCGGTTCCCGCGAGACGGCGGAGCAGATCTACCGCGAGGCGCTTCCCGATGTGCGGCTGGGCCAGAAGCTGACGGGCTATCTCGAGGATGAGACGCTCGATCGCATCGAACGGTCGGCGCGCGAGATCGGCGAGCGCGACATCGATGTCAGCTACCGCGCCTGGCATGCCGAGGCCTGGCTCGGAGAGCACGGCCGCCTGAAGGTCCAGGTGGCGCAGGAGACGATGGCGGCCAGCCCGGACTACCCGCAATTGCGCTTCGATGTCTCGACCAGCGAAAGCGACGTGTTGACCGGGGACGACTGGTACAGGTTCTTGCTGCGCTCCAGATGTGCGCTCGGGGTGGAGGGAGGCGCGAGCGTTCTCGACCGTGACGGCGCGATCGCGGCGCGAACGCGCGCCTACGTTGCCGAGCATCCGGAGGCGGATTTCGAAACGGTCCGGGAGGCCTGCTTCGCCGAGCACGAGGGAACGCTGGCGTTGTTTGCGATCGGCCCTCGCCATCTCGAAGCCTGCGCGACCCGCACCTGCCAGCTCCTCGTCAAGGGCGAGTATCAAGGCATTCTGAGAGCCGGCCAAGACTATATCGCGATCAACCGGGATTTCAGCAATCTGCCCGACGTTCTGGATCGCGTGGCGCGCCGGGATCCGGCGCTGGCGGCTGCTGCCGAGAGTGCCTATCAGCGTGTCGTCGCGTCGGGCGACTACACCTACCAGGCTTTCGTCCGTCGCGTCGAAGCTGACATTCTCCTGCCGCGCTTGGGTTTCTTTTCGCGGGTGCTGTCGCCCTCCACGGCCAGGCGCATCGAGAGGGCGATCGGGCGTCACAAGCTGATCGAGGACTTCGCCCTCGCCGAGGCGCTTGAATTCCTGCCGCATCGATACGACTACGAGCACAGCCAGGAGCCGGCCTGGCAGGCTGCGCGGGAGAGGGCTCGGAAGCTCGCCGAAGAAGAAGGGCTGCTCCTCGATCCCGACTGGCAGTGAGCCGTGCTGCGCCGCAACGGCATGACTCTGAGTGGCCCGATCTTGCAGGCGCGTGGGGCTGACAAGGCCGTCGTTGCCTGTTAAAGCGCCCCTTCCGCCAGCCGTCGCTCTGGCCGGCATCGGGACTATTCTCGAAGGAGTTCGTTTCACATGTGCGGAATCGCTGGAGCAGCATCGCTGTCCCGCTCCCCGATTGTGCGTCTGGATCGCGCTCTAGCGGCGATGAGCCACCTGATCGCGCATCGCGGCCCCGATGGGCACGGCTTCTGGCGCGCGGCTGACGACAGTTGCGGCTTGGCCCACAGGCGGCTGGCGATCATCGATCTGTCTCCGTCGGGACATCAGCCGATGACGGCGCCGAACGGGACGGTGCTGACGTTCAACGGCGAAATCTACAATTACCGTGAGCTCATGGAGGAGCTGCGCGAGGGCTGGACGTTCCGCTCCAGCTCCGACAGCGAAACGATCCTCGCCGCCTATGCCCGCTGGGGCACGGATTGCCTGACGCATCTGCGCGGCATGTTCGCGTTCGCGATTCATGACGGCAAGCGCCTGTTCGCGGCGCGCGATCGCTTCGGCATCAAGCCGTTCTACTATGCCGTGGTCGACGGAACGCTGTATTTCGCATCGGAGATGAAGGCGCTCTTGCCGCTTCTTCCCGAGGTCGCGACCGACCCGGACGCGCTCGCCGAATACATGACCTTCCAGTACACGATCGGCGAGAAGACGCTGTTCCGGCATATCCACACCCTGTTGCCGGGGCATGCGCTGACGGTCGAGAACGGCGAGCTGCGCATCTTCCGCTACTGGGATGTGCACTACGACGTCGATTTCGATCACTCGCCGCGCTGGTTCGGCGAGGAGATGCGCTCCAGGCTCTCCGACTCGGTGAAGATGCATCTGCGCTCGGACGTGCCGGTCGGCGCCTATATCTCGGGCGGCATCGATTCCAGCCTGATCGGTATCCTGGCGGGGCGCGAGGAGGCCTCCGGCCGGATCGGCTTCCACGGCAAGTTCACGGATTTCCCGGGCTACGACGAGAGCAATTACGCAGAGGCAGCTTGCCGCGACGGCGGCATCGAGTTGCATCAGATCGAGATCACCGCGAACGATTTTCGCGATAACATCGAGAAGGTGCTCTTCCATCTCGACACGCCGGTCGGTGGCCCCGGCTCGTTCCCGCAATACATGGTCTCGGAACTGGCGGCACGCCATGTCAAGGTCGTTCTCGGGGGGCAGGGCGGTGACGAGATCTTCGGCGGCTATGCGCGCTACCTGATCGCCTATCTCGAGCAGGCCCTAAAGGCCTCGATCGACGGGACGCAGCGCAATGGCAACTTCGTCGTCACGCCGGAATCGATCATTCCGCATCTGACCGTTCTGCAGGAATACAAGCCGCTGATCCGGCAGCTCTTCTCCAAGGGTCTGTTCGGGCCGCTCGACGAGCGCTATTTCCGGCTGATCGACCGTTCGGCCGACATGGGCGACGAAGTCGACTGGTCGGCGCTTGATCTCGCCGGCGTCTTCGCGCGCTTCCAGGCGATCTTCAATTCCGAGCGCAATGTGCGCAAGGAAGCCTATTTCGACTCGATGACGCATTTCGACTTCAAGTGCCTGCTGCCGGCGCTGCTGCAGGTCGAGGACAGGATGTCGATGGCGCACGGCCTGGAGTCACGCGTGCCGCTGCTCGACCATTCCGTGGTCGAGTTCGCCGCGACGATACCGGCCGACATCAAGTTCAAGGGCGGCCAGATGAAGCATTTCATCAAGTCGACCTTCGCCGCCGACCTGCCTCAGGAACTGGCGCAGCGTCGCGACAAGATGGGCTTCCCGGTACCGCTCAAGGAGTGGTTCTCCGGCGAGCTCAAGGGCATGGTCTCGGACATCTTCGCGACCCAGAAGACCCGGCATCGGGAGTTCTTCAACTCCGACGTCATCCTCGCCAATTTCGACAAGGGCGAGCGTTTCTCGCGCAAGACCTGGGGGCTTCTCAGCCTCGAGCTCTGGCACCAGATTTTCCACGACCGCGCCGCCGACTACAGGCGGATGCTCGACGAGGTCGAGCCGGCGCGCGTCGCGGCCCAGTAAACCAGCGCTTACAGGATCAGCGGCATGAAGGTCTTCATTACCGGCGGCTCCGGCCAGGTCGGCTCGACTGCGGCGGACATGTTCCTCGCACGTGGCGATACCGTGATGTCGCTCGAGAATTTCTCGACCGGCCGACGGGACAATCTGCTCGACCAGGAGCGCCTGACCCAGGTCGAGGGCTCGATCACCGATTGGAAGCTGGTCGACCAGCTGTTCTCCGACTTCAAGCCGGACGTCGTCGTGCACACCGCCGCATCCTACAAGGATCCGGAGGACTGGGAGACCGATGCTCTGGTCAACGCGGTCGGTGGTGCCAACATCGCCAAGGGCTGCAAGCTCCACAAGGTCGGCCGGCTGATCTACTTCCAGACGGCGCTGTGCTACGGCACCAAGCCGCTGCAGCAGCCGATCACGCTCGATCACCCGATCAGCCCGGTCAATTCGAGCTATGCGATCTCGAAGACCGCGGGCGAGCACTATGTCCAGTTCTCGGGCGTCGACTGGGTGACCTTCCGGCTCGCCAACGTCATCGGCCCGCGCAATGTCTCCGGGCCGTTGCCGATCTTCTATGGTCGCCTCGCCGAAGGGAAGAAGTGCTTCGTCACACCGGCGCGGCGCGATTTCTGCTATGCCGGCGACCTCGCCAAGGTCGTGGTCCAGGCCGCCGACGGCAAGGGCGACGGCACCTATCACTTCTCGTCCGGCAAGGACGTGGCGATCAAGGAATTGTACGACGCCGTCGTCAAGGCGATGAAGCTCAACGACTATCCCGAGCCCGAGGTCAAGCCGCTCGGCCCGGATGATGCGGCCTCGATCCTGCTCGATCCCTCGCGCACCTTCGCCGATTTCGGCGATGTCGAGTTCACTCCGCTCGACGAGATCGCGCGGCTCTCGGTCGAGCGTTGGGAAAGGGAGGGGGTCGTCGGCGGCTACACCCATCTCAAGGAGGCTCGCGCCGACATCAAGACGGCGGCCAAGGGCTGAGGGGTTCCATGCGTATCCTGATCACCGGCGGGGCGGGCTGCCTCGGCTCCAACCTGACCGAGCGTTATCTCGACGCCGGCCACGAGGTGCTGGTACTCGACAATTTCGCCACCGGGCATCGCGGTTCGCTGCCGGAGGTGCATCCGGGCATGCGCCTGGTCGAGGGCAGGGTCGAGGACCGCGCGCTGGTCGACCGGCTGTTCGCGGAGTTCAAGCCGAGCCATGTGATCCATTCGGCCGCGGCCTACAAGGATCCGGACGACTGGATCGAGGATACGCGCACCAATGTCGAAGGCACGATCCATGTCGTCGAGGCGGCAAAGGCGGCAGGCGTAAAGCGCTTCGTCAACTTCCACACCGCGCTCGGCTACGGCCGGCCGGAGCGGCTGCCGATTCCTGCCGATGCGCCGGCGCGTCCGTTCACCAGCTATGGCATCTCGAAGCAGGCTGGCGAGAACTATCTCGCCATGTCGGGGTTGCCCTTCGTCTCGCTCCGGCTCGCCAACGTCACCGGGCCGCGGCTGGCGATCGGCCCGATTCCGACCTTCTATACCCGGTTGAAGGCGGGCAAGGGCTGCTTCTGCTCGAAGACGGTGCGCGACTTCATCGATATGGATGATTTCTTCTCGGTGATGGACGTCGTGATGGCGGAGGGCGCGCCGACCGGCGTCTTCAACGTCTCCACCGGCACCGGACATACGATCAAGGAAATCTTCGACATCGTCGTCGATCACCTCGGGATCACGCTGGCGGAACCGGTCCCGGAGGTGGAGCCCGGTGCCGACGACGTGCCCGCCGTCGTGCTCGACCCGTCGAAGACGATCGAGACCTTCGGCTGGCAGCCGCGCTACTCCTTCGAGCAGACCATCCGGCGCATGCTCGGCTGGTATGACACGCACGGCGTCACTGCGATCTACAGCCACCTGAAGGCGCCTCCGGCGAAGGCTTGACGCCGTCACCGGGGCCCATTGCCGCCCACTTTCCGAACGGACCCATTCGATGACAGAGAGCTTTTCTGGCAAGAACGTGCTGGTCGTCGGCGGCGCCGGCTTCGTCGGCTCCAATCTGGTCAAGCAGATCCTGAGCGAGAAGCCGCGCAAGCTGACGATCGTCGACAACTTCCTCTCGGCCGATCCGGTCAACGTGCCGAACGACCCGGTCGTGAAGCTCGTCTCCGGCCCGATCACCAGCGACCGCATCCTGGCCGAGCTCGATGGCGACCTCGACTACGCCTACCATCTCGCCTGCTTCCACGGGAACCAGTCGTCGATCCATGACCCGCTGATGGATCACGAGAACAACACCCTGACGACGCTGAAGCTCTTCGAGCGGCTGAAGGACATCAAGACGCTCAAGAAGGTGGTGTATTCGGCGGCCGGCTGTGCAGTCGCCGCCAAGACCTTCGACGGCGCCACGGCGACCGACGAGGACGCGCAGGTCTCGCTCTTCCACGACAGCCCGTACTCGATCTCGAAGCTGATCGGCGAGATGTACGGCAATTACTATTTCACCCGGCACGGATTGCCTTTCGTCAAGGCCCGCTTCCAGAACGTCTACGGCCCGGGCGAGATCCTGGGCGCGGGACGCTGGCGCGGCACGCCGGCGACCGTCTGGCGCAACGTCACGCCGACTTTCATCTGGAAGTCGCTGCATGGCGAGGCGCTGCCGGTGGAGAATGGTGGCATCGCGACCCGCGACTTCATTTTCGTCGAGGACATGGCGCGGGGCCTGATGGCCTGCGGCCTCAAGGGGGAGCCGGGAGAGATATACAATCTCGGTTCCGGCGCCGAAGTTTCGATCCGTGAGCTCGCCGAACGGATCAATGCCGCGACCGGCAACGCGACGCCGATCGCGCTGACTCCGGCACGTGACTGGGACCGCTCCGGCCAGCGCTTCGCCGCCACGGAGAAAGCCCGCGAGAAGATCGGCTTCGTGGCGCAGGTCCCGCATGAGGAGGGCATCCGCCGCACTGTTGCGTGGACGCAGGCCAATAGGGCGACCGTCATGCGCTGTATGATGAACCATGCGCATTTCGTCCCGGAGGTGCGTGCCTATCAGCAGGCGGGCTAGGTCGCCACGATCCGGCTGGGCGAAGTGACGATTCATCCTTTCGTCACGGCGCCCGGTTCATCGGAGAAGTGAGTTTCGCTTTTCGGCCCCTTGCTCTAGGGATGTCGTCTGAGTCCGAGCGCCACGGCGCCTTCCGTCTTCGGGCGGAATTCACAGGTTCCCCGTTTCATCGCAGCTTCGGCAGGCGAGCCGGTATCCGCCTGATCCGAAGCTGCTCTGTTCCTTCGTTTTATCGCATTTTCTTCATGCGAGCGGGTGCTCACCTCGCTCGAAAATGCTCTTGAGGTATCTCGTGTCGAGAGGCCAGGTCAGCGCCGTCGGGAGCCCAGCCGCCGATCCGGAGGATCGACGTTCGGCCGTCGTGATCTCGCTCTCCCACATCGCCAACGATCCTCGGGTCTGTCGTCAGCTCAGGGCACTGAGCGATGCCGGCTGGTCGGTGACCTCGGTCGGCTATGGCGCAGCTCCGAAGGGCGATCCGAGCTGGCGCCATGTGCAAGTGCCGGAGCTGGAGCATGACGCCAGGCCCTTGCGGCGCGGGTTGCGAGTGCTCGGCTTGCTGGCGGCACGCCTGTGGCCGGGGATGGCGTTGCCGATCTGGCACGGGCAGCCGCGCCATCGCGCCTTGATGGAGGCCGTGGCCGGCCTGCCGGCCGCGGAACTCATCGTCGCGAACGACTATACCGCCTTGCCGGCGGGGACCGCGCTGGCCGCTCGAACGCAGGCGCGCCTGGTCTACGACACGCACGAATACGCGGCGGGAGAGCGCGACGAAGAGGCCCGCTGGCGGTTGCTCTATCCAGCCTACATCCGGGCGATTGAACGGAGCGGCATCGAGGCAGGCGCCGCGGTCACGACAGTGTCCGAAGGGATCGCAGTGCGGCTCGCGGCCGACTACGGCATCACGCAACCGGCGGTCGTGCGCAATCTGCCATTCTACCGGTCGGTGCCGGGGCGCAAGGCGGCTGCCGAGCCGCTCGTCCACTACCATGGCGTGATCGTGCCGGGCCGCGGTCTGGAAACCTTGATCGACAGCGTGCGCTTGTGGCGGCCCCAGTTCCGGCTGAGGATCCAGGGGCCGAGCGCGCCGGATTATCTGGAAGAGCTCAAGGCGAGGGCACAGCAGAACGGCGTGATGGACCGCATCGTGTTCGCTCCGCCTGCGCCCGCCGATGGACTCGTCGCCTCCGCATCCGAGGCGGATATCGGCATCCATGTTCTGCCCGGTTTCAGCCATCAGAACAGCTACGCGCTTCCGAACAAGCTGTTCGAGTACCTGATGGCGGGGCTCGCAGTCGTCGTGACCGATCTTCCAGAGATGCGGCGCATCGTGGCCGGCAGGGGCGTCGGCGAGCTCGTCGAAGGAGAGAGAGCCGATGCGGTCGCCGCAGCCGTCAACGCTATGGGAGCCGCCGAGATCGAGGGGTATCGGCAGGCTGCCCTGGCGAGCGCCCGCGAACTTTGCTGGGAGCGCGAGAAGGACAGGTTCCTCGCCGTCTGCGGGCCTGTTCCGTCGAAGCGGGGCTGACATGCCGTGACAAGCGGCGGGAAGTTTGTTAGTGACCGCGCCGGCCGCATCGCGCCAGGAGGGTGCCCGGCTTTGCTGACGGCGCCCCGGCA
This sequence comes from Allobosea sp. WAO, assembly GCF_001509835.1. GTDB lineage: Bacteria > Pseudomonadota > Alphaproteobacteria > Rhizobiales > Beijerinckiaceae > Allobosea. Next base: position 332,913 of record NZ_JXTJ01000010.1, read on the forward strand.
TTACCTATGCAAGCATCGAAATGGACGGTCGAGACAATGCGCTTGTGCGTGATCGCGGAGCGGCCATGAAAGTCCTGATGCTGTCACCCGATGCGCAGATGATCGATCGGCGCATCTTGCAGGAAGCTCGCACGCTGCTTGCAGCCGGCCACGATGTCGACTTGCTGAGCGGCTTCGAGTGCCGCGAGCCAGACGCCTATGAGGACCGCGGATTGCGGGTCAAGCGCTACCGGTACGACTGGCAGGACAGGCGCCGCGAGCGCTTGCGCACTCAACTTGGCCCGGTAGCAGGCCAGATCGCTTGGCCGTTCGTGCGGCTTGCGAACCGGGCCCTGGATGGCGCGAACGCGTTCGAGGCCTTTGTGCTGGAGAAGGTCCTGCAACACAGTTTCGACGTGGTGCACGTCCATGATTTCCCGATGCTACGCACAGGGGTCATGGCAGCCAAGGCACGCGGCGTGCCGGTGATCTACGATTCGCACGAGTTCTACCCGGTGCAATCTTGCTTCTCGCCGGAGGACCAGAAGCGTTACCTGGCGATGGAGCGAAAGCTCGTCCGGGATTGCGCGCAGGTGATCACCGTCAACCCCTATATCGCACGTATGCTCGCCGAGGCCCACGATACGCCGGAGCCCGAGGTCATCCTCAACGCCTGCGAAGTTCCCGAGACCACGTCGAACGATCTCGACAGCGAGGAGCGCAGGCGACGGCGCGTGGAGAAGGGCCTGCCGCCGGACGCATTCATCTTCGTCTACCAGGGCTGGCTCTCGCCGGAGCGAAACCTCGAGCCGATGATCGAGGCGATGGCGGCGCAGCCGTCGAGTGTCGCCCTGCTCGTGGTCGGCTATGGCGACTATCTCGCCACGCTGGAACAGCTCGCGGAGACGCACGGCGTCCGTGACCGCGTCATTTTCTACGGCCGCGTCGAAAGCGACGATCTGCCGGCTCTGACGCAGCTCTGCGACGTCGGGATCATCCCCTATCGTGCCGTCGACGAGATGCATCGCTACTGCAGCCCGAACAAGCTGTTCGAGTTCATCTCGGCCCAGATCCCGATGCTCGCCAGCGATCTGCCCTATCTGCGCGATGTGATCGCCGGCCATGAGATCGGCTGGCTGGGCAACCTCGAGGAGCCTCTCGGCTTTGCGCGGTTGATGCAGCAGGTCATAGCCGATAAGACCGGCATCGCCGCGGCGCGACGCAACCTGCCCAAAGCAGCGGCCGAGCTGAATTGGGACGTGGAAGGCCGTAAACTGGTCGCGATCTACGACCGGCTCGCAATGATGGCGAAGACAGAAAAAGTCGCGAGCAGATGACCGGCCCGATCAAGCTGATATATGACTATCGCCATACCTTGTACGCCACCACGCTGAACGATGTGCGTGGGCGCTATATCGGTTCGACGCTCGGCTTGGCCTGGATGGTGCTTTATCCGTTCCTGTTCCTGTCGATCTATGCGGTGGTCTTCACCGTGATCCTGCGGGTTCGGCTGGAGCAGTACACCTCGATCGATTATGTCCTGATGATCTTCGCGGGACTGATCCCCTTCATCGGCTTTTCAGAAGCGCTGAGCGCCTCGACCTCGGCCGTGATCTCGAACAAGGGCCTGCTGCGCAACACCATGTTTCCGATCGATCTCATCCCGGTGAAAGCCGTGCTGGGCGCGTCGGTCACCATGAGCGTCGGCCTGATTGGCTTGATCCTGTCGCTCTGGATCAGCGGGCGCTTCTTCTGGACGCAATTCCTGATCATTCCGATCTTCCTGCTGCAATTGATCTTCTCGATCGGAGTCGGCTGGCTGATCTCTGCCCTGACAGTGTTCTTTCGCGATCTCGTGCACATCATCGGCGTCGTGATCATGTTCCTGATGCTGGTGTCGCCGATCGGCTACACGCGCGAGATGATCCCGCCTGGAATGAAGCCGCTGATGGCCGTCAATCCGCTCTACTACATGATCGACGTCTATCGCGGTGTGCTGTTTTTCGGTGAGGTTCCGGTCGGAAGCCTTTTGATGCTGACCGTGCTCGCCTTCGGCTTCTATCTGCTGGGCTTCTTCTTTTTCAATCGGCTCAAGCCCGTGTTTGGCGAATATGTCTGAAACTGCGATCGAAGTTACGAACGTCTCGCGGGTCTTCCGGCGCTACCAGCATCCGCGCTACCGGATCATGGAGCTTTTCGGCCTGCCGATTCCGAAAAGCGGATATGACGAGTTCCAGGCGCTCGGCGACATCAATCTCACGGTCAACCGTGGCGAGCGCGTCGCTCTGATCGGGCGCAACGGTGCCGGCAAGAGCACCTTGCTGAGCATCATTTGTGGCCGTCTGCTGCCGTCGTCCGGGGATGTCCGCGTCAATGGCCGCATCCAGGCGCTTATGGAGCTCGGCACGGGATTCCACCCCGACTTCACGGCGCGCGAGAACGTCATCGCCACCTTGGCCATGAACGGGATCACGGGCCGCAAGGCACGTGGGATGGTCGACGATGTCATCGATTTCGCCGAGCTCGAAGACTTCCAGGACCAGCCGGTCAAGACCTTCTCTGCCGGCATGTATGCGCGCCTCGCCTTTTCGGCTTCGACGGCGATCGAGCCCGACATCCTCATCATCGACGAGGTTCTAGGGGCCGGCGACGCCTATTTCGCTTCCAAGAGCGCCGAGCGCATGCGCCGGCTGACGATCGATACCGGCGCTACTGTCCTGTTCGTCAGTCATGACATGTCCAGTGTCGAGCGCTTGTGCGAGCGCGCGATCTGGATCGATCATGGCCGCAGCATCATGGAAGGCAGCGCACTCCAGGTCAGCAAGGCCTATTACGCCTCGGTGCTGAAATACGAGGAGGAGCGGCTTTCGGTTCGGACGCAGCAGGCCAAGAAGCGTATCCGGAAACGCGCGGAGACCCGGCCGGCTGAGGATGTCGAGATCGCCTTCCGCCGGGACGGCTCGGACGGTGAGGCCCCGGCGATCGCCCGCATTGTTCTGCGCGAAGGCGAGGGGGAGCTCGCGGTCCTCGATTTGGGGCAGGCCGAGCAGCAAGAATCGATGAATGGCTTCCAGGTTGCAGCTTGGGGGGAGGCGACCACGGTCGACGGGCTTGCCTGTCGGAAGCTGGCGCCTGCGACCGCTGCCCCCGCTCCGTCGATCGCCCTGCGCATCCCAGAAGCCGTCACCGAACCGCGATTGGAGGTGCTGTACCGGCCGGGATCAGCTTCTTCAGTCCAGGTCGTTCTCAAGCGGCAGGAAACGGAGACGGAGCTCGGCCGGATCGAAGCGAATACCGATGCCGGCTGGCAGACCGTGGACTTCAGCGCGGGGATTTCTCAGCCCGCCGATGCGGATACGGAAGCAGATTCGCAGGATACGGCGGACGATCGATGGGAAACGCCGGACGGGCGCATCATCGATATCGTGCCCGCCGATGCGGCAGGGGAAGAGAAGTTCGTCTTCGGCTTGCGCGAGCCCGTCTTCTTCAGGATCGATTTCGACTCGGGCGCTTCGTTAGATCGCTTCTGGCTTGCACTGATCATCTACGACGCTAAAGGGAACCGCGTTTATTTCGATGCGCTGGAAGCCCCTGCGATCGAGAAGGGCAAAGGTTATCGATATCTTGCCGGAATTCCGGATTTCTGCCTTCGCCAGGGCGATTACGTTTTGAGTGTCGATTTCCTCAAGGAGTTTTCGTTCCAGACCGTTCCCGGCGTCCGGTTTCCCTTCATCGCGCATTGGGACCGGTCCGTCTTTTTCAAGGTTGACGAAGGGTATCGCGGTATTGTTGATCTTGGCTTGGTGGCCATGAAAGCCAGTGTTAAAGTCGAAGAGAGACAGTAAAGATGCGGCGCGTGCTTCTCCTGTCGCATGTCCGTCCCGGACATGCGAACACCTCTTTCGAGCACGAGGCTGCGCTGGCTAATCATAAGGACGTTGATGTCCTTGTTATCAGTCCGCTGGATTTTCGCTTTCTTCCAGATGAGATACGTCAATTTGACGTATTGATCATACATTATTCGATTATCAGTTTTTCGCGTAACTATCTCAGCAAGGAAACCCGCGATGCTATTCGTGGCTTTCCGGGGCTGAAGGCCATCTTCATTCAAGACGAGTACCGTTTCGTCAACGACGCGGTCGATGCGATGATCGATCTCGGTGTGGATGTCCTCTTCACTTGTGTGCCCGAGCCTGCCGTCCCTCTGCTCTACGGCCGCCTGCGCAAGCGCGGGGTTCGTATCGAGCAGACTCTCACCGGCTATGTGCCGGACGACCTGATCGGTCGGGACAAGCGGCCTCTGCGAGAGCGCACCTTGGATCTGGTCTATCGTAGCCGCCCGCTCCCGGCGATCCTCGGAGCGCTCGGCTTCGAGAAGGTGCAGATCGCAAAGGGGATTCGGGAACTCGCCCCGCGGTACGATCTGAAGGTGGACGTCGACTGGCGGGAGGAGGCGCGCATCTATGGCGAGGGCTGGAACGCTTTCATGGCCTCGGGGAAGGCCGCGCTGGGAACCGAGAGCGGCGCCAGCATCTGCGATCTGACCGGGGATCTCGATGCCGCCATGACGTGGTATCTCGCGCGCAACCCCACTGCCGGTTATCCCGAGGCCCATCGCGATTTCCTTCATCCGTTCGAAGGTAACGCGGTCATCAACACGATCTCGCCGCGCGCTTTCGAAGCAATTGCGCTCGGAACCGTTCTCGTACAGTTCCCCGGTACCTATTCCGGTATTCTGGAAGCCGACGAACATTATATCGTTCTCGAAAAGGACTTTTCGAACTTGGACGAGGTGTCCGAGCGGCTGCGGGATGTCGACGATCTGGAAAGAATGGCGACCCGCGCCTATGACGATATCGTCCGCTCGCGGGCCTATTCGTACGATGCATTTGCGGAGCAGGCTTACGCGGTCCTGCGCGAGGAGTGGGAAACCCGGATCTATCGTGCGCCGGTGCCGCTGCCCGCATTGCCGGGCTGGCAGCGCCCTGCGACGTCAGTGCCCGAGCGGGATTTGCCTGAGGACTGGCGTGCAGCCATGGCCAGCGTGTTTACGCGACCGGTCGACTTGGCCTTGGCGAATGCCGGCGCGAGCTTGTCGTCGACCGCCGCCTTTTTCCCGCGGCCGCACGATCTCGACTACCTTCTGCGCGAAGGAACGGGCGATGGCTATGCCGCGGCCTTGCCGGATCAGGCACTTCCCCAGTCGCTGATGCTCGATCTCGGACGGGCTGCCGCGATCTCCTCGATCGAGATCGATTGGTACAACGAGGAGAACCGCCCGGCTGCGCTGTCGATCAAGGTTGCCGATGAAGACCAGGATTTCTCGATCGTCCTCGAGGACGAGCAGGTTCCGGTAGAGACCAAGCTGCGTTTGGGCGGGCGGACGACGCGGTGGGTGCAGATCACGGTTCACGCCTTTCATGGCCAGGGGCGCCTTCTGGTCAAAGGTCTGCGCGTCTTCGAGGCCGGCGGCCACCTGGTCGATTTCGGTGTTGCGTCTCTCAATTCCGTGGGACGTCGCCCCTAGCACGCCGGTGGCGAACGCAATGGCGCCGACGCTATCGTTTTCGCAGGCTACCCGGGTATGAGCAGTAAGCTGCTGTCGGCGGCGTTTCCAGTGTCAGCCTAGGCGAGGAAGAACATGGGTACCGGTCTGGTGCGTGGTGCGATGCGGCTGGGGCGCCGGGGCGCGGAGGCAGTGCTCTCGCGGGTTCTCCAGACGCCCGTCCGGCTGGTCGTGCAGCCCGCAGAGCCTGCGCTATCGGATACGGGCGTCCTCACCCTGTCAGCGCCGCAGTCCGAGCTCGTCGAAGCCGCTGCTGCTGACCTTGCTCCCGTTCCCGAGGCGCAGCGCGGCGCCGGCGAGGCGGCGAGCTCCCCGCGCACCGAGCAGGCCGACGATGCGCCGATGAACTGGCTCGCGCGCCGCGAGCCGAGTCGGCCCCGCCGCGAGCCGAGTCGGCCCTTGCGCGCGCTGCTCGACAACAGCCATTACCGGCTCGCCGCCGATCGTCTGGGCCGGCTGGTCTTTGAAACCGCGGACGGCGGAGCGTCGATCGTCCCGGCGCTTACCCTCGTCGTCGAATGGGCCAGCCCGTCAGGGCTTTCGCGCGAAGCGGCCCCGATCAAGCTCAACTCCCAACGCAAGCGGGACGAGGAGGCCTGGACCGCTTTTGCAGGAGCGGCGACCGGCAGTGTCGAGTGCGCCCTGATCCTGACCGGTCATCGCACATCGCCGATGGTGAATGTGCACGGACGCTGCGTGTTCCTGCAGCCGCCGCCAGGTCACGAGCTGGTGAGGCTCGCACTGGTGATCGATGTCGAGCCCGAGATCACCGAGCTGTTTTCGAAGAACCGCCAGGTGCTCCATCCGAGCGGCCCCGAGCGGCATTGGCTAGACCGCCAGGGGCTCGCGATCGGCGCCGGCAAGGCGGCGGCCGTGATCTACCATACCCCTGCCGTCTCGTCGTTGCAGGCCGACACCGGCGAGCGCCGCGTCATCGTCAATTTCGATCTCTCCGACGACCATCCCCAGATCGTCGACGATCCGAACGGGAGCTATCGCAACGCGTCGCGGGCGACCATTCGTCCGCTGCAGGCGTTGACGGGGCGCTTCGACCTCTGCCTCGGGGCCCGGCCTAAAGCCATGCCGCGGATCATGGCGCTTCCCGACGGATTTACCGCAGCCCATGTCTGGACGGAGCACGGCTGCTATACTTCCTATGGGACACATTACGCGCTTTATCTCGGCTCCGACCGCATCACCGATGTGACGAAGGCGAAGGGCGGGTTCGTCAAGCATGGCATCAAGACGACGAAGAGCGTCTTCTTCGATAATCTGGTCGGCGCCCTAAATGACGACCAATCGGAATTGTTCAAGGGCGACGTCGCGTCGATCAAGGGCAACAAGGCGTTCGAAGACAACCTGATCCAGCTCGACAAGCTCGGCTACGAGATCTGCCTGCACTGTCCGCAGGCGGCGAGCTCATCGCCCGAGGTGGTCGAGGGAGCGGTCTCCTACATGAACAAGGTCTTCAATACGAGGACCTGGATCGATCACTTCTGGTATCGGCCGGACGGCGTCAAATCGGGATGTTTCGAAGCCTTCTGCAATTGCGGCCTCATCACGCCGACGATTCGCCGGCTGTGGCGGGACGAGCAGACCCGCTTCTTCTGGAACCCGGCCTATGAGTATCTGCAGACGCCGCATCGTCGCGATCCGGACGATGTCGTCAACCACTGGAACTGGGACAGGGCATTGCCCAACCCGGTCTACTGGCGTCATCCGACTGTCGGGCTAGAGCAGGCGGAACTGGCCTCCACGGCGAGCCCGTTCGTCTCCTGGGCGACCTGGGATTCATGGTACCCGCGCGAGGGCCAGCCGCGTTATGACGCCGCGTCGCTCGAAGCCCTGGTCGCCAATTGGGGCATCGGCATCGCCCATGTCTACCCGACCTATGTCGGCGAGGCGAACCGGGCTTGGCGCCGGACGGATGACGGCGAAGTCGTCGTCTCGATGGAGTTCGAAGACATTCTGGCCCGCATGGCCAGGCTGGAACGCCAGGGCCTGCTCTTGAACACGACGATCAAGGATCTGCTCGGATACTGGCTGAAGCTCGAACGGGTGACGTGGCGCTACGAGCCGGAGACAGCGGCGCTGGTCTACGAAAATCTCGGGGACGAGGATATTCCCGGCTTCTCGGTCGCATTTGACCTCGTCGGCGAGGACGATGCCATCCTGTTGGATGGGCTTCCCGTCGAGAGCAGGAAAAGGTCGGGTAGCCGCGTCGTCAGTTTCGACCTTCCGGGAAGAGGGCGACGCACCTTGTCCGGCTTTGAGCCCAGTTAACCTGCTTGCGACAAAGTCCGGTTCGCCGGAGACGCTCTGTTTTCATGTCTCGACGCAATTTCGGATACAACCTCGATCCATGTTGCTGTCGAGACCGCTTTAGGCTGCGAGAATACTGATGTCCTATCCAATTCCGGTCTCCGACATTCTCGGCACGCTTCACGATCTCGGTGTAAGGCGGGGCGATAGCCTGTTCATCCATTCGTCGTTCCGGTCGCTGTACCGTGGCGCGGCGGTCGAGACGATGCCGGCGCTGTCGAGCGAAGCCTATGCGCGCCTGCTGATCCAGGAACTGTTGAATCATGTCGGTCCGAAGGGATCGCTGATGATGCCGACCGAGTTCCTGGCCGACTATCATCTCAGCTCGTTCCGCAAGGAGCTCATCGATATCCGCAAGGTCGGGACCAATCGCGGCTTCCTCACGCAGATGCTGCTGTCCTGGCCGGGAGCGGTGCGCAGTGCCCACCCGGTCTACAACGTCGTGGCAGTGGGCGAGACCTTGGCCAAGTCCGTCGCCTCCCACCATACCTTGCCTTACAGCATGGATGTCGGCTCCCCATGGTGGGATTTCAAAATGGCCGGGGGGAAGATCGTCTATCTCGGGGCTAGCCTCGAGTCGAACTCGTTCATCCACATGCCGGAGTATGCCCTCAAGAACGACTATCCCCGGCCTGTGTTTTTCAACCGGCCGCACGGATTCGACATCATCGACCAGTCCGGTCGGCCCGTTTCCATGGAAGCCTGGGTTCACGCGATCCGCTGGCCGGGCGGGACGGTGACGCGCTTCTGCAACTATCTCCAGCTTCAGTACGGCATCTTCAACCATGGCATGGTCGCGGACACGTCGGTCATCGTCGTATCTGCCGCGGCACAGTATGACGCGCTGATGCAGGAACTCGATCACGGCACGTCATGGTATGACGCCATCGGCTGGGCCTAGACTGCCGTGACGATCTAAGGAAGCGTCCGGGCGCGGATCGAACGCGGCGCCAATGGAAGCGGCGCCAATGGAAAGAGCCCAAGCCAAGGCTCTTGGCCGGTCGCGCGAGGGCTCCGGCACGGCCATCACGGACCGCTACGACGCTGACAGCCTTCGCGACATCAGTCGCGGCGAAAGTGGCGTCCATCCCCCCGCCACGGCGCCATCGGGCGTATCAGCATCGCTGCGATGAGATCGCCGGGCGCCGGCGCATAGAAGGCTTCTTCGCGAAGATCAAGCAGTGGCGGGACATCGCAGCAGGATGCAACAAGCGAACCCCCAGCTTCATAGGCTTCGTCGAAGCGCCAACATCATGACGTGGCGCCAATGTTTAATTCGCCGCCGTCGGCTAAACATTTGCACTGATTTTAAAGCTCTTGCTACGACGCGAAATTAAATGCAGCCGCGTTGGAATCGCGTTAAGGCGTGTTTGTCATCCTGGCTGAACAACGGACATCGACGGATTTTTCGATGAAGCTTCTTGTCGTTTCGAATATGTATCCTTCAACCGCCAATCCGGTCGGGGGTATCTTCGTTCACGAACAGGTCAAGGCCTTGCGGCGTGCCGGGATCGATGCGCGCGTGGCGTCGGGCAAGCCGCTCTGGCTGTCGGGGCGCCGGCCCCGGAATACGTTGCGGGTCGTCCGCAGCGAGTTGAGCACGAGGCGCAAAGGGTTCGCCTGGGTCGACTACGATGGCGTGCCGACGGTTTCGTTCAATTACTTCGCCGGCGCGTTCGCGCGGCCCTGGCTGTATCCCTGGATCTATCGCTCGGCGCTGATGGACGTCATCCCCAATCTCGCCGGCGACTTTCCCTATGAACTGGTCCACACCCACACGGCTTTTCTCGACGGGCGGGCCGGCGCCGCTGCGGCGCGTTTCCGTTCGGTGCCGATGGTCCTGACCGAGCATACGGGGCCGTTCTCGCTCGTCACCGATGACTGGCGCTTTCGCCAGCACACCCTCGCCGGCATGAACGGGGCCGACCGCATCATTGCGGTGAGCAGCGCCCTGCGCACGGAGATCACACGGCGCTTGCCGGCGATCGGCGAGAGCCGGATCGATGTCGTGCCGAACGGCGTGGACACCCGCTTCTTCGACCCTGCCATCGCAAACGCAGACGCCTCGCCCGATCCAGCGTGCGATTGGGCGAATGCGCTCGCCAGGTCCAAGCGCGAGCTCGTCTTGTACAAGTTCATCGCAGGCTTCCGCCTCGCGATGCTGGAGAGGGGAGAAGAACCCGTCTCCGGCAGCGAGGTCGCGCGCGCCATCGAGCTGGCGCTGCTCGCCGGAGTCGGCGAGGGGCCCTATGCCGACGATATCGAGGGCACGGCGCCGACGCCGCTTTCAGGCGATGCGCAGGATGAGGACTGCGTCAATGTGCTTTGGGTCGGGCATCTCGTCGACGTCAAACGGGTCGATCGCTTGCTCGAAGCCTTTGCGATCGCCCAGCGACGGGTCCCCGCCCTTCGCCTCAGGCTGGTCGGAGGCGGAGAGCTGGGGGCTTCGCTGAAACAACAGGCCGGAGACCTCGGGCTCGGTAAGGTCGTAACCTTCGTTCCGACCAAATCCAGGCAGGGCATCCGCAAGGAGATGGCGGCTGCCGATCTTCTCGTCATATCGAGCGAAACCGAAACCTTCGGCGTGGTCGGAATCGAGGCGATGGCGATGGGGCTGCCGGTGTTGACGACCGATTGCGGGGGGCCGGCCGACTATGTGAATGAGCCGCGCTATGGCGAGCTCGTGCCCAACAACACCGAGGACCTCGCGATCGGCTTGCAGCGTATCGCCGCGCGTATCGCGGGCTTCGACAAGGCGGAGTTGCGCCGGCACGCGGTCGAGAACTTCGACTTCGACCTCGTGGCCCGTAAGCTCGCGGGTATCTATCGGGAGATGTTGCAGCGCGAACCGCTGCAACGGGCGGCGGCCTGACGGGCAGCCGGGCCGGAGCTGACCGGGCAGTCCCAGCCAGGGGATGCGGACGGGCGATGTGCGCATCCGGTCGGCCCGGGCAGGCCCGAGAGCCTGCCCGATAGAACGCAGATCAGGCGGCCTCTCGCAGCAGCTTTGCGATGAGCCCGCTCGCCTCGCCGGTGCCATAGTCGGGGATATCGCGCCGAGGCTTGTAGGCCTCTTCCGTCCAGAGGCGGTTCCAGCCGGCCTCGATGGTTTCGACCCATTCGGTCTCGTCGCGCAGGGTCACGCAGGGCACGCGGTGGAAATAGGCCTCCTTCTGGAGCCCCCCGGAATCGGTGAAGACACCGGCCGCATGGTGCGTCAGCAGAGCCATGTCGAGATAGCCGAGCGGGGCGATCATGCGGATATTGGCCGGTACGATGCCGCGGGCCTCCATCAGCTTGCGCGTGCGCGGGTGAACCGGCATCACGATCGGCGTCTCTTCTCCGGCCTTCGACAGCCAAGCGGCCACGCGGTCGAAGCGCTCGGGATCGTCGGTGTTTTCTGCCCGGTGAATGGTGGCCACGGCATAGCTCTTCGGCGCGATCCCCAATTCGTCGAGAATGCTGCGGCGGCCTTCAGCCTGGCGCACGGCGTGAAGCGCGACATCGTACATGACGTCGCCGACCTGGTGGACGCCCTTGGTCAGGCCCTCGCGCGCGAGATTGGTCACGGCCGTCTCGGTCGGGCAGAAGAGCAGCGCGCTCACATGGTCGGCCATGACCCGGTTGATCTCTTCCGGCATGCGCCGGTTGAACGAGCGCAGCCCCGCCTCGACATGCGCGACCGGAATGTGGAGCTTGGCGGCGGCAAGCGCTCCGGCAACCGTGGAATTGGTGTCGCCATAGATCAGGACCAGGTCCGGCTTCTCCGCCAGCATGACGGCCTCGAGCTTTTCGAGCATGCGCCCGGTCATCGCGCCATGGCCCAGGCTATTGACCTCGAGGTTATGGGCCGGCTTGGGGATAGCCAGTTCCTCGAAGAAGACATCGGACATGCTGGCATCGAAATGCTGCCCGGTATGCACCAGGATCTCGCGGTGATCGCCGAGCGCCGCGATCGCATGGCTGACCGGCGCCGCCTTGATGAATTGCGGCCTGGCGCCGACGACGGTGAGAATGGTGAGAGGCATGTGAGCTCCTTGACGTGCGGTCGATCCGGCGCGTTCCCGGTCGAAAGATCTTGCCGATGTCGGGGTTAGGCTATCGATTGTATGTCATGTGATCGCGGCGGCGGCGGTGCGGCGCAGGCGGCCAGCGCATCATAGATGCTGGTAAGCTTGTCGCGCTCGCGCTCCCAGGACAGTTCGCGCGCCGCCGTCAAAGCCCGGCCACGCATGAGCTGCAGCTCCTCGATGCCGATGCGTTCGATCGCTGCGGCGATGGCTTCGGGGGTCGCGGCGGTTGCGGTGACGCCGACCCCGTATCTGGCAACGAGATCGGCAAGATCGGTGCCGGCGGTCACGACGACGGCCAGTCCCGCCATGAGATACTCGAAGATCTTGTTGGGCAGGGCGAAGCGGTTGTGGCGGGTCTCGAGCGGCGCGCAGAAGATGCCGATATGGGCCTCGGCGGCGCGAGGCACGACATCGGCGGCCGGGACGGCGGCCTCGAAGGTCACGCGCCCCTTGATCGCGGGATCCTTGGCCAGGCTGCGCAATTTCGCCAGATAGGCCGGCGCGCCGTCGCCGCGCAGCGTCAACACGGCATCGGGCAGATGACGCAAGGCCGAGATCGTCGCCTCGATGCTGCGCCCCCCTTTCATGATGCCGTGAAACAGCAAATGGCGGGGGCCGGATATCTCCCTGGAGGTGATGGCCTGATAGGTGGGCGTGTTGCGAACCACAGTTGGGGTTTCCGGTAGCCCGTAGAGCGCCCGAAGATCCTCGGCGATGCCAGCGCTGACGGTGATCACCTTGTCGGCGGCGCCTATGAACCTGCGCTCGATCTCCTGAATATGGCGCTGGGCGACGAGGCGCCAGCGCATGTTGTCGGCGTGTTCCTCGGTCGCGAACTCATGGCTGTCATAGACGATGCGAGTGCGAAAAGCGTGCTTGGCCGCTGCAGCCGAAGGAAGCGTCTGGCAGTCATTGGCGTGCACGACGTCGGGTCGGAGCGCGAGCAATGCCTGGCGCGCAGCGCGATGGTGCCGGCGGAGGAAATGGAGCGGTACCGTGGATGCCGGGATCAGGCCGGCTGGCGCCTGCGTGAGCAGAATCGCAGCCCGCTGCGCAGGGCGGCTTCCGGGGGAAGGCAGCTGAATAAAGTCGCAATGGGCCGGCGGCTGTTCGCCGAAACCTATCGCCGTGACCTTGTATCCACGGTCGGCCAGCGTTGCGATGGTCCGCAGAACGCGATGGTCGCTGTCGATGGAGGTGAAGGATAGGACGGCGACATGCAACGTGAAGACGCGCCTCAAGGAGGAGTACTGGAAAACGGATCGATCGAATTGCGACCAACTCTATTTCTAGAGTTCGCTGCGTCGGCTTGTATCGCAGGCTGATCTGCAAAAAAACAGGTTCCGCCTTCAAACTTAAGCAGAAACCGATCGATCTGCCTCAGTCCGATTGTGGCCGGAGCCGGCGACCTTGCCGCCTGCGTTCGCGGACGACGAGATTCCTGAGCATTGCGACGGTGTCGGCGACCCTGAAACGCCAGTCATACAGTGTTTCGACCGCGGTCCGTCCACGGCCCCCCATTGCATCCGCCGAGGTGCGATCGCGGACGAGGGTGGCAGCAGCTTCGGCAAGAGCCACGGGATCTGCCGTCGGAATCACGAGCCCGCAGCCGTGCCGGCGCACGAGATCCGCCTGGAACGGCAGCTCGGTGACGATGACCGGACGGCCGGCCGCCATGCCTTCGAACAGTTTGAGCGGGGCGACCCCACCTTCGTCGCGGGCGCCATGGGGTTCTATCGGGCACAGGACGGTGAACGCGCGCGCGGCCAGCCCGGCGAGCTCGGTCTTCGGGAGATAGCCGAGCGCTAGGATGCGCGGATCGGCTGCAGCGGCCTGCCGAACCCGGGGGGCGAGTTGCCCGTCGCCAACGACGACCAAACGTAGCTCGGCGGGCCAGGCCGGCTGTCGGACTGCCGCCAGCATCGTGTCGACGCCGTGCCAGGCAACCAGGCCGCCGAAGAAGAGAGCATAGTCGCCGTCAATCTGCGGGCCGCCTGGCGCTGCAGGCTGGAATAGCGCGCCATCCGCGCCGTTGGGGATGAGATGGAGCGTCTCGTCACGGCCGAGGATGGCGGCCAGCCAGGCCTTAAGACCGGGCGTGACCGCGACGACGGCGGCGGCCGAGCGATACTGGACGATCTGGACCCAATTCAGCCCCGCGGTGACCCAGCCAGGCAGGCCGTAGCTGACGCCGATATCGGCGGTCCGGCCATTGACCTCGTGCACGACGGGTTTCCCGAGAAGCCGTGCGACGAAGGAGAAGGGCAGGGCGGCCGGATGAGCCCGCACATAGGCGATATCCGTGCTTTTGAGCGCCGCCAGCGCGCGCAGGGTCAGGCTGACGTAGCGCAGCATCCGCCCGATCCGGGAATCGGGCGGAGCCCCATCGGGCAGTTCCTGTGCGATCAGCCGGGTCGGCAGGCCGTTCGCGCCGAGCCCGTCGGCGATGGTTCGGACATGGGTATGCGACGCCTGGCCGGGTCGAAGCGTCTCCAGGCTCAGATAGAGGACACGCGGCGCGTCATCACCGGACACGGCCGGTTGCCCGATCATGGCGTCATCGGGGATGAACGTGGCGCGTGGCCTCGGTCACGCCGCCGATGCTTTGCTTGTCAAGGCCGCGCGCACCGCCGCGATGATGTAGTCCTGCGTCGCCTCATCGAGATAGGGATGCATCGGCAGGGCTACGACCTCCTGCGCGACGCGCTCGGAGATCGGCAGGCCGTTGCCGGCGACCGGATAGTGCTTGTAGGCAGTCTGCTGGTGCAGCGGCTTGGGGTAATAGACGGTGGTCGGCACGCCCTTGGCCTTGAGCGCGGCCTGGAAGGCGTCGCGCTGGGCGGCATCGACGCGGATCGTGTACTGGGCCCAGGTCGAGACGCAATCCGGCATGACATGAGGCGTCGTGACCAGATCCTTCAGCGCCGCGGTGTAGCGCTGCGCGACGCGCTGGCGCTTCTCGATCTCCTCGGCATAGACCTTGAGCTTCTCGATCAGCACCGCGGCCTGGATCGTGTCGAGGCGCGAGTTCACGCCGACGCGGACATTGTCGTATTTGTACGCGCCCTTGCCGTGGAAGCGCAGCGAGCGTAGCAGCTCGGCATGCTCGTCGCTGTCGGTGAGGATCGCGCCACCATCGCCATAGCAACCGAGAGGCTTGGCCGGAAAGAAGCTCGTGGTGGCGAAGGCGCCGATCGCGCCGGCGATGCGGCCCTTGTAGTTCGCGCCATAGCCCTGCGCCGAATCGGCGATCAGGACGAGGTCGTTCTGCTTGCAGAAGGCCTCGATCGGGTCGTAGTCGCAGGCTTGGCCGAAAAGATCGACGGTGATCAGCGCCCGCGGCCTGAGCTCGTGCTTCCTTGCGGTGTCGAGCGCGGCGGCGAGGCTCTTGGGATCGATGTTGTAGGTGGCTTCGTCGATCTCGGCGAAGACGGGGGTCGCGCCCATCCAGGCGACGACTTCGGCCGTCGCCGCGAAGGTGAAGCTCGGGCAGATGACGGCGTCGCCCGGGCCGATGCCGAGGGCCTCGAGGACGAGAATCAGCGCGTCGGTGCCGTTGGCGACGCCGATCGCATGCTTGGCGCCGCAGAAGGCAGCGAGCCCGGCCTCGAACTGGCCGACCTGTTCGCCGAGGATGTAGTTGCCATCGTGGACGACCTTGAGGATGGCGTCGTCCATGGCCTTGCCAATGTGCTGGCGCTGGGCCTTGAGGTCGATGAACTCGATCTCGGGATGGTCGCTCATCAGATGATCTCCTCGAGAGTGTCGGGCCCGGTCTCGCGGTAGCGCCGGCCGGTTTCGGGGCAGGTCAGATCGGCGCCGAGCTTGGCGCCGTTATGGCTCATCCAGCCGATGCGGCGCGCCGGCACGCCGGCCATCAGGGCGAAATCGGGCACGTCCTTCGCCACCACCGCGCCTGCGGCGATGAAGCAATAGGCGCCGAGCGTATGGCCGCAGACGATGGTCGCGTTGGCGCCGATGCTGGCACCCTTCTTGACGAGGGTGCGACGGAACTCCGACTTCCGGTTCAGGAAGGCGCGCGGATTGTTGACGTTGGTGAAGACGCAGGACGGGCCGCAGAAGACGCCGTCCTCAAGCTCGACGCCATCGTAGAGGGCGACGTTGTTCTGGATCTTGCAGTCATTGCCCACGGTTACGCGTGGCCCGACCATGACGTTCTGGCCGAGCACGCAATCGCGGCCGATCACGGTCTCGCCGAGCACATGGACGAAGTGCCAGACCTTGGAGCCGGCCCCGATCGTCACGCCCTCGTCGACATAGGCGCTTTCGTGAACCTTCACGCCGGGAAAGCGCGGGTCCTCACGCATCTCCGAGGCCGCCATCGGGCTCAGGCCTTCAGATATTTGTCGACGAAGGGGTGGCGTTCGCCATTGGCCGTGACCGGCAGGTGGCGGAACTGCGAGACGACCTCGACGCAGAAGCGCACATCCTCGAGGCCGTAGCCATTGCCGGCGAGAACTTCCTGATAGCTGCGGGTGTGCAGGTCGGTGAAGCCTTCCGAGAACTCGACCTCCTCGCCGTCGAGGGTGATCGAACGATAGGTCGTCTTCTTGCCCTTGACGCTGTCGGGCAGGTCATTGGAATCGACCGAGAGGAACCAGCGCACATCCGCCTTCTCGTAGGAGAGCAGGCCGCCGGCGCGCTCCGGCTGGCGCAGGCTCGCAGTCTGCGACTTCAGCGGGCCGAAGACATAGGCGAGCATGTCAAAGAAGTGCACACCGATGTTGGTGGCGACGCCGCCCGACTTCGCTTCGTCGCCCTTCCAGGAGGCGTGATACCAGCGGCCGCGCGAGGTGATGTAGGTCAGGTCGACCGAATGGCGCTCGTTCGACTGGGCGATGCGCTCCTTCAGCGCCTGGATCGCCGGATGCAGGCGCAGCTGCAGGATCGTGTTGATCTTGTTGCCGGTCTGCTGCTCGATCTCGGCCAGCCCGTCGATGTTCCACGGGTTGAGGACGAGCGGCTTCTCGCAGATCACGTGCGAGCCGGCACGCAGCCCGAAGCGGATATGGGCGTCGTGCAGGTAGTTCGGCGAGCAGACGCTGACATAGTCGATGTGCTCGCCGCGGCGGCGCAGCTTGTCGACGTGGCGGTCGAAACGCTCGAACTCCGTGAAGAAGTGCGCCTGCGGGAAATGGCTGTCGATGACGCCGACGGAGTCGTTCGGATCGTAAGCGACCTTGAGGTCGCCGCCGACGGCCTTGATGGCCTGCATATGGCGGGGGGCGATGTAGCCGGCGGCGCCGATCAGCGCGAAGCTCGTCATGATTGTCCGTCTCGATCTCGTCTCGTCGCGCCGGCTGGGCAGCCAGGGCGATGCGGTGCGGTTCTATCAGGCCTTGAAGACGTTGTCCGCCTTGATGCCGGCGCGCGCGCAGGCATTGCGCGTATCGACGACCAGCTTCGAGCCGGCGACGATCGCCTTGTAGTCGACGTCGTCGTGGTCGGTCGCGATCAGCACGGCGTCGAAGCCGGCCAGCGAGGCCTTGTCCACCGGAGCGCTCTTGCGGCCTGTCAGCTCGGCATGCTCGCGCGTCGGCGGGATCACCGGGATGAAGGGGTCGTGGAACTCGACATGCGCGCCGCGCTTCTCGATCAGCTCGATCAGCTTGAGCGAGGGGCTCTCGCGCATGTCGTCGATGTTCTTCTTGTAGGCGATGCCGAGGATCAGAATCTTCGCGTCACTGAGATTCTTGTGGCCCTTGGAGTCGAGCAACTCGGCGAGCTTGTTGACCACGCGGTAAGGCATGCGCGTGTTGATCTCGCCCGCGAGCTCGATGAAGCGCGTCGCGACATCATATTCGCGCGCCTTCCAGGTCAGGTAGAACGGGTCGATCGGGATGCAATGACCGCCGAGGCCGGGGCCCGGATAGAAGGGCATGAAGCCGAAGGGCTTGGTCTTGGCGGCGTCGATCACCTCCCAGACGTCGACGCCCATGGCCTCGTAGACAACCTTGAGCTCGTTGACGAGGGCGATGTTGACGGCACGGAAGATGTTCTCGGTCAGCTTCACCGCCTCTGCGGTCGCGGTCGAGGAGACCGGAACGGCCTTGACGACGAGGGCGCCGTAGAGCGCCAGCGACATGGCGAGGGCGTCCGCCCCGTCGCCGCCGACGACCTTCGGGATCGTCGACGTCCCGAAATCGGGATTGCCCGGGTCCTCGCGTTCCGGCGAGAAGGCGAGGAAGAACTCCTCGGCGCTTTTCAGCCCGCTCGCCTTTTCCAGAATCGGGCGCATCACCTCGTCGGTGGTGCCTGGGTAGGTCGTCGATTCCAGGACGATGAGCTGGTCCTTGCGAAGGCGCTTGGCGATCGCGTCGGTCGTCTTGACGACATAGGACAGGTCGGGTTCGCGGTACTTGGTCAGCGGCGTCGGCACCGCGATCAGCAGCGCGTCCGGCTCGGCCATCCGGTCGAAATCCGTGGTCGCCACGAAGCGTCCGGACTTCACGCCCTCGACGATGAGGTCCATCGGGATGTGCTTGATGGCGCTCTTGCCGCCGTTGAGGTCGTCGACGCGCTTCTGGTCGATGTCGAAGCCGATGACCTTGATGCCCTGGCGCAGCGCGGCGAGCGCGAGCGGAATCCCGACATAACCAAGGCCGACGATGCCGATGACGATCGAGCGGTCGTTGACGCGTTCAATAAATCGCTGCGCGGCTGACGAAGTCACATTGCACCCCGGAATGTCGGTAAGATCGGGCAAAGACCCATTTTCTTGGCGCAGCTTCTTCCAGACTTACCAAACTACGTCAATATCTGCGCTGAGCGATCCTGTTCGAAAACAGCCGGGCAGTTATGCGCATTCTGCCGTGCCTGATGGAGCCAGCGCCTGACCTCTTTCGGTTGGCGGGAGAAGCGCTGGTTTTCTCGTAATCGACCATTGGATCGCGACTGTTCCGTTGGGGCAACGGGAGGGCGCCGGCCGGCCTCGCTTTGTGCCGAATCTAGTGGATCTCCGGCTCCGCCACCTTCGCCGTGCCGGTGAGGTAGTCGAAATCGCAGCCCTTGTCGGCCTGCTGGATATGGGCGGCCGACATTTTGCCCCAGCCGCGCGGGTAGTCGCGATCGGGCGGTGCCCAGCTCTTCAGGCGCTCGGCGATCTCGGCATCCGTCAGGTTGACCGAGATGCTGCGGGCCTCGACGTCGACGGTGATGATGTCGCCGCTCTTCACCGCCGCGAGCGGGCCCTTGATATAGGCTTCCGGAGCGATGTGGAGGACGCAGGCGCCGTAGCTGGTGCCGGACATGCGGGCGTCGGAGAGGCGCAGCATGTCGCGCAGGCCCTGCTTCAGCAGCTTCTTCGGGATCGGCAGCATGCCCCATTCCGGCATGCCGGGGCCGCCGACCGGGCCGCAATTCTTCAGCACCATGATGTGATCGGCGGTGACGTCGAGATTCTCGTCGTTCACGGCCCGCATCATCGCGTCGTAATCCTCGAAGACGAGGGCCGGGCCGGAGTGCTTCAGCAGGTGAGACTCGGCGGCGGAAGGCTTGATGACGCAGCCATCGGGGGCGAGGTTGCCCTTGAGCACCGCGAGCCCGTTGGCGGTCGAGACCGCCCTGTCGAGCGGGCGGATGACGTTGTCGTCATAGACCTTGGCGAGGGCGATCGTCTCCGAGATCGGCTTGCCGGTGACGGTCATCGCGTCGGTGTGGAGCTTGCTCTCGAGCTGCTTCAGCAGGGCAGGGAGCCCGCCGGCATAGAAGAAATCCTCCATCAGGAATTCGCCGGAAGGCCGCAGATTGGCGATCACCGGCACCTTGCGCGAGAATTCGTCGAAATCGTCGGGGGTGAGCGGCACGCCGGCGCGCCCGGCCATGGCGACGAGATGGATGATCGCATTGGTCGAGCCGGCCACCGCCATATGGACGGTGAGCGCGTTCTCGAAGCTCTTGCGGGTCAGGATGCGGTCCGGCGTCAGGTCTTCCCAGACCATCTCGACGATGCGCTTGCCGGAAGCCGCGGCCATGCGCGGATGGGCGGCGTCGGCGGCGGGGATGGCGGAGGCGCCGGGGAGCGTGAGGCCGAGCACTTCGGCATGGCTCATCATGGTCGCGGCTGTGCCCATCACCATGCAGGTGCCGTAGGAGCGGGCGATGCCGCTCTCCATGTCGCGCCAGTCGGCGTCGGAGATGTTGCCGGCCTCCTTCTCGGCCCAGTACTTCCAGACATCGGCGCCCGAGCCGAGGACCTTGCCGGCCCAGTTGCCGCGCAGCATCGGCCCGGCCGGCACGAAGATGAAGGGCAGGCCGGCGCTGCAAGCGCCCATGATCAGGGCCGGAGTGGACTTGTCGCAGCCGCCGAGCAGAACCGCCCCGTCGAGCGGATGGGAGCGGATCGATTCCTCTGCCTCCATCGCCAGGAAGTTGCGATAGAGCATGGTCGTCGGCTTCTGGTACTGCTCGGAAGCCGACATCACGGGGATCTCGACCGGGAAGCCGCCGGCCGCCCAGACCGCGCGCTTCACCGCCTCGGCACGGTCGCGCAGATGGGTGTGGCAGGGGTTGATCTCGGACCAGGTGTTGAGGATGCCGATCACCGGTTTGCCCATGAACTCGTCATGGTTGAGGCCCATCTGCAGGGCCCGCGAGCGATGCCCGAAGGAGCGCAGATCGCTCGCCCCGAACCAGCGCTTCGAGCGCAGCGTGTCGGGCGTCTTGCGGGGATGGGACATCAGCGTTTCCTCGAATTCTTGGTGTTCTAATTGGTGCTTGTGACGGACCTTGCCGTCATGCTCGCCCTTGTGGCGAGCATCCACGTCTTGAACACCGCATGGCATGGGCGAAGACGTGGATGATCGGGACAAGCCCGACCATGACGTTGCGATGGCTACTCCGCGGCCGCCCTGCGGCTTCCCCAGCTGGAGACGATCGCTCGCAATTCGGCGCGCTCGCTCTCGTTAAGTTCCGGCAGGCCGGGGAGGCGGACCGGGCCGACATTGGTGCCGAGCAGGCCGAGGGCCTCCTTGACCACGGTGACATTGGCACCGTTGCCGTATTTAGTCCTGAGCTTCTCGAAGCCGGCGATAGCGTCGACCTCGCGGCGCGCCGTGTCGTAGTCGCCGGCCTCCAGCGCCCGCCAGACGGCAAGCGAGCGCTCGGGCGCGACATTGATCAGGCCGGAGGTGAAGCCGCGGGCGCCGAGCGCGTAGAAGGGCGCGGCCCAGCCCTCGGCGAGGCCGCAGATCCAGTTGGCGCTGGAGCCTTCGGTCTCGCGGACGCAGTCGGCCAGCAGCATCATGTTGGACGAGGCGAACTTCACGCCGGCCACGTTCGGATGGTTCGCGACGCGGGCGAGGTCCTTCACGCCGATCGCGTCGGAGCGGACATAGGCGACGAGCGGGATGTCGAGGGCTTCGGCGATGGCGAGGAAATAGTCGGCCTGGGATTGCGGCGCGGCGAAGGGATCGAGCGGGTGGTGCACCATCACCGCATCGCAGCCGGCCTTGGCGGCGAGCTTGCCGGTCGAAACCGCCTCGCGCAGGGAACGGCCGATGCCGGCGGTGACCAGTGCCTTGCCGGCCGCAGCCTCCGCCGCGACGGCGTGGCTGCGCACCACCTCCTCGGTGGTCATCGGGTAGAACTCGCCGGTATTGCCGGCCGAGACGATGTTGTGGATGCCGGCTTCGGCGATCCCCCGAACGATCTTGCTGGTTAGCGCCCAGTCGGCCTCACCATCGCTCTTCCAGGCGGTGACGTGCACGCCGGAAATGCCGCGCAGGGCTAGGCGCACCTTCTCCTGACGTCCGCTCTCATTCGTCATAGGCCAATCCTTCCGCGTCGGCGCCGAAGACCTGGCGCACATGGCTCTTGGCGGAGCGCACGATGTGGCTCCGCATTCTCTGCTCGGCGAGCGCCGGATCATGGGCGGCGAGCGCTTCGAAAATGCCCTTGTGCTCGACATAGCCCTGGCGCCGTTCGGCCGGCTCGCCGAGCAGCGCGATGCGCTGGGCGTGGTCGTACATGCGCTGGCCGTCGAGCCGGCGCTCGAGATAGGCGCAGCCCGAGATGCGGTGGATCATGCCGTGATAGGCCTCGTTCAGGTTGACGAGGTCTTCGAGCGCACTGTGCTCCGTCGCGTGCGCCATCTCGTCGATCAGCCCCGCCATTTCGGCGATCTCCGCGTCGCCGATCCGGTTGGCCGCGATATGGGCCATGACGCTTTCGAGCGCGGCGCGGCCGAGCGCCATCTCCAGCGCCTGCCTTGCCGAGAACTCGACGAAGACGCCGCGGCGCGCCTCGGTGCGGACGAGGCCCTCGCTTTCGAGCTTGCGGATCGCGTCCTTCACGGGGGTGGTGGAGACGCCGAGCAGATCGGCGAGGTGCCGCTCGTTCAGGCGCTCGCCATTGCGGAAATTGCCCGCGACGATCGCCCGGCGCAGGCGCTCATGCACGTGCTCACGCAGCGAGCGCAGCAGGTGCGGCGAGACAGGTTCGATCGCGAGCAGGTCTGACATCGGGGCTCCAGCCATCCGTCGGCCGATCCCTTGTGCGGGCCGCGCCGGACAGCGCCATTCCGCATCAGTCACCACAAAGCGCAAGCCGTATCAAGTCTGAAATTTCAGATTTCAAATCTCAAATCCCGTGCTATGGGAAAGGGCAAGACGCCCGAACGAGGCGCGGCCTGAAGCACGCGACAGGGCGAGAAACACAGAAGGGGAGGAAACAGATGACGAAGTTCACACGCCGGGCCTTGCTGGCCGGCGCGGCCAGCCTGATCGCGGCGCCGGCCCTGGCTCAGTCCGGCTATCCCGGAAGCAAGGTCGTCACCATCGTGGTGCCCTTCGCCGCGGGCGGCACGACCGATTTGCTCGGGCGCATCCTGGCCGACCGGCTCAGCGCCCGTCTCGGCGGCAAGTTCATCGTCGAGAACCGCGCGGGAGCCGGCGGCAACACTGGAGCCGCGGCTGTCGCCCGGGCCGAGCCCGACGGCTACACGCTGACCATGGGCACGGTGTCGAGCCATGCGATCAACCCCGGCGTCTATGCCAAGATGCCCTATGACCACATCAAGGATTTCGCGCCGATCTCGCAGGTGGCGAGTGTGCCGAACATCCTGATGGTCAATCTCGACCTGCCGGCCAAGACCGTGCCGGAGCTGATCGAACTCCTGAAGAAGAACCCCGGCAAATACTCGTTCGGCTCGTCCGGCGCCGGCACCTCGACCCATATGGCGGCCGAGCTGTTCAAGGTCGAGACCGGCACCGACATGGTGCATGTGCCCTACCGCTCCAGCGGGCAGGTGACGCAGGACCTGCTCTCCGGCCAGATCCAGCTGACCTTCGACAACATCACCATCGCCTGGCCGCATGTCGAAGCCGGCAAGATCCGGGCGCTCGCGACGGCGACGCCGAAGCGGCTCGCGGTCGCGCCCGACCTGCCGGCGCTCTCCGAATTCATCCCGGGCTATGACGCCAGCTCCTGGCACGGCTTCTTCGCGCCTTCGAAGGTGCCGCCGGAGATCGTCGCCAAGCTCTCGGCGGAAACGCAGGCGATCATGCGCGAGCCCGCCGTGATTGAGCAGCTCAAGAAGCTCGGCGTCGATGCCGTCGGCTCGACCCAGGCCGAATTCACCGCCCATATCGCCAACGAGACCAAGCGCTGGGCCGAGGTCGCCCAGAAGGCGAATGTGAAGATCGAGTGAGGGCCGTATTCGACCGCCGCTTCGCGTGCCCTCATCTTGAGAGCCGCAAAGCGGCGTCTCGAAGGTGGTCCAGCCCTCTACTGAGCGCGCTGGAGCATCCTTCGAGGCGCGATCTGCGATCGCTTCTCAGGATGAGGGCTGAGCTTCTCTTTCCCCGCAGCCAGGATCTTCCCGAACCATGACATCGACTGCCCTGACGCCCGAGAACCGCGAGAAGCTCAAGCGCGTCTCGACCGCGACCCTGACCACCGCCCTGTTCAAGCGCGGCTTCCGCAACGTCTTCCTCCAGGATGTGCGCCCGCTCGATCCCCGGGCGCGCATGGTCGGGGAAGCCTACACGCTGCGCTACATTCCGGCGCGCGAGGATCTCGACCATCTCGGCGTCTTCGCCGGCACCGAGCATCCGCAGCGCGTCGCGGTCGAGTCCTGCCCGCCCGGCCATGTCATGGTGATCGACAGCCGCAAGGACCCGCGTGCCGCCTCTGCCGGCTGCATCCTGGTGACGCGGCTGATGCAGCGCGGCGTCGCCGGCATCGTCACAGATGGCGGCTTCCGCGACAGCCCCGACATCGCCGCGCTCGGCATCCCAGCCTATCACAACCGACCGAGCGCGCCGACCAACCTGATCCAGCACCATGCGCTCGACCTCAATGCGCCGATCGGCTGCGGCGATGTCCCAGTCTATCCGGGCGACATCATGGTCGGCGACGGCGAGGGTGTCTGCGTCATCCCCGCCCATCTCGCCAATGAGGTCGCGGCCGAGGCCTATGAGCAGACGGCCTATGAGGATTTCGTCGAGGAGAAGGTGCGCGAGGGGCGCGGCATTTTCGGGCTCTATCCGGCCAATGACGAGACCAAGGCCGAGTTCGCGCGGTGGCGGCCCGGCTGGAAGTAGCCGCCGGTCGCGGCATCAGCGCCAGAGCAGGAAAGCAAGCGAGGGCCGATCATGAAAGGGGGTGCCGTCCAGCGGCGCCCGTGAACGCAGCAACACAAGCAAACATGGGAGAACGCAATGGAAGATGCCTCTCGCCGTCAGTTGCTGAAGGGAGGGCTCGCAATGGCGGCGAGCCCGATGCTCGCCATTCCGGCGCTCGCCCAATCCTTCCCGTTCACGCCGAACCAGCGCTATCCCGATCCGGCGGTCGAAATCCTCGATCCGAGCTTCGCGAAGTACCGGATCTAT
The DNA here is from genome assembly GCF_001509835.1 of Allobosea sp. WAO. Taxonomy (GTDB): domain Bacteria; phylum Pseudomonadota; class Alphaproteobacteria; order Rhizobiales; family Beijerinckiaceae; genus Allobosea. Next base: position 357,704 of record NZ_JXTJ01000010.1, read on the forward strand.
TCGAGCACGATCGAGCAGCTCGGCAGCGGCTTGCGCTGGGCCGAGGGGCCGGTCTATTTCCCGGAAGGGCGCTACGTTCTCGTCAGCGACATCCCGAACAACCGGATCATGAAATATGACGAGGTGAAGAACAGCTTCACCGTGTTCCGTGACAACGCCAACTACGCCAATGGCAATGCGCGCGACCGACAGGGGCGGCTCGTCACCTGCGAGCATTCGGTGACGCGGCGCCTCACCCGCACCGAGAAGAACGGCAAGGTCACGGTGCTCGCCGACAAGTTCGAGGGCAAGCGGCTGAACGCGCCCAACGACGTCGTCGTCAAATCGGACGACACGATCTGGTTCACCGACCCGCTCTTCGGCATCAACGGCGAATGGGAGGGCGCGCGCGCCAAGCCCGAGCAGGCGACGACCAATGTCTACCGGCTCACTTCGGACGGAAAGCTCGCCGCCGTCATCACCGATCTCGTCAATCCGAATGGGCTCGCCTTCTCTCCGGACGAGAAGAAGCTCTATGTCGTGGAATGGCGCGGCACGCCGAACCGCAGCATCTGGAGCTATGATGTCGCGGCCGACGGCAAGCTTTCGAACAAGGTCAAGCTGATCGACGCCGCCGATTTCGGCGCGCTCGACGGCTTCAAGGTCGATCGCGACGGCAATCTCTGGTGCGGCTATGGCAGCAATGGCGCGCTGAATGTCGAGCCGAGCGATGCCGGCGGGCGCAAGGTCTACACGCTCAGGGGCAAATCGGAGGATCTCGACGGGGTGATGGTGTTCAGCCCGGCCGGCAAGCCGCTCGCCTTCATCCGCCTGCCGGAGCGCTGCGCCAATCTCTGCTTCGGCGGGCCCAAGGGCAACCGGCTCTACATGGCGAGCTGCCACTCGCTCTACGCCTTCTATGTCGAGGCGCATGGCGCCGTCTGAGGAGCGCTCGACAAGGGCTCCGACCGGACGATGAAGGGCCGGCGACCACGGAGGTCGCCGGCCCTTCCTGCCTTCTTGGGGTCAGCTCTTCAGGAAGGCGAGCATGTCCTGGTTGAGCCGGTCCTTGTGCGTGTCGGAGAGGCCGTGCGGGGCGCCCTCATAGACCTTCAGCAGCGCATGCGGGACGAGCTTCTTCGAAGCGCGGCCGGCGGCGTCGATCGGCACGATCTGGTCGTCGTCGCCATGGACGATCAGCGTCGGCTTGTCGAACTTCTTGAGGTCCTCGGTGAAGTCGGTCGCCGAGAAGGCCGCGATGGAATCATAGGTGTTCTTGAAGCCGCCCTGCATGCCCTGCGCATACCAGGCGTCGATGATGCCCTGGCTCGGCTTCGCGCCCGGCCGGTTGTAGCCATAGAACGGGCCCGAGGCGATGTCCTTGTAGAGCTGGCCGCGATCGGCGATCTGGCCGGCGCGGATGCCGTCGAAGACGTCGATCGGCAAGCCGCCGGGATTGGCAGGGGTCTTCAGCATCAGCGGCGGCACGGCCGAGACCAGGCCGAGCCGGGCGACGCGCTTGGTGCCATGGCGGCCGACATAGCGCGCCACCTCGCCGCCGCCTGTCGAGAAGCCGAAGGCCGAGACATCGCGCAGGTCGAGCGCCTCGATCACCTCGGCGAGGTCGTCGGCATAATGGTCCATGTCGTTGCCGTCCCAGGGCTGGCTGGAGCGGCCATGGCCGCGCCGATCATGGGCGACGACGCGGAAACCGTTATTGGCGAGGAAGAAAGCCTGGTTCTCCCAGCTGTCGGAGGAGAGCGGCCAGCCATGGCTCAGCGTGACGACCGGGCCGTCCTTCGGGCCCCAGTCCTTGAAATAGAGGCTCACACCTTCGCGGGTGGTGACATAGCTGCCGGCGACGGTGGGCTTGGCATTGACGGTCATGATCGAACTCCTTGGCTCGAGGGCCCGGCTTACGGGCGGATCGCATCGCAGATTTAAAATCGTTCACGATTAGATCGTGAGCGATTTATATGTCGACCTCTGTTAACCTGTCAATCCCTTGCGATCAGATCGTGCGCGATTTATCTGAAGCGCGAAGGAGACGCCTCATGACGACCGAACCAGCGGCTGCGAGTCCAGCCCTCAGGCTCGATGATTTTCTCTGCTTTGCGGTCTACACAGCCGGCCACGCCTTCAACCGGCTCTACAAGCCGCTGCTCGAGGCGCTCGGCCTGACCTATCCGCAATATCTCGCCATGGTCGCGCTCTGGGAAAAGGACGACCAGACCGTCAGCGAGCTCGGCGAAAAGCTCTTTCTGGAATCGAACACGCTGACGCCACTGCTGAAGCGGCTCGAAGGCATGGGCCTCGTTGCACGGGTCAGGGACAAGGCCGACGAGCGCCAGGTGCGACTGCAGCTGACCGAGGCGGGCAGGGCGTTGCGCGAGAAGGCGCAAGCGGTGCCGCCCTGCGTGCTCGATGCGACGAGCCTGACGGCGGCAGATGCCGGCGCGTTGACCGAGGCGGTGACGAAGCTGCGCGATACCTTGCTGCGCCGGGACTAGATCGCGGCCTCGCCGACCAGTTCGCGCACCAGCGGCATGACCTTGCGGCCATAGAGCTCGATGCAACGCATCATCCCGTCATGCGCCAACGGACCCGCGCTGATCTTGAGCTGGAAGCGCGAGAGGCCGAGGCCCTTGACGGTCGCCGCGATCTTGCGCGCGACCGTCTCCGGCGAGCCGAGATAGAGCGAGCCGCCGGCGACCTCGCGCTCGAACTCCTCGCGCGTCATCGGCGCCCAGCCGCGCTCGCCGCCGATCCGGTCGCGCATCTGCTTGTAGGCGGGAAAGAACTCTTCGGCGGCCTCAGCATCGCTCTCCGCGACATAGCCCGGCGAGTGAACGCCGACGGGCCGCACGGGGCGACCGAGGCGCTCGAAGGCATCGTGGTAGAGATCGACGAAAGGCCGAAAGCGCAACGGCGGCCCGCCGATGATGGCGAGCATCATCGGCAAATCGTAGCGGGCGGCGCGGACGACCGATTCCGGGCTGCCCCCGACGCCGATCCAGGTCGTGAGCCCGCCCTTCTCGATCGGCGGGAAGACCTGCTGGTCCTGGAGCGGCGGGCGTAGGCGCCCCTGCCAGGTGACGCTCTTCTTGCTGATCAGTTCGGCGAAGAGGTCGAGCTTCTCCTCGAACAGCGCTTCGTACTGACGCAGGTCGAAGCCGAAGAGCGGGAAGGACTCGGTGAACGAGCCTCGGCCGAGAATGACCTCGGCGCGGCCATTCGACAGCGCATCGACGGTCGAGAAGCGCTGGAAGACCCGGATCGGATCATCCGAGCTCAGCACGGTGACGGAGGAGCCGAGGCGGATGCGGGTGGTGCGCGTCGCGATGCCGGCGAGCACGGTCTCGGGCGACGACACCGCGAAATCGGCGCGGTGATGCTCGCCGATGCCGAAGAAATCGATACCGAGTTCGTCGGCCAGCACAGCCTGTTCGACGAGGTCGCGGATTACCTGTGCGTGCGGGAGCAGGGTGCCGTCCGGTGCGGCGGTGACGTCGCCGAAGGTGTCGAGACCAAGTTCGAGGCCGCCGCCGCGGCGCACATCGTCAGGGGTTTCGGGCATGGCGGCTACCGTTCCTCGGGAAAGCGGAGGGAGAATTCAGGCGCCACTGCCTAGCATGGTGCGGGAAAGGCGCTGCATGCATTTGCGAAAGCCGTGGCTTTCCCGGATTGGTCGTCCGGGTTGCGCCTTGCTGCTTCCGACTGCGCTAACCGGCCGAGCTGTCCTTGCCGTCGAAGGCCTCCTGCGCCGCGGCGATGCGGGCCTCGTGCTCGATCGCCCAGAGGCCGAGCTGCTCGACGGGCGCGCGCAGCGAATGGCCGAGTTCGGTCAATTCGTAATCGACCCGCGGCGGCTTGCTCGGGATGACCGTCCGCCTGACCAGCCCGTCCCGCTCCATGCCCTTCAGCGTCAGGGTCAGCATGCGCTGCGAGATCGTGCCGATGGCGCGCTTGATCTCGTTGAAGCGGCGCGGGCCGTTGCGCAAGGCCATCACGATCAGCACGCTCCATTTGTCGCCGACCCGCGCCAGGATCTGGCGGACGGGCCAGCACATCTCCAGCAATCCGCCGGTCTCAGGTAACACCGGTGTGCCTCCTTGCGGCGTTCCTGGCGGTCACAATATTAGGCCAGGTTACGAAAATATACCGATCGAAGGGCACGCCGGCAAGCGGCGCCCTTCGGCAAGGAGGGATCATGGAGCTTGGAATCTACAGCTTCGGCGATGTGCAGCGCGATGCGGCGACGGGCGAGCTCGGCTCGACCGCGCAGGCGACGCGCAATCTGCTCGAAGCGATCAAACTCGCCGACGAGGTCGGGCTCGACTTCTTCGGCATCGGCGAACACCACACCCGCGAGATGCCGGCCTCGGCCGCAACCGTGGTGCTCGGCGCCGCGGCCAGCGTGACGAAGCAGATCAAGCTCGGCAGCGCGGTGACCGTGCTCAGCACGGACGATCCCGTGCGCGTCTACCAGCAGTTCGCGACGCTCGACGCGCTCTCGAACGGCCGGGCCGAGATCACGGCCGGGCGCGGCTCGTCGACGGAATCCTTTCCGCTCTTCGGCCATAGCCTGAACGACTACGACGAGCTCTTCGCCGAGAAACTCGATCTCCTGCTCGATATCAACGAGAGCGAGACGGTGACCTGGAAGGGCAAGCACCGGCCGGCGCTGAACGAGGCGCTGGTGGTGCCGCGCCCGGACAGCGGCAAGCTGCCGATCTGGCTGGCGACCGGCGGCAACCCGCAATCCTCGGTGCGTGCCGGGCTGCTGGGGCTGCCGATCTCCTATGCGATCATCGGCGGCCAGGCGGCGCGCTTCGCGCCGCTGGCGGAGCTCTATCGCCGCGCTGGCGCGCAGGCTCAGATCACGGCCTCCGAGCTCAAGATCTCGGTCGCGAGCCCGGGCTTCGTCGCCGAGGACGCGAGCAAGGCGAAGGAGCAGTTCTGGACGCACTGGCATGCGGTGATGGAAACGATCGGCAAGATCCGCGGCTTCGCGCCGCCGCCGCGCCACCATTACGACATGGAGGCGAGCGGTGCCGGCGCGCTGTTCGCGGGAGATCCCGAGGAAATCGCCCGGCGCATCGTCACCCTGCACGGGCAGATCGGCCATATGCGCCAGTTCTTCCAAATGGATGTGGGGCATCTCCCGCAGAAGGATTTTCTGCGTTCGATCGAGTTGCTCGGCACGCGGGTCAAGCCGCTGGTCGATGCCGAGCTTGCTGCGAAGCAGGCTGCCTAAGGAGGGGCCGATGCGAGAGGTTGCGACGACCATCGGGATACTGGGTGCCGGGCGCGTCGGCACGGCGCTCGCCCGTCGCGCAGTCGCGGCGGGCTATGATGTCCAGGTCGCGACGGCGAAGCCCGCGGCGGAGATTGCCCTGCTGCTGGAGATCATGGTGCCCGGCGCCAGGGCTGACGAGGCGGAGGCGGTGATCGCCGCCTCCGATATCGTCATTCTGGCGCTGCCCCTGTCGAAGTATCGCGCGCTGCGGCCGGAGCTGTTCACCGGCAAGGTCGTGGTCGATGCGATGAACTACTGGGCGCCGACGGATGGGGTGATTCCCGTATTCGAGGGCGCTCGCTCCAGCAGCGAGGTGGTCCAGGACCATCTTACCGGAGCCCAGCTGGTGCGGAGCTTCAACCATATGGGCTATCACGAGATCGACGAGGCGGCGCGGCCTGCGGGAGATCCGCATAGGCGGGCGCTGGCGCTGGCCGGCGACGATGCGCAGGCTCGCGATCTCGTCGCGGGCTTCATCGATCGCATCGGCTTCGACCCGGTCGATGCCGGCCCGCTCGCCGCGAGCCGGGGTTTTGCCACAGGTGGTCCGATCTTCGGCGCGAGCCTCGGGCGCAGCGAAATGCAGAAACGTCTGCAGGAAGCTGAGTTCGCGGCTTGAAATCCAGTCGGCGCAGCAGCCCGGTTGCATGCGTCGGCGGGAACCATGAGAGAGTGAAACGCCCCGGCGGCGAAACCGCGCCCCGGGGTAAGCGGCAAAGGCAAGAGACTGTCATGACCAGCGGGATCCACCATCTCACCCTGATCACGCGCGACGTGCAGGCCAATGTCGATTTCTACGCCGGCTTTCTCGGCCTGCGGCTGGTGAAGCAGACCGGCGGCTATGAGGATGCCGAGCAGCTCCATCTGTTCTACGGCGACCGGCTGGGCACGCCGGGCTCGCTGATCACCTTCCTGGTCTGGCAGGACGGCTCGCCTGGGCGCGTCGGTCATGGCCAGGTCAGCGAGATCGCGCTCGCCGTCCCCCCGGCCAGCATCGGCTTCTGGCTGACGCGAGCGTTGACGCGGCAGGTGCCGATCGAGGGGCCACGTCAGGAGTTCGGCGAGCCGGTCCTGCGCGTGCGCGATCCCGATGGCGTGGTGGTGAAGCTGGTCGGCACGGAGATGCCGGCCGCCGCGCCCTGGGCATCGCCCGGGATCGAGCCCGGCGATGCGGTGCTGCGCCTGCGTGGCGCGACGATCCTTTCCGAGACGCCGGAGGAGACCGCGCATTTCATCGGGCGCTTCGGCTATGAAGCCGTGGCGAAGGCCGACGGTGTCCAGCGTCTGGTGTCCGAGAGCGGCGATGTCGTCGATGTCCGCGAGGCCGCCGGCTTCTGGCCGGGCGCTCCGGGCACCGGTATGGCCGATCATGTCGCGTTCCGGGCGCAGGATGTGGAAGCCGTCATCGCGGCGGAAGCCTCGCTGGCGCGCCTCAACTCCTCGATCACCAACCGCCACGACCGAAAGTACTTCACCTCGCTCTATGTGCGCGAGCCCGGCGGCACGCTGATCGAGCTCGCGACTGACGGGCCGGGCTTCACCATCGACGAGAGCGAGCAGGAACTCGGCGCGACCTTGATGGTCCCGCCCTCCGATACCGCGCGCGCCGAGGCGATCCGGGTGATGCTGCCGCAATTCGCGCTGCCGGGCGAGCCGCGCCCGACCTATCGCGACCTGCCTTTCGTCCATCGTTTCCATGTGCCGGCCGAGGATGACGGCAGCACGCTCGTGCTCCTGCACGGCACCGGCGGCAACGAGGCCGACCTGATGCCGCTCGCCCACCGCGTCGCGCCGCAGGCGACCCTGCTCGGCCTGCGCGGGCGCAGCACCGAGGAGGGGACGGCGCGCTGGTTCCGCCGGTTCGGCGAAGGCAAGTTCGACCAGGGCGACATCCGAGCCGAGGCCGCGGCCTTCGCCGCCTTCGTCGAGGAGGCTTCGCGGGCCTACGGGCTCGATCCCGCTCGCACGACCTGGCTCGGCTATTCGAACGGCGCGAATTTCCTCGCCGCGGCGATGCGGCTTCATCCCGACCTGATCCGACGCACCGTGTTGCTGCGTCCGGTCGACGTGCTCGAGGAGCAGCCCGCGGCAGATCTCTGGGACAGCGCGACGCTGATCGTGGCCGGCGAGGCCGATCCCTATGCTCCGGGTGCCGAGGCGCTGAGGGAAGCGCTCCGCAAGGCCGGCGGGCATGTCGATCTGGCCCGGATCGATGCCGGCCACGCGCTTTCGGAAGCCGATGCCGGGACGATCAAGGCCTGGCTCGCGCAGCGCTGACGGGGCCATGCGGCCGAGGCTCCGGCCGCGACAGCTCTACCGGGAGCGGCTGGCGCGATCGATGTATCAGCTTGTCTTGCCGCTGAGCGCGTCGCGCTGCTGGAGCAGCGTATTGAGCCGCTGCTGAAGATCGTCCAGCCTTGCGGCGAGGCTTTCTTCGGTCGCGGAGCCCGACGCGGCGGTTGCCTGCTCCATCAGGTCGGAAATCGTCCGCCGGAGAAGCGCGATCCGTTCGTCCAAGGTTGTTGCGGAGTCAGACACAGGCCATCACTCCTTCCGTTTCGCGAGCGCGCGCAAAGACCACGGCGCCGCAGCAGCCCAGGCAGCAGATCACCGGGCTTCGCTTTTGTACAGATCATGTGACGGCGCGGCCCGCCGCCGGCGCTGAAGTCCGGGGCGTCGCCGATCGCGCGGCGGGGGCTGGCCGACCGCGCAAGCGAGGCGCACCTTCCCGCCCTGCCGATCCGGCCCCTTGTGCACCTCGGCGCAGGACGCCAACGTGGCGGGCCGCGTCGATCGCCTCGGACCGACGGTGACTTGCACATGCGACGGCTCGTCGCCTGCCGCGGTCCGCAATCTGTGGCGAGTCTGGACGACCGGATATCGGGAGACATCATGAAGAAGCTGATCAACGACCCGCGAAACGTCGTCCGCGAGATGCTGGAAGGGCTGGCCGACCTCCAGCCCGGCCTCGCGCTTCTGCGGGACGAGAACGTCATCGTGAGGTCGGACCTTCCCGGCGTCGCCGAGCGGAAGGTCGCGGTGATCTCCGGAGGCGGCAGCGGCCATGAACCCGCCCATGCGGGCTATGTCGGACCGGGGCTTCTGGCGGCAGCGGTGGCCGGAGACGTCTTCACCTCGCCGAGCGTCGATGCAGTCCTCGCCGCGATCCGCGCCTCCGCCGGGCCGGCCGGCGCTGTCCTGATCGTCAAGAACTATACGGGCGATCGCCTGAATTTCGGCCTCGCCGCCGAGCTTGCGACCGGCGAGGGCATTCCGACCGAGGTCGTCGTCGTCGCCGATGACGTCGCCTTGCGCGACCTCGTCGAGCCCTCGCGTCGACGCGGCATTGCCGGAACGGTGCTGGTGCACAAGATCGCCGGTGCGGCAGCCGAGGCCGGGCGCCCCGCAACGGAGGTCGCGGCGCTCGCCCGCGCTGCTGCGGCCGAGCTCGGCACGATGGGCGTGGCGCTGGGTTCGTGCATCGTGCCGGCCGCGGGCAAGGCCGGTTTCACGCTCGGCGAGGATGAAATCGAGCTCGGGCTCGGCATCCATGGCGAGAAGGGCGTGGCGCGCGGCGCGATGCGACCGGCCGACGCGATCGTCGATGTGATCGTATCCGCCATTGTGGATGATCGCGGGCTCAAGCGAGGCGATCGTGTCGCGCTCCTGGTGAACGGACTGGGCGCGACTCCGCCCATGGAACTCGCCATCGTCGCCCGCCGGGCGCTGGAGCGGCTGCGGGCATCAGGTGTCGAAGTCTTGCGCGCCTGGCATGGCAACTTCCTGACCGCGCTCGAAATGCCCGGCTGCTCGATCTCCACGCTGCGTCTCGACGATGCGCGCTTGAACGCGCTCGACGCCCCGGCAAGTGCGCCGGCCTGGGCCGGCGGCGGCCGCATCGGCGCGGCAAGGCTGATCGTCGAGGCCTCCGGCGCGGCGACGGAGAGCGCCACGGGCGCGGTGGTGGCCGGACCGCTGTCGGCGCGGCTGCGGGAGGCGGCCTTCTCGGTCGCGCAGGCCCTGGACGAGGCCGAGCCCCTGCTCACCGATCTCGACAGCAAGGCTGGCGACGGCGATCTCGGCGCCAGCATGGCGCGCGGTGCCGCAGCGATCCGGTCGCTGCCGGACGCTGCCTGGGCGACGCCCGAGAGCGCTTTCTCGGCGCTCGGCCAGGCTCTGCGGCGGCAGATCGCGGGCAGCTCGGGGCCCTTCTATGCCGCAGCCCTGCTGCGCGCGGCCCGGCAGCTCGCAGGCCAGTCGGAGCCTGACGCGAGTGCGTGGGGCCGTGCGCTGGAAGCGGCGACCGCGGCAGTCGCGGAACTCGGCGGCGCCAGGCCGGGGGACCGGACGATGGTCGACGCCCTGGCGCCGGCTCTGGCCGCCTGGCTTGCGGCCGGATCGGAAGGGCATTCGGGGCAGGGCGCCTGGCTTGCCGCCGTCCGCGCGGCCGAAGACGGTGCCGAGGCCACGGCGGCGATGGTCCCAAAGCTCGGCCGCGCGAGTTATCTCGGTGAACGCGCCGTCGGAGCGCCCGACGGCGGCGCCATGGCGATCGCGATCTGGATGCGGGCGCTCGTCCCCCCTGTGAGATAGCCGACCGAAGACGAGGTCCCCAGGTCGCGACGTCCGCCTGAAAAGGCGGTTTCGTCGATGGCGATCCGGCTCCGAGCCGGAAGGTGAGCACCCGTGCCCATGCGACGGGCGGTTTCGACCGTCGCAGCGCGATGATCTGCGGTTCGGCACGAAGGGCTAAGGCATTTTGCCGTCCAGACCGGCATCGCGCTTTCCAACTATAGACACGGTCAATAGCTTCGATGGATACAACGTATTGGATCGATAGGTTTCAGCCTCCTAGCGTTGGTCATCCGCTGACACGCAAGAGCGAGACCGCGCCATGGCCGTCACCCGCCGCCCCGCCGCTTCCGAGACCGGCGATCCGCTTCTCCTGACACCCGGACCGCTGACGACGAGCAAGGCCGTCAAGGAAACGATGGTGCACGATTGGGGTTCGCGCGACGCGACCTTCGTCGGCATCAACAAGGCGGTTCTCGAGGAACTGCCGAAGATCATTCATGGCGGCGAGGATTTCGTCACCGTGCCGATGCAAGGCTCCGGCACCTTCGCCGTCGAGGCGATGCTGACCACCTTCGTGCCGCGCGACGGCAAGATCCTGGTCCTGATCAACGGCGCCTATGGCCAGCGTGCCAAGCGCATCCTCGAGATCGCCGGGCGTGCCGTCGTCGTCCACGAGACGGCCGAGGATACCCCGCCGGATCTCGCCGAGGTCGACCGCATGCTGGTGGCGGATGCCGGCATCAGCCATGTCTTCACGGTCCATTGCGAGACCACCAGCGGCATCCGCAACCCGGTCGAGGCGGTTGCGGCGCTGGTCAAGCGCCATGGCCGCCGGCTGCTGGTCGACTCGATGAGTGCCTTCGGCGCCTTGCCGCTCGACAGCCGCGAGGTCCAGTTCGACGCGGTCGCGGCCTCCTCGAACAAGTGCATCCAGGGCGTCCCTGGCCTCGGTTTCGTCATCGCCCGCAAGACGGCCCTGGCGGAGACGAAGGGCAATGCCACCACGCTCGTGCTCGATCTTCACGATCAGAATGCGGGCTTCGAGCGTACGGGCCAGTATCGCTTCACGCCGCCGATCCAGGTCATCGTCGCATTCCATGCGGCGCTGCAGGAGTTCTGGGTCGAGGGCGGTGTCTCCGGACGCGGCGACCGCTACGCCGAGAATGCGCGCATTCTCATCGAGGGCATGGCCGAACTCGGGTTCCGCACCTTGCTGCCCGCCGCAAGGCAGGCGCCGATCATCGTCACCTTCCACATGCCGCAGGACAAGAACTTCGTGTTCCAGCGCTTCTACGACGCGCTGAAGGACGCCGGCTACGTCATCTATCCCGGCAAGCTCACCGTCGCGGACAGCTTCCGCATCGGCTGCATCGGGGCGCTGGGGGCGCAGGACATGCGCAACTTCGTCGCCACGGTGGCGCTCGTCCTCGAAGAGATGGGCGTTGGCCTGAAGTCGGCCGCTTGAGGAGATTTCCGATGAACATG
>NZ_JXTJ01000011.1 GCF_001509835.1 Allobosea sp. WAO
CATGTTCATCGGAAATCTCCTTGGGTCGGCGCCGGTCAGCGGATCAGGGCGCGGACGCGGGACGAGACCAGGTCAGCGATCAGGACCATGGCGAGGATCACGAGGATGCAGGTCGCCGTGTCCTGGTACTTGAAGAGCTTCATCGAGGAGACGAGCTCGAAGCCGATGCCGCCGGCGCCGACCATGCCGAGCACGGTCGACTGCCTGACATTGGTCTCCAGCCGGTAGAAGATCGTCCCGAGCCAGGCCGGCAGCACCTGCGGCAGCACGCCGAAGAAGAAGGTCTTGAACGGGCCGACGCCGGCCGAGCGGAAGGCCTCGAGCGGACCTTCGTCGATATCCTCCATCGCCTCGGCGAAGAACTTCCCCAGCATGCCGGCACCGTGGATGGCGAGGGCGAGGACGCCGGCGAAGGGGCCGAGGCCGATGGCCGCGACGAAGATCAGGGCAAGGATGATCTCGTTGATGCCGCGCATGCAGTTCAGGACCTGACGCGTGGCGTGGTAGACGATCGGGCTCGGGCTTAAGTTGCGCGCCGCGAAGAAGCAGACCGGCAAAGCGATCACGACGCCGAGCAAAGTGCCCCAGACCGCGACCTGCAGGCTCTCCAGCGCCGGCTTCCAGAGCCGCTCCAGGAACTCGGGGTTGGGCGGCATCATCCGGACCAGGAAGTCCCACATATAGGGAATTCCGTTCCAGAGATTGCTGGCGTTGATCTGCGAGCCGAGGGCGGCCCACCAGAGGAAGACGAGGATCGCGAGCGCCAGGAAGCTGACGCCCCACCAGCCGAAGCGGCCCTGCGGCGGGCGGAGGACGAGTTGCAAGCTGCCGATTGACATGACCGGTTCCAGTCTCGTTCAGGCCGTCGCGACGGCGATCATCGGGGCAGGGGCGGGCTGGCCGACGGGACGGGGCTTCAGCACGCGGCTGATGCCGGGGTCCTCGAGGCCGGGATAGATCTTGTGGACGATCTCTGCCGTCAGATGGTCCGGCGTGTCGTCGAAGATCACCTTGCCGCCGCTCAGGCCGACGATGCGCTCGCCGAATTCGACGGCGTAGTCTACCTGGTGAAGGTTGCAGATCACCGCGATGCCTTCCTCCTTGCAGATCGCCTTGAGGTAGCCGAGCACGACGCGGGAGGTCTTCGGATCGAGGCTCGCCACCGGCTCGTCGCAGAGGATCACCGCCGGCTGCTGCGCCAGCGCACGGGCGATGCCGACGCGCTGCTGCTCGCCGCCGGAAAGCTGGTCGCCGCGGGAGTTGGCCTTGTGCGGCAGCTCGACACGGGCCAGCGCCTCCATCGCGATCTCGACGTCGCGCCTGGGGAAGAGCTGGAGCATCGAGAGGAAGGATGACAGCCCGGCCATGCGGCCGACCAGCACGTTCTTCAGCACCGAGAGGCGCTTCACCAGGTTATGATGCTGGAAGATCATCGCGACCGGCCGCTGGCCGCCCGCATTGCGCTTGGCGTCGAACACCGTGCCGTCGATCACCGTGCGCCCTGCATCGGGCTGCGCGAGGCCGTTGATACAACGCAGCAGGGTCGACTTTCCGGCGCCGCTCGGCCCGAGCACGACCAGGAACTCGCCGGCCTTCACCGTCAGGTCGATGCCTTGCAGCACGGGGCGGCCGGCATAGGACTTCTTCAGTCCTTCGATCTTGATCATCTTGCTTTCTCCGTCGGCGCCGGGCGCGGCTACTTCATCTTGCCCAGGTCGAGCTTCAGCGTTTTCGCGGTCTCGCGGATGATGTCGTAGGCTTGGTCGTTGGTCTCGACGAAGCGATTGAGCTTGCCCTGGTCGGCCCAGGTGATGTCCTTGATGTTCAGGAAGGCCGTCTTGATCTGCTTCTTCAGATCGTCGGGCAGGTTCTTGCGCCAGCAAGTCGGCGATTCCGGGATCGGATCGGAACGCCAGACGACCTGGATATCGGCGGGGTCGACCAGCTTCTTCTGGACGGCGGCATCGAAGATCCGGTCTGCGATGGTCGCCGCGTCGACGCGCTTGTTGGCTACGGCGAGGGCATTGGCGTCATGCGAGCCGGTGAAGAGCACGCGGCCGAAATCCTTCTCCGGGTCGAAGCCGATTTTCATCAGCCCGGCCTTGGGGAAGAGATGGCCGGAGGTCGAGGAGGGGTCGACGAAGGCGAAGGTCCGGCCCTTGAGGTCCTTGACCTCTTTGATGCCGCTGTCTTTCCGGGTGATGATCTGGCTGTGGTAGAAGGTCCGGCCTGATTTCGCTGTCTCGGCGGTCGCAAAAGCCTCGATTGGCGCGACGGTCGTGCCCAGCACATAGGAGAACGGGCCGAGATAGGCGACCTCGACATGGCCCGAGCGCATCGCCTCGATCACGCCGTTATAATCGGCGGCGACGAAGCCCTGGACCTTGATGCCGAGATTCTTCTCCAGCGCATCCAGCAATTGCTGGCTGGATTCGAGCATGGCGCGCGAATCCTCCGAGGGGATCAGCCCGACGCGGACGAGTTTCGTCTGGGCCCGGCCGATATGCGGCATGGCCAGCAAGGCTCCCGCTGCCGCGACGGAGCCAGTCATCACCTTCCGACGAGAAATGTTCATGTCATCCTCCCAGATGATCCGGTGGTCTTTGACCTTGCCGGTGAACGTGTGGGCAGGATTGCCCGCGTGCTTCGTTTCTCAAGCCGCCTTTGCGGCTTGCCTCCCGATGAAATTGCGGCCGCGCTCGCCTTCGAGTGCCTTGTCGACGAGGCGGTTCCATTCGGGGGGCGACACGCCATAAGCGGAGGGGGCGGTCTCGACGCCGAGGTTCTTCAGGAAGGCCTCGAGCCTTTCCGCGCCGGCCTCCAGGTCCGGCCCGAAGACGCGGCGCAGCGCAGCGTCGCACTGCGGCTGCACGCCCATCGCCCAGCGCATCACGATCGGCAGCGAGAACGAGCAGGCGATGCCGTGGATCGTGCCGCTCTTCAGCGTGATGTCGTAGGAGATGTTGTGGGCCAGCGCCGTCTTGGTGTTGGAAAAGGCGAGGCCAGCGAGCAGGCTGGCGCGCATCTGGCGCAGCCGCAACTCTGGATCGTCGGGCCGTTCCAGTAGCCGCGGCAGAGTGTCGATGATCTCGCGCGCCGCCTCGACCGCATGATTGGCAGAGACCGGATTGCCGTTGACGTTCCAGATGCTCTCCAGCGCATGCGAGAGGGCATCGAGCCCGGTCGCCAGCGTCAACCCGCGCGGGGCGCCGATCGTCAGCGTAGGGTCGAGCAAGGCGGTTTCGGGATAGAGGCGGGGATGCGCCAGCGAGTACTTGCTGCCATTGGCGGAGTCCCAGACCGTCGCCCAGGAGGTGACCTCGCTGCCGGTTCCAGCGGTGGTCGGGACGGCAATGATCGGGACGATCTCGGAGGCGTCGAGCGGCGTCTTGTCGACGAGATGGCGTCGCACGGTCTCGAAGTCGCCGCTGCTGGCGGCGAGTACCTTGGCCGCATCGATCATCGAACCGCCGCCGAGCGCCACGATGACCTCGGGCCGCTGGCTGGCCGCACCGAACAGACGGCAGGATTCGGCGAGGTCGGCGCAGTCCGGATTGGTCTCGATGTTGGAAATCGTCGCTACCGGGGCTCCGGCCCTTGCAGCAAGGCGGTCTGCGAGCGCCTTGAATATCGGCTGGTCGTAGGTGACCAGCGCCCAGCGCCGCTTGCCGACCAGACCGGCGACTTCGTCGAACAGGCCGGCGCCGAAGCGAATCCTGACAGGATTCCAATAGGCCCACTGCATGCGTTCCACCCTCGTTGCATCTTTGCCGCCGCGCTTTGCCGGCGTCGTTGGATCAGATGCTCACAAAGGCCGAACCCAGAAACAAATTGATTTTTCGGTCCCAATAGATAGTTTTTTTCTATGCGTTACACGCGGCTTCGCTCGTTCCATGCCGTTGCCAGTGCCGGTGGCTTCAATGCCGCGGCCGCGGCGTTCAACATCAGCCAGCCGACGCTCACCGCCCAGGTCGGTGCGCTTGAGGACGAGTACGGCGTCGAGCTGTTCGTCCGCCGGGGCCGCCGGCGTGAGCTCAGCGATGCCGGGCGGCATTTGCTGGCGATCACCACGCGCCTGTTCGCCGAGGAGGACGAGGCGCTGGCCTTCCTGGAGCAATCGCGCGAACTCAAGACCGGCCGGCTGTCGATCAGCGCGGTCGGGCCGTTTCATGTCACCGAGATGCTCGCGGCCTTTAATCAGGCCTATCCCGGCATCGGACTGGCGGTGAAGCTCGGCAACTCGACCGAGGTGCTGGACGACCTCTTCGACTATAAATGTGACGTCGCCGTCCTCGCCTACATCGACGAGGACGATCGGCTTCTGACCATTCCTTACAGACGTCATCCCGTTGCGGTGTTCGTGCGCCGCGACCACCGCTTCGCCACGCGCGACAGCATTCGGCTGGCCGAGCTGGAAGGCGAGCCGATGATCGTGCGCGAGCGGGGCTCGACCACGCGACGCGCCTTCGAGGAGGCGCTCGCCGTGACCGGGGCGAAGCCGCGCTTGATGATGGAGATCGGCAGCCGCGAAGCTATCCGCGAGGCCGTGATCCATGGCCTCGGCATCAGCTATGTCTCGGAGGCGGAATTCGTGCCGGACCAAGATCTTAAGCTGGTTCGCATCGAGGAGGCGGAAGTCTATACCTACGCCCATGTGGTCGTATTGAAGCAGCGCGAGTCCAGCCGCATCATCAAGGCCTTTCTGGATATCGTGCATCGGGCCCGCAATGCTCTCGACGGCCGGGGCGGCAAGCCATAGTGGGTGGCTGCCCCGGCAAACGCCGATGCCCGTTTCTGGCGCTGACCAGTCCAGCTGGTCGGTGTGGCGCAACAGCAATGCATCCTTGGCTGTCACGGAGAGAACTGGCGCACCTGGGCCGGTCCGCGCCATGTGCGGACTCCAGCGTATCGCCGGAAAGCCTACGCTTGGGTCACGCAACCTCCTCGGACGCTCGCGCCTCAGGTTGGCCGTCAATCGCAGCCGGCAACAGCGAGGCAACGGCGCGTCTCCCACGAGCAGCGTTTTCGCGCGCTGGCTAAAGCGCGCTTCGGTTGCCAAGCTCCCAAACGACATCTGCAAGGATCTGCGCGCCGGCGGTCAGATGCTCCGGCTCGGCCCATTCGTCGGGATTATGCGATACCCCGCCCCGGCACGGTACGAAGATCATCCCGGCGGGGCAGACATAGTGCAACTGGCGCGCATCATGGCCGGCCGCCGAATAGACATCCATCGCGGGAATACCGCGCGCCGCGGCCGCTTCGGCAATTGCGTGACGAATCGCAGGCGCGAAGTTCAGCGAGGGCGAATGCTGGATCTGCTTGAGCTCGACGCTGCACTCGCCCTTCAGTTCCTCGACGATTCGTCGGATCGCGGCGTCGACCCGGTCGACCACGGCATTGTCCGGATGGCGGAGATCGATGGAGAAGAAGGCTTCCGCCGGCACGACTGACGGGGCGTTCGGCGTGACCTGCAACATGCCGACCGTCAGCAAGGTGTCGGCCGGTTCCATGGCGGCTTCGTCCATGGCGCGGATCATCCGAACGGCGGCCATCAGTGCGTCCCGCCGATCCCTCCGCAAGGCGGTGCCGGCATGGGCCGCCTCGCCCAGGACGCGAACCCTGTAGCGCCGCGTGCCCTGGATGCCTGTCACGACGCCGACCGGGATGCCCGCCCGTTCGAGCACGGAGGCCTGTTCGATATGTGGCTCGACATAGGCCGCGATCGGCAGGCCGAACGCCCGCAGCGGTACATTGTCGTCGGCCGCGAGGATCGACGCTACCGCCTCGCCGATGCTGATGCCGCCTGCGTCGCGGATGGGTAGCACTGCCTCGAGTGCCTTGGCTCCGGTGAAGAGGTCGGAGCCCGTCATGCCCGGTGCGAAGCGCGAGCCTTCCTCGTTGGTCCAAGCGACGATCTCGACAGGGCGGAGCGGTCGCTCGCCGCACGCCATGATCGCCTCCGCCGCTTCCAGTGCGGCGAGCACGCCGAAAACGCCATCGAACTTGCCGCCGGTCGGCTGCGAGTCGATATGCGAGCCCGCGACGATGGGTGCAAGCGAGGGATCGCGCCCCTCGAGACGCAGGAAGAGGTTCGCGGCCCTGTCGGTGAAGGCCTCCAGACCGATCGCCCTGCCCCAGGCGATCACCTGGGCGCGCGCCTGAGCCTCCTGCGGCGACAGGGTTGGACGATCGACACCGCCATCGGCCCGGGCGCCAAAGGCAGCCAGCGCCATGTGGCGGTCCCAGAGGCGCACGCCATCGACAAGATCGGACAGACGTTGCCTGGTTGTCATGCTCAGTCGGTCCGCATGATCTGCGCCGGGTTGGCGCGTGGATCGCGCGGGCCCCAGCGCCCGGCCTCGACCTGCGCGATGAACTCGGCGAGCAGGCGGTTGAAAAGTTCGGGCTCTTCGAGATTGAGCGTATGGCCGGACTTCGGGAACACTGCGAGGCCGCAGCGCGGCACGACCCGCTTCAGATAAACCCCGGGCTGAATGCAATGGTCGTCCTCGTCGCCGGTCATGACCAGCAGCGGCGCCTGCATCGTGTGGAATTCGGCCTCAAGATCGTACAGCGAAGGCCGGCGCATCTGCACGCCGCGCATGGTGTTCGCCGCCCCCAGTGAATCGTGCTGGCCGAGCCTCTCTGCAAAGAGCGTCCACCCGCGCGGATCCTTGTCCTGGAACTGCACGCGCGATGCGCCCTCGGCATAAGTCGGCGCGAAATCCCTGGCTCCACGCTGCTCGAAGCTTCGGGCGACCTGCTCGGAGATGCCCTTGAAGTACTCCTCATGGAGCTTTTCGGCGCCGTAGCCTGCCCCGGCGGCGACCACCGACAATACGCGGCCGGGGTGGCGCAGCGCTGCATGGAGCGAGGCGAACCCGCCCATGGAGAGCCCGACGACATGGGCCTTGTCGATGCCGGCGGCGGTCAGCACGTCGACGATGTCGTCAGCCGCCCGCGCCTGCGAATAGCTCTCTACGTTCTCCGGCACATCGGAGGGCCGGTAGCCGCGCGCCGCGAAGGTGACGCAACGGTGCCGCCGCGCGAAGAAATTGAGCTGCGGCTCCCAGCTCCAGTAGCTGCCGCCGAACTCGTGCACGAAAATGATCGGCGTGCCTGAACCGGCTTCCTCGTAGAAGAGCCGCACGCCGTCGCTGGCCGTGGCAAATGCCATGTCGCGCCTCCCCTCAGATCACGGAACGGCGCGAGGCGATGCCGCCATCGACGGTGAAGATCGCGCCGGACGTATAGCCGGAGCGGTACGAGGCGAGGAACACGATCAGGTCGGTGACCTCGTGGACATGGGCCGGGCGCTTCAGCGGATAGCGCTGTTGCAGCTCCTCGTAGCGGCCGGCATCGCCGAGCCAGTCGGCGGCGCGCTTTTTCAGCATGTTGTAGATACGGTCGGTATCGACGGGGCCCGGATTGACGCCCACCACCCGGATATTGTCGTCGAGCGAGTGGCCGCCCATGGCGCGCGTGAAGGCCATCAAGCTGGCATTGCCGGTCGTGCCCGCGACATAGGCGGGATCGAAAACCTCGCCGCCATTGCCGATGTTGTTGATGATGACGCCGCCGCCGCGCGCCTTCATGCGCGGGTAGAGCGCGCGTGTGAGGTTGATGTAGCCGAATACCTTGAGCTCCCAGCCGGCGCGCCATTTCGCCTCGTCGACGTCCCATAGAGTGCCGCTGGGGACGACGCCGGCATTATTGACGAGAATGTCGATGTCGCCGACGGAATCGACCAGGCGCTCGACTGCGCCTTCCTTGGTCAGATCGAGCGCGTGTGCCGTCACCGTCACGCCATGGCCGGCTTCCAGCTCGCGCTTCAACGCCTCCAGCCTGTCGCCGGAGCGCGCCACGACATGGAGGTTGCAGCCCTCCTCGGCGAATGAGCGCGCCAGCCCCTCGCCAATGCCTTGGGAGGCGCCGGTGATCAGGACCGTCTTGCCCTTCAGCTTAAGATCCATCTTCGATTTCTCCTTCTACGAGCGCTGCGGCGGACAGGCCGGCTCAGAACAGTTTCACGTCTTCGTTTTGGCCGCGGACCTGGTCGACAATGGTCGGCAGCAGGTCGACGAACTCCTCGACCCAGGCAGTCGGGACGGTGGTGCTGACCTTGACGAACCGGTCACCGAAACTGGGTGTGTGATAGGCGCCCTGGCGGATCATGATGCCGTGCTTCTGATAGGCTGCGACGAGCGCCTCCGGCTTCACGCCAGCCCGCTCGCATTCGAGCACGACGAAATTGCCGTTCGACGGGAAGACCGGCATGGACAGCCCCGGAATCCTGTCGGCAGCATCCTTGATCAGCTTCTGGTTGGCGCGCTGCTGCGAGAGGACCCCGGGAAACCACTCGGCCTTGATAGCTAGGCCGGCCAGCGCCGCACGCTGGGACAGGATGTTCGAGCCGAGATTGTTCGGCGGCGCGGCCGAGAGTTTCTCGATGATGTCGGGATGGGCCACGACCGCGCCGACGCGCATGCCGGCCAGGCCCAGCCATTTCGAGAAACTGTAGATGGTCAGCGTCCGCTCGGGGTAGCGCGTGGCCGCCAGCGTGTGCTCATGGGCGAAATGGCGGTAGGTGCAATCGTGGATCAGGTAGGCCCCCGCCTCGCGCGCGGCCGTCACGATGCCGTCGATCTCGGCCGCCGTGCAGGCCGAGCCAAGCGGATTGTTCGGATCGACGATGTAGATGACCTTGGTCTTCGGCGTGATCGCCGCCTTCAGCCGCTCCGGCGCAAGGCGATAGCCGTACTCCTCGCCATAGATCGGAATCTGCGTCACCTTCGCCCCGACGGCCCGCGCGAAGGCCATCGGCCAGTTCCAGGTCGGGTCGGTGGTGATGAACTCATCTCCCGGTCCGAGCAGGCTGTGGCAGACATGGTAGAGCGAGGCGACCGCGCCATCGGAGACCAGCGCGGCCTGCCCGTCCAGGCCAAGATCGGCAACGATGCCGTGGCGCAGCTCCTCGAGCCCCGCCGGCGGCGCGTAGATGTGAAACTCCTCGTCGCGAATACACCTCTCCATCGCCGCCAGCACCGCAGAATGCGGCGTCGCGTGATTGGTGTTCTGCCCCATCCAGCGCAGGCCGGCCGTGTTCACGAGCCGGTCGAAATGGGCATTGCGAAGCTCGAAGGATTTCATGACATCTCCGTCTCGTGGCGCCATTCTGGTATACCGAAATAGGAAATTCAGCCTTTAATCGTGAGTCGTTGCATAAATTTCGCATGCACGACAGCCCATAAATCCAGAAAATCGGCAAAATAGTATGCAGGATTGAATTTTCTGCATAATGTGCCTTGCGCCTCAAGTGGATCACGGTGATGGTTGCGTCAGTGCCGCCGACCGGCCGGCGCGCGATGGATCGAAGGGGAGACTTGGATGCTTGTTTCACGTCGCAGCGCCCTCAAGGGCTTCGGTGCCGCAGCAGCAGCGGCCGCAACGGGCTCTCTCGCCATGCCCGCGCTCTCGCAGGGCCTGAAGAAGGTCTCCTTCACGACCTCCTGGATTCCGGAGGGCCCGAACCTTTTCGCCTACGTCGCGCGCGACAAGGGCTTCTGGAAGCGCCATGGCCTCGACGTTTCGGTGGCGCGTGGCTCGGGCTCCGGAGCGGCGGCGCAGGCGGTCAGCGCCGGCACCTTCGATTTCGGCATGGCGGCCACGCCGACGGTGATCGTGCAGGCGGCGAAGAAGCTGCCGATCACCTGCATTGGCCAGATCAACTATGACGCCCTGATGGGGGTCGGCGTCCTGTCCGGCTCGCCGATCCGCGCGCCGAAGGATCTCGAGGGCAAGAAGCTGGGCGCCAGCGTGACCTCCGGCGAGTATCCGTTCCTGCCGCTCTATGCCGAGAAGGCTGGCGTCGATTTCTCGAAGGTCCAGATCCTGCAGGTCGACGGCAAGGTACGCGAGCGCACGCTGGTCGAGAAGCAGGTCGATGCGGTGTCCGCCTTCGCCACCAGCACCGTGCCATCGCTGGCGCCGCTCGGCACCGACGTCCGCTTCATGCTGTTCTCGGCAGTCGGCATCGAGTTCTACGGCCAGTCCCTGACGACCCAGCCGGCCCGGCTTCAGCAGGACCGGGCGCTTTGCGAAGCCTTCGTCCAGGGCGCGATGGAGGCCATCCAGTTCACGATGACCAATTTCGACGAAGCGGTCGACATCTTCCTCAAGGCCAATAGCGAGGTCGCGATTTCCTCGACCGGCAAGGAGTACGCGCGCATTGGGCTTGGATTGACGAATCTCACCAATCTCGTGCCCGAGGTGAAGCAGAATGGTTTCGGCTGGGCCGATCCGGCCAAGGTCGCCACGATGGCCGATCTCGTGATGAAATACGCCGCGGGCGAAGGTTCGGTGAAGCCGGATGTCGGCACGCTGTTCACCAACGACTTCGTCGGGAAGATCAAGCTATCTGCCGCAGAGCTGGCGAGCGCGGAGAAGAGCGCCGCACCGTTCCGTCGATATGTCGGTTCCTGACCGGCGCAGCGAACGAGGCGACGACTGATGCTGAGTTTGGCACCCAAGGCGGAGCTTACCGTGGACGAGACGCCTCTCGTATCGGCCACGGATGTCCAGAAGACCTATTTCACCCGGCAGTCGCCGATCCATGCGGTCGCCTCCGCATCCGTCGACGTGGCGAGGGGCGAGTTCGTATCGCTGCTCGGCCCTTCGGGATGCGGAAAGTCGACGCTGCTGATGATGATCGCCGGGCTGGAGCGGCCGACAGCGGGCACAATCATGCTTGCCGGCGAGCCGGTCGCGGCGCCGCGCCGCGACATCGGCATCATCTTCCAGGACGCGACCCTGCTGCCGTGGAAGAGCACGCTCGAGAACGTGCTTTTCCCGATCCGCATCCTGCGCTTGCCGGTCACCCAGTACATCGACCGGGCTCACAGCCTGCTCAAGATGGTCGGCCTTGCCGGTTTCGAGCACAAGAAGCCGGGCGAGCTCTCGGGCGGCATGCGCCAGCGCGTCGCGATCTGCCGAGCGCTGATCCACGATCCCGAGATCCTGCTGATGGACGAGCCGTTCAGCGCGCTCGACGCCATTACCCGCGACCAGATGAATGTCGCCCTCTCGGAGATTCTCGAGACCTACCGCAAGACGGTGATCTTCGTGACCCATTCGATCCGCGAGGCCGCATTCCTGTCCGACCGGGTCGTGGTGATGGGTGGACGACCGTCGACGATCATCCTCGACATGAAGATGCCCTTCTCGCGGCCGCGTCGGTTCGAGATCGAGGAAACCCAGGAATTCGCGCAGGTCTGCCGGACATTGCGCCTCACCATCGAGGCCGCGCACGGCCATGGCGAGGCTTCCGCTAGGTCAGAACACGCCAAGGCGAACACCGCCGCCGGCAGCGTCATCGAGTGAGGTCCAGCATGGCAAAGGCCACCATCGGCACCGAGACCGGTGCCGCCCTCCCGGCTTCCGGAGCCAACCGTTTCCAGGGCGCCGCCGGTCTGAGCAGCATCGTTCTGCCGCTTGGCCTGGCCTTCGTGGTGCTGGCGGCCTGGCAGCTCTACGTCACGATCTGGCAGGTTCCTTCGGTCATCCTTCCGTCCCCGGTTTCGATCGCGAAGTACATCGTTGCGCGTTACGATATCCTGCTGACGCATGCGGTGCCGACGACGCTGGAATCCGCGGCCGGCTTCCTGCTCGCACTCCTGCTCGGCGTCGCGCTCGCCATCCTCATCACCTATTCGGACATGGCGCGTGAGGCACTCTATCCGAACCTGATTTTCTTCCAGCTCATCCCGAAGATCGCACTCGCGCCGCTCTTCATCATCTGGCTCGGGGTCGGCTCGCAGTCGCGCATCGCGTTTTCGGTGTTCATTGCGTTCTTCCCCGTGGTCATCGCGACGACAGCCGGTTTCCTGAGCGTCGACCGGGGCATCCTGAGGCTGTGCCGCGCGCTGACCGCCACGGAATGGCAGGTGTTCACCAGCGTGCGGTTCCCGATGGCCCTACCGCACATCTTCAGCGGCATGAAGATCGCGATCACGCTGGCCATCATCGGCGTGATCATCGGCGAGTTCATCACGGCACAGGCGGGGCTGGGCTATCTCATCATCTTCGCGACGGCGCGCGCCGATACGGAGGTGTCGATGGCCGCCATCGTGGTGCTTTGCATCTGCGGTCTGCTCCTCTATGGGCTTGTGGCGCTCGCGGAGATGGTCGCGAACAGATTTTATTCGGCAGACAGCCGGTGAGGCGCTGAGCGTGATGGCGCGAGTGAACGGATCGATGACGCCGGAAGAGCCTGAATCGCTTTCGGCCGGAGTGGTCACCCGTCTCGAGGAAGAGATCCTCAAGGGAATCCGGCGGCCAGGTGACAAGCTGGACGAGCGCCAGCTCGCCGAGCAGTTCGGCATGTCGCGCACGCCCGTACGCGAGGCGCTGCAGCGTCTTGCCGCCAGCGGCCTCGTAGTGTCGCGCGGGCGCCAGGGGCTGCAGGTCTCGCAGATGTCGCTTGCCGACCTCCTCGACGCCTTTGGGGTCGTGGCCGAGCTGGAGGCATTCGCCTCCTCGCAGGCCGCCCGTCGTATCCAGCCGGAGCAGCGGACACGTCTGCAGGCGGCGCACCGGGCCTGTGCGGAAGCTGCCCGGGCCGAGGATGCGGAGGCCTTCTATGCGGCCAATCTCGATTTCCACGAGCTGATCGCTGCCGCGAGCCATAACCGCATCCTGCAGGACGAGCTACGGCGGCTGACGCTCAAGATCTCACCCTACCGCCGCACCATCACCTACCAACCCGGGCGGATGCACTCGTCCATCCCCGAGCATGAGCGCGTGATGGAGGCGATCCTGCGAGGCGATGGTGTCCAGGCGGCGCAAATGATGCGCTCGCATGTGACCCTGCTCGGCGAAGGATTGTCGGACCTGCTGCATTTCCTGCGGACGTCCGGGCAACATGGGCTGCTGACGGAAATCTCATAGGATCAGCCATCCCACGTACCGCAGCCCTCTCACCATTTGGCTGGATGCGCCATCTACAGACGCTAGGTCATCGCTCTGAAGCGGACCTTCGCGGCGCATAGGCGCGGCAGCCTTGGCGGGCCGCGCCTCAAGGGCAGCGCCTGTCGCCGGTCAGGCGACCTTGGCGTGCAGCGTGCCGACGCCCTCGACATAGCCCTCCATGACGTCGCCACGCACGATCGCGCCGACGCCGGACGGCGTGCCGGACATGATCAAATCGCCCGGCTGCAGCTCGAACAGCCCGGAGAGATAGGAGATCATCTCCGGCACCTTCCAGATCATGTGGTTGAGGTCGCCCTGCTGGCGGATCTCGCCGTTGACCTTGAGCCAGACCGCCCCGTTCTCGGGATGGCCGATCGTGCTCGCGGGAACGATCTCGCCGATCGGCGCCGAATGCTCGAAGGCCTTGCCGATCTCCCACGGCCTTGCCGCCTTCTTGCATTCGTCCTGCAGGTCGCGCCGGGTCATGTCGAGGCCGACGGCATAGCCGTAGACGTGATCGAGCGCGCTTTCGACCGGGATGTCCTTGCCGCCCTTGGCGAGGGCGACCACCATCTCGATCTCGTGGTGGACGTTGCTGCTCCGTGGCGGATACGGGAAATCGGCGCCATCGAGCACGACGTTGTCGGGGTTCTTCTGGAAGAAAAACGGGGCTTCGCGGTTCGGGTCGCCGCCCATCTCGATCGTGTGGGCGGCATAGTTGCGGCCGACGCAGTAGATACGGTGGACGGGGAAGCGGCTTTGCGTCCCGCGCACCGGGAGCGTGACCGGGGCCGGAGCCTGGACAACATGGTTCTGAGGCGTGGCGATGTTCATCTTGCGGCGTCCTTCGTTGGCAAGAGGATGGGTCAGCGCGAGGCGGCGTAATAGGCGAACCGACGTTCGAGCCCGGCCAGCAATTCGTTGAGCGTGAAGGCGAAGCTGAAGAGCACGAGCAGCAGCGCCCAGAAATGCTCCATCAGGAAGTGAGACTGGTAGATCTCGAAAAGCGTCCCGAAGCCGACCACCGAGACGAGCAGCTGTCCGATGACGACGCCCTTGACCGCGCGGATCATGCCGAGCCGGATGCCCGCCAGGATCTCCGGCAGCGCCGCCCAGACATAGATCCTGCTGAAGGCCTGCCAGCGGCTCGCGCCGAAACTGCGGGCCATCTCGATCAGTGAGGGCGAGATGGCGCGGATGCCGGCGCGCGTGTTGAGCACGATGATCCACATCGAGAACAGCACGACGGTGAGCACGATCGTCGTCTCGCCGAGCCCGAACAGCACCATGATCACCGGGACGAGCGCGCTGAGCGGGGCGGAGAGGAAGAGGTTCACCCAGGGCAGCAGAAGCCGGTCGGCGATGACCGAGCGGCCCATCAGGATCCCGAGCGGGACGCCGATGCCGATGGCGATGGCGTTGCCGAACAGGAAGGCGCGGCCCGTGATCAGCAGTGCGTCGAGGAAGGAGGGGGTCGGGACGATCTCGAAGACACGCCAGATGATGCTGGACAGCGGCGGCAGGATGAAACCCGCGTCGGTGTGGCCGGCGATCTCCCAGATCACGGCCCAGACGATCAGCGACGTCATCAATGGCAGGCGGATGCCGGATATGACCATGCCCGCCCCCTAGTCCAGATAGTGCTTGAGCTGCTGCCAGATCTCCTCGACGACATCGAGATAGGCGCTGTCGCGCCTGATCTTGTCGGGGTCGCCGTCGCGGCTGATCTTCGGCTCGATCACCGCCGAGACGCGGCTTGGCCGGCGCGAGAGCAGCGCGATCCGGTCCGAGACATAGACCGCCTCCTCGATGCTGTGCGTCACGAAGATGAAGGACTTCCCTTCGTTGGCGACGAGCTCCAGCAGCTCCTCCTGGAACTTGCGGCGCGTCTGCTCGTCGACGGCCGAGAACGGCTCGTCCATCAGCACGACCTTGGCATCGACCGCGAGGGCACGGGCAAGCCCGACGCGCTGGCGCATGCCGCCTGAGAGTTCATGCGGATATTTTTTCTCGAAGCCTTTGAGGCCGACGCGCGCGATATGGCGTTCGGCGATCGCCTCGCGCTCGCTATGGGCGACGCCACGCAGTTCCAGCCCGAAGGCGACGTTGCGGATGACGCTCGCCCAGGGCATCAGCGCGAAGTCCTGGAAGACGAAGGCGCGTTCGGGGCCGGGCCCCTTGACCTCGCGTCCGTCGACGAAGACCTGGCCGCCGCTCGCCGGGATCAAGCCGGCGATGATCTTCAGAAGGGTGGTCTTGCCGCAGCCGGATGGCCCGAGCAGCGTCGTCAGCCGACCCTCGGGAAAATCGAGCGATATCCCGCTGAGGGCCTCGATGCCGCCCGGATAGGTCTTCGAGACGCTCTTGACCTCGACGATCGGGCGCGTGGCGAGGAAGGGGGGCGCGAACTCGCTCATTCGCTGCGCTGTGGCGTCTGTGACGTTCGGGGTCATGCGCGTCCCTCCGGCCGGAACAGGGTGACCTCGATCCGTTCCAGCAATTCGATGAACAGGACCGAGAAGGCGATGATGGCGAGAATGGCCGCGTACATCTTCGGATAGTCGGCGACCGACTGGTTGTAGGAGATCACGTCGCCGATGCCGGTCGGCGTGATCAGCAGTTCGGCGAGGATGATGCCGATGAAGGCCGCGGCGCAGCCGAGCCGCAGGCCAGCGAAGATCATCGGGCTCGCGGCCGGCAGGATGATGAGCCGGATGTTCTGGCTGCGGCTGGCGAGAAAGGAGCGGCCCATTTCCAGCAGCGATTTCGGGGTGTTGCGCACCGCGCCGAGCGTGTTCAGCACGATGACCGGCATCGCCATGATGCAGACGGTCATGATTTTGGCGGTGAGGCCGATGCCGTAGGCGAAGGTCAGGATCGGGATGAGCGCGGCGAGAGGCGCCGCCTGCGCGATGATGAAGAGCGGCGCGATCAGCCATTCCGAAGGCTCGTGCAGGCCCATCAGGACGCCGAGCGCGACGCCGAGCAGCACCGAAACGGCAAGGCCGATGGTGAGTGGATAGAGCGTGATCAGGAAGGCCTTGAGGAGAGACCCGTCGGCGATGATCGCGCCGAGGCCGCCAAGCGTTTCAAGAAAGGTCGGGAAGGCCGGGCTGAGCGGAATCCGCCCGGCATATTCCCAGAGCGCGAATACCGCCGCGAAGGAAAGCAGGCGAAGCACGAGCGGATGGACGAGGATATCGCGCCAGCGTCGTGCCGGGGCGTCTCGAAGGCGTGGCAGGGCCGTGGCAAGGTCGGAAATCTGCAAGGGAGTTCACTCCGCTTGAGGCCGCAGGCTCGGGCGCATGCCGGATTGTGACGCCCCGGCATGCCCGGTTGGCCGGTGAAGGCGAGTGGCGCTAGCTGCCGAGCGCCTTGCGCGCCCGTTCGAGCGGCGCGAGATACCAGAAGTCCTCGACCTTCAGCTCGGCTGCAGGCCCCTGCAGCTGGCCGGCCTCGGTGTAGAACTCGAAATCGGCCTTCGCGACCTCGGCGCTGCCGCCGCCCGGCGCGTAGACGCCTTCCTTGGTCGCCATCGTGTAGAATTTCGTGATGCCTTCGAGCACCTCCTTCGGCTGGTCGGCCATCAGCTTGCGCTTGACCCGCTCCTGCTCGACGACCGCCGGGTTGGCCGCCATCTCCTGCCAGAGCCGCAGGAATT
The DNA here is from genome assembly GCF_001509835.1 of Allobosea sp. WAO. Classification (GTDB taxonomy): domain Bacteria; phylum Pseudomonadota; class Alphaproteobacteria; order Rhizobiales; family Beijerinckiaceae; genus Allobosea. The sequence goes on from NZ_JXTJ01000011.1 coordinate 16,628, forward strand.
CGGTGACGATGATGTCGACCTGCTGCTCGTTCTTCTTGATCCACTCGATCTGCCCGAACAGGGTCTCATCGGAAGCGGGGGCGCTGACGCCGGGAAGGACGTGGAAGCGATCGCCTGCCTTCTCGAGCAGCATGTTCTTGTTGGCGAGATCGACGACGGTCGCCTTGATCTGCCCCTTCATCATGCCGATGATCCGGTTCTCGGAGCCTGGCACGTAGCTGCGCTCGCCGAACTGGATGCCCTCGCGCTTGGCGATGATGTTGCCGATCGCCTCGGTGCCCGTCGCGCGGGCATGGAAGGTGATGGGTTGGCCGTTCATGTCCTTCCACGACTTGTAGGACTTGTCGGCGACCGGGAAGAAGACGAGACGCGTGCCCTGGAAGAGCACGCGCAGCGGCGCCTTGCTCTTCTGGACGACGGCATAGGGTGTGCCGATGCCGAGGTCCGCCTGACCGTTGATCACGGCCTGGATGGCGAGATCCTCTTTTGCGAAATGCGTCACCTGATAGTCGACGCCCTTCTCCTTGGCCCGTTCGAGCGCGATGACCATGGCGAGCGTTTCGGTCGACAGGACGTCTCCCAGCGCCACGCGGACCTTGCTCTGTGCCTGCGCTGCCGGGCTGCCGATCAGAAGGGCGATGGTGGCCGCGATGGCGGCGGCGAACACGGTGGACAGCCTGCTTCCCATGGGCTTCATGGTCTGACTCCTCCCAGAGTTCTGTTTCTTGGCTTTTTGCGCGATCTGGTCGCAACCAATTTTATTTTGGGTAGTGTCAATTGGCGATTTGATCCTGTCAAGAGCGCTAATGATGCCGAAATCGGCGGCTCTTTGGCAGGGAATGCATCGTCACCGTAACCAATTATCAAAATGGTTGCGTCATCTCGTGATCCGTGGGATCAAATCGCATCACCCTGCCACCGGTCACGCATGATGGATCAGAAAGTCGCTCCTCCCTCTGACGCCGCCTTTTCGGGGGTCCTGACGCAGCTCTACGGCTTCCTGGCCGCCGCGCGGCTGCCCGATGACGGGCGCCTGCCGCCGGAGCGGGAGCTCGCCGAGCTGCTCGGCGTCAAGCGTGCGGAACTGCGCAAGGGTCTGGCCGCGCTCGAGCGCGAGGGCCAGCTCTGGCGCCATGTCGGCAAGGGCACCTTCGTCGGCCCGAGGCCGCCGCAACTGGCTGACATCTCCGACCTGGCGCAGCGCAGCAATCCGATCCAGGTGATGAAGGCGCGCATCGCCCTGGAGCCGGAGCTCGCCCGCCTCGCAGCGGTCAACGCGACGGCGGCCGAGATCGGCGCGCTAACCGAGCTGAACGCGGCATGCCGCGCCTCGGCGACCTGGCGCGAATACGAGGCCTATGATGCGCGCTTCCACCATGAGATCGCCGAGGCCGCGCACAACCCGGTCCTGCTCGCCCTGTTCGAAACGCTGAATGCAGTGCGCCGCGCCGTCACCTGGGGCCGGCCGCGGCCTAGCCACAGCAGCCCGCCCGCCGATCACCACAGCTTCGACGACCATGCCCGCATCGTCGACGCCATCGCCCACCGCGAACCCGCAGCGGCGGCCGATGCGACGCGCCGACATCTTCAGAACGTCGAGGACCGGCTGGTCGGACGCTGAGGCGAGAAGCGCCTGTCGGAACCGGATGGATCGTAGACGGCGACGACCCATTGCTCCCAAATGCCTGCTGAGCGCTCTGATGCGCCGATGTCGTCGAAAAAGTCGGCGTTGGAGGGTTCGTAAAGTCTTGTTTCAGTCGTCCTTGGGCGGAGGGCGACGTGATGATGGGCGAGCGGCAGGTGGCGCAGGATGCGCTGTTCTACGAGCTGCCAGGAGCGTCACGTGCCGGCCGATCATTGGGTGCGCGGGATCGATCGGTTTATCGATCTCTCGGATATCCGCGCGCAGCTGCGTCACTTCTACAGAAGGTCGAAATGCTCTTCGCTCACCTGAAGCGCATCCTCCGGCTCGACCGTCTGCGACTGCGCGGACCAAACGAAGCCCGAGACGAGTTTCACCTCGCCGCAGCAGCCCAGAGCCTCAGGAAACTCGCCAAGCTACTGCCGAACGGGCCGCAGGTCCGGCCAGCATGAGAGCGCGAGGCTGGATCGGCCAAATCCACCACCCAACAGCGCCGCTCTACGGATCGACTTTTTCAACGACATCCGCCACGAGCTGCCATTGGCGCTTCGCCCGAAAGCGGACCCTAGCGGCTTTCGGCGCAATATCGCGTCCCCACCAAAAACCGCCACTGCCGAAAGATCAGGGCGAATTCTCCCTGTAAGGTTCATGTCAGCAGGCGCGACCTATCCTCGTTTCATCAGGAAGCGGACGGCTTCCCGGCACCTAACGAAGGAGATTGTCATGACCAACGGTTTCAGCATCGCCACCTCCCAGGTCTCCGAGCGCGGCGCGCCGCTGAGCGACGACGTCCTCGACGCCGTCAGCGGCGGCGGGCTGATCACGGGCGCTGTCGATCTCGTCGCTTCAGGGGTGAAGACGGGCATCCACTACGCGGCGAAAGGGGTCGGGATGTTCATGGACGCCGATCAGGTCGGTGGCCGCTCCATGCACAACTTCCAGGACAGCGTTCCCGCCTTCGTCGACAAGATCGTCGACAAGATCATCTGAGGCCGCTCTCGAGGCCTCGCTCTGAACGGTCGCCTGCAACGATGAATGGCCCCGCGGCGCGAGCCAGCGGGGCCATTCGCACACGGGGGTGCTCAAGCGTGCTGCCTCGCTTGCTCCAGCGCCCCTCGCATCTGAAATCGGACGCCGCCCTCAGTGCGTGCATCTCCCCAAGTCTGCGCTTTTCAATCTGCGCGATACATCTGACCTTCGTCATGCGCCGCTAGCGGCCGTTGGCGGGGCGTCCGATACTAGGCATCCAACGCCAGCCGGCTGGATAGGACGACAAGGCCATTCGCGGCTGCGCGGCGTCAACGCCAAGGGACGTACGGCACTTCTCAGCGAGATATTGGGTCTCGACAGTGAGTTCGTGGATCGCTGCATCCAAGGCGGTGCCGCAACGCCAAGCCATGCCCAGGCTAGGCGCTGAGCATCCGGTGGCTGTCGATGCCCTGCCTCAGCCGACGGGCTGCGATCCGGCCGAGTGGGACCGGCCCGATGTCTCCGCCAAGCGATAGGCTGCAGCGCCCGGCCTCCTGCCATTCCACCTGCTCCAATTGGTCGAGGTTGACGATCAGGGAGCGGCTGATGCGAACGAAGGGCGGGGAAGGCAGCTGAGCCTCGAAATGCCGCAGCAGCCGGCACACGAGATAATCGCGTGCGCCTTTCAGGAAGACGCGGGTGAAATCGGCCTCGGCGACCAGCATGGCCACCGTGCCGAGCGGCGCGATCACCGATCGGCCGCCTATGCGCAGGTGGATGCGCTGCTGGAGATCGCCATGCCCGGGATCGATGTTCAGCTCGGCATTGGCCTGCGGCTCCGCTCCGGGCGCTGCCGCGCGGATCCTGTCCTGCCGCCGCCGGCGCAATCGCTCGACCGCCACGGCCAGCCGCTCCGGGACGACTGGCTTCAGGAGAAAGTCGACGGCTGAAACGTCGAACGCCTTCACCGCGTAGAGATCGTGCGCGGTGATGAAGACGATCGCCGGCACGGGCATCAGCTGCGCGATCAGGTCGAAGCCGCGGCCGTCCGCCAGTTCGACATCCAGGAAAATCGCCTCCGGGTGCAGCGCGCAGGCCAGCGCCTGCGCCTCCGCCACGGTGCCGGCCTCGGCCACAACCTCGATATCCGCATGCGCCTGCAGCAACCGCCGCAGGCCGCGCCGAGCCGGCGGCTCGTCATCCACCAGCATCACGCGAAGCATGCGTCTCCCCTCAGCAGCAGCCGCGCCACCACGGCGTCGCCGTCCTGGACCAGGGACAAGGCGTGTCGTGACGGATAGTGAAGTTCCAGCCGCCGCCGGGTGTTGGCCAGCCCCACCGCCGGCCGGTCGCCGGCGCGTGGGATCAGCCAGCCGGGATTGACGACCTCGATCAGCACTGCGTCCTCGTCTGCCCGCCGGGCGGTCACGCGGATATCGAGCGTCGCAACCGATGAGCGCAGTCCGTGCTTCACCGCATTCTCCACCAGCCCCTGCACGACCAGATGAGGCACGGGAACCGCCCGCACCGCCGGATCCATCTCCACCGAACAGCGCAGCCGGCCCTCGAAGCGCAGCTCCTGAATGCGGACGAAGGCGCGCACGGCCTCGATCTCGTCGCTCAAGGGGCAGACCGGCCGAGTCTGCTGGTCCAGCGAATAGCGCAGATAGGCAGCGATGCGGTGGGTCATCTCCAGGGCGGATTCAGGATTCTCCGGAATCTCGGCCGCCACGGTGTTGAGTGCGTTGAACAGGAAGTGGGGGTCCAGCTGGAGGCGTAGCCGCTGCAATTCAGCGCGTGTCGCCACCGCCTGTGCTTCGCTGCGCTGCATCCTTTCAGAACGAGCGTCGACATCCGCCTGTATCCAGAAATAGGCCAGCGACCAGCCGAGGAAGACCGCGGTGTAGAAGACCGCTGGCACGGCGTCGTTGGCCGCGATATTCCCGTCCGGAATGCTGGGAAACAAGCCATCCTTCAGCGCATTCGCGATCACCATCTGCAACAGCCCACCGGAGACCGAGCAGGCCAGCGCCCAGGCCGCGACGACTGCCCTGCGATCGCCGGTCCGCTCCAGGTAGAACTTGTACGCCGCGGCCGTCAGGACAAAGCCAATGGGTTCGAGCACCAGGGTCAGCGTCACGGCCAGTGCGACATCGCTGAAGGCAGCGAGCCGCGAGGCCAGGCCGAAGAACGCGATGAAGATCCAGGCCGTCAGGTTGGCGCGCCAGAAGGATACCGGGGGCGTGGAACCGCCGTCCGCAGCTTCATCGCCGGCCGAGATGGCGTGGGGCTGAGCCAGCGTACGGATCTCTGCGGGACGATTCATCCAATCCCATTCCTTGCCGCCCGCGGCCTGCCACGATGCGGCGGCCACTCAGCCGTGGAAATGCCAGTTCATCGGCTGGATCGGTCGTTTCATCGAATCGGACAAGCGCGGCTCGGCGCAACGATATTAGGATTCTGGCCGAGCGGTTAATGTTTCGTGTCCGTCCGAAGGCCGGGTAGCAGCTTCCCACCGATGCACGCGACCGGCGTTTCCGCCGCGCCTTAGGGAAACCGCGGGGCCGTGGCGGGAAGTCCGGTGTGTTGCGTCGAGGAGCTGCGAGCATCCTGCCAAGGCGCCGCCTTGTCGCATGGGGACGATTTCCGATGGGACGGATGGTGCCGGGCGCCGAGCCGCCAAGGATAGCTAGGATACAGCGGGCGCGCGTAAACCGAATGCTCATGGAGGAGTGACTGGATGAGGCGCTTCGTCGGGCCAATGGCCCTTTCCGTGATTGCCGCCTGGCAACCCACGAGCGCGTTTGCCCAGACCATGTACACGGCCCCTGTCGCGCTCGACCCCACGGCTGCCGTGGGCGGCCAGAGTACCTTTACGATCTCGAGCCTTCCTCCTGGCGACTGGTTCGCGGCTGGCTTCTATCAGGACTATGTGAACGGGACGGCGCTGGACCTGACGACATCCAATGCGTCGGTGGCAGTCAACCTGAATGGCCTGTCCAGCATTGTTGTGCCTATGCAGGCGATTTACCAGCTCAGCTCCAACACTTATGCGGGTAGCCAGCCTGGCCGGATCTCTACGAGCATCAGCAACAGCACCATAGGAGTCACCTTTGAGCCGTCGGCGATGCTGACCGGCAACTATTCGGTGACCGGCGTCAACCTGGAAACGAGCGGTAGCAACGGCGCAACCTCATCGGCTGGCGCGGCCGCTGGCGGCATAGGTTTCAATCTCAGCAACAGCACGATCACGGTCAATGCAACCGTTGCCGGGCAAGGCGCTGTCGTAGGCGTTTTGTCGCAAGGCGGCGCCGGAGGGACCGGTCAGGAGAAATCAGCCGGCGGCCATGGCGGCACAGCGGGAGTGATCACCGGGGCCGTATCCGACGTGACCCTCTACGGCACCGGCCAGGGCGTCGGGGGCCTCGTCGTCAGCCAGATCGGCGGCGCCGGTGGAAATGGCCTGGCCAACGAGCAGTTCAGCAGCGGCGGCGCCGGCGCCGATGCCTCGGGCATGTATATTCTGTTCAGCAGCTCCGGCCGGGGCAGCTCGATCATGACGTCGGGCGACAGCGCGCCGGGCATCGCGATGCTGGCGCGCGGGGGAAATGGCGGCATCGGTTCCGACCACGATGGCGAGCTTTCCATCAACGAGACGGGGAGTTACGGCGGCAACGGTGGCTCCGTTCTGTCGATCGCCGATCCCACTGGGGCCTCCAACAGCATTTCATTTCGGAGCTGCACGCCGAATCTGAGTTGCACCGGGCCCCTGTCGGTCTCCACGAGCGGACAGAATGCCTATGGCATCCACCTGGCCGCCACGGCCGGGAATGGCGGGAACAGCGGCAATATCTCCGCGATGGGCGGCCTCTCGCCCGGCATTCCCGGGGTCGGAGGAACGACAGGCTCCGTCTCACTCGAACTGTTTCCGAATGCGACGATCAAGACGACTGGAAATGGCGCGAGTGCAATCCTGGCGCAGGCCCAGGGCGGCAATGGCGGTACGAGCGGCGGGGTCTACCAGGACAGTGGCAACGCCAGCACGGCGCCGGGCGGCCAGGGCGGCACCGGCGGCAATGTCTGGATCTACCTCCACGACCAGGTCAGCCTGAGCACGACGGGTGCATCGGCCGACGGCGTCACGGCTCGCAGCGTCGGCGGTCTCGGCGGTTCGGTTGGGGAGGCCGCCGGCGGTATCGGCGTCGCCAACGGCGCGAACGGCGGCAATGGCGGCGGGGCCATCGGCATCAACATCACGACCGCCGCGACGATCCGCACGGCAGGCTCGACCTCCCGCGGCATTCTCGCCCAGGTGATTTCGGGCATGGGCGGCAATGGCGGCGACACCGGCGCGCTTTTCTCCAGCCAGTCCGGCGGACCGGGGGTAAGCGGCTCCGTCGGCGAGATCCAGCTCACCAACAGCGGCGCGATCACCACCACCGGCTCTTATTCCCAAGGCATACTCGCCCAGTCGATTTCCGGCGGAGGCGGCGCCGGCGGCAGCGCGACCGGCAGCCTGTTCTATGACCAGGGCGGCGGCGGCGCCGAGAACAGCAACGCTGGCGTCATCCTCCTTACGAACAGCGGTTCGATCACCACCTCGGGCGAAGCCGCCATGGCTATCGTCGGCCAGTCGGTCGGCGGCGGCGGTGGCATGGGTGGAACCGCCGGTGGCGTCTTCTATTCCTCCGCCGGACAGGGCGGCATGGGCGGGGCCGGTGGAAACGTCACCTTCACCCTGTCCGGCACGCTCGCGACACATGGCTTACTGGCGCACGGGGCGGTTGCCCAGTCGATTGGCGGCGGCGGCGGCGCTGGCGGCAACAGCTATTCGAATTCCGCCTCCGTAGCCTACAGCGTCGGCGGAGCGGGCGGCTCTGGCGGCGTGGGCGGAGCCGTGGCGCTCAATGCCACGGACTTCTCCGCCACAACGGGCGGGGCCGGCGCCATTGGCCTTGTCGCTCAATCGGTGGGCGGCGGTGGCGGCTCCGGAGGCGCAGGCTACGCAACGAGCGTCGGCGCTGCCTTCAGTGCGGCCGCCAGCCTCGGCGGCTCCGGAGGTTCAGGCGGCGCCGGTGGTTCCGCATCGGTGACGCTCACCAGTTCCAGCGTCAAAACCGGTGTGGGCGGCAACGCGTTCGATGCCCATGGCGTCGTGGTTCAGTCGATCGGCGGCGGCGGCGGCAATGGCGGCGGCGCCTCCGCCAATGCCGTGGCGACCTCCATGCCGATTCCCGCGGAAGCTGGTCCCTCATCATCGTTCACGATCACGGCCGCCTACGCTGTCGGCGGCTCCGGCGGCAATGGCGGCAGCGCTTCGAACGCGTCGCTGGCGATCAACGGCTCGACCATTGGCACGCTGGGTGACGGCGCCCATGGCGCGGTCGTTCAGTCGATCGGCGGTGGCGGCGGCAATGGCGGCGATAGCTCGGCGATGACCGCGTCCTTCGGCTACGGGTTTACGCAGATCCTGCCCGACGACACCATCAGCTCTCAGTCGGTTTCAGCGACGCTGGCAGTCGGAGGGGCATGCACCAGCGGTTCATCATGCAGCGGAGGAAATGGTGCGTCCGCGCAATTCACACTTGGGCGAGGCAACGGCTTGCCGGCGCCCGTCATCACGACCGCAGGCCATCTCGCTGCCGGCGTCGTAGTCCAGTCTGTCGGCGGTGGTGGCGGCAATGCCGGTGTCGGTAACGCCAGAACCAATTCCTACGGGATAGACAGCACCTACAGTCTGACCATGAACATCGGCGCCCAGGGAGGCTCTGGTGGCAATGGCGGCAGTGCAAGCGCCTCGACGACTTCGAGCGGCTCCATCAGCACCTCGGGGGAAAGTGCCCCAGGCCTCGTCGTACAATCGATCGGCGGCGGCGGTGGCATCGGCTCGGGCGGCTCGGGCAGCGTCGAAGGGCTTCTCAATTGGGCCCAGAGCGTCATTGATGGCGGCGGCTCGGAGCCGCCGTCCATCAAGCTCAATCCCAATGTCAATGTAGGCGCCAAGAACGGCAGCGGAGGCTCTGCCGGGTCGGCCAATGTTTCTCAGTACGCCGCTATCACGACCCGTGGGAATGATGCGCCCGGCACCGTCGCTCAGTCGATTGGCGGTGGCGGCGGCATCGGCGGCTCGGCCGGAACGCCGACGAGTGTCTATCTGTCCCCGCCGACGAGCAGCGCTTGGAACGGTGTCCCCTCCGTCGACGTCAATCTTCGGCTGAATGTCGGCGGCAACGCCATCTCGGGTGGCAACGCCGGAACGGTGACGGTGACGCATGGCGGCACCACTGCGACTTCAGGTGATTATTCGCACGGTGTGCTCGCCCAGAGCATCGGCGGCGGCGGCGGCCGCGGCGCCGTCGCCTATGTCAATAACCAGTCCCAGAACGCGATGGCGGGCCTCGTCACATCCATGATCGGGGCGAAGGTTCTCGTCGGCGGACAGAGCGCCGCCGGCAGCGAGCGGTTCGGCGGAGCCGTGACGGTTCGACTGGACGGCGGCAGGATCAGCACGGGGGCGGCGACCGGCGCCCAGCCGGCATCCGGCTTTCAATCCTATGGCATCCTCGCCCAGAGCATCTCTGGCGGCGGCGGCACCGGCGTCGATGCATCGTTCGATCCCAATGGCGAGTATGCACTGGGTGGCAACGACCTCGGAACGGTCAGGGAGGACGGTAACGGGTTCCTCGTCAGGATCGAAACCTCCGGTGTACCTACATCGATCACGACCACCGGCCAGGCGGGCCACGGCGTCGTCGCACAATCGATCGGCGCAGGCGGCGGCATCATCGGCATCGGTTCCAGCGCCAATCCCGGTCACTACAGCGGAACAATGCAGATCGATCTCGGCGGCGCTGGTTCATATGGCGATGGCGGCCCGGTCAATCTGTCCCCCCCGGACGTCACGACTTCAGGTGCCGGCGCGTTCGGCGTCCTGGCCCAGAGCATCGGCGGCGGTGGTGGCATCGTCGAGACCAGTTCAAGCGGCGCAATCACGCTAGCAAAAATCGGAACTCTCACTGGCGGCGGAGACGGCGGAGCGGTGTCGGTCTTCCCCCGCAGCATCGCGACCAGTGGCGTCGGCAGTCATGGCATCGTCGCGCAATCCATTGGCGGCGGCGGCGGCCTGTTCAGCAACTATGGCACTGGCCAGACGCCGGCGCTCACCACGACCATGCCCGTTCCCGGCAGCTTGTTCAGCTACGGCAATGGGGGCCCGGTAACCGTCGCGACATCGACGGATGTCGTCGTCACCGGCGCTGGCGCGTTCGGCATTCTGGCGCAGAGCATCGGTGGCGGCGGTGGCCTCGTTGCTGCGAGCGGTTTGGTCTATGCGGGGTCCACCAGCGGCTCGAACGCCCCCTATCTTGGCGGCACGGTCACCATCACGGCCCAGGGATCGGTGACGGCCTCGGGGGACAATGGAATCGGCATATTCGCCCAGAGCGACGGACCCGGCGGTGGCGGCGACATTTCCATCACGCTGGGCGCCAACACGCCCGGCGTTGTACCGGGCGGATTCGTATCCGGTGGCAGCGGGGCGCAGGGCGCAGGCATCGTGCTTGCGGGCGGCCGCAACAATCTGGTCACGGTCGGGCAGGGTTCCTGGGTATGGGCCGCGTCGGGTACCGCGATCCGGCAAGTCGGCTCCCGCCCTGTCAACGTCGCCAATTACGGCACGGTCTATGGCAACACCTGGCTCAATGGCGGCAGTTTCACGAGCGGCTATCAGGTTGGCGGCAGTCCGTCTCCCGCAACGGCCGGCACGCTGACAAACTTCGCCGTGATCGCTCCGATGCCGGGCCAGCGTTCGACTATCGACGGTCATTTCATTCAGATGGCGAGCGGGCGCATCGCGCCACATCTCGACTACAGCAATCTGCGCAGCGGCAGCCACATCGTCACCGGTAATGCAAACCTCGCCGGCAGCATTCAGCCGACGCTCGCAACGGCGATGCCGAATATCTTCCTGCCAGCATTCCAGGTGAACGGCACTGTCACCGGCGCGCTCACTGCACCCGACAGTCCCTTGTTTTCCTACACGCTGCGGGAAACGGCGCAGAAATACGACATCGCCATCACGGGGGCTCATTTCAACGTACCGCGGTTTGGGCTGACTGCGCATCAGGCCGGCCTCGCGAACGCCCTGCAGAACATGTTCTTTCAGGGAAAGCCACAGCTCGGAACATTTTACGCCGGTCTCGACAACGTAGCTGGCCAGGGGGCGGCACCCTATCGCAGTGCACTTGCGAACCTGGCGCCACGAAGCGCCATGACGCTGTTCGCGCACGCCTCCGCCAACGCCACGCGCATCGCCGACGCCTCGATGAGCTGCCCGAAATTTGGCGCCGCCGGCGTCGGCGTCGGCGCGCACGCCTTTCTCACCGAAGGGGAGTGCGCCTATGTGACGACGCGAGGACAGCGGGCGACGCTCAGCGGCGATCAGGACCGAGGTCGGGCGACCCTTGATTCCGCCGCGTGGCAGATCGGCGGCCAGGGCAAGATCGGCGAAGGCCTGCTGCTCGGCGGCTCGCTGGCCTATCAGGCGGACTGGTTCAGCGGACGCGACGGCGTATCGGCGCAGGGGGCGAGCCTGCAGGCCGCAGTGACCCTGAAGTACCAGACCGGGCCATGGTTGCTGACCGGCGCGCTGTTCGGCAGCTTCGGAGAATACGAGGTCAAACGGCGTGTGCTGGCGCCGACCCTCGCAGCTATTGCCGGAGCCGATGCCGGCTTCTATGCGGCGGGCCTGCGCGCCCGCATCGCCTATACCTTTGGCGGCGAGGGCTTCTATGTGCGGCCTTACCTGAACCTCGACCTGGTGCACTCCCGTAATGGCTCGTTCGTGGAAAGCAGCATTGGCGAGCTTGGCCTGCGCGTCGATGGCGGTCTGTACAACACCGCGATCCTGACGCCCGCCATAGAATTCGGCGGCCGTCTCGACCTGTCGAACGGCACGGTGCTGCGCTCATTCGTGTCAGCCGGGATCAGCCTGCGCTCGAACGATACATGGACCGGCCATGCCGGTTTCAACGGTGACTTCAGCCGGCAGCGTTTCGCCATGAGCGCGGCGCTGGATCAGACTGCCGCGCGCGTCAGCGCTGGCCTGCAACTCTTCCGGAATGAAGCCATCGACGTAAGGCTGCAGTACGATGGCGAATATGGCTCCGAAACCATAAAACATGGCGCTACCGCGAGCTTTTCTTACCGTTTTTAGGTGATCCGGAGACAGAGGCACGGCCCGCCAGAAGTCCTGAAAGCGTTCGAGGCACCGCGCGAAAACGTAACATCGGACACACTGAGAGAATGACTTCAAGGGTGTCGGCTCCGACGCCGGTCGCCTGGTTCGCCTCATGGCCGCGTGACCAAGTTTAGAAGCCTGTCTGCCTTAAGCGGACCTTCCCAAGGTCGGCAATGGGTCGATATCGTTGAAGAAGATCGATGTTTCTGTGCCCGGGAAGTCCTGATTCAGTCGTCGGGCGGAGCGCGGCGTGATGATGGGCGGCTGGCGCAGAAGGCACTCTTCCAAGAGCTCAGCCTGAAGCGCCACGTCGCAGCTGATCATTGGGCGCGCGGCGCGCATCTACGTCCCTTCTACAGCGAGATCGGCCGGCTCTCTGTCGATCCTGAGCTGATGCTGGGATGCTGCTCCTCGGCTATTGCTCAGAGCGGCTCCTGTGCGGGGAGGTCCATCTAAACCTCGCCCGCCGCTGGTTCCGTCGGCTCGGGCTGCGGGGCTATGTGCGCGATCACTCGACCTTCTCGAAGAACCGCTCGCGGGCATCAATCGCGACACGATCACCTTCCTGGAGAAGGATGGACCCTCACAATCCGCGGCTCAGGTATCGACGTTCGCGTTCAGGGCGTTGGCCTGGATGAACTCGCGACGCGGCTCGACCACGTCGCCCATCAGCTTGACGAAGAGATCGTCCGCCTCGTCGTTCTGGTCGTTCTTGACGCGCAGCAGCGAGCGCACGTCGCGGTCGAGCGTCGTCTCCCAGAGCTGATCCGGATTCATCTCGCCGAGGCCCTTGTAGCGCTGCAGCGAGACGCCCTTCTTGCCGATGGCGTTGACCGCCTCGAACAGGTCGCTCGGGCCGTTAACGGTGTGGTCGTCGCCCTTGCGGCTGAGGACGCCAGGCTTCGAATAGGCCTCCCGCAACGACGCTGCGGCTCCGTCGAGGCGGCGCGCCTCGGCGCTGGCGAGCAGCCCGGCATCGAGCGTCGCCACCTGCTTCACGCCGCGCACCAGCCGCGAGAAGACGAAGCCGCCATCGGCGACCTTGCCTTCCCAGCCGCGTTCGATCTCGTCGGAGACCGCGTCGAGCCGGCGTGCGACATAAGATGCGGCCTCTGTCAGTTCGGCCTCGCTCTGGCCGTCCTGCGGGCGCAGCGCGCCGGCGATCGCGGTCTGCTCGACGACGCGCCGGTCATAGCGCGAATGCAGCTGTGACAGGGTATGGCGCACGTTGCGCGCTTCCTCGATCAGGGCGCGCAGGTCGGGGCCGGCGCGCTCGCTGCCGTCGCCGATGCGGAAGACGGCGCCGTCGAGCGCGGAGTCGACGAGGTAGTCCTCGAGCGCCCGTTCGTCCTTGAGATAGGTCTGCGACTTCCCCCGGGCCGCCTTGTAGAGCGGCGGCTGGGCGATGAAGAGATGGCCGCGCTCGATCACCTCCGGCATCTGCCGGTAGAAGAAGGTCAGCAGCAGCGTGCGGATATGGGCGCCGTCGACGTCGGCGTCCGTCATGATGATGATCTTGTGGTAGCGCAGCTTCTCGATGTTGAACTCCTCGCGGCCGATGCCGGCGCCGAGCGCTGTGATCAGCGTGCCGACCTGGTCGGAGGAGAGCATCTTGTCGAAGCGGGCGCGCTCGACGTTGAGGATCTTGCCGCGCAGCGGCAGGACGGCCTGGTATTCGCGGGCGCGGCCCTGCTTGGCCGAGCCGCCGGCCGAGTCACCCTCGACGATGAAGAGTTCGGACTTGGCGGGGTCGCGCTCCTGGCAGTCCGCGAGCTTGCCTGGGAGAGACGCGATATCGAGCGCGCCCTTGCGGCGGGTGAGGTCGCGGGCCTTGCGGGCGGCCTCGCGCGCCGCGGCAGCTTCCGCCACTTTGCCGACGATCGTCTTGGCCTCGTTCGGATGCTCTTCCAGCCAGGTCGAGAGGGCCTGGTTGACGACGTTCTCGACCACCGGGCGGACTTCCGAGGAAACCAGCTTGTCCTTGGTCTGCGAGGAGAATTTCGGATCGGGAACCTTGACCGAGACGATCGCGGTCAGGCCCTCGCGGCAATCATCGCCGGTGAGCGAGACCTTCTCCTTCTTCGAGATGCCGGAGGTCTCGGCATAGCCGGTGACCTGGCGGGTCAAGGCGGCGCGGAAGCCGGCGAGATGGGTGCCGCCGTCGCGCTGCGGGATGTTGTTGGTGAAGCAGAGCACGTTCTCGTGGTAGCTGTCGTTCCACCAGAGCGCGACATCGACCGTGATCCCGTCCTTCTCGGAGGAGAGCATGATCGGCTTGTCGATCACCGGTGACTTGGCCCGGTCGAGATAGCGTACGAAGGCTTCGACGCCGCCGTCATACATCAGCTCTTCGCGCACCACCTCGGCATGGCGCGCATCGGTCAGGACGATGCGCACGCCCGAGTTCAGGAAGGCGAGCTCGCGCAGCCGGTGCTCCAGTGTCTTGTAGTCGAACTCCACCATGGTGAAGGTCTCTTGCGACGGCAGGAAGGTCACCTCCGTGCCGCGCTTGTCACCGGCCGGGCCGACGACGACGAGCGGCGCCACCGCCTCGCCATGGCGGAACTCGATGAAATGCTCGTTGCCGCCGCGCCAGATGCGCAGCTTCAGCGAGACCGAGAGCGCGTTGACGACGGAGACGCCGACGCCGTGCAGGCCGCCGGAGACCTTGTAGGAGTTCTGGTCGAACTTACCGCCGGCATGGAGCTGGGTCATGATGACCTCGGCCGCCGAGATGCCTTCCTCGCTGTGGATATCGGTCGGGATGCCGCGGCCATTGTCGCTGACCGTGACCGAGCCGTCGGCATTCAACGTCACCGTGACGAGGTCGGCATGGCCGGCGAGGGCCTCGTCGATGGCGTTGTCGACGACCTCGTAGACCATGTGGTGCAGGCCGGAGCCGTCATCGGTGTCGCCGATATACATGCCGGGGCGCTTGCGGACGGCATCCAGGCCTTTGAGAACCTTGATGGAATCGGCGCCATAGGCGGCGTCCTCGAGGTCGCGGGCGGCATCGCTCATGTCGGGGTCCTTCGGCGGGCGAGCAGGCGCCCGCGATGATCTTGATTCGTCTGGAGAATATAGGGGTTCAGGATGGCTTTTTCACGTGCGCGTGCGTACGCGAAGCCGGGGCCGCTGCCAACATTGACGCGATGGGGCGGCAACCCATCGACGGCGGGGCGACAATGCGGCCCGGCCGCAGGCTTTGCTACGCCGGCTGCCTCAGTCGAGCGCCCAGAACCAGACCTGCTTGCAGTCGAAATAGCAGTACGAGTTGCACAGGGGGCCTACCGCGTCGTGCTCGAGCACATCGATATGCCCGCCGCCATATCCGGTCACTCGGTCGAAGAAGACTGCCCCCTTCTTGCCCAGCAGGCCCGCTGGCGCCTGCTTCGCGTCGAGAACGAGCGGCCTGCCGAAGGCTCTTCTCAGGGCAAGCTGATCGGCCAGCCTTTTGGCTCCGGGTTCGATCTTCCTGCCTTTGAATTTGCCGGCCTTGATGCTGAGGCGGCCGGTGAAGGGGACGTTGCATTTGAGCAGCGTCAGGCTCACCCGCGTTGCGCAGGTGTTCTTGTAGGAGATGTTCTCCTTAACAAGCCTGTCGAAGTCGATCCCGATTTCGCCGTAGACGTCCTCCGATGACATGTAGCCATCTTTTCCGGGTTCGTTGGTGTAGTGGTTCTTTTTGAAGGTCAGGAATTCCGGCTTCATTTCATGGCCTTGCATGGAAATGAGGTTGCGAGGGCCTCTTTGATCAGGCTTGAGGCTGGCTCCTGCATCCGCGAAGTCGGTTGTTTCTTCAGATACTCGAAAACGAACTCCCTGACGGTGACCGTCTTGATCTTGCTCGCGTCGCACCAGATCGTGCCGCTGGTTTCCCCGCTGATGCGGAACAGATAGGTCTCGGCGATCTTTTTGTCGTCTCGATTCGGCGAGACGAGACGCTGCAGAAACGCATCCGTCGCAAGCTCCGTCTCTTCCGCAGTCGCAGGCTGTGCAAGGCTGCAGCCGCAGACGATGACTGCTGCGAGCCAGGTTAAGCGTTTCTCTCTGGCGGTCGGAGAAACCATGGCGTCCGCTTCACGATGCGATCGCAAAATCCCATGATTGTCCCGACAAGGCAATCAGGTGGTCGGCGCGTGCCGCGCGGCGCCAAACTCCCGCTGGTTCCGCGCCACGCCTCCCGCGCGGCGGTCGCTATCCGGCAAAGGTCGAGATGGCGTCGAGGAAGACCTCGCCATATTGGCTGAGCTTGCGTTCGCCGACGCCCTCGATGCCGCGCATCTCCTCGAGGCCGAGCGGCCGCTCGCGCGCCATCGCGATCAACGTCCGATCGGTGAAGATGATGTAGGCGGCGACGCCTTCCTCGCGGGCGAGGGTGAGCCTGAGCTGGCGCAGATGCTCGAACAGCGCGGCGGTCTCGCCGTCGAGCCCGTCGGCTCGGGCCGCCTCGCGCGCGCCGCGCCGTGCCCGGCGCTCGGCATGCGGATCGACCCTGAGCGCGATCGGCTCGCGCCCGAACAGGATATCCTCGCCTTTCTCCGTCAGGCAGAAGCCGCCATGCTCGACGCTGGCTTCGGCGAGCGCCCCGGCGGCGAAGAGCTTGCGCGTCAGCGCCGTCCAGGCGCTCTTCGGCTTGTCGGCGCCGACGCCGAAGGTCTTCAGCCCGTCATGGTTCTGGCGGCGGATCGCCTCGGTTGCCGAGCCGGTCAGGATGTCGGCGAGATGGGCCGCGCCGAAGCGCTGGCCGGAGCGCGCGACCGCGGACAGCAGCTTTCGCGAATCGAGCGTGGCATCGGCGAGTTCCGGCGCCTCGGGGCCGCAGAGATCGCAGCGGAACGGCGCGTTGCCATGGCGGCAGGGTGGGGTGTCCTCCCCAAAGTAGGAGAGCAGCGCGCTGCGCCGGCAGAGCGCGGATTCGCACAGGTCGATCATCGCGTTGAGGCGCTTGTGCTCGATCCGGCGGCGCTCGTCGTCGATCGCCTTCTCGTCGATCTGGCGGCGGCGCAACGCCATGTCGTCGACGCCGTAGAGCGTCAGCGTGTCGGCCGGCAGCCCGTCGCGCCCGGCGCGGCCGATCTCCTGGTAATAGCCCTCGATCGAGCCCGGCATGTCGGCATGGACGACGAAGCGGACGTCGGGCTTGTTGATGCCCATGCCGAAGGCGATGGTGGCGCAGACGACGACGCCGTCCTCCTGCAGGAAGATGTCCTGGTTGCGGTTGCGCTCGGCCTGTTCCAGCCCGGCATGGTAGGCATAGGCCTTGTAGCCCTTTTCCCGCAGCCCCTCCGCCAGCCGCTCGGTGCGCCCGCGCGACGAGCAGTAGACGATGCCCGAGCCGCCGCGATGAACCTTGAGGAAATCGGCGATCTGTCGGCGCGGCTGGTCCTTCGGCGCGAAGGCGAGCTTCAGGTTCGGCCGGTCGAAGGAATGCACCACCATATGCGGCGGCTGCGGGAAGAGCTGCTGGGCGATGTCGTCTCGCGTCTGGCGGTCCGCGGTAGCCGTCAGCGCCGTGACCGGGACATTGCCGAGCGCCTCGCGAACCTTGGAGAGCAGGCGGTATTCGGGGCGGAAGTCATGGCCCCATTGCGAGACGCAATGCGCCTCGTCGATGGCGAGGCGGGTCACGCCGAGCCGGCGCAGGCGCCCGACCAGTCCCTCTCCGGCGAGGCGCTCCGGCGAAACGAAGAGTAGCCGTAGCTCGCCGGCATTGAGCCGGTCCCAGGCGGTCGCCGCCTCCTCCTCGCTGTTCATCGAGTTGAGCGAGGCGGCGGATACGCCTGCCCGTACCAGTTGGCCGACCTGGTCGCGCATCAGCGCGATCAGCGGCGAGACGACCAGGGTCAGCCCGCCTGCGACCAATGCCGGCAGCTGGTAGCACATCGACTTGCCCGAGCCGGTAGGCATCACCGCGAAGACGTCGCCGCCGGCGAGTGCGGCTTCGATCACCTCCCATTGCCCGGGACGGAAATCGTCATAGCCGAAGACCGACTTCAGGATCGCGCGGGCTTTTGATTCGCTGGGCGACGACATGGCCCGGATGTGCCGGATTTGACGGCGGAAGGCCAGCCATGGTGCGAAATCATCCCCGACCACGGCAAGGCTCGCTTGATCGGCGGCCGGCTGCGCGCGACGCTGTTGGCTGCTGCGAGCCGCGTCGGGAGAGCCAGCCATGCGCCTTGCCTTCGCCTTGATCCCTTTGCTCGCGGCTGCGGCGGCCCATGCCCGCCCGCTCGAGCGCGAATTGCCGCCGCGCAAGAACACCTGCTGGGAGCGCAGCTATGATGCGGCCCATCTCGCGGCGCATCCGCGCCAGAAGGTCGCGAAGATCCGCCTGCTGCACAGCCCGGAAAACTGGCAGCCGGGCGAGGGCGGTAGCGTCTACGTCATGCTCCACATCAATCTGCGCGAGCGCGTGAAGCCAGGCCAGGCCTTCGACTATCAGCTCGGCGGCTTCTGCCGTGCTGCCGGGCAGGGCCTGCTCTGCCGGCCGGAATGGGATGCGGGCAGCTGGCGGATCGAGCGTGGCCCGAACGGGGCGCTCGACATCCGCAATGCCGGGATCACCGCCAATCCCGATCCCTATGATGCCGAGGAGATCGCCGACGGCGCGGCGCGCATTCCGGCGAAGCCCGATGACGGGATCTGGCGGCTGTCACCGGCAGCCGGACCGTGCCGGCTGGAATAGCCCTTCTTCGCCCGACCTTGTGGGTCAGGGATGCATAGCGGTGACCTTGATCAGCCGCGCGACGACCTTGTCGAGGAAGCCGGCGGTACGCCGGTCGCTGAGCTCGCCATCCTCGCCATAGGCCTTGTCGGCGCCGGCGACGGCGAGCATTTCCGGCACGAGCAGCGCGCCGAAGCCGAGCTCGAGCACGGTGCGCAGCTGTGTCAGGCAGCGATAGGTGCCGAGCGAGCCGGCAGAGGCGCCGCCCAGCGCCACGACCTTGCCGCGTAGGCCCGGCCCGCCCTTGCGGACGATGCTGATCCAGTCGAGCGCATTCTTCAGCGCCGGCGGGTAGCCGGCATTGTATTCGGGGCTGACGATGAAGAGCCCGTCATGCGCCTCGACGAGCGCGGCGAGCGCCTTCGCCTCCGCTGGCGGGTCGTTGTCGAAGGCGCGGGCGTCGACCAGCGGCAGCGGATAGTCGCCGAGCGAGATCTGCGTCACCTCGGCGCCCGTCGCCGCGAGCTTCTTGGCCACCAGCGTCGCGAGCCGCGTGTTCATCGAGCCCGGCCGCCAGGAGCCGGCGAAAACGAGGATCTTTGGCATGATGGGCTCCGGCAGATGCGACAGGACAAGTGCGCTGGACGGCGCGACTGCCGTCAGCTTGCCCTCGCCATGCGATGGAAGGAAGACTCAGGACCCGCGAAACCTCAGGGCTTGGCGCGGCGATAGACCCAGACCCGCGCCGGCGGGATGTTGCGCAGCACCCAATCGGAGACCTGGGACTTCAGCCCCGAGCCCTTGCGCGTGATCGGCGAGACCATCGCATAGGTGAACTGGATGAAGGGCGCCCCGGGCTGGAGCACATTGTCGAAGGCGTCGTTGACCAGCGCCGAGCGCTCCACCGGCGGCCGGTTGAACAGCGGCAGGCTTGAGACGACCGCGCTCGCCTTCTCGCCGAGATGGCCTTCCAGCGTCTTCGACAGTGCGTAGGCGTCACCCTCGACGATGGTGGCGCGCGGGAAACGGCCGCGCAGCAGCTCGCAGAACTCGGGAGCGAACTCGACGAGCACCAGGCGGGATTCGTCGACGCCGCGGGAGATCAGCGCCTCGGTGACCGGTCCGGTGCCAGGGCCGATCTCGACCACCGGGCCTTGCGCCTCCGGGTCGACATAGGAGGCCATGCGCTTGGCGAGGAAGGGGCTGGACGGTGCGACGGCGCCGGTGCGGCCGGGCGAATCGATCCAGGACTTCAGGAAGCGGGCATCGTCGCCGAATTTGGCGCGCGCCTCGTCGGCGGCCTTGCGTACCCGGGTCTTCAGCTTGCCGGCGGTGTTGCGGACCTCGTCCTCGACCTTGTAGCGGGCTGCCGCCACGCGCAGCTTGGCCTGGGCGACGCTGTCGGCCAGCTCGGCGGCAGTCAGGCGCACCTCGTCCTCGAGCCGGGCTGCGACCGAGGACTGACCGAGCCGCGTGGCAAGGGAAGCGTTGCGCGGCCGCGAGCCGGGAGCGGGGTGGACCATAGGACCTCTGAGCGGCGCGTCGCGACCCGCTGCAGCGGGGCAGTGCGACAATGCGGTGACGTTACGCCGCTGTCATATGGGGTCAAGAGGCCTCGAATCCAGAGATTTCTTGGCGCGCCGCCGCTCAGATCAGCGGCCGCGGCCGGCGCTCGCTCTCGAAAAGCAGGGCGATGCGCTCGGTCAGGCGTGGGTTGAGCAGCTTCAGGCGCCCTCCCGAGAGGCTGAACAGCCCGGCCCGGCGCAGCCGCGACCAGGTCTTGCTGGTGTGGACCAGCGACAGGCCGAGCGCGTCGGCGAGATGCTGCTGGGTCAGTGGGAAGGCAAAACTGTCCTCGGAGACCAGCCCGAGAGCATCGGCGCGGCGATAGAGCGAGATCAGCAAGGCCGCGATTCGCTCCTGGGCGTTGCGCTGCCCGACCGAGGTCAGGTTCTCGTCGATCAGCGATTCCTCGCGCGAGCCGAGCCAGGCGAGCTCATAGGCGAGCGCGGGCATGCGGGCGAACAGCTCATAGGTGCGTCGGCGCGGGAAGACGCAGAGCTCGACCTCGGTCAGCGACTCGATGCCGTGTTGCGCGGCGCTCAGCAGCGAGGCCTGCAGGCCGACGAGATCGCCCGGCAAGAGGAAGTTGAGGATTTGGCGGCGGCCGTCCGGCAGTGATTTGTAGCGGAAGGCCCAGCCGGAGAAGAGCGTGTAGAGCTCGGCATCCTCCTGGCCGGGGTGGATGATGTCGGTTCCGGCCGGCAGCTGGCGATGGTCGAGCTTCATCGTCTGGATGAAGCGGACCTCTTCGTCCGGCTTGTCCTTGAAGGCGGGCTTGAGGCGCAAAGGGCAGGCGAGACAGGGCACGCCCGTCCGGTTTCGATTGGTCGTCGAGACCATGACCATGCGGTTCGCTTCCCTGCCTTTCAGTCTGCGATCCCATGCGATCTCGCCGGAGCGGCCGATCGCGTTTGTGCATCGCAATATCGTCGGCCTGCGACCGGAACTCTCGCTCTGGCTTCGCGTTTTCCTCTCTGCCGCGAAAGCCCTCTCTTAGCAATGTCGTAGGAGGGCTGGCGGCGGCGATCTGGAGCCCGGCCGCATGAATGACACCTCCACCGTGCCGCGGCGCTCGCGCATGCGGCAGTTCTTTCGCGTGGCATTGCGGTTCTGGACCGGCGAGAGCCGGCTGCGGGCCTGGCTTCTGACCCTCCTCGTACTGTTCTTCGTCGCCGCGCAGCTCGCGGCGGCCGTCGGCATCAATACCTGGAACCGCTTGTTTTTTGATGCGCTGGAGAAGCGGGATGTCGCCGCCGTCTGGTCGGCGATCGGTTGGCTGCCGCTGCTCGTCGCCGGCTCCGCACTCGCACTCTCCTGCCTGGTGATCAGCCGCATGACGCTGCAGGTGCGCTGGCGCGAATGGCTGACGCGCCATATCGCCGGCTGGTGGATCGCCGATCAGCGCTATTACCGGCTGCAATTCGTCGCGCGCGAGCAGTCGGCTCCCGAATACCGCATCGCCGATGATGTCCGGCTCGCCATCGAGCCCTTGGTCGAGTTCGCGATCGGTCTGATCAGCGCCGCGGTCACGGCGGCGACCTTCGCCGCGATCCTCTGGCACGTCGCCGGCTCGGCGCGCTTCACCTTCGGCGGCTCGGAAATCGTCATTCCCAGCTACATGGCGCTTGCCGCCGTGCTCTATGCGATCATCGCGTCGCTCGCCGCCTATTTCGCCGGCCGGCCTTTGGTGCCGCGCATCGCCGCCAAGAACGAGGCGGAGGCGCAGTTCCGGGCCGAGATGACGCGCCTTCGCGAGAATGCCGAGAGCATCGCCCTGATCAAGGGCGATGCCGACGAGCGCGACTCCGTCGGCGAGAATTATGGCCGCGTCGTCGCAGCCTGGCTCAAGGTCATCCGCCAGCAGGGCGTCATCGCCATCGTGCTCAACACCAATGGCGCGCTCTTCCCGATCGTGCCGCTGCTTCTGATCGCGCCAAAATTCCTGTCCGGGGAAATCACCCTGGGGGCAGTGATGCAGGTGGTCGCCGCCTTCAGCGCGGTACAGGCGGCGCTGATCTGGTTCGTCGACAATTTCGTCCGTCTTGCCGAATGGTTCGCCTCGGTCACGCGCGTCGACGAATTGGCCGAGACGCTGGAGGCGCTCGATATTGGCACGATCATGGAGGGCGAGACCCAGATCGCGCTGGGCGAGAGCGGCGACGGCGCCATCCATATCGAGAACCTCTCGCTCGCCCACAGCAATGGCCGCATCGTCATCGCCGATGCCTCGGTGGTGATCGAGCTCGGCGAGAAGGTGCTGATCACCGGCGAGAGCGGCACCGGCAAGAGCACCTTGATCCGGGCGCTCGCCGGCCTCTGGCCCTGGGGCTCGGGCTCGATCGAATTGCCGCAAGGCAAGCGTCTCGCCTTCGTGCCGCAGAAGCCCTACATGCCGATGGGTACTCTGCGAGACGTGCTGCTCTACCCCGAGGCCGAGAGCAGGGTCTCCGACGATGTCGTCGTGGCCGCGCTCCAGCGCTGCGGCCTCTCCTATCTCGCCAAGCGCCTCGACGAGGAGGAGCGCTGGGACCAGACGCTGTCCGGTGGCGAACGCCAGCGCGTCGCCTTCGCACGCCTGCTGATCCAGCAGCCCGACATCATCATCATGGACGAGGCGACCTCGGCGCTCGACGAGGACAGCCAGAACTCCCTGCTCGGCCTGCTCGAGGAGGAGCTCGCCGCGGCCACAGTGATCAGTGTCGGCCACCGGCCGGGGCTGGAGGACTTCCACGACCGCAAGATCACCCTGGAGAAGCGCCAGGCCGGCGCGCATCTGACCTCGAGACGCCTCGGCAAATCGCTCTGGCGGCTGTTCCGCGGCCGCTCTGCGGCCAACGACCCGGCCGTCGAAGAAAAAGTTTAGCTCGCCGCGATTTCGCCCCTGCTCGGAACAAAACCCTCCCGAACTGGTTGACAAGCCGAAGCCGCCGCGAGCGGTCCATGCGAATCGGGAGAGCGAAGATGACCACCGCCAGCCTTGCCCCCCTCAAGCGCGCTGCCACCTTCTTCGGCGCCATGGCGCTGGTCGTGACCGCGCTGACCACCGGCGCCGCGCTCCAGAACGGTGTCGGCGAGAGCTCGCAGGCGGTCGCCGAGGCCAAGATCCAGCGCGGCATTCCTTCCGACATTCAGCTCGCCGCCGTGAACCCGGCCGAGACCCGCCGCGACCTCGCCCATCGCGTGGTTCCGACCTCGCAGCAGGAAGCCCGCCTATCGGGCGGCACCGTCCTGCGCTGAGCGGGCCGAGGGAACCACAGTCCTTTTGCTGCGTAGTAGCAGCGAGCGCCGAAGCATGAAGCCGCCGCAAGGCGGCTTTTTCCGTTGTGGCGCGCGGTTGGCTTCGGGGCCGCTATTGTGGCGGCCGGGAGCGTCCTGCCCGGGGGACAGGCATGTATCTTCGCATCCGCCACGCCACGACTTATCGCTATGCCTGCCCGGTATCCTTCGGGCCGCACCGGCTGATGCTGCGCCCGCGCGATTCCTTCGACCTGCGCGTCATCGATGCCGTGATCACGATCTCGCCTGCGGCGAGTCTGCGCTGGATGCACGACGCCTATGGCAATCCGGTCGCCATGGCGAGCTTCACCGGCGAGGCCGAGACACTCGACATCGTCAGCGAGCTCGTCGTGCAGCGCTTCGGGCCGGCACTGCCGACCGCCGCGCTCGGGCCAGATCTCGAGAGCGGGGCGATCAGCTACAGCCCGGCCGAACGTGCGGTACTGCAACCCTATCTCGATCTCGCCGCCGCCGATCCGGACGGGGCGCTCGACGCCTGGCTCGAGACCTTCCGGGCCGGGATCGGGGAGGGGCACCTGCTGCGCGAGCTGGCGCACGCGCTCAACAGCAGCCTGAGCTATGCCGTGCGTTTCGACGAGGGCACGCAGCACCCGCTCGATACGCTGGCGGCGCAGTCCGGCTCATGTCGCGACTATGCCTGGCTTTTCATCGAGCTTGCCCGCCGGCTCGGCTTCGCCGCGCGCTTCGTCACCGGCTACATCCATGAGCGCTCGCCGGTCGACGAGACTTTGACCTCGCTGGTCGGGCTGACCCATGCCTGGGCCGATGTCTTCATTCCCGGCGATGGCTGGATCGAGTTCGACCCGACCAATGATCTCGTCGCCGACCGGCAGTTGTTGCGCGTAGCCGTCGCGCGGGTGCCGGAGGATGCCTCGCCGGTGGCCGGAAGCTATGTCGGTCCCGCCGGTTCGTTCCTCGGCCTCGCGGTCGGGGTCACAATCACGCCTGCCAGCGCGCCGGAGCCGGCCGCGGTCTGACCGCGGCGCCGCGCCTTCTCGTCAGCTGCTGTGGCGAATGCGCCAGACACCAAGGCTCGTGCCCTTGGCCGGGCTGACCTCGGTCGCCTCGACCTGGGTCAGCAGCCCCGCGAAGAGCCGGGGTGGCGGGATTTGCGGCGTCTCCCGGTCGGCGCTGATCGCGACCTCGATCGTATGCTCGTCGAAATCGATGACCGCTATGGTGATGCCGATCCCCGGCACGGCGCGAAGTGTGCGCGAGACCACGTCGACGATCAGGAAGCCGAGCGGAATGATGCGGTCGATCGGCAGCGCGGCGAGGGTGTCGACCTTGCCGGTGACCCATTGCGAGCGGCTGCGCACCAGGCTGGTGATCATCGCCACGACATCGTCGAGGAACAGGTCGATGCGCACCGGCTGCATCTCGCCATCGGCGAGGGTGAAGCGGTAGGCGGCGGAGAGCACATGCACGCGGCACTCCGCGTCGGAGAGGGCGATCCGCGCTTCTCCCTGATGATCGCGCTTGGTCAGGCCGATATAGCTCTGCACCACCTGCAGACTGTTCTTGACGCGGTGGTGCAGCTCGCGGACGAGGAAACGGTTGTCGTCGAGCGCCGCCTGGAGCTTGCCCTGGCGTACCTCCTGCTCGTCGACCATGGTGTTGAAGGCCTCTGCGACGCTGCGAATGTCGCCGGGCATGTCATTCGAGACAACGGCCCGGGCGCCGGAATTCGAACGGCGCGCGCGTGCCGCCGACTCGATGCCGCGCAGCCAGCGCACGCAATGCTGGTCGACGGCCTTGAGATAGACCACGCAGAGCAGCCCGAGCGTCAGCAAGGGGGCGAGCAGCAGCGCATAGAACTGCGTGGTCGCGGCCTGCTCCGCGCGCTGGTCGAAGCTGGCGATGACATAGAGGTCGGGCGCTGCGATCAGGCGGGCGGCATAGGAACGCGATTCGCCGGAGCGGCTCGTGCCTCGCCAGCGCTGGATCTGCTCGGGAACGAACTCGTCGCGCGGCAGCCAGCTGTCGTCGCCCCGGTTACCGCCGCGCTGGATCACCACGCCGCTGCCGCGGCTGACCATGCCGGCGATCAGGCCGGGATCGGCGGTGCCGAGGTCGAAGACGCTGTTGAGGAGATCGGGGCTGGCCAGCAGCAGGGCCGTCTCGTCCGGCTTGCCCGGTGAGGGGCGCGTGTGGATGGCGAGGAAGCGCTTGCCACGAATTTCGACCTCATCGTAGCGCGCTTCGGCGAGTTCGACGCCGCCCCAGATCGGCACCGCCGGCCGCGTCAGCATCTGCGCGGCGATCCCTGCGAGTTCGGCTTGGCCGATCTCCGGATCGAGCGAGACCGAGCAGGGTGCGCGCCCGGGCGCGGTGAAGTGCAGAGCGAGATAGCCGGTGGTGCTGCGCAGCACGCCGTCGAGCGGCGGGCATTCCTGGGTCTGGTCGGGCGAGAGCGCCGTCAGGGTCGCATGTGTCGCCAACAGCGCACGCAAGGCGCCGCGATACCAGATGCGCGCGCGCACGGCGTAGTCGTCCGCCGCGCGCGCCTGCGAGGTCTGGATCGCATCCAGCACGGTGCGATAGGTCGAAACCGCTGCCGCCGCCGTCAGTGCGGCGATCGGCAGGGCAATCGCGACCATCAGCGCCAGCAGGCGGCCCCGGACCGTCCTGAACAGCGAGAGAGCCATCTCACCCGCTGACGATTTCCGGCCCCGCTCGCTGCACTGCCGCAGTGATCCGGTGATCCGGGCCGAGATCGTCGACGCCGCCGATCGAGAGAAGCTCCGCGAGCTTGGAGCGCGCCCGGTTGACCCGGCTCTTGATCGTGCCGATGGCGACACCGCAGATCTCCGCGGTCTCCTCATAGGACAGCCCGGTGGCTCCGACCATGATCAGGACCTCGCGCTGCTCCTCAGGGAGCTTGGCAAGCGCCTTGCGGAAGTCGGCGAGATCGAGATGGCTTTCCTGATTGCCATGCGTCGCGAGCCGGTCGGCATAGGTGCCGTCGCTGTCCTGCACCTCGCGGCCGCGCTTGCGGTAGAGCGAATAATAGGTGTTGCGCAGGATGGTGAAGAGCCAGGCGCGCAGGCTGGTGCCCGGCTGGAACTTCTCGGCATTGCCCCAGGCCTTGAGCAGGGTGTCCTGTACCAGATCGTCGGCGAGCTGCATCGAACCTGAGAGCGACGCGGCGAAGGCGCGCAGATTGGGGATTTCGGCGATCAGGCCGTCCTTGAAATCATCGGCGCTCATCGGACTCGCCCTCGGTAGGCAGGCGGCGTTCCGTTGCTTCGAGCTGGGCCAGCAGCACCAGGAATTTGTCGGGGATCGGCGCGTTGATCAGGTCGTCGTAATGGGCCTTCAGCGAGCGGCCGATCGATTCCTGAACCTTGGGATCGAGCAGGGCCTCGAATTCGGCGTCGACCTCGTCTCTCTCCGGCAAATCGGAGTTCATGTTGTGCATCGCTTCCTTACTCCTATGGCGCGCCGCCGGCCGCGCCCACACGCTCCGCCCGTGACGCCTCGGTCCACGCGCGGCAGCCCCCGATAAGACACTTATCCGGCCCAATAACGATCCGGAATTGAAAAGGTTCCAAATCTCACGAAAAATAATTTGCTTGTCAGAACAGTGACTTGGGTGCTCTGTTCCGGCAACTTTTTATGGGGGTCGAACCATGTCCATCGCCAAGGAAATCGCACCGCACCTGCCTTATCTGCGCCGCTTCGCCCGAGCCCTCAGTGGGACGCAGGCGAGCGGTGACGCCTATGTCGTGGCGACGCTCGAAGCGCTCGTCGAAGATCCCGGCTCTTTCCCGCGCGATGTCGCGCCCAAGCTCGGGCTCTACCGGATCTTCCTGCAGCTCTGGTCCTCCGTCGGTCTCAACGACAAGGCGATGCCGCAGGACGCGGAGCGTTCCGCCGTCGAGCGCAACCTCGATGCGCTGACGCCGCGCCCGCGCCAGGCTTTCCTGCTGCGGACCGTGGAAGGCTTCCCGATCGAGGAGGTGGGTGAAATCATGATGATTTCGACGGCAGAGGCGGCCGGCCTCGTCCAGTCCGCCGGCCAGGAGATCGCCGAGCAGGTCGCGACCGATGTCCTGATCATCGAGGACGAGCCGATCATCGCCCTCGACATCGAGACCATGGTCGAGGAGCTGGGCCATCGCGTCACCGGCGTCGCCCGGACCCATCGCGAGGCGATCGCGCTCGTCGGCAAGAAGCGACCGGGCCTCGTCCTCGCCGACATCCAGCTCGCCGATGGCAGCTCCGGGCTCGACGCGGTCAACGAGATCCTCGGCTCGATCGACGTGCCGGTGATCTTCATCACCGCCTATCCGGAGCGCCTCCTTACCGGCGACCGGCCGGAACCCGCTTTCCTGATCACCAAGCCGTTCCAGCCCGAGGCGGTGAAGGCGGCGATCAGCCAGGCGCTGTTCTTCGACCGCCGCGCGGGCCGCAAGGCGGCTTGAGGGCGCCTGACGCCGGAGCCGGGAACAAGCCGGCTCCGCTTCGCGTTATCCAGGTCCGGACGACGCGAAGGAGAACCGGCATGGTCATGGCCCTGCTCGCCGCGCTGATCGCGGTGGTTTCGCTGGCATCGCTGTTCTACGCGGTGCTTGGCGCGTGAGGGCCCAGCTCGTGCGGCGGACGGGCGTCGCCCTGACGCTGATCGCCGCCACGTCTCTGCTTTTCCCCGAGATCACCATTGCCATCGCCCGCGAGGGCGCGCAGGCGCGCCCAGCCCCGGCTACCTTGCCGCCGCCACGCCCGGCGAAGCTCCCGTCCCCGCCGGTCGCCCCCGCCGCGCCTAATCCCGTACCGCAAGCTTCCGTCGCGCCGCGATCTTCACCAGCGCCAGCCGTCCCCGCGACGGCACCGGCCAAAGCCGGCTCCTGCCTCAGCGCCCTTGCTGCCATTTCCGGCAATAAGCTGCGCGCCGCACCACCCTCTGCCTCGCTCACCGCGGAAGGGTGCCGGGTGGTCGAACCCGTGATCGTCGAGGCGCTCGCCGTGCGCCGGCCAGATGGGGCGGGATCGATCAAGCTCGTGCCACCCCCGACGCTGAGCTGCGACATGGCGCGCGCCCTGTCCGCCTGGTTCGATTCGGCGTTGGTGCCGCTGGCGCGCGGGGCATTGGACAAGGAGCTTGCCAGTCTGCGTGTCGGCGGGGGGCATGAATGTCGGCGGCGCAACCGTCAGGCGCAGACACCGATGAGCGAGCACGCCACCGGCCGGGCCCTCGACATCTTCGCTTTCCAACTCGGGGAGGAACGTCAGGGCAGGTTGGAAATTTCGGTCGAAAAGCCGCAGGGCCTGGTCCAGACCCGCTTTCTCGACGCGGTCAGGCAATCCGCCTGCGGCGCCTTCATGACAGCGCTGGGTCCGGGCTCTGACGCCGCGCATGCCAATCACTTGCATGTCGACATCCAGCAGCGCCGGACGAATTCATCCCGCTTCTGCCAGTAGAGCGCCGGCTATGACGCGATCGTGAAGATGCCCGGTGGCAGACCCGCAGGCTCGACCTGTACGACCATCGGCGGCACCGGTCGCCCGCTGCTCAGCGCTTCGCGACGCCGACCGAGTTCCTCGAGCGCGCTGTCGAGGTCGCATCCGGCGCTCAGAAGTTGTTCGAGCTCCCAGAATGGCGGAAGATCGCGCGGCAGGTGCGGTATCGGAAAGATCGGTGCCCTGTCGGTCTTGTTATGGTTTGGCATTTGCGCTTCCACTGCTTAGTTCCCATCAACGCAAGCACCGGATTGAGGTTCCGGATTAATCGGGAACTGTGGAGCGATTGGGGCGTTCTGGCGAAGTTTCGAGGCATGGAGAGAGCGCGAATGGGACAATTGATCGAAGCCGCCGTCGTGCTCGCCGCCATGGCCGGGCTTTCGTTTGCGGCGGCCCCGGCCATGGCGCAGAGCCGGGCTCCGGCAGGGCGGCTGACCTGCTCGATCGGAACAGGCTTGGCGCAGGCCGTCGCGACGCAGCGCCCGCTGGAATGTCGTTTCCGTCCGCGCCGTGGTCCGCTCCAGAACTATGCCGGGGTCATTCGCGGCTTCGCGCTCGATCCCAAATCCGTCGGCCGCAGCCTGATCGCCTGGCACGTCTACGGCCCCTATGCGAGAGCGCCGCTCGGAGTGCTCAACGGGCGCTATGCGCGGCAGGCCAATGGCGGTCCCGCTTTGGTCGGCAGCATCGACAATGATGTGCGGCTCGAGCCCCGGGCATTGCCGATGCAGCGCGGCGCCAATGTCGCCCTGGGGGTCACCGAGTTCGAGCTCAACCTGACGCGGGCGCCGCGCAAACGCTGAACGGCGCCGCGATTGCTTACCTTTTGCTAACCTTGCGCGCGCAATTTGAGTCTAATTCGACGCGTTTCTGCTCGGAAAACGACTCAAATCGGAACAAGATCGTCCGAGGGGACGTTCTTCCAGCTCACAGGCAGAAACTGCGTGGAGCTGCAGCGTGAAGTTAGAAGGTAACCTGGAGATCATGTCCGATATCCGGATCCTCATCGTCGAGGACGATCCTTTCATTGCGATGGATATCGAGACGGCCGTCAGCGAGCAACTCGGTGACCGTGCGGAACTCGTGGTCGTGGAATCGCTGTCGCAGGCCAAGATCGCCGCCGACACGCCGGTTTCCTGCGCGCTTCTCGATATCGACGTGGTCGGGGGCAAGACCTTCGGTATCGCGGCCAGCCTGCGCGCCAAGGGGACGCCGTTTGCCTTCGTCTCCGGCTCGGCGCCGAGCGACGTGCCTGCCGAACTGCGAGATGTCCGCTTCGTGCGCAAGCCGTTCTCGACCGGCGAGATCGTCCGCTTCGTCTGCAACGCCCTGAAGGTCGCCTGAGGCGCCCGCGCCGTTTTCCCGCCCACCTATTCGGGCGTCTCGTCGCCCGCTTCCACCCGCTTCGGAAATGTCAGCGCGATCCGCGTGCCCGGACGGGCCGCGCCGGCCGTCAACGGACCGGTTTCCATCGTCGCCCGCATGCTGCGCAGCAGGCTCTTGATCACCGACTTGCCGAGGCCGGCGGTCGCATCCTCAGCGGGCATGCCGACGCCATCATCCTCGATCGCCAGGATGAGGTTGCCCTCCTCCTCATCGCCATTGCTCAGCCGGATCGTGATTTTGCCGGCGATCCCATCCGGGAAGGCGTGCTTGATGGCGTTCGTGACGAGCTCGTTGATGATCACGACGAAGGAGACTGCGTCGCGCCCCGGAAGGCGGATCGGCTCCATGGCGAGCTCGATGGTGATCGGCCGGCCTTCGGCCTGCTTGCCGATCTCGGCCAGCAGATCCTCCATATAGGGCCGGGCATCGATCTCGTCCGCCTCGATGTCGAGGCGCAGGCGCCGCTGCCCGGCGGCGATCGCCTGGATGCGTGACTGGGCCTGGGCGAGCGCCTGCTTCACCAGGGGCTCGCGCGCCTGCCGGCTCTGGACGCTGAGCAGCGCCGAGACCATGGCGAGGTTGTTGCCGACCCGGTGATTGACGTCCCGCAGCAGCGCTTCGATGCGCAAGCGTTCGTTCTCGAGCTGCTCGGTGCGCTCGGCGACGCGGTGTTCCAGCTCGAGGTTCGAACTGGACAGGAAGATGTTGCGCCGGCCGCGGCTGCGGAACTGCAGCCAGGCGACGAAGCTCAGACCTGCAAGGGCGACGAGGATGCCGATGCTGGCGAAGATGCGCCGGCGCGTCTCGCGGCGGCTGCGCTCGCGCAGCAGGCGGTTCTCCTCGGCCTGGATCGCGCCGGCCGTGTCGCGCAGCTCCTGCATCAGGCGGTTGCCATCGCCCTGCCGCAGCGCCGCGAGCGCTTCTTCACGCTTGCCCTCGCGCACCAAGGCAACGGTGCCGTTCATTTCGGCGAGTTTGCGCTGCGCGAGGTCGCGGGCCTGGCGGACACGCATGATCTGGGCCGGGTTGTCGGCGACCATCCGCTCGAGCACGTCGAGCTCGGGCAGGACATTGAAGCGCGATTCGTTATAGGGCGCGAGATAGGCTTCGTCCCCGGTCAGCAGGAAGCCGCGCTGACCGGTCTCGGCATCGAGCAGATTGCCGAGGAAATTCTCGCTGCGCTCGCGGACATCGATCGATTTCGAGACCAGCCGAGAGGCTTCGATCGCCTGGAAATTGATCCAGGCCGCGATCAGCACGGCGATCGCTACGACGCCGATCGCGATCGCAGCCGAGGAGACCCTGCGCAGTCTCGCCGCGAAGGCGGGCCAATCCGGCGTCAGCCAGTGTGGACGGGTAGGCACCTGGGCGTTCATCGAGCCTTGAATAGATGCAAGCGTGTCATAGCCCTATGTAAAAAGACAGGTCGCGTCCATGCGTGGCAGCCGTTCGCATCTGGCGGCCGGCTGTGCACGGATAAGGAATCTGCTGCTTTTCGGGCTATTTTTCCTCCTCGCCCTCCCGGCCCTGGGCCAACTGGCGACCGAGCAGGAGGCCGAGCAGGACGACGCCGCCGACGATGCCGGCCTTCCAGCCGATCTTGCCGCTGCCGACGAGCGTTGCTGCGACGGGAGCGGCTGCCATCGCCGCTTCGAGGCGCCGGCTCGGCCGGCGGCGACTTTTGACATAAGCCCCGATGCCGAAGGCGAGTAGCGCGGTTACCAGAAGCCCGCCAGCGATCCAGAGGCTGGCCGCGATCCGGCCGTACGCTATGGCGAGCCAAGTATGCAGCGCGTCGAGGCCGTAGCCGACGGCGCAGACCACGAGCAGCAGCCCGACCAGGTAAAGTCCGTAAACGGTCGCATTGCGGCGCACCGCGCTGCCGACCTCGCTCGTGAGCAGAGCCGTCAACCCCCCAAGCATGGGCTCAGCGTGCCGAAAGGAAGCCGACGAACAGCCCGACCGCGGCCGCCAGGCCGAGCGCGCGCAGCGGCCGCTCCTGGATCTCGCGGATGATGAGTTCCTGCAGGTCGCCGGCCTGCTCGCGGGCGACTTCCGTCATCTTGTCGGTGTCGACCCCGACGGATTTGAGCTTGCTGCTGACGGTCGCTGCCAGATCCTCGGCGCCGCGCGCCAAGCTGTCCTCGATCTCGCCGGCCTCGTCGCGCAGCCGGCGTCCGGTCGCCTTGCCCCGGCCGGCGATCTCCTCGGAGCTCTCGGCGATCTCCTCCTTGGCGCGCCTCACCGAGGCGGCGGCCTGACGCTTGGCGGAAGTGGTGGTGGCGGCCATCAAACAGCTCCTTCGGTGACGGATATTACTTGCGATGCCGTGCAGACGGCGCAGCTCGAATTTTCAACGCGCCAGCGCGCCAGCGGTTCCCGTACGCTTTCCTCGCGGTCGCGCGGAGGTTGTGACGGTAGCGCACGAATTCCGCGCGCGCCACGAGGGCGATGGGCAGGAGCGGCCCTGAGCGCGGCGCCGCTCGCTAGATCGGCTTTACGCGATGATCGGACATGCCCGCCAGAGGCGAAGCTGTGCGGGTTCACGCCGCGAAGTCCCGGCCGAGCTCGATGCCGAGCAGGCGTTCGACCGAGCTGAGTCCGATCTCGATCTGGAGAGGCTCGTCGATTTCCTCGGCGCTCAAACACCCTTCCAGCCAAAGCCCGTCCATGATCGCGTTCAGAGCGATGCTGAGATGATGCAGCTCCTCCGCGGAGGCACGGACATTGTTCAAGGCGAGCACGCCTGCGATGAGGCTGCGGCCCGCGGCGCGATAGGCGACATATTGCGTCCGGTGAATCTCCCTGAAGCGCTCGTTGATGTGCACCTGGCTGATGAAGGTTGCCCATAGCGAGAGAATCCGGGGCGCTGCGACCGGGCCGCTGATGCTGGCGATGACGAAGCGCCGCAGCTTCTCGCTGGGCGAACCGTCGCCCGCCGCAACCGCGAGCGGTGGCCCGGTGATGATCGCGATGGTCCGGCTGTAGGCTTCCGCGATCAGGTTCTCTTTCGAAGCGAAGTGATGCCGGATCAGGCCGTTGCTGACGCCTGCCTTGGCCGCGACCGCGCGCACGCTCGTGCCCTGGATGCCGAGCTCGACAATGCAGTCCATCGTGGCTTCGATCAGGTCGGTGCGCCTGTCGAAATCGGGGGCTCGCCTGAAGGAAGTCGTCACGTCGCCTCGTCCGAATTGTACCAAAGCCAGACTATGCACTTGCATAGTATATATACGATCGCATAGTGACCGCCAGACGGGCACCCGGCGACCGTTGGTGCCATCCCCATCACCTCAGCGAGACTGCATGCGCGACCCCCGCTACGATATCCTGTTCGAACCGGTCACGATCGGCCCGGTCACGACGCGCAATCGCTTCTATCAGGTCCCGCACTGCTCCGGCATGGGGCACCGCTATGCGCGTTCGGATGCTCACATGCGCGCCATGAAGGCCGAAGGCGGCTGGGGCGTGGTTTCGACGCAGGAAACCGAGATCCACCCTTCCTCCGACCTGACGCCCTCCAATCAGGGCCGGATCTGGGACGGCGCCGATGTGCGCGTGTTCAGGGAGGCTACGGACCTGATCCATGAACGCGGCAGCCTGGCGGCCGTCCAGCTCGTCCATAATGGCCTGCACACTGCCAACCGGCTCTCGCGCATCGCCCCTTTCGCCCCGTCCGACGCTGTCGTCGACCTCGATGATCCCGTCCAGGCGCGCGGCATGGACAAGGCGGATATCCGCGAGTTCAGGCGCTGGCACCGCGATGCCGCGATCCGCGCACGCGAGGCGGGTTTCGACATCGTCTACGTCTATGCCGGCCACGACATGACGCTGCTAATGCATTTCCTCCTGTCGCGTCACAATCATCGCACCGACGAATACGGCGGATCGCTGGAGAACCGTCTGCGGCTCTTTCGTGAGGTGCTGGCCGATACCCGCGATGCGATCGGCGATCGCTGCGCGCTGGCGATCCGCTTCGCCGTCGATGAACTGATGGGCGCGGCCGGCATCGAGCGCGACGGCGAAGGGCGGGACATCGTGGCGGCGCTCGCCGAGGAGCCGGACCTCTGGGACGTGAACCTGTCCGACTGGTCCAATGACAGCCAGTCCGCCCGGTTCTCGCAGGAAGGCTATCAGGAGGACTACACCCGCTTCGTCAAGCAGGTCACGACCAAGCCGGTCGTCGGCGTCGGCCGCTACACCTCGCCCGACACGATGGTCCGTGTGATCCGGCAGGGGCATCTCGACCTGATCGGCGCCGCCAGGCCGTCCATTGCCGATCCGTTCCTGCCCCTCAAGATCCAGCAGGGCCGCATCGACGAGATCAGGGAATGCATCGGCTGCAATATCTGCGTCGCGGGCGACAACATCGTGGCGCCGATGCGGTGCACCCAGAACCCGACGATCGGCGAGGAATGGCGCAAGGGCTGGCATCCCGAGAAGGTTCCGGCACTGGCTGGTCCGGCGACGGCTCTGGTCGTCGGCGGTGGGCCCGCCGGGCTCGAGGCCGCCCGCGCCCTGGCGCAGCGTGGTGCCTCGGTGATCATCGCCGAGGCCGGAGCCGAATGGGGTGGGCGCGTCTCCCGTGAGAGCCGGCTTCCCGGGCTCTCCAGCTGGGCGAGGGTGAGAGATTGGCGCCTTGGCCAGCTTCGGACTGCAGCCAATGTCGAGATGTACCTTTCAAGCCCGCTGACGGCCGAAGACATCCTCTCCTATGGTGCCGAGCACGTCGCGATCGCCGTGGGAGCGAGATGGCGGGAGGACGGCGTCGGCCGGGTTCACCGCTTGCCGCTTTCGTTCCTCGGGAATGGCAAGACCGCCGGGGTCGACCTGCTCCTGGACGAGGGAAGCTCTGCCGCCGGGCCGGGGCCCGTGGTGATCTATGACGATGATCGCTACTACATGGGCAGCGCCCTGGCCGAGCAGCTGGCGTCTGCGGGCATCGACACGACCTATGTCACGCCGGCACCGCTGGTGGCGGCCTGGACGGTGAACACGCTCGAACAGGCCCGGATCCATCGGCGCTTGCTGGAGCTGGGCGTGAAGATCCGGCTGCTGTCCGCCCTCGCCGATCGCGCCGCCGATACCGTGACGATCCGCTGCGTCTACTCGGGCACTGCCGAGGTCATTCTCTGCGACGTGCTCGTGCCGGTCACCGCGCGTCTCCCCTCAAGCGAGCTGTGGACCACGCTGCAGGCCCGCCAGGAGGAATGGCTGGACAGCGGGCTGACCCGCGTCGAGAGGATCGGCGACTGCCTGGCGCCGGGCACGATCGCCGCGGCCAATTACAGCGGCCACCTCTTCGCCAGGAGCCTGGGGGTGCTGGAGGAAGCGGAAAGCGCCGACGCCTTCCGGTAATCCCGTGGCGCCGCGCTTGTGACTTTGCGCACTGGGCTCGAAACCGGATTGGGTTTGGAGCCTAGTGCGCCTCGTCCCAGTTCGTCGCCGCCCTGGCATCGACCACCAGCGGCACCTTGAGCTGCACCGCCGGATGCGGCGCCTCGACCATGACCTTGCGGATCACCGGCAGCGCCGCCTCGACCTGGGCCTCCGGCACCTCGAAGACCAGTTCGTCATGGACCTGCAGCAGCATGCGGGCGTCGAGCTTGGCTTCGGCCAGCGCCCCGTCCATGCGTACCATCGCCCGGCGGATGATGTCGGCGGCCGAGCCCTGGATCGGCGCATTGATCGCCTGGCGCTCGACGAAGGCACGCTCTGACGGGTTCTTCGAGGCGACCGCCGGGAAATGGCAGACGCGGCCGAAGATCGTCGTCACCTGTCCGCTCGCCCGGACCGTGGTCTTGGCTTGGTCCATATAGTCGCGGATGCCGGGGAAGCGCTCGAAATACTTGCGGATATAGGCGCTGGCCTCTTCGCGGGAGATGCCGAGCTGGTTGGCGAGGCCGAAGGCCGAGATGCCGTAGATGATGCCGAAATTGATCGCCTTGGCGCGGCGGCGGACCTCGCTTGGCATGCCTTCGACCGGCACGCCGAACATCTCCGAAGCCGTCATCGCATGGATGTCGACGCCATCCGCGAAGGCCTGCCGGAGCTGCGGGATGTCGGCGATATGGGCGAGGATGCGCAGTTCGATCTGGCTGTAGTCGGCCGAGATCAGCTTGTTGCCCTTCTCGGCGACGAAGGCTGTCCTGATCTTGCGGCCGGCCTCGGTGCGGATCGGGATGTTCTGCAGGTTCGGCTCGGAAGAGGAGAGCCGGCCGGTGGTGGTCGCGGCCAGGGCGTAGGACGTATGGACCCGGTGGGTCTGCGGATTCACATAGGTCGGCAGCGAGTCGGTATAGGTCGATTTCAGCTTGGCGAGCTGGCGCCAGTCGAGAATCTTCGCCGGCAATTCATGGCCCTGCTCGGCGAGGTCCTCGAGCACGCCGGCACCGGTCGCCCATTGCCCGGTCGCGGTCTTCTGCGCGCCGGGCAGGCCCATCTTGCCGAACAGGATGTCGCCGAGCTGCTTGGGGCTGCCGATCGTGAACTTCTCGCCGGCGAGCGTGTGGATCTCGTCCTCCAGCCGCGCCAGCGACTGGGCGAAATCGCCCGAGAGCCGCGACAGGATCTGGCGGTCGATGGCGATGCCGCGCTGCTCCATCGCGGCCAGAACCTGGACGAGCGGCCGTTCCAGAACCTCGTAGACGGCGGTCTTGCCCTCGGCGGCGAGGCGCGGCTTCAGCGCCCGCCAGAGCCGCAGCGTGATGTCGGCATCCTCGGCGGCATAGGAGGTCGCCTTCTCGATATCGATCTTGTCGAAGGTGACCTGCGCCTTGCCGGTACCGGCGACCTCCGAATACGGGATCGTCTTGTGGCCGAGATGCAGCTCCGAGAGCCGGTCCATGCCGTGATTGTTCTTCCCGGCATCGAGCGCGTACGAGATGAGCATCGTGTCCTCGATCGGCGCGACGGCAAGGCCGTGGCGGGCGAGCACGAGCAGGTCGTATTTCAGGTTCTGGCCGATCTTCAGCACGCCGGGATCGGCGAGCAGCGGCCTCAGCGCCTCGATCGCGACGGCGAGCGGGATCTGGCCTTCGACCATGCCGCCGCCGAACAGGTCGGCGCCGCCGCGATGCTGCAGCGGCACATAGCAGGCCTTGCCGGGCGCGACGGCGAGCGAGAAACCGACGAGGTCGGCCTGCATGGCGTCGAGCGAATTGGTCTCGGTGTCGAGCGCGACCTGGCCCGCCTCATAGGCCCAGCCGATCCAGCGCGTCAGATCGGCGATCGAGCGCACGCATTCATAGACCGAGCGGTCGACCTTGAGCTGGATCGCCTCGTCCTTGCGTGCCGCGGCGAGATCGGTGGGCTTCAGCCAGCCATCGGCGGCCGGAGGCGCCGGGCTCGCAGCCGCTGCCGTGGCGGGCGCTGCACCGCCCGTTCCGGCGACCGGCGGGACGACGGAATCCGCTCCGGCGTAGAGCGAAAGCAGCTCGGCGGCGCGCGCTCCGCCCGGGGCGAGCGCCGGGTCGGCCTCGACAGCGGCGACATCCGCCTCATAGGCCTCGGCGGCGCGCTTGGTGATGGTCGTGAATTCCATCGCCTTGAGGAAGGCGATCAGCTTGCCGGGCTCGGGCTGGGCCAGCGTCAGGTCGCAGAGCGGCGTCTCGACGGCGACGTCGTCGACGAGCGTCACCAGCTTGTGCGAGATGCGGACCTTCTCGACGATCTCGGGATTGGTCAGGGTCTCCCGGCGCTTCGGCTGCTTGATCTCGCCTGCACGGGCCAGTAGCGTTTCGAGATCGCCATATTCGCCGATCAGCTGTGCGGCGGTCTTGATGCCGATGCCGGGCGCGCCCGGGACATTGTCGGTTGCGTCGCCGGCGAGTGCCTGCACGTCGGTGACCTTGTCGGGCGTGACGCCGAAATACTCGACGACCTCGGGCTCGCCGATCCGCCGCTCGGCGCGGAAGCCCGCGCCCTTCTTGGCGTCGCCCGAGGCCGGGTCGTACATGGCGACGCCCGGCCGCACGAGCTGCATCAGGTCCTTGTCGGCCGAGACGATCAGCACGTCGGCGCCGGCTTCGCGCGCCTGCTTCGCATAGGTCGCGATCAGGTCGTCGGCCTCGTAGACATCCTGCTCGACCGGGATCAGCCCGAAGGCACGGACCGCCTCGCGCATCAGCGGAAATTGCGGGATCAGGTCTGGCGGCGGGTCGGAGCGGTTGCCCTTATAGGCGGGGTAGATCTGCTTGCGGAACGAGTTCTCGCTCTTGTCGAAGACGATGGCGAGATGGGTCGGCCTGACGCCGAGCACACCCTCGCGGACGAACTGGAAGAGCTTCGTCGCGAACAGCCGAACCGCGCCGGACGGCAGCCCGTCCGAGCGGGCATTGTATTTCCGGTCCTGATTGATCGACTGGAAATAGGCGCGGAAGATGAAGTTCGAGCCATCGACCAGGAAGAGATGGTCGCCGGGCTTCAGCGAGGGGCTATCGTTCGTCATGCGCGGGACCATAGGGCGATGGGCCGGGATGGTCTATTGTGCAAGCAGGCTCGCCCGCAAGAAGCTGTCAGGAGGAAACCGATGAACGTCTACGCCACCATGCCGCTCGCCTTCGAGGGCTGCGCCGAGGAGGAGATGCAGGCGCGGGCCGGCGCCTTCCTGGCGACGATGCGCAAGCGCCGCACGGTGCGCGACTATTCCGACAGGCCGGTGCCGCGCGAGGTGATCGAGGCGGCGGTTGCCACCGCCGGCACGGCTCCTTCCGGCGCCAACCAGCAGCCTTGGAGCTTCGTCTGCATTTCCGACCCGGAGCTGAAGCGGAAGATCCGCGAGGGCGCCGAGGAGGAGGAACGCGCCTTCTATGGCGGCCGCGCCGGCGAGGAATGGCTGGATGCGCTGAGCCATCTCGGCACCGACGAGCACAAGCCCTTCCTCGAGACCGCGCCCTGGCTGATCGCGATCTTCGCCCAGCGCTGGGGCCACGACGCGCAGGGGCGCAAGGTGAAGCACTATTACGTGCCGGAATCGGTTGGCATCGCCGCCGGCTTCCTGATCGCCTCGCTGCATCAGGCCGGGCTCGCGACGTTGACCCACACGCCGGCGCCGATGAATTTCCTCAACGAGCTCTGCGGCCGGCCCGACAACGAGAAGGCGGTGATCCTCCTCGTCGTCGGCTACCCCGCCGAGGGCTGCGTCGTTCCCGCCATCGGCAAGAAGCCGCTGGAGGAGATCGCCAGCTTCCTGTGAAGGCTCGGCTCCGTTTGTCCACCACCGTCATTCCGGGGCGCTGCGGAGCAGCGAGCCCGGAACCCATTAACACGGCGTCATCGGACAAGGGATGCTGTCGTACGGAGCGTCTTCCGCCAAGGTCGTGTTCATGGGTTCCGGGCTCAGGCCTTCGGCCCGCCCCGGAATGACAAGGCTGGATTTCGTTCCCTGTTCCTCAGGCCGGCGCCGCGCCCTGCGTGCCCAAATAGAGCGCGTAGAGCGACTGGCTCGCCGCCATGAACAGCCGGTTCCGCTTCGGCCCGCCGAAGCAGACATTGCCGCAGATTTCCGGCAGGCGGATGCGGCCGATCAGCTTGCCGGTCGGGTTGAAGCAGAGCACGCCGCTATAGCCGACGGCGCGCCCGGCATTGGACGAGGCCCAGAGATTGCCCTCGACATCGCAGCGCAGCCCGTCCGGCCCGCATTTCACGCCGTCGACCATGCAGTCCGAGAACAGCTTCTGGTTGGAGAGCTTGTTGTCGGGCCCGACATCGAAGACATGGATGTCGCCCTTGCCGCCCGGCCCGGTATCGCCCGGGCCCTTGCCGGTCGAGGCGATGTAGAGCTTCTTGTGGTCGGGCGAGAAGCAGAGCCCGTTCGGGTCTGGCACCTGGCTCTCGTTGACCACGAGGTCGACGCGGCCGCTCGGGTCGATCCGGTAGCAATTGGTCGGCAGTTCGCGCTTGAAGAAGCCGATCTCGGGAGGCTGGCCAAGGCGCGGATTGATCTTGCCGTTGGCGTTGCTCGGGCCGCCGGCTGCATCGGGCGCGCCCTCGTAGAGCTGGCCGCCATAGGGCGGATCGGTGAACCAGTAGCTGCCATCGGGATGCTGGACGATGTCGTTGGGCGAGTTCAGCCGCTTGCCGTCGAACTTGTCGGCGAGGATCGTCACGGAGCCGTCGAGCTCATAGCGCACGACGCGGCGGTTGAGATGCTCGCAGGAGAGTTGCCGGCCCTGATAGTCGAAGCTGTTGCCGTTGCTGTTGCCGGAGGGCGTGCGGAAGACGCTGACCCGGCCGTCATCCTCGAGCCAGCGCAATTGCCGGTTGTTGGGAATGTCGCTCCAGACGAGATAACGCCCTTGCGCGTTCCAAGCCGGGCCCTCGCTCCAAAGCGCGCCGGTCCAGAGCCGCTGGATCGGGGCATTGGGCTGGGCGAGGCCGTTGAAGGCGGGGTCGACGGCGATGATGTCGGGATCCCAGAAATAGGTCGTCGGCGCACCGTTCCGGCTGAAGTCGCGGGGCGGCGTGGTCACCGTGCTCGGCGGCGCCGCCGGCCCGGAAGGCGTCTGTGCTAGGGCTTGCCCCGCGCTTGCGGCGAGCGCGCCGGCACCGGCGACCTGCAGGAGCCTGCGGCGCGAAAGCGCCGGGCGCGATCCATCGTCCATAGACTGCTGATGCATCTTGGCCTCCCTGGATTGGACTGTTCCGTCCTTGCGGGACGCATCGGGAGCGCCGATTGCGGCGGCGGCGTGGCACGGATGTGACGCAGCGTCATGGCTGTTGCCGGCCGGCCGGGACTTCCCTTCCGACTAAATCGGTTGAATGCTTGGGATTCCGCCCGTCCGCCGCGTGCCTTGCCGCTCAGGCGGCGAGATCGGCGACCAGCGCGTCGAGCAGCAGCGCGCCTTCCGGCGTCGCGGCGAGGCGCCCGCCGGGCTTGCGCATCAGGAAGCCTTCGCCGATCAGGCTGCCGATACGGTTCGAGTTGAGCTTCCGGCCCGACAGGGCCTCGAACACGGCAAGGTCGATGCCGTCGACCAGCCGCAAGCCCATCAGGAGATATTCGTCGCCCTGCGCCTCGGCGGTGAGCTGCTCGTTCTCGATCAGCGCGTCGCCATCGGCCTCGACCCGTTGCAGCCAGGTTTCAGGATGCTTCTCGGTCGATTGCGCCATCCGGCCGTCGGCCGTCACCAGCCGGCCATGGGCACCCGGGCCGATGCCGGCATATTCGCCATAGTGCCAGTAGACCAGGTTGTGCCGGCATTCGGCGCCGGGCCTCGCATGGTTCGAGATCTCGTAGACCGGCAGCCCGTGCTTGGCGGTGATCTCCTGCGTGATCTCGTAGAGCTCGGCCCCGGCATCGGGATCGGGAATGGCGAGCTTTCCGGCCCGGTAGAGCTGGTCGAAGGCGGTGCCGGGCTCGATCGTCAACTGGTAGAGCGAGAGATGCTCGGCGGCATGGCTGATCGCGAGCTCGAGCTCAGCCCGCCAGAGCGCCGGCGTCTGGCCGGGCGCGCGGGCATAGATCAGGTCGAAGGAGTAGCGCTCGAAATATTTCCGGGCGATCGCGACCGCATCCAACGCCTCCTGCGCCGAGTGCATCCGGCCAAGCGATTTGAGGTCGGCATCGTTCAGCGCCTGCACGCCGAGCGAGACGCGGTTCACCCCCGCGGCCCGGAAATCACGGAAGCGGCCGGCCTCGACGCTGGTCGGATTGGCCTCGAGCGAGACCTCGCAATTGGGATCGACGGCCCAGTGCTCGCCGATCGCGTCCAGGATCGCGCCGACGGTCGCGCCCTCCATCAGCGAAGGCGTGCCGCCGCCGAAGAAGATCGAGGAGACGGTGCGGCCCGGCGCCAACGCGGCGCGGTGGGCGATCTCGCGGCGGAAGGCCGCGATGTACCGCGCTTGGTCGGGCGGGGAATGCCGGACATGGGAGTTGAAGTCGCAATAGGGGCATTTGGCCAGGCAGAACGGCCAATGCACATAGACCGCGAAGCCGGCATCCGCGGTCGGATGTGCCGGCATGCTCTGCCGCCCGGCCAAGGCGGCCCTGGCGGTCAAGCGGGCTTCCTCAGGCAAGCGGCGGCCAGCACATGGAAGGCGC
The DNA here is from genome assembly GCF_001509835.1 of Allobosea sp. WAO. Lineage (GTDB taxonomy): Bacteria > Pseudomonadota > Alphaproteobacteria > Rhizobiales > Beijerinckiaceae > Allobosea. The sequence goes on from NZ_JXTJ01000011.1 coordinate 58,899, forward strand.
GAGCGCGGTGCGACAGTCCGGGCGAGCCATCGGCGGGAATGCCGTGCTTCTCCTCCGCCGTCATCTCGCCGAAGGTCTTGGCATAGCCGGCCGGCTGGAAGATCGGGTCGTAGCCGAAGCCGGAGGGGCCGCGGGGGGCCTCGACGATCTCGCCGAAGACGCGGCCCTCGAACAGTTCCTGGTGCCCGTCCGGCCAGGCGATCACCAGCGCCGAGACGAAATGCGCCTTGCGCTGCTCGGGCGTGGTCGCGCCACGCTTGGCGAGCTCCGCCTGCACACGGGCCAGGGCCGGGGCGAAATCCTTGCCGGGCCCGGCCCAGTTCGCCGAGAACAGGCCGGGCGCGCCGTCCAGCGCGTCGATGCAGATGCCGGAATCGTCGGCCAGAGCCGGCAGGCCGGAGGCACTGGCCGCCGCCACCGCCTTGATCGCGGCGTTCTCGGCGAACATGTGGCCGTCCTCTTCGGGCTCGGGCAGGCCGAGCTCGCCGGCCGAGACCAGCTCGACGCCATAGGGCGCCAGCAATTCGCGCATCTCGCGCAATTTGCCCTGGTTATGGGTCGCAATCACGACCCTGCCGGACAGGGGACGGTTGGGCGTTGTCATTGTGCTCATACCGGGTGTCCTCCGCCGTCGTCCCGCGGCGGCTCATGGCCTCGATCGAGGGGGGCGGATGATTGTTTGCGGTCGATCTTCTGGCTCGGCCGAACGCTAACGGCAATCACAACGAGCAGGACCGCCAAGGCGATCGCTAACCCGAGCCCGATCTCCGTCGCGTTCATCCCTAAAACTCGATTATGCCACCGCCGCCTTCTGCAGCGCGACGAGCTGGCCGACGCCGCCCTTGGCGAGCTTGAGCAAGGCCATCAGCTCGTCCTCCGAGAACGGCGCGCCTTCGGCCGTGCCCTGCACCTCGACGAGGCCGCCGGTGCCGGTGATCACGAAATTCGCATCGGTCTGGGCGCCGGAATCCTCGACATAGTCGAGATCGATCACCGGGTTGCCGGCGACGATGCCGCAGGACACCGCCGCGACATGGTCCTTCAGCGGGTTGGTGCCCTTGAGCATGCCCCGACCTTCCATCCATTTCAGCGCATCGTGCAGCGCGACCCAGGCGCCGGTGATCGAGGCGGTGCGGGTGCCGCCATCGGCCTGCAGCACGTCGCAATCGACGACGATCTGGCGCTCGCCGATCGCGGTCAGGTCGACCACGGCGCGAAGTGAGCGCCCGACGAGGCGCTGGATCTCCTGGGTGCGGCCCGAGGGCTTGCCGGAGGTGACCTCGCGGCGGGTGCGCTCATGCGTGGCGCGCGGCAGCATCGAATATTCGGCCGTGACCCAGCCCTTGCCGGTGCCGCGCAGCCAGGGCGGACCCTTTTCCTCGACGGTCGCGGCACAGAGCACCCTGGTCTCGCCGAAGCTCACCATGCAGGAGCCCTCGGCATAGCGGACCACGCCGCGCTCGAGCGTGACCTTGCGCATCTCGTCGGCGGCACGCTTGGAGGGTCTCATCATCATCGTCCTGCTCTTAGGGATCGGCGGCTTGTAGGCGTTTCAAGATGGGGCGGCAAGGCGAGGCCTTGCAGATGCCGCTTGATCCGCCGCGTCCGGGAAGGGACAATGGCGCATGTACAACAGGCCCCTTGACGCCAGATGAGCGCCTATACGCGCCCGGAATCGCCGGGCGGCCTGGTCGAGATCGACCAGCGCTCGCGCGAAATCTTCCGCCATATCGTCGATGGCTATCTTGCTACCGGCGAGCCGGTCGGCTCGCGCAACATCGCGCGCCTCCTGCCGATGACGCTGTCGCCGGCGACGGTACGCAACGTCATGACCGATCTCGAAATGGCCGGGCTGATCTACGCCCCCCACACCTCGGCAGGGCGTCTGCCGACCGAGCGGGGCCTGCGCTTCTTCGTCGACGCGATGATGGAGGTCGGCAACCTCACTTCGGAGGAGCGGACCCGGATCGAGGCGCAGATGCGGGCGGCCGCAAGCGGGCGCACCCTCGACGGCACGTTGACCGAGGCCTCGGCGCTGCTCTCGGGCCTCTCGCGCGGAGCGGGCGTCGTCGTCACCACCAAGGCCAATGCCCGGCTGAAGCATATCGAATTCGTCCGGCTCGATGCCAATCGCGCCCTCGTCGTGCTGGTCGCCGATGATGGCACGGTCGAGAACCGTTTGCTCGCGCTTCCGCCGGGCCTGCCGGCCTCGGCGCTGGTCGAGGCCGGCAATTTCCTCAACGCCCGCATCGCCGGCAAGACGCTCGCCGAGATCCGCCGCGAGATCGACGACAGCCGCACCCAGATGGAGCGCGAGCTCGACGGGCTGACGGCGCGCCTCGTCGAAAGCGGCATCGCGACCTCGTCGGGCCCTTCCGGCGACCGGCATCTGATCGTGCGCGGCCAGGCCAATCTGCTGGAGGATCTGAAGGCGCAGGAGGATCTGGAGCGCATCCGCCTGCTCTTCGCCGATCTCGAGACGCAGACCGAGCTGATCGACCTTCTGACCCGGGCCGAGGCCGGCGACGGGGTGCGCATCTTCATCGGCTCGGAGAACAAGCTGTTCTCGATGTCGGGTTCCTCGATCGTTGCCGCGCCTTTCCGCGATGGCGAGCAGCGCATCGTCGGCGTGGTCGGCATCATCGGGCCGACGCGCCTCAACTATGCCCGCATCGTGCCGATGGTCGACTATACCGCGCGGGTGGTCGGGCGGCTGCTCGAAGGTGGACGATGAGACGGGCCGGGCGGCTATTGGCCGGTGTTCTGGCGGGAGCGATGCTGATGACGGGCGCTCGTGCAGCAACTGCGGACCTGCTCTCCGCCGCTTCTTCCGGCAATCTTGCCGAGGTCAGCCGGCTGATCGCTTCCGGCGTCGATCTCGAACAGCGCGACGGGCAGGGCCAGACCCCGCTGCTACGCGCCGTCGCCGGCAACCATGTCGCAGTCGCCAAGGCCCTGCTCGCCGCCGGGGCCAGCCTGAATGCCCAGGCTACCAACCAGGACACGCCCTGGCTGCTCGCCGGGGCCAGCGGCCGTAGCGAGATCATCGCCGCCATGCTGCCGCTGAAGCCCGATCTCTCGATCCGCAATCGCTATGGCGGCAATGCGCTGATCCCGGCCTGCGAGCGCGCCCATGTCGAGACCGTGAAGCTGCTCCTGACCAGCGGCATCGATCTCGACCACGTCAACAATCTCGGCTGGACCTGTCTCCTGGAGATCGTGATCCTCGGCGATGGCGGGCCGCGCCACCAACAGGTCGCCAAGCTGGTGCTCGATGCCGGCGCCAATCCCAATCTCGCCGACAAGGATGGCATCAGCCCGCTCCAGCATGCCCGCAAGCGCGGCCAGAGCGAGGTTGCCAAGCTGATCGCCGCGAAGGGCGGACGCTGAGCTTTATTCCAACCAGTCGGTGGCGAAGCGCTCGCTGGCGTGGATGTCGATCGTTTCCAGCGTGTCCGGCCCGAGGCTGCGGAACTTGTGCGGCACACCGGCCGGCACCACCAGGATTTCTCCCGGCCCAGCCTCGATCTCCCGGTCGCCGATCGTGTAGAGCGCCCGCCCGGTGCGGACGATGAAGGTCTCGGGATAGGGATGGGTATGCAGTCGCGGTCCATTGCCCGGCTCGGCGCGGACGAAGATCAGCGAGACCTCGCCGCCGAAGCCTTGAACCTCGCCATGCCATTCACCTGGCGTCTCGGACCAGTCCTCGCGGCGAATGGCGTGGGGACCTGCGTTCGTGCCCGTCATCTCAGCCGCGCGTCGCGATCACGGCCGCTGCGCCGGCCATGACGCCGCCGGTGAAACGGTTGATCCGGCGCATCGTCTGTGGGCTCGAAACCAGCCGCCGGGCCCGGTCGGCCGCATAGGCGTAGCCGAGCAGCGTGGTGTTGATGATCACCATGGTCAGCACCGCGATCTCGACGAAGAGCAGCGGCGTGATCGCGCTGAGATCGACCACCAGCGGCAGGATCGAGACGAAGAACACCATCACCTTGGGGTTGCCGAGCGTCAGCGCGATGCCGCCGAAGAACAGGCGCCAGCCCTCGCCGGGGATGGCCTCGGGCGCCTTGGTGCTCTCGACCGGCGTGGTCCAGAGCTTCCAGGCGAGATAGATCAGATAGGCGCAGCCGGCATATTTGATGGCGACGAAGACGCCGTGGAAGCTCTGCATCAGCAGCGACAGGCCGAGCGCCGAGAAGGTCAGCCAGACGAGGTCGCCGGCGGCGATGCCGAGCACGAAGGGCACGGCGCGGCGAAAGCCGGTCGAGAGCGAGCGGGCCACCAGTGCCGCAATGCCGGGGCCCGGCGAGGCGACCGCCAGGAAATAGACCCCGGCGAAGACCATGAATCCGGCGATGTCCATGCGTTCGGTTCCCTGCGTCGTGCAGCTCTGCTGGGCGGCGAATTTAGCAGCGCGCAGCGCGGCTGTCCCATCGGCATGCGTGATGGCTGCGATCAGCGGGCGTGAGGCCTGCCGGGCCCGTCGTTCGGATACGGACCCTCAGGGCAGGGCGGCGACGTTGCCCGGCGTGACCAGCAGGCGCTGGGATTGCGGCGGCAGGTCGCCGAACAGAGCGGGGTCGGCGCCGGTCATCCAGACCTGGCAGCCGAGTTCGCCGAGGCCGGCATAGAGCGCGGCGCGCCGGCGCGGGTCGAGATGGGCGGCGATCTCGTCGAGCAGCACCAGGGGCGGCAGGTCGCTCATGCTCGCCACCAGCCGCGCATGCGCCAGGACGAGCCCGATCAGCAGCGCCTTCTGCTCGCCGGTCGAGCCCTGGCCGGCCGGTATGTCCTTCAAGGCATGGCGGACGAGGAGGTCGGAGGCCTGCGGCCCGGCGAGCGTCCGTCCCGCCGCCTTGTCGCGCGGCCGCATCTGCGCGAGCAGTTCGCGGTAGCGGTCCTCGGCGTCGAGCGCCGGCAAGCTCTCGACCAGCGCGTCGATCTCGCCTTCGAGCCGGATCTGCGCATGCGGGAAGGGCGAGCTCTCGTCGCGGTTCTGCGCGATGATCGCCGACAGCCTCGCCACGGTTTCGGCGCGGGCGGCGGCGACCGCGACACCGAGCTCGGCGATCTCACGCTCGACCGAGTCGAGCCAGCGCCGCTCGAAGGGGCTCTCCTCGAGAATGCGGTTGCGCGAGCGCAGCGCCTTTTCGAGCGCGTTGGAGCGCGTGCCATGGGCGGGGTCGACCGCGAGCACCAGCCGGTCGAGGAAGCGCCGGCGCTCGCCGGCCGAGCCGCGGAACAGGCCATCGAGATCCGGCGTCAGCCAGACCAGGCGCAGATATTCGCTGAAAGCCGTCGCAGAGCTGGCGGGTGCTCCGTCGATGCGGGCGAGGCGGGTGCGCCGGCCCTCGCCATCGGGCGGCTCCAGCCCGATCCCGAGCCTTGCCCCGTCATCGGCGAGCCCGACCGAGACGGCAAAGCCGCCATCGCCCGACACCCGCACCATATCGGCGAGGTCGGCCCGCCGCAGGCCGCGGCCGGGCGCGAACAGCGAGAGGGCCTCGAGCAGGTTGGTCTTGCCGGCGCCGTTCTCGCCGCACAGCGCAACGAGCCGGCCCTCGATCGCAAGATCGAGGGCCGGGTAGGAACGGAAATTCTGCAGGGTGAGGCGGGCGACCGCGGTCAAGGCTGGCCGCGTCAGACCCGCATCGGCATCAGCACATAGAGTGCCGAGGCGCCCTCGCGGTCCTGGATCACCGTGGGCGAACCGGGGTCGGCGAGTTTGAGCAGGGCGGTGTCGCCGTCGAGCTGGGCTGCGATGTCCATCAGATAGCGGGCGTTGAAGCCGATATCGAGCGGGCTCGCATCGTAGTCGACCTCGATCTCCTCGGTCGCCGAGCCGGAATCGGGATTGGTCACCGAGAGCGTCATCCGGCCCTCGGCCATCGACAGTTTCACGGCGCGGCCGCGCTCGGATGAGATCGTCGAGACGCGGTCGACGGAAGCCGCGAAGTCGCCCCTGTCGACGGTGAGCAACTTGTCGTTGCCGCTCGGGATGACGCGCTGGTAGTCGGGGAAGGTGCCGTCGATCAGCTTCGAGGTCAGAACCACCGCCGCCGTCGCGATACGGATCTTGCTGCCGGACAGCTCGACCTGGACTTCGCTCTCGCCATCCTCGAGCAGCTTCTGGATCTCGGCGACGGCCTTGCGCGGCACGATCACGCCCGGCATGCCGAGCGCGCCCTGCGGGGCCGCGGTATCGACGCGGGCGAGGCGGTGCCCGTCGGTCGCGACCGCGCGCAGCACCGGGCGGCCCTCGACGTCGATGGCGTGCAGATAGATGCCGTTGAGATAGTAGCGGGTCTCCTCGGTGGAGATCGCGAACTGGGTCTTGTCGATCAGGCGCTTGAGCTCGCCGGCCGGCAGCACGAAGCGATGCGCCATCTCGCCGGCGGTGATGTCCGGGAAATCGCTTTCAGGCAGGGTCTGCAGGGTGAAGCGCGAGCGGCCCGAGCGCAGCACCATCTGGCCGCTGTCGCCGGTCGTCTCCAGCGAGACCTGGGCGCCGTCCGGCAGCTTGCGGACGATGTCGTAGAGCGTGTGGGCCGGCACGGTGGTCGCGCCGGGCTCGACGATGTCGGCCGGAACCGTCTCGACCACCTCGATATCGAGATCGGTCGCCTTCAGCTTCAACCCGTCCTCGCTGCCGCGCAGCAGCAGGTTGGACAGGATCGGGATCGTATTGCGGCGTTCCACCACCCGATGGACATGCCCGAGCGACTTCAGGAGCGTGGAGCGTTCGACCGTAACCTTCATGGCGTCTTCTGGCATGTGCTGGCGCCCACCGGACGGCGGGCGACGGAATGGCCCGCGACATTGCCGGAGCGCTTGCGCCGGCGCAAGGGTGCGCGCGCCGGCAATCACAGCTTAGCGCCACGTCGTGCCGCTTGCGGCCCGCCTGGGCCGGTCTGCGCACGGCGCGCGGCCTCACTCCTGCAGCATGCGCTTCAGCAGGTCGACCTCGTCATGCAGCAGCCGGTCCTCGCCGATCGCCTTCTCTATCTTGCGCACGGCATGCAGCACGGTGGTGTGGTCGCGCCCACCGAACCGGCGGCCGATCTCGGGCAGCGAGCGCGGCGTCAGGGCCTTGGCGAGGTACATCGCGATCTGGCGCGGCTTGACCACCGCGGCGGTGCGGCGCTCCGAGAGGATGTCGGCGCGGCTGACATTGTAGCGGGTCGCCACCAGCTTCTGGATTTCCTCGATCTTGACGCGACGCGGCTCGCGGGTGCGCACCAGGTCGCGGATCGCCGCCTCGGCGGTCTCCATGGTCACGGTCGCCCCGGTCAGGGTCGCATGCGCCAGGATCCGGTTGGCGGCGCCGTCGAGATCGCGGCCATTGGTGGCGACGGCGCGGGCGACATAGGTGGTGACGTCCGGATTGACCTGGAAGGTCGGATGCGCTGCCTGCAGCGCCTCGAGTCGGCTGCCCAGGATCTTGACGCGCAGGCCTTCGTCGAGCTCGCCGATCTCGACCGCGAGGCCGCCGGCGAGGCGCGAGCGAATGCGCTCCTCCATCGTCTCGAGATCGCCCGGCAGCCGGTCGGCGGCGACGACGATCTGCTTGCCGGCGTCGATCAGCGCGTTGATCGTATGGCCGAATTCCTGCTGGATCGAGCGGCCCTGGATGAACTGCACATCGTCGACGATCAGCAGGTCGATGCCGCGCAGCTTCTCCTTGAAGGCCAGCGCGGTCTGCGACTTCAGCGCCGCGACGAAGCCGTACATGAAGCGGTCGGCAGTGAAGTAGGCGACACGCTTGCCGTGCTGACGCGCGTCCTGGGCGATCGCCTGGATCAGGTGGGTCTTGCCGAGGCCGACCCCGGCATGGATGTAGAGCGGGTTGTAGGGCGCCGAGCCGGCCGGGGCGGCCGCGATGCGCTCGGCGGCGGCGAAGGCGAGCGCGTTCGACTTGCCGACCACGAAGCTCTGGAAGCTCATGCGGCGGTCGAGCACGGTGCCGCAGGCGTCCATCACGTCGTGCTCGGAGGCCGGGGGCATCGCTGCGGCCGGGGCGGCTTCGACATTGACTGCTGCCGGGGCGCGGGCATCCGTGATGCGGGGGCGTTGGGCCGGGCTCTCGGGGCGAGGTTCGGCGCCGTCACGCGCCACCTGGCGCACGCTCAGCGAGACGCCGTGAGGCGCATCGAGCTCGGCGGTGCAATGGGCCCGCAGGCGCTCGGCATAATGCGCCTCGAGCCAGCTCTTCAGGAAGCGGGTGGGAACGGTGAGATGGGCGACGCCCTCGACCACGGCGCAGATCTCGACGCGGGCGAACCAGCTCGAGAACACGTCCTCGCCCAGCTCGGCACGCAGGCGGCGGCGCACGCGGTCCCAGCTCTCCTTCTCCGCGGCGGCAGCCGCGCCTTTGCCCAAACCCAGTTTCGCAACAGACGGACCCGACGCAACATCGACAAAATCGCCAGTCTCGATCTGCTCCAGCATTTTTCTATCGCCCTGTTCAATCGGTTGCGCGCGGCGTCACCCGGCCGGCAAAGCCGGTCGGCCGCGCTGATTTTGGTGAAAGCAAAGAATCCACGTCCCCCGGACAGGCCGAAGGCTCGGATCGTGCCAATGTTCGTCGTCGGCTCAGGAGTGGAGGGCTCGTCGCAGGACGAAACCGCTCTTCATCTCAACAAGTATAGCGTCACAAGATAAAGAGCCGCATCCCTCCAACCTCTCTGGTTGTAAGCCAAAACGAGTTTCGATCTTTGGAAATCCCGGTCCGACATCTCTGTCCGCCCGGCGATGAGAGGACCTTATAGGGAGCCCTCGGACGGGGGCAATATCCCCCTCTGCCGGCTATCGGGATTCAGCCGGGAAGCCCCAGCCGTTGCCCCACCGGCAGACCCCCTGCAATAGGTTGGGGAAGTTAAGCTTTTCTTTACAGCTGGGCTGTCGGGAAGGCCGCGAATCTTTTTTTCGGCGGGGTCGAAAAGCCGCCACGGGAAGCCTCGGGAATCCCGAGCAGCGATTGCTTTGCCTGCTAAGGTGATGAAAAATATGGCCTAATTTTGCGCGGTCAAAAACCCGTTAAGGACGGTTTTTGCGCCCGGAAAACCGCGATGGAGTCAAGTCCGGAAAGCGATGGAATGATTGCGGAATCGCCACTGTGGCAGAGATTTTCGTCTCTGCCGGCCGAGCTTTGCGGAGGTGTTCCGGCCAAAGAAAAACCCGGCCGAAGGGCCGGGTTGAAACACGCTAAAAATCGCTCTGCGGAACGCGGCTCAGGAAGCCAGCGCGCCAATGCGATGAGCCAGGCGCGAAACCTTGCGCGAGGCGGTGTTCTTGTGGACCACGCCCTTCTGGGCAGCCCGCATGATCTCCGGCTGGGCGGCCTTGAAGGCCTCGGCAGCGGCGCCCTTGTCGCCGGAGGCGATCGCCTCCTCGACCTTGCGCAGGAAGGTGCGCATGCGGCTGCGGCGAGACTTGTTCACCTCGGTGCGGCGCGCGATCTTGCGAGCGGCTTTCTTGGCCGACGTCGTATTGGCCATCGTTCGTCCTCGTCCTCGTCGCGGCCGACACCGGGCTTTTTGCCAAGTGACGCGGAGCGCGAACCCTTGCATGAAAAACGTGAGCGACGGCCGTGCTGGCGCAGGCCGTCGCGATCCGTGAGCCTATAATCGCTGCCGGTTGCCACGTCAACGCGGAAATGCCGACCGGTGGTGATCAACCTTCCCAGCGCCGGATGGCGACCGCCTCGACCTCGATCAGATAGCCATAATGCAGCTCCGGAACCGGCACCACCGCCCGTGCCGGGCGGTGGTCACCGAAAACCTCGGCATAGATCGCGTTGAACTCCGGCCAGTGTCCGCCGCCGACCAGATAGGCGGTGACCTTCAGCACATCGGCCGGACCGGAGCCGGCGGCAGCGAGCACCGCCAGCAGATTGGCCAGCGCCTGGCGCGCCTGCACCGCGAAAGGCTCGGCCGCGGTAGGGCTGCCGTCCGGGCGCGGAGCGAGCTGGCCGGAGACGAAGACGAGGTCCTTGTAGGCGACGGCCTGGGAATAGTGCCCGGCCGGCGCCGGGACCTCGGGCGAGAGGATGGTCTCGATTTCGCTCATGCGCCCTCGCCGATGAAGCGCGCGAAGCTGGCGAGGTCGACATTGCCGCCGCTGAGGATGACGCCAACGCGCTTGCCCTCGACGGGGACTGCCCCGGTGAAGGCGGCGGCGGCGGCGAGGCAGCCGGTCGGCTCGACCACGAGCTTCATGCGCTCGGCGAAGAAGCGCATCGCCGCGACAAGGGCGGCATCCGGCACCGTGACGATGTCCTCGACGAGGTCGCGGATGATCGGGAAGGTGTAGTTGCCGAGGAAGGGCGTCTGTGCCCCGTCGGCAATGGTCTTGGGCACGTCGATCTTGACGATCTCGCCCTTGCGCAGGGATTGCTGGCCGTCATTGCCGGCCTCGGGTTCGACGCCATAGACCCGGCAGCCGGGGTTCAGGGCCTTCGCGGCGAGCAAGGCGCCGGCGAGCAGGCCGCCGCCGCCGAGGCAGACCAGGATGATGTCGAACTCGCCGGCATCCTCGATCAACTCCTTGGTCGCCGTGCCCTGGCCGGCGATCACCGCAGGGTGGTCATAGGGCGGGATCAGGGTCAGGCCGCGTTCCCTGGCAATGCTGTCGCCGAGCGCCAGCCGGTCCTGGCTGTAGCGGTCATAGGAGACGACCTCGGCGCCATAGCCCTTGGTCGCTGCGACCTTCGCTGCCGGCGCATCCTGCGGCATGATGATCGTGGTCGGCGCGCCGAGCAGCTTGCCGGCATAGGCGATGGCCTGGGCATGGTTGCCGGAGGAATAGGTCAGGACGCCGGCCCTGCGCTGTTCGGCTGTGAGCGCGGCGATGGCGTTGTAGCCGCCGCGGAATTTGAAGGCGCCCATGCGCTGCAGGTTCTCGGCCTTGAAGACGAGATTGGCGCCGGTGCGCTCATTGGCGGTGCGCGAAGTCAGGGCAGGCGTGTGATGCGCAGCGCCGCGGATGCGTTCCGCCGCTGCCTCGACATCGGCATAGGTCGGCAGCGTGATGCCGTCGGTGAGGGAACTGGCTGCGGCGGTCATGGCAAGGAATCCCGTTGACTTGAAGCGCGCATCGTGTGCGCCGCGGCGGCGCGCTTCAAGTCAAACCATGTCGGGCCGGCCATGCACCAGGCTGATTGGTCGCCCGCCCGGTTCTGCCCCGGGCGGGCGCAGGCCTCTGCCGAGGCTGCTGCCTCAGAGGTTCTTGAACTCGGGCTTCCGCTTCTCGGCGAAGGCGGCCATGCCTTCCTTCTGGTCCTGGGTCGCGAACAGCGCCGAGAAGACGCGACGCTCGAAGCGCAGCCCCTCGTTCAGCGTCACCTCGAAGGCCCGGTTCACCGCTTCCTTGGCGGTCAGCACCGAAGGCAGCGACTTCGTGGCGATCTGCTCGGCCGCCTTCAGCGCTTCGCTCATCAGATCGGCGAGCGGCACGATGCGGGCGACGAGCCCGGCGCGTTCGGCCTCGTTCACGTCCATCATCCGGCCGGTGAGGCAAAGGTCCATCGCCTTGGCCTTGCCGATCGCATGGGTCAGGCGCTGCGTGCCGCCGGCGCCGGGGATGACGGCGAGGTTGATCTCGGGCTGGCCGAAGCGGGCATTGTCGGCGGCGATGATGAAATCGGCCATCATCGCGAGTTCGCAGCCGCCGCCGAGCGCAAAGCCCGCGACCGCGGCGATGATCGGCTTGCGGCGCTGGCCGATCCGGTCCCAATCGGCGAATTTATCGTCGAGATAGGTGCCGGGATAGGTCCGGTCCTGCATCTCCTTGATGTCGGCGCCGGCCGCGAAGGCCTTCTCCGAGCCGGTGATGACCGTGCAGCCGATGCCGGGATCGCGCTCGAAGCCGTCGAGTGCCGCGTTGACCTCGCCGATAAGCTGGCCGTTCAGCGCATTCAGCGCCTGCGGCCGGTTCAGCGTGATGACGCCGACCTTGCCCTTAACCTCGACGAGAATGGTCTCATAAGCCATGGCGGCCTCCCGGATGCTGCTGTTGCGGCCAGCATTAGCGGGCGGGAGGGGCGCAAGTCCATGCGTGCCGGCGCAAGCCAGGATGGGGCGGGGCGTGCGCGGGCAGGGGAACCTCCTGCCGCATTCCCGCATTGTCGCCGTGCTAGCCTCATTGCCCACCAGGAAAGCGCTCATGCCTGCCAGAAACAGGATCGACACGGCTTCGCGGGTGATCAGGGCCTCGCCCGGGGCGATCTACCACGCCTTTGTCGATGCCGCTTCGCTGGCGAGGTGGCTGGCGCCGCAAGGCATGCAGGCGCGGGTCGAGCGCTTCGAGCCTGTTGTCGGCGGGAGCTACCGCATCGTCCTGACCTATGACGATCCGGTCGGCGCGCCCGGCAAGGCGACGGCGGACAGCGATGTCGTGGAGGGCCGCTTCGTCGCGCTCGGGCCGGGCGAGCGCATCGTCTGGGAGGTCGGCTTCGTCTCGGACGATCCCGCCTTCGCCGGCACGATGACGATGAGCTGGCGCCTGAAGGAGGTCCGCGACGGCACCGAGGTGACGATCCTCTGCGAGAACGTCCCGGCCGGCATCCGCAAGGAGGACCACGATGTCGGGCTGCGCTCGACGCTGGAGAACCTCGCCCGCTTTATCGAGACGGCCTGAGACGCGCAGCTTTGCCGCTTGTCTGTGAGGAAGGCGAGAGCCGATCGAACACCTCTAGCCCCGCTTCTGGCAGCTCTCGCAATAGAAGGTCGAGCGCCCGGACTGCACCAGCCGCTTGACCAGATGGCCGCATCCCGGCGTGACGCAAGTGCCGCCCTCGCGGTCATAGACCTTGAAGCGATGCTGGAAATAGCCGAGCGAGCCGTCGGCATGGGCGAAATCGCGCAAGGTCGAGCCGCCGGCGGCGATCGCCTCCTCCAGCACCTCGCGGATGATCTGTGCCAGCGCATGCGCTTTTTCACGCGGCCTGCCGGTCGGGGTCGCGATGGTTCCTGCCTCCGCTTCAGGATGCAGCCCGGCCCGGAATAGTGCCTCGCAGACATAGATATTGCCGAGCCCGGCGATCAGGCGCTGGTCCAGCAGGGCGGCCTTCAGCGGTGCGGCCTTGCCGGAAAACAGCCTGGCGATCAGCTCGCCGGAGAGTTCGTTGCCGAGTGGCTCGATCCCCATGCCGGCGAAGTGTTTGCAGGTCTCGAGCTCGCTACGCGGCATCAGGTCCATGAAGCCGAAGCGGCGCACGTCATTGTAGGTGACGCGCGCGCCCGAGCCGAGATGGAAGACGACATGGTCGTGCTTCAGATGCCGGCCGATCTCGTTGTAATAGGCGCCGGGCTCGGTCGCGGGCGTGCCGGGTGCCTCGACGATGAAGCGCCCGCTCATGCCGAGATGCATGATCAGCGCTTCGCCATCGTCGAGATCGGCGATCAGGTACTTCGCCCGCCGCGACAGCGCCTCGACCCGCCGGCCGGTCAGGCGCTCGGCGAAGTGCTCGGGCAGCGGGAAGCGCAGATCCGGCCGCTTCTGCTCGACCCGGGCGAAGCGCTCGCCGAGCATGGCCGGCTCGAGCCCGCGCCTGACGGTTTCGACCTCGGGAAGTTCAGGCATGGCGTTGCGCCCTTCAGCATGCGTCGAGACGGGCCGCGACAAGCCCCGCCGCATTCGCTATTCATCGCCGCAGCGAACCACAAGAGCAGCCCAGCCGTGACAGCAGCTTCCGACTCAACCCATTTCGGCTTCGAGACCGTGCCCCTCGCCGAGAAGCAGGCCAAGGTCGACGACGTCTTCCACAAGGTCGCAGGCCGCTACGACCTGATGAACGATCTGATGTCGGCGGGGCTGCACCGGCTCTGGAAGGAGGCGCTGCTCACGGCGTTGAAACCGCCGCGCGACCGGGCCTTCGCCCATCTCGACGTGGCCGGAGGCACCGGCGACGTCGCCTTCAAGGTGCTGGAGGCGGGTGGGCCGCGGGCCGAGGTCACGGTGCTCGACATCAATGCCGAGATGCTCGCCGTCGGCCGCGAGCGCGCCCAGAAGCGTTTCCCTGGTGACGACCGCATCCACTTCGTCCAGGGCAATGCCGAGGAGCTCGCTCTGCCGGACAACAGCTTCGACGCCTATACGATCGCCTTCGGCATCCGCAACGTGCCGCGCATCGACAAGGCGCTGAGCGAGGCCTATCGCGTCCTGAAGCGCGGCGGGCGCTTCCTCTGCCTCGAATTCTCGCATGTCGACGTGCCGCTGCTCGACAAGGTCTACGAGACCTATTCCTTCAACGTCATCCCGCCCATGGGCAGGATGGTGACCGGCGAGGCCGAGCCCTACCAGTACCTCGTCGAGTCGATCCGCAAATTCCCACGGCCGCAGGTCTTCGCCGACATGATCGCGGCTGCCGGCTTCCGCCGCGCCTCGTTCACGCCGATGACCGGCGGGGTGGTGGCGCTGCATTCCGGCTGGAAGCTGTGACGTTGTTCTCTGACATGATGCGCCTGTCGCCGTCATGGTCGGGCTTGTCCCGACCATCCACCTCTTCCCTTCCTTCACGCCGCAAGGCGTGGATGCTCGGCACAAGGCCGAGCATGACGGGGAAGGCTGATACGTACGCCGCCGCATGATCTCGGCCATCGCCCATCTCGCCCGCTCGGCGCGGGTCGGTTTCGTGCTGGCCCGCGAGGGCGCGCTCGCCCTGGTCGACCCCTCGGTGCTGCCGCCCGCGGCGCGCGGGCTGATCGGCCTCGGCCGGCTGATCGAGCGCAAAGGCGCCGGCTCCTCGGCCACGCGGCTCGCCGCCGCGCTGACAAGGCTCGGCCCATCCTATGTGAAGTTCGGCCAGTTCCTCGCGACGCGCCCGGACGTCGTCGGCATGAAGATCGCCGAGGACCTCTCGGCCTTGCAGGACCGGATGGCGCCCTTCCCGATGGCGCAGGCACGCGCCGCCATCGAGGCGGCCCATAACAAGCCGGTCGAGGCGATCTTCGCCGAATTCGGCGAGCCGGTTGCGGCAGCCTCTATCGCGCAGGTCCATCGCGCCCGGCTGCGCGACGGCTCCGAGGTCGCAGTCAAGATCCTCAGGCCCGGCATCCGCGACCGCTTCCATCGCGACCTCGCCGCCATGCGCTTCGGTGCGGAGCTGGCCGAGCGACGCTCGCCGGAGGCGCGGCGCCTGCGCTTTGTCGCCATCGTCGAGACGCTGGCGCGCTCCGTCACCATGGAGATGGACCTGCGGCTGGAGGCGGCTGCGCTCTCCGAATACGCCGAGAACACCAAGGAGGACACGGATTTCCGCGTGCCGGCGCCGGACTGGCAGCTCACGGCGCGCGAAATGCTTGTGGACGAATGGATCGACGGCATCCGGCTCTCCGATGTCGAGGCCCTGCGCGCTGCCGGCCACGACCTGCCGGCGCTCGGCCGCAACGTCATCCAGTCCTTCCTCCGGCACGCGATCCGCGACGGCTTCTTCCATGCCGACATGCATCCGGGGAACCTGTTCATCGACGCGCAGGGCAGGCTCGTCGCCGTCGATGGCGGCATCATGGGCCGGCTCGGGCACAAGGAGCGGCGATTCCTCGCCGAGATCCTGCTCGGCTTCATCACCCGCGACTACCAGCGCGTCGCCGAGGTGCATTTCGAGGCGGGCTACGTCCCCGGCCATCACGCGGTCGCCGACTTCGCCCAGGCGATCCGCGCCGTCGGCGAGCCGATCCACGACAAGCGCGCCGACGAGATCTCGATGGCGAAGGTGCTGACCCTGCTCTTCGAGATCACCGGCCTCTTCGACATGGCGACGCGCACCGAGCTCGTCATGCTGCAGAAGACCATGGTGGTGGTCGAGGGCGTTGCGCGCACGCTCGATCCCCATCTCGACATGTGGACCACGGCCGAGCCGGTGGTGCGCGAATGGATCACCCGCAATCTCGGCCCGCTCGGCAGGATCGAGGATGTCGGGCGCGGCATGCATACGCTGGCCTCGAGCCTCGCGAACCTGCCGGCGACGGTCGGCCGGGCGGAGCGTGTGCTCGGCCAGCTCGAGGACGCCTCCCGCAACGGCTTCTCGCTCGACGAGGCCAGCGTCCAGGCGATCGGCCGGGCGGAAGCCGCGCGCAATCGCTGGGGCAACTGGGCGCTCTGGCTGATCGCAGGGCTGCTCGCCTATGCGGTGCTGAGTTAGCGCGTCGCCTTAGGCCGGCCGTCTCAGCTCACCGGCGCGTATTTGACGGCGCAGCCATAGGCCTTGGTCGCCGGCTCCGAGACCGGCTTTCCGGCCTTCATCTCGGCCACCGCCTGGCGGACATAGCTCTTGGCGCCGGTCAGGCTGGAGGCGCTGGCGGAGGGCTTGTCGTCGATCGCCCCGGCATAGGCGAGCTTGCCCTTCGGGTCGATGATGTACATGTGCGGCGTGGTCTGGGCGCCATAGGCGCGCGCCATCACGCTCTTCGGGTCGAGCAGGATGGTGGCGGGCGCCGCGTCGCGGCTCTTCGTCAGCTCCTTGGCCTTGGCCGCATCGACATGGCCCTGCTCGCCGACGGGCGAGGAGATCACCGACAGCCAGACGATGCCTTCCCTGGCCATGTCCTTCTGCAGGGTCTGCATTGTCGCGCTGTTGTAGTGCTTACGGACATAGGGGCAGTCATGGTTGGTCCACTCGAGGATCACCGTCTTGCCGGCATAGTCGGAGAGCTTTTGGGGCTTGCCGTCGACATCGACGATCGAGAAGGCGGGGGCTGGTGCGCCCGGCTTCGCTGCGCCCTGGGCGAGCGCCGCACTAGAGGCCAGCGAGAATGCGGTGACGGCGAGGCCGGCGATGAAAGTCTGTCTGCTCATGGCTTTCATGTCTGTCTCCATCTTCCCGGTTGAAGGGCAGTCGTCCCTTGCGGGCCTCAACGCTTGCTGGCGGCGGTCTGGACCTCCCGGCCTGCAGCGCGCTCGGCGGCGCGGATCACGATGTCGGTGGTGAGCAATTGCGGCAGCACTTCCGCCTGCGCGCCCTTGGTGCCGGGATAGACCAGATAGAGCGGCACGCCGGCGCGGCCATGCTCGGCGAGCGCGGCGGCGATCGTGGCGTTGCGATTGGTCCAGTCGGCCTTGAGATAGACGACGCCGAGCGCGGCGAACGCGTCCTTGACGTCCTGCCGCGAGAGGGCGACGCGCTCATTGGCGAGGCAGGTGATGCACCAGGCCGCGGTGAAATTGACGAAGACCGGCTTGCCCTGCGCCTGCAACTCGGCGACGCGCTCCGGCGACCAGACATCGCTCGCGCCGGCGCTGGCCGGCACCTGCTTCGGCGGCACGGCGCTTTCGATGACGAAGGCTGCCGTCGCGGTGACGAACAGGGCGGCGAGGCCGGCGGCGACGATGCGCAGGACGGCCCCGCGGCGGCGCGTCACGCCGAGCAGCCAAACCGCGAAGCCGGCGACGAGGATCGCGATCAGCGCGGCGAGCGCGCCGTTCGCGCCGGTCTGCATGGTCGCGACCCAGACCAGCCAGATCGCCGTGGCGAACATCGGGAAGGCGAAGGCCTGCTTCAGCACGACCATCCACGGCCCGGGCTTGGGCAGGAGCTGCTGCAGGCCGGGCGCGAAGGAGAGCGCCACCACCGGCAGGGCGAAGCCTAGTGCGAGTGCAAGGAAGATCGAGAGCGCAGCGGCGGGCGGCTGCGTCAGCGCGTAGCCCATGGCCGCGCCCATGAAGGGGGCGGTGCAAGGCGTCGCGACCACGACGGCGAGCGCGCCGGTCATGAAGGCGCCGACCGGTCCGCCGCGGCTGGCGAGCCCGTCGCCCAGCCCCTGGACCTTGCCGCCGATCTCGAAGGCGCCGATCAGGTTGAAGCCGATCAGGCTCATCAGCACGGCGAGCAGGATGACGAGCGGCGGCGATTGCAGCTGGAAGCCCCAGCCGGCGCCGAGCGCGATCGCGAGCCCGGCGAGCACCATGAAGGTTCCCACCACACCGGCAAGGAAGAGCAGCCCGTGCACGCGCACCTCGGAGCGGCTCGCCTGTGCCGACTGGGCGAAGCCGAGCGCCTTGATGAACAGCACCGGCAGCACGCAGGGCATCAGGTTAAGGATCAAGCCTCCGGCAAAGGCGAAGGCCAGCGCCACCCAGATCGTCAGGTCCTCGGCCGGCGGCGCCGGCAGCGTCGGCAACGTGACCGCAGCGGGCGGGGCAGGCGGGGCGCTCGCCTGCGCCAGCAGATCGGGTGCGACATCGGCGCTCAGCGCCAGCGCCCGCTTTGTCCCGCCCTGACTGTAGGTGATGACGCCCTCGACGCTCGGCTCCGCGATCCGGAAGGCGCTGGAACGCGACAGGGTCAGTGTGCCGCCTTCGCCCGGCTGGGCGGCGGCATGCTCGATCAACGTGTCGGAGAGCGGAAAATAGCGCAGCTCGCTGATCCCGGCCGGCAGCTCGGGGATGGCGAGCGTCATCTTGTCCGGCCCGCTGGCGGTCAGCTTGGCCCGGAACGGCGCCTCCTGCGGCAGCCCCGCCAGCGTCCGCTCGATGCGCGCCTGTGCGGCGCTGTCGATGACGGCTTCGGCCGCGATGGGCAGATCGAGGCTCAGCACGCCCTCTTCGGGGATGCAGATCTTCTCGCAGACCAGCCAGGTCGCCTTGGCGGTGATGGCAAAGCGCTCGCCGGGCTTGGCGTCGGCCGGCACGCTGATCTCGACCGGCAGCAGCACCGTTCCGTCGAAGCCGAAATTGACCAGCGGCTCGAAGGCGATCGCCTTCGGCGCCGGCCACTGGATCGGCCCCGCCGTCGCGCCCTCGGGCAGTTGCCAGTCGATCTTGGTCGGCTCGCCGGAATCGCCGGGGTTGCGCCAATAGGTGTGCCAGCCCGCGGTGATCTTCTGCGTCAGCGCGAGGTGAAAGCGCTCGCCGGGCGCGACCGCGTCGCGGCTCGACAGCAAGGTGGCGGTGACGCGCGGCGAGGTCACGGCGCTGGATTCCGCCGCCAGGCTGACAGCGGGGGACAAAAGCGCGAAGCCGAGCGCAAGGCGCCTGACCAGGGCGAAACCGGTCCGGGCGGTGGTAGCGAGCATAGTCATGGCGGTTTTGATGCCCGTTTTGCCATGTGATTGCCAATGACAAGCCGGTGAGAGCGGCACCACGCCGCAGGCTCCGCCTTGTGCGCGCTACGCCTCAGCCCGCGCCCAGCCTTTCCCCGCGATAGACGCCGCTGCGAATCCTACTCCACCAGTCGCGGTTCTCCAGATACCAGGCGACGGTCTTCCTGAGCCCGCTCTCGAAGCTCTCCTGCGGCCGCCAGCCGAGCTCGCGCGCGATCTTCGTAGCGTCGATCGCATAGCGCTGGTCATGCCCCGGCCGGTCGGCGACGAATTCGATCAGCCCGGCGCGCCGGCCGATGCCGGCATCGGGCGCAAGCTCGTCCATCAGCGCGCAGATCGCCTCGACGACCTCCAGATTGCTGCGCTCGGCGCCGCCTCCGACATTGTAGCTCTCGCCGAGCCGGCCCTTCTCCGCGATCAGGGCGAGCGCGCGCGCATGGTCCTCGACATGCAGCCAGTCGCGAACATTGGCGCCGCTGCCGTAGACCGGCAGCTTCTTGCCCTCGAGCGCGTTGAGGATCATCAGCGGAATCAGCTTCTCGGGGAAGTGATAGGGCCCGTAATTGTTCGAGCAGTTGGAGAGCACGACGGGCAGCCCGTAAGTGTGGTGCCAGGCGCGCGCCAGATGGTCCGAGGCCGCCTTCGAGGCCGAATAGGGCGAGTTGGGCTGATAGGGCGAGCTCTCCGTGAACAGGCCGTCCGCGCCAAGCGAGCCGAACACCTCGTCGGTCGAGATCTGGTGGAAGCGGAAGCAGGCCTGTTCGTCGGGAGGGAGCGAGCGATAGTGCCGCAGCGCCTCTTGCAGTAGCACGAAGGAGCCGACGATATTGGTCTCGATGAAGGCGGCCGGCCCGTCGATCGAACGGTCGACATGGCTCTCGGCCGCGAGATGCATGACGATGTCGGGCGCGAACTCGGTGAAGGCCCGTCGCATCGCCACCGCATCGCCGATGTCCGCCTGCAGGAAAGCGAACCGCGGATCGTTCGAGACGGGCGCGAGATTGTCGCGATTGCCGGCATAGGTCAGCTTGTCGACGACCAGCACATGATGCGGCGTCTGTCGGATCAGGTGGCGCACCACCGCCGAGCCGATGAAGCCGGCGCCGCCGGTGACGAGATAGCGCTTCACCGGGCGGCCTCGTAGCTGAAGGGGCTGTCGAAGCCGGCAAGGCCGGGCAGGACGGCATCCTTGCCCGAGAGCTGCGCCTCTCCGGGCGCGACGGGCCAATCGATGGCGAGAGCAGGGTCGTTCCAGGCGAGGCCGCCCTCGCATTCCGGCGCATAGGGTCCGTCGACCTTGTAGGCGACCTCGGTGCCGGGCTCGAGCGTGCAGAAGCCATGGGCGAAGCCGTGCGGCACGAAAAGCTGCTCGCCGCCTTCGGCGGTCAGTGTCGCCGCGCACCATCTGCCATAGCTCGGCGAGCTCCGGCGCAGATCGACAGCGACGTCAAAGATCGAGCCCCTCAGCACGCGGACAAGCTTGGCCTGCGGCACCGGCGGCGCCTGGAAATGCAGGCCGCGCACCACGCCGCGCGCCGCCGAGAGCGACTGGTTGTCCTGCACGAAGACGGCGTCGATCCCTGCAGCGGCGAAGGCTTCGACGCTCCAGGTTTCCATGAAGTAGCCGCGCGCATCGCCGAATTTCTTCGGCCGGACCAGGATGACGGCCGGGATGGCGAGGGGTTCGAAGGCGAATTTGCTCATGGCCGTCGTTCAGCCCCGCCGCGCTGCCGCTGTCAACGCCCCCTTGCGATCCGCCCGCCGCTCATCGGCTCGGGGACGCCCGTGGTGAGCGGGAAGCTGATCGGCAGGCCGGCCTTGGCGCGCATGGCCAGGAAGGCGAACAGCTCCGCTTCGATCGCGTCGCCGCGCCAGCCCACGGCTTCCGCGGGAATCGCCTCTACACCGCTGCGGGCATTGAGCGCGGCCATGATCGCCGGATTGCGCCGCCCGCCACCGCAGACGATCAGCCGCTGCGGCCGGATCGGCAGGAGGTCGAGCCCGCGCCCGACGGCTCCGGCGGTGAAGGCGGTCAGCGTCGCCGCCCCATCCTCGAAGGAGAGCCCGTCGGCCATCGCCGCGGTGAAATCATGCCGGTCGAGCGATTTCGGATAGGGCGCGAACAGGTAAGGATGTTCGAGCAGCCGGGCGAGCCTTGCCTCGTCGACATTGCCGGCCAGTGAGAAGGCGCCGTCGCGATCCATCTCGCCCTTGCCGTGGCGTTTGATCCAGTCGTTGAGGGGCGCATTGCCCGGGCCGGTATCGAAGGCGAGCACTTGTCCGTTGGCGTCGAGCGCGCTGAGATTGCCGACGCCGCCGAGATTGAGCACCGCCGTCTCGCTGCCGGCGCCGAGGCCGCGCAGCAGCGCCGCATGATAGCTTGCCGCCAGAGGCGCGCCCTGGCCGCCGGCGCGAACATCGGCGCTGCGAAGATCATAGACCACGTCGATGCCGAGCCGTTTCGCCATCAAGGCGCCATCGCCGAGCTGGCGGGTATCGCCCTTGCGCAACGGCGTCGGCGCGCGGTGGAGCACGGTCTGGCCGTGGAAACCGATCGCGGCGACGTCGCTGGCGGCGATCCCCTCCTCCGCCAGAAACTGCGCGACGGCATCGCTCTGAGCCAGGGTCAGCGCACGCGTCGCCTCGGCGAAGATTGCAGGCTCAGGCCCTTCGAAGCGCCAGGACAGTGCCGCCTCGACCGCCTGCCCCAGCAAAGCGCGGACGTCGGCGGTATAGGGCGCGAGCCGCCAGGGGCCGAATTCGGTGACCGTCTCGCCATCGCTGCGGATCGCCGCGATGTCGATATTGCCGTCGAGGACGGTGCCGGTCATCAATCCGATCGCCCAAAGCGGCTGCATCGGGTTCTCTCCCGCGAATCTGCTTGCAGCGATGGTTCGCATGGGCGGCGTGCCGGCGCTAGCCGCGTCGAGATCGACCCAGGCCAGAGGGGTCTTGCTCGGCCTTCAGCCGACCATCAGAGCCGCGTCGAACGCGTCCTGCAGCATCTGCTGGCACTGCCGCGCCTGCTCGCGGGCGCCCTCGTGCAGGATATGCGGGGCGATGTCCTTGAGGTCGCGCAGCGCGAAGTCGATCGCCGACAACAGGTCGAGCGCGTCGCCATCGCTTTCGGCGACGACCGGCTTCAACGGACGGAACTGAAGAACCTGACCCATAACGCTCTCACGGACTGCAACGATTCGCTCGCAACAGTGTCGTCCGGCATGGGTCATGAACTGGTTAACGCCGCGCTTCGGGCCGGTTAACGCGGCGCATATCGGCGCCTCAGTTCTTCTGCACGTTCCAGAACAGCATGACAGGTGCGGCGAGCACGCCCGAGACATTGCCGCGCCTGGCATAGGGCTGGTCGAACTGGCCGAGCACCCGGTAGGGCTGCATCTCCGCGAGCCTCTTGTGCAGCGTCTCGATTGCCGCCTTGCGCGCGGTATCGTCGGGCGCATCGACCACGGCACCGCGCAGTTTCTCGGCTTCGGCGTCGCAGGGCCAGCCGGCCCAGGCGCGCTCACAGGCCATATTGGTGCCGATATTGGTCATCGGCACTGCATGGTCGCGCCCGAGGCATAGGTGACGAACAGGTTCCAGCCGCCCTGGTCAGGCGGGTTCTTGTTCTGCTGGCGCGTGGTGACGGTGCCCCAGTCGGAGAACTGCACGTCGACATTGACGCCGGCCTTCTTCAGCTGGGCGGCGGCGACCTCGGCCATCCGGCCGATCGCGGCGATGTCGTTGCTGGTGGTCAGCACGAGCTTTTCGCCCTTGTAGCCGGCTTCGGCGAGGAGCTGCTTGGCCTTCTCGGGATCGGGCTTGGCGAAGGCGTCCGTGCCCGCCTCGGTCCCGTTCGGGCCGCCGCAGATGAAATAGGCGTTGCAGCGCTTCCACCACTCCTCGTCGCCGAAGCCGCCGGCCAGGAATTCGGCCTGGTCGGTGGCGAAGGCCAGCGCAAGCCGGGCCTTGGGGTTGTCGAAGGGCGGGTGCAGGCTGTTGGGGCGCAGCATCACCTGGTTGGCGAGGTTGGAGTAGCGCTCGACCTTGACGTCCCTGGCGCTGGCGACGACCGGGATCAGGTCCTGGCTCGGCTGCTCCCAGATGTCGATCTCGCCGGTCTGCAGGGCCGCGGCGGCCGTCGCAGCATCCGGCATGATCACCCATTCGACCCGGTCGACCTTGACGACGCGCCCGCCCGCGAGCCCGTCGGCCGCCTCGGAACGCGGCACATAGTCGGGGTTCTTGTCGTAGACGACCTTGGCGCCGCTGCGCCATTCGGCGCGGTTGAACTTGAACGGGCCGGAGCCGATCGCCTCCGTCACCGGCTTCATCGGGTCGGTCGCGGCATCGGCCTCGCGCATGATCACCGGGATCTGGCCGACCGCCGAGCCGAGCGCGAAGGGCACCAGCGCCATCGGCTTCTTCAGCTTGAGCACGAAGCTCTTGTCGTCCTTCGCCTCTATGCCATCGGTGTATTCGCCGAGCTTGCCGCCGATCGTGTCGCGCTTCATCCAGCGCGTCAGCGAGGCGATGACGTCGCGCGTCGTCACCGGCTGGCCGTCATGGAATTTCAGGCCCGGCCGCAGGGTGAAGGTCCAGGACAAGCCGTCCGGTGCGGTCGAAAAGCTCTCGACCATCTGCGGCTTCGGCTGGAGATTGGCGTCCCAGGCGAACAGGGTTTCGTAGATCATCAGCCCGTGCATGCGGGTGATGACGATCGAGGCCGCCACGGGATCGAGCGTCTTGAGGTCGGCATGCGGGGCGACGCGCAGCACGTTCTTCGGCGCCGGCTGGGCCTGCACCGGTGTGGTCAGGAGCAGCGCGGCCGCGCCGATGAGCGCGGCGAAACGGGAAGCGGTCATAGCGTGGCTCTGTCAGTGAGGCGGTCGAAATGCAGGATGCGCGAGCGGTGACCGGCGAGGCGCAAGGTTCCGTCCGGCTGCAGCCATAAGCAAGGCCGGTGCCGCCAGGGGCCATGCGGGAGGTCTGCGAGCGCCCGCCCGCGGGGCAGTGGCGTCAGCGCCGTCTCGATGGCAGAGCCCGCCCAGGGCAGGCGGGCGCTGCCATCGCCACGGATCAGGATCTCGGTGCCGAGGTTTCTGTCGCGCCAGCGCCCCGGCAGGCGCGGATCGAGTGCCGTGGCATCGGGGACGCGGGTGAGCCGGCGCGGCACGCCGCCGATCAGGCCTTCGACCGTATCGGCGCCGCTGCGCTTCAACCTGATGTCGAGATAGGCTGGCAGGCTGCGCATCCCGCCGGAGCCATCGGCGACGAGCTTCTCATAGCCGCCCATGAAGCTGATCGCGCCCGCGCCGAATTCGGCCCAGAACGGTCCTTCCTCCGCCGCGAACAGCCCGTCGGGCATCTCTTCGGCCGGTGCCGGCAGGGTTTGCCCGAGCAGGGCGGCCAGCACGCGCAGCGCCGGCCACAGCGTCTCCTCCTCGCGATTGCCGAGCAGGACGACGCCGACGCCCTGTTCCGGCGCGATCAGAAAATGGTTGCGATAGCCGGGCAACGAGCCGCCGTGACCGAGCAATTGAACATCGCCGAGCGTGCTGGCGACGAGGCCAAGCCGGTAGACGCTGGCGCTGCCATCGGCGAAGGTCCGCGGCGCCGCCAGTTGTTCGAGCAGGCCGGCGAGCGGCTCGCGGCCGGCAAGCAGGGCGCAGGCCCAGCGCGCCAATGCCGCGGCACTGCCGGCCATGCCGCCCGAGCCCGAGAAGTTGAAGCCATAGCGCCCGCGGCGCCAGGCATCGCCCTCGCGCCAATAGCCGGTCGCCAACCCATCGATCACCTCGCTCTCGTCGCGGGCGAAGCGGATCGGCAGGCCTAGTGCCCCCATCAGCCTATCGACCAGCCGGGTATAGCTTTTGCCGCTGTGCTGCTCCAGCACCGCCTGGGCGAGGCGCCAGCCGGTGTTGGAATAGGCCATCTCGGTGCCGGGCTCGCCGTTCAGCGCCGGAAACAGCCGGGCGCGCGCCAAGATCTCGTCCGCGCCGAGGCTGGTGGTGAACGGCACGCCCTGCTGCCAGAAGGCCTCCATTGTGTCGGGCAGGGCGCCGGTCATGTCGAGCGCTCGCGCAAGCGGCACGGCGGCAAGCGCCGGCGGCGCCTCGGCGAGGAGCTTGCCGAGCGGTTCGTCCAGAGGCACGCCGGCGCGCAGCAGCAATGCGGCGCAGATATGCTTGCTGATCGAGGCGAGCCGGTTCGGCGTGTCCGGCGTGAAGGGCAAACGGTGCTCGATCGCGGCGAAACCGCCGCTCGCGACCTCGCGGATGCCGTCGCGGTCGAACAATACGATCGCGCCGCCCGGTCCACCTTCGCGCGTCCAGGCCTCGGCGATCGCCGCCGCTTCGTTCCGCGCGCCGCTCCAGTCGAGCATCCCGATCCTCCCGCCGATTCCGGAGCGAAGCCCGAGCGGATGTTCAGCGCAATGCCGTCTCGGGCGCAATCGCATGGCCATGCGTCCGCGGCAAGGCCAGGCGACATTCCCGGCTCGTCGCGCTTCGCGTCGGAAGTGTTTGTATGCAAGAATGCGGCGGTGCTCTCTGCTGCGGCCCGGCCGCACCGTAGGCGCAGAACAACAGCAAGAGGCGGCGGAAGCCGCGGGGGATCGGAGACATCGGGATGAGCGAAGCGGTCGGTTTCATCGGGCTGGGATTGATGGGGGCGGGCTTCTGCAAGCGCCTTGTCGCGAGCGGTCGCAAAGTCGTCGGCTATGACATCGATCCCAATCGCCGGAGCGAGGCGCAGGCCCTCGGTGTCGAAATCGTCGGCTCGCCGGCCGAAGTCGCGCGCGGGGTGCGGCAGATCTGCATTGCCGTCACCACCACCAAGGCGGTCGATACGGTGATCGCCGGGAACAACGGCGTGCTCGGCGCGGCCCCGGGGGGGGCCGTCGTCATCGATTTCTCGACCACCGAGATCGCCGTGACCAAGAAGCTCGCCGCCGCGCTGGCGGCCAAGGGCATCGGCTTCATCGACGCGCCGGTCTCGGGCGGGCCGCCGGCGGCGGAGGCTGGCACGCTCGCCATCATGGCAGGCGGGACCAAGGAGGCGGTCGAGGCGGCGCGGCCGCTCGTCGAGCTCTTCGGGCTCTTCACCCATATGGGCGATGTCGGCGCCGGCCAGGCGACCAAGCTGGTCAACCAGGCGCTCTGCCTGACCAATTATTGCATCGTCGCCGAAGGCCTGCGCCTCGCCGAAGCCTATGGCGTCGATGCCAGCCGCATCCCTGCCGCCCTGGCACCCGGGCTCGGCAATTCGGCGGTGCTGCAGGCCATGCTGCCGCGCATGATCGCGCAGGATTTCGCGCCGCGCGGCTATGCCCGCCAGGTGCTGAAGGACCTGGAAATGCTGACCGAGGCCGGCCGCGAGCACCATCTGGCCATGCCGATGGTGGCGCAGGCGACGACGCTCTACCGCATGCTGGTCGGCCAGGGCCACAGCGAGCTCGACGCCATCGCCGTGGTCAAGGTGTTGCCGGAGGTCGCGCCTCCCGCCGCCTAAGTCGAGCCTTCAGTCGGCGGGTCCGCGATCCGTTCCCGCCGACTGCACGACGGCAAGCCCATTGGCGAAATGCTGGCGCATCAGCGCGGCGAGGCTCTCGCCATCGCGCTCCTGCAGCGCGGCGACCATCGCCTCATGCTCGCGCATCGCTTCGTGCCAGCGCTGGCCGTGGAGATTGGGCAGGTATTTGGCGCGCTCGACCCGCGGCGCCATTCGCTCCCAGACGTCGAGAAGCACGGGATTGCGGGCCGCCTCGATCATCGCCCGGTGGATCCGCTGGTTCAGCGCGAAGTACTCGGGCAATTCGCCGCGCGCATGGTGCCCCCGCATCTGCTCGTGCAGCGCAGCGATCTCCTCGATCTCCTCGTCGGAGACCGCCTTGCAGGCGAGGCGAGCCGCTAGAGCCTCCAGCGTCGAGACGACATCGAACAGCGCGGTGATGTCGTCGAGGCTCAAGGCCGCGACCTCGGCCCCGCGGTTCTGCGAGAGCGTGACCAGGCCCTGCGCCGCCAGCGTCCGCAGGGCCTCGCGCAGCGGGGTGCGGGAGACGCCGAGTCGGTCGCAGAGTTCCTGTTCGCGCAGCTTCTGCCCGGGCTTGAGCGCGCCGCTGACGATCATCTGGCGCAAGGCCTCGACGGTCGCGACATGAAGCCGGCCCTTGCGGCGCGGCGCCGTCTCTACCCCCTCGGCGCCTTCCGTGACCGTGACGCTCATCTGCGCGCTCCCCCGGCGGAGCGGGTCTTGATCGCCGCTCCTGCTTGACGCTTCGTCAAACTTGTATGCAAAATACCAGTGCTCAACAAGGACCGCGCAAAGCGGCGAAGGGGAGAGAAGCGTCCGGGCCGCCATGCCGCAGCAGATCCGCCGTTGCACGCCGCCATTCCGCGCCGCACCGGGCCATGCGCCCGCTCGCGCGCCGATCGCGGTGGCCAGTAACGGACATCTCTGCCGGCGCGACGGCCGGGTTTCGCTGCAATCATAACGGCACAAGCCAAGCGAGAACGGGAGGAGTTGTCATGCTGCGTCGGCGCGAACTCTTAGTGGGCGCGGGTGCGCTCGCAAGTGCCCAATTCGTAGGCCTCCGTGGCGCGTCGGCGCAGCAGGTGAAACTGCGCTACGCCCATGTCGGCTCGGAAGGCGATATCCAGTACTGGTATGGCGACGAGGCCGGCAAGCGCATCCCCAAGGCGACCGTCGACCGCGTCCAGGTCCAGGTCTTCCCGAATTCGCAGCTCGGCGGCGTGCAGGAACTGATCGACGGCGTACGGTCCGGCGCGATCTCGATGGGCCATCACGAATTCGCCTCGCTCGCCCGTCTCTCCAAGGACATCGCCGTCTTCAACGCGCCCTTCATCTACCGCGATGGCGCCCATGCCCTGGCGGCGACCGATCCGCAGAAGTCGGAAGTCCTGATCGAGTTCAACGACAAGCTCGCCAAGGATGGCGGCATGCGCATTGTCGGGCGGCTCTTCCGCGGCGCGCGCCAGATGACCGCGAAGATGGCCGTGCGCTCGCCGGCCGACCTGCAGGGCAAGCCCTTCCGCGGCGTGCCGCTGCAGCTCTGGACCACGATGATCAAGGGTTTCGGCGCGATCCCGACCCCGGTCGAGGTCGCCGAGCTGCCGACCGCGCTGATGACCGGCATGGTCGTCGGCCAGGAAAACCCGCTGACCATGATCAACGCCAACAAGCTCTACGAGGTGCAGACCCATGTGATGCTGACCGGGCACATGCAGAACGTGCTGCCCGTCTTCATCAACGAGCGCGTCTGGCAGGGCATGGGCGCCGACGATCGCAAGGCGGTCTACGAGGTCTTCGAGGTGCTGGCACAGGACACGTTGCAGCAGGCCAACAAGGCCGAGCAGGACCTGATCGGCGAGCTCAAGAAGAAAGGCATGACCTTCGTCACCGAGCAGGACGGGCTCAAGCTCGTCGAGTTCCGCGAGCGGGTGATCGCCGAGGTCAACAAGGACTTCCCGAGCTGGAAGCCCTATATCGAGCGCATCGCCGCGGTGAAGTGACGCTTCGCCAAGCTGCCGGGCGGTCTGCCGCCCGGCTCCTCCGCTCCAGCCGGCGAGTTCCATGACCGATCAGCATGTCCAGCCGCAGGACGTCGGCGCGCCCCTCGCGATCGACCGCCTCCTGCGGCCGCTCCGCAATGCCTTCCGCTACGCCGCCGTCGCAATGCTGGTGCTGATGCTGACACTGCCGGCGCTGCAGGTGGTGCTGCGGCAGATATTCCAGGCGCCCTTCATCGGCTCGGAGGAACTGACCCGCTTCATGCTGATCGGCGTCGTCTTCACGGCGCTGCCCTATGTCGTCGCCTCCGGCACCAATATCCGCATGGAGGAGGTGCTGATCATGCTGTCGGAGCGGACACGCTCCCTCTTCGCAGCGGCGATTTCGCTGACGGCCGTGCTCGGCTTCGGCATCGCCGGCATGGCGGTGATGGTCGCGACGCTGGCCAATCTCGACAATGCGACGCCGACGCTCGGCATCCCCTACTGGATCTTCTTCTCCGCGGCCCTGTTCGGCTTCGTCCTCGCGGCGGTCGAATCCGCCGTCCAGCTCTGGAAGGCGCTGAAGGGTCACCCGCCCTATGTGCGCTTCTCCGACGAGATCAGCGACGAGCCCGAGCCGCATATCACCTGAGGCCAGGCCGGCCGGCTCACCCCTCCCGCCACGCAGGAACGCGACGGCACGATGACGCTCCTTCTCCTCGGCTCCTTCACGCTGTTTTTCCTGTTCGGCTGGCCCGTCGTGCTCGCCGTGATGCTGCCGGCGATCGCCTACGTGCTCTGGAACGGCTTCCCGCTCGAGCTCGTCGGCCAGCGCATGGTCTATGCGCTCGATTCCTTCCCGCTGGTCGCGGTGCCGATCTTCATTTTCGTCGGCAACCTGATGAACCAGGCGGGCATCACCGAGCGGATCTACCGCTTCTCCTCGACGCTCGTGGCGCGCATCCATGGCGGGCTCGCGCAGGTCAATATCTTCGCCAGCCTCGTCTTCTCCGGGATGAGCGGGGCGGCGCTGGCCGATATCGGCGGGCTCGGCCGCATCGAGGTCAAGGCGATGACCAGCCATGGCTTCAAGCGTGAGTTCGCGGGGGCGCTGACCTGCGCCTCGGCGATCGTCGGGCCGATCTTCCCGCCGAGCATCCCGCTGATCATCTACGGCTCGGTCACCAATGTCTCGATCGTGCAATTGCTGATCGCCGGCATTGTCCCGGCGTTGATCTGCGTCGCCATGCTGATGATCACCGTCGCCATCCTGGCCTGGATCCGCAAATACCCACGCGCCGAACGCTGGCCGACCTGGCGTGAGCTCTGGGACAGCTTCCTGCCGGCTTTGCCGGCGCTGCTGACGCCGGTGCTGCTGATCTCCGGCATGCTGGTCGGCTGGTTCACGCCGACCGAGGCGGCCTCTATCACCGTGGTCTACGTCATCTTCATCAGCGCGGTGATCTACCGGACGCTGACCTGGCACCATCTTCTTGTCTCGGCCTATGAGACGCTGAAAAGCACCTCGGCGATCCTGATCATCGTCTCCGCCGCCGCCCTGTTCGGCTGGATCATGGCGATTGAGCAGATCCCGCAGACCGTGGCGCGAGAACTGCTCTCGCTCAGCCGCGACCCGCTGATGCTGCTCCTGATCGTCAACCTGCTGCTGCTCGTCGTCGGCATGTTCCTTGACTCGACGACGGCGACTTTGCTGGTGATCCCGATCATCGCCGGCCCGCTGCACATGGCAGGCGTCGATCCCGTCCATCTCGGCATCGTTGCGATCTTCAACCTGATGCTCGGCCTGCTGACCCCGCCCATGGGGCTGGCGCTCTTCCTGATCTCGGACATCGCCAAGGTCTCGATGCGCGCCGTGCTCAAGGAGCTGCTCCCTTTCTACATCCCGCTTGTGGGCACCCTCGTGATCATCACGCTCTTCCCCGAGCTGACGCTCTGGCTGCCCAAGATGCTGCGCTGATGAAAATGCCGCGCTGAGCAGCCGAGGCGGGGCTGATCAGACGTCGCTCCGGTATTCGACGAGCTGCGCGCTGGCCATGCTGGAATGGGCCTCGATGGGCGCGCCGGTATCTAGGCGCTCGATCAGCCAGCCGCCGCAGGCCTGCGCCAGTTCCTGGATCGGCATGGCGATCGCGGTCAGCTCGCCCCGCCACCAGGAGAAGGAAGGCTCGTCGCCGAAGCCGACGATCGCAGGCTCGCGCCCGTCGGAATGCGGGCGGCCGGCAATTGCCTGCAGCACCGCTCCGGTCAGCTGCACGGCGCCGGTGATGATAGCACTCGGCGGCTCGGCGTCCGCGAATAGGGCGGCGGTGGCCGTGGCCCCGAAGCGCGGATCGGCCGGCGGTCCGAGATGCTCGGTCGCAAGTGCCGGGTCGAGCCCGGCTTCCGCGAAGGCGCGGCGGAAGCCGGCGAGGCGGTCGGCGCCGGTGGAATAGTCGCCGGTTCCGCCGATATAGGCGATGCGGCGATGGCCGCGGGCGATGAGATGGCCGGTGCCGGCGCGCAGGCACTCCATGTCGTCTATGCCGAACCAGGCTGGCGAGAGCTGGGGCACGCGGCGTAGCAGCTGGACATGCGGGATGCGCGCCAGCATCGCGCAGGTCTCAGGTTGCGGGTCGGGGGTGGGAACGATGACGATGCCCGCCGCCCGGGCGCTCGCCAGCTGCCGGACATGGCGGCTTTCCGCCTCGGGATTGTCGGCGAGCGAGACCACGAGCTGGTAGCCGGCGGCATCGCAGCAGGCCGACAGGGCGTCCGCGATGGTGGCGTAGAAGCTGTTGCGGATGTCGGGCAGCATCAGCCCGATCAGCCGGCTCGATCCGCCGCGCATCATCTGGGCCGGCAGGTTCTCGACATAGCCCAGCCGCTGCGCCGCCTCGCGCACCATGAGCTTCATGCGCTGGCTGATGCGCGGATCATCGGCGAGGGCCCGGCCGACCGTGGAGACGGCGACGCCGAGGCTTTCCGCCACCTGCCGCGCCGTCACCATGCCCGGCCCGCGCGTTGGCATCGGCTTAGGCCGCAGCTTCGGGCGCGATCTGGTGCAGCAGGGGTTCGCCGGCCGCGAGGCGGCGGCAATTCTCCAGCGCCACGGCGAGGCTGCGTTCGAAGGTCTGCGGCGTCAGCCAGGCGATATGCGGCGTCGCGACCAGGGTCGGGCAGGCGGCGAGAGGGCCGGGCTCCGTCATCGGCTCGCGCTCGAACACGTCGAGCCCGGCGCCGGCGAGATGGCCGCTCCGCAGGGCCTCGGCGAGGGCGTTCTCGTCGATTAGCTCGCCGCGGGCGGTATTGATCAGGATTGCGCCCTTCTTCAATTGCGCGAGGCGCGCGCAATCGAACATCCCCCTGGTCTCGGCGGTCAGCGGCAGATGCAGCGAGAGGATGTCGCTCGTCGCCAGCACTTCGTCGAACGGCAGGGAAGTCGCCGCTGCATCCGGCCTCAGGCTGCGGTTCCAGAAGCAGACCTCCGCGCCGAGCGCCTGTAAGGCCGGCGTCAGCCGCTGCGGCACGCCGCCATAGCCGACGAAGCCGATCCGGCTGCCGCCGATCTCGCCGAGGCCGATCGCGTTCTCGACGCCGATCTGCCAGCCGCGTCCGGCGCGTGTCGCCGCGTCGAAGGCCGCGACCCGGCGCAAGGTCGCGAGCATCAGCGCCAGCGTGTGCTCGGCGACCGCCGCCGTATTGGTTCCCGGCATGTTGGCGACGGCAACCCCGGCATCTGCCGCGGCGGCGCGGTCGATCGTGTTGACGCCGACGCCGATCTTCTGGATCAGCCGCAGTTTCGGCGCCATCGCGATCATCGCTGCGCTCACCGGCGTCAGCACGTGCAGCAGCACCTCGCAATCGGCAATCTCGCGGGCGAACCCAGCCTCGTCGCGCTGGTCGACGACGGCGATCCGCGGCGAGGCGACCTCAGCGAGCCGCGCTTGCAGGGCTGCGCCGGGCGAGAAATGGAACAGCGCCTTCATCGGCTCAGCTCGGGCCGTGGGCGAAGGGCAGGGCGTGCCAGCCGGCGAAGCGCGCCTCGCTGCCGAGCTCTTCCTCAATGCGCAGCATCTCGTTCCATTTCGCCATGCGCTCGGAGCGGGTGAAGGAGCCGACCTTGAACTGGCCGGCATCCCAGCCGACCGCAAGATGGGCGATGGTGACGTCCTCGGTCTCGCCGGAGCGGGCCGAGACGATGGTACCGAAGCCGGCGGCCTTGCCGGCCTCGAGTGCGGCGCGGGTGCCGCTGACCGTGCCGGACTGGTTCGGCTTGATCAGTACGGCGTTCAGCGCCTTGCTCGCCGCCGCCGCCTCGACACGGCCCGCATTGGTGACGAGGAAATCATCGCCGATGATCTGGCAGCGCTCGCCGTAGAGCGCGGTGAAGGCCTTGAAGCCCTCGGCATCATCCTCGGCCAGCGGGTCCTCGATCGAGATGATCGGGTAGCTCTCTAGCCAGCGGCCGAGCAGCGCGATCATCCCGGCGGAATCGAGCTCGCGTTGCTCCAGCGCCAGCTTGTAGGCGCCGTTGCGGCCGAATTCGGAGGCGGCGATGTCGAGCGAGATCGCTACCTCCTCGCCGGGCTTGAAGCCGGCACTCTCGATGGCGCGCATCAGCGTGTCCAGCGCTTCCTCATTGGAGGCGAAGGCTGGCCAGAAGCCGCCCTCGTCGGCGACGCCCTGGAGCTTGCCGGCCTGCTTCATCAGCGCGCCGGCAGAGCGGTAGACCTCGGCCGTCCAGTCCAATGCCTGGGCGAAGGAATTCGCCGCCGGGCACATCACCATGAAGTCCTGCACGTCGACGCGCCGCGCCGCATGCGCGCCGCCGCCAAAAATCTGGATCTCCGGTACTGGGATGCGCACCGGCCTGCCACTCGACAAATGGCGCCAGAGCGGTTGCCCGCTCGCATTTGCCGCGGCATGCAGCACGGCCATCGAGGTCGCGACCACGGCATTGCCGCCGAGCCGGCCGAGATTCTCCGAGCCGTCGAGCGCGATCAAGGCGGAGTCGATGGCAGCCTGATCGCCGGCGTCTCGTCCGGCGAGCGCCGCCGCGATCTCGCCATTGACCGCGGCGACCGCACCGGTGACGTCGAGCCCGCCAAAGGCTGCGCCGCCATCGCGCCGGTCGAGCGCCTCGCCGCTGCCGGTCGAGGCGCCGGCCGGTGCGATGGCGCGGCCGCGAACGCCGCTTTCAAGCACGACATCGGCTTCGACGGTCGGCCGTCCCCTGGAATCCCAGACCCGGCGGCCGCGGACGGCAGCAATCCTCGTATCGGTCATCGGGAAATCTCCTCGGTCCAGAGCTGGCGGATGGCCGCAAGACGCGCCACCGGCTTTACGATCAGCGGGCGGGCGACACGCCGGATACGGTCCTTGTCGGCTTCCGCGGTGATGTATTCGGCCGGCGACTTGCCATCGACCCGCGCCAGGAACAGCGCCGGCAGCAGCCGTGCAACCCGCGCCTCGATTGCCGCGCGCGGTTCCCAGTCGACACCCGCGAGATAGTTCTCCGCCAGAGCGTCGAAGCAGGCGAGAAAGCCGGCGCTCGCGGAGGGCGTCCACAGGCACTTCAGCAGGAGATGGTTGAGGCAGAAGGCGAGATCGAAAGCCGGCTCACCATACCAGGCGCACTCGGCGTCGAGGATCACCGGGCCCTTTGGGCCGACCAGGATGTTCTTCGGGCTGATGTCGCCATGGACGAGCGCGACCTTGGCGGCGAGGGTCTCGCCGGCCAGTGCCATCAGGGGGGCTGCGAGGTCGGAATGGACGCGCGCCGTCGCCTCCAGATAGGGCTCGATGCGAATCGAGTGGAAGGTGTCGTCATTGGCGAAGCGCCGGGCGATCTCGGCCGAGCCATGCGTGCCGGCATGGATGGCCGCGATCACCGCCCCGAGCCTGGCCGCGAAGGCCGGATCGGCGCGGCCGGCCCGCAGCTCCTGCTTCCAGACAGGATGGTCGGCAGGATCGAGATAGCTCATCGCGAAGATGCCGGCCTCGGCATCGCTCGCGAGAATATCGGGCACGACATCGGGCAGGATGCGGCCGGCCGCCTTCAGCCACTCGACCTCGCTGGCATTGCGCGAGACCGGCGCCAGCCAGGTCTGAGCGACACGCAACTGCGCCAGCGCCTTCTTGACGACGAAGACCCGCCGGCCGTTCTCGCTCTCGACTTTCCAGATGTCGGAGGCGACGCCGCCCGTCAGCGGCATCAGGCGCGCGCGGGTGGGGTCA
This sequence comes from Allobosea sp. WAO, assembly GCF_001509835.1. Taxonomy (GTDB): domain Bacteria; phylum Pseudomonadota; class Alphaproteobacteria; order Rhizobiales; family Beijerinckiaceae; genus Allobosea. The sequence goes on from NZ_JXTJ01000011.1 coordinate 93,682, forward strand.
TCGACCAGTCCCGTGACCCGCAGGAAGTCGGAGACGGTCTCTGCCGGAATCTGAGCCAACTCGCCCCTCGCATTTATCGCATGATGCTGTGCTAACGATAGCGCAACGCTTGTCGCAATGGCCCGATCGTAGGCGCTCCTGTCAAGCGCCAGTCATGCGTCGGCGCCATGCTGGCCGGCGTTTTGCGGGCCGAGATCGCCCTGTTCAGGCTTTGCCGGCAGCGGCGAAGGTTTGCGGAATGGCGCCGGGGACGGCAGATTGCCGTTTCGGCAGGGGCGGTCCGGCGATTCGGGAAACCCCGGGGATGGCCCGCCGACTGTAGAGCTAGGAGGCTTGCGGCCGTCCTTGCGGTGCCCGGATGGGCGCCCGGACGGCGGATGTCCGCGAGCCGGTTGGAAACCACGATCGTGCGAGAGGTGATGATGACACGCGCTTTCCGTTTTACCGCCGTTGCGGCCCTCGCGGCTTTGGCTGCGGGCTGCGTCTCGCAGTCGCGGCAGGTCGCTCCGCAGGTCTCCCCGCAAGCCAAGCGCATCGTCAGCGACGGTGCCGGCGGTTATGTCTTGCCTGACGGCACCCGCGTGCAGGTCGACCCCGCCGGCGGCTTCACCTTGCCCAACGGAGCCTATGTCCGCCGCGACGCTTCGGGTGCCCTGAACCTGCCGAATGGATCGCGCTGCGTTCCTGACAGCCGCAGCAGCTTCGCCTGCCCCTGACGGAGGAGTTCAGCCTCCTCGATCGCCGTCTCGGCTTTCGTTGGACGATCAAGGGCGCGACGCAAAGTCGCGCCCAAAGCGTGCGAAGCCATAAAATCGGTATTTTGAAGGTATATTTGCGAGTCTGACTGACTCTGCATCCGTTGGCCGCCTCGGATACGGGCTTCCCCGCGGGAAATTCGCGCCTGGACGGCTGGACAGTGTCGCCTCCCGGTCACATACTCACATTAGAAAAGATACAGTTTGAGGCCCAGTTAGCGAGGCGTATGGCCTGCGATCGGGGAGCTGCGGCGATGTCCGAGAATGTCAGTGCTGGAACTGGTGAGACCCGCACCCGGCGCGATGAGATCCTGGCATTCATCATCCTTGCCGTCGTGATCTGGCCGCTCATCGCCGTTGGCGTCGTCGGCGGCTACGGCTTCCTCGTCTGGATGTCGCAACTGGTCTTCGGACCGCCCGGCCCTCCGGCGTGAGGCGCCGGTCATGGCCACCGAAACCCCGGATCTCGGCAGACGCGGCTTCCTGACGGGGCGTCTTGCGCCGCCGCGCGACGCCGTCCAGCCACCCTGGACCCGCTTCGAGAAACTTGCAGCCGCCTGCACCGGGTGCGGCGCCTGCATCGACGCCTGCCCGCAGGCGATCGTCCGTATGGGCCCGGGGCGCTGGCCCCAGATCGATTTCAGCCGCAATGAATGCACCTTCTGCGGCAAATGCGCGGAGGCCTGCCCCGAGCCGGTGTTCGACCGGGCCTTGCCGGCCTTCCCACATGTGGTCTCGATCGGCGAGGCCTGTTTCGCCGTGCGCGGCGTGGTCTGCCAGAGCTGTGGCGATGCCTGTCCCGAGGGCGCGATCCGCTTCCGCCCCCGGCTCGGCGGGCCGGCGCTACCTTCGCTCGACGCTGATCGCTGCAACAGCTGCGGCGCCTGCGTCTCGACCTGCCCTGCGGACGCGATCGTCATGGCGGCCCCGCTGGTGGAGGCAGCCCATGCCTGAGCGTACACAAGCCGGCCTCGTCCACATCTCGAGCGCCGTGGTCTCGGCCTTTCCGGAGCGCTGCGCCGAGGTGGTCGCCCGGATCGAAGCCATGCCCGACACCGAGGTCCATCGGGTCGAGGGCGGCAAGATCGTGATCGTCATGGAAGGCGCGAGCACCGGCGAGATCGGTGGGCGCCTTACCGAGATCGCGCTTCTCGACGGCGTTCTGTCCGCCAACATGGTTTTCGAACAGATCGAAGAACTCGACGACATCGGAGTGAACTCATGACCCTGTCCCGTCGCGAGATGCTGAAGGCACAGGCGGCCGGCGTTGCCGCTCTGGCCGCCAATATGAGCGTTCCCGCCGAGGCCCAGCCGGTCACCGGCGGCGTCGACAGCCTCCAGATCAAATGGTCGAAGGCGCCCTGTCGCTTCTGCGGCACCGGTTGCGGCGTCATGGTCGGCGTCAAGGAAGGCAAGGTCATCGCCACCCACGGCGACATGAAGGCCGACGTCAACCGCGGCCTCAACTGCATCAAGGGCTATTTCCTCTCCAAGATCATGTATGGCAGCGACCGGCTGACCCAGCCGCTGCTGCGCAAGAAGAACGGCGTCTACGCCAAGGACGGCGAGTTCACGCCGGTCTCCTGGCAGGAAGCCTTCGACACCATGGCCACCAAGGCCAAGGAGACGCTGAAGGCCAAGGGGCCGACGGCGCTCGGCATGTTCGGCTCAGGCCAGTGGACGATCTTTGAGGGCTATGCCGCTACCAAGCTGATGCGGGCCGGCTTCCGCTCGAACAATCTCGATCCGAATGCACGCCACTGCATGGCCTCGGCCGCCTATGCCTTCATGCGCACCTTCGGCATGGACGAGCCGATGGGCTGCTATGACGATTTCGAGCATGCCGACGCCTTCGTGCTCTGGGGCTCGAACATGGCGGAGATGCACCCGATCCTCTGGACGAGGGTGACCGACCGGCGGCTCGGCCAGCCGCATGTCAAGGTCGCGGTGCTCTCGACCTTCACCCATCGCAGCTCCGACCTCGCCGACATTCCGATCGTCTTCAAGCCGGGCACGGACCTCGCGATCCTGAACTACATCGCCAACCACATCATCTCGACCGGACGGGTGAACAAGGAGTTCGTCGAGAAGCACACCACCTTCGTCAAGGGCGCGACCGAGATCGGCTATGGCCTGCGGCCGGATGATCCGCGCGAGGTCAAGGCCAGGAAGGCGGCTGATCCCGGCGCGACCACGCCGAGCGACTTCCAGGCCTATGCCGACTTCGTCAAGGACTATACGCTGGAGAAGGTCTCGGCGCTGACCGGGGTCGAGCCCGGTTTCCTGCAGCAGCTCGCCGAGCTCTATGCCGACCCCAAGCGCAAGGTCGTCTCGTTCTGGACTATGGGCTTCAACCAGCATGTGCGCGGCGTCTGGGCCAACCAGCTCGTCTACAACCTGCACCTGCTCACCGGTAAGATCTCCGAGCCCGGCAACAGCCCGTTCTCGCTGACCGGCCAGCCCTCGGCCTGCGGCACGGCGCGCGAGGTCGGCACCTTCGCCCACCGCCTGCCGGCGGACATGACGGTGACCAACCCCGAGCATCGCAAGCACACAGAGGAGATCTGGCGCGTCCCGCCCGGCATCATCCCGGACAAGCCCGGCTACCACGCCGTCGAGCAGGACCGGATGCTCAAGGACGGTAAGCTCAATTTCTACTGGATCCAGGTCAACAACAACCTCCAGGCGGCTCCCAACAGCTCCGGCGAGACCTATCCGGGCTATCGCAATCCCGAGAACTTCATCGTCGTCTCCGACGCCTACCCGACCGTCACCGCGATGGCGGCGGATCTGATCCTGCCGGCGGCGATGTGGGTCGAGAAGGAGGGCGCCTACGGCAATGCCGAGCGGCGCACCCATGTCTGGCACCAGCTCGTCAATGCGCCCGGCCAGGCCCGCTCCGATCTCTGGCAGCTGATGGAGTTCTCCAAGCGCTTCACCACCGACGAGGTCTGGCCGCCGGAGATCCTCGACGCCAATCCGAACTATCGCGGCAAGACCCTGTTCGACGTGCTGTTCCGCAACGGCAATGTCGACAAGTTCCCGCTCTCGGAGACCAGCCCCGAATACGAGAACCAGGAATCCAAGGATTTCGGCTTCTACGTCCACAAGGGCCTGTTCGAGGAATACGCCACCTTCGGCCGCGGCCATGGCCATGATCTCGGACCGTACGAGCTCTATCACGAGGTCCGCGGCCTGCGCTGGCCGGTGGTCGACGGCAAGGAGACGCTCTGGCGCTATCGCGAGGGCCTCGACCCCTATGTGAAGCCGGGCAAGGGCGTCGAGTTCTACGGCAACAAGGACGGCAAGGCCCGCATCATCGCGGTGCCCTACGAGCCGCCGGCGGAATCGCCGGATGGCGAATACGACCTCTGGCTGGTCACCGGCCGCGTGCTCGAGCACTGGCATTCCGGCTCGATGACGATGCGCGTGCCCGAGCTCTACAAGGCCTTCCCGGGGGCGCGCTGCTTCATGCATCCCGAGGACGCCCGCAAGCGCGGGCTCAACCAGGGCGCCGAGATCAGGCTGATCTCGCGGCGCGGCGAGATGCGCACCCGTGTCGAGACCCGCGGGCGCAACCGCATGCCGCCCGGCGTCGTCTTCGTGCCCTGGTTCGACGCCAGCCAGCTGATCAACAAGACGACGCTCGACGCCACAGATCCCATCTCCAAGCAGACGGATTTCAAGAAATGCGCGGTCAAGATCGTTCCGGTCACCGCCTGATGCGCGCGCGGACCGTTCTCGGGGCCGCGCTGGCGGCCTGCATCGTCCTGGTCTTCGGGGCGGCCTTCTCGCAGGAGGGCGCGCCGGTGAAGATCGTCCCGCGGCTGACCGGTACGGCCCAGCCCATGGAACTCGACAGGGTCCCGGCGCTTGGCCGGCCGATCGTCGACGACGTCAAGCGCATGCGGAATTATCCCGAGCAGCCCCCGGTGATCCCGCATTCGATCGATGGCTACCAGCTGACGCTGAACACCAATCGCTGCATGGACTGCCACAAGCGCGAATTCACCGAGGGCTCTGGCGCCCCGATGATCAGCATCACGCATTTCCAGGATCGCGACGGTCAGGTTCTCTCCGACGTGACGCCGCGGCGCTATTTCTGCACCGCCTGCCATGTCCAGCAGACCGATGTGCCGCCTTTGGTCCAGAATACCTTCCAGGACGCCAAAGACATTGGCCGCAAGCGGTAACGGGGCGGCATGATGGCAAAGCTCAAGGCTCTGTTTCTCTGGTGCTGGAACCGGGTTCTCTGGTTCTGGCGCATCATCAGCCGGCCCAGCGCCTATCTCAGCCTCGGCTTCCTGACGGTCGGCGGCTTCATCTGCGGCGTGCTGTTCTGGGGTGGCTTCAACACCGCGCTCGAGGTCACCAATACCGAGAAGTTTTGCATCTCCTGTCACGAGATGCGCGACAACGTCTATCAGGAGCTGACCCAGACGGTACACTTCTCCAACCGTTCGGGCGTGCGCGCCAGCTGCCCGGACTGTCATGTCCCGCATAACTGGACCGACAAGATCGCCCGCAAGATGCAGGCCTCGAAGGAGGTCTGGGGCAAGATCTTCGGCACCATCTCGACGCGCGAGAAGTTCCTCGGCATGCGCCTCGAACTCGCCAAGCACGAATGGTCGCGCCTCAAGGCCAACGACTCCCTGGAATGCCGCAACTGCCATTCCTCGGTGGCGATGGACTTCACCAAGCAGACGCGCCGGGCGGCCGATATCCATAGCCGCTTCCTGACCACGGGCGAGAAGACCTGCATCGACTGCCACAAGGGCATCGCGCATCTGCTCCCCGACATGACCGGGGTCGAACCCGGCTGGAAGGACAAGCCGGAGCTGCAGGGCAAGGGCGCCGCCTGGCATGGACCCGAGCGGGAGATGCGGGCCTATCTCGCCGATCTGCCCTCAAAGTAAAGGCGGCGTGCTTTCAGCAAATCGGCGTGAAAGCGAAGACGGCCCCGGTGTGTGCCGGGGCCGTCTTGCTTCATTTCAGGGCTGAGCCGGTGGTCAGTTCTTCGGCGCCTGCTGCTGGGCCTTCTTGCGCTCCAGCGCCTCGGCCTCGCGCTTGGCCTCGGCCTCGTAGCTGCGCTTGTTGAACGGCGTGCCGGATTTCTCGGCTACCTCGCGCACCACGCCCCATTTCTCCTTGTAGGTGATCGGGACGTAGCGATCCTCGCCGTTGAACTCCTTCTTCTCCTCATCGGTGAACTTGTAGCTGAAGAAGCATTCGCGGATCTTCGCCGCCAGTTCCGGCTTCAGGTCGTGGGCGTGGACATAGCCGTTCGTCGGGAAGACCTCGCTGGTGTAGAGCACGCGGAAATCGTCGCGCTTGATCGTGCCGCGCGCCACCATCCGCTCGAAGACGTCGTCCGCGATCGCCGCCATGTCGTAGTCGCCATGGTTGATCCCGAGGATAGACTTGTCGTGCCCGCCCGACATCAGCGGCTTGTAGTCGGTGTCCGGGGTCAGGCCGAGCGGCGGGAACAGCACGCGCGGGGCGAGATTGCCGGAGTTCGAGGAGGGCGAGGTATGCGCGACCTTCTTGCCCTTGAGATCTGCCATCGTCTTGTAGGGACTGTTCGCCTTGACCAGCGCGATCAGCTTGTAGCCGCGCGGCCCGGCTTCCGAGCCGCCAGCGGCGAAGGGCACCGCACCGGCCATGTTGACGGCAAAGGCGGTCGGGCCGGTCGAGAAACCAGCGATGTGAAGCCGGCCCGAGCGCATCGCCTCGATCTGCGAGGTGTTCGACTGGACCGAGAAATACACCACCTTGCGGCCGATGCAGGTGTTGAGATGCGTCACGAACGGCTTGAGCAGGTTGGCATAGATCGCGGGATCCTCGACCGGCGTATAGGCGAAGACCAGCGTCGATGGGTCCTTCTGCTTGGCGGCGTCGGTCGGCGTGTCGGCGACGAGATCATTGTTGGCGTCGCAATACTGGTCGTCGAGCTGCCCGCGATTGGGGCAAGCATCCTGGGCGCTGGCGCCGAGCGGCGAGAGAATGGCTGCGGCAAGCGAGCCGACGATGGCGGCTTTCGCCAAGTTTACGATCTTCATTCTGTTCCTCCAGAGGCATTTCAGCACGGCTATTCTTGCTCGCCGCTGGCGCGGTTCTCTTAATTTGCCGGCGCACTGACCCAAGTTCTCGGACAAATGTCTTGCGGTCAACACTTATGTTCGAATGCGCCGCGCTTGCTACGGCGGTTCGGTTGGGGCAGGGCGCTCGATGACGTGTCGTTCGCCGCTCCATGGGCCGGCCATGGAGCCGCGGTCTCTACGGAGAGCCGGCCGACCCAGATGGTTCGCGAGGAGAGGCGCACTCGCGGCGATGAAGCCACGTGTCGCGGAGAAATCGGCGCTGCGGATCGGATGGGATGCACTCCGGCGGTCGACCCGGATCACTGCACGGGGCGCGTTGCGAACTCACGACGCAGATTGCGTACGGCGCCGACCAGTTCCCTGATCATCGGCATGGCCCGATATTGCCGTGCATAGAACAGGCCGAAGCTCGGGCACCAGTAGCTCGTGTCGAGCGGAACGCGGGCCATTGCCTCGGACGCACGCATCCGCGGCGATGGCGGCATGTTGAACAGCGAATAGCCGAGGCCGGCGGTGACGAGCTCGGCGGCCAGCTCCCTTGAACTCACGACATAGCGCAGCGCCGGCTTCAGGCCATGCTGTTCGAACAGGCCGGCGTAATAGGCCCGGGCGCCGGGGAAATCGAGCAGGATGTACGGCTCCTCCCGCAACTCCCCCAGTGTCACCGAAGCGGCGCCCGCCAGCCTATGGCCGCGATGCAGGCCGGCATGGATCGGCGCGCGCATGATCGGGACGAAGGAGAGGTCGACCGTCATGGCGTCGTTGAAGGCGAGGCCGGCGAGCAGTTCGCCCGACCTCACCCGCGTCGCGACCTCCTCGGAGCTCATCTCCTCGAGACGGAAGCGGGCCTGCGGCGCGCGGGCGGCGAGATGGAGCAGCAGGGGCGGGATGATCGCCGCTGCGGCGGTGGCGACGACGCCGATCCGCATCTCGGTCTGCCATTCATGCGGAATGCGCAAGGCGGCGTGCTCAAAGGCATCGTGAGCTGCCAGGAACTGCTCGGCGAGCGCAGCAAAATGCTGGCCTTCCGCGGTCAAGGCGACGCCGCGGGCGGGGGTGCGGCGAAACAGGGGGGCGGCAAGCTTGGCCTCGGCGAAGGCGATGGCCTCGCGAATCGAGGAGGCCGAGATCGCATGGGCCTCCGCCGCCTCGGCGATCGAGCCTCCGGCCGCGACCGTCACGATGTAGCGCAGCTGCTTGAGCGTGAAGTTCTTCATCGCCGGAACATACATTCTATGAATGTTTCAGCCAGATGAATGTATTTTACCGTCGCCTGGAACGGAATGATCCTCCGCGCCAGGAGACTGATCACCGTGACCCAATGCCTGATCGAAACACTGCGCGGCCAGGAAGCCGAGATGATCGCGATCCGACGTGATCTGCACCGGCATCCCGAAATCGCATTCAAGGAATTCAGGACCGCCGCCCTGGTTGCCGAGAAACTGCGCGGCTGGGGCATCGCAGTCAGCGAAGGGCTCGCCGGTACCGGCGTCGTCGGCGCCTTGCGCGGGCGTCTGCCGGGCGCGGGCGCGATCGGCCTGCGTGCCGACATGGATGCGTTGCCGATCCGCGAAGCGACCGGCCTGCCTTACGCCTCCGTCCATGACGGCTTGATGCACGCCTGCGGCCATGATGGCCATACGGCGATGCTGCTCGGCGCCGCGCGCCATCTCGCGATGAACCCCGATTTCGCCGGCACCGTCCATTTCATCTTCCAGCCGGCTGAGGAAGGTGGCGGGGGCGGCAAGGTGATGGTCGAGGAGGGCCTCTTCCGGCGCTTCCCCTGCGACGCCGTCTATGGCCTGCACAACGAGCCGGGGCTCGAAATCGGCCGGTTCGGCATCCGCAGCGGGCCGATGCTCGCGGCTATGGACAGCTGGCGGGTCGTCTTCAGGGGCACTGGCGGCCATGGCGGGCGCCCCCATCGCGCCACCGACCCGACGATGGCGCAGGCTCAGTTCGTGCTGACGCTTCAGAGCGTGATCGGGCGCAACATCCCCGGCCACGAGACCGCCGTGATCAGCGTCGGGCATATCGGCGCGGGGGCGGCGGATGCACCCAACAACATCCCCGCGCAGGTGCTGCTCACCGGGACGATGCGGACCTACCGCCCCGAAGTGCGCGAGGTCGTCATCCGGCGCCTGAACGAACTCGCGGCTTCGGCGGCGAGCGGTCACAACTGCATGGCCGAGGTCATGATCGACTCGCACTATCCGCCTTTGGTCAACAGCCGCGACGAGACCAACCGCGCCGCCGACGCCGCTGCTTCCGCCTTCGGAGAGGGCGCAATAGATCGCGATTTCCCGCAGATCACGGCGGCCGAGGACTTCGCCTTCATGCTGCGCGAACGGCCCGGCGCATTCATGCTGATCGGCAATGGCTTCGCGCCCGACGGGGCCCTCCATCACGTCCACACGCCGCATTACGACTTCAACGACGCGCTCGTGACGATCGGCTCGGCCTATTGGGTGACGCTCGCCCGGCGCGAGCTGCGGGCTGAAGCATAAAAGGGGGAGTTATCCGATGCGCCGCAGAACCTTCCTGACAGGTGCCGCCGGCCTCGGCTGGAGCAGCTCGAGCCTCGCCCAGGGGCAGGCCTGGCCGACCAGGCCGATTCGTCTCGTCGTCGGCTTCGCCGCCGGTGGCGCATCCGACATCGTCGGACGCCAGATCAGCCCAGGCCTGGGTGAGCGTCTCGGCCAGACGGTCTATGTCGAGAATCGGGCCGGCGCCGGCGGAAACCTCGCCGCCGCCAGCGTCGCCCAGGCGGAGCCGGATGGCTACACGCTGATGCTGGCGACGCCAGGGCCCGAGACGATCAACCCGACGGTCTACGACAAGCTGCCTTTCGATCCGCAGAAAGACTTCGCGCCGATCGCGTTGCTCTGCTCGATCCTCGATGTGCTCGCCGTGCCGGCCGATCGGCCCTGGAAGACCGTCAAGGATTTGGTCGACGACGCCCGTGCCAGGCCGGGCGCGATCACCTTCTCATCCTCCGGCATCGGCTCGCCGAGCCATGTCGCCCTGCTGCTGCTGCAGTCGCTGACGGGCATCAATGTCGTGCATGTGCCCTATCGCGGCGGCGGGCCGATGATGGGTGACTTCCTGGCCGGCCGGATCGATGCGACGATCGGAACCGGCCCGGTGCTGATGCCGCTCGGCGAGGGGGGGCAACTGCGCATTCTCGGCGTCGCCACGGCCGAGCGCTCGCCGCTCGCACCGCACATCCCGGCGATCTCGGAAACGGTTCCCGGCTACGCGGTGGCCAACTGGCTCGGCCTCGCCGCTCCGGCCAAAACGCCTCCGGCCCTGATCGAAAAAATCCATCAGGCTGCCCTGGCAACGCTGGCCGACCCGGCGGTGCGCGCCAAGCTCACGCAGCAATCGGCCGTGCCGACGCCGCTCAGCCCGCAGGACTACGCGGCGCATATCAAGGCGGAGTATGCGCGTTGGACGCCTCTGCTGAAAGCGGCGAAGGCCAAGGTGGAGTAAGAGCACAAGGCGATCGACGGTGCCGCCGGGCGGCCAACGTGGCCAGCTGCGCCTCGAACCGCGCGCCGAGATCGGCGACCGACCCCGCCGGTCTTCCGTGGCCGAAGAGGATGGCCGCGCGCGCAGCGCGCCGATATCGTGGCCGGCGGTGATGTGCTGCCGAGGCCTTGGATCAGAAATGCTGCGTCCGGTGAGAGCCGCCTCGACGGGCGCGTTAAGGCCGCAATCCGGAAAATGACGGCGCCCGTTTCTCGAGGAAGGCGTTCATCCCTTCCCTGAAGTCGCCGCTCATGTAGCACATCAGGATTAGGCGATCGCCTTCGTCGCGCGGGATCGCGGGCCTGAGACGGCGTAGGGCCTGCTTCGTCGCTTGCAAGGTCAGCGGCGCATGCCCGGCAACGAGACGCGCCAGTTCCTGCGCGCGCGGCATGAGGTCGGCCGGCTCCGCCACCACTTCGCTGACGAGTCCGATCGCCAGCGCCTCCTGCGCCTCGAACAGGCGCGCCGTGAAGATCAGTTCCTTCAGCCGCGCGGTTCCGAGCAGTTCGGCGAAGCGGGCATAGTTGGACATCGACAGGCAGTTGCCGAGCGTGCGCGCGATCGGGAAGCCGAATTTGGAGTTGCTCGCCGCGATGCGCAGGTCGCAGCAGCCGGCGATCGCCGCCCCGCCACCGGTGCAGGCGCCTGCGATAGCTGCGATGGTCGGGGCCCGGCAAGTCTCCAGCGCGCCGAGCACGCGGTCGATGCGCGCCTCGTATCCGAGCGCGTCCTCCGGGGTGCTGAACGCGCGGAACTGCGCGATGTCGGTGCCCGCAGCGAAGGCCCGCCCCCCCGCGCCGGTAAGGACCACCGCCCGGGTCGAGCTGTCGGCGTTCACCGTCTCGCAGATCTCGACGAGCCGGTCATACATCTCGAAGGTGAAGGCGTTGCGCGCTTCGGGGCGGTTGAAGGTGACCGTCGCGATGCCATCGGCGACGTCGTAGAGGATGGTCGGCAGGGCTTCCGTCTGGGCGCCGTCGGACATCGTCGTTCCCTTGCTCAGCGGCCCTTGAAGTTCGGCTTGCGCTTCTCGGCAAAGGCGCGGCGGCCTTCGGCATAGTCCTCGCTGTCGAAGCAGGCCTTCACCAGCCTGTCGCAGAAGGCGAGATTGCGGTCCGCCTCATCCTTCAGCGCCTCGTTCACGATCTGCTTGATCGCGGTCACCGTCAGCGGTGCATTGCCGGCAATGGTGCGCGCATAATCGGTGACGTAGGTCTCTAGCTCCGTCTGCGGGACGATACGGTTGGCGAGCCCCATGGTCCGCGCTTCCTCGGCGTCGAACTGGCGGGCCGTGAAGAAGATTTCCTTGGCGAAGGATGGGTGCACCACCTCAAGCAGCCGCCGGATACGGGCATAGCCGTAGCCGAGGCCGAGCTTGGCGGCGGGAATAGCGAATTTCGCGGTCTCGCTGCATAGGCGCAGATCGCAGCAGACGGCGAGGTTTGCGCCGCCGCCGATGCAGTAGCCATGGATCATCGCGATGGTCGGCTTTTCGATGGCCCGCAGCGCGCTGTAGGTGCCCTCGGTTGCTACCTCATAGCGCTTCACCGCCTCTTCCTGCGCACGCTCGTCGTCGAATTTCGAGATATCCGCGCCGGAGACGAAGGATTTCTCGCCGGCGCCGCGCACCACCACGACCCGCACGTCCGGATCGGCCCGGAAACCGGCGATGATTCTGATCGCTGCCTCCCACATCTCCAGTGAGACGGCGTTGTGGCGCTCGGGATTGTTGAAGATCAGCCAGCCGATACCATCGGCCTTTCGGGCGATCATCTTGTCGGTCATTTTGGGGAAATCCTGACTGCGGTCGCTTCGGTTAGATCGTGCCATTGGCGTGGAAGGCGGCGATATCCGCGGGCGAGAAGCCGATCTCGCGCAGGATCTCGTCGGATTGCTCGCCTTGTTCCGGCGGCGGCACGCGGATGGAGCTCGGCGTGCCGCTGAGCTGGACCGGCTGGCCGACGAGCGTGATCTCGCGGGCGAGCGCCGGCGAATGGATGCTCTGCGCAATGCCCAGATGCTGCACCTGCGGGTCTGCGAAGACCTCGTCGATGCTGTTGATCGAGCCGCAGGGCACGCCGAACTGGCTGAAACGCGCGATCCAGTAGCTGCAATTCTGCGTAGTGAGGATCGCGTTGATCTCCTGCCCCAACGCGTCGCGGTTGCGGGAGCGCAGTGCCGAAGTGGCATAGTCCGGATGCGTGATCAGGTCGGTGCGATCGACCGAGCGGCAGAAGCGCTCCCAGATCGCCTGCCCGGTCGCGGCGATGTTGATATGGCCGTCCGCAGTCTGGAAAACGCCGGTGGGGATACTGGTCGGGTGATTGTTGCCGGCCTGCTTGGGGACCTCGCCATCCATCAGCCAGCGCGCCGCCTGGAAATCGAGCATCGCGATCTGGGCCTGGAGCAATGAGGTCTGGACCCATTGGCCCTTGCCGGTTTCCTCGCGCGCCAGCAGCGCCACCATGATGCCGAGCGAACAATAGAGCCCGGCCGTCAGGTCGGCCACCGGAATGCCGACGCGGACCGGCCCCTGCCCGGGCAGGCCGGTGATCGACATCAGCCCGCCAAGGCCCTGTGCGATCTGGTCGAAGCCCGGCCGCGCCGCATAGGGCCCATCCTGTCCGAAGCCCGAGATGCTGGCATAGACGAGGCGCGGGTTGAGCTCGGCCAACTGCTCATAGGCGATGCCGAGCCGATGCTTCACGTCCGGGCGATAGTTCTCGACGATCACATCGGCCTTCTCGACGAGCCTGCGCAGGATCACCTTGCCCTCCTCGGATTTGAGATTGAGCGTCAGGCTGCGCTTGTTGCGATGCAGGTTCTGGAAGTCGGGCCCATGGCGCGGTCCGCCCGGCCCCTCGCCCGGCTCGAGCTCAGGCGGCGTCTCGATCTTGATGACGTTCGCCCCCCAGTCGGCGAGCTGGCGGACGGCTGTGGGTCCGGATCTGACGCGGGTCAGATCGAGCACGGTGAAGCGGGACAGGGCTTGCGAGGCGGGTTCGAAAGGCATGGCCTTCTCCTTGTCAGCAGCCTGCCGAGCAGAATGCAGACTGTCAACAATGTTTCGTCAACTGTTGACAGTTGCTCTTTGCAGGTCAAGGATCGGGCCATGAACGACGTCATGTCAGCCATCGCCCAGCGCCGCACGCAGACCCTGACCGATATCGTCCAGGACGAGATCGAGCGCATGATCCTGAGCGGGGAGCTGGCGGCCGGCGAGCGCATCAACGAGCAGGCGCTGGCTGCCCGCCTCGGTGTCAGCCGCGGGCCGATTCGCGAGGCGACGCGCGGTCTGGTCCGCTCCGGGCTGCTCAACTCGGTCGTCAATCTCGGCGTGTTCGTCCGCCAGATTACGGACGAGGAGGCCAACGAGATCTACGATCTACGCGCCGTCGTCTTCGGCTTCGTTTGCCAGAGACTGGCGAACCTGATCACGCCGCAGCAGCTCGCGGCACTGTCGGGGCTGGTGGCGCAGATGGACGACGCCATCGAGCGGGACGATGGCGCGAGCTACTATCGCCTCAACCTCGAATTTCACGATGTGGTCCTGGACTTCGCCGCCCATGGTCGCGCCAGGCAAACCTATGAAGCGCTGATCAAGGAGACCCATCTCCTGCGTCAGAGCGCGCTCAGCACGGCGCCACGCATGCGCGAATCCAACGCCGAGCACAGGGCAATCGTCGAGGCCATGGCCGCCGGCGATGCCGATCGTGCCCGCAGGCTCGCCGAAGATCACGCCCATGGCGGCAAACGCCGCTGGCTGCTCTCGCGCCAGGAAGCGGAGGAACGCAAAGAAGGCTGAAGAAGGGAACGAGCCCGAATGGGCCGGCCCACAATGGAGGAGGGAACGACAATGCCAGCACATCAGAAGACGTGCCTTGCGCTGGGCCTCGGCCTCGCTGTCCTGGCCGCGGGAGCAGTCAGGGCCCAGGAGGCGTTTCCGTCAAAGCCGATCGAGGTCGTCACCCACGCCGGTGTTGGCGGTGGCACCGACATCACCGCCCGGATGATGATGGTTCAGGCACCCGCCGCGTTGAAGACCGAGCTCGCGGTCGCCAACAAGACCGGCGGCAGCGGGGCGGCCTCGCTTGGATATGCCGTCTCCCGTCCCAAGGATGGGCACACCATCATGCTGATCACGCAGACCCATCTGCTGACCTTGCTGCAAGGCAAGGGCGCTGGAGTGAAGGTCGGCGATCTCGTCGGCATCGCCCGTGCCACCGAAGATCCGCAAGTCCTGATGGTCGGGGCCAATAGCCCCTACAAGACGGCGCAGGACTTCATCGCGGCTGCCAAGACCAAGTCCTTGAAGTTCGGCACCACACAGATCGGCAGCGTCGACCACATCGCGGTCGTCGGCTTCGCCGAGAAGGCCGGGCTGCTGAAGCCGATCGTGGTGCCCTTCCGCGGCGGAGGCGACATTGTCGTCAATCTCGTCGGCGGCAATCTCGATGGCGCGCTGCTGAACTACGCCGAGGCTGAATCGCAGATCAAGGCGAATGAGGTCAGGGCGCTGATCGCGTTCTCCAAGAACAAGATGGATTCGCTGCCGCAGACCCCGACGGCGGCTGAGATCGGCATCCCGGCGGTCTACTCGACGACGCGCGGCTTCGCCGTTCTGAAGGGCACGCCGGAGGACCGGATCAAGGTGCTGGAAGAGGGCCTGATCAAGGCCATGAAAGGCCAGATCTATCAGGATTATCTGAAAAGCTCCGGCCAATCCCGGGACAGCGTCGTCGGCCGCGCCGAATGGCAGGCGGAGATCGATGAATTCCTGAAAACCGGCGACGCCGCCCTGACCTCGATCGGGATCAAGAAATGATGGCCCGGCAGCTTCCGTCGCCGGCGGCCTCGCTTGCGGCGTCGACGACGGAACGGGACGACGAGGCATCCGCTGCGGCCGGGGCCGTGCCCGGCCGTGTCCGCCCGGATGTTGCGACCGCCCTTGTCATCATCGCGCTGTCCCTCGCGGTCTGGGGCCTGACACTGGCCTTCGACGACGTCCCGGCGGCGATTTCCACGGGCATGAGTCCGGCGGCTTTTCCGCAGCTCGTGCTCGGCGTCATCATCGTGCTGGCGTGCTGGCTGGCCTGGACAGCCAGCAGCCGTTGCCAGCCGGAGATCGAGGCGGTGCATCCGATGGTCTACGCCACGGCGGCGGCGATCGGTGGCGTGATGGCGGCCATGGCGGTGTTCGGCATCCACGGCGCCGTCGTCGCATCGATCATCGGCATCGGGCGTCTCTGGGGCGAGCGGCGGTTGTTGCTGCTGGCGACGATCGCCGTCGGCATGTCGCTCTCTCTGCATTTCGCCTTCGTGCGCGGCTTTGGCATCGGCCTGCCCCGCGGATTTCTTCAGACCTGGTTGAGCTGAGCAGCGCGCGCATCGCGCCTGCTGGAGCGTTGTGCAACCCGCTACGAGGACCAGATGGACGCTTTTCTTGCCGGCATGGCGATCCTCGCCGACCCCTATATGGTCGGCATCATCCTCGCGGGAACTGTGCTCGGCGTCATCGTTGGTGCGCTGCCGGGCCTCAGCGGCAGCACGACGGCGGCGCTTCTGCTGCCGATCACCATCACCATGAGCCCGGTCGCCAGTATCGCCTTCCTCGGCGCGATCTATTGCGCCGCAAATTTCGGCGGCTCGATCACCGCGATCCTGATCAACACGCCCGGTGACCCGTCCGCCTCGGCGACCGCCTATGACGGCTATCCGATGGCGCGGCGCGGCGAGGCCGGGCGAGCCCTGGGCATATCGACGATCGCAAGCGCGATCGGCGGCATATTCAGCGTCTTCGTGCTGATCGTCGCGGCCCCGCTGCTGGCGAAGGCCGCATACAGCTTCGGCCCGCCCGAATATTTCGCGCTCGCCATCTTCGGTCTGTCGATGCTGGCTGCCGTGGGCAGCTCGACGGGCATCAAGAACCTGATGGTCGGGGCCTTCGGCGTGCTGTTGGCAACGGTCGGGCTCGATCTGATGACCGGCGTCGACCGCTTCACCTTCGGCGTTCCCGAACTGAGCGAGGGGCTCGGCCTGGTGCCGGTGCTGACCGGATTGTTCGCGATCAGCGAATTGCTGGTGCAGGCCGGCAGGCTGCAGATCATTCCCGAGCGGCTCGGCCTTGGGGTGATGAAGCTGCCCACCATGGCCGATTATCGCAAATGCGCCAAGGCGATTGGCCTGTCGAGCGTGCTGGGCACCTTCATCGGCATCCTGCCGGCGTTGGGCGCGACCACTGCCGCCCTGATCTCCTATAACGAGACCAGGCGCTGGTCGAAATACAAGGACGAGTTCGGCAAGGGCTCGATCGAGGGCATCGCCGGGCCCGAGGCCGCCAACAACGCTGCCGTGGGCGGCAGCATGGTGCCGACGCTCGCGCTCGGCATCCCCGGTAGCGCGACCACCGCGATCATCCTCGCCGGCCTGATCGTGCAGGGCGTGCGGCCCGGCCCGCATCTGTTCAACGAACAGCCTACTCTGCTCTATGCCGTCTTCGCCTCGATGCTGGCCTCGAACCTGATCTATGTCTTCCTCGGCCTGTTCGCCGCCAAACTCTTCGCCCGGATCACGCTGATCCCCGACGCGATCCTGTGGCCGGGCGTGCTGGTCTTCGCGATCGTCGGCGCCTACGGTCCCAACCAGTCGCTGGTCGATGTCTTGGTCATGCTCGGCTTCGGCGTGATCGGCTTCGTGATGCGCCGCTACGGATTCTCGCCTGCGCCCCTGGTGATGGGCCTGGTGCTCGGCACGATGGTCGAGGAGACATTGAAGCAGTCCCTGCTGATCTTCGACCACAACTGGCTGTTGTTCTTCACCCGGCCGATCGTGGTCGCCCTGTTCGTGGTGACGGCGCTGAGTGTCTGCGCGCCCTGGCTCGCACGGACAGTCAGAGGCGCAATGGCATCGGCGCGCCTGCGCGCTGCTCAGAAATAGTCGCCTGGCGGGGGCGGCTGGCGCACGACCGAGAATGACGTGCCGTATCGTGCGGATGTCAGGCAGGCCCGCTTTCACCGCGGGCGGGCGGTGAGAGAGGCGAAGCCCCGTAGCCGGTACGCGAACGATGGCTTAGGCTACACCCGGCGCAAGGAAGCCGCCTTGCGTCGGGCGTAGCCTACGGTGCAACCGAAGGAGCCGGGCATGTCCTGGATCGAATGCGGGCGACAGCGTCGGAAGCCGGCGCGCTCGCCCTTTGCGTTCGCGACAAGGCGGTGAGCTGAGGGGCGCCGGTGAAGGCCATCGTTCTCGGTGCGGCGGCTGGTGGCGGCTTCCCGCAATGGAATTGCCGCTGCCCGGCCTGTGCGCTGGCCTGGAACAGGGATCCTCGTGCGCCCTGGCGGACGCAAGCGAGCCTCGCGGTTAGCCTCGACAGCGAGAGCTGGACCGTGCTGAACGCCTCGCCCGATCTCGGCGGCCAGATCCGCGCGACGCCGGCGCTGTGGCCGCGCGGGGAGCGACATTCTCCGATCGGCGCGGTCATCCTGAGCAGCGCCGAGATCGACCATGTCGCCGGACTGCTCAGCCTGCGCGAGCGGCATGCGTTCGATCTGGTCGCGCTGCCGCCGGTCCTCGATGCGATCGCCGCCAATCCGATCTTCGCCGCGGTGCCGGCGCGCCGCGTGGCAGCGAGCGCCTCGGTGCCAATCATGCTGGCTGGCGGCCTCGAGGCAGAGCTCTTTCCCGTTCCCGGCAAGGCGCCGCTCTATCTCGAGGACAACGACCCGAAGCTCGAATCCGAGGCCGGAGAAACGGCGGGCGTCCGGATTAGCGGAAACGGGCGCTCCATCGTCTACATTCCGGGCTGCGCCGCCCTGTCCGACGATCTGCGCGCCAAGGTGGACGGCGCGGATTTGCTGTTCTTCGACGGCACCTTGTTCACCGATGACGAGATGATCCGGGCTGGCGTCGGCCAGAAAACTGGCCGCCGCATGGGGCACCTGCCGATCTCCGGTGACGATGGCTCGCTGGCCTGGCTTGCCGGGCTCCCGGTCGCGCGAAAGGTCTACATCCACCTCAACAACACCAATCCGGCGTTGATCGAGGGATCGCCAGAGCGTCTGATGATCGAATCCGCCGGTGTCGCGGTGGCCCATGACGGCATGGAGATGACGCTGTGAGCGCTATGCTATCGCCCGAGGAACTGGAACGGCGCCTGCGCGAGGTCGGCGAGGCCCGCTATCACGACAAGCATCCCTTCCATGCGCGCCTGCATTCCGGCCAATGCAGCAAAGGCGAGGTCCAGGCCTGGGCGCTGAACCGCTTCACCTACCAGGCCCATATCCCGGTGAAGGATGCCTATCTCATCGCCCGGACCAATGATCCCGCGCTCCGGCGAGCCTGGCGCCAGCGCCTCGTCGACCATGACGGCGACCATGATGGCGAAGGCGGGATCGAGCGTTGGCTGCGGCTCTGCGAAAGCCTGGGACTGGCGCGGGCGGATGTGCAGGCCCATCGTGGCGTCCTGCCGGCGACCCGCTTCGCGGTCGAGGCCTATGTCAATTTCGTGCGCGAGCGGCCTCTGCTCGAAGCCGTCGCTTCCTCGCTGACCGAGCTGTTCTCGCCAAAAATCATCCGCAACCGCGTCGAAGGCATGCTGGCGCATTACGATTTCGTCAGCCCGGAAAGCCTGAGCTATTTCACCGCCCGCCCGGAGCAGGCGCGGCGCGATGTCGAGACCGCCCTCGGCTATGTGACAGTCCATGCCCGCACGCCGGCGGAGCAGCACGCGGTGATCGCGGCGCTGGAGTTCAAATGCGACGTGCTCTGGGCGATGCTGGACGCGCTGCATCACGCCTATGTCGCGCCCGGCCATGTTCCGCCGGGCGCTTTCGTGCCGGGGCCTTAGCGGAGTTTCAGAGGGAGGCAAGCTACTCCGGCGCGAATGGCGGCTTTCGTCAAACGCCCTGATAGCCCCGGTAGATGAAATCGCTGCGCTCCGAGGCCGCTTCGGCTTCCGCCAGCGCAACCAGCTTGTCGTGCAGCGGTGACAGGGAGCAGGCGGGGTCGGTCGCCGCCGGGTCCCCCGCGAGCGCCATGGCCTGGCAACGGCAACCCCCGAAATCCTGTTCCTTACGCGCACAGCTGCGGCACGGCTCCTTCATCCAGTCCGTGCCCCGGAAGGCGTTGAACGCCGCGCCGCGATACCAGATCTCCGACAGGCTGGCGTCGCGCACATTGTCGAAGGCTAGCCCCGCGATCGTCTCGGCGGCGTGGCAGGGCAAGGCGCGCCCCGAGGGCGTCACATTCATCAGCCGTGCGCCCCAGCCGCCCATGCAGGCCTTAGGATAGCGGGCATAGTAGTCGGGCAGCACGCTATCTATGACGAGGCGCCCGGCCGTGCGGTTTCGTGCCTCCTCGACCTGCAGCATCGCGGTTTCGACCTGCCGGCGCGTCGGCATCAGCCTGGCGCGGTTGACCAGGCCCCAGCCGTAGTACTGCACATGGGCAATCTCGATCCGCGCTGCGCCCCAGGCTTCGGCAAGCTCAACAAAGGCAGGGATCTCGTGCACGTTCTCGCGATGGATGACAGCGTTGACGGTGAGGCGCAGGCCGAGCCGGGCGATGGCGGCGGCGACGGCGTGCTTGCGCTCCGCAGCGCCCTCATAGCCGGCGACACGATCGCAGGTCTTGGCGTCGATCGCCTGTACCGAGAGTTGGATATGGTCGAGGCCGGCCTCGGCCACCGCGTCCAGCACGGCTGGCTGAAAGCCGACGCCGGAGGTGATCATGTTGGTGTAGAGGCCGGCATGACGCGCATGCGCGACAAGCTCGGCGATATCGCGCCGCAGCATCGGTTCGCCGCCGGAAAAGTAGATATGCAGGACGCCGAGGGCGGCAGCCTCATCGATCAGCCGCTTCCACTCAGCAGTCGAGAGTTCCTGCGAGCGCCGGTCGAGCTCGATCGGGTTGGAGCAATAGGGGCAGCGCAGGGAGCAGCGATGGGTCAGCTCCGCCAGCAGGCCCATGGGCGGCGGCAAGGTCGGGCGGGCGGGCGTGGCTTGCGGGAGCGTCTCGACATCGCTCACAGATCGACCATCCTCTGATCGGCGAGGCCGCGCAGAAACGCCATGATGTCGCCGGCGATCTCGTCGCGGTCCGCCTCGAACGCCGTCGCCAGTTCCTGCGCTATCGCTTCGACACTGCGCGCGCCATCGACACGCTTCAGGATTTCGAGCGCGATCTCGTCGGGCTCGAAGACGCGCTCAGGGCCGAGAAGGAACCATTGCTGGCGGCTCTCGTCGAAACGCAGGCGAACCCCGCGAGGCAGGGCCGGGACAATGGCTGCGCTATCGATTTGCGTGGCGTCGGCGTTCATGGGGCGGCGGCTCGCGCGAACTCGTCAAGCAGCAGATCAGGCGACGATGCGGAACGCATCGCACAAAAGCGCGAGGATCGACCTCCCGCCAGCCTCGCGGACGGGAGGTCGATCGTCATGCCGCAACACTCATTGCTCGGCGCCAATCCGAGAAGGCGCCTCTGCGTCCCGCCTGGGACAATAGCTTTGCCGCTGAACTGAAACGTCAGAGCTTGGCGGGAGCGTAGGACGTCACTTCGCAGCCGACCGTCACTTCGATGATCGTGGGCTTTTTCCACTTGCGCATGATCGGTATCTCCAGATCGTCGCCAGCTTTCGCTCCGGAAAGCAGGCGAAGGTTACACCCGGCTCCAGCGTGTTGCAAACGAGGCCGACGGCCGGGCGGCGTCATCTCGCTGTGTCGACGAAGAACGAGCCGTCCTTCGAAATCGGCCCGCGTCACCTCCTCGCGGGACCGACACTCAGGTTTCGCTACTGGGCGAGAATCCACTTCACGAGAATTTCGGCGTCCTCCGGCGAAACGGCCGGTTGCGGCGGCATCGGCGTTTGTCCCCAAACGCCACCACCGCCTTTCACGACCTTCTCGCTCAACGTCTTGATCGCGGCCTCGTCCTTGCCATAGCGCTCGGCGACGGCCTTGAAGGCCGGGCCGATCATCTTGCGTTCGAGATGGTGGCAGGCCACGCAGTTCTTGCTCCGCGCCAGCTCGGGGCTCGCGACGGCGCTCGACGAGGTCAAAAGCACGACGAAGAAGGCTGTCGCGCAGCGGCGAAAGTCAGGCATGGGCAGAGTTCCCTCATATGCGATCCGGGCCGGGCGGGATCGCAGGGGCGGTACCTCAGGACAGGAGAGGCCAGCCGCGCCGCCGGCTTCTGCGGCGCGGCTGGCGGATGCCCTCAGTTGGGCTTGAGCTGGTAGACGTCACCCTGGTCGGTCGCCACGTACATGCTGCCGTCAGGCGCCTGCACGACGGAGCGGAAGCGCCCGGCCGGCATAGGCAGGGAGATCGTGGTGCGCTTGGCGGACGAGCCGTCGGGCGTGATGTCGAGCACGTCGAGACGGTTGCCGACCGGTGTTCCATGGATGCCGATACCCATGAAGGTCACCACCATCCGGCCGTTCCAGTCCTTCCACTGCGGGCCGTTCAGGAACACGCACGACGACATGCCCTGCGAGAGCATTTCGTTGTTCCAGGCCGGCTTCATCGCATTGGGGTAGGTCTTGGTGTCGGTCATCGGCATGAACGCCGAGCGATCCTTCGGATCGACCGCGCCCATCTGGTTCGGCGAGTAGCCGCAGTAGTTGTCGGGACAGTCGGCGCGTCCCGCCATGTTGGGGCGCGGATCCCAGCCGGCATTGCCGCCGGCGGTCAGCGCCGTCACCTCGTCGCTGTGCCAGGGGCCGTTCTCCGCGGTGTACGGCTGGTTGGTGCCCGGGCGGAAGCAGATGCCCTGCGGGTTGCGATGGCCATAGGTGAAGATGCGGGCATCGAAGCCCTGCGGCGCATTGTTGCCGGGCGCGGCCTTGCCGTCCCGGTCGATACGCAGGACCTTGCCACCCATGCGGGTCGGGCTTTGCGGCACCTCGCCATTATGGGTGTCGCCCGTCGTCACATAGAGAAAGCCGTCCCCGGGGCCGAAGCGCAGGCGCCCGCCATTATGCGCGCCGGGATCGCCGAAGGGATGGTTGCTGGGCAGGGGCTTGTAGGCGATGTCGGTGACGATATCCTGCCGGTTCGAAACCTTGGTCAGATCGGGACTGACCGTCAGCCGCAGCACCCGATTGGTTCCCGGCGCGGTCATGTTCGACGCCGAGGCCACGTAGATGAAGCGGTTGGTAGCGAATTCCGGGTCGATCGCGACACCGTACATTCCAGCCTGACCACCGCAGAAGAGGTCGGATGCTGTGTCGGGGTAGTTTTTGGAATCCTTGATGCCGAGCAAGGCGTTGATCTTGCCGGATGGTAGCCGGACCGAGAGTCCACTGCACTTCTCGGTGAAGAACATCGTGCCGTCGGGCAGGAAGGCCATGTCCCAGGTCAGGTCGCGGCCGGACATCACGGTAGTGCTGGTGAGACCGGGAGTTCCGCCGCTTTGGGCTGCTGCCATTCCGGGCAGGGCGACTGAGGCCAGTAAGGCGTAGGGCAACACGAAGCGAACACGTCGAGTCATCGATGCTTCCTCCGAGCTAGTGAGCGTCTCCCTGGAAAAAAGGCCCGCAATCGGCTGGCCTGGGCCGAAATCGTTGTTCGGCCGAACGATTATTATGCGACTGCCCAAGTATGCGCAACATCGTTTCGTCGCGATCTCGATCGACGATTGCATGGAGAAGATCTGCATGCCTTTAGGTCATAATCTGTTTAGGTCGCCTGGTATTCAGATCATTGTTGATGATGGCGAGAAGACGTCCAGCAACAGGATCGACTTCTGGATGAAGCGCGAAGAGGACCGATGAGGTCGGCTGACAGCTGATAGGTGGCTGAGGCCTTTGCGATCTCGGAGACGTGTTTGCCGGCCGTATGGCTGTCTTCGCGGTTGGCTCCGGCGGCGGCATGATCGCGCCCTGATCCCCGAACTGATCGATCCGCCCCTCCCTCAGTATGTCTCTCGGCAGAACAGCGTGGACGAAGGGCTTGAAGAGACTGCAAGGCTCCGGGATCACTGTTACGGTCGCCGCGTCAACCGCCACGGCCCGATCGGAAGCCGGGAATTCAACGCATCTTCGGGGGCCGAGTGCCATGACTCTCACGATCGGTATGGTGGCCCATGACAGGAAGAAGGCCGACCTGGCTGCCTGGGCCGAACAGCACGCTGACTTGATCGAACATCACACCATCGTCGCGACCGCGACGACCGGAGGTATTCTCAGATCCGCCTTGCCCAATCTTGCCATTCGCCTCGTCAAGAGCGGGCCGCTCGGTGGCGACCAGCAGATCGGCGCCATGATTGCCCAAGGAGAGCTGGACGCGCTCCTGTTCTTTCCCGATCCACTCGCCGCCCAGCCTCACGACGTCGATGTCAAAGCGCTGCTCAGGCTGGTGCTGGTGTATGATGTCCCCGCAGCGTTCAGCCCCAGCACGGCGAGTGCTCTGGCTCGGTCAGGTCTTTTTGATCGACAGCCCACCGCCTGATCTGGTGCAGGTCGAGCTCGGGCGTAGCCGGAGCATCTCGGTCATAGCCACGGTTCGCGACCTCAATCGATTTCGGTTCGAGTGGGCGCGGCCGGTGCCTGTGATGGCGGCCATGTAACGCGCCTTGGCGGGCAGGTCCGTGCCGGGCCCGCTCTGCGGCAATGCCCGGAGTGCGCCGGACCGCACCAAAAGCGAGGGATGAGCACGTCGGCCCCGAGTGAGGCCGCTTTGCCTTAGACAGGTGCGAGCCCCAGCATTGCCCGCGCCTCTGCCGGCGTCGCGGCGCGCGCGCCATGCCGGCCGATCGCCTCGACGGCCATCTCGACCAGTTCGGCATTGCCGGAGGCCAGCCGGTCCTTGGCGGCGCGGATATTGTCCTCCATCCCGGTCCGGACGGCACTTGCTCCGCGGGCCAGCGCCCACTCCATCACCCGCATCTGCTCGCGCCCGATGCCGGCGGCGGTCCAGCTCGCGCCGGGAATGACCCGCTTCGTCTCGGCGAGCAGGATGTCGAGCAGCACCTCATCGGCCGGCATCGCGTTCTTGACGCCCATCACGAACTGGATGTGTGGACGCGGTCCGATCAGCCCCTCATCGACGAGGCGGCGCGCTGCGTGGATATGCGACAGGTCGAAGATCTCGATCTCGGGGGCGATACCGTGCTCCTGCATCCGCGCCGCCAGATCGCTCACCAGGCTCGTCGGGTTCTCGTAGACGATGGTCGGGAAATTCACCGAGCCGGTCGAGAGCGAGGCCATGTCGGGGCGGTGCACCAGGGAGAGGCCACGCGCCGCCGGATCGCGTCCCCGGCCGCCGGTCGAGAACTGGATGATCATCCCCGGGCAGGCTTCGCGAATCCCGGCCTGGACCTCGGCAAAGCGGTCCGGATCGGAGGAGGGTGTCTCGTCGTCATTGCGGACATGGATGTGGACGAGGCTGGCGCCTGCCTCGAAGGCCGCGCGGGTCGAGGCGATCTGCTCGGCCGGCAGCACGGGCAGGTTGGGATTGTCCTTCTTGCGCGGCACGGAGCCGGTGATGGCGACGGCCACCACGACGGGACGCTTGCTCATGATCACTGTCACCCCTGGTCGCCGCCGCCGGCCGGCAGCACCGTTCCATTGATATAGGACGCATCGTCGGAAGCCAGGAACAGGATCGCTGCGGCGATCTCCTTCAGCTCGCCATAGCGACCGAGATGTGAGGCACGCAGGGTCTGGTCGACGACCTCCTGCATCCACTGCTTGTCCGCTTCGGTCTGAGCGTCGGTCCCCCGCGGGATCCGGCGCGGCGGCGCTGTCACGCCGCCCGGAGCGACGGCATTGACGCGGATGTTCGTTCCGGCGAGCTCGAAGGCGAGCGATGCCGTCAGCGCGTTCACGCCGCCCTTGGCCGCCGAATAGGGAATGCGGTTAATCCCTTTGGTCGCGATCGAGGAGACGTTGACGATGGCGCCGCGGCCCTGGGTCTGCATATAGGGCAGCACCGCCCGGCAGCCCCACAGCGTCGGGAACAGCGAGCGGTTGATCTCCGCGACGATCTGGCGTTCGTCGAATTCCTGGAAAGGCCGCATCCAGATCGCGCCGCCGATATTCGTCACCAGCACGTCGATGGCGCCAAAATTCTCCTTGGCGCGTGCCATCACCTTTTCGTTCCCGGCGAAGGTCTCAAGATCCTCTTCGAGCGCGACGACGCGTTCGGCGCCGTAGGCCGAGGCGATCTCCTGCGCGACCTCCTGGATGATCGCCGAGCGATCGACGATCGTCAGCCTGGCTCCCTCGGCCGCCGCGTCGAGCGCCACCTGCTTGCCGACGCCCTGCGCGGCACCGGTGACGATGAGGCTGCGTCCTTCGAACCGGCCGGCGCGGGAGGATTGCAAAGCCATGGCGTATCTCCGGAAAATGGCTGCCGTGAAGGCAAGTATCTGGCGAGGCTATTCATGCGGCCGGCGGCGCAAAGGGGCTGGCCCCTCGCACCGCTGGCGTCTTCCGTCGCGGCCTCTGAAGGCGAAGGCGTCAGCCGGCCGTGACGTGGGCGCGGCTGACCACGGTCTGCGGCACGTCCGCGCGCTCCTTCGTCAGCACGACATCGAAGGTCGTGCGGGCGAACGGGCGGTTGAGCCCGGCATTGCGGATGGCATCGGCGTCGACGACACGGTCGAGCGTGACGACGAGTTCCTCACGCGTGCCGAAGGCGAAGTCCGTGTAGAGATACTTGTCGCCGGTGAAGTTGAACTGCGTCGTCAGCTGGCGGTGTCCGGGTGCCGAGATGAAGTAATGGACATGGGCCGGGCGTTCCGCGTGCCGGCCGAGGGCTGTCATCAGCTGGCGCGTCGCGCTCTCGGGCGGGCAGCCATAGCCGTTGGGAACGATGGTCTGGGCGCGGTAGCGGCCCTGCTCGTCCGTCTCGATGCGGCGGCGCAGATTGTAGGGCGCCTGCTCGCCGTCGATGAAGGAATAGCCGCCCTTGGAGTTGGCGTGCCAGATGTCGACGATCGCGCCGGCTATCGGCTTGCCGTCCTCATCCGAAACCTGGCCCTCGATGATGAAGACTTCGCCGGGGTCGGTGCCGTCATCCATGCGCGCTTCGCCCTTGGAAAGCGGTGCGTCCGGCACGTAGAGCGGCCCTTCGATGGTCCGCATCGTGCCGCCGTTGAGGCCGGCAAGCCGCTCGGCTTCATCGAGCCGCAGATCGAGGAAATGCTCGAGCGCGGTGCCCGGGACGAGCAGGCCGAGCTCCTCGTTCTTCGCTGCCTTGCCGATGAAGGCGACAGCGGCCCAGAACTCGTCCATCGAGACGTCGCACTCATCGATCACCTGCATGAGCCGGTAGAGCAGCTGGGCGGTGACTTCCTTGGTCCGGGCATCGCCCTTGTCGCTGTCGATGCCGGCCGCACTGTTGGCGAGATTCTTCTTGTCCGCGTCGGAGATCAGATTGGTGGGCATGGCGTTTCCTCGTTCTTTGATTGTTGGCGGGCATTCGCGAAGGGATCGCGGCGTTCCTATCGGTCGTCGTCGCGGACGGATGAGGGGTGGCGGCAAAGCGCCGTGACCTTCACGTCCATGAAGGGGAAGAGGGGCAGGCCGGAGAGGATGTCGTGCAGGGCCTGCGGGCTCTCGACATCGAAGACGCTGGTGTTGGCATAGCGCCCGGCATGACGCCAGAGATGCCGCCAAATGCCGGCCCGCTGCAGCTCCTGGGCGCGCTCGCGCTCCGCCGCCTTCAGCGCATTCGCCGTCTCCGCGGGCAGATCGTGCGGGATCCGGACATCCATTTCGACTTGAAAGATCATCGGTTCAGGATCCCATCTTGGCGCGCGGCAGCACATGGAGCGAAGGCTCGGCGCGGTCGCGCCGGAACCGGTTCAGCTGGGTCTCGGACAAAGTGACGCCGAGACCCGGCCCGGTCGGCACGGCGAGGCCGAAATCGGCATAGTCGAGCGGCGTCTCGAGAATTTCTTCGGTCAGCAGCAAGGGGCCGAAGAGCTCGGTGCCCCATTCCAGCTTGCCGATGGTCGAGAACAGATGGGCCGAGGCAGCGGTGCCGATGCCGCCTTCCAGCATGGTCCCGCCATAGAGCCCGATGCCGGCCGCCTCGGCGATCGCCGCCACTTTGGCCGCGGCGAAGAGGCCGCCGGACTGCTCGATCTTCAGCGCGAAGACATCGGCGCCCGCCTGGGTCGCGATGGCGAATGCGGTTTCGGGGCCGTTCAGGGCCTCATCGGCCATGATCGCGACCGGCGTCTCGCGGGCCAGCCGGGCGAGGGCGCCAAGATTGCGCAGCGCGACCGGCTGCTCGATCAGCTCGACGCCGGCGGCGGCCAGCGCCGGCAGCATGGCCGAGGCAGTCGCTTCCGACCAGGCCTGGTTGATGTCGACCCGCACCGAGGCGCGGTGGCCGAGCGCCCGCTTGATCGCGGCGACATGGGCGACATTCGCGGCCGGGTCGCCCTTGCCGATTTTCAGCTTGAAGATGTTGTGGCGGCGGCGCGCCAGCATCTCCTCGGCTTCCTCGATGTCGCGCCCGGTATCGCCGCTGGCGAGGGTCCAGGCCACGGGCAGCCGGTCGTGCTGGCGGCCGCCGAGGAGCTCGGAAATCGGCAGGCCGACACGCTGGCCGAGAGCATCGAGCAGTGCCGTCTCGACCGCGCATTTCGCGAAGTGGTTGCCCTGCACCGAGGTCGCGATGGTCGCCATCGTCCTGGCTACGCGATTGGGATCGCTGGCGAGTAGGATCGGCGCGAAATAGGCGTCGATGGCGAGCTTCATGCCTTCGGGGCTCTCGGGGCCATAGGCGAGGCCGCCGATCGTGGTACCTTCGCCGGTGCCGACGAGGCCGTCCGACATATGCAGCCGCACGATCATCAGCGTCTGGCGGTGCATGGTCGTCATCGCCAGCTGGTGCGGGCGGATGGTCGGCAGATCGACCAGAATCGTCTCGACCTGTTGAATCCGCGGGCCTTCAGACACGTTTCGCTCCCATATTCATTGCCGAAAAGGCTAGGGCGCAGGGTCCGCGAAGGACAGGATCGATTGGGTGTATTTTTATACCCGAAGGGTATGGAGGCGGCTGGCAGGCCAGTTGGTCCGGGCGCGATCGCATGAGGCGTTACGTCGCCGCCCGGCCAAAGAAAAAGGACGCGGCCGGCCTTTCGGGCGGTCGCGTCCGTGATCGTTGTCGCCGCTGCGTCTATGCCGCGCGCAGCACTATGGAGCCTATCGGGCGGCCGGGGCGGCGGCCGCTGGCGCGGCTGCGGTCGCGATAGCGCCGGCCGTGCTCCGCACCGTCAGTGTCGCGAGCGCCGCGATCACCAGCGGAATGGCCAGGGTCATGAAGTAGCCCGACGGCCCGGCGGTCGAAAGCAGCGTCCCGCCGATCGCTGAGCCGACGATCGCTCCCGAACGCCCGACGCCGATGCCCCAGCCGGTCGCCGTGGCGCGAAGCTGCGTCGGATAGGTGTTCGAGATCAGGTAGTTCAGCACGAGCTGCTGGCCGCCGATGCCGAAGCCGGCAAGCGCGATCAGGGCGAAGACCACCGGCCAGCGGTCGCCCGCGAAGCCCAGTCCGAGCGCGACCGCGATTCCGACGGCGAACATGCCGATCAGGAGCTTGCGCGGGTCGACTTTCGGGAGGAAGGACGACAGCGGCAGGGCCATGGTGATGAAGGCGGCGTTGACGACGACGGTGCCGTAGGCGGCCTGGGCCTTTTCGAGGCCGAGCGTGGTCAGCGCGGTCGGCAGCCACTGCAGCAGCAGGAACCAGGCGATCCAGTTGAACAGATAGATCGCCGAGATCGCGATGGTGACATTGCGATAGCCGGACTCGAACAGGCCGGCGATCGACCCGCCATTCGAGACCTTGCCGGCGCTGACGAGCCGCACATGGTCGGGGATCGCCTGGCCGGTCATCTGGCGGAGCAGGCGGCGCGCCTCGTCCTGGCCGTCATTCTGCTTGCGCGAGACGAGATAGGCGGGCGATTCCGGCAGCAGGAAATAGGTCACGACCATCAGCGCGAGCGGCAGGATGCCGCCGATCAGGAAGATGCCGCGCCAGCCCATGACGGGCAGCCAGCTCGCGGCGATCAGACCGCCGAGCATGGCGCCGGCAGGCAGGCCGAGCAGCACGCCGGTGATCATCATGCCGCGCTTGGAGGCCGGGCTGTATTCACCGGTCAGCGCCAGCAGCGAAGGCGTCGCTCCGCCCATGCCGAGGCCGATCAGGAAGCGCAGCACGATGATCTGCGTCGGCGAGGTGGCGTAGGCGCCCATCAGCGAGAACACGCCGAACAGGAAGATCGCGATCAGGATCGCCTTGCGACGGCCATAGCGGTCGCCGAAGCTGCCGAGGCCGATCGCGCCAAGCGTCATGCCGATGGTGCTGGCGGTGATGACCCAGGTCATGTCGGAGGGCTTCATGCCGAAATCCTGCGCGATCGCAGGTCCGATGAAGGCGATCGACTGGGTATCGAAACCGTCGAGCAGGGCGATGATGAAGCAGAGACCGACGACCGCCCAGCGGCGGCCGGTCATCGTGCCTTCGTCGATGATGGTCTTGATATCTCTGGTGCTGGCGGGTGGGCTGGACATGGACGCTCCTCAGGATTGTGATTTTTGATGGAGTTAGGCGGTGAGATCGCGGCGCAGCTCGGCGACGACGTGCTCGGGCTGCTCGACGGCGAGCAGATGCGCGGCGGGCGAAAGCACGACGAGGCGGGAGCCGGCGATGCCGGTGTGCAGGGCCTGCGCCATTTCGACGGGCGTCGCGGGATCCTCGCGGCCGGCGATCACGGTCGTCGGGGTGTCGATCCGGTGCAGCAGCGGGCGCAGATCCATGCGGCCGATCGCCTCGCAGCAGGCCGCGTAGCCGTCACGGTCGATGGTCCGGAACTCTTCAGCCACCTTGCCGGCGACCTCGGGACGGCTGTCGCGGAAGCCCGCGGTGAACCAGCGCTGCATCGTCGCTGTGAGGATCGCCTGCGTGCCCTCGCGCCGCACCAGCGCGGCGCGTTCCTCCCAGACCTCGCGCGTCGGCATGCAGGCTGCCGTCGCCATCAGGGTCAGGCCGGCGAGGCGCGCCGGGTGCCGGATGGCGAAGGCCTGACCGGTCATGCCTCCTAGCGAGAGCCCGGCGAGATGAACGCGCGCGAGATCGAGATGGTCGAGCAGCGCGGCGAGATCATCGGCGAGGTCGGCGATCTCGAAAGGCTTGGAGCCGCCGCTGGAGCCGCCATGGCCGCGCGTATCGTAGCGCACGCAGCGATACTCGGCGGAGAGTTCGCCGACGACGGCGTCCCACATCCGGTGAGTGGTGCCGAGCGAATTGGAGAAGACGACGGCGGGAGCACTGCCCGGCCCGGTGACCGTGTAGAACAGGCGCACGCCCGAGCCGGTTTCGACATAGGGCATGATCAGGCCTTCGGGCTTTTGCCGCAGCGCATGAGCGCTGGCGTGGGCATGCCTGTCGGAAGCCGCGCCGGAGCGGACCGCAGGATTTCGATGTCAGACATGGCCCTCCGACGGCTCTGGCGGCCGGTTCAAGTCCGCGGCGGAGCTTGATCTCCCGCGCGGACGCTTCTTCCCTGCTCGAAGGGTAGGGAGCCAGGCTGCTGCTGGACAGGATCGTTTTGGTGTAAGTTAATACCCTCACGGTATGAAGCGGGTGCGCCGATGCAAAAGGCGGCGCGCAAACCGGGGTGTTTGGCCCGGAGCGTTCGACAACCGCCGGGCCGGGCCCTCGGGAATGCAGGCAGCTGCATAATCGGGGAGGCAGGAAGCAGGAGCAGGCAGCGATGGATCTGCGCCATCTGCGCTATTTCACCACCGTTGCGGCGGAGGGCTCGTTCAGCCGGGCCGCCGAGAAGCTCAACATCGCCCAGCCGCCGCTGAGCCGGCAGATCCAGCAGCTGGAGGAAGAGCTCGGCGTGCGCCTGCTCGATCGCGGCCGGCCGATAACGATGACCGAGGCCGGGCGTTATCTCTTCGACCAGGGACTGCAGGTGCTGCAGCGCGTCGAGGAGATGCGGGCCATGACCACGCGCATCGGCAAGCGCATGGTGCTCCAGTTCAACATCGGCTTCGTCGCCTCGACACTCTACGACACGCTGCCCGAGCTGATCCGCGATTTCCGCATCCTGGCGCCGGATGTCGAGGTCCAGCTCCTCGAGATGACGACGCTGGAGCAGATCTCGGCGCTGAAAGATGGCCGCATCGATGTCGGCTTCGGGCGCCTGCGCTTCGACGACGAGGCGCTGGTGCGCGCCGTGTTGCGCGAGGAGGGGCTGTGCGTCGCGGTCAGCTCGTCTCATGCGCTGCTGAAAGGAGGCAGCAGGCCGAAGCTGGCCGATCTCGAGGCGGAGCCGCTGATCCTGTATCCGAAGGCGCCGCGGCCGAGCTATGCCGACCAGGTCCTGGCCTTCTATCGCGAGGCTGGGGTGACGCCGCGCATCGGCATGGAGGTGCGCGACGTCCAGACTGCGCTTGGCCTCGTGGCCTCCGGTGTCGGCATCTGCGTCGTTCCGGCATCGGTGCGGCGCTTCGGGCGCGACGACGTCCATTTCCTCGATCTCGACGAGGCGTTCTCCAGCCCGATCATCGTCAGCTACCGCAAGAACGACACCGCGCCGTTGCTGCGTCAGATCATCGCCCTGGCAGGTCTGGGGCAGTCATCATCGCAGGCTCTCCCGCGTGTTTGATTTCTGATCACGCGAGCCGGAGCGACCGGTCCTCGAAGCTTACACGACGGCCTTCGAGCCGAGCGGGGGCTGGGCGATCAGACCTGCGAGCAGCGTCAGACCGTCTTCGAGGGCTCCTCGATCTGGCGCGACACCCAGCGATATCCTGACGGCCTCGATCGGATGGGGCGTCACGGCGAAGGCCGAGCTCGGCACGATCGAGACGCCGGCACGGTCGGCATGTTCGGCAAAGTCGGACGCGCGCCAATGCTCCGGCAACCGTAGCCAGAGATGATGCCCCTGGGGATCGGCCGCGAACGCGACATCGCTCATTATGGCGGCTGCCAGTTTCTGCCTCTGCGCGTTCTCGGCGCGGATTGCTCGGGTGATTTGCTCAAGCGTGCCGTCCGTTATCCAGCGGCTGGCGAGCGCCGACATCAGCGGCGGCGCCATCAGGATCGTCGCCCGCAGGACGCCCGCCAGACGCAGAGCCTTCTTGGCACTGGGCGCGACGACATAGGCGACCCGCAAGGCCGGGGTCGCGCATTTCGAGAGCGTCGCGAGGTGCCAGGTGATGTCGGGCGCCAGCTCCGCCAGGGCGGGCGCGCGTTCCGCCCTCAGCGGCGCATAAGGATCATCCTCGATGATGGTGACGTCGTGCTTGCGCGCGATCGCGGCCAGGGCCCGCCTGCGATCCTCCGGCAGCGTCGCGGTCGTCGGATTGTCGATGCTGGGAATGACGTAGAGGGCTTTTGGCGCTCGGTCCCGGCAGGCCTTTTCGAAGGCGTCGGGGATGATGCCCTTGTCGTCCATCTCCAGCGGTTCGAGCACGAGCCCCTTCTGGAAGGCGACCGCCTTGAGCCCGGGATAGGTCATCGCGCCCGCCGCGATCATGTCGCCGCGCGTGAGCAGGAGATCGCACAAGGCAAAGAGCGCACTCTGCGCGCCGCCGGCGATCACGATGCGATCGGCCGTGACGCCTTCGACCCACTGCGCGAGCCGGCTCGCGGCGATCTGCCGGTCGGCCTCGGCGCCGGTGCTCTCCTGGTAATGCAGGCTCAGCAGGCCGCGAGGGCTCGAAAGCAAGCCGGCGATGCCGCTGGGGACGATCTTCCTGAAATCCACCTCTGAAGGCTGCGGCGGAATGTTCATGCTGAGATCGAGCAGCGGCTGGATCCGTTCCGCCGCCGCGCTCCCGTCGAGCTTCTCGCTGATGAACGTGCCGCGCCCGGCCTGCGCCTCGACCAGGCCGCGCCGACGCGCCTCGTTGAAGGCCCGCGTCACCGTGGTCAGGTCGACGCCGAGGGCCTCGGCGATCGCCCGTTGCGGCGGCAGCCTGTCGCCCCGCGCGACCTTTGCGGAGCGGATATCAGCCTCGAGCGCCTCGACAATGCCGAGGTATTTCATCCGGGCGCTCTCGATCAGTCGCGGTCGCCACATTCCACCCTCGTTATTGTATGTCTGATCGGCCTGCATCGACACTATGATGTATGGCTTTCCGATGAAAGGGAGGCGCCGGCTATCGGGCGCTCCCTCCGGTCCGCGCGGCCTATTCTGCGGGCATCGTGATGCGCTGCGGTTCAGCGAACCAGTGCCGATAGGCCAGCACCAGCGAGAAGGACACGGCCGACACGATCAGAGCGGCGACGGGAAGTACGGGAACCGAAGCGGCCGGGAAGACGAAGGCCAGGAACGGAAAAGCATAGACCGCCGGCACCCGCATGCCGAACAGCCGGAGCAGGCCCGCCATCAGCAGCAGATCGAGCACGGTCATCAGCGTCCAGGAATCGATCGCGAGGAACAGTCCCACGCCGATCGCGGCCGACAGGGTCAGCACGGCCGTCTGCTTCAGGGCCATCTTCGCTGAGTACATCTTCATGTGCAGCGACTCGTAGACCACGACGGCGATCGGCGGGAGGACCGCCAGATGCGGATAGCCGGCCGCTGACGCGATCGCCATGCATGCAGCGATGATCGCCAGATAGGCCAGCATGGCGCGATGGGAGAGCGGGACGCTGCGCGGCGCGTCCTTGCGCAGACGGAAGAGCATCACGCCGAGCATAAGCACCAGCGTCGTGACGCCGATCGAGCCGAGGAACGAGAACTCGGTCGCGTTGGTGACGACCGGCAGGAAGCCTGTCGCGAGCGCTGGGGCAAGGCTGTAGCGGAACAGTGCGAAGAGGCCGAGCATGCCGACCAGAATGAGCGCGAGCTTGGCGGTATAGGGCAGGGCGAGCAGGTTGATGCCGAAGCCCATCAGCGCGGTGATCGACGGCCAGAGGAAGATCTTCTCGGGCTGCCTCATCCAGCTTTGCTCGCGGAAGGCCCAGATCGCCACGGCCATCGCAGCGATCTCGGGAAGCACGATCTCGCGGTCGCCGAAGAATTCGGCAACCGCGACCATCGCCGTGATGAAGGCGAATGCGGCGAAATGGGAAGCCAGCATCTCTTGCCGGCTCAGTTGGTCATGGCTGTGCAACTTGGATCGGCTCCGGCTGCACCGGATTTGCGGGGATCGAGCGCCCGGCGCGCTTGTCTGGGGATTTGCGATCGATCCTAAAGCTTCCCATCATGGGAGGGTCAAGCCGCGAAGGCGGCTGAAAGGCCGATGTCTCATGCGACGGGCCTGCCTGTGCGCATCAATCGCCAGACAAGCCCGGCGGAGAGCGCGGCGACTAGTGCGGCGGCAAAGAGAGACACAGCGAATGCGCTCGCGTAGAGCTGCTGGGCCTGCGTCAGGGCGAAGGGCGCGAGATCGCAGGAGGCAGCAGGATTGCATGGTGCCTTGGAGATAGGCGCGCGCATCTGGCTCGCCAGAACCGCATTCAGCCCGGCGAACCCGATGAGGATTCCGGAGAAGCGCGCCGTCGTGCTGATGCCCGAGGCTACGCCGGCTCGTTCGCGCGGAACAGCGATCATGATCGCCTTCTGGGTTTCGCCATTGAGCAGCCCGGCCCCGCTTCCGATGACGAACATGCCGGGCAGGAGGATCAGCCAGTTGCCGGACAAGGCGCCCCATCCGGCGAGGGCATTTCCGGCAGCGACGACCATCAGCCCGAGCGCGAGGATTGTGGGCGATCGCAGGCGGCGGGCGAGCGGCCGGCCGAGATAGGGAAAGGCCAGCATCGCGAAGGCGAATGGCAGCATCGCAAAGCCTGATGAGGTCGCGGACAGCCCGGCTCCGTTCTGCAGGAAGATCGGGAACAGCGAGGCCATGACCTGGGCGGCTGCGGCATAGGCGAACATCGCCCAGACCGCGCCGATGAAGTGCCGGCTGCGGAACAGGCCAAGATCGAGCATCGCATCGGCCTGAACGCGCTGCGCAACCACGAAGCCGATCAGCGCAGCGGCGCCGAGCGCGAAGCCAGTGAGGGCGGTCCTGCTGCCCCAGCCCCGGACCTGGCCGTCGATCAGGCCCCAGGTCAGGCCGAGCATTGCTCCGGCGAAGAGAATGATGCCGAGCGGATCGAGCCGCCCGCGCGAGGGATCCTGCGATTCCTCTGCATAGGCGGTCGTCGCGACTGCAAGCACGGCGCAGATCGGCACATTGATGAAGAAGGCCCAGCGCCAGCCGAGCGACTGGACGATCAGCCCGCCGGCGATCGGGGCGACGACCATCGTCGCGCCCATCACGCCGCCCCAGAGGGCCCAGGCGCGGTTGCGCTCGGCTTCGCCGTGGAATCTGTGCCCGATGATCGCGAGCGCGGGTGCGAGAACGAAAGCGGTCGCTGCGCCTTGCGCGCTGCGGCCGAGATGAAGCCACGAGGCTGTCGGCGCGAGGCCGCTGGACAACGAAGCCGCGGCGAGTCCGGCCAATCCGCAAAGCAACGTCCGGCGGCGCCCGAGGCGGTCGGCGATCGTTCCTGCGGGCAGCAGCATTGCGGCGAAGCTCAGGAAGAAGGCGCTGACGATCCATTGCGTCTCGGCGGCGCTGGCGCCGAGCTGTCGGGCGATAGCGGGAACTGCCACCGCGACGATGTTCGTGTCGACCAGCGCCATCGCGCAACCGGCAGCCATCGTCAGCAGCAGGGCGGTGCCGGCGCTTGCGCGGGCCGCAGCGTCATTCGGCATGCTGAGCACCATTCCGGGCGAATGATGGCTGCGCTGGCGCGTACGCGTGAGAGGCGACGCTTGGTGTTCGCGCGCGGCGCGAGCTGCTCGCTCTTGAGCGTGCATGGGCGTCTGAACCCCACTGGCGATGCCGGGATGTATGCCATTCTGATTTATAGCCATACATTTTGTCGCGCCCTGCCTCCGGTTGTCCCGGCGTTTGCCCGGGGTGCTTTGCGCATTTCGTCGCACAGGCCTCGTTCTGGCGACCTCGTACTGGATTTGTCTGGTTTTGTCTTGCCATAATATGTATGGGCATAAGCCATACATATTGATCGATCGCGCTGTCTCATCAGCGCGCGTCAGCAGGATGGGTTCGGCAATGGGCGCGGCGACACTTCAGGAAGGGCGGGGCGACGCCATTCCGGGCTATGACGAGCAGATCGTCCGCTGGTTCGTGCTGGCGACGATCGTCTGGGCGCTCATCGGCCTGGCTGCGGGGCTGTTCATCGCCCTGCAGCTGACGTTTCCGTCGCTGAACTTCTCGGAATACGCGACCTTCGGGCGCCTGCGGCCGATCCACGTCTCGGGTGTCGTGCTGGCCTTCGCCGGCAAC
This sequence comes from Allobosea sp. WAO, assembly GCF_001509835.1. GTDB lineage: Bacteria > Pseudomonadota > Alphaproteobacteria > Rhizobiales > Beijerinckiaceae > Allobosea. Next base: position 130,347 of record NZ_JXTJ01000011.1, read on the forward strand.
GCGCTCTTCGCGACATCGCTCTATGTCGTCCAGCGCACCTGTCATGTCGGGCTATGGGGTGGCCGCCAGCTCTCCATGCTGGTCTTCTTCGGCTACCAGCTCTTCCTGATCCTCGCGATGACCGGCTATCCGCTGGGTATCACCCAGAGCAAGGAATACGCCGAGCCTGAATGGTATGCCGACCTGCTGCTCCTCGCGGTCTGGCTGGTCTATCTCACGATCTATACGGGCACGCTCGCCCGTCGCCGCGAGCCGCATATCTACGTGGCGAACTGGTTCTATCTCGCATTCATCATCACGGTCGCGGTCCTGCACATCGTCAACAATCTGGCGATGCCGGTCTCCTTCGTCGGGACCAAGAGCTATTCGCAATTCGCGGGCGTCCAGGATGCACTGATCCAGTGGTGGTACGGCCACAACATGATCGGCTTCTTCCTGACCGCCGGCTTCATCGGGATGATGTACTATTTCGTTCCCAAGCAGGCCGAGCGCCCGATCTATTCCTACCGGCTCTCCATCGTCCATTTCTGGGCGCTGATCTTCCTCTATATCTGGGCCGGCCCGCACCATCTCCACTACAGCGCGCTGCCCGACTGGGCGCAGACGCTCGGCGCCGCCTTTTCGATCATGCTCTGGATTCCGTCCTGGGGCGGCATGATCAACGGGATCATGACCCTGTCGGGCGCCTGGGGGAAACTGCGCACCGACCCGATCCTGCGCTTCCTCGTCGTCGCCGTCGCCTTCTACGGCATGGCGACCTTCGAGGGGCCGCTGATGTCGATCAAGGCGGTCAACGCGCTCAGCCACTACACGGACTGGACGGTCGGACACGTCCATTCGGGCGCGCTCGGCTGGGTCGCCTTCATGGTCTTCGGTGCGATCTACTATCTCGTGCCGCGGCTCTGGCGCGCGCCGCTCTGGTCGCATCGCCTGGTCGAATGGCATTTCTGGATCGCGACGATCGCCATCGTTCTCTACATCACCGCGATGTGGGTGGCGGGCATCGCCCAGGGCCTGATGTGGCGGGCCTACGACCAGTTCGGCTTCCTCCAGTACTCCTTCGCCGACAGCGTCGCGATGCTGCACCCCTACTATCTCGTGCGCGCGCTCGGCGGCCTGCTCTACCTGATCGGCGCGGTGCTGATGACGATCAACGTCGTCATGACCATCCGCGATTCGAAGGCCGGGCGCCGGGAGTCCGTGCCGACGGAGCAGGGTGGAGCCGACCCTTCGCTCCAATCCGCCCTTGCCGCCAAGCGCTAGCCCACTCACCGAATTCGAGCCGAAAGGCCCTGTATTGCCATGGCGAAATCATCTGACGAACGAGTCAACCACGGGACGATCGAACGCTCGACGACGCTACTCTTCGTCCTCAGCTTCCTGGTCGTCGCGATCGGCGGGCTGGTTGAGGTCGTGCCCCTGTTCCGGCTCGACGAGACGATCAAGCCGGTCGAGGGCGTGCGCCCCTATACGCCGCTCGAGCAGATCGGCCGGAACATCTACACAAGGGAGGGTTGCTACACCTGCCACAGCCAGCAGGTGCGGCCATTCCGCGACGAGGTCGAGCGCTACGGGCACTACTCGATCGCCGCCGAGAGCATGTACGACCACCCCTTCCTCTGGGGCTCGAAGCGGACTGGCCCGGACCTGGCACGCCTCGGCGGCAAATATTCGAACGCCTGGCATGTCGCTCACATGATCAACCCGCGCGATGTCGTGCCGGTCTCGATCATGCCGGCCTATCCGTTCCTGCAGGAGCGCGAGCTGAAGTTCGACGATATCGGCGAGCATCTGCAGGCGCTGAGCAAGGTCGGCGTGCCCTATGACGGGGTCGCGATCTTGAGCGCCGCCGACGATGTCCGCGCCCAGGCCACCGGCGAGAAGACCGAGGCGCTGCTCGCCCGCTACCCCGGCGCGCGGATCGGCGACTTCGATGGCCAGCCGGGCCGCATCACCGAGATGGATGCGCTGATCGCCTACCTGCAGGTGCTCGGCACGATGGTCGATTTCTCCAAGGTTCGCGTCGACGGGAAGAAGGAATAACCCATGTCCCAGTCCCTGATCAGCCTGCTGCTCAATGCCTGGCTCGTCGTCGCCACGGTCTTCTTCGTCGCGATCGTCTGGCTCTCGTTCCGCCCCTCCGCCCGGGCCCGCATGGAGCGCCATGCCCGGATTCCGTTTGAAGGAAAGGGGGGCGACCAATGAGCAAGCAGGAGCGCGACCCGCTGACCGGCCAGCTCACCACCGGCCATGAATGGGACGGCATCAAGGAGCTCCGGACCCCGATCCCGAACTGGTGGCTGATCACCTTCGTGGTCACCTGGGTCTTCGCGATCGGCTATCTCGTGCTCTACCCCTCCTTCGCGACGACGAAGGATTATGCGCGCGGGCTCTTGGGCTGGTCGAGCACGAAGGAGCTCGCCGAGGCGACCGGCCGTGCGCGCGACCAGCAATCCGCCTGGCGCACGCAGCTCCTCGCGACTCCACTCGAGAAGATCGAGGCCAATGAGGAGCTCCGCCGCTTCGCCATGGCCGGCGGGCAGGCGGCCTTCAACGAGAACTGCGCCGGCTGCCATGGCGTCGGCGCGGGTGGGCAGATCGGCCAGTTCCCGTCCCTGATCGACGATGACTGGCTTTGGGGCGGCAAGGTCACCGACATCCACGCCACGATCCGCCACGGCATTCGTGACGGGGGCGACGAGACGCGCCTCAGCGCGATGCCGGCCTTCGGCGAGATCTTGAAGCCGGAGGAAATCGCGGCGACCGCCGATTTCGTGCTGAGCCTCTCGGACCGGTCCCGCGACGCGACGAGGGCGAGCCTGCCCGGAGCCGCGCTTTACGAGACCAATTGCGCAGCCTGCCATGGCGCGAAGGGCGAGGGGAGCCGCGATGGGGGTGCGCCGCGTCTCGACGATGCGATCTGGCTCTACGGCAGCAGCCGCGAGGCCGTCATCCGCCAGGTCGCCGATCCCAAGATGGGGCAGATGCCGGCCTGGCAGAGCCGCCTCGACGAGGCGACCATCAGGATGCTCACCGTCTATGTCCACACCCTCGGCGGCGGGGAAAAGTGATGGCGACCACGGCCGTCATCGACACGGTGTCCCAGCGCCGGCCGGCTCGGTTGCCGATCCCGCAGACGGTGCGCGGGCGCTACCGCACGATCAAGACAGCAATCGCCTGGGCGCTGCTGGCCTTCTACTTCATCACCCCCTGGCTGCGCTGGGATCGCGGTCCGTCGCTGCCGGATCAGGCCGTCCTCTTCGATCTGCCGGGCAGGCGGCTCTTCGTCCTCGGTCTCGAATTCTGGCCGCAGGACCTGCCGATCGCCGTCGGGGCGCTCGTGCTCGGCGCCTTCGCCCTGTTCGGTGCCACGGCCCTGGCTGGCCGCGTCTGGTGCGGCTTCACCTGCCCGCAGACGGTGTGGACCGACCTGTTCTTCACGGTGGAGCGCTTCTGCGAGCGGCTCTTCGGCAAGGGCACCTTGCTGTCGCGCATCGCCAAGCCCATCGCCCAGATCGCCCTGGCCGTGCTGACGGCGTTCGGCTTCGCGGCCTTCTTCAACGACGCCCCGAGCCTGCCTTCGGCCCTGGTGACCGGCGCCGCGCCACTCGGCGCGTATCTCGCGATCGGCATCCTGTCGCTCACAACCTGGCTGTTCGCCGCCTATGCCAAGGAGCGCATCTGCCTGCACATGTGCCCCTGGCCGCGCTTCCAGGCGGCGCTGCTCGACAAGGACAGCCTCGTCGTCACCTATCAGCGCTGGCGCGGCGAGCCGCGCGGCAAGAAGAAGGCGGCGCTGCGTCTTGAGCTCAACGATCTCACCGCCCTGATCCGCGAAGCCGCCTCCTTCGAGGCGGGGCGCGGGGACTGCATCGACTGCATGCGCTGCGTCAATGTCTGCCCGACGGGCGTCGACATTCGCGACGGTCTGCAGATGGGCTGCATTGGCTGCGGTCTTTGCGTCGATGCCTGCAATGAGGTGATGGCGAAGATCGAGCGCCCCGCCGGCCTCATTCGCTTCGACGTCGAGGGGTCGGACCGGGCCGGCTCGCTGAAGCAGGAGGCCGTTCGCCTCCTTCGGCCCAAGACCCTGCTCTACGCCATGCTGTGCCTGTTCGCCTTCGGCTCGATGGCGGTCGGCATCACCCGGATGGAAAGCGTGCTGCTCGATGTCGAGCCGCAGCGCAACCCACCCTTCGTCCAGCTCTCGGACGGCTCGGTCCGCAACGATTTCAGCTTCCGCCTCGCGCATCGCCTGCCGCATCTCGATCGTGTCGTGATCCGTGCGGAAGGGCTTGCCGGAGCGAGCTTGCGCTTCGCCACCGGCGAGACTGGCCAGGAAACGGTCGCGCTCGCCATGCCCGGCAATCGTCGGATCAGCGACCGCCTCTTCATCACGGCAGCACCCGGACAGGCACCCTCGGGGCGCGCCAGCATCCGCGTTATCGTCACAGATGCCGAGAGCGGCGCAACCCTCGGCGAGGTCGAGACCTATTTCTGGGGGCCGGCGCGATGAACGGGAACGCAGCTGCCGCCGGCCGGAAGGACCTCTGGATACCCGGCTGCTTCATCCTGTTCTTCGTCTGCCTCGCCGCACTGGAGGTCTGGTTCGTGACCCTGGCGAATCGCAGCTTCACCGGCGTTGTCACGGATGATGCCTACAGCATCGGCCTGAACGAGGAGGAGCGCGCGGCGCAGCGCGAAGCCGCACGCCGCCTCGGCTGGAGCACCGCGCTCACCTTCGAGCAGGGGCAGGACCTGGCCGGCGAGCTGACCTTGCAAGTCCGTGATGCGGGCGGGCAGGCGCTCGTCGCCGACGAGGTGCAGGCGACCGCCGAGCGGATGACGCGCTTCCCGCAGATCCAGGCCGTCCGCTTCGTTCGCCAGCCCGGCGGCGCGTATCTGGCCGATTTTTCCGTGCCTCTGGCCGGGCGTTGGTTCGTCCGGGTCAGGATCGCGCGCGGTGGGCAGTCGCTGCAGGTCATCGACGAGGTGTATGTTCGTCCATGACGCAGCGGTCGGACATTGCCGTCGACGCCTCGCCGCTCGTCTTGCCGCCGGCGCTTCTGTCGGCGTTCGTCGCCTCTGCGCCGGGGCGCACGCAGCAATTGGAGCTGCTCGTCGAAGGCGTGCACTGCGCCAACTGCATTCGGAAGATAGAGACCCGCCTGTCGAGTGATCCCGCGATCACTCGGGCGCGGGTCAACCTGACCCTGCGGCGGCTTTCGGTCGAATGGGTCGGCAACCCCGACCACGCCGAGGTGATCGGCGAGACGGTTCGCAGCCTGGGCTACGCGATCGCCCCCTATGATGCCGGCTCGATCGGCACATCGCAGGACCGGACCGGCCGCGAGCTGCTGCGCTGCCTCGCCATTGCGGGCTTCGCTTCGTCGAATGTCATGATGCTCGCCTGGGCGGTCTGGGCCGGTCAGGCGCAGGACATGCCGGCCAGCACCCAGGCCTTCTTCAACTGGCTCTCGGCGCTCGTCGCGGTTCCGGCACTGGCCATCGCCGGACGCCCGTTTTTCCGCTCCGCCTTCGGTGCGCTCAGGGCGGGGCGGACCAATATCGACGTGCCGATCGCGGCCGCGTTGATCCTGGCGACCGCGATCAGCATGATGGAGCTCATCCGGCACGGCGCGCACGTCTATTTCGACAGCGCGACCATGCTGCTCTTCGTGCTGCTCGTCGGGCGCTATCTCGATTTCCGCGTGCGCGCCCGCTCGCGCGAGGCGATCGAGCGCCTCGCCATGATGCGGGCCGAGCACGCCACCGTGCTGCTTGGCGATGGCCGCACCGAGATCGTCCCGGCCTCGGCGGTCGAGCCCGGCATGCAGGTCGTCGTGGCGCCGGGCGAAACGGTTCCGGTCGATGGTCGCGTCACGAGCGGGCAAACGATACTCGATCGGTCGGCGGTGACCGGCGAAACGCTGCCCGAATTGATCAACCCCGGGGATGAGGTGCTCGCCGGCTATCTCAACGGCCCTGACATCCTCCACCTCCGTGCCGAGAAAACGGTCGCGCAAAGCCATCTCTCCGAGATTCTGCGTCTGGTAGAGCAGGCGCAGCTGCAGAAGGGCCGCGCCGCCACGCTGGCTGACCGCGTCGTCGGCATCTGGACGCCGCTGGTCCACGCGATCGCGCTCATGACGCTGCTCGGCTGGTGGCTCGTCGGCGGGGCCGATCTGCCGACGGCGCTGCTCTATGCGGTCACCGTGCTGATCATCGCCTGCCCCTGCGCCATCGGCCTCGCCGTGCCTGCCGTGCAGGTCAATGCCATCGGCGGTTTGCTGAGGCGCGGCGTGCTGGTCCGCTCGGGCGATGCGCTCGACCGGCTGGCCGCAATCGACCGGGTGGTCTTCGACAAGACCGGGACCCTGACGGAGGGACGGGCGGAGCTCGTCGAAATGCCGTCCGACCCGCAGGCGCTGCGGCTCGCCGCGGCGCTGGCCGGCACGAGTCGGCATCCGTTGACGCGAGCGCTGACACGCAAGCTCGGAATGGGCGTCGCGGTCGAGGGCGTTGCGGAAACTTCTGGCGCGGGCATCAGCGGTTTCGTTGACGGCAGAGCCGCACGGCTTGGAAGCGCGGAGTTCTGCGGTGTTGTCGCCACTGGCAACGACGCGGCAAGCGAAGTCTGGGTCTCGGGCGAGACCGTGCCGCCACAGCGCTTCGCCTTCGTCGACAGGACCAGATCCGATGCCCCGGAAGCGGTCGGCTACTTCCGCAGGGCGGGGGTCGAGCTCAGCATACTGTCCGGAGATCGTCGGCCGGCGGTCGAAAGCTGCGCCGCCAGCCTGGGAATCGCCGACCATCGGGCCGGCCTGAAGCCGGCAGAGAAGGCCGCGCTCTTGTCGGGCTGGAGGGCGGAGGGCGGCAGGCCGTTGATGGTCGGCGACGGCCTTAACGACGCACCGGCCCTGGCCGCGGCGCATGTTTCGGCGAGCTTCGGGCATGGCGTGCCGGCGACCCAGGTCGCCGCCGATTTCGTGCTCCCTGCCGAGGCGCTGTCCTCGGTCGTCCTGGCGCATCGCACGGCCGTGAAGGCGGCCGGCATCGTCCGGCAGAATCTCGGCTTTGCCGCCGTGTACAATCTCGCGCTGATTCCGGTCGCGGTGCTGGGGCTCGCCTCGCCGCTGATCGCTGCTGCAGCCATGTCGGCGAGCTCGATCCTCGTCACCCTGAATGCGTTGCGGGGGCGGCCACCCCGGATCGGAGCGGCAAGTTGAGCCCGCTCCTCTTCCTCATCCCCATCGCATTGACGCTCGGCGCTCTCGGCGTCCTCGCGTTCCTGTGGACCCTTCGCTCCGGCCAGTACGACGATCTCGATGGCGCCGCCGAGCGAATCCTTCTCGATGACGACGGACTGGAGACACGCCATGACCCATGAGGAGACGCTGCGGACCGCAAGGCAGCGCATCGCGCTCGCACTGACGAGCGCGCTCGCTCCCGTATTCGGCTGGCTCTATGCCGGCGAGGGCGGGGCGATCTGGGCGTTCGCCGCCTGGATCGTCTTCGTCGTCTTGCCGCGTACGGCGGGCGTCAGGCTCTTCGGCTTTCTCTACGCGAGTTTCTTCACGGCAGAGCAGCTGCCCTGGACGATGATCAACCTCACCCTCGCGATCCTGATCGGCTGCCTGCAATACGGCATCGACGTCGCCTTCTACGCAGCACTGATCGGCGTGCCCATCGTGGTCCTGACGCTGATTGTGATCGCGCTCGACCTCGATACCGCCGCGGAGGCCGAAGCGGCTCTGGCGCCGGCGCCGGCAGGTCAGGGGCCGGTTCGCAAGCCTGAGCAGGAACGGATGGCGGCGTGAGATACGCGCCGCCTCCGCTGAACTGGTGCCCCCTGACCATGCCTTTCGGCTGAAAGGGCGACTGCAATGCCCAAGAAGCGCCGTGTGTTCGAAGGCGCTTCTGCAGACCCTGCCGCTATCCGCTTCGCCGGACGGGCTTGCGGATGCGGACACTCCTCAAATCGCCTCGATCAGCAATCGCCGCGCCGCGTCGACCGTGAGTTCGACCGGGTTTCCGCCGGTGGAGGGATCGGCCACCGCCGCCTCCGCCAGTTCGTCGATGCGGTCGGTGCCGACGCCGAGTGCGGCGAGCTTGTCGGGAATGCCGAGCTCCGCGCGCAGCTTCAGTACGAAGTCGTAGAAGCCGTCGAAGCCGCCGGGAATGCCGAGATAGGCGGCGGCGGCCGCTATCCTCTCTTCGATCGCCGGGCGGTTGAAGCGCAGCACCGGCGGCATCACCACCGCATTCGTGGTGCCGTGATGGGTGTGGTAGACGGCGCCGACCGGATGCGACAGCGAGTGGATCGCGCCCAGCCCCTTCTGGAAGGCGACCGCGCCCATGGCGGCGGCTGCCATCATCTGCGTCCGCGCCTCGATATCGCCGCCGTCGGCATAGGCGCGCGGCAGATAGGTCTTCACCAGCCGCATGCCCTCGAGCGCGATGCCCTGGCTCATCGGATGGAAGAAGGGCGAGGAATAGGCCTCGAGGCAATGCGCGAAGGCGTCCATGCCGGTGCCGGCGGTGATCGCCCTGGGCATGCCGACGGTGAGCTCGGGATCGCAGATCGTCACGCCCGGCAGGAATTTCGGGTGGAAGATGATCTTCTTGGTCTGGGTCTGCGAGTTGGTGATCACCGAGGCGCGCCCGACTTCGGAGCCCGTCCCGGCCGTGGTCGGCACCGCGACGATCGGCGCGATGCCCTCGACCGAAGCGCGCGTCCACCAGTCGCCGATATCCTCGAAATCCCAGACCGGGCGGCTCTGGCCGGCCATGAAGGCGACGCATTTGCCGAGATCGAGGCCGGAGCCGCCGCCGAAGGCGACGACGCCGTCATGGCCGCCATCCTTGAAGGCCCTGACGCCGGCTTCGAGGTTGCGCTCGTTCGGGTTCGGATCGACATCGGCGAAGATCGCCCGCCCGAGCCCGCCGGCATCGAGGATCTCCAGCGCGTTCTGCGTGATCGGCATGGTCGCAAGGCCACGATCGGTGACGAGCAGCGGCCGCTTCATGCCGAGCGCCTTGCAATGCTCGGCGAGCTCCCTGATCCGGCCGGCGCCGAGCTTGACGGCGGTCGGATAGCTCCAGTTCGCGGTGATCGGCATCAGCTCAACTTCCTCAGATGGTAGGATTTCGGACGCGTGAGATTGTGGAAGCCGATCACGGAGAGCGAGCCGCCGCGGCCGGTTTCCTTCACGCCGGTCCAGCACAGCGCCGGGTCGAGATAGTCGGCGCGATTCATGAAGACGGTGCCGGTCTCGAGCTCCTGGCCGAGCCGGGCCGCGCGCTCGGTGTCGCGCGTCCAGAGCGACACCGTGAGGCCATAGCGGGAATCGTTCATCAGGCTAACGGCCTCGGTGTCTCCGCTGACCTTCATGATGCCGACGGCAGGGCCGAAGGTCTCCTCGCGCATGAAAGCCATGGAATGATCGACATCGACCAGGATCTGCGGCGCGAGATAGGCCCCGCCATCGTCCTGCGGAAAGAGCTTTGGATCGACCAGCGCCCGTGCGCCCTTCGCCACGGCCTCCGCGATCTGCTCGCGCACGGTGCGGGCGAAACGCCGATGCGCCATCGGCCCGAGCGTGGTCTGCGGGTCGAGCGGATTGCCGAGGCGGTAGTTCGAAACCCAGGCGACCGATTTCTCGACGAAGGCGTCGTACAGGCTCTCATGCACATAGACGCGTTCGATGCCGCAGCAGCACTGCCCGGAATTGAAGGTCGCGCCATCCATCAGCGTGTCGACGGCGGCGTCGAGATCGGCATCCTCCATGACATAGCCGGGATCCTTGCCGCCGAGTTCGAGGCCAAGGCCGGTGAAGGTTCCCGCGGCTGCCTGCTCGATCGCACGTCCGCCGGCGACCGAGCCGGTGAAGTTGACGAAGTCGAACTGCCGCTCGGCGAGCAGGCGCGCGGTCGTCTCATGATCGAGGAAGAGGTTGACGAATACCTCCTCGGGCACGCCGGCCTCGTGGAAGGCCCGCGCCAGCCGCTCGCCCGCCAGCAGGGTCTGGCTGGCATGTTTCAGGACGACCGTGTTGCCGGCCATCAGCGCCGGGGCGACCGAATTGATCGCGGTCATATAGGGGTAGTTCCATGGCGCGATCACGAAGACGACGCCATGCGGCTCGCGGGCGATGCGGCGTTCGAAGGCTTCGCTGCTCTCGACCACCAGCGGCGCCAGCGCGCTTCCGGCGATCTCGGCCATGTAGTTCGAGCGCTCGTTGAAGCCCTTGAACTCGCCGCCGTATTTGACGGGGCGCCCCATCTGCCAGGCGAGTTCGGTGACGACCTCCTCACCCATCTCGTTGAGCCGCGCGACGCCCTTTAGGACGAGGGCGACGCGCTCGTCGAGCGGGCGCCTCGCCCAGGCCTTCTGCGCCGCCCTTGCCCGGGCGATCGCGGCGCGGGCCTCGTCGAGGGAGGATGCCGGACGTTCGGCATAGACCGAGCCATCCACCGGCGAAATGCACTGGATCATCGTCATCGTCTGCTTCCGGCTATCCGAGAGGGGCGTGTTGTTATCGAGCGGCTCAGGCGCGCTCGAAGCCGCGTCTCACCTCCCAGTCGGTGATCCGGCGATCATACTCCTCCTGCTCCCAGGCGGCGGCGCGGACATAGTGGTCGATCACGCTGTCGCCGAACGCCTCGCGCAGCATCTTCGAGCCTGACAGGGCGGCGGTGGCGTCGCGCAGGGTTTTCGGAATCTCGCGGATGTCGCGCCCGCCATAGGCGTCGCCGACATAGGGCTCCTCCAGCTCGAGCTTCTGCTCGATGCCAGAAATCCCGGCGGCGATGAGTGCAGCCATGGCGAGGTAGGGGTTGAGATCGGAGCCGCCGACACGGCATTCGATCCGCACACCCTTGGTCCCTTCGCCGCAGAGCCGGTAGCCGGCGGTACGGTTGTCGCGGCTCCAGATCGCCTTGGTCGGTGCGAAGGTGCCGGCGACGAAGCGCTTATAGGAGTTGATATAGGGCGCGAGGAAGCAGGTGATCTCGGAGGCATGGGCGAGCAGCCCCGCCACATAGCTCCGCATCAGCGCGGACATTCCGTGCTTGGCCTCCTTGTCGAGAAAAAGAGGCGTCCTGCCGTCGGCGCTCCAGAGCGACTGGTGGATATGCGAGGAGGAGCCGGCGGCGCCATAGTCCCATTTGGCGAGGAAGGTGATGGCCTTGCCGCGCGACCAGGCGATCTCCTTGCAGGCGTTCTTGATGATCGCGTGCCGGTCCGCCATCGTCAGCGCGTCGGCATAGCGGACATTGATCTCCTCCTGGCCGGCCGAGGCCTCGCCCTTGGAGTTCTCGACCGGGATGCCGGCGCCGTGCAGGCCGTTGCGGATCGCCCGCATCACATCCTCCTCCTTGGTCGTCTGGAAGATGTGGTAGTCCTCGTTGTAGCCGCTGGCCGTCCTGAGATTGCGGTAGCCGCTCTCGCGGGCCGCGTCATAGCTCTGGTCGAACAGGAAGAATTCGAGCTCGGAGGCCATGTAGGCTTTGAGCCCCATGGCTTCGAGCCGCTTCACCTGCTTCTTCAGGACCGCCCGCGGCGAATGCGCGACCTCATCGTGCCCGTGATGGTCGAGCACGTCGCAGAGGACGAGCGCCGTTCCCTCCAGCCAGGGAATCCTGCACAGGGTCGAGAGATCCGGCTTCATCGTGTAGTCGCCATAGCCGGCGGCCCAGCTCGTCGCCGCATAGCCGGCAACGGTTTCCATCTCCATGTCGGTCGCCAGCAGATAATTGCAGCTATGGGTCTCTGCATGGCCGCTTTCGAGGAAGAACTCGGCATGGAAGCGCTTGCCCATCAGGCGCCCCTGCATGTCGACCTGGCAGACCAAAACTGTATCGATCCGGCCTGCCGCAACGTCCGAAGCGAGATCATCCATCGTGTATGGCTGGCTCATACTGCTCATCCGTTTCCGCTGCGCGATCTTTCAACGAAATCTTATCCGGCGAAAGGGGTTCCCGGCAGAATAGTGCCGAGCCGCGCCGTATTCAGACCAGCGCCTGAACCTGGATCTCGACGAGGATATTCTCGGCTGCCAGCCGCGATTCGACAGTGGCGCGCGCCGGCGGCTGTGCCGGGTCGACCCAGGCCTCCCAGGCGGCGTTCATCTGGCTGAAAGTCGAGATGTCCTTGAGCCAGATATTGGCGACGACGATGCGAGTCTTGTCGGTGCCGGCGGTGGCGAGATAGCCGTCGATCTGGCGCAGGATGTCGGTCGTCTGCTCGGCGACGCCGCCGCTGCGGTCGTTCGCCGTCAGCCCGGAGAGGAAGGCGAAGCCGTTGGCGACGAGCACCTTGCTCAGCCTGCCGGTCACTTCGTGCCGCGTGATCATGGTCTTTCCTCCAGTTATGCAGGGCCGGCCTTCGCCGGTTGGGGGGCCGGGTCAGTTGGACAGCATCAGCTCGGCGGCGCGTTGGCCGACCATCATCGCGGGAGCGTTGATGTTGCCGGAGGGGATCACCGGGAAGATCGAGGCGTCCGCAACGCGCAGCCCCTCGATGCCGTGCACCCGCAGGCGCGGATCGACGACCGCCTCCCGCGCATCGGGGCCCATTCGGCAACTGCCGCAGGGATGGAAGACCGAATAGGCGTTGCGGCGGATCGCATCGACATGTCCGGCATCATCGACCACGGCGGGGCCGGGCCTGATCTCCGCCTCGATCAAGGATGAGAAGGTCGGGGTCGCGGCCAGACGGCGTAGGAAGCGCACGCCCTCCAGGAGTTCGATCAGGTCTTCGGGATCGGCGAGATAGTTCGGCGCGATCTCCGGGACCTGCATGGGGTCGGGCGAACGGATCGCGACATGGCCGCGGCTGCGCGGCCGGCAGGGCGAGACACTGAGGCTGAAGCCGGGGAAGGGATCGGGCTTCATCAGGGCTCGAACGCCCGGCACGGCGCGCTCGTAGCTCATCGGCGAGAAATAGAGCTGCATGTCCGGGCGGGCGAGGCCCGGCCTCGTGCGGAAGAAGCCGCCGCCCTGGTTGACGCTGAGCGAGAGCGGGCCGCGCCGGCGCAGCAGGTAGTTCGCGGCCAGGCCGATCCGACCCGGCCAGGACAGGAGCGCGTCGTTCAGGCTCGGCAGCCGCGAGCGGAAAACATGGTCGTAGCAGAGATGGTCCTGCAGATTGCGCCCGACCGCCGGCAGGTCGTGCACGGGCGCGATGCCATGCCGGCTCAGCAGCTCCCCCGGTCCGATGCCCGAAAGCTGCAGCAGCTGGGGCGTGTTGAAGGCGCCGCCAGCGAGGATGATCTCGCCCCGTGCGCGGAAGCGCAGGGTCTCGCCGCCGCGCCGGGCCTCGACGCCGACGGCGCGGCGCCCCTCGAACAGGATGCGTGTCACCAGCACGTCGGTTTCAAGCTTGAGCCGGCCCTGTCGGCGGGCTGGATGCAGGAAGGCGCGCGCCGCGGATTCGCGCCGGCCATCGCGTGTGGTGATCTGGTAGATGCCGGCGCCTTCGCTGGTTGCGCCGTTCAGGTCAGGATTGAAGGGCAGGCCGACCTCGCCCGTCGCCTTGACGAAGTGGGCCGTGAGCGGATGCACCTCGCCTGCGATATCCGAGACATGAAGCGGGCCGCCGACGCCGTGCCAGGTGGAGTTGCCGAGTGCATGATCCTCCATGCGCCGATAGGCGGCGAGCACCTCGGACCAGCCCCAGCCGCGATTGCCGAGCCGCTCCCATTCCTCGTAGTCCTCGGCCTGGCCGCGGGCATAGACCATCGCATTGATCGCGCTCGAACCGCCCACGACCTTGCCGCGCGGCTGGTAGATCTCGCGCCCGGCGAGCCCAGGCTGCGCCGTCGTCCGGTACATCCAGTTCAGCCGAGGATGGTAGAAGGTCTTGCCGTAGCCGATTGGCAGGTGAACCCAGGGGCTGAGATCGCGCGGCCCGGCCTCGATCACCAGGATCGAGCCAACACTCGCCTCGGCGAGGCGCCCGGCCAGCACGCAGCCGGCAGAGCCCGCGCCGATGATGATGACGTCCCACTCGGTCAAGCTTCTGATCCTGCCGACAGTTTTTCTGGCGGGCTCCGAACCGGACCCGCTCATCTGCGCCTCTACGGGGAATTGGGCTTGCCGCTAAGGACCATTCCCGCCGAAACGCCAGTCCAGTCGCCCTGCGTGACGAGGTCGTCGATGCTGCGCCGCAGGCCGGTGACGCCGGCGCGGATTTCCGAGGGCGGGAAGCCGCTGAAGCCGAGCACGAGCCCGTCGCGCGCGAGCGGTTCGAGGCAGAAGCGACTGATCGGCGCGACCGTCACACCTCTGCGCGCGGCGGCCTGCGCGATCGCGACGGCCTCCAGCCCTTTGCGCGGGAAGGCGATGGTGTGCATGCCGGTCTGGGTCGGCACCACCTCCAGATCCGGCGACAGATGTTCCTGCGCCGCGTCGAAGAGCGCCTGATAGCGCTCCTGATAGAGCTTGCGCATGCGCCGGACATGCGTCGCGAAATGCCCCTCGACGATGAAATCGGCGACGATGCCTTGCAACGCGGTCGGAACGCCGGGCGAGAAGGCGTCGAGGCAGATGCCGATCTGTTCGGAAAGCTGCGGCGGCGCGACGAGGAAGCCGAGCCGCAGCGACGGGAACAGCGTCTTCGAGAACGTCCCGACATAGATCACGCGGCCGCTGCGGTCGATGCTGGCGAGCGTCGCCATGGGGGCACCCTGGAAGCAGAACTCGCCGTCCCAATCGTCCTCGATGATCCAGGCGCCGCTCGCCTCCGCCGCCTCGAGCAAAGCGAGACGGCGCTCCAGGCTCATCTTGGCGCCGAGTGGCTGCTGATGCGCCGGCGTCGTGAAGGCTAGCCTGAAATCCGGCGCGCGGCGTAGGCCCTCCTCGACGACGAGCCCGGATTCATCGACCGGGACCGGCACCAGATCGGCACCCGACTGGATCAGGCTGTTGCGGGCGCCGATAGCGCCGGGATCCTCGAACCAGACCTTGTCACCGGGATCGAGCAGGGTCGCGGCGATGAGCTGGAAGGCCTGCTGGGCGCCGGCGACTACGAAGATCTGCTGCCATTCGCAGGCGATGCCCCGGTTGAGGCGCAGATGTGCCGCGATTGCCTGCCGCAGCACGAGCTCGCCATGCGGATCGGGATAGCCGAGGACCTGATGGCGGGCCTTGCGCCAATGCCGCCCGGAGAGCTTCGACCATTGCGCCATTGGGAAGGCGTCGAACGCGGGCATCGCCGTGGTGAAGGCGCGCGGCTGGTGCGGCAGCCGGGTGCCGAACAGTTTCGAGGCGGTGTTCATCGCCTCGGCGAGCTTGACACGGGCAGTCGGCACCGCGACCGCGGCGGCGGCCGGAGCCGGACGCTCATTGGCGAGCGCCTGGCTGACGAAGGTGCCGGAGCCGATCCGGGTCTCGATCAATCCCTCGGCAGCCAGCCGCTCGAAACTCTCGACGATGGTGGTGCGGGCGACGCCGAATTCCTGCGCCAGCGTCCGCGTCGCCGGCAGGCGCTCGCCGACCTTCAAGGCTCCGCCGAGAATGAGCTCCCGCAAGCCGGCGCAGATCTGCACGCTGAGCCCGTGCGCGCCCTTGCGATCGAGAACGATCGACTGGAGCAAGGCTCCCTCTTCGCGTTTGACCATTCATCCCCCATCGGCGTCCGTTATGAGTGGACTGCCGTTTTGGCCAGAATGGCCCTTGGGTTCAGGCCAATTCAAGCCCCTTCTTGCGCCGACGCCGACCCGCACTCCCGCCGGTAGGCGATTTTCGGATGCGGCAGCGGCGGCCATGAAGATCACCAGGCTCGAAAGCTTCTCGACCCAGGATGTCGGCTTCGTCCGCGCGACCTGCGAGGATGGCAGCCAGGGCTGGGGGCAGTTCTCGCCCTACAATGCCGACATCACCGCGACCGTCTTCCATCGCCAGGTGGCGCGCTGGGCGATCGGCGAGGACGGTTTCGCCATCGACGAGCTCGTCGCGACGATCTGCGAGCGCGAGCACAAGTTTCCGGGCTCCTATCTCTGCCGTGCCCTGACCGGGCTCGACACGGCACTCTGGGACCTGCGCGGCCGGCGCGAGCGCAAAAGCGTCTGCGAACTGCTCGGCGGCACGCCGCGGCCCTTCCCGGTCTATGCCTCCAGCATGAAGCGCGGCGAGATCACGCCGGAGGCGGAGGCCGAGCGCTTCCTGCGGCTGCGCGACGCCCATGGCTATCGCGCCTTCAAGTTCCGGGTCGGGCGCGAATGCGGCCGCGACCAGGATGAATGGCCGGGCCGGACCGAGGCGATCGTGCCGCAGATCCGGGCGGCGCTCGGCGATGGGGCGACGCTTCTGGTCGACGCCAACAGCGGCTATTCGCCGGCCAAGGCTATCGCCGTCGGGCGCATGCTGCAGGACAACGGGATCGTCCATTTCGAGGAGCCCTGCCCCTATTGGGAACACGCCTGGACGCGCGAGGTCCGCGATGCCCTCGATCTCGACGTCACCGGCGGCGAGCAGGACTGCGATCTTGCCGTCTGGCGCGCCATGATCGACGGGCGGGCTGTCGACGTGGTGCAGCCCGACATCTGCTATATCGGCGGGGTGGGTCGCATGCTGACCGTGGCACGCTGGGCGGCCGAAGCGGGCCTGCCGGTGACGCCGCATTCCGCCAACCAGTCGCTGGTCACGGTGTTCACCCTGCATGTGATGGGCGCGCTCGCCAATGCCGGGCCCTATGTCGAGTTCTCGATCGAGGGCCCCGACTACTATCCCTGGGAGCAGGGCCTGCTGCGCAATCCACCGCAGGCGCGCGACGGCATGGTCGCGATCCCCGACGGCCCGGGCTGGGGCGTCGAGATCGAACCTTCCTGGCTGGAGCGGGCGCAGTATCGCGTCACCGAGCTGGAGGCGTGAGCGTGGAAAAGGCGCGGCTCGTCGAAGAGGCGCAGCGAACGGGCACACTCGCCAATCTGCCGCGCGGCCATTTCATCTCTAGCCACTTCGTCCCGTCGGTTTCCGGGCGCGAGATGGAGAGCTTCGATCCCGGTCGAGGGGCGGCCTTCGCCTCCTTCGCGGCAGGGGACGGCGAGGATGTCGACCGCGCCGTCGCGGCCGCGCGCGCCGCGCTTGCCGGTCCATGGTCGCGGCTTTCCCCAGCGGCGCGCGGCGAGATCCTGATGCGGGCGAGCCGGCTGATCGCCGAGCGGGCGGCGCGCTTTGCCGTGGTCGAGACCCTCGATTCCGGCAAGCGGCTGGCGGAGGCCGAGGGCGACGTCGCCGGCGTGGTGCGGGCCTTTGCCTATTATGCCGGCGCGGCCGACAAGCTGCATGGCGACAATGTCCCGCTCGGGTCCGACCATGTCGGCGTCACCTTCGAGGAGCCGGTCGGCGTCGCCGCGCAGATCGTGCCCTGGAATTATCCCTTGTCGACGGCTGCGCGCGGCATCGCGCCAGCGCTCGCCGCCGGCTGCACGCTCGTCGTCAAGCCGGCCGAGCAGACCCCCTTCACCACGCTGATGCTGGCTGAACTGCTGCACGAGGCCGGCTTGCCCGAAGGCGTCCTCAACGTCGTCGTCGGCACGGGGGGCGATGCGGGCGCTGCCCTGGTCGCGCATCCCGGCATCGACCACGTCACCTTCACCGGCTCGGTCGCGACAGGACAGCGCGTGATGCGTTCCGCAGCCGAGCATGTGACGCGTCTGGTGCTGGAACTCGGCGGCAAATCGCCGGTGGTCCTGCTGGCCGATTGCGATCTGGACGCGGCAACCGAGGGAGTGATCGAGGCGATCTTCGAGAATGCCGGCCAGATCTGCTCGGCCGGCTCGCGGCTGATCGTCGAAGAGGCCATAGCCGAGCAGCTGCTCGATCGTCTGGTGGCGCGGGCGCAGGCGTTGCGGCCGAGCCATGGCCTGAGCGATGCCGGGATCGGGCCGATCAACTCGCCGGCGCAGCTCGCGCGCGTCGCGGCCCATGTCGAGCGGGCGCGCGCGGCCGGCAACCGCATCCTGACGGGAGGCGCGATCGTGCCGCCTGAAGCCTGCGGTGGCGGCTGGTTCTACCAACCGACCATCGTGCAGGCGCAAGGGCCGGACGATCCGCTGGTACAGGAGGAGATCTTCGGCCCGGTCCTTACGGTCCAGATCGTTTCCGATTTCGAGGAAGCAGTCGCGGCCGCCAACGCAACCCGCTACGCGCTCGTCGCCGGCATCTACACGCGCGACCACGCCCGGGCCTGGCGCTTCGCCCGAACGGTCGATGCCGGCCAGGTCTACATCAACGAGTTCTTCGCCGGCGGCGTGGCGATGCCTTTCGGCGGCAACCGCAAATCCGGCTTTGGCCGGGCCAAGGGCATGGCGGGCTTGCGCAGCTACTGCAAGCTCAAGAGTGTGGTGGCGCGGATTTGAGTCGCCGGGGGGAAGACGCAAAGATGTCGAGCGCGCTGTTCGCCAGCGATTTCAAGGCTGCGCCTTATTGGTGGGACGCGGTGCCCAGGCCGGAGCTGCCGCTCTCCGAGCCGCCGAAACAGGCCGATGTCGTGGTCGTCGGCTCCGGATACACCGGCCTGCACGCCGCGCTCCAGACTGCGCGCGGCGGGCGCCATACGGTCGTCCTCGATGCCGAGGCGGCGGGCTTCGGCTGCAGCACGCGCAATGGCGGGCAGATCTCCACCAGCGTGAAGCCGAGCTTTGCCGAACTCTCCCGGCGCCATGGCAAGGAGCGCGCCTTCGCGATCCAGCAGGAGGGCCGGAACTCGCTGCGCTTCGTCGGCGATTTCGTACGCGAGGAAGAGATCGATTGCGATTTCAGCGTGGTCGGCCGCTTCCACGCCGCGCATTCGCCGGGCAAGTACGAGGAGCTGGCGCGCAGCGTCGACAGCCAGCCGAAAGGGCTAGAGGTCGCCTGCCATGTCGTGCCGCGCTCCGAGCAGCGCAGCGAGATCGGCTCGGACCTCTATCATGGCGGCGTCGTCTATGAGAGCCACGCGTCCATCGATCCGGCACGCTACCATCAGGGCCTGCTGGCAAAAGGGGTCGCCGCCGGCGCCGAGCTCGTGCCGTTCTGCCCGGCGCAGGGGATCAGCCGGCTCGGCAAGGATTTTCTGGTCGAGACGCCGCGCGGCACGATCCGGGCGCGGGACGTCGTCATCGCCACCAATGGCTATACCGGCCCGCTGACGGGCTGGCTGCGCCGCCGCGTCATCTCCATCGGCAGCTACGTCATCGCGACGGAGGCGCTCGATCCCGCGCTCGTCGACAAGCTGATCCCGCGCAACCGCATCGTCAGCGACACCCGCAAGGTGGTCTATTACTATCGTGCTTCACCAGACCGGCGGCGCATCCTGTTCGGCGGGCGGGTCTCGCTGAGCGAGACCGATCCGCGCCGGAGCGGGCCCGACCTGCACGCCGCGATGAGCGGCATCTTCCCGGAACTGGCGGAAACGAAGATCAGCCATTCCTGGTGCGGCTTCGTCGCCTACACCTTCGACGAGCTGATGCATATCGGCCGCCATGACGGGATGTACTACGCCATGGGCTATTGCGGCTCGGGCGTCGGCATGGCGAGCTATCTCGGCATGCGCCTCGGCCAGCAGGTGCTCGGCCTTCCCGAAGGTGCGACTGCCTTCGACCAGCTGCCGTTCCAGACGCGGCCATTCTACACCGGCAATCCCTGGTTCCTCGCGCCTTCGGTCCTCTACTACCGCTGGCGCGATCGCCTGGCACGCTGAGCCTTCCGATTGGTCACCCCGAATTCTCAGAGTGGACCTTATCGCCAGACCAATTTCATCAAACTCTGCAGGCGGGGAGAACTGCGAAGGCCGGCTACAAAGCCGCCCGCGCCGACGCCACCGATGGAAAAGCACCGTCCAGATCAGGAGAACTGACATGCCGCGCCAGCCGATCGTGAAGTCAACAACGGCCCTTGCCCTCGTCATGGGGCTGCTCAGTGCCGCGCCGGCCCTGGCGCAGGAACTGACCGTCGTCTCCTTCGGCGGCTCCTATCAGGAGGGGCAGAGCAAAGCGCTCTTCCAGCCCGCCGCCAAGGCGCTCGGCATCAAGATCAAGGAAGAGACCTATAGCAGCATCGCCGACCTCCGCCTGAAGGTGAAGGCCGGTGCCGTGACCTGGGATGTGGTCGCCAGCGGCTCGGGCAGCGCGGCGCGGGCGGGCTCCGAGGGCATCCTCGAGAAGCTCGACTACAAGGTGATCGACACCTCGAGCTTCCTGCCCGGCACCGCCCAGGATTACTGTGTCGGCGGCGACGTCTTCTCGACCGTGCTGGCCTGGAACACCAAGACCTATGGCGACAAGGGCCCGCAGAGCTGGGCGGATTTCTGGGACGTGAAGAAGTTCCCGGGCAAGCGCTCCTACCGCAAGGGCGTGGCCGGGGCGCTGGAGCCGGCCCTGATGGCCGACGGGGTTCCCGCCGATAAGGTCTACAAGGTCCTGTCCCAACCCGGCGGCATCGAGCGCGCAATCAAGAAGATCCGCGAGCTGAAGCCGCATATCGCGGTCTGGTGGAGCTCCGGCGCGCAGCATGCCCAGCTGATGAAGGACGGCGAGGTCGACATGATCACCGGCTGGAACGGCCGCTTCGACGTCGCCGCCAAGGACGGCGCCAAGGTCGCCTATACCTTCAACCAGGGGCTCGCCGACTATGACTGCTTCGCGATCCCGAAGGGCGCGCCCAACAAGGATCTGGCGATGAAGTTCCTCGCCGAGATCAGCAAGCCGCAATACCAGGCGGAATTCACGAAATACATCACCTACGGGCCGACCAACAAGAAGGCCTATGAGGGCGGCGCGATCGACGCGGCCTATGCCAAGACCCTGCCGTCGCATCCCGACAATGCCGCCAAGCAGCTGCCGATCGACCTCGACTGGTACATCAAGTTCGAAGCCCAGGCCTCGGCCGCCTACCAGAACATGCTGACCGAATGAGGCCCAGCGGCGATCACGAGCGGCCGCATGGTGCGGCCGCTGCTATGGCTGGATCCGTGACGGCTCTGCCGATCACGGTCCGCCGCCTGAGCAAGGCTTACGGTGCGGTCTCCGTGCTCGACGAGATCGACCTCGATGTCCGGCCCGGCGAATTCCTGACCCTGCTCGGGCCTTCCGGCTCCGGCAAGACCACGCTGCTGATGGCGATCGCCGGCTTCCTTCGGCCGGATCAGGGCAGCATCCGCTTTGGCGAGCGCGAAGTCGTCAGGCTCGCGCCGCACAAGCGCGAGATCGGCATGGTCTTTCAGAACTACGCGCTGTTTCCGCATATGGATGTCGCGCGCAATGTCGGCTTCCCGCTGCGGCTGCGCCGGGTTGCCGCGACGGAGATCGCGCGCCGCGTCGAGGCGGCGATGGAGACGGTCCAGCTCGGCGGCTTCGGCAGCCGGCGGATCGACCAGCTCTCCGGCGGCCAGCGCCAGCGCGTCGCGCTTGCGAGGGCGATCGTGTTCGAGCCGCGCATCATCCTGATGGACGAGCCGCTCTCGGCACTCGACAAGCAGTTGCGCGAGCGCATGCAGATCGAGCTGCGCCAGCTTCATGAGCGGCTGGGCACCACTACCGTCTACGTCACGCACGACCAGCGCGAGGCGCTGACCATGTCGGACCGGATCGCGGTGCTGAATCGCGGGCGGATCGCGCGCATCGATACGCCGCGGGCGATCTATGACGAGCCGGGCAGCCGCTTCGTCGCCGAATTCATTGGCGAATCCTCTTTCATCCGGGCTGAGGTTGCGGGCGGCGTCTGCCGCGCGGCCGGTTCGATCATCCACGCGCGTCAGCTGCCGGTCTCGGGAGGGCGGTGCACGATGGTGCTGCGGCCCGAGCGGCTGCACCTCCTCGCCGCCGGAGAAGGCGAGGGCATGAACTGCTTCGAAGCCCGCGTCACCGGCGTGATCTATCAGGGCGATACGCTGCTGGTACAGGCGGTGCTGGGCGATGGCAGCCCCGTCGCGCTCAGGCTCGCAACACGGGGCGGGGCAGCTGCCGCGCCGCTGGTCGGCGCTCCCGTGCGGATCGGCCTCGCAGTCGAGGATACCGTCCTGCTCGCCGACGAAAGCGGAGAGGCACCGTGAGCGCCGAAAGCGTGGCCGCGGCCGCCGGTCCTGACGGGGATTTCCACAAGGCGGCGTTGCGGCGCGACCAATGGCGCGAACGTCTCGGCCTCGCCGGTCTCGCGGCACCGGCGCTGCTGCTGGTCATCGTCGCCATGCTGATCCCGATGGCCTGGCTGTTCGGCCTGTCCTTCCGCGACGATGCCGGCGCGCTCAGCCTCGAACACTATCGGCGCATGCTGGCCGAGCCGTCCTATGGCCGCACTTTTCGGACGACCTTCGAGATCAGCCTGGCGACGACGATCATCTGCATCCTGATCGGCTATCCGCTGGCCTATTTCCTGTCACAACTGCCGCGGCGCGCCGCCAATCTCTGCATGATCGCCGTACTGCTGCCGTTCTGGACCTCGCTGCTGGTGCGCACCTATGCCTGGCTCGTGCTCCTGCAGCGCAGCGGGCTGGTCAACACATGGGGCATCAAACTGGGATTGTGGAACGAGCCGCTGCAGCTCGTGCACAATGCCGGGGGCACGCTGATCGGCATGGTCCACATCATGCTGCCCTTCCTGGTGCTGCCGCTCTACGGCACGATGCGCGCCATCGACGGCAATCTCCTGCGCGCCGCCTCGAGCCTCGGCTCGACGCCGGTGCACGGCTTCTGGACCGTGTTCTTTCCGCTGTCGTTGCCCGGTCTTGCGGCCGGCGCCTCGCTGGTCTTCGTGCTTTGCCTCGGTTTCTACGTGACACCGGCCATGCTCGGCGGCGGCAAGGTCACGATGGTTTCCAACCGGATCGCCAACGACATCGAGCTGTTCTTCAACTGGGGAGCGGCGAGCGCGCTCGGCGTGGTGCTGCTGGCGATCACGCTGGTCGTGCTCGTCCTGGCCGCGAAGCTCTCGCGCGGCGCCGGCCTGTTCGGATCGGGGCATTGACGATGAGCTGGCTCGACCGTCCCGCGAGCGACACGCAGATCAGCCACCGCTCGCGGCTCTGGCTCTATGCGCTCGGCGTGCTGGTGCTGGCCTTCCTGGCCGTGCCGACGCTGATCGTGATCCCGATGTCGTTCTCGCATTCGCAATATCTCGAATTCCCGCCGCGGCAGTGGTCGCTGCGCTGGTACGAGGCCTATTTCTCCTCCTCGGGCTGGATGGCGGCGACAGCGACCTCGTTCAAGGCTGGCTTCCTGACGTCGCTGCTGGCGACGCCGCTCGGCGTGCTCGCCGCCTACGGCCTACATGTTTCGCGGCTGCGCTTCACCGGGGTCGCGATCCTCGCTTTGCTGACGCCGACGATCGTTCCCGTCATCCTCGCCGGCATCGCGCTGTTCTATGTCTTCGTGCAGTTGAAGATGGTGAACTCGCTCCTCGGCATCGTGTTGGCGCATACGATGCTGGCCGTTCCGATCGTGATGATGATCGTCGGTTCGGCGCTGAAGAGCTTCGATCTCGATCAGGAGCGTGTCGCCCGCAGCCTTGGCGCGACACGCACGCAGGCCTTCCTGCAGGTGACGGTCCCGCAGATCCGCTTCGCCATCGTCACCTCCGCTGTGCTGTCTTTCCTCACTTCGTTCGACGAGGTGGTGATCGCCCTGTTCATCTCCGGCGGCGAGAACTCGACGCTGACGCGGATGATGTTCATGGCCCTGCGCGACCAGATCGACCCGACCATCGCCGCGATCTCGACGATCATGATCGTGATCACCTCGCTGCTGCTGGCGATCTCGCAGCTCTTCGGCGCGCGGGACAGTTAGCCGTCAGCTTTCGATGGAATGTCCATGCATTCCCGAGTGGCGAGCTCCGCCTGCAAAGCCTCCGTCTCCTTTGGAGCAGGACCGGATGGACATCCACCGGGATGCCCATCCGAAGCCATCGCGATCGAAGCCAAGAGCCTGTGGCTGCGACGCCGGAAATGGCCTGTGTCAGTGCAGGATCTGGCTGAG
>NZ_JXTJ01000012.1 GCF_001509835.1 Allobosea sp. WAO
CGGTGGCGCGGCCACGCAGACCACCTCGCCCGCGACCGGCGACTTCTGGCAGACGCCGGAGGGGATTGCGGTGAAGCCGGTCTATACGGCTGAGGACCGCGAGGGGCTTTCCTTCGTCGACAGCCTGCCCGGCCTGCCGCCCTATCTGCGCGGGCCCTACCCGACCATGTATGTCAACCAGCCCTGGACGATCCGGCAATATGCCGGCTTCTCCACCGCCGAGGATTCGAACGCCTTCTACCGGAGGAACCTCGCCGCCGGGCAGAAGGGGCTCTCGGTCGCCTTCGATCTTGCCACCCATCGCGGCTATGACAGCGACCATCCGCGCGTCGGCGGCGATGTCGGCATGGCCGGCGTCGCGATCGATTCGATCTACGACATGCGCACTTTGTTCTCCGGCATCCCGCTCGGTGAGATGAGCGTCTCGATGACGATGAACGGCGCGGTGCTCCCCGTGCTGGCGCTCTACATCGTCGCCGCGGAAGAACAGGGCGTGCCGGCGGCAAAGCTCTCGGGGACCATCCAGAACGACATCCTCAAGGAGTTCATGGTCCGCAACACCTATATCTATCCGCCCGGCCCCTCGATGCGGATCATCGGCGACATCTTCGCCTATACCTCGGCCAACATGCCGAAGTTCAACTCGATCTCGATCTCCGGCTACCACATGCAGGAGGCCGGGGCGACGCAGGACCTGGAACTCGGCTACACCCTCGCCGACGGCGTCGAGTATATCCGCGCCGGCCAGCGCGCCGGCCTCAGCGTCGACGTGTTCGCGCCGCGCCTGTCGTTCTTCTGGGCGATCGGCATGAACTTCTTCATGGAGGTCGCCAAGCTCAGGGCGGCAAGGCTGATCTGGGCGAAGCTCGTCAAGGACTTTGGCGCCAAGAACGAGAAGTCGCTGCCGCTGCGCACTCATTGCCAGACCTCCGGCTGGTCGCTGACGGCGCAGGCCGTGTTCAACAATGTGCCGCGCACGATGATCGAGGCGATGGCGGCGACGCAAGGGCACACCCAGTCGCTGCACACCAATGCGCTCGACGAGGCGCTCGCCTTGCCGACCGATTTTTCGGCCCGCATCGCCCGCAACACCCAGATCCTGCTGCAGCAGGAGAGCGGCACGACCCGGATCATCGATCCCTGGGGCGGCTCCTATTATGTCGAGCGATTGACCGCCGAGCTCGCCGCCAAGGCCTGGGCGCACATCCAGGAAGTCGAGGCGCTGGGCGGCATGGCCAAGGCGATCGAGGCCGGCATCCCGAAGCTGCGGATCGAGGAGGCCGCCGCCAAGACGCAGGCGCGCATCGATGGCGGCCAGCAGGCGATCATCGGGCGGTCAAGGCGGCGCGGGCCAAGGCGACGGTCGGCGAGATCTCGCTGGCGCTGGAGCGCGTGTTCGGGCGCCACCGGGCCGAGATCAAGGCGATCTCGGGGGTCTACAAGCGGGAGGTCGGCACGATGAACCCTGCGGTCGCACGGGTGCAGGCGATGACCGAGGCCTTCGAGGAGGCGGACGGGCGCCGGCCGCGCATCCTCGTCGCCAAGATGGGCCAGGACGGGCATGATCGCGGCCAGAAGGTGATCGCCTCGGCCTTCGCCGATCTCGGCTTCGACGTCGATATCGGCCCGCTCTTCGCCACCCCCGAGGAGGCAGCGCGCCAGGGCGTCGAGAACGACGTCCACATCATCGGCGTCTCCTCGCTCGCCGCCGGCCACCTCACTTTGGTGCCGGAGCTCAAGGCGGCGCTCGCCCAGGCCGGGCGACCCGACATCATGATCGTGGTCGGTGGCGTGATCCCGCCGCAGGACTTCGAGAGCCTGATCCAGGCCGGCGCCAGCGCGATCTTCCCGCCGGGAACCGTGATCGCCGACGCCGCCGAAAAGCTCCTCGACGAACTCAACCGGAACCTCGGATACACCCAGAAATCAGCCGCGGAATGAGGGAGGCCGTCAGTCCCGGGGCGGCACGGTAACGACCGAGCGCGTCCATTCCGCCAGAAAGCGGGTGCGGCGGGCCTCGTCATAGACCGCGAGCAGGGACGGGCCGATGGTTATCGGCCGGAACAGGCCGGCGCTGATGATCGAGGAGGGGCCGTCGACCTCGACCGGCGAGGCGCCGTCGATCGAGAAGAAGAAGGCGCGCTCGCGGCTGATGCGCTGCCCCTCCGGCGACAGGATGAACTCGACGAAGGCGCTGGCGAGAGCGGGGCGGCGCGCGACCGCGGGGATCATCGCGCCGCGGCTCAGCACCACCGTGTAGTCGCGCGGCAGCACCAGCCGCAGGCGGGCTCCGGCCTTGATCCTCGCATAGGCGTAGGAGCCGAGCAGGTTGTAGCCGATCAAGAGGCGCCCGCGCTCCAGCTCGTCCAGAAGCTCGCTGGTGCAGCAATGGACAACGGCCCGGGCGCGGCCGAAACTCTCGATCAGGCGGCCATAGGCGCTGGTCTGGCGGGCATCCCAGATGGTGAGGAGATAGCCGATGCCGGAGCGACGCGGATCATAGGTGCCGATCCGACCGCGATAGACATCCTCCTTCGAGCGCAGCAATTCGGCGAGCTCGACGCGGGTGCGCGGCACGTCCTCGGGCGGGACGGCATCGTAGTTGTAAGCGATGACGGCGGGCTCGAAGGTGAAGCCGAAGACCTCGTCGCGCCAGTTCGCCCAATGCGGCAAGGCGCGCGCCGCATCCGAGCGCAGCGCCCGGGCACAGCCGTCATTGGCGAGCTTGACGAGATGGTCGACCGCCGAAGAGAGCAGCACGTCGCCGAGGATCTGCCCCGTCTCGCAGGCTCTTGTGGCGGCGAGGACGAGGTCGTTGGTGACGTATTCGACATAGGTCACCGCCCAGTTCGGATGACGCTCCTGAAAGCCCTCGATCAGCGGCTGCATGGCGGCGATGTCGGCGGCGGCGTGGATGGTGAGGGTATCGACCTCGCTCGCCCGCGCCGGGAAGTGCTTCGTGTCCTGGGCGAGGGCAGGGCGGGGGAGCCATGCGAGGGCGAGGATGATCGTCAGGAGCGCGGCCGGGAGGCTCGGTTTCGTGCACATCACTGGGCCTCGTCCGGGTCAGCCAAGGGAAAGCTCAGGGCGACGGTGAAGCCTTTGCCGTCGCGCTCCAGGAAGGAAAGCTGGCCCTGATGGGTTGCGGCGACTTCCGAGGTGATGGCGAGCCCGAGGCCGCCGCTGCGGCGCCCGGACGGGTCCTTGGCGAAGCGCTGTGTGACCAGCGCCCATTGGCTGCGCGGGATGCCGGGGCCGTCATCATGGACCTCGACGATCGCGGAGGAACCGGAGCGGCGCAGCGTGATCTCCAGGCGCGCGACAGCGCCGTGCTGGACGGCATTGTCGAGGATGTTGGAGATCGCCTCGCGGACGCTGACGCGATCGCCCCGGATCGGCAGCGCGGTATCCGGGGCCTCGAAGGAGATCACGATATCGGGGTTGAGTGAGACCGGGACGGTGTTGCGCAAAGCGAGCCTTGCAACCCTGACGAGGTCGATGCGCTCGAAGGGGACGGCTTCCCTGCGGTGGATGACCATCGCATGGCTGAGGAGCTGGTTGGTCAGGCGTCCGAGCTGCTTTGTGCGAGCCTGGACCCGTTCGAGATGATGGCGCTGGCGGCTGGCCTCGGTTTCGTGGGCGAGCAGATCGACCTGCCCGGAAAGCGCCGTCAGCGGCGTCCGGATCTGGTGGGCGGCATCGGCGATGAAGCGCTGCATCAGCTCCATGCGCTCGCCGAGCCGGCTCATGAAATGGTTGATCGAGCCGACCAAAGCGCGGATTTCGCGCGGCGTCTCCAGCGAGAGCGGCGTCAGGTCCTGCGGGTCGCGCTGGGTCAGCGCCGTCTCGATGCGGGTCAAAGGCTTCAGCGAATAGCGCAGCGCGAAGATCACCCCGCCGAAGGCGATGCCGCTCATGATCAGGACGAGCCCGGTCGCGTTCAAGGTCAGGTCGCGGGCGAGCGAGAAGCGGGCCTCACGGGTCTGGGCGACGACGACCTGGGCCCAGCCCTGGACGTCGGCGCCGGCGAAGGAGCGCCCGACCGAGGCGATCCGCACCGCGACGTCGCGGAACATGCCGTCGGAAACCACCGGTCGGTCGCGGCGCTCGCCGCTGGATGCCGGCACGGGCAGATCCGGATAGCCGGTCAGCAATTCGCCCTTCGGCCCGACGAGCCGATAGAAGATGCGGTCGCGATCGGAGAGGGCGAGCATCTCGAAGGCGGAGAGCGGCAGATCGACCGTGAGCTCGCCGTTCTGGACGGTGAGCGCCTCGGCGATCTGCAGGGCAGCGCCGACCAGCAGGCGGTCATAGGCCTCGTCGGCTGCCGTGCGGGCGGAGTACCAGGCGAGCGAAGTCAGCCCGGCCGCGCCGACAGCCAGGACCAGGGCGATGGTGACTGCAAGCCGCGTGAAGAGAGAGGGATCACGCGCCTTCATGCGCCACCAGTTGATAGCCCAGGCCCCGGATAGTCCGGATCTCGGCCCGCGCGCCTTCGAGCTTGCGCCTGAGCCTCCCGACATAGAGCTCGATCGCATTGGGGCCGGGGGCCTCGTCGAAGCCGAAGAGCTGGTCTAGCAGCTCGTCCTTGCTGAAGACCTTGCCCGGCCGCGCCGCCAGGATCTCCAGCAGGGTCAGTTCGCGGCGCTTCAGCCCGACCTCGCGGTTGCCGATGCGCACGACGCGGACATTGCGGTCGATCATGATGTCGCCGCAGGCAAGCACATTCGTCGTGTTGCCTTCGCGGCGGCGCAGCAGCACGCGGGCCCGTGCTTCGAGTTCGCGGAAATCGAAGGGCTTCACGAGATAATCATCGGCGCCGAGATCCAGCGCACTGACCCGGTCCTCGACTTCAGAGCGCGCGGTCAGGACGAGCACCGGGGTCTGCGACTGCTTGCTGCGCAGACGCTTCAGGATGCTGAAGCCGTCGAGGCCGGGCAGCATGATGTCGAGGATGACGAGATCATAGTTCGTGAAGTCGAGAATCTCGGCGGCGGCCTGGCCATCGACCTCCCAGTCGACGGCATGACCGCCACGCACGAAGCGCGCGACGATCGCTTCGCCGACATCGCTGGTATCTTCGATCAGCAGGATGCGCATGCCGAGGCCAAGACTCCCGTGACAGCTTCATGACAGCTGCCTGTCCTATGAGCAAACGCCACTCATAGGAAGCATAACAAAAAAACGTTCGGGAGGAAGTGAGATGAGCGCTCACGAATAGAATTGGCTTACGCACGACTTGTGCGATCTCAAGTTTATGGCTCGATTCAATACAACGACGCGCATCTGCGGCGAATAATGTCTGCTGTCTGCGTGAGTATGGGAGGAATAAATGCGATTTGTTTTTGCCGCGATGCTGTTTTGTGCTCTCGGGATCTCCGGCGCAACTGCTGCACCGGACAAGACCGAGTGCCTTGTCGGCGCCAAGCCCGGCGGCGGCTTCGACCTGACCTGCCGCCTCGCCGCCAATGCTCTGACGGCCGCCAAGCTGATCGAGCGGCCGATGGCGGTGACCTATATGGAAGGTGGTGTCGGCGCCGTCGCCTATAACCATGTCGTCGGCACGAGGCCGAGCGATGGTGGGCTGGTGACGGCGACCTCGTCCGGCTCGGCGCTGCTGCTCGCCCAGAAGAAGTTCGGTCATCACGATGCGACGGCTGTGCGCTGGGTCGCCTCGGTCGGTGCCGATTACGGCATCGTCGCGGTCGCGGCT
The DNA here is from genome assembly GCF_001509835.1 of Allobosea sp. WAO. Classification (GTDB taxonomy): domain Bacteria; phylum Pseudomonadota; class Alphaproteobacteria; order Rhizobiales; family Beijerinckiaceae; genus Allobosea. Next base: position 5,714 of record NZ_JXTJ01000012.1, read on the forward strand.
AACTCGCCGGTCAAGACGCTGAAGGAGCTGGTCGAGGCCTTCGGCAAGGCGCCGAACGAGTTTCCGGTCGGCGGCGGCGGCGCCGTCGGCAGCCAGGACTGGATGAAGGCCGCGGTTCTGGCCAAGGCCGCCGGCGTACCCGCCAAGTCGATCCGCTATGTCGCGCTCGAGGGTGGCGGCGCAGTGCAGACCAATCTGCAGGGCGGCTTCATCAAGATCGCCTCCGGCGACGCTTCGGAGATGGTCGCCAACCACAAGGCGGGCAAGATCCGGATTCTCGCGGTGATGTCCGACAAGCGCCTGCCGGGCGATCTCGCCGAGGTCCCGACCGCCAGGGAGCAGGGCTACGACATCGTCTGGCCGATCTGGCGCGGCTTCTATGTCGGGCCGAAGGTCAGCGATGCCGAGTACGTCTGGTGGGTCGACACCTTCCGCAAGCTCGTGACGACGCCGGAATTCCAGCGCGAGCGCGAGGCCCGCGGCCTCTATCCGTTCGACGAGATGGGCCAGGCCTTCCACGACACCGTGCAGAAGGACGTGCAGCGCTTCCGCGACCTCGCCAAGGAAGCCGGCCTCTGAGCCGCGATCAAGCATGACGGGAGGAGAAGACATGGCGCACGCGACGCCGACGACGAACCGCTCGGGGAAGATCGCGGCCGCGATCCTGCTTGCCATCGCAATCGGGCTGGGGGGGGCCGCGACGCAGATCGACTATGCCTTCTCCTCCGACCCGCTCGGGCCGAAGGCCGTGCCGCTGATCCTGTCGGGGGCGCTGGCGCTGTTCGCGCTCTACTACTGGTTCCGGCCGGGCGAGGCCGAGGCCTTCCCGCAAGGGCCGCTGCTGTTGCGCAGCCTTTGCTTCATCGTGACCTGCTTCGCCACGGTGGCGCTGCTCGACCTCGTCGGCTTCCTGCCGGCGATGACCGTGCTGATCGGCGTCACCGCCTATCTCTTCGGCGCGACCGTGCCGGGCGCGGCCTTCATCGGCGTCGCCCAGGCGGCGTTCTGGTTCATCTGCTTCAAATACGCGCTCGGCACCTATCTGCCGATGGGCACGCTGTTCTCGGGGGGCTGAGACGATGTCGCTCGACTATCTCTGGACCGGCTTCAGTGTCGCCCTGCAGCCGCAGAATCTCGCCTTCGGCCTGATCGGCTGCTTCCTCGGCACGATCATCGGCGCGCTGCCGGCGATCGGCCCGATCAACGGCATCGCGCTGCTCCTGCCGATCGCCTTCGCCGCCAAGCTGCCGCCGGAAAGCACGATGATCCTGCTGGCGGCCGTCTATTACGGCGCCGAATATGGCGGGCGGATCTCCTCGATCCTGCTCAACGTGCCCGGCGATGCCGGGGCGGTGATGACCGCTGTCGACGGCTATCCGGCGGCGCGCCAGGGCCGGGCGGCCGAGGCGCTGACGATATCGGCGCTATCCTCCTTCGTCGGCGGCATTCTCGCCGTGATCGGCCTGACCTTCTTTGCGCCGGCGCTCGGGCTGATCGCGATCAAGTTCGGCCCGGCCGAATATGTCGCGCTGATGGTCTTCGCCTTCGCGACGCTCGCCTCGATGGTGGGACATGAGCCGATCAAGACATTGATCGGCTGTACGCTCGGCCTGTTGCTGACGACGATCGGGCTCGATCCGACCTCGGGGGCCTATCGCTTCACCCTCGACCAGCCGGAGCTGCATGACGGGATCGAATTCATCATCCTCGTCATCGGCCTGTTCTCGATCTCCGAGGTGCTGCTGATGCTGGAGCACCAGATGGCCGGCCGGTTGAAGCCGATCCCGGTCGGGAAGGGTTTTCCGAGCTGGGCTGACATCAAGGCCTCGTTCTGGCCGACGATCCGCAGCTCGGCGAGCGGCTTCGTCATCGGTGTGTTGCCGGGGACCGGGGCCTCGGTCGCGAGCGCCGTCGCCTACACCACCGAGAAGCGGCTGCTCGACCGCGGCACCTTCGGCAAGGGCGATCTGCGCGGCATCGCGGCGCCCGAGGCCGCCAACAACGCGGCGGCGGGCGGTGCCTTCGTGCCGATGCTGACCCTCGGCGTGCCGGGTTCTGGAACGACGGCGGTGATGCTGGGCGCGCTGATGCTCTACAACATCACCCCGGGGCCGCAGCTCTTCACCGAGAGGCCGGAGATCGCCGGCGGACTGATCGCCTCGATGTATGTCGGCAACGTCCTCCTGCTGCTGATGAACATCCCGCTGATCGGCGTCTTCGCGCGGATGTTGCAGGTGCCGAACATGTGGTTGATCCCGGCGATCGTCATTCTCTCGGTGCTCGGCGTCTACACGGCCTATTCCAGCGTGATGTCGGTGCTGATCATGCTCGGCATCGGGGTCGTCGGATGGGGCCTGCGCAAGCTCGGCTTCGACATGGCGCCGATCGTGCTGGGCTTCGTCCTCGGCAAGGTGCTGGAGACCAATCTGCGCAATGCGCTGGCGATTTCCGGCGGAGACCCTTCGATCCTCGTCGACAGTGCGATCTCGATCATCCTGTGGATCGCGGCGGCGCTGATCGTCGCCCTGCCCTGGTGGCTCGCACGCCGGAAGAGGGCAGGGAAGATGGCGCCGCTCTCCGCCGAGGCGTCCGGCTGAGGCCGGAAGCAGCGGGCCTGGCAGGTGCGGGCAACCGTACCGGCCGGGTCCTGCGCGCTGAAGCGTCGCGGCCTGTTCACGACCCCGCCGCAGCCACGACCCTGGCTCAAAGCGCCTTCATACGGGATGATCGGATATCCGGCCGATCACCGAGCGATCGCGCCGCGCTGGGAGATCGCTATGGGGTTGCTCGTCGATGGCCGTTGGCACGATCGCTGGTACGAGACGAAGGAAAGCGGTGGGCGCTTCATCCGCCAGGAGAGCGCCTTCCGCAACTGGGTGACGGCAGATGGCTCGCCCGGTCCGAGCGGCCGGGGCGGCTTCAAGGCCGAGGCCGGGCGCTATCTGCTCTATGTCTCGCTGGCCTGCCCCTGGGCGCATCGCACGCTGATCTTCCGCCAGCTGAAGGGGCTCGCTGATCTCATCGACGTCTCGGTCGTGCACTGGCTGATGGCCGAGCAGGGCTGGACTTTCGCGGAAGGTGAGGGCGTCGTTCCCGACCCGATCGGCGGCGCGCGCTATCTGCACGAGGTCTATACCAGGGCCGAGCCGACCTATTCCGGCCGCGTCACCGTGCCGGTGCTCTGGGACAGGAAGACCGGCACGATCGTCAACAACGAATCCTCCGAGATCATCCGCATGCTGAACTCCGCTTTCGACGGCGTCGGGGCGAAGGCGGGAGACTATTATCCGGAGGCGCTGCGGCCCGAGATCGACGCGCTGAACGAGCGCATCTACGCGACCGTCAACAACGGGGTCTACCGCGCCGGTTTTGCGACGACGCAGGCGGCCTATGAGGAAGGCGTGCTGCCGCTGTTCGAGACGCTGGACTGGCTCGAGGAGCGCCTGACGACGCGGTGCTATTTGACCGGAGAGCAGATCACCGAAGCCGATTGGCGGCTGTTTACCACCCTGATCCGCTTCGATCCGGTCTATGTGGGACACTTCAAGTGCAATATCCGGCGCATCGCCGACTATCCGCGGTTGTCGGCCTATGTCCGCGCGCTTCTCGAGCGCGAGGGTGTCCGCGGAACCGTGAACCTCGGCCATATCAAGCGTCACTACTACCAGAGCCACCGCACTCTGAATCCCAGCGGCATCGTCCCCGTCGGTCCGGAGCTCGCCTTCAGCGTCTGAACGGCGGGGAGCCAAGCGCGAAAGGGATAGCCCGCGCGCAGAAGAGCGCGCGGTCAGGCGCTCCTTGCCACTTCCTCATCCTGCTCTTCCAGCCGGTCGAGGGCAGCATACTCCGTCGCCAGGAAGTCGAGCAGGCTGCGCACCGAAGGCAGGAGACCGCGCCGGGACGGGAAAGCGGCATGCAGGATGCCGGCGCGCGGCGTCCATTGCGGCAGGATGTCGATCAGCCGGCCCGCCTTGAGGTCGTCGCGGATCACCATGGTCGGGAACTGGCAGACGCCGATGCCCGTCAGTGCCGCCTGCCTGAGCGCCACCATGTCCTCGGTCACCAGCCGCGGCTTGTGCGGAATCATGGCGGTGGCACCACCCGGTCCGTCGAGTGACCATTCATGGCTGGCATGCGCCGCTTCCCAGGCGAGGCTCGGCATGGCCGAGAGATCGGCTGGAACCAGCGGGCGCGCGAAGCAGCCTTCGACCAGGGCAGGGCTCGCGACCAGCCGCTGCCGGCTGGTGGCGAATTTGCGGATCACCAGTTCGCTGTCGTCGAGCGGCGGAAAGCGCACGCGCACCGCCATGTCGAAGCCCTCCCGGATCACATCGACGCGCCGGTTGGTGCTCTCGAGATGGACCGCGACCTTGGGATGTTTCGCCATGAAGCGCGAGATCATGTCTCCGAGTTGGAAGTAGATGATCGAAGCGGGACAGCTCACCCGCACGATGCCCTGCGGTTCGGCGCGCATGCGCTCGATCGCTTCCTGCGCGGCCTCTGCCTCCACCACCATCGCCAGGCAATGGCGATAGAATTCCCGGCCGATTTCGGTGACCACGAATTGGCGTGTCGAGCGCTGGATCAGGCGCACGCCCAGGCTCTCCTCGAGCAGGCCGATGCGGCGGCTGAGGCGCGAGCGCGGCATGTCAAGCTTGCGGGCCGCGGCGGAGAAGCCGTTCTGCTCCACCACCTCGACGAAAAAGCGGAGGTCGTTGAGATCCTGCATCGTGGCGCCGACCCTACTGTCCTAAATTCAGGACATTGTAGCCCAATGGCGCGCCTACTGCGAGTTTTGTCCCAGGCGTAAGTTCCTCCTCAGTTGGATCGCTCAAGCGGCGACCGAGCAGGAGAAGCGCAGTGAGACAGGTTCGAGGCATCTACAGCAGCCCGGAACCGCAATGGGTCGGAGACGGGTTTCCGGTGCGCTCCATGCTTTCGCATGCGGTGCAGGGCGAGCATGTCAGCCCCTTCCTGCATCTCGACCATGCCGGCCCGGCCGCGTTTGCACCGGCCGAGCAGCCCCGCGGCGTCGGCGTGCATCCGCATCGCGGTTTCGAGACCGTGACGATTGTCTATCAGGGCGAGGTCGAGCATCGCGACTCGACCGGCGCCGGCGGCCTGATCGGCCCGGGCGATGTCCAGTGGATGACGGCTGCGTCCGGCATACTGCACGAGGAATTCCATTCACAGGGCTTCACCCAGCGCGGCGGCACGCTCGACATGGTGCAGCTCTGGGTCAACCTGCCGGCGCAGCACAAGAATGCCGCCCCGGGCTACCAGACGCTGCTCGACCGAGAGATTCCCTCGGTCAACCTGCCCGGGGGCGGCCAGTTGCGCGTCATCGCCGGCGAGTATCTCGGGCACAGGGGCCCGGCCCGCAGCTTCACGCCGATCGAGCTCTGGGATCTTCGCCTGAAGCGGGGCAAGGCGGTCGCCCTTGACCTGCCGGAAGGCCACATGGTCGGGCTCGCGGTGTTGCGCGGCACGGTTCTCGTCAATGGAACGTCGACGGCACGGGACGGCCAGTTCGTCCTGCTCGACCGCCATGGCGGTGTCGTCGGCATCGAGGCATCGAGCGACGCCACCCTGCTGCTGCTCGGCGGCGAGCCGATCGACGAACCGGTCGCGATGCGCGGTCCTTTCGTCATGAACACGGCCGAAGAGCTGAATCAGGCCTTCGCCGATTTCCGGGCCGGAAAGTTCGGGGCGATCCCCGCCTGACCCACCTGCCGCGGCCAGTGCCGCTCCCTTTCGACGGTCGTGTTTTCCCGCGCATGACCGGCGTCAGGCCATCGCCCGATGGCCTCTTGATGCGGGCAGAATTCTCGTCAAGCAAGGAGCATATCGATGACCTACAAGCGTCTCGACAAGGACAAGGCAGCCGTCCTCCTCGTCGACCATCAGGCCGGGCTCTCGTCGCTGGTGCGCGATTTCGGGCCGGACGCGTTCCGGAACAACGTGCTGGCGCTGGCCGACATCGCCCAGTACTTCAAGCTGCCCTCGGTCCTCACCACCAGCTTCGAAGACGGCCCCAACGGCCCGCTGATGCCGGAGCTGAAGGCCAAGCTGCCGAACGCCCCGTTCATCGCCCGTCCCGGCCAGATCAACGCCTGGGACAATGAGGACTTCGTCAAGGCGGTGAAGGCGACGGGCCGCAAGCAGCTCATCATCGCCGGCATCGTCACCGAGGTCTGCGTCGCCTTCCCGGCGCTCGCCGCTCTCGAAGAGGGCTACGAGGTCTTCGTCGTCACCGACGCTTCCGGCACCTTCAACGAGGTCACCCGCCACTCCGCCTGGGACCGCATGTCCAAGGCCGGCGCGCAGCTGATGACCTGGTTCGGCGTCGCCTGCGAGCTGCATCGCGATTGGCGCAACGATGTCGAGGGGCTGGGCACGCTCTTCGCCAACCACATCCCCGACTACCGCAACCTGATCGACAGCTACACCACGACCAAGGCGTCGAAGTGAATTTCAGCCCCTGAACAAGGGCAGGCAGACAGGAGATCCTCATGACCACCAATACCAATGTCGCCAACTTCAACGGCCAGCGCCCGGTGATCGACCCGAATGATGCGGTAATGCTGCTGATCGACCATCAGAGCGGCCTGTTCCAGACGGTCGGCGACATGCCGATGCCGGTTCTGCGCAATCATGCGGCGGCGCTGGCAAAGATGGCCACGCTCGCGAACATCCCGGTGATCACCACCGCCTCGGTGCCGCAGGGCCCGAACGGACCGCTGATCCCTGAGATTCACGCCAATGCCCCGCATGCCAAGTATGTGGCGCGCAGGGGCGAGATCAACGCCTGGGACAATCCCGACTTCGTTGCGGCGGTGAAGGCGACCGGCCGTAAGACCCTGATTATCGCCGGCACGATCACCTCGGTCTGCATGGCCTTCCCGGCGATCTCGGCGGCGCAGGACGGCTACAAGGTCTTCGCGGTGATCGATGCCTCCGGCACCTATTCGAAGATGGCGCAGGAGATCACCCTGGCCCGCGTCGTCCAGGCCGGGGTCGTCCCGATGGACACTGCGGCCGTGGCCTCCGAGATCCAGAAGACCTGGAACCGGGAGGACGCCCAGGAATGGGCCGGCGTCTACACCAAGATCTTCCCGGCCTATCAGCTGCTGATCGAGAGCTATCTCAAGGCGCAGGCGGTCGAGAAGAACCACGAGCAGCTCGACTCGGCCCGCAAGTGACGAGATGCGCGTAACTGATCGTCGCCCCTGACGGGCGGCGGGCTTCCGGGCCCGGCAAGGTGTCTGCCTTGCCGGGTCTTCGTCGTTTAACGGGAGGCGGCCCTCAGGGGCGGGCGAAGCCGGCGAAAAGCCGCACGACCTCGCGGTAGACCTCGCGCTTGAACGGGATGATCAGCTCGGGCGTGTCGGCCAGCGGGGCCCAGCGCCAGGAATCGAACTCCGCCTTGTGGCCGCCGGCGGGGTTGGCGATGTCGATCTCGTCCTCCTCGCCCTCGAAGCGGAAGGCGAACCATTTCTGCGACTGGCCGCGATAGCGCCCGCGCCAGGCCTCTTTGCCGATCTCGCGCGGCAGATCATAGCTCAGCCAGTCCGGCGCCTCGGCCAGAAGCGAGACCGAGCTGACATTGGTCTCCTCGCGCAATTCGCGATAGGCCGCCTGCAGGGGCTGTTCGCCGCGATCGATGCCGCCCTGCGGCATCTGCCATTCATGGCCGGGGGCGACATGCTCGCGCTGATTGCGATTGGCGCGGCGGCCGATGAAGACGCGGCCGTCGCGGCCGAACAGGGCTAGGCCGACGCAGGGGCGGTAGCCGGCGGGCGGGTTGGTGGTCATTTCAGGGAGCCGGTGCTCGAAGGGTTGCGGAAGCCGCGCGCGGCGCTGACCGGCACGATGGCGAGGCCCTTGGCCTCGAGGGTTCTCGCCCAGCGCGTGATGCGCTCGACCGTGACCGGCAGGGCGCTGGCGGTCGCGACCGCAACGCCGTTCTCTCGGGCGAGCGTCTCCAGCCGCTGCAGTTCCTTGTCGATGGCGTCGGCGCGCGGCGTGCCGTCGAGGGCGAGATCGGCCTTCAAGGCCGGGATCTGCGCCCGCGTCGCCGCCGGGGCGAGCTGGCTGCGTGGCGAGGAGCCGTCATCGATCACCATCAGGCCGCGGCCGGCGACCTCGCGCAGCAGCGGCGTCAGGGCGGCATCGTCGGCCGTCAGGCGGCCGCCGAGGAAATTGACGATGCCGACATAGCCGGTGAAGCGTCCGAGCGCCCATTGCAAGCGGTCGAGATTGTCGGCGCCCTTCGGGCCTGTGAGCAGAGTGTGCGGCCCCGGGTCGTTGTCGGGATAGTCGAAAGGCTCCATCGGCACCTGGAGGAAGACCTCGTGGCCTTCGGCGCGGGCGCGAGCCGCGGTCTTCTCGAGATCGGCGCCATAGGGCGCGAAGGCGAGGGAGACGGCGCCGGGCAGGCGCGCGATCGCCTCGCTGGTCGAACTCTGGCTGATGCCGAGGCCGCCGACCATGATCGCGATGCGGCCCGCGGGCTTGGTCGCGGGGGCGGGGCCGAGCGGGCGGGCATAGACCTGCGCCGGCGTCGCGCCGTCCGGGCCGACCTTTGGCAGGAAGCCGTGCCGCGTGCGCTCGACCAGGCGCTTGTCCGGGGAAGGCGCCAGCTTGATCGTGCCCTCGTCAGGGACGGTGATGACGATGGCGCCGGGGATATCCGTCTCGTCGGCGCCGGGCCGGACTACGGTGACGCCGGATTCGGTTTCGAGCTGGCGCGCGCTGGCAGGGCCTTGCGGCGCTTCGCGTCGGCCGCTGTCAGGGGCGGTAGCCGCCGTTTCCGGGGCTCGCGGCCTTTCGCGGATCGCGGCGGTGGCCATAGGCTCGCCGCCATCGGGATCGCGCCGCAAGGCGGCATAGAGCGTCAGGCCGGTGAAGGTGACGATGAGTGCGCCCACGAGCGCGCGCGACAGCCAGCGACCGACGGGCGGGCGCGGACGCGCGCGCCGGTTCCGGCCGAGAGGCTGGTCGAGTTCGCTGAGCGGCATTCCGGCCAAGAAGCCGTCCTCGCTGATCGGGCGCGGACACGAATCAGTCCGCCGCCCTAGAGTCGGATGATTCCATGTGGAATCAACCGGCAATCAGCGGCGGCGGTAACAAACTCTCGTGGGCGTGCCGCGCCAATGGTCATGGCGCGGCAGTCCTTCAGGCGCGATCAGTTCGGCTTGGGCGCTTCGCTCGGGGCAGCATCGGCCTTGGGAGCCTCCGGCGTCTGGGCCGGAGCGTTGGGCGCCGCAGCGGCGGTGTCCTTCTTGACGCCGCGCAGCAGGTTCAGCGCCGCGATCAGCTGCGTGTCCTTGCTGGCATCGGCCGGGACGTAGGACGCGGAGCCGGACTGCTCCTCCTTGCCGTCGCCGGAGCGTAGATGGCCCTTGAGCGAGGCCTCGCCCTTGTTTTCGACCTTGTCCTTCAGCTCGGCCGGGACGTCCTGGATGATCTCGATGTCCGGGGTGATGCCCTTGGCCTGGATCGAGTTGCCCGACGGCGTGTAGTAGCGCGCCGTGGTCAGGCGCAGGCCACCCTGGTCGCCGAGGCGGATCACGGTCTGCACCGAGCCCTTGCCGAAGGAGCGCGAGCCCATGACGGTGGCGCGCTTGTGGTCCTGCAGCGCGCCGGCGACGATTTCCGCCGCCGAGGCCGAGGAGCCGTTGATCAGCACGACGACCGGCTTGCCCTTGGTCAGGTCGCCCGACTTGGCGTTGAAGACCTGCGTTTCCTCGGCGTTGCGGCCGCGGGTCGAGACGATCTTGCCGCGCTCGAGGAAGGCGTCGGACACCAGGACGGACTGGTCGAGACGGCCGCCGCGATTGTTGCGGAGATCGATGATGTAGCCCTTGAGCTTGTCGGCGCCGATCTCGGCGTTGAGCTTCTCGATGCCCTTGCGCAGGCCCTCATAGGTCTGCTCGCTGAAGGTGCCGATGCGGATATAGCCGACATCGCCCTCGGCGCGTTCCTCCACCGCCGGGACGACGATGTTCGAACGGGTCAGGGTGAACTCCAGCGGCTCGGACTTGGCGCGCTCGATCTTCAGCTTGACCTGGGTGTTGATGATGCCGCGCATCTTCTCAACCGCCTGGTTCAGGCTGAGACCCTTGACCTCGTCGCCGTCGATCTGTCGGATGATGTCGCCAGCCAGGATGCCGGCCTTGGCGGCGGGCGTGTCGCGGATCGGCTTGGCGACCTTGAGGACGCCGTCCTCCATGGTGACCTCGATGCCGAGGCCGCCGAACTGGCCGCGCATGTCGATATCCATGTCGCGGAAGCTCTTGGCGTCGAGGAACGCCGAGTGCGGATCAAGCGAGGAGACCATGCCGTTGATGGCGGCCTCGATCAGCTTCTGCTCATCCGGCTTCTCGACATAGTCGGTGCGGATTTTCTCGAAGATGTCGCCGAACAGGTTGAGGCTGCGATAGACCTCCGCCGAGGCCGCGACCGCGCTGGTCGAGGAAAGCAGGCCCGTTTGCGTCGCGAGGCCGGTGAGGCCGGCGCCGGCGATCGCGCCTGCGAGAACGAGAGAGACCTTGCGCATCATCCGCGAACCTTTTCGCTTTGCGGTTTTTTCCACCACGGCGTCGGATCGATCGAGACGCCGTCTTTTCTGAACTCGACATAGAGAACCGGCTCGCCGGCTCCCGCTCCTACATTTGCCGCCGCCGCTTCGGCGGTCTCGCCCATGACCGCTACCGGTTCGCCCGCGAGCACGAACTGATTCAGCGAGACATCGATACGCTGCATGCCCGCCAGAAGGATATAGTAACCATTGCCGGCATTCAGTATCAAGAGTTGGCCAAAGGACCGGAACGGCCCAGCATAGACTACCCAGGCATCCGAAGGTGACGAAACGACGGCATTCGGACGGGTAGAAAGCGATATTCCGCGCGTCGCGACGCCGATCGCGTCGTTAACCCCGAATCCACGCAATTGTGATCCCGCTACCGGGTGCGGCAGCATCCCGCGCGTCTCGGCGAAGGCGATCTTCGGGGCGAGCCGCGCCGGGTCGCGGAAAGCAAGGGCCGCCATGCGCTGGCGTTGTTCGCGCGTCTCGTTCTCGAGTGCCTGACGGGCGGCCTCGGCGGCGCGGTTGGCGACCGAGATCTCCTTCTCCATGCGCTCGACGAAGTCGCGCAGTGTCTTGGCCTGTGCCGCCAGGGTGCCGGCGGTGCCGCGCTGGGCCTCGATGTCCTTGGCGGCGCTGGCCTCGCGCTCGCGCCTGGCCTCGACCAGCGAGGCGAGGCGCTGGCGCTCACCGGCGAGACCTTCCATCTCGGCGCTGATCGCCTTGCGCTCGCCGGCGATGCCCTCGCGCAGCCGCACCAGCTCGCCGAGATCGGTGGCGAGGATCGCGATCTCCTGGCGCAGATCGGGCACGACGGCGCCGAGCAGCATCGAGGCGCGGACGGCTTCGAGAATATCCTCCGGCCGGACCAGCACCGCGGGAGGCGGGCGGCGGCCGATGCGCTGCAGGGCCGCCAGCACCTCGCCGATCAGGCCGCGCCGGCTTTCGAGCGAGCGACGGATCGCCGTCTCGCTGTTCTGGAACAGGGCGAGGCGCTGCTCCAGGGCCGCGATGCGAGCCTCCGCGGACTGCGTCTTGGCGGTGGTCTCGAGCAGCGCGGCATTGAGGCGGGCCCGGTCGGCGCGGATGCCGGCGATCTCGGCCTCGAGCTTGGCGCGGGCCTCGGCATTGCCGGCGAGCCGCTCCTCGATCGCCTTGAGCTCGGTTTCGCGCGCGCGCTTTTCCTGCTGTTTCTGCTCGGTCTCGCGGCTGACCTGTTCCTGTTCAGGCGGGTCGGCCGCCTGGCCGAGCGCGGGGCCGGCCGCGAGACAGGCGCCGAGCAGCAGCGGCCAGAGGCCATGCCGGCGAAAGCGTTTGCGAATCGGCCGGAAGGGGCGGGTCATGCGCGATGATAAGGGTGTCCGGCCATGATCGTCATCGCCCGATAGAGCTGTTCGAGGGCCAGCGCCCGGACGATCTGGTGCGGGATGGTCAGGGCGCCGAAGCACAGCACCAGCCCGGCGCGGGCCCGCAATTCCTCCGCGAGCCCGTCGGCGCCGCCGATCAGCAGGGTCGCGGCCGGCGTGCCGGCGTCGCGCGCCGCGGCGATCTTGCCGGCGAAAGCTTCGCTGCCGAGGTTCTTGCCGCGTTCATCGAGCGCGATGACGAGGCCCTGCGGCAGGCGCTCGGCGATCAGTCGCGCCTCTTCGTTGCGGCGTTCCTCGCTACGACGGCCGCGGCTCTCGGCGATCTCGACGATGTCCGGGCCGGTGAAGCCCAGGCTCCGCGAGAGCCCGCTGGCGCGCTCATGGTAGCGCGTGCAGAGGTCGCGTTCCGGCCCGTCCTTGAGGCGGCCGATTGCGATGATCGAAAGGCGCATGGACGGCCGGCTTCAGATCCGGATGCACTCAAATGGCAGTGCGAAGCCCTGCCATTTGAGTGCTGAATCCGTCTCTGTCCAAAGAGCTGGAGCAGGATTCATGCGAAAAACCGGTTCCCACTTTTTCGCATCCTGCTCTAACCGACCAGGCGCTCATGCGGCCGGTCGGCGCCCCACATCTTCTCGAGGTTGTAGAACTGGCGCACTTCCGGACGGAAGACGTGGATGATGATGTCGCCGGTGTCGATCAGCACCCAGTCGCAAGCGGGGACGCCCTCGATCTTGGGGGAGGGCTGGCCGGCCTTCTTGAAGGCCTCGACGAGACTGTCCGCGATCGCGCCGACGTGACGGTTGACCGTGCCGGATGCAATGATCATGGCGTCGGCCAGCGAAGTCTTCCCGACGAGGTCGATGACCGTGATGTCCTCGGCCTTCATGTCCTCTAGGACCTGGCGCGCAAGGGTTACGCCGGCCGCGGCCGGATGATCAGCTGCGGTGGCCGGCGCCAGCGGCTCGGAGCCTGCTTCGCCGAGGTTTTGACGGGTCAGAGCCGTGTCCTCACGTGACGACGCGCTCAGGGCGCGACCTGTCCAATCTACGCTTTCAGGGGGCATAATTCAATCGTTTTCGGCGTTTTCGCGCAATTGCGTCGAGGAAAGGTCCGAGCGCTTGCCGTGTAGGAAGATCCAGGCGGGAGGGGTGCGCACGGCGAGCGCGCCGCCCTGATTCTCGGGAAGCCGCCAGCGCGCCAGCCAGTTGCCGGCAGGCGAAGAGACCGAGCGATGGGTCGAGCCCGGCCTGTCGATCACGGCGATCGGCATCATCCTGGCGATGGTGCGCCACTCGTTCCAGCGGTGGAAGCTGGCGAGATTGTCGGAGCCCATAATCCAGACGAAACGCACGCCGGGGCAGCGCCGCTTCAGCGCGCGCAGCGTGTCGGCAGTATAACGGGTGCGCAGGTTGGCCTCGACGCCGGTAATGTGGATCCGGCCATGGTCGGCGAGGTTGCGGGCGAAGGCGATGCGCTCGGCCAGAGGCGGCAAGGCGCGGTTGTCCTTCAGCGGATTGCCGGGGCTCACCAGCCACCAGACGCGGTCGAGCTGGAGCCGGCGCAGCGCCGTCAGGCTCGCCATCCTGTGCCCGTCATGGGCCGGATTGAAGGAGCCGCCGAACAGGCCGATGCGCAGGCCGGGCGCGTAGGGCGGCAGGCGCAGATCATCGGTGCTCACGGGCGCGTCTGGCCCCGGCCGTGGACGCAGTATTTGAACGAGCAGAGCTGCTCGACGCCGACCGGGCCGCGCGCATGCATGCGGCCAGTGGCGATGCCGATCTCGGCGCCGAAGCCGAATTCGCCGCCATCGGCGAACTGGGTCGAGGCATTGTGCAGGACGATCGCCGAGTCGACCTCGGCGAGGAAGCGCCGCGCCGCCGCCTCGTCCTGGGCGACGATGGCGTCGGTGTGGTGGGAGCCGTAGCGCTCGATATGATCGATCGCCGCATCGAGGTTCGGAACGACCTTCGCCGCGATGATGCGGTCGAGATATTCGGTGCCCCAGTCCTCCTCGCTCGCCGGGGTGACCCGGGCGTCGGCCGTCTGGCAGACTGCATCGCCCCGCACCGCGCAGCCGGCGTCGAGCAGGGCGGCGAGCAGCGGCTTCAGATGCGTTGCGGCGCAGGCTTCGTCGACGAGCAACGTCTCCGCCGCGCCGCAGACGCCGGTGCGACGCAGCTTGGCGTTGAGCAGGATCTCCCGGGCCATGGCGAGATCGGCGGTGGCATGGACATAGACATGACAGTTGCCGTCGAGATGGGCGAAGACCGGCACGCGCGCATCGGACTGTACGCGCGCGACCAGGCTCTTGCCGCCGCGCGGCACGACGACGTCGACATTGCCGTCAAGCCCGGCAAGGATCTCGCCAACGGCGGAGCGGTCGCGGCTGGGCACGAGCTGGATCGCATCACGCGGCAGGCCGGCGGCGACAAGCCCGTCCTGCATCGCGGCAGCGATCTCGGTCGAGGTCCGGAAGCTGTCGGAGCCGGCGCGCAGGATCGCGACATTGCCGCTCTTGAGGCACAGGGCGCCGGCATCGGCGGTGACGTTCGGGCGGCTTTCGAAAATCACGGCGACGACGCCGAGCGGTGTCGCGACGCGTTCGAAAAACAGGCCGTTCGGCTGGGTCCAGCTCGCCAGCACTCGGCCGATCGGGTCAGGCAGGGCGGCGATGCCGGCGACGGCTTCGGCGATCGCCGCAAGGCGGGCTTCGTCGAGGGCGAGCCGGTCGAGATAGGCGTCGTTCTGGCCGGCGGCGCGGGCTTCGTCGAGATCCTGCCGGTTGGCGGCGAGGATGGCGTCCGAGCGGGCGCGCAGCGCCGCAGCGATGGCGCGCAGGGCCTCGTCGCGCTGTGCGCCGGTGGTTGTGCCGAGGTGGCGGGCGGCGGCGCGGGCGCGCCGGCCGAGCTCGCGCATCAAGGCCACGATCCCGCCGTTCTCGTTGCTCGCCTCAGGCGGGCGCGTCGCGCTCTTGCTGGTCATGATCCCGTCGTGCCCACTCGGTCGCCGCGATCGTAGCCGAGGCGTAGCGCCATGTCGTCCCGGTGAATCATCTCGGCCCGGCCGGGATAGCCCAGCACCGAAGCGATATCGCGGGAGGCCTTGCCGAGGACGCGTCCCGCCTCCTCGGCATCATAGGCGACCAGCCCGCGTCCGAGCTCGCTGCCGTCGCCGGCGCGGATGACCACGGCGTCGCCGCGGCTGAAATTGCCTTCGATCTGGGTGACGCCGACCGGCAGCAGGCTGGCGCCGCCGCGCAGCGCCCGGGCGGCACCTTCGTCGACGTGAAGCACGCCGCGCGGCTCGAGCGTGCCGGCGATCCAGGTCTTGCGCGCCGTTGCCGGCGTCGACCCGCTGAGGAACCATGTGCATCGACCGCCCTGCGCGACCTGGCGCAGCGGGTTCTTGCCGCGCCCGTCGGCGATCAGCATGTGAGCTCCGCCGGCGGTGGCGATCTTGCCGGCCTCTATCTTGGTGCGCATGCCGCCGCGCGAGAGTTCGGAGGCCGCGCCGCCGGCCATCGCCTCGATCGCGGGCGTGATCGCGGGCACGACCGGAATCAGCTGCGCAGTCGGGTCGGATTGCGGCGGGGCGGTGTAGAGCCCGTCGATATCCGAGAACAGCACGAGCAGGTCGGCGCCGGCCATGGTCGCGACGCGCGCCGCCAGCCGGTCATTGTCGCCATAGCGGATCTCGGAGGTGGCGACGGTGTCGTTCTCGTTGATCACCGGCACGGCGCGCAGGTCGAGCAGGCGGCCGAGCGTGGCGCGGGCGTTGAGGTAGCGCCGACGTTCCTCGGTATCGGCGAGGGTCAGCAGGACCTGCCCGGCGATCAGCCCGTGATGGCCGAGCGATTCGGCCCAGTTGCGGGCAAGGGCGATCTGGCCGATGGCAGCTGCCGCCTGGCTTTCCTCGAGCTTGAGGGCGCCCGCCGGCAGCTTGAGCACGGTGCGGCCGAGCGCGATCGCGCCCGAGGAGACGACGAGCACATCGGCGCCGCTGGCGTGCAGCTCGGCAAGGTCCTCCGCCAACGCCGCGAGCCAGGCATGGCGCAGCCGGCCGCCGGCGCGGTCGACGAGCAGGGAGGAGCCGACCTTGACGACGACGCGGCGGAACTGGCGAAGGGCGGGGATGCTCACGCGGATGGACCGGGCAGGACAGGGAAAGCGGGTACCGAGCGGTACCGTCTTGGCGAAATCGCGACGGTTGTAAAGCCGTACGACAGGCAGAGCGGGCGTTGCGAGCGGTGTTTGCGGGAGACGGCGCCGCGCGGGGCGCATGGCGGCCATCGGTATGCGCGACGGGTCGGTGGGCTCGGCTCTGGCGCTTTCGCGGCGGGCAGGCGCGAGCGCGGTTAGAGGGCTGGCTGCAGCGGTAAAGCAGAATAATGCAGCATTATCAAGTAATTGGATTTGTGGCGTCGGGTGCGTTACGGCCGGGCGGTCGCCGGCGCCGGTAGTCCCCGGATCGGGGATTGGCACGCGCCGGGCTGTCGGTCGGCAGACAAAATGCAGTGAAAAGGCGACTTATTGCCACTTATGGACACGGATGCACTGGCGCTTTGGGCCTCAGTCTGCTACCGCACCGCGCAGTTCGAGGGACTGCCGACTGCTTGGCCCCTCCCATTCAGTCCCTTGTCAGGAGAAATGCATGCAGGTTCTCGTGCGCGACAACAATGTCGACCAGGCCCTCCGAGTTCTGAAGAAGAAGATGCAGCGCGAGGGCGTGTTTCGCGAGATGAAGCGCCGGGCCGCCTATGAGAAGCCGTCGGAGCAGCGCGTCCGCGAGAAGGCCGACGCCATTCGTCGCGCTCGCAAGCTCGCCCGCAAGCAGGCTCAGCGCGAAGGCCTGATCGCCGCGCCGAAGCCGAAGGTTCTGAAGCCCCGCCCTGGCGTCGCAGCAGCCCCGCGTTGAGCTCAGTACCAAAGTCTGGCGATTTGCCGTAAGCGCAGCGCGCGGACGGCATCCTCGCCCGTACAGCAAAGAGAAGAGAAGCCTTGAAGAACCCGAACGACCGCCATTTCACCGATCGCCAGGCCAATTCCGCGAATGCGAAGAAGGCCCTGCTGGAGCGCTTCAAGAAGCGCCCCGGCCCGGATGATCCCGTGATGGTGCAGCGTCGGGCCGAAAGGCAGGCGATCGCCGATGCGCGCGCCGTGCGCGATGCCGAGAAGGAAGCGGCTCGTCTCGAGGCCGAGCGTCTCGCTGCGATCGAGCAGGCCGCTCGTGAGGAAGCCGAGCGGCTGGCCGAAATCGAGCGCGAGGCGATCCGCAAGGCCGAGCAGGCCAAGCGCGATGCCGAGCGTCCGCGCCGCGTGCTGCTCGAGGCCGTGCAGTACATGGAAATGCGAGTCGCCGGCAAACGCCGCTGAGTTAGCGCTGTCGCCGCAAGGGCGGCGAAATCTCGAGAGTTTCTTGATGAAAACCCGCCCGGCCATGCCGGGCGGGTTTTTTGCTCGGCGACGACTTTCCGTATTCCTTAGCGTCATCTTGATGGTGCGACGCGATAAAACATGCGCTTTCAGTGCTTTGTTTCCGTGCGGGAACAGCACTCATTCCCTTCTGCGCTCATTCCTTCGACTAATTGCCCCTTGCCAGATGCGCGGGGCCAATAAACTCTGGAAGCTGGCCAGCAGAGCCGCAAACAAATGCACGCCGGTCGAACGGCGCAGCTTCTGGGGAGAGAACTATGACTTCCGAACCGACGAAGACGCGCGCCAGCCGGCGCAACTTCCTCAAGGTCGCCGGGCTCGCGGGGGCTGGCGCCGTTGCCATGCCGCAGGTCAGCCGGGCGCAGACCGTGACCTGGAAATTCCAGTCGACCTGGCCGACCAAGGACATCTTCCACGAATTCGCCGGCGACTTCGCCAAGCGCGTCAATGACATGTCCGGCGGCCGGCTGAAGATGGACGTGCTCGCCGCCGGCGCCGTCGTGCCGGCCTTCCAGATGCAGGACGCGGTCGCGGCCGGCATCCTCGACGGCGGCCACGGCGTCTCCGCCTATTGGTACGGCAAGAACAAGGCCTTCTCGCTGTTCGGCACACCGCCGGCGCTGGGTTGGGACGCCACCAACTTCCTCGGCTGGATGAACTATGGCGGCGGCTACGATCTCTACAACGACCTCGTCCAGAACCAGCTCAAGCTGAATCTGGTCGGCTTCTTCTCCGGGCCGATGCCGTGCCAGCCGCTCGGCTGGTTCAAGAAGGAGCTGAAGACCGCTGACGACTTCAAGGGGCTGAAATACCGCACCGTCGGCCTCGCCGCCGATCTGAAGCGCGAAATGGGCGCCGCGGTCACCATCCTCGCCGGCGGCGAGATCGTGCCGGCGCTGGAGCGCGGCGTGATCGACGGGGCGGAGTTCAACAACCCGTCCTCCGACTCGATCCTCGGCTTCCAGGACGTCGCCAAGGTCTACATGCTGCAGAGCTACCATCAGGCGGCGGAAAGCTTCGAGCTGCTCTTCAACAAGACCAAGTTCGATGCGCTCGCTCCTGAGCTCAAGGCGATGGTGAAGTTCGCGGCGGAGTCAGCGTCCTCGGACATGAACTGGAAGGCGCTCGACCGCTATTCCAAGGATATCGAGGCCTTGCGCGCCAAGGGCGTCAATGTCGTCGCGACGCCGGAGGCGATCCTGAAGGCGCAGCTCGCGGCCTGGGACAAGGTTCTGGAGAAGCTCGGCGGGGAAAGCCCCTTCTTCAAGAAGGTGGTGGATTCGCAGAAGGACTGGGTCAAGCGCACCGTTTCCTACCAGAGGCTCAACGAGCCCTCGCGCGAGCTCGCCTTCAACCACTTCTTCAAGACCTGATCAGGTCCGCTCGATGAAGATCCGCTCGCCATCCCTTGCGATGGCGGGCGTTCTGCGCCCTCGATTCCAAGCAGCAGGCAGCGGATACGCATGGGACTGATCCTCGCGATCGACAAGGTGAACACCGCCATCGGCAAGCTCGCCGGCTGGACCATCCTGATCCTGACCCTGGCGATCAGCTACGAGGTCTTCGCGCGCTACGTGCTGCGCGCGCCGACCGAATGGGCCTTCGACGTCAGCTACATCCTCTACGGCACGCTGTTCATGCTGGCCGGGCCCTATGCGCTTGCCCGTAACGCCCATGTCCGCGGCGACTTCCTCTACCGGCAGTGGGCGCCGCGCACGCAGGCGCGGCTCGATCTGGCGCTCTACTTCATCTTCTTCTTCCCCGGCATCATCGCGCTGGCCTGGGCCGGCTACAAGTTCGCAGCCTTCTCTTGGATGATTGGCGAGCACTCCTCGAATTCGCCGAACGGCCCGCCGCTCTACCATTTCAAGTCGCTGATCCCGATCGCCGGCGTGCTGATGACGGTGCAGGGCCTGGCGGAGGTCGCTCGCTGCGTCATCTGCCTGCGCACCGGCGAATGGCCGCCGCGGCTGCACGATGTCGAGGAAACCGAAAAGCTCATTCTCGAACAGGCTGCGGCCGCGCAGGGCGCGCCCGAAGCCGGGAAAGCGATCTGATGCTGCTTGGCATGGGTAATCCCGAACTGGGCGTGCTGATGCTCGTCCTGTTCATCGTCTTCATCATGCTCGGCTTCCCGATCGCCTTCACGCTGATGGCTCTCGGTGTCGGCTTTGGCTACTGGGCGATGGGCGACACGGTGTTCAACCTCGTGGTCCAGCGCACCTATTCGGTGATGGCCAACGACGTCCTGGTCTCGATCCCGCTCTTCATCTTCATGGGCTACATCATCGAGCGGGCGAACATCCTCGACAAATTGTTCCTCTCGATCCAGCTCGCGCTCGGCAATGTTCCGGGCTCACTTGCCATCGCGACGCTCGCGACCTGCGCGATCTTCGCGACCGCGACCGGCATCGTCGGGGCGGTGGTGACGCTGATGGGCCTGCTCGCCTTCCCGGCGATGCTGCGGGCGGGCTACGACGTCAAGCTCTCGGCCGGCGTGGTCTGCGCTGGCGGCTGCCTCGGCATCCTGATCCCGCCCTCGGTGATGCTGATCCTCTATGGCGCCACGGCGGGCGTCTCGGTGCCCAAGCTCTATGCCGGCGCGCTTTTCCCTGGGCTGCTGCTGGCGGGCATGTACATGCTCTATGTGCTGATCCGCTGCTGGCTGAACCCAGCGCTGGCGCCGAAGCTGCCGAAGGAGCAGACCGACGTGCCCTGGACCACGGTGGCCTGGGCGCTGGCGACCAGCTTCTTCCCGCTGACCCTGCTGATCATGTCGGTGCTGGGCGCGATCTTCTTCGGCATCGCGACGCCGACCGAGGCCGCCGCCGTCGGCTCGCTCGGCAGCCTGATCCTGGCGGCGGCCTATCGCTCGCTGACCTTCGGCAAGGTCAAGGAGTCCGTGATCCTGACGGCGCGGACCTCTGCGATGGTCTGCTGGCTCTTCGTCGGCTCCTTCATCTTCTCGTCGATCTTCGCCATCCTCGGTGGTCATGAGCCGATCAAGAATCTGGTCACGGCGCTGAACCTGTCGCCGACCATGTTCCTGATCGTCGCGCAGATCATCATCTTCATCCTCGGCTGGCCGCTGGAATGGACCGAGATCATCGTGATCTTCGTGCCGATCTTCCTGCCGCTGCTGGAGTTCTTCAAGATCGATCCGCTGTTCTTCGGCATCCTGATCGCCCTGAACATCCAGACCTCGTTCCTGTCGCCGCCGGTTGCGATGGCGCCGTTCTACCTCAAGGGCATCGCGCCGCCGCATGTGACGATCAATCAGATCTTCTCCGGCGTGATGCCCTATTTGGCGATCGTGCTGTTCGCGATGGTGGTGGTCTATGTCTTCCCGGGGATCGCGCTCTGGCTGCCGAAATATCTCTACGGCTAGAGTTTCAGCTGTTCGAGAATTCTCAGCCCTCATCCTGAGGAGCGCTCCGCAGGAGCGCGTCTCGAAGGATGCTCCAGAAGGTTTGGGAGCATCCTGAAACATCCTTCGAGACGCCGCTACGCGGCTCCTCAGGATGAGGGCTGAGGTCGCTGTCTCGAGGCCTACTCCTCCGCGCGGAGGTCCTGGCCGCAGCGGAAGCCGGGCGCCTTCTCGTCGGCAAGGCGACGGGCGGCGGCATTGGCATCGCGGGCCCGGCCGTCGACGCTGCCGATGATGCAGGAGACGCCGTCGGCGCCGAGCCGGTAGACGACGAGCCGGCTGCCGTCGAGCTTGCCGATATTCCGGCCAGTGGCATAGCGCAGGATCGCGGCCTGAGGCCGCCCGCCTTTCGGGCCGCGCCATTCGATTGTCCGGCCGGCCTCGAAGAAGCTCGCCTTGTCCGAGATCGGCTCGGCGATCGGCTTGGTGCTGAAATCGACCGAGGCCGAATCGTCGCCGGCCGTCCAGATCACCGGAATGCCGGCCTTGCCGGCGCAGCGATGCACCGAGACGCCCTGGTCGTCCGGCTTCGTCTTGCGGCACTTGGCGTAGTCATGGGTGGTGTAGCTGCTGGTCCAGTCCTCCGCCGCGGCGCTGCCGCCGGCCAGGGCAAGGCAGAATCCGAATGCGATCGTCCTCATCGGCATGGCGAGGCCTTTTTCCGCGGTGCTGCCTCGCATCAAACGCCACCGATCGCGGAAAACAAGCCGGGATGGCCGGGTCTTGGGCCGCCTTCGTGGCGAGGCAGGTGGAGGTTCTGGATTCTTTTTTCGGGGGTGCCGGCGATTCCGGTTCAGCGGGGGACAAGACCGGGACATGGCGAATGGTTCGCCACCCGGCTACCCATCGGAGAACGAACATGACCCGCACCAAGAAGAGCTTCGCCGCTGCCGTCGCCGCCCTGGCGCTGGGCGCTTCCGTTTTCGCCGCCTCTGATGCCGAAGCCCGCCCGCGCTATCGCGGCGCCGCCATCGGAGCCGGCATCGTCGGTGCGCTCGCCGTCGGCGCACTCGCCGCTGCGGCTGCCAGCCCCGCCTATGGTTACGGCTATGGCTACGGTTACGAGCCGGCCTATGCCTACGGCCCGGTGCGCCGCTGCCATCTGGTCGACCGGGTCAACTATTACGGCGACGTCATCGGCACCCGCCGCGTCTGCCGCACCTATTACTGAGCTTTCCCGAGGCCGTCCTCCCCGGCCGAACTCAAAGGCCCGCCAGAAGGCGGGCCCTTTTTTTCGTGTCGCTGTCTCGTTCAGCCGCCGGTCGACATGGCCAGCGGCGGCTTCACCTCGGCCGGGATCGGCGAGACATAGCCGCCATCAGCGGCGACGCGCTTCTGGAAGTCGGCCTTGGCCGCCGCCATCAGGGCGGGGTCGGTCAGCACGGCGGCGCCGGTCGCGGCCATCGCCTTGGCGACCTGAACCATCGCCTTGTGCGCGGCCGGCGTCTTGCCCTGCGCCACCACCTGCCAGGTGTGGAACGGCGTGCCGATCGCGACCGTCGGCGCGTGGGCCTGCACGGTCGGCACGACCCAGCTGACGTCGCCGACATCGGTCGAGCCGATCGCCGGGTTGCGCGGGGCGTCGAGCGGCACGGTGAAGTCGGCGAGCGCCGCATCGGTCTTGGGCATGCCGATCGAGCGCCAGAGCGCGTCGATGTCCTTCTGGGTCAGCGTCTCGCGGATCTTGCGCGCGAACTCCTGGTCGGCCTCGTCGAAATGCGGCGGGCCGAGATCTTCCATGATGCCCTGCAGGGCGCTCTCCAGCGGGCCGTTGCCGACGACGTTGGAGACGGCGCTGACGATCTTCACCTCGACCTTGGTCTCGGTCATCAGCGCGGCGCCCTCGGCGATCTTCTTCACGCGGCCTACGAGTTCGAGCATGCCGGGCAGGTCGCGGGCGCGGATCGAATAGCGCACGCGGGCATGGGCCTGGACGACGTTCGGGGCGATGCCGCCGGTGTCGAGCAGGGCATAGTGGACGCGCGCATCGCTCGGCATGTGCTCGCGCATGTAGTTGACGCCGACATTCATCAGCTCGACGGCGTCGAGCGCGCTGCGGCCGAGCTCAGGCGAGGCGGCGGCGTGCGAGGTGCGGCCGGTGAAGGTGAAGTCGGCGCGGGTATTGGCGAGCGAGAGCGGCGGCGTCACCTCCCAGAAGCTGTTCGGATGCCAGGAGATCGCGATATCGGCATCCTTGAAGGCGCCGGCGCGAACCATGAAGGCCTTGGCGGCGCCGCCTTCCTCGGCCGGGCAGCCATAATAGCGCACGCGGCCGGGCAGCTTGTTCTCTGCGAGCCAGTTCTTCATCGCGGTTGCTGCCAGCAGGGCGGCCGAACCAAGCAGGTTGTGGCCGCAGCCATGGCCGTGGCCGCCGGCCTCGACCTCGCGATGCTCGGCGACGCCGGCCTCCTGGCTGAGGCCCGGCAGCGCGTCGTACTCGCCGAGGAAGGCGATGACCGGGCCGCCTTCGCCGGCCTCGCCGATCACTGCGGTCGGAATGTCGGCGACATTCTCGGTGATCCGGAAGCCCTGGTGCTTCAGTTCGGCGACATGCTCGGCGACCGAGCGCTTCTCGGTGTAGCAGACTTCCGGAATCGCCCAGACCCGGTCGCTGAGTTCGATGAAGCGCTCCTTGCTGGCGTCGACATGGCGCCAGAGATCGTTGCGGTTGTCCATTTCTACGTCCCGTGTTGGGTGAGCTTTCGGCCCCTTCTCGCAAGCGTGGGGCCTCGCGTCCAGCAACCGGAGGGCATGGCGGCCCTGCCTGAGTCTATCCTTGGTGCTTGATTTTCGGGTCGGCATCAGCCTGATGCGCGCATGGCCCGCCGCAAGCTTCTCTTCGTCGCCACCGAGGACTGGTTCTTCGCCTCGCACTTCCTGCCGATGGCGCGGGCGGCGCGCGAACTCGGCTTCGATGTCGCCGTGATCGCCCGCGAGCGCCAGCACCGGCGCGTGATCGAAGCGGTCGGCGCAAGGCTGATCGCGCTCGAAGCCGAGCGCCGCAGCCTCTCGCCCAAGGCGCTCTACCGGCAGGTCGCGGCGCTGAAGCGGCTGATCGTCGCCGAGAAGCCCGACATCCTGCATTGCATCGCGCTGAAGCCGATTGCGCTCGCAGGGCTTGCCGGGAAACTCGCCGGGGTCGAGCGACGCGTCTACGCGCTGACCGGGCTAGGCTTCCTCGGCGCCCGCGAGGGCTTTCCGGCGCAGGCGGCGCGACTGGCGGCGCGGCTCTGGCTGCGTGAGGCGATCGACGGGCCGCTGGTCCGTTTCCTGTTCGAGAACCCCGATGATCCGGTGATGCTGGGCCTCGATCCGGCCGATGCTACCAAGGTCGCGATCGTAGGCGGCGCCGGCGTCGACCCGCTGATCCTGATGCCGGAGCCGATGCCGCCGCAGCCGCCGCTCAAGGTCGCCGTCGTCGCGCGCATGCTCTGGTCGAAGGGCGCCGATCTCGCCGTCGAGGCGGTGACGCTGGCGCGCAAGCAGGGCGCGCGCATCGAACTCACGCTTTACGGCGCACCCGATCCCTCCAATCCCAAAGCGGTGCCGGAAGCGACCTTGCGGGAATGGTCGTCGCGGCCCGGCATCAAATGGGCCGGGCCGACGCGCGATATCGAGGGCGTCTGGCGCGCGCATCAGCTCTGCTGCCTGCCTTCGCGCGGCGGCGAAGGCCTGCCGCGCAGCCTGCTGGAGGGGGCGGCCTGCGGCCGGGCGCTCTTGACCACCGATGTGCCCGGCTGCCGCTCGTTCGTGCGGGATGGGCAGGATGGCTTCGTCGTTCCGGCCAATGACGTCGCGGCTTTGACGAAGGCGCTGATGACGCTCGCCGGCTCGCCCGGCATGGTCGAGCGCATGGGAGTGAGCGCGCGCGAGCGGCTGCTCGCCGGCTATACCGAGCGCGATGTGATGGAGGGGGTCAAGGCGCTCTATCGCGGCCTGCTCGGCCAGCCCCAGGCGGATGTCGTCGCATGAGCGAGGCGCTGGCGACGGCGGACAGGCTCGGCTTCATCCGGGCCCATACGCGCCTCCTGCCGGTGCCGCATGCGCCGGAGATCTCGCTGCATGTCGCCGAGGAAGCGACGGAGCTTTGGCAGAAGACCGAGGAGGAGCTCGCGACGATCGGCCTGCCGCCGCCTTTCTGGGCTTTCGCCTGGGCCGGTGGGCAGGCTCTTGCCCGCTATGTGCTCGACCATCCGGAGACGGTGCGCGGCCGGCGCGTGCTCGATTTCGCCAGCGGCTCCGGGCTTGTCGCCATCGCTGCGGCGAAGGCCGGCGCGGCCCATGTGGCGGCGGCCGATATCGACGCGTTCGCGGCCGCCGCGATCGGTCTCAACGCCGAGGCGAACGGGGTTTCGGTCGTGCCACGGCGCGAGGACCTGATCGGCCGGGACGAGGGCTGGGACACGGTGCTCGCGGGCGACATCTGCTATGAGCGCGAGCTTGCCGGGCAGGTGATCGACTGGCTGACGGCGCTCGCCGGACGCGGTGCGCAGGTGCTGATCGGCGATCCCGGCCGCAGCTACCTGCCCAAGGACCGGCTCATCGAGGTCGCGACCTACCAGGTGCCGGTGACGCGGGCACTGGAGGATGCCGAGATCAAGAAGAGTTCGGTGTGGCGGCTGGGCGGAGCGCCGTGACGGCGCTGCCGCTCAGCTTTCAGTCGATCGCGTCCTTGAGATCGACCGTGCCCTGCTTGCCGATCGCGTCGTAATTGCGCTTGAGCCAGCGCTTGGCAGCATTGCGCCCCATATCACGCAGGCGCAGCAGGAAATCCCATTCGGCCCGAAGGCGCGAGGAGCTGGTGAGCTGGGCCAGAGGCGCGCCGCCATCGATCCGGTGCATCAGCACGCGCTTGTAGTCGGCGGTCGAGAGCTTGCCGGCATCGATCAGGCGGTTGACGAAGGCAATGGCGCGCAATTCGCGCAGGAGCGAGGCGTTGAAGGTGATCTCGTTCAGCCGGTCCTGGATGGCGCGGGCATTGGTCGGCAATTCCTTGCGCTCCAGCGGATTGATCTGGACCAGCAGGATATCGTCGCCCTGCGCCTCGTAGAACAGAGGATAGAGCGCCGGATTGCCCATATAGCCGCCATCCCAATAGGCCTGCCCGTCGATCTCCACGGCCTGGAACAGCATCGGCAGGCAAGCCGAGGCCATCAGATGGTCGGCGGTGAGTTCCTGGCGGGTGAAGACCCTGATCTTGCCGGTACGGACATTGGTCGCGGCGATGAACAGGTTGACGTCGGCGCAGCCGCGCACCTTGTCGAAGTCGATCAGGTCCGAGATCACCCCACGCAGGGGATTGATGTTGAGCGGGTTGACGTCATAGGGGCTCGCCATCTTCGAGAACATCTCGAACCAGATCAGGCCGGGCGGGTGGCCATTGCTCCAGGCGCCCAGCATGGTGTCGATCAGCGAGCGCTCGGAGCCGCCATATTTGCCGTCGACGCTGATCCGGCGCCAGAAATTCTCCAGCGCCGTGCGGGCGCCGTCGGCTCCGCCATCGAGCCAGCCCTCGGCCAGCACGACGGCATTCATCGCGCCGGCGCTGGCGCCGGTCATCGCTTCGATCGCGATCCGGCCATCGGCGAGGATCGCGTCGAGCACGCCCCAGGTGAAGGCGCCATGGGCGCCGCCACCTTGCAGAGCGAGATTGACCGACTTCTCCGCCTTCGGCCCGGCAAGGCCCTTGACCTGCGGGACGCGGCGCTGGCGGCGGCCGGTCACGCGGCGGTCCAGCCGCCGTCCATCGGCAGGGTCGTGCCGGTGATCGATTTCGCCGAGTCGGTGCAGAGGAAGACGGCGAGCGCCGCGACCTGCTCGACGGTGACGAATTGCTTGGTCGGCTGGGCCAGCAGCAGCACGTCGTTGATGACCTGCTCCTTGGTGAGATTGCGCGCCTTCATCGTGTCGGGGATCTGCTTCTCGACCAGCGGCGTCCAGACATAGCCGGGGGCGATCGCGTTGACGGTGATGCCATGGGTCGCAACCTCGAGCGCCACCGTCTTGGTGAAGCCGGCGATGCCGTGCTTGGCGGCGACATAGGCCGACTTGAACGGCGAGGCGACGAAAGCGTGGGCGGAGGCGGTGTTGATGATCCGGCCCCAGCCCTTCTGCTTCATCTTCGGCAGGGCGGCGCGGGTGGCGTGGAAGGCCGAGGACAGGTTGATCGCGATGATCTGGTCCCATTTCTCGAGCGGGAACTCGTCGACCGGTGCGACATGCTGGATTCCGGCATTGTTGACGAGGATGTCGATGGCTCCGAATTCGGTCTCGGCCTCGGCGACCATGGCGGCGATCTCGTCGGGCTTCATCATGTTGGCGGCCGAGTAGCGCGCCTTGACCTTGAACTCGGTCTCGATGCCCGCTCGTTCCTTCTCGATCGCGTCGGCATCGCCGAAACCGTTGATCACGACATTGGCGCCTTCCGCCGCGAGCGCGCGGGCGTAGGCGAGGCCGATGCCGGAGGTGGAGCCGGTGACGAGCGCGGTGCGGTCTTTGAGGAACATTGCGGGCAGCTCCTGACATTCTGCGGGGAATTGCTTAGCTTACAGGCGGCGAGGGCGGCCGCGCCAGCCGGGGCGGCCGCGGTCGCCCAACGCTGCCCGATGTGATATTGCAACGCAACATGACGAAAATGCAGCCAGACGCGCACCACCATGGCGACGACCATGGCCATCTGCACGCCGATGAGCGCGGCCATGCGCACGGCCTGTGCCAGCACGCCCATGACCACGCCGATCAGGCCGAGGCCGGGCTGGCACGGGCGGAAGCCGTCTGCAGCGAGCGCGGCCTTAGATTGACGCCGATCCGGCGCAAGACGCTGGAGGCGCTCTATGCCGACCACCGCCCGGTCGGCGCCTATGATCTTGCCGACCGGATCTCGCCGCCCGGCGGGCGCAGGCTGGCGCCGATCTCGATCTATCGCGCCCTCGACTTCCTGGTCGAGCAGGGCTTCGTCCACCGCTTAAGCTCGCGCAATGCCTTCATCGCCTGCCCGCACGGGCACGGCGCCGACGAGGCCGTCGCCTTCCTGATCTGCGAGGTCTGCGGCGGGGTCGACGAGGACGCTTCGCCGGCGATGCGCAGCGCGATTCGCGGCATGGCGCAGGCCAGGCAGTTCAAGACCTCGTACCAGGTGGTCGAGATCGTCGGGCGCTGCGAACATTGCCGTAATGCCGAGGCAGCTTGACGATCTCCCCGCAAGGGCGCAGTTCAGCCGGTGCGAACCGTTACCGGCCCTGAAATCCGGACCTCTTTCATGACCGAGCCGCTACAGATCTGCCTGCCCGAAGGTCCGCAAGCCGCACCCGCACCCCGGGCGGGCACGGTCCCGGTCATGGTCGGGCACGTCAAGGTCGGCGGCGGCGCGCCGATCGTCGTGCAGTCGATGACCAATACCGACACTGCCGACATCGCGGCGACCGTCGGCCAGGTCGCGGCGCTGGCGCGGGCAGGCTCCGAACTCGTGCGCATCACCGTCGACCGCGACGAGGCGGCGGCGGCTGTGCCGTATATCCGCGAGCGGCTCGACATTCTCGGCATCGACGTGCCGCTGATCGGCGATTTCCACTATATCGGCCACAAGCTGCTCGCCGATCATCCCGCCTGTGCGCAGGCGCTAGCGAAGTACCGGATCAACCCCGGCAATGTCGGCTTCAAGGACAAGAAGGACAGGCAGTTCGGCCAGATCGTCGAACTCGCGATCAAGCACGGCAAGAGCGTGCGCATCGGCGCCAATTGGGGCTCGCTCGACCAGGAGCTGCTGACCGGGCTGATGGACATCAATGCACGGTCGCCCCGGCCGATCGATGCGCGCGCAGTGATGCGCGAGGCGATGGTGCGTTCGGCGCTGTTCTCGGCGGAGCGAGCCGAGGAGATCGGGCTCGGGCGCGACCGGATCATCCTTTCGGCCAAGGTCTCGGGCGTTCAGGACCTGATCGCGGTCTACCGGATGCTGGCCTCGCGCGGCGACTACGCCATCCATCTCGGGCTGACCGAGGCGGGCATGGGCTCGAAGGGCCTCGTCGCCTCCTCGGCGGCGCTCGGCGTGCTGCTGCAGGACGGTATCGGCGACACCATCCGGTTCTCACTGACACCGGAACCGGGCGGCGACCGTACGCTCGAGGTCAAGGCCTCGCAGGAACTGCTGCAGACCATGGGCTTTCGGGCCTTCGTGCCGCAGGTCGCGGCCTGCCCAGGCTGCGGGCGCACCACTTCGACCGTGTTCCAGGAGTTGGCGCGCGACATCCAGGACTGGATCGCCGCGTCGATGCCGGACTGGAAGCTGCGCTATCCCGGCGTCGAGCAACTCAACGTCGCGGTGATGGGCTGCATCGTCAACGGCCCCGGCGAGTCCAAGCATGCCGATATCGGCATCTCGCTGCCCGGCACCGGCGAAGCGCCGACGGCGCCAGTCTTCGTCGACGGCAAGAAGGTCACGACGCTTCGCGGCGCGCATATCGCGGCCGAATTCAAGACGATGGTCGACGAGTATATCGGCCGGCGCTTCGGGCAGGCCTATGAGCTGCGCGCCAAGGCGGCGGAGTAGCCGCGGACGGCCTGTGGCTTTGCTGCGCTTGTACCTATGCGCGCGATAAGGGCTGTGCTAGAGGCCCCGGCCTTTCGCTGCGTCGCAGCACCCGCGGAGCACCCTTGATGGGTCATGACCAGCAGAATCCGGCCCCTGCCAAGCCGGATGGGGACCGTTTCGGTCTCGAAGAGCCGGCAAATGGCGGCCATTCCTCGCACAGCTATGCCGCGCTCGCGCTCGGTGCGCTCGGCGTCGTCTTCGGCGACATCGGCACGAGCCCGCTCTATGCACTGCGCGAGACGATCCTGGCTGCCACCGGTGCCGCGTCGGGTGGCCATGGCGGTGCTGCCGAGGTCACGCTTGCCGGGCCGCTGCCGCGTGAGGTCATTCTCGGTGTGCTCTCGCTGATCCTATGGTCGCTGGTCAGCGTCGTGACGCTGAAATACGTCGTGCTGCTGCTGCGGGCCGACAATAACGGCGAGGGCGGCACGCTGACCCTGGTCGCCCTGGCGCAGCGCGCGCTCGGGCGCAGCCGCGGTGGCGTGGTGCTGTTCCTCGGCATGGCGGGGGCGGCGCTGTTCTATGGCGATGCGGTGATCACGCCGGCGATCTCGGTGCTCTCGGCGATCGAGGGCATCAAGCTGGTGACGCCGGTGCTCGACGACTATGTCGTGACCATCGCCTCGGTGATCATGATCGCGCTCTTCCTGGTGCAAAGCCGCGGCACGGCCAAGGTCGCGAATTTCTTCGGCCCGGTGATGACGGTCTGGTTCGTGACCCTGGGCGGGCTCGGAATCTACCATATCTCCGACGATCTCGGGGTTCTCGCCTCGATCAACCCCTATCACGGCCTGCGCTTCTTCATCGATCATCCCGGCCTGTCTCTGGCCGTGCTCGGCACCGTCTGTCTCGCGGTCACCGGGGCCGAGGCGCTCTACGCCGATATGGGCCATTTCGGGCGCGGGCCGATCCGCGGCGCCTGGCTTTATCTGGTCTTCCCGGCGCTGTGGCTGAACTATCTCGGCCAGGGCGCGCTGATCCTCTCGGATTCCTCGGCGATCGAGAATCCCTTCTTTCGCCTCGCGCCGCAGGGGTTCACCCTGCCTCTGGTGATCATGGCGACGATTGCCACCATCATCGCCAGCCAGGCGGTGATCACCGGGGCGTTCTCGCTGACCCGGCAGGCGATCCAGCTCGGCCTGCTGCCGCGCCTCGAGATCCGCCACACCTCGGAGCATACCTCCGGCCAGATCTTCATCCCGCGGATGAACACGCTGCTCCTTCTGACGGTGCTGCTGCTGATCTGGACGTTCAGGACCTCCTCGAACCTCTCGCACGCCTATGGCATCTCGGTGTTCGGGGCGATGGCGGTGGATTCGCTGCTCGCCTTCATCGTGATCTGGCGCGGCTGGCGCTGGAGCCTGCTGGCGACCTCTCTGGTGCTGGTGCCCTTCATCATCATCGACCTCGCCTTCTTCTCGGCCAATCTGCTGAAGCTGTTCAGCGGCGGCTACGTCCCGGTGCTGTTCGCGATCGCGCTGACGGTACTGATGTGGACCTGGGTGCGCGGCACGCGGATCCTGTTCGACAAGACCCGCAAGACCGATGTGCCGCTGCTCGAACTGGTCGGCATGCTGACCAAGAGCCCGCCCTACCGGGTCAAGGGCATGGCGGTGTTCCTGACCAGCGATCCGGAGACGGCGCCGGCCTCACTGCTGCACAATCTCAAGCACAACAAGGTGCTGCACGAGCGCAATGTCATCCTCACCGTGCGCTCGGCCGACACGCCGCGCGTCGCCGAAAGCGAGCGCGTCAGGCTCTCGCGGATCACCGACGATTTCTGGCGGGTCGAGATGATCTACGGCTACATGGAGAGCCCGAACGTCCCCAAGGGGCTCGCCATACTGCGCAAGCAGGGCTTCAAGTTCGACATCATGTCGACCTCGTTCTTCCTGTCGCGCCGCTCGATCAAGGCCTCGCCGAACTCAGGCATGCCGGTCTGGCAGGACAATCTCTTCATCGGCCTGACCAAGAGCGCGACCGACGCCACCAACTTCTTCCAGATCCCGACTGGACGCGTGGTCGAGGTCGGGACGCAGGTCACGGTCTGACGTAGCCATTCCACCGTCATTGCGAGTGTAGCGAAGCAATCCAGGGGCGACAGAGCTACGCCTTCCTGGATTGCTTCGCCGCTATGCTCCTCGCAATGACGGAAGGCGGATTCAGCTCCTGCGGCTGGCGGCGAAGCGCGCCGCCGCCCGCAGCATCGCCGCCTCCGGCCCGAAACCAGCGAGAGCAGCGACCGCCTGCTCGCTGAAGCGGTCGCGCTCGCGCTTCGCCGCCTCGAGGCCGAGGGCCGTGACCAGCGTCGCCTTGCCCCTAGCATCGTCCTTGGCGGTCGCCTTGCCCATCTGCTCGGTGCTGGCTTCGATATCGAGGATGTCGTCGGCGACCTGGAAGGCCGCTCCGAGCGCCCGGCCGTAATCCGTCAGCGCTGCCATGCTCTTGGCATCGGCCTGTCCGAGACGGGCACCGAGCGCGACGCTGGCCGCCAGCAGCGCTCCGGTCTTCATCGCCTGCAGGCGCAGGATAGCGGCCTCGCCGAGACGCGCAGGCGCGCCTTCGGCGGGAAAGCGCCCCTCGGCCGCCAGATCGAGCATCTGGCCGCCGACCATGCCGCCGGCGCCGAGCGCACGCGACAGCATCAGCACCAGTGCGGCGCGGGTTTCGCCGTCGCGATGGGTGGCGGGGTCGGAGAGGACGTCGAAGGCCAGCGTCAACAGGCTGTCGCCGGCGAGAATCGCGGTCGCCTCGTCGAAGGCCTTGTGCACGGTTGGCCGGCCGCGGCGCAGGTCGTCGTCGTCCATCGCCGGCAAGTCGTCATGGACCAGCGAGTAGCAATGGGCGAATTCGACGGCCGCGCCGGCGCGCAGGGCCTGCGCGCGCTCTACGCCAAAGATCCGGGCGGTCTCGGCGACCAGGAAGGGGCGCAGGCGCTTGCCGCCTCCGAGCGCGCCATGGCGCATCGCAGCCAGCAGACGCGCCGGGCGGTGGATCTCGCCGGCCTCGGGCTCGTCACGCAGCAGGCTGGCGAGCAGTGTCTCGATGGCATCGGCGGTCTCGGCCAGACCGGCGGCGAGAGCCTCTTCGGAGGCGGTCTGCGCGGAACTCATGAAGCCCTCTTGCGTTCGCTTGCCGGGCCGGTGCCCAGCGTTTTGGGGCTTGCAGGAGGCGGGCTTCATCGTCAAGCGTGGGGCATGACAGGAATGGCAGGCAATCCGGGTCCGAAGCGCAGGGGACTCGCGACGCGAATCATCCGCATCCTGACGATGACCATGCTGGCCCTGGCGATCAGCTTCGTGGCGGCGCTCGTGCTCTACCGCTTCGTCCCGGCGCCATCGACATTGATGCTCGGGCGCTGGCTGACCTTTCGCGAGGTGAATCGCGACTGGGTGCCGCTGGAGCAGATCTCGCCGCATCTGGTCCGCGCCGTGATCGCTTCCGAGGACCAGCGCTTCTGCAGCCATGCCGGCGTCGACTGGGGCGAGCTCAACGCGGTGCTGCAGGACGAGGACGGGCCGAGCCGCGGCGCTTCGACGCTGACCATGCAGACCGCCAAGAACCTCTTCCTCTGGCCGGGCCGCTCCTATGTCCGCAAGGCGCTGGAATTGCCGGTGGCGCTCTCTATCGATCTCGCTTGGCCGAAGAGCCGGATCATCGAGGTCTATCTCAACATCGCCGAATGGGGCGACGGGGTGTTCGGTGCCGAGGCGGCGGCGCAGCTCTATTTCGGCAAGCCGGCGGCGAAGCTGAATCCGGCCGAGGCGGCGCGGCTCGCCGGCGCCCTGCCCAATCCGATCCTGCGCAATCCCGGCCGGCCAAGTCGGGGCCTGCAGGCGGCCGCCGGGCGTGTGCAGCGGCGCATGCTCCAGCTCGGGCCGCTCGGCGATTGCGCCCTGCCGCGCCGGAGCGCTGCGGCTTTGCCAGATTTTCGGCCGGATGCTCTAGCCAGAGCGCGCGCAAGCGTGTAAAGGCCTGCCACCTCACGAATGTGACGTCGTCGCACAGGTCGTGCGGGCGAAAGCCCGGCGCTTCCCGCGACGGCATGATGGAGAGTACCATGGCCGTTCCGAAGAGAAAGACTTCGCCGTCGAAGCGCGGCATGCGCCGCTCGGCCGACGCGCTGAAGCAGCCCACCTACATCGAAGACAAGAACTCCGGCGAGCTGCGCCGTCCGCACCATGTCGACCTGAAGTCGGGCATGTATCGCGGCCGCCAGGTCCTGAAGGCCAAGACCGAGGCCTGATAACGGGCGAGGCCAAAGGCCTCGTTTGTCGAATTCGATTAGAAATCGCCGGCCGTAAGGCCGGCTTTTTCGTGTTTGCGGCAGAGCTCAGGCGAGGCGCGTCGTGATGCGGGCCGGTGCGCGCGGCGCGCCGGCGGCCTTGCGGTAGAGACCAGCGGCGATCGCGGGCGTCTCGCGGCCGCGCCGGGCGAACGGGCCGATCCCGGCCTGGCTGGCGGCGAGCTGTACCAGGAAGGCGGCGGGGACGACCATGGCGGGCGGGCTACGCCGCTCGGCCCTGCGGCGCTCTGGAAAATCATTCCAGACCTGCGTGATCATTGTGCCGCTCCGAAACGCCAAGGCTTTTCGGAGGGCTAAGCTGCAAGCGGGGGGCCGGCCTTAACCGTGCGTTAACCCAGCCGGATGCATCGTTTCGGCACAGATTCCGCCCTCTCGAATCCGGGTCCGACGGCCCCTCTCCGTCGCCGAGGCCGCTGTCCGATGCCCGCGCCTTCCATTTTCGGCTCCCGCGACGAGAGAATTGTCGATCCGCGCAGCCTGCTCTCCTCGATCGGGGAGGTGGTCTACACCTGGGACATCGCCACCGACGCTCTGGAATGGGGCCCGAACGTCGCCGAGGTGCTCGGCCCGGTCGCGCCGGCGGTGCTGGCGCGTGGCCTCGCCTTCGCCGGGCTGGTCGAGCCCGGTAGCGGGCGCAGCCGCTATGATGCGATCTATTCGGTGGGCGGGCACGATTTCGGCGACGGGGTGGTCTATCGCACCCGCTATGCCGCCGAC
This sequence comes from Allobosea sp. WAO, assembly GCF_001509835.1. Taxonomy (GTDB): domain Bacteria; phylum Pseudomonadota; class Alphaproteobacteria; order Rhizobiales; family Beijerinckiaceae; genus Allobosea. Next base: position 40,144 of record NZ_JXTJ01000012.1, read on the forward strand.
CTGGCCGGCCGCAGAATGTGGATCGAAGATGCGGGGCGCTGGTTTGCGGGGATGGATGGACGTCCGGCCCGAGCGCGCGGCGTCCTGCGGCTCGAGCGGGCGGTGCGGCCCGAGGAGCTGGGCGCCGATCATCACGAACTCTGCGATCGCGCCTCGCTGGTCGAGCATGTCGAGACGGCGCTGGCCGAGCATCTGCCTGCCGAGCGTGGCCTCGTCGTCCTGATCGGCGCGATCGACGAGCTTGCCCGCCTCAACGACGATTTCGGCCATGAGGCCACCGACGAGATCATCCAGGAAGTGCAGGAGCGCCTGCGGTCGGTGATGCGCCGGCGCGACCATCTGATGCGTTATTCCGGCAATCGCTTCGCCATCCTGCTGTCGGGCTGCCCGGCCTCGCAGGTCGAGGTGGCGGCGCAACGCTTCATCAAGGCCGTGGCGCAGTCCGCGATCGAGACCTCGCGCGGCATCGCGCTGGCGCGGCTGCGGGTCGGTGCGGCGGTCGCGCCGGACCTGTCACGGGAGGGCGGCGCACTGGTCGCGGCGGCCGAGAATGCGCTTGCGGGGGCCAAGGCCGGAGCCGTCGACGCGGCGGTCATCGCCCGGCGCAACGTCGTGCGCGAAACCGGTGCCGGCACTGCGAGCCATGACATCGAGGCCGTGGTCGCGCTCAACGAGCGCCGGGTCCGTCTCGCTCTCCAGCCCGTAGTCAGCGCGGCCACCCGAGCGCCCGTCTTCAGCGAGGCGCTGCTGCGGGTCGAGCGGGCGCAGGGCGGGGGCTTCCTCGCCACGCCGGAATTGATCCCGGTGCTGGAGCGGCGCGGTCTGATCAGGCTGTTCGACCATCGCGTGCTTGAGCTCGTCATGGCCCTGCTGGCCGAGCAGCCGCAAATGGTGCTTTCGGTCAACGTCTCGCCGCGCTCGCTCGCCGATCCGGAATGGCTCGATGCCTTCCTCGCCTGCACGGGCGGCCGCAGCGCCGAGACTTCGCGTTTGATCGTCGAGGTCACCGAGACCGCGACGATCGACGATTCCGCGCGGATGGTGAAGCTGCTGACACGGATCAAGGAGCAGGGCGCGCGCATCGCCATCGACGATTTCGGCGCCGGCCACACCTCGCTGCGGCATCTGCGCGCCTTCCCGATCGACATCCTGAAGCTCGACGGCGCCTTCACCCAGAATCTGCGACGCTCGACCGATGACCGGTTCTTCGTGCGCACTTTGCTGGAACTGGCGCGCCATCTCGAAGTCGAGACGGTGGCGGAATGGGTCGACGACGATCTTCAGGCCGCGATGCTGCGCGACTGGGGCGTGACCTATCTGCAGGGCCATCTGGTCGGAAAGGCGGAGCTCTGGCAGCCCGATCAGGCGCGGGCCGAGCCGCTGCGCGAAGCCGTCTGAGGTGTCCGGGCGGCGAGGCAGCCGCCCGATGCGATCGTTAGTCGCGCAACTGGCGCGCTTTCCCGTTCACTTGCTCTTGGCGAGCTTGTCGAGCCGCTCGCGCATCTCGTTGAGCTCGCGCTTGAGATCGCCGAGCTCGGCGTTTTCCGGCGCCGTCGACGGGGCTTCCGCCTGCGCCTTGGCTGCTGCCGCGGCAAACGGGTTGAAGAGCTGGAAGGCCTCGGTGAACATCGTCATGTTGGCGCGGGTCTGGGCCTGGATCGCGTCGAGCGCGCCGGTGCCGAAGGTGCCGCCGCCGAAGGCCTTGCTCATCTGCTCGCGGAACTGGTTCTGTTCCTTGGTCAGATTCTCCATCGAGAATTCGAGATAGCGCGGCACCAGGGCCTGCATGCTGTCGCCGTAGAAGCGGATGAGCTGGCGCAGGAAGGCGATCGGCAGCAGGTTCTGCCCGTCCTTGCTCTCTTCGTCGAAGATGATCTGGGCCAGCACCGAGCGGGTGATGTCCTCGCCGCTCTTGGCGTCGTAGACGACGAAATCTTCGCCGTTGCGCACCAGGCCGGCGAGATCTTCCAGCGTGACGTAGGAGCTTGTGCCCGTGTGGTACAGCCGACGATTGGCGTATTTCTTGATGACGGTCGCTTCTTTGTCGCTGGCCATAGATACCCACGCGCCTTGCTCCGGCCGTCCGTCCCGGGATCGGGACGGAGCCGGAAAACGGTTCCCCGCCAGACGATAGCTCGTCGGCGCCCTGCTGCAAGTTTTTTGAGCGCCGTTGCGGCAGGGGCGGCCGTTGCCTCGATGATAGGCTTCGCCCCATGGCTGGCTTGACGGCGTCGCCGCGCCCTTCGAAGGTGCGGAGAACAGTTTGCCGAACCGCCGGAGGCGGGAGGCGTGAGAGAACCGGAGGACAAGCCAATGGCTGATACTGACATCGTGATCGTGGGCGCTGCGCGCACCGCAGTCGGCGCCTTCAACGGTGCCTTCGCCAATACGCCGGCTCACGATCTCGGCGCCGCGGCGATCAAGGAAGCGCTGAAGCGCGCCAAGGTCGAGGCCGGTGAGGTCGACGAGGTCATCATGGGCCAGATCCTGACCGCCGGTCAGGGCCAGAACCCGGCCCGCCAGGCCGCGATGATCGCGGGCATTCCGCAGGAGGCGACCGCCTGGGGCCTCAACCAGCTCTGCGGCTCGGGCCTGCGCGCCGTCGCCATCGGCCTGCAGCAGATCGCCAATGGCGATGCCGACATCATCGTCGCCGGCGGCCAGGAATCGATGTCGATGTCGCAGCATGCCCAGCATCTGCGCTCCGGCACCAAGATGGGCGACACCAAGTTCATCGATACGATGATCAAGGACGGGCTCTGGGACGCCTTCCACGGCTACCATATGGGCACCACCGCCGAGAACGTCGCGACCAAATGGCAGATCAGCCGCGAGGAACAGGACCGCTTCGCCGTCGGCTCGCAGAACAAGGCCGAGGCTGCGCAGAAGGCCGGCCGCTTCAAGGACGAGATCCTTCCCTTCACCGTCTCGACCCGCAAGGGCGACATCGTCGTCGATGCCGACGAGTATCCGCGCCATGGCGCGACGATCGAGGCGATGGCGAAGCTCAGGCCCGCCTTCTCCAAGGACGGGACCGTCACCGCCGGCAACGCCTCGGGCATCAATGACGGGGCCGCTGCGCTCGTGGTGATGACCGCCAAGGAAGCCGCCAAGCGCGGCCTGACGCCGCTCGCGCGCATCGCCTCCTGGGCGACGGCCGGCGTCGATCCGGCGATCATGGGCTCCGGGCCGATCCCGGCGACGCGCAAGGCGCTGGAGAAGGCCGGCTGGAAGATCGGCGATCTCGACCTCGTCGAGGCCAACGAGGCCTTCGCCGCCCAGGCGCTGGCGGTCAACAAGGACCTCGGCTGGAACCCCGACATCGTCAACGTCAATGGCGGCGCGATCGCGATCGGCCATCCGATCGGCGCCTCGGGCGCGCGGGTGCTGGTGACGCTGCTGCACGAGATGGCCAAGCGCGACGCGAAGAAGGGCCTCGCCACGCTGTGCATCGGCGGCGGCATGGGCGTCGCCCTGGCTGTGGAGCGCTGAGCCGCCGACCATGCCCAAGCAGACCACGCTCTATCGCTACCTGACCGGGCCCGATGACGCTTCGTTCTGTCATCGGGTCTCGGAGGCGCTGAGCCGTGGCTGGGTCCTCTACGGGCCCCCGACCCTGACCTATGACGAGAAGGCGGGGCGCGTGATCTGCGGGCAGGCGATCATCAAGGATGTGGACCGGGCGTACGAGCCCGGTCTCGATCTCTCGCAACAATAAAGCCGCCGAGGGGCCGGCCCAGAGGGAGGAGCAGACGATGGCTAGGGTTGCTTTGGTGACTGGGGGCACGCGCGGCATCGGCGCGGCGATCTGCAAGGCGCTGCAGGAGGCCGGCTACAAGGTCGCCGCGAGCTATGCCGGCAATGACGAGGCTGCCGCCAAGTTCAAGACCGAGACCGGGATACCCGTCTACAAATGGGATGTCGGCGACTACGACGCCTGCGCCGCCGGCATCGCCAAGGTCGAGGCCGAGGTCGGGCCGGTCGACATCCTCGTCAACAATGCCGGCATCACCAAGGACGGCTTCTTCCACAAGATGACCAAGGACCAGTGGTCCGCCGTCATCCGCACCAATCTCGACTCGCTGTTCAACATGACGCGCCCGGTGATCGAAGGCATGCGCGGGCGCGGCTTCGGCCGGATCATCGTGATCTCGTCTATCAACGGCCAGAAGGGCCAGATGGGGCAGGTGAACTACTCCGCGGCCAAGGCCGGCGATATCGGCTTCGTCAAGGCGCTGGCGCAGGAGAACGCCAACAAGGGCATCACGGTGAACGCGATCACGCCGGGCTATATCGGCACCGACATGGTCGCGGCGATGCCGGAAGAGGCGCTGAAACGCGTCGTCGCCGGCATTCCGGTCGGCCGCCTCGGCAAGCCCGAGGAGATCGCGCAAACGGTCGTCTTCCTCGCCTCCGACAACGGCGCCTTCGCGACCGGCGCAACCTTCGCCGTCAATGGCGGCCAGTACATGGCCTGACGCCCCACGGCGCGCCGTCTTCGCGGCGGCGCGTCGCCGGCGTCGGTGACGAGGCGGGCATAGGCAGGACGGGGCCGCTCTGCTAACCGGGGCGCCGCCCCCGCCGAGTGCCGCCCGATGACCTCCCGCACCGCTACCGCGACCGGCTTCGTCGCCATCCTGCTCTGGTCGACGCTGGCGCTGTTCACGGCGATGAGCGGCCGGCTGCCGGCCTTCCAGCTCGTTGCCATGACCTTCGTGATCGGCGGGCTCTTCATCCTCGCGATCGCGGCGGCGCGTGGCCGGCTGCACCTAGCGCGGCCGACGCCGGCCTCCTTCCTGCTCGGGCTCTACGGTCCGTTCGGCGACACCGCGCTCTACTATGCCGCGGTCAAGACGGCGCCGCCGGCAGAGGCGAACCTGATCCATTATCTCTGGCCGCTGCTGATCGTGCTGTTCGCGGCGCTGCTGCCGGGCGGCGGGCTGAAGCTGCGCCATCTCGTCGGCGCCCTGATCGGCCTCGGGGCGACGGCGGTGCTGATCTCCGGCAGTCTCGGCGCCGGCGGTGGCGGCATCCAGCCCGGCCATGTGCTGGCGGCGCTCGGCGCCTTCGTCTGGGCGAGCTATTCGGTGATTTCGCGCCGCTTCGCCGCCGTTCCCTCGGAGAGCCTCGGCGTCACCATGCTCGGCTGCGCTGTCGCGGCCTTCGCCTGCCATCTCGCCTTCGAGCAGACCTTATGGACGCCGAGCCTCGCCGAATGGGGCGGGGTGCTGGGGCTCGGCCTCGGCTCGACCGGGCTCGCCTTCATCTGCTGGGACATTGGCATGAAGAAGGGCGACGTGTCCCTGCTCGGCGTCGCCTCCTATGCCGCTCCGGTGCTCTCGACCATCATCCTGGTGCTCGCCGGCTATGCGGCGGCGAGCTGGCTGCTCGCCCTGTCCTGCGTGCTGATCGTGGTCGGGGCGCTGGTCGCGAGCTTCGGCCAAAGTGCGGGACGGCCGCCTCAGCGGTCCAGTACCCGCGTCTCGTAGGCATAGACCGTGCGGAAGCCGAGCCGGCGATACATCTCGAAGGCGAGGCCGTTGCTCTGGTCGACTTGGAGATAGGCGAGTTTGCAGCCCTGAGCCGCCGCCCACCCCATCAGGCCGAGCATCAGCTTCTTGCCGAGGCCTTTCCCGCGCAGGCTCTCGTCGACGATCACCGCGCCGATCTCGGCCATGCCGCGTTCGGCGACGCTCATCGCATAGGCGGCGGGGCGGCCCTCATGCAGCAGGGTCGCGAAGGCGGCCGGCAGGCGCACGCCAGAGACGATGGCGGACAGATGCTCGCGGTTGCGCTTGTTGCCGGTCTGGTGGCTGCAGACGCCGCTGATCCAGGCCTCCGTCGCCAGCGGGTCGACGAGCATATCCGGATCTTCCGGATGCCGGGCAGGATCGAGCTCGGCGACCATGCCGAAGGAGGCGGTCTCGATCCGGTAGCCGCGCGCGGCGAAGCGCTGGCGGGCGCGTTCGGCGACGAGCGGCGTGAAGCGGATGCGCGGCGGCAGGCCGGCTTCCGCATAGAGCTTTTCGATGAACGCCAGGGTGTCGTCGTCCATCTCGGTGTTGGCCTGCAGGGCCGAAGCGGAGTTGGCACGGCCGGAATAACCATTGGCGAAGCGTACCGCCCAGTCGTCGATGACCAGCGTGGTCGGGGCAGGCCATGCATTGACGATGCGGCTTTCGCAGGCGCGGACCAGCGCGAGGTCGGTGACGGGCTTGTCCATGCTCAGTGATCCCCGGGCTGCCAGCCCGGCTCCGCCATCTCGAAGGCCGAGAAGGCGAAGCCCGGCGCGACCGTGCAGCCGACCAGCGTCCAGCCGCCGAGGGGGGCGGCGCTCTGCCAGCAGCCAGCGGGCACGACGATCTGCGGGCGCTGGCCGGCGGCGAGATCCTTGCCGAGATGTTGGGTCACGGCGCTGGTGCCGTCCTGCGACAGGCTGAGCGCCAGCGGCGCACCAGCATAGTGATGCCAGATCTCGGCCGCGTCGACGCGGTGCCAGTGCGAACTCTCGCCGGCATCGAGCAGATAATAGATCGCGGTCGAGAAGCCGCGGCCTTCCGGCCCCTGCGGGTCGCGGAAGGTCTCGCGGTAATGTCCGCCCTCGGGATGGGGCTTCAGCGCGAGCAGCGCGATGATGCCGGCCGCATCGAGGCCGTCTAACGGTGGACTCATGGTTGTGGTCCTACGATGTCTTGGCCCTCAGCCCTCATCCCGAGGGCGATCGCCGATCGCGTCTCGAAGGATGCTTCCAGTGTGTTCTGGATCATCCTTCGAGACGCCGCTGCGCGGCTCCTCAGGATGAGGGCTGAGAAAGGCTGCTGCTCAGAACCGGTTCTTGGCTTCGCGCAGCGCGGCGAAGACCTCGCCGGCCGGCTTGCCGACCAAGCCGAGCGTGGCTGCGAGAGCGTCCTCGCCGGCGCGGAAGAACGGGTTCGTCGCCTTTTCCTCGGCGATCGTCGTCACCGCCCAGAAGCGGCCCTCGGCCTTGGCCGCCTCGGCTTCGGCGAGGCGGGCGGCGACAGCTGGATTGCTCGGGTCCATCGCTGCGGCGAAGCGCCCGTTCGACAAGGTGTAGTCATGGCCGGTGATCAGCCTTGTCGCGTCCGGCAGCGCCATGATGCGGGAGAGCGAGGCCCACATCGCATCCATCCGGCCCGGCATGACGCGGCCGCAGCCCATGACGAAGACGACGTCGCCGACGAGAGCGAGGCGGGCGCCCTGGCTGACCAGGCTGACATGCCCCTCGGCATGGCCCGGCGTCGCCCAGACCTCGAAATCATAGGCGCCGAGCGCGACATGGTCGCCTTCGCCGATCACGACGTCGACCGGCGCGGCACCGCGGGCGGCCGCGGGCGCGAAGACCTTGGCTCCGGTCGCCTGCTTCAGGGTGAGGATGCCCTGGACATGGTCGGCATGCTCATGCGTGACCAGCACCTGCGAGATTCGCCAGCCCTTGGCGCGGGCGGCGGCGAGGACCTCTGCTGCATCGGGCACGTCGACTGCGGCGCAGACGCCGCTCGCCGGGTCGTGCAGCAGGGCGCCGGCATTGTCGCTGAGCGTGCGGAAGACATGGATGTCGAGAGGCATGGCAGGCTCCGGGGCGCGGGCAGCGAGACGCAGCCGCAAGGGCGATCGAGCCGTTCATAGCGGCTTTGCCGGGCCAAGCCCAACACTACGCAGCGTCAGATGCTCTTGCGCTGGCCCGCTGCCTGCGCCATCTCCGTGGTCATGGCTCTCGATGTCGTCGACCTGCGTGCCTTCTATGCCAGTCCGCTCGGGCATGTGGCGCGCCAGGCGGTCGGACGGGTCGTGATAAGGCTCTGGCCGCATTGCCAGCGCCAGCGTCTGCTGGGGCTCGGTTTCGCCACGCCCTATCTGCCCTTGATCGGCGGCGAGGCCGAACGCGTCATCGCCTTCATGCCCGCGGCGCAAGGTGTGCTGAACTGGCCGTCGCAGGGCCTCTCGGCTTCCGCCCTGGTCGAGCCGACGCTGCTGCCGCTGCCGACCGCCTCGGTCGACCGCGTGCTCATCGTGCACGCGCTCGAGGAGACCGAGAGCCCTGAGGATCTGCTCGAGGAGGCTTCGCGGGTGCTCAACCCCGGCGGCAGGCTGATCGTGATCGTGCCGAATCGACGCGGCCTCTGGGCCCGGATGGACACGACGCCCTTCGGTCACGGCCGGCCCTTCAGCCGCAGCCAGCTCGAGAACCTGATGCGCCGCGCGATGTTCTCGCCGGAGAACTGGGCCGAGGCTCTCTATGTGCCGCCCTTGCGCCGGCGCCTGTTCCTGCGCTCGGCCGGAGCCTGGGAAAAGTTCGGCGCGGGCCTCTCGCTGCCCTTCGCCGGCGTGCATGTCGTCGACGCCACCAAACAGTTCTATCGCCAGGCGCCGTTGCGGGCGACGCGCCGTAGTTTCGCCTTCCGGCCGGTGTTGTTGCCGCAGCCGACGCCGTCTCGCCGCCTGACCCGGGATCGTGGTGCGTCACCGCCGGCGGGTTGACAATCGCGGCGGGGCGCGGCCAAGGTCCGCCGCTTTTTCTTAGGTTCCCCGACCGTAGCCGCAGCGCGGACGCGTCTCCCTTCAGGATGTGGGACCAGAACTGGATGTCGATGCGAAGCTATCTGGATTTCGAGAAGCCGGTCGCCGAACTGGAGGCCAAGGCTGATGAGTTGCGGGCCCTGGACGCCAAGGGCGACGGCTATTCGCTGACCGAGGAAATCGGGAAGCTGGAGGCCAAGGCCGGACAGTCACTGAAGGAGCTCTATGGCGCCCTGACGCCATGGCAGAAGACCCTGGTGGCGCGCCATCCGCAGCGGCCGCATTTCCTCGACTACTGCGCCGGGCTGATCGACGAGTTCACGCCGCTCGCCGGCGACCGCGCCTTCGGCGAGGACGAGGCCATCGTCGGCGGCTTCGGCCGCTTCCGCGGCGAGCCGGTCTGCGTCCTCGGCCAGGAGAAGGGCAACTCGACCGAGACCCGGATCCGGCACAATTTCGGCATGCCGAAGCCTGAGGGCTATCGCAAGGCGGTGCGCCTGATGGAGCTCGCCGATCGTTTCGGCTTGCCGGTGCTGAGCTTCATCGACACCGCCGGCGCCTATCCCGGCATCGAGGCTGAGGAGCGCGGCCAGGCCGAGGCGATCGCGCGCTCGACCGAGACCTGCCTTGCCTTGCGCACGCCGAGCGTCGCGCTGGTGATCGGCGAGGGCGGCTCGGGCGGCGCCATCGCGATCGCGGCCGCGAGCAAGGTGCTGATGATGGAGCACGCGATCTATTCGGTGATCTCGCCGGAAGGCGCGGCCTCGATCCTCTGGCGCGACACGGCCCGCGCCCAGGACGCCGCGACGGGCATGAAGATCACGGCCCAGGACCTGCTGAAGTTCGGGATCATCGACAAGATCGTCTCGGAGCCGACGGGCGGGGCGCATCGCGAGCCGCAGCTCGCGATCGAGCGGGCCGGGGCGGCGATCGCCGCGGCGCTGTCGGATCTTTCCGGGCTCAGCGCCGACGAGATCGTCGAGCGGCGGGCGGACAAGTACCTCGCGATCGGCCGCTCGCTCTGAGATCAGGGCGGGCCTGCAATTTGCCGGGATTTCAGCATATGGCCATCCCGGCAAGGCCTGTGGTAAGGAACGGTCAAGCCTAACGGTTCTAAATCCGGGCAAGCGGCATAATTTGGCCGTGATGCCTGATGCATGGTCGAGTCAGACGGCCGAGCGATGGGAATGACGACGTGGCATTGAAACATCTCGCGCTGACGGCCCTGATCGCCCTTTCCGTGGCCGCCTGCGAGGAGGACCGCTATCGCGGCTCGGCGCGCCACAACATTCCGATCCCCTCTGCGACCTATGCGCTCATGTCCGAGAAGGGCGTGACTAGGAGCCAGCCGATCGTGATTCGTTCCTACAAGAAGGAATCGGAGTTGGAGGTCTGGAAGAAGCGCTCGGACGGTCAGTACGTGCTGCTCAAGACCTTCCCGATGTGCCGCTGGTCCGGCCAGCTCGGCCCGAAAATCCGCGAAGGCGACCGGATGGCGCCGGAAGGCTTCTACGCCATCACCCCGGCGCAGATGAATCCGAACTCGTCTTTCTACGTCTCGTTCAACATGGGCTATCCCAACGCCTATGACCGCTCGCATGGCCGCACCGGCGCGCATCTGATGGTGCACGGCGCCTGCTCCTCGGCGGGCTGCTATTCGATGACCGACGACCAGATCGGCGAGCTCTATGCGCTGGTGCGCGAGGCCCATAATGGCGGGCAGCGGGCCGTGCAGATGCAGGCCTTCCCGTTCCGGATGACGCCGGAGAACCTCGCCAAGCACCGGCTCGACCCGAACATGGCGTTCTGGAAGAACCTTAAGGAAGGCTCGGACTATTTCGAGATCGCCAAGGACGAGCCTTCGGTAGGCGTGTCCGGCGGGCGCTATGTCTTCAATGGCGGCAGCAATTCGTCGGTCTCGCAGGCGGTCGCGCAGAAGCGCCAGCAGGACGACGCGCAGGTCGCGGCGCTGGTCTCCAAGGGCACGCCGGCGGTCAAGCTGATCTATGACGACGGCGACCAGCACCACTCCTTCAAGCGCCTGCTGGCGCAGTCCGGTGCCGATGCGATGAACAAGTCGGTCGCCTGGGGGTCGCGCGATGTCGGCATCAGCCGCGTCGACTCGCTGATCGGCCCGCGCGTCGTCGTCCTCGACGACAAGGGCCGGACGAAGGCGACGGTCCGGGCCGAGTCGGCCGACAATGACGCGGTGCTCGCCGCGGTGCGCGGCGCTGCCGAGCAGCCTGCGGCGGAAGCCAAGCCGGCGACTGCGGTCGCAGCCGCTCCGGCCGCTCCTGCGAAGCCTGCGGAGGCCGCGACGCAGGTCGCCAAGGTCTCGCCTGGTGCGGCCACGCCCGCGCCGATCCAGACGGCCGCCAGCGCCGAGCAGCCTTCCTTCTACCAGCGCGCGCTCAGCTTCGTGCCGCTGTTGGGCAGCTCGTCCGAGCCGAAGGCCGAGACGGCGCCGATCGCCTCGGTCGTTCCCGAGACGCCGCAGCGTACGGTGGCGCCGCTGCCGCCGCGCCGCTCGCCGGCCCTGCGCACCTCGCGCCTAGACCAGCCGGATGCGGCCTATGCGAGCCAGCCGGTGGCGCGCTGAAGGCCTGATCACCGTCTCGTCGCGCTGAGATAAAAATATCACGCCCGTCGCCATTGCTGGCGGCGGGCGTTTTGCTAGGCATGGAAACAGCTGCTGAGGCGTTGTCTGCCTAGTCCTTGGGCGTGCTGCAAAAAACCTCATCTTGCCGGTTTTGGGGTATCGCAAGCGTAATCGAGGCGGATGCGCGAAGTGAATCGCGCATGGAACCCTTCGACGGAGCTTTCGATGGTCTTTGGTATTTGCAGGCTTGCGACGGCCGCCGCGGCGCTGTCGATCTCGCTGACGGCCGCCGGTATGGCGCAGGCCTCCGACCTGCCGAGCCGGAAGGCTCCGCCGCCGGCGCCGGTCGCACCGAGCATCACCTGGTTCGATATCGCCGTCAGCATCAAAGGGATGACGGACTATAATTTCCGCGGCATCTCGCAGACCGACCGCAAGCCCGCGATCCAGGGCGGCGCCGAGCTGCAGTTCTACGACAACCTGTTCTATGCCGGCGTCTACGCCTCGAATGTCGATCTCACCACCAGCCCGACGGCGGAGGTCGACTTCTATGCCGGTATCCGGCCGAAATTCGGCCCCTTCACCGTCGATGTCGGCGTCTGGCAGTACTACTACCCTGGTGAGAAGCAGTATATTGACCTCGCCGGCGGCTACTGGACGCCGAAGAACACCGATTTCACCGAGATTTACGGCAAGCTGTCCTATAATTACGAGGACAAGCTGATCGTCGGCGCCAATCTCTTCTATGCCTGGGACTGGCTCGGCACCGGCGCGACCGGCACCTATGGTTCGCTCACGGCCAAGTACAACCTGCCTTTCCTCGAGGGCCTTGCAATCTCGGGCGAGGTCGGGCGCTACTGGCTCGGCACGCCGAATGCCAGCATCTATTTCGCGGCGCCGGTCGACCTGCCGGACTACACCTACTGGAACGCCGGCATCTCCTACACCTGGAAGAACCTGACTGCCGATGTGCGTTATCACGACACCAGCCTGTCGAAGACCGAATGCTTCGCGCTGACGGCCGATCCGCGCGGCATCGTCTCGGGCTCGGGCCGCTCGAAATGGTGCAATCCGACCGTGGTCGGGACGCTCTCCTTCGACATCACGGCGAGCAGCGTCGGCATCTTCGCGCCGAAATAGCGCCGTCTGGATCTGGGATGTGACCTCGAAAGCCCGCGTGAGCGGGCTTTCTGCTTTTCCGGCTCTATGCTGGCCAGATCAGGCGCGGCCATGGCAGGCTTGAGCCAGGGAATGCCGGGAGCCCATCTTGCCTGAGACCGAAGCCGTCGACGCCCTCGCCGAGACCATCGCCACCACCCGGCTCGCCCGCACGCCCTTGCCGGCTCAAGCAAGCAAGGCGCCGCCCGACGTCGCCCGGGCCTATGCCGTGCAGGGTGCCGTGCATCGGCGGCTGGCAGCCTCGCGCTTCGGCCGGCGCAGTGGCTGGAAGATCGGCTGCACCACGCCGGTGATGCAGGACTATCTCGGTATCGACCATCCCTGTGCCGCCGGACTGTTTGCCGGCTCGAGCCATGCGAGCGGCACCGTGCTGCGCCATGGCGATTTCGTCCGCGTCGGCGTCGAGTGCGAGATCGCGGTCAGGCTGGCGCGTGATCTCGCCGGGGAGGGGGCTACCGCGGAGAGCGTGCGCGGCGCGGTCGGCACGGTGATGGCGGCGATCGAGATCGTCGACGACCGCTATGTCGACTGGCAGACGATCGGAACGCCGATGCTGATCGCCGACGACTTCTTCGCAGCAGGCTGCGTGCTCGGCGCCGGACTGGCGCCGGACACTGTGCCGGATCTCGCCGGGCTGCACGGCCGGACGCTGGTCGACGGTGTCGAGGTCGGCTCCGGTGTCGGTGCTGACGTGCTCGGCCATCCCTACACCGCGCTGGCCTGGCTCGCCGATCACGCGCAGGCGCGAGGCGAGCCGCTGCGGGCCGGCGAGACCGTGCTGCTCGGCAGCCTGGTGAAGACGCAATGGGTGCCACCGGGCGCTACCGTCAGGGTCGAGATCGAGGCCCTCGGGGCGGTCGAGGTGCAGTTCGCTGCCGGCTGAGGCTGCTGCCTTCACACAGCCGCTGCGCTGGCTGGCGAACGGCTATCGCGACATCGAGGTGCGCATGTAGTTGCGCGGCGCGGTTCCAAGTCTGCGCTTGAACATCGTGGTGAAGGCCGCGACGTTGTCGTAGCCGGCGAGCATGGCGATATCGGTGACGGATGCACCCTCGGCCAGTTTCGGCAGGCAGGCGAACAGGCTCGCCTGCTGGCGCCAGGCGACGAAACTGAGGCCGGTCTCCTTCTGGAAGAAGCGGGTGAAGGTGCGCCTGCTCATCGCCAGCCTGCCGGCCCATTCGTCCAGTCGTTCGGTGACCGAAGGCGCGGCCATATAGGCGCGGCAGAGCGCGGCGAGGCGCTTGTCCGAGGGAAAGGGCAGGCCCAGTGGTCTTGCCTCTAGCGTTGTGATCTCCTCTGCCAGCAATTCCAGCACGAGGGCGACCTTGCGCGTGCCCGGCTCCGCATCGCGCAGGCGGATCGCCTCGTCGATCAGCGCGCGGGCAAGGTCGGTGACCCCCAGCACCTGCAACATGCGCGCTGCAAGATCGCCGAGCCCGGGCAGGAGATAGACCGATTTCATATCGACATCGCTCAGCATCTCGACGGAATGCTGCAGGCGCGCAGGGATGAGCAGCGCGTGGCCGGGCGGGACCATCCAGCAACCCTGCTGCGTCTCGACCAGCACGACGCCGGAGAACGCGCAGAGCAACTGGTCCTGACGGTGGCAGTGGAGCGGGACCTTGTAGCCTGCGGGATTGTCCGAGCTATGGACCAGCACATCGGCTTCCGACCGGGCGATCCAGCCGAGACTGCGGTGGTGGCGATCCTCGAGCGCCTCCAGGCTTTGGCGCGGCAACTGTCTCATCTTTGGCCCAAACGCGAAGGTTTTTGACCGAAACACGAATGAAGGTCATCGGCAAGCTTTGTAGAAGAACCTCGCGCGATCAGTTCGCGCGCAGGAGATCAAGTCGATGGTCGCAGTCGCCCCGGAAGTCCGCCCGCGTTTTGAAAAGGCGACGACCTCGATCCTGCTCGCCGTCAGCTTCTGCCATCTGCTCAACGACGTCATGCAGTCGCTGCTGGCCTCGCTCTACCCGCTGTTCAAGGCGAATTACGGTCTGGATTTCGTCCAGATCGGCCTGCTGACCATGGCCTTCCAGGTCACCGCCTCGCTGCTGCAGCCGGTGGTGGGGCTGGTGACCGATCGCTGGCCGATGCCGTACTCGGCGCCGGCGGGCATGGCCTCGACCTTTGGCGGGCTGATCCTGCTCGGCAACGCCCATAACTTCACGGTGCTGATCGTTGCAGCCTGCCTGATCGGCTTCGGCTCGGCAGTCTTTCATCCGGAGGCGTCGCGTGTGGCGCGGCTCGCCTCGGGCGGGCGGCATGGCCTGGCGCAGTCCCTGTTTCAGGTCGGCGGCAATCTCGGCTCGGCGCTGGGGCCGCTGCTGGCGGCCTTCATCGTATTGCCCTTCGGCCAGGGCAGCGTCGCCTGGCTCTCGGTGATCGCGATGGCGGGCGTGCTGATCCTGACCCGGGTCGGGCAATGGTATGCGGCCCATCGCCGGGCCCAGGCAGGGCGCCCGGCCGTCAGCCGCAGCTTGCCGCTGCCGGGGCGTCGCGTCGCCTTCGCGCTCTTCGTGCTCGTGCTGCTGACCGCGACCAAGAACGTCTACATGGCGAGCATATCGAGCTATTTCACCTTCTACGTCATCGAGCAGTTCCAGCTCGGTTTCCGCGATGCGCAGCTGATGCTGTTCCTGTTCCTCGGCGCGGCGGCGGTCGGCACCTTCGCCGGTGGCCCGATCGGCGACCGGTTCGGGGCGCGCTTCGTGATCTGGTTCTCGATCCTCGGCGTGATCCCGTTCGCGCTGCTGCTGCCCTATGCCAACCTGTTCTGGACGGGGGTGCTGAGCGTCGCGATCGGGCTGATCTTCGCCTCCGCCTTCTCGGCCATCGTGGTGTTCGCGCAGGAGCTGGTGCCGGGGCGGGTGGGCCTGATCGCCGGCATGTTCTTCGGCCTCGCCTTCGGGGCTGGCGGCCTCGGCGCTGCCCTGCTCGGCGGTTTCGCCGACGCCTATGGTATCGCCTTCGTCTACCGCGTCTGCTCTTACCTGCCCCTGCTCGGGCTGCTGACCATCCTGCTGCCGCGACTGCCGGCGCGCAGGGGAGCCTGAGCGGCGCGGATCAGATCCTATCGGTCGGGGCGGCAAGCCCGGCCCGCAAGAAAAAAGCTCCGGCCGTCGGCCGGAGCTTTCCCATGTGGTCAGTGGCTGCTGCCGGCCGGCTCAGACGAGCTGGCCGTGGCAGTGTTTGTACTTCTTGCCCGAGCCGCAGGGGCAGGGCTCGTTGCGGCCGACCTTGCCCCAGCTCTCCGGGTCGTTCGGGTCGCGCTCGGCGACGGCGAGGTCGCCCTCGATCGCGGCGAATTGCGACTGGCCGCCGAAGAAGCCGGCCGGCGGCGGTGGCAGCTCGCCGCCGCCCTGATCGAAGCCAGGGGCAGCCTGGTCGGGCGCGTCGAAGCGCACCTCGATGCGCATGAGATTGCCGGTGACCTGCTCGCGCAGGCGGCCGATCAGTCCGTCGAACAGCTCGAAGGCTTCGGCCTTGTATTCGTTCAGCGGGTCGCGCTGGGCATAGCCGCGCCAGCCGATGACCTGCCTGAGATGGTCGAGCGTGACGAGATGCTCGCGCCAGAGATGGTCGAGCGTCTGCAGGAGCACCTGCTTCTCGACATAGGTCATCACCTCTTCGGTGTTGCGCTCGATGCGGGCGGCGTAGTCCTCGTCGGCGATCTTGCGGATGCGCTCGCGCAATTCGGCATCGGCGATGCCTTCTTCCTTGGCCCAGTCCTCGATCGGCAGATCGAGGTTGAGATAGTTGGCGACGTCCTCGCGCAGGCCGGCGGCATCCCACTGCTCGGGATAGGCCTCCTCGGGGATGCGACGCGAGACGGTGTCCTCGACCACGCCATGGCGCATGTCGTCGATGGTCTCGCGCACGCTCGCTTCGCGCATGAAGTCGCGGCGCTGCTCGAACACGACCTTGCGCTGGTCGTTCATGACGTCGTCGTATTTCAGGATGTTCTTGCGGATGTCGAAGTTGCGCGCCTCGACCTTGCCCTGCGCCTTCTCGACCGCCTTGTTGATCCAGGGGTGTACGATGGCCTCGCCCTCCTGCAGGCCGAGCTTCTGCAGCATGCCGTCCATCCGGTCGGAGCCGAAGATGCGCATCAAATCGTCCTGCAGCGACAGGAAGAACTTCGAGCGCCCGGGGTCGCCCTGGCGGCCGCCGCGGCCGCGCAGCTGGTTGTCGATGCGCCGGCTCTCATGGCGCTCGGTGCCGATGATGTAGAGGCCGCCGGGGCGGGTCATGGTCTTGGCCGGGCGCGAGCCCTTGGCCGGCTCGAGCTCGATCGTCTCGGAGGCGTTGAGCACGATCTCCTTGAAGCGCGCGACCTCGGCCTCGATCTCCTTGATCCTGGCCTGCTTCTCCGGCCCGTCCTCCATGCCGGCCGTCTCATGGGCGACGCGCATCTCGACGTTGCCGCCGAGTTTGATGTCGGTTCCGCGGCCGGCCATGTTGGTGGCGATGGTGATGGCGCCGGGCACGCCGGCCTCGGCGACGATGAAGGCTTCCTGCTCGTGGAAGCGGGCGTTCAGCACGGCGAACTGCTTGGAGCTCTTGCCCGAGCGAGCGGCGGAATAAAGCTTGTCGAGGGCGCCCGGCTGGGTGAAGTCGATCTGCTTGAAGCCGGCGGCGATCAGCATCTCGGCGACCATCTCGGACTTCTCGATCGAGGCGGTGCCGACCACGACGGGCTGCAGGCGCTCGCTGGCGCGCTCCAGCTCCTTGATGATCGACTGCACCTTCTCCGGGAAGGTGCGGTAGACCTCGTCATCGTCGTCGATGCGGGCGACCGGGACATTGGTCGGGATCTCGACCACTTCAAGCTTGTAGATCTGTTCGAACTCGTCGGCCTCGGTCGCGGCGGTGCCGGTCATGCCGGCGAGCTTCTTGTAGAGGCGGAAATAGTTCTGGAAGGTGATCGAGGCCAGCGTCGCGTTCTCGGGCTGGACGGTGACGCCCTCCTTGGCCTCGAGCGCCTGGTGCAGGCCTTCCGAATAGCGCCGCCCCGGCATCATGCGGCCGCTGAACTCGTCGATGATGACGACCTCGTCGCCACGGACGATGTAGTCCTTGTCGCGGGTGAACAGGGTGTGGGCCCGCAGCGCCTGGTTGACGTGGTGGACCAGCGTGACGTTGGCGGAATCGTAGAGGTCACCTTCCTTGAGCAGGTCGGCGGCCCGCAGCAGCTCCTCGATATGCTCGTTGCCGGCCTCGGTCAGCGCCACGGTGCGCTGCTTCTCGTCGACCTCGTAATCGCCTGGGATGAGGCCCGGCAGCACCTTGTCGATCGAGACGTAGAGATCGGACTTGTCGTCGAGCGGGCCGGAGATGATCAGAGGGGTGCGGGCTTCGTCGATCAGGATCGAGTCGACCTCGTCGACAATCGCGTAATGATGGCCGCGCTGGCTCATCTGCGCGACCTCGTACTTCATGTTGTCGCGCAGGTAGTCGAAGCCGAATTCGTTGTTGGTGCCGTAGGTGATGTCGCAGGCATAGGCGCGCTGGCGCTCCTCGTCATCGAGGCCGTGCACGATGATGCCGACGCTGAGGCCGAGGAAGTTGTAGATCCGGCTCATCCATTCCGCGTCGCGGCGGGCGAGGTAGTCGTTGACGGTGACGACATGGACGCCCTTGCCGGCGAGCGCGTTGAGATAGACCGGCAGCGTCGCGACCAGGGTCTTGCCTTCGCCGGTCTTCATCTCGGCGATGGAGCCCTCGTGCAGCACCATGCCGCCGATCAGCTGCACGTCGTAGGGGCGCTGGCCGAGAATGCGCTTGGCGGCCTCGCGCACCGTCGCGAAGGCCGGAACCAGCAGCTCGTCGAGCGATTTGCCTTCGGCAATCTGCTTGCGGAAGGTCTCGGTGCGGGCCTTCAGCTCATCGTCGGAGAGCTTCGCGACCTCGGCTTCGAGCGCGTTGATGGCGGCGACACGGGGCTGGTAGCCTTTGACCCGCCGGTCGTTCGACGAGCCGAAGAGTTTCTTTGCGAGCGCGCCAAGCATGTCCGGTCTTTCCATGGGCGCTTCCGGCTGGGGGACCCGGCGTAAGGCGGGCGCGGCCGAAAGCGGATAATCCTGAAATCACGCGCGTGTTTAGACGCGTGCGGGCGCGCGGTCCAGCGCGCGCTTGCTGTCGAAGAGGTTGCCGTTCCATCGCGGGCGACGCTGCGCATGTGGGGGCGGGCGTCCCGGCTGCCAAGAGGAAGGCAGCGGCGAGGGGCCGCAGAACCCCAGATGTCCGGTCGCGCTGATGTGCACGCGCTCTGCCTTGCCAAGGCCCTCATCAACTGGCACTCAGCCTGCCGATCCGTTTTCGCGCCGTTCATCGAAAGGCCCAGACCCGATGGTTGTTTCCCGTCTCGCCATGCTGTCGTTCAGCCTCGTGCTGGCCGCGGCTGCGCCGGCCTTCGCGCAGCAGGACAAGGTCGTCGCCAAGGTCGACGGCGTCGAGATCACCGAGAGCGAGCTCGCGCTCGCGGCGGACGATCTCGGGGAGCGCACCGCCCAGCTGCCCGAAGATCGCAAGCGCGAGGAGCTGATCAATTTTCTGGTCGACCTCAAGCTCGGCGCCAAGGCGGCCAAGGCCGCCAAGATGGGCGAGAGCCCGGAATTCGCCAAGCGTCTGGCCTATAGCCGCGACAAGCTGCTGCTCGACGACTATCTGACGAACGAGTCCAAGAAGGCGGCGACGCCGGAAGCCGCCAAGAAGCTGTTCGACGACACCGTCAAGACGCTGAAGCCGGAAGAGGAAGTCCACGCCCGCCACATCCTGGTGCCGGAAGAGGCTCAGGCTAAGGCGGCGCTGGAGCGGCTGAAGAAGGGCGAGGATTTCGCCAAGGTCGCGGCGGAGCTCTCCAAGGATCCGGGCTCGGGCAAGGAGGGCGGTGATCTCGGCTGGTTCGCCAAGGAGCGGATGGTGCCTGAATTCGCCGAGGCCGCCTTCAAGCTCGATAAGGGCCAGCTCTCCGAGCCGGTGAAGAGCCAGTTCGGCTGGCATGTGATCAAGCTCGAGGACAAGCGGACCAAGCCGCTGCCGACCTTCGACGAGGTCAAGCCGCAGATCGAGCAGTACCTGGTGCGCAAGGCGCAGCAGGACATCATCGTCGGCCTGCGCGAGAAGGCGAAGGTCGAGCGTCTCGACAAGCCGGCGGCTGCGCCTGCGCCGGCCGAGCCGAAGAAGCCCTGAGGCAAGACTAGCGGGCGCCTCCGACGAGAGGCGCCCGAAATGCCCGGGAGCTGGCCCGGGCATGACCTGCACGCCGGCATTGCCAGCTTGTTTTCCGCACGCTGCTGCGGCACATCGAAGCGCCTCACAAGGAGACGCCCCGATGGCCGGCAAGGATGTTCCCGTTTCCCCGCTCGCGCCGAAGCGCCAGCCCAAGGTTCCGGCGGTGCCGGGCGTGCGTTTCGCCACGGCCGAGGCCGGCATCCGCTACAAGGGCCGTACCGACGTGGTGCTGGTGCTGCTCGACGAGGGCTCGCAGGCCGCCGGCGTCTTCACCCGCTCGAAGTGCCCGTCCGCCCCGGTCGACTGGTGCCGGGCCAATCTGGCCCAGGGCACGGCCCGGGCCGTGGTGGTCAATTCCGGCAATGCCAACGCCTTCACCGGCCTGAAGGGCCGCGATTCCGTGGCGCTGACCGCGAAGATCGCCGCCAAGGCCGCCGGCTGCAAGCCGGAGCAGGTGTTCATCGCCTCGACCGGCGTGATCGGCGAGCCGCTCGACGCGACCAAGTTCGAGGGCGTGCTGGCGGATTGCGCCGGGCGCGCGGCGGACGGTCCCTGGATCGACGCCGCAAAGGCGATCATGACCACTGACACCTTCCCCAAGGCGGTGTCGCGCAAGGCCAAGATCGATGGTCACGAGGTGATCATCGCCGGCATTGCCAAGGGCGCTGGCATGATCGCGCCCGACATGGCGACGATGCTCTCCTTCGTCTTCACCGATGCGCCGATCGCGGCGCCGGTGCTGCAGGCTCTGCTCGGCAAGGGCGTCAAGGGCTCGTTCAACGCGATCACGGTCGACAGCGATACCTCGACCTCCGACACGTTGATGCTGTTCTCGACCGGCAAGGCGGCGGCGCGCGGCGTGCCCGAGATCTCCGACCCCGCCGATCCCCGGCTCTCCGGCTTCAAGCGGGCGCTGAACGCGCTCCTGCTCGAGCTCTCGCATCTCGTCTGCAAGGACGGCGAGGGCGCGCGCAAATTCGTCGAGATCCGGGTGCACGGCGCCGCTTCGTCGCGCTCGGCCAAGAAGGTCGCGCTCTCGATCGCCAATTCGCCGCTGGTCAAGACCGCGATCGCCGGCGAGGACGCCAATTGGGGCCGCATCGTGATGGCCGTCGGCAAGGCGGGCGAACCGGCGGATCGGGACCGGCTCGACATCTCCTTCGGCGGGATCATGGTGGCGCAGCAGGGCGCGCGGGCGCCATCCTATGACGAGGTCGCCGTCTCCAACTACATGAAGGGCGAGCATATCGTCATCACCACCGATCTCGGGCTGGGGCGAGGCAAGTCCACCGTATGGACCTGCGATCTCACCAAGGCCTATGTCGAGATCAACGGTGACTATCGTTCCTGATCCGGCTGCCCAGGCGAGCCCGAGCCGGGCCTTCATCATCGGCAACCTGCTCGGCTGCTCCTTCTTCTGGGGCTGCAGCTTCCTGTTCATCAAGCTCATGGCGGCCGATGTCTCGCCCTGGGCGATAGCGGCCGGGCGCGGCCTGCTCGGCGCCGCGACATTGTCGCTCTTCGTGCTCGCGCGCGGGCAGAGCCCGCTGCCGCGCCGCCACGAGATCGGCCACTGGCTGGTGCTCGGCACCACCAATGGCTGGCTGCCGAACGTGCTCGTCGCCTATGCGCTGATCCAGCTCGCCAGCGGCCCGGCGGCGATGATCCAGGCGGCGGGGCCGCTGGTCACGGCGCTGTTCGCTCATATGCTGTTCGCCGAGGAGCGCCTCGCCCGGCGCCGCCTCGGCGGCATCCTGGTCGGCATGGCCGGCGTCGCCATCCTGATCGGCCCGCGGCTGGTCGAGGGCGGTGGCACGGCGCTCAGCGTGCTCGCCATGGTCGGCGTGATGCTCTGCTATGCGGTCGGCAATCTCTACACCCGCGCGGTTCCGGCCAAGGCGGGCGATCCGATCCGCCTCGCGCTCGGTCAGCAGGTCGTCTCCGGCTCGGGGGCGCTCCTGCTGACGCTCGTATTATCGGGCTGGGCGGCCCTGTCGGCGCTGCAGCCGCACTGGCAGGCGATGCTGGCGCTCGGTGTGCTCTCGACCGCGATCCCGATGACGATCTTCATGCGGTTGATCCGCGCCGCCGGGCCGACGCGGGCGGCGATGACGGGTTATCTCGTGCCGGTCGTCGCTACCGTCATGGGTGTGCTGGTGCTCGGCGAAACGCTGGAGTTGCGGCAGCTCGTCGGAGGCGTCATCATCCTGCTCGGCGTCTTCCTGGTGACGACGGCGCCGGCGGGGGCGAAAGCGGGATGAAAGCTGCGGCGTGCGTGCTGGGCCTGGCGGCCCTGCTGGGAGCCTGTGTCGAGCGGCGCCCGGCGACGAGTTCGTCCTTCTCGGTGGAGGAGGCAGCCTATATCCGCAACCCGGGAAGCGGCGTCATCGTCGGTCATGCCTTCCGCACCCGCGCCAAGGGCCAGGTCGTCAACGCGGCCGGCGAGGTGGTGCGGCTGGTGCCGGCGACCGCCTATGCGAGCCAGCGCTTCGCCAGCCTCTATGGCCGCGCCAAGTTCATCCCGGCGGCGAGCTACCCGCAGGAGGAACCGGATCCGCGCTACGCCGAGTACACGCGCACGACCAAGGCCGAGGCGAATGGCCGTTTTGCCTTCGACAAGGTGGCGCCGGGCCGCTATTTCGTCACCACCCAGGTGATCTGGGGCGAAGAGGACGCGCTCTTTCGCGAGGGCGGTTCGGTCTATGACGAGGTGACGCTGACCGGCAAGGAAACCGAGCCGGTGCAGGTCATCCTTTCGGGAAAATGAGGCTTCGTGAAACTGCTGCTCGTCGTCGCCTGCGCGCTGATCGATACCGATAACCGCGTCCTCGTCACCCAGCGCCCCGAGGGCAAGGCCCTGGCAGGGCTGTGGGAGTTTCCGGGCGGCAAGCTCGAAGCCGGCGAGCGGCCGGAGCCGGCGCTGATCCGCGAGCTTTCCGAGGAACTCGGCATCGAGGTCAAGGAAGCCTGCCTCGCACCGCTTACCTTCGCCAGCTACGCCTATCCCGAGTTCCACCTCCTGATGCCGCTCTATATCTGCCGGCGCTGGGAGGGGACGGTCTCGTCACGCGAAGGGCAGGCGCTGAAATGGGTACGCGCCAGCAAGCTGCGCGAGCTCGCCATGCCACCGGCCGACGAGCCGCTGATCCCGCATCTGATCGATCTGCTGGGAGCGTGAGCCGCGGCGGTCGATACCGTTTGCGTCATGGTCGGGCTTGTCCCGACCATCCACGTCTTCTTCGATCGAATGCAGCGTTCAAGACGTGGATGCTCGCCACAAGGGCGAGCATGACGTCGAGGTTTCGCGAGGCCTGAAGCGCCCGCCGCTCAGCGCGGCAGGATGGTCTCGCCCATCAGGTGCTTGTCGATCGAATGCGCCATCTGGCGGCCCTCGCGGATCGCCCAGACCACGAGCGACTGCCCGCGGCGCATGTCACCGGCGGCGAAGACCTTCTCGACCGAGGTCTTGTACGCCAGCATGTTGGCCTCGACATTGCCGCGTCCGTCGAGCTTGACGCCGAGCTTGGCGAGCAGCCCGTCATGGACCGGCGAGACGAAGCCCATGGCGAGCAGGACGAGATCGGCCTTGAGGTCGAACTCGGTGCCCGGGATCGGCTTGAAGCCGGCATCGACCTTGGCGCAATGCAGGCGCTTCACCTTGCCGTTCTCGCCGGTGAACTTCAGCGTGCCGATGGCGAAGTCGCGCTCGGCGCCTTCCTCATGGCTCGACGAGGTCCGCAGCTTCAGCGGCCAGTTCGGCCAGGTCAGCTGCTTGTTCTCCTTCTCCGGCGGCTGCGGCATGATCTCGATCTGGGTAACCGAGAGCGCGCCCTGGCGGACCGAGGTGCCGATGCAGTCCGAACCGGTGTCGCCGCCGCCGATGACGACGACATGCTTGCCGCCGGCGAGGATCGGGCGGGCATTGCCTGATGTTTCCGGCTCGCCGCCATTGCGGCGGTTCTGCTGCGGCAGGAAGTCCATCGCGAACTGGACGCCGTCGAGGTCGCGGCCCTCGATCGGCAGGTCGCGCGGCTTCTCGGCGCCGCCGGTCAGGCCGATCGCGTCGTATTGCGCGAGCAGCTCCTGCGGGTCGATGTCGATGCCGACATTGACGCCGTAATGGAAGACGACGCCCTCGGCCTCCATCTGCTGGACGCGGCGCTCGACATGCGACTTCTCCATCTTGAAGTCGGGAATGCCGTAGCGGAGCAGGCCGCCGGCACGCGCCTGACGCTCATAGACATGGACCTCGTGGCCGGCGCGGGCGAGCTGCTGGGCGGCGGCGAGGCCGGCGGGCCCGGAGCCGATCAGGGCGATCTTCTTGCCCGTCTTGACCGCGGCCGGCTCGGGCTTGATCCAGCCCTCCTGCCAGCCCTTGTCGACGATGGCGCACTCGATCGACTTGATGGTGACCGGGGTATCCTCGAGGTTCAGCGTGCAAGACGCCTCGCAGGGTGCGGGGCAGACGCGGCCGGTGAACTCCGGGAAATTGTTGGTCGAGTGCAGGTTCAGCAGCGCCTCGCGCCACTTGTCGTTGTAGACGAGGTCGTTCCAGTCCGGGATCTGGTTGTTCACCGGACAGCCATTGTGACAATACGGGATGCCGCAGTTCATGCAGCGCGCCGCCTGGTCACGGGTCGCCTCGGCGCCGAGCGGGATCACGAACTCCTTGTAGTTCCTGATCCGGTCGGAGGCCGGAAGATACTTCCGGTCGCGCCGGTCGATTTCGAGAAAGCCGGTTACCTTGCCCATCGTCTCACTCCGCCGCGACCGAGACGCCGGCCTGGGCCCGCTCGATTTCCATTAGTGCCCGCCGGTATTCGACCGGCATGACCTTGACGAATTTGGGCAGGTACTCCGCCCAGTTCTCCAGGATCGCCTGCGCCCGTGCCGACCCGGTGTACTTCAGGTGGTCGGCGATGAGCTGGTGCAGGCGCTCGGCGTCGTAGCCGGACATGTTGGCCATGACGTCGATGCGGCCCTTGAACTCGAGGTCGCCGCCATGATGGTAGAGGCGCTGCGTCAGCTCCTCCTCCTCCGGCACCGGCTCGAGATCGACCATGGAGAGGTTGCAGCGCTTGGCGAAGCTCTTGTCCTCGTCGAGGACATAGGCGATGCCGCCGGACATGCCGGCCGCGAAGTTGCGCCCGGTCTGGCCGAGCACCACGACGACGCCGCCGGTCATGTACTCGCAGCCATGGTCGCCGGTGCCCTCGACGACCGCGATCGCGCCGGAATTGCGCACCGCGAAGCGCTCGCCGGCGACGCCGCGGAAATAGCATTCCCCGGAGATCGCGCCGTAGAGCACGGTGTTGCCTACGATGATCGCGTCCTCGGCGACGGCGCGCGACTTCGGATCGGGGCGGATGATCAGCTTGCCGCCGGACAGGCCCTTGCCGACATAGTCATTGGCCTGGCCGGTGAGGTCGAGCGTCAGGCCGCCGGCGACCCAGGCGCCGAAGCTCTGGCCGGCGGTGCCGGTGAGCTTCACCGTGATCGCATCGTCCGGAAGGCCCGCCGCGCCGTGGCGCTTGGCGATCTCGCCGGAGATCATCGCGCCGGTCGAGCGGTCGACATTGCGGATCGTGCTCTCGATCACCACCGGGGCGCCGGTATCGAGCGAGGCGCCGGCCTTGGCGATCAGGGTGCGGTCGAGCACCGACTCGATCGGATGGTTCTGGCGCTCGACATTGCGGATGGCGACGCCTGCGCCGGCTTCCGGCTTGTGGAAGATGCGGGCGAAGTCGAGCCCCTTGGCCTTCCAGTGGTCGATCGCCTGCTTCTTGTCGAGCCAATCGGAGCGCCCGACGAGCTCGTCGAAGCTGCGCACGCCCATCGCGGCCATGATCTCGCGCACGTCCTCGGCGAGGAAGAAGAAGAAGTTGATGACGTGCTCGGGCTGGCCCTTGAAGCGCTTGCGCAGCACCGGGTCCTGCGTCGCGACGCCGACCGGGCAGGTGTTGAGATGGCACTTGCGCATCATGATGCAGCCGGCCGCGATCAGCGGCGCGGTGGCGAAGCCGAACTCGTCGGCGCCGAGCAGCGCGCCGATGACGACGTCGCGCCCGGTGCGCAGGCCACCGTCGACCTGCAGTGCGATGCGGCCGCGCAGCTTGTTCATCACCAGGATCTGGTGGGTCTCGGCGAGGCCGATCTCCCAGGGCGAGCCGGCATGCTTGATCGAGGTCAGCGGCGAGGCGCCGGTGCCGCCCTCATAGCCGGCGATGGTGATGTGGTCGGCGCGGGCCTTGGCGACGCCGGCGGCGACGGTGCCGACGCCGAGCTCCGAGACCAGCTTGACGGAGACGTCGGCCGCCGGGTTGACGTTCTTCAGGTCGAAGATCAGCTGCGCCAGATCCTCGATCGAGTAGATGTCATGGTGCGGCGGCGGCGAGATCAGGCCGACGCCCGGGGTCGAATGCCGGACCTTGGCGATGCGGGCATCGACCTTGTGGCCCGGCAGCTGGCCGCCCTCGCCGGGCTTGGCGCCCTGCGAGACCTTGATCTGCATCATCGCCGAATTGACGAGATACTCGGTGGTGACGCCGAAGCGGCCGGAGGCGACCTGCTTGATCGCCGAGCGCATCGAGCGCCCGTCCGGCAGCGGCACGAAGCGTTCCGGCTCCTCGCCGCCCTCGCCGGTGTTCGACTTGCCGCCGATCGCGTTCATCGCCAGCGCCAGCGTCGAATGCGCCTCGTGGCTGATCGAGCCGAAGGACATGGCGCCGGTCGAGAAGCGCTTGACGATCGAGGCCGCGCTCTCGACCTCGTCGAGCGGCACCGCCTGATGGCCGAGCTCCTCGGCCATCTTGACGTGGAACAGGCCACGAATGGTCGAGAAGCGTTCGCTCTGGTCGTTGACCAGGTTCGTATAGGCCTTGAACTTGTCCTTGGCGTTGCCGCGCACGGCATGCTGGAGCAGGGAGATGTTCTCCGGCGTCCAGGCATGGTCCTCGCCGCGGATGCGGTAGGCGTATTCGCCGCCGATATCGAGCGCATCGCGATAGACCGGCGAGTCGCCGAAGGCGTCGCGATGGCGGCGCACGGTCTCCTCGGCGATCTCGGCGAGGCCGACGCCCTCGATCGAGGAGATGGTGCCGCGGAAATACTTGTCGATGAACTCCGAGCGCAGGCCGACCGCGTCGAAGATCTGGGCGCCGCAATAGGACTGGTAGGTCGAGATGCCCATCTTCGACATGACCTTGAGCAGGCCCTTGCCGATCGACTTGATGAAGCGCTTGACCACCTCGTAGCGATCGACCTCCGGCGGAAGCTCGCCGGCCTCGAGCAGCGCCTCCATGGTCTCGAAGGCGAGATAGGGGTTGATCGCCTCGGCGCCGAAGCCGGCGAGCAAAGCGAAGTGGTGGATCTCACGTGGCTCGCCGGATTCGACGACGAGGCCGACCGAGGTGCGCAGGCCCTTGCGGATCAGGTGATGGTGGACGGCCGCGGTCGCGAGCAGCGCCGGGATCGGGATGCGGTCCGCGCCGACCTGCCGGTCGGAGAGGATGATGATGTTGTAGCCGCCATGCACCGCGGCCTCGGCGCGCTCGCAGAGCCGCGCGATCGCGCCTTCCATACCGGTCGCGCCTTCGCGCGCCGGATAGGTGATGTCGATCGTCTTGGTGTCGAAGCGGTCCTCGTAATGACCGATGCAGCGGATCTTCTCGAGATCGTCATTGGTCAGGATCGGCTGGCGCACTTCGAGGCGCTTGCGCCGTGAGGTGCCCTCGAGGTCGAGGATGTTCGGCCGCGGCCCGATGAAGGAGAGGAGGCTCATCACGAGCTCCTCACGGATCGGGTCGATCGCCGGGTTGGTGACCTGGGCGAAGTTCTGCTTGAAATAGGTGTAGAGCAGCTTCGACTTCGAGGAGAGCGCCGAGATCGGGGTGTCGGTGCCCATCGAGCCGACAGCCTCCTGGCCGGTCACCGCCATCGGCGCCATCAGGATCTTGGTGTCTTCCTGAGTGTAGCCGAAGGCCTGCTGGCGATCGAGCAGAGCGACGTCGGTGCGCGAGGCGCGGGCCTCGACCGGCGGCAGCTCTTCCAGAACGATCTGCGTGCGCTTCAGCCAGTCCTTGTAGGGATTGGCCTGGCAAAGGGTCTGCTTGATCTCGTCGTCGCCGATGATGCGGCCTTCTTCAAGGTCGATCAGCAGCATCTTGCCGGGCTGGAGGCGCCACTTCTGGACGATCTTCTCCTCCGGGATCGGCAGCACGCCGAACTCGGATGCGAGCACGACCAGCCCGTCATCGGTGACGAGATAGCGGGCGGGACGCAGGCCGTTGCGGTCGAGCGTCGCGCCGATCTGGCGACCGTCGGTGAAGGCGATCGCGGCTGGGCCGTCCCACGGTTCCATCAACGCGGCATGGTATTCGTAGAAGGCGCGCCGGCTCTCATCCATGAGCGGGTTGCCGGCCCAGGCCTCGGGCACCAGCATCATCATGGCGTGGGCGAGCGAATAGCCGCCCTGGACCAGGAATTCGAGGGCGTTGTCGAAGCAGGCGGTGTCCGACTGGCCCTCATAGGAGATTGGCCAGAGCTTGGAGATGTCGGCGCTGAAGAGCTCGGAATCGACCGAGGCCTGGCGGGCCGCCATCCAGTTGACGTTGCCGCGCAGCGTGTTGATCTCGCCGTTATGGGCGACCATCCGGTAGGGATGGGCGAGGCGCCAGGACGGGAAGGTGTTGGTGGCGAAGCGCTGGTGGACGAGGGCGAGGGCGCTCTCGAAGCGCTCGTCGGTCAGGTCCTTGAAATAGGAGCCGAGCTGGGTGACCAGCACCATGCCCTTGTAGACGATGGTCCGGCACGAGAAGGAGACCGGGTAATAGGTCGCGGTCGCCCGGTCCTGGCGCTTGTAAACCTTGTTCGAGACCGACTTTCTGAGGACGTAGACCTTGCGCTCGAAATCGTCCTCGTCGGCGATCTCGGCCGGGCGGCCGACGAAGATCTGCCGGTGGGTCGGCTCGGTTTCCTTGACGGCTTCGCCGAGGTCGCTGTTGTCGACCGGCACGTCGCGCCAGCCGAGGAAGATCAGGCCTTCCTCCTCGACGGTCTGGGCGACGATCTCCTCGCAGACGGTCCGGTTTTCGGCGTCCTGCGGCATGAAGAACTGGCCGATGGCGTAGTGGCCGGGCTCGGGCAGGTCGATGCCGGTCTTCGCGCATTCTTCCTTGAAGAAGCGATGCGGGATCTGGGTGAGGATGCCGCAGCCATCGCCGAGCTTGGGATCGGCGCCGACGGCGCCGCGATGGTCGATATTGTGCAGGATCTGCAGGCCCTGCGCGACGATCGCATGGCTCTTGCGGTTCTTCATGTCGGCGATGAAGCCGACGCCGCAGGCGTCCTTCTCATAGGAAGGATCGTAGAGGCCCTGGCGCTCCGGCATGGCGGGATCGCGCACGTCGGGGAAGCGCTCATGGGCGCCTTTGGCCAGGGGCTGTGCCACTACCAGGTTCGCTCCGCCACGTTCGCGCATCGTCAACTCCGCTGCCGAAGGGGGCCGGCTTCCGCCAGCGCCCGTCAAAAATTCACACGGTTCCGTGCCGCCACCGGTCCGCCCTGCTCGCTTGCGAGGACCGGGCCGGTTTCGTCTCGTTTTCGAAGGTCGCTTGCGCCTTTTAGTCCCGCGCCCGCGCCCTTCGCAGGCGCGCAGGCTCTAGGCCCAGTCGCGCCTGGTCAGGCCGACGTTTTACGGGCGGCGCGCGCACGGATGGCTTCGGCGATATTGGCCATGCCTTCCGTCATGCTCCGCTCCATCGTTTGGCGGTCAGCCGGCCAAGCTCGCCGGGTGCCGCTCACTGAAAAATGGGACAGCATCACTGTCCTAACGTCTCGAACTTGCCAGAATTCCAATCTGGGCACAAGCGGCGATTTTGCGCTGCATCGAAATTTTATTGCTAATTGCGTGATAGCTTCGACATTTTCACATCATTGGCTGCCTCAGGCCAGCCCGGAAGTTGTTTCTTCGCCCTCTGCGTGCACTGCGGTGACGACATGGCGGTGCGGCGGCGAGAGGATGGCGCGGCATCGGCCGATCCCCGACAACAGCATCCGGATCGGTTCACGGAAGGTGTCATGAATTTCGTCAGCGACAATCTCGCCGGAGCGAGCGCCCCCGTCCTGCAGGCCATGCTGGCGGCCAATGACGGACTCGCCGCCGCCTATGGCAACGACGCCTGGACGAAGCGGGTCGAGACCCTGTTCGCCGAACTGTTCGAGCGCGAGGTCGCGGTCTTCCTCGTCACATCAGGCACGGCCGCGAACGCGCTGGCGCTGGCGAGCCTCGTCCAGCCCTGGGGGGCAGTGCTCTGCCATCACGAGGCGCATGTCGCGGCAGATGAATGCGGGGCACCGGAGTTCTTCGCTGGCGGGGCGAAGATCGTCGGCCTGCCGGGTGATGGCTGCAAGCTCGCTCCGGAGGTCGTCACGGATCAGCTCGCGCGGATGCGGCCGGACTCGCTGCATCAGGTGCAGCCGCAACTCCTGTCGATCACGCAGGCGACCGAATGCGGGCTGGTCTATGCGCCGGACGAGATCGCGGCGCTGAAGCAGGCGATCGCGCCGCGCGGGCTGAGGCTGCACATGGACGGGGCGCGCTTCGCCAATGCCGTCGCAGCGCTCGGCTGCACGCCGGCGGAGACCACCTGGAAGGCGGGCGTCGACGTGCTCTCTTTCGGCGGGACCAAGAACGGCGCCTTTGCGGCCGAGGCGGTGGTGTTCTTCGATCCGAAAGCCGCGGCCGAGATGCCCTGGCGGCGCAAGCGCGCCGGCCACACCCTGTCCAAGGGCCGGCTGATCGGCGCCCAGTTCGAAGGCCTGCTGGCCGATGACCATTGGCTGGGTCTCGCCGGCCATGCCAACGCCATGGCCCGCAGGCTGGCTGCGGGCATCGCGGCGCTCGGCCAAGTCCGGCTCGCCTGGCCCTGCGAGGCCAACGAGGTCTTCGTGATCCTGCCGGAGGCTCGCCGTATCCAACTCAGGGCCCGCGGCGTGCAGTTCATCGACTGGTCGGAGGGAGCGTTGCCGGCAGGGCAGGGATTGGCGCCGGGCGAGACGATCGGGCGCTTCGTCTGCTCCTTCGCGACCAAGCCGGACGATGTCGAGCGCCTGCTCGCGATCTTCGCTGAGGCCTGAAAAACCCGGGAAACATTGGATTGCGACCGAAATCGTGCCGCAAGCACGCCGTAATCCTTACCGAGAACTGAAGCCAGAGATTCTGCCGTACAAGGACAGGACCATGGCACTTTTCACTTCGTCCGAGCGCGGCTCGCATGATCTGCGTCGCCGTCTCGCCGGGCTGGCCATAGCGGCCGCGGCCCTGGCTTCGGCCGGCCCGGCACTGGCCCAGATCGACGATTACGGCGGCGGCTACGCCTACTACAGCCGGGGCTATGATCGCGATTACGGTTATGGCCGGCGCTATGACTACGCGCCGCTGCCCGCCGCCCCCATCCCGCAGCGCGCTATCGGGCGGATCGCGGCACGTGAGTTTGGACTCGTCCGGGTCGACCGCACGATTGCGACGCGCTCCTCCTATGTCGTCGACGGCGCGGGGCGCGATGGCGCCAGGGTGCGCCTGATCCTCGACCGCTACAGCGGCGATCTGATCGACAGGATCGTGCTGGGCGCGCCGGCACGCAGCGCCCGGCTCGATCAGGAAATCGAGCGTCCGGCGCAGCGGCTGATTCCGCGCCCACCGCCGCGTCCGGCCGAATTGAAGCCGCCTGCCGAGGCGAGCGCCCCGGCGACCGTGGCGCCGCCTTCCCCCGCCGCGCCTCCCGCCCCGGCGGTGGTGCCGGCAAAGCCGCTCGCCGTGCCGACCGTGGTGCCCAAGGAGATCGGCAAGCCGGCGCTGGTCAATCCCCAGGATGTCCGCAATGCCGACGGGCCGGAGCTGGCGCCGCCGCTGGCCCGCGCCCATCCGAGCGGCATCCCGGTACCCGACACCACCGTCCCGCCAGTGAGGATCGAGGGCACCAAAGCCGAGGCGCCGAAGCCCGAGATGGTCCCGATCGCGCCGCTCAACTAAGGCGCCGGCGGATCGCACCGCAGCCGGCACCCCGCACGGAGAAAGGCCTCCCCGGTTTCCCGGGGAGGCCTTCTCGTTTCTGCCGGGCGCGGTCTGCGCCTTGCCGGCGGTTACGCTGCCTGCTTGGTCGCGACCTTGGCTTCGATCACCTTGGCGCCCTGCGCACCGATCGGAATCAGGCGCGGCTTCTTGGCCTCGGGGATCTCGCGGACGAGGTCGATATGGAGCAGGCCGTTCTCGAGGCTCGCACCGGTCACCTGGACATAGTCGGCAAGCTGGAAGCGACGCTCGAAGGCGCGCGCGGCGATGCCCTGATGCAGGACCTCGCGCTTCTCGGTGCCTTCGGCAGCTTTCTTCTCGCCCCGGACGGTGAGGGCGTTTTCCTTGCTCTCGATGGCAAGGTCAGCCTCGGCGAAGCCGGCGACGGCGATCGAGATGCGGTAGGCGTTATCGGCGGTGCGCTCGATATTGTAGGGCGGATAGGTCGGCGCGTTGTCGACGCTGGTGGCCTGGTCGAGCAGCGAGAACAGGCGGTCGAAGCCGACGGTCGAGCGATAGAGCGGGGAAAGATCGTAGGAACGCATGATTGTCCTCCAAAGGAAGCGACAGAGTGTTCAGCCCGCCTCGCCATGAGCGCGGGCCTCGGTTGCAGTCTCGCGCAGCCGGTTCCGGCCTGCGCATGACTGATCTGGGGGAGGGTTTCGGGCTTTTCAAGACCCCTGCGAGAGGGGCATAAGCAGCCTATCCGCCAGCTGGACGAGCCGATGGCCGAAGCCGAATTCTTCCACGACGCCGGCTATCCCGTTCCCGGCCATGGCAAGGTCTGGTTCGCCGGGACCAGCGACGGCGCGAAGCTGCGTTTCGCCAGCTGGCACCCGACCGTCAGGCCGGAAAAGGGCACGGTGCTGATCGCCCAGGGGCGTGCCGAGTTCATCGAACGCTATAGCGAGACGATCGCAGAGCTGCGGCGGCGCGGCTTCCACGTCATCACCTTCGACTGGCGCGGGCAGGGCGGCTCGCAGCGCTTCACCGACCGGCCGCGACGTGGCCATGTCGGCCGTCTCGTGCACTATGAGCGCGACCTCGCGCTCGCCGTCGCCGAGATGCAGGCGCGGTTGCCCGCCCCGCATTTCGCGCTGGCTCATTCGATGGGGGCGGCGCTCTGCCTCGATGCGGCCCGGCGCGATGCCTTGCCGGTCGCTAGGCTGGTCGCGCTTGCGCCGATGCTGGGCATCGCGATGATCGAGCACCAGCGCTTGGCGCGCTGGCTGTCCTTCACGCTGTACTGGCTCGGCTTTGGCAAGGCCTTCGTGCCGGGCGGCGGTGAAACCGCGATCGGGACCAAGCCGTTCGAAGGCAACCGGCTGACCGGCGACCCCGTGCGCTACGCCCGCAATGCGTCGCTTACCGCAGCGGCGCGCGAGCTCGCCATCGGCGATCCCAGCATCGGCTGGATACGTGCGGCCTTTCAGCTGATGGACCGGCTGGCCGCGCCGCGCGCGGCGCTCGAAGTGCGGGTACCGACGCTGGTGATCGCCGCCGGGCGCGATCCTGTCGTGTCGACGCCGGCGATCGAGCGCTTCGCCGCTAGGCTCAAGACCGGCTCGGCGCTGGTCTTGCCGACGGCGCGCCACGAAATCCTGATGGAAAGCGATGCGATCCGGGCCCAGTTCTGGGCGGCCTTCGATGCCTTCGTGCCCGGAGAGCAGCCGGAAGTGTCGCCCTCAGCCGGCGAGCAAAGCGAGCGCGGCCTGATGGAGGGCCTTGTTGCCGGCGGCGAGGATAGTCCCGCCCTCGGCGGCGCTGCCGCCGCTCCATGAGGTGACGATGCCGCCGGCGCCCTCGATGATCGGGATGAGGGCGACGATGTCATAGGGCTTCAGCCCGCTCTCGATCACCAGGTCGACATGGCCGGCTGCGAGCATGCAGTAGGCGTAGCAGTCGCAGCCATAGCGGGGCAGGCGTACTGCGCTCTCGACGCGGCCATAGGCCTCTTTCTCGGCGCCGGCGAAGAGGTGAGGGCTCGTCGTCATCAGCGTCGCCTCGGCGAGCGTCGCGGTCTGGCGGGTGTGCAGCTCGCGCGGGCCGCCGGGGCCTTCATAGCGAGCCTTGCGGCCGTCGCCTGAATAGCGCTCGCCGGTGAAGGGCTGGTTCATCATGCCGTAGACCGGCACGCCCTTGCGCGTCAGCCCGATCAGCGTGCCCCAGACCGGAATCCCGGAGATGAAGGCACGGGTGCCGTCGATCGGATCGAGCACCCAGACATACTCGGCATCGGCGTTCTCGGTGCCGAACTCCTCGCCGAGCACGCCATGCTCCGGGAAGCTGCGCTTGATCAGGTTGCGCATCGTCGCCTCGCCGGCGCGATCGGCCTCGGTGACCGGGTCGAAGGTGCCGCCGGCCGATTTATCCTCGGTGGTGTGCTTGGCGCGGAAGAAGGGGAGGATGGCCTGCCCCGAGGAGGTCGCGAGCCCGGCGACGAACTCCGTGAAATCGACCGCGCTCATTCCGAATCCCCTGTGTCCGCGGCCTATCGGGCCCGCCTCTGCCTTCATGCTGGCGACGCTGCGAGAAGACAAGGGCGATTGCGGTGCGGCGCTCGATCTGCGTCTGGCGCATACCCCTCGTCGGGTCCGACGATCGGGCTTGCGTTTTTGCGGTGCAGCGCATATTGTGCACTGCGAAGGGGAGATGATCTCAAACCTTCGTTGCCCTCCTTGGGCGTTTCCTCCCTAGACTTGGGCCGCCACGCCAGTGAGCGGCCCTTTTTCTTGGCCGCTGCCGCAGCGTCGCCCGGGCCTTCCAATCCAATGCTCCCTTGGGCCGCGCCTATTCCGCCGCCTGGCGCCAGTCGTCGATCCAACCGCTCCAGCGCGCGAAGCACTCCGCCATGGCGGAGTTGATCACCTGCTGCAGCCCGCTGAAGCCGGCATTCGGCTCGAGCGTCGCCTCGTCCATGTAGAGGCCGCGATTGATTTCGATCTGCAGGGCGTGCACGCCGGCGCCGGGCGCGCCGTAATGCTCGGTGATGAAGCCGCCGGCATAGGGGCGGTTGCGGGTGACCTTGAGGCCGGCGCGTCGGAACGCCTCCTCGGCTGCCTCGACGACGATGCCGGCGGCGCTGGTGCCGAAGCGGTCGCCAAGGATCACATCCGCCTTGGCGAGGCCTTCGCGATCGAGCCCGGTCGAGGGCATCGAATGGGCGTCGACGAGAACACAGGTGCCGAAAGCCGCCTGCGTCCGGTTCACCAGATGGCGCAGGCCGGCATGATAGGGGCGGTAGAGCTCCTCGATTCGCGTCAGCGCGACTTCGACCGGAATGCGCCCGGGATAGATCTCATGCGCATCGCCGACGATGCGCGGGATGGTGCCGAGGCCGCCGGCGACCCGCAGCGAGCGGGTGTTGGCGAAGCCGGGCAGGCGGCCTTCGAACATGCGCGGGTCGAGCTCGAAGGGCTCGCGGTTGACGTCGAGATAGGCGCGCGGGAACTCGGCGACGAGGAGCGGCGCGCCGAGGGCGACGGCGTGCTGGAAGAGCAGGTCGACATAGGCGTCCTCCGAGCGCCGCAGCGAGCGCAGCGGCAGTCGCGAGCCCTCGACGAAGGCAGCGGGATAGCGCCGGCCGGCATGGGGGACGTCGACGACGACCGGCACGACCTGCAGCGCCGGTTGGAACAGCGTGAACGGGCGTTCGATCTCGGCGATCACGCTCTCGGGATGCGGGGTAGTGTTTTCGACTGGCGGCATCATGTCGCGCGACTGAAGCACAAAGCGAGCCGGGGTTGAAGAGCGTGCCGGCAGTGGATGGATCGCCAGCATTCACCGGTTGTTTACTGTAATAGGCGCAAATGGAAGCGCATGGTCCCGGAGGGCGCGAGCGGGTGCTAGAGGCGCTGCGCTGGCCGGGGGCGGCGGCGGCCGGGGCGGCGGGACGGCCGGCTTGGTTTCAATGAATGACGAGGCGAGCGAATCGGGTGCGGCTTCTAGTCCGTGCCGGGCGCGCGTCAGCGCAACGAGACGGACGATTGCAGGCGCCATGACCAAGATTCTCCTCGCCGAAGACGACAACGATATGCGCCGCTTCCTGGTCAAGGCTCTGCAGAACGCAGGCTACGACGTCGCCTCGTTCGACAACGGGCTCTCGGCCTATAATCGCCTGCGCGAGGAGCCGTTCGAGCTCCTCCTGACCGATATCGTCATGCCGGAAATGGACGGGATCGAGCTGGCGCGGCGCGCCACGGAGCTCGATCCCGACATCAAGGTGATGTTCATCACCGGTTTTGCGGCCGTGGCGCTCAACCCGGATTCGCAGACTCCGAAGGACGCCAAGGTCCTCTCCAAGCCGTTCCATCTGCGCGAGCTGGTGAACGAGGTCGAGAAGCTGCTCGCGGCCTGATCAACAGGCCAATTTGCGTTTCGTTGGAAGAAGCCGACGAAGCGCCTTGCAAGGCGGCTTGCGACTCGCTATAGCCGCCTCACTCGCAACGACGTCGCCCCCGGGCTGGTGTCGTTCCTGGAGCCTTCGGGCGAAAGGGCGCGTAGCTCAGCGGGAGAGCACTACGTTGACATCGTAGGGGTCACAGGTTCGATCCCTGTCGCGCCCACCATTTTCCTCCTTGTTCCGCAAGGAGCTGCGGCCACCCTCCGGGGTGGCCGTTTTGCTTTCAACTTCTGCATCTTCGGCGGTGCGGCCTGCGCTGCTGCGCGATGCGGAAAGAAAGGGCGAGCGCAAGGCTCTGGAGCTGATCCATTGCAATCGCGGGAAAAGGCAAGGAAAATGCAGCTGGCGCCGAAGCGCTGTCGCGGAATGGCCGCTTTCTGGGCCTATTCAGTGCGAATTCCGGCCAGGGCGGAGAGCGGCCATGCGGGCGAAGTGGTTGGTTGCAGTGATTCTCGCCGCTGCGCTCGGCGGCTGCGTGACCCCGGCCGAGCAGCGCGCCGCCGATGAGGGGCGTTGCCGGTCCTATGGCTTCCGGCAGGGTTCGGACCCGTTCGCCAACTGCCTGATGGCGGTCGATCTCGATCGTTCAGCGTCGCAGCGGGCCCGGCTCGAGTCCAGCTTCTACGGTCCCGGGTTCTATGGGCCGGGCTGGTATCCCTACCGACGCTGGTGAGGCCCAGGGCGCAGCGCCGGGAATTTCGATTCGTGCGCGCTCAGGGCGCGACCTTCCGAAGCGGTGGGACTGCCTGACCGCGTGACCATGGGACCACGCTGAAATTCCTCACTCCGCGTCGGCCTGCTTCTCGGGCGCGGCGTCGCGGAAGGCCGGCAAAGCGAGCGCTGCGGACTCCGCCTCGAGCAGACGGGGGAACTGCGCGACATCGACCTTGAAGCGCCTTGCATTGCCGAGCTGCGGAACCAGGCAGATATCGGCGAGGCTCGGTGCCTGCCCGAAGCAAAACGGCCCGGGATTCTTTGCAGCGACCTGCTCGCAGGCTGCCAGCCCGTCGACATTGACCGCGGCTGCCCAGGCCAGGACCACGTCGCTGTCATGGCCGAGCGCGCGCAGCCGGTTGAGCACCTTGAGATTCTGTACCGGATGGGTGTCGCAGGCGATGATCTGGGCGAAGGCTCGCACCCGCGCCCGCTGAAAGGGCTCGGCCGGCAGGAGCGGCGGCTGTGGATGGGTCTCTTCAAGCCATTCGATGATGGCGAGCGACTGCGGGAGCACACTGCCATCGTCGCGTTCCAGCACCGGCACCAGACCTTGCGGGTTGAGCGCGAGATAGGCCGGGTCGCGCTGCTCGCCATTGCGCAGGTGATGCGAGATATGGGTGACCGGCAGGCCCTTGAGGTTCAGCGCGATGCGCACGCGCCAGGCCGCCGAGCTGCGAAAATAGCCGTGCAGTTTCATCCTCGCCTCGCTTGTCGTCGACGGTTGCTCCGGCGTTCTGTTCTCGGCCATTCCGGCTTCGATTGACAGGCGGGTTTATGGTTCTTCCGACAGGACGAGGCTGCGCCAGTCAGGCGCTCAGAAGGTGTAGCCGAGCCGGGCGCCGAAATTCGACGGGCCGCGCGGGGCGCCGGTGCCGGCGGCGAGGTTGTCGGAGCAGTTCGAGGCGCTGAAATGCTCCATCGTCGCGATCAGGCTCCAGCGATCGTTCAGGCGATAGCCGAGCGAGGCGGCGCCGCGCGCGCCGGTGTTGCAGCCGAGGTTCAACCGGTTCTCCGGCACGACGGCGCCGGTCTTGCCGTTGTTCAGGGCGGCACCGAGGCTGGCTTCGACGAAAAACGCCTGCGAGATGTCGACCGTCCAGGTGGCGCCGGCATAGGCGTATTGCGTGCCGTTGAGATTGAGGCTCGAGCCGAGATGAAAGCGCGGCACGAAGGCATTGGCGATGCGGTCGCTGAGGGTGGCGATGCGCGGGGTCAGCAGCTCGCCGCCGAAATTCAGAAGGCCGCTTTCGCGCCCACCGGGATTGGCCGCCCCAGCGCCGAAGCGGGCCTCCCAGGAGGCGGCCGGCGATTGGCCGGCCGGCGCATAGCCCAGCGCGCGGGAGACGTTGCTTTCGCCCTGCGCCAGGGCGGGCGCGGCAAGAAGGGAACAGGCAACGGCTATCGACGCGACGCGCAGCATGGGGAGCGGTGTTCTCTTAATCAGATCGTAAGATAGTGAAGCGCAGAGAGTGGTGGCCGCAATGTGACGGCAGGTGGTTCTCTAGCCCGGCCTCAGCCGCTGCGCCACCATGCCACGCCCAGAATCACCAGGATCGCGATGAACTGCAGCACCACGCGCAGTCGCATCAGCTTCTGCGAGGTGCCGGCGCTGCCGCCGCGCAGCATGTTGATC
The DNA here is from genome assembly GCF_001509835.1 of Allobosea sp. WAO. Classification (GTDB taxonomy): domain Bacteria; phylum Pseudomonadota; class Alphaproteobacteria; order Rhizobiales; family Beijerinckiaceae; genus Allobosea. The sequence continues at coordinate 78,521 of NZ_JXTJ01000012.1, forward strand.
AGGCCGAGCAAAAGCACGACGGCGACGGCGCCGACCGCGATTGGCGTAAGAGCGGACGAGAAGGTCATCGTCAGGGTTTAGTCCTGTGCGTGGCACTTTGCCAGCCGGGACGCGGCGGCGAAGCGCCACAGTTCACCGGTAACGTCGCTGCACGATCAGATTGGCGGCGAGGGTCAGCAGGAGCGTCGCCGTCATCAGGATGAAGGAGATGGCACCGCCGAAGGGCCAGTTGTTCTGCTGGGCGAACTGGCCGTAGACCAGCGGCCCCATCATCTGGAATTTCGGGCCGCCGAGCAGCACTGGCGTGGCGTAGGCGTTCATCGCCAGGATGAAGGTCAGGATCGTGCCGGCGAGGATGCCGGGCAGGGCGAGCGGCCAGAGCACGCGCCGGAACATCGCTGCCGGGCCGGCGCCGAGGCTGAAGGCGGCTTCCTCGACATTGCGGTCGATGCCTTCGATCACACTCTGCAGGGTCAGCACCATGAAGGGCAGGTTGACCGCGACGATACCGATCAGCACCGCGTTCTCGGTGAACATGATCTCGATCGGCTGATTGATGAGGCCGAGCCCGATCAGCGAGGCATTGAAGGCGCCCTTGTTGCCGAAGGCGGTCATCCAGCCGGCGGCGCGCACGGCATTGCCGACGAAGAGCGGCAGCACCACCAGCATGACCAGGAGGTTCTTGAAGCGGCTCTGGGTACGCGCCAGCACATAGGCCAGCGGAAAGCCCATGATGAGGCAGGCGAGGGTGCAGATCACCGCGACGCGGACGGTGCGCAGCAGCACGTTGAGATAATAGGCGTCGGTGAAGAACTTGACGTAGTTCTCCAACGTCAATCCGTCGACCATGAACTGGCCGGGGATGAACTGGTTGAGCGAATAGCGGAACAGGATCGCGACCGGCCCGATCAGGCCGATCGCGACCAGGATCGTCGCCGGCAGGACGAGCATGCCGGCGAGGCTGGTGCGGGCGCCCGCGACGGGTTCGGGGGCGGTGCTCATCGCGCTCTCACGCCTTGAAGACCTTGTCCCACCACTCCTTCATCGCCGCGTCGTTCTTGGCGAGATAGCCGTAGTCGAGGTCCTTGAGGCGCTTCTCCTCCTCGGCGGTGAAGCCGATGCGCTTCTGCAGATCGGGTGCGATGGTGAGACCGGAGACGGTGCCGTTATAGCCCATGTCGACGGCGAAGGCCTCCTGCGCGCTCTTCTCCAACATGGCGTTCATGTAGAGATAGGCGTTCTCCTTGTTCGGCGCGTTCTTCGGGATCGAGAAGCCCGAGATGTAGAGCGGGATGCCCTCGCTCGGCGCAGCGGATTCCACGGGAATGCCGGCGTTCTGCCATTGCACGGCGCGCGCCTTCCACATCACGCCGATGCCGATTTCCTCGGTCTTCATCGCCTGGGCGAAAGCCTCGTTGGTCGGATAGATGCGGGCGCCGGCCTTCTTGGCCTCGAGCAGCACTTTCTTCGCGCCCTCGAAGTCGATCATGCTGGCGCCGCCGGTCGCGGCCATGGACGCCGCCATGATCACATAGAGGTATTGGATGTCGATGATGCCGATCTTGTTGCCGTGCTTGGGGTCGAAGGCGTCCTTGAAGCTGGTCGGGGCTGGGCTGATCAGCTTGGGATTGTAGACGACCACCTTGCCGGAATAGATCTGCCCGATGCCATAGGGGTATTTCATCGTCGGCATCAGGTTCTTGGCATTCGGGATCTTGGCATAGTCGAGCTGCTCGACGACGCCGGCCTCGTTCATCTCGAACATGTTGGCGGAAGACAGGCCCTGGATGTCCGTCGTGCCGCGCGGCAGGCGGCGCTCCGCGACCATCTTGGCGCGCCGCGGCGAGTCCGCCGCCTGGTCCTGGAGGATCTCGATGCCCTTGGGCTTGAGCAAGGGATCCTCGATGTTCTTGGTCAGCAGGCGGGCATAGTCGCCACCCCAGGTGCCGACGACGACCTTGCCGCCGGATTGCGCGAAGGCAGGGCTGCCGAGGGCCATGGCCGTGGTCCCGGCGGCCAAGCCCTTCAGGACGTCGCGTCTGTCGATCGTCTTCATGACTGTTCTCCCCTGTTGGACGCCTGCCGGAAGAGACGAGACATGGTCTGGCAGGAGAGCGGCGGGCGCCCCCTGCGAGCCATGCCTCAGCTCCCGCGCGGATAGACGAGCCCGGCGTCTTCGGCCCAGCCTATCGTGATCGTATCTCCCGGTTTCGGTTCGGCCGCGCCCTGCCGGTTCGGCAATTGCAGCAGCATGCGGTCATGCTCGGTCAGCCGGACATCGATGTCGAGCAGGGCGCCGAGATAGGAAACGTGCTCGACGCGGGCCTGGAAGCGGTTGGCGCAGCTTTCCGCCTCGGCGCCGATGGCGAGCCGCTCTGGCCGCAATGCCAGCGTCGCGGAGCCGGGAGCCGGCGCGCCGCAGCCGATCTCCAGCCCGCCTTGGCTGCGGAAGCGGCCGGGCGCCGTGATCTCGCCGTCGAGGAAGGCGCTGCGGCCGATGAAGCCGGCGACGAAGCGGTCCGCGGGCTTCTCGTAGAGCTCGCGCTGGCTGCCGATCTGGCGGACCTTGCCCTTCTCCATCACCACCAGCCGGTCGGCCATGGTGAGGGCCTCCTCCTGATCATGCGTCACCATGATCGTGGTCAGGCCGAGCTTGCGCTGGAGGTCGCGGATCTCGACCCGGACCTCCTGGCGCAGCTTGGCATCGAGGTTGGACAGCGGCTCGTCGAGCAGGAGCACGTCGGGCTGCATCGCCAGGGCCCGGGCGAGCGCGACGCGCTGCTGCTGGCCGCCGGAAAGCTGGCGCGGATAGCGTTGGTCGAAGCCGTCGAGCTGGACGAGACGCAGCGCCTCGGCGACGCGCGGGGCGCGTTCGGCGGCGGGCATCTTGCGCATCTCCAGACCGAAGGCGACGTTGTCGGCGACGCTCATATGCGGGAACAGCGCATAGCTCTGGAAGACCAGCCCGCAATTGCGCTTCCAGGGCGGGAGATCAGTGACGTCGCGAGCGCCGATGGTGATCCTGCCTGCGGTCGGTTGGATGAAGCCTGCGACCATGCGCAGGGTCGTGGTCTTGCCGCAGCCGGAAGGGCCGAGCAGCACCAGGAATTCGCCATCGGCGATGTCGATGCTGAAATCGTCGACGGCGTGGAACTCGCCATAGGTCTTGCGCAGATGCTCGATCGAAAGGCGCGCCATCAGACGACCCGGCTCAGTTTGACATAACGGTCGGTGACGATCATCGCCGCTCCGATCAGGACGATCTGAATGACGGAGGCGGCAGCGACCGCCGGATCGATCTTCCATTCGAGGTATTGCAGGATCGCGATCGGCAGGGTGATCCGCCCCGGACCGACGAGGAAAAGGCTCATCTCCAGATTGCCGAAGGAGGTGACGAAGCCGAAGAGGCCGGCGGCGACGAGGCCCGGCCGAATGCTCGGCAGGGTGATGCGCCAGAAGGTCGTCCAGGGACCGGCGCCGAGGTTCTGCGCGGCCTCCTCGATGGTGCGGTCGAAACCGACGAGACTGGCCGTGACGAGCTTCACCACCCAGGGAATGACGACGAGGGTGTGGGCGGCGACGAGGCCGCCAGCTGAGCCCATCACCGGCAGGCCGGTGGCGATCTCGGTCTCGATCTGGAAGACATAGGTCGCGGTGCCGAGCACGATGCCGGGCATCACCAGCGGCAGCAGCAGGAAGGTGTTCAGCGCCGGGCCGAGCACGATGCGGTGCCGGACCAGAGCGAGGCTGGCCGGCACGCCGAGCGCGAGGCCGATCAGCGTCGACAGCACGCCGACCTGGAGGCTCAGCACGAAACCGTCGACGAAGGCCTTGTTTCCAGCGGCGGCCGCGAACCAGCGCAGCGAATAGCCCTCCGGCGGGAAGGACGGGATTTCCTGACGGAAGAAGGCGAGCCAGGTGACGAAGACCAGGGGCAGGAGGATAAAACCAAGCGAGAGCGCGGCCGCGCCGTTGAGCGCGATGCGGCCGAGGCTCAGGCGGGCGGCGGTCAAGCGGGCTTCCCTGTCATCGGCCGGCCATTTCCCTCACTGCAGGGTGTTCTTGTGGAGGGCGCCGCCTTTCATGATCAGCGGCAGCTTCGCGCCTTGTCCCTGGAAGACGCCGAGATCCTTGAGCGGGTCGCCATCGACCAGGATGATGTCGGCGAAAGCGCCTGCACGCAGCGTGCCAAGCTTGCCTTCCATGCGCAGCAACTGCGCGCCGACCGTCGTCGCCGAGCGGATGATCTCGATCGGCGAGAGCACTTCGCGGCGCAGCAGGAACTCGCGCGACTGGTCGACCTGGAGCTGGCCGAGCAGATCCGAGCCATAGGCGACGGGGACGCCGGCGCGCTTGCAGATCTCGAGCGATTTCAGGCCGCCTTCGATGACGAGATCGTTCTTGGCCAGCATGTCGCCGGTCATCCCGAATTCGGCGGCGCGCTCCTTCATCGCATAATAGGCGACGAGGTTGGCGGTGAGAAACATGTTGTTCTCGGCCATCAGCTTGGCCGAGGCCTCGTCGATCAGATTGCCGTGCTCGATGGCGCGCACGCCGCATTGCGCGGCGCGGGTGATCGCTTCTGGCGTATAGGCATGGGCGCAGACATAGCGCCCGAAGGCCTTCGCCTCGGTGACGGCGGCGGTGACCTCCTCGACGGTGAACTGCATGGAGTCGAGTGGATCGTAAGGTGAGGCGACGCCGCCGGACATCATGATCTTGATGTGGTCGGCGCCGAGCCGCATCTGCTCGCGCGTCGACTTGATCACCGACGAGACGCCGTCGGAGATGTTCATCGTATAGGCCATGGCGTTGCAGCAATGGCAGCGCGCGCCGAAATCGGTGCGCCGGCGCGGATCGCTGTGGCCGCCGGTCGGGCCGATCGCGGCACCGGCGATGAACAGACGTGGGCCGGGAATGTCACCCTTTTCCACCGCCTCCTTGATGCCCCAGTCGGCGCCGCCGGTATCGCGCACCGAGGTGAAGCCGCGGTCGATCATGCCGCGCATCAGGCGGGCGGCGCGGGCGGTTGCGAGCGTCAGCGGCACGCTCTCCAGGATGCGGATATAGACCTCGGAGAGCATGACATGGACATGGCTGTCGATCAGCCCCGGCATCAGCGTACGGCCGCCGCAGTCGATGACATCGGCCTTGCCGGCCTTGATCGGCTTGTCGGAGACCTCGCGGATCAGATCGCCCTCGACGAGGATCTCGTGGCCGCCTTGCAACTCCCCGAAACCGGGTTCCAGCATCGCGAAGTTGCGGAACAGGATCTGCGTCATGGCGGGCGGCCTCCGAGCGATCAGTCCTGATATATTATGGGCGGAAATCTACTTGTCCATCGCGCCATGCGAGTGCCGCCGGGCCGCCTTCTCCTGTTCCGATCAGCCGGCCGCCATCGTGTTCTGGGCAAGCGTGCGCCGGCGGACAGGGCTCGAAAGCTCGTCGGCGAGCGCCCGGCTGATCGCCGGCAGACCCTCGAGCAGGTCCGGCAGATAAGCCTGCGAGGGCGGCAGGCGCTTGGGCAGTGCGTGCAGGGCCTTGGCCATCTGCATCGGGTCGCGCGGGCCTTCGCCGTTCTGCACGGGGTCGTGCAGCACGTCGATCAGGCGCAGGCTGTCGGCACGCTCGGCGCGGATCGCCTGTTCCCGCCGCGGCTTGACCCGCGGCACGATCAGGGCCGGCTTGTCGAAGGAGAGGATCTCGCAAAATGTGTTGTAGCCGCCCATGGCGACGACGCAGTGGGCGCGGTTCATCAGCAATTCGAGCCGCGGCTCGAAGCCGATGCTCTCCAGCTTCGGCAGCCGGCCGATGCGGTCGGTGAATTCCTTGCGCTTCTCGCGCGACATGAACGGGCCGAAGACGATCAGCGCCGGCAGCTCGATCGTCGGGTCGGCCTCGTAGGCTGATATCACCCAGTCGATCACGCCCGCGCCATCGCCGCCGCCGCCCGGCGTCACCAGGATGAACGGGCCCTTGGTGATCCGCGGATGCCGGTTCGGCGGCATGGGCGAGGGCACGGCGCGCTTGAGATAGCCGGTATAGCGCACCTTGTCGGCGAAGAGGTGCTGGTTGGGCAGGCCGAGAAGCGGGTTGTAGACGCTCTCCAGCCCGTAGACGAAGATGTCGTCATAGACATTGGCGAGTGCGTCGACCGCGCCGCTCAGGCGCCATTCCTCGTTCAGCGTGCAGGGCTCGTCGAGCACGTCGCGCAGGCCGAGCACGATGCGGGCGCCGCGCCGACGCAGGATTTCGAGCGAGGGCGCGAGTTCGCCGCGCAGGCCGAGCGGCTCCTTGTCGACGATCACCACATCCGGGTCGAAGGAGAGCACGACCTGCTTGATGATCTCGGTGCGCAGGCGAATCGTGTCGCCGAGGTCGAGGTTGAGGTGATGCGGCGAGTAGCGGCCGTCGCTCTGCTTCTCGATGCCGGGAATGCGGACATAGTCGACGCCGTCACCGAACTGGAAGCTCGAGATCACCGACGAGCCGGAGACGATGATCACTGATATATGAGGGTAGCTCGCGACCAGCGAATTGGCGATCGCGCGGCAGCGGCGGATATGGCCGAGCCCGAAGGTGTCGTGGCTGTAGATCAGCACCCGCGGCGCATGAGGACCGGCGGGCGGGCGACGCGTCCCGCTATCGTCGATGAGGCTAAGGGACATCCCGCGTCGCGTCCTCTGCTGGAGGGTCAGACGGCCTCCTGGGGACGGAGAACGCACCGATACTGCCGGCGACCATAGCGCCGGCCGCGGCGCGCTCCAAGTCCACCGGCAGCGCAAACAGCGCCTGAGGCGTCACAAAATCGATGGCCGCATGGCTGCCGATCCTGGCCAGCAATTCCTCGAGAAAGGCCCAGCAGGCTGCGTCATGATCGCGATGGTGGAGCAGCAGGCCGAATTGGGTATCGCCCGCCATCCGCGTGCGGCGCTGGACGAGCAAAGCGAGCATTTCGGCGAGCAGGTCATTGGCATGGCGGCCGGCGCGGCCACCATGCCAATCGATCAGGTCGAGGTCGGTGTTGACCAGCACCGGGCTGCCCGGCGCGCCGAGGCTGAATTTGCGGAAGCAGGACAGGCCGGCAAGCCCGATTCCGGGCAGGGCGAGGGCAATGGCCGGGTCGATCCGGTTCCAGGGCGGCACGAAGACGGGCAGGGCGCGTGCGCCGAACAGCTCGCGCAGGCGTCGCCAGCCCTGTGCGATCTCGGCGAGCGCGACGTCGGGCGGCCGGTGATTGCCGACCTCGGCCTTCTTCTGGGGTGCCGGCGCATGGTTCTCGTGCGTCACGCCGTGCTGGCAGGGGAAAAGCATCGGCGCGCTTTCGAGCCGCCGGGCCAGAGGTTCCTCGGCGAGGAGCGGGATGCTCGCCAGAAGGACCGGCACCGTGAAGCGCTCGCCGAGCGCGGCGAGCCGGTCGAGCTGGCCGCTGGGGGCGACGGCATCGTCGTCGCGCAGCCAGAGCGCGATGCGCCGGCCGGCGAGGGCCCAGCGGTCGAGTTCGGCGAGAAGGTCGGCCCAATCTGCGCCCGTGCTCATCGGTTTGCTCCGCAAGGGCGGGCGCGGTGGCGCTGCAGCGCGGTTTCCAGGGCGCCGCCGAGTATGGCGCAGGCCGCCTCGCCATTGCGCTCCTCGCGGGCGAAGATCCGGGCGGCGGCGCCGAGGTGCTCGCGCAAATCGGGCTGGTCGATCAGGGTCGCGATCGTATCGGCCAGGGCCGCTTCGTCATGATCCGCCACCAGGAGACCGGTCCGGCCGGTCTCGACCACCGCCGGGACGCCACCGCTGTGCAGCGCCGCAACAGGCAAGCCGGCGGCCTGCGCCTCCAGATAGACCAGGCCATAGGCCTCGTTGAGCCCGGGCCAGACGAAGAGATCATGGGCGGCGAGCTCGGCCCTCGTCTCGGCATTGCCGATCCTGCCGACCCAGCGCAGGCGCTGTGGCGGAAAACCGGCAAAGGCGGCCTCGACGGCGGCGCGCTGGCTGCCGTCGCCGATCAGGGTCAGGGTCCAGGGCTTGTCGAGTATCCCGGCGAGGGTGCGCGCCAGCGCGAAATAGCTGTTCTCCTTGGTGCCCTTGCGCATCATCGCGACGACGATGAGACGAACCGGCTCGCCTGCCGGCCGCGCGACGCCGCTCCGGATCGGCCGCTCGCCATCGGCGAGCAGGAAGGGCGGCAGGTCGACGAGCGGGACCTCCTCCGGGAGCAGCTTGGCGAGGCCTTCGCGATCGCGCGCCGTCATGCACAGCTGTAGATCGGCCCGCAGGATCGCGTCGCGGGCCAGCGCCGCTGCCGTCGCCCAGGGGCCTTCGAAGCGCTTCGGGGCGTCGCTGGCTTCGGCGAGGAGATAGGGCAGGGCGAAGCGCTCGATCAGGGCGGGGCCGATCAGGTCCGGGGCGCGATAGTGGCAATGATAGGTAAAGAACAGGTCGGGCCGGGCGCCCGGATCTTGCCAGCTTCGGGCAAGCGGCTCGATCACCTCCTGCGCCGCGGCCTGGTTGGCGACGAGCTCTGCTTCGTTCGGCTCGCGCATGAAGCTGCGCTCTGCCGGCACGATCTCGACGCGATGGCCGAGCCGCTCCAGCAGCGTGACGAGCTGCCGGGCCATGCGCCGGTCCCCGGAGAGGGCACCGTCGCCATACCGGTTGAGCGGCGTATGGAAGGCGATCTTCAAGGCAGGCATGGAAGGCGGTCCGGCCGAGACACGCGCTCAGCGATAAGGATCGGCCGCATCGCGCAGGCCGTCACCGAGGAAATTGAAGGCGAGGATGATCAGGATGACCGGCACGCACGGAAAGAGCAGCCAGGGGTAGAGCGCCACCACGTTGATGTTCTGGGCCTCGTTGAGCAGCACGCCCCAGCTGGTGATCGGCGGCCTGAGGCCGAGGCCGAGGAAGGAGAGCGCGGTCTCGCCGAGAATGGTCTTGGGCACGGTGATCGTCGCGGCGGCGATGAGATGGCTCATGAAGCCGGGCACGAGATGCAGGCCGATGATGCGGGCGGGCTTGGCGCCCATCAGCTGGGCCGCGACGACATAGTCCTCCTCGCGCAGCGAAAGCAGTTTTGAGCGCACCGCCCGCGCCAGCCCGGTCCAGTCCATCAGGCCGAGGATCACGGTGATGCCGAAATAGACCAGGAGCGGGCTCCAGGAAGCCGGCATGATCGCGCTCAGCGCCAGCCAGAGCGGGATATGCGGCAGCGATTGCACGATCTCGATCAGGCGTTGGACGAAAAGGTCGACCTTGCCGCCGTAATAGCCGGCGATGCCGCCGATGATTACGCCGAGCACGAAGGAGACCATGACGCCGAGCAGGCCGATAGTCAGCGAGATGCGCCCGCCATAAATGATGCGCGAGAGCATGTCGCGGCCGAGCCGGTCGGTGCCGAGCAGGAAGAGCGTGCCGCCTTCGGGCGGGCAGAACAGGTGCAGATTGCCAGGCACCAGCCCCCAGAAATAATAACCGTCACCGCGGCAGAAGAAGCGGATCTGCTGGGGCCGCGACGTGTCGACGTCGTATTCGCGCTTCAGGTTCTCCATGTTGAGGCGCTGGGTATAGGGATAGACGAAGGGGCCGAGGAAGGTGCCCTCGTGGAAGAGGTGCACGCGCTGCGGCGGTGCCCGGATGAAGTCGGTGTCGCGGGTCGTGTAGTGATAGGGCGCCAGGAACTCGCAGATCACGATCGAGGCGTACATCACGAGGATGATGACGCCGGAGATCACCGCGAGCTTGTGCCGGCGGAACTTCCACCACATCAGCTGCAGTTGCGAGGCGAGATAGACGCGCTCCTGCTCCGGCGACATCTTCTCGACGGCATAGGGCTCGAACGGCGCCGTCGACCAGCGATGCGGCAAAGGGGGAGGGCCGGCGGCGGGCTCGGTGGCGGGGGGCGGCGGTGTCGTCACTTGGTCGCCGTTCCCTGCAGGCGGATGCGTGGGTCGAGGATCGCGAGCGCGATGTCGGAGATCAGCACACCGATCACGGTCAGGAAAGACAGGAACATCAGGAACGAGCCGGCGAGATACATATCCTGGCTCTGCAGAGCCCGGATCAATAGCGGCCCGGTGGTTTGCAGCGAGAGCACGATCGCGACGATCTCGGCGCCGGAGACGATCGAGGGCAGGATGTCGCCGATATCGGAGATGAAGAAGTTCAGCGACATGCGCAGTGGGTACTTGCGCAGCGCCTTGCCCGGCGGCAGGCCCTTGGCCCGGGCGGTGACGTAATACTGCTTCTGGAGCTCATCGAGCAGGTTGGCGCGTACCGAGCGGATCATCCCGGCGGTGCCGCCGGCGCCAATGATGATCACGGGTATCCAGAGATGCTCGAGCACCGATCGGAACTTCGCCCAGCTCATCGGCTGGTTGAGGTATTGGGGGTCGACGAGCCCGCCTATCGAGGTGCCGAACCAGACATTGGCGAAATAAAGGAAGATCAGCGCCAGCAGGAAGTGCGGCACGGCAAGGCCGATCAGGCCGATGAAGGAGAGGCCGTAATCGCCCCAGCTGTACTGGTGCGTCGCCGAATAGATGCCGATCGGGAAAGCGACGATCCAGGTGAAGATGATGGTGAAGAAGGAGACCACCATCGTCAGGAACAGCCGGTCGCCGACGACGTCGCGGACCGGCAGCTGGTACTCGAAGGAATAACCCATATCGCCGCGCATGAGCCCGGTGACCCACCAGAAATAGCGCTCCAGCGGCGGCTTGTCGAAACCGTACTCCTTCTTCAGGAACTCGACGCGGCTCATGTCCGCCTTCTCGCCCTGGGCCTGCATCTCGGCGACCATGGTCTCGAAATAATCGCCTTCGGGCAGGTTGATGACCGTGAAGATCAGGGCGCTGGTGATCAGCAGCGTCGGGATCATCACCAGGATGCGCTTGAAGATGTAGCTCAGCAGCACGACCTTGCGCCCCTCACTTTGCTGCCGGTGCGTTGGCGAACCAGAAGGTGTCCGGCAGCGAGCGGCCGAAGAAGGCGCCAGGCTCGAAGCTGTAGAGCCCTTTTTCCGGGACGTTGCGCAGGTTCCTGGAGACCACGACGGGTTGCAGCGTGGCGTTGACCACGCCGATCGAGAAAAGCTGCTCGGCGTTGATCCTGAGCATCCTCTGCCAGATCACCCGGCGCTCGTCATGCGTCGCGGACTGGCGCCAGGCGATGTAGAGCTGGACGAGCTCGTTCGCCGCCTGAAGATCGGGCGCCTCGCCCTCGCGCCCGCCGGATTCGTAGAACTGGCCCCAGCGCGGCCAGTTGAACTGACTCGACGAGGTCGGCGCCAGGGCGTCCGGCTCCATCTCGGCGGCGACCAGCGCATTGTCCATGCCGGTCCAGACCGACATCACCGTCTGGCCGGCGAGGATGCGGCGGCGGAAGACGTCGAGCTGCGAGGAGCGCGGGTGCATCTTGAGCCCGATGGCCCGGAAATCCTCCTTCAGCAGATCGAGGATATCGGTCTCCTCGGTCGAGGCGCCGGCGGTCTCGATGTTGAACTCCAGCCGTCGTCCGTCTGGGAACAGCCTGATGCCTTCGGCATCGCGCTTCGAAAGACCGACATCGTCGAGCAAGCGGTTGGCCTCGGCGACATCGTGCTTCATCCACATGTCGGCGAGTTCGCGGTCGTGCAGCGGGCTTTCGGGCAGAGCGGTGTTGCCGCTCTCCTTGGCGAGGCCGAAGAAGATGACGCGGTTGACGTCCTTGCGGTTGATCGAGAGCGAGAGCGCGCGGCGCCAGCGCAGATCGTGATTGAGCGCGCGCCAGGCAGGGTCGACGGCGTTGAAGTTCGGCATCAGGGCGAAGTAGGCGCCTTCGGCGCGCTTCCACAGCCTGACGTCGAAGTTCATCCGCTTCGAGGCTTCCTTGAGGAAGGTGTAGTTGTCGAAGCGCAGATAGCGCGCCTGCAGGTCGCTTTCGCCGGCTGCGGTCTTGGCCGGGATCAGCGAAGCGGTGCCGATCGTCATCGTCACCGCGTCGATATAGGGCAGCTGGCGCCCGTTCTCGTCGATGCGATGGTAGTAGGGGTTGCGGGTGAAGATGAACTGCTCGGCCGGGATCGGCGTGGTGTTGCGCCAGGGGTCGAGCGTCGGCAGGTCGGGATTCTCCGGTCGGTACTGGCGGGAGAAGCGCTCGTGCAGCGCGCCCCAGTCCTTGACGCGGACCTCGCGCACCTTCTGCGCCAGCGCCTCCTTCTCGGCATAGCGATGGTGGAACTGCCGCAGGTAATGGGCAGGCATGGCGATGTAGAGCGGCTGTGCCCCGGCCAGCGCCGGCAGGAAGACCGGGTTCGGCTTTGACCAGGAAAAGCGCACGGTCAGCGGATCGATGACCTCGAAGGTCGCCTTCTCATCGGCGATGACCAGTGCCTGCGGCGGCCCGCCCGGCGAGAGCCGCTTATTGTTGGCGACGTCCTCCCACCAGTAGCGGAAATCCTCGGCCGTGAACGGGTGCCCGTCCGACCAGCGATGGCCGGGCCGGAGCCGCAAGGTGAAGACGCGGCCACGCTCGACCTCGACGGCTTCGAGCAGGTCCGGCACGAGCTCGAGTTTGTCGTCGTAGACGACGAGCCGGGTGTAGCCGTAGATCGTCATCATGCGGATGTCGCGCTGGTCGCCCATCAGCACGCGCAGCGTGCCGCCATGCCGGCCGGGCTCGCGACCCATCGCCGCGACATCGATGACCCGCGGCTTCGCCGGCAGGCGCTGGTCGAGCGGCGGCAGCTTTCCGGCTGCAATCTGCGCGGCGAGGGAAGGGCTGTCGATGAAGCCCTCGGCTTGGGCGGAGCCGGCGAAGGGCAGGTTCTGCGTCGCCAGCGCGGCGAGCATCAGGAGGGTTTCACGCCGGGTCGTCATCATGCCAGCTCCCGTATGTCTGCGCCCTGGCGGGCGAGCACGAGATGGCCGGAGCCGAGATCGAGATGGGCGAGCCTTTCGCCATCGTCCTCCGGCCTGAAGCAGGCAGGCCAGTGGCGCATGTCGGAGGCGCCGCCGGGCGCCGCCAGCTTGAAGTCGAGCTTGCGGTCGAGATCGGCGAAGGGCACCGATTTCAGCAGGGCCTTGGTGTAGGGGTGCACCGGGGCGGTGAAGAGGGTGTGGCGCGGGGCAAGCTCGACGATGCGGCCATTGGCCATCACCGCGATCCGGTCGGCCATATAGTTCACCACCGCGAGATTGTGCGAGATGAACAGGAAGGTCAGGCCGCGCTCGGCCTGCAGGTCCTTGAGCAGGTTGAGCACCTGGGCCTGGACCGAGACGTCGAGCGCCGAGACCGGCTCGTCGCAGATGATCAGCTCGGGATCGAGGGCGAGCGCCCGAGCGATCCCGATGCGCTGGCGCTGCCCGCCGGAGAAGGAGTGCGGGTAGCGGTTGAGGAAGCGCGCGTCGAGCCCGACATCCTCCATCAGCGCCTTGACCCGCGCCTTCTGCTCGCCCCCCTCGCCGCGATCATGAATGGCGAGCGGCTCGCGCAGGATGTTCATCACGGTCATGCGCGGCGAGAGCGAGGAGACCGGGTCCTGGAAGATCATCTGGATACGCGTGCGGAAGCGGCGCAGCTCCTCGCCCTTCAGCCCGAGCACGTCGACTCGCTGGCTGCCATCGTCGAACCAGACCTCGCCGGAATCGGCAGTGACCGCGCGCATGATCAGCTTGCTGACCGTGGTCTTGCCGCAGCCGCTCTCACCGACCAGGCCGAGGCATTCGCCGCGCTTGATCTCGAAGCTGACATCGTCGACCGCCAGCACCGTCGATTTCGTGGACTTGCCGAAGAAGCGACTCGAGCCGGTGGTGTAGGTCTTGCGCAGATGGCGCACCGCCAGCAGCGGCTCTTCCTGTGCGCCGGCGCGGCGCGGCGGCTCTTGCTTTGGCGCGGCCGGTGCGCGCGGGCGCGCCTCGCGCAGCGCCACCAGCCGCTCGCCTTCCTGCATGTCGAAATGCGGCGAGGCGTTGAGCAGCGCCTTGAGATAAGGGTGCTGCGGGCGGCGGAAGATGTCCTCGGCGGTCCCGCTTTCCATGATCTCGCCATGGTAGATCACCACGACCTCGTCGGCCATATTGGCGACGACGCCGAGATCATGGGTGATCAGCAGGATCGCCATGCCCATCTCGGCCTGCAATTCGCGCATCAGGTCGAGGACCTGGGCCTGGATGGTGACGTCGAGCGCGGTGGTCGGCTCGTCGGCGATCAGCAGGGCCGGCTCGCAGATCAGCGCCATGGCGAGCATGGCGCGCTGGCGCAGGCCGCCGGAAAGCTCGAACGGGTAGAAGCCGTAGGCCCGCACCGGGTCCTTGAAGCCGACGCGCTTCAGCATCGCGGTGATCAGCTCGCGGGCCTGCGGCTTCGGCATCGGCCGGTGCAGGAGCAGCGCCTCCTCGATCTGGTTGCCGATGGTGTGGACAGGCGAGAGTGAGGACATCGGCTCCTGGAAGATCATGCCGATGCGCCCGCCGCGCAGCTCCCGGATCTCCTTGCCCTCGGCCGGCAGCGCGGCGATGTCGATCGGTGCCGCCGGGTCCTGCGGATCGCGGAACAGGATCTCGCCGCCCGTGACGCCGCCGGCCCGCGGCAGAAGCCCCATGATCGCCTGCGAGATCACCGACTTGCCGGAGCCGGATTCACCGACGAGCGCGACCGTCTTGCCGTCCGGAATCCGGAAGGAAACGCCCTTCACGACATCGCGAGCGAGGCCGTGGACGGTGAAGCCGATGCGCAGGTCATTGATCTCGAGAATATTCATGAGCGGCGAACGCCGTATCCCCTGTTTGGTTGCCGACCCGTTTACCCGGCCGTGCAGATGCCGCAGACGCTGCCCTGACGACGCAATGCATGCGTTGCCGGCGCCGGCATTCGCCTCGTCGTGCCCGCGGGACATTCTTCCGCTTCGATGACGTCCGCGCAACGTCGCTCTTGCGCAAGGTCACCGTGACCGACTGTCCCAGCGCCCGGGCCGGGGCTTCCGCAGCGACCGAACTTGAAATACCGGTGCTTGTCGAGTCCCGATGCCGGCCGGGCGCGCATTGCGCGGCGGCGGGAACTGCCCACATATGGGGCCCTGCGCCGGTCCCGAATCCCGGCGCCCGAGGCCTGAGAACGGGATCGCCCCTTGGAGACAAGCCTCTTCCGTTACGTCTGGCAGAAGAGCCGCGCCGAGCAGATCATCGTCCTGCTGATCATCCTCGTCTCGATCCCCTTCAACTGGGCATCGTTCGACGTACCCAAGCGCATCGTCAACGACGCGATCCAGGGTGGGGCCTTCAGGGACGGCCGGACGAGCGTCACGGTCTTCGACTGGACACTGCACCTGCCGGAGTTCCTGGGTGGCGGCAGCTTCCAGCTCTTCGATGGGTTCCAGGTCAGCCAGTACGGGCTGCTGCTGACGCTGAGCCTGTATTTTCTGGTGCTCGTGCTGATCAATGGCGGCTTCAAATACGCCATCAATGTGCGCAAGGGCATTCTCGGCGAGCGCATGCTGCGGCGCATGCGCTACGACCTGTTCGCCCAGCTGATGCGCTTCCGGCCCGAGGATATCCGCGCGGCCAAGCCGGCCGAAGTCGCGAGCATGATCAAGGACGAGGTCGAGCCGATCGGCGCCTTCGTCGGCGACGCCTTCATCCAGCCGGCCTTCCTGCTCAGCCAGGCTCTGACCGCGCTCGTCTTCATCATGATGCAGAGCGTCTGGCTCGGTTCGATCGCGCTTTTGATCGTGCTGATGCAAGCGGTGATCATCCCGATCCTGCGCCGGGAACAGCTGCGTCTCGGCCGCGAGCGCCAGATCGCCTCGCGCCAGCTCGCCGGGCGGATCGGCGAGATCGTCGATGCCGGCCCGACCATCCAGGGCCATGGCGCGGCGTCCTATGTCCAGTCCGACATCGCCGGCCGGCTCGGCACCCTCTTCGATATCCGCTACGCCCTCTACAAGCGCAAATTCGCGGTCAAGTTCCTGAACAACCTGCTGGCGCAGATCACGCCGTTCTTCTTCTATGCCATCGGTGGCTTCTTCGCGCTGCAGGGGCGGCTCGACATCGGCCAGCTCGTCGCCGTGATCGCGGCCTATCGGGACCTGCCGCCGCCGGTGAAGGAGCTGATCGACTGGGATCAGCAGCGCAACGACGTGATGATCAAGTACGAGCAGGTGATCGCGCAGTTCAACCCGCGCGAGACGCTCGAACTCGAGGAGAAGGACGGGGTCTCCCACCTGCCGAGGCAGGGCGAGATCGAGCTCGACAAGGTCGAGATGTCCGATAATCGCGGCCAGCCGCTACTGCTGCCGCTCTCCTTCGCGATCCCACGTCCCGGCTGCGTCGCCCTGATCGGCCCGGCCGGTAGCGGGCGCGACACGCTTGGGCGCATCCTCGGCCGCCAGAGCATGGGCTATGAGGGGCGCGTCCTCATCGACGGCCGCCCGCTCAGCAGTTTCAGCGTCGAGAGCGCCAGCCATCTCATCGGCTATGCCGGGCCCGACACCGAGATCATCAATGGCCGCCTGCGCGACAATGTGCTTTTGCCGCTGAAGCGCCGCCGTCCGTCGATCCCGGACCGGGCGATCGATCCGGCCGAGCACCGCCGCTTCATCGAAGCGCTGCGCGCCGGCAATACGCCGCTGCCCTTTTCTGCGGACTGGAACGACTATGAGGGCGTCGGGCTCGACGGAGCCGAGGCGCTGGAGGCCCATGTGCTCGCCGTGCTCGAAATGCTCGGCTGCTCCGAGGAGATCTACGAGCTCGGGCTCGATGCCAAGGTGAACGCGCCGCTGCCGGAGGGCGCCGCCGAGCGCATCATCGAGGCGCGCCAGGTGGTCTCGGCGGAACTCGCCAAATCGAATCTCGGCGGGCTGATCGAGACCTTCGATCCCGAGCGCTACAACGCCAATGCGACGATCGCGGAAAACCTCGTCTTCGGCGCGGTGCGCAATGGCCGCCGCCCGGCGGAGCTCCTGCTCGACGATCCCTATGCGCGCTCGGTATTGCAGGCCGAAGCGCTCGAGGAGCCGCTGGCCGAGATCGGCACCCGCATCGTCAACACCCTGTTCGAGATCTTCGCTGGCATGGCACATGGCCAGACGCTGTTCGCGCGCTATGGCTTCGATGGCGACCTTGACCTCGAGAAGCTGAACGAGCTCGCCGAAGCCCTGCGCCGGCACGACATGCGCGGGCCGCTCGATCCGACGACGCAGCGCGAGGTGATGGGGCTGGCGCTGCGCTATATCGAGCCGAAGCACCGGCTGAACCTGCTGGATGGAGCCTTGCAGCGCCGCATCCTGCGCGCCCGCCAGACCTTCAAGACCTATCTGCCGCCGGAGAGCAGCGAGGAGGTCGAGTTCTACGATCCCGACGATGTCATCCACGGTGCCAGCGTGCGCGACAACCTGTTCTTCGGGCGTCTCGGTTTCGGCGCCGATGCCGGGGAGAAGGTGGCCGAGATCGTGCGCAGCGCGCTGACACGGGCCGGGCTCGACGCGGCCGCCTATCGCCTCGGGCTCGACACCGATGTCGGGCCGCGCGGCCGTCATTTGCCGCTGCATCTGCGGCTGATGGTGCCGCTGGCCCAGGCCCTGATCAAGCGGCCCGACATAGTGGTGCTCGATCTCGATGGCTTCCTGGCCGTCAGCAACGATCCGGCAGCTCTGGTCTCGCGCATCGTCGCCCATTGCCGGGAACAGACGCTGTTCCTGCTCTTGACCGACCCGCACCTGGCTGCCGATATCTCGCAGAAGGTTGTCTTCCGCGGGCCGGCCGGGCTGGTTCCCGGCGCGGACGAGGCCGAGAGCGAGGCCGACGAGGACACTGCGCTGCCGCCGGTGGATGGCGCCGAGCGGATCGAGGCGAGGACATGACGCTCGAGAGCGATATCAGCTGCCTGAAGGCGGTCCCACTGTTCCGGACCTTGCCGGCATCGCGCCTCAAGCTGCTGGCGCTGATGGGGGAGCGGCGGCATTTCCCGGCGGGAGCCCTGATCAGCGAAGAAGGTCAGAGGCCGCAGGAGGTCTATTGCATCCTCGACGGTGAGATCGAGATCTCGCACCCGCAGACCACCGGCGTAGCGCATTCCTTCCGGCTGGCGACGGGGAGCCTCCTCGGCGACGTGCCGCTGCTCTGCAACGAGCCGACGGTCGGCCGGATCACCGCCAAGACCGACGTCTCGATGCTGCGGCTGCCGCGCGAACTGTTCTTCGAGCTGCTCGACAGCATTCCTGAATTTGCGGTGGCGCTGTCCCGCGACCTCGCCTCGCGGCTGTACCGGGTCGCCGGTGCCGTCCTGCGCGGCGAGAAGACGCCGTGATCTTGCGAGGGCACCGATGAGCTCGATCCCGAATTCGGGTCCATCCCTGCCGGGCGGCCGGGCTGGCGCATCCGGCCTCGAGCAGGTCAATTCCTGGAGCCGCGACGTCCGCTTCGCCTCCGGCTGCGTGCTCATGCTCTTCGCGACCACGCATTTCCTCAACCACGCGGTCGGGATCTTCGGCATTCCCGCCATGGAGGCGGTGCAGCTCTGGCGTCACGGCTTCTGGGAAAGCAAGATCGGCTCGGTGCTGCTCTATGGTGCGCTGATCGTCCATCCGGTCTTCGCCCTGCTGCGCGTGGCGCAGCGCCGGACCTTCCGCATGCCGATGCGCGAGGTTCTGCAGATCGCGCTCGGCGTCGCGATCCCGCTGCTGCTGATCGACCATATCGTCGCGACGCGGGTGCAGGGCACCCTGTTCATGCAGGACGAGAGCTACCACGCCGTGCTGCGGCGGCTCTGGCCGAATCTCGCGCTGTCGCAGAGCCTGCTTCTGCTGCTGGTCTGGACGCATGGCGTGATCGGGCTGCACTTCACCTTCCGCTCCCGCGACAGCTATGCGCGCTGGCGCGACCCGTTCCTGCTCGCGGCCATTCTGGTGCCGCTGCTGGCGTTGATCGGCTTCGCAGTCGCAGGCCGCGAGGCGCGGCTCATGGCATTGCCGCCCGAACTGAGCACGGCGCAGCAGGTCGATTCCTTCAACCTGCACGTCACCTGGGCGAAGCGTGCCTTCTTCGGTCTGGTCGGCAGCTTCGTGCTGTTCGTCGCTATCCGTGAGGTGAGGGCGCGGGCGGTCGGTGCGATCACCGTGCGCTTCGTCGGTCATGGCGTGCGCAAGGTCGTGCCCGGCTTCACCCTCCTGGAGATATTCCGGCGCTTCGGCATCCCGCATGCGGCGCTCTGCGGCGGGCGGGCCCGTTGCGCGACCTGCCGCGTGCTGGTGCTGGACGGCGCTGCCGACCTGCCGCCGCCCGGACCCAACGAAGCGAGGCTGCTGCGCCGCATCTCAGCCGGGGAGAATGTCCGTCTCGCCTGCCAGATCCGGCCGAGGCACGATCTCCAGGTCCAGATCCTGCTCGCGGCCAGGCAGCGCGGCGCCGGGCCTTCCGGGGCGCTCGATCCGGCCTCCGGTATCGCCCGGAAGGGACTCACCGTGATGGTCGCGGACTTGCGCGCCTTTACGGCCCTGTCGGAGCGGCAGCTTCCGCAGGAGCTGCTGACCCTGCTCAACCGCTTCTACGACGAGATGTCCCAGGCCATCGCCGCTCATGGCGGCCGCATCGAGGCGATCTATGGCGACGGGCTGATGGCCGTCTTCGGCCTGGAGGCCACGCCCGGCCGGGCTGCGTCCGCCGCGATCGCCGCCGCCGGTGACATGCTGCGGGCGGTCGAGGCCCTCAACCGCGAATATGCGACCGCGCTGCCGTTGCCGCTGCGCATCGGCATCGGCATCCATGGCGGCCAGGCGATCATGGGGGCGGTCGAGAACGAGAGCATGGGGCGCCGCGAGATCACGGTCGGCGAGACCGTGATGATTGCGAGCCAGCTCGAGGCGGCAACGCGCCGGCTGCTCTCCGACATCATCGTCTCGGCCGAGACGGTCGCCGCGACCGGCCGCAGCTTCCCCGGCATGACCTCCTACAAGATCGCGATCAAGGGCCGCGACAAGCCGATGCAGGTCTATGGCTTCGGCGGCGTGCCCGAGAAGGTGGTGCCCGGCAAGCCGGAGGAGAATGCGCCGCGCCAGAAACAGGTCGCCAAGGCTGGATCGGACAAAACCGAGGCCGAGGACAACACCGGTTGACGGTAAGCTCTTAGTCTCTGTCGAATACCAGGAGGCGCCGTCGATCGAAGCCGGCCCCGGCAAGGGCGGGGTCGTTGAGTTTGAGCTCGACATCGATCACGGCCGGCTCGTCGCGGACCGCCAGCAGGGGGCCGATCTGTCCCAGCGCGCGCTCCAGCGTCAGCGCGTAGTCGATCACCAGGACCTCGGCGCGCCGCGCCAGAGCGAGCAGTTCGTCGCCGAGTGCCGGCGCACTGCCATAGGGTTTCAGCGAGAGGCCGAGCAGGACGAGGCCGAGCCGGCCCGCGGAGGGGGCGAGCTCGACCTGCTGCAGCTTCGCGGCGATATGGCGGACGCGGCAGGGCGCGCCGTTCAGGGTCTCGTCGGCGAAGGCCGGGATCTTCGGGTCGACCACGGTGACGGAGGCCGGCCGGTGCGTCAGGAAGCCGGTGATCGGCAGGCCGGCGCCGCCGATCTCGACGACATGCTCGCAGCCGCGCAGCGCGTGGGCGGCCAGGACCTGGCGCAGTTCGGCCGCCATGCCGACAAGATGGGGCAGCCTTATGCCGCTCTCCGCGATGCTGGCCTTTGCCGGCGACTGTGAATATGGTCCGGCCCGTTCCATCCCCTTGGCCCTCTTCCGATCGCCTGCATGACCGCCGCGCAGCCCGCCGACGCTCTCTACGACATCCTGCGCGGGGTCGCAGCCCTGACCGGCAACCCGATTGCCGCCGATCTCGCCCGACTCGTCGGCAAGGGTGCGCCGGACGATCTCTCGATCGCCTTCAACCACAAGCAGATCGCCTCGAAGCGCTGGCTGGTCGACAGCTTGGCCGAGGTGATGCCGCGACCGGACGGCCCTGTCTGGGTGCTCGGTGCCTGGCATGGCGTCCTCGGTGCGATGCTGCTGGCGGACGAGCGGCTGTCGATCCCGCAGGTCGTCAGCCTCGATCTCGACCCGCGCTGCGCCGAGGTCGCCGCTGTCCTGAACCATCGGCATGTTGCGTCCGGGCGCTTCCGGTCGATGACGGCGGACATGAGGGCGCTCGATTTCACCGAGGCCGCGGGCGGAATGCCGGGCCTCGTCGTCAATACTAGCTGCGAGCATCTCGACGACGTGCCGGGCTGGCTGGCAAGCTTGCCGGCGGGGCTGGCGCTGGTGCTGCAATCCAACGACTATTTCCGCGAACCTGACCATCGCAGCTGCGTTCCGTCGCTGGAGGCCTTCAAGGCACAGGCGGGGCTGTCGGAATTGCTGTTCGCCGGGGCGCTGCCGACCAAGAACTACACCCGCTTCATGCTGGTCGGCCGCAAATGAAAGCCGAGGAACCGGCCGGGCCGGCGCTCGTCGTCGCGATGAAGGGGTATCCGCGCCTGTCGGAGACCTTCATCGCGCAGGAACTGCTCGGGCTGCAGCGGCTCGGTCTGCCCTTCGCGATCTGGTCGCTGCGCCATCCGACGGATGCGGCGCGGCACCTGATGCACAAGGAGATCGCGGCGCCGCTGCACTACCTGCCGGAATATCTGCACGACGACTGGCCGCGCGTCTTGCGCGGTCTCGCCCGCGCCTTGTCGCAGCCCGCGACCCTGCGGCTGCTCGGCGTCTTCCTGCGCGACCTTGTCCGCGACCCGACACGCAACCGACTGCGCCGGCTCGGCCAGGCCTGCGTGATGGCGCGTGAGCTCCCTGCCGGCACGCGCCACCTGCATGTCCACTACTTGCACACGCCGGCCTCGGTGATCCGCTATGCGGCGCTCATCCGCGGGCTGTCCTGGTCGTTCTCGGCCCATGCCAAGGACATCTGGACGACGCCCGACTGGGAGAAGCGCGAGAAGATCGCCGATGCCAGCTGGGGCGTGACCTGCACCCGCGACGGCCATGCCGAACTCGCCCGGCTGGCCGACCGAACGGACAAGATCGGCCTGCTCTATCACGGGCTCGATCTCGGCCGCTTCCCGGCGCCGCCGGCGCGGCCGGGGCGCGACGGCAGGGATGCCGGCGATCCCGTGCGTTTCGTCAGCATCGGCAGGGCGGTCGCGAAGAAGGGGTTCGTCGACCTGCTCAATGCGCTTGCAGCCCTGCCGGCCGATCTCAACTGGCGCTTCGTCCATATCGGCGGCGGCGAGATGCTTGGGGCGTTGAAGGCGCAGGCAGAAGCGCTCGGGCTCGCAGGCCGCATCGAGTGGCGCGGCGCGCTCGCCCAGGATGGCGTGATCGCGGCGCTGCGCGATGCCGACTTGTTCGTCTTGCCCTCGAAGCAGGCGGAGAATGGCGACCGCGACGGCCTGCCCAATGTGGTGATGGAGGCGGCGAGCCAGGGCCTGGCAATCGTCGCGACCGATTTCGCGGGGATTCCGGAGTTCATCCGCCATGGCACCGACGGTCTCCTGGTCACGCCCGGCGATGTCGCGGCGCTGACGGCGGCGCTGGCCGCGCTGGCCGGCGACCCCGCCCGTCGCGCGATGATCGGCGCTGCGGCCCATGCGCGGCTGCACAGCGATTTCTCGGCGCAGGCGGGGCTGGCGCGCATCCACGCAGCCCTGCTGTCGGAGGTCGAGCGCAGGTCGGCGTCATGAGCGGGCAGATCCCGAGCGGAGATGTCCTGATCGCGGTGACGCATCTGCTCGGGGTCGGCCATCTCGTCCGGGCCCGGCATCTGGCGGCGGCGCTGGCGCAGGCCGGCTACGCGGTGACGCTCGCCAGCGGCGGCATGCCGGACGGCAAGGCGGCGAGCGGTTATCGCTTCGTGCAATTGCCGCCGGTGCGGGTCGAGGGCACGGATTTCCGCAATCTGCTCGACGAGGCGGGACATCCGGCCGCGCCCGAGCGCCTGTCGGCGCGCGCGGCCGGGCTGGTCGCACTGGCGCGGGAGCTGCGGCCGGATGTCGTCGTCACCGAGCATTTTCCCTTCGGCCGGCGCCAGCTTGCCGGGGAGTTCCTGGCCTTGATCGAGGCGGTGCGCGAGGCGCGGCCGCAGGCGCTCGTCCTTTCTTCGATCCGCGATGTCCTGGTCGCGCCGCAGCGCGCCGACCGTCTCGCGGAGGCGGAGCGACGCATCGTTGCGCTGTTCGACGGGGTGCTGGTCCATGGCGATCGCGGCTTCCTGCCGCTCGAAGCCTCCTGGCCGGTGACCCCGGTGATCGCCGAAAGGCTGCACTACACCGGCTATCTCGCGACGCCTGCGGCCTCGACGTCCGAGCAGGAGGAAAGCGGCGAGATACTCGTCTCCGGCGGCGGCTCCGCCGCGGCGCTGCCGCTGTTCCGGCTTGCCGTGGCGACCGCCGGGCTGCTGCCGCGGCGCGACTTCCGCGTCCTCGTCGGAAAAGCCGTGCCGGAACCCGAGTTTGCCGGCCTGATGCGGCATGCGCCGGGCAATGTCGTGGTCGAACGAGCGCGGCCGGACTTTCCGGCCCTGCTGGGCCGCTGCGCGCTCAGCCTCAGCCTTGCCGGCTACAATACGGTGCTCGATCTCGTGCAGGCGCGTCGGCCGGCTCTGGTCGCGCCTTTCGATGCCGGCAATGAGACCGAGCAGGCGATCCGCGCCGCGGCGCTGGAGCGGGCAGGGCTGGCGCGCGTGATCCGCCCCGAAGCCGGCCCGGAGGCGCTGGCTGCCGCAATCGCCGGGGCTCTGGAGGCGGGCCCGCCGGCGCCGCTGCCGGTTGCGCTCGACGGGGCGGCTGGCACGGTCGCAGCGATTGCCCGGCTTTGCGCCCGCAGGCCCTGATCCGTGCGCGCATGCGCTGCGACAAAGCGCCGGCATGCCTCCCACGAATACCTCATGCGAATTGCCGCTACGGCGCTTTCGCTCTAATGAGGTTGCACACGCCTCCCTTTCGGTCGGCTCCAGGACACCGGGTGTTCGCCGGGCCTGTCCTGCGCCCGGAGAAGAATGATGACAGCAGCGACTACCGCCGCCCCCGGCATGCCGGACATGAAACTGTCGGTTCGTCAGGTCTTCGGCATCGATAGCGACCTGGAAGTGCCCGCCTATTCCAAGGCCGAGGCGCATGTTCCGGACCTCGATCAGGACTACCGTTTCGATCGTGACACCACGATCGCGATCCTCGCCGGCTTCGCGCATAACCGCCGCGTGATGATCTCGGGCTATCACGGCACCGGCAAGTCGACCCATATCGAACAGGTCGCGGCCCGGCTGAACTGGCCCTGCGTGCGCGTCAACCTCGACAGCCATGTCTCCCGCCTCGATCTCGTCGGTAAGGACGCGATCGTGCTGAAGGAAGGCAAGCAGATCACCGAGTTCCAGGACGGCATCCTGCCCTGGGCGCTGCAGAACAACATCGCGTTGGTCTTCGACGAGTACGATGCCGGCCGCCCGGATGTGATGTTCGTGATCCAGCGCGTGCTGGAACAGTCGGGCAAGCTGACACTGCTCGACCAGAAGCGCGTCATCCGCCCGCACCCCGCCTTCCGGCTGTTCGCGACCGCGAACACTGTCGGTCTCGGCGACACGTCGGGCCTCTATCACGGCACCCAGCAGATCAACCAGGGCCAGATGGACCGCTGGTCGATCGTCACCACCCTGAACTACCTGCCGCATGACAACGAGGTCGCGATCGTCCTCGCCAAGTCGAAGCACTATCAGGCTTCGCCCGAGGGCAAGGATATCGTCAACAAGATGGTGCGCGTCGCGGATCTCACCCGCAATGCCTTCATGAACGGCGACCTCTCGACCGTGATGAGCCCGCGTACGGTGATCACCTGGGCCGAGAACGCCGCGATCTTCGGCGGCGATGTCGGCTTCGCCTTCCGCGTCACCTTCCTCAACAAGTGTGACGAGATGGAGCGGACGCTGGTGGCCGAGTTCTTCCAGCGTTCCTTCGGCAAGGATCTGCCCGAGAGCGCCGTCAACGTCGTCTTGAGCTAGGCGAGGGGCAATCGGGGCCGCCGCCGCGATTCCGCGGCGGGGCAGGCTCAACCGGGGAGGCAGGTGATGGCGCGTTACGAAGGCAGTTGCCATTGTGGACGGGTCGCCTACGAGGTCGAGGCCGATCTCGGGCAGACGATCACCTGTAACTGCTCCTATTGCCAGCGCCGGGGCTCGGTGCTGGCCTTCACGCCGGCGCAGAACTTCACCCTGACGAAGGGCGAGGACGCGCTGACCGAGTACCGCTTCAACACGCAGAAGATCCAGCATCTGTTCTGCGAGAGCTGCGGCATCGAATCCTTCGCGCGCGGCGAAACGCCGGACGGCTCGCAGATGGTCGCGATCAACGCCCGCTGCCTTGCCGGCGTCGAGCCGGGCGAGCTCAACAGCACCGCCTATGACGGGCGCTCGCGCTGAACCCAGCCAGGGAGACCGCAAGGCCTTGTCCATCTCCAACCGCAAGCCCGGCACGCCCAAGGAAGCGCCCGCCGAACCGCTGAAGCGCGCCGTCTCCGGCGCGATGAAGGCGATTGCGCGCAAGCCGGAGATGGAAATCGTCTTCGCTGCCGACAAGCCTTCCCTGGTCGGCGAGCGCGCCCGCCTGCCGGAGCCGCCGCGCAAGCTGACGGCGCAGGATGTCGCGATCCTGCGCGGCCATGCCGATTCGATGGCACTGCGCCTCGCCTGCCATGATGCCTCGATCCACCGCCGCGCTGCGCCCGAAGGTGATGCTGCGCGCGCGGTGTTCGATGCGGTCGAGCAGGCGCGCGTCGAGTCGCTGGGCTCGCGCCGGATGGCCGGCATGGCCGGCAATATCGGCGCCATGCTCGAGGATCGCTATCACCGCGGCGGGCGCTATGAGGAGATCACCGACCGGGCCGACGCGCCGCTCGAGGATGCGCTGGCGCTGATGGTGCGCGAACGCCTGACGGGCCTGAAGCCGCCCAAGGCGGCGCAGAAGCTGGTCGAGCTCTGGCGCGAGGATGTCGAGAGCAAGGCCGGGGCCGATCTCGACCGGCTCGCCAAATCGGTCGAGGACCAGCGCGCCTTCGCCCGCACCGTCCGCGACATGCTGGCCTCGCTCGAAATGGCCGAGCAGACCAGCCAGGGCCAGGATGACGAGGAGGACGAGGACGAGAACGACCAGTCCTCAGAGGATCAGGATCAGCAGGAAGGCGAGGCCGAGCAGGAGAGCCAGGGCGAGCGTTCCGAGACCGAAGTCAGCGAGGACGCCGCCGAGGAAATGCAGGAGGGGGCTTCTGAAGCCGCCGACGCGCCGGCCGGCGATTGGGACGACGAAGATGACAGCTCCGAGGCCGAGGAGGCCGGCGAGGCGCCGCGCCCGCGCGACAGTCGCGCCAATGACCGGCCGCAGACCGACTACAAGGCCTATACGGTCAAGTTCGACGAGACGGTCACTGCCGAGGAGCTCTGCGACGCCGAGGAGCTGACGCGCCTTCGCGCCTATCTCGACAAGCAGCTGGCGCATCTTCAGGGTGTCGTCGCGCGCCTCGCGAACCGCTTGCAGCGGCGCCTGATGGCGCAGCAGAACCGCTCCTGGCAGTTCGACCTGGAAGAGGGTGCGCTCGATCCGTCGCGCCTGCCGCGGATCATCATCGACCCGTTCCAGCCGCTCTCCTTCCGGCAGGAATCGGACACGAACTTCCGCGACACGGTGGTGACGCTGCTGATCGACAATTCCGGCTCGATGCGCGGCCGGCCGATCACGGTCGCGGCGACCTGCGCCGACATCCTGGCACGGACGCTGGAGCGCTGCGGCGTCAAGGTCGAGCTGCTCGGCTTCACCACGCGGGCCTGGAAGGGCGGGCTCTCGCGCGAGACCTGGCTGCAATCGGGCAAGCCGGCCAATCCCGGCCGCCTCAACGATCTCCGGCACATCATCTACAAGGCGGCGGATGCCCCCTGGCGCCGGGCGCGCAAGAATCTCGGGCTGATGATGCGCGAGGGGTTGCTCAAGGAGAACATCGACGGCGAGGCGCTGGACTGGGCTCATAAGCGCCTGCTGGCGAGGCCCGAGCAGCGCAAGATTCTGATGGTGATCTCGGACGGCGCGCCGGTCGACGATTCCACGCTCTCGGTCAATGCCGGCAGCTATCTCGAGCGGCATCTGCGCCATGTCATCGCCGAGATCGAGACACGCTCGCCGGTCGAGCTGATCGCGATCGGCATCGGCCACGACGTCACCCGCTACTACCGCCGCGCCGTCACCATCGTTGATGCGGAGGAGCTCGGCGGGGTGATGACCGAGAAGCTGGCCGAGCTGTTCGAAGAGGATGCCGGCGCCGCCTCGGGCGGACGCGTCTCGCGCCGCCTGCAATGACGCAGAGCAGGCGGGCTTTCGTCGCCGGCCTCGGCGCGGCGGCGCTGGTGCCGCCCGCGCGCGCTGAGACGATCGAGCCCGGCCGCTCGCCAGTCAGCGTTTCCGCTCGGCCGATTACGGCTTTCGAGCCGGCCAATCCCGGCAAGACCCGCTTCGGCCAGCTCGTCTTCCGCAGCGGGCTCGTGCTCACCGGCAGCCATCCGCGCTTCGGCGGCTTTTCCGGGCTCTGGCGCTCGCCTGACGGCTCTCAGCTGGTGGCGGTGAGCGACAAGGCTTCCTGGCTGACGGGACGGCTCGTGCGGCGCGACGGTCGCCTCGCCGGACTGGAGCAGGCCGAGATCGCGCCGGTGCTCGGTGTCTCCGGCCGACCGCTCTCCCGCTCGCGCTACTACGATACCGAGGCGTTGGCGATCCAGGACGGCGTCGCCTATCTCGCCGTCGAACGCACGCATGACATCCTGCGCTTCGACTGGGGACGGCACGGCGTCCAGGCACGGGCGCGGATCGTGTCGGTTCCGGCAAGCGTCAAGCGCCTGCCGAGCAATCGCGGGCTGGAGGCGCTCGGCGTCGTCCCGGCCGGCCAGCCGCTGGCGGGCGCGCTCGTTGCGATCTCGGAACGCTCCGGCTCGGAGGACGAGCCGACCACCGGCTTCATCATCGGCGGGCGCCAGCCGGGCAGTTTCCAGGTCGTGCGCCGCAACGGCTACGACATCACCGATCTCGCCTTCCTGCCCGGCGGCGACATGCTGCTGCTGGAGCGCTGGTACCGGCCGCTGCGCGGCGTCGGCATGCGCATCCGCCGAATCGCCGGCAATGCGCTGCGGCCGGGCGCGCGACTCGATGGGCCGATCCTGATCGAGGCCGATCTCGGCCAGGAGATCGATAACATGGAGGGGATGGCCGTCCACCTGGAGAACGGGCGGACCATCATCACCCTGATCTCGGACGATAATTTCTCGACCTTTCTGCAGCGGACGGTGCTGCTGGAGTTCGAGCTGGCGCAATAGCAGCGCGCGTTTAGCGGATACTCAGCGTGCCGCCACTTGCCTTCTCCCCTTGCGGGAGAAGGTGGCCCGAAGGGCCGGATGAGGGCGCGCTCTGGTCTCTAGATCTTGGAGGAATCCGGCCAGCGATCGATGTCGCGTGACCCCTCTTCTCATCCCTCTCCCGCAAAGGGAGAGGGGGCAGGTCGTGCAAACGAAAAAAGCGGCCTTGCGGCCGCTTCATTCAAACGCGCGGGAAGACCCGCGCGAAGAAAAGCCCGCTCAGTTGGCGGCGAGCTTCTTCTCGATGTCACGCTTCAGGGCGAGCGCGCCGGTCGAGAGCTCGCCGGCCGGGGCCTTGACGAGGAAGGCGTCGAGACCGCCACGATGATCGACCGTACGCAGGGCGTTGGCCGAAACACGCAGGCGGACCGAGCGGCCGAGCGCGTCGGACTGCAGGGTGACGTTGACGAGGTTCGGCCGGAAGACCGTCTTGGTCTTGCGGTTCGAGTGGCTGACAAGGTGGCCGGTCAGGGTGGCTTTCCCGGTCAGTTCGCAACGGCGGGCCATGATATCGTTCCCAAAGTTTCCGGGGTGCCAAAACAAAACGCCGACACGCGACGTGCCGGCAGGCGAGCACCGGAAGTCAAATTGAAGTGGCGGGTCTATAGCCAAGCCCCGGACCTGCGTCAAGGCGATCTGTCGATCGGCGCGACGGAAACATCTCGGTAACCTCCTCTCGTCAGACTCCGTTAATCAGGTCACGATTCGGACCGATTCGCAGTGCAAGCGAGCTGTCGAACGGTCGCGCCGCCCGGAGCATCGAGATGAAGCCCGCCCTCACGCCGTCCCTGCCCGGGCTTTCCCTGGCAGCTATGTTGCTTGCGGGCGTGGTTCCTGCCGGCGCGGCCTCGCTCGACGCAGCCTATGACGTATCCCTGCTCGGCATGACTTTTGGCAAGGCCAGCCTCAGCGGCGACATCGAGGGCAGCCGTTACAAGCTCGACGTCCAGGCCAAGCTGACGGGGCTCGTCGGCGGCTTCACCGGCGGGCGCGGTTCGGGCGTTGCCACCGGCAACCTCAATTCAGGCCGGCTTGCGCCGGCGACCTTCGCGATTTCCTCGGCGAGCTCGAGCGAGAGCCGCACCGTGCGCATGGCGCTCGATGGCAACGCCGTGCGCGCGGTCGAGATCGAGCCGCCGATCGATGCCAAGCCGGACCGGGTGCCGATCAGCGACGCCCATCGCCGCAATGTCATGGACCCGATCAGCGCCTTCCTGATGCCGGTCGAAGGCGGGCGGAACTCGGGCGCCGCGGCCTGCAACCGGACCTTGCCGATCTTCGACGGCGCCGCGCGCTACGACATCAAGCTGAGCTATGCCGGCACCCGCGAGGTCAAGCTCGATGGCTATAGCGGCCCGGTTTCGATCTGCCAGGCGCGCTACGTGCCGATCTCCGGCCACCGGGCGCTGCGGCCGAGCACGAAGTTCATGGCCGAGAACAAGGAGATCTCGACCTGGCTCGCCCCGATCGCCGGCACTGGCATGATGCTGCCGGTGCGGATCTCGGTGAAGACGATGATCGGCACCGCGGTGATCGAGGCCTCGCGCTTCAAGGTCGATCCGGGCGTCACGGCGGCGACCTCGCGCAACTGAGGTCAGGCGCCCGCGGCGCGTTCGAGCGGGAAGGGCGTCGATTCGTAGATCGCTTCGAGACCCAGATTGCCGATCAGCTCGCGCTCCCATTCGTGCAGGAGCGCGATCAGCGCCGGTCTGTCGCCGGCATCGAGCAAGGGGCCGGCGCGGTCGGTGGTCCTGCGCCAGATCCGCCCCCAGTAGGATTCCGGGTCGCGGGCGCAGCGCTCATGCAGCGCGCGGCATTTCATCCGGGCGGTGTCGAGATCGCCGCGGGCGATGTCGAGACGGATGTCGGTGTCCTCGTGATCGGCCAGGCGCCTTGTTGAAAATTCCGGCTCCGAGACATGGTGCACGAAATTATCTATTGTTTGTGTGGCCTGCATCCGTAGCAAAATCTCAACATTGACGCGGGCGACGAAGATTTCGTGAACGCCGGGGTCGACCAGCGCCAGGGTTGATGAGGCGCTTGCCAGAATGTCACATACCACCAGGTCGTGAAGCTATCGGCGAAGGCCGGGCAGCAGTGCCATGTTACCTCGAAATGGTCAGCTTCGGATGTTCGCCAAATAGCAAGCTGATTGATCGTGTGCTTGACAGGGCGCAACGTAAGCGCTTCGGCTTTTTGTACCAAGGCGCCGTTTGGTGAGATCAGAGGGGCGACGAGCTTGTTGATCTGGCGGATCGTTGTCATCGCTTTGGCCTGACCTCTGTTACGATGATGCGGCGCACAGCAGGAAAGCGCTTGTAAACGGTCCTTGCAATCTCAGCCGCGCGTCCGGGAGAGAGACCAGTTTTACCGGTTTTGATGTCGTAGACGCATACGATGCCGTCGTTGCGCTGCTCGTAGACGTCGATGCGAAGGGAGTTCGGCGACCCGTAAGGGACCCGGTTATCGCGACCTTCATAGTAACTTTTGAGAAATGAACGCTCTGCGCGGAAGGATGGGTCGCCCAGATTCTCGACCTGATGTTTCAGGTTCGAATGAACAGCAGTGCCGAACTCCGCGGCTGAACGATAGCTGCTTCGAGGCCCGACCGCATCGACGGCTGCGTCGGTGCGGCTGCGAACTTCGGGGAAGCGCGGGCAGGCGCGATCGACCTCATCCTCACGGAGTTGGCCGACGAAGCTCAGATCGATCGCATCGGCGCTCGGCGCATAGTCCCCGGCGTTGAAGCTGGCGACCGCCTGCAGCCCGTCGAGCTTGTTGCGGGCCGAGAGCCAGTTGAACAGGGTCAGGGCGGAGGTGATCGTGGTTTCGGCGAGGGGCGGCCGGCCAGGGCGCGATGGTGTCCGCGCCTGCTGAACCCTCGCTTCCTGCTCCGGCCCGCGCTCGGCCCAGGTCGAGCGCGACACGACGTCGCCATACGGGCCGCCGTCCCGGATCGTCTGGGTGCGGCCCGAGGTCTCGAAGGTGGTCTTGCCGCCCTCGGGCAAAGTGACGGTGTGACGCTCGTCCCAGTCGCTGCCGGGCTCGGCGAATTCGGATCTGATGGTCGAGCCGTCGCGGTTGACGATGGCGCGTTCGGCGAGCGTATCGTCTGCGCGCGTCGCCTCCTGATAAAAAGCCCAGCTCTCCTCGCCGCTCGTGTCGGCGACGACATCGCCGAAGTTCAATGCGGCCGAGAAGGCGCTGCCGAGATCGCCCAGAAAATCGGTTCCGCTTAGCGTCGGATCGCCACCGCCTCCGCCGCTGGTCCATTGCCCTCCATCGGCGTTGCCAGCCGGCACGCGTGGCTGGTCGGGATTGTATTTGCGGGCGAGTTCTTGGCGGAGCAGCCAAGTCTGCGCCTTCAGCGAGACGAGCCCGCGGCGCAGCAGAATGATCTCGCGCCAGCGTGTGCTGTCGTTGGCGGACCGATTGGGTAGACCCTGCATGGCGTGCTCCCTGCTGTGGAGCGCGTCATTCTGGGGTCGCCGAAAGCGCCGGGGATAAGTTTCCCGTCCACCTACTCCGGCACTGTCCTCGCCCACTCTCCTCCCAGCGCATGAAGGCGTTGCCGTTCGACGGATTGCCGCAGCGGCTGCGGGAGGGCTAGCCTTTCGCCACGATTCGACCCTGGAGCCGACATGCCCGGCGATTTTTCACTGCCGCCAGGATTGCGACGCCGCGACGTGGTGGTGCGCGATACCGTGCTGCATGTCGCCGAGATCGGCGACGGGCCGGCGGTGCTCTTGCTGCATGGCTGGCCGGAATTCTGGATGACCTGGCTGCCGCTGATGAACCGCCTGCATGGCGAGTTCCGCCTGATCGCGCCCGATCTGCGCGGCTTCGGCGACAGCGCCAAATCGCCTGCGCCGCGCAGCGATGTCGGCGCCAACAGCCATGCCGACGACATTGCAGCCCTGCTCGAAGTGCTCGGGACCGGGCCGGTCGGCGTCGTCGGCCACGATGTCGGCGCCTATGTCGCGCAGGGGCTGGCGCGGCGCCACCCGCAGCGGGTCGAGAAACTCCTGTTCTTCAACTGCCCGACGCCGAGCGTCGGCTCGGCCTGGGTGCGCGACGGCCATGTCAACGAGATCTGGTACCAGTCCTTCCAGCAATTGCCGCTGGCCGAGCAGCTGATCGGCTCCAGCCGCGAGGCCTGCGCGCTCTATCTCGGGCATTTCCTGACGCATTGGTGCCATCGCAAGGATGCCTTCGCGCCGGTCTTCGACCGCTGGGTCGAAAATTTCCTGAAGCCGGGCAATCTGCGCGGCGGCTTCGACTGGTATCGCAGCCAGAATGCCGCACGGATCGCGGCGATCGACGGTCATCCGACGCCTTCCGTCTCGATCCACCAGCCGACGCGGGTGCATTGGGGCCGGCACGATCCGGTCCTGAAGGCCGAATGGAGCGCCTTCCTGTCCTATTATTTCGACGACGTCGAAGTGACTTATTGCGAGGACGCCGGCCATTTCGTCCATGTCGAGGCGCCTGACGAGGCGGCCGAGGTGTTCGCCGAAGTCTTCGCCGTTTGAACTGACGGGATGCGCGACTATTTTCGTTTTTGCCTCTCGCCTTCCCTCGCGGGAGGCCTACATGAGCGAAAGCGGCCCTCGCGCGCGCAAGTCGGCGAAGGATGGATAATGAGGGCGATTCAAAATCTTGTGGTTTTTGAATCGCTTGCCGCGACATCTCGCCGTGAACGAAACCTGATTCTGCGGGAGTCAGCGATTCGGCCTCGCTTCGTTCCGGACTCGTTCTGTTCCCGGCCCGGGTTGCCCTTGGGGCGCCCGAACCGGTAGGGCTCGCCCGGTGTTTCGCCGCGCAGGCTGCAGGAAAGCTCCAGCGTCTTGATCCAACCCCGCTCCCTTCCGCCTTCGCTCCGCGCACGCGGCGTCACGGCGGTGCTCGGCCCGACAAATACGGGCAAGACCCATCTCGCCATCGAGCGGATGATCGCGCATCCCACGGGGATGATCGGCCTGCCGCTGCGCCTCTTGGCGCGCGAGGTCTACCAGCGCGTCGTCGAGAAGGTCGGCCCTGAAGCGGTGGCGCTCGTCACCGGCGAGGAGAAGATCAAGCCGGAGCGGCCGCGCTTCTGGGTCTGCACGGTCGAGGCGATGCCGCGCGACCTCGCCGTCGACTTCGTCGCGGTCGACGAGATCCAGCTCGCCGCCGATCTCGACCGCGGCCATGTCTTCTCCGACCGGCTGCTGAATCATCGCGGCCGGGCCGAGACGATGCTGATCGGCGCCGGCACGATGCGGCCTCTGATCGAGCACCTGATCCCCGGCGCCAATGTGGTGACGCGGCCGCGCCTCTCGAACCTCGCCTTCGCCGGCGACCGCAAGATCACCCGCCTGCCGCGCCGCTCCGCGATCGTCGCCTTCTCGGCCGAGGAGGTCTACGCCATCGCCGAGCTGATCCGGCGGCAAAAGGGCGGGGCGGCGGTGGTGCTGGGCGCGCTCTCGCCGCGTACGCGCAATGCCCAGGTCGAGATCTACCAGTCCGGCGACGTCGACTATCTCGTCGCCACCGACGCGATCGGCATGGGGCTCAACCTCGATGTCGACCACATCGCCTTCGCCGGCGACAGCAAGTTCGATGGCCATCATTTCCGCAAGCTGCATCCGGCCGAGTTCGGCCAGATCGCCGGCCGGGCCGGTCGCCATCTGCGCGACGGCACTTTCGGCACCACCGGACGGGCGCCGCCCTTCGACGCCGAACTGGTCGACGCTATCGAGAATCATCGGTTCGAGCCGATCCGCCAGCTGCAATGGCGCAATTCTGATCTCGACCTGCGCTCGATCCAGGGGCTGCTCGACAGCCTCAATCAGCAGCCGCAGGAACAGGGAATGACCCGCGCGCTGATCGCCGAGGACATGACCACGCTCGAAATCCTGGCGCGCGACCACGACGTCGCAAGGCTTGCGCAGGGCAAGCCGGCGGTCGCAAGGCTCTGGGAGGTCTGCGGTCTGCCGGATTATCGCAAGATCGCGCCGATGCAGCATGCCGATCTTGCGACAATGCTGTATCTTCGGCTGATGCGGCATGGCCGGCTCGACCCGGACTGGTACCGGGGGCAGCTCAATGTGCTCGACCGCACAGATGGCGAGATCGACACGCTGTCGGCGCGCATCGCGCAGGTCCGGACATGGACCTTCGTTGCGAACCGTCCCGACTGGTTGCCTGATCCAGAGCATTGGCAGGGGGTTGCGCGTCTTGTAGAGGACAAACTGTCGGACGCTTTGCACGAAAGGCTCGCCAGCCGTTTCGTCGATCGGCGCACGAGCGTATTGATGCGTCGCCTGCGGGAGAATGCGATGTTGGAAGCTGAGGTCACTGCGGCGGGCGACGTGCTCGTCGAGGGCCAGCATGTCGGGTTGCTGCAAGGTTTCCGCTTCACGGCGGATCCCAAGGCTGGTGGCCCCGAAGCCAAGGCGCTGAATGCCGCCGCGATGAAGGCGCTCGCCAGCGAGATGGAGGCGCGCGCCTCGCGCGTCGTGCTCGCCGGCGACGAGGCCTTCGTCCTGTCGCATGATGGTTTCGTCCGCTGGATCGGCGAGCCGGTGGCGCGCCTCGTCGCCGGCGAGAAGGTGCTGGAGCCGCGCCTGCGCCTGCTGGTCGAGGAACACCTGACCGGGCCCGCGCGCGAGCAGGTTGAGAACCGGCTGACGCTCTGGCTGAAGAATCACATCACCAAGCTGCTCGGGCCGCTGCAGGTCCTGGAGGAGGCTGCGAGCCTGACGGGCATCGCCCGCGGCATCGCCTTCCAGGCGGGCGAGGCACTGGGCGTGCTCGAGCGTGCCAAGGTTGGCGAGGAGATGAAGACCCTCGACCAGGAGGGGCGGGCGGGCCTGCGCCAGCTCGGCATGCGCTTCGGCGCCTTCCATCTCTACGTTCCCGCCCTGCTGAAGCCGGCGCCGCGGGCGCTCGCCGCCCAGCTCTGGACGCTGAAGCATGGCGGCCCGGAGCAGGGCGGGCTCGATGACATCGCTCATCTCGCCTCCTCTGGCCGGACCTCGTTCCCTGCCAACAAGGACGTGCCGAAGGGGCTCTATCGCGCCGCCGGCTATCGCGTCTGCGGCGAGCGGGCGGTGCGCGTCGACATCCTCGAGCGCCTGGCCGATCTGATTCGCCCGGCGATCGCCTATCGCCCCGGCGTCACGCTCGGCCAGCCGCCGGTAGGTGCCGCTGACCAGGACGGCTTCGTCGCCACGGGCGCGATGACTTCGCTCGTCGGCTGCGCCGGCGAGGATTTCGCCTCGATTCTGCGCTCGCTCGGTTATGTCTCGGTGAAGCGCCCGGGGCCGGCGATCACCGTGCCGCTCGCGGCGACGCCAGAGCCGATCGTGGCTGCGCCCGCGATCGAAACCGCGCCTGCGGACGAGGGGGACGCTCCTGCCGAGACCGCCGCGACCGACAATGTCGACGCCTTGAATGCCGAAGTCCCGGCCGAGGCTTCGGCTTCCGAGAGCGAGACGCCCGAAGCCGCGCCGAGCGAAACACCCGATGCGCCCGTGCTCACCGAAGCCGAGCTTGCGACTGTGCCGGATGAGGCCGCCGTGGTCGCCGCCGAGGCCGAACCGACGGTCGTATCCGAGCCGGTTCCGGCGGATGCGATGTCGTCCCTCGCCGAGCCGGTGGTCGAAGCCGCCGCTGTCGAGACCACCGTCTCCGTCGAAGAGCCGGCCAAGCCGGCCGAGCCGGAGCTGATCGAGGTCTGGCGCCCGCATCGCCATCAGGGCGGAAGGCGGCCGGAGCAGGGCGCGCGCGGCGGGCGTCGTCCCGACCGTCGCCCCGGCCATCAGGGCGAAGCCGCGCCGGCCGGAGAGGCTGGCGGCGGGGCGCGCCCGGAAGGTGGTCAGCGCCCGAATCGCAATCGCTGGCGCGAAGGCGGCTGGAACGGCCAGCGTCCGGCGGCTGGCGGGCAGGCTCCCGCTGCGGAGGCCGGCGGTGGCGCGCCGGAGCGGCAGGGACGCGGTGGCCGGCCTGAAGGCGGCAACCGGCCCGAGCGCGGCCCGCGGCCGGAGTTCCGGCGCAATGAAGGCAGGCCCGGTGGCGGCCCGCGTCGCGACGAGCGTGGCGGCAAGGAACAGCGCTTCCAGGCCCCGGCCAAGCCGCGGCCGGCCGAGCGCCAGCCGGATCCGGATTCGCCTTTCGCCAAGCTGCTCGCCCTGAAGGCGCAGCTCGAAGGCGGCGACGGGCGCAAGGGCTGAGGCGTCAGGCACGAGGTCCGATTGCGGGAAGACCGGCAGCGTCTCGACAAATGGCTCTGGTTCGCGCGCTTCGCACGCAACCGTCCCGCCGCCGTGCGTCTGGTGGAGGATGGCCATGTCCGGGTTGCAGGCAAGCGGATCGAGAACCCGGCGCTCGGCCTCAAGCTCGGCGACGTCCTGACGCTTGCCCTCCCGCATGCGACGCTGGTCGTGAAGCTGCGCGGGCTCGGCGAGCGCCGGGGCTCCTACGAGCAGGCGCAGACGCTCTACGAGGTTCTGGGCGGCGATCCGCGCGGCGATGCGTCGCTTGCGCCGGGGGAGCCGAAGGGATAATCGCTCGGGATCGTGCGGCCGGCGTTGGCGTGGCCTGCAAGGAATGTTCCGAAACGCCCGTTTCGGCAGAACTTCTATCTCGTTTCCGGCCGAACTCGGGCCTTGAAACACTCTCTCGACCGGTTCTAAGGATGCGCCGGTCGATCGGAAGGACAGCGCCATGACCTATGTGGTCACCGAGAACTGCATCAAGTGCAAGTACATGGATTGCGTCGAGGTCTGTCCGGTAGACTGTTTCTACGAAGGCGAGAACATGCTCGTCATCCATCCCGACGAGTGCATCGACTGCGGCGTCTGTGAGCCGGAATGCCCGGCCGAGGCGATCAAGCCGGATACCGAGCCGGGCCTCGATAGCTGGCTGCAGCTCAACTCGAAATACGCTTCGAGCTGGCCCAACATCACGCAGAAGAAAGAGCCGCCTGCCGACGCCAAGGAGTTCGACGGCGTGGCCGGAAAACTCGAGGCGCATTTCTCGGCCAACCCCGGCGAAGGCGACTGAACCTGCCCCTGGGGCATGGCCCCGATGCAGCTGACTATGGCGGGCCAGTACGCCCCGCTGGCAGGGACGGAAACCGTTTGCCTTTGATTCGGCGGGTTTTTTGTGGTATACAATTGCCACAGTCGAGTTCGTTCCGCCTGCCCCTGCGAGAATTCATGAATGGGGCGCCCCCTTAAGCGCAGTCCGCAGAGCCACCGGCACCATCCGGGGCGGTGCGGTCTTCGTGTCAGGTGGCCAGCAAGAAACAATCGGCTGAGGGAGCGTGTCGCGCCTGGAGATGACTTTCCGAAGTCGTATCCGTCGCGTCCGGCAGAGTGTCGCTGGTTATTCCGACCAGCGACTTTAAGTCGCGTCTCCGCATTTAGCGGACCGATGAGGAGTTGAAACGGCATGACCACTGCGAAGAAAGCTGCTGTCCGCCTGGGTTTCAAGACTGGCGAGTTCGTCGTCTATCCGTCCCATGGCGTCGGTCAGATCACGGCGATCGAGGAGCAGGAGGTTGCTGGCTTCAAACTTGAGCTGTTCGTCGTCAGCTTCGCCAAGGACAAGATGACCCTGCGCGTGCCCACCGCCAAGGCGGCGAGCGTCGGCTTGCGCAAGCTCGCCGATGGCGAGAACGTCGCCAAGGCGCTGACGACGCTGACCGGCCGCGCCCGGATCAAGCGCACCATGTGGTCGCGCCGCGCTCAGGAA
The DNA here is from genome assembly GCF_001509835.1 of Allobosea sp. WAO. Lineage (GTDB taxonomy): Bacteria > Pseudomonadota > Alphaproteobacteria > Rhizobiales > Beijerinckiaceae > Allobosea. The sequence goes on from NZ_JXTJ01000012.1 coordinate 116,588, forward strand.
TACGAAGCCAAGATCAATTCGGGCGATCTCGTCGCCATCGCCGAAGTGGTCCGTGATCTCTATCGCTCCGAGGCGCAGCCCGAGCAGTCCTATTCCGAGCGTCAGCTCTATGAGGCGGCGATCGACCGGATGACGCGCGAGATCGCGGCCGTCGACGAGATCACCGAGACCGAAGCGCTGAAGAAGATCGAGAGCCAGCTCGCGAAGTCGCCGCGCCGCGCCAGCAAGGCCGAGGCGGCCGAGGCCGAGGAAGGCGACGAGGATCTGCAGGAAGAGGCCGCCTGAGGCGGTTTCGCCTATCGGATATGGAAAGCCCGGCGGATTGCTCCGCCGGGCTTTTTCTTTGCGCGCTTTTCCCGCGCCGGTCGGCGGGCCGCGACCCAGGCCTTCAGGCCGCTCCGGTCTCCGCGGCGAGGAAGGCGACGCTGCGCTCCCAGGCCAGCCTGGCGGCAGCGGCATTGTAGCGTTCGGCGCTGGTGTCGTTGTGGAAGGCGTGGTCGACATCCGGATAGACGATCGCCTGGTAGCGGATGTTGGCGGCCTTCAGCGCGGTCTCGTAGGCCGGCAAGCCCTCGACCAGGCGGGTGTCGCGCGCCGCGTGCTGGATCAGCAGGCGGGCCTTGATCTGTGGCACCTTGGCGAGGTCCGGCGAGCGGCCGTAAAAGACGACGCCGGCGGTGAGCTCGGGCGCTGCCACTGCGAGATCGTTGACGGCGCCGCCGCCCCAGCAGAAGCCGACCGCGCCGACCTTTCCGGTCGCGTCCGGCCGGGCGGCGAGCAAGGCGAGCGCCGCCCGTCCCTGCGCGATGACGTCCTCCGGCTTGAGCTGCGGGAAGAGCGCGCGGGCGGCATCGGGATCGGCCGGCGTGCCGCCGAGCGGGGTCAGGAAGTCGAGACCGAGCGCTGTGAAACCGGCGAGCGCCATGCGGCGGGTGACGTCCTCGATATGCGGGTTGAGGCCGCGGTTCTCATGGATGACGAGCACGCCACCGCGCTTGGCCTGCGTTTTCGGCGCGACGAGGTAGCCCCGAAGCGAAACGCCGTTGACGGTCTCAGTGATGCGGCGTGCCTCGAGCCGGGCATCTTCGGGGGCGACCTGCTGGGCCTGCGCGTAATTCGGCTCGAGCAGCGCGAGCGCGGCCTCCGCCGCCGCGACCGAGCCGGCGAGCGTGACCAGCCGGCTCATGAAGCTTCGTCGATCGAGCGGCTTGTGCGTGTATTCGTCGTAGAGTTCGACGATGCGGCGGTCGAGTGCCATGGACGCCTCCCTGATCGGGCGGCGTTCCGCCGCCACATTCCTCCTCCCGGACAGCCCATGGGGCGCCGGGCGGTCATTGGCGCGGGACGCTAGCACGAGCCGGGATCGCCGGTCAGCGGCGCAAGGCCGCCTGAAACCCGGCTATTCGGTCACGATCTTGTAACGCTGGCCGGGATTCAGCCTGCCGCCGCGCTCGAGGCCGTTCAGGATCAGGAAGAGCTCCTGCGGTCGATCATGCGTCGCCATGCGCCCGGCGAGGCTTGCCGGCGTGTCGCCTTCGGCAGCGCTCGCCAGCCTGATCTGCATCGGCTTGACCGATTGGGCTTCGGCCGGGGTCAGGCTGCGGAAGCTGTCGAGCACGGCACGCATGCCGCGTTCGGGATCGGTCTCGCCCTTGGCGGCGAGGATGAAGCGATAGACGCGCGAACCGGCCTGGATCGCGGCCAGCCGGAAGCGCCAATCGGTGCCTTGGCCGGTGGTGACGGCAGCCGGCAGGCCGCCGATCGTCACCGACTCGACCGTCCCGGTGGTGACGCCGTCGATCCAGCCCGAGGCGACATAGGATTCGAGCGTCTGCCCCGGCTTGAGCGCGACCGAGTCGAAACGCAAAGCCTGGCCGCCGCCGCCGCCAACGCCGACCACCATCTCGCGGGCGGCCTCCAGCTCGAAGCCTTCAGGCGCGGTGAAGGCGATGCGCAGGGCGCTGTTGAGGTAGCGCCGGCCACGGACCACGCCATCGGCCGGATCGTCACCGAAGGCGATGCCGTCGATCGCGGTCAGCCAGCGCCCGGCCTCCCGCTCGCCGATGCCGGGCGCGCCGATCTGGCGGGCACTGGAGGTGACCGCCGCGACGCGCTCCGGGGTCGAAGGGTGGCTGGAGAGAATGTCGAGCTTCTTGTCGCCGCCGCCCTCGCGCCCGGCGCGGAAGGCCGTGTTGCGGCCGAGCGAGACGAGGAAGCGGCCGGCGCCATAGGGGTCGTAGCCGGCCTTGGCGATGTTGCGAACGCTGATCTGGTCGGCCAGCAACTCCTGCTGCCGCGAGAATTTCGCCAGCGTCAGCTTCGAGCTGGCCTGGACCGCCGCGCCTGTCGTCGGGTCGTTCAGCACCTGCGCGACGACCTGGCTGACCAGCGCCGATTCGAGCTCCATCTCGGCCCGCTCGGTGGCGTGGCGTGCGGTGACATGGGCGATCTCGTGCGCCATTACCGAAGCGATCTCGGAGGTGTCGTTTGCGAGGGCGAGCAGGCCGCGGGTGACGTAGAGGCGCCCGGTCGGCAAGGCGAAAGCGTTGACGATCGGCGAGTTCAGGATGGTGATCTCGTAATTGCCGATCTGGCCGTCGCTGGCCTTGGCGAGGCGTGCGACGATCTCCTCGAGCACGGCTCGGACATTGCCCGAGCGGTATTCGCCACCGAAGGCCTGGAGCAGGCGCAGATGCTCGCGGTCCGTGCCCCGCTGCAGGCTGGCGACGCGCGGCGCGGCCTCGCCGCCGGGCTGGTCGAGCGGCGGCAGGAGGGAGCTCTGGTCGCCAAAGCAGGCGGCCAGCAGCAGGGCCGGCAGCGCCATGGCGACGAGGCGCCCCCGGGCTGGCTGTCGATATCGCTGCATTGCCTGCATCAACCTAGTCGACCATCTCCAGGGCGGCGCGCGTCTCGATCGCGATGAGGAGGCCGTCCCGCCCCTCGATCACGCCGCGCACGCGCACGCGTTTACCGGTCAGCGCCGATGCGGTCCAGCCGCCGCGCTGCAGTTCCCGCCACAGGGAGCGCGACAGCACGACACTGCCGCCCGCACCGCGACGGCGCGTAAAGTTGAGATAGGTTCGCTGAGCCCGTTCGCCAACCGCTGCGATGCGCCCCTCAACCACCGCGATCCGGCCCGCCTGCGCCTTCATAGCGGCGGGATCGTGACCGTCGACCACCGGCAGGCCCGCAAGGGCGAGGTTTGTCGCCGGCGTTGCCGAAACGGCACGATCGGCGACCGCCTTGGCGAGGGCTCCGGACTCGGCTGCCCGCCAGAGTGCGTTGCAGCCGGCGAGACCGGGCTCGGGAAGGTGAAGCGCAGCCCCGGCCGCGAGCAGCAGGGCGGCTAAGTCGTGCCCGGGGACCTCCTCCGCCGCACCGGTTAGCAGGAGGCGCGCCGGAGCCCGGCCCCAGCGATCGGCGCCGCCAAGCGCGGCAAGCTGGAAGTCCCTGCCGAGCCACTGTTGGAGCGCGGCCGAAAATCGCTCGCGCTCCGTTTCATCCTGGCGCGGCGCGAGACCGGCCAGACGAAGGTTCGTGCCGTCAGCCAGAACGAGGTCGCCATGGCGATCGAGACCGGCGAGCCGGACCATGCGGGTTTCCGCAGGGGCAGTGCAATCTTCGGCTGCAACCGGCCGCGCCGCCGCAAAAATCGCGGCGAGCCCCGCAATCACGATAAAGGAAGGCTTCACCCGCATACGCTTTATGCTAAACGCATTCACGTGCGTCCCGGTAGCTCAGCAGGATAGAGCAACGGTTTCCTAAACCGTAGGTCAGGGGTTCGAATCCCTTCCGGGACGCCAGCTCTCCACGCAAATCCTTGATTTGCTACAACTTCCTCAGATATCAGCATAATCTACGGCTCAACCTGCAACACACGGGTGCAAGACGCATGAGCCGGGAACGCACGTCCGGGCAGCTGTGGCGTCGTGGCGAGCGGGGATGTTCTATCTGACATCCGGGCGCCGAGGGAGCTCGCCGAGGCCCGAACCTATCTCACCTCGAGAACCCTGAAGAGGCTCGGCACGTCGGCTCGCGCCGAAGCGCTCCGTCGCCGCCATTTTGCGCTCGCGCCAATGCGACAACGCCGGTCAACAGGCCATGTCGAGGGCTATGGCCCTCGTTACAAGGACGGCGACTCCCTTTCGCGGGTTGGCAAGGCAGCTGCCAACCTGCCGGCCCATTCCTCGATGCCAGCTTCGTTCGAAAGCAGATCCTGCCGGATTTCGATCAGTACGGCGGGGATACCGCGGTCGTCACCGTGGATCGGGACCGCGTAATCCTCATCGCGGCTGATCAGGTAGGGCTCGTTGGCCGCGACGACGAGCACTGCGTCGAGACTCAGACGCGAGAGGATGTCCCGGGCCAGAACTTCCGCGCTGTCGTAGAGCACGCCAGCGTGCCAGGGCCGGGAAACGCCTAGAAAGACGGGGGTGAAGGAGTGGATGGTGACGATCAGCGTCGATCGCCTGGTAGCGGTCCGCCGGTCGAGATGGGCGGACACGCTGTCATGGAATGGTGCGAACATCACCTCCGCCCGTCGCGCCCGCTCCGCCGCGTCGAGGCCGCCATTCCCGGGGATCTCGGTGTCCTCGGAATGCACGGGGATGCTGCCGGGTGTGCCGAGCGGCCGGTTCAAGTCGATCAGAAGTCGCGAATAGCCGCTGAGAAAAGCCGGTGCGTCGAGATGCGCCGATAGGCGCCGGGTCAGTTCGGCGGCGCCGATATCCCAGGCGATATGCCGATCCAGGTCGCGGGGGGCGAGCCCCAGCCGCTGGTACTCGGCCGGGATGTGGTTGGAGGCGTGTTCGCACAGAAGCACGATGTCGGACGTGCCCTGCTCGTTCAGGACCTCGACCGCCGCAGGCCAATCGTTCCGGACATGCAAGGTCATCAGTACAGCGTCCTGTAGAGCTCGCAGATCGCGGCGGGATCGAGACCGGCGAGGCGCTCGGCCTCGTGGCGCTTGACGCCGACGAAGCTCTCGACGAAGGCCGGCGCGAACCAGCCGATGACGGTCCCGTCGGCGAGCAGCGCATCGATCGCCGCCGGCAGTGTTTCGGGCAGGCGCCTCAGGCCGAGCTTGCCCTGCTCGGCCTCGCTCATCAGCGTGGGGTCGCCCGAGACCAGCGGCGGCGTCGGCAGGTTCGCCTTGATGCCTTCCAGTCCGGCGCGGACGATCGCAGCCAGCGACAGATACGGATTGCCGGTCGCATCGGCGGCGCGGTACTCGATGTTGAACTGCCGGGACGGGTCCTTGCCGCCGATCGTCGCGACCGGGCAGATTCGCAGGGACGCCTCGCGGTCGCGGTCGGCCAGCCAGGTGTAGGACGAGCTCCAGCTGTGCGGCTTGAGCCGGTAGTACGACGATACGCTGGCAGCGGTCAGCGCGGTCATGGCCGGCAGATGGCGCAGCACGCCGGCGCAGAACGCGCCCGCTTTGGTCGACAGTCCGGCTGGTCCGCTCGGGTCATAGGTCGCCGGTTGGCCGTCGGCGTCGATGAAGCTGAAGTGGATGTGGACGCCGTTACCGACGGCGTTCGGCGCGGTCTTCGGCGTGAAGGTCGCTTGCCAGCCGAGATTGCGCGCGAGCTCGCGGGTGATCTCGCGGATCGCCACGCAGCGGTCGGCGGCGGCCAGGCCATCCGCCGGCGCGTGCGTGACCTCGAACTGCTCGTCGCCGAACTCGGCGATGATGACCTCCGGGTTGACGCCGGCTTCCTCGAGCGCGGCCATCAGGGCGGGGGCGAAAGGATCGGCCCGCCGCAAGGCGGCCAGCGACAGGGAATGCGCCGGGGCGAAGCTCGCTCCGGAGATCTGGAACTCCTGTTCGAAGGCGGCGATGACGGAAAGGCCGGTGGCGGCTGTCAGCTCGGCCAGTGCGTCCTTCAGCATAGTGCGCGTGCAGCCGAGCCAAGGGCTGCCGTCGAGCTCGACGATATCGCCCGCAATCATGTCGAACGGCGTCGGCGAGCCGGTCCGTGCGGTGCGAAAGCGCGCCTGGCGATCCGGGATCAGCCTGAGATCACCGGAAGAACCCCAAGGGTTAGGAGTGACGATGGAATTGAACGGGGTCAGCGACAGATTGGCCTGCAGCCAGCCGACGCCGGTCGCAGCGATCCTGTCTAGCCGGCTTTCCGCAACCGAGCGGCCGCGGGTGATCGCGGAGAGGTCGGTGGTCACGATCGCGACGAGGGGTTCGACGACGGACGTCATGCCGATTTCCCCAGGGCTTCGATGCGCGCGACCACGGTATCAGTGTTGGCGACCCAGCAATATCCGCCGAAGGCCTTGAGCGCGGTATCGTGGCGTTCGGGGGTGCGGGTGGCGCAGGCATCGGCCACGCAGGTGACGAGATAGCCGCGGTCGGCGCCGTCGCGTACGGCCATGTCCACGCACTGATCGGTCATGATACCCGCCACGATCAGGTAGCGGATGCCGAGATTCTTCAGCACGTAGTCGATATTGGTCGAGTTGAAGACGCCAGACGAGGTCTTCGGCAGCAGGATCTCGTCGCCGGCCGGCGCCAGCGACGGCACCGGCAGCCCTTCTGGCCGGCTGGGCGCGACGTGGATCGGCGTCAGCTTGTGATCGAGGGAGCGGTCGCGGCCGTCCTCGGTCAGGCTCTGGATGATGGTATGGATCACCTCGACGCCGTTGGCCCGCGCGGCCTTCAGGAGCCTCTCCTGATTGGGGATCGTCTGCGCGGCGGTCTGCCGGAAGAAATAGTCGCCCGGTCCGCGCTCGGGATGCGCCGGATCTGCGCCCGGTTCCAGCCAGATGCGCTGCATGTCGACGAGCAGGATCGCGGTCTCGCCGACACGAAAAGCTTCGTCGCGTTTCGGAAGTGGTTGCGTCATGGCTTGTGGTTCTACCTCGCTGAGGACGGCCCGGGCGCCGTGCCGGACCCGTCGGCTTCGTTGGAATCGCTTCTGTCGAGCGTCACGGCATTGGCATGCCGAATGTCCTCGAGGCGCTCGATGCGTGCGCGTGCCTTGTCGCCCAGGGTCGAGAGAATATGGGCGACCAGCGCCTCCATCTGCCCGACCGCTGGCGCCAGCGTGTCGTAGGGCGAGGCGACTTCGAGCGGGCTGACGATGGTCAGCTCGGCGATGTCGGCGATCGGCGACAGCCAGGGGTCGGTGAACAGCACGATGCGCACGCCGCGTGCCGCGGCCTGGCGTGCATAGGTCATTACATCGAGCTGGTAGCGGCGGTAGTCGAACGCCACCAGGACGTCCTTGCGACCGAGATCCGCCAATGAGTCGAAAGCCTGTGCCGAGAGCGTGCCGAGATCGCGAACCCCGGGCCTGAACTGCAACAGATAGCTCGCCAGCATGCCCGCGACATGGCGGCTGAAACGGCCGCCGAGCATGACGACCTCGCCCTTGGCTTCCATCAGGAGACGCGCGGCGCGGTCATAGCTTTGCAGTGGCGTCAGCGTGGAGGACTTCTCGATCGCGGTGCCGACGGAGGCGAGATATGCCAGGATCGCACTGTCCTCGGAACCGGAAGGGCGCTTGGCCGCCATCATCAGCAGGGGTGAGTGCAATCGCGACTCGACCTCCGCCAGGAGCTTGGCCTGGAAATCGGGGAAGCCGCTGTATCCGAGCTTCATCACCAGCCGCACCACGGTCGGGTCGCTCACGCCGGCGCGCCGCGCCAGGCTCGATGCCGTGCCCAGGCCCGATGTCGGATAGTCGGCCAGAAGCAGCCGCACGATCTTCTCTTCCGACGGCGTGAAGGCCTGATCCTGTTGCATCAGGAGGTCTCGTATCGCCATCAATCCTCCACGCAGCCGGTACCTGGGCCTTCTTCCGTATATGTAGATTTAATTTCATGATTCTTATCCATGTCAATCATGAAGAGATATTGACATTACGGAGAGGCAGGCCCTAGCTGATTGGGAAGCGGGGAAACACTGCGGAGCGCGGCATCGGGGATTGGAAACCATGCCCTCGTCGCCAGCACCGGCGTGCTGGACCGGGCGCCGCCTGTCGTCTCACCGCAGCGGGCCTGAAAACCATGCCGGCCGATCGGAAACATCCGGCCGCCGCTCTGGCGGCGTGTTCTCAGCCCGGTCGCACGTCCAAAGAGGTTGGCCGATGTATACCAAGCCTGAATTCGCGCCTCTGTCGCGCGAAGCGGTCTTCGCGCTCATCGAGGCGGCGGCATTTGCGACGGTGGTGACACATGGACCGCATGGCCTGGCCGTATCGCACCTGCCGTTCGTGCTGGACCGTGCCCGTGGCGAGAACGGCACGCTGGTCTCGCATCTGGCCAAGGCCAATCCGCATGCTGCCCTGATCGCCGATGGCGCGGAAACGGTCGCCGTATTCCATGGCCCGCACGGCTACATCTCGTCCTCCTGGTATCCACGAAACCCGGTTCGGGACAGCGCGCCGACCTGGAACTTCGCTGTCGTGCACTGCCATGGCCGGCCGGTGCCGCTGGATGGCCGTGACACCGCCAGGCATTTGCTGCAGCTGGTCGAAACCTTGGAACAGGGGCGTGAGGACCGCTGGCGGATGCGCGAGCTGGGACCGGGCGGCATGGAGCGCCGGATGCCGCACATCATCGGCTTCGATCTGCCGATCGCGCGCCTGGAAGCCAAATTCAAGATGGGGCAGGATGAGCGGCTCTACGACACGAACGCCGCGATCTCGGCGCTCGGGACAGCCGACCCCGCGCTCGCCGAGTTGATGAACCAACATAACACTGGGCGCCGGGACTAGGAGCAGATCCGCCTGCCGGCCCGCTTCTGATGCGCCGGATCGACGCCCTGCATCTGGAACACCCTTATCTGCCCGGGCGTTGCCAAGGTCGATGATCTGCGCGCGTCAGGTTTGCAGAGCGAGCTCCCAGTTCTCTTTTTCATCAGCTTTGGCACACCAAATTTCTCTTGTGTCAATGCGTTTCTGGCCGTTTGGCCGCCATGGTTCGCCAGGAGAGGACAGTCAGATGAGCATTTCCGAGATCCAGCGCTTTCGCGCTGACCTGAAGTCCGATGCGGCGCGGCGCGCGGAGGCTGAGGCCTATAGGGCGGCGCGGGCCGCATCGCCCGACGATGTGATCGCCTTCGCCGCAGCCAAGGGCTACGAGTTCGACGCAACCGAACTGGCCGAGGTGGCCAATGAGGCCCGGGGCAGGGAGATCTCCGATGCCGAACTCGACATCGTCTCGGGCGGAGGCGACGCGGGAAGAGGCAGCGCGCTACCAGACGGCAATACGATCTGGCTTTCGTATTTCTGCGCCGCCCTGATGGCGTGGCCCTATTTGCAAAATCGCCCCCAATCCCAGTCCTAGAGCGCATCCGGCTTTGGACCGGGCGCTGCACGCCGAGGTTCGCCGGGCGCTGCCCTGCTCCAGGCCGCCCTGCAAGGCTTCCGACCCGCCTGTTCCGGCGCCAACGCGGCGAACTCGCCAAGGATAAGGTTGAACTTCTGGGCCGCAGCGAGAAGGACGAGAATTTGAAGGCCGCCAGCGGGCGGCCATTCTATGTGCGGACTTGCCACCGGCCTGCCTAGCGCCGCCATGGAGCACGCATTCCTGCGAATCCTCGGATTTAAGAAGCAGGTCCTCAAAGGTGCTGGCTTGGGTGCCTGCCGAGCCGAGTTCCCTTGCGTTTCCTGATAGAACAAAATAGGAACATAGATGAATCGGAGATGAGCAATGACGGTGCAGATGCGGATTCGGCGGACATGGCCGGAGATCGACCACTTGTTCCATGTCGAAGCCGAAGGGGGCGAGCGGATCGCCGTGATAACGCATGACAAATATGCACCGAACGGCGCGCCGCGCTGGCATTGGGCGATGTCGGGGCGTCGGCGCCTGTCATCAGGCGATTTCGGGCGCTGTCACGATATCGAGGAGGTGAAGCGCAAGATCCGCGAGAGCTGGCCGGCCTCTCACGCCGCATAGGCCTGCGAGGGAACGCCTGCGAACTGAGGCGGCAGGGCCGGCTCGCCTATCTAACCGTGGCTTCGAAGTTGAGCCTGGCGCAGCCCGAGCCCCAGGTGTCCTTGCCGCAGATGTAGATCACGTAATTGTCGTCGCCCCTGAAGCCGAGTCTCGGGATATAGTAATAGGTGACTTCGCCGATCTGCCGCAGTGTGCCGTTGGCCGGCGGCTTCAGCGCGACAAGCTTCTCCATTCTCCAGGTGCCGGCGACGCCGAAACTGTGCCCGCAGCCTTGCGAGTCCATCTCGGCCTTCAGCGTGACCTTGTCATTGGTGTGCAGGTACCATTTGGGGCCCGTAACCCGGCATTCCGCGAGGGCTGGCTGAGAATGCAGCAGCAAGGCCGCGAAGCCGGACCAGCCGATCGTCCCGCGATGCATGGCGCCTCCAGATCGTCGTCGGAGTTCGCGCATAATCATCCCGGCCGAGGGGCGGCGTCCAGCCTGCCGATCTCGGCTGATGCGAGCTCGCGCTAGCTCAGGCCGCGTCCTGTCTCGGGCGCGGTCCGAGTTCGGGAAGCGAGGTCTCGGCGGGGGTGCGTGCGGCGGCGGCTTCCGGCGCGATCGGGTTGGTCAGGATTCGCATTGCAAAATAGCTCGCGACGGCCAGCGAGAGCACACCGATATAGAGCAGCAGCCCTTGCGGTCCGGCGATTTGCATCACTCCGGTCGCGACCAGCGGGCCGATCGTCGCGCCGACGCTCCATAGGAAGAGCAGGCCAGCAGAAAGGCCGACTGCCTGGTCGCGGCCGAGGCGGAAATAGGCATGCGTCACCGCCACCGTATAGAGCGGCACGCTGCAGCCGCCGGTGAGCGCGAACAGGGCGTAGAGCCACCATTCCTGCTGGGCCGCGCCCGACATGAACAGCGCGCCGAGCGCCACGGTGGAGAGGGTGGTCGCCGCGGCGGCGCCGAGCAGGACGCGGCGGCTGTCGACCCGGTCGGCGAGCCAGCCGATCGGCCATTGCAGCAAGAGGGCGCCGAGCTGGATCGCCGCGGTCAGCAGGATGGCGCGCCTCTGGCCGAGCCCGATCAGGATGCCATAGGCGGGGACGACGTTGGTCAGCGGCCCGCTGACCAGCCCGACATAGAGGCAGCCGATCACTGCGGCGGGCGCCTGCTGCCAGAGCGTATTGAGGCGGACCGAGACCAGTTCGGCCGATTCCGGACCCTTCGCCCGGGTGAGGCTGACCGGGATCAGCGCAATCGAGAAGGCGATGCTGGCGATCAGGAAGACATCATGGGTCTGGATCGCGACATAGCCGATGCCGACTTGCGAGCCGATCAGCGCCAGCCGGTTCAGGATCTGGTACATGCCGAAGATCCGGCCGCGATGGCTCGAGCGGGCCTGCCCGCTGATCCAGCTTTCGATGCAGATGCTGTGGCCGGCCGCTGCTGCGCCCATGATGAAGCGCGTCAGGCTCCACCATTCGACCGGCAGCACCGGAAAACTGAGGGTCACGGCCGCCTGCAGCGAGGCGAAGACCGCAAAGCCGCGGATATGGCCGACGCGCCGGATCAGCGCCGGAATCCAGAAGCAGCCGGCGAGGAAGCCGACCGAATAGGCCGAGCCGACCAGGCCGATCAGCAGCAGCGGCTGCTTCTCCAAGGCCATGCGCAGCGGCACGACCGTGTTCATGATCGTGCTCGCGACCTGCAGGATCAGGGCGCCGGTGACGATGGCGCCAAGCGCCGCGACCGAGCCAGACTGCGGTTTCGGCCCGTCGCTCACGAGCGAGTCCGCGCCGTGCAGGCGAGCGGTCGCGAAGAGGCTGATAGGCCGGGCGAGAACGGATTCTGGGTCACGACGGCGTTCTCGCGGAATCGATAGCCGGCCAATGCAAGCATCGGCAGGGATAGCATGTCCGCTCGAGTAAGCCGCGCAAATTTTGGCGGAACTGAGCTTGGCAGCGGACAGGCGGCGACATTGCCGCCATGCGGCCGCTGCAAGCCCCGGCAGCGCGATGGTGACCGGTGCGCCCTTGTGCAAGTCGGCGGGTGACGGCTTGATTCGCTGGCGGGAGGAAGCCGTGAGCAGGCCATGGAGCGGCGCTTGTCCGAGATGAAGAGCAGGACCGCCTCCGCGCCGGCACTTACGAGCCTTCGCGGAAGCTGATGGCCACGCAGCGCTCGACCACCGCGATCGTGCTCGCGCTCGGCACAGCCCAGACGGTGGCCTGGGCGTCGAGCTATTACTTGCCGGCCGTGCTGGCGACGCCGATGGCGCGCGACCTTTCGACCAGTCCGGTCGAGATCTTCGCCGCCTTTTCCGCCGCGCTGGTCGTTTCCGCGGTGGTCGGTCCGTGGGCCGGCGCGATGATCGACCGGCAGGGCGGGCGGGGCGTCCTGATCGGTTCGAACCTGATCTTCGCCGCCGGGCTTGCCTGCCTTGCCATGGCGCAGGGCAAGACCCTGCTCTGGGCGGGCTGGCTCGCCATGGGGCTCGGCATGGGCATCGGGCTCTATGAGGCAGCCTTCGCGGCGCTTGCCGGCATCTACGGCCGGGAAGCGCGCTCGCCGATCACTGGCATCACCTTGCTCGCCGGCTTCGCCAGCACGATCGGCTGGCCGCTCTCGGCGCTGATGGAGGCGGAGATCGGCTGGCGCGGTGCCTGCCTCGGCTGGGCGGGCCTGCACCTCATGCTGGCATTGCCGCTCAACTGGTTGCTGCCATCGGGCAAGCTCGCAGTACCAAGCCATGCGACCGCAGCGAAAGCCGGGCAGGACATAGCAGGAGCGGAGCCCAAATCGCGCTGGATCATGGCGCTGCTCGCGCTGGTGTTCGCGATCAGCTGGTTCAACAGCACGGCGATGGCGGCGCATTTGCCGCGGCTGCTCGAGGCGGCGGGGGCGACAACGGCGGTCGCGGTCGCCGCCGGAGCATTGATCGGCCCTGCCCAGGTCGCCGCTCGTCTCGCCGAATTCACGCTGATGCGGCGGCTGCACCCGCTGATCTCGGCAAGGCTGGCGACGCTGACCCATCCACTCGGAGCCGGCCTGCTCCTGGTGCTGGGTGCGCCCGGTGCCTATGGCTTCGCCTTCCTGCACGGAGCCGGCAACGGCGTCCTGACCATCGCCAAGGGCACCTTGCCGCTCGCGCTGTTCGGGCCTGTCGGCTACGGCCTGACGCAGGGGCTGATCGGCGGTCCCGGACGAGCCTTGCAGGCGGCCGCGCCGCTGCTGTTCGGGCTGGCACTCGACCGCTGGGGCGTGCAGGCGATCTGGCTGACGAGCGGGCTTGGCGTGATCGCCTTCCTCATGCTGCTCCTGATCCGCTTGCCGAAAGGCGAGATGCGAAACTGAGCGGCGCTGCCGGCTCAGTGCTTGGTCACATGCTCGGGCTTTCCCTTGCGCTTGGTCGAGGCGAGCTCGTCGAGCTGCCGCTCGGTCATCGATTCCTCCATCGATTTCGAGGCGCCCTTGAGATCGCTCTTGGGGATGTCGCCGCGCTTGGCGGCCAGGGCCGCGCCGGCGGCCTTCTGCTGCGCCTTGGATTTTGCGGGCATAGCTGACCTCCTTTGAAGGGACGGGGTGTCCGATCAACCGGAGGCTGCCGCGATGGTTCCGGTGGCGCTCAGCGCCTGCGGGAGCCGGGCCGAGGCGGTGTGCTGGCGGAGGCGCGCCGGTCGCGATCCGCGGCTGCTACCGTGGCCAGCCAGATCACATGCCGCGCGCCGCCTCCAGAGGCATTGGCGCGGACCTTCTTCTCCTCGACGGAAAAGCCACTCATGCGCAGGCGCTCGGTGAAGGAGCGGTCGGGACCAGCCGACCAGATGGCGAGCACGCCGCCCTTGCGCAGGGCCGCCTTGGCGGCGGCGAGCCCGGCGAAGTCGTAGAGCCGGTCATTGGCCGCGACCATCAATCCATCGGGGCCGTTGTCGACGTCGAGCAGGATCGCGTCATAGCTGGCCTTTCCGGAGCGGATCAACGAGGCGACATCGGCCTCGCGGATGCTGACGCACGGATCGTCGAGGCAGCTGGCGAAGATCGCGGCGAGCGGGCCGCGAGCCCAGGCGACCACTTGCGGGATCAATTCGGCGACGGTGATCTCGGCATCGGCCGGCAAGGCGGCCAGCGCGGCGCGCAGGGTAAAGCCCATGCCGAGGCCACCGATCAGGAAGCGCAGTCGGGGGCGCTTGCCGACGCGCTCGGCGGCGAGCGTCGCCAGGGCCTCCTCCGAGCCGCGCAGGCGCGAATTCATCAGCTCGTTATGGCCGAGCGTGATCGAGAACTCGCTCTCGCCGCGCTGCAGCAGCTTCAGCGTGCCGCCGCCCGGGATCGGCGCGGCGTCGAGCTGCGTCCAATGCGCCATGCGTTGCACTCCTGCTGCGTTCCTGAGGACCCGCAAGGGGTCGGTCAGGGGGCTCTTAGTCCAGCCGGCCGGGCTTGGCGAATGGCGTGCCGCCCGGCGTTCAGCGCGTCAGCAGCGCGGTGAGGTAGAGGCCGAGGCCGAAGACGACATGGTTGACGAGGCCGACGAGCCGGATCTGGCCGGGGTTCGGCCGCTTGCTGGCGGCGACGCCGAAGCCCATGCCGGGCTGCAGGATGAACCAGCCGCAGCCGACGGTCACGATGCCGACGATCAGCGCGGGGATGAGGGTTGGGGACTTGGCCCAGCCGAGCCCCCAGATCAGCAGCAGCACGGCGGCGAAGAGGATGCCGACGACGTAGTGCATGATCCAGCCGATGCCGAGCTCGCCGGACACCGGCTCCGAGGCCGAGATCGGGTCATGCATGAAGCGCCCGCGCGGCAGATGGGCGAACCAGCGCCCGACCATGGCCCAATTGGCGAGTGGGATGCCGAGCGTGCGGTTGAGCAGCAGGGCCCAGAGGTCGAGAATGGCAGTGGCGCCGACGCCGATCACGATCGCGCGGCCGAGAAATTCGAACATGCTTCAGCCCTCCGAGCGGTCCCGAAGGCCGCATCCCCTTGCGAACCTTATGGAGGGGAAAGCAGGGGGCAAGGTCAACGGAAAGCCTTCCCTCATCCCCATTGCCGGCGCAGGGGCGGCATGCGCCAGCATGGGTCATCGGTCGCAGGCGGAACCTCGGGCGGCACCAGTCGTTTCCTCCGCGGCGACAGGGGAGCGAGCGATGGCGGTTGCGACGGCGGCGAATGCGGGCACGAAGGGCGGACATGGCGCAGAGGAGCTGCCCTCGGTCACCGTCACCAGCTACAATCTCGAAATCCGCGATGGCGACGGCTTCATCGGCGACAAGGCGAGCCGGGGGGCCTTCATGGACCATCTCGCCGAATTGCGCGGCCATCTCGCCGAGACGGGCGAGGACCCGCTCGGCGACACCGACGCGGCTCCGAGCAAGTCCGAGCTCGACGAACTGATCACCAACGGCGAGGCGCGCGAGGCGGCGCTGGTGCTCTCCGCGGTCGAGCGCTTCGCCCAGTCGCTGTCCTTCGTGATCCGCCGTTTTCTCCGGCAGAAGGCGTGGGCTCCGATCGAGCGCATCGTCGTCGGCGGCGGCTTTCGCCAGAGCCGCGTCGGCGAGCTCGCCATCGCCCGGGCCGGGATCATCCTGCAATCGGAAGGGCATGCGAGCGAGCTGGTGCCGGTGCGCCACCATCCCGACGAGGCCGGTCTGGTCGGCAGCGCGCATCTCGCGCCGAAATGGATATTCGAGGCCTATGACAGCCTGGTCGCCGTCGATATCGGCGGCTCGAACATCCGCGCCGGGATCGTCGAGCTGCGCCAGGACAAGGCGCCCGACCTCGCCAAGGCGCGGGTCTGGAAATCCGAGCTCTGGCGCCATGCCGACGAGGAGCCGAGCCGCGAGGAGGCGGTGAAGAAACTCGGCAAGATGCTGCGCGAGCAGATCAGGCAAGCGCAGAAGGAGGGCTTGCGCGTCGCGCCGTTCATCGGCGTCGGCTGCCCCGGCTGGATCGAGGCTGATGGCGCGATCGACCGTGGCGCGCAGAACCTGCCGGGCAACTGGTCGAGCAGCCGCTTCAACTTGGTCGAGAGCATTCGCGAGATGGCGCCGGAGATCGGCGAGCACGAGACCGTGGTGGTGATGCACAACGATGCGGTGGTGCAGGGCCTCAGCGACATGCCGTTCATGCAGGATGTCGAGAACTGGGCCGTGCTGACCATCGGGACCGGCCTCGGCAATGCGAGCTACCGCAACCGGGAGAAGCCGAAAGGCAAGGACACGGACGAGAAGGAGAAGGCCGGCAAGGGCAAGAAGGACTGATCGCCATTCCAACCCCGGTTGCGGTCCCGGGTCTCGCTTCGGTCGCCCGCGATGACTTTGTCCTGTCGTTCCTTGCCTAGTCCCGCTTCGCCGGCAGCGCCCACATCAGGCCGCGCGTGATGATCGCCGGGAAGACGGTGAGGTGGTCCTCGCCGGGGATGATCTCGCTGGTCAGCGACAGGCCGGGATATTCGCGCGAGCGCAGCGCCTTCTCGAATTCCTGCATGTCGGCGATCATGTCGAGGTTGCGGCTGAAGCGCCGGTCGTTTGAGGCCTTGTTGATCGTCTCATAAGAGGCGATCGCCATCAGCACGTTCGCCTTCAGGTCCTTGTTGGCGTCGGCATAGGCCTTCTCGCGGGCGAACATCACCTTCTGGTCGAACCAGAGCGAGGGGCTGCCGAGGATGTAGTGCGAGAACATCTTCGGCTCGGTCAAAAGGATGTGGACGCCGAACAGGCCGCCATAGGAATGGCCGGCATAGATGCTGCGTGTGGTGTCGGTGCGATAGGTCGCGGCGACGAAGGGCATCAACTCGTCGGCGAGGAAGCGGCGATACTCCTCCGCCTCGCCGAAGACCGGTGGGCGGCCGGATTCGTCCCGCGTCTTCTCGCCGTTCGGCGTCGGCGTGTAGTCGCGGCGCCGGCTGAACTGCCTGGTATCGCCGACCGCATAGGAGAGGCCGACGAGGATGAACTCCTCCAGGCCTTGGGCGCGGTTGCCGACGCGCTGCGCGATGCTGCGGACCAGCGGAAAGGAATAGTCGCCATCACTGACGAACAGCACCGGGAAGCGCCGTCGCGGTGAGGAGTGGTAGGACGGCGGCAGGCTGACATAGATCTCGTAGTCGCGCTGCAGCGCCTTGGCGCGGATCGTCCTGACTTCGGTGTCCTTGAGGACGAAGGGGGCGGGGTTAGCAGCGGCAGCGGGCGGCACCGCAGCGCTGGCCGCAGCAGCATTCGTGGCGGCAGGGCTAGCCGCGGCGACCGGAGCCTGCGTTTCAGCGGCGGGCTGCGCGAGCGCAGCGGCGGCGCAGAACAGCATGGCGAGCAAGGCAGGCAGGCGTAGCATCCGCCGCATCTCCGACAGGAATGTGCCGGCATCGTGACGGCTTCGGTCCGCTCGGCCAAGCCGAGTCCAGTTGGTCAGCGCCGCAATCCCGGGCTCTCCAATGGCAGGCCTTTGGCGCGCGCGGCGAGATAGAGTTCCAGCGCGAGATATTCCGGGGCGCCATAGTCGAATTGCGTCGCCCGGACGCCGAGCGAGCAGGCGCGCAGACGCCGGTGCAGCGAGCCGACCTCGTTCCATTCGAGGCGGTAGGCGGGGTAGCCGGTGCCGACGCCATGGCTGATCGTGTCGCCGCGTAGTTTTTCGCCGACAAGATCGTCATGGCATTGCCGGCAGGAGAGGTTGAGCTGGCCTTGCCGGCGCTCATAGACGGCCTTTCCGGCATCGAGATAGGGTTTCGCCGCGCCATCGGTCGTCACGCTCATCGGCAGCCCGCGCGAGAGCGAGGCGAGATAGGCGGTGAGGCCGAGCAGCTCGGGACTCTCATAGCCGAAGGCCGGCTGCCTCTGGCGCTGCGTCCGGCACTGCTCGATGCGGCCCTCGAGATTGATCAGCTTGCCGCTTCCGGCATCGACCTGCGGATAGCGGGTCGCGGCGCCCTTCAGGCTTCGCTCCGGATCGGCATGGCAGGTGATGCAGGCCGGTGCTTCACCGCTGCGCCGGCTGAACAGCTCCTCGCCTTGCTCGACCCAGAGGAAGCCGGGATTGCGGGCCTCGTCGGATTGCTGGCGGCGCATCTCCGGCGAGAGGAAAGCGCTGCCCGGCCTGATCTCCTGGGCTGTGGCCACAGTGGTCGCAAGCGACAGGCCGATGAACAGGGCCGCGCGTGTCGTCACTGGCGGCTCACGTCACGACGAGGCGCGCGGTGCGGGTGAAGACCGCCCCGCCATCCTCGCGCCATTCGAAGACGAGGTCGCCGGTCTCGACGGCGCGGGTGGTGAAGCTGACGAAGGGGTTGGCAGAGATACCGGTGTGCATGTCGAAGCGGAAGACCGGTTCGCCGGCATAGGTCACGGTCAGGCGGTTGAGGATCTTGCGCGGCACGATGCGGCCTTCCGCATCGACCTGGCCGCCGCGATCCATGGGATGGCGGACGAGCACCCGGATCTCGACGATTTCGCCGGCCTTGGCCTCGGCAGGCATGGTGATGCGGGCATTGAAATTCGCCATGAAGTCAGCCTCCGTCGATGCAGGCGCTGAGCGTCACGACGATATCGGCATCGGCCATGAAATAGCTGCCGTTGCTCAACGCCGCGACGACCGCGACCTTCTGCGAGGTCGCGAGACGAAGGGTCGCCGATATCCGGGCGCGGCCACTCCGCGGTGAGAGGTGGAAGCGCGCCACGTTGGGATAAGGGTTCTTCTCGGCGATGACATGGATCCAGCGGACATGGTCCGCTTCCGTCATCGGGCTGTCGATGCCGATCGCGACATCGACCGAATTGCCGTTCTCGACCAGTTGCGGGATGTCGAAGACGATGCCGCCGCGCATCGGCGTCGCGCCTTCGGTGACCCGGGCGATCAGCTCGGCCAGCGGCGTCTGGGTCGCCGACCGGGCCGCGTCCGGGAGGGCGGCGAGCGCGAGGCCCGCCGAACCGGCGGCGAGCAGCTGGCGGCGCGAGGGCTCGCGCTCAGGGCGTGCGCAGGCGCGCGAGATAGGCGACGACATCCTCGATCTCCTGAGCGTTGAGGGCCGGCAGACCGCGAAATTGCGGGGCAACGTCTCGCAATCCTTCGGTGCGGAAATAGGGCGGCATCACGGTTTCCGGGTTGAGCAGGCTGGCGTCGACCAGCCGCAGCCGCAACTGGCCGTCATCGAGCCTGGCGCCGACGTCGGCGAGCGGCGGGCCTATCGTCCCCTGGAAGGGCTCGTCCGGCTCCGGTACCCGGTGGCAAATCAGGCAGTTGCCGCGCGTACGATCGAGCACTACCGCCCGGCCGCGCTGCGCGTCGCCGGACAGGCCGGCGAGCGGGGCGGGAATGGCGTCGCCAGCGATCGCGTAGGGCTCGAGCGCGACAGCTGGCCGAGCGCTCGTTCCGCACGCGAGAACGACCGCCGTCACTTCGGCCGCCGCGCAGCAGAGGGCCTGAATCCATCGTAGGGCGCAGTTTCCGACGATGGATTTCGGAGCAGGGCGGTTTTGCCGCCCGTCCGGAATGACGTCTCCGCTTCTCACGCTCCTGCGCCTGACCTCACGCCTTGCGCAGATCGGCGTTGCGGAGCGGCATGGACCGCACGCGCTTGCCGGTGGCGGCGAAGATCGCGTTGAGGACGGCCGGCGCCGCGACGGCGATGGTCGGCTCGCCGACGCCGCCCCAGAAGCCGCCGGAGGGCACGATCACCGTCTCGACCGCGGGCATGTCCTCCAGCCGCATCACTGGGTAGCTGTCGAAATTCTCCTCGACGATGCGCCCGTCCTTGACGGTGCATTCGCCGAACAGCGCGGCGGAGAGGCCGTAGACGAAGGAGCCCTCGACCTGGCGTTCGATCTGCGCCGGGTTGACGGCATGGCCCGGATCGGTCGCGGCAGTGATCTTGTGGACCTTGAGCTTGCCCTCGGGGCTGACCGAGACCTCGGCGACCGCGGCGACATAGGAGCCGAAGCCCATGGTCTGGCAGATGCCGCGATAGACGCCGTCGGGCGCCTTGCTGCCCCAGCCGGCCTTTTCAGCGACGGAATTGAGCACGGCAAGGTGCTTGGGGTGGTTCTTCATCAGCGCGCGGCGGAATTCGAGCGGGTCCTTGCCGGTGGCATGGGCGAGCTCGTCGATGAAGCATTCGAGATAGATCGTGTTCTGGTTGAGGTTGACCCCGCGCCAGAAGCCCGGCGGGACATGCGGGTTGCGCATGGCGTGGTCGATCAGCAGGTTCGGGATGGTGTAGCCGATCGAGGCCTCCGGCCCGGGCGGGTTGAGGCCCTGGAAGACGGCCGGATCGCGGCCATTCTGGATGTTCTGCGGGAAGATGCCGGCGACGATCGACTGGCCGGAGATGCGCATGTGCAGGCCGGTGAGGTTGCCGTCCTTGTCGAGCGCGCCGGTGAGCTTGCACTGGGTCACCGGGTGGAAGCGGCCATGCAGCATGTCCTCCTCGCGCGACCAGATCAGCTTCACCGGCGTGCCGGGAATCTGCTTGGCGATGGCGACGACCTGCCGGACCCAGTCGTGCACCGCGCCGCGCCGACCGAAGCCGCCGCCGAGGTCGATCTTGTAGGCCTCGCATTTCGCCAGCGGCAGGCCGGAGGCCTCGGCAGTCGCGGCGAGCGCCGCCTCGCCGTTCTGGGTCGGCGTCCAGACCTCGCAGCGCTCAGGCGTATAGAGCGCGGTCGCGTTCATCACCTCCATGCAGGCATGGTTCTGGAACGGGTAGGAATAGACCTGCTCGATCGTCCTTGCCGCACCGGCGATCGCCGCCTTGACGTCGCCGACCTGGTTGCCGACGGCGGCCTGCGGCGCATCGAGCCCCTCCTTCAGCCAGGCGGCGATGCTTTCGCTCGAGACCTTGGCGTGCTCGCCCTCGTCCCAGACGATGGGCAGTGCGTCGAGCGCCGTCTTGGCCCGCCACCAGGTATCGGCGACGACCGCAACGGCGCTGTCGCCGACCGGCAGGACATGCTTCACGCCGGGCATGTCCTTGATCTTGGCAGCGTCGAAGCTCTTCACCTTGCCGCCGAAGACCGGGCAGTCCTTGATCGCGGCGTTGAGCATTCCCGGCAGCTTGAAGTCCATGCCGTAGATCTTCTTGCCGTTGGTCTTGTCGGCCGTGTCGAGCCGCTTCAGTGGCTTGCCGGCGATGGTCCATTCCTTCGGATCCTTCAGCGGCACCTCGGTCGGCGGCGAGAGCTTGGCGGCGGCGGCTGCGACTTCGCCATAGCGCAGCGAGCGGCCGGACGCCTTGTGGGTGATCACGCCCTTGCTGACGCTGCATTCGGCGGCCGGCACCTTCCATTCGCCGGCGGCGGCCTGGACGAGCATGATCCGGGCGGCCGCGCCGCCCTTGCGGACATAGTCATGGGATTCGCGGATGCCGCGGCTGCCGCCGGTCGAGAAATTGCCCCAGACGCGGTTGCGGGCGAGGTTCTGGCCGGGCGTCGGATATTCGGTCGTGACCTTGGCCCAATCGCATTCCAGCTCCTCGGCGACGAGCTGGGCGAGGCCGGTGAGCGTGCCCTGGCCCATTTCGGAGCGAGCGATGCGGATCACCACCTTGTCGTCGGGCTGGACGACGACCCAGGCGTTGATCTCGGGCGTCGCGCCCTGGGCCTTGGCCTCGTCGGTGAAGGGCACGGAAAAGCCGAAGGTGAAGGCACCGGCAGCGGCGGCCGACCCGGCGAGCAGGCTGCGGCGGGAGAGCTTCATCTCGACGGCAGAGGCGGATGTCATGGCGTCCTCCAGGTTCTGGTCGGCGCGGGCGAGGTGAGCAGCCATTCGGCGGATCGCGATCGAGCCCGGCGCTGTGAAGGGGAAAGAGGGGTCAGCCGCGGCCGAGCTCGCCGCCGGCGGCGACCTGCTTGATGGCGGCCTTGACGCGGTTGTAGGTGCCGCAGCGGCAGATATTGGTCATCTCGGCGGCGATGTCGGCATCGCTCGGCTTGGGATTGGCCTGCAGCATGGCGGCAGCGGCCATGATCATGCCGCTCTGGCAGAAGCCGCATTGCGGCACGTCATGCTCGATCCAGGCCTTCTGCAGCGGGTGGTTGCCGTCGGCCGACAGCCCCTCGATGGTGACGATCTTCTGCTCGGCGGTCATGGCGCTGACCGGCATGGCGCAGGAGCGCGTGGCGACACCGTCGATATGCACGGTGCAGGCGCCGCATTGGGCGACACCGCAGCCATATTTCGTGCCGGTCAGTCCGATCTGTTCGCGAATGACCCAGAGCAGCGGCGTGTCGCCGTCGACCTCCACATCGATCATCTTGCCATTGATGTTGAGCTTAGCCATCGCAAACCTCCCGGTTTCGATTCCAGAGCTGGCGAGAGAGCCAGCGCGCCTCGCCGTTCGGTCGCCCGGCCGCTGCAGGGCCGGATTTATATTGGTCGAAATACAAACTCAGTTGGGGAGGGAGCACCAGTACCCCTGCGGCATGGCGGCGATCACGGTCTCGCGGGGACGTCGACGCGCCGCGGCCAGGCGGCGAGGCCACCGCAAATCGCGCCGGTGACGGGGTTCCGCCATCATCCTGTCCGGTTTCTTGCCGAAAAGGCGCGGCACGACCGCAGCCACCCGGCTCGCTTTCACGGGAATGTGATGCCTTTATCCGAACCTCACCAGCCGGCGCGGCTCTGCCGCGAAGCCGGCCCGCAGCCGCTTTTCTCTGCCATGCTTGATTTCGCCGCGCGGCGGTGGCGAGGCTGCGCAGGGACGCGAATCAGCCCGGCGAGAACGGAATGCCAGTGAAGTCCAACGCCCGGAATGTCTTCGCCGCGTTGGCCGGCCGGCTCGGTGTCGCCCTGTTCGCGCTCTGCCTGCTGCTGCCGCTCTCGGCGCTGGCCCAGCCGGCCGATCCGGCGGCGGCGCGCGGCAAGGTCGATTCGATCAAGAAAGAGCTGACCCAGATCGAGTCGGTGCTCACCAATCCCAATGCCACCGACGCCGAACTGCAGCGGCAAAGGCTGCGCCTGCAGCCCCTGCTCGATCAGATACGCACCCTGACGGAAGAGCAGGTCCCGCGCTTCGAGCAGGCCAAGACGCGGCTGGACCAGCTTGGCCCCAAGCCGGACGCCAAGGCGCCGGCGGAAACGGCCGAGGTCGCCCGCGAGCGCGAGGCCCGGGAGAAGGGTTTCGCCGAGGCCGACGAGTCGCTGAAGCTCGCCCGGGCGACCCAGCTCCAGGCCGAGCAGCTGCAGACCTCGATCAGCGACCTCCGTCGCGACCGCTTCGCCAAGACGCTGTTCGCAGCCGGTCCCTCGATCCTCAGCCCGGAAATCTGGAGCATCACAATCCCGGCGTTGCCGTCGGATATACGGGCCTCGCAGCTGATCTTCGGCGACTGGCTTTCGGTCTTCGGCAGCGCCCTGCTGAGCCCGCGCGGGGTGATCGTGTTGCTCGGCTTCCTCGGCGCGATCGGTCTTTATGTCGCCCGTGCGCGCTATCTGCCGCGGCTGACCGCGCGCCTTGCCGCGCGTGAGGACTCCACCAGGGTCTACTGCCTGCAAAGCGCGCTGATCCGCCTCGTCGCGCGCGCCGCGCCTCCGGCGCTGGCGAGTTGGCTGATCTATGCCGCGCTCAACACTGCCGGCCTGCTGCCGCCGCGCATCCAGCCGGTGATCCTCGCCATCGTCTACGGCCTTGCGCTCTATGCCTTCGTACAGGCGCTGGCGGACGCACTCTTCGCCCCGGGCGAACCGCAGCGCCGGCTGGTCAGCGTGATGGAATCGACCGCCCGGACCGTCGTCTGGATGGCCGGCTGGCTCGCCATCGTCATGGGCGTCGGCAAGGTGCTGGAAGCCTGGTTGCAGGCGATCGCCGCCGGGCTGACGCTGTCGATCATCGTGCGGGGCGTCGTCGCCAGCATCTTTGCGCTGACGCTGGTCGCCGGCCTCTACCGGCTACGCGACAATGACGAGATCGAGCAGGAAGCCTGCCTCGGTCCCTATGTCCCGGTCGACGGCGCCAGCCTCGGCCCTGTGCGCATCCTGGCCTGGCTGGTCGGCATCGCGGTCATCCTCGCCGTGCTGCTCGGCTATGTCGTGCTCGCGACCTTCCTGACCGAGCAGGTGCTGTGGCTCGGCATTCTCGCCGGGGTCTTCGTGCTGCTGATGCAGCTGATCGAGCTCGGGACCGAAGGCCTCCTGACCGGCGATGGCCGCTTCGCCATGAGCCTGCGGGCGGGCGTCGGCCTGCGCGCCGCGACGCTGCAGAAGGTCGCGGTGGTGCTGGCCGGGGTGCTCAAGATCATCCTGTTCGTCATCACCTTCATGCTGGTCTTCGCCCCCTGGGGGCTTGAATCGGCTGATTTCCTGACCTCGCTGCGGGCCGCCTTCTTCGGCTTCCAGGTCGGTGGCGTCACGGTCTCGTTGTCCTCGATCTTCTTCGGGGCGCTGATGTTCGCGCTTGGCCTCGCGGCGACGCGCTCGCTGCAGGGCTGGCTGAACGAGAAGTTCCTGCCGACGACAAAGCTCGACACCGGTCTGCGCAATTCGATCACCACCGCGGCCGGCTATCTCGGCTACACCGCGGCGGTCGCGCTCGCGGTCTCGACGCTCGGCTTCAGCCTGGAGCGGCTGACGCTGGTCGCTTCGGCGCTCTCGGTCGGTATCGGTTTTGGCCTGCAATCGGTGGTGTCGAACTTCGTCTCGGGCCTGATCCTGCTCTGGGAGCGGCCGATCCGGGTCGGCGATCAGGTGCTGGTCGGCGATGCCGAGGGCATCGTCAAGCGCATCAATGTGCGCTCGACCGAGATCGAGACCTTCGATCGCTCGACCGTGATCCTGCCGAATTCGAACCTGGTTTCAGGCGTGGTGCGCAACCGCGTCCGCTCCGACCGGACCGGGCGCGTGCTGATCTCGATCAGCGTGCCGCGCACCCTCGACCCGACCGAGGTTCGCTCCGTGCTGGCCGAGGCCGGCGCCGACCATGGCGACGTGCTGAAGAAGCCGCCGCCGAACGTGCTGTTCAGGAAGATCGGCACGGCGACCATAGACTTTGACCTGATCTGCGTGGTCGGCGATGTCGACCAGGTCGGGCGCGTCACCAGCGATCTCAACTATGTCATCCACAAGCGCCTCGCCGAGCTCGAGAAGCCAGCGGCGGCGGCCGAGTTGACGGTGAAGGGCTTGGAAGGCATCGAGCAGTCGCTCGGCAGCATCGCGACTGCGGTCGCTGGCGAGCGCAAGGCGCCCGCGCGCGCGGCCGCGAGCAAGGTGAGAGCGAGCCGATCCCGCGCGGCGAACGAGGCTGCGGTGGACGAAACCGAGGACGCTGCTCCCGCCAAGAACGGCTCTGCGCCGGATGCCGGCAAGGACGAGGCCGGCGGCAAGGACGACAACAAGGAATGATGCGATGCTTTCGTTTTCCGCTCGTCCCGCCCGCGGGCGCGCTGTGAGCTGCCCTGCCGCATTGGCCGGAGCCCTCGCGCTCTTCAACATCGCCGGCTGCACCGAGCCGGTGCGGACCCAGCCGGCCTTCTATCGCGATCTCGGTTCGGCCTCGGCCCGCGTCGACGCGGAAGCCGCCCGCGCGACGATCTCGGCCTATCGCCTCAATGCCGGCCTCGCCACGCTGAAACTCGATCCGGAGCTGATGCAGGCGGCGGAACGCGAGGCGGCGGCGATGGCGGCGGCCGACAAGCCGGCGCAGGCCGATGCGGTCAAGGCGCGGCTGGTGCGCGCCGGCCAGCCCGGTGCCGAAGCCAATCTCTCTGCCGGCTATCGGCGGCTGGCCGAGGCCTTTTCCGGCTGGCGCGATTCGCCCCAGCATGATCGCGTCATGAAGGCGCCGAACGCGACCCGGATGGGCATCGCCTCGGCCTATGCGCCGGGCTCGAAATACCAGGTCTACTGGGCGTTGATCGTCGCGCCCTGAGCTGGGTTCAGGGCGGGCGTCAGGGCTTGGCGCCGTTGGGTAGGGGCGGGGCGTCCGCCTTCAGCACGATGGCGACGCGGCGGTTGAACGGCAAATAGGGGTTGTCCTTGATCAGCGGGTCGGTGTCGGCCTTGCCCGTGATCGAGGCGAAGCGCTCGTCGGGCACGCCGGCACTGCCGAGGATCTCGCGCACCGCCGAGGCGCGCCCGACCGAGAGCGCCCAGGGATTGCCGCGCAGGAATGTGCCCGGCCGCGGCGTCGCGGTATGGCCGGTGATCGCGATCTTGTTGGGCATGCGGCGCAGCGTCGGGGCGATGGCGGCGAGCAGCTTGCGCATGCTGGCATTGGGCTGGACCGAGCTCTCGTCGAACATGGCGCGCCCGTCCTGGTCGACGAGCTGGATGTCGATGCCGGTCTCGGAGACCTCGACGAGGATGTTGCGCGAGAGCTCGCCGATCTCCGGCATCTCGCGCAGGGCCTGACGCAGCGAGGCGGCGGCGAGCGCGAAGCCGCGGTCATGCGTCGCCGAGATCAGCCCGTCTTCCTTCTGCTGGTTGTGGTTGGGCGCGGTGTTGTCGGAGGCGTCCTCGATCGGCCGGACATAGGCGTTCTTGATGTGGGTCTTGGTCGGGATTCCGTCGACCTCGACGATGCCGGCGAGGCGGACGTCTTTTTGCGTACCGAAGGCGTCGCGCATCGAGCCGGCGACGATCTGCAGCTTCTGCTTGTCCTGGCTGGAATAGGCCGCGACCATGACGAAGAAGGCCATGAGCAGGGCCATCAGGTCGGCGAAGGTCACGAACCAGCCGTGACCGCCATGGCCGCCGCGCTTCTTCTTGGCCATCGTTCAGCCGCCCTTCAGCGGGCTTCCGCCATCTCGGCCCGATGATGATCGGGCAGATAGGCCAGCAGCATTTCGCGTACCAGGGTCGGGCTCTTGGCGTCGCGCATCTGCAGCACGCCGTCGATGATCAGCGTGCGCGAGATCTCCTCCTCCTCGAGCTTGACGTGAAGCTTGTCGGCGATCGGCAGGGTCAGCATGTTGGCGACGATCGCGCCATAGAGCGTCGCCAACAGCGCGGTCGCCATGGCCGGACCGAGCTTGGAGGGGTCGGACATGTTGGCGAACATGGTGACCATGCCGAGTATCGTGCCGATCATGCCCCAGGCCGGGGCGCAGTCGCCGATGGCGCGATAGACCTTGGAGCCCTCGTCGAGCCGCTGCAGGAAATTGTCGCGGTCGCGCTCCATCGTGTCGCGGATGAAGTCCTTGTCGTAGCCGTCGGCGATGTAGCGCAGGCCCTGGGCGAGGAAAGGGTCGGAGACCTCGACGTTTTCCAGCGCCACCGGGCCGCTCTTGCGGTTGATCTCGGCGACACGGGTGATCTCGTCGATCAATTCGCGCGGATGGATCGAGCGCATGGTGAAGGCGAAGCGGATGCCCATGGGCAGGCCATGCGCGATCACCGAGAACGGGAAGCGCAGCATGGTCGCGGCGGCCGAGCCGCCGAAGATGATGATGACCGCGTGCTTGTCGAAGAAGGCGGCGAAGTTGCCGCCGTCGATGATGATGATCCCGCAGATGGTGGCGATGCCGCCCAGGATGCCGACTGCGGTTGCGATATCCATGAAAACACCCCAGACCGGCCCTGCACCGCCACGTCACGCAGGCCGCGCTTCGCTTTTGCGAAACCATAAGGAGGCGGCTTGAACGAAGCGTTAAGCTTGAGGGCTTGTCCGCGGCGCGGCCTCGTCTAAAGCTGTCCGCGATGTCTCTGTTTGCGCTCTACGCCCGCGTGCTTGGCGAGCTCGGCCCGGAACGGCGCCTGGGCCTTGTCCTTGCGCTCGCCAATATCGCGCTGGCGGCCGCCGCCTTCGCCGAGCCGATGCTGTTCGGCGCGCTGATCGACAAGCTGACCAGCGTGCAGAACTCCGGCAGCAAGCCGACCTGGGGCGACATCAACCTGCTGATTGCCGCCTGGGTCGGCTTCGGCCTGTTCAACATCGCTGCCGGCGTCTTCGTCGCGCTGTTCGCCGACCGCCTGGCGCATCGCCGGCGCCTCGCGGTGATGGCGAACTATTTCGAGCACGCGCTGACCCTGCCGCTCGCCTATCACACGCAGACCCATTCCGGCCGGGTGCTCAAGGTGATGCTGGAAGGCACCAGCGGCATGTGGGCGCTGTGGCTCTCCTTCTTCCGCGAGCACTGTGCGAGCTTCGTCGCGCTGTTCATCCTGCTGCCCTTCACCCTCTGGAAGAACTGGCAGCTCGGCCTGCTGCTGATCTCCCTGGTCGTGCTGTTCGGTACCCTGACGGCCTATGTGCTGCGCAAGACCGACAAGCTGCAGAGCAATGTCGAGAGCTACCATTCGAGCCTTGCCGAGCGGGCCTCGGACGCGCTCGGCAACGTGCCGGTGATCCAGAGCTTCACCCGGATCGAGGCCGAGGTCCGCGGCCTGCGCAACACGATAACCAGCCTGCTCGAGGCGCAGATCCCGGTGTTGACCTGGTGGGCGGTGGCGACGGTGGCGACGCGCGCCTCGGCGACGCTGACCGTGCTCTCGATCTTCGTCGTCGGCACCTGGCTCCTGATGCAGGGGCAGACCACGGTCGGCGAGATCGTCACCTTCATGGGCTTCGCGACCATGCTGGTCGGCCGGCTTGAGCAGATCGTCGCCTTCGTCAACTTCATCTTCATGCAGGCGCCGAAGATGCGGGAGTTCTTCGAGGTGGTCGACACGCTGCCGGCGGTGCGCGACCTGCCGGGTGCCCCGGATGCCGGCCGGCTGGAAGGGCGCGTCACCTTCGACGACGTCTCCTTCTCCTATGACGGCAAGCGCGCTGCCGTCGCCGACGTTTCCTTCGAGGTGAAGCCCGGCGAGACGATCGCCATCGTCGGCTCGACCGGCTCCGGCAAGTCGACGACGCTCGGCCTGCTGCACCGGGCCTTCGACCCGCAATCGGGCCGGATCCTCGCCGATGGCCGGGACATCCGCGAGATCTCGCTGATCTCGCTGCGCCGGAACATCGGCGTGGTTTTCCAGGAACCCATGCTGTTCGCCCGCTCGATCCGCGAGAACCTGACCGTCGGCAAGCCGGATGCGACCGATGCCGAGATGATGGAAGCGCTCGACCGGGCCCAGGCGACCGAGGTGATGGCGCGCCAGCCCGACGGGCTCGACACCATCGTCGGCGAGCGCGGCCGCACCCTCTCCGGCGGCGAGCGCCAGCGCCTGTCTATCGCTCGCGCGCTGCTCAAGAACCCGCCGATCCTGATCCTCGACGAGGCGACCTCGGCGCTTGACGCCGCGACCGAAGTCAAACTTCAAAAAGCGCTCGACGAGGTGATGAAGGGGCGCACCACCTTCGTCATTGCCCACCGCCTCGCCACGATCCGCAATGCCGACCGCATCCTGGTCTTCGAGCAGGGCAAGGTGATCGAGATGGGCTCCTTCGAGGAACTCGTCGCCAAGGGCGGCCGCTTCGCCGCGCTGGCGCGGGCGCAGTATCTCGTTGCCGACAAGCCTGCCGCTGTGCGGGAATCATCCCTGGCCGCCAAGGGCATCGTCGACGGGTGAAGATGGGGCCTTCGCAGTTACCCGGGAGGTAATCGACTGGCTGCCGCCCCCGTCGCATAGTCCGTGGCGTCGCGGGCCTGGACCCGCTCCAAGGGGACCAAGCCATGACCGCCTATGCCATCGCCCATCTGCGCGACGTCGATCGTAACGCGGAGATCGTCGATTACATCCTCCGTATCGACGAGACCCTCGCGCCCTTCGGCGGTCGCTTCCTGGTTCATGGCGCGACGGCGGAGGTCATCGAGGAGCCCAGGGAGGGGGATCTCGTCATCATCGCCTTTCCGGATCTCGCGGCGGCGCGGGCCTGGTACGCTTCGCCGGAGTATCAGGAGATCCTGCTGCTCAGGACAAACAATTCGCGCAGCGCCGCCATCATCGTCGAAGGCGCGCCCGAGGGCTATCGGGCGACCGATTTCCTGGCGAAGCTCGGCTGATCCGCTTCAGGGCGCGGGTGGCGGTGCCGTATCGCCATTGCCGACCGGCGCGATCTTCAGCGAGGTCACGCGGTTGCGACTCTTGCGCATCACCTCGAAACGGAAGCCGTGGAAGGTGAAGGCCTGGCCGGCATCGGGGATGGCTCGGGCTTCGTGGATGACGAGGCCGGCGACGGTGGTCGCCTCCTCATCCGGCAG
This sequence comes from Allobosea sp. WAO, assembly GCF_001509835.1. Lineage (GTDB taxonomy): Bacteria > Pseudomonadota > Alphaproteobacteria > Rhizobiales > Beijerinckiaceae > Allobosea. The sequence continues at coordinate 146,553 of NZ_JXTJ01000012.1, forward strand.
GTTCCAGTCCATGGCGCGGTTGAGGTCGCGGATGGGCGCGCCACCATCGACGATGACGGAACCGTCCGCCTGCTGACGTAGGCCGGGCAAGGCGATGTCGTGCTCGTCGCGGATGTCGCCGACGATCTCCTCCAGGATGTCCTCGAGCGTTACCAGCCCCATGACCTCGCCATATTCGTCGACGGCGAGGGCGAAATGCGTCTTGCGCGAGAGGAAGGCCTTGAGCTGCTCCGGCAGCGAGGTCGTCACCGGCACGAACCAGGGCGAAAGCGCGATCTCGCCGACATCGAGCTTGCCGGCATCGCCGCCGGCGGCATCGAGGGCGCGGAGCAGGTCCTTGGCGTGCAGGATGCCGACGATGTTCTCCGGTTTTTCGCGCCAGAGCGGCATGCGGGTATAGGGTGAGGCGAGCACCTCGCGCACGATCGCTTCGGGGCCGAGATCGAGATTGATCGTGCGCATCTTGGTGCGGTGGATCATCACGTCGGCGACTTCGAGGTCCTTCAGGTCGAGCAGGCCGCTGACCATGTCGCCATCGGCCTTCTCGACCGTGCCCTGCTGGCGCATCAGCTCGACCTGATCGCGCAGGACCTCGTCGGTGGCGAGCACGGGGCGCTGCGAATCGATCCGCAGCCCGAACAGGCCGATGCAGCGGCGCGCCAGCCATTGCAGCAGGCGCAGCGGCGGGCCGAGCATGGCGAGCAGGCGTGCCACCGGCCGGACGAAGAAGAGCGCCGTGCGGTCCGGCTTGGCGACCGCCACCATGCGTGGCGCGAGTTCGCCGAAGATGATGGCGAGCAACGCTACCGCGGCGGCGGCAGCGAGGGCGCCGGCTGCGCCATGGGAGACCGCGGCCGCATAGGTCGCGAAGGCGGCCGTGGCGGTCTTCACCAGCGTGCGTGCGAGCAGCAGCACGCCGCTTAGCCGCTCACGGTTCGACAGCGCGCGCAGCGCGATCGCGGCACGCCGGCTGCCGGCCTTCTCCTGCGCCGTCAGACGCGCGCGGGAAGTCGCATTGAGCGCCGCCTCGCTGGCGGAGAGGAAGCCGGTCAGCAGCAGGCCGAGGACGACGACCGCGACCGCCAGCCAGGGATCGATGGGGATGAGCGCGGCCATTGGCGTGCGATCAGGCCCCCGCGAGTTCGCTTTCGATGAAGCTGCGCACCTCGTCGGCGGGAACGCCCGGCGCGATGAAGCTCTTGCCGATGCCATGGGCGAGGATGAAGGTCAGCGCGCCGCGCTTCACCTTCTTGTCCTGGGTCATGGCCTCGACGATCTCGGCAGCGCTGCCGGCGCCGCCGGGCACGTCCTGCAGCCGCGAGGGCAGGCCGACTGCGCTAAGATGCGCCGCGACGCGCCCGGCATCCTGGCCCGGGCAGAGGCCGAGCCGCTGCGAGAAGCGGAAGGCCAGAGCGAGGCCGATCGCGACCGCCTCGCCATGGACGAGCCGCTTGGAGTCGTAGGCGGTAAGCCGTTCCAGCGCATGGGCGAAGGTGTGGCCGAGATTGAGCAAGGCGCGGTCGCCATCCTCGCGCTCGTCGCGCACCACGATCGCCGCCTTGGCCCGGCAGGCGGTGGCAACGGCATGGTCGCGCTCTGGCCCGCCGGCGATGATGCGCCGCCAATTCGCCTCGCACCAGTCGAAGAATGAGGCGTCGTCGATCAGCCCGTACTTCACCACCTCGGCATAGCCGGCCTTGAATTCGCGCTCGCTGAGGGTGTCGAGCAGGGCGGTGTCGCAGATCACCAGGGCCGGCTGGTGGAAGGCGCCGATCAGGTTCTTGCCATGGCCGGAATTGATGCCGGTCTTGCCGCCGACCGAGGAATCGACCTGGGCGAGCAGGCTGGTCGGAATCTGGATGAAGCGTACGCCACGCCGCAGCACCGAGGCGGCAAAGCCCGAGAGGTCGCCGACGACACCGCCGCCCAGCGCGATGACGAGGTCGTTGCGCTCGATCTTGGCGGCCAGCAGCCCGTCGCAGAGCTCGACGAAGCAGGCATAGGATTTCGAGGCCTCGCCCGGCCGGATCGTCAGGCGTGTGGTGGCGATGCCGGCCTGGTGCAGGCAGCTCTCCAGGGCCGGGGCGTGCAACTCGGCGAGATTGTCATCGGTGACGATGGCGGCGCGGGCACCTGGGGCGAGCTCCGCGATGACGCCGGCAGCCTCGCAGAGCTGGTGGCGCCCGATCAGGATGTCATAGGCGCGTTCGCCGAGCGGAACGGGAACGAGAATGCGCTCGGCGCGCGCGGCATCGGCTGCTTGCTTGGTCATCGGCTGCTCGTTGCGCGCTCGAGTTCGGCGAGCGCGGCTTCGACGACGACCTCATGCGGGTCATCGCTGGAAATCACGGTGATGTCCGCCTGGGAATAGACCGGTTCGCGCTCGGCGAGCAGGCGCCGCATCGTCCCTTCCGGGTCGGCTGTGCGCAGCAGCGGGCGGTTGCTGCGCTTGCGCACGCGGCGCATCAGCACATCGGCATCCGCCTTGAGCCAGACCGAGATGCCGAACTCGGCGATGCGGGCGCGGGTGTCGGCATTCATATAGGCGCCGCCACCAGTCGCCAGGACCAGGGGAGAGCGGGTCGCGAGGATGCGGGCGATGACGCGGCGTTCGCCGTCGCGGAATTCGGTCTCGCCGCGCTGGGCGAAGATGTCGGGGATCGACATGCCCGCCGCGGTCTCGATCTCGGTGTCGGCATCGACAAAGGGCAGGCCGAGACGGGTGCCGAGCCGCTTGCCGACCGAGCTCTTGCCCGATCCCATCATGCCGACGAGCACGACGGAGCGCTGGCCGAGCGCGGCGCGCAGGGCGGCGACATCAAGGGTTTCGACAGTATCCGCCATCAGCATCGCAATGTTTCCTCTTGCCGCTCTAGCATGTGCGATGCCTTGCCGCCACGTCCTCATGATGCGCCGGAGAATCCCGGTTGCACCTTGACCAGCCCGAGCGAGTCAGACTGCTACCGGCCGGCGCAAGGGCAAGGAGAAAGCGGCATGCCGAGGCCGGGACAGGAGGTCGAGATCGCTGCCCTGCGCGCGCCCTTCGTGCTGCTCGATGATCGCAGCGCGGATGCGGGTTCGGCGCTGCTCTATGCCGAGCCGGTGGAGGTGGTCGAAGCGCATGGCCTCGCCGAGGTTCCCGGGGCGCTCGACCGGATCGAGGCCGGGCTCGCATCGGGGCTGCATGCGGCCGGCTTCCTCTCCTATGAGCTCGGCTACGCCTTCGAGCCGCGTCTTGCGGCCCTGCTGCCGGAGGAGCGGGCCCTGCCTCTGCTCTGGATCGGATTGTTCCGCGAGCCGTTCACGCTCGCCCCGGCCGCGCTCGACCGCCAGTTCGCCAGCCTTGCGGCCCCGCCGCCCTTGGAAGTCGTCGCGCTCGGTCTCAGCGAGGAGCAGCATGCGGCCGCCGTCCGGCGGGTGCTGGACTATCTGCGAGCGGGCGATGCCTATCAGGTCAACTTGACCTTCCCGATCCACTTCCGCCATGGCGGCGACCCGCTCGCTCTCTATGCGGCGCTGCGCGCCAGCCAGCCGGTCGCCCATGGCGGCATCGTCGCGACGGGCGCGGCGACGCTCCTCTCGGTCTCGCCGGAGCTTTTTGTCGAGACGCAAGCCGGACGGGCGACGACGCGGCCGATGAAGGGCACCGTCGCACGCGGCGCGGATGCGGCGGGTGATGCCGCGGCAATGGTGGCATTGCGGGCCGATCCGAAGCAGCGTGCCGAGAACCTGATGATCGTCGACCTCCTGCGCAACGATCTCGGACGGGTCAGCGAGATCGGTTCGGTCGCCGTGCCGAAACTCTTCAGCGTCGAGACCTATCCGACGCTGCATACCCTGACCTCGGAGGTGACGAGCCGATTGCGGCCGGGCCTGTCGGCGGGCGATCTCATCAGGGCGATGTTTCCCTGTGGCTCGGTGACCGGCGCGCCCAAGCTCCGCGCCATGGAGATCATCCACGAACTCGAAGGGCAGCCGCGCGACGCCTATACCGGCTCGATCGGCAGGATCGCGCCGAATGGCGATCTGCGCTTCAACGTCGCGATCAGGACGGCAACGCTGCTGCCGGACGGGCGAGGCATCTACGGGGTCGGCGGCGGCATCGTCGTCGATTCCGATCCAGCGAGCGAATTCGCGGAATGCCGGCTGAAAGGGCGCGTGCTGAGCGACCTCGCCGAGGATTTCGGGCTGTTCGAAACTTTGCTCTGGGCGCCGGGCGCCGGCTATCGCCGGCTAGAGCTCCATCTCGAACGGCTCGCCGGCTCGGCGGCGGAGCTTGGTTTTAGCTTCCACGGCAAGGCCTTGCGGGAGCAACTGGCCGAACTCGCCGGTGGCTTCTGGGAGGGGAGCGAACAGCGTGTCCGCTTCGAGCTGCGGCGCGACGGTTCCCTCGCGATCCGGCATGCACCACTGCCGAAAGCGGCGAAGCGGATGCTGACGGTCTGCGTCGCGGCCGAGCGGAGCGATGCCGCCGACCCGTTCGCGCGGCACAAGACGACGCGGCGAAGCCGCTATGAGCGCTGCTTCGCCGCTGCCGAGGCGGAAGGCTGCGACGATGCGCTCCTGCTCAACCGCGAAGGCTTCGTCACCGAGACCAGTCGGGCGAATGTCTTTCTCGAACACGATGGCGTGCTGCTGACGCCGCCTGTCGTTCACGGCCTGCTACCCGGCGTGCTGCGGCGCGAGTTGCTGGAGGCGGGCAAGGCACGGGAAGCGCCGCTATTGCCCGAGGATTTACGGGGTGAGGCGCGCTGGTTCGTCGGCAGCAGCCTTCGCGGCCTGCGACGAGCGCGCCTACTGCCTGGCGATACAAGGCTTGCATCGGCGGTCGCGGATCGGGAATAACCGATAGGGTTAACAAGGAAATCGCCGGCCGTGCCGACGCTGTTCAAGTTCTTGACTTTCCTCGCCGTGATCGGCGGTCTGGTGTTCGGCGGCATGGTCGCGCTCGTTACCTTCGTCAAGCCGGAGCCGCGCGAAATGGTCGAGGTGATCCCGCCTTCGAAGCTGCAGAAGTGAACCGCGGATGACCCGGCAGGCGCGCGCCTGGGTAAACGCCTTTCTCGACATGCTCGCGGCCGAGCGCGGCGCGGCGAAGAACACGATCGAGGCCTATCAGCGCGATCTCGACGACTATCTCGAATTCGCCGCCGGGCACGGTGGTCCGGCGAGCGTCGCGGCCGCCGATATCCGGGCCTTCCTGGTCGAACTGTCGGAACGCGGCCTGAAGGCCTCCTCGGCGGCGCGGCGGCTCTCGGCGGTGCGGCAGTTCCACCGCTTCCTCTACACGGAGGGCCTGGTCGGCGTCGATCCGACCGCCGCGATCGAAGGCCCACGGCTTGGGCGGCCTCTGCCAAAGGTGCTTTCGGTCGCCGAGGTCGACCGGCTGATCGCGACCGCCCAAGAGGCGGCCGAGCGCGAGGGCCAGTCGCTAGCCGCGCAGGCGCGCAGCCTGCGGATGCGCTGCCTGATCGAGATGCTCTACGCGACCGGCATGCGCGTCTCCGAGCTGATCGCGCTGCCGCTCTCGGCCGCGACGACGCGCGAGCGCTTCCTGGTGGTGCGCGGCAAGGGTGACAAGGACCGGTTGGTGCCGCTCAACGAGGCGGCACGGCTGGCAGCTGCCGCGCATCTCGCCTTCCTGCGCCAGCAGGGCGACGCCGGCGGGCGCTGGCTCTTTCCCTCCGATGGCGAGAGCGGGCATCTGACGCGGCAGGCCTTCGGGCGCGATCTCAAGTCGCTCTCGGCGGCGGCGGGGCTGTCACCGGCCAAGGTCAGCCCGCATGTGCTGCGTCATGCCTTCGCCAGCCACCTCCTGCAGAACGGCGCGGATCTGCGCGTGGTGCAGGAACTGCTGGGGCATGCCGACATCGCGACGACGCAGATCTACACGCATATCCTCGACGAGCGGCTGAAGAGCCTGGTGCGCGACCTGCACCCGCTGATGGATGGCGAGGGATAGGGCAGGCGCTCAGGCCTTGGTCGGCTTGTGCTCGAGCAGGATCTGGCCCTGCTTCTCGACGCCGAGGCGCAGCTTCTCGGCGAAGACGGCGAGCATCCAGGGCAGCATCACCTCAACGCGGACTAGGCTGTCCTCGATATCGAGCTTGCCGTTGACGGTCTGGCCGAGGGCGGCGACGCCGAAATGCAGCGTGTCGCCCTGCCAGTCCTCCTGCGTGAGCTGCATGTGCAGCGTGCCGAGCTTGTCGCGGACCTTGTCGACGCCGCCCTGGAGACGCGCCCGGGCGGCCTCGCGTCCGAGCGTATGGGAAACGGTGATGGTGACGGGGCGTTTCATCATCGGCGGCTCCGGCTCGTGCGTTTGGGCTGTCGCTGCCGCAGAGATGCGCATCGCCGCAGCCAGTTGCAACCGGCCGGCCGGTTCGGAACTGCGGTGAAGGCCGCCCGTTCAGTTGCTGTGCGCCTGGAGTGCCTGCTGGCCTTCCTGCGTGACGTTCCAACGCTCGTCGCCGGGCTCGGCCAGGCCGCGTCCCTGGAGCAGGCGCAGCATCGCTTCGCCGAAGATGAAGCGGCGGGTCTCCTCGTTGATGCTTTCGAGCGCGATCCACTCGGGATCGGTCATCACAGGTGCCTGCGTGTTCGTCGCGGTCTCGGCCATTGACGGTCCTCCTCCGTGCCGTTTGTTGCGGTCAGGGGGAAAATCGCGGGCAATCTTGGAGAGCGTGTGGCGCTGACGGGGATTCCCTGCGGCAAATGCCGAGGTTTTTCTAGATTCCGGCTCAACCCAGCGGCAGGCGCAGCCCGGCTTCGGCGGCGCAGGCCTTGAGCGTCAGCAGGATCGCGCCCTCGTCGGTGTCGACGCCATGGCGCTGCAGGCACGGCACGAGGATCGCCGCCTCGGCATAGCCGGAGAGGCCGACTATCGGGCAGGCGATGTCGGTGACGGCGAGGATGTCGCGGCTCGGCGCGATGCGATGGCCCTGCTCGCGGATCTCGGCGAAGATCGCCTCTGTCTCCGGCAGATCGAGCCGTTTGCGGAATTCCGGCTCGGCCTCGCGCATCAGTGCGCGCCGTCTCGCTTCAGACTGGAAGGCGAGGATGAGCAGGCCGGAATTGGCTTCCAGCGCCGGCCTGCCATAGCCCGGCCGGACGATGACGCTGGCATCGAGATGGCCGGCGGTCGTCGCCAGCACCACGGTCTGCGCCCGGCTGAGCACGACGAGATGGGCGGCCTGGCCGCTCTCCTCGCTGAAGCGTTCCATCAGCGGCAGCACGGCCGAGGTTAGCTGCTTGCCGCCCGGCGTCCTGATCCCGAGGTCGAACAGGCGGCGGGACAGGCCGAGCCGGTCGGTTCCCGCCTCGCGTTCGAGATAGCCGCGCTGCTGCAGCACGAAGACCATGCGGAAGATCTCGCTCTTCGAGCGCCGCAGCTTCTCGGCGATCGTGCGGGTCGAGAGCGGTTCGCCGACCTCGGCCAGGAGTTCGAGAATGTCGAGGCCTTTCTCCAGCGCCGGCGCGGCGTAGGAGGCCTTGTCGTCAGTCTCGGCTTCGACGGGATCGCTCATGACGCCCATACCGGTTCGGTTTCATATATGAAGCTTGACATCAAATAAGAAGTCAATCTAGCCTCCACTTCAAAGAGGGGGAGACATGACGCCATTGCCGCACCACCGGCTTGATGTCTTTGCGCAGCAGGCCTTGTGTCTGCAGGCCGGGCAGGCCCGAGCGCGATGAAGTACGGGCTTCAGTTCCGCGACGTCTTCGCCGCCTGGGAGTCGATCCTCGAGGGCGTCTGGATCACCTTGCTCTTGTCCGGCGTCGCGATGGTCGGCGGCCTCGCGATCGGCGTGCTCTGCGCCGCGGCGCGCGTCTACGGCCCCGGCTGGCTGCGCCGTCTCGTCGGCGCCTATGTCGAGGTGATCCGCAACACCCCGCTGCTGGTGCAGCTCTTCCTGATCTTCTTCGGCCTGCCGAGCCTCGGCCTGCGGCTCGATGGTCTCACCGCTGCGATGATCGCGCTGGTGATCAATCTCGGCGCCTACACCACCGAGATCGTCCGTGCCGGCCTCGAAGCGGTGCCGAAGGCGCAGATCGAGGCCGGGCACTCGCTCGGGCTCTCGGGCCTGCAGGTCTTCCGCTACATCGTGGTCTTCCCGGCACTGAAGGCGATGTTCCCGGCGCTCGCCAGCCAGTTCGTGCTGATGATGCTGGCGACCAGCGTGGTCTCGCAGATCTCGGTGCAGGACCTGTTCCATGCCGCCTCGATCGTGCAGTCGCGCACCTTCCGCGATTTCGAGGTCTATACCGTCATCGGCGTGCTCTATCTCTCGCTCGCCTTCGCCTTCCGGGGCCTCTTCGCGGTGATCTACCGCCTGGCTTTCGTGCAGCGATGATCAGAGAATTCGGCTTCATCGACGTGATGTACCTCGTCGGCGCGGCGCGCTGGACGCTGCTGCTGACCGTAACCGCCTTCGCGGGTGCCTCTGTCCTCGGCCTGGCCATCGCGATCGCGCGCATCCTGCCTTTCGCGCCGGTGCGCTGGATCGCCGCCGGCTACACCCATATCGTCCAGGGCACGCCGCTGCTGGTCTGGCTGTTCCTGATCTTCTTCGGGCTGCCGCTGATCGGAATCTCGGTCAATCCCTGGCTCGCCGCGGCCGTCGGCTTCTCGGTCTATGGCAGCGCCTTCCTCGGCGAGATCTGGCGCGGCGCGCTGGTCTCGATCGCCAAGACGCAATGGGAGGCCGGCGCCTCGCTCGGCCTCTCCATGGCGGAGCAGCTGCGCTACGTCATCATTCCGCAGTCGGTACGGGTCGCGATCCCGCCGACCGTGGGGTTCCTGGTCCAGCTGATCAAGAACACCTCGCTGGCGGCTGTGATCGGCCTCGTCGAGCTGACCCGCGAGGGTCAGCTGACGGCGGCGGGCACCTACAAGCCCTTCGCGGTCTACATCACCGTCGCCTGCATCTATTTCCTGATGTGTTTCCCTCTGACCCAATGGAGCCGCTCGCTCGAGCGGAAGCTCGATGTCGCTCGTTGAAATCCGGGAAATCAGCAAGAGCTACGGCACCGTCCAGGTGCTGAAGGGCGTCTCGCTCGACGTCGCCAAGGGCGAGGTTGTTGCGGTGATCGGCCGCTCAGGCTCCGGCAAGAGCACCTTGCTGCGCTGCGTCAACGGGCTGGAGGTGATCCAGGCCGGCACGATCCGTGTCGACGGCGTCCAGGTGAACGATCCCGCCACCGATCTGCGCAAGCTGCGCCAGCAGGTCGGCATCGTCTTCCAGAGCTTCAACCTGTTCCCGCATCTCTCGGTTTGCGACAACATCACGCTCGCGCCGCGGGTGGTGAAGAAGCAGGCGCCGGAGCAGGCCCGCGAGATCGCGCGCGACGTGCTGCGCCGCGTCGGCCTCGAGGGCAAGCTCGATGCTTTTCCGTCCCAGCTTTCCGGCGGCCAGCAGCAGCGCGTCGCCATTGCCCGCTCGCTCGCCATGCAGCCCAAGCTGATGCTGTTCGACGAGGTGACCTCGGCGCTCGACCCGGAACTGACCGGCGAGGTGCTGAAGGTGCTGGAATCCGTGGCTCAGGAGGGGATGACCATGATCCTCGTCACCCACGAGATGGGATTTGCCCGCCGGTTCGGCTCGCGCGTCGTGTTCATGCACGAGGGCCGGATCCACGAAGAAGGCCAGGCCGCGGCGGTGCTCGCCGAGCCGCAGACGCCCGAGCTCAAGACCTTCCTCAGCGCCGTGTTGCACTGAGGCGAAGAAACCAGTTCCGGTCAAGGAGGGGAGAAGACATATGCGTAAGCTGTTTGCAGGTCTGGCGGCCATGGCCATCGCCGCCTTCGGTGCCGCCGAAGCCCGCGCCGACAAGCTCCAGGACATCCTGTCCAAGGGCGTGGTCCGCATCGGCGTGCCGCTCGACGCGCCGCCCTTCGGCTCGCAGGACGCCAACCGCAAGCCGATCGGCTTCGACATCGAGTTCGCCGAGATGGTCGCCAAGGGCCTGGGCGTGAAGCTCGAAATGCAGCAGATCACCGGTGCCAACCGCATTCCGTTCCTGCTCACCGACAAGGTCGACATCGTCATCTCGGTGATGGGCCTGTCGCCTGAGCGCGCGCGCCAGATCCAGTTCACGGCGCCCTACGCCAACACCTTCCTTGCGGTCTACGGGCCGAAGTCCTCGGCGGTGAACAGCGCGGCGACGCTCGGCTCGGCCCGCATCGCCGCCGCCAAGGGCACGACGCAGGAACTCGCGATCACCGAAGCCGCCCCGAAGGCGAACGTGATGCGCACCGAGGACGACGCGACCGCCGCCGCCGCCTACATCACCGGCCAGGCCGATCTGCTCGCCACCAACTCGATCGTCGCCCAGGCGCTGGCCAAGCAGAACCCGAACAAGGAATTCGAGCGCAAGTTCACCATCCGCCGCAGCCCGGCCCATATGGGCGTGCAGATGGACCAGCACAATCTGGTGCGCTGGCTCGACGGCTTCATCTTCTTCAACACGCTGAACGGCGAGCTCGACCGGCTGCACAAGAAGTATCTGGACATGCCGATGGATCCGCTGCCGACCCTCTGAGCAGCCTTCCTTCTTCGGCCAGGCACATTCGTGCCTGGCCTCCTTTCTTTTCCGGCGAGATCACGGGGCCCGGCCGGCCCCGATCGCCCTTTCGCGTCCGCGAGCCCCGCCATGACCAACCCCCGCCAGAAGACCACGCCGCGCCCCTCCTCGGCCTTCCTGACCGTCGATCCCGAGAAGAACGGCAAGCAGGTCGGCTTCCTGATGATCCCGCATTCGCCGCATGACGACGCCTGGGGCGCGACGCGCATCCCCGTCGCGGTGATCAAGAACGGCGAGGGCCCGACTGCGATCCTCGAAGGCGGCAATCATGGCGACGAGTACGAAGGTCCGATCGCGATCTGCGAACTGATCCGCGATCTCGACCCCGGGAGGGTGCAGGGGCGGCTCATTCTGATGCCGGCCAACAACGTCCATGCGGTGATCGCCGGGCAGCGCACCTCGCCGGTCGACGGGCTGAATTTCAACCGCACCTTCCCGGGCGATCCGCGCGGCACCATCACCCAGCAGATCTCCGCCTTCGTCAACGACCAGATCATGCCGCTCGGCGACGCCTTCCTCGACCTGCATTCGGGCGGCTCCTCGCTCGACATCATCCCGAGCGCGATCGTCGAGCCGACCGACGATCCGGCGCTGCACAAGCGCAATGTCGCGGCGGTCCAGGCCTTCGATGCGCCGATGACGGTGGTGATCTCCAATCTCGGCGAGCCGCGCACCGCCACCGCCGCCGCCTGCCGCAACGGGCTCGTCACGGTCGGGACCGAAATGGCCGGCGCGGGCACGGTTTCGCTGGAGGCGCTGAAGGTCTGCCGGCGCGGCGTCGCCAATGTGCTCGACCATCTCGGCATCGTCGCGCTCGAAAAGCGCGAGCCGCGCCGCGGCGACGGCCAGGTGCTCGAACTGCCGGGCACGGCGGCCTATGTCTATGCCACGCTCGACGGCGTCTTCGAGCCCTTCCACGCCAATGGCGAGAAGGTCAGCGCCGGCCAGCCCGCCGGGCGGATCCATTGCACCTGGGACCCGACGCGCCCGCCCGAGACGCTGCACTATGCGGCCGACGGCATCCTCTATGGCCGGCGCCAGCCGGGCCGGGTCAAGCCGGGCAATTGCTGCCTGATCGTGGCCGCGCCTTACAAGGGGACGCTGTCGTGATCAGCCTCGAAGACATCCAGGACGCGCGCTGGCGCATCGCTCCGCATATCCGCAAGACGCCGCTGCTGCCCTACGCCCACGCCAGCACGGGCGAGGATTTCGGCGGCAGCGTCACGCTGAAGCTCGAACTGCTGCAGGCGGCCGGCTCGTTCAAGGGCCGCGGCGCGATGAACCGCCTGCTGACGCTCTCGGCCGAACAGCTCAAGGCAGGCGTCGTCACCGCCTCCGGCGGCAATCACGGCCTCGCCATCGCCCGCTCGGCCCATGTGCTGAGCGCCAAGGCCAAGATCTTCCTGCCGTCCAATGTCGTCGCCGACAAGGTCGCCAAACTCAAGAAGTGGGGCGCCGATGTCGAGATCGTCGGCGCGGTCTGGGACGACGCCAATGCCGCGGCGCTCGCCCATGCCCAGAAGACCGGCGCGACCTATGCGCATCCGTTCAGCGACCCGGTGGTGGTCGCGGGGCAGGGCACGCTTGGTCTCGATATCCTTGACGAGATGCCCGAAGTCGACGTCATCCTCGTCGCGATCGGTGGCGGCGGCCTGATCACCGGCCTCTCGACTGCCGTGAAGGCGCTGAGGCCGAAGACCCGCATCATCGGCATCGAGCCCTATGGCTCGCCGACGCTGCATGCCTGCCTGGTAGCCGGCAAGCTGGTGACGCTCGACAAGCTCGAGACGCGCGTGGCCACCATGTCGTGCCGCCAGACCGATCAGGCGATCTACGAGGCGGCTGCCAAGAATGTCGACGAGATCGTGCTGGTCAGCGACGAGGAGATGGATGCGGCGGCACGCTCGCTCTGGTTCGAGTTCGGTCTCGCGGCCGATCTCTCGGGCGCAGCAGCGGTCGCGGCCCTGCAGTCGAAGCGCTTCGTTCCGGAGCCCGGCAGCAAGGTCTGCGCGCTGGTCTGCGGCGCCGGGACGGACGGGACGGGCGCCTGAGCCTCAGCGCGCGACGCTGAGGCCCTCGACGCCGTGCTTGCGGATCAGGGCGGCGATGAAGCCCGAGGCCTTCGCGGCTTCGACGAAGCGGGTGAGATAGTCCACCGCCTCGGCCTTCGGCCGGGGCACGCCGACCGCCTGCTGCACCGTCATGAAATGGCCGTCGAGCAGGCGTGTCCCGGGGATTGCGGCGCGGTCGGAGATTAGGCGCGGGCGCAGGCCGGCGAGGGCTTCGAGCTTCTGTTCGACGAAATCCACGGCGGCCTCGTCGAGCGTGCCGGAGCGGATCAGCGTCGCCTTGCGGATATGGCGGTCGAGCCAGAGTCCGTAGGCGGCGCGGCCGGTCACGGCGATGCGTACGCCCTCCACGTCGACATCGGCTATCCTGCGCAGCGGTGAGGCGTCGCGAACCAGATAGGTCGCCTCGATCTCGGCATAGGCCGGGGTGAAGCCGATGGTCTCGGCCCGCTGCGGTTCGGCGCCGATCAGCCCGACATCCCATTCGTCGCGGAGGGCCGCATCGGCGAGCAGGCCGGGATTGGCATAGGGGACATAGCGCAAGCTGGAGCCAATATGTTCGGCGAGCGCGCGCGCCAGGTCTGGCGAGACGCCCTGCGGCTCGCCGCCCGGGCCGCGGCTCGAGACGAGCAGGAAGTTCGAGAGGTTAATGCCGGCGCGCAGAAGGTTCCCGGGCGCCAGATGCTCGCGAAGCGTCGGGGAAAGCGTGCCAATATCGGGGCGAAATTCCATTGTAGTCTTCCTGCAGCTGCGAACCGGCGCAGTTATGCGCTGGGCGCTGCCGCATGGGCAAGCGGTGGCTACGTCATGCCGTCAGGGCTTGCCTTGTGCGCGAATGGCCTCTACCTCGCAGGGCGATCGCTCACTTGCCCTGCTGATAGTCCGCAGTCGCGGCTCCGCGCCCATGCGCGTCAAGGAAGCCCCGGCGCGTCGCGACTGCCGAGCGTCCAACCGACGAACAGGATCTGGTATGTCCCGCAAGAAATCGAAGCCGCTCGATGCAGAATTCGTCATGTTCGACGTGTTCTATGAAGATGGCTCGCGTACCTCGAACCGGCGGGTGCCGAGCATCCTGCTCGGCGGGCTTGACGGCGATGAGCCGGCACGCGAGGCGATCATCGAGCAGGATCGGGTGATCGCCGAGAAATCCGGCAAGCCAAGCCTGGCGATCACGTCGATCGAGCGTTCCGGCAAGCCGACGGTCGAGAAGACCGGCAAGGAGAAAGCCGGCAAGGACAAGTCCGGGCGCAAGGGCGGCTGATCTGCGCGCCCGCGCCCGTTTCCTGAGTCCTGGCTTCTGGGGTCAGCGCTTGGTTGTGCGCCGTTTGGCGGGCTGCGGCGCGCTGCTGCTGGTGAAGAGCGAGCCGAGCACATAAAGCGCGATGCCGACGCCGAGCACCGCTGCGAGCGGTTCGCGCTCGGACCGCTGCATCAGCATCCGGCCACCCTCGCGGGCATAGTCGCGCCCGGTATCGACATAATCGCGGCCGCGCGCCAGGTAGTCGCGGCCCTGGTCGAGCTGCTGGCGGCCATTGCCGACAAGCTCGCGTCCAGCCCGCAGGGCCTCGTCGCCATAATCGCGCAGCACCCGAGTCCAGCCGCTGGTATCGGGCTGCCAGCTCGGCGAGCGGCGGGCTGTCATCGCCCAGGCGATCAATCCGACGCTGACCGCTCCGAGCGCGAAGGCGGCGATGGGATGGCGCTCGACCGTCTCGACCGCAGCCTCGCCGGTTTCCTGAACATAGCGGCCGGCGTCGCGCAGGCTCTCGCGCGGGTCGATCTCGGCGACCTTCTCACGAGCCCGCTCATAGCCGCCCTTGACGGTGTCGGCCGTGCGGCTGGCGAGTTCGCTCGCCCGCTCGGCGACGCCGTTGGCAGCGCGTTCGATCTCGTCCCTTGCCGCGTCTCCGCTGCGGGGCACATCCGGCGGCATCCGCTTGTCGTTGTCCATGGCTTGAAACTCCATCTCTCGTAACAGGGCTCCCTGTCGAAACGAGGTTGCGACGGCAGGGTTCCGTTCGAAGGCCAGAAAGAGTGAGGTGAGCAGGCGCCTTCCGGGATCAGCGCGTTGCGCGCCTTGTCGCTCGGACGACGGTCGGGGCGCTGACCGCGCCGGCCGCTCCTCCGACGACGGCGCCGACTGGACCGCCGACAACCGCGCCGGTGCCCGCGCCGACCGCAGCGCCGCCAACGCGCTGCTCGACTGTGTTGCAGGCGGCCAGGGCGAAAGCGAGGCTTACGGCGGTGACGAAGGCAGCAGACCGGATCATCTCATGCTCCCGAAATATTGCGGCGTAGGGAACGCAGGGGAAGCAAGGAAGTTCCTTGATAGCGATGACAGGATGATACATCGCAGCTTAATCTCGCGACGGTGAGTGCGACTCATCGCCCGAAGGAGACCTCCCATGAGAAACCTCGTCTTTTCGACTGCGCTCGCATGTCTCGCCATGGGATTCATGGCTGCGCCGGCCTCGGCGCTGACGATGAAGGAATGCAGCGCGAAGTATCAGGACGCCAAAAAGGCGAACTCGCTGAAGGGGCAGAAGTGGAACGACTTCCGCAAGGCGCAATGCGGTGACGACGACGCGGCCGATGCCGATGCCGCCGCTGCCGTGACCGAGACCCCGGCCGCCACTCCCGCCAGCGCTCCGGCCAAGCCCATGGGCAAGGCCAAGGCCGCGGTGTTCCCGAAGGCGGTTGCTGCGAAGTACAGCAATGAGACGGCGGGCAGGGCGCGCCTCAAGACCTGCGCCGACCAGTACAACGCCAACAAGACGGCGAACGCCAATGGCGAGCTGAAATGGATCGAGAAGGGCGGCGGCTACTGGAGCCAGTGCAATACCAAGCTGAAGGGCTGAGCGTCAGCTTAGCGCCGGCCATCGAACCGGCTATGGTTCACCCTCGCGCTTTGCGTCGGGGGTGAACCATTTCTGGCCGGGCGATGGGCCTGAGACGTCCGAGGGGGCCGGCTCTAATCCCACTGGAACCAGGGCAGGGCGAATTGCGGCGCGAGGCCTTCGCGCGCGAAGAGGCGCCGACAGCTGTCGGGTTCGATCTCGCCTGTCGCCGACCAGCGCAGCTCGCCGCGATGAATGCCTCCGGCGATGAAGGCTGAGTCGATCCCGACGCCTGCCGCGCCGGCGACATCGTGCTCGAGCGAGTCGCCGATGGCCAGTAGCCGGGCGGCAGGGATGCCCGACAGGCGCAGGCAGGTCCGGTAGATACGCGCATGCGGCTTGCCGTGGTAATGGACCGCCCCGCCCATCCCCTCATAGGCCAGGGCGACGTGGCCCGGCGCCTCGTGGAGATGGCCGTCGGCGTGGACGCGGTGGCGGTCGGGATTGGCGCAGATCATCGGGATGCCGCGGGCGGCGGCCCGTTCGAGCAAGGGTCGCCAGCCGGCGACAGACTGGGTCGGCGGCTCCATGCTCATCAGCAGGATGAAATCGGCGGCGCCGGGATCGTCGGTCGGCGTCAGCCCGAGGCCGTCGGCAAGGCGCTCCTCGCCCGGCCGCACCAGCAGCAGGCAGTTGCGGCCGAGCCCGCGATAGACCGGTTCGCCGCCCGCCATCAGGGCGTCGCGCGCATCGTCCCCAGCCGAGACCACATGATCGTAGAGAGCGCGGGGGAAGCCGAGTCTCGCCAGCGTCGCCTCGTTCTCGCTGCCGGGCTTGCCGGAGTTCGAGAGGATGATCACGGCCTTGTCGGCCTGCCTGATGCGTTCGAGGCAGGCCAGCGACTTCGGATAGGGCGCGCTGCCGTCATGCAGCACGCCCCATTGGTCGAGCAGGAAACCGTCATAGCGCGAGACCAGACCGCCGATGCCGGCCGGAAAATCGGTGAGGCTGAGGCGCTCAGACGATGCGGGAACGGACATAGGCGGAGAGCGCTTCGCTGAGGATGACGATGCCGAGGATGGCGATCAGGATGACGATGGCCTGCGACCAGGCGAACTGGTTGATCGAGGCGTAGAGCAGGAGACCGATACCGCCGGCACCGACGAAGCCGAGCACGCTGGATTCGCGGACATTGATGTCCCAGCGATAGATCGTGGTGCCAATCAGCACCGGGAGGATCTGCGGCAGGATCGCGACAGCGTAGACCTGGAAGGTGCGGGCGCCGGAGGCCTCGACCGCCTCGATCTGTCCGGCGTCGACCTCCTCGATTGCCTCGGCGACGAGCTTGGCGATGAAGCCGATCGAGCGCGCCGCGACGGCGCAGATGCCGGCGACCGGGCCCGGCCCGAAGATGGCGACGAAGAGCAGGCCCCAGATCACCGTATTGATCGAGCGCGAGAGCACGAGGATCGCGCGCCCGATCAGCCAGCTGCCCTGGTTCAGCGTGGTGTTGCGCGCGGCGAGGAAGGCGACGGGCAGGGCGAAGACCACGGCGATCATCGTTCCGAGCGTCGCGATATGCAGCGTTTCGATCAGCGGCTGGACGATGCGCGGGAAATAGGACCAGCGCGGCGGCCACATGCGCGCGATCAGGTCGGCCGCCTGCTCGTGCGCATCGGCGAAGAAGGCCCATTCGATGTCGAGCGCCGAGACCGACCAGGCGGCGGCGAACGCGATGCCGCCGAGCCAGAGCCAGTGGACGAGGCGCTCCTTGAACGAGTAGCGCTCCCAGCTGTCCGGGTAGAGGCGCGCCGGCACCGGCGTGCCGCGCGGCTCGGGCTGGTGCACGGTCATCTCAGCCTCCGCCGTGCCCAGTCGCTGAACCATTCGCCGAAGGCGACCATGGCGGCGATGGTCAGCAGGATGGCGCTGGCGAAATCGAAATCGTAGCGCGAGAACGAGGCCGACAGGGTCTGGCCGATGCCGCCGGCGCCGACGATGCCGATCACGGTCGAATGGCGCAGATTGGAATCGAGCCGGTAGATCAGCACGCCGAGCGTCTTGACCAGGACCTGCGGCACCACGGCATAGCCAAAAATCTGGCTGAAGCTCGCGCCGGTGGCGCGGATCGCCTCGACCGGGCCGGGCTTCATGTTTTCGATGTCCTCGGCCAGCATCTTGCCGAGGAAGATCGCCGAGGAGAAGGCGAGCGTCAGCAGCCCGGCGACGGGGCCGAAGCCGAAGAGCTTGACGAAGAAGATCGCGATGATGACCTCGTGAAAGGTCCGCCCGACCACGATCAGCCCGCGCGCCGCCAGGTAGAGCGGGCGCGGTGAGAGATTGGCCGCGGCGGCGATGCCGATCGGGATCGAGAGCACGGCACCGACGATCGTCGCGGCGATGGCGATCTGCACGCTCTCGACCATGCCGGTGAGCAAGAGCTGCCAGCGGCTGAAATCCGGCGGGACCATCCGCTCCAGGATGTTCCAGGCCCGCGGCAGGCCGGCGAGGATGCGGGCGGTGTCGACGTTCAGCGTCGATAGCGACCAGGTCAGATACGCCGCGAGCGCGAGCCAGAAGGCGAGCCGGCGCCCGGGGCTGCCGAAGATGCTCGGCGCCTGCCAGCGCGCCGGATGGTGCGAAGCCGGTGCGCTCACGGCCGCATGCCGATCAGCGCGGGTTCGTCATCGTCCTCGCTCGGCGCGGGGGCCCAGTCCTCAGCGCCGTAAATCTCGGTGAGCGCCGCTTCGGTGAGCGCCGAAGCCTCCGCGTCGAAGACGACGATGCCGTCGCGCAGGCCGATGATGCGGTCGGCATAGGCGCGGGCGAGGGCGACGTCGTGGATGTTGATGATCGCTGGGGTCTGGCGCTCGGCGACGAGTTCGCGCACCAGCCGCATGATCTGGCGCGAGGTCTTGGGATCGAGGCTCGCAGTCGGCTCGTCGAGCAGCAAGAGGTCCGGCCGCTGCATCAGCGCGCGGGCGATGCCGACACGCTGGCGCTGGCCGCCGGAAAGGGCGTCGGCGCGCTGGTTGTGATAGCCGTCGAGCCCGACGCGGTCGAGCAATGCGAAGGCGGCCTGGATGTCCTCCGGCGGGAAGCGCCAGCGCAGCGAGGCGATGAGCCCGACATAGCCGAGCCGCCCGGAGAGCACGTTCTGCATCACGCTCAGCCGCTCGACCAGATTGTACTCCTGGAAGATCATGCCGATGCGGCGCCGGGCCGCGCGCAGGCCCTTGCGGTCGAGCGCGACGATATCCTCGCCGTTGAGCAGGATGCGCCCGGCCGTCGGCTCGACGAGCCGGTTGATGCAGCGGATGAAGGTGCTCTTGCCGGCGCCGGAGGAGCCGATCACCGCAACGAGTTGCGGCCGGTCGATGACGACATCGATGCCGCCAAGCGCCTTCTTGCCGGTCGGGTAGACCTTGGTCAGCCCTTCGACGGCGAGGAGCGGAGAGGCGCCGCCCGTCGCCGCATGGAAGCCGTCAGACATCAGTCGCCCTTCAGCTTGGCGAGGCCGTCCTGGGTATAGCTGATGCCGCTTTCGCGCTGGATGACGATGATGTCCGACCAAGCGGCCTTGTAGCTCAGCTCCTTGAAGCCCTTTGTGTCCTTGAACTCCTTGGCGAGCCCGGACTTCAGGAAGTCGAAGGAGAGGAAGGCTTCCTTGATCTTGGCCTGGAGCTCAGGGTTGAGGTCATGGGCGATGCCGAAGGCGGTGCGCGGGAAGGGCGCGGATTCGTAGACGATGCGGATGTCGTCGCGCTTGAACATGCCGCGATCAGCCATGCGCTCAAGCACGCTGGAGGCGATGGGGGCGGCGTCATAGTCCTTATTGACCACGCCCATGATCGAATTGTCGTGCTTGCCGGAATAGAGGACCTCGTAGTCCTTGCCGGGCACGATGCCCTTCTCCTTGAACAGGATGCGCGGCGCCGTGTCGCCGGAGTTCGAGGAGGGCGCGACATGGGCGACGCGCTTGCCCTTGAGGTCGGCGATCGATTGGATCGGGCTGCCCTTGGGTACGATCAGCTGCAGCGTATAGCCGATCGAGTTGTCGTGCTTTTCCATCGCGACGATCGGCCGGAAGCCGGCGAGGTTGACCGCGAAGGGGGTCGGCCCGCTGGCGACGCCGGCAATGTGCAGGCGGCCGGAGCGCATCGCCTCGACCTGCGCCGCATAGGATTCGGCGCCGAACCATTTGACCTTCTTGCCAGTGATCTTGGACAGATGGGCCAGGAAGTCGGCGAAGACGTTCTCGTAGACCGACGGGTCCTCGACCGGCGTGTAGGAGAAGATCAGCGTGTCCGGATCCTTCTGCCGCGCCTTGTCCGCCGGTATGTCGGCGAGCAGATCGCCATCGGCGTCGCAATAGCGGGCATCGAGCGTGCCACGGTTGGGGCAATTCTGCGCCTGTGCCGGGTTCGCCAGGCCGAAGCCGAGCGCGATCAGGCAAAGCGACGCGATCTTGGCGCGTAGCATGGCAACCTCCCTGGAAGCGGCGCTCCGTTGATCGGGCGCATGTAATATTTCTTACACCCTGATCAAAATTGGCCGGCTAAGCAAGGCTTTACGCGACCAGCCAGGCGATTCCTGCGCGTTGCCAGGCCTCGCGCAGGCGTGCCGGCGGCTCGGCATCGGTAACGATCATGCTGAAGGCTTTGGGATCGGCGATCCGCGCCGTGCCGGTCTGGTCGAATTTCGAGGCGTCCGCGACCCCGAGGACCTGGGCGGAGCGACTGATCGCGGCCTGGCGCACGGCTATCTTCTCGAGGTCGAAATCCATCGGCGCGCCATCGTCGTCGAAGCCGCCGAAACCCAGAACGGCATAATCGAAGCGGAAGCCCATGATGCAGGCGATCGCCGCCTGGCCGACCAGCGAGCCATTGGCGCCGCGGGTGCTGCCGCCGGTGACGACGACGTCGAAAATGCCGTGATTGCAGAAGATCTGCGCGACGGAGACGCTCGAGGTCACCACGCGCAAGCCGGGTTTCTCCAGCAGGGCCCGCGCCACGGCCTCGACCGTCGTGCCGACATCGAGGAAGATGGAGGCGCCCGCCGGCACGATCTCGGCGACGGCTACGCCGATGCGCTGCTTGCCCTGCGGCGCCACCATCAGCTTCTGGGCATAGGCCGAGCGATAACCGCCGGAGGCGAGGCCCGCGCCGCCATGGAAGCGCTGCAGAAAGTTGCTGGCCTGCAACTGGATGATGTCCCGGCGAACCGTCTGCGCGGAGACGCCGAAGCGCTCCGCCAGGGTCTCGATGGTGGTGAAGCCGACCTGCTGGACGATTGCGAGAATCTGCTGCTGGCGTGGCGTCAGGCTCTTGGCGATGGAGGCATCTTCGTTGGTCATGGGCGTGCCGGCAGTCCGCTCGCTGGGTGGTTCCCTGCTCAGCTCCAGCCTATGCGCCATAGCTGAGCGCCGCCTCGCCCTGGAGGGGCGACGCTCCCATCGAGACGCTTCAGGCGTCCCTTGTCCAGCACAACCTCTGAGCCGGCGGCCGATATCTCGCCTGGGCGGCTGGGGAACGTGGCCTGAGGCAGCAAAACACGCGCGTCAGGAAGCTCGGATCAGAAGGTCCAGCCGATATCGAGCTGCACGAGGTGGCGGCTGAAATTGGTCAGGTCGAGCCTGCCCGGCTGGCCGTTCTCCTCGCCATAGACCTGAACGTTGTAGGCCAGCGAGACCGCGAGCTGCTCGGTCGCCTGCCAGTAAATGCCCGGGCCGACGAAGGTGGCGTGCCCGGCGAGCTTGCCAAAGCCGAGCGTGTCGTGCTGGCGCATATGGCGCACCTCGCCGCTCAGATAGACATCCTCGACGACCTGCCAGGCGAGCGCCCCGCCAATGACGGAAGTCGAGGCCCGTTGATGCGGCGAGGGGCCGGACCAGATCAGATTGTGCGACAGGTTGAAGGCGGCATGGAGCGTGTCGGGGATCAGGACCTTGTCGGCGAGCAGGCGCATCGTGGTGTTGTAGGTCGAGAAGCGGCCCTCGCCATGGCTCTCGTTGCGCTCAAGCCCGGCATCTATGCCCATCGTCAAGCCAAGGCCATGGCGGCCATGGCTGAGCAGGCGATAACGCGCCTCGAAGCCGCCGCCATAGGCCTTGTCCTTGAGCCCCTGACGCTCGATCTGCGAACGCGTCGTGCCGCCGAGCAGATAGGGACTGACCTCCAGGCAAGGCAGCAGGCCGTAGGAGCCCTGCAGCATTGCGCCGCGGCCCATGGAGCGGCCGCGACGGACGCCGCCATCGGCATGGAGCGTCAGGCCGAGGCTACCGCGGCCGAGATCGGCGATGCCGGAACCGTCGGTGAAGCCGAAGGCGTCGGTCGGGGCGTCATCGTCATTGTCGCAGACCGAGTTCGCCGTCTTCGGATCGGGCCTGCCTTCGATCGCTTGAGCGGTCGTGAAGGTGGAGAGGACACCGATTGCGAGACCGGTAGCCAATGCGCCGAGAGAAGGGAAGTTCGCCAAGATCATGTATCCGCCATGTCAACCTGAAGGCTGCCATGGCGGGTACGGTCCTAAACCGGCGTGAAAATCAGCACGGCCAGCATAGGCGCGGGCCGAAACCCGCCCCGTTTTCGTCGCAGCGGTTAACAGATCGCTTGCAGTCGATGTCGTCTTGTCGGGATCGGCGCCGCAATTCGCCGATCCCCTTGCGTGAACGGTGTCGGAACTAGCGCGACACGCCGCTGCAGCATCTCGTATTGCTGCTGCGTGACGAAGGGCGGGAATTGCCGAACTGGATTGCGGGTCCGTAGCGCCTGCGATCCGCTTCCATGCGGCGCCTATCCTCTGCGTTGCGTCTGGCAAAGGCCTGTTCGGCCCTGTAACGCGGGGTGTCGCGGACATTGTAGCTCCGGCTCGGTACCGTCGAGGTCGGTCGCCATTGCTGCGTCTGCTTCAACCTGATCTGGGCGCTCGCCTCACTGGGCAGGGCGAGGCCGCCCAAGGCGAGCACGACGGCGGCGAGAAGCGCGCCGCCGGACAGGGCGCGGGCGGTGCGGGGCAAGCTGGTCGGCTTCATCTGTCACTCCATGGTCGGCGGTCCACAGAGCTAGCCGCTGCCTTCGCGCTGCGCTTCACCAGAACGGGGGAAGCGGCGCGAGCGATGCCGGGTCAGACTGGCGGCGAGAGGGCTGCACAACGCAGCGCCTTGAGTGGATGGGTGGACATGGCGCCGGTTTTTCTCGCCCTCGGGCTGCTCGTGTTCACGCAGACCTCGCCGGCGGAGGGACAGGCGAACTGCATCCGTGCCGGCGAACCTTCTTTCACGGGCAACAAGACCTTGGTGAACAGCTGCGGGCGGAGCGTCACCATCAGCTACAGCGACGATTTTTCCTGCGGGCCCGGCAAGGGGGGCTGCACGGTTCAGATCCGCGCCGGAAAGTCCGCAGTCATCTCGACACCGGCCGGGCAGGGCAATTCCTGGATCGCCTGCTGGGGCAGCAAGCGACCGCGCCCGGGCGCCGGCGGCGCTGTCCTCTGCGAGTGAGCGCGGCCTCCGCCCGAGATCAGAAGCTGATCCTGAGCTGGGCCGACCCACCGATGCGGCTGCCGCGGTCGGAGAGTTCGCCATCGAGGTTCAGGCCGAGCGAGACGCGCTCGCTGAGCTTTGCCGCGACACCGGCGCTGACGAGCGCGCTGTTGCGGCCGATCTCGGCGCCGGTCACCGCGAAGCTCGCGCCCGGCAACCCGGTCAGGCTCGCGGTCAGCCCGGCGTCGCGCTGGAAGTAATGCGCCCAGGCGGCTCGGACATAGCCGGTGACGGGAACGCCGGCGAGCGCGCTGTCGGCATCGAGCTGCAGGCCGAGCTCGCTGCGGCTGGTGACATCGCTGCGCCGCGCCAGCGCGAGCGCGCCATTGCTGGCGCCGGCCCAGTTCGCCTCGGCCACGGCCGGGCTGCGTGCGCGGGTCGCCTGAAGCGCTGCCAGCGGCGAGAGCGCAAGTCCGTTCCAGGCGAAGAGGGCGGTGCTCGCCTGCAGGCGCCCGCTCCAGGCGGTGGTGTCATAGGAGGAGGCGAGGCTGGAGCCGAGCGCAGGAATGCTGCGCCTGACATCGTTGTCGAGCCTTGCATAGCTCAGCGCCCCGCCGAGCTTGACCGGGCCGAGCCGGGTCACGCCATAGAGGCCGGCCTGGAACACGTCGGCATCGATGCTGCCGAGCACGCCCGGCAGCGAGGCACGCGCCTTGCCGCCGGAGACCGCGATGCCGGCCACGGTGCCGGGCATCAGCCGGATGTCGAGACCCGTCGCCAGATGCGCGCTGTCGATGGTGCGCTTGGCGGTGCCGATCGCGGCGTTGCCGTCGTCTGCGCCATAGGAGCCATAGGCCGAGCCCCAGACCGAGTAGAAGGGGGCGTCGAGCCGGGAAGGGGCGGCGGGCTCGTCGGCCTCTTTGCGCACGAGGCCGGAGAAAGCGGCGCCACCCGGTCCGGCGCTGCCGGCTTCCAGTCGACCGGCCGCCATCGGGTCGAGCATCGTCCGCAGGAACTGATCGGAGGCGATATGGGCCATCGCCGGCGCGGCGCTGTGGATCTCGCCCGACAGGCTGTTCACCGCAGCCGGGATCGCCGCCGCCGACAGGTTGTAGATGCCGAACAGCGAGGACGGGTCGCCGCCATTGGCAATCGCCTTGTCGATGGACTTCGCGATCGCATAGGCGTTGGCGGGTGCCGTCACGCCGATGATCCTCGGCCCGGCAGGCGGAGGCGTTGGGTCGACCGTGGGCGGTGTTGGCTCTGGCGGGGTGACCGGGACATCGGGGCCGGGCTCGGGCGGGGTCAACGGCTTGGGAGCCAGGGTCAGCTGGACGTCGCCCGAGGTGTAGCCCACGGTGACGATCACGCCGTCTCCGAAGGGATTGGCGATGGTGTCGAAGCGCGTGCCGCCGAGCCCGCCTGTGGCGGACAGAAGCGTGTAGGGCGAGGAGAAGCGATAGGCACCGCCCAGCCCGACGAGCTGCAATGTGCCGGCGAGCGACGCCGTGCCCGCGACATCGGCCCGGTCGGCGCTCGCGCCCTGGATCTCGGCGCGATAGGTCGAGCCGGCCGTGAAGGCGAGGCTGCCGCCGATGGCGATGGTGCCGACCGAATTGCCGGGCGACAGCGTGCCGCCATTGATCTGGGTGGTCGTCACCGTGCCGTTGCCGCCCAGCGTTCCGCCGGGGTTCACCGTCACCTGCGAGGAGGCGCTGAGCACGCCGTTGACCGACAAGGTGCCGGCATTCACCGTGGTGGCGCCAGTATAGCCATGGTTCCCGGTGAGGACGAGCTCGCCCGTGCCTTCCTTGCGCAGGGTGCCGGAGCCGGAGATCGCGCCCGTCTGCGTCACCTGCCCAGCTCGGTCAAAGACAAGCGCGCCGCCGTTGTTGACCGCACCGCTGCCGAGCGTGCCGGTCGTGCCGCCATCGCCGACCTGCAGCGTCCTGCCGTTGTCGATGGTGGTCAGGCCGGTGCGGGTGTTGTTGCCGGTGAGGACGGTTGTGCCGGTACCGAGCTGCCGAAGCTCGCCGCTGCCGCCAATTGCGTTGGAAACGACGTACGTATTGCTCCGGTTCAGGTACAGCAGACCGTCGTTCGTCACTGCGCCGGAGCCGAGACTGCCGGTCGTGCCGCCGGAGCCGACCTGGATCCCGCCGCTCGCCGAGATGTGGGTTGTGCCGCTATAAGTATTCGCCCCCGTCAGGATCGCTCCGCCTGAACTGACATTGAGCGAGCCGGTGCCACCGATGGCGTTGGCGATCGTGATTGTGCCGCCAACCACCGCCCGATTGACGACGAGGACACCATTGTTCGTCACCGCGCCGCTGCCGAGCGTGCCGGTCGTGCCGCCATTGCCGATCTGTAGCGTCGAACCGGTGCTGACTGTCGTCGTGCCGGTGTAAAGATTTGCGCCCGTCAGGATCAGCGTGCCACCGCCCGACTGGGTCAGGGAGCCCGAGCCGCTGATGACGCCGCTGAAGGTAACGTTGTCCGAGCGGTTGAAGGCCAAAGCGGAGTTGTTCACGACGTTGCCGGAGATCGAGCCGGTCGTGCCGCCACTGCCGATCTGCAGGGTGCCCGCCGAAATGGTGGTGCCGCCGGAATAGGTGCTCGTGCCGGTCAGGATCGTGGTGCCGGTACCAAGCTGCTGCAGGCTACCGGAACCGGTGATCGCATTGGACACGACATGAATGTCGGTCCGGTCGAAGGCGAGGGTTCCGCTGTTCGAGACGCTGCCGGTGCCGAGCGAGCCGGTCGTGCCGCCATTGCCGATCTGCAGGGTGCCCGCCGAAATGGTGGTGCCGCTGCCATAGGCGTTCGTGCCGGTCAGAATCGTGGTGCCGGTTCCCAGCTGCTGCAGGCTACCGGAGCCGGCGATCGCGTTGGAAACGACATGGATGTCGGTCCGGTCGAACGCCAGGGTTCCGCTGTTCGTGACCGCGCCGGTGCCGAGGGTGCCGCTCGTGCCGCCATCGCCGACCTGCAGTGTACTGCCGCTACTGACGGTCGTCGTGCCGGTGTAGCTGTTGTTCCCGGTCAGGACAGCCGTGCCGGTGCCGCTCTGCCGAAAGGTGCCGCTGCCGCTGATATCGTTGGCGATGACGTGCCGATTTGTGCGGGCCGCCACTAATTGCCCGTCGTTCGTCACCGCGCCGGTGCCGAGAGTCCCGGTAGCGCTGTGATAGCCGATCGCGATACCGCTGTTCGTTCCGATGGTCGTCGTGCCGGAATAGG
Source organism: Allobosea sp. WAO (assembly GCF_001509835.1). Lineage (GTDB taxonomy): Bacteria > Pseudomonadota > Alphaproteobacteria > Rhizobiales > Beijerinckiaceae > Allobosea. The sequence goes on from NZ_JXTJ01000012.1 coordinate 172,766, forward strand.
TGTTGTCAGCCGTCAGGTAGATGCCGCCGCCGATGACGTTGAGCGAGCCCGCGCCGCTGATCGCGCTGGCGACGTCGCGAATAATCGCGATCGACGAGAATTTGAAAGCGAGCACGCCGTCATTGATGATCGCGCCGCTGCCGAGCGTGCCGGCCGCGCCGCCATCGCCCACCTGCAGCGTCGAGCCGGTGGTGATGGTGGTTCCGCCAGACCAGCCGTTCGTGCCGGTCAGAATCAGCGTGCCGCCGCCGGACTGGGTGACGCTGCCCGAGCCGGTGATGTTGCCGGCGAAGGTGACGCTGTCCGAACGATTGAATGTCAAGGCGGCGTTGTTCGTGACGTTGCCGGTGATCGAACCGGTCGCGCCGCCATCGCCGATCTGCAGGGTGCCCGCCGAAATCGTGGTTCCGCCGGAATATGTGTTCGTGCCGGTGAGCGTCAGCGTGCCCGTGCCCTCCTTCGCGACGGCCAGCGTGCCGGCGCCGACCTCTGAATAGATCGCGCCCGAATAGGTGGTCGATTCGTTGAGGCCGCCGATGGTCAGCGTCGTGTTGCTGGCGGACCAGTTCCTGACGACGCCCCCGCCGCTCAGCGAGCCCAGGGTGACGGCATTCGCCGTATCAAACAGAGCGATCTGCCCGCTGGTGCCGGTCACGAAACGCGACATCCCGCCGACCGAACTGTCGCGGAACTGGATGTTGCCGGTGGTCAGGGTGTAGGTGACGTTGCTGCCGCTTGCCGCCGTGCCGTAGAAGAAGAAGGCGTTGCCGCCGACGTTGATCGTCTGGGTGCTGGCTGAGGCGTTTGAGATATCGCCAAATACCTGCATGCTCTGGCCGAGCGTGAGAGTGTAGGCGGCGGCGCCGGCATCGTATCTTATCCCGCCAAGAGAGGTATTTGCCGAGACCGACAATGCGGATGGCGCAGTCGTCCCAGCAAAGACGGCAGTGTCGCTGCTACTGCCCGGAGCCACGCCGGAAACCCAGTTCGCGCCGGCGTTGAAATCCACGCCCGGGCCGTTCCAGGTCTGATCCGCAGCTAGAACCTGGCCAGGCTGGAGCAGCAGCACGCCGGCGATGACGCCGGTTGCCAGCGCGCTCGCCGTAGGCCGGGGGCGGGGGGCGACGAGAGCGGTCGTGTGGCGCAGACTACGCTTCAGATGGGAAGGCATCGGTCCTCGGTAGGCATCGGCTGCCACCTGCGGACGGTGACGTAACTGTCACTCTGAGGCGCCAGGTGATTCGCGTACACCCGGTGAGGCGTCGGAATTGGTTCGATGTCGCAGCTTTTCGCTACGTTGTTGCGCATGGGCAACGTGCGGCCGGGCTCGGCTGGAGGTGCTGGATGGGCGCGTTCGGAAACTCGCGGCGGGCTATCGGGCTCGCGCGTTTCGATGTGTTCACGGATCGAGAGAGGCCCAGGCCAAGGGGCGGCATGGCCGATCTCGACTGGTAAGCCGCCGCCGTGATGGGGAATGGAGCGGGCGGAACGGTGCTGCCCCGCCGCCGCACCGAGGGGTACTCGGTCGTCGCCTGCTTCACCCGCGTCGAGATGCATCTAGGCTGTCGGCGGGGCGCTGGTCGAGCGCTCTTCCGAGGTAGCCCCAAAGCAAATTCTCCGGCAGCCGGGGGAGCGCCAGATCGGCGGAGCATGTCCCCAGTCATCTCCCGGAGTGCCGCGCGGGTGCCGAAACGAGCCGTCGGGCTGAAAGCAGCGCAGAGGCAGCGGGATCGGATTCGAATCTGTGGCGCGCCCGTCGAGCGCCGCCCACGCCAGCGCGTGCCCTATCCGCCTGCCTATGGCAGCCAGGTGGAGGGATCGATGTTCGGGCCGGTGTTTTCAGGCTTCGGAAAAATCCACCAATTCCAATGCGCTAGGCAGGAAATTTGGTGGAGCTGAGGGGATTCGAACCCCTGACCTCTGCAGTGCGATTGCAGCGCTCTCCCAACTGAGCTACAGCCCCGAAGCGCTGGCCTTCTAGGCCCTGCGTCGCGTTCCTGTCAATCGCTTCCGACAGGAACATTCTTCGGACGGGCGATCAGCGCGCCGGACGGTTTTCAGAGAGGTCCTTTGATGCGTTCCGTTCTCGATGTCGTGATGCTGGCGCTGAACCTCTATGTCTGGATCCTGATTGCCTCGGCCGTGCTCAGCTGGCTCATCGCGTTCAACGTCGTCAACACGCGCAACCAGTTCGTCGCCTCGGTCTGGGATTTCCTCTATCGCGTCACCGAGCCGGCGCTGCGGCCGATCCGCAACATGCTGCCCAATCTCGGCGGGATCGACATTTCGCCGATCATCCTGCTGCTCGGCATCTTCTTCATCCAGAGCGTGATCCAGCGCTACATCTACCCCAACGTCTTCTAGCCGGATGGCCGCCTGGTCCGTCACGCCGGACGGGCTTGCGATCGCGATCCGCCTGACGCCACGCGGCGGGCGTGACAGTCTCGACGGGGTCGAGACGCTGGCCGATGGCCGGCAGGTGCTGAAGGCGCGGGTCCGGGCGGCGCCGAGCGAGGGTGGGGCCAATGCGGCGCTGGTCGCGCTGCTGGCCAAGGAGTTCGGTGTTTCCCGCTCGCAGGTTTCACTGACCGCAGGCGCGAGCGCGCGCCTGAAGCGCGTCGTCATCGATGCCGATGCGACAGCATTGGCGGCGCTATTGCAGAGCCGGTTTTGCGCGATTTGATGCTGCGTTGCAGCAGAATCATGCGTTTCCGCTCTTGACGAGGGCACGCGCCTTCTGGCCCAACTGCGGCATGGAACCAGCATCTTCGCCAGCATTCCCCGAGCGCCTGACCGAGGGCTATCGTGCCTTCCTCGACGACCGTTTCGTGCGCGAGCAGAGCCGATACGAGCAGCTCGCCGAATCCGGGCAGACGCCGAAGATCATGCTGATCGGTTGCTGCGATTCGCGGGTGTCGCCGGAGGTGATCTTCGATGCGAGCCCCGGCGAGATGTTCGTCGTCCGCAACGTCGCCAATCTGGTGCCGCCTTTCTCGCCCGACGATCAGCTGCACGGAACCTCGGCAGCGCTCGAATACGGGGTGCAGGCGCTCAAGGTCGAGCATATCGTCGTGCTCGGCCATGGCCGCTGCGGTGGCATCCGCGCTTTCGCAGACGACGCGCAGGGGCCGCTCTCGCCCGGCGACTTCATCGGCAAGTGGATTACCCTGATCGAGCCGGCCGCAGTGCGTTCCGGCGGCCGCGGGCGCAACGAGAACTTCGAAAGCTATGTCGAGCGGCTGGCGCTGGCTTCGGTCCAGCAATCGCTCGCCAATCTGCGGACCTTCCCCTGCATCAGCATCCTCGAGGGCAAGGGGCGCCTGCATCTGCATGGCGCCTATTTCGCGGTCGCGACCGGCGAGCTGATGCTGCTCGATCCGCAGACCGGGCAATTCGTCCCGGCGGTCGGCGAGATGCCGAAGAAGGTCCAGTCGATCCGCTGCGATTGAAAGGCGGCGCAGAAGCGCGCTCCCGCTTACGAATTCGTGCACAGCCGTGTTCCGGGCCCGGCTTGCGAGCCCGGCCAAAAGGGCGTTTGCTCGGCAATGCAGCGTTCTGCTCCCAGGATCGGGTCCAAGATCCGGGATCGAGGCTGGCTTTCTGCCCCTGGGGAAGCGGACGGGAAGCAGGCAACGAGGTGCCGGCGGCATGGTCGGCATGCTCGATAATTTTTGCTGCGCCGACCCGATGACGAAACGTATTGCTTGCGCTAGATTGCCGCCTCCCGGTCACAAGCCTCCTGAAGTTTCATGTTCGATCGACGCAAGCCCGCCGCCCCCGCTCCCTTCGTCACGCACGAAAACATCGAAGCCAAGATCAAGTGGTTCGACCCGGAGAAGGGCTTCGGCTTTGCTTCTCCGTCGGACGGCTCTGGCGATGTCTTCGTCCACGTCTCGTCCATCGGCCCGCTCGATGCGCAGGACCTCCAGCCCGGTGCCACCATCATCGCCGATCTCGGCGAGGGGCGGCGCGGCCTGCAGGTCGTCGCGGTCCATGAGATCGATGCCTCGACCGCGACGCCGGCCGCTCCGCGTGGCGGTGGCGGCGCCCGCCCGTTTTCGCCGCGCCCGCCGCGCGATGACTTCGGAGGTGGCTACGGCGGCGGCGGTTACGATCGTGGCGGCGGTGGCGGCTACGACCGCGGTGGCTATGGCGGTGGTGGCGGCGGTTACGACCGCGGCGGCGCCGGCGGCTATGACCGCGGCGCGAGCGCGCCGATGGAAGGCCCCTATGACGGCGCGGTGAAGTTCTTCAACGCGGATCGCGGCTTCGGCTTCATCGCGCCCGACCAGGGCGGCGCGGACGTGTTCCTGCATGTCAGCTCGCTGAGCCGCAGCGGCCTGCAGCCGCCGATGGATGGGCAGCGCGTGCGCTTCTCGATCCGCGCCGGCAAGAAGGGCCCGGAAGCGGCGAACGTAAGCTACATCTGAGCGTTTCTGAGCCGTCAGGCCAGATTTTGGGGCGGCGTGCCGAGAGGCGCGCCGCCCCAAGCACGTTCAGGGGCCTTCCCTCAACGCCGAGGCCGGCGAGCAAGGATGCTAGCGAGACCAGGCTTGCCGAAGCGGTGCTGCTCGTCCCGGCCGACTGCGACGACCGTCGGACCCACAGCGGATTCCGTCAGCGCTTGCGGCCCCTCTGTGTCAGGTGCCGGCGGCAAGCGGGAGCTTGGATAGGCCGCGCTGTTGGGCGAGGAGGCCGATATCCCATCCCCCCGAAAGGGAAAGGCCGGCCCGATCGCTCGGGCCGGCCTGATGATGCCAATGCCTGTCCCGGCGAAGCTCAGTGGTCGTCGCCCTCGAGGCCGCCGACATGCTTCTGGGTGTAGAGTTCGAGGCCGATGCGGCCGATCAGGTCGAGCTGGGTCTCGAGGAAGTCGATATGGCCTTCCTCGTCCTTCATCAGCGCCTTGAACAGGTCCTCGGACGGGTAGTCGCCGACCTCGCGGCAGTACTTCGCCGCTTCCTGGTAGAGGGCGCGGGCTTCGACCTCGGCCTTGAGGTCGCACTCGATCACTTCCTTGACGTTTTCGCCGATGCGCAGCGCATCAAGGGTCTGCAGGTTCGGGAAGCCTTCGAGGAAGAGGATGCGGTCGACGAAGCGGTCGGCATGGACCATCTCCTCGATCGACTCCTTCTTCCAGGTCTTGGCCATGTCCTTCAGCCCCCAATTGTCGAGCATCCGGTAGTGCAGCCAGTACTGGTTGATGGCCGTGAGCTCGGAGCGCAGGCCCTTATTGAGGTATTCGATGACCTTCTTATCGCCCTTCATGGCAGCTTCCTTCGCGCAATGACCACATTAGAATGATCCTAATGTAGGTCCGGTATTCGCAAAAGGGAAGCGCAGAATTCGGGTGGGCGGTACCCGGAAGCGTGGCGAGGCTCAGGCGGCCTCGCGCTCCTCGACGATCTCGATCTCGGCCAGCATCAGCCCGACTGAAACATGTACCGCGCAATCGATCTCGCGGCTGGCGCAGCTGCTGCACTGGCTGGCGCATGCGGCGCGCGCCTCGGCCAGCAGGCTGCGCACCTCGCGGGCGCAGCGCCCGCAATCGGGGCTGCAGCCAAGGCAGTCATAGGCCTCGCCCGCAGTTTTCGGCCCTGAGCCGTCGGGGGCGATGGTACCTTTGATCTGCCGGCAGGACAAAACGTTGCAGGAGCAGACGATCACGCCCGGCTGCCTCCGGCGATCTTGGCGACGCTCTCCTGACCATCGGCGCGGCGCAGGCGCACGATGACCTCGACCGAAGACACGACCATGCCTTCCGGGGCCACCGGCAGGCCGGTGACCTGGATCTCCGAGCCCGGGATGTCCACGACCGTCTCGTCATCCTCATGGTAGAAATGATGGTGCTCGGAGACGTTGGTGTCGAAGAAGGTCTTCGGGCCGGAGACCGAGACCTGGCGCAGCAGACCGGCCTCGGAGAATTGCCGCAGCGTATTGTAGACGGTCGCCAGGGAGAGCGGCTCGCGGGCGCGCAGCGCCTCCTCATAGAGCATCTCGGCGCTGACATGGCGGTCGCCCTTGGCGAAGAGCAGCCAGCCCAACGCCATGCGCTGGCGGGTCGGCCGCAGGCCGACGCTGCGCAGGCGGGATTTGACGGCGCTGATCGGGCAGGCAGCCGGGGCTTTTTGGGGCCACGGAATCTGCTCGGCCTGACTGCGCGCTGCCGCGCCATCCTTCAGGGACAGAATGCTCATGAAACGCTTTCCAACTCGCATGCTCTGTTTCGCGTAGTTTAGAATATATCTAAACTACTGATATTGTTATCATTTTTGCCTTCTCGCGGCGGTCCTGTCAATTCCGGACCCCCTGCGGCAAGACGCATCAGGGGGTTGTCCACGGCGCAAGCCGCAGCGGCGGGGGCTTCAGTGGCCCGCCCCGGCGGGCGCTGCCTGCCCGGGCTTGCGCATGAACAGGGCCAGCGCGACAAGCGCGGCGAAGATGAAAGTCAAAGCGAGGAAGATGTCGCCGAAAGCCATGACCAGCGCCTGCTTGTGGGCGCGCTGGTTCATCAGCGCGAGCGCCATCGACTGGGCTGCATCGCCATAGTCGGCGAAGCGCTCCGTCAGCATGGCGAGATTCTCCTCCGCCACCTGCCGGCCGGCGGCGACGGCCTCGTGCAGACGGGCGATATGCAGGTCGGTGCGGCTGTTGAGGAAGGTGTTGATCAGGGCGAGGCCGACGGCGCCGCCGAGATTGCGCGTCAGATTGTAGAGGCCCGAAGCGTTCTTGAGCTGCTGCGGGGGCAGGGTACCGAGCGCAAGATTGTTGATCGGCACCATGCACAGCATCAGCGAGCAGCCACGTAGAATCTGTGGGATCAAGAGTTCGTGAAAATCCCAGTCGGCGGTGACGAAGGAAGCGAGCCAGGTGCCGAGCGCGAAGCCTCCGAAGCCGATCATCATCAATATGCGCGGGTCGAGCTTGGCCGAGAGCCGTCCGGCGATCGGCGCGGTCAGGAACATGGCGAGGCCGGTGACGAACATTGTCTCGCCGATCATCAGCGCGTCATAGCCGCGGATGCGCCCGAGATAGACCGGGTAGAGATAAGTCAGGCCATAGAGGCCAATGCCCATGGTGAAGGAGAACAGCGAGCCGAAGGCGAAGTTGCGGTTCCTGAAGGCGTAGAGATCGACCAGCGGGTCGTCGCGCGTCAGCGCCCGCCAGAAGAACAGCACGCAGCCGACGACCATCAGCCCGGTGAAGAAGACGATCTCATGGCTCTGGAACCAGTCGAGCCGCGTGCCTTCCTCGAGCACGTACTCCAGGCTGCCGAGGAAGGCGGCCATGCTGGCGAGGCCGAGCCAGTCGAAGCGCTTGAGCAGGCTATGGTCGGGCTTGTCGAAGTCGATCAGCGTCCAGGCGGCGATCGAGACGCCGATGCCCGGCACGACATTGATCAGGAACAGCCAGTGCCAGGAGAAGGCATGGCTGAGATAGCCGCCTATGGTCGGGCCGATAGTCGGGGCGAGCGTCGCGATCAGACCGATCAGCGGCGAGACGATCGGGCGCTTGGAGGCCGGGAAGATTGTGAAGGCGGCGGCGAAGACGCCGGGGATCATGCCGCCGCCGATGAAACCCTGCACGGCGCGCCACAGGATCATCTCGTTGATCGAGGACGACATCGCGCAGAGCACGCTCGCGACGGTGAAGCCGGCGGCGGCGATGGTGAAGAAGACGCGGGTCGAGAGCGCCCGGCTGAGATAGCCGGACAGGGGGATCATGATCACTTCGGCGATCAGATAGGCGGTCTGGACCCAGGCGATCTCGTCGGCCGAGGCCGAAAGCCCGGCCTGGATCTCGGCGAGCGAGGCCGAGACGATCTGGATGTCCAGGATCGCCATGAACATGCCGAAGACCATGGCGAGGAAGGCGAAGATGCGCCTCGCCGGAATGGCGTCGGAGGCCGGCGGGGCGCCGGCCGGGCCTACAAGGGTCGCGGTGGCCATCATGGCCTCCCTGGCTTCGGTTCTTTGCAGCCCTCATCCTGAGGAGCGGCCGTCAGGCCTCGTCTCGCAGGATGGCTCCAGGGGGCGCTGGATCATCCTTCGAGACGCCATCCCCAACGGGACGGCTCCTCGGGATGGGGCTGGTGTGCTGGTCGGCTCAGTGCTTCTGCGGCCTTGGATCGATGCTGACGACCACCGACATGCCCGGCCGCAGCGTGTGGCGGGCGACCGCTTCGGGCGCCAGCGCGATGCGCACCGGCACGCGCTGGACGATCTTGGTGAAGTTGCCGGTCGCGTTATCGGCGGGCAGCAGGGAGAACACCGAGCCGGTGCCGCCGGCGATGCCGCTGACCGTGCCCTCGAAGACCTGGCCGGGCAGGGCGTCGACTGTGATCGTCGCCTTGGCGCCGATCTTCAGCGGGCCGACCTGCGTCTCCTTGAAATTGGCGTCGACATAGACCTGGTCGAGCGGAACGATCGACATCAGGCGCTTGCCGGCGCTGACGAGGTCGCCGAGCTGGACATTGGTGTTGGCGACGAGGCCGTCGATCGGCGCGGTGATCCTGGTGAAGGAGAGGTCGCGCGCCGCCTTCTCCTCGGCGACCTTGAGCTCGTCGGCCTGGCGTGCGGCCTCGACGCGCTGCGCCTGCAGCACCTCGATATTGGCCTTGGCCTGAGCGACGCCGGCCTGGGCGCTGGCGAGCGCAGCGGCAGCCTGGTCGCGCGCGGCGGTGGCAGCGTCAAGCGTCGCCTGCGAGCCATAGGACTTGGCGGCGAGGCTGTTGGCGCGCTCGAAATCGGCGAGGCTGCGGGTCACGGCCGCCTCGGCGGAGGTCGCCTGCGCCTGGGCCTGTAAGAGGCTGGCGCGGGCGGCGTCGGTCTGGGCGTCGATGCGGGAGAGGGTGGCGGCGGCGGTCGCGCTCTTCGCCTTGGCGCTGTCGAGGGCGATGCGCTGGTCGCCATCGTCGAGGCCGACCAGCGCATCGCCGGCCTTGACCTCCTGGTTCCGGGTCACGGAGACGGTCGCGACATTGGCCGCGAGCTTGGCCGAGATCGTCGCCATTTCCGCGCCGACATAGGCGTCGTCGGTCGAGACGATGAAGCGGCCATTGCGCCACCAGTCGAGGCCGAACCAGCCACCGGCGGCGAGCACGGTCCCGGCCAAGAGGATCAGCGCCATGCGCTTGACCGGCTTGCGGCCGGCAGGCGGCGCGGCTGCGCTCTGCTCGTTGCCCGGTGCCGCTTCCTCCGGCTTGCGCGCTTCGGCAGGCGGCTGCGCCGTCTCGAGGCGTGCGTCGACCAGCTTCAGCCGGTCGCGGCGGGCCTCGGAATGCTTCTCGGTGAGGGTTTCGGCCGTCATGTGTTGCCCTGACGATTTCAATTCGAACCAGTCAGTTCGATGAGGGCTTGAGATAGCGCCAGGAAAGAGGCATATCAAGGGCAAATCGAACTAGGTGGTTCGATTATTTTTGCAGGTGCGAGATGCGCCGCGGATGGAACGAGATGACTGCGATAGCTGAGCGGCCAGCCAGATCCCGAGCCCGCAACCGGCGCGTCGCCGGCGCGGATCCCGACAAGCGCCACCAGATCCTGGAAGGCGCCCATGCGGTCTTCACGGCCCGCGGCTTCGACGCATCGAGCATGGCGGACATCGCCGCTGCGGCGAACGTCTCCAAGGGCACGCTCTATGTCTATTTCGAGGACAAGGAGCATCTGTTCGTCGCGCTGATCGAGCGCGAGCGCGAAAAACAGAAGCAGGGGATCTACGAGGCGCTCGCCGATATCCCCGACCTCGCCCAGGCCCTCTCCCGTTTCGGCGAAAGGCTGGTCAGGCTGATCACCGGCGGATTCGCATTGAGCGCCCAGCGCATCGTGCTCGGTGTCGCCGAGCGCATGCCGGAGCTCGGCCGCGAGTTCTATGAGCGCGGTCCGATGCAGGGCACACGACGCCTCGCTGCCTTCCTGCAAAGGCGGGCCGAGCTCGGCGAGCTTTCGATCGAGGATCCGGCGCTGGCCGCTTCGCAGTTCATCGATCTCTGCCAATCGACGCTGACGCGCCCGCGCCTCTTCAACGCTGTGCCGATGCCGCCGGACGACGAGGAGATCGCGCGGGTGGTCGCCTCGGCCGTGGCGATGTTCTTGGCGCACTATGCGGTGAAGAGGCCGGGCTAGGTCCGGCTTTCGGTCCGCCGCTCAATCCCGGATGAGCGGTCCGCGGGCGCGAAGGCGCTCGCGATGGGCGATATAGAGGCCGGAGGCGCTGATGATGACCGCTCCCAGCCAGGTGAAGCGGTCCGGCAGCGCGGCGAACATGAAGTAGCCGAAGATCGAGGCCCAGAGCAGCTGCAGATAGGCGAAGGGCGCCAGCAGCGAAGCATCGGCATGCCTGAAGGCGAGGATCACGAACCAGTGGCCGATCGTCGAGGCGACGCCGACGAAGACGCCGAGCCAGATCGCCTGCGCCGTCAGCGGCTGCCAGCCGAAGGGCTGTAGCAGGCTCAGCAGTAGGAAGCCGATGATGGCGGACCAAGCCAGGGTGGTGACCGGGTTCTCGGTCGCGCTCATCATCCGCGTGAAGATCAGCGCGAAAGCCCAGGACGAGGCCGAGAGCATCGGCAGCAAGGCGGCGAGCTGGAAGCCGGCCCCGCCGGGGCGCACCACGATCAGCACGCCGATCAGTCCGACAATGGTTGCCGTCCAGCGCCGCCAGCCGATCCTCTCGCCGAGCAACGGGATCGAGAGCGCGGTGACGAAGAGCGGCGAGATGAAGCTCGTCGCGGTGGCGTCGGCGATGGGCAGGTATCTCAGCGAGGAGACGAAAAGGATCGAGGAGACGGTGACGGCGATGCCGCGCGCCAGCTGGAGTTTTGGACGCCTTGGCTTCAGCGCCGCCATGCCGCCCGGAAGCGTGACTGCGAGCATGATGAGGGCGAAGGCGGCGTAGCGCAGCCAGGTGATCTGGAGCGCCGGAACGGTCTCGGCCATCAGCTTGGAGACGGCGTCGGCGCTGGAGAGGAAGGCGCCGCCGAGCAGCACGAGCCCGATGCCGCGCAGCGAGTTCTCGCGCCGCGGAGCGGGGTGCTGCCCGCTCTGTGCGGGCTGCGGGGCAGGGCTTGTGGACTGTCGCACGCTGTCCGCTGCGGGAGGGAAGGTGCGTAGAGCCTAGCAGGTTAGCCCGGCAGTGCTCGCGCTAAGACGGAAAGGCGGGCATGCGTGCGAGCGACGGCGGCTCTCCGGACCGTTCGATTGTTACATCATGTTGCAGTCGGGAACTGCAGCAGGCCGGAGGACTTGCTTGGGCAGGGGTTGACCCTTTCCAGCAAGGAGACTGCGCATGCATACGAGTTCCGCCATGCAGGCCTGCATCGACAATTGCCTGCGCTGCTACCGCACCTGCCTCGACATGGCGTCCTCGCATTGTCTCGAACTCGGCGGTGAGCATGCGAAGCCGGCTCATATCCAGCTAATGCTCGCCTGTTCGGAGGTTTGCCGCAGCGCCGCGCATCTGATGCTGCTCGGCACGCCGCATCACCGCCATCTCTGTGAGGAATGCGCCGAAATCTGCGAGGATTGCGCCCGCGATTGCGGGCGCGTCGGACAGATGGAGGATTGCGTCAGGGCCTGCCGGGCCTGCGCCGAAAGCTGCCGCAAGATGGCCGGCTGAGCTGGCGGAGGATTTGCGCGTCGCGGCGAGGTTCGCCGCGACGCGCGATCGATGGGAGTTCGCCTCAGGCCGCCTGCTTGCGCGGCTGGATCAGCTTGCGGTTGACCAGCACCTCGGCGATCTGGACCGCGTTCAGGGCTGCGCCCTTGCGCAGATTGTCGGAGACGCACCAGAAAGCGAGGCCGTTCTCGACAGTGTTGTCCTCACGGATGCGCGAGATGTAGGTCGCGTCTTCGCCGGCCGCCTCATGCGGGGTGATGTAGCCACCGGGCTCGTGCTTATCGATGACGAGGATGCCCGGAGCGGTACGCAGGATCTCGCGCGCTTCCTCGGCGGTGACCGGCTTCTCGCACTCGATGTTGACGCTCTCGGAATGGGCGATGAAGACCGGCACGCGTACGCAGGTGGCGGTCAGCTTGATCTTCGGATCGAGGATCTTCTTGGTCTCCGCCATCATCTTCCACTCTTCCTTGGTGAAGCCGTCTTCCATGAAGACGTCGATCTGCGGGATGAGGTTGAAGGCGATGCGCTTGGGGAACTTCTTGGAGGCGACCTCGCCGGCCGAGAACACGGAGCGGGTCTGGTTGAAGAGCTCGTCCATCGCCTCCTTGCCGGCGCCGGAAACCGACTGATAGGTCGAGACGACGACGCGCTTGATGCCGAAGCGCTCATGCAGCGGCTTCAGCGCCACGACGAGCTGCGCGGTCGAGCAGTTCGGGTTGGCGATGATGTTCATCTTGGTGAAGCCGGCGGCGGCGGCCGCGTTCACTTCCGGCACGACCAGCGGCACGTCGGGATGCATGCGCCAGGTCGAGGAGTTGTCGATGACGACGCAGCCCTGCGCGCCGATCTTCGGCGACCATTCCTTCGAGACGGCCCCGCCGGCCGACATCAGGCAGATGTCGGTGTCGGAGAAGTCGTAATGATCGAGGGCCTTCACCTTCAGCGTCTTGTCGCCGAAGGAGACCTCGGTGCCGATGGAGCGCTGCGAGGCGAGCGCCACCACCTCGCTGACGGGGAAGGCACGCTCGGCCAGGATGTCGAGCATCTCATGGCCCACATTGCCCGTGGCGCCGACTACCGCGACCTTGAAGCTCATGCTGGAATTCCTTCTGGCGAAAACCGGTTCAGCCTCCCCGGGGAAACCTTCACCGCCGATCTCGATCGCGGTTCCGGCCGTTGACCCCGGCCGGGGGGGAGAACCCGGAATCGAGGCGAAGCGTCAGCGCAGCGTCCGGGTTTTCCCGGTCGCCGTTTTGGTCGTGCATTTCGTCGTCGGACGGAAGGTCACAGAGCCAACCCAAAGCTGAGCATCATCGCGAAGCTGGAAGGATAGCAGCTTCCAGCAGGCCTTCCCAAACACCGGCGCCGGCAAAAAGTCAAATCGCCGGGCGGCGAGCGGCAGCCCCGGCGGCGTTAACCCTGCCTCCTTACCTGGCGTTGACCCTGTTTCACGATCGCAGGCCGGCGGTAACGAGCCGCTGACCGGCACGACCGAAGCTGCTCGCGGGTGAGGAGCGGAGGCGGCGGCAGAAGCCGGCCGCACCGCATGATGTCGGGTCGTGCCGTGTCCTTGGATATCAAGACCGCTATTCGCGCGTGGTTGCGAGATGTGCCGTTGCGTCTGTCGAGGCCGGCGCAGGCCGTGGAGGCGCGGCCCGTACCGTCGCAGGCGAGCCAGGGAAGGCGCCGCGATGCGGTGACGCTGCTGATCGATTGCGCCGACGCGATCGAGGCCGGTGCGGTGCGTCTTGCCCGCGCTGCCGGCCGAGTAGGGCGCTCGGCGGGCGCCGGGCTGACGCATGGGCTGATCTGGCGTGGCGTTGCTGCGGCGACCGGTATCGGCTTGACCGCAACGCTTGTCGCCGGACTGTCCTCTGGCGAGCCGGAGGCGGCGCTGCCGACCCTGTCGACGATGGTGCCGCTCGAGGCGCCGGCCGGACCTGCGATCCGCGACGTGCGTATCCAGGCGGTTCCGGCCGCCTTTGGCGAGGATGGCTGGATCAGCATCGCGCGGCCGGTCGCGCTCTTCGGGCTGGAGACCCCCGAACTCGGCAAGCGGACCGGCTATGAGGCGCGGCGCAGCCAGGACGGTACGCGCCGCGAGGACGTGCTGAGCTTTGGCGAGTTCGGCGAGGATAAGCCGTTGCTTGCGCTCAAGCTGCAGGTCAACCGCGAGAGCGGCGTGCAGGGCGCCCCGGCCGGGCTGTCACAGCCCTTCGTGATCGCCCTGGTGCGCGAGAGCGCGGCGCGCGGGCTCTCGGTCGGGCGCAGCGGCGCGACGACGCCGCTCGAAACCAAGTTCGGCATGGTCGAGACCGCCGATATCAGCCTCAATGACGGCAATGCCGGGCGCGCCTGCATCGGCTTCCGTCATCTCGACGGATCGGCGCATCTCTCCTTCTCGGGCTGGTGGTGCGGCGGCGAGGGCAAGCCGGCCGACCGGGCCCAGCTCGGCTGCATGCTCGATCGGATCGAGCTGCTCAGCGCTGGCGATGATTCTGAACTGCGAGCGCTCTTCGCGAAGGCCGAGCCGCACCGCAGACCGGGCTGCTCGGTGCCGCGTCAGGCGGCGGCTGGGCGGAAGGGCGCCGGGCTCGAAGCCGACGGCAAGGCTCCGGCCCTGAAGACGACTTCCGGCAAGCAGGGCCAACTACGTTAGGGACGATCCGCGGTAACGGCGTCGTGACCCCCGTCCACCCCTAGCAAGGCGCAACAAAAACATTAACTCTGGCGTTGTACCGTTGCGTCACCGATTGGACATCAGCCCCGGCGGGGCAGCCGCCTCAGGAGACCTCCCATGCGTTCGTTCTCGCGTCTAGCCGCCGGCCTCGCCATCTCACTCGCCGCCACGACCTTCGCCGTCTCTCTGGCAGAGGCGCAGGAGCGGCGGCCGCTGCGCATCACTGTGCAGAAGCGCAGCTATTTCGACGCCGGCAACGTCGTCGCGGTCGGCAGCATGAACCGCTACGCGACTCAGAACATCATCGCCAGCCCGGTCTATGCGGCTGCTGGCGAGCTCTATGGCGAGGGCACCTTGCCGCCGCGCATCGGCGGCGGCCGCAACCCCTTCGCCAACAGCTTCTCGACGCCGCGCTTCTGATACCGCGCGCAGGCACCAGAACGAGAAAGGCCCGCCGGAAGGCGGGCCTTTTTGCTTGCGTCGCTGGTCAGCGCACCAGGATGTTGCGGAACTGCCAGGGGTCGGAGGTGTCGATGTCCTCCGGGAACAGGCCCGGGCGGCCGTCGAGCGGGGTCCAATCAGTGTAGTAGCCGGCGACCGGGCCGAGATAGGGCCGCTGGATCTCGAGGCAGCGATTGACGTCCATCTCCTCGACCTCGACGATGCCCGCCTTCGGGTTCTCGAGCGCCCAGACCATGCCCGCGAGCACGGCCGAGGTTACCTGCAGGCCGGTCGCGGTCTGGTAGGGCGCCAAGGTGCGCGCCTCCTCGGTCGAGAGCTGCGAGCCGAACCAGTAGGCACCCTTGGCGTGGCCGTAGAGCAGCACGCCGAGCTCGTCGATGCCGTCGACGACCTCGTTCTCCTCGAGGATGTGGTGCTCGGTCTGCGGCCGGCCGGCATTGCCGAACATCTCGTGCAGCGAGAGCACGGCGTCGTTGGCCGGGTGGTAGGCGTAGTGGCAGGTCGGCCGGTAGATCGCCTTGCCGCTGTCGTCGCGCACGGTGAAGTAGTCCGAGATCGAGATCGACTCGTTATGCGTGACGAGGAAGCCGTATTGCGGGCCGGGCGTCGGGCACCAGCTCCTGACCTTGGTCTCGGCGCCGGCCTGCATCAGATAGATCGCGGCCTGCGACCCGGTCTCGTGGGTGAAGGCGTTGTCCGGCATCCAGCGTTCATGGGTGCCCCAGCCCAGTTCGGAGGGCTGCACGGCTTCCGAGATGAAACCTTCCACCGACCAGGTGTTGACGAAGACGCCCGGCGGCTTCGGATTGCGGGAGCGCTGGGTGTCGCGCTCGGCGATGTGGATGCCCTTGACGCCGGCATGCTGCATCAGCGCGGCCCACTCCTCGCGGGTCTTCGGCTCCGGCACGTTCAGGCGCAGATCGGCAGCGAGATTGAGCAGGGCCTTCTTGGCGAGCCACGAGGCCATGCCGGGATTGGCGCCGCAGCAGGAGACGGCCGTCGTCGAGCCGGGCGCGCGGGCGCGCTTGGCGGCGAGCGTCATCTCGCGCAGCGCATAGTTCGAGCGCTCGGCCGGGCCCTTGCTCTGGTCGAAATAGAAGCCGAGCCAAGGCTCGTTGACCGTGTCGATATAGAGGGCTCCAAGGCTGGAGCAGAATTCCATCAGGTCGCGCGAACCCGTGTCGCAGGACAGGTTGACGCAAAAGCCCTGGCCGCCGCCCGCGGTCAACAGGGGCTCGAGCATGGACTTGTAGTTGTCGATCGTCACGGCTTCGTGGATGAAGCGGATGCCGCGTTCGTCCAGAAGCGCCCGATTGTCGTCGTCGGGCGCGATGACCACGAACCGGCTCTTGTCGAATTTAAGGTGCCGCTCGATCAGCGGCAGTGTCCCGCGGCCGATCGAACCGAAGCCGATCATCACGATCGGGCCGGTGATCTCGCCGTGTACGGGCCAATCCATCATTCTTTTCAACTCCTGGGTTAGATTTTCAACTGAAGCGTGGCTCGTATGGGGTTGGGACCCCCACGTCAATGCTGAGTGGCAAAAACCCCCGCCTTTGCAGTCGGTTGGCTTGGGTTTCGAGGCGCCTGCGCCGCCACGCTCGCCCATCAAGGTGACGGCTGAATGAAGCTTGCTCGGGATCGTGCGGGAGCGCAGGCCCAAACGAAAACGGGCAGGCCTGTGGCCTGCCCGTCAATGAGGATTGCTATTCCCCGGTTTCAGGCGGCGCGACGTCGGAGACCGTCCATTCCCTCGGTCGCGACGAGCGCGCCGGTGGGCTTGAGCACGCCGCTGACGCCGGCGAGGGCGCCGTCGCGCAGTTCGAGGCCGAGGAAGCGCTCACGCTCGACCGGGCCGGGCATGGCAAGCTCGGCCATCGGTGCGGCCGAGAAGCCGAAGCGCTGATAGTAGGGCGCGTCGCCGACGAGCAGGATCGCGCCATGGCCGCGATCGGCGGCGCGGGTGATCGCCTCACGCATCAGCGTACCGCCAAGCCCTTCTCCATGCAGTTCCGGCGCAACCGCGAGCGGGCCGAGCAGCAGCGCCGGCCGGCCATTGGCCTCGACATGCCAGAGGCGGACGGTGGCGATGACGGCGCCATCGCGCTCGGCGGTGAGCGCCAGGCCTTCGGCCGGCAGACGGCCTTCGCGCAGGCGCTCGCTGGACTTGGCGGTGCGGCGCTCGCCGAAGCAGCGGTCGAGCAGGAGCTCGCGGGCCGGGACATCCGCGGCGATTTCCTCGCGAATCGTGATCATGGCGCACCTCCGGCCGGAGCACCCGCGCCTCCGCGGACCTTCCCGGCGCCGCGCGAACGCGGCCTCTATGTCAGGGAATGGGGAAATTGGGTCCGGCGGGAGCCACGTCCGCGCCCTCCATTCTGGAGGCGCGAACGCTCCGCCCGGTTTCCCGGGCGGCCTGCCGATCCTGGCAGGGCGCTTCGCCGGACCCGATTCACAAGGGGCGGCCAGCGCCCCCGTCAAACGTCAGATGACGTACTGCTTCAGCGGCGGGAAGCCGTTGAAGGCGACGGCCGAATAGGTCGTCGTATAGGCGCCCGTGCCTTCGATCAGCACCTTGTCGCCGATCTCGAGCGAGAAGGGCAGCATGTAAGGCGTCTTCTCGTAGAGCACGTCGACCGAATCGCAGGTCGGGCCGGCCAGCACGCAAGGCACCGTGGCGTCGCCGTCACGCTCCGTGCGGATCGGGTAGCGGATCGCCTCGTCCATCGTCTCGGCCAGTCCGTTGAACTTGCCGATGTCGAGATAGACCCAGCGAACCTGGTCGTCCTCGCTCTTCTTCGAGATCAGGACGACCTCGGCCTCGATCAGACCGGCTTCGCCGACCATGCCGCGACCCGGCTCGATGATGGTCTCCGGCAGGCGGTTGCCGAAATGCTTCGACAGCGCCTGGAAGATCGCATCGCCATAGGCCGGAACGCCCGGGATCGGTCGCAGATAGCGGGCCGGGAAGCCGCCGCCGAGATTGACCATCGACAGCGACATGCCGCGGGTGGCGCACTCCTTGAACACCGCCGAGGCCGAGGCCAGGGCCGAATCCCAGGCGTGCACGTTCGCCTGCTGCGAGCCGACATGGAACGAGATGCCATAGGCGCGCAGGCCGTTGCGATGGCCATGCTCAAGCACGTCCGCGGCCATTTCGGGCACGCAGCCGAACTTGCGCGAGAGCGGCCAGTCGGCGCCGGCGCCGTCGCAGAGAATGCGGCAGAAGATGCTCGCATCCTGCGTGCCGGTCAGCTTGGCCGCACGGACGATCTTGTCGGTCTCGGCAATGCAGTCGACGGCGAACAGGCGCACGCCGAGCTCCATCGCGCGAGCGACGTCGCGCTCCTTCTTGATGGTGTTGCCGAAGGAGATGCGGTCCGCCGTGGCGCCGGCCGACAGCGCGAGCTCGATCTCGACGACCGAGGCGCAATCGAAGCAGGAGCCGAGCTTGGCCAGCAGGCGCAGCACTTCCGGCGCCGGGTTCGCCTTGACCGCGTAGAAGACGCGGGTGTCCGGCAGCGCCCGGGAGAAGGCGACATAGTTCTCGCGCACGACCTCGAGGTCGATCACGACGCAGGGACCATCCTCACGGCGGTCACGCAGAAATGCACGGATGCGCTCGGTCATCGGCGCGACTCCTCTTCGGCGCAAGCGGCGCCGATACGACGTGTAGCCGGTTGAAACGTTCGCGATCCGAGGCGCGATGGAGACGCCAAGGACAGCGGACGAAACGTCCGGACCCGAAAACACCGTCGATTGGGAGATTTATCCCCGCACGGCCGGCAATGAAGGACAAGCCTCTTCGGTGTTGACCTTTGGAGGGTCAACGAGACCAAAAAAGCCCGCTCCGTCGTTGCTTTAAGCTACGTCCCCCGTGGAGATTCGGGGTTCGCCGGTTTCGCCTCCGGCTGCCAGTCGCTGTTCGGGAGCGGCCCTCTTGCGAAGACCGGGAGCGTGATTTGAGGGGATATCCATCCCCCTCCATCCGTTTCCCATCCCTGGCGGCTGTCCGGCCTCTTGTCCGGATGCCCACCGACCGGCACGCGGCCACAGGCACGTGCGAATTGGGTAAGGCCCATATACGGACGGGTGACCCCGGCTTCAAGTTTTTTCTTACGCCCGGACGCGGTTTTTTTGGCGAACGCGGCGCGAGATTCCAAAGAGTGGTTGCTAGAGTGCGGCGACCGCCTCGGCAGCGGCCGGATCCGGCCCTAGACCGGCCCCATTTCATCGCCTAAGTCATTGTCGGAAAGCGCCTTAAGGGCGCCCTATGACTGGGACGAGCTTCTATCATGACCGTGACTGACCGCCGCCGGGTTTTGGCCGGGCTGAGCGCCGCCCTGTGCGCCGCGGCTGCGCCGCAGGCGCTGCTGGCCCAGCAGCCCGAGGCGTCGCCGCCGCAACCGCGATTCGGCTTCGAGGAAGTGGTGCGGCGCGCCCGCGAAATCTCGCTGGCGCCCTATGAAGCGGGACCAAGCCTGCCTGAGGCGCTGACGCGGCTCGATTTCGACGCCTGGCGCGAGATCCGCTTCCGGCCCGAGCGCTCGATGCTGGCGCAGACGAACACCGGCTTCCGCATGCAGATGTTCCATCCCGGCTTCCTCTTCACCCGGCCGGTGACGGTGAACGTCATCCGCGACGGGGTGCCGACGCCGGTACCCTACGCTGCCAATCTCTTCGATTATGGCCGCACCAAATTCGAGAAGCCGCTGCCGGTCAATCTCGGCTTCGCCGGCTTCCGCCTGCATTATCCACTGAACGATCCGCGCGTCTTCGACGAGCTGATCTCCTTCATCGGCGCGAGCTATTTCCGTGTGCTCGGCCGCGGCCAGCGCTATGGGCTGTCGGCGCGCGGGCTTTCGATCGGCGCCGGCGTGCGCGATGGCGAGGAGTTCCCGGTCTTCCGCGAGTTCTGGATCGATTCGCCGGCGGCCAATGCCGAGCGCATCACGGTCTACGCCCTGCTCGATTCGCCCTCGGCGACGGGCGCCTATCGCTTCAACATCTATCCCGGACAGGACAGCGTGCTCGACGTTTCGGCGACCCTGTTCGCTCGTCGGAAGATCGAGCGGCTCGGGCTCGCGCCGCTGACTTCGATGTTCTTCACCGGCGAGAACGACCGGCGCTTCCACGACGATTTCCGCTCCGAGCTGCACGATTCCGACGGGCTGATGATCCATTCCGGCAGCGGCGAGTGGATCTGGCGCCCGCTACGCAATCCGCGCGAGCAGGCCTCGTCCTATTTCGTCGAGCGCAATGTCCGCGGCTTCGGCCTGATCCAGCGCGATCGCGTCTTCGAGCATTATCAGGATCTCGACCTCGCCTACGAATTGCGGCCCTCCTACTGGATCGAGCCGGAGGGTGACTGGGGCGAGGGGCATGTCGAGCTGATCGAGCTGCCGACCACCGACG
Source organism: Allobosea sp. WAO (assembly GCF_001509835.1). Lineage (GTDB taxonomy): Bacteria > Pseudomonadota > Alphaproteobacteria > Rhizobiales > Beijerinckiaceae > Allobosea. The sequence continues at coordinate 192,939 of NZ_JXTJ01000012.1, forward strand.
AGACGAACGACAATGTGGTCGCGCTCTGGGCGCCGAAGAATCCTGTCGAGCCCGGCCGCGAGTTCAGCTTCCGCTACAAGCTCTCTGCGATGCTCGATGCCGACGAGCTGCATCCCGGCGGGCGGGCGATCAACACCTACCAGGCACGGCCCAAGGCGCTGGGCTCGGGCGAGCCGGTGCCGGACGGGGCGCGGCGCTTCATCATCGACTTTTCCGGTGGCGATCTCGCCTATCATCTCAACCAGCCGGAGAAGGTCGAGATCGTGCCGTCGATCTCGAACGGGCGGATCGTGCGTGCCTTCATCGTGCCGAACCGCAAGACCGAGGGCTTCCGCGCCTTCTTCGACATCGCCGTCGAGCCCGGCCAGATGGCCGATCTGCGCGCCTTCCTGCGCTCCGGCGACAAGGCGCTGACCGAGACCTGGACCTATCCCTGGCGCGCGCCGGAACCGGCCTGAGCCGGCTGCCCGGCTTCAGAATTTCGGGGCGGTGATGCTGCGCGCCGTCTTGCGCCGCTTTTCCGGCGCGGCGGCGACGACTTCGATCTCGACCTTGAACTCCGGCAAGGTGAAGCCGGAGACGATCATCAGCGTCGAGGCCGGCGGCGGGGTGCCGACATGGGCATCGCGCGATTCCATGTAGCCCTTCATATGGGCGCGGTCGGTGACATAGGCGTTGACCCGGACGATGTCGGCGAGGGTCATGCCGGCTTCGCCGAGGATCGCGGCGATGTTGGCGAAGCAGAGATCGGCCTGTTCGCGCGGGCTTTCGGGGATCGTGCCATCGGCGGCGATGCCGAGCTGGCCGGAGCAGAACACCAGCCGCTGCCCGGCCGGGAGTTCGACGCCGTGGCTGTAGCGGGCGAAGGGGGGGCGAATCGTGGCGGGGCTGAGCGGCTTCATCGGCTGGTCCAGACTGTCGATACGGCCGGTTCTGCCATGGCGCGGGGGCCCGCGAAACCGTGAGATTGCTTGACCTGCGCGGATTTTGCCGCCTTGAACGCGGTCATGCCTTGTTCAGGCAGGAAATCTAGGGTGCAAGGAAGGTTGCGTCGGCGGTGTCGCCGGGTGGCCGAGCAATCGAGATGGCGAAGATGAATCCGAAGATGCTTCCCCTGCCGCACCTGCTGCGGCTCGCCGGCCTCCTGCCGATGCTCGGACTGGCGGCCTGTGCCGGTTCGCAGCGCTTCTCCGGTCCGGGGCCGGGCCCGGGCATGGGGCGCGGGCCGGTCTACAGCGAGCCGGTCCAGTCGGCCCCGCCGATCTCCTCGGCGCCGGTCATGTCCGAGCCGCTGCCGCCGCCGGGCGGCTATCCCGTCGCCTCGGCGCCTCCGGGAGGCGGAGCCGGTCTGCCGCCGTCGAACGATCCCTTCTTCGATCCCCAGGCCGCGCCGCAGGGCCAGCAGCCGGTCGAACGCGTGACCGAGGCGCCGCAGCTGCGCGGCCAGGTCGCCAACGCCAACCCCAATCCGACGCCGGCCCCGGCACGCAGCGCCGGCTCCTCGCGTGATGCCGTCGTCGGCAGCTGGACGGCGCAGGAGGCGACGGGTGGCTCCTGCCGGGTGCAGCTCTCGAGCGCGCCCTCTCTCGACCTCTATCGCGCCAGCGCCAATGGCTGCTCCAACCGCGAATTGCAGCAGGTCAACGCCTGGGATTATCGGGACGGCGAGGTCTATCTCTACCAACGCGGCGGCTCGGTGGTGGCGCGGCTGCGCGTCGCCGGCAGCGGCGCGATGAACGGCGCCGTCACCAAGTCCGGTGCGGCGCTCTCACTCAATCGCTGACCGCCGCTTCTGTCGCTCAGTGCGTCCGGGTAGCCGCGCCGAATAGCGCCGGCTGCCAGAGCTTGCGCTGCAGGGCGAGCGACATGGCCGCGAAGCCTTGGGCGTGGTTGAGCGCCTCGTCGAGCAGGGTGAAGGGCGTCGGGGCGCCGGTCGAGATCCGGCACTCGACGTCGTTGTAGCCTGTGACGAGTTCCGCCTCGAACTTGCGGGCGAGATTGCGCATCGCAATGTTCTCGGGAAGACAGGTCATGTAGAGCGTCCGGATACCGCGGTTGCGGGCGGCGGTGATCAGGTGTCCGAACAGCGCCTCGCCGATGCCGCGCCGGCGCCGACCCTTCTCGACGCTGAAGGCGGCCTCGCCGGTCTGCACGACGAAGTCCTCCAGGCCGCGCAATTCGGCGGCGCCGCGGACTTCTCCCTCTTCGACATAGGCATAGACCAGCCCGCCGATGCCGAAGGTGCTCTCGGCATAGTCGACGAGGAATTCGTCATTGACCGCCGTGCCGAAGCGCTCGCGCCGGGTCGCGGCGTCGAGGCGCAGAAGATGGGCGGTGAAGAGGTCGCGCTCGGTAGGCCAGAGACGCCTGACCTCGCCGTGCCTGGCTTTCGCGCCAGGTTTCATCGAACGATTCAATTGCAGCTCCTGATAAAGCGCTGTGACACGCTGCCAACCAGGAGGCGTATTCTTCCCTAACTCGGCGCTGAAGATGCGCTCGCGAATGCGGAATACAAGAGACCGGATTGCGGCAAATTACCGCTAAATGCGGGAATAATGGGCAAATCTGCTGAGCAGGCGCCGCGATGCAGTGGAATTATCCTCGGCGTTTCGAAGGGGCGGGAGTTGGTGCCGGCCTGGCCGGAATCGGCTGAAGCTTGCGGGCCGGGCTGGCCTGCCGTAACCCTCAGGCGCTCCTCCTTTGCCTCCAGGCCATGTCCGCTACGCTCCCCGAACGCTATGCCGCCCTCGTCGAATCCGGTGCGATCGAACGCGACCCGGCGCAGGTCGCGGTCGTCAATCGCCTGCAGGCGCTGACCGAAACCCTCGCCAGCCGCCGGCTGGCGAAGAAGAGCAGCGCGCTCGGCTGGCTGTTCGGCCGCAAGCAACCGCCGCCGGAAAGCGTCAAGGGTCTCTACATCTGGGGCTCGGTCGGCCGCGGCAAGACCATGCTGATGGACATGTTCTACGAGGCGGCCCCTCTGGCCTCGCGCCGGCGCGTGCATTTCCATGCCTTCATGGCCGACGTCCATGAGCGCATCCATGCCTATCGGCAGGAACTGAAGGCCGGCAGGGTCAAGGAGCCCGATCCGATCGGCCCGGTCGCGGAAGCGCTGGCGGCCGAGGCGACGCTGCTCTGCTTCGACGAGTTCACGGTCACCGACATCGCGGATGCGATGATCCTCGGCCGTCTGTTCACGGCGCTGTTCGCGGCCGGTGTCGTGGTGGTCGCGACCTCCAATGTCGAGCCGTCCCGGCTCTATGAGAACGGCCTCAACCGTGCGCTCTTCCTGCCCTTCATCAGCTTGCTCGCCGGCAAGGTCGAGGTGATCCGGCTCGATGCGCGTACCGATTTCCGGCTGGAGAAGCTCGGCGGAGCGCCGACCTATCACGTGCCGGCCGATGCGGCGGCGGGGGCGGCGCTCGACAAGGCCTTCTTCAAGCTCTCGGGCGTCGCCAGGGGCGCGCCGGTGACGATCGACATCAAGGGGCACGAACTCAAGTTGCCGCAGGCTGCTGCGGGCGTGGCGCGGGCGAGCTTTAGCGATCTCTGCGCCCAGGCCTATGGCGCCTCGGATTATCTCGCTCTGGCGCAGGATTTCCATACGCTGGTGCTCGACGACATCCCAGTGATGGATATGGACCGGCGCAACGAGGCCAAGCGCTTCATCATCCTGATCGACGCGCTCTATGAGAGCCATGTGAAGCTGGTCGCCTCGGCGGCGGCGGAGCCGACGGGGCTTTATGTGGCGCGCTCGGGCCGCGAGGCCTTCGAGTTCGACCGGACCGTCTCGCGCCTGATCGAGATGCGCTCGGAGGAGTATCTCGCCTTGCCGCATGGCCGCGCCGATTCCGCCGCGAGCGGCGAGACGACCGGGCTGGTGGAGACCTGAGCCGTGGTCGCGCGCGAGCCGAGCGAGACCCGCATCCTCTCGGTCGCCAGCGAGCATCTTAGGCTGCACGGCCTGCGCCGCTTCACTGTCGTGGCGGTGGCGGAAGAGGCCGGCATGACCCATGCCAATGTCTACCGCTACTTCCCCTCGCGCGTCGCGCTGGTCGATGCCGTGGTCGATGTCTGGCTCAAGGCGACCGAACGCAGGCTCGCCGACATCGCGGATGGACCCGATCCCGCGGAGGACAAGCTCGAGCGCCTGATCCTGGCCCTGGCCAAGGCCAATCGCGACCTGCTGCACGAGGACCCGCATCTGTTCGCAGCGCTGTCGCAGGCGGTCGCCAAGCGCCATGCGATCAGCCGGCGCAACCGCGCCCGGGTCCGCGCCCTGTTCGAGCGCGTCATCGACGACGGTATCGCCACCGGCGCCTTCGAGCCGCGCGACCGCGACCGGGCGATTGCCTTCGTGATCGACGCGACCCATCGCTTCATCCATCCGGCAGCACTCGAGCTCGAGGCGGACGTCCCCCAGGAGTCGGTCGATGCCCGGCTTTCGACGCTGATCAGGGTCGCGCTTCGGACATTGGCGACCGGCGTGATCTAAAATCCAAAAGAAAATGACATAATTTGTAAAATGTCATTGCTCGGTTTTTGACCGGCTCAGGCAGAGGGCTCGCCGGCCAAGTTTGTAATAGTTTGATTTCCTTTGCTATTCGCCGAAAAATGGCCGATTTTGGTGCCTGAATTCACGGATTTGCCATAATCTGCGCAGGGTTGAGCCCCACGCCGGGTTGGGCCAAAGAACCCACGGTTTTCCGGTTCACGTATCCAAGGACAAGGACTAGGCAATGGCCCGCAAGAAGATCGCCCTCATCGGCGCCGGACAGATCGGCGGCACCCTGGCTCACCTCGCCGGCCTGAAGGAACTCGGTGACGTCGTCCTGTTCGACATCGCCGAGGGAACGCCGCAGGGCAAGGGCCTCGACATCGCCGAGTCCGCGCCGGTCGACGGCTTCGACGCTGGCTACAAGGGCACGAACTCCTACGAGGACATCAAGGGCGCCGACGTCATCATCGTCACCGCCGGCGTGCCGCGGAAGCCCGGCATGAGCCGCGACGACCTGATCGGCATCAACCTCAAGGTGATGAAGTCGGTCGGCGAGGGCATCAAGCAGTACGCTCCCAAGGCCTTCGTGATCTGCATCACCAACCCGCTCGACGCGATGGTCTGGGCCCTGCAGAAGTTCTCTGGCCTGAAGCCGAACATGATCTGCGGCATGGCCGGCGTGCTCGACTCCGCCCGCTTCCGCCACTTCCTCGCCGATGAGTTCAAGGTCTCGGTCAAGGACGTCTCGGCCTTCGTGCTCGGCGGCCATGGCGACGACATGGTGCCTCTGGTCCGCTATTCCGGCGTCGCCGGCATCCCGCTGCCGGACCTCGTCAAGATGAAGTGGACCACCCAGGAGCGTCTCGACGCCATCGTCGAGCGCACCCGCAAGGGCGGCGGCGAGATCGTCAACCTGCTCAAGACCGGCTCGGCCTTCTACGCCCCGGCCGCCTCGGCGATCGCCATGGCCGAGAGCTATCTCAAGGACCAGAAGCGTGTGCTGCCGGCCGCCGCTGCGCTGAAGGGCCAGTACGGCGTCAAGGACATGTTCGTCGGCGTGCCGGTGGTGATCGGCGCCAAGGGCGTCGAGCGCGTCGTCAAGATCCGCCTCAACGGCGCCGAGAAGGAGATGCTCGGCAAGTCGGTCGCTTCGGTGCAGAGCCTGATCGACGCCTGCAAGGCCATCGATCCGTCACTGGCGTGAGATAGAGCGGGCGGCGAGGCCGAACTTGGCGGGTGACGATCTCGCATCGTCACCCGCCTCTCGGCATTGCCCGCCTGCCATCGTCGCCATCCGACCCTTTCAAACAGGACATCAGGCATGAACATCCACGAATATCAGGGTAAGGCGGTCCTCAAGGAGTTCGGCGCGCCCGTCTCCGCCGGCTTCCCGGCGCTCACGGTGGCGGAAGCTGTCGAGGCGGCCAAGAAGCTGCCCGGCCCGCTCTATGTCGTGAAGAGCCAGATCCATGCCGGCGGCCGCGGCAAGGGCAAGTTCAAGGAACTGCCCGCCGACGCCAAGGGCGGCGTCCGCCTCGCCAAGTCGGTCGAAGAGGTCGAGGCCCACGCCAAGGAAATGCTCGGCAACACGCTGGTGACCGCGCAGACCGGCGAGGCGGGCAAGCAGGTCAACCGCCTCTACATCGAGGACGGCTCGGACATCGCCAAGGAGTTCTATCTCTCGGCGCTGGTCGACCGCGAGACCTCGCGCGTTGCTTTCGTCGTCTCGACCGAGGGCGGCATGGACATCGAGGCGGTCGCGCATGACACGCCCGAGAAGATCCTGACCTTCTCCGTCGATCCTGCGACCGGCATTATGCCGCATCACGGCCGCACCGTCGCCAAGGCGCTCGGCCTTTCCGGCGACCTCGCCAAGCAGGCGGGCTCCGTGCTCAACCAGATCTACGCCGCCTTCGTCGCCAAGGACATGGCGATGCTCGAGATCAACCCGCTGATCGTGACGACGCAGGGCCAGATCAAGTGTCTCGACGCCAAGGTCTCCTTCGATTCCAACTCGCTCTACCGCCATCCCGAGCTGATGGAATTGCGCGACGAGACGGAAGAGGACGCCAAGGAGATCGAGGCGTCGAAGTATGACCTCGCCTATATCGCGCTCGACGGCACGATCGGCTGCATGGTCAACGGCGCCGGCCTCGCCATGGCGACGCTCGACATCATCCAGCTCTACGGCGAGAGCCCGGCGAACTTCCTGGATGTCGGCGGCGGCGCCTCGGAAGAGAAGGTCACGGCGGCGTTCAAGATCATCACCGCCGACCCGAAGGTGAAAGGCATCCTGGTCAACATCTTCGGCGGCATCATGAAGTGCGACGTCATCGCCCGCGGCGTCATCGCCGCGGTCAAGGCGGTCGGGCTCGAGGTGCCGCTGGTCGTGCGCCTCGAAGGCACCAATGTCGAGGAAGGCAAGCAGATCATCCGCGAGTCCGGGCTCAATGTGATCCCGGCTGATGATCTCGACGATGCGGCGCAGAAGATCGTCGCCGCCATCAAGAAGGCTTGAGGAAAACCGATGTCCATCCTGATCGACAAGAACACCAAGGTCATCTGCCAGGGTTTCACCGGCAAGAACGGGACCTTCCACTCCGAGCAGGCCATCGCCTACGGCACCAAGATGGTCGGCGGCACCTCGCCCGGTAAGGGCGGTAGCTTGCATCTCGGCCTGCCGGTCTTCGACACCGTCGCCGAGGCGCGCGAGAAGACCGGGGCTGACGCCTCGGTCGTCTATGTCCCGCCTCCGGGCGCGGCCGATGCGATCTGCGAGGCGATCGACGCCGAGATCCCGCTGATCATCTGCATCACCGAGGGCATCCCGGTGCTCGACATGGTCCGCGTCAAGCGCTCGCTCTCGGGCTCCAAGTCGCGTCTGATCGGGCCGAACTGCCCGGGCGTCGTCACCGCCGGCGAGTCGAAGATCGGCATCATGCCGGCCAACATCTTCAAGCCCGGCTCGGTGGGCATCGTCTCGCGCTCCGGCACGCTGACCTATGAGGCGGTGTTCCAGACCACGAACGAAGGCCTCGGCCAGTCGACCGCGGTCGGCATCGGCGGCGACCCGGTCAAGGGCACCGAGTTCATCGACATGCTCGAAATGTTCCTCGCCGACGAGAAGACCAAGTCGATCGTGATGATCGGCGAGATCGGCGGCTCGGCCGAAGAGGACGCGGCGCAGTTCATCAAGGACGAGGCCCGCCGCGGCCGCAAGAAGCCGATGGTCGGTTTCATCGCCGGCCGCACGGCACCTCCGGGCCGCCGCATGGGCCATGCCGGCGCGATCATCTCCGGCGGCAAGGGCGGCGCGGAAGACAAGATCGCTGCTATGGAAGCCGCCGGCATCCGGGTCTCGCCGTCGCCGGCGCGCCTTGGAAAGACCTTGGTGGACGTGTTGAAGGGCTGAGTATCGCGACAGCCGGCCGGGCAGGGGCCCGGTCGGCATGTTGCGGTGCTGGAATGAAAAGCGATGGGTCGGCGAGGGGCCGACCCGGATGTGCTAGGCAGGAAGAAGGCAGGACGACATGGCTCGCCAGGACATCAACGAGGCTCTCGCGCAGACGGGTTTCCTCTATGGCGGCAACGCGGCTTACATCGAGGACCTCTATGCCCGCTACCAGGCTGACCCGAAGTCGGTCGACGAGCAGTGGCGGGGCTTCTTCGCGGGGCTGAACGACGAGCGCCAGGCGATCATCGACAACGCCAAGGGCGCCTCCTGGAAGAAGCCGAACTGGCCGATCCCGGCTGGCGGCGAGATCGTCTCGGCGCTCGACGGCAACTGGGCCGTGGTCGAGAAGGTCATCGGCGACAAGCTCGGCGCCAAGGCCAAGGCTGCCGGCACGACGCTGTCCGCTTCCGACGTCCAGCAGGCGACGCGCGATTCCGTGCGCGCCATCATGCTGATCCGCGCCTACCGCATGCGCGGCCATCTGCACGCCCAGCTCGATCCGCTCGGGATCGAGGGCATCAAGGATATCGAGGAGCTCTCGCCGGCCGCCTTCGGCTTCACCGAGGCCGATCTCGACCGCAAGATCTTCATCGACAACGTGCTCGGCCTGGAATTCGCCACTATCCGCGAGATGACGGCGATCCTGCAGCGGACCTATTGCGGCACGGTCGGCATCGAATTCATGCACATCTCCGATCCCGAGCAGAAGGCTTGGCTGCAGGAGCGCATCGAGGGGCCGGACAAGGAGATCGCCTTCACCCGCGAAGGCAAGCGCGCGATCCTGAACAAGCTCGTCGAGACCGAGGGCTTCGAGAAGTTCCTCGATCTGAAGTTCACCGGCACCAAGCGCTTCGGACTCGATGGTGGCGAGTCGCTGGTTCCGGCGCTCGAGCAGATCATCAAGCGCGGCGGCGCGCTCGGCGTGCGCGACATCGTCTTCGGCATGGCCCATCGCGGCCGCCTCAACGTGCTGACCCAGGTGCTGGGCAAGCCGCATCGCGCGCTCTTCCACGAGTTCAAGGGCGGCTCCTTCGCGCCCGACGACGTCGAGGGTTCGGGCGACGTGAAGTACCATCTCGGTGCTTCCTCGGATCGCGAGTTCGACGGCAACAACGTCCATATCTCGCTGACCGCGAACCCGTCGCATCTCGAGATCGTCGATCCCGTCGTGCTCGGCAAGGTGCGCGCGAAGCAGGACCAGTTCGGCGACATCGTCGAGCGCTCCAAGGTGCTGCCGCTGCTGATCCATGGCGATGCTGCCTTCGCCGGCCAGGGCGTCGTGGCTGAATGCCTCGGCCTGTCCGGGCTGAAGGGCCATCGCACCGGCGGCTCGCTGCACTTCATCATCAACAACCAGATCGGCTTCACCACCTATCCGCGCTATTCGCGCTCCTCGCCCTATCCGTCCGACGTGGCGAAGATGGTCGAGGCTCCGGTCTTCCATGTGAACGGCGACGATCCGGAAGCGGTGGTCTTCGCCGCCAAGGTCGCGATCGAGTTCCGGCAGAAGTTCCACAAGCCGGTCGTGATCGACATGTTCTGCTATCGCCGCTTCGGCCATAACGAAGGCGACGAGCCGGGCTTCACCCAGCCGCTGATGTACCGCAAGATCCGCGGCCACAAGTCGACGCTGGAACTCTACAGCGGCAAGCTCGAAGCCGAGGGCGTGATCCAGCCCGGCGAGCTCGACCAGATGCGCGCCGCCTGGAAGGACAAGCTCGAGGTCGAGTTCGACGCCGGCCAGTCCTTCAAGCCGAACAAGGCCGACTGGCTCGACGGCCGTTGGGCCGGCATGAAGGCGATGCGCGCCGATGAGGACGATCCGCGCCGCGGCGCGACGGGCGTCCCCGCGCAGGTGCTGAAGGAGATCACGCAGAAGATCACCGAGGTCCCGGAAGGCTTCAACGTCCACAAGACGATCCAGCGCTTCCTCGATAACCGCCGCAAGGCGGTCGAGAGCGGGCAGGGGATCGACTGGGCGACGGCGGAGGCTCTCGCCTTCGGCTCGCTGCTGCTCGACGGCAATCCGGTCCGCCTCTCCGGTCAGGACTGCGAGCGCGGTACCTTCTCGCAGCGCCATTCGGTGCTGATCGACCAGGAGACCGAGGCGCGTCACACCTCGCTGAACCATATCCGCGAGGGTCAGTCGCGCTACGAGGTCATCAACTCGATGCTCTCGGAAGAAGCGGTGCTCGGCTTCGAATACGGCTACACCCTGTCGGAGCCGAATGCGCTGACCTGCTGGGAAGCGCAGTTCGGCGACTTCGCCAATGGCGCGCAGGTGGTGTTCGACCAGTTCATCTCGTCGGGCGAGCGCAAGTGGCTGCGTATGTCGGGCCTGGTCTGCCTCTTGCCGCATGGCTATGAGGGCCAGGGCCCGGAGCACTCATCCGCCCGTCTCGAACGCTTCCTGCAGATGTGCGCCGAGGACAATATGCAGGTAGCGAACTGCTCGACGCCGGCGAGCTATTTCCACATCCTGCGCCGCCAGCTGAAGCGCGACTTCCGCAAGCCGCTGATCCTGATGACCCCGAAGTCGCTGCTGCGCCACAAGCGCTGCGTCTCGACGCTCGACGAGCTGGCCGAGGGCTCGACCTTCCACCGCGTGCTGCATGACGATGCCGAGCGGGGCAACTCGACGACCAAGCTGGTCAAGGATGCGAAGATCCGCCGGGTCGTGCTCTGCTCCGGCAAGGTCTATTTCGATCTGCTGGAAGAGCGCGAGAAGCGCGGCGTCGACGACGTCTACCTGATGCGCGTCGAGCAGCTCTATCCGTTCCCGCTGAAGACGCTGGCGCAGGAGCTGTCGCGCTTCAAGGGCGCCGACGTGGTCTGGTGCCAGGAGGAGCCGAAGAACATGGGCTCCTGGACCTTTGTTGAGCCCTATCTCGAGTGGGTGCTGGGCCATGCCGGCTCGAAGTCGAAGCGGCCGCGCTATGTCGGCCGGCCGGCCTCGGCCGCGACGGCGACCGGCCTGATGTCGAAGCATCTCGCCCAGCTCAACGCATTCCTGGATGAGGCCTTCGCGGCCTGATCCGCTTCGCTATCGCCGGAGCCCGGTGCCGCTGAAGATCGCCAGGTCTTCCAGCGCCGGGCTCGAGACAAAGACACGAGAAGAGGCCTGACATGGCGACCGAAATCCGCGTACCCACCCTCGGCGAATCCGTCTCCGAGGCGACGATCGGCAAGTGGTTCAAGAAGCCCGGCGAGGCGGTGAAGGCCGACGAGCCCCTGGTCGAGCTCGAAACCGACAAGGTGACGCTTGAGGTCAACGCGCCGGCCGCCGGCGTGCTCGGCGAGATCGTCGCCAAGGAAGGCGAGACGGTCGGCGTCAACGCGCTGCTCGGTTCGATCACCGCCGGTGGTGCTGCCGCCGCGGCTGCGCCGAAGCCGGCCGCAGAGGCTCCGAAGCCGGTTGCCGCCCCTGCACCGGCCGCCTCCGGCGCTGCGACCAAGGCTGCCGATTCCGGCCCGGCCGTCGCCCGCCTCGCTGCCGAGAGCGGCGTCGACCCGTCGAGCGTTGCCGCCTCGGGCAAGGATGGCCGCGTCACCAAGGGCGATATGCTGGCGGCGATCGCGACCGGCCCGGCCGCCGCGGCCTCGGCTCCGGCCCCGGCTGTTCAGGTTCGCGCCCCCTCGGCGCCGGACGACGCTTCGCGCGAAGAGCGCGTCAAGATGACCAAGCTGCGCCAGACCATCGCGCGCCGCCTCAAGGAAGCCCAGAACACCGCGGCGATGCTGACCACCTTCAACGAGGTGGACATGACCAACGTCATGGCACTGCGCAACCAGTACAAGGACGTGTTCGAGAAGAAGCACGGCGTGAAGCTCGGCTTCATGGGCTTCTTCGTGAAGGCCTGCGTCCAGGCGCTGAAGGAGATTCCCTCGGTCAACGCCGAGATCGACGGCACCGATATCGTCTACAAGAACTACTACCATATCGCGGTCGCGGTCGGCACCGACAAGGGCCTCGTCGTGCCGGTGGTGCGCGATGCCGACCAGCTCTCGATCGCCGGTGTCGAGAAGGAGATCGGCGTCCTCGGCAAGAAGGCGCGTGACGGTGCCCTCAAGATCGAGGACATGCAGGGCGGCACCTTCACCATCTCGAATGGCGGCGTCTATGGTTCGCTGATGTCGACGCCGATCCTGAACGCGCCGCAATCGGCGATCCTGGGCATGCACAAGATCCAGGAACGGCCGATGGTCGTCGGCGGCAAGATCGAGATCCGGCCGATGATGTATCTGGCGGTTTCCTATGATCACCGCATCATCGACGGCAAGGAAGCCGTGACCTTCCTGGTACGCATCAAGGAAGGCCTGGAAGACCCGGCGCGCCTCGTCCTCGACCTCTGAGACCGGCCTGAATGGCGATCCCGGCAAAGCTCGTCGCTGTTGGCCTCGCCGTTGCCGGCATCGTCAATCTGCTGCCGACGATCGGCGTCGCTGGGGTCGGCTGGCTGCGTTCGCTCTACGGTTTCGAGATCGCTAGTCCCGATCTCGAAATCCTGCTGCGCCATCGCGCCCTGCTGTTCGGGATCATCGGCGTGCTGCTGCTGGCGGCAGCCATCAGCCCCGGCCTGCGCGGCGTAGCCGTACTCGTCGCCAGTGCGAGCATGGCGAGCTTCGTTGTGATCGCGCTCCTCGTCGGCGGCTTTGGCCCGGCGATCACCAAGATCGTGATCGCCGACATCGTAGGGCTCCTGGCCCTCGTGCCGGCGATGTTCGCGCGGCTGGTGCCGTCGCCTCGATAGGCGGTGGTAACGGCGTTGCCCACGCAGTCTGGTATGACCGTTCGATCCGCTCAGGAGACGGAGCATGGCTTTCGGACCCAATCCGCCACCGATCCAGGCGCATATCTGCGTCAAGGGCGGCGACGCGGCGATTGCCTTCTACGAGCAGGCCTTCGGCGCGCAGTGCACCTTCAGGGCGATGGCCGATGACGGCAAGCGCGTGATGCACGCCAATCTCGCGCTGTTCGGCGGCGAGGTGATGCTGCATGACGAGTTCCCGGAGTTCGGCGGCCATGTCATGGCGCCCGGCACCGTGGGCGGGATCAGCGTCGCGATCAACATCAACCTGCCGAGCGCGGCCGATGTCGATGCCGCGGTCGCTCGGGCGCAGGCCGCCGGCGCCGACGTCTTCATGCCGGCGAGCGACGTGTTCTGGGGCGCCCGCTATGCGCGCCTGCGCGATCCCTTCGGCCATATCTGGGCCTTCAACGCGCCGCTGGCGCAACCGCAATCGTAAAGTCTGAACGAAAGAGAGACCATGTCCTACGATCTCGTCGTCATCGGAACCGGCCCCGGCGGCTATGTCTGCGCCATCCGCGCCGCCCAGCTCGGCCTCAAGGTCGCGGTGGTCGAGAAGCGCAAGACCCATGGCGGCACCTGCCTCAATGTCGGCTGCATCCCGTCCAAGGCCCTGCTGCACGCTTCCGAGATGTTCGCTGAAGCCGGCCACACTTTCCCCAGCCTCGGCATCGAGGTCGGCAAGCCCAAGCTCGATCTGAAGCAGATGCTGGTCCACAAGCAGGAGACGGTCGACGCCAACGTCAACGGCGTCGCCTTCCTGCTGAAGAAGAACAAGATCGACCCATTCCACGGCACCGCCTCGATCCCGGCCGCCGGCAAGGTCGTCGTCACTGCCGAGGACGGCAAGACGCAGGAGCTGGTGACCAAGAACATCGTCATCGCGACCGGCTCTGAATCCACCGCGCTTCCCGGCGTCTCCACCGACGAGAAGACCATCGTCACCTCGACCGGCGCGCTCGAACTGACCGCCGTGCCGAAGGAGCTGCTGGTCGTCGGCGCCGGCGTGATCGGGCTCGAGATCGGCTCGGTCTGGGCGCGGCTCGGCGCCAAGGTCACCGTGGTCGAGTATCTCGACCGGATCCTGCCCGGCATGGACGACGAGATCGCCAAGCAGTTCCAGCGTATCCTGCAGAAGCAGGGCTTCGAGTTCCATCTCGGCTCGAAGGTCACCAAGGTCGAGACCGGCAAGAAGGGCGCGACCGTCACTGTCGAGCCGGCCGCCGGCGGCGAAGCCAAGACGCTGGGCGCCGACATCGTGCTGGTCGCGATCGGCCGCCGTCCGAACACCGACGGGCTCGGCATCGACAAGGCCGGCGTCGCGACCGAGCGCGGCCGCGTCGTCATCGACGATCATTTCAAGACCAATGTCGCCGGCATCTATGCGATCGGCGACGTGGTGCGCGGGCCGATGCTGGCGCACAAGGCCGAGGATGAGGGCGTCGCCGTCGCCGAGATCATCGCCGGCAAGCATGGCCATGTGAACTACGACGCCATTCCCGGCATCGTCTACACGGCTCCCGAGGTCGCCGCGCTCGGCAAGACCGAGGAGGAGCTGAAGGCCGCCGGGATCGCCTATAAGGTCGGTAAGTTCCCCTTCACCGCCAATGGCCGGGCCCGCGCCATGCGCCATACCGACGGCTTCGTGAAGGTTCTCGCCGATGCGACGACCGACCGGGTGCTCGGCTGCCACATCATTGGCCCGCATGCCGGCGACCTCATCGCCGAGGTCACGGTGCTGATGGAGTTCGGTGGCTCTGCCGAGGACCTCGCCCGCACCTGCCATGCGCATCCGACGCTGGCCGAGGCGGTCAAGGAAGCGGCGCTCGCCGTCGACAAGCGCCCGATCCATATGTGATCGGCCTTGCTCGCCAAAGGAGCCCGGGCCTGTAGGCTTGGGCAGAACGAAAAACGCCCGGCGAAGAGCCGGGCGTCTTGCTTTCTGGGACGGTCGGAGCAGAGGCGCCTTCTCGTCCTGAGATGGTCGGGGCAAACCCGACCATGACGGCGCTTATGCGCCCCGGCGCGCGTGAAACGCGGTCAGCGTGTTCCTGAGCAGACAGGCGATGGTCATCGGGCCGACGCCGCCGGGAACCGGCGTGATCGCGCCTGCGACCCTCACGGCCTCGGCGAAGTCGACATCGCCGGCGAGCTTGCCGTCGGGCATCCGGTTGATGCCGACATCGATCACCGTCGCGCCGGGCTTGATCCAGTCGCCCTTGATCATCAGCGGACGGCCGACCGCGGCGACGACGATGTCGGCGCGGCGCACTACCTCGGCGAGGTTGCGGGTGCGCGAATGGGCGATGGTCACCGTGCAATCGGCCTGCAGCAGCAATTGCGCGACCGGGCGACCGACCAGCTCCGAGCGGCCGACCACGACGGCATCGAGGCCGGAAAGCGACGGCAGGGTCTGCTTGAGCAGGAGCATGCAGCCAAGCGGCGTGCAGGGCACGAGGCCGTTCTTGCCGCCGGCGAGCAGGCCGGCATTGATCGGGTGCAGGCCGTCGACATCCTTGGCCGGGTCGATCGCGTCGATGATCCGGCCGGTATCGATATGCTTGGGCAGCGGCAACTGGACGAGAATGCCGTCGACCGCATCGTCTGCGTTCAGCGCTGCGATCTTGGCGAGGAGCTCGGCCTCGGTCGTCTCGGCCGGCAGGCGGTGCGCGGCGGAGTTCATGCCGATCTCGGCCGCGAGCTTCTCCTTGGAGGCGACGTAGACGCGGCTCGCGGGATCGTCGCCGACGAGGACGACGTGGAGACCGGGCACCAGGCCCCTGGCCGCCTTGATGGCCGCGACCTCACGGCCGATCCCGGCCCGCAGCTCGGCTGCCGCCGCCTTGCCGTCGATGATGCGCGCTTGTTCCGGCATGTGCTCGTCCTTGCGTTCTCGCGTGCCGTTCTCATGCGCGATCGCTGCAGCGCAAACAAGGCCGCATGGCCGGAAGGCCTTGACTTAGTTTGGTCTATGTCAAAATCATGCACGATCCATGATGCATGCAGAGCCCACACTCCGTAAGCCGTCCCGGGTCGTTCTGGCCGAGCAGGTCTATGAGCTGATCAAGGAACGCATTCTCGACCAGGCCTTCGTGCCGGGGGAGCGGCTCAATATCGATGCGCTGGTGCGCGAGTTTGCCGTCAGCTCGACGCCGATCCGCGAGGCCCTGATGCGGCTCGCGGCCGAGGGGCTGGTCCGCGCCGAGCCCTTCATCGGCTTCGCGACGGCGCCGGTGCCGGACCAGCGCTATTACGAGGACGTCTACAGCTTTCGTGGCGTGATCGAGCCCTGGGCGGCCGCCGAGGCGGCGCGGCGCCGGCCGGCTCCCGAGGCGATCGCCGGGCTGCGCGCTGCGGTCGCGGCGATGATGGCCGGGGAGCCCTCGCGCGAATACCGCAGCCATCGCGGCTTCACCGAGGCGGACGATCGCTTCCATCGCATCGTCCTGCAGCTGGCCGGAAACCAGGTCGCGCTGAAGAGCTATGACGATTTGCGTTTCCACCTGCACATTTCGCGCCTCTACCTGACGCGCGAGCAGGATGTCGGCCCGACCCATCGCGAGCACCACGCCATCGTCGATGCGCTCGAGGCCGGCGATCCCGAGGCCGCCGCCGGCGCGATGCGCCGGCATCTGCAAGGCTCCTATGAGCGACTGATCAAATAGCCATCCGGCCGAGGCCGAAAACGGCCCGGCCTTCGACAGAGGGAGGAAGAGACATGCTGAAACGGATCGCCGCTGCCGCGCTGATCGCCGGAAGCTTCATGGCGGGTGCCGCCCATGCGCAGACGCTGCGCTTCGGCCACGCCAACACCACGAGCGAGATCGCCGGCGAGCTCTTCGCCGAATTCGCCGATCGCGTGAACAAGGGCACCAAGGGCGCGGTGACGATCCGCGTCTTTCCGGCCGAGCAGCTCGGCAAGGAGATCGACCTATTCAAGCAGGTCAAGGAAGGCGCGCTCGACATCTCGGCGCCGTCAATGGCCGCGGCCTCCTCGCTCGTTCCGGCGCTCGAGATACCGAGCGCGCCCTTCCTCTGGAAGGACTGGGCCGAGGCCGAGGCGATCATCCGCTCCGAAGCCTTCGACCCGATCTTCGACGAGCTGCGCGACAAGCACAACATCGTGCCGGTCAGCCGCATCTGGTACTGGGGCTGGCGCAACATGACGACGCTCGACCGGGCCCTGAGGAAGCCCGAGGACGTGCAGGGGCTGAAGATCCGTGTGCCGGAAAGCCCGGTCTGGGTCGAGATGATCAAGGCCTTCGGCGGCGCGCCGACCCCGGTGCCGTTCGGCGAGGTCTACACCGCCTTGCAGCAGAAGACGGTCGACGGCCAGGAGAACCCGATACCGACGATCTTCTCGCGCAAGTTCTACGAGGTGCAGGGCTATGTCGCGATGACCAAGCACATGCTCCAGAACAACATGATCGTCATCAACAAGGACAGCCTCGCCAAGCTGAAGCCCGAGCATCGCGAGGTGCTGTTTGCGGAAGCCGCCCGCGCCTCGGCGATGAACACCTATCTGCAGCAGAAGCGCGAAGCCTCGATGCTGGAGGACATCCGCAAGTCCGGCCGCTCCAAGATCATCGAGGATGTTGACCGGGACGCCTTCGCGGCCAAGGCCAAGGTGGTGACGACGGCGATGGAAGGCCGCTGGGGCAAGCCTCATGTCGAGCGCGTGCTGGCGGCGATCGACGCCCAGCGCAAGCGCTGACCCCGCCATGGCGGGCCTCGACCTGATCCGGCGGCTCGACGACTGGTCGAGCCGCCTGGAGAACCTCGCGCTCGCAGTCCTGCACGGCATCATTGCCGCGCTGGTCTGCGCGGCCGTGGTGTTCCGCTACGTCCTCAACGATCCGCTGACCTGGTCGGAGGAGCTGATCCTGCTGCTCTTCGGCTGGATGATCTTCCTCGGCATCGCCAACGCCTTCCATGCCCGCACGCACATCATCATAGATGTCGTCGTGCTGTTCGCGCCGCGCTGGCTCTGCTTCGCCTTCGGCGTGCTCGCCCTGGCCGTCACGGCGACGGTGCTCGCCACCCTGACCTGGTACTCCTGGCTCTATCTGCAGCGCGAAATGCCCAACCTCACCCCGATGCTCGGCATCTCCGCCGGCTGGGCGATCGCACCGCTCTTCATCGGCAGCCTTTTGTCGCTGCTGCATCTCCTGCGAAACCTGATCGACGAGGGCGTCACCGGCGCGCTCTGGTCCGACATCACCACGCGCGAGTGACCCGGCATGGTGCTTGTCCTCCTCCTCACCTTCGCGGCACTGCTCGTCGTCGGCACGCCGATCTGGATCGCAATGGCGGGCTCGGCCCTTCTGACGATCTTCATGGACGGCGTGCCGCTAACCGTCGCCGCCCAGCGCATGGTCGCCGGGGTCCAGTCCTTCCCGCTGCTGGCGATCCCGCTGTTCACGCTCGCGGGCTCGCTGATGAACGCGTCCGGCATTTCCGAGCGGCTGTTCAGCTTCACCAAGGCGTTGGTCGGCCATATCCGCGGCGGCCCGGCGCATACGCTCGTCGTCGGCGAGGTCTTCCTCTCCGGCATCTCCGGCTCGTCGGTGGCGGATACAGCCGCGGCAGCACGGGTCTTCGTGCCGCAGCTCGAGAAGATGGGCTATCCGCGCGCCTTCGGCGCGGCGCTCTCGGCCGTCGCCGGCACGCTCGGGCCGATCATTCCGCCATCGATCCTGATGGTGGTCTATGCTTGGCAGGCGAACGTCTCGCTCGGGCAGCTCTTCGTCGCCGGCATCATTCCTGGCCTCGTCATGGCCGGCTGCATCATGGGGACGATCGCGATCCAGGCGCTGCGGCGCGACTTCAGGCCGGCTGGCGCCTTCTCGCTCGCCACCCTCTGGAGTGAGTTCCGCCACGCCTCGCTGGCGCTCCTGATGCCGGTGCTGATCATCGTCGGCTTCCGCGCCGGGCTCTTCACCGCGACCGAGATCGCCGGTGTCGCCGCCGCCTATTCGCTGGTCGTCGGCATGTTCATCTACCGCTCGATCAGGCTCGCCGATCTCCCGGCGATCCTTGTCGGCACGGCGCGCGAGACGGCGGTGATCATCGCCATCGTCGCTGCGGCCTCGCCGTTCAGCTGGATCCTCGCGATCGAGCAGGCGCCGCAGCTCGTCACCGAGTTCATGACCTCGATCTCCACCGACCCGCTGGTCGTGCTGCTGATCCTGAATGTCGCCCTGCTGATCGCGGGCATGTTCATGGAGACGATCGCGATCATGATCATCCTGGTGCCGATCCTGCTGCCGCTCCTGACCTCGCTGCAGATCGACCTCGTGCATTTCGGGATCATCCTCTTGGTCAATCTGGTGATCGGCCAGGTTACGCCGCCGGTCGGCGTGCTCTGCTTCGTCGCCATGGCGATCACCAAGGAGAAGCTCGGGCCGCTGCTGCGCGAGCTCTGGCCTTTCCTGATCGCGCTCGTGATCGCGCTCGTCGTCATCACCTATGTCCCGGCCCTGAGCCTCTGGCTCCCCAAGGTCGCCGGCTTCTGAAGAGGACCCTCCATGGCCACCATCACCGAAGTCGAGATCACCGAATTCTCGTTCACGGCGAGGAATCTCGGGGTCTCCTCCGACAAGCTGCGGGCGATCTACAATATGGGCTACAAGCCCAATTCCTCGCTGGAGCTGACCAAGTTCGCCATCGTCATCCGCAGCGATGACGGGGCGCAGGGCGAGTACGTCATGCACTGGGGTGGCAGCCGCGCGACCATGGCGCAGACGGTCTCGCTGGCGCCGAGCCTGCTCGGCCGCGATCCCGATCATCGCGAGCTGATCTGGAACGAGATGAAGCGGGAACTGCGCCAGCATGACGGCATGGGCATCGGCCCGATCGATATCGCGCTGTGGGATCTCGCCGGCAAGCGCTACGGCGCCTCGGTCTCGGCGCTGCTCGGCGGCTACCGCACGCGGCTCAAATCCTACGCCTCGACCTATCATGGCGACCGCAATGGCGGGCTCGACTCGCCGCAGGCCTTCGCCGACTTCGCCGAGCGCTGCTACGAGCTCGGCTATCGTGCTTACAAGGTCCATGGCTGGCATGAGGGCGACGCCAAGGAAGAGGCGCGCAACGTGCTGCATGTCGCCAAGGCGGTCGGCGACCGAATGACGCTGATGCTCGATCCCGCCAACGAGCTTCGGACCTTCGCCGATGCGCTCTATGTCGGGCGGGCCTGCGACGAGGCGAACTACTTCTGGTACGAGGATCCGATGCGCGATTGCGGCGTCTCGGCCTTCGCCCACAAGAAACTGCGCGAGATGCTGAAGACGCCGATCCTGCAGACCGAATATCTGCGCGGCTTCGAGACCAAGGCCGACTTCCTGATCGCGGGCGGCACCGACATGCTGCGCTCGGACCCCGAATACGATCTCGGCATCACCGGGGCGATGAAGATCGCCCATCTCGCCGAGGCCTTCGGCGTCGATGTCGAGATCCATGCCTGCGGCCCGGCCCATCGCCATTGCATGGCGGCGACCCGCAACACCAATTTCTACGAGATCGCGCTGCTCGGCCCGGACTGCCCGAATGCCGTGCCGCCGGTCTACACATGCGGCTATTCCGACCAGATCGACGCCGTCGACAAGGACGGCACCGTGCCGGTACCGACCGGGCCGGGCCTCGGCGTAACCTATGACTGGGACTACATCCGGGCCCACAAGACGGCGCAGCAGGTCTTCAGGCTCTGATCTCGTGGGTTCGACGAGCCGCTTGATCGCGGCGCGCCGAGCCCTCATCTTCGCGCCTCCCGATTCAGGCGGCGTTTGGCGAGCCGGAGAGAACCACGTGACTACCGGCTTTGCAGCAATCCCGGCCTCGGGCAGCTATCGCTTGAACAATGCCCGGGTGCCGGCCTGCCTGATCTCGGCCGAAGCCATAGCGAGCGACCGCGCCGGCTTTGCGCTGCTCGACATCGCGATTGAGGACGGCGTCGTCACCTCGCTCCTGCCCGCCGGCATGCCGGGCCTCGATGCCTCGCAGGCCTTCGATCTCGATGGCGGTATCGTCCTGCCGCGTCTCGTCGACGTGCACACCCATCTCGACAAGGGCCATATCTGGCCGCGCCGGCCCAATCCGGACGGCAGCTTCATGGGGGCGCTGAGCAGCGTCGGCGTCGACCGCGAGGCGAACTGGACGGCGCGGGACGTCAGGGCCCGCATGGAGTTCGGCCTGCGCTGCGCCTTCGCGCACGGCACGGCGGCGATCCGCACCCATATCGACTCGCTCGGTCCGCAGATCGGGATTTCCTGGCCGGTGCTGGCCGAGCTCAGGTCGGAATGGGCCGGGCGCATCGCCTTGCAGGGCTCGCCGCTGTTCGGCGTCGAGGCCGTCGCCGACGGTGCCCATATGCAGGCGATCACGCGAGCGGTGAGGGCGCATGGCGATGGGCTGCTCGGCTGCGTGACCTACATGATCCCCGAGCTGGAGGCGGCGCTCGATACGATCTTCCGGAACGCGATCGAGAACGGGTTCGACCTCGACTTCCATGTCGACGAGAGCAACGATCCGGCGGCGCGCTCGCTCGAGGCCATTGCCGACGCAGCGCTGCGCCATCGCTTCACCGGCAGGATCCTGGCCGGGCATTGCTGCTCGCTGGCGCTGCAGCAGCCGCAGGACGAGGCGCGGATCATCGCCAAGGTCGCCGAGGCCGGCATCGCCGTGGTCTCGCTGCCGATGTGCAACATGTACCTGCAGGACCGGCAGGCCGGCCGCACGCCGCGCTGGCGCGGCGTCACGGCGCTTCATGAGCTGAAGGCTGCCGGCGTGCCGGTGATGATCGCCTCCGACAATACGCGCGATCCCTTCTACGCCTATGGCGATCTCGACCTCGTCGAGGTGCTGCGCGAGGGCACGCGCATTCTCCAGCTGGACCATTCCGGCAATGACTGGGTAGAGAGCATCGCGACGACGCCCGCCACGCTGATGGGCCTCCCCGGACAGGGGCGGCTCAGTGTCGGTGGCTCCGCCGACATGATCCTGACCCGGGCACGGGGCTGGACCGAATTCTTCGCCCGGCCGCAGGCCGAGCGCACCGTCTTGATCTGCGGCAAGGCGATCGACCGCACGCTGCCCGATTATCGCGAACTCGACCATCTGATGAGCACCGACGCATGAGCACGAAGTACGACATCGCCGCCCTCAAGGCCCGCCTCGGCAACATCAGGAGCGAGGACAATCCCGCTTTGGTGAAGCAGAAGAGCCGGGACTTCTTCTGGTACTCGCCGACGCTGAAGCGCCAGCTCGACCAGGTCACCGGCGACATCATCGTCTCGCCGACCAGCGAGGCGGAGGTGCTGGAGGTGCTCGCCGCCGCCCATGCTCTAGGCATCCCGGTGACGCCGCGCGGCACCGGCACCGGTAATTACGGCCAGGCCATGCCGCTCTCCGGCGGGGTGGTGCTCGATCTCTCGGGCTTCAACAAGGTCAAGGCGATCGAGCCCGGCCGCTATGTGGCCGAGCCCGGCGCGATCCTCTCGGATATCGACAAGCAGACCCGGGCGCATTCGCGCCAGGAGATCCGCCTGCACCCCTCAACCTACCACACCGCCTCGGTCGGCGGCTTCATCGCCGGCGGCTCCGGCGGCGTCGGCTCGATCAAATGGGGAGGCTTGCGCGACTGGGGCAACATCATCCGCCTCAAGGTCGCGACCATGGAGGCGACGCCGCGCATTCTCAAGCTACAGGGCGAGGACCTGCACAAGGTCTCGCACGCCTATGGCACCAATGGCATCATCACCGAGGTCGAGATGCCGCTCGGGCCGGCCTATAACTGGGTCGACGCGATCATCGGCTTCGACAGCCTGCGCGGTGCCACCGAGTTCGCGAACTTGCTCGGCGAGCAGGACGGGCTGGCGCTGAAGGAGCTCGCCGTCGTCGCAGCTCCTGCGCCGCACGATTATTTCCTGCGCCATCGCAAGTTCCTGCCGCGCGATAGCCATTGCGTTATCGTCATGGTCGCCGATTTTGCGGTGGAATCGATGCTGGCCTTTGCCCGCCGATTCCGCGGCGCCGAACTCCTGATGCGTTCGGACAAGCTGACGCCGGAAGAAGCCAAGGGCCTGCCGCCTTCCTTCGAGCTGGCCTGGAACCACACCACGCTGCGGGCGCTCAGGGTCGATCCGTCGATCACCTATCTGCAGGTGCTCTACCCCTTCCCCAACCAGGTCGAGCTGGTCGAGAAGATCCATCAGCGCTTCGGCGACGAGCTGACCTGCCATCTCGAGTTCGTCCGCTTCGACGGCAAGATCACCTGCTTCGGCCTGCCGCTGGTGCGCTTCACCACGGAAGAGCGGTTAGAGGAGATTATGGCGATCCATGAGGAGATGGGCGCGCCGATCTTCAACCCGCATCGCTACACGCTGGAAGAGGGCGGCATGAAACAGACCGACGAGGTCCAGCTCGCCTTCAAGCGCGAGGCCGATCCGCAGGGCCTGCTCAACCCCGGCAAGATGGTCGCCTGGGAGGACCCGCAATACGACTACCGCGCCGGCAAGACCTTCCTGTTTCGCAGCTTGGGCGAAGCGGCCGGCGGCTGAGCATGCGCGTCCTCGTCGTCTATGCGCATCCCAATCCCGAGAGCTTCGGCGCGGCGCTGCACGCCGCTGCCGTCGACGGGCTGCGCCGGCATGGCCATGAGGTCGACGATTGCGACCTCTATGCCGAGGGCTTCGAGCCGGTGCTGAGCCGGCAGGAGCGTCTCGACTATCTCGACCCCGCTAAGAACGGCAGCTCGGTTGCCGGCTATGTCGAACGGCTGCGCGCGGCCGAGGCACTGGTCTTGTGCTTCCCGGTCTGGAATTTTGGCTATCCGGCGATGCTGAAAGGCTATTTCGACCGGGTCTTCCTGCCGGGCGTCTCTTTCAAGCTGGTCGAGGGGCAGGCGCAGCCGAGCCTCTGGAATATTCGCCGGCTTGCCGCGGTCACCACCTATGGCGGCTCACGCTGGCGGGCGATGCTGATGGGCGACCCGCCACGCAAGCTGGTCTGCCGCTCGCTGCGGGCGGTCTGCCATCCCACCGCCCGCCTCAGCTATCAGGCCCATTACGACATGAACCGCTCGACGTCGGAGAGCCGCGAGCGATTTTTACGCAAGGTCGGGGAGATGACCGCACAATTTTAGGTGACCGTCAAAGGACTGTCATTTGCCTGTCATGATCGCGGGCGATTGCAGAGCCGGCGAAAAGTATCGGAAATCTTTTCGGGGGGCCGGCTCATGACCAAGACGATCGAGAAAAGCGTCGGCCGGGCCTTGCTGGTCGCCGCGCGGCTGCACAGGGCCCGGATGGGCGAGCGGCTCAACGCGCTCGGGCTCTTCCCCGGCCAGGAGCAGGCGCTGAAGGCGCTGCAGGCGGCGCCGATGACGATGGGCGAGCTCGCCAGTCTGCTGCGGGTCAAGCCGCCGACGGTTTCCAAGACGATCGGCCGACTGTCGCTGCAGGGCCTCGTCAGTCGCGAGGGCGGAGGCCGCGATGGCAGGCTGGTCCAGGTCGCGCTGACCGAGCACGGCCAGAAGACCGCCACGGCGCTCGACGCGGTGTGGAACCAGGTCGAGGACGAGTTGCTCGAGAAGCTCGACTCCAAAGAGCGTAAGCAGTTGCGCAAGCTGTTGCGCAAAGTCGCCAAGGGGCTTTCGCAGGCCGGCGCCGAGCTCGACGATCCCGAAGAGGATGTGGACGACGCGGCCTGAAGCGGCCGGGCGCTCCTGCGGCATGGCGCGCATGCGTCATGGGGCTGGTCTCAGTCTTTAAATCGGTTCATTGATCTCTGGTCATTCCCCCAGAGCATGACGAGACGCCTCGCTTGTCGGCCGCACCTGCTCCGCACCCGGACACAAGCCGGAATCGCCTGACTGCCATCTTGCTGATGTGCGCGGCGGTACTGTGCTTTTCGTTGCTCGACGCTTCCGCGAAATGGCTGGGGAGCTCGATGCACACCGCCCAGGTCGTGTCGGCGCGCTATATCATCAGCGTGGCGCTGGTCTCGATCATCCTCAACCCCTGGTCGCGACCCGGCATCGTCAAGACGAGCCGGCCCTGGCTGCAGGGCATCCGCTCGCTTCTGTTGTTGACCTCGACCGCGTTGAACTTCTTCGCGCTGAAGTACCTGCAACTGGCCGAGACGGTCTCGATCATGTTCGCGACGCCGTTTCTGGTCGCGTTGCTCGCCGGGCCGATCCTCGGCGAATGGGCCGGGCCGCGCCGGCTGGTGGCGATCGCGGTGGGCTTCGTCGGCGTGCTGGTGATCACGCGTCCGGGGCTCGGCGGCCTGCATCCGGCGGCGTTGCTCACCGTCTGCGGCTGCTTCTGCTACGCCTTCTACAGCATATCGACGCGGATGCTCGCCGCCAGCGACTCCCCGGAGACGACGATGTTCTATTCCGGCATGGTCGGCGCGGTGGTGATGGTGCCGCTGGTCCCGTGGTTCTGGTCCTGGCCGGCCGACGGGCTGAGCTGGCTCTTGATGCTGAGCACCGGGCTTTTCGGAGCCCTCGGGCATTGGCTGCTGATCCTGGCGCATCAGCGCGCGCCGGCGAGCATGCTCTCGCCCTTCAACTATTCGCAGATCGTTTGGATGGTGGCGCTCGGCTGGTTCGTCTTCGGCCAGATTCCTGACCGCTACACCTTCATCGGCGCGAGCATCGTCATCGCCTCAGGCCTCTATCTGCTCTATCGTGAGCGGGTCCGGGCCGTGCCCGAAGGCTCGGCCCGGCTGGATTAGAGGGCGCGCGGCTCAGCCCTTGTCGGCGAGCGAGAGGCGGTTCTGCGACGCCACGAAGTCCGAGAGCATCGGCACGAAGTCGTCGCCCTTGCCGGCCGCGACGGCCTGGGCATAGACGTTCTTGACGGCGTTGCCGACCGGATTAGGCACGCCGGCATCGTTGGCGACCGTTTCGAGATAGCGGACATCCTTCAGCGCGTTCGACAAGGTGAACTTGTGGGCGTCGCGGTCGCGCTGCAGCACGTACTGCATGAAGGTCTGGTAGAAGCCGCAATCCATCCGGCCGCCGGAGATCACGCTGTTGAAAGTTTGGGGCGTAATGCCGATCTTCTGCGCCAGCGTCAGCGCCTCGGAATAGATCGCGCCATAGCCCATCGAGAGGAAGTTGTTGAGCAGCTTCATCTTGTGGCCGTCGCCGACCGGACCGAGATGCACGACCTTTTGTGCCCATGCGTCACAGACCGGCTTGATCCGCGCGAAAACCTCGCTGTCCGCCCCAATCATGGTGGAGAGTTGGCCTAGAGCCGCTTGCGCGGGTGTGCCGCCGAGCGGAGCATCGCAGAGGTGGAGACCAATGGCCGAGAGTTGGGCTGCCAGTCTGACGGTCGAGCTCGGATCCGAGGTCGAGCAGTCGACGATGATGGTGCCGGGCTTTGCGCTGGCCGCGATGCCGTCTGGGCCGTTGACGACGGCTTCGACCTGCGGCGTTCCGGTGACGCAAAGGAAGATGATCGAGGTCTTCTCGGCGAGTTCCCGCGGCGTCGCGGCCTCCTGCGCGCCAGCAGCCTTGAGTTCTTCGACTGGTTTGCGGTTGCGATGCCCCATGACGGTCAAGGGGAAGCCTTTGGCGAGGATACACGAGGCCATGCCTTGACCCATGAAGCCTACGCCGATGAAGCCGATCGATTCTTTCTGAACGGTCATCTTTAGTTTCTCCGGATTATATGAGATGGACTGTGAACATGCGGAACGATTTGACCAAGAACTGGTTGAAGGCCGTGGTTAACCCGCTTCAGGAGAAGCGTTTTATGGCTGGTGACGGAAACCTGCGTGACCCTTCTTCGTTCGGGAAGGGCTCGGCAGTGCCTCGGGAACGCTTGGGAGGGCGGGGCCGCGTTACCTTGCAGATCATTGCCGACCATCTCGACGTCTCGACTGCGACAGTCTCGCTCGCCCTGCGCGGTAGCCCTCTCGTCGCCGATGCGACCAAGCAACGCGTCCAGAAGATCGCGCGCGAGATGGGCTACAGCTACAACCGCAGCGCGGCCTCGCTGCGGACCGACCGGACCAACATTCTCGGCGTCGGCTTCCACGACATCACCAACCCTTATTTCGCCGAGCTTCTGGCCGCTATCGAGGAAACCGCGGCGGCCAATGGCCGTTCGATCCTGCTCGGCACCTATGCCGAGAACCTCGAGCGGCAGGACCGGGTTCTCAACACGCTGAAGGAATACCGCCCCGACGGCATGATCATCTGTCCGGCCGGAGGAACGACGGCGGAGACGCTGGCGCATCTGATGGCGGCGCAGGTGCCGCTGGTCCAGCTCTCGCGCGAGATTTCCGGCGTCGACCTCGATTTCGTCGGCTCCGACGACCGGCACGGCACGGTGCTCGCGATGGAGCATCTGCTGGAGCTCGGCCATCGCCGCATTGCCTTCCTCGGGCAGAGCGAGCTGATCTCGACTGGCCGCAACCGCCATCGCGGCTATCGCGAGACGCTGGTCAAATACGGCCTGCCGCTCGACCCGGCGCTGGTCTACTCCGGCTGGGGAACCCGCGAGACCGGGTTGAAGGGCGTGCAGACGGTGCTCGACGTCGAAAACCCGCCGACGGCCGCGGTCTGCTTCAACGATCTCACAGCCTTCGGCGCCATGCTCGGTCTGCGCCATCGCGGGTTGGAGGCGGGCGAGGGCTTCTCGCTGATCGGCTGCGACGACGTCCAGGAAGCGGCGCAATGGTACCCGGCGCTGACGACGATCAAGAACTTCCAGGACGATATGGGGCGCCAGTCGGCCGAGATGCTGCTGCGCCGCATCGCGGAACCCGCCGCGCCCGCACGCCGCGTCGTGCTGAAGCCGGACCTCGTGGTGCGCGGGACCACGGCTCCGCCGCGCAAGCATTAGGGCGCCGCGCCGCTCCGGTTTGGCGTCGACGGCCATGCTACCCGCCTGCAGACCCCTCTGTCCGCAGGCGGCGCACTGCTGATCACATTCAGGCATCATTGGCCGCTTTGGGGTTCAGCGCGCGATAGGCACGGACGACCTGCGAGTCGTCGCGCCCGCCATGGCCGAGGCCCGAAGCGGCGAGGAACATCTGGTGCGCCGCAGCGGCGAGCGGCAGCGAGGCCTTGGCGGCCCGGCCGGCATCGAGGACGATGCCGAGATCCTTGACGAAGATGTCGACGGCGCTGGCGACCGGCGGTTCGTCGTCGAGCATGCGCGGCCCGCGATCCCGGAGCATCCAGGACGAGGCGGCCGACCCGCCCATGATCTCGAACAGCAGCGCGCCGTCTATCCCGGCCTTCTGTGCCAGCGACAGCGCCTCGGCCGCGACCGCGATGTGGACGCCGCAGAGCAGCTGGTTGACGGTCTTCACGGTCGCGCCCTGGCCGGGCTTCAGCCCGACATGGAAGACCTTGTCGCCCATGGCGTCGAGCATCGGCCTGGCGGCGTCGAAATCCGCCTGCGCGGCGCCGGCCATGATCGTCAGTGTGCCGCCGCGCGCGCCGTTGACGCCGCCGGAGACCGGCGCGTCGACAAAGCGACGGCCTGTCTTCTCCACCTCGGCGGCGATCGCCTCGACCTCGCCGGGTGGGCAGGTCGCCATCAGGATGACGGTCGCGGCCGGTGCAAGGGCGGCGAGCGCGCCGGCGTCGAACAGCACGGCACGGGCCTGCGCGGCATTGACGACCATCAGGATCAGGGCATCCGCGCCCTGCGCCGCGTCGCCGGCGCTCGCCGCGGCATGGCCGCCGGCTGCGGCTAGGGCGTCGCGCGCCTGCTGGCGCATGTCGAAACCGGTGACGCGGAACTGCTTCTTGACGAGATTCTCGGCCATCGGCGCACCCATTGCGCCGAGGCCGACGAAGGCGATCGAACTCACAAAACCAACCTTTATGCTGATAGCGGGCCCGCCCCTGGACGGGCCCGGCAGGGACTCATTCCTTCACCGCGCCGGTGAGCGAGGCCACGTAATAGTCGACGAAGAAGGAATAGAGCAGGGCGACCGGGATCGAGCCGAGCAGGGCGCCGGCCATCAGGGAGCCCCAATGGTAGACGTCGCCCTCGACGAGCTGGGTCAGCACGGCGACGGGGACGGTCTTCTTCTCCGCGGACTGGATGAAGGCCAGCGCGTAGATAAACTCGTTCCAGGACAGGGTGAAGGCGAAGATGCCGGCCGAGATCAGGCCTGGCAGCGCCAGAGGCAAGGTGATCTTCCAGAGCGTCTGCAGCCGGGTCGCGCCGTCGATCATGGCGCATTCCTCAAGCTCGAACGGGATCGACTTGAAGTAGCCGATCAGCAGCCAGGTGCAGAACGGGATCAGGAAGGTCGGATAGGTGAGGATCAGCGCCCATTGCGAGTCGAACAGACCGAGCTGGAAGATCAGCGTCGCCATGGGGATGAACAGGATCGAGGGCGGCACGAGATAGGCGAGGTAGATGCCGAGCCCGACATATTGCGAGCCCTTGAACTTCAGGCGCTGGATCGCATAGGCGGCAAGCACGCTGGAGAACAGGGAGAGGGCCGTCGCGACCGTGGCGACGGTCATCGTCGTCAGCAGCCATTGCGGATAGTCGGTCTGGAAGAGCAGCTTGTTGATGTTCTCCAGGGTCGGCGATTTCACCCAGAACGGGTTGTTGTTCTTGTAGTCGTAGAGTTCCGAGTTCGGTTTGATCGCCGTGATTGCCATCCAGTAGAACGGGAACAGCAGTATGATCACGAAGAGCGAAAGCGGCAGATAGAGGGTGATGAAGCGGCGCGGTCCGGACGACCAGTCGATGACGCCGGCCTGCTCCTTCTCGACCAGATGCGGGCGTGCCGCAGCAGCTTGATCAGTCATTGTCTTCTCCCTGCTGCCATTTGCGGCGGGCGAGCGCGAAGTAGCTGAACAGCGTCGCCATCACGAGGAAGGGGATCATCGCCACGGCGATCGCCGCGCCCTCGCCGAGCTGGCCGCCGGGGATGCCGCGCTGGAAGGCGAGCGTCGCCATCAGATGGGTCGAGTTGATCGGTCCGCCGCGGGTGATGGCGTAGACGAGCTGGAAGTCGGTGAAGGTGAACAGCACCGAGAAGGTCAGCACCACCGCCAGGATCGGCATCAGCATCGGCAGCGTCACATGCCGGAAGCGCTGCCAGGCATTGGCGCCGTCTAGCATCGCCGCTTCGTAGAGCGCCGGCGAGATGGTCTGCAGGCCGGCGAGCAGCGAGATCGCGACGAAGGGGATGCCGCGCCAGATATTGGCGGCGATCAGGGAGAAGCGTGCCGGCCAGGGGGCTCCGAGGAAGTCGATATAGGTGTCGCGCCAGCCGAGCACATCGACCAGGATATAGGAGATGATCGAGAACTGCGGGTCGTAGATCCACCAGAAGGCGATCGCCGAGAGCACGGTCGGGACGATCCAGGGCACCAGGATCAGCGCGCGCAGCAGCGATTTGAACGGCAGGTGGTTGTTGAGCAGCAACGCCAGCCAGAGGCCGAGCGCGAACTTCCCGACGGTCGCGACGCCGGTATAGAGCAGCGTGTTCCAGACCGAGGTGATGAAGACCGGATCGTGCCAGAGCGACTGGAAGTTCTCGAAGCCGATGAAATAACCGGCGCGGCCGATGCGGGTATCGGTGAAGGCGAGCCAAACGCCGAGGCCGAGCGGATAGCTCAGGAAAACCAGCAGCAGGCCCAGGGCCGGCAGCAGGCAGATGAAAACCAGAAATGGCTTGTAGTCGAACAGGCGCGTCAGCCAGCCGTGAGAGAACTGGTGGCCGGCCCGTGCCTCGGCCGCGATCGTCATGGCGCGATTTCCCGTAATGGAGCCGCGCCGCCGCGGTGGCGGCGGCGCGGTCGTGACGGATCAGGTGCGGTAGTAGCGCTTGGCGCGGCGCTCGGCTTCCGCGGCAGCCTGTTCGGGCGTCGCCTGCCCGGCGCAGACCGAGGCGACCATCTGCACCATGACGTATTCGGCGTTGACGGTGCCGGCAGCCTCGGTGATCGCGCCCTTGTAGCCGCTCCACAGAGCGCGCTCCCAGGTGTCGCGATAGACCAGGATCTTGGGATCGCTCTCCCAGACCTTGCTCTGCGCATAGGCCTTGAGCGGCTGGGTCCAGTAACCGAAGCAGCCGGTCAGCCACTTGTCGTACTGCTCCTTCTCCATCATGAAGCGGAGATATTCCTTAGCGGCATTCGGGAACTTGGTGTGCTTGAACACCATGGCGTTGATGACCAGCGCCGTCTCGGTCGCCCGTCCGACGCCGGCGCCGACCGGCATCGGCGCATGGTTGAGGTCCTTGCCGATCGCCGCGATCTTCTCGTCCTTCGAGTTCTTGATCGAGAAGTAGAGCGAGACGCCGTTCTGGGTCAGGCCGACTTCGCCCGCCGTCAGCGCCTTGTTGTTGCTGATGTCGAGCCAGGACAGGGTGCCGGGGATGAAGGTCTCGTAGAGGGCCTTGGCGTATTTCAGCGCCTCGATCGTCTCCTTCGAGTTGATCGCGACCTTGTTGTTCTCGTCGACCATGTAGCCGCCATGCGACCAGACGAGCCAGTTGCAGAAGGCGTTGCCGTCGCCGACCGCGTTGCCGAGCGCAAAGCCCGCCGGGTGGCCGGTGGCCTTCAGCTTGCGGCAGAGGTCGAGGAACCCGGCATGGTCGGTCGGGAACTTGTCGAAGCCCGCTTCCTTGACCCAGGATTCACGATAGACCGCCGGGCCGCCGGAGCCGCCCATCGGGATCGAGATCCACTGATTGGTCTTGTCCTTCTTGCCGTACTTCTCGGCGACCGGGTACCAGCCGCCATATTTCTTGCCGAGATCCTCGGCGATCGCAGTCAGGTCGACCAATTTGTCGGCGAAGATGTGCGGATCATCGGCCCAGCCGACGACGACATCGGGGCCGGCGCCGGTATTGGCGGTCACCGCCGTCTGCGGGCGCAGATCTTCCCAGCTCGCATAGTCGACGCGGACCTGAACGCCGGTCGCCTTGGTGAACGCTTCGGTGTTCTCGTTGAAGATCGTCTGGTCGGGGTCGACGAACTTGGTCGGGCGCAGGACGCGCAGCGTCGCGCCCTTCTCGATATTGGCCGTCTGGGCGATCGACGGCGCAGGCAATGCGGCACCGGCGGCGAGCCCGGCGCCGCCGATCAATACGTCACGTCTGGAAATCGTCATGGGTTGCTCCTCCGTTGGACCGCGAGGCCCTACATGGGAGCCTCGTCAGGGTTTGTAGTCGGCGGATGCGCGGCGCCGCCCCGGGGGCAGCGCCCCCATTGGGCGGAGCGGCGTATATTCAGATGCGCTTGCCGGTGGCAGCGTCGAAGAGATGCGTGACCGAAGTATCGGGCCGGATGTGGATGTTCTCGCCCGGCTTGGCGGTGATGCGTTCGCGGAAAATGCAGGTCAGGTCCTGGCCGCCGCAGCGCACGACGACCTGAGTCTCCGAACCCATCGGCTCTATGACCACGACCTCGGCCGGAAGGCCATTGGGATCGAGCATGAGATGCTCCGGCCGGATGCCGAGCACGGCAGCCCGATCGTTCGAATCGGTCGGATGCTTGCCGATCGGCCAGATCACGCCGCCTTCGGTCTCGAAACCATTGGCGCGGATCGTGCCTTTCAGCAGGTTCATCGACGGCGAACCGATGAAGGCGGCGACGAAGAGGTTCGCAGGATTGTCGTAGAGATCGAGCGGCGCGCCCATCTGCTCGACGATGCCGTCATGCATCACGACGATCTTGTCGGCCATGGTCATGGCCTCGATCTGGTCGTGGGTGACGTAGACCGTGGTGGTCTTGAGGCGCTGGTGCAGCTCCTTGATCTCGGTGCGCATCTGCACGCGCAGCTTGGCGTCGAGGTTCGACAGCGGCTCGTCGAAGAGGAAGACCTGCGGGTTGCGGACGATGGCGCGGCCCATGGCGACGCGCTGGCGCTGACCGCCCGAAAGCTGGCGCGGATAGCGGTCGAGCAGCTTTTCGAGGCCGAGAATGCTGGCAGCCTTGCTGACGCGCTCGTCGATCTCGGCCTTCGGCGCCTTACGCAGCTTCATCGAGAAGGCCATGTTGTCGGCCACCGTCATGTGCGGATAGAGCGCATAGTTCTGGAAGACCATGGCGATATCGCGCTCTTTCGGCGGCACGTCGTTGACGACGCGCGGGCCGATGCGGATTTCGCCGCCGGTGATGTTCTCAAGGCCGGCGATCATGCGCAGCAGGGTCGACTTTCCGCAGCCGGAAGGTCCGACCAGGATGACGAACTCGCCATCATCGATGTCGATGTCGACGCCATGGATGACCTGCGTCGAGCCATAGGCCTTGCGCACATCCGCGATCTGGACTGAGGCCATCTTGGCTTCTCCCGGTCGTTCGTTTCCTCAGGGACGAGTGATCGCACCCCGGCGGCATGGCCGCAATCCCATCGGCCTCGGCTTCTTCTGAGGCCGATGACCATGGCGCGCCGCAGTGCAGGCAAGGTCTTCGCCTGTTGCGTCGCTCCCGTTCCCGGATAAAGTCATACGATAGAAACGGGCGTGTCAAGCGCTCGGCCAGAACAAGCCGGTGTCGCCGAAAGGCAGCGCGGCAGGGAGGAGAGCCAGGCCGGATGCGGATGCGCGACTCTTCGCGGGCGAGGATGCTGAGCCCCGACCGGCTGTTTGGGCAGGTTGCCCACAAGCTCGCGGTCTCGATCATCAGCGGCGCTTCGCGGGCCGGTGATCTGCTGCCGAACGAGTCCGATATCCGCGGCGAGATATCGGTCTCGCGCACGGCCTACCGCGAAGCCGTGAAGTTCCTGACCGGCAAGGGGCTGGTCGAGGCAAGGCCGAAAAGCGGTACCCGTGTTGCGCCTCGCGGATCCTGGAACCTGCTCGATCCCGATGTGCTGGCTTG
The DNA here is from genome assembly GCF_001509835.1 of Allobosea sp. WAO. Taxonomy (GTDB): domain Bacteria; phylum Pseudomonadota; class Alphaproteobacteria; order Rhizobiales; family Beijerinckiaceae; genus Allobosea. The sequence continues at coordinate 226,523 of NZ_JXTJ01000012.1, forward strand.
GCATTTCGAGGCCGATCCGAACGAGAAATTCATTCGCGATCTCTTCGAGTTGCGGCTCTTCGTCGAGCCGAGCGCGGCGCGGCTGGCGGCACAGCGGCGCAGCGAGGAGGATCTGGCCCGGATCGAGGCCGCCTATCGCGGCATGACCGTGAATCCGCCCTATGCCGAGCTGACGGTGCAGGCCGATCTTTCTTTCCACGAGGCGATCTTCGAGGCGACGCGCAACCCGCCGCTGCAATGCCTGGCGCCGGCAGTCTGCGCTACGATCCAGTGGTCGCTGTTCCTGAAGGCGCCGGACGACCGCTTCTTCTTCACGGCGTCGCTGGTCGATCACGAGCGGGTGCTGGATGCAATCAGCCAACGCGACGGGGACCTCGCCGCGGCGCGGATGAGCGGGCTCGTGATCGACAGTCTGAACAGCACTTTGCGCCTGCTTGCCGGCCGCGCATCGGAAAATGCGAGCCGCGGCCGTGATTAAATCATACTATAAGGCGATGCTGCTCTGGCGCGCAGGGCGTGGGCGCGGTGTGTCGCTTCCTGCTTTGCGGGCGACCCGGTAATGCGCTCACCCGGATTTGCGGAGTCGCACTGAACCTCTACTGTCTATTTAATCGTTTTAATATTTTGAAATCAACCCCGATGCGGGTATCCGTTCACGTCCACGAGAGCACAGGCCATGACCGCGCAGAACAAGATCGAGATCATCATGACCGGGCCGCTGATGGCCTATGCCGCCGACCAGCTCAAGGAGCGCTTCACGGTCCACGAGCTCTGGAAGGCAGAGGACAAGGCGGCCGCGCTCGCCGAGCTCAAGGACCGCGTGCGCGGTGTCGCCGGCGGCGGCGCCCATATCAAGATCGACGGGGCCCTGTTTGACGCCCTGCCGAAACTCGAGGTCGTCTCGAATTTCGGCGTCGGCTACGACAATGTCGACGCCGCCGAGGCTGGCAGGCGCGGCCTTATCGTCACCAATACGCCGGACGTGCTGACCGACGAGGTCGCCGACCTCGCGATCGGGCTGCTGCTCGCGACCGTTCGGCAGTTGCCGCAGGTCGATCGCTATCTGCGCGAGGGCAAGTGGCTCGCCGGCGCCTATCCGCTGACCACCTCGCTGCGCAAGCGCAAGATCGGCATCGTCGGGCTCGGCCGGATCGGCAAGGCCGTGGCGCATCGCCTCGAGGCCTTCGGCGTCGAGATTGCCTATCATGGCCGCTCGCGCCAGGCCGATGTCGCCTACCGCTATTATCCTTCTCTGGTCGAGATGGCCCAGGATGTGGATACGCTCGTCTCGGTCGCGCCGGGCGGTGACTCGACCTATCGCATCATCAACGCCGAAGTGCTCGAGGCGCTCGGGCCGAACGGCATCGTCGTCAATGTCGGCCGCGGCACCGTGATCGACGAGCCGGCGCTGATCAAGGCGCTGCAGGACAAGACCATCCTCTCCGCCGGCCTCGACGTGTTCGAGGACGAGCCGCGCGTGCCGGCCGAGCTGATCGCGCTCGATCATGTCGTGCTGCTGCCGCATGTCGGCTCGGCCTCGGTGCATACCCGCGAGCAAATGGGCCAGCTGCTGGTCGACAACCTGAAATCATGGTTCGATGGCAAGGGCCCGCTGACGCCGGTCGTCGAGACGCCATGGAAGAAGGCCTGATCTCCACCCGCAACGCGAAGGGGCTCGCGGCACTCGCTGCCGGGCTCCTTCTGTTCGCCGGCCCGGCCGTGGCGCAGGGGCAGTCCCAGGCCGTTGGCCGGCCGGCCGCCGCGCCGCAATCCTTGATCGGCGCCTGGGACATCGAGAAGCTCGGCGCGTCACGGAGCTGCACCGTCACTTTCGGCTCGGAAGCGGCTGCGAAAGGCTGGCAGCTGCGCTTTCCGGCGACCTGCCGGCGGGCCTTGCCGTTCCTGAACGATGCTGTCGGCTGGGATCTTGGCCCTGCTGGCGTTCCGCGCCTTGTCGACGGGGCCGGGAAGGTGCTGGTCGCCTTCGACGAGAAGGCCAGCGGCGCGGGGCGTCGCGGCAAGGGAAGCGATGGGGCGCAGTACGGCCTCGACCCGAAGGGACATCCCCGCATCGCCGTGCGCACTGCGCCGAGCGCCGCTGAACAGGCTGCGACGGCCGCCAGCCGCCGCACCACCGTCGATCCGGCCCAGGCACCGGCGGCCGATGCCGTACCGGGCCGCTACGCGGTGATGCGTCAGCCGGGGCGGGAGGTCTGTAAGCTCGCTCTCACGGCCGCGCCGTCCGAGACTGCAGGCGCGACGGTCGCCAGTTTCGATGGTGCCTGCGCCGATACCGGGCTGACGATTTTCTCGCCCGTGGCCTGGCGCTATGCCGCCGGACGGCTCGAGCTGATCGCCCGCAAGGGTCACAAGGTCGAGCTCGTCTTCGAGGGCGGGCAATGGCGCAAGGACCCGGCGGTCGGCGCGCCATTGCTGCTGAAGAAGCTGCCTTAGGATAGGTTAGCTTTCCGCCTAAAGGCCCCTCTCGTCATGGTCGGGTTTGTCCCGACCAGCCACGTCTTCCTTCACCGAGCGCGGTGTTCAATACGTGGATGCTCGCCACTAGGGCGAGCATGACGACGGAGGAGTTCGGCCTTCGGTCCTTACGCGACGAACTTGCCGCCGAGCTCGTCCTCGATATGGACGCGGATGATCTCCTCGAAGTTCGCCTCGGCCTTGAAGCCGAGCGCCATCGCGCGCTGGGCGTTGAAGTTCCGCGGCCAGCCGGCGACGATCTTGTCGATCACCGGATCGATCTCGCGGCGGATGCGCTTGACGACATTCTCGCCGGCGACCTTGCGCAAGGTCTCGATCTGCTCGGCGACGGTGCAGGAGTAGCCCGGCATGGTGAGGGCGCGGCGCGGGCCGATCGCGGCGGTGTCCATCGTCGCGGCATGGACGAGGAAGCCGACGGCCGAGCGCGGCGAGGCGTGCCAGTGGCGGACCTGGTCGGAGACCGGCAGAACCGCCTCCTGGCCGTTCAGCGGCTCGCGGATGATGTTGGAGAAGAAGCCGGAGGCGGCCTTGTTCGGCGTGCCGGGCCGCACGCAGATCGTTGGCAGGCGGATGCCGACGCCGTCGAAGAAGCCGCGGCGGCTATAGTCGCAGAGCAGGAGTTCGCCGATCGCCTTCTGGGTGCCGTAGCTGGTCAGCGGCGTGGTGAAGAACTCGTCCTCGATCTTGTCGTGGAAGGGCGCGCCGAAGACCGCGACCGAGGAGGTGAAGACGACGCGCGGCTTGTAGCCGTCGCCGGCATGGCGGATCGCCTCGAAGAGGTAGCGCGTGCCGTCGAGATTGATGCGGTAGCCCTTGTCGAAATCGGCCTCGGCCTCGCCGGAGACGACGGCGGCGAGATGGACGATCAGCTCGGGGCGCGAGGCGATCAGCTTCTCGGCCTCGCCGGGCTGCGACAGGTCGGAGGTCAGCGTCTCGAAGGCGAAGGGGGCGTTGGTCGGCGGGTTGGCCGGGAAGATGTCCTGGGCCGTGACCTTGTCGACCGGCTTGCCGCCGAGCTGCTTGTCGCGCGCCAGACGCTCGATGAACTTGCGGCCGACCATGCCGGCGCCGCCGAGAACGAGAATATGCATAGGTGTTTCCTCGATTTCTTGATTGTCAGTTGGGGAGATGGCCGCCGAGGTCGTCCTCGATATGGATGCGGATGATCTCGTCGAAATCCTTCTCGGCCTTGAAGCCGAGAGCGGTGGCGCGGGCTGCGTCGAAGCGGGTCGGCCAACCCTTGACGATGTCGGAGGCCGCCTTGTCAGGCGCGCGCCGGATCAGCTTCACGGCCTTGTCGCCGGCGATGCGGCGCAGCGCCTCGATCTGCTCGCCGACAGTGACGCAGACGCCGGGCATGCTGAGATTGATGCGCGGGCCGAGCTCTTCGCGGCTGAGGCCGGCGGCATGGATCAGGAAGCCGACCGCCGAGCGCGGGCTCGCATGGGTGAAGAGCACGCTGTCCTCGACCGGCAGCAGCGCTTCCAGCCCCTGCAGCGGCTCGCGGATGATGCCGGAGAAGAAGCCGCCGGCCGAGGCGTTGGGCTTGCCGGGCCGGATCACGATCGAAGGGAAGCGGACGCCGACGCCGTCGACGAAGCCGCGGCGCGAATAGTCGGCGAGCAGGAGTTCGCCGATCGCCTTCTGGGCGCCGTAACTGGTCAGCGGCGTGACGTGGAACTCGTCGGAGATCGAGGCCGGGAAGGGGGCCCCGAAAATCCCGCTCGACGAGGAGAAGACCAGCTTCGGCACATAGGGACCGTTGCGTATGCCCTCCTGCCGGATCGCCTCCAGCAGGTTGCGCATGCCGTCGAGGTTGATGCGATAGCCCTTGTCGAAATCGCGCTCGGCCTCGCCGGATATGATCGCGGCGAGGTGGAAGATGATGTCGGGCCGCAGCGCGGCGAGGGCTTCGGCGACCGCGGGGGCGCCGGCATCTTCGGTGCGGGTCTCGATGTCCCCGGCAAAGCCGGTCGGCCTTGGTGGAGTGACGACATCCGTCAGGGTAAGGCGCGAGATTGGCCGATCATTGCAGGCGCCTTCGCGCGCCAGGCGCGCGGCAAGGCGCTGGCCGATCATGCCGCCGGCGCCGGTGATCAGGACATGCATGGCGTCTCTCCCGTCGCTGCAGCATGGCCCGCAGGAGTGAACGCCACTCCCGCGAACCATGCCCGGTCTTTTGACCTTATGAGTATTTCTGCCGCCCGGCCGGTTCCTGCCGGGCGGAAGGCGCGCTCAGAGCGCGAAGCCGCCGTCGGCGAGGTGGATCTGGCCGGTGGTGTAGCTCGCCTCGTCGGAAGCGAGATAGACGGCGAGCCAGGCGATCTCCTCGGCGGTGCCGAGACGGGCCATGGGCTGGCGGTCGATGAAGGCCTGGCGGGCCTGAGCTTCGGTCGTGTTCGTCACCTTGGCGAGTTCGATGATGCGCTGGTCGAGCGAGGGCGACTGGATCGTGCCGGGGCAGATCGCGTTCGAGCGGATGCCCTTCTTGATGTAGTCGGCCGCGACCGCCTTGGTCAGGCCGATCACCGCCGCCTTGGTCGCACCGTAGACATAGCGGTTCGGGATGCCGCGCACCGAGCCGGCGCCCGAGGCGATGTTGACGATCGAGCCCTTGCCGGCGGCGAGCATGCCGGGAACGAAGGCCTTGATGGTGCGGTGCATGGACTTGACGTTGAGGTCGAAGGAGAACTCCCAAGCCTTGTCGTCGCATTCCAGCACGGTGCCGTGATGCACGAAGCCGGCGGCGTTGACGAGGATGTCGATGGTGCCAACCTTCTCGGCGAAGGCCTCGACCGCCTTGGTCGAGAGCACGTCGAGCTTGCGCTTCTTGGCCTTCGGAATGCCCTCGAGCAAGGCGACGTCCTTGTCGGTCGCCCAGACGGTCGCGCCCTCGGCGACGAAGGCCTCGGCGATCGCGCGGCCAATGCCCTGCCCAGCCGCGGTGACGACCGCAACCTTGCCCTTCAAACGTCCAGCCATTGTGCTTCTTCCTTGTACTTTCCGACTATCGGAGGTTCTTGCGCATATGGACCAGCCGGCGGTCCGGCAGGTCCTCGAAATGGGTGGTCTGGTAGCCCAGCCGCTCATACCAGCCGATGCGCTCGGCAAGCCTGGCATGCGTGTAGAGGTGGATGGCGTCGTGCCCGAGCGCGCGGGCCCTCTCCTCGGCGAAGTCCATCAAGGTCGAGCCGATCTTCCGTCCTGTGGCGGCGGGCGCCACGGCGATGCTCCAGAGCGTGAACTTCGCCGGCTCCTCCTGGAGAACCAAAACACCGTCGAGGTCTGCGCCCGTCTCGGCGAGCCAGACTTCGTGCTCCGCCAGCACCTTCGTGTAATCGGCGATGCGCGGCAGCGAGGGCACGCCGATGATGCTCTCATTTGGCAGGTACGCGGCCTCGGTCAGCGCGACGATCGCCGGGATATCGACTGTCGAGGCGCGGCGCAGGGCCATGTCAGGCCGCTTCCGCGTTCTGCATCAGGCTGGCGAGCGTCGCCTTCTGCCGACCTTCCGCATCGAAATTCTCCGGTGCCAGCCAGCGCTCGAAGGCTTCAGCCCGTTTCGGCCACTCGCCATCGGTGATCGAGAACCAGGCGGTGTCGCGGTTGCGGCCCTTGACCACCATGTGCTGGCGGAAAAGCCCCTCATACTGGAAGCCGAAGCGCAGCGCCGCGCGCTTGGAGGGCTCGTTGAGATTGTTGCACTTCCACTCATAGCGACGATAGCCGAGCGAGAAGCCATAGGCGCCGCAGAGATAGATCGCCTCGCTCGCCACCCGGGTGCGCTGAAGGGCGGGCGAATAGGTGATGTAACCGACCTCGAAGACACCTTGCTCGGGGCGGATTTCCATCAGCCAGAGATGGCCCTTCGTCTTGCCATCGGCCTTGTCGATCACGGCGAAGGGTACGATGCCGGGCTTGACGACCATGGTGGCCAGCAGCTCGCCATAGGTCGCCTTGTCCTGGGGCGGATGGGCCGGCATCCATTCCCAGAGCCCGTCATGGCCGGCCATCGCCGCCCAGATGTCGTCGAGATGCTTGGCCGGATCGATCGGCTCGAGCCGGCAATAGCTGCCGTCCAGTACCTTTGCAGGCGGGAAGGGCGGCGGCGTCCAGTCCAGCACCGGGTTCATTTTGCAGCCTTTCCGCGCCAGCCGTTCAGGTCCTGGGTGACGTCCCAATCGGGGCCGAGTTCGTCGGCGATCGCGGCACCCAGAGCGACACCCTCGGCTTCCCAGGCGAGCCGGTCGACGGCGCTGCCGAAATCGCTGGCGGCCTCATTGGTCTCGTCATAGATGGCGTCGAAGGAGTCCATCCAGCTTTCGAGACGGTCGGCGAGGGCGTCCGAGAGGTCGATATCCTCGGCGTCGACCGGCTTGCGCTTGCCCTTGGCGTCGACCAGCCAGAGGCCGCTGCGGCCGAGCCATTCCGGCGCGATGACGAGCTTGTCGGTCACGAGCGTGCCTTCAGATCGTCGCGGAAGAACGGGTTGAGCGGGCCGGACGGGCCATTGCCGGCAAAGCCCCGGAAGCTGCCCTCTTCCTTGATCAGGCGGGCTGCCTCGATGAAAGCGGCCCAGGCGGCGCGGGCGAGCGCTCCGCCGATCGAGATGCGGCGGGCGCCGGCTGTGGCGATGTCTGAGACGCTGAGGCCGAAATCGCCGTAGACCAGTGCGTTCACCGGCTTGCCGCCGGCCGCGGCAACGATGGTGCCGATGTCGGCCGCGGTCTTCGGGCCGGGGGCATAGAGGACGTCGGCGCCGGCCTCGGCATAGGCGGCGATGCGGCGCGCCGACTCGTTCAGCGGATCGGGATGGCCGGTCAGGAAGCACTCGGCCCGGGCGGTCAGCAGCACGCCGGAGCCGGTCTCGTCGATGGCGCGGCGCGCTGCCCTGATGCGCTCGACCGCAAGCTCGAAGGGATAGAGCGGGTCCTCGGCGCGGCCGGTCGCATCCTCGATCGAGAGGCCGGCGACGCCGGTCGCGACGCAGAGCTTGACGTTGGCGGCGACGCCGTCGGGCGTGTCGGCATAGCCGTTCTCGTAATCGGCATTGATCGGCAGGTCGGGCACTGCCTTCACCAGCTCGGCGAGGTGCGCCAGCATCATGTCGCGCGGCACGTCCTGGTCGGCGCGAGCCTTGGTGAAGGCGAAGCCGGCGCTGGTCGAGGCCAGCGCCGGGAAGCCTTGTCCGCGCAGCCAACGCGCCGAGCCTTCGTCCCATGGATTGGGCATGACGAAACAGCCGGCCTCATGAAGCTTTCGGAAGGTCTCGACCTGTGGGCTGTAAGCCATTTTAAATCGTTTCAAAACGGTTTAGGGGCGCCATACTGTCGTTCTTGCGCCGATTTGTCAGCCCCGCAGTCCCGCATCGGGGGGCAAGCCGGGATGCGCCGTGCGAATGCCATGTCCTGAGGCAGGCCGGATAGCGCCGCGAGCAGTCCGGGTCGGGCCGTCCCGACATTCCACAATTGAGGCTGAAAGAACATCGCCCCGCAGCGCGGTGATGCGGGCGGGGCGATGCCGTAGACGCCGGATTGCGTCGCGATCGTTGTTGCGCGATCAGTGGTTGTCGCGCGGCACGCCGAACTTCTTGTGGATCTTCTGGTACTTGACTGCCGGCTTGAGAACCATGCCCTCGGATAGCTCGCCGACGATCTTGCGCTGGATCTCCTGCCAGGGGGTCTGGCTCTTCGGATACTTGTAGCCGCCATTGGCCTTGAACTCGGCCCGGCGCTGCGCCAGCTCCTCGTCCGAGATCAGGATGTCGGCGGTGCGCTTCTTCAGGTCGATGCGGACCTTGTCGCCGGTCTTCAGCAAAGCGAGCCCGCCACCGGTCGCCGCTTCAGGCGAGGCGTTGAGGATCGAGGGCGAGCCCGAAGTGCCGGACTGGCGGCCGTCGCCGACGCAGGCGAGCGCGGAGACGCCCTTCTTGATGAGGTAATCCGGCGGCCGCATGTTCACGACCTCGGCCGCGCCCGGATATCCGATCGGCCCGACGCCGCGGATGAACAGGACGCAGTGCTCGTCGATGGCGAGCGCGGGATCGTCGATGCGGTGGTGGTAATCCTCCGGTCCGTCGAAGACGATCGCCCGGCCCTCGAAGGCCATCGGGTCCTTCGGGTTCTCGAGATAGCGCTTGCGGAACTCCGGCGTGATCACCGAGGTCTTCATGATCGCCGAGTCGAACAGGTTGCCGGAGAGGTTGAGGAACCCGGCCTCCTTCTTCATCGGCTCGTCATAGCTCTTGATGACGTTGCGGTTGATCGCGAAGAAACCCTTGCAGTTCTCTTCGTGGGTGCGGCCGTTGGCGGTGATCGCCGGCTTGAGCTTGCCCTTCTCGAGCAGCTCGGCGATCACGGCGGGCAGGCCGCCTGCGCGATAATAGTCCTCGCCGAGATACTCGCCGGCCGGCTGCATGTTGACCAGCAGCGGGGTGTCGTAGCCGATCTTGGTCCAGTCCTCGTTATCGAGCGGCACGCCGATATGCTTGGCGATGGCGTTGACGTGGATCGGCGCGTTGGTCGAGCCGCCGATCGCCGAGTTGATGACGATGGTGTTCTCGAAGGCTTCGCGCGTCAGGATCTTCGAGGGGATCAGGTTCTCCCAGACCATTTCGACGATGCGGCGGCCGGTGAGGTAGGCCATTTCGTAACGGTCGCGATAGGGGGCGGGGATCGCGGCGGCGCCGGGCAGGGTCATGCCCATCGCCTCGGCGAGCGCGTTCATGGTCGAGGCCGTACCCATGGTGTTGCAGTGACCCGCGGACGGCGCGGACGACGCAACGAGGTCGACGAAGCCGCGATAATCGATCTCGCCGGCGGCCATCATCTGGCGCGCCTTCCAGACGATCGTGCCCGAGCCGGTGCGCTCGCCGCGGAAGTCACCGTTCAGCATCGGGCCGCCCGGCAGGGCGATCGCCGGGATGTCGACCGTCGCCGCCGCCATGATCTGGGCCGGGGTGGTCTTGTCGCAGCCGGTGGTCAGCACGACGCCGTCGATCGGGTAGCCGTAGAGGATCTCGACGAGGCTGAGATACTGCAGGTTGCGGTCGAGCGAGGCTGTCGGCCGCTTGCAGGTTTCCTGGATCGGGTGGATCGGAAATTCGAAGGGCACGCCGCCCATCTCGCGGATGCCGTCGCGGACGCGGCTGGCCAGCTCGAGATGATGGCGGTTGCAGGGGGCGATGTCGGAACCGGTCTGGGCGATGCCGATGATCGGCCGGCCCGACTGCAGCTCTTCACGCGACAGGCCGAAATTCATGGTGCGCTCGATATAGAGCGCGGTCATGTCGGCATTGGCGGGGTTGTCGAACCAGGCCTTGGAGCGGAGCTGCTCCGGCTTGATCTTGCGGACCGGCTTCTTGCCGTTCGAAGTCTTGCTCGGCGTCTTGCCTGTGGGGCTCTTGGCCATCCCGTCGTTTCCTCTCGCGGCCAGGCGGCCTTCGCGCCGCTTCGGCATCGTCTTTAAATCGATTTGACCGACAGGTCATGCCGGCCACGGCAGAACGGCAAGGGAGCTTGCCGCAGCTACTGTATTCTGCATACAGCAGCTTCGGGCGGCCTGCCAATGTCAAAGCGCGCCCGGTGCCAGCAAAGGTCGCGGCGGCGCAGTTTGCAAGTGTTCCAAATGCGGCCCAGCCCGGCCCGGAGCGCAGGCGACGGTGTCGCGAGCGGGCTTGCCCGGGCGCGGCTTTGCGGCCAAGACAGGCGAACAAGGCAAGCCCGGCCTACGGGACGGGTGCGACAACAAGCGCAAGAGGAAACCGCCATGACGCTCCAGGTCGTCCCATCCTTCGCCCGGATCGGCGAGGAGAACGCTTTCGCCGTGCTGGCGCGGGCGACCGAATTGCAGCGCCAGGGCAAGGACATCATCAATCTCGGCATCGGCCAGCCGGACTTCCCGACCCCGGAGCACATCGTCGAGGCAGCGGTGAAGGCGCTGCGCGACGGCCATCATGGCTATACGCCGGCGAACGGCATCCTGCCCCTGCGCGAGGCGGTCGCCGCTGATCTGCACAAGCGCTATGCCGTGAACGTCTCGCCGGAGGAGGTGATGATCGTGCCGGGCGGCAAGGTCACCATGTTTATGGCGATCCTGATGTTCGGCGAGCCCGGCGCCGAGATCCTCTATCCCGATCCCGGCTTCCCGATCTATCGCTCGATGATCGAGTATACCGGTGCGACGCCGATCCCGGTGCCGATCCGCGAGGAAAACGGCTTTGCCTTCTCGGCCGAGGAGACGCTCTCCCTGATCACGCCGAAGACGCGACTGCTGATCGTCAACTCGCCGGCGAACCCGACCGGCGGCGTCACGCCCAAGGCCGAGGTCGACAAGCTCGTCGCCGGGCTCGCGAACTTCCCCGATGTCGCCGTGATGTCGGACGAGATCTACGACCAGATGCTCTATGACGGCGAGAAGCACGTCTGCCTGCTGAGCTATCCGGAGATTCGCGACCGGCTGATCCTGCTCAATGGCTGGTCGAAGACCTACGCGATGACGGGCTGGCGCATGGGCTTCTCGGTCTGGCCGAAGCCGCTTTACGACAATGCCCGCAAGCTCGCGGTGAACTCGCATTCCTGCGTCAACGCGCCGGCGCAATGGGCGGGCCTTGCGGCGCTGACCGGCCCGCAGGATGCGGTCGCGATGATGCTGGCGGAGTTCGACCGGCGCCGGAAGGCGGTGGTTGCCGGGCTGAACAATCTACCGGGCGTCTCCTGCATCGAGCCGAAAGGGGCGTTCTACGCCTTCCCGAACGTCTCGCAGACCGGCTGGAAGGCGAAGAAGCTCGCTTCGGCCCTGCTCGAGGAGACCGGCGTCGCGACCATTGGCGGGCCGGATTTCGGCGTGCATGGCGAGGGCTATATCCGCCTGTCCTATGCCAATTCGCTGGAGAACATCGAGCGGGCGCTCGGCCGGATGGGCGAGTTCCTCAAGAGCGCGAAAGCGGCCTGAGCATGATCACCTGCCATCTGCGCTATGTCGTCGATCCCTATCAGCTGCCGGCCTTCGAGCATTACGGCAAGCTCTGGATCAGGCTGGTCGAGAAATTCGGCGGCAAGCATCACGGCTATTTCATGCCATCGGAAGGGACCTCGAACGTTGCCTTGGCGATGTTCAGCTTTCCGTCTCTGGCCGCTTATGAGGAATACCGTGAAGCCTCGTTCAAGGACGAGGAGTGCCTGGCGGCCGTCGCGCTGAACGAAAAGCACCGCTTCATCATCAGTTATGAGCGCTCGTTCTTCCGGCCGGTCTTCGAGGACGACAAGGGCGCGCGCCGCGCGCCGTGAATCCGGCAGATATGTCGAGCGCATCTGCCGGCGCTCCCGAGCGCCAGGGCGAAGGAAGAGCCTGACCGCATGAGCTATCTTTATCTCGCATTCGCGATCGTCAGCGAGGTGATCGGCACCTCGGCCCTGAAGGCGTCCGAGCAGTTCAGCCGGCCGGTGCCCTCGCTGATCAGCCTGGTCTCCTTCGCGAGCGCGTTCTACTTCCTGTCGCTGACCCTGCGAACCATGCCGGTCGGGATCGCCTATGCGATCTGGTCGGGCGTCGGCATTGTGCTGATCAGCCTGATCGCGCTGGTGCTGTTCGGGCAGAAGCTCGACCTGCCGGCGGTGATTGGCATGGGCCTGATCGTCGCCGGCGTCGTGGTGATCAACGCCTTCTCGAAATCGGTCGCCCATTGAGCGACCGATCGGCAGCCGGCGCGGAGCGCGCCGGCTGGTCCTGACAATGCGAGCTCAGACCTTCGCGGCGCTGGCGGCGGCGTCGATGTTCGCCACCAGTTCGGCATCGAGGCCGAGCGAGCCGGCGAGGCCGGCGAGGAAGTCCTTCTCGGCCGGCTTGTCCGGATTGATGGCGATGCGGGCCGCCGTGTAGATCTGCGCCGCGAGTTCCGGCGATTCCGCGCCCTCGACCAGCTCGTCCACCGAGGCGGGCTTGGCCATCTCGTTGGCGAGCCAGGTATTGGCCTCCGGGTCGAAGCCGGCCTCGCGCAGGCCGCCGAGAATGCCGTTCCGCTCGGCATCGTCGATATGGCCGTCCGAGGCCGAGGCGGCGATCATGGCGCGGATGAAGATCAGCGCATTGGCATCGCTCGCAGCTTCCGGCTCGAAGCCCGAGCCGGCCGGGGCGGGCAACAGCGCCTGCTGCTCGGCGCCGAGCAGCGGCTTGCCGGCCTGATAGTTCTGATAGGCCTTGTAGGCGAGGCCGCCGACCAAAGCGAGGCCGCCGACCTTGGCGGCCGAGCCGGCGATGGAGCGTCCGGCCGAGGTACCGAAGATCAGGGCGCCGAGGCCGCCGAGCAGGGCGCCGGCGGCAAGCTGGTTGTTGCCGATCATGCCCTTGGCCTGGGCGATCAGCTCTTCGGGGGTCTTGCCGCCGGAGAGCTGGCCGACGATGTCGGTCGCGCCCTGCTGCAGCCCGGTCTTCTGGGCAGCGTCCTGGACGCCCTGGGTCGCCTGGCCGAAGATCTGGCCGGCCATGCCGGTGAGGCCGCCGGCGCCGCCGGCTTGCTGGACCTGCTGGGCGATATTGCCGAGCATGCCGCTCAGCCCACCGCTGCCGCCCTGCGCACCCTGCTGCCCACCCTGGGCACCAATCTGGTTGCCGGCGCTGACGAGCGCATCGAGAAGGGATTTGGCGTTGAACATCGAAGGACTCCTTCGGTAGGCATGGCGGGGCGGCGGGCGCACTCTAGGCACCGCTTTCTGCGGCCGCTAGACGGCTCATGCGAAAACGGCGGGACGATGGCGATTGCCCCGTCTGCGAGAAAGGCGAGGGTTGCGGCGCCTTTGCCCTTGCCTTCCGCGACAAAATCCTTATACAGCCGCCATCGCATCAGGCGCGCTGTCGTTTGTTCGATGAGGGCCGGTCAAACGGTTCGCGTCGCGCCAGAAATTTTTGACCGGTTTCGCCGCAGGGCGAGCCGATGGGAGTCCGGACCATGAAGATCCGCAATTCGCTCAAGTCGCTGCGCGCCCGCCATCGCGACAACCAGCTCGTGCGCCGCAAGGGCCGCGTCTACATCATCAACAAGGTCCAGAAGCGCTTCAAGGCGCGTCAGGGCTGAGTTCTGTCGCGGCTCCATGCCGCGGCGACCGGCACCTTGCCAGATGATCGAGATCAGCGGGCTGCACTTCGGTGCGGCCCGCTTTTTTGGCTTGGCCGCTCACGGCTTGCCGGCGGTCTCGCCGTCCCGTGAATTGACGTCGGCCGGATGCCGCCTACATTCGTGGGCATGAGGCTCGCCCGTTTCCTTCGCTTCGCGCTGTTGCCGCTGTCGCTCGCCGTGACGGCGCCGCTGTCCGCATGGGCCCAGCCGGCGCCGCCTTCGCGCGACGGCGCGGTGCCGCCAGCCGACATCGACGACAAGCCCAATCAGCCGGAGGCGCCCGCGCCGCGCAGCCCGGCCGCGACGCTCGACAAGCTGTTCGAGCGGCTCGCCGCCGCCAAGACGGCCGAAGAGGCCAAGGGCATCGCCAATCTGATCCAGCGCCGCTGGGCCCGCTCGGGCTCGGACACCGCCGATCTCCTGATGAGCCGGGCACAGCAGGCCGTGAAGGCCCAGGAACTGCCGCTCGCGATCGAATTGCTCGACCGGGTGATCGCGCTGGAGCCGGACTGGGCCGAAGGCTGGAATCAGCGCGCCAATGCGCTCTTCCTGCTCGGCGACCCGATTCGCTCGCTCTACGATATCGGCGAGACGCTGAAGCGCGAGCCGCGCCATTACGGCGCGATGATGGGGCTCGGCACGATCCTGCGCCAGCAGGGCGACGACAAGCGCGCCATGGTCGCCTACCGTCAGGTGCTGGCGATCTACCCCGAGCTCGAAGCGGTCAAGGAAGCCGTCGAGGCGCTCAAGATCGAGGTCGACGGCCGCGACGCCTGAGCGGCGCACCGGGACCGGGCTCCATTGCCCGAGATGGATTGGCGATGCTGCGCTTCGTCCTCGTCGCCATCCTCCTCGTCACGCTCGGGCTCGCCCTCTTCAGTGAAGTCACCCGTGCCCGGGTCGAGGCGCGCAACCCGCCTCGCGGCGAATTCGTCGCCGTCGAGGGCGGGCGGCTGCATTATCGCGAATGCCGGCCGGCAGGGGAGCCGCGCGGCACGGTCGTGCTGATCCACGGCGCCCATTCCAATCATGCCGATCTGCTGGCGGCGCTGGGGCCATACCTCTCCGATTACCGCGTCGTCGCGCTGGACCGTCCCGGTCATGGTTGGAGCGAGCGCCTGGGAGGGCGGGCAATGGCCGATCCCGGCCGGCAGGCGCAGGCCTTGTTGCAGGCGCTCGACCGGATTGCGCCGGAGCGCTTCGTGCTGGTGGGCCATTCGCTCGGAGGCGCGCTTTCGTCCCGGATTGCGCTCGAGCGGCCGGAAAGGCTGCAGGGCCTCGTGCTGCTCGGCGCTTTGAGCCATCCCTGGTCGGGCGGCATCGCCTGGTCGCAGCGCATCGCCGCCGCGCCCTGGATCGGGCCGCTGTTCAGCCGCGTCGTCGGCGTGCCGCTGGCACGCTACCGGCTCGGCGACGCGGCCGCTTCGCTGTCGGCCTCCGCTCGGCAAGCGCCCTGTCATGCCCCGGCCGGCGAGGCCGAACTGGTGCTGCGTCCCGATGTCGTGGGGTTCAACGGGCAGGACATGGTGGCGGCCCGCGACTTCCTGGCTGCGCAGGCGCCGCGCTATCCCGACCTCAAGATGCCGGTGCTGGCGGTTGCGGGGGATGCCGACACCATCGTCCCGCCGGCGATCCATTCGTCAGCGATCGCGCGCGAGGCGCCGCAGGCCCGCCTGGTGCTGCTGCCGGGCGTCGGTCACATGCCTCATCAGGCTGCGCCGGAAATGATCGCCAAGGCGATCGGCGAGATGTCTGGAGCGGCTCGCGACCGGCCCTGAACCGATTGTTCGCCAGCTCATTCTTGCCAAATGGCATTATTTGATCCATATGATGCCATATGGAGATCTCGCGATGACTGCGCTCTCGCCCGTCGACACCGCCGCTGCGCCATTCGCTGCAGGCGCGATCACGCAGGAGGAAGCGGCGGCGATGTTCCGGGCGGCGCTCAACCTGTTCCGGCTCTGGGGCGTCAGCGACGAGCAGGCCGCCATCCTGCTCGACCAGCCGGTGCGCAGCTACAGGCGCTGGAAGGCAGGCGAGATCGGCCGGATCGATCGCGACGGCGCGGCGCGCCTGTCCAATCTGATGGGCATTCACAAGGCGCTGCGCCTGATCTTCCGCGAGCCGCAGCGCGGCTATGCCTGGATCAAGGCCGGCAACGAGGCCTTTGGCGGCAAGTCGGCGCTCGAGGTCATGCTCGGCGGCGAACTTACCGACCTGATGCGGGTGCGCCGCTATCTCGATGCCGAGCGCGGGCTCTGGTGAGTTCCGGCGAATTTTCGATCGCGCCGGTGGCGTGGCCGGCAGCGGTCCGCATCATCCGCAGCGCCTTCCCGCCGATCGATCTGTTCGAGGATATCGCCGACCCCGCCGACTGGCCGCTGCTGATCTCGGCGGAGATGAAGACCAATCCGCGGCTGATGGAGACGATCGGCAATCTCGATCTGGTGCCGCCGGCGCGCCGCGTCTCTGGGCCCGGGGCGAGCCTGTTGATGGCGCCCTTCACCCATGTCAGCCGTGACCGGCCGAGCCGGTTCAGCGATGGCGCCTTCGGCGTGCTCTATGCGGCTGATGTCTTGGAGACCGCGCTGTTCGAGACGATCCACCACCATGGCCGCTTTATGGCGCGGACAGGGGAGGCGCCGGGCTGGACCTCGCAGTTCCGCGAGATCGTTCTCTCGGTCGAGGCCTCCCTGCACGATCTGCGCGGCGAGACGGTCGGAGCCAGTCCGCTACTGCTCGGGGAAGGCTACGAGGCCGGGCAGGCGCTGGGCGCGCGGCTCCGGGCGTCCGGCTCGGATGGCATCGTCTATCCGAGCGTGCGCCGGCCGGGCGGCGAATGCGTCGGCCTGTTCTGGCCGGACCTCGCGCGTGATCCGGTGCAGGGCCGGCATCTCGATTATCACTGGAACGGCGAGCGCGTGGACTTCTATCGCGAGGCCGGGACCGGCAAGGTTTTTCGCATTGGCGAGCCCGCCGGTCTTTAGGCAGCCCATGGGTCGAAAGCCGGCTTTCCGATTCACTGTTCGGGAAGCAATAACTGCATCGGCCGTTCGGAAGCGCCCAACGAAGGACAGATAGCCGACTGGCCCGCGCGTGTTCCGTATTGACCACTTCGGCGCCGCAACGGCAGGGTCATGCCCGGCGGGCTCGCGGGGGCGACTCGCCTTCGTGCCGGGGGGCTTCGTGAAATTCCTGCCTATGCCTAGCGTCGCGGCTCTCCTGCTGTCGACGGCTCTCGTTACTCCGTCCGTCGCTCAAACGAGCCCTCTGCTCACCGATCCCGACAGCTGGCGCACGCCCGAGTACAGGGCGCAATGGGGGCTGGAGACGATCCGCGCCGCGGATGCCTATGCGCGGGGCGTCGATGGTACCGGTGTCCTGGTCGGGGTTGTCGACTCCGGCCTCTTCGCGGCCCATCCCGAGTTCGCCGGCCGCTATATCGGCGGCTACGACTACCTTACGGGGGCGGCGCCAACGGCCGATCCCGTAGGCCACGGCACCGGCGTTGCCTCGGTCATCGTCGCCAATCGCGACGGCATCGGCATGCACGGCGTGGCCCCGGGCGCGACCATGCTCGTCGCCCGCGACGACGATGGCGTGGGCGGGATCAGCTTCGATTTCATCGTGAGGGGGTACAACGACCTGGTCACGCGCGGCGTGCGGGTCATCAACAATAGCTGGGGCGATCTCTCGGCCATCACCGACGTGACCCGGCAGGCGATCATCGCGGATATTCCGGACGGTCTGGCAGCCTATCGCCGTGCGGTCGCAAGTGGGGTCCTGAACATCTGGGGCACGGGCAATGACTTCCGGGCTCAACCGAGCATCGAATCGGGTCTGCCGCACCTCTTCCCTGAACTGGAACGGGGGTGGCTCGCCGTGGCCGCCGTCGGACCCGGCTACATGCCGGAGTACAGCAACGGTTGCGGCGTCGCGAAGAACTGGTGTCTGGTGGCACCCGGTGGCGGCCCCGGCTGGGAGTGGGATCCAAGCCTCGGCGACTATGTCTGGATGGGCCTCGGCGATGGCATCCTCGTCGCCAAGTCCGGCGGTGG
Source organism: Allobosea sp. WAO (assembly GCF_001509835.1). Classification (GTDB taxonomy): domain Bacteria; phylum Pseudomonadota; class Alphaproteobacteria; order Rhizobiales; family Beijerinckiaceae; genus Allobosea. Next base: position 244,190 of record NZ_JXTJ01000012.1, read on the forward strand.
CTACGAAAAGACGTATGGCACTTCCTTCGCAGCTCCCCATGTCTCGGGGGCAGCGGCACTGGTCTGGCAGATGTTTCCGTTCTTCAGCGCAGACCAGGTGCGCCAGACACTGCTCGGCACGGCCTGGGATATCGGTGTCCCCGGCGTCGACGCGCTCTATGGCTACGGCCTGCTCGATGTCGGCAAGGCCGTGCTCGGCCCCGGTCGTTTCGATTGGGGCGATTTCGTCGTCGAGCAGCCCGGCGGCGTCGCGTATTTCGGGAACTACATCGTCGGTGCCGGCGGGCTGGTGAAGCGCGGCGTCGGCGAGCTCGTGCTCACCGGCCACAGCTCCTATGCCGGCGCGACGCGGGTCGAGGGCGGATTCCTGTCGGTGATGGGCAGCATCGCCTCGCCGACCAGCGTCACCGCTGCAGGCACGCTCGCCGGCACCGGCCTGATCACCGGCAATGTCAGCAATGCCGGCACGATCTGGGCTGGCGACCGGAACGGCATCGGCACCCTGAGGATCGACGGCAATTACGTCCAGCAGGCCGGGGGGCTGCTGGTCCAGCAATTCGGGCCGGAGGGAGGCCAGAACCATCTTGCCGTCACCGGCACGGCGAGCCTCGACGGCCGGGTGACCCTGGTCGGAGAGCGGCAGTTCCTGCCGCGCCAGCTCTCGATGGCGGTGCTCACCGCCGAACAGGGCGTTTCCGGTCGCTTCGCCGGCGTCGAGGGGCTGTTTGGCGACGGCACCGCGCCGTTCATCCGGGCGAGCCTGCGCTACGAGCCAAACGCCGCCTATCTCGATCTCCAGGGACTGCCCTTCGATACGCCCGGCGTCTGCGCCTCGGCCAATCAATGCGCGGTCGGCGGAGCGCTCGAGCGCGGGCTTGTGAGCGCCGACCGGGATCTGCGCGACGTCGCGCTTCTGCTGCAGCATGCGGGGACGCGGGAGGGGGCTCGCGGCGCGCTCGCCAGCCTCTCCGGCGAGGTCCATGCGGGCTTGTCCACCCTGGCGCTCGGCGGCTCCTCACAGCTTGGCAGCATGATCTTTCAGCGCCTCGGTGGCCTGCGCTCCGGCCAGGCGGAAGCGACGACCGCGGACGCGCCGCTCGCCTATACTGCCAGTCTGGCGGCCAACCCGGCCGCGGCGATGCTGATGCGGCTGCCTGCGCAATCTGCCGCCACGAACAATGCCTGGGCACGCGGCTATGGCTTCACCGGCAGGCTCGGCAGCGACGCCAATGCCGGCGGCGCGAGCTATCGCGGCGGCGGCGTGATCGGCGGTTTCGACCGGCAGATCACGCCGTCCTTCCTGGCCGGCTTCAGCTTCGGCTATTCCAGCACCGATGCCGATTTCCGTCGTCACGCCGGCAAGGGCAGCATCGATGCCTATGAGGGCGCCTTCTATGGCAGCTATGCGAGTGGCAGATTGCGCCTCGATGGCCTGCTCGGCTATGGCCGCCTCAATCTCGAGAGCGAACGCAGCATCGGCTTCGGTGGCCTCTCGCGGCAGGCGAAGGCCGAGTATGACGGCGATCGCTTCACCGGCGCGCTCGAGGGCGGCTATGCCTTCGATCTCGGCTGGTCGACGGCCGAGCCGCTGCTGGCGTTGCGCTACACCTTCCTGCGGCAGGGTGGCTTCAGCGAGACCGGAGCCCAGAGCATCGGCCTGACCGCGGCCGGGCAATCGGCTTCGAGCCTGCTCGGCAGCATCGGCCTGCGTCTGACGCGGGAGTTCGCGTTCGGCGATGGCCGCTTCGCGATCGAGGCGCGAGGCCGCTGGCAGCACGAATTCGTCGACGATGCCGTCGGGCTCGACACCGCCTTCATCGGGGCTCCGGCAGCGTCCTTCTCGGTTCGCGGCCCTCGGGTTGCCCGCGATAGCGCGATCCTCGGTGTCGGGCTCTCGGCACGCGCCGGCCGGAACCTCACGCTGTTCGCCGATTACGATGTCCGCCTCAACCGTGATGCCGCTGCCCATGCCGTCACGGCCGGGCTGCGCGCCAGCTGGTAGCGGGGGATCGGGCCTCGCTGACAGGCCTGTCGCGGCTCCGAATAATGCCGGCTTGTCTTCGTTGGGACGCGGCGGTCGTCCAGTTCGGGGGAGCCTGGTCTCGGCCTGGCGCGGCTCGCGCTGGGTTCCGGTCCTGCGGCCCCACCAAGGGCGATGGTCTGCGGGCGGGCAGCGCCGATGCGCCGCGTGGCACGGGCGAGCGAACGCCTGTCGCGGCGGCAGGAATGACGCAAGGTAGCAAGGGTGCAGTCCGGTAAATGGCAAAAATAGTCATGGCGTCGATCTGGTAACGCTAGGGCATCCTTGCTAAGCGGAGTCGGCTAACTGCTTCGAGGGGCTCGGTTGACTAGCTTTGCCAACTCTGCCCGGCTCGAGAGCTGTGCCGCTTTCGATCGCGGCACGTCCTGCCGTAGCCATTTAGTTTGCCGGGGCTTCGCCTTCGTCTTCATCGCGCTCATGGCGGTGGCTGCATCATCGGCCGCCGTTGCGCAGATCGCGCCGAGCCAAGTCACGCCGGAGACCTTGCGTCCTTCGACGCCTGGCGCAAGAAGCGGCATTGCTTTGCCGGCAACGCCCGAGCTTCGTGCGCCATCGGGCGCAGAACGCCTGAACGTACGAGTCGGGCGCGTCACCGTCGAGGGTGGCTTTCCCGAACTCGCCACCGCGACACAGGCGCTGCTGCCGCAGGTCGAGGGGCGCCGGGTCAGCGTGGCGGCCGTCTACGCCTTCGCCAACGCGCTGGAGCAGGCCTATGCCGCCGCCGGCTATGTGCTGGCGCGGGTCGTGATTCCGCCCCAGCATCTGCGCGACGGCGGTGCAGTCCGCCTTCTCGTGGTCGATGGCTATATCGAAGCGGTCGACGTGGCCAACGTTCCCGATCGTGCCCGGGCCGTCGTTGCGGCGCGGATGGCGAGCCTGGTTGGCGCGCGGCACCTGACGCTCGCCGAGATCGAGCGGCGCCTGCTGATCGCGGGCGATACACCAGGGCTTCGGCTGAAGAGCACGCTGGCGCGCGGCGTTCGCGATGGTGGCACGACTCTCGTGCTGGAAGGCACGCATCGGTTGCTCACCGGCAGCATCGGCATCGATAACCGGCTCGATGCGACGCTCGGCCGCTGGCAGCTCAACGGCAATCTTGCGCTGAACAGCCCGTTCGGCTTCGGCGAGCAGTTCTACGGGGCGATCGGCTCCGGCACGGATCTCGGGCAGGCCTTCGGGGATGACGCCAGGCTGCGGCTGTACGGCGGTGGCGCGGTGATCCCGCTCGGGGTCGACGGCTGGACGCTCAACCCCGAATACACGCGCAGCCAGACGCAGCCGAGGCCATTGCTGGGCGCTCCAGCGACGAGAGGCACTTTCGAACGGCTGGCCTTGCGCAGCTCGTATCAGCTGATCCGCAACCGCGCCCAGGCGCTGAGTCTGGACGTCGCCTTCGAGGCGATCCGGCAGGACACGGAAGCGCTCGGCTTCGGCGTCGATCTCAGCCGCGACCGTTACAGCGTGCTGCGAATCGGCACGACCTACGGCACCGCGCTGCCCTGGGGCACAGCCATCCAGGCCGGCGCGACCTTCTCGCAAGGGCTCGGCGGGCGCAGCCGGGTCGATGCCGTCGCCTCGCTGGTCCCGTTGTCGCGCTTCGGTGGCGAGCCCGATTTTTCCAAGGTCGCCGGTGACCTGCGTCTCACCCAGCCCCTGCCATTGGAGATGCGGCTGGACCTGACGGCCAAGGCACAGCTGGCGTTCAACCAGCCGATGCTAAGCTCCGAACAGTTCTCGCTCGACGGGCTCGATCAGGTCTCGGCCTTCGCCGCCGGCTCGCTCAACGTCGACCAGGGTGCGACGCTGCGCGGCGAGCTGGCCCGGCCGTTCGCATTCGCCCATGAGGGCTGGAGCGCGACGCTGACGCCCTATCTCTTCGCCAGCGGCGGGCGCGGCGAGATCTTGCTGCCGACGGCCGTCGAGCAGGCCTGGCTCAGCGCGGCGGCGTTCGGTGCCGGCCTGCGGATCGCCGGCGACGTCGCCCACGGAACGGCGACGCCGGCCGTCAACCTCGAGGTCGGGCGCCGCTTCACCAATGTTCCAGGTGAGCGCGAGGGCTGGCGCGGCAATCTGGCGGTGTCGGTACGCTTTTGACGGCGGCGCCCCGTCGGGCGCCGCAACGGAATTTCAAGATGGTACGTCCTGGCCGCGAGGCTGTGGGCAGGAAATTGCAGACGGGGCGGCCCGTGCGGCCGGTCCCTTCGCTGCGATACGGGGGAGACGATCATGACGGCGATTCTGCGCACGCGCCGCGTCAGGTTCGGGCTGGCGCCCGCCACGACGGCTGCGCTGCTGGCCACGACCGCGCTGGTCTCCGCGCAGACCGCCCTACCGACCGGAGGCCAGGTCGCCGCCGGCGCGGCTTCGATCAGCGTGTCCGGCCCGGCGATGACTGTGAACCAAGGTTCACAGCGCGCGATCGTCAACTGGCAGGGCTTTTCCGTCGGCCAGCCGAACAGCGTCAATTTCGTCCAGCCTTCGGCCTCCTCGGCGATCCTGAACCGGGTCACCGGCGCGGCGCCCTCGACCATCGCGGGACAGATCACCGGCAATGGCCAGGTCTTCCTGGTCAATCCGAACGGCATTGCCATCACCCCGACCGGGACGGTCAAGGTCGGCGGCGGCTTCGTCGCCTCGACGCTCGGCATCGCGGACCAGGACTTCATGGCCGGGCGCCTGAAGTTCAGCGGCGGCTCAGCTCCGGCGGCGGTCTCGAATGACGGCACGATCACGGCCGGCGCGGGTGGGTTTGTCGGGCTGCTCGGCGGCCTGGTCTCGAACGGCGGCACGATCAGCGTGCCACTTGGCCGTGTTGGCCTCGGCGCCGCGACTCAGGCGACGCTCGATCCGACCGGCGACGGTTTCCTCCAGGTCGCGGTGCCGCCCAGCGCCACCACTGCCGACGGCAAGCCGCTGATCGCCGTCTCCGGCAAGGTGGCGGCCCATGGCGGCCGGGTCGAGATCAAGGCTGCGACCGCGCAGGCGGCGGTGCGCGACGCGATCAACATTTCCGGCCACGTCTCGGCCCGTTCGGTATCCGGCCGCAACGGCTCCATCGTGCTGGGCGGCGGCGATGGTGGATATGTGCGGGTGTCCGGAACCGTCTCAGCGTCCGGCCGCGCCTCAGCCGGAAAGGTCGTGGCCTCCGGCCGCGTGGTCGAGATCGCCAAGGGCGCCAGCGTCCGCGCCCGCAGCAAGGATGGCCAGGGCGGCACGGTCGCGCTCAAGGGCGATATCGTCAACAATAGCGGCACGGTCGATGTCTCCGGCGCCAGCGGCGGGGCGATCGACGTCGCCGGCATCAGCCTCGGCAGCTATGGCGTCTGGGACCTGCGCGGCGCGGCCGGCGCAGGCGGCGCCTTCACCGCCAAAGGCGCTGCAAGCTATGTCGAGACGACGAGCGGTGTCGTGCTGGCCTCGGGGACGACGAGCGGCGGACGGATCGCGATCGACGCGCCAAACCTCTTCTCCTCGGGCCGCCAGGACGCCTCCTCCTCGACCGGCCGCGGCGGCAGCGTCACCTTGACCGGCGAGCGCATCGCGCTCGTTGCCGCGGGCATCGACGCCAGCGGTGCCACCGGCGGCGGGGCGGTGCGCATCGGCGGCGACTACCAGGGCGGCGGCGCGCTTGCCCATGCCGCGACGACGACGATCAGCCCGGCGACCACGATCCGGGCGGATGCCACGCAGTCGGGAAAGGGCGGCAGCGTCGTCGTCTGGTCCGACACGAAGACGGATTTCTACGGCACGATCAGCGCACGCGGCGGCGCGGGCGGCGGCAATGGCGGGCTGGTCGAGGTCTCCTCCAAGGGCAAGCTGGTATTCGGCGGCTTGGCCGCGGTTAGCGCGCCGCTGGGCGCGAGCGGCGTCGTCCTGCTCGACCCCAAGAACATCGTCATCGACGATGTGGCGGGCACCTATCCGCAATACCAGCTCATCGACCCGCTGCAGGGCGCCGGCAGCAACTTGTTCGGCAATTCGGTCGTCCAGCTCCAGGGCACCGGCAAGACCGTCGTCACGGCGCACGGCACAGCGATCGGCGGGCAGACCAATGCCGGGGCGGTCTATCTTTACGACACCGTCACGGGCGCGCTCATCTCATTGCTGACCGGATCGGTCGCGAATGATGCCGTGGGTAATGGCGGCGTCACGACCCTGAGCAACGGCAATTATGTCGTCCAAAGCGGCAACTGGGCCGGCAACAGCGGCGCGGTGACCTGGGGCAGGGCAGCGGAACGGCCGGCGTGTCAGGCACGGTCTCGTCGTTGAACAGCCTCGTTGGCGTGCTGGCCGGCGATCTCGCCGGCAATAACGGCATCACGGCGCTGAGCAACGGCAATTATGTCGTGAGCACTGGCAACTGGGGCACCAACCGGGGCGCGGTGACCCTGGGCAACGGTGCGACCGGCACGGTCGGCACGATTACGACGGCGAACAGCCTCGTCGGCACGGTCACGGGCGGCACGGGGGCGGGAGACCGTGTCGGCATCACCGGCGTCACGGCTCTTGCCGGCAACGGCAACTATGTCGTTCGCAGCGCGAGCTGGACCGGCGATGCCGGGGCCGTGACCTGGCGCAGCGGCACGGACATGACCGGCGCCGTGGTTGGGCCGTCGAACAGCCTCGTCGGCTCGGCGGGCGACCAGATCGGTGTCAGCGGTGTCGAGGCGCTAAGCAACGGCAATTATGTCGTCCGCAGCTCCAACTGGACCGGCGCCAGGGGCGCAGTGACCTGGGGCAGTGGCACGGCGGGCGTGTCGGGAGCGGTCACGGCGTCGAACAGCCTCGTCGGCTCGTCGGCGCTCGACAATGTCGGCGCCCTGGCCCTCACGCTGCTGAGCAACGGCAATTATGTCGTCCGCAGTCCGGATTGGGAGGGCGGCAAGGGCGCGGTGACCTGGGGCAGCGGAACGGCAGGCGTGTCGGGCTCGATCACGGCGTCGAACAGCCTCGTCGGCACGGCCACGACCGACAAAGTCGGCGGTACCGGCGTCACGGCCTTGACCAACGGCCATTATGTCGTCGCCAGCACGACCTGGGACGACAACAGAGGCGCCGCGACCTGGGGCAACGGCCTCACGGGTGGGACGGTCGGCGCGGTTTCGGCGTCGAACAGCCTCGTCGGCACGGCCCAGGGAGTGAACGGTGACCGCGTCGGCACCGGCGTCACGGCGCTGAGCAACGGCCACTATGCGGTCCGCAGTTCGAACTGGGGCACCAACAGAGGCGCCGTGACCTGGGGCAATGGCGCGGCGGCTACGACGGTTGGCGCGGTCTCGACGTCGAACAGCCTCGTCGGCACGGCCACAGGCACAGGGACGAACGGCGATCGTGTCGGCAGTAACGGCATCACGGCGCTGAGCAACGGCAATTATGTCGTCCGCAGCTCCAACTGGGGCAGCTATATGGGCGCCGTGACCTGGCGCGGCGGCACCGATGCGACCGGAGCCGTGGTCTCGGCGTCGAACAGCCTCGTCGGCACGAACCCGGGGGCGACCTCGCTCCAGGGAGATCGCCTCGGCAATGGCGGCGTTTTGGCGCTGAGCAACGGCAATTATGTCGTCCGCAGCTCCAATTGGGGCGGCAATTTCGGCGCGGTGACCTGGGGCAATGGCACGACGGGCGCGACAGTCGGCGGGGTCTCGTCGTCGAACAGCCTTGTCGGCTCGACCAGTACCGATCGCCTCGGCCAGCTCGCCAATTCCGTCGTCGAGCTGAGCAGCGGCAACTATATCGTCAGCAGCCGCGACTGGACCAACCCTGGCGGGGCAACGGGAGCGGGCGCCGTGACCTGGGGCAGCGGGACGGCGGGCGTTTCCGGCGTGATCTCGTCGTCGAACAGCCTCATCGGCACGAGCGCCAGCGCCGCCCTGGCTTTCAAGACGGCGGGCGACACCAGCGACGTCGTCATCGCCGGCTCCGCGGGAGAATCGACCTCCGGCCGGGTCTATGTCGGCCTCGGCGACCTCAATGCGTTGACCTTCGGGCGCGCCATGGCGCAGGACGTGACGATCCGCAGCGATGCGATCACCCGCCAGCTCAATGCCGGCTCCGCCCTCACCCTGCAGGCCTCGAACGACATCACCGTCAACAGCGCGATCACGGTGAACAACCCGTCGGGCAATGGTGGCCATCTCACCTTGCAGGCCGGGCGCAGCATCATCGTCAACGCGGCGATCACCACCGACAACGGCAATCTGACGCTGATCGGCAATGACCGCCTCGCCAATGGTGTCGTCGATGCCCAGCGCGATCCCGGTGCGGGCACGATCACACTGTATGCGCCGATCAATGCGGGCACCGGCACGGTCGACATCCAGCTGCGCGACGGCGCCGGCAAGACCAACTACGGCGGTGGTTATGTCTCGCTCGGCGCCATCACGGCGGGCAGGGTCAACGTGGTGAACGACACCCCCTCCGGCGTGGTCCTGAGCGGCATCATCACAGCCAGCGGTAGTGGCGATTCGATCGTCATCGCCGCGAATCGCAGTTTCCAGAACCTTGTCGGCGCCAATGCACTGAACGCGGCCGGCCGCTGGCTCGTCTATGCGATCGGCCCGGGGGTAAACACCTTCGGCAATCTCGACAGCGGCAACAGCGCTGTCTGGAACGCATCCTACGCCACCCTGCCGCCTGCCAGCGTGGCGCAGACCGGCAACCGCTATCTCTTCGCCCACCAGCCGACGTTGACCTTCACCTCGACAGGGCTGGCCAAGACCTACGGCGACGACGTGACCCCCGCCCTGGCGTCGGCCTATACAGTGTCGGGGCTCAATGCGGGCGTCGCCAATGCCTATCTCGGCGACACGCTTGGCAGCGTCGTCTCCGGTTCCGCTAACCTGTCCTCTGCCGGTGCGGCCACGACGGCGGGAGTCGCCGGCTCGCCTTATGCGATCACGATCGCCCAGGGATCGCTTAGCGCCAGCACCGGCTACGCCCTCGCCTTCAGCAGCACCGGCCAGCTGACGGTAGCGCCGCGTGCGGTGACGGTCACGGCGGACGCCGGTCAGGGCAAGGTCTATGGCAATGTCGACCCGACGCTGAGCTATGCCGTGACGGCGGGCTCCCTGGTCGGAGGTGACAGCTTATCCGGTTCGCTGGGACGTGCGGCCGGCGAGAACGTCGGCAGCTACGCGATCAATCAGGGCACGCTGACGAACCCCAACTATACGGTGAGCTTCGTCGGCTCGACTTTCGGGATCACGCCACGCGCAGTGACAGTCACGGCGACCGCCGGCCAGAACAAGGCCTATGGCGATGCCGATCCGCTGCTGGCCTATACGGTGACGGCGGGAGGCCTGGCCTTCGCCGACACCTTCTCCGGTTCGCAGAGCCGCGTGGCCGGCGAGAACATCGGCAACTACGCGATCAACCAGGGTACGCTGGCGCTGAGCTCCAACTACACGCTGAGCTATGCCGGCGGTGTGAACTTCGGGATCACGCCGCGCCCGGTGACGGTCTCGGCGACGGCGGGTCAGGGCAAGGCCTATGGCGATGCCGATCCGGTACTGACCTATGCGATCACGGCGGGAAGCCTGCTCGTCGGCGACAGTTTCTCAGGCGCGCTCGGTCGTGCGGCCGGCGAGAATGTCGGCAGCTATGCGATCAACCAAGGTTCGCTGGCGCTGAACGCCAACTACACGCTGAGCTATGCCAGCTCGAATTTCGGGATCACGCCACGCCCGGTGACGGTGACCGCGTCCTCGGGGCAAAGCAAAGTCTATGGCAATGTCGATCCGACGCTGACCTACACGGTCACGGCCGGCAGCCTGCTTGTCGGCGACAGCTTCAGCGGCTCACTCAGCCGCGCGGCGGGCGAGAATGTCGGCAGCTACGGGATCAATCAGGGCTCGCTGGCGCTGAACGCCAACTACACGCTGAACTATGCCGGCGGCACGGCCTTTGCGATCACGCCGCGCCCGGTGACGGTGACGGCATCATCCGGGCAGAGCAAGGTCTATGGCAATGTCGACCCGGCTCTGACCTATTCTGTGGGTGGAAGCGGCTTGGCCTTCGCCGACACCCTCTCCGGTTCGCTGAGCCGCGCCGCCGGCGAGAACGTCGGCAGCTACGCGATCAACCAGGGCACGCTCGCGCTGAACGCGAATTACGCGCTGACCTATGTCGGTTCGACCTTCGGAGTCACGCCGCGCGCGGTGACGGTTTCGGCGACCGCCGGCCAGACCAAGGTCTATGGCGATGCCGATCCGACGCTGACCTATGCGGTGACGGCGGGAAGTCTGCTGGGCGGCGACAGCATATCCGGTTCACTCGGCCGTGCTGTTGGCGAGGACGTCGGCAGCTACGCGATCAACCGGGGCACGCTGGCGAACCCGAACTATACGGTGAGCGTTGTCGGCTCGAACTTCGGGATCACGCCGCGCGCGGTGACCGTCTCGGCGACCGCTGGCCAGAGCAAGATCTATGGCGATGTCGATCCGGCGTTGGCCTATGCGGTGACGGCCGGATCCCTGGTCGGAGGTGACAGCTTATCCGGTGCGCTCGGCCGTGCGGCCGGCGAGAACGTCGGCAGCTACGCGATCAACCTGGGCACTCTGGCGAATCCGAACTATACGGTGAGCTTCGTCGGCTCGAATTTCGGGATCACGCCACGCGCAGTGACCGTCTCGGCGACTGCAGGCCAGAGCAAGGCCTATGGCGACGCCGATCCGACGCTGGCCTATACGGTGACGGCCGGTAGCCTGGTCTTCGCTGATGGCTTCTCCGGTGCGCTGAGCCGCGCGGCCGGCGAGAACGTCGGGAGCTATGCGGTCAACCAGGGCACGCTGGCGCTGAGCGCCAACTACACGCTGAGTTATGCCGGCGGTACGATCTTCGGAATCACGCCGCGACCGGTGACGGTCACCGCGACGGCGGGCCAGGGCAAGGCCTATGGCGATGCCGATCCGGCGCTGACCTATATGGTGACGGCGGGCTCCCTGCTCGCCGGCGACAGCTTCAGCGGCGCGATCAGTCGTGCCGCCGGCGAGAACGTCGGCAGCTACGCGATCGGCCAGGGCACACTGGCGCTGAACACCAACTACACGCTGAGCTATGCAGGTTCGACCTTCGGCATCACGCCGCGGCAGGTGACGGTGACCGCGGCGTCGGGCCAGGGCAAGGTCTACGGCAGTGCCGATCCGACGCTGACCTATACGGTGACCGCGGGTAGCCTGCTCGGCAGCGACAGCTTCTCGGGATCGCTCAGCCGTGCCACTGGCGAGAACGTCGGCAATTATGCCATCGGCCAGGGCACGCTGGCGTTGAATGCCAATTACGCGCTGCGCTATGCCGGCACGACCTTTGGGATCACGCCACGGCCGCTGACGGTGGCCGCGACGGCGGGGCAGGGCAAGGTCCATGGCGATGTCGATCCGGCGCTGACCTATGCGGTGACGGTGGGGAGCCTGGTTCGGGCGGACGCCTTCTTAGGATCGCTGAACCGTGCGGCTGGAGAGACTGTCGGCAGCTACCCGATCGAGCAGGGCACGCTGTCGCTAGGTCCGAATTATCTGATGAGCTATGTCGGCGCGACCTTCGGGATCACGCCGCGGCCCACACCGTCCAATCCAGAAACATCGCCTCAGCCTTCGCTGCCGCCATTGTCTCTGCTCGCTCTGTTTCCGCCAATGAACAATATTTGGAGCGTGATTGCCGAGCAGCCAACCTGGTTTGGCAGTCAGGCAGGTGAGGTGCTCGGTCCCAGCAGCGGTTACGTTGAGACCCAGCCTCGCGGAGCTTTCAGGATCTGCAACCCAGCGGCGATAACGTTGGAGCTGATCGCTAGCGGGCGGGTGCAGCTTTCGGGATCGGATACGGCTTGTGGTTTGTGAGGCTGACGAGCGGGACGACGATCAAACTCTCGCCGGAGGTGGTGCGTAGCGGTACGAGTTGTGTCGGATCAAGAGGCTGAGTGCCCGCCGCCTGTCACTACCTTGGCAGACTTTCAGAACTGAACCGTCGGCGGCAGTGCGGACATTGTGTTGATGGTGGCCATTCGAGGGCTGCGATGATGGCCGGGCGGATCGCTGGCGGGCCAGCATGGACGGCAAGGGCGCCTGGCGCGGCAACGTCTCCGTCGAGCGCCTCTGGAAATCCGTCAAATACGAGGAGGTTTACCTGCGCGCCTATGCCGGCGTGTCGGAGGCCTGCGCCTCGCTCGGCGGGTATCTCGACTTCTATAACAGCCGGAGGCCTCATCAGGGCTTGGGACGGCAGACGCCCGACCAGGCCTACTTCAACGCGCTGCGGCCAATCCCGGCGGCGTAACCGAGGCTGAAACCCACTTAGCGACAGCCCCGAAACTGTTCAGACAAACCGGGCCAGCTCTGCAGCTCATCCCGCTCATTCGGCATCACCACCGTATGAACGACGTGCGCATAGTTCGGCGAGCTCGGCTTTACATCGACGACAGCAAGGGCGTCAGGTTTCGAGAAGTCGGAGCTAAGCAACAGGGTGTAGGAAAATTCTCCGCCGGAGTTTCCATTGCGATCTTCGGCGATGCGTGAAATGTCGGATCAGGCCGAATATTAATCGAGGTGCCTCCCTTGCTGACATGGGGAGCGACTAGCCATCCGACTGCGCGTCATTCCGCGCTGGTCGCTGCCCCATGAAGCACTGCTCTGGGGGAGCGACGTCGGATGATGCCGAATATTTGTGTCCCGCGGAAGAGCTGGCAGGACAGCGGCGGGTACGAAGGCGCTCGGGCGAAGCCAAGCGCATCAGTCAGGCTCGATAGCGCACCGCATTCAGAAGCAGCCGAAAGGCGGGCGAGGCCTGGCGGCGGCTGGCATAGTACAGATGATATCCCGGCAGCGGCGGCGTCCACTCGGTCAGGACTTGGACGAGCCGCCGAGCACGCAGATGCTCCTCGACCTCATCGAGCGGCAGATAGGCTAGCCCCAGTCCGGCGAGGGCTGCGTCGAGGATCAGCTCGATCGTGTTGAGGGTCAGCGGCCCCTCGACGCGGACCCGGATTTCGCGATCGTCCTGCACGAGCCGCCAGGTATTCACCGTACCCGGCGTCGGAAGTCGCAGATTGATACCGCGATGGCTGGCGAGGGCGTGCGGCGTTTCCGGGGCTGGATGACTGCGCAGATAGTCGGGCGCCGCAACGATCGCCATCGGGATATCCGGCCCGAGACGCACTGCCACCATGTCCCTTGCGACATGCTCGCCAAGCCTGACTCCAGCATCGAAGCCCTCGGCGATGACGTCCGAAAGTTCATAGGCCGAGACGATCTCGACGGTAATGTCGGGATAATCGGTGAGCAGCTTCACCACCGCCGGCAGCAGGATCGTCTTGGCAGCGTGCTCGACGCTGGTGATCCGGATCGTGCCGGAGGGTTTGTCGCGGAACTCGCCGAGCTCGGTCAGGCTCTGGTCGAGATCGCGCAGCACTGGTGCCAGCGTTCGCCAGAGCCGCTCACCCGCCGGCGTCGGCGCGACGCTGCGCGTCGTGCGGGCGATCAGCGCGACGCCCAGGCGCTCCTCCAGCCGCTTGACGATCTGACTCAGAGCCGATTGCGACAGGCCGAGCTTCGTCGCGGCGCGCGTAAAGTTGCGCTCCTCGGCGACGACGGCAAAGGCCGCAAGATCGGCCATGTCCTCGCGACGCATTCATCACCTCAGTGATAAGTTCAATCCGATTACTGCCATAGTGTGATGGCCGGAGCGAGCCCATCTTTTCGGTGTGGAGCCGATCTGGCGTCCCACCACATTGAAGCAGAGGAGACGGCTATGGCTCGCAAGATAGGCTTCCCGAACAGCAACAACCCCACGATCACGATGTCGGCCGTCATCAATTTTCCCGAGGGGTTCGACGAGAAGGGCAGCTATCCGGCGATCGTCGTCTCGCACCCCGGCGGCGGCGTGAAGGAACAGACTGCAGGCACCTATGCTGCGGAGCTCGCCAAGGCCGGCTTCGTCACCATCGCCTATGACGCTTCCTATCAGGGCGAGAGTGGCGGCGAGCCGCGCCAGCTCGAGAACCCGCATATCCGCACCGAGGATGTCAGTGCGGTCGTCGACTACCTGACGACGCTGCCTTACGTCGGCAACGATCGTATCGGCGCGATGGGCATCTGCGCCGGCGCCGGCTACTCCGCCAACGCCGCGCTGCAGGATCATCGTATCAAGGCGCTCGGCACGGTCAGCGCCGTCAATATCGGCTCGATGTTCCGCCATGGCTGGGAGAACACCGTCAAGGACGCCGACGCCCTGCCTTATATCGAGGCCGGCTCAACCGCCCGTACCGCCGATGCCGCAAGCACCGCCAAGGCCCGGATGCCGTTGGCGCCGGAGAGGGAAAGCGACGCGCCGAACGAGGAATTGCGCCAAGCTTGGGAGTACTATCACACGCCGCGCGCCGAATGCCCGAGCGCGCCCGGCTTCGCCACCGCGCGCAGCCTGAACCAGATCATCACCTACGACGCCTATCACAAGGCCGAGGCCTTCCTGACCCAGCCGATCCTGGCGGTCGCCGGCTCCGTCGCCGGCAGCAAATGGATGAGCGACGACCTGCTCGCCCGCGCCGCCAGCAAGGACAAGGCGCTGTACGTCGTCGAGGGCGCCAACCACATGGATCTCTATGATGGCAAGCCCCACGTCGCCGAGGCTGTCTCGGCGCTGGCGCCGTTCTTTCGAGCTAAACTTTCGGTAGACGCCAGCGCGAAGCAAGCGGCCGAGGAAAGGCGATACGGGCGCGGGATCGCGCATCATCCGGATGCAATCGAGGAGAGATTCATGGAAACCGTCAGCATTCGCAATCCCGGCATGTACTGGGATATCGCCGCCAATATTCACTTTCCGCCCAATTTCGATGCAGGCAAGCGCTATCCGGCGGTGATCTCGAACCATCCTATCGGGAGCTGCAAAGAGCAGACGTCCGGCAATGTCTACGGCACAGCACTCGCCACGGCCGGCTTCGTGGTCATTGTACCCGACGCGAGCTTCCAGGGTGGCAGCGGCGGGGAACCTCGCTGGATCGAAGACCCCGAGCAGCGGGTGAAGGACTATCGGGACGTCATCGATTACGCTCAGTCCCTGCCTTATGTCGACCCTGCTCGCATCGGCATCCTCGGCATCTGCGGCGGCGGTGGCTATTCGATCAAGACCACAATCATCGACAAGCGGATCAAGGCGCTCGTCAGCATTACCGGCGTGAACTTCGGGCGGTTGATGCGCGAAGGCTTCAGTAGCTTCGATCCTGTCGGCGCGCTCGAAGGTATGGCCGTGCAGCGCACCGCCGAGAATGCGGGGGGCGACGGGCGGATCAACATCTTCCTGCCGCCGAGCGTCGAAGCCGGCAAGAGCGCCGGCATCGCGGACATCGATGTGCTGGAGGCGACCGACTATTACCGGAACCGCTGCCCGGCCGAGGGATCGGGCACGAGAATGCTGGTCTCACATGCAGCGCCGGCGGTTGCATGGGATGCGTTCGCTTTCGCCGAAACACTGCTGACCCAGCCGATGATGGTGGTGTTCGGCGACAAGCCCGGCGGTTTCGGCGCTTATCGCGACGGCATGGAGATCTACGCCCGCGCGGCCTCGAAGGAAAAGGAACTCGTGGTTGTGGAGGGATGGTCACACTACGACCTTTACGATAACCCCGAAGCGGTGGGGCTGGCGCTGGAGAAGCTGGTGCCGTTCTTCCGGGAGCATTTGACAGCGGCGGGCACGCCAGCGGCACGCGCAGCTGCCGAGTAGCATCCGTTTCAAATGATGAATCAGGCTGACGCTTCGGCAGCGCCAGCCTGATCTCGTCGGCTATTCGGCAACCGAACCACCCTGAAGCAGACGTCGATCGCGTCAGCTCAGGGTAGGTCGAGAGCGCGCCTTTCTCTTACCCTCCCCACTCAGACCCGCACCGCCTTCGCCTTCCGGTCCGCGCCGCCGAACACCCGCAGATACCGCGCGATCTCTTCCGGCGTCCCCGTCGCCTTGTTGGGGTTGTCGGAGAGCTTCACCGCCGGGCGGCCATTGGCGCTGACGACCTTGCAGACCAGCGAGATCGGGTCGAGATCGGGCGTGCCGTCGGGCGAGCAGCCGACGAAGTCGTTAGTCAGGTTGGTGCCCCAGCCGAAGCTGGTTCGGACCCTGCCGTGGAAGTGGTGATAGGCCTCCTCGATCGAGTCGATGTCCATGCCGTCGGAGAAGATCAGCAGCTTGCTCCTGGGGTCGCGTCCCTGCGCCTGCCACCAGGCGATGATCTGCTCGCCGGCCTCGATCGGCGGGGCGCTGTCGGGGCGAAAGCCGGTCCAGTCGGCAAGCCAGGAGGGGGCATCGTCGAGGAAAGCCGTGGTGCCGAAGGCGTCCGGCAGCACGATCAGGAGGTTCCCGGCATAGACCTGGCGCCATTCGTCGAGCACGCGATAGGGCGCGGCCCTCAGCTCCTCGTCGTTATTGGCCAGCGCCGCCAGCACCATCGGCAATTCATGGGCGTTGGTGCCGATCGCCTCGAGATCGTTCTCCATGGCGAGCAGCACGTTGGAGGTGCCGGTGAAGGTCGGTCCCAGCCCCTCCTTCAGCGCCTCGACGCACCAGCGCTGCCAGAGATGGCCGTGGCGCCTGCGCGTGCCGAAATCGGAGATGCGCAGATCGGGCAGCTTCTTCAGCCGCTCGACCTTGTCCCAGAGTTTCGACTTGGCGCGGGCATAGAGCACGTCGAGCGCAAAGCGCCCCCAGCCCTTCAGCGCCTGGCGCGAGCGCAATTCGTTGACGATGGCGAGGGCCGGGATCTCCCACATCATGCTGTGGGTCCAGGGGCCGGCGAAGGTCAGCTCATATTGCCCGTCGACCTTGCGCAGCTCGTACTCCGGCAGGCGGAACTCGGCGAGCCAGGCGATGAAGTCCGGCGTGAACATCTGGGTCTTGCCGTAGAAGCTGTTGCCGGCGAGCCAGATCAGCTCCTTCTTGGTGAAGCGCAGTTCGCGGGCATGGTCGAGCTGGGCGCGCAATTCGCCCTCGTCGATCACCTCGGCGAGGCGGATCGCCTTGCTGCGGTTGATCAGACCGAAGGTGACCTCGACCTTCGGGTGGAAGCTCCTGATCATCTGCAGCATCAGCAGCTTGTAGAAATCGGTGTCGAGCAGGCTGCGCACGATCGGATCGAGCCGCCAGCTGTGATTGTAGGTCCGAGAGGCGATGTCGGTGATGGCCATGGGCGTCGCGAGCTGCCGGTAGCGGGAACTCAAGCAGTAGAGCAGGGGCCGCCGCAGGGGAATGGCCACGGGTGCAAGAGCCTCGTGGTCATTCCGGGGCAGGCCGAAGGCCTGAGCCCGGAACCCAGAACCGCTGTCCTGCGAAGACACGGCGGCCGCGTTTCAGCACGTTTTGCAGACGGCATCGGTGCCGGGTTCCGGGCTCGCCGCTGCGCGGCGCCCCGGAATGACGGCGTTGTTTCGTGCGAATGCCGCTGGAGGCAGTTCACGCCTGGTCGACATGCTCCTTCGCCACGAAGGCGATGCGGACCATGTTGGTCGCGCCCGGCGTGCCGAAGGGGACGCCGGCGACGACGATGATCCGGTCGCCGAGCGAGGCATAGCCTTCGCGAACGGCGAACTTGCAGGCGCGCGAGGCCATGTCGTCGATGTCGCTGGCGTCCTTGGTGACGACGGCGTGCACGCCCCAGACCAGGGTGAGCTGGCGGGCCGTGGAGCGGTTCGGCGTCAGCGCGACGACGGTCGAGTTCGGCCGCTCGCGGGCGAGGCGGAAAGCGGTCGAACCCGAGGAGGTCCAGGCCGCGATCGCCTTGAGGTTCAACGCCGTGGTGATCTCATGCGCTGCCTTGGCGATGGCGTCGGCGCCGGTCGCCTCAGGCTCGGCGCGCTGCGCGTCGAGGATCGAGCGATAGGTCGAGTCGTTCTCGACCTCCTCGGCGATGCGGTTCATCATCGCAACCGCCTCGACCGGATACTCGCCGGCGGCGCTCTCGGCCGAAAGCATCACCGCATCGGCGCCCTCGAACACGGCGGTGGCTACGTCGGAGACCTCGGCGCGGGTCGGCACCGGGGCGGTGATCATGCTCTCCAGCATCTGGGTCGCGACCACGACCGGCTTGCCCATGCGCCGCGACAAGCGGGTGATGCGCTTCTGCGTTCCCGGCACCTTCTCCAGCGGCATCTCGACGCCGAGGTCGCCGCGCGCGACCATGATCGCGTCGGAGGCCTCGATGATCTCCTCCAGGCGCAGCAGCGCCTGCGGCTTCTCGATCTTGGCCATCGCCAGGGCGCGGCCACGCACGATCTTGCGCAGATCCGCCATGTCCTCGGGCCGCTGCACGAAGGAGAGCGCGATCCAGTCGACGCCGACCTCGGCTGCCGCCTCGGCATCGGAGCGGTCCTTGTCGGTCATCGCCGAGACTGCGATCGTCGTGTCGGGCAGGCTGATGCCCTTGCGCGAGGAAAGCCGCCCGGCGACGGTCACCCTGGTCACTGCCTGCTTCGGCGTGGCCTTCTCGACGACGAGCCGGATCTTGCCGTCGTCGAGGATCAGGGTGTGGCCGGGCTCCAGTGCCGAGAGGATCTCGGGATGGGGCAGGTGGACACGCTTGGCCGTACCGGGCGCCGGGTCGGAATCAAGGATGAAGCGCTCGCCCTTCTCCAGCACCGCGCCGCCATCGCCGCCGAACTGGCCGACACGCAGCTTCGGGCCCTGCAGATCGGCGAGGATGCCGACCGGACGGCGGAACTGCGCCTCCAGAGCGCGCAGCATCGCCACCCTCTCGGGCAGCGTTTCGCGCTGGGTATGGCTCATATTGATGCGGAAAACGTCGACGCCGGCCTCAAACAGTTTCGCGCACATCTCCGGCGTGGAGGAGGCGGGGCCCAATGTCGCGATGATCTTGATCCGTCGTTCCCGCCTCATCGGGGCGTTTCTCCTTGTTTGCGCAGTTCGTTCTGCGTCCCGCCGTTCCGTCGCTTATTCGTGGCCGCAGGGCAAGTGTTGACGCAAGAATCTGCGTTTGTCCCTGTTGGAAGGGCTGTCGCCACTCAGGGCCGCGGCGGCGCGGCGCCGGGCGTATCGGTCAGTTGGATGGTCCAGCCCTTCTGCTCGCCGGTGTCGACCTCGAAGAAGCCCGAGCGGTCATAGCCGCGCGACAGGCAGTCCTCGATGCCGCGGATGGTGAATTCCTTGTTGCGCGTGCACATGATCGACTTGCCGGTCCATTCGCCGCCCTTGTCGTAGTCGACGGCGTGGACGTAGTAGAAGCGCGCCGCCAGCGTGCCGCGCAGCAAGGTCTCGCAGGCCCGGGGGGCGATGTTCCACCAGCCTTCGGTGACCCAGCCCTGCGCGTCGCGATAGCCGATGGCGACGCCGACGCGACTGCTCGTGGTGTTGCACATGCGCAGATCGGCCAGGGCCGGCACGGCACCCGCGAAGAGGAAGAGGGCGGCCGGCGCGGCGAGGCGCAGCACGGACCTAGCGAGGCGCACGCTCGAACTCATGGCGCGGCCGGGGTGGGGTCGATCAGGATCACGCGGCAGTCGTTGACATTGGTCAGGGTCGGGCCGGTTCGCAGCAGGTCGCCGAGACCTTCGAAGAAGCCGGTCGAATCATTGTCGCGCAGCGATTGGGCGGGATCGAGGCCGAGGGAGCGGGCGCGCGCCAGCGTCGTCTCGTCGATGATCGCGCCAGCCGGATCGCTCGCCTCGCCGCCGCCGCCATCGGTGCCGTCGGTGTCGCCGATCAGCGCGACGATGCCGGGCTCGCCGGCGAGCGCGATGGCGAGGGCCAGCGCGAATTCCTGGTTCGGGCCGCCGCGGCCCGTGCCGGCGATGGTGACGGTCAATTCGCCACCGGAGATCAGGGCGGCGCGCCGGCCTTCCGCCTTCAGCGCCAGAGCCTGTCGTGCCTGCGCCTGTGCGACCTCGCGGGCCTCGCCTTCGAGATCGGGGCCGAGATCGATCGGCTCGTAGCCGGCGGCGCGGGCAGCCGCCACCGCTGTGGCGATCGCATCGGCGGGGCGGGCGACGATGCGGTACTCGCTGTTCGCGAAGGCGGGGTGGCCGGGCTTCGGCGTCTCGCTGGTCTCGTCGGCGAGGAGCGTCTCGGCCGCCGGCGGCAGCTTCAGGGCGTAGCGCGCGACGATGGCGCGGGCATCGGCCATGGTGCTGGGGTCCGGCACGGTCGGTCCCGAGGCGATGGCGGCGGGATCGTCATGCGGCACGTCGGAGACGGCGATGGTCAGCAGCCGTGCGGGGGCGGCGGCGAGCGCCAGCCTGCCGCCCTTGATGCGCGAGAGCCGCTTGCGGACGATGTTCATCTCGCCGATCGGCGCGCCCGAGCGCAGCAGGGCCTTGTTGACGGCCTGTTTCTCGGCCAGCGCGAGCGTGCCGGCCGGCGCCACCCAGTTGGCCGAGCCGCCGCCGGAGAGCAGGACGAGGACGAGATCGTCGGCGGTTGCGCTGCCGGCGAGTTCGAGCGCGCGCCCGGCGCTGGCGATGCTGCCCTCATCCGGCACCGGATGGCCGGCGGTAACCATCGGCAGGTGCCGGGTCGTGGTCTCGTAGCCGTGCCGGGCGACGGCATGGCCGAGCAGGCGTTCGGGCGCGAGGCCGAGCGTGTCGAGGTAATGCGCTTCGGCGAGCGCGGTCATGCTACCGGCGGCCTTGCCGGCCGCGAGCAGGATCAGGCGGCCGGACGGGGGAGGCGCGGGCAGGTGCCCCGTGAGCCAGCTGCTCGGATGGGCCCGCGTCACGGCGGCGTCGAAGATCGTCCGAGCCACTTTGCGCTGCTGTTCGATTGCCTTGTGAAGCTGTTGCAAACCGTCGGCCTTCCCGCGAATCCGATCATGCCAATCGACTTTCGTCTCAGCCCCTTCTATGTCGCTGGCGCGCGGGCGTCATCCGCGATTTGCTGGGCGGTTCCGAGGGCGGAATGGGAGCGCAGATGGCCTTGCCGAACGGAGCTCCCGCGCTGCGGCCGGGCGAGGTCGAAATCATCCGGGGCGACCCGGCAAGCGGCGTGCTCCTGCTCTGCGACCACGCCACCAATGCGATCCCGGCCGAGCTTGACGGGCTCGGCCTGCCGGCCCAGCAGCTCGAACGCCACATCGCCTATGACATTGGCGCGGCCGAGATGACCCGCGCGATGGCCGAGGCGCTCGGCGCGCCGGCGATACTGAGCAATTTCTCGCGGTTGCTGATCGATCCCAATCGCGGGCGCGACGACCCGACCCTGGTGATGCGCATCTCGGACGGCGCGCTCGTACCCGGCAACGCCCGGATCGACGAAGCCGGCATCGCCGCGCGGATCGCGCGATATTACGCGCCTTATGACGCCGCCATCGACGCTTCGGTCGAGGCCGCGATCGCGGCCGGGCATCCGCCGGCGATCGTCTCGCTGCATTCCTTCACGCCGTTCTGGAAGGGCGTGCCCAGGCCCTGGCATGCCGGTGTGCTATGGGATCGTGAGGGTCGGCTGGCGCAGGCGCTGATCGCGGCGCTGCAGAACGAGGGCGACCTGATCGTCGGCGACAACGAGCCCTACAAGGGTGGCCTACCCGGCGACACCATCGATCGCCATGCGACACGGCGCGGCCTGCTCGATGCGCTGATCGAGATCCGCCAGGACCTGATCGGCGAGCCGCATGCCGCCCGCGCCTGGGGCAGGCGGCTGGCGCGGCTGTTGCCCGGGAGCCTCGCAATCGCGCGAGAAATGTGAAATCCGGCCGCTTGCCGCTTGACCTCGCCGCCCATCCGGGCGAACCCCTGCGACCAATTTTCGAAGAAGGGTTTGAGAATGGACGATCCGGTTGCAGGCGATCAGCTGCTTAGCATCGTGCAGCGCATCGAGCGGCTCGAGGAAGAGAAGAAGACGATCTCCGACGACATCAAGGAGGTCTATTCCGAGGCCAAGGCCAATGGCTACGACGTCAAGGTGCTGCGCAAGGTGATCGCGCTGCGCAAGCGCGACCTCGACGAGCGCAAGGAAGAGGAGGCGATCCTCGACCTCTATCTGCAGGCCGTCGGCGAGACGCCCTGATCAGCGAAGGCGTGCCGTCAGCGGCGCGCCTCGCATTCCCATGCGATCCGAGGCGTTCCCATGGCCTTTCGAATGGGGACGCTCTCGCCGGCCGCGGGGCCGCTTCGCTACCGGACGTTCAGTCCGAACTCGCGCAGCAAGCGGCCAGCCTGTTCCTGCGATATCGTCGCGCCCCTGAGAATGGCAGCGTCGGCCATGCCGAGCCCGCTGAGATCGGCGCCGCGCAGATCCGCGCCCTGAAAGCGCGCATCTTTCAGCGAGGCCTCGCGCAGGCTCGCTCCCTCGAAGATGGCGTCGCGGAAGTCGCAACCGCCGAGATCCGCCTGCGAGAAGTCCACGCCCTTGAGGCGCATCCCGCGAAACGACATGCCGCGGAGCTTGGCGTAGACCAGCAGCGTGTCGCGAAAGCAGGTGTCCAGCGAGCGGGTTTCCGTGAGGGTCGCCCCGGTCAGCTTGCAGCCAATGAAGAATGCCGAGGTCAGCTTGGCTCCGCGCAGGCCGGCATTGTTGAGGTCGCAGGACATGAAGCTGGCCTCGGTCAGGTCGGCTGCGGTCATCTCGGCGAAGGCGGCGTTGCACGACATCCAGCTGGTGCGCTCCAGATTGGCGCCCTTCAACTGCGCGCGCTGGAGATTGCAGCGCTCGAATGTCCAGCCGGACAGGTCCAGCCGCGACAGATCGACCTCCTGGAGGTCGCAGGCGGAGAAATGGCTGGGTACGTCGCGTGCGGCCAGGGCCAGAATGTCGACCCTGCCGAGCGTGGCGCCGACGATGGCGGGGTGCATCTCGTTCTCGGCCATCCGGTTCTCCTCAGGACGCCTGCGAGGCTCGCAGGCCGGGACCGATCGAGACTCACCTCCGACAGAGCGGTGGCTGCGGCCGTCTCGTTCCGCACGGCGCCGGCAAGCCGCGGGCGATTCGCAGGCCGTGCCGAAAACCTCCATCCGATGTGGGCCTCCATATCAAGAGGCTCGCGCAGCAGCTTGCAAGGCGTGCGGTAGCTTGCCAAGTGCCGCGGCCGCGTTGGCAAGAACGGCAAGTCAAAAAGCAGCGCCGGCCTCGGAGGACCGAGACCGGCGCATTTTTGGGGACGTCAGTGATTGGGCTGTCTCAGGCGACGAACTTGAACCCGGCCGGGACCGTAGCGACCGATTGCTCACGCGCTTCGGCACAGACGATCACGATGGCGCGCCAGCCGGAAAGCGGTCCTTAGCCGTGGGTCTGGAACCGAAGCCCGTCATCCATGAAGGTCTTCTCCGGGAAGGCCGCTTCATTGGAGCCGAACGGCATCTGGGCGGTGAGCTTCCAGGACGCGGGAATGTTCCAGGTCTTGGCGACTTCCGCGTCGACGAGCGGATGGTAGTGCTGGAGGCTCGCACCGATATCGGCGTCGGCAAGCGTGGTCCACACGGCCAGCTGCGCGATGCCGGTCGAGTGTTCGGACCAGATCGGGAAATTGTGCGCGTAAAGCGGGAAGTTGGCCTGCAGCGCCTTCACGGGCTCCTGGTCTTCGAAGAACAGCACGGTCCCCGCGCCGCTCGCGAAGCTGTCGATCTTCTTGCTCGTCCCTTCAAAATCGGCGGCCGGCACGACCGCGCGAAGGGCCTCGCGGGTGATGTTCCAGAACTTGTCGCTCTCCTTCCCGAACAGGATGACGGCGCGCGAGCTCTGCGAGTTGAAGCTGGACGGCGAAAGGCGGATCGCCTCTCTGATCAGGGAATCCACCTGGGTCTGAGGGATCGGCAGATTCTTGCCGAGCGCATATTGCGTACGGCGCTTTTTGAGCTTGTCGAGCATGGCTTCCTCATATGCTAACGCATGTCACGTCGGTGGGCCGATGAGACAGGACGGTTTTCCGGAGCGCCTCCGAAGGCGCCGTCCCAGCGAAAGCGGGACTTGATGAGGGAGAGGTAGCGGTTCACTTGCTGCATCGGAATGCCCATATTGGGCACCAATCTGTTGCTTTCCGGGGAACGCCTGCATGTCCGAGCTCGACGATATCCGCAGCTTCGTCGCCGTCGTCGATTCCGGAGGCTTCGGCCGGGCCGGGCGCAGCCTCGGCCTGTCGAAATCGATCGTCAGCCGGCGTGTGGCGCGGCTGGAGGCCGATCTCGGCACCAGGCTTCTGAGCCGCACGACGCGCGGCGTCAGCCCGACCGAGGCCGGACTTGAATTCAAGGCGCGCGGGGAGCGCATACTGGCGGAGCTGACCGAAGCGCGCGAGGCGGTGGCGCTGCAGGCCGGCGGTGTTGCCGGACGCCTGCGGCTGAGCATGCCGCTCTCCTTCGGCATCCATCATGTCGCGCCGGTTCTGGCGGAGCTGGCGCGTCGGCATCCGCGGCTCGAGATCGACGCCGAGGCCAGCGACCGACAGGTCGACCTGATCGGCGAGCGCTTCGACATGGCGGTCCGGATCGGGGTGCTGAAGGATTCCAGCCTGGTCGCGCGGCGAATCGCGTCGGTGCGCGGGATCGTCGTCGGCAGTCCCGATTACTTCACCCGGCATGGCCGCCCGATGGCGCCGGCCGAACTCACCGGCCATGAATGCCTGATTTACACGGGCGGCGCCGCGCCCGACTGGAACTTCAAGGTCAACCGGCGGGTCGTCTCCGTGCGGCCGAGCGGACGGCTGCGTTCCGATAGCGGCGACACCTTGCTGCAATGGGCGGAGGCCGGGCTGGGCCTTGCCCTCCTGCCGAGCTTCATCGCCGGTGAGGCGATCCGCGCCGGTAGGGTCGAGCCGGTGCTGACCGAGTTTCCGCTGCCGGAGAGCGGGCTCTATGTCGTGCGTCCGCCGGGCGCCTATGTCTCGGGCAAGGTCCGCGTGCTCACGGATCTCCTGGTCGAGCGCTTCGGCTCCGCCGCGACCTGGGATCCCTGCCAAAAGGCGCTGGCCGAGCAGGCGGCCGCGGCCGGGCAGGGCAGGGACGTGCCCGATGAGGACGAGCATCAAGCTGCGTGAACTCGCACTTCACCCGATTTCGCGTGTCAGTCGCCTTCCGCAAAGGCAGTGTTGCGGCCATCGAAACGGGAGATCGCCATGCTGCTGGTTGGAATGCTCGACAGCCCCTATGTGCGGCGTGCCGCCATCACCGGAACCTTGCTCGGGCTCGAATTCGAGCATCGCTCGGTCTCGGTGTTTCGGCACATGCCTGAATTCAGCAAGATCAACCCGCTGATCAAGGCGCCGACGCTGGTCGCCGATGACGGCATCGTGATTAGCGAATCGCTGCTGATCATCCAGCACTTCGAGGATGTCGCCGGACGCTCCCTGCGCCCGACGGAGGCTGGCGCGCGGGTGCGCGACCTGAGCCTGACCGGCATCGGCATCGTCGCGGCCGACAAGGCGGTCTCGGTCGAGTATGAGCGCAAACGGCCCGAGGAGCGGCGCTACGCCAACTGGCAGGAGCGCATCCTGACCCAGCTCCATACGGCGCTCGACCTGCTCGATGCAGCGGCCAAGCGCGGCGAGCTTGCCGCCGGCCCGGAGCTGCGGCCGGGCGACATCGCGGCAGCGATCGCCTGGGGCTTCTGCCGTTTCGTCATTCCGGAGTTCGTCGAGGAAGCGCGCTGGCCGGCGCTCGCGGCGCAGGCCAGGGCCTGCGAGGCGCTCGACGTGTTCAAGGCCTGGCCGATCGACCGGGAGTGAGGCCCGGCGCTAGTGCATGTCCGCGATTCCTTGAATCGCGGACATGCTCCATCTCGTTGTTTCATCGCATTTTCTCGACGCGAACCGGTACCCGCTTCGCTCGAAAATGCTACTGCGCCGGGTCGGGCTCGCGCTCGACCTTCGGCCTGGAGGCCGGGCGGAAGCGTTCGCGCAGCGACTGGAAGACGACATAGAGCGCCGGGATCAGGAAAATCCCGATCACCGCGGCGGCGATCATGCCGCCGAAGACCGGTGTGCCGACATTGCGCCTGGCAAGCATTGAGGGCCCCTCCGCTATCACCAGCGGCAAGAGGCCCAGGATGAAGGCGAGCGAGGTCATCATCACCGGCCGGAAGCGCAGGCGCGCGCCGAGCGTCGCCGCATGGAGCAGCGGGAGCCCCTTCTCGCGCTGCTCCTTGGCGAACTCGACGATCAGGATGCCGTTCTTGGCAGCAAGGCCGATCAGCACGACGATGCCGATCTGGGCATAGAGGTCGAGCGTGAGACCGCCGAGCACGATGCCGATGAAGGCGCCGAGCACGCCGACCGCGACAGAGAGCAGGACGGGGACCGGGATCGTCCAGCTCTCATAGAGCGCGACCAGGAAGAGATAGGCGAAGAGCAGGGCGAAGGCGAGGATCATCCCCGTCTGGCCCTCGGCCCGCTTCTCCTGGAAGGAGACGTCGGTCCAGTCGCCGCGATAACCGGCGGGCAGCGTCTTCGCCGCGACCTGCTCCATCGCGGCCAGGGCCTGTCCGGAGGAGACGCCCGGCGCGGCCGAGCCCTGCACCGTGACAGCGAGGCGGTTGTTGTAGCGGATCAGCGCCTGCGGCCCGACGATGATGCGGGCTTCGAGCAGGCTGCGCAGTGGGATCATGCTGCCGTCGCGGCTGCGGACATTGATGCGGTAGATGTCGTCGATCGACTTCCGGTCGATGCCGTCGGCCTGGACCTGGACCTGCCAGGTGCGGCCGAACAGGTTGATGTCGTTGACATAATAGCCGCCGAGCGAGGCCTGCAGCGACTGGAACAGACTGCTGAGATCGACGCCGAGGATCTGGACCTTGTCGCGGTCGATGTCGAGATAGACCGAGGGCGTCGTGTCCGAGAAGGTCGAGAAGACGCGGTTGAGCTGCGGGTCCTGGTTGGCGGCGATGGTCAGGCCGCGCAGCGTGCGGGCGAGCGCCTTGGGATCCGAGCCGCCCATGTCCTGCAGCACATAGGTGAAGCCGCCGCCGGTGCCGAGGCCGACGATCGGCGGTGGTGCGATCGGCACCACGGCCCCGCCGCGTATTGCCCGCAGCTTCTGCGAGAGGCGGGCGATGACCGCGTTCGCGCTCTGGTCGGCGCCCTTGCGATCGGCGAAGGGCTTCAGCGAGACCAGGAAGAAGCCGGCATTGGACTGGGAATTTCCGTCGATGAAGTTCAGGCCGATGATGGTCGAGTAATCCTCGACCGTGGGCTCGGCCTTGAAGATGGCCTCGACCTCGGCGGCGACGGCCGCGGTGCGGCCGACCGAGGCGCCGTCGGGCAATTGCGCGACCACGAAGAAGGCGCCCTGATCGTCCTCCGGCAAGAAGCCGGTCGGCGTGATCCGCCCCATCGCGTAGATCGCGGCGCCGAAGGCTGCGGTCAGCACCAGGCTGATCGTCGAAATGCGCACCAG
Source organism: Allobosea sp. WAO (assembly GCF_001509835.1). Classification (GTDB taxonomy): domain Bacteria; phylum Pseudomonadota; class Alphaproteobacteria; order Rhizobiales; family Beijerinckiaceae; genus Allobosea. The sequence goes on from NZ_JXTJ01000012.1 coordinate 271,532, forward strand.
CCGGGCGACGGTGTCGCCATAACGGTCACGCGTCCAGTCGATGCCGCGCATGACATGGCCGATCGGGCCGCGGCGCGGGCCGTGATGCGGCTTGAGCAGAACGCCGCACAGAGCAGGCGAGAGGGTCAGCGCGTTGGTCGCCGAGATCAGCATCGCGACCGCGACCGTGACGGCGAACTGGCGGAAGAGCTCGCCGGAAATGCCGGGGATGAAGGCGACGGGCACGAAGACCGAGAGCAGGACCAGCGTGATCGCGATGATCGGCGCCACGATCTCGCCCATGGCGAGCTTGGTGGCCTCGGCCGGCGAAAGCTCCGGGTGCTCCTCCATCACGCGCTCGACGTTCTCGACGACGACGATCGCGTCGTCGACCACGATGCCGATGGCGAGCACGATCGCCAGCAGCGAGACCGTGTTGGCGGAATAGCCGATGGCGTTGAGGACGATGAAGGTGCCGATCAGGCTGACCGGGACGGCGAAGGTCGGGATCAGGGTGGCGCGGAAACTGCCGAGGAACAGGAAGACGACGACGATGACGAGGATGAAGGCCTCGATCAGCGTCTTCTTGACCTCGTCGATGGTCGCGGTGACGAAGGCGGTCGGGTCGTAGGTGACCTTCCAGGCGAGATCTTCCGGGAAGTTGCGGGCGAGATCGCCGACCGTCTTCTTGACTGCGTCGAGGGCGGCGATGGCATTTGCGCCGGGCGACTGGTAGATGCCGATCAGCACGGCGGGGCCGCTGTTGAGGCGGGTCTCGCGGTCGAGATTGGCCGCGCCGAGCTCGACGCGCGCGACGTCGGAGAGGCGTAGCACCGAACCGTCGGGGTTGGTGCGCACCACGATCTTCTCGAATTCCTGCGGCGAGCTCAGCCGGCCCTTGGTCTGGATGTTGAGCTGGAGCTGCTGGTCGTCGGAGATCGGGCGCGCGCCGATGCGGCCGACCGCGGCCTGGTTGTTCTGCGACTGGATCGCGTTGATGATGTCGCCGGTGGTCAGACCGAGCCCGGTCAGGGCGTCGGTGCGCACCCATGCGCGCATCGAGTAGTCCTGGGCGCCGAACAGCGAAGCGTCGCCGACGCCCGGGGTCGAGCGGATCGAGTCGAGCAGGTTGATGGTGGTGTAGTTCGAGACGAAGAGGTTGTCGTAGGTCTTCTTCGGCGAATAGACGGCGATGACGCCGAGCAGCGCGGAGGACTGCTTCTTCACCGTCACGCCGTTGCGCTTGACCTCCTCGGGCAGCTTCGACAGCGCGATCTGGACGCGGTTGTTGACGTTGACGGTGTTGATGTCGGGGTTGGTGCCGAGCTCGAACGAGATCTTGAGCGAATAGCTGCCGTCATTGCCGCTGACGCTCTTCATATAGATCATCTTGTCGGTGCCGACGATCTGCGCCTCGAGCGGCTGCGCGACCGTCGACTCGACCACGGCGGCGGAGGCGCCGGGGTAGGAGGTCGTCACCGAAACCTGCGGCGGCACGATGTCGGGGTATTGCGCCACCGGAATCGCGAAGAGCGACAGCAGGCCGGCGATGACCGTGACGACCGCGATGACGATGGCCAGGCGTGGCCGGTCGACGAAGACGGAGGTGAACATGCCTCAGCTCCGGCCGGCCGGCGGCGGCGCAACGGGGGAAGCGAGGACGGGCGTGCCGGGCCGTAAGCCCTGAAGCCCCTGGACCACGACCTGCTCGCCGCCATTCAGGCCCTCGTCGACCACGACATAGGCGCCGGCTTCGGCGCCGACCTTCAGCCGCTTGACCACGGCCTTGCCGTCCTCGACCACGAAGACATAGGCACCCTGCTGGTCGGCGATCAGCGCCGCTTGCGGCACCAGGATCTTGTCCACGGGCTTCTCGGCATGGACGGCGACATTGACCAGGGTTCCGTCAATCAGTCTGCCCTTGGGATTGGGGACGATGGCCCGGACCAGGACGGTATCGGTGGAACGGTCGACCGAGACGTCGACGAAGTCGATCGTGCCCTGCTGCTCATAGGTCGAGCCGTCGGAAAAGCGCAGCGTGACCTTCGGCCCGGTCGTGCCGGCATCGACGCGATTATGGCCGAAGCTGACGAATTCGCGCTGGCTGACCGGGAAGTTCACATACATCGGGTCTTCGCTGACGATCAGCGCGAGCGCGCCGCTATCGGGCGAGACGACATTGCCCTTGGTCAGCTTGGTGCGACCGATCCGTCCGGCGATGGGCGAGGTGATCTCGGTATAACCGAGATTGATCTCCGCGATCTTCAGATTGGCGGCGGCAGTGGTGGCGGAGCCCTGCGCGGCCGTTTCCTCGGCGACGCGCTGGTCGCGCACCGCGACCGAGCCGGCATTGGTGCGCAGCAGGTCCTCGGCGCGCTGGCGCTGGGTGGTGGCGTTCTGCAGCGTGCCCTGGGCACTCTCCAGCGCGCCGCGAGCCTGCTCGACGGCCGCCTCGAAGGGAGGCCTCTCGATGCGAAAGAGCGGGGAGCCTTCCTTGACGGACTCGCCGTCGCGGAAGAGGACGGCCTCGAGGAAGCCGGTGATGCGGGCCCTGACCTCGACCCGGTTGACCGCCTCGATGCGGCCGACGAAATCGGCGGTGCGCTCGATCGGCCGCTTCTGCGCCGGCGTGGTGCTGACCGGAATCGCCGTTGGCTGGGCGGGTTGAGCCGGCTGGGCGAGGGCGGCTTGCGAGGGGCCGAGCAGGGTCAGGCTGGCGAGGAGCAGGAAGGTCGCTCCACTCCGCGACCGGCGAGCCGGAACTTCCGCAAGCTGCGCGCGCATCACCAAGACTCCCGTAGGCATCGTCCACATCCTGCCATGACGCGTATCATGACGCGACGGCACTGTGCGCGTTTTATTGGTGCAGCGCCATGCCGACAAGATCATGACGGGCGCTGTCGTAGCGTCCGTACGCCCGTCGGTCAGTTCTGGACGAAGGTCGTCGGCAGGGCGCGGACGGCGGGGCCGCTGAAGCCGCTGGTCTTGAGGTCGGTCGGCGCACCGTTGCTGAAGCCGAGTGCCGCGGCCGGGCTCGGCCCCGCGACCCAGCCCCTGGCGGCCGGATCGGTGACCTTGGCCTTGGCGGTGGCGACGCCGGTGCGGCGCGCGGTCGCCGGCTGCTGGGCGACGGCGGCGAAGAGCGAATCCAGGCCAGAGCGATCGGCATCGTATTCGGCCGCCATAGGGGTTCGCGTCTCGGTTGCCGCGACCTCGACGGCACGCCGCTGCGGTTCGCCGGCTGCGCGGGGGCGGATCGGCGGGGGCGGATGCGAGATGCTGACCAGGCGGGCACCGGCGGGCACCGCGTCCTCCTCATCGGCCTCCTGGCTCGCGGCTTCCGGCGCCAGCCGGGCGAGGACGATCGGACGCGTTGGCGGCAGCGGCGCCGAGACGGGTCGGCCGGCGACGATGTTCTCCAGAACGGGAGCCGGAAGGTCGCCGGGGCGGCGCGGCGGCAGCGAGGCGAGGATGAGTTTCTGCTCGCTCTGCGGCAGTGGCAGCGCCGAGGCATCGGCGGCGAGCGCTGCCAGTTGCGGCGAGCCGGCGGGCGGTGTCGGCAGGGTCAGGCTGGCTGGCCGCGCGACGGGGAGCGCTGTGGCGATCGGTGCGGGTTTGGGCGGCTCGGCCGGCTGAGGCGCCAGGGCGGCGACCTGCGTTTCGGCCGGTTCCGCCGCAGGGGCTGCGGGAGCCGCCGGCGCGGTCGCGCGGTTCGAACGCTCGCGCATCAAGGCGCGGCCGGTCGGCTCGCTCTGGGTGGACGGGGCGTTGAAGACGGCGAAGCGGCCGCCATCGCCGCTGTTGCTGTCGCCGGCATAGGCCATGACGGTGGGCTGCGGCGTCGGAGCGCGGCGGGCCGCGGCGCGGCCGCGGGTTGGACGGGCATCGGCCTCTTCGTCGTCGCCGCCGAAGAGCGCGGCCCAGAAGCCCTTGCCGCCGCTGCCGGAGGCGATGATCGCGCCCTCGTCGAGATCGCTGGCGGCATAGCCCATCACCGAGCCGCCGCTCGAGAGGATCTCGGCCTTGGCGACCTCGTAGCCGCTTAGCGGCTTGCCGTCTGCCGGCAGATGCACGGTCCTCTCGTCCGGGAACAGGCGCACCAGCTGGTCGCGGGTCATGCGCGGCCAGGACCGCACCGAGCCGGCATCGAGATGGACGAAGGGAGTGTGGGCGCCGGGATAGAAGCCGACGCCGCCGCGCTGGAGGCGCATGCCGACTTCGCGGATCTTGGCGGTCGGTGTGTCCGGCAGATAGAAATCCATCGCCTTGCCGACCATGTGCTGGCTCGACTTGGCGACGCCGCGCGAGCGCCGGCGCAGCATCGAATTGGTGCCGGGCGAGCGATAGGCCGAGACGACGTGGAAGGGCTGGTCGGAGCCGACCTTGCGGTGGACTTCCCAGGCGAGATCGAACAGCCGCGGATCCATCCGGATCGGCTCGTCGGTGCGCCAGTCGCGCATCGCCCAGTTGAGCTTTTCCAGCGCCGCGGAGTCGTAGCGGCCGTCACGCCTGAAGGTGACGGTCGTCTCCTCCTTGGTGTGCATGTGCTTGATGGTGATGGTGCGGGTGTCGCCATTGGCGACGGCATCCTGAGTGCCGCGGATGCCGACACACAGGGCCACCAGGCTCGTCGCGAGGACGGCGCCGGCATGCGCAAGGCGCCCCAAAGGACGCGGCAGCCGTCTCGTCGTCTCGGCTTTCGACCAGCTCACTCTCACCTGACCCGTCTCGAAGCGCCGGCGAGCCGGTGCGGTAAACGTCAAGGAACAGTTGCCGAGAAGGCTTAACGGGTGGTTACCGGCGGCACAACCATCCCGCCTGAATTTCGGCAAGCGAGACGCTGGCTACCCACAGATCATGGCAAAACCGTGCCGCCGCCGCAAAGCAGCCTCAGGAGAGCCGCTCCAGAGCGGTGCGGACCAGCCGGTGGAAGCCGTAGAGATCCTCGTAGGTCGTGATCGCGCCGGCCTCGTTCACCACCAGGGTATTGTAGACCAGATGGATCGGCAGCGGCTGCGGCAATCTGATCGTGCGCTCGCCCGAGCCGATCAGGCGCTTCAGCCGGTCATGCGTCCATTCCGGGCCGAGCACCAGATCGGCGAGCGCGAACGGATTCTCGACGCGCACGCAGCCATGGCTGAGGGCGCGCTTGTTACCGGCGAACAGGCGCCGGTTCGGCGTGTCGTGCAGATAGACCGCGTGGTCGTTGGGGAACATGAACTTGATCCAGCCGAGCGCATTGCGCTCGCCGGGCGGCTGGCGCACCGAAATCGAGTTGCCGCGGCGGGTGACGACATAGCCGCGCTTGGCCGCATAGTCCGGATCGGCCGCGAGACCGGGCAGGAATTCCTTCTTCAAGATCGAAGGCGGCACGTACCAGGACGGGTTGACGACGACGTATTCCATCTTGTGCGAGAAGATCGGCGTCGCCGATTCCGGCTTGCCGACGATGACGCGGGTGTCGTGCACGAGCTTGCCGTCATGGACCATGCGCATCCGGAATTCCGGAACGTTGACCATCACATGGCTGGCGCCGAGATCGGCGGGCAGCCAGCGCCAGCGCTCCATCTGGGCGACGATGTCGCCTTCCAAGCGCGCGGCCGGCGGCGAGCCGAGCGCGGCGAGCGTCTGGTTGCTGAGCACGCCGTCGGCGCGCAGGCCGGCCTGCTTCTGGAACTCGGCGAGCGCCGTCGCGGTCGAGCGGTCGAAGACCGGCTCCTCGCTGGCGCCGAGGCCGAGGCGGGCGCGGACCAGCGGCACGCGCTGGTCGCGCATGCCGAGCCGTAGCGGCGGTCCGGCCGGGATGCGAACCGAAGGCACATCCTCCTTGTCGTTGCGCAGCGTGGCGAGCTTCGCCTTGAGCCGGCGGTAGCCTTCGTGCTGCGGGTTGTAGGCGGCGAGCACCGCGCCGGGATCGGTCGCGCCGGCGAGTTCGGAAAGGACTTCGGTGGCCGAAGGCAAGTCGAGCACCGGGGTCAGCATTTTCGACAGGCGGCGCGGGTCGATGCGGCCGCCGCGGGCGTCGCGGGCGTAGAGCACGGCCAGCGCCGAAAGCCTGACATCGGCCTCGGCGAGGCCGTCCTTGTCGCTCGCCTCGAAAGCCGGCACGGCATAGTCGGCGGGGCGCAAGCCGTCCTGGCCGGCTCGGGCGAGCTGGGCGACGAGCAGCTTGCCGGCGGGGCTCCAGCCCTTGCCGTCGATCCAGAACGGACGATTCTCGTTGGCGGCATAGGCCGCGATTATGTCGGCGCGCTCGCGCTGGGCGAGCCGCGGCACCGAGAGAGCCTCGTCGGCGCGCTCGGCGATGCGGGCAGAGAGTTCGAGGCCTGTGGGCAGCGTGACGACCACCTCGGGCAGAGCGGGCGGCGCGATCAGAGTCTCTGTTGGGCGCGCGAGCTGCGGTTCGCCTTCGGGCGCGGGACGGGCCAGCAGCGAAGGATCGACCGGCGGCAGTTCGGGCACGGTGATGCCGAGGAAGGCGTCATCGCCATCCAGCTGCGGCGTCACCGAAATCGCCCCGGTCACCATGCCGGGCGCGTCATGCGGGGCGGCGAGTTCCGGCGCGTCGTCGGAGCCGGGCGAGCGCAGATCGAGCACGAGTTCGGGCGGGGCGGGAATGTCGAGCTGCGGCGGGGCGGCGTCGCCTGCCAGGATGCGCAGGGCCGGCGCTTCCGGCGGCGGCAGGTCGAGCGTCGCAGCCTCGTTCCCCGCGCCTTGCGCGAGGGCGGTGGCGACGCCCAATGCGAGGCCCAGAACGGCGGCGGAGGTTGATTCCGCCAGACGGCGAAGGCGCATGCTGATTCCCCGGATCCCTGCGGATGCACGCCGATAACTGCGTGAGCCGCCCTGCTTCGACTAGTGCCGCCCTGCAACAGCGGCGCCCATTCTCCCCGAAGCCGGCCCCCGTCGGCTCCAGAGCGGATTCTGCCTATCCGCCTGTCAGGCGGCGTCAGCTCCTGCTGTGTCGCTCTCGCCCTCGATCAGCCCGTAGTCCTTGAGCTTGCGGTAGAGGGTCGAGCGGCCGATGCCGAGCTTGCGCGAGATTTCGGACATGTGGCCGCGATAATGGGCGAGGGCGAACTTGATGATCTCGCGCTCGAGCTCGTCGAGGCTGCGCATGTCGGAGCCGGCGACGAGGTCGAGGGCATTGGGGTCGCGCACCGGCACCTGGACGATGCGCGGCGGCGTATCCTCGCGCAGCTCGCCGGCGATCGGCGGCGGGGCCGGTGGTATGCGGACGTCGAAGCCCTCCATCTGCGCGGCGATCTGCGGAAATTCGGCGATGCTCAGCTCGTCGCCATCGGCCAGCACCACGGCGCGGAACATCGCGTTCTCGAGCTGGCGGACATTGCCCGGCCAGTCATAACGGCCCAGAAGGCCGAGCGTTTCGGTGCTGATGCCGCGTAGCTTCTTGCCTTCCTCGGCGGCGAAGCGGGCGAGGAAGCCGCGGGCGAGATCGGCGATGTCCTCGCGGCGCTGACGCAGCGGCGGCAGGGTGATCGGGAAGACGTTGAGCCGGTAGTACAGGTCTTCGCGGAACTCACCGCGCTTGACCTGGTCGAGCAGGCTCTTGTTGGTCGCGGAGACGATGCGGATGTCGACGCGGACCGATTTCTTGCCGCCGACCGGATCGACCTCGCCCTCCTGGATGGCGCGCAGGAGCTTGACCTGTGCGTCGAGCGGCAGTTCGCCGACCTCGTCGAGGAAGAGCGTGCCGCCATTGGCCTCGACGAACTTGCCGACATGGCGCTCGGTCGCGCCGGTGAAGGCACCCTTCTCGTGACCGAACAGGATCGACTCGACGAGATTGTGCGGGATCGCCCCGCAATTGACGGTGACGAAGGGCTTGCCGCGGCGGTCGCTGGAGCCCTGGATGGCGCGGGCGAGCACCTCCTTGCCGACGCCGGATTCACCCTCGACGAGCACCGGGATGTTCGATTTGGCGGCGCGCTCGGCGAGCTGCACGACCCGGCTCATATCCGGGCTCTTGCTGGCGAGGTCGCGGAAGCCGAGCTGGCCGGCGGAACGCCGCTTCATGTAGCGGATCTCATGCTCGAGCGCGCCGAGCTTGAGCGCGTTATTGAGCGAGACCTGCAGGCGCTCGGCACCGACCGGCTTGACCACGAAATCGACCGCGCCCGCCCGCATGGCGGAGACCACGGTCTCGATCGAGCCGTTCGCCGTCTGGACGATCACCGGCGTCGCGATGCCGCGCTCGCGCAAGGCGGCGAGGACCGCCATGCCGTCGCGGCCGGGCATGACGAGGTCGAGCACCAGGCAGTCGATATGCTGCGATTCGTCGCCGAGTAGAGCGAGCGCCTGGTCGCCCCCCTCGGCCGTCAGCACCTCGTAGCCGAACCGCTTGAGCATCGCGTCGAGCAGACGGCGCTGCACGGGATCGTCGTCGACGACGAGGATGGTGGCTGACATGAACCCTCGGCAGGCAGGCGGAAGCGCTGTTCCGTTTCGGGGCACTTTCGCGGAGAAGGGTTAAGCCGTGATTAAGGCGCCGGCACGGTTCGCGCTCAGGATCGCGTACGGGTCCGCGGTCCCGGTGCCGTGAAGGCCCGCCTGTGCCGGCGGGTGTGCGAGGTGCCGCGCGGCGGCGATGGCGGCGCGCTTCCTGTCGAGCCAGCAATCTCGACGCGATCGCGCCCCTTGCGCTTGGCTCGGTAGAGCGCCGCGTCGGCGCGCTCGATCACGGCTTCGATGCCGTCTTCGCGGGTGGTTTCGGCGACGCCGATGCTGACGGTCACCGGACCTTGGAGCGGGCGGATGCCGCGGGAGCGGCGTGCAAAATCGGTACGGATCGTCTCTGCCATCGCACCCGCCGGTTCGAGCGGTGTGCCCGGCAGGAGGACGACGAATTCCTCGCCGCCGAGTCGGCCGAGAATCGCGCCGCCCCCTTCCGTCGCCTCGCTCAGGACGTTCGCGAGCTCCTTGATGACGAGATCGCCGGTAGCGTGGCCATGACTGTCATTGACCTGCTTGAAGGCGTCGATGTCGCAGAGCAGCAGCGTCGCGGGCGCCTCGCGGCCGGTCGTAGCCAGCGCAGCCTCGGCGGCGGCGAAGAAGCCGCGGCGGTTGCCGATTCCGGTGAGCGGATCGGTCAGCGACTGGGCGGTCGCCTCCGCCATCAGATCGGTCGTCGCCCTGAGCAGGAAGAGGACCGCCATGGCGCACCAGCTCAGCATGGCGAAGATCCGGAAGCTGACGCCCCAGAAGGCACTCGTCACCTCCGCCTCGCTCGCGATCGGCCCCTCGAGGACGAAGGCGAGGGCGGGACGGGCGACGAGCGTCGCCGCCGTCAGCACGAAGACCAGCCCGGTCAGCCGGTCGATCCTGTCGCGGTCCGGGTTTTGCCTGATCGCCTTCGCCGCGATCAGGAAGATCGCGGCGGCTCCGATGCTGGCGGTGGTGCCGCGCCAGAAGACGCTCGGGCTCACGAAGCCGAACAAGATTCCGGCGAGGATGGTGGCGAGCAGGATCGGCAGGGTGATGCGGTCCGCTGTCCTGCCGCCATGCAGAAGCAGGGCGCCGCGCGCGGCGAAGAAGGCGACGCCGACCAGGAAGGCGTTGGCGACGAGGGAGAATGGTGCGGCGTTCTCGATGACGAGGCGCGCCAGGCTGATCGCGGAGCCGAGGACGGCGCAGGCATAGGCCAGCGACCAGTTCAGCACATGGCGGTGCTCCCTCTGCTTCAGCCAGAGGGAATACAGGGTCGTACAGAGCACCGCAGCAATGACAGGCAGAACCGCGGTCAGAAGATAGGCATGGTCCATTCCACCATCCGCGGTGGGGCGCGTGCTCGCGAAGGCCGGTCTCAAGCCTTTGGGTAGTGGGAGCCCTTACGGAAAGTCAACGCGTTCGAGCCTGCGCGAATGCCCCTCATGCGCCGCGCGTGGAACGCGCCGCTTTGCGGCTGCGGCCGTCCGCGGCGTTGATCGCGCGGCCTCGACCGCGCATATGGGAGGGAACGATTTCGCCAGAGAGGTGACTTTGACATGACGACCGCTTTCGCCGGGACGACCAACGCCAATGTCGTGCGGAGCGCCGCGGCCGGCGCCTCCAAGGCCGCGAAGGCGCTCGGCGTCCTGCCGGAATGGGATCTGACGCATCTTTATCCGGCGATGGATTCGTCCGAATTCGCCGCCGATCTCGAGCGTGCCCTGGCCGAGGCGCGGAGCTTCGCGGCCCTCTACCGCGGCAAGCTCGCGGCGCTGGCAGAGCGCGCCGATGCCAGCACGGTGCTGGCGGAAGCCGTCGCCGCCTATGAGAAGCTGGAGGACCTCGTCGGCAAGATCATGTCCTATGCCGGCCTCGTCTATTCCGGCGACACCACCGATCCGCAGCGCGCCAAGTTCTATGGCGACACGCAGGACAAGGTGACGGCGATCTCGACCGAGCTGCTGTTCTTCGGGCTGGAGCTGAACCGGATCGACGAAGCCGTGCTGGCCAAGGCTGCCGCGCAGGCGCCGCTCAGCCATTGGAAGCCGTGGATCGAGGACCTCGCCAAGGACAAGCCGCACCAGCTCGAAGACCGGATCGAAGAGCTGTTCCACGAGAAGTCGGTGACCGGGCACGGCGCCTGGAACCGGCTCTTCGACGAGACCATCGCCTCGCTGCGCTTCAAGGCTGGCGGCGAGGAGCTGACGCTCGAACTGACCTTGAACCGGCTGCAGGATGCCGATGGGGCGGTGCGCAAGGAGGCTGCCGAGGCACTCGGCACGGTCTTCCGCCAGCATCTGCGGACCTTCGGGCTGATCACCAACACGCTCGCCAAGGACAAGGAGATCTCCGACCGCTGGCGCAAGTTCGAGGATGTCGCGGATTCCCGGCATCTGGCGAACCGCGTCGAGCGCGAGGTGGTCGATGCGCTGGTCGCGGCGGTGCGCGAGGCCTATCCGCGCCTGTCGCACCGCTACTACAAGCTGAAGGCGCGCTGGTTCGGGCGCGAGGCGCTCGACTATTGGGACCGCAACGCGCCGCTGCCGAAAGTCGAACAGCGCACGATTCCGTGGAACGAGGCGCGCGACACCGTGCTGTCCGCCTATGGCGATTTCTCGCCGGAGATGGCCGGGATCGCCCGGCGCTTCTTCGACGAGCGCTGGATCGACGCGCCGGCGCGACCGGGCAAGGCGCCGGGCGCCTTTGCACACCCGACGGTGCCGTCGGCGCATCCCTATGTACTGGTCAACTATCAGGGCAAGCCGCGCGACGTGATGACGCTCGCCCATGAGCTCGGCCATGGCGTGCATCAGGTGCTGGCCGGGCCCAACGGGGCGCTGATGGCGCCGACGCCGCTGACCCTGGCCGAGACGGCCAGCGTCTTCGGGGAGATGCTGACCTTCCGGAAGCTCCTGAACGAGACGGTCGACAAGAAGCAGCGCAAGGCGATGCTCGCCGCCAAGGTCGAGGACATGATCAACACGGTCGTGCGCCAGATCGCCTTCTACTCGTTCGAGCGGAAGGTCCACGAAGCCCGCCGCTCGGGCGAGCTGACGGCGGAAAACCTCTGCGAGCTGTGGATGAGCGTGCAGTCGGAGAGCCTGGGGCCCGCGATCAAGCTCGGGCCGGGCTACGAGACCTTCTGGGCCTATATCCCGCACTTCATCCACTCGCCGTTCTACGTCTACGCCTATGCCTTCGGTGATTGCCTGGTGAACTCGCTCTACGGCGTCTACCAGAACTCGGCAGAGGGCTTTCAGCAGCGCTATTTCGCGCTGCTCTCGGCCGGCGGCACCAAGCACCATTCCGAACTCCTGAAGCCGTTCGGGCTCGATGCGCGCGATCCGGCCTTCTGGCAGATCGGCCTCAACATGATCGAGGGGCTGATCGTCGAGCTCGAGGGCATGGAATAGGCGAGGGAGCGCGCGGGTGAGTTCTCTGGTCTTCGACCGCGCGCTCTATCGCCGCCGCCTCGCGACGGCGCTCGCGGCCGGCTATCCCGATTTCCTGCTGGCGCGCTGCGCCGACGATCTTGGCGAACGGCTTTCGGCGGTGCTGCGGCGCTTCGAGGTCGCTGCCGATCTCGGCACGGCCCTGCCGCTGGCGGCGCCGGTCCTGCAGCAGAAGGCCGAGAGCCTTTTGCGGCTGGCGGAGGCTCCCGATACAGCCGCCGATCTCGTCGGCGATCTCGAGGCGCTGCCCTTCGCCGCTGGTTCGCTCGACCTTTCCGCCTCGCTGCTCGCATTGCACGCGGTCAACGATCTGCCGGGGGCGCTGCTCCAGATCAGGCGCAGCCTTCGGCCGGACGGGCTGTTCATCGGTTGCCTGCTCGCAGGGCAGAGCCTGACCGAGTTGCGGCAGGTCCTGCTCGCAGCCGAGGTCGAGGCCAGCGGCGGGGCGAGCCCGCGCGTTGCTCCCTTCGCGGACCTGCGCGATCTCGGCAGCCTCCTGCAGCGGGCAGGCTTCGCCCTGCCGGTCGTCGACAGCGAGGTCGTCACCGTCCGCTATGGCGACCTGTTCGGCCTGCTGCGTGACCTGCGCGCCATGGGCTGGGCCAACGCGCTGGTCGAGCGCAGCCGCAAGCCCCTGCGGCGGGCCGTGCTGCTGCGCGCCGCGGAACTCTATGCCGAGCGCTTTTCCGACGCGGACGGCAGGCTCCGGGCGACCTTCGAGATCGTCTGGCTCTCGGGCTGGGCGCCGCATGAGAGCCAGCAGAAGCCGCTCCGCCCGGGTTCGGCCAAGGCGCGGTTGGCGGATGCGCTGGGCGTGCCGGAAGTGGGAACCGGCGAAAAGCCGGGTTCGTGAGCGGGGAGCGGGATGAGCGACAAGCCGGTACGACTGAAGCGGGCCGATTTCCGGCTGTTCCGCACGATCCCGACGCGCTGGGCCGACAATGACGTTTTCGGCCACGTCAACAATGTCGTCTACTACAACTGGTTCGACACGGTGGTGAACGCCTGGCTGATCGAGCAGGGCTTCCTCGACGTGAAGGAGAGCTCGGTCGTCGGCCTCGTGGTCGGCACGCGCTGCGACTATTTCGAGAGCGTCGCCTTCCCGGAGACGGTCGAGGGGGCGCTCGCGGTCGAGAGGCTTGGCCGCTCCTCGGTGACCTACCGCATCGGCATCTTCCGCGAAGGCGGCGATATGACGGCGGCGCAGGGTCTGTTCACCCATGTCTATGTCGAGCGCGCCGCGCAGAAGCCGGTCGCGATCCCGGAAGGGCTGCGTGCAGCGATGGCGGGACTGAGCATCTGAAATCTGGCCCAGAAAAGTTGTTTCTCCGCCGGCTTCGGGCTATGCCCCGCCCTCAATGAGCGCTCCGCTCGCCCCGTCCGTCAGGAACAGGCCGCGTGATTCCCAACGACATCAAGATCACTCCCCAGCTGGTCGCCGAGCACGGGCTCAAGCCCGACGAGTACCAGCGCTTCCTGCATCTGATCGGGCGCGAGCCGACGGTCACAGAGCTCGGCATCGTCTCGGCGATGTGGAACGAGCACTGCTCGTACAAGTCGTCGAAGATCCATCTGAAGACGCTGCCGACCAAGGCGCCCTGGGTGATCCAGGGTCCGGGCGAGAACGCCGGCGTGATCGATATCGGCGACGGGCTCGCCGTGGTCTTCAAGATGGAGAGCCACAACCACCCGTCCTTCATCGAGCCCTATCAGGGCGCGACCACCGGCGTGGGCGGCATCCTGCGTGACGTCTTCACCATGGGCGCGCGCCCGATCGCTGTGCTCGACGCGCTGCGCTTCGGTGACCCCTCGCACCCGAAGACCCGCCATCTCGTCTCCGGCGTCGTCGCCGGCATCGGCGGCTACGGCAATTCCTTCGGCGTGCCGAATGTCGGTGGCTCGACCGGCTTCCACCGGCGCTATGACGGCAACAACCTGGTCAACGCCATGGCGGTCGGCCTCGCGCGCACCGACGAGATCTTCTACGCCAAGGCCTCCGGCGTCGGTAAGGCGATCGTCTATCTCGGCTCGAAGACCGGCCGCGACGGCATCCATGGCGCGACCATGGCCTCGGCCGCCTTCGACGAGGGCGCCGAGGAGAAGCGCCCGACCGTGCAGGTCGGCGACCCCTTCGCCGAGAAGCTGCTGCTCGAAGCCTGCCTCGAGATCATGGCCGCTGGCCATGTCGACGCGATCCAGGACATGGGCGCGGCCGGCCTGACCTGCTCGGCCGTCGAGATGGGCGCCAAGGGCGATCTCGGCGTCGAACTCGATCTCGACGCGGTGCCCTGCCGCGAGGAGCGGATGAGCGCCTATGAGATGATGCTGTCGGAGAGCCAGGAGCGCATGCTCATGGTGATCAAGCCGGGCCATGAGGAACCGGCCGAGGCGATCTTCCGCAAATGGGGCCTCGATTTCGCGGTCGTCGGCAAGACCACCGACACGCTGCGCTTCGTCGTCAAGCACCAGGGCGAGACGATGGCCGATTTGCCGATCAAGGAACTCGGCGACGAGGCTCCCGAATACGATCGGCCCTGGGTCGAGACGCCGAAGCGGCCGGTGGTCGAGGCGGCGAGCGTGGTCCAGCCGATGTCGAATGCCGAAGCCCTGCTCAAGCTGGTCGGCTCGCCGGATCTCTCGTCGAAGCGCTGGATCTGGGAGCAGTACGACACGCTGATCCTCGGCAATTCGGCGGTGACGCCCGGTGGCGACGCCGGTATCGTGCGCATCGAGGACGGGCCGAAGGGCCTTGCCATGACTGCCGACGTGACGCCGCGTTATTGCGAGGCCGACCCGTTCGAGGGTGGCAAGCAGGCCGTCGCCGAAGCCTGGCGCAACCTGACCACGGTCGGGGCATTGCCGCTCGCCGTGACCGACAACCTGAACTTCGGCAATCCGGAGCGGCCCGAGGTGATGGGCCAGCTCGTCGGCTGCATCAAGGGCATCGGCGAGGCCTGCCGCGCTCTCGACTTCCCGGTCGTTTCCGGCAACGTCTCGCTCTACAACGAGACCAACGGCGTCTCGATCCTGCCGACCCCGACCATTGGCGGTGTCGGTGTGCTCGCCGATGTCACCAAGCATGCGACTGTCGGCTTCAAGGCCGAGGGCGAGGCGATCGTCCTGATCGGCGAGACCAAGGGCTGGCTCGGTCAGAGCGCCTATCTCGCGACGATCTGCGGCCGCGAGGAGGGCGCTCCGCCGCCGGTCGATCTCGCGGTCGAGCGGCGCAATGGCGAGTTCGTGCGTTCCCTGATCACCGCCGGTCGCCTCAGCGCCTGCCACGATCTGTCCGATGGCGGTCTTGCGGTCGCGCTTGCCGAGATGGCGATGGCGAAAGGCATCGGCGCCAGGATCGAGGCGCTGCCGGCTGGCCCGGCCCATGCCGTACTCTTCGGCGAGGACCAGGGCCGCTATCTCGCGACCTTGTCGGCCGATGCTGCCGAGGCGGTCGTCGCCGAGGCGAAGGCTGCGGGCGTCCCGGCGCAGATCATCGGCAAGACCGGTGGCAGCACGCTTGCCCTGCCGGGCGAGGCCGCCGTCTCGATCGCAGACCTGCGCAAGACCCATGAGAGCTGGCTGCCGGACTACATGGCCGGCAAGGCCGCCTGAGGAGATCAATCATGGCTATGGATGCCCATGAAATCGAGAGCATGATCAAGGCGGCGCTGCCCGACGCCGTCGTCGAGATCAAGGACCTCGCCGGCGACGGCGACCATTACGCCGCGACCGTCACCTCGGTAGCCTTCAAGGGTAAGAGCCGGGTGCAGCAGCACCAGATGGTCTATGCCGCGCTGCAAGGCCGCATGGGCGGCGTGCTGCACGCCCTTGCGCTGACGACGGCGGTTCCCCAGAATTAGAACGAATGCATCCAGCGGGCCTTGAACCCGCCCCAGGAGATCAGGACATGACCGACATCAATGCCCGCATCGACGCCGAGGTGAAGTCCAGCGACGTCGTGCTCTTCATGAAGGGCACGCCGCAGTTCCCGATGTGCGGCTTCTCGGGCCAGGTCGCCCAGATCCTCGGCTATCTCGGCGTGCCCTATAAGGGCGTCAACGTGCTCGAGGACCAGGAGATCCGCGAGGGCATCAAGGCCTATTCGAACTGGCCGACGATCCCGCAGCTCTACGTCAAGGGCGAGTTCATCGGCGGCTGCGACATCACCCGTGAAATGTTCCAGGCCGGCGAGCTGCAGGCGCTGCTCGAAGAGAAGGGCATCGCCGTCAAGCAGGCGAGCTGAGCCCTTCAACTTCGTGGAACTGACAAGGCGGCGCGTGAGCGCCGCCTTTTCATGTCCTGACGTGTGCCCACCGCCGAAGCGGGCGTTCATTTCACCAGGAGCCAGTCGTCGACGACGAGCGCGTCGAGGCCCGAGGTGTAGAACATCAGGATCGCATCCTCGCTGGTATGCAGGATCGGCTTGCCCATGATGTTGAAGGAGGTGTTGAGGATCACCGGCACGCCGGTGAGTTCGTGGAAGGCCGAGATCAGCGCATGATAGCGCGGATTGCGCTCTGCCGTGACGCTCTGCAGCCGGCCGGTGCCGTCCTCGTGGACGACAGCCGGGACGCGCCCGCGCATGGCTTCCTTCCAGCTCAGGGTGCGCTCCATATAGGGCGAGTCCTGATAGTCCTCAAACCAGTCCGGACCATGCTCGGCGAGGATCGAGGGAGCGAAGGGCCGGAAGGCCTCGCGGTACTTGACCTTGGCGTTGAGCAGGTCCTTGGCGTTCGCCGGGCGGGGATCTGCGAGGATCGAGCGGTTGCCGAGGGCGCGCGGCCCGAATTCGGCGCGACCCTGGACCCAGCCGACGAGCTTACCTTCGGCGAGCAGCCTTGCGGTCGCGGCGGCGATTTCGTCGGCCGGGAGCTTGCGCAGCCGCGGCTCCCAGGCGGCCATTCGTTCCAGAGGCTCTGTCGAAACGGCCGAGCCGAGATAGGGGCTCAGCGGCCCCATCGGCGGGCGCCAGCCGGGGTTGGCTTCGGCATAGGCGAGCCAGGCGGCGCCGAGCGCATTGCCGTCATCGGCGGGGGCCGAGGGCACGTGGACGCGGGCGAAGCCGTGGCGGCCGGCGATCTTGTCGTTGCAGATCTTGCCGTTAAAGGAGGAATTCAGCGCGCAGCCGCCGGCGAGGACGAGGTTCTCGGAAGGGCAGAGCGCCGCGGTCTCGGTCAGCAGAGCCGCCATCATCTCGGCGAATACGTCCTGGCCGCAGCGGGCAAGGTCGGCCCAGCCCTGGTCGAGCGCGTCTTCCGGGCGGCGGGCGAGAATCTCGGCGCCGACCTGCCGGACCGTCTCGGCATCGGCGAAGGAGAGTTTCGTGCCGTCGATCCGGTAGAGCCGGCGCAGCAAGGCGAGGAGTTCGGGATTCTGCCGGCCATAGGGGGCGAGCCCCATGATCTTCCATTCCTCGCCCTTGGCCTGGTCGAAGCCGGCGAGGTCGGTGACGAAGCCGAAATAGAAGCCGATCGAGGCGCGCCCGCTATGGCGCCGGAGCTCGGTGATCTCACCATCCTTCAGCGCGAAGATGGCCGAAGCACCGGTTTCGCCCATGCCGTCGACCACGAGACAGGCGGCGTCGCGGAAGGGCGAGGACCAGCAGGCATAGGCAGCATGGCTGAGATGGTGGCCATAGCGCGAGAGGCCGGTGATCCTGGCCTCGCCGAAGGCGCGGTCGAGCCCGATCAGCGTACCGAGACCGGCCCGCTGCTGGCCGAAATGCAGAGAGGCGATGAAGGCCCGCTCGGTGCGCTCCTGCACCATGGAGCGATTGAATTCGGGCGAGAGCTTCAGCAGAGCATCGAGCGTGAAGGCGCCGCTGCGGCTCATCTGTGCCAGGAACTCGGTGAACTCGGCGCCCCAGCTGGTTGCGAGCCTGATCTCGGCGCCGCGCGGAATGTAGCGCCGGAGTAGGGCTTCCATCCGCGCCGTTGTGTCCGGCTCGCAATTCGGTGCCCGCTTGTACTGAAGATAGCGCTCGGCAGCTTCCGCGAAGACAACCTCGCCATCGGGGCCGACAATGGCGATGGCGGGGTCGTGAAAGGTGGTCGCGAGGCCGATCGTGTAGGTCATGCCTGTCGGTTTATGGAACACCCGACCGGCAGAGGCAATGTTTGGCCGGGTTCCGGCCGAGCGGGATCAGCGGCCGATCGCGGCCCGGATCAGGGCGAGGGCGTCCGCGCCGGCCCATTCGGCCGGGCCCTGGAGCGTCGCGAGCTCGCAACCTTCTTTGTCGACCAGCAGGCTCACCGGCATGCCCTCCGCCTTCTTGGCGGCGCGCAGGTCCTGGAAGACCTTGGCTTCGGGATCGGCGTAATAGGCGAGGCCGACAATGTCCTTCTTCGCCAGCCAGTCCTTCGGCTTGTCGAGATGACGTGTGTCGATGTTGACGGTGACGACCTCGAAATCCGGGCCGCCGAGCGTCTTCTGGAGCTTGGCCAGCGCCGGCATCTCGAGCAGGCAGGGCGGGCACCAGGTCGCCCAGAGATTGACCAGCACGGTGCGTCCGCGCATGGCCGAGAGGCTCGTCGGTTTGCCGTCGGGGCCGTTGAAGGCGAGGTCCGGCACGGGCGCCGACCGTTGCGGCACCTGAATGCCGGCGATCTCGCCCTTCACCAGCGGCCGCAGCTGCGCGAGCTTCGTCGTCGCAGCGCTGCAAGTGGAATTGCCGGCTCCGCCCTGCCCGGAGTAGAAGGCGGCCACGCCGCCGAGCGCGACAAGAACCAGCGCGCCGAGGGCCACCGCCATTTTCGTACGAGACGTCATCGTGCGTCCTCAAGAGCAGGAAAGATCGCCGTGAGCAACCGCATGTGGGGTGGGCGTTTCGCCACAGGTCCAGACGCCATCATGGAGGAGATCAACGCCTCCATCGATTTCGACCAGCGCCTCTGGCGTCAGGACATCAGGGGCTCGCTCGCGCATGCAGCCATGCTGGCCGCGACCGGAATCCTGACGCAGGACGACGTGGACGTCATCAGCAAGGGACTCAAGGGCATCGAGGCCGAGATCGAGACCGGCCGCTTCACGTTCTCGCGTGCGCTCGAGGACATCCACATGAACATCGAGGGCAATCTGCGCGAGCAGATCGGCCTCGCCGCCGGGCGCCTGCACACCGCCCGCTCGCGCAACGATCAGGTCGCGACCGATATGCGCCTTTGGGTGCGCGACGCGCTCGACCAGCTCGACGACCAGGTCGCCGACCTGCAGCTGGCGCTCGCCGAAAAGGCCGAGGCCTATGCGGGGGCTGTGATGCCGGGCTTCACCCATCTGCAATCGGCGCAGCCCGTGACCTTCGGCCACCATCTGCTCGCCTATGTCGAGATGCTGGCCCGCGATCGCAGCCGGCTCAGGGACGCCCGCGAGCGGATGAACGAATGCCCGCTCGGCGCCGCCGCGCTCGCCGGCACTTCCTTCCCAATCGACCGGCACATGACGGCAGAGGCGCTCGGCTTCGCGCGCCCGACCGCGAATTCGCTGGATTCGGTCTCGGACCGCGACTTCGTGCTGGAAACTCTGTCGGCTGCCTCGATCTGCGCGATGCACCTGTCGCGCTTCGCCGAGGAGATCGTGCTCTGGGCGACGCCGCAATTCGGCTTCGTCAAGCTCTCCGACAAGTTCTCGACCGGCTCCTCGATCATGCCGCAGAAGCGCAATCCGGACGCGGCCGAGCTGGTGCGCGGCAAGGCGGGGCGCATTTTCGGCTCGCTCCAGGCCCTGCTGACCATGATGAAGGGCCTGCCGCTGACCTATTCGAAGGACATGCAGGAGGACAAGGAAGGCACGTTCGACGCGGTGCAGACCCTGTCGCTCTGCCTTGCCGCGACGGCCGGCATGGTCCGCGACATGCAGCCCGACCTCAAGGTGATGAAGAAGGCGGCCGGCCTCGGCTACGCTACGGCAACCGACCTCGCCGACTGGCTCGTGCGGGTCCTGAAGATGCCGTTCCGCGACGCGCATCACGTCACCGGGCGCCTCGTCGGCATCGCCTCGGCCAAGGGTGTCGGTCTGGAGAAGCTCTCGCTCGCCGAGATGCAGGAGGTCGAGCCGACGATCACCGAGGCGGTCTTCGCTGTGCTGGGCGTCGAGCAATCGGTGAAGAGCCGGGTGAGCTATGGCGGCACAGCTCCCGCCAATGTGAAGCGCCAGGCCAAGCGCTGGCTGAAGCAGCTGACAAAGGACGCGGCCCGTCCTGCCCGGGCTTGACCCGAGCAGCGCTTGAAGGGGATTCTCGGGCAGGCGCGCCGCTGTGCCCGAGAATGACGCCCGGTGAGCCTCGCAAGCCGCGGCGCCATTCGCTACACTACCGACTGAACACCGTCCGAGGATTTCCTTTCGTGCCGCATTCCCGCCTGAAACTCGGCCGCGCCGTTCTGCTGGCCGGCCTGCTCGGACTCGCGCTTGCCGCCTGCGGCCGCAAGGGCCCGCTCGAGGCGCCTCCGAACGCCAAGAACGCCATCGCCCTGCCGGACAACCAGATCGGCGCCGTCGAGAACACGCCGCCGACCGCGATGGACGCTTCGCCGCTCGGCAAGCCGGCGAAGACGAACAAGGCGATCACGATTCCGGAATCTCCCTTCATTCTCGATCCGCTGCTCTGAGCCGACGATGCATCATTTCGCTTATCGCGACGGCGCGCTCTTCGCCGAGGATGTCGACCTGCGCGAGATCGCGGAGAAGGTCGGAACTCCCGTCTACGTCTATTCCTCGGCGACGATCGAGCGGCATTACCGGCTCTACGAGCAGGCGATGGCGTCGATCACGCCCGGTCGGAAGTCGCATGTCTTCTATGCGATGAAGGCGAACAGCAATCTCGGCGTGCTGAAGACGCTCGCTGCGCTCGGCGCCGGTGCGGACACGGTTTCCGAGGGCGAGATCCGCAAGGCGCTCGCCGCGGGCTTCCCGCCCGAGCGCATCGTCTTCTCCGGCGTCGGCAAGAGCGAGAGCGAGCTTGCCTTCGCTGCCCAGGCCGGAATTTACCAGGTCAATATCGAGACCGAAGGCGAGCTCGACCTCTTGTCGCGCGTCGGCGAGCGGCTCGGCCGACGCCAGGAGGCGGTGTTCCGCGTCAATCCCGATATCGGGGCGGGCGGCCATGCCAAGATCACGACGGGCTCCTCGGCGAATAAGTTCGGCGTCTCCTTCGAGGAGGTGCACCGGCTATACGCCCGCGCCGCGAACATGTCTGGCGTCAGGATTATGGGCCTTGCCGTGCATATCGGCAGCCAGATCCGCGAGACCGGAGCCTTCGAGGCGGCCTATGCCAAGATGCGCGATCTTGTGCTGGCGCTGCGCGCCGAGGGACACCGCGTCGACCGGCTCGATCTCGGCGGCGGGCTCGGCATTCCCTATGAAGTCCCGCGGGATTTCGACCATGGTC
The DNA here is from genome assembly GCF_001509835.1 of Allobosea sp. WAO. GTDB lineage: Bacteria > Pseudomonadota > Alphaproteobacteria > Rhizobiales > Beijerinckiaceae > Allobosea. The sequence goes on from NZ_JXTJ01000012.1 coordinate 292,787, forward strand.
CTGGGCTGATCGAGGCCTATGCCGCCATGGTCGGCAAGCTGACGGCGGGGCTCGATGTCGAGCTTGGCTTCGAGCCGGGGCGGCTGATCGTCGGTAATGCCGGCATCCTGCTGACGCGGGTGCTGCACCTCAATCCGCGGCCGAGCAAGCAGTTCCTCATCGTCGACGCGGCGATGAACGATCTGATGCGGCCGGCCATGTACGAGGCCTATCACGAGATCTGGCCGGTCGCAGAGCCGGCGCCGGGCACAGCCACGATCGCCTATGACGTGGTCGGGCCGATCTGCGAATCAGGCGACACCTTCACCACCGGGCGCGAGCTGCCGCAGCAGAAGCCCGGCGACCTGATCGCCTTCATGACCGCCGGCGCCTACGGCGCCAGCATGTCCTCGACCTATAACCAGCGGCTGCTGGTTGCCGAGGTCCTGGTGAAGGGCGATCAGTTCGCGGTGACGCGGCCTCGGCAGAGCTATGAGGAGCTGATCGGAACAGATCGGTCCCCGCCCTGGCTGTCCTGACGCGGCTTCACGATTCCCGGAGCGCCTGTGGGATGCCGCGCTTCGGCGCTGGTCACGCCACATTCCCGTGCTAGCCTTGCTTTCATGTGAGAAGCATCTTGCATGTGAGAGGCATTGGGCCGCGAGGCGCGGCTCGGAGCATCGGAATGGATGATAAGCCGCGCCGCACGGCGCTCGACCCGGTCGCGTTGATCCGCCGGAGGCTCGAACGCCTCGCGGCCGGTTCGCGGTTGTCACTGGCCTGGGAGCGGCTCTGGCCGCGGCTCTGGGCGCCGATTTCCGTCGCCCTGCTCTTCCTCGCAGTCTCCTGGTTCGGCCTCTGGCTGCATCTGCCCTGGTGGGGGCGGGCCGGCGGCGCGTTGCTGTTCGCCGCCGCCTTCGTCGCGAGCTTCTGGCCGATCATTCGCGACCGTTGGCCGAGTCGCCGCGAGGCGCTGGCGCGGCTCGACCGCTCGATGGCGGGCGCCCATCGCCCGGCGACGGCGCTCGAGGACAGCCTTGCTGTCGGTGGGCGGGATCCAGTTTCGCAGGCGCTGTGGAAGCTGCACCTGCAGCGTCAGAGCGAGCATGTCGCGGCACTGAAGGTGAGCGCGCCGCGGCCGCTGATGGCCGGTCGTGACCGGCTTGCCCTGCGCGCCGTGCCGCTGCTCGCCGCGGTCACCGGCTTCTTCGTCGCCGGGCATGAGGTCTGGCCCCGGCTTTCGGCCGCCTTGGACTGGCGTGGCCCGGCCGCGGCGACAGCGCCGGTGCGGATCGACGCCTGGATCGACCCGCCGGCCTATACGCGCCTGCCGCCGATCCTGATCGACTTCTCCAGGCTAGCCAGCCCGCGCTTCAACGTTCCCGAGAAGTCGACCGTGGTCGTGCGCATCGCCGGTCGCAGTGCCATGGACGTCGCCACCACTGGCCGGCTCGATGCGCTGCCCATCGACGAGAAGGCGGCGCCGACGGGCACTGGCCCAGGTGGGGTTGCGAGGCCGACCGAGCCTTCCGTCGCGGTGACCGAGAAGCGCTATCTCCTCACCGGTGACGGCACGCTGCGCATCACAGGCAGCGGCGCGCCGGAGCAGACGCTGAGCCTGCACGCGGTCATCGACGCCAAGCCCGAGATTGCCTTCATCGAGCCGCCCAAGCCGGTGAGCGGCGTGCAGGGCGGCCTCGGGATCAGCTACCGCGCGAAGGATGATTACGGCGTCTCCGCCGTCGAGGTGGTCGTCTCGCGGGCCGGGCCGCTGACCGCTGGCCGCTCGCTGGTCGAGGCGCCGAAGCAGACCTTGCCGCCGCCGTCCTCCGCATCCGGCGAGGAGGAGATGAAGAGCACGGTCGATTTCTCGGCCCATCCCTGGGCCGGCGCCAAGGTCAATATGAGCCTGCTGGCGCGCGACGAGGCCGGTCAGGAGGGGCGCAGCGAGACTCTCGAAGTGGTGCTGCCGCAGCGCGTCTTCACCAAGCCGCTGGCCAAGGCTCTGGTCGAGGAGCGCCGCCGGCTGGTGATGAATGTCGAGACGCGCAAGCGCGTGCAGCTCGCCATGGACGCGCTGATGATCGAGCCCGAGCGCTTCATGAAGGAGACCGGGGTCTATCTCGCCATGCGGATGATCGGCGAGCGCCTGCGCCGCGCGACCAGCGACGACCAGTTGCGCGAGACCGCCGATCTGATGTGGGGCCTCGCCTTGCAGCTCGAGGACGGCGATCTCTCCGATGCCGAGAAGGCGCTGCGCGCCGCACAGGAGAACCTGCAGCAGGCACTTGAGCGCGGCGCGTCGGAGGAGGAGATCCGCAAGCTCACCGAGGAAATGCGCCGGGCGATGGATCGCTATATGCGCGAGCTCGCCCAGCAGATGCAGCGCCAGCAGCAGAATGGCGAGCAGAACCAGGCGCAGCTGCCGGAGAACTTCCGCACGGTGACGCCGCGCGACCTGCAGAACATGCTCGACCGGATCGAGGAATTGTCGAAGCGCGGCGACATGGCCGAGGCGCAGCGGCTGATGGAGGAGCTCAACAACCTCCTGAACAACCTCAAGACGGCGCGGCCCGGCCAGCAGGACCAGCGCCAGCGCGAGATGAACCAGGCGCTCGGCGATCTCGACCGGATGACGCGCGAGCAGCAGCAATTGCGCGATGAGACCTATCAGCAGGAGCAGCAGCGCCAGAACCGGGCGCAGCGCGGCCAGCGGCCGGGCCAGCAGCAGGCTCGCCCCGGCCAGCAGGGCCAGCGCCAGCAGGGGCAGCAGGGCCAGCGCGGGCAGCGCGGCCAGCAGCCGGGGCAGCAGCCAGGCGAACAGGGCGAGGATGGCGAGGGCGAGGACGGCCAGAACGCCGAGGGCGGCCAGGGCCAGGGGCAGGGCCTGTCGCAGCGCCAGCAGGCTTTGCGCGAGCGCCTGCAGGAGCTGCAGCGGCGCATGCGCGGCATGGGCGCCGATCCGGGTGAGCTCGGCGAGGCCGAGGATGCGATGCGCGACGCCGAGGGGCAGCTCGGTCAGGGCCAGGAGGGCGAGGCCGTCGACTCGCAGGGACGGGCGCTCGACGCACTGCGCAAGGGCGGCCAGAACCTCGCCCAGCAGATGCAGGGCCAGCCCGGCGAGGGCGAGGGCAATGAGAACGCCTATGGCGAGCCCGACGGGCGCCCGGCGGGACGGCCTTCGGCTCAGCAGCGCACCCGCGATGATCCGCTCGGCCGGCCGCAGCGCCAGCGTGACTGGGCCGATGGCCGGGTCCGCGTGCCGGGCGCCGACGAGAGCGCGACGCAGCGGGCGCGGCGCATCCTTGAAGAGCTGCGCCGCCGCCTCGGCGATCCCTCGCGGCCGCTGGAGGAGCTCGACTATCTCGAGCGCCTGCTGCGGCGGAATTGAGCGCCTCGCCGCGCGTCACGCTCGGGCTTGCCCCGAGCATCGCGGGCCGGAGGAGGCGTAGGTTGGCGCCCCCGCGTCAGGCGTTTCTCGGGTCTACGCATCGCTTCATCCGAGAATGACGACGAGTCTCCTGCTCCAACGGCGCGACTGACCGGCCGACGGGATATCCGGCGGCGTTATCCCCGTCCTGGAAAACCGGTGCATGATGCCAGCAGCCATGGGAGCGCCGTCATGTCGACGAAGGGATCGCGAAGCCGCAAGAAGCCCGCAGCGCCGGTGCCGGCCGAAGAGGCTCCGGCCCAGGACGTGCCGGTCGCCGAGCCTGATCTCGCCGTGACCGTGGCGCGTCTTGCCCGGCTCGCGCCGGTCGGCAAGGCCGAGATCATGGCGAACATCGCCCTGCATTTCGAGCGGCTCGCCGTTCAGGCCGACGTGACGACGCGGCTCCGGGTCTGCCATTTCCTCGCCCAGGCGGCGCATGAGACCGACCGTTTCCGGACCTTGGAGGAGCAGGGCGGGCTGGCGCAGTTCGCGCGCTATGAGGGGCGTGCCGATCTCGGCAACACCGAGCCCGGCGACGGGGAGCGCTATCATGGCCGCGGCGTCTTCCAGCTCACCGGCCGGGCCAATTACCGGCGCTATGGCCGGATGCTCAATGTCGATCTCGAGGGCCGGCCGGAGCTCGCGCTCGACCCGCGCATCTCGATCCAGATCGCGTTCGCCTATTGGCGCGACCGCAACCTTAATGCTCCTGCCGACCGCGACGACGCGGCCCGTGTCACGCAGCTGATCAATGGCGGCGGCAACGGCCTTGCTGACCGCCGGCAATTGCTGGCGACGGCGAAGGGCATCTGGGGCTAGTCCAAGCCGGAAAGCCCAGCGCCTGATCTATCGGGATCAAGCCCGGCCGCGATAGGTCGGAATCCACGCGATCGGCTTAAAGCTTTCGCAACGGCAGGCGGCCATAACCGGCGGGCCGCTCGCCAACCGCCGCAGAGTATGCCTTGCCGCTGGATTACCATTCGCTGCTGACGGCCTTTGCTCTTTCCGGTTGCGGATTGGCGGTCACCTTTTTCGTCAGCTGGCTGGCCTCCAGGACGGAACGATTCCTGATCGCCTGGACTTTCGGCGTGGCGTTCATGGCGCTCGGCGTGCTGATCTACAGCTGGTACGTCCAGACCATGTCGCCAGCTATAGGCGCGGCCGGATACACGATCCTGCTGACCGGCCTCGCCTTCGTGTTCGGCGCCGGCCGTGAGTTCCGCACCGGGGTTCTGCCCTGGCGCAGCATGGCCGTGATGGCGGTCGCATCGTCCATTGCCATGGCCGTCCCGATGCTGGCGGGCTACAATGGCGCCGCCATCGTCATGCTCAATCTGGCAGCGACGATCATCCTTCTGATCACGGCCTGGGACTATTGGCTCGGGCGCTCGGAAGCACGGTTTGCCATCCCGCTGCTAACGGTTCTTTACGCCCTGACCGGGCTCTCATTCGTCCCCTGTGCCGTCCTGCTGCTGCTGGATGGCGAATGGCGCCTGTCGCAGGCTCCGTCGAACTGGGCCGAAGATCTCAACATCGTCGTCTGCCTGCTCACCCTTTCCGGTATCGGCGCACTTTCCCTGGCGCTCAACCAGGCGCGGCTGGCGCGCGGCCACAAGCGCGATGCCGAGATCGATCCGCTGACCGGCCTGCTCAACCGACGGGCGCTGCTTGGCCGTATCGAAGTAATCAAAGGCCCCGCCGCGCTCATCATCTTCGACATGGACCACTTCAAGACGACCAATGACGTCCATGGTCATCTGGCAGGCGACGAGGTGCTGCGAAGCTTCGGGAAGATCCTGATGCTGGCTTGCCGGTCGAAGGGGGCTGCCGCACGGCTCGGCGGCGAGGAGTTCGCGCTGCTGTTGCCGGGAGCCTCGCTGGTCACAGCGGCAAAGCTCGCCGAGGGCGTGCGCCGGCGCCTCGCCAAGCGTCATTTCAGCGGAAACGGCGGCTCGTTTGCGAGCACGGTGAGTGCCGGCATCGCTTGGTCCGAGGACAGCGTCATCGATTTCGACAGGCTCGTGCACGACGCCGACAAGGCGCTCTATGCAGCCAAGCGGAACGGCCGGGACCGGGTCGCGGTCAGTGCGGACGATACGGAGCTCCTGGCCCAAAGCTGGTCGCCGGAAGGGCGGAGCGATGCTGTCGACCTGGTCCGCCTCAAGGTTGGCTAGAGCATCGGATTTGGGAAAGCCGATGCTCTAGCCTCACTACTCAGCCGTGGCCGGCCTTCAGTGCCTGGTCGAGATCGGCGTAGAGGTCATCGAAATCCTCGATACCAGTCGACAGGCGCAGCAGATCGGGCGGGCAGGGCGAGCCGGCGCCCTCGATCGAGGCGCGATGCTCGATCAGGCTCTCGACGCCGCCGAGCGAAGTGGCGCGCTTGTAAAGTTCGACATGAGCCGCTGCCTTGACCGCCGCCCGCTCGCCGCCGCTGACCTGGATCGAGAGCATGTAGCCGAAGCCGCCCTGCATCTGGCGCGCTGCGATATCATGGCCGGGATGCTGGGGCAGGCCGGGATAGAGCACGCGCGAAACCAGCGGATGGGCCGAAAGCTTCTGGGCCAGCGCCATGGCCGAGGCCGACTGGCGCTCCTGCCTGACATGGAGCGTGCGCATGCCGCGCATCAGCAGATAGGCCTCGAACGGGCCGAGGATGCCGCCCTGTCCCTTGCGCACGGTCTTGATCCGGGCCCAGAATTCGTCGTCCTCGCGGGCGCAGAGTGCGCCGGCGACGACGTCGGAATGGCCGTTCAGCACCTTGGTCGCGGCATGCATGACGATGTCGGCGCCGAGGGTCAGCGGCCGGGTATGGACCGGCGAGGCGCAGGTCGAATCGACCGCGAGCCTGGCGCCGGCCGCATGGGCGATCTCGGCGGCGGCGGCGATGTCGGTGATGGTCCAGAGCGGGTTCGACGGCGTCTCGGCCCAGACGAGCTTGGTGATTCCGGGCTTCACCGCGGCCTTCAGCGCGGCGAGGTCATCGGTCTCGACGAACTCGATCTTCAGTCCCCACCGCGTCGCCTCGGTCAGGAGCCAGGCCCGCAGCGCCCAGTACATCACCTTGGAGGCGACGACATGGTCGCCCGGCGAGAGAGCCTGGAACACCGCCGTCGCGGCCGCCATGCCGGAGCCGAACAGCAGGGCGCCGGCCTTCGCCTCTTCGAGCATGGCGAGCACGGCCTGCGCCTCGTGCACTGTCTCATTGTCCGGCCGGCCATAGATGAAGCCCGAGGAGTAGGCGTTGTCCTCGTCGCGGATATAGGTGGTGGAGACGTGGATCGGCGGCACGACCCCCTTGGTCAGCGGGTCGATCTTGCCCATGGCCTGGGCGGCGAGCGAACGGGGATGCAGCGGGCGCTTGGTCATGTGCGATCCGATTTCCACTATGTGAGACGATTCATCTCATTGTCTTTGCTGCGGTGCAATAGGTTCGTCTTGCGAGGAGCGCAGGGACACCCCATCCTTGCCGCATGAGCACACAGACCGATAGCGCCGATCGCCAGATGGCGGTGTGGCTGGCCCTTCTCATCGCCATCCTGCCCGTGGTGGCCGCCTCCCTGATCGGCAGCGCGGCCACCGTGCCGCAGATCCCGGGCTGGTATGCCGGGCTCGCCAAGCCGCCCTTCAATCCACCGAACTGGCTGTTCGCTCCGGTCTGGACGGTGCTGTTCGCGCTGATGGGCCTTGCCGCCTTCCGCGTGCTGCGCCGTCCGTCCGACACCAGCGGCCGCGGCCGGGCGCTGCTGGCCTATCACGTCCAGCTCGCTCTCAACCTCGCGTGGTCCTGCGTCTTCTTCGGGCTGAACAGCCCGGCCGGCGGGCTCGTCGTCATCGCTCTGCTGATCGCCGCGATCATCTGGACGATCAGGAGCTTCGCGGCCCTGCCGGACCGTTTCGCGGCCTGGCTACTCGCGCCCTATCTCGCCTGGGTCTCATTCGCCGCGGTGCTCAACCTCTCGATCTGGTGGCTGAACCGCTGAGGGCGCAGGGCGGCTTCAACCGATCGAGCGTTCGATCACCCTCATCACGGTCTCGCGCAACTCGGCGATGGTGAAGGGCTTGGCCATCACCTCGGCGACGATGGTCTCCAGGCTCTTGGCGCGCTCGCGCTGCTCGGCATAGCCGGTCATCAGCATGATGGTGAGGTCGGGAAACTCGCGCTTTGCGGCGAGGGCGAGCGCGATGCCGTCCATCAGCGGCATGCGGATATCGGTGAGCAGCAGGTCGAAGCGGCCCTTCTCGGCCATCAGGACCTCCAGCGCCTCGGCGCCGTCGCCCGCCATCATGCAATCATGCCCGTCCATGGCGAGGCCGCGCGCCACGAGCACGCGCAGGGTTTCCTCGTCATCGACCACCAGAATGCGGGACATCGCTCAGATTCCCGGCAGGCCGGCCTGGTCGGCGGTCTCGATCACGCCGACATAGGGGAGCTGGCGATAGGAATGGGCGACGTCCATGCCGTAGCCGACGACGAAGTAGTCGGGGCACTCGAAGCCCACATATTCGGCCTCGATGTTGACCGCGCGCTTGGCCGGCTTCTCAAGCAGGACCGCGCTCGAGACCTTGGCTGCGCCGCGCGCCGCCAGCAGATCCTTGGCGAAGGCGAGGGTGCGGCCGGATTCGAGAATGTCGTCGACCAGCAGGACCTGCCGGCCGCGGACATCGCTCTGGACGTCACGCAGGATCTCGACCTGGCCGGAGGAGATGGTGGCGGCGCGATAGCTCGAGAGATGGACGAACTCGACCTGCGGCGCCATGCCGGCGCGGTGCATGGCCCGGATCAGATCGGCCACGAACATGAAGCTGCCCTTGAGCACGGCGACGACCAGGAGGTCAGGCGGCGAATCGGCGGCGATCTCCGCAGCCATCTCGGCATTACGGGCGGCGATGGCGGCTTCGTCGTAGAGAACCCGGATACGCTGGGATTGGGGCATCGTCTGGCATTCCTTCCGGGCTCCGGCGCCCGTTAGCGCCGCCCCATGATCGCGGCTGAAACTGGCTCTATCGATAACCCCGGCGGGCGGACAATTGAAGACCGTCGCCGTAGTGCTATGGGGGAATCAGTTCGCGTTGGCGAGCGTGGCCTGTGCAGCCGCGCCGAAACGGACCTGGACGGAGCGGCCGTTCTCCGGCGGCGCCGCCAGTCGCGCCCGGAAGCGCACCAGCTCGGCCGGCTCGATCACTGGCCGGGGCGGCTCGGCCGTCCAAGTGTAGAGCACCTGCCCGGCCTCGTCCTTCACCGCGACCGTGATCGGCGGCAGCTTCGTCTTGGTCCGGGCGATATTCGTCACGTCGCCCTCGACCACCAGGAAGCGGCCCTGCGCATCCTGGACGAGTTCGCTTTCGACGGCGCTGAAGACAAGCCCACGCAGATTGACCGGCAGGCCGAGCGTTTCGTAGAGGCCAGCGAATTGCGGGACAGTGCGGACCACCGCATTGCGTTGCCAGAGCGCGAGGCTGAGCAGGCCGAGGCCGGCTAGCACGATTGCGGCGGGGGTACTGACCGGCAGGCGTGATGGCGATCTGATTGCCGCCATCCAGCCTTTCGCGCGCGCCTGCTTTTGTGGCTTGGCCTGCCTGCGCGGCTTGGCCGGCGTCGTCGCTACGGTATCGGTGCGCTCGGCGGCGAGGGCCGAGACGCTTTCCTCGATCTCGGCGGCGCCGCGCAGTTCCTCCGCCAGCAGGGCGTTGGTCTCGTCCTCGCTCGGAGCGCTCGGGAATTCCTGCTCCGCGATCTCGTCAATGACGGTCTGCGGCTCGTCCGGCTTCGGCTCTACGATCGGCGTAGCGGTGGCGGGCGCCTCGACCTGCCAGGCGGTTTGGCAGGAGGCACAGCGGACCTTGCGCCCGGCCGGGCCGATCTTGGCCTCGTCGAGTTCGTAGCGGCTGGCGCAGGAGGGGCAGACGATCAGCATGGTGTTCGGGCGTCGCTCCGCGCAGCCTCGGTCGATGGCCGGGGCGGGGGCTCCGGCAATGATGTTACGGGCCTAAGTGCAGCCATCCTGGACCGCGGTTCGTCCAGCTATTGGCGTGATTTATGGTTAACGCCGCGTAAAGCAGCTGCTTTCCGTGGGAGAAAAGCGGGGTGCGGCGGCATGCACTTCCCGCAAATGGCTGCTCCGGGTGTAGGATCGCGGCGCGACGGCGCCGACGCGCGGCGATTCGGACGCGATTGACAGGAGCGGGTTTGGTTCGATTCGAAAACGTCGGATTGCGATACGGCATGGGGCCGGAGGTGCTGAAAGACATCAATTTCAGCATCGCGCCGCGTTCGTTCCAGTATCTGACCGGGCCTTCGGGAGCCGGCAAGACCACGCTGATCCGGCTGATCCTGATGGCGCTGAAGCCGACGCGCGGCCTTGTCCACCTCTTCGGACAGGACGTCTCTCGGCTGGAGGCGACGACGCTGACCGATTTTCGGCGCAAGATGGGCGTCGTCTTCCAGGATTTCCGCCTGCTCGATCACCTCACAGTTTACGAGAACGTCGCCCTGCCGCTGCGGGTGCTCGGCAAGGAGGAGGCCGGCTATCGCGCCGAGGTCGTCGAGTTGCTGCGCTGGGTCGGGCTCGGCGAGCGCATGCATGCGGTGCCGTCGGTGCTGTCCGGCGGCGAGAAGCAGCGCGCGGCGATCGCCAGAGCGCTGATCTCGCGTCCGCAACTGCTGCTCGCCGACGAGCCGACCGGCAATGTCGATCCGGGGCTGGGCCGCCGGCTGCTGCGCCTGTTCATGGAGCTGCAGACACTCGGTACCGCGGTGGTGATCGCGACCCATGATCTCGCGCTGATGGAGCAATACGACGCTCCGCGTCTCGTGCTCGCCGACGGGCATCTCCATGTCGACGCCTGACTGGCGCGCCGAGCCGGCGGAGCAGGACGAGGAGGATGAGGGCTTCGTCCAGCCGAAGTCGCGCCTGCCGGTCAACCTGCGCCGCGACCAGCCGCTGGTCCCGGTCGATACGGTCGCCGGTCGGGCTCTGGTGGTGGTGATCGCGATCCTGACCTTCCTGGCCGCGCTCAGCGCCGGCGGCGCGTTGATGGCGGCGCGGGCTTCCGAGCAATGGCGTGGCGCGGTCGCCAACGAGATGACCATCCAGGTCAGGCCCGATCCGCGCCGCAACATCGAGGCGGATCTCGCCAGGGCCGCGGAGCTTGCTCGCGCCGTGCCGGGAGTCGCCTCGGTGCGGGCGGTGCCGCGAACGGAGTCGGACAAGCTGCTGGAGCCCTGGCTCGGGGCGGGGCTCGACCTGATCGAGCTGCCGGTGCCGCGGCTGATCGTGCTGCGCCTCAATGCCGCGGCGGCGAGCGACCTCGTCGCTTTCAGCCAGACGCTGCGGCGCGAAGTGCCGAGCGCGACGCTCGACGATCACCGGCTCTGGGTGCGCCGGCTCTCGACCATGGCGAACACCATCATCCTCGCCGGCGTCGCGATTGTCATGCTCGTCCTGGTGGCGGCAGCGCTCGCGGTCGCCTTCGCGACGCGCGGCGCCATGGCCGGGAGCCGAGACAGCGTCGAGGTCCTGCATCTGGTCGGGGCGGATGACGAGTTCATCGCCCGCGAGTTCCAGAACCGTTTCATAACGCTCGGGTTGCGCGGCGGCGGCGCCGGGGGCCTCGCCGCGGTCGTCGTCATCGCCCTGCTCGGCTGGCTCGCCTCGGCATGGAGTGCGACACCCGAGGCAGATCAGTTGCAGGCGATGTTCGGAGCCTTCGAGATCGGCTGGTCGGGCTATGGCGTGGTCGTGCTGGTGGCGGTCATCGTCGCGGCCATTGCCGGCCTCGTTTCACGGGTTACCGTGCGGCATTATCTGAAGGCGATGTCGTGATGCATTGCGAAAGGGGCGCAAGGATCATGCCGCTATTGTGCCCGATTGGGCGGTTATCTTGCTGCGGTCATGGTGTTGATCGCAGCGAGGCCGGCTCATCTTACGCGTGCTGAGGGCGATTTGGTCGATGCGCGCCCCATCGTGACCAGGACGTCGCTCCGGCGTAGAGTCGGGCGTGCGTTGTTTTGGCTCGCCGTCGGCGGCGTGGTCGTGCTCCTCGCTGGATATGTCAGTTTCGCGTCCCGCCTCGCGCTCAACGAGGCGACGGCGCCGCGTACTGACGCGATCGTCGTCGTCACCGGCGGCGCGCAGCGCGTCGGCGATGCGATCGGCCTGCTCCATGCCGATCGCGGCTCGCGCCTGCTGATCAGCGGCGTCAACGAGCGAACCGGGCGCGAGGAACTCGCCAAGCTCAACCCGAAGGCGCGCGAGGCGCTGGCCTGCTGCGTCGATCTCGATTACCGGGCCCGCAACACCATCGGCAACGCCATCGAGACCCGGCGCTGGGTCCGCCAGCACGGCTTCCGCTCGCTGTTGCTGGTGACGTCGAACTATCACATGCCGCGCACCATGCTGGAGTTCAACCACGCCATGCCCGGCGTGCGTATCGTGCCTTATCCGGTCGTGACCGATCAGGTCGACGTTACCGCCTGGTGGAAGGACTGGCACACCATCCGCCTGCTGGTGCCTGAATACGCCAAATACCTCGTCGCCAATCTGCGCAGCCTGGTGGAGGACGATCCCGAGACCTCGCGGCTTTCGGTGATCATCGGCGGCCGCAAGCCGGTCTCGCCCAAGCCGGGCGATCAGATTGGCCCGGAGCACGAGAAGCGTTCGCGCGCCCTCGGCCAGGACCGGGGCGCCTGACAATAGGCGCATGAGGCGGCCAGCGCTCTTGACGGGCGCGCGGCGGCAGGGTTCTTGCCGGCATGCTCGTTCTCCGCTCGCTCCTCTTCAATATCGCCTTCTATCTCAACCTCGCCTTCTGGCTGGTCTGCGCGATGGCGACCATGCCGCTGCCAAAGCGCTTCCTACTCGGCGTCGCCCTCAACTGGGCCGAGAGTTCGCTCTGGCTGATGCGGGTGATCGTCGGGACGCGCTATGAGGTCAGTGGCGTCGAGAACATCCCGTCGGGCGGCATCATCATGGCCGCGAAGCATCAATCGGCCTGGGAGACCTTCGCGCTGATCACGGTGTTCCGGAACCCGGTCTACATCCTCAAGCGCGAGCTGACCTGGCTGCCCTTCTTCGGCTGGTGCCTGCTGAAGATGAGGATGATCCCGGTCAATCGCGGCGCCGGCAGCCGGGCGCTGCAGATGGCGACGCGCCGCGCCAAGGTCGAGCTCGGGCAGAACGGCCGTCAGCTGCTGATCTTCCCGGAAGGGACGCGTCGACCCGTCGGCGCCTCGCCCGACTACAAGTTCGGCGTCGCCCATCTCTATGGCGAGCTCGGCGTGCCCTGCGTCCCGGTAGCGCTCAATGCCGGTCTGTTCTGGCCGCGCCGTTCCTTCCTGCGCCGGCCGGGAACGATTCGCGTCGAGATCCTGCCGGCGATCCAGCCCGGCATCGACAAGAAGGCGTTTCACGCGCTGCTGCAGGAGCAGATCGAGGGCGCCACCGATCGGCTGGTCAGCGAGGGAAGAGCAGAGCTTGCCCGCCTCGGCGTGCCGGCTCCTGCCAATACGCGGCAGGAGGCCGCATAAAGCCACAGATTGAACTTGACAGCAGCGTCACTATGTTCTGATTTTGTTCTAGAACAAAGGAGGAACAAGTGGCTGCTCTCGCTCTTCTGGCTACGCCTTGCGAGGATCGCCCGGTGCGGGCCGCGCGTGAAGCGCCGCTGCGTAGCGCAGCGCAATTGGCCGAGCGCAGGTTCACGGCCTGGCGCGGCCGCTCGGGACGGCGCTATGTCGCGTCGGTTTTCGCAGTTCAGGACGGGCATGCGCTGAACTTCACCGATGCGGTGCTGCTCGCCGTCTCGCCCGAGCGGACGATCGTCGCCGCGCGTGACAGCGGTGCCTTCGGCATCGACGCAGCGCTGACGCGCTGGCGCGACGCGGCCGCCACGGCCGGCGCCTGCGAGATCCATGTGCACCTCCTGGCCGAGGATAGCCAGAGCCGCCGCGCGGCGCTCGCCGACCTGACGCCCGAGGTCTGAGGCTCAGGTCGAAGTGGGGCTTACGATCTTGTCGAGCTCGGCGACGAGGTGGGTCAGCAGCGGGTCGTGAATGCCCATCTCGTGCAGGTGCTCGTGGGTTCGCCGGACATAGTCCGGGTTCTCGCCGGAGACGCCCTTGCCCTGCCGCACGAAGCCGAGCACTGCCGCCTCCGGCAGGCGGCCGGCATATTGGCTATGGGCCCGGTCGGCGATGTAGGTCAGCGCGTTCAGGCGGCGGCCATCGTCGAGGCGGACGGCGAGGCGCCTTTCGAGATAGACCGCGGTCGCCTGCTCGCGGGCCCGCAGATAGTCGATGGTTTCCTCGGCCTGTACTGCAGGTACGCGGAAGGCGACGCCGCGGCAGATGCCGCCGCGATCCAGCCCCAGCACCAACCCGGGCGTCTCGGGGGTGCCGCGATGGACATGCGAGTAGATGCAGAGCGAGCGGTGGAAACCGTGCAGGCGCGCTCCGGCGCGCTCGGCGAAATCGAAGCCCGGCCGCCAAATCAGCGAACCGTAGCCGAAGACCCAGAGATCGTCCGGCGCCGCCGCTTCCGTCATCCGTACCCTCACAATTTGGCCCGCTTGCCTCGGCAGACAGGACGCCATGATCCGCAAGCCGATCGGCGCTGGCCTCCTGCCGCTCCGGTCGCTATCAATCCGCCGAAATCCTTGCAAGGGAGCGACCGCGCATGACTGCCGCCACCACCGCGCGACGGAACAGCCGTTTCTGGCTCTATGCTCCGTTCGGCCTGCTCGCGCTTCTGGCCATCGGCTGGTCCGCTCTCTGGTTCATGGCGCGTGGCAAGGTCGAGCAGCATCTCGACGCCGGCATTGCGCGCGAGGCAGCCGCCGGGCGCAACTGGACCTGTCGTGACCGCAGCATCGGTGGTTATCCCTTCCGGATCGAGGTGCGCTGCGCTGGGGTGACGCTTGTCTCCTCGCGCTGGGGCGACGAGGTCAAGATCGAGACCGGTCCGGCTGTTGCCGTCGCGCAGGCGACCGCTCCAGGGCATCTCATACTGCAGGCTACCGGCCCGCTGACGGCGACGCTGCCGGCCAAGCAGAGCGGCGATCTCAGCTGGAGCGCGCTCGAGGCCAGCCTGCGATTGACGACGACCGGCTTCGAGCGGATTTCGCTCGTCGTGCGCGATCCGGTCGCGACGCTGCGCACACCCGACGGGGGCGATGGCAACCTGCGGACCGAGAGCGTTCGCTCGGCGTTGTTCGAGGCGCATCTGCGGCCGAACCAGCAGGGCTATGCCAGCCAGCAGGCGATCGATGTCGCGTTGAGCACGAAGGGGGCGATATTGCCGGTGCTCGACGGGCTGCTCGGGGATGCCGCGCCGAGCGATCTCGACATGCAGGCCACCGTCTCGCAATCTTTCGCCTTTCGCCGCGGCTTCAATCCCGATGCGCTGGAAAGCTGGCGAACGGCGAATGGCGGCGTCGAGATCACGCGGCTCGGCCTCCTCAGGGGCGCGGCCCGGCTCGAAGCTTCCGGCCGGCTTGGCCTCGACGAAGCACATCGACCGGCCGGGCAGGTCGACGCTGCCGTAGCGGGCATAGAGCGCGTCGCCGGCATCAGGGTCGGCGGCCTGACGGCCGGGCTCGGTGCGCTGCTGGGCGGGCGGGCAAATGCCGCGCAAAGCAATGCGGCGGCAGGGCTTACGCCGCTGCCGCCGCTCGTCCTGCGCGAGGGCAGGGTCTTCCTCGGGCCGCTGCGGCTGCCATTGCAACCGCTGCGACCGCTTTACTGACCGCTGGCGGCGCTGATCGCGGCGCGGGGCGCCTCGATCCGCACCAGCGCCTTCTTGACCGCTTCCTGCACCTTCTCGAAGGCGCGGACCTCGATCTGGCGGACGCGCTCGCGTGAGACGCCGAACTCCTCCGAGAGCTGCTCGAGGGTGATCGGATCCTCGGCGAGGCGGCGCGCCTCGAAGATGCGTCGCTCGCGCGGGTTGAGCACGTTCAAGGCCTCGCGCAGCGCCGAATGGCGGTTGTCGCTTTCCTCGGATTCGGCGAGCCGGTTCTCCTGGCTCTCGCTGTCGTCGACGAGCCAGTCCTGCCATTCGCCCTCGCCGTCCTCGCGCAGCGGGGTGTTGAGCGAGGCGTCGCCGCCGAGGCGGCGGTTCATGTCGACGACGTCCTGCTCGTTGACACCGAGCTTGGTGGCGATGGTCTTGACCTGCTCGGGCCGCAGATCGCCTTCGCCCAGCGCCGAGATCTTGCTCTTGGCCTTGCGCAGGTTGAAGAACAGCTTCTTCTGGTTGGCGGTGGTACCCATCTTCACCAGCGACCAGGAGCGCAGGATGTACTCCTGGATCGAGGCCTTGATCCACCACATCGCATAGGTCGCGAGACGGAAGCCCTTGTCGGGCTCGAAACGCTTGACCGCCTGCATCAGGCCGACATTGCCCTCCGACACGACTTCTCCGATCGGCAGGCCATAGCCGCGATAGCCCATGGCGATCTTGGCGACGAGGCGCAGATGGGAGGTTACGAGCTTATGGGCCGCATCGCGGTCGCCATGCTCGCGCCAGCGCTTGGCCAGCATGAATTCCTCGTTCGGTTCCAGCATCGGGAACCGGCGGATTTCTTCCAGGTAACGTGAAAGTCCGCCTTCGGCGGACATGACGGGCAGCGACGCAATCGCCATGCTCGTACTCCTCTCCAGGCTCCCGCTCCGCGGCGAGCCGACCACCCGAGTTTCCTTCGGGCAGGATTGTTCGGCGTGCGCCACGAAGACCATCGTCAATTCGTGGGAAACACACCCAGCGGCGCCCCTTTAGCCATCCGCTTCGCAGTGCAGTATATTCAATGCGAGCGTGACCGAAAGTGGGCGGCGCAGCAAAAAAACGTCACAGGATCGCGAGTTCACTTTGCAAACGTGCAAAGTCGGCCGGTGGTTCCGACTCGAAGCGCAGTTCCTCGCGGGTCACCGGATGCTCGAAACCGAGCAGCCGCGCATGCAGCGCCTGGCGGCCGAGAGCGGTGAGCGCGGCACGCGCGCCTTCCGGCAGACGGCTTGCCTTGGTCATGAATCCCGAGCCGTAGAGCTGGTCACCGAGCAGCGGGTGGCCGATATGGCTCATATGCACCCGGATCTGGTGGGTGCGGCCGGTCTCGAGCTGGCATTCGACCAGGCTCGCCAGCGCCTCAACCTCTTCTTGGCCGCGCAGCAAGGGCGGATAGCGCTCGATCAGTTCGATATGGGTGATCGCCTCGCGGCCCCGGCCTTCGCCGACCACCATCATCTTCTCGCGATTGCGGTTCGAGCGCTCGATCGGGGCGTCGATCGTGCCGGTCTGCCGGCGCAGCCCACCCCAGACGAGGGCAAGGTAAGCCCTTTCGAGCGGCCCGGTGCGGCCATGGTCGGCGAACTGCTTGGCGAGCCCCTGATGCGCCTTGTCGTGCTTGGCGACGACGAGCAGGCCGCTGGTGTCCTTGTCGAGGCGGTGGACGATGCCGGGCCGGCGCACGCCGCCGATGCCCGAAAGGCTCGCCCCGCAATGGGCGATCAACGCGTTGACCAGGGTGCCGTCCTCGTGGCCCCCGGCGGGATGGACGACAAGGCCGGCGGGCTTGTCGATAACGATCAGGTGCTCGTCCTCGAAGACGACGTCGAGCGGGATCGCCTGGCCGACCGGGGCGGCGGGCTTGGCCTCGGGCATCACCAAAGCGAGCTTCTGCCCCTCGGCGACCTTGCGGCTGGGATCGGCGACCGCGGTGCCGTCGATGCTGACGCCACCTTCCTTGATCACCTGCTGCAGCCGGGCGCGGGAAATCTCGCCGGCGAGCAGGGCGAGCGCCTTGTCGAGGCGCAGGCCGGCCTGCTCGGCGCTGATGACGAGTTCGGTCGGGGTGTTGGTGGAATGCGGCGCGTTCATCCGCCGTCTATAGGCGCAAGGGAAGAAAATCGCACCCCAAGATCACGCGTCATGTGCGCCAGCAAGCCGAGCATCTCAGGCCGAGGGAGGCGCCGGCTGGCGCCTCTTCGCCTGGAGGTACTCGGCTCGTCGCCGCGCTGCGGCCGGACATGGCGCCAGCAAGGTCAGCCGAAGAGACGGAAGCGTCCCTTTGGCTCTTCCGGCGGTGCCTGTTCCGGGCCGGGATCGTCGGGGGCGTGGGCAACCGGGAAGACCACCGGCGATGGCCGGGCCTGCGCCGCAGGCTTGCCTGAATTAGGCGCCGCCTGGGTGGAGGCTGCGGCTGCCGGTTCGGGCTTTGCCTCGGCGACCGGCTCAGGCTTTGCCTCCAGCTTGGGGGCGGATTTGGCTTCGGACTTTGTCTCTGAGCTGGGCTCGGCGCGTGTCTCCGGAGCGGCGTGCGTCGGCGCGGGCGCGACCGTTTCGATCACAGCGGCGGCCGGAACGGCCTCGACCGTCGGCACGGCTGGTTCCGGCGTTGCAGCTTCGGCCCGTCCTTCGAGAAGCGGGGCGGAGTCGTCGAGATCGGCGAGCACGTCGTCGAGATCGGCGGCCGGGCGGCCGAGCGTCGCCGGCGGCACCGTCCAGACGAAGGCGTCGAGGCGGCCGGAGATCGGCGAGACCGGCAGCCAATGGTCGGAGACCAGCCCATCGGCGACCCAGGCGGCGTCGCGCGGGGCGCGGGTGGCGCGGGCGAGCCATTCGCGCACGCGCCCGGCGGCGCCGTGCTCGGCCTCTTCGAGCTCGGCCATCAGCAGGCACACGCGCACCGAGGCGCCGCCGGCGAGCAGTGGCTTCAGCGTCGCGCGGGCCCTGGCGAAATCCTGGGCGTGGATCGCCGCGCCGGCCAGCGCCAGCACGCCTTCCGGATCGGCCGGGCGCAGCTTCGTCAACGTCTCGGCGCGACCGAGACGATCGCGGGCGCTGTCGCCGGGGCGGACGTCGAGATAGGCGGCGGCGATATCGGGATGCGAAGCCTCCTTCCAGGCGGCTTCGAGCAGTTTGGCCGCCTTCTTGATGTCGCCGCGCTCGGAGAGCATGCGTCCGGCCAGCGCCGCGGCCGGCGTCAGCCCGGGGGCGAGCTTCGTGGCTTCGAGTGCAGCGGCAAGCGCCTTTTCGGGCTCGCGGCCCTTGGCTTCGAGGGCTTCGGCGGCGAGCAGCACGGCGCGCTGGCGCTTGGCCTCGGCCTTGTCGGCGAGGCGCAGGGCGGCGCGGCGTTCGACGGCGGTACGCGCCGCCTGCCAGTCGCCGGCACTGGTGTGGAAGTCGAGCAGGGCGTCATTGGCCCAGGCGAGCGAGGGCGAGCGCCGCACCGCCTCGTCGGCGAAGGCGCGCGCGGCGACCATGTCGCCGCGGCGACGCGCCTCGACGAACAGGCCGCGCAGGCCGAGCACGCGCGTCTCGGGCTTGTCGAGCATCGCCTTGAATGCGGCCTCTGCCCGGCCGCGATCGCCGGTGAGCTGGGCGGTCTGCGCCTCCAGCAGCAGGGTCAGCGGTTCCTCGGCTGCGAATTTGCGGGCGTCCTGGGCGTAGCGGCCGGCGGCGATCGGATCGCCGGCGCCGATCGCGACCATGCCGCGCGAGACCGCCTCGAAGCCGCGCGCCCGGCGGCGTGCTCGTGACGCGAAGCTGAAGGCGGAGGGCAGGCCGAGCACGAAGCGCAGCACCGCCCAGACGACCAGCGCCAGGAAGGCGAGCAGGATGACGCCGATCGCAGCGATCGCGACGCTGGTCTCGATCCGGTAGCCCTGCCAGAGCACCGAGACCTCGCCCGGCCGGTCGGCGAGCCAGACAGCGCCGGCGGCCAGCGCGGCGATGACGAGAAGATAGGTCAGTACGCGAACCATGGACCGATAACCTTCCTCAGCCTGCCGAACCCAGTGCCGCGACCGCGTTGCGCGCGATCCCGGCGATGGCGGCCTCAGCCGCCGCACGCTGCCGGATTGCCGCCCCGAACGCCTCGCTCGGGCGCCGCGCCGGCTCCGGCAGTTGCGCCCAGAGGGTCGCCGCAGTGGCGATGTCGTTCTGCACCAGCGCATTCTCCAGACGGATCGGCAGCGTCGCCGGATCGTTCGCGCCGGTGTCGCCGACCGGCCGGATGGTGACGATGCGGCTGGCGAGTCCGAGCAGCTTGTCTTCCCAGCTGCTGGCCGGGGGGGCGCTCTCGCGGGCGAACAGGGCACGATGGCTGCGGAACTGCGCAAGCAGGGCATCGCGGGTCGCCGTGCCGCTGGCTGCGACCGCTTCGAGCGCCGTCAGCTCCGTCGCGGGGATGCCGCCCGCCGCGAGTGCGGCGACGTCCTGCTGGAAAGGCCGGCCGGCGGCGATTGCGTCGCGGATGCGCTCGGCGAGGACGATGCGGGCGGCGGCCAGAGCCTGCCGACTCGGCACCAGCGCATTCTTGGCGGTGGTCTCGACGGCGGCGAGGCGCTGCCCGGTCTCTCCGAGACGGCGCTCGAGCTCGGTTGCGGCAGTGCGGGCGGCGGCGGCGTTGCTGTCGGCCTGGGTGAGCTTTTCGGTGACCTGGGCCAGGGCGGCGGCATCGCCCGCTGCGACCGCCGGGGCGGCCTTGGCGAGCTCGGCGAGGCGGCTCGCATTGCTCTGTGCCGCGGCGTCGGCCTTGGCGGCGCTGTCGGCGGCGGCGCTCGCCTTGCGGTCGATCGCTTCGAGCGCGGCGCGATTGGGCAAGGCGGCGTTCTGCACCTGCAGGGCCTCGATGCGGCGGTTCAGCTCGGCGAGACGGGCAGCGTCGTCGGGGCCCGCGAGCTTGAGGCCGAGCAGCACCAGCCCGGCGCCGACCGCACCGCCGACCAGCCCGGCCAGAGCAAGGGCCGGCAGCCCGGCGCGGCGCTGCGGCGGAGGCGCCGGGGGCGGCTCGAATTCACGGGGCAGGGCTTCGCTCGGCAGGATCGCCTCGGCCGCGCTTTCAGTGCGTTCAGCCGCGGAGGCGCTGCTCGTGGCAGCTTCCGGCTCTGGTGCTGCAGCCTCGGGCGCCTGCGCCTCGGAGGAGGCTGGCGCGGCCGCTTCGGCCTGCGGCGCGAGCTCGATGGTCGGCGGTGTCCGACCCGACCGGCTGCGACGCTTTGCGGCCGGGCTCTGTTCGCTGCTCGGCTCGCTCATCGCGTCCTTGTCCATCTCCGCGGCCGGTTCGGGAGCCGCCTTGTCCTCTCTAGCATCGCCGTCGAGCAGAATGCGAGCCGGCAGATGGTCGAGCGCGGCGAGCAGCGCGGCCTCCTCGGCATGCTCGGCGACCAGGATGGTGCCGGCGCCGGCACTGATCAGCGGTGCGGCGATCTCGGCCGAGAGCGCGACCTGCGGCAAGGCGAGCGCCTGCTCGGTGAGGCCGGCCGCGCCGGCCAGCGCCAGGAAGGTCTGGGCACTGCGCGGCGAGTAGTGCAGGGCGGCGTCGGCCTCGCCGCCGCGCAGCGCGTCGGCCGCAGGCTGGGGCAGCGCATCGACGGCCTTCGCCTCATAGGCGGTCCAGACCGTCACGGTATGGCCGGCGTCGCGCAACTGCTCGGGCAGGTCGTCATGCCGGTCCTGGCCGGCGACGAAGAGCAGCTTCCTGGGTTCCGGCAATTCACCGGCGATCAAGGCGAGGAGATCGGCGCGGTTGCCCTTGGCGTTGCGGGTCGCAAAGCCGAGCTGGCCCGCTGCCTCGGCGGTGCGGGAGCCGACGCAGAAGGCGGGAAGCGATTTGCGCCAGGCTTTCGGCAACTGCTCCAGCGCCGGCACGGCATTGGCGCTGGTCAGGACGAGCGCGTCGAACGGGCCTTTCGGCGCCGGCTCCGTGCCTGGGACGATGCTGAAGAGTGGCGCCAGGACCGGCTCCTGGCCGCGCTCGATCAGCACCTTGGCGGTGCGCTCGGCATCGGGCTGCGGTCTCAACACCAGAACGCGCATGTCGTCTCCTTGCTTTGGCCGGTCGTGAAGGCTCAGGCCGGATCGTAGATGCCGGCCGGAGCGCGGGCGCGCAACTCGCGTCCGAGATCGGCTCCCAGTTTCGCGGCGTCCGTGACGGAACCATGGCGCTCGCCCTCGGCGCTCGCCGACCCGTCGGGGGAGAGCAGGAGGCCGCGCAGATGCACGAGGTCGCCGGTGACGACCGCATGGCCGGCGATCGGCATGCGGCAGGAGCCGTCGACCTCGGCCAGGAAGGCGCGCTCGGCGGTCACGGCAAAGCCGGTATCGCGGCAGATCACCGGGGCGAGGGCGGCGATGGCGGCAGCATCGTCAGCGCGGATCGTGATGCCGATCGCGCCCTGGCCGACGGCCGGCAGCGATTCCTCGAGCGCCAGGATGCCGCTCGCCTTGTCCTCGAGCCCGAGACGGCGCAATCCGGCGAGCGCCAGCAGCGTCGCGTCGATCTCGCCGCTGGCGACCTTCTCCATGCGCCGCGCGACATTGCCGCGCAGCAGCACGACCTGGAGATCGGGCCGGGAACGGCGCAGCATCGCCTGCCGGCGCAGCGAGGCCGAGCCGATCACCGCGCCCTGCGGCAGGTCGGCGACCCTCGCTATGCCGCGCGAGATCAGTGCGTCGCGCGCATCCTCGCGCGGGAGATAGCCGCCGACGACGAGCCCGTCCGGCAGCCGGGTCTGCAGGTCCTTGGAGGAGTGCACGGCGAAATCGATCGTCCCGGCGAGCTGGGCGACGTCGAGTTCCTTGGTGAACAATCCCTTGCCGCCGGCCTCGGCCAGCGAGCGGTTCTGGATCGAATCGCCGGTGGTGACGATGGCATCGAGCGGCAGTTCGTCCTGCGCCCAGCCATGGGCCTGCATCAGGCGGCCGGCGAACTCGCGCGCCTGCGCCATGGCCAGCGGGCTGGCGCGCGTGCCGATGACGAAGCGGCCGGGCAGGCGCTGCTGGCGTGGCGGGGTGGGCTGCTGACTCATGCGGCGCAAATTCTCCGGTTCCGGCGCGGGGCTCGCCCGCGCCATTGGCCTTCTTCTTCTTGCAGCACTATACGAAGGAAATCCCCGCGCGAAACCGCGCACCCGGCAGCGGCCCCGCCGCCGGAACCTTGAACCAGCGAGAATTTCGACCGACCGGCCATGCGTGTTCTGGGCATAGAGACCACCTGCGACGAGACGGCGGCCGCGATCGTCGGCGTCGATCGCGCCGGCGAGGCCAAGATCCTCTCGAATGAGATCCTCAGCCAGATCGCGGCGCATGCGGCCTATGGCGGCGTCGTGCCCGAGATCGCGGCGCGCGCCCATGTCGAGGCGATCGACCGGATCGTGGCGCGGGCCTTCGAGACGGCCGGGCTCAAGGCCTCGGAGATCGACGCCGTCGCAGCGGCCGCCGGGCCGGGCCTTGTCGGCGGCGTCATGGTCGGCCTGACCAGCGCCAAGGCGATCGCACTGGTAACCGGCAAGCCCTTCATCGCGGTCAACCATCTCGAAGGCCATGCCCTGACGGCGCGGCTGACCGACGATGTCGCCTTCCCCTATCTTCTGCTGCTGGTCTCGGGCGGTCACACGCAGTTGCTCGCAGTGCGCGGCGTCGGCGACTACGTCCGGCTCGGCACGACCATCGACGACGCGGTCGGCGAAGCCTTCGACAAGATCGCCAAGATGCTGGGCCTGCCCTATCCCGGCGGGCCCTCCGTTGAGCGCGAGGCGCTGAACGGCGATTCCGAGCGCTTCGAGTTTCCGCGGCCGATGAGCGGGCGGCCCAAGCCGGATTTCTCGCTGTCTGGCCTGAAGACCGCGGTGCGGCTGATGGCGGAGCGGATCGCGCCGCTTTCGGACCGCGACGTCGCCGATCTCTGCGCCTCCTTCCAGGCGGCAGTGGTCGACGTGCTGGTCGACCGCACCCGTGCCGGGCTTCGCGCCTGCCGCGAGGCCGGAATCAGCCCGTCGACGCTCGTCGTCGCCGGCGGTGTCGCCGCCAATCAGGCGATCCGCAGCGGGCTGACGCGGCTCGCCACCGAAGCCGGATTGCCGATGGTGGCGCCGCCGCTGGTGCTCTGTGGCGACAATGGCGCGATGATCGCATGGGCCGGGCTGGAGCGGCTGCGCCTCGGGTTGGTCGACGACATGGGCGCGCTCGCCCGTCCGCGCTGGCCGCTCGACGAAATCAAGGCCGCCGGATGACGCCTTCCGACCGGTTCGCCACGATCGGCGTCGTCGGCGGCGGCGCCTTCGGCGCGGCGCTCGCTCTTGCGGCGGCGCGAGCCGGGCGGAGCGTGATCCTCTGGGCCCGCGACGCCCAGGCGGTCACGATCATGCGCGATAGCCGCGCGGTGCCGCGCCTGCCCGGCGCGACCTTGCCCGAAAGCGTGACCCCGGTCGCGGAGATGGCGGCGCTGTCGGAGGCGCAGGCGCTGATCCTTGCCGTGCCGACCCAGGCGCTGCGGCCGGTCTGCGCCGATCTCGCGCGCGCCCTCCCCACTGGGCTGCCGGCGATCTCTGCAGCCAAGGGCATCGAGCAGAAGAGCGGGCTGTTCACTACGCAGATCGTCGCCGAGCTCTGGCCGGGTGCCGTGCCGGCGATCCTGTCCGGCCCGAGCTTCGCGGCCGACATCGCGCGCGGCCTGCCGACGGCGCTGACACTGGCGGCGGCCGAGCCCACGCTGGCGCAGGATCTCGCCGAGGCGCTGAGCTCGGCTTCGCTGCGCATCTATCACAGCAACGACCCGCGCGGCGTCGAGATCGGCGGCGCCGCCAAGAACGTGCTCGCCATCGCGGCCGGGATCGCTATCGGGCTCGGCTATGGCGAGAGCGCCCGGGCGGCGCTGGTGGCGCGCGGCTTCGCCGAGCTGCGCCGTTTCGGCGAGGCGTTCGGGGCGCAGTCGGAGACGCTGATGGGACTTTCCGGGCTGGGCGACGTCGTGCTCTCCTGCGCCTCGGCGCAATCGCGCAATTTCGCCTATGGGCTGGCGCTCGGGCAGGGGCGGAGCCCGGAAGAGGCCGCCGGCGGCAAGCTCGCCGAGGGCGCCTTCACGGCGGCGATCCTTGCGGAAATGGCGCGGTCGCGGCAGATCGAGACGCCGATCGCCGAAGCCGTGGCGGCGATCATCGCCGGCGAGGCTGGTGTCCGCGAGGCGGTGGCCGGGCTGTTGGCGCGGCCGATCCGGGCTGAGAACTGAGCCGGCTGGGTCTGAGCGAGGGAGCGAGCAATGGCCAATGACTGGTCCGACCTGACGAAGCGCGTCGCCCGAGGCATCGCGGAAGTGCGCAAGACCACCGGCGCCGAGCTCGTGGCCGAAAGCCAGCCCGTGCCCTTGGCCGGGCGCATCGCCGGGCGGGTGATCGAACTGCGTCGCCGGCGCCGCGAGGACACGCATCGCTTCGTGCTGATCCTGCCCTTCGGCGAGGGCGAGACCAGGATCGAGCTCAGTCCGCAGGATTATGCGGCTCTGACCCGCGAGATGGTGCGATTCTGGAACGAACAGGGCGAGGCGGCATCGCGGCCGCCGGTGCCCTTGAAGGAAGAAGAGGACGAGGCCTGATGGCGCACTGGTTGATCAAGTCGGAACCCTCGGTCTGGTCCTGGGACCAGCAGGTCGCGGCCGGCGCCAAGGGGACGCATTGGGACGGGGTCAAGAACCACACCGCCAAGCTCAACCTTATGGCGATGAAAAAGGGCGACCAGGTCTTCTTCTATCATTCCAATGAAGGCCTCGAGGTCGTCGGCATCGTCGAGGTGATCAGGGAGCACTATCCCTGGGTCGAGGCGGGGCCGCCCTGGGTGCTGGTCGATTTCAAGGCGGTGAAACCGCTGCCGAAGCCGGTGTCGCTCGCCGCGGTCAAGGCCGAGCCTAGCCTCGCCAAGATGTCGCTGGTCACCTCCTTCCGGCTGTCGGTGCAGCCGGTAAGCGACGAGGAATGGGCGATCATCTGCAAGATGGGCGGGCTCTGAGACACAGCTTCGCTGGCTCCCGTCTGGAGGCCGGCGGAAGGCTGGTCATCGGGGTGCCCAAGGGGGCCGGGCAGACCGCGCGGCCTCGCGCCCTCGCCGAAAGTCGCAGCAACGAAAGTGCGAGCCGGCGGCGCTTGTCGCAAATGACTTGCGTCTTATGATGCGACGAACTTGAAAGAAGCCGAGTCGGATTGCGACGACGGCACCAAGCCGCCCCGAGCCGCCACCGGCTCACGCCGACGGCCGAAGTCTGGGGAGAAGCCTGATATGACCGAAATGATCTACGACGTGCCGGCTTCCTGGGCGAAGAAGGCCTATCTGAACGACGCCAAGTACAAGAAGATGTATGCGGCCTCGATCAAGGACCCCGACAAGTTCTGGGGCGAGCAGGGCAAGCGGATCGACTGGTTCAAGCCCTACACCAAGGTCCGCAATGCCAGCTACAAGCCAGGCAAGGTCTCGATCAAGTGGTATGAGGACGGCACCACCAACGTCGCCTACAACTGCATCGACCGGCATCTGCCGACGCGGGCGAAGCAGACCGCGATCATCTGGGAGGGCGATGACCCCTCAGAGTCGAAGAAGATCAGCTACGGGCAGCTCTACACCGAGGTCTGCAAGTTCGCGAACGTGCTGAAGGCGAAGGGCGTCAAGAAGGGCGACCGCGTCACCATCTACCTGCCGATGATCCCGGAAGCCGCCTACGCCATGCTCGCCTGCGCGCGCATCGGGGCGATGCATTCGGTGGTGTTCGGCGGCTTCTCGCCGGATTCGCTGGCGAGCCGCATCGAGGATTCCGATTCCAAGATCGTGATCACCGCCGATGAAGGCCTGCGCGGCGGCCGCTCGGTGCCGCTGAAGAAGAACGTCGATGCGGCCGATCCTAAGGTCAAGGGCGGCATCGAGACCGTCATCGTCGTCAAGCGCACCGGCGGCAACGTCACCATGCAGGAAGGCCGCGACGTCTGGTACCATGACGAGGCCGCCAAGGTCTCCGGTCATTGTCCGCCGGTCGAAGTCAAGGCCGAGGACCCGCTCTTCCTGCTCTATACTTCGGGATCGACCGGCAAGCCGAAGGGCGTCCTGCACACGACTGGCGGCTATCTCGTCTACGCCTCGATGACGCATCAATACGTCTTCGACTACCATGACGGAGACGTCTACTGGTGCACGGCCGATGTCGGCTGGGTCACCGGTCACAGCTACATCCTCTACGGGCCGCTCGCCAATGGTGCGACAACGCTGATGTTCGAGGGCATCCCGACCTATCCGACGATCTCCCGCTTCTGGGAGGTGATCGACAAGCACAAGGTCAACATTTTCTACACCGCGCCGACTGCGATCCGCTCGCTGATGGGCGCCGGCGAGGAGGCTGTGACCAAGACCAAGCGCAAGTCGCTGCGCCTGCTCGGCTCGGTCGGCGAGCCGATCAATCCCGAAGCCTGGGAGTGGTATCACCGCGTCGTCGGCGAGCGGCGCTGCCCGATCGTCGACACCTGGTGGCAGACCGAGACCGGCGGCATCCTGATCTCGCCGCTGCCGGGCGCGACCAAGCTGAAGCCCGGCTCGGCGACGCGGCCCTTCTTCGGCGTGCGGCCCGAGATCGTCGACGCCGAGGGCAAGGTCCTGGAAGGCGCGGTCGAAGGCAACCTCGTCATCTCCGAGAGCTGGCCCGGCCAGATGCGCACGGTCTATGGCGACCATAAGCGCTTCGAGGAGACCTATTTCGCGACCTATCCGAACAAGTACTTCACCGGCGACGGCTGCCGCCGCGATGCCGACGGCTATTACTGGATCACCGGCCGCGTCGACGATGTGATCAACGTCTCCGGCCACCGCATGGGTACGGCCGAGGTCGAGTCGGCCCTGGTCGCGCATCCCAAGGTCTCGGAGGCTGCCGTCGTCGGCTATCCGCACGACATCAAGGGGCAGGGTATCTATGCCTATGTCACCCTGATGGCGGGCGAGGAGCCCACGGCGGACCTGAAGAAGGAGCTGGTCACTTACGTCCGCAACGAGATCGGTCCGATCGCCTCGCCGGACCTGATCCAGTTCGCGCCGGGGCTGCCCAAGACCCGCTCGGGCAAGATCATGCGCCGCATCCTGCGCAAGATCGCCGAGGACGAATTCGGGGCGCTAGGAGACACCTCGACCCTCGCCGATCCGGCCGTGGTCGACGACCTCGTCGCCAACCGCCAGAACAAGCGCAAGGCTGGCTGAGGCCGGTCCGGCTCAGGAAGCTCTCGCCACCCGGGCGGCCGTCACGGTTTCGCCCGGGTCGGCCGTCGTTCTGACCCGGTTGCGGCCTTCGGCCTTGGCCCGGTAGAGCGCCGCGTCGGCGGCGCTCAGCAGTTCCTCCCAGGCTGCCGGTCCGCGGCGGCCGCTCGCGACGCCGAGGCTGGCGGTGACGGCGATGCGTTCGCCGTCGCCGATCTCGATGCGTCGCCGCTCCAGTCCGGAGCGCAGGCGCTCGGCGATCTCGACGAGGGTTTCGAGGTTTGTCCCCGGAAGAATGAGCGCGATCTCCTCGCCGCCGTAGCGCGCGGCGAGATCGGATTCGCGGATCGTTTCCAGGGTCAGCGCCGCGATCTCGCGCAGGACCTGGTCGCCGGCCGGATGGCCGTGGCGGTCGTTGATCGCCTTGAAATGGTCGACGTCCATCAGGATCAGGCCGATCTCGTCCGGCATGTCGGCGAATTCAGGATCTCCCTGGCCGATCCGCTCGAGGGCGCGGCGGTTCAGCAGGCCGGTGAGGCCATCGGTCTCCGCCTGGCGCTTGAGCCGCGCCGTCAGTTGCCGACGCTCGCGCAGGCGCTGGCGCAGGATGTCGAGCGCGCCGAAGAGCTCGCGCATTTCCTCGCCGCCCCCGAAACCGCCCGGAGCCGCTTCGATCTCGCGGCCTTCCGCGAGCGCCACGACATGTTCGCGCGCCCTGAGCAATGGCCGAAAAACCAGGCGCCGTGCGAGCAGGACCAGCAGCAGATTGGTCAGGACGATCAGGACGATGATCACGCTGACGGCCTGGAGCCAGTACCAGGCGGTGTCACGCTCGGCTCGCGACTGCCGTGAGACGATGTCGAGGAAAGTCGTACGCAACTGTTCGAGGGGCTGCAGCGTCGGCACATAGCGGTCGGTCATCTGCGCTGCGGTGACGCCATAGTCGCCGGACTGCACGCCGGCGGCGCTCAATTCGGTGATGAAGTCGAGGCCGTCGCCAAAATAGAGCCTGCCGGTGTCTCGCAGTGCCCGGTTCAGTGCGGGATCGGCGGCGTAGAGCTCGAGCTGCTTCTCGGCCACCTGCCAGATCTGCAGGAGCCGGCCGCGGGTGTGGCGCAGTTCGTCCCGATCGGCGCTCGAGAGGGGGCGCCGTGTCGCGATCGGCGTGGCGAGATGCGAACCCATGCGCCCGGCATATTCGCGCAGGTCGCCGAGCATCTGCAGGATCATGACCTGACCGGCCAATGCCTGATCCTGCGCGACGATCCGGGCCATGGTGCCGGTGATGAGCGGGCGGGAGACGTCGACGCCGTCGAACATCTGGCGGATGGCGTCCTGGATGATCTCGCCGCTGCGCGCCGCTTTCGGCAGGGCCGCAGCCGCATCGACGGCCTCGCGTGCCTGGCCCAGCCTCGACCGGACCCGTTCGACGGCGTCGGCAGGAAAGCCGCTTATGGCCTCCTGGTTCCGCGGAGCGACCGCGTCGAGAGCCTCGTCGCTAAGGGCCCTGAACTGCGTCAGCCGCCGGCGGGCCTGACCATCGGGCGCCGTTTCCTCACCGAGCACGCTGTTTGCGGGGCCGCGCTCGGCAGAGATCCGGTTCGCGACGTTCAGGACCTTGCCGAAATAGGTGAGCGCCTCGAGATCGTCATTGGCGCGCCGATAGTCCCTCAGGAAGACGCCGATCAGGCAGACGGCCAGCGCCAGCGAGAACAGCAGCATCAAGCCGCAGCCGATGATCAGCTTGGCGTCGAGACTGGCGGCCCGCAGGCGCGCGACCGGGGGCGCCGTGGAAAGCGCGCCGAGCACGGCTAGAGATCGCCAGCGGAACGTAACGTCATGCCCGGCAAACTGCTGCCGTCGCCTTTAGATCGGGTAAACCGGCTGCGACCAATCCGGCGCTTCAGCCCTGTGTTTTCCGCCGCTTGCCCGCTGTCGGAAGCCGCTTGCCATAGAGCTCCAGCCGGTGGCGGACGATCTCGTAGCCGAGTTCGGCTGCGATCTTCGCCTGCAGCGCCTCGATCTCGGGTGAGGAGAACTCCACAACCGTCCCGGTCTCGATGTCGATCAGGTGGTCGTGATGGGCCTGGTCGGCGTGCTCATAGCGCGAGACGCCGTCCTCGAAGGCGTGGCGCTCGATCGCGCCTTGCGTCTCCAGCACCTTCATCGTCCGATAGACGGTCGAGAGCGACAGCGTCGGGTCATGGGCGAAGGCGCGGGTGAAGATGCCCTTGGCGTCCGGATGGTCGTCGGCCTCGGCAAGCACGCGCAGGATGAGACGGCGCTGCTGCGTCATCCGCAGCCCGGCCTTGCGGAGCTGGCCCTCGAAAGCCTCCACGCGCTGGTCGATTCCCTTCATGGCAGAGAGGTAGCAACGCTGAGAGGCATTTGCAAAAACAGTCTATCGCAAATCGTTCGCAATAGCGTTGACAGATGCAAGTGGTTTGCAATAGCGTTCGAGCATGCGCCATCGAACGCTGGAGAAAGCATGTCCCCGCGCCGTCGTTTCCTGAGCCTGATCGCTGCCGCCCCGCTGGCGCTGGGCCTCGCCTTCATTCCCCAAGCCGCGTTGGCGCAGGCCGCGCCTGGCAAGCCGCTGCGCGTCGTCACCACCTTCACGGTGATCCAGGACATCGCCCAGAACGTCGCCGGCACGGCGGCGATCGTCGAGTCGATCACCAAGCCCGGGGCCGAGATCCACGACTACCAGCCGACGCCGCTCGACGTGGTCAAGGCGCAGTCGGCCGACCTCGTGCTCTGGAACGGCATGAATCTCGAGCGCTGGTTCGAGCGCTTCTTCGACAACGTCAAGAACGTGAAGAGCGCGGTGGTGACCGAGGGCATCGTGCCGATGGGTATCAAGGAGGGGCCCTACGAGGGCAGGCCCAACCCGCATGCCTGGATGTCGACGGCAAGCGCGCTGATCTATGTCGAGAACATCCGCAAGGCGCTGGCCGCGGCCGATCCGGCCAATGCCGAGACCTATGCCAAGAATGCCACCGCCTATTCGGCCGAGATCAAGGCAATGGACTCGCCGCTGCGCGCCCGGCTCGATAAGGTGCCGCAGGACAAGCGCTGGCTGGTCTCCAGCGAGGGCGCCTTCAGTTACCTCACGCGCGACTATGGCTGGCGCGAAGCCTATCTCTGGCCGATCAATGCCGATGAGCAGGGCACGCCGCAGCAGGTGCGCCGCCTGATCGACCTCGTCCGCAAGAACAAGCTCCCGGCGGTGTTCAGCGAGAGCACGATCTCGGACCGGGCCGCAAAGCAGGTCGCACGCGAGACCGGGGCGAAATATGGCGGTGTGCTCTATGTCGACTCGCTCTCCGATGCGCGCGGGGCGGTGCCGACCTATCTGAAGCTGCTGGAGGTCACCGTCGACACCATCGCCAAGGGATTTGGCCAGTGAACCTGCACCGCCCGGTAGCGCCGCAGCTCGCGGCGGAAGGCGTGCCCTCGATCACGGTCGAGGGCGTCACCGTGAGCTATGCCAACGGCGTCACCGCCGTGAACGACGCCTCCTTCGCGCTCGGGCCGGGCACGATCTGCGCGCTGGTCGGCATCAACGGCTCCGGCAAGTCGACGATCTTCAAGACGCTGATGGGCTTCCTGAAGCCGGCTTCCGGCCTTGTGCGGATCGCCGGGCTGGAGGTGCACCGGGCGCTGAAGCGCGGTCTCGTCGCCTATGTCCCGCAGGCCGAGGAGGTCGACTGGACTTTTCCGGTGCTGGTCGACGATGTCGTGATGATGGGCCGCTATGGCCATATGGGCTTCCTGCGCCTGCCGCGGCAGGCCGATCGAGACGCGGTCGAACAGGCGCTGGCCCGGGTCAACATGCTCGATTTCCGCCGCCGCCAGATCGGCGAGCTCTCGGGCGGGCAGCGCAAGCGCGTCTTCCTCGCCCGCGCTTTGGCGCAGGGCGGGCAGGTGATCCTGCTCGACGAGCCCTTCACTGGCGTCGATGTCAAGACCGAGGACCAGATCGTCGGACTGATGCGCGAGCTCCGGGCCGAAGGGCGCCTGATGCTGGTCTCGACCCATAATCTCGGCTCGATCCCGGATTTCTGCGACCAGGTCGTGATCATCAACAAGACCGTGCTCGCGGCCGGGCCGACCGAGACCACCTTCACCCAGGACAACCTGCAGCGGGCCTTCGGCGGCGCGCTCCGGCACTTCCGCCTGGAGGGCGCGAGCCTGCACGCCGACGCCGACGACCGCGGCGTCACCGTGATCACCGACGACGAGCGCCCCCTGGTCTTCTACGGCGAACGCGACCATGAGAAGCCCGCTGCCGGTCGGAAGGACGAGCAGCCATGATGGAACTCCTGCTCGAGCCCTTCGGCTACCAGTACATGGTCAAGGCGATCTGGGTCTCGGCCCTGGTCGGCGGGGTCTGCGCCTTCCTCTCCTGCTATCTGATGCTCAAGGGCTGGTCGCTGATGGGCGACGCGCTGGCGCACGCGATCGTGCCCGGCGTCGCGCTCGCCTACCTGATCAAGGTGCCCTATGCCGCCGGCGCCTTCTTTTCCGGCCTTCTCGCGGCGCTGGCCATGGCGCTGGTCCGGGTGCGCACGCAATTGCGCGAGGATGCGGTGATCGGCATCGTCTTCACCACCTTCTTCGCGATCGGCCTCTTGATCGTCTCGATCAACCCGACCTCGGTCAACGTCCAGTCGATCGTGCTCGGCAATATCCTCGGCATTTCCGATGAGGATGTCGTCCAGGTCGCGATCATCGCGCTGGTCTCGCTCGCCATCCTGCTGGCGCGCTGGAAGGACCTGATGCTGGTCTTCTTCGACGAGAACCATGCCCGCAGCGTCGGGTTGAACCCACTGCGGTTGAAGATCCTGTTCTTCGTGCTGCTCAGCGCCTGCACGGTCGCGGCGCTGCAGACGGTCGGGGCCTGTCTCGTCATCGCCATGGTGGTGACGCCGGGCGCGACCGCCTACCTTTTGACCGACCGCTTCGGCCGGCTGATCGCGATCGCGGTCACCATGGGCGTCACGACCTCGGCGGTCGGCGCCTATGCCAGCTACTTCCTCGACGGCTCGACCGGCGGCCTGATCGTCGTCTTCCAGACTCTGCTCTTCCTTGCCGCCTTCGTCTTCGCGCCGAAGCATGGCCGGCTGGCGGCGCGGCGGGCGGCAAGCGCGAGGGTCTCGGCATGAACCTGCTCGAAACCTGGCTCTTCGCCCCGTTCGCGCACGAATTCATGCAGCGCGGCCTGATCGTCGCGGTGATGGTCGGCGTGGTCTGCGCCGTGCTCTCCTGCTTCCTCGTGCTCAAGGGCTGGTCGCTGATGGGCGATGCGGTCTCGCATGCGGTGCTGCCCGGCATCGTGCTCGCCCATATCGCCAGCCTGCCGCTGGCGCTCGGCGCCTTCGCCGCCGGCCTCGGTTGCGCTTTCGGCATCGGCTATCTCAAGGAGAACAGCAGGGTGAAGGAGGATACGGTGATGGGCATCGTCTTCTCCGGCATGTTCGCGCTCGGCCTCGTGCTCTTCGTCAAGGTCGACAGCGACCAGCACCTGATGCACATCCTGTTCGGCAACATGCTCGGCGTGACCTGGGCCGACATCGCCGAGACCGCGCTGATCGCGCTGCCGGTCACCGCCATCATGCTGCTGAAACGGCGCGATTTCCTGCTGCACGCCTTCGATCCGGCCCATGCGCGCGCGATCGGCCTGCCGGTCCGGGCGCTGCATTTCGGTCTGCTCGCACTGCTGGCGCTGACCATCGTCGCGGCGCTGAAGGCGGTCGGCATCATCCTGGTCGTCGCCATGCTGGTGGCGCCGGGCGCGATCGGCTACCTGACGAGCCGCCGTTTTGACCGCATGCTGCTGGTTGCCATCGCCTCGGCGACGGCGTCGAGCGTCGCCGGCACGATCCTCTCCTTCCATCTCGATGCCGCCACCGGCCCCTGCATCGTCGTGGTCCAGGGCGGGTTCTTCGCCCTGGCGCTCGCGGCCAATCTCTGGCGGGCGAGCCGGCGCCGGATGGCGCCCGCCGCTGCGGGGGGCTTCACGAAAGCGTGATCGCCGGGAATAATGGCTGGGCTGGGGCGTTGGGCATCGGCCGGCACGCATCTGCCGGCCTTCGAGGAGCGAATGGATCATGGCTGAAACCGATCTCGATCGCCGCCGCCTGCTGCGCGGCAGCCTGTTCGGGCTGCCCCTGGTCGCCGTCTTTGCGACGGTGATCGGCAGTGCTCCGGCGCGGGCGGACGATGATGACGACGACGATGATGACGATCGTCGCAGCCGTCGGCGCCGCTACTGGCAGGAGCGCGAGCGTGAGCGCCAGTATTGGCGGCAGCGTGAACGCGAGCGCTATTATCGCCGCCGCCGCTACTACGATGACTACGACGATTGAGCGCCGCGGGGCGAGCGGCTCCCCGTTCGTGCCCACCCGCGTGATCAGGCGATAATGCCGGCCTCCTGTAGGGCGGCGAGGCGTTCCGCGTCGAGTCCGAGCTCGGCGGTGAGCACTTCCCGGGTATCCTGGCCAAGATCCGGCGGCAGACGGCCGACCGGGGCGCGCTCGCCGTCGAGCCGATAGGGCGGGGCGAGCACGATGCCGGCGCTGCCATCCGGACGTTCTCCCTCGACGACCATGCCGGCCTGCTGCGCACGGTCTGAGCGCAGGGCCTCGTGCAGGCCGAGCACCTCGCCGCAGGGGATGGCGTGGGCGCTCATCCGCGCCAGCAATTCGGCGCGGGGCCGGGCGCGCAGTTCGGCCTCGATCACCGCAATCAGCGCGGAGCGATGCACGGTGCGCTGCAGGTTGGTGCGGAAGCGCTCGTCTTCGAGCAGATCGGGACGCTCGATCACCTGACGGCAGAAGCGCTCGAACTGGGCATTGTTGCCGACGGTGACGACGAGCGCGCCATCGGCCGCCTCGAACACGCCATAGGGCACGATCGAGGGGTGGGCGTTGCCATAGCGCGGCGGGTCCTCGCCGAGCGCCAGCGCCTCCAGCGCGTAATAGGCGCCGATGGTCATGCCGGAATCGAACAGAGCGAGCTCGACATGGCGGCCCTTGCCTGTGCGGCCACGCTGGACGAGCGCGGCGAGCACGGCCTGCGCCGCATACTGCCCGGTGAAGAGATCGACGGCGGCGACGCCGAATTTCAGCGGCGGCTGGGTCGGCTCGCCATTCAGCGCCATCAGCCCGGCCTCGCCCTGGATCACGAGGTCATAGCCCGGCCGCGTCGCCTCCGGCCCGTCCGAGCCATAGCCAGCGATCGAGCAGTAGATCAGTCCGGGATTCTCTGCGCTGAGCGCGGCGTAGCCGAGGCCGAGCTTGTCGGCACCGCCGGTCTTGAAGTTCTGGATCACCACGTCGGACTTGGCCGCCAGCGCGCGCACGATGGCGAGGCCCTCGGGCTGGGCGATATCGACGCCGACCGAGCGCTTGTTGCGGTTGACGCTGTTGAAATAGCAGGTGTTGCGGCCGCCGACGCGGATGCCCCAGTCGCGGGTGTCGTCGCCGCGGCCGGGATGCTCGATCTTGATCACCTCGGCGCCGAGATCGCCGAGCACCTGGCCGCACCAGGGCCCCGCGAGGATGCGCGAGAGATCGAGCACGCGGATGCCGGCGAGCGGCAGGTCGAGGTCGCTCATGAGCCCATCACGCCTTCCAGGCTGGCGGCGAAGGCGATCAGGCGCGGGCGCACCTCATCGAGCAGGAAGCCTTCGTCGAGGATGACGGTCGGCGCGCCGCAGTTGATCGACATTGGCGGCAGGCCGCCGCCCGGGCGGAAGCCGACCGCGATCGAGCTCACCGTAGGCTGCCATTCGCCGAAGGAGCGCACGCAGCCGGTTTCACGATATTCCGCCAGTGCCCGCTCGACGCCTTCGCGCAGGCGCGGCCAGGCGGTCTCGTCGACCGAGCGGACATCTTCGAGGATCGCCTCGCGCTCGGCCTCGTCGCAGATGGCGAGATAGGCTCGGCCCATGGCACTGCGGCAGAGCGAAAGCCGCGAGCCGACATCAATGTTGAGCGCGATCGCCGCCTCGCCGCGGCAGCACTCGACATAGCGCATGCCGAGTCGGTCGCGGACGCCGAGGCCGACCGAGGCGTTGGAGAAGGCGGCGAGCTCGCGCATGCCGGGCCGGGCGATCCGGCGCACGTCGAGCCCGGCGAGCGCCGTGGCGCCGAGCGCGATCGTCGCGGTGCCGAGCCGGTAGCTGCCGCTCTCCGGCATGGCCTGGAGATAGCCGAGCCGCGTCAGCGTATGGGTCAGGCGCGAGACCGTCGAGCGCGCGAGGCCGCAGCGCAGTGCGATCTCGGAATTGGCGAGCGCTTCCTCGCCGCGCCGGAAGCAGGAGAGCAGTTCGAGCCCTCGCGCCAGGGCCGTGATGAAATGCCGGTCTTCGCCCGCCTCGCCCGCAGTCGTGCGCGCCGGCCGCCCGGGCCTCGCGCGCATTGGAGGGGCGGCGGCAGGCATCGTTTCAGCGCTTCATCAGGAAGGCGGCGAAGGCGGCCTGCGCTTCCGCCGACATCAGGCGCTCGCCGAAATGGCGGGCTTCGGTGGCGATGGTCTCGGCGGTCGCGGCGGCGCTGCCGCGCTTCAGCAGCATCTTGGTCAGCGCGACCGATTGCGGTGGCAGGGCGGCGAGCGCCTGCGCCTTCTCGATCGCCAACGGGAGCGCCTCGCCAGCTTCGGTGACGGCGTTGAGGAGACCGGCCTCCTGCGCCACCTCCGGGCTGAAGACCTCGCCGAGCATCAGGAGTTCGGCGGCGCGCTTGGAGCCGGCGATCAGCGGCAGGAGATAGCTCGATCCGCCCTCCGGACAGAGGCCGAGCGCGACGAAAGGCAGGCGGAAGCTCGCGCCCTTGCCGGCGAAGGCGAGGTCGCAATGCAGCAGCATGGTCGTGCCGATGCCGACGGCGAAGCCCTCTACCGCGGCGACGATCGGCTTCTTCGTCGTCGAGATCGCATCGAGGAAGTCGATGGCGATGCGTGCCCCGACACCGGTGGCGGCCGCGGCGGCGAAATCCTTGATGTCGTTGCCGCTGGTGAAGCAGCCGCCGGCGCCGGTCAGGACGATGGCGCGTACGCCTGCATCAGCATCGGCGGCGGCGAGCGCGTCGATCAGGCCCTGATAGGTCGCCCGGTCGAGCGCATTGCGCCGGTCCGGACGGTTCATGGTGATCTGCCGGACGCCCTCGGCAACGTCTTCGCTCAGCACCGTCTCGGTCATTGTCCTGTTCTCTTTTTCTAGGGGCGGGCAGGGCCGCGTAAGTCGGGCAGCCGCGTTGCGGTATCGGTCAGAGCAGGCGGGTCCGCGCCTGCTCGTACTCGCTCTTGAGGCGGGCGATCACCTCGGCCACGGGCGGCGCGTCGTCGATCAGGCCGACGCCCTGGCCGGAGCCCCAGATGTCGCGCCACGCCTTGGCCGAGCCGGAGCCGAAGCTCATCTTGCTCTTGTCGGCATGGGGCAGGTCGTCGGGGTCGAGCCCCTGCGCCGCGATGCTCGGCTTGAGGTAATTGCCGGGCACGCCGGTGAAATAGGGGGTGTAAACGATGTCGGCGGCCGAGGCGCCGACGATCATCTCCTTGTAGCCCTCGGCGGCGTTCGCTTCCCTCGTCGCGATGAAGCGGGTGCCGATATAGGCAAGGTCCGCCCCCATCGCCTGCGCCGCCAGGATGGCCCCGCCGCTGGCGATCGCGCCCGACAGGATGATCGGCCCGTCATAGAAGCGCCGGACCTCGCCGACCAGCGCGAAGGGCGAAAGCGTGCCGGCATGGCCGCCGGCGCCGGCGCAGACCAGGATGAGCCCGTCGACGCCGGCTTCCAGCGCCTTCTCCGCATGGCGGATCGTGGTCACGTCATGGAAGACGAAGCCGCCATAGGAATGGACCGCCTTGACCACGGCATCGGGCGCGCGCAGCGAGGTGATGACGATCGGCACGCGGTGGCGCACGCAGGCTTCCATGTCGTGCTGGAGCCGATCGTTCGAGGCATGGACGATCTGGTTGACGGCGAAGGGCGCGATCTTGCGGGCGGGATCAGCCGCCTTGGCGGCGGCGAGCTCCGCCTTGATGCGCGTCAGCCAGATGTCGAGCTGGTCGGCCGGGCGGGCGTTCAGTGCCGGGAAGGAGCCGACCACGCCGTTGAGGCATTGCGCGATCACCAGTTCCGGGCCGGAGACGATGAACATCGGCGAGCCGATCACCGGCAGCGAGAGCGATTGCGCGAGGCCAGGCGGAAGGGACATGCGGGCGGCTCTTGGCAGGCGGTTGCGGCGAACAGGTCGGGAGCGACGATGTTCGAGCGGTCGCGGGCGGTCAAGCGTTGCCGGCAATAATTCTGCGATGCGGAATGCTTCGTGGCTTCGCGACCTGGCCCGATGATCTGTGCTTGACAACGCCGTGCGCTCCCGCTCCCTAGCTGGGCCGTTTGCGCAAGAATATTCCGCTTTGCGGAATTGAAGCCGAGACCAAGGAGCCAGCCGATGCAGACCGTCCGGATCGCCCGTCAAGGTTCCGTCGCGGTGGCGACCATCGACAATCCGCCGGTCAATGCGCTCGGCGCGGCCCTGCGCCGCGATCTCGCGGCCGCGGTGAGCGAGGTCATGGCCGATCCGCAAATCGAGGCGCTGGTCCTTGCAGCGGCCGGCCGTGCCTTCATCGCCGGCGCCGACATCAGCGAGTTCGGCAAGCCCTTGGCCCAGCCGATCCTGCCGGAGGTGCTCGATCTCATCGAGAATGCATCGAAGCCGGTGGTCGCGGCGATCCAGGGCGTCGCCCTTGGCGGCGGGCTCGAAGTCGCGCTCGCCTGCCATGGCCGGGTCGCTCTGCCGTCGGCGAAGCTCGGCCTGCCCGAGATCAAGCTCGGCATCATTCCCGGCGCCGGCGGCACGCAGCGCCTGCCGCGCCTGATCGGTGCCGCCAAGGCCTTTCCGATGATGCTGTCGGGCGAGCCGGTCGCGGCGCAGAAGGCGCTCGATCTCGGGTTGGTCGACCTTGTCGTCGAGGGAGATCTCGTCGCGGCGGCCGCAGGCTTGGCGCAGGAACTCGCCGCGAAGGGCAGGCCGCGTAAGACCGGCGAGATCGCGGAAAAGCTGACGCAGGCCGATCGCGAGGCCTTCGAGGCGCTGGCCAGGGACGCAGCTGCCAAGTCCGGCGACATGCCGAACGCGATGGCGCTGATCGAGGCGGTGCGCGCTGCCTTCACGCTGCCGCTGGCCGAAGGCCTTGCCACTGAACGGGCCCTGTTCGCCAGGCTCGTCGTCGACGAGCGCTCCAAGGCGCTGCGCCATGCCTTCTTCGCCGAGCGCGAGGCGGCGAAGGTCCCCGGCATCGACGAGAGCGTCAAGCCGCGGCCGATCGCGCGCGCTGCGGTGATCGGTGCCGGCACCATGGGTGGCGGCATCGCCATGTGCTTCGCCAATGCCGGCATCCCGGTGACGCTGATCGAGACCTCGCAGGAGCAGGTCGAGAGGGGCCATGCCCGCATCCGCGACACCTATGGCTTCTCGGTGAAGCGCGGCTCGATGACCGAGGCGACGCGCGAGCAGCGCATGGCGCTGATCACGCCGGCGGTCGGCATCGCCGCCGCCGCGGAGGCCGATATCGTGATCGAAGCGGCTTTCGAGGAGATGGGCGTCAAGCGCGAGATCTTCGGCGCGCTCGACAAGGTCGCCAAGCCGGGCGCGGTCCTGGCCAGCAACACCTCCTATCTCGACCTGACCGAGATCGCCACGGCGACGACGCGTCCGTCCGATGTGCTCGGCATGCATTTCTTCAGCCCGGCCAATGTGATGAAGCTGCTCGAGATCGTGCGGCCGGAAGGCGTCGCCGCCGATGTGGTGGCGACCGCGATCGCGCTCGGGCGCCGGCTCGGCAAGGTGCCGGTCGTGGTCGGCAACTGCTTTGGCTTCGTCGGCAACCGCATGCTGGAGCAGCGCACCCGCGCCGCCGAGCGGCTGCTC
This sequence comes from Allobosea sp. WAO, assembly GCF_001509835.1. Taxonomy (GTDB): domain Bacteria; phylum Pseudomonadota; class Alphaproteobacteria; order Rhizobiales; family Beijerinckiaceae; genus Allobosea. Next base: position 332,134 of record NZ_JXTJ01000012.1, read on the forward strand.
GTCGCCGGCGCCCTGCCGCATGAGGTCGATGCGGCGCTGACCGGCTTCGGCTTCAAGATGGGGCCCTTCGCCATGTCCGATCTCGCCGGCAACGATATCGGCTGGCGCAGCCGCAAATCGCGCGGCAAGACGGCGGCCGTGGCGGATGCGATCTGCGAGCGCGGCTGGTTCGGCCAGAAGACCGGCCGCGGCTATTACCTCTATCCGGAAGGCGCGCGCGCCGGGCAGCGTGACCCGGAGGCCGAGGCGCTGATCGCCGATGTCTCGGCGAAGGAGGGCGTCGCCCGCCGCAGCTTCACCGGCGAGGAAATCCTGGCGCGCCTGCTCGACCCGATGGTCAACGAGGGCGCACGCATCCTCGAAGAGGGCATCGCGACGCGTTCCGGGGACATCGATATCGTCTGGCTCACCGGCTACAACTGGCCGGCCTGGCGGGGCGGGCCGATGCACTGGGCCGAGGCCGTCGGCCTCGACGTGATCGTCCGGCGGCTGGAGGAGCAAGCGGCGGAAAGCGGCGATACCTCGCTCGAGCCGGCGCCGCTGCTGCGCAGGCTCGCCGCCGAGGGCAAGGGCTTTTCGGCGCTTAAGGCGGCGTAGGAGACATTCCTGTCGGCCGTTCGGACGAAGACAGATCAGATCATCGATAGAGGACATCCTAGCGCCATGACCGAAGCCGTCATCGTCTCGACCGCCCGCACGCCGATCGGCAAGGCCCATCGCGGCGCCTTCAACCAGGTGCGCGGCGCCGACATGGCCGCCCATGCGATCCGTCACGCGATGGCACGGGCGAAGCTCGAGCCGGAGGCGGTCGAGGAAGTCGTGATGGGCTGCGGTTATCCGGAGGCCGCCACGGGCCTCAACGTCGCGCGCCATGCCGCGCTGGTCGCCGGGATTCCCGTGCAGTCGGCGGGCGTCACGGTCAGCCGCTTCTGTGCCTCGGGGCTGGAGGCTATCGCTCATGCGGCGCGGCGCGTCGTGATGGACGGCGTGCCGGTCGCGGTCGGCGGCGGCGTCGAGTCGATCAGCCTCGTGCAGCCGGTGACGAGGCGCGATCTCGCCATGAACGACTGGCTCACCGCCAACAAGCCCTCGATCTACACGACGATGATCGAGACGGCCGACAATGTCGCGCAGCGCTACGGAATCTCGCGCGAGGCACAGGACGCCTTTTCGCTGGAAAGTCAGCGCCGCACCGCCGCCGCCCAGCAGCGCAGGCTCTTCGACGACGAGATCGTGCCGATGAGCGCGATGATGGCGGTGACCGACAAGGCGACCGGCGAGGTCCGCCAGGAGGAGGTGACGCTAGCGAAGGACGAGGGCAACCGGCCGGACACGACGCTGGAAGCGCTCGCCAAGCTGAAGCCGGTGCGCGGCGAGGACCAGTTCATCACCGCCGGCAATGCCAGCCAGCTCTCGGACGGCGCCTCGGCCAGCGTGGTGATGTCGGCGCAGGAGGCGAAGCGCCGCGGGCTGGAGCCGCTCGGCATCTTCCGGGGCTTTGCCGCCGCCGGCTGCGAGCCCGACGAGATGGGCATCGGCCCGGTCTTCGCGGTGCCGCGCCTGCTCGAACGCAACGGTCTCAAGGTCTCCGACATCGACCTCTGGGAGCTGAACGAGGCCTTCGCCTCGCAGTCGCTCTATTGCCGCGACCAGCTCGGCATCGATCCCGAGAAGGTCAACGTCAATGGCGGGGCGATTGCGATCGGCCACCCCTTCGGCATGAGCGGGGCGCGCCTCGTCGGCCATGCGCTGCTGGAGGCCCGCCGGCGCAAGGCACGCTATGCGGTCGTCACCATGTGCGTCGCCGGCGGCATGGGCTGCGCCGGACTGTTCGAGATCAATTCGTAAGCGAGCGCGATGGTCGGGCCTGACCGACCATCTCGGAAACCAGCATTCGCGTCAGGAGATTCTCGGGTCTGCGCTTCGCTTCGCCCGAGAATGACGGGAGGTACCCATGGACCTGCGCTTCACGCCCGAGGAACTGGCTTTCCGCGATGAGGTGCGCCGGTTCTTCCGCAACGAGATCCCGGCCGAGATCCGGCGCAAGGTCTCGGAAGGGCGCGGGCTGACGCGCGAGGATTATGTCACCTCGCAGCGGATCATGAACGCCAAAGGCTGGGCGGTGCCGCACTGGCCCAGGGAATGGGGCGGGCAGGACTGGACGGCGATCCAGCGCTACATCTTCACCGAGGAGATGCTGCTCGCCGCCGTGCCGCTGCCGCAGCAGTTCAACTGCTACATGGTCGGTCCGGTGATCGCCGCCTTCGGCTCGCAGGCGCAGAAGGAGCGGCACCTGGCCCGCATCGCCAATCTCGACGACTGGTGGTGCCAGGGCTTCTCCGAGCCCGGTGCGGGCTCCGATCTCGCCTCGCTCAAGACCAAGGCGGTGCGCGAGGGCGAGCACTACATCGTCGACGGCCAGAAGACCTGGACGACGCTCGGCCAGCATGCCGACTGGATATTCTGCCTGGTGCGGACCGATCCGGCGGCTAAGAAGCAGGCCGGCATCTCCTTCCTGCTGATCGATATGAAGACGCCGGGCATCACCCTGCGGCCGATCATCACTCTGGAAGGCCGGCACGAGGTCAACGAGGTCTTCTTCGACAAGGTCAGGGTGCCCGCCGAAAACCTCGTCGGCGAGGAGAACAAGGGCTGGGACTATGCCAAATTCCTGCTTGCCAATGAGCGCACCGGCATCGCCCGAATCGGCCTCTCCAAGGAGCGCATGGCAAGGATCAGGCGTCTCGCGCAGGAGATGCCGGCGGGCGAGGGCACGATGTGGGCGGATCGCGACTTCCGCGAGCGCTTCGCCGGGGTCGAGATCGAATTGAAGGCGCTGGAGATCACCCAGATGCGGGTCGTCGCAGCCCAGGCGCGCGATCCCGGCAGGCCGGACCCGGCTTCCTCGATCCTGAAGATCAAGGGCTCGCAATTGCAGCAGGCGACGACGGAACTCCTGCTCGAAGTCGCCGGCCCCTTCGCATTGGCGGCGCCCGAGCGCGGCGCGGAGCCGACCAATGACTGGCCCTTCGACTATGAATGGGCCGATGCGGCCGCCACGAGCTATTTCAACAACCGCAAGGTCTCGATCTATGGCGGCTCGAACGAGATCCAGAAGAACATCATCGCCAAGGCGGTGCTGGGCTTGTGAAGCCACCATGCCTCAGCCCTCATCCTGAGGAGCCGCGTCGCGGCGTCTCGAAGGATGCTTCCGGAAAGCACTGGAACATCCTTCGAGACGCGGGCGATGCCCGCTCCTCAGGATGAGGGCTGGAATTCCCTGCTGCTGACAGGAAATCACCATGGATTTCGACCTCTCCCTCGAACAGGCGCAGCTCAAGGACGGCGTCGAGCGGCTGATCGCGGCGAACTACCCTTCGCTGGAGACGCGCCAGAAACTCGCCCGCGAACCGCTCGGCTTCTCCGAGCGGGGCTGGGCGCAGTTCGCCGAGATGGGTCTCCTGGGCATTCCGTTCAGCGAGGCGGAGGGCGGTTTCGGCGGCGGGCCGGTCGAGACGCTGGTGGTGATGGAGGCGCTCGGCAAGGGGCTGGCGCTGGAACCCTACCTTGCGAGCGTGGTGCTCGGCGGTGGCGCCCTGCGGCTCGCCGGCTCGGCCGAGCAGAAGCGGCGGCTGATCCCGGCCGTGGTCGAAGGTTCGCTGCGGCTCGCGCTCGCCCAGACCGAGAAACAGGCGCGCTACGACCTCAACGACATCGCCATGACGGCGCGCAAGGTCGAGGGCGGCTATCTGCTGGATGGCGCCAAGAGCGTCGTGCTCAACGGCGACAGCGCCGCGCTCATCGTGGTCAGTGCCCGGACGGCCGGCGCGCGCCGCGATGCGCAGGGGATCAGTCTCTTTCTGGTGCCGGCCGATGCGCCGGGCCTGCGGATCACCGGCTATGCGACGCAGGATGGCGGGCGGGCTGCCGAGATCGGCCTTTCCGGGGTGCGGGTCGCCGATGCGGATCTGCTGGGGGAGGAGGGCAAGGGCCTGCCCGTGCTGCAGCGCCTCTCCGAGTACGCGATCGCGGCTCTTGCCGCCGAGGCTGTCGGCGCGATGGCGGCGTTGCATGCGCTGACCGTCGACTATCTCAAGACCCGCACGCAGTTCGGCATGCCGATCGGCAATTTTCAGGTTCTGCAGCACCGGGCCGTCGATATGCTGATCGCGCTCGAACAGGCGCGTTCCATGGCCTTCTATGCCGCGATGATGGTCGAGCATCCCGAGGCGCAAGAGCGCGCTGCGGCACTGTCGGCGGCGAAGGTCCAGGTCAACCGCTCCTGCCGCCTCGTCGGGCAGGAGGCGGTGCAGCTCCATGGCGGCATCGGCATGACCATGGAGTATATCGGCGCGCACTACTTCAAGCGCCTGACCATGATCGAGAGCCTGTTCGGCGACACGCCGCATCATCTGCGCCGGGTCGCGGCGGCCGATGGGCTGATGGCCTGAGCCGGGTTCAGCGTCCCTCGGCCGCGAAGCCGAGCGGGATCGCCGAGGTCGATTTCAGCTCTTCCATCGCGAACATCGAAGTGACGTCGCTGAGGTCGATGCGCGAGATCAGCTTCTTGTAGAGCGCGTCATAGGCGGCGATGTCGGAGACATAGGCCTTGAGCAGATAGTCGATCTCGCCGCTCATCCGGTAGAAGTCGACGATCTCCGGCAGATCGTGCACCGCCGTGTGGAAGCGCTCCAGCCATTCCATCGAATGCCTGGAGGTCTTGACCGCGATGAAGACGGTGACGCCGGCGCTGAGCTTGTCGCGGTCGAGCAGCGCGACCCGACGCCTTATATAGCCGGCCGCTTCGAGCTTCTGGATGCGCCGCCAGCAGGGTGTCGAGGAAAGTCCCACGGCTTCGGCGATATCGGCCAGCGGCAGGCTCGCATCCGCCTGCAGCAGCGCGAGGATGCGCAGATCGAAGCTGTCGAGCTTGGCCAAGGGACTTCTCCGAGGCTGGAATGAAAACTGTCTGAAATTATCTGTGTGAGAATCTGATGCTCGTTGCAATTCGATTATTGGTATCAATTTTCAATTTTCGTGGGTTTTGGCGTGAGGTAGCAAATCCTTCCCCTTGAGCCCGACCTATCATACCCCGGCAATCGCGACCGGGAGATCAGGGCATGCAGGGATTCCTCAACGAGGAGCGGCGCGGGGCGGTATTGCGCGGCCTGCGGACCGATGAGGGGACCTGCTCGCGCGACTATCTCGCGGCGGCGCGTGCCGTTCTGCATGAACTCGTCGCGATCCCCGAACTGGTCCAGCGCCTGCCGCTGCTGCGCAAGCCTGGCGGCTATGCCCGCAATCTGCTCGTCGGCGACGATGCCGTCAGCGTCTGGGCCATGGTCTGGGCCGAGGGCGCGACGACCTCGATCCACGATCATCACTGTTCCTGCTGCTTCGGCGTCGTCTCCGGCACGGTGTCAGAGACTTGGTACCGCGCCGTCGACGCGACCCGTGCGGTGCCGACCGAGGAGCACGACCGGCTGGCGGGCTACGTCGCCTGCATGCTGCCGACGGGCCCGAACATCCACCGCATGCAGAATCGCGGACCGGGCGAGGCGATCTCGATCCATATCTACGGCTTCGATCACGAGGCCCACAGCTCCTCGATCGAAACCGAATACACCGCTGTCGCCGGCTGAAGGTCGCCGGCGCCGAGGTTCAGTCCAGCCAGCTCGTAAAACCTTCGACCGGCTCGCGCTCCGGCACCAGCCGGTTGGCGGGGGCGTCGGGGTCGGCCTTGCCGAGAGCGATGCCGCAGACCACGACCTCGCTTTCAGGGATCGCAAGCTCGCGCCGCACCACCGGGTGAAAGCGCGCGAAGATCGCCTGCGGGCAGGAATCGAGGCCATGCGCCTGGGTGGCGATCAGGAAGGTCTGCACGAACATGCCGAGATCGAGCCAGGAGCCGATCTCGAGGTCACGGTCGATCGTCACCATCAGGGCCACCGGCGCGCCGAAGAAGCGCAGATTGGCCTTTGTCTGGCGCTTCATGCCTTCATGATCGCCGCGGACGACGCCGAGCAGGGAATAGAGATCCCAGCCGACCTTGCGGCGGCGCGAGAGATAGGGCTCGCGGAAGGTCTGGGGATAGTAGCGATACTCCTCCTCAGCCGGCAGGTCAGGAGAATCGAGTGCCGCGATCAGTCCCTGTTCCAGCCGGGTGCGAGCTTGCGGGCCGAGCACCCGCACGCGCCAGGGCTGCATGTTGGTGCCGCTCGGCGAGCAGGCTGCAAGCTCAAGCAGGCGACGGACCAGCGCCGGATCGACGGGATCGGGCAGGAAGGCGCGGATGGCGCGGCGGCTCTCGATGGCGCGTTCGACAGTCGCGGCGTCGGTCATCGGTTGCTCCATCTACAGCGTACCTTTGAGGCGCGGTCCTCATCCTGAGGAGGCCTGCAAGGCCGTCTCGAAGGATGCTCCAGTTGGCTCCTCATCACGCTGGAGCATCCTTCGAGACGCCGCTGACGCGGCTCCTCAGGATGAGGCGTTGCGAGGGGCAACCTTCCGGTGACCTCAGCCCGCTTTGCGGGCTGCGACGAAGTCCTCATGCTCGCGCAGGAGATCGCCGGCGAGCGCCTTGGCGATCAGCTTGCGGGTGTTTTCCAGCCCGTAGATCGCCGCGAAGGAGCCGAAGCGCGGGCCCTGCTCCTCGCCGAACAGCACCTGATAGATAGCCTTCCACCATTCGCCGGTGACGGCGGGACGCTCCGGCGTCGCGCTCTTGGCCTGGAAGTTCTGGTAGCGCGGGATGGTGCGGGCGATGTCGAGAGCCGTGTCCTGCACGGTTTCGGCCGAGGCGTCGGCCGGCAGGGCGGCCAGTGCGTCGGCGAGCGCAGCGAAGGCCTCGCGCTCAACATCGTCAGGCAGACGGTAATGCTTGGCCGGCTTAACGAAGTCGCGGAAATAGGCGATCGCGTAGCCGACTAGCGCATCGAGGCGGGGATGGGTTTGCGCCGAGACATCCGGCGCATAGCGCTGCAGGAAGGCCCAGAGCACCGCCTTGTCCTCGGAATTGGCGACGGCGACGAGGTTGAGCAGCAGGCCGAAGGTGATCTGCGTGCGGGTGGCGTTCTCGCCCGAACCGGCCTGCGCCACCAGCTCCGGAGCCGGCGGATTGCCGGCATGGATGTGCCAGGCCGGGTTGCCGAGCCGGTTCTTCCAGTCCTGGCGCTCATAGCCGCCGAGGAACTGGAGATACTCGTCGACGGCGCGCGGGATCACGTCGAAATGCAGCTTCTTGGCCTCGCGCGGCCGCGAATACATGAACAGCGCCAGGCTTTCCGGCGAGCCGTAGTCGAGCCATTCCTCGATGGTCAGGCCATTGCCCTTCGACTTCGAGATCTTCTGGCCCTGCTCGTCGAGGAAGAGCTCGTAGTTGAAGCCTTCCGGCGGCGTGCCGTCGAGGGCGCGGGCGATCTGCGAGGAAACCTTGACGGAGTCGATCAGGTCCTTGCCGGCCATCTCGTAATCGACGCCGAGCGCCACCCAGCGCATCGCCCAGTCCGGCTTCCATTGCAGCTTGGCATGGCCGCCCGTGACCGGGGTGGTGAAGCGCTCGCCGGTCGCGGGGTCGGTCCAGGTGATGGTGCCGGCCTCGACGTCGCGCGCCTCGATCGGCACCTGCATGACGATGCGGGTCTTCGGGTGGATCGGCAGGAAGGGCGAATAGGTCGCGGCGCGCTCCTCGCGCAGGGTCGCCAGCATGATCGACATGACCTTGTCGAAGCGGGCGAGCATCTTGAGCAGGGTCGCGTCGAACTCGCCGGCGCGATAGGCGTCGGTCGACGACTTGAACTCGTAGTCGAAGCCGAACTGGTCGAGGAAGGCGCAGAGGCGGGCATTGTTGTGCCGGCCGAAGGAGTCATGCGTGCCGAACGGGTCCGGCACCTCGGTCAGCGGCTTGCCGAGATGCTGCGCCAGCAGCTCCTTGTTCGGGACGTTGTCCGGGACCTTGCGCAGGCCGTCGAGATCGTCCGAGAAGGCGATCAGCCGGGTCGGGATGGCGTCATCGGTCAACACGCGAAAGGCGTGGCGCACCATCGAGGTGCGGGCGACCTCGCCGAAGGTGCCGATATGCGGCAGGCCCGACGGGCCGTAGCCGGTCTCGAACAGGACCTCCTTCTTGCCCGATTTCTGCAGCCGCGCGACGAGCTTCTTCGCTTCCTCGAACGGCCAGGCGGCCGAGACGCGGGCGGCTTCGATCAGCGCGGGTTCGAAAGCGGACATTTGGCCTGAGGTCCTCGCAAATGCGGCAGGGGAGCGGGCGGTTTCGCAGATATGCGTGGGCGGCGTCAATGCGCTGTCGCGCCTCGGCTGCCCCCGCAAGGATGCCTTGCCGGAGCAGGGGAGGGGTATAGGCTGTGCCGGCCCAAGCCTTACGGGCAGAAGCCTGAAAGGATGCCGCATTGGACCGCGACCTGCACGACACACTCACCGCCTGGCGCCAGCACCTGCACGCCAATCCGGAACTGTCGCGGTACGAACAGAGCACCAGCGCCTTCATCCAGGAGAAGCTCCGTGAGCTCGGCGTGCCCTTCACCGCCAATATCGGCGGGCACGGCGTCGTCGCGACGCTGAAGCGCGGCAGTTCCGACCGCAGCGTCGGCCTGCGCGCCGATATCGACGCCTTGCCGATCAAGGAGGCCAACGACCTGCCCTACGCTTCCCAGAAAGCGGGGGTGATGCATGCCTGCGGTCACGACGGCCATACCGTGTCGCTGCTCGGGGCGGCGGCGCTCCTGCTGCGCGACGAGAGCTGGAGCGGAACGGTGCAACTGATCTTCCAACCTTCCGAGGAAAACGGCGCCGGCGCGCGGGCGATGATCGCCGACGGGCTGTTGGAACGCTTCCCGATGGAGCGGGTCTTCGGCTTCCACAACTGGCCGGGGCTGGAGGCCGGCACGGTGCAGGTGCATCGCGGGCCGGTGATGTCCGATCCCGGCAAGTTCGAGATTACGCTGCACGGCACGGCCGGCCATGCCGCCAAGCCCGACCTGACGCGTGACCCGATCGTCGCCGCCGGCCACCTCATCGTCGCATTGCAGACCATCGTCGCCCGCAATGTCGAGCCGATCGACAGCGCGGTCGTCTCGATCGGGGCGATCAAGGGCGGCACGGTGCACAACCAGATCCCGGACAGCGTCATCCTGAAAGGCACGTTCCGGACCTATCGCCTGCCGGTGCGCGAGCGCGTGATGGCGAGGATCAGGCAGATCAGCGAAGGCATCGCCGAAACCTTCGAGATGCGGGCCGAGGTGATGCTCACCGCGATGGGGGCGCCGACGGTCAACAGCGAGATCGAGGAAGAGCTGGCGATCGCGGCGGCGAAGAGCGCCGGGCTCTCGGTCCGGCGCGATCTGCCGCCGAGCACGGCGTCGGAGGATTTCCCGATGCTGACGCAGGGTCGGCCGGGTGCCTATGTCTGGATCGGCAACGGTCCGGCGCAGCATGGCGGCGAGCTGCACAATGAGCGCTACAATTTCAACGACGCGATCCTGCCGGCGACCGCGGGCTGGATGGCGGCGGTGGCGCGCCAGGCACTGCAGGGCGAGCGCAGCAACGCCTCGGCCGCGACCGCCGGGGACTGATCAGAACGGGCTCACCGGAAAGAAGCGGATGAACAGGCGCGCATAGGTGCCGTCGTCCCAGAGCGACTGCAGCGCATAGTCGATGGCACGCTTGAGCGGCAGCTCGTCCTTGCGCAGCAGGAAACTGACGCCCTCGCCGAAATAGCGCGATTCCAGATAGGGGCCGCCGGCGAAGGCGAGCTCGTTGCCGCCCCGGCCGGCGAGGGCGAGCGCCAGGGCAAAGCCGTCGCCGAAGACATATTCGGCGTCGCCGCTGCGCAGCAGGGTCAGCCCCGCCAGCATGTCCACGACCTCACGGCGCTGCACGAAGGGCGCGAGCTGCTCGAGGAAGGCCTGATGGGCGGTGCCGGCGATCACGGCGACGCGCTTGCCCTGGAGTGCGACGAGGTCGAGATCGGCGCGCGCATTGCCGCGCGTCGTGACGAAGCGGGCGGGCGAGCGGTAATAGAGATGGCTCGCTGCGAAGCGCTCGCGCAATTCGCGGGTGACCGGGATGGCGGCGGCGAGCACATCGCCGCGGCCCTCGGCGAGCGAGTCGAGCAGGGTGTCGAAGCGGCGGGCCTGCACCGTGCAGGTTATGGCGAGCTTCTCGCAGACGGCGCGGGCGAGCTCGACCGAGAAGCCGGTGACGCCGCCCTCGGGCGTCGCGAAGTGCATCGGCGGGAAATCGTCGTCGGCGAGGAAGCGGATCACCCGCGGCGGGCCGGGATCGGGCCGCTCGAGCCGGACATTCGGATCCCAGAAGTTCGGCACGACGTAAGATGAGGCAGGTTGCGCCTGTGCCATCGCTCCGCCCGAGGGCAGGAGCAGCAGAGCGGCGAGGGCGCTGGCGGCAAGCGCTTTGGTGATGCGGGCGATCATCTCCCGCATCTGGCGCCAGGGCGTGGCAGGGATCAAGAGGGATGCGCCACGCGCGAGTCGTCCCGGGCGACCGCAGGGAGATCCGGGACCCATGCCTGAACCTCGCCGATAAGGGCTCAGGCATGGGTCCCGGATCGGCGCCACTTCGTGGCTTGCCCGGGACGACTCGAGGTTTGCGGGAGTGGCAGTCTGAGCTTACCCCAGTGCTGCGGCCGTCGCCTTCGCGCCCTTCTGGAACAGGCTGCCGAGATGGTCGGCCACCGCCTGCGTGAAACGCTGCTCGCGCGGCAGGTCGTTGCCGAATATCGCGCCGAGATCGAACATGGCGGTGCTCAGTGCCGCGGCATTGCGGCCGGCGGCCTTGGCGCGCGCAGCGAACTCCGCGGCGAGGGGATCGCGCACGTCGATAGCGGCGCCCTTCTCGTCGGTGCCGGCGACATAGGACATCCAGGCAGCGACGCCGAGCGCGAGGCGGTCGATCGGCGCGCCGGCCTTCAGCCGCTCGCGGATGGTGCCGAGCAGGCGCTGCGGCAGCTTCTGCGAGCCGTCCATGGCGATCTGCCAGGTGCGGTGGCGGATCGCCGGGTTCTGGAAGCGGGCGAGCAGATCGCCGGCGTAAGTTCCAAGGTCGACGCCCTGCGGCGCCGGCACGGTCGGGATGATCTCGCTCCAGAGCCCCTGCAGGAAGCGGGCGAAGACCGGATCGCAGCTGGCATCGGCGACCGTCTCATGGCCGGCGAGATAGCCGAGATAGGCGAGGCTCGAATGCGCGCCGTTGAGCATGCGCAGCTTCATGAACTCGAAGGGCGCGACCTCCGAAACCATCTGGGCGCCGGCCGCATCCCAGCGCGGCCTTCCAGCGGCGAAGACGTCCTGGATCGCCCATTGCCGGAAGGGCTCGCCGATCACCGGGGCCGCGTCGTCCTGGCCGAGCAGGCTCGCCACCTCGGCGATGTCGGCATCGGTGGTCGCCGGTACGATGCGGTCGACCATGGTCGAGGGGAAGGCGCCGTTGGTCTCGATCCAGGCGGCGAGCTTGTCGTCGCGCAGCGCCGCGAAATCGCGGACGAGGCCGGCCAGGACATGGCCGTTGGAGGGAAGGTTGTCGCAGCAGAGTGCCGTGAACGGCCCGAGGCCGGTAGCCTTGCGGGCGGTGAGACCGGCGACGATCAGGCCGACGGCCGAGCGCGGCGCGCCGGGATTGGCGAGGTCGTGGACGATGTCGGGATGGTCGGCCTTGAGCCTGCCGGTCGCCGGATCGTGGCAATAGCCCTTCTCGGTGACGGTCAGCGAGACGATTTTCGTCTCGGCCGAGGCGAGTTTCGCGACCAGCGCCTGCGGGTTCTCGGGCGCGACGAGCACGTCGAGCACCGAGCCGATGACGCGCAGCTCAGGGCCGGCCGGAGCGCGCTTCAGGAAGGTGTAGAGCCCGTCCTGCGGCTTCAGCCGGTCGCGCTGGTCGGGCCGCTGCAGGCTGGCGCCGATGATGCCCCAGGCGCCGAACTCGGTCTCCAGCGCATCGTCGGTGAACTCGCAGAGATGGGCGCGGGCGAAGGCGCCGAGCCCGAGATGGACGATGCCGGGCTCAAGCTTGCTGCGGTCATAGCCCGGGCGCCGGACGATGGCGGGGAGGGCGGCGAGCGTGGCGGAAGACAGGCGCGTCAATGGAACAGCCTCGGCAGCCAGAGGGAGAAGCCCGGCACATAGGTCACCAGCAGGAGCACGGCAACCGATGCACCATAGAAGGGCCAGATCGTGCGCATGGATTCGCCGATCGAGATGCGTCCGATGGCGCAGGCGACGAACTGCACCGAGCCGACCGGCGGGGTGTTGAGACCGATGCCGGCATTGAGGATCAGGATCACGCCGAAATGGATCGGGTCGACGCCGAAGGCCTTGACCACGGGCAGGAAGATCGGCGTGCAGATGATGATCATCGGCGCCATGTCCATGAAGGTGCCGAGCACCAGCAGGATCAGGTTGATCATCAGGAGGATGACGAGTGGATTGTCGGAGACCGCCTTCATCGCCGCGATCGTCGCCTGCGGCACCTCGAGGAAGGCCATCAGCCAGCCGAAGGCGCCGGCGGTGCCGATCACCAGCAGCACCATGGCGGTGGTGCGGACGGCACCCAAGGTCGCCTCGACGAAGGCGGTCCAGGTCAGCTGGCGATAGACCAGGATGGTGACGAGGATCGCATACACGACAGCAACGCAGGAGGATTCCGTTGCGGTGAAGACACCGGAGCGGACGCCGCCGAAGATGATGCCGATCAAGAGGATGCCGGGTGTCGCGACGACGACGTAGCGGCCGACGGCTGCAAAGCCCGGAAAGGCCTCGCGCGGATAGCCGCGCTTCACCGCGACCGCCCAGGCGGCGACCATCAATGCGCCACAAAGCATCAGCCCGGGCACGATGCCGGCGGTGAACAGGTCGGCGATCGAAATGTTGCCGCCCGCCGACAGCGAATAGATGATCATGTTGTGCGAGGGCGGGATCAGGAGCGCGATGATCGCCGCATTCGCCGTGACGTTGACGGCATAGTCGGCGTCATAGCCGCGCTTCTTCATCTGCGGGATCATCAGGCCGCCGACGGCCGAGGCGTCGGCCACGGCCGAACCGGAAATACCGCCGAAGAGCGTGCAGGTCACGACATTGACCTGCCCGAGGCCGCCGCGCAGATGCCCGACCAGGCTCGACGCCATCTGGATCAGACGTTCGGCGATGCCGCCGCGGATCATCAGGTCGCCGGCATAGATGAAGAACGGGATCGCCATCATGGCGAAGGCGTTCATGCCGGAATTCATCTGCTGGAAGACGACGACCGGCGGCAGGCCCATATAGGCGACGGTCGCGACCGAGGCGATGCCGAGGCAGAAGGCGACGGGTACGCCGATCAGAAGCAGCAGCGAGAAGGTGCCGAAGAGAACCCAGAGTTCCATGGCTCAGACCTCCTGCTCGGAGCCGAAATGGCCGAAGCCGAGCGGGGCCTGTGTCAGGCCGGTGACGAAGAGCAGCATCTTCTCGAGCGCGAACAGGGCGATCAGCCCGCCGCCGGCGGCGATCGGGACATAGTCCCAGCCGCGCGAGATGCCGATGATCGGCATGCGGTCGCTCCAGGTGCCGATGGCGAGCTGAGTACCATAGACCAGCATGGCGAGGCCGAAGGCGCAGACCAGCCCCTCGCCGATCAGGATGAGGACTGTGCGCAGCGGCGGCGGCGACATGACGAGCCCGACTTCGAAGCCGAGATGGTCGCTCTCGCGCACGCCGACGGCGGCCCCGAGCAGGATGAACCAGGACATCAGGAAGAGCGAGCCGGCCTCGACCCAGATCGGCGTGTCGTTGAGGACGTAGCGGCCGAACACCCCCCAGGCGACCATGATGGTCATCAGGACGAGGCCGGTTCCGGCGGTGAACAGCGCGTAGAGGCTGAGCTTGGCGCCGAGGCGCGTGAGAGACGCTGTGAAGGCGTGCATGGGATGTCCAAGAATGGGTGCCGGTCGTTCAGGCTCAGCCCTCATCCTGAGGAGCCGCGAAGCGGCGTCTCGAAGGATGGCTCCAGCGATCCCCGGATCATCCTAGCGGGGCGCGATCTGCGATCGCTCCTGAGGATGAGGGCCTGCTCGATAAAAGAACGGGGCAGCCCGGAGGCTGCCCCGCCATTCAGCTCACTTCACCGCCTGGATCGCGGTGACCATTTCCTTGAGCTTCGGATCGGTGACGAACTTGTCGTAGACCGGCTTCATCGCGTCGATGAAGGGCTGCTTCTCGACCGCGTTGATCTGGGCGCCGCCGGCCTTGACCTTGGCTTCCGAAGCCTTCTCGCGGGCGTCCCAGAGCTCGCGCATCTTGGCGACGGATTCCTTGGCAGCCGTCTTGATCAGCGCCTGATCGGCGGCGTTGAACTTGTCGAAGGACCGCTTCGACATCACCAGCACTTCCGGAGAGAGCGAGTGCTCGGTCTGCGAATAGAACTTCGAGACCTCGAAGTGCCGGGTCGATTCATAGGACGGCCAGTTGTTCTCGGCGCCGTCGATGACGCCGGTCTGGAGCGCCGAATAGACCTCGCCGAACGGCATCGGCGTGGCATTGGCGCCGAGCGCCGAGACGAGGGCGACGAACATGTCCGACTGCTGGACGCGGATCTTCATGCCCTTCATGTCGGCGGGCGTGTTGATCGCCTTCTTGGAGTTGTAGAAGGAGCGCGAGCCGGAATCGTAGAAGGCGAGGCCGATCAGGTCGTGCTTCTCGAAGTCCTTCAGCAGGTTGTCGCCGATCGGGCCGTCCATGACCTTCCGCATATGGTCGACAGAGCGGAAGATGAAGGGCAGCGACGGCACGTTGGTCGCCGGGATCAGATTGTTGAACGGCGCCATGTTGATGCGGTTCATGTCGATGACGCCGAAGCGCGTCTGGTCGATCGTGTCCTTCTCCTGGCCGAGCTGGGCCGAGTGGAAGACGTTGATCTTGATGCGGCCCTGGGTGCGCTCGTCGAGCAGCTTGCCCATGTGGCGGACGGCTTCGACCGTCGGATAATCTGTCGGATGGATGTCGGTGGAGCGCAGGGTGACGTTCTGCGCCTGCGCCGACATGCTGAGGCTGGTGATGAAGGCCGCGCCCGCAAGCGCGGCGAAATGCCGTCTCGTGATCATGTTGAAGTCCCTCCCGTTTGAAATTCGCCGGATTTTCCGGTCGTTCTTGCCCGTGGTGGGCGCCCTGCCGGCGGAAGGCCGGCGCGGCGGTGTCTAGAGAAATTCCTCCCGCATCGGCGTGAAGGAATCGACGAGCTGCCCGGCCTCGATGGCGACGACGCCATGGATGAGGTTCGCCGGCACGAAGAAGCTGTCGCCGGCGGAAAGCCGGCTGGTCTCACCATCGATGGTGACGTCGAAGACGCCGCTCTCGACGAAGCAGGCCTGGCGGTGCGGGTGCTGATGCGGCTTGCCGACCGCGCCCTTCTCGAAGGCGACGCGCACCACCATCAGGTCCGGTCCGTAGCCCATGATCTTGCGCTTGATGCCGGGATCGGTCGCCTCCCAGGCGATATCCGCATCATGCTGGAAGAAGGCGTTGAGACGGTCGGTCATCTTGCCAGCCAGCCTCCGTCGACAGGAAGGATCGCGCCGTGGATGTAGGAAGCGGCGTCGCTCGCCAGGAACACGGCCGCGCCGCCGATATCCGAGGGCTTGCCCCAGCGCCCGGCCGGAATCCGGCCGAGGATCGCGGCGTTGCGCTCGGGATCGGCACGCAGTGCTTCGGTGTTGTTGCTCTCGACATAGCCGGGCGCGATGGCATTCACATTGATACCCTTGGCTGCCCATTCGCAGGCGAGGAGCCGGGTCAGGCCGGCTAGCCCGCTCTTGCTCGCCGTATAGGAGGCGACGCGGATACCGCCCTGGAAGGAGAGCAGCGAGGCGATGTTGACGATGCGGCCGGTCCGGCCAGCGGCGAGGGCGGCTTTGGCGAAGGCCTGGGCCAGGAAGAAATTGGCCTTGAGGTTGAGGTTCATCACCTCGTCCCAGTCGCTCTCGCTGAAGTCGAGCGCGTCGGCCCGGCGTATGATGCCGGCATTGTTGACGAGGATGTCGAGCGGGCCGGCGAGGTCCTGAGCTTCGTCGATGACGCGGCCGGCAATACCGTTCTGCTGGAGATCTGCCTGGAGCGGCAGGCAGGTTCCGCCGGCCTCGGCGATCAGCTTCTGCGTTTCCGCCATGCTTGAGCGGCCGGCTGCGACCACGGTCGCGCCGGCCTGCGCCAGCGCCAGGGCAATGCCCTGGCCTATGCCGGTATTGGCGCCGGTGACCAGCGCCCGGCGGCCTTCCAGCGAGAAGGGCGAGCGCGTCACCATCAGCGCAGGGTCTCCACCGGGGCGGCGTCCATGTCGGTGAACTCGACATTGTCGCCGGCCATCGCCCAGACGAAGGCGTAGTTCGAGGTGCCGCAGCCGCAATGGATCGACCAGTTCGGCGAGATCACCGCCTGCTCGTTGGCGACGAGGATGTGGCGGGTCTGCTGCGGCTCGCCCATGAAGTGGAAGACGCGATGGGCCGGGTCGAGGTTGAAGTAGAGATAGGCCTCCATACGCCGCGTATGGGTGTGGCAGGGCATGGAGTTCCAGACCGAGCCCGGCTCCAGCGCGGTCATACCCATCACCAGCTGGTTGGTGCCGGTCGAGTTCGGCATGATGTATTGCCGGATGGTGCGCTTGTTCGAGGTCTCGGCCGAGCCGAGATGCAGGGTGTTGGCCTCGTCCTTGCGAATGAGCTGGTGCTTGGCCTCGCGATGGGCCGGAGCGCTGGTCAGGTAGAACTTGGCCGGGTTCGCCGGGTCGGCGCTGGCGAAGGAAACCTCCTTCGCGCCGAGGCCGACATAGAGTGCGTCGAGACTCGGCAGGTCGAAGCGCTCGCCGTCGACACTGACCGAGCCGGCACCGCCGAGATTGATCACACCGAGCTCGCGTCGCGCCAGGAAGAAGGGCGTGCCGGTCGGCGGGAAGGGGTCGAGCGTCAGGGGCTTGGCCGCCGGCATCGCGCCGCCGACGATCATGCGGTCGTAATGGCTATAGGTCAGCGCGATCTCGCCTTGCACGAAGATGCGCTCGATCAGGAAATCCTGGCGCAGTGCCTCGGTGTCGTAGCCGCGCACATCGCGCGGATGGGCGGCCTGGCGTTCGTCGATCCTGCTGGTCGCGGCGGTCACAGCTTGTAGGCCTCCTTGGCCAGGCGATAGGCGAGGTCATGGGCGACTTCCGCCGCCTCGTCCTCGTCGAGCCGGTGCTCGGCGACGAGCTTGGCGAGGTAGTGGCAGTCCATCCGGCGGGCGACGTCGTGGCGCGCCGGGATCGAGAGATAGGCGCGGGTGTCGTCGTTGAAGCCGACCGTGTTGTAGAAGCCGGCCGTCTCGGTGGTCAGCTCGCGGAAGCGCAGCATCGCCTCGGGCGCATCGAGGAACCACCAGCCCGGCCCGAGCTTCAGCGCCGGATAGTGGCCGGCGAGCGGGGCGAGCTCGCGCGAATAGACGGTCTCGTCGAGGGTGAAGGCGATGACGGTGAAGCCGGGCTCGTTGCCGACCGCGTCGAGCAGCGGCTTCAGCGCCGAGACATAGTCCAGCCCGCGCGGGATGTCGCAGCCCATGTCGCGGCCGAAATGCTCGAACAGATGCGGGTTGTGGTTGCGGTAGGAGCCCGGATGGATCTGCAGGACGAGCCCGTCATCGAGGCTCATCTTGGCCATTTCGGTCAGCATCTGGCCGCGGAAGAGGTCGGCATCCTCGGCTGAGAACTTGCCCTTCAGGATCTTGGCGAAGAGCTTCTCGCATTCGGCCTGGGTCAGGTTGGCGGTGCGCGCCGTGGCATGGCCGTGGTCGGAAGAGGTCGCCCCGCGCGCGATGAAATAGGCGCGGCGCTTGCGATGGGCTTCGAGATAGCCGTTCCAGCTCGCGGTATCCTCGCCGGTCAGCTCGCCGAACTGCTCGAGATTGCCTTTGAAGCCCTCGAATTCGGGATCGACGACGCTGTCGGGCCGATAGGCGGTGACGACCTTGCCGCCCCAGCCGGAGTCCCGGATCATGTCGTGCCATTTCAGCGCGTCGAGCGCGCCTTCGGTGGTCGAGATCGCCTCGATCTTGAAGCGCTCGAACAAGGCCCGCGGGCGGAACTCGCCCTGCTCCAGCTGCTCGGCGATGCGGTCATAGATCCTGTCGGCATTGTCGGCGCTGAGCCGCTCGCGGATGCCGAAGATCGTGTTGGCTGCATGCTCGAACCAGAGCCTGGTCGGCGTGCCCCTGAACAGGTGCCAGTTGCTGGCGAAGAGCTTCCAGATCTTGCGCGGATCTCCCTCGACCTCGCCGCCATCCTTGCGGGCGATGCCGAGCTCTTCGAGCTTGATGCCCTGGGAATAGAGCATGCGAAAGATGTAGTGGTCGGGCTTGACGAACAGCGTCGCCGGATCGGGAAACGGCTTGTCCTCGGCGAACCAGCGCGGGTCGGTGTGGCCGTGCGGCGAGATGATCGGCAGGTCGCGAATGCCGGCATAGAGGCGGCGCGCAATGCCGCGCGTCACCGGTTCGGCAGGCAGAAGACGATCGTCGTGCAGCAGCATCGCTGGCGTTTCCTCTTATGGCCGTGACCATAGGCACGGCGCTGTGTCGCGGTCAATATACTAATATACTAGTACGTCAAACGGAGTCGTGTTAGTCGATGTCAACGACAGGCGTCGACTCGCGTCATGTCTTATTCGGGAGGCGACAATCATGGCCGGGGCGAGGCGATGTCGGAAGCCGTGAGCGGTCGCGAGGCCGGTGCGGGCCGGCGCGAGCGGCGACCGCAGCGCATGGCTGCCGTCCCCGCGGGACGGGCGACCGCCGCCGCGATGGTGCAGGATGAACTCCGGCGCGAGATTCTCGACATGGAGCTGCGGCCGGGCGCGCCGCTCTCGGAAAAGGAGCTGACTGCCCGTTTCGGGATGAGCCGCACGCCGGTGCGCGAGGCGCTGATCCGGCTGAAGGAGGAGGGGCTGGTCGAGATCTTCCCGCAGGCCGGCACCTTCGTCGCGCGCATCCCGATCGGAGCGATCCCGGAGGCGGTGTTCATTCGCCAGGCGCTGGAATGCGCCACGGTCGAGCTGCTGGCCGAGCGGGCGAGCGCCGAGGACGTCGCGCGGCTCGACGCGACGATCGCGCGCCAGCACGAAGCCTTCGATGCTGGCGATCAGGAGAGCTTTCACCGCGCCGACGAGGCCTTCCATGAGGCGCTGGCGCAGGGCGCCGGCTATCCCGGCGTCTGGAAACTCGCCCAGGCCGCCAAAAGCCAGATCGACCGCTGCCGGCGCATGACCCTGCCGGTGCCCGGGCGCATGGAGATGGTCATCCGCGAGCATCTCGCCATCGTCGACGAAGTCCGGCGCCATGACGCGCAGGCCGCGATCGCGGCGATGCGCCAGCATCTCGGCACGCTCCTGCCCGATCTCGTCCATCTGCAGGCGAGCAATCCGGATTATTTCGTCTAGAATCCTCCGCGAGCCTCATCCTGAGGAGCCGCGAAAGCGGCGTCTCGAAGGATGCTCCAGATGCCTCGGGCGCCTTCTGAAGCATCCTTCGAGACGCGGCCTTGCGGCCGCTCCTCAGGATGAGGGCTGATAGGTAACCCCGCTCTTGCCTCCCGCTTCGTTCCCGCGCCATCTTGCGCCGCCAAATCAGGGAGGTGAACGATGACGACGCGGCGCGATCTTCTGGCGGGAGTGGGTGTTGCCGCGCTCGCCACCCCGTTTCCGCTGCGGGCCTTCGCGCAGGCGAAGGACAGCGTCGTGATCGGCATGACGCTCGAGCCGCCGACGCTTGATCCGACCTCCGGCGCGGCGCAGGCGATACGCGAGGTCGTGCTGCAGAACATCTTTGAAGGCCTCGTCGCGATGGATCGCACCGGCAAGATCGTGCCGGCGCTGGCCGAGAGCTGGACGGTCTCGCCCGACGGCCTGACCTATACCTTCAAGCTGCGCGGCAATGCCCGTTTCCATGACGGCACGCCCTTCTCGGCGCGCGACGTCAAGTTCTCCTTCGAGCGTGCCGTCGCGCCTGATTCGACCAATGCCCAGCGCTGGATCTTCACGCCGATCGCCGCGATCGAGGCGCAAGATCCGTTGACGGTCGTGATCAAGCTGAAGCAGCCGACGGCGAATTTCGTCTATGGCCTCGCCTGGGGCGACGCGATCATCGTCTCGCCGGCGACGGCGGCGGACAACAAGACCAAGCCGGTCGGCACCGGCCCATTCAAATTCGCGCGCTGGAACCGCGGCGACCGGCTCGAATTCGAGCGCAATGCCGAGTATTGGGGCCCGAAGCCGGCGCTGGCCAAGGCGGTGTTCCGCTTCATCGGCGATCCGCAGGCGCAGGTCGCGGCGCTCCGGGCCGGCGACATCGACGCCTTCACCAATCTCTCGGCGCCGGAGGCGATCCCGCAGCTCAAGGCCGATCCGAAGCTCAAGGTCACGCTCGGCAAGACCGAGGGCGAGACCATCCTCGCCATCAACAACGCCAAGGCGCCGTTCAGCGATGTCAGGGTTCGGCAGGCGATCGCGCTTGTGCTCGATCGTAAGACCATTGCGCTCGGCGTCTACGGCTTCGATCTCGACTATATCGGCAGCCATTTCTCGCCGCTGCACCCGGCCTATGTCGATCTCACCGGCACCTATCCGGTCGACATCGCCAAGGCGAAGAGCTTGCTCGCGGCGGCGGGCTTCCCGAACGGCTTCTCCTGCACGCTGCGCCTGCCGCCGCCGGCCTATGCGCGGCGCGGCGGCGAGATCATCGCGGCCTTGCTGGCGCAGATCGGCATCAACGCTTCGATCGAGCCGTTGGAATTCCCGCAATGGCTGGAGCGGGTCTTCCGGGGCAAGGATTTCGACCTCACGGTGATCGCCCATACCGAGCCGCTCGACATCGGCAATTATGCCCGCGACGACTACTACTTCCAGTACAAGAACCCCGAGTTCAAGGCGTTGATGGCCAGGATCGACGTGACGATCGACGAGACCGAGCGCAACAAGCTCTACGGCGAGGCGCAGCGCATGCTGGCGCGCGACGCGGTCAACGGCTTCCTTTTCATCCTGCCGAAGCTGACGGTGACCAAGGCCGACCTCGAAGGCATGTGGACCGACTGGCCGCTGCCGCTGACGCCGCTGGCGGAGGTGCGCTGGCGCTGACCCCATTGGGCGAGCCGCTCATGACATCCTCCTCGTCATCCCGGGCGGCCGAAGGTCGACCCGGGATCCATCGAAGGCCTCCGTGCTCTATGATGGATTCCGGCGCTCCGCTGCGCTGCGGCCGGAATGACGGCGCAGGAGGGATTGCGTTGCTCGCCACAGGGAACGTCCCGTGACCGCCTATCTCCTGCGCCGGCTTCTGGCCCTGGCAGCGACGCTGCTCGGCGCCGCGCTGGTGATTTTCCTCGTGCTCGAAATCCTGCCGGGCGATCCGGCGGCGGTGACGCTCGGCCTCAATGCGGCGCCCGAAGCTCTGGCGGCGCTGCGCACGGAAATGGGGCTCGACCGGCCGGCGCCGGTGCGCTTCCTCACCTGGATCGGCGGGCTCCTCACCGGCGATCTCGGCCTCAGCTACACCTATCGCGTGCCGGTGACGCAATTGATCGGCGAGCGCATGATGGTGACGCTGCCGCTGGCCGCGATGGCGATCCTGCTGGCAATGGCGATCGGCATTCCGCTCGGCGCCGTCGCGGCGGCGCATCACAATCGGCCGGGCGATGCTGCGGTGATGGTCTTCGCGCAGGCCGGCCTCGCGATTCCGAACTTCTGGTTCGGCCTCCTGCTGGTGCTGGTCTTTTCGGTCGGCACCGGCTGGCTGCCGGCCGGCGGCTTCCCCGGCTGGAGCACGGGGCTCGTGCCGGCCTTCAAGGCGCTGCTGTTGCCGGCGATCGCGCTCGCTCTGCCGCAGGCGGCGATCCTGGCGCGCGTCACCCGGGCAGCGATGCTGGAGACGATGCAGGAAGATTATGTCCGGACCGCCCGGGCCAAGGGGGTGAGCCGGCGCCGCACCATGCTGCGCCATGTGCTGCGCAATGCGCTGATCCCGGTCGTCACCATTCTGGGCTTGCAGTTCTCGGTGCTGATCGCCGGCGCGATCATCATCGAGAACGTCTTCACCCTGCCGGGGCTTGGGCGACTGGTCTTCCAGTCGATCGCCCAGCACGACCTGATCGTGGTCAAGGACCTCGTCATGCTGTTCTGCACGCTGGTCGTGCTGATCAATTTCCTGGTCGAATTGCTCTATGGCGTCATCGACCCGCGCCTGCGGCAGGCGGATTGACGCGATGGCGCAGCTTTCAATGCCAGCCGAGGCCGATGCGGGCGGCGCCAGCCGGAACGAAGGGGCGCGGCTCGAGATCGGGCAGCTCGACCGGCACGATTTGGACCGCCTCGACGATATCCCCGGCGAAATCCGGATCGACGCGCAGTGCCGACAGTGGGCGCGGCTCGGGAACGGCGAGGCCGTCCTCGACCATCGCGGCGACATGCCGGGCAAGCGCGCGGCTGCCGCGGCGCACGGCTTCGTCAAGGCTGTCGGCGGAGCAGATGCAGCCCGGGAAATCCGGGAAGCTGATGCCGAAGACGCCGGCCGACTGGTGAATGAGCGCGATGACGCGCGGCATAGCCTGAACCTCCTCTCGAACGGACGAATGCTCAGCCCATTGGCTTGCCCGACCATAGCCCAGTTCGCTCTGCCGAGGTGGCGTAACTGCGGCAGGAGCCGTGCGACATGAGGCCGCCGCCGCTCGTCGTATCGGGGCGTACGCGACGCTGGTGGGCCAGCCCATCCTTCCTTGCCGGCCTCTTCCTCGCCGGGCTCGTCGTCGCAGCGGCGCTGACTTCTTACGTCTGGACGCCCTATGATCCCAAGCAGATGGCGATCCTCAAGCGGCTGCGGCCGCCCTCGGCCGAGCACTGGTTCGGCACCGACCAGTTCGGCCGCGACGTCTTCTCGATGATCATGGTCGGCGCCCGCAATTCGCTGGCGGTCGGCCTCGGCGCTGTCGGCCTCGGCCTGACCGTCGGCAGCGCGCTCGGTCTGGTTGCGGCGATGCGGCGCGACGGGCTGCTCGACAATCTGATCATGCGCATGGCCGATTTCAGCCACGCCTTTCCGGCCGTGCTTTCGGCGATCATGATCAGCGCGGTCTGGGGGCCGGGCATGATGAATGCGGTGATCGCCATCGCGATCTACAGCCTGCCCTATTTCGCGCGGCTGGCGCGGGGAGCGGCGCTGCAATGCTGGGCGCTCGACTATGTGCTGGCGGCGCGCGCCGCCGGGCTGCGGGAAATCACCATCACCCGGTTGCACATCCTGCCGAACATTGCGGGGGTGCTGGTGGTGCAGGCGACGATCCAGTTCGCGCTCGCCATCCTCGCCGAGGCCGGCCTGTCCTATCTCGGGCTCGGCACGCAACCGCCGAACCCGTCCTGGGGCCGCATGCTCAACGAGGCGCAGACCTTCATGGCGGCACAGCCCTGGCTCGCCATTTTCCCGGGCATGGCGATTGCGCTTTCGGTGCTGGCTTTCAACCTGCTCGGCGACGGTCTGCGCGACGCGGTCGACCCGCGCACGCGGCGTTCGCGGGATTAAGTTCGGACATGCTTGCGGAGGCTTTCCCATGATCGAGTTCGCCGATCTCAGCGCCGTCGACATGCTCAAGGCCTTCCGCTCGCGCGAGCTCTCGCCGGTCGAGGTCACCGAGGCGGTGATCGCGCGGATCGCTCAATGGGAGCCGTCGCTCAACGCGCTCTACGCTTATGATCCCGAAGGCGCACGAGCTGCCGCCAAGGCGAGCGAGGCGCGCTGGCGCCGGGGCAAGGCACTGGCGCTCGACGGCGTGCCCTGCACGATCAAGGAGAACATCGCGACAAAGGGTGTGCCCGTGCCGCTCGGCACGGCGGCGATGGAGTTTGCCCCCGCCGCAGCCGACGCGCCGCCGGCACAGCGCCTGCGCGAGGCGGGCTGCGTCATCCTCGGCAAGACCACCATGCCGGACTACGGTATGCTCTCCTCGGGCCTGTCGAGCTTCCACGAACTCGCCCGCAACCCGTTCGACCTCTCGAAGAACCCCGGCGGCTCCTCGGCCGGTGCGGCGGCGGCTGGCGCGGCCGGCTATGGGCCTTTCCATGTCGGTACCGATATCGGCGGCTCGATCCGCCTGCCGGCCGGCTGGTGCGGGCTCGTCGGGCTGAAGCCGAGCTTCGGCCGCGTGCCGATCGACCCGACCTATTACGGCCGTGTCGCCGGGCCGATGACGCGCACGGTCGCCGATGCAGCGCTGATGATGCGCGAACTCTCCAAGCCAGATGAGCGCGACCCGATGAGCTTGCCGCCGCAGGAGATCGCCTGGCTCGACCTCGAGCGCGATCCGCGCGGGCTCCGGATCGGACTCCAGCTGGAGGCCGGCATCGGCCTGCCGATCGAGCCGGAGGGAGGGCGGCGATCGTCAAGGCGGCCGATGCGTTCCGAACGGCAGGGGCGATCGTCGAGATCGCGCCGCCTTTCCTGACCCGAGACATGCTCGACGGGCTCGACGATTTCTGGCGCCAGCGCGCCTGGGCCGAGATCGGAGGCCTGCCGAAGGAGAAGCAGGACAAGGTGCTGCGCTATATCTACGCTTGGGCCGAGCGCGGCCGTGTCCTTACAGGCGCACAGGTGCATCGCGGCATGAGCCAGATGTTGGCGATCCGCCATGCAGCGCTGAAAGCCGCTGCCCCCTTCGACTACGTGCTTTCGCCGGTCTCGCCGGTGCCGAGCTTTGCCGCCGAACTGGCTTCGCCGATCCACGATCCCGAGCGGCCCTTCGAGCACATCGTCTTCACCGTCGCCGCCAACATGTCGGACCAGCCTTCGGTCTCGGTGCATGCCGGCATGACCGCGTCAGGCCTGCCGATCGGCCTGCAGATCACCGGAAGACGCTTCGACGATCTCGGCGTGCTGCAGATGGCGCGGGCCTGGGAACAGCTGCGCGGCGAGGCGCCGGAATGGCCGCGGGCGCCGGAGGCTTCGCGCGAGGCCCGCTGAGCATGCACTATCCCTTCTTCCCTTGCGGGAGACGGCCAGTGTGGGGGACGCGTAACCTCGCCGTCCTGCTCGCCCTTGTGGCGAGCA
>NZ_JXTJ01000013.1 GCF_001509835.1 Allobosea sp. WAO
GATACCGTTGAAAAAGTTGGCTTGGATCGGGTTGTTGGCTCGTTCCAGATTTGGCCGATCGAGCCTCGCCCTCTCATGTTGTCCTGATCTGCGGCCCGTTCGGCAGGAGCTTGGCGAGCTTCCTGAGGTTCTGGGCTGCTGCGGCGAGGTGGAACTCGTCTCTGGCGCCGTTTGGTCCGCGTAGTCGCAGCCGATCGAGCCTCAGGATGCGCTTGAGATGGGCGAAGAGCATCTCGACCTTTTTCCGCTCGCGCCGCGAGGTGACATAGGCGTCGGTATCGGCGATGTCCCTGGCCATGTCGCGGGCACCCTCATGGATCGAACGCAGGAGCTTGCGAGCGGGCATGTTGGGTGAGCATTGCGGCTTCAGCAGGCAGGTGTCGCAGTCGAACTTGCTGGCGCGGTAGCGCATCATGCCCTCGCCATCGACGAGCGGCCGCTGCGTTCGATAGGCCTTCTGCCGCGGCCTGAGCTCCTTCCCGCTCGGGCAGGTGTAGAGATCGCGGGCGTGGTCATAGGCGAAGTCGGAGCGGCTGAAGGTGCCGTCGCTGCGCTGAGACTTGTCGAAGACCGGAATATGCGGCTCGATCCCGCGCTCATGGACCAGCCAGGCCAGGTTCTCGGCCGAGCCATAGGCGCTGTCGGCGGCGAGCCTGGCCGGCCAGAGGCCGAAGCGCTCCTGCGTCCGGTCGAGCATGGTCCGGGCCGAGCCGACCTCGGCCTGCCGGATGGCGCGACTGGCTTCGACGTCGACGATGACGGCGTGATCGAGATCGATCAGGTAGTTGGTGGCGTAGGCGAAGAAGGCATGCCCCTTCAGGGCGCCGGTCCATTGCGCGGCCGGATCGGAGCGCGAGACGAACTTCGGCTTGGCCGCGCTGGCTGCGCCCCAGGCGGCCTCGTCGAGCGTGTCGAGATACTCGCGCACCGACCGACGCGTCCGAGCCAGATCGTCCCAGTCGACTGCCTCCGAACCTTCGGCTGAGCGTTGCTTGTTCGCGTCGGCCCGGATCAGGCTGGCATCGACCGCGAAGCCTTCCCCGCCGACGAGCTCCTCCGCGATGCAGCGCCGGACGGTCGTCTCGAATAGCTCCCTCAAGAGATTGCTCTCGCGGAAGCGGCCATGTCGGTTCTTCGAAAAGGTCGAGTGATCGGGCACGTCGCCCTCGAGGCCGAGCCGACAAAACCAGCGATAGGCAAGGTTTAGATGCACCTCCTCGCACAGGCGCCGTTCGGACCGGATGCCGAAGCAGTAGCCGATGAGCAGCATCCGGATCATCAGCTCCGGATCGATCGAGGGCCGGCCGATCTCGCTGTAGAACGGACGCAGATGCGCGCGGATCTCCGAGAGATCGACGAACCGGTCGATGGCTCGCACCCAGTGATCGACAGGGACGTGGCGCTCCAGGCTGAACTCGTAGAACAGCGCCTCCTGCGCCACCTGCCGTTCGCCCATCATCGCGCTGCCCTCCACCTGGAGACGACTGAATCAGGACTTCATACCCGTCGCAACGACGACTTTTTCAACGGTATC
>NZ_JXTJ01000014.1 GCF_001509835.1 Allobosea sp. WAO
AACTTTTTCAACGGTATCGGCAGATGGAGGACCTTGTCGCCGTCTTTGAAGGTCCGCAGCGCTTCAGGGATGAGGGTGGACCTCGCCATGACGGTGGCGATGCGCTGCATGTGCTCAAACCTGGCGGTATCGAGGATCGGGATGACGTCCTCGACGATCTGGCGGGCTGGGCGGTTATCGGAGACGGGGGCGAGCGCGTTCATGGCGGGCGGTTCCAGATTGCTGGCGGATCAGGCGACGGATTCGATGGTCACGACCTCGACGCCTGGCACGGTGTAGCCAGCGAGCGCCTCGCGGCGGGCGAGGGTCGTGATGATGTCGAGCAACTTGGTGTCGACCTTGTCGCGCGCAGCGAAGAAGGAGGCCGCGGCGACGACGTCGTTGATCTTCACGTCCTTGCGGGTGCGGACGGAAACGCCGCCGGTGACGACATTACTGGGCGCGCGGGTCTGCGTCGGCTGTGGCGCCGGCATCTCGAGGCTCTCGGCTGCCCTGCGTGCAGCCTCCTGCCGCTGCTGCTCCTCCGTCTCGGCCTTGCGCTTCTTGGCAAGTGTCCACGCTTCCATGTGGTCTTTGAGGTCGCGCGAGAGCTTCTTCGCGAGTTCGACCTTGGGCACAAACTTGGCCTGGACGGCGTCGCCGGCCTCGTCGTGAGGCCGCTTCTCCGCGAGCCGCATGGCGTTGAGCTCCTTGCCGAGCCCTGCGACCTTGCCCGACCAGAGCCCGCACTTTACGGCCTGCTCCTCCTCGGAGATCGGGGTCTTCAAGAACAGAGTGATGCGCTCTTCGTGCGCCTCGAGCTCGATCTTCAGGCGCTCGAACGGATCAGACGGGAGGTTGTCGCCGATCTCGCCTTTCACGTCGGGCGGGGCGTCCGGCCAGGGCGCGCCGTTGTTGGCGACCGCCTCGTAGAGCTCGTTCGTGATCGCGTTGCGGCAGAAGAAGGAGAACGTCGTCTCGGCAAAGCTGGCGTCTGCCTTGACCGCGCGCTGGCCGCCCTTGCGGCCGATCCAGGCCCACATGACGCCGTCGACCACGCGGATCATCACCGGGTCATCGACCTTTCGGTAGAAGCCCACGCGCGGAAGCTTGTCTTCGAGCTCTGGGTTCTTGCCCGCGAGCTGAGCCCGCCAAAAGGTGAAGTCTTCGCTCATGGTTTCGATCCTGCTGCGACGCGGACGACCGGCCGGGTGCCGCGCCATCCGATGATTGGGCGCCCGATCTGCCGGGCGAGGTGTTCGAGGAGCAGTCGCTGGTGGACCGCGATTTCCGCGCGCCGGAGAGTTCCGTCCTTGCGCGCGGCGGGCATCAGGCGGCCTGGTCGCCCAGCGAGGGGGTAACCGGACGGGTGTTGCGGCGTTCAGCCTCGGAAGCGGCCTCGGCGACCCGCTTGAAGCCCTCGTCGCCGGACGAGACGAACGATGGGAACACTGGGTTCTCGACCTCCGCGGCGGTCAGGAGCAGTCCCTGCAGCTTCCGCAGGCCCTTGATCTCTTCCTCGCGGACCCGGATGGCCTCGCCGATGTTTTCAGCGGAAGCGAGGAGGTGGTTGTTCAGGCTCAGGACGTGGTCGGTGCGCATATCGCTCTCTCTGGGCTGGGGGAGCGCCGCAACGCTCCCCGGTTTAAGTGGCTGCCTGCCTGGCTGGACCCTCGGCCTTCACGCGGCGCTGGGCAGGCGGTGCGGTTCCGGCCCATTGCGGTGGGCTCCTCGCGGACTGGCGAACGGCTGATCTCCAACAGCCGCGGATCGCCCGTGGAATGCTCGCCACAAGGGCGATGAGCAGGAGGGCCAGCGCGAGCATCAGGCGCCGGCATCCCGCGAAACGTCTTCAACCGGGCGGAGCGGTCGCTTGGGCTCCGGCTCCTGATTCCAGTCGATTTCGTGCCGGTACCGAGCGCGCAGAGCTGCGTAGACTGCGAGCCCTGCGGCCAAAGCCAACACGAGAGTCGCCGGCCAGTTGATCGCGGCGAGCACGGGCTCCGGCACCCGCATGTCGCGGCCGCAGTCGATGATCGGCACCGAATTGAAGAGGCAGGACTGGTGCTCACGCAGCATGGCCAGCCTCCTGCGCGATGGGATTGCCGGAGGCGCGGCCGCCATCGCGGCGGTCGGTCGTCGAAGCTGATTGAGCCAGCACTGTCCCGTTCAGCCCCGCGCCTCCGGCAAGGGGAAAGCCGAGGGAGCGCGATCCACCATTGGATCGCCGATCGTCGGCATGCGCGCCCGGTCCGACACGCTGCGCTCCCTCGGCGTCTTGGAGGAGACGCCGAGCCGCGTCTCCGAACTCATCGATGCAAACGTCGGCGATCCGCTGCTCGCGCCACCGGTCGACGCAGGCCGCGAGCCGGTAGGGCTCGACTGCCGGCGGCAGGAGGAGCGCGTCGGCCATCATGCGAATGACCACGTCGTAGGCTTGCTGGTAGGGCCGGGGCGTCATGGCTGCGCCTCCCGAAAGAGGTCAGCGATGGCGCGCAGCGTGATTTCGCTCACAGCAGCGATTTCGTGCCGATCGCCCGCAGCCGCTCGCAACGGTGGGAAGAATGCCGACCAGCCCGCGCTGTTGAGCTCAACCTGGACTAGTGCGCACAGGTCGGTCTGGTTGACTTGAATGCGCGCGGTGGCTGTCGGCTCCGCGATAAGGACGGCGATGAGCGCCTCGACCAAATCGCAAAGAGTTTGAGCCTCGGTCAGCAACTGATGCGGTCGCGGGCCGACTTCGAGCTCAATCCTTGTCTGCATCAAACGAGTACAGCTCGCCGCGCTGGATTTGATGTCTCGCGCCGCCAGTACGGCGATGAGGATCAGGGCCGCCTCCGAAAGAGGAAGCGAGCAGGTGGTTGGGCCGCGCTGGCGAGACGGCCGAAGGCCACATTCCCTGAGTCCACGAATGACCAACTGAACGCTGGCGGCGTCGATACCAGCAGCGCTGGCAACAGCGTCACGGACCTGCGTCATCGCGACGAACCTTGGCGGCGCCTGGTCGATCGCTTCGGCCTTTGCCAACATGGAAGCCGCGCGCTCGCGGAGCCTTTCAGACCGCGTCATGCCAGCACCCACGACATCAGCAGGATCAACGTCGCGAGAGACGCACTGAACGCCGCCGAGCCCCTGTTGCCTTCCTCGTCGAGGCCGCCGGCCACGAAGAGGAGCCAGCCGCCCAGGACGAGCAGGATGAAGGAGGCGAGGGAGATGAGCGCCTTCATGGCCGCTTTCCCGCATCGAGCGCGTCCAGGTAGGCGCGGGCCTGATCTGTCGTCTCGAAGGTCGTGTGGTCAGCGGTCCGCTTGGCAACGGCGCAGATCGCAACCATGCCGGCGATGAACCCGAGCCACTGCATCGCCGCGCTGTCGCAGACGATCCCGATTGCGATCGGCCCCATGAGGAGCGTCGCGCCGGTCACAAGCCGGCGTACCCAAGTCGCCCAACTCGGCGACGAAGTGATGTAAATGCGGGTCACGTCGCCCATGATCAGGCCGCCCGCGCATGGCTCAGGCGAACTGCCTGGATTGCCGCGTCAAACCAGCCGGTGAGCGCGGCGATGTCATCCTCGCCGATCCCCGCTGCCTCGAGCCGGCGCTTCTCGGCCCGCTCCGCCGCGGTCAGCTTCTTCGTGGGCGTACCCAGATCGGCTGACAGCAGCGGAGCGAACTTCGACCACGTCCGACGCACGTCGACGCAAAACTCGATGAAGCGCTTGTCGGAGGCATCACGCCGGGCCTCTTCGATCTGCTCGCGCAGGCCCTCGAAGGCGTCATGCGATGGGAATGGTGGGAGCTCGGCGGTGACCGGCATCGGCTGCCTCGTTCGTTGAACTTGGCGTAACGATGACGAATAAAAAATTAGTCGTCAATACCTCATGACGAATTATTTAGCGTCGTAGTGGATACGAAATTAGTTGACGCGGATCGTTGTCCGGAGCGAAAACGAGACCGCCCCCGCAGCCGGCAAGCTACGAGGGCGGAGAAATCGGTGTTCACAGCACCGAGCGCGAGGCGGCTCTTTTGTATGCCGCGTAGCCTCAAGGCGCAATATGTAGCGCCTCGCCGTGTTCCAGATTTTCCCGCTCTTGATTGCGAATCCGCCTCGGTGGCCGCCGCTTCGCCGTCGGGATGACACACAGCGGGGCAAGCGGTCGAAGGCCTACCGTGGGGTTCCCTCGAAGCCAGCCTGGTCCGAAAGATCCGAGGGTGAGGGACGGTCGCACGAGAGCGATCGCAAGTTGGGATCGAGACGCGCCGCTCGCCTCGAGCGCGTCGCCATTGAAAACGGCGGCTCCGGCCAACCAGTTTTCATGGGTCGGGACGTCCCTGCCTGTCGGCTTGCCGGCGGCGGGGGTGTCTCGTCCTATGCCAAATCTCCGGCTCACCATCCAACCAGACCAAGAAGATTCCTGGAGGCTATCCGGTGATTCCGTCTTTGAATGAGGTGACCGCGCCCGAGGCTGGAGCCGCGCAGAGGGAGCGGAACGTTGCGCTGAGCGAGCCGGATGTGATCGTCACGCTCACCTCGAGCGACTGCGTCAGTCCCTTGATGAAGAGCGGGGCGAGGCGCTCGCGATAGGCGTCGAGGGTCTCTCCGCCGCGGATTTCGGAGCCGACGTCCGACCCGAACGCGATCGCGAGCATCTCGAGGTTCTGCGGTCGTTCCTGTGACAGTGCCAGGACGCGAGCCATGCGGGCTTTGTCGAAATTCTGAGCCTTGTAAGCCGAGACGGCGCCGCCTGGGATCGTCGGAATGTGCTGCAGCGCCGCGACGACACAGCGCTTTTCGATCAGCTTCGAGAACTCTGCGTCCTGCGCCGCTGCCTCAGTCGAGATCAACAACGAGAGGGCGATAAACGCTTTCGACCAGGCCAAGGATCTCGATGTGCTGCCCATCGCTGTCTCCGTCTCCACGCATCACGACGATAGGCTTGTGAACCGGATTCGTCGATTTCGGGTGGAGCTCGTAGCGGTCCATCAACACGCGGAGCACCTTGACGGTGGTCTCGATCATGTGGCCGCCGTTGCGCTTGCGCTGAACCAGGACGATCTGGCCGTCCTTCATGGGCTCGTCGAGCTGGATCCAGTTGATGCAGACGACGGTGTCGCCGTCATGGATGTGGGCGCGGTTCATCGAGTCGCCGTGGACCCGGGAGAGGAATCGCTCGAGCGGCCGGCGTCCGGCGGGGATCGGCACCAGGTACTCTTCGGGCTCGCTCTGATCGATATCGATTTCGCGCCAGAGGCCGGCCTCTGCCTGCCAGCGCACATGCAGGCGCTCGTAACCGATGGCGCCGCCCGCGAGCGAGTCCGACGACGGCTCCGCTGCCTGGCCGGTCAGTTCCTGCAGCGGGACGCCGAACACCTTCGCAATGGCGCGCAGTGTGTCGAGCTGGGGGTTGGCGGTCGAGCCGTCAAGAATCTTATTCACGACCGCAGGGCTCTTGCCCATCAGCTTGCCGAGCGCGGTCGGCGAGATCAGTTTCCCGTTGACCTGCTTCTCCGCGAGCAGCCTGCGCAGGTTCGTGACTAAAACTGATTCCATGCCGCTCATTTTGGCGTTTCCGGCGAATAATCGGCAGATAGAAAAAATTAGTCACTCAAGGCTTGACGGCTGACTAAAATATTAGTCATACCTAGAGCATGAGCACTGAGACCGCAGAGCCGACCCTCGCGCCCGTCGATCGCCTCTATGCCGAGGTGAAGGCGCAGATCGAGGAATACTGCAAGCGCCATGGTTGCGCGCCCTCGATCCTGGGGCGCGTCGCGCTGAACGACACCTTGTTCGTGCAGCGGGTTCTGAACGGCGGGTCGGTGACGACCAAGAAGCTGCGCAAGCTCGAAGAATTCATCCGTGCTGACAAGTCGCCGGCGGAGGCTCGTGCCTCGGACGCGGGCGCTACGGCGGAGGCGCTCTAACCGATGAGCGCCGGTGCCGGAAATTTGCTGGTTCTGGTCTGCGCCCTCGCGGCGCCGTCCTTCGGAGTCCGCTG
This sequence comes from Allobosea sp. WAO, assembly GCF_001509835.1. GTDB lineage: Bacteria > Pseudomonadota > Alphaproteobacteria > Rhizobiales > Beijerinckiaceae > Allobosea. The sequence continues at coordinate 5,978 of NZ_JXTJ01000014.1, forward strand.
ACATGGTGGGTCTCGCGCTTTCGTCTTCATGTTCTTCTCCGTCCGTTTCTGGTGGGGCCCGCGCTGCCAGGCGCTCTCCCCGGAAATCCGCATCTTCCGAAACCGCTCGCCCGTCCAAGGCCGCCGCCGCTCCGTCTGTGTCCCCAATATCGGAGATCCAGATGAGACAGTCCTCCCAAGCTTCCGGACAATTGTCCGGCGGCGCTCGGACAGATGTCGCTGAGCGCGTTGCTAAGGCGGAGCGCATCATTGCGTTCCTGCGTCAGCGCTATCCGGTGAAGACCGCAGAGAACGTCGCGGCCGATATCGGTGGTTGCGTCGAGACGATCCAGAAGATGATCGATCGTGTGTCCGCGCCGAGCGCCTGGACCTACGGCCGGCTCGTCTGTGCCTACGGGCCGAGCTTCCTATGCTCGGCTCTGGCGAACCCGCCCGGATGGATCGTCGCTGCAGCCCACGCCGAGCGCCTCGCCTCGGTCGAGGCCGAACTAACCCGCATCACCGCCGAACTGGCGTCCCTGAAGTCTTGAACGAGAAGGACCCGCTCGATGCGAGGTCTCGTCTGCATCCTGCTGGTGGCTCTGTCCGCACTGCTCGGCGCGTTGGCGTCGCTGTGGATGGCCCCGGCTGCTCCCATCGTCCGCCTCGCCGTGTGGCTGTCCGACAAGGCGAAGGCGCTCGACCCAAGCACCGATCAGCCAGGAGACCGTCCATGAGCAAGCCAGCTCAATCCGATGCGCCCATCAGGTTCGCCTCTGCCACTGTGGTGAAGGCCCTCTTCGTCCAGTCGATGAAGACGAAGGAGGAGACCGCGACGATCGCCGGCAAGTTCGGCGAGCGCGTGAAGACGCAGGTCGAGAGCGGAAATCTACACGGCCCGGCCTTCGCGCAGGCTGCTGCGATCCACCGGAAGGGCCGGACCAACGAGATCAAGGCCAAGGAGCATCTCGCCCACCTGAAGTTCTACATCGAGATCATCGAGCAGGACTGGGAGAACAAGGGCCACGTCGGCAATCTGGACGATCAGGCCAAGGCAGCCGCGGCTTCGTCGGCGAAGCTCGAGCCGGCCCCGGTCGACGCCAACACCGTCACCGCTCCGGGCGGCGTGCCGCTCGCTGATGCCCAGAAGATGTTCGAGGGCACGAAGGCCATCGCCGACAATCGCAGGGCGGCGTCGAAGGCGCTGGAAATCCCGGCGCTCGATCCTGATGCGCCGCCGGCGCCGCCTGCTGCTCCGGCGACCACTGAAGCCGCCCCAGCCGATAAGCCGAAGCGCGGCCGCTCGGGCAAGGCCGCTGCTGCGAAGGCCGATGCTGCCCCGCCGCCGCCTCCGGCCGCTGTCGGTGGCCTCCCCGATGACGACGAGGAAGATCTGAAGCCCGGCGCCGCCGAGCCCCGCAGCCGCGCCGCCGGCACGTTCTCCGTCGTTCACTGATGTTCTCGGTCGGCCTCGACCTCGCCACGACCACGGGGATCGCCATCGGCGATTCCCGGATCAATCACCCGTCGCAGATCAAGAGCCTGAGCATGCGCTTCCGCAAGCCTCACGAGGACTTCGAGATGGCCGGCTACAATATCGAGCGCTGGCTGGAGCAGGCCTTCATCGGGCCGCTGCCGCTCTACCAAACTCCAGACATCATCATCGCAGAGGCCATGCTGCCGCTCGCCGGCCAGAAGTCGGACGATGCCGGCAAGGTCGCTCTGTCGCTCCACCAGGGGCTCTACAATTTCTGCTACGCCTACGGAATCCGGCTGGAGCGCGTCGCCGCTTCCACTGTGCGGAAGTATTTCATTGGGCAGGGCAAGGCCCAGCCTGGGCAGGACATCAAGCTGCTCGTCGCGCAGCACTGCCAGCGCCTCGGCTACACCGAGTACGTCCTTCCCAAAGCCAAGCGCGACCAGACCGACGCGATCGCGTGCTGGTCGTTTGGCGTGGCGAAGTTCGCACGGGTGACACCGGGCGGCGTCCTCATGATGGGGGCGCTGTGATGTCCTCCTCCACCACCTGGGCCGTGGGCCGCGACGGCCGATTGATTGCGATCGCCGCTCATGAGCCCGAGATCGAGGCTGCTCCGGCTGTCGTACGTGCTCCCCTCCGTGATGCCGAGCCGGCTGCACCTTCGATCTCGCTGCCGACGATTTCGGCCTTCGCAGAGATTGCTGAGGCTCCGCCGTTGCGCCGTGCCGCGCCAGCACTCGCCCCCATCTGCGCCGACAAGCAGGCGCGCATCGCCATGATCCGCGCCAGCCATCGCAAGTTGGCCCGGGCCGGCATCTTCGACCACTGCAGGTACCAGCCATGAAAGCAGGACTGACGCCCAAGCAGGCCGAGCTGCTTGCCTACATCGATGAATACGCCGCGAGGGAAGGGCACTCGCCCAGCTTCGACCAGATGACCGCGCAGCTGGGCCTATCGTCCAAGAGCGGGGTGAGCCGTCTGATCGATGCGCTTGAAGAGCGAGGCTGCATTATCCGTCTGCCCAACCGAGCTCGCGCCATCTCGGTGATCGGCGGCAAGGCCTCGGCGCTCGAGGAGAAGGCATTCCCGCCGGCGGTAGAGGACGCGCTGGCGCGGATCTGCTCGGAGACCGGCGTAGCGCGCTCGTCTGTCATCCGCATCGCCGTGGCCGAATTCGTCGGAGTGCAGGCATGAGCTCGCTACAGCTCGACATCGTCGGCCTGTTGCGGGCCGTAATCGACATCAACGCCCGGTCGGTCGAAACCAATTCACGCGCGGTCGACATCATCGCGCGGATCGAGGCGGGCATTCCCACTAGCCTCACCTCAGTTCCCCAGCCCGCGCCTTTCCCCGGAGCCCAGAACGAAGGGCCGGGAAAACAAGGCGGCGATCAGCGAGCGCAAAAATCGGACGCGGTGGCAGCCGCGTCCGAGGCCGGGGCCGCGCAAGCGGCAATTAAAAGCGCAGATCGCCGCAATTCGTCACGGCCGGCGGGGGAGGTGGCTTCGGCGCCTCTCCCCGTCGACCGGACGCCAGACCCCGATCAACCCATTCAGGAATCGGATCAAGCGGTTTCGGCCACCGCTGATCCGATCTGCTCGCCGTCGGTCGCTGCTCCTCCCAGCGAGACCGACGGCGAGCAGCCCCTTACAAAAGGGGAGCAGGTCCTGCGTCTATGGGCGACGACCACATTGTCCCAGCCCGAGATCGCCCGGCAGGTTGGCTGCGGAGCAAGTTCGGTCTCTGCCTTCGTAAGCATGGCCAGGAAGGACGGCGATCCGCGCGCTAGCGCTCGCGTCGGTGTATCGGCGATGCAGGCGCCGACTGTTCAACCCGAGCCGGAGCTAGAGGCCACACCGGCGACGCCTGCGCCTGCGAGCCAAACCCAAGTGGTTCCGGCAGAGCCAGAGCCCGAGGTTGCGTCCCCGCCGGCGCAGCCCACGCATATCGTCAGCTTCTCCAAGTGCGGGCTGAAGGTGCACGGTCCCCGGGGGACCTGGTCGACCTACTCTGGGATCGTCCGGATGCTCGGCGTCATGAACGATGGCCATATCCACTCGGTCGATAAGCTCGCCAAGATCGGCGACTATTCGAGCCCGGCGCTCCTCTCATCTCGTTTCGGCTTTATCGGCGAGAAGCTCGAGGACATCGGGATCAAATTCACTCACATCCGCGGCCAAGGCTGCAAGATCGAGCTGGCACGGCCGTGACGATCTCGATCCTGATCGGCGACGTTTTCGAGCAGCTCCGAAAGATGCCCGCCGCGTCAGTCGACTGCGTCGTGACGTCCCCGCCCTATTGGGGCCTGCGCGACTACGACGTCAAAGGGCAGATCGGCCTTGAGCCAACGCTGGGCGAGCACCTCGACGTGATGGTGCGCGTCTTCCGCGAAGTGCGGCGGGTCCTCAAGCCGCACGGCACAGTCTGGCTCAACTACGGCGACTGCTATGCCACCACGCCGAACGGGCGCGCAGCAGCCGACGTTGTGGGGGACGATCGGACCTTCCGAGACAAGCCCTTCTCCACCATCCAAGGCACGCTGAAGCCCAAGGATCTCTGCATGATCCCGAACCGGCTGGCCATCGCTCTCCAGGATGATGGCTGGTGGGTTCGCTCAGAGATCATCTGGCACAAGCCAAATCCGATGCCGGAGAGCGTCTACGATCGACCGACGACCGCGCACGAGAAGATCTGGCTCCTGACGAAGGGCGAGGACTACTTCTACAACGCAGAAGCGATCCGCGAGCCGGTCACCGGCGGCTCCCATGCTCGAGTGAAGAAGGCTGGCCCGAACAGCCGCGAGAATAAGGATAGAGTGCCCGTCCCGCGGAAGTTGCCGCCCAAGTCGGTCATGGATCACGGCACCGCTCGATCGAGGAAGATGCGCGGCCGAGCTGAGGAGATGATCAAGTCGAACGAGCGCTTCGCCGCTTCAACGCAGCAACTCGTCGAAAGCCGCAACGCTCGTAACGTCTGGACGATCGCGCCCAAGGCTTTCCGGGAGGCTCATTTCGCGACCTTCCCGCCGGAACTGGCGCGCCGGTGCATTCTCGCTGGCACGCCGCCGAGTGTGTGCGGGGCCTGCGGTGCCGTAGATAACTGCGGCGGGCTCTGTGGCCATTTCGAGCGGCAGCCAGGCCATGTCCTTGACCCATTCGGGGGGAGCGGCACCGTTGGGCTGGTCGCCCTGCAGCTCGGGCTTCGGGCGTCCCTTATCGAGCTCAATCCCGACTATGCGGAGATGGCGCGCCGGCGCATCTACGGCGTGCGATCGGACGAGGTGGCAGCATGAGCACCGCGCCCACTCATCGCGATCTTGGCGCGCTCGGCTTCACGCTGCTGCTGTCCAGCGACGGACGCGGCGGCGGCGAGGCGAAGATTACCTGGACCGCGGATGCTCAGCTCAACAGCGACTTCCGAACCGGCCGCGAGCATCCTGCCGTTGCGCTCGAGATGACGCTCACCCGTGTCGAGAAGATCGGCTCGATGACCCATCTCGATTTCAGCTCGGTCATGGGCGTGCTCGTCGGCTTCCTGCAGGGGAGGGCGCCATGAAGCGCCGTGTCGCTCAGTTCGCGTCTGAGGCGGAGATGTGCGCGCGGTTCATCGCGATCTCGACGGGTGCCGGCCCTCTCTACAACGATCGCGGCAGGGGACGCCCGACGGGGTGGATCGCCTACGCTGAGACGGCCGGCTACGATATCGTTCTCGTCAGGGAGCGGGACGGCTTCCAGATCGCCGTTGAGGCCAAGCTCCATCTCAATGATGCGGTGATCCAGCAGATCATCGAGACCGGCAGATCACCGTGCGCGCCCGGCCCGGATTGTCGTGCGGTTCTCGTCCCAGATGGCAGCGGGACCTGGCTGCATCGCGAGTTCTGCCGCCGGGTCGGGGTTCAGGTCATCACCGTCCGCAACGATGCGGACGATTCCAACACGAGATGCCCGCAGATCCAGCCGGAGCCGCCGCGCGCCGACGTCGACGATTGGGACCACTGGAGTGACAGCTGGCCGCAGATGCTGCCGGTCGTCAGGCTCGACCTCCCGTCAATCGTGCCCGATTGCGTCGCTGGTGCGCCTTCGCCGAGCCCGCTGACGCCGTGGAAGCTGAAGGCGCTGAAGATCGCAGTCCTGCTCGAGCGCCGGGGCTGGGTCTGCCGGCAGGACTTCAAGCACATCGGGATCGATCATCGCCGCTGGATTGATGGCGGCTGGGTCGTGGCGGCGGACGGCGCCTGGCGCATAGGGCCGAACTGCCCCGACTTCCGGAAGGCGCATCCCCGCAACATCGATGAGATCGGCGCGCTCTTTTCCGATTGGGCGCCGCCGGAACTGCTGACACCGCCCGCGCCGAAGCCGGGGAGACTGTTATGAGCATCGTCCCACAGATCCGCGCCATGCTGGCATCCGGTCTAACGATCGAGCAGGCGCTCGACGCTGCCGAGGGTATCGAGCGCGGCGCCAAGCCGAAGCGCGCCAGCCGAAAGGACGCCAAGGCCACACGGCTGCCATCCGACTGGTGGCCAGATGACGAACTCAGAGCTTTCGCCGTCAGCGAGCTCGGCTCCAATGGCGCCGCCCGGCGCGAGACGCAGCAGTTCGTCGACTACTGGATCGCCGAGCCGGGGGCAAAGGGCTGCAAGCTCGATTGGCCGGCCACCTATAGGCGGTGGATACGCACCGCCGCGCAACGCCAGGGCAGGCGGGGCGGTGACCAGGGTGTGCCAGCGCCTGCTCGTCAGAACGGCAGCGACGGACTGATCGAAGCTCTGAATCGCATGGTGCCAAGCCGATGAGCCAACTCGCGCTGATTCCGAAACAAGACCTGACGCGGCCGCCTGAGCCCGAGGAATTCCACGCCGACATGCTGCTGCTGCTGTCAGCTTTCCCATCGCAGCAACGGCAGGAGCCCGCTCAGGTCATCGCGACTTACATGGTGGCTCTCGAGGGCCACTCGGCTGCCGCGATCCACGCCGGAATCATGAGGTTCATCCATGGGGAATGGCCAGCCCACGACGCCGTCTGGTTGCCGTCCTGCGCCATGGTCAGCCGGGCGGTGAAGGCCGAGGCCGAGGCGATTCAAAGGCGGATTGAAGCTGCCGAGGGCGAAGCGTTCCTCGCTCGCCGGCGGGCCCGCACGAAGGCGAAGGAGGAAGCTGACGCTCGGCACGCCAAGCAACTGGAGCTCGAGCACGCCAAACGGACACCGGAAGAGCGGGCCGCGTGGGTGGCGGAGGTTAGAGGCCTGCTGCCTCGCGTGAGTGAAGGCCTCTCCGATGACTGAAGCGACTGCCCCGAAGCCAGCGACGGCGCTGCCTCTCCAGTGCTGGGCTGACCCTGATCCCCACCGGCGCGGCTGGCTCGCGCGCTACCAGACCGACAAGGGCGTGCGGACCGTGACGAGCCGCTGGGCCCGACGTTCCGCGCTGATCTACGGCAGCGAGCTCGAGGCCAAGTTCGCCGCGGCCGATGCGCTCCTGAAGCACCTGAACTCGATCCCGCGTCCGCGATCTGCCGGCGCCAAGACATTCGCCGTGGCGAGGAACGGGCGGAATGTCCGCACCATCTCGCTGCCGCGCCCTTGATTCCGCAGACCGCGGAATATCCCGGCCCACAGTGGCCCTAACGGAGAAGACCAGTGACCAAGAACGAACTCATTGCCGCGATCGCCGACGAGACCGGCAAGTCCAAGGCCGACGTTTCGGCCATCCTCGGCTCGCTCGCCGGCGTCGTCGCCAAGACTCTGAAGGCGGGGGACGAAGTGGTGCTCGGCGGCATCGGCAAGCTGAAGGCTGAGAAGCGCGAGGCTCGCACTGCCCGCAATCCGTCCACTGGCGCCACCATCAACGTCGCGGCCAAGACGGTCGCGAAGTTCAAGGTCGCCAAGGATCTCGCCGACGCCGTCGCCTAAGCCGGCGCGAGCGCGGAATACCCTCGGCCGGTGGCGATCTGCTGCCGGCCGTCTTCGCATCAGGAGGGCGGCATGGCCAAGCATCGGACCAAGGAAGAGATCGCGGCCGAGAAGCTTGCCAAGGAACTGGCGCGCGCTGAACGCCTCGCCGCCCGCCAGTCGAAATGTGCCGGCGTCTACAAGCTTCCGTGCCCAGGCGGTTGCTCCAAGGGCTGCAAGCGCGCCAGCGCAGCCAGGAAGCTCGCTGCCGCGAAGAAGGCGAAGCGGGAGCGGGCCCGGAAGGCGCGAGAGGCATCGCTCGCCAATGCAACGGCGGCGCAGACGGCCGCCCATGAAGCCGAGATCGCCGCGATCCAATTCGAGACGAAGGAACGTCGGTCGAAGCTGCGCGACCTCGAGCGCTGGCAGGCGTCCGTGATGTACCTCTGCGGCTTCACCATCGATCACATCGACGCCGAGATCGGCGGGAACAAGCGGCGCGGGCCGATCAACCGGGTGGTGACGAACGGCAAGCTCGAGGCGGTTCGGAACAGCTCGCAGCGCGTGAAACGCTTGGCCGAGCTCGCGACGAAGCCGCCCCACGGCATGGACGGCTTCGCCATGTTCTGGGCCTCCCGGAGCGAAACGACCCGTGGGCTGCATCGCCAGCTGCAGCAGTTCATGGAGATCAAGCCGGAATTCCAGCCGCAGACCCAGAAACTGCGAGGTGGAGGGGAGCGCATCTGGAACCCGAATGCTTCGGCGCTTCATGCCGAGGCGAGCGCCGGCGGCATCGCGGAATACTGCCTCCAAGCCGGGGCATGGCTCTCCGGCCTGTTCGATCGGATCGGCGCCGGCGGCGTCCGGGGCTTCGACCCGACGCGGGACCAGGTTGACGGTTCCGGCGCTGGCGGCGCGGTGGAATCCACCGTCGACGCGCTGAAGATAGAGACCAAGGTCAAGGAGCATGTCCTCGCCGCATTCCGCCCCGACGGGACAGCGGAATGGAGGTGGCGCGTGCTCGACCATGTCGTGCGCCTCGACCGGCAGCTGGATCAAATGGGCCTTCCGCCCGCCCTCGGCTCGCCGGTGCGCTTCCTCAACGAGGCGCTGGAGGAGGTCGCGATCTGCCGGAACATGGCGCCTGCAGGCATCAGGTCGCGGCGGCCCGGCGGGCTGCTTGATGAAGCCTATGACATCGCCCAGCGGGAGCTTCGAGACGCCACGTCCAGACATGCGATAATCCGCGGGAGAGAGCGGCGTGAGAGTCCGGGGACGATTCGACAGCCTTCCCGCAAGCGCCGACACTCGGCAGCAGGAAGCTAAGGTTGCCCCTGCGCCACCTCGTGGCGTTGAGTGGCCGCCCGCGCAGACTCGGGCAGAGCTCAGAGAACAGCGCTGCGGGCTACCAACTTTTCACGCCAAGCATGTTGCGAAGGATGAGCTGCTCCGCCGGGCTAAGTCACGCTCATGCCGAAAACTTCGCTGCCGGCAGGATCGATCTGCAGTGTAACTGGTTGAGTACGATGAACCTCACACCCGACTTCGCTCACGATCCCTATATTTTCCTTCTAACGGGCGCGGGGTTTCTCATCGCACTCGCCGTGTGGCTGCCTTTGGCCCTGCGGCGGCTGCCTTTGTCTCTGCCGATTGTCTGTCTTGTCTTGGGAGCAGCGATCTTTTCGCTTCCTTGGATCGCTCTCGATCCGCTTCCCATGCGCTACCCCCAGATGACCGAGCGGCTGTCTGAGATGGTGGTCATTATTGCACTTATGGGTGCAGGCTTGAAGTTGGACCGGGTTTTCGATTTTAGGACATGGACGGTAACCTGGCGGCTGCTCGTGATCACCATGCCGTTAAGCATCGCGGCTATCGCGCTCGTCGGAGTTTGGTGGCTGGGGCTGTCATGGGCGTTGGCGCTGTTGCTGGGAGCAGTGCTCGCACCGACCGATCCCGTTCTGGCCGCCGACGTTCAAGTCGGGCCGCCAAGCTCTGGTGAAGAGGATGAGGTTCGCTTCGGGCTTACCTCGGAGGCCGGTCTGAACGATGGCTTCGCCTTCCCGTTTGTCCATCTCGCCATTGCTCTCTCGTTGGCAGCCGCGACGGGAAGGCCGTGGCTGGCAGAATGGCTAATGTACAACGTACTCTGGGAAATCGGCGCCGGTGTCGCGGCGGGCTACGCCGTTGGGCGAGCGTTCGGCTGGTTGACCTTCCATGCTCCCGGCAAGACGCAGTTCTCGCGAACTGGTGACGGGCTCATTGCTATCTCTGCGACGTTCGTTTCGTACGGGCTGACTGAGCTAATCCATTGTTATGGCTTTCTCGCCGTCTTTGTGACCGCGCTGACCTTCCGCCACGCCGACCGGGGCCACGATTTTCAGCTCGCTATGCACGAGCTGACGGAGCAGGTCGAACGCATGGCGATGATGGGGCTCCTACTGCTGCTCGGCGGTGCCTTGATTAGCGGATTGCTGGCTCCACTTGGATGGATCGAGGTTGCGACCGCGCTAGCCATCCTCCTCGTCGTTCGCCCGGTCACGGGGGTGGTCGGGCTGCTGGGTCACAACGCGAGCAGGACGGAGAAGGCTACGCTCGCCTTCTTCGGGATCCGCGGGGTTGGCTCGATTTACTATCTCGCCTACGGCCTGAACCGGATCGGGGAGGTCGAGCAAAGCGATCGGCTTTGGGCGCTTGTCGGGCTCATCATCCTCATGTCAGTCGTAATGCACGGCGTGACCGTCACGCCATTTATGCGACTGCTCGACCGACGCCACGGTCGGGATCCCGATGCCGAGTAAGCGTTGGTAGGACTTCCAAGCCCTACTGATTACGCCTGCGGCCGGCGCCATAGAGTGTGCAATCTGGATTATGACGACGCTTGATCGGGCGAAGCAGGCATGATCCAGATCTGTCTGCCGACAGCCCGCGAAACGAGTTCCCAGTTTTCGATTCACATTAGGAGGATCGGCGTGTCCATCGGCCACTGTCGTCCGAATCGCTGACCACGAAGGCGGTAACGCGCTCAGCCATCTTGTGCCATGTAATTGAAGATGCCTTGCCTACGCACCATCTCAGTAGATCGAGATGGGAGGTAACCATGGCGAATGGATGGGCCCCAGACGGGGCGGTTCAAGATCAGATCGACGACTCGATCAACGATGCGGTCAGGCTTGCACGCGCCAAACTGCCCACGGGCCCCGGAGAACTCTACTGCCAAGCCTGCGGTGAGGAGATCCCGGAAGCGCGCCGCTTAGCAATGCCCGGTGCGCGAACATGCGTCGCGTGCCAGTCAGGCCTCGACCGGCGCTCGATCGGCAGTGGGGGCATCAATCGGCGCGGCAGCAAGGATAGCCAGCTTAGGTAGCAAGCGCATTTTGCCCAATGCGCCCGTTCGGGGCTTTGATACACTGGCCGGCAGCGGGCATTTTTCGCCTACCGGGCTTTTCGGCAGCTTCCGATGCGCAGGGCAGGGCGCCTAAGCAGCTCGGGCGATCAGCGCTTGGCCTTTGCCGCCGCGCTTGGCTGCGTAAAGGGCGCCATCGGCTGCCGCCTTGACCCTATCGCCGTCGACAGGGCCACCGCACGCGACTTGGACGCCAACCGAAGTGCCGATGACGACCGGTGCGCCAAGGACGACATAGGGCTGAGCGACCCTCGACACGGCTTTCTCAGCAACAGTTTGTGCGGTGGCCACATCCGCACCCGGCATAATGACGGCAAACTCATCGCCGCCCAACCGCGCCAAGGTGTCGTCGCTACGAACGACGTTGGACAGGCGTTCCGCTACCTGACGGAGCAGATCGTCTCCGGCAGCATGGCCGAGCCGGTCATTGACCGCCTTGAAGCCGTCCAGGTCCAGCATCAGGAGAGCGAAGGGTTCGCCACAGGTTGCGGATAGAGCCTCGTCGAAGGCTCGGCGGTTCGCAATTCCAGTCAAAGCGTCGCGACGGGCTGCAATATCGAGCTCCCGCTCGGCAATTAGCACCGCTTCGATTTGCCTGACGATGTGAGCCGACGATTCAAAGACGCTGTAGAGGTAAAGCGCGAGCAATAGGCCCATAGACTGCAAGAGCAGATCACCCGTCAGCATCATGCACACCACCAGCGTCCCAAGTGCCGCTGTCGATAAGGTTGCGCAAATCCAAAAGCGCATGGTTCGAGCCGACGACCCGGCGGTTAGTGCCATCGTCAGGCCCACGGTGAGGATGTAACCATCCACGTACCCCGCCTGGAAAATCCGGATCGTCAGCGCCGTGATCACCCCGGTGAAGGCGAACGCCGCCCAAGCGTAGGCGTCCTCCCATCGATGGGCTTGGGCGAGTGTCAGAGCATTGCGCTTGCGCCTATGGAACATTCGGAGCCCAATCAGGCGAATGGCGCTCGTCAAGACTGCCGCGGCGAAGATCATCCACAGTACCAGATCGCCCGTTCGCACCGCCATGATCGCGGTGCCCCCGGTCAGCCCAGCGGCAATGCACATGATCTGCGGAAGCGCTTCATAAAGCCTGGAGATGATCTCGATCTCTATGGCCGCCGGCAGGTCGTCGGTACGGTTACGTCTCAGCATCGCCCCCTCCCGAAGGCGAGATGCCACAAGCGGCGTTACATTTGCGTTCCGATTTCACTTAAATTGGAGCGATGGGCGCTTTGCGCGGATACCGTTGAAAAAGTCGTC
>NZ_JXTJ01000015.1 GCF_001509835.1 Allobosea sp. WAO
CCGACCATGACGCGGAAAGGTTGCGTGCCCCCTCATCCGGCCCTTCGGGCCACCTTCTCCCGCAAGGGTAGAAGAGAGCGGCGGGCTTCTCAAACCTTCTTCTTCCCCGCCGTATTCAGCGCAATGGCAGCGCGGACCAGCGCTGTCAGCGCCGCCTCGTCGATCGCATCGCTCTCATGAATGTCGATGGCGCGGCGGGTGTTGCCGTCGAGGCTCGCATTGAACAGGCCGGCGGGATCGGGCAACGAAGCGCCCTTGGCGAAGGTCAGTTTCACCGCGCTCCTGTAGGTCTCGCCGGTGCAGAGGATGCCGGCATGCTCCCAGACCGGGACGCCGCGCCATTTCCAGGTCTCGACAACGTCGGGGTCGGCCTGCCGGATGATGGCGCGGACTTTTGCGAGTGCGGCACCTCGCCAGTCGGTCAGCTCTGCGATCCGGGCATCGATCAACGCGGAAGCCGAGGCTTCGCGAGCCTGGTCGTTGTCCGTCGTCATGCGATTGTCCTCGCGCTGGTTCGGATGCAGCTCCGCCGACCGCTCACATCTTCTCGCCCGGCAAGCCGGCAGCCTGCTTCACCCAGGCGGTGAACTGGGCCTCGTCGAGCCCGTCGTTCTCGTGGATGTCGAGATAGCGTACCTCCTTCTGCTTGGAGGGGCCGGGCGGGACGGGGTCGAGCGCCGCCCCGCGAAAGAAGGAGACTTTCACATAGTGCGTGAAGCAGTGCAGGCCGAGGAACCAGTAGTCGTCCTCGAGCCCGTAGAGCGGCGAGTTCCATTTCACCGCCTTCCTGACGCCGGGGACGGCGGCACTGATCAGCGCGTCGATCCGGGCGCCGAGGGCGCTTTTCCAGCCTGGCATGGCGGCGATATAGGCCTGGATCGGCGCCTCGCCATAGCCCTTGGCGATCTGCGGATTGCCGCCCGAAAGCAGCACTGGCCGCCCGCTCGCGTCGGCCTTCGGTTTCGGTGCTGCCTTCTTTGCCGCTTTCGGCGCTGGTTTGGGCTTTTCGGCCATGGTCCCGCTCCTAGCTGCCGATCCGTCGCCCGCTACCCCGGCCGGAGACATAGGGCAGCACGAACATGTAGAGCCCGGAGAACATCAGCAGGAAAAGCGGCAGCAGCGGGGAATAGACGATCCAGGCCGGCGGCTCGCCCACCGCCATCGCGGCGAAATTGGCGATGACGGTCGCCGTGAAGATGATCGACAGCCAGCGATGGCCCTGCCGAATGACGCCATTCAAGGACAAGGAGGCCTCCTTCTTGAAACGAGGGTGGGGCGACACGGCTATTCGGCCTGTGCGAGCAGCGATTCGAGCTTGTCGAAGAAGCGCGGCCAGCCGCTCTTCGCGCCGCCATAGGCCAGCTTCTGGTCCGGCCGGAAGCCGACCTGTTCCATGCGCAGCAGCGTGCCGCTCGGCGTCGGGGCGAGGGTGAAGGTCACCACGCTCTTCAGGCTGAAGGCCGCGTCCTCATGGGCGAGATCCCAGGTGTAGGACAGCGTGCGATTGGGCTCGATGGCGAGCACTTCGCAGTCGAGCACGCCACCCCAGTCGCCATGCAGCTTGAAGCGGTGGCCGAGGCTCGGCACGAAATCGTTCCGCATCAGCCATTCCGCGATCAGGTGCGGCTGCGTCAGGGCGCGCCAGAGTTTTTCCGGCGGATGGGCGATCTCGCGCTCGACGATCACCGAGCGCGTCTGCGGGGCGGTGGTGCTCATTGGTCCATCCTGTCGAGCAAGTTTTCCAGGTCGTCGAAGCGTGCCTCCCAGAAGCCGGCCATCTGGCTGGCCCAGTCGATCAGCGGGGCGAGGGCCCCGAGCTGGGGGCTGTAATGGGTCTGGCGGCCCTGATGGCGGTCGCGCACCAGCCCGGCCTGCTTCAGCACGCCGAGATGCTTGGAGACGGCCGGTTGCGAAATCCCGGCCTGTACCGTCAGGGCGCCGACGGTCTGCTCGCCGTCGCGGCACAGGCGTTCGAAGATCGCCCGCCGGGTCGGGTCGGCGAGCGTCCTGAACAGCATGTCGTGAGCAACCGGCGTCATGATCAATAACTCGTTGGCTATGAGTTTATTCATAACCATCGAGATATGAATTGGTCAAGCGTCCGCGTCCGACATGCAGGGCGGAGGCGCGTCGCAGGCGCTGGACCGCATCGCGGCGGTCCAGCACGATGCGATGGAAAACGCAGGGGCGGCGGCGATGCCGGCGCGGCGCTGCGGACCGCCTTCTGGGGAACGTCACCATGGATCTGAAGCTCAGCGGCAAGCGTGCTCTCGTCACCGGGGGCAGCAAGGGGATCGGCCGTGCGATTGCGCGGCAACTGGCGCTGGAGGGTGTCGACGTCGTCATCGCAGCGCGCAACCAGGCGGAGCTCGACGCCGCCGCGGCCGAGCTGGCACGGGAGAGTGGACGCAAGGTCGTCGGGCTCACCGTCGACACGCAGCTCGATGCCTCGGTGAAGGCGCTCGTCGCCGGCACGGTCGCCGCGCTCGGCGGGCTCGACATCCTGGTCAATGCCGCGGCGCGGCCGGCGAGCCAGGCGGCACCGCCCAAGCTCGCCGAGATCACCGACGCGCTGTTCTGGACGACGTCAACGTCAAGGTGATGGGCTATCTGCGCACGGCCCGCGAGGCGGCGCCGATCATGGCGGCCAATGGCTGGGGCAGGATCATCAACATCAGCGGGCTCAATGCGCGGATGGCCGGCTCGGCCATCGGCTCGATCCGCAATGTCGCCGTCGCGGCGCTGACCAAGAACCTCGCCGACGAACTCGGGCCAAAGGGGATCAACGTCACCGTGGTGCATCCTGGCGTGACGCGCACCGAGAAGACGGCGGGCATGTTCGCGGCGCGGGCGGCGGATGCCGGCGTCGACCCGGCCGAGATGGAGCGCCGCGCCGTCGCCAATGTCTCGATCGGCCGCCTGGTTGATGCGGCGGAGATCGCCGACCTCGTCGCTTTCCTGGCCTCGCCGCGCAGCGTCGCCATCAATGGCGACGCCATCGCCGCGGGTGGCGGCGCGAAGGGCGCGATCCATTACTGAGCGGCAGCGCGCCCGGCCGGCAACCCCACCGCCCTTATCCTGAGGAGCGCTCCGCAGGAGCGCGTCTCGAAGGATGCTCCAGCTGTCTCCCCAACCTCCTGGACCATCCTTCGAGATGCAGCCCTTGGCTGCTCCTCAGGATGAGGCCGGGGAAACTCGAGAGACGGGGAAGGCCGTCAGAACAGCGCGGTCGGTGCGAGTTCGGCCAGCACCATCAGTGCGAGGCCGAGCAGGCCGAGGCCGCCGCCGGTCCAGGCCAGCATGGTGACGCCGGTGATGATCGCGGCCGAGGCGATCACGATGGCGATCTGCAGCAGGCCGGAGACGATGTCGTATTTGTCGTCGCGTGCGCTGGAGATGTCGCGCCGGGCTTCCGCCGCCTTGGCGCGGGCGATCAGCTCCTTGCGGCCTTCCTGGGTCTCGGGCTCGGTTTCATAGCGGGCGATGGTCGCCTTCCAGCCATCGATCCGCTTCTGCAGCCGCTCGCGGGAAGCTGGATCGGTCGCGCCGGCGAGCTCGACCTCCATTGCCTCGGCGGCGGTACGCAAGGTGGTGCCGCGAATGGTCTTGGCCTGGAAGAAGGACCAGAGGTTCGAGGCCTCGATGTTACGGGCGAGCGCGTCCTGCTCGGCGTTCTTGCCGCCGATCTCGGCGAAGGCCAGCATCAGCGCGAGAATGGCGATCAGCAGGGCGATGCGCTTGTTGACCTTGCTTCCGGTCGCGCCTTCTTCGGTGACGTCTTGTGCTGCTGCAGACATGGACCTGATTCCCTCGGGATCGCGCAGCGCAGATCATCCGGTTGCGGGCCGGAAGCAAGCGGGATTTCCGCAGGGTCAGGCGTTATCAACGGGCGCGGGGATGGGCCGCGTCATAGGCGGCGAGCAGCCGGCTGGAATCGATCCGGGTATAGACCTGCGTCGTCGACAGCGAGGCGTGGCCGAGCAGTTCCTGGATGGCGCGCAGATCGCCGCCGCGGCCGAGCAGATGCGTGGCGAAGGAGTGGCGCAGTGCATGCGGGGTCGCGCTGCCGGGCAGTCCGAGCGAGCCGCGCAGGCCCTCGACCGCGAGCTGGATGATGCGCGGGGAGAGCGGCCCGCCCTTGACGCCGACGAAGAGCGGCCCGTCCGGCTCCAGCCGCCAGGGGCATTGCGCGAGATAGGCGGCGATCGCCTCGATCACGATCGGCAGCACCGGCACCATCCTGGTCTTGCCGCCCTTGCCGAGCACGGTCAGCGCGTCGCCGGTGCTCGTCGGTGCCTGGGCACGCTTCAGGCCGAGCGCCTCGGAAATGCGCAGGCCGCTGCCATAAAGCAGCGAGAGCACGGCGGCGTCGCGCGCCAGCACCCAATCGGGCCGATCCTCGCCGGCGCGGGAATCCGCCTTGGTCACGGCGGCGGCCGCCCCTGCATCGAGCGGGCGCGGCAGGCCCTTGCCGAGGCGCGGGCCGCGGGTCGCGGCGAAGGCGGCGGCGGTGAGCCGGCCGTCTCGCTCGCCGAAGCGCGCGAGCGAGCGCAAGGCCGCGAGCTGGCGCATCAAGGTGCGGTTACCGACGCCGTCACGGCGCCGCTGGCCGAGAAAGGCGCGCAGGTCGGCGGGCTTCAGTGCCGCGACGGCCTTGAGATTGGGCGAT
Organism: Allobosea sp. WAO; assembly: GCF_001509835.1. GTDB lineage: Bacteria > Pseudomonadota > Alphaproteobacteria > Rhizobiales > Beijerinckiaceae > Allobosea. The sequence goes on from NZ_JXTJ01000015.1 coordinate 4,670, forward strand.
GCGCCGAGATGCTCGGTCAGGAAGGCGCGGAACTGGTTGAGATCGCGGCCATAGGCTTCGAGCGTTTTCGGCGAAAGCCGGCGCTCATGCCCGAGATGGGCGAGCCAGTCGCGCTGCAGGGTGTCGAAATCGCTCATGCCGTTCCGATGATGGGGCGGGAGCCTTAACAAGCACTGTGCGTCGGTCCCTTTGGTCCCCGCACTCGCCTTCATAACCAGGCGCGATGGCCGCCATCGTGTTTGCCGGCATTCCCGCGGCCTGCGACCGCTGCTATGAGCCAGTGCGGAGATTGTTCAGGGGTGACCATTTTGAACGCGATCGACAGCCACGGCCTGAGCTTTCCCTTTCCCGAACCGCCGGCTCCGGGGCAGGTGATCGAGGTCGCGCCCGGCGTGCTCTGGGCCCGTATCGCGCTGCCTTTCCGGCTCGACCACGTCAACATCTACCTGATCGAGGACGGCGACGGCTGGGCGGTGATCGACACCGGCATCGGCGATGCGGCGACCAAGGCGGCCTGGCTGGCTTTGACCTCCGGCCCGCTTGCCGGGAGGCGCCTGACGCGGCTCTTCGTGACGCATTACCATCCCGACCATATCGGCCTCGCCGGCTGGCTCCACGAGCAGTTCGGTACCCCGCTCCTGACCAGCCAGACCAGCTATCTCGGCTGCCTCAACATCTCGCTCAGCCCGGGCGCCTCCGAGGCGCCGGTCTATCGCGATTTCTATCAGCGCCATGGCCTGTCGGCGGAGGTCACCGAAGTCGTCTCGACCCTCGGCCATGGCTATCTGCGCATGGTGACGCCGTTGCCGCCGACATTCACCCGGGTCGTCGCCGGCGACGTGCTGAAGATCGGCGGGCGCGACTTTTCGGTGCTCGCGGGCGACGGCCATGCGCCGGAGCAGCTGATGTTCCATTGCGCCGAGGCCGGCATCTTCCTCGCCGCCGACCAGATTCTGGCCAAGATCACGCCGAACATCAGCGTCTGGGCGGTCGACCCGGAGGGCGATCCGCTCGGGCTCTATCTGCGCTCGCTGCGCAGCATCGCCGCGGCGATCCCGCCGGACACGCTGGTCCTGCCGGGGCATCAATTGCCGTTCCGCGGCCTGCAGGCGCGCTGCGCCGAACTCGTCGAGCATCACGGAGAGCGCTGCCGGCTGATCGCCGAGGCAGTCGCCAGGGGGCCGCATTCGGTCGCCGACCTCGTGCCGGTGATGTTCACCCGTCCGCTCGATCCGCACCAGCTCAGCTTCGCCTTCAGCGAGGTCTTCGCCCATGTGAATGCGATGCTGCGGCAGGGCGAGCTGCGCTGGGCGGAGCCGAAGGCCGGCATCATGCGGGTCGAACCCGGGCGCTGAGCCGTCCGTTCACCACCGTCTCCAGCCAAACCGTTAAGTATGGCGGCGGAAGTTTGGCCGCTGACGGTTGGTCACTACGCGGAATTAGGATTCTCCCGCCATCAATGCACGCCAATGGAGGCGTGATTTCGGTGGGTACTGACGCTGTTGGACCGTCGGAGGCGCGGAATGCCGCGAAAACGACGGGGAAAAACAGAGCCATGGCGATTCCGGCGATCATCCGGGCGATGCGACCGCATCACTGGCTCAAGAACGGTCTCGTCTTCGTTCCGATCCTGCTCAATCACGACGTCTTCGACCCCCACGCCATCGCCTATGGCGCGATCGCCTTCCTCTCCTTCTCGCTGCTGGCCTCGTCGATCTATCTTCTGAACGACATCGTCGACGTCGAGGCCGACCGGCGCCATCCGACCAAGTGCAAGCGACCGCTGGCCGCCGGCGAGATCACCAAGGCGCAGGCCTATGCGATGGTGCCCGGCCTGATGATCGTCGCCTTCGGGCTCGCCTGGTTCCTGCCGCGCTCGGACCTCTATCTGGCGGCGCTCGGCGCCTATCTCGTCCTGGCGCTGGCCTATCTGTTCTTCCTCAAGCGCAAGCTGCTGGTCGACGTGCTCGGCCTCGCCGCGCTGCACACGCTGCGCATCCTCGCCGGCAATGCCGCGGCGGACATCCCGCTCTCGTCCTGGCTGCTCGCCTTCTCGATGTTCCTGTTCCTCAGCCTCGCTCTGGTGAAGCGCTATGCCGAGCTGCGCATCACCCAGGACCAGTCCGGCCTGAAGAAGGCCGGGCGCGGCTATCATGCCGAGGATATCGAGGCGCTCTCGCAGCTCGGCATGGCCTCGGGCTGCACCTGCGCGCTGATCATGGCGCTCTATGTCGACAGCGCCGCGGTGAAGGAGCTCTACCGCTACCCGCAGCTGATCTGGCTGGTCTGCCCGATCGTGCTCTACCAGATGGCGCGGATCTGGTTCCTGGCGCGCCGCGGCCAGATGCCGGACGATCCGCTGGTGTTCATGATCCGCGACTGGCGCAGCCAGCTGATGGGTGCCGTCGTCGTCGTCATCATGGTCGCCGCCTCGGTCCTGCCGTGAATGGGCGGGTGGCCGACGTGCGTTCCTGGGGAGGGCTGAGATCGCAGGGCAGCGTCCTGCTCGAGCCGGCCGACTGGCTCGCCGCTCCGGCTATGCAAGGCGCGCCGGTGCTCGCCTATGGCAATGGCCGCTCCTATGGCGATTCCTGCCTGAACGATGGCGGCGGGCTGATCGCGGCGCGCCGGCTCGGGCGCATCCTCTCCTTCGACGCGACGAGCGGCGTGATGGTCTGCGAGGCCGGCGTCCTGCTCGACGAGGTGCTGACGCGCGCCGTTCCGCTCGGCTGGTTCCCGCCGGTGACGCCGGGCACCTGCTTCGTCACCATAGGCGGGGCGCTCGCCAATGACGTCCATGGCAAGAACCACCACCGCGCCGGCACATTCGGGCGCCATGTCCTTGCCTTCGAACTCGCCCGCTCGGACGGGACGCGCCTGACCTGTTCGCCGGCCGAGAATGCCGCGCTCTTCGCCGCGACCATCGGCGGGATGGGGCTGACCGGCCTCGTCACGCAGGTGACGGTGCAACTGATGAAGATCGAATCCGGCGAGATGCTGCAGGAGGCGGTCCGCTTCGAAGGGCTGGAGCGCTTCTTCGAGATCGCGGCGGAAGCGGATGCGACGCATGACTACACCGTCGCCTGGATCGATTCACTCGCGGGCGGCCGGAATTTCGGGCGCGGCGTGTTCTTCCGGGCCAATCACGCCCCGGCCTCGTCGGCGCCGCCGGCCAAGGCCGCAAGGGCATTGCCTTTCCCGCTCACGCCGCCGGTCTCGCTGATCAACCGGCTGACGCTCACCGCCTTTAACGCGCTCTATCTCTCCGCCCAGCCGAAGACGGCCGAGCCTCGGCGCATTCCCTATCGGCCGTTCTTCTACCCGCTCGACCGGGTGAACAACTGGAACCGCGCCTATGGGCCGAAGGGGCTACGGCAGTTCCAGTGCGCCGTGCCGATGGCCGATGCGCGCCCGGCCGTCGAGGAGATGCTGCGCCGGACGCTGGCGGCCGGCGAGAGCTCCTTCCTGACGGTGCTGAAACTGTTCGGCGATGTGCCATCGCCCGGGATGATGTCGTTCCCGATCCCGGGAGCGACCCTGACGCTCGATTTCCCGCATCGTGGCGAGCGCACGCTGAAGCTGCTCGACGAGCTCGACCGCATCGCGATCTCGGCCGGCGGGCGCGTCAACCCGTACAAGGATGCGCGCATGTCGCCGGCCACTTTCGCGGCGTCCTTCCCGCAATGGCGGGATTTCTCCCGCCATATCGATCCGGCCTTCTCTTCCGACTTCTGGCGGCGGGTCACGGCGGGCTAGATCGCCGAGCGTCACAACGGACGCGCTGGCGATCTATCTCCTTGTTAAAGCATCGGCTTCGCGATGCTCCAGGACTCAGGCCGAGGCCTTTTCCGGCGAAGGCGAGGGCTGCTCGACGGTCTTCACCGTCAGCGTGTGCTTCTTGCCGTCGCGGGCGGTCCAGGCAATCGACTGGCCGGCAGCAAGCCCAATCAGGGCGGTGCCGATCGGCGTCAGGATCGAGATCTTGCCCTGCTCGATATCGGCCTCGCCCGGGAAGACGAGCTGGACGCGGCGGTGCTGGGCGCTGTCGGAGTCGAACTCGACGATCGAGCCCATGCGCACGACGTCGGCCGGCATCTGCTTGGGGCTGACGACCTTGGCGCGGTCCATCTCGGCCAGCAGCTCCTCCGCAACCTCGGGTATGCGCTCCAGCGCGGCAGTGGCGAGCCCGGTCAGGCGTTCGAGATCGCTTTCCGTGACGACGATCTTAGGCTTGCGGGGAGACTTCTGGGTCATGATGACGCGGGTATCCTGTGGTGACGCATGCAGGCGCGCGGCGCTGCTTCGGAAGAGGGAAGACTAGGAGGTTGCGCCTGCTGGATCGTGCTGCGAACAGCGTCGACGGCCCCCCTGAACTCGGGGCGCGTTGAGCCGAGTCCGGGGCTATAGGTCCGCGATCGGGTGGATCCGGAAAACGGTGCGGCGCAGAGCGGTCATGCACCTAAATTTGGTCCCTTCCTTGTTTCTGTCAAGCCTCGCCGGGCGAGCACCGGCACGGGTGCACGGGCAAAATGAAAAGGGCCGGCGTGAGCCGGCCCTTTAGCAAGTCGGTCGATGTGGTGGCGGCTCAGCCCTTGCTGACCGCGACCTTGCGCAGATAGTCGGTGACGATCCGGGTGATGCCGCGCGAGAGCAGGTCGTCGAGCGCGTTGACGAACTCGTCGCACTGCTCGCGGGTGACGATCAGTGGCGGCTCGAGCCGGATGACGTTGCGGTTATACTCGGTGAAGGCGACGAGCACGTCGTAATCCTTCAGCAAGAGCGCGCCGATGAAGCCGCAGAGCGAGCCCTTCAGCTTGTCGTCGAGCAGCGCGACCATGTGCTTCAGCCCGAAGGGCATGGTCTCGCTGATGTCCTGGAACTCGACGCCGATCATCAGCCCGCGGCCGCGGATCTCCTTGAGCAGGCTCGGATGCTTGGCGCGGAGCTGGTTCAGCCTTGCGATCAGATAGTCGCCCTGGCGCTTGGCGTTGCCCATGAGGTCTTCCTCATAGAGCACGTTGAGCCCCTCGATCGCGCTGATGCAGGCCTCGCCCATGCCGCCGAAAGTGGCCTGGGCGTGGATCAAAGCGGTCTTCGGCTTGCCATAGGCCTTCATGTAGAGCTCGCGGCGGGCGATCATCGCACCCATCGCCGCCTTGGAGCCGCCGAGCGCCTTGGCGAGGGCGGTGACGTCCGGGACGACGCCGTCGCGCTCGAAGGCGAAGAACTGGCCGGTGCGGCCGAGCCCGCACTGCACCTCGTCGGCGACCCAGAGCACGCCATGCTTGTCGCAGAGCGCGCGCAGTTCGCGCCAGAAGCCTTCGGGCGCCTCGACGATGCCGCCGCCGCCCTGGATCGTCTCCATCACGACGATGCCGATCGCAGGATCGCTCTCCAGAGCCTGGCGCACCGCTTCGATATCGCCGAAGGGCACCTTGACCCGGTTTTCGACCAGCTTGAACTGCGACTGGTAGAGGGTGGAGTCGGTGACCGAGAGCACGCCCTTGGTCTTGCCGTGGAAGGAGTGGGCGGCGTGCAGGATCTTCGACTTGGCGGGCCCCTGCGCCTGCTCGGCGACCTTCAGCGCCGCCTCCATCGCCTCCGAGCCGGTCGAGCCGAGGAAGACCATGTCGAGGTCGCCGGGCGCGATCTGGGCGAGGTTGTGGGCGAGGGCCGAAGCGTATTGCGACATGAACGCCATGCAGATCTCATGGCGGTTCTCGTCCTGGAACTTCTGCCGCGCCGCGATGATGCGCGGATGGTTGTGGCCGAAGGCGACCGAGCAGAAACCGCCGAAGAAGTCGAGGATCTTGCGGCCGTCCTTGGTGATGTAGTGCATGCCCTCGGCGCGATCGACGAGGATCTTGTCGAAGCCGAGCAGCTTCAGGAAATGCACCTGGCCCGGGTTGATGTGGGCGGTGAAGAGGTCCTTCACCTGCTGGGCGTCGAGCTGCTTAGCACCTTCGACGCTGATCAGCTTCGGGCGGGCGGGGTCGGTGGCGGCCACGGTGTCCTCGTTCCGGTAAGCGGGCATGCTCATGCTGCGAGGCTCCTCTGCGCCTTGGTCCCTGCGGTCTTGGCCTTGCGGTATTCGGTGTAGGCGGCGAGCAGCATGTCCTCGTCGCGGTGCTTCGGCGTCCAGCCGAGTTCGCGCTTGGCCTTGCTGGTGTCGAGGATGCAGACCTCGTTGGCGATCTTGTACTGCTCGGGGTCCATGATCGGCAGGTTGACCGCATCCAGCGTGTCGAGCGCGAGCTTGACCAGCGGCGCCGGCGTCGGCAGCAGGATCGACTTCGAGCCGGCATGCTTGATCAGGTCGCCGAGCAGCTTCTTCACAGGCGGTGGATCATCCGAGCCGAGATTATAGGCGCTGTTCGGGAAATCCGCCTTCCAGGCGGCGATGCAGGCGCTGGCGCAGTCGAACACCGAGATGAACTGGTAGGGGTTGCTCCCTGCGCCGATCATCGGCACCGGCAGGTTGAGGTCGATCAGACGGAAGAGCTTGACCAGGATGCCGAGCCGGCCCGGCCCGATGATCAGGCGCGGCCGGAAGATCGGGATCTGGAAGCCCCTGTCGCGATAGCCCTGGGCCAGCTTCTCGGTGGCGAGCTTGCTCTCGCCATATTCGCCGAGCGGGTTTGCCGGATGGGTCTCGTCCTGCGGCACGGTCACGGCATGGCCGTAAATCATGTCGGTGGTGAAGTGGACGAGTTTGCGCGCGCCGTTCTTCTCCATCCATCTCAGGATGTTCTCGGTGCCGTGATAGTTCACCGGCCAGAAGAAATCGTGGCGTTCCTTGCGAGTCACGATCGGCGACAGCATCTTGGCCGAGAGGTTGTAGACGAGGTCGTCCGCAGTCAGCGCGATGCTCTCGACGCTGGCCGCGTCGGTGACGTCGATCTTCTGGAACGGCACCCGGTCGTAATGGGCGTGGCCGCTCTTTTGGATGTCGCAGACGAGGACCTCCTCGCCCATGGCGGCGAGGTCGGCCGCCAGATGCGAGCCGACGAAGCCGTCGCCGCCGATGATGATGTGTTTCATGACTGGTGGGCCGCTGTTTCGAAGGGCGGGATCTGCATCAACGCGGCGCGTCGGGCAGGCGGGTGCGGGTGCGTGCGGGAACCGGGATCGGCTTCAGCGTGGGCTCCGCCGGCGGGACGAGGAAGGTGCCGAGGCGCAGAATGAAACGGGCGATCAGGTCCATGGCGTTCCTCAGCTTTGTGCGATGAAGATTGTGCCCAGGACGATGAAGCCGATGCCGGCGATGCGGGCCGGGCTCAGATCCTCCTGGAAGACGAAATAGGCGTAGACCGCGACCACGACGTAGGCGAGGCTCAGGAACGGGTAGGCGTAGCTGATCTGCACCTTCGACAGCACGATCAGATGCGAAGCCATGCTGACCACGAAGGTGCACAGGCCCGCGAAGACGAAAGGGTTGAAGACCACGCGGAAGACGGTCGCGATCAGTCCATCGCCGCCGACATCGAGATGGCCGACGCCCGTCATGCCGCGCTTCAGCATCAGTTGCGCGGCAGCGTTGGTCAGCACCGTGAACAGGATCAAAGGCAGGTAGGCATTCATCGGCGCTGGAGTTTCCGCGTGGCTGATGCGGCCCTGAATGGCGCGGAAAATACTTCGAATGCCTTACGCTACGGGACCTTATCGGCCCGTAACCTTAAAAGTGTACTGCGCCGACCGCGGAAAGACCGCGGCTTCCCTTCAGCCATGCCGTCATCGCCCTGGCCTCCGGCCGAAGGCAATCCGGGGCGGATGCGCGAAATTGTGGCGGGAATGTGCGGCGGATTGATCCCGGAGCCCCGCTACTCTAAGGTTAATCATTCCTTAACCTGGATTTTCAACCCGCCATGGCCGACCTGCTCCGGCTCGCGTCCCGTGCTCGCTCCGAGCTCCTGCAGGCCAGCCCCTGGGCGTGGCCGTATGAGGCCGCGCTCATCTCAGCCGAGGCGCTGCCGCAGCACGGCTCGGACGAGCTTCGTGCGATCTACGCGGCGCGGCGCGAGGCGACCTTGCGCCGCCTTGGATCCGGGGGCGCGGCCTGGAACGCCTGGGCGGCGAACATGACGAGCCTGCGTCGCAAGGCGGGCGACGATCCGGCCCTGGCCCGGCTCTGGCAGTTGCTCGCCGGTGTCGAGCTGGTCGACGAGACCTTCGACGGCGAGTTCGACGTCGCCGGCTTCCACTTCCCGGGCGCGGCACGTTTCGCCGGCTCCGCCTTCGGCAGCGATGCCTGGTTCACCGATGCCAGGTTCTCCGGGCCTGTCGATTTCCGCGACGCGACTTTCGGGCGCGATGCCTTCTTCGAGCGCGCGCGGTTCGCGGCGGGGGCCGATTTCGGCGGGGTGCATTTCAAGCGCAGCGCGGAGTTTCGCGAACTCTCCTGCGCCGGGACGCTCGGCTTCGTCGAGGCCGAGTTCTCCGGCAGCGTCTGGTTCCGCAGCTCGTTCTTCGAGGGGCCGGTGCGCTTCCGCGGCGCGCGGTTCGGCTGGGAGGCGGGGCTGGGCGATTGCCGCTATCGCGGCCCGGCGGATTTCGCCGAGGTCGACTTCGCCGACAATGCCGGCTTCGAGAACGCGATCTTCGAGCAGAGCGCGACTTTCGCAGATACCCGCTTCTGCCAGGCGGCCTGGTTCAGCGGGGTGCAGTTCCGCGGCGAGGCGGTGTTCGACCGCACCCGCTTCCTTGGCCGCCGGCATTTCGACGGCATTGCTGTGTCGGTGCCGCAGACCCCGGTGGCGACGCAGGCCGCGGTCCTCGAAAGGCTGCGCGCCGCCTTTTCAGGCTGAGCAGGCGCTGCCGGTCAGACCGGCAATGCGTCGTCCTTGGCGATGGTCTGCTGCAAGGCGGGCCGTGCCAGCATCCGCTCCATATAGGCCTCGAAGGCGGGCAGGCGCGGCAGGGCGCCGATGATGTTCATGCCGAAATGGATGCCGCTGCCGAGCTGGGTGTCGGCGGCGGTGAAGCGCTCGCCCGCGGCATAGGGGTGGGCGGTCAGCCGCTTCTCGAGATTGGCGACGGTGTCGGCATGCGAGCCGAAGGAGAAGCCGCGCGCCTCATAGGCGAAGTTGTGCACCTTGGTGGCGATGATCGGGTCGAGCACAGCGTCGGTGTAGACCAGTGCGGTCAGGAAGGCGGCGCGGTCGGCATCGCCGATGGCGGGAGCGAGCCGGGTCTCGGGAAACCGCTCGGTGAGGTAGAGGCAGATCGCGGCGCGCTCGGTGACGACGGTGTCGTCATGGACGATCGCCGGTACCTTCTTGTGCGGCTGGATGGCGCGGTAGCTCTCCGGAGGGCCAGCCTTCGCGCGAATGTCGACCAGTTTCATCTCATAGGGCTGGCCGAGCTCCTCGAGCAGCCAGAGGATCGAGAAGGAGCGCGACTGCGGCGAATGATAGAAGGTCAGCATGGCGATATCCCTTTCGGCGTTTCCTCAAGCGCTGGACGGGCTGATAGGGGTGCCATGTGTCAGTAGTTGTCAGGATCGACGCGAGCCCGCCCAAGCCGTCGGCACCGAAACGCGAGCGGGCGGGGGCTCCCTTCGCTGTCGGCTGCCGGGGCTATCTCCTGCGCGCTACGATGAAGGGACGGCTGTCCTTCCCCTTGCTGGCATGGCGCTCGGTGCTCAGCACTTCGAAGCCTGCGGCCGTGATGCGGGCGCCCAGGTCCTGCGCACTGAAGATACCGGCATAGGGCGCCTGTCCGATCATCTGCATGATTGGCAGGGCAAGTCGGATCAGCGGGTTCATCTCGCCGAGGCAGGGCGTCTTGGAGAGGAACAGGCCGCCCGGTGCGAGCAGGGCATGGACGCTGCGCAGCGTGCCGGCGAGGTCACGGACCAGATGGAGGTAATTGAAGGCAAGAACGGCATCGAAGCGAGCGCCCTCGGATGCGATCGTTTCCGCTGTCGCGGCGCGGAAGGCGAGACCGGGAACTGGACTGGCGGTGCGCTTCTCTTCGGCGATTGCGATCATCCCGGAGGATATGTCCGTCGCGAGATAGGAGAGGGCCCCGTCGGCCAGTCGCAGGGCCGTTGTTCCCGTTCCGCAACCCAGCTCCAGCACCGTGTCGCCGGGCTTCAACAGGGCGCGAACCCGCTCCAGCGTGCGCTCATATCCGGCCTGATCCGAAATGCGCGACCGCGCATAGCGTCTCGAAGATCGGTCCCAGAAGCGTGCATCACTGGCGGTGCTCATGCATCTCTCCCTCGCGATGCGGGCTTAGCACAGGTGCTGTTACAGGCTTATGGATTCCGGCGGCGCTGTCCTGTCGCAGCTCGCCGCCGCTGGCCTGAGGTGGGAGCCAGGGTTGACCCCGCTCTCCCAAGTCCGGTTAAATCCCGGCGGGGGCCGTTGCAGGGATGATCATGCTGCGCGCCATTGTCTTGACTGCCGCCGCTCTCGCTTTCGCTACGCCTGCGTCGGCCTATTCCAATCCGATCAGCCGCGGGCTCGCGGACTTCCTCAACATCTTCAGCGAGCAGCCGGTGCCGCGCCAGGTCGTTCCCTGGAACGGCAAGCAGGCGCCGGGCACGGTCGTGGTCTCGACCAGCCAGCGGCGGCTCTACTACGTGCTCGGCCCGGGGCAAGCGATCCGCTATGGGGTCGGCGTCGGCCGGCAGGGTTTCAGCTGGTCGGGCACGAAGACCGTTTCGCGCAAGCGCGAATGGCCGGACTGGCGTCCGCCCGCGGCGATGCTGAAGCGCCGGCCCGACCTGCCGCGCTACATGGCGGGCGGGATGGAGAACCCGCTCGGTGCGCGGGCGATCTATCTGGGATCGAGCCTCTATCGGATCCACGGCTCGAACGAGCCCGATACGATCGGAGCGGCGGTCTCCTCGGGCTGCATCCGCATGACCAATCGCGACGTGATGGACCTCTATGATCGCGTCAGGCTGGGGACCAAGGTCATCGTACAGCGCTAGCCGTCGCTGTGGCCCCGCCTGATGCGGCGGACCATGCTCCAGACCCCGAAGAGCGCGAAGGGGACGAAGAGCGCGGTGGCGATGCCGACATCGACCGGCAGATAGCCGGCATCCTTGGCGCCCTTGGCGAGGTAGCCGAACAGGCTGACGACGTAATAGCCGATGGCGGCGACGGAGAGCCCCTCGACCGTCTGCTGCAGGCGCAGCTGCATGCGGGCGCGCTCGTTCATCGCCGCCAGCAGGTCGCGGTTCTGCTGCTCGAGCGCGACGTCGACGCGGGTACGCAGCAGGTTGGCGGCGCGGGCGAGCTTGCGCGACAGATCGGCCTGGCGCTCCTGCAGCATCTGGCAGGTGCGCATCGCCGGCGCCATGCGCCGGGAGAGGAAGGCGGCGATGGTCGGCCAGCCGCCATAGGCAACCTCGTCGATCGCCGCCAGGCGCTGGTGGACGATGTTGTCATAGGCGCGGCTGGCGCCGAAGCGGTAGTTCGAGGAGGCGGCCTCCGATTCCATCGGCGCGGCGAGTGCCGTCATCTCGTCGAGCAGTGCATTGTCGGCCGCGAGCCCGTCGGTCTGCGTCATCGTGCCGGCGATGCGCACCAGCGCCTCCTCCGTCGCCCGCACGGAAGGGGCGAGGCGCTGCGCCTCGGGCAGGCCGAGCAGGGCCAGCACCCGGTAGGTCTCGATTTCGAGCAGGCGCTGCGCCAGCGCCCCGGCGCGCGAGGGCGTCAGCGCCCGGTCGAGCACGAGGATCCGCACGAACCCGTCCGGGCAGGGGCGGAAATCGGTCGCGGCGAGCGCGGCCTCGCCATCGACCAGCGAGGCGGCAAGGCTCGCGGCATCGAAGATCTCCTCGAGCGGCGGGGCTGCTCGCTGCGGCAGGAGATGCAGGTCGACGGCGACGAGATGCGGCCCCGGCTGCGGCAGCTCGAGCATGTGATGCGGCAGCGCGTTGCTGCCCGGCGTGAAGGGCGCGCCGCCATTGCCCGGCAGCTCCCAGCTATAGGTGGTGAACTCGCTGTGCTGCTCCCAGCGCAGGCCTATTTCGCCGAGCCGGGCCCGGTGATGCTTGGCACCTTCGGCCGGGCCCGCGACGCCGCGTTCGGCGCAGAAGCGGGCGAGCGCCTCGCGATCGGCATTCGCCTGCGCCTGATCGGTCATGAAGGCGAAGTGCAGCAGGCGCCGCGGCGTCTCCAGCGGCGCGAAGGGCCGGGCGTGGATCTCGGCGAGGATCGCAGCGCGGGAAGGGTGCGCGCTGAGCGTCGGGCCCGGACTTGCGTCGGTGCGATCCATGCGATGTGCCCCGTAGCGGCGGCTCTGCGGCCGAGCTCCGCTTGTAAGGTCGAGCTTGCCGCAAAGCCCCGGGGACGAAAAGATCGCCATGGTGTCGCAGGTCCTGCCTGGCTGGCGCGGGACATGGCTGCGCGGTATCGTCCCGCAGCCAGCTGGGGATGTCCGCCATGACCTCGCAAATCCGGCCTTCGGGCATGCGCACTTTCCGCGCGCGCATCTTCCTTGCCGCCGCGACGACGCTGCTGATCGGCGCCGGCTTTGCGGGCATCGCCCGCGCAGAGGTCGCCGACGGTCCGGCCAAGCGCGACATCGAGCGCCATCTCGGCCGCAAGGCCGCGAGAGTCGTCGAAGCACCGGTGTTCTACGGGGATTTCAATGGCGACGGCCGGGGCGACGCGGTCGCCTTCATCTATGCGGAGACCGGCGGCAACAGCACCAGCCTCGACGTGCTGCTGTTCACCGGCGGGCCAGACGGCTTCCGCTTCTTCCGCAGGGCGGAGGGCGTGTTCGGCGAGGGACCGCGCAATGTCGCGATCAGACCTGGCGCGATCGACGTGACCCTGACCACGCTCGGCCCCCGCGATGCGCGCTGCTGCCCGACGCAGGAGAAAAATCTGACGATCGAGATCTCCGGCGTCAGGCGCGGCCGGCGCTAGAACATCGCCCGAAAAGTGGCCCTCGGTGTTCGGAAAGGCCGATGTGGACCAGGGAGCTAGCCAGCCACGCTGCTGCTGACGCGGTCCGGTGCCGGGTGGGCTAGGGTCCTGACATTGCCGGACATATTCTCTCCCAGCCATGCCCCTGCCAAACCGTATCCGCCCCGATGGTTCGTTGTTCGCCGATCCCGCGCGCGGCACGCTGTTCGGCAATCGCGGCGGCAAGTTCCACGATCAGGCGACGCAGGCGCTGCCGCAGCGCCTCTATGCGACGAAGCAGTGGATCTGCTGCGTGCTGTCCTTCAACGGTCGGCAGCGCGACGTCTGGGGCCGCTACTACACCGAGCTGTTCTTCTGCGACGAGGTCACCGCTTTGGCGGCCGGGCACCGGCCCTGCATGGAGTGCCGGCGCAAGGATGCGCTGGCCTATCGCGACGCCCTGGTTGCCGGGCTCGGCCTGAAGGAAACGCCGCCCTTTCCCGAGATCGACGAGCGACTGGACGGCGAAAGGCGTGACGGTCGGAAGAAGCGCCTACACGAGTTGCCGGCCGAGGGCCTGCCGGATGGGGCGATGCTCGTCTCGGCCGAAGGCGAGTTCCTCGCCTTGCACGGCTCCAAGGCGCTGCTCTGGTCGCCCGCAGGCTATGTCGTGGCGCGGCCGCGGCCGGCCGGACCGGTCGCCGTCTTGACGCCGCCGACCTCGCTGGCGGCGCTTGTGAACGGCTATCAACCTCTCTGGCACCCGAGCGCCGCCAAACTGGCCTGAAACGCGGCTTCCCTCACTTGTCATTCGCTTCCGTTGCCGCAACGTCGCGCCCGTGGATCGCCGGCCGCGAGGCGCGTGCGCGGTCGATCCGGGGGAGGAGATATCCATGTTGCGCAAGACCGTTTGGGCGCTCGCATTCCTGCTCGCCGGCTTCGCCGGAGGGCCGGCCATGGCCGGGGCGCTCTCGATCACCGATGCCGATCCGGTGGCGGTCGTGACCATTCCCGATGCCTGGACGAGCAGCAAGATCGCCCGCGGCGTCGAGATCAAGACGCCTGACGACGAGATCTATCTCTGGTTCGAGCTGGTCGCGCCGGGCGAGATCGACACGGTCCAGAAGGAGCACAACGGCTATTTCGACAAGGAAGGCGTCACCATCACCGGCGCCTCCGAGACGATGAAGCAGGAGGTCAACGGCAAGGCCTGGTCCTTCACCGAGCTCAAGGCCAAGAGCAAGGATGGCGACTCGATCATTCGCTACATCGCGATCAACCCGAACGTGCCGAGCGGCAAGATCATCATGATGACCTATTGGGCTTCGCTCGATGGCCACAAGGAGCACGACGCGGCGATGAAGAAGCTGATCGACAGCCTCGCCTTCAAATAGGCGTCGGGCCGCAAGCGCGCGCAACGCAGTTTCCGCGTGGCCCGCCCTTCCTGGCAGGCCGGGAACCTTCAGGGGGCCTGCGACGTTGTCCCGCCATCATCACCGATGGCAATCAAGGGGGCAAATCATGCGTTCGATCGCATTGTGGCTGCTTGGGATTCCGATCCCGATCATCATCCTGATCTGGCTCTTCGTCCGTTGACAGGGGCTTGGTCCGCTGACAGGAACTGACAGAATAAATTGCTATGGCCGGGCGCGTCCCGGCCATATTCTTTTGCAGGAAGAGTCGCGCAGGCTGGGCGGAGCTGCGTGACATCACCTTCACTCGATTGCCCTGTCTCTCCAGCAGCGTTCCGCCATGCAGCCGATCATCCAGATTTCCGGTCTCTCGAAGACCTATGCCTCGGGCTTCCAGGCGCTGAAGAGCGTCACGCTCGACATCAGGCGCGGCGAGATCTTCGCCCTGCTCGGGCCGAATGGTGCCGGCAAGACGACGCTGATCAGCATCGTCTGCGGCATCGTCAATCCGAGCACCGGCAAGGTGCTCGCCGACGGCCACGACATCATCCGCGACTACCGCGCTGCGCGCAGCCGCATCGGCCTCGTGCCGCAGGAGCTGACCACCGACGCCTTCGAGACCGTCTGGGCGACGGTCTCCTTCAGCCGCGGCCTGTTCGGTAAGCCGAAGAACCCTGAAATCGTCGAGCAGGTGCTGCGCGACCTCTCGCTCTGGGACAAGCGCGACAACAAGATCATGACGTTGTCCGGCGGCATGAAGCGGCGCGTGCTGATCGCCAAGGCGCTGGCGCACGAGCCACAGATCCTCTTTCTCGACGAGCCGACCGCGGGCGTCGACGTCGAATTGCGCCAGGACATGTGGAAGCTGGTGCGGCGCCTGCGCGACAGCGGCGTCACCATCATCCTGACCACGCATTACATCGAGGAGGCCGAGGAGATGGCCGACCGGGTCGGGGTGATCAGCAAGGGCGAGATCATCCTGGTCGAGGACAAGGCCGAGCTGATGCGAAAGCTCGGCCAGAAGCAGCTCACCCTGCATCTGCAGGCGCCACTCGCCGAGGTGCCGGAGGCGCTGGCGGGCCATGGGCTGACCTTGCGCGCCGATGGCACGGAGCTGGTCTACAGCTACGACACCAAGGCCGAGCGCACCGGCATCACGGCGCTGCTCAGCGATCTCGGTGCCGCGGGCATCCGCTTCAACGACCTGCAAACCAGCCAGTCCTCGCTCGAGGATATCTTCGTCGGCCTGCTGAGGGCGAACGCATGAGCGCCGCGACCATGAACCTGCACGCGATCAAGGCGATCTACCTGTTCGAGATGGCGCGGACCTGGCGCACGCCCCTGCAAAGCATCCTCTCGCCGGTGATCTCGACCTCGCTCTATTTCGTCGTCTTCGGCGCGGCGATCGGCTCGCGCATGCAGGCGATCGACGGGGTGCCCTACGGCGCCTTCATCGTGCCCGGCCTGATCATGCTCTCGCTGCTGACGCAGAGCATCGCCAACGCCTCCTTCGCGATCTATTTCCCGAAGTTCACCGGCACGATCTTCGAGCTGCTTTCGGCGCCGGTCGCCTGGTGGGAGGCGGTCTTCGCCTATGTCGCGGCGGCGGCGACGAAATCGGTGATGCTCGGGCTGATCATTCTCGTCACCGCCTTCCTGTTCGTGCCCCTGAAGATCGAGCATCCGCTCTGGATGCTGCTCTTTCTGGTGCTGACCGCGACGACCTTCAGCCTGTTCGGCTTCATCATCGGCGTCTGGGCAGATGGTTTCGAGAAGCTGCAGGTGGTGCCGCTCCTGATCGTGACGCCGCTCGCCTTTCTCGGGGGCTCGTTCTACTCGATCGACATGCTGCCGCCCTTCTGGCGGGCGGTGACCCTGTTCAACCCGGTCGTCTACCTGATCAGCGGCTTCCGCTGGAGCTTCTTCGGCTTCGCCGATGTCGGCATCGCCGTCAGCCTGACAATGACGCTGGTCTTCCTCTGCGCCTGCATCGCGGTCATCGCCTGGATCTTCAAGACAGGCTACCGGCTGAAGAACTAGGACGTAGACTCACCACTGCGCAACCAGATGCGGATTGCGACGAGTTTGAGAGCGGCGGGATATTTCTCGACCAGCTTGTGGCGGGTCGCGACGCGTCGAAACTGCTTGGCTTTGTTGAGGAAGCGCTCGACCAGGTTCGTAACCTTGCAGAGAAAGGGGCTGAAGCAGATCGGGTCCTTGCGACTGGCCTTGGGCGGGATGTTAGCCCATGCCTTTCGCTCGATGACGGCACCGCGCAAGGCATTGGCATCATATCGCTTGTCGGCGAGTAGAGGGCCGGGCCGGGCCGAGCCGCGACCGAACGGATGTCGAGCGCTCTATTCTCACAAGGTCGCAGGCACTAGCCGCGTGATGGCTCTGCAGCGATGGCGCTATTTAGCTCGCTGCGCATCATCGCAAGAAGCTGTTCGCGGCGCGTGTCGGTCAACCGTTCGAGGACCATTGCCAAGCTGATGGCGGCGTAGGGCGGCAGCGACCCGTTGGGAACGGCGAGGCCGATGCCGATGCTGCCGTCGGTGATCGCGTCGCGGCGCAGGGCAAACCCGCGCTGGCGCGTCTTCTCGAGGTCTTCGCGCAATTGCTCCACGGTGAGGTGCCCGCGCTCGGATATCGCCGCGCGGTTGGCCTCGACGATGGCGTCGGCCTCGGCTTTCGGCAGCGCGCCGAGCAAAGCGAGGCTGCCCGCGGTGATGCCGAGCGGATAGCGGTCGCCGACCTTCAGGGTCAGCGTCTTGATCGGGTAGTTGCCCTCGACGCGGTCGATGCAGACGACCTCGAAATCCTGTCGCATCACCAGATAGGCGGTGTCTCCGGAGAGCTCGGCGAGGCGGCGCATCAGCGGTTTCAGCCGCGCTGCGACATCGACCCGGTGGCTTGCCGCAAGCCCGAGCTCATAGGCCAGCGTGCCCAGATGGTAGCGTTGTGTCTCGGGATCCTGCCCGACCATGCCGTGGTCGACCAGGCGCTTCAGGATGCGCCGCGCGGTCGGTGTCGCGAGGTCGGCGGCGCGGGCCAGATCGGTCAGGCGGGCTGAGCCGCCATTGCCGGCGATCGAGCGCAGCAGGAAAATGGCGCGGTCGATGACCTGGGTGCCCTGGCCGGGCTCCCGCGCCGTGCTCTCGCCGTCCTGCGCCATGTGCTGAAAGTCTCCGTTTCCCCTTCGGCCCATTGCTGGGCTAGGGCCTCGAACAGTCGAACTCGGTCTCTTCATCGGACCATGGGTCAGGGCTGGTCTCTACCCTGCACATAGCCTTCCGCCCGTGCCTTGAGAAGGTGGACCGAAAGGCTGCAGATCCTCGGCGGCGTTCCGTCGGGCTGGCGCATTCAGGACGCCTGCAGCCGGGCGAAGCCGGCGATCGGCGGAAAGGCGCCCGGATCGACATGGACGTCGAGCAGAGAGGGGCCCTTCTCGGCGAACATCGCATCGAGAGCGGCGGGCAGCTCGCTGGCGGAGGCTACGGTGGCGTTGGCGCAGCCGACCGCGCGGGCGATCATCGCATGGTCGATCCGGGTGATCGCACAGACCTCGGTCGGCTGGCCGAAACGCAGCATCTCGGCATGGCGCTGGAAGCCGAGGACCGCGTTGTTCAGGACGATCAGCTTGACGTCGATGCCGTGCCGGACGGCGCATTCCAGCTCCGCCCAACAATGCGAGAAGCCGCCATCGCCGACCACCGCGACGACGGGGGTGGAAGGCAGCGCGAGGCGCGCGCCGAGCGCCAGCGGGTAGCCCCAGCCGATCCCGGCTAGCCCGCGGGGAAACAGGAAGCGCCTCCCGGACTCGTGGGCCTGCAGATATTGCGAGACCCAGAGGCTGGAATAGCTGGCATCGGCGACGAAGACCGTGTCCCGGGGCGACCGATCCTGCAGGACATGCATCAGATGCTCCGGCCGCAATGGATCGCCGGAGCGCAATGTCAGCGCCGCGACCTCGTCGGCGGTGGCAGCGCGTGCCTTTGCGATGGCGTCCGCGAGCAGGGGGCGGCGGCGCGCCGCGCCGCTTTCGGCGTCGGCAAGCCCGGCCATGGCGAGGCTCAACGCGCGCAATGTCGTGCGGGCGTCGCCGATCAGCGGCAGGGCAGGGTAGTTGCGTATCGCCTCGTCGACGGCGACGTCGACATGGATGAATTCGGCGCTGCCCGGAAACAGGTTCCAGCTGGCGGTGCCATTATCGTTGGTCCGGTTGCCGACGAACATCACCACATCGGCCGAGCGGATCAGCGTGCGCATCGCCCGCGAGGGGCTGCCGGGCCCCATCGCGCTGCCGACCACGCCCAAAGAGAGCGGATCGGCTTCACTCACGGCGCCCTTGCCCATGATCGTCGTCGCGACACCGAGCGCGAAGCGCTGCTGCAGGTCGGCCAGGTCGGCCTGCGCGCCCGATATGTGGACGCCGCCGCCGGCGACGATGATCGGCGTCCGGGCGTTGGCGAGCAGCCGGGCGGCCTCGGCGATCGCGGCCGGCTCGGGCTGCTGCCGCAGTGAAGGGAAGACGGCGGGTACCGAACGCGGCGCGCGCGGTTGGGGCAGCCGTTCGGCCAGCACATCCGCGGGAATGGCGAGCGCTACCGGACCCGGCCGGCCACTCGTTGCCAGGAGGATCGCCTTGCGCAGCATTTCGAGCGCTCGCGCGCCATCGTCGAGGCGGCGGAACCATTTCGTGCAGGAGGCGAAGAGGGCCGCGTGGTCGAACTCCTGGAAGGCGTTGCGATCGACATGGGCCCGTTCGACGTCCTGAACCAGGACGAGCACCGGGATGGAAGCCTTGAAGGATTCGCTCAGCCCGGCGGCGACCAGCGCTGCGGCGGCGCCGTTCTGGGTGGCGATGCAGCCGAGACGGCCGGAGGCGCGGGCAAATCCATCAGCCATCGCCGTTCCGGCATTCTCCGTCCGGAACCCGATCTGCCGCAGCCCGCGACGCTCGGCCGCCAGAGTGAGTGCAGACGGCGAGCCTTGCCCGAAGATCAGGTCAATGCCGGCCTTCTCAAGCTCGGCGGCGAGGAGTTCGGCGACGGTGGGCAGCTGGCTTTCGGTCATGCTCAATCTTGGAGTGCCATAATGTGGATGTTATATGTCCACGATAAAGGCGTCATATTGCCGATTGCAATGCCGTATAGGATAAAAGCCTATCTCGTATTTCATGTGGTGGAATTCTATGGATAGCAGCGCCGAGGTTCTGTCTGTCGATGAGGTCTATAAGCTCCTGATCGGATTGATCGTTCCGCGTCCGATCGCCTGGGTTACGAGCTTGTCGCTGAAGGGGGTGGTGAACCTCGCTCCGTTCAGCGCCTTCACCTATCTCTCAACCGAGCCGCCGCTGATCGGGATCAGCGTCATGCGTCGCGGTGACGGGCTGAAGGATACGGCGCAAAACATCGCCGATCGCGGCGACTTCGTTGTCAATATCGCTGACGAGACGCTGGTCCGGCCGGTCCATCTCAGTGCCGCCGAGTATCCCCACGATGTCAGCGAGGCCGAGTTGCTCGGCTTGGGCTTGGTGCCGTCGGTCGATGTGGCGGCGCCGCGCCTTGCTTGCGTTCCGGCGGCGCTCGAGTGCGGTTTTGAGCAGGTCATCGCCTTCGGCGACCGGGGCGCGCAGTTGATCGTCGGGCGTGTGCGGCGCTTCCATGTTCGCGACGAGCTTCTCGATGGCGGGAAGGTGATGACGGAGCGGTTGCGTCCCCTCTGTCGGATCGCCGGGCCGAAGTATGCCGGTCTGGGCGAGGTGCATACGCTTGAGCCTGTGCGGCAGGATGGCTCGCATTCTTATTCCACTTAGTGGATATTGATTTTATCATAATCGCTATTGACGCTCATTTTTGCGTCGATATGCTGATCCTATCGTCAATAAGCATCCATATAATGGAATATCGACATGGCGTTCAGCGAGATCGAGTACAGCGTATCGGGGGCGGTTGCGCGCATCCTGCATGCGCGGCCGGGTGCCCGGAACGCTGAAAGCCAGCTCCTGCTGGACGAGATGGATGCAGCCCTCGCTGCCGCTGTGGCCGATGCCGAGGTCCGGGTGATCGTGATCGGCGGTCAGGGCGATCACTTCTCGGCCGGGCACGATCTCAAGGAGGCCCAGGCGAAGCGGCAGGGCTTCACCGTCGAGCAGCGCTGGGACTATGAGCAGCTGCGCTATTTCGACTATGCGCTGCGGATCTGGGATTGCCCGAAGCCGACGATCGCGCAGGTGCAGGGCGCCTGTATCGCCGGTGGCTTCATGGTCGCCAATCTCTGCGATCTTGTCGTTGCTGCCGAGGATGCCTTCTTCGCCGATCCCGTGTGCCACTCGATGGGTGCGGCCGCTGTCGAGGTGCTGGTCCATCCCTGGGTGATGGGGACGCGAAAGGCCAAGGAGTTCCTCTTTACCGGCGCGCGTCTCTCGGCCCAGGAGGCTCTGGCGGCAGGCATGGTCAACCGTGTCGTCGCCCGTGGCGAACTCGAAGGCGAGGTGCAGGCGCTGGCGGACCGGGTCGCGGCGGCGCCGCCTTTCGCGCTGCGGCTGATCAAGCGCTCTCTGAACCGGACCATGGACATGCAGGGCTTCCGCAATGCGCTGTCGGCGCATTTCGACAGCCACCAGCTTTCGCATGTCTCGAACGAATTCGCTCAGATGCGTGGCAGCGGCCTGGCGAGCGCGATCGAGCGCGGGCGTCGGTGAGCTCTGCGATGAACGCGCTTTCCGCTAAGACCGCTTCGTCACCGGCAGCCATTCTCGCTGCGTCGACCGACGAGGCCTTCCGCGCCGGGATCAAGGCCTGGTTCGCACAGGAGCTGCCGCGGCTCGCCGGTGATCGTTACCGCGCCGCCGAGATGCAGCGCCTCGCCTTCCGCCGCGAATGGGAGGATCATGTCTGCCGTTCCGGCCTTTCGGGTCTAGGCTGGTCGGAAGCCGTCGGCGGCCGGCCGCTCTCGCTGACACGACAGGCGATCTACCATCAGGAATATGCCCGCGCGAAAGCGCCGCTCGCGGTCAATCTGATCGGCCACGGCATCGTCGGCCCGACCCTGATCGCCTTCGGCTCGCAGGAGCAGAAGGACCGCTTCATTCCAAAGCTCCTCAGCAATGAGGAGATCTGGTGCCAGGGCTATTCGGAGCCGAATTCCGGCTCCGACCTCGCCTCGCTGGCGACGCGGGCGGAGCGCCGCGGCGACGTCTATGTCCTCAACGGCCAGAAGATCTGGACGAGCTTCTCGCATCTCGGCGACTGGTGCTTCCTGCTCGCCCGGACCTCAAGCGAGGGGCCGCGCCAGCGCGGCATCTCGGTCTTCCTCGTCGACATGCGCCTGCCCGGTATCCGCGTGCGGCCGATCCGCCAGATCACCGGTGAGGCCGATTACGGCGAGGTCTTCTTCGACGATGTCGAGGTGCCCGTCGCCTGCCGGCTCGGCGAGGAGAATGCCGGCTGGGGCATCGCCATGGCTGCCGCGAATTTCGAGCGCGGTACCTATTTCATACCGCGCATCGTGCGGCTCCAGACCGAGCTCGAGGATCTGGTGCGGCTGGCGGCGACGACCGAGCGCGACGGGCGGCCGGTGATCCATGATCCGCTGGTTCGCGACGCGATCGCGCGCCTTTTCTGCGATGCCCATGCCTTGCGGCTGCATGCCGACCGCATGCTGAAGCAGGCGGAGGAGGGCGTGCCGCCGGGCGTCGAGGGCTCGGCCGTGAAGCTGCTCTGGAGCGAGACGCATCAGCGCCTCTTCGATCTCGCCATGGATATCATGGGTCCAGCCTTCCAGTACGGGCCGCAGGAGAAGCTGGCGCCGGCCGAGGGCCTGTGGCATCGCGACTATCTCTGGACCCGCGCCGAGACCATCCTCGCCGGCACCTCCGAAATCCAGCGCAACATCATTGCCGAACGTGGCCTGGAGCTGCCGCGATGACACAGGGCATTTCAACGGCCTATTCCGACCAGGTGCTGCGTGACGCCGCGGCGCGCACGCTTGCCGAGGCTGCGCCGAATGCGGCCCTGGCGCAGGGCGCGGATGCCTCTACGGCCTTCGCTGAGAACCATTGGCGGCTCGCTGCCGAAATGGGCTGGACCGGCATCATGGTGCCCGAGAGCCATGGCGGCCTGGGTCTCGGCCTCGCCGAGACCGCGGACATCGTCGAGGAGATGGGCGCGCAATTGTTCTGCGGACCCTATGCGCTTTCCGCGGTGCTCCTGCCCGGGCTCGCGTCGCATTTCGGCGCGGTCGGAGATGCACTGCTGCGTGAGCTGGCGGAGGGTTCAGTGAGGCTCGGCGTCGCGACGGCGGAGCCGAAATCCGACGCCGAGGGGCGGGTGGCTCTGCCGCTGGTCGAGCACGCTGCCGGGGCCGGCCACATCCTGCATCTTGTCCGCGAGGAGGGGGGCGTCAGCTTCGTCCTCTATCGCACGGCCGGGGCGACGAGCCGGGCGCTTCAGCCTATGGATCCGACCTGCCCGATCGCATCCGTGACCCTCGCGCCGGATGCCGAGATCGCCAGGGTGCGCTGTGGCCATGACGAGGCCGAGCGGCTCCTGCTGCCGATCCATATCCTGACGGCGGTAGAGCTGGTCGGCATCGCCAGGGCGGCGTTCGAGCGCGCCGTCGTGCATGTCCGACAGCGCAAGCAGTTCGGCGAGGTCATCGGGCGCTTCCAGGCGATCAAGCATCGGCTTGCCGACGGCTTTACGCTGCTCTCGCATGCGCGACTCGCCGTCAGCGATGCGGTGCAGCGGCCGGGCGACCTCGACGCGGCGCAGATCGCCCGCGTCATCGCCGCCGACGCCGCGATGAAGATCACGGCGGACTGCATCCAGCTGCATGGCGGCATGGGGTTCTCATGGGAGACCGATGCGCATTTCTATCTCAAGCGCGCGCGCCGGCTGCATGCCAGCTTCGGCGGCACTGCGGCGCTGCGCAAGCGCGCCGGAGACCGGTTCATCGAAAGCCTTCTGACGACGGATTGCGACAGGCTCAGGAAAGCCGACGCGGGTAGAGAAGAGGTAGTCTAGTGTCGCTGAACGAGGTGAAACCCGCGCGGGCGGTCGAGGAATGCGCCCCGGCGGTTCCCTATTACTGGAAGGCCGTCGACTGGGACGGGCTGATGCGGGACTACCCGCCGCCGCCGCATTTCCAGCAGACGACCGGCAAGCTGTCCGACCAGGAGCTGCGCGCGCTGCAGAACGCCCGCTTCATGGCGCGCATGGGAGACGCCTGGCGCACGCCGTTCTACGCGACGCGCTGGGCTGCGGCCGGGATCGAGCCCGGCGACATTCGCAGCCTCGACGATATCGAGAAGCTGCCGACCTTCACCAGCGACGATCTCAAGGAGGCGATCGCGGCTGCGCCGCCTTTCGGCAGCCACCAGCCGGTGACGGCCGAGGACCTGGCGAGCACGCCGTTCAAGGTGCACACCTCCGGCGGCACCACCGGCTTTCCGCGCCTGACCCTGTTCGACCCGGTCGCGCTCGAAGTGCAGGCGATCCAGACGGCGCGCGCGCTCTGGGCGCAGGGCACGCGCCCCGGCGATGCCGTGCAGATCACCTATACGCTGGCCATGGCGAATGCTGGCTATTGCGGCCTCTATGCCTGCCTGCACTGGCTCGGCGCGATGCCGGTCACGACCGGCTCCGGTGTGGTCACGCCTAGCGAGCGCCAGCTCGAATACGCGCTGAAGATCGGCACCACCGCCTGGTATGGCCGCGCCGAGTACCTGGCGCGCCTCGTCCAGGTGGCGAACGAGACCGGCTTCGACCTGCGGGCCCTCAAGACCAAGAGGCTGCATTCCTTTCTCGGTCCGGATGTCGACGGCCATCTGCGCAAGCAGCTCGAGGAGGCCTGGGGCTGCCCGGTCTACGATAATTACGGCACGCATGAGATCGGCCAGATCGCCTTCGAATGCGAGGCGCAGGACGGCAAGCATATCAGCGAGGACACGGTCTATCTCGAGACCGCCGATGTCGAGACCGGCGCGGTGCTGCCGGCCGGCGAGCGCGGCAATCTCGTGGTGACCAGCCTGCATCGCAGCACACCGCCGATCATCCGCTACGACCTGCGCGACCTGCTCGTCGCCTATGAGCGCTCGGAGTGCTCCTGCGGCCTGTGCACGCGCAAGCTCTCGATGTTCCTCGGCCGCAGCGACGAGATGGTGAAGCTGCGCGGCACCAACGTCTATCCGATGGCCTGCCAGAGCGCCGTCACCGCCGACCCGCGCGCGACCGGCGAGTTCCTCTGCGTCGTCGCCTATTCCGGCGAGGGCCTCTCGCGCCGGGAGTCGATGACGGTCCGGGTCGAGAAGAAGTCGGACGAAATCGACGACGCGGCCTTCGCGGCCGACATGGAGGCGGCGCTGCACCGCGATCTGAGCGTGCGGGTCGCAGTGGAGATCGTTCCGCCGGCGAGCCTGCTGCCGCTCACCCAGGTCGGCAGCACCGGAAAATCCCGGCGCCTGCTCGATCTGCGCCAGAACGGAAAGTGACGATGACGAAGACGATCACTCTCGCCAAGGCGCTGGCCGCGGTCGTGCCCGGCAGCTCCGTGGCCTTCGGCGGCGGCGGAATCCAGCGCAAGCCGATGGCGGCGGCGCGGGCGCTGGCCACGGCCGATGTCGGCGATCTCACCCTCGTCGCCATGCTCGGCGGCCCGGAAGTCGATCTCCTGATCGGCGCCGGCAAGGTCCGCGAACTGCAGTTCGCCTTCGTCGGCTTCGACGCCTTCGGGCTGGCGCCGCATTTCCGTCGGGCGCGCGAGGCCGGCAGCATCAGCGTCGTCGAGTATTCGGAGGCGACGATCATCGCCGCCTTCGAGGCCGGCGCGAAGAACCTGCCCTTCCTGCCGACGCGGTTCGGGCTCGACACCGACATCCTGACAACGCCCACCGCCCCGTTCCGCAAGATCGCCTGCCCGTTCAGCGGCGAGGAGTTGCTGGCGGTCCCGGCCCTGCGCCCGGACGTCGCCTTCATCCATGCCAACATCGCCGACCGTCACGGCAATGCGGTGATCATCGGCGACGGCTATGCCGACCCGCTCCTCCTCCAGGCGGCGAAGACCGTCTTCGTCACGGCCGAGAAGATCGTCGACGAATTGCCGGATGACGCCGCTACCGCCGGCGGCACCTTCCTGTCCCGGCTCTGGATCGACGGCGTGATCGAGGTGCCGCGCGGCGCCGGCATGACGGCGCTTTATCCGGACTACCGCTTCGATCTGTCGGCAGTGCTGGAGTATCAGAAACGGGCGACCGATTCCGAATGGTTCTCTGCATGGATTCGGGAGCAGTGACGATGACCGACTACTCTCTCGAAGAGCTCCTGATCAGCCGCATGGCCAAGGAGTTCCGCGGCAACGCCATGGGCGTCGGCGCGACGATCCTGTCGGATCTCTCGGCGCGTCTGGCCAAGGCGCTGCATGTCCCGGATCTCTTCCTGACCACGGGCTCGCGCGCCGCCGCCGATTGCGACGTGCACGCCAAGGCGCTGGTCGACGAATGGACACTGGCCGCCTCGGGGCGGATGAATCTGAGCTGGCAGGAGATGTTCCATCTCATCGCCCACGGCAAGCTGCAGATCTGGATCGGCACGGTCCAGCTCGACCAGTACGGCGCCTCCAACATTTCGGTGATCGGCCCCTGGGCCAAGCCGAAGGCGCAGCTCGTCGGCGCGCGCGGCGTTCCCGACGATCTCTGGGGCTGCGATTCGCTCTGCTATCACATCCGCCGGCACAATCCGCGGACGATCGTCGCCAAGGTCGATTTCGTCTGCGGCCGCGGCAATGAGGATGGTGGCGGCCCTGCGCGCCCGGTGCGCCGTGCGAAGCCCGGCCTCGTCGTCACCGATCTCGGTGTCTTTGACTTCGAGGGGCCGGGCGACTCGATGCGCGTCGTCTCCCTGCATCCCGGAGTTACGCTGGAGCGCGTGCAGGAGAAGACCGGCTTCACCGTTCATGCCGAGGGCGAGATCCCGGTGACGCCGGTGCCGACAGCCGAGGAATTGCGGCTGATCCGCGAGGTGATCGATCCGCACGGGCTCCGGCGGCTCGAATCCAACGAAGGCGGCGACGAGTTGCTGATGGATCTCTGGCAGCGCGAAACCGGCGCGCCGGTTGAGGGGAGGGCGTGATGCGCCGGGCTGTCATCGTTTCCTTCGCGCGCACGCCGATGGGCCGGGCCTATCGCGGCGCCTTCAACAACACCCATGCGGCGAGCCTCGCCGGCCACGTCGTCGCCGAGGCGGTCGCCCGGGCCAAGGTCGATCCGGCGCTGATCGAGGACGTGATCCTCGGCTGCGCGATGCAGGAAGGAGCTTCCGGCTACAATATTGCCCGCCAGGCGGTGCTGCGCGCCGGGCTGCCGGTCACCGTGGCCGGCGCGACGATCAACCGCTTCTGCTCTTCCGGCCTGCAGGCGATCGCCATGGCGGTCGATGCCGTCACGAACCATGGCGCGCAGGCGGTCGTGGCGGGCGGCGTCGAGACCATCAGCCTGGTGCAGAACGAGCACAAGAACACCTACCGCTTTCACGATGAGTGGCTGAAGGCGAACCGGCCGGACGTCTACATGCCGATGCTCGACACCGCTGAGCTGGTGGCGAAGCGCTATGGCATCGGTCGCGACGCGCAGGATGCCTATGCGCTGGAAAGCCAGCGCCGCACGGCCGTGGCACAGGAGGCGGGACGCTTCGACGCGGAGATCGCGCCGATGGACAGCGTCAAGCTCAACACCGACAAGGCGACGGGAACAACCAGCGAGGAGGCCGTGCGCCTCAGCCGCGACGAGGGCAATCGTCCCGACACCAACGCCGCCGGTCTCGCCAAGCTCGAGCCGATCCGCCAGGGCGGTACCGTCACCGCCGGGAATGCCAGCCAGCTTTCGGATGGCGCTGCCGCTTGCGTAGTGATGGAGGAAAAGCTCGCCGAAAAGCTCGGTCTGTCGCCGCTCGGCGCGCTCTCGCATTTCGCGGTCGCCGGCTGCGAGCCCGACGAGATGGGCGTCGGTCCGGTCTTCGCAGTGCCGCGTCTTCTGTCACGGGCGGGGCTTTCCGTTGGTGATATCGACCTCTGGGAACTCAACGAGGCCTTCGCGGTGCAGGTGCTCTACTGCCGCGACAAGCTCGGCTTGCCGGCCGATCGCCTCAATGTCGATGGTGGCGCGATCGCCGTCGGTCACCCCTATGGGATGTCGGGCGCACGCATGCTCGGGCATGCCCTGTTCGAAGGGCGGCGCCGTGGCGCCAGGCGCGCGGTCGCGACGATGTGCGTCGGCAGCGGCATGGGCGCTGCCGGCCTGATCGAGGTGTTTTGATCCACATCGTGGATGTTTTGTCAGCGCCTTTGCTCTCAATTGGCAAAGGTGCTTACAGTTAAGTCGAAGTTAACGATAATAAATTCCACATAATGGAATTATAAGCAGATCAGTCGGGTCACACCCTGCGAAGGAGGAAAGCATGGCGACCGTTCGCTCTCTATTCACGACCGCCGCCGCTATGGCGAGCGTATTCCTGTCGGCCGGCGCAGCTCAGGCGCAGACGCCTAGCTACGAGCAGATTCTCGAAGGCGCGCGCAAGGAAGGCCGGCTCTTCGTTGCGGTCAGCAGTCCGGGCACGCCGCAGGCCCATGCCGCGATCGCCAAGGCGTTCAACGAGCGCTTCGGCCTCGACATCACCGTCGAATGGAACGCCGCGAACCCGGTCCAGACCGGCACCAAGCTGATCGCGGAACGCGGCCGCGCCGGCGGCTCGGTCGACGTGGTCGGCGCCGGCGGTGCGCAGGAGGCTTCGGTGCTGTTCGAGCGCCAGATCCTCAAGCCCTATCCCTGGGCCGAAGTGTTCGGCAAGCAGTTCCCGCAGATCGAGGAAGTCGCCAACCGGGTGATGAAGGACCTGCGCGGCGCTGCGCTGCCGATCCTCGATGCGACCTACGGCATCGGCTGGAATCCGAAGCTGATCAAGGACGAGGACGTGCCCAACACCTGGGCCGAGCTCCTGAAGAGCGAATGGCGCGGCCGCGTCGCGATCAACGCCTTCTCGCTCAACCCGCTGGATTACTATTCCTTCGCGCTCGGCAAGGACGAGACGCTGAAGATGGCGAAGGCGACGCTCGACAACAAGCCGGTGCTGGAGCGCGGCACCGCGGCGGCGACGCGGGCGATCTCGGTCGGTCAGGCGCCGGTCGGCCTCTCGGCCTTCCACATCGCCGGCCGCAGCGAGGGCGTGAAGTTCAAGCTGTTCAGTGACTTCATCCCGCTGAACAACCTCTACATCTATGTCCCGGAAAGCGCGCCGAACCCCAATGCCGCGCGCCTGTTCGCGGCCTGGCTGACGACCGAAGGCATCACCGTCGCCAATGCTCAGGAGCCGCTGCCGCGCGCCGGCGACAAGGGCTCGCCCCTCGCCGAAATGATCGCCGAGCGGGTCAAGGCCGGCGCCAAGATCCTGACCGAGAACTCGCTCGAGGACACCAAGCAGGCGCTGTCGGTGCGCAGCGCCATCGCCGATCTGATGACCCGCTGAGCGCGACTGGGCCGAACGGGGAGGGGTGCAAGGCCCCTCCCGAGCAAGACCTTATGGACGGAAAGCCGGAAATCCCGATGCTGTTGATCGAGAACCTCGTCAAATCCTATCCGGGACAGCATGGCCAGGACGCCATGCTCGCCCTCAGGGATGTCTCCTTCAAGGTCGAGGAAGGCTCGTTTTTCACGCTGCTCGGGCCCTCCGGTTGCGGCAAGACGACGACGCTGCAATGCATTGCCGGCCTGGAGAACCCGGACACCGGCGTGATCCAGATGGGCGACAGGGCGGTCTTCTCGTCGCGCGAGAACCTGCTGGTGCCGGCCAATCGCCGCGAACTCGGCATGGTCTTCCAGTCCTATGCGATTTGGCCGCATATGAGCGTCTTCGACAATGTCGCCTTCCCGCTGATCTACGGCGTCAAGCGTGCGCCGAGCCATGAGGTGCGGCCGCGCGTGCTCAAGGCGCTCGAGATGGTCGAACTCGGCCATCTCGCCGACCGCCCGGCGCCGCTGCTTTCCGGCGGCCAGCAGCAGCGCGTGGCGCTCGCCCGCGCGCTGGTGCACGAGCCGCGCCTGCTCCTGCTCGACGAGCCGCTCTCCAATCTCGACGCGAAGCTGCGCGACACGATGCGCACCGAGATCCGCAATCTCGTCAAATCGCTGGGGATCACCACGCTCTTCGTCACGCATGACCAGGTCGAGGCGATCGGCATGTCCGACCAGATCGTGCTGATGAAGGCTGGCAAGATCGTCCAGCAGGGCTCGCCGCGCGACATCTATCTCCGGCCCAACAGCGTCTTCACCGCCGATTTCATGGGCCGCAGCAATCTCCTACCCGGCGTGCTCGAGGCTGGCGGCTCGACAGGGCGCGCTCAGACGGCGATCGGCCCGATCTCCGGCGTCGCCGGTCCCGAACTCGCGCCGGGTGCGCAGGTCATGGTCGTGGTCCGCCCGCAGGCGATCTTGGTCGCGCCGGCGACCGAGGCGTCCGGTCCCAATCGCTTCAAGGCGCGGGTCGATGCCATGACCTTCCTCGGCGACGTCGTGGAGACCGAGGTCGAGGTTGGCGGCCGCAAGCTGACCCTGATGCTCGATCCCTATACCGCTCTCTCGGTCGGGCATGAGCTCGTCCTGGAGTTGCCGCCCGAGCGCTGCGTCATCGTGCCCGCGGATGAGCCGGCCTCCTCCGGGAGCCTGAAATGAGCGGCGGTTCGATCGCGGCCGCCCGCCGTCCGAGCGCAGGGCTCGACCAGCAGAAGGTGGTGCTCGCGCTCTTGCTCGCGGTCGTCTCGGTCCTCGTCCTCGGGCCGGTCCTGCTGC
The DNA here is from genome assembly GCF_001509835.1 of Allobosea sp. WAO. Taxonomy (GTDB): domain Bacteria; phylum Pseudomonadota; class Alphaproteobacteria; order Rhizobiales; family Beijerinckiaceae; genus Allobosea. The sequence goes on from NZ_JXTJ01000015.1 coordinate 34,786, forward strand.
TGATCCGGACGTCGCTGGCGCCGTCCGAGGCGATGCCGCTGGAGACGCTCGAGTTCACGCTGAAGAACTATGTCCAGCTGCTTCAGAGCCCGCGCACGCTGAGCCTGGTCTGGAACACCGCGGTCTATGCGCTGTCGAGCATGACGATGGGCGTTGCCATCGCTACCGCCATCGCCTGGTGCACCGAGCGCACCGACATGCCCGGCCGCATTCTGGTGCGCATCCTGATGTTCGCCTGGATGATGGTGCCGGCGCTGGTCGTCGGCTTCGGCTGGATCCTGCTGCTCAACCCCGGCAACGGCGCGCTGAACGTGATGTTCCGCGAGCTCTTCGGCTTCCTGCAGCCGATCCTCACGATCTATTCCTTCTGGTCGCTCATCATCGTCACCTCCTTCGCGGTGGTGCCGACCGCTTTCGTGATGATCAGCGGCCTGTTGCGCAACATGGACCCGAATCTGGAGCTGGCGGCGCGCGTCCACGGCGGCGGTTCCTGGGCGACGCTGACCCGCGTGACGCTGCCGCTGCTGACGCCCGGCCTGTTCTCGATCGGCATCTACATGTTCATGGCGGTGGTGCAGGCCTTCGACCTGCCGCTGATCATCGGCCTGTCGGCCGATGTGCCGGTCCTCTCGACGCGCGTCTACCTGTTGTCCTCGCCCGATAACGGCCTGCCGAATTACGGGCTGGCCTCGGCCTTCGGCGTGCTGCTGCTGGTGGTCGCGGGCGGGCTGATGTGGGCCTATATGCGCGCGACGCGGCTCGGCGAGCGCTTCCGCGTCGTCACCGGCAAGGCCTTCAGGCCGAAGCGCATCAGGCTCGGCCGCTGGCGCTTCGCTGCGCTCGGCTTCACCTTCGGCTATTGCGCGGTGATGATGCTGCCGCTCCTGATCCTGATCTGGGTCAGCCTGCAGCCCTCCTACACCACGCCGAGCCTTTCGGCGCTCGGTGGCCTGTCCTTCGACATCTATCGCCGCGTGCTGACCAATCCGATGATCTCGCGCGCCGTGCTCAACACGGTCATCCTCGTGGTCTCGAGCGCGACGATCGTGATGCTGATCTCCTGCCTGATCGGCTGGTTCACGGTGCGCTCGAACAGTCGGGCCGGCAAGATTCTCGACGCCCTGTCCTTCCTGCCGATGGCGATCCCGCCCATCGTGCTCGTGCTTGCGATCCTTCTGCTCTATCTCAACACGCCACTCTACGGCACGGTCTGGATCCTCGTCCTCGGCCATGTGACGATCTACATCGCCTTCGGCGTCCGGACGATGAGCAGCGCCCTGATCCAGATCCACAAGGAGCTTGGCGACGCTGCGCTGATCAGCGGAGCGAGCTGGCTGACCTCGCTGCGCAAGGTCACCTTCCCGTTGGTCTGGCCGCAAATCCTCAATGGCTGGCTCTGGGTCTTCGCCCACAGCGCCCGCGACCTGACGGTGCCGCTGATGCTGATGTCTACCGGCAATCTCGTCGCCGCTTCGACGCTGTGGAACCTCTGGCAGTTCCCCGACCTTCCGGGCGCAGCGGCCCTGGCGGTCCTGCTGATGGCGGCGCTGCTTGCCGTGGTGGTCCCCACGCAGCTCTATGTCGCCCGTCGGCTGGAGCGCTGAGATATGCGGAGCCGCATAGCCTCTAGCGCCGGAGTCACTGCCCGGCGTGGCGGCGTCTCGGCACGGCTGGGGGAGGGATCTTGCCCTATCTGACTGAGCCGGAGCCGGAGCGGGGCCTTGCGACCGAGGTCGCGCCGGGGATCAGGCGCATCGTCGCCGGCAATCCCGGGCTGATGACCTATCACGGCACCAACACCTATCTGATCGAGACGGGGGAAGGTGTCGTCGTCCTCGACCCGGGGCCGGACGATACGGCGCATGTCGCGGCGATCCTGGCCGCGACCCGAGGGCGCATCGCGTCGATCCTGCTCAGCCATACGCATTCCGATCATCTCGGCGCGCTGCCGGCGTTGCAGGCCCAGAGCGGCGCCAGCACCTTCGCCTTCCATCGCAGTGCCGATCCGGCATTCCAGCCGGATGTGCCGCTGCGCGATGGCGATCGCGTTGCGGGCCTCATCGCCATCCATACGCCCGGCCATGCCGGCGACCATCTCTGCTTCGCGCGGCCGGACGGCGTCGTCTTCAGCGCCGACCATGTCATGACGTGGTCGAGCAGCGTCGTCTCGCCACCGGGCGGCGACATGGCCGCCTATTTCCAGAGCCTGCGGCGGATGCTGAAGCGGGAGGATCGCCTGCTTCTGCCGGGGCATGGGCCGCCGCTCCCCAATCCGGCGCCCTATATCCGCGAACTGCTCGAAAACAGGATCAAGCGCGAGGACGCGATCGCCCAGGCCCTGCGCGAGGGCCCGTATCGCCCGCACGATCTCGTCGACCGGCTCTATTCGCAGACGCACCCCTGGCTGCGGCAGGCGGCCGAGCGCAATGTATTGGCGCATTTGATCAAGCTGCGCTCCGAAGGTCGAGCCACGCAACTTGATCAAAGCTGGACGATGGGTTCGAGCCTTGGCGACGGATAAGCGCTTTGCATGATCTTCCGATCTGGCGGAAGGGCAACGACGCTGTTTGAGCGGGTGCCATCTCGCCTAGACCAGACGCACCAGCAGACTAGGTCGTGGAACGGCTGAGATAGTCGAAGGCTGACAGGACATGCGTGCGCACGACATGGAGGAACTCCTCGATGTCGACATGCTCGTCATGCGAACCCATGCCGTGCGGGTAGGGGCCATAAACATAGGCGGGGACACCACGGTGCCGCCAGAGCCGCGCATCGGTTCCGCCGAGGCTGACGATCGGCTGCGGGCGCGGCCTGCCGGCTTCCTCGACGTTCTTCTGGATGATCGCCACCATCTCGTGGTCGGGATCGCACCAGGATGGCTCGTCGCCGCCGACCACCTCCCAGCTCGCCTGCGGGTAGCGGGCGGCGATCTCGGCGATCTTCGGCAGGAGATCGGCCTTGCTCATGCCGACCGGCAAGCGGAAATCCGCCTGGAAGGTGCAGTGCGACGGGATCATGTTGACCTTCTCGCCGCCCTGGATCGTGCCGATGTTGAGCGTGACCCGGTTCACCAGCTCGCCGGCGCCTTCGCCCATCATCCGGTCCATCACCGGCCGGCTCTGCTCGATGGCGCGCTGCAGATTGTGCGAGAGCGGCGCCTCGATCTCGGTCAGGCTCTCGAGCTCCGTCGCGAGGCGCATGGCGAGCTTGGTCGCGCTGTCGGTCGCGTGCACATAGGCGCCGTGCGCGCCCTTGGCCCGCAAGGTGAAGGCGATCCAGAGCGGTCCGCGCTCGCCGAAGCGGATCGATTCCGGCCCGCCGGGTTCGCCGTTCAGCAGGCAGTCGCCATGCACTTCCGGGTGATGCTCCATGAGGTAGCGTGCACCCCAGGGACCGAAGGTCTCCTCGTCCGAGACGCAGGTCAGGGTCAGCCGCCCGCCCAGGCTCTCGCGCAGGCGATGCAGCATGGCGTAGGTCACGATCGATGCCGTCGTGCCCGGTTTCATGTCGCAGGCGCCGCGTCCGTAGATCTTGCCGCCTTCGATCTCGGCGCCCCACGGGTCCTTCGTCCAGCCCGCGAGGTCCGGGGCGACCGGGAAGACGTCGAGATGGCCGTTCAGCACGAGATGCCGGCCCGGGTTCGCGCCGTCGAAGCTGGCGACGATGTTCGGCATCTCGGGATGGGGGGAAATGATGCGGTGATCGAGGCCACGAGCATTCAGGTAGGCGCGCACGACATCCGCGGTCGAGCGCGTGTCTCCCGGCGGGTTCGGCCCGCGCTCCCGCAGCAGGGCACGCAGCAGCTCGATGATCTCGTCGCGCTCGGCGTCGAGCCACTCCAGCAGCCTGCGCCGCTCATCTGCCATCGTCGTCATGGTCGTGTCCTCGTCGAAAGCGCTGGGGAGCAATGCGGTCGGCTCCAGTCACCGGCCGGGCCAAAGGCACGCGGGAACGTGCGTTCGTTCAGGAGGCCATCCGGTCGATCTGGTCGCGCAGCCGGTACCAGGCGAGCATCATCGGCAGGAACCAGGGCCGGCCGTCATAGAGCGGCGCGGTCGGGAAGGGCAGGTCGGCGAAGGCGCTCGGCGCGTTGCCCGAGCCGGCGATGGCGCGTGCGGCCTGGAAGCCGAGCCAGCTCTGCATCGCGACGCCGTTGCCCTGGCAGCCCAGCGCGTAGTGTACCCCCTCATGGCTGCCCAGATGCGGCCGGAAGTCGAAGGTGAAGGCGACATTGCCGTTCCAGCTGTGGCTGACGCGCACGTCGCGAAGCTGCGGCCAGACCGTCGTCATCACAGCATGGAGGCGCCGCGCGCTCTCGCGCGGGTCCATGGCTGCGGTGCCGACGCGGCCGCCCCAGAGCACGCGCCTTCCGTCCGGCGACAGGCGGAAATAGCTGAGTACCCGCCGCGTGTCGGCCAGCATGCGCCGGTTGGGCACCAGCTCGGCCGCGAGACCGGGCGACAGCGGCTCGGTCGCGATCAGGAAGCTAGCCACCGGCACGACCCTGCGCCGCATCCAGGGCGTGGCCTCGCCGGTATAGCCATTGGTCGCGACCATGACCTTCTGCGCGGTGATCGCGCCGGCGCTGGTCTCCAGGCGCCAGCCATCGGCGCTGCGGCTCATCCGCTGCACTTTTGTGCGGTCGACCAGTCGCGCCCCCGCGCGCCTTGCGGCCTCGGCGAGGCCGCGAACGTATTTGGCGGGGTGCAGGCCGCCGGCAGCCTCAACGAACTGGCCGCCGCGATAATGATCGCTGCCGATCTCCTCCCTCTGCCGCTCTGGCGGCACCATCTCGCAGCGCCCGCCGGTCAGGGCCGCGATGCGGTCGCTATTGGCGGCGAGGTGGTCGTAATGCTTGCGCGAATAGGCGGCGACGAAGCGGCCGGTCCTCTGGAAGTCGCAGTCGATCCGTTCCCGGGCGATCAGGTCCTCGAGGAACTGGAGGGTTCCGATCGCTTCGGCGGTCAGGCGGTCGGCGCGTTCCTTGCCGAGCTCGCGGGAGAAATCACTGAGCGCCAGCTTCACGCCGCCGGTGACCAGCCCGCCATTGCGCGAGCTGGCGTTGAAGCCGATCTCGTCGGCCTCGATCACCACGGCCTCGACGCCCTGCCGCCTGAGTTCCAGCGCGCAGGACAGGCCGGTGTAGCCGCCGCCGATGATCGCGACATCGGCGCGTTCCGGCAGGGCGCCGTCCTCTTCCTTCACCGGATGGGCCGCATCCCACCAATAGGGACGCGGCAGGAAATCGGGCGTGAACAGGTCGTTCGCAGGCATGGTTTCTCACCTGGAGACAGGAGGGCGTCCGAAGCAGCCGGCGGCTAAGGATCAGGTCGTGACCACGTATTCCGGCTGGATGCGGCTCAGCACCTCGGCGGACCCCTCGGTGGTCAGGATCGTGTAGCCGAGCGACATCGCCAGGTTGTTGGGCGCATCGATCAAGATGGCGTGCAGGAACAGGATCATGCCGGGTGCGACCGGCATCTCATTGCCGGAATAGATCATCGGCGGGACGTCCATCCAGGACGGCCGATAGGTTGCGCCCAGCGAGTAGCCGCAGGCGGACATGCGCGAGCCGCCGAAGCCCTCCTTGTCGAAGACGCGGCGATGGGCATCGTCGATATTGCCGATCGTGTTGCCCGGCCGGGCGGCCTCGGTCATGGCCGCGATCGCCTCGTGCGTCACCGCGAACATGCGCTGCTGCAGCGGCTGGGCGCGGCCGATTGCGATCGTCCGCATCAGGCAGGCGCAATAGCGGCGATAGCTCGCGGCGTGCTCGATGGTCAGCTGGTCCTCGCCGTCGAGCGTTCTGAAGCCGGTGGCACTCCTGACGAGCAGGGCGCGATCGCCAGATCCGAGCACGGGGCCAGAAGGCGGCGGATCTCCGCCGCCCGCCAGGATCGGGACCGAGCCCGCCGCGGCGATGTCGCCCTCGAAGCTGCCTGGACGCGCGTTCTCGATCATCGCGACGAGCGAGTCGTCGGCGAGTTCGGCGGCGCGCCTGACATAGGCGATTTCGGCCGCCGACTTTACGACGCGCAGGCCGCGGACCAGGTTGGACGCGTCGACCAGCGTGCACCACGGGGACAGGCGGTTGTGGACGAGGGCGTAATTATCGGCCGTCAGGCCGAAGGTGCGCATCTCGATGCCGACCCGGGCCCCCTTCAGGCCCTTCTCCTCCAGGATCGCCATCAGCTCGCGCGACGGGTCCATGCCGGGCGCATCGTACCAGAGCCTGATGTCCTCGAAGGTCGAGGTTCGCCGCGCCTGCTCGAGATCCGGCCGGCGCGTCAGCAGCGTCATCGGCCGCTCATCCGCGGTCAGCACCGCACACTGGAAGAAGACGAAGCCGCTCGTGTCGTAGCCGGTGAGGTAATAGGTGCTCTCCTGGGCGAAGAGCAGCAGGGCGTCGAGGCCTTCGCGCCGCATCGCGGCTCGCGCATTGGCGACGCGTTGATCGAATTCGGCTTTCTCGAAATGCAGCACCACGTCGGATCTCCTTTGGCGACCTTGAGCCGGTCGTCTAATCGCGAGGTTCGGATTGGAAGTACTGGGACACCGCCAGCAGCACGATCGACAGGACGATCAGCAGCGACGAGATCGCCGCGATCGTGGGGTCGATCTCGTCGCGCAAGGCGAGGAACATGCGCCGCGTCAAGGTCGCCTTGTCGCCGCCGGCGATCAGCAGGCCGATCACCACCTCGTCGAGCGAGGTGATGAAGGCGAGCAGGGCGCCGGAGATCACGGAATTGCGGATCTGCGGCAGGGTCACGGTGAGGAAGGCGCGCGGGCGCGAGGCCCCCATGCTGCGGGCGACCATCTCCTGGTTCATGTCGAAGCTCTTGAACCCGGCCGTGACCGAGATCAGCACGAGCGGCAGCGCCAGCACCGTATGCGCGAGCACGAGGCCCGACAGCGAATTGTTCAGCTCCAGCGGCGCGAAGAACAGGAAGATGCCGATGGCGAGCAGGATGACCGGGATCATCATCGGCAGCGTCAGGGCGACCTGGACGAGGCGTCCGGCACCGCTGCGTGCGAGGTGTAGGCCATAGGCGGCGAGCGTGCCGGTCACGGTCGCGACGATGGTCGTCAGGAAGGCGGCTTGCAGCGACACGACCGTGGCGTCGCGCCATTCGAGCGAGCCGAAATAGGCACGATACCAGCGCAGCGACCAGGATTCCGGCGGGAACGACAGGTAGCGCGAATCCGAGAAGCTCATCGGGATCACGAGCAGCGTCGGTGCGATCAGGAAGACGATGACCAGACCGCACAGGACATAGAGCCAGAGCCTGTCGAGATGGGTGATCTGCGTGCTCGTAGCTGGCTGTCGCAGCATCAGCGTGCCTCCCCGAGTTTCGCCGAGCCGGTCAGCTTCGCGACCAGCCAGAGGATGCCGAGCGTGATGACCAGGAGGACGACGCCCATGGCGCTGGCGGCGCCCCAGTCGGCATAGACGGTGGTCGAACGCTCGATCTGCATCGCCCACATCATCACGCGGCCGCCGCCGAGCAGGGCGGGGGTGACGTAGAAGCCGAGCGACAGCACGAAGACGACGATCAGGCCGGCCGCGAGGCCCGGGAAGGAGAGCGGCACATAGATCTGCCAGAAGGCGCGGATCGGCGAGGCGCCGAGATTGGCGGCCGCGCGCATGTAATCCTCGCTGATCGTCTTCATGGTCGCGTAGAGCGGTAGCACCATGAAGGGCAGCATGATGTGGGTCATGCCGATCGCCGTGCCGGTGAAATTATGCACCAGCCGCAACGGCTCCTCGATGATGCCGAGCTTCTGCAGCCAGGTATTGACGAGGCCCCGGCGCTGCAGCAGCACCAGCCAAGCGTAGGTCCGCACCAGCAGCGAAGTCCAGAACGGGAAGAGCACGCAGAGCAGGACGAGGCTCGCCCAGCGCCGCGGCAGCTGCGAGGCGAGGTACGCCAGCGGGTAGCCGAGCAGCAGGCAGACCACGGTGACAGTGAAGGCCAGCTCGAAAGTGGTCCGCAGCGTCAGCAGATAGGTCGGGTGCAGCAGCCTCTGGTAGTGGATGAGGGTGAAGCCGCTCTTGTCGACGAAGGACAGCCAGAACAGCCAGGCTATCGGGATGAGCACGACGAAGCCGACGAGCAGGAGCGCCGGCAGCGTCAGCGCCAGCATCGAGCGTCGCTCGCCATGGGCCTGGCGCCGCAGCGCCTCCTCATTGGCTCCGGACGCCGTGCCGCCGGCTGCGATCTGATCCAGAGCCAGCGTCATGACCGGCCCGTTTGCGGGGCATCCGCGTCGGCTGGGACGATGATCGCGTCCTCGGCGGAAAACCCGACCCGGACCGCGGTGCCCATCTCGGGGAGGACTTCGTCCGTGCGCAGGGAGCGCCGGATCGCGATCTCATGATCGCTCGCGGTCCTGACATAGGTGACGATGCTGTCGCCTTGGAAGACGTTCTGGCGGACATGGCCGGCGATGACGTTGGCCTCGGCCGGCGCCGCATCGGCAAGGAGGCGCAGCTTTTCCGGTCGCAGCACGAGGAAGCTCGACGCGCTGCTCGCCGGTGCCGGCGCCGCGCTGAGCAGTGGGGCGCCGGCGAAGCTCGGCCGCCCATCCCGGACCTCGATGGGCAAGGTCGAGGACTCGCCGATGAAGCTCGCGACGAAATGCGTGGCCGGCCGCTCGTAGAGTTCGCGGGGACGGTCGAGCTGGACGACGCGGCCGCGGTTGATCACCGCGATCCGGTCCGACATCGTCAGCGCCTCGCGCTGGTCGTGCGTCACGTAGACCGTGGTCATGCCGAGGCGATCATGCAGGCGACGGACCTCGAGCTGCATCTGCTCGCGCAGATTCTTGTCGAGCGCGGAGAGCGGCTCGTCCATCAGCAGGATACGCGGCTCGAAGATGACCGCGCGCGCCAACGCGACACGCTGGCGCTGGCCGCCGGACAACTGGTCGATGCGCCGCTCGCCGAAAGCGCTCAGCTGAATGAGATCGAGCGCGCGCTCGACCCGCCCGGCGATCTCCCGCGCCGGCACGTTTCGCAGCTTGAGTGGGTAAGCGAGATTGCCCGCGACCGTCATGTGCGGGAACAGCGCATAGTTCTGGAACACCATGCCGATGTCGCGCTTGTGCGGCGGCAGCAGCACCACCTCCCGATCGGCGAAGCGGACGCTGCCCGATTGCGGCCGCACGAAACCGGCGAGCACCATCAGCAGCGTGGTCTTGCCGGAGCCGGAGGGGCCGAGCAGGGTGATGAACTCGCCGCTCCTGATCGACAGGCTGACATCGTCGAGCGCCTTGAAGGAGCCGTATGACTTGACCAGGCGCTCGATCGTGATCGGCAGGGAGGCGCTGCGGTTGCCACCGGCCGCCGGAGCGTCGGCAGGTGTAGCCATGACTGTCATCCTGTTACCTTTTCATGCGAGGGCGGCCGGGCCCGGGCAGGCCCGGCCGCTCGTGTTCAGCGCTGGATGAACAGGTCGAACTGCTTGGTCAGCTCGTCGAGATTCGCGGCCCAGTAGTTCGCGTCGAGCACGAAGCCCTTCTTGGCGTTCTCCGGGGAGCTGGGCAGCTTCGCTGCGACCTCCGGCTTGATGATGCCCGTGTTGAAGGCCTCGACATTGGCCGGGCCGTAATTGATGTACAGGGCGATACGGGCCTGGACCTCCGGACGGCTCATGATCTCGATCGCCTTCATCGCCAGGTCCTTGTTCTTGGCGCCCTTGGGCACGACCCAGCAGTCCGTCAGCAGCATCTGCTGGTTGAAGGTCAGACTCACCTTCTCACCCTCGGTCGCGAGGGCTTCGGCGCGGCCGTTCCAGATCGCCGCCATCTCGACCTCGCGATCCTTCAGCACCTGCTGAGACTGGGCGCCGGAGGCCCACCAGACGACGACGTCCTTCTTGATCGCCTCTAGCTTCTTGAAGGCGCGCGCAGTGTCGAGCGGGTAGAGCTTGTCCATCGACACGCCGTCGGCGAGCAGGGCGGATTCGAGCGCGTAGACCGGGCTGCGGCGCATGGTGCGGCCGCCGGGGAAGGTCTTGGTGTCCCACATGTCGGCCCAGCTCGACGGCTTCTTGTCGCGATACTTCTCGTCGCTCCAGGCCAGGGTCGTGGCGTAGACCAGATTCGAGATCCAGCCCTTGCCCTTCATATTGTCGGCGATGCCCTTGACCCCGAGGATGGCCGGCGTCAGCGGCTCGGTGTTGCCTTCCTTGTCGAGCAGCGCGCAGCCATAATTGCCCTGCTGGACGAGATCCCAGGTCGGGCGCCCGGAGGCCACCTGCGCGCGCACATCGGCGACGCCGGAGGTGGTCTCCTCCTTGATCGTCACGCCGAGCTCCTTCTCGACGATGTTGAACCAGGCCTCCCTCTGCGCCTTCTGGTAGGCGCCGCCCCAGGACGAGATCGTCAGGGTCTGTTGGGCCGCGGCCGGTGCGACATGGCCTGCCGTGGCGGCCAATGCGACCGCGGCCAAGGCGTGAGCGACGAATTTCATGGTATCTCCCCTTGTGGTTATGCGCGCATGCAGATGAGGCTGTGCTCTCATTCTCGCGTCACGTCTGACGCGAGAATATTCGATCTCCCCCGAGATAGGTTTCATCGACACGGACATCGGCGAGGGTCTCCGGATCCACGCTGAAGACATCCTCGTGAAGGATAGAAAAGTCCGCAAGCTTGCCGACTCCCAGATCACCCTTGATGTGTTCTTCCTTGCCGCAATAGGCGCCGAGCGTCGTGTAGGCTTCGACGGCCTCGTAGACGCTCACCGCCTCGCGGCGGTCGAGATCGGCGCCGCTGTCGGTCTTGCGGTTCACCATCGAGTAGATGCCGCGGAACGGGTTGGGGTGGCAGACCGGGCAATCGGAATGGCCCGGCGCCTTCACGCCTGCATCGATCATGCTCCGGTGGGGCCACATGTACCGCATCGCCGCGGCGCCGCGATTGCGCCGATAGGCATCGCCGAGATCGTAGGCGAAGCCGGTGGCGGAGGAGCAGATGACCTGCAGCTTCTTGAGGCGCTCGAGGATGGCCGGGGTGACGTTGCAGCAATGCTCGACGCGCAGCCGGTGATCGCGGACCGGGTGATGTTGGAGCGCGTGCTCGAATGCATCGAGCACGAAGTCGATACCGCGGTCGCCGACACCATCCGCGCCGACGAGCAGACCTGCCTTGTGCGCGCGCAGGACCCGCTGCTTGAAATCCTCGAGCTCGTAGAGCAGCATCCCCCGATTGTCCTCGGGCTCGCCGAGGACCTTCTCGCCGATATAGGGCTCGTAATAGGCGGCGGTCCGTCCGCTGGTCGAGCAGTCCGGGCACCATTCCACCCCGGTCAGCCGGATCCATTCGTCGCCGAAGCCGGTGCGCCAGCCCGAGCGGATGATCGCGTCGATCAGCTCGTCCTCGCGGCCGCTGGCCAGGAGGCCGACGCGCATGCGCAGCTCGTTGTTCTCGCGCATCTTCTGATAGGCGACGATGCCTTGCGTCGAACACAGGCTGTTGTGCACGGACGTGATGCCGTAGGACGCGAAATCGTCGAAGACCCGCACCAGGCCGCCGGCGAAGTCGTCCGGCGTGAAGCCGCGCTGGCAGAGATTGACGATCTCATGGGCGGCCGTCTCGCGCAGCAGCCCGGTCAGCTCGCCCGTCTGCGGGTCACGGTCGAGGCGGCCGAAGGGCGGATCGCCGCTCTCGCGCGTGAAGCCGGCGGCGGCCAGGGCCGCGCTGTTGGCGAAGCCCAGATGCGCGTCGCGCCGGTAGAGAAAGGCCGGTCGCCCGCCGGCTGCATGGTCGAGCTCGTCACGCGTCGGATAGCCACCCAGCCGGGTATCGTCGTAGCGAAAGCCGACGAACCAGTGATCGGCCGGCTTGCCCTTGAGCGTGGCGCGGACATGGGCGAGCACGTCATCCTTGCTGCCGAACCCGCTGGACAGGTCCGACCAGCGGCCGAGCCGGGCGCCGTGCATGTCGGGATGGCAGTGACTGTCGATGAAGCCCGGCAGCACGGTCCGACCGCCGCAGTCGATCCGCTCGGCGAAGGGCGCGAGTTCCTTGATCTCCTGGTTGCTGCCATGTGCGACGACCTTGGAGCCGCTGATCGCGAAGGCCTCGATGAAGTGATCCGAGCGCTCCATTGTCGCGATCTTGCCGTTGATCACGATCCTGTCGATCCGAGGCACTGTCATCGACGATCTCACTCCCCCCGCTCAGCGCGGCGCTCGACAAATCCCGCGCATCGCCAGGCCGTGGCGCGGACGTCCGCGGACGGCGTTAGGGTGGCGTCGGCCGGAAAACGAAGCTGCATGCCCGGCGCCCGATAACCGCAGCTGCAGCGCTGCGTCAGGTCTTGTTTGACATGTCAGTAGAGGCAGCGTCACAAAGCTGAGAGGCGTTGTCAATCATGAATTTTCACGGAAACGCGAGCGCGGCCGCCTTGCCGATCTGTGAGGTTGCGACCTAATCTGATATGTCAGTTTAAGCCGACGTCCCAGGCGGTCTGAGGAGAGATGAATGGGTTTTGCGGGGGAGGCGTCCTCGACCTTGGCCGTGGAAGCCTACAGGCGTCTCGAGGAGATGATCATCCTCGGCGAGCTCAGGCCGGGAACGCGGTTGTCGGAGCAGACGCTGGCGCAGGCCCTGGCCCTGGGGCGCACGCCGATTCGCGAGGCCCTGCAGAGGCTGCGCGAGAACAATCTCGTCGATATCCTGCCGCGCTCCGGCGTCTTCGTGACGGATGTCGACTTCCGGGACCAGTTTCTGCTGATGGAGGTTCGTCGCCCCCTGGAGTGCCAGGTTGCGGTGCGGGCCGCGAGGCTCGCCTCGAACGAGGACAGGGCGCGCTTCATGGAGATGGCGCAGCGCATGCGGGCTGTCGTCGATGCCGGGGACAAGGTCGGCTTGATGAACGTCGACCGAAGCTTCAAGGATTTGTCGTTGCGGGTAGCGCGCAACAAGTTCCTGACTGCGGCGCTCGCTCCCATTCAGGCCAATTCCCGTCGCGTGTACTTCATGCATCTCGAGGCGACGAACATTCCCATAGGGCATGCGCATGCTGATGCGATCGAGGCGATCGGGCGCGGCGATGTCGATCGGTCATTGGAGGCCGCGACGAGATTTCTCGATGAGATGGAGTCCTTCCTGAGGCGACGGCTCGCGAATAGTCTTGTGTTTTCGTAGCCTTAGCAAGGCTTCCGCCGGAGAGGTTCCGGAAGTGGTCCAATCGCTCTGGTGAAAAGGCGTAAGTTTCGGCTCGTGGGCCGGGCGGGTGGGGTCTTGCGCGGCCGTGACGGGCCGCTCGTAGCGGCCGCGTCGCGAGGAGTTGCACTGACCAGCCCGTTTGGCGACGCTGTGGGATCGCCGGCCGAGCAAGCCTGCCAAGCTTGACAAGCCCGTGCATTCAAACGACCAACGCGACGTTCCCGGGGCGGGCATGATCTTGGATGTCCAGCCTGCTCGAGTCGCCAGGAGATGCCGTGCATGCCATTACGCATCATGAGTGAGCCGGGCACGGCGGGCGAACGTCGCGCGGCATCCGGCCCGAGCTTTCCGGCACGGTATTAAGCTGTTCGCTCACAAATCTTCTTACAGTCGCAGTCGCAGCAGCAGTGCGCGATAGACTGTGCATTGCAGCCAGGGCCATCGTCGATGATCAGCAATCCGATCCCCTGGCCGAACAATGCGCGTTGCGCCGTCGCCTATACCTTCGACATGGACGCGGAGGCGCTGCTTCACATCAACTTCCGCGAGCAGGCGCCGGACCGTGTCGCACTGGCCTCGATGCTGCGTTACGAGCCGCAGGTCGCCGTGCCGCGGCTTCTGGAGATATTCCGCCGCTTCGGGCTGCGGCAGACCTTCTTCATCCCGGGATGGTGCGTCGAAGCCTATCCGGCGACCGTCGAACAGATCCTCGCGGCGGGGCATGAGCTCGGCCATCACGGCTATCTCCACAAGCGGCCGAATACCCAGAACCGTGACGAGGAAGCGGAGAGCCTCGGACGCGGGATCGAGGCGTTGGTACGGCTGAGCGGGCACAAGCCTGCGGGTTATCGCGCACCGGCCTACGCGTTTTCCCGGCATACGCTGGAGCTGCTGCAGGAAAGCGGCTTCCGCTATGACAGCTCGCTCATGGGCGACGACCAGCCCTATCTGATCGGCAATGAGCGCGGCGACCTCGTCGAGCTTCCGACCGACATGTCGCTCGACGACTGGACGCAGTATGTCTGCATCAAGGAGTTCGGCTACATGCTGCCGATCGCCTCGCCAGAGCGGGCGATGGAGGTCTTCCGGGCGGAATTCGACGCCGCCTGGCGCCATGGTGGTCTCTGGAACGCCGTCTGGCATCCCTTCGTCTCGGGCCGGCCGTCGCGTGCCGACGCCTTCGCCGGGCTGATCGAATACATGCAGGAGAAGGGCGGCGTCTGGTTCGCCACCCTTGCCGAGATCGCCGCCCATGTCCGCGGCCTCGCCGAGCAGGGCATCTGGCAGCCGCGGCGCGATCAGGTCCCGTTCTGGCCCGAGCCCCTGCAGGACAGGGAATTGTCCTGAGATCGCGACCGGCGGCCAGGAACCGCAGGACGGAACATCATGCCAGGATGCGGCCGCGGTTCAGGATCCCAGTGGGATCGAGCGCGTCCTTGAGCGTCCGCATCAAAGCGAGCTCGGAATCGGAGCGGCTGTAGCCGAGATAGGGGCGCTTCAGCACGCCGACGCCGTGCTCGGCGGATATGCTGCCCTCGACGTCGCGAACGGTGCGGTACACCACCTCGGCCAGTCCCTCGAAGCCCGTGCCTTCGGGCGGGTGGATCGAGAGATGCAGATTGCTGTCGGCGAGGTGGCCGAACAGGATCAGCGTCGCGTCGGGCCTGGCTTCCGCGATCCGGGCGTGCAGGAGATTGACACCCTGCGCCATCGCTGCGAGCGGCACGCTGATGTCGAAATGCAGGCCCGTCGACAGGTGCCGGTAGAACTCCGAGCTCGCCTCGCGATAGTTCCAGAACTGGGCGCGCTCGCGGCTCGATTGCGCGACGAGCACGTCTTCGAGCAGCCCTTCCTCGACAAGCGCGCCGAGCGCTTCCAGGAACAGATCCGCATAGGCTTCGCCGGCGGGAAGCGCCGCCTCGACCAGCAAAGTGAGCGCTGGGCCCGATGTAAAGGGTGGCGGCAGGGCGGCATGGGTTGCCGTGGCGGCGAGATAGTCGCGCCACATCGCCTCGAAGGCGAGGAGGCCGCCCGGTAGCTTCGCTTCGAGCCGGTCGAGCACCTGCAGGGCCTCGGCGACGCCCGCGACGGAGCAGAGCGCGGTATGATGGCTCGGCACGGCGGGCTGGAGCGCCAGCAGGACGCGCGTGACGATGCCGAGCGTGCCCTCGCTGCCGATCAGGAGCTGGGTCCAGTCGTAGCCGGCATTGTTCTTGATGACCTTGACGAGCGAGCTGACGATGCGGCCGTCGGGCAGGACGGCCTCGAGCCCGAGCACGTTGCGGCGCGTCATGCCATAGCGCAGGACCTGCACGCCGCCGGCATTGGTCGCGACGTTGCCGCCGATGGTGCAGCTGCCGCGTGCGCCGAGATCGACCCCATAGAGCAGGCCCGCTTCGGCGGCGCGTTGCTGGATCGCCTCCAGCGGCGTGCCGGCGAGGGCGGTCATCGTCCGGCCGACCGGGTCGAGCTCCTCGATGCCGTTCATGCGTTCGAGCGAGAGCGCGATCTCGCCTTCGACGGGATGCGCGCCGCCGGCGAGCCCGGTCAGGCCGCCCTGGACGACGATCGGAAGGGACAAACGGTGGCAGATCGCGAGCGCTGCTGAGACTTCGGCCGTGCTGCGCGGCAGCAGCAGCGCCGCCGGTGCGCAAGGTGGCATTCCTGCGCTGTCGGCGCGGTTGCGCGCGGGCACGGCGTTGCCGACGCGGATCTGCTCCGGGCCGAGGGCGGCGGCGAGGGCCGCGAGCGCGTCGGGGGGCAGGCTCACGCTGCGACGTCCTCGTGCCGGGAGCTCACGGGGCCGCTCCCTGCGGCGCCTCGGCGAGCCGGCGGTCATAGTCGAGCACGGCCTGGAGCAGCACCTGGGCTCCGGCGCCGCAATCGTCGAAGGAGGCGTCCTCGGCCTCGTTGTGGCTAAGCCCTCCGGCGCAGGGCACGAAGATCATCGCCGTCGGCGCGACGCGCGCGATATAGGCGGCGTCGTGGCCGGCGCCCGAGACGATGTCGCGCATGCGATAGCCGAGGCCGCCGGCGGCCTGGCGCACGGAGGCGATGCAGCCAGGATCGAAGGGCACGGGCGGCGAGTCCCAGATCCGCGTCAGCGTGCCAGTGACGCCGTGCTCGGCGCAGATCTCCGCCAGGGCCTTCTCTATGACGGCCTCGGTCCGCTCGAGCGCGCCGGCATCGGGATGGCGCAGGTCGACCGAGAGGGTGGCTGCGCCGGGTATGACGTTGCGGGAGCCGGGATGGACCGCGATCGTTCCGACGGTGGCGACGGCCCCGGGGCAGGCGCGTGCGGCGGCCTCGACGGCCAGCACCAGCGCGGCCGCGGCGGGGAGGGCGTCCCGGCGCATCTGCATCGGCGTCGAGCCTGCATGCGACTCGCGGCCGGTGATCTCGACATCGTACCAGCGCATGCCCTGGACGCCGGTGACGACGCCGATCGTGTCGCCCTCGGCCTCGAGGATCGGTCCCTGCTCGATATGGAGCTCGAACATGGCGCCGATCGGCGTCGTTCCGATCGCGACCTCGCCACGATAGGAGATGGCCTCGATCGCCTCGGCGAAGCTCACGCCCTCACCATCCTTGCGCGTATCGGCATAGCTCCGGTCGAACACGCCGGCATGGACGCCGGAGCCGAGCATGGCGGGCGCGAAGCGCGAGCCCTCTTCGTTGGTCCAGTTGACCAGCATGACCGGCGCGTTCGTCTCGTAGTCGGCGGCGTGCATGGTGCGCAGGCATTCGAGCCCGGCGAGGACGCCGAGCACGCCGTCGAACTTGCCGCCGGTCGGCTGCGTGTCGAGATGGCTGCCCATGGCGATCGGCGGCAGCGCGTTGTTCCGGCCCGGCCTGATCGCGAACATGTTGCCGACCTCGTCGACATGCACGCTGCAGCCGAGGCTCTCGCATTCGGCCCGGAACCAGTCGCGGACGCGGCGATCCTCCTCGCCGAGCGTCAGGCGCCGGATGCCGCCCTTGGCGGTGCCGCCGATCTGCGCGGTCTCCATGAGATCGCTCCAGAGGCGGCCCGCGTCGATGGTCAGGTTGTTCGCGCGCTTCGTCATGACGTTTCTCAGCAGGGGACTTCGATCAGGAACGGACCGGGCTGGCGGAAGCTCGTCCCGACTAGTTCGATCAGGCGCTCGACGCTGTCGGCGCGAGCGGCTTCGACGCCCATGCCGCCGGCGAGCTTGACCCAGTCGAGATCGGGGCGGCGCAGGTCGAGCATGTCGAGCGCCGTCCGTCCCGGGTTCAGCGCGCCGACATTGAACAGCTCGGTCTCGAGGCTCTGATAGGCCCGGTTGGCGAAGATGATGTTGGTGACGTTGAGATTCTCGCGCGCCTGCGTCCACAGCGCCTGCAAGGTGTACATGCCGCTGCCATCGGCCTGCAGCGCGACCGTGCGCCGCTCCGGGCAAGCGACAGCGGCGCCGGTCGCCAGCGGCAGGCCGATGCCGATCGAGCCACCGGTCAGCTGCAACCAGTCATGCGCGGGTGCGCCGGCCGTGTGCCGGTAGCAGAAGCCTGCGGCATTGATGCTCTCGTCGATCAGGATCGCATCTTCCGGCAGCAACGCGCCGACGACCGCAGCGGCCGCCTCGGCGCTCAGCGCGCCTGAGGGCAGCGCCGGGCGGGCCAGCGCCTGCAGGACAGGCGGCGCGCCGGCGCCGATCAGATCGGCGAGGCGTTCGAGCGCATCGTCGAGATCGTCCTCCGGCGCGGCGAGCCGATGGACGGCGCAGTCCGGTGGCAGCACGAGGCTCGGCTTGCCGGGATAGGCAAAGAAGGCGACCGGCTCCTGCGCGCCGACCAGGACGACGCGGCGCACTTCGGCGAGTTGCGCGAGCGAGTCCGCGACCGGGTAGAAGACGCGCTCGAGCACGACGCGCCCGGCGCCGCGTGCGATGCGGGCATTGGAGGTCGGGGCCATCAGGCGCGCGCCATGCGTCTGCGCAATCCGGCTTGCCAGCTCCAGCGGGCGCGCGCGCAAGGCGCGGCCGCCGATCATCAGCAAAGTCGGCTCGCCAGATCGCAGGGCGGCGGCGGCCTCCTTCAGCGCCTCCTCCGAGACTTTCGGCCGTGCCGGCAAAGGCAGGCGCGGCGCCGGCCCGTCGGCATCGTTCCAGGCAGTGTCGGCCGGCAGGATCAAGGTCGCGACCCGGCCGGCGCCCGAGAGCGCTGCCGCCACCGCTTCAGCGCCGTCGCGTGCGACCGCGCGGGCATCCTTCGAGGTCCTGACCCAGTCGGACATCGGCCGGGCCACGCCTTCGACATCGGAGGTGAGGGGCGCGTCGTAGACGGCGTGGTGCGTGGCATGATCGCCGACGATATTGACGATCGGGGTATTGGCCTTGCGGGCGTTGTGGAGATTGGCGAGCGCGTTGCCGAGGCCGGGGCCGAGATGGAGCAAGGTCGCGGCCGGCTTGTCGGCCATCCGGGCATAGCCGTCGGCCGCGCCGGAGACGACGCCCTCGAACAGCCCGAGCACGCAGCGCATGCCGGGGACACGGTCGAGCGCCGCGACGAAGTGCATTTCAGACGTGCCCGGATTGGCGAAACACGTATCGATCCCGCTTGCGATCAGCGTCCTGACCAGGCTTTCCGCGCCGTTCATGCCCTTTTGTCCCACCTTGTCCTGCCGGAGGAATGGAGGGGCCGGGCGTGAGCCCGGCCCGTTTTGGTCAAAGCGGATCGCGAACGAGCGGCGAGGTCGAGCAGTGAATGCCGCCGCCGCCGAGCGCAACCTTGTCGTACTCTACGACGCGGACCGAGATGCCCGCCTTGTCGAACTTCGCCTGCGTGCGCTCGGAGAGGCCGCCGGCCATGATCACCCGGCCCGGGCGCACCGCAAGGCAGTTGATCACCCAGTTGCCGTCATCCGGGCAGACCTCGATCTGGCGGATGCCGAGTTGCTTCAGCCGCTCAAGGAACCAGAAGGGCAGCAGCGTCGGATTCACGAACGCCGTCTCGGCGTCGACCATCACGAACATGCCGTCGATGTGCAGACGATAGCCGGTGAGCTCGACCCGCAGCAACTCGACACCGTGCACGCGCAGCACTTCCTCAAGCTGGCGGGCGCCTTCCTCGTTCACGCGGCTCGAAAGGCCGACGACGGCGACCTTCGGCGTGATGAAGGCGAAGCTGCCGCCTTCCATCAGGCCGGTGCCGCCGATGGTCCGCAGGATCGGCATGCCGAGCTTGCCGAGGGTACGCGTGACCGGCAGCTCCTCGCCGCGGCGGATCGGCGGACCGAGACGGGCGACGATGGCGCCGCCATCGATGGCGATGACGCTGTCGCGGGTGTAGACGGACTTCATCTTGCCGGGCGCGCATTCGTCGAGGAAGACGACCTCGGCACCTTCCTCGCGCAGGGCGGCGACGAGCTTGTCATGCTGTGCCTGCTGGGCCGGAAGATCGGGGATCGAGTCGCCGCGCCAGTACCAGCCCTTCTCCGGGTCGCCGAAGGCGCCGATGTCGGGGATGCGCTTGGTGGGGTCGACGACATTGAGCTCCGGGCCCGGGCGGTGCATCAACACCTTGCGGATCTGGCCGACATCGTTGTTGCAGCCCCAGCGCTGCCCCCAGACCTCGACCTGCTCGGACTCGGCCTCGAAGGCGGGCTCGGCCCGCGAGGCGAAGGTCTTGATGAGCATGTTGTAGCGGTATTCGTGTTCCGAAATGATCGACATGGTCTTCTCCTGAATCCGGTGCTGAACTGATCTCTCGCAGCTGGGTCTCAGCCGGCAGCGGTCGGAATGGTCCATTCGTCGCCACGGGCAGTGGTGACGTATTCCGGCCAGCGATAATTGACGGGCGCCTCGAAATCGGCCGGCAGAAGCGGCGCGACCCACTTCTCGCCGCCGATGCCGCCGCCGGTGCGCTCCTTGAACTCCGCCTGCGCGGCGGCGAGGCTGGTGCCGTCGGTCAAGAGGTCGACGATGGTGGTGGCGATGACCTTGGCGGCCGTGCTCCACATCGGGTCGATGCAGGCCGGCATGCCGCCCATGGCGTAGCGGGTCCATTCCGGATAGCGGTAGCCGGGCGGCGCCTTGAGGGTCGGGCGGCCGACATAGAGCCGCACCGTCGGCGCGTGCCACGTGTAGTCGACATAGTCGTCGGCAGCGAGGTTCTTCTGCCAGGACGGCAGCTGCGCACGGAAGGCCTCCTCGCCCTCCCAGGGCGCCGTCAGGCGCTGGATCTCGGGCATGAACGGGTCGTCCATCGGCTCCAGGCCGAGATTGCGCTGGATCTCACGGCCGAAGGCGCGCGCTTCCTCGCCCCATTGCGGCGCGCCGATCGCGGCGAAGTTGCGCCACGCCGCCTGCGCCATCGCGTGGTTTTGCAGGCCGGCGCGGGTGCGGGTGATCCAGGCGGGGCTGACCGTGCAGTGGCTCATCGCGGCGCAATGCTCGGCATTGCGGTCGAGCACCGCGAAGACGCGCTCGCACATGTCGAGCGTCGGGGCGCGCAGGGAATATTGGATCTGGGCGAGGCCGGGCGCGAGATTGTCCGCGGCCGCATAGCCCGCCTGGATGATGTGCTCGTTGAGCGTCCAGCTGCCGTGATGCGGCAGCATCGACTCCTTCATGTACTTGGACGAGGTGTACATCAGGCAGACCGCGTCGATCGCGCCAGGCGCGCGCGCGGTCGAGTGGCTGTGGGTCACGCCGGCAAAGGCGCCGGTCTGCTGCCAGGTCTCCGGGTTCGGGCACTCGAAGGTGTAGACGCGGCTCCAGTAGGGCGCGCTGTGGGTATCCCAGAAGCAGCTGTTCGCCAGCGCCGGGAACGAGTGCGGGTGGAAGCTGATCGCCGCGTCGAGATCGTTGTAGTAACCCTTCGCCGCGTGCACCGGCTTGGAGCCGCACATCTTCTCGGCCGGTTCGCCGAAGAACTTGATGCGGCCCTTGATGCCGTGCTTCTCCATGGCGTGCTTGGCGGCGAGGAAGCCGGCGAACGCGCCGATACCGAGAGCGGAATGAGGGTCGGTATGGCCGGCGGCGTGGCGGCTGACGCCCTCGCGCGGCTTGCGGAAGGGCACGGCTTCCTGCGAGGTGCCGGGCACGGCGTCGTACTCGGCATAGCCGCCGATGGTCGGGCCTTCGCCATTGGACCATTCGGCGCAGAACGCCGTCGGCATGCCGCCGGAACCTTCCTCGACGGTGAAACCCTCGGCGCGCAGGCGCTCGACATACCAGGCGGCGGAGCGGTACTCGCGCCAGGACGGCTCGTGCAGGTCCCAGATCGTCATATGGTCGGCGGAGAGACGCTCTGCGTTCTCTTCCAGCCAGGCGAGGGCGCTCTGCTTGTCGGCGCCAAAGTCACTGATGTCGGACATGGTTCTGCCTTTTCGGATGGTTCAGTTCCCGCGCCGCGAGCGCACATAGGCGTCCGCGCACAGGAGGCTCACGGTGACGGCGATGAGGACCGCCGCGACGGCGGCCATGGTGGGATCGAGCGACTCGTTGATGCCGTCCCACATCCGGCGCGGTAGGGTGAACACGGCGCGGCCGGCGATGAAGAGTGCGAGGACGAGCTCGTCCCAGCTATGGATGAAGGCGAAGATCAGCCCGGATACGACGCCGGGCATGATGTTCGGGATGATCACCAGGCGCAGCGTCTGGCTCATGCTGGCGCCGAGGCTGAGCGAGGCCTGCTCGAGGCGCGGATCGAAGCCGGCGAGCGCGGTCGAAACCGTGATCACCACATAGGGGACACCCGTCACCGCATGGGCGATGATCAGCCCGGTGTAGGTGTCGAGCAGGCGCAGGTCGATCCAGAACTGGTAGATGCCGAGCGCGTAGACGATGGTCGGCACCATGATCGGCACCAGCATCAGCATGCGGACGAAATCGCTGGCGCGGTTGCCGAGGCGCCAGCAGCCGATCGCGCAGAGCGTCCCGGCGACGACGGCCACGGCCGTCGAGACGCAGGCGATGATGAAGCTCTGCAGTATGCTGACGAGCCAGGGGCCGCTGCTGAACAGGTTGCGGTAGTACTGGAACGAGATCTCCGATTCCGGCAGCGAGAGATAGTGCCGGTCGGTCACCGAAACGGCGAAGACTACGGTGATCGGAAGGACGAGGAAGCAGATGATCAGCCACGCCAGCGAGCGTGTCATGATCGAGATGTTGCCGAAGCCGTTTGCGGTCATGGTCTCAGCCCGCCCCGAAGAGTTTGCGCAGATTGACCAGCCGGCTCAGCGCCGCGAGCAGCACGCCGATGACGATCAGCAGGATCGCGGCGAGCATGCTGGCGACGCCCCAGCGCACGACCTCGAGGATCTGGACCTTGATGTATTCGGCGATCATCAGCGTCTTGCCGCCGCCGAGCAGGGCCGGGGTGACGAAGAAGCCGAGCGAGAAGATGAAGACCAGGATGCTCGCGCCGACGACGCCGGGCAGGGACAGCGGCAGGAACACCCGCCAGAAGGCCTCGAACCGCGAGGCGCCTAGCCCGCGCGCGGCGGCGATGCAGCGCTGGTCGATGTCCCGCATGTTCGAGAAGATCGGCAGGATGCCGAGCGGAAGCATGTAATGCACCATCCCGATCATGACGCCGGTCTCGTTCCAGATCAGGCTCAGCGGCGAGTCGGTGACGCCCGTCGCCATCAGCGCCGAATTGATCAGCCCTTCGCGGCGCAGCAGCACGAACCAGGCGAAGGCGCGCACCAGCACGGAAATCCAGAGCGGGACGAGCACGCCAAGGAACATCCAGCGCTGGACTCTTGGGGAGGAGTGCACGAGCGCATAGGCGACGACATAGGCCAGCAGCAGCGTGAAGATCGTCGTCAGCACGCTGATGCGGGCCGTGGTCCAGAGCATGCGCTGGATCGAGGTGCTGCTGGCGAGCAACTCGTAATTGTCGAGGCCCGGAGCCGGCACCGTGACGCTCATCCAGAGCACGCGGCCGATCGGGTAGATGTAGAAGACCCCCATCAGGAGGAGAGCCGGCGCGATCAGCAGCCAGTAGCGCGTCTGGGGCGACGCGAAGAGGCTGAGACCGGCCCGGCTGCGCGCTGAGTCGGCAGGAGCAGTCATCACATGTCCGATCGGGTGGGGAAGCGCCCTCGGGCGCGGTCATGCCCACCTTGCGGAGGGCATGACCTGTCGTGCGTCGGGTGACGCGGAGCCGTTACGAAGAGATCAGGTCCAGGAAGCTCTGGAACGTCTTCGAATGGTTGGCCTTGTACCAATCGGCGTTGATCTTGGCCTGGACCGCAGCATTGGCTGCATCCGACGGGTTCTTCTTCTTCAGTTCGGCCGGCACGAGCGCATCCGCGGCGGGGTTCGAGGGGCCATTGCCCATCGCCGCCAGGAGCTTCACCTGGCCTTCCGGCTGCTGCATCGAGGCGATGGCGCGCATCGCTTCCTTGCCGGCGGGATTGCCCTTGGGCACGACCCAGAGGCCGGGCTGGAGCAGTCCGTCCTTGAAGGTGTAGGTGACACGGCCCTGCGTCTCGTCGGCGAGGACATTGGCGCGGGTGTGCCAGAGCAGGCCCATCACGCATTCGCCGTCGCGCATCAGGCTCTGGCTTTCCGAGCCGCTGTTCCAGAACAGCAGGTCCTTCTTGATCGTCGCGATCTTGGCGAAGGCACGCTTGACGTCGAGCGGGTAGAGCTTGTCCTTCGGCACGCCATCGGCCATCAGCGCGAATTCGAGCATGGCCTGCGAGTCCTTGCGCATCATGCGCCGGCCCGGATACTTCTTGGTGTCGAAGAAATCGGCCAGCGTCGGCTCGCCGGAAACCTTGCTCTTGTCCCAGGCGAGAACCGAGCTGAACATGTAGTTCACTACACCCTCGTCATAGGCAAAGGTGGGATCCAGCTTGGTCTTGTCGACGATCGAGTAGTCGATCTTCTCCAGCGCGCCATGCGGGCCGAGCTCGGCAAGGGTCGTGATGCCGGCGTCGCAGATGTCCCAGGTGACGTGCCGCGACTGGACCATGGTGAGGATCTTGCCGTTCAGCGCGCCGCTGCCGTCGAGCACGATCTTGCCGCCCTGGGCGGCGAACGGTTTCACGAAGGCCTCGTCGAAGGCCTTCATGGCGACGCCGCCGAAATTGACCAGCACCACTTCCTTGCCGGCCTGGGCCCGCGCGGCTCCACCGCCCAGCGCGAGCGCCGCAGGCGCGATGCCGAGCGCGAGCGCGCTGCGGATCAGGTCGCGACGCGTCTGCCCGGCGCCGAGTTCGGCCGCAAGGGCCCTACAATCTTCCCCGAAGCTCTGCTTTTCCATCATGATCCCCTGTTCTTGTTGATGATGAAGATGAGGCTTTCCGGTCGTTGGCCCGGCCGCTAAGCCTCCTGGACTTCCATCCCCGCCCGCGCGCTCCAACCCAGATCGAGGGATTGCCCGACTTCCGGAGCCGCGCCTGCATTCCAGGCCGGCAGCGAGACGCTGATCGGGCCGCAGCCTGCGGTGTCGACGAGGATGCGGAACTCCGAACCGAAGTAGTTCCACTCCTTGACGATGCCGCTCAGCCGGTTGTCGCTTTCGGTGCCGGGAGCGACGATGGAGAGCTTTTCCGGTCGCAGCGCGACCGTGACGTTGGAGCCGATGCCCGGCTTGGCGTCGCGGGCTTTCTGCACGAAGCGCACGCCATCTCCGGAGAACACGAAGCCGTCGCCGACATGGGACTCGACCTTGCCGCGCACGAAATTGCTCTTGCCGAGGAAGTCGGCGACGAAGGCCGTTCGCGGCCGGTCGTAGAGCTCGCTCGGCGTGCCCTGTTCGACCAGTCGCCCGTCGCTCATCACGACGATGCGGTCCGACATGGACAGCGCCTCGTCCTGATCGTGCGTGACATAGATGAAGCTCAGGCCGACCTTGCGATGCAGGCGCTTCAACTCCTCCTGCAGCTCGGCGCGCAGCTTCTTGTCGAGCGCGCTCAACGGCTCGTCGAGCAGGAGAAGGTGAGGGGTGAAAACGAGCGCGCGGGCGAGAGCGACGCGCTGCTGCTGGCCGCCCGAGAGCTGGCGCGGCAGGCGCTCGCTCTGCGTCGTCAGCTTGACCAGATCCAGCGCCGCCTTGACCTTCTCCTCGATCTCGGCGCGCGGGCGCCGGCGAACCTTCAGCGGAAAGGCGACGTTGTCGAAGACCGACAGATGCGGGAACAGCGCATAGCCCTGAAAGACCATGCCGAAATTGCGGGACTCCGGCGGCAGGTGCGTAATCGGCCGCTTGTCGAGATGGATGCTACCTTGGTCGGGCTGCACGAAGCCCGCGATCATCATCAACAATGTGGTCTTTCCGGATCCGGAAGGACCAAGCATCGTAAGAAATTCGCCACCCTTGATATCGAGGGATACGTCTTTGACAGCTTTGAATGTACCGAATGTCTTCGAAACACCAGATATCGACAGGTCGTGACCTGGAATCATTGCCGTCATTGTCAAGGCAGCCCCTCTGTTATATTTATTTCGACCTTGGCTGTCTGGTCGAGTGATTGCAGAGCTTAGCCACGTCAAAATCAGAGTCAACTATAAAAAAAGAGCCAACTCTAATTTTTTGAGGTAAGCTCGGGCATCGGCAGGAGGACGTTTTGGCCAGCAAGGTGATCGGACTGAGAGAGCGCAACCGGCAGCACCGCGTCGGGCTCATTCTGGGCGCAGCCTCTCGCCTGTTCGCGCAGGGCGGCTATGACAGCACGCGCATCGAGGAAATCGCCGAGGTGGCCGAGGTCGCGCCGGCCACGGTCTATAACTACTTCACGAACAAGGCGAACATCCTGACCGCGCTCGCTGCGCGGCATGTCTACAGCTCCTGGGCCGAGCGCAGCGCTTATGTTCAGAACCCGCCGAGCGACCCTGTGGAGGCCGTGCAGGGCTTCGAGCGCCTGCTCGCCGACCAGGCGATGCGCACGCTCGGCCGGGAATGCTGGCGGGTCATCATGGCCGCACCCTATCTCCAGCCCGGCAGCCGCCTCCACCGCGCCGGAATCATCTTTGGCTGGCTGATCGAGCGCCATTACCGGCGGATGTTGCGAACCTTCCAGGAGCGCGGCCAGCTCGATGCCGATGTCGACATCAGGGCGCTGGCCGAACTGATCACCGCGATCGGCACCTATCATTTCGGCCGCCGCGTCTCGGACGAGAACATGACGCTCGACACGCTGAAGCAGGACATCGAGAGACATGTCCTGATCACCTTTCTCGGCGTCATGCCCAGACAGGCGCGCCCGGACGCGCCGGGCGTGCTAGCTAGACACTGAGGCAAAGGTATTTGATCTCGAGATAGTCCTCGATGCCGTATTTCGAGCCCTCACGGCCGAGGCCCGATTGCTTGATGCCGCCGAAGGGCGCGACTTCGGTCGAGATCAGCCCGGTGTTGATGCCGACCATGCCGTATTCCAGTGCCTCGGCGACGCGGAAGATCTTCGAAACGTCGCGCGAATAGAGATAGGAGGCGAGGCCGAACTCGGTGTTGTTGGCCATCGCCACCACCTCGGCGACGGTCTCGAACCGGAACAGGGGCGCGACCGGCCCGAATGTCTCTTCGCGCGCAACCTTCATCGCGGCGGTGGCACCGGTCAGCACGGTCGGCTCGAAGTACAAGCCACCACGCTGGTCGCGCCTGCCGCCGGTCAGCACTTGCGCGCCTTGCGCTGTGGCATCGGCGATATGCTCCTCCACCTTGGCCAGCGCCTTGTCCGAGATGAGCGGGCCGGCGAGCGCGCCCGCCTCGAAGCCGTCGCCCACCTTGATCTGCCTGACGCGGTCGGCGAGCTTCTGCGCGAAGGCATCGTAAACCCCGGCCTGGACGTAAAGGCGGTTGGCGCAGACGCAGGTCTGGCCGTTGTTGCGGTATTTCGAGACGATCGCGCCTTCGACGGCAGCGTCGAGATCGGCATCGTCGAAGACGATGAAGGGGGCATTGCCGCCGAGCTCGAGGCCGAGCTTGAGCACCTGGTCGGCGCCCTGCCGCATCAGGATCTTGCCGACATTGGTCGAGCCGGTGAAGGTCAGCTTGCGGATCTTCGGGTTCTCGCAGAACTCGCGGCCGAGGGCGACAGCATCGGTCGACGGCAGCACGCTGAAGAGCCCCGCGGGCAGCCCGGCACGTTCGGCGAGAACGGCGAGGGCGAGGGCCGAGAGCGGGGTTTCCGATGCCGGCTTGGCCACCATGGCGCAGCCGGCGGCGAGGGCCGGCGCCAGCTTTCGCGCCAGCATGGCGTTGGGAAAGTTCCAGGGCGTGATCGCCGCCACCACGCCGACCGGTTGCTTGAAGACGATGATCCGCTTGTCGGGCTGGTGCCCGGGGATGGTGTCGCCATAGACCCGCTTGGCCTCCTCGCCGAACCATTCGACATAGGAGGCGCCGTAGAGGACCTCGCCCCTGGCCTCGGCCAGCGGCTTGCCCATCTCGGCGGTGAGGATCGCCGCGAGGTCGTCGACATTGGCGACCATCAGATCGAACAGGCGGCGCAGGACCGCCGCCCTGTCCTTGCCGGTGCGGGCCGCCCAGTCCTTCTGTGCCTCCTGGGCGGCGTCGATCGCGGCCGAAGCCTCGGCGCGGTTCAGGTCTGGTAGCGTCGCCAGGACCTCGCCCGTCGACGGATTGGTGACCTCGAAGGTCCGGCCCGTCGCCGCCGAGGCGACGGGCCGGCCGGCGATGAAGCCGCATTCGACGACGAGCGAGGTGTCCCTGAGCCGGGCGAGGAGGCTTGCCGCTATCGCCATCGCCTCAGGCCTTCGCAGCGCATTCGCGCAGGCTGTCCTCGAGGATGTCGAGCGCCTCGGAGAAGGTCTCGTCGCTGATGGTCAGCGGCGACAGGAAGCGGATGACATTGCCGTAGACGCCGCAGTTCAGCAGGATCAGGCCCTTTTCGAGCGCGCGGGCGCGGACACGGTTGGTGAAGTCGGGGGCAGGGGTCTTCGTGCCCGGCAAGGTGAACTCGACCGCGTTCATGAAGCCGGGGCCGCGGATGTCGGCGACCTCAGGCACGTCGGCCGTCAGCGACTGCAGGCGCTGCTTCAGGCGGGCGCCGAGCTGCTCGGCGCGTGCGCAGAGCCCCTCATCGGCGATGACGTCGAGCACGGCATGGGCCGCCGCGATGCCGATCGGGTTGCCGCCATAGGTCCCGCCGAGGCCGCCGACGCCGGGAGCGTCCATGATCTCGGCGCGCCCGGTCACGGCTGCGATCGGGAAGCCGCCGCCGAGGCCCTTGGCCATAGTGGTGATATCCGCGACCACGCCGGCGCGCTCCATCGCGAACATCCGGCCGGTTCGGGCGAAGCCGGTCTGCACCTCGTCGGCGATCAGCAGGATGCCATGCTGGTCGGCCAGCGCCCGCAGCGCCGTCATGAAGGCGCGCGGCGCCTCGTAGAACCCGCCTTCGCCCTGGATCGGCTCGATGATGAATGCCGCGACGCGGGACGGATCGACATCCGCTTTGAACAGCCGGTCGAGCGCCGCCAGCGAGGCTTCGGCGGTGACGCCGTGCAGCTCGACCGGGAAGGGGATGTGGTAGACCTCCGGCATCATCGGGCCGAAGCCGACCTTGTAGGGCGCCACCTTGCCGGTCATCGACATGCCCATGAAGGTCCGGCCGTGGAAGCCACCGGCGAAGGCGATGACGGCCGAACGGCCGGTGGCGGCGCGGGCGATCTTGACCGCGTTCTCGGTCGCCTCGGCACCGGTGGTGACGAAGATGGTCTTCTTGGCGAAGTCGCCCGGGACGACTTCGTTCAGCCGCTCGGCGAGCTCGACATAATTCTCATAGGGCACGACCTGGTGGCAGGTGTGGGTGAAGCGGTCGAGCTGGGCCTTCACCGCCGCGATGACCCGCGGATGGCGGTGACCGGTGTTCACCACGGCGATGCCGGCGGCGAAGTCGATGTAGCGCTTGCCTTCGGCGTCCCAAAGCTCGGCGTTCTCCGCCCGGTCGGCATAGATCTGCGTCGCGACGCCGACCCCGCGGGAGACGGCTGCTGCCCTGCGGGCTTCGATGGCGGAATTGGACATTGCTTGCTCCCCTTGGATGGCCGTGCCTGCGTCGGCAGCTCTTCGAGGAATTTCTTGCAGTTTTTCTGCAAGAAAACAAGATGGCCGCGAGCCGCTTTCCGCCATAGGTTTTCGCGCGTCCTATCGGACACGAAATGATGATCTAGCTCTTTGTTTTAGCATCGGATTCTTCCGAAAAGTGGTTTCCACTTTTCGGTCCGATGCTCTAGGTTCTCGCCCGATCGCCGTGACGATCGGCGCAGCCCGGGACCGGATGTGGAGCCTGTTCGATTTCGCATTACCGAGGCCGCCCGCATGGCGGGGGTTTCGGCCTCGACCTTGCGGCTCTGGGAGGCGCAGGGGCTGATCGAACCGATCCGGACCGCTTCGGGGCAGCGGCTCTACAGCCGCGAGCAGCTCGACCGCCTGCAGGAGATTGCCTGGCTGCGGCGCGAGAAGGGGCTCAACCCGCCGGCGATCGCCGACCGAATGCGCCGGGAGGATGCCCCCGCGCCGCAGGCCGGAGCAGCACCGGCCGCTGCGGAGGCGTCAGCGCGGGAGGTGCCGGTCGGGCTGAAGATGCGGCGGCTGCGCCAGGCGGCGCAGGAGACGCTGGAGGATGTCGCCCAGGCGACGGCGATTCCGGTCTCGGTGCTCTCGACCTTCGAGCGGACCTCGGTCGGCCTGTCGTTCAAGGCCCTGCACGAGCTCGCCCGTCATTTCGGGACGACGGTGGCGGCGATCAGCGGGCAGGAGGATCACGACGAGCGCGAATCGCTGGTGCGGTCGGGCGAATGGGCGACATGGCCGCCGACCTCTCCCGGCGTGACCGTGCAGGCATTGGCGCGCGGCCAGACCCTGATGGAATGCCATCGCTTCCAGCTCGCCCCGGGCGCCTCGAGCGAAGGCACCTATGAGCATGAGGGCGAGGAGTTCCTGCACATTCTCTCCGGCAGCCTCGAAATCGTCCTCGACGGCGACAAGTTCTTCGTCCTCGAAGCTGGGGACAGCTTCTACTTCGAGAGCCGCAGGCCGCATGCTTGGCGCAATGCCTGCGGGCAGGAAACCGTGGTCGTCTGGATCAATACGCCGTCGAGTTTTTGATCGCGAGGATCCGCTGCGACCTCCAGCTCTCGGGCACCCCGTTCCGAGCGAGCCCGGCCATATCGGCCGCGGTCCGCAAGGGGCGTGTCCTGGCGAGCTGGCCCGTTAACAGCAGTGTAGCGGCGCCGGCGTCACGGCGCGCCGAGGCAGGGGCCCGCAGCAATCCAAATTCAGCTGTGCCGACTATCCAGCAGCGCGCGAAGCCCGCGTACTGTGCTCTCGTCAAAGCTGATGTCGATATCCACACCTGAACGCGTTTTCGTCCTCAGGATGAGCGTTCCGTCGTCCGCCATCACGAAGCTGGTCTGTTCGGCGAGGACAGCGCTGACTACGTCGGCATTTGTCGGCGAGCCGCGCTGCTCGGCAGCGTGCATGACGGCAGCTTCGAACCGCGACAGGAAATCACCTTCAAGCCGGTGCGGGATGTGAAGGATGAAGCGCTGACCATTGCTATCCGTGAGATCGAGGCAGCTGTTTTGCCCGCTCGTGGAGGCGCCGTGGCCATTGACGCGGCTCAAGAGGATCGTGGCGGGCTCTGTCATCCTGGCATTCCCGAGCTTTGACGAGGTCACCCCGGCTCAATAGCCGTTTCGCGTCCAAGTCGGAACTCGCACATTTTTTGGTTTGGTGATCATCCCCAGCGTCGCTGGCAATCTCGGCGTCGACGTGCGGATAGTCGAGCGGCGGGAGCGGAGATCGGTCAGGACCATTGGCAATGTCGGTTTCCGGGCGAGGCGCCAACTTCCGCTTGTGGGGCTTGGCTGCCATGGCTCGCTGGTAACAGGTACGGCCGCTTCCCACCCCACACCCGTCATTCCGAGTTTATGGACTCACGGCCTCGCCCGATGGCGAGCGAAGCGAAGCGCTGGGTTGGCCTCGGTCCTGCGCCGCTTCTTCGAGCGGAGCCCGGTCGATGATCAACCGGAGCAGGTCGGGACGGGAATAGTGCCCGCCGGCGTCGATGGCGGACTTGGCGGCGAAAACTGCCTCCATTGCGCCTTCGGCAAGCAGGATGGTTTCGCCCTCGGCCGGGCCGGCGATGATCTCGCCGCGGGGATCGATGATGCAGCTCTGGCCGGTATGCTCGTAGGTGGCGAGCTCTCGGTAGCGTTCCGGCACGTCCTCGGTCATCCGGATGCCGGCGGCGCAGATGACATAGCAGGCCGCTTTCGAGGCGAAGGCACGAGAGAGCAGGTGCTGGCGCGGCCAGATGATGTCGGGGTAGGGCGGCGCATTGTTGGGCTCCCGCCCCGGCCACGCGGCGACATGGATTTGCGTGCCCTGCGCTGCGAGGGCATGCCCCGGCAGGAAGAGATTGTGTTCCCAGCAATTCAGGCCGCTGATCCGGCCATAGGAGCGCTGGTGCACCCTGAGACCTTCCGCGTCGCCATCGCCCCAGACGGCGCGCTCGACATGAGTAGCCTTCAGCTTGCGGTGCCGCCCGAGGATACGCCCCTCCCGTCCGATGAAGAGCAGCGTGCAGTAGACGGTCCCGAGCGTCGCCGTGTCGCGTTCGACCACGCCGATCACCACGTCGATGCCGCCCTCCCTGGCGGCGGCGCAGAGCCGATCCGTCGCCGGCCCGGGGATTTCGACGGCGTTGGCCTGGTATTCAGCCATCGCCCGCCAGCTCAGCGGGCGGAACTCCGCGTCAGCGAAGAACGGGTAGCCGTGAAGCCAGGCCTCGCCGAAGGCTGCGATCGTGGCCCCGGCCGCCGCGGCCTCGGCGATCAGCCGACAGGCCTTGTCCGTCGCGGCGTCGCGGTCGAACAGGATCTGGCGCGCCTGGATTGCCGCGAGCGTGAAACGCCCTTCGACCGCCATGTCCGCCTCCCGTTGTGCCGTCAGAAATGCGCCTCCAAGTGGGATTCTAGCTGCCTGCTGACATAACGAAATCAAAACTGCATTATTCCCGGCATAAGCGACCGTTATCGAGGCGGATATGCCGCGAAACCTCGACATCGCCTTGCTGCGTGCCTTCGATGCCGTCGTGGCGGCCGGCGGCATCACCGCGGCTGCGCGGCTGCTCAATCTGACGCAGGCTGCGGTCAGCCTTCAGCTGAAGCGGCTTGAGGAAAGCTTCGGCTGTCGCCTCGTCCAGCGCGACCGTGCCGGCATCCGCCTGACCCCGCAGGGAGAGCGCCTGATCGGCCAGGCGCGCCGGCTGCTGCGGCAGAACGACGAGGTCTGGGCCGTGATAGGCAGGCCTGCCTTCGCCGGCGAGGTCCGTCTCGGCATGCCGTCTGATCTCGTGAGGCCGTTCGGAACGCCGATCCTGCGGCGCTTCGATCGCGCTTGGCCGCAGGTGCGTGTCGTCATCGTTTGCGACAGCAGTGGCCGCCTGCTCGAACAGCTCGATCGCAGGGAGATCGATCTCGCGATCGTCGTGCAGAGCGCCGATGCTACGGGCGGCGAGACGTTGCGGGTCGAGCCTCTGGCCTGGGTCGGCGCGCGCAATGGAACGGCCCATCTGCGCGAGCCGCTGCCGCTTTCGACAGGCGACGACACCTGTCCGCATCGCCCGGTCGCATTGAAGGCGCTGGCGGCAGCGGGACGGGACTGGCGCTTTGTCTGCGAGGTCGCGAGCTTCGAAGCGATCTGCGCCCCGGTCGAGGCCGACATCGCCGTCTCGCCGATGCTGCCTGCGACGGTGCCGGAATCGCTGGCCGTTCTGAAGGAGTCGGCCGGCCTTCCGCCGCTGACCGATTTCCTGATCAATCTCCACCTTCCACGTGCGGGCGCGGGCGACGTGGCTCTGGAGCTGGCGCGCAACATTCGCGAGCTGCACAGCGCGTAGCCCCGGCGGCGGCAGGACCGGCGCAGCCCGCTCAGGCCGCCTTGATCTGCTTGAAGAAGGTGTCGACCTCACCGCGCAGCGTCGCCGCCTCGCGGGCGAGGTTTTCGGCGGTGCGCAGCACCTCGGCGGCCGAGCGCATCGCCTCGTCGGAGGCGGCGGTGACGCCGGCAAGCCGCTGCGCCACGGTCGCCGCGCCATGGGCTGTCGCCTGGGCGTTGCGGGCGATCTCGGAGGTCGTCGCGCGCTGCTCCTCGGTCGCGTCGGCGATGGCGCCGGTCTGGTGCGAGACGTCGCTCATTGTGCGGGTGATGGTGCCGATCGCACTGACGGCGCCCTCGGCCTCGCCATGGAAGGCCTCTATCTGGTGAGCGATGCCGTTGGTCGCCTCGGCAGTGCGGTTCGCCAGCGTCTTGACCTCGGCGGCGACGACGGCGAAGCCGCGTCCGGCCTCGCCGGCGCGGGCAGCCTCGATGGTGGCGTTGAGGGCGAGCAGATTGGTCTGCTCGGCGATGTCGCGGATCAGGTCGATGACGGTGACGATCTGCTCGGAGGCGCGGGCAAGGTTGCCGACATGGCGGCTGGCGCCGAGCGCCTCATCGCTGGCGCCGCCGACCATGGCATTGGCGCGGGCGACGCGGGCCGAGATCTCGGTGATCGAATCCGACAGGTTCTCGGCGGCGGTCGCGACCTGCTGGACATTGCCCGAGGCCTCCTGGGAGGCCGACTGCGCCCGGCCGATCTCGGAGGTCGCGGCGACGGCGAGTCCGTTCAGCATGCGCGCTGCGCTTTCCAGCGACTGGACGCCACCGCCGACGGTCTGGAGCGCACCGGCGAGCCTGGCATCGAACGCGGCGACGATCTCGTCGATGCGCTGCTGGCGCGCGATCCGGGTCTCTTCCTCGCCGGCCGCAGCGGTTTCGAGTGCCGCGCGGGCGCGGGCATTGTCGCGGAAGACCGCGACCGAACGGGCCATGTCACCGATCTCGTCACCGCGCTCGACCAGTGGGATCTCGTCCACGGGCTCGGCCGCCGCCAGCGCCCGCATCGTCGTCGCCAGCCGCAGCAGCGGCCCGGCGATGCGGCGCTGCACGATGAGCAGCGCAAGCAGAAAGCCTGCGGCGATCGCGAAGGCTCCGGTGCCGATCAGCAGGCGCGAGCTGCTCTGCTGCATATGCACGAGCTCGGTGTCGAGCGATGCACTGTGGGCATCGTTGCTGCCGGCGAAGCGCTTGAGCGCTTCGTTGAGCGCCTTGCGGTTGTTGCGGTTGCCCTCGTCGTCGCCCATCGCCCGGGCCGCTGCGATCGAGTCTGCGCGGGCAAGGCGCACGATCTCGCGGCGGAAGGCGATGAACTCTTCGACACTCCTGGCTACGGTGGTGTAGCTGTCGTGGTCGCCGGGGCCGATCAGCGGCTGCCAATCCTGCATCAGCACGTCGATCTCGCGCAGCCCCTGCAGCAGCAGCGGAATGAAGCGTTCGGCGCCAGCTGCGTCCGCACTCATGTAGATGCCGCGCGATTCCATCACCGCGCCGTTGACCAGACCGTTGATGCGCTCGGCAATGGCGGCGCGCTGGGAGGCGGCCTGCATCTCGCGTGTCATCGTCGCATAGCGTTCGAGCGTCTGAACGCCGACTGCGATCGCGAGTGCCGCCGCCAAGGCGAGCAGCAGCACGGCCGCGAGGATCTGGCTCGATATGGTGCGCAGCATGGCCATCGGTTCTTGGGCGCGCCTGCCGCGACTTTCCCCCTGGCGCGCGGCGTGAAACCGCCGAGCAGTCAAGCCGGGTTTGGTTAATTTTACGTTCGAGCGACCGGAAATAGCCTGATCCGGCAACTGCATGGCGATTGACTCAGGCGCCGCCATCCTGTCTCAACCACGCCATGACGGATATTCAGACCATCGCCGGCGCCGTGGCCGCCGCTGCGCCGCATGCGCGCCGCCGCACCTTCGCGATCATCTCGCACCCGGACGCGGGCAAGACCACGCTGACCGAGAAGCTCCTGTATTTCGGCGGCGCGATCCAGCTCGCAGGCGAAGTCAGGGCCAAGGCCGGACGGCGCCAGACCTCGTCCGACTGGATGAAGATCGAGCGGCAGCGCGGCATCTCGGTCGTCACCTCGGTGATGACCTTCGAATATGGCGGGCATGTCTTCAACCTGCTCGACACGCCGGGTCACGAGGACTTCTCGGAAGATACCTATCGGACGCTGACCGCGGTCGACAGCGCGGTGATGGTGATCGACGCCGCCAAGGGCATCGAGGCGCGCACCAAGAAGCTGTTCGAGGTCTGCCGCTTGCGCGATATCCCGATCGTCACCTTCATCAACAAGGTCGATCGCGAGACCCGCGACCCGTTCGACCTGATCAACGAGATCGAGACGACGCTGGCGCTCGACGTCGCGCCGATGACCTGGCCGGTCGGGCGCGGGCGCGAGTTCGTCGGCACGCTGGATTTCGCCTCGAACACCTTCCGCCGCAACCAGAAGGGCGATGAGACCGATGCCGGCACGCCGGTCGCCGGCGAGGACGACAAGCTGTTCGACGAGCTGCTGCCGAACGGCGCCGTCGACAGCTGGCGCGAGGAGGTCTTCCTGGCGCGCGAGGGCCTTAAGCCGTTCGATCTCGCGGCCTTCCGCGAGGGCCATCTGACCCCGCTCTATTTTGGTGCGGCGCTGCGCGACTACGGCGTGCGCGATCTGATCGACGCGCTCGGCCGCCATGCGCCGAGCCCGCGTGCGCAGGTCGCCGACAAGCGCGCGGTCGAGGCGGACGAGCCGAAAATGACCGGCTTCGTCTTCAAGATCCAGGCGAACATGGACCCGAACCATCGCGACCGCATCGCCTTCATGCGCGTCTGCTCGGGAAAGCTCTCGCGCGGCATGAAGGCGAAGCTGGTGCGCACCGGCAAGCCGATGCCGCTGAACGCACCGCAGTTCTTCTTCGCCCGCGACCGCTCGATCGCCGAGGAGGCTTATGCCGGCGACATTGTCGGCCTGCCGAACCACGGCACGCTGCGCATCGGCGACACGCTGACCGAGGGCGAGGAGATCATCTTCAAGGGCGTGCCCTCCTTCGCGCCGGAGATCCTGCGCCGCGTCAAGCTGAAGGACGCGATGAAGGCCAAGAAGCTGCGCGAGGCGCTGCAGCAGATGGCCGAGGAGGGCGTCGTCCAGCTCTTCCTGCCGCATGACGGGGCGCCTGCCATCGTCGGCGTGGTCGGGGCGCTGCAGCTCGACGTGCTGAAGGAGCGCATGGATGTCGAGTACTCGCTGCCGGTCGATTTCGAGCCCTGCCAGTTCTCGATCGCCCGCTGGGTCTCGAGCGAGGACAAGGTGGCGCTGCAGAAATTCGTCGCGCTGAAGCCGTCCTCGATGGCCGACGATCTCGACGGCGACCCGGTGTTCATGGCCTCGTCGCAGTTCACCTTGAAGTACGATGCCGAGCGTGCGCCGGGCATCAGCTTCTCGGATGTGAAGGACTACCAGAAGGTGGCTGGCGGCTGAGGCCGCCAGCGTTCGTGATGGTCGGCCTTGAGCCGACCAT
Source organism: Allobosea sp. WAO (assembly GCF_001509835.1). GTDB lineage: Bacteria > Pseudomonadota > Alphaproteobacteria > Rhizobiales > Beijerinckiaceae > Allobosea. The sequence goes on from NZ_JXTJ01000015.1 coordinate 71,349, forward strand.
CTCAGAAAGCAATGGAACTCCGACGAGCGGATTTCTGTCCGAAATTCTCGGGCCTACGCTTCGCTGCGTCCGAGAATGACGTCCTGCGGCTCAGCCGCGCCAGCGCGCGAGCGCATCGGCGATGGTCTGGTTGCCGGAGACGCCCTTCTCGAAGGTGATGATGCCGCGCCGGCCGGAGGCGAAGCGCACCGGCAGGTCGATCCAGGGCCTGGACTGCAACAGGTCGAGATTACGGTCGGATTCGACCTGAACGTTCGAGAGCGCCGCCACGAACAGATTCTCGCCGAGCGCCGAGGAGATGGCCGAAAGCGGCGCGCCGCGCTCGCTTTCATCGGTCTTGAACTGCGGCACGCCGACCTCGCGGATCGTATCGCTCGCCGCCTCGCCGGTGGTGGTGAAGCGCATGCCGATGATGTGCGAGGCCGGGAAAGCCTGGTCGGTGTTGCGCCGGATGGTGAAGTCCAGCGCCAGGCCCGCATCGGGAACCTCGACCGTCGCGCGCACGATGGTCTCGACCGGCTGGCCCTGGCCGACCGTGTCGCTGTCGAGCCGCCAGAAGACGCGGCCGGGCACGGTGCGAGGCTGCTGCGGCGCCTCGGGCACCTCGATGTACAGCACGGCGCGCTGGGCGACGGCGATGTCGCTGGTCTGCCCCGGCGTGCTCGGGGTGCTGCGCGCGGTGCCGGGCTGGGATGCCGGAGACTCGGGCGTGCCGGCGCGCTCACTGATCTTGCCGGAATGTTCGGGCTGGGCCGGCTGCGCGGGTGCCTCCGTGCGCGGCCTTGCGGCCTGCTCCGGCTGCGGATTGATCTTGTTGACGTAGTAAGCGGCGCCCGCGATCACCGCGACGGCTAGCGCGACGCCGACACCGACGACGGCGGTGCGGACATGGCCCGGATTGACGCTGCGCGCGCGCGGCGGGGCGACACGCGGGCGGATCGGCGCCGTGTCCTCGCGCAGCGGCGGCTCGTCGAAGCGAGCGTCGTCTGCTTCGACGGGGGCCGGAGCGGGGCGCTCGGCCGGTGGTTCCGACCTTGCGGGCGGCATCGGCTCGGGGCTGCGCCGCTCGCCTGCCGGCAACGGCGGAAAGCTCGGCTCGATCGCCTCTGCGAGCGCGATCTCGGCCTCGATGCGCGAGACCGCCTCGTCGAGCGAGAGCCGCTCGCGGGTGATGTCGGCCTCGGAAAGCGGCGGATCGAGGCTGCGCAGCTGGGCGAGCAGGGCGGCGCGGGCGCGGTCATAGACCGCCCGGCGCGCCTCGGGCGACTTGTCGGTCAGCCCGGCGATCGCCCGCGCCAGAATGGGATGGAAATCGGCCATTCGCCTCAAATGTCCGTGTTGTTCCGGTCCGTCAACCCTCGAAAGGGTTCTGGACCAGGATCGTATCGTCGCGCTCCGGGCTGGTCGAAAGCACGGAGACGGAGGCGCCGATCAGCTCCTCGATGCGGCGGACATATTTGATCGCCTGTGCCGGCAGCTCGGCCCAGGAGCGGGCTCCGGCCGTGGAGCCTTCCCAGCCGGGAATGGTCTCGTAGATCGGCTCGACGCGGGCCTGGTCGCTCTGGCCGGCCGGGAGATGCTCGAGCACCTGACCGTCGAGGCGATAGCCGGTGCAGACCTTGATCTCCTTGAAGCCGTCGAGGATGTCGAGCTTGGTCAGCGCGATGCCGTCGATGCCGGAGGTCTTGACGGTCTGGCGGACCAGGCAGGCATCGAACCAGCCGCAGCGGCGCTTGCGGCCGGTGACGACGCCGAATTCCTTGCCCTTCTGGCCGATCAGCTCGCCGATCTCGTCGAAGAGCTCGGTCGGGAACGGGCCCTCGCCAACGCGTGTGGTGTAGGCCTTGGCGATGCCCAGCACATAGCCGACGGCGGAGGGGCCGAGGCCCGAGCCGGTCGCGGCCTGGCCGGCGACGATGTTGGAGGATGTCACGAAGGGATAGGTGCCGTGGTCGACGTCGAGCAGGGCACCCTGCGCGCCCTCGAACAGGATGCGCTTGCCGGCGCGGCGCTCCGCGTCGAGCAGGGCCCAGACCGTGTCGGCATAGGGCAGGATCTGTTCGGAGATGGCCGTGAGCTGCGCGAGCAGCTCTGCGCCGTCGACCTCGGCGATGCCGAGCCCGCGGCGCAGCGCATTGTGGTGCGCCAGCAGCCGCTCGATCTTGGCTTCGAGGACGGTGCGGTCCTTCAGGTCGATGACGCGGATCGCCCGGCGGCCGGCCTTGTCCTCATAGGCGGGGCCGATGCCGCGCTTGGTCGTGCCGATCTTCAGCGTGGTGTTCGACGTCTCGCGGAAATGGTCGAGCTCGCGATGCAGCGGCAGGATCAGCGTCGCATTGTCGGCGACGCGCAGATTCGCAGGCGAGATCTCGACGCCCTGGGCGCGCAGCCGGGCGATCTCCTCGACGAGGTGCCAGGGGTCGACGACGACGCCGTTGCCGATCACCGAGAGCTTGCCCGGGCGGACGATGCCCGAGGGCAGCAAGGAGAGCTTGTAGACGACGCCGTCGATGACGAGCGTATGGCCGGCATTATGGCCGCCCTGGAACCTGACGACCACATCGGCCTGGCTCGACAGCCAGTCGACGATCTTGCCCTTGCCCTCGTCGCCCCACTGGGCGCCGACCACGACCACGTTCGCCATGGCGGTGACCTTTCTCTCGCTGCCGAAGCCCGTCCGCGGAAGTGACATCACTTCCGCAACCGGACCATGCTCCAGGTTGGGCCGGCGCGAAATTCCCATCGTCCGGCCATGACGGGCCGAAGCGAAAGCACACCGGCGCAAAGCGCCCGCACAAACGAAAACCCCGGCGCAAGGCCGGGGTTTCGGGGAGGTCCTTGCAACCCCTCTTCCTCCAAGAGCATGGCGAGGTCAAGGCTGAGGCCGGGAAAGCCGGGGAAAGAATCGGCCTTGCGCCGTTCGAGGCCGCCTGCCGCCACGCGGTGGCTGGTCGAAAAGGCGGCGTTTGGTCGCCCCGCCGCGGGGGGCTTCTCTCGCTGCTATGCCGCCTTCGACCGGCGCGCGTGTCGGCGGACGAAGGGCAGCCCTGCGGTTACCGCTGTTGCGGGGGCGGGCCGGGAGGATTAACCCGGCCCCATCCGTCACCTTGGGGCCCGCCAACGATGCAACCGATCGCCATTTCGACGCTGACCATCTGCGGGATCGAGGAACTGCCGGCGCAGAGCGCCCGCAAAGTCAGCCATGTGCTCTCGCTGCTCGATCCGGACCTGCCGGAGCTCGAATCCTTCGTGGCCTACGAGGCGCATGAGCGGACGACCCTGCGCTTCCATGACATCATCACGCCGCAGGAAGGCCGCGTGCATCCGACAGAGGCGCATGTCGACGAGATCCTCGACTTCGGCGCCAAGCTGCGCGAATCGGCGCTGAAGCGGCAGGAAGGGCACCTGCTCGTGCATTGCCATATGGGCATTTCGCGCTCGACCGCGGCGATGCTTTCGCTGATCGCGCAGGTCCATGCCGATGAGGGCGAGGACGTGCTGTTCGCGCGGCTGCGGGCGATCCGGCCGCAGGCCTGGCCGAACTCGGTGATGATCGGCTTCGCCGACCAGGCGCTGAAGCGTGACGGCCGCCTCACCGATGCACTGCGCCGGCATTACGCCCACCAGCTCGTGGCCCAGCCGCGCTATCGCCAGTGGATGGCCGATCTCGGCCGCAGCGCCGAGGTCGAGATGGCGGGCTGAGGTCGCCTGCCACCAGCCGGCGACGCCCCGTCTCGCTCCGTCGGCGGCAGTCCCGTGAAGCATGGCTGTTTTGCTGCGCCCGCAGAGGGCGATGGCGGCGATCGGCCCTATGAATTCACTGGACGGCGGATGGCGATGGCACGGGCCATGCTTTGAAAAACCGCCGCAAGCTGGGGAATGCGACCATGACGAAGCTCGATGACTGGCTCGGCGAAAACCATGCCGAGTTCACGGCGATCCGCCGCGACATCCATGCGCATCCCGAACTCGGGCTGGAAGAGCATCGCACGGCGAAGCTCGTCGCCGACAAGCTGCGCGAATGGGGCGTCGAGGTCAGCGAGAATATCGGCCAGACCGGCGTCGTCGGCGTCATCCGCGGCACAGGGCCGGGCCAGCGCGCCATCGGGCTGCGTGCCGACATGGACTGCCTGGCGCTGGAAGAGCTGACCGGGCTGCCGCATGCCTCGAAATTCCCGGGCCGGATGCACGCCTGCGGCCATGACGGCCACACCACCATGCTGCTCGCGGCTGGGCGCTATCTCGCCGAGAACCGGGATTTCGGCGGCACGGTCAACCTGATCTTCCAGCCGGCCGAGGAAGGCCGTGGCGGCGCCAATGCCATGCTCGCCGACGGTCTGTTCGAGCGCTTTCCCTGCGATGCCATCTACGGCTTGCACAACACGCCGGGCGTGCCGGCCTCGCATTTCGGCACGGCGGTCGGCCCCTTCCTGGCGGCGGCCGATTCCTGGAAGGTGACCTTCCGCGGTGTCGGCGGCCATGGCGGCTCGCAGCCGCATCGCTCGACCGACATCACCTATGCGCAGGCGCATTTCGTGCTCGGCCTGCAGGGTATCATCGGCCGCAATGTCGCGCCGCTCGACACGGCGGTGATCAGCGTCGGCTTCATCCATGGCGGCGACGAGAACGCCTCGAACGTCATCCCCTCCGAGCTCGTCATCGGCGGCACGGCACGGACCTATTCGCAGGAGGTGCGAGCTCTGGTGGAGCGGCGCATCGCCGAGCTTGCGGCTGCGACGGCGCAGGCCTGGGGCTGCGAGGCGGACGCCCATTACCATCGGGGCACCAGCCCGCTGGTCAACGCCGCCGAGCAGGTGAAGGTCGCGGTCGCGGCGGCCTCCGCTGCTGTCGACCCTCAGCACGTCAACGGCCAGATGCTGCGCGGCACCGGTGGCGAGGACTTTGCCGAGATGATGCTGGTCTGCCCCGGTGCCTTCATGCGCATCGGCAACGGTGTCGAGGCCGATGGCTCGTTCAAGGGGCTGCACACCCCGCTCTACGACTTCAACGACGAGATCATCCCGGCCGGCGTGCGCTACTGGGTCGGCCTTGTCGAGCAGGAACTCGGCCAGGGCTGGCAGGCCGTCGCTGCGGAGTGACGCCGTCATGGTCGGGCTTGTCCCGACCATCCACGCCTTCGCCGACCACATGCGGGGTCTAAGACATGGATGCTCGCCACAAGGGCGAGCATGACGGGAAGCGCAGCGCGACTCCTCATCCGTCTCGGCTTCGCCGAGCCACCTTCTCCCGCAAGGTGAGAAGTGAGAGGAGCGTTACCGCCGCGTCTGGTCGAAGATCACCTCGCGGTCGCCCGGATATTTCACTCGGTAGGCGAGGCGGATTTCCTTCTGCGCGCCGGGGGCGAGCTCGAAGCTCCAGGCCGAGACGCCGCGCTTGTCGCCGACCTGCTTCTCGGTCGGCGGCGTGCTCTGCGACAAGAGCTCGACCGTGATCGCGCTGTTCTCCGAGAAGGGCACGCGCTCGGTCACGATGAGTTTCACCGTCTGGGCGTGCAGGCTCTTCACCACCGTCTTGAACTCGCGCTGGTCGGTACGGGTCGCGCCGAGCCAGCCGGAATCGTTCTCGCGCCGGCGCACCGGTACGCGCGTCACCTTGATGCGGTCATCGGCGCCGAAGCCGAGTTCGACCTTGTCGCCCGGCGCGATCTGGCCGAGGCGGCCCTTGCCGATATAGGCGCCGTCGCGGTGCAGATAGACCTCGCCGGGCAGCAGCGGCACCTCGTCCTCATGGCTGAAACTCGCCTCGAGATAGGCCTTCTCCTCCAGCTCCGGCGTGGCGCGGGCCGATAGCTCGGGCTTGAGCTTGCCTTGCGTCAGCACCACCGCCTTGGTGGAGCCGTCCGGCGGGATGGAAACCCGGCCGGGCACCCTGAAGCTTGCCTGATAGGTGCCGGCGCTGATGCCGGCGGTCTGGACCTCGGCCTGCTGTTTTTTGAGGGTGTCCGCAGCGGCCTCCGGCGCCGCCGGTGCGGGGGCGATCGCCAGGGCAGGGGGTCTGGCCGCGCGTTCGGCTTCCTGCCGCAGCGCGCGCGCCCGCTCTTCATAGACGACCGGCGGCTCGTAGAAGGCGATGCGCAGCGGATTGAGTTCCGGCGCCCGCGTGCCCTGTGCCGAGCGGGTCGTTGATAATTCGACCGCGACCTCGCTCCAGTCCTCGCCGGTGCGCTGGCGCAGTTCGGCGCGGCGGGTGAAGGCGATCTCGGCGCCACTATTGGCGCTGCCGGTTGTCAGCCGCGCCTCGTAGACCGGCAGCCAGCTCGCGCCCGAGACGCGGTAGCTGACCGCGATGTCGGCCGCGACCGGCGCCTTCGCCTCGACGGCGATGGCGACCTCGCGCTTCGGCTGGCCGGCGCGGGCGCCATGCGGGCGGGCCTTCTCCAGCGCCGCGATCTCGGCGTCGAGATCGGACATGCGGTTGCGCAGGGTCAGCAATTCGCCCTGGACCTTGACCAAGGCGGTGCCGATCGCATCGAAGATGGCCGGCCAGTCGGTGACCGGCAGCGCCTTGCCGTCGGGGCCGAGCTTGTCGGGGCCGGTCTTGCCGAAGTTCTCGATCGTCGCGCGCTTGGCCTCGACGGCGCTGACCTCGCCGGAGAGCTTTGCCTTCTCGCCCTGCAATGCCCGGATCTTGCCTTCGAGCGCGGCGTCGATGACGGGGCGGGCATCACCGGGAACCTGGCGGACATCGACGGCACCGATGGCGAACGGCCCGTCGCCTTCAGCCTCGACCCGGATCGAGGCCGGGTCGACGCCGGCCGGTAGGCCGCGCAGCACGATCTGCGAGACGCCCTGCAGGAGCGACGCCTTGCCGAGGCGGGTGACCACGGCGCCGTCCGGATAGACGGTGACACGGTCGATCTTCGAAGCGAGCTCGACTTCTGTCGCGCTGGCGAGGCCCGGCGCGAAAATCAAGGCTGCGGCCAGTCCGGTCTTCATCATCATGCTGTCCCCCGACAAATCACGCGGCCGCGATTTGCCCGAGGGATTTCGGCGCGGCGAGGGCGGAATTGGGCCGGAAGGTGGGAAGGCGCCGGGAGGGCACGACCACCGCCCGGCGACGATGGCAGCCCCTTGCCGGCGCCAGGACGGTTTTCGCTACGTCATGGGGAGCCGAACGGTCGGCAAGCCGCTTCCCTTCGCCCCTTGCGGGAAAGGGATAGGGAGGACTCGCGATCCTCGTCATACTCGCCCTTGTGGCGAGCATCCACGTCTTGGACCACGATACTCGACCAGCGAAGGCGTGGTTGGTCGTGACGGGCCCGACCATGACGCGGAAAGCCGGCGCGCGCCCTCATCCGGCCCTGCGAGCCACCTTCTCCCGCAGGGGGAAAAGGAACTAGCTGCGCAGGCCCGGCGCCTCCTGGCCGGTGCTGGCGACGTATTCGGTGTAGCCGCCGCCATAGAGATGAACGCCGTCCGGCGTCAGCTCGAGCACGCGGTTCGAGAGCGCCGCCAGGAAATGGCGGTCGTGGCTGACGAAGAGCATGGTGCCCTCGTACTGGGCGAGCGCCGTGATCAGCATCTCCTTGGTGGCGATGTCGAGATGGTTGGTCGGCTCATCGAGCACCAGGAAGTTCGGCGGGTCGTAGAGCATCTTGGCCATGACGAGGCGGGCCTTCTCGCCGCCCGAGAGGAAGCGGCAGCGCTTCTCGACATCATCGCCGGAAAAGCCGAAGCAGCCGGCGAGCGCCCGGAGCGAGCCCTGGCCTGCCTGCGGGAAGGACCCCTCCAGAGACTCGAAGACGGTGGCGTCGCCGTCGAGCAGCTCCATGGCGTGCTGGGCGAAATACCCCATCTTGACGCTCGCACCGATGGCCACCGAGCCGTCATCGGGCTTGGACGAGCCGGCGATCAGCTTCAGCAGGGTCGACTTGCCAGCGCCGTTGACGCCCATCACGCACCAGCGCTCCTTGCGGCGGACCTGGAAGTCGAGCCCCTCATAGATGCTGCGGCTGCCATAGCGCACATGGATGTTCTTCAGCGTCGCCACGTCCTCGCCGGAGCGCGGCGCCGGCTGGAACTCGAACTGCACGGTCTGGCGGCGGCGCGGCGGCTCGACCCGGTCGATCTTGTCGAGCTTCTTGACGCGGCTCTGCACCTGCGCGGCATGCGAGGCGCGGGCCTTGAAACGCTCGATGAAGGCGATCTCCTTGGCGAGCATGGCCTGCTGGCGCTCGAACTGCGCCTGCTGCTGCTTCTCGGCGAGCGCGCGCTGCTGCTGGTAGAACTCGTAGTCGCCGGAATAGCTGGTGAGCGTACCGCCATCGATCTCGATGATCTTGCCGACGATGCGGTTCATGAACTCGCGGTCGTGCGAGGTCATCAGCAGGGCGCCGTCATAGCCCTTGAGGAAGCTCTCCAGCCAGATCAGGCTTTCGAGGTCGAGATGGTTGCTCGGCTCGTCGAGCAGCATGGCGTCCGGGCGCATCAGGAGGATGCGGGCGAGGGCGACGCGCATCTTCCAGCCGCCGGAGAGGGCGCCGACATCGCCGTCCATCATTTCTTGAGTGAAGCCGAGGCCGGCGAGCACCTCGCGGGCGCGGCCGTCGAGCGCATAGCCGTCGAGCTCCTCGAAGCGGCCCTGCACCTCGCCATAGCGGGCGATCAGCTCCTCCATCTCGTCGGCGCGGTCGGGATCGCCGAGCGCCGCCTCGAGTTCCTTCAGCTCGGCCGCGACGGAGCTGACCGGGCCGGCGCCGTCCATCACCTCGGAGACGGCGCTGCGGCCGGCCATGTCGCCGACATCCTGGCTGAAATAGCCGATGGTGGTGCCGCGATCGACCGAGACCTGGCCTTCATCGGGCAGTTCCTCGCCGGTGATCATCCGGAACAGCGTGGTCTTGCCGGCGCCGTTGGGGCCGACGAGGCCGATCTTCTCGCCCTTCTGCAAGGCGGCCGAGGCCTCGATAAAGATGATCTGGCGGCCGTTCTGCTTGCCGATGCTTTCGAGGCGAATCATGGGGTCCGGGAGGTTTTCAAGATCTGGAGTTGCCGCGCGTTTACAGGCTGCGGGACCCGCACGGAACCCCGCAGCGTGCCGGATCAGCCCTTTGCGCTGCGCGCGACCATGGCGGTGATCGTCTCGAACAGCTCGCGCTTCGCCTCGTCGGCGCCGATTTCCTGCGTCGCGGCGGCGTGCGACAGCCCTTCGGCGGCGCCAAGCATGGCGCGCAAGCCCGCGGTCGGGATCGTCCTGCCGGCGGCGAAGGGCGCGAGCAGGTCCCTGCATTTCTCCAGGAAGATCAGGTCGCAGTCGCGCTTGACCGCGGCAAGCTCGGGCGAGCCGGCGAGCGCGGCCATGACGCCGGGGATCTCGCGCCCCTGGGTCAGGACGCAGTCGACATAGGAGGAGGCGATCGCCCCGGCCTTGCCCGCAAGGCTCGCCTCGCTGCCTGTGAGCGCCGCATCCATGATCGCGAACTCCCGCGTGTCGAAGTCACGATAGAGCGCGATCAGCAGGGCGCTGCGGGTCGGAAAGTGGCTGTAGACGACCGGCTTGGTGACGCCGGCCCGCTCGGCCAGGCGCCCGAGCGTCAGAGCGTCAGTGCCTTCCTCGCCGACCACCCGCCAAGCGGTCTCGATGAGCTGACGCTGGCGATCCTCGCGCGTCAGGCGCTGACGGCGCTGCTGTTCGGTTTTCGGGCTTGACATATCTTATATACCAAAAGTAACTTACTAAAAGTATATAGCGGTCGCCGACCGATCGCAATCACCGCAGGAGATTTCGCATGCATGCCCTCGTCGTCGTCGCCCATCCCGATCCCGACTCGCTCAGCCACGCCGTGACGCAGGCGCTCGCCGAGGGCGTCGCCGCGGCCGGGCACAGCGTCGAAATCGCCGATCTCGCCAGGGAAGGCTTCGATCCGCGCTTCTCGCTGAACGATCTTTCCGTGCACCGCCGCGAGATTCCACCTTCTGCAGATGTCGCGGCGGAACAGGCGCGGATCGACCGGGCCGATGCGCTGGTGCTGGTCTATCCGGTCTATTGGTGGTCGATGCCGGCTTTGATGAAGGGCTGGATCGAGCGCGTCTTCGCCAATGGCTGGGCCTATGACGAAGGGGCGGACCTCAAGACGGTCAAGAAGCTCGGGCATCTGCCGGTCCATCTCATCGGGATCGGCGGCGCCACCATGCGGACCTATGAGCGTCACGGCTATCTCAGCGCAATGAAGACGCAGATCGACCACGGCATCTTCGGCTATTGCGGTGCGCCGGTCGTGACTTCGGAACTGCTGCTGCCGGTGCCGGAGATGTCGGAGCATCTCGACACGGCCCGCGCGCTCGGCGGCAAGGTGTTCGCTGCCCGTGCCGGGCTTTCCGAGCGAGCCGCCTGAAACCCGGCTTGACGAACTCGGCGGGCCGCCGCTTCTGTGGCGGCGATGACATCGCCCTCGCTCCGGCTCTACCTCCGCGATCACACCCGCCAGGCCCATCAGGAACTCGACCGGACGATCGGCCGGCTCGACAGCGCCGACGCTTATGGCAGCTTCCTGCGGGCATCCTATGCGCACAGGCAGCCGGTCGAGCGCTATCTTGCCGGTGCCGACTGGCCCGCCGCGTTCGGTGACTGGCGCCCTACAGAACTCGGACCGCTGATCGCGGCCGATCTCGCCGATATCGGCGCCGAGCCGCCGGTCTCGCCCTCCTTCGACCTGTCAAAAGACATAGCCTCGCTCGTCGGGGTCATCTACGTCCTCGAAGGCTCGGCCCTCGGGGCAAAGCTGATCAGGCGCATGGCAGGCGCCCTCGGCTACGACGAGAACCATGGCGCGCGCCATCTGGCGCGGCAGGAGCGACTGGGATCCTGGCGGGGTCTGCTCGCGATCATGGAACGTCTGGAGAGCATCGATCTGGCGGCGGCTGTCCGCGCCGCCGAAACCACCTTCGAGCAGGCGGCGAGCGCCATGCGCGAGAACGGATTCGGCCGATGAGCACAGTCGACCTGACGAACTGCGACCGGGAGCCCATCCATATTCCCGGCAGCGTCCAGCCACATGGCTGCATGCTGGTCTGCGACGAGGGGGCGGTCGTCATCCGGCGGCATTCGGTCAATGCCGCCGAGTTCCTCGGCCTGCCCGAGGGCAGCATGGTCGGGCGGCGACTCGAGGATGTGATGGGCGGCCAGCCGGTGCACGAGCTGCGCAACGCGCTTGCGCGCTCGGGGACGCCGGCGCGGGCCGGCTTGATGCCGAAAATGGTCTTCCCGACCTCGGAGCAGGCCTTTGACGTCAGCGTCCATCGCTACAAGGGCAACGCGATCATCGAGTTCGAACGCTCGGCGCCCGACGGGACCAGCTCGCCGCTGGAGTTCGCCCGCACGCTGGTCGGGCGCCTGTCGAGCGCGCCGAACCCGCGCGACCTGATCTCGAGCGCGGTACGCCTGCTGCGGGCCGTGCTGCAATACGACCGGGTGATGATCTACCGCTTCGCGGCCGACGGTTCCGGCCAGGTGGTGAGCGAGGCCAAACGCGCCGATCTCGAGAGCTTCATGGGGCAGCATTTCCCGGCCTCGGACATCCCCAAGCAGGCGCGCCAGCTCTATCTGCTCAACCCGATCCGGCTGGTCTCGAATTCGAGCGGCGAGCGCTTTGCGATCGAGCCGGTGCTCGACGACAGCGGCGAGCCGCTCGACCTGTCCTATGCGCATCTGCGCAGCGTCTCGCCGATCCATTGCGAGTATCTGCGCAATATGGGCGTCGCCGCCTCGATGTCGGTATCGATCATCGTCGACGGCGAACTCTGGGGGCTGATCGCCTGCCACCATTACACGCCACGCTCGATGTCGATGAACCAGCGCATCGCCGCGGAGATCTTCGGCGAGTTCTTCGCGCTGCAGCTCAGTGCCCTGACGCAGAAGCAGGCGCTGGAGGCGGTCGACCGGGCGCGTGCCTTCCTCGGCAATCTCCTCGCCTCGGCCTCCCTCAGCACCGATGTCGCCGGCTTCCTGCGCACCAACCTCGGCGAGTTCCGGCAGCTGCTGTCCTGCGACGGCATCGGCCTGCTGATGGAGGGGCAGTGGTCGGCGACCGGCTCGGTGCCGCCGGCCGAGTTCGTGCCCGAGCTCGCCGGCCATGTCGGCATGCTGTCGCCGGGGGCCGTCTGGAGCAGCGACTGCCTGAGCGCCTCGCTGCCGAGCGCGAGCGCCTTCAGCGCCGATGTTTCAGGCGTGCTCGCAGTTCCCCTTTCGCAATTGCCGCGTGACTACCTCTTCTTCTTCCGCCGCGAGTTCGTGCAGACGATCGAATGGGGCGGCGATCCCAACAAGACCTATACCTCCGGCCCGCTCGGCGACCGGCTGACGCCGCGCCAGAGCTTCGCCGTCTGGAAGCAGACGGTCGAGAAGCGTTCGCGCCCCTGGACGCAGATCGAGCGCGAGCTGGCCGAGTCGATCCGCAGCGCGCTGGTCGAGGTCGTGCTGCGGCAGGGCGAGCTGCTCGCCGAGGAGCGCAAGAAGGCCGATCTGCGCCAGAAGATCCTCAATCAGGAGCTCAATCACCGGGTCAAGAACATCCTCTCGGTGATCAAGTCGATCATCTCCTATCCGCTCGGCGACGAGGTCGAGATCGCCGCCTATGTCGAGACGATCAAGGGGCGGATCGAGGCTTTGTCGCACGCGCACGACCAGGTCATGCGCAGCGCCGGCGGCGGCGTGCTGCGGGCGCTGGTCGAGGCCGAACTCGGCCCGTACAAGACCGCCCCGGGGCGCCTTTCGATCGAAGGGCCGCAGGTCGCGCTCGATGCGCGTGCCTTCTCGGTGATGGCGCTCGTCATCCACGAGCTCGCCACCAACGCCGCGAAATACGGCGCGCTGTCGCGCGAGAGCGGGCAGCTCTCACTGAGCTGGGAGCGGGACGAGGACGGCACTTGCCGCCTGCTCTGGCGCGAGCGTGGCGGCCCGCCGGTGAAGGTCCCGACCAGGGAAGGCTTCGGCAGCGTGCTGGTCTCTCGCAGCATTCCGTTCGATCTCGGCGGCAGCAGCGAGATTTCCTATCTGCCTGATGGCGTCGAGGCGCGCCTAGCCATTCCCGCCGTGTTCGTGACCTGGCTCGCGATGCCTGAGTCTGCCGAGGCGGAAGCAGAGAGCGCCGCCGGCGAGACGCCAGGAGAGGGAGGCGAGCCGCTGGCCGGCAAGACCGTGCTTCTCGTCGAGGATCAGTTCCTGATCGCGATGGAGGTCGAGGAGATGCTGCGTGGGCTCGGAGCCGGAGAGGTGGTCTCCTGCGCCAGCGTGCGTGAGGCGCTCGCCGCGATCGAGCGGCGCCGGCCGGAATGCGCCGTGCTCGACGTCAGCCTCGGCGCCGAAAACTCGGATGCGGTGGCGCAGCGCCTGCGCGAGCTCGGCGTGCCCTACATCTTCGCGACGGGCTACGATGCCGTGCCGTCTCTGGAAACCGGCGTTCCGGCCCTGCGCAAGCCTTATACGCGGGCAGCGCTCGCAGCCGCGCTCGGCGCCCTGAACCGCAGCTGATCCTCTCAAGCCCGCCCGCGCAGGCTCGCCTGCGGCTTCACCCGCATCTCCAGGAAGTTGCTGAGCTCGGTCACCCGCTTGACGGGATCGAGCACCTCTTCGTCCAGCCCATGCGCCCAGGCGAGGTCGCGGCGGGTCGGCTCGGCATCGAGTGCATCGAGATCGGCGAGCCAGCTTTCCGTGTCGGCCTCGTCGCGGCGGAAGCCGCGCTCGATCAGGGTCTTGCCGTGGCGCCGCAGGATCGTGACGATCAGGCGCAGCGAGAACTCGGGATGGTACTGCACGCCCCAGAACGTGCCGCCATCCTGGCGGAATTCGGCCGCCTGGATCGGGCTCATCGCATTGGCTGCGAGGATGGTGGCGTCGGCCGGCGGGGCGACGATGCTGTCGAAATGGATCGCCGGCGCGTCGAAGGCGGTGGGGCGGCCGGCGAGCAGGGGATGCGCGGCGCCGGCCTCCGTCTTGGCGATACGGCGGGCGAAGCCGATCTCGAGCCCGTTCGGGTTGAGCGCGACTGTGCCGCCGGCCGCGACGGCCGCGATCTGGATGCCCCAGCAGGAGCCGAAACAGGGCGTGCCGCTCCTGTAGACCGCCCGCATCAACTCGATCTGGCGGGTCACCGCCGGTTCCGGGCTGTGGATGCGCAGCGACGAGCCGGTGAGAGCGATGCCGTCATAGGAGGAGAGGCCGGCGCCATCAGGCAGGTTGGCGCCGTCGTCGGCGGGCAGGCAGATATCCGTCACCAGACTGGGCTCGATGCGCCTGAGCTCGGCGGCATAGGCTTCGCCGGGCGTCGCGCCGCTGTCGCGCACATAGTCCTCGCGCTGCGCGCGCTTGTAGCCGTCGACGATGAGAACGCGGAGCGGCTTGGGGCTGGACAGATTCATGGCTTCCTCGGGACGTTTGCGTCCGGCGACGGGCTGCGTTGCGCCTCCTCTCATAGGAGAAGCGCCCTGCGCAAGGCTATGCAGGCGCTCCGCAGATATGAGGATCGTGCATCTTGCAGCCGGCCGCCTCCCTTCCGCAGCGGATCTGGGCCAACGCCTATCTGCTGCTGACGCTGACCACCTTGCTCTGGGCGGGCAACGCCGTGGCGAGCAGGCTCGCCGTCGGCCAGATCGCGCCGATGACGCTGACCTCGCTGCGCTGGGTCCTGGTCTGCTCCGTCATGCCCTACCTGTTCCGGCAGGGGCTGCGCGAGCACTGGCCGGTGCTGAAGGCGAACTGGCTCAAGGTGACGCTGCTCGGCGCCTTCGGCTTCACCGCCTTCAACACGCTGATGTACATCGCGGCCTATTCGACGACTGCGATCAATATCGGCATTCTGCAGGGCTCGATCCCGGTCTTCGTGCTGCTCGGTGCCTTCCTCGCCTTCCGCACGCCGATCGGCGGGCTGCAGGCGCTCGGCGTCACCGTGACCATTCTCGGCGTGCTGGTCACGGCGAGCCGGGGCGACTGGCACACTCTGCTGCAGCTCAGCGTCGTGCCGGGCGATCTCTGGATGATCATCGCCTGCCTGCTCTATGCCGGTTACACCGTCGGCATCCGCACGCGCCCGCCAATGCCCGGGCTGATCTTCTTCACCGCGATGGCGATGGTCGCCTGCCTGGTCTCGCTGCCGCTGCTCGCGGCCGAGATCGCCGCCGGCCAGGCCTATTGGCCGACGCTGACCGGCTGGCTGATCCTGATCTATGTGGTGATCGGCCCCTCGATGGCGTCGCAGCTCTTCTTCATGCGGGCGATCGAGCTGATCGGACCCGGCCGCGCCGGCGTCTTCGTCAATCTCGTGCCGGTGTTCGCGCCGCTGCTCGCCGTCGCGATCCTCGGCGAGCAGCTCGCGCTCTATCACGCGCTGGCACTGGCGCTGGTGCTCGGCGGCATCTGGATCGCCGAGCGCAAGCGCTGAACGGGCTCTAGCGCAGGCTTTCCACTGCCAGCCGCGCGACTGCCGCGTGGGCGGCCTCGCGGGCCTCGGCACTCGCCTGCGAGCCCGCGAGGTAGACCGCGATGACGAAGCGGCGGCCATCCGGCAGGGTGACGATGCCGATATCGTTGGTGGCGTGGTTCAACCCATCGGCGCTCGGGCCGAGCCCGGTCTTGTGGGCGAAGCGCGCGCCCTGCGGCAGGCCGGCACGGATGCGCTGCGGGCCGCTCTTGGTCTCCACGATGATCTTATCGAGCAGAGCGGTGTGGGCGGGCTCGCGCAGCCAGTTGCCCCTGGCGAGCGCCTCGAGGAAGGCGGCCGAGGCGTCGGGGCTGGCGGCGTCGCGCTTGTCCTTCAGCGTCGCTTCCAGCGTCTTGCGACGCTGGGCGGCCGGGATCGCTTGCACAGCTTTCGAGAAGGCGGCGGTGTCGATCGGCTGGTCCCAGGCATAGCCGGGCAGGCCGAGGATCTCCGGCTGGAAGACGCGCTCATAGCGGTCGACCGAGATGCCGGGGACGCCGCCGTCTTTCAGCATCGCCGTCAGCACCTGCGGGCCGCCGATCAGGCGCAGCAGCAGGTCGGCGGCGGTGTTGTCGCTCTCGCCGGTCGAGCGGGTGAGGAGGTCGCGCAGGGTGTAGTCGTTGCGCTCGCCCTTGAAGGCCCTGGCGAGCGGGCTGTGATAGAGCGACAGATCGTTGCGGGTGACGGTGATCTTCTGGTCGAGCTTCAGCTTGCCGGCCTCCACCGCCTGCAGCACCGCGATGGCCAGCGGCAGCTTGAACACGCTCTGTAGCGGGAAGGGCTCGGCGCCGCGATGCGACCAGCTCTTGCGATCCCTGAGGTCAAGAAGCGCGACGCCGACGCGCCCCTTCGCCGCCTGTTCGATCGATTTGATCCCGGCATCGAGCTTGGCCTTGTCCCAGTCGGCGAAAGCGGGCGAGGCGGCGAGGCAGGCGAGGGCGAAGGTGGCGATACGCGGCATTGGGGTCTCCATGTCGGCCGCCACAGGACAGAGCGATTGCGGCGCGAATGGGAGCGTGACGGGCAGGCCAGCCGTCAAAGTGGCAGTTGTGGTTAAATGCAACCTATGGTATGCAATCTTTCAATGACATAATCAGAGATTGTACCTGGCCTCTCTTCGACCGGGCGGCCGTCGACACCGCATCCGGCAGGAGGGGCGGAGTGGGCACGCTCGCTTTCATCAGTGGCGCCATCAAGCGCGATCCGCGTCTGCGACTGGCAGGCGGTGTCGCATTGCTGGGCGCCGTCGTCGCGGCAGTTCTGGAGTTTACGGGCGGGGATCGTGACCTCGCCGTGATCGGCGGCTTGTTCACCGTCGGCTTCATGATCCTGCTCGCGATCTTCATCACCATTACCGAGAGCAAAGAGCCGCGCCCGCGCCTGGCGGCCTTCCTGGTCTGGTCGATCTCGCTGGCCTTCGTGGCCTCGATCGCATTGCTCGCGCTGTCCTATTTCATTTGCCTGCCACCGCCGTTCAAAAGCCATTGCGCAACGCGGCCGAGTTATGTGCGCGGTGAGATCGCCGACCTGCCTCCGCCCCATAAAAAGCAGGTCGGCATCGCGCTCGAAGGCCATGCGATGGGCGCGATCAACGCCGACACCAAGGCTTTCCACTTCGTCGTCCTCGAAAATCCCAGCAAACGCTCGACGTTGACGGTCACCGTCCGCTCGCCGGACAAGGCAGTCGACCGCGACGAGGACATCAAGGTGCACCTGTCCTGCATCGTGCCCTTCTTCCGCTCGTCGTCGATGCTCGAATGGCGCTATGCCGAGGACGGCGTGCCGCAGCCCGACGGCACCGTGGTGGCGACGCCGGCGCTTTACGAGAACGCCCGCAAGATCGGGGAGTTCGGGCGCAAGGACCCGATCCTCTGCCAGGACGTGCCGGCCGTTCCCCGGGATAGCTCCGGCTGGCGGGCGCTGCTGCCGAGCTGGCAGGCTTTCGCGCAGGCGCCGGCTTCCCAGCCCTCCCCGGAAATCAAGGGCGCGATCGAGGACCTGACCAACGAGGACACGATCGTGCGCCGCTCGGCCCGCGCGACATTAGCGAACGGTTCGGCCACGGCGGTGCCCTCGATCCTGGAGGCCATGCGCGACAAGCCCGGGGATTACCGGGTCCAGCTCGGCGGCAGCGTCGCCCTGACCGAGATGCTGCGCCGGAACAAGGCGGATGCCGACGCGATCGCGAAGACCCTGAAGGGCGAGGAGGATCGCACGCTGCTGCTCAACGCTGCCGGAGCCAAGGACCGGACGCTGCGCATCTATGCCAGCGAGTTCCTCTACGACCTCGGCGACCCGCAGGTCTCGCGGCAGGCGGTCAGCCTCGCGGCACAGACTGATGACGAGAACGCCCGCTACAACTGGCTGCTGGTGGCGCAGGGCGGCTGGCACAAGCTCAGCACGGCCCAGAAGCAGGAGGCCGGGGCCGATCTCGTCCGGGCTCGCGAGGCCTCCGGCCCCCAGACGCTCAAGCTCTTCGACAAGCTGAAATAGCCGGCCGCGGGCTGCGCGGCGCATAGGGGGAGCGTGTCGTGTACAAGGTCAGGAACCACAGACTGGCGAGCGGCGCCAGTAATGTCCCGTTCGTCAGATCGCCCAATATCGGTGGCCAGTTTGCCCCGAGATTTTTGGTGATCCATTACACGGCGAGCGGTCCGTCCTTCGATACCGCGGCCTACTTTGCCAAGCCATCGGCCAGAGTGTCGGCGCATCTGGTGGTCCGTCGCGACGGTCAGGTGATCCAATGCGTGCCATTCAATGTCGTCGGCTGGCATGCGGGCGTGAGCCGCTGGACCGATAGGGGAGGCAATAATTACGTCGGACTCAACCAGCATGCGATCGGCATCGAGATCGAGAACTGGGGGCCGCTACGGCGTACCGGCTCCGGTTGGGTGTCATGGACCGAGGCAGTGGTCGATCCCAGCAAGGTGATCGAGGCCGCGCACAAATCGGGCGGGCCGGTGCGCGGTTGGGAGACCTATACCGAGGCGCAGGTCGAGGCGACGCTGGAGGCGGCGCGGGCCATTTGCGATGCCTATGGCATCGACGAGATCATCGGTCATGACGACATCTCGCCCGGCCGCAAATCGGACCCCGGACCGGCCTGGAACATGAATTCGTTCAAGGCCAAGGTGTTTGGCCGCGACACGAACGGCCCGCCGACCTGGACCGTGCGCTCGCCGACCGGCCTCAACATCCGCTCGGGGCCGGGCATGGAGCATCCGGCGCTGCGGCCGCAGCCGCTGCCCGACGGTACGGTGGTGATCGTCCACGAGGCCGACGGGCAATGGCGCTTCGTCTCGGTGCTGAACGGCGCCGGCCAGCCCGATTTCTCGGGCTGGGTGCATGCCGCCTTCCTGTACGAAAGCTGAGGGGTGGCCGGGGAAGCCCGCCGCCCTCGTCGGCGGCGGGCTCAGTCTTAAGGTGAGAGACGGATTCACCCCTCAGATTGGTTCAATCTGAGCGGGTCCGGCTCTTGTGCCCTCAGAACTTCAGCCGGCGCGCCCGCTTCACCATCGGGATCTCGTGGATCCTCGCGAGCAGTTCGTCCGAGATCGCGTCGTCGACGGCGACATAGCAGATCGCGTCGCCGCCGGGCTTGTCGCGACCGAGATTGAAGGTCGCGACGTTGACGCCGGCTTCGCCGAGCACGGAGCCGAACTGGCCGATAAAGCCCGGCTTGTCGGCATTGCGGACATAGAGCATGTGCGGCGCGAACTCGGCGTCGACCTGGATGTCGCGGATCTCGATGATGCGCGGCTTGCCGTCATGGAAGACGGTGCCGGAGGCATGGCGCGGCATGTCCTGCGCGTCGACGACGATGCGGATGACGCTTTCGAGATTGCCGGCGACCTCGCGGGTCAGCTCCTCGACGACGATGCCCTTCTCCTTGGCGATCATGGTCGCGTTGACCATGTTGATCTCCGGCAGGAAGGGGCGCAGCACGCCGGTGATCGCGGCGGCCGAGATCGCCTTCAGGTTCAACTTGGCGACCGCGCCCTCGTACTCGATGCGGATGCCCTTGACCTGTGCCTCGGTGAGCTGGCCGAGGAAGGAGCCGAGCTTTTCGGCGAGGTCGACGAAGGGCTTGATCCGCGGTGCTTCCTCGGCCGAGATCGAGGGGAAGTTCACCGCATTGGTGATCGCGCCCTTGAGCAGATAGTCGCTCATCTGCTCGGCGACCTGCAGGGCGACATTCTCCTGCGCCTCGTTGGTGCTCGCGCCGAGATGCGGCGTGCAGACGACATTGTCCAGACCGAAGAGCGGGTTCGTCTCGGCCGGCTCGGCCGAGAACACGTCGAAGGCGGCGCCAGCGACATGGCCGGACTTGATCAGCTCGGCCAGCGCCGTCTCGTCGACGAGGCCGCCGCGAGCGCAGTTGATGATGCGCACGCCCTTCTTGGTCTTGGCGAGGTTTTCGGCCGAGAGGATGTTCTTGGTCTTCTCGGTCATCGGGACGTGGAGGGTGATGAAATCGGCGCGCTTCAAGAGCTCGTCGAGCTCGACCTTCTCGACGCCCAGTTGCACGGCGCGCTCCGGCGAGAGATAGGGATCGAAGGCGATGACGCGCATGCGCAGGCCGATGGCGCGCTCGGCGACGATCGAGCCGATATTGCCGCAGCCGATCAGGCCGAGCGTCTTGGCGGTGATCTCGACGCCCATGAAGCGGTTCTTCTCCCACTTCCCGGCCTGGGTCGAGAGGTCGGCGGCCGGGATCTGGCGGGCGAGCGCGAACATCATGGCGATGGCGTGCTCGGCGGTGGTGATCGAATTGCCGAAGGGCGTGTTCATCACGATGATGCCGCGCGCCGTCGCGGCGGGGATCTCGACATTGTCGACGCCGATGCCGGCGCGGCCGATCACCTTCAGGTTCTTCGCCTCGGCGAGCAGCTTTGCGGTGGCCTTGGTCGCCGAGCGGATGGCGAGGCCGTCATAGTCGCCGATCACGGCGGCGAGCTTGTCCTTGTCCTTGCCGAGGGCGGGATCGAAGGTCACGTCGATGCCGCGATCCCGGAAGATCTGCACGGCGGCGGGGGAGAGGGCGTCCGAAATCAGGACTTTGGGGGCGGTCATGGGATACCTCGGAAGGCCCGCGCAGCGGCGGGCTGAAAGGGGAAGGTCGTCATGGTCGCCCTTGTGGCGACCATCCACGTCTTCGCGCGGCTCGCCGCCGCGCCTTCGGAGATCGGTTGCGCCGCCTGCCTCTATCGCTCTGGACGCCAGTGGCGTCGCAAGGCGTGGATGGTCGGGACAAGCCCGACCATGACGAGAGTGGCGGCGCGGGCGGCGCTTACGCCGCCTTCTTGCCCAGCGAAGCCTTGGCCTCGTTGAAGGCGTAGGTGATCCAGGGCAGCAGCGCCTTGAGGTCGCGGCTCTGGACGGTGGCGCCACACCAGATGCGCAGGCCGGGAGGGGCGTCGCGGTAATGGCCGAGATCGTAGCCGGCGCCGGCCTTCTCGATGATCGAGACGACCTGCTTGGCGAAGGCCGCCTGCTGGTCGGCCGGCAGCGCGGTCACGGCCGGGTCGGTGAACTTCAGGCACACCGAGGTGTTCGAGCGCGTCTTCGGCTTGACCGCGAGGAAGTCGATCCAGTCGTTCTCGCGCACGAACTTGGCGAGGACGCGGGCATTGCCCTCGACCTTCTTCACGAGGCCGTCGAGCCCGCCAACCTTCTTCGCCCAGAGCAGCGCGTCGACATAGTCCTCGACGCAGAGCATGGACGGGGTGTTGATGGTCTCGCCGACGAAGATGCCCTCGGAGAGCTTGCCGCCCGAGGTCATGCGGAAGACTTTTGGCAGCGGCCAGGCCGGCTTGTAGGTCACGAGCCGTTCGACGGCGCGCGGCGAGAGGATGATCATGCCGTGCGCGCCTTCGCCGCCGAGCACCTTCTGCCAGGAGAAGGTGACGACATCGAGCTTGGGCCAGTCGAGGCGCTGGGCGAAGGCGGCCGAGGTCGCGTCGCAGATCGTCAGGCCTTCGCGGTCATCGGCGATCCAGCTGGCGTCGGCGACGCGCACGCCGGAGGTGGTGCCGTTCCAGGTGAAGACGACGTCGCGGTTCTTCGTGTCGACCTTCTTCAGGTTCGGCAATTCGCCATAGGGCGCCTCGAACAGGCGGGCATCCTGCAGCTTGAGCTGCTTGACGACATCGGTGATCCAGCCGGAGCCGAAGCTTTCCCAGGCCAGCATGTCGACGCCGCGGGCGCCGAGCATGGACCACATCGCCATTTCCATGGCGCCGGTATCGGAGCCGGGCACGATGCCGATGCGGTAATCGGCCGGGACCTGCAGCACTTCGCGGGTCAGGTCGATCGCGAGCTTCAGCTTGTCCTTGCCGACCTTGGCGCGGTGCGAGCGGCCGAGCGGCGCATCAGAGAGGGCTTTGAGGCTCCAGCCGGGGCGCTTGGCGCAGGGGCCGGACGAGAAATTCGGCACGCGCGGGCGCGTGCTCGGTACGGTATTCGCCATCGATGTCTCCATCCTTGCAGATGGGCGCGCCTCGGTGGGGAGGCGTGTCCCGTCGACGGGGGTAGGATGGGAGGGGCGGGGGAGTCAAGCGGGGAGGGCTAGTGAGATGAACCCTTCAAATCGTAAGGCTCTTTCTCTCGCGTGTTCGAAACTCAGTAAGGCCTCTGATGGTGTGCTTGATTGATTTATATGCACTCAGAATGGGGTAGCATTCAAGTTTTCGACGGTTTCATATTTATGAAGTCATTTCAATCTTGATTATATATTTGCTTTGAGGAGAAATTTGATGGGTACCTTGGTTGCGACGTACTCGGAGCGTGATGAAAGATTTTATCGGCTTGCGGCTAAGTACGAACTTAGTCCGGATTCAGTTCGGAGAACTAGAGCCTCTCCTTTGCGTTATTGCTTGGGCTCCAACATGTTATATTTACCTGAAGATATCGAAGAAGCAACCTCTGGGCGTGTGTGTTGGGCGAGGATTAGTTCTGAATTGCTCTATTCCCATAGGTTTGATTTCGGCAATGAATTTAACGGAAGTGGCGAAATAGTCTCTGGGTTAGCAAATCTTGAGGCGGTTGGGGTTCGTATTGGTGATCGCTATGTGCGACGCTGGAAGGAAGAGAATGGGCAGTTTGTTCAAGTGCCGGAGTTTTGTTCGCAGACTCTAATTGATGCACTGGCGAACGATCCAGAGGCGCTTGCTTCGGTTGATAACGAAGATTTCGAAGGGCTTTGTGCCGAACTTTTTGCCCGACGAGGTTTCAAAGTCGATCTTTTTCGTCGCGTTGCGGACGGAGGAATCGATTTTCTGGCACTCCAAGATGAACGCACTGATCCTTTGATCTTTGCGGTTCAAGTGAAGCAGCCGGAAATCCGCGAAGGTAAATCTCGTAGAAGTGTAGGAAGGCCGGTAGTTCAGCAGATATACGGAGCCGCAAAGGCATGGGATCTCAAAGGAGGTATCTTAATTTCAGGTTCTACATATAGTCAGGAAGCGAAAAAGTTTGCTGATCTCAAACCGAATGAGATGATGGTTTATGATTCGAATAGCGTTCTCGATTGGATCATGAACTTTCGTTGGAACGAGGATGAGTTAATCGGTGATCGCGATTCCAGCGCTCAGCGGGGATAAACCGCAAACTTATCCCCGCCCTCCCAACCTCCCGTATACTCCCCCGCATCCCATCCCCGAGGGGCGGCCGACCGGAGGCATGTCGTTTGGCGGGGTGGGTGCGGCGCCTGCGGGCGAGGGTTGCGCCTCGCTCCCGGGAGGCTTCGGGAACCGACCTGGGGGTACTACGGCCCCTGCGCGAGGAGCTCGCTAGACTGCGCCGGCCTCACCGGCCGGCGTGATGGAAGCGCGGCCCGGAGTTTTCAAATCGCCGCTGAGCGGAGCGCCACGGGGCGTGCGGATGGGGATCCATCCGCGCCGCTCCCGGCCACGGAAGCGGATCACCAACGCGCCTCGCGGCGCTCCGCTGCCCCTCACTTACGACAACGCCCGCGGGTTGCGCCTGCGGGCGGGGACGATGCTTGGGCGCGAACCCCTCCCTCTTGCGGGGAGGGGCAGGGGTGGGGGGCGGAAAGTCGGAACGGGCGGGCGCCGGTTCGCCGTGACGCTTCTACCGGCAGCATCGTACCCGGTCGTTCGCCCCCCATCCCCAACCCTTCCCGCAAGGGGGAAGGGGGTTCGCGTCGTCCCGCCCTCATCCCCTGCCGGACCTTCTCCCCCGAGGGGAGAAGGGGGCAAACTGGAGGACACCCCATGCCCCGCAATCCCGACTATCGTGGCGCGACGAAAGAGGAGTTCGAGCGCTATCAGCGCGAGCGGCCGATCATGCTTCGCAGGGTCGCGACATTGATGCAGTGCTGGCGCTTCTGTGGCCGCAAGGATTGCCGGCGCGCCAGGGCCTGCTCCGGGCCGGATGGCGCGGAATGCGCCGGCAAGCTCATGGACTGCCTCTCCGACGAGATGCGCGCGACCTTCCGCGAGGCGATCCGCCTGCGCCTCGCCGGCGTCGAGGGCAGGGAGGCCTGGTACGAGGCGGAGCGGCGCATCGCCCGGCACAAGGCGCAGATCGAGGCGATTCCGGGGATGAGCCCCGGCGCGGACCGCGGCTGAGGGCGGCCGCCGCCCCGTTCTGGCGGGCGGCTCAGAGGCCGGTCATCGTCATTTCGGCGTCGATCGCCTTCATCTTCGGGTTGGCGGCGCAGAAGGCCCGGACCCTGGCCTCGATGGCGGCGGCCTCGCGGGCCGGGCCGTCGGCCTTGGTCTTGCGGTGGCCGGCCTTGAGATAGTCGGCGCAGCTCATGTCGGGGTCGGTTATGCGGGCCGCGGCCGGGGCGGTGGCGAGGAGACAGGCGAAGGCCGCGGCGAGCGCGCGCAAGGCGAGAGGCATGGGGAAGGTCCTGAACGATCGGCCGTCTGCGCGGCCCGTCAGCGGGCGTCCTGCACCCTGCCGGCGCGGGCTGCAAATGCCGATGGCGCCGCCCGGCCTTGCAGGCAGGGCATCGCGGGAAAGCTGCCGTTTCGGCAGGTCAGGGGCGGGAAAAGCTGGCTGCGGCGGCGGTGTCCTTGCGCCTTCGCCGCGCCGTTCGCGGCCGTGCTGCTATAAGCTCCGGCTCGAACGCGATTCACGGAAGGCGCCGCCATGGCCAGAAAGACCCCCGAGCAGCTCACCAAGGAATTCGAGGGCCGCAAGGCCAAGGGGCTGGCCAAGGGCGCGGCGGCCTATTGGCCGAACGTGCTCGCCAATGCCGTGCTGAAGCTCGCGGCGGAAGGCCAGGTGCCCGAGGTCGCGACCCTGATCGCCCGGCTCGAGCTGGAAGCCGCCTCGAAGGACATCGAGGTCAAGGCCGGCGCCGAGGAAGCGCTGGCGCGGCTGAAGCAGGCCGCGGCGCGCGGCGCGGAGTAAAACCTTCTCCCCGCGGGGGAGAGGGTGGCCCGGCGTAGCCGGGTCGGATGAGGGAAGGATGGCTCACCCAGTCAAAGCGCCCTCATCCCCCTGCCGGGACCTTCTCCCCCGAGGGGAGAAGGGTGCTGTCTCCTACTCCCCCATCGCGATCAGCGAGGCGTTGCCGCCGGCTGCCGCGGTGTTGATCGTCACCGTCTGCTCGGTGGCGAAGCGGGAGAGATAGTTCGGCCCGCCGGCCTTGGGGCCGGTGCCCGACAGGCCGTGGCCGCCGAAGGGCTGCACGCCGACGACCGCGCCGATGATGTTGCGGTTGACGTAGATATTGCCGGTCGAGAGTTTTTGCGTGACGTGCTCGACCGTGGTCTCGATGCGCGAATGCACGCCGAGCGTCAGGCCGTAGCCGGTGGCCTCGATCGCCTCGATCACCTTGTCGAGCTCGCCTGCCTTCCAGCGCACGACATGCAGCACCGGGCCGAAATGCTCGGCGGTGAGGTCGGCGACGCGGTCGAGCCTGATGATGTGCGGGGCGACGAAGGTGCCGCCGAGCGACGGAACCGCGCCGGCATAGGCGACGCGGCCTTGCGCCTGCATCGCCGCGATATGGGCGTCGAGCCGCTGCTTGGCGGGGGCGTCGATCACCGGGCCGACATGGGTCTCGATTTCGCGGGGGTCGCCGAGCCGGAGCACGCTGGCGGCGCCCTCGATCATCTCGACCATCTTGTCGGCGACGTCCTCCTGCACGACGAGAAGGCGCAGCGCCGAGCAGCGCTGGCCGGCCGAGCGGAAGGCCGACATCACCACATCGTCGGCGACCTGCTCGGCGAGGGCGGTCGCGTCGACGATCATGGCGTTGAGCCCGCCGGTCTCGGCGATCAACGGGACGATCGGGCCGTCCTTGGCGGCGAGCGCCCGGTTGATGGCGCGGGCCGTCGCGGTCGAGCCGGTGAAGGCGACGCCGGCGACGTCGGGATGGGAGACGAGGGCGGCGCCGAGCTTGCCATCGCCGGGGGTGAGGTGCAGCGCCGATTTCGGCACGCCGGCCTCGTGCAGGATGGCGATGGCGAGGCTGGCGATCAGCGGGGTCTGCGGCGCCGGCTTGGCGACGACGCTGTTGCCGGCGACGAGCGCCGCGGCGACCTGGCCCACGAAGATGGCGAGCGGGAAGTTCCAGGGCGCGATGCAGACGAACGGGCCGCGGCCGCGCAGGACGAGGCGGTTCTCCTCGCCAGTCGGGCCGGGCAGGGCGGTCGGCACCGCGAATTTGGTCTCGGCCTCGGCGGCGTAATAGCGCAGGAAGTCGACGGCTTCGCGGAGCTCGGCGATGGCGTCGTCGAGCGTCTTGCCGGCCTCGGCCTGGAGCAAAGCGAGGATCGGGCCGCGGCGGGCCTCCATCAATTCTGCCGCCTGGCGCAGCGCCGCGGCGCGGATCCGGGCGGGCGTCGCGTTCCAGGCCGGGAAGCCGGCCTTCGCGGCGAGCACGGCCTGGGCGGCAGCAGCCTCGCTCGCCTCGACGACATGGCCGATCGGCCTTGCGTCGATCGGCGAGCGCAGCTCGCGGCGGTTGCCGGCGACGGGCTTGCCGTCGATCACGGCGCCCGCCTCCGGGAAGGGCTTGGCGGTGGCGCAGCCGATCTCGGCGAGCAGGGCGTCCAGGCTCGCGGCATCGCCGAGCTCGACGCCGGCCGAATTCTTGCGCGACGGGCCGAAGAGATCAGCCGGCAGCGGGATGCGGCGATGGCGGGCGGCGCCGGGCGTCCCGATGATGTCGGCCGGCGGCACGAGCAGCTCCGAAACCGGCACGTCGGGATCGCCGGAGACCGAGACGAAGGAGGAGTTGGCGCCGTTCTCGAGCAGGCGGCGCACGAGATAGGCGAGCAGGTCCTGATGGCCGCCGACCGGCGCATAGGTCCGGCAGGCGAAGCCGGAATTCTCCTGCAGCAGGCGCTCATAGAGCGCTTCGCCCATGCCGTGCAGGCGCTGGAACTCGAAGTTCTCGGTGTTGCCGGCAAGCTCGGCGACGGTCGCGACGGTGAGCGCGTTGTGGGTAGCGAACTGCGGAATGATGCGCGGGCGCAGGGCCAGCAGCTGCTTGGCGCAGGCCTCGTAGTTCAGGTCGGTCATCGCCTTGCGGGTGAAGACCGGATAGTCGGGCAGGCCGCGCTCCTGGGCGCGCTTCAGCTCGGTGTCCCAATAGGCGCCCTTGACCAGGCGCACCATCATGCGCCGGTCATAGAACTCGGCCAGCGCCGCGATATGGGCGATCACCGCGCTGGCGCGCTTCTGATAGGCCTGGATGGCGAGGCCGAAGCCGTCCCAGCCGGCGAGCGAGGCGTCTGCCAGCACGGCGTCGATGACGTCGAGCGAGAGCTCGAGCCGGTCGGCCTCCTCGGCGTCGACGGTGAAGTTGAGATCGTACTTCTTGGCCTGGCGGGCGAGCTCGATCACCTTCGGGGTGAGCTCGACGAGCACGCGCTCGCGATTGGTCGCGTCATAGCGCGGATGCAGGGCCGAGAGCTTGACCGAGATGCCCGGCCGGTTCGGCAGCTTGTCGTTGCCGGCGGAGCGGCCGATCGCGTCGATCGCGGCGGCATAGGAGGCGTAGTAGCGATCGGCATCGCCTTGCGTGCGTGCGCCCTCGCCGAGCATGTCGAAGGAGTAGCGATAGAGCTTGCCGGTGCCCGAGCGGGCGCGCTTCAGCGCCTCCTCGATGGTCTGGCCGAGCACGAAATGATTGCCCATGACCCGCATCGCCTGGCGCGTCGCGGTGCGCACCGCCGGCAGGCCGAGGCGCTTGGAGAGGTTGCCGATGATGCTGGTCGGCGTCTCGCCGGGCTGGATGATGCGGGCGGTGAGGCCGAGCGCCCAGGACGAGGCCGAGATCAGGAAGGCGTCGGACTTCGATTCATGGTGGGCGAAGTCGCCCTGGCCGAGCTTGTCCTCGATCAGCCGGTCGGCGGTGGCGGCGTCGGGCACGCGCAGCAGGGCTTCCGCCAGCACCATCAGGGCGAGGCCCTCCTTGGTCGAGAGCGAATATTCGCGCAGCAGTTCCTCGATGCCGCCGAGGCCGACCTTGCGGGTGCGGATCGCCTCGATCAGCGAGGTGGCGCGGGCGTCGATCCTTGCCTTGGCGGCGGGCTCCCGCCTGGATCCGGCGAGCAGGCGCCCGGCGATCGCGCCGTCATCCTCGGCATAGGGCGCGCGGAAAACGGGGGCGGCGCTGTCGATCGGTCGCGGGGCAGGGGCGGCCATGGGGGGCTCCGGAGAGGCTGAACGGGATGATCTGAAGGATCGTGGCAAGCTCGCCGGATATCAATGGATATGTTTGGCTCTTATATGTAAGAACACCTGTCAGATCATCATTCTGTAGAGAAATATCCCGTGCTGGATCGAACCGACCGCCGCCTGCTGGCGATGCTGCAGAATGACGGCCGCGCCGCCGGCGTCGAGCTGGCCGAAGCGGTTGGGCTGTCGCCGACCGCGACCGGCGAACGCCTGAAGCGACTGACGCGCGAGGGCTACATCACCGGCTATCGCGCGACGCTCGATCCGGTGAAGCTCGGCCTGCACCTTCTGGTCTTCGTCGAGGTCTATCTCGACAAGACGACGCCCGACGCCTTCGAGCGCTTCGCCAATGCGGTGAAACGGGCGCCCGAGGTGCTGGAGTGCCATATGGTCGCCGGTGGCTTCGACTATCTGGTCAAAACCAGGGTCGCGGACATGAACGCCTATCGGCGCTTCCTCGGCGAGGTGCTGCTGGCGCTGCCGGCGGTGCGCGAGACGCGGACCTATGCGGTGATGGAAGAGGTCAAGACCGACGGGGCGTTGCCGCTCTGACCGGCCGCCTTTTGGCTTGCATCGGACGTGCCTCAGGCAGGTTGCCAGAAATTTGCGCGACTTGTTTGCCGCGCTGCATGAATTTTCATCGGATCGGCTTGACGCAGATGGACATTGCGCCAGTTTGAAGCTGTGTACCCGGCGGCACGGGCCTTGCTCATCGTCGCCGGACCATAACTCCCGCCATCGCTCCTCCCGCGCCTCATTCCGGAGTCCCAGATGTCTACGACTAAAGTCCATAGCCCCCTTTCACGCCGGCGCCTGGCCGGGCTGGCGGGCGTGCTCGGCCTGGTCGTGGCGGGGCTCGGAATCGGCCCGGCCGCTGCGCAGACGGCGGTGCGCTTCACGCTCGACTGGCGCTTCGAGGGGCCGGCCGCGCTGTTCCTGATGGCGCAGGAGAAGGGCTATTTCAAAGCCGAGGGGCTCGACGTCACCATCGACACGGGCAATGGCTCGCGCGAGGCGATTCCGCGCGTCGCTTCGGGCACCTATGATGTCGGCTTCGGCGACGTGAACTCGCTGATCCGCTTCCGCGACGAGAACCCGACGGTCGATCTCAAGGCGGTGATGATGGTCTATGACCGTCCTCCCTTCGCCATCGTCGGCCGCAAGAGCCGCGGCATCACCAGCGATGTGAAGAGCCTCGAAGGCAAGAAGTTCGGCGCCCCGGCGGCGGACGCGGCCTTCGCGCAATGGCCGATCTTCAAGACCGTCAACAAGCTCGATGACAGCAAGATGCGGATGGAGAATGTCGGCTTCCCGGTGCGCGAGCCGATGCTCGCCTCGGGCGAGGTCGACGCCGTCTTCGGCTTCGCCAACTCGTCCTACATCAACCTGAAGTCTCGCGGCGTGCCGGTCGACGACATCGTCACCATGCTGATGTCGGATTACGGCGTCGAGCTCTACGGCAATGTCGTGATGGCCTCGCCGAAGTTCATGGCGGAGAAGCCGGAGGCCCTGCGCGGTCTGCTGCGCGCCATCACCAAGAGCATCCGCGACACCGTCGCCAATCCCGAGCTCGGCGCGCAGCTGGTGATCAAGCGCAACGACGTCGCCAAGCTCGAGGTTGAGCTCGAGCGCCTGAAGATGACGCTCGAACAGAACGTCGTGACTCCCTGGGTCAAGGCCAACGGCGTCGGCGGCATCGACAAGGCGCGCTGGGCGACGGCGCTCGACCAGATCGGCCTGACCTTCACCTTCAAGGACAAGGCCAAGGCGGGCGAGGCCTTCGTCGACAGCTTCCTGCCGGCCGAGGCCGATCGGAAGCTCTGAGCACCCCTACCCGCATCCGGCCCTTCCGTCCGGGAGGGCCGGCATTCCTGCCTGCTGCCCACGGAGCGCCCTTGACCGCCTTCGTCGAACTGAACGAGGTCACGCATGTCTATGGCGGCGGCGATGGGCCGCCGGCCGTCGAGGGGCTGTCGCTGAAGGTGCGCGAGGGCGAGTTCGCCGCGATCGTTGGCCCATCCGGCTGCGGCAAGTCGACCCTGATGAAGCTCGCGACGGGCCTGCAGAAGCCGAAGGCCGGGCTGGTCGCGGTCGCCGGCCAGCGCGTCGCCGAGCCGATCAAGATCACCGGCATGGCCTTCCAGAACCCGGTGCTGCTGCCCTGGCGCACGACGCTGGAGAACCTGCTGCTGCCGCTGGAAGTGGTGCAGCCCCATCGCCAGCGCCTGCGTGCCAACAAGGCCGAGTATGTCGCCCGCGCCGAGGCGCTACTCGAGAAGGTCGGCCTCAAGGGTATGGGCGCGAAATATCCCTGGGAGCTCTCCGGCGGCATGCAGCAGCGCGCCTCGCTCTGCCGCTCGCTGATCCATGAGCCGAAGCTCCTGATGCTCGACGAGCCCTTCGGGGCGCTCGACGCCTTCACGCGCGAGGAGCTCTGGTGCGTGATCCGCGACCTGCAGGCCGAGCGCGCCGTGACCGTGATCCTCGTAACGCATGATCTGCGCGAGGCGGTATTCCTGGCCGACCGGGTGTTCTGCATGTCGGCGCGGCCCGGCAAGATCACCGCCGAGCGCGAGATCGGCTTTGCCCGCCCGCGCGACCTCGAAATCACCTACACGCCGGAATTCGCCGAGATCGTCCACGAGCTGCGCGGCCATATCCGGCAGGCGAGGGCGGCGGCATGAAGCGCTCGATCTGGCTCAGGCTCGCGCCCTATCTGTTCACGCTCGGCTTCTTCGCGCTCTGGGAGGCGGCCTGCCGGGCCCTCTCGATCTCGGCCTTCGTGCTGCCGCCGCCCTCGGCGATCTGGACGGCGCTGGTACAGTACCAGAAGCCGCTCTACACCAACGCCTTCCATACGCTGTGGATGACCTCGGCGGGCTTTGCGCTCTCGATCCTGTTCGGGCTCGCGGTCGGGCTGCTGGTCGGCTCCTCGCGCCTGCTCCGTGCCGGGCTCAACCCGCTGCTTGTCGGCTTCAACGCCATCCCCAAGGTTGCGGTGGTGCCGATCCTGGTGCTCTGGTTCGGGGTCGGCTGGCTGCCGCCGGTGCTGACCGCCTTCGTGATCTCGTTCTTCCCGATCGTGGTGAATGTCGCGACCGGCCTCGCCACGATCGAGCCGGAGACCGAGGACGTGCTGAAGGCGCTCGGCGCGAGCCGGCTCGACATCATGACCAAGGTCGGCATTCCGCGCTCGCTGCCGTATTTCTTCGGCGCGCTGAAGGTCTCGATCACGCTCGCCTATGTCGGCTCGGTGATCGGCGAGCAGAACGCCTCCAATCTCGGTATCGGCAATTTGATCACCCGCGCCTCGGCCGATTTCAACGTGCCGCTGGTCTTCGCCGCGCTGATCGTGCTGGCGGTGCTCGGCATCTTCCTGGTCGCGGTCGTCGACTTCGTCGAGAACCGGATGACCGGCTGGGCCAAGCGCTCGCAAATGGCCGGCGGCTGAGCGGGGCCTGAAGACCGCGGTTGACGCTTCGCCAAGGTGACAGCGCTCCGCCGTCTGCCTATCGTGCGCGCGCTCCAGCGCGTTTCCGCTCCCCGTAACGGTGGGACAGGAGGCGAGCCTCGCAGGGGCTCGCCATTCCGGGTCCGCTCCCCTCGCCAAGGTGGCCTCACCTCGGGTTCCTGCGGGCTCTGTCTCTTTGTTTTATCGCATTTTCTTCACGCGAACCGGTACCCACTTCGCGCGAGAATGCTCTAGCCGAGGGCCTGTCGATGCTTCCCGATATCCGCGACTATGAGCGCCTGCGCGCCGCGTTCCGCTGGCAGATCCCGGAACGCTACAACATCGGCGTCGATTGCTGCGATCGCTGGGCCGCAGTCGAGCCCGACAGGACCGCGCTGATCGAGCTCAATCCGGACTGGTCGGTCACGCCGGTGAGCTATGGCGAGTTGCGGGCTCAGTCGAACCGGCTCGCCAATGCGCTGCGCCGGCGCGGCGTCGGCATCGGGGACCGCATCGCGATCCTGCTGCCGCAGGGTCGGCATGTGCCGATCGTCCATCTCGCCGTCTACAAGCTCGGGGCCATCGCCGTGCCGCTGGCGGCGCTGTTCGGCGCCGACGCACTGTCCTACCGGCTGAACGATTGCGGCGCCAAGGTGCTGGTGACCAATGCAGCGGGCCTATCCAAGCTGGCGCAGATCGACGAGCCGCTGCCGGAACTCGAGCTGATCCTCTCCAGCGACGGCGCCGATGGCCGGGCCGAAGGGCTGGAGAGGGCGCTCGAAACCGAAAGCCCGGATTTCACCCCGGTCGACACCTCGCGCGACGACCCGGCGCTGATGATCTACACCTCCGGCACCACCGGCAACGCGAAGGGCGCCCTGCATGGCCACCGGGTGATGCCCGCCCATCTGCCGGGGGTGGAGATGCCGCACGAATTCCTGCCGCAGCCGGGCGATCTGATCTGGACGCCGGCCGACTGGGCCTGGGCCGGCGGCCTGCTCAACTGCCTGATGCCGGCGCTGCATCATGGCGTGCCGATCGTGGCGCGGCCGGCGGCGAAGTTCGACCCGGACGAGGCGTTCCGGCTGATGGCCGAACTCGGGGTGCGCAACAGCTTCATCCCGCCGACGGCGCTGCGCATGCTGCGCTCGGTCGACAATCCGCGCGGGCGCTACGACCTCAAGCTGCGCACAGTCGCTTCGGGCGGCGAGTCGCTCGGCGCCGAGACGCTGGCCTGGGGCCGCGAGAAGCTCGGCCTCACCATCAACGAGTTCTACGGCCAGACGGAGTGCAATCTCGTGCTGGCCTCCAGCGCGGCGCTCGGCGTGGTCAAGCCTGGCTGCATCGGCAAGGCGGTGCCGGGCCACGATGTCGCGGTGATCCGTGCCGATGGCAGCCTGTGCGAGCCGGAGGAGGAGGGGCGGATCGCGGTCAGGCGGCCGGACCCGGTGATGTTCCTGCGCTACTGGAACAAGCCCGAGGCGACGGCGGCCAAGTTCATCGGCGACTGGATGACCACCGGCGACCAGGGCCTTTGCGATGCGGAAGGCTATTTCCGCTTCGTCGGTCGCGACGACGACGTCATCACCTCGTCGGGCTACCGGATCGGGCCCGGCGAGATCGAAGATTGCCTGCTGCGCCATCCGGCGGTCTCGCTGGCCGCCGTGGTCGGCAAGCCGGACGCGCTGCGCACCGAGATCGTCAAGGCCTTCGTCGTGCTGGCGGCGGGCCATGAGCCGTCGGAGGCGCTGGTCGCCGACATCCAGGGCTTCGTGCGCCAGCGCCTGGCGGCGCATGAGTATCCGCGCGAGATCGCCTTCCGGACCGAATTGCCGATGACGACGACCGGCAAGATCATCCGCCGGCTGCTGCGCGACGAGGCCGGCTGAGCACGTCGCGGACGCCCTGGCCGCTGTTGCCGCGCGGACGGGGCGACAGCCGCAATTCGGCGAGCGGCAGCCGGTGGGCGACAGCGTGCTGGCCGGCGATCTCGCCGATCAGCTCATGGAGATGGCTGCGCCGGCGCAATTGGGCGAGGAGCTGCGCCAAGGGCGCGAAGCTGGCGAAGCGCTCGTCCTGTGCACTGGCATAGAGCCAGCGGCGCTTGCCCCTGCCGAGCAGGATCGCGCCTGCGATCGGCTGGCCATCCAGTGTCAGCAGGCTGGCGCGACATTGCCGGCTGCGGGCGAGATTGCGCGTCATGGCGCGCAGGAAGGCGGTCTCGCGGATATCCTGCAGGGTCGCGGTGCCGGCCCTGGCGAGCGGGCCGGACGCCTCCAGCGCCAGCAGCATCTCGACGGCGTCGCGCATTTCCTGGCGAGACCCGGCACCGGCCAGGGCGAGCTCGCCATGGCGGGAGAGGCCGTGGCGGAGCGCCGCGAGATCGGGCCCGCCCTCGGCCGGTGGCAGGGGCGGTGGGGCCGCCTGGCCCAACGTCGCCGTCCAGCCCATCGCGGCGGCATGCTCCAGCGCGCTTCGGGCGAGATGGCCGTCGCGATTGATGCCGGGCAGCACCAGGCCATTCGAGGCGTTGCCGCCCCAGGCATTGCGCATGCCGAACACGGCCTCGATCACCCGGCCCGTCTCCTCACGGTCGATCAGCGGGGCGGCGCTGCCAAACCGGTCGTCGCGCCAGCCGGTCAGAGTGTCGCTGCCGAACAGGCGACGGCTGCGCAGGACTGGGATGAAGCCGAGCAGGCGATTGGCGCCGCCGGGCTTGCCCTGCCAGGCCAGCAGCACCGAGACATCACGGAAGCTGACGAGATGCTGCGCGGCGGGCAAGGCGAAGCCTGGCTCGAGGAAGGGATTTTGCTCGATGGCACGACCGGCGAGATCGCTCCACTCCGCCTCGATCGCTACGCAGGCCGCCAGCGGCCGGCGTTCGATATGGATGGTGCCGCTTGCTTTCGCAGTATTTGCGATGTCCGGGCGCGCGGCTGGCCGGCGGCCATCGACCGGCATGTTCAGGGCGAAGAGGTTCGGCATGGTCCTGCCTCCGGAGCCCGCCGGATCGAGACTGTTACGTGCCGGAATGGCACGTCGCGACAGCGACAGCGGCAGGCTGTGAAGCAGGAATCAAGAAGCGGGCCAGATGGTGCCCGGCTCAGCCATGGTGGTGATGCGCATGGCTCTCCGTCCCGGCCGACGCGGTGCGGCCGAGAAAGGCGCTCCAGAGCCGAGCGACGACCGCCTCGTCGAGATCGCGGACGATCAGCACGAGGCGCGAGCGCCGGTCGGCATCCGGCCAGGCGGCAAGCTGTACCGGCGGATGCAGCACTTGCTGGACGGCATGGACGAGGAGTGGCCCTCGCGGCTCCTCGGCGAGGCCGACCAGGCCTTTGAGGCGCAGGAGCTTCGGCCCATGGGTCGAACGCAGCAGGGTCCAGAACAGTTCGAAGGTCGCCAGCCGGATCGGCTCCTCGGCGGTCAGGACGAAGGCGCGGATGCTGGCGTCGTGGCGGTTGACGTCATGGTGGTGGTGATGCGCGTCATGATCGTGGTGATGATGCCCATGACCGTCATGGTCATGGTGAGCGTGGCGATCGTGACCGCCTCCGAGCGTCTCGGCCGCGAGCCATCGGCGCAGCTCGCCAGGCCGGTCGGCGAGATCGTAGAGGCCGGCGCCAACCAGAGCCTGCGCTGGCGCATCGGCGGGCAGGATCGCGGCGCCGGGATTGAGCGCGCCGACACGCTCGCGCAGGGCGGCGACCGCTTCCGAAACGGGGGCGATATCGGTCTTGGTCAGGACGATCCGGTCGGCGGCGATGACCTGCCGCAAGGCTTCGGGATGGGCATCGAGCGTGGCGTAACCATTGACCGCGTCGACCACGGTGACGACCCCGTCGAGCCTGAAGCGCATGGCGAGGTAGCGGTGATTGATCAGGACGTTGAGTATCGGGGCGGGATCGGCGAGGCCGGTCGTCTCGATCACGACGCGCCTGAATGGCGCGATCCGGCCATTGTCGAGGCGGCGCAGCAGGTCCTCCAGCGTCACGATCAGATCGTCGCGGATGGTGCAGCACAGGCAGCCCGAGGCGAGCAAGATCATGTTGTCCTCGACGCCCTCGATGAGGAGGTGGTCGAGGCCGATCTCGCCGAACTCGTTGACCAGCACGACGCTGTCGGCCAGCGCTTCGTCCTTGAGCAGCCGGTTGAGCAACGTCGTCTTGCCGGCGCCGAGGAAGCCGGTGAGCAGGGTGAGCGGGACGGGCGCAGGCGGTTGAGCGGACATGAGGGCGATCGATCCGGCGGGCGGTTCAGGCTGGGGGCGCGAGCGCAAGCCTCGTAGCCCGTGCCCGCTTTTGTTCCAATATTACATTGGCCATGATCGCGGCAACGACAAGGGCCCCGCCGGCATATTGCAGCGCGCCGACGCGCTCGCCCAGAACGGCGGCGGCGATGATCACGGCGAAGACCGGCTCGGCGCAGAAGGCGAGCGCGGCCGGGCCGGGCGAGACGCGCGCCAGCGCCAGCACCTGCCAGAGGAAGCCGACGAGATAGCCGCCGATCGTGACGAGGACGGCGAGCGGCGCGAGCGCGAGCGCCAAAGGCGGCTGCATGCCGCCGGTGAGCAGCAGAATCAGCAGGGTCACCGGCAGGATCATCAGATGCGACCAGAACAGCTTCGGCAGCGTCCCGGTCTCGCCGAGCGCGCCGGCGGCGAAGAACTGCACCGCCGCCGCGACGCTGGCGAGCAGCGCCAAAGCGAGGCCGCGCGGGTCGAGCCCATGCCAGTCCGGCCCTACGACCATGGCGACGCCGAGGAAGGCGATGAGCACGACGACGATGCGCTCCAGGCTGGGCCGCGTCCGGGTCAGCAACGGCTCGGCGAGCACGACCAGCACCGGGAAAGTGTAGAACACCACGGCGGCAACGGTGACCGGCAGGAAGGCGACCGAGGAGAGATAGGCGCTGCCGACAAGCGCCGTCGAGATTCCGAACAGGATGAGCGCCGGCCAGCGGCGGCGTGGCACGGAAAGTCCGGAGCGCCAGAGCAGGACGGCGCCGCCGACCAGCGCCAGCATCAGGAAGACGCGGTAGAATACGAGCAGCGGGCCGCTCAGTCCGGCCATCCCGGCGATCTGGGCGCTGACGATATTGGTGCCGAAGGCAGCGGCGGAAGCGAGCGCCAGCGCGATACCGTGCTGGCCAGGGGAGACGTCGCCGTCAGTGCGCACGGCGTCTCCGAAAGGTCTCAGGCGTCAGGCTTGGCGGCAGACGCCGCCGGCTTGGCCGGGCGCGCGGGCGGCTTGGCCAGCGCGGTGCTCGGCTTGGCCTTGGCCGGAGCGGGCTTCGCCTTGGCGGGCTTGGTCAGCACGGGTTTCGCGGGAGAAGCCTTGGCAGCGCTGGTGCGCCCGGCCGGCTTGATGCCGGCGGCAGCGCCCGGCCGCAGGCTCGCCTGGGTTGCGGCGCCGGCCTGGACGGCGCCCTGCAGCCGCAGCGGGCCGGAGCGGAAGGCATCGGAGGGCGGCTGGACCTCGTCGCCCGGTGCCGTGGCGGCAAAGGCGGAGGAGCGCGAAGGGATCGCTCCATTGGCGGAGGCAGTCCTTCCGGCGGAGCCACCGACCAGACCGGCGGCGACCGGCGCCCCCGGCTGGATCTCGCGCGCGATCTGGGTGTCGGGCTTGGCGACGGCATTGGCCGCGAGCGGCGCCGCGGCGGAACCGGGCGTGCGGCCGAAAGCGACCGCGACGGTCGCGAGCGGAGCACGCTGGCCAAGGGTGATACGGCCCGATGGCGAACGGGTCAGGACCGCGCCGCCGACGCCGGACTGCGGTGCGCCAACGGCGAAGCGGTCGGAGGTGCCATCGCTGTTGCCGCCGACGCCAGGAGCGGAGGAGACGGTGATCGGGCCGCTGGAATCGACATCGTCGCCGAGTGCGCCGCCGCCGCGGCGGACCGTGTCGCAGACGCTGTAGGCACGCCCGCCAGTGCCGGAGGGGAGGCTCGCGACGGTGCTGCCGAAGCCGCCCCATTTGCCGAAGCCGTCATCGAGGAGCTGCGCCGCCTTGATGGTGCGCTCGGCGCCGGAATGGGCGCCCATCACCACGGCGATCAAGGTGCGGCCGCCGCGCGTCGCGGTCGCCACCACATTGAAGCCGGAGGCGCAGACGAAGCCGGTCTTGAAGCCGTTGATGCCGTAATAGCGGCCGACGAGGCCGTTGGTGTTCTTCAGCACCTGCTTGCCGAGCTGCACGGCGCCGGTATTCCAGTAATCCGAATAGTCGCCGAACTCGCTCATCAGAGCCATGGCGAGCACGGCGAGGTCGCGGGCGCTGCTCTGCTGGTCGGGATGGTGCCAGCCATTGGGATTGACGAAGTTGGTGTCGCGCATGCCCAGGCGCCGCGCCTCGGCATTCATCATCCCGACGAAGCTCTCGACATCACCGCCGACGCCCTCGGCGATGACATAGGCGATGTCGTTCGCCGA
The DNA here is from genome assembly GCF_001509835.1 of Allobosea sp. WAO. Lineage (GTDB taxonomy): Bacteria > Pseudomonadota > Alphaproteobacteria > Rhizobiales > Beijerinckiaceae > Allobosea. The sequence continues at coordinate 109,329 of NZ_JXTJ01000015.1, forward strand.
CTTCACCATCATGATGCGGATGGCGTTGTCGAGCGTCACTTCCTGGCCGGCGCGGATATAGACCTTGACGCGCGGCTGGCTGGCGGCCCGCTTAGAGGCCGGGATCGCGGTCTCAAGTCCGATCTTTCCGTCGCGCACGGCCTTGAGTGCGACATAGAGCGTCATCATCTTAGTGGTCGAGGCCGGGTGCCAAGCCTGGCTCGCATTCTCGCTCGAGAGCACGGCGCCGCTGGAGGCGTCGATTACCAGACTCGTGCCGGCCTGGGCCGGGACGGCGGCGGCGAGGAAGCTGGCGACCGTGGCGCCGGCGGCGAGGCGAAATGCGTTCATCGGCTGAGGTCTTGAACCTGTCTTGACGTGGAGTTGAGCGGCTTCAACGCGACGCTTGGGGCATTTTCGAGACGGCGAGCGATTTTTTAAGCCTCGCTGATCCTGCATACCTACCCTTCGCAGAGCGATTTGCCTAGCGCCGTCAAGCGGTCCACAAGCGGGGAAATCGTCTTCGTTCCGGGAATTCCGCGTGAGCTTCGCCCTTTTGTGGATACCGGCGACGCTCGCCGCCTCCCTGCTCCAGACCGCGCGCAACCTGACGCAGCGCTCGCTGACCGACGCGATCGGGGTCGTCGGCGCGACGCAGGTGCGCTTCCTGTTCGGCCTGCCTTTTGCCGTGCTCTTCCTCATCCTGGTCTGCCTGGCGAGCGGAAGACTGCCGCCACCGCCGGATCTCCGCTATCTCGGCTTCACGCTCTGGGGCTCGGTGACCCAGATCCTCGCGACTGGGCTGATGCTGGCCGCGATGCGCGAGCGCTCCTTCTCGGTGACGACGGCCTACACCAAGACGGAGCCGGTGCAAGTCGCGCTGTTCGGGGCGCTCCTGCTCGGCGATGCGCTGAGCTGGCCGAAATTCGCGGCCATCGTCCTCGCCACGGCCGGCGTCGTGGTGATGTCGTGGAAGCCCGGCGAGAAGCTCAGCGCAGCGGGCCTGCGCCCGGCGGTGCTCGGGATCGCGGCCGGTGCCTCCTTCGCGCTCTCGGCGATCGGCTTCCGCGGCGGCATCCTCGCTCTGCCGGACGGAAATTTCGTGCTACGCGCCACCACCACCCTGACCTGGGGGCTGGTGTTCTCCTCGGTGATCCTCGCCGCCTATATGGCCGCGGTGGACCGCACGGCGCTGCGTCGCTCGATCGAGAACTGGAAACCCTCGCTCGCCGCCGGCTTCCTCGGCGCGGCCGCCTCGCAGTTCTGGTTCATCGGCTTTTCGCTGACCAGCGCCGCCAATGTCCGCACGCTCGGCCTGGTCGAGGTTCCTCTCGCCCAGATCGCCTCGCGCCGGATCTTCTCCGAAGGCACGTCGCGGCGCGAGATCCTGGGCATGACGATGATCGTCGTCGGCGTCGGCGTGCTGCTGGCGCTTTCGGTCGGCTAGGAGTTCGGCGTGGCGCGCTTGACAGGGCCGGGCCGTTGGCCTTTCCACGCACGACAGAAATGCACCGGTGCCGCTTGTCGCGGGACGAGGGCAACGGCAGATAATGTGTATCTGCACATCATTCGGGAGATGACGCCATGAGCGCTGCAATCGTCGGTTGGGCCCATACTCCGTTCGGCAAGCAGGATGCCGAGACCATCGAGAGCCTGATCGTCAGGGTCGCGACGGATGCGCTGGTCGATGCCGGCATCACCGCGGACCAGGTCGACGAGATCGTGCTCGGCCATTTCAACGCCGGCTTCTCGGCCCAGGACTTCACCGCCTCCCTCGTGCTCCAGGCCGACCCGGCGCTGCGCTTCAAGCCGGCGACGCGGGTCGAGAACGCCTGCGCCACCGGCTCGGCCGCGGTGCATCAGGGCGTGCGCGCCATCAAGGCCGGCGCCGCCAAGGTCGTGCTGGTCGTCGGCGTCGAGCAAATGACGACGACTCCGGGGCCGGAAATCGGCAAGAACCTGCTCAAGGCGTCCTATCTCGCCCAGGAAGGCGACACGCAGGGCGGCTTCGCCGGGGTCTTCGGCAAGATCGCCGGGGCCTATTTCCAGCGCCATGGCGACCAGTCCGACGCGCTCGCCATGATCGCGGCGAAGAACCACAAGAACGGTGTCGACAACCCTTACGCCCAGATGCGCAAGGATCTCGGCTACGCCTTCTGCCGCGAGGAAAGCGAGAAGAACCCCTTCGTCGCCGGCCCGCTGAAGCGCACCGACTGCTCGCTGGTCTCGGACGGCGCCGCCGCGCTGGTGCTGGCCGATGAGGAGACCGCCAAGACCCTGCGCCGCGCCGTCGGCTTCCGCGGCATGGCCCATGTCCAGGACTTCCTGCCGCTGGCCCGCCGCGACATCCTGAAGTTCGAGGGCGGCGCGCTCGCCTGGCAGAAGGCGCTCGCCAATGCCGGGATCGCGCTCGACGATCTTTCCTTCGTCGAGACCCATGACTGCTTCACCATCGCCGAGCTCATCGAGTACGAGGCGATGGGCCTGACCAAGGAGGGCGACGGCGCCCGCGCGATCAAGGAAGGCTGGACCCAGAAGGACGGCAAGCTGCCGGTCAACGTCTCCGGCGGCCTGAAGGCCAAGGGCCATCCGATCGGCGCGACCGGCGTCTCGATGCACGTGCTCTCGGCCATGCAGCTCACCGGTGAGGCTCCGGAAGGCATGCAGGTCAAGGATGCCCGCCTCGGCGGCATCTTCAACATGGGCGGTGCGGCGGTGGCGAACTACGTCTCCGTGCTCGAGCGGATCAAGTGAACGCTCCGGGAGCTCCGCGGCCGGCCGAGGCCGCCTCGGCCCGGCATGGGAGTTCCCGGTGACTATCTTCTTCGCGCTGCTGCCGGCCTATATCCTCTCGATCTTCTACCGTTCCTTCCTGAGCGTCATCGCCGGGCCGGTCATGGCCGATCTCAAGATCGGCCCAGCCGAGTTCGGCACGCTCGGCGCCGCCTGGTTCATCACCTTCGCCGCCGCGCAGTTCCCCGTCGGCTGGGCGCTGGACCGCCTCGGGCCGCGCCGCACGGTCGGCGCGGCGATGGCTATCGGTGCGGTCGGGGCCTTCCTGTTCGCCACGGCCCAGAGCGCGTGGGTCGCGGTCTTGGCCATGGGGCTGGTCGGCATAGGCTGTTCCCCGATCTTCATGTCGGCGCTCTATCTCTTCGCGCGGACGCAGGACGTGGCACGCTTCGGCGTGCTGTCCTCGGTCTTCATCGGCCTCGGCTCTCTCGGCAATCTCGCCGGTGCGGCGCCGCTGGCGCTGGCGGCGCAGAGCTTCGGCTGGCGCGCGACCATGCTGGGCTTCGCCGCGATGTTCCTGCTGGCGACAGTGCTGGCCGCGGTGCTTGTCCGCGATCCGCCGGTTGCGACCGATGCGTCGGGGCAGCAGGAAGGCCTGCTGAAAGGCCTGAAGAGCATTGTCAGCATCCGACCGCTCTGGCTGCTGGCGCCGATCACGCTCAGCGCCTATGCGATCCTGGCGACGGGGCGGGGGCTGTGGATCGCGCCGTTCATGAGCCAGGTACATGGGCTCGACGCGGTCGCTGCCGGCCATGCGGCGCTCGCCATGGCGATCACCATGACATCAGGCGCCTTCGTCTATGGGGCGCTGCAGAAGCGCGTCGGCCGCAGCAAGCCCCTCGTCGCCTGGGGCACGGCGGTGACCGGGGTGGGTTTCGCCTTGCTCGCCTTGCTCGGCGACCGCTCGATGCCGGGCGCAGTCACGCTGTTCGCCATCGTCGGCGGCACCGGCTTCACCTACGCGATCCTGATGGCGCATGCCCGCGTCTTCTTTCCCGACCATCTGGTCGGCCGCGGCATGACCTTCGTCAACTTCCTGTTCATCGCCGGGGCGGCGGCGGTCCAGTTCGGCTCGGGCTGGTTCATCGCGGCCCAGCGCGCCGCCGGCCGCGATCCGGCGACTGCCTTCGCCAATCTGCACTGGGTCTTCGCGGCGCTGCTGCTCGCTTCGACCGCGGTCTACCTGTTCACGCCGGAGCGCAGGACGAAGTAGGCGCTCAGCTCAGCCTTCTGCGGGCGCGCGCGCCACGATCGCCAGAGCGTGCACACCGCCGGCCAGTTCCTCGGCCAAGGCGGCATTGACCAGGCGGTGGCGCTCGAGCCGGCTCTTGCCGGCGAAGGCCTGCGACACGATATCCACCCTGAAATGGGTTTCGCCGCCCTCGCGCCAGCCGGCATGACCGTGATGCTGGTGCGATTCGTCGATGACGGCGAGGCGGGCGGGCGCCAGCGCCTGTTCCAGCTTGGTCGTAATCCGTTCAGCCATTGTGGTCATGATCATGCCCTTGTCGCGCGGCACGACTCACTGCCGCGGCACACTTGTCGCTTTCACGTTCCGGTCCCATAACCCGTCCAGCATGAACTTCAACTCGCGCCTTTTCGATCGTATCAGGATCGGCCCCTCCGAAGCGGAGGAGGTCGTCGAGGAACCTGCGCGCCGCTGCGACCATGCCGGCTGCACCAAGGCCGGCGAGTTTCGGGCGCCGATGGGGCGCGGCAAGGAAGGCAAGTTCTTCCAGTTCTGCCTCGACCATGTGAAGGCCTACAACGCGACCTACAACTACTTCGCCGGGATGAATGACGAGGCGCTCGCCGCCTATGCGAAGCAGGAAGAGATCGGCCACCGGCCGACCTGGAAGCTCGGCGTCAATTCGAAGGCTGCGCGGATGTCGCAGCGCGGCCGGGTTTCCGGCGGCGCAGCCGGGCCGGAGGTCCAGGACGGGTTCAATATCTTCGGCGCCCGCGCAGGCCAGCAGCAGGCGAAGGCGGAGCCGCGCGTCGGCATCGTCGCGCGCAAGGCGCTGGAGACGCTCGGCCTCGACGACACCGCCGACCGCGCGGCGATCAAGGCGCGCTACAAGGAACTGGTGAAGCGCTTCCATCCCGACGCCAATGGCGGCGACCGCTCGCGCGAGGGCACGCTCCAGGAAATCCTCAAGGCCTATCAGACGCTGAAGAGCACCGGCGCAGTCTAAAGGGCCGCGCAGATTTTCCGCCGCGGCTGGGAATAAGCAGGCACGCGCCGTCGTTTGCGCGGCATGAGCATTGTCCCGACCCAGATCCTGACCAGGGCCCGCATCGGCGGGCCGCGGTCTTTCGCCCTTCCCGCCCTGGAAATGCGGCTGCCGTTTCGCGCCGCGATCCTCCCGCTCGGGCTCGCCGCCCTGTTCGGCGCGGCGATCTGGCTCTGGCTGCCATTCCCGGCCGAGGCCCGGATCGCGCTGATCGTGTTCGGCCTCGCGACGATCGCCTGGTGCCTGACCTCGCTCGACGACACGCTGATCGCGCTTGCGGCGGCGGCAATTCTGGTCGCAACACGCACCGTCCCGGCGCAGCAGCTCCATGGCGCGCTCGGCAGCGAGCTGATCTGGCTCCTGATCGGCGCCTTCATCATCGCGGCGGCGCTGCGCGCCTGCGGGCTCGCCGAGCGGCTGGCTCTCTCGGCCCTGCCCCGCGTCCGCACCGTGAGAGCCCTGTTCCTCGCGGTCACCGCCGTGATTATCGCAACCGCCTTCGTGGTGCCGTCGACCTCTGGCCGGGCGGCACTATTGCTGCCGGTCTATCTGGCCCTCGCCGCCGCCATCGACGATACTAGGATCAATCGGGCGCTCGCTCTGCTGTTCCCGACGGTGATCCTGCTTTCGGCGGGCGGCTCGCTGATCGGCGCTGGCGCGCATCTGATCGCGGTCGAGATGATCGTACGCAGCGGTGGCGGCGCCTATGGCTATCTCGGCTGGATGGCGATGGCGCTGCCGCTGGCGGTGATCGCCAGCCTCGCCGCCATGGCGCTCGTCCTGTGGTTGTTCCTCGCGCCGGCCGAGCGGAGGCGGGCACTGTCTCTGCCCGCGCCCGAGACCGGCCCGCTGACGCGTCAACAGCTCTATGTGGGCGCCGTGATCGGCCTCGTCGTGCTCGGCTGGAGCACGCAGGGCCTGCATGGCGTCGATGCCGCGGTCGTGACGCTGCTCGGTGCCGTCGCGGTGACCTTGAAGCCGCTCGCGCCGGTCTCGATGAAGCAGGCGGCCAGGACGGTCGAATGGCAGCTCATCCTGTTCCTCGCTGCGACCACGCTAATGGGCAGCGCGCTGATCGCGACCGGCGCGGCGAAATCGCTGATGGAGCTTCTGCTCGCAGCGTTGCCTCCCGGCGCGCTGGGCTCGGTGCCGGCGGTGGCGGCTTTGGTCGCCGCGGTAGCACTGCTCTCGCATCTGCTGATCACCTCGCGTAGCGCGCGGGCGACCATCCTGATTCCGCTGCTCGCCCTGCCGCTGGTCGCGCATGGCTATGATGCCGGGGCGCTGATCGTGCTGATCGTGATGGGCACCGGCTTCTGCCAGACGCTGGCGGTCAGCGCCAAGCCGGTCGCGCTCTATGCCGATCTCGAAAAACCGACCTATGCGGCGCGCGACCTGATGCTTCTTTCGCTGGCGTTGCTGCCGGTGATGTTCGCGCTGTTGATGGGTTTCTCGCTCTGGATCTGGCCGTTGTTCGGCCTGGCTTTGCGCTGAGCCGCCCGGCCCGAAAAATAATGAGCCGGCATCGGAATAAGCCCGGAGCGGCATCGTTTACGGAGCAGAGGCGCAAGGCCTCGTGGCACTGTGAGGATCATCCGATGACGCTCAACATCCTGATCGCCCCTTCGGGTTTCAAGGAGAGCCTGGACGCCAGCGACGTCGCCGCCGCCATCGCCTCGGGCGTCCATGCCGCCATGCCGGACGCCAGAACCCTGCTGGCGCCGCTGGTCGATGGTGGCGAAGGCTTCACCCGGGCGCTGGTCGCCGCCACCGGCGGTCAGCTTCACGAGCGGACCGTGACCGGGCCGGTCGGCCAGCCGGTCGCCGCCTGCTTCGGCTTCCTCGGCCGTCCCGGTCCGAAGACCGCGGTGATCGAGATGGCCGCTGCCGCCGGTCTCGCTTTGGTCCCGCGCGACCAGCGCAACCCGATGCTGACGACGAGCTATGGCGTCGGCGAACTGATCCTGGCGGCGCTCGATGCCGGCGCGGAACGCATCCTGATCGGCTGCGGCGACAGCGGCATCAACGATGGCGGGGCCGGCATGGCCGAGGCCCTCGGCATCCGCCTGCTCGATGCGAACGGGCAGCAGATCGCCCGCGGTGGGGGTGCGCTCGCCGATCTCACTCGCATCGACCTTTCGGGGCGCGACCCACGCCTCGATAGCGTCAGGCTCGACGCGGCGGTGAACTGGCACAACATCCTGCTCGGCCCGAAAGGCGTGGCGCGTGTCTTCGCGCCGCAGAAGGGTGCGACGCCCGAACAGGTCGTCATTCTGGAAGCGGCGCTCGAAACCTATGCCGCCTGCCTGCGCGAGGCGACCGGCCATGACCTTGCGAGCGCGCCCGGCGGCGGCGCATCGGGCGGGCTGGGCGCCGGCCTGCAGGGGCTGCTGGGCGCAAGGCTGCACCCACGTTACAGTATCGTGATGCAATATCTGGCTTTCGACGACCTGCTGGGCCAGGCCGACCTCGTCATCACCGCCGAGGGCTGCCTCGACGAGCAGACGCCGTTCGGCAAGATCCCGGCCGAGGTGGCGCGGCGCGCGAAGGCGCTGGGCATTCCGGTGGTGGCGCTCGCCGGCACGATCGGTCGGGGCAAGGTGCGGATCAATTTCGAGCATGGCATCGACGCCTTCGCCAGTATCCTGAAGCGGCCCTGCACGCTTGAGGAGGCGATCGCCGAATCGGAGAAGCTGCTGCGCCGGGCCGCCGAGGATGCGGTGCGCATGATCGGCGTCGGGATTCGCCTGCGCGGCGAGAGGTCGGCGGCATGAGGCTTCGCCGCCCTTCCACCGCCGGACTGGCTAGGCTGGCCCGTGCCGTGACGCTCGGTCTCGGGCTGGCACTGCTGCCCTTCGCCGGCCTGCCCGATGCCTCCGGCCGCTTCGCCGCCGCCTTCGCCGACGATGATGGCGGCGGCGACGACGGCGGTGGCGGAGGAACGGGCGGCGGCTCTGGCGGCGGAGGTTCAGGCGGCGGTGGAGGCGGCGGCAGCGCGGAGCGCAGCAGCAGCGGGCGCCATATCCGTTCCTTCAACCTGTTCGGCCTGTTCGAAATCGGGCAGAGCGCGCCACGACAGAGCCAGCGCTCGGCGCGCCCGCAGCGCCCCGCGGTCCAGGCCGTGCCGCGCGAGATCGTCGCGGCAGGGTTGACCGAGGCGGATATCGCCCGGCTGCGCGAGGAGGGGTTTCGCCTGGTCGCGCAGCGCAGTCTCGGCCTCGTCGGCAATCTGACGGTGCGCATGCGCGTGCCGCGGCGCCTCTCGACGGCACGGGCGGTGGAGCGGGTGCGTACGCTGTTTCCGGCGGCGCTGGTCGATCTCAACCATCTCTATCGCGGCGTCGCGGCGCCATGCCCGGATAATCGCTGCTTCTCCCTGCTGGCGCCGGAGGCGCGCATCGCCGGGTCCTGCGTGGCGCGCGGCACGATCGGCATGGTCGATACGGGCGTCGACCTCGCCCATCCGGCCCTCGCCGGCAGGGCGATCGAGACCGAGAGCGTGCGCGAGCCGGGCTACAAGCCTGCAGGCGATGCGCACGGGACCGATGTCGCGATCCTCCTGACCCGGGGGACGGGCGGCGAGGGCGCGCGCATCGTAGCGGTCGATGCCTTCCACCGGCGTGGCGGCAGCGCCAATGCCGACAGCTTCGACCTTTCCGCCGCGCTCGATTTGCTGGCCGGGCGGCAGGTGCCGGTCGTCAACCTCAGCCTCGCCGGGCCGGCCAATGCGCTGGTCGAGCGGATCGGCAGCCTGATGCATGGTCGCGGCACGGTTCTGGTCGCGGCAGCGGGCAATGGCGGGCCGGGCGCCGAGCCGCTCTATCCCGCCGCCTATCCCTGGGCGGTGGCGGTGACCGCGATCGACCGCGACGGCAAGGTCTATGCGCGCGCCAATCGCGGCGCACATCTCGCCTTCGCGGCGCCGGGCGTTCGCGTCCAGTTCCCCGACAAGGCAATGCGGCCCGGCCCGCCGCGCTCGGGCACCTCCTATGCAGCGCCCTTGGTGACGCTCGCCTTCGCGCATCGCCGGATGCAGGACGAGAAGGCGCAGCCGCAGGCGCTGCTCGCGGCACTTTCGGCCGAGGCCAGGGACCTCGGCGCTCCCGGACGGGACCCGGTCTTCGGCTGGGGCAGCCTGTCCTGCCCGCTGTAGACGCCAGCGAAACCGAGAAAAGCCGATGTCGGATATGCGACCAGGCCAGATAGCCAGCGGCCCCCCGCTGCCGGGAACGGCAGGCGGGCTCTCTCCCTTCGCGACGGAACTGGTCTCGTTGCTGCCGCGCCTGCGTCGCTATGCGATGACGCTGACGCGCTCGGCCAGCGAGGCGGACGATCTCGCGCAGGCGAGCTGCGAGAGGGCGCTGAAGGCGCAGGCGCAGTTTCAGGAGGGTACCAGGCTCGATGCCTGGCTGTTCAGCATCGCCCGCAATCTCTGGATCGATGCGCTGCGCAAGCGCCAGCGCGAGGGGCGTACCGAGGAAATCGATGCCCATCTCGATCTGCCGGGCGAGGATGGGCGGCAGGTGAACGAGGTCGCGTTGACCGTCGATTCCGTCCAGCAGGCGCTGGCGCAGATGCCGGAGGAGCATCGCCGGCTGCTGATGCTGATCTGCGTCGAGGGCTGCAGCTATCGCGCCGCCTCGGAGCAATTGGCGATCCCGATAGGCACGGTGATGAGCCGCCTGTCGCGGGCGCGGCAGGGTCTGGCGGCAAGACTGGGAATGGAAGCGAAATGACGAAGCCCGAAGTCTCTGACGAGATGCTGACCGCCCTGGCCGATGGCGAGCTTTCCGCCGGCGAGGCCGAGCGGCTGCATGCGCTGGTCACGGCCGATCCCGAATTGGCCGAGCGCTTCGCCATCCTCGCCGAGACGCGCTTCCTGCTCGAAGCCGAGGGCGAGCCGAAGCCGGAAGCTGTGCCGGAGCGGCTCCTGGCCGCGATCGACGCTGCGGATGCCCCTCCCGCGCAGGCGCAGCCGAGGCTGACGGTGATCGCCGGTGGCGCCGGGGAGAAGCCGATAGCCGCGCCGCGCACGAGTGCTCGCCGCGCCGGCTGGCGCTTGCCGCTGGCGGCGAGCTTCCTGCTCGTGGCGGGGGGCGTCGCCGGCTATCTCGCAGCAGGGCGAGGGGGGCAAGGTTCCCCCGGCATTGCGGTGGCCGGTCTCGACCGGGCCGCGCTAAGCGCGGCGCTCGACACGGTGGCGAGCGGCGGGGCGGTCGCGCTGCCGGCCGGGAATCTTCGCATCATCGCCTCGCACAAGCTCGCCGATGGCCGCCTCTGCCGCGAGTACACGATCTCCGGCGCCGGACAGGGCAAACCCGGCTGGAACGGGGTCGACTGCCGGGATGGGCAGGGCTGGCGGACGGAGTTCGTGGCGGCGACCCCGCCGGAGAGTGCGGGCTACAAGCCGGCGAGCGGCGGCGCACTGGCCGAGGCCTTCCTACTCGATCGCGGCGCGGAAGGCCCGCTCGATCCGGCGGCTGAGCAGGGGCTGTTGAGAGGGGCGAGGTAGCCCGCACTAGTTTCGGTCGGAACCACAGGGTCGTCTCGGGCTTGACCCGGGACCCATGCCAGAGCGCTTGTTCGGGAAGCTCAGGCATGGATCCCGGCTCTGCGCTTCGCTCCGGCCGGGATGACTAGCGTTTACCTTGGGGCTCTCCCGCGTCAGCGCTCCTTCGCCGCGAGCCCGGCGACATCGGCGATGATGCCGTCGAGGGCGAAGTCCTTGGGCGTGTAGACCGCCGCGACCCCCATATTGCGCAGGGCGTTCTCGTCATCGGGCGGGATGATGCCGCCGACCACGACCGGAACCTCCATACCGGCGACGCGCAGGCGCGCGGTGACGTCGCGCACCAGCGGCAGATGCGAACCCGAAAGAATGGAAAGGCCGATGATATCTGCCTCGGTTTCCTTCGCCTGGGTCACGATCTCCTCGGGGGTCTGGCGAATGCCGCCATAACTGACCTGCATGCCGGCATCGCGGGCCCGGACCGCGATCTGCTCGGCGCCGTTCGAATGGCCGTCGAGGCCGGGCTTGCCGACCAGGAAGCGCGGCGTGCGGCCGAGTTTTTCGGTGGCGCGGGCGACGGCGGCCTTCACGGTGGCGAGGCCGGCATCGTCGCCGAGCTTGGTCGTGTCGACGCCGGTCGGGGCGCGGTACTCGCCAAAAATCTCGCGCAGGGTCTGGGCCCATTCACCGGTGGTGACGCGGGCCTTGGCGCAGGCGATCGAGGCCGGCATGACGTTGCGGGCTTCCTTGGCGGCGCTCGCCAGCTCGGAAAGCGCGACCTCCGCCGCCCTGGCGTCGCGGGCCGAGCGCCAGGCCTTCAGACGGCCGACCGCCTCGATCTCGACCGAGTCCGGTACGGTGACGACATTGCCTTCGCCGGCCGAGAGCGGCGAGGGCTCGCTATTGGTGAACTTGTTGACGCCGACGACGATCTGCTCGCCGCGCTCGATCGCCTCGATCCGGCGCGCACCGTTCTCGACCAGCGCCTGCTTCATGTAGCCGGTCTCGATGGCGGCCAGCGCTCCGCCCATGGCGTCGATCTTGGCGAGTTCCTCGAGCGCTGCTGCTTTGAGCTCGGCGACCTTGCTATCGATCACGGTCGAGCCGTCGAAGATGTCACCGAATTCGAGCAGGTCGGTCTCATAGGCCAGGACCTGCTGCATGCGCAGCGACCATTGCTGGTCGAAGGGGCGCGGCAGGCCGAGCGCCTCGTTCCAGGCCGGGAGCTGGACGGCGCGGGCGCGGGCCTTCTTGGACAGCGTCACCGCCAGCATCTCGATCAGGATGCGGTAGACATTGTTCTCGGCCTGCGGCTCGGTCAGTCCCAGCGAATTGACCTGCACGCCATAGCGGAAGCGGCGATGCTGCTCCTCGGTGACGCCGTAGCGGCCGAGCGTGATCTCGTCCCAGAGCTCGACGAAGCTGCGCATCTTGCAGAGCTCGGTGACGAAGCGCATGCCGGCATTGACGAAGAAGGAGATGCGCCCGACGACGCTGCCGAACTCCTCCGCCGAGACTTCCGGCCGGGCCTTGATCGAGTCGAGCAGGGCGATCGCGGTCGCGAGCGCGAAGGAGAGCTCCTGCACCGGCGAGGCGCCGGCCTCCTGCAGATGGTAGGAGCAGACATTGGTCGGGTTCCATTTCGGCAGCTCGCGGGCCGTGAACACGACGATGTCGGTGGTCAGCGCCATGGAAGGGCGCGGCGGGAAGACGTAAGTCCCGCGGGAGAGGTATTCCTTGACGAGATCGTTCTGGGTCGTGCCCTGCAGGGCCGGGCGCGGGGCGCCCTGCTCGTCGGCGACGGCGATATAGAGCGAGAGCAGCCAGGCTGCCGTCGCGTTGATCGTCATCGAAGTGTTCATCTGCGCCAGCGGGATCTGGTCGAACAGGGTGCGCATGTCGCCGAGATGCGTGACGGGCACGCCGACCTTGCCGACCTCGCCGCGCGAGAGGACATGGTCGGGGTCGTAGCCGGTCTGGGTCGGCAGGTCGAAGGCGACGGAAAGCCCGGTCTGGCCCTTGGCGAGATTGGTCCGGTAGAGCCTGTTGGATTCGGCGGCGTCGGAATGGCCGGCATAGGTCCGGAAGATCCAGGGCTTATCGCGCTGGGTCTGGTTCCGAAGCGGATCGATCGCGTTCATGGTCGCTCCCTGCCGTGCCGTCTTTGAGCTCGTGCAAACTGATTGTTGCACTGCAGCGAAGATAACGCCAGTGGGAGCGAAAGGTCGCCTCAGACCTTGGGATGAGGTGAGGCGAGGCTACCGTTCGATATGAGCTGGGTCATTGCCTCGACGTGATGCCCGCCCTTGTGGCGGGCATCCACGTCTTGAGCATCGTCTTCGATCACCGAAGACGTGGATGGTCGGGACAAGCCCGACCATGACGATGGAAAGCGAAGCGGATGCTACTCCGCCAGTTCGCGCATTACCTTGATCAGGTCGGATTTGCCCTCGAAGCCGATGCCCGACAGCTCCGGCATGACGATATGGCTGTCCTCGACGCGGACGCTGTCAGGGAAGCCGCCATAGGGCTGGAACAGGTCGGGATAGCTCTCATTGCCGCCGAGGCCGAGGCCAGCGGCAATGTTGAGCGACATCTGGTGGCCGCCATGCGGGATGCAGCGATCCCAACCCCAGCCGGCGACCTTCAGCGCGGCGAGCGTGCGCTGGTACTCGCATAGCCCGTAGGAGAGGGCGCAGTCGAATTGCAGCCAGTCGCGATCCGGCCGCATGCCGCCATAGCGCAGCAGGTTGCGGGCGTCCTGATGGCTGAAGAGGTTCTCGCCGGTCGCCATCGGGCCGGGATAGAACTCGGCGAGCGCGGCCTGGAGGGCGTAGTCGAGCGGGTCGCCCGCCTCCTCGTACCAGAACAGCGGGTAGTCGCGCATCGCCTTGGCATAGGCGACGGCGGTCTCAAGGTCGAAGCGGCCATTGGCGTCGACGGCGAGCTGCGCATCCTTGCCGATCTCGGCCAGCACCGCCTCGATGCGGCGGCGATCCTCGGCGAGCGGGGCGCCGCCGATCTTCATCTTCACGACGCGATAGCCGCGGTCGAGATAGGAGCGCATCTCGGCGCGCAGCTGGGCGTCGTCCTTACCGGGATAATAGTAGCCGCCGGCGGCGTAGACGAAGACCTTCGGGTCGGCTTGCCGGCCATGGCGCTCGGCGAGCAGCCGGAACAGCGGCTTGCCGGCGATCTTGGCGGTGGCGTCCCAGATCGCCATGTCGAGCGTGCCGACGGCGACCGAGCGCTCGCCATGGCCGCCCGGCTTCTCGTTTTTCATCATCGCCGCCCAGCAGCGATCGGGATCGAGATTGTCGCCGGCGTCATTGATGAGGCTCTTCGCCTCGGCTTCCAGCAGGCGCGGCGCGAAGCGCTCGCGGATCAGCCCGCCCTGGCCGTAGCGGCCGTTCGAGTTGAAGCCGTAGCCGACGACGCGGCTTCCGTCGCGGACGACATCGGTGACGACGGCGACGAGACTCGTCGTCATCTTCGAGAAGTCGATATAGGCATTGCGGATCGGCGAGGCGATCGGTTGCGTGATCTCGCGGACGTCGACGATGCGCATGGTCTTCTGCTCCCCTTTTCCGCGCTTATGCCCCGGCCGGCCGGGGCTGGCCACTGCCGGGCCGGGGGCGGCGCCATGCGCGCGGGGTGGTTTCCCGGGAGCGGGAGGCTCTGTAGGGTCGCCGCGATCATCAGCAGTCCACTATCCGCAGTCGCAGTGAGAAGCATGTCCCATTCCGAAAGGCGCACCGGCCGCCCGGCGCTCGCCAGCTGGCTTTCGACCGGCAACAGCATCACCCAGCAGTTCATGGCGATCGGCGGTCAGGCTGATTTCATCAGCCTCGCCGGCGGGCTGCCGGCGGCCGAGCTCTATCCTGTCGAGGTGATGGCTACCGCGCAGGAGCGGGCGCTGACGCGCTGGGGTTCGGCGATCCTCGAATACGGGCCGATCGAGGGCTTGCCGGCGCTGCGGGCCGCGGTGGCCGAGCGCGTCTCGAAAGCGAGCGGGCGCCGCTTCGGCCCGGAGAACGTGCTTCTCACCACCGGCGCGATGCAGGGGCTCGATCTCGTCGGCAAGCTCCTGGTCGATCCCGGCGAGCTGATCGTCTCGCAGTTCCCCACCTATCTCGGCGCGCTCGACGCCTGGCGGCCGCGCGCGCCGCGCTATGAGAAGCTCGACTGGAGCCTGCAGGCGGCCGGCCATGACGCGGCGCTGCGGCAGGCCAAGTTCGTCTATGCCGTGCCGAACTACTCCAACCCGACCGGCGTGCTCGTCTCGCAGGAAGAGCGGGCCGGGCTGCTCGACAAGGTGCTGGAAGCCGGGACCTGGCTGCTCGAGGACGATCCCTATCTGCCGCTGCAGTTCGACGGGCCGGCCGGGCCCGGCATCCTCGCCCATCATGCGCAACGCCAGCCGAACGGCGCCTATGACGGGCCGGTGATTTATCTTGGCACGCTCTCGAAAAGCCTGGCGCCGGGCCTGCGCGTCGGCTGGATCGTCGCCGAGGCATCGCTGATCTCAGCCCTGGCGCTGGTCAAGCAGTCGACCGACATCGCCTCCAGCCTGCTGACGCAGGCGCTGGCCTTGGAGATGATCGAGAGCGATTTCGAGGCGCAGCATGTACCGAAGATCGTCGCCGCTTATCGCGAGCGGCGCGATGCGCTCTGCGCGGCGGCGAGCGAGCATCTCTCCGACTGGTTCGAATGGGAGGTGCCGCCCGGCGGCATGTTCGTCTGGATGCGGGCGAAGACGCCGGAGATCGACACCGATGCGCTCTACGCCCATGCGCTCCTGGAAAAGATCGCCTTCGTGCCGTCGAGCGTCTTCGATCCCGATGGGGCGCTGAAGAGCGCGATGCGGGTGAATTTCACCCGCTCGGCGCCGGAGGTGCTGACCGAGGGCGTGCGCCGGCTGGCGCGCGCCGTCCAGCGCCAGCTCGCCGCGCGCCCGGACCGGGCGGCCTGACCGACCTCGCCTTGGCTCAGGCCGGCTTCGCGACCAGCGCGCCGGCCTTGCCGCTGCGCATGGTGATGCAGAAGGCGGCGGCGAAGAGGCAGAGTGCGCCGGCGATGAAGAAGGCCGGCAGGTAGCTGTCATAGACGGTGCGGCTGAAGCCGGCGCCATAAGCGGCGAAGGCGGCGCCGAGCTGGTGGCCGGCGAAGATCCAGCCGAAGACGAGGTTCGCCTTCTCGCCGAAGCGGTCGGCGGCAAGCTTCACCGTCGGCGGCACCGTCGCGACCCAGTCGAGCCCGTAGAAGATCGCGAACAGCGACAGGCCGTAGAACGAGAAGCCGGTGAAGGGCAGATAGAGCAGCGAGAGCCCGCGCAGCCCGTAATACCAGAACAGCAGCCAGCGGCTGTCATAGCGGTCCGAGAGCCAGCCCGAGCCGACCGTGCCGAGGAAGTCGAAGATGCCGATCACGGCGAGCACGCCCGCCGCCGTCACCGCGGCCATGCCGTAATCGCCGCAGAGCGCGATGAAATGGGTCTGCACCAGCCCGTTGGTGCTGGCGCCGCAGACAAAGAAGGTGCCGAACAGTACCCAGAAGGTGCGCGTCCGTGCGGCCTCGCGCAGTGCGACGAGCGGCGAGACGAGCATCGCTGCAAGGCTGGCCGGCGTGGCAGGCGCGGGCACCAGCGCCGTCTCGCCATAGGGCGCGAGCCCGACATCGACCGGCCGGTCGCGCATCAGGGCGAGAACGGCGAGCGCCGCGACGACGATCAGAGCGAGCACCAGCAGCATGGCGGAGCGCCAGCCGACCTGGTCGGTCAGCCAGGCGAGCAGAGGCAGGAAGACGAGCTGGCCGGTCGCTGTGCTCGCCGTCAGCAAACCGACGACGAGGCCGCGCCGGTGCGAGAACCAGCGCGTCGCGACCGTGGCGCCGAGCACCATTGCGGTCATACCGGTGCCCAGGCCGAGCACGACGCCCCAGAGCAGCATCAGCTGCCAAAGCTCGGTCATGGCAAAGGAGCCGAGGATGCTCACGGCGATCAAGGTGAGCGCAACGGCGACGACCGGGCGCAGGCCGAAGCGGTTCATGAAGGCGGCGGCGAACGGGCCCATCAGGCCGAACAGCGCGAGGCGGATCGCCAGCGCTGAGGAGATTTCGGAGGTCGCCCAGCCGAACTCCTTCTGCAGCGGCCCGATCAGCACGCCGGGCGCGCCGACCGCGCCCGCGGTCACCAGCATGGTCAGGAAGGTCACGGCGGCGACGAGCCAGCCGTAATGGATGCCACGGCGGGCGAGGGCGCTGGCAAGGCCTGAGGGAGCGGGTGGGGTGGCGAGGTCCGGTTGCATGGCGCCTTCCTGTCGCGGGTAGATACCCGCATTTGTGTGAGGAAATCAGAGTGAATCGAGGGCGGAGCGCAGCTGCTTCATGAAATCGGCCCCGAGTCGATCGTCGAGGGCCTTCTGGGCGCCATCCCAGAGCGGGGCGCCATCGGCCAGAACCTGGCGCCCGGCATCGGAGAGCTGAACGGTCGCTTCGCGCTGGTCCTCGCCGCGCCCGAGTGCGACGAGACCCATCTTCTCGAGCACGCGGACATTGCGGCCGACGGTCGAACGGTCGAGGTCGACGCGGTGGCCGAGCTCGGTCAGCGTCGCCGGCTCGATGCGGGCGATCGAGCGCATCAGGCTGAACTGCGCGATGTTGACCCCGACCGGCGCGATCGCCTCGTCATAAAAGGCAATCATTCGCCGCGAGGCCGAGCGCAGTGTCGTGCAGATGCAGGGCGAGGACATAGGCGCGGGTATATGCCCGCGATGAGGCTATGGCAAGTCAAAATGCGTGCGAGGCAGGCCGCTGCAGGCGAGATCCTCGTCATGCTCGCCCTTGTGGCGAGCATCCACGTCTTGAACACCGCCATTCCCAACGGAAGGCGTGGATGGTCGGGACAAGCCCGACCATGACGCTGGAAGGGCTGCCTCTAGTTCCTCGCGCCCGGCAGCTTCGGCAGCGGCAGGAAGTCGACGCCTTCCTCGTTCAGCATCTTCGCATCCTCAGCTGTCGCCTCGCCATAGATTGCGCGGCCTTCGCTCTCGCCGTGATGGATCTTCAGCGCCTCCTCGGCGAAGCGCGGCCCGACATGCTCGGCATTCTTGGCGACGTGATCGTGCAGGGCGGTCAGCATGGCGCGGAAGGCGACTTCCTTTTCGCCCATCAGCGCGACGGGAGCTGGTGCCGGTGCGGGCGCAGCGGTGGCGGGGGCCTCGGCTGGTTCAGTCTGCTCGGCCGGGCGCTGCCCGCGATCCGTGCGCGCGACCGCCGGGGCCATGACCCCGCGCTCGATCTTGATGCTGTCGCAGAACGGGCAGGCGACGAGGCCACGTTTGGCCTGCTCGTCGAAACCGGAGGAGTTGGCGAACCAGCTCTCGAAGCCGTGGCCATTATCGCAGATGAGGGCGTAGCGGATCATGTCTTCTCTGGTCGGGCGCCGCACTGCGCGGCGTGCCGAAACGTCTTCAGTGCTCGATCACTTGAAATGGGGCCTGGCGCCTCAGGCGCCAAGCCCGCGGGTCATTCGGCCGCGTCGCGCTGCGGGCGCTCGGCCTGCCAGGTCTCGACGGCGAACGAACGGGTGTGCCGCAGGCTGGGGATGCGGGCGCGTGCATTGGCGACCTCGGCGAGGTCGATCTCGGCGAGGATCACGCCCGGCTCGTTGCCGGCCTCGGCCAGGACGCGGCCCCAGGGATCGACGATGATCGAGTGGCCATAGCTCTCGCGCCCATCCTCATGCACGCCGCCCTGTGCGGCCGAGACCATGAAGGCGCCGTTCTCGATGGCTCTTGCCCGCTGCAGCACCTGCCAATGCGCCTCGCCGGTCTGGCGGGTGAAGCAGGCCGGCGCGGTCAGCATGAAGGCGCCGGCTTCCGCTTCCGCCCGGTAGAGATAGGGGAAGCGGACATCGTAGCAGATCGACATGCCGACCAGTCCCCAGGGTGTCTCGGCGAGGGCCGCCTCGGCGCCGCCGCTGAAGGTGTTCGACTCGCGCCAGGTCTCGCCATTGGGCAGATCGACGTCGAAGAGATGGATCTTGTCGTAGCGCGCGGCGATGTTGCCCTCGGGGTCGATCATATAGGCGCGGTTGGCGATCTTCTCGCCGGCCTTGACCGAGACCGAGCCGATCTGCAGCCAGATCTTGCGGTCGCGTGCCGCCTCGCGCAGCCCGGCGAGAACCTCATGCTCCGCCTCGGTCTGGCAGGTCTCGCGCAGGCGCCTGGTGTCGCGCTCGCAGAGATTGGTGACCTCGGGCGTCTGGACGAATTGCGCGCCCTGGGCGACGGCCTCGCCGATCATCCGCACCGCATCGTCGCGGTTGCGCAGCGGATCGCGGCTCGAACGCATCTGGACGCAGGCCGCGATGAAGCGCGTGCTGGTCATGGCTCTCTCCGTTCAGGCGGCGAGCAGGGTGTCGAGCTTGCCCTGCGCATCGAGTGCGTGAAGATCGTCGGAACCGCCGACATGGCTTTCGCCGATGAAGATCTGCGGCACCGAGGTGCGCCCGCCGGCCTTGGCCGTCATCGCCTGGCGCAGCTCCGGCTTGCCGTCGACGCCGATCTCCTCGAAGGCGACGCCCTTCTTGGTCAGCAGTGCCTTGGCGGCGTGGCAATAGGGGCACCAGCTCGTGGTGTAGATCGTGACTTGCGGCATCGCTCGGGTCCGGGTCGCTGTCTCTGGCTTTCGTATATAGGGCCGGCTCAGCTTTCCGTCACGACCCGGGCGAAGGTCAGCACGTCGACTGCCGCCGCCCCGCCGCGCAGCAGGGCGCGGGCCGCGGCATTGGCGGTCGCGCCGGTGGTCAGAACGTCGTCGACGAGTAGGACGCGCCGGCCCTCGAGCCGCGGCCGCATCGCCGGCGGCACCTTGAAGGCGCCCTGCAGGTTCTCGCCGCGCTGCGCCCGCGTCAGCCCGACCTGCTGCTTCGTCCGTTTGACGCGGGCCAGTGCCCGGTGCTCGCAGGGCAGGCCGGACTGCCGCGCCACCACCTTTGCCAGCGCGGAAGCCTGGTTGAAGCGGCGCGTCCAGAGGCGAAAGGGGTGCAGCGGCACCGGCACGACGAGGTCGCATTCTGCGGTCAGCTCATGGCCAGCCTGCGCCATCATCCGGCCGAGCATCAAGGCGAGCTCGAGCCGGTCGCCATATTTCAGCCGGTGCACCAATTCGCGCGCCGTTCCGTCGAAGCGGCAGGCGGCGCGGGCCCGGGCGAAGACCGGCGGATCGGCGATCGCCGCGGGCGAAACCAGCCCGGCGCCGAGATCGACTTCGAAGGGCGTGCCGAGGCGCTCGCAAAAGGGCCGTTCGATGAAGCCGATCCCGGCCCAGCAGCCGGCGCAGAGGCCCTGCGCCTCGCTCGTCGCCGCCCGGCAGGCGATGCAGGCGGGCGGATAGACGAGCGCGACGAGCCCCTTCAGCCCGGCGCCGAACCAGCGACGGCCGCCGCGCAGCGCCGCGCTGGAGGCGATTGCCATCGTCTTCAGCGGCGTCTGCGGAAGGCTCATCCCTGCGATGCCTCGCAGGGGGATGGATCTGGCCATTTTGCGCCGCCGGCTTGCGCTGGCGCGTCAATTCGCCAAGCTGGTCGGGTCTCAAGCGAGCGCGCGCCCAAGCCGAAAGGCCGGGGCGCCGTCTCCGTGTCATCCACCCGCCCGGCGACTGCCCGACGAGGACCGTCAAGATGAGCCATTCTGCTGCTTCCGCCAGCGCTTCCGTCGCGAAGCTGTTCACGCCCTTCCAGCTCGGCGATCTCACGCTGAAGAACCGCGTCGTGATGGCGCCGCTGACGCGCAACCGCGCCAATAAGCATGATGATGCGCCGAACGCGCTGAATGTCGAGTACTACCGCCAGCGCGCCGGCGCCGGGCTGATCATCACCGAGGCGACGCAGATCTCTCAGCAGGGCCAGGGCTATATCTGGACGCCCGGCATCTATCGCGACGCGCATGTCGCCGGCTGGAAGGCGGTGACCGATGCCGTTCATGCGCAGGGCGGCGTGATCTTCGCCCAGCTCTGGCATGTCGGCCGCGTCAGCCACAGCGTGCTGCAGCCCGGCAACCAGGCGCCGGTCGCGCCCTCGGCCCTGCGGGCCAACACCAAGACCTATATCGAAAGCGGCTTCGCCGAAGTCTCCGAGCCGCGGGCGCTGCGGCTCGACGAGATCCCCGGCATCGTCGCCGATTTCGTCAGGGCGGCTGAGAATGCCAAGGCAGCCGGCTTCGACGGCATCGAGCTGCACGGCGCCCATGGCTATCTGCTCGACCAGTTCCTGCGCGACGGCTCCAACAAGCGCGACGACGCCTATGGCGGCTCGATCGAGAACCGCGCCCGGCTGGCGCTCGAGGTGGTGGATGCCGTCGCCCGGGTTTTCCCGAAGGAGCGGATCGGGATCCGGATCTCGCCGGTCAGCCCGGCGAACGATGCCCGCGACAAGCATCCGCAGGAGCTGTTCGGCTATCTCGTCGGCGAGCTCGACAAGCGCGGCATCGGCTTCATCCATGTCGTCGAGGGCGCCACGCGCGAGGCGCGCGACTATCTGCCTTTCGACTATCAGGCGCTGCGCAAGGCTTTTCGCGGCGCGTACATCGCCAATAACGGCTTCACCCGCGAGCTCGCCATCGAAGCTGTCGAGAAAAGCGAGGCTGATCTTGTCGCCTTTGGCCGGCTCTTCATCGCCAATCCCGATCTGCCGGAACGGCTACGGCTCGACGCGCCGCTGAACGCGCCTGACGCAGGTACTTTCTATGGCGGCGATGCCAAAGGCTATACCGACTATCCGGCGCTGGCGCGCCCGGCCGCCTGACGAACGCCTCGTCGCCGCCTTTCGGCCGGGGCCTGATGCTTGCTGCGGCTTGCGGAAGCCCTCCGCCGCTCCGGGCGAATCGCCGCCCGGCCCGGCGCTTTGCCGGCGCAGCCATACTCCGCTGCGGAGGTTTGGGGCTCGGCACAGGGCTCTGGCGCACCCGGTTCAGCCCACGGCACAAGCCCGGGGCGACGCCGGGGCTCTCGCGCAATGCAGCGCGCTCCGATCGTGAAAAGCAGCCCCGCCGGGCCAATATCATCGCAGAAACACCGACGAAACGGGTATTTTGATCACGCTGCACGGGCCGGGCAGGGCGCCCGCGCGCGGCCGAACACGGCGCGGCCGGAGCCATCGCTCGGGCTTGCGCAAAGCTTTTGTCATAGCGGTGCAGGAAAGGCTTGCAGAGCGGGCGAGGCCCGACTATACGGACGGCCTGCCGCGCTGCTCCCTTCGTCTAGCGGTCTAGGACGTGACTACCCCCCAGGTTACCTACCAAGTGAGTAGGGGCAGGGGATTAAGGGTGGTAGGGTTACCAACGAGGTCCGTTCGCGGGCTGGATTTGGTGAGCTAGACGAATGGAATTGACTGGCTAGTAGAAAGAGTAATAGTAAAGTATATCGCAGTATAAAGTAAGTAACGCTCCCTTCGTCTAGCGGTCTAGGACGTCGCCCTCTCACGGCGAAAACAGGGGTTCGAGTCCCCTAGGGAGCGCCATTACTTAGATATACTAAGCTGCGCAGGGAATGCAGGCACGTACGGGCCTCAGATATCCCCTGTGTCGTAGGTCTTTACAATCTTCTCCAAAGCATCCAAGAATCCTGGATCGGTCAGGCGGCGACCCTCCAATGTTTCGACGCTGCCATCGTCCGCTTGACGCAAGCCTCGCGCCCTCATCCGTCTTACGGCAACGAAATCCTTAAGCGCGCTGACCTCCGCTTCGCTTAAAGTTTGTCCGTTCGCGACGGTAGGTGGGACGCCTTCGAGTTTGCTCGCTACGGCCAAATAGATGGTGGGTGCTTCCCGAGCCCGTCTGAGAATATCGAGCTGCGCCTTGTAGCTTCTGTTTTGGGCAGCAAGCAGGGCAACGCGGTGCTTTAGTTCCGGGTCAAGTCGGGCCAAATCTTCGTCGCCGACAATGTCAACCGCGGCAAGTGGGCCGCCCCTCTGTCTTCGCGGGCGCAGGATCACTTCGGAAGCAGCTTCCCAAGCCCGGTACAAACCATGATAAGGATTGGCTCCGCCTCGCTTATTGCGTATCGATGGCTCAGCTAAGCTCTGCTCCTTGGCATGGATGCGTGCCGCGTAGGTCTGGACCACCAATGGTACGGTGAGCCGCTGCTTCCCATTCACGACGAGGTGGTAAAGTACGCTGTGAAGGTTTTGGAGCTTCGACTTGATTGTCGAATTGGTGGCGCGCTCCACAAATCCTTTGAGCGTTGCGTTGACAATATCCAGAGCTTGCTTCTCTTCGGCGTTCATTGACATAGCTCTCTCAACAAATGCTCTCCCGATCGGACGAGGGATGGGATCGACGATTCAAGATCG
The DNA here is from genome assembly GCF_001509835.1 of Allobosea sp. WAO. Lineage (GTDB taxonomy): Bacteria > Pseudomonadota > Alphaproteobacteria > Rhizobiales > Beijerinckiaceae > Allobosea. The sequence goes on from NZ_JXTJ01000015.1 coordinate 132,193, forward strand.
AGAAACCGATCCGGGTCGCCTTCAACAAGGACGCCGCCAGCAGGTCTTCAACGGCGCTTTCCCGGCTGATATCTCGGATATGGCATCCGTCGAAAGGACCGCGCGCAATGCTTACTGCGCATTCAGTTCGAGCAATATCTCGCGGCCGGACGGAGTGAGTGCGGCCCGCTCAAGCGGACGCCCGATGCTTTTCCGGGCGACCTCCTGAATGCGCTCCTGGAGGCCGAGTTCTTCGAGCGTCTTTCGCCCTTCGATTAGATTCTGGGCCTCCTGAGCACCAAGTTCGCCCAGCAGCATGGCCGCCATCGCGTCCGCCCCAGCGCGACGCTCTTCAAGGGAAAGCGGCGCCAAGGTTATAGGGATATAGCCATTCTGGTAGAGAATGCGGTTCAAGAATTCGTCTCTCTCCCTTTCAATTTCTGGCCTGTCTAGAGATACATAGAATCGACTCATCTGGACGACCGAGTCCGTGAGTTCGAAGCGGGTGGACTCTCGCCCAGACACCTCTGGTATACCTTTTTTTCGGATCACCATCGGGATGCCGTCTTCACTCGCTTCTGCGGTTACTTTTCGGATCGCGCGGATCAACTCAATTAGCGTCATAGTTGCGTGTATGTCAGCCACAGATTGCTCCTGTGATTGAGTTTCAGCGTCCCATTCGGCCTCGAGGACTGCGATGCGTTGGCGCAGAGCAGGAGGCACGGGCTCTCCCTTGGCGTTTGCATCTCGGCGCTCGGCTTTGAGCTTCTTGATCTCAGCGTCGCGTTCCTCGATACGCTCTTTCAGCATGTCCAGTCGCGCAGAAATCAAGTTGGAGTGGCCCCACAGCGGGATCAGAAAGGGTAGCCCGCTGACCAAGAAGCGGCACCGCACACAATTCCTCGAGCCGCCCGGGACGGGCTTGTAGCGTGACTTGTTCACTCCTAGGTCATTTCGAGCCTGCCAGAGTTCTCCACCGATATGGCAGAGCGTTCCTCCATTTGGACAAATTCCGATGTCCATTCGAGACCACGTGGACCCGTCGGAGTAAGGGCCCTTCAACTGGGCTAGACCATCATCGTGAAGGCGAGCTGTCATTCTGGCGGCCTGTTCAAAGGTCGCTTTCTTCAGGAAGACGGGGAAGGCATCGGCCGCCTTGGCAAGAGCTTGAAGGCGAGCTCGCGTCAGAATTTCACTTACATGCGACGGCTCAAATTTCGTGTACTTCAAGGTCATGAGGATGGTCGCGTGACCGGCTATGAGCTTACTAAGAACCGCAATCGGGACGCCTTCATTGTAGAGGCTGGTAATCGTTGAGGAGCGCAATCCATGTAGAGTGAATATTGCCTTTTTTGGCGCCCCACTTGCGTCGCGTCCGGTAATGATAGTAATCGGATTACTGGGGTCTTCAGAATTGAGGCGAAGCTCAAGCTCTTCCAGCGCATCATAGAAGAATTGAAGTATTACCTTGTAGCTGGGTGGCGCCTCATTGCCTCTTGGTCCGACATTCAGCGGGTATCTAAAAATATAGAATCGGTCGGGGATCAGAGCTTTAACCGCCTCAGTCGGGTCGTCGATAAATATACCGTATGGAGTCTTTGAGAGCGGCAAAGGTCCATTTACCGGATTGTATTTTTCTTGCCATTCTCGCATCTTAAAGAGATTATATAACGCCTCGATAAATTCCCAAGGCATCTCATATCCCGAATTTTCGTCAAATAGGTTCGGCCTGTCTTGTGTTTTATTGGAGTTTATCCAGAAGCCCGTTAGAGTGCTCGTGTTGCCTCCAAATTGGGAGTGAATCTCTCGAAATACTCCGCGCCGGGTGTTTTTTGCGCCGACGGCCTTCCAGTAACCGGCATGTGGTCCTTCGGCTGGGCCCCATTTATTCTCCGTGGGATTCCAGTACCGGCTGTCGCCCTCTCCGCTATCGAGCCGCCGAACCTGGACATTTCGCAGCGGTAAATCCAACATAAGCAGGAGCATTCGAGGTAATACCTCACAGAATACGGGTTCCGCATGCCCGGAATCAGGATTTTTCCACGTAATCCAATGAAGTGGTCGTCCATCCGCGCGAGATTTAAGGCCTCTTGCCCAAGCAAAGTTATCTTCAGATATTATTTTTTTCAGTTCGACGTGCATTCGTGTTGGCATCGGCTTGGCCGCGACATCGCCGTTTTTCGATGTGGTAACATTCGATGCCTGAGAAGCTCTGAATCGTTCAATGTCTCCGTATGAGAGTGCGAATTTGAATGAGGTATTTCCATTCTGATCACGGCTTTCGTCTTCCATCCAGCAGAAGAATTCGAAGATCCGCCCGATCGAATTTATACGTTGAGCTGGCGTTGACCAAGTTTTCGAGAACTCAAGTAGACCAAGCATGTTGGGTCGGGAGAGCGCCTTCTCTGGTTTGTCGACCTCAACAGGAGGGCGGGTGTTAAAATATTTTTCCAGTAGGCGTAGCGCGCGAAAATAAGCTCTTTTTTGGAGAAGAACTCTCTCGTCTAGCCAGCGGTTGAAATCGTCCCGGAGCCATTGAAGGTGAGGGGTTTCAGGCGAAATAATTTTGGTTCGGCTGCTCTTCTTTCTACGAACTTGACGATTTACTTGAATGCAGAACTGCGGATTGTTCGTGACCTCAGCTATTAAGCGTACCAGGCGATTCAGGGTTCGTCGGTGTAGCTCAGACGTCCATTCCGCCCAGAGCCCGTTAGGTCGAAACAATCGTCCCAATTCAACGATGTGCGCTTCTTGAATATTCTCGAGATACTCAACATTGTCTGAGGAGAATTTGAGCGCGGCAAGCCATTTCCAGATTGAGAATGAGCGGTCTCGACGTTGTCGCGCTGGGAATTTCGAAAAATGCGAAAGTTTATCTAGTTCCGACCGTAATAGTGCGAAGTCGGGGTCAGTTTCTTGGAGGAAGAACTGGAACCATTGCGCGTTTATATCGCCGATAGCAGAACGGCCGAAGAGGATACCCAATGGCCACAGGACGGCCCTCTGTGCGTGCAGGCCGTGAAGCTCGTAAAGAAAATCGTCCTGAGCCACTCGGCTGCCATCCCGGCGACAGCTCTCTACCATCTCCTCGATCAGAGTAGCTAGGTTCTCGCTGTCGGTATCGTTGATGCTTGGTATCAGGGCGAAGCGTCGTTCGTCCGGGTTGAACCAAGATCCGCCGATATTCTTCGCAATCGTTACGTGGTTGAAGCGAGATTCAAACACGCGACCCTCCTGATGTTATGAATTCCCTGAGAGCAAGTAGCGCACCCGAACTTTCATGGCCGATAGTTGGGATCTGAACGACCTCTCCCATCATGCGTCGGCGGGCTGCTTCTAACTGCGCGTTGATTTGTGCCTTGGTTGGTACGACGTAGGGAACATGTGAAAGGTAATGTCGGTGGTGCAGTCCCTTCTTGATCACAGATGGGGGGACACCGAGGTTCGAGAGGGTCTGCCCGTAGAGGTGGCGCAGTCCGTGTGTTGTCGTCCCGCGCGCTTTTGTATGCTCTAGACCGATCCGGCGCACGGCGGCCGCGTGGTTTCGTTCGTAGCCCTTTGGGGAGTAAGGGTCCCCAATTATGGCGCCGTTGGCTTGAGAAGTTCGTTCGGTTACAAAGAGAAACGGATGGTCCCTGCCGCCAAGGCTTCGACGTTTTTCCATAATTGGACCGCGGATGAACCGCAGATAGCCAAGGTATAGTACCCAAAACAGCGTCGCTGCATTGTCGTCGAGCCAGTACACGAAGGCTTGGTTGTCTTTGTTGAGATCCATACCTTTCCAACCGGCGTGATATCGGTCTCGAAGAACTTCATGGCGGGGGCGCAAACTGTATCGGCGCTCAAGGATCTCCGCTCGTGACAGCGAACATTCGCTTCCGCTCAACGGGTCCGAATATCGTACCTTGGCTTCGGCCGGATGATTGATGACGACCAGGGCATGACCCGGCCTTTCGGGTTCTTCCACAATGTCCTGGATCCAGAGATGCAACCCTTCGCTGCGGCGGAAGCCTCCGTACGCATCGAGTAGAACCATCATTTGGTCTCGGATATTGTATCGTAGGTAAGGATTAGTCGCGTGGAGCTGTCCTGGCCGCTGATGGCCGATCCAAAGGAGTGGCTCCAACTGGTCAGGCGGGAAGAACTTTGCCTCCTCCGCCGATTGTCCTCCCGTCGTTCGACCAAGATCGATGAGGCGGGGCGTTGTTCGCTTCACATTTGTGGGGGTCAAGTGAGACAACATCGAGACTTGGCGTCGACGTGCCCAGACAAGGTGCTCGGAGAACGACAATGCATCGGTCGGAACGCAGCGGGCAGGGAGGGCGCGCAACGGGTTGTCTGGTCCTTCGGCATGCGCCCAGTCTGAGAATCGTTCGATGGCGTATACGAGTATTTTGGCTCTTGAGAGCGGCGTGCGGGGCCAAAAGAGCCCATCAGGATCATCGCCCGCTTCTATTGTGCCGCTGAGAAGAGACATGGCGAATGCACGGTAGAGACGGCGTTGGACGTTGAGGCCACGCTCCAGGGCGTCGTCGGCGATTGGCTGTCCTCGAGTCTGGCAAAAGTCCCAAAATAATCCGAGGCCGCGAGATACGGTGTCCTGCCATGTTGTTGAGTTGGTCGGAAACGCCATCATGTAATCGACGAGAGGTGCAAAAATCTCTACGGACCCGTCAGCTTTCCGTAAGAATAGGCCCCGGGCGGACCATCCGTTAGGCATCGTTTCGACGTTGATGGCGCTCGTCACGTGATGAAGGGGTTGAGGCTCTTTCACAGGCACTGAATCCTTCCGTTGGCACGGATCGCGGTTATGTGTCGCTAGATCGTTTTTGGAATGAGTTGTTGCTCGACGAGCCCATGCACGGCTCTGAGCTTCTCGGTGCCGGCGCGGGCCAGCTCAGAGATGCAGAAAGCTGCAACCACGATACGGTCCATTGTTCGTTGAACAGCGATCGATCTGTTCAGTAATAGCGTATAACCAGGAATATTGCGCAACCGCATTGGTCGTCATTCGCCTGTTCATCAGTTCTGCATTCGGATATTAATGAAAAGGATTCGTATATAAATCGTTAAAATGCACATTATTCTGATGAGTATCTTATCTAAAAGTTTGTCGCTGGCGCCTAATGGTAATATTCGTAATTTGTATATTATAGAGAAGCGGGAGATTGTCGTTTCTCTGCTCCGCTAATCTCCCGCTTCGCGGATACCTCGCCCTCCCGCTCCCGCAGATCAGCGTTCCGGCATGGAGGTGTTCTCCCGGAACGCCATTCCGGGAGACTGGGGGAGCAGCGTTCCGGCACGGAAGTGTTCTCCCGGAACGCCATTCCGGGAGACTGGGGGAGCAGCGTTCCGGCACGGAGGTGTTCTCCCGGAACGCCATTCCGGGAGACTGTGGGAGCAGCGTTCCGGCACGGAGGTGTTCTCCCGGAACGCCATTCCGGGAGACTGGGGGAGCGCTAAGGATTCACGGAGCTGAATCCTTGGGAGCAAGTCCGAACATGCTTAGCGCAAATCCCGAGTCTTCACGCTGAGCATATTGAGATGTGGGTCGGGAACTCGTTCAGTCGAGAGAGTTTGACTGCACTTTCTCCGGAGATCAGATTGTCATTGGAATAACCTCCATAAGGGAGGGGCGTGGTGACATTCGGGAGGGAGCGACGATCGGTGCCAGCTCGAGGGAATTGGGCACCGACGCGTCGTGCGGTTCTTGTTGGCGGAGCTGCCTTTATCGGCGCTCCCGCGATCGTGCGCGCCGAACAGCCGTTCCGCTTCGGTTTGACGCCGGTTTTCCTGACATCGGATCTTGATCTACTCGAAGCGCTACAGCGCTATCTCTCGGTCGCGATGGGGACCGAGGTTCAGCTCGTTCTGAAGCGCACCTATCAGGAGATCACCTCCCAACTGCTCTCGGGCCTCCTCGACTCTGCCTGGATCTGTGGGTTTCCGTTCGTGTCGTATCGAAGCGAACTTGAATTGGTCGCGGTTCCTGTCTGGCGCGGCAAGCCTACCTATCAGTCCTATCTCCTCGTCGGCGCTGATCGGGGCGATGCCAGTTCGATTCTCGATCTGCGGGGCGATATCCACGCGTTCTCCGATCCCGACTCGAACTCGGGGTATCTCGTGACACGAGCGCTGCTGGCGGAGAACCGAGCCAAGCCTCAGGACTTCTTCCGGCGAACCTTCTTCACCTATGGACACCGCAACGTGGTTCGGGCAGTGGCTGCCGGCCTTGCCCAATCGGGTAGTGTCGACGGCTACGTCTGGGAAGTTCTGAGCGAAGCCGAGCCCGAGCTAACGAAGCTGACCAAACCCGCCTGGCGCTCGGAGAGGATGGGGTTTCCTCCCATCGCGACATCAGCGGGAAACGCAGCCAGCGAAGGTATCCGGCGCTTCCAGCGGGCTCTGATCGACATGCCCAGCGATCCGACGGGCCGAAGCGTCCTGGGCCTTCTGCGGCTTGACGGCTTCGCCACGGAAGATCCCTCGCTCTTCGACAGTATTGCCCGGCGCGTTGACTTAGTGAGGGCGCTCGGATGAAACGCGCTTCGCTTGATCCGCGGCGCTGGCCGCTCGCCTTCAAAGCTCCAGCCCTCGTGGCCGCATTCATGCTGATCGTTAGCATCGTCATGACCAACGCGGTGCTGTCGAGGCTGCGCGAAACGCAGGAACGGCAGCTCGCGGCGATGTCGATGATCTACCTCAACGGTCTCGCCTCCGCGCTTATTCCGCATGTCCTCCGGGAGGATATCTGGGAGATATTCGACACGATCGAGCGTGGGGCAAACCTCGAGGGAGGCTTTGGCCGAGCCAGCGTCGTCGTTGTCGACAGCAAGGGAGAGACGCTCGCCGCGAGTGATCCCAGAAAAGCGCCTGTGCTCAGTCGGCAGTCCGATCGGGATCGCCATTTTGAGGGTGATGCTGTTCTCATTGTCGATAGCGACAAGGCGCGCGCCTTTGCCCGGAAACCGCTGATCTACCAGGACCGACGTATCGGCGAGATTTATGCCGACTACGATATCAGTCACCTCTTGCGCGAGCGTGGTGAGGTCCTGCGAACACTGATCGCCACCAATACCGGGATCGCCCTGCTTCTGGCCGCATTCGGATACTGGATCATCCGGCGTATGCTTGGTCCTCTTGCTACGTTGTCCCGGCACCTCGATCTCAGTGTCTCCGGACCGGTGCAGCCTATCCCACAAGACCAGATCAAAAGATCGACGCGCGAGTTCAGGCGCCTCTTCGTTCGCTTCAATGCGATGGCCGATGCCGTCAATGAACGCGAGGCCATCGCGAAGGAGCTGGCGAACGAGGAGCGGCTCGCCAGCCTCGGCCGGCTTGCTTCCGGCATGGCGCACGAAATCAACAATCCGCTCGGCGGCCTGTTCAACGCGATCGATACCCTGAAGCGTCACGGCGACAAGCCCTCGGTTCGCTCGACATCGCTCAACCTGATCGAGCGCGGCCTGAAGGGCATCCGCGATGTTGTGCGGTCGACGTTGACGGCCTATCGCGCCGATCGCGGCCCAAGCCGACTCGCGGCGGCTGACCTGGACGATATTCGCCTTCTGGTCGGCCCTGAACTCGTGCGGCACGCTATCTCCATCGATTGGCGGAACATGCTCGAGGGCGAATTGCCAACGGACGCGTCAGCTCTTCGCCAGGTCGTTCTGAATTTGCTCTTGAATGCGATACAGGCCAGCCCGGAAGGCGGACAGCTCATCTTCCTCGCAACGGTTGATGCGGAGAATCTGCTACTCGAAGTCCATGACGAAGGTCCGGGTCTCAATGTCGAGGCCGAGGCAGTGCTCACCGGAGAAAGCCAAAAGCCAGCCCCGGTTGGTGAGGGCTCAGGTCTGGGGCTTTGGGTGACCCGGCGCCTGCTTCAAGATCTGCGCGGGCGCGCGATCGTTGGTGTCTCCCATCTCGGTGGAGCGCTAGTCCAGGTTCGGGTGCCACTGGCACCTGTAGAGGAGCTTCGCGATGTCGCTTGAACGATGTGCGATTGGCCTGATCGAGGATGATCCGATTATGGGCGAGTCCCTTGCCCAGCGGCTTGCCCTCGAGGGAGCCGACGTCACCTGGTGGAAGACGAAGGCCGAGGCCGTGCAGGGGCTCGCGAAGCGTCGTCCTCAGGCTGTGATCTGCGATCTCAAGCTGCCGGACGGCAATGGCGAGGAGATCTTCCTCGAGACCGCGAAGTCCGAGCGAGCTCCACCGTTCCTGTTCATGACCGCCTTTGGCGAGATCGATCAGGCCGTCAGGTTGATGCGGTGCGGTGCAGGCGACTACGTCACCAAGCCCTTTGAAATGTCTTCATTCCTCGAGCGGGTGGAGTCTCTGGTCGATTCGCCTCAGCCGGAGAGCGAAGGGATCCTCGGCGTATCGCCTGCAATGCGTGCGCTGGAAGGCACGCTGGGGCGACTGGCCAAGGTCGGCGCCCCGGTCCTGCTGACGGGCGAGACCGGGAGCGGCAAGGAAGTCTGCGCCCGCCTGCTCCATGCCTCGCGCGGCAAGGCGGGGCCGTTCATGGCGGTGAACTGCGCTGCCATACCCGCAGAGCTCATGGAGAGCGAACTCTTCGGCCATGAGAAGGGCGCATTTTCTGGCGCTCACGCACGCCATCTCGGCTATGCCGAGCGTGCCGGGACTGGAACCTTGTTTCTCGACGAGATCGGCGACTTGCCTCCTAAGCTCCAGGCCAAGCTTCTACGGCTTCTCGAGGAGCGCAGCTTTACTCGGGTTGGCGGCGAGCAGGTCATTCCGTTCAAGGCCAGGGTGGTTTGCGCGACCAACGTCGACCTCCCGCAGAAGGTCAAGGAAGGCTCGTTCCGGGAAGATCTGCTGTATCGGATCAACGTCGTACATGTTCCGGTTCCTCCGCTGCGCGACCGCGGAGAGGACATCGTCTGGCTGATTGATCGCTTCGTCACCGAGCTGACCGAGGATTCGGTTGTTCGCATCCAAGGGACGAGCGCGCTGGCCATGGAGACCGCGCTGACCCATGACTGGCCCGGCAACGTCCGTGAACTCCGCAATCGTGTGGAGCGCGCGATCGCCTTGAGCGACGGGCCGTTGCTGATGCCAGGCGATCTGTTTCCTGATCTCGGACCTGTCTTCAAACCTTCTCAGCGGGAAGGGTTGGAGGGCATTCGCGACGAGGCCGAGCGGCGCCATATTGCCCGCGTCCTCGCCGAAAATGATGGAGCGGTGCTTGCCACTGCGAAGGCGCTTGCGGTCTCCCGGACCACGCTTTGGGAGAAGATGAAGCGCCACGGAATTGCCCCGGCTCGGGAGTAGGAGCGCACCGTTCCACCTCAGCCGTGGCAACCGCCTCCGCAGCAAGATGAGGATTGCCCTCCGACCCGCGTCTTCTGGATGGGCGGGCATGGCACGTCGCCGTAGGAGCAGAACACGCCGCAATCGCCCGCCTTCGGCCTGAGCAGGTCGCCGCAGCCGCCGGCTTGTCCCAATCGTCCGTAACCGCCCTTCCGTTCCAGAGAAAAGTCGAAGCAACCTAGGTTTCCGGGCGGTCGAGTACCGCCGTCGGTTTTCCGAACCTTCGCGGCCGCAGCATGTTCGGAAACTCGAACATCCACAAACCAGCCGCGATCCTTAGATCATTGTTTTTGTTCAGGCTTTTTGCCGCCTAAGCTTTGGCACGGGGCCTGCAATCACCTCCTACCGCTCACGAGAAGCTGGCTGGAGGAATCCCAATGAAGAAGTGCGATCTGATGGTCGATCTCGGCCGCCGCCGTTTCCTGTCGGGAGCGGGCATGGCAGCCGCCGGCGCCGCCGCGACAACGATGGTTGCCGCGCCGGCCCAGGCGAAGCCCGCTGCCGCGCTGGTCGACTATCCCGCCAACAAGCTCGGAACCGTTGCGGAGCTCAAGGTCAACGAGCCGAAGGACGTAGCCTATCCCGATGATGATGCGCCGGGTGTGCTGATCAAGCTCGGCAAGCGAGTTCCGGGAGGTGTCGGCCCCGACGGAGACATCGTCGGCTTTTCGACTGTCTGCCCGCACAAGGGCTTCCCGCTTGCGTTCAACGCGGCCGACAAGACGCTGAACTGCCCCGGGCACTACTCCCGCTTCGATTGCGAGGCCGGCGGCCAGCAGGTTTGGGGGCAGTCTACTCAAAATCTGCCGCAATACGCGCTGCGTGTCGAAGCCAATGGCGACATCGTTGCAGAGGGGCTGGACGAGCTTCTCTTCGGCCGCCTGTCCAACGTGCTCTGAGGGAGAAGGTCATGACCTACAAGCGCCAGATCGATCGCCTCCCGATCGTCCCTGCGGATGCCAAGGAGCATAACGTCACCTGCCACTTCTGCATCGTCGGGTGCGGCTACAAGGCCTACACCTGGGACATCAACAGGCAGGGCGGCACGGATCCGAGCCAGAACAAGTTCAAGGTCGACCTCGCCAAGCAGCAAGGGGCCGAAAGCGACGCCTGGTATTCGCCGTCCATGTACAACATCGTCAAACAGGACGGTAAGGACGTCCACGTAGTCATCATGCCGGACAAGAACTGCGTGGTGAATTCGGGCCTCGGCTCGGTCCGCGGCGCCCGCATGGCGGAGACCTCGTACTCGGAAGCGCGTTCGACGCAGCAGCAGCGCCTCACGCACCCGATGGTCTGGCGCTACGGCGCGATGTCGCCGACATCCTGGGATGATGCGCTCGATCTCGTGGCCCGGGTCACCTGCCAGATCGTCAAGGACCAGGGTGAGGACGGGCTCTTCGTTTCCGCCTTCGACCACGGCGGAGCCGGCGGCGGGTACGAGAACACCTGGGGCACCGGGAAGCTCTATTTCGGCGCCATGAAGGTGAAGAACATCCGGATCCACAATCGGCCGGCCTACAATTCCGAGGTCCACGCCACGCGCGACATGGGCATCGGCGAGCTCAACAATTGCTACGAGGACGCCGAGCTTGCTGACACAATCGTCGTGGTTGGCGCCAATCCGCTGGAGACGCAGACCAACTATTTCCTGAACCATTGGGTGCCGAACCTGCGTGGCACGTCGATGGACAAGAAGCGCGCCGAGCTTCCGAATGAGGCTCATCCACCCGCACGCATCGTCATAATCGATCCGCGTCGCACCGTGACGGTCAACGCCTGCGAAGTAGAGGCCGGCAAGGACCGGGTGATGCACCTCGCCATCAACTCGGGCAGCGATCTGGCGTTGTTCAATGCCTGGATGACGTACATCGCCGAGAAGGGGTGGGTCGACAAGGCACTGATCGCCGCCTCAACCAACGGCTTCGACAAGATGGTCGCGGCCAACAAGACGACGCTGGAGCAAGCTGCCGCTCTGACGGGCCTTACCGTCGACCAGATCCGCCAGTCGGCGGAATGGATCGCGTCGCCCAAGGACGGCAATGCACGTCGCCGCACCATGTTCGCCTATGAGAAGGGCCTGATCTGGGGCAACGACAACTACCGCACCAACGGCGCGCTCGTGAATGTCGCGCTCGCCACGGGCAACATCGGTCGGCCGGGAGGCGGCTGCGTCCGTCTAGGCGGCCACCAGGAAGGCTACTCGCGCCCGTCCGACGCCCATGTCGGCCGCCCGGCGGCGTATGTCGACAAGCTCCTGCTCGAAGGCAAGGGGGGCGTCCACCACATCTGGGGTTGCGACCACTACAAGACGACGCTCAATGCGTACCAGTTCAAGCGGAACTACAAGAAGCGCACCGACCTGGTGAAGGAGGCGATGGATTCCGTGCCATTCGGGGATCGTCCGGCACTGGTCAACGCCATCGTCGAGGCGGTCAAGAAGGGCGGGCTGTTCTCGGTCGACGTCGACATCGTGCCGACCCAAATCGGTCAGGCATCCCATGTCTGGCTCCCGGCTGCGACCTCCGGCGAGATGAACCTGACCTCCATGAACGGCGAGCGCCGGATGCGCCTCGTCGAGCGCTACATGGATCCGCCCGGACAGGCGATGCCCGATTGCCTGATCGCGGCGCGCATCGCCAACAACATGGAGCGCGTCTTCCGGGAGATCGGGATGGCGCAGGTCGCCGACAACTTCAAAGGCTTCGATTGGAAGACCGAGGAAGATGCCTTCATGGATGGCTATGCCAAGCATGAGAAGGGCGGCGAGCACGTCACCTATGCTCGCCTGAAGGTGATGGGCACGAATGGCTTCCAGGAGCCGGCGACCGGCTTCGCGGACGGCAAGATCATCGGCACGAAGCGGCTGTTCTCCGATGGCAAGTTCGGTGGCAAGGACGGCAAGGCGACATTCATGGAGACGCAGTGGCGAGGTCTCCAGGCTGCGGGAAAGCAGGCCGAGAAAGACAAGTTCCCGTTCCTGATCAACAACGGGCGAGCCAACCTGATCTGGCAAAGCGCTTACCTCGACCAGAAGAACGACTTTGTCATGGACGCGCAGCCCTATCCCTTCATCGAGCTGAACCCTGCCGACATGGCCGAGCTCGGCCTCAAGAATGGCGATCTCGTCGAGGTCTACAACGACAATGGCTCGACGCAGGCCATGGCCTATCCGACACCTTCGGCAAAGCGAAAGCAGGCCTTCATGCTTTTCGGGTTTCCCACCGGGGTCCAAGGCAACGTCGTCTCGGCAGGCGTCAATGAGTTCGTAATCCCGAACTACAAGCAGACTTGGGGCAACATCCGGAAGATCGCGAGCGCGCCGGAAAATACCAGGCATCTGTCCTTCAAGAGCCGCGAATACGCGGTCTGAGGCCGTCGCGATAAGCGGGTCGCACGCACGTGCGACCCGTTCGTTTCCGTTCGCTTCCAGCTCGCAGGTTACCCATGACCGCTCTCGTTGCAGCCGAAGCACTGCTCGCGACTCCCCCTGTCGATCGCGCTTCTGTTACGCACTCGGTGTCGGAAGCATGCGCTCGCGCTTCAGCCTATGCCATGCCGCTGATCGGAGCTGACATTGTCCCTGTGGCGCAGGGGACAGGGCGCACGCTTTCCGAGCCCGTTGTCGCGCTGGTTGCGACACCGCCCTTCACCCAATCCGCCATGGACGGCTATGCCGTGGTTGCGTGCGACGGGATTGCGGTCGGCACCCGCTTGCGGGTGGTCGGCCGCGTGCCCGCTGGCCGTCGAGGGGACGAGATCGCTCCAGGCCAAGCGACCCGGCTATTCACCGGAGCCCCTATTCCCGAGGGGGCCGACGCCGTGGTCATGCAGGAGCATGTCGAACGCGATGGTGATGCCATCGTCCTGCGTCGCCCGATCCGGGCGGGAGACAATATCCGGATCAAGGGAGAGGACGTCCAACCGCTTGAGATCCTACTTCAGGCGGGCGAGCGCCTCGATGCACGTCATATCGCCCTTGCCGCCGCGCAGGGCATCGGCACCTTCAGGGTACGCGCACGGCCGCGTGTTGCCGTGATCTCGACGGGAGACGAGCTCCGACAGGCTGGTGACACGCTCGAGCCCAGCGCGATCTATGATTCCAATCGACCAATGCTGCTCGCCTTGATCGAGCAATCGGGACTGGTTCCGATCGACGGCGGTTGGGTTCCTGACCGGCCAGAAATGCTCGCGGATCGTCTGCGGTACATGGCGGAGCGCGCCGACCTCGTAGTCACGAGCGGAGGCGCCTCCCTCGGCGAGGAGGACCATGCGCTTGAGGCGTTGGTGCAGGCAGACGGCAGCGGCGAGACGCTCAAGATCGCTTTGAAGCCCGGCAAGCCTGCCGTCGTCGGCCGCATCGGTTCCGCGGCCTATCTGGGCCTGCCGGGCAATCCCGTTTCGAGCCTGGTGTGCTGGCTCCTGCTGGGCCGAGCGATGACCTCCACGCTTGAGGGGCGGGAGCCTCCACAGCGGCTCGGCTTTCCGCTCCCGAGCAAGTCGGCCTTTGCGCGCCGAGCAGGCCGAACCGAGTTCGTTCCGGTTAAGCTCGTCAACGGTCACGATGGCCTTGGCGTCGAGATCCTTGGCCGCGGCGGTTCTGCCCGGCTGCAACCACTCGCCGAAGCCGATGGCCTGGCCGAGATCGCCGCGGAAAACGGCGGCGTTCGGCCCGGCGACGTTGTCCTGTTTCATCCGCTTCGTGGCGGCTTCGCCATCTGACCCTTTCATCATTGGAGATCCATCGATCATGAATCGCCTGTGGCCTATGCTTGCCTTGCTCGCCCTCTCGCCGTCCGTTGTCGTTGCCCAGGACATCTCCGCTGGCGAGCGCTCCTGGAACAAGTGCCGGGCCTGCCACCAGATAGGTGAAACCGCAAAGAACGGCGTCGGGCCAGAACTCAATGGCCTGTTCGGGCGGCATTCCGGATCAGTCGAGGGCTACAGCTATTCGAGCGCCAACAAGAACTCGGGTATCACCTGGGACGATGCGACATTCGCCGTCTACATCAAGGATCCGAAGGCCAGGATCCCGGGAACCAAGATGGTATTCGCCGGGATCAAGAACGAGCAGGAGATCAAGGATCTGACCGCCTTCCTCAAGCAATTCGGCAAGGATGGGACGAAGGATCCGTGAGCGGCCGGGAGCTCAACGCGGAAGTCAATGTCGAGAGAGTATCTGTGCAGTGAGGGGACTTGGCCTGACGTCCGAGCCCCCTCACTGCACTGACCGCGCGACGCGATCAAAAGCGCTGGATTTCTGCTGATGCCTGGCTCAGCCCGTCGCAGTCATTTGCGGCTTTAGGAAGCAATGGCCACGGAAGTTTCGGCAAGGACCTGATGCGGAATGGTTCTCGCCTCTCAATGCGCTCCAGAAGTTCGGTGACGCGCCTGCATCGCTCCACTTTCCGGTCTGCCGGACACGAGCGGCCCTGGAGCTCAACTCGCTGCTCCCCATGTACTCAAGTTGATATCGACGGCGATTGCTACCGACGCTGAAGCTGAGCTAGAAACCGCCGCTTGAATAATCAAAATGAGGCACTGACCTTCAGTTGCCTGCCTACGAGGAAGCTGAATGCCCCGCGATCCGATCAAGACCGCCCGTAACCGCTTGGTGGTCGATATGACGACAGAGCTCAGAGCAATGCTCCCTCAGGTTCTTAAAGAAACTGGAGTACTCAAAGAGAGTTCACTGAATGCCATTATAGGCGGGAAAGCTGCACAGTTTATCGATCTACTGCACGAAGTGATCCTTTCACCGGAGCAATATGCGACTCTGTATATGAAGGGCTTTAGGCAGGCGATGTCGTCAGAAGATGCTCTATTTCCAAACTCGCACCGCATCAATTACGAGATGCTGAGGAAATCCGAGGCGGCTCAGAAATACTTTATGTTGTTCCTTAAGCGTTCTTATTTGAAGCATTTTGATGAATTATCACGCGTTCGACCGCCAATTGCAGAGTCTGAAATCTGGATAGGGCAGAATAAAGCCGACTACGGGCTACTGATTACGCCGCGCTACGTGAACGGTGTTTGGGAAAACGATAAAAGCGAGATCCGGCATTTTCCTAAACTGTACTGGACCATCGGGCACATTCTGAATTCCGGCCTCGTGGTGCAAGGTGATGAGGACAAGATCGAATTTTCGGACGTTAATGCGTACTTGGCGTTTTTCAAGAACACCCTCGTTCGCGCTTCGGGGTCGCCGTATGAAAAGGAAATCGCAAATCTATACGTAGATTATGTCCGCGCATCTAACAATCCAGATAATATCCCGCTTCTTATTCCTGAATATCGTTATGAAGGTCCGGTGGCGAAGCATAAATACAGGTTGGATTTTTGTATCATCGATCCTTATACGATGCGTAAGGTCGGCTACGAACTTTCTCCTTGGTCGACCCACGGATATCTCAGTTCTATCAGAGGTCTAAATCAGGCCAAAATCAATGAGATGGCATCCGATAATTTTGAGAAGGAGATGCTGAAGCATCGTTCGTTTTTCAAGAAGCATGATATATATGCTCTGATATATACGGACTCGCAACTAGCAAATATTGTTAGTGTATTCGAAGATATGAAGCAATATCTCGACCCCGTCGATAAGGTAGTTCAGTTGGATTTCCATCTGCTCGATAAGTTTTTTGGCTAGGTTTGGCCGCACCAGGACGTGGCGCCGTGATTTTCGTCATCGCTGGGTTGGCGGGCTTGCGAGCGGCCCGGCCGCTCGATGCAGCCCCCCGACGCCGTGTCTCTTGCGGATTCTTGCGCCCGGGGGGCTCAGTCCACGCGAGACCCTCGACCGGCTGATGCCGCACTCATGGTCGAGGGGACCTTTGCGAGCCGGGTTGGCGAACAAATAGCGGAAGGCGGTCGCGTTGATCGCTCTCACGCCATCGAACGATGCCAGGACGAGCAGTCAACTGTACGACGCCGATCATGTGTCGGACGGTCGACAGGTCCGCTTCAACGAAGGCGGATTTGCGCCATCCGCCTGCGTATTCAGCCGCTACTAGGGCGAGGCAAGTTATCAGAATGGCCTGTTGTAACCTTAGAGAAAGTGGATAGTTTTTCTCTCGCTAGGATTGCGAAGGTTCGGCGCTGGGGGGCGAGTGAGCGAGATCGAGACGCGTGTCGATGAAATGTCCGTGCCGGATGCAGGCGACGAGACTCAAAGACGTTTCCGCTACCAGATCAACTTTACGGCGCTTAAATGCCTTCAGACCTTGAGAAACGGATCTGATGTCAAAGCGGTCTATTGCGAGCATGTTGAAGATGTCCTGATTGAGCACGGCGACGGCAGCTTAACGGGCATCCAGGTCAAGAGCCGCGAACTCAATCAGAAGCCATTTCGATCGACTGATCCATCCGTACGTGGCTCCCTGATCCGGTTCTGTGTCCGCGATGCTCGCTATCCCGGTCGCTTCAGGCAGTTCGTTCTGGTCACAAACTTCGTTTTCTTTGCTGGTGATGGCGTCGACGACTTGCGCAATGTGCTCAAGCGCTGCCGGGAAAACCCGGGTCACGACGGATGCGGCACTCGTGACAGGATCGTCGCCTATCTCAAGGTTGTCGCCGGCGCGGCAGGGGTTCCCGTTGAGGATGTTGTTCGAACCCTTGCGAGGGTGGTTCTAGAGGAACGGCGAACCGGCATCGATCAGCCGGATATCGAGATCGTTCACGCACTGGGTGAATTTCCAGCGCTCAGAGAGCTGCGGTGGGCGGAGTTGTTCGTGATGGCAAAGGGACTTCGAGGTCACGTCTGGGAAGTGTCCTCGCCCGGGCTGTCGGGCTTCATTCTTGACGTTCACGACGTCGTCGAAAACTTGCCTCAACATTTGGAGCGGCTCCGGACGGCCCGAAAGCGGATCGATGGAGAGGTCCTTCGCAGCTTGATGCAGCCGCAGTCCGTCAGCGGCGAGCTGCTAGCGATCGCAGGCTTCACAACGCGTGAGTCGATACCGCCGGGTCTGGGAAAAATGGAGCTCAAAATGGCAGCCGGCTCCATCAGCTATGCCGACATCGACGAAATGAAGGACGATGTATCCTCGCTCGATACCGCCTTCCTCCGTTGGAAGGAAAAGTTCGGCCTGACCGAGGCGAACAAGAGGCTGGCCCATTTTCAGCACTTCGCCAAACGAGCCGCGCGCGACGCCGAGAAGGCCGCCGAGCTTACCGGCGCACCGTACGGCCCGGCAATGTTCGAGGCGTTGAAAGCCCAAGCGGGTGCGATCAGCCAAGCGGAAGCGAGTACCCTATTCGGCTGCCGCGCCGAGCATCTGATTGGTGCGGCGGGTCTGCTCTCCGAGGAATGCCGGGTCTGGTGGGATCCCTCGCGGACGCTCCCGCTTACGGAGACCGAGTAGCGTGGCCACCTTGCCCGAGATCGTGAACTATCTGGAGGGGGACGACGCGCTTCATCTCGGGCGTCTGCTTGTCCTCATCGATACGTTCGGCGGCCGCAACGGCGAGAAGCAGATTGAAGGGCTGACGAAGCTCGCCAAGCTCGATTTCTTGCTTCGATACCCCGATTATCTCGAACGGGCGCTTTTGGCCCGCGACGTGCTGGACCCGTCGATCGGCGCCCACGATTTCGAGCGCCACTCGATCGAAGCGCGCATGGTGCGGTTCAAGTACGGCCCCTGGGACCATCGATACCGTCGATTCCTCAACACTCTCGCTGGCCGTGGACTGGTTGCGGTCGGTGCCAGTGGTCGCACGATCATGATCGGACTCACGGAGCGCGGCCGCCGGGCGGCCTCGTCACTACGTGAAGAGCCTGAGTACGCCGCAATCGCTCAACGTGCGATTCTGCTCAAACGCCATCTGGACCTATCGGCCAGTACGCTGATGGAGTTCGTCTACAAGACTTTCCCGGAACTGGCGTCGCTTCGCATGGGTGAGACCATCGAACAATGAAAATTCGACTTGAAACGCTAAAATTATACTGCCGCAAAAGCGAGGAAATCGTCAGATTTGGACGAAATATCACATTTGTACATGGAATTTTGAGTCTCGGAAAGTCGACGATTGCCCGCTTGGTCGATTTTTGTTTTGGCGGATCCCTCGAGCTCACGACCGCAGTTCAACGAGAACTTCTGTCGGTCCAGCTTACCCTCACGATTGGTGAGAGGCAGGTGCTGATCGAGCGCGTCAAAGGAGAGGGGGTGGCGAAGGTTTCGTGGATTGAAGACGATGGCGAGCCTGTCGCTCTTCTGATCCGGACAAAGGGGGATGGCCCCGTCGTATATGGTGACGACGTGGTCAACCTGAGCGACCTTCTCTTGCGGCTGCTTGGCTACCCGATCATCCGGGTTCGCAAGCGAACCGGCGATGATGACTCTCCCATGGTACGTCTCAGCTTCCGGGACCTACTGAAATTCTGCTACCTTGAGCAGGAACAACTGGATTCCTCCTTTTTTCGCCTGGGCCAACCCGTTCTTGCGGAAAAGAGCAAGGACGCACTTAACTTTTTCGCGGGCTATTACAGTGAGCGGCTGAGTACGTTGCAGGCCGAGTTCGATCAGGCACGTACCGATCAGAGGTCCAAAACCGAAGCGGCAGAGCGTATCCGTGGGTTCCTGGCACAGTTCGGCTTCGCCTCCGCCTCCCAGATCGACGCCGAGATCGTGAAGGATCACTTCCGGCTCGTCGATGTGCAAGCCGACCTGACCGCGAGTGCGAACGACTTCTTCAGGCAGACCCATTTCGTGGACGAACAACGCGTCCGCCTGCGTCAAATGTCGAACCAGCTCGATGCCGAACAGGAGACCTTGGAAGATCTCGATCGCCGGATCGAGGAACAGAGAGAACTCCGCGCCGAACTCATGTCTATGAAGTTCAAGGTGGCGCGTGCGGATCGGGCTCGGTCCGTTCTATCCGGCAGCGCATTCGAAAATTGTCCGCAGTGCGGCCAACCCCTCGCGGCTCATCGGGCCCCGGAAGGAAGTTGCTATCTGTGCCTTCAGGTCGTGCTTCCGAGCAGCGATGAGATCAATCCCGCGAGCATCAGCAGCGACCTGGAAGCCAGGCTTACGGACATCGAACAGGCGCTTCGTCGGCACGCCATCGCGCGCAAGCGGCAGTTGGAGCGGATCGTAAAGCTCGTAGCAGACAAAGACCGGCTGGACCACGATGTGTCGGAGTTACTGAGCGGCTACGAGACGGATCGCGCTGCCCGTTCGCGGCAAGCGGAACGTGAGGTTGCTGAAATTGAAGAACGCAAAAGGTTTCTCAATCGGGTCAGGGCCATGCCCGGCGCAGTTACCGAGATGCTCGCCGAAGCCGAC
This sequence comes from Allobosea sp. WAO, assembly GCF_001509835.1. Lineage (GTDB taxonomy): Bacteria > Pseudomonadota > Alphaproteobacteria > Rhizobiales > Beijerinckiaceae > Allobosea. The sequence continues at coordinate 151,797 of NZ_JXTJ01000015.1, forward strand.
AAGCTGTCCGAGGTTATCACGCGGCTGGAACGAGAGATCCGACAGGAGCAGATGCGGCTCAGCAAGGCCGATGAGAATTTCAGGGCGTTGGGCGAAAACTTCCTCGAAGCCTTGATCGCGACGCGTGTTCCCGGGGTGGGGCCCAAGGACACCGTCAACATCAACCGCAGGACCCTAATCCCGGAGATCTGGCCCGAGGGCGACGAAACGGCTGCCTATAGCTTTTTCACGGCCGGCAGCGGGGGGAAGAAGACCCTGTTCACGATCTGCTTCGCCTTGGCTCTCCATCGGACTGCGGCGATCAAGGCCATGCCGGTGCCCTCGTTGCTCATCATCGACACTCCGCTCAAGAATATCACCCCGGACATCAATCCCGAGCTGGTGGCGGCCTTCTACACATACCTTTATCGGATCGCCGAGACGGACCTGCTGAGTCATCAAATAGTGATCATCGATCAAGCGTTGGTCGAGCCCTCGCCAGCAAGCCCGTTGGATTTCGTAGATCGGCTCATGACGGAGGACGATCCCGAGCACCCGCCGCTGATTTCGTATTATCACGGTCCTTGAGCCTTGCTCGAGCGCGCCGAGGCTAACCGAATGGCTAACCCATGACGTTTTACGATATGCCTGACAGTTGGCTGGAGCGGGCGCGACTTCTCGAGAACGTCATGCGGGCGAGCTGCACCGGCGGCGAACGCGACGAGCCGATGTATTCGGCCTTGCGAAGCGAATTTATGCAGGACGACCAGCTCAAAGCCTTGTTGCCGGAGATGGTGCGGACGAACCGGACCCTCGCGTCCCTGTGGGGTGAGCTCGGCGAGATCGCCGGGTACAAGGGGCGGCGAAAGCACCTGAACGACGCCTTCACCCGGATTATCGATCACCTCGAGGGAGCGAATCGTGCGCCTCTCGACATCGTCGCTGGCGACACGTTGGCGACGTTCGACAGCGACGGCGTGCATGCGGTCTGGACCAAAGCCCTGGCGCGGCGAACAACCGACCCCGAGGGCGCGATCACCATGGCCCGAACCCTGCTGGAGACGGTCTGCAAGCGCGTGCTCGACGAGCGGGATGAGAGCTACGACGACCGGGCGGATCTGCCCGATCTGTACAAGGCGGTGGCCAACTTACTGAATTTGGCGCCTGACCAGCACACCGAGGCACCGATCAAGGCGATCCTTGGCAGCGCCATGAATTTGGTCAACGGCCTCGGCACCCTACGGAACAGGCTGTCGGACTCGCACGGCCGAGGCGGCAAGATTCCAGTAAGACCCTCACAGCGCCATGCCAGCCTTGCAGTCAACATGGCCGGAGCCTTGGCGGCCTTCGTCGTGGAGACACATCAAGAAAAAGCAGCCGCCTAAATCGGCGGCAGCCTGGATGCGAAGTAGTCGAAGTCGGCTACGGCTTTCTCAAGCTCCGACCTTGCATAAAGGCTCTTGAGTTCCGCGAACGCCCGCGCCTGGCAGTTGACCTGCTTCTCGGGGTTGAACTCGATGTCCGTGTAACCGTCGTAGTCGACGTTGGCTGCGATCCACTCGGAGTGTCCGGCCAGAGCTCGAATGTAGAGCCAGTCATAAAAGGCGTTCTTCGGGCTCAGCGGGAAGCGCTTTCCTTCCAGTTCAAAGCCGATCAGATTGCCGGCGTCGATCTCACGGATGAAGCGTTTCGCCTCACGCGGCTGAAACTCAAATATCTCGGGGAACGGTCCCTGGCGCTCGAAGACCTTCGAGCCTTGGTAGACGCTCTCCAAGGGGTATTGAAATCCCTCCAGATTGATCTTGAGGCTAAAGGCGCTCAACCTGCGGCCAACCTCGACATCGGACTTCGTCGAAATTTCGAGGACATTCTCCAGGCCAGCGCGCTTGGCAGCATTATGCAGCGCGATGACGTTTTTCTTTTTTTGACTTTCTGCGAACCCCGAAGACCAGTTGAACTCGAAGGACCGCTCGTGGGTCAGTTGAGTGCCCGCTAGGGTCGGGATGAACACCGGTCTGCTGGCCACTAGTAACGCACCATGATCATTGCCCTGGGTACCAAGGTTGGAACGAGTACCTCGAATTTTTCGGCTGCGCGCAGTCTCGTCTGGATCGCCGCGTCAGTCCAATCGGTCCGACTATAGAGGACCTCGATGTCCATATGGGCGATGGCCTCGGCTATCGGCAAGATCAATACGTCGTTTGCGTTGGCCACGCCAAGAGCGACTCTCACTCCCGGAGTGGCCAGAACCGCTGGATTGATGCCGAGATAATGCGGCTTTGGGAGCCGCCCGGCCTGCTGCGCCAGAAACTTCATGCCATGGTTCCGGGTCATGCATAGGCTGACGTATGGATCGATCCCCCGCTCTAAATCCAGCCTCTGGCTTAGTTCGTTGCCACCGGTCGCGGTCGGTGGCCAGAGGCCCTTGGCGCGTAGCTGTGACTTCGACAGGATTCCGTGTGCGTTAATCCCTGCGAAGTTCGCTTCATCGGTGAAATGGTAGAGATGCTGGTGCTGCGGGCTCGCGGCGATATGCCTTACAAGTTCGTCGACTGTCATTCTTGTTACCCCCCCGGCGATCTAGTAGGGCGAAGAGGGATCCTGACAACCTATGCGTTAGGTGTATCGCGCTGTGCACCTCGCCTGGGAGCAGCACGAGCGGATGGGATTGGCGCGGCAATCTCGCGTCGCCGCATAGGAATGACGATTGCGACCGCAATGCCCATCCGGCGCGCACATCGTCAGCGATTGGCACAAGCCGCAAGCGGGGTAGCCGAGTTTCCCCGATCTCTAAGTGCCTAGATCTGTTCCGGCGCGAGCTCATCTCGCCCTGGCAACGCGAGCGTTGCCAGGAAACAGGCGATCAGCATCAGGCATGATCCGATCAGGCAGGCGAAAATGCCGCCCCATTGGTAGAGCAGGCCTGAAAGCAATGTGCCGGTGAAGCGCCCCAACGCGTTGGCGGCATAGTAGAACCCGACATCCTCGGCTGCCTTCTCGGATCCGGCATAGGCCAGGATCAGATAGGAGTGGACCGAGGAATTGACGGCGAAGGCAAAGCCGAACAGGCCCAGGCCGACCACCAGGACGATATCCGGCCTCAATCCCGAGTTGCTCGCCAGAACCGCGGCGATGGCGGCGGGAATGATGGCGAGGATCAGCGACCAGCGCCTTGCAGCTCTCACCTCCTGCGTCAGGCCGTCGGGACTGCCCTTGACCACGGCGGGCGCCGCTGCTTGCACGAGCCCGTAGCCGATGGTCCACAGCGCGACGAAGCTGCCGACCATCGTGAAGGTCCAGCCCGCGGCGTAGAGGAAGACGGGCACGCCGACGACGAACCAGACGTCCCGGGCTCCGAAGAGGGCGACGCGCGCGATCGCGAGCAGATTCACGCCACGGTTCTTGCCGAAGAGCTCGCGTGCGCTCTTGCTCGCCTTGGCCTTTCCGAGCATGAGCGGCAGCGAGATCACCACCCCGAACAGCACTACGCTGAGCGCAACCGCCATCGCCCACAGCGCGCCCCGGAAGCCGAGGAGTTCGAGCAGCAGCCCGCCGAGGAAGAAGCCGAAGCCCTTCATCGCGTTCTTCGAGCCTGTGAACCAGGCGACCCAGCGGAAGAGGCGGCCTTCTGAATCCTGCGTCTTCGCGGCGGTTTCGGCGATCTTGATGGCCGATTTCGAGGCCGTCTTCGTCAGATCCTTGGCGACGCCGCAGATACCCTGGGCGAGTACCACCCAGATCACGGAGGCAACGGCCGACCAATCTGGCGAAAGAGCCGAGAGGACCAGAAAGCCGGTGATCTGCGTCGTCAGGCCGATCGCGAGCATCCTGGTGATGCCGTAGCGCGCTGCGAGCCAGCCGCCGATGAAGTTGGCCATCACGCCCGCCGCCTCATAGAGGAGGAAGAGAAAAGCGAGGGTGAAAGGCGAGTATCCGAGCCTAAAGAAGTGCAGCAGCACGAGCATACGCAAAGCGCCGTCCGTGAGGGTGAAGCCCCAATATGCGGCCGTCACAATGGCGTAGTTGCGCGTGCCCTCATTCATCGCGTCAGATCCCGACCGCTTCGAGATGGCAGGCGAGATCGACCATGCGACAGGCATATCCCATCTCGTTGTCGTACCAAGCGTAGACCTTGAGCATCGTGCCATCGGTGACGAGTGTGGAAAGGCCATCGACGATGCTGGAGCGCGTATCGCGCTGATAGTCGATCGAGACGAGAGGACGCCCTTCGAAACCGAGGATCCCGGCGAGCGGTCCTGTAGCTGCGCTCTTGAAAAGCTCATTGACCTCAGCGGCCGTCGTCGACCGTTCAAGTTCAAAGACGCAATCGGTCAGCGAGGCGTTGAGCACGGGGGCGCGGACCGCGTGGCCATCCAGCTTCCCCTTGAGCTCCGGATAGATCAGCGCGATCGCCGTTGCGCTGCCCGTCGTCGTTGGCTGGAGCGAGAGCATCGCCGAACGGGCCCGGCGCAGGTCCTTGTGCGGGGCGTCGACCACGACGTTGGTGTTGGTGGGATCGTGGATCGTCGTGATCTGGCCATGCCGGATACCGAGGTTATCGTGGACGACCTTTACGACCGGAGCCAGGCAGTTCGTGGTGCAGGAGGCGGCCGTCACGATCGGATGCTTAGCGGGATCGTAGAGGCGCTCGTTGATGCCGACGACGACATTCAGGACGGACGGATCCTTGACCGGCGCGGCGACGATCACCCGCTTGGCCCCGCGCTTCAGATGTCCCTCCAGCACCTCCGGGGTCAGGAACTTACCGGTGCATTCGAGAACGACATCGACGCCCAGATCGCCCCAGGGCAGTTCGGCAGGGGATGCCTCGGATGAGAAGCTGAGCTTGCGCTCGCCGATGTGGATCGCCCCGTCACCGTCATGGCCGATCTCGGTTCGCCAGCGACCTTGCATGCTGTCGAACTCGAGCAGGTGAGCCGTTGCCGCGGCACCTCCCTTGATCTCGTTCAGGTGGACGATCTCGAGGCGGTTTTCGCGCCGGGGGTCATCACCCGGGCGCTCGGCTGCGCCCAGCGCGGCCCTGAGCGACAGGCGACCGATCCGCCCCATTCCATTGATGCCAACCCTCATGTCGCCCTCTGCACTTGCCGTCGCTACATTTCGATATGTCGCTTGACATCGAAATGACAGGCGAGTCAATCATGTCGACAGTTATCGAAATGACGAGATGGTGATCATGGCTCGGGCTCCCCTCAACGTTCTCTTCGTCTGCACTGGCAACTCGGCCCGATCGATCATGGCCGAGGCGATCATCGGCCGGATCGCTCCCGGGAAGTTCAAGGGCTACAGCGCCGGCAGCGATCCCCGGGAAGAGATCAACCCGTTCGCGGCCCGGCTGCTCAAGTCGCTGAACTTCGACGTCACGCAATTCAAGCCGAAGAGCTGGGAGCAGTTTGCGAAGGTTGACTCGCCGCCCCTGGATTTCGTCTTCACGCTCTGCGACGACGCCGTGAACGAGCCTTGCCCGCACTGGCCGGGTCAGCCGATGAGCGCCCACTGGGGCTTGCCGGACCCTGCCGCATTCGTCGGCGAGGACGTCCAGAAGGCCCTTGCCTTCGCCGACGCCTACCGCATGTTGAACAATCGGATCTCGATCTTCAGCAACTTGCCGCTGGCCTCCCTCGAGCGGGTCGCCCTACAGCACCGGCTGGACGCGATCGGAACGGATCCCGGAATGAAGGACGACGCAGCTTGACCACCCGCCTCGAAGCCGCCCGCGCCGTCGAACTGCTGGGTGCGCTCGCCCAGCCGACACGGCTGGAGATCTTCCGGCTGTTGATGCGCTATCGGCCCCATGGCCTTGCGGCAGGCGATATCGGTCGGCTGCTGGCGGTTCAGCACAACACGCTGTCGACCCACCTTGCGGCGCTGGAGCAGGTCGGCCTGCTGGCGTCGCGCCGCGAGGGCCGCCACATCATCTTCGCGGCGGTGCCCGATCGAGCCGACGCCCTTCTCGGCTTCCTGTCGGAGGCGTGTTGCACGGAGCGCCCGTCTGTCTGCGGGAGCGAGGCCGCATCTTATCTCTCGCGCAGGGAGGCGGAGCCGACCGAGAACCCCTTGCGGGTGCTCATCGTCTGCACCGGCAACTCCGCCCGGTCAATCATGGCGGAGGCGGTCATGAACCGCGAAGGCCTCGGCCGCATCCGAGCCTATTCGGCAGGAAGCCGCCCGCATGAGGAACCGCATCCGCAGGCGCTTCGGCTGCTTGCCGATCTGGGCTACGAGACAACCGATTTCCGATCGAAGTCCTGGGACGAATTCCTGGGCGCTGACGCACCCCCGATCGACCTCGTCGTCACGGTCTGCGATTCCGCCGCAGAGGAGGAGTGCCCGTCGTTCCCGGGAGCGCCCTTGCGCGTCCACTGGGGACTGGATGACCCGGCTCAGATCGGCGGGCCCGCCGAGGCGCAGCGTGCCGCCTTCCGTCAGAGCTATCGCGATCTGACCGCTCGGGTCACTGCTCTCGTAAACCTGCCGTTTGAGACCATGACGCTAGCCGAACTGGCGCCTGCGCTCGAGTCCATTGGACGCATGGACGGGGCCACGCCCAAATCGCTCGTTCAGGCGGCCTGAGCCTCCGAGAAGGCCCTCGCGCCCTTCTGACCGACGACGGCGGCGATGGCGTGTCACAGAAACCCGCGCCGAGACACTTGCATTCTACAAGGATTGTTGCAATATTGAATTCATGAACGATGAACAGGCTGTCGCCTCCCTCTCAGCTCTTGCGCATGTCGATCGACTGGCGGCCTTCCGAATGCTGGTGAAAGCCGGACCTGACGGCTTGCCATCCGGAGAGGTGGCGGAGCGTCTTGCGATCCCGCCGACACGGATGAGCTTCCATCTGGCGACGCTGGAGCGATCGGGTCTCGTCGCATCGCGGCGTGATGGACGCCGGATCATCTACGCCGCGAGCTACGATGACATGCGGGGGCTCCTCGGCTTCATCACCGAGGACTGCTGCGGCGGCAATGTTGCCATCTGTGGTGACCTCATGATGCTGGCCAACACGTCATGCGTTTCGGAGACGTGCTGATGCGCCTCCTACGCGCGCCCTGACGCCGACAGGGCAAATACCAGCCGCGGTCTAACCATCTCCGATGCGCCTTGAGCGCGGCCCGGCCCATTGGCGTGGGCGCGGCCGACCTGGCGCGCCGTAACCGCCGTCATCACTTGGAAGGCCTGCCATGACCGCAACAGCGATCGATCTCCCTAACGTCGCCGTCGACCAGCTCGAGCCCATAGACACAGCAGCGCTCACTGGAGCAGCCGCGCCCCTCCATCCGCCGCGGATCCTCGTGCTCTACGGCTCGATCCGCGAGCGATCCTTCTCTCGCTTGGCGGCGGAGGAAGCCGGTCGCCTGCTGCGCTGGTTCGGCTGCGAGGTAAGGACCTTCGACCCGCGCGGTCTGCCGCTACCCGACGGCGCCGAGCCCGATCATCCCAAGGTCAAAGAGTTGCGTGATCTCGCCGGCTGGGCCGAGGGCATGGTCTGGGTCAGCCCTGAGCGCCATGGCGCCATGACCGCGATCATGAAGGCGCAGATCGACTGGATACCACTCAGTCTCGGCGCAAAGCGTCCGACGCAGGGCAAGACGTTGGCACTGATCCAGGTCAGCGGCGGGTCGCAGAGCTTCAACGCCGTGAACCAGATGCGCATCCTCGGCCGCTGGATGCGAATGATCACGATCCCCAATCAATCCTCGGTTCCAAAGGCCTTTCTAGAGTTCGACGAGGCCGGCCGCATGAAGCCTTCGCCCCTCTATGACCGCATCGTCGATGTCTGCGAGGAGTTGGTAAAGTTCACCCATCTGACGCGGGGCCGCTCATCCTATCTCACCGACCGCTACTCCGAGCGGGTTGAAAGTGCGGAGGCGCTGATGAAGCGAGTCAACCAGAGCGCGATCTGACTCACACCATCGGCAGCGGCCCCATGAGCTTCCTTATGGGGTCGGTTTCGCGGCACCGTTTCACCTGGATATCTTCATGCTCTCTCTCGCCATCTTCGTGGCCACCCTCGTCCTCGTCATCTGGCAACCGAAGGGGTTGGGCATCGGCTGGTCCGCACTCGGCGGCGCCGTGGTCGCCATGCTCGTCGGTGTCGTCGGCTGGGCCGATCTCGGCACGGTCTGGGGGATCGTGTGGGACGCCACCTTCACCTTCGTCGGCCTGATCATCATCTCGCTCATTCTCGACGAGGCCGGCTTCTTCGCCTGGGCGGCGCTGCATGTCGCGCGCTGGGGCGGCGGCAACGGCCGCCGGCTCTTCCCACTCGTCATACTGCTCGGCGCCGTCATCGCAGCCTTCTTCGCCAATGATGGAGCGGCGCTGCTGCTGACGCCGATCGTGCTGGCGATCTTGCTTCGGCTGAACTTCCCGCCGGCAGGTGCAATGGCCTTCATCGTTGCCTGCGGTTTCGTCGCCGACACGACCTCGCTGCCGCTGGTGATCTCCAATCTCGTCAACATCGTCACCGCGAACTATTTCCAGATCTCGTTCGGCCGCTATGCGGCTGTAATGGTGCCGGTCAATCTGGTCTCGCTGGCAGCGACGCTCGTCGTGCTGTGGGTCTATTTTGGTCGCGACGTCCCGGCGTCGTATGCGGTCGGCGATCTGGAAAAGCCCAGTTTTGCGATCAAGGACAATGCCGTCTTTCGTGCCGCTTTCCCGCTGCTTGGCGTGCTGCTGGTGGCGTATTTCGCCACCGCGCCGCTCGGCATCCCCATCGCCTTCGTGACAGGGGCCGCCGCACTCGTTCTCATTGCCATCGCCGGCCGATGGACCACTGGCGGGAAAGGCGCCGTCGTCTCGGTGTCGAAGGTCCTGCGTGAGGCTCCGTGGCAGATCGTCCTGTTCTCGATCGGCATGTATCTCGTCGTCTATGGCCTCGGGAACGCCGGCCTGACCGATATAGCGGCCGGTGTTCTGATCTGGCTTGCCGACAAGGGGACCTTCGTCGCTACGGTCGGGACGGGGTTCGTCGTCGCCATCCTGGCTTCGGTGATGAACAATATGCCCGCTACCCTCGTTGGCGCGCTTGCCATCGACAGAGCTGCCGTCGCTCCGCTTACCCAAGAGCTGATGGTCTACGCCAACGTGATCGGGAATGACCTCGGACCGAAGTTTACCCCGATCGGTTCGCTCGCGACGCTGCTCTGGCTGCATGTTCTCGCCGGCAAGGGCCAGACCATCACCTGGGGCCAGTACATGAAGGTCGGGCTCGTCATCACGCCGCCCGTGCTGCTCGTGACGCTCGTCGCACTCTGGCTCTGGCTTCCGGTCATCACGTGAAGGGCGGGGAGCAGGATCATGCCGGGCAGGAGAAGAGCGCTGACATGAGCGCGCCCCTTGACGTGGTGGTCATAGGCGGGGGGCAAGCCGGGCTGGCCTCGGCTTACTTCCTGCGGAGGGCCGGTCTCAGCTTCTCCATCCTGGATAGCGAGCAACGTGCGGGAGGAGCATGGCTTCACGCCTGGGATTCGCTGCGCCTGTTCTCTCCGGCCCAATGGAGTTCGCTGCCGGGGTGGCCGATGCCGGCAACCGAGGACGGCTATCCCAAACGCGACGCGGTAATCGACTATCTCAGCCGGTACGAGGAGCGCTATGGGCTCGCCGTCAAGCGCCCGGTTGAGGTTGAGGGCGTCAGAAAAGACGGCGGCCTGTTCACCGTCGAAACGAATGCGGGGCCGGTGCGGGCGCGCGCCGTGATCAGCGCCACTGGAACGTGGAGGAACCCATTTTGGCCATCCTACCCCGGCCAACATCTTTTCAGGGGGCAGCAGATCCATTCGGCGAGGTACCGGTCACCGGCGGAGTTTGCCGGGCGCCGCGTCATTGTCGTGGGTGGCGGAAATTCCGGGGCTCAGATCCTGGCAGAGCTATCCATGGTAGCCGACGTCACGTGGGTGACACCGACGCCTCCTTCATTTCTTCCTGATGACGTGGACGGGCGCGTCCTATTCGAGCGCGCGACAGCTCGTTGGCGGGCCGCGCAGGAAGGTCGCTCCGTCGACGTGCCGCAAGGCGGCTTCGGCGACATCGTTATGGTGCCACCAGTCAAGGAGGCTCGGGCGCGAGGCGAACTTCATGCCGTCGCCCCGTTTGTTCGCTTCACAGAAGGCGGCGTGGTCTGGGGAGACGGTAGGCAGTCTAACTTCGATGCGGTGATCTGGTGCACGGGGTTCCGACCGGCACTGTCCCATTTCGATCCCCTCGGGATTGTGGGTAAGGACGGGCTCTTGGAAACGAATGGCACACGAGCCATCGAGGAGCCGAAGCTATGGCTCGTCGGTTATGGCGACTGGACCGGCGCTGCCTCGGCAACCCTGATCGGCGTGATGCGGACGGCGCGGACAACCGTGTCCGAGATCGCCGAATCCTTGGCCGAACTCAGATAGCCCGATGCAGCCAGATGAGGCCGCAGTCTCGCGATGGGTTCGCGATATCCCTTCTGCGGCGCTCTCCGGGGGGCTGGTAATTCGACGAATGTGGAATTTATCTTGACTGAGGGTGGGGGGCATGAAAATCATGTTTCCATGAATATCGAATTAGCAGCAGCCCAGCTCGAAGCTCTTGGCAATCCGACTCGGCTTCAGGTCTACCGTGTGCTCGTCCGGGCCGGGCATAACGGCCTTCCGGTCGCCCAGGTGCAGGAGCGTCTCGGCATCCCGGCCTCGACCCTGTCCCATCATCTTCAGCGTCTCATCCGAAACGGCCTCGTCTCGCAGGAGCGCCAGGCGACGACACTGATCTGCCGCGCAGTCTATCCGGCAATGGACGCCTTGCTCGGCTTCCTGGCCGACGAATGCTGCATCGACGAGGGTTGCTCGGCAGGGTCCGAAAAGGCCGCCTGAGCGCGCTTTCATTTATCAAATAATTCCATCATTCCGGAAGCAGCGGAGGATACCATGCAGGAACTTCCCGTCGTCGTCATCGGTGCCGGTCCGGTCGGCCTTGCCGCCGCGGCTAACCTCGTTGCCCGCGGAATCTCGGTGCGAGTCTACGAAGCTGGGTCGGCGGTCGGCGCGAACGTGCGCGACTGGGGTCATGTCCGGCTATTCTCGCCCTGGGAGTACAACATCGATCCGGCCAGCCGTTCTCTGCTCGAAAAGACGACATGGCAGGAACCGGATGCCCAGAGCTATCCGACCGGGCGCGAGCTGATCGAGGGCTACCTCCTTCCCTTGGCTGAGACGGCCGAGCTCGCACCGGTGATCGAGTACGGCGCCCGTGTCGTGGCGATCGGTCGACGTGGTATCGACAAGGTCGTCAGTCGGGAACGCGAACTCCGCCCGTTCCAGCTCGTCATTCGTGACCGGGAAGGCGGTACCCACCGCGTTCTCGCACGCGCCATCATCGATGCTTCCGGAACCTGGACGACGCCGAACCCGGCGGGTGCCGGAGGCATGCCTGCCGATGGCGAGGAAGCGCTCGCGGATCGGATCGCCTACGGCATCCCGGACGTGCTCGGCCGTGACCGCGATCTTCATGTTGGGCGCACGACGCTCGTGCTTGGGGCCGGGCATTCCGCTGCGAACGTCCTGCTCGACCTTGTCGAACTGTCCGAGCAGGACGCGGCAACTGAGGCGATCTGGGTGACACGCGGCCGCGATCTGTCCCGGGTCTATGGCGGTGGCGCCAACGATCAACTCGCAGCTCGGGGCGACCTCGGTCAGCGGCTTCGTCGACTGGTCGAAAGCGGCCGCATCCAGTTGGTCAGCGGGATCGCCATTGGCGGTATTCGCGAGCAGGGAGGGCGTCTGTACCTCGACGGCGAGACGGCCGAAGGCGGAAAAACGATCGGTCCGGCCGATCGCATCGTCGCCTGCACGGGCCAGCGCCCAGATCTTTCGCTGACGCGTGAACTGCGAGTGGAGTTCGATCCCTGGCTCGAGAGCGCGCGAACACTCGGGCCGATGATTGATCCGAACCTGCATTCCTGCGGTTCCGTGCCGCCGCACGGTCACCGCGAGCTTTCGCATCCCGAGCCAGGTTTCTACACGGTCGGCATCAAGAGCTACGGGCGCGCCCCGACCTTCCTGATGCTCACGGGCTATGAGCAGGTCCGATCCGTCGTCGCGGCGATCGCGGGTAACATAATTGATGCCGACGATGTGAAGCTCACGCTTCCGGAGACCGGCGTCTGCTCCGCCGCGCCGGCAGGAGCATCGGCATGTTGCGGCGGTCCAGCGCCCGACCCCGTTGCTGCCTGTTGCGCTGATGACGCCGTTGCGAAGGCCGACGGTAAGGGGGGCTGCGGTTGCGGCCCTGCCAAGCTTCCTGAACCCGTGACGACCTCCTCTTGCTGCGGCAAGGTCGCGTGACCGCTCGAAACCGGCTGACGGTCATCTCGGCTCTGGGCGTGGTTCAAATCCTCGCCTGGGGTTCCTCCTACTATCTCCCTGCGGTTCTCGCGGCACCCATCGCTGCCGACACCGGATGGCCACTGTCTTGGATTGTCGGGGCGCTCTCGGTCGGCCTGCTCACGGCCGGAGCCGTTGCGCCCTATGTCGGCCGCCTCATCGGGGAGACCGGCGGAAGGCCGGTCCTGGCCGCTGCCGCCATACTCATCGCCTCCGGGCAACTCATTCTCGGTCTGTCGCCGAACCTTCCCATATTCGTCCTCGGCTGGGTCGTGTTGGGGGCCGGCATGGCCGCTGGACTGTACGATGCGGCGTTCTCGACACTCGGACGCCTCTATGGCGGAAGCGCGCGATCGGCGATCACCGTGCTGACGCTTTGGGGCGGCTTCGCCAGCACGGTCTGCTGGCCGCTGTCGGCCTATCTTGTCGAGCAATTCGGTTGGCGGGGGACCTGCTTCGTCTACGCAGCCATCCAGCTTATGATCTCACTGCCACTCGTGTTGACGATCTTGCCGCGCGTTCCGCCCGAACTGCCGACGCCGACGACGGGAAGCTCCGGGGTGGCATCGAGCCTGCTTCCAGCGGAGCGTCGCGCTTTCCTGCTTCTCTCTGGGATCGTCATCATCGGTGGCGCGATTGGCGCGATCGTCGGGGTTCATCTGCTGACGCTGCTCCAGGCGCAAGGAATCGGTCTCGCGGCGGCCGTGGCTCTGGGCGCGCTTGTCGGCCCGGCGCAGGTCGGCGGACGGGTGATCGAGATGGCGGGCGGAGGGCGGCATCATCCTCTGTGGACCATGAGCGCTGCGCTCGGGCTGATTGCCATCGGACTGGGACTGATGGCACTCGATATCGGCCCGATCGGGCTTGCGATCATCCTCTACGGGGCGGGCAACGGCGTTTTCTCGATCGCCAAGGGTACCCTTCCGCTGGCCCAATTTGGCCCTCAGCGCTACGCCGCGCTGATCGGAAGGCTGGCTCGGCCGAGCCTTATCGCTCAGGCGCTGGCGCCCGCAATGGGAGCCTACCTCTTCGACAAGGCGGGCGCATCCTGGACCTACGGCGCCCTGATGCTGCTTGGCCTGTTAAATGTGCTGCTGGGGATGGGCCTCTGGGCAACCCGGACCCGCTAACCCATCCGTTGCTCCGGGAACGTCGGTCCGATGCCGACTCAGGTCGGAACACCCGTCCAGGTTGACACCCCGGGCGACCGCGCAGCCATCCAAGCCGCTTTGGCTCATAGCTGCGCGCGGTTGTGCCAGGAGGCCCGTAAGCACGAGAGCCAACGAAGATGGCCCCGGACTCGCGGCGCCGTCCTTCACGCAAACGATGCGATCAGACGACCGGCGGCTGATACGGGCAGGCGTTCTCGTCGAAGCGACTCCAGTCACCCGCGCGATACTGAGCCTCCCGGGTCGCGCGGTCGATCGGCGTCGCGCCCTTGAGGATCGCCTCCATGGTGGCCATGGCTTCAGGCACGGCACGACAGGCACCGTTCCTCAGTGGCGTGGCGAGAATTCGGGAACTCATACGCAATGCGTGTTGTCGCTGCGGTCAAAGGCATCGGCATAGATCATGGCGAACGCGCGGCCCGCGTAGCGGACGCTCTTTCCAGCGACTTGGCTTTCCGACGGGCCGCGCGCAAATCCTCAAGTGTCGGCTGCCACCATCCCCTCGCTCGTTCCGTCGCCCCGGGCTCGCGTCGCGCCGGCCATGTCCGGATGAGTTCCTCGAGTGTCGGCGAGCGCCATAAGACCCAGACCTGAACCTCCCCCATCTCAGCCTCAGTACCGGCCTCGACTGCGTCACCGATATCGACCACTTCCCCGTCGCTGCCTGTGACGACGACGATGCCCCGAGCGGTCATCACCGGTCGTCCGGGCGGCGGGAGTTGCGAAGCCGGAACAGGCAACCGTTTGCGCCTTCTTTCCGCCTCACGTTGCCTGACGTAGGCGAACTCCGGGGACTGCTTCAGCTCCTCGCGGCGCCGTCTCCGTTCGCTCGGCTCCGCCCGCCGTGCCGCGATCTCGACAGACAGCCAGCACGACCTTAACGCCTCGAGCGACCGAAAAGGTATGCGCCAGACCTTCCCCTCTCGATCCCAAGCCGCCCAAGGCACGCCACGAAGGTGATCGATGACGGTGCGGGAAAAGGGTGTCCTGACAAGGAGGTCACTGCTCGCTTCGAAATAGTCGCTCTTGATCGGATCGAAGGCAAAAGCATCCCGCCCGCGCTCGTCAGCAAAAGCGAGAGGCTCGGTCAGCTCGCGTTGAAGCCAGACTGCGACCCGGCGCTCCGCGGTCGTCCCGGGGAAGAACCAGGCGCCCGCCTCGTCGCTCCATCGCGCTGCCGGAAACCGGGCGCGGAAGCGTTCTACGAGCATGGCATCATAGGGAAAGGCAACGATCGCTCCCGCGTCGTCATCGGCTGTTCGGATTTCAATCCGATCGGGCGGCTGAGCTGGCATTGTCGATTCTTCCGGCTCGATCAGTCGAGACGAACAGGGCATCGTTACAGATGTTGCCGAAGGAAACCCTGAGCTCGTCTGATGGCATCCGGCAAGGAGGCGAGCGACAGCCCATGTCCCTCGCCGGGATATATACGGCTCTCGACGGTCCCGCCCTGTGATTTGATCACACGCTCGATCGCCCTTGCATTGGCCACCGGGACGACGCGATCGGCGTCGCCATGCAGGATCAGGGTCGGCGGGAGCCTGCGTCCCGCGGCGAGGCCCTCGGGCTCAAAGCCGAAGAAATCGACGACCGCCCGAATCCGTGGAGAGCGCGAGGCGAGGGACAGCGCAAGAGCGCCACCCAAAGAGAAGCCAACGACGGCTACGCGGTCCGGCTCGGTGCCGCGAGGAGGTTCGGCAAGGATGGCCTCAAGCGTCCGCAGCCAGATCACGTATTTGGACCGGATGTCGCCATAGCGGGCTCGACTGTCGCCGGTCGCTTCGAAGTAGCGCGGCAGCAGCACCGAATAACCCGCGTTGGCGATCATCTGCGCCGCGAATTGATAGCGCCCAGCATTGCTCAGCCCATCCGACCCGCGCAGGAGGTAGACTGTCGATCCCGTCGAACCGAACCTGTCGACGCCTATCCGCGTTTCAGCGCTCGAACGCTTGGCCGTTCCAATCATGCAGGCGGCACCGAGGAGGGTTCGACGATCGATCCCTCTCATTCGGCGGCCTCGCACCAGCGCTCCTTCGCCTCGGCAGCCGGACCAGTCAGCTTGATGGTATCGCCCTCGACGGCCACGACGAGGCCGATGTCGAGATACTGTCGCGCGCCCCCGGATTCGGGATCGTTCTTCTTCAGCTTGAGAAGCTGCCCGCTTAGGCCATCGATCGTGCCATGGCCGCCGTCGGCGCTGATGACGCTTTGGCCTTCCTTGATCTGCTCGACGAACATCATGGTGGGCTCCCTTCGCAAGATGCTTCGCTGCGGCAACGGAAGCCGGGCGACGAAGTTCCGCGGTTGCGGCGCTTCGATGCGAATGGCCGAACCGAGATCCGCGGAACGGTTCTCGGTTCGGCTAATGGAACCGCCACAAGACAGCGCGGTTGCCGCTTCATCGGGAGGGTCGTCGATGTCGAGCAAGCTGCATGGATACCGGGCCAAACGGAACTTCGAGAAAACCAGGGAGCCGAGCGGCGAAGACGCGGTGGCGCCTTCGGACCGGTTGCGCTTCGTGATCCAGAAGCACGAGGCCACTCGGCTGCATTACGATCTGCGCCTCGAACTGGACGGCGTCTTCAAGTCCTGGGCGGTGACGAAAGGCCCGTCGCTCGACCCGCAGGACAAGCGACTGGCCGTCGAGGTCGAGGACCACCCGCTTGCCTATGGCGACTTCGAAGGCACGATCCCAAAGGGCCAGTATGGCGGCGGCACGGTCCTGCTGTGGGACCGCGGCTATTGGGAGCCGGAAGGCACGCTCAGCCCGGAGCGGCAGCTCGATAAGGGCGAGCTGAAATTCACGGTTCACGGCGAGCGGCTGCGGGGCAGCTTCGTCTTGGTCCGAATGCGACGCGACCGGGATGGCGGCAAGCGAACTAACTGGCTTCTCATCAAGCATCGTGACGAGCATGCTTCCGACGGCGATGGCGAGAAGGTCCTGGACAGCGACGCGTCCGTTGCCTCGGGCCGCTCAATGGCTGCGATCGCCGCAGGGAAGGGCAAGTCTCCCAAGCCGTTCCTGCTCGCGACGGAGGTTGTGGAGGCGGATGCGGTCTGGGATTCCAGCGTCGGCCTCGCCGCTGCCGAACGCCGCGCGCCGGTCCGAGAGGCCAAGTCGCGAAGCAAGACCGCAGCGGCGGGAACGATGCCCGATTTCATACCGCCCCAGCTCTGTACCTCGGTCCAGCGGCCCCCGGCCGGCGCGGAATGGGTCCATGAGATCAAGTTCGACGGCTATCGCGTCCAGCTTCGTGTGGAGGGCGGAGAGGTGACCCTGAAGACGCGCAAGGGATTGGATTGGACGAAGAAGTTCCAGGCGATCGCTGATGCCGCGCGAGGCTGGCCGGACAGCATTGTCGACGGCGAGGTGGTGGCGCTGGATGAAACCGGCGCGCCGGATTTCGCCGCGCTCCAGGCCGCGCTGTCGGAAGACAAGACCAAGGACTTAGTCTACTTCGCCTTCGACTTGCCGTGGATCGAGGACGAGGACCTGCGGCGCGAGCCGCTCCTGACCCGAAAGGCTCGGGTGAAGGAACTGGTCGAGCGCCATGGCGACGGCATCGTCCTGCGCTATGTCGAGCATTTCGAGAGCGGCGGCGAAGCCGTTCTGAAGTCGGCCTGCAAGCTCTCGCTGGAAGGGATCGTGTCGAAGTCCGGAGAGGCACCCTACGTCTCCGGTCGAAGCGTTACGTGGACAAAGGCGAAGTGCCGCGCCGGGCACGAGGTGGTGATCGGCGGCTGGGCCACGACCGAGGGCAAGTTCCGTTCGCTGCTGGTCGGCGTGAATCGGGGGGCGCATTTTGTCTATATCGGCAGGGTCGGAACGGGGTACGGCGCCTCGAAGGTCGCAGCGTTGCTGCCGCGACTGAAGAAGAACGCGGCCAAGACGTCGCCGTTTACCGGTGCCAACGCGCCGCGACGCGCGCCGGGCGTGACATGGCTCGATCCCGTCCTCGTCGCCGAAATCGAGTTCGCGGGCTGGACCGGCGACGGCATGGTCAGGCAGGCCGCTTTCAAGGGACTCCGGGAAGACAAGCCCGCGGCGGAGGTCGAGACCGATCTGCCGGCATCACCGGAGGCGGTCGATCCGGCGAATCCGGTTCCCACCTCGCCACGCAAGGGCGGCAGGGTCGACGTGCTCGGGGTCAGCCTGTCGCATCCGGACAAGGCGCTCTGGCCGGATGCCGAAGATGGGAAGCCGATCTCCAAGCTCGATCTGGCGAACTACTTCGCCGCTGTGGGCGAGTGGATGATGCCACACCTCAAGGGCAGGCCCTGCTCGCTGCTCAGGACACCGGACGGCATCACCGGAGAGACGTTCTTCCAGCGCCATGCAGGCCTCGGCACCTCAAACCTGTTCGAACTCGTCCACGTCTTCGGCGACAAGAAGCCCTATCTCCAGATCGATCGCATCGAGGCCCTGGTCGCGGCGGCCCAGATCGGCGGCATCGAGCTGCACCCGTGGAACTGCCAGCCCGGCGATCCTGAGGTTCCCGGCCGTCTCGTCTTCGACCTCGATCCGGGGCCGGGGGTCGAATTCGACGATGTGGTCGCTGCGGCGAACGCGATGCGCGAGAGGCTCGACGCGCTAAAGCTGACCAGTTTCTGCAAGACGACGGGTGGCAAGGGTCTGCACGTCGTCACCCCGCTCAAGGCTGCCAAACGCGGGAAACTTGACTGGCCGACGGCCAAGGATTTCGCTCGGCGGGTCTGTGCCGAGATGGCGGCGGACGAGCCGTCTCGCTACGTCGTCAATATGGCCAAGCGGCTGCGCAACGGCCGGATTTTCCTCGACTATCTGCGCAACGACAGGCTTTCGACGGCCGTCGCGCCGTTGTCGCCCCGCGCGCGGCCCGGCGCGCATGTTTCGATGCCGGTGCAGTGGACGCAGGTCAGGAAGGGACTCGATCCCGCACGTTACACCGTGCGCACGGTTCCCGCCCTGTTGGCGAAGAGCAAGGCGTGGGACGCCTATTGCGATGCGGAGGTGCCGCTGTCGGACGCTATCAAGCGGCTCGGGCGAAGCGGCAAGGCCGCGTGAGAGACTGCGGAACGAACACTGACGGCAGTGGTTTACCGTCGGGGAGACAAACCATGGCACAGCGGACGTTCTGGAAGGGCTATCTCAAGTTGTCGCTGGTGACGTGTCCGGTGGCGATGATGCCGGCACGCTCCCAGAGCGAGAAGGTGCGTTTCCATACGCTGAACCGGAAGACCGGCAATCGTATCCAGAGCCGGTTCGTCGACGCTGTGACGGGCAAGCCCGTTGCCGACGAGGACGAGGTTCGGGGCTACCCTAAGGACGATGATGAGTACGTCATGCTGGAGGAGGACGAGCTCGACGGCGTCGCGCTCGAAAGCACGCGGACCATCGACATCGAGGTGTTCGCACCGCGCTCCTCGGTCGGATGGATCTGGTACGACGCTCCGCATTACCTCGTGCCGGACGGGAAAGTCGGCGAGGAGGCCTTCTCGGTAATCCGAGAGGCGATGAAGGCGACGAAGACGGTCGGGATTTCGCGGGTCGTTCTTTACCGCCGCGAGCGCGCCGTTCTGCTCGAGCCACGCGACAACGGCATCGTGCTGTGGACGCTGCGCTACGGCGACGAGGTCCGCGACGAGAAACCCTATTTCGCCGGTATCAAGAAGGCTGAGCCCGAGGCGGACATGAAGCCGCTGATGGAGAAGTTGATCAAGTCTCGCACCAAAGACTGGTCGCCGGACTTGGCCGAGGATCCCGTGCAGGATGAGCTCCTGTCGATCATTAAGGCCAAGGAGAAGGGTCAGAAGGCGACGAAGGCGCGTCCGAAGCCGCAGAGCGAGGGCAACGTCGTCAGCATCATGGAGGCGCTGAAGAAGAGCCTGGAGCCGCGCCGCTCCTGATTAGCTCGCCTTTCGCCTTTCGCCTGTCTGGTCGGCATTTTTAGTCCCCTTCGCTGCGGCCTTGCGCTTTGGGGCCTTCGACGCAGGTGAGGACGCTTTACCGCCGCCCTTGGCGCTGAGACGCAGCGCCTCCATCAGGTCCACAATCTTGGCGGCCGGCGGCAGCTTCTTCGGCTTGAGCTTGCGTCCCTCGATCTTCGCCTTCACGAGGTCGGCCAGTGCGGCCTCGTAGCGATCGTCGAACGATTTTGGATCAAACTCCCCCGCTTTCGTCTCGATGATGTGCTTGGCCAAATCGAGCATCTCGTCCTGGATCTTCATCTTTGGCAGGTCGCTAAACGCGTCCTCTGCCGAGCGCACCTCGTAATCGAAGTTCAACGTCGTCCCGATCAACCCGGTGGCGTAAGGCCGGATAAGGATGGAGCGCATCCTGCGAAAGATGACGGTGCGGGCCAGCGCCGCGCATTGTTGCTCGACCATGGCCTCCCGAATAAGCTCGAAGGCCTCCGAGGCGATCGGGGTACTCGGTGCGATATAGTAGGGCCGATCCAGGAAGACGTCGTCAATCTCGTCGCACGGAAGAAAAGTGGCAACGTCGAGCGTCTTGTCGCTTTCCGGCACGGCGGCCGCGACCTCTTCTGGCTCCAGCACAATATAGTCGCCGTTGCCGCGATCATATCCCTTGACCTGATCGTCGTGCTCGACAGGCTTGCCCGTGACCTCGTCCACAAACTGGCGCTGGACCCGGTTGCCGGTCTTCCGGTTCAGGGTGTGGAAGGAGATGCGCTCGGCGGTCGAGGCAGCCGTGTAGAGTGCGACGGGGCAGGTCAGTTCGGCGACCTTTAAGACGCCCTTCCAGATCGCCCGCGGTGCCATTCTGACCTCTCCCGTCTAACGAGAGGAGGAACCGTGGCGCAGCTCGATGGTTCCGTTTCAAAAGCGAGGAAAATTAGCGTGGCACAGGATGACGCCATCATTGCCAACGGGCTCAATGCTGGGCTGAGAAGGCTCGTCGTCAAGGCACTCGTCCACTCGGCTGGAAAGCGCCGCGACCAAGTCCGAATGGACGAACTCTTGCAAGTTCTGTCAGCGGAGATCGGTCGTCTAACGTTCAAGGCGGAGACCGGAGATGGCGCGGACGCCGATCTCACCGTTGCAGTGAGAAGCGCACTGATGATTCTGCTTAATGCCGCGGCCCGCGATGCTCGCTCTGATCTCGCCCGCGCGGCCGAATCCATGCAGTGAGCTGTCGACCGTACGCTCTCGAAACTGAAACGTCAGTCGGCCATCCCGACTGTCGACAGCACTTCATCCAGCATCCCGGGTAGACACGCTTGGCGCCTATTCGCTGACATGCGCCTGACCAAGTCGGTAAAGTCGGCGCTGACGCCGATCCCATCAACGCGATGCGCGATGTATGGCTTATGCAAGATGGCTCGCTATCGAGCTCCCGCCTTCAATCCCTAGGCCCATAAGGTAACTCGATCGCTGGAGATGGCGCGTGGCGGGCGCCGGAGCACTGTTACAGCGAAGCTACCGATGCGGAGAAACTCGGTCTGATCAAGGGCGTCATCTCGCCGATCCCGCCAGAGGTGCGATCTGTCTCACGCCCGCGCTCACTCGCAGAGCGGCTGCGAGAAGACGGGCTGGGACGACAGCTTCACTGCCAAGGTACCAGCGGATGTAAACGACCGATCGACTAATCTCTTTGGCGAGCAACGCCTCCATGGCATTGAGGGAGAAGGCTGGTCAATATCCGCTGCATCTGTTGGCCGGTGGGTGGGCGGTCGCGCCAGCAACCGATGATGATGGAGGGATCGAGCGGTGGTTGATACATTCTAGGCCTCGCGGTCTCCGAAGCCACCAACGTCCATTGAACCGTAATGTTCAATGCCGGTTGCGAACAGTTACCAGACTCCGCCCGTAGTGATGGAGCGGCGGTTCCATCGGGTGCTGCCCACGCGGCAGATAATCGACACGTCAGATTTTTGCGGAACGGTCACGGGGAGACCGCGTTGGCCGCATGGGGGGTCACGAAGGACCCGCGACATGAAAGCACTCTGCTGGCACGGCAAAAGCGATATTCGTTGTGAAACGGTGCCCGATCCGCAAATTCAGGATGCCGGCGATGTCGTGATCAAGGTGACCGCTTGCGCGATCTGCGGCTCCGACCTGCACGTGTATGATGGCTATACGCCGACGATGGAGGCGGGTGATGTCCTCGGCCACGAAACGATGGGCGAGGTCGTCGAGGTCGGAAGCAGCGTCCGCAATCTCAGGATCGGCGACCGGGTCGTCGTGCCCTTCAACATCGCCTGCGGGGACTGCTTCTTTTGCCGGAAGCAGATGTACTCCCTTTGCGATCGTTCCAATCCCAACGCCGATCAGGCGAAGAAGGCCATGGGGCAGTCACCCTCCGGTCTGTTCGGCTACTCGCATATGCTCGGCGGCTTTCCCGGCGGGCAGGCGGAATACCTGCGGGTGCCCTATGCCGATGTCGGCCCGATCAAGGTCCCGGCCGGCATCCCCGACGAGCAGGTGCTCTTCCTATCCGATATTTTCCCTACCGGTTACATGGCGGCGGAGAATGCAGAGATCGAGGAGGGCGACACGGTCGCGGTCTGGGGCTGCGGTCCCGTCGGACAATTTGCGATCCAGTCGGCCTGGATGTTCGGTGCGGGGCGCGTCATCGCCATCGACAACGTTCCCGAACGCCTCGCGATGGCAGCGGGCATCGGACGGGCGGAGACGATCAATTTCGATGATGTCGGCGTCTACGACCGCCTCATGGAGCTGACCAAAGGCCGCGGCCCCGATCGCTGCATCGACGCGGTCGGCGCCGAGGCCCATGGCAGCGGCTCGTTCGATGCAGTCATCGACAAGATCAAGGCCGCGACCTACCTCGCGACTGATCGCCCGCATGCGCTCCGTGAGGCAATCATGTGCTGCCGCAAGGGCGGCACGATCTCGATGCCCGGCGTCTATTTCGGCTATCTCGACAAAATCCCGATGGGCGCCTTCATGAACAAGGGCCTGACGCTCAAGACCGGTCAGACGCACACGCACCGCTATCTCGCGCCGCTGCTCGAAAAGATTACCTCAGGCGAGATCGATCCTTCGTTCGTGATCACGCATCGAGCCGGGCTCGAAGAGGGGCCGGGCCTCTACCAAAAATTCCGAGACAAGGAGGACGGCTGCATCAAGGTCGTCCTCACCCCGTGACGAAGGAGCATCACATGGGACAGGAAATCGGAAAGCTCGCGCTGGTCACCGGCGCATCGAGCGGAATTGGGCTTGAACTCGCAAGGCTCGCCGCGAAGGACGGTTACGATCTACTCATCGCAGCGGACGAGACCGATATTCATGATGCCGCGGAGAAGCTGCGGTCCGAGGGCGCCAAAGTCGTATCGGTCGTCGTCGACCTCAGTGACGAGGAAGGCGTCGATGAACTCTTCGTAGAGGTTGGCAAATCCGGGCGGGAGGTCGACCTGCTCTTCGCCAATGCCGGGCGTGGTCTCGGCCACGGCTTTCTCGACCAGGACGACGCCGAGTGGCTGCGGGTGATCGACACCAATATCGTCGGAACACTGCTGCTGCTGAAGAAGGTCGGCCAGCAGATGCGCGATCGTGGCGAAGGCCGTATCCTCATCACTGGCTCGATCGCGGGCTTCATGCCGGGCACCTTCCAGGCCGTCTACAACGGCACCAAGGCCTTCATCGACTCCTTCTCCTTCGCCTTGCGCGAGGAGCTGAGGGACACCGGCGTGACAGTCACCTGCCTGATGCCGGGAGCAACGGATACACGCTTTTTCGAGCGCGCCGGACTTCTGGACACCAAGATCGGCCAGGACGAAAAAGACGATCCTCGGGACGTCGCCGAGGCAGGCTACCAGGCGCTCATGGCAGGCGACGGCGCCGTGGTTAGTGGCTGGAAAAACAAGATCAAGTCCTCGCTCGCCAACGTCACGCCGGCCGAGACGCTTGCCAAGCAGCACCGAAAGATGGCGGAGCCTGGATCGGGGCAGCAACAATAAGCAAAACGTTCGGGATGACCTTAGGAGTGTCGGGCGTCGCCCCCTAGGGTCACTTCGCGTCGCGACCCTCTTTCCGCGCTTTAGGCCGCAGCAAGCTATTCAACCGAGCAATGTTCCTCTTGACCCACTGGGTCTTTCTCGCCAGCAGCCGACCCCCCGACGCACGCTCGACGATGTAGCGCCTCTCGACGGTCAGCGTCGCTGGAGACATGGTTTCGTTTGCGTCGGTGATGGCCGCTTCGAACGATCGATGCGCGTCGTCCAGGTTGCGGAAATTCCCGATGAGCGTGGAGTTTGGCAACCGCTCGGAGCGGTCACCGACGCGGAGTGTATCGGTCCATCCTCGCGCGACCGCCGCCTCGAGAAACGTGTTGTGGGGATCTCCGGGCGCCGCTTCGATGTCGTATGTCGCGATGAAGGACTTCACCTCTGGGGAGCCTCGATACGCGCGGGCGCCACCACGTCGTGCTGCCCGCGCTGGAGACCACTTACCTGACCGGCCGTTGTGTGTGACGGGGCGGCCCACGCGTCCAGGAGCGAAATGCTGTTCGGGATCGGTAGCAGCAAGATCGGGTCTGCACTGAGCGGCGTCCCGGAGTTCACGAGAGCGACCGATATGGCGTTCTTATAGTCCTGCCAGGTGCTCAGCTCGCTTCCGCAGCCAGCGCATCGGACGATGGCGGCTACGGTCAGATTATTTGGCAGTGACACGGCGGGCGAGCCGCAGCACCGGCACTCGAAAATCGCATCGACACGCATGATCGCCTCCTGCGGTCTATACGTCTTCAACTGCGTCGGGTTCCTTCGTGATCTTCGCGCCACTTTGGTCGTCGTCTTCGTCGCCAACGACCACCGCGGGCGACGAGGACGTTGGCGCGGCTAGCGGCTCTTCTTGTAGAGCTTGGAAGCAATCTCGAAGATCTCCTCCGGCGCGTAATCGGGAGCGAAGGCTCCATAGTTGCCGTCGAGCTTCGGGATTTTGCCGCCGTCGGGCGGGCCTTCGACGATTTCGAGATTGCCAGGTGGATCCCCCGATAGGGCGATCTCGTCGTTCGACCAGACCCCGGCAGCTTCGCGGAGCCACTATGTCCTGCGCTCTCGCGGAAGACGTCGATTTCGGTGACGCCGGCGAGGCGCAGCGGCTCCCGGTTAGCGGGCTATGTGATTGAAGATGCCTTAGCCCAGCACCATCTCGGGATATTAGTGAGGGAGTCTGCTATGGCGAATGGATGGGCCCCAGACGGGGCGGTTCAAGATCAGATTGACGACTCGATCAATGATGCGGTCAGGCTGGCCCGCGCCAAACTGCCCACGGGCACCGGAGAACTCTACTGCCAGGCCTGCGGGGAGGAGATTCCGGAAGCGCGCCGCTTGGCGATGCCCGGTGCGCGGACCTGCGTCGCGTGCCAGACGGGCTTCGATCGGCGATCGATCGTTGGTGGGGGTATCAATCGACGCGGAAGCAAAGACAGCCAGCTCAAGTAGCTAGCAGTGGGGACAGCGATTGTGCTCTGAGCTCAATGCGCCAAGAGCAGAAGCTGAAGGAGCGCCCAAAACCGGACGCTTATCCATCGGTACATCTCGCGCTTAGCGATCGATTGCGTAGCGGCGACGGCGCCCAGTCCAGTATCGAGAGCGTATTCCTCCGAGCTTCTGGAAGGCTCGTTGCCGGCAGGAAAAGACGATGATCTGCTGACCTCTGGATTGAGGATGCAGCGCGTCGAACACGGTGGGCGGACCGCTC
>NZ_JXTJ01000016.1 GCF_001509835.1 Allobosea sp. WAO
ATCGTGATCGTCAGCGTCGCGGTATCCGTCGCGCTGCCATCGCTCAGCGTATAGGTGAACACCTCCGTCAGGGTCTCGCCGTCGCGCAGCGCGTTGACCCGGGGGTCATCGTTGTCGAGCGCGTAGCTGTAGCTGCCGTCGGCGTTCAGCGTCAGCGTCCCGTAGGCGCCGGCAAGCCCGCTGCCCACCGTTCCCGTCGTCGCGCCGAAGGCGATGCCGCTGATCGCGAGATCGCCGACCAGCGTGTCCGGGTCGCGGTCGACCGCGCTGCCGGGCGACGGGTCGAGGATGACGTTGCCCGAGACCGAGGCGGTGTCCTCGGCGATAGTTTTGACGTTGTCTTCGGCGACCGGCGGGTCGTTCGTCGCCGCGATCGTGATCGTGCCGGAGAGTGGCGCAGAGGTCAGCGAGGCAGGCCCGCCGGCCGTGTCGTTCTGGCCATCGCGGTTGTTGCCGTCGCGCACGACCAGCGTGTAGCTGCGCGTGGTCTTCGTGCCGAAATCGGTCGGGTTGTCGCTGCTGCTGCTGTAGGTGACGTTCTCGATCAGGGCGATGACGTCGGCGACGCTCGTGCCCGGCGCGAGCTTGATCACGAGCCGCCCGGCCGAACCGTCATGCACGGCGTCGATCGTCACGCCGGCCGGCAAGGTGTAGCCGGCCGCGATAGCGAGCCTGTCTCCGGAGAGATAGCTCGATCCCAGCGACAATTCGATCTCGCCGGCGCCGAAGACACCTGCGCCAAGGCCAGGCGTGGTCGTCAGGTCGATATCGGAGAGCGTGATCGTGCCGGGGGTGAAAAGCGAGGTCGGCGGCAGGCTGGTGCCGGTGCCGGTCTGGGCGTTTTCGGTCACGACCGGATTGGTCGCGGTCCCGCCAAGGAGCGGAGCGTCGTTGAGCGGGTTGACGGTGGTGCCGAGCGCCACAGCGTTCGACCACGGCCCCGTCGTCCCCAGATCGCCGGAGAGATCGGCGCTCGCGGCGAAGCTCACCGGCGCGTCGGAGGCGCGCACGGATAGGCCGCCCGGCGTGCCGTTGAAGTCGGCAGCCGGCACAAAGCGCAGCTTGGCGGTAGGCGCCAGGAGCAACGCGTCGCCGTCGCTGAGGTCGGTGCGGACGGTGGTCCAGTCGGCGCCGTTCAGCGAATACTGCCACTCGCCCTGGGCCGAGCTTGCTGCATTTCCGGTGATGGCGATGCCGCCGAACGGGGTCGCGGCATTGCCGCCGCCCGCAATTGCGCTGCGGTTGTCGGTGGCGTCCGAGTAGAGCGAGCCGAACAGGTTCGCGACCGTCTCGCCCGGCGGAGAGACGGTGTCCTCGTTGACCGAGGCGAGGGTCGCGCCCGAGAGGGTCGGCGCGTCGTTGACGTTGGCGACCGACGTCGTCACGACGACCGAGCCGGCGCTGTAGCGCGTGGTGCCGCCGGTCGCGTTCGCCGCGGAGAGGTCGACGACGGTTCCGGTCGCCGGCGCCCCGGCCGGATGCTCGGCCAGGCGCACGGTCAGGTTCTCAGGCGTGCCATGGAAGTTCGCGGCCGGCGCGAAGCGGATCTGCGTATCCGCAGCGAGGTAGAGCCCGCTCGCGAGGGTGCGTGGGCCAATATCGACCCAGCTCGTGCCGTTGAAATACTGCCAGCTGCCCTGGGCGGGGTTCGTCGTCAGGCCGCCGACGACGACGCCTGCGAAGCTGTCGGCGTTCGAGCCGCCGGTGATCGCATCGCGCGAATCGTCGAAATAGCCCTGGAACAGGCTCGAAACCGTATGCGTCGGAATGCCGGCGCCGGTGCTGTCCTCGGTCCCTGTCAGCGTGACCGTGGTGCCGCCGCCGACGGGCACGACGACGGGTGCGTCGTTGACCGGGGCGACTGTGATGCCGAAGCTGCGCGTCGTGACGAGATGGTTGTCGTTGTTCGGATTGCCGTCATTGCCGTCCGGATCGGCATAGGAGAAATCGCCTGGATTGGCATTGGGGTTGTCGGTGTCGCCCGGCAGCGTCGTCGGTCGGCCGCCATTATTGCCCAGGTCGTTGACGGTGATCGTGACGTTGAACGTGCCGTTCCAGTCTGCGCGGTCCGGCGTTCCAGCCTCGTCCGGCAACTGAATGCGAATGCTGTTCACGGCGCTGTTGATCTGGTCCAGCGTGCCCGAAATGGTGACGGTCGCGGTGCCGACGCCGCCCACCGTGCTGCCGCCGGCCGTGATCGAGGAGATGACGAAGCCGGGTGGCACCGTGACGGTCGTCGTCAGGATGTCGCCGGGCAGGGCATCAGGGTCGCTGATCGCGACGCCGCTCAGCTGTACCGTCGCCGAGCCTTCATTGGGCGTCGGCGGCGTCACGCGGATTTCGGCGGGGTCGTTGACCGAGCTGGGGAAGATCTCGCGGCTGGCCTGGTTGACGTTCGCAGTCAGCCCGCCGGGGACGGCGGCGTAGGGATCGACCGCCGCCGTCGGAACGGCGGAGACACCGCCGGCCGGATTGTTGTTGCCGCCGCCATTCGCTTCGGTGCCCGTCAGAGCACCTGTCTTCACGTCGCGGACGCGGTCGTCGACGACGACCTCGAGGCGCAGACTTCCGTCACGGTTGGCCAATGTGCCCTGGAGCGTGACCGTCAGCCCGGCGAGATAGGCGTTCACCTGCTCGCGCGTGCCGCGGATGACCAAGGCATGGCCGTTGCCGTTCTCGGTGTCGTCGATCTCGAAATTGACGCCTTTGATTGGCGAGGCGGTCGAGGACAAGACTACATCGCCATGGGCCGCGAGCGACAGGGGCAGGCCGCTCGTATCGGTCAACCGGATCGTGACCTGAACGAAATCGGCCTCGCCCGCAGCCGTACCGGTGGCTCCGTCGCCACCAATGTCCTTGTCGGTGACCGAAACGCCGTCCACCGGCGTCGTCCCGGAGACGACGAGCGCGCCCGAGCCGACCGCGACCGTCGGGCGGTCGTTCACCGGGACGATGGTCAGCGCGATCTCGAGCGGAGCGGGATTGGCGGCAGCGCCGCCGCTGCCGATGTTCGAGCCGGTGTCGTCGAAGGTGACGGTCAGGGTCACGTCACCGGCGGCGACCCCATTGCTGTCGTGGTTGTGGTCGGTGGCCGACTGGTAGCGCAATGCGGCATTCAGGTAAGCCTGGATATCGGCGGCCGTGCCGGTCAGCGTCATCGTGCTGCTGTTGGCGCCGCTTACGGTGACGTTCAGCCCCGGCGGCATCGTGCCGAGCGAGAGCGTGCCGGAGCCCACGCTGAGCGTCACCGTCACCGGCGTCCCGAACGCGGCGGACTCCGCATCGGTGATCACGAAGCCGATCTGGCTGCCGATCGGCGTCGCCTGATCCTCATAGACCGTCGCCGCCCCTGTACCGGTCAGCACGGCGGGATCGTTCACCCGCGAGGCGCGGATCGTGACTTCGGCCGCGGCGATGTTGCCGACCAGCGCCGCGATCGCCGGGTTGCCGTTCGAGGCGGTGGGAACGGCATCCTGATACCAGTTGAAGCCGTCATAGCCCGAGACCGGTTGCGGCGAGCCGGTGTAGGGCTGGCTCGGCTCATTGTGGGTGCCGCCGCCATTGCCACCGGGATTGGTGCCCGCAGCCGCCGGGTCGCGGTCGAGCAGCGCGCCGCTTGTCAGGTCGCGCACGCGATCGTCGGCGATCACCTGGACGCGGTAGACGGCGTCGCGGTCGTCGCCGAAACTGACGGCGAGCGTGGCCAGTGCGGCGTTGATCTGCGCCTGCGTGCCGCGGAGGACCAGAATGCCGCCGACCCCATTATGCGTCGCATCGACCGTCGCGCCACCCACGGTCACGCCGAGCGTGGCTCCGGCATAGCCCGCCTGTGTCAGTGCCTGACCGTCCTTGTCGAGTAGCCGGACGGTGACCTGAAGGAAATCCGCCTCGATCGCGAGCGTGCCGTCCGCGAGATCGGGATCGCTGACGCTGAAGCCGGGAATCGTGGTGACGGTATCGGTCGAATTGATCGGCCCGGAGGGGGCTTTGACGACGGGGGCGTCGTTCGTCGGCTGGACGTAGATCCAGAATTCGCGGCCCGTCACCTCGGCGGCGCCGTCGGAGAGGGTGAAGACGAACTTGTCGTCCGGCGTGCCGGGATAGGTCGTGCCGCTCGGCTCGTTGCCGCCGTGCTGGTAGTAGATATAGCCCTTGGCGATATCGTCCTGGGTGAAGGAGGAGCCCTTCCCCAAGGTGGTGAAGTTGATGCCGTCTCTCGAATAGGCGAGGCGCCCATGCGCCGGCGCCTGCGTGATCGAGTACTGGACCTGCGTCACCGAGGAGTCGGGATCGACCGCCTGCAGCAGATCGGGCGTGATCTTCTGCCAGGAGCCCTCGTAGATCACCGTCATGGGCTCGTTGACCGCGCCGCTGCCGCTGGCGCCGCCGCCCGGCCACGGGCCGGTCGGGTCGGGCAAGGTCGGATTGGCCGCGATGTTCGGCGCGTCGTTGACCGGCGTGATGACGAAACCGACGCTGGCGCTGCCGGAAACGGCGCCCCAGCGATCGCGCGCGTGAACCGTGAAGCCGTCCGATAGATCCTCGCCGCCGGCATGGACATAGCGCAGCCGCGTGGTCGCCGGATCGGAGGTCAGCCAGCTCGCCTGGAGTTCCGTTGCGGGCGTGACAACCTGCCAGCTCGCGCCGTCGAACCATTCGAGGTGCCCCTTGGCCGGCAGGGCATCGACGAAGAACGCCAGCGGGTTGGCGGCATCATGGTTCGCAGCGTGGTTGTCCTGCCCGTTCAGCGTCGAGCCGGCTTCGTAGCGCGCTTCGCTCGTCGCGTCGTCGGGATCGGAGAAGCCCAGCATGTCGCTGGTGATGGCGACCGTCTGGCCTTCCTTGATGATGTTCTCGCTGGAGCCCGTCGCCACGGGCGCGTCGTTCACCGGGGTGGCGTAGAAGTGGAAATCGGTGATCCACTTGTCCATCGCCAGCCCGCCGGCACCGTCGTCGATCAGGACGCCGGCGGAGGCGCGCAGCTTCACGCTGGACTCGAAATCCTCGCCGCCGTCATGAACGAAACGAACCCGGCCGGCATCGAGATCGGCCTGGGTGAAATTGTCATATTGCGACAGCGAGACCCAGTCGCTCCCGACCTGCTTCTGCAGCACGCCGTTCCAGCCTGAGGCGGCGCCGTCGAAGGACATCACCGTATAGACGATCTGCTCGGGCGCGACGCCGGGTACCGAATAGTGCAGGCCGGGGCGCTCTTCGCCGCCTGAAGGCTTGCCGTCGTAGAGGACGATGGTGCCGCCCTCGGTCAGGCTGCCTACGGCATGGCCGCTCGCGTCCGTGCCGGCGTGCTCACTGGACTGATGCGAGGGGGTGCGATCGGGGTCGGCCGGCAGGGCGCCACCCTCCCCGTCCTGCGTCTCATGCAGGCGGATCGTGAAGGTGAAGTCCTTCAGCCTGCTCGTCTCGCTGGCTGGATCGTCATAGATGCCGCTCGGGCGCTCGTAGAGCGTGCCGTCGGCGCGCCAGTGCAGCGAGACGCCGTTGTCGACGACCTGGAACTGGAAGCTGTCGGTCTCGTTCGGGCCGGCTCCGAGATGCTGGACGTATTGGACACGGCCGGCCTTGACGTCGGCCAGCGTAAAGGTGCCGCCGACCGGAAGCGGGACGGCGGCGCCGCCGCCCACCGGCGTCAGATAGAGCCGTCCCTTGTCCATCTCGCGCCCGGTAACGACGAAAGAGAGGCTGTCGTCCAGCGAATCCGGATCGCTGACATTGAGCATGCCGGTGTCGAGCGTGATCCGGTGCGAAGCGTCGACCGTCGCCTCGAGCGAACCGCCTGCCCAGACGGGCTCGTCATTGACGGGCAGGACGTCGAGTGTGATCCGCGAGGAAGCGGAGAGCGCTGCAGCGGCGCCGGCCCCGCCGCCACCGTCGATCACGGTGACGTCGAAGCCGTCCTGTGGTTTCGGCCGGCCATTCGCCTGGTCGACGCCGTTATGGGCATAGGTCAGTTGGCTGCGATCGGCGTAGGCGAAACTAATCCCGGCTGCGATGTCCGCCGCCGTGATGGCGCGGTTGATCGCCTGCACGACGCCGCCGATCGTGACCGTGCCATTGAAGTGGAGCGTGCCATCCGTGGGCAGTGTGTCCAGCCGGACGATCAGTAGGGGATCGTTCGGATCCCCGCCTCCGTCGGCGACGATGTAATCGCCGACCTTGGAGGGGGCCGAACCGGGCCCCTGGGCATTGCTCGGCTGCCCTTCATAGACACGCCCGTCACCCGAGACGGTCGGCGCCTGGTTGACCGGTGTGATGTCGAGCCGAATGGTCGCGAGCTCGGAATGGGCAAGCGGCGTCGCGCCGTCGTTGACGCGCACGACGAAGGCGTCCTGCGTATTCTGGTGCGCCCCGGTCGCCGTGTGGACATAGGCGAGCCGGCCGGCCTCGATATCGGCCTGGGTGAAGACCGAGCCCTGCCCGATACGGACCCCGCCAAGGGTAAGGTAGCCGTACTGGGTATCGGTATCGAGCGTATAGACGATCTGGCTCTTGTCCTGCGTCCCGAACGCCACCTCGGCGTCCGTCGGCGCGATCATGGCGCCGTCGAGGATGGTCACGCTCGGCGCGCCGCCCGGACCGACTTCGGCGACGTTCACCGTAACGTCGTCGAGCACGGTCGGATCGTTGGAGGCGGTGACACGGATCGCCGCGGTCCTGTCGGCCGTGCCACCATCGGTCTGGTTGGTGACCGAGACCGCGATATTGGTCGAGGCAATGGCGTTGCCGCGCTCGACATCGGCCGCGGTAAAGGTCAACCCCTTCAGCCAGGCGTCCGCCTGCTGCATCGTCCCGTTGAAGGTCCAGACGTTGCCGAGCTGGACGCCGCCACCGACCGTATCGGCGAACGCGCCGATGCTGGCATCCGAGACGGTGACGGAGACGGTCACGGCATCGCTGGCGTCGGCCGGATCATAGCCAAGGCCCCAGCCGGCATCGCCGAGATTGACGCTCGCGCTCGTGCCGAAGGCCGGGTTGAGCGTGCTCGGCTCGGCCACCTGCAGGTTCTCGGAGCCGGAGATGGTCGGAGGGGCGAGCTCATGGTTCCAGGCCGCCACGGC
Source organism: Allobosea sp. WAO (assembly GCF_001509835.1). Taxonomy (GTDB): domain Bacteria; phylum Pseudomonadota; class Alphaproteobacteria; order Rhizobiales; family Beijerinckiaceae; genus Allobosea. The sequence continues at coordinate 7,077 of NZ_JXTJ01000016.1, forward strand.
CTCAGCCGCGAAGGGGAGAGCCGCCTCGATCGCGCCGGTGCGCGCTTCCAGAACCCAGTCGCCACCGCGCTGCTGCGCACCGGTGCTGTCCTCGGAGGCGGCGACATCGCCGCCTGTCAGCATGGCGAGGCTGCCGAGCAGAGCCTCGCCCGCCGGCGTGCCTGCGACGTCGCAGCCCCAGATCATGAGGTCGGCATCGGCGTTCAGCGCCGCGCTCCAGGAGGCGATTTCGGCGCCACGGGCTTCGACCAGCGCGCCATCCACCACCGTTCGGCCGAGGGTGAAGGCACCGCCCTCGCCATGGCCGACGAAATGCACGGCGTCGACGCCGCTGCGAGCGGCCAGCGCCGCGCTCACCTGTGCAAGGCCGTCGCGCTCGGGATCGAGGACGATGAGCTCGACGCCGGGAGCCGGCGTCAGGCTGCCGAGTTCCGGCAGGCGGGCATCGACGAAGACGATCTCGTGCCGCGACGCCTGCGAGCGGCCTTCCGCCTCGATCAGCTGCGCCTCGGCTTTGCCGCCGAACGGCCCGACATCGGCGACCGTGCCGGCTGCGCCATTGCCAGCCGGGAGGCTGTGATCCTGCTCGTTCGCCGGCTTGGTGACGGCTTCCGCGGGCGTGTGCATGTCGGCGGCGACCGCGGCAGCCGTCGTGGCGCCAGCGGCGTCGAACATGAAGCGAGGTTCGAGAGAAAGGGTCAGGCTGGGGAGCGAGAAAGGCCGGCGGGGCCGCCGCAGAATATCAGTTTTAGACAATTAGGCGTATCCGAATCGCTTGCGCAACAAGCGCATATCAGAACCATCTCAAATTGGAAAAATGTAATGTTCGATTTGCCCGTCGGAGGGATATTTATCTTTTAGGCTCGCCGCAGAGACCTCGCTGGGTCAGGTGTAGACTTGGACATCAGGTTTTTTATCGTTCTCGACGGACTTTCTTCGTGAGAATCAGCATTCTGCAGCGCAGCGAGCCTCCTCGGACGTCAGCTCTGGCCGCCCAAACAGGCATGGACAAGACCCTCGCAGCGTTCGAACCGGGAGCGGCAGGCCGTGAGCGCTCCAATCTTTCAAAGCGCTAGATCAGCCAGCGATACCAGCCCCATTGCAGTAGGTCGCGGCAAGGGACGGCGAACACAACAGTTGTGATACCCGGTCGAATACCGTGATCAGCAACTGCGTTTCGCTACGGTGACGCGTGTCACGTGGGCCAAGGAAGACAGGCGACACCAGAGGCAGCTGCTTATCGGCATTTGCGAAGATCGCGCGTCAATCTCGTGGTCGGCTCAGTTGCCGAAGCGCCGCCGCCGGCTCCCGGCGGTGGCGAGTTGCAGGAGGGCTGGCAGCTCCCGGTCGAAGCACGGCAGCCGATCGGCCGATCCGCGTCCCGAGCGCCGCCCCCGGGTCAGTTCATGGAAAGCTTTGGCCCATCGTGGATAAAGCCCCCCCTGCCCCCTGCCCGCCGCCAAATCTTCAATTTGTGCCGTTCAGTGAGTCTCTGAGCGCATAAAATCCAGTCGCTTTCTCTAGATCACGTAGTCCTTGTAGCGCTCAATGTAAGCACGCGCATCCCGGTTGAGCTCCCTGATGCGCAACTCGGCTTCGTCGGCATCGCCGCGCATGATCGCCGCCAGCACCGCGCGATACTGCAGGATGCCCGCCGCGGCGCGGCCGGGCAGCAAGGCGACGCGGCGGATCGTGATCCGCGTACGGTCGTAGATCCGCTCGATCATGTCGCTGAGCACGGGGTTGCGGGCAGCTTGGGTGACCCGGCTGCGGAAGGTCTCGATCGCCGCGACATGCCGGTCGATGTCGCCGGCTTTCAAGCTCTCCTCGAAAGAGGGGCCGAACAATTCGCGGATGTCGTCCCAGTCGCTCGGCTTCGAGTTCAGCGTCGCCAGCCTGACGGCCAGCCCGTCCAATGCCTCGCGGACCTCGTAGAGGCGGTATGTGGTGTCCATGTCGACCGCCGCCACGACGGCCCCCTTGTTGGGCTCACGGGTGATGAGGCTGCGATCCTCCAGGGTCGCGAGCACCTCGCGCGCCTTCGCTCGCGGCAGGTCGTAGGCCAGCGCCAGGTCTTCCTCTGGAATTCGCGTGCCCGGACTGAGAGCCCGCGAGGAGATCCGCTTGCGCATGTCGGCGATGGCACCCTCGACAGTCGCCGCCTTTCGCTTCGGCCTGGGCATTCTTGCAACCTCATGGTGTCCGTTCGCTTCCGAATAATGCGGTTGAGCCCCCAGATCAATCGTTCAGACAAAAGATTGTACAATCTATTGCAATATCATTGACACAAAATCAGGTGCAGGCTTATCTCCAGCCAAGGCGATTGGCTGTCGGGGAGGGACGTCGCATGAGGCTGAAGCAGGAGCTGGCTGTCCCGGGCCCGCAATGCGCTTCACTGCTCGATCGCCGCAATGCGGTCGTGGCGCGTGGTGTCGCGAACGGTCCACCGGTCTTCGCATCGAGCGCCGCAGGAGCCGGGCTGACCGATATCGACGGCAATGAGTTTCTCGACTTTGCCGGCGGGATCGGCACGCTGAATGTCGGGCATGCCCATCCGGAGGTGGTGCAAGCCGTGAAGGCACAGGCCGAGCAGTTTCTGCACACCTGCTTCAACATCGTGATGTATCCCGGCTATATCGACCTGGCCGAGAAGCTCGCCGAGCTTGTCCCCGGGGCGTGGCAGAAGAAGGTCATGCTCCAGACCACCGGGGCCGAGGCGGTCGAGAACGCGATCAAGGTGGCGCGGAGCGCTACCGGACGGCAGGCCGTCATCGCCTTCGAGGGCGCCTTCCATGGCCGCACCTTCATGGCTTTGTCGCTGACGGCAAAGGCGCCGGCCTATAAGAGCGGCTTCGGACCGATGGCTTCGGAAGTCTATCGGGCGCCGTTCCCGACCCTGTATCGTTCCGGTCATGAGAACGACGAAGCCTGCAGCGAGGCGGCCTTCGCCGAGTTTACCCGCATGGTCGAGATGGAGATCTCGCCCGAGGCCGTTGCCGCCGTCATCATCGAGCCGCTTCAGGGCGAGGGCGGCTTCCATGTGGCGCCCGGATCCTTCCTGCGGAAGCTGCGCGCGTACTGCACGGCGCACGGCATCGTGCTGATCGCCGACGAAATCCAGTCCGGCTTCTGCCGCACCGGCGAGTGGTTCGCGACGCAGCATGCCGGCATCGAGGCCGACCTCTACACGCTCGCCAAGTCGATGGGTGGTGGGATGCCGATCGCGGCCCTGGTCGGGCGCGCCGAGCTGATGGATAGCCCCCGAGTCGGCGGCCTTGGCGGGACCTATGGAGGCAACCCGCTATCCTGCGCCGCGGCCCTGGCGACGATTAGGGTGATGGAACGCGAAGACTACCGCGAGAAAGCGCGGCGCCTCGGTGCCCTCGTCGAGGGGCGCTTTGCCGGCTGGGCGCAGCACTATCCGATTGTTGGAGATGCCCGCGGCCTCGGCGCGATGCGCGCGGTCGAGATCGTGCGGGATCGCAAATCCCATGAACCGGCCGGCGACTTGGCGGCTCAGATCATCGAGGAGTGCTATCGCAACGGTCTCATTCTGGTGAAGGCCGGGTTCCACGGCAATGTCATCCGCTTCCTGGGGCCCCTTTCGCTGGAGACAGCGGAGCTGGAGCGGGGGCTCGACATCCTCGGTGAGGCGATTGCCGCCACCGACCGCCGCGCCCGTCCGGTGGCCAAGATCGCCTGAGCGATGGACGCGCTTCGCAAGCTCGTGAACGCCCGCAAGGTCGTGAGGTTGCTCGGCAATGCCGGGCGGGAGAGCCAGGTTCTGGTCCTCTACGATCTCTATACCGCACATAATGTCGAGGTGCTGGCGATCGCCTTGTCCGAGGTCGGTGCCGAGGTGAATCTGATGCAGATCGAGGGCTCGGCGCGGCATGGCGGCCAGCTTTCGCAGATTGCTGCCGAAGCCATGAAGGCTTCGGATCTCGTGATCGGGCTGACGCGGGCCAACATCGCGCACACGCAGGCCCGCCAGGAGGCCACCGGCGCCGGCGTAGGCGTCATCGTCCTGCCGGAGTCACACCAGAGCGACTTCTTTCTGGCGGAGGGGTGGCAGGCGGATTTCGTCGCCCTGCGGCCGTGTATCGAACGCCTGGCTGGGGCCTTGACCGAAGCCGCGACCGCCCGCGTCACAAGCCCGCATGGGACCGATGTGACGATGAGCATCGCCGGAAGGTGTGGCCGCGCGCTGCATGGGTTCGCCAATACAGTCGACATCTCGGCGGGCTACTGCCTGGAGGCCAGCCTGGCCCCGGTCGAGGGCACGGCAGAGGGCGTCATCGTCGTAAACGCCAGCATACCGGGCGTGGCGCTGATCCGCGAGCAGCCGGTGCGCATCCATGTCGAGAAAGGCATGGCCGTTGCGATCGAGGGCGGCGTCGAGGCGCGGCTGTTCCGGGACCTTTTGCAGAGCTTCGGCGACCCGCTCGTCTACAATCTCGGCGAGCTCGGCATTGGCATGAACCCGAGCTGCACTCTCGATGGCACCATGCTCTCGGACGAGAGCGTCTACGGCTCGGTCCAGCTCGCGCTCGGCACGAGCGCTTACATCGGTGGCACCGTGCGCGCGGCGGCCCACTACGACACCATCCTGACCGACGCCACGCTGGAGCTGGACGGCCACACCGTCCTGCGCGGCACCAATCTTTTGCTGGAGTGCGCCTGATGAGCATCGAGGTTTCGCGCAACGACAACGGCGTTGCCACGGTGCTGATGAACCGTCCCGAGAAGCGCAATGCCTTCACCATGGAGATGTACCAGGCCTTTGGCGCCGCCTTTTCCGCCTTCGAGGCTGATGACACGGTGCGCTGTGTCGTGGTCCGGGGCGCCGGCGGGCATTTTTGTGCCGGCAGCGACATTGGCGGCTTCGGCGACGACCGCGATGGCCGCCAGCAGGCCCGCGACTACGCAGATTTCACGCTGGAGATGACCGACCGGCTCAAAGACCTGCGGCATCCGACCGTGGCTTGCGTCGAGGGTGCCTGCGTCGGAGGCGGGCTGGAAATCGCCGCGATGTGCGACGTCCGGATCGCGGGGCGCTCGGCCCGTTTCGGCGTGCCGATCAACCGGATCGGCATCACCCTGGATTACCGCGAGCTCGAAGATATCGTCGCCGTCATCGGCCATGCCACGGCGCTCGAAATCCTGCTGGAAGGCCGTGTCTTCGGGGCCGAGGAGGCGCTGTCGAAAGGCCTCGTCAGTCGCCTCGTCGATGATGAGGCCGTGGCAGTCGAGGCCTACGAGACCGCCGCGCGGATCGCCGAAGCGGCCCCTTTGACCAATCGCTGGCACAAGAAATTCGTCCAGCGCTTGCGGCGAGGTGGCCCGCTGACGTCGGAAGATTACGACGAGGCCTATGCCTGCTTCGACACCGAGGATTACCGGCTGGGGCGTGCGGCCTTCAGCCAGAAGGCCAAGCCGGCCTTTGTCGGTCGTTGAGACAAGATGACAGGTGAAACTCCGATGAGCAGTCGTCCGTCGCCGATCGCCGGCATGAAGGTCCTCGATCTCTCCCAGATCATGGCGGGGCCTTATTGCACGATGGTCCTGGCCGATCTCGGCGCCGAGGTGATCAAGGTCGAGAAGCCGGTCACCGGCGACGATTCACGCGAGATGGGTCCTTATGTGAATGGCGAGTCGACTTGCTTCGCCCACATCAACCGCAACAAGCAGGGTATCTCCCTAAACCTGAAGGATTCCCGGACACGCGAAATCCTCTACGACCTCGTCCGCTGGGCTGATGTCGTGGTCGAGAACTACCGGGTTGGTGTGACAAAATCCCTCGGCGTCGACTATGAGACGCTGAGCAGGATCAACCCACGCCTGATCTATTGCTCAGTGTCCGGTTACGGGCAGACCGGACCGTATTCGCGCAAGGGCGGCTTCGACCTGGTCGCGCAGGGCCTTTCCGGCATCATGAGCATGACGGGCGAGCCAGATGGCCGCCCGCTCAAATCCGGCATCGCGATCTATGATGTCGGCGCCGGTCTTACCGCCGCCTATTCGATCCTCGCCGCCCATGTGCATCAGCTAAAGACCGGCGAGGGCCAGCACATAGATATCTCGTTGGCTGAGTGCGGCCTGCCCTGGTTCGTCTGGGAGGCTGCCGCCTATTTCGCCGAGGGCACCGTGGCGAAGCCAACGGGTAGCCGCCACCGGGTTTCGGCACCCTACCAGGCGCTGCGCACAGGCGACGGCTACATCGTCATCGGCGCGGCCAACCAGCGCACCTGGGAAAAGCTCTGTCGCGATGTGATCGCTCGCCCCGAGCTGATCGCCGATCCCCGCTTCGTGACCAATATGGATCGGCTCGAGAACATCGAAGCGCTGGAACCGATGCTCGAAGAGGCCTTCGCCTCGGCCGATGCGGCGACCTGGATCGCCCGCTGCGAGGAAGCCAGCGTGCCCTGCGGCCCGATCAATGATTTCGGGCAGGCGATGAACGACCCGCATTACCTGGCCCGCGGCATGATCGAGGAGATCGAGCATCCGGCGCTCGGCACAATGCGGACGATTGGCATCCCGACGAAGTTCTCGAAGACGCCCGGCGCGATCAGGAAGCCTGCGCCTCTGCTGGGCGAGGATACCGACAACATCCTACGCCGGTTCGGGGTTTCGGACGAGGAGCTTGCCGGCCTGCGCGGGCGCGGCGCCATCCAGTGAGGCAGCCTCGCGCGACATTCCCGGGATGGCCGCGTGAGAGGCGCGGCGCATCGGCTTGGCACAGCCCGGCAATTCCGGCGGGCGGCAACCGAACGCTTGTTAAGTTCAAGGCGAGAACAAAAACATCGCCAAGCATAGGGGAGGCTGACGTGACCGCCATCAAGCCGCATTTCAGCGCCGTGCGCGGGCTGTGTGACGGATTCGGCGAGGCGACCGGCCTGGTTTTCGGGTTCGCCCCGACGCGCCGGTCAGCCTAAGCGCGGGACGCCGGTCATGTCGATATTTTCGCTAATGAGTCTGGGGCCCGATGGCTGGGGTCTGGCCATGTTGGCCGCCGCCGGGGTGACGCTGTCGGTTGCGGCTTGCGGGTTCGTCATCGGCTCGGTGATCGGTGCTTTCGTTGCGTGGGTGAAGCTCTCGGGCGGGGCGCTCGCCCGGGCCGCGGCGGACGCCTACACCACCGTGCTCCGCGGCATTCCCGACCTTCTGATCATTTACCTGTTCTATTTCGGCGGCAGCGCGCTTCTGAGCAGCATCGCGGCGCTCTTCGGTCCGGGCGGCTTCGTCGGGGTGTCAGGTTTTGCCGCAGGCGCCGCCGCGATCGGCATTATCTCGGGCGCCTACCAGTCGGAGGTTTTCCGGGGTGCCTATACCGCGCTGAGCCGGGGCGAGATCGAGGCTGCCAAGTCCGTCGGCATGCACCGCGCCCTGCTGTTCCGCCGGATCATCGCGCCGCAGGTCTTGCGCTACGCGATTCCCGGACTGGGCAATGTCTGGCAGCTGGCGCTGAAGGAATCGGCTCTGGTCTCGGTTACAGGGCTCGTCGAATTGCTGCGTCAGTCGGCGATCGGCGCAGGGTCCACCCGCGAGCCGTTCAGCTTTTATCTTGCGGCAGCGGTGCTCTATCTGGCCATCACCACGGTTTCGTCCTGGGGCTTCCGGCGCGCCGAGAGCTACTCGATGCGCGGCGTTCGGAGAACCTGAATGCAGCGTCCCAGCATACCGACCGAATGCGCTCCCCCTGAAAGGTTCCGGCCATGATCGATGCCGCCTTCATGGGAGAGACCTTTCTGAAGCTGTTGGAGGGGCTGCCTCTCACGCTCAAGCTCACCTTCTCGTCGGTCTCGCTCGGCCTGCTCGTGGCGATGCTGCTGGCGGCGATGCGGTTGTCCGGGGTCTGGCTCCTCGACGGGTTCGCGCGCGGCTACGTCTTCGTGTTCCGGGGGACTCCGCTCCTGGTCCAGATCTTCCTGATCTACTACGGCCTCGGGCAATTCCGGCCCGAGCTCCAAGCGATGAACCTGTGGGGTTTCTTCCGCGAGCCCTACTGGTGCGCGCTGCTCGCCCTGACGCTGAATACGGCCGCCTATGTCAGCGAGATTCTGCGCGGCGGCCTGCAGTCGGTGCCGCTCGGCCAGATCGAGGCAGCGCGCGCCTGCGGCATGTCGCAGTTTCTCCTCTACCGGCGGATCATTGCGCCAATCGCCTTCCGGCAGGCCCTGCCGGGCTACGGCAACGAGATCATCCTGATGGTGAAGGCGACCTCACTCGCCTCGATCATCACGATGATGGAGGTGACCGGCATTGCCCATAAGCTGATTTCGCAGACCTTCCGGGCGATCGAAATCTTCATCTGCGCCGGAGCGATCTACCTCATCCTGAATTTCCTCGTGACGCGAGCCATCCAGGCCCTGGAGCACCGGCTTTCGCCGCATCTGCGCCAGGCACCGGTGCCTGCGCAGCGCCTCGAGCCGGCTATGAGCAGCGGAGATGACCGGTGACCCTATTATCGACGCCTGCAGTGTCCATCCGCGATCTGCGCAAGAGCTTCGGCGCGCTCGAGGTCCTGCGCGGCATTTCTCTTAGCGCAGCCGAAGGCCAGGTTATCTCTATCCTGGGCTCGTCGGGATCCGGCAAGTCGACGATGCTTCGCTGCATCAACATGCTGGAAACGCCCGACGCCGGCGAGATCGCCATTGGCGGCGAAGTCATCGCGCTGCGCAAAGGACGCCGCGGGCGCACCGAACCAGCCGATCGCGCCCAGGTCGACCGGATTCGCTCGCGCGTCGCCATGGTCTTTCAGAGCTTCAATCTCTGGTCGCATATGACGGTGCTCGAGAACGTCATCGAAGCGCCGATCCATGTGCAGAAGCGTCCGAGGGCCGAGTGTATCGAAGAGGCCGAGGCGCTGCTCGCCAAGGTAGGTATCGTCGACAAGCGCAACCATTATCCGGCGCATCTCTCCGGTGGCCAGCAGCAGCGCGCCGCGATCGCCCGGGCCCTGGCGATGAAGCCAAAGCTGATGCTGTTCGACGAGCCAACCTCGGCGCTCGATCCGGAACTCGTCGGCGAGGTCCTACGCGTCATGCGGTCGCTGGCCGAAGAGGGCCGCACCATGCTCGTGGTCACGCACGAGATGGGGTTCGCTCGGGACGTCTCGTCCCGCGTGGTCTTCCTCCACAAAGGGATGGTGGAGGAGGACGGCCCGCCCGGCGAGGTGTTCATAGCGCCGACATCGCCGCGGTTTCGACAATTCATCTCTGAACATCATTAGGAGGGGACCTCATGAGCAATTCGATAATGCGCCGCTGGTGGCTGGCGTTAGGTGCCTGCGCACTTCTGGCTCCGGCTGCTTCGGCACAACAGAGCAAAGAGATCACCATCGCCACCGAAGGCGCCTTCGCTCCCTGGAACCATACCGAGCCCAACGGGCAACTCGGCGGCTTCGACGTCGAGCTGGCGAACGAGCTCTGCCGCCGGATGAAGGCCAAGTGCAAGATCGTCGGACAGGACTGGGCCGGCATCATTCCGGCTCTGCAGGCCGGTAAGCACGACGCCGTGATGACGGGAATGAACATCACCGACAAACGGCTCGCGGTGATTGGCTTCTCGAGGCCCTACGCCACCAGCCGCCATGTGTTCGCGACCATGGGCGATCGCGAGATGCTCAAGCTTCCGAAGGCCGGGGAGCTTATCGACATCACCGCATTGAACGACGAGGACAAAGGCACCATCGAGCAAATGCGGAAGCTGATCAAAGGTAAGACGATCGGCGTCCAGACCTCGACCAACGCTCTGGCTTTCCTTGAAAATTATTTCAAGGGCGACATCGAGATCCGCGAGTACAAGACCGCCGAGCAACACGATCTCGACCTTTCGGCCGGGCGTATCGACGCGGTGTTCGTCGACTATGCCTCGGCAACGTCATCACTCGAGAAGAAGGAGCTGAAGGGGATGACCGTGACCGGGCCGTCATTCCGCGGTGGGCTTCTCGGTCGCGGGGTCGCGATCGGGTTGCGCAAGAGCGACACTGAGCTGAAACAAAGCTTCGATCAGGCAATCGAACAGGTGTTGGCGGACGGCACGGTCAAGGCCCTTAGCCTGAAGTGGTTCAAGTCCGACATGTCGCCGCCGAAATAGAGCAGCGAACCGGCGTGCCGGATCGGTCAGGCGCGGCTGTGATCCGCGCCTGACCGGCCGGAAGCAGGAAACCCCAACGCTTGAGGCGAGTGCTGACGTTGCCGTCCAGGATGCAAGGGTACTGCGTTGCCAGCCCGATCAAGCGCGGCGCCACGCGGCCGCTCGGGCGGCGATAGCAAACCATCGGCATGCTGGGATGCTGCTGACAGGACCAGCAGCTGGGTCTCGTGGAGGCGGGGCATGGCGAGGTCTCGTTGCAACGGCACCTGCCGTCACTACCGCGAGCCCCACAATGCTGGATCGTCGGTGACGGCGGGTTCGCCCGAGCCCGTCATCACCACACATGCTCGCTTCGGCAGCCAAATCGAGCGCAATGTCGGGTGGCCAATCCGGCTGGCTATCCTCGCTGTCGAGTAGGTCCCAGCGGCTCTTGAACGGGTTCAAACTCCTGAACTGTATGCGCCATCGGATGCCGCAAGGGCTGCGATAATAGATGCGGTCGAGATCGACCCCAGGGATGACGTCGTAGCTCGACCCTTCCGGATGCAGATCGACGGCGATGTGGAAGATGTGCGCTGCGAACTTGGCCTGGGCGAGCGAAGTGCCGCTCTCGCGCCTTGGGCCCATAACGAGACAAGGCCTGCGCAGAGCACGGGCCTTGTCGTCAACGATCGGGTTTTAGGCTTCGGCGTTGGCCTGCAGCGGAAGCTCAGTGAGCCGCGATGTCGCGCGGAGCGACGCCCAGTGCGCTATTCCGCCCGGCCGAGCGGCTCGCCGACGCCGGTGCGGGCGGTTATCAGCTCGTAATGCTCGACGCGGCGATGGGCCGCGAAGTTGAACATCGTCTCCTTGCCGAAGCGGGTGGCGTCGAGATCGCAGCCATGGACGAGCAGGCCATCATCGTCATGGTCGAGCTCGCCGACGATCTTGCCGTCCGGCCCGGCGATCAGCGTGCCGCCGAAGAGGGGATAACCGTCCTCGACGCCGGCCTTGGCCACCGCGACGACCCAGGTCGCGTTCTGATAGGCGCCGGCCTGCACCGACAGGCGGTGATGGAACATGCGGTCGGCCAGGGTCTCGGTCTTGGAATGGCCGTTGACGGTCGGGGTGTTGTAGCCGAGCACGACCATCTCGACGCCCTGCAGGCCCATGACGCGATAGGTCTCGGGCCAGCGCCGGTCATTGCAGATCGCCATACCGACAAGGCCGCCCTCGAAGTTCCAGACCGGGAAACCGCGGTCGCCGGGCTCGAAATAGCGCTTTTCGAGATGCTGATGCGCCCTGGTCGGGTCGAGCTCGGCATGGCCGGGCAGATGCACCTTGCGGTACTTGCCGACGATGGTGCCCGCCCGGTCGACCAGGATCGAGCTGTTGAAATGGCGGCCTTCCGGCGTCAGCTCGGCATAACCGAAACTCATGGCCATGCCGAGACGGCGGGCTGCGTCGAAGAGCGGCTGCGTATCGGGCCCGGGCATCGCGGCCTCGAACCACTGGTCGGCCTCGGCACGATCCTCGCAGTACCAGCGCGGGAAGAAGGTGGTCAAAGCGAGTTCGGGATAGACGATGAAATCGGCGCCACGCGCCTTCGCCTGCTCCATCAGCGCGATCATCCGTCGCACGACCGAGGCGCGATCATCGGCGCGATGGATGGGGCCGAGCTGAGCCGCTGCGACGGTGAGAAGGCGCGACATCGGGGAAGACTCCTTGGAACGGCGACAGCCGGATCGAACGGGCCGCAATCTAGCCGAGTGCCTTCAGAACAAGCATATGCTATTTCTCTGCTCACACATAAGCGGATGTTATGCGCATGGCGATGAATCTCCGGCAGATCGAGATGTTCCGCGCGGTCATGGCGACGGGCTCGATCAGCGGCGCCGCAAGGCTGCTCTCGGTCTCCCAGCCGGCGATCAGCCGGCTGCTTTCCTATACCGAGGATCGGCTCGGACTGACCCTGTTCGAGCGGGTCAAGGGGCGCGTCCAGCCGACGCCGGAGGCGCGGCTGCTCTTCGCCGAGGTCGAGCAGGTCCATCAGGGCGTCACGCGCGTCAACGAGATGGCGGAGGAGCTGCGCCGCGGCAGCGCCGGCTCGGTCAGGCTGCTGGCGAGCCCGAGCGTCGGCCATATGCTGGTGCCGAAGGCGATCGCGCGCTTCCGGCAGTCCCACCCGGATGTGCGCGTCGAATTCGAGATCCTGACGCTGACGGACCTGATCGCGCGCATCGCCAGCCATCGCGCCGACCTCGCCATCACCTCCATGGCCGTCGACGATGCCAGCGTGAAGGCGGAACAGCTCGCCGAAGGGCGCCTGCGCGTGATCTTTCCGGAGGGGCACCCGCTCGGCGCCAACAGGGTGCTGAAACTGGCCGATCTCGTGCCCTATCCGATGATCGGCTACGGCTCGCAGACACCCTACGGCATGATCGTCAACCGGGCGCTCAGCGCCGCGCCGAAGCCGATCCGCTTCAACGCGCAGGTGCGCTTCACGCCAAATGCCTGCTGCCTGGTCCAGGCCGGCGGCGGCATCGCGATCGTCGACGAGTTCGTGCTGCTCGACAATGCCTGGCCTAATATCCGCTCGCGCCCACTGGTGCCGAAGACGACGACGCGGCCGCATCTGCTCTCCTCGCGGATCGAGCCCCTGTCGCGCGTGGCCCGCAGCTTCGTGCGCGATCTCAGGGAGATGGTGCCGTCATCGCCCGACTCCGCTACGCTCGACTGAGGCGCGGCAGAGCGATCCCGGCCCGATGCGCAGCCGACATGCAGCCATTCCATAACCGAAGATTATGTACTGCAGCGAAATTGGTATTTGATTCGATCACCGTCCCCGCTGTTTCTGTCGAAAGGGGAACCAGAAAGGACGACCACAATGTCGAAGACCAAGTCGAGCGCTTTCACCGCCGTCTTCAGCGCCGCCATCGCGCTCACCGCCCTGCCCGGCGCCGCGCACGCCGCGGACAAGGTGCATCTCATGCTCGACTGGATTCCGACGGGCGACTACGCGCCCTACTATGCCGGCATCGCCTCGGGTATCTACGAGCGCAACGGCATCGAGCTGCGGATCAGCAAGGGCAACGGCTCGGGCGACACGCTGAGCAAGGTCGCCGGCGGCGCCGCCGAGATCGGCATGGCCGACGTCTCCGCGCTGTTCACCGCCCGCCAGCGTAGCTCGGTGCCGCTGAAGATGATCGGCGCCGTCTACGCGCACTCGCCGCATTCGCTCTTCGTGCGCAAGGATTCCGGGATCACCACCTTCACCGGGCTCGAAGGCAAGAAGATCGGCATCACGCCCGGCAACAGCCATCGGCTCTATTTCCCGGCCGTGGCGGCTGCCGCCAAGACCGATCCCAACAAGATCGAATGGGTGACGGTCGACGGCTCGGCGATGGGCCCGCTGCTGATCAGCGGCAAGGTCGACGCCATCCCGTCCTATTCGACGAACTTCTATTACCAGAACAAGCAGGCCCAGAAGGCCGGCAAGGAGCTCGCCTTCCTGCCCTTCGTCGAGGCCGGCTTCGCGATCTATTCGCTGGCCTTCCACACCACCGAGGCGAACATCAAGAACCGCCCGGAGATGCTGAAGAACTTCATGAAGGCGACGAGCGAGGCTTGGGAAGCCGCCCGCAAGGATCCGCAGGCCACCTGCGAAGCCCATGTGAAGGCGATCCCGCAGGTCGATCTCGACGACTGCCTCGGCAGCCTGAAGGCGACGCTCGGCTTCATCTTCACCGACCATGCGAAGGACGCCGGCGTCGGCGGCATCACCGCCGAGCGCCTGAACAAGACCTATGAGGTCGTGGCCCAGGCGCAGAGCCTCGACCCGAAGACCGATCCGGCGAGCGCGGTCGACATGTCCTTCCTGCCGCCCAAGAAGTGAACGCAGCGGACCAGCCAGCCGCCGCCGGAGAACAAAGATGATTGAAATAAACGGAGCCGGCCAGGTCTTCGGCTCGGTCGGCAACGGCGGCGTGCGCGCGCTCGACGGGATCGACCTTTCGATCCGGGACCGCGAGATCGTGACGCTCGTCGGCCCCTCCGGCTGCGGCAAGTCCACGCTGCTGCGCCTGATCTCCGGCCTGGTGCCGCCGAGCGAGGGCAACATCACCATTAACGGGGAGCGGGTCACCGCCCCCCGGCAGGACACCGGCATCGTCTTCCAGGCGCCGACCCTGCTGCCCTGGGCGACCATCATGGAAAACGTGATGTTCCCCTCCACCATCATGGGGCGCGCCGACGAAGCGGCGCGCAAGCGGGCCAAGGACCTCCTGGCCGTCGCGGGGATCGCCGACTTCGCCGATCACCGGCCGCGCCAGCTCTCCGGCGGCATGCAGCAGCGCGCCGCGATCTGCCGGGCGCTGGTCCACGATCCCGGCATCCTGCTCATGGACGAGCCGTTCGGCGCGCTCGACGCGCTGACCCGCGAGATCATGACGATCGAGCTGCTGCGGATCTGGGCGAACGCGCCCAAGACCATCGTCTTCGTCACCCATTCCATTCCCGAGGCGGTGATCCTGGCGGACAGGGTCGTGGTGATGTCGCCGCGCCCCGGGCGGATCGCCGAGATCATCGATGTCGACCTGCCGCGCCCGCGCGACTTCGCCATGTCGGGCCATCCGGAATTCCAGCGCTGCGCCGGCCGCATCCGCGAACTGATCTTCGGCGAGCAGGGAGCGCGCTTCGATGTCGAACACTAAACTCCAGGGTCTGCTCGGAGCCAGCCGCGAATTCCTGATCCCGCTCGTCGCGCTTATCGTGCTGATGGCGATCTGGGAGGTCAGCGTCCGGGCCTTCGCCATCCCCGAATACCTGCTGCCGGCGCCCTCCCGGATTTTCCAGGACACGGCGGCAATGGGCCCCGCGCTCGGCGAGCACACGCTGGCGACGCTCCGGACCGTGCTCTTCGGCTTCCTGCTCTCGATCGCGGTCAGCTTCCCGCTCGCCGTGCTGATCTCCTCCTCGCGGCTGGCAGCCGATGCGATCTATCCGCTGCTGGTGCTAACCCAGTCGGTGCCGAAGGTCGCGATCGCGCCGATCCTGGTCGTGGTGCTCGGCCCCAACGAACTGCCGCGCGTGATCGTGACCTTCCTCGTCGCCTTCTTCCCGCTGGTGATCTCGATGACGACCGGCCTGCTCGCCGTGCCGCCGGAGCTGGTCGAGCTCGCACGCTCGTGCCGGGCGACCAAACTGCAGGAACTGCTGCGGGTGCGCCTGCCCTATTCGATCCCCTTCGTATTCTCGGGCCTGAAATCGGCGATCGCGCTCTCGGTGGTCGGCGCCGTGGTCGGCGAATTCGTCGCCGCGGAAAAGGGTCTCGGCTACCTCATCACCTCGGCGACCGCCTTCTTCAAGGTCCCGGTGGCCTTCGGGGCCATGCTGATCCTCGCACTGCTCGGCATCGTGCTATTCCAGCTCATCGTCGTGGCCGAGCGGGTGTTCTTCCCCTGGGCAGCCGCCGAGCAGCGGCGCTGAGAAGGAAACGCGTCATGACCACCAGCCCGCTCTACACGATTGTCCGCAACGCCCTCGTCCTGCTGCCGGGCAAGGCGCAGGCCGAGCCGGTCGATCTCTTGCTCGAAGGCGACACGATCCGCGAGATCGGCCCGCGCGGCATGTCGGCCCCTGCCGATGCGGCGATCGTCGACGCCGCCGGCAAGCTCGTCCATGCGGGGCTGATCAATGCCCACACGCACGGGCACGGCGCCCTCGCCAAGGCGATGGGCGACCGCTGGACGCTCGAGCTGCTGCTCGCCGCCGGTCCCTGGATCAGCGGCAATCGCAGCCTCGAAGACAAGTATCTCAGCGCCACGCTCAACGGCGCCGAGATGGTGCTGAAGGGCACGACCGCCTGCTACGACCTGTTCTTCGAGGTGCCGGCGCCTTCGGTCGAGGGCATGTCGGCGATCGCGCAGGCCTACCAGGATGTCGGCATGCGCGCGACGATCGCGCCGATGGTCGCCGACAAGACGCTCTACGAGGCCATTCCCGGCCTCTACGACGCCCTGCCAGAGGCGCTGCGCAGCGCGGTCGACCGCTTCCGCATGCAGCCCTATGCCGAAACGCTGAAGGGGTTCGAGGCCTTCGTGACGCAGACGCGGATCGACAGCGAGCGGCTGAAGATCGCGCTCGCCCCGACGATCCCGCTGCACTGCTCGGACGAGTTCCTCGGCGCCTGCCGCGACTGTGCCAGGCGCTTCGGCCTCGGCCTGCACAGCCATGTCTCGGAATCGAAGATCCAGGCGCTGTCGGGCGTGAAGCGCTATGGCCGCACCCTGACTGCCCATCTCGACAAGCTCGGCCTGCTCGGCCCCGATTTCACGGTGGCGCACGGTGTCTGGCTCGACCCGGACGACATGCGCATCCTCGCCGGGCACGGCGCCTCGGTCGCGCATAATCCGGCGAGCAATATGCGCCTCGGCAGCGGCCTCGCCGATCTCAGGGCGATGCTCGATGCGGGCGTCAATGTCGCGATCGGCACCGACGGCTCGAACAGCGGCGACAACCAGAACATGTACGAGGCGACGCGGCTCGCCTCCTTCGTCTCGAAGGTGCGCGGGCCGGACATGCACCAGTGGCTGACCACGCCGGAAGCGCTGCATGCGGCGACGGAAGGCGGCGCCCGCGCGCTCGGCTTCCAGGGCAAAATCGGGCGCATCGAGGCCGGCTACAAGGCCGACCTCGTCTTCGTCGATCTCGGCCATATCAACTGGCTGCCGCATAACCGTACGGTCAACCAGATCGTCCATGTCGAGGACGGCACGGCGGTGCGCGACGTGATGATCGGCGGTCGCTTCGTCGTGAAGGACGGCCGCCTGCTGACGATCGACCTCGCCAAGCTGGCCCGCCAGGCGGAAGCTGCCCGCGAGCGGCTTGAAGCGGTCAACGCGCCGATGAAAATCCTGGCCGAGAAGCTGCAGGAGGCGGTGGCGAGCTTCTGCATCGGCCTCGCCCGCGAGCCCTATCAGGTCGAGCGCTACGGCGCGCCACTGCGCTGAAACACCACTCCCCTCGGCCGCAAGCGGCCGAGGGGAGTATGGACTACTCGAACCGTCCGCCGAAACGGCTCAGTTCAGGCGTTCATCGAGCAAGCGCACGGTCTGTGCGAGGACGCGGGCACCATCTCCCGCCTGCTCGGGCGTGATCGATTCCTCCGGTGCATGGCTGCGACCGTCGAGGCAGGGCACGAAGATCATCCCGATCGGCCCTGTGCGGGCGACGAAGACGCCGTCATGGCCGGCACCGCTCGGCAGGTCCCGCGTCGCGAGCCCCAGCGATGCCGACGCATCGGCGATGGCCTTGCGGATCTCGTGGGCGCAGGCGGTCGGCGCGACATGGCTGATCGGCTCGGACGTGACCGTGAGGCGCAGTTCCTCGAGCGCCGGCCTGAGGTCACGCACCAGCGCCTCGCCGAAGGCCTTGACCGCAGCCTCGTCGCCGGAGCGCACTTCGAGGGTCATCACCGCCTCGCCCGGCACGGCATTGGCCGCATTCGGGCTGACCTCGATCCGCCCGAAGGTGGCGACGAGCGGCTGGTTGTCGCGCGCCGTCGCCAGCGCGCGGCGATAGGCGGCTTCGATCAGCCGGGATGCACCGACCAGCGCATCGGCCCGCAGCGGCATCGGCGTCGCCCCGGCATGGTCGGCCCGGCCCGTGACGGTGATGCGCTCGCGGCGGATGCCGACGATGTCAGTGACGATGCCGATCGGCACCGCCTCGCTCTCCAGCACGCGGCCCTGCTCGATATGGACCTCGACATAGGCCGTGACGCTGCCCGCCGGACGCACCACCGAGGCCAGTTCCTCCGGGCGACCGCCGACGAAGGCGATGCCTTCGCGCAAGGTCATGCCGTCCGGCCGGCTGAGCGCCAGATGCTCGGCGCTGAGCGCACCGGCGAGGCCGCGGCTGCCGATGCAGGACAGGCCGAACTCGCTCGGCTCCTCGGCCAGGAAGTCGACGATCTCAAGCGTGTGGCGCAGCCTCTGCCCGTTTTCGGCGAGGCTCTGCGCCACTTCCAGCCCGGCGAGCACGCCGAGGATGCCGTCATAGCGCCCACCGGAGGGCACCGTGTCGGAATGCGAGCCGATCAGGATCGGCTTCAGCGCGGGATCGCTCCCGGGCAGGCGGCCGATCAGATTGCCGGCGGCGTCGATCGCGGTTTCGAGCCCGACGGCACGGAACTCGGCCGTCAGCCACTCCCGCCCTTCGAGGAAGCGCGGCGTGAAGGAGCGCCGCGTCCAGGGGCGCTCCGGGTCGGTGATCCGCGACAGCGCTTCGAGGCGACGCCAGAGGCGGCTTTGGTCGATCGACATGGCAGATTACGCCGCGGGCCGGAGGAAACGGCCGTCGCCGGCCTTGTTGGTGATCTTGCTGCCGTCCCAGGCAAGCGCGCCGCGGACATAGGTCGCAGCGACCCGGACGCGGAATTCGCGGCCCTCGAGCGAGCTCCACTTCACCGCGGACAGGCTCTTGCTGGGATCATGCACGAAACGACCGGGCTCCAGCACGACGATGTCGGCATCGGCGCCGGGGGCGAGACGGCCCTTGTCCGCGAGGAGGAAGGCCTTGGACGGGCCTTCGCAGAGTTGCTTCACCACCATGGTAGGCGAGATACCGCGCTCCTCGCAGCCGGTCCACAGCGCCGGCAGCAGGGTCTCGATGCCGGGGCCGCCCGAGGTGTTCTTGAAGATGTTGGGATCGCCCTTCTTCTCCAGTCCCCAGGAGACGTGGTCCGAGGAGATGAAGTCGCAATGCCCGGCGGCGAGATGGCTCCAGAGCAGCTCGCTCTCGGCCTTCGGCCGGATCGGCGGGTAGTGCTTGATCTTGGCGCCGAAGCGCGGGCCGTGCTCCTCGGCGTTGAGCATGAAATACTGCACGCAGCTTTCGACCGTCGCCTTGTGGCCGGCGCGTTTGTAGAGGTTGCAGATCTCGAAGCCGCGCGAGGTCGAGACGTGGACGGCATGGGCTCGCGCTCCGGTCTCGGCGCCGAGCTCGTAGATGCGGGCGGTGGCGAGGTTCTCGATCAGCGGGGTGTGGGCGCGCAGGAAAGCGTCCTGCCCGGTATCGCCGGCCTCGATCAGGCGCGCGATATTGCGCCGGGTCATCTCCTGATCCTGGTTGTGGACGCCGCAGAGCAGCCCGGTCGGCTCGATCAGCTTGAAGGCTTCGTAAAGAGTGTCGTCGCCGATGCGCGGGAAACGCGTCGGATTGGCCTCGAAGGTCGAGAACTTGAAGGCGCAGGCACCGGCGTCGACGAGACCAGGAATGGCGTGCAGTCCGTTCTCGATGGTGATCGTGGCATAGAGCGCGACATCGACATGCGCATCGCGCTCGACCACCGCCACCTTCTCGTTGAAGAGCTTGGCATTGGTGACCGGCTCGGGCTCGTCATAGGGCATGTCGACCATCACGGTGACGCCGCCGGAGGCGGCGGCACGTGAGCACATGCCGATGCCCTCGTGATTGGCCTGGCTGCCGGAATGGACCTGGCCGTCGATCACCCCGGGGATGATCCACTGCCCCCGGAAATCCTGCGTCTCGCGGGCCGAAGGCGGCGTGCCGGCGCCGACCGCTCCGACCTTGCCCCCGGAGACGGCGACATAGCCATCCTCGATGATTTTGTCGGACAGGACGACATTGCCGCGAAGGACGAGATCGAAGTCGCTCATGATGTGGCCGGCTCGGTTTCCGTTGAAATGGCAGCGTCATGCTAGCCGGTCCCGGTAACGCGCCACGCATGCCAATTTTACGCGGCCTTATAACCCGCCGTTATGCAGGCGCCCGCGCCGATGCCATTCCCGTCGGAACCATGGGAGACATCCCTGGCCGAGCATGGCGGTAGCCATAACGCCGGACATCCCGCCTTCGACGGCAATATCTCGGCGGCCTCAACCTTTTGTTAACCCTATCGCTCCTTTCTGGAGACATCCGACCGGGGGCTGGGCAACCGGGGAAGGATAAGGCCATGGGCGATGCCGGGCCAGAAGCGGCGGCGGTCAATGACCTCGTCGGCCTGCCTGTCGCGGAGGTGGAGCGCGACCTCATCCTCGCGACACTGCGTGAGACACGCGGCAACCGTACGCATGCCGCGCATATCCTTGGGCTCTCGATCAGGACGCTCAGGAACAAGATCGTAGCCTATGCTGCGGAGGGGCACGACGTGCCCGAACCGGGCACTGCCATTCATTGAGCCAGTGTCCGTGATCGATGGCTTAGCAGATGGATAACCGCGCAGCTCACGGCGCGTTCCGCCTTCCGCGGTCCCGGTGGGGCCGCGGAAGGCATTGGCCGATTCACCGCCTTGCGCGCCAGGCCCGATAGCGCTCGAGCAGGCCGACGGCGCGCATGGCGAAAGCCGCCATCGGCTTGCGCAGGAAGGGGATGTCGGCGGCGATCAGCATCAGGCCCAGAGGCAGCATCCAGAGGCCGAGAAAGGGCAGGATCGAGAAGATGCCGCCGAGGATCAGCAGGAGCGCCGCGGGAATGCGGACGAGCCGCGAGGAGGGATGCCTGAGCCAGCGGCTGGCGGCTGCGAGCCTGTCGGGCAGTTCCTGCTCCAGCCGCTTGAAGGCCAGCCGAAGAAGCCGTTTTCCGTCGTTCATCCGTCGCTATTTCAACCAGGGCCCGGCAGGGCTGCCTTCATCTGCCCGTAAATCATGTCGTTTTCTGAGCAGCTTCCGAGCAGCGCAAGCTCAGTGGAAATCGCGCGACTTCGGGAGGATGCGGACATTGCGCGGATGGCCGGCGCGCGGGTGCTGCGGGTGCAGGAACTCGTCGGCACGGCTGAGCGCGATCTCGGCGCGGTGAGTATCGGACAGCCCGAGCAGATCGGCCGAGCGGTCGAAGACACGCCGCGCCATCAAATGCACCACGCCCTCGACGCTCTTCTGCACCCTGCCTTCGACCAGAAGCAGCCGCGCCGCCATGACCTCGCGGCGGAAGCGGGCGAAATCGCGGGCCCAGAGCACGATGTTGGCGATGCCGGTCTCGTCCTCCAGCGTGATGAAGATGGCGTTGCCCTTGCCGGGGCGCTGGCGCACCAGCACGACGCCGGCGACGCTCGCAAAGGCTCCGTCGCGCCCGGCGGCGATCGCCGCGCAGGTCGCGACGCCCGCCCCTGCAAAGCGCGGGCGCAGCAGGTCCATCGGGTGTCCCTTCAGCGAGAGCCGCGCCGTCTGGTAGTCGGCGACGACATGCTCGGCGAGCGGCATCGCCGGCAAGGCTGCCTCCGGCTCCTCCCCGAGCTCGCGGGCCGCTGCCGCCTCGAACAGCGGCAGGGCCTCGTCATCCGGCAGACGCCGCACCGCCCAGAGCGCCTCGCGCCGGTCCAGCCCGAGCGAGCAGAAGGCGTCGGCATCGGCGAGCAGGCGCATGGCACGCGCCGGCAATCGCGCCCGGCGGGCGAGACCCTCGACATCGCGATAGCCGTCGCCACGGGCCGCGATCAGGCGTTTCGCCCAGTCCTCCTTGAAGCCATCGAGCTGGCGTAATCCCAGACGTAGTGCCCAGGGGCTTTTCCAGCCGGGCGTCGCCGATTCCAGGAGATTGTCCCAGGCGCTGGAATTCACATCGATCGGCCGCGGCTCGACGCCGCCATTCTCCTGCGCTTCCCGGACGATCTGGGCCGGGGCGTAGAAGCCCATGGGCTGCGAGTTCAGCAGCGCCGCGGCGAAGATCGCCGGATAGTGGCATTTCAGCCAGGAGGAGACATAGACCAGCTTGGCGAAGGAGGCGGCATGACTCTCGGGAAAGCCATAGCTGCCGAATCCCTTGATCTGCTCGAAGCAGCGCTGGGCGAAGGCCGGCTCATAGCCACGCTCGACCATGCGCCCGACCATCAGCGCCTCATATTGGCCGATGGTGCCGAGATTGCGGAAGGTCGCCATGGCGCGGCGCAGGCCGTTGGCCTCGGGATCGGTGAATTTCGCCGCCGTCATGGCGAGCTGCATCGCCTGCTCCTGGAAGAGCGGAACGCCCAGGGTGCGGTTCAAGACATGATAGAGTTCGTCTTCGTCTCCGTGCTCCCGCGACGGAGAAGGATAGCTGACCTCCTCGATCCCTGAGCGCCGCTTCAGATAGGGATGCACCATATTGCCCTGGATCGGGCCGGGGCGGACGATCGCGACCTGGATGACGAGATCGTAGAATTTATCGGGCCTCAACCGTGGCAGCATGTTCATCTGCGCCCGGCTCTCGACCTGAAAGACTCCTAAAGACTCGCCCCGCTTCAGCATGGCGTAGGTCGCCTTGTCGTTTTGCGGGACGTCGGCGAGGCCGAGGTCCCTGCCCTCATGCTCGCGCAGCAGGTCAAATGCCTTGCGGATGCAGGTCAGCATGCCCAGCGCCAACACGTCGACCTTCATCAGGCGCAGCGCGTCGATGTCGTCCTTGTCCCATTCGATGAAGGTGCGATCCGCCATCGCGGCCTTGCCGATCGGCACGGTCTCGTCGAGGCGCCCACGCATCAGCACGAAGCCGCCGACATGCTGCGAGAGATGGCGCGGGAAGCCGAGCAGGCGCACGGCGAACTGCACGGCCTGCGCGATCACCGGATTGTCGGGATCGAGCCCGGCCTGGCGGACCTGCTCGCGGGTGATGTCGGAGCCCCAGCTGCCCCATTGCGTCGAAGCGAGACGGGCGGTGACGTCCTCGGTCAGTCCCAGCGCCTTGCCGGCCTCGCGGATGGCGCTGCGCGGCCGATAATGGATCACGGTCGCGGCGATGCCGGCGCGCTCGCGTCCATAGGTCCGGTAGATCCACTGGATCACCTCCTCGCGCCGCTCATGCTCGAAATCTACGTCGATATCGGGCGGCTCGCGTCGCTCCTCCGAGATGAAGCGGGCAAAGAGCAAGGTGTGCTCGGCCGGATCGACGGCGGTGATGCCGAGCGCGTAGCAGACGGCGGAGTTGGCGGCAGAGCCTCTGCCCTGGCAGAGGATGCCCTCGCCCTCGGCGAATTCGACGATCTGGCGGATGGTCAGGAAATAGCGGGCATAGTCGAGCCTGCCGATCAGGACGAGCTCGTCGTCGACCTGCTTCTGGACTGCAGGCGGGATGCCGCGGGGATAGCGCATCGGCAGGCGCCGGCGCACCAGCTCTTCCAGCCAGCGCTGTGGTGTCCAGCCGGGCGGCACCGGTTCGTCGGGATATTCGTACCTGAGCTGCCCCAGGTCGAAATCGATACGGCCGAGGAGATGCTGGGTCTCCTCGATCGCCTCCGGCGCCTCCTTGAACAGCCGGGCCATCTCCTGCGGCGTCTTGAGATGGCGCTCCGCATTGGCCTCGAGCAGGCGCCCGGCCCTGGCGATCGTCGTGCCCTCACGAATGCAGGTCATGAGGTCCTGGAGATCGCGCTGTTCGGGCGCGTCGTAGAGCACGTCGTTCGTGGCGATCAGCGGGGTACTGGTCGGCGCCGCGATGTTTTTCAGACGGGCGAGGCGACGGCGATCGTCGCCGCGGCGCGACATGGTAGCGGCGAGCCAGACCGCGCCGGGCGCGGCGGCATCGAGCCGGGTGAGGATGTCGGAGAGGCCGTCGAGCCGGCGCTCCGGCATGACAACCAGCAGGAGGTCGCGGGCATCGCTCAGGAGATCGTCGAGGGCGAGGATGCATTCGCCCTTCGTTTCCGTCTTCAGATTACCGACTGTCAGCAGGCGGCAGAGCCGGCCCCAGCCGGCACGGTTGGCGGGATAGGCGACGATGTCGGGCGTGCCATCGGCGAAGACGAGGCGGCTACCGGTGACGAGCTTGAAAGCCTGCGCCTTCGCCTGGAGTTGGGACAAGGTGAAGGGCAGATCGGCAAAGGCGGGATTTTCGACCCAGATGTATTCGCCGGGGCTGCCGCCCTCGCGGATCTTCTCGGGGGCCAGCGCGCCTTCCTCACGCAGATCGCGCAGCGCGCTCCAGGCCCGCACCACGCCGGCGAGCGTGTTGCGGTCGGCGATGCCGAGGCCGGTCTGGCCGAGCAGCAGCGCGGTCATGAAGAGGTTCGGCCCTGGCGAGGCGCCGCGCAGGAAGGAAAAATTCGTCGCGGCGACGGACTCTGCATAGGCGGTCATGCGAACAGCCCATGCAGGAACCAGCGCGGCTGGACGCTCTCGCGATCGTAGAGCCCGGCGCGGAACAGCCAGAAACGGCGCCCCTGTGCATCCTCGACGCGGTAGTAGTCGCGCGTCGGCTCGTCCGGCCCGTCGCGCCACCATTCCGGCGCGATCCGCTCCGGCCCCTCGGCGCGGGCGATCTCGTGCAGCACGCGGCGCCAGCGAAAGCGCAAAGGCGGACCGTCCGGCACCTCGGCGAGCGTCTCGACCGGTTGCGGCGGCTCGAAGAGCTGGAGCGGGCGCGCTGGCGGCTCGCCTGGTTCAGGCTCCGGCCAGATCTGCGTCCCGGCCGGCGCACCGACGGCCGGAACCACCCCCGCTTCCCGCTCGGGATGATGGGAGTTGCGGGCGACGAAGCGCAGCACCCGGTCGCGGCCGAAGCGGGCGACGAGCCGGTCGACCAGATCGGCCACCGCTTCCTCCTCGACCGCGCGCCCGTCGAGGCTCGCCTGCGGCGTCCCGAGCGGTTCACAGACCGGCACGGCAAGACGGATCGCATCGAAGCCGAAACCGGGATCGAGCGGGTCCGCCAGCGTGTCGATGCGCTCGCGGTAGAGCCGCAGGATGGCGGC
This sequence comes from Allobosea sp. WAO, assembly GCF_001509835.1. GTDB lineage: Bacteria > Pseudomonadota > Alphaproteobacteria > Rhizobiales > Beijerinckiaceae > Allobosea. The sequence goes on from NZ_JXTJ01000016.1 coordinate 31,840, forward strand.
GGGATCCCGGGAGGGTCGGCCGGTCTCGAGGAAGAGGCGCCGGACGGCGCCGTCGCTGCGGAAGAAGCTGATCTCGAAGGCACGCCCGCCTTCGCCGCGCTGCTCGAGGATGCGGGCGGCCTCGTCGAGCAGGTGGCGCAGGATCGCCTCGAGCCCGTCAGTATCCTGCAAAGGCTCGGGGAAATGCCGCTCGACCATACAATCGGGCGGCGGCCGCAAGGGCGTGATGCGAATGTCCTCATGGCCGAGGATGCGTCGCAGACGCCTGGCGAGCGTCTCGCCGAAGCGGGCCGACAGCGTGCCCGAAGGACGGGTGGAAAGATCGGCGAGTGTCTTCAACCCGGCCCGCGACAGGGCAAGAATGGTTTCGGGCGGCGCCTCCAAAGCGGCGACCGGCAGGAGCCGGGCGCGTTCCGCATCGCCGCCCGGCGGAGAGATGGCGCAATCGCCGAAGCGGGCGAGCGCGCGCGCCGCCTCGGGCGTGCCGGCGATGCTGGCGCGAAGCTGGATGCCGAGCCGGCGCAGCCGGATGCCGATCTCCTGGCGCAGCGCCGCCTCGCCGCCGAAGAGATGGGCGCAGCCGCTGATGTCGAGCACCAGCCCATGCGGCTGATCGAGCGCGACCAGCGGAGTGAAGCGGTCGCAGAGCCCGGCGAGACGCCCGATGAAGCGCGCATCGGCAGCGGGGTCGGCCTCGGCTATGGCGAGGTCGGGAATGCGGGCGCGGGCATCGGCAAGGGTCAGCCCGCGGGTGAGGCCGAGCGCGACGGCGCGCCGGTCGCAATCGGCGAGCCTGAGCGCGCCGCCTTCCTTCTCGACCAGGACGAGCGGCCGCTCATCCTGCCCGGCGCCAGGCGGGAGCGCCCTCTGCCGATGCAGCCGGTCGCTCGCCAGGAATGGGAACCAGAGGGCGAGATAGCGGCGCTGCATCCTTTCGGCCCCCCCCCTCTCGGCCCCATTCCTGGAAAGATCGTCGCTCACGGTTCCACTCCACACGCCACTCACACTCACCGAGGCCGCCGCGATGGCGCAGCAGCCTCAAACTGAAGGCCGGATCACCCGGCGCATTGGCCTCGCGCGGCCGCGATGGCAGGGCCCGCACCAGCCAGCGGGTCGTCGCCGCACTCGGCGCCGGCTCGGGAGCGACCCGCAGCAGCAGCGTCATGACGCCGGACGTCTCGGCCGCCAGAACGAGGCGCCGGCTGGCGGTCAGATCGAGCTGGCGCGGCTCGCCCCAAGGCTCGATCAGCGCCGCGCCGAGAGCCGAACAGCGGGCCGCCTCGGCCCCGGCGCGCAAGACGCCTTCGGCATCGCGGGCCCGCACCAGCAGCACCTGCGCGGGGTCGAGGCCGAGCTCGGCGAGACCGGACGGGTGCAGCCGGCCGGCCTCGGCCACCAGGAAATCCTGCCGGACCCAGAGCAGCGGCCGCGTCCCCGCAGCCCGCAGGGCCAGGGCCGTGGCGAAGCCGGTCGCGGCGGGCAGATCGGCCCCAGCCGAGGCATAGATCTCATGCAGGGCGGCGCGAGCGATGCCGCCGCCCAGCGGCTCATCGAGCTCCGGCATGCCGAAACCGACGCGCTCCACCGGCGCGAGCTCGCGCGCCAGCCCCGCCAGAGCGAGGCTTTGCCGGAGACTGGCCAAGGCAGAGGAAGAGATGTCGGACATGGTATTATGTTCACTATATGTTCTCTAGCAAAACCACTCCCAAACCTCGCAGGAGTCAAGCCCGGATATGCGGCACGCTCCTTGCCAGAAAGGCGAGACGCGGCCGGAATTGCCTTCCAGCCGGCGGAACTGTCGCCAATCCCGGCGTTTCTGTCATATCAAGGAAACGCTGATCGGCTTGCTGCGAGGCAGGCACGCCAGCCGCCGCCTTTCCGGGGACAAAGATGAGCTCAGGACTGTTCGCGCTTCTCGACGATATCGCCGGCCTCGCCAAGGTCGCGGCCGCCGCGCTCGACGATGCGGCGAGCCAGGCGACCAAGGCAGGCGCCAAGGCTGCAGGCATCGTCATCGACGATGCGGCGGTGACGCCGCGCTACGCCGTCGGTTTCTCGGCCGACCGCGAGCTGCCGATCATCTGGCGGATCGCGCTCGGGTCGCTCAAGAACAAGCTCATCTTCCTGCTGCCGGCGGCGCTGGTGCTCAGCTTCATCGCGCCCTGGGCGATCACCCCGCTCCTGATGGCGGGCGGCGCCTATCTCTGCTTCGAAGGCTTCGAGAAGGTCTACGAGCTCGTCATGCCTGATGCCGAGCACGAGGCGGCGCAAGGCGAAGGCACGGCCGAAATCCTCGATGCGGCACAGCTCGAACAGCAGAAGATCTCGAGCGCGATCAAGACCGACTTCATCCTCTCGGCCGAGATCATGGCGATCACGCTCGCGACCGTCACCACCTCATCCTACTGGACGCAAGGCTTGGTGCTGGCCGTCGTCGGCCTCGGCATGACCCTGCTGGTCTACGGCGCCGTCGCCTTGATCGTGAGGGCGGACGATGCGGGCGCCGCGATGGCGCGCACCGGCAAGCCCATCATCAGGCAGATCGGCCGCGGCCTCGTCCTCGGCATGCCGCACTTCCTGAAAGCCTTGAGCGCGGTCGGCACGGCCGCGATGCTCTGGGTCGGCGGCGGCATCATCATCCACGGCCTCGCAGGCTACGGGCTGACGGGGATCGAACACGCCATTCACGGTGTCGCCGTGGCTGCCGGTCAGGCTGTCTCCGCGGCTCCCGGCCTGCTGGAATGGCTGACCACCGCCGCAGCCTCGGCCGTGTTCGGGCTTGCCGTCGGCGGGCTCTGCCTCGTCGGCATGCATTTCATCGTCGAGCCGGCCCTCAAGCTCTGGCGCGGCAGGGCGGCGAAGGCCGCCGACGCTGCGGCAAGGGAATAGTCCAGCCGGCTGAAGCCTGCCGGGCAGCACTTCGCTACCCAAACGCTCACTACCGCGCCTGTGGCTTGCCGACTAATCTCCGCGCCACCGAAATGCAGGGGAAGGGCATGACTCCGTTCCTGGTCGGCGCCGTCGCGTTCCTCTTCATATTCGGCGCGGCAGCTGGCGGTATGCTGCTGCGCGCTCGCCTGCCCGACCATCACCTCTCTCCCGACTCCCGGGAATTGATCAAGCTCGCGACCGCGATCATCGGGACCCTGTCCGCCATCGCGCTCGGCCTGCTGATCGCCTCGGCGAAGCGCTCCTTCGACGAGGCGGCGTCAGAGCTCAGGACCTCGGCCGCGCATGTGGTGCTGCTCGACCGGACCATGGCCCAGTACGGTCCGGAGACGGCGGCGCTGCGCGAGACGCTGCGAAAGAGCCTACAGGCCCGGCTCAGCGAGCTCAGGGATCAGCGTGAGGGGCTGTTGCACGAGGGCCTCGACGTCGAGTCCATCCAAAACGGGCTCAGGCGCCTAGTGCCGGCGAATGACGGGCAGCGCTGGCTTCAGGCCCGCGCCCTCCAGCTCAGCTCGCAGATTTCGGAGATGCGGTGGCAGCGGCCGGAAACCGAGACCGACGGATTTCCCGGCATCTTCATCATCATCCTCGTCCTCTGGCTCGCTTTGCTCTTCGCCTCCTTCGGCCTGCTGGCCCCGGGCAATGCCACGGTGGTTGTGACGCTGTTCGCCTCGGCGCTGTCGGTGACGGCGGCGCTGGTCCTGATCATCGACATGGACCACCCCTATCTCGGCTTCATCCGCGTCTCCGACCTGCCGCTCCAGCTGGCGCTCGAACGCCTCGGCCGCTCATGAGCCGTGGCAAGCCGCCGCGACCGTCACGCAAACGTGCCAGGCGCCATGCATGGGCGGGGGCCGCCATCACGGCGGAAATCTGCTAGCTCCTGGCGAAGGGTCCAGCGCACGGGCCGCCGGACCCGCCATGCTGCAATTCCTCGCCACCAGCACGCCCTTCTTCGCCGTGATCGGACTCGGCGCGTTCTCCGCCTGGCGCGGCCTGTTCGGCAGCGATGCGGTCCGGGTGCTCAACACCTACGCCTTCATGGTGGCGACGCCAGCGATGGTGCTCAGGGTGATGTCGCGCCAGCCGATCGCCGAGCTTTGGAACGGGGTGTTCTTCGCGGCGCTTGCGCTGATCGGCATTGCCGTGATGGGTCTCGGCATCCTGCTGGCCCGCCGCCTGTTCGGCATGTCCTTTCCGAATGCGGTCTCGCGCGGCCAGAGCCTGGTCGGCGGCAATTTCGCCTTCCTCGGCATTCCCCTGATGCTGGCCTTCCTCGGCGACGGGGCGGCGGCGCCGATCGCGATCGGGCTGATCTGCGACACGGCGCTGGTCGTCCCCCTCGCGATCGGGCTTATCGAGGCTGGGCGGGGCAAGGGCTCGCCCTGGCGCATCGCGGCGAGGCTGGTGCGCGGCACCATCGTCAACCCCTTCATGCTCTCGATCATGGGCGGCGTCGCGCTGTCGCTCAGCGGCCTTTCCATCCCCGAGCCGATCGACCGCTTCCTCCTCTTCCTCGGTGGCTCGGCCGCCCCGGTCGGAATCTTCGCGCTCGGCGTCGCCGCCTGGCAGTGGAGCCGGGAAGGCAGGCTGCCGCTGCGCGGCGTGCTGCCGCTCGTCCTCGGCAAGCTCGTGCTGCATCCGCTGCTGACCTGGTTCGTGCTCGCCGTCGTGCTCAGGCTCGACCCGTTCTGGGTCAAGGCCGGCGTGCTCTATGCCGCGTTGCCGATCGCCGCCAATGTCTTCGTGATCTCGGAGCGCTTCGAGACCGACAGCCGGCCGCTGGCCGCCGCCATCGTGATCTCGACCGCTGCCGCGGCCCTGACCTTTCCCTTCGCGATCTGGCTGGTCTCCGGCTGAGCCACTGCCGGCCTTTCCACCGCTCCCACAACCCGAGGACAGCGCATGACAAGCCAGCTCTTCCGCCCGCTCGCACTCGATGGGCTCCAGCTCCCGAACCGCATCGTCATCGCACCGATGTGCCAGTATTCGGCGGATAACGGCTCGGCCACCGACTGGCACCTGATCCATCTCGGCAACCTCGCGCTCTCCGGCGCCGGCCTCCTGATCATCGAGGCGACGGCGGTCGAGCCGGAGGGCCGGATCAGCCCCGACGATCTCGGCCTGTGGAGCGACGAGAACGAGACGGCGCTCGCACGCGTGCTCGACGCCATCCGGCGCCATTCCGACATGCCGGTCGGCATCCAGCTCGGCCATGCCGGGCGCAAGGCTTCGGTGCATTCACCTTGGAACGGCAGCCGCCAGCGGCCGCTCGACGATCGCGGCTGGCAGACCGTCGCGCCCTCGGCGCTGCCGATGAACCCGGGCGACCGGCCGCCGCTGCCCCTCGACGCCGGGGGGCTGAAGCGCGTGCGAGACGCCTTCGTCGCCACGGCGAAGCGCGCGGTGCGCATCGGCCTGCAGATGGTCGAGATCCATTGCGCCCATGGCTATCTGCTGCACCAGTTCCTCTCGCCGCTCGCCAACCGGCGCGAGGATGCCTATGGCGGCACGCTGGAAAACCGGCTGCGTTTTCCGCTTGAGGTCTATGACGCCGTGCGCGACGCCGTGCCCGCGCACATCCCGGTCGGCGTACGGGTTTCGGGCACGGACTGGGTCGAGGGCGGCTGGGAGATCGAGCAGACCATCGCCTTCGCGCAGGCGCTGAAGGCGCGCGGCGCCAGCTTCGTCCATGTATCGAGTGGCGGCGTCTCGCCGGAGCAGAAGATCCCGCTCGGACCGGGCTACCAGGTGCCGCTGGCACGGGCCGTGAAGGCCGCGACAGGGCTTCCGACCATCGCCGTCGGGCTGATCACCGAATATGAGCACGCCGAGGCGATCGTCGCCGGTGGCGATGCAGACATGGTCGGGCTGGCGCGCGGCATTCTCTACGATCCGCGCTGGCCTTGGCATGCGGCCGCCCATCTCGGCGCCAGCGTCAAGGCGCCGAAGCAATATCTGCGCTCGCAGCCGCGGCAGCTGAAGGAGCTGTTCGAGAGCTGAGCGGTCAACCCTCAGGCTAGTCATCCCGGACGCGCGGCGAAGCCGCGCTGATCCGGAATCCATGCCAGAGCCCTTCGGAAAGAGTCTCCGGAATGGATCCCGGGTCTCCCTGCGGTCGCCCGGGATGACCCAAATAGGGCTCTGAAAGCGTATGAGAGCCGGGCTCAATCGCCCGGCTGGGCTCCGTCATAGCCGCCGATGATCACGAGATCGACCGGGCCGACCTTGGCGAGGTGCTGCACCGCCGCCTGATACTCCGGCGATTCGTAGCAGGCCCTGGCCGTCGCCTCGTCCTTGAACTCGATGACGACGTTGTGCTTGCGGCCCTCGCCGCGGGCGAGCTTGTACTCGCCGCCGCGGACGATGAACTTGCCGCCGTACTTGGCGAAGGCGATGGCGTTGAGCGATCGGTAGGTCGCGTACTCCGCCTCGTTCTGCACGTCGAGGCGGGCGATCCAATAGCCTTTCGCCATGGTCAGACGCCTTCGACGACGACGATATCGATCTCGCCGGCGCCTTCGCGCTCCTTGCGGGCTGCGGCGTATTCCGGCGAGTTCACATAGGCCTTGGCCGATTCGAAATCCTTGAATTCGATGACGACGTTGCGAGCCCTGCCCTCGCCTTCGCCGACCGTCATCTGGCCGCCGCGCACCAGCGGCGTGCCGCCATACTGCTTGATCGCTTCCGAGGCCTTGGCGGCATAGGCCGCCCACAGCGTCGCGTTGGAGACCTTGGCGCGCGCGATCACATATCCCTTGGGCATTTCGGCTTCCATTTCCGTTTGGATGGGGGGCTAAGCTTAGGCGGCGCCGGCGATCTCGTCCATGATCGCGGCCGCCGCTGCGCGCGGGTCGGCTGCGCGAATGACGGGACGCCCGATCACCAGATGGTCGGCGCCGGCGGCGATGGCCTCGCCCGGCGTCAAGGTGCGCTTCTGGTCGCCGGCGGCGCTGCCGGCCGGACGGATGCCGGGGGTGACGATGACCATGTCGGGGCCGATGACGCCGCGGACGATCTCGGTCTCGGCGGCGGAGCAGACGATGCCGTCGACGCCGGCAATGCGGGCCTGCTGGGCGCGCATGCGCACGAGATCGCGCACGGCGAGCCCGTAGCCGGCATCCTTCAGATCGCCATCGTCATAGGAGGTCAGCGCCGTGACGGCGAGCAGCTTCATGGCCGACTCGCCGCGCCCCTCGACCGCGCCGCGCATGGTCTGCGGATAGGCGTGGACGGTCAGGAAGGTCACGCCGAGCTTGGTCAGCGATTCGACCCCTTCGGTCACGGTGTTGCCGATGTCGTGCAGCTTCAGGTCGAGGAAGACCTTCTTCCCCTCGCCGATCAGCTGGCGGGCGAGATCGAGCCCGCCGGCGAAAGCGAGCCGGTAGCCGATCTTGTAGAAGCTAGCCTGGTCGCCGAGCGTCGAGACGATGCGATAAGCGTCCCAGATCGTCGGCACATCGAGCGCGACGATCATGCGGTCCCGGAGATCGTTGATTTTCTGCGCCATGGCCCTGTCCTCCTCGCTGCCCGGCGGCGATGGGGCACGATTCGACGGCGGACGCAAGCCGGGCACGGCATTCCGTTGCGGCAGGCGATGGGTTAGTCTTGCCGCTGCCGGCGCGGGATCAGCCCCGTTGCCGATACGCCTTCGCCGTCAGCCTGCCCAGCTGCCCCCGCGAGGAGCCGTCATGCCGATTTACGTCAAGTTCAGCGCGCCGATCAGTGACAGCTGCGAGGCAGAAAGCGCCCAGCTGATCCCTACTGGCACCACCGCCGCCCCCAACGGACTGCGTACCCGCGCTCAGTCCGACGATATCACCTTCGTCAAGAAGATCGACTTCCTCTCAGCGAAGCTGATGATGCATACCAACAACGGAACCGAGTTCGAGACCGTCACGATCGAACTGCGTAAACAGGGTCACCCTACGCCCTATATGATCTACACGCTCTCAAAGACGATCATTGCAGGATACAGTTTTTCTGCTTCCCGCGGCTCACTCCCGTACGAGACGATCGGCCTTAATGCCGAGAGCGTCCGCTGGCGATTCTTCAACTAGCTACCATCCGGAGCAGTAACCCGCTGCCGGAACCGCTTTAAGCCGCGCCGCTCAGCACCTGCGCGAAGACCTTGGCCCAGACGTCGGGTGTCTGCGCGCCGGAAACCGCGAGCTTGCCGTCGACGATGAAGAAGGGCACGCCGGTGACGCCGACCCGCTGAGCATGCGCCTCGAGGCCGATCACCGTCTCGCGCAATTCGTCATTGGCGAGCTCGTCGCGCGCCGCCCGCTCGTCGTAGCCCTGCTCGCCCGCGATCGCGACGAGGGTGTCGAGATCGCCGATGTCGCGCCCGTCCTGCCAATAGGCCTTGAACAGCGCCGCCTTCATCTCGCTGCCGCGCTGCACGGTCGAGGCGGCAGCGACGAGCATATGCGCCATGCGGGTGTTGACGCTCTTCTTCACCGCGGCCCAGTTGAAGGTGACGCCGCTTTCCAGCGCCGCCTCGGAGAGGCGCAGTTCGATCTCCCTGCGCTTGCCGGGGCCGAATTTGGCGTCGAGATAGGCGGTGCGGTCCATGCCCTCCTCCGGCATGTCCGGATTGAGCTCATAGGGCAGCCAGGTGATGGCGACGCGCTCGGTCAGGCCATGATTGGCGAGCGCCGTCTCGAGGCGCGCCTTGCCGATGAAGCACCAGGGGCAGGCGAGATCGGAGACGATCGCGATCGGCATCTTGTCTTGCATAGGGGTCTCCGCTCAAACTTTCCGGACCGGCTCGCCATAGCGCGCGAGCGTCGCGTCCGAGGTCAAAAGGGCAATGCCTTCGATACGGGCCTGCGCGACCAGCATACGGTCGAACGGGTCCTTATGATGGGGTGGCAGGGCATCCAATGCGAGAGCGTGCTCGCCAAGCACAGGCAACTCGCGATAGCCGTTCTCCAGCAGGCCGCGCCGCAAGGCCGGCAGCTTCACCGAGAAATCGCTCCGCCCGAGCCCGTTGTTGATCGCGATCTCCCACAGGCTGACGGCACTGAAGGTGAGCTCGTTTCCGGCATCCCCGATCAGCGCCCGCGCCTCGAAAGACAACATATCCGGCTGCCCCGCCGCCCATAGCAGCAGGTGGGTGTCGAGCAAAAGTCTCACGAACGGCCTTCGAACATCTCGACGATGCCATCGGCGCCCATGCTGTCGAAATCATCGGGCACGCTGATCTCCCCGGCCATGAAACCGAGACGTCGTGGCGCGGGACGCTCACCCTCGTCGAGCGGCACGAGCTTGACCAGCGGCTTGCCCGCCCGGGCGATGACGATGCTCTCGCCTTGCGCCGCGCGCTCGACCAGCCGCGACAGATTGGTCTTGGCCTCGTGAATGTTGACGGTTTTCATGGCCGATCCAGACTTAGTCCACCGGACTTAGTTTAGCGCAAGCGGCCTGCGGCCGAAAGGCCGGTCACTCCGGCGGGTAGGCGTGCAACTCACCATGGCGGTCCTCCGCATGGCCGCGCGCGCCGGGCGTCTCGCAGCCCGAGAGAAAGGCGGGACCAACCGGGATCTTGCCGGCTCCGCCGGGGATGTCGAGGATATAGGTCGGCTGGCAGAGGCCGGAAAGATTGCCGCGCAGGCTTTTGACCAGGGCCTGTCCTTCCGCCAGCGACAGCCGGAAATGGCCGGTACCCGGTGCGAAATCGGGATGGTGCAGGTAGTAGGGCTTGACCCTGTTCTCGACGAAGGCGCGCATCAGCGCCGAGAGCGTCTCTACATCGGCATTGACGCCCTTGAGCAGCACGCTCTGGCTGACAAGGACATGACCGGCATCGGCCAGCCGGGCGAGCGCCTCGCGCGCTGCCGGCGTGAATTCGCGGGGATGGTTGGCGTGGACCGCGACATAGCTCGCCTTACCCGGCACGCGCAGCGCCTTGGCGTAATCCTCGGTGACGCGCTCGGGCTGGACCATCGGCACGCGCGTGTGCCAGCGCGCCACCTTGATATGCGGTATCGCGGCGAGCCGCTTGCCGACCTCGCGCAGGCGCCGGGCGGAGAGGATCAGCGGGTCGCCCCCGGTCATGATCACCTCCCAGATCTCTGGACGGGAAGCGAGATAGGCGAGCGCCGCGTCGAGCTTCTCGCCGGTCAGGGCATCGCCACCGGGGCCCACCATCTCGCGGCGGAAGCAGAAGCGGCAATAGACCGGGCAGGCATGGACCAGCTTGAGCAGGGCGCGGTCGGGATAGCGATGGACCACGCCTTCGACCGGCGAATGCGCCTCGTCGCCGATCGGATCGGCCAGCTCTTCCGGTAGCGTCCTGAGTTCGGCGGCATCCGGCACGAACTGGCGAGCGATCGGGTCGGCCGCGTCGGCCGGGTCGATCAGCGCCGCGACGGCCGGCGTCACCGAGACGGCGTAGCGCTGGGCGACCTCAGCCAGGACCTCACGCCGGGCGGGCGCGACGAGACCACGCTCGACGAGGGCGTCGACCGTCTTCAGCGGCTGGCCGGGCGGCTGGTGGATCGTCATCGCCCTCCCCTGCCCGGTTGCGCGACCGGCGTCCAGAGCACGTCGTCGATGCGGCGAGCATCGATGCAGAGCATCACCAGCCGGTCAAAGCCGAGCGCGATACCTGAGGCCTGCGGCATAACGGCGAGCGCCGCGAGGAAGTCCTCGTCGATCGGATAGCGTTCGCCATAGATGCGCTCTTTCTCGTCCATGTCCGCCTCGAAGCGCCGGCGCTGCTCCGCCGGGTCGGTCAGTTCGCCGAAAGCGTTTGCCAGTTCGACGCCGCAGGCAAACAACTCGAAACGCTCGGCGACGCGCGGATCGCCGGGTTTCGGCCGCGCCAGCGCCGCCTCGGAGATCGGGTATTCGCACAGGATGGTGGCACGCCCGCGGCCGAGATGCAGCTCGACCTTCTCGGCCAGCACGCGGCTGAAGATGTCGGACCAGCTGTCGTCCTCGGCCAGCCTGACGCCGGCATCGCGCGCCTGCGCCGCCAGCGCCTCGCGATCGGTCGTACCGGTCCCGGCGATCGTCGACATCAGGTCGATGCCGGCATGGCGGGCGAAAGCCTCGGCGAGGGTCAGACGCTCGGGCTCGGCGAAGGGATCGACCTCGGCGCCACGCCAGCGCAGGCGGGCGACGCCGGCGGCGCGGGCGGCCGCGGCCAGCAGCTCGGCGCAATCGGCCATCAGCGCCTCGTAGGGCTCACCGACCCGGTACCATTCCAGCATGGTGAATTCAGGATGGTGCAGCGCCGTGCGCTCGCGATTGCGGAAGACACGGGCGAAATCGAAGATGCGCCGCTCGCCGGCGGCCAGCAGCTTCTTGGCGGCGAATTCCGGCGAGGTGTGCAGGTAATAGGGATGCTTGGCGCCGCCATCGTCGACGAAGACAGTGCGGAAGCCGTGCAGATGCGTCTCGTTGCCGGGCGAGACCTGCAACAGCGCCGCCTCGACCTCGAGAAAATCGCGCGCCTCGAACCAGCGCCGCAGCGCCGCCTTGACGCGGCCGCGCGCCATCAGCGCTGGGCGCCGGTCGGCATGGATGTCCGGCCGCCAGAAGGGCGGGTGGTTTTCGTTCATGGATCCTCTGGCAAACCCGTCAGCCAGCTTCCGTTTCGCGCATAAATGCGGTAGTTGCGCGGCGACGAAACCGGCATAGCGCGCCCCTCCGCCGCGCACCAGCAAGGAAGTTCACGTGGTCAAGGTCATCGCCTCCTCCGTCCGCAAGGGCAACGTCCTCGAACTCGACGGGCATCTCTGCACCGTCATTTCGGCCGAGAGCTTCTTCCCGGGCAAGGGCACGCCGACGACGCAGATTGACATGCGCCGCATTTCCGACGGCGTGAAGATGACGCAGCGCTACAAGACGACCGAGCAGGTCGAGCGCGCCTATGTCGAGGATCGCGACTTCACCTATCTCTATCAGGACGGCGAGCAGTACGTCTTCATGAACCCCGAGACCTATGACCAGATCCATGTCGACGGCGACGTGGTCGGCGATCTCGCGCCCTATCTCCAGGAAGGCATGAAGGTCACGCTCTCGGTGTTCGAGGACAAAGCGGTCGCGATCGAGTTGCCGCAGCGCGTCACAGTCGAGGTCACGGAAACCGAGCCGGTGACCAAGGGCCAGACCGCCTCGTCGTCCTACAAGCCGGCGATCCTCGCCAACGGCGTGCGCACCGCGGTACCGCCGCACATCGGCGTCGGCACCCGCATCGTGGTGATGACGGCCGACGGCTCCTATGTGGAACGCGCGAAGGATTGATCGCGCTACGGCGCCCCGCGTGACGGCGCATGCGCTATAGAATGAGGCAGCGGGCCCTTTCCGGGCCCGTTTCCATTTCTGGAGCCAAGACCATGCCGCTTTCCGCTCATGCCGCCGCCTTCGCCGGCTTCGTCCAGACCCTCAAGGCGCTCGACGCCATCCTCGACAAGGCGCAGGCCGAGGCGGAAACGCGCAAGATCCAGCCGGAGGTGCTGCTGTCGAGCCGGCTGGCCCCCGACATGCTGCCCTTCACCCGGCAGATCCAGCTGATGTCGGATTTCGCCAAGAATGCCGCGGCGCGCCTTGCCGGCGGCGAGAACCCGCGCTTCCCCGACGAAGAGAAGAGCTTTCCCGAGCTCAAGGCGCGCATCGCCAGGACGCTCGACTTCGTCGCCTCGGTCGACAAGGCATCGCTCGATGCCGGGCTCGAACGTGACGTCACTTTCCCGCGCGGCCAGTCCGCCACCGTGACGATGAAGGGCGCGGATTACCTGACCCGCTTCGCCGTGCCGAACTTCTATTTCCACGCCACCACCGCCTACGCGATCCTGCGCGAGAACTGCTTCTCGATCGGCAAGCAGGACTTCCTGAAGGGCGTGTTCGACGCCTGAGCCACGCGGCACGATCGCGAGCGCGGAACATGACAAACGTCGTCATGCTCGCCCTTGTGGCGAGCATCCAGGTCCTGGACACCGCGCTCGTCACGATAAGACGTGGATGGTCGGGACAAGCCCGACCATGACGGTAAGCAGCCCCCACGAGCGTTGACGCAGACTACGTCTGCGTCACTCCGTGACGCCACTGGATGCGGTGGCCTGCCTCACAGATAGGGCGAGCAGAGCCAGAGTAGGCGATCGAGCAGGCGGATCGGAAAAGGGCGGGCACGCAGCTCCGCCAAAGTGACGGGGCGCGCCGAGGCGATCACCCCGTCGATGCGCGCCTCGATGCTGCGGGCGAAATCCTCGTCCAGCACCTCGAGGTCGATCTCGAAATTCAGGCGCAGCGAGCGCGGATCGAGGTTGGACGAGCCGACATAGGCCCAGGTGCCGTCGATGGCGAGCAGCTTGGAATGGTCGAAGGCGCCCGTCGCTCGCCAGACCCGGCAGCCATCCTTCAGCACCTGGTCGAACTGCGCCTGCATGGCGCGATCGACGAGGACGAGATTGTTGACCTCGGGCACGACGATGTCGATCGTCACCCCGCGGCGGGCGGCGGTGACGAGGGCGCTGATCAGCTCGCGATCCGGCAGGAAATAGGGCGACATGATCCGGATCGAATCGCGCGCCACCGAGAAGGCGCCGATCAGCAGCCTGTGATTGGTCTCGAGGCTGGAATCCGGCCCCGAGGCGACAGCGCGCATCACCACGCCGCCTTCGCCGGGCGGAGGCTGAGGCGCGACCGACCAGGCCGCGTCGGCAAGATCCTCGCCCGAGGCGAAGCGCCAGTCCTCGGCGGCCACCGCCAACAGATCTTCGACCACCGGTCCGGCGATACGGAAATGCGTGTCGCGTGCCGTAGCGTCCCCGGCGAATTCGCGGGTGAAGCCCTGCCTGATGTTCATGCCGCCGGCGAAGGCGATCTCCCCGTCGACGATCAGGAGCTTGCGGTGGGTGCGCAAGTTCGCATAGGGCAACCGCAGGCCCATGATGATGTTGCCGTTGAAGACGTCGACCGGCACCCCGCCCTTCTGCAGGTAGCCGACGATGCTCGGCACCGAATAACGCGCGCCGACCGCATCGATCAGCACCCGCACGGCGACGCCGCGCCCGAGCGCCGCGATCAGCGCATCGGCGAGACGCAGGCCGATCGGGTCACGGTCGAAGATGTAGGTCTCGAGGATGATCGCGCTGCGGGCTCCGGCGATCGCCTCCGCCATCGCGGCATAGGCCTCGTCGCCGGTCCGCAGGGTCGTGATCGCATTGCCGCTCTTGAGCGGGCGGCGTGCCACCTTGTCGCCGAGCGTCTTCAGCGCGGCGAAGCGCCGTCCGAAATCACGCTCCACCGCCTCGCTGGAAATCGCAGCGGGCTCGCCCGCCGCGCCGGCCCCGGGCTCCCGCCTTCGCTGCGAGACGATCGAAGCCCGGCGCATGCGGTTGACGCCAGCGACCGCATAGATCAGGGCGCCCAGAAAAGGAGAGAGCAGGATGACGCCGACCCAGCCGATCGCGGCGCGCACCTCGTCCTTGGTCAGCGCGGCGTGGCTGGCGGCAACCACCGTGATCGCAAGCGACAGTGCGGCCAGGATATGCGGCCAGTAGCCGTAGAGAATCTCCCACATGGCCGCGACTATCGCACGGCCCGCAGCCCCGGCAATGCCGCCGGCGCAGGCCTGCCGGCCTGCGCCCTTGCGCAACGGCAAGAGCATACCCATATCGGTTTCACGGCGATGTCGAGGGCGTTCCACGGCCCTCCAGCGCCGTTGAAGACGGCCATGAATTTGGACCGGTGACGCCGGATGTACGCGCACAGGTTCGGGACATGGCCGTTGGCCAATCCGAGACCCGTCGCGAGCGCTCGCCGTCGCGAGCGCTCGCGACGGGTCTTTTCTTGTCAGCCCTGCAGGAACGGATTGGTCCGGCGCTCCTCGCCGAGCGTGCTCGCCGGGCCGTGGCCTGGCAGGAACTGGACGTCGTCGCCGAGCGGCAGGAGCTTGCCCTTGATGCCGGCGATCAGGTCGCTGTGGCTGCCATAGGGAAAGTCGGTGCGGCCGACCGAACCGGCGAAGACGGTATCGCCGGCGAGCAGGAAGCGCAGATCCTTCTGGAAGAAGGTGACATGGCCCGGCGTATGGCCGGGCACGTGCTGGACGGAGAATGCAACGTCACCGACCGAGACGCTGTCCCCTTCCACGAGCCAGCGCGTCGGCGTCACAGCCTTCATGTCGCGGATTTCGAAACGCAGCCCCTGCTCGGGCAGCGCATCGAGCAGGAACTTGTCGGCCTCGTGCGGGCCGATGATCGGCAGGGAAAGCGCCTCGGCGAGCTCGGCCGCACCGCCGGCATGGTCGAGATGGCCATGTGTCAGCCAGATCGCGACGGGTTTGACGCCGGTCTCCTTCAGCGCCGCCTGGATGCGCTCGACATCGCCGCCAGGGTCGACGATCGCGGCCTCCCTGGTCTTCGTGCACCAGACCAGCGAGCAGTTTTGCTGGAACGGCGTCACCGGAATTACGGCGACGCTGAGCGGGGCCTGCGCTTGGTCGGTCATGACAACGCCTTTCGCTGAAATGGGCGGAGCTGGCTGAGAGGAACCGATCGCGCGGCTAGCGCTTGCCGCAGCGGTTGGCGAGCAGCACCCGGTAGTCGGAGAGCGACTCGTCCATCTGAGCGACGTTCTGCTCGCGCTCGCGCCCGCTCTGGCAGGTGGCGAAGACGGAGCGGGCCTTCTGCATGAAGGCAACATGATCGCGCCAGGCGGCGCATTGCGTCGCCTGGTCGGCATTGGCGACCTGCTGCATTTTGTACTGCCGCTGGCGCATCGCAGCTTCGTTCTGGAACAGGTCGCGCGTGCAGGTCGCCGGGACGGGACGCGGCTGTGCCAATGCGAAGATCGGAACCAGGGTCAGCAGGACGGCGGCTGCAGCACGAACGATCATCCGAGGTTCAGCTCCTTGAAGAAGTCATTGCCCTTGTCGTCGATGACGATGAAGGCGGGGAAATCCTCGACCTCGATCTTCCAGACTGCCTCCATGCCGAGTTCCGGATACTCCAGGACCTCGACCTTCTTGATGCAGTCCTGGGCGAGGCGCGCCGCCGGCCCGCCGATCGAACCGAGATAGAAGCCGCCATGGCGGGCGCAGGCCTCGCGCACCGCCGAGGAGCGGTTGCCCTTGGCGAGCATCACCATCGAACCGCCGAAGGACTGGAACTGGTCGACGAAGGAATCCATGCGGCCGGCCGTGGTCGGGCCGAAGGAGCCCGAAGCCATGCCGTCCGGCGTCTTGGCCGGGCCGGCATAGTAGACCGGGTGGTTCTTGAAATAGTCGGGCATGCCCTGCCCGCTCTCCAGCCGCTCGCGGATCTTGGCGTGGGCGAGGTCGCGGGCGACGATGATGGTGCCGGTCAGCGAAAGGCGCGTCTTGACCGGGTGCCTGGTCAGCGTGGCCAGGATCTCGCTCATCGGCCGGTTGAGGTCGACCTTGACGACCTCGCCGCCGAGCGAGGCGTCCTCGATCTCCGGCAGGTACTTCGACGGATCGGTCTCCAGCGCCTCGAGGAAGATGCCGTCGCGGGTGATCTTGCCCTTGGCCTGGCGATCGGCCGAGCAGGAGACGCCGAGCCCGATCGGCAGCGAGGCGCCGTGGCGCGGCAGGCGGATGACGCGCACGTCGTGGCAGAAATACTTTCCGCCGAACTGGGCACCGACGCCGAGCGACTGCGTCAGTTTGTGGATTTCCTCTTCCATCTCGATATCGCGGAAGGCGTGCCCGGAGGGCGAGCCCTTGGTGGGCAGGCCGTCGAGATAGCGCGTCGAGGCGAGCTTCACCGTCTTGAGGTTCTGCTCGGCCGAGGTGCCGCCGATGACGATGGCGAGATGGTAGGGCGGGCAGGCCGCGGTGCCGAGCGTCAGGATCTTCTCCTTCAGGAACGCCATCATGCGGTCCTTGGTCAGGAGCGACGGCGTCGCCTGGTAGAGGAAGGTCTTGTTGGCCGAGCCGCCGCCCTTGCAGACGAAGAGGAATTTATAGGCATCCTCGCCCTCGGCGTAGATGTCGATCTGGGCCGGCAGGTTGGTCGCCGTGTTCTTCTCCTCGAACATGGAGAGCGGGGCGAGCTGCGAATAGCGCAGATTGCGCTTGAAATAGGCATCGGCGACGCCCTCGCCGAGCGCGGCCTCGTCCTCGCCATCGGTCCAGACCTTGCGGCCGCGCTTGCCCATGATGATCGCTGTGCCGGTATCCTGGCACATCGGCAGCACGCCACCGGCGGCGATGTTGGCGTTCTTGAGCAGGTCATAGGCGACGAACTTGTCGTTCGAGGTCGCCTCGGGATCGTCGAGGATCTTCTGGAGCTGGGCGAGATGGCCCGGGCGCAGCAGATGGTTGATGTCGATGAAGGCCTGCTCCGAAAGCCGGCGAATCGCCTCCCGCGAGACCGTCAGGACCTCGCGATCGCCGAGCTTCTCGACCGTGACGCCCTCCGTGCCGAGCGAACGGTACGGGGTCTTGTCTTCGCCGAGGGGGAAGAGATCGACATGGGTATAGGCCATCGGGCGACACTCCGGCATTTCGGCGGCGCCTTGCGCGGCACCTCACAGCTTCGGGCGCGTCATAGCCCCTCGGGCCAAGGCCTCCAAGCCTAGATTGAGATGGTTCCAGGGAGGCGGGCCGTCCCGGTCGAGACTCAACAAGAGGCCTCAACCTGATGAGCGATCACAGATCGCGCCTCAGAAGGAGGGCTGAGGAAAAACCGACGAAGCTCAGGCGGCCTTGGCTGCGGTCTCCGCCAGGATGGCGTAGATGGCCGCCGGGTCATGCGCATGGCGCACCTGCTCCAGCACAGCCTGATTGCGCAGCACGCGCGCGACGCGCGCCAGCGCCTTGAGATGGTCGGCCCCCGCCCCTTCCGGAGCGATCAGCACGAAGATGATGTCGACAGGCTGGCCATCCAGCGCCTCGAAATCAAGCGCCTTGTCAGCCCGCGCGAACAGGCCGACGAGCTTGTCGATGCCGGGCATCCGGCCGTGGGGAATGGCGATGCCGTCGCCGATTCCGGTCGAGCCTAGGCGCTCGCGCTGCAGCAGCGCCTCGAAAAGTTCACGCTCGGGCAGGCCAGTGAGCAGAGCCGCGTGCTGGGCCAGTTCCTGAAGCGCCTGCTTCTTGCTGTTGGCGCGCAGCGGCGAAATCACCGCCTCGGGCCGGAGGAGATCGGTCAGCGTCATAGGCCAATCCATGCATGTCCCGTGCCTGCCGGTCCGGTCCCTGCCGGAAAAGCCCGGCAGGGCGCCCAGATTCGTCAGCGGCGGAACTTCA
Organism: Allobosea sp. WAO; assembly: GCF_001509835.1. GTDB lineage: Bacteria > Pseudomonadota > Alphaproteobacteria > Rhizobiales > Beijerinckiaceae > Allobosea. The sequence goes on from NZ_JXTJ01000016.1 coordinate 50,018, forward strand.
AGAGAGAGAAGCCGGCGGATCGATCCAGCCGATATTGCCGTCGCGGCGGCGGTATACGACGTTCATGCGGCCATTGCCAGCGTGCCGGAAGATCACGACGGGGGCGCCGGTCATGTCGAGCTCGGCAACCGCGTCGCTGACCGTCATCTGATGAAGGGATTTGGTCGTTTCGGCCACGATGACCGGATTTTCGCCGATATGCTCGGCGTCATGCTCCTCGATATCCTGGTCGGGAGCCGCGATCACATAGCTGGGGATTTCGAGGCTGGCCTCGCGCCCGTTCATTGCCGCGGAGCGATCCTTCAGCCGCCGCTTGTAGCGACGCAGGCGCTTTTCGATACGCTCGGCCATCTTGTCGAGGCTGGCATAGGCGTCATGCGCCACTGCCGACGCTTCGAGCGTGATGCCGGAGGAGAGGTGCAGGACCCCATCCGTCTTGAAGGCGGTTCCGTCCTTGCCGACGGTGACGTGCCCCTGATAGCCGCCTTCGTAATACTTGCTCAGGGCTGCCGCCACGCGCGCTTCGGCCTGACCCCGCAGGGCCTCGCCGACATCGAGATTCTTGCCGGAGATTCGCAAGCTCATGGAGTGCTTCCCCTTCTTGTCGCCATGGCCAGTAGTCGGCCATCTACTGGAGGTAAGAACGGGGTCACCGGCTTGTCAATGAGCCCAAGGGCGGGTGCCTCGAAGGAGCTGCCCTCAACGGGACGCATGCCGCAGGGGCAGCTCGACCGGCCAGAGCAGATCGCAGGACAGGCTCCGCGGCCTCTTCGTCAGGGCATGCGCGGCGCGTGTCGCGAGCGGGCTCAGCGCCCCCCGCCCGCCATGGCGAGCTTCTCCCGCCGACGCTCCATCGAGGACGGGATACGCAGCGATTCCCGGTACTTCGCCACGGTCCGCCGGGCGATGTCGATGCCGTTCGCCTTCAGCCTGGTGACGATCGCATCGTCCGAAAGAATCTCCGCCGCACTCTCCTCGTCGATCATCTGCTTGATCCGGTAGCGCACCGCCTCGGCCGAATGGGCCTCGCCATAGCCGGTCGCGGCGATTGCGGCCGAGAAGAAATACTTCATCTCGAAGACGCCGCGCGGGCAGGTCAGGTACTTGTTCGAGGTGACGCGCGACACCGTCGATTCGTGCATGCCGATCGCGTCGGCAACGGTCTTGAGATTCAGCGGGCGCAGATGCTCGACGCCATGGGCGAAGAAGCCGTCCTGCTGACGCACGATCTCGCTCGCGACCTTGAGGATGGTGCGGGCGCGCTGCTCGAGCGAACGGGTCAGCCAGTTCGCGGTCTGCAGGCATTCGGCGATGAAGGCCTTGTCCTCGTCGTTGCGTGCGGCCCGCGAGACACGGGCGTGATAGGTCTGGTTGACGAGCACGCGCGGCAACGTGTCGGGGTTGAGATCGACCAGCCAGGAGCCATCCGGCGCAGCGCGGATGAAAACGTCCGGCACCACCGTCTCGGCGGCCGAACCGCCGAAGGCCCGGCCGGGCTTGGGATCGAGCCGCCTGATCTCGCCGACCATGTCGGCGATGTCCTCGTCGTCGACGCCGCAGATCCGCTTCAACGCGGCATAGTCGCGTTTCGCGACCAGCGGCAGATTGGCGAGCAGGGCCTGCATGGCCGGATCGTAACGGTCCCGGTCGCGCAGCTGGATGGCGAGGCACTCGCCGACATCGCGGGCTGCAACGCCGCTGGGATCGAAGCCCTGGACGATGCGCAGGACCTCCTCCACCCTGGCCTCGTCGACGCCCAGCCGCATGGCGATATCGGCCAGCGGCTCGGCGAGGTAGCCGGCATCGTCGACGCCGTCGATGATGTGCCGGCCGATCAGTCGCTCGGCCGGCGAAGCGACCGCGAGATCGAGCTGGGCGGCGAGATGGTCGTGCAGCGAGAGCTCGGCGGTCAGGCCGCTCTCGAAGCCTTCGGGACCATCCTCGAAGGAGCCACCATTGCCGCCATAGGCCCCGCCGGTGATCGGCAGGCTGTCGACCCCGCGCGTATCGAGCCGGGCGATCTGCGGCTGTTCGTTCTGGAAGACGTTCTCCAGCCCGGTGCCGAGCCGCCCTTCCATGCCTTCCTGGGTGTTCAGGCTCTCGGCCCGCTCATAGCTCGCCTGGTCGGCGGCCAGAGCCGCCTCGCTGGCGGCGTTGGGCAGCGTAGGCTCGCCGGCCTCGTCGCCGCGCTCGAGCAGCGGATTACGCTCGAGTTCGCCCTCCACGAAATTCTGCAGCTCAAGATGGGAGAGCTGGAGGAGCTTGATCGCCTGCAAAAGCTGCGGCGTCATCACCAGGGACTGCCCCTGGCGCAGCTCCATACGCGGCATCATCGCCATAGACGATCCGGCCCCTTTCCTCCGCGCCACCTCGGCACGCTTCTTGCCTGTGAGGAAAGCCTAGACTCGGGCCGCAGCCGCGTCAAAGCCCTTTGCATGCGCAAAGGGAGAGATTTTGTCGCGCTGCAGCATCGACCGCCGGCCCTTGCCGGCCGATCCGCTCAGAGGCGGAAATCCTCGCCGAGATAGACGCGGCGGACGTCGGCATTTGCGATGATCTCGGCCGGCGAGCCTTCCGTCAGCACGCGACCGGAATGGATGATGTAGGCGCGATCAACCAGTCCGAGCGTCTCGCGGACGTTGTGGTCGGTGATCAGCACGCCGATGCCGCGATCGGTCAGTTGCCGGACCAGCTCCTGGATGTCGCCGACGGCGATCGGATCGATGCCGGCGAAGGGCTCGTCGAGCAGGATGAAGGAGGGACGGCCCGCCAGCGCTCGGGCGATCTCGCAGCGGCGCCGCTCGCCGCCGGAGAGCGCGATCGACGGCGCCTTGCGCAGGCGGGTGATGTTGAACTCGTCGAGCAGCTTGTCGAGCTCGCGCTCGCGCTTCTTGCGGTTCGGCTCGACGACTTCGAGCACCGCCCGGATATTGTCCTCGACCGAGAGGCCGCGGAAGATCGAGGCTTCCTGCGGGAGGTAACCGATGCCGAGCCGGGCGCGCTGGTACATCGGCAGACTGGTGATATCGTTACCTTCGAGCGAGATCACGCCCATATCGGCCCCGACCAGGCCGGTGATCATGTAGAAGATCGTGGTCTTGCCGGCGCCGTTCGGCCCGAGCAGGCCGACAGCCTCGCCGTTCCGGACATAGAGCGAGGCTTCGCTCACGACATTGCGGGCGCCATAGCTCTTGCGCAGGCCGCTCACGGCGAGGATGCCGGGGCCGCCGATGGAGGATGCTGCCGGCTCAGTCCCAGCGAACGGCTCGTTCGCCCGCGCGCCGTCCTTTCGGCCGAACAGCCGGCCGAGGCGCGAGAGCACGCCCCCGGCGACAGGCGACGCCCCGGCTGCGGCCGAAGATTGCGGACGCTGCGCCCTTTCGGCGGTTTCGGCGGGCGATGGCGGAGAGATCGTCACGGGAAGGGGCGCAACCTGCTGGTTTTCGGCATGGCGTGTGTTCTGGTATTCGAGGCGTTCCAAACTGGCAACGCCTCGAATACCAAAAGAGCCGAGAGGTAAGGTCAGTTCGTCGGCGTCGCAGGCTTTCCTGCCGCGCCCGGCTTCTCCTTGCCGGCCTCGGCCGAATTGGGCACAAAAAAGCCCTGCACGCGGCCGCCCGGCTTGGTGTCAACATTGGCGATGCCGGTCTGCGTGTCATAGACGAGGCGCTCGCCACGGGTGATGTTCGGGCCGTCGTTCAGCGCGACATTGCCGGTCATGATCACCTTGTTGTTGGCGCGATCGAAGACGGCATTGTCGGAGGTCGCGGCCTGCGTCTTCGAGACGACGGTCACCGGCCCGGCGCATTCGATGCGCTTGATCGCGCCATCGTTCGACGAAGGCGCCGCACCGGCCGCCGCCGGAGCGGGCTCCGGCGCGGTGCGTTTGCCGGCGCCGTTCTGGCCGCGCCCCTCATAGAACACGGTCATGGTCGAACAGCGCACCGTGGTCTCGCCCTGCACGGCAACGACATTGCCGGAGAAGATCGCCTTGTTGTCCTTGTCGAGCACATCGAGCTTGTCGGCATCGATCTTGATCGGCTCCTTGCTGTCGCCACCCATGCCGCCAAAGGGCGAGCCGGGCGCGCCACCGCGCGCCTTCGCCGCCGCCGGCTTTGCCGGCTGGGCCGGGGTGGCGCCGGAACGCGCCGGCTGCTGCTGGGCGAGCGCCGCCGCAGGCAGCAAGAGAACTGCGGATACGGCTGCGAAGAGGAGGGTTTTAGATTTCATCGCCGACCTGTCATTCGCTTGAGCTTCACTGGTTCGAGCCGGTTTCGTCAGCGCCGCGCCGCCGGGGCGGCGGCGCCCTCCGCCTCCGCTGCGGGCCGCAGCAGGTCAGGATTGGGAGTGCTGCCCTGGCGCTCCGGCCCGGCAAGACTGTTGGCCGGCGCATTCTCGATGACGACACGCACCCGGCCCTCGAACACGATCAGGGCGCCGTTATCCTTAACATCCAGTGTATCGGCATTGACCGTGGTGGTGCCTAGATTGACCTTGACCGGCTCGCGGGACACCACCGTGCCCGCCTTGAAGTCGACATCCGCGGTCCGCATCTGCACGTCATAGCCCGATTCCGTCCGAATCTTGACGTCATCGACCAGCTTCAGCCGCTCCTTTTGCTGATCGAAGAGGCCATTGAGGGCATTGACGGTGACCCAGCCTTCCTCGGATTTCATCTGGATCCGCGCCGTCATCTTCACGAGCTCGATCTGCGTCGGATTGCGGATGTCCTGCAGGGCCGAATCGGCGGTGACCACGTAGGGGCTGTTGTCCTTGCGGTAGCCGGCGAGCTTGGGCGCCTCCATCACGACCTTGCCGCCGGACAGGCCGATCGAGCCGAGCGAGAGATTGCCGACTTCACGCAGCGGATTGAGGAAGGGCGCGACGATCAACGCCAGCACGGCCACGACTGCGCCGATCGGAATGGCGCGCCGCAGCAGCCGCACCAGGCCGGAATGACGGCGCGCAGCCTTGAACGCGGCCTGCCGCGCCCGCACCTGCTTCACCGCTGCTCCCGCCATGTCAGGGGATGTCATTGCCAAGGTCATGTCCCGCCCATTGCCAGCCGCCGACGGCTTTTTCATGTCGGCGGCAGCGCAGCGGCACGACCGCGCGACCGCCAAGCCGACCGCTCGACGAATGACCTAGTTGGAATACAACAACTTTACGTATGTGCGAAGATGTCGGTCTCGGGCCAGCCGGCGAGATCGAGTTCCGCCCGGACCGGCAGGAAGTCGAAGCAGGCGCTGGCCAGATGAGCCCGCTCCTCTCGGGCCAACATCACGTCGAGCCGCGCCTTCAAAGCGTGGAGATGCAGCACGTCGGCCGCAGCGTAGCTGAGCTGGGATTCAGACAGGGTCTCGGCGCCCCAGTCGGAGGATTGCTGCTGCTTTGAGAGATCTATGCCGAGCAGCTCCCGGACCAGATCCTTGAGACCATGCCGGTCGGTATAGGTGCGCACCAGCTTTGAGGCGATCTTGGTGCAGTAGACCGGCGCGGTGACGACGCCGAAGGCCTTCTGCAGCGCTGCAATGTCGAAGCGGGCGAAGTGAAACAGCTTCAGCACACCGGGATCGGCGAGAATACGGCAGAGATTGGCGGGGGGAGGCGCGTCCTTCGGAATCTGGACGACGTCGGCCGAGCCATCGCCGCGCGAGAGCTGCACCACGCAGAGCCGATCGCGCTGCGGATTGAGACCGAGCGTCTCGGTGTCGATCGCCAGGATCGGCCCAGGCTGGAAATCGGCCGGCAGATCGCCGCGATGCAGACGAATGGTCATGGCGTGGACGCGCCCCTTGTAAACTCTTGCCTTGCAAACACTTGCCGCGGGCCGAGCTGGCGGGCGACTCCAGCCAGCTAGCGAGCCGACCGCCGCCACACAAGCCTTTTCTCGTTCTAACTGCCTCAGGAAAATTAACCTTCTATTCACCATATCCTTCATCTGGACGCCGAGACATGCGAGGGTGCCGAATCGGAGCTCGACGCATGTCCCTCTTTCGCCTGTTCACCGATCTCGATGGCCGCATCGGCCTGCGCCAGTTCTGGCTCGGCAGCCTCGCTCTCACACTCTGCCTGCTGGCTGTTCAGTGGGCCGCGCCCTATCTCGTAGACAAGCCGACGGCGATCAGTGTCGTCGCCTTCAGCAAGGCCTTCGCGCTGTTTCCCTGGGCCGCCCTGGCCGCGAAGCGTGCCACCGACCGCGGCGGCTCGGCGCTGTTCGGCATCTTCCTGGTCTGCGCCATCGTGCTGCCGACCGAGTTGCGGCCACATCTCGACTATGCTTGGCGTCCGTCGCTGGAGGCGATTTCGACGATCGCCTGGCTGATCGCCTTGGTCGATCTCGGCCTGATGCCCGGCGTCGGGTCCGACAGGGTGCTTGCAGCGCAGGGGGCTGCTGCTAAACGGGCTTCATGAGCCAGAACACCGCTGCACCCGCCTTCGACGCCGCCGATCCCGTAGCCCTGGCGCAGGCGCTGATACGCTGCCCCTCGGTAACGCCTGCCGAAGGCGGCGCCCTCGCCCTGCTCGCAACCGTGCTCGCGGCGGAAGGTTTCTCAGTCGAGCGCCCGGTGTTCTCCGAACCCGGCATGCCGGATATCGAGAACCTCTATGCCCGGATCGGCAATGACGGGCCGATCCTGGTCATCGCCGGCCATAGCGACGTCGTCCCGCCCGGCGACCTTTCCGCCTGGACGCATGACCCCTTCGCCGCCGAGATCGTCGACGACACGCTTTACGGACGCGGCGCCTGCGACATGAAGGGCGGTCTCGCCTCGATGGTCGCGGCGGTGATCCGCTATCGCCGCGAGAACCCGCAGGCACCGGGTTCGATCGCTTTTCTCATCACTGGCGACGAGGAAGGTCCGGCGGTCAACGGCACAGTCAAACTGCTGGAATGGGCAAAGGCGCGCGGCGAGCGCTTCGACCATTGCCTGCTCGGCGAGCCGACCAATCCTGCGACGATGAGCGACATGCTCAAGATCGGCCGGCGCGGCTCGCTGACCGGCAAGCTCACCGTCCAGGGCATCCAGGGCCATGTCGGCTATCCGCATCTCGCGCAGAACCCGATCCGCGGCATGGTCCGGCTGCTCGCCGGGCTGGATGCAACGCCACTCGACGCCGGCACCGAGCATTTCGACCCGAGCAATCTCGAGGTGACGACGCTCGATGTCGGAAACCCCGCGACCAACGTGATCCCGGCGCAGGCGCGCGCGGTGTTCAACATCCGTTTCAACGATCTCTGGACGCCCGAGACGCTCGCCGGCGAGATCGAGCGCCGTCTGCGCGAGGCCGCCGGCAATACGGTGCGCTACGAGATCATTTTCGAGCCGACCAATGCCGTCGCCTTCCTGACGCAGCCCGGCCCCTTCGTCACCATGGTCGCCGACGCGGTCGAGGCCGAGACAGGCAAGCGCCCGGCGCTGTCGACCACCGGCGGTACCTCGGATGCACGCTTCATCAAGAACTATTGCCCGGTCGTCGAGTACGGCGTGGTCGGCCAAACCATGCACCAGATCGACGAACGCGTCTCGCTGGCCGACCTCCGAGCGCTTGAGCGCATCACCCACGGGCTCCTGACGACCTATTTCGCCGCAGCCCCAGCGGATTGACGGAACCTTTCGGGTCGGACATGCTTTAGACGAAAGTCTAATGCTGTCGAGCCCGGAGGGTCTGGCCATGAGGCTTGGTGCCGACGATGTGACGCGCTCGCTGCGAGCTTCATGGCGCCTGCTGTCAGCCGATTCCAGGGCCCTGCCCGATCTCGACCTTTCCCGCGACGGCTTCTGGCGTTCCTATCTCGCGCTGGTGCTGACCGTTCCGGCGATCATTCCGATCCTCGCCGCCGAGCGCGTGCTGGCCGGGCTGCCCAATACCGCCGGCCTGTTCGACGCCCCTGTCCTGCTCGCCTCGGTGATTGCCGCCGAGCTGCTCGCGGTGATCACCGTGCCGGCGCTGCTGATCATGCTCGCGCCCGGCCTGCTGCACTCACCGCGCTATACTGGCTTCATCATCGCCTGGAACTGGGCGAGCATTCTCTCGGCCGGGCTGATCGCCGTTCCGGCCGCGGTCTTCGCGCTCGGCTGGTCGAATGCCGGCATCGCGACCTTCCAGGCCCTCGCCTTCGGCGCGATCGTCCTGCGGCTGCGCTATTGTGTCGCCCGCGCCGCCTTCGGCCCGCAAAGCGGCATCGCTGGTGCAATCGCCTGCGCCAGCCTGCTTGCCGACTACGCGATCATCCGCAGTTTTGGCCTTGCCGGCTTCTAGTTCTCCAAATGGGCTCTAGATCTGCGTGACCGGCATCAGGGTGACGCCGTAATAGAGCGCCTTGCCCCTGGTGGTGAGCGATTCCGAGACGGGGCCGATCTCGAAGCCGGCCTTGGTCAGCTCGGTCACCGCCCTGGCCTTGACCGAGGCCGACACCGACGCGTCGAAGTTGATCTTCAGCTCGATCGTCGCCTCCAGGACCTTCACGACCTGATGGGCATTGCCCTGCCCGATATTGGTGCGGACGGTCTCGCGGCAGACCGGCCTGAGAAGGGCACGTATCTCGGCCAGTTCATCGTGCGCATAGGTGTAGATCCTGGCGTCCGCCACCGTCACCACAGCGCTTCTCGCGGCGCGAGCCGTCGCGGAAAGGTTGAAGAGCGTCTTGAGAGCAGGCGCCTCGATGCTGAAGCTGCCGCCGATCTGGCTGGCGACGTCGCGGCTTTCGGTCTCGCTCGGTGTCGGCTTGAAGCCATAGAGATCGACCGAGTAGCGCGCGGTGCAGAGTGTCGCCAGTTGCACCGAGCGGGGGCTCTGGTCGCGCGGGTCGTAATGCTCCCTCGCGACCAGCAGACCCGGCCCATGCAAGGTGCTGGGCGGCACGTTTCGCGTGAAGCCGTACTTGACGATGATGCCTTCGAGTTGGCGGTCTTCGCTCTGGCAGGCGGCCAGTGGGAGCCCGGCGAGAAGACAGAGTGCGAGCCGTAATCCCAGTTTCCGACTCATGGCCAACTCCGGCCGGCGCTGACAAATCCAATATACTTAAAGTTGCATATCGACTCTCTGACCGCAACCTTGAGTAGCGTTCGTCAGTCGATCGGGGGATAGTCGACGCCCGCAAGATAGAGCCCGCAGGACGGAGCGAGCGCGGCGCATTGCGAGCGGTCGCGCGCGGCGAGCACCTTGCCGACCTTGTTCTCGGGCCAGCGCCCCATGCCGACCATTTTCAGGCAGCCGACCATGGAGCGGACCTGATGGTGCAGGAAGGAGCGGGCATGGGCATAGACCACGATCTCGGCGCCCTCGCGCCGGCAATCGAGCCGGTCGAGCGTGCGCAGCGGGCTGTTGGCCTGGCACTCGGCAGCTCGGAAGGCGGTGAAGTCGTGATGCCCGAGCAGCGCCTTGGCGGCTCGGTCCATGGCCTCGTGATCGAGACGCACGGGCACATGCCAGACACGGCCGGCATCGAGCGCCGGCTGCGCCCTGCGGTCGAGGATACGGTAGATGTAGTAACGACGCAGCGCCGAGATCCGGGCATCGAAGGTGTCGGGCACCACCTCGGCGCTGAGCACCGCCACCGACAGGCGCTTGAGCCTGGCATTGCTGGCGTCGCGCACCACATCGGTGCGCCATTCCTTGTCGAGATCGACATGGGCGACCTGATGGGTCGCATGGACGCCGGCATCGGTGCGCCCGGCGCAATGCAGACGCACCGAATGGCCGCAGAAGGCCTCGACCGCCTCCTCGACGCTCTGCTGGACGGAGGGGCCGTTGAGCTGGCGCTGCCAGCCCGAGAACGGCGCCCCGTCATACTCGATGACGAGCTTGTAGCGCGGCATCGCGCTAGAGTTTCGCGCCGGCCGAGAGCCGGGCGCCGCGCAGGAACTCGCCGCCGCTCATCGGGGCGCGGCCGGCGCGCTGGACCTGCAGCAGCTTCACCGCGCCGACCTTGCAGGCGACCGTGCCCTCGTCGTCGAGCAGAGTGCCGGGTTCGGCAGCGCCACCCGCGCGGGCCGTGCGCAGCAGCTTGAGGCGCTCAGGCCCCTTGCCGAGATCGACTTCGACGAAGGCGCCCGGAAAGGGCGAGAGGCCGCGCACGAGGTCGTGCACCTGCTGCGCCGGCAGGGTCCAGCTCAGCTTCGCCTCGTCATTGCCGATCTTGCTGGCATAGGTGACGCCTTCCTCCGCCTGCGGCGTGAAGCGCAGGCCCCCGCGCCCGAGCGCCGCCAGAGCCCGCACCATCAGGTCGGCGCCGAGGACGGAAAGCCGGTCATGCATGTCGCCGGCGGTGGCATCGCTGTCGATGGCAAGGCGCTCGACCATGCCGACCGGGCCGGTATCGAGCCCCTCCTCCATCTTCATCACGCAGACGCCGGTCTCGGCATCGCCGGCCATGATCGCGCGCTGGATCGGAGCGGCGCCGCGCCAGCGCGGCAGCAGCGAGGCGTGCAGGTTGAGGCAGCCCAGCTCGGGAACCTCGAGGATCGCCTTGGGCAGGATCAGGCCATAGGCGACGACGACCGCGACATCGGCCTGGTGCGAGGCCATGATCTCGGCTGCCTCGGCGGCCTTCAGCGTCTTGGGCGTGAAGACCGGGATACCGAAGCGCTCTGCAGTGCGCTGCACCGGCGACGGTTTCAGCTCCATGCCGCGCCCGGCAGGAGCCGGCGCGCGCGTATAGACGGAAACGACCTCGTGGCCCTGGCCGATGATTTCGGTCAGGGTGGGCACGGCGAAGTCCGGCGTGCCCATGAAGATGATGCGCAGGCTCATGTGATTTCCCGGCCGCTCAGGCCGCGCTCTCCCGACGGGCGGCCTTGGCGAAGCGCTTGGTCACGCGCTCGCGCTTCAGACGCGACAAATGGTCGATGAAGAGAATGCCGTTGAGGTGGTCGATCTCGTGCTGGAGGCAGGTGGCGAGGATGCCATCGGCCTCGACCTCCTGCGTCGCGCCGTCGAGGTCCATATAGCGTACCTTGACCCGCGCCGGCCGCTCGACCTCCTCATAGTATTCGGGGATCGACAGGCAGCCTTCCTCGTAGACGCTCAGCTCGTCGGAGCTCCAGGTGACCTCTGGATTGACGAAGACCATCGGCGCCTTCGGCGTTTCCTCGTCATCATCGCTCTTCTTGGAAACATCGATGGTGACGAGGCGAACCGGCTCGCCGATCTGGATCGCAGCGAGGCCGATGCCCGGAGCGTCGTACATCGTCTCCAGCATGTCCTCGGCGAGCTTGCGGATCTCGGGCGTGATCGTTGCGACAGGCGCAGAAACCAGCCGCAGCTGACTGTCAGGCAGGATGACGAGGGGGCGAATGGCCATGGAGCGCTCTGCAACAAATGTCTTGAGATTGAGGCGACATAAGCACTTGTACCGTAGCGGTCAAACTGTTCCGCTTTCGTTCGCACTAGTGTAGGTTCATTCGATGAACCAGATCGCTTTTGTCCTGCTCGAACGGCCCGTCAGCTGGGCGGAAGCCGCCTTCGGCTTCGCCGGCCTTACCCTGCTGCTGCTCGTTCTGGCGCTGCTCTTCTCCTGGCGCGGCGGACGCCGGCACGCGGCAGAGGCGGCTGCCGCGGCCGAGCGAGCCCGCGAAATGGACGACAAGGTCGCCGAGATGAACCGGATGCAGTCCGAGCTGACCGGCCGGATGCAGACCATGGCCGAAATCCTCTCGACCCGGCAGGGCGATCTCGCCCGCCTCGTCGCCGACCGGATCGACGGCTTGCGCCAACAGGTCGGCGCCGGGCTCGAGCAGAATGTCCGCCAGACCAATGAGAGCCTCGGCAAGCTGCAGGAACGGCTCGCCGTGATCGACAGCGCCCAGAAGAACCTGACGGAGCTGACCGGCGAAGTGGTGACGCTGAAGGACGTCCTCGCCAACAAGCAGGCGCGCGGTGCTTATGGCCAGGGCCGGATGGAGGCGATCATCCGCGACGGACTGCCGGCGGCATTCTTCTCGTTCCAGCCGACGCTTTCCAATGGCCGCCGGCCCGATTGCCTGGTGACCTTGCCGGGCGATGGCCGCGGCCTCGTCATCGATGCCAAGTTCCCGCTGGAGAGCTTCACCCTGCTGCGCGCGGCGCGCGGCGACGAGGCGAAGAAGCAGGCCGCGGCGCGGGTGCGCGGCGATGTCGGCCAGCACATCAAGGACATTGCCGAGCGCTATTTCCTGCCCGGCGAGACGCAGGACATGGCGCTGCTCTTCGTGCCTTCCGAAGCGATCTACGCCGACCTGCACGAGCATTTCGACGACGTGATTCAAAGGGCGCACCGGGCCAGGGTGATGATCGTCTCGCCCTCGCTGCTGGCGCTGGCGATCCAGCTGATGCAGTCACTCGTCCGCGATGCCCGCATGCGCGAAGAGGCGCGGGTGATCCAGTCCGAGGTCGGCAAGCTGCTCGACGATGTCCGCCGGCTCGGCGACCGCGTCGACAAGCTCGATACGCATTTCCGCCAAGCGCAGGAGGATGTCGGCCTGATCAAGACCTCGGCCGGCAAGGTCACCGGCCGGGCGGAGCGGATCGGCGCGCTGGAGTTCGACGACGGTCCGGGCAGCCAGCCGAACCTACCCTTTGCGAGGGAAACCCGGCTCAAGGCGGCAGAATAAACCCGCGCCGCCATCTGCTGATCACATTCCCGCGTAGTCCTGCGCGCCCGACCCGCTGCGCAGGAGATCGCCCGACGTGCTCGTCCAGATCGGAACCCTCATCGCCGCGACGAGCCTCGTCCAGCTCGCCAACGGCTTCTTCAACACCTTCCTGTCGCTGCGGCTGACCACCGAGAACTTCGGCCCGACGCTGACCGGCATCGTACTCAGCGCCTACTTCATCGGCTTCTCGATCGGCGCCGTCGGCAGCGGCGCCATCATCCAGCGCATCGGGCATATCCGCGCCTATGCCGCCTTCGCCGGCATGGTCGTCGTCGGCACGGCCGGCATGGCGCTCTTCGTCTCGCCGCTCGGCTGGATCCTGTGCCGGATGGCGATCGGCACCGGCTGCGTCGGCCTGTTCATCACCACCGAGAGCTGGCTGAACGCCAAGGCCCCTGCCGACCAGCGCGGCCGGATCTTCTCTATCTACATGGTCGGCACCTTCCTGGCGCTCGCGGCAGGCCAGCTGCTGATCGGCAAGCTGCCGATCGTCTCGTTGACCCCGTTCTTCATCATCATCGCGCTGTTCGCGCTGGCACTGATGATGGTCAGCGCGACGCGGGCCGAGGCGCCGGCGCTCGCGCCCGAGGCTTCCCTCCCCTATGGCGAATTGACCCGGCAGGCTCCGGTTTCGGTGATCGGCTGCATCGTCTCGGGCATCGTCACCAGCGCCTTCTACGCGCTGGTGCCCGCCTGGATGGCGCGCAACGACATTCCCCAGGCAACGATCGCCTTGTTCATGCTGGTCGCGGTGCTCGGCGGCTTCGCCTTCCAGGTCCCGGTCGGCAAGGTCTCGGATCGCGGCGACCGGCGGGTCGTCCTGGCCGGACTGGCGATAGGCTTCGCCGTCGCAGCCATCCTGATCCAGCTCGTGCCTCCGAGGCTCGTCTTCGTGCTCCCGATCGCGGCATTGCTCGGCGGCTTCATGTCGACGCTCTACCCGGTCTGCGTCGCCCATGCGCTCGATCGCATGCCCCAGGACCGCGTGGTGGCGGTGAGCGGACGGCTGATCCTGGTCAGCGGCATCGGCTCGGCGCTGGGCCCGATCCTCGGCGCCCAGGTGATGGGCCAGCTCGACATCAACGGGCTGCTCTATTTCATGGCCGCCGCGGCGATCGCGCTGGCGGCCGTCGCGGGCCTGCGGATCAGGCACCGCGCGCCGCCGGAGCAGATGGCGGAGCGGCCCTTCGCCATCATCGATCCACTGGCGGCGCCGATCTCGCAGGAGCCGGAAGCGACGGACGCGGACGGAACGCCGCGTCCGCTCCCCACCTAAGGCTGGTTCAGCCGGCCTTGAGGGTCGCCGACAGCGCCGGCTTTACGTTCAGCGTCTGGAAGACCACGCAATAGCGCTCGGTCAGCTTGAGCAGGCTGTCGAGCTTCTCCTGCGGCGCGTCGGTCTCGACGTCGAAGAACAGGCGGATCGCCTTGAAACCCACGGCGGCGTCCTTGGCGACGCCGAGCGTACCGCGGAAGTCGAGGTCGCCCTCGGCGCGGACGACGCCCTTCCTCAGCTCGATTTCGAGCGCTGTCGCAACCGCCTTCAGCGTGACGCCGGCACAGGCGACCAGCGCTTCCAGCAGCATGTCACCCGAGCAGAGCTCCGCGCCAGAACCGCCGGTCGCCGGATGCAGGCCGGCAAGCGCGATGGCGCGCCCGGTCTCGACCTTGCAGGCGATGTGCTGGTCGTCGAGCTCGCCCTTGGCCTTGAGCGTAATCACCGCCGCATCGGGCGCCTCGCGATACTTGTCCTTGAGCGGCGCCTGGAGGGCGCGGAGCGCGGTGACGTCCATGATGGCTTGTCCTCGATCGAAACGGATGCCGGCAGGGTTTACCGCATCGGGCGGAAAAACGGATGCGGTTTTCGGCAGGGCAGCGCCCCGCCTCACGCACGGTTCACGCGGCGACTTCCGCCACCTCCGGCTGCGCCGCACCGAGCTCCTTTTCCAGGGAGCGGCGCAGTTCGCGACGCAGGGCGACGAAGCCGACCGAGCGGGGCTCACGCGGATATGGCAGGAGATTGTCGAGTCTGAAGGCGAGCGGCCCCGGCGTCTGCGGCAGCACGAGGATGCGGTCGGCGAGACGAACGGCCTCCTCGACGCAGCCCGTGGCGATCGCAGCCGCCGGCCGCCCCTGGCGGCAGAGGTCCGCTAGCGGCGCGGCGAGCCGGCGCTGCGCCTCCTCGTCCAGCTCGGCGAAGGGCGCGTCGACCAACAGCAGCTTCGGGCGCAGCAGCGACAGCCGGGCGATCGCAAGGCCCTGCAGCTCGACCGCCGACACGGTACCCGGCCGCCGCTCCGCCAGCCCACCGAGACCGACCCTGACCAGGGCATTGGCAATCAACCCTTCCCGGGCGAAAGGCGTCGCGCCGGGAAGCGCGAAAGCGAGGTTCTCGGCAAGATTGAGCCAGGGAAAGAAGCTCGGGCGGGAACCGAGCAGGCCAAGCTCGGCAGTCGGCACTGGGTCGGCATCGGCATCAAGACCGGCAAGGGCTCGCAGCACGGCGCTGCGTCCAGCGACCGGCCCGCCGAGCAGCGCGACAACCTGCCCGGAAGCAGGACGCAGGGCGGCGGCGTCGAAACCAGCAGCGAAGAGCTTTGGATCATGGGAACAGACGGACATCGGGCGCTTCCTTCCAGATCAGGCGAAGGGAAGCGCAGGCGGCCACGGCCACCTTCTCGTCTCCCACGCTTTAGCGGCATTTATTTCGCGCCCGCAAGCTGAGGCTCAAATCGGCGCGTATCCTTTAATACGGTTCTTTCGTCCGCTTTGTCAAACGAAACACCCTTGCGTCACCACCACATCCCCGCGCTCTCGGCGGCCTTGTGCTGCTGGGGCTGGTCGTCGCGCAGCGAGCGGTCGAGCGTGCGCAGCACCTCGCGCTTGCTCGCCTCGAAGGCCGGCGAGAGCCGGTCGCGCGGCCGGGTCTGCGGGTTGTCGAGCTCATCGAAGACGCGGCCCGGCCTCGGCTGCATCACCATGATCCTATCGGCCAGCGTCACCGCCTCCTCGACATCATGGGTGACCATCACGACAGTCGGGCGGCTTTCCTCCCAGAGCGCCAAAAGGTGCTCGTGCAGGCTGGCCCGGGTGGTGGCGTCGAGCGCCGAGAAGGGCTCGTCCATCAGCAGGAGCTTGGGGCGGGTGATCAGGGCACGAGCGATGGCGACGCGCTGTTGCTGGCCGCCGGAGAGCTCGCGCGGCCAGCGCTTGTCGTAGCCGCCAAGGCCGACCCGCTCAAGCGCATGGCCGACGAGGCGCTGGCGTTCGCCGGCTGCGAGATCCGACAGGCCGAAGCCGACATTGTCGGCAACGCTGAGCCAGGGGAACAGCCGCGGCTCCTGGAAGATCACCCCGACATCGGCACGCGGCTCGGTGATCGCCTTGCCGTCCAGCACGATGCGGCCCTCGCTCGGCCGGTCGAGACCGGCGACGAGGCGCAGCAAGGTGGTCTTGCCGCAGCCGGAGCCGCCGACAAGGGCGAGGATCTCGCCCGCCGCCACCTCGGCGGTGATGCCGGCGAGCGCCCTGGTGCCGTCGGCATAGGTCTTGGAGAGCTTGTCGAAGGTCAGCATCGCCGCGCCCTCAGAGCTTGTCGCGCGCCGTGTCCTGCCAGCGCAGGAACGGCCGGGCGAGCGCGACGAGCACGCCGTCCGCGAGCTTGCCGAGCACCGCGAAGGAGATGATCGCGGCGATGATGGTGGCCGGCCGGCCAAGCTGCTGGCCGTCGACGAGGAGATAACCGAGACCTTCGCTCGCGCCCATGATCTCGGCGGCGACAACGAACATGAAGCCGAGGCCGAGGCCGCCGCGCAGCGCCGTGAACCAGTCCGGCAGGATCGCCGGGAGCAGTACGCGCCGGACCATGGCGAGCCGACCCAGGCGGAAGACGCGCCCAACCTCGACGATCTTGCGGTCGATCGAGAGGATAGCGGCGGCGACGCCGAGATAGATCGGGAAGAAGACGCCGACCGCGATCAGCGCCACCTTCGACGCCTCGAAGATGCCGAACCAGAGGATGAAGAGCGGCACCCAGGCGATCGACGGGATGGCGCGCAGCGCCTGCAGGGTCGGGTCGAGCAGGCTGCGCGCCACGGGCAAGGCGCCCGTCAGCGCGCCCAGCACCGTGCCGGCGACGGCGCCGATGCCGAAGCCGGCGAGCACGCGCCAGAGCGTCGCGGCGGCGTGCGTGGCGAGCTCGCCGCTGCGTGCGAGCTCCCAGAGCGTCGCGCCGACGACGCTCGGCGGCGGCATCAGCCGGCCATTGGCAAGGCCGGTCCTGACCAGCACCTCCCAGATCACCGCGAGCACGACCGGCAGCACCAGCCCGGCGAGCCGCAGCCGCGCCTTGCCGGACCGCTTTGCCGGCGCAGCCGCCGGCACCGAGGCCGTACCGATCTCGATCGCGCTCATCGCCGCCCGGTCACGCCGCTCAGTTGGTGGCGGCGAAGCGCCGGTCGAGGAGCGCGTCGACCGCGGCCTTCACATCGGTGCTCGCAGGCAGAACCCCGGCCTGCTGCAGGGCAAGCCCGGCGGCCAGGATGGTCTCGGCCTGGGCCGGGCCGATATTGCTGTGGGTCAGCTCGGTACGGGTGAGCTGGCGCTCGATCACCGCATCGGAGAGCTTCGTCGCCTCGACCAGCGCCTTCTTCACCTCGCCTGGATTGGCGAGGGCGATGGCGCGCGCCTCCTCATAGGCCTTGAGCACCTTGCGGACGAGATCCGGGTTCTTTTCGGCGAACTCCTCTCGGACGTTGAGCACGCCCCAGGTGTTGTCGGCCGCCTTGCGGTGGAAGAGCTTCGCGCCGCTCTCGATCTCGGCAGCCGCCATCAACGGATCAAGCCCTGCCCAAGCCTCGACATCGCCACGCTCCAGCGCGAGCCGGCCGTCGGCATGCTGCAGCAGGACGAGCTTGACGTCCTTCTCGGTGAGGCCGGCATCGGCGAGCGAGCGGACGAGGAAGATGTGCGGATCGGTGCCGCGGGTGACGGCGACGCGCTTTCCCTTGAGATCCGCAACCTTGGTGATCTCGCTCTTGGCGCCGGTGACGAGCGCCGTCCATTCCGGCCGCGAATAGACATAGACCGACTTGATCGGATTGCCGTTGATCTTGCCGATCAGCGCAGCGGCGCCGGCCGTGGAGCCGAAATCGAGCGAGCCGGCATTGAGGAATTCGAGCGCCTTGTTGGAGCCGGCGGAGAAGACCCAGCGCACCTTGATGCCGTCGGCTTCCAGCGCCTTCTCGAGGATGCCGCGCTCCTTCAGGACGAGGCCGACCGGATTATAGGTCGCGTAATCGATGCGGATTTCCTTCGGCGCCTGGGCCAAAGCGGTGCCGGCTGCGACGGTGAGAGCGGCAAAGCCGGCAAGGACGGCGCGGCGGCTCGGAAGCAGAGTCCGGATCATGGCGTTTCCCTTTCGTCATATGGCTGCGAAGGGATCGGAGGCCCTTGCCGGGCCTCCCGCGCCCCACGCTTTAGCTGCACTTGTTTCGCGCCCGCAAGCTGGTGGCTCAAATCGGCGCGTATCCGGTTTTTAGGTTCACGCGTTCTGTTTGTCAAACAATACTTCCGAAATCCGGCTTAGCCAATTTGTACATTACTTCTCTGTTCAATAGAGATTTCTGCCATGGCCGGCATCGTGCTAGGGATCGTTCCCGAGCCCCCTCGCCGCGAAGACACAGCCGTGCAGCCGACCAACGACAAGCCTGCCCCGAAACTGGCCGAGCTGATCGAGGACCCGGCTGCGGCCGTCGCAAAGCTGGCACGACAACTCCGCGGTGGAAACGAGGCCCTGCGCGCCGAACTCGTCGCGGCCCTGCGCGACGCCCTCGAGGAAGGCCGCGTTTCGGCCAAGGACCTCCTCGCCCGGACCCGCAATGGTCTTGCCTGCGCCAAGCGGCTCTCGGCCTCGATGGATGCCGTCGTCGCCAGCCTGCACGCTGCGGCGACACGGCATTTCTATCCCGTCCAGAACCCCTCCTCCGGCGAGCGCATGGCCGTCGTCGCCGTCGGCGGCTATGGCCGCGGCACGCTGGCCCCCGGGTCGGATGTCGACCTCTTGTTCCTCTTTCCGGACAAGCAGACCGCCTGGGGCGAGAGCGTGGTCGAGGCCGTGCTCTACCCGCTCTGGGACCTGAAGCTGAAGGTCGGCCATTCCGTCCGCTCGATCGAGGACTGCATCCGCGAAGCCCGCGGCGACATGACGATCCGCACCGCGCTGCTGGAATCCCGTCTCGTCGCCGGCGATGCCACGTTGTTCAAGGAGATGCAGCGGCGCTACGGCGCCGAAGTCGTCGAGGGCACGGCGCCCGCCTTCACCGAGGCCAAGCTTGCCGAGCGCGAGACCAGGGTGATGCGGGCCGGCACCTCGCGCTATCTCGTCGAGCCCAACGTCAAGGACGGCAAGGGCGGGCTGCGTGACCTCAACACGCTGTTCTGGATCGCCAAATACGCCTATCGCGTCGACGATCCCGCGGATCTGGTCGAGGCCGGTCTGTTCGACGCAAGAGAACTCGCGATTTTCCAGCGCGCCGAGGAGTTCCTCTGGCGGGTGCGCTGCTGGATGCATTTCATCACTGGCCGGGCCGAGGAACGCCTTTCGTTCGACCTGCAGCGGCAAGTTGCGGCGGCGATCGGCTATGCCGGCCGCAATGGCCAGGCGCCGGTCGAGCGCTTCATGAAGGCCTATTTCCTCACGGCCAAGGACGTCGGCGACCTCACCGCGATCGTCTGCGCCGCGCTGGAGGCGCGCCAGCAGAAGCCGCGCGCCACGCTGACGCGGCTTCTCGGCTCGTTGACCAAACGCAAGCGCGTGCGCGCGCTCGGCCATCCCGATTTTACGCTGAAGGGCCAGCGCCTTGCCGTCATCGACGACGACGCCTTCAAGCGCGACCCGGTCAACCTGCTCCGGCTCTACGAGATCGCCAGCCGCGACGACCTCGCGATCCACCCCGATACCAGTCGGCTGGTGACGCAATCGCTCCGCCTGGTGACGGCCCAGCTGCGCCATGATCGCGAGGCCAACCGGATTTTCCTGGAGATCCTCACCTCGCGCCGCTCGCCCGAGGCCGTGCTGCGGCGCATGAACGAATCCGGCCTGCTCGGCCGCTTCATCCCTGATTTCGGCCGCGTCGTCGCGATGATGCAGTTCAACATGTATCATCACTACACGGTCGACGAGCATCTGATCCGTTCGATCGGCATCCTCGCCGAGATCGATGCCGGAGCGCTGGAGGCCGAGCATCCGCTGGCCAATTCGATCTTCGCCTCGATCGCCAACCGGCGCGCCCTCTATGTCGCGCTGTTCCTGCACGACATCGCCAAGGGCCGGCCGGAGGACCATTCGGTCGCGGGAGCACGCATTGCGCGCAAGCTCTGCCGGCGCTTCGGCCTGAGCGAGGCGCAGACCGAGACCGTGGTCTGGCTGATCGAAAACCATCTGGTGATGTCGACGATCGCCCAGAGCCGCGATCTGGGCGATCCCAAGACGATCGAGAGTTTCGCCGCGATCGTACAGTCGCTGGAACGGCTGAAGCTGCTGCTCGTGCTCACCGTCGCCGACATCAAGGCTGTCGGCCCCGGCGTCTGGAACGGCTGGAAGGGTCAGCTCCTGCGCACGCTCTATTACGAGACCGAGATGGTGCTCGCCGGCGGCCATTCGGCGATCGAGCGCAAGGCAAGGGTCGAGCTGAAGCAGGACGCGCTCGCCGAAAAGCTCTCCGACTGGCAGCGGGACGCCGTTCAAGCCTATCTCGCCCGGCACTACCCGGCCTATTGGCTCAAGGTCGAGCTCGACCGGCAGGAGCAGCATGCGCGCTTCCTGCACGCAGCCGAGGCGGCTGGGCGCACCACCGCCACCAAGGTCGAGACCGACAGCTTCCGCGGCGTGACCGAGCTCACCATCCTGGCTCCGGACCATCCGAGGCTGCTCGCCATCGTCACCGGCGCCTGCGCGGCGGCCGGCGGCAACATCGTCGACGCCCAGATCTTCACCACGAGCGACGGGCTCGTGCTCGACACGATATTCGTTTCGCGCGCCTTCGAGCGCGACGACGACGAACTGCGCCGCGCCGAGCGGATTGCTGCGGCGATCGAGCGCGCGCTCAAGGGCGAGATCAAGATCGCCGATCTGGTGGCACAGCGCCGCGCCCCGCCGCCACGCGGCCAAACCTTCCAGGTCGCGCCAGAGGTCATCATCGACAATGTGCTATCGACCCGGCACACCGTTCTGGAGGTTTCCGGGCTCGACCGGCCGGGCCTGCTCTACGATCTCACCACCGCGATCTCGAAGCTCAATCTCAACATCGCCTCGGCCCACATCGCCACTTTCGGGGAGAAGGCGGTCGACGTGTTCTACGTCACCGACCTGACCGGAGCGAAGATCACGACCACGGCGCGCCAGCTGATCATCCGCCAGGCGCTGCTCGCCGTATTCAGCTTCGACCACGACAAGACCCCGGCCGCGCGGGGCAAAGCACCAGCCCGAGCTTGATTTCGGGCGACCGAAATCCGATATCGGCCTCGAAACAGGCGCGGGACCAGCTCCCGCCCCTGACAGTTTGCATGACCGGAGTTTGATGACGCGATGACGCAGAACCCTGCGATGGACGATCCCAAGCCCGAGACGGAAGCCCAGATCGAGACTGAGGGCCAGGCGCCCGACGCCCTCGCCGCCGCCGAGGCCGAACGCGACGACCTCAAGGACAAGCTGCTGCGCACGCTCGCCGAGATGGAGAATCTGCGCCGCCGCACCGAGCGCGAGATCGCCGACGCCAAGGCCTATGCCGTGACCAGCTTCGCCCGCGACATGCTGGGCTCGGCAGACAACCTCCGCCGCGCCATCGAGAGCGTGCCCGCGACAGCCGAGGCCGCCGCCGATTCGGCCTTGAAGTCCGTTGTGGAAGGGGTCGAACTCACCGAGCGCGAACTGCTCAAGACGCTGGAGCGCCATGGCGTGCGGCGCATCGAGCCGCATGGCGAGAAGTTCGACCCGAACATGCACCAGGCGATGTTCGAGGCGCCCGACGAGAGCATCGCCAAGGGCCTGGTCTCGAAGGTGGTGCAGACCGGCTACAAGATCGGCGAGCGCGTGCTGCGGCCGGCGCTGGTCGGCGTCTCGGCCGGCAGCGCCAAGCCGACGGCGAACGGCGCCCAAGGCCCTGACGAGGCCTCCGGCAACTAAGCGACAGCGCAAGGGCAAGCGAGGTCGCTCGCCCTCGTCTTAGTCAATCTTCTTGGCCGAGCCGTCGAGGATCAGACCGGCGGCTTGGTCACGCGGCGCAGCGTCAGGTTGATCCTCCCGCTCTGCGGCAACAGGCTCGACGAGCCCGCGAGGATGCGGTCGATGCCGTGATAGGCCAGCCTCGCCTCGCCGCCGAAGACGAGCGCATCGCCCGAGGCCAGCTTCAGCGAAACCGTCTTGCCGCCGCGCACCGTGCCGCCGATGCGGAAGACGGCCGTGTCGCCGAGCGAGAGCGACAGGACGGGCGCGGCGAAGTCCTCCTCGTCACGGTCCTGGTGCAGCCCCATTTTTGCCGCCTGCTCGTAGAAATTGATCAGGCAGGCCTGCGGCGGATGCGGATAGCCCGCGAGGTCCTCCCAGGCGCGCAGCAGCCGCGAAGGCATGGCCGGCCAGGGCGCACCGGTTTCCGGATGATCAGGCTGGTAGCGATAGCCGCGCTCGTCCGAGACCCAGCCGAGCGCGCCGCAATTCGTCATCCGGACCGAGAAGGGCTTTCCCGTCTTCGGCATGCGCGGGACGAAGAACGGCGCCTGCCGCGCGACCTCGCGCAATTCGCCGACCAGCGCCGCTTGCTCACCTGCGTCGAGATACCCCGGCCAATGGGTGACGCCGGGGGCAACCGCGAGCGGCGCCATCGGGATCAGAACTTGTCGAGCCCGAGCACGTCGGCCATCGAATAGAGCCCGGGCTTGCGGCCGCGGCCCCAGAGCGCCGCCTTGACCGCGCCCTGTGCGAACAGGCTGCGATCCTCGGCGATATGGGCGAGCTCGAGCCGCTCGCCAGCCCCGGCGAAGATCACCTTGTGATCGCCGACCACCGTGCCGCCGCGCAAAGCGGTAAAGCCGATCGCGCCGGCCGGGCGAGCCCCGACCTGGCCGTCGCGCACGGCGACGCGGGCCTGGGCGAGATCGACGCCGCGGCCTTCCGCCGCCGCCTCGCCGAGCAGCACCGCCGTGCCCGAGGGCGCGTCGACCTTCATGCGGTGATGCATCTCGGTGATCTCGATGTCCCAGTCGGCGCCGAGCGTCGTGGCGACCTTGCGCACCAGCGCAGCCAGGAGATTGACGCCGAGGCTCATATTGCCGGAGCGGATGATGGCCGCATGCCGCGCGGCGGCCTCGAGCCTCGCGAGATGGCCAGGCTCCAGCCCGGTCGTGCCGACGACATGGGCGATGCGAGCCTGGGCGGCGAGGCCGGCAAAGGCGACTGTGGCCTCAGGCGAGGTGAAATCGAGCACGCCCTCAGCCTCGACGAAGGCTGGCAGGGCATCGTCGGTGACGATGACGCCGCTGGCGGGCAGGCCGGCCAGCACCGCTGCGTCCTGGCCGATCGCGGGCGAGCCGGGACGCTCGATCGCGGCGCTGAGCACGCAGCCCTGCGCCTCCGCGACCGCCTTGATCAGCGTGCGGCCCATCCGGCCGGCGGCGCCGACGACGACGAGGCGCATGTCGCTCATGATGAAACGCTCCAGAAATGCCAAGCCAGCGCCCACGCGGGCGACGGCAATGCCTATAAGCCGCTTCGGCGCCGGCCGAAACGAAAAACGGCCGGGCGAACCCGGCCGTTCCGATAAGAGGTGAAGCTGGCCTTACTCGGCCGGCTGGATCGCCGAGACCTGCCACTGGCCGCCGCGCGGACGCACGAAGGTCCAGAGCTCGGTGACCTCGCGCGGGATCGTGGCGTGGCCCTCGACGACGCGGCCGCCCTCACGCTCGACCAGCGCATTGAGCGAGCTGAACCGCATCGCGACCGTGGCGTATTCGACGCCGGCCTCGCGCCAGGATTCGGCGAGGTCGCCCTGCAGCAACTTGACGTCGGCGACGCGGTCGACGAGGCCCTTGCCGGCGTTCTCGGCGATGTCTTCGGAGAAATAGCCAGCCATCTCCGGGGTAGCGAGACGACGCAGCGTGCCGAGATCCTCGTTCGAATAGGCGATCTGGACGTCGTTGAGCAGACGCTCGAAGCTGCCGTAATCGGCCGGCGCGAGCTCGAACTCGACCGGCTTGGCCGCGGCAGTCGCCGCACCCATGCCGCCCATCATGCCGCCCACGCGCTGCGCAGCCTGCGGCTGCTCCGGCTGATAGGGCGCACGATCAAGCGGCGCGCCGGCAGCGGCGAGCTGCGGCTGCGAGCGGCGACGGAAGAAGCGCAGCGCGAGCCAGATCAGGCCGCCGATCAGCGCAACCTGGAACAGCATGCCGAGCATGCCAGCAAGGCCGCCGAAGCCGGCGCCCGAGAGCAGGCCGAACAGGCCGGCGCCGAGCAGACCAGCGCCGATGCCCATCATCATGTTGCGGGCGAAAGACGGACGCGCCGCCTGGGCGGCGGCGGCAGCGCCGGGGGCGGCCGCCGAAGCGCTGGGCGCAGGGGTCGCGGTACGCTGCATCGGCGCAGCGCCGGTCGGCGCCGTCTGGGTCGGCGCAACCTGCTGCGTGGTGCGCGAACCGCGGCTGCCAAAGCCCTTGCCACCGCCGGGCCGAGCCTCGGCGAGGACGGGAACGAGCAACAGCGCACCAGCCACAAGGGCGACGGCCCGGCCACGCCGGGCAAGCGAAATCAAAGACATGGTCCCTCCCGGGGCCGGATTGGCCCTCTTCGCGCAAATATGGAGGGGTCGTACGACTTTCGCAAGGTGAGAGCCCTGCCGGAAAGCGCAGTTTCCGCCAGCGGCGGGCGGTTTAGGCCGCGAGCGCTCCATGCTATGCTTTCGGCTTCGTTACGCAGCGACAGCGAACGAAAGGAGCAGGCCATGATCCGGATCATTCGGAGGCTGCACCGCACCGGCGCGACGGCATCATGCCTCGCCGCGCCTCTCGCGACATCGCTGCTGCTCCTGGCGCTCCAGGCGCAGTTCCTGCCGGCGCAAGCGCAGGACCATGCCGAGGCGCTCGACCGGCCGCGAATGGCCCAGGCGCCCGAGCCCTATTGCTTCTGCTGGAGCGACGGCAAGAAGATCGCGGAGGGCGCGACCGCCTGCATCCGCACCACCAAGGGACGACGCCTCGCCCTGTGCGGCCGGGTCATCAACATGATGTCCTGGGAGGTCAGCGAGAATCCCTGCCCCGAGAGCTGAGCGGAGCACCGCGAGCGCGGCACCTCAGGCCGAACGGGGCTTGCAACGAGACCCCGGAAAAGGAAAAGCGCCGCCGGTTTCTTCCGGCGACGCTCCCCTAACCGTCTCTATGGTCCTTCGACTTCAGACTGACTTTTGTCAGAACGCTCCGACCACGATCGCCAGAACCAGCAGAAAAGCCGCTCCCATGGCCAACCGGTCGAGACTTAGCGCAAGGCTCATTGAACCCTCCTTTGTCATTGACCTGTCGCCGACGTTAGCAGAATCGAGCCTCGCCGCAAGCGGAAACGGCGCGAGAAGCGGAAGCCGGCGAGAGCAATGACCTTAATCAAGGGTTAAAGCATTCATTCGCTTTGTATATGGTCAAGATCAAGACCTTTCTCGTAAAAGGCTTTAGTATTCACAGGTCAACAATAGACAGTGACCATCACAATCCCGCCCGAGTTGTTGCGGCGCAATATTGTCCCACGCGGAACAGACGTCACCCTCCGGCCGACGTTTCGTCAAGCGGCGGCCACGATGAGTCGCTCCAGCGCCTTGCCCACGGCAATCACCTGCGCGTCAGCGCCGAAGCGTCCGACGAGCTGGAAAGAGACCGGCAGGCCGCGCGGGCCGCGCATCAGCGGCACGGTCAGGCATGGCGTCCCCATCAGGGTCCAAAGCCGGTTGAAGCGGGAATCGCCGGTCGAGGCCAGCGTCGCCGGCGCCTCGCCGGGTGCGGCATAGGTCACGAGGACATCGACCTCGCCGAGCCAGGCCTCGGTGACGTGACGCCCGCGCCGCGCGACGCGCCTCGCCTCGTCGTACTGCGCCGGCGTCGTCCGGCGGGCCTCGTCGAGATAGGCGCGCAGCTTGGGCGGCAAGGCATCGCGATGGTTGGCATATTCCCAGCCCAGGGCCTGCGTCGCCTCCCAGTCCTGCAGCGGCCCGTGCGCCTTGAAGGCATCGGCGAGCTCGGCAGGCGCGACCCGTTCCACGACGCTCGCGCCGGCCTGCCGCGCCAGCGCGGCGATGCGCTGCAAGGCCTCCTCGCAGGCAGGTTCCGGCGCCTCGGCGAATTCCTGGCGGTTGAGGCCGAGCCGGAGCCCCTGCAACGATGCCTCGGTGGCATCAAGTTCCGGCCGGACGGTCAGCGCCGCCAGGGCGAAGCCCAGATCGTCGGCGCTGGCCGCCATCAGGCCGAGCGTATCGAGCGAGCGCGAATACGGCTTCACGCCGACGGTGGGCAGCAGATCATAGGAAGGCTTGATGGCAGCCGCGCCACAATAGGCCGCCGGGCGGATCACCGAACCGCCGGTCTGCGTGCCGATGGCGAGCGGGATCAGCCCGGCTGCGACCGCCGCGGCCGAGCCGGCCGACGAGCCGCCGGGGCTGGCAGTCGGATCGTGCGGATTGCGGGTCGGGGCGGGATCGAGAAAGGCGAAGGCGGTGGTCTGGGTCTTGCCGGCGATCGTCGCGCCGGCCGCTTTCAGCGCCATGACGATCGCGGCGTCAGCGCGTGGCTGCCAGCCCTCATAGATCGGCGAGCCCATTCCGGTCGGCAGATCGGCGGTGTCGATGATGTCCTTGACGCCGCAGGCGATGCCGGCGAGCGGGCCCTCGCCCGGCTCCAAGGCCTGCGGGCGACTGGCGAAGGCGCGCAGCTCGCCGTCGCGCGCCTCGATGCGGCTTTCGCTCTCGGCGAGGGCCGCCTGGGCGGAAACCTCGCCATTGGCGACACGGCGGGCAATCTCGCGAACCGAAAGCATGGCACGTTCCTGGATGGCATAGCGGCCGCAGGCTCGGGCCGGACAAGGCATGCTGGCACGAAGCCGTCGCGCTGCGGTAGCCGGCAAATCGCGGCCATGTAGCAGTCTGGTGCATGGCCCCGCTATAGCAGCCGGGGCCATGCGGGCTTCAGGCGAGGCGGCTCAGTAGCTCGCCCGCCCGCCGGAAAGGTCGAAGATGCCACCGGTAGAGAAGGAGCATTCGTCGGAGGAGAGCCAGAGCACCATGCGCGCGATCTCGTCGACCTCGACGAAGCGGCCCATCGGGATGCGGGCGAGGATATCCGCCCGGCGTTCGGCGGAGATCTCCTTCGCCATCGCTGTCTCTGCTGCCGCAGGGGTCACCGCGGTGACCATAATGCCGTCCAGCGCAGTGTCGCGAGCGACGCTCTTGGTCAGCGCGATCAGCCCCGCCTTGGAGGCGGAGTAGGCGCCGGCCATGGCCATGCCTTCCTTGCCCTGGATCGAGGCGATGTTGACGACATGGCCGCGCAAGGGATGGCCGCCGGCGCTCGGCGCGCGTGGCGGCTGCTGGCGCATCAGGCCGACCACTGAGCGCGTCACCAGATAGGTGCCGAACAGGTTGACCTGCAGCACACGCTGGAAATTCTCGGGCGAGGTTTCCCAGATCGGCTTCACCTCGCCGAGCACGCCGGCATTGTTGACGAGGATATCGATGCGGCCATGGCTGGCGAACGCGGCCTGCGCCGCCTCCTCGACAGCCCCCGCCACCCTGATGTCGAGATGGCGCCTGCTCACGCGGCGGCCGAGATCGACAACCGCCTCGGTCAGCGCATTCGCGTCCTGGTCCCAGAGCTCGACGCTGGCGCCAGCCGCCAGAAGAGCCCGGGCGATGCCACGACCGATCCCACCGGCACCGCCGGTGACGATGGCGCAGCGGCCGGAGAGATCGTAGCGCACGCTCATCAGCCGGCACTCCATTGTGTCTTGGTGCGGGTGATCTGATGGCGATAGAGGCCGAGCGTGAAGGGCCCCTCGCCGCCCAGCGCCGCCAGGCGGTCGGCGCCGAGCTCAGCCTTCGCCAGCGCGACGAAGTCAGCCTCGTCGCCCCAGCCTTCCAGCAGCAGCACCCAGCGCGGCACGGCGTTGGCGACCCCGCGCGCCTTCTGCTCGGCAGTGGCGACGCCGCTCGCCTGCGCATCGGCCGTCAGCAGATGGACACCGGCTATGCCCGGCTGGGCCAGCAGATCGGGAATGAGGCCGCGGAGCAGAGCGGCCTTATGGCTCTCGGCGGCCTCATCCGGCACGTCATAGCGCAGCGTCGCGATCAGGCCGCCTTGGGCGGGCCCAGACGTATGAGCGACCTTGCAGATCGAGCGAGCGACCGAGCGGAAATGCTTCACGGCCGACAATGTCCAAGGCGTCGGCGCGTTGACCCGGGCAGTGTAGTCCTGCCCCTTCAGCACCTCGACGGTCTGCGCCTCGTAGAGGTTGAAGAATTCGAGGTCTGCCTCGATCGCGACATAGCGCCGGCCGCGCAGGAAGCCGGGGATGCCGACACGCTCCGGCATGTGCTCTTCGCCATGCCAGGCATAGAACTCCGCCCTGCCCTCCGGCGCGATGTCGTGCCAGATCGCAACCGCCCCCTCACCCGCCAGGCTCATCTTTCCTCCGTCAGGCTCGCTGCCGGGCACATTGACTCGGCCCCTTTCCGTCTCTATACGAAAATCGAATCCAAATTGGAAATCATTTCCAATAACAATATCGAACGGGACGAAACGGGTGACGATCGCTGCGGTCGAGCGCGCATTGAAGATACTGGAAGCCCTGGCCGGCGAGGCCGAGGGCGCCGATCTCAGCCTGCTCGCCGAACGGCTCGACCTGCCGGTCAGCGCCACGCATCGCCTGCTGGCGACGCTCGCCGAACGCGGCCTCGTCGCGCAGGACGCCAGTTCCGGCGCCTATGGGCTGACCCTGAAGCTCGCCCAGCTCGCCTTCCGCAATCTCGACCTGCGCGGCCTGCCCGACGCCGGCCAACTCGTGCTCGACGACCTCGCCCGCACCACCCGCGAATATTGCCGCCTCGCCGTCGTCGAAGGCGAGGATCTGGTCTGGATCGCCCGCGCCCAGGGCGCGACCGCCGGCCTGCGCTACGAGCCGCCGATGGGCACAGACATCGTGCTGCACGCCACCGCGACCGGAAAAGCCTGGCTCGCCAGCCTGCCCGAAGCGGAAGCGCTGCGTATCGTCTGCGCCCGCGGCTTCGAGGCGGAGGGACGCACCGGCCCGAATGCCCTCGGCGACGTCGATGAATTGCGCGCCCATCTCGACGAGACCCGCAAACGCGGTTTCGCGGTCGCGATCGAAGAGGGCGAGATCGGCACCGTCGCCATGGCGGCGACCTTCCGCGCAGGCCCCGAGCCGGAGGCGGCCATCGCCGGGACATTGAGCGTCGCCGGCCCGCTGCAGCGCATGCACGAAGTCCGGCGCGAGGAGATCGCAAGCGCGCTGCGGCACGCCGCGCAGGCCATGGCCGAAATCTGGCCGCTGCGCCGCCGACAGATCACGCCGGCCGGCGCGCAAGCGCCGCGCCTGCGCGCGGCGGCAACCGGAACACCCGCATGAGCCAGAATAACGCCGCCACAAACAGCACCGCCACCACTTCCGCCCCGCCTCCGGCCACGACCAGCAGTGCCAGGGCCGGCGCGCTCGCCTCCGCCATAGCCTGGCCGCTCGCCAGCTTCGCCGTGCTTTTGCTCGCCTGGCAATGGTTCGTGCCGGCCGCCGGCATCCCGGAATACATCCTCCCCGTCCCCAGTGCCTTCTTCGAGCGCCTCTGGACCGACCGCGCCCTGATCTTCCAGCACACGCTGGTCACCGCCAACGAGATCGTGCTCGGCTTCCTGATGGCGGCGGTGATCTCGATCCCGCTCGGCTACATCATCGTTTCGGTGAAACTGCTCGAGAAGGCGATCTATCCGGTCATCGTCTTCTTCCAGCTGGTGCCGAAGATCGCGATCGCACCGCTCTTCGTGGTCTGGTTCGGCTTCGGCCTGTTTCCGAAGGTGCTGCTGACCTTCCTGCTCTGCTTCTTCCCGACGCTGGTTGCGAGCATGACGGGGTTTAGGGCACTGGACGAGCGCGTGCTCTACCTCACGCGCTCGATGGGCGCCTCGGCCTGGCAGACCTTCCGCTATGTTCGGGTTCCGGCGGCGCTGACCTACATCTTCTCGGGGCTCAAGGTGTCGGCGGTCTTCGCCGCGACCGGCGCGATCGTCGGCGAATTCGTCGGTGCCAACGCCGGGCTCGGCTATCTCCTGCTGCGTGGCACCAGCTTCCTCGACATGCC
The DNA here is from genome assembly GCF_001509835.1 of Allobosea sp. WAO. Classification (GTDB taxonomy): domain Bacteria; phylum Pseudomonadota; class Alphaproteobacteria; order Rhizobiales; family Beijerinckiaceae; genus Allobosea. The sequence goes on from NZ_JXTJ01000016.1 coordinate 80,049, forward strand.
GCTGATCTTCGCCTGCCTGGTGGCGCTGAGCTTCGTCGGCATCCTGTTCAGCTATCTCGTCGACGGGCTCGAAATGCTGCTGATGCCATGGCAGCGCAAGGGCTGAAGACCGACTGAAGGCCAAGGGAACGACCATCAATCCGGGCAAACCGGAATCATAAGGGAGGACAGGACCATGCTCAGAAGGACATTGCTCACCGCAGCCGCCGTGCTGGCGCTCGGCACCAGCGGCGCGCTCGCCCAGGCCGGCGGCAAGCCGATGAAGATCACGCTCAACTTCCTCGCCGCGGCCCCGAATGCCGGCTTCATGATGGCCAAGCAGATGGGTCTCTACGAGAAGGCCGGGATCAACCTGACGATCGAAGAGGGCAAGGGCTCGGGCACCACGGCTCAGATGGTCGCGACCGGACAGAGCGATGTCGGCTTCGCCGATGCGCCGGCCGCTATGCAGCTGCGCACCAAGGGCGCGCCGGTGAAGATCGTCGCCCCCGTGCTGCAGACCAACGGCTTCGCCATCATCTCGCTGGAAGAAAGCGGCATCGCCTCGCCGAAGGACCTGGTGGGCAAGAAGCTCGCGGTCCAGCCCGGCACGGCGCAGACGATCCTGCTCGACGCGATCCTCGCCTCGAACCAGATCGACAAGAGCAAGGTCGACGTCATCAACATCGATCCCGGCGCCTTCGTCGGCGCGCTGCTCGAGAAGAAGGTCGACGCCATCCTCGGCGGCGCCGATTTCCACTCGATCCAGATCCGCGAGCGCGGCTTCAAGGTGCGCGACATGTTCTATCGCGATGTCGGCGTGCCGACGGTCGGGCTCTCGATCATCGCCCGCGACGACAAGATCAAGGCCGATGCCGATCTCTACAAGAAGTTCATCGAGGCGAGCCTGCAGGGCTGGGACGCCGCACGCAAGAACCCGGATGCCGCCGCCGATGCGGTCGTCGCGCAGTTCCCCGCGGTGAAGAAGGCGCAGGTGCTGGCGCAGTTCGAGGTCGTCAACAAGCTGCTCTGCGCGCCCGGCGCGACCGCGCTCGGCAAGGTGCCGGAGAAGAACTGGAACACCAGCTTCGAGCTGCTGACCCAGTATCTCGGCCTGCCCAAGGACAAGCCGATCACCGATTACTACACCACCGAGCTGCTGCCGGCTTCGCCGCCGGCCTGCTCGTAGACCGCACGAAGCGTCACCGGAACCGCGCCGTCATTCCGGCCGCACTGCAGCGGAGCGCCGGAACCCATCGTAGAGCACGACGCCCTTCGATGGATTCCGGGCCTACGCCGCTTCGCGGCTTGCCCGGAATGACGGTTCGGTTCTCGACTGGGAACGAAAAATGACCGCCACAGCCGCTTCCGCCGCCGCCTCGATCGAGGGGCGCGGCATCGTCAAGACCTTCGGCGGCTTCACCGCCGTCGACGGGCTGACACTCGACATCCGGAGCGGCGAGTTCGTCAGCCTGATCGGCCCCTCCGGCTGCGGCAAGAGCACCTTCATGCTTATGGCGGCCGGGCTGATCCCGACCAGCAGTGGCGAACTCCTGGTCAACGGCAAGCCTCTGCGCGAGCCGCTGACCGATATCGGCATCGTCTTCCAGGACCATCTCCTGCTGGAATTCAGGACGGCGCTGGAGAACGTCATGCTGCAGGCCGAGATCCGCGGCCTGCCGCCCGCGCCGGCGAAGGAACGGGCGCTCGATCTATTCAAGAAACTCGGGATCTCGCACGCGGTCGACCGCTACCCGAAGCAGCTCTCGGGCGGCATGCGCCAGCGCGTCTCGATAGCCCGCGCGCTGATCCACGATCCGTCCGTACTGATGATGGACGAGCCCTTCGGCGCGCTCGACGCGATCACCCGCACCCAGATCCGGCACGACCTCGAAATGCTCTGGCTCGAGCAGGCCAAGACCGTGGTCTTCATCACCCATTCGATCGACGAGGCGATCGGCCTGTCCGACCGGGTGCTGGTGATGTCGCCAACGCCGGGACGGATCGTCGACGAGATCAAGATCGAACTGCCGCGGCCCCGCCCGGCCCATCTCGGCGACTATCCAAGCTTCAACACCTATGCCGACCGCATCCACGACGCCTTCCGGCGCTTCGGCGTGATCAAGTACTGAGAGCCGGTTTGCCTCAGCTGACGACCGGCAGGACCTCGACGTCGTAGCCGTGCGAGATGCTGCGGCCGAGCTTGCGGTCGTGCAGCTCCATCTCGAAGCGGGCAGCCGGGCGAATGCCGCCGATGGCGCCTAGCGTGCCGCAGAACATCGCCGAGCCCGGAGGCAGGCCGCCGCCGGGCTTGCGCGAGATCAGGTCGGCGGGCGTGCGCAGGCTCGCAAGCTTGCCTTCCTGATAGAGCTCACGCTTGCCGTCGATCACGGCGAAGGCACGCATCTCGATCTCGTCCCAATGGCCCTCGACTTCGGCAAGCCGCCAGAGTGCACTGGCAATGGGCTTGCCGCAGAGCTGCTTCGACAGCGCGATCCCGAAGGTCTCGGCCTTGCGGTCGGTATGGTCGGATCCGAGCCCGAGCCAGAGCCCGTCGGCCAGCGAGACCAGCAGCGGTTCGACCTCGCCGGACGAATCCGGACCGAGCACGGAAAGCATTGGCGCCTGCGTCAGCGTCTGCGCGTCGACCCGGTAGAACACCGGCATCGCGCTCGGCCTGGGCACACCGATGGCGGCGAGTTCCTCGACATGGTGGCGCAGCGCCGCCTCGTCGCGGCCGGCCCAGCCGGCGATGACGAGATGGTCGATCTCGACCGCGACCCTGTCGCGGCCGGCCATGGTGAAACGGTCGAAGGAAAGCATGGTCATTGCACTACCGATGGGAGCCAAAGGGCGAGTTGCGGGAACCACATCAGGATCAGGACGCCCAGGATGTAGACGAGGAAGAAGGGGATGACGCCGGAGAAGACGTCGGTGATCGGGCCGCCATCGCGGCGCATGCCCTGGAGCACGTAGAGAACGGTACCGTCAGGCGGCGAGATCAGCGCGATCTCGACCAGCATGGTGACGATGACGCCGAACCAGACCGGGTCGTAGCCCAGCGCGACGACGACCGGGAAGATCACCGGGATCGTGGTGATCACCATGGAGAAGCCCTCCATGAAGGTGCCGAGCGCGAGGTAGAAGCCGATGATCAGCAGCATCACCGCCCAGGGCGGCAGCGGCATCTCGCCGACGAGCTTGGCCAGCGCCTGCGGCACGCCGAGGCCGACGAAGACGTAGTTCAGCACATAGGCGCCGAACAGGATGAGCCCGATCAGCGCGGTGTTGCGCGCCGTCGCCTCGGCCGAGTCGTTCAGCATCTTGAAGGAGAGCCGGCCCTCGATCGCCGCGAAGACGATCGCGCCGATCACACCGAGCGCGGCCGATTCCGTCGCGGTGGCGAGGCCGCCATAGATCGTGCCGAGCACGATCAGGATCAGGATCGCGGTCGGCGCGAGGTCGACGAGGCTGCGCAGCTTGACCGAAAGCGGGATCCGCGGCGTCGCGGGGTCGACATGCGGTGCGTCGGTCTTCGCCTTCCAGAGGATGACCAGGACGAAGAGCACGACGACCAGGATGCTGGGACCGACGGCAGCCAGATAGAGAGCGCCGACTGAGGTCTCGGTGATCAGCCCGTAGATGATGAAAGTGATGCCGGGCGGGATCAGGTTGCCGAGCGCGCCGCCTGCGGCGAGCGAGCCGAGCACCATCTTGGGATTGTAGCGCGTGCCCTTGAAGAAGGGCAGCGCGACCGAGCCCATGGTCGCAGCTGTCGCGACCGAGGAGCCCGAGATCGCCGAGAACACGCCGGATGCTGCGATATTGGTGTGCAGCAGGCCGCCGGGCAGTCGGTCGAGCCAGACATTCAGCGCCTTGTAGAGCCGATCGGACAGCCCGGCGCGCAGGAGGATCTCGCCCATCAGCAGGAAGAGCGGCACCGCGACGAGGACGAAGCTCGACGAAGGGTTCCAGACGGTCTGGCCGATGAAGGTCCAGAACGGCCTGTCGGAAAAGGAGAACCCGATGATCAGGCCGAGCACGCCGAGCGCTGCGCCGATATAGATCCCGGCGCCGAAGAACAGCAGGAACAGGCCGACGAGCAGCAGCACCTCGCCGATCAGGAGGTTGCCCGGGCCGATGCCCATGAAGCTCATCGCCACCATCATGCCGACTAGGACGAGCAGGAAGACGATGGCGATCATTTCGTCGCTCCCTTGCCGGTCGCTGCGGCAGGCATGGCATCGACCGCACCGACGGCCTCCAGCGCCTCGGCCGCCTCTTCATCATAGGTACGCTGGTGCAGCAGCGCCTCGGCCTCGCTGCCGCGCCCGGCCAGCACCAGCAGGGTGCTTTCCGCGAGCATCAGCAGGATCAGGACGAGGAAGACGAGGATGCCGAAGGTCCAGAGCCCCTGGGGAATCCAGAGTGGGGTGCGCAGCACGCTGATGTCAGTGGCGCCGAACAGCAGTGACTCGTCGACCAGTTCCCAAGCGCCCTTGGCGACGAAGCCGATGAAGACCGCGAGCGCCGCCAGGCTGAGCAGATGCATGGGGTAGCGGATCTTCGGCGGCAGGAAGTTGATCAGCACGTCGATGCGGACATGGGCCCGGCAGGTCAGCGCGTGGGCGAGCGCCCAGGAGATGCCGAAGGCCAGCGCATAGCCGGTCAGTTCGGTGGTCGACTGCGAGGAGAAGCCGAGGAAGCGACGCGCCAGCACGTCGAAGGTGATGAAGGCGGCACAGAGGATGAAACCCCAGCCGGCGGCATAGCCCATGAAAGTGCCAAGCCTTGCCACGAGCCGCCGACATAAGGCGGCCGCGACGATCATTCTATCGAGCATCGCGGCCGTTCCCTTCAGCGTGCTTCGTAACGGACACCGGTGATCGGGGCGACCAACCGGTTATAGGCTTCACCGCAGCGCTCGCCGCAGCGCTTAACCCAGGCCGGCAGCACCGCGGTGCGCAGGCTGGCCCGCAGCGTCTCCATGTCGGCATCTGTCGGGCGGGTGATGGTCATCGGCTTGTTCTCGACGACATGGCCGATCTTGCAGCCTTCCTTCTGGCCGGCATTGCAGGCGATGCCGTCTTCGGTGGCTTCCAGGCCGAGCGCCCATTGCTGGTCCTCGACCTGCTTGAAGGTGGCCTGCAGGAAGTCGCGCACCGCCGGGTCGAGCTTGTTCCACCAGGCGAGGTTCGCGACATAGGCAGAGTTCCCCCAGGAAACCGGCAGCGCGTACATGTGCTTGGTCACCTCGTACCAGCGCGCGCCATTGCCGGTCGCGGTGCCGGTGATGGCGCAGTCGACGATGCCGCGTTCGAGCGCGCCATAGACCTCGGGGAAGCCGATCGCCGTCGGCTGGGCGCCGAAGGACTGCACGAAATCATTGGTGGAGCCGCCGGCGGTGCGGATGCGCCTGCCCTTGAGATCGGCGAGGCTCTTCACCGGCTCGCGGCAATAGAAGACCTGCGCCGGATAGGGGAAGGTCGCGATGATGCGGACCCCGAAGCGTTCCAGCTCCTTATTCACCTCCGGCAGCACGGCGTCGATCACCTTGCGCGACTGCGCATGGGACGGGTTGAGCCCGGCGAGATCGGACATTTCCAGCATCGGCACGTCGCCGGCGACGGTCGGCAGCGCAGGCGCCCCGATGTCGATCTGGCCGGAGCGGATCACGCGCAGCAGCTCGGGGCCGGTCAGCGCGCGCTCGGGCCAGCTTGCCAGCGTGACCTTGATGCGGCCTCCCGACTTCTCCGGGATGCCCTCGCGCAGCATCGGGATGTCGACCTTGGTGTATTGTGGGATGGTCGGCGAGAGCTGCGTCACCATGGTGACGTTGACCGCCGGTCCCGGCGGCACGGTCTGGGCATGAGCCGTCCCGATGGCGCACACGGCCAAGGCCGCCGCCAGAGATCTGGAAATCCTCATATGGTTCTCCCGGTGCGTGGCCGCGACGCGGCGGCCACGCATCATGGATGCAATCGCGATGCCTGCAACGACCTAATGCCGTTGCGTCATCAGACGCGTGTTACTTGGCCTGATAGGCAACGCCGGAGATCGGCGCCACGGCGCGGTTGTAGACCTCGACGCAGCGGGCGCCGCAACGCTCCATGAACTGCGGCAGGATCGCCGAGGTCAGGGTGGTGCGGAGCACGTCCTGATCGGCCTGGACCGGGCGGAAGAGGCCCATCGGCTTCGCTTCGACGACCTTGCCGATCTTACAGCCGGCCTTGTCGCCGCTGTTGCAGGCGAGGCCGTCCTCGGTGGTCTCCTCGCCGAGCTTCCACTGGGCGTCCTCGACCTCCTTCATCGTGGTCTCGAGGAAGGCGCGGACCTGCGGATCGAGCTTGTTCCACCAGTTGAGGTTCACGACATACATCGAGACCGACCAGAACAGCGGCAGCGCGTATTGCGACTGGCTGACCTCGTACCAGCGCGCACCGTTGCCGGAGCTGGAGCCGGTGATGGCGCAATCGACGACGCCGCGCTCAAGAGCGGTGTAGACCTCGGGGAAGCCGATCGCCGTCGGCTGGGCGCCGATCGAGTTGACGAAGGTGTTGGACGAACCGCCGCCGGTGCGGATGCGCTTGCCCTTGAGGTCGGCGAGGCTCGTGACCTTGTCGCGGCAGAAGAAGACCTGCGCGGCGAAGGGATACATGCCGACGATGCGCGTGTTGAAGCGCTCCAGCTCCTTGTTGAGCTCGGGCAGCAGCGCCTGCGCAACCTTGCGCGCCTGGCCGACCGTCGGGTTGAGGCCGGCGAGATCGACCATGTCGAGCATCGGCACCTCGCCCGAGACGGTGTTCAGCGGCACGGCGCCGATATCGACCTGGCCGGAACGGACGAGGCGGATGATCTCGGGACCGGTGAGGTTGCGTTCCGGCCAGCTCGCCAGGGTGACGTTGATGCGCCCGCCCGATTTCTTCGGCACGCCTTCGCGCAGCAGCGGGATATCGACCTTGGTGTATTGCGGCAGGGCCGGGCCGACCTGCGTCACCGCCTGGATGTTGACGGTCGGACCGGCAGGCAGGCTCTGCGCCGAGGCCGGGCCGGCAAGGGCGAGCATGAGGGTCGCGAGCGAGGCATAGCGAAGTCGTTTCATGGCAAGCGCTCCTGTCGGGTCGATGGGATCGGCGGGTAGTAGTTGAACTCGATCATCAGGCAGCCGTCCTCGGTGAAGAACGGACCATGCAGGACCTGGGCCGGGCGGCAGGCATAGGAGCCGGCCGGCAGCAGTTCTGAATTGCCGAGATCGTCGGGACGACCGATGCGGAGCGATCCCGAAATCAGCAGGACCTCCTCGCACCAGTCGTGCACCACCGGCTCGGCGACAAAGGCACCGGGCGCCCACCGCGACAGCCGCGTCATCGCTCCGCTGCGTCCGGCATGGTCGAGACTGCCGGAAAGAAGCTTCTGCTCGACGCCGGCATAGCCCGCGACCGGTTCCCAGCCCTCCGGCGCGAGCGCATCGAAGAATTCGCGATGAGCTTTCGCGAAGGCGCCGAAGCCGGGATGAGATGAGCCGCTCACAGGACCGACAGCCGGCTGTTCTTGAGATCGGTGACCAGCATCGCACCCGGCGCATGCGTGATCGCAAAGGGCGGCCGGGCGGCGGCGATCACCGCCTGCGGCGTCACCCCGCAGGCCCAGAACACCGGGAGTTCGCCCGCGCGCACCTCGACCGGGTCGCCGTAATCGGGCTTAGACAGGTCGCGGATGCCGATCTGCTCGGGCAGGCCGATATGGATCGGCGCGCCATGGACGGACGGAAAGCGCGAGGTGATCTGGATGGCGCGGATCGCATCGGCCGGGCTGAACGGGCGCATCGTCACCACCACTGGCCCGGCGAAGGGCCCGGCCGGCGCGCACGGGATCGAGGTCCTGAACATCGAGACGTTGACGCCTGCGGCGACGTTGCGGACCTCCAGTCCGTCGGCGAGCAGCGCCTCCTCGAAGGAGAAGCTGCAGCCGATGACGAAACCGACGAGATCGTCGCGCCAATGCGAAAGCAGATCGGTCGGCTCCTCGACCAGCTCGCCATCGCGCCAGACCCGGTAGCGCGGCAGATCGGTGCGCAGATCGAGATCAGCACCGAGGTCCGGCATGTAGGGATCGCCGGGCTCGGTCATGCCGATGATCGGGCAGGGTTTGGGATTGCGCTGGCAGAAGCGCAGGAAATCGCCGGCGACATCGCGCGGCAGCACCACGAGATTGCCCTGCACGAAGCCGGGTGCCAGCGACGAGGTCTGGCAGGAGAGCCCGCCCTCACGCACGGCGCGACGCGCCTCGGCTCCGGTCATGGAGCTGCGCTCCGACCTGGTCGACTGTTCCAACATTCCCCTCGTGCCCCTTGACGGTGCCTCTGCGTCAATATTGGGGGGAAGCCGGCGATGTCGTCCAATTGTCATTTGGGATCGCTGCTGATAAATCTGACTTATCGACAGGGGCGCCCATTGATCGAGTTCCGCACGCTCGAAACCTTCGTCTGGGTGGCGCAGCTGAAGAGCTTCCGCGGCGCGGCGGCGCGCCTCAACACCACCCAGCCGGCGGTTTCGCAACGCGTCGCGCAATTGGAAGACCAGCTTGGCGTGCGTCTGCTGGAGCGCGGACGGCGCTCCTTCGCCCTGACCGAGGCCGGGCGCTCGGTGCTCGCCCAAGCCGAGCGCCTGCTGCGGCTGCGCACCGAGCTGGTGGCCTCGGTAACCGACCGCTCGCAATTGCGCGGCACGCTGCGGCTCGGCGCGGCGGAAACCATCGTCCACACCTGGCTGCCGCGCTTCATCGAGGCGATGTCGGCGCGCTATGAGCGGATCACGCTGGAGATCGAGGTCGATATCTCGCCGAATCTGCGCGAGCGTCTGCTGAGCCAGCAAATCGACCTCGCCTTCATGCTCGGCCCGATCAGCGCGCCCTCGATCCGCTCGCAACCGCTGCGCAACGAGCCGATACGCTTCTTCGCCAGCCCGCGGCTCGGCTTCTCGGCCGGACAGAACCCGCTGGCAGAGATCGCCGCCTTCCCGATCATCACCTTCGCGCGCAACACCCAGCCCTATATGCGGCTGCGCGAGTTGCTCGCCGACCCGCATCTGCCGCCTACCCGCATCCATGCGAGCGCCGCAATGGCGACTGCGGTTCGCATGGCGCTGGACGGGCTCGGCGTGGCGCTGATCCCGGCCTCGATCGTCACGGAGGATGTCGAGGCCGGCCGGCTCGTCGAGGTCGGCTGCGCCCAGACGATCCCAGACTTGCAGTTCGTCGCAGGCTGGCTGGCCGCGCCCGACACGCGGATCATCGACCTCGCGCTCGAGATCGCCGCAGCCTCGGCCGCCGGGCGTTGAGGCCTCAGAAGATGTTCGAGCGCTCGTACTGAACCGGCCAGCTCGCGGCGTTGGACTTGAGCGCCCCGGCGGCACGCAGCGGCCAGACCGGGTCGGCGAGCAGGGCCCTGCCGAGCAGGACGAGGTCGGCCGAGCCATTGGCGATGATGCTCTCGGCGAGGTCCGGCGAGTGGATCAGCCCGACGGCCCCGGTCGCGATGCCGGAGCCGGTGCGGACCTCCCGCGCCAGCGGCACCTGATAGCCGGGATGAATCGGGATCTGCTGGCGCGGATCATTGCCGCCGGAGGAGCAGTCGATCAGGTCGACCGTGCCGAGCGCCTTCAGCAGGCACGCCAGCCTGACGCTGTCCTCGATCGTCCAGCCACCTTCGACCCAGTCGCTGGCCGAGAGCCTGATGAAGAGCGGCAGCTCGTCCGGCCACTCCGCCCTCACCGCCTCGATCGATTGCAGGAGGTAGCGGATACGGTTCTCGAAGGAGCCGCCATAGGCGTCGCTGCGGCGATTGCTGAGCGGCGAATAGAACTGGTGGATCAGGTAGCCATGGGCGGCGTGGAGCTCGATGATCTTGAACCCGGCCTCGCGCGCACGGCGGGTCGCGGCGCGCAGCGCCTGCAGCGTTTCGTCGATACCTGCCTGGTCCAGCTCCGCCGGAACCGGCCAACCCTTGGCGTAAGGTTCGCCGGAAGCCGAGACCACCGACCAGCCGCCCTCCGCCTCCGGAACCGGCCGCGTTCCTTCCCAGGGCCGCCCGACCGACGCCTTGCGGCCGGCATGGCCGAGCTGGACCGCGGGAAGGGCGCCCCGCGCTGCGATGAAAGCAGCGATGCGGGCGAGCGCGTCGCGCTGCGCATCGTTCCAGAGGCCGAGACAACGCCGGGTGATGCGGCCGCGCGGCTCGATATGGACCGCCTCTGTGCAGACGATGCCGGCGCCGCCGGCAGCCCGGGCGCCGAGATGGACGAAGTGCCAGTCGTTCGGCAGGCCATCCTCCGCCGAATACTGGCACATCGGCGAGAGCATAATGCGGTTGCGCGAGGTCACCGAGCGAAAGCTGATCGGCCGGAACAGATGCGGATTGGGGTCGCGCCGGAGGATGCGGCGCTCATTCTCGCCGCTGATGCGGGAGTCGATGGTCGTCAGAAGCTCGCTCACCTTGGATGTCCGATCTCGTCGCCGGTTGCCGGGGCTTTCCGGCCGGCTGCGAGATTCGCGAGCCGGTGCCGGAGCTTCCCTTAGGTCGGCATGTAAGCATCGGCCAGCGAGATCAGAAAATTCTCATTTCTGATGCAGAACGATAAGCCTGATTTATCGTGCTATGCGCATCGCTGGCACGAGCCCCCAAGGACCGCAGCGGGCGGGGTATCAGTGTCCGTGCCCCTGCCCCTGCGGCTCTCTCAGGAAGGCGAGCGCCAGCGCCGCCGTCCCCAGCAGGCCGACCACCGCGAGCCAGGCATTGAGCTGCATGCCGCGGGTGAACGCCTCGCGGGCGAGGCCCAGCATCGGCTCGGCATAGGCCGGCACCTGCTGGGCGGCCATGACGGCACCGCCGAGCGTCGCGCGCGCCGCCTCAGCGACATCGGCCGGCAGGCCCGCCGGCACCGAAGCCGCCATCTGCACCCGGTAGATCGCGGTCGCGGCACTGCCGAGGATCGCAATACCGAGCGCGCCGCCAAGCTCGATGCTGGTCTCCGACAGGGCGGCGGCCGAGCCGGCACGCTCCGGCGGCGCGGCGGAGACGACGAGGTCCGTCGTCAGCGCCACGACCGGGGTGAAGCCGAGCGAGAACACCACCGAGCCGACGACGATGACCGCAATCGAGCTGCCGGCCGTGATCTGCGTCATGATCAGGAAGCCGAGCGCCGCGACGACGAGGCCCGCCACCATGATCTGGCGCACGCGCAGGCGCCCCGCCAGCGCCGGCACGAACATCGAGCCGACGATGAAGGCGAGCGCCGAAGGCAGTGTGTAGAGCCCGGCGACCAGCGGCGAGAAACCGGCGACGAGCTGCAGATACTGCGCGACGAACAGGAAGATGCCGAACAGGAAGAAGAAGCCGAGCACGTTGATCGCGAGCGCGACACGGAAGGCCGCGCTGCGGAACAGGCTGAGATCGACGAAGGGATCGGCGAGCCGCTCCTGCCGGCGCAGGAAGACGACGCCGATGGCAAAGCCCGCGAGCATGACCGCGACCGGCAGCCAGGCGAAGCCGTCCTCGGCGATGCGCTTCAGCCCGTAGATCAGAGCCAGAACGGACACGACCGAGAGCACAGCGCTCGGCAGGTCGATGCTGCCGGCATCGGGGTCCTTGTACTCGGGCAGGAGCAGCGGGCCGAGGATCAGCAGCAGCAGCATCACCGGCACATTGGCGAGGAAGACCGAGCCCCACCAGAAATGCTCGAGCAGGAGTCCGCCGGCCAGCGGGCCGATGGCGCCGCCTGCCGAGAAGCTGGAGATCCAGATGCCGATGGCGAAGCGGCGCTCGTCGGGATCCTCGAACATGCTGCGGATCAGCGACAGCGTCGACGGCGCGAGCGTCGCGCCGGCAAGGCCGAGCAGAGCCCGCGTTGCGATCAGCATCGGCGCGCTGGTCGAGAAGGCGGCAATGACCGAGGCGACGCCGAAAGCCGCAGCGCCGATCAGCAAGAGCTTGCGCCGGCCGATCCGGTCGCCCAGCGTCCCCATGGTGACGAGCGCGCCCGCGACCATGAAGCCGTAGATGTCGACGATCCAGAGCAGCTGCGAGGCGCTCGGCTTGAGGTCGGCGGTGAGATGCGGCACCGCCAGGTTGAGCACCGTCAGGTCCATCGCATAGAGCAGGCAAGGCAATGCGATCACGGCCAGCCCGACCCATTCGCGTTTCGTCGCCTTGCGGTGGGTCGCTGTCGTTTCCATGCCTTGCCTCATCAAGCCGGTCACCCGCGGACCTGCCGCGGGGGGCGCTCGCTCTGACGGCAGCTCCTGTCACCTATTGTCAGGACGTCGCAACGTTAGCCCGGCTTTCGCCGAATCTTGCGCCGCCCCGCGGCAAGGACGCACGGGGTTGCGCGAATCCGACACTGAAAGAGAGGCCAGCAATCGCCGGTTGCGCCGGCATCCCGCGCCCAACAGCAATGGGGGCGCTCCGGATGCGACCGGAACGCCCTCATCATGACGGTGATCTGGTCCTGCCGCGCGCTCAGATATCGGCGCGCGGATCGTGCTTGGCGAGGCGGGCGAGCAGGTAGTCGACCTCGGCCTTCGCCGCGGCGGAAAGGGCAGAGCCCGGCTTGCGCTGGGCGTCATGGGCGAGGATGCCGCGCTTCATCATGGTGTATTTGCGCACGGCGAGGCCGACGCCCTGCTGCTGCTCGTAGCGCATCAGCGGCAGATGCGCGTCGAAGATGTCATGCGCCTCGTCGCGCTTGCCGGCCTTGCTCAGCTTGACGACATCGATCAGCAGCTCGGGGAAGGCGTAGCCGGTATTGGCGCCGTCGACACCGCGCTCCATCTCGAAATCGAGGAAGATGCCGCCATTGCCGGTGACGATCGAGACATGACGCAGGCTGCCCTCGGCCTCGAACTTGCGCAGGGCCGAGATCTTCTCCAGGCCCGGCCAGTCCTCATGCTTCAGCATCACGCAGGACGGGTTGTCCTGGATGATCTTGCGGATCACGGCCGGCGTCATCACCACCGAGAGCGTCAGCGGATAGTCCTGGATGACGAAGGGGATGTCGGTGCCGATCGCCTCGACCGCCTGGGCGTAGTAGCCGGTGATCTGATCGTCGGTGCGCAGCGAAGGCGGCGGCGCGATCATCACGCCGCCGGCGCCGAGATCCATCACCTGGCGGGCGAGCGACCGCATCGCCGCGAAGCCAGGCGCCGAGACACCGACGATGATCGGCTTTCCGTCCATCTTGGCGACCGCCCGCTTGACGAGGCCGACCGACTCCTCCGGCTCGAGCTTGGGCGCCTCGCCCATGATGCCGAGCACGGTAACGCCATCCGAGCCGATGTCGGCGTAGAACTCGAAGAGCTTGTCGGCCGACTTCCAGTCCACGGCGCCATCCGGCATGAACGGCGTCGGGGCGATCGGGAAGACGCCGCTGGCTTCGGGGGTCAGGCGCATGATCGGGTTCCTTCGGAGGTCTTGGTCAGACGATGCGGGTGCGGATGCTGCCGACGCCGGCAATGGAGCCTTCGAGCAGATCGCCCTTCACCACGGCCGCGACGCCTTCCGGCGTGCCGGTCATGATCAGGTCGCCGGGCGCGAGTTCGACGAGGCCTGAGAGATAGGCGATGGTCTCGGGCACGTTCCAGATCTGCTTGGCGAGGTCGGAGGTCTGGCGGACCTTGCCGTTGACCTTGAGCTCGATCAACCCGGCAGCGGGGTGACCGGCCTTGGCCGCCGGCACAATCTCGCCGATCGGCGCCGAAAGGTCGAAGCCCTTGGACATGTCCCAGGGGCGGCCGGCCTTCTTGGCGGCGGCCTGCAGATCGCGGCGGGTCATGTCGAGGCCGGCGGCATAGCCGAAGACATGGCCGAGCGCATCGGCCTCGGCAATGTCCTTGCCGCCCTTCCCGATCGCGACGACGAGCTCCATCTCGTGGTGCAGGTCGGCGGTCTTGGTCGGATAGGGCATGTCGGCGCCGCCGGTCAGCACGGCGTCGGATGGCTTGGTGAAGAAGAAGGGTTCCTCGCGATCGGGATCGCCGCCCATCTCGCGGGTATGCTCGGCGTAGTTGCGCCCGACGCAGAAGATGCGGCGCACCGGGAAATGCCCTCCGCCGGCGACCGGCACGGCGGCGGCCTTCGGCGGATCGATGACATAGCTGGACATGGCGGCGTTCCCCTTATGGCGCTCTCGCTCGCTTCATGGGCGAGGGAGAACCTCGGGGCAAGTGCCGCCTGGCTGGGGGCGGGGCTGCATGGCGCTCAATCCACCCGGCGCGAGCCGAATGGCCTCACCCTCGCCCCCGGCACTTCGCTCCCCTCACCGTTCAGCAAGGCTGAGGACGACCTCGACTTCCTCGTCGAACATGCCGCCGGTCGGATAAAAGCCAAGCTTCTCGTAGAATGCCTGCGGGCTGCCGGCCCCAAGACCATAGCTCGTATAGAGTTCCCTGATCCCTCGAGCCCGCAGGCGATCGGCGATCTGGAGGATCGCCCGTCTTCCGAAGCCGCTGCTCTGGTACGGCCGCGCGATCATGAAGCGCCAGAGATAGGGGCCGGGACAATCGATCCCGTCATCCCAATCCGACCCGTCATGCACCATGGCGAAGCCGATCAGGGTCTCGTCCGCATAGATCCCGCGAAACCAGGCCGATTCCGAACAAAACCCTTCCGCGATCGACACGCCGTTGTCGGCGACGAAGTCCCGCTGCTCATCGGTAAGCGTTTCGCTGAGCTCGCAGATCTCGGAGACATTGGCTGATGTGACACGGCGGAAGGTGACCTGCGCATCGGCGGGAACAGTAGGCATAGACAGCACTCATCTGGGGTCAGCGAAGAAACTGGGGCTTGTCCCGATGCAGCCTCACCGCCGGCCAAGGCCGCGCGAGAAGGTGCGCCGGTGGCATTTTTTTTGCTGTGCAGGCGTCGCCGGCATTGCCAATCGCGGAACGGAAGACGCCCGCTGGCGCCGCCGGCAAGCGCTAGCTGACGGTGAAGCGATAGAACGGGCCGTCCTCGTCGAGGCCGTGCCGCACGCGCTGCGCGCCGGCCGCCGCGATCGCCTTCGGCCAGAACGCCCGCGCCGGCTCGTTGCCCGCCATGATCGCGACATGCCAGGAGCCGGGATGCCTGCGCATCAACGCGGCAGCCATCTTGCGCCCATAGCCATGGCGGCGCGCGCCCGGCACGATCGAAAACTCGGCCATAGAGAAATCGACCCCGGCCTCTTCAGACGCGCGCACCAGCGCGAACCCGACCGGAACCTCCCCTTCCAGAAAGAGGTACGGCCACCTGCCCTCCGGCTCCTGCCAATAGGCGTCGAAATAGGGGTACCCGTCTCCCACTTCGCCAAAGACCGATAGCTCAGACAGATACGACCCAAGCATTTCCTTGAGGATCATCCTGTCCGATACTTGCGCCTGCCGCAGGTCAGGAAGATTGCATACTTTACTCATAGCCTGCAGAAAGCTCGCTCAAGAAGGGCGAGCTTCTAAACAGATCTTATCGGACTTGAAAAGCCCTGCGGCATGACAGCGCCACAGGCTCCGCCGTCACGACGCCTTCGGCAGGTCCGGCACCTTGTAGGCGGTGGTCGCCTTGATCCGCTCCATGGCGAAGCGCGAAGTGACGTTCTTCAACGGAATCGTCTCGATCAGCTTCTTGTAGAAGCCGTCATAGGCCGCCATGTCGGCGACGACGACGCGCAGCATGTAATCGACGTCGCCAGCCATCCGATAAAACTCCATCACCTCCGGCATCGCTGCGACGCTTTGGGCGAACTTCTCCAGCCAGGGGCCGGAGTGATCGGCCGTCTCGATCTGGACGAAGACGGTCAGCCCGAGCCCGATCCGCTCCGGCGCCACCAGAGCGACGCGCTTGGTGATGACCCCGGACTGCTCCAGGCGCTGGATGCGCTTCCAGCACGGGGTCTGCGACAGGCCGACCCGGTCGGCCAGCTCGGCGATCGAGATGTTGGCGTCCGCCTGCAGGACGGTGAGAATCTTACGGTCGATCGCATCCATTCTTTCGGCCTCTGGATTTTGAGATGAATTATCTCTCTGAACCGGATCAATCAGAAGATACTTCTTTTTGCCGGTGACTTCTTGTCTTTAGATAGAAAATCCTTTTATCAGACGTCAATAGGCTCAAATACACACGTTGATCGAGGGATTAAGCCATGGATCGCCGCCAGTTCCTGTTCGCCGGCACTTCGCTGCTCGCCGCGGCGCCCTTCGCCGGCGCGCGCGCCCAGGCCGCCATCCCCGCCCGCATCGGCTACATCCCAATCATCGGCACCGCCCCGATCTTCGTCGCCAATGGCGAGGGCTGGTTGAAGCAGGCCGGGATCGAGCCCGCCTTCACCGTCTTCGAATCCGGCCCGAACATGATCCAGGCGCTCGCCTCGGGCACGATCGACCTTTATGTCGCCGGCGTCGCGCCGCTCGCCGTCGCCCGCTCGCGCGGCGTCGACATCCGCGTCGTCGCCTCGACCGCGACCGGCGAGAACGTTTTCGTCGCGGCGCCGGCGCTGGCCAAGTTCTTCACCCCCAACACGAGTGCGGCCGCAGCCTTCAAGGCGCACAAGGCCGCGACCGGCAAGGTGGCGCGGCTCGCGACCCAGCCGGCCGGCTCGGTGCCCAACACCGTGCTGCAATACTGGCTCTGGGAGGTCGCCAAGGCCGACAAGGCCGATGTCGAGATCGTGCCGATGGGCATCGACGCGACGCAGCAGGCGGTGCTCGCCGGCGCGGTCGAAGGGGCGATCGTGCGCGAGCCCGCCCTGACCATCGTGCAGACCCGCAATCCCGGCATCAAGCTGATCGCCGGCGGCGAGGAGCTGTTCCCCGGCCAGCCCGGCACGGTCGTCGCTGCCTCCGGCAATTTCGTCACCAAGAACCCCGACGCAGTGCAGAAGCTGGTCAACGGGCTGGTCCGCGCCGCCGACCTGCTGGTCAAGTCGCCGGACAAGGCCGCTCCCCATGTCGGCGCCGCGCTCGGCAAGGGCATCGTCGACCCCGCCTTGATCCAGAAGGCGCTCGTCTCGCCGGCGAGCAGGTTCGAGATCGACCCGCGCAAGATCATCGAGCCTGCCCGCGCCATGCAGGCCTATCAGGTCAAGCTCGGCTCGTTGGAGAAGGAGCTGCCCTTCGACGGCCTGTTCGAGACGCAGTTCTACGAGCGCGCCCTCAAGGCAGCCGGCTGAGGCGGTCGCGAGATTGTCGCACTGAAGACATCCCTCATCCTGAGGAGCGATCCGTAGGGATCGCGTCTCGAAGGACGGCCCAGCTCCTGCCGGAGCCTCCTGGACCATCCATCGAGACGCCGCTACGCGGCTCCTCAGGATGAGGTTCCGAGTATTCGATAGGATTGATCTTGCAGTCATTGCGGGCCCCGGCCCTAGCCCTGACGGGCCTCGTCGCCTTCCTGCTGCTGTGGGAGGCGATTCCGTTTTTCGGCATCGTCAACCCGGCCTTCCTGCCGGGGCCGAGCGTGCTGCCGGCCGCTTTCCTGCGTGAGCTTAAGTCGGGCGCCTGGCTGTCCGCGATCGCCGGCTCGCTCGGGCACTATTTCATCGGGCTCTTCACCGGCGCAGGCCTCGGCATCGCGTTCGGGGTGCTGACCGGCATGTCGAAGATCGCCGAGGAGCTGAGCTCCTGGGTGGTGCGCCTGCTGCGGCCGATCCCGGGCCTTGCCTGGGTGCCGTTCGCGATCATCTGGTTCGGCGTCAGCCCACAGGCGGCGGTGTTCATCATCGCGATCGGCGTGTTCTGGATCGTGTTCTTCGCGGCGCAGGGCGCGATCCGCGGCGTCGACCGCGACCTGATCGAGGTCGCCGACGCCTTCGGCTTCCACACGCCCTTGCAACGGCTCACCAAGATCCTGCTGCCGGCGGCGATGCCCGGCATCCTCGTCGGCGTGCGCACCGCGCTCGGCCAGGCCTGGATGGCGGTGGTCGCGGCCGAAATCTTCGGCGTCGCCGGCGTCGGCCAGCGCATGATGCAGGCATCGAGCCTGCTCGCGACCGATCTCGTGGTGATCTACATGCTGACGATGGCGGCGCTCTACGGGCTGCTCGATACGGCCTTCGTCGCCTTCCAGAAATGGGTGCTGCGTTGGAAAGCGTGATCGACATCAAGGGCCTGTCGCTGACCTTCACCCGCGACGGCGAGGCGACCGAGGTGCTGCGCAAGCTCGAACTTCAGGTCGCGCGCGGCGAATTCCTCGCCATTGTCGGCCCCTCCGGCGTCGGCAAGTCGACGCTGCTGCGCGTCATCGCCGGCCTCGCCAAGCCGAGCGCCGGAAAGGTTACGATCCATGCGAAGGACGCCTCGCGCCGGCCGGTCGCCCTCGTCTTCCAGGATTCCCGGCTGCTGCCCTGGCGCAAGGTGGTCTCCAATGTCGGCTTCGGTCTCGAAGGGCAGGTGCCGCGGACGCAGCGCCTTGCTAAGGCGCAGGAAACGCTCGACCTCGTCGGCCTCGGCAGCCTCGCCGAGCGCTGGCCGCACCAGCTCTCCGGCGGCCAGCGCCAGCGCGTCTCGCTGGCCCGGGCGCTCGCGGTCGAGCCGGAAATCCTCTTGATGGACGAGCCCTTCTCGGCACTCGACGCGCTGACCCGCGAAACGCTGCAGGACGAGTTGATCCGGGTCTGGCAGCGCACCGGCAAGACGGTGCTGTTCGTCACACACGACATCGACGAGGCCGCCTATCTCGCCGACCGGGTGGTGGTGCTCTCCGGCGCGCCCGGCCAGATCATCGCCGAGCACCGGATTTCGGCTCAGCATCCGCGCCGGCGCGGCGCAGCGGCGGAAGCCGAGATCGTGCGCGCGGTGCGCGTCGATCTCGGGGCCGATACGGTCAGCGACGGCGCGGCGATTTGAACATTTCGAGACTTGCGGAGGTCGGTATCACCGCTTCGCTCGTCACTCGGTAGGCCGCATTCCCACGTCCTCCAGCGCCGCCCTGATGGTGCCAATCGGCTCCCCGCGTGCGACCAGCTCTGCTGCACGCCGGCCATGTCGCGCCAGCGCGTGGTGGTTCTTGTCCGTGGCGGACAGCAGGATGTGCAGCGGCTCGAAGCCGGCGGCCTGCAATCGGCGAACATAGGTCAATTGGCTCGGATAGGGCACAATCCGGTCCTGAAGGTCAGACAGCACCAAGATCAGCGGCCTGGGGTCGCGGCGAATGCCAGAGAGGTGATCGATCGGATCGTAGAGCACAGTCCCGTCACTCTGGACCGTGCGCCGCTTGTTCCAATAGTCGGTCACCTCACGCACGGACAGCAATGCTGACGACAGGACCAGTGCCGAGACGTCCCGCCGCCTGTTGAGCAGCGAAGCGGCGATATGCCCGCCTCCCGATTGCCCAACCAGAATGAAGGTCGAGACGCGATGGCGCTGCCTGATCGCATCGAGCGTGCGTTCCATCAGCATGACCTCGCGCGGTTCACGGCGCTGATTGTGATCTCCGGACGAGCCGAACATGCCGGGACGAGCGATGAAGATCGCTGGGACGCCCGCCCGCTCGGACCAGCGCGCCATGTCGCGCTCGATCCGCTCCGGCGATCGTCGCTCGTAACCTGCCCCGACGAAACGGACGCCCTCTCTCGTCTTCAGCAGTACGTCGCCGCTGAAATAGACCAGAACTGTCGGATTATCCGCCGCGCTCAAGCCCTGCGCATAGCTGCGCAGGCAATCGCCCTTGCCCCCGAGTTCGATCCAAAAGCCTCCGGGAACGCCGGCGCAATGCGCGGGCGAACTGAACGAGCCATGCAGGGCTTCATAGGACTCGAAGCGCGCGCTCGCGCGCGGAACCGCAAGCTCCTTTGGCGCAACCGGCGCAGCCGAGGGCAACTCCAGCCTTTCAGCGAAAGCGCTCGGCGCGGCGACTGTTGTAACGGCGACGATCAACCAGCGAAGCAGCTGTTTCATGACTCAACTTCAAAGCAGCGTTGAAAATCCAAACCGACCACAACCAACTGCGCCGTCGCCGATCGCTCAGCGGACCTTTTGTCGTGGCTGATCCAAATTATCGATCAAAAATTGCCAACGCATTCGCGCCTCTTTCCGCACGAAAATCCGCCTGCTTCCACGCAAGAGGCCATTTCGCGTGACCGCGATCACCGCTCGAAGAGCGCGTTCCGCACCGGAACGGCACCGTCGAAGGACATCTGCACGGCCGCTCCGGAGCGCGCATCGACGGCGTGGACATGCAGATGCGGCTCCGTGCTGTTGCCGGAGTTGCCGACCTGGCCGATCAACGCGCCGGCGCTGACCTGCTGACCGGCCTGGACGACGACACTGTCCATGCGCAGATGGGCGAGTTCGACCAGCAGCCCGTCGCACGCGAGGACGACATGATTGCCGGCGGGATTGCCGCGATCGGCGGTCGGCGGCGGCAAGTCTGGCAGGCCATCCACCACCGCCGAAACCACTCCGGTGCAAGGGCTGACGACGACCTTGCCGAAGATCGCATAGCGGGCGGGATCGCCGGGTAACAGGCCAAAAGCCCTGAAGCCGATCGCATCGACCGCCGTGATGTCGAGCGCATGGCGCTGCGCGGGATGGTGGCTGTGATGGTTGAGGATACCGATACCGCCGCCATGCGCGACGATGAACGAGCCATCCTTGAGCGGGAACAGGAACGGGCGCGGATCTTGCCGCGCCATGCCCCAGGCCGTGACATAGATCACCGCCCCGCCAATGAGCACGAGCGAAGCCAGCATCGGGCCGTAGCTGCGCCAGAAGGGCGCATCGCCACGCACTCGCCATGGCCGCCCGGCATGCCGAACACCTGACACGATCGCTGCAATGAGAGCCAACCCGGCCAAAGCGGCGCGCGTCCAGATGCCGCCGATGTCCCATCGTCCGAGCAGCAGGATCAGCCAGACCAGCGCCGCCGTTTCGACCGCGACGATCAGCCAGGCAAGGCGGATCGGTACGTCCAGGCGCCATAGCCGCCACACGAAGGCGAGCGGAAGGGCGATGCTGATGAACACGAAGAGGCCGACGGCATAGATCATCGCGCTGATCTATGTCGGGCGGCGGGTTTGGCTAGGGCAGCTGGCCTATCGCGACTGTTCCCCACAAAGGAATTTTGTTCGCCTTTACGAACGACAGCGGAGCTGATATTTCCCTCGTCCGTTATAACGAACAGATCGGACGGCAAGCCATGACCATCGAAGCGGCGAGCACGGCAGGACTGCATCCCGAAACCCGGCTGGTCCATGCCGGCACGCTTCGATCCCAGTTCGGCGAGACCTCCGAGGCGCTGTTCCTGACCCAGGGCCATGTCTATGACAGCGCCGAACAGTGCGAGGCGCGCTTCCTCAACAAGGATCCCGGCTTCCAGTACGGGCGTTTCTCGAATCCGACCGTCTCCATGCTGGAACAGCGCATGGCCGCCTTCGAGGGCGCGGAATCCTGCCGCGCGACCGCGACGGGCATGGCGGCAGTCACAGCTGCGCTGATGAGCCAGGTCAGGGCCGGCGACCATGTCGTCGCGGCGCGCGCGCTGTTCGGCTCCTGTCGCTACATCATCGAGGACCTGCTGCCGCGCTACGGCATCGCCTCGACGCTGGTGGACGGCACCGATCTTGCCGCCTGGCGCGCCGCCGTTCGGCCGAACACCAAGGCCTTCTTCCTCGAAAGCCCGGCCAATCCGACGCTGGAGGTGATCGACATCGCCGCCGTCGCCGGGCTGGCGAAGGAGGTCGGCGCGAAGCTCGTCGTCGACAATGTCTTCGCGACGCCGCTGTTCCAGCGACCGCTCGAGCTCGGCGCCGATCTCGTGGTCTATTCCGCGACGAAGCACATCGATGGTCAGGGCCGCTGCCTCGGCGGGCTCGTGCTCGGCTCGAAGGAGCTGATCGAGGGCGAAATCCAGACCTTCCTGCGCCAGACCGGCCCGGCTTTGTCGCCCTTCAACGCCTGGGTGATGCTGAAGGCGCTGGAGACGCTGCCGCTGCGCATCCGCCAGCAGGCGCAAAGCGCGACCACGGTCGCCAAATGGCTGAAGAGCCGCAAGGAACTTCCGCATGTTGCCTTCATCGGCGACCCCGAGCATCCGCAGGCCGAGATCATCGCAACGCAGATGAGCGGCCCCTCGACGCTGATCGCCTTCGAGGTCGCCGGCGGCAAGGACGCGGCCTTCCGCTTCCTCAACAAGCTCAAGCTGATCCGCATCTCCAATAATCTCGGCGACGCCAAGAGCCTGATCGTCCACCCGGCTACGACGACGCATCAGCGCTTCACGCCGGAGGTGCGCGCCAGCATGGGCGTCAGCGACGGGCTGATCCGCCTCTCGATCGGCCTGGAACACGCCGACGACCTGATCGCCGATCTCCAGCAGGCGCTGGGCGGCTGAATTCCAAGCCCGAACCCGTCAGTCCAGCCACAGCGGCGCTGGCCTGGAACGACGGGCGCCGCGGGAGAGAATTGAACCCGGCAGGCCGATCCGCGTTGAACCTCGACAGCAACCGAGGTTCACATGCTCCGAAACATCGCCTGCGCGACCGCGCTGCTCGCCTTCCTCGCTGCCCCTGCCCTGGCGCAGAGCGCCTCGCCGGCCTCGCCAGCACCCGTCGAGAAACCCGCTTCGCCGGAGCTTGCGGCCTGCAAATCGACGGCGATGGTGGCGATCACCGCGCGCGAGCCGGAGATCAAGGACATCGTCATCGACGAGGACGGGCTGACCATCGCAACCTCGGACACCAAGGTCGAGGATACGCCGATCAAGCGCATCATCATGGGCGAGGCCTATCTGAAGACCGATCGCTCCGACAAGCCGCGCCGCTTCCTCTGCCTGCTGGGCGAGAAGGGCAAGGTGCTGCTGACCTTCTTCACGCAGAACTGAGACTAGATCGCCGAGCGCCCCATCGGGCGCAAGCTGGCGATCCAGCCGTTGTTCAGGCATCAGATTCGTCCGAAAAGTGGATTCCACTTTTCGGTCCGATGCTCCACTCAGGGTTCGTCGACGACACGCGTCCCCGGCCGGTCGCGTCCGTCAGCAAGTTCCTCGTGCCATTGGCCATCGGAGTCCTGATAGACGATGCCGTCGGTGGTGCCCGGTCGCTTCTGACGCGCTGCCGCTTTCTCGGCCGCCTTCAGCGCCGCATCATGGGTGCGGAAGGTCTCCGACAGCGCGCCGCCGACCTTGTAGGCCCACCCCCCATCGTGCTCGACGACTTCGTATTTGACGATGACCATGAGCATTCTCCATCGCTCACAGGTCGAACCGCCGCGGCCGCGCCGGGTTCCACCATGAACGAAGATAACGCCGTCAGGCCGACTGTGGGAAGGGCTGCGCCCCGTCGGTAGCCTTATTCGCCATTGCCGGTGTCGGCGGCGCGCAGCCCGTCCAGCACCGGCATCGAGGTGATGTTGTAGCCGGCGTCGACATGATGGATGTCGCCGGTCACGCCCCCCGAAAGATCGGAGAGATAATACAGCGCGGCCCCGCCGATATCCTCGAGCGACACCGATTTGCGCAGGGGCGAATTGGCGCGCTGCCAGGAGTACATCGCACGGGCATCGGAGATGCCGGCCCCGGCCAGCGTGCGCACCGGTCCGGGCGAGAGCGCGTTGACGCGGATGCCGCGCGGGCCGTAATCGGCCGCGAGATAGCGCATGCTCGCCTCGAGCGCCGCCTTGGCGACACCCATGACATTGTAGTTCGGCATGACGCGGGTCGAGCCGCCATAGGTCAGCGTGATCATGCTGCCGCCCTGCGGCATGCGCTCCGCGGCGCGCTTGGCGGCTTCCGTGAAGGAGAAGCAGGAGATCACCATGGTGCGCGAGAAATTCTCGCGGCTGGTGTCGGCATAGAGCCCCTTGAGCTCGTTCTTGTCGGAGAAGCCGATGGCGTGGATCAGGAAATCGAGCGTGTTGCGCTCGGGATCGTCGCCCCAGGCCTCGTCGAGCGCCGCGAAGGTCGCGTCGACGGAGGCGATGTCCTCGACATCGCAGGGGATCACCAGCTTCGAGCCGATGCTCTCGGCGAGCGGCTTGACCCGCTTGCCCAGCGCCTCGCCCTGATAGGTGAAGGCCATCTCGGCGCCATGGGCGTGCAAGGTGCGGGCGATGCCCCAGGCGATCGAGTTCTGGTTGGCGACGCCCATGACGAGGCCGCGCTTGTTGTGCATCAAGGGGAGCATGGGATTCCGGTCTGGCTGCGGTCAACGGCCGCTCATAGCGGCATTTTCACCACCCCGGAAGCCCGGAGCGGATTAGGCGCGTCATAGCGCCGGTCAGGTTTTGCCGCTCAGGGCTGCGGCGGTCGCCTTCGAGGTCGCGAGCGGCACGATCTCGAAGCGGACAAGATCGCCCCAGGCGAGCACCCATTGCTGCAACAAGGTGACGTCGTCGCATTCCATGACCTGGAAGCAGCGCGAAAGATCGGCAGAGACCCAGCTGTCGACGTAGCGCAGCCCGTCCGGTGCCATCCGGCCACGCTCGGCGAACCGAGCGTAGACATCTTTCACGCGCCCCTGATCGAAATGCTCGATCACCATGAACAGCATGGCGGAGCTCAGGCCTCCAGGCGCTTCATCACGATGGTGGCGTTGGTGCCGCCGAAGCCGAAGGAGTTCGAGAGCACGCAGCCGAGGCCCGCATTGTCGATGCGCTTGCGCACGATCGGCATGTCGGCGAAGGCCGGGTCGAGCTCGTCGATATGGGCGCTCTCGCAGATGAAGTCGTTGTTGAGCATCAGAAGCGAGTAGATCGCCTCCTGCACGCCGGTGGCACCAAGCGAATGGCCGGTGAGCGACTTGGTCGCCGAGATCGGCGGGCTCTTGTCACCGGCACCGAAGACCTCGCGGATCGCCTCGATCTCCTTGGCGTCGCCGACCGGGGTCGAGGTGCCGTGCGGGTTGATGTAGCCGACCTTGGCGTTGACGCCCTGGAGGGCCATGCGCATGCAGCGCACCGCGCCCTCGCCCGACGGGGCGACCATGTCGTAACCGTCCGAGGTCGCGCCATAGCCGACGATCTCGCCATAGATCTTGGCGCCGCGGGCCTTGGCGTGCTCGAGCTCCTCGAGCACCAGGACGCCGGCGCCGCCGGCGATGACGAAGCCGTCGCGGTTGACGTCATAGGCGCGCGAGGCCCGGGCGGCGGTCTCGTTGAAGTTGGACGACATCGCGCCCATGGCATCGAACAGCACCGAAAGCGTCCAGTCGAGCTCCTCGCAGCCGCCGGCGAAGACGACGTCCTGCTTGCCCCACTGGATCAGCTCATAGGCATTGCCGATGCAGTGGTTCGAGGTCGCGCAGGCGGAGGAGATCGAATAGTTCACGCCCTTGATCTTGAACCAGGTCGCGAGCGTCGCGGACGCGGTCGAGGACATGCCCTTGGGTACGGCGAAGGGGCCGACCTTCTTGGACGAGCCGCTCTCGCGCGCCTTGTCATAGGCGTCAATCAAAGCGCGGGTGGAAGGACCGCCGGAGCCCATGACGATGCCGGTGCGCTCATGGCTGATCTCGCCCGCCTCGAGGCCGGAATCGAGAATCGCCTGGTCCATCGCGACATGGTTCCAGGCCGAGCCGCCGCCATGGAAGCGCATGGCGCGGCGGTCGACGACATCAGCGGCGACGAGCGAGGGCACGCCGGCGACGCGGCTGCGGAAGCCGTGCTCCTCGAAATCCGGGACATAGGAGATGCCGGACTTGGCCTCGCGCAGCGAAGCCAGCACTTCCTGCGTATTGTTGCCGATGGACGAGACGATGCCCATCCCGGTGACCACAACGCGTCTCATGCTCGTTTCTCCGGCTGTTTGGTGGCGTGCCGGGTCGCCAGGCCCGGCTCGTTAATCATGTCGATACGGCGCAGATGGACCGAGCGGCCGCACAGCGCAAGACGGGCCGGCGATTTTGCTCAGGCCGCTTCGGGCTTGAACAGGCCGACCCGCATGTCGGAGACCGTATAGATACGCTTGCCGTCAGCCTCGAGCCAGCCATCGGCGATCCCCAGCACGAGCTTCGACTTGAAGACGCGCTTGAACTCGACGCCGTAGACCACCTGCTTGACGCTCGGCAGCACCTGGTCAGCGAACTTGACCTCGCCGACGCCGAGAGCGCGGCCGCGGCCCGGAAGGCCGAGCCAGCCGAGGAAGAAGCCGGTGAGCTGCCAGAGCGCATCGAGGCCGAGGCAGCCCGGCATCACCGGATCTCCCTTGAAATGGCAGTCGAAGAACCAGAGGTCCGGGCGGATGTCGAACTCGGCGCGGACGAAGCCCTTGCCGTGCGGGCCGCCTTCCTCGCTGATGTCGGTGATGCGGTCGAACATCAGCATCGGCGGCAGCGGCAGCTGCGCATTGCCCGGCCCGAACAGCTCCCCACGACCGCAGGCGAGGATCTCCTCGTAGCTGAATGACGATTGCCGCTCCATATCCCGTTCCGCTCCGTTCCGGCCGCCCGATCTCACGGCGGTCATCTGTCGTGACGCGTGCCTAACACGGTGTCGCCGCGAAACGAAAGGGCGAAAGGCATCGCACAGCGTGGATGATCCGGCCGTTTCTTTGAGCAGGCCCGCCATGACACGCCGTTGCAAAGACGAGATGACGCAGCCTTGCGCCGCAATGCTTGCGGCCCGGAGATCGAAGCCTTAAATCGGTAGGCAGGAGCCGGCCGCGTCTCGCGCCCCGGCATGAAAGCAAGGACGCAGACCCGAAGCATGAACGATCTGACGCCACAGGAACAAGGCTACGGATCGAGCGCGCGCCCGGGATGCCCATTCCACGACGTGCGCCAGCGCCTGCGCCGCGTGGGCCTGCGCCCGACGCGCCAGCGGGTCTCGCTCGGCTGGCTGCTCTTCGCCAAGGGCGACCGGCATGTCAGCGCCGAGATGCTCTATGAAGAGGCGATGAAGGCGCGCGTGCCGGTATCGCTCGCGACGGTCTACAATACGCTGCATCAATTCACGCAATCGGGCCTGCTGCGCGAGCTTGCGATCGACGGCGCCAAGACATTTTTCGACACCGACAACAGCGACCATCACCATTTCGTCGTCGATGGCGAGGACAAGGTGATCGACATTCCGGCTTCGGCCGTCGATGTCGCGGAGCTCCCGCCGCCGCCTGATGGCTATGAGATCGCCCGCGTCGATGTCGTCGTCCGCCTGCGCAAGATCGACGGCTGAGGCATTTCCGCGCCCGGACGGGCGGAGCGCCGCGACAGGTACGGGATTTCGCATCATGACGGCATCGCGGCGCGCTTTCGTCGGCACCCTCGCATTCGGACTCCTGACCCCGGCCGGCGGAGCCTTCGCCGCAACCATGACCTTGCGCGGGACGGTATCCTATCGCGAGCGCATCGCGCTGCCGCCCGGCACCATCGTCGAGGTCAAGCTGCTCGATGTCTCGCTCGCGGATGCGCCGGCACGCACCATCGCCGAGACCACCGCCAGCGGCGCGCGCAACCCAACGCGCTACGTGCTGCGCTTCGACCGGGCGCAAATCCAGCCGCGCCGGCGCTATGCGCTGCAGGCCCGCATCCTGCACCGTGGTCAGCTGCTCTTCATCAACACCAGCCATCACGGCATTTTCGACGGTGGGCCGGAGCAGACCGATATCCGCGTCGAACGCGTCGCCGGCACGCCCTCCCCCGCCCCGGAGAGCTCCAGCTCGCCCGTCGGGCGCTGGCTGCTCGAAGATATCAGGCAAGCGGGGGTGATCGACCGGCTGCAGACCGTACTCGAGATCGCTGTCGACGGCCGGGTCAGCGGCTCCGGCGGCTGCAACCGGATGAGCGGCTCGGCGCGGATCAGCGGCACGCGAATCAGCTTCGGACCGGTGGCCGCGACGCAGATGGCCTGCACGCCCGCGGCGATGGATCAGGAGCAGAAGTTCTTCGCCGGATTACGCGCGGTGCGGCGCTGGCGGACTGATCCGGCGCGCGGCAAGCTCGCGCTGCTCGACGGAAGCGGCCGGCCGATCATGACCTTCTCGGCGATGTGACCGGCCGCCCGCAGCGGGCGGCGCCGGCTCAGTTCAGCTTCTCGTTCGGGTAGACGCCCCAGAGCCGGTCCTGGCGCAGATAACCGTTGATCTTGTTGACCGTGACATTGCACCAGCCGCCACCGGGGCAGGAATGGACATTGGCGATCACGCCGGGCTCCAGGCTGGCGAGGATCGTGGCGTTGTCGCTGGCGGATTCACGCAGGGCAAAGGTCTCGCCCTTCACCTTGGACCAGGGCGCGACCAGCACGGTGCGCCGCCCGGAGAGCAGGCTGTGCAGCACCCAGCCCTCGGTGCCGTCGGCATCGCGCACACGCCGCCAGGTCTCGAACTCGGCGGTGACCTCGACCGGCAGTCCGGCGCGCTGGAAGACCCAGCTGGTGCGATGCTCCTTCGACGGCCCCTCGCGCAGATTGACCCGGTCCGATTTCAGGCTGACATAGCGCGGTACCGGCAGGCCGCTGACTTGGCCGGTCGCAAGCTCCTGCGCGAATGCGCCCGCCGAAGCGAGAGCAAGCCCCGCCATCACCGCCAGGCCTGCAAGACCGCTCCTCATGCTAGCCGCCATCCAATTCTCTCCTTCGCCCTGCCGGCCGGCGCGCCGTATAGGAGGCGCGGCAGGCCCGGGTCATGATCAACGGCGACGCAGCGCGGAGCCGGATCTGCGCGAAAAACCGGTTTCCACTTTTCCGCATCCTGCTCTAGACAACAGATCGGCTGCCGGCGTCGAAAATCCACCAGAACCCATTCCTGAAGCGCCTCGGTTAATGGCGGGTTGAGGCGGAAACGAGACCGGCGAAGCCGAAGCGTTGGGAGCATGCGGCGATCGGGCGCGGGCCCGGGCCAAATGCCCCGGAGGAGCCGCTTATGTCGAAGAAGAAGCCGCTGGTCGTCGTCACGCGCAAGCTGCCCGCCGTCGTAGAGACACGGATGCGCGAGCTGTTCGACGCAAGGCTGAATCTCGACGATACGCCGATGAGCCAGGCCGCCCTGGTGGAGGCCCTGAAGACCGCCGACGTGCTGGTCCCGACCGTGACCGACAAGCTCGACGCCGGGCTGATCGCCCAGGCTGGCGAACAGCTGCGCCTGATCGCGAATTTCGGCAATGGCGTCGACAATATCGACGTCGCCAGCGCCGTTCAGCGCGGCATCACCGTGACCAATACGCCCGGCGTGCTGACCGACGACACCGCCGACATGACGATGGCGCTGATCCTTGCCGTGGCCCGCCGCATCGCCGAGGGCGCGCGCGTCATCACCGACGACGAATGGGGCGGCTGGTCGCCGACCTGGATGCTCGGCCGGCGCATCACCGGCAAACGCCTCGGCATCGTCGGCATGGGCCGGATCGGCCAGGCGCTCGCCCGCCGCGCCTCCGCCTTCGGCCTCTCGATCCACTATCACAACCGCCGCCGCATCGATGCGCGCACCGAGGAGGCACTCAACGCCACCTACTGGGATTCGCTCGACCAGATGCTGGCGCGCATGGACGTCGTCTCGGTCAACTGCCCGCACACGCCGGCGACCTACCATCTGCTCTCGGCGCGCCGGCTGAAGCTGATGAAGCCCGATGCAATCCTGGTAAACACCGCGCGCGGCGAGATCGTCGACGAGACGGCGCTCGCCCGGATGCTCGAAGCCGGCGAGCTCGCCGGCGCCGGGCTCGACGTGTTCGAGCACGAGCCGGCCGTCAATCCGCGCCTGCTGAAGCTCGCCCGCCAACACCGCGTCGTGGTGCTCCCGCATATGGGCTCGGCCACGCATGAGGGCCGCGCCGATATGGGCGAGAAGGTCATCGTCAACATCAAGACCTTCATGGACGGGCACAAGCCGCCGGATCGCGTGCTGCCGAGCATGCTCTGAGCGCAGCCTGAAGGCCTGCGCCGCGCCGAAACAAGCCGCCTTGCCGAGCGCGCCGTCAGATCGACAGCGCGCTTACATGGCCATGCCGTGTCCCCAGGAAACTGGGCGCGCTCCAGGCGACCCTGCCTCGGAGCGGGAGTAGCCTTCAGCCGCCGCGCGAGGTGGCGAACTGGCCCGCCTTGCGGAAGCGCCAGAGATAGGACGGCACCTCCGCCTCGAACGAGACCGGCGCGATGCCGATGCCGGCGAGCGTGCGGCCGTCCTTGCGGGCGGCTTCGGAGACGACATTGTCGCTCTCCAGCAGGGTGACCTGGTCCCGGGTCAGCAGGAACTCGTCCGGCAGAAGGCCGAGCGAGAGCGTGTTGACGATCTCGAGGATCCGGGCCTGGAAGCGGGCGAGCGGGAAAGGCAGCGAGGCGATGACGCGCCGGCGGCCGGTGACCTCGCAGACATATTCGACCAGCTCGCGGAAGCTCTTCACCTCGGGACCGCCGAGCTCGTAGACCTTGCCGCCCTCGACCTTGCCCTCGATTGCAAGCGCAACCGCCTTGGCGACATCGCCGACGAAGACCGGTTGGAACTTGGTTTCGCCGCCGCCGACCAACGGCAGGACCGGCAGCATGCGGGCGAGTGAGGCGAAACGGTTGAAGAAGGTATCCTCGGGGCCGAACATGATCGAGGGGCGCAGCACGACGGCGCTCCCGACCAGCTCGAGCACCGCCGCCTCGCCCTCCGCCTTGGTGCGGGCATAGTGCGACTGCGAATCGACATCCGCGCCGAGCGCCGAGACCTGCACGAGGCGCTCGATGCCGAGGCTGGCGCAGGCGTGGGCGACGGTACGTGCGCCACGCGCCTGGACATTGGAGAAATTCTGCCGGCCGCTCTCGCTGAGGATGCCGACCAGATTGATCACCGCATCGGAGCCGCGCACAGCGGCGGCGACCGAATCGGGGTAGCGCAGATTGGCCTGGACGGCGTGGATCTGGCCGACGATGCCGAGCGGCTGCAGGAAATTGGCGAGATCGGGCCGACGCACGGCGACGCGGACGCGATAGCCGCGCCGGGCGAGCGCCCGCACGACGTGCCGCCCGAGGAAGCCCGAGCCGCCGAAGACGGTGACGAGTTGCTGAGCGGGAGGCTGGGTCGCCATGGTCACGCGAGCTCCGATTTGGAAGCGTTGGAAACTGTTCCTGTCGCGCCTGTCCTAGTTCATCGCATCCCAACTGTGAAGGCGGCGCAACGCCTCGCCGCCCGCTGCACAGCCCTCTGCACAGCCGCGTGATAATTTCGTCGGCTAGGCCGTTGACAGGCGCGTCCGCCCCCCCTAAACGGACCCTCGTTGCCCAGGTGGCGGAATTGGTAGACGCACCAGCTTCAGGTGCTGGCGCTCGCAAGGGCGTGGAGGTTCGAGTCCTCTCCTGGGCACCACTCTTTCTCTTCAGCAAAGAGAAAGAGTTCCGCATCGAGAAAAGCCAGTTTGGCGCCGCATTTATCTTGCGGTTGCATTTGGTGGACCTTCAGATGCCATGACCCGTCACTACCAAGACGGGTTTCTATTTTTAGAGTACGCAGCGCGCACTGTCCTTTGCCTGATCGCAAGGGACAGCGGGCTTCCCTGCTGCAGGCAGGGAGCATCGCTCCGCTGCCATCCGCTACAAGGCCGTCTTCCCGCGCCGAGCGAAGGAAGCGATGATCGCTCGGTCGCGCTTTTTCGCGCGCTGAACGTCCTTGGCACGATCTACGAATCGCTCAAGCAGCCCCCGTGCTTTCGGGGGGACTTATCGGCCGCCTCCCGCCAGCATCGCCTACCTTCGCCGGCGTTGGGGCGTTCCGACAAACCCGGCGCGGTTCGATCAGCCCGCGAGGATCGCCTGCTCGACGATGCCGAGCGCCCGGTCCAGCTCAGCCCGAGCGATCACCATCGGCGGCGACAGGGTGAGCACGTTGCCCTGGCTGATCTTGAAGCTGAGTCCCGCCTCCAGGCAGCGATAATAGGCCCGCTCGGCAAGGCCATTGTCAGGCGTGAAGTCGGCGCGGTCGGAGACCAGCTCCACCCCGAACAGCAGCCCTCGTCCGCGTACATCGCCGACAGAAGGGCAGCGCTCGGCGAAGTTTCGCAGGCGATCCATCGCATAGGCGCCGAGCTCCGCCGCCTTCTCCGTCAATCCTTCCTCGCGGATGATCTCGATCGTCGTCAGAGCCGCACGGGTGGTGACCGGGTTCTTCTCATGGGTGTAATGGCCGATCGCATAGCCGCCCGCGACGTCGAGGTCGCGGCGGGCGACGACAGCGGCGATGGGCAGGATGCCGCCGCCCAGTGCCTTGCCGAGCACGACCATGTCGGGCTGCACTTCGTCATGTTCATGGGCGAAGAAGCGCCCCGTCTTGCCGAGGCCCGTCGGGATCTCGTCGAAGATCAGCAATGTGCCGTGCCTGTCGCAGGCCTCGCGCACGCTCTTCCAGAAGCCGGGCGCCGGCGGATAGGGTGTGGCGCGCATCGGCTCGGCGACGACCGCGGCGATGTCGCCCTCCTTCGCGAGGACATAGGCGATCATCCGGGCGCAGGCGCGTGCCGATGCCTCCAGGCTGTCGTGGCCATAGGCGCAGTTGCGGTTGCCCCAGGGCGCGACGTGCTCCGCTCCCGGCAGCAGCGGGCCGGCGATGCCTGACCGGAAGGTCGCTTCGCCGCCGACGCTCGAGGCGCCGAAGCCGGCCCCGTGGAAAGCATCCCAGAAGGACAGGGTCTTGAACCGCCCCGTCGCCGCACGGGCGAGCCGCAACGCCACCTCGATCGCATCCGAGCCGCCGGTGGTGAAGAGCACCTTGCCGAGATCGCCCGGCGCCAGCCGTGCCAGTGTCTCTGCGAGCTCGACGGCCGGTTCGCAGGTGAAGCGCCGCGGTGCGAAGCAGAGATCGTCGAGCTGAGCCTTGATCGCCGCCTTGAGGCGCGGATGGCCATAGCCGATGTGATGGACGCTGTTGCCATGGAAATCCATGTAGCGGCGTCCCATCGTGTCCTCGATCCAGATGCCCTCCGCTTTGGCGATGGCGGTCAGGCACGGGCTGGAAAGGCTCTGGTGCAGGAAGGTGGCGGAGTCGCGGGCGAGTAGCTCGCGGGTTCCGGCATCGCCGATGCCGGCCGCCCAGCCACCGCGGGCCGCGGAGGTGTTGGACTCACCCTCGGTGTGAACGATTGCGGAAGCTTCGGCGCGCATGGCAGGTCCCGGTTCGCGCCTCGCGGGCGCCATGGAATCCAGAATGCCGATCCCTTCTCCATCTGAGAAATCGCTAATTCGTATCTATCTATAAAATAAATCGATATAACAGCAGCTCCCCTCGCTCGGGTCTTCCTCGCCATGCGCCATGTCCAGCTTCGCGCCTTCCATCAGGTCGCGCTCTCCGGCGGTTTCTCGAAGGCGGCGCAGGCCTTGCACCTCACCCAACCGGCGATCTCCGACCAGGTCCGACGGCTGGAAGAGGAATACGATGTCGCCCTGTTCAGCCGCCGCCATCGCCAGGTCGTCCTGACCCCGGCCGGCAGCAGGCTGCTCGCCGTCACGCACCGCCTGTTCGGTGCGGAAGGGGAAGCTCTGGAGCTGCTGCAGGAGGAACGTTCGCTGCGGACCGGCTCGCTGCGGATCATGGCCGATTCCGTGCATCACGTGCTCGACGTGCTGACCGCCTTCCGCGAGCGGCATCCAGGCATCCAGGTCACGATCGCACAAGGGAATACCGGCAGCATCGTCGAGACGCTGATCAACTACGACGCGGAGATCGGCGTTCTCGGCGAACTCGGCGATGAGCGCGCCTTCACGGTGATGCCGCTCAACGTCTCCCCGATCATCGCCTTCGCTGCCCGCAGCCATCCGGTTGCGGGCAAAGCCAACCTATCCCTGGCGGAGCTCGGCGACTGGCCGCTGATCATGCGCGAGCGCGGATCGCGCACCCGCCAATTGCTTGAGGAGCGAGCCGCCGAACAGAAGGTCGAGCTGCGCTTCGCCGTGGAAGCGGAGGGACGTGAGGCCGTCCGCGCCATCGTGGCCGCCGGTGGCGGCGTCGGCTTCGTCTCCGCCGCGGAATTCGGCGCGGACGATCCGCAGCTGATCCGTATCCCGCTCGACGGGCCGCCACTCCTGATGCACGAAAAGCTGATCTGCTTGCACGAGCGGCGCAACAGCAAGACCATCCAGGCCTTTGTCAGTCTGGCGCAGTCCCTGCGCGGTGTCGCTCACGCGCAGTCCGGCAGCGCAGACGCAGATTGCGGTGCCTGGGCAAATCGGGGCAAGAAGGCGACGCGCTGAATCATCATCGCAGGAGCGATGATCGGGCGGGTAACCGGGCACTCTAGATGGTCACACGCGCAGAGCTCGTATCACGGCTGGAACGGGCGTTTCTGGACCATGGCTACGCGCAGCTGACGATGATCACCATCGCCGGGATCGTCGATGTCACGCGCCGGACGCTCTACAACTATTTCAGCAGCAAGGAAGAAGCATTCCGCTTCCTGATCGAGCAGGCCAATGCGAATGCCGTCGAGGCCGGCATGGCGGCAGGGCGTGCAGCCCTCGCGGCAGGAGACGACGCGGTCGAGATTCTCGCGACCGTTCTCGACATCCGCTACGGCGACACGAGGCGGCGGCTGAGCCAGTCGCCGCACGCGATCGAGATCAACGACCAGGCTTTTCGCCGCTGCCGAGACATCATGGTCGGCTCGGCCATCGCCTTTCAGGACAAGCTGGCGGCGTTCATCGTGGAACTCGAGCAGCAAGGCATTCTGCGCGTCAGGAAGAGCGTAAGCCCCGAGGATCTTGCGCAACTGCTCGCCGACGGAGCCCGCGGGACCAATCAAAGCCTGCCGCCGATCGCTCCGGACAAATTGCATCTGCGCTATCGGGGCATGGTCCGGGCACTGCTTCATGGCACGCTGGAAGGCGGAGGCTGAACGTCCGCGTCTGCCCCGATATGGATACCGCCCCCTTCTCATTTTTTACGATATTGTGCAGAATGCTTGAGGGGGACGGACCGGTACGGCGTCATCCGGCGGGGGGCCGATGCAGTCTTTGGAGTGGAAGATCGATCGGCTGCTGGCCGATCCGCAGTTTGATCGCGCCATCCATCGCCTGGCCTCCGGCTTCGTGGATGTGCAGGCCGCCGCGCCGCGGCTCGCCTCGCAATTTGCGACCCAGCAGCGCTGGCTGATGTCGCACGCGGCGCTGTCGCGTTATTTTCGCGGCCTCCGCTCCGGTCGGCCGGGCTTGTCGCGGACCGAATTCCTCGAGGAAGCGCTGGGCCACCGACTGGCAAGCCGCAACACCGCGACAGCCTTCTTTGCCGAAGCGCTGCACTACGGGTTGATCCGGCCAATTGGAGCCACCGGCCGCAACTCCGGCCAGGTCGAGCCCTCGCCAGCAACTTTATGGGCGCTGACCGAGTGGTACGCCCTGCATCTGTCGGCGCTCGATGCACTCGACAGCGAGAACCGGGTCGAACGCCTGCGAAACGCGGACATGATATTGCTCGGCGAGATGGAGGTCGGCGTCGCCGACGGCCTGCTGGGCTGCGAGCTGATCCGTTCCCCCGCTCCGATCTATGCCGTCTTCGCCTCGGTGGATGATGGCGGCAGCTTGATGGACCGCTTGATCGTCGGCCTGGACAGGGATGTTGCGCCGGCTCAGGAGCACGCACTGACCGACGTCACTTCAGTTTCCGCGCTTGCCCGGCGGCTCAACCTGTCCCGTACGCATACGGGCAGAACCGTGGCGGCAGCGGCTGCTCTCGGCGGGCTCGGCTGGAGCGGCGCGCCCGGGCGCTCACCGATCTGGCTTTCGAAGCGTTTTCGCGCCGAGTACGCGCAGATCCAGGCTGCGAAGCTCGCCATCATCGGCACAGCCTTCGACGCTGCGGCGAGAACGGCAGAGCCTTCCTTGCCGACGGCTGCCGTAGCAGCTCCGGAGCTGGTTCACGGCCATTCCGATGGCCCGCCATGCTGAGGAAGGCTGAAGAGGCAGAGCCTTCGCCAGACAGCCAGGCGCAGCCCTCGATCGGCGCGCGTCTCGATGCGCTGCCGTTCTGCCGGCTCAGGCTGGCGATCTTCGCCGTCACAACGCTGGCGCTGTTTGCTGACATCGCCGA
This sequence comes from Allobosea sp. WAO, assembly GCF_001509835.1. Classification (GTDB taxonomy): domain Bacteria; phylum Pseudomonadota; class Alphaproteobacteria; order Rhizobiales; family Beijerinckiaceae; genus Allobosea. The sequence continues at coordinate 115,963 of NZ_JXTJ01000016.1, forward strand.
GGTCGCGCTCGGCAATGCGCTCGGCGCGGTCTTCCAGGCGCCGCCGCGCAGCATGACGCGAACCGAGCTTTCGCTGTTCCTCGCCGCGATCTTCGCAGGCGGAGCCGTCGGTGCTCCGGGCTTCGGCCTGCTCGGCGACCGGACAGGCCGGCGCCTCGCCCTCCAGGTGGCGCTCCTGGTCGTCGCCATCGGCTCGATCGGTGCCGCGGCGAGCGATGATGCCGTTACCCTGATCGGCTTTCGTTTCCTGTCAGGGCTCGGCATCGGCGCCTGCCCGCCGCTGATCGCCGCCTATCTCGCCGACGTCATGCCGCCGCGCTGGCGCGGGACAATGGTCTGCCTTTGCGCGGGCCTCGCCTTTCTCGGCGCCCCAGCCATCATTTTCCTGATGCGCGCGACGACGCCGAGCTTTCTCGGCCTGGAAGGCTGGCGCTGGGCGCTGAGTTCGGGAGCCGTTCTCGCCATCCTCGCCGCGGCGCTGTTGAGCCTGCTGCCGGAATCGCCGCGCTGGCTGGCAGCGGCCGGCCGTCTTGAGGAAGCCGAAGCCGCCTTGCGCCGCTTCGGAGGGCAAAAGCGCAAAGTCGCTGCCATTCCTGTTCCGGCAAGCGACCTCACCTCGACTGCGGACGCGCGCGAGACGCTCAGCGTCGGCCGACGGCTGCTCCTGCTCTGCGTGCTCTATGCACTGGCGCCCTGGGCGACGATCGGCTTCCCGCTGATGAGCGGCGCCGTCATGGTCCAGAAGCAGTTCAGCATCAGCGATTCCGTGGTCGCGGCAGGGCTGATCATGTTCGGGCCGGTGATCGGCAACCTGCTCATGGCCCTCGTGATCGATCGGATCGGCCGTAGGGCGAGCCTGATCGCTAGCGCCGTCGCGATGATCCTGCTGGGGGTGGCCTTCGCTGCGGCGACCGAATTCACTCCCCTGGTCGGGATCGGGATCGCTTTCGCGCTGTGCAGCGCCATCTATGCCAGCGTGCTCGGCGTCTATGCCGCCGAGATCATTCCGACGGCACTGCGGTCCTCACGGACGTCGCTGGCCTGGGGGATCGGACGGCTCGTCTCGGTCTTCGTGCCGCTGGTCTTCTTCGCGCTCATCCACCAGTTCGGCGTCTGGACGATGTTCGGCGTGATCGCGGTTGCCCTTGGCTTCAGCGCCTTTCTGGTTGCCAGCGTCGGCGCCCAAGGACGGTCGCGACAGCCTGTCGCCTGACCGTCAGGCCCATACACGACCACCACCCTGGATTGTACCGGCCGATTTTGGGTGATCCATGCATGTGACCATTTTTGAAACGCGTATTGCACAAGATCGAGCAATTTGAGAATTTCCAGTCCTTCATCGGGGCGCGAGATCGCCTCGGCGCGGGTCCGCATGGGTCATCCATCTGCCGTGATCGACGGTAGCAGGCGCCGGGAGACGAGATTTCCTTGATGCGAAGACCGTTCCGGCGCGCTGCCGGAATGGTGGGGGCTGTGTCGAGGTGTGACGTGAAGGCGAAGCGATTGATGTCCGGCTGGGCGAGGCTCGGCCTGGTCATGACCATATCAACCGGCTCGGCCTACGCTCAGCCTACTCCTCCCAAACCCGCGCGCCCCTCCGCGCCAGCTGTGGCGACGGCCACGCCGGCAGCCCCGCCCGCCGCATCCCCGGTATCGCCCGAGCCCAGCAGCACCACGGCGAGCTTCGGCGACTGGACGCTGCGTTGCCAGCGCATCGCCGACGCGGCGAAGCCGATGCGGGTCTGCGAGGTCGCGCAGGTCCTTCAGGCACAGGGCCAGCAGGCTCCGATCGCACAGGTCGCGCTCGGGCGGCTCGGCAATGACGAGCCCGTGCGTATCACGGCGGTGATGCCCGTCAGCATCTCATTCCCCGGGAGCGTGCAGATCGTGATGGGCGAGAAGGACGCAAAGCCGGTCGACCTGCCCTGGCGGCGCTGCCTCCCGACCGCCTGCTACGCCGATGCCGCCCCGGGCGACGAGGCCTTGAAGCAATGGCGCAAGGCGACCGAGCAGGGCCGGATCCTGTTCAAGGACGCCGCTGGACGCGAACTGGCCCTGCCCTTGTCCGGCCGCGGTCTCGATCAGGCGCTCGACGCGCTCGCGAAGGAGCGCCTCTGACATGTCGAAGCGTCGCTCGCTCCGCCCGGCTACGGCATTCCTGCCGCGCACAGCCGGCCCGCGGCAACGCGACGTATTCGCGCCGCGGCCGCGTTCGGTCCTGGCGACCTGGCGGGAGCGTTGCCTGGTCGGCCAGGCGATGGCACTGGCGCTCTGGAACGCGCCGGCCTTCGCGCAGAACATCATCACGCCGGATGGGCGCACCCAGACCAATGTCTCGGTGAGCGGCGGCACGACGACGATCACGACGCAGACGGTGTCCGGTGGGGCCGGCTATAATTCGTTCTCCCGCTTCGAGCAGGCGGCGGGCACGACCGTCAACATGCACCTGCCCCAGAACACCGGCGCGCTGGTCAACATCGTCAGAGACGGCCCCGTCGTCATCAACGGCATCCTGAACTCGTATCGCAACGGCCAGATCGGCGGCCATGTCTACTTCTCGGATTCGGCCGGCTTCACCGTCGGCCCGAGCGGCGTCATCAACACCGGCCAGCTGACCGTCAACACGCCGACGCGGGCGTTCCTCGACCAGGTGATCGGGCCGAACGGCGTCGTCAATGAGGCGATGGCGGCACGCCTGCGGGCCAACGACGTGCCGATCTCGCCCGATGGCACGATCACCATCGACGGCCGGATCAATGCGCGCCGCGGCGTCAGCCTGAACGGCCATACGGTCAGCGTCGCCGGCCAGATCAACGCCAATACCGCCGCCGTCGATATCAGCGAGCGTCGCCGCCAGCACCGGGCGGCCTTCGCCCAGAGCGTCAACACCGCAGGGCTCCAGCAGGGCGGCGCCATGGTCGCACGCCGCGGCGGCGGCATCGAGATCGTCGCGGCCGGCACGGCCTCGATTTCCGGGACCTTGAATGCGAAGGCGACGGCGCACCGTCCGGCGGGGACGATCGCCGTCCGCTCCGGCAAGGGCACGACGATCGCCGCGACCGCGCGCATCAATGCGACGGGCAGCGCGCCAGGCGCTGCACCCATCTCGGCAACGCCAGGCAGCCCCAACGTCAATACGGCGGATGGCGGCAGCGTCTCGATCCTTTCAGGCGGCGCGATCTCGATCGCGCGCGGCGCCGTGATCGATGTGAGCGGCGCCCAGGCGGTCGCGGCCAAGGGCGGCTCGGCCGTGATCTTCGCCGACACCAATCTCGACGTACAGTCGGGAGCGATCTTCCGCGGCACTGCCGGCATCACCGGCGATGGTGGTTTCCTCGAGCTGAGTGCTAAGAACACAGTCACGCTCGGCGCCGTCGATGTCGACCTGTCGGCACGCAGCGGCAAGGCCGGGCTGCTCTACATCGACCCGACCGACATCGTCATCGGCGCCGGCGGCAGCGCCAACATGATCACCAACGGCACGAACGTGTCGCTGGAAGCCACGAACAGCATCACCATCGCCGGCGACGGCATCATCGACACCCGCAATTTCAATCGCTCCGCCGGAGCGCTCTCGGCGCTCAACCCTTCGCTCGGCAATTCCGGCAGCATCACGCTGACCGCGCCGAGCATCACGGTCCGCGGCACGCTGCTGGCCGGTGTCAGCGCCGGCAGCAGCCACATCGCCGGCGACGTGACGCTCGACGCGACGACCTCGCAAAGGCTGATCGGCGGCCGCGCCAGCGCGAGCTCGACCATCGACATCTACGGCACGATCACCGGTCGCGACGTGCTGCTGAAGGCGGACGCCACGGCAATCGCGTCCTATATCGACCCATCGGCGGGTCCGCTGGTGGCGCTGGCGGCTCAAACCGCTGCAGGCGCGGCGCTTGGCCTGAACGGTGGCTATGTCGGCAGCGAGATCACGAGCCGGGTCCAGGTCGCCAGCGGCGCGACGATCGAAGCGTCGCGCGACGTCAGCCTCACCGCCAAGGGCCGGCAGGAGGCCTCGCTGCCGGCGATCACGGTCAACGGGAACAGCGTGTTCGGCGGGGCGGTCTCGATCGGCGAGATTTCCGGCACAGTGACCGCCGACATCGCCTCGGGCGCCACGATCCGTGTCGGGCGCGACCTCGCGGTCAAGGCCGAGAACGACGTCAAGCTCGGTGTCTCCGCCATCTCCGTCACCGTCGGCGAGACGCTAGCGGCGGCGACCGTCGCCTTCGGCAGCGTCGACGTCAGCACCGCGGCCAAGGTCCATTCAGGCGCGACGATCGTCACCGGCGGCGTCAGCAACGTCAGCATCACCGCGTTCAACACCAATTCCTTCTCGACCTCGGCCAACTCCATCGCGGCGTCGGGCGGCGTGGCGGGCGCCTCGATCGCCTATTCCGACTACAGGGCGCAGGCCGATGCCCTGCTCGGCGCCTCGCTCGGCACGGAGGCGAGCAAGCTCAAGCGTGTCACGGTGTCGGCGGTTTCCGACACGACCAAGAACGCCACCAGCGCCTCGACGACAGTCGGCGACAACCTGATCTTCAACGCCGGCCCGGCCGGCACGACCGTCTCGACACTGCTCAGCCAGCTCCTGGGCAAACTCTCGAGCGGCTCGTCGAGCGTTCCCGTCAAGGCCGGCAGCGCCATCGCCATCGCGGACAGCAGCCTCGTCGCCAGGGCCGCGATCGCTGCCGATCCGGGCGGGGCGGCGCCGACGCTGCATTCCGACGGCAATGTCGTGGTGGCGAGCCGCCAATCCGATTTCGGCGTGCGCCTGATCGCCGACAGCTCGATCAACTCGAACTCGAAGGATCCGACGAGCGCGCAGCCAGAGGCGCAGGTCTCGCTCTCCTTCGCCATCGGCGTCGGCAACTACGCGCACGAGTCGACGGCCTCCATCGGCTCCGGCGTGACCATCAACGCCTACCGGGTCGGCGTCGGCGCCACCAACGAGATGCCGATCTCGAACACCTGGACGAACTGGGCCGGCCCCCTCGAGGTCGTCTCGCACCTCAACGGCAATCTCGGCACCGTCAACAACATCATGACGAGCTATGCCAACGCCAGCTCGCAATCCCAGCAGCTCGGCCTGGCCGGCTCGGTCAGTTACTTTCGGGTCGACAACGAGACCTCAGCCTATGTCGCCAGCGGTGCGACGCTCAACACGACGGCGCTGGCCCCGAGCTGGACGACGCCGCTGGCCGACGGCCATGTCCAAAGCTGGAGCAAGGGCGTCAGCGTCACCGCCGAAACGACGGTGCACAGCATCGACGGCGGCGGCAATTTCGGCCTGACCGGCGGCCTCAACGGCGGCGCCGGCTCCGCGGCGGGCGGTGCCCTCCTGAACATCGGCCGCAGCAGCAGGACGGTCGCCGCCATCGCGGACGGCGTGACCATCACCGCGTCGGGGGTCGACGTGAAGGCCAGGACGACGGACGAGATGTACGTCGTCGTGACCTCCTCAGGCAGGGCGCAGGGCGCCGCGCTGAGCGGCATGGTGGGCCTGGCGAACCTCGACAACCAGACGCTTGCCTCGATCAGCAACCGGGCCCTCGTCACCGCCGACGTCGTGTCGGTCAAGGCGGAGCAGTCCATCTCGGTGCTGTCGGTCAGCGGCGGGATCGTAGCGGCCAGCACGGGTGGCAGCAGTGCCGGCGTGTCCGTCGGCCGGATCGACGCCAGCACGGTGACGCGCGGCTATATCGGGGACAATTCCGGCGATCTCTCCGATGATCGCCTGCGCGGCGCCGGGACCACTGCCGGCCGCATCCAGACGGATTCGTTGGCCGTCCAGGCAGAGACCAATGGCTGGCTGTCGGCGGCCTCTGTCGCGGCGGCGGTCGTCGACGGCACGATGGACTTCGTCACCGACGACCCGTTCTTCACGGTCGTCTCGGCCGCCAGCGCATCGCAGGGCGGCGGCAAGCCGTCCTTCGCCCTGGCCGGCAGCGCCGCGGTCGCATCGACCCAGCTCGGCACCTCGGCCTGGATCGACGGCGCGACGATCACGGCCAAGACGGACGCGGTCACCACCACCGTCGCCGCGCTGAACTCGACCATCCTCGAACTGGGCTCGGGCTCCGCCGCGATCAATCTCACTGGCGGGGGGCAGGGCACGAGCGCGGCCCTGGCCGGAGCGATCGCCTTCGCCAAGCTCGACAACAGCACCGACGCGCGCATCAACCGATCATCCCTCACCAATATCGGCGACACTAGCGTGCAGGCGCTGGCCGGCGGCCGCGCCACCGTCGTCGGGCTGGGCCTCGCCGGCTCGGGCGGCGGGAACGCCGCCGCGGCGATGTCGGTGGCGCTGGGGCTGGTGACGAACAGCGTCTCTGCCTCGATCGCCGATTCCACGCTGATCGCACCGACAAACATCTGGGTGTCGAACCTCGTTACGGTCGACGCGTACCAGACGACCGATATCGGCATCGGCGGCGGCGCGGCCTATGCCGGCGCCAAGAACGGCGTCGGCATCGCGCTGACCTATGCCGAGATCCGGGATCCCGATGGCGAGGACGCGGTCAGCGCCAAGGTGACGCGTTCCACGCTCACCGGCGCCGACCGGCTCCAGGTCAGGGCGACGAATGCCAGCCGCATCATCTCCTCGGCCATCACGGCCGGCCTCGGCGGCAACGGGCTCGGCGGCGCCTTCGTCATCAACCGGGTCACGCCGACGACGAACGCGGCGATCTCGGGCGTCAGCGGCACGCTGGCGACGATCTCGGTCTCCGGCGATGTCGTGGTGCTCGCCGATGGCAGCCGGATCGGCGTCTATGACGATATCATCCGTGGCCGCCAGGCCGTCTCCGCCGCCAACCGATCCGAGGTCGACTTCTCCGGCGCGGCAGCCAATGAAGGCGCTGCCATTGCCGAAGGCGCGGCGGTCCTCGCCATCGTCGGCGCCCTGCAGGGCGGGGACAACAATGTCGGCGTCTCGGTGCTCAGCAACACGATCGCCCAGTCGCATATCGCGGCGATCGACTTCGCCACGGTCACGGCCGGCGGCGACGTCAGCGTCGTCGCCCGGGACGGGGCGACGCTGACGGGCATCGCGGTCGGCCTTGGCATCGCGACCGGCCAATTCGCCGGCGTCGCCTCGGTCGCGCAGCAGACCATCGACAACGTCATCAGAGCCCGCATCAGCGGCGGCGGCATCACGAGCCGCGACGTCGCCGTGCAGGCGCAGGCGGCGTCGGAGATCGAGGGCAGAGCCGGCACGCTCGCCGGCAGCACGGGTGTGGCCGCTGTCGGCCTCTCGATCGTCGACAGCAGCATCGCCAACGATGTCGCCGCGGGAATCGGCGGCACGCAGATTCGTGCCTCGGGCGATGTCGTGCTCGCGGCCGGATCGACCGCGAGGATCGACACGGTCGCTATCGGCCTCGCCATGGCGCGCAATGTCGGGCTCGCCGGCTCGGTCGCCAACAACAACGTCGCCACCGATATCGGCGCGACGATCACCGGCGCCGATATCATCGCCGGCAACAATCTCGGCGTGTTCGCCGCCAATACCGACCGGATCACGGTCTCGGCCGGCGCGCTCGGCGCCACAGCGGCGTCCCCCGGGCTAGCCGGCGGCGTCTCCGTCGTCGACAACACGGTCGGTGGCGACACGGTCGCCCGGATCGAAGGTAGCACCGTCGATGCGCGGGCCGGCGGCACCGGTTCGCTGAGCTATACGGCCGGCCAGCTTCTCACGGCCTTCGACCTCAGCACCGCCAACGGCCCGAGCGCGGCGCAGCCCTCGCTCGCGATGACGGCGCGCAGCATCCACGGTCTCGGCGTCGTCGCGACCTCGCAGCAATCCGTGCTGGCGAATGCGGTCACCGGCGGCATCGCCGCTTTCCCGATCACCGGCGCGGTCGCGATCGTGTCGATCCGCAACGTGCTCGGCGGCAGCACCGGCGCGACGATCGATGCGAGCCAGGTCGATACCCGTCTGACTGGAACGGGCAGCACCGCGATCGCCGTCGAGGCGGCGAGCCATTCCTATGCCGCGACCTTCATCAACGTCGGCGCGATCGGCGGCGTCGCCGCCGCGGGAGCCAACACCAGCAACATCATGCAGCGCAGCACCAGAGCTGCGCTGACGAACTCGACCACCGGCACTACGACACCCGGCTATAGCGGCGGCGGCGTCGGCGCGCTCGATATCGCTGCGAACGCCTCGCAATCGGCGGCGAGTAATGTGACCGGTTTCGCTCTCGGCTTCGGTGGCGCCGCGGCGATGGGCGTCGTCAACACCTTCGCGGCCTCGACGAGCGCCGCGCTTGACCAGGGTCTCGTCACGGCCGGACGGGTCGGCGTCAACGCCGACAGCCGCAATGGTTTCCATGCCCAGACGGTCGCAGTCGGCGCAGGCGGCGTCGGCGTCGGCAGCGCCTTCATTGTCGGCACCAGCAAGAACGCGACGCTGGCAACGATTGGCGGCGGCTCCGGCCAGACCGTGCTCAACCTCAATGGCGGCCTGGCCGTCGCGGCCACGAGCCGCAACGCCTTCACTACGCTCGCGACCGGTGGTGCGGCAGGTGGCTTTGCCGGAGTCGCCGGCATGGTCAGCTTCGTCGATGTCGACAACGAGACGCGGGCGGGGCTCTATGGCGCGCGGGTCACGATCCGGCCGGGTGCAATGCAGACCGTCGGCAGCGTCACCAGTGCGGCTGGCATCAGCGTCACGGCTTTCGAGACGACGAACATCACGCCGAAAACCGCCGCGGGAGCGAATGGCAGCTTCGGCGCCGGCGCAGCCGCCAACATTGCGAGCCTCGACAGCAGCGTCCAGGCCGACATCCAGGGCTCGACCCTGGTTGCGCCGGGCACGGTCTCGGCCTCCGCCACCTCCGAACGCACGGTCAGCGCCGAGACGATCACCTATGGCATCGGCGGCTCGGTCGGTATCGGCGCTTCGGTCGCCCTGATCTCGGTCGGCACCGGGACGCCGTCCGCGGCGCAAGGCGAGATCACTTCGGGCGGGGGCGGCACGCTCTCCCGCATCGGCCAGCTCACCGCCGGCAACAACGATCTTGTCCTGAGCGCTGCCGGGCTCGCCAGCTATCGCAGCTATCGAGGTCCCACTGGTGCAGCCATGAGCGAGAGCGCACTGCGCGACGCCGCTCAGACCGATTACAATGAGCTGCTGGCCAATGGTACGGTTTCCGGCGGCACGCTGACCTTGAGCAATGCCGGGGTCGTCGCGTTGCGCAGCGCCGCGGCGAGCGCGCTCGGCATCCCAGACCCGGACGCAGACCAGGTGCGCGGCTGGGCGGCTGCCCGCTATGCAGCGCTGCAGGGTGGAGCGGTCGGCTATCTGCTCAGCGATGCCGGCGTCAGCGCCTATCGGACACGCGTCACCGCGACGACGCCGGATGCGAGCGACGACCAGATCCGCAGCGCCGCCAACGACGCCTATGCTCGCCTGCTGGCGAACGGCACCGTCAGCAGCGGCGTCCTAACGCTGTCCACGGCCGGCATCGACGCCTATCGGGCCGAAGCAAATGCCGACCTCGGCCGCACGGCGACCGATGCCGAGGTGCGCAACTACGCGGCCCAGCAATACGGCTTCTTCACGGCCAATCGCAGCCGCATCGCTGCGCCGACCGCACAGAGCGCTGCGGCCTTGCTGGAAAGCACCGGCTCGGCCACCAGCGCCAGCGTAAGCGGCGGCAGCATTACCAGCGGCGCCGTCGCCGTCTCGGCCCTGTCGAAGACCACGACCAGCAACATTGCCAGCGGCGTCGGCGCCGGCGGCGCGGCCGGCGTCGGCGCGGCAACCGCCTATACCGATATCGGCGACAAGGTCTCGGCGCGTCTCGACCAGATCAACGTGAGCACCGGCTCGATCGCCGTGACGGCCAGTTCCACCGACGGCACAGGCTCTGCGGCACGCATCGAAGCACGCGCCGGAGCCGGTGGCCTCGCTGCCGCGGCGGGGGCAGCGGTTGCGAAGGGGACGATCGACAACGAGGTCAAGGCCACGCTCGGCGGTGCGCTGACGGTGACCGGAGCGACCAGCGTCAATGCAAGCAACAGCCAGACCGGCCGCTCGGACGCCTTCGGCGCCACGGTGGCCGGTGGCCTCGCGCTCGGCATCTCGCTCGCATCGAGCGAGGCGAAGAGCGACGTGGAGGCGAGGTATGCCGGCGGTTCGAACCTCACCGGAACCGGCCTCACGATCGGCGCGCAGAGCACGGGCGCCGCCCATGCCGCCGCCGTCGCCGGTGCCGGCGGCCTGCTCGCGGCCGGTTCGGGCGCCGAGGCCAAGGCGAGCGACACCACCAAGGTTACAGCTTCTATCGGCGCGGGAGCGCGGGCCAATGTCGGCACGGGCACGATCAGCGTCTCGGCGACCGCATCGCCGGATGCGAAGGCCGCAGCCTTCGGTGTCGCGGTTGCCGGAGGCCTCGCCGTCGGCGCCGCCATCGCCGAAGCCACGGTCGGTGCGATCGTGACGTCCGAGATCGAGCGCAATGCCAGCCTGATCGCGAACCAGTTCACCGCCGGCCTGCTCTCGGTCACCGCAGCCGGCTCGGTGTTCGGCACGGCCGCGGGCGATGCCGTCAGGCTGTCGGATGCGACCTCCGGCTTCGCGCGCGGCGGCTATTCCGCTGCCGCCTCGGCCGTCGCCGGCTCGGGCGCCTACTATGTCAGCGCCGTCGGCACCGACGCAAAGGCGCGCAACACCACCTCCGTGACGGCCTCGGTCGGCGACTATATCGGTCTGTCCTCCGGCTCCGTGACCATCAGCGCGACGAACACCACCCTCCAGGCCGCCAAGGCGACCGGCATCACCGTCGCAGGAACGGCGGCGATCGGCAGGATCAATGCCCAGGCCGATGCCGTGACCGCGACGACGGCCTCGCTCGGCGCCTCCTCCACCATGGGCGGGAGTGGCACCGGCCGCTTCATCCTGACGGCGACCGGTGAAGACACGCAGATCGCGCGGGCCGAGGCCGGCAGCGGCGGCCTCTATGCCGGCTCCGGCGCGGAGGGTTCGACCTCCAACACCTCGGATGTGACCGCCGCGCTCGGCGCCAATGCGGTGATCGTGACCGGACTCGCGACGATCGGCGCCAGCCATTCGACACGCTATGCCGCACTGGTCGACAGCCTGCAGGCTGCAGCCCTGGGCGCCAGCGCGGCGCTCGCCAAGAACAATGCCAATGTCGACGTGCTGACCGAGCTCGGCGCCGGTGCCCGGATCACTGCCGCCGGCCCGGGCACGAATGGCTGCTATCTGACGAGCTGCCTGCAGGCGATCTCACTGACAAGCCGCAACACCTTCACTCAACTCGAACTCGGCGATTCCGTGCGCGCCGCCGCCGGCGGCGGCATCAACGGTGCCGGCGCCACCTCCCGGACCGGGCTCGACGGCACCTCCAAGGTGGAGCTCAAAGACGGCGTCGTCCTGATCGGCGGCACGAGCCCGACCGCTGCCCCCGGCTCGATCCTGGCCCAGGCCTGGAGCGAGCTTTTCGGCGACGACACCGCCACCCTGACCACCGGCGGCCTGCTGCAGGGCGCGGGGGTGTCGACGCGCTATCGCGCCGGCTCCGCCCAAAATCCGCTCACGAACACCGTGAGGCTCGGCAACAACGTCGTCCTCACCTCCTTCGGCGCCATCAACCTCGGCACCTATACGCTCGCCGACGTCACGGCGAACGCCTATGTCAGCACGTACGGCCTGGCGGGCGTCGGGCTCGCCGATGCCGACGTCACCATCCGCACCGACAACAAGGTGCTGATCGGTGCGAATTCCGAGCTGCTCGGCCTCTACGACGTCAACGTCACCGCTGGCCGCGACGGCGCGGACGCACGCAGGACCACGCTCTCGGGCACGGCGAATGCGCTCGGCTATGTCCGCGGCCTCATCGCCGTCCCCGACGCCGACGCCTCGACCGACCTGCAGCACCATGCGCGCGTCGAGGTCGGCAGCGGCACCAGAATCTCCAGTGCCCAGAATGTTACGCTCGGCGCCTATGAAGGCGTGCTCGATGCCGAGGCCGACGGCACCGGCCACGGCTACCAGCTCTATTTCATCCCGGTCACCACCGGTTCGAGCAGCCCGGGCCGGTCGTCGAGCTCCACACTTGTGATGAACGGCACGGCGACGGCCGGCATCTACAACACGCAGCGCATCGAGATCGGCTGCGGCGCCAACGCCTCGGTCCAGTGCGGCCCGAACGAGGCTCCGACGATCCGCTTCGTCAGTGGCGCGCCGGTGACCGCCAGCCTCACTTCGACCTTCGATCCCGTCGCCTACATCAATGCACGCTATGAAGCCGCAGTCGCCAGCACCCTGATCTCCGGCGTCAATGCGGGCCCGGTCAAGGCGATCAGGCTCAGCCAGCTCTATGCGGCGGGCGGCAACGTCTTCGTCAGTGCCGGCACGGTTCAGGGCAACGGCTCGCTCGTCGCCAGGGGCGGCCCGTCGATCACGGTGATCAACCGCAGCAACGCCTATCTCGTGCTCGACGGCGGCGCCTATATCCCGCAGTCGAGCGGGGGGCAGATCATCGGCTCCACCGGGACATTGGCGCGCAGCTCGAACCCCGACGCGACGCCCTCCATCATCATCGACAATGCCTATAGCCGCCCGCTCGACCCGGGCGACAAGGGGCCGGCGCTGCTGATCGGCGGCGACATCACCAATCTCAGCGGCCTGGTCTCGATCAACAATACGCTGGGCTCGTTCGGCTTCTCCGGCCAGCGCATCGACTCGCTGCAGTTCAACATCACCGTGCCGAACGGTGTAGTCGCGGTGTCCTCGAACGGGCCGAACGGCATGTACAATGCCGGCGGCTCGCCGCAGGGGGAATACAATCACGCGATCTACTATCCCGGCGGTGCGCCGGGGTCGGGCTCGTTCGACGTCAACCAGGCGGTCATCGCCGCAGCCAACGCGCTCGCGACAGCAGCCGGCTACGGCAACAACATCAACTACTTCCTCTATGGCCGGCAGGACGAGGGTGCGACTCGCAACTGGTCGCTGCAGTTCTTCGGAAACTGCGCCGGCTACATCGCCAATTCCGGCGCCAACTGCACCGGCGACTACAATATGGGCCGGGGCATCAATTTCTACGCGCTGCCGACGATCCCGACCTATCGCGAGAGCAATCCGACCGTGGCGGGCAGCGCCCCCAAGATCTTCGGTGCCCAGGTTGCGATCAAGGCGACGACGATCAACATCAACGCTTCGATCGAGGCAGGGCGGATCACCAACTGGTCGGGAACGGTCGATGCCGGCATGGCGGCCAGCCTGCGGAGCCAGCGCCAACATTACATTGATCGCGGCTATGTCGAAGTCAGCCTCAAGGAGGCCCTGGGCGGCAGCTGGGCGAATGCGGGCGCGGCGCCGGTATACTACGATATCGTCAACGATCGGCTGGTCCTTTGGGACGTCAATGCCTCCTCGGGCGGTGGCTCGGTGCTGCTCGACGGCCAGATCATCAGCACCAACACGCTCGGCTCCATCAAGATCAATGGCGGCTTCGGCGATGTCAGCCTGAACAACACGTCCGGGCTCGACCTCGTCGTCAACCGCGTCAATACCGGCACCGGCGTCGGGGTCGCCGCGAGCGTCAGCAAGATCACCATCATCGACCGGCTCATCACCTCCGGGCCGAACACGACGGTCTATGCCTACACGCCGGGCTCCGGCATCGCGAAATACATCACGCATAATGGCGCGCAGCCGATCCTCACCGGCGCTGGCGCCTCGGTGCCTGTCGAGTTCATCTCCGGCGATCTGACGCGGCACGAAACCGTTGCCGGCACCCGTTACGAGTGGACACAGCAGGCCCTGCTCCAGAAGGTCGGCCTGACCGAGGAGAACCGCAACCAGGCGAACATACCGGGCGTCTACTGGCGCTTCGACTCCGGCACCTCGAGCAATCCCTGGGTCTATGTCGACGCGCAGTCGCCCAGCACCGATCCAGGCGAGGATCCGAGATTCTGGTGGTCCCGAGATGCGCAGGCGCCGAGCGCCGAGCTGGTGTCGGGCCGGGTGGTGACGGGCAAAACGGGCCTCAGCCATGTCGGGATGACGCAGGAGATCACCGGCGGCCATCTCGACTTCATCCACAACCAGGCGAGCTACGGCGGCTGCAACGGCCAGGCGATCAACCATTGCGACTACGACTTCGTCGCTAAGGCGGGCGAAACACAGGCAAAATGGGACTATAATTACGCGACCAGGGCCTTCGTCCAGATCACCACCTCGGTGAAGGCCGATAACCCGTTCAACATCAGCTTCGCCGGCAACGCGGCCGGGCGCATCAACATCACCTCGAACAGCTCCGTCCTGCAGAACGGCACCATCGTCAATCCGAGCGGCACGACGACGATCATCGCCTCGGGCGGCAGCTTCACCCAGACGAACAACGCCACGATCCTTAGCAGCAACCTGAACCTGAGCGCGCGTGACTCGATCGGCACGCAAACGACGGCGATCAAGGCGACGCTGACCGCGGGCGCGCAGCTCAATGCGACGGCCGGTAGCGGCGGCATCAATCTCGACATTACCGGCAGCGCCCAGGTGGTCGCGCTGCGCGCCGACCAGAATCCCGCCGCCTATGGCGACATCAAAGTGCAGGCCACGGGCAGCCTCGAGGCCGCAGCCACCGGCGGGCCGCACGTCGTCGGCCGCAACATCACGCTGGTGAGCGAGGAAGGGAGCATCGGCTCGACCTCGAACCTCATGCGGATGCGCGCGGTCGCGACGCAGCTTCCGAACGGCAGCCATGTCGATGGCATCGTGAACGTCAGAGCCCGTGGCGATATCGGCGTCGCACAGACCGTCGGCGACCTGCGCGTCGGTCAGATCGCGAGCGCCGCCGGCAATGTCCGCATCGACGTCAGCGCCGGCCGGCTCGTCTCGGCTTCGGGGCAGACGGCGGCGCAGGCGCTGAGCGCCGAGCAGCTGTCGCAGGTCTCGCGCGCCCTGAAGCTCACGGCGGCCGACGGCGCGGGGGCGGCTGCTCAAGCCAGCGTCGCGGCCTTCGAGAAGCAGGTGACGCAGAGCTACGGGCTCTACACCGCGCTGATGCGCAACGGCGAGATGAAGCCGCGCACCGTCAACGGTGTCAGCCGGCTCGTCTTCACGCTGAACGAGGACGCGATCGCGCTCTATCAGGCCTTCGCCGACGCGGCCGTGGGCGGCACCGCGACCGAGCAGCAGGTCATGAACTATGCGGAGAGCCGCTACGCTGCCTATGCAGGCGTCTTCGAGAAGGCCTATGGCGGCGGCTGGGCGAGCCAGGCGCGCTTCAACCCGGCCACGGCGGAAAGTAATTTCAGCTTCAGCGTGACCGCCTCCGACGCAGCCCCGAACCTCGAAAACCGGATCTCCGGCGACGCGGTCTGGACCGAGCGCCAGCTGGTCTCGGCAATCAACAAATCGGCACTCGAGCCTGCGTCCGGCGTCGTCGGCAACGGCACGGCGCTGGTCATCGGCCGCGACATCACGTTGAACACCGCCGGCAGCATCGGCTCGCTCGCTCCGGACGTTCAGGTCGCGCTGTCGGACATCCGCAACGGCACGATCTCGAACGCCCAGCTCGCCGCGCTCGCAGTCGCGACCACGGCGGGCAGCGTCAAGATCATCGGCCAGCGACAGGATGGCAGCCTTGTCGAGGTCACGGATCTCAACAATGTCCCTGCCGGGGTCACGCTGAGCCGCGTCGACGTCAAGCAGACAGCTCCGCTCTTCATCAATGCGAGCGGCACCTTCTCGGGCTCGGCCCAGGGCGATGTCTATGTCCAGGCGACCGGGACGCCGCAGGCGGCCGGCGGCACGCTGACCATCGGCCGGATCACCGCGACGGGCACGGTGAGCCTGCAGGCACCGCAGGCGATCGCCGTGGCGACCAATGCCGGCGGCTCCGCGCCGAGCCATGCGGTCCAGATCCAGACCAATGGCGACCTCGTTCTGGTCGCCGGCGGCGGCGGCATCGGCTCGGCCGCAACGCCGTTGAACTACCAGATCGGCGGCAGGCTGGTCTCCGCCTCGGCGGCCGCGGGCGACATCCATCTCGTTGCCAAGGGCGGTGATGCGCAGATCGGCCGCATCTTCGCTTCGGGCACGGCTTCGCTGACGGCAAGCGCCGGCAGCATCCGGGGCTATCTGCCGGGTGTCGCGATCTCTGCCAGCTCCATCCTGCTGAACGCGACCGGCAATGTCGGCTCCGCGAGCGCCGGGTTGGGCCTCCAGGTCGGCGCCACCGGTGATGTCTCGGGACAGATCGGTGGCTCCGCCTGGCTCTCCGCCCCCGCGATCGGCGGGCAGCCCGCGACGCCGTTGCGGATCGGGGAATTCAGCGCCGCCGACGGCGTCAATGCGATGGCGGATGACGAAATCCGCATCCTGCGCAGCCTGCGCTCCAGCAATGGCGCCGTCTCTGTTTCCGGCGGCAAGATCGTCATGGCGAGCGGCGCTGATATCGCCGCGGGCGGACGGATCAGCCTTGCCTCGGCGAGCGATGTCCAGCTCGGCAAGGTGACGAGTTCCTGGAACACTCCCGCCGGCAGCGCCTCGATCCTGATTGCCGCTGCAGGCGCCATTCTCGGCAATGGCGACGCCGGCATGCTGCTCAGCGCGACCGGAACCGGCGGCATGATCGATCTGCGGGCAGGAACGGGGATCGGCAGCGAGGCCGCGGCCTTGACCTTCGCCTCCCCCCACCTTGCGGCAAGCAGCCTCGCAGGCGACATCCACCTCGCCGCGGCGGGCGCTACGCATGTCATGAGCCTCCTCGCCAGCACCGGCGCGGCGAGTCTCGTTGCGAGCGGCAATCTGACGGTCGATGCGGCCACGACCGGGAGCGGCGCCAGCATCGCCAGCACGGCAGGCACGCTCGACATCACCAGCCTGCGGGCGGGCGCGACTTCGACCCTCTCGGCCGGGGGCACGGTGACGCTCGGTGACGCGAGCGTCACGGCCGGCCATCTTGCGGTCTCCTCGACCGGCGCAGGCCTGTCCCTAGCCGGGCTGAACGTCACCGGCGACCTCACTCTGGCTGCCGCGACCTCAATCACCGCGACCGGAGCACTGCTGGCCGGCGGCGCAATGGAGATCAGCGCGCAGAACGGCCCGCTGTCTCTGGCGAGCCTCGCAGCAGGCGGAGCAGCCACGCTCGACGCGACGGGAGCTATCGACTTCAGCAGCGCAACGACCACGACCGGCGCCTTCTCGGCACGCTCGCACGGTGCGGGCATCACGGCCGGCTCGATCGCAGCGGCGACAGTGGCCTCTCTGAACGCGGCCGGCCCGATCTCGATCACCACCAGCCTGACCGCAGGTGGGGCGGCGAACGTCACCAGCACCGCCGGCGCGCTCGACATCGCCAGCCTGACGGCCGGCGCGGGCTCGACGCTCTTGGCCTCGGGCGCAGTCACGCTCGGCGAAGCCAGGACGACGGCGGGGGACCTCGCGGTCACCTCGACCGGCGCGGGCCTGTCCCTTGCCGGCCTCGACAGCGCCGGCAAGCTGACCCTGAACGCCGCGACCTCGATCGCGGCGACGGGGGCGCTGCTGGCCGGCGGCGCGCTCGACGCCACCGCGCAGAACGGCACACTGACCCTGGCAGGCCTGTCGTCAGGTGGCGCGGCCACGCTCGACGCGACGGGCGCGATCGGTTTCACCAGTGCGACGACCACGGCCGGCGCCTTCTCGGCCCTGTCGCGCGGCGCCGGCATCACGGCGAGCGCGATCACTGCCGCGAGCGGGGCGACGCTGGCCGGCGCGGGACCGATCTCGGTCACCACCGCCCTGACGGCCGCTGAGGCGGCGAACGTCACCACGACCGCCGGCACGCTCGGCATCGCCAGCCTGACGGCCGGTGCCAGTTCGACGCTCTCGGCCTCGGGCGCGGTGACACTCGGCGATGCCAGGACGACAACGGGCGATCTCGCGATCACCTCGACCGGCGCTGGCCTGTCGCTCGCCGGGATGGACGTCGCCGGCGGCCTTACCCTGACCGCTGCGACTTCGATCACGGCCACCGGCTCGCTATTGGCCGGCCGGGCGCTCGACGCCGGCGCACAGAACGGCGCGCTGACGCTTGCGAGCCTCTCGGCGGCCGGTCCCATCACCCTCGACGCGACAGGGGCACTCGGCTTCACCAGTGCGACGACCACGGCCGGCGCCTTCTCTGCCCTGTCGCGCGGCGCTGGTATCATGGCCGGCACGATCACTGCGGCAAACGGCGCGACCCTGACCGCCGCGGGGCCGATCTCGATCACCACCAGCCTGATCGCGGGCGCGGCGGCGAACGTCACCACGACCGCCGGCACGCTCGGCATCGCCAGCCTGACGGCCAGCGCCAGTTCGACACTCTCGGCCACAGGCGCGGTGACACTCGGCGATGCCAGGACGACGGCGGGCGATCTAGCGGTCACGTCGACCGGAGCTGGCTTGTCGCTGGCCGGGCTCGACAGCGCCGGCAAGCTGACGCTGACCGCCGCGACCTCGATCGCGGCGACGGGCGCGCTGCTGGCCGGCGGCGCGCTCGACGCCACCGCGCAGAACGGCACGCTGACCCTGGCAAGCCTGTCATCGGGCGGCGCGGCCACGCTCGACGCGACGGGCCCGATCAGCCTGACCAGTGCGACGACCAGGGCCGGCGCCTTCTCGGCCCTGTCGCGTGGCGCTGGGATCACGGCGGGCACTATCACTGCCGCGAACGAAGCGACGCTGACCGCCGCGGGACCAATTTCGCTCGCCGCCGCCCTCATTGCAGGCGCGGCGGCGAACGTCACCACGACCGCCGGCACGCTCGACATCGCCAGCCTGAGGGCCGGCGCCAGTTCGACGCTCTCGGCCTCGGGCGCAGTGACACTCGGTGATGCAACGATCACGGCGGGCGATCTTGCGGTGACCTCGACTGGCGCGGATCTGTCCCTCGCCGGGCTGGACGTCGCCGGCAAACTGACACTGAGCGCAGCAACCTCGATTGCGTCGACGGGCGCGCTGCTGGCCGGTGACGCGATGGAGATCACCGCTCAGACCGGTGCGCTGACCTTAGCGCGCCTGTCATCGGGCGCCGCCGCCAAGCTCGACGCGACCGGCCCGATCGGCTTCGGCAGTGCAACGACCACGGCCGGCGCCTTCTCGGCCCTGTCGCGCGGCGCCGGCATCACGGCCGGCACGATCACTGCCGCAAACGGGGCGACGCTGACTGCCGCGGGACCGATCTCGATCACCACCAGCCTGATCGCAGGCGAAGCGGCGAACGTCATTTCGACCGCCGGCAAACTCGACATCGCCAGCCTGCGAGCGGGGGCGAGTTCGGCGCTCTCTGCCTCGGGCACAGTCACGCTCGGCGATGTCACCACGCTCGCGGGCGAGCTCTCTGTCACCTCGGCCGGAGCGGGCATCAGGGCAAAGAAGCTCTCTACGGCGGAGCGCCTGTCTGTCGCAGCAGCAGACTCTATCCATGTCGAAGCGTTCGAGGCCGGCAGCGAAGCCGTTCTCGAGGCCGGCAGCCGAGTGCAGCTGACGCGCGGTGCTGTCCGCGACGGCGGAGTGTCGATCATGGCGGCTGCCATCGAGGCAGGCGGGCTGCAATCGGGGACGACGCTCGGGCTTCTGGCCTCCGGCTCGGTTGTTGTTGGCCGGGCGGAGGCCGGCACAGCTCTTTCCATCCGCTCCTCGACGGCAACGATATACGGATCCGACCTGAAGGCCGGACAGAGCGTCTCGATCGATGCGGCGCACGCTTTGATGCTCGGCAACGTCGTGGCGGGACAAGGCGGCATCTCGGCGACCTCTCGAAGCGCCGGGATCACGGCCAAAGATCTGCGCACCACCGGTAATGCCATGCTTTCGGGATTTGGCTCCGTTTCGGCCGATAGCCTGTCCGCGCAGGATGCCAAGGCGACAGCCGCGACCGGTTCGCTGGCGATCGCGGCACTGGATGCGACGGGATCGGTCATGCTGCGTTCGGGATCCACCCTTTCCGTCGATCGCCTGGCGAGTGCGGCGTCGACGGATATCGAGGCGCGGGATCGTCTGACGATCGGAACGCTCCTGGCCGGCGGAGACATCCGCCTGACGTCGGCAGAGGCAGGTGTCGCCGTCTCGACTGCGCGTGCGGGAGCGTCCATGCGGGTCACGGCGGAGCGCAGCATCGAGGGGGGCACGGTTACGGCCCAGGATGCTCTGGTGCTCCTGGCCGGGCGCAGCGGCCAGGGCTCGCTCAGGCTCGCTCACGGCGCGGCGCGTCAGCTTGTCGGCACAGCGCCGGACGAGGTCCAACTCGCGCGCTTCACTGCCGGCGACAGCATCGTGATCATGGGAACGCGGATCGCTGCCGATATCGTTCAGGGCACCGGCAGCGGACTTCCGCTCGCGCTCGATATCAGCGGCTTCCGCAGCCGCAGCGCGGAGCGCGTCGATCTGGCGGTCGAAGCCGGGAGCTTCCGGGCCAGCCGCCTGGCCGCGATCGATGCGCGTCTGACTACGACGGCTGGCCAGTTGCGCATCGCCGAGGCATTCATCCCGGGCTCCCTGACGCTGACGACACCGTCCATGACGGTTCTCGCCAATAATCGCAGCCTGGCGCCAGACCCGGCCTATGACGTGCAGCTCCATTCAATGGGTCGCCCGTTCTATCTCGACCTTGACCGCACCAGGCTGACGACGAACGCTCATATCGTCCGCTTCGACTCCGACATCGTTGAGATTCCTCCGACAGCCGGAGGGTCGCTGACCCGTGACATGGCTCGGTTGGGGGCTTGGCTCACCGCGGGTGCGACTGCCGAAGACGTCGCCGGCGGCTTCCGTTACGCGCCGAACGGGCACTGGTGGAGCGCGTGGGGCGCCGGGAGCTGGAACAGTGGCCCGTTCGGGCGCCCGCGCGGCTTCGTCTTCGCGGCCGAGCCGGGCAGGCTCCCTGTCAACCTGGACGAGACAGAGGACCGGCCTTGAAGACAGCACGGCGCGGGACCAGACGTCTCGCATTGGCACTTCTTGCCGGCTGCACCGCCGGGTCGGCCTCCGCACAGATCGTGTCTCGCACGATCGAGAGCGAGGCCGATCGGCAGCGGCTGGAGATCGAGCGCCAGACCGCGCCGCAGCGCCAGAGCGGCCCTGCCGTGGTCGCTCCACCCACCGGCCCGCGGCTGGAGTTTCCAGCGGGCGGCGCGAGCGTCGTGCTGACCCGCATCGACTTCGACGCCTCGCGCTTTCTCAATCCGGCCGAGCTGGACACAATCCGCGCGCGCTATGTCGGCCAGCGCGTCGATCTCGCCGAAATCGGCAAGATCCTGCAGGCGGTCAACGATCTCTACGCGCAGAAGGGGCAGGTCACGGCGAGCGCCGTGCTGCCACCGCAGAAGCTCACCGGCGGTGTTCTCAAGATCGGACTCGTCGAGGGAAAGATCGGCAAGGTCTCGGTCTCGGGCGCTGTCCAGACCTGGCCCTGGTATGTGCGCTCGCAGGTCCCCGTCGTCGAGGGAGAAGTCGTCGACACTCCGGATCTCAACCGCACCGTCTCGATCTTCAACCGTCTCAATGAATCGCAGATCCGGGCCCAGCTCAACGCCGGCGCAAGTTTTGGCCTCACCGATCTCGACCTCATCCTCACCGAGGCGCCGAGAAACCTCGCCCAGATCTCCTTCGACAACCAGGGTGTGCAGTCGACCGGGCGTTACCAGGCCACGCTCTTCCTGCGCCACAGCAACCTGCTCGGGATCGACGATCGGCTGGTTTTCTACGGCTCGCGGGCGCGCGGCAGCATCGTCGGCACCGGCAGCTATACGCTGCCGGTCTCTCCCTGGGGCACACGGCTCGGCCTCAGCTTCACGCGCTCGGCCTACCGCATCGTCAGCGGCACGATTCGCGAGCTGCGGCCGGAAGGCATTTCGGAGAACGGGGCGCTCACCCTGTCCCAGCCGGTGTTCGCGACCGACGCCATCCTCCTGCAAGCCGTAGGCGCCATCGGCGGCGGCTCCGGTCGCAGCAAGCAGCTCGACATCGCCACGGTCGATACAAGCTATACCCGTGCGAGCGCCGGAGCAGCGCTGAGCCTCAATTTCGCCGGCCTCAACCATTCCTCGACGGTGAACTGGTCGCAGGTCGCCCATCGCGACAAGCTCGCCGAGACCAGGCGAAACTACACGATCTGGACCGGCAACGCCGCCTCGATCTGGCGCATCACGGACGATGTCTACGCTTCGCTGGTCGGCGCCTGGCAATACACCAACGAGACACAGCTGCCGGGCGACCAGATCTTTCAGATCGGCGGCCCGACGACGGTTCGCGGCTATCCGATCGGCGTCGCCTTCGGCAATTCCGGCTTTTATGGCCAGGCCGAACTCCACTACGTCCTGCCGGACGTGTTGAAGCAGCTGGAGGCCTTCGTCTTCCTCGATCACGGCAGGACCTACGCCAATCCGACCTTCACCAGCCGGGCGACCTCGATCGGCGCCGGCCTGATCTGGCGGCCGCTCGACTGGGCGACGCTCGAAGGCGGCATAGGGCGGCCGCTGGAGCGTGTCTCGGCGACCCAGCGTGACGCGGAGCTTTATTTCCGCGTAACTCTGCGCAAGACCATCTGAACCTCTAGACATCGCCATCCCGCTTCCAGGACAAGACTATGGCCCCCCTGCCCCTGTTCTACTCCAGCATCGCCGTCCTCGACCGCAGCACGCATCGCAAGGCCCGGCTCTCCCCTGCCGAGAAACCCTTTGCCTTTGCGGCCCAGGCGCATGTCCTGCCGGCGCTGATGGCCGAGTTCGTAGCCGGCTGCCGCGACATGCCGATCCTCTTCCTGGAAGAAGCCGGCGCCGTCTCCCCGCTGTTCATGGTCGGCATGCGCCCTGGCGAGAGCCGTTTCGTCGATGAGGAAGGGCGCTGGCGCGGCCATCACGCGCCGGCCTATCTGCGGCGCTACCCCTTCATCGGCGGCGATGTCTCGAGCGACCAGCAGGTCGTCTGCATCGACGGCGGCTTTACCGGGCTGCAGAACGAAACCGGCGAGCCGCTGTTCGGTGAGGATGGCGAGCCGGCCGAGGCGCTGCAGCGGGTCATCGGCTTCGTGGCCGAGTATGGCGACGCTGCCAAGGCGACCGCTGCCTTCACGGCAGAGCTGAAGGCGCTCGATCTGTTTCAAACGATCAACGTCGAAATCCGCGCGGCCGACGGCGCGACATCCAGCTACAGCGGCTTTTCGGCGATCAGCGAGGAACGCCTCAACGCACTTTCGAACGAGACGTGGATCGACCTACGGCGCAAGGGCTATCTCGTGCCGATCCACGCCCATCTGATCAGCCTGGCGAATTTCGCCCAGCTCGGCGAGCGCCTTTGACGCTCTCCCCGTCCAGAAACCGGGTAGATCACCGAACGTCCTAGCGGATGCGGACTGACGCTCTGGCTCGTCGCTAAAATACTGGACCGAAAAGTGGATCTCACCTTTCGGTCCAATGCTCCAGGTACTCAGGCGCGGTGCTATCGAAGGTCGATATTGAAACTGCGCTCCAGAACCAGATTGCCCTCGTGGAGCACCGTGTAGCTGGCCTTGTAGGTGCCTCGCGCCCAACCGGTAGGCGGTTTCCTGAGACCTACAAAGATCAAGGTCTGTGCCTGATTTCGCGGAAGCCGCTCTGCTTCATGCCTGGCGATCACCTGGCCCGACGGATCGCGCAGGATCATCGCCTGGACATCGCCGATCTTGAGGCCGATCCCGCGGATGTAAGCCACCAGCGCGGGCGTCTCGGTGTCCGGCGGCTGGCGCACCACGTCACCCGCCTCCAGCGAGGCCATCGTCACCGGTGTGCCGGCGAAGCCCGCGTTCAGGACCTGTCGCGGCTGGTAGGCGAGCGCAGGACGTAGCGCCGGCAGCCAGAGCATGCGACCGGCTCCGCACGCGTTCGGGGCGGCCTGATGGGCGAAGGGATCGACGATCTCGCCGCGATGACGGACGATGAAGTGAAGATGCGGATATTCGGTCAGGCCGGACAGGCCGATCCGCCCGATCGGCTGGCGCGCCTCGACCCGTTCGCCAACCGCGACGCGCAGGCTGCCGCGAGCCATGTGGCAATACTGCGTCTCCCAGCCAGCGTCATGCGCGATCACGACGGCGTTGCCGCATTCCGAGCCCTTCACCGCGTCTCGGCCGCCTTCTCGGACCGAGGTGTCGGCCATGCCGTCGCGCCGCCGCAGCACCCGGCCGGGGGCCGCCGCCAGCACATCGACGCCGGCTCGTTGCTCTGCCATCGTCGGCAGGCGGATATCCGTACCGTTATGACCATCATAGGACAGGGTGCCGCAGGTGTAGTCGCGGGTCGAAGCGGACGGATCGGCGTCGACATAGTTCTGGATGAAGCAACTGCGTCCGAGCTCGCATGCAACCGGCAGGTCGAAGAGCGGCAGCTCTTCGGAGAAGGCCCCTGTCGCGAGGACGAGACAAAGCAAGGGCCCGGCGACATGAAGGCGGCGGGTCCGCTGCATGCATTCACACTCCCTCGTGACGGAAGCGATCCAGCTTCGCCAATGGCCGACCCGCATTCATCTCGCCCTGGACGATCTGGTCCCGATAACCATCGACGAAGGGCGACAAGGTCAGAATGTAGAGCAGAAAGAACTCGATCTGGCGATTGATGCCGAGCTTGAGCATGATCCGCTTGATGTAGGTCCGGACCGTCGCTTCCGTCAGCTCCAGAGCCTGGCCGATTCTCCATGGCGGCTCGGCGCGCAGGATGCGCTGGACGATTCTTTCCTCGGCCCAGGGCAGGCCAAAGGCGGTCGCGATGCGCTTGGCTCCCGCGGCCGGGTCGATCTGCGGGATGATGACGAGCAGGCGGTCCATATGCTGCCTGGTTGGCGCGGCACCGATCCAGGCGAACGCGAAGGCACGGTGGTCCGTAGACAAGGGAATGATCGTGTTCGTCCAGGCGCGCCCGCAACGAGCTGCCGTCATGTCGCGTGGCGCCTGGTGCAGTAACGTGTTGACCAGTGCGTTCGGACCGACGAGCGCACCGTGATCGAGACGCAGCGGAGCTTTCGCCAGAAGCAGTTGCCGGCCCGCATCGTTCGCTTCAAGGATCCGCAATCTGTGGTCCACGGTGAAGGCCGGAAAAGCCAGTTCCTCCAGGAGCGTATCGAGGCTCAGATCGTCGGAGCGATGCTGCGTGAACCCCAGCGTCGTCGCCCATATGACGCCGGCAGCGCGCGAGACGCAGACGATCTCGTCGGCCGACAGCGGACGCGAACGCCAGCCCGCCAGGAAAATCAGATCGCTTCCGTCACCGCACGGCAAGCGACCTGCCAGCCCGTGCAAGGGCTCGTCCTGTTCCCTGCCGAGCAATTCCGTGACGAGCCGGTCGGCGGGGTCGACGGCGAACAGGCTCTTGTCCTGCCATTCCGGCCGATGCGCCAGATGCGTGATCACGTCTGCCGATGGCTGCACCTTGCTGTCGAAGCCGACGCGAGCGGCCTGACCCGCAAATCCGCTAGATCGGACAAGCGTCAGCGCGAAACATCGCTTGCATTCAAGCAGTCCGAGCATGGCTCGCCCGAAGGCATCGAGAGCGAGAAGCATGGCGGCCCTGCCCGGCTGTGCCGGCCTGGTGGAATCGTCCCGCAGCATCGGGTCCTCCCTGTCTCACGTTCCCCCGGCCGATTGGCTCAATTCTCCTTGAATGCACGCTGCATGCGTACCATCAGCGGCTGCAGCAGATACTCCGCGAAGGTACGCTGTCCGGTCTCGATGAAGATCTCGACCGGCATGCCCGGCTGAAGCGAGGCGAGATAGGTGGAGAGCTCCGGCGTACGCTGGAGATCGACCTCGGCCTTATAGAACGACCTGCCGGTCCTGGGATCAATGAGCGCATCCGCGGTAACCATGGTAACCGCGCCGGCGAGCAAGGGTGAGCGGCGCGCGTTGAACGCGAGGATCTGGATACGGGCCGGTTGCCCCACCCGCACTTCGTTGCGATCAGTCGGCTTGACCTCGCCTTCGACGATCAGCCGGTCCTGGACCGGCACGATATCGAGCAGCGGCTCACGCGGCGCCAGCACGGCGTTCACGCTTCTGGTGTTGAGGCCGACCACGATGCCCTTCTCGGGGGCCCGGACCTCGCTGCGGACGAGAATGTCACGTGCTGCCGCTATCCGATGCCTGGTGTCCGCGATGCGTTCGCGCGCGGCATGCCGCTGCTTGGCGATATCCTCGAGCCAGGTCAGGACGCGCTGCCCGCGCCTGTTCTCCAGCTCGGCGATCTTGCCCCGGGACTGGGCCACCGAGGACGCGTTCGTCGTGACCTGCGCTTCGGCGTCGGCTTCTGCCCGCCTGAGGGCGAGAACCTTGGGCTTTCGGGCAAGCCCCTTGGCGAGGAGGAAATCCGAATCCTTGATCTCCTCCCGGAGAAAGGCGAGCTGCCGCTCGAGGCCGCTGGAGCTGCTCTGGAGCCCGCGAATGCCGTCCTCCAGCTGCAGGATCTGCTGGTCGATGAGGTGGCGCTCGCCTTGCAGCGAGGCTGCTCGCGCCGAGAACTCCGCTTGCTGGCTCGCCATCGAGACCTGCGCCTCACGGTGGCTCGCACCGTCCTTCAGCTCGTCCGGAAACGAAACCGCGGCGGCGCCGGCCTGTTCCGCTTCCAGGCGCGCCTCCATGGCGAGATCGGCGAAGAGCTTGCTCTCGAGGACACCGAGATTGGCCTCGATCTGTGTCGTGTCCAGCCGGGCGAGGAGCTGGTCGCGGTCGACCCGCTCGCCCTCGCGAACGAAGAGCGTCTTGACGATGCCGCCTTCGAGATGCTGCACCGCGCGGCGCTGGGACAGCACTTTCACCACACCGGGCGCGATGACCGCACTGGCGAGCGGCACCGTTCCGGCCCAGACGCCGAAAATGCCGAAGAGCAGGACGACGAGCACGGCGCCCCACAGGACGAGCGGTCCAGTCTCGGAGCGCGGACGCTCCGCCACGTCGTGCGGGCCGGCACTGAGCTCGCGCGGCGCAGAGGCCGGCATGCCGCCATGCACGATGCTCGGCACCCAGCGCGACTGCGATCCGGAATCGGCGCCGGGCATCAACGCCTCCCCTCGATGAGATCGGGCTTGGCCTGCTCGTTCGCAGCCGAACGCGACGGCCGTATCGGCGTGGCTCCCGCCATGGCCTGCGGGAGCACCTCGTCGGGCGTGCCGAACGCGACCTGGACGCCGTCACGCAGGAACAGGATCAGATCGGCGACCGTGAACAGCCTGGGGCGATGCGTGACGATGACGAGGGTCATGCCGCGCGACTTCGCCTCCCTGATCGCCCGGCACAGTGCCTCCTCGCCATCCGGGTCTAGATTGGAGTTGGGCTCGTCGAGCAGGATGAGCTTGCGCCTGCCGAAGAGGGCGCGGGCCAGCCCGATGCGCTGGCGCTGGCCGCCGGAGAGCTTGCTGCCGTCCCGGCCGATCTCGGTCTCGTAGCCATTCGGCAGCGCCAGGATCATCTGGTGAGCGTTCGCCTGCTTGGCGGCAGCGACCACATCCTCGTCGGTCGCCGTCTCGTCGAAGCCGGCGATCGCTTCCGCCACGGAGCCACCCATGAGCTCGACATCCTGGGGCAGGTAGCCGACATAACGGCCGAGCTGGTCGGCGTCCCAATGCTCGAGCGAAGCGCCGTCCAGCCGGATCGTGCCGGATGTCGGCTTTTCGAGCGCTGCGATCATGCGCAGAAGCGTCGACTTGCCAGCCCCTGTCGGGCCGATGACGACGACGACGCTCGCCGGAACGCAGCGGAAGCTGATACCGGCGAGAGCCGCGCGGCGGGCGTTCGGGGGGCGAAAGCCGACGGCGCTGACATCGAGCGCGCCCAGCGGCGGAGGCAGGAGCGTGCGGCGCTGGCTCAGCAGGGCCGAGGCGGCCGCGCCGCGAATGTGAACCCAGGAATCGCGTGCCGAGGTCAGCGTCCGCAACCCGGCGACGAGATGTTCCATCGGCGCCAACGTCCGCGCGATGAGGATGGAGCTGGCCATCATGCTGCCGCTCAGCACCTCGTTTTGCAGCACGAGCCAGGCCCCGGCCCCGATCGCCGCGACCTGAAGAACGACCCTGATCGTGCGGGCGATCGCCGCAATCAGAGCGACCCGCTCATTCGCCTTGACCAAGGGCACAAGCGCCTCGTCGTTGAGGCGGAAGAACTCGCGGATGGCTCCGTGCGTCCAGCCCATGGCCCGGATGAGGCTGGCATGGCGGACGATGCCGTCGAGTGTACGCTGGGTACGCTGCGCGGTGCCCGACGCCTGCGCCAGTTCCGTGCGGGCGACGTGCCCGCTCGCCAAGGCCAGCAGCAGCAAGAGCAGGGAGCCGACCAGCGCAATCATCCCGTACCAGGGATGAATGAGGTAGAGCACGACGATGAAGGCCGGCAGGAACGGCGCGTCGATCAAGGTCGCGGCGGTCCCGCTCGACAAGATGTTCCTGAGTTCGCGCACCCGCACCATGTCGTGGGTTCCGGCCTCGTTCCGTCGCGCGGGGTCGATGATCGAAGCCTTGAGGACGAGCGGCGCGAGCAATTGCTCGAAGCGGACTGCAAACCGGCCGAGCAGGCGGCTTCGCAGGACATCGAAGCCGGCACTGAAGCCGAGCGCCACGACGGCAAGGACCGTCAACCCGACGAGCGTCTCGACGCTGCCGCTGGTGATAACCCGGTCGAAGACCTGGGTCGAATAGAACGGCAAGATCAGCAGGAGCACATTGATCGCGATGCTGAAGACGACGACCCACAGCAGGGCCTGCCGCCCCGGTATCGCCATGATGAGAGCGCGGCCTCTCAGTATGGCGGCGTCGGCGGTGGCCTTGGCGCGAAACGCTGAAGTCGTGCGGCTCGCAGACGCGTCGGACATGTGTCCTCGGACGGGAAGTGACGTTGATGGAATAATGTCAGAGCTCGATGCCGAGCCGGCTTCTGTCGAGATCGTGCTCGAGCGGACTGGAGAGAAGGGTGGCGTTCAAGCTTCAGGACATGCCGCATCGCGGCTTGGTGCAAAAGCATCCGCCCCCTGAGCCCGGTAACCCGCCCAAGCCGCACAAGGGAATTGTCTCGGACGTTCGTATCGCCGTCAGCTCGTCCATCGCCATGACTTCGCCTCCCCTGTTTTCCAGCGCACGCCACTGCAGATTGCCGTAAACACCGAGCGAACCGATTGGCCCGCATCGTTGCCGGCCGGAGACGGCCTTGACGCCGCTTGGCGAGGCTAGGGAAGCCTATCCGCCGGCATAATCCCCATTTGGTGACAGAAATGGTTTCGGCGCCCGACGTGCTGGAGACTTCGCAATTCCGACGGCGCCCGGCGGAAGCGGCGCCGCTCGCGTAAGCCCGGTCGCGGCGAGCGTGATGGACGACGCCAGGGCAAGTTCGCGAACCGCGAGTTTAACGTTCGCAGACCTGAAGTTTAAGAGAAATACTCAGAGAACCGCAGCCAGAATAGCGGTCGCGCCGACAGCCTTTTGTCTCCAAATGGGGATTGCGTCGCCCCCCTGCATCTCCGTAGCGTCGCCCGCCCTCGCAGCAATGTTCGATCCATGACGATCGATGCCGATGTGCATGACTACGCGCATTCGCAGTCCTGCGCCCAGGCGAGGGTTGATTTCGCAACAGGGAGAACTGCCATGGCTATCATCAATGGTACACCCGGCGACGATATCATTCCTCCTCCTTCCACCGCGGGTGACGACATCATCAACGGGTTCGCCGGCAACGACTGGATCGACGCCGATGGCGGCAACGATCTCGTCAATGGCGGATCGGGCGACGACTACATACTCGGCGGCACCGGGGTCGACACCCTGAACGGCGATGCCGGCAACGATACGGTCAGTGGCGGTGACGGCAACGACGTCGTTAACGGCAATGCCGGCAACGACATCCTGAACGGCGATGCCGGCAATGACACGCTGGATGGCGGTGCAGGCGACGACACCGTCAACGGCGGGTCGGGCGACGACGTGCTGACCGGCGCCACCGGCAACGATACGCTGAACGGCGGATCCGGCGCCGACAACATGGACGGCGGACTCGGCAACGACACCATGAACGGCGATGGCGGCGCGGATGTCATGAACGGCGCCGGCGGCAGCGACACCATGAATGGCGGCAACGGCGGCGACACCATGAATGGCGGCCTCGGCAATGACGTCATGGGCGGCGATGCCGGCAACGACACCATGGAAGGCGGCGCCGGTGACGACGAGCTGAACGGCGGCGATGGCAATGACACCCTGAGCGGCAGCGCGGGCACCGACACGCTGAACGGGGACGACGGCAACGACACGCTCAATGGCGGCGACGGTAACGACGCCCTGAGCGGCGGCGCCGGCAACGACACCATGAACGGCAATGACGGCGACGACCAGCTCGACGGCGGCGCCGGCAGCGACACCGGCTACGGCGGCGACGGCAACGACAGCCTGGATGGCGGCGGCGGCAGCGACAATCTATGGGGCGATGCCGACGACGACAGCATCAGCGGCGGTGCCGGCAGCGACCACCTCCATGGCGGGACCGGCAATGACGAGATCAATGGCGGCAACGGCGCCGATCACATCTATGGCGATGCCGGTGATGATCTGCTGACCGGTGGCCCGGGCACCGACACCTTCCATTTCGGGGACGGCGCCGACAATCCCTTCGGTGACGATACGGTCACCGATCTCGACGTGCCCGACGAGGATGTCATCGTGGTCGATGTCCTCGATCCGGACACCACCGTGGTGACGGTGGACGATTCCGGCGCCAGCGTCGTGCTCGACTTCGGCTTCGGCACGATCCAGATCGACGGCGTTTCCGGCGGCGGGACCTTCACCTCTATCGCCGATATCAACGACGCGCTCGGCTACGACGCCATTACGCTCGTGTGAGACCTACCAGCCGGAGGTGGCGACGCATCGCGCCGCCGCCTCAGCCGCCGAGACGGCGCAACGGGCGCCCTGCCAGCACAGCGGCTTCGATGTCCTCGAGCCGGGCGCCGCGCGTCTCCGGCGCGAAGGCCAGGCAGAAACCGAGCGAGAGCAGGCAGACCACAAGGAACAGCCCGATCGCGCCGGAAAGGCCGATCGCCGCCACCAGCGACAGGAAGGTGAAGGCGATCAGGGCATTGAACAGCCAGCTCGTCGCCGAGGCGACCGCAATGCCGGATTCGCGGATCGCGGTCGGGAACAGCTCCGACATCAGCACATAGGGCAGCGGGCCGAGGCTCATGGCGAAGGCCGCGATGAAGATGGCGAGGCCTGCGAGGCCGACCCAGGGCCAGCCGAGCTGGGAGGCGATAACCACGGCCGCAAGCCCGATCGCCATTGCGGCTGAGCCGAAAATCAGCAACGGCCTGCGGCCCAGGCGATCGACCAGGGCGATGGCGGCGATCGTGGCGAGGACATTGACCAGTCCGAGGCCGAAGGTCGCCGCCAGCGCCGCCGTCCCGGCCGAGAAGCCGAGTTCCTGGAATATCCGCGGCGCATAATAGAGGATGCCGTCGATGCCGCTCAGATTCTGAAGCACGAAAAGCGTGCTGCAGAACACGAGGACGGCGGCGGTGCTGCCGCGTGTCAGTGCGGTGCCGCCATGGTTGCCGGCATGCGCGGGTGCTGGCGGCGTCTCCTGCCATTCATCGGTGAGGCCGAGGGTGAGCGTCGCCTTTTCTACCGCGGCATGTTCGCCCCGTGCGGCCAGCCAGCGCGGGCTTTCCGGCAGGAACAGGATCGCCAGCAGGCCGAGGCCGAGGGGCAGCGCGCCGGCGCCGAGCAGAATCGGCCAGGGCACGCTCGCGGCGAAGGCGAGGGTCATGCCATAGGCGGCGAGAATGCCGAGCGTGATCGCGAGCTGGAACATCGAGACCACGGCGCCGCGCCGCTGCGCCGGCGTCGTCTCTGCCGCGTACATCGGCACCACCATCGAGATCAGGCCGATGCAGAGCCCGGCAAGGCTGCGCCCGAGCAGCAATCCGCTGAAGCCGATCCCGGCCAGGATCAGCGTATAGCCGAGCCCACCGAGCGCAACCGCCAGCATGATCGTTCGTCTTCTGCCCCAGCGGGCCGAGATCGGCCCTGCTATGGCGGCGCCGACGAAGCAACCGAGGACCAGAATTCCAACGACAAATTGTTCGCCGATCTCCGAAAGTTCAAACTCCGACTTTATAATATCCAGAACGCCAGAAACAGATGTTATTCCAAATCCGAATGCTATTCCTCCCGCTAAAATTAGAGTCAAAATCAACTTAATTGGACTGATAGACCTGAAAATCCAGTTATTTCCAATCATTTCAGATCTTTTCCAAAACTAAAGGCCGGATTTGCTGCTCTCTTTCATGCTACAAGCGCTTCGTCGGCCAGATCAACATCTTCCAATCTCGTTGGTCAGACCGCCAAGGCGACGCATTGCTGACAGGGGGAAGCGCATGACCGATCTGGCCGAGACAGGATCGCGGGTTGGTCAGGAGCGGGCCAATCGGCTCGCCATCGACGGTGGCGTGCCGGTCAGGAGCGAGCCTCTGCCCTGGGAGCTGCCAGGGGTGCACTGGATCGGCGAGGAGGAGCGCGAGCTGGTCGACCGCGTCGTGCGTGCGCGCAGTCCGTTCCGCTTCTATGGGCCCGACCCGCAGCACATGGTCGAGACGTTGGAGCGCGAATGGTGCGAGGCCTTCGGACATCGCAACGCGCTCGGCGTATCGTCCGGAACGGCCGCCCTCACGATCGCCCTGTCGGCGCTCGGCGTCGGTCCGGGCGACGAGGTCTTCGTGCCCGGCTATCTCTGGGTGAGCTGCCTCTCGGCTGTGGTGCGGACCGGCGCCATTCCCCGTCTGGTCGATATCGACGAGACCTTCTGCATCGACCCCGAGGATCTCAAGCGCAAGATCGGGCCTCATAGCCGCGCCGTGCTGTGCATCCATATGAGCGGCGCTCCGGGGCGCATCGCCGAGATCGCCGAAATCTGCCGCGCCCATGGCCTCGGCCTGGTCGAGGATTGCGCCCAGGCGGCGGGAGCCTCCGTCGCCGGGCGTGCGGTCGGGCGCTTCGGCGATATCGGCATTTTCAGCTTCCAGCTGAACAAGAACATGACCTCGGGCGATGGCGGGATGATCGTCGCCGAGGACGACGCGCTGTTCCGGCGCATCGTGGCGCTGCACGACCTCGGCTATCCCCGCAACGAGAAGGGCCGGCTCGACTCCTCCGACGAGAACTGCCAGCTCTGGGGCATGGGCGCGCGCATGTCCGAACTCGCTGGCGCGATGGCTCTGGCGCAGATGCGCAAACTGCCCCGCATCACCGGTGCGATGCGGGCCTCGAAATGGCGCATTCGCGAGCAGCTGGCCGATCTGCCCGGCCTCAGCTTCCGCCATATCCCGGACCCGGCCGGCGATACCGGGCCGTTCCTGCTGATGCTGTTACCCGATGCGGGCCTTGCGCGGCGCTTCGTCGAGGCGCTGCGCGCCGAGGGCATCGCCGGCCCGCCCGGCAGCCTCGCCTGCATCACCATGCAGGAATGGGGCATGCACTGGTACTTCAATGTTCCGAGCCTGGTGCAGCGCCGGTCGAACAGCCGTGACGGCTTCCCCTGGACCCACCCGGCCAACGCCTTCGCCAAGGATTATGACTATGGCGTCGGCGCGTTGCCGCGCTGCGACGAGTTCCAGGCGCGCGGTGCCCTGCTCGCCATCGGCTCGACCCTGACCGAAGCCGACGAGAGCGACATCATTACCGCCTTCCGCAAGGTGGCGAACGGCATCCTGCGCTGACGCCCGCGAACCCACGCCAACCAGAGCGGAGACGATGATCTATTTCGTAGCTGCCATCGCCGGCATTGCCGGCTTCCTTTTCGGCTTCGACGAGGGCGTCATCGCCGGCGCGCTGCATCTGCTGCGCGGGGAATTCACCATCAGCCCGTTCGACGAGGGGCTGATGACCGCCGCCGTCCCGCTGGGCGCGCTGGGCGGCGCGCTGCTGGCGGGTCGGACCACCGAAACCTATGGACGCCGGGCCCTGCTGCTGGTCGCCGCATTGCTGTTCGCGGCGGGTGCGCTGCTCTCGGCTATGGCTGGCGCGGTCTGGGTCCTGACGGCCTCGCGCCTCTTGCTCGGGCTGGCCGTGGGCATCGCCGCGATGGTGGCGCCGCTCTACATTTCCGAAAGCGCGCCGGCCGAGAAGCGCGGCATGCTGGTCTCGATCTACCAGCTGGCGATCACGCTCGGCATTCTCGGCGCCTATATCGTCGACTTCGTCTTCGCCGAGTCCTGGCGGCTGATGTTCGTGATGGGCGTCCTGCCTGCCCTTGCCCTGCTCGTCGGCATGTATCGCATGGGCGATACGCCGCGCTGGCTCGCCCTGCAGGGGCGTACCGAAGAGGCGCGCCAAGCGATCGCACGGATTCGCGAGCTCGCGCCGCATGATCCGGCGGTCGATGCGGAACTCGCGAGCATCCGCCAGGCAGCGCAGCAACGGACCCGGCCCGGCACCTGGGCGGACCTGCTCAGCCCGACGGTCCGGCCGGCGCTGATCGTCGGCATGGGGCTGTTCTTCCTGCAGCAGCTCAGCGGCATCAACGCCGTGATCTACTACGCGCCGACGGTGTTCAAGGAGGCGGGTTTCAACTCGACCTCGACGCAGATCCTGGCGACGGTCGGCATCGGCGTCGTCAATGTCGGGATGACCTTCGTCGGCATGTATTTGATCGACCGGATCGGCCGGCGGCGCCTGCTCTTCATCGGCTTTGCCGGCACCGCCCTCAGCCTGGGCATGATCGCGCTGGGCGCGGCCACCGGCTCGGAATCGCTGGATATCCTCGCGACAATCGGCCTGGTTCTCTACATCGCTGCCTTCGCCGCCAGCATCGGCCCGCTGCCCTGGGTGATGATGTCCGAGATCTTCCCGCTCAAGGTTCGCAGCCTCGGCATGAGCGTGACCTCGCTCGCCAATTGGGGCTTCAACTTCCTCGTCGTGTTCTCCTTCCCGATGCTGGTCAGCAGTATCGGGCTCGGCGGGGTTTTCGCGGTCTACGCGTTGGTCTGCGCTGCCGGTCTGGTCTTCACCTATCTGCTGGTGCCTGAGACCAGCGGCGTCTCGCTCGAGGAGATCGAGCGGCATCTCGAATCGGGCCGGCCGCTCCGGACGCTCGATGCGGCTCCGGTTCGGGTTGCAACGGCATGAACCAGCTGTCGCCGGCTCTCGAGCAGCAAACGCCGGGCAGCGCCGATGCCGCCGGCACGGCCATTCCCGGGGACAGCGAGCGGCTGGTTGCAGCACTGATCGAGCTCAGCCCGTATCGCGCGGTGCTGATGCCGATGCTAGCCGACATCACGCGGATCGGACGTGCCAACCGGCAGATCGGCGCGGCGCTCGCGGCGGTCGAGCTGCGGGCCGACTTCGCTCATACGGGGCGGCTGCGCCGCGCCGATCTCGGCCCCGAGCGGACCGCGCTGCTCGGCTTCCTCGAGTATATCCGCTTCGCTTCACCGGACTTCTTGCGCTCGGTCGGGGAGTGGCCCGTGGGAGGCATGCGTGACCGAGGCTGAATTCTGCGATGTCGTCGTCGTCGGCACCGGCGCGGGCGGCGGCATTCTCGCCCACAAGCTCGCCAGATCCGGCTTGCGCACGATCTCGCTCGAACATGGCACGATGCTGCCGGAGGACCATTTCCGGACGACGATACCGCCCGGCGTGACCCGGGATTTCGGGATCGATCCGAGCACGACCTGGCCCAGCGACCCGCATGACAGCCTCTTCGTCCACCCGCTCTTCGCCGATGGCCGCACCGGTTCAACAGCTCGGCCGAAGGGTGGCTTCCGGCATTTCCAGGTGCTCGCCGTCAACGGGCTGCAGAACCTCTGGAACGGCGTCAGCGTCCGGTTCTCGGCGGAGGACTTCAAGTCCTGGCCGTTCTCCTATGCCGATCTCGCACCGCATTACGGCGCGGTCGAGCGCCTGATCGCCGTCTGCGGTACCAAGGAAGGGCTGCCGAACCTGCCGGATGGCGATTACCTGCCGCCGAAGCCGCTGCGCCCGGCCGACCGGCTGATCGTCGATGCCGTCAAGGCGCTGAAGGACGGGCACTCCCACGCAATCCCGAACCGCAAGGCGATCAACACCAAGGCGGGAACCCCGACATCCTGCATCTCGACGGGGATGTGCACCTCGGGCTGTCCGGTCGGCGCGGTCTACAAGTTCTCGACGCGGCTGCTGCCGCAGATCGCCGACCTGCCGAACTACGAGTTGCGGACGCAGGCGAAGGTGGTCCGCCTGCTCCGCGACGGTAACAGCCGGCGGATCGCGGGGGTCGAGTATATCGATCTTGTGAGCGGCGAGCGGCGGCATCTGCGCGCCGGCACCGTGGTGCTGGCCGCCGGAGCGGTCGAGACGCCGCGCATCCTGTTCAACTCGGCCGATGAGGCCGATCCCTCCGGCCTCGGCAACAGGCATGAGCGGGTCGGAGCGGGCCTGCAGGACAATCCCAAGGTCGTGCTCTCGACCTCGCTGCTGAAGCTCTGGGGCAAGCGGCGCAACTATGATCTCGGCTATGGCGACCTGCTGATCCTGTTGTCGCAAGGCCGGCTGCCCGACGGCGCGCCCTTCCCCTTCATCGGGCACGCCATCCATAGCGCGCCCGACGTGCCGCATTACCTGACCGGCATGCGCCACTTCCCGCCCTTCCTGAAGGAGCGGTTCGCCCGGATGATGTTCCACAGCTATGTCACGCTCGGCCTGTTCTGCCAGGGCGAGGCGATGCCCGGAAACCGGGTGCGGCCGGGCCGGAGCGTCGATGCCTATGGCGTCCCTCAGGTGGAGGTCGATTTCACGATCCCCGCTGCAAGCCATCAGATGATGGATGCGATGAGCGTCTGGGGCCGGCGCGTACTCCGGCGGGCCTCCGCCACGATGATCTACGCCAGCCGCGACAATAGCGGCACCGGAATCCATTATGCCGGCACAACCGCCATCTCGCAGGACCCTCGCCGCGGTGTCGTCGATGCCGACCTGAAATGCCATGACTTCGACAACCTCTATGTCTGCGATGGCGGAGTCATTCCCGATCTGCCCGACAAGCACCTGACCTTGACGATCATGGCGATGGCCGACCGTCTGGGCGGCCATCTCGTCGCGACCGCTCGTCAGCAGGTGGTCGCGGCCTGACGGCGCGGCGCATGGCGATCGAGAACAGGGACGCGCGATGAGCGGGATGATGAGAGCGCTGCTCGCCGTGGCGATGGGCTTCACGCTCGTTCCGCCGCTGTCGCATGCGCTGCGCGCCGAGACCCCGGCAGCCCTCGCCGCGGTGATGCCGACGGGTCTGGTCGGCAATGTGCTGTTCGCGCCGCGGCCCGTGCTCGGCTCGGATGGTCTCCAGCATCTGGTTTACGAGCTGCAGCTGTCGAACGTGACGGGCGAGCGGGTCCAGCTGAAGCGGCTCAGCATCTTCGGCGACGAGGACAAGGAGCCGCTCGCGATCCTCGATGGTGCGGAGATCGCACGGCGCTTCTCTCCCGGGGGCCGGCGCGGCAACGAGTCGGCGGATCTCGGCGGCTACCAGTACGGCATCGGCTTCCTGCATGTGGCGCTGCCGGCCGGACGCGCGGTTCCGCAACGCCTGCGGCACGATGTCGAGGCCTGGTTCGACCAGTTCAAGGCCGATGCCGTGATCAGGCTCGGCCCCGTTGCTGTGACGAACGCTACGCCCCCCGTGCTGGGGCCGCCGCTGCGCGGCGACGGCTATATCGCCGGCGACGGCTGCTGCGACTCGGTCCGGCATGTCCGCGCCCTGCTGCCGCTCAATGGCGGCTTTCGCCTGGCGCAGCGCTTCGCCATCGACTGGGAGAAGCTCGGCGCCGATGGGCGGCTGGTCAAAGGCGACCGCAAGCAGGTCGCCAATTACCACATCTATGGCGAGCCCGTTCTGGCCGTGGCCGACGGCACCATCGTCGATACCCGGAACGATCTTCCCGACCAGGTTCCCGGAGCGTTGCCCGACGGACTGCCGATCAGCGAAGCCGACGGGAATTTCGCCGTGCTCGATATCGGTGGCGGCGCCTTCGTGCTCTACGCTCACATGAAACCGGGGAGTGTCCGGGTCAAGGCGGGCGACAAGGTCAGGCGCGGCGATCTGATCGGCCATGTCGGCAATACCGGCAACAGCTCGGAGCCGCATCTGCACCTGCACATCATGGATGGGCCGTCTCCGCTCCTCGCGGATGGCCTGCCCTATGTCTTCGATGCCTTCACGGTGAAGGCGATCGACCGGGCTGGCACGGCCGACTTCGACAAGGCCGCGGAAACGGGTACGCCCGTGACCCTGACGCCGGTCGTGCCGCCTTTGGCGATCCGCCGCGCGCTGCCGCTCGATCTCAGTGTCATCGAATGGGGGCAGTAGGGCGGCACTGCCGCAATGGATCGTGTGGGCCCGGACTCCGGTCCAGAAACCGTTCCATGACCCGACACCTGCAGCCGGCCCGGCACGCAGGACACGTCCACTGATCGGCCATCGTGGGCTTGCACAGCGCTGGGTCTGCACGCAACCTCGCGTCGACTATCGCCTGGGCTTCTTCATGCTTCGCCAGATCGCGCTCCTCGGCCTGCTCTCCCTGGTTCCGGGGCTCGCCGCCGCCTCCCAATGCCCGGCCGAACGTCCGACGCCGATGGTCCCCAGCGACCCCGCGCTCTGCGCCGCACTCGATGGCGATATCCGCAGGCCGGGCGCCTTTCCGCTCGACGTCTATCAGGAGAAGCTCGGCCGCTATCTCGGCGCCTTCTGCCACCGCAATCCTGCCGCGGGCTGGCGCGTCGACAAGGCGGTGCGCGATACCGGGCCGTTCACCGCGACGCTCCGGAACGACAAGGCGACCGGGAATTATCACGGCACCCATGCGCCGGTCGTGATCTGGTACTCACCGGAGATGTTCGGCTGGCTGAAGGCCAACCGTGGCGGAGCGCACGAGACGGCCGCAACCGAGGCGCCGGTTCCGGACGGGGCGCTGATGGTCAAGGAGATGTTCCCGGCCCCCGCCGCTCTCTGTCGCGATATCGACCCGCTGCGCCTGCTGCCGACCAGCGGCGCGGCCGTGATGGTGCGCGACGCCAAGGCATCGCATGATGGCTGGTTCTGGGGCTGGTTCGGCTGGAGCGACTGGAAGCCGGACTGGCCGGCCGGGCCCGGCAACGGCTATCCAAATATGGGCTTCGGGCAATATTGCGTGAACTGCCATGCCAGCGCCAAGGCTAATACGACCTTCGCCGACATGAAGAACATCAAAGGCGAGCCCGGCCGCCCGCTGGTCTTCCTGAGCCAGAACAGCTTCACTGATCGCTCGGCCCAGGCGCATGACGACCTTTCCGCCATGCTGAACCACCTGCGCATCGTGCAGGAATCCGACGACGTCACGCTGCTCGGCGCTCCCGCCCGCCAGAGCCCGGCACCTGAATTCGCCGCCTTCTACGGCATCCCCTTCCCGCATCCGAGCGCGGACAAGGTGATGCGAATGCCGTCGCAAACCTATGACAATGTCTGGGCAAGCGCCGACCGGCGCGAGGCGAAGCAGCAATTCCTGAGCTCGGACCAGTGCCTCGGCTGCCACGATGCCGGCTCGACCGGGCTGCATTTCGACATGACGCTGCCGGGGCCGGGCGGCCGTTTCCTCAATCTCTCGCCCTATGGCACCTGGAGCACCTCGCCCATGGGCCTGGCCGGGCGCGACCCGGTGTTCTTCGCCCAGCTCGCCAGCGAGACCGAGACCTTCCACCCGCAGGCGGCGGAGCTGGTGCAGGACACCTGCCTCGGCTGTCATGGCGTGATGGGGCAAAGACAGTTCAAGGTCGACCAGCGAGCCGCCGGCAAGGGCTGCACTCCGTTCACGCGCGCCGCCGTCGCCGCGGTGCCATGGCCCGCCGGCCATTCCGGGCTCGCCGCGAAGCATGGGGCGCTCGCCCGCGACGGTGTCTCCTGCGTGACCTGTCACGCGATGGCGCTGAGCGAGGCCGAACGGAACCGGGTCAAGGCGGAGCCGCAGAACGCTTGCGTCGAGGAGCGACAGGCCTTTCTCAACCCCGAGAATACCGGCTTCGCCAGGACCTTCACCGGCAGCTTCCTGATGGGCGAGATGACCCAGATGAAAGGTCCGTTCGAGGATCCCAGGGTGAAGCCGATGGAGCATGCGCTCGGCATGACGCCGGTGCAGAACCCCGCCATCAAGAGCTCGGAGCTCTGCGGCAGCTGCCACACGGTGCATCTGCCGGTGCTCGACAAGGGCAAGGTCATCGGCCACACCTACGAGCAGACGACCTATGCCGAATGGGCGTTCAGCGATTTCCGCACCGGCCAGTCCCCGGACGGGGCGCTGCCCTTCGGCGCCGGCAAGAGCCCGGAGACCTGCCAGAGCTGCCACATGCCGAGCCGCGATGCGGACGGGCAGCCCTATCGCAGCAAGATCGCCAGCATCCAGGAATACTCGAACTTCCCGCAGGCGGAGCACACCCTGCCGCCGGAGGAGATCGACCTGCCGGTGCGCTCGGGCTTCGCCAGCCATGCGCTGGTCGGGCTAAACGCGTTCCTGATCAAGATGGCGCAGCAGTTCCCCGAGCTGATGGGAATCCGGACTCAGGATCCGATGCTGACGAAGAAGGGCATCGATCCACTGCTCTTCACCGAGAAGGCGATCGACCATCAGGCTGCCGAGCGCACCGCCGCCATCGCGGTCGAGAACATCCGGCTGACCGGGTCGGCGTTGGAGGCCTCGGTGCGCATCACCAACAAGGTCGGGCACAAATTCCCGAGCGGAGTCGGCTTCCGGCGCGCCTTCATCGCATTCAAGGTGCTCGACGCCGGCGGCCGGACGATCTGGGCCTCGGGACGCACCGATGCGCTCGGCGTCATCACCGACGCCAAGGGCACGCCCGTTGCCGGCGAAGTCTGGTGGAATTCCGACTGCTCGGCGAGGCTCGACCCGCTCGCCCACCAGCCGCATCACGAGGTGATCACGCGGCAGGACCAGGTCCAGATCTATCAAGAGCTGGTCTCGAGCCCGCCGCTGTCCGGGCCGGCGCAATGCGTCACCGGCTCCGCGCCGGCCGGGCAGCTGACGACGAGCTTCCTGTCAATCTGCGCCAATGTGAAGGACAACCGCCTGCTGCCGAAAGGCTATCTCAAGCGCAACGAGCGGGTGAAGCTCGCGGCGTCCCTCGGCGCCGGGCCGGAGCTGGCGGACGAGGCCGGGCCGGTCAATGTCGGCGACGATCCCGACTACCGGGAAGGTGGCGGCGACGCGACGCTCTATCGGATCGCCCTACCCGAGATCGACGGCAAACCGGCCTCGGTCGAGGCGACGCTCTACTACCAGGCGATACCGCCCTTCTATCTCCAGGACCGCTTCTGCACCTCGAAGAGCGCGGACACGCAGCGGCTGCATTTCATGACCAGCCGCCTCAACCTCGCCGGCTCGCGCTCGGAGGGCTGGAAACTGCGGACGGTGACGACCGGGGCCGTCGCGATTGCGGAAGGGGCTCAGCTTCGGAACTAGGCCAGCGGAGCGATCGCCAGTTCGCGTCAGCAGGGGCATTTTGGGCGAATTGAGCGCCAATTCAGCCTTTACCGGCCACGCTGCTGCTTGATTGCGCGCTTCTGCGCTTTCTTCTGATGGCGCCAATAGTCGACCGGAGCGCCTTGCTGCGCTCGTAAGTAGTCGTGGATGCAATCATTCCGCAACGTCAGATCCCGGTCGCGCTGCCAAGAATCCAAACCTTGCGGCTACTCGGATGGAGTGAGACGTTCGATCAACTGCTCGAGCGGCGCGAGATCATTAAGGCGGGCCTCGCAGAGGCCGGAGGATGAAAGCCCGGTCAGGAACTCGACGACGCCGGCTCCAAGCGCAGTCCTTGCGGCATCGTCACGATAGCCGAGCGCGGCCAGTTCACGCTCGACCAGTGCCCCGTCAGCGCCGAGATAGCCTGCGCGCGCGAGCAGGGCCTCCGGCTGAATGCCATGCGCCCGCAGAAGCAGGATGCGGCATGCGGTGGCGCGAGCGTCTGGGTCATGCACGGCTGCGCCACTGAAGATTCCGCCGATGAGACTGGCCGGAGGCGTGGGTACGTTCAACGCCATAAAGAACAGCCGGTGCGTATAGGAGCAGGTTAGCGCGCCCTGGGCGGTACGGCCATCATGCAGCAACTGCCCGCTCATCAGGACCTGGCGGTTGAACAGGTTTTCGCTGTAGCTGATCTCCAGACGTTGCGCCGCCGTGGGGTGGATCGTCACGGCGCCGAGGATCAGCTGCCCTCCCGCGGCTCGGGACCAGGCCGGTGAAATCGCGAGATAGCCACCCTCCAGCCAATGCCCGCCGAGCTGCGGCGCATTTGAAGAGGCGGACGACGGTGCGGCGACGATGGGATCCCGCCCCGGCGGCAGGCCAGCCTCCGCCCGCAGCATCGCAAGCGCGGTTTCCGGCACGACGAAGCGGGTGCAGATCGCGTCCTGGAACTCTTGGAACGAGGACGAGGCGATGAACGGCGCGGTCAGCGCGCCATCGACGACCCTTACCCAGTCCTCGTAGACACTGGAGGCGCGCGGCATGGCCTTGCCGCTGAGCCACTTGTAGGCGTTCTGGGGCACGAACAGCGTCGTCCGATTGATGGCGGCGAAGCGCGCGCAAAGTTCCTTATGGGTTGAGCAGCCGAGCGCCAGCGACGTCAACCTCAGCTTCAGCGCGAGGTGATGCGAGGCTTCGGCCATCGGCGGCTGGCGATCGATATCGGCCAGCAGTGGCGCGCCGCCATCCAGTCTAAACTGCTTCACCGCGTTCCCCAACCGGTTGCCTTGAAAATTAGACGACGGGCCGAAACTGGTCTCCAAGCCAAGAAAGATCAATGCCTGCGCTTTGCCCGTAGCGGGTGCAGATCTTGCGGCGACCGGCGGTCGACGTCTGCCGGACCGACCGCGACCTGCCCCAGAGGCGCCTGCTCCCACCAAGCATCAGATCACGACCCGATTCTTGGGCGCGCGGAAGACGGGCGTCATCTTGCTTGAAGATGCTGTTTTCCTCCGGAACAACCGCTCTCGCCTTCGTCATAGGCCAGAGCCATTGCAGGTCTTCCAGAATCAGATTTTCTGCCGAAGTTGAGAGGACGACAGGTTTCGCGGCCATGACATTGCATCCCAACTTGATGACCGACCGTCCACGATCGCCGAAGACCCTCGCGCGCCTGAACGAGGTGTCCGTCTTCAGCCGGTGACGAGCCTCGTCGTCCGGACGTGCCTTACGTCGGCCCGGGGCGCCCGGAGAGTGCCTCGGATCGCGCCACTCGAGCGTGGCGGCCCGCATGCATGCCGTGGGCGAGGACAAATCCAGCCGCAGCCACGCGAGATCGCCAGCCAACGAAAGACGCAGCGGGCGCGAGGGCTCCGGCGGATCGGACCACGGTGTGCGTTGCGATCGACGACCGTGGCCGTGCCGCCGCTCCAGTCCGGCAGCTTCCGAAGTACCCGGTTTGCGTCGCAGGTCCGCGCTGCCTAACCTCCCGGACCCGCATCTGCAGCGTGTGCGCGCTGATCGAACCAGGGATGCCGAATGCCCAGCCGAGAAGCCTGCCTGATATCGCTTCGGCGCTCCGTGCCGATCCTGCTTGGCTTCGCCGTACCGCTTGCCCCGGCGCTTGCGCAGGGCGGCGACTTCGCGGGCATTGTCGACCTCGACGGCGGTCGCAAGATGCATCTCGAATGTCGCGGCAAGGGGTCTCCGGCCGTGATCATCGTGCCCGGCGCACGCGCCTCTGCCGCCGATTGGACTAGTTCCGAGCCGGGCAAGGCGAACGTCTTCTCCGCGGTCGCAGGGTTCACGCGGGTCTGCACCTATGACCGGCCGGGGACGCCGGTCGGCGAGGCGCCGAGCCGCAGCGCCCCGGTCTCGCAGCCGGTCAGCGCGAGGCAGGCAGTCGCCGATCTGCACGAGCTGGTGAGCGCTGCCGGCATCGCGACGCCTTTCGTGGTCGCCGGGCACTCCTATGGCGGCCTCGTCAGCCGGCTTTATGCGATGACCCACCCCGGCGCGGTGAACGGCATGGTCCTCGTCGATGCCCTGTCCGAGGGGCT
Organism: Allobosea sp. WAO; assembly: GCF_001509835.1. Classification (GTDB taxonomy): domain Bacteria; phylum Pseudomonadota; class Alphaproteobacteria; order Rhizobiales; family Beijerinckiaceae; genus Allobosea. Next base: position 160,002 of record NZ_JXTJ01000016.1, read on the forward strand.
TCGGGCGGCGCAGACGCCGCGCGAATGGGCGATCCAGCGGGTTCTGCTCGATGGCGACCTGACGGAGGCGCTGAAAATCTATCCTGCGATCGAGCGGGTCGATGCGGATCTCAGTTTCGATCAGGTGCTCGCCGCCACGCCGCTCCGGCCGATGCCATTGATCGTGCTCAGCGCCGATCGGCCCTGGGGACCACTCATCCCGGGGCTCATCGCCGACAGGCGACTGCCGCCCGACATCCCTTCCGATTTCGGCTACGTCACCGACAGGGCCCAAAAGCAGGCGCAGACCAAGCTTGCCGCACTCGTGCCGGGCGCCAAGCACATCACGAACACGGGCAGCGGCCATGATATCCACAAGGAGCGGCCGGAACTGGTGATCGACAGCATCCGCAACATCGTCGACGCCTTGCGGACCGGCAAGCTCAGACCGGCTCCCTGACACCGGTCGACGCAGCCGGCTCGATCGCCCACGACCTATCGCAGCAGCTTGGCCCATGCGGCCAACGAGCCGGCCCCGACATCGGTGCTGGAAACGCGTTATCGCCGGTCGCCGGCGCGGTCTTCACGACCGCTGCGACGCGACCTCGCCCGCCGCGGCGAAATCCCCAAGTTCCTTCTGCAGGAAGGCGACGAAGGCGGGATCGTCGGCATAGGCGACGTTGACGCGCATGCCGGACGGGCCTGCATCGAGCTCGCCAGAGCGCCGATCGGGCAGGAAGACCGTGCCGGGCGCGATGAAGATGCCCTGCTCCGAGGCCCGGCGCGCCAACGCGAGATCGTCCAGGCGCTGCGGCAGACCGACCCAGAGATAATAGCCGCCGCCCTGGCGGGCGAAGATCGGCAGGCCGAGACGGTCGAGGCTGGCGAAGGCGTTGCGCGTCGCCTTGCCGATCCGCTCGCCCAGGCGTTTGAGATGATGGCGGTACTGGCCGCTGGCGATCAGGTCGCTGATCAGCCGCTCCAGATATCCGGACGAGTTGACCACGGTCAGCATCTTCATGTCGCCGAGCGAGCGGGCGAGCGCCGGACTCGCGGCGATGTAGCCGATGCGCAGGCTGGCCGAGAGCGTCTTGGAGAAGGTGCCGACATAGATGACGCGCTCGAGCTGGTCGAGCGCAGCGAGCCGCGGCGCGCTCGCCGGCATCACATCGGCGAAAGGATCGTCCTCGACGATGGTGAGATCGTGCTGGGCGGCGATCTGGAGCAGGCGGTGGGCGACCGGCAGGGCGATCGAGCCGCCGGTCGGATTATGCGCCAGCGACTGGGTGAAGAAGATTTTCGGCCGGTGCCGGGCGATCTGCGCGGAGAGATCGTCGAGATCGGGCCCGTCGGCGAGGCGGCGGACGCCTGCGATCTCGATGCGCCCGAGCTTCAGCTTGCCGAAGAGCGGATAATAGCCGGGGCTGTCGACCAACACGGTATCGCCCGGCTGCAGCAAGTGGCGGATGATCAGGTCGAGCGCATGGTTGACGCCGAAGGTCATCAGGATCTGCGCCGGCGAGGCCTGGATCGAGCGTTCGGCCAGCATCAGGCCGATCTGGGCCCGCAGTGGTCCGTAGCCGACCGGGTCGCCATAGCCATGCTTGACCGGCAGCTCGTCCTTGCCGCCGCGCAGACGCAAATGACGACCGAGCTCGGAATCCTCCATCCAGGAGGATGGCGGACGCCCGTCGCCGACGCGCACAGGATGGACCTGGCAAAGCTGCTCGCGCAGCAGCGAGACGATGTCGATCGCCTCGGTCATATGCTGCGGAGGCGCCTCGCTGGGGCGATGGCCGGGGGCGCGGACATAGAAGCCGGCGCCGCGCCGCGCCTCCAGCCGGCCGCTGGCGACGAGCCGGTCATAGACCTCGACCATGGTGTTCTTCGAGACGCCGTATTCGCCGGCGGCGCTCCGCAGCGAGGCCATGCGTCGCCCGGGCTGGAGTAGCCCCTCGTCGATCATCCTGCCGATGCGCGCGACGATCGCGCCAGTGCGGTTGCCTTCGGCCTGCTCGTCCATCGGACCTCGCATCTGTACCAGTAAATCAACTGGTACAGAGAATGGGACATTGCAGAAATTGTGCCTTGCCGCTCTCCAGCGATTGTCCGAGCTTGTCAATCGAAGAAGCGCCGATGCCCAATGCGCGGCGCAACAAAAACCCCGGCTGGGGAGGAAACTGCATGACGACGGCCCAGGCACGCGGCGGCGCCGCGCGCGCAGTGAATTCGCGCATCGAGAACTACCGCAATCTGAGCTGCTCCGAGCGACTGTCCCAGGCCGTCGCTGCTGCCGGCCTCGCCGATGCCGACCTCGCCTTGCTCGCCCAGCCCGGCGGGCTGCCGCTCAATCTCGCCAACGGCATGATCGAGAACGTCGTCGGCACCTTCGAACTGCCGCTAGGCGTCGCCACCAACTTCACCGTCAACGGCAAGGACTACCTGATCCCGATGGCGGTCGAGGAGCCCTCGGTCGTCGCCGCCGCCTCCTATATGGCCCGCATCGCCCGTGGCTCCGGCGGTTTCCGCACATCGAGCGACCGGCCGATCATGCGGGCGCAGGTCCAATTGCTGGGCGTCAGCGATCCCGAAGGCGCGCGCCACAAGCTGCTGGCGGCACAAGGCGAGATAGTCGCCGCCGCCAACGCCAAGGACAAGGTGCTGGTCTCGCTCGGCGGTGGCTGCCAGGGCATCGAGGTCCATGTCTTCCCGCAGACTCCGCGCGGGCCGATCGTGGTGATGCACCTCTTGGTCGATGTCCGCGACGCTATGGGCGCCAACACCGTCAACACCATGGCCGAAACGGTGGCGCCGATCGTCGAGCGCATCACCGGCGGTACGGTGCGCCTGCGCATCCTGTCGAACCTGGCCGACCTCAGGCTGGCACGGGCGACAGTCACTATTCCCGAGGCGGCGCTGACGACCAAGGAATTCTCCGGCCGGCGGATGATCGACGGCATGCTCGACGCGTATACCTTTGCGGCGATCGACCCCTACCGCGCCACCACCCACAACAAGGGCATCATGAACGGTATCGACCCCGTGGTGGTCGCGACCGGCAATGACTGGCGCGCCATCGAGGCCGGCGCCCATGCCTATGCCGCCCGCAGCGGCCGCTACACCTCGCTGACGACCTGGGAAGAGGACAAGGACGGCAATCTCGTCGGCTCGATCGAGATGCCGATGGCGCTCGGCTTGGTCGGCGGCGCCACAAAGACGCATCCGCTGGCGCAATGGTCGCTGCGCCTGCTCGGTGTCACCAGCGCGCAGGAGCTGGCCGAGGTTACGGTCGCGGTCGGGCTCGCCCAGAACATGGCGGCGCTCCGGGCGCTGGCGACCGAGGGCATCCAGCGCGGTCACATGGCGCTGCACGCCCGCAACATCGCCATCGTCGCCGGCGCCGAGGGCGCCGAGATCGAGGCGATCGCCGCCGAACTCGCCCGCGCCCACGATGTCCGCGTCGACCGGGCTCGCGAACTGCTGGCGGAGCGCCGTAAGGGCAGCTAGCCCGGCATCCTGCGCCTTCAACACTCACCACAGAACCGCATCAAGCGGACGACAACCGGAGGAACGTTCATGACCACCCTGATTTCCCGCCGCATGCTCGGCGCCCTGCTGGTCTCGACCGGCATGGCGCTCTCACTGCCGGCCTTCGCCCAGAACGAGATCAAGATCGGCTACAATGCCGACCAGTCAGCCTCCGGCGCCGCCGAGCTCGGTCTGTCGGGCCTCTATGGCTTCCAGGCCGCGATCGAGGATTTGAACGCACAGGGTGGCGTGCTCGGCCGCAAGATCGTCGGCGTCGTCCGCGACGATGCCGGCGCGCCGCCGAAGTCGATCCAGAACATGAACGAACTGATTGACAACGAGAAGGTCGCGGCCGTGGTCGGCCCGACCAATTCCGGCAATGCGCTCGCCTGGCTGCACATCCCGCAGCAGAAGAAGGTGCCGGTGGTCTCGCATGTCGCGACCGCGACAGACATTACCGCCCGCTACGCCAAGGAGCCGCAGAACTACATCTTCCGCGTCTCGATGGTCGACCGCGAGCAGCTCGCTCTGCTCGCCGCCTATGCGGTCAAGGCCTCCAAGACCAAGAATGTCGCGATCATCGCCGACACCACCGGCTACGGCCAGGCGGCGACCAAGGACCTTCAGGAGATCCTCGCCCTGCATGGTATCAAGCCGGTCGGCATCGAGAAGTTCGGGCCGAAGGACACCGACATGACCTCGCAGCTCGCCAAGCTGAAGGCGGCCGGCGCGGACATGATCATCACCGGCTCGCTGGCCGACGCCACCGCGCAGGTGCTGAAGAGCATGGAGAAGATGGACTACTACCCTGGCCTGCTCTCGACCTGGGGCTCGATCAACACGCCGCTGATCAACATCGCCGGCCCCAAGCTCGCCGAGAAGACGATCTTCGCCGCCTCGACCACCGAGGATGCGAGCGACCGCGCCGCGGCACTGCACAAGCGCCTGATGGCCAAGCATCCGAACATGCCGGCCTTCGTTTCGGCCGCGCAGGGCTATGACGCGGTGATGCTGATTGCCGCCGCGATCAAGCAGGCAGGCGGCACCGAGGGGCCGAAGGTCCAGCAGGCGCTCGAAAACCTCGGCGCGGTGCAGGGCATCATCAAGAAGTACGAGAAGCCCTTCAGCAAGGAGCAGCATGAGGCGCTGGGCGTCGCCGACTTCCATCTCGCCCAGTGGAAGGATGGCCGCGTGGTCAAGCTCGACGACGCCGTGGTCAAGGGCCTGACGGCGGCCGATCTGAAGCGCTGAGCCTCTTCAGCTGCCTCCTTCCGTCATGGTCGGGCTTGTCCCGACCATCCACGTCTTGGTTCGGCAGATGCGGTGTTCAAGACGTGGATGCTCGCCACAAGGGCGAGCATGACGGCGTGCGAGTGGAAACGGATCGGCTGATGGCGCCTCTGGCCGCTAGCCGCTCAAAATGATGGCGCAAACGACCTGAGTCGTGGCGGAGAGACGATGACGGCATTCCTTCAGGCTCTGGCCAGCGGTCTGGCGCTGGGCGCGATCTACGGGCTGATCGCGCTCGGCTTCAACATCACCTATGCCACGACCAAGACCTTCAATTTCGGCCAGGGCGCCTTCCTGGTGCCAGGCAGCCTGGTCGGCGTCTCGCTCTTGCTGCTGGCGGCGGGCAAGCCGCATTTCGGCAATCTCACCCAGGCCGAGATGACGATGACGGCCTATGTGCTGGCGACGGTCGCCAGCGTCGTCGTGGTCGGCGCCATCGGCGTCGCGCTCTACTACTGCGCGATCAAGCCATTCGTCGGTGCGGGCGGACTCAACTGGGTGCTGAGCACGATCGGCTTCGGCATCATCATGCAGAACACCGCGCTGGCGATCTGGGGGCCGGCCTCGATCGCGGTTCCCTCCCCGCTCGGCAGTGATGTCTGGCGCATCGCAGGCGCCGGCATCCGGCCGCAGGAGGTGCTGATCGCGGTCGTCGCGGTCGCGGTCATGGTCGGGCTCGACATCGTCCTGCGCAAGACGCGCTTCGGCAAGGCGCTGCGGGCCGTCGCCTTCAACCCGCAGGCGGCCGCGATCGTCGGCATCAATGTCGAAACGATCGTCATCCTCGCCTTCGTGATCTCCTCGGCTTTGGCCGGTCTCGCCGGTATCCTGATCGCGCCGATCACCACCGCCTCGGTCTTCATCGGGCTCGGCGTCGCGCTGAAGGCCTTCTCGGCCGCGATCGTCGGAGGCCTGACAAGTCCGCGCGGCTGCATGCTCGGCGGCTTCCTGCTCGGCGTGGTCGAGGCGCTGGTCGGATTGTGGCGCGCCGAGATGCGCGAGATCACGATCTTCCTGCTGATCATCATCGTGCTGGTCGTCCGCCCGAGCGGGCTGATGGGCGCGCGCAGCGTGGAGAAGATCTGATGCCAGCGCTCGGCCACGCCATCGGGGTGGCGGCGCTCGCGGCAGCGCTGGCGCTCGTTCCCTATCTCTCACTCAACGATTTCTACCTGCAGATCCTGTTCACGATCGGGGTGAACTATCTCGCCGCCGCGGGCCTCAACGTGCTCGTCGGCTATGCCGGGCAGAAATCGCTGGGCCATGCCGGCCTCTTCGCGGTTGGCGCCTATACGGCGGCGATCGCCAATATCGAATGGGGCATCAATCCCTGGCTTTCGCTGGTGCTGGCCTGCATCTTCGGCGCGATCTTCGGCCTCGTCATCGCGATGCCCTCGGTGCGCGTCTCCGGACCCAGCCTCGCCATGGTCACGATCGGCTTCGGCATCGTCGTCGAGAAGATCGTCACGGAATGGACCGACATCTTCAAGGGCCAGGCCGGCTTCTACGGCATCAGCCCGCCCTCGCTCGGCGGGGTGAGCTTCACCAATCTGCACTGGGTCTGGTTCGTCGGGGCGCTGTGCATCGCGACGCATCTGATGCTGCGCTCTTTGCTCGCCGGCCGCTATGGCCGGGCCTTCCTGGCCGTACAGATGGCGGAGCCGGCGGCGCAATCGGTCGGCATCTCCGTGGTCCGCGCCAAGACGCTGGCCTTCGTGATCTCGGCCGTGACCTGCGCGCTCGCCGGCGCCGTGGTCGCCCAGCAGAACCAGTATTTCAACTCCGACTTCATCACCTTCAACCTGTCGATCCTGCTTCTGGTGGTGGTGATCTTCGGCGGCTCGGGCTCGCTCTATGGCCCGGTCTTCGGCGCGGTGATCCTGACCCTGCTCGACGCCTGGCTGGCACGCTGGCCGGCGCTGCAGCATTTCACCTATGGCGCGCTGCTGCTGTTCTCGCTCTATCTGATGCCGAACGGCATCGCCGGGGCGGTCTCGAGCCTAGCCGGGCGCTGGCGACGCACTGCGCCTGCCCTCCCTGAAGTGGCCGGCCATAGCGTTCTTTCTGCAAGGGCAGCGCCGGCTGGCGGCGAAATCCTCGTCGTGAATGACCTCTACAAGGCCTATGGCGGCATCGTGCCGGTCCGCAATGTCTCCTTCGCGATCGGCGCCGGCAAGGTCCACGCGCTGATCGGGCCGAACGGAGCCGGCAAGACCACCTTGCTCAACCTGCTCTCCGGCCATGTCGCGCCCGATGGCGGCTCGATCCGCTTCGAGGGCCGCGAGACGGTCGGCCTGCCAGCGCATAGCGTCGCCGGGCTCGGCATCGCCCGGACCTTCCAGAACCTGAAGCTGTTCGGAGAGCTCTCGGCGCTCGACAATGTCCTGCTCGGCGCACATCTGCACATCGAAACCGGCTTAGCCGCCTCGCTGCTCGGCCTGCCCGCCAGCCGCCGGACAGAGGCTAAGGCGCGCGCCGACGCCCTGGCGCTCCTGACCGATCTCGGCCTCGGCGAGCGCGCCGATGAGCCGGCGAAGAGCCTGCCCTATGGCCTGCAGCGGCGGCTCGAGATCGCCCGCGCCCTCGCCTCGCAGCCGAAGCTCCTTCTGCTCGACGAGCCGGCCGCCGGGCTAAACCCGCAGGAAACCCACGAGCTCGGCGAGGTCATCCGCCGCATCCAGCAGGCCGGTGTCACCGTGCTCCTGATCGAGCATCACATGGACCTCGTCATGGGCATCTCGCAGCATGTTCTGGTGCTCGACTACGGCGCGCTGATCGCGGAGGGGCGGCCCGAGGCGATCCGCAGGGATCCCAAGGTGGTCACCGCCTATCTCGGCACCGAGGAGGACGAGGCGGCATGAGCATGCTCGCGATCGAAGGGCTGAAGGTCCGCTATGGCGCGGTCGAGGCACTGAAGGGCATCTCGCTCTCCGTCGGACAAGGCGAGGTCGTGACGCTGATCGGCGGCAACGGCGCCGGCAAGTCGACGCTCATGCGGGCGATCGGCGGGCTGGCGAAGGTCGCCGGCGGCACGATCCGCTTCGAGGGGCGCGACATCGCTGGCATCAAGGGCCATGAATGCGTCCGGCTCGGCATCGGCCATTCGCCGGAAGGACGCATGGTCTTCGGCGACCAGAGCGTACGCGACAATCTCGTGCTCGGCGCCTATGCGCGTAGGGACGAGGATGGCATCGCCGCCGATATCGAGCGCTATTTCGGCATCTTCCCGCGCCTCGCCGAGCGACAGGACCAGCTTGCCGGCACGCTCTCGGGCGGCGAACAGCAGATGCTGGCGATCGCGCGCGCGCTGATGGCGCGGCCGAAGCTGCTCCTGCTCGACGAGCCCTCGCTCGGGCTCGCGCCGCTGATCGTGCGCGAGGTCTTTGCCGTGATCCGGCGGCTACGCGAGGAAGGCATCACCATCCTCCTCGTCGAGCAGATGGCCAATCAAGCGCTCGCCGTCGCCGACCGGGCCTATGTCATCGAGACCGGCACGATCACGCTCGAGGGTACCGGCGCCGAGCTTTTGCGCGACGAGCGCGTCCGCTCCGCCTATCTCGGCGCCTGAGATGGCGGGCGAACGCGTCACCATCGTCGAGGTCGGCCCGCGCGACGGGCTGCAAAACGAGAAGACACCGGTCGCCACCGCCGACAAGCTCGCCCTGATCGGCAAACTGGCGGGGGCCGGCCTCTCCCGCATCGAGGCGACGGCCTTCGTCTCGCCGCGCTGGGTGCCGCAAATGGCCGATCATGAGGCGGTGATGCGCGGCATCACCCGCTGGCCGGGCGTTGTCTATTCGGCGCTGGTGCCGAACGAGAAAGGGGCAGAAGCCGCGCTCGCCGCTGGCGCGCAGGCACTGGCCGTGTTCACCGCGGCCTCGGAAAGCTTCTGCCGGAAGAACACCAATTGCTCGATCGCCGAGAGTCTGTCGCGCTTCCGGCCGGTGATGGCGCTCGCCGGGCAAGCTGGCGTGCCGGTGCGCGGCTATGTCTCCTGCGCGCTCGACTGCCCCTATGAAGGGGAGATCGGGCCCGATGCGGTGGCAGCCGTCACGGTTGAACTGCTCGCGCTCGGCTGCAGCGAGATCGCGCTGTCGGACACGCTGGGGCGCGGCACGCCGGAGCGCACCGCGGCGATGGTCGAGGCCGCCTTGATGCGAGCGCCGGCCACGATGCTGGCCGGGCATTTCCACGACACCTCGGGAAACGCCATCGCCAATGTCGCGGCGGCCTGGCAGCTCGGACTGCGCGTCTTCGACGGCGCGGTCGGCGGCACCGGCGGCTGCCCCTATGCGCCCGGTGCCGCGGGCAATCTGGCGACTGAGCGCCTCGTCGCGCATTTCGAAGCCATCGGCGCTTCGACCGGCATCGACCTTTCGGCGCTTGAACAAGCGGGACGATGGATCGGAGCGCGTCTGCGCCAGACCGCCCAATAGCAGGTCGGCGTTTCCCACTTCCGAACGAGCATTCCAACAGCGAACCCACTCGCCACTCTGACTACCCCTTCCGCGCACTATCTCGGCGCCCCGCGAACGTCGACGATTGTACCTAACGTCAACTGCGTGGGCTTCGTCAGTGTGTGCGGCGCCGATCGGCGGATCGGACAAGCAGTGGGTTGGGGCAATGAGCTTGGCCGGGGGGACTTCCGAGCGTGGCCTGAGGGATCGGCCACTCGACATCAGACATCTGATTTTCGACGAAGCCGACGATCATCCATCGGGGGCCAACGGCCTGCATCAGGTCGCAAGGCAACTCGCGCTGGAACAGATCCATGCCGGCGACCGCTCGCGCCTCATCTTTCTCGCTGCTCCGGGCCGGGCGCCGGAGGTTCCTTCGGGCATTCCGGCGCAGATCATGCCGCTGCGGGGGCGGCAGGTCCTCGGGCGCCATATCGGTCTCGACCACGACGTGCTGGAGGCGATCCTCGCCGAGAGCGGCCCCGCGACCTTCTATCACATACACGGCGTCAGGCAGCCGCTGCTCCTGCCGATCTCCCGCGCCATGCGGCGGCGCGGCCTGCCCTTCGGCGTCACCGCCCATAGCCGCTTCGGCCATATCTACAGCCTGGACGGCAAGCTGGAGCGCCCCAGAGCCGTGCTCTACATCAAGCTTCTCGAGCGTTTCGCGCTGAACGCGGCGCGCTTCGTCCACGCCCTGACACCGCATGAAGCCGACGTCGTGCGCTGGCTCGTGCCTGGCGCGAAAGTCGCCCTCCTGCCCAACGCCGTCTATTCGAGCAGCATAGACGGGACCCCGCAGGCTCCGAGCCGCAGCAAACCGTCCGCGCAATTTCCGACGTTCGGGTTCTTCGGGCGCCTGGCGATCGAGCACAAGGGGCTCGATCTGTTGGTCGCAGGCTTCGCGCGCTATCACCATTCGGGCGGCAAGGGCCGGCTCGCAATGTTCGGCAGCGGGCAGAACCATCAGCAACTGACCGAGATGTGCGCCACGCTCGGCGTCGCCGACATGTGCACGATCGAAGGACCACGCTTCGGACAGGACAAGGTCGCGGCGGCAAGCCAATGGGATTTCTATGTCGCGCCGTCGCGCTTCGACCATATGCCGCTGGCGCTGATGGAAGCCGGCCTCATGGGGCTGCCGCTCATCCTCTCGGAGGGCACCGGGCTGCTCGGCCAGGTCGAGGCGGGCGGTGCCGGGCTTGCGATCGCAGGTCTCAGCGCGGAATCCGTCGCCGACGCGATGCACGCCGCGGAGAAGATCGCCCCGGCGCGATGGCGCACCTTGTCGGAGAACGCCTATCGCGTCGCTCTGGCGATCGGAGACTGGACGACGATCGCCGCCTCGCTGCGCGATCTCTATTGCGGTGGGCCAGGATCCCCGTCGCACTCTCAGCAACACGCCATGCACTGACGGAGGGTCTGGCAAAAATGGATTACCCCTCCTTGAAGACCAGCATTGCTAGCTAATCCGTATTAGCCGTTACTCACGAAAGCTATTCCGTTGATTGCCCTAAGTTTCCGTGAACTTATTTGAGGCGGACGAAAATACATTTGACGTACTTCGTCGTTCTTTAAAATTTAGATTCTGACCGGGAGGCGGGCATGCGGGTGCCGTTTTACCGTCATTCATTGCCGGCGAGCAGTGCGACACTGGTCGCCGAAGTCATCGAAAGCGGCTTTCTGACGAGCGGACAGCGCTGCTCCCGGGTCGAGGATCAGCTCTGCGCCATTTTCGGGACGTCGCACGCAAAGCTGACCAGCAGCTGGACTCAGGGCGCGGTGGCTGTCCTGCTCGCTCTCGGCATCGGGCCAGGCGATGAAGTGATCGTGCCGGCGATGACCTTCGTGGCGACAGCGAACGTCGTCAAGCAGGTCGGAGCAAGGCCGGTTTTCGTCGATGTCGACCCGGCGACACTGCTGATCGACATCACGCTGGTCCGAGCAGCGGTCACGCCGGAGACCAAAGCCGTGATCCCGGTCCACCTCTATGGCCAGATGGTCGACATACCGGCCCTGCGTGGCGTGCTGCGGCCGGAGATCAAGATCATCGAAGACGCCGCGCACTGCTTCGAAGGCAGGCGGGCCGGCCGTCGGCCGGGCCAGGACGGCGACGCCGCGATCTTCTCCTTCTATGCCACGAAGAACGTCACGTGCGGCGAAGGCGGCGCCGTCGTCACCAATGATGCGGAGCTCGCCGCCAACCTGAAGGAAACCGTGCTGCACGGCATGTCAGCCGCCGCAGCGCAGCGTTTCTCCGGCGGGCGCTATCAGCATTGGGACGTGACGCGGCTCGGCACCAAAGCCAATCTCCCCGATTTGCTGGCCGTTCTGCTGGAGACGCAGCTCGACACTGTGGACGAGCGGCTGGCACGGCGCGAATTCCTCGCCCAGCGCTATGAGGAGAGCTTTGCCGGCACGCCACTCGGCGTCCCGACCATCGAGGCCGGCGTCGTCTCGGCCCGCCACCTGTTCCCGATCCACGTACCCGGCGGCCATCGCGACCGGGTCATGCGCATGCTCAACGACCAGGGAATCGGTGCGACGGTCAATTATCGCGCCGTGACAGAGCTCAGCCTGTACCGAAACGACCCCTCGGTTCCCCGGAACGGTTTCCCGGTCTCGATCGACTGGGGCGAAGGCACGCTGTGCCTGCCGCTGTTCCCCGGCTTGCGGGAGGAGGAACAGGACTACGTCCTGAACGTGCTGCGCTACGAGGTTCTGCCGTCCCTTGGTTCCCACGCGATCGAAGAGAGAGGAGTGGCTGCGCTATGAGCAAGACAATTGCAGTGACCGGCGCCGGCGGCTACATCGGCTCCGTCCTGGTCGGGCGGTTGCTGGACGCGGGGTATCGCGTGAGGGCGTTGGACCGGTTCTATTTCGGCGCGAGCACGCTTGGTCGCTATGCAGGCCATCCAGGCCTCGAGCTCAAGACGATCGACATCCGAGACATCGGCCCGCGCGACTTCGAAGGCTGCTGGGGCGCGGCCGATCTGTCCGGCCTGTCCAATGATCCCGCAGCCGAGGTCGACCTTCGCCTAACCTGGGAAATCAACGAGAAGGGGCGGATCGACCTCGCCCACAGCGCCCGGAGTGCCGGCGTCGAGCGCTATGTCTTCTCCGGCTCCTGCTCGGTCTACGGCGCTGGTGGCGATGGAGCACTCGGCGAGGACTGCGACCTCAATCCGCTCACCGCCTATGCCCGTGCCGCCGCGACCGCCGAGGAAGCAATCAGGGCGATGAACCGGCCCGGATTCACCACTGTGGCGTTGCGCAATGCGACCGTGTTCGGCCTGTCGCCGCGCATGCGCTTCGATCTCGTCGTGAACGTGATGACCCTGAGCGCCTTCGAGCGTGGCCAGATCGTCGTGACGGGAGGCGGCCGGCAGCGGCGGCCGGTCGTCCACGTCCAGGATGTTGCCAGGGCCTTCATACGCGCGCTGGAGGCTGGCGCCGGCACGGTTGGGAGCGAGGTCTTCAACATCGGCCTTGCCAACTTCCAGATGATCGACCTGAGCAAGGAGGTGAGCAGGGCGATGCCAACTCCGGTCAAGGTCCAGTTCGCTCCCGGCGACGCCGACAAGCGCGACTACGCCGTCAGGTTCGACAAGGCCAAGCAGGTCCTCGGCTTCTCGGCCTGCGACGGTGTCTCGGTCGGGGTGGTCGAGATCCACCGCGCGCTCAACGCGGGCCAGGTCGAGCGTGGGCTCGTGACGAAGACCGTCGCCTGGTATCGTCACCTGATCAAGATGCAGCGCGTGCTAGACTATGGCCTGGTGGCTCGCACCGGAGCGGCGCCCGCGGTGGCGGATTCTTTTGCGGTTGCGGCGCGGCAGGCGGAGTTGGAGGGCACCGGTCGCACCGGCGCCGGGGCAGCGCGGAAGAGTTCGGTCGGCGGGGCGCTGCTTTCTCTGGCCTCGATGATCGGCATGCTGTTCGGGATCGAGACCGAGTGTTCGGAGGATTCGTTCGGGCTGACCGATCGGGCGTCCAATCTGGCGCGTGCTTTTGAGACGGTGATGGCGGTTGCGGCGTGATCT
>NZ_JXTJ01000017.1 GCF_001509835.1 Allobosea sp. WAO
CCCCCCCTTGGCTGGCGCCTCCCGCCCTGCGACATTCGCCCTGCGGACAACTCCCCATGGCGGCTTGTTTCCGTGACGGCGCGGGGCAACATGCGGCGGCGTTTCCCTCCCAGGCTGAGTCTCCCATGCCCTTGCGTTTCGTCGTTCTGTCGCTCGCCGCGATGATGCTGGCGGGCGGCGGGGCCTTGGCCCAGCGTGCCGAGGTCCCGGCCGAGGTGACCGCCGTCCGGGAAGAGCTTCGACAGCAATGCGACGGCAAGGCCAGCTTCAAACCGCGCTTCCAGAGCGTGGCCGATCTGAATGGCGACGGCCTGCCCGACTATTTGCTGGACTATGGCGCGGTGGTCTGTGGCGAAGGCAACAAGGTCAACCGGTTCTGCGGCTCCGGCGGCTGCACGCTCGACATCTTCATGTCTGGCGCGGGCGGCTATCGCCAGGTCTACGGCGACAATGTCCGCGCCTGGTCGATCAAGCAGGCGAGAGGCAAACCCGTGCTCGAGCTCAGCCTGCATGGCGGCTATTGCGATCTTGCCGGCTACCAGCCCTGCCATAAGCGGCTGAGCTGGGATGGCGACGATTTCGTCGAGCTCGCGGCCCGCTGAGCGGCGGGCCGGCTTGGCGCATGGGCTTCAGCTCGCCGCGCCGAGGCCCCGACGGCCGGCGACGCCGAAATGGCAGATTGCCTCGCCGAGCTTCGGCGCCTTGTTTGGGAAGATCACGAAGCCGTCGCGTGGCGCGGTGACTGCCGTGCCGTTGGCCCTGCGGGCGATGATCGCGCCGGCCTCCACGGCATCGCCGGTCCGCCACGGCCCTTCGGCCGCGTCTCCTTGCGTTTCGCAAAGCAGGACGTCGACCATTTCGATCACGTCCTTAAGCGCGATGGACGGTCTTTCGGCGTCAACCAGTTGTAGTTGCGCCAGCGTGTTGCGGATCGCGGCATAGCCGATCTCGCCAGCCGTGGGATCGTCATGCGAGCCGCATTCGAGCGTCACCGCATAGCCGCCGCAGAAGCGCATGAACTCGGTGGTGCCATAGCCCTCGGTCACGGCGAGGCGGGGCACGTCGAGGCGGGCGCGGATCGCGAGCAGCCGGGCATAGTTGTCGAGCCAGCCATGGATGCCGATGGCGACGCCGAGGCAGCCGGCCAGCGCAGCCTCCTCCTCCGCTCGGGCGAAAGGTTCAAGCTCGCCGCGATTGTTCTGCGGCCCGAAGAAGACGAAGGGCTCGCCCTCGCCGCGGAAGGAGTGGATGTCGAGCAGCGCATCATGCTGGCGCAGCAGCGCGCAGAGAGGATTGCCGATCCGGTCCTCGTAATCGTTCGCCAGCGGCTTCTCGCGCAGGTCGCGGTTGAGGTTGCGGTCGCCTTCCCGCGTCTTCTGGCGCCATGCCTTGGGATTGGCGACCGGGACGAAGGTGACCTCGCCACGCAGGATCCTGAGCCGCCCGGCGCGGCAATCCTCGATGGCGCGCAGGATCGCGGTGGGGCCACAGGGCTCATTGCCGTGAACGGCTCCAAGCACGATCAGTTTCGGGCCGGGTTTCAGCCCGGTGAAGCGCACGCTTTCGAGCGGCCCGTCGTCGAGGTCGATGGCAGTCAAGGTCGGTCTCTCATTCTATGCGGTTAGCCTATCACGCAAGCTCCGCGGCGCGCAGGCACCGCACCTCGTGTTCCCTTGCGATCTCGCCAAGGGGGGGCGTCGGAGGCTTGCGGCAGATGTCGCGCACTTCCGGGCAGCGCGGATGGAAGCGGCAGCCGGAAGGCGGCTCGAGTGGGTTCGGCAGCTCGCCGGAGATCTTGACGCCCGGCCGCTCGCCGAACGGGTCGGGAATCGCGGCGATCAAAGCGCGGGTATAGGGGTGGCGCGGGGCGGTGAAGATCGAGTGCCAGCCGCCGGTCTCGACGATGCGGCCGAGATACATCACCGCCACCCGGTCGCTCATATGCTCGACCACGCCGAGATCATGGCTGATCATGATGTAGGAGAGCTCCATCGTCTCCTTCAGCTCGAGCAGCAGGTTGATGATCTGCGCCCGGATCGAGACGTCGAGCGCCGAGACAGGCTCGTCCAGCACGACGATCTTGGGCTTCAGGATCAGTGCCCGGGCGATGCCGATGCGCTGGCGCTGGCCGCCGGAGAACTCATGCGGATAGCGCGCCGCCTGCTCGGGCCGCAGGCCGACATGGCGCAGCATCTCCTCGATCCGGCCGTCGACCTCGGACTTGTCCGTGATCCCGTGCAGGCGCAGTGGGTCTTCCAGCGTCCGGCGCACGGTCTGGCGCGGATTGAGCGAGGAGTAGGGGTCCTGGAAGACCATCTGCACGATGCGGGCCCGCGCCTTGCGGTCGACGCCGGGCGCAGCGATGTCGACCCCGTCGAGCAGGACGCGGCCGCGCGTCGGCGCCTGCAGCCCGAGGATCGAGAGCGCGAGCGTCGACTTTCCGCAGCCGGATTCGCCGACCAGCCCGAGGCATTCGCCCTTCCTGAGGTGAAGGTCGACGCCGTCGACGGCATGGACGGTCCGCCGCTTGCCGCCGAGCAGCCCGCCGCCGAGCGGGAAATGCACGGCGAGGTCCTCGACCCTGAGGATCATCTGGTCGGTCTCAGGCATGGTGATGGCACCTCACCCGTCCGCCGCGCGGCAGCGCGGTCTCTTCGGGGTCTTCCGCAATGCAGATCTCGGTGCGCGCCTGGCAGCGCGGGTTGAAGCGGCAGCCCTCGGGGAAGGCGGTGACCGCCGGCACGACGCCGGTGATCTCCTTCAGCCGGCTGCGGCCATGGCTGGCGCGGGCGCCGAGCAGCGGCAGCGAGGCGACGAGCCCGCCGGTATAGGGGTGGCTCGGGGCCCGGAAGACCTCCTGCGCCGCCCGTTCCTCGACGAGGCGTCCGGCATACATCACGCCGACGCGGGCGCACATATTGGCGATCAGGCCGAGATCATGGCTGATCATCAACACGGCCGTGCCCTGGGCGGCCGAGAGGTCGCGGATCAATTCGAGGATCTCGGCCTGCACGGTGACGTCGAGCGCCGTCGTCGGCTCGTCGGCCAGCAGGAGGTCCGGCCGGCAGGCGAGGGCGATCGCGATCATCACGCGCTGGCGCATGCCGCCGGAAAGCTGGTGCGGATAGTCCTTCACCCGCCGGTCGGGGGCGGGCACGCGGACATTGGCGAGCGCTTCGACCGCCTTGCGCTCGGCCTCGTGCCAGGTCGCGCCCTTGTGCAGCACGAACATCTCGGCGATCTGGCGGCCGACCGGCGAGAGTGGGTTAAGCGCCGTCATCGGCTCCTGGAAGATCATTGAGATCGCATTGCCGCGCAGCTTGCGCATCTCGCTGTCCGGCAGGTTCTGGATCTCGCGGCCCTTGAACAGGATGCGCCCGCCGCCGAAGGCAAGCGGCGCGCGCAAGAGCCCGATGAGGGCGAGCGCAGTGATGCTCTTGCCGCAGCCGGATTCGCCGACCAGGCCGAAGGTCTCGCCGCGGCCGATGCTGAAGCTGACATCCTTGACCGCGCCGAAGCGGCGGCCGCCGACGACGAGGTCGAGCCTGAGGTTCTCGACCTTGAGGAGCGCTTCGCCGCTCATGCCGTTCGTGCCCGCGACTGGGGGTCGAGGATGTCGCGCAGGCCGTCGCCGAGCAGGTTGAGGCCGAGCACGGTCATGAAGATGGCGAGCCCCGGGAAGATCGAGATCCAGGGCGCGGTGGTGATCTGGTCGCGGGCGTCCGAGAGCATCGAGCCCCAGCTCGGGAAGGGCGGGCGGATGCCGAGGCCGAGGAAGGAGAGCGAGGCCTCGGCCAGCACGGCGCCGCCCATGCCGAGCGTGCCGATGACGATGATCGGCCCGAGGATATTGGGCAGGATCTGGGTCAGCATGATCCGGATGTCGCCATAGCCGAGTACCTTGGCTGCCTGGACATAGCCCTGGCCCTTGAGCGAGAGCGCCGAGGCCCGCGACAGCCGGCAGGTATAGGACCAGTTGGTCAGGCCGAGCGCGATCAGGAGGCTGGTCAGCCCCGGCGTCAGGATCGCCATGATCGCCAGTGCGAAGATCAGCGAGGGGATGGCGAGCATCAGATTGGTTAGGCCGCTGACGAAATCGTCCCACCAGCCGCCCCAATAGGCGGCGGAGAGGCCGAGGCAGACCCCGATCACCGTGTTGATCAGTTGCGAGACGATGCCGACGGTCAGCGAAATGCGCGCGCCGTAGAGTACGCGGCTGTAGATGTCGCGCCCCTGCGCGTCGGTTCCGAACCAGAATTCGCTGCCGGGCGCGACCTCGGCATTCATCAGGTTGGCGTCCATCACCGGGTCGGTATGGGCGAGAAAGGGAGCGAGCGCGCCGGCGACCACGACAGTGGCGAACAGCGCTCCCCCGATCACGAGATTGGCTCTGAACTTCATCGCAGGCCTCAGCTGTAGCGGATGCGGGGGTCGATGATCGCGGCGAGCACGTCGACCAGCATGTTGATCACCAGGAAGAACAGCACGATCACCAGGATGCAGCCCTGGACCACCGGGATGTCGCGCAGCGAGACGCTGTCGACGAGCAGAGAGCCGAGGCCCGGCCAGGCGAACAGCTTCTCGATCACCACCGCCTGGCCGATCACCGAACCGAATTGCAGGCCGACCGTGGTCAGGACGATGACGAGCGCGTTGCGGGCGAGATGCCATTGCACGACGCGGCGCTCGCTCATGCCCTTGGCCCGGGCGGTGCGCACGAAATCGGCGTTCATGATCTCGAGCACCGCGGCCCGCGTGGTGCGCGCCAGCAGCGCCAGCGGTGCGACGCCGAGTGCGATCGAGGGCAGGATCAGGTTGCGCAGTGCCCCGTCGCCATAGCCGAAGCTCGGCAGCCAGCCGAGCTGCAGCGCGAACAGGTACATCAGCATCAGGCCGAGCCAGAACTTCGGCAAGGAGAGGCCCGACACCGCCGTCACCATCGAGACGGTGTCGACGATGCCGCCCGGCCGCAGCGCGGCGAGAAAGCCAAGCGGTACGCCGATCAGGATGGCGAACATCATCGAGGCGAAGGCGAGCTGCATGGTCGGCCAGAGCCGCTCGCCGATCAGATGCCAGACCGGCTGGCGGGTTCGGAAGGAGGTGCCGAGATCGAGCGTCGCCAGCTTGCCGACGTAGGTTGCGAAGCGCGTCGCCAACGGCTGGTCGAGGCCGAACTGCCGGTTCATTCGCTCGACCGCTTCGGCGTCCATGACGGCGCGGCCATCGGAGATCTGGGTCGAGGCGAAGTTGCCGGGAATGACGCTGAACAGCAGGAAGATCAGGCCCGCGACGGCGAGCAGAATCGGGATCGCCTGCAGCAGGCGCCGGAAGACGAATTGCAGCATGCCGGGTTCCTGGGCCGGATCCGCTCAGATCATGGGGATCTCAGCGGTAGGGCGCTCTCTGGCGGGTGTCCGGCGGCATTGGTGCCGCCGGACGTGGCGCGCAGGTTCGGCCTATTTCGCCGCCGGCGAGGAGGCGTCGACCCAGAGCTCGTCATATTGCTGCAAGGCGAGCTCGGTCGCGTTGGGCTGCAGGCCCTTCAGCCAGGGCTGATAGGCCATCACCGCCTTGTTGTAGTTGAAGAACCAGACCGGCGCGTCGTCATAGACGATCGCATTGGCCTTCTTCAGCAGTTCGACCCGCTTGGCCGGATCGTCGGTATTGCTGGCCTCGTCGATCAGCTTGTCGACCGCCGGGTTCTTGTAGGTCGTGTAATTGCAGGCGCTCTGCGGCGTCGCCGAGTGGAAGCACTTCAGGATGGTCAGCGGGTCCGGCCCGGTAAGGTTCGACCAGATATAGGCCTGGAAGTCGCCCTTCTGGACCGTGCCGCCGAGCGCCGAGCCCTCGATCGGCTTGATCTTCACCTTGACGCCGACCTTGGCGAGCATCGGGATGACCGCCTCGACGATCGGCACGCCCCAGCTCTCGTTCGGCGTCGCAGTCCATTCGAATTCGAAGCCATCGGGATAGCCGGCCTCGGTCAGGAGCTTCTTCGCCTTGTCGGGATCGAAGGCGTAGGGCTTCATCTCCTTGTCATAGGCCGGCGAGGAGAGCGGCAGCCAGCCGGTGGCGCGGTAGGCCTTGTCGCGGACCAGGCGCTTGATGATCAGCTCGGAATCGATCGCGTGGTTGATCGCCTGCCGCACGCGCTTGTCGGAGAACGGCTTGAAGGCGGGGTTCATGCCCATATTACGCGTGAAGACCTCGGCAACCTCGAAGATCCCCTTCGACAGGTTGGGGTCCGCCCGGTAGGCGACATACTGCGTCGGCCCGAGGATCGAGACGTCGATCTCCTTGTTGCGGAAGGCGATGTCGCGCGAGGCGGCCTCGCCCATCGGCGAGATCACCACCTTGTCGGCATAGGGCTTGCCGGGCTTGAAATACTTCTCCCAGCGGTCGAGCACCATGCGCGAGCCCGGCACATGCTCGACGAACTTGAACGGGCCGAGGCCGATCGGCTTGTTGAAGAAGTCGGGCTCCTGCGCTTCCTTCGCCGGATAGATCGAGGTCTGGCCGTAATAGAGGAAGAAGCCCGGATCGGCCTTCTCGACCAGCGTCATCTCGATGGTCTGGTCGTCGATCTTCTTGAGGCCCGAGATCTCCTTGGCCTGGCCCTTCTCGACCTCGACCGCGCCCTTGATGCGGCGGATATAGCGGGCGCCGGGGAAGCTCTTCGAGCCGTCCATCAACCGCGTATAGCTCCAGATGATGTCGTCGGCCGTCATCTTGCGGCCATTGTGGAAGATCGCGTCGTCGCGCAGCTTGAACGTCCAGGTCAGCCCGTCGGCCGACTTGCTGACGGCGGTCGCAAGCTCCAGCTCCGGCTTGTTCTCGGCTGCGTTCCAGCGATAGAGCGAGCGGTGCAGCGCATAGGTGTAGATCTCGTCCTGGATCTGAGGCGAGACATGGCTGTCATTGCTGGTGAACGACGTCGCATAGGGCGCGGTGAAGCGGATCGTACCGCCCCGGCGCGGCTGTTCCTGCGCTTGCACCGTAAAGGCCGCGAGCGTCAGCGCGGTCGTCAGAAACCATTTGTTCAACACGTAGAATCCTCCCAAATTCGGTTGAAATCGCGTCGGGCTTGCCGGTTTTCCGGCTTGGCGCCCGCTTCTTGCACGAACTATTTGTATACGAACCATAGCTGGCTTTCGGCCGCTGTCTCCCCCTTCTCTTTGCGGAGTGCCGTCAGTCGGCGCTTGCCCGGTCGTAGACGATCTTGCCGCCACGAATGGTGAGGTCGCAGCGCGTATCTTTCAGGATCTCATCCGGCGAGGCGGCGAGGAGATCGCGCGAGAACACGGCGATATCGGCGAGGAAGCCCGGCGCGAGCTTGCCCTTCACGTTCTCCTGCTTCTGCGAGAAGGCGCCGTATTCGGTATAGGCCTGCAGCGCTTCCTCGATCGAAACGCGCTGGCCTGCATCCATCACCGTGCCGCGCCAGGTCTGCCGGGTCAGCATGGTGTGGAAGTTCGGGAACGGGTTGGGGTCGCAGACCGGCGCGTCGCTGCCGGTCGCCGGCTTCAGGTTGAGGTCGAACCAGGTCCGGAACGGATAGCTCGGCAGCGCCCGCTCCTCGCCGAGCACCTTGACATAGGCGTCGCCGAAATCGTGGATGAAGACCTGCTGCGGGCAGGGATAGATCCCGGCCTTGATCATCCGCTCATGCTGCTGCGGCGTCGAGAAACCGCAATGCTCGATGCGGTGGCGCCGATCGGGATCGGGATAGGCTTCGAGCGCCTTCTCATAGGCTGTGATCAATTGCTCGATCGCGGCATCGCCGATCGCATGGCAGGCAAGCTGATAGCCCTTGGCATGGGCGTCCATGACCTGGCGTTCGAGATCCTCGTTCGAGAGCATCTGCACGCCGGTGGTCTTGTCCCCGCCGAGATAGGGCTCGCTCATCCAGGCGGTGCGCCCGCCGGCTGAGCCGTCGAGGAAGATCTTCACGGCGCCGACCATCAGCATCTCGTCGCCGGTGCCGGAGATCAGCCCGGCGGCATGGCATTGCGGCACGATCGAGCGGCCCTCGTCGCCGAGCAAAGCGAGCCAGGTCCTGACCGGCAGGCGCCCGTCGCGCTTGGCGCGATGGTAGGCGGCGATCTCGCCGAAGCCGCCCTTCTGGCCGACGGCGGCGTCCATGCAGGAGGTGATGCCGAGCGAGAGCAGGTAGTTGCCGCCGCGCTCGATGCCGGAGACCAGATCCTCCTCGGATGGCGGCGGAATCACGGCGGCGACCGGGGCGCGAGCATTCTCAGCGAGCAGGCCGGTGAGCTTGCCGTTCTGCTGCTCGATCAGTCCGCCCGGCGGGGTCGGCGAAGCCTCGTCGATGCCGGCGAGCTTGAGCGCCAGCGAGTTGCAGATCGAGATATGGCCGCAGGTCCTGACCAGCATCACCGGATTGTCCGGCGAGGCCCGGTCGAGCTCCTCGCGATAGGGGTGCCGGCCGGTGTCGAGCTTGGTCTGGTCATAGCCGCGCGCCAGCACCCATTCGCCGGGCTTCAGCCGCGCGGCGCGGGCGGCGATCTCTGCGAGCAGGGCTGCCAGCGTTGGAGCATTGGCCGGGCGGGCATCGACCCAGTCCATGGTCATGCCGAGCGAGATCAAATGCAGATGAGAATCGTTCAGCCCCGGCGTCGCCAGCCGGCCGGCGAGGTCGATGATCTTGGTCTGCGCTCCGGTGAGGCCGGCGATCTCGGCTTCGCTGCCGGCGGCCAGGACCTTGTCACCCCAGATCGCCAATGCCTCGACGACGCCCTCTTTACGCCCGCACCAGATCGGCCCGCCGCGCAGCACAATATCGGCCTTGACGCTCATGCGTCGGCTCCCGCCGCCAGCCTGCTCCCGATCGCCTTCATGCGTTCCTCCATCTTGTCGTCGCCGGCGCTTCACGGCCGGTCGGCATGAAACCTTGCAGCCTGCTCAGATATCGTCCAGCGGGAAGATCGGCCGGCGCACCTTGCGATAAGGCCGATCCTTGAAGTTGCGGGTCGAGAGCGCGCCGCTGTCGACCTCCAGCACTTCGCGCGCGATGGGCTCGAAGGCGGCGCGGAAATGCTGCATCGACTTGACGATCAGGGTCGACTTCCGCGTCGGCTCGACGCCGAGCGAGGTGAACTGCGCCGTATCGGTCGCCTGGCCGTTATGGGTGATGACGATGATCTCGACATCGTCGACGCGCAGCAGGGCCGAGAGCCCGTAATTGCGCCAGACGCCGCCGCCCATCGGGCCGTAGCAGATGAAGTGCCCGTCGGTCAGCGCCACGACATGGGCGTCGAGGTCAAGCGGTCCACCGCCCGTCGTCGGATCGACCTTGCCGCCGAGCTTGAGCTTCACCCGGTTACCGACGCCGGCCGCCTGCGCCGCGAGCGCGGCTTCCGGGTCGCGGATCGCATGGAAGCCGACATTCTTCAGCCCTGCATCGAGCACGGCGCGCAGCAGGTTGGTCGCGTCGCCATAGGCGCCCGAGCCCGGATTGTCGGAATAGTCGGAGATCACCAGCGGCTTGCCGCCGGCCTCCGGCCCGAGCGTGCCTTCGCCCGCCTTGGCCCTGGCCATCGCTTCTTTCAGCGGCGTGAAATGGATCGAGGAGAAGCGCCGCTGCTCCCAGGCATAGTCCATCAGTTCCTCGGCGATGGCCTGCGCCTTGCCGCGATCGTCATGGGTGACGGCGATGGAGGGGCCGATATCGTGCACGTCGGCGGAGGAGAACCCGGCCTGGACGCTGACCACGAGTGCGTCCCCAGCCGCCTCCAGCGCATCGCCGCGGCGCAGCAGCTCCTTGAACGGCGGCGAGGTCGTGCGCCCGCCATCGAGCGCATAGAGGATCGGCCGGCGCGCCACCGCGACACGCGGCCGGATTTCCCCCTGCATCGCCCGTTCCAGCAGCTCGGCCGCCTGCCAGGTCCGCTCGTACTGGTCGATATGTGGATAGGTCCGGTAGGAGATCAGCGCGTTGGCGTTGTCGGCCATGAGTTGCGTCAGCGTCGCGTGCAGATCGAGCACTGCGACCACCGGCACATCCTCGCCGACCTTGGCGCGGATGCGCTTCAGCAATTCGCCTTCGCCATCGTCCGAGCTTTCGGTCGCCATCGCGCCGTGGAGATGCAGCAGCACGCCGTCCAGCCGCTCGCAGGCGGAGAGGATCATGCCGGCAAAGACGTCGAAGGCCGCGTCGGTGACGCGGCCTGAGGGGTTCGCTCCAGTGACGAGCGGATGGACGAGGCTCCAGCCGAACTTCTCGGCCGCTTCGAAGGCGGCGCCCATCGAGGTGCGCGTACCCTGGAAGGCGGCGGGAACCTCATTGTCGCGAAAGACGCCGTGATGGCGGAACACGGCTTCGTCGGTGAGCTGAACACTGAAGGTGTTCGTCTCGTGCATGAATTCCGCGATCAGAACGCGCTTGGCCATTCCGGTTTCGTCCCCCCTGGAACTATTTTTCTTTTTGTAGCGTGGGCCCGGGCCGTTGCCAGCCCGAACCCGTCATGTTTCCCCAGCGTTCCCCACGCTTGCGAGCTTGCGTCGAGTGTGCTTCGCGCGCCTCAGGCGGCGCAGGCCGCGTCTAGCTGGTGGCCGACATCCTCGGCGCGGGCATAGGCGCGGCCGAAGCGGTTGGCGAGGAAGGCGTCGAGGCCGATATCCTCCTGCTTGACGAAGCCCTTCTGCGGCAGCTTGCCCTGGGCCAGCAGGTCGAGCACGGCGCAGATGCCGGAGGCGGTGGTGATCTGGATGGCGGAGCGCATCTTGCCGCCGACAACGGCGCTGTAGACCTTGTTGGCATAGGTCTGCTGGGTCAGCCGGCCGTTCATCCTGCCGCTGACGGTCACGAAGATCACGACCACGTCCTGCAGCGTGCTCGGCAGGGCGTTCTCGAAAATGTCCTTCAGCACGTCGCGGCGGTCGGCGAGGCGCAGATCCTGCAGCAGCGCCTTCATGATCGCGCAATGGCCGGGGTAGCGGATGGTGCGGTAGTTCAGCGTGCGGACCTTGCCGGCCAGCGTGTCGCAGAGCGTGCCGAGCCCGCCGGAGGTGTTGAAGGCCTCGTAGGTGACGCCGTCGAGCGAGAACTCCTCGCGCTCTTCCATCGCCGGCACCAGGATGCGCTCGCCGTTGACGATCGCCTCGCAGGGCTCGCAATACTCGTTGATGACCCCGTCCGTGCTCCAGGTCAGGTTGTAGTTCAGCGCGTTGGACGGGTATTGCGGCAAGGCGCCGACACGAAGGCGCAGACTGTCGAGCTGCTCGAAATCGCGGGCGAGATCTGCGGCGACGATCGAGATGAAGCCGGGTGCCAGGCCGCATTGCGGGATCAGCGCCGCCTTGGCATCGACCGCGAGCTCCTTGACCCGGCGGGTCGAGGCGACGTCCTCGGTCAGGTCGAGATAGTGCACGCCGAGCTCGGCCGCAGCTTCGGCGATCCGCGTCGTCAGATCGTAGGGCGCGGCGCTGAGCACGGCGAACTGGCCGGCGAGCGCCTGCCGCAGCGCGGCGGGATCGGTGATGTCGAGCTTGCGGGTCGCGAGCGCTGCCCCGGCCGGGATCGCCGCGAGCTGTTCCTCGGAACGGTCCGCCACGGTGACCCGGTAATCTCCGGTGGCGACCAGCAGGTCGGCAATGGTCGCGCCGATCTTGCCGGCGCCGACGACGACGACGTTCTTCATGAGACTTCTCCTAACGAATTTCGCTGCCAAGCTTGGCCGGCGCCTTCGTCAGATAGAAGTAGGCTTCGCGACGATTCATATAGGATTTTTCGGCGATACGCCGTAAGCTTGGAACATTATGCCGATTGACCAGACCGACCGACAGCTTCTGATCCTGCTGACCGAGAACGCCCGCGCGCCGGTGGCCGAGCTCGGCCGCAAGCTCGGCCTCTCCCGCACGACAGTGCAGAGCCGGATCGAGCGGCTGGAGCGCCGCGGCGTGATCGGCGGCTACACGGCGCGGCTGTCGGAGGATTACGAGAAGGGCCAGGTCAAGGCCCATATCCTGATCACGGCGGTGACCAAGCTCGCCGCCAAGGTCGAGGCCGAGCTGCGCCGGATTCCGGAAGTGCGCACGCTGCATTCAGTCAGCGGGCATTTCGACATGATCGCCGTGGTGGTCGCGCCGTCGATCGGCGAGCTCGACGCGCTGATCGACCGGATCGGTGCGCTCGACGGTGTCGAGCGCACCATGTCCTCGATCATTCTCTCAACCAGGATCGAGCGGTAGGCCGGCCCGGCCGACCTGGTTACCTTAGCGTTCGATCATCTTGTTCCAGCGGCTGTTCCACTCGGGCCGCTTCGCGTTGATCGCGTCCCAGTCGAGCGTCACCGCGGTCTTCATATTGGCGTGGAAGGTCTCGAGCTTTTTCTCGGCTTCCGGAGTCGAGGCCTTGGCCTTGGTGTTGGACGGCACGATGTTGCCGGCGGCCAGGGCCTTCGACTGCGCCTCGGCCGAGAGCAGGTAGGCGGCGAGCTTCTGGGCGAGCTCCGGCTCGGAGTTGTTGGCGATGACGCACTGCGCGACCATCAGCACGACCGAACCTTCCTTGGGCTGGGCATATTCGACGCCGATGCCCTTCTCCTTCAGCGTCGAGATCGCGGTCGGTGTCAGCGGGAAGATCGCGGCCTCGCCGGTCTGCGCCATTTCGGCGATTTTGGCCGAGCTCGGGATGAATTCGAGCACGTTCTTGCCAATCGTATCACGGAACTTGCTGAAGCCCGGTTCGACATTAGCCTCGGTGCCGCCCTGGATGCGGTTGAACATCAGGAAGGCGTGCAGGCCGAAGGACGAGGCCGAGGCCGACTGGAACACGACCTTGCCCTTGTACTTGGGATCGGCGAGATCCATCCACGAGGTCGGGGCGGCCCAGCCCTTCTCGTCGAACAGCTTCTTGTTGTAGCCGAGCCCGGTCATGCCGAGGTCGATGCCGACGGCCATATCGTCCTTCATGCGGGTTCCGGGCGCGAGTTCTGCCATTTCCGGCCCGCTCTTCAGCTTCTCGCAGAGGCCGCCGCCGATGGCGCGGACCATGACGCCGTCATCGAGGAAGATGACGTGCATCTGCGGCTTGTCCTTCGCCGCGGTCGCCTTGGCGAGGATGTCCGAGGAGGTGCCGGGCACGACCACGACCTTGACGTTGTTCGCCTTCTCGAACTCCGGGAAGACGCCTTGCGTGAAGGTCTTCTCGAAATTGCCGCCGTTCATGCCGACATAGAGCGTCTTGGTCTGGGCGCTCGCGGCGCCGGCCGCGGCAAGCGCGAAGGCGCCGACGCCGGCCGCCAGGATGCTGCGATAGCTGGTCATGATCTGATCTCCCCTGCTTGGTTTGGCTCTTGGTTTTGCCCCGCACCCGAGCCAGCGTCGGTGCGGGCGGAAGTCGCTGCGAAGCGGCCGATCGAGAAGGCCGCGATCGGGGTCTGGGTCTGCCCATCACGCACGAGCTCGGCGAGCACCTCGCCGACCCCCGGCGCGATCTGGAAGCCGGCGCCGGTGAAG
This sequence comes from Allobosea sp. WAO, assembly GCF_001509835.1. GTDB lineage: Bacteria > Pseudomonadota > Alphaproteobacteria > Rhizobiales > Beijerinckiaceae > Allobosea. Next base: position 13,480 of record NZ_JXTJ01000017.1, read on the forward strand.
CCGAAGGCGTGGATCAGACCCGGCGTCGTCAGGCTCGGGCTGATCACCGGGTTCCGGTCCGGCATCGCGCCTTCGGTGCCGCTCCAGAACCGGATCGCCTGGAGATGGCGCAGCCCCGGAAACAGAGCGGCGGCATTGTTCATGATCGCCAGCGCGCCTTCGCCCCGTGGCCGCGAGAAGTCCGCATTCGCCAGCGGCAGGGCGCGCTCGCCGCCGACCACGAGATTGCCGCGCTCGACCTGCCGGGCGTAGATGCCGCCGCCCTCCATGCCGATGTTCACGGACATCACCTTTTCCGTCGGCTCGGTGACCACCATGGACGGGTAGATGCGCGTGAGCGGCACGGGCTCGCCGAAGCTCTCGGCGAAAGGCCCGGCCCAGGCGCCGGCGCAGTTGAGGACGAAGCGCGAAGCGAGCGAAAGACCGCCGCCCGCTTCGAGCGCGAAACCCTCGCCGCTTCGGGTGACGCCATGGACCGGGGTGTTCTCCAGCACATGCACGCCGGCGCGCCGGGCGGCGGCGGCAAAGCCGGTCGAGACGAGGCGTGGATTGGCATGGCCGTCGCCGCCGCAGAACGAGCCGCCGACGACGCCTTCGTCGATCCATCCGAAGCGCTCGCGCAGGCCGTTATGGCCGATGAGCTCGAGGTCGAGGCCCTGTTCGGCGGTCTCGCGAGCATAGGCTTCGAGCGTAGCCATATCGACCTCGCTACGGGCGAGCTTGAGATGGCCGGAGCGCAGGAACTCGCCGTCGATCCCGATCAGTGCCTGGAGCCGCGGCCAAACCGCATGGGCGCGCTGCGACAGCGGCAATTGCTCGATCGGGCGGCCCTGCCGCCGCACCCCGCCATAGTTGACGCCCGAAGCCTGCGCCCCGCAATAGCCCTGGTCGAGCAGGGCGACGGTAAAGCCCATCCCACGTAGCGCCAGCGCCGCTGAGGAGCCGACCAGCCCACCGCCGATGATCGCGACATCGATCGAGAGCTGCCGGCTCATTCCGCCGCCTCCCGATGCGCATCGAGTGCCAGCGTCAACGGGATCGGCTTGACCGGCGCCTGGCTGCGCAGGCGCCCGACCGCCGCAAGGTCGCGCCCGGTCTCATGCGCCAGCAATTCGGCGGCGGCGGCGCCGCAGATCCGGCCCTGGCAGCGGCCCATGCCGACGCGGCTGACCGCCTTCAGCCGGTTGAGCTCGTGCACGCCGAAGCCGGCAACGGCGCGGCGGACCTCGCCGGCGCGGACCTCCTCGCAGCGGCATAGCATGGTCTCGTCGGCGACCGCCGTCGCCCAATGCGGGGGGAAGGGGAAGGCGGATTCGAGCACCTCGCGGAAGTGACCGATGCGTGCCAGTTCGGCTTCCAGAACCTGCGCCCGGGCCGCGTCATGCGGCAGGCCACGATCCTCCAGCAAGGCCAGTGCCGCCAGCTCGCCCGCCCGCTCGGCCGCGTCGGCGCCGGCAATGCCGGCGCCGTCTCCGGCGAGATAGACGCCGGGCATGCTGGTGCGCCCTGCCGCGTCGCGCTCAGGCAGGAAGGCGCGGTCGCGTGCATTGAAGGCGAAGCGGCAGCCGGCGAGATCGGCGAGCTGGGTTTCCGAGCGCAGCGCGAGGCCGTAGCCGATACCGTCGCAGGGGAGGCGGCGTTCGCTGCCCGCAGCGCCCCAGGCGATGCCTTCGACCCGTTCCTCGCCGAGGATCCGGACATCGCCGACGCCGTAATGCAGCGCGACGCCGGCCAGCCTGAGCTCGGCCGTCATCCGCATGCCGCGCAGCACGATCTCGGGGAACAGCGGCAAGCCGCGCAGCAGGTTGAACTTGGCGGAGAAGGGGGCGGTGTCGAGCACGGCCGCGACCGCGACGCCGGCCTTCATGTGCTGCCACGCGACGAGATAGAGCAGTGGCCCCGAGCCGAGGAAGACGATCCTGTTGCCGATGGCGCAGCCCTGGCTCTTCAGCGCGATCTGGGCGCCGCCGAGCGTGAAGACGCCCGGGAGCGTCCAGCCGGGGATCGGCAGGATGCGGTCGGTCGCACCGGTGGCGAGGACGAGCCCGTCATAGGCGACCTGCCGGCTCGTGCCTTCGGCCATGATGTCGGCGCGACCGTCGCGCAGGTTCCAGAGCAGGGATTGCGGCCAGTAGTCGAGCCGTCCCGCCAGCGCCGCGAAATCGCGATGCAGAGCCTCCGCCTTCACCGCCTCCGAGCCGTAGAGATCACGACTGCTGCGGCCATCCGGCACCAGCCGCTGGCGATAGATCTGGCCGCCGCAGGCAGGCGCCTCGTCGACGACGAGCGGGCGCAAGCCGGCTGCGACCAGCGCCTGCGCGGCGCGGATGCCGGCAGGGCCGGCGCCGACGATCAAAGGCTGCGGGCGCTCGCTCATGCTGCCCTCCGCTGGCCGGTGACTATGCGCATGCCGGCGACGAGCGCCGTCGAGCAGGCGCGCAGGCGCTCGCCGTTCTCGAGTGCGACCCAGCAATCCTGGCAGGCTCCCATCTGGCAGAAGCCGGCGCGCGGCTCGCCGGAGAAGTCGCTGGCGCGCAAGCGCTCGCGCTGCGCCAGGATCGCGGTCAGCAGCGTGTCGCCTTCGCGGCCTTCGCAGGGCGCACCGTCGAGGACGAAGCCGATCGGCCGGTGGTCCTTGCGGGCGATGCGGTGCAGCAGCGGCATGTCGCGGCTCACTTCTGCCCGACGAGGATCTTGTCGAGCCCGAAGGCCCGGTCAAGCACCAGCATGGCGCCGGCGGTGAGCGCGATCATCAGCGCCGAGACGGCGGCCATCATCGGGTCGATCGATTCCGTCGCGTACATGTACATCCGGACCGGCAGTGTCACGGTCTGCGGCGAGGTCACGAAGATCGACATGGTCAGCTCGTCGAAGCTGTTGATGAAGGCGAGCAGCCAGCCGCCGGTAATGCCGGGCAGGATCATCGGCGCCGTGACACGCCGGAACACCGTCAAGTGCGAGGCGCCGAGCGTCATCGCCGCCTGCTCGGCCGAGCGGTCGAGCCCGGTGAAGGAGGCCATCACCAGCCGCAGCACATAAGGCGTGACGATGATGACATGGGTCGCGACCAGCCAGGTGAAGCTGCCGGTCGCGCCGATCAGCGCGAAGAGCCGCAGGAAGGCGACGCCGAGCACGAGATGCGGGATGATCAGCGGCGAGAGGAAGAGCGCGTTCAGCGCATCGCGGCCGGGGAACTGATAGCGGTCGATGGCGAGCGCTGCCGGCACCGAGATCACGACCGAGAGCGTCGCGGCGAGCGTCGCCAGCCAGAGGCTGTTGGCGAAGGAGGCGACGAAATCGGGATGCGCGAAGATCTCGCGGAACCAGCGCAGCGAGAAGCTGGTGGTCGGGATCGAGAGCGTGTTCTCCGGCGTAAAGGCGACGAGGCAGATGACGACGAGCGGCGCCAGCACGAAGGCGACGACGAGGCCGTGGAAGAGGAGCGCGACGGGGCCGTTCCTGTGCATGGCGCTCACCCCAGGGTCCGGCGGGCGCGGCCTTCGACCACGCGGTTATAGGCCAGCATGATCAGAAGGTTGGCGACGAGCACGATGATCGCGATGGTCGCGCCGAGCGGCCAGTTCAGCTCGTGCATGTACTCATCGTAGACCAGCGTCGCGGCCATCTTCAGCCGCCGGCCGCCGAGCAGGCCGGGAATGGCGAAGGCCGAGGCCGAAAGCCCGAAGACGATCAGGCTGCCCGAGAGCATGCCGAGCGAGACCTGAGGTAGCACCACGCGACGCAACGCCGTGAAATGCGAGGCGCCAAGGCTCCAGGCCGCCGCCTCGACAGCTGGGTCGAGTTTCTGCAGCGCCGTCCAGACGGGAATGACCATGAAGGGCAGCATCACATGGACGAGGGCGATGACGATCGCCGTCTCCGTGTAGAGCAGCCGAGCCGGCCCGAAGCCGAGCGCCTGGAGCGCCTGGTTCACCAGCCCCGTCGAGCCGAGCAGCATGCTCCAGCCGAAGGCCCGGACCACGACCGAGACCAGCAGCGGCCCGATGATCACCAGGAGGAAGACCGAGCGCCAGGGATCGCGCATCCGCGACAGGATGTAGGCCTCCGGTGCACCGATCACCGCGCAGATCAGGGTCGTCAGCGCCGCGAGCCGGAGCGTGCGCCAGAAGATGCCGAGATAGTAATCGTCCGACAGCACCGCCGCGTAATGCGCGAGGGTGAACTCATTCTTGATACCGCTGCTGTGGTCGAAGGCATGGAAGCTGAGGATCACCGTCAGCACCAGCGGCAGGATGACCAGCGCCAGGAAGAACAGGGCGCCGGGGCCGACCAGTAGCCATGGCGTGCTCGTGGCGCGCGCGCTGCTCATGCCGCCGCTCCCCGGGCCGCCAGCGCCTCGACGCGCAGGCTGGCGGGCGCCCAGTCGAGCGAGACCGCCGCGCCCTGCCGCGCCGGCTCGTCGCCATCGTTCGGCACCGAGACCGACAGCGGACCGGCTGGCGTCTCCACCGTGAACAGCCAGTAGCTGCCGAGAAAGAAGCGATGCAGGATCGTTCCGTCGAGCCGGCCCTGGCCCTGCGGGCGCAGAGCGAGCTTTTCGGGCCGGATCGACAGCGCGATCGCCTGTCCCTCCGCGAAGCCGCCGGCCTCCGTCGGCAGTGTCACGCCTACGATCTCCGCCGCGCCCTTGCGCCAGACGCCCTCGAGCCGGTTCATCTTGCCGACGAAGGAGGAGATGAACGGCGTCGCCGGGCGCTCATAGAGCCGGTAGGGCGCATCGATCTGCGTCATCCGGCCCTGCTCCATCACCACGACACGGTCGCTGATCGAGAGCGCCTCGGCCTGGTCATGGGTGACCATGATCGTTGTGGTACCGACGCTCTGCTGGATGCGCCGCAATTCGAACTGCATCTCTTCGCGCAGTTTGGCGTCGAGATTGGACAGAGGCTCGTCGAGCAGCAGCACCGGTGGCTGGATGACGAGGGCGCGGGCGATCGCGACGCGCTGGCGCTGGCCCCCGGAGAGTTGGCGCGGATAGCGCTCGGCGAAGCGGGCGAGATGGACGAGGCCGAGCATGGTCTTGACCCGCTCGTCGCGCTCGGCCTTGCCGACCTTGCGCATCTCCAGGCCGAAGGAGACGTTCTGCGCCACCGTCATGTGCGGAAACAGCGCATAGCTCTGGAAGACGATGCCGAGCCCGCGATGATTGGGCTTCTGCCGGGTGATGTCGCGGCCGTCGAGGCTGATCTTGCCGGCGCTGGGCTCGACGAGGCCGGCGATCATCTGCAGCGTCGTGGTCTTGCCGCAGCCGGAAGGGCCGAGCAGCGAGACGAATTCCCCCTTGTCGACGGCGAGGTCGACATCCTGCACCGCAGCGAGATCCCCGTAGATCTTGCTCAGCTTCTCCAGCGTCAGGAAGCCCATCACCACTCCCGCATGGTGCGCCCCGTTATCAATCGGGGCTTGTGAACGCGATGGCGAAGAAAGGCGGCAGGCTGCCATTCTCGTCAATCTAGAATTTCATTGAAGAGAATTTTTGTTTTCATAATTCCGATATGTGAAATTAATTGGCATAACGGTGCTTGCAAATTATCGTGCCGCGATGAGCGATTCGTCCGAGACCTTCTCAAGCCTGCGCCGCGCGCTCGGCCTTTTGCGCCTGCTCGCCGGCGGGGACCCGGCTGGCATCCGTCTGAAGGACCTCGCCGACATGGCCGGCAGCAGCCAGCCGACCGTCCATCGTGCCCTGCGCGACCTGATCGCCGAGGGCTTCGTCGAGCAGGTCGCGGGCGGCAAGCGCTACCGCATGGCGCTGGACTTCTTCGTGCTGGCGGCGCGGGCCGGGCAGGCCGGCGGCCTGCGCGAGCTCGCCCGGCCGGTGCTGCTGCGCCTCTCCGCGACGCTGAGCGACACGATCTTCCTCCTGGTCCGCAACGGCTACGACGCCGTCTGCCTCGACCGGATCGAAGGGCCTTTCCCGATCCGCTCCTTCACCGGCGATATCGGCGGCAAGGTTCCGCTCGGTCTGGGGCAGGGGAGCCTCGCCATCCTCGCCCATCTGCCGGAGGCCGAGCGCGAGGCGGTGATCCGCTTCAACGTCCCGCGGCTGCTCGACCGGGGCTTCCTCGACGAGGCCGGCCTGCGCATGGCGTTGGAAAAGGCGCGCGAGCAGGGCTGGGTCAATCTCAACACCGGCCTGATCCGCGGCATGGCCGGCGTCGGCGTGCCGGTCTTCGATGCCGAGGGGCGGGCGGTCGCCGCGCTCAGCGTCGGCACCCTGGCCGAGCGCCTCGGCGAGGAGCGCCTGCCGGGCGTTCTCGCCATCCTGAAGGCCGAGGCGGCGTCGCTCGGCGCAGGGCTGAACCCGTTCGACATCGCCTTGCGCTACCCTTCGCGCAGCCTGAGCGTCGTCGCCGATCAGATCGGCGCGGAGATCGCGGCGCCGCCGCCGGGGCGGAGCCAGCCATGATCCTGGTCTGTGGCGAGGCGCTGGTCGATCTCTTCGTCGGTGCCGCCGAAGGCGGTGAGGTCCCGGCCCGCGCCGTCGCGGGCGGCTCGCCCTTCAATGTCGCGATCGGCCTTGCCCGGCTCGGTGTGGGAGCCGGCTTCCTCGGCGGGCTGTCGCGCGACCATTTCGGGCAGATGCTGGCCGAGCGCCTCGCGACGGAAGGGGTCGATACGGGCTTTCTCGTTCGCAGCGAGCGGCCGTCGACCATTTCGGTCGTAGCCACCGGCGCCGATGGCCAGCCGCGCTACGCCTTCCATGGCGAGGGCGCGGCGGACCGCTCGCTCACGCTGGCCGATATGCCGCAATCCCTGCCTGCGGAGATCGCGGCTCTGACCTTCGGTTCCTATTCGACGGTCGCCGAGCCGGCAGCCTCGGCGCTGGCGGCCCTCGCCGAGCGCGAGGCCGGAAGGCGGGTGATCAGCGTCGACCCCAATCTGCGTCCCGGCGTCGAGCCCGACATGGCGCGCTGGCGCGCCATGGGCGAGCGCTTCTGCCGCTGCGCGACCATCGTCAAGGCCAGCGACGAGGATGTCCGCCTCGCCTGGGAGGGCCGCTTTTCTCTCGCCGAGGCGGCGCAATACTGGCTCGATTGCGGTGCGGAACTGGTCGTGATCACCCGCGGCGCAGAAGGAGCGCTCGGCTACTCCCGTGCCGGCAGTGTCGCCGTCGCGGCCCGCCCCGCTGCGGTTCGCGACACGGTCGGCGCCGGCGACAGTTTCCACGCCGCGCTGCTGGCGCAGCTTTCGCGGACAGGAAGGCTGCGGCGCGACGCCATCACGGCGCTCGGACTGCCGGAGATCGAGGGGTTGCTGCGCTACGCCGTAGCGGCGGCGGCAATCACCGTCTCCCGCCGCGGTGCCGACCTTCCCCGCGCGTCCGAAATCGACGCGGTGCTTGCGGCCGGGCGGGGCTGAGCAGTTCTCAGGCCGCGGCCGTCGCGAAATCCGCGGCCTCGTTGAAGGCGTCGAGCGTCCGCTCGGGCTTGAGCGCCTCGCAGGTTTCGGCATTGCCGAAGCCGTAGCGGGCCCAGAAGGCGGGAACGCCGATGTTGCGGGCAAAGCGGATGTCGGTCTCGGTGTCGCCGAGCATGAAGGTCTGCTCGGGGCCGATATCGGCGAAGCGTGGCGCGATCAGGTTGTGATAGCTGTCGGGCCGGGGTTTGCGGACGAAGCCCGGCGCATCACCGATCACCATCTCGAAATGCCCTTCTATGCCGAAATGCTCCAGAGCGGGTGCCAGTGATGCCTCGCCCTTGTTGGAGAGCACGACGCTGCGGCACCCGGCCGCCGAGAGACTTTCCAGCCCCTCGCGCACGCCCGGGTAGAGCTCGGTGAGGGCGAGGCCCTCGCCGCCATTGTAGATCTCGCGATAACGCCCGGCCCAGGCGGCGCGGTCAGGATCCTCCGGCGCCAGCCCGAGCAGCCCGCCGAAGAGGTCGCTCGCGACCGCGCCGCTGCCGATCGCGACATCGACCACGGCCGCGTCGGGCGCCGGCCGGTCGAAGGACGCGAAAGTCAGGTCGATGACATGGCGGACGGCGCCATGCGTGCTGCAGATCGTGCCGTCGAAGTCGATGATAGCGAGCTTGAACACGGTGCGGTTGGCCCTTTCCTGGCAGGTCGGTCCCCGGCGGCGTCGGACCTGCCCTTATGGATCGTCATTCGCGACGATGAGTTCGCAGCCGGCTTCGCGGATCATCCGCGTGGTTCCCGCCGGTGGCTGGCGGTCGGTCACCAGGGTGTTGATCTCGCTGAGATGCCCTAGGCGCGACATGGCGGCGCGGCTGAACTTGGTGTGGTCGGCCAACAGCACGGCGCGCCGCGCATTGCGCAGCATGGCGCGGCCCACGACGGCCTCGTCGTCGCGGTATTCGAGCAGATTGCCCTCTGAATCGATGCCGCCAATGCTCGTCATGTGCAGGTCGCAGCGATAATTCTCGATGAAGGCGGCGGCGTGCATGCCGCCCATGGCGCGGTTCTGCCCGAGCCACATGCCGCCGGTGATCAGGATCGAGATCTCCGGGCACTTATCGAGGATCGAGGCCGCCGCGGTCGAATTGGTGACGACGCGCAAGCCACGCGGCCGCTTCTCGGCGATGGCCTTGGCGAGCGCGTCGACCGTGGTGCCGGGCGTCAGGAACAGCGAGCTGCCCGGCGTGACCAAGGTCGCGGCGGCGCGGGCGATCGCCGCCTTTTCGCTGGCGGTCTCGACATGCCGGAAATCGTAATCGGCATTGACCGTGCTGAGATTGGCGCTGGCCCCGCCATGGTGCCGGCGCAGGTAGCCGCGATCCGACAGGTCCTGCAGGTCGCGCCGCAGTGTCTGCGGGGTGACGTTGAACGCCGCCGCCAACTCCTCGATCGCGGCGTATCCGCGCCGGGAGAGGATGTCGAGAATCTCGCTATGGCGTTTGCTTAGCTGGGCCATGACAAGCGGTAAGGAGCACATTTCGTCCCGCGTCAAGCGGAATGCGCGTTTTCGAATATCTAGGTTGCGAAAAGGAAAGATTGCTGCATCATTCCGCCTCGTCGCCATCCTGGTCGACCTGCCCGTCGAGCATCCGGGATTGGCCGGCGCCGGCCCGGCGGTCGCCGCAAGCGGGAATCCCGGTTTGATGAAACGCAAGATCGTCTGCGTCGGAAACCTCGTCCTCGACGAGGTCTTCCAGGTTGCCTCCTTGCCGGCGTCCGGCATCAAGACCGGCGTTCTGGCCTATGAAAAGCGCTATGGCGGCCCGGCTGCGACGGCGGCGGTGGCGATCTGCCGCCTCGGCGGCACGGCGTCCTATTGGGGGCGCGTGGCGGACGATCCTGCCGGCGAGGCCGGCATCGCCGCACTGCGCCAGCATGGCGTCGATTGCGGCGGCGTCGCCGTTCTCCCCGAAGGCCGGACGCTGCGCGCCATCGTCATGGTCGACGCAAGGGGCGAACGCAGCATCGTCTCGGACCGGCACGGGCTGTCCCTGGATGGTTCGGTGTTGCCGAACGATCCACTCGACGAGGCCGGGGCCGTCCTTGTCGACAGTCGCTGGCCGGCCGGGGCGCTGATCGCGCTCGACCGTGCCCGCGCCGCCGGCGTTGCCACTGTGCTCGACGCCGACGGCGGCGCGACCGCCGACAATCAGGCCCTGATCGACCGGGCGGATCACGTCGTCTTCTCGAGCGAAGGCCTGCGCGACCATGCCGGGGAAGGCAGCCCGGAGGAACTGCTGCGCCAATGTGCCGGCGACACCTCCAGGGTCGTCGCGGTCACCCGCGGTTCCAGCGGCAGCCTCTGGCTGATCGACGGTGAAATCGTCGCTGTTCCCGCCTTCCAGGTCGATGTCGCCGACACCACAGGCTGTGGCGACACTTTCCACGGCGCCTATGCACTCGGGCTCAGCGAGGGGCGCGATCCGATCGCGGCCGCGCGCTTCGCCTCGGCTGCGGCGGCAGTGAAGGCCCAGCGCGGCCGCGGCTGGGACGGCATGGGAGATCGCGCTGCGATCGAGACGATGATGGCATCAGGCGCCGTCCATCCGGTCTGATCCGATATCGGAGCGCCGTTCGTTTTCGCATGGCGCTTCGCAGCCGCTCGGCTGCGGCGGCTGGTCCTGCACGTCCTGCCGTTGGCTCGCGATATGTAAGAAAACGAAAATAGAGCTTGCGATATCGAAACGCGCATGCATCACTAGGTGCAGAAAAGAAGAATTTCGGGAGGCCGGATCTTTCGACCTTCATCATCGGCAGGGTGCGGCAGGGCTTGCGAAACTTCGCAGACCTTGCGGGTGCCGCCCTTCCGGCAATCGTGGCATGTCGCCTGTTCCAGGCGGCGGAGCTGCGGCGTGCCGGCCGATCGATCGGACGCTGCAGGCAGTTGTCTGCGGCGGCGCGAACCTGTGATTATAGCCGGCTAAGGAAACAGCATTCATGGCGTGCTCCTCAATCACCGAACTCCTTGCGGATCTGAAGGCGATCAAGGTCGACCTGTCGGGCCCGAACCCCGATTTCTCGAAGAGCCAGCGGCCGCCGGACGAGATGATCGACCGCTGGGCGGAGACCGCGGCGATCGCCGAGCCGGAGACGCGCGCCGTCGCGATCTGGGCGATCCGTGAGGCGGCGCTCGCCGCCGGCATCGTGCCCTCCTCGGTGCAGGAGCTCTATCTCGCCTGCGCCGCCGGGAAGTGGTCGGGCAAGACCGTGCCGGCGATGAACCTGCGCGGCTGGAGCTATCACACCTGCCGCGCCGTCTTCCGCGCCGGCAAGGAGCTCGATTCCAAGCTCTTCATCTTCGAGCAGGCGGTCGGCGAAGCGCTCTACGCCCAACAGCCGCCGCTGGAATACGCTGCAGCGGTGCTGGCTGCGGCGCTGCGCGAGGGCCACACCGGCCCGGTCTTCCTGCAGGCCGACCACGATCAGATCAACGCCAAGGCCTATCTCGCCGACCCCAAGGCGGAAGTCCGCAAGCTCGAGAGCATCATGCGCGAGCAGATCGCGGCTGGCATGTACAGCATCGACATCGACGCCTCGACGGTGGTCGACCTGTCGCTGGCGACGGTCGAGGATCAGCAGCGCGTCAATGCCGAGCTGACCGCGCACTTCACTGAGTTCGTGCGCGGCATCGAGCCGAAGGGCGTCTCGATCTCGCTCGGCGCCGAGATCGGCGAGGTCGGCCACGAGAACACCACGCCGGAAGAGCTGCGCGCCTTCATGAAGGTCTATCTGGAAGAGATGGCCAAGCGCGGTGCCAAGCTGCCGATCGTCAGCAAGATCTCGATCAATTCCGGCACTTATCACGGCGGCAAGGTTTTGCCGGACGGCACGCTCGCCGAGGTCAATGTCGACTACGAGCTGCTGAAGACAATCTCGACCATCTGCCGCAGCGAGTACAACATGGCCGGCGCGGTCCAGCACGGCGCCTCGACCTTGCCGGGCACACAGCTCGCCAAGCTCCCGAAGGCCGAGGCGGTCGAGGTCCATCTCGCGCTCGGCTTCAACAACCTGATCTTCGATCACCCGGCCCTGCCGCAGGCGCTGAAGGACCAGATCAGGGAATACACCTTCGCCAATCACCTCTCGGAGAAGGGGGCCGGCGAGACCGATGCGCAGTTCTTCTACAACACCCGCAAGAAGTCCTGGAAGGTGATGAAGAAGCCGTTCTGGGAGATGCCGAAGGAGGCGGAGACGGCGATCATGGCCTCGCTGCAGGAGATGTTCCGCAACATGTTCACCTGGATGAATGTGGGCGGGACGAGCAAGCTGGTCGACGACAACACCACGCTCGTGAAGGTCGCGCCGCCGGTGCCTGAGGCGCTGCGCAAGGCGCGCGCGGCCTAAGGAGGACGATGGACGACGGCGCGCCCGCAACGACGGGCGCGCCTGCTACCCGAAGGCGCCGAATGGCGCTCGCGGACAATGATAATCAACCCGGGAGGAAACGATCATGGATCTGCAACGTAGGTCTTCATTGCTGAAGTTCGCGGCGCTGTCGCTCGCCTCGATGATCAGCCTGCCGACGCTGGCGCTCGCCCAGCAGAAGGAAGTGCGATGGGGCCAGTGGAAGGGCACTGAGGTCGGCGAGAAGTTCATGGGCGAGCTCAAGGCTGCCTTCGAGAAGGACCATCCCGACATCAAGCTGACGCCGGTCGATTCTCCTTTCTCCGGTTTCCACGACCGCGCCATCGTCCTGCACCAGGCCAAGAAGCTGCCCGACGTGCTGCTCGTGCAGGTCGACTGGGTCGCCGAGTTCGCCGATCTCGGTATGATCGAACCTATCGACGAGCGTATTGCCAAGGAGCCGAAGGAGTTCTTCGGCAACATCCCCGTGACCTTCCACCAGAAATGGCGCGGCAAGCAGTACTACCTGCCGATCGAGAGCGGCGCGGTCGCACTCTTCTACAACACTGACCTGTTCAAGGCCGCCGGCCTCTCCGGCCCGCCCAAGACCTGGGGCGAGTTCGCGGAATATTCCCGCAAGCTGACCAACCCCGACAAGCGCCAGTTCGCGATCACCGGCACGCTGCAGGGCGAGCCGCCGACCAACATGACCTATGAGATCTACCCGCTGTTGCTGCAGGCCGGCGCCAAGATCATCGACGCCGAGACCAACAAGGCGGTGTTCAACAGCCCGGAGGGCGTTGCCGCCATCGAGTGGTATGTCGATCGCATCAACAAGGACAAGGTCTCCGTTCCCGGCGTGCTCAGCAATGGCGAGAAGGAGAAGCGCGCCAACTTCGCCTCCGGCAACGTCGCCATGATGTTCGAGGGGCCCTGGGGCATCGCGATCCAGAAGCAGCTCAATCCCAAGCTGAACTATGACATCGCCCCGCTGCCGGTCGGCAAGACCAGCGGCACCATGGTGCGCGGCTCGCTGAACACCATCTCGTCCCAGGCTCAGGACAAGGACGCGGCCTGGACCTTCATGCGCTGGATGTCCGGTCCGAAGGGCATCGAGATGTGGGCCAAGGGCACTGGCGCCTTCCCGGCCCGCACCGACGTCTCGAGCCAGGACTGGTTCAAGGAGCGCACGCTCTTCCAGGCCTTCGTCACCCAGATGGCGGCGGCCAACGCCAACTCGCCGTTCCTGGTGATGCCCAACGCCGTGCAGATGAACAAGATCATGAGCACGGAAATCCAGAACGTCGTGCAGGGCAAGAAAACCGCCAAGCAGGCGCTGGATGACGCCGCCGCCGAATGGAACAAGATCTTCGCCGCGGCCGCGAAGTAACTCCCATCCGCCCGGGAGGGGCGTTCGCGCCCCTCTCCCATCGTACAGGGGTCGCCTGCCCGGAAAGACGGGCGGCGGCTCCGCATGATCGGCGTGCCATGCTGACTTTCAAACAGAAGTATCGCGAAGAACTCCTCGCATTATCCTTCCTGTGGCCAGCGCTGCTGATCCTGGTCGCGCTGCTGGTCTATCCGCTCGGCGACGTCGTCCGCCTGAGCTTCTACGACAGCAATCTCCAGCGCGAGGTCTGGGTCGGGCTCGGCAATTATGTCGCGCTGTTCAACGATCCGCTGTTCTGGAAGGCCTTCATCCAGACTGTCGTCTTCACCTTCTTCAGCGTGGTGCTGCACCTGGTGATCGGGCTGGCGCTCGCGCTGCTGCTCAACATGCACCTCAACGCCACCTTCCGTAGCCTGGCGCGCGGCCTCCTGATCGTGCCCTGGCTTCTGGCGCCGACCGTCGCCGGCATGATCTGGGTGCTGATGCTGCAGCCCTTCGGCGTCTTCAACGGCTTGCTTGTCTCGCTCGGCTTCCTCGATCCGAATGGCACGATCTCCTGGCTCGGCGACCCCTCGACCGCGCTCGGCTCGGTCACGGCGATGAATGTCTGGCGCGCCTTCCCCTTCTTCATGGTGATGCTGCTGGCCGGACTGCAGGCGATCCCGAAGCAGCTTTACGAAGCCGCGGAGATCGACGGCGCGACGCTCTGGGAGCAGTTCTGGCACATCACCCTGCCGCAGCTGCGCGGCGTCATGACGACGATCGTGCTGCTCGATTCGATCTGGACCTTCCGCGCCTTCGATCCGGTCTACGTCATGACAGGCGGCGGCCCGGCCCATTCCTCGGAAGTGCTGGCGACGGCGATCTATTTCGACGGCTTCCAGAAGCTGAAATTCGGCTACGCCTCGGCACAGGCCGTGGTGATGTTCGTCGTGCTCTTCATCGTCAGCGCGATCTATGTGCGCCGCACGATGCGCAACGTCTAAGCGTTACGGGAAAAAGCGATGCCTATGGTCATTTCGGGCAGGCTGGGTCAGCGGGGGCGCGAGCGCCTGCTCAACACCGCCGCCTACGCACTTCTTATCCTGGCGATCCTGATCGTCTTCTTCCCGCTCGCCTGGATGCTCTCGGTCTCCTTCAGGCCGAACATCGAGGTGATGCAGATGCCGCCGGAGTGGCTGCCGCAGATCTTCACGCTCGACGGCTACAAGAAGATCTTCACGACGCCGCGCTATCTGGTCGTCTTCCTCAACACCATGGTGATTTCGCTCGTCGTCACCCTGCTCTCGCTCGTGCTCGGCGCGATGGCGGCCTATGCGCTGGCGCGCTTCAACTTCGCCGGGCAGCGCGCCGTGCTGATGTTCCTGATCACCACGCAGATGTTCCCGCTGGTGCTGCTCTGCATCCCCTATTTCCGGATCTTCATCACCTTCGGGCTCTACGACACCCGCACCTCGCTGGTGATCGTCTACCTCACCTTCACCCTGCCGTTCTGCATCCTCATGCTGCGCAGCTACTTCATCAACATTCCCCGCGACATCGAGGAAGCCGCGATGGTCGACGGCTGCTCGCGGCTCGGCGCGATCTTCCGGACCCTGGTGCCGATCTCCTATCCGGCCTTCGTCGGCGCGGGGCTCTACACCTTCCTGCTCGCCTGGAACGAGTTCCTCTTCGCGGTGGTGCTGATCGAGTCCTGGGAGAACCGGGTGCTGACCATGGCGATCTACAGCCTGATGGCCGAGTTCGTCACCGACTGGAACGCGATGATGGCCTTCTCGGTGCTGGCGAGCCTGCCGCTGGTCGTCGCCTTCATCTTCCTGCAGCGCTACATGGTCCAGGGCATGACGGCGGGAGCTCTGACCTCCTGACCACGCCGGCGCTGGGCCGAACGCCACTCCCCAAACTGCGCGCCGGTCCGGCTTCGGACCGGCGCGGTTCTTTCTCGGCCCTTCACCAAGCCGGCCTGCAAGGCTAGGGATTAGAGGCGCGGCCGCCGCCGGTGGCGGCGCGACCGCGAACCTTAAATCCGCCAGCCCGGGAAACCCGCCGTGAGCCGCCTCGTCTATGTCCTGAACGGTCCGAACCTCAACCTGCTCGGCAAGCGCCAGCCGCACATCTACGGCCATACCACCCTGGCCGATGTTGAGGCCGAGTGCCGGGCACTGGCGAGTGAGCTGAAGCTCGAACTGCGCTTCCACCAGAGCAATCGCGAATACGAGATCATCGACTGGGTCCACGAGGCCCGCGAGACCGCCGGCGGCATCGTCATCAACCCCGCGGCGTTCACCCACACCTCGGTCGCGGTGCTCGACGCGCTCAATGCCTTTGACGGACCGGTCTTCGAGGTCCACATCTCCAATGTCCACAAGCGCGAGGCATTCCGGCATCATTCCTATGTCTCGCTGCGGGCGGACGGTGTCATCGCCGGCTTCGGCACGCAGGGCTACTCGCTGGCCCTGCGGCGCCTCGCCACGCTGATCGACGAGAAGTAGGGGAAAGCCGATGAAGCCAGTCAGACTCGCAGTCATCGGTGCCGGTCTGATCGGCAACCGGCATGCCCAGCACATCGCGGCCGAGCCGAGCCTCGAGCTCACCGCGATCGTCGACCCCTCGCCGAGCGCCACGACGCTGGCATCTTCGCTCGGGACGAACTGGTTCCCGAGCTTCGCCGAGATGCTGGCGCGCGCCAGGCCGGACGGCGTCGTCATCGCGACGCCGAACAGCCTGCATCTCGCCAACGGCCTCGAAGCGGCTGCCGCCGGCCTGCCGGCGATCATCGAAAAGCCGCTCGCCGACAGCGTCGCAGCCGCGCAGCAGCTGGTCACGACGTTCGAGAAGGCCGGAATTCCGCTGCTCGCCGGCCATCACCGGCGCTACAACCCGATGATCCGCAAGGCCAAGGAGATCGTCGAGGGAGGTCGGCTCGGCCGCCTGCTGACGCTGCATGGCAGCTTCTGGCTGATGAAGCCGGACGATTACTTCGACGTCGCCTGGCGGCGGGAGAAGGGCGCCGGCCCGGTGATGATGAACCTCAGCCATGATGTCGACCTGTACCGCTATCTCTGCGGCGAGATCGCCTCGGTGCAGGCGCAGGAATCGAACATCGTGCGCGGCAACGCCGTCGAGGAGACCGCGGTCATCATCCTGCGCTTCGTCAATGGCGCGCTCGGCACGGTCAACGTCTCCGACTCGGTCGTCGCGCCTTGGAGCTGGGAGATGACCACCGGCGAGAACCCGGTCTACCCACAGCAGCAGGACCAGTCGTGCTACCAGCTCGGCGGCACCCATGGCTCGCTGACCGTGCCGCAGCTCGAGCTCTGGTACAATCCGGGCAAGCGCAGCTGGTGGGAGCCGCTGCGCCGCGAACGCGTGCCTTTCGTCGCCGAGGATCCGCTGCGCGTCCAGGTCCGCCATTTCGGCGAGGTCATTCGTGGCGAGGCCAAGCCGATCGTCTCCGGTCGCGAGGGGCTGGAGACACTGAAGGTGATCGAGGCCGTCAAGCAGGCCGCCAGCACCGGCGCCGTCGTCACGATCGGCTGATCATGATCGACGGCAACACCATCCTGATCGCCCATCTCGGCTACCCGACGACGACCTTCAAGGCGCCGCTGATCTACAATCCCTATTTCGAGTCGATCGGCGTCAATGCGGTGGTGATGCCGATGGCGGTCGAGGCCGATGTCTATCCTGAGGTGCTCGCCGCACTCTTCCGCCTGAGGAACATCCGCGGCGCGCTGGTGACGATGCCGCACAAGGTCACGACCACGGGCATCGTCGACGAACTCTCGACCGCGGCGAGCATCGCCGGCTCCTGCAACGCCGTGCTGCTGCGGCCGGACGGCACGCTGCGCGGCGACATGTTCGATGGCGAAGGCTTCGTGCGCGGCGTACTGCGCAAGGGCCGTCAGGTGGCGGGCGCGCGGGCACTGGTTGTCGGCAGCGGTGGCGTCGGCGCGGCCATCGCCGCTTCGCTGGCCGGAGCGGGAGCGACTGCGCTCGGCCTGTTCGACCTCAACAGCGCCGCCGTGGAAGGGCTCGCCGGCCGCTTGCGCGCGCATTATCCCGCACTGGCGCTGGAACTCGGCACGCGCGACCCGGCCGGCTACGACATCGTCGTCAACGCGACGCCGCTCGGCATGAACGAGGGCGATCCCCTGCCGATCGATGTCTCGCGCATCGCGCCCGAGAGCTTCGTCGGTGAGGTCGTGCTGAAGAGCGAGGTCACGCCCTTCCTGGCCGCGGCCCGGGCCAAAGGTTGCCGGACGCAGATCGGCACCGACATGCTGTTCGAGCAGATCCCGGCCTATCTCGAATTCTTCGGCTTCCCGACGACGACGCCGGACAATCTGAGGGCGGTGGCGCAGATCAGCTACTGAGCCGCCGTGAGGGATGGCGGCCCTGCGCTGGCCGCAGGGCCGGTCCGATTGTCGCCCGGCGCTGCGTTGCCTATAGCCGGATGGTTGTCGCGCTTGTCGCGACGGCCGTCGGAAGCCTTCCGCCTGCGCGCCATCCGGCACGCGGCAGGACGGGCCCGGCCCCGGGGGAGGCGATGTTCGGCAGCTACGAACCAAGGCGCTTGGGCGCGGCCGCGAGATCGCGCCTGGTATGAGCATCCCCGATATCGAGCTTCCCCTGTCACGGCTCGGGGGCGAGAGCGCAAGGTGAGCCCTCCGCTACCCAAAATCGCGCATTCCGATGGCGGGCTGGCCACGCTGACGCTGGCCCTGACCGCCTTCAGCCTGTTCGCCGTCGGCGATGCTGCTTCCAAGCTCATCGTCATTGAATCGAACGCCGTGGTCGCGATGTGGGGGCGCAGCGTCGTCTTCGCCGCCCTCTTCCTGTTCATCCTCCGGCCGGGGGAGTGGCGGGCGGCGCTGACGCGCGGCCCCGTCAAGCTCCTGCTGCTGCGCTCGATCTTCCCCTTCCTTGCCGGTAGCTGCGTCATCTTCGCGATGGCCTATGTGCCTCTCGCCCAGCTCACCACGATTCTGTTCATCTCGCCGCTGCTGAGCATGGCGCTCGGCAAGCTCCTGCTCGGCGAAACGGTGAACCGCTGGGGCTGGCTTGCGGTGCTGTCCGGCTTCCTCGGCGTGCTGACTATCATGCGGCCTTTCGGAGGCGATTTTTCCTGGACCCTGCTGATCCCGGCGCTCGCCGGCCTGCTCGCCGCCTTCGGCCAGGTCATGACGCGTATCGTCGCGCAACGGGCGGCGCCTCGCACGGTGCTGTTCTACACCATGCTGGTGGCGCTGGTTCTGTCCTCGCTGCCTCTGCCCTTCTTCTGGCAAGCCCCGACGGGCGAGCAATGGCTGCTGTTCGGCCTGTCCGGCATCTGCCAGGCGGCCGGCCAGTTCGCCATGATCGCGGCCTATGCCCGCGCGACCGCCTCGCGCCTCGCGCCGTACTCCTACGCCCAGCTCCTGACCGCCACCTTGCTCGGCTTCGCCATCTTCGGCGAGGTGCCCGATGTCTTCACCGTCGTCGGCGCGGCGCTGATCGTCGCCGGCGGGCTGATCTCGCTGCATCTGGCCGGCAGGCCGCCGAAGCCGCCCGACGAAACGGAACGCGTCGCGCCGACGGATTGACTGGCGCGGGGGCGAGCCTCCGACATCACGCATGCTTTCCTTTCTTTCGCAGCAGGTCCGGGAGTTCCCATGCAGATCCTCGTCACCGGCGGCACCGGCTTCATCGGCGCCTGGATCGTCCGCAGCCTGCTTGCTGCGGGCCACAAGGTCCGCATCTTCGACATCAAGGATGACAGCCGGCTCGCGCGGGCGCTGTCTGGCGAGGCGGCTGCCGAGATCGACTGGTGCCTGGGCGACATCCGCGACGGCGAAGCCGTCCACGCTGCCGCCGAGGGTTGCGAGATCATCGTCCATCTCGCGGCGATCCTGACCCCGGCCTGTCGTGAGCAGCCGGTCCTCGGCGCCGAGGTCATCGTCATCGGCACGCTCAACGTTTTCGAGGCGGCGCGCCGGCATGGCATCGCCAAGGTCGTCTATGCCAGCTCGGCCGGTGTCTTCGGTCCGGAGGATGGAGCGAGGCCGCTGCCGATCACCCATTACGGCGCTTTCAAGCTCGCCACCGAAGGCAGCGCCCGCGCCTATTGGCATGATCACGGCATCGCCAGCGTCGGCTTCCGCCCCTTCGTGGTCTACGGGCCCGGACGCGAGCTCGGCCTTACCGCCGGCCCGAGCCTCGCCGCCGAGGCTGCCGCGACGGGGGAGGCCTATGAGTTCATCTACACCGGCCAGTCCGACCTGCTCTATGTCGAGGATCTCGCGGCTGCCTTCGAGGCAGCGGTAGCGCGAGACATCGCCGGCGCGCATGCCTTCAATCTGGTCGGCGAGGTCGCGACCGTCGACGAGGTCATGGCCGAGATCCGGCGCCAGGTGCCGGATGCGCTTCTGAGCGCTTCGGGGCCGAGTCTGCCGACAGCCCCGGAACTCGCTCCCGACACGACCCTGCCTTCGGTGCTCGGCGCCTTGCCGCGGACCGGACTGGCGGAAGGGCTGGCACGCACCATCGCCTTCTATCGGAACGCGGCGCCGGCCCTTCGGTAGATCGACAGAGTAAGCTCAGGGGCGAATTCCGAACAGGACGAGGCGTGGGCGCCGAACTGGCGCACACAGGGACCGGATGGAGAATGCGATGCTGGATATGCTGAGCGGCGAGACCCGGATCTTCGTGATCATCGGCCACCCGATCGCGCAGGTGAAGTCGCCGGCCGGGATCACCAAGGGCTTCGTCGAGCGCGGCCTCAACGCGGCGCTGATCCCGATCCACGTCCTGCCCGAGGATGTCGACGGCTTCATCGCCGCGCTCGGCCCGGTGCTGAATGTCGACGGTATCGTCGTGACGATCCCGCACAAATTCGCTGCCCGGCAGCACTGCAGGACGCTGTCTGACCGGGCCCGGCTGCTGGAATCGGCAAATGTCCTGCGCCGCGGGCCCGATCGCGCCTGGCACGGCGACATGCTCGACGGGCTCGGCTTCGTGCGCGCCATGCGTCAGGCCGGCGGCGAGCCGGAGGGCAAGCGTGCCTTGTTGATCGGAGCCGGCGGGGCTGGCAGCGCCATCGGCCTGCAACTGCTCGACGCTGGCGCGTCCGAGCTTGCAATCCACGACATGGATGCCGACCGGCGCGATGCTCTGGTTTCCCGTCTCGCATCCGCCCATCCTGGGCGGGTGTGGGCGGGATCGACCGATCCGACCGGATTCGGGATCATCGCCAATGCGACGCCGATGGGGATGCGTCCCGACGACCCGCTGCCGATCGAGGTCGAAAAGCTCGCGCCGGACATGTTCATCGGCGACGTCATCACGGCGCCCGAAATCTCGCCCTTGCTGGAAGCGGGCCGTCGCCTCGGCTGCAATACCCAGACCGGCGTCAACATGTTCCTGGCCCAGCGCGAGCTGATCGTCGACTTCTTCGAAGGCGTTTCGGTCTAGCTCATCCGGCGCCATCGCACCGAAGAAGCCGCCTGTATCGCTCACCCGAGATTGGCGCGCTCCCTGAGCATCAGAACTGCGTCCTCCAGCGCGTTGAGGCAGCGCCGCTTCAGCGCAGCATCATAGCGCGCTATCGGCAGAGCGATGTTGACGGCCGCCAGCGGGAAGCCGGAGCGGCCGAGGATCGGGCGTGCCATTCCGACAATGCCCGGTATGAACTCCTCGACCACGAAGGCGACGCCGGTCCGGGCGATCTCGGCCAGTTCCGCCTCCAGCGCCGGCACGGAGTCGATCGTCCTTGGCGTGATCTTTTCGAAGCGGACGCGCGCGAGATAGTCACGGCGCATCTCCTCGGGCAGATGGGCGAGCAGCGCCTTGCCGCCGGAGGTGGCGTAGAGCGGAGCGACATCGCCTTTCCGCATTGTGTAATGCAGCCGGTGCGAGCCGCTTGCGGTCGCCACCACCTCGGAGACGTTGCCCTTCAGCAGGTTTAGCGCGCAGGTCTCGCGGGTCGCGTGGGCTGTGTCGGCGAGGACGTCTTCGGCGATGCCGACGAGGTCGCGCGTCTCGGCGCTGCGCTGGCCGAGCGCGACCACGGCCGGGCCGAGGAAATAGCCTTTGCTGACCGGGTCATATTCGAGATAGCCGCGGCAGACCAACGTCTTGAGCAGCTGCGTCAGGCTGCTTTTCGGGATGCCAAGTTGGGCGGCGATCCGGGCATGGGTCTGGCCGGCGTTCCAGCGACGCAGATACTCGAACAGGTCGAGCACGCGCATCGCGGACTTGACTGATCCCAGCTCGGCCGAGGGCATCGAAGATCCGGTTCTGTTCAGCTGTGGCGGTCGGCCCGTGGAAGTGTTGCGCAATAGTGAAGGCCGGACCGGGCAGGTTCAATATCTCTTAGGGGTTAATCTTGGAGGATGTGCTTTACTTCGTATGGAAACGTATTCCCGTAGAAGAACAGGCGGCCTCGATGTTCGGTCGCGAGCGGGCGATGGGCGATGGCCGGAAGGAGCCTCTGCCGATCCGTGGGCACGGCCGTCGCCGACCGCGCCGTCTTCGTAAGCGGCAGCGCGCCGCTTGGCAGCGACGGCACACGGTGCGCGCCGGCAGCGTAGACGGTCCTCGCCTTTCAGGCCGCCTGGGGCTGCGCGGGGTCGCCGAGATAGCTCGCCTGGAAGGTCGTCATCACCTGGGCGACCATCTCGCGCGCGACATGGAGCTGGTCGTCCTCGAAGGCCATGGCGCGCGGCGAGTTGAGCACGATCTCGTAGCTCGGGAAGTAGTCGACGAAGTCGAAGCGCCGGTAGAGTTCCTCGGCGACCGCACGCAGCACTGATTTCGAGCCGCTATTGGCGACGATCACGTCGGCCTCCTTGAAGGTCGCGCCGAGCGGCACGGGCGAGACGGTGACGATGAAACGCATCTCCGGATTGCAGTGCTCGCGGATCAGCCCGATGATCTCCAGCATGTCCGACAGGGTCGCATCATAGCCGTAGTCGACGAAGCGGAAGCGCTCGGGCATCCGGGCGAGCCAGGTCGGGCCGGGATGGATGTTCATGGCGAGCCCCGTCTGCGAATCCAGCCAGGTCTCGGTCAGGCCGAGCGTGAAGAAGCAGATGCGAGCGTCCTTGATCGTCGCGGTCGCCGTCGTCAGGCGCTGGCGATTGGCGAAGGCCTCTTCGCGGCTGAGCAGTCTGAGACCGCTGGCATGCGGATCGAACCATTGGCCGGGCGACAGCTCGATCAGGCCCTCGTCGGGATAGCTCTCGCCGAGGAGGACGCGCTTCAGCTCATGCGCCATCGAGCGCACCGAGTACTTGTTGAGCGCGCCGCGGGACAGCTCGCCGCGGTTCGCCCCGCCGCCGCGCCCGCTCTCCTCGTTCCAGCTCTCGAAATGCTCGGCGGGTACGCCATGGCCGCGCAGCAGCAACGGCAGCTCGCGCATCATCAGGATGTTCTCGACCTCGCGCGCGAAGCAGGACCCCATGGTGAAGATCGGCCAGGAGGGATCAATCTGGAACTTCGGCCGGTGCTCGACCTTGAGGAAGTCGCCGGTGGTCAGGCGTTCCTTGGCCATCCGCTCAGGCTTGCCCGAGGTCCAGCCGCGCGCCGGGTTGGCGCGCATGATCGAGAGGGCGGTGCCTGCATCGTATTCGATCTTCATCGTTTACGTCTCCTTCTGCTGGAAAGGCCTTGCGCCTTTCGGGGCGGCAACGGCGGGCCCCTGCGCCCAGCCGTCATTGCCGCTGGCTCGCGCTCACATCCGGTGCGGAACGCCGTTCTTCTCGAGGAAGTCCCGCATTCGGTCGTAGGATTGGGCGTAGCTCTTCGAGAGCCCATTCAGCGCCGCCTCCTGGTAGACGGCGCGCCAGCCGCCCTCGGCGAGCGCCGCCTCCGGCACGACGGGGATCTTCAGCGTCTCGGCCAGTTCCTGGCTGCGCGTGTCATAGGCGACGAGCACGCCCGGCACGCCATGCGCGACTGCCGGCAAGACGCCATGGACGCGGTAGCCGACGGCAAGGTCGATCGATTGCGCGAACTGGTCGTAGCGCTCGACGTCGAAGAAGGAGAAGAGCTGCTTCTCGTAGATCCGCCGCATCGCCTGATCGTCGGGCCCGTCCCACCATTTCGTGCGGACGAATTCGGTGACGGCCTTCTGCTTCGCCGCCTCGTCGCGCAGGAAGAAGGCCTTCTCCTCCTGTTCGCCATGGGAGGACATCACCATCTCGCTCTGGCCGTCGACCTTGAGCAGGGCGGCCTTCTGGTTGCGCAGATAGGTCTCGGGGTCGGCGGTGTAGCTATGGTCGGCCTCGCGCCGCAGGCTGAAGGCGACCTTGCGGATCTCGCGCTGGTCGGGGACGCGGATCTGGAGGTCGCGATTGCGGGTGCGGAAGATCGACGGACAGCCGACGACCTCGACGTTCCTGATGCCGTTCTGACGCAGCGTCTCGGCCGAGAAGGCGCCGCGCACGCCAATGGCGGCGGAGCGCTCGGCGACGATTGACCAAAAGCGCTTCGACCCTTCCGAAAGCTCGATCTTGCGGTTCTGGCTGGCCTGCGCCCCGACGCCGATGGCGTAGACCGGCAGCTTCACCTTCTCCAGCACCTCGACGGCGCGGAACCACTCCATCTTCTCGTGGATGAAGTTCGAGCCGCGCACGAAGACATAGTCGAACTCGCTGGCATAGCGCTCGATGTCCGCCTCGGTCGGGCTCATGATCTTCATCGGCTCGAGATGCGCATAGCGCAGGAGCTTCAGCGTCGAGTCGTAGACGATCATGTCGCCGATGTTGAAATAGTCGGCGAGCAGCTTCTCCATCGGCGCGCGATACCAGCGCACCTTGTCGTGCTCGTAGACCTCGCCCGCAGGGTAGATCACCAGCGCCCTGAGCTTGGTCTCGGTGGCGATCGGACGCAGGTTCGAACCCGGGGCGAGCGCGCCCGTCGCCGCGTCTGCTACCGCGACCGAGTGGAGGCGCCCACCGGGCAAGCTCGGCAGGGGAATGCTGAGTTCGGCCTGGCTCGCATCCGGCGGAACCAGCGCGGCCGGATGGATCGTGGCGTAGTCGTTGCCGCCAAGTTTCAGGGTCAGCGCCGGCCAGCCGCCTTCGGGCTTGCGGGCGACGGAAATGACGACTTCGTTGGTCGTGGCGCGCAGGATCTTCAAGGCGTGCTCCGTTGGGTTTCAGGCACGAAGCGCACCTTGACGCGTACCAGGTCGCGCTCCGGGCCGACCTTGCAGTCGGAGACGCGCATCTTGCTCATGAACAGGAAGGCCTCGTCGCCGGTCGTCTCGAAATTGCGCGAGGGCGAGGCCGGGTCGGCGAGCGCGCCATAGGCATAGCGCTGCTTGTCGCTGCAATTCTTGCTCCACATCGTCGGGTGGATCATCAGCGTCTGCAGCGGCGACCAGCGCGTGAGGTCGCTCGACCAGCTATAGGCGACGCGCCCGCCGGCGATACCCTGGCTCGGATCAGGGCCGAGATGGAAGATCGCCAGCCACTGCCCGCTCGCCTCGTGCCTTGTGACCGAGCCCACCGTGGTCGGCAGCGGCTTCAGCGGCTTGCACGGCTTCGCCTGGCTGACATCCTCGCGATAGGGGTCGAGCGCGCGGATGGTGAAGTCGGTGCCGTCATAGGCGCGCCAGGCGGTGGCGTCCTTGATGTCGGTGGTACGGAACAGGCAGACGCCGCTCTTCTGGCCCTCGCCGCCGGTCGTCGCGATCAGCGCGTACCAGGCGCCGTCTTTCTCGACGATGTTGGACGGGTTGAAGAAGCCGCGATGCCGTCCCTGGCCGACATCCTGCTTGAAGGCCGGTGCCGCCACCAGCGGACGGGGCTCGTCCACCTTGAAGCTGCGTCCGCCATCGCTCGACCTTGCGGCGGTCACGACATTGTACCAGCAGCTCATCGCGTCCTTGAAGCGGCAGGCGCCGGCATGCTTGTCGGCGTGGTACTCGGCATGGATCAGCGCCTGCACCCGTCGTCCGTCTCCGGTCCAGGTCGCGGCGATCCAGCTCTTGTCGCTGAAATCGGCAGGATCGGCGCTGTTCCTGGCCTGGAAAGAGATCGCGCAGCTCTTCCTGACCGAGCTCAAATCGCGGCCGATCAGGGGACGGCCGCGATGATGGCTGGCAAAGGCGACGACCTCGCCCTTGTCGTCGCGAAAGGCGCGCAAGGGTGCATCCGGCAAGTCCCATTCCTCGCAGCGCTCGCGTGCCCAGGAGACGACCGTCTCCTCCGCCGCGTCGGGCGCGACCTCGAGCCGATAGGCCGGCGCCTCGGCGAATGCCACGCAGGGCACGGCCAGCAGCATGAGCGCTGCCGGCAGCCCTGCGCGGCGGATGGGGGCCACCCTCATGCCACCTTCCTTTCCGACTCGGGAGCCGGCGGTGCGGAGGGGGCGGCCGCAGTCGGCCTTACCATCTTGTGGTCGACCTTGTTCTCGCTGAGGAAGGAGCTCATCGCGCCATAGGTCCGGGCATAGGCCGCGTTGAAGCGGTCGAAGAGCGCCTGGTCCCAGTATTTTTCCAGCGAGAACGGCTTGTCGCCGAAGACGTCGAAGCTCGGGATCTTGAAGGTCTCGGCGAACTCGACGGTCCGGCTGTCATAGGTGAAGTAGATCGAGGGCGTGCCGTTGGCGAGCGCCATCAGATTGCCGTGCAGCCGGTAGCCGAGAACGAGGTCGAGCCGGCGCACGAGCTGCTCATATTCGGCGACCACGTCCGAATAGAACAACCGGTCGCGGTAGAGCGCGTCCATCCGCTCGTCGAGATACCAGGCGGTCGCCCAGCCATTCTCGCGCAGTGCCGCCATGCCTTCCTGCTTCTGCTCGGGCGTGCCGAGCGCGAGCTTCTTCTCCTCGACCTCGCCCTGGGACATGAGCGTGACCTCGAAGCGTTCCGCCATCGCCTTCACCAGGTCGCGGTGGACATTGAGGTAGCGCTTGATGTCCTTGGCGTAGTGCTTGGAGACCTCGCGGCGCAGCGTGACGCCGACCTGTTTCACGGTGTCGAGCGCCGGCAGGCGGATGGCGAGGTCGGGCCGGTTGTTGCGGAAGGCGGTCGGGCAGCCGATGATCCTGACGTTCCGGATGCCGAGCTCGTTCATCACCTCCGCCGAATAGGTGCCGCGGACGCCGACCGAGGCGGTGGAATCGGCGATCAGCTTGAGGACGGTCTTGCTGTCCTCGCTGAGTTCGAGCTTGCCGCTGACCGGAGCCTGCGCGCCGATGCCCAAGGCGATCACCGGCAGCTTGAGGCGGCGCAGGACCTCGGCGGTCCGGCTCCAGTTCATCTCGGCGTGGACATAGTTGGAACCGCGCAGGAAGACATAGTCGAACTCGGCGTTGAGCCGGTCGATCTGCTGGGGGTCGATGCGCGTGATCGGCAGTTCCTCGAGCTTCTCGAAGTTGAGCAGCTTCAGCGAGGAATCGAAGACGAAGGCGTCGCCGATATTGTGATAGTGATTGATATGGCTTTGCAGGTCGGCGTGCCTGTACCAGCGAACATTGTCGTGGTCGTAGACCTCGCCCGACGGGCTGATCACGAGGATGCGGGCCATGGTTGCGTTCTCCCTTCTTGTCTTCGCGCAGCTCACGCGATCATCGGCGCGGCGGCGCGATTGGCCGGAGCCGGCATGCCCCGCGCAGCGATCAGGCGCTGGTAGAGCGCGAGATGCTGGTTGGCGCAGTCGACATGGCTGAGCGGCTTCTTGATGCCGGAGCGCAGGCGCTCCCAGAGCCCGGGTTCGCTCAGCGCCCGGGTCATGCAGTCGACGAGATCCTCCGGGCTGCCGGAGCGGAAATGCAGCCCGTCCACCTCGTCGGTGATCTTCTCGGCCATGCCGCCGAGATTGCTGGAGAGGATCGGGCGGCCGTGGAAGAAGGCCTCCTGGATCACGATCGGCGAGTTCTCCCACCACACCGAGGGCATCACCACCCAATCGACCGAGCGCATCAGGTTTGGCATTTCGTGGTTCTGGAAGGCGCCGCAGAAGCGTACCCGCCGGCCCGCGGCCTCGACGAGGTCGGCGAACTTCTTCTTGTAGGCCTCTGGCTGCCGGTCGAGATTGCCGCCATAGACCAGCAGCACGCTGTCCTCGCCCCAGACGGAGTCCGGAATGCGGGTCACCGCGTCGAGCAGGATGTCGGCGCCCTTATAGGGCGTGAGCTGCCCGAAATAGGCAAAGCGCGAGCGCCGGCTCTCGGCATCCGGCAATGGCCGCGGCGGCGCGACCTCGGCGACGTCGATGCCGTTCTCGATCACCGAGAAGCGCTCCGCCGCCAGCCCCCATTGCTGGTAGCGCTCGGCCAGGAAGCGGCTCGGCGAGACGAAATGGTCGGCGAGGTTGAGGATGCCCTTGATGAAGGTCTCGCGGGCGAGGAAGCGGGCCGGCGCGATCTCCGGGAAGCAGGCGTTGCAATCGCTCGGCGATGACCGGTAGCAGAGCTTGAAGGCGCCGGTCTTCACCATCTGGCCGTGATGGTGGCAGATCGAGAGATATTCGTGGAAGGTCACCACGATCAGCGTATCCGGCAGCGTGTCGCGCACCGCGAACAGGCATTCCAGCCCGAGCCCGATGAAATGGTGGAAATGTACCACGTCGGGCTTCAGGTCGCGCAGCACCCGGACGAAATCGCGCTCGATCTCCTCGGTCGCCCGGTTCGAGATCAGGAAGTGGTCGTACTCCTCGGCGTAGTAGAGCAATTCGCCGCCGCGCTGGCGCAGGCTCATCAGCGCCGTGCCGGCGTGGCGCGGCGTCGGCGCGCCGACGCGGGCGAGGTAGTGTGTGTCGACCTCGGCACTGGCCTGGAAGCCCTTGTGCAGGTTGTAGGAAGCGATCTCGGCGCCACCGAGCGAGAAGGAGGGGTGGCCGTGCGAGACGACGAGGATACGCATGCTCATCCTCTCATGTTGGAGATGGCCAGCGCCCAGCGCCGGTCGAAGGAAGTGCGGTCGGCGAGGCCGGCGAGGACACCGGCCGGCGGGCGCGCGGCTTCATTGTCCTCGACGACATAGATCTCGACCTCCGGCACCCAGAGCGAGGGCGCGCCGTTCATCCTGAGCTTCAGGCAGAGGTCGAGGCCCTTTTCGCCGGTGGTGAAGTAGTTGCGCGAGAAGCCGCCGGCCTCGATGAAGGCGGCGCGCGACAGCACGCAGCATTCGGTCGCTCCAGCCGCGACCTCCATCGGGCCGAGGCTGCCGATCGCCTCCAAGGGATAGCCGACGAAGCGGTTGTAGACCCGCCGCTCCGGCCCTTCGCCTTCGAGCCAGGCGCCGGCCCAGCGGATCGAATTGTCCTCGAACAACAGGGTCGGACTGGCGACGCAGTGTCCGCCGCGACCGCGATAGGCCCGCTCCAGCCGGCCGAGCCAGCCGGGCATGCGGATCTGCGCTGCGCCCGAGAGCAGGGCCGCCGTCTGGAAGCGGCAGGCGTGCAGCCCGGCCTCCAGCGCATCGCAGCTGTCCTCGACGCCGTCGACCAGCACGAGGCGGACCTGCAATCCGTAGAACCGCGCCAGCCGCCGCGCCTCGGCACCGAGCCGGTCGAAGCTCTCGCCCGGCGCCGCCACCACGATCGGCAGCCTGCGCACTTCGGGATCGATGGCGAGCAGGGCGAACAGGCTGGAAAGCTCGCGCTGCCGGTGGTCGAGCCCGATGACGAGGCCGAGCGCCGCATCGGCATTGAAGCTGCCGACATCATGGCTCTCGATCGCCCGCGGCGGTGCGATCTCGGCCGCCTGCAAGGCCGGGGCGATCTGCTTTTCGACCACGGAGCTTGCGGTCGAGGAGCGCGGGTCGAGCAGGCCGAATACGCGCTCCAGGGCCCGCCGGGCCGGCGCGCGCCCCGGGGAGAGCGGCAGGAAGGCCGGACCCTGGCCCTCGATCTCGAACTCGATATAGAGCGGCTGCCCAGGCTCCGGGATGAGCTTCGGCGCGAATACGATGAAGCCGTGGCTGTTGCGCCGGCTCGCCATGGCCGGGCCAAAGCGCGGATCTTCGAGGAACGCGGCGGCGACATCCGGGCGCGCCACGCGGGTCCAGGTCGCGTCGAGCGTGCAGGACTGGCTGCCGGTGCGCAGCGTCGCGGCCATGACCTTGCTTTCGGGGTCGAACAGCCAGCCGATGATCAGCACGCCGGTGCCCTCGACCACGGTCGCATCGTCGATGCCGGCGCGCACGGGCTGTGCGAGCAGGCAGACCGTGTCGCGCCCGTCGAAGCGCTGCGAGGCGCGCTTCAGCTTCTCGGCGGTGGCGGGCGGCGCGCTGCCGCGTTGCAGGCCGTCGCGCAGATGGCCGGGCACGGTCACAGGCTCGAGCAGGACGTGGCGCTCATAGACTTCGAGGGCGCGCCAGCCGTCATTACCGCGGAAGAACAGCCGCTCGATCTCGCTGGGATGGCGGATCTCGCATTCCTCGATCAGGCCGAAGAACCCCCGTGCGCCCTCGCCGAGATCGTCGCGCTCGAAGGTGCCGGCTTCCAGCATGGCCGAGGAGAGGCCGCCATGGGCGATCAGCAGCTGGGTCCGGCCGGCGGTGAAGTTCGCGGTCCAGCCCTGCACGAAGATGCTGTCGTCCTGCGGTCCCATCACCTCGACGAAACCGCCGGGCTTGGCGACCGATTGCAGGAGCATGCCGACGGCACGCAGCCGGCGCGGATTCGATTTGCCGGCGAGCAGCACTTCGAGCAGCCCGTCGACCACGGTCGGGAAGGACTGGCCGGCCTCGTCTGCGAGTGCCGCGAGGAAGGCCTGGAGGGGCAGGGGCTTCGGCGCCAGGATCAGCCGCAAGGGCCGGCCGGGCCGGCCGAGCAGGATCGCGCCGCCGCCGGCACGGTCATGCGAGGGAGCGGGCGCCAGGCAGAGGAAGCCGACGGCCTGCGAGGCATCGGCCTGCGGCCGGCGCCAGGTCAGCGCCATGGTCTGCGCCTTGTTGCGCGGGTTCCCGTCGACCGCGACCGGCACCTTGCCGGGGATCGCGTCACAGGCGCTCATCACCAGGATCGCGTTCTCGCCGAGTGGCGTCCAGGCGACGGTCGGCGCCGGGCTCAGCCTCGTCTGCTGGGGGATGATGACCTCGTTCACGGCTCAGCCCCCGACCAGCGTCACGGCGAGCGTGGCGAAGGAGAGCAGCGCGGCGAGGCCGGAAAGGAAGCCGAGGATCACCGTGACCTGCCGGAGCGGCGCCCGCGCCTCCTTGCGGATCGCGACCAGCCGGTCGTCGAAGTTCTTGAGCGTCTGGTCGAAGCGCAGCTGGAAGACGTCGATCTCGGCGAGACGGGCGGCGATCGCGCCATTGCCCTCGACCTCCTCGGATTGCCTTGTCTCGGCTTCGCGCTGGCGATGCTGCGCCAGCTGCACGCCGAGTTCGCCGACCTTGTCGAGCAGTTCCTTCTGCGTGAGCTGCGAGCGCCGTTGCAGGACGATCAGCGCCTCGACCCGGTCGAAGAAACGCGCCAGCGGCACGGCGATCGCGGCTTCCGCGGCGAGTTCCGCCGGCGGCGGCAGACGCAGTTCGAGCGCGACGCCGGTGCTCGGCGAGACGCCGATGATGACGAGATCGGCACGCGCCGCGACCACGCTGTCGTCGAGCTCCATGGCAAAGGCGTGCCGGCCATCGCCGATGCCGTTGCGGCGCAGATCGACGCGGCTCTGGTCGGCGACCACCTCCTGTACGGCGACGCCGTCGCGCACCAGGCGCACGATCAGCCGCTCTTCCGGCCTCGCTTCGTCCCAGATCCAGCCATGCAGCCGGTTGCCGTCGAGCGCGTCGACACGGCCATTGAGCCTTGCGGGCGCGATCTCGGTCACGGCCGCGCCTTCGGAATTCTGCGCCATCGTCATGCCGCCTCCGCCAGTTTGAGCCGGTCGAACAGCGCCAGGTGCGTCCGGGCGCAGTCTTCCATGCCGGGTGAGGGTTCGATGTTCTCGACGAGCCGCTGCCAGAGCCCGTTGTCGCCGGCTGCACGCCGCAAGGCGGCGGCGAGGGCGGCAGGGTCGCCCGGCCGCACATGCAGCCCGTCGACGCCGTCGCGGACCATCTCGGCCATGCCGCCAATGCCGCTGGCGATCACCGGCCGGCGATGCTGGAAGGCTTCCTGGATGACGAGGGGCGCGTTCTCGTACCAGATCGAAGGCATCACCACCCAGTCGACCTCGGCCATCAGCTCCCCCATCTCGTCGCGGCGATAGGGGCCGCAATGGGTGACGTTGGCGCCGGCCTCGCCCAGGGCCTTGTCCAGGGCGGTGGTGAAGCTCTCGCTCTGGAACGGCGCCCCGCCATGGATGCGCAATTCGATGCCGGTCTCGCCGGCAGCATGCAGCAGCTTCGCCGCCTGCAGCAGGGGCAGGATGCCCTTCCACGGGTTGAGGTTGCCGAAATAGCCGAAGCGCGTGCGGGCGCCATGGGTGTGGCGATGCGGCACTGCCGCTTGCGCTGGCCGCGCATTGGCGATGACCTCGATCTTCCCCGGCGCGATGCCCCAGTCGATGTAGCGCTGGCGCAGGAAGCGGCTCGGCGCGACGAAGCGGTCGACGGCGGCAAGATGCGTCTTCAGGAAGCGCTCGCGCAGCAGGAAGCGGTCGGCGCCGATCTCGGGGAAGCAGGAATGGCAGGCGGCGGGTGTTGCGCCGGTGCAGCGCTGGCGGTCGCTCGGCCGCAGCATCAGCCCGTCATGATGGCAGATCGGGTAGTAGTCGTGCAGCGTCATCACGATCGACGCCTGCGGCAGCAGGCGCCGCGCCAGCACCAGGAATTCGGCGCCGATCAGGACAAGATGATGGACATGGATCACATCCGGCCGGAATTCGGTCAGCAGCGTGCCGAGATCCTGCAAGGTCCCGTAATGGTCGATCTGGCTGAGATGGAAGCGGTCGAAATGGCCGCTCCACAGCAGGAGATCGCCATTCTCCCCGGTCGCCTGGAAGGCCGTGCCGGGATGCGGCTCGCGATGGATCGCATTGGTCGCGCCGAGGAACATGACCTCGCAACCCTCGTCGCGATAGGCATGCGCCAGATCATGGGCGAAGATCTCGGTCCCGCCGGGGTGCAACGCCGGGTGGTTGTGAGCGACGACCAGGATGCGCCGGCTCATCGCTGACCTCCCGGCTTCACCGCGATCAGCAGGTCCTGGTAATGCGCCGCGCTGACGCCGCGCCAATGGCCCTGGCCGAGCCGCTCGACGCTAAGTCCAGCTTGGGTGGCATGCTCCAAGAGAAAGCCTGAATCGATCCCGGCGGCGGCCAGCGGCGCCTCCTCGATCGCGTACCAGCCTGGCCCTTCGCCCCAGCGCCGGAACTTCAGCCGCTCCTGGCCGGTGCTCTCGCCGTCGAGTGCGAAGGCGGTCAGGAAAAGCCGTCCGCCCGGCGCGAGCAGGCGCGCGGCCTCGTTGAGATAGACCACGAGCTCGTCCGGCGGCAGGTGCGTTGCCACCGAGGTCATGATGATGAAATCGAAGCTCTGGTTCGGGAAGCCGAAGCGCACCTCGATGCCGGGCAGCGAGCCCTGCGGGTTATAGAGTGGGTGGGCGATGTCGAGCCGCTGGAAGCGGAAGCGCGGATACGCCGGCGTGATCGTCTGGGCGCACCAGAGGATGCCGTCCATGACCGGGTCGACGCCGTCATAGCTGCCGCGCTCCTGGTCGAGATACTGCGTCAGCGGCACCGCCATGCGGCCGATGCCGCAGCCGATGTCGAAGACCCGCTCATGCGGCAGCAGCCGGCCGAGCCTGACGAAATGGCCGAGGAATTCGGCGCCGATGGCGCGGTAGTCGCCATCGCCGACGAAGATCGAATCCGGCGGCGGATGCGGCAGGAAGCGGTTGCTCGGGATCTGGCGCATCAGGAAGTCGAGCTCGCGCTGCGCGAGTTCGCTCGACGGCGCCGGCTCAGGCGCGTTCTGTCTCAGGGCCAATGTCGCCGTCATGCCGCTGTCGCTCTCCGGAGGTTGGCGCGGGAAAAGAACTGGGGCTCGCGCGGCAGGCCTTGCTCAGATGGTGCCTGTTCCGGCAGCACGGCGGCCGAGCCGTCGAAGGCCGCCATCAGCGCCTCGATCTGGCGGTCCCAGCGCCGGGTCTGGAGCCAGGCATTGTGCTGCGAGGCGACGCCGCGGGTGTAATCGGCGCTCTTCGAGATCGACTGCCGTTCGAGATGGTAGAGCGCGACGCTGGGCACATAGACGACGCCGAGCCCCGCCCGGCCGATCTTCAGGCAAAGGTCGCTGTCCTCGTAGTCGCCGATGACATAGCCGTCGTCGAAGCCGCCGATCTCCATGAACAGGGCCCGCGGCAGCACCACGCAGGCACCGGTGACGCCGGGCACCGGTCGCTCGGCATTGGCCGGACCGTAATGGCTCGGCATGCCCTTGAAGTAATGATGGTTGAGCCAGGTGCCTTTGCTGTCGCGCTTGAAGAAGAGCCCGGCATGCTGCAGCGAGCCATCGTCATAGAGCAGCTTCGGGCCGACCGCGCCGATACGGTTGCCGCGGTCGAGCCTGCGCACCAGTGCTGGCAACCAACCATCCCCGGTCGGGATCACGTCCGAATTGACCAACGCCAGCGCCTCGCCGCGAGAGGCTGCGGCGCCGGCATTGCAGGCGGCGGAGAAGCCGCCATTGCGACCCATCACCACGAGCTGCATCGGCAGGCCGTAGGCGAGGAAGAGCCCGCCGAGGAGATGCGCGACCTCGGCCTCGTGCTCGGGGGAATCGAGCACATAGATCAGCTCGGCCTCGCCGGCGAAGATGGGGTCTGCGGCGAAGGCGGCGACCTGGACGCGCAGGAACTCGTAGACGCGGTAGAGCGGGATCACCACCGAGACGGAAGGGTTGGCGGGTGCCTTGCCGAAGCGCTTCAGCCGCGGCTCCGGCCGGGCCTCGCGCAATTGCTGCTGGCAGGCGGCGAGCACGGGTGCCAGCGTCCGCTCTATGACTTCGGCCGTGAGGTGCTGCGGCGGCATGGCGGTGAGCGCCCGCGCTCTGATGGCTGCGGCATCGGCCGGCTGCAGCGCCGGACGCAGGAACAGGGAGGTGCCGGATTTCAGGCGCAGCTCGGCGCGCGGCTGCAGTACGGGCGCGCCCCCGGCATAGCCCGGCACCAGCGCGGCGAAGCCGGTCGCCGGCTTCCGCTCGCCCGCCGTGGCGCCGGGCAGCAGCGCCGGAAAGCGTTCGAGCCGGCCAAGGATCGGCGTCGGATCGCCTTCGCTGCGATGAAGCAGCATCTCGTCGAGCAGGTCCTCGGGATCGCGATACCAGCCGCCGAGCAGCAGCCCGGCCGGGGTCGAGACGGCAAGGTCGAGCTCTGCCGAGGGCAGGTCGTCATTGCGCCTGATGTTCTGCACCGCCAGCGGCAGGCGGCGCTGCATTTCGATGGCCAGAAGCCGGCCCTGCTCGGACAGTTCGGAGAGCTGTTCGACCAGCCAGCTGCGCAGGCCGTCCCGTGCGCTCGCCTTGCCGTTCCACCAGCGCCCGAGAGACGGGATCGCGGGGCGCGCCGGGACGCTGCGGACGACGAGGCCGGAATCGCCCTGCAGGATCAGGAGGCCACCGGCCTGCGCCGGAAACTCATCGACGATCAGGTGCAGGGCGCGCGCGCCGGTGCGATCGGCTGCCCCGAGCCTTGGTCGGCAGGCGAGGCGGGCGAGGCCGGCGCCATCGAGCCGGTAGGCGGCGCGGATGCCGGAGAGGCGGCCGGGCGCCGAGGATTCGATCAGGATCTTGCCGTCCCCGAGCTTGGCGACCGGGTTGGCGGGGGTGGGCTTGCGGGCCAGCAGAAGCAGGAACTGGCGCAGGAAGGTGAGATAGCTTGCGGTCTCGCTGAGGCCGAACAGGCTCGGCCAATGGCCGATCAGCGCATTGGCGAGCATGCGCCGGGCTGCGGGCGTGGTGTCGCGCGCGACCTCGCCGGCTTCGGCCATCGCATGGACCAGGCCGGGATCGAAGCGGGCCGTGATGTCACCGCCCGGGCCATGATCCGCCAGCGTCGCGACCAGTTCTCCGGGGCCGCCATGGCGGAAGGCGACGACGAGACGGACCCGTCCGTCATCGAGGCCGAGCGTCAGCGATGCCGCGGCCAGCCTCTTGCCGTTGGCCGACAGGGCGATGGCCGGGCGCATGATGACAGGCGCGTCGATGGTCCAGCTGAGCAGGAAGACCGAGCCGCTCAGCCGCGAGAGATGCAGCTGCGGGCTCAGGCCGTCCGCGACGGGCGCGGGCGCGAGGGTGAGCATCATTCGAGATCCGGCAGGGGGAAGGGGCGGCACCGGCCGAAAGGCCGGTGCCGCGGTTCGTCAGGCGACCGTGAAATAGGAGTTCGGGTCGGCCTGGATGTCGTCGGCGGTGACGCCGACCAGGGTCAGCGTGTCGCCATCGCCGAGATCGATGACGGTGTTGCCGCCGACCGTGGTGGCGCGGGCCGCCACGTCCTCGGCTGAGCCGATATCGGTGCCGTTGATGCCCGAAGCGATCTGCAGCACGTCCTGCCCGGCCTCGAAGTCGAGCACGACATCGTTGCCGCCGCCGCCCGTGAAGACGAAGACGTCGCTGCCGGCGCCGCCGGCAAGAACGTCGTCGCCGGCACCGCCGAAGAGCAGGTCGTCGCCGGCTCCACCTTGCAGGACGTCATTGCCGTCGCCGCCCTGGAGGACGTCGCTGCCATCACCGCCCTGGAGCAGGTCGTCGCCATTGCCGCCCTGCAGGATGTCGTCACCCGGACCGCCCTGCAGGATGTCGTTGCCTTCGCCGCCGCGCAGCACGTCGTCGCCGGCATTACCGCGCAGGATGTCGTTGCCGTCGCCGCCCGAGAGCACGTCGTTGCCCTCGCCGCCGAACAGCGCATCATTGCCGACGCCGCCGTCGAGGACGTCGTCGCCCAGTCCGCCGAACAGGGCGTCATCGCCCTCGCCGCCGGACAGGAAGTCGTTGCCGCCGTCGCCGTAGAGCAGATCGTCGCCTTCTTCGCCGAACAGGGAATCGACCTGGTCGCCGCCCTTGACGATGTCGTCGCCGGCGCCCGCCATGATCACGTCACTGAACCGGCTACCAATCAAAAAGTCGTCGAATGCGCTTCCTTCGATCGTGGCCATTCGTCACCTCCTAGGCAGTTTGGGGCACCACCAGCATCGCGGATCAGCGTCGCAAAGGATGCTGGATAAAAGGTGCGTTTCCGATGAAGTCGAAAGACGTATCATCGCTCGACGGTCGGAGATTATTCAATATGTGCGACGCAGCAAGGAATTTATTGTGACCATTTTGCGATGCAAAAACGATTTTATGCTTATATGTATTGTCTGTTCGTGGATTTATATTCGATGTTGTTTCGAATTTTGATGCATTTATACGATTGTTTCGTTCCGGGTTTCGATTCAAATCCGGGCCGGCAGGCGCAAGCGTTTGATCGGTGTCGTGAAATCAATCCTCCCGGAAGGCGCGGTTGAAGCTGTCCTTGAAGGGCGACAGCAGATAGTCGGCGGCGAAGCGCCGGCCGTTGACGATCAGCACCTCGGCCGCCATGCCGGCATGGAGCGTGATCTTGTTCTCTGTCAGGCTCTCGGGGGTGATCTCGGCGCGGACGATGAAGTAGGGCACGCCGGTCTTGTCGTCGACGAGCTGGTCCGGCGCGACATAGCTGACCTTCGCCAGCAGCGGCGGCAGCAGCCGGGCATTGAAGGCGGTCAGCCGGATCCGCGTCTCGGCCCCGACCCGCACCGAATCGATGTCGCGCGGGTCGACCCGGGCCTCGACGATCAGCGGCTCCTGCTCGGGCACGATGTCGAGGATCGCCTCGCCGGCCGCGATCGCGCTGCCGGCGGTTCGCATCCGGATGTTGGCGACGATGCCCTCCTGCGGCGAGGTCACGACGAGCCGGCGCAGCACGTCCTCGGCCTGGACGATGCGCTCGACCACTTCGGAGAGCTGGAGCTGGCTGTCCTGCAGGTCTTTGGCGATCTCGCTCTGGCGTTCGAGGCTGATCGAGAGGATTTCGAGATTGGCGCCGGCGACCTGCTGCTCCGCCTTGGCCTTGCGGGCCGCGATCTCACCGCCGCGGCCGCTGAGCTCGCTCTGCTTGGTCTGCAGCTCGACGAGCTGCGAGCGCTTGGCATAGCGCTTCTCATAGAGGTCGGTCATCACCTTGACCTCCTCGTCGATCAGCGAGCGCTGGTAGCGGACCGCCTCGATCTGGGCCTGCAGCGCCTCGGCCTCGGCCTGGTGCTGCTCGATGACGCGCTGCTGGATGCCGACCTTGCCGGCATGGACCTTGGCCCGGGCCCGGAACAGGGTACGCTCGGCCGTCACCACCTCGCGGGCGATCGGCGTATGCGCTTCGCCGATATCCTTGGGAAAGGTGATCTCCTGCAGGTCGCCCTGTTCGGCCCGCAGACGCGCGAGACGGGCTTCGAGACCGACGCGCTTGCCGTGCAGCTGCTGCAGCTCGGCGCGAGCACGGGCGTCTTCCAGCCGCAGCAGGGGCTCATCCTGCCCGACGCGCTCGCCCTCCGCCTTCAGCAGGGTCTTCAGGATGCCGCCTTCGAGATGGCTGACGGTCTTGCGCTTGCTGTCGACGACGACGGTGCCGGCGGCGACGGCGGCATTGTCGAGCCGGGCCGTGATCGCCCAGGCGCTGAAGCCGCCGAAGCCGATCGCTACCGCCGCGACGCCGGCGAGGACGAGATTGCGCAGCGAAGGTGTTCGCTCGGCCGGCTCGGCTTCGGTAGCGAGCGGCACGAGGGCGGTTCCAGGCTTGCGGAGCATCGGCAGCTTGCTCATGCGCTGGCCTCGCGAATGGGGGTGGGCTGCTTCGCAGGCTCGAGCTCGACTACGCCGCCGGGGGTGATCATGCCGGCGATGGCCGAGCGCGGACCGAACTGGGCGACGCGGCCCTCGCGCAGCACCAGGATCTTGTCGACCGTCTGCATCACCGAAGGACGGTGGGCGATCAGCACGACGATGGCGCCGCTGTCGCGGGCCGCATTGATGGCGCGGATCAGGCTCTGCTCGCCCTCGGCGTCGAGATTAGCATTGGGCTCGTCGAGCACGATCAGCCGGGGCGAGCCGTAGAGCGCCCGCGCCAGGCCGATGCGCTGGCGTTGGCCGCCGGAGAGCTTGAAGTCGCCATCGGCGACATTGGTGTCGTAGCCGAGCGGCAGGCGGCCGATCAGTTCGTGCACCCCGGCGATCCGGGCCGCTTCGAGGATGGCGTGCGGGTCCGGCTTGCGCATCCGGGCGATGTTTTCGCCGATGGTGCCGTTGAGCAGCGAGACCGATTGCGGGAGATAGCCGACCATGGCACCGAAGGAGCCGCGCTCCCAGAGATAGGCGTTGTGGCCGTCGAGATAGACGCCGCCGGCATTCGGCTTGAGCACGCCGACGAGCAGCCGGGCGAGCGTCGATTTGCCGGCTCCCGACGGGCCGACGACGCCGAGCACCTCGCCGGGCTCGAGGCTGAACGAGACGCCCTTGATGATCGTCTGCTCGGAGCCCTGCGGCGCGTAGATCACCCGGTCGACGACGAGATCGCCCTGCGTCGCCGGGGTCGGCACGCTCTGGCGCTGCGAGGCGCGCGACTGCAGGAGCTCGCGCACCCGCTTCCAGGCCTGCGCGGCGGTGACCCATTGCCGCCAATCGGTGATCATCGAATCGAACGGCGCGAGCAGGCGCCCGAGCAGGATGCTCGCCGCCATCAGCGTGCCGATCGAGACCTCGTTGCGGATGATCAGCACGGCGCCGGTGGCGTAGATGGCGAGCTGCATCGTCATCCGGCTCGAGCGGGTCAGTGCCGCGATGAACTTGCCGCGGGCCATGCCGAGGTCGAGATGCTCCAGCATCGCGATCTGTCCGGTGCGCCAGCGCGCCGCCAGGGCCGGCAGCATGCCCATGGCCTCGATCGTCTCGGCATGGCGCAGGCTGGCGCCGACCTCGTTGATCGAGGTGACGCCCTCCTCATTGGCCTCTTTCAGGACGCGCCGCGTCAGCACGTCGGCGAGCACGCCGAGGATCAGCAGGATCAGCAGCGAGACGACGCCGACCAGCCCGTAGACCGGATGGAAGGCGAAGAGCACGGCAAGGAAGATCGGCGACCAGGCCGCTTCGAGCGGCGTTGCGATCGCCGAGCTCGCGATGAAGGTGCGAATGTCGTTGAGATCGCGGATCGCCTGCGTCGCCTGGCCCGAGCCGCTCTCCAGCGCGGCTGAAACCGCCGCCTGAAGTGCCGGCAAATTGAGCCGACGTGCAAAAATGCTCGCCATCGTCTGGAAGGTCAGCGAGCGGATGAACTCGATCGCGCCATAGAGCACGAGCGCGCCGACGGCGATCACCAGCAGCATGGTCAGCGTGTCGAAGCTGCGGCTGACGATGACGCGGTCCTGCACCTGCAGCATGAACAGCGGCACGGTCAGCAGCAGCAGGTTCACGCACAGGCTGAGGAAGCCGGCATAGGCCAGGCCGCCGGCGAATGAACGCTGCAGGTCCCGGATCAGGGCATCGGCTTTCGCTGTCGGAATCTTCATGCGTCTCTCCGGCGCGGGAGCGGCGGCTGCGCGCCTGTGAACGAAGCAGTAGGTGTTTGGATGATGATCAGGGTGCCACGAAAGACGTGTCCATAGTATGACAGAATACGTCTTTGGAAATGCTAGAAAATATCTCAGAGTATGGCGAAAAAGTGTGCTATTTCAAATTTTGAAACAGTTTATGACTACAGAGCAACTGTTAAAATCTTAATCCGCTGCTATTTGAGGTGGCATGTGCTTTGCGTCTAGGCTATTCGACGTGCGGAGTGGTTCGCAGGGGTAGGCTGCCCATCTCGAGATAAGGCGGAGTAGGGAATGCATTTCAAACCGCATGTCGGCGATAGATTCCTAGGCCAGGCCTTCAATGGAGAGCATGGAGACGGGGTGGAGCGGAGCGAGCCTGATTCGGCGCCGGGGCGCGCGCTGGTGTCGCAACTCGAGCTCGCCCGGATGATCGAGCGGGCCAGCCGGCGCTTCCTCGATTATCTGCGGCTCGAACTGGGAAGGCTCGGCGTCGACGACATCTCGCCTTCGCAGGTGATGGTGCTGTTCACCATCGGTAGCGGCGAGGTCGCCGTGCGCGACCTGCTCGACCGCGGCCACTATGTCGGCTCGAACGCGTCCTACAACCTCAAGCAGCTGGTCGAGAGCGGCTATCTCGATCGCGGCGCCTCGCCGCGCGATCGGCGGCTCGCCCGGATCTCGCTCTCGCCGAAAGGGCAGCTGCTGGTCGAGCGGCTGCGCATGCTCGACGAGAACAGCCAGTTCGGCCAGGGGCTCGACACCGATCTCGTCGCCGATCTCCAGACCACCCACGATACGCTGCGCCGGCTCGAACAGAGCTGGGGTGACGCGCTGCGCTATGGAGGGATCCTGCTCGCCTCATGCACGTCCTATTCGTTCATCGTTCAGGATCTGGTCAATTCGCTCACCTGATCGCGCGTCTCGCCGCCGAAGGCGCCGAGGTCACGCTGGTTACGGAGAGGCCCGAGCCTGCGCAGCCGGGTGTCCGTCAGATCGCCTATGCCGTCGGGCAGTCCACGACGGCGCATCCCGCCCTGGCGGCGACCGAGTATCATGTGCGCACCGGCGAGGCGGTGGCGGCCGAGCTTTCGCGCCTGCCTCGCCATGACCGGCCGGATGTCATCGTCGGCCATACCGGCTGGGGCGGCCTGCTCTTCGCCAAGGACGCCCTGCCGCGCGTGCCGCTGCTCGGCTACTGCGAGTACTTTTACAACGCGACCGGTTCCGATCTCGATTTCGGATCTGCTGTCGAGGTCACTGAGGCCGAGCGCCGGCGCATCAGGATGCGCAACGCTTCCCAGCTTCTGACGCTGGAGGCGCTCGATTTCGCCTATGCGCCGACGCGCTGGCAGCGCCAGCAATATCCGGCCTCGATCCGCGAGCGCATCGCGCTTTGCCATGACGGCATCGACGTCGCGGCTTGCCGGCCCGATCCGGAGGCGGCCTTCACCTTGCCCGACGGCCGGGTGCTCCGGGCAGGCGATCCCGTCGTCACCTTCGCCGCCCGTGATCTCGATCCCTATCGCGGCTATCCGCAGTTCATGCGTGCGGCGGCCCGCATCGCGCGCCAGCGGCCTGACGCCATCTTCGTCGCTGTAGGGGGCGACGGGCCGGGCTATGGCCGCCCGCGCCCCGATGGCCGGCTCTGGCGCGAGGCCATGCTGGCCGAGACCGGCCTGGCGGAGCGCGTCGTCCATATCCCCTGGCTCGCCCATCCCGAGCTGGTCCGGCTTTTCCAGGTCTCGGCGGCCCATGTCTATCTGAGCGTCCCTTTCGTCCTGTCCTGGTCGCTGCTCGAAGCGATGGCCTGCGGGTGCCTGATCGTCGGCTCGGCGACGCCACCGGTTCGCGAGGTGGTCAGGGACGGCGTCAACGGCCTGCTCGCGCCCTTCTTCGACGAGGCGGCACTGGCAGACCGCGTCCTCGCCGGGCTCTCCGGCGCAACTGGCCTGACGGCGCTGCGGCAGGAGGCGCGGCGCACGGTGGTCAGGGGGTATGAGCGCGAGGCCTGCGTCGACCGGCAGCTCGGCTTCGTCATGCAGCTCGCCGCGGAAGCGGAGTTCGCGGCAGCCTGACGGCGGAGCGCCGTACTGCGTGCCAGTATGCGGCCGGGCTCAGCCCTCAGCTGTCGGCGCGAAACTCCCAGCTGCCGTGGGTTTCGATCGTGCTGCGCACCGAATTGGCGAGGAAGCAGTTTTCATGCGCCTCGTGATGCAGCGCCTCGACCATGGCCTCGTCTGGTGCCAGCGGTCCGCTGAACGCGATATGCGGTCGCAGGATCACGCGTGCGATCCATTCCTTGCCGCCGGCATTCTTCGCCATCTCGCCCTCGGCGGCGTCGCGATAGCTGTCGATGCGCAGGCCGCGCCGCGCGGCGATGTCGAGGAACCAGAGCATGTGGCAGCTCGAAAGCGCCGCGACATAGGCCTCTTCGGGGTCGACATTGGCGGGGTTCGAAAAGGGCTCGCGCACCACATGCGGCGAGCTCGAGGCCGCGACCTCCGCCCCGCCGTCGAAGCGCCAGCGATGCGCCCGGCTGTAGCGTCGGTCGAGGAAATCCTGATCGCCGCGCTGCCATTCGATCGTCGCGCCGTGATTCGCCATCATCTGTCTCCGAGATCGGCACAGGCCGCCAGCACGACCATGCGCGTTGCGTCGAGATGTGCCGCCAATGTCGCCAGCACCGCCGGGGCATCGCCGGACGTTGCCGCGGCGATCAGTTGCCGGTGCTCCTCGGCCCAGCCCTGCTTGCGGGCTTCCGGGCCGAGCTGCTGCACGCTGAAACGGTCGATCGGCGCGCGCAGCTGCCGATAGAGCGCAAGGCTGCGCGAGCGCTCGGCCGGCCGGTAGAGCGCTTCATGGAAGGCGATGTCGCCGCCGATCCAGCCGAGCCGGTCCTGAGCGTCTTCGAGCTGGTCCTGCAGTCTCGCCAGTTCGCGGCAGGACCGCTCGTCGTGTCGCGGCAGGGCGCGGGCGACGAGATCGCTTTCGACCAGAAGGCGCAGGTCGAAGATCTCGTCGATCTCGGCCGGCGTCGGCCAGCTCACTCGCGCGCCGCGATAATGCTCGATCCTGAGCAGGCCCTCGCTCTGCAACTGCGCCAGCGCCTCGCGAACCGGGATGCGGCTGACGCCGAATTCGCTCGCGAGCTGCTCCTGGCGCAGCAGCTCGCCGGCCTGCCAGCGCCCCTGGTCGATTTCTTGGCGCAGCCGGGCGGCGAGGGCGGCGGCGGTGGTTGTCGCGGCGAGGGAGGGAGGGTTCATCGTATAATTGTATCCAATTATACGATCAAGACAAGCCTGCCTGTTGAAGCGCAAAGCGATGCAAGCCGTGGCCGAACGCCGGTGGCGCGTCGTGCACGTCGGTTCGGCTCAGGCGGCCGCGGGTTCGCAGCCGATCATCCAGAGTGCCCCGTGGCGGTCGCCCAGCATGCCGAAGCGCGGCGCCCAGAAGGTCTCGGCCATCGGCATCATCACCGTCCCGCCTTCGGCCAGTGCCGCGAAGATGCGCTCCGCCTCTGCCGGTTCCTTCACGGTGACGCTGACATAGACGCTTCGCATCGGCCCGCTGCTCTGCTCGGGCGGTGCGTCCGAGGCCATCAGCATCTGGCCATCGGCGAGTTCGAGGCAGGCGTGCATGATCTTGGAGCGCCATTCCGGCGCGACGTCGACCGGCGAGCCCTCATAGGGCAGCATCGCCTCGATCCGGCCGCCGAGAATCCGCTGGTAGTCGCTGAAGGCCGCCTCGCACTGGCCCTCGAACAAGAGATAGGTCGCAAGCTTCATCGCCGATCCTCCCGATGCATATCAGGCCGACGCGCGTCGCCGGCATGGCTGCGGAGCGCGGAGCGTGGCAGGATTGCCAGACAGGCCCCGTCAGCAGGCCGCCCTTGACGAGAAGCCCAATCGGAGACCGTTCCGCGACATGACATTCGAGATCGCCGCCACGCCCGAAGCCGCCGTCGACCGGCTCGAAGCACTCTACGCCCAGGCAAGGCAGGCGTTGGGCGACGACCTGCAGCGCTTCTTCACCACGCTGGAGCCGCCGACCCCGGAAGAGCGCGCGCTCTACCGCTATCCGATGCTGCGCGTCACCTACGAGCCGTCGAAGTTGCCGGCGGCGACGCGGCGCGGCTACGCCAAGTTCGCCATGCCGGGCGTCTATTCGACGACGGTGACGCATCCGGCCGAGTTCCGCGCTTATCTGCTCGATCAGCTGCGGCCGCTGGTCGAGGAATACGGCGCCACCGTCGAGACCGGCGTCAGCGCGCAGGAGATCCCCTATCCCTACGCGCTCGACGGCGGCGACGAGCTTGGCCGCGGCAAGGTCAGCCCGGCCGAGCTGGCGCGCCACTTCCCGACGCCCTTGTTGTCGCTGGTCGGCGACGAGGTAGCCGACGGCTCGTTCGACATCATCGAGGGCGAGCCGCGCCCGCTCTCGCTGTTCGATGCGGTGCGTGTCGATTACTCCCTGCGCCGGCTTGTGCACTACACCGGCACCGACTGGCGCGCGGTCCAGCCCTGGGTGCTGCTGACCAACTACCATCGCTATGTCGACCAGTTCGTCCGGCTGGCTTTGGCCGAGATCGAGGCCGGTACGGCGCTGGCGCTGGTCGCGCCGGGCGGCGTCCGCATCGAGCGCGAGGGGCTTGATGTCAGCGCCGCCGAACGGGTGATGTCGGCGCCCTGGCACCGTT
Source organism: Allobosea sp. WAO (assembly GCF_001509835.1). GTDB lineage: Bacteria > Pseudomonadota > Alphaproteobacteria > Rhizobiales > Beijerinckiaceae > Allobosea. Next base: position 57,828 of record NZ_JXTJ01000017.1, read on the forward strand.
TCCAGATGCCGGCCTATCACCTGATCCGCGCCAAGGGCGAGGGCGTGACGCTGGTCAATATCGGCGTCGGTCCCTCCAACGCCAAGAACATCACCGACCATCTCGCGGTGCTCAGGCCAAATTGCTGGCTGATGGTCGGCCATTGCGGCGGCCTGCGCCAGACCCAGATCATTGGCGATTACGTCCTCGCCCATGCCTATCTGCGCCAGGACGGCATTCTCGACGAGCTCGTGCCGCCGGACATCCCGATCCCGGCATTGGCCGAGGTGCAGGTAGCCCTGCAGGAGGCCGCCGCCGCCGTCACCGGCGAGAAAGGGGACCGGCTGAAGCAGCGCCTGCGCACCGGCACCGTGGTGACGCAGGACGACCGCAACTGGGAACTGCGCTGGACCAAGGAGCGCAAGCGCATCAACCTGTCGCGCGCCATCGGCGTCGACATGGAATCGGGCACGATCGCCGCCCAGGGCTACCGGCTGCGCGTGCCTTACGGCACCTTGCTCTGCGTCTCCGACAAGCCTCTGCACGGCGAGATCAAGCTCCCGGGCGCGGCCAACGCCTTCTATGAGCGCGCCGTGAGCGAGCATCTGAAGATCGGCCTCGCCGCGCTGGAAAGGCTGAAGGAGGCCGGCTCCTCGATCCATTCGCGCAAGCTCCGGAGCTTCGACGAACCGCCCTTCCGTTGAGCGGCTGCTAGCCGGCCATGTCGGCGCGGGGCGCAGGGCTGCCCCGCATCGCCGCCGCTGGGCATTTCCGGCCGTGCGGGCCATAGCCCAGCAGCTTGACCGCTTGCTGGAAGGATTGCGGGGGAATTGGAGTCCGGAGTGACGATGGCCCTGATCGGGCCGGCCGTACTGTGCGTTTTCAGTCTCGCCTTTCTCTGGGCCTGGGTGATCGAGCGAAGGCGCGACTATCTCCTCCTGCTGGCGGCGGCTCCGGCGTTGTTCGCAGTCGCGGTCGCGATCCAGGTGTCCTTCTGGCCGCCATCCGTGCCGGCGAACGCCCTGCTCTCGGGTCTGTTCTATACCGCTGCAGTCCAGATCGCCGCAGAGGGCGTGCTGCGCCGCTCCGGCAAGCGGCTCGGGCGGGACTGGCACATCGGCGCTTTCGCGGCGGTGATGGGCGGTCTCTGGTGGTTCGCCTATGTCACGCCGAACCTGCTGGCACGCGTCTATCTCCAGAATTTCGGCTATGGCCTCGTCCTCTTGGTCGCGAGCCTGCACCTGACGCATCTGATGCGCGGCCGGCCGGTCGACCGCGTGCTGTTCTGGGTGCTGTTCGCCTTCGGTCTGCATTTCTTTCCGCGCACCCTCCTGACCATCGGGCTGGACTCGCCGGGCGATGTCAGGGTCTTCCAGGATTCGCTGTTCTGGCAGGTCCTGCACCTGTCCCTGGCCGTGCTCGGAGCGGCCCTCGCGACTGCATTGCTGGCGGCGACGCTATCCGATGTGATCGACGATCTGCGCCGCGAACGCGACAGCGACGGCCTGACCGGCCTGCTCAACCGGCGCGCCTTCGAGCATCGCGCAGGAGCCGTGCTCGCAGCCACGGGCGATGCGCCCTGTGCGCTGCTCGTCTGCGATCTCGACCATTTCAAGCGGATCAACGACAGCCATGGCCATGCCGCCGGTGACGAGGTGCTGAGCGCCTTCGGCAAGCTGCTGCGCCGCGTCAGCCGCGAGAAGGATCTGGTCGCGCGGATCGGCGGCGAGGAATTCGCGATCCTGCTGCCGGGGGCGGCACAAGCGGCCGGCCTCGGGTTGGCCGAACGGGCACGCTCCGGGCTTGCCGGGTTGGTCTTCAGCTTCGCGCCGGGCGGAGGTGCGGTGACTGCCAGCTTCGGGATTGCCGAACGACAGCCGGGCGACACGCTTTCCGGGCTTGTCGCCCACGCCGACCGGCGCCTCTACCAGGCCAAGGCTTCCGGCCGAGACCGTGTGTTCGCCGACGATACTGTCGAGGTGCCGGCCCCAGAGCGGGCCGAGGCCGCGGCCCTGGCAACCGGGTCGATTCCGACGCCCCGATGACATCCCGGCCTGCCGGATGCTACGACACGGGCCGTCCTGGCCCAGGAGCCCGCCCTTGTCTGCTTCCCGCTCCATCCTGCTGATCATCGGTGGCGGCATCGCCGCCTATAAGTGCCTGGAGCTGATCCGGCGGCTGAAGGATCGCGGCATCGCCAGCCGCTGCATCCTGACGCGGGCGGGCGAGCAGTTCGTCACGCCGCTCGCGGTCGGCACGCTCGCCGGCGAGCGCTGCTTCACCGATCTGTTTTCGCTGACCGACGAGGCCGATATCGGCCATATCGCCCTGTCGCGCTCGACCGACCTGCTGGTCGTCGCCCCGGCTACCGCCGACCTGATCGCCAAGATGGCGAACGGCCATGCCGACGACCTCGCCTCCACCGCGCTCATCGCGACGGACAAGCGCATCGTGATCGCCCCGGCGATGAACCCGCGGATGTGGCAGCACCCGGCGACGCGCCGCAACATGGCCTTGCTGCAGAAGGACGGCGTCCTCGTCGTCGGCCCGAATTCCGGTGCCATGGCCGAGCGCGGCGAGAGTGGGCCGGGCCGGATGGCCGAGCCGCACGAGATCCTGGCGGCGATCGAGCAGGCCTTGGCCGGCGAGCAGCGCCAGCCGCCTTCGATCGGCTTTCTCGGCCGCCTGCCGGGCCAGGGTACGGCGCTTGGCCGGGCGTTGACGGGCAAGCGCGTGCTCGTCACCTCCGGCCCGACCCATGAGCCGATCGACCCGGTGCGCTATATCGCCAACCGCTCCTCCGGCAAGCAGGGACACGCCATCGCTGCCGCTGCGGCCGCTGCCGGCGCCGAGGTCACGCTGATCTCCGGCCCGGTCGGCATTCCCGATCCTGCGGGGGTGACGACCATCCATGTCGAGAGCGCCCGCGACATGCTCGATGCGACCGAGCAGGCGCTGCCGGCCGATATCGCGATCTTCGCGGCCGCGGTCGCCGATTGGCGCGTCGCCGGGGCGGCCGACCAGAAGATGAAGAAGGGCGAGCACGGCACGCCGAGCCTCACCCTCGTCGAGAACCCGGATATCCTCGCGACCATCGCCGCCCGCGAGATCGACCGGCCGCAGCTGGTCGTCGGCTTCGCGGCCGAGACGCAGAACGTCATCGCCTATGCTCGCGCCAAGTTGGCGAAGAAGGGTTGCGACCTGATCGTCGCCAACGATGTCGGCGGGACCGGCGTCATGGGCGGCGACGCCAATACCGTCCATCTCGTCACCGCCGATGCCGTCGAGACCTGGCCGACCCTGCCCAAGGCCGAGGTCGCGGCGCGCCTCGTCGAACATCTCGCCGGTCTGGTGGCGGAAAAGGACTGAGCGACGATGGAGCCAGTCCGCATCAAACGCCTGCCGCATGCGCAGGACCTGCCGCTGCCCACCTATGAGACGCAAGGCGCTGCCGGGCTCGACCTGCGGGCCGCCTTGCCTGAGAGCGATCTGGAACTCGCGCCGGGAGCGCGCAGCCTCGTGCCGACCGGGCTGGTTCTTGCGCTGCCGCAGGGCAGCGAGGGGCAGGTCAGGCCACGTTCGGGCCTTGCGTTGCGCCATGGCGTGACCGTGCTCAACGCCCCCGGCACGATAGACGCCGATTATCGCGGCGAGGTCCAGGTGCTGCTGGTCAATCTCGGGCAGGAGCCGTTCATCATCCGCCATGGCGACCGCATCGCCCAGCTCGTCGTCGCGCCGGTGGTGCAGGCGCGGCTGGTCGAGGTGCAATCGCTCGACGACACCATCCGCGGCGCCGGAGGCTTCGGCTCCACCGGGATCACGGATCCTGCGGTCTCCTCTCCCCGCGAGGCCCGCTCATGATCCAGCTTTCGCGCCGCAGCCTGCTCGCCATCGCCGCGGTGGTCGACATCGCCCTGCATGCCCGCCCGGCTCCGGTCGCGGCCAAGGCGCTCGCCGCCCGCCATGAACTGCCGCCGCGTCATCTCGAGACGATGCTGCAGGCGCTGGTCAAGGCGGGCATCCTCAAGGGCGTGCGCGGCCCGCGTGGCGGCTACGAGCTCGCCCGCGAACGTCGCCGCATCACCGCTGGCGCGATCGTCCGTGCCGCGATGCAGGCCAATTCTGATGAGAACCTGCCGCCGCTGCCACGCTCTGCACTGGTCGAGAGCGTCGTCGGCCCGGCTGTCCAGAGCGCTCTCGACGCGTGCCTCGCTACCCTCGACGCAGTCACCGTGGCCGAACTCTGCCAGCAGGCGGAAAGCCTCGCCGCCGCGGCCGGCAAGGATGCCAGTGCAGATTTTACAATATAGAGTGTAAATTAATCTGTTTCTCGACAGATTCTGTGATTTGATGCTAGCCTGTCGCCGAACCTTACTGAACTTTCCTCAGGGAGGCCGCCATGGCCGACGCCGCGCAGAAGCTCACCCCAGTCCCGACACCCGGCCGTGGCCGGGTCTATGACTCGATCACCGACACGATCGGCGATACGCCGCTGGTGCGGCTGAACCGGCTTCCGGCCGAGCGGGGCGTCAAGGCGACGATCCTCGCCAAGCTCGAATTCTTCAACCCGATCTCGAGCGTCAAGGATCGTATCGGCGTCAGCATGGTCGACGCGCTCGAAGCGTCCGGCGCGCTGAAGCCCGGCGGCACGCTGATCGAGCCGACCTCGGGCAATACCGGCATCGCGCTCGCCTTCGTCGCCGCCGCGCGCGGCTACCGGCTGATTCTGGTCATGCCGGAGACCATGTCGATCGAGCGCCGCAAGATGCTCGCTCTGCTCGGTGCCGAGCTCGTGCTGACCCCCGGCCCCGGCGGCATGCGCGGCGCCATCGCCAAGGCCGAGGAACTCAAGGCCGAGATTCCCGGCGCGATCATCCCGCAGCAGTTCGAGAACCCGGCCAACCCGGCGATCCACCGCAAGACCACCGCCGAGGAGGTCTGGAACGACACCAATGGCGACATCGACATCTTCGTTTCCGGCGTCGGCACGGGCGGCACCATCACCGGCGTCGGCCAGGTGCTGAAGGCGCGCAAGCCGGGCGTCAAGATCGTCGCGGTCGAGCCCGAGGACTCGCCGGTGCTCTCCGGCGGTCAGCCCGGTCCGCACAAGATCCAGGGCATCGGTGCCGGCTTCGTGCCCGGCATCCTCGATCGCGGCGTCATCGACGAGGTCGTGACCGTCGGCAACCAGACCGCCTTCGAGACGGCGCGGGCGCTCGCCAAGAGCGAGGGCATTCCGGCCGGCATCTCTTCGGGCGCTGCGATCGCCGCTGCGCTGGAGATCGGCGCCCGGCCGGAGAACGCCGGCAAGAAGATCGTCGTGATCGTCCCGTCCTTCGCCGAGCGCTACATTTCGAGCGCACTGTTCGAAGGTCTGTGATCCCGGTAAATCTGCAGATCGTCCGGTTGAGCGAGGCCTTGCCGGACGATCTGCCTGTCTTGCAAGCCGAGGCGGCGGCCGAGGGCTACCGCTTCGTCGAGGGTATCCTGGAAGAATGGGATGCCGGCCGTTACGAAGGCGGAGACGATCGCAACGCGCTCTTCGCGCTTTTTCGCGACGGCATGCTGGCAGCGGTCGGCGCTGTGACGCCCGATCCCTATGATCCGGCACCCGATCTGCTGCGCATCCGCCATGTCTATGTCCGGCCGGAGCATCGGCGCGGAGGCGTCGGCAGGGCGCTCGCCAGCGCACTGATCCAGCAGGGCTTCGCGCTGGCGCCGCGGCTGTCGCTCAACGCCGCCGACGCCGGCGCATCCGCCTTCTGGGAGGCAATCGGCTTCCAGCCCGATAAAGGTGGGACGCGCCGGACTCATCTGCTGACGCGCTGAGCCTCTTACGGCCGGAGCGTGATCCGGTTGCCCCAGGGATCGACGACCGACTCAGCATCGCCGCCAGCAGCCGCCATGCGCCGGCTCAGCGCGGCACGGGCTTCCTCGTTGCGCGCGACCAATTCGAAGTTCGATAGACCCGCCTCATTGTCCCGACGCGGCCCGGTGCCGCGGCTGTGCCAGATATTGGCCGCGATATGGTGGTGATAGCCGCCGGTCGCCATGAAGGCGGCGCCAGGATAGTGCACCATCACGTCGAAGCCGAGCTTGTCGCGATAGAACGCCTCCGCGCCCGCGACATCGCCGACGCGCAGATGGATATGGCCCATCACCGTACCATCAGGCATGCCGGCATAGTCGCGCCCGTCGGCCTCGCGCAGCAAGGCGTCGAGATCGAGCCGGTCGGTCGCCATCTTGATCTCGCCGCCCGGCGCGCGCGGCCATTCCGCCCGGCTGCGGTCGCGGTAGATCTCGATGCCGTTGCCCTCGGGATCGGAGAGATAGAGCGCCTCGCTGACGAGATGGTCCGAGGCGCCTTCCAGCCGCAGGCGCCGGCTTGCGGCATGACCGAGCCAGTTGGCGAGATCGGCGCGGGACGGCAGCAGCAGCGCGAGGTGGAACAGGCCAGCGGCGGAGGAGGGCGCCTGCGCGCCGGCTTCGAGCCTGACCAGGGGAACGCCACCGGCGCCGAGCACGCTTTCCCGTTCATTCTCGCTGATCACGGAAAGGCCGATCGCGTCGCGATAGAAGGCGGTGAGGCCGGGCAGGTCGCGCACGCGCAGGCTGACCGCGCCGATATGGACGGGGGCGTCGAGGGACTCGTTGGTGCGGGGCTGGGCGGTTGTGGTGACGGCCATGGTGGGCTCCGGAATGACTGCGGCCGATGCCGCTTGCCCCTAAAATGGTCCTTCAGCCGCCTCTTGTCGTCCCCGGGCGCGGCAAATCCGAGATTGCGCAGCTGCAATCGAAGCTTGCGCCGGCTCCGTCTCTCGCTGGCGCAGGGGCCGCTTTCTGAGTCTTCAACGGCCGCGTCCGGAGACCCGCCGCGCCAGCTGCGCGGTCGGCGGGATGGCGGCGCCATGGCGGCTCTGCTGCTCCAGCTCGGCATTGAGTTCGGCGCCTGCGAGTACGATCGTCGCCGAGAGCCAGAGCCAGGTCATGAAGACCACCACGGTCGCCAGCGAGCCATAGGTCGCGGTGTAGTTGCCGAGCGTGCTGACATACCAGGAGAAGGCGCTCGACGTCGCCGCCCAGAGCAGCGAGGCGACTGCCGCGCCGGGCAGGACCCAGGCGAAGCGCGGCGGCTTGCGGTCGGGGCCGATCCAGTAGAGGCAGCCGATCGCGATCGTGCCGATCACGAAGAAGGCCGGCCAGCGGGCGATGCGCACCATGGTCTCCAGCTCGTGGCCGAAGGGGAAGAGCGCCGTCACCACCGGCAGGCTGGCGATCGCGGTCAGCGCCAGGACGAGCAGCAAGAGCCCGCTCAGCGTCGTCGCCAGCGAGATCAGGTTGAGCTTTAGGAAGCCGCGCTGCTCGCGCGCGCCATAGATGATGTTGAGCGCGTCGAAGATCGCCTTCACCGCGGCATTCGCGCTCCAGGTTGCCACCGCAAAGCTGATGAGGAAGGTTAGCGACAGGCTCGCTGCATCGCGGCCCGCAAGCCGTATTGCCTGCTCGCGGATCAATTCGCGCGCTGCTTCCGGGAAGACCAAGGTGAGATCGTCGAGCTGGGCGGCGATGGTCGCAGGATCGGTCATCTCGCCATAGATCGTGACCAGTAGCGAGAGCGCCGGGACCAGCGAGAGCAGGGTGAAGAAGGCGACCGCACCGGCGAGCGAGAGCACGCGCGCCTCCTGGATGCGGACGATGAAGCGGCCGAGGACGTCCTTCCAGCCACGCCAGGGCAGGGCGATTGGGGAAGCGGCACCGCGGCCGCGGCGCGCCTGGCGCAGGGGATCGCGGATGCGCCGGGTGAAGGTGGCGTGAACATAGCCGAGAGCCAGCGCCGCCAGTCCGGCAGCGCCGGTGATTCGTTTCAGATACGCCATGCCCGTCTCCGCCGATCGATGCGGCCCCGCTTGCCCGGAACGCCCGGTGACCCGCTTCGTTCCAATCCCCGATGCTCGAATAGTCTGCTTAGAGCTTTGTTAACCTTAACGGTTTCTTATCGTGGCAGGCCAGCGCGTCATGAGCGGCGCGAAAGGCAGGGGCGAGCTGCCCCATCTCCTTCTACGACCAGAGTGCCCGATGAAGACGCTCCTCAAAGCCACCGTTGCGACCTTCCTCCTGCTCGGCAGTGGTGCTGCTCTGTCGGCGGATCTGCCGTCGAGCAAGTATCTGCCGCTCGCACCGGCCCTGCCGCCGCTCTACAGCTGGACCGGCTTCTATGTCGGCGGCCAGGCGGGCTACTCCTGGGGCTCCGACCGGCAGAACCTCTACACCACGGTCGGCCGTGTGCCGGTCGGTGTCTCCTTCGACTACGGCCCGTCCTCCTTCATCGGCGGCGTCCATGCCGGCTTCAACTACCAGATCGGCTCGGTGGTCCTCGGCATTGAAGGCGATATCGAGGCGATCAATGGTCGCGATCAGCGCAGCGGGCTGTTCCGAGTCGAGCAGGACTGGCAGGGCTCGGTGCGTGGCCGCATCGGCTATTCCTTCGACCGCTTCATGATCTACGGCGCCGCCGGTGCCGCCTTCAGCCGCTTCGAATACGGCTACTTCAACCCGGCGCTCGGCCTTGGCGAGAATGGCAGGTTCTCCCGGACCGGCTGGACCGTCGGTGGCGGCGTCAACTTCGCATGGACCGACAATCTCATCTTCGGCCTCGATTATCGCTACACCGATTACGGCAAGTTCGATTTCGTCGCGAGAAACGCCTATCTCGGTCTGACTGCCGAGCATGAGCCGACCTCGCATGCCGTCCGCGCGAGCGTCGCCTACAAGTTCTGAACCGTCGCACACTCCTTGTATCGACGAGGCCGCGCCGCAAGCGCGGCCTTCTTGTTTGTGCGCGCTGCCGCCCAATCGTGTGTCCGCGTCACCGCCCGTCGCTTCGGCCGCGCTGCGCCAGCAGCCAGGACCGGACCAGCGCGGTCGGCTCCGGATGGCGCGGCTTGCGCGCCGAGACGACATGGAAGTCGAGGCTGCCGCGCATCGTCGCGGGGAAGGCCTGGACCAGCCGGCCGGCAGCGAGGTCGGGCTCGACGAGGAAGCGGCTGGCGAGCGCCAGGCCCTGGCCGGCGAGGGCGGCATCGAGCGCCAGCGCAGTCTGGTTGAAGCGCATGCTTCTCATGCCCGGCGGCATTGGCCGTGCCAAAGCGCGCTCGATGAATTCCGGCCAGAGGTCATGTCCGTCGTGCAGCAGCACCAGTTGCGCCAGTTCGGCATCGTCGAGCGCGGCCGTGGCGGCGCGGAGCTTGGGGCTGCAGACCGCAACGACATCCTGAGGGAACAGCAGGTCGGCCACCAATCCGGCTCCGAAGGGCAGCCGGCCCTGCCGCACCGCGATGTCGACCCCGTCGGACTGGAAATTGGCCAGGCTGTCGCTGGCGAGGATGCGCAGATCGAGCTGCGGATGGGCGGCGGTGAAGGCCGGCAGGCGCGGAATCAGCCATTTCGAGGCGAAGCTGGGCGTCACGCTGATCGTCAGCCGCAGCGGCTGCGGGCGCAAGGCCGTGGTCGCCTCGGCGATCACGGCGAAGGCGCGGGCAAGCTGCGCGGCATAGCCCCGGCCGGCGCTGGTCAGGGCGAGGCCGCCTTGTCGCCGCTCGAACAATTGCATTGCGAGGTCCCGCTCGAGGCCGCGGACCTGCTGCGCGACGGCGCCCTGCGTCACGCCGAGTTCCTCGGCGGCGAGCCGGAAGTTGAGGTGGCGCGCGGCGGCCTCGAAGGCGCGCAGGGCATTGAGCGAGGGCAAGCGGCGTGAAGGTTCCATCAGCCAGTAGGTTTTCTACAGGTCGAGCGGTGGCGAAGTGGCTGGCCAAGGCTCGTGCCTGCTGCCAAGAACAGGGTCCGTATGGAGCCGGCTTCGTGCATGGGGCCGTTTGTAAAACGAATGGTGGACGCGATGGCAGCAGAAAAAGTAGCGATCGTCACGGCGGGCGGCAGTGGCATGGGCGCCGCCGCGGCGCGTCGGCTGGCTCAGGACGGTTTTCGGGTCGCGATCCTGTCCTCCTCGGGCAAGGGCGAGACGCTGGCGGCCGAGCTCGGCGGCCTCGGCGTCACCGGCTCGAACCAGTCGAATGACGACCTCAAGCGCCTGGTCGACGAGACCATGGCGCGCTGGGGCCGGATCGACGCGCTGGTCAACAGCGCCGGGCACGGCCCGCGCGCGCCGATCACTGAAATCACCGACGAGCAATGGCATACCGGGCTCGACGTCTATCTTATGAACGTCATCCGCTCGACCCGTCTCGTCGCCCCGGTGATGGCGGCGCAGAAATCCGGCGCGATCGTCAACATCTCGACCGCTTGGGCCTTCGAGCCGGCGGCGACCTTCCCGACCTCGGCAGTGTTCCGCGCCGGGCTCGCCGCCTACGCCAAGCTCTTCGCCGACCAGTATGCCGAGCACAATGTCCGGATGAACAATGTCCTGCCCGGCTGGATCGATTCGCTGCCGCAGACCGAGGAGCGCCGTGCCGGCGTGCCGATGCAGCGCTACGGCACCAGCGAGGAGATCGCCGCGACGGTCGCCTTCCTCGTCTCGGAGGGCGCCGGCTACATCACCGGCCAGAATCTGCGCGTCGATGGCGGGCTGATGCGCTCGGTCTGAGCGACGGCCCGGTCTGAGAATGGTTTGGCGTCATGGTCGGCCTTGAGCCGACCATCTCAGGCTGGATGAGGCTCCGGCCAGCGCCTTCCCGGCACGAGATTCTCGGGTCTGCGCTTCGGTCCGCCCGAGAATGACGGCGGTCAGAACCCTGTCCGCTGGCGGATCGCTGCCGCCAGCGTGCCGTCGTCGAGATAGTCGAGTTCGCCGCCGACCGGCACGCCATGGGCGAGCTTGGTCACCTTGACCGGCAGATGCGCCAGGAGGTCGGTGATGAAATGCGCCGTGGTCTGGCCCTCGACCGTGGCGTTGAGCGCCAGGATGACCTCCTTCACCGCCGGTTCCGAGGCACGGGCGACGAGCGCGTCGAGCGTCAAGTTCTCCGGCCTGATGCCGTCGAGCGCCGAGAGTACGCCGCCGAGCACGTGATAGCGGCCGGCGACGGCGCCGGAGCGCTCAAGCGCCCAGAGATCGGCGATGTCGGCGACGACGACGATCAGGCTGTCGTCGCGGCGTTGGTCGCGGCAGAGCCCGCACGGGTCGCTGGTGTCGACATTGCCGCAGGTCGAGCAGACGATGATGCGCTCGCGCGCCACCGTCATGGCTTCCGCCAGCGGGCCGAGCAATTGCTCGCGCTTCTTGACGAGATGCAGCGCAGCGCGCCTGGCCGAGCGCGGTCCCAGGCCCGGAAGCTTGGCCAGGAGCTGGATCAGGCGCTCGATTTCGGGGCCGGCAATGGTGCGGGACATGGGCTCTGGCACGTCATGGTCGGCCTCGAGCCGACCATCTCAGGACAAGGAGACGCTTCTGCGAGAGATGCTCGGGTCAAGCCCGAGCATGACGCCGGGCCGAACTCAGAACAGCTTCATGCCCGGCGGGATCGGCAGGCCGCGCGTCACCTCGGCCATCCGGTCGGCGACGGCGCGCTCGGCCTTGTTGCGGGCATCGTTGCAGGCGGAGATCACGAGGTCCTCGAGGATCTCCTGCTCGCCGGCGACCATCAGGCTTGGGTCGATCTTCACCGATTTCAGCACGTTCTTGGCGGTCATCACCACCGTGACCAGTCCGCCGCCGGCCGAGCCCTCGAACTCGAGCGTGTCGAGCTGGGCCTGCATGTCGGCCATCTTCTTCTGCATGTCCTGCGCCTGCTTCATCAGGCCCATCATGTCGCGCATCGCGGCGCTCCCTTTCGCTCAGTTGTCCGTCCAGAACTCGATGCCGTCGAAATCCGGCTCGCTGTCGTCGAACAGCGGCTCGGCCTCGGGCAGATAGTCGTCGCCGGCCGTCGCGCTCGCCTGCTGCTCCGCTTCGGCGGCGCGCGGGTCGCGGACATCGACGATGCGGGCGCCGGGAAAATGCTCCAATACGGCGCGCACCACAGGATGGCTCGCAGCATCGCTCTCGCGCTTGTCGCGCGCGGCTTCGGCCTGCTCGCGCAGGGTCGGCGCGCCTTCGGTGTTGGCGAGGGCGACCAGCCAGGTCTGGCCGGTCCAGTCCTTCAGCCGCTTCGACAGGTCGGTGGCGAAGTGGCGGTTGCTCGAATTGGCGAGCGCGAACTCGATGCGGCCTGGCTCGAACTTGACCAGCCTGACATCGCGCTCCAGCGCCAGCTTCATGGTGATGTCGCGCTGGCGCGAGGCGAGCGCGACGAGGTCCTCAAGGCTCTGGGGCTGCGGCAGGCCATTGGCCATGGCGCGCGGCGCCGCGGCGACGGCCGGCGCCGGATTAGCGGCGGCAAGCACAGGCCTCGCCGCCAGCGCGGTCGCGCCACCGCCGGAAGGCGGGCGCGGGGAGGGGGCGCCATTGCCATTGCCGGCCTCGCCATTGCCGTCGCGCAGCATCCGCAGCGCCTCGTCCGGCGTCGGCAGATCGGCGGCATGGGCGAGGCGCACCAGCGCCATCTCGGCCGCCATCACCGGGCGGTCGGCCTGGCGGACTTCGGCGATCGCCTTCAGCAGCATCTGCCAGGCGCGGGCGAGCACGCGAATCGACAGCCGCTGGGCGAAGTCGGCGCCGCGAGTGCGCTCCGCCTGGCTCAGGCTGTTGTCCTTGGCGGCATCGGGCACGAGCTTCAGGCGCGTCACCAGATGGCTGAACTCGGCGAGGTCGGAGAGCACGACAGCAGGGTCGGCGCCGGCATCGTACTGCGCCCGGAGCTCGCCGAGCGCAGCTGCGATGTCGCCCTTCATCACCTGCTCGAACAGGTCGATCACCCTTGCCCGGTCGGAGAGCCCGAGCATGGTGCGGACCTCTTCCAGAGTGATCTTGCCGCCGGCATGGGCGATGGCCTGGTCGAGGATCGAGAGCGAATCGCGCACCGAGCCTTCGGCGGCGCGGGAGATGGCGGCCAGTGCCTCCTCTTCCGCCTCGATGCCCTCGGCCTTGCAGATGCCGCCGAGATGGCCGACCAGCAGGCCGGCATCGACGCGGCGCAGGTCGAAGCGCTGGCAGCGCGACAGCACCGTCACCGGCACTTTGCGGATTTCCGTGGTGGCGAAGATGAACTTGGCGTGCGGCGGTGGCTCCTCCAGCGTCTTCAGGAAGGCGTTGAAGGCGCCTCCCGAGAGCATGTGGACCTCGTCGATGATGTAGACCTTGTAGCGCGCGCTGGTCGGCGCATAGCGCACGGCGTCGTTGATCTGGCGGACATTGTCGACGCCGTTATTGGAGGCGGCGTCGATCTCCATCACGTCGATGTGCCGGCCCTCGACGATCGCCTGGCAATGCACCCCGAAGCTCGAGAGGTCGGTGGTTGGTGCGCCCGAGCCGTCGGCATTCTGGTAGTTCAGCGCGCGCGCCAGGATGCGGGCCGTCGTGGTCTTACCGACGCCGCGTACGCCGGTCAGCATCCAGGCCTGCGGGATGCGCCCTGCGACGAAGGCGTTGGTCAGTGTCCTGACCATGGCGTCCTGACCGATCAGATCGCCGAAATGCGCCGGCCGGTACTTCCGGGCGAGCACGCGATAGCCGGTTGGCTGGCTCGCCGTCGGGGCGGGCGCGGGGGCAAGGCCTGGGAAGCCCGGCTCGTCGGCGGGGACGGTCGCGTCGGTCATGCCATTGCTTTCGCCAATCGCGGCGCGGCGGTCAACGGCGCCTTGCATCGGCCTGGCCTGAGCATGTCAGGAACCGCGCCGTAGATACGTCGCCGCGCGAGGCGGCAGGTGGGAGGCTGGACGAAGACCCGTTCGGTCTCGTTACGGCTGCTTCCTTCCGGACCTGACCGGGTTGGCGAGTGAGACGTCCCTCGCCAACCTCCCGGCCGCTATATCGGTGAAGCGAGGCGCGAGCGCAAGTCGCCTTCCCAACAAGTCGCCTGGAAAACCATCTCTGCGCTGCTGCGACACAGGTGTTTTCGCATTGACTCGGGTCGTCCCTTCCGCCATAAGCCCGCCACCTGAGCTGCCCTAGGGCGGCGCTGAACCTTTTGCATGACAGGCTTGGCTGGCTTGGCTTTCTCTTCGAGAGCTGCGGTCGCCACGCCGAGACAAGGCCCCGGAGACGGACCGTGAAGAGAACCTATCAACCCAGCAAGCTGGTTCGCAAGCGTCGCCACGGCTATCGCGCCCGCATGGCGACCAAGGGTGGCCGCAAGGTCATCGCTGCCCGTCGCGCCCACGGCCGCAAGCGCCTGTCGGCCTGATGAGGTGAGGCGCGCGCTCCCGGCGCGCCGGTTTCGTGAAGACTGGCCAAACGCCATGCGCATCGCCCGTCTGACGCAACGCAGGGACTTTCTTGCGGCGGCCGAGCATGGCCGCCGTTTTCGTTCGCCTGCCTTCACCGTGCAGGTCAACGATCAGCGGCGCGACGCCGCCGAATCCGGGCTCAGACTCGGCCTCACCGCCTCGCGCAAGGTCGGCGGCGCGGTCGAGCGCAACCGTATCCGCCGGCGCCTGCGCGCCGCTGCCAAGCTCGCTCTGGTCGAGCAACTCGATCGCTCCTGCGACGTCGTCGTCGTCGCCCGTCCCGAAACGATCGCCGCCGATTTTCGCGCCATGGTCGCCGACCTCTCGGTCGCGCTCGACCGCGCCCGCCCCGGCGGCAACCGTCGCGGCCCGCCTTCCGGCAAACGCCCCCTTCCCGAGAAGCCCGCCAGGGCCGATAGCGAGACCCGTTTTCGACCATGAAGATGAAAGAAGAAAACCGTAATCTCCTCCTGGCGATCACGCTCTCCGTGGTCGTGCTGCTCGGCTGGCAGTTCTTCTACGGCGTGCCGCAGATGGAGAAGCAGAAGCAGGTCGCGCAGCAGAATCAGCAGACGCAGAGCCAGCAGCCGCCGGCACCGGGAAGCGTGCCGACGCCGGGCGCAGCCCCGGCCCCTGGTGGCGCCCCGGCGCAGCCTGCTGCAGCCGCTGCGCTCGCGACCCGTGAGGCCGCGCTCGCCACCGGCCCGCGCATCCGCATCGAGACGCCGAAGATCGCGGGCTCGCTCGCGCTGACCGGCGCCCGCATCGACGACGTCTCGCTCAAGGCCTATCACGAGACGGTCGACCCGAAGAGCCCGATCATCGTGCTGCTCTCGCCGGCCGGCGGCCCGAACGCCTATTATTCCGATTTCGGCTGGGTCGCGGGGCCGGGCGTCAACGTTCCCCTGCCGAACGCCTCCACCGTCTGGACCGCCGACAGCCAGGTCCTGACCCCGGCCAGGCCGGTGACGCTGACCTGGGATAACGGCCAGGGCCTGCTGTTCCGTCGCATCATCTCGGTCGACGACAATGCCTTGTTCTCGATCCGCGACGAGGTCGACAACAAGGGCACGAGCCCCGTCTCGCTCTACCCCTATGGCCAGGTCGTCCGCGTCGGCAAGCCGGCGACGCTCGGCTACTACGTGCTGCACGAGGGCATGATCGGCGCGCTCGGCGAGCAGGGCCTGCAGGAATACACCTACGACGCCATCGACAAGGAGCCGGCCCTCGGCGCGGCGACGCATGGCAAGGCCTGGAAGGACGCCGTCGGCGGCTTCGTCGGCATCACCGACAAGTACTGGGCGGCGGCTGCGATTCCCGACCAGACCAAGAAGTACGAGGGCCGCTACTCGTCGGTGCAGACCGGGCCGGTCCGCACCTATCAGGCCGACTTCCTCGGCGAGGCGGTTACTGTCGCGCCGGGGGCTTCGGCCACCGTCTCCTCGCGCCTTTTCGCCGGCGCCAAGGAAGTCGCGGCGATCGACGGCTACGAGAAGAATCAGGGCATCAAGCGCTTCGAGCTGATGATCGATTGGGGATGGTTCTACTTCATCACCAAGCCGATGTTCTACCTGATGGACTGGGTCTACAAGCATGTCGGCAATTTCGGCATCGCGATCCTGGTCGTCACCGTCCTGCTGAAGCTGCTGTTCTTCCCGCTCGCCAACAAGTCTTACGCCTCGATGGCGAAGATGAAGGCGGTGCAGCCGGAAATGATGGCGATCCGCGAGCGCTATGCTGACGACAAGATGAAGCAGCAGCAGGCGCTGATGGAGCTGTACAAGACCAACAAGATCAACCCGCTGGCCGGCTGCTGGCCGGTGCTGGTCCAAATCCCGGTCTTCTTCGCGCTCTACAAGATCCTGTTCATCACCATCGAGATGCGGCATGCGCCGTTCTATGGCTGGATCAAGGACCTTGCCGCGCCGGACCCGACCAACCTCTTCAACCTGTTCGGCCTGCTGCCGTTCACGCCGCCTGCCATGCTGCATCTCGGCATCTGGCCGATCCTGATGGGCGTGACGATGTTCGTGCAGATGAAGATGAATCCGGAGCCGCCGGATCCGGTCCAGAAGATGATGTTCACCTGGATGCCGGTGTTCTTCACCTTCCTGCTCGGCTCGTTCCCGGCCGGCCTGGTGATCTACTGGACCTGGAACAACCTTCTCTCGATCCTCCAGCAGGGCTACATCATGCGCAAGCACGGCGTGAAGATCGAGCTCTGGGACAACCTGAGGAACATGTTTGGCAAGAAGCCGGCCGCTGCTGCGCCGGCGGGCGTGCCGAAGCCGGCGAACACCAACAAGAAGTGAGGATGGCGGGGGCGTCTCGCCTCCGGCTTCCGAAGACCTCATCCCGGGCGGCGCGAGCCGACCCGGGATGTGTGCTTTAAGAGCCCGCGATATCACAGGGCGAAGGCCGGGCCGGTCTCCCGCGGCGGGCCGGCCATGAGGAGACCGGCATGCCCCTTCCCGATCCGCTGACGCGTCATCCGATTCCTGGCTGGAAGGGCACCGCCTTCCTCAAGGCGATCGTCGACCATCCGCTCGTCGAGGTCGGCGACTACAGCTATTATGACGACTCGCGCGGGCCCGAGCACTTCCTTGCCCGCTGCGTGCGCTATCATTTCGACTTCATCGGCGACCGGCTGATCATCGGCAAGTTCGTCGCCATCGCCCAGGCGGCGCAGTTCATCATGAACGGCGCCAACCATCCGATGGGCGGCTTCTCGACCTTTCCCTTCCAGATGTTCGGCTTCGACGGGGCACCTGTGATGACGCCGGAAGGGCTCGGCCATCGCGGCGATACCGTGATCGGCAACGATGTCTGGATCGGTCGCGAGGCGGTGATCATGCCGGGCGTCACCATCGGCGACGGCGCGATCATCGGCACCCGCGCGCAGGTCTCGCGCGACGTGCCGCCCTACGCGGTGGTGGTCGGCAATCCCGGCAATGTGGCGAAGCTGCGCTTCCCGCCGGAGGTGGTCGAGGCGCTGCTGGAGATTCGCTGGTGGGACTGGGACGCCGACAAGATCTCCCGCAACCTGACCTTGATCGCTGGCGCGGACATCGACGCGCTGCGACAGGCCGTGTAGGCAAGGCAGATGACCGCAAGCACCACCACACCTTATGACGCCGACGAGATCGAGGCGGCCCGCAAGCTCTTCGAGGGGCCCTGGGATTTCGTCTGGGCCTCGACCAAGATCGACGACCTGCCGCCGATGGTCGGCCAGGAGATCGCTTTTGCCGGGCGCTCCAATGTCGGCAAGTCGAGCCTGATCAACGCGCTGACGCGGCGCAATGCGCTCGCCCGCACCTCGCACACGCCGGGGCGCACCCAGCAGCTCAACTTCTTTCGCCAGGTCGGCCATGACGAGCGCCTGACCATCGTCGACATGCCGGGCTATGGCTATGCCGCCGTCGGCAAGGAGAAGGTCGCGGCCTGGACGAAGCTGATCCACGATTATCTGCGCGGTCGCTCGAACCTGATGCGCGTCTATGTGCTGATCGACGCCCGTCACGGCATCAAGGAGGTCGACAGCGCTGTTCTGGAGACGCTCGACAAGGCGGCGGTCAGCTATCAGGTCGTCCTCACGAAGGGCGACGCCATCAAGCAGGCCGACCAGACTTTCATGGCCGAGGCGACGTTCGACGAGATCAAGCGCCGCCCGGCCGCCTTCCCCGAGGTACTGGTGACCTCGAGCGAGAAGGGCGGCGGCGTCCCCGAGCTGCGCGCCGCGATCGCGCGCGTGCTGGCGGAGCGCAGCTAGGCTGCCGACGTCGCGGGCTTCGCCGCTTCATCGCGCCGCGGGGGCCGGGCTTGACGCTGACCCGGCCGCGTCGTCTTTGACGCGCGCAATGCTTGGCGCCGGCCCTGGCGCGCTGCCGGAGCCCGTCATGATCACCGCGACCCGCATTCACCTGACCATCGCCATGCTGATGGGGCTGTTCGGCGTCAGCCTGCTCGCCGCAGCGACTCATTCTGGGGCGGTCGACACGCTCCAGACCGCCGGCCAGATGCTGCTCTTCCACGCCTCGGCGGTGATCGGGGCCTGCGTCGCGCGTCGCGCCGGCCTGCTCGCCGATATTGGGGCGCGCCTCGCCATCTCGCTGCTGATCCTCGGTGTCGCGCTGTTTGCAGCCGATCTCGCCATGCGCGGCTTCCATGGCGCGCGCCTGTTCATGGGCGCCGCCCCGGCCGGCGGCTTCATGATGCTCGGCGGCTGGCTCGGGCTCGCCGGTTCGGCTTTGTTCGCAAGGCGGGTCTGAGCCGCGCCGCCGCGCTTCCGCCGCGGCGCGTCTTCGGCTAGAAGGCGGCCCGGCGCGGATCGGGCGCGCCTTCGCGGAGCCTGCCGATGAACGCCCCACATAATCTCACGCCCTCGCAAGCCGCCGATCTGCTGGTCCAGGCGCTGCCGCATATGCAGCGCTACGACCAGGAAGTGATCGTGATCAAGTATGGCGGCAACGCCATGGGCGACGCTGCCACCGCCGAGGATTTCGCGGAGGACGTGGTGCTGCTCGAGCAGTCCGGGCTGAAGCCGGTGGTCTGCCATGGCGGCGGGCCGCAGATCGCCCGCATGCTCGACAAGCTCGGCCTCAAATCCGAGTTCAAGCAGGGCTTGCGCGTCACCGATGCGGCGACGGTCGACGTCGTCGAGATGGTCCTGGCAGGCTCGGTCAACAAGGAGATCGTCGGCTACATCTCGCGCGAGGGCGGCAAGGCGATCGGGCTTTGCGGCAAGGACGGCAACATGGTCCTGGCCAAAAAGGCGACGCGCACCATCGTCGACCCCGATTCGAAGATCGAGCAGATCCTCGATCTCGGCTTCGTCGGCGAGCCCGACAAGGTCGACACCACCGTGCTCCAGGCGATCCTCAAGGAAGAGCTGATCCCGGTGCTGGCGCCGGTCTGCGCCGCCGCGGACGGTCAGACCTACAACGTCAACGCCGACACCTTTGCGGGCGCGATCGCCGGCGCGCTCAATGCCAAGCGTCTGCTGCTGCTGACAGACGTGCCGGGCGTCCTCGACAAGGACAAGAACCTGATCCCGGAGCTGACGGTCGAGCAGTGTCGGCGGCTGATCGCCGACGGCACCATCTCCGGCGGCATGATCCCGAAGATCGAGACCTGCATCTACGCGCTGGAAAAGGGCGTCGAGGCGGTGGTCATCCTCGACGGCAAGGTGCCGCATGCGGTGCTGATCGAGCTGTTCACCGACACCGGCTCGGGCACGATCATCAGGAAGTGAAGGCGCGCTGCGCCGGTTGGGCTCGTGGAGGCGCATCGCTGCGCCTCCTTTCCCTCACCCGTTCGGGCGAGGGCGCTCGGCTGGCGCCCCCTCGCAATGAGGACCTCGTCATCGCAAGGACTTTGCAAGAACCTTGTATGTCATGCTGGCGCGTCCCACATGACATGATCCAATGAACCACAACGCAAAAATCACCAGCGCCCTGCCGCTTCTGCCCCAGCTCGACGCGTTCGGCCATGTCGACCACTGGATCTTCGATCTCGACAACACGCTCTATTCGCACGAGGCGAAGGTCTGGCCGCAGGTCGACGAGCGCATCACGCTCTTCCTCGCCGAGATGTTCGGGCTCGACGGTATCTCGTCGCGGGCGCTGCAGAAATATTATTACCAGCGCTACGGCACGACACTTAAGGGGCTGATGGAGGAGTACGGCATCGACCCCGCCGATTTCCTCGACTTCGCCCATGAGATCGACCTGACCCTGCTCGATCCCAACCCCGCTCTCGGGGCGGCGATCGCGGCACTACCCGGCCGCAAGCTGATCCTGACCAACGGCTCGCGCGGCCATGCCGAGAACGTCGCCGGCAAGCTCGGCATCCTCCAGCATTTCGAGGACATCTTCGACATCGTCAACGCCGGCTTCACGCCGAAGCCCGAGCGCGCGACCTACGAGAATTTCCTGACCAAGCACGGGGTCGACCCCGCGCGGGCGGCGATGTTCGAGGACATCGAGAAGAACCTGATCGTTCCGAGCGCGCTCGGCATGAAGACGGTGCTGATCGTGCCGCGCACGCCCGACCCCTTCCGCGAGGCCTGGGAACAGGCGGCGGTCGAGGCTGGCCATGTGCATTTCGTCACCGACGACCTGACCGGCTTCCTGGGGCCGCTGACGCGGGCGGAGCTCCCTCCGCTTCCTGTTTCGAAATAGCTCTTGGTCATCCCGGGCGACCGCAGGGAGACCCGGGATCCATTCCGGAACGGTTCAGGCATGGATCCCGGATCAGCGCCGCTTCGCGGCTTGTCCGGGATGACGCAGCAGGGCTCAGGCGTAGCGGCGCGACGCCAGATTGTGCGACCGGCGTAGGCCCGTAAGGTCGAGCCCCGGAATTTCGCCGTCGATCACCCGCCAGCGTCCGCCGACCAGCACCCTGTCGGCCCGGCTGGCGCCGCACAGCACCAGCGCCGCGATCGGGTCATGCGCGCCGGAGAAGCGCAACTCGTCGAGCTTGTAGAGCGCGAGGTCGCCCTGCATCCCCGGCGCGATCTTGCCGATATCCTCGCGGCCGAGGCAGCGCGCCGAGCCCTCCGTCGCCCAGCGTATCGTGTCGCGCGCCGTCACCGCGCTGGCGCTCTTGTAGTGCAGCCGGTTGACCAGCAGCGCATGGCGCAGCTCTTCCATCAGGTTTGAGCCGTCATTGGAGGCCGAGCCGTCGACGCCGAGGCCGAGCGGGGCGCCGGCGGCTTCGAGCTCGCGGGTCTTGCAGAAGCCGGAGGCGAGCACCCCGTTCGAGGTCGGGCAATGACAGACGCCGACGCCGGCCTTGCCGAGCCGCTCGCATTCCTCGCAGGAGAAATGGATGCCGTGGGCGAGCCAGGTCTTGGGCCGCATCCAGCCGGCTTCCTCAAGCAGGTCGAGCGGGCGCTTGCCATAGACGTCCTGGCAATAGGCGTCCTCGTCTTCGGTCTCGGCGAGATGGGTGTGCAGCGGAGCGTCGAAGCGCGCCGCGAGCTCTGCCGATTTCGCCATCAGCGACGGGCTCACCGAGAAGGGCGAGCAGGGCGCGAGCGCGATCTGCACCATGCTGCCGGGCGAAGGGTCATGGAACAGCTTCAGTACGCGCTCGCTGTCGGCAAGGATGGTGTCCTCGTCCTGCACGACCTCGTCCGGCGGCAGGCCGCCATCCTTCTGCGACAGGTTCATCGAGCCGCGCGAGATGGTGACGCGGATGCCGAGCGCGCGGGCTTCCTCGACGGCGATATCGACGGCGTTCTCCAGCCCTTCGGGGTAGAGATAGTGATGGTCGGCCGCGGTCGTGCAGCCGGACAGGAGCAACTCGACCAGCGCCGCCCGCACCGCGATGCGCAGATCCTCCGGCCGCAGCCGCGCCCAGAGCGGGTAGAGCGCCTTCAGCCAGGGAAAGAGCTCGCGGTCGATCGCCGCCGGATGGGCGCGCGTCAACGTCTGGTAGAAATGGTGATGGGTGTTGACCAGCCCCGGCAGCACGACATGGTCCGAGGCGTCGAAGCTCTCGGTCACCGGCAGCGAGGGGAAGCCGCCGAGCGTGACCAGCTCGACGATGACGCCGTCCTCGATCACCACCCCGCCGCCGGCGTTTTCAGCGAGGATAGCGAGCGGGTTTCTGATCCAGAGGCGCATGATGAGTCCGGGTATAAAGGCGGCGATTCAGTGAATTGTCCCGCATAGGCGGGGCATTGGTCGAAGGCCAGCCCGGGGTACTCATTTCGCGGTGGGTCAATCGTCCCATAACGGGCCGCTCTTGCAGCGATAGCCGATGAAGCATTGCGGCGTGTCGCGTGCCGGCACCCAGGCCGGGTCGGCATATTCGTCGAACTGGCAGAAGCCGCGATGGGCGACGAAGCGGTCATAGGTGTAGCCACCGGTGCCGAGCACGATCGCGCCATTGGCGCGCACGGTCTGCTGGTTGGCGGCGCAGCTGCGCGACAGCGTCGACGGTCGGCCCTGGGCGAGGCTCGCTCCGGTGAAGGCGAGCGTCAGGACGAGGGACAGGGCGATCCGTTTCATCGGGTTTTTCCGCATGGCAAGCCTGTACATCATAACACGTCTCGCCGGCCGGCGTTCCCCAGCCTTGACGTTGCCCCCCGCATCGGCCATCGCTCCGGGCGACCTCATGACTGCCGGAGCTGTCTCATGTCGCTGACCGATCTCGCCGCCACCATTGATGCCGCCTGGGAGAACCGGGCCGAGATCGGCATCTCGACCAAAGGCGCGGTCCGCGAGGCTGTTGACCAGGCGATCGAGATGCTCGATGCCGGCCAGGCCCGCGTCGCCGAGAAGATCGACGGTGAGTGGGTCACGCATCAGTGGCTGAAGAAGGCGGTGCTGCTCTCCTTCCGCCTGACCGACAACAAGATCATGGCGAACGGCCCGGGTGAGGGCGTGTTCTGGGACAAGGTGCCGTCGAAGTTTGAAGGCTGGGGCGAGAACCGCTTCCGCGCCGCCGGCTTCCGGGTCGTGCCGCCGGCCGCGGCGCGCAAGGGCTCCTTCCTGGCGCCGAACGTCATCCTGATGCCGTCCTTCGTCAATATCGGCGCCTATGTCGATTCCGGCACCATGGTCGACACCTGGGCGACGGTCGGCTCCTGCGCGCAGATCGGCAAGAACGTCCATCTCTCGGGCGGCGTCGGCATCGGCGGCGTGCTGGAGCCGCTGCAGGCCAACCCGACGATCATCGAGGACAACTGCTTTATCGGCGCCCGTTCCGAGGTGGTCGAGGGCGTGGTCGTCGGCGAAGGCTCGGTGCTCTCCATGGGCGTCTTCATCTCGGCCTCGACCAAGATCGTCGACCGGGCCACCGGCCAGATCCATATCGGCAAGGTGCCGCCCTATTCGGTGGTGGTCTCCGGCTCTCTGCCGGGCAAGCCGCTGAACGACGGCACGCCCGGCCCGTCGCTCTACTGCGCGGTGATCGTCAAGACGGTGGATGCCCAGACCCGGGCGAAGACCGGCATCAACGACCTGCTGCGGGACTGATCGACTACGACAAGCATATGGCGAGATGGCCCGCTCGGCACTGTGTGCCTGCCCTCTCGCCGTTTTCGCGCTGATTGCGCCGGCTCGAGCTTCCGTTGGTGCCGAGCGATGTCAGTTGCTCCGTCATTCCGGCCGCAGCGAAGCGGAGCGCCGGAATGACGGTGTTTGAAGGCGACCCGAGCGGCGAGTGCCTCAGGCGGCCGGAGCAGGGTTCGTGGTCGCCTCAGGGCCGGGCCCGGTGGGCAGCGGCTGGGCGGCCGGGGAGGCGGCGAGCGCATCGCGCAGGGCTTGCTCGCGGGTATGGTCGAGCGAGGTCTTCAGCACGACGCCGCCGGTGCCCTTGATCGCCTCGAGCACCTTGTCGCCGGTCATCTTCTGGATAAGCACGAACAGCGCCGCATTGCCGGGCTGCAGGGTCGTCGAGAGCTCCTTCATGAAGTTGTCGTTGACGCCGTAATCGGAGAGGGCGCCGCCGAGCGCGCCCGAGGCGGCGCCGATCGCCGCACCGAACACCGGCATCAGGAAGATCGCGCCGATCAGCAGGCCCCAGAAACCGCCCGAGGCAGCGCCGAGCGCCGTGGTGTTGAGCAGCTGGTTGAGCTTGATCTTGCCGCCCTCATGCATCACGGCGATCGCCGCGTCGCTGATCCGGATCAGGTATTCCTTTTGCAGCCCGAAGAGCTTCTGGCGCATTTCCTCGGCCTTGGCCTCGGTCGGATAGACGATGACGACGAGATCGGACATGGGGAAACTCCTGGTTAGGCGGGAATATCAGCCTGACCATAGCTTGTGACAGGTTTGCGGCGGAAGCCATGATTCAGGTCAAGGCGATGAGACCTCGCCAACCCAGGTTTCGCACCTGAGTTTCTCGCCTACTCGGCCGCCAGTTCCCTGGCCGTCTCCTTCGCCGCGCCGCGCAGGGGCAGCTCCTTCATTCGCGCGAGGAACAGCAGCGAGAGCGCGAAGCCGACAAAGGTCGCGGCGAAGACATAGGTGAACAGCCGGACCATGATTTCTCGGTCGACCGCGCCGGCCTTGAGCGTCTCGGCCGAGAGCCCGGCGCCGCTCGCCCCCATGCCGCCGAGCACGATCGCCCCGAATACGGCGACGATCAGTGCCCCGCCGATCTGCCGGAAGAAATTGGCGGTTGCGGTCGCTGTGCCGAGCTGGTGCATGGCGACGGCGTTCTGGATCGCGACGGTCGCGACCGGCAATAGCGTGCCGAAGCCGAGGCTGATCACCGCGAGCACGGCGCCGAAGGGCACGAGCGGCAGGCGACCGGAGAAGATGGCGAGGACCGCCGTGCCGATGAGCGCCACGACAAGGCCCGCCAGCGGCACGCGCTTGTAGTGCGTCAGCTTGGTCATCGCCCGGCCGGAGGCGGTCGCGCCGATCACTGTGCCGCAGGTCAGCGGGATCAGCCCGAGTCCGGAATGGGCCGCGGACAGGCCGGCGACCGTTTCGAAATAGAGCGGCAGATAGATCGTCAGGCCGATGAAGGTGCCCATGCCGAAACCGGCGGCGATCGTGCCGTCGCGGACCACAGGATTGGCGAGGATGGTGAGCGGGATCAGCGGCTCCTCCGCGACCCGCAGCCGCCAGGCGAAGCAGAGCCAGAGTGCGAGCGAGAGCAGCACCAGTCCGAGGATCGGCGCCGAGAACCAGGGGTAGAGCACGCCGCCCCAGGACAGGGCGAGCAGCAGCGTCATTGTCGCGCCGGTCATCAGCAGGGCGCCGAGCACGTCGAGCCGGTGCGGCCGCTCATGGCGCGGCAGCCTGCGCAACGCCTTGTCGGTCATCCAGTAGGCGGCAAGCCCGAGCGGCAGGTTGATCCAGAAGATCACCGACCAGTGCAGCGCCTCGGAGATCACGCCGCCGAGCACCGGCCCGAGCAGCGAGGAGGAGAAGAAGACGCTGGCGATGTAGACCTGATACTTCCCGCGCTCCTTCGGCGGCACCATGTCGCCGATGATCGTCTGGGCCAGCGCGATCAGCCCGCCACCGCCGAGGCCCTGGATGAAGCGGGACACCACCAGCAGCCAGATCGAGGAAGAGAGCGCGCAGGCGACCGAGCCGATGATGAAGATGACGATGCCGCCGAGCAGCGTCACCCGCCGGCCATGGATGTCGGCGAGCTTGCCGTAGAGCGGCGTCACCGCCGTCGAGGCCAGGAGATAGGATGTCACCACCCAGGGCAGATGGGTAACGTCGCCGAGCTCACGCCCGATCGTCGGCATCGCGGTCGCGACGATGGTCTGGTCGAGCGCCGCCAGGAACATGGCGAGCATGATACCGATCAGGATCGAGCGGATATCGGCATGGCTGAGCGCAGCCGCCGGCGCCTCGGTCTCGACCCGCTTGTCCATCGGCACTGCGCCCGTCCTGTGAATTGGGAATGGCGGAGCATAATGCGCTGTCAGGCCATGCGCCATGAGCGGGGACGCAGGGCCGATCGGCGTTGTGATCACGGTGCCGTTGCGGCCGCTGGCTGGCAATGCACAATGTCTTCAGGCGCGGTACGGCGCCGAAGCGGGGGGCTGCGATGCGGGGCGTATTGTTGCCAATGCTCATGCTGCTCGGCGCGGCGCCGGCCCTCGGCCTCGAGCTCGAAGGCCGCTATGGCTATGCCGGGGAATGGGCGGTGTCCGCGACCCTGACAGAGGGCACTGTGCCGGGCCTCTGGCGCAAGCGCGCATTCGCCGGGCCGGTGCAATTGAAGCACCTCGCCATTTGCGGGCCGGGCGAGGTTTCCGAGAAGGCCGGCACGCTTCGCTTGAGCCGTAATGGTCAGCGCTATGTCGCGAAGCTGGTCGTCGGCGAGGACAGCTGCGAAGCCAGCGGTGTGCTCACCGAGGATGGAGTCGCCTTCGCCGATTGCGGTAGGAGCGGCAAGATCCCGCTGAGGCTCTGGTCGAAGTGAGGCGAGCGCTTCTGCCTTGCGCCGTCTTCGTCCTGCTCGCCGGCGGCTTTCAGGCGTCGGCCGTCGCAGCCGAGGGCCGGCGGCCTACGCTTTGTCTGCCGGCGGAGGCGGCGGTGTTTTCCTGCGCTGTCGGAAGCCGGATCGTCTCGCTCTGTGCCTCTGCCGATATCGGTCCCGGACAGGGCACGCTGGTGTATCGTTTCGGGCGCAAGGGGGCGCTCGAACTGGTCCATCCCGACCTATCGCGTCCGCCCGGTTCGGCCTTCAGCACCGCAGTTGTCGGCGACGCAGGCTCTGCCGGCGACATCGTTCGCTTCTCCCGCGGCGATGCCACCTACACGCTCTATTCGATCATGGTGAAGGGGCAGGGTGAGCGCAACGGTGTTCTGGTCACGCAAGCCGGCCGGCGCCGGACCGATCTGAAATGCAAGGATTTTCCGCTCGCCAACGACGCCTGGAGGCTGGTCTACCGGGCGAAGCTGCCGCGCGCAGAACCGGCCGATCTCGATTCGCGGCGCTGACGAAGCTTGGCCGCGCCGCCGCGGCGAGCGGTGACGCGGCCGGATCAGGCACCGGTTCGTCGGCCTACTTCAGCTTGGCAGCGATCGCCTGGAGGCCGGCATTGGCGCATTCCTCGTCGAGATGGCCGCCCGGAGCGCCGCCGACGCCGACCGCACCGACGACGTCATCGCCGACCTTGACCGGCACGCCGCCGCCGAGCAGCAGGAAGCCAGGGATATGCACGAGGTTTCGCGCGCCGGCATTGTTCGCAGCGGCTTCCGCCATCGCGCCGGTGTTCGAGCGGGCCGAAGCCGAGGTAAATGCCTTGGCACGGCTGGCTTCGAGAGTATGCGGGCCGGCGCGGTCGGCGCGGACCGTGGCGCGCACGACGCCCTGACGGTCGACCACCGTCGCCGTGACATTGAAGTTCTTGGCGGCGCAGGCCGCGACGGTCGCCTGGGCCAGCTCGACGGCGAGCGCGGACGGAAGAACGCGCTCCTGCGGCACCTGGGCCTGGGCGAGGGTCGGCAGCGCGACAGCGGCGGAAATCAGGACGAGACGGGCGACGGACATGGCAAGCTCCTCTGACGGCCACCGGTGGTGGCGGCGTGAGAGGAGAATGGCGAAGGCGCCCTTCCGCGTGCATCCGGGTGATCGACGGCCGGCATCGGTAGTTCTACCGATCGGCACCTTGCAGATGCAGCCGCACCATCTCCGCGAGCGAGCTGGTTTCGAGCTTCTCGGCGAGATGGGCGCGATGCGTATCGACGGTCCGCGGCGAGATGCCAAGCGCGCGCGCGACTTCCTTACTCGAATGGCCCTCGCTGATCAGGGCGAGGATCTCCCGTTCGCGCTCTGAGAGCCGCTCCAGCCGCTGCCGCGAGGACAAGGCATCCGCTTCCGACGCGAGCATCGCTTCCAGCCGGGTCAGGGCCGCCTGGACCGTGTCGATCAGAACCTGCTCGTCGATCGGCTTGGTCAGGAAGTCCGCCGCGCCATTGCGGAAGGCGGCGCGGCAGGCCTCGATATCGCCATGGCCGGTGATCACGACAACCGGCCAGCGGCAGCGGGCGGTTGCAAGACGCTCCTGCAGTTTCAGCCCGGTCAGGCGCGGCATCCGGATATCGGTGACGATGCAGCCGGGCGGCAGCCCGGGCAGCGCATCCAGGAAGGCGAGGGCGTCCTGATAGCCCCGGACCTCCAGGCCGACCGTGTGCAGCAGGAAGCTGAGCGCCTCCCGCACCTCCCAGTCATCGTCGATCAGGTGGACGAGGCGCAGGCTCATTCGGCAGCCTCGCGGCGGATTGCTTCGGCGGACAATGGCAGCTGGAAGCTGAACACGGCGCCGCCTGCGGCGGCGTTCCTGCCATCCAGCGTGCCACCGAAGCGCTCGATCAGCCGGTTGCAGAGAGCAAGGCCCAGCCCGAGCCCTTCCGGCTTGGTGGTGAAGAAGGGCTCGAACAACCGCGCCTCTATCTCCGGAGAAAGTCCGGGGCCGGTGTCTGCGACGCTGAGCACGGCCTGTGCTCCTTCCGTCGCGACCGCGATCGTGACGACCCGCTCGCTCTTCGCGTCCGCGACCGCGTCGAGCCCGTTGCGGGCGAGATTGAAGACGACCTGCTCGAGCTGGACACGGTCGGCGCGGACGAGAGGCCGGCTGCCATCGCTCTCGACCTTGAGGGCCGAGCCGGCCGGCAGCGCTCCGGTCGTCAGGAGATGGGCGACCTCGCCGGCGAGCTCGGCGAGGTCGACGATTTCGAGGGCGGGCTCGGATTTGCTGATCCAGGCTCGCAAGCGGCCTAGAATCTCGCCGGCCCGCTTGGCATTGCGTGCGATCGCATCGAGCGCGGGCGCGAGCGTCGCGGGCTCGGTCCCGGGGCGCTGCACGAGGCGCTGGCCGGCCTGGGCATGGCTGAGGATCGCGGTCAGCGGCTGCGTCAGCTCATGCGTGATGCCCGAGGCGAGCTCGCCCATGGCGTTGACGCGGCCGGCATGGGCGAGTCTTGCATCCTGGGCGGCCAGCGCGGCCTTGCGCGCTGCGTCATTGGCCTTGGCCCGCGCGTCGAGCAATCTTTCGATCAGCCCAGCGCCGAGCGCCGTGAGCAGGGCGGCGAGCAGCAGGAAGCCCAAAGGCGGAACCGGCCAGCGCGGTGCGGTCGAGGCGAGGTCTAGGCGCAAGGGCTGGGTGCGGCTGGCGATTTCGGCGCTGAAGGCGCTGGCCTTGTTTCCGGCCGGAAGAGGCTGGCCGGCAAGCCGCAAGGTTGCCGTCGCACCCTCGGGCAAGGCGACGTCGCTGGCCGACAGCCGGCCGATGTCGAT
This sequence comes from Allobosea sp. WAO, assembly GCF_001509835.1. Taxonomy (GTDB): domain Bacteria; phylum Pseudomonadota; class Alphaproteobacteria; order Rhizobiales; family Beijerinckiaceae; genus Allobosea. The sequence goes on from NZ_JXTJ01000017.1 coordinate 86,811, forward strand.
GATAAGCGCGATCGCGTAATGCCCGACACCGTCGGTCAGGGCACGTTTAACGAGGAGGAGCCTGTCGCCGCCGTCGATGCTGCGGGTCCGCACCGTCGCGCCGGAGGCCTGTGCCGCCTCGGCCGCGACGATGGCCGGGTCGCTGGCGTCGAGCAGCGAAGCCGGCGGCGTGGTGGCGAGATCAACGACGTCGATCCCGACGATGCGCGGGTAAAAGCGCGTAATGCTCGCCGCGACCTGCTCGACCGTTGCGATCGGAGCGGGGTCGGCTGCCTGGACCAGGGCGGAGAGGCTGGTCAGATGCGCGTCGTGCTGGTCGGCTCGCTGCGAGATCATGCGGTGCAGCGTCTGGCCTGCGCTGGCGAGCTCAGTTGCGGCCTGACGGCGCTGCAGCAGCGAATAGAGGACGCAGACGAGCCCGAGCACGGCGATGCTCGACAGGAGAATGATACTGCGCCGCCGCCTTCCCGTCATCCTGCTTCCGTCGGCCTCCCTCCGGGTCCGCTCCCGGCAAGCCGAGGATAGCGATTTTCCGACGGGGCTGCACGGGCTCGCCGCCGGCCATGACGACGCTAGGTTTCCGCCAGCCCCGAAAGCGGCGCCCGCAGCGAAAGCACGATGCCCTCGGCCGCATAATCGGTCTGGGCCGTGCCGCCGAGATAGCTGCCGAGCGCTTTCTCGATCATCTGCGAGCCGAAACCGCGTCGGGTCGGCGGCGTCACCAGCGGGCCACCGCTCTCCTGCCAGCGAAACAGCATTTCCCCGGCCTCGATCTGCCAGGCTACATCGATATGGCCGCGTTCATGGGAGAGCGCGCCATACTTGACGGCGTTGGTGCCGAGTTCATGGGTGGCCAGCGCCATGGCCAGGGCGCATTTCGGCGACAGGGCGACGGCAGGTCCGGCGATCGCGATGCGCGCGCCGAAGCGGTGCGGCGCCAGCACGACTTCGACCAGCTGCTTCAGGTCGGCGCCGTGCCGGCTCGCCGACAGCAAAAGGTCCTGCGCCGCGCCGAGCGCCTGCAGGCGGTCGAGCAGGCGGGGCTTCGCGCTCTGGAGCGGCTCGTCGGGCTGGCGCAGCGTCTGGTTGACGATGCCCTGGACCATGGCGAGCAGGTTCTTGATGCGATGGTTGAGCTCGCCGGCGAGCAGACGATAGCGCTCTTCGCTGGCCTGCAATTCGGTGATGTCGCGTGAGACCGAGAGGATGGCTTCCGGCCTGCCATCCGGCCCGATGATCGGCGAGACCTGCACGTCCCAGTAGCGGGGATTGCCTGCAGCGGTATTGGCGGGTCCGTTGAAGCGATAGCTCCTGCCGTCTCGCGCTGCGGCGATCGCGGCCTGCGCATCCGCATTGCTGGCGTCTTGCCAGAAATCCGGCCAGGAGCAGCCGCGGATCGCCTCGAAATCCACGACCTCCATCACGCGCTGGCCGCCTTCGCTCATGAAGGTCAGCCGCCCTTCGAGATCGAGCACCTTGATGCAGTCGTCCGATGCCGCGAGCACGGCGCGCATCAGGCGCGCATCCTTGTCTACCTGTGTCGGCACGTGCGCGCTTTCGATCGGTGGGGCTATTCTCGTCCAATTCGACCGCTACAGCATTGCTTGTCAAACCGGCATGTCTTTTGACAGGTTTTCCCGTCTCGTCATTGTCGGTGCGGCCGCGATTGACGTGGGCTCCCGGTCCCGTCAGCTTGGCGCGACCCCGAAGGAGCCTCGCCCATGGAAAGCCTGACGCCGCGCCAGCGCGAGATCGTGACGCTGGCGCGCAGCCAGGGTCGGGTCAGCGTCGAGGAACTGGCGGCGCGCTACGAGGTCAGCGTCCAGACCATCCGCAAGGACCTCAACCAGCTCTGCGAGCAGCGCGTGATGTCGCGCGTCCATGGCGGCGCGGTCGTCGCCTCCAGCGTCGAGAACCTTGCCTATGAGGCGCGCCGCTTCATCGCCGGCGAGGAGAAGGCGGCGATCGGCCGAGCCGCCGCGGCGCTGATCCCCAACGACGCCTCGCTCTTCATCAATATCGGCACGACCACGGAGGAGGTCGCTCGCGCGCTGACCGACCATCAGGGCCTCCTCGTGATCACCAACAACCTGCATGTCGCGACGCTGCTCTATCCGCACCCGCGCATCGAGGTGATCGTTGCCGGCGGCCCGGTCCGGCGTTCGGACGGCGGCGTCATCGGTGCGGCCGCGATCGACCTGATCCGCCAGTTCAAGGTCGACTATGCCGTGATCGGCACCTCGGCCATCGACGAGGAGGGCGCGCTGCTCGACTTCGACTATCGCGAGGTCAGGGTTTCCCAAGCGATCATCGAGAACGCCCGGCAATGCCTGCTCGTCGCCGACAGCACCAAGTTCGAGCGCTCCGCGCCCGTCCGCATCGCGCATCTGCGCGATGTCGACGTTTTCGTCACCGACCGCCTTGAGGCCGAGCCGCTGCGCGAGCTCTGCCGCAGCGAGGGGGTCGAGCTGGTCGAGACTGCTGTGAAAGCCTCTTCCTAGAGCACGCTTCGCTCTCACCCGTCGCCATTCCGGACCAGCCGCGCAGCTGCGGAATCCATCATGGAGCGCCGCAGCCTCACGATGGCTTCCGGCACTCCGCTTCGCTCCAGCCGGAATGATCTTGGGATTTGAGCGGAACGCGCTCCCCGTCGGAAAAGTTGCCAGAAGCAAGGTCGCGGTTTCGTTTTTGATTTCGCTTTTGCATTGCACGCAAGCAAAGCGCGCATTATCTATCGTGGTGCAGGCGGCGTCCGATGCCCCCTGCCGGGAGAGTAATCGTGTCGGCTCCGGTCTTCGATGTCGCCATCATCGGCGGTGGCGTGAATGGTTGCGGGATCGCCCGCGACGCCGCCGGCCGCGGCGCCTCCGTCATCCTGTTCGAGCAAGGTGACCTCGCCGGCGCCACCTCCTCGGCCTCGACCAAGCTGATCCATGGCGGGCTGCGCTATCTCGAGCATTACGAGTTCCGGCTGGTGCGCGAGGCGCTCACCGAGCGCGAGGTGATCTGGCGCGCCGCCCCGCATATCGTGCGGCCGCTGCGCTTCGTCCTGCCGCATCACGAAGGCCTGCGGCCCTGGTGGCTGCTGCGGCTCGGCCTCTTCCTCTACGACCATCTCGGCGGGCGAAAGCTGCTGCCGGCGACGCGCTCGCTCGATCTGCGGCGCGACGAGACGGGCGAGCCGCTGCAGCCGCGCTTCAGCCGCGGCTTCGAGTATTCCGATTGCTGGGTCGACGATGCGCGGCTCGTCGTGCTCAACGCCCGCGATGCGGCCGAGCGCGGTGCACAGATCCTGACGCGGACCCGCGTCATCGGCGCGCGCCGCCACGGCGATCACTGGCTGGTCGAGACCGAGGCTGCCGATGGCAGCAGGGCGCAGACAGCGGCCCGGACCCTGGTCAACGCCGCCGGGCCCTGGGTTGCCGAGGTGCTCAACGGCATCGCGCCGAGCGAGCAGCCGGCCGCGGTCCGGCTGGTCCAGGGCAGCCACATCGTCGTGCCGCGCCTGTTCGAGCATGACCGCTGCTACATTTTCCAGAATGCCGATGGCCGCATCATCTTCGCGATCCCCTATGAGGGCGACCTCACGCTGATCGGCACCACCGACAGGGATTATCGCGCCGATCCGGCCAAGGTCGCAGCCAGCGAGGAGGAGATCGCCTATCTCTGCTCCGCCGCTAGCGAGTACTTCCGCAAGCAGATCCGGCGCGAGGACGTGGTCTGGACCTATTCAGGGGTGCGGCCGCTCTATGATGACGGCGCCAGCAAGGCCCAGGAGGCGACGCGCGATTATGTGCTGAAACTCGACGAGCCGGCGGGCTCTGCCCCGCTGCTCTCGGTCTTCGGCGGCAAGATCACGACCTCACGCCGCCTTGCCGAGGCTGCAGTCGAAAAGCTCGCGGCTGCCGTGCCGGCGCTTCGCGCCGCGCCCTGGACGGCCGGGGCGCCGCTTCCCGGCGGCGATTTCCCGGTCCAGGGCTTTGAGGCGTTGGTCGAGCGGATCTGCACGACGCGGCCCTGGCTCGACCGGCCGCTGGCACGCCGCCTGGCGCGTGCCTATGGCACCCGCGCCGAGCATCTGCTGGAAGGCGCAGCCTCGATGGCCGATCTCGGCCGGAACTTCGGCGCCGACCTGACCGAACGCGAGGTTGGCTGGCTGATGGCGCAGGAATGGGCGGTGAGCGCCGAGGACGTGCTGTTCCGGCGCAGCAAGCTCGGCCTGCGTCTCTCGGCCGAGCAGCGCCAGGCGCTCGACGATTATATGGCAGCGCAACGCGCCAGCGCGCCCGCTCTGGCCGCGCAGGGCTGATGCCGGCGGTCCGCTGCGGGCTCTACTGAGCCTGCGCCGCCGCCGGATCCATCCAGAATACCTCCCAGACATGGCCGTCGAGGTCGCGGAAGGCGTGGCCGTACATGAAGCCGTGATCCTGCGGCTCGTTGAAGGTGCTGCCGCCGGCCGCGAGCGCCGCCTTGACGATGGCGTCGACCGCTGCGCGATCGTCGCGGGAGAGCGCGATCAGCACCTCGGTCGTCTTGTCCGTGTCGGCGATCGGCTTCGGCGAGAATCCGGCAAATTTCTCATGGGTCAGCAGCATCGCGAAGATGGTGTCGCTGATCACCATGCAGGCTGCCGTTTCGTCGGTGAACTGCGGGTTGAAGGAGAAGCCCAGCGTCTCGAAGAAGGCCATCGACTTGGCGAGGTCCTTCACCGGCAGGTTGATGAAGATCATCTGAGGCATTGCGGGCTCCTTGGCAGCTTCGTTCCGGGATCGGGACCGGCGTCGGGGGACGTTGCCGGTGGGGCGAGGGCGCGGCTATGACACGGCGAGAAGCGACTGTCTGAGCTTGGCCGGTTCGATATCGGTGAGGCGGGCATCGACCGCGTCATGCGTGCGCTGCCAGATCGGCATGGCCCGCGCCAGCAGCGCAATTCCCTCGGGCGTAATTGCGAGCAGCCTGCTGCGGCGGTCCTTATCTCCGGGAGAGACCGTCACGAGGCCGCGCCGCTCGAGCGGCTTCAGCGCTGCGGTCAGGGTCGTGCGGTCCATGCCGAGCAGGTTCGCAACCGGGGCGATGCTCGGCGGCTCCGGCCGGTTCAGCGACATCAGCAGCGAGAACTGCTGGTTGGTCAGCCCCAGAGGCCGCAGCGCTTCGTCGAACAGCCGGGCCAGCGCGCGGGCGGCGCGCTGCAGGTGCAGGCACAGGCAGTGGTCGCGCACATGCAGCGTGGTCGCGAACGGGACCGGCGATTCCGCTGGCATGAGGGCTGATTTTGACATTGGGCAATTATGTTGATATCAACTGTTAAAGTCAAGAACAGGGGCGCAGCGCTGAAGGGAGAAAACCATGCAGCATCATCAGCTTGCCTCTAAGGCCGAGTGGCTCGAAGCCCGCCGCGCACTTCTGCAGCGTGAGAAGGAGTTCACCCGGCTGCGCGATGCGATCAATGCCGAACGCCTGGCTCTGCCCTGGGTCAGGGTCGAGAAGGACTATGCCTTCGACACGCCTTCCGGACGGCGCAGCCTCGCTGAACTCTTCGACGGCCGCAGCCAGCTCATGATCTACCATTTCATGTTCGGGCCGGACTGGGAGGCGGGCTGTCCGGGCTGTTCCTTCATGGCCGATCATTTCGACGGTACGCTGCCCCATCTCAACAACCACGACGTCACGCTGGTCGCGGTGTCGCGCGCGCCGCTCGCGAAGATCGAGGCCTACAGGAAGCGGATGGGCTGGAATTTCCCCTGGGTCTCGTCCTTCGGCAGCGACTTCAATGCCGACTTCCATGTCTCCTTCACCAAGGAGGAGCTGGCGAGCGGTGGGGTCGAGTACAATTTCATGCGGATGCCGTCGGAGCAGGCCTTCGACGAGCTGCCGGGGGTGAGCGCCTTCAGCCGCGACGAGCAGGGGCGGGTCTTCCACACCTACTCCTCCTATGCCCGCGGCGGCGAGGAACTGCTTTCGACACTGATGATCCTCGACCGCGCGCCCAAGGGCCGCAACGAGACGTCGACGCTCAGCTTCGTCAAGCGCCATGACGAGTACGAGGAGCCGGCACGGGCCCACGCTTGCTGCGCCGCCTGAGGCGGCGCGCCACGGAACGCGCGCATAGGGTTGGTAGGGTGTCCGCCTCCTCGGGAGGATGGACTTGGGGCGCGCGATTTCTCGGCAATGAAGGTCGTCATTCCTGCGCTGCGCTTGGCTGCGGCGGAATGACGGCCCGGAGTTAGACGCCGAATGATGCTCTTTCAGCTGCGCGCCACCGTCGCGCGCTGGACGATTGCGGCAAGCTCCGGCGAGGGCTCCAGCGTGCCGAAGACATAGCCCCAATCGGCATCGAGCCGCGAGCGGCAGAAGCTCTCGAACACCGCCTCGTCGGCATGCTTCCTCAATTCGGAGGCCTGCAGCGCATAGGCCATCAGATTGGCGAGGCGGCGGCCATGGCCGTCATCATTGCGCGGCTTGGCGACTTCCGTGCCGAGCCGGTCGAGCCAGCGGTCGAGCGCGGGGTTGGCCCCGCGCGCGCTGCCGACCTCTTCCATGAAGGCCTCCTTGGTGCGCGGATCGCGGTTGAAGGAGCGCAGCACGTCCATGCACATCATGTTCGAGGTGCCCTCCCAGATCGCGTTGAGCGGCGCCTCGCGATAGAGCCGCGCCATCGGGTTCTCCTCGATGAAGCCGTTGCCACCATGACATTCCAGGGCCTCGACGACGAAGGCGGCGGCCCGCTTGCAGTTCCAGAATTTTGCCAGCGGCGTCGAGACTCGGGCGAGGTGGCGCTCCTGTTCGCTCGTCTCCATCGCATCGGTTGCGGCGGCGATGCGGAAGGCCATCAGTGTCGAGGCCTCGGAGTCGATCGCGAGATCGGCCAGGATATTGGTCATCATCGGCTGTTCGGCGAGCGAGGAGCCAAAACCCCGGCGTGACTGGGTGTGGTTGAGCGCCAGCGTTAGCGCCTGCCGCATCAGCCCGGCCGAGCCGACGGCGAAATCGAGCCGGGTGAGATGGGCGTGGGAGAGAATCTCCTTGATGCCGGCGCCCTCCGCGCCGACGAGCCAGCCGAGGCACTCGCGGAATTCGACCTCGGAGGAGGCGTTCGAGCGGTTGCCGGCCTTGTCCTTCAGTCGCTGGATCTGCAGCCGGTTGCGGCTGCCATCGGGCAGGAAGCCCGGGCAGAACAGGCAGGAGACGCCGCTCTCGGTCTGCGCCAGGGTGAAGAACCCGTCCGATTGCGGCACAGAGAAGAACCATTTGTGCCCGGTGATCAGATAGACCCGGCCTTCCGGCGTATCCTCGAGGAAACGCGCTGTCGTCTGGGTTTGGCGCAGATCCGAGCCGCCCTGCTTCTCGGTCATCGCATAGCCGATGCTGGCGCCGGTCTTCTGTGCCACCGGTAGCGGCCGCTTGTCGTAGCGGCCCGAGGTGATCTTCTCGCGCCAGAGTGCGAACTCCGGCTGAGCGAGGCCGGGGAAGGCCGCATAGGTCATGCCCGTCGGGCAGCCGACGCCATGCTCGACCTGATTCCAGAGATAGGACAGCACCGCCCGTGCCGCGTGCCCGTTCGGCTCCCTGGTCGTCCAGGCGAGCGAAGGCACCTCATGGGCGAAGGCGAGGCCCATCAACTCGTGCCAGGCAGGATGGAACTCGATCCAGTCGATGCGATTGCCGAACCGGTCATGCGTCTTCAGTTCGGGCCCGTAACGATTGGCCAGACGCGCCAGTTCCTGCACCTCGGCATCGCCAGCAAGCGCGCCGAGCGCGCCGGCTTTCCCTGCCACCCAGGGCGCCAGCCGGGCGACGACGCCCTGCAGCACCGCGTCGCCGGAGAAGGCGTTCCAGCCGGTCGCCGGGCGGGCCTGGTTGAGGACCTGGTGAGTGGCGTGAGCGTTCATGGCGGGCTCTTTCGTCATGCTCGCCCTTGTGGCGAGCATCCACGTCTTGCGACGCGGATGAGGGAAGACGTGGATGGTCGGGACAAGTCCGACCATGACGGTTCGGACCTACTCAGCCGCCTCCTGCGTCGTCATGCGTTCCGGCACTTCGCAGCCGGTGACGCAGCAGCGCCCGGGCTGCTTCGAGACACGCGAGCCGTCGGCGAGGACGCCGCGGTCGAGCAGGTTTTCGACCAGTTCGACCTTTTCCATGACGGGATAATTGCGCCAGATCTCGCGCTTCATCGCCTCGGGCGAACCGCCGCCATGCAGCGAGATCACCGAATACCAGCCGGCCTCCTTCGAGACGGTCAGGTCCTCGATGAAGCGCGCGACCTCGGCGCGCTGCTCATAGGGCACGTCGGGTCGCCCGGTCAGTACGGCGGCGAGTGAGCCGGCGGTCTCCGGGTTGTGGTCCTCGTCCGGCCCGGGCAGGGCGACGATCAGACCGCCCGAGACGTAGTGGGCGATGCGGTGCATGTCATAGATCTTGGTCGCGAGCAGGAGCTTGCCGATGTTCGAGAACACCGCGTCCGGCATCGCCACGCCCGAAACATCCTTCTGGCAATAGACCGAGGCCGCCACACCGCAGGCGAAGAAGCTCTCGGTGATGGTGATGAGCTCGACCATCTGCTCGCGGATATGGGAGTGGCGATCGGCATCGAGCCCGTTCGCCTCGATCATCAGCGCGCCGGCGCCGATCAGGAGATCGCCGAAGCCGGCCCGCGCCCCGATGCAGCTATGGCGATGATGGCTGGCATAGCTGGTGGTGAGGTAGCCGGCCTCTTCGGTCTCGCCGGCCATGAACACCCGGTCCCAGGGCACGAAGACGTCGTCGAACATCACCGCGCCGGTCGACTGGCCGTATTTCGCCGAGAACTTCGCCGCCGGATCGCCGGGTCTGCCTGCGGGGCGCGCGACGATGGTGACGCCTTCGGCATCGCAGGGCACGGCGCAGCACAGCGCGAAATCCTCGTCGCCCGGTGCATGCGTCCGGCAGGGCATCACCAGGAATTCGTGCATATAGGGCGCGCCCGTGACGATCGCCTTGGTGCCGCGAATGACGATGCCGTCCTTGCGCCGTTCCTTGATGTGGACGTAGGCATCGCGGTTCGCCTGCGCGCCCGGCCGCTTCGAGCGGTCGCCCTTGGCGTCTGTCATCGCGACGCCGATCGTCAGGTCGCGATCCTGCGCATCGTGCAGATAGGCGAGGAAGCGCTGGCCGTAATCCGTGCCATGGTTCGCGTCGGCCCGCGCCGTCGCCTGCAGGATGCCGCCGAAGGCGTCATGCGTCAGATAGCGCTGCGCGCAGCCGGAGATCTTGCAGACCAGCCTGACAGCCTCGAGCTTGGCGAGCAGGTCGCTGGACGAGCCGTCGACATGCAGCATGCGGTTGACGGTCTTGCCCGAGCTCGCCTGCACCGCGGTCATGATCGGCCGGTGGGCCTCGTCATGGGCGAGGTCATAGGTGATGCCGACGGCATTGATGCCGGGCGCCAGCAGGGGCTCGTCGGCGACGTTTCCGACGCGCTGTCCGTTGACGAAGACCCTCGGGTGATAGGCGCGCAGCGATTCGCGATAGCCGGCGGCATCCATCAGCATGGCGTCGTCCTCCAACGTGTTGTTGTCGATAAAATCGAACGGTGTTAGATTTTCGTCAAGCGGTGATTTGCAGCCGGTGTATTGAAGGAGTTCCAGCGTGGGGGGCGAGGCGACGGGGCGAAAGCGCGGCCGCTATGCCGCGACCGATCTCAAGCGCGGCCTGATCCTGACGGCGGCCCGGGCGATCTTTGAGCGCGACGGCCTTGACGGCGCCTCCCTGCGGGCGATCGCGGCCGAGGCCGGCTACACCCCGGCGGCGCTCTACTTCCATTTCGACTCGAAGGAGGCGCTTTATGCCGAGGTGCTCGGCCAGTCGCTTGCGGCGCTGACCGCCTTCGTCGATGACGCGGTCGCGGGGGCGGCGACGCCGCAGCAGCGCTTCCGCGCGGCCGCGCTCGGCTTCTTCGATTTCTACGCCGCCAATCCGCGCGATCTCGATCTCGGCTTCTACCTGTTCCGTGGCGGCATGCGTCCGCACGGCCTCGGCCGCGAGCGCGACCGGGCGCTGAACGAAGCGCTGGAGGCGAGCCTGGCGCCGATCCGCGACGCCGCGCGCGAACTCGGCGCGAATCCCGGGCTTGCCGACTTGATCATGGCCGATGCCTTCGCCCATGCTTCCGGCGTGCTCCTGCTGGCGCATACGCGACGCATCCGGATGTTCGGGACGCCGCCGCGCACGCTGATGGAGCGCCATGTCGAAACGGAGCTGGACCGGCTCCAGCGCGAGGTATGACGTCGATGAGCCTGATGGATGCCGGTCGCTCGCGCCTCGTGATCATCGATTTCCAGGCGCGGCTGATGCCGGCGATCCATGACGGGCCTCGCCTCGTCGCCAATGCCCGCCGGCTGGTCGATGCCGCCTTGCTGCTCGGCGTGCCCGTGCTGATGACGGAGGAGAACCCGGCAGGTCTCGGAACGACCGTCGCGGAGCTCGCCGGAGCCGGTCCGGTCGTCGCCAAGATGAGCTTCGATTCCTGCGGCGAACCGGCCTTCCTCGCGGCGCTGGCCGATGACGAGGATCTGATCCTCTGCGGCTGCGAGGCGCATGTCTGCTTCGGCCAGACCGTGCTTTCATTGCTGGCCCGCAAGCGCCGCGTCTTCGTGGTCCAGGATGCCGTTGGCGCGCGCGCGCCCGAGAGCAAGGAGGTGGCGCTGCGCCGCATGGAGCGCCACGGCGCCGAGATCGTCACCACCGAGATGGTGGTGTTCGAATGGCTGCGCACCGCCGAGCATCCGCAATTCCGTGCCGCCAGCAAGCTGATCAAGTGAGCCCCGTGACCAAGCCCGCCATCTGGTATTTCGACATCATCTCGCCCTTCGCGCATCTCGCGCTGACGAAGCTCGACGACATCCGCGCCTATCGGCCGGTCGAGCTGAAGCCGATCGTCTTCGGCGGGGTGCTCAAGGCCTGGGGCCAGCTCGGCCCGGCCGAGATCGCGCCCAAGCGCGTCCACACCTATCGCCTCGCCACGCATCTGGCCGAAGCCATGGGCGTTCCCTTCCGCTTTCCGCCGAGCCACCCGTTCAACCCGCTGGCGATGCTGCGCCTGCTGACCGCGCTGGAAGGCAACGAGCACGCAGTCGCGGAAGCCTTCCGCCTGGTCTGGGCCGAGGGGCGCGACGCCAACGACCCGCAAGTGCTCGGGCTGGTGGCGATCGCCGGCGGCCAGCCCGACGCCGTCCAGGCGATCGGCTATCAGAACGTCAAGGACAGCCTGCGCCAGAACACCGAGGAGGCTGTCGCAGCGGGGATTTTCGGCGTGCCGAGCCTGCTGATCGACGGCGAGATCTTCTGGGGCGTCGATGCCATGGCGATGGCCTGCGACTATCTCGCGGCGCCCGAGGAATTCCTCGGCGGCGAGATGGCGCGCGTCTCGACCTTGCCGGCCTCGATCCAGCGGCAGCTCTAGAGCCGGATGCGATCAGATTGAATGGATCTGATCGGTGAAACCGTCTCTCAATTTAGGATAGGGCCCGTTCCGATCAGCTTGCGGTGCAAGCGGATCGGAACGGACTCTAAGGGAACCGCGCTGCAGCGAGCCAAGTTTCACCAAGTTGTCGGTTTAGGCCAAGGGCCGATGGCTGGATGTTCCGGCCTGCCGACAGCGAAAGGAGAAGCCGATGCTGCGCCGTTCGTTCCTGAAAGTCGGTCTTGCCGGCCTTGCTGCTCCCGGCCTGATCCTGCGCGCGCAGGCGACCGAGCAGCCGCGGCCAGGCAGCCCCTTCATCGTCACCTATTTCGACGTGCCCGGGATCAAGGGCTCGCGCGACGTCACCGATGCCGGCGACGGCACGCTCTGGGTCTGCGGCCAGCGCAATGGCACGCTCGGGCGCTTCGACCCGCGTACCAGTCAGATCAAGGTGATCTCGCTCGGCGAGGGCGCAGCGCCGCATGGCGTGGTGCGCGGCCCGGACGGCGCCGCCTGGGTCACCGAAGGTGGCCAGAACGCCATCGCCCGGATCGACGACAAGAGCCATGAGGTCCGGCTCTTCCCGCTGCCGGCAGGCCGCGAGCGTGCCAATCTCAACACCCCGGTCTTCGACAAGAAGGGCATTCTCTGGTTCAGCGGCCAGAACGGCATCATCGGCCGGCTCGATCCCAATTCCGGCAAGATGGAGGTGTTCGACGCCCCGCGCGGCGCCGGTCCCTATGGCATGACCCGCACCCCCTCGGGCGAGATCTGGTTCGCCTCGCTCGCCGGCAACTACATTGCCCGGGTGGATACCGAGACTGCCGCCTTCACCGTGGTCGACCCGCCGACCGAAGGGCAGGGCGCGCGCCGGGTCTGGTCGGATTCGAAGAACCGGATCTGGGTGAGCGAATGGAACTCCGGCCAGGTCTCGTCCTATGATACGGAGAGCGGCAGCTGGAAGGCCTGGAAGCTGCCGGGCGACAAGCCGCGGACCTACTCGGTCTATGTCGACGACGCCGACAAGGTCTGGCTGACCGATTTCGCCGCCAATGCCATCGTCCGCTTCGACCCGCTGACCGAGGGCTTCCACAGCCTGCCGAGCGACCGGGCCGGCGCCAATGTCCGGCAGATGGATGGGCGCTCCGGCGAGGCCTGGGGCGGCGAGAGCGGCACCAACCGGCTGGTCCGCGTCCAGACCGTGAAGCCGGCGTGAGGCTGGGCTCCGCAGTGTTCACTGTTCTGGCGCTGGCCTGTAGCGCCGGCGCCGCGGCCGACGATCTTGAGCGCGGAGAGGCCCTGTTCGCGGGCTGCCGCTCGTGCCATGCGCTCGAGCCGGGCAGGGTCGCCATGGCCGGCCCGACGCTCGATGGGCTTGCCGGCCGGCTTCTCGGTGGAGCCGCCGGCTTCGACTATTCACCGGCCTTCAATGCGATGCGCGAGAAGGGCATGCGCTGGGATGCGGACCGCCTCAAGGGCTATCTCCGCGATCCCGATTCGGTCGTGCCGGGCGGCTGGATGAGCCCGCCCGTCGGCCTCAGCGAGGCTGATCGGGCGGCATTGGCGGCGTTCCTGCTGGATCGCTAAAGCCGCCACTCAGAGCGGCTTTTTGATCCATTTGGCGATGACGCCGAGGATGCCCTCGCGGAACAGCAAGACGCAGAGCACGAAGATCACGCCCTGGATCACCGTGACCCAGGCACCGAGCGTCGCGAGGAAGTTCTGCATGGAGACGATGACGAGGGCGCCGACGATCGGGCCGAAGATCGTTCCGAGCCCGCCGACCAGCGTCATCAGCACGACCTCGCCCGACATCGACCAATGGACGTCGGTCAGTGATGCCAGCTGGAAGACGATCGCCTTGGTCGAGCCGGCGAGCCCGGCCAGCATCGCCGAAAGCACGAAGACGGCGAGCTTGTACTGGTTGGCGCGGTAGCCCAGCGAGATGGCGCGCGGCTCATTGTCCCGGATCGCCTTGCAGACTTGGCCGAAGGGCGAGTGGATGATTCGGTAGAAGGCGAGCAGCCCGCCCATGAAGATCAGCGCCACGACCCAGTACAGGGTGCGGTCGTCGGCGAGGTTGATCATGCCGAAGAGCTTGCCGCGCGGCACCGCCTGGATACCGTCCTCGCCGCCGGTGAAGCGCGGCGTCTGCAGCGAGAAGAAGAACACCATCTGGGCCAGCGCCAGGGTGATCATCGCGAAATAGATGCCCTGCCGGCGGATGGCGAGCGAGCCGAAGACGAGGCCGAGCAGGGCAGCGACGCCGGTGCCCGCCAGGATCGCGAACTCGGGATTGAAGCCCCAATGCTTGGCCGCGTAGGCGCAGACATAGCTCGCCATGCCGAAATAGGCGGCATGGCCGAAGGAGAGCAGGCCGCCATAGCCGAGCAGGAGGTTGAAGGCGAGCGCGAACAGCGCAAAGCACAGCACCTTCATGACGAAGACCGGGTAGGCCACGAAGGGCGCGATCACCAGCGCGATCGCGATGCCGATCATGACGTTGCGGTGCAGGCTCGCCGTGCCGGAGTCGGCTGCGGCATGGGTGACGGAGCCGTCGGCGGGGAGGACGTCAGCCATGAGCGGCTCCTTCGAAACGAAGCGGCAGCGAGGCCGTGATGACGAGGGGCGCGCGCATCAGGCGGCGCGCCCGAACAGGCCGGCCGGCTTCACCAGCAGCACCAGCACCATGATGATGAAGATGACGGTGGCGGAGGCTTCCGGATAGAACACCTTGGTCAGGCCTTCGACCAGACCCAGGCTGAAGCCGGTGACGATGGCACCCATGATCGAGCCCATGCCGCCGATCACCACGACCGCGAAGACGACGATGATCAGGTCGGCGCCCATATTCGGGTTGACCGAGTAGATCGGAGCGGCGAGCACGCCGGCGAAGGCGGCGAGCGCCACGCCGAAGCCGTAGGTCAGCGTCACCAACAGCGGCACGTTGATGCCGAAGGCCTGGGTCAGCGTCGCGTTCTCGGTGGCGGCTCGCAGATAGGCGCCGAGCTTGGTCTTCTCGATCATGAACCAGGTCGCGAGGCAGACTATCAGCGAGGCGACGACCACCCAGGCGCGATAGGTCGGCAGGAACATGAAGCCGAGATTGTAGCCGCCGCGCAGCGCATCGGGGATCTGGTAGGGCAGGCCTGAGGAGCCATAGCTGTTGCGGAACAGGCCCTGGATGATCAGCGCCAGGCCAAAGGTCAGCAACAGCCCGTAGAGATGGTCGAGATGGGCGATCCGCGACAGGAATAAGCGCTCGATGATCACCCCTGTGAAGCCGACGATCACCGGTGCCAGCACCAGCGCTGCCCAGTAGTTCACGCCGAGATAGTTCAGGCACATCCAGGCGACGAAGGCGCCCATCATGTACTGCGCGCCATGGGTGAAGTTGATGATGTTGAGCAGGCCGAAGATCACCGCCAGCCCGAGGCTGAGGATGGCGTAGAACGAGCCGTTGATCAGGCCCAGCAGAAGTTGGCCGAACAGGGCTTGCGGCGGAATGCCAAGTAACTCGAACATGCGGATCTACCGTTCCCGACAACAGCGAATCCGGGGCCGTTCGCGGCCCCGGAGCCTTGGATGATGCGTAGGCTGTCGTCAGCCCCTCACTTCTTGACGAGCGGGCACTCGCTTTCGGAGAGCGGCTTGAAGGCGTCGTCGGCCTTCAGCACCGCGACCTGCTTGTAGTAGTCCCACGGAGCCTTCGATTCAGACGGCTTCTTGACCTCGAACAGATACATGTCGTGCATCTTGCGGCCGTCGGCACGCACCGAGCCCTTGCCGAACAGCGGATCGTCCGTCGGCATTTCCTTCATCTTGGCCATCACCGCGGTCGGGTCCTTGCCCTTCGTCGCCTCGATCGCCTTGAGATAGTGCAGCATGCCCGAATAGACGCCGGCCTGGACCATGGACGGCTTCTTGCCGCCATTGGCCTTGGCGAAGCGCTCCGACCAGGCGCGGGTCCCGTCGTTGTTGTCCCAGTAGAACGCCTCGGTCAGGACGAGGCCCTGCGCCGTCTGCAGGCCGAGCGCATGCACGTCCGTGATGAAGACCAGGAGCCCGGCGAGCTTCTGCCCTGCCGAGGTGATGCCGAACTCGCCCGCCTGCTTGATCGAGTTGATCGTGTCGCCGCCGGCATTGGCGAGGCCGATGACCTTGGCCTTCGAGGCCTGGGCCTGGAGCAGGAAGGAGGAGAAATCGGTGCCCGGGAACGGCGTGCGCACCGCGCCGACGACCTTGCCGCCATTCTTGGTGACGATCGCGCCGGTGTCGCGCTCCAGCGCATGGCCGAAGGCGTAGTCGGCGGTCATGAAGAACCAGCTGTCGCCGCCGGCCTTCACCATGGCGCCGCCCGTGCCCTGGGCCAGCGCATAGGTGTCGTAGGTCCAGTGGATCGTGTTCGGCGAGCAGGCCTTGCCGGTCAGGTCCGAGGAGGCCGCGCCCGAATTGATGTGGATCTTGTTCTTTTCCTTGGTGATCTGGTTGACCGCCAGCGCGACCGAGGAGGTCGGCACGTCGAGGATCGCGTCGACGCCGTCCTGATCATACCACTGCCGGGCGATGGTCGAGCCGACGTCCGGCTTGTTCTGGTGGTCGGCCGAGACGATCTCGACCTTGATGCCCTTTTCCGCCGCCTTGAAGTCCTCGACGGCCATGCGGGCCGCGATCACCGAGCCCTCGCCCGAGAGGTCGGCGTAGAGGCCGGAGCGGTCGTTCATAACGCCGACCTTGACGCTGGTCTGGGCCTGGGCGGCGCCGGCCGCCAGGGCGGCGAGCGCGGTCCCGAGAAGCAATGCTGTAGTCTTCATGCCGTTCCTCCACCTTATGTCTTTGTTCTGGACTGGTTCAGACGCCGAGATAGCCGTGCAGCTTGTCGATATTGGCGTCGAGTTCCTCGTTCGGGATCATGTCGATCACCTTGCCCTGCTCGACGATGTAATGCCGGTCGGCGACGGTCTGGGCGAAGCGGAAGTTCTGCTCGACCAGGACGATGGTGAAGCCCTTCTGCTTCAGCATTCGGATGGTCGCGCCGATCTGGTCGATGATCACCGGGGCGAGGCCCTCGGTCGGCTCGTCGAGCAGCAGGAGGTTGGCGCCGGTGCGCAGGATGCGGCCGATCGCCAGCATCTGCTGTTCGCCGCCGGAGAGTTTGGTGCCCTGGCTGCGCAGCCGCTCCTTGATGTTGGGGAAGAGCTCGAAGATCTGAGCGACCGAGAGCCCGCCCGGCTTGACCTGCGGCGGGAGCATCAGGTTCTCCTCGACCGAGAGGGTCGAGTAGATGCCGCGCTCCTCGGGGACATAGCCGAGGCCGAGCCTGGCGATGGCCCGCGAGGGCAGCGAGATCGTCTCCTGGCCGGCGAAGCTGACCGAGCCCTTGCGCTTGCCGATCACGCCCATGATCGACTTGAGCGTCGTCGTCTTGCCGGCGCCGTTGCGCCCGAGCAGCGTCACCACCTCGCCTTCGCCGACGTCGAGATCGATGCCGTGCAGGACATGGCTCTCGCCATACCAGGCCTCGAGACCGCGCACTTTCAGCAGCGGCTTCGTCCCGGCCTGCGCCTTGCGCTCCAGGGTCGCTTCAATGGCCATGGCCGACTCCCGAGCCGATATAGGCCTCGACCACGCGCGGGTCCTTCGAGACCGTGGCGTAGTCGCCTTCGGCAAGGACCTGGCCGCGGGCGAGCACGGTGATGCGGTCCGACAGCGAGGCCACCACCGAGAGGTTGTGCTCGACCATCAGGATGGTGCGGTTCTTCGAGACCTTGCGGATCAGCGTCGCGATCCGGTCGATGTCCTCGCGGCCCATGCCGGCCATCGGCTCGTCGAGCAGCAGCATTTCCGGATCGAGCGCGAGTGTCGTCGCGATCTCGAGCGCGCGCTTGCGGCCATAGGAGAGCTCGACCGCCGGCAGATCGGCGAAGGCGGAGAGGCCGACAGCCTCGACCAGCGCCAGCGCCTCCTTGTCGAGCGAGCGCAGCACCTCTTCCGAACGCCAGAAGTCGAACGAGTCGCCGCGCTTGCGCTGCAGCGCGATACGGACATTGTTCATCACGCTGAGCTGCGGGAAGACCGCCGAGATCTGGAAGGAGCGCACCAGCCCGAGCCGTGCGATCTCCGCCGGCTTCTGCCGCGTGATGTCGCGCCCGTTATAGACGATCGAGCCGCGTGTCGGGGCGAGAAACTTGGTCAGGAGATTGAAGCAGGTCGTCTTGCCGGCGCCATTCGGGCCGATCAGCGCGTGAATCGTGCCTCGCTTGACGCTTAGGTCTACGCCATTGACTGCTGTGAAGCCGGCGAATTCTTTCGTAAGACCCGACGTCGAGAGAATAATATCCTCAGACATACAACTCACGCATGTCGGTCACCCCGCTCAACCTTGTTTGATCGTTTCCCCTGAGCCGTCATGCTGCACCGCGCATATCACCCATGTCAACGGCGCACATGTGCATGGAAGTCCATCCGGTTGGGCCGAAAAGCCTCGGCCTAGACAAAAGGCGTAAGCTCTTTGAAGGGAGGCGTCATCGTTCTGCGGCTGGCGGCCGGAGGAAGGCGCCTGCGCTGGCTTGCGCCGGAGAGCGAAACATCGCGGACAATACTTGTCCGCTTTGTCTGGCTTGCCTCTCGCGGCGGCAACGAAGGCCTCGCGGGTGCCGGCTTTCCCGTGTTGCGGGCTGCTGGGGGCTCGGCTAGTTCTTGCTGCAGTCCCCGATCAGCTTCCATCCCAGCGACAAAGGCATCACGATGAAGAAGGTCTATCCCGATGCGGCGGCGGCGCTCGCCGGCATCGTCAAGGACGGCATGACCATCATGGCCGGCGGCTTCGGCCTTTGCGGCATTCCCGACAAGCTGATCGAGGCGATCCGCGACTCCGGCGCCAAGAACCTGACCTTCATCTCCAACAATGCCGGCGTCGACGGTGCCGGGCTCGGCATTCTGCTCGAGACCAAGCAGATCAAGAAGATGATCAGTTCTTACGTCGGCGAGAACAAGCTCTTCGCCGAGCAGTATCTCTCCGGCCAGCTCGAGCTCGAGTTCAATCCGCAGGGCACCCTCGCCGAACGCATTCGCGCCGGCGGCGCCGGCATCCCGGCCTTCTTCACCAAGACCGGCGTCGGCACGCTGATCGCCGAAGGCAAGGAGGAGCGCGAGTTCGATGGCGAGCGCTACATCATGGAGCGCGGCCTGTTCGCCGACATCTCGATCGTCCATGCCTGGAAGGGCGATACCGAGGGCAACCTCGTCTATCGGAAGACGGCGCGGAACTTCAATCCGATGATGGCTTCGGCCTCGCGTATGACGATTGCCCAGGTCGAGCATCTCGTCCCGGCGGGCGAGATCGACCCCGACCACATGCACACCCCCGGTATCTTCGTGAAGCGGATCGTCCATCTGGCGAACCCGGTGAAGCGCATCGAGCAGCGCACCGTCCGCAAGCGCGAAACGGCTTGAGAAGGAGATCACCCACATGGCCTGGACCCGTGAACAGATCGCCGCTCGCGCCGCCAAGGAGCTGAAGGACGGCTTCTACGTCAATCTCGGCATCGGCATCCCGACGCTCGTCTCGAACTACATCCCCGACGGCATGAGCGTGCAGCTCCAGTCGGAGAACGGCATGCTCGGCATGGGGCCCTTCCCCTATGAGGGCGAGGAGGATCCGGACCTGATCAACGCCGGCAAGCAGACCATCACCGAACTGCCGACGACGAGCTATTTCTCCTCCTCGGATTCCTTCGGCATGATCCGCGGCGGCCATATCGACCTCTCCATCCTCGGCGCCATGCAGGTCGCGGAGAATGGCGACCTCGCCAACTGGATGATCCCGGGCAAGATGGTGAAGGGCATGGGCGGCGCCATGGACCTCGTCGCCGGCGTCAAGAAGGTCGTCGTTGTGATGGAGCATGTCGCCAAGAACAAGGACGGCTCGGAATCGCCGAAACTGCTCAAGGCCTGCGACCTGCCGCTGACCGGCGCCGGCGTCGTCGACATGGTGATAACCGATCTCGGCGTCTTCACCATCGACGAGAACGGCGGCGGCATGACCCTGATCGAGCTCGCCGACGGCGTTTCGCTCGACGAGATCAAGAGCAAGACCGAGGCACCGTTCAAGGTCGCGCTCTGACGCTGCGCGTCATGGCCGGGTCTGGCCCGGCCATTTCTCCGGCAACGAAGG
This sequence comes from Allobosea sp. WAO, assembly GCF_001509835.1. GTDB lineage: Bacteria > Pseudomonadota > Alphaproteobacteria > Rhizobiales > Beijerinckiaceae > Allobosea. Next base: position 106,427 of record NZ_JXTJ01000017.1, read on the forward strand.
GCGCGGCTCAGCTGCGCCCTTTCTCCCAGCCCTCTCGCACCAGTTCGGGCACGTCGTGCTCCTCCACCGGGAAGCCGACGCAGAGATAGGCGATCAGCTTCCACCCGGGCGGCGCGTTCGCGATTTGCCGCACCTCTTCGGGATCGAGGATCGAGACCCAACCGACGCCGACGCCATGGGCGCGTGCCGCGAGCCAGAACTGTGTGATTGCGGCGACGGCCGAATAGTCGAGCATTTCCGGCATCGTCCGTCGGCCAAGGCCATGGCCTTGCAGGGTGCCGTGATCGCAGAATACTGCGAACTGAACCGGCGCCTCGCGCAGCCCTTCCAGCTTCAGCCGCGCATAGAGCGCGGCGCGTTCGCCCTCGTAATCGGCGAGCGCCTCGGCATTGCAGCGGGAAAAGCTCGCCTGCACCGCGGCGCGTTTCTCTACCTCGTCGATCCTGAGCCAGCGCCAGGGCTGTGAGTGTCCGACCGAGGGCGAGAGCTCCATCAAGCTGATGAGCTTTTCGAGCAACGGCTCCGGCAGGGCATCCGGGCAAAAGCGCCGGACATCGCGCCGCCAGCTCAAAAGCTCGCCGAGCTTGGCAGTGAATACCTCATCGAAGGCGGGCGCTGGGCTCAAGGCTCGGCTCGTGCCGCAATCGCGTGGAAGAATGAGCCGGTGACGAGATCACGCCGGCTGCCGGCCGGCACCGGGTCAGAGCCGTGGGGATCGCTGACCACTGCGAGCGGCGGATCCTCGCCTTGCGAGACGATGCTGGCATAGTGGAATTCATGCCCGCTCAGCCGGCTGCCGGCCGGGCCGAGCGGGCAATCGGCCTCCAGCACGGCATTGCGATAGCCGAGATTCATCTTGCGCCTGGCAAAACTGGTCTCGACCGAGAGCAGCCCGGCCATGGTGTGCCTGATGCCGTCGGCGTCGGTCAGGCTCTTACCCAGCACCATGTAGCCGCCGCACTCGCCATGGACCGGGCGCGTGTGCGCAAAAGCGCGCAGGCCGTCGAGGAAGCGCGCGGCCGAAGCGATCCGTCCGGTATGCAGTTCGGGATAGCCGCCGGGCAGCCAGCAGGCGTGGCAAGCCTCCGGAGGCGCTTCGTCGGCGAGCGGCGAGAAGGGGACGAGCTCGGCGCCCTGCGCCCGCCAGCCGGCTTCGACGTGTGGGTAGACGAAGCTGAAGGCGGCGTCGCGCGCTATGGCGATCCGCTTTCCCGGCGCGGGCAGGGCCGGCCTCGCCGTTTCGGCGGCAGGCAAAGTCGTCACACCGGCAGCTGCGACGACCGCGTCGAGATCGACCGCGGCCGCGACCGCGTCGGCCAGGGCGTCGAGCCTTGCATGCAGGTCCTCGGTCTCGCCGGCCTGCACCAGACCGAGATGGCGCTCGGGCAGGATCAGGCTGGCCTCGCGCGGCAGGGCGCCGAAGACCGGCAGGCCGATCCGTTCCATGCCGGCGGCGGCGAGCCGGCGATGGCGCTCGCTCGCGACCTTGTTGAGGATGACGCCGGCAATCCTGATGCGCGGATCATAGAGCTTGCAGCCGAGCGCGACGGCGCCGGCCGATTGCGCCTGCCCGGAGACGTCGACGACGAGAACGACCGGCCAGCCGAGCAGGGCGGCGATGTCGGCGCTGGCGCCGGTATGACCTTCCCGGCCGGGAACGCCGTCGAACAGCCCCATCGAGCCTTCGGCGACGATGACGTCCGCAGCCTCCGCCGCCGCGCCGGCGATGCCGGAAAGCAGGACGTCGGGCATCGCATAGCTGTCGAGATTGGCGCTGGGCGCGCCTGTCGCAGCGGCATGGAAGGCAGGGTCAATGTAGTCCGGCCCGCATTTCAGGCCGCGCACGGAGAGCCCGCGGCGGACGAGCGCCCTTTGCAGGCCGAGCGTGATGGTGGTCTTGCCGGAGCCGGAGCGCGGCGCGGCGACGAGCAGGCCCTTGGCCGTCATGCCTGGCCTCCACTCGGCCGGAAGCGGCGGTCATAACCGGCGGAGTAGAGCGCGCTTTCGCCAAAGTCCTCGGCGCCGAGGGCCGGGCCGACCAGGATCAGCGCCGTGCGCTCCAGAGCGGCGGCGCGCACTTGCGCCACGATGTCCGCAAGCGTGCCGCGCAGCACGCGCTCATCCGGCCATGAAGCGCGGAAGACCACGGCGACCGGGCAGTCTTCGCCGTAGAAGGGTGCAAGCTCGGCCGCGACCTGCTCGATGACATGGATCGAGAGATGGACGGCGAGCGTCGCGCCCGAGGCGGCGAAGGTGGCGAGCTTCTCCTTCTCCGGCATGGCCGAGGCGCGGCCGGACGTCCGGGTCAGCACCAGCGATTGCGCCAGCCCGGGCAAGGTCAGCTCGCGCTTCAGCGCGGCTGCGGCTGCGGCGAAGGCCGGCACGCCCGGCGTGATCTCATAGGGGATGCCGAGCGCTTCCAGCCGGCGCATCTGTTCGCCGACGGCGCTCCAGATTGAGATGTCGCCGGAGTGCAGGCGGGCGACGTCCTTGCCTTCGGCATGCGCCGCCTCGATCTCCGCGATGATCGCGTCGAGATCGAGCGGGGCGGTGTCGACGATGCGCGCTCCCGGTGGGCACCAGCCCAGCATTGCCTGCGGGATCAGCGAGCCCGCATAGAGGCAGACCGGGCAGGACGCGATCAGGTCGCGTCCGCGCAAGGTGATCAGGTCGGCGGCGCCGGGGCCGGCGCCGATGAAATGCACGGTCATCAGGGGTTCTCGTCCGCTTCTGCGCCGCGGGCGAGCGCGCAGGTGACGCGGCCGGTCGCGATCCGCGGCTGCACCAGGACGGCGCCCGGCCCGGCCGCGGCGAGCGCTGCAGCTTCCGCGACCGAGCCGACGCCGTAGAGTCCGGCTATGCGGCTCGAGCGCGTCGCGCAGGCGGCTTCGAAACCGGCGAGCGCTTCATCTGGGATCGCGACGAGTTCGACATCATGCGTGCGGGCGACGGCCGCGAGGCCGGGCTCGCCGAAGCGCGAGGCGAGGGTCGCGAGCCGGGCAAGCCGCTCGCTGCCGAAGCCGGCCGCGGCCAGTGCCTGCGTCAGGCAGGCCAGGATCTCGGCTTCCGGGGTGCCGGGGCGCAGGCCGATGCCGGCGGTGATGCCGCCGTTCAAGGCTTCACCACCCGCCATTGCGTCACCGGCATCGCGGGGCGCCAGCCATGCATCGTTCCGACGGGATCGAGATGCGCGATGCCGATGCGGCGCAGATTGCCGCCATGCTGCGCGAAGAGTTCTGCGAGCCGGGCTTCGCCTTCGAGGGTCACGGCATTTGCGACCAGACGGCCTCGCGGCTTCAGCGCCGCGAAGGCCGCTTCGAACAGGCCGAGCTCGGTGATCCCGCCGCCGATGAAGACCGCATCCGGAGAAATCTTGCCGGCAAAGCTACCGGGAGCCTTGCCTTCGACGATCTCGATCGGCGGAGCGCCTAGCGCCAGCCGGTTGCGGCCGATGCGTGCCGCCCGCTCCGGCTGTTCCTCGAAGGCGATAGCGCGGTTGTGGCGATGGCGCAGGCACCATTCGATGCCGATCGAGCCTGAACCGGCGCCGACATCCCAGAGCAGCTCGCCGGCGCGGGGTGCGAGCGCCGAGAGTGTGATCGCGCGGATGTCGGCCTTGGTCAGCTGGCCGTCATTCTCGAACCATTCGTCGGCCAGCCCGTTGGCCAGGGGCAGGATTTGGGCATCGTCGGCGGCGACGACGCTGACCGCCAGCATGTTGAGCGGCACGATCCCGTCGAACGCGAAATCCTGCGCGCGGGTCTCGCGAATGCGCTCCTTCGGGCCGCCCAGCGCTTCCAGCACCGTCAGCGAACTCGCGCCGAGGCCGCGTTCCGACAGAAGCGCAGCGACCGCGGCCGGGGTCGATTCATCCCAGGAGAGTGCCAGGATGCGCGCGCCCGGCTGCAGCAGCGGGATGATGCGTTGCAGAGCCCGCCCGTGCAGGGAGACAAGCGCACATTCCTCCTGCGGCCAGCGCATCCGCGTGCAAGCCATCGAAAACGCTGACAATTGCGGGATAACCCGCATTTCCTCCGGGGCGAGCGCCTTGGTCAGCCCGGCGCCGATGCCGTAATGGAAAGGGTCGCTGGTCGCCAGCACGCAGACCGCGCGGCCGCGCTCCGCCAGGATCGCCGGCAGCGCATTCCGGAAGGGTTGGGGCCATGCTCTGGCCTCTCCGGGCACGTCGCCGATCAGTTTGAGATGGCGCTCTCCACCGAAGACTATCTCCGCTTGCTTCAGGGCGGCGAGCGCATCGGCACATAGCCCGGAAGGGCCATCCTCGCCGAGTCCGACCAGGGAGAGCCATGGGCCGGCCGGTCCCGTGCTCGACAGTTCACCGGTTTCGCGCGAAAACTGATTCATGACGGTCCTCATCCTAGGCGGCACGAGCGAAGCGGCTGCACTTGATCAGCTTCTGGCTGAGCAGGTCCCCGAAATCCGTGCCGTGATCTCCCTGGCCGGCCACACTTCCGACCCCAGGCCGCTTTCGCTGCCGAGCCGCATCGGCGGCTTCGGGGGCATTGCCGGCCTGCGTGAATATCTCGTCGATGAAGGCGTCGTCGCGGTCATCGATGCGACTCACCCCTTCGCCGCCATCATGCCCTACCACGCCGAAGCCGCCTGCAAGGCCGAGGGCGTGCCGCTGCTGGCGATCCGGCGCGAAAGCTGGCGGCCTCAGGCCGGCGATCGCTGGCGCAGCGTGCCCGACATCGGGGCCGCCGTCGAGGCGCTGGGCGCGGAGCCGCAGCGCGTCTTCCTGACCATCGGCCGGCTCGAGCTGCCGCAATTCTTTGCCGCCCCGCAGCATCGCTATCTGATCCGGGTGATCGAGCCGGTTGGCGAGCTGCCCTTGCCGCATGCCAAGGTCCTGCAGCAGCGCGGCCCCTTCGAGGCCGAGGCCGAGGAGAGGCTGATGCATCGGGAGGGCACGCAGATCCTGGTCAGCAAGAATGCCGGCGGCCCGATGACACTCGGCAAGCTCGTCGCGGCGCGCAGGCTCGGCCTGCCCGTCGTCATGATCGAGCGGCCGCCCAAGCCCGATGTCGAATACGTCACCCATATCGATCAGGTTCTGCCCTGGCTGGTGGCGCAGGGGCTCTTCGTCACCGAACGCGGCGTATAGACGAACGGCGCCTTTCCCTGGCGTGCGATCAGCCGCGTTGTGCTCGCCCCGATCATCACCAGCGTCGCCATGTCGGCCGAGCCGGCAGCCGCATGGGCTTCGGTCAGGGTCAGGATGCGCAGCGCCTCGTCGGCCCGCCCGATGGCGCGCGCGAACAGCACCGGCGTTTCCGGCGGCCGCGCGGAGAGAGCGAGTTCCAGTGCCTTGCCGAGCTGCCAGGGGCGCGCCTTCGAGATCGGATTGTAGAGGCAGATCACCAGATCGGCGCGCAGCACCGCCTCCAGCCGGGCGGTGACGACCTCCCAGGGCTTCAAATTGTCGGACAGCGAGATCGCGCAGAAATCGCCGCCGAGCGGGGCGCCGGCCGCCGCCGCCGCCGCCAGCATCGCGGTGATGCCGGGCTCGACGCTGATCGCGAGCTCACGCCAGCCGGGCTCTCCAGCCTCGACGGCCTCGAATACGGCCGCCGCCATGGCGAAGACGCCGGGATCGCCGCCGGAGACCACCGCGACGCGCTTACCCGCAGCGGCCAGTTCCAGCGCGTGCCGCGCCCGGTCGATCTCGACGCGGTTGTCGCTGGCATGCTTGCTCTGGCCGGTCCGAGCGGGGATGCGGTCGAGATAGGGGCCGTAGCCGATGAGATCGCTGGCCTGATCGAGCGCCGCCTGCGCCGCCGGTGTCAGATAACGCGCTTCCCCGGGCCCAAGGCCGACGACGGTGAGCGAGCCGCTCACAGCCGCCGCCCTTCGCCGGGCACCAGGATCATCGAGAAGTAAGGCGCCTCGTCATCGGGCTTCTCGGCCAGCCGCACCACGCGCTGGTCGGCCATGGTGGCGCGCTCGACATAGATGGCGCGGTTGATCAGCCCGGACGCCTTCAGGGCACGCCGGACCTTCGGCAGGTTGCGGCCGAGCTTCATGATCACCGCCGCATCGGTGTCGACGAGGCGGCGCGTCAGCTCGCCCTCGGCGAGCGTGCCCGGCAGCACGGTCATTACGTCGTCGCCCCAGGTGATCGGAGCGGCTGCGCGCGCCCAGGCGCCGGCCATGCCGGTGACGCCCGGCACCACCTCGGTCGGGAAGCGCTGGGCGAGGCGCCGCCAGAGATGCATGAAGGAGCCGTAGAAGAACGGATCGCCGTCGCAGAGCACCGCGATGGTGCGGCCGGCCTGCATCTCGTTCGCGAGCCTTTCGGCGGCGGCGTCGTAGAAGGCGGCGATCGGGCCGCTATAGCCTTCATCCTCGACCGGCACCTCGGTCGTCACCGGGAAGGCGAGCTCGATCTCGCGGGCGGCGTCGGGCGCGATGATCGCATCCGCCGTGACGCGGGCATTGCCGCGCCGGCCGCGCTTGCAGAAATGCACGAGACGGTCGGCCTTCAGGATGATGTCCCGGGCGCGCACGGTCATGTAGTCGGGGTCGCCCGGGCCGAGGCCGACGCCGAAAAGCAGGGTGCGGGGGGCTTGTTCGCTCACCCTCTCACTCCTTCACTTGCGCCAGCGCATTGACCGCCGCCGCCGCCATCGCCGAGCCGCCGCGCCGGCCATGCACCACGAGGAAAGGCACGCGCCCGTCCAGCGCCAGCGCCTCCTTCGATTCCGCCGCGCCGACGAAGCCGACGGGGATGCCGATCACGGCTGCCGGCTTCGGCGCGCCGGCATCGAGCATGTCGAGCAGGCGGAAGAGGGAAGTCGGTGCGTTGCCGATCACGACGATGCTGCCCTCCAGATGCGGCCGCCACAGCTCCATAGCCGCCGCCGAGCGGGTCGTGCCCATCTCCTCAGCCAGCTTCGCCACGGCGGGATCGGCGAGCGTGCAGATCACCTCATTCCCCGCGGGAAGGCGGGCGCGGGTGACGCCGTCGGCGACCATGCGGGCATCGCAAAGGATCGGCGCGCCCTTGGCCAGGGCGGCTTCTGCGGTCGCCGCGAAATCCGGCGACATCGCCACGTCCTTCGGCAGGTCGGTCATGCCGCAGGCATGGATCATCCGCACGACGACGCGTTCGGCCGTGCCGGAAAAGCCGGACAGGTCGGATTCGGCCCTGATGATGGCGAAGGAGCGCTCGTAGATCGCGGCTCCGTCGCGGAGATAGGCGTGACGCGTATTCAAGCTTTCATTCCTGGTGGTGCGGCGCGGCCATGAGCTGCGCGCGGATGTCCTGACCCGGTTCGAGCCGGCGCACAAGTTCCGGCAGCGTCAGATGTGCGATCGGCCTGTCACGGGTGCCGCCGGCGAGGATGACGTCGTAGCCGGTCTCGCCGGCCAGGAGGGTGAGATCGGCGGCCCCCTGGCGAGCACAGGATTTGACGCAGCCCGAGACATGCAGCGTCAGCCCGTCCGCCAGCAGGGGCGCGAGCACTTCCGACAAAGTCGCGGCATCGGCGAGCGTTGCCGCGGCCGCGCGGTCGCAGGCTGGTGCGCCGGCACAGGCCGAAACGGGCAGGCGCGGATCGCGTGGGGAGAGCACGAGACCTTCCTTCGCGAGGGCTACGGCGAGCTCCCCGGCGACAGCGCGCGAAAGTCCGCAGAAGCCGAGACCGCGCCAGGGAGAGAGCCGTATCTCTTCGACCGCGAAACGCTCGGCGAGACCCGCGAGCGGCGAAAAGCCTGTGGCATCGCTGCGGCCGAAGGGCAGGGCGGCGAGGACGGCGAAACGCCCGTCCCGCTCGGCCATGATCCCGACTGGGGCAGGGGATGGGCGTGGCGCCGGGGCCGGCATCGGCGTGAGGCCGCTGGCGAGCGCACTCAGCGCCATGTCGTCGAGCTCGCGCATCCGCCGGACCTCGCCGCGCTTTACGCGCTCCTCGGCAGCGAAGCCGGCGAGCAGCATCGCGGCGATCGCAGGCGCGCTATCCGGGGCGATCGGCCCGAACCAGAGCCCGCCCGGTAGGCCGAAGACAACGGCGTCGGTAGCGACGGCGCGCAAGCGCAGATCGGCCGAAAAATTGTCGAGGGCGAGCGCGCCGCCGCCATCGACCACGATCGAGAACTTGGCCGGCAGTCCCGCGACGCCGCGGCCGGCGCCTTCGATAGCTGCGGCGAGACCGGCAGCATCGAGCAGTTCGCCTGCTTCGCGGCCGGCGAGCGGCGAAGCGAGCACCAGCCTGTGCGGCCCGTCCCCCATCGCTTCGTCGACCAGCCCGGCGTTCAGCAGCTCTGCGACCAGAACCGGATGCGCTTCTTCGCGCACGCCGCGCAGCTGGAGATTGCCGCGTCCCGAAATCTCGATCTGGCCGTTGCCATGGCGGGCCGCCAGCGCCCCGACGAATGCGAGCTGTGTCGGTGAAAGCGCTCCCCGCGGCGGGTGGAGCCGCACCAGCCAGCCATCGCCGGTCTGCATCGGCCGCAAGGTGCCGGGGCACCAGCCGCGTCGCATGGTTTCGGGGGCGGGCAGGCTCATTCTGCGGCCTCCTGCTCGGCTGCGAGCAGCGCCGCGGAATTCAGACGGCTGCGCCAGAGCCCGCGCGCCTGCGCCTCGGCGAGGCGCGAGCGGATCGAGGCGGCGGCCGGCGCATTGGCCTCCTCCAGGGCTCGCCAAACGGCCGGATCGCCGCAATAGGCCTGGAACACCGCATCGAACAGGGCGTCGGAGACGGCGTCCGTGCTCGCCGCGTAGACGAAGAGCGCATCGACCGCCTCGGCGAGTTCGGCCGCGCCGCGCCAGCCATGGGCGAGATGGCCCCCGATCCAGCGGGGATGGCAGAGCCTGCCATGGACGATGCGCGAGACATCCTCGGCGAGCGTCCGCGTCTTCGGCGCCTGCGGATCGGAGGTGTCGAGGCTGTAGGTCACGGCCTCCCCGCCGAGCGCCTGCATCGCCGCGACGAAGCCGCCGATCGCATCGGCAGCGCTCGTCGCCTCCAGTATGTCGCGCCCGGCCGTGTCGCTGGCATGGATGAAGGCATCGGCGCCCGTGACCCGCGCCGCGAAGCCGGCATCGGGCCGCCCGGCTCCGTCCGCGCCGCCATAGGCATGGCCGCTGGCGGCGAGATAGGCCTTGCCGAGTTCGTCGCGCGAACGCCAGTCGCCATCGAGCGCCCGGTCGGCCATGGCGGCGCCATAGCGGCCGGGCGCTGCGCCGAAGATTCGGGCGCCGGCCTCGCCGCGCCGGCGCGCGGCGGCGGGCTCGTTCCACTCGTCGGGCTCGTCGAGCGCCGCGACAGCCCTGGCGGCGGCGTCGAGCAAGGCGATCTGCGCCGGAAACGTATCCCGGAAGGCGCCGGAAATGCGGATCGTCACGTCGAGCCGCGGCTGCGCGAGCTTGGCCTGCGGTGTGATCGCAAACCCGGTTACGCGGGTCGAGCCATGGTCCCAGATCGGCGCCACGCCCATCAGATGGAGCGCATGCGCGATGTCTTCACCGCCGGAACGCAGGGTAGGCGAGGCCCAGAGATCCATGACGATGCGGCGCGGATAGTCGCCCTGCTCCTGCAGATGGCGTGCGACCACGGCCTCGGCCGCCAGCGTTCCCAATCTGGCGGCGGCGCGTGTCGGCACGGCGCGTGGATCGAGCGTCGAGAGGTTGCGTCCGGTCGGCAGTACGTCCGGCCGGCCACGCTGCGGCGCCCCGGCCGGGCCGGGCGGCACGAAGCGGGCAGCGAGCGCCTTCAGCAGGTTGCGACGCTCGTTCGCAGCCGATTCCGGATCGGCTTCCGAGCTGCCGAAGACGTGTAGACCGTCGCGGAACTGCATCTCGGCGAGGTCGCAGAGATGCGCGTCGAGCGCCGCGAGCGCGCTCGGCATGTCCTGGTCGGCCGTGACGCCGCAGGCGGCGGCGAGCCCGCTCGCCTGCGCCCGGTCGAGGATCTCGCGCGCCACGATAGCGGCGCGGCGCGGATCGAGCACCTGCGCCTGTGCATATTCCTCGACAAGGTCGCGCAGCAGGGCCGCCTCGCCGGAGGCCTCGCTCGCCGCGAGCGGCGGCGGCAGATGGCCGAGCGTCAGGGCCGAAAGCCGGCGCTTGGCCGGTGCGGCTTCGCCGGGATCGTCGACGACATAAGGGTAGATCACCGGCAGCGCGCCGATGGCGAGGCGGGGCCAGCAGGAGCGAGAGAGCGCCACCGCCTTGCCGGGCAGCCATTCCGTCGTGCCGTGGGTGCCGAGATGGATCAGGGCATCGGCCCGCTCGACCTCCCGCAATCCGAGATAGAAGGCGAGATAGGCGTGGCTCGGCGGCGCATCCGGGTCGTGATAGCGCGCCTTGCGGTCGGGCGTCGTGTCGCGGGCCGGCTGCAGCGCAATGGAAAGCTTGCCGAAGCGCAGCATGCAGAAGCGGAAGGCGTCGCCGTCGCAGGATGGGTCGGCCTCGGGTGCGCCATGGCTGGCGAGAACGGCGTCGCGGGCGGCCGCCGGAATGGCGACCAGCCAGGCGCGATAAGCGGCGAGCGGAACGGAGAAGTCGGCGGGGCCTTCGGTGAGGGCGGACATCAACCGCCAGCCCTCGTCCTGAGGAGCGGCCGATGGCCGTGTCTCTAAGGATGTGCCAGAGGGGACTGGACCTTCCTTCGAGACGCCGCTGCGCGGCTCCTCAGGAAGAGGGCTGAGGGCAGTAAGCACGTCGCGGGCGACGTCATAGCCCGCCCCCGCCAGCAATTCCCGGATCGCCAGAGCGCTCGCCGGCGTGTCGAGGCCGACGGCGAAGCCGGCGCGGCCGCCGCGTGCGGGATAGTCCGACATCACCAAAGCGAGCCGCCGCTCGCCGGCCGGCTTGCTTCCGAGTGCAGCCCAGTTGGCGGCGAGATCAGCGAGCGCGGCGACGCCGTCCGCATCGGGCGCGAGGCGGCGCAGGCTGAGGCCGGTCGCGGGATCGGCGATCTCCTGCTTGAAGGCGACAGGGATCGCGCCGAGCCTGCCGTCGAATTCCGGCAGCGCCGCCTGCATGGCGAGGTCGGCGGCGGAAAGCCCGCGCGGCGAGGCTTCCCAGGCTTCGCGCGCGCTGCCGACCGGGACAGCCTGCAGGATCGGGCAATCGGCCGCGTCGAGCACGAAGCCTTCGCCTTCGCGGGCCGAGAAGGCGGTGGTGGTGACGATCAGCGCCGGCTTGCGTGCCGAGATCAGTTCGGCGAGCTCGGCCGCGACGGCCTCGTCCTTGAGGCTGGTCAGGGCGAGCGGAAGCGGGGCGAGGCCGCGCGCGGCGAGGGCCGCCACGATCGCCTCGACCATGGCGGTGTCGCCGGCGGCGACGCCGGAGCGATAGACGAGCACGGGGACGAGAGGCGCGTCGGCCGGCAAGGCGGCGAGCGCCTCGCGGCAGGGCAGGGGGGCGGCGTTGGGGCCGAGGGCGAAGATCGGCGGGAGCGGGACGGGGGAGGCATTGGATGTGTCGCGTGACCCCTCATCCGTCCCGGCTTCGCCGAGCCACCTTCTCCCGCAAGGGGAGAAGGACGAGGCGGCGGCATCAGCTCCCTTCTCCCCTTGCGGGAGAAGGTCCCGGCAGGGGGATGAGGGGTCGCGCTGCGCTTGCAGATAATCGTTGATGCGCCTCAGCAGCCGCCGCATGTTCTCGGAGCCGCCACCGGCCCGGAAATAGCCGAGCAGCGTGGCTGCGAAATCCGGCGGCACCGTGCCGTATCCGGAAAGCCGTTCATCCTCGCGGTCGTCGCCGGGCAGCACGGCGAGCGCCACGCCCTTCTGCCGGCAGGTGGTGCCGACCTGCTCGATCCCGTAGCGCCAGCTGTCGAGTCCGCCAAGGCAGCGCAGCAGCACGAAACGCGAGCGCTTCAGCGTCTTTTCGATCAGCAGGTCGATCGAGAGCGGATGCTTGAAGCGCCGCAGCGGCACGAGGCGAAGCGTGAGTGCCGCGCCTTCTCCGTCATGCTCGCCCTTGCGGCGAGCATCCACGTCTTGAGCACTGGTCTCGCCAAAGGAAGACGTGGATGGTCGGGACAAGCCCGACCATGACGAACAGGCCGTCACTACCGCCGATAGATCGCTGTCGCTGAAGGAAAGCAGGACGACATCGCCCGACGGCAGGGCCAGGTCGACGGCGTCCTCGCCGTCGTCGAGCCTCACCTCGCTGGTCGGAAGCAGATGCATCGCATCACTTTCTGAACACGCTGGCCGGAAGGCTCAAGGAAGCCTGCCGGCCAGCGTCGATATCAGCCCTTGAGGGCGGCTTCCACGGCCTGCCGGTCGAACCCCTTGAGGCCGATGACGACGAGCCGGCCGTCACGGGCCTCGTCAGCCTCCCAGGCCCGGTCGTAATGGTGGCCGATGCGCCGGCCGACACCTTGCACCACGAGCCGCATCCGCTTGCCGGGGACGGCGGCAAATCCCTTCAGGCGTAGCACGCCCTCGGCCTCGGCGGCCTTGGCGAGGCGGGCGACCAGCTCCTCCGGCGAGGCGGCCTCCGCTAGCGGCAGGGCGACGCTGTCGAAATCGTCATGGTCGTGGTCCTCGCCCTCGCCATGATGCGAGGGACGCGCCGCAAGATCGGCTTCGGCGGCGGCGCCCAGGCCGATGATCAGGGCGGGCTCGACCTTGCCATGGGCGGTCTCGACCACCTTGATCGCCTTGGGCAGATGCTCGGCGATCTCGGCCTTGACGCGCTCGCGCCCTTCCGCATCGACGAGGTCGCTCTTGTTGAGCAAGATCAGGTCGGCGCAGAGGATCTGGTCCTCGAAGACCTCTTCCAGCGGGTTGTCGTGGTCGACTGACTGGTCCTGAGCCGCCTGGGCCTTCAGGGCTTCGGGATCATCGGCGAACTGGCCTTCGGCGACCGCCGGCCCGTCGACCACGGCGATCACGCCATCGACGGTGACGCGGCTGCGGATCGCCGGCCAGTTGAAGGCTTGGACCAGCGGCTTCGGCAGAGCCAGGCCCGAGGTCTCGATCAGGATGTGCTGTGGCGGGTTCGGCCGGTCGAGCAGCTTCTCCAGCGCCGGCACGAAATCATCGGCGACGGTGCAGCAGATGCAGCCATTCGGCAGTTCGACGATGTCCTCCTCCGAGCAGCCCTCGATGCCGCAGCCGGCGATGAAGGAGCCGTCGAAGCCGAGATCGCCGAATTCGTTGACGAGCACGGCGAGGCGCTTGCCGCCGGCATTCTCGAGGAGATGGCGGACGAGGGTTGTCTTCCCGGCGCCGAGGAAGCCGGTGATGATCGTGCACGGCACCTTGCCGAGCGCGGGGTTCTGCGGAGCGTTCATTCGCTTGATCCTTGTTGGCGCGGCAGAGGTGGCACGCGCGCGACCACGCCCTTGCGGAACGAGGCGGGTCTTTCTTTCCAGGGAACGATACCGTTGGCGCTGGCGGCAAAGCTCTCCGCCGCGCCGGCGATCTCGTCGAGATGGCTGTCGGTGTCGAGGTCACCGATCAGATAGGTCCATTTGCCATCGGCCGCGAGCGCGATGGTGCAGGGCCGCTTGCAGACGGCGAGGCATTCGACCGGGATGACGGCGATGCCGCTCCCGGCCATGCGTTCGCCGAGCGCCGCCGCGAGCGCGATACCGGGCTGGTCGTAGCCCTCCGGCAAATCCTCGCGCTGGCGCCGGCAGACGGTGCAGACATGGATGGTGCAGCCCGGCTCTTGCCGGGCATCCGTCGCGAGGGCGAGATCGCCTTCGAGCATGAGAATACTTCCTTGGGCTGGCGCGGCCGCTTCCGGCCGCGCGAGGCGTCAGGCTGCCGCGGTGGCGGCGCTGCGGCGCGCGGCCCAGGGCCAGAGCACGCCGACGGCGAAGCCGGTGGCGAGCCAGAGCGCGGCCTGGATGGCGAGCGAGAGCGCCGCGAAATGCGCCGCGATCTCGGCCGGGACCCTGCTCTCCGGCGCGGCCGGATGCGGCGCACCGATCAGATGCGGCAGCAGCAAGGCGAGCACGGCGAGCGCCCTTGCCCAGGAGGCCTCGACCCGCAGGAAGACGAAAAGTGCTCCCGCGGTGACGGCGGCGGTCATCAGCCACCAGAGCTGCCGGTGCTGCAATTCGGCAGCGGCGGCGCCAGGCAGTTCCGGCGCGAGCCCCATCGCCGGGGCGAGCCCGAAGGCGAGGAAGCCGCAGACGGCCCAGGCCAGTGCCCGGCGTTCATCGATCCGCTCATTGACCGCGATCATGCCAGCGAGCAGCAAGGCGGCGAAACCGATCGCGGTGCCGATCGTCACCAGGCTGGTGAAGGCGGTGCGCTGGAAGCCGTCCTGCGGCTTCCATTCATGCTCGTCTCCAACTCCCTTGTCGCCATGCGCGGCCGGGCCGTGCGCGAGATGGATGCGGGCTTCGCCGTTGAAGGCGGCTTGCATCGGCGCCGGCTGCGCGCGGAGCGCCGCCTCATAGGTTTCCGCCTTGAGGATCAGCGGCGTCGTGGTGACGTGCTGGAGCGCCGAGATCAGCAGCCCAGCCAGAAGCCCGGCCAGAAGACTGACCGTGAGAACACGTGTGACCATGATGCTTCCCCGTCAGTGGCAGGGGAAGGCGAGGCCGTGGCGGGCGTCATGCGCCGCGTTGTGGACATTCGCGGAGGCCGCGAAGCCGACGGTGTAGACCAGGACGAAGCCGAGGATCAGCGCGGCGGCGACGGCTTTCGCGCGCTCGGAGACGCTGGCCTGGCTGGTGACGGTAGCCGTATTCATCTTGCTTCACTTCCTGGCCACCCCACCGGCAGCCTGTTGGACGACATCGAAAGACGGCAGGTCTCCTGGCTCGCGGCTTGATGTCCTGCTCCGCCTTCCCGGGGAAACCCAGTGGCCGATGGCACAGGACGCGCCGCTTACAGTTGCGGGGGCAGCCGCGGTATCGCACCGCGTTCCCTTTTCACCTCGTCTCCGAGGCACCGTCGCCACGATCATTAGCCATCCGGCCGGCGCTGTGCAATGCAGGGCAGCGTCATTCACGGCCGGAGCTAATGCGGAGAGCCGGGAAACTCCTGAACGAGATGCTCGGGGCGAGCCTGAGCATGATGCGGAGACCGCAAGCATGACTCTTCTTCCGCTCACCCTCGTCCTCGGCGGCGCCCGCTCCGGCAAGAGCCGGCATGCCGAGGCGCTGGTCGAGGCCCTGCCGGCGCCCTGGGTCTACATCGCCACCGCCCAGGCCTATGACGACGAGATGCGCGCCCGCATCGCCGAGCATCGCGCCCGCCGCTCGCAGGACTGGCGGACGGTCGATGCGCCGATGGCGCTCCCGGAGGCGCTGCGTGCGGCCCCGCCGGGGCAGCCCGTGCTGGTCGATTGCCTGACGCTCTGGCTGACCAATCTCATCCTGGCCGAGCGCGACGTCTCCATCGCGACCGGCGAGCTCATGGCTGCCTGCCGTGAGGCGCAGGGGCCGATCGTGCTGGTGTCGAACGAGGTCGGCCTCGGCATCGTGCCGGAGAATGCGCTCGCCCGTCGTTTCCGCGACGAGGCGGGGCGGTTGCACCAGCGGCTTGCGGCGCAGGCCGACCGCGTGGTCTTCATGGTCGCCGGTCTGCCGATGCAGGTGAAGTAGCAGAGAAAAGCCATGACGATCGATGACGGCGACGCCGCCCGCCACAAGGCGAAGATGGAGAAGCGCAAGGCGGTCCAGGATGCCGAGGTCGCCGGCAAGACGCTGGAGAAGGGCCTGCTGATCGTCAATACGGGCCCCGGCAAGGGCAAGTCGACCGCCGCCTTCGGCCTGATCCTGCGCGCACTCGGCCATGGCTGGCGCATCGGCGTCGTCCAGTTCATCAAGGGCGCCTGGTCGACCGGCGAGCGCAAGGCGCTCGACGCCTTCGGCGATCAGGTCTCCTGGCATTCCATGGGCGAAGGCTTCACCTGGGAGACGCAGGACAAGGCCCGCGACATCGCCGCCGCGACCCGTGCCTTCGAGAAGGCCAGGGAGCTGATGGCCGACGAGAGCATCCGGCTGCTGGTGCTGGACGAGCTCAACATCGCGCTGCGCTACGATTATCTGCCGCTCGCCGAGGTCGTGGCGATCCTTCAGGCGCGCCGACCCGATCTCCACATCGTCGTCACCGGCCGCAACGCCAAACCCGAACTGATCGAGGCCGCCGACCTCGTAACCGAAATGACGCTGGTGAAGCACCATTTCGCCGCCGGCGTGAAGGCGCAGGAAGGGATCGAGTTCTGAGCGCCGCTCAGGCAGCCAGCACTGCGAGGCTGCCGAGCCCCGCCAGCCCCCAGAGCAGCAGGCAAGACTTCCGGTAGAGCCCGAGCGCCCGCCTGATATCGGCTGCCGTCGCCTCGGCCCGTCCATCGCCCATCCAGCCATCCTCGACCCTGACGGCGCCATAGACGCGCGGCCCGGCGAGCCTGAGGCCGAGCGCTCCGGCCATCGCCGCCTCCGGCCAGCCGGCATTGGGCGAGCGGTGTCGCCTCGCATCGCGGCGCACGGCGCGCCAGGCGGCGGAGGCATCGGCCTGCCGGTCGAGCGCCGCCGCTCCGACTAGCATTAGGGCGGTCAGCCGCGAGGCCGGCAGGTTGACGAGATCGTCGAGCCGGGCCGCCGCCCAGCCGAAGGCGAGATGACGCGGCGATTTATGCCCGATCATCGAATCCGCGGTGTTGATCGCTTTGTAGAGCACCGCGCCCGTCAGGCCGCCCATGCCGAGCCAGAAGGCCGGCGCGACGATCCCATCGGAGAAATTTTCGGACAGGCTCTCGATCGCGGCGCGCGCCACGCCGGCCTCGTCGAGGCTTTCCGGATCGCGCCCGACGATCATCGAAACCGCCTTGCGTCCGCCCGGCAGTCCACCGTTTTCAAGGCCTTCGGCAACGGCGGCGACATGTTCGTGCAGGCTGCGCTGCGCCAGCAAGGTCGAGGCGAGCAAAGCGAGCGGCAGCAGCGCGAAGGCGCCCGCGAGGCTGCAGAGCCAGAGCAAAGCGAGGCTCGCCGCCAGCGTCACGCAGAGCAGGATAGCGAGCGCGAAGAGGCCGGCGAGGCGCCTTGCGGCAAAGGCGGCGCTCTCGCGGTTCAGCCCGCGGTCGAGGCGCGCGATCAGCGCGCCGATCCAGGTGACGGGATGGCCGATCCATGCGTACAAGCGCGCGGGATAGCCCAGCGCCGCTTCGATCAGCAGGGCGGCGAGCAGCAGCGGCAAGGTGTCGGGGAAGATCATGGCGGATGGGCTTGGAGCGGGAGAGGCGATCTGGCATGGCGGCGATCTCGCCACGGCCAAGGCGCTGTTTCCCGATGCGCCGGAGCCCTGGATCGATCTCTCGACCGGTATCAACCCCTTCCCCTATCCGCTTCCGGAGCTGCCGTTAAGCCTGTGGCAGCGCCTGCCGGGTGCGCGCGCGGAGGCGGCGTTGCTGACGGCCGCACGCGCCGCCTATCGCGTTCGGCCGGAAAGCGGCGTGGTCGCGGCCCCCGGCACGCAGATCCTGATCGAGCTCTTGCCGCGCCTCGTCCCGCAGGCACGCGTCGCGGTGCTCGGCCCGACCTATGGCGAGCATGCGCTGGCCTGGCGCAAGGCCGGCTGCGAGGTCCGCGAGATCGCCGATCTCGCCGAGGCCGGTGCGGCCGATGTCGTGGTCGTGGTCAATCCCAACAATCCCGACGGCCGCGCCATCGGCCTTGCGGCGCTGACGGCCCTGGCGGCGGAGCTTGCGGCTTGCGGCGGCCTGCTGGTGATCGACGAGGCCTTCGCCGATTTCCAGCCCGGCTTCAGCCTCGTCCCGGCGCTGCCGCCGGCAGCGCTGGTGCTGCGTTCATTCGGCAAGGCCTATGGGCTGGCGGGCCTACGGCTCGGCTTCGCGATCGGCGAGGCGAGGCATGTCGAGGCGCTGTGCGGCATGCTCGGCCCCTGGGCCGTGGCGGGCCCCGCACTCGAAATCGGTGCGCAGGCGCTCGGCGATGCCGGCTGGCTCACAGCGCAGGAGCGGGCGCGCGGCGAGGATGCGCGCCGGCTCGACGCTTTGCTCGCCAGGCGTGGGCGGGTCGTCGGTGGCACCGCGCTCTATCGCTTGCTGGAGACCCCGGATGCACCGGAGCTGTTTGCGCGGCTCGGGCGGGCCGGCATCTATGTCAGGCGTTTCCAGTCCGATCCGTCCCGCCTGCGCTTCGGTCTGCCGGGCGATGAGGCGGGCTGGGCGCGGCTGACCGAGGTGCTTGCCTGATTCAGGCCGGCTTCGCCGCTGGCGGTCGCGTCACGATCACTATGCCGACGACGACGAGCGCGAAGCCGAGCGCGTGATAGAGCGCGAGCCTCTCGCCGAGGAAGAGCGTGGCGAGAATGGCGCTGAAGATCGGCAAGAGATGCATGAACATGCCGGTCCGGCCGGGGCCGAGCACCGCGACCGAACGGTTCCAGAAGATATAGGCCAGGATCGAGGGGAAGATCGCGAGATAGAGGATCGTCCCGGCGCTGGCGGCGTCCAGCGTGAAGCCGCCGAGGCTCCGGTACTCCCAGGCGACGAGCGGCAGGTGGAACAGGACGCCGAAGGCGACGGTGACGCCGAGCAGCGCCATCGGCTCGAGCCCGAGCGGCCGCCAGCGGATCAGCACCGTGTAGAGTGCCCAGAAGCTCATGCCTGCAAGCACGAGCAGGTCGCCGGGATTGGGCGAGAAGCTGCGCAGCGCCGTAACATCGCCGCGAGCGATCACCACAGCCGCGCCTGCGAGCGAGACCGCGATGCCGAGGATCTGCCTGGGTGCCAGCTTTTGCTTCAGGATCAGGAAGGCGAGCAGGAAGGTCGCGATCGGCAGGAGCGAGTTGACCAGCGCGGCGTTGACCACGGTGGTGTGATGCAGCGCCGCGTAGACGAAGCAGTTGAAGGCGGTGACGCCGACCGCGCCGAGCAGAGCGAGGAAGGGCAGGTTCGTCCGGATGCGCGGCCATTGCGCCCGGATCGCCGGCAGGCAGAAGGGCAGCAGGATCACGAGCGCCACCGCCCAGCGCCAGAACGACATCTGGAACGGCGGGATCGCGTCCCGCATCGCCCGGGCGAACAGGAAGTTGCCGGAAAAGAACAGCGGCGGCAGCGCCGCCAGCCACCAGGCCGAGGCCGGGATCGCCGGGCTCCCGGCAGGGACGGTCCCTGCAGTAGCGGTCTTGGCCGATGTCGTGGTCAAGCCTTCACCGTCCGCAGTTCCGTATAGCGGCCGAGCCAGACATTGATGCCGACGGCCAGCATGAAGACGATCAGCAGCAGTGCGTACATCTTCGGCATGTTGAAGGTCGCATAGGTCTGGATCACGGCATAGCCGAGGCCCTGATTGGCGAGCTTGGTCTCGGCCAGCAAGGTGCCGATGATGGCGACGCCGAGGCCGATCCTGATGCCGTTGATCACCGGCGCCCGCATCGCCGGGAGATAGACCTTCGAGACCATCTGCAGGGAGGTCAGGCGGAAGCTCAGTCCGACGCGGATCAGCACCTTGTCGATCTCGCGCATGCCGCCGGCGACGCTGATGGCGACCGGGAAGAAGCAGGAGAGCGCGCCCATCGCCACCTTCGAGCCGGGACCGACGCCGAACCACATGATCAGGATCGGGAAGAAGATGATCTTCGGGGTCGGCCCGAGATAGTGCAGGAAGGGCTCATAGGCCTGCGCCAGGAAGCGGCTGCGCCCGAGCGCCATGCCGGTCAGGATGCCGGCCCCTCCGCCGATCAGGGTCGCCAGCGCGACCTCGCCGGCGGTGACGCCAAGATCGGCATAGAAGCGCCGGTCGAGCAGGACGAGGCCGAGCTCGCGCAGGATACGGGTCAGCGAGGGCACGACGTCCTTGTAGAGCAGGCCGGACTGCGCCATCGCCTCCCAGAGCAGCAGCACGGTTCCGATGATGGCGAGGCGCGTCATCAGCACGGCGCGCGCTTCGCTGTTGGCGGCGTTCGCGGGCGAGATTGGCGTCGTGGCCGTCATCGTCATGGGGAGCCCAATCTCCAGTCTTCCTGCTGTCGGATCGGTTCGATCGACATCTCCGTCATTCCGGCGCTGCGCTGTTTCGCAGCGGTCGGAATGACGCAGAAGGCTTGCTGCCGCCGGGACCTCATCAGCGCGGCGGGATCTGGATCAGCTCGGACAGCTGTTCCTTGGTCAGCGGCTGCGCGGTGTATTTCAGTGTCACCGCGTCGGGAACGATGGTTTCCAGGCCGACGATCTTGTCGGGGTCGATCGCCGCCTTCGGGAAGAAATCGTCGCGGACGCGCTTGGCGATGGTCTCGGGGATGCCGACGAAATCGGCATAGTGCTTCAGCGCCGCCGGGTCGGAATACATGGCGTCGACGGTCTCACGATAGGCCTTCATGAAGCGCTCGATCACCGGCTTCTTCGCCTGCATCGTCGCGGTGTTGGTGACGAGCAGCCGCACCGTCTGGCTCTTGAAGGCCTGGGTGTCGTTGCCGGTAGCGATGACGCGGATCTCGCCCTTGTCGAGCTGCTGCAGGCCGAAGGGCGGCGCCGACCAGCCGACATCGATCTGGCCGGACATCACCTGCGTCAGCGTCGCCGCCGGGCCGCCGGTCGCGGTCGGGCGCGGCTTGATGTTGTTTTCCTTGATGTAGGCGTTGACCACGCCATGGGTCGACGAGCCGTTCGTCGAGTAGGCGACGGTCTTGCCCTCGAAATCCTTCAACGTCTTGATCGGCGAATCCGCCTTCACGTACCAGAACAGGTCCTGGCCGCCGGTGGTCTCGGCACCGATGATCCGGATCGGCGCGCCCTTCGAATAGGCGCCGAGCGCGCCCATGATGCCGACCGCGACGCCGATGTCGACGCTGTTGGAGAGCACCGCCTGCTGGGTCTCGCCGCCGCCCTGAGTGTAGAGCATTTCGAGCTCGAGCCCGTGCTTCTTGAAGATGCCGAGCCTGGTGCCGACCTCGGAGACCGAGGTGTCCCAGTTGCCGCGCTGGCCGATGGCGAGCTTGAGCTTGTCCTGCGCCGCAGCCGGCAGGGCCATGCCGGCCACGAGGCCGAAGGCGGCCAATGCCAGCCCTAATTGCCTGATCTTGGTCATGTCGTCCTCCCTCTGTCGCACCGTCGGGCGGTGCTCTTTATTTGGATCGGCTCTCGCGCTCACCGCTCTGTCGGCGGCCTGCGAGCGCGAGCGCCGCATGCGAAATCAGATCTTGAACCCCTCCAGCGTTGCGGGATGGAACAGCTCCTCGATGCGAAGCTGCCGCGCAGACAGGCCTTGCCGGTGGTGGGCCTTGAGGAAAGCATCCAGCACATGCCGGTTCGGCGCAACGCCATAGGACCAGAAGTCCTCTCCGAGCAGCGCGCGCGCGCCTTGCAGCTGCTCCTCGACGAAGGGCAGGGTGATCTTGGTCGCCGAGGTGTCGGAGAGCCTGACCAGCGCCAGCTTCTTGGATTGCTCGAAGGCCTTGAGTAGGGCCGCCGGCAGCCAGGGCTGCGCCTCGGCGATGGTCTTGCGCACCCCGAGCACGTGCATGATCGGGAAGATGCCGGTGCGGCGGTAATAGTCGCCGGCGGCAGCCGTCGGATCGGGGAACAGGCGCCCGACCTGCGGGTGGCCCTCGTCGAAGCAGGACGGCGCGCGCGGCCCGATGAAGCCGTCGATCTCGCCGGCCATCAGCATGGCATTGAGCGAGCGGTCCTCCGGCGCCTGCTCGACGCGGATATCGGCCGGCAGCTCGACCTTGATCTTCTCGGGCCGGCCCGGCTGCTCGATGCCGCCGCGCACCCAGATCACGTCGGAGGGCTTCACGCCATAGTCCTGCTCCAGCATGTCGCGGATCCAGACGCAGGCGGTCAGTTGGTATTCCGGGCAGCCGATGCGCCGTCCCTTCAGGTCTTCGGGCTTCTCGATGCCGCGGTCCTTGCGCACGAGGATGCCGGTATGCCGGAAGGCCCGGGAAAGGAAGGCCGGCACGCCGACATAAGGGTTGGTGCCCTGCGCCGTCTTGACCGTGAAGCTCGACAGCGAGGCCTCGCAGACATCGAACTCGGCATGGCGGAAGGCACGGAAGAAGATTTCCTCCGGCGCCAGCGTCATGAACACGGGGTCGACGCCGTCGATCTGCACCGCGCCGTCGATCAGCGGGCGGTTGCGGTCATAGTCGCCGATGGCGACGGAGAGGCACAGTTTCGACAATCCATCCTCCCGGGCGGGCGACGCGAGCGCCCCGCCATTTTCGCCAGAATGCCGCCGGGCACCGGGGCCGACAAAGACTTCCGCTGGCTGTCTGGGAGACGCTGCCGATATGGCAGGGAGCGAAGGCGACGGGTGCGGCATCGCAGGCTATCGTCGCAGCCTGTTCCCGATTCTGATTCCCGGAGAAGACGCCATGCAGCCCTGGCCGAAGCAGAATGCCCTGACCATCGGCTTCGCCCATGCCGCTTATCAGCTCCGCGACGAATATCTGGCACGGAACGGGCAGGCGACGAGCTTCGAGGTCCGCACCGTCGACGAGCTGAAGGCGAGGGCGCATGAGGCCGATGTGCTTGTCGTCTCCGGGCTCTGGCGCAACGAGATGCTCGATCTTGCCGGCAAGCTGCGCTTCATCCAGTCGGTCAGCGCCGGCACCGACCAGTTCGACAAGCAGCGCCTAACCGCCGGCGGCATCCGGCTCGCCAGCGGCCAGGGCAGCAATGAGCGCGCCGTCGCCGAGCACGCAATGTCGCTGATCCTGGCGCTGGCGCGCCAGCTCCATCTCGCGCGCGACAACCAGGCCCAGCGCTTCTGGCGGCCGATGATCGGCGACCGGTCGCGCCGCGAGGACGAGCTCGGCGGCAAGACGCTGGTCGTGGTCGGCCTCGGCCGCATCGGCCTGCGGCTCTCTGCCCTCGCCGGTGCCTTCGGCATGCGCGTCATCGGCGTGCGTCGGCGTGGCGGTAGCGAACCGGGCATCGAGAAGATCGTGCCGCCTGCCGAGCTCGCGAGCGTGCTCGCTGCGGCGGACATCGTCGCGCTGACCTGCCCGCTGACGCCGGAAACAGAGGGGCTGATCGATGCCACCGCGCTCGCGGCAATGAAGCCCTCGGCCTTCCTGATCAATGTCGCGCGCGGCCGCGTCGTCGACGAGGCTGCGCTGATCGCGGCTCTGGCTTCGGGCCGCATCGCGGGCGCCGGCATCGATTGCGTTTACGAGGAGCCACTGCCGGCGGAGTCGCCGCTCTGGGCCCTACCCAATGCGCTGGTCACGCCGCACAGCGCCGGCGAGACGCGCGCCTATGAGCGCAATATCGTCGACATGCTGCTCGACAATCTCGGCCGGCTCGAACGCGGCGAGGCGCAGCTTTTCAATCAGGTCGTCTAAGGGAAGGCGCCCGGATCAGCCGATGCGCCTCGCGAGCGGCCCGAGCGACTCCAGCAGGTGCTCGGTCACCGTGCCGAGGAAGCGCTCCATCGCCTCGTTCTGGCGCGAGGCCTGGCCGCCGGCGGCGCGTACGAGGTAGAGGGTGCGCTTGATCGGCTGGTCGACGATGCGCCGGCCGATCAGCTTGCCCGCCTTGAGTTCCTCGATCGCGGTGCCATAGGGCATGATGCTGGCGGCCGCGCCGCGCACCACCAGCGTGCGCATCGCCGGTATCGATTGCGCCTCGTAGAGGATGCTCAGAGGCAGCGCGAAGCGCTCGGCCGCCTGCTTCAGCAGCTTCTGGACCTGATCGCGCTCGCCCGCCTGGACGAGCTCGTGGCTCAGCGCCTCGGCGAGTGTGATCGTCTCCGGCATCGGCTCGGGGCCGGGCGCGGTGGCGAAGAGCAGCTCCTCCTCCAGGATCGGACGGCGCTCGATGCCCGGCCGTTCCTCGACGCCATAGGCGAAGGCGATGTTGACCTCGCCGCGCTCCAGTTCCTGGACGAGGACATGGCTCAGTTCCTCGACGAGGCTGAGCGAGACGGCCGGAATCTCGTTCTTGGCGTCGACCAGAAGATCGGGTCCGATCTGCAGCATGATGCTCGGAGTCAGACCGAGGACCAGCGTTTCCTGCTCGCTGCCGGATAGCGCGCGCACGTCGCGGCGCGCCTCCTCGACATCCTGCAGGATGCGTGTCGCCCGTTCGAGCAGGAGCTTTCCGGCCGCAGTCAGCACGACGCCGCGCGAATGCCGCAGCAGCAGCTCCGTCTTCAGGTCCTGTTCGAGCTGGCGGATCTGCAGGCCCAGCGCCGGCTGCGCGACATTGAGCTGTTCTGCCGCCCGCGTGATGTTGCCGACCTCGGCGATCCTGACGAAGTAGCGGAGCTGGCGGAGATTGATCGGGACCTCCCGGATAGCGTTGGCGGCGCAGGCACTATGCTGCCTGCAACAGGCGCCAACAAGCCCGTGCCGGCGCGGCTATTGCACCGGCCGGAACCAGCGCTCCATCCGCTCCAGCCCGGCGAAGATCACGACGCTGACCAGGATCACGAAGATGATCGTCGCGAACATGCCGGGCAGGTCGTAACGCTCGGCGAGATCGTTGATCAGCTGGCCGAGTCCGCCGAAATTGATCAGGAACTCGACGCCGATCAGGTTGATCAGCGCGAAGATAAGTCCGAGCCGCACACCAACGAAGATGGTCGGCACCGCCGCCGGCAGCAGGATCATGCGGAATTGCTGCGCGGGCGTCAGGTTATAGCTGCGCCCGACATTGATCAGGCTCTTTCTGACGCCGTTCAGCCCTTCCAGCGTCTTCAGGATCACCGGGCCGAGGCCGGCGACGAAGCCCATGGCGACGATGGTCGCGGCGCTGCGCCCGAAGATCACCAGGAAGAGCGGATAGGCGAGCACGATCGGCGCCGCGGCCACGGCCGCGACCCAGGGCTCGGTCGCCAGCCTCAAGGTTCGGAAGCGGTAGAGCAGCATGCCGAGGCCGATGCCGACGATCGCGACCAGCACGCTCGCGGTCAGTGCTTCCGCGCCGGTGAGCAGCAGCCGCCGCGCCAGTTCCTCCTCGCTGAACAGGCGCCCGAAGCTGCCGAACACCGCCGAGGGCAGCGGTATGACGAATTGGTTCAGGATCTGCAGGCGCAGCAGAATCTCGACCGCGCCGAGGACGAGGCCGAGCGTGGCGAGGCCGAAGGCGATGGGCGGGATGCGGGTCAGGAACACGGCGTCAGCGCTCTGCGCGCCCGAGCGCGCCCTTTTCCGATTCCGCCATGCCGCGGGAGGCTTCCTCGCGCAGATCGTTCCAGATCTCGGCGACATAGCGGCCGAAGGCATCGCTGCCGACGACGTCGCCGCGCCGCGGCCGTGGCAGCCGGATGTCGACGATGCGCTTCACCTTGCCCGGCCGGAAGCTCATGATCACCACCCGGTCGGAGAGCTGCACAGCTTCGGTGATGTTATGGGTGATCAGCAGGGTGGTCTGCTTGAGGTCCTGCTGAATGTTCAGAACCTTGTCGCCGAGCAGGAGCCTCGTCTGCTCGTCGAGTGCCGCGAAGGGCTCGTCCATCAGCAGGATCTTCGGCTCGAACACCAGGGTGCGGGCAATGGCGACGCGCTGGCGCATGCCGCCCGAAAGCTCGGCTGGGTAGCGCTGCTCGAAGCCGGCGAGCCCGACCATGTCGATGAATTTGCGCGCGGTCGCGTAACGTTGGGCTTTGGCGACGCCCTTCACCTCGAGCGGAAAGGCGACATTGTCGATCACCGTGCGCCAGGGAAAGGTCGATTCCTCCTGGAACACCATACCGATCGCCGGATGCGGGCCGCTGACCGTTTCGCCGGCGACCGAGACCGTGCCGTCATAGCCGCTGACCAAGCCTCCAAGGATGTTGAACAGGGTCGACTTGCCGCAGCCGGACGGGCCGATGATCGAGACGAACTCGCCGCGCTCGATCGACAACGAGACGCGGTCGACCGCTGTGATCGTGCCTTCCCGGGTCTGGAAGCGCATGGTGACGTCGTCGAGGACGAGGTCGTTGGTCGTCTGGCTCGAGGCCAGTCGCAGCCTGGCAGTCGAGGCAGCCATCTCCGTCCCGTCTCCTTGCGTTTCGCCGGTCATCGCGGCGCCAGTCGCCTGCACCGATGCGGACGGCTCCGGAGCGGCATGGCGGCAGTGGCCGTCGGCAGCGGCGGCATCGTTTCATCCCCTCGTGGCCGCTCGTGGCGAATGGCGGCCGATCTTGAAAGGAGCCTAGCGAGCGTGGGGCCTGCGGGTCCAAGACTATCTTGGTTGACCTCGCCAAACTTTTGACGAGGGGCTGGCCAGATGGGCGCTCGCCGGCGCATCGGCTATAGTTGGGTGGCGCAATGTCGCGCGCGGGGACGATTCGCGCATGGCCGAACCGAATGACGGCGCCGGGGACGAGCCGGAGCTGCCTCTTGCGACCAGCGTTGGCTACCAGCTGCGCATGGCGCACCGCGCCTCACAGCGTTACCTGCAGGAGCGGATCGAGCCGCACGGCGTCACCCTCGGCATGTGGTACTTCCTGCGCGTGCTCTGGCAGGAGGATGGGCTGACCCAGCGCGAGCTCTCGCGCCGGATCGGCACGATGGAGCCGACGACGCTGAGCGCCATCGCCAGCATGGAGAAGAGCGGCCTCGTCGTGCGCGAGCGCAACGCCGTCGACCGCCGCAAGCTGCATGTCTGGCTGACACCGAAGGGCCGTGCGCTGAAGGCGCAGCTCCTGCCGCTAGCGGTCGGCGTCGTCGAAAAGGCGACGGAGGGCTTCTCCCCCGAGGATCGCGAGCGCTTCCTGGCCTATCTCGGCATGGTCCAGCGCAATCTCGCCGAAACCCGGACCGACCAGGCTTCGGCCGAGGAGTGAAAGCGGCGGCCCTTAGCTACCGCGATCTCATTCACCAGCGCGGGCGCGGGCCATAGGAGCCGTCGCAGCCGACCAGCGGACCGCCCGGATAATAGTCGTCGATGATGATGTCCGGCAGCGGGCAGCCGGCGCGGCCGCGCATGGCCCGGCGCTTCGGCGCCTGGTAGCTGTCGCGCTCGACCATCGCGGTACGGGCGAGCGGACGCGACGGAGCGGCAGGCATCGCGAGGGCGGGAGCTTCGGGGCGGGCGGCGCGGGCACGCTGCGGCGCCGGGGCAGGAGCCGCGGCGGGCCGGTCCTCGCTCAGGCGGGGCCGGGGCGCCGGAAGCGGCACGGCGGTGACCTCGTTGCTCTGCTTGTCCGCGCTGTTCGGCGAGGAAGCCGCGACGATGACATCCTCGGAGGTGGCGCGAACCAGCTTGGAGACGCCGGTGTCGAGAGCGACGGTGCGGAACGGCGTGTTGCCGCAGCCGCCGCAGCGGCTGGGGTCGAGTGGCACGAGGTCGACGCGGGCCTTGCCGTCATCGGCGCTCTGGCCTTCGCCGGCGGCGCGCGCGGCGATCATGATCTGGGCGGCTTCCTCGAGCTGCTGCTCGATCAGCGCGGTGCGCAGGCCGCGGGCCCGGCGATAATTGACGACCTCGTCGCCGCCGGATACGAGGATGGCGAAGGGGGCGCCCTTCGGCACATTGCCGCGGAACTCGTTGCGCAGGCGGCCGATGGCGCGTTGCGCCTCGGAGGTGACCTCCCAGCTGCCCGACGCGAAGGGGATCGCGCCCGTCGTCATGATCTCGCGGGCCGCCTGGACGACGCCGACGGTGATGGTGCGGCCCGAGAATTCGAGGCGCAGCGACTGCGGCCGTTCCGCGATCTTCGGCGCGCCGGCGGGCGCCGTCTCCGTGAAGCTCGGCATCTGGCTGGCGGCGGCGCCGTCGCGGTCGGGTTGGGCCAGCGCCGCGCCGGCCGAAACGAGGATGGCGAGAGCGGCGACGGCGAGGCACTTGCGGCTCTCGCTGCGGATCGCGGTGACGATGTCGGTCTGGAAGCCCATTCCGGGTCTCCTCATGAAAGTGGCGAGCACGTTGCCGGGGCCTTGGCCGGCTTTGAGCTGCTTTCGCAGGCGCGGCCCGCGATCCCTCGATTCGAAACCTTCTTGCCTTGCCTCGTCGAGAAAAATCACGGCCTTCGCGAAAACGCAGCTGAAGCGTGCAAGGTTCGGGCAATGCCGTTGCAGCGCCGGGCCCTCCAAGGGCTGGCCGTGGCACTGGCGAGGCAATATGACTATACGGCAAGGCAACACGGGGGAACCGATCGTGAAGATCGCAGATAATGACCACGAGAGCATCGAGCTTCATCAGAACATGACGCGCCGGACACTGGGCGGATTGTTCGCGGCTCTGCCTTTGCTGGCCTCCGTGCCCGCGCTGGCGCAGACTGATCAGGCCGCCACCAATATTCTGCGCTCGCTCGCCCCCCATGACCGCAGCCCCGGCCGGCGCAGTGCGCCGGTCACCCGTCGCGTCCGTACCCGCTCCTCCGGCGTGGTGCAGGAGATCGAGATCGATCTGAGCCGTCGCGTCGAGGTCACGGTCTTCTTCGCCAACGATTCCGCCGCCCTGCGCCCGGGCGCACAGCAGGCCCTGGCGCGCCTGGCGGTGGCACTGCGCGATCCGATCCTGGCCGATCAGCGCTTCCTGATCGCCGGCCATACCAGCCAGGACGGTGACTATGATTACAATGTCGCCCTGTCGCAGGACCGTGCGGCTTCGGTCACCAACTGGCTGATGGGTTATGGCGGTGTCGACGGCAACCGGCTGCAGGCCCATGGCTTCGGTCCGGACATGCTGCGCAATCCGCGCAATCCCTTCTCGCCGGTCAATCGCCGCGTCGAAGTCATCGCCATCACCGGCTGATGCGCCGGTCGCCTTTCAGCTTCAACCGCCTGCCTCCAGGGGTAACCACCATGGCCTTCTTCAAGCGTCTCATGCTCGGCTTCGCCCTGCTGCTTTCCTTCGCAGCCGCCGCCAGCGCCCAGTCCACCAATTCCCGCATCAACCTCCTGGTGATGTCGGATGACGCCGATCCCGATACGGTTCCGCGCAACAACCGCATCTTCAACCGGGTGCAGCTCCAGCTCTCGGAGTATCTCAACACCCGCGGTTTCCAGGTCTATGACGAGACCAGCCTGGCGCTCGGCATCACGCCGACCGGCCGTGTCCGCCGCCGCGACGCCGAACTGATCGAGATCGCCCGTTCGGTCTCGACGCCGATCGACGCCATGGTGGTCTATCAGATCTATGCCTCGGCGCGTCGCTCGGTCGCCGCCGACATCCGCTTCCCAGAGATCCGCATCGCCGGCCGCGTGCTGAACGTGCGCAGCGGCCAGTTCATCGCGGCCTTCGAGGTCGGCGGCTTCCAGCTGCCGGCACTGCCCAATCCCTGCGGCGCCGAATGCCTGCTCGAGACCGTCGGCACCCATTCCCGTGTGCTGGCGACAGATCTCGGCGCCGCCATTGCCCTGAAGCTCGAGGGCTTCGCTCGCCAGCCCGGCATCGCCGCCGGTGGCGGCAAGGATGGTGTCGGCGGTGGCGTCGCCGTGGCCCAGGGCGATGGCTGCGCCAACCTGCCCACCGACTTCGAGATCCAGCTGCGCGAGTTCACGACCTCTGAAGTCGACCGGATCGAGAGCGAGTTCGTGCGCTGGGGTTGCTATCGCAGCCACCGCACCGTGCGGATGACCGGCAACTCGGCCGACTTCTTCTACAGCACCTCGTCGGACTCGGCGCGCCTGACCCGCAACTTCCGACTGATGATGGAACTGGTCGGCCTCAACGGGCAGATCACCTTCGCCGGCAATCGCCTGACCGTGAGCAAGGTCTCGACCCGCTGACAATTTGACTGAAAATAGCGGCCGGGTAACCATTATTGCCGGCGCGGCTATACGAAGATGCCACCCGGTCGACAGGTGCCGGGTGGCTTGTTATTTTAAATGTGGCAGAAATTAGCATTGTGGACGGCGCAGGCGGAAGGGCTGGGTTTCCGCTCCTGATGATCGTGTCCGATGCTGGATGCGGGCAATTTGCAAATGGATTGGGGCATCGACCCGGCACGGGTCGCGGAGATCGGCACCATTGCCTCTTCGCGCCGTTTCTCCGCCCGGGACACTGAGAAGTTCGTTCTTGCGATCACCGGCGGCGGCTCGGAAAATGCCGACCTGCCGCTCTGGGACATGCTGCAGGTACTGTTCGCGCTGGGGGCATTGACCGCTGGGCCGCGTATGCCGGCACGCGACGCCGCCATAGGCTGCCTGCTGGACGAGACCGGCATCCTGCTCCGGCCGCTGCGGCAGGAGAAGTCCGTCGGCGCCGAGCTGGCCGGCGCCTCGATCGAGGCCTCCGCCACCGAGGTCGTCCTGTCCTACGGCGCCGGCAAGACCCGCTCCTTCTCCTGGAGCCGGGTGCGGCGGGCGCTGGGGCTGGCGGACTTCCTGTTCGCGGCCGAGGCGGATGAGCGCTCGGAGGGGGGGCTCGCAGCACTGCGCAGCGCGCTCGACTCGGTCTTCGCCCTCGCGGTCTTCGACGAGGACGGGTTGAAGCGGGCGGTGCAGGAACCGGCGCGCTTCATGCGGGCTTGGCGCCGGCGGCATCTGCCGCTGCTCGCCTTCGCCGATCTGATCCGCCAGCGCGAGGCCTTCCTCAATGCCAGCGGACGGCGCGAGCGCCAGCGCGAATTCGATCCCGACGACCTCGTCTCGCTCTGGAGCTTCGCCCTGCTGCATGGCGAGACCTGGAGCTTTGCGCGCTTTGCCGAGCGCTTCAGCGCGCTGATGCGCGAGGAGCGTTCCAGCGTCGGCCGCCGCGACTTCATGGCGCCGGCTTCGATGGACAGCCTGATGGCGCGCCAGCCCTCCGAGAATCCGGAAGAGGCACTGATCGCCTGGCTCGATCACCAGGCGGTTCTCGGCGAGCTCGAACCGGAGGATCTCGACGAGGACGATGACGACGAGCCCGAGGAGGAGGACGAGGACGGCGTGGTGCGCGAGCGCGTCTACGCCGCACTGATGCGCCTGCCGGCCGATCCGAAATTCCTCAACAAGGAGGAGCGCGAATCCGTCGGCCGGGCGCTGGCTCTGCTGCCGATCGCTCACGAGCAGCCGTTGACCCTGGCGCGCTCGCGGGCGGTGGCGCCCTGGGAGAATCGGCTGGTCGAGGCCAGCCGCCGCGTCGCAGGCTCAAATCGCGGGCAGGTCGACCAGAACGCGGACCCGTTCGACTATCCCGGCATCGCCCAGGCTCTGGCCGCGCTCGGCAAGCGTTTCGACGAATTGCTGCTGATCGGCGTCGCGCTGGAGGCGCTCGAAGGGCCCGCCAATGCGGCGGTTCTCGCCGAGGGGCAGAAGGTTCTGCGGCGCTGGCGCCATGATCGCGCCAGTTTCCGGATCGACAATGCGAAACTGGCACTGATCTTCGCAAGGCATGGGGGAGCACTGAGAACCGTTGCAGGAGCCCTGCAGCGGATCGTCAGGCAACAAAGGCGCTTCGGAGAATCCGTGGACCTGGCAGCCCAGGCCGCACTCGACGAGGCGCGCTTCACCGAAGTGTTTTCGCAGCGCTATCAGGGGCGGTTGAAACGGCCATGACAGATTTCGCTACCCAGGGTCCGAGCGAGGAAGATCCGCGCATCGGACGTGCCGCCGCCCGGCTGGTTCTGGCCGCGCTTGCCAGCACCGAGGCGGAGGAGACTGCGGCTGCGAGCATCAGCCGTGCCGATCTCTGGGCGCATGCCCGCCGGGTCAAGGGCGATCCCGTCAACTTCGCCGCCGAGCGCGCCATCCGCACCGATCCCGAGGCGGCACGGCTCTATCGCCGCCTGCTGTCCTTCCAGGCCGTGGCGCGCAGCGAGCTCGCCGCCGCCGCCTATGACAGCAGCGCGACCCACCGGCGCATCGGCTCCTTCGAGCTCGACGTGGTCGAGGAGGACGATGCCCCGCCGGCGCTGATCATCCAGTGCCTGTCGGACTCGGTGCCGGCTCCGACCATGATCGAGGTGGTCTCGATCGAGGGCGTTGTCCGCCTCTCCCTGCCGGCGCCGGTCGACAAGCACATCGTCATCGACCTGCCGCGCCAGGACGCCGAGCGCGATCTGCTGCGATTGATGCTCGCCAACCCGCTCGCGGGCGTTTATCTGCTGTAACGTCAAGTATACGCCGCCTGGAGGCGGCGAGGATGGCTTGGCTTCCGCAGCGGCAGAGTCTGGCGAGAGAGGGAAATGGCTTCAGGAGATCAGAACGTCAGGCGTTCCGGCGTCTTCGTCGTCGTGCCCACCACCGACCAGCCCATCGTCCTGAAGAAGCTCGCCTGGTCGGCCCGCGTGCCGGTCTCGCGGGTCGTGCTCGCGACCGAGAGCTCGGAAGTGTGCGAGCCCTGGAGTACGCAGTATAGCAATCTGCTGCGACCCGGCGAACCCTTGCGCCAGATTCTCGGCCTGCCCGATGGCGGCAGCTATCGCCTTGCCGCGTCCGGTGGAATCGACCAGGGCAAAAGCTGGATGGTGCCGACGCTGGCCGCGCATTGCGCGCTCGCCCATGGCGAGGCGGTGACGCACAAGGCGTCCGAAGCGCGGCTGCTGATCTGGGGCACCGGCGCGATAGACCTCTCCGTCGCCGACACCGCCGCCGAGGCGCGGGTCACCCAGCAGGAATACCATCTCACCACGAAGATCGATCGCTCGCGGCACCTCTTCGCCGATGCCGAACATGGCGCGACCCCGGTTCTGGCGCTGGTGCCGCATGGCGACGAGGCCGAGCGCGCCGCCGGCATCCTCGGCAAGATCCTCGGCAACCAGCCGCATCACATCGCGATCGTCGCTTCGCTTGCCGACATTGTCGCCCCGATCGAGCTCTATCTGCGCTCGGGCTCGTTCCAGCCGCAGGTCGCGGCGCCGGAGCCGGAAAGGCCCACGGCCCCGGTCTCCGCCTCGATGGCGCTGAAGCCGTTCAAGCCTGAGCCGGCAGAGCAGCCTGCCGCGCAGCAGGCGCCGCGCTCAGCCGAGACCGTGCAGCAGACTGTCATGCAGTCGCAGCCCACAGGTGAGGCGCCTCCCATGGCCGATATGGCGCCGCGCTCGCGGCGTTCGGTGCTCGGCGAGGAAGCCTCGCGGCCTGCCTCGTCGCGTCTGCCAGTGATCGCGGCCGCTGCAGTCGTCCTGCTCGCGGGCGGTGCCGGCGCGGCTTGGTACGCGTTGCGCGATCCCGGGCCGCGTGGGTCCGACCAGGGGCCGCCGACTCTGACCCTGTCGACGCCTTCGACCGGCACGAGCGGGCAGAGCAGGCCGAGCCAGCCTCAGTCGCAGCCCGCACAGCAGCAGAGCGCAGCGGTCCAGAACAACGCACCTGCGGCTGCCTCCGGGCCGGCGCTGGCGCGACTGGTGACGCTGTCGCCTCCGTCCGGCAGCAGCTGCGATGCGCAGATCTACGAGCTGACCCCGCGCTATAGCGAGACGGCGGTCGATGTCGCAGAGGCGGCCAGCATCGAGGTCGACGCGCAAGAGATCTGCGGCCTGGCGCTGGAGCCGGTCGCTCCCGCCAAGGGCAAATTCCAGTCCGGAACCGGCCCTGCCGTCGTCGCCTCGAAATCGAGCGCCACGCGCCTCGTCTTCAACCCGACGGCGATCCGCAGCGGCATCTCGGCCTTCCCGGTCATCCGGATCGAGGAACCGAAGCCGCTCGCCATCGAGATCAAGCGCCGCTGACAGCACGGCCAGCGCTCTGTCCTAGGCTGTGCTGTCGCCTACCCATTTGGGTTAGGACGCGCGCTAGCCTCCGTGCCTACGGTGCCTCGCACCATCAGCGGAGGACGAGATGATCAAGGCATTTGCGCTGCTGGCAACTCTCGCCGGCATTGGTTTCTCCTCGGCGGCGTTCGCCCAGGATGGCTGCCAGACCGTCAGGCATTCGTGCAGTCAGATGATGAAGACCTGCGAATCGCGTTGTCAGGGATCGCCTCGATGTATGCCGGGGTGTCTGACCGGGCTTGAGGTCTGCAAGCAGACGGGGGTCTGGAAAGCCAGCACATCGCCCGCATGCTGGAGGACCACCAACCGCAGCTGACAGGGCAGCGGCGCCATCGCCGCAGTCAAGCGGCGCGCGCATCGTCCCAGCCATCCTCCGGCCGTTCCGAACACCAGCGCAAGCGGTTTGTGCTGCTCGTGCGCGCTTGTCTTGGCGGGGCCCTTGGCGCGCGAGCGGCTTCGCGGGCGATCCCCGCGGGCGGGCGCGGGTGCGGGCGAGTGCAGGGCGCTCTCGCCGCAGTTCCCGGTCGCTGCCGTTCCGCTCCGCCCGAAGGGCGTGCGCGGGGCTTATGCCTACAGCCCCGCCCGGGTCAGCCCGCGCCACAGGCCCCAGGGCGGCGGGTCGCTGGTCGGCGAGAGCTGGCGGATCGCGGCCAGGCGCCCGGCGATCAGCGCGATCGCGATCGAGGGCAGCGCCATCAGCATGTGATGCGAGGTCGCGGCCGCGATGAAGGTCATCGGCTGGCCCATCACAGGCAGGAGGCCGAGCGCATTGCCCCAGGAAATGCTCCAGTGCAGCGCGAAGATGGTGACGATGCCGACCAGCACGATCGCCATGCCCTTGTTCGCGCCTTCCTGAGCCGATCCCATGGCGCGCTCGCGCATCAGCCCGACGGCGAGCGCCAGCAGACCGAAGGCGGTGACGACCTGCGCTGCAAGCAGCGCCAGCCCGGCCGGAAGGCCGAAGCGGACCATCAGGAAGGTGGCGATGAAATCGTTCTGCACCACCGGCACGCGCACGAGGTCGCTGACGGTGAAGCGGCTCGCCGTCTCGTCGACGATCTCGCTCTTGCGCTCGGCGATCGGCGTCGCGCGTGCGCCGGGCAGCATGGCGCAGAGCGAGACCGGCGAGGGCGGCAGTTCGTCGAGCGCCCGGCGCACCTCCGGCGGCGTCTTGTCGAGGCCGAGATCGAGCCGCGCCAGCGTGCAGGGCATCTCGGCCAGCGCCACCTTCGACTGCAGGAGCTGGAAGCCGAGATCGCGGTGAATGACGTCGGGATTGCGAGCCTCCCCGGCAGCGGCGCTGCGCAGCTTGGCATGGTCGAGATCGTACCAGGTGAGCAGCCGCTCCGCCGGCACACGGAAGGCGCCGCCGCGTGCCTTCTCGAGGGTGTCGATCGCCGCGATCCGCTCCTTCGGCAGGCTCCACTGGCCGGAGATCGCGTAGGTGACGAGGCCGGGGAAGGCGTAGATCAGCGCAGCGTTGATACAGAGCAGGATCACCAGTACCAGCGCCAGCACGCCGCCGCGCGGCCAGCCGAGCTTGCGGACCTTCCGCTGCGGCGCATCGGCCCGGCGCAGGAAGACGCGCGTGATCTCGAACAGGCGTTTCAGCGTGCTCGGCAGCAGGAAGGCGAAGGCCAGCACCACGGTGGTGATGATGATGATCAGCGCCGGGGAATAGTCGCTCTTCAGGAACGGGATCGCGGTCAGGAACAGGATGAAGACCAAGACCGTCGCCAGGCTGACGCCGAGCCAGGAGATGTAGTGGCGCTGGTTGTAGAAGAAGTC
The DNA here is from genome assembly GCF_001509835.1 of Allobosea sp. WAO. Taxonomy (GTDB): domain Bacteria; phylum Pseudomonadota; class Alphaproteobacteria; order Rhizobiales; family Beijerinckiaceae; genus Allobosea. The sequence goes on from NZ_JXTJ01000017.1 coordinate 141,694, forward strand.
GATCCGCGAAAAGCCGAGGAAGATATGGGCCAGCACCAGGACGAGCGCGATCTTGCCGAGTTCGACCGGCTGGAAGCCGGCGACGCCGGTCTCGGTGCCGAGCACGCCCCAGGCGACGAAGGCGACGAGGATCAGGAAGGCCGGGATCGCGCGCAGCAGCTGGTCCTTGAAACCGACGCCCATGAAGAAGGAGCGCGGCAGGGCGGCGATGGCACGCTGCGGCTGCAGGGCGACGACGACCGCGACGACCGGGATCAGGTCGAAGAACAGGAGCTTGTTCTTCTCGGCATGGATGGTGAAGTCGGTCTTCTCCGCGTCGATGCCGAGCGCCAGCAGGGTCAGGCTGCCGAGACAGCACAGGCCGAGCAGGCCGAGCCAGGCGACGCGCATCGGCGTGGTGAAGCGCGGCCCGACCATCAGCAGAAGGCAGGCGATCGCATAGGCCAGGATGGTGGCGTGAAGCGCGCCTTCATAGGAGATCGAGGCGCCGCCGAGCCGCGATAGTTCCGGCGCCAGCACCAGCATCGTCGTCGCGGCGATGAAGCCGGTGGCGCCGAGCGCGCCGACCAGCCTGACCAGGATGGCGCTACGGCGGAAGGCGCTGGCCTGATGCATCGCCGACAGGATGCCGAAGCCGGCAAGGCCCAGCGTCAGCAGAAGGCGCACGATCCGCTCGACGCCGTTGAGCGAACTCAGCGGATTGCCGAGTTCGGCGCCCGACATGGGCTGGCGCGGCGGTGTGATCACCGGCCGCACGCTTTCCGTCGTCGAGGCCTCGCGCAGCTGCTCGGCTTCAGCCGGATCGAAGCGGTGGGTCTTGCTGAGCGGGGTCAGCCGCAGCGGCAGGCGTCCGCCGGCCTCATCGCCGATCTCGACCGCATAGCGCGTGCGCCCGATGATCAGATGGCTGAGGCGCGCCGGTCCTTCGGGATCGAGCTCCCAGGCGATGTCGCCGAAATCGGTGACGCGCTGGTTGCCGCGGGCGAAGACCACGGGCGGGCGCGGCGCATCGACGGCGTCGCCCGGCGCCAGGAAGAAGCCGCCGCCGCGCGCCACGATGGTCAGCGCCTTGAAGGGCAGGGCGCCGGCGGCGACATGCGCCTCTTCCCTGACCGTGCAGGTCAGGCGCCCGCCGATCTGGACGATGCGGTCCTCGCCGCGCTCGTCGGTGGCGATCATGCCGGTGACGACCTCGCGGATGCGGTCGGCGGCGCTACGCGGCTGGCAGACCGGCAAGGCGTTGCCGTCGAGCCGCAGCGTCGAGACCGGGCCGGCGCGCTGCACTGTCAGCTTGCGGCCGGGCCCCGGCTTGCCTGCCTCGGTCAGGGTCAGCTGCAGATTGCCCGGGCTGGCCTCGTCGACGGTGATAGCGAGCGCTCCGGCGGCGATGCGGTCGCCGGGCTGGAAACGCCAGCGTGACGAGAAGCTGCCCGAGCCATTGGCATAGTCGAGCCAGAGCCGACGACTGTTGGCGACATTGCGGATGTTGACCCGCCCGTCGGGAAGGCGGGTGAAGGCCACATGGCGCGTCTCGGCGGAGTCGAAGCGCTGCGGCTGCAGCAGCTCGCGCCGGCCGATCGCGACGGTTTCACCGCGCGCCAAAGCGAGGTCGAGCCGCTCGAGGCTGACCACCGGCCGCGCCGTATCGATCAGGTAGCTCGTATTGTGCCACCAGAAGCCGAGCAAAGCGAGGCAGGCGGCGAGCAGGACGAGCCCGGTCACCGCGCCGCCGGTCGAACCGAGCCGGATGCGCGGCAGGCGGATGGGGCGGAATTGGAGCCAGCGGCCGAAGAGCTGGCGCAGCGCGGTCGTTTCGCTCACTTCTTGTCTCCGAGCGCGGCGACCTTGCCGAGCAGCCCGGCCATCAGCCGGCCGCAGGCGCGTCCGCCGGTCTCCCGCGTATGCGAGACCAGGCAGGTGAAGGCGACGCGCTTCCTGCCGGCGACATCGTTCATCCAGCCGGCGAACCAGGCCGAATTCATGCCGTCGGTGGTGTCGGCGGTGCCGGTTTTGCCGTAGATGCGGCGCCTTATCTCCGGCGGCAGGCTGGCCATCACGCCGGCGGCGGTGCCGCCCGGCGAGTTGACCACGCCGAACAGGCCGCGCTGGGCGCCGTCGAGGAAGGGTTCGGCCTGGCGCGGGTCCATGCCGGGGATCACCGGCTCGCCCTCGTTCGGCTGCGGCGTCTCGGCGACGTCGCCGACCGGCTTGAGCACGCGCGGGCGGATCACCTTGCGGGCGCCGAGCGAGCCGTAGATGGACGCCATCGCGATCGGGGTGGCGCGCACGCCCTGGCCGTAGGAGTTCGTCACGAGGTCGATGCGCCTGGCGTTGCGCTTGTCCTCGACGGCGAGGTCGAGCGCCTCGCCTGTCAGGCGCTGGGCGCCCGGCACGATGCCGCGCGTCAGGTCGACGCCGGGCTGGGCAAGCTGACCGGGCTGGGTGATCGGGTAGAGGTGCTCGGTCATGCGGGCGAGGACCGTGCCGGTGCGGGCCGGTGCCGTGCTCGGCCTGCCGCCGACCTTGCTGCCGTCCATGGTCAGCGCCACGCCGGCGAACCACAGGTTCGACGACTTGATCAGGGCCTCGCAGAAGCCGATCTGCGCGCCGCGTCCGCCGTCGGGGCAGCCGGTCTGCGACGGTGCCAGGATTCCGACATTGAAGCCCGCGCCGCCATAGTTGGCGATCTGCACGCCGTCGACGTTGAGCGTTCCGCCGCCGGGGATGCCGAAGATCTGGGCCTGCTGCGCCGGCGGGGTCCGGCCCATGATGATGTCGGCGAGGCGCGGCTGCTCCTTCAGGGCGAGGATGCCGGCGAGGCCGGTGACCAGCTTGAAGGTCGAGCCCGGCATGGTGTGGACGTCGCCGGCGCGCCAGCCATGGCCGGCGAGTGGGCTGTCGCTGTCGCGGCCCGTCGAGAGCGCCTGGATGTCCCAGCTATGCATGCCCGGCACGAAATCGGGCCAGCTCGCCATGCCGAGCACGGCGCCGGGCTCGTCGCCGGCATCCATCAGCAGCACGACGGCGCGGCCGTCGCCCTGGTCCGGCGGCTCCTGCTCCGGCGCGAGGTTGACCGGCAGCGGGCCGGGCTTGCGCGGGCGCTTGCCGCGGGCGATGCGCTCGCCCATCTGCGTGTAGACCGCTTCCTGCACCAGCTTCTGCAGGCGCGGCTCGATGGTCAGGACGAGGTTTTCGCGGGTGCGGGCGCGGCCGAGCGCGGCCGAGAGCGAGCCGACATCGCCGGCGCCATAGCCGATCATCGCGGTCAGGCCGAGCTCGTCGACGATCGGCAGTGGCACGCCATTGGCGTCGAGCGCCGGCGTGCCGTCGGCGAAGGCGAGCGCCCGGCCGGCGCCGCTGCGCCGCTGGGTGACGGCGCCGCGCCAGCCGAGCTCGCAGACCAGCTTGGCCTTGGCCCGTTCGCAATCGGCCTCGATATGTGAGGAGCGCCAGAGCTTGACCTTGCCGTCCTCGGCCTGCGCCGTCGTGCCGCCGAGGATTTCGCGGGCCCGCGGCGGCACGGCGCGCACCGGCGAGCCCTCGACCGTGATCTCGGTCTCGCGCCGGCGCTGGCCGGTGATCACGAAGCGCCAGCCATGTGGCAGGCCCTGCGCTGCTTCCTCGGCGCAGCTGGCGAAATCGTCGCTGTCGGAGCAGATCCGCTCGGCCGCAATGCTCATCCCGGCGAGGCGCACGGTCTGCTGGTCGCGCTTGGGGTCGAGATTGGCCCGCTCGTTGCCGACGACGATGCGGCTCGGCTCCAGGATCATGTCGACGGTGATGCGTCGGCTGCCCGCCGGCAGGCGGGAGGACAGGGCGAGGCGGTCGTCACGCTCGCGCAACGGGCCGAAGAGTGCCCAGTCCGAGAGCTGGTTGGCGCGACGGGTGGCGAAGTCGGAGAAGTCGCGCGGCGGCGGCACCGCATTGGGCATCACGTTGAGCGGCGCGGCGAGATCGGTGGTCTGCGCGACGCGGGCCGTCCAGCTCGAAGGCCGGCAGCCGGCCGGCACGACCGGTAGGGTCAGTGGCGTGCCGTCGGCGCAGCGCCGGTCCGGCGCGCGGTCGTCGCGGGCGGCGGCGATCAGGAAGGAGTTGTTCCAGGCCAGCATTTCGGAGCGGATCTGCTGGCCGGCAGGCAGGTTGCAGAGCCGGTCGAGCAGGGTGCGCGAGAATTCCTTGGTGCCCTGCGGTGTCGGCACGGTCAGGGAGGCGTCGTAGAGCGCTTCGCAGGGCTGCGAGCGGATCGTCGGCCCGGCCGGGTCGAGCCAGATCAGCCCGGTCGAGACGGCCTGGGTGAACAGATCCTCGTTCGAGCGGCTGGTCTCGGTGAAATCGGGCTGCTTGATCCAGGCCCGGCTGGCGGCGAGCTCGCCGATCAGCCCGCCCGAAAGCCAGAGGAAGCCGGCGATGGTGACGAGCCCGACGGCGATCGCGACCAGGCTGCGCTTGAGGCCGCGGAAGAGCGGATGACTCATGGCGTCGCCCCCCGAAGCTCCACCACCAGCGGCCCGAGCACGAAGGGCCCGTTTGCGGGGATTGTGCAGGTTCCGGCCGGCTGCGCCTTGCGCTCGCCGAGGATCCAGATGTCGCCGGCCGATTGCACGGCGACGCCGCCTGGCACCGCGGCGATGAAGCCGACCGGGTTGTGATCATAGAGATTGTCGAGGCGCTCGACCACGCCGGAGCCGAACTGCACCCGCACGGCCTCGCCGAGCCAGTCGAAGCTGCCATAGCCGCGCGAGGACTGGTCGGGACCGAAGGAGATCGCTGTCTGCTCGCGGGGCAGGGCGATATAGCCGAACTCGCCTTCCTCCAGCATCAGCACCGAGCGGCGGCGATTGTCGAAGCCGATGCTCTCGGCCCGGAACTCGCCGCCGGCGCGGGTGTAGCGCAGCTCGCGGCGGTCATAGCGGCGGGCATCGCGCCCCTGCACCACGATGCTGTCGCGCGCAGCGAGCATGGCCGAGGACATCAGGCGCCCGCCATGGCTGCGCTCGACCCAGTAGCGCGCCATCCGCCGGCCGCCGAAATTCTCGGGGATGGCGAGGCCGAGCACGGCGAGGTGCGGGCCCTTGGGCGGCTGCTGGTGCAGGCGGCAGGGCCGGCGGTCGAGGATGACGTCGACCATGCCGAGCGAGACGCGGCCGGTCTGCGGGCGGATGCCGAGGATCTCGAAGCGGGCATCGATGCCGCCTTGCGTCGGTGTCGCCAGCGTCTCGACCTGGATCGCCTGGGCCCGTGCCTCCGGCGTCTGCGGCAGGGCGGTGAGCAGCGGCAGCCCGCCGGCATCGCGGGCTGAGGAATCGACCGGGTAGCGACCGAGGAAGAAGATCGTCCCGGCTGGCAGGTCGGGGTGGACGGCCGGGGTCAGCATTTCGCTGCGCGAGAAGGCGAAGCGCGACTGGCCGGGATAGAGCCCGCCGGCGGTGTTGGCGCCGATGATCGGCTGGCCGATGGCGACATCGGCATTCTGCTTGATGATCACCTCGCCACGCGGCGGCAGCCCGCCCTGCGGCGGCGCGTGCACGCCATGGCCGAAATAGACCGCGACCGGGGCGGCCGCATGCATGCTCTGCTCGACATGGATGGTGACGCCGACATCCGGGTCGATCACGTCGCGGAAGCGCTGCTCGATCCGGTCGGCGAGGAAGCGGCCGAGCTCCTGTGCGCCGGGCAGGGCCTCGGCGGTCAGCACCACGATCGAGGTGAAGGGTATGTCGATCGGCTGCGGCCCGCTGCCGCCATCGATCAGGGCGATACCGCGATTGCGGTCGATCAGGTCTTCGAGCGAAAGCCGGGCATCCTTGGTCGGCTGCCCCGCCTGGGTCAGGGCAAAGACCGGCTTGCGCCAGAGGTTCTCGATGCCGGGCATCGGCTCGCCCGCCTCGCCGGCGACGGCGCGCAGGCAGGTCAGCCTGCGCGGATCATGCATCACCAGGTCCATCAGGTCGGGCAGGGCCATGGCGTCAGCTCACTCGGCGTAGGAAGGGCTGGAAACAGGTGGAAGCGCAGCGCGGGAGCGAGGCCAGCTTGCTCTTGCTGCGGTCAGAGCGGCTTTCGCGGCAAGGTCCGTCACGATCTTGCTCGCCTCAGTAGATGCGCGAGACGCGGTCATGCTCGATCCGCCAGCAGGCTTCCCAGCCTTCATTGGCGGCGAGCACCGTGACCTTGCGGCTGGTCGGCGAGAGCACTTCCGAGACGATCTCGCAGATGCCGAAGCCGTCCAGCCCCTCGCGATGCGCCTCGACGATCGAATCGCCTTCGAGCAGCACCATCGGGTCCTGTCCGGCGAGCAGCGGGCGCAGCCGCGACAAGGACTTGCCCTGCGGGTCGAGCCCGGGGATCGTGCGCACGAACTGGAAGCGCCGGCCGAGATTGGCTCGCCCGCCGAGGCTGGGGGCGACCTCGTCATGCTCGGCATGGAGCCGGTCGCCCGAGCCCATATCGTACCCGAGATAATGGATGCGCTCGGCGGCGAACTCGGTGCGCAGGCCGGTGGCGCCGAGGTCGCGCATCTGCACCGCCATCGCGGCGATGCCGAGCGGGTTTTTGTGCAGCACGGCGCTGCCGGCCATGTCGCCCTCGATGCCGAGGATCGCGGCGCCCGCAATCACCGCCTTCTTCATCGCCGCCGGCGAGAACGGCCGCTCGAACGGCAGCGCGGCGTGGCTGAGCTTCGCTTCCTGGGCGATGGCCTCGAAGATCGGCGGCCAGAGCGCGGCGCGGCCGGTCGGCACCATCACCACGGTCGGCCGCTGCTGCGGGTTCGGGCCGGCGGCCCGCGCCATGCGCGGCAGCATGCCGCCGAGCACGGCGGCGATCTCGGCGAGGCGCTCGGACGCTGCGCCGGCTCCTTTTTCGAGAGCCGTGCGCGGCAGCTTCAGGATGAGGCGCCGCGTTCCCGCGCGGTCGGCCGGGTCGAGCGCGAGGCGCATGCCGGACGGCAGGGCCGCCTCAGCCAGTGCCGGTTCGCCCTGGGCGACGAACAGGCCAGCGGTCTCGCCATTCCCCCGCAACTCGGCGAGGACGAGGTCGAGGCTTTCATCCGGGGCGTCCAGATACCAGCGATAGGGCGCCTGGGCAGCCTCTGATTTGGCCGTGAGCCGGGCGGCGAGGTTTGCCTTGCCCCGTTTGACGGCACTGCGCAGCCAGGCTTTCGCGGCGAGCGCCGCTGCATCCTGGCGCTGCACGGCGCGCGCCAGCGAGGCCTCGGCGAAGGCCGGCTGCCAATGTGCCTCTTGGCCCTCCATCGCCTTGTCGATCAGCAAGGCGGCGGCCTCGGCCAGCGCCTCGTCCATCATGTCGCCGCCGACCGGCAGGCCGAAGGTCGCGAGCGTCTGGTTGGTCAGCCGGTCGCCGTCCCGCCGCAGACGGGCGAGCGCGACGTCGCTGGTGCCGCCGCCGATGTCGAGCGTCACCAGCAGCGCCTCACCCTGGTCCGGCACCGCGGCGCGGACCTCGGGCAGACTCGCGACATAGCGCGCCGCAGCGACCGCCTCGGGCACGGTGACGGCGGCGTCCGCAAAGCTCGTCGCACCGGGAAAAAGACGCTCCAGCCGCTGCGAGAACAGTTCGAGCGCCGCCCGGTAGCGCGAGGCGATCTCGTCGCCGATACCGCTCGGGCAGGAGATCAGGATGCGTGGCACGATCGGCGCCGGCGCGTGGTCCTCGACCCGTAGGCGGTCCTCGCCGAGGCGCAGCACATAAAGGTCGACCAGCTCGTCGAGCACGTCGGCGACGAGTGGCGCGATCTCGACCGTATTGGTTGCGACGACCCGCTCCGCCGCCGCGTCGTAGCGGTGGACCTGCTCGGGCAGCGTCAGCGAGACGGCGCCTGAGGTCAGGGCATGCTTCAGGGAATCCACGCGCTTGCCGCCTTCCGGCAAGCCTCCTTGGGCCGGCGGCGCCGGCGCGGAGACGTCGTAGCGCCGTGAAAAGGCCTTGAGGCGCCGCGCCACGGTCGCCCGGTCGGAGCCGATCAGCGAGAGGTCGGGCAAAGCGTGCGGAGCATGGTCGGCGCGCAGATTATTGCCGGAATCGAGCCCGACATGGCTTGGGATCAACGGTGCGGCGCCGGCGTCCTGCAAGGCGGCCTCGCCATGGCGCGGATCGACATGCCGCGCCAGCCAACTGCCGAGCGCCAGCGGCCTGATCTCGGTAGCGCGGCCGGCTGCACGCGGCGCGCCCGACCAGATCGAGGTCGCCGAGGCGCCGAGATCGATGCAGATAGGCAGCCTGTGGACGCGGCGGCTGTAGCGCACCGGCAGGCGCGCGCGCACCAGCGGGCGGCCGCCATCGTCCCCCGCCGTGATGGTGAGCTCGACCGTGATCGGCCCGCGCAGGATATTGGGCCCGCTCGTCCGCACGGCGCGCGAGAGCGTCGTGGTCAGGGCCTGCATCGGCACGACGGCGCGGCCGCGCCGGCCGAAATCGCCCTCGCGGACGATCTCGAGCGGGAAGGGCGTCGTCGCCTCGGCGACCTCGTTGTCGCCCATCCGGCTGACCACCTCGACGGTCAGCGGCGCGGTGCGGGTCAGCGGCCAGCGCCGAAGGTCGATCACCAGCCCGTCGCAGCGCACGATCGAGGTCTCGTCGTCCGGGTCGACCTCGGCGTTTAGGCCGCCTTCGATCTCAAGATCGGAGGTCGTTCCGAGTGGGCAGCTGAGATGCGAACCGGCAATCGTCAGCGCGACGTCGCCGCGGTTCTGGCTGCGGATCGGTACGGAACGTGCCTCGAGCGCGCTCGACCAGGGCCTCGCCGGCCCGTCGGGATCATGGCCCGAGCCGTCCTGGGCGACCCAGCCGCCGAGCTTGGCCGTCAGGCGGATCTGGAGCGCTGCCTTGGGATTGGCCTGGATCGTCTCGTCGACGAAGTCGAGCACGGCGTCGCGCGTCAGCGTGACGTCGAGCCTCACCTCCTGCCCGGCGAGGGCCGGTGCATCGGCGAGCCAGAGCAAATGGCGGCAGGTGCTGGCGCCGGCATCGGGATAGCGCCGCAGCGAGACCGAATGATCCATCGGCGCGGCGATGGCGAGCGACAGGTTCTGCGCCTTCAGGCCAAAGCAGCTCGCCTCGATGGTCAGGCCGCGCCGGCCCTCCAGCACGATGTCCTTGGGAATGTCGATGGCGATCTGGCTGACGCCGAGCGTCTTGCCCGTCGCGAGTGAATCGAGATCGATCTCGACCGGCTCGATCCGCCATTCCGGTTGCGAGGCGCCGGCCAGCACCGCAATCTTGACGACGCGGCGCGGCGAGGCGCGCGCGCCGCCGGGCGTTTCGACGATGGTCGAGAATGCGATTTCGAGGCTGGCGTCGCTCTCGATGTCGGCCTGCTGGCGATGGGCCGCGACCGCGCGCATCACCGCCTCGCGCCGCAGGCCGAGCATCAGGCGCTCGCCGGCGCGAACCGCCGCCTTGTCGAGCAGGGCGCCGCCCTGCAGCCAGCCGATGTCGAGACCGCTGGGCAAGCCGGGCGCGTGCGAGATCAGCGAGACCGTCACCGCCTTGACCATGTCCTCGGGTGCCTCGAAGGCGAGGATGTCGATCAGGGCGTCGCTGCGGTCGAGCGCGATGGTGGCGCTGAAGCTCGCGAGCCTGGTCTCGAGATTATAGCAGGACGCGGCGCTCATCCGTTCTCTCTTCCGGTTTCGGCCGGTACCGTTTCATATGCGGTGGCGCGGCGAAGAGCGCCGCCCCATTCGTGGTCTATCCCCGAGACGGCGACAGCGGCGGCGAGATACCGGGCGAGCGTATCGCTGGCGCCGGCCCTCAGCCGCCGATAGGCAGCGCCGAAGCCTGGGTCGCCGGTGTCGGCGAGCGCCTTGGCCGCGAAGGGCGTGCTGGCTAAAGCGGTGTCCGCCTCGCGCAGGGCGAGGTCGGCGAGCAGTAGCCTAGCGTAACCGCCGAGGATCCGGCGCAGGCCCAGAGCGTGCGGGGCTGCGGCATCCTCCTCGCCGAGCACCTGGCCGATCTGTGCCTCGATCGTGCCGAGCGCCGGTGCCAGGCCTTCGATGGCGTCGATCGTGGCGACGAAGCCCTCTGTGGTCGCCGCCAGGCGCGAGGCGCCGCGCAGCGCATCGCCGCTGCGGTCGTTGCGTGCCGCCAGCCCGGCGAGGCCGGCGGCCTTCTCCCAGCTGAGAATCAGTTCGCCCGCCGCGGCGCTTTGCGCGGCCGCGCGGCGCAGCCCGGCGAAATGTTCGTGCAGCAGTATGATCTCGCCGGGGGTCAGTTCGCCCAGCCGCTTGGTCAGTTCCGCCAGCAGCCCTTGCGACTGGCCCGATTGCGCGCCGGCCTCGACGAGTTCGCTGCGCCGGCGCGCCACTTCCTCAAGTGCGGGTGCTGAAGGCGGCCGGCGCTGCGCAGTGCGGCGCAGCGCGAGCAGAAGGCCGTCGAGATTGCTCAGCGGGCGCTGGCCGCGACGCTTGCGGGCCTCGGCGATCGTCTGCTCGACCTCGGCGACAACATCCGCATCGAGCCAACTCTGGTGAGCGCAGGCCGCGATGTCGTGCAGCAGTCGCATCGCCCGGCGGTCCTGTCCGGCCAGCGTCATCGCTTCGCGGCCGAGGAGATGCGGCAGCGCCGGATCCTCGTACCAACCGAGCAGGCGCTCGGTTTCCGCCGGCGGGGTCTTGGCCCCCGGGGCGGGCAGAAGCAGGCGCGCCGCACAGGCACGCGCCGCAACCTTCGGCTGCTCCACGGCCCAGAGCAGCATGGCGGTCTGCTCGCCGAGCGCGCGCTCGCCGAGCTCGTCGGCGCGCGACGGATCGAGGCCCGTCAAGGCGGCCGCCGCCTCCAGCAGGTTGCTGCCGGCCTCCGGGGTTTTGGCGCGCGCGTCGATCCGGGCGAAGGGACCCGCATCGGCCGGCGCCTGCGCCCGTGCCACCGCGATCTCGGCCAGGATCAGGCTCAGCCGGGCGGTTCGTGCCGGTGTGGCCTGCCAGAGGCCGTCGGCGAGCCGACCGGCAGCGAGTGCAAGATCGTCGCGCAGAGGTGCTGCTGTGCCGGGCGTCGCCACCACAAGTGCCTGGCCGGGGCCACCGCCGAGCGTGAGCCCGGTCGAGACCGAAGCCGCATAGCTTTCGCGGTGCGAGACCGCGCCGAACTCTCCGTCCTGCCAGCGGATCGTCATCGGCGCGCCGTTCGCGGCATCACCGGCACCGGTCCAGACGAGCAGGCGGCGCGGCTCGGCAAAGACGAGGATCTCGTCCTCTTCCAGCCAGTCGGCAAGGCTCACGCGGCAGGACCCGTCCGCATTGGCGACAGGCCGCAGCAGGCGAAAGCCCCGCCGCAGGGCGGCAACGCGCCCGAGGCCGGTGGCGTCGCTATCGCGCAAATCGGCGGGTGTCGCGCCGAGCGAGTCGAGTTCCTCCTCGACGGCGAGCCGCAGGTCCTGATCGAGCTGCGCCAGCGTCTGCCGGGCCTGCCGCATCGCGGCCGGAAAATGCGCGACCAGGATGCCGGCGCCACTGCCTTCGCCGCGGAATTCGAGCGTCAACCCATCGTCTCGGCTGGCGCTGACGCGCGTCAGGGTGGCGCGCTCATCCGCAGGGTGCATGAACGGGCCGGCGAGCAGGCGTAAAGTGCCCGCTCCGGTTTCTGCGACCTGATTCAGGCCGCTGGCAATGAGCGTCTCCGGCGTGTCCTGTGGCCGCTCAGCGAGGGAGTGGCGTTCGATCGCCAAGGTGCCGGCGGCGCCATCTGAATGCGCTCGCAGCAGGGCAAGACCGGTGCCGAGCGGGTTGGCCTCGTCAGGCGTCAGCCGCTCGTCGAGCTGGATCGAGACGATGCGGCTCTCGCCTTCGGTCGGCACGGTGACGGCATGAAGCACGCGGCTGCCGGGCGGCAGCTTGCCGGAGAGCGGCGCGTCGTCGCCATCGCCGGCCGCGATCAGCGTGATACGGCCACCAGTCTCTTCAGCTGCGAGAAAGCGGGCTCGGGCGTTTTCGCTCCAGATCGCGGCGACATGACGTGAGCCGTCCCAGATGATGGCGACGGGCGCCACGGAAAGATGCACGGGGGCGGGCTCCGGAAAGACTGGCGCGAGAGGAGGTCAGAGGCGGACCTTGCGCGATGGTCCGTCGACTTGCAAGACGTTGCGGCATGTCGGGCAGCGAAGCTTCCGTATTGCTGGCGGAAGCTCTCGCTTGCGAGGTCGAGCGGTCCCGCCCTAATCTTGCCGAGATGGACGCGTGACTTTGTGGGACGGGCTTGCTCCGTCCTGCTCGTCAGGGCCGGACAGGTCGATAAGCGTAGAGAGCGGAGAGCGGTTTCATGGCGGCAGCGCCGGTTTGTTTCGCGGCCTTGCCCGCAGCCTTGCCCGCGCAATGGGGCGCTTCCGCCATCGACGCGCCGACGGGCGACGAAGTCGTCCGGCGCCGTCTGGTCCTGACCGGCCTCGACGATTCCGAGGTCGCCCAAGAGACACAGGCGAGCTTCCTCGCGCCGCGGCTCCTGCCGCGCCTTTTCCGCGAGCCGGCACAGGCCGGGGCCGAAGCGCGTGCCGCGCTCGAAGGCGCGGGCCGCCTCGTCATCCTGCTGCCGATCGGCCGCTATGATGACGGCGTCTGGGCGCCGATCATCGAGCGCATCCTGCTCGGTGCCGGCGAAGGCACAGCAAGGCCGCGCGAGACGATCCTGGCGTGGAGCGGCATCGAGCCCTTCCTCGCGCCTTTCGGCCGGCGCGCTTCGGAAATCTGGCGCGATCCGCGCCTGGCGGAGTCCATGCTCGGCGTGTTCGAGCGTTCCGCCCGCTCCCTCGCCGCAGTTCTGCGCGAACTCGGCGAGGGCGCGAGGCTCAGGCGCGGTCTGGTCCGGTTCGAGCCTGGCCCGGCCGAGTCGCCGGCGCGCGTGGCGCTGGCGCTCGCCTGAGCGCAGGGCTACTTCCAGACGAGGGCGTTGGCGAGGTCGCGTCGGCCGCATTCGAGCGACATGGCGTTGACGGCGGCGCGGTAGCCCTGCAGCGAATAGACCACATGGGCTGGCCGGCCGTCGGGCGTAGTGCCGTTGAGTTCGAGTGTCGTGCCTTTGTTGTAGCCGGCGACCGCGTCCATATCGAGGATCGGCTGGCCGTTGGAACCTTCCTTCATCGGGCGGATGAAGTTGCCGGGCGCGCTGGCGTTGAGCAGCCGCACATCGCCGCCTTCCGTCACCGATGCCTCGATCGGCGAGCCCGGGCGGTAGTAGCGCTTGTCGTCGAGCAGATGCTGGATCGCGCCGCTGCCCTCGCTCTCGGCCGAGAGCAGGATGAAGGGCGCCTGCTCGCGCCAGTTCGTCGGCCCGGCCTCGGTCGCGGCGGTGTAGGCGTAGCAGGTGCGCTTGCCGCTGGCCGGATCCTCGACGACGCTCGCATACCAATTCTGGAAGCGGCGGATCAGGCGGCCGGGCGCTTCCGGCAGCAGCATGTCGCTGGTGTCGACCGCACGGGCACGCAGCTGGTATTCCTGCCGGGTGGGGCCCGAATTGGCGACACGGATGGTGTATTGGCCCGCGCCCAGCCGGTAGCGGCGCAGATTCGGCCGGCTCGGATTGGCGATGTGGATCGTCCGCAGCGGCGGATGACCTGGCGCGAACACCTCGACGAGCAGCTTGCCGGGGCCACGCAGGCTCGGCAGCGGGATATCGACCTCGACATAGGATTCGCGGGCGATCGAGAAGGCGTATTGCTGCAGGCCACGTCCGCCCTCGACCCGCCCGTCGATGCGCAGCGGTGTTTCCGTCAGGCGCGGCGCCGAGACGGCGTTCTGGTTGCGCGAGGAGCCGAGCGCCGCCCATTGCGTCGCGGTCGGCAGGTCGTCGAAGGCGACGAGGCCACCGCTGAACACCGGGGTAGTATCCTTGCGGTTGGCACTGACGGCGATGCGATACCCGTTATGCCGCTGCTCGACTGAGACCGAGGCGCTCCAGCGCCGCGCCTCGTCCGAGGAAGGATCGTGCAGCATGGCGAAGGAGACATGGCGCGGCGCGCGGATGCGCGACTTCTTTTCCTCGTCGGCCTGCTTGCTCAGCGCCCGGCGCATGCGGTCGGAAAAGAACTCGAGCCAGCCCGGGTTGACCGGCGCGCCGTTCAGCATATGCGCCGACAGCGCCAGGGTGTTGGAGGTCTCGGTCGACTGCTCCCAGATCGCCTCTGCCACCTCGTCGAAAATGTTCTCGTTCCGGCGATAGATCTCGCCGATGAACTCCTCGGAGACGGTGAACGGGTCGAGGCTGGGGGAGCAGCTCTCATAGCCGTTCCAGCCATGGGCCGAGAGCAGCAGCCGCGTCGAGGGGCCGATGCGCTGCCCGGTCGCCCGGATCTCGATCTCGATCTTGCTGAGCTGTTCCTTGGCGTTGCCGGCGAGGGCACTGTCGAGAATGCCGGTGTCGCTGATGTTCAGCACCGGTCCGATGTCGAGGAAGGGCGCCATCCTGACCCCGTCCAGCCGCGAGAATGCGGCATGGACCTGCTGCATCACATTGTTGCCCTGGTCTCGGGAAAAGGCGTTCTCCGGCTGCGGGCGCGAGGCGGTGCCGATCCTGACCGGAAGCCGCAGCGGTCCGCACTGCTTCTCGATGCGCTGCCACAAGGCCTGCGCGGCCGAACCGATCGGGTCCTGCGGATTGTATCCCGGGAAGGTCTGGGTCTGCGCCGCCGTCACGGTCGGCGACGCGGCTGCCAGCCAAACCGTCGCCATCCAGCTCGCCAACTTCGGCAACGCTCTGCCCGTCATCCTCGTCCCCATGGAGCCCTCCCTCGCGTGGCGAGGGAGGGCCGTTCTTCTCGACTAGACCCGGCTCAGATGCCGGAGGCTTCGTTGGTCGCCAGATTGACCTCGACCGTGTCGGTGCCGGCGGCCTGACCGTTGCGGGTCACGGTACGCTCGACGACGCGGACGCGCTGGCCCGCGCTGTTGTTGTAGGTCTTCACCGTGCGCGCCTTCACGACCACGTCCTGGCCGCTCGAATTGCGGAAGCGCTGGGTGTTCGCGCCGGAACGCGCGGCGATGTAGGCGGCCTCGCGAGCCCGCTCACGCTCGATCGCGTCGGCGATGACGAGGCCGGTAAGGCCGCCAATCGCGGCGCCGATCGCCGCCCCGCGCCAGCCACCGACCGCACCGCCGATCAGGGCGCCGGCGCCGGCGCCGAGAGCGCCGCCGGTGGCGACACGTTCCTGGGACGCGGTGCAGCCGCCCAGCGCAAGGGCGCCGGCGACGAGGATGGTTCCGACTTTCATGGTCTTGGCATGCATTACGTCACCCCACTGCAAAGTTGCTTCTTGAAACATGGCGCTTGCAGCTGTCACAGCATTTGCGGCCGGCAGGGCGCCTTTCGCCAAGCCGACCAAAAATTACGCAGCACCACACACGCCATCTGTCCCATATCGGCCAATTCCGGGCAAGTGGTGCAAAATGTGGCAGTCACTTGTGCCAATAGTGGCGGAGCCGCTCTTGAAAACCGGGCTCCGACGAAGCAGAGCCCGTGCTGGGCGGCGTCGCCGCGGAAGCCTGCTGCCTCTATGCCCGGCTCAGAACAGGGCGAAATCTTGTCTGTGGAATGTCTTTTTCTTGGCGTACGTGGTTAATTGGCCGCGCTCGACCTATTGAAATTACGCAAGGTAATGAAGCGCCTTAAGCTACGCTTCCTGCCGCTTTCCCTTTCGCGATATCACCCGCATCGGCATGCCTTGGCGCGGCCGCAGTGTGACGTGGTGCACTGGCGCCGGTTCCTCGCCGGCATGCTCGAAGCGTAGCGAGCGAACCAGCGCCGCCAGCACGATCGTGGCTTCGACCATGGCGAATTGCTGCCCGATGCAGATGCGCGGCCCGGCGCCGAAGGGCAGATAGGCGTAGCGCTCGATCGTCTCGCGCGCGCCGGGCAGGAAGCGCTCGGGGCGGAAGCGATCCGGCTCACTCCACAGCGTCTCATGGCGGTGCAGCAGATAGGGTGAGATCACCACCAGCGCGCCCTTGGGGATGAAGCAGCGCCCGCCGACCGCATCGTCCGCCAGCGCCGTGCGCGACAGCGAGGGCACCGGCGGATAAAGCCGCATCGCTTCTTCGATCACAGCGCGTGTCAGGGCAAGGCCATTGCCGGAAAGGGCGGCGGCCGCTAGGTCCTCGCCGGCGGCGTCGACCTCGACCTCCAGGGCCTCCCGGATCTCGGGGGCCTGCGACAGCAGATAAAGCGACCAGGTCAGAGCATTGGCGGTGGTCTCGTGCCCGGCGCCGATGAAGGTGATGACGTTGGCGCCGACCTCTGCCTCCGAGAGGCCGGTCCCGGTCTCGGGGTCGCGCGCGTCGAGCAGCGCGTCGAGCAGGTCTGGTCCGCCGCTGGCCACGGGTCTTTGTGCCCGCAGCATCTGCCGCTCGGCGATGATCGCGGTGACCTGCGTCTCGAAGAAGGCGACGGCAGGGCGGGCCATCCAGCGGCCGAGACGCGGCAGCCAGGCTGGCGCGCCGAGAATGTCGAGCGGATCGATCTTCCCTTGCGTCTCGAAATAGCGCGTCAGCGCCTTGCCAAAAGCGTCGGCGCCGCCGGCGATCGCATTGGAGAACATGGTCTCGGCGAGGATGTCGTAGGTCACGCGGGTCATGTCCTGCGCGATGTCGACGACGCGCCCGGGCCGCCTGCGCGCCATGCGCCGGGCGGCCGCCTCGGCCGGGCCTTCCATCCTGCGGGCGAGGGCGGTGACGGCGCGTGGCGTGAACAGCGGCGCCAGCGTCCGGCGGGCCCGCTTCCAGGCCTCTCCTTCCGCCGTCAGCAGGCCTTCGCCGAGACCCGGAGCGAGAATGGTGCGTTGGAGATCGTCCTTGCGGTAGTTCGCGGCGTTCTCGACCAGGACATGGCGTATGGCCACGGGGTCGGACAGGACGACGCCATAGCCGAAAATGCCTTCGCCCGCGACGATCGGTTCACGGAAATGCCGCTGGCGCCAGATCGTCAGCGGGTTCTGGCGCAGGCGCAGCAGCAATTCCAGTCGGCTGAGTTCGCGATCTCCGGGCACCGGAGCCGGCGGGCGCCGGCGATGCGCGGTTCTGGTGGCGTTTGCAGCGGTCATCGGTGACGATTCTCCCGCGGGGACGTTGCACAGCCTGTCGCGGCTTTCGGGCCGGATGAAGGCGCGATGACATGTCACGGCGCGTTTTTGCTCGCCGTCATGCAAACGGTGCAGGGCTGCTCGCTTTGCTGCGCTGCGGCCAAACTCCGACATAATCTTGTGCGATGCACAATGGATGCCTATCTTCGCCCCTAAGGAGCGACCCGAATGCCTGCTTACAAGAACCCCCCGCCGCGCATCTTGCGGCCCCGCGTCGAACTGCCGACCCTGGACGAGGCGATCACCGCCGCGCAGGGTTTGAGCGATTTGCCGGAGGAGCAGGCCGAGATCGCCGCCAATCTGATGGGCGTGCCGGTCTCCGACGTCGTGCCGCTGGTTCGCAAGGCCGCCAACCGCACCATGGTGACGACGCCGAATCGCGCGGTCGTCGTGGTCCGTCGGCCGGTCCGCACCTTCTCGCCGCGCCTCGCCGAGGCGATGCGGCGCTGAGCTGGGCCGCGACTGCTCGCCGGGCGACGCTGGATCGCGCCTAGCCCAAGAGTTCAGTTCTCTGCGCGACCCCAGAATGCGAGCAGTGCCGGCCCCGAAAGGCCGGCACTGCTTTTTTGGTCGCCGCGCTGAAAGGCGGCGTTCGGAAGTTTCACGCCGATTGCTGCGCGCTGCCCCGGCTGCTGATCTCGTCCAGGATCGGGCAGTCCGGCCGGTCGTCGCCATGGCAATGGCTGGCGAGATGGCGTAGCGTCTTCGCCATCGCTTTCAGCGCTGCGGCCTTCTCCTCGAGTTCGGCGACATGCTTCAGCGCCATCGCCTTGACGTCGGCGCTGGCGCGCGAGCGGTCGCGCCAGA
Organism: Allobosea sp. WAO; assembly: GCF_001509835.1. GTDB lineage: Bacteria > Pseudomonadota > Alphaproteobacteria > Rhizobiales > Beijerinckiaceae > Allobosea. The sequence continues at coordinate 159,575 of NZ_JXTJ01000017.1, forward strand.
GCGCCAGCAATGCCCCGGTCTCCTCAATCGAGAAGCCGAGGCTGCGGGCCCGGCGCACGAAGCGCAGCGTGTGGACATCGTCCTCGCCGTAGACGCGATAGCCCGATTGCGAGCGCGCTGGCGGCGGGATCAGCGCGATCTCCTCATAGTAGCGGATCATCTTGGCGCTGACGCCCGACGCTTCGGCCGCTTGTCCGATGTTCATTGCGTCCTCCTTCAGGCCGTGGCCGGTACGCTGGCGCGGCCGGCATCTTCATTCCGGCGTTCTGCGGCAAAGCGCTTCAGCCGCAGTGCATTGGCGAGAACGCTGACGCTCGAGAACGCCATGGCGAAGCTGGCGAAGACCGGCGACATCAGCACGCCCCAGAGCGGATAGAGCAGGCCGGCTGCAACCGGGATCAGCAGCACATTGTAGCCGAAGGCCCAGCCGAGATTCTGCCGGATGTTGGTCATCGTCGCCTTGGACAGCGCGATCGCCTCCGGGACATGGCGCAGATCGCCCGAGATCAGCACGATATCGGCGCTTTCGATGGCGATATCGGTGCCTGCACCCATGGCGATGCCGACATCGGCCTGGGCCAGCGCCGGCGCGTCGTTGATGCCGTCGCCGACGAAGGCGACGCGCCTGCCGCTTTCGCCCTGGAGATCGGCGACGATCCTGGCCTTCTCGGTCGGCAGCACCTCGGCCCGCACCTCGTCGATGCCGAGCCGGCGGGCTATGGCCTCGGCGGTGCCGCGATTGTCACCGGTCACCATCACGATGCGCAAGCCAAGACGGCGCAGGCTCTCGACCGCCGCCGGCGTGCCGGGCTTGATCTGGTCGGCGACCGCGATCAGGCCGGCGAGCTTGCCGTCGATCGCCGTATAGAGCGGCGACTGGCCTTCGCGGGCCAAAGCTTCGGCGCGCGCGGCGAAGCCGGCAGGGTCGATGCCGAGCCGGCGCATCAGCCGCTGCGAGCCGACGGCGACGCGCCGCCCCTCGACCATGGCCTCGATGCCCATGCCGGGCTCGGCCTGGAATTCGCTGGTCGCGGCGAGCGCAAGGCCGCGCCGACCTGCCTCGTCGACGATCGCTTCCGCCGAGGGGTGCTCGGAGGCGCTCTCCGCGGAGGCTGCGAGGCGCAGCGTCTCGGTTTCGTCGAAACCGGCGGCAGCCACGACCTGCGTCACCTCGGGCGTGCCCTTGGTCAGCGTGCCGGTCTTGTCGAAGGCGATGGTGGAAATGCCGCTGAGGCTCTGCAGGGCAGCGCCCTGGCGGAACAGGATGCCGAGCTCGGCCGCCTTGCCGGTGCCGACCATGATCGAGGTCGGGGTGGCGAGGCCCATCGCGCAGGGGCAGGCGACGATCAGCACCGCGACCGCATTGACCAGCGCATAGGTCAGGGCCGGCGAGGGGCCGAAATAGAGCCAGGCTGCGAAGGTGATGGCCGAGACAAGGATCACCGCCGGCACGAACCAGTTGGTGACGCGGTCGACCAGGGCCTGGATCGGCAGCTTGGCGCCCTGCGCGGCCTCGACCATGCGCAGGATCTGCGCCAGCAGCGTATCGGCACCGACCTTCTCGGCCCGGAAGCGCAAGGCGCCATTGCGGTTGATCGTGCCGCCGATGACGCTGGCTCCGGCGCTCTTATGGGCTGGAGCCGGCTCGCCGGTGACCATGGATTCGTCGACATAGGACGAGCCTTCGACAACCTCGCCATCGACCGGGACCTTCTCGCCCGGCCGGACCAGCACGAGGTCGCCGACGCGCACCTCCTCGACGGCGATCTCGCTTTCGATGCCGTCGCGGAGCACGCGGGCGGTGCGGGCCTGCAGGGTTACGAGCCGGCTGATCGCCGCGCTGGTACGGCCCTTGGCGCGTGCCTCGAACCAGCGGCCGAGCAGGATCAGGGTGACGATGACCGCGCCGGTCTCGAAATAGGTGTGGGCGGTGCCTTCAGGCAGCCATCCCGGCCGGAAGGTCGCGACCGCCGAATAGAGATAGGCTGCGCCGGCGCCGATCATCACGAGCGCGTTCATGTCGGGGGCGCCGCGCAGCAGCGCCGGCCCGCCCTTCAGGAAGAAGCGCAGCCCGGGCCAGAACAGGACGATGCTGGCGAGCGCGAAGGCGGTGACCTTCAGCGTGAAGAGGTCGGCGATGCCGAGCAGCCAGTGGTGGAAGGTCTCGCTCAGATGCGGGCCCATCTCGATGACCATCAGCGGCAGCGTCGCCAGCGCCGCGATGACGACCGCGTGGCCGAGCTCGCTCTGCTCCGCCTCGCGCCTCTCTTGAATATCGGCGCGCGGGTTCGCGTTCGTGCCGAGGGGTTCGGCCTCATAGCCGGCAGCGGCGATGGCGGCGATCAGCGCCGGCACGGCGGCGGGGGCGGCGAGCTGGACGGTCGCGCGCTCCGTCGCGAGGTTGACGCTCGCCGCCAGCACGCCCGGCACGCCGCGCAGGGCCTTCTCGACCCGGCCGACGCAGGAGGCGCAGGCAGGAGGCGCAGGTCATGCCGGCGACCGACAGGTTCACTTCGGTTTCGACCGGCTCGTAGCCGGCACCGCGGATCGCCGCAGCGATGGCAGCGGCCTCGCCGCCCGCGACCTGCGCTCGCCCGGTGGCGAGGTTGACCTGCGCGCTGGTCACGCCGGGCACCGCCGCGATCGCCTTTTCGACCCTGCCGACGCAGGAGGCGCAGGTCATGCCGTCGACCGGAATGTCGAGCATGGAGGCCTGACCTCCGCGCGGTTCGAGGGATGCTTGCATAGTCATGATATCCACTTTCCCATTCAACGTACCGAGATGGCTACTCCTTCCCATCATTGGAAGGTCAAGCGGTGATTTCGGATGTGCTGCAAGGGTAGGCGCGACGGCAAAAATCGCAGGAACCGGGTGGCGCGCCGGCCAGCTTGAGCGCGAGTTTCGGAGCTGACCGGCTCGAAAGGAAACGCCATGCCCGCACCGCACCGCAACAGCATGACAGCCACCGGAGAGGACTTCGAGTCGCTGGTCGCGACGCTCGACTGGGCAAGGATCGAGGCCGAGCTCGACGCGTACGGGGTTGGCCTTACCGGTCGGATTCTTGATGCCGGGGCCTGTGCTGACTTGCGCGGGCTCTACGCCGAGCCGAAGCATTTCCGCAGCCGGATCGTGATGGCGCGGCACGGTTTCGGGCGCGGCGAGTATCAGTACTTCGCCCATCCGCTGCCGGAGCCGATCGCGGCCTTGCGTCCGCTGGTCTATGCCCGGCTGGCGCCGATCGCCAATCGCTGGAACGAGACGCTCGGCATCGCCCAACGCTATCCCGAAAGCCTCGACGCGTTCCTGGCGCTCTGCCATCAGGCCGGCCAGCAGCGCCCGACCCCGCTGCTGCTGAAATACGAGGCCGGCGACTACAACTGCCTGCACCAGGATCTTTACGGCGACCTGTTCTTCCCCTTCCAGATGGTGATCCTGCTTTCGCAGCCCGGTCGCGATTTCACCGGCGGCGAGTTCACCTTGGTCGAGCAGCGGCCGCGCATGCAGTCGCGGCCGGAGGTCGTGCCGCTGGCTCTGGGGGAGGCGGCGATCTTCGCCGTGCAGCACCGGCCCGTCGAAGGCACGCGCGGCGCCTATCGAGTCAATCTGCGTCATGGCGTCAGTCGGGTCCGCAGCGGCGAGCGCTTCACCACCGGGCTGATCTTCCACGATGCCCGCTGACCGGGCTTCGCGGTCGGTCAGGCGGCCTTGATGTCGAGCCCAGCGACGATGGAGCCGAGTGCCGGCTCGTCGATCAGGTCGGCGGCATCGGCCTGGGTGAACCAGCGGCAGCTGCGTTGCGCCTGTTCCGGCCAGGTCGGCAATTGCTGTTTGACCTCGAGCAGATAGAGCCGGACCTTGCAGAGGATGAAATGGTCGGTCTTGCGCTTCCAGTAGGTGTAACGGCCGACCGGCTTCTTGGTGATCTCGCCGATCAGGCCGGCTTCTTCCATCGCTTCGCGCGCCGCTGCCTCATGGCCCTTGAGGCCACGGATCGGCCAGCCCTTCGGCACGATCCAGCGCTGGGTCTCGCGCGTCGTCACCAGCATGATCTCGATCGCGCCGTCGGCGCGCCGCCGGAACGGGATGGCGCCGATCTGGACTTTCGGCTCGGCCGGCCGTTTGCCGGCTGTCGTCTTTGCCACCCTTGTCGACCTTCGCGCGCTCTTTTTGCCCCGTGACAACATAGGGTGATTCGTCGCCAGAACCGCGAGGAAATTTGTAGCCGGCAATCTTTCTTGGCGATGTTGCCGTTGCGTCATCTTTCCTACTGGCAACGGCCGTTGGCTTCGCTCGGGCGGCTGCCAGGAAGGGGGGCGGCTAGGAGTTCGCCGCGCCGTTGGAACTCCTGGTAGGCGTCGACCAAGTGGTCTCTTGCGCACGGCTCGGGGCGCGCCCGAGCCGTGCGCTACGGGAATCAGCTCTTCTTGCCGTCCTTGCCGAACTGCTTGAGGAAGGCCGTCAGGTCGGCGATTTCCTTGTCGTTCTTGATGCCGGCGAAGATCATCTTGGTGCCGGGGATCTTGGCGCGCGGATCCTTGATGTACTCGGCGAAGATCGCCTCGTCCCAGGTGATGTCGGCGCCCTTGTTGGCGGCGGAATAGCTGTAGCCCTCGACGGCGCCGGTATGGCGGCCGAACAGCCCGTTGAGCTGCGGGCCGACCAGATTCTTCGCGCCTTCGCCGATCTGGTGGCAGGCGCGGCACTTGTTCCAGGATCGCTCGCCGGCGGAGATGTCCTGGGCCGATGCCGCGGTGGCGGCAAGAGTGGCGAAGCCGAGGGTGAGAAGGGCGGCGCTGGCGATGGCTTTCATGGTCGATCCTTCTTGAAGCTGGGTGCGTGGCACGGGACCGGGCAGGCAGGTCGTCACGACCCGTTCGCTCGCGGCGTCCGGCCGGCATCGCACATGTCGTCGACGCAGGCCGGACTCCAGCGACCATGGGATAGCGAATTAGAGGAATTCTGAAACTGGTCAGTTCGCCGCGGATGGACGTCGCCTGTGCGGCCGCCCGCGGTGTTTGGCTTCACGATCCCGTGGGGGCGGAGCGCGCTGCGATTTCGCTGATCCATTCCGCGACATTGGCGGTGAAAGCATCAGGCCGAGAAACCGGGAAGTAATGCCCGCCGGTGTCGAGCATGGTCTTGCGTGCGCCGGGCAGGCCGGCGGCGAGCTCGTCCTGCAGGAAAGCGGGAACGACCATGTCGTCGCGCGCGCCGAGGATCAGCACGGGTAGGGCCAGGCTGGTGCTCCAGGCCGAGCCGTCGAAGGAACGCAGTGCGTCGATGCGCTCGCGCATGATCTGCCTCTCCTCGTTAGTCGCCGGCGCGCTGGCGACGGCGCCTTCGTAGACGTTCCAGTGCGCCTCGAGCCAGGTCGGGGGATAGGCCATCAGCGTCGCGCTCGCGGCGTAGGCACGCGGGTGCTGGTCGAGAATGGCGAGGCGCGTCTCGAACAGGGCCGACATGTAGCGGTTCTGCTTCAGCCAACTGCCGCTCAGGATCAGCCCGGCGAGCCGGTGGGGCGCCTGGCGCGCCAGCGACAGGCCGATGCAGCCGCCGGTCGAATGCCCGAGCAGCACGGCGCGTTCGACACCGGCAGCGTCGAGGACGGCAAGGCAGTCCTGCGCCAGCTGGTCGATCGTCGAGCGCGCGGTACCGCGCGTGCTGGCGCCCATGCCGCGCTGGTCAAAACGCAGCACCCGGAAGGAACGGGCGAGGGTCGCGGCATTGTCGTCCCAGAAAGCGGCGGTGCCGTTGATACCGCTCACCAGCAGCAGCACCGGTCCCTCGCCCTGCGAGCAGCCGCGCAGCACGGCGCCATCGGCGGTGTGCGCCTCGAATTCGCCGCTCACGGCACGCTGGGCGACGGCGCTCATCGGGCCTCGCCGATGAAGGGGCGGCTGATCGCGCGGATATAAGTCATTGCTGCGTCTCCTTCGGCGCCAGGGCGCCTTTCACTTATGCTGGTTGAAGCTCGCATCGGTCCAGCCGAACACGGTGCGCGCCTCGATCTCGGCGACGTTCTCCGGCCGCGGGAACGGCTCGGGCGCCGGTTCGCCTGGCCTGCGCGGCCGGCCGATCTGCGCGAAGAATTCGTCGAGCCCGCCCGGCATGATCAGCCACAGGAAGGTCAGCGGCTCGTCATGCGGATTGAGGAAATGGTGCTTGCGGTCGCGGCCGACGAAGACGCAGGAGCCTTCCTCGAGCGGGTGGTCGACGCCGTCTATACGGGCGATGCCGCGGCCCCTAACCACGAAGATGATCTCCTCGTTGCGGTCATGGGTGTGCTCGCGGATGAAGGAGCGCGGCGCCACGGTCTGCGTCCCCATGGCGAAACGGTTCTCGCTGGCGACGGCCTTGTCGTTGAGCAGGTTGCGCACGAAGCCGTTAGCCGGGACCGGCTGCCAGAAGCTCTCGCCGTCCTGCGCGCCAAGCACCTTGATCTCGCCGGCCGGTCGCGTCGCCATTCCGATTCCCTCCCGCCCGATGGGATTGTGGTCGGATCGTGACGCCGGGCGCGGCATAGTTGTAGCCGCGTTTGATCATGGCCGGGTAGGCCGTCACGCAGAACGGGACGCTAGGTAAGGCCGGGCTTTTCCGGCAGGATGGCGGGCGGTCAGCGGGCAGCAGGTGGCCTTGTGCGAGCTAGCCTGGCGTCGCGGCCTTGACCTTCGCGCGCGCCTTCCGCGCCAACGGCGACAGGGCGCCGGTATCGCCTGCGAAGCCAGCGCGGAAGTCCTCGCGCATGCGCCGGGTCCAGAACTGGTTGATGTGGTCGGCGATCGCGTCGACCGCTTCGGCTTCTGGATAGGCCTGGAAGAACTCGGCGATCTGGTTGGCCATGCGCGCGAGCTTGGCGAGGTGATCGCTATGATGGGCGGCGGCATCCGCCGGGGCTGCGAGGGCTTCGGTCATCAGGATCTCGGTCATGGCGCCTCGGCCTCCACGGGGTTGGCCAGCGCGCCGGCGAAGATGCGTGCGGCGTCCTCGCGGGCGACGCAGACCAGGGTCAATCCGAGCACCTTGGCCCGCTCGATCGCCAGCGAGGTCGGCGCCGAAATCGTCACCAGAGTCCCGGCACCGAATATCGCCGCTTTCTCGACCATCTCGAAGGAAGCGCGGCTGGTGACCAGTACGAAGCCGTCACTGGCGGGGTGGCCGGCCCGCAGCCGCGCGCCGATCAGCTTGTCGAGCGCGTTGTGACGGCCGACATCCTCGCGCGCTGCCAGGATCGTCCCGTCGCGGTCGCACCAGGCGGCGGCGTGTACGGAACGGGTCAGCCGGTGCAGCGGCTGATGGCGCTCGAGCGTGGAAAGCGCGGTGGCGATCGCCGCAGGCGTGATCGGCATCGCCATGCCGGCACGCGCTTCCGCCGCCGGCAGGTCGGCGAGCGCCTCGACGCCGCAAAGGCCGCAGGAGGTACGCCCCGAAAGATTGCGCCGTCGCGCCAGATGCTCGCGGAAGCGCCCCGGTGCCAGCTCGACTGTGACGACGATGCCGTTGGCCTGCGGGCAGACCACGATATCCCTGATCTCGTCGCCGCTGCGGATAATGCCTTCGGTCAGGCTGAAGCCGACGACGAAATCCTCGAGATCGGACGGCGTCGCCATCATCACGGCATAGGGCAGGTTGCCGTAGACGATGTTGACTGCGGCCTCGACGGCGACTTCGGCGCTCGCGGTCTCCGACCGGCCGGAAGCGAAGCGCAACATCGCTGCCGGCGTCGCGACGCTCGCCGGCGGTTGGGCAGGAGGGCTATTCCGCGGCATCGGGCAGGCGTCCCGCAATCAGGCGCAACGAGACATCGTGCTCGCGGTTGCGCTCCTGCCATTCGGAGAAATAGTTCGTCCGCCGCACCTCGACCGCCGTTACCTTGTATTCCGGGCAGTTGGTCGCCCAGTCGGAATAGTCGGTGGTGATGACGTTGGCGCCCGTCGTGGCATGGTGGAAGGTGGTATAGACCACGCCGGGCTGCACCCGCTGGGTGATCTCCGCCCGCAGCGAGATGTCGCCGGAGCGGCTGGCGAGGGCGACGAGGTCGCCGTCCTGGATGCCGCGGCTCTCGGCGTCGAACGGATGGATCTCCAGCCGGTCCTCGGCATGCCAGGCCTGGTTCTCGGTGCGCCTGGTCTGCGCGCCGACATTGTACTGCGAGAGGATGCGGCCGGTGGTCAGGATCAGCGGGTAGCGCGGTCCGGTGCGCTCCTGCGTTGGCACATACTCCGTGATCATGAACCGGCCCTTGCCGCGCACGAAGCGGTCGACATGCATCAGCGGCGTGCCGGAAGGCGCCTTCTCGTTGCAGGGCCACTGCACCGAGCCGAGCGTCTCGAGCTTGTCGTAGCTGACCCCGGCGAAGCTCGGTGTCAGCGCCGCGATCTCGTCCATGATCTCGGAGGGATGGCCGTAACCCATCTCGTAGCCGAGCGCCCGGGCGAGCTCGATCGTCACCTGCCATTCGGCCTTGCCGGAGAGCGGCGCCATCACCTGGCGGACGCGGTTGATGCGCCGCTCGGCATTGGTGAAGGTGCCGTCCTTCTCCAGGAAGGAGGAGCCCGGCAGGAAGACATGGCCGTATTTCGCGGTCTCGTTCAGGAACAAGTCCTGGATGACGACGCATTCCATCGAGGCGAGGCCGGCGGTGACATGCTGGGTGTTCGGGTCCGACTGGGCGATGTCCTCGCCCTGGACATAGAGCCCCTTGAAGCTGCCGCCGACCGCCTCGTCGAGCATGTTGGTGATGCGCAGGCCCTGCTCGGCATCGAGCGGCACGCCCCATAGCGCCTCGAAGCTCTGCCGCGTCGCGTCGTCGGCGACATGGCGATAGCCCGAGAATTCGTGCGGGAAGGAGCCCATGTCGCAGGAACCCTGGACATTGTTCTGGCCGCGCAGCGGATTGATGCCGACGCCGTCGCGCCCGATATTGCCGGTCGCCATGGCGAGATTGGCCATCGCCATCACAGTGGTTGAGCCCTGGCTGTGCTCGGTGACCCCGAGCCCGTAATAGATCGCGCCATTGCCGCCGGTCGCGTAGAGTCGCGCTGCGGCGCGGACATCGGCTGCCGGCACGCCGGTGAATGCCTCGCTCGCTTCCGGCGAGTTGCGCTCCTCGGCGATGAACCGGGCCCAGATCTCGAAATCGGCGAGATCGCAGCGCTCGCGCACATAGTCTTCGGCGATCAGCCCTTCGGTGACCACGACATGGGACATGGCGTTGATCAGCGCGACATTGGTGCCGGGCCGGAGCTGGAGATGATGCTCCGCCGCGACATGCGGCGACCGAACGAGGTCGATCCGGCGCGGGTCGATCACGACGAGGCGGGCGCCCTGGCGCAGGCGCTTCTTCATCCGCGAGCCGAAGACCGGGTGGCCGTCCGTCGGGTTGGCGCCGATCACGACGATGACGTCGGACTTGGCGACCGATTTGAAGTCCTGGGTGCCGGCCGAGGTGCCGAGCGTCGTCTTGAGCCCGTAGCCGGTCGGCGAATGGCAGACGCGGGCGCAGGTATCGACGTTGTTGTTGCGGAAGGCGGCGCGCACCAGCTTCTGGACGAGGAAGACCTCCTCATTGGTGCAGCGCGAGGAGGTGATGGCGCCGACCGATTCCCGGCCATACTTGGCCTGGATGCGCTTGAACTCGCTGGCGGCGTAGTTGATCGCCTCCTCCCAGGACACTTCGCGCCAGGGATCGGTGATCTTCTCGCGGATCATCGGGCTGGTGATGCGGTCCTTGTGGTTGGCATAGCCCCAGGCGAAGCGTCCTTTGACGCAGGAATGGCCCTCATTCGCCTTGCCGTCCTTGTAGGGTACCATGCGCACGACCCGGTCGCCCTGCATCTCGGCCTTGAACGAGCAGCCGACGCCGCAATAGGCGCAGGTGGTGACCTTGGAATGCTCGGGCTGGCCGAGCTCGATCACCTTGTTCTCGATCAGCGTTGCCGTCGGGCAGGCCTGCACGCAGGCGCCGCAGGAGACGCATTCGGAACCGAGGAAATCGGTCGGCCCCGCGGCGACGCGCGAGTCAAAGCCGCGCCCGGTGATCGTCAGCGCGAAGGTGCCTTGCACCTCGGCGCAGGCGCGCACGCAGCGATTGCAGACGATGCACTTCGACGGGTCGTAGGTGAAGTAGGGGTTGGACGTATCCTTGGGCAGCCAGCTCTCGTTGGCATAGCCCTCCATCGTCACCGGCTTGACGTGGTTCTCGCCCTCATAGCCGTAGCGGACTTCGCGCAGGCCGACCGCGCCCGCCATGTCCTGCAATTCGCAATCGCCATTGGCCGAGCAGGTCAGGCAGTCGAGCGGATGGTCGGAGATGTAGAGTTCCATCACGCCCTTGCGCAGGCCCGACAGCCGCTCCGACTGGGTGCGCACCACCATGCCTTCCTCGGCCGGGGTCGTGCAGGAGGCGGGCGTACCACGCCGCCCCTCGATCTCGACCAGGCAGAGCCGGCAGGAGCCGAAGGGTTCGAGCGAGTCTGTAGCGCAGAGCTTGGGAATGGCGGTACCCATGCTCATTGCCGCGGCCATCACCGAGGTGCCGGCGGGAACCGTGACGCTCTCGCCATCGATCGTCAGCGTCACCGTCTTCTCGGCGACCCGGATCGGCGTTCCGAAATCGATTTCCTTGATCAGGCTCATGATGAGCTCCTCACTCGGCTGCCTGCGGCAGGGCCTCTGGCGGCGGGCGGTCGAAATCCTCGGAGAAATGGTTCAGCGCGCTCATCACCGGCATCGGGGTCAGCCCGCCCATGGCGCAGAGCGAGGCGTCCGTCATCAGCCGGTTGAGGTCGCGCAGCACCGCCAGGTTCTTCGGCCGCTCATGGCCTGCGATGATCCTGTCGACGATCTCGACGCCCCGCGTCGCGCCGATACGGCAGGGCGTGCACTTGCCACAGCTCTCCTTGGCGCAGAATTCGAAGGCGAAGCGGGCCTGCTTGGCCATGTCGACGCTGTCGTCGAAGACGACGATGCCGCCATGGCCGAGCATCGCGCCGATGCCGGCCAGCGCCTCATAGTCCATCACCGTGTCGAGCTGCTTCGCGGTGAGATAAGCGCCGAGCGGCCCGCCGACCTGCACGGCCCGGATCGGCCGGCCCGAAAGCGTGCCGCCGCCCATCTCCTCGATGATCTCGCGCAGTGAGATGCCGAAGGCGAGTTCGATCAGCCCACCGCGCCTGACATTGCCGCCGAGCTGGACCGGCAGTGTGCCGCGCGAGCGACCCATGCCGTAATCGGCATAGGCCTTGCCGCCATGGTCGAGGATCCAGGGCACGGCTGCGAAGGAGAGAACGTTGTTGACGACGGTCGGCTTGCCGAACAGGCCTTGCAGGGCCGGGATCGGGGGCTTGGCCCGCACGATGGCGCGCCTTCCCTCAATGCTCTCCAGCAGCGAGGTCTCCTCGCCACAGATATAGGCGCCGGCGCCGACCCGGACCTCCATGTCGAAGCTGTGGCGCGAGCCCAGCACCGCGCTGCCTAGCATGCCGGCATTGCGCGCCTTCAGCACGGCGCACTGCATGGTCCTGATCGCGTGCGGATATTCCGAGCGGATGTAGAGATAGCCCTTGGACGCGCCGACCGCGATGCCGGCGATCGCCATGCCCTCGATCAGCAGGAAGGGATCGCCCTCGAACAGCATCCGGTCGGCGAAGGTGCCGCTGTCGCCCTCGTCGCCATTGCAGACGATGTATTTCTGGGTCGACTTGGCGTCGTGGACCGTCTGCCACTTTATCCCGGTCGGGAAACCGGCGCCGCCGCGCCCGCGCAGGCCTGACGCTTTGATCTCGTCGACGATGCCCTGGCCGGACAAGGCGAGCGCGGCTTCCAGCCCCTTCAGCCCGCCATACTTGCGATAGTCTGCGAGCGAGAGCGGATCGGTAACGCCGACGCGCTCGAAGGTCAGGCGCTGCTGGCGCTTCAGCCAGCCGAGTTCTTGGGTTGGCCCGAGGCACAGCTTATGCTTGCCACCACTCTGGAAACCGGCCTCGAAAAGTCCGGCGACATCCTTGGCCGCGACTGCGCCATAAGCGATGCGCCCACCCGTCGTCTCGACCTCTATCAGCGGCTCCAGCCAGAGCATGCCGCGCGAGCCGTTGCGAATGAGATCGACGGCGATCCCGCGCGCCTGTGCTTCCTGCGCAATGGCTTGCGCGACCGCCTCGGCGCCGACCGAAAGAGCGGCGGCGTCGACCGGGACGTAGATGCGGATCGCCTCGCTCATTGCCGGGCTCCGCAGAGGGCGGCGATCCGGTCGGCGTCGACCCGGCCGATCAGCTCGCCCTCGACCAGGGCCGAGGGGCCGAGCGCACAATTGCCGAGGCAATAGACGGTCTCGACCACCGCATCCTGGTTGCCATGATGACTATCGACGACGATGCCGTGCTCGCGCGCGAGGTCCTCGACCAGCGTCTCGCAGCCCTGCGCCTGGCAGGCTTCGGCCCGGCAGAGCTTGACGATCTTGCGCGGCGGCGGGGCGGTCCTGAAATCGTGGTAGAAGGAAATGGTGCCGTGGACATCGGCCCGCGACAGGTTGAGCGCCTCGGCGATCAGCGGCACGGCCTGCGGATCGACATAGCCGAATTCCTCCTGCAGGGCGTGCAGGATCGGCAGGGTTGCCCCCTCGAGATGAGCCAGGCTCGACACAATCGAGCGCGCCTCGTCCTGGTCCCAGGCTGGGTAATGGACCATCGTCCCTCCTCCGTGCGGACCGTTCTCCGGGCCCGCGCCTTTGAGGAAGGGTGGCGAAGTTTAGGATGATTTCAAATCGTTTGTTCTGACTGTTCGATAGTCAGTGACTATCAAAACGATAAGTGGCTGTTCCAAAGACGGGCTTGCGGTGCGATGAAAATGCCGATAGCCATGACTTATCGCGCGACCATACAGGCGAGGCGCCAAGCCCTGCAGCTCGATCGATAGTCGTTGTCTATTTCACGATCGGGCGCCGCGGCAGCGCTGCCTCGGTCACCGTCTCGGACATGGCTAGCAGGTTACGTGCGAGTGGCGCTGCGGGCTGGCGATCGGCCATGATCAGGCCGATCGTGCGCTTGGCGTCGGGTTCGATCAGCGGCAGCGCCTTGGTGCCGAGCGGGACGCCGAAGAACTCCAGCAGCTGGATCGAAACGATGCTGGAGACGCCCTGAATGCCGGCATGCGAGCACAGGTTGAAGATAGAGTTGGTCTCGATCGCCGGCTTCGGTGCATGTCCGACCGAGCGGAAGATGCCGTCGATGATCCGCCGGTTCTGCATGTCGGAGGTCAGGAGGCAGAGCTTCAGCGCCGCGGCCTCGGCCCAACTGATCGTCTCGCGCCCGCCGAGCGGCCCGTCCTCGCGGGTCAAAAGCACATAGGATTCCTGGTAGATCGGCTTTGAGACGACGCGCTCCAGCGGCTCGTTGTCGAGATAGGTCAGGCCGACATCGAGCTCGAAATTGTCGATCCCGTTCTGGATCTCGGTCGAGGTCAGCGACAGCACGGTCAGCGAGGCGCCGGGATAGCGCGTCGAGAACGGCGCGGTGATATGGGCGATCATCGGCAGGGCGGTGGGGACGGCGCCGAGCCTGATCCGGCCGCTGACGCCGTCGCGCAGCTCCGCGATCGCATCCTTCATCTGGTCGGCCTCGGCGAGGATGCGCCGCGCATGGGCGAGCACGAGTTCGCCCTCCCGGGTCAGTCCCTGGAAACGCCGGCCGCGCTCGACGATCAGGATGCCGAGTTCCTCCTCGAGCTGCGCGATGGCGGCAGACAATGTCGGCTGCGAGACATGGCAGGCCTCGGCGGCGCGGCGGAAATGCTTCTCGCGGGCGAGGGCGTCGAGATAGACCAGTTGGCGGATGATCATGCGGCGGTTCTGCCCCAGCCTCGGCGCGAGCCTTTCGTCAGCATGAGCATTTCGGTAGCGGCCTGCCTTGGCAAGCGCTAGAGCCGGCAGGGTTAAGTCCCGTCTCGGTCCGCACGGCTTGATCTGCATGGCTTTATCTCGTCCGCGCCTGTCCGCGAGCGCCTGTCCCGACCCGGCATCAGCCGCGCTCCCGGTCTTCCTCGCTGCGGAGCGCCGAGCGTGAGCGTCGTCCTCGCCTGCGATCTCGGCGGTACTTCCTTCCGCGCCGCTTTGGTCGACGGGAACGGGCAGGTTCTCGCCCAGAATGCCATTCCGGGGCCCGCCAGCCGCGATGTCGCAGGCTCGTCCGAGATCGAGGCCGAAGCCTGGTGGCGAGCGCTGATCGAGGCCTGTGCCGGGCTCGCCCGCGAGGCGCCCCGGCTCTTCGACGCCGTCGAGGCCGTGGCGATCTGCGGTGTGACCCGTACCCAGGTCCTCATCGACCGCGACGGCCGGCCCGTGCGCCCGGCCATGACCTGGAAGGACACGCGGGCGGAGGCGCTTTTGCCTCGTCTCCGCGAGCGGCTAGACCCGGCCCATCCTGAAACCGCTGCGATCAACGCCTTCCACCCGCTGGCACGGCTCGTCTGGCTGCGCGAGCAGGAGCGGGAGAACTTCGACGAGCTCGCCTGCGTGCTCGAGCCGAAGGACTATCTGAACTTCCGCCTGACCGGCCGGCAGGCGAGCGACCCGGTCTCGCTGGCGCGGCTGCTCGCCGCTGCGGAGCAGGCAGCCAGCGGCGACCTGCTCGGCGCGATCGGGCTTTCTGCCGCGATCCTGCCGCAGCTTCTCGAGCCTTGCGAGCCGGTCGGCGAGGTCCAGCCCGATCTGCCGGCGCCGCTCGACCGGTTGGCCGGGCGCCCGGTCTTCTGCGCCTCGAACGACACCTGGGCAGCAGTGGTCGGGCTCGGCGCGATGCGCGAGGGGTTCGCCTACAACATCTCCGGCACCACCGAAGTGCTGGGCGTCATGGGGCCGGAGCCGGCCAGGGCCGAAGGCCTGATGACCGTGGATTGGCGCGGCCTGTTCCAGCTCGGAGGCCCGAGCCAGAACGGCGCCGACACCGTGTCCTGGCTGCTCTCGCTGCTCGGTCGCGACGGGGAGGGCCGCATCGGGCACGAGATCGACGCGCTGCTTGCCGGGGTTCGCCAGCCGCAGCCGGTGCTGTTCCTGCCCTATCTCCAGGGCGAGCGCGTGCCCTACTGGAACCCGGGTCTGCGCGGCGCCTTCATCGGCCTCAATCGCTGGCATGGCGCGACCGATCTCGCCTTCGCGGTGCTGGAGGGCGTCGCTTTCCTCAACCGGATCGTGCTCGCGCGCGCCGAAACTGCGACGGGAAGGCCGGTCGCGGAGATCCGCTTCGGCGGCGGCGGCGCAGCGAATCCTGTCTGGAGCCAGATCAAGGCGGACATCTGCGGCCGGCCGGTCGTAGTCGGAGCCTCGCAGGAGCCGGGATTGCTCGGCGCCGCGATCATCGCCTTCACAGGCCTCGGCCGCTTTGCCTC
The DNA here is from genome assembly GCF_001509835.1 of Allobosea sp. WAO. Classification (GTDB taxonomy): domain Bacteria; phylum Pseudomonadota; class Alphaproteobacteria; order Rhizobiales; family Beijerinckiaceae; genus Allobosea. The sequence continues at coordinate 174,954 of NZ_JXTJ01000017.1, forward strand.
GCTGGCGGCGGCGCAGGCGGCGCTGGTCACGACCGCAGCTCGTTTCGAGCCCGATCCTGACCGTGAGAGGGCCTATGACGCGCTTTTCGCGCTCTATCGGCAGAGCGAGCAGGCGCTCGCCCCGGTCTCGCAGGCGCTGGCCGCCTGGCCGCCGGACGGAGCCGGGGTTTTCACAGGGGTGGGCGTGCTGCGCAAATGAGGTTGCCGCATTCGCATTTGCGCCTTACCGACGGGCATCCGAAGGTTCGAGACGTCTGATGCCATCGCCCGATCCCGCAGTGCCGGTTCCCTCTCTCCCTTGCCCGGCAGGCGGGGCGGCCTGATGCCGAGGCCCGTCACCCTGATCACCGGGGCTTCCGGCGGCATTGGCGGTGCGCTCGCCGCGACGCTGGCGCCCGCTCACCGGCTCGTCCTGTCCGGGCTCGACGCCGGTCCGCTCTCCGAACTCGCCCAGCGGCTCCAGGGCGAGGGCGCCGAAGTCGCGGCGCTGACCGGCGACGTTCGCGACCACGGGCTCGGCTCGGCTTTGGTCGAGCTCGCCATCGAGCGCTTCGGCCGCCTCGACAATCTCGTCACCGGGGCCGGCGCCTCCCGCCCGGTGCCGATGGTCGAGATGGAGGATGAGGAATGGGAGAAGTTCGTCGACATCAACCTCTCCGCCGTGTTCCGCATTTCCAAGGCGGTGTCGAAGCAGCTGATCGCGCACGGCGAGGGCGGTGCCATCGTCCACATCTCCTCGATCGCCCATAGCAATGGCGGGGCGAACCTCGCCTACGGCGCGGCCAAGGGCGGCGTCGCTACGCTGACCTACGGCATGGCGCAGCAGCTCGGCCGACACGCGATCCGGGTGAATGCGGTGGCACCAGGGATCATCGACACGCCGATGGTCCGCGGCGGCTTCGCGAGCCAGTTCGATGCGCTGGTCGAGGGCGCCGCGCAGCGTACCCCGCTCGGCCGGCTCGGTCGGCCTGAGGATGTCGCCGGCGTCATCGCCTTCCTGCTCTCGCCGGCCGCCGCCTTCGTCACCGGCGCGCTGATCCCGGTCACCGGCGGCATCGAAATCCTCTCGCCGATCTCGGCGATCGCCAAGGGGCCCGCTTGATGGCCGGCATGAGCATGCGCGACTTCATCGGCCGCTACGGCACCGCGGTTGCGGGGCTTCTGCTGATCACCTTCTTTGTCGTCTTCGCGCCGAACTTCGCGACGACGATGAACATCGTCAACGTGCTGAAGGATACGAGCTTCCTCGCCATCCTGGCGCTCGGCTTTGCCCTCGCCTTCACCGTCGCCGAGCTCGATCTCTCGATCTCGGAGGTCGCGAGCCTCGCCGCCGTGGTCTGCGGCTGGCTGGTCCAGTTGCAGTACCCGCCGCTGGTCGCGGTCGCGGCGGCGCTCGCCGTCGGCGTCGTGCTCGGCTCGGTCAATGGCTACGGCGTCACCGTGCTGCGCATCCCCTCGCTGATCATGACGCTCGGCACGGCCGCGATCGCCAAGGGCTTCGCCTTCATGATCACCCAGGGCGTCGCCTTCGTCGGGCGCTGGCCGACTGGCTTCACCGGGCTGGCGCGCGGCTACACCTTCGGCATCCCCAATCTCGTGCTCTGGCTCGCCGGCGTCACGCTCTTCGCATGGGGGCTGGTCAAATGGACGCGCACCGGTGCCCATATGGTCGCGACCGGTGAGGCGGACGAGGCGGCGCGGCTTGCCGGCATCGCCACCGCGCGCATGAAGCGCATCGGCTTGCTGCTCGCCGGCGTCCTCGCCAGCATCACCGCTGTCCTGCTCGCGGCGAATTTGTCCTCGGCGGCGCCGAACATGGCCGGCGACTACCTGCTCTACGCCATTGCCGCCGTGCTGCTCGGGATGACCATGTTCGAGCCGGGCAAGCCGAACGTGCCTGGCACTGTCTTCGCGGCGCTGGTGCTCAAGGTGCTCGGCAACGGCTTGGTGCTGCTCGGCCAGCCCTATTACGTTCAGGATATCGTTCTCGGCCTCATCATCATCGGCTCGGTCGCCTTCTCGGCCAGCGCGATGAAGAAGGCGGCGTTCAAGGTCTAAGTCAGCCATCGTAAGGCTACGGGGAGAGCTCATCATGGTCGGTATCAGGAAAGTGCTGCTGGCGGCGGTCGCCGTGGTCGGGTTGGGGCAGGGCGCGCAGGCTTTCGAGCTTGGCGTCATCGGCTTTCAGTTCTCCTCGGAGACGCATGCCCGCGTCGCCAATGCCGCAGCTGCTGCGGCCAAGGCCAAGGGCTGGAACGTCACGCTGCTCAACTCGGAGGGCGCACTGCCCAAGCACGCCGAGCAGTTCGACGCGCTGATCGCCAAGAAGGTCGATGCGATCATCATCGCCATGGGCAAGCCGGTCGAGGCCGACGCCCAGTTCAAGGCGGCCAAGGACGCCAAGATCCCGGTCATCACCGTGCAGTCGGGGGCGAGCCCGCACGCGCTCTTCGACATCCAGACCAACGAGTACAAGGTCGGCGCCGAGGCGGCGCTCTACCTGCTCGGCCAGCTCGGCTACCAGGGCAACATCGTTTCGGCCCGCTTCGATCTCAACGTCGCCTCGCGTATCCGCGGCAAGCTGCTCGACGCCGTGCTTTCCGAGAACCAGGCGGTGAAGGAACTCGGCAAGTTCTCGATGGCCCGCACCCAGAGCTGGCGTGATGATGTCCGCGCCGGCATGCAGGCGCTGCTCCTGCAGAACCAGGGCAAGATCAATGGCATCTGGGCTTCCTTCGACGGCCAGGCCTACATCATCGACGATCTCCTGCAGGCGCAGGGCGTCAAGAAGGGCCAGATCCCGCTGGTCTCGGTCGATGGCGGCAAGGAGACCTATGCCCGCATCGCCGACCCGGCTTCGACCTTCATGGCGACCGTCTCCATCCCCTTCGAGGAGATGGGCAAGCAGGCGGTCGACGCGGTTCAGACCATCGTCGTCGACAAGAAGCCGAAGGAGACGGTGACCTCCGGTCCCTACCTCTTCACCGACGCCGTGCTGGTCGACAAGAGCAACGTCCAGCAGTTCCTGAAGTGAAGATAAGGGCGAACCTCTCATCGTCATGGTCGGGCTTGTCCCGACCATCCACGTCTTCCTTCGCCAGCTTTGGTGTTCAAGACGTGGATGCTCGCCACAAGGGCGAGCATGACGGACGGAGCGTCCGGAGCCAGTTGCGATGACCGCCACCCCCCTCCTGTCCCTGCGCGGCATCGGCAAGAATTACGGCCCGGTCGTCGCCGTGCGCGAGGTCGATCTCGACATCCATCCCGGCGAGGTGGTGGCGATCTGCGGCGACAACGGCGCCGGCAAGTCGAGCCTGATCAAGGTGATCTCCGGCGCCGAGGAGGCGAGCTCGGGCACTATTTCGATGCGCGGCAAGGAGGTCGTCTTCGCCTCGCCGCATGATGCGCTGAGCCACGGCGTCGCCACCATCTATCAGGACCTCGCGCTGGCGCCGCGCCTTTCCATCGCCCAGAACGTCTTCATGGGCTCGGAGCTGACCAAGCCCGTGCTGCTGCCCTTCCTGCGCGTGCTCGACAAGAAGAGGATGGCGCAGGAGGCGCGCGGCTTCCTCAAGCAGCTCTCGGTCACGGTCGAGGACATGGACCGCCCGGTCGAGCGGCTTTCCGGCGGCCAGCGCCAGGCGGTCGCGATTTCGCGGGCACTGCGCTGGAAGGCCGAGATCATCATCATGGACGAGCCGACGGCGGCGCTCGGCGTCAAGGAGACGGCGCTCGTCCTCGACCTGATCCGCAAGCTCAAGGCCGATGGCAAGACGGTGCTGCTGATCAGCCACAACATGCGCGACGTGGTCGCGCTCGCCGACCGCGTTGTGATCATGGGCGCGGGTCGAAAGTACGTCGATCAGCCGCTCGGCGATCTCACCGCCGACGATCTCAGCCACATGATCATGGCTGGAAACGCCCGCGCGGCCTGAAGATCATGCGCGAAACCACCATCATCGACACCGATCCCGGCCAGGACGACGCCGTCGCCCTGCTGCTTGCCTTCGCCAGCGCTGGCGAGCTCGACCTGAAGGCGATCACCACCGTCGCCGGCAATGTCCCGGTGGCGCAGACCACGGCCAATGCGCTACGCATCCGCGAGCTTTGCGGGCGCGAGGACGTGCCCGTCCATCGCGGCGCGGACGTGCCGCTGGTCTACCCGCTATCTACGGCGGAGTTCGTCTGCGGCCCGGACGGGCTTGCTGGCGCCGACCTGCCGCCGCCGCGCGGCGAGGTGGCGCCCGGCCATGCGGTCGAGGCGCTGATCGCAACCTTGCGCGCAGCGCCGGATGACGGCGTCACGCTCTGCCCACTCGGGCCGCTGACCAATCTCGCGCTTGCTTTCCGGCTGGCGCCCGATGTGTTGCCGAAAGTGAAGCGCATCGTCTTGATGGGCGGGGCGCTGGCGCTCGGAAACGTCACCCCGGCTGCCGAGTTCAACATCCATGTCGATCCGCATGCGGCCGCGATCGTCTTTGGCTGCGGCCGGCCGATCGTGATGATGGGCCTCGGCGTCACGCTGCAGGCCATCGCCGCGCACGAGCAGGTCGCGCGCCTGCTCGAACACGGCAACGCCGCCGGCCGCGTTGTGCACGGCATGCTGACGCGGCCTCGCCCCGGCGGGCTCGGCACGGTCGGCCATCCCATGCACGACCCCTGCGTTATCGCCTTTCTGCTCTGGCCCGAGCTGTTCTCCGGCCGCGACTGCTTCGTCGAGGTCGAGACCAGTGACGGCCCCTTGCGCGGGCGCACCACCATCGACTGGAACGGCCGCCTGAAGCGCGAGCCCAACGCCCATGTCGTCGCGACTGTCCAGGCCGAGACGCTGTTCGAGCGGATGTTCGCCCGCCTCGCGACGCTGCCCTGACCGGAGAAGATCATGCCCCATTTCGTCGAGGAACTGCAGCAGGAGGCTGTGGACTCCATCGCCGCCATGCAGAAGGCTGCCCTTGCCGCGCGTCACATCCACGCCCGCGCCGAGCTGATGCGGCACATGCTGACCACTGCCCGCAAGGTCGCCGACAAGCCGAAGGCTGAGGCCGTCGAAACGGTCGTGCGCGAATGGATGGACGCCTGGAATCTCGGTCGCGCGGAATGGCCGCATATCGCCCGCGAGATGGAGGCCTTCACCGAGGCCTTCCACGACTATGCCAATGATCCGAGCGACGCCCATGACGCCGCGCTGCGCCAGAGCTGCGAGGCGCTCGACGCCGCCCTCGCGCGCGAAGGCACCTCGATCAGCGACCAGATGGCCTTCCGCTCGCAATGTGCCCATCGCTGGTGGGAGCTGGTCGTGCCGGTCCCGGCCGATCTGCCCGGCGCCAAGCCGCGCCCCTCGGTTCCGCCACTGGCGGAAGCGGCGCGGTTCTGGGACGCCGGCTGCGCCGACTTCTGCCGGTGAGCGCCTTGCCTAACGCCGTTGGCGCAGCCCATCTGCGCGCGCTGACGCCGGATGATCTCGACGCCTGCCATCGCCTGTCGCAACAGGTCGGCTGGGCTCATCGGCGCGAGGACTGGGCGCTGGTGCTAGGCCTCGGCCAGGGGCTCGCCGCCATCGCCGCGGGCGAGGTGGTCGGCACCGCGATGTGGTGGACGTTCGGCTCCGGCCACGCCTCGCTCGGCAGCATCATCGTCGCGCCCGAGCGCCAGGGCGCCGGCCTCGGCAAGCTGCTGATGCAGGGGCTGCTCGATGCCACCAGAGGCCGTTCGCGCGGCCTGATCGCGACCGAGCAGGGGCGGCCGCTCTATGCGAAATACGGCTTCGAGCCGGTCGGGACGGTGCTGCAGCACCAGGGGCCGGCGCCCGCAGTCGGGCTTCCGCCTCTGGGGCCGAGTGAGACTCTGCGCCTTGCGACCGAGGCCGACCTTCCCGTTTTGGCCGCGCTCGACGAAGCCGCGACCGGTCTTCCGCGTGCCCCGGTTCTCTCGGCCCTGCTCGGTCGCGGCGAGGCGTATGTTCTGGATCGGGACGGCGTCGCCGCGGGCTTCTCGGTCCTGCGCCGCCGCGGGCTTGGCTGGCTGATCGGCCCCGTCGCTGCCGTCGACTATCGGGCCGCGCGCTGCCTGATCGCGCATGGCCTAGCGGCCCGGCCGAGCGAGTTCATCCGCGTCGACGTGCCTGCGCCGACGGGCCTCGGCAGCTGGCTGACGGAGCTGGGCTTGCCGGAAGTCGATACCGGCCTGGTGATGCTGTGCGGCGAGCGGCCGGCGCCCCCCGGTCCGGCCAGGCTCTTCGCGCTGGTCAACCAGGCGCTGGGCTGACCAGCATCGCCGCGGCGCGCGCCGCCTGCACCTGCAGGCCGCTCCAGCCGTGATAGACGGTGTACAGGCCGACGAGCACGATCAAGACGCCCGAGACATAGGGCGCCCTTGCCGAGAGAGTCGAAAGCCAGTTCGACCGCTTCTCGACCGCTCGCAGGCTGAGCGAGGCGGCGATACCGACCGAAACCAGCGTCAGTGCCAGACCGATCGAGAAGCACAGCACCAGCACCGCGCCGAGCGCGATCTCGCGCAGCTGCATGCAGATCAGCAGCACGGTGATCGCGGCCGGGCAGGGGATCAGCCCGCCGGTCAGCCCGAACAAGGCGATTTGCCAGGTCGTCACCGGCCGGTCGGTGAAGCGTCTGCGAATGTCCTCCGCATGGGCGCGCTGATGGGCGTCCATCGGTTCTTCGCTGTCGGCGGCATGGTGATGACGATGGCTCTGACCGTGCGAGTGGCCATGCGCGTGTCCATGCCCGTGCGAATGACTATGGCGATGCCCGCCGCCCTCGCCATGGCCGTGACCGACCGGCCGCAGTGCGCGCTGCCCCTGCCAAGTTCGCCATAGCATCCAGAACGCGATCGCAATGATGATCAGGCCGGAGGCGAGCTGGAACCAGGGCTCCGTCGCCTCGGCGTCGAGATCACGCGCCAGATAGAGACCGGTGAGGGCGACTGCCCAGACCACGAGCGTGTGGGACAACGTCGCGGCGAGCCCGAGCAGGATTGCTTGCGGAACGGACCCTCGTACAGCGACGATGAAGGCCGCCATCATCGTCTTGGAATGGCCGGGCTCGAGCCCGTGCAGTGCGCCGAGCAGGATCGCGCTCGGAATGAACAGCCAGGCATGGCCCGCACCCTGTGCGAGCAGTTCGGTAAAACTAGGCACGAAATGGCCCCGGATCCGGAACGGATCGCGCGCTGCCGTGCCGTCCGGCTCTGCCGGCGCTGGTCGGGGGCGCCCGTCTCGTCCTCGCCCGCCCGATCTTCGGGGATGCGCCCGGTCTCGCGCCGGCGCCTGCCCGATCGGACCGCTGCTTGCCTTGGCACGCATCCCGCCCCGGCCCGACGCAGCCGGCTGGCGGCCATGCGCGCGATCGATATGCGCAAGCACCGTGGCAGGTCTATAACCTCCCGGGGAGGATAGGAGCAAGATGCAGGACGAGGCTCACGCCCGGATCCACCATCACCGGAATCCGGAGGTCATCACCCGGCTGAGGCGGGCGGAGGGACATTTGCGCGCGACCATAGAGATGGTCGTCAATGTCCGCTCCTGCCTCGACATCGCGCAGCAATTGCAGGCGGTCGAAGGCGCAATCGCGAATGCTCGCAAGATTCTGATCCAGGAGCATATCGACCATTGCCTGGAGGAGGCTGCCGGTCACATCCCGGACGGTTCGCGCGAGCTCCTGGCCGAGTTCAAGGCGATGACCAAGTTCCTCTGAAACGGCGCCAGCGAATGGCCGGGTTGCCCGCATGGCGGTGGCGGTCCGGCGCCCGGTCGCGCATGATCGTGATTGAAACGATTAAAACCAAAGCGGAGGAATTATGCTTGACGACCTGAAGGGCATGCGCGCCCTGATCACCGGCTCCAGCACCGGCATCGGCGCGGCCGTCGCCAAGGCCTATGCGGCCCATGGCATGCGCGTCATCGTCCACTACAAGTCGAGCGAGGCGGAGGCGAATGCGGTCGTCGCCGAGATCCGCGCTGCGGGCGGCGAGGCCCATGCGCTCCAGGCGGACGTCTCCGACAGCGCTGCGACCGAGGATCTGGTCGGCAAGGCGGCCGAAAAGCTCGGCGGGCTCGACGTCCTCGTCAACAATGCCGGCGCGCTTGTCAAACGCACCCCGATCGGCGAGGTCGACGATGCCTTCTTCGACAGCGTCGTCGATCTCAATGTCCGCTCGGTCGTGATGGCCTCGAAGGCGGCGCTGCCGCACCTCAAGCAATCCGGCCATTCCAGCGTCATCAACCTGAGCTCGGTCGCGGCGCGTAATGGCGGCGGCCCGGGCTCGTCGCTCTATGCCAGCTCCAAGGCCTTCGTGCTCAACCTGACCCGTGGCATGGCCAAGGAGTTCCTGCCCTTCGGCATCCGCGTCAACGCGGTCTCGCCGGGCGTGATCATGACGCCGTTCCATGAGCGCTATTCGACGCCGCAGCAGATCGAGGCGATGCGCCAGACGATTCCGATGGGTCGCCTCGGCACGCCGCAGGAGAATGTCGGCGCGTTCCTGTTCTTCGCCAGCCCATCGATGAGTGGCTACATCACCGGCCAGACCCTCGAGGTCAATGGCGGCCAGTTCATGGTGTAGCCGGCAAGGCGTCGACGTGGAGCTTGACGCGCCCGTCGGCGCCGACAATGGTCGGGCGCGTTGAGGCGGCTCGGGGTGGCCTGTGACTTTGTTCAGCAGCAATCAGGCCGCGGCCCGGCATCGACGTTCCGCGGCGCCTGCGGTGTTCCTGCTGGGCGGCCTGCTCGCCGGCTGTGCCGGTGACGTCAAGGGCGTGCTCGGGCCCGTCGCGGCGACAGTGCCGGGAACCAGCAAGGTCACCATGCTGGTTGGCACGACGCGCGCGCCCGATGCGGATGAGGGCGTGCTGTTCTCGGGCGAGCGTGGCAAGAGCGCTTTCGCCGAGATCACCGTCTCCCTGCCGCCGGACGGCAAGCGCGCTGTCGGCGAGGTGCAGTGGCCGAGCAAACTGCCCGGCAATCCGGCGACCGATTTCGTAACGCTGAAGGTCGAGAAGCTCGATCGGACCGCCGCGCTGGCGCGCCTGCATTCGGCAGCGTCGAAGGTGCCGAAGCGCCGGGTCATGGTCTTCATCCACGGTTTCAACAACCGCTTCGAGGATGCGGTCTATCGCTTCGCCCAGATCGTTCATGATTCCGGCGCCGAGGTCGTGCCGGTGCTGTTCACCTGGCCATCACGCGGCTCGATCTTCGCCTATGGCTATGATCGCGAGAGCACCAACTACTCCCGCCACGCCCTCGAGAACCTGCTGCAAGCGCTCGCCCGCGACCCGGCGGTCGGCGAGGTCTCGATCCTCGCCCACTCCATGGGCAACTGGCTCACGCTCGAGGCGCTGACGCTGATGGCGATCCGCAATCGCGGGATTCCCGCGAAGATCGCCAATGTCATGCTGGCGTCGCCCGACGTCGACGTCGACGTCTTCCGCACCCAGGTCAAAGAGATGGAGGGGCGCCGTCCGAAGTTCACCCTGTTCGTCTCGCAGGACGACCGGGCGCTCGCCGTCTCCCGCCGCGTCTGGGGCTCGACGGCCCGCCTCGGCGCGATCGATCCTGATGTCGAGCCCTATAAAAGCGAGATGGAGGCGGACAAGATCACCGTCCTCAATCTCACCAAGCTGAAGAGCGGCGACAGCCTCAACCACGGCAAGTTCGCCGAGAGCCCCGAAGTGGTGAAGCTGATCGGCACGCGCTTGGTTTCCGGCCAGCCGATCACCGATTCGCGCGTCGGCATCGGTGACCGGCTGATCCAGGCGACCGGCACGGCGGCGGCAGCCGTCGGTACCGCGGCGGGCCTCGTCGTCTCGGCGCCGATCGCCGTCATCGACCCGCATACCCGAAACAATTTCGGCGACAAGGTCGAGGAACTCGGGCGCAACATCCAGGATGCCGGCGAGACGGCCGGACACGCCGTGACCTCGCCATTGGAGCGCGTCAGCCAGCCCAGGTAAAGGAGCGGGGGGCGGCCGATCGAAAGGCAGGTCCAGGCCCGGTGCTGAAAAGTGGAGATCACTTTGGCGCGCCCACGCCTCGGCGACGGATGGCGCCGGCCAAGGATGGATCGCTGCTCCGCGACCGGTCGGTTGGACACAGGTGACGTCGGACGCCAGCGACGGAGCGCGCCGGCCGCCTCTGCTTCTCAGCGGTTGAAGCGAACTGGCACCGACAGCGAGATCGCGCCACCCCCGCCGACCCCGGCAGGAGGAGCGGGAACCGGACTGGCGCGCCGGATCATCGCGGCGGCCTCCTCGTCGAGCGCCGCATTGCCCGACGTGCCGACGACGCGCGAGGACAGGACGCGCCCAGCCCGGTCGATCGAAAAGGCGACCTGGACGGTCCCGGGATTGGCTCCGCCCGGGAAGCGCTTGTAGCGGTTGAGATGGGCGATCAGCATGCCGCGCCAGGATGCGTTCGAGACCGATGGCTGCGAGGCCGTGCCTTGCGCCGCGGCGGAGGGCGCAGCGGCACGCGGCGTCGAAGCCTCCGGAGCGGCGGCCTCGCGGGCCTTCGGGCGGTCAGGCTCGACCGGCCGGCGCACGATCTTGGGCTTCGGCTTCTCTTTCTTCTCGACGATCTTCTTCGGCGGCGGCTTTTTCTCCGGCGGCTTCAGATCGGGCGGCGGCGGCAGCAGCACGGCGTCGAGCTGCGGAATCGAGGGCAACTCCGGCAGCTTGATCTCCGGTTGCTCGATCGGCGTCGGTTCGGGCTCCGGTTCAGGCTCGGGCGGCGGCGGTTCCGGCGGGGTCTCCTTGACCGGCTCTGGCGGCTGCTCCTGTTCGACCTTCTCGGGCGCGACCGGAAGCTCCTCTGCCGGCGCCTCGGGCGCGACGGAGACGGCAGCGAGCTCGATCATCACGGCTGGTTCGGGAGCGCCAGCTGCCGCCTCGGTTGGACGCCAGTTGAGCGCGACCCAGGCCATGCCGCCATGGACTGAAGCGACCGCCAGTGCCGCCGTGGCCCAGCGCAAGGCGGCGAGGCCTCGCCTTTGGGGCGCGATCGCGATCACGGCTTGGTTGCTCCCGCCTGACCGGTATCCTCGAGCCCGACCAGCGCGATCTTGAGATAGCCGGCATGGCGCAGCTTGTTCATGACTTCCATGAGCTCGCGATAGGCGACTGCCCCGTCGGCTCGCAGGAAGACGCGCTGCTCGCGGTCATTGCCGGTCTGGCGGTCGAGCGTCGCCTGCAATTGCTCGCTCGCCACGGTGTCGTTGCCCAGCGCTAGCGAAAGGTCCTGCCTGACGGTCAGGAATATCGGCTTGTCGGGGCGGGGCTGCGGCTGCGCGTTCGAGACCGGCAGGTCGACCGCGACGTCGACCGTCGAGAGTGGCGCCGCCACCATGAAGATAATCAGCAGCACCAGGATGACGTCGATGAACGGCGTGACGTTGATCTCGCTGACTTCGCCGAGATCACCGTCCTGGGGCTCCTTGAGCGAGACAGCCATCGCCGCTTACTCCACCCGGGCGCGCGGCATCGCCGCGGCCTGTGCCGGCACCGCATGGAGGCCGGCGCGTGCTTGCAGGGCGACGGCGCGGCGTGTCCGCTCAAGATCGCGCGAGAGATGGCGCAGCACCTCGCCGGAAGCGTCGGAGAGCGTCGCCCGGTAGCCGGCGATCGAGCGCGAGAAGACGTTGTAGATGATCACCGCCGGGATCGCCGCGACGAGGCCGATCGCGGTGGCGAGCAGCGCCTCGGCGATGCCGGGCGCGACGACGGCGAGATTGGTGGTCTTCGCCTGGCTGATGCCGATAAACGAATTCATGATGCCCCAGACCGTGCCGAACAGGCCGACGAAGGGGGCGGTGGAGCCGATCGTCGCCAGCAGGCCGGTACCGCGCGCCATGCTGCGCCCGGCCCGGGCCTCGATCCGCGACAGGGAGATTGCGACGCGTTCCTTGACGCCGTCCTCGCCGAGATCGGTGGAGCGCTCGCGCTCGGTCTGGGCTGCGGCGACCAGGAAAGCCACCGGGCCTTGCGCCTGGCCCTTGCGGCCGGCGATGGCCTGAGCCGCTTCGTCCAGGCTGGCAGCCTGCTCCAGCCGGCGCGTCGCGCGCTGGGCGCGGGCCTTGGCGGCGGCAAGCTCGATCGCCTTGGCGAGCCAGATCGTCCAGGTCACCAGCGAGGCGAAGGCGAGGCCGACCATCACCGCCTTAACGACGATGTCGGCCGCCATGAACATGCCCCAGGGCGAAAGATCATGCGGCAGGGCGGCCTGCACGACGGGCGCCGGGGCCGGGACTGCCGGCGGCGAAAGCGGAGTCATCGCGGAAGGAGTGAACGGGCCGCCGATCGTGCCGTGCGGCACCGGCTGAGGCGCTTCCGGCACAGGCGCGGCGGGTGCCGCCGGCGCCGGCAGGGCTTGCGCCTGACCGGGCTGGGCCGGCGCAGCTTGGGAAGGGGCAGGTTGCGAGGGAGCAGTTTGAGAGGGGACGGCCTGGGGCTGGACGGTCTGCGCGATGCCGGCCGAGCGCGCCCCCGGGAGGGCAACGAGGCTCATCGAGAGCAGGACAAGGCCGATCAAACGCCGCATCGAATTGGTTCCGTAGCCTGGGCCGCGCACCTCTTGGCGGGAGCGCTGGGTGAAACGACGGTGGCGCAAGCGCCTTGCCGTCTTACGGCCGCAGGGTGTGCATCCGGGCAGAATGCTGCCGGCGCGACCGTAGGGAGCAGTTAGCCCAAGCAAGATAAGTTAGCAAATACAATAGTTTACAGGTATTCTAAAGTAACGCTTGCGCCGCCTTGTGCTCCGAGCAGTTCAAGTATTCGGGGGCTTCACGACGCGCATCTTTCGTGCAGGCGTGGCGGTCTCCGGCGGCAGGAGGCCGTCAGGCGCTGAAATCGCCTGACGGCCTCGCTCCGGTCGGCGTGGACGCTCGGGCGTGGTCAGTGCTTGTGGCCGGCGGCCGGCGTGCGGGCGCCGACCGACTGGACCGAGAACTCGACTGCGACCGGGCCGGCCTTCTCGAAATTGAGCGTCGCCTTGATGCTCTCGCCTTCCTTGAGCTGACGCTTCAGGTCCATCAGCATCAGATGGTAGCTGCCGGGCTTGAGCTCGGTCTTCTCGCCGGGCTTGATCTCCAGCCCTTCGGGCAGGCCGCGCATGGTCATGACGCCATCCTTCACCGCCATCTCATGGACCTCGACCTTGCCGGAAACCTCGCTGGTGCCGCCGAGCAGGCGGTCCGGGGTGTTGCCGGTATTGGTCACCGCGAGGTAACCGCCGGCGATCTTGGCGCCGGCCGGCGTCGCCCGCGTCCAGGGCTGCTCGAGTTTGAGCGGTCCGGCGGTGTAGTCGTTGGCGAGCGCCGCACAGCCCGCGAGCGAGAAGGCCAGGGCGGCGGACATGCGAATGAGAGAATTCATCTTGAGGCTCCTTCGGCCGGGTTGGATAGGTTGAACGGTAATCAAGGCTTGATCTCGATGGTGTCGCCGAGGCGGATCATCTCGAAATCCGAGACCAGGATTTCGATCTCGACGCTCCAGCGCCCGGCGACCGGGATGGTGAGGCCCTCCACCAGCCAGTTGCCGTCTGGCTGGCGCAACGCCGGCCGCTCGACCGCCTCGATGCCGGCGGCGCGGTTGGCGAGCGAGAGGCGCACCTCCTTGGCGGTGAGCGGCCCGAAATTGCCGTCGAGCAGCGCGACCGAGACGTTGGCAGGGCCTGGCCGTCCGGGCCTGACGCTGATCTCGGCCATCGCCTTTTCGCTGTGGATATGGACCGAGGCAGGCACTGCCGTGGCGCTGGCGATCGTCAGGGTCCGGGGCGGCGGCGTGAAACGCCAGAGCGCCGCGGTGGCGAGGATCGCCAGGACGATGGCGACCTCGACGCCAATCACGCCTCGCAGCCGCCGTTTGGCCGGCTCGGCGCCCTCTCGCGCCGGCGCGGTCAGCCGGTAGCGGTTGAAAGTCGCGAGCCCGAGCAGGACAGCTACCAAAGCGAGCTTCGCTGTGAGAACGAGGCCGTATGTGCTGGTCAGCAACGCACCGGGCTGCTCGACCTGAACGATGGCGAGGGCGGCACCGCTGGCGAACAGGATGATCAGGAAGAACGAGATACGGCGCGAGAACCGCGCCAACGTCGCGGCGCCATCCCCCCCTCGCAACGCCTGTGCGAGCGGCAGCAGGGCGCCGGCCCAGGCGGCCATGGCGATGCCGTGAAGGAAGACGGCGGGGCGCATCAGCCATTGCGGGGATGCGGCGCTGGCGTGTCCGCTCGCCGCCAGAGCCAGCCCGGCACCGAGCAGGGCAGCGAGCGCGAGCGCCCGTCCGGCGCTGCCCGCCAGCGACAGTGATACCAGCCCGGCCAGCAGGGCCAAGGTCGCGATCGCGGCGGTGTGGCCAAAACTGCTGCCGATCCCGGCCCGCCAGATCTCGGGACGCAGCACATCGGAAGCCGGGGCTGCCAAGGCGTCGAGGCCCTGCGCCGCCAAGGCGAACGGCACGGCAGCAAGGCCGAGCACAATGAGCACGCGAAGCGGCCTGCGGGCGCTCGCGGGCAAGGGCCCGACCCAGGCCGAGAAGGCGACGCCACCAATGCTGAGAGCGAGGCCGAGATAAAGTCCGACGCGCCCCAGCCAAAGAGCCAGGGTGATCGGCAAGTTTCGTTGCGCGCTCGCCTCCGGCGGCCTTGCGCCCGGCGCTCCGATGGAAAACAGCACCGAGCCGCCGACCGGATGACCATCCTCCGACACCACCCGCCAGCTCAGGACATGGCTGCCCGCAGCGAGATCGGTCGGCACTTCGATCGTCAGCTCCCTGTCGCGCAGCGCGAAACGTTCGAGCGCGCGTGTCTCGCCGTCCGGGCCGATAAGGCGCAGCACCAGCGGCGAGACCGGCTCGCTGAAGCGCAGCGTGAAGGCAGCCGGCGGCCGCGCCAGCACCGCGCCATCGGCCGGCGTGGTCGTGACTAGGGCGGCATGCGCAAGCGCGGTCCCGGGGCGCAGCGTCGCCGCAGCGCAGGCGCCGAGCAGCAGGAGAAGGACGAGGAGGCGACGGAGCATGGCCTGGAGCCAGCGGCCGGGCACGAGGCCCGGCCGCCTTCGCCTTATTTCTTCGGGGTGAGCTTGAGGCCGGGAGCGGGGAACTTGTAGTCGTCCGCGCTCTTGCCCTCGGCCGGGATCTCGATCCAGCGCTCGACGCTGCCGCCCTCGCATTCCTGGACGACCGGCACATGCAGCGTCGTCTCAGGCTTGAGGTCGGTGGTCAGATAGCCGCGCAGCACGAACTCGTCATAATGCTCGTCGAGCAGCTTGCCGCCGCTCCAGATCACCTCGGTGACGCCCTCGGCGGTCGGCGTGCCGTAATAGTCATAGGTCTTGCCGTACTTGCCTTTCACCGTGTCCAGCGCCCAGCCGGCCTTGGGCATCGGTTTGACCGCGATCATGCCTTCCGGCACGCGGACGCGGACCTTGATCGTCGGAGCGCCCTTGCAGCCATGGGGTACGCGCAGCACCGCCTTGTAGGTCGAGCCGACCGGAGCCTGCTGGGTTTCGAGCGTGACATGGGCGAGGGCTGGGGAGGTGGCGAGGGCGGCAAGCACTGCCGCGAGGAATGCCGATTTTGACATGGTTTGAGGCCTTTGAGGTCTTCGGCCTTCTGGGCCGAAGGGGCATGGTCGCCCTGAAGATGAGCCTGCGCGCGGGCCGACCACGTTGATCGGGAGCAACGAAGGCGCTGTTTGCTGAGAAAATCGCCCATTGCACGCCGCGCGACTGCCTACGGAGGCTGCGCGGCTTCACGTGAAGGGGCGGGAGCTGCCGGCGCGTCTGCGCGGGCGGCTCAGGCTGCGGCGGGTGGCGCGCGCGGATTGGCCGGGGAACGCCCGGCGGCAAAGCCATGTGGCAGGTCGCGCCGCAGCTGGAAGGCGATCAGATCGACCGGGCGATGGACAACCGGGGTGAAGCCGGCCGTCGCGGCAGGTGCGCCGGAGCCGGAAAGGAAGCAGCCGAGCATGCAGCAGCTCGGCATTTCGTGGGCTGCGGCGCCGTCATCGCCGGGCGGCATCTCGCCGGGAGCGCAGAGCGTCATGCCCAGCGAACGGTCGAGGCTCATGCCGGCCGCATGCGCGCCGGAGGCCAGCCCGCCGAACACCGCCTGCAGCACGAGCAGATAGGCGGCGGCGATCGCGGCCAACCGGCTCCATCCTGCTTTGCGGCGCACTGCGGACAAGATTTGCTCTCCTGCCCCTTCGATAGCATGGCGGCGCGGCGCGTCAATTTCGCCGCGACGGGCGCGTTGCCGCAGGGCGTTGCAGGCTTCCGGGGAAATTCCTCCCACGATGACGGCGCTTTAAGGTGGCTGTTTCTATTGACCGGCCCCAACCCCGCCGCGATTGTCCGCGCCGTGCTTCGGCCGAGGGCAGGACCAGTTCTCTCCGGTCCGATGCGTACAATGGACGGGCAATGGAACGGCTGCACGGCGCGTCGCACTGCGGCCCAGGAACAGGTTGGATCATGATCCTCGACGAGCGCACCTATGCCATCAAGCCGGCCCATGTCCGGGATTATCTCGACCTGTATGTGAAGGAAGGGATGGAGCTGCAGGTGTCGCATCTCGGCCAGCTGATCGGCTGGTTCACCACCGATAGCGGCGTCGTCAATGAGGTCGTTCACATGTGGCGCTTCGAGGATGCGGGCGACCGCGAGCGCCGGCGCGCGGCGATGGAGGCCGATCCGCGCTGGCAGGAATTCCGCGCCAAGGCCGCTCCCTATGTGCTGGAGATGCGCAGCCGCATCCTGCGCCCGACCGCCTTTTCGCCGCTGCGCTAGCGCCGTGAGCCTCGCCGCCCGAGGACCTGTCCCGCCTGCGCTGCGCCGACAGAGCGAGCGCGGGCTCGTCGGCGTCTCTGCGGTGCTGGAATGGCTCGGCGCAACCGTGCTCGGCCTGCTCTTCACCATCGTGATGCTGGCGGTGCTGCGGCGCTATCTCTTCGGCGCCGGGCTGATCTGGTCTGACGAGCTGGCGATCTGGCTCAATGTCGCACTTGTCGCGCTCGGCATGCCGCTGGCGGCGACGAGCGCCCTGTCGATGCGGCTCGACGTCCTCGTCCGGCTGCTACCGGGGGCCGGTCAGCGCCTTGCCGCCATTCTGGCCGATGCGGTGGCGGTCCACGGCGCGCTCGTCATCGCCATAGGGGGCGCCAGCGTCGCCGCTCTGGTCGGCGGCACCTCCACGGTGCTCGGCTTGCCGGAGAGCCTGCGCTTTGCCGCTTTTGCTGTGGGGGGCGGTTTCACCGTGCTGCTCCTCCTCTGGCGCGCCGCGCTCGACCGCTCGCTCGCAGCTGCGCTGGCTTCGCTGCTCATTGGCGCTGGCTTCTATCTCGCGGCCCAAGGTGCGACAGGTCTTTCGTTGGGCGCGCCGAGCCTCGTCGCGGCGCTCGCTGCCGGGTTCGGGCTCCTGATCGGCGCGCCGTTGCCTTTCGCGCTGCTCGCCGGGGTCTCGCTCTCCGGCGCCTTCGGTGGCCTGCTGCCCGAGCCGGCCATCGTCCAGAACACCGTCTCCGGCGTTTCGAAATTCCTGCTGCTGGCGATCCCCTTCTTCCTGCTCGCCGGAGAGTTGTTGACAGCCGGCGGTCTCGCCGAGCGGCTGGTGCGCTTCGCCGCCGCGCTCGTTGGTCATTGGCGGGCGGGGCTGGCGCAGACGGCGCTGGTCGCCAGCACCCTGTTTTCCGGTGCCTCGGGCTCCTCGGTGGCGAACGCCGCCTTCGGCGCCAAGGTGATGGCGCCGGCTCTGGTGGCGCGCGGCTACCCGCCGGCCAATGCGGCGGCGATCGTCGCCGGCGTCTCGATGATCGACAACATTATCCCGCCCTCGATCGCCTTCCTGATCCTGGCGGCTGCGACCAATCTCTCGGTCGGCTCGCTCCTGGTCGGCGGCTTTGTCGCCGGCGCGGTGCTGGTGCCGGCGCTTGCCATCGGCATCCATCTCAGCGTCCGTGGCGTCGTCGACGAGGCGCCGAAGGCGACGGCGGCCGAGCGGGGGCGGAGCTTCGTCGGCGCCTTGCCCGCGATCGGGCTCGGCGTCGTGGTGGTGGTCGGCATCCGCTTCGGCGTGGTCACGGTGACCGAGGCCTCGGCGCTCGCCGTCGCCTACGCGCTCGTCGTCTGCCTCGCCTTGCGCAGCCTCGATCTTGCCGGGGTCGGCCGCGCCTTGCGCAGCTCGGCTGGCGAGGCGGCGGCCGTCGGGCTGCTGATTGGAGCTTCGGCGCCTTTCGCCTTCCTGCTCGCGGTCGACCGTGTCTCGGACCAGATGGCGGGGCTCGTCACCGCGCTCGGCGGTGGCCCCTATGCGGTGATGCTGCTGGCTAACCTCGTCCTGCTCGTCGCCGGGCTCTTCCTCGATATCGGCGCGGCGATCCTCTTGCTCGCGCCGCTGATGCTGCCGGTGGCGATCGCGGCCGGGCTCGATCCGATCCAATTCGGCGTCATCCTCGTCGTCAACCTGATGATCCACGGGCTGACGCCGCCGCTCGGCATCCTCGTCTATGTCGTCAGCGGCATAACCCGCGTCCCGGCGGCGTCCGTGTTCAGGGCAGTGCTGCCTCTGCTCGCCGCGCTGCTCGCGGCGCTCGCCGTCCTCTGCCTCGGCGCTGCCGCCTGGCCCTCGCTTCCGCCTTCGATCAAGGAGCTGTTCTGATGTCCTTCACCCGCCGCCAGATCGCCGTCGGGCTCGTCGCTGCGCCCGCGCTTCTCTCCGCAGGTGCAGGCCTTGCCGCCGGCCGGCCGGTCACGGTCGCCTCTCTGCTCGGCGAGGACAAGCCGGAGACCAGGATCTGGCGCAGGATCTCCGAGATCCTGGCGAAGACCGCCCCCGGCCGCTTCGACCTGCGCATCGTCGCCAATGCCGCGCTCGGCGGCGAGAAGGAGGTCGCCGAAGGCATCAAGCTAGGCTCGGTCCAGGCTTCGCTCTCGACCATCTCGGCCCTGTCGGGCTGGGTGCCGGAGGGCCAGATCCTCGACCTGCCCTTCCTGTTCCGCGACCGCGGCCACCTGAAGCGAGTGCTCGCCGGGCCACTCGGGGACGAACTCAAGGCGAAATACGAGGCGCAGGGCTTCGTCGTGCTCGGCTTCATCAATTATGGCGCCCGCCATCTCCTCGCCAAGGAGCCGATCACCACGCCGGCCGGCATCAAGGGCAAGCGCATCCGGGTGATCCAGAGCCCGCTGCACACCGAGCTCTGGTCCGGCTTCGGCGCCTTCCCGACGCCGATCCCGATTCCGGAAACCTACAACGCGCTGAAGAGCGGCGTCGTCGACGCGATGGACCTGACCAAGTCGGCCTATGTCGGCTTCAAGCTGCACGAGGTCGTGCCCTGGCTGATCGAGACCGGCCATATCTGGGCGACGGGCGTGGTCTATGTCTCCGCGAGCTTCTGGAAGGGGCTCTCCGCCGAGGACAAAGCTGCGTTCGCTGCGGCGGCCGCGGAAGGAGCAGCCCATTTCGACGAGCTGATCATCGCCGACGAGGAGGCCTCGATGGCCAAGGCCAAGGCCGAGGGCGGCAAGGTCGCACAGGCCGAAGACCGGGCCGGCTGGGAGGCCGGAGCCCGCAAGGTCTGGACCTCCTTCGCTCCGAAGCTAGGCGGCATGGCGAAGATCGAGGCGATCGCCGCCACGCCGTGAGGGCGGCCGCTCCTCGCAGCGCGAGGCGCGCTGTGACAATCTGGATCGCAGCCGCGTCTTCGACTATCCCATGACGTTGGGGTGGTAGCGCATCGGCCCTCCCGCTGATCTCGCCGAAGCAGCAGCAAGCTGCGTGGATGCGCGAAGAATGGGGAGCGCCGCATGCAAAGCGGCCCGTCAGTTCCGGCCGCAGCGCCGGTGCCGGCCTCGGCGATGGCCTCGCCGCTGGACGGCGTGACGCTGTTGCTCAAGCGCATCGAGGCGGAGGCCCTGGGCGCGCTCGATGCCGCCCCCCAGCTTCCGGACGCGCTCTGGCGCATCATGCCGGGTACGCCCTCCGCCTGGGTGCTTCTGGCCGAGGGACTGCTGGTCGCCGGCGCCGTGCTCGCCGTCTATCTGCTGACCGGGCATCTGCTCAGGCATCGCCGCCAGCGCGCCGGTGCGGCGCGCTCGGCCTTCGCGGGGATCACCCGGGTCGCGGGGCTCGATGCGCTGGTGGTGCTCGCGGCGACGGTGACCGGCAGGTTTCTTCTGGTTCGCGTGCTCGGCATCGCGCCGGGAACGAGCACCTTCCCGAGCGATCTGACCAGCGGACTGATCCGCTGGCTTCTGCTGCTGACTCTGCTGCACATCCTGTTCCAGCCGACAATGCGACGCCTGCGCCTGGTCGCCGTCGACGATCATGGCGCCAGCAAGGCCGTCTGGCAGTTCGGTATCATCTTTGCCGTCGGCCACCTGCACAACGCGTTGCTCGGCGCTGCGCAGCGCATGGGTCTGCCGCTGCCCTCGCTGCGGCTGATCTCCTGGGCCGTGGCGCTCTGCATGGCGCTGGCGGCGCTGCGGCTGCTGCGAAGTCTCGGCCGACACGGCTTGCCCGTGCTGACGCGCCTGCTCGCCTCAGGCATGGTCCTCTTGCTGTTCGCCTTCTGGACTTGGGGCTGGATAGAGCTCGATTTCGACCTTTATCGCGGCGCCGTCGGCATGATCGTGATCCCGCTGCTGGCGGTCGCGCTCGACCGGGCGCTGGCGGTCAGCATCCGCGATTCCCGCAAGCCGGAGATCATGCGCCGCTTCTTCGTCGTCCGTGTCGTCGTCGACGCGCTGGCGGCGGCGCTCCTGGTCCGCATCGTGATTCAGTTCTGGTGGCGGGATGTGTTCGGCGGCTTCACGCCCGAGGCGTGGCTCAGCTTCACCCACCGCCTGACCTTCGCCTCCTTCATCCTCGTGCTGGGCGTCACCTTGTCGGCGGCGATCCATGTCTGGACTGAGGCGAAGCTGACGCCGCGCGAGGCCGGTCCCGGCGCGGAACCGGGTGACGACAGGATGGCGCGGCTTACCACCGTGCTGCCGATCCTGCGCTTCGTCGCGATCGGGGTGATCGGCGTGGTCTTCCTGCTGGTCGCGCTCTCGACCATGGGCATCGACACCACGCCCCTGCTCGCTGGTGCCAGCATCGTCGGCCTCGCCATCAGCTTCGGCTCGCAGACGCTGGTCAAGGATATCGTCTCCGGCGTCTTCTACATGCTCGACGATGTCTTCAGGCTGGGCGAGACCATCGAGGCCGCCGGCCGCTGCGGCCGGCTCGAGCAGATCAACCTGCGCAGCGTGCGACTGCGCGACCAGTCCGGCCGCGTCCACACCATCCCGCTCGGCGAGCTCGGCACAGTCACCAACCATAGCCGCCGGCTGGTGCATGTGACGGTCGAGGTGCCCTTCGCGACGTCGCCGGGGCAGGCGGGGATGACCCGTTTCAGGCGCAATGCGGTCGCGGCCCTCCGCAGCGAGCCGACGATCCATGCCGCGATCGTCGGCGATATCGCGGTGCTGCGGAGCGAACCGCAGGACGGCACCGGCGGCAGCATCGGCTTCGGCTTCGACATGGTGGCGCCTGCGATCGAGCGCGTGCCGCCGCTGGTGCGGCATCTGATCGAGGAGGTCGCCGAGGAATCGCGGATGACCGGCAGCCCGGGGCCGGTCTCGGTCTCGGTCGCCGAACTACCGGTCACGCCGCCGGCCACGGAAGAGCCGACGCCGCCGAGCCCGGACTCCGCCGGCCTCGCTGCGCCCATGCCTGCCAAGCCGTCCGCGGCGGCGCCATGACAACGGCATGGGCTGCCTGGGTTCGCTGACCACTTCGCCGCCCCGGATACCGGGCCGGAAGCTCACGGTGAAAGGACGATCCGATGAATAGGTCTCTTCTCGTCGCCTGCGCCATTCTCCTCCAGGGCGGTTCCGCCGCGCTCGCCCAGCCGGAGCCCACCGCGCAGGAGCGTGCCGCCTGCCGCTCGGACGCGATGAAGCTCTGCGCCTCGTTCGTCGGCAAGCCTCCGCAGATGAACGCCTGCCTGCGTGACAACAAGACGAAGCTCTCGGATGGCTGCCGCAAGGTGGTCGAGGCCCGTGGCGGCTGAAGTGCCGGGTCCGCGGGAGTCTGCGCGCTTCTGAAAGCTCAGCCGCCGAGCTCGATCTCGGCCCGCAGGCCCGGGCGGTCCACCCGGTTGCTCAGGCGCAGCGAGGCGCCGAGCTGCCTTGCCGCCGCATCGGCGATGGCGAGGCCAAGGCCGGTGCCGAGCGCGCTCTTGTGCCGGCCGCGGAAAAAGCGTTGCGTGACCAGCGCCAGCTCGTCTTCGGGTATGCCGGGGCCCTCGTCTTCGATGGCGATGCCGCGGCCGCTCGCCGTGGACCGCCAGCTGATGCGCCCGTCCGCCGGCATGTGCTGCACTGCGTTCTCATGCAGGTTGCGCAGGATCAGGGTCAGCAATTCGCGGCTGGTCTGCAGGGTCAGCGCCTGCAGCGCCGGATCGAGCGTGACCGAAGGATGCGGCGCGGCGCCGGGTGCGGCCTCGGTGATCTCGTCGAAGATCGCGCCGACGGAGACCGTCTCGCGGGCGGGTGGCGGGCCGCTCGTGTCGAGCTTCGCCAGCGCCAGCAATTGCCGCACCAGCCTGGTCGTGCGGTCGACCGAGAGCGCGATCCGCTGCAAGGCGCCGTGCCGTACGGCGGGATCCTCCGCCGCCATCGCGATCTGCGCCTGCGTCTTCAGTCCCGCCAGCGGCGTGCGCAATTCGTGCGCGGCGAAGGCGGTGACCTCGCGCTCGTGACGGCGCGCCGTCTCGACCTTGGCGAAAAGCCCGTTGAGCGCCTGCGCCAGCGGCTTCACCTCGGCCGGCGCATGGGCGGCGTCGATCGGGCTCATATCGTCGGCATCGCGATTGCGAACATCGCCGGCCATCGCCCGCAGCGGCCGCAGACCCTGGCCGAGGCTGATCCAGATCAACAGGCCGAGCAGCGGCGCGATCAGCAGGGTCGGGGCGAGCAGACCCTTGATCAGCTCCGAGACGAGGCGATCGCGCAGGCCGAGCCGGTCGCCGACCATGATGTGGATGCCCGCGGTCTCGTTGGCGACGGTGTAGACGCGCCAGGGCTCACCATCGACGATGCGGTCGGAGAAGCCGGAGCGAACCTCGGTCAATCGGCCATGCGGCGTACCGTCGGAGCGCGCGACGAGGCGGCCGTCGAACGACCAGATCTGGCAGGAGAGCTGGCGCTCATAGCCCCCGGCTTCGGCGGGCGAGCCGGGCAGCGCCGCCATCGCCACGGTCATGTTGGCGCTTCCGACCAGCGAGTTCACCATCCGCGCCGCCTCCTGGAGGCGGGTGTCGAGGACGCGCTCGAGCTCCCGATGCGTGCCGAAATAGATCCAGACTGCCGCCGAGAGCCAGATCAGGCCGGTCGCCGTCAGCAGGATCGCGAACAGCCGGCCGCGCAACGAACTCATGACGCGACCCTGATCCGGTAGCCTAGTCCGCGCACCGTTTCGATCGTCTCGCGGCCGATCTTGGCGCGCAGATGGTGGATGTGGACCTCCACGGCATTGCTCTCGATCTCTTCCTGCCAGCCATAGAGCCGGTCCTCGATTTCCACCTTGGAGAGCACGATGCCGGGGCGCTCCATCAGCGCCGACAGCACCGCGAACTCGCGGCGCGACAGGGGCAGCGGCACGCCATTCAAGGTCGCGGACTGGCTGGCCGGGTCGAGCACGATGCCGCAGGCTGTGAGGCAGGGCGCAGCCCGGCCGTTGCCGCGCCTGGCGATCGCCCGCACGCGGGCGCTCAATTCGTCGAGGTCGAAGGGCTTGCCGAGATAATCGTCGGCGCCGCTGTCGAGGCCGCGCACGCGATCCGGTGTATCGTCCAGCGCGGTCAAGAGCAGGATCGGCGTGCGGTCGCCGCTGCGGCGCATCTCGCCGAGCACGTCGAGGCCGGAGCCGTCGGGCAGCATCAGGTCGAGCACCATCGCGTCGAAGGTCGAGGTCGCGAGCGCAGCGCGCGCATCGGCGCAGCTCTCGACACGGTCGACCGTCATTCCGGCAAGGCCGAGGCCGACGGCGAGGCCGTCGGCGAGGATCGGGTCGTCTTCGACCACGAGAATACGCATGCGCTCGCTCCTTCGCCCGCGACCAGACAGGCCAGCCTTAAGGCTGGCTTAAGCTGGAGACCCGACAGCGCGGCTTCAACCGATCGAGAGGTCGCCGATGTCCCACCGGTATCATGCCGCCGGGCACCGGTGCCGACCATGTCGCCTGCTGGAGATGCTCATGAACCGCCGCACTGCGCTCGCCCGAATGGCTGTCTCGGGTCTCGCCATGAGTGGTGTTCCGGCGCTGCTCGGCGCCTCCTCGGCCTGGGCGGTGGAAACCGGCGCCGATGCGGTGCTCAACGATCCCGAAGCGCCCAATGGCGGCAATCTGAAGGGTGATGTCACCATCGCCGCCTTCCTCGACTACAATTGCCCCTACTGCAAGAAGACGGCTCCGGATCTCGCCCGCATCGTCAAGACCGATGGCAGGATCAGGCTGGTCTATAAGGACTGGCCCATCCTCGGTGATGCCTCGGTCTACGGCGCGCAGCTCGCGCTCGGCGCGCATTACCAGGGCAAATACGAGACCGTGCACCATGCGCTGATGGCGCTGCCCAGCATGCGGATTCCCAAGGACAAGATTCTGGGAGCGATCCAGGCGGCCGGCGTCGACATGATCAGGCTCCAGGCCGATCTCAAGGCGAAGTCGGACGCGATCACCGCGCTGCTCCGGCGCCATCTCGCCCAGGCCGACGCCATCGGCCTCGAAGGCACGCCGGCCTATCTCATCGGCCCGTTCCGGACCTCGACGCTCGATTATGACGGCTTCAAGCAGGCCGTGGCCGATGCTCGCGCCCGGCAGGCCAAAAAGTAGTCGCGCCCCGGCCGCTCACCCCGACTTCCCACGTCCTTAGCCGAAAGCCACGCATGATCCGCGCCCTCCTGTCGGCGAAGCGCCTCGCCGTCATTGCCCTTGCCCTGTCGGCGGCCGCCTGCACCACGGTGCGGCCTCCGCCGCCACAGATCGCTGCCGCGCCTGCCATCGATCCGCTGGTGGCGCAACGCTACGAAGCTATCGAAACCGAGAAGTTCAATATCCCGGCGGTCAATCTCGAGGATCTGCAGCCTCAATATGTCCGCCAGCTCGTCGATTACCGGACTAAGCACGAGCCGGGCACGCTGATCGTCGATCCGAAGAACCGCTTCCTCTACCTGGTGCAGGAGGGCGGCAAGGCGTTGCGCTATGGCGTAGGCGTCGGCAAGGCCGGGCTCGAATTCAGCGGCACGGCGGTGGTCGAGCGCAAGGCGCAATGGCCGCGCTGGACCCCGACGCGCGACATGATCCGGCGCGAGCCGCAGCGCTACGCCAAATGGGCCGGCGGCATGGCCGGCGGCGAGAACAACCCGCTCGGCGCCCGCGCGCTCTATCTGTTCAAGAACGGCCAGGACACGCTCTACCGGATCCACGGCACCAATGAGCCGGAAACGATCGGCGAAGCCGTCTCCTCGGGCTGCATCCGCATGATGAACCAGGACGTGATCGACCTCTACAACCGCATCCCGAGCGGTTCGAAGGTGGTCGTTCTGTAGGACCACGATCCAGGCGCTGTCATCGACGCGCCGGAGCAACGCCCGCCTGACAAAAGGGAGCAGCCCTCTGCTCCCTTTGCCTTGTGGCGTCAGTCCCGGAAGACCACGGTCTTGCTGCCATTGCCGAGGACGCGCCCGTCGAGATGCCAGGCGACAGCGCGGGCAAGCACGCGTCGCTCGATGTCGCGGCCCTTGCGGACCAGATCCTCGGGCGTGTCGTGATGGCTGATGCGCTCGATGTCCTGCTCGATGATCGGCCCCTCGTCGAGGTCGGCCGTTACGTAATGCGCGGTGGCGCCGATCAGCTTCACCCCGCGCGAATGCGCCTGATGATAGGGCTTCGCGCCCTTGAAGCCGGGCAGGAAGGAGTGGTGGATATTGATGCAGCGCCCGGAGAGCTTGCCGGCGAGGTCGTCCGACAGCACCTGCATGTAGCGGGCTAGGATCACGAGATCGGCGCGCGCTTCCTGCACCAGCGCCCAGATCTGGGCCTCCTGCTGCGGCTTGGTGTCCTTGCTGATCGGCAGGTAATGGAAGGGGACGCCGTCGAAATCGAGGTGCTGGTAGATCTCGCGTGGATAGTTCGAGACGATGCCGGCGATCTCCATGTCGAGCTCGCCGGTCCGCCAGCGATAGAGCAGGTCGGCCAGGCAATGGTCGAATTTCGAGACCAGCAGCAGCACGCGCTGGCGCTCGCGGCGCGGCCTTGCATGCCAGCTCATCGCATGGCGCTCGGCGATCGCGCCGAAGCCCTCGCGGAACTGCGCGAGCGAACCGCCTTCCGGGAAATTGAAGACCACGCGCATGAAGAAGTCGCCGGTCTCGACATCGTCGAACTGGTTGGCCTCCTGGATATTGCCACCGCATTCGAAGAGATGGCGCGACACGGCCGCGACGATGCCCGGACGGTTCGGGCAGGACAGGGTCAGGAGGTACTGTTCGGTCGGCATGCTGGCGCTTTCAGGGTCGACGTCCCCCGTGGGATCGAGGGCGGCTGCCGCAGCCCCGGCGGGCACTGCGGTCGTCATCGGATACCGGCTGGTCGCACGGGGCTTGATGGCGCGCCCGGCCCGCGCCGCCCACCTATCGGCTGGGCCCGGCGTTCCGCAAGGCTTGTGTGCGGCGCGAGGGTGAGGTTCGCTGACGCGGCCTAGCCGTCGACGATGTCGTTGTATTCGGGATGCCGGCTTACCCAGCCCGCCATGAAGGAGCAGCGCGGCACCACCTTGCGCCCGCTCGCCCGGATCTGCTCGAACACGCCCTTCGCCAGCCGTGAGCCGACGCCCTGGCCCGAGAGCGCCTGGGGAACCTCGGTATGGGTGAGGACGATCCGGTCGCCGTCGATCCTGTAATAGGCGAGGGCGAGTTCGTCGCCGATCGCCAACTCGAAGCGGCTCTGATCCGGTCTGTCGACGACGGCATTGTCCATCAGCGGCCCTTTCCGTGGGTCCAAGTCAGCGAGCCGCCGCGAGCGGATCGCTGCGGCAGGTGACCAGCAGCAGGCCCGGCGCGTCAACCCGTAAAGACACGGACCTTCCTCAGCGCGAATGAACGGGTGCCGGGGTCGGTTCTACTTCGGATGCCAGCGGCAGGCGAATGATGAAGGCGGTTCCCTGGCCCTCCGCCGAACGCAGCGTGATCGAGCCGCCATTGGATTGGGCGACGCGCTGGACGATCGCCATGCCGAGGCCTGCACCCGATCCACCGCTGCGCTTGCGCCGCCAGAAGCGCTTGAAGATGTGCTCGTGCAGCTCCTCCGGAATCCCCGGGCCATCGTCCTGCACGGTCAGGCTGCCATCCTTGCCCAGGACGACGTCGATCGTGGTGCCCGCCGGCGTGTGGCGGATGGCGTTCTCCACGAGATTGCGCAGCATGTGCCAGACATCCTGCTCATGCGCCTGAACACGCAGGCTGGTTAGGCCTTCCGGCTCGACCAGTCCGAGCGATTGCCCTTTCTTGATGGCCTCGATCGCGAGGTCACCGACTACGGAGCGGCTGACATCGAGCAGGTCGGTCTCGCCGCCTGCCCTGTCCTCCTGCTCGAGCGTCGCCATGTCGAGCAGCTGGTTGACGATGCGGGCCATCAGTCGGGCATCCGCGAGCAGGGCCGTCCGCGCCTCGGATTCCGGCAGTGTCTGCAGGCGCGCGTCGAGCACGGCCAGCGGGGTGCGCAGCTCATGGGCAGCGTCGGCGGTGAACTCCTTCTGCACCTTGTAGCTCTGCTCGACGCGGGTCAGCGCGACGTTGAAGGCCTCCGCGAGCGGCAACACTTCGGCCGGCAGGTCGGCCGTCGCGAGGCGCGCGTCGCTGCGCGCCGGATCGAGCGCCGCCACTCGCCGGGAGACGTCGAGCACCGGCCGGAAGAAGCGCTTCACGATCATTGCATTCAAGGCGAGGAGCACCGCCAGCAAGGGCACAGCGATCGCCAGTGCGGCCCAGAGGAAGTTACGCAGCAGATCGTCGTGGATCACGTCCTCTTCGCTGAGGTTCCAGCCGAGGATGACCCAATAGGGCCGGTTCTCGATCGTCACCGGAAAGCTCACCGCCCGGTACTGCCGCCCGTCCGCCGCAAGCGAGAAGAATTTCGGTGCGTCGCTGCGCCCGAGCGCGCTGAGCAGGCGTTCGGCGAAGGCGGAGGAGGTGAGCTGGACCGTGCCGTTCGCCTCCACCACCGCGTAGCCGAATTCGCCGCTCTCGCCTTCTCGCGAATAGCGGCCCGGCGCCAGTTGCAGCTTGCCGTCCGGCCCTGCGGCCAGCGCCTCGGCGATCAGCCTCGCCCGGTCCGTCAGGACCTTGGCTTCGAAGAAGCTCGCGCGCTTCTGCAGCATCGCGTTGATGGCAAGCGGAACGATCAGCGCCGCGAGACACAGCACTGCAGCCTGCAGCAGGAAGATCTTCGACAGCAGGCTGCGGCGATGGGGGAGCATCAGGCGGCCGCCGTCAGGACATAGCCGACGCCGCGCACGGTGTTGATCGTCACGGCGGCCTTGCCGTCCTGCAGGCGCTTGCGCAGTCGGTGGATATAAACTTCGACCGCATTGGAGCCGAATTCGTCGTCGAGGCCGAAGAGCTGGTCCTCGACCGTTCCCTTGGGCACGATCTTGTCGGCCCGGCGCATCAGCAGTTCGAGCAACTGGGTCTCGCGGGCTGACAGGGGAAGGGGCCTTTCCTCGACGCTCGCCTGCCGGCCTTGCGTGTCGAAGACGAGGTTGCTCACAGTCAGCTGCGCGCCCAGCAGGGCGCCCGGCCGGCGCAGCAGCGCCGCAAGGCGCGCCTTCAACTCCTCGAAGGCGAAGGGCTTGGCGAGATAGTCGTCGGCACCCTGTTCCAGGCCCTTGACCCGCTCGTCCATGGCGCCGCGCGCGCTGAGGATCAGAACCGGCAAGGGAAGCTGCTGGCTGCGGACATGGCGCAGCACTTTCAACCCGTCGCCGTCCGGCAGGCCGAGATCGAGGATCATCGCCGTATAGCTGCGGGAATCTAGCACCGCGATCGCGTCCGAGACGCAGTCGACGCGGTCGACGCCATAGCTGGCGGCTTCCAGCTGGCCGCCTATCAGCTTGGCGAGGTCGTCATTGTCTTCGATGAGCAGCAGTCTCACGAGCAGTCTGGCTCCCGCCTTGCCGGGATGAGGCAGGACCTGTCATCCACGGCGCTTGCGCCTCAAAACGCGGCTAGCTAAGCCGCCCAATCGTTGAACAATCGCAAATGGCGCCCTTCCCGCCGAGGCGTCGCTGGGCGGTTCCACCCCGCGCGGCGCTGCGTGAGCGGCTTGCCAGGCTTTTCATCGCAGGCGGCAGCACCTGGCTTCCGTAAGGCTGCTGTAAGCGCGCGCATCTAGCTTTCCCCCATCGCAGGGCGCTGTTGGCGCGTCAAAATGCAAGGAAATCCTGAGTTTTTAACTCAACGGCAATTTGTCGGCCGCTAGTGGTTCGGTAGTCATTATCGGCCGGGATCGCAGGTCCTGAGCCGACAAAAACAAGAATCGCAGCAACGGCAACCGGGTATTGGCTCAACGAGAGGGAGCGCGGCAAACGTCGCGCGTTCGGACATGACGCAGACTCAGGATCGAGGCGGCAAGTCGCGCCGGCAGCAGGACTCCATTTCGCTCGACGTGTTGAAGTCGATCGTCGGCGGCGCCAATCCCAATGAGAAGAAGCATATCGACGGCGATTTCGCGATCGCGCTGACCGCCGGCAAGCAGGACGCGGCGCCGGTCGTCGCGCCGCAGGTCAAAGTCGATGCGGCCACCACCGACAAGGCGGCTGCTGCCAAGCCCGCGGCGACGGTGCTGGAGAGCAAGGTCAACTACGGCGAGGACAAGCGCTTCGACCTGCGGCTGGTTGTCGAGACAGGGTCCAAGAACTCCGGCAAGTCGCCTTCCGACGCCAGGGTCACCTTCGTCGCCTGGGGCCAGAAGGGCGATGCCGACGGCGTCAGGATCGTGATGTCGAACCAGGAGACAAGGGCGAAGGAGAACCTGACCCCGGCCCAGGTCGCGGCGAAGGCGCAGGCGGGCGATCCGCTGTTCAAGCAGCTCGACGCGCAGCTCCAGGAAATCCAGGGCGGCAAGAAGGGCCAGCCCGATTTCAGCCGGGATGTCGAGGACGGCTTCCGCAAGAACGCCGACGGCAAGACCGCGGCGCCGGCCGGCAAGCTCGCCGTGGCCGACACCTATGCCAAGGCCGAGGTGAAGACCGTCCCGGTCAAGGACCCCGCCACCGGCAAGATCACCCAGAAATGGGAGTCCTCGGTCTCCACCCCGGCGCGCGACGCGGCCAAGGCGGAGGCGGACAAGGCGCAGAAGGTCGAGGCCCAGAAGAACCTCACCGACAAATGGGATGCGGCCAAGGCCCAGCAGGCGGCTGACAAGAAGGCCGAGCAGCAGGAGCAGGCCCAGCAGCAGAAGAAGGCTGCCGAGAACCCGCTCAAGGACATGCGCGACGCCGACAAGGCGCATAAGGACGCGCAGAATTCGGTGACCAAGACCGGGGAGACCAAGCGGCTCGCCGAGTCCGAGCGCGACATCGCCAAGGCCAGGGTCCCGGGCACCGATGCCGGGATCAAGCTCGCTGCCGCCAAGCAGGACCCCGCCCAGATGAAGGACGCGGTCAAGGCGCACAGCGATGCGCTCTACCGCGAGGCCGTCAGCCAGAACAAGGTCGAGAAGGCCACGACCGCCCATAGCGACGCCAAGGCCAAGGAAGCCGAGACCAAGGCGGCTTCCGAGGCTGCCCAGAAGAAGTTCGCCGAGGCGAAGCAGCAGCTCCAGGGCTCCAAGGACAAGCTCGGCAGCGAGGCCGCCACCCAGGCCGCCGCCAAGAAGGCGGCGGGCGAGGCCGGCGGCAAGGAGCGCTCGAACTCGGTCGGTGCCAACCCGGTGAAGACCGGCAAGGACAAGGCCGAGGAGACCCGTCCCCGCGCCGACACCATGCCGAAGCAGATGGCCACGAAGAGCGTCGAGCCGCCGAAGCCGACCCGCACCGACCAGGTCCGCTCGGTGGCCGAGAAGGGCTGGGGCAAGGTCAACGAATACGGCTCCAAGCAGTTCGAGCAGGCCGACAGGGACGCCGCCAAGGCGGCCGGCAAGCTGTACAGCACCGACCACGAGAACGTGCTCGCCGGCGGCATCACCAAGGCCAAGACGACCGACGGCGACGTCACCAAGGAGCGTACCACCATCGCTCAGGTGAAGACTGAGAGCGGCACCACGACCTACACCAACGGCGTCGGTCGCGGGGCGAGCGCCCATTGGAACATCCGCGCCGAGGCCGGCATCGAGGACAGCAAGACGACCGACCACGGCAATGGCGTCTCGACCACCGTCACCAACAAGGCCTATGCCGGGGCGTCCTTCGAGAACAGCGCCAAGGCGGTGGTGACCGCCAACAGCGTCAGCGCTGAGGCCGCGACCAAGGTCACGGCCCATGCCGAAGCCAGCCACTCGCACACCACCAAGTTCGGCGATGTCGAGCACAAGCACACGATCGCCGCGACCGCCCATGCCGAGGCGAATGCCAAGGCCGGCGCGCGCCTCGGCTTCGACGGGCTGTCGCTGCAGGCCAAGGCCTCGGTCGAGGCTTCGGTGAAGGCGAACCTGACCAGCGAGACCAAGGTCGGCGACCACACCATCCGCAACGATCTCGAGGTCTACGCAAAGGCGAAGGCCGAAGCGAAGGCCGAGGCCGAGGTCACCTTCAATCCCTTCGCCAAGGACGGCAAGATCAAGGCCAAGGTCGGCGTCGGCGCCGAGGCTTCGGCCGGGGTCGGCGTCGAGGGCACGACCGGCTTCCACGGCAAGAATGGCGGGGCCGATATCGGCGCCGGCGCTTATATCGGCAAGATCGGCGCCAAGATGGACGGCGATTTCGAGATCAAAGACGGCAAGGTCGCCACCAGCCTGAATGTCGGTGCCGCTCTCGGCGTCGGTCTCCAGCTCAACTTCAAGATCGAGAGCAACGTCAAGCAGGCGATGCAGGATGCGGCCCGAGACATCGAAAAGGGCAATTTCGGTGCGAAGGTCCTCGGCCATCTGACCAACAACCCGGTCGGCGGCTTCTTCCGCGGCCTGTTCAGCTGATGCGCGTTGCGCGTCGCCACGCATAATCGAGAGGATGAGCGATGATCAACGACAAGAGTTCTCCCGAGGAGATCGCCGCCTACAAGGCCGAGCTGGCGCGTGACCTCCCGCCGGCCGCGGCCGAGCTCGATGCCAGCTCCCGCAAGAAGATCCTGGAGCGGGCCGAGGCCGAGGGCTGGTCGAAGTCGCAGGCCGACTGGCTCGACAAGCTCGCCAAGCAGCCGCTGTTCCAGGCGGTGGCCGATGGCGTGCCGGGCACCGAGGCGTTGGAGCAGGCCTACGCGATCGCGCGGCGCAAGCTCGCCGCCGGCTATTTCGACAACGCCCTGGACGAGGGCAAGAACCGCTACACCGCCTTCCTGACCGTGATCGACCTCGAGAAGCAGGTCGCCGAGCGGCGTGGCGATGCGGCGCCGGACTATCCGGACCCGATCCTGCTCGAGGCCTGCCGCGCCGTCGAGGCGGCGGCGGAGAAGGGGCTTTCGACCGAGGACCAGATCGCCACCGGCTATGGCGTGATCCGTGAGCTGAGCGAGCGCGGCCTGAGCTGATCCGGCGCGCGCCGGATTCCGCTGCGGAGGATGAGAAGATGATGTTCGTGCCGTTCGCCATGCCTCCGCAGCCGCCCGTCCTGGTCCAGGCCGAGCAGCCCGGCACCTCGGTCGAGGAGACGCTGAGCCGCCGGGCGCAGGCCGATGGCTGGTCGGCCTCGCAGGCCGAGTGGATCGGCAAGATCGGCGCCGCCGCCATGGCGAAGGATGCCAGCACGCCGGCTGCGACGCTGGACGAGGCCTACAAGGCGGCCCGCCGCATCCTGACCATCGGCTATTTCGACAACGTCCTGGCACAGGGCAAGACGAGACTCGTCGCGTTCCTGACGGTGGTCGATCTCGAAAAGCAGGTGGCGCAGCGCGCCGGCGGGCCGGTTCCGGACTATCCCGACGCCTCGCTCAAGGCGGCCTATGTCGAGCTGGCCAAGGCCGCCGAGCGTGGTGCATCGAGCGCCGAGCAGATCGAGATCGGCTTCGCGGCGCTGCGCGCATGGGCGAAATGATCCTCGCTGCCAAGCCGCCGGAAGGCTGCCATGGCTGAACGCGGCCCTGGGCCAGTCAGGCGCGCCGGGCCGGTTCCGACCGTCCTGCAGATGGAGGCTGCGGAGTGTGGGGCGGCCTGCCTCGCCATGGTTCTCGCCGCCTTCGGGCGCTGGGAGACGCTCGATGCCGTCCGGGACAGTTGCGGCGTCTCACGCGATGGCGTCTCGGCGGCCGATATCGTCGAGGCCGCGGGTCGGCGCGGGCTGGAGGCCAGCGCCTATAGCCGCGAGGTCGAGGACCTCGCGGAGCTGCCGCTGCCGCAGATCCTGTTCTGGGACTTCAATCATTTCGTCGTGCTGGAGGCGATCGGCCGGCGCGGCTTCACCGTCAACGACCCCGCTCATGGCCGCCGCGAGATCGGTCGCGAGGAGTTCGGGCGGCGCTTCACCGGAGTGACGCTGGCCTTCCGTCCCGGACCCGATTTCCGGCCGACGCCCAAACCGCCGGCGACCAGCCGGCGCCTTGCAGGGCTCCTGTGCGGTTCGGGCGGCATGTTCGCCTCGGTCATCCTGGTCAGCGCGACCATGGTCGCGCTCGGCGTGCTGGTGCCCGGCCTGACCCGGGTCTTCGTCGACGACTATCTGGTCCAGGGGCGAGGCGACTGGCTCTTGCCCTTGCTCGGCGGGCTGATCGCCGTCGGCGCGCTGCATGCCGCACTCGCCGCCGTCTATATGCGCGGCCTCCTGCTACTGCAGACCAAGATCGGCGCCGCGGTCTCGGCGGTGTTCGTCTGGCGCCTGTTCCGCTTGCCCTATGAGTTCTTCGTCAGGCGCAGCGCCGTCGAGATATCGAGCCGGCCGCAGCTCGCGGCGCAGCTGGCCGGCATCGCCTCGGGCCCGATGGCCCAGATGGCGACGCATCTTCTCGCCATGCTCGGCTACCTCCTCGTCATGCTCGCCTATGATCTCTGGCTGACCGGGGTCCTGGTCCTGTTCGCGGTGCTCGAATTCTCCGTGCTGCGCCTGGTGCGCAAGCGCGTCGAGGAGCGGGCGGTGCATCTGCAGATGGCGGCGGGCCAGGCCCATGCCGCGGCCGTGCAGGGTACGGCGCTGCTGGAGCAGGCCAGGGCAGGGGGCGGAGAGGGGCTGCTCTTCAATCGCCTGCTGGAGGCCCAGGCCCGGCTGGTGAATTCGGAGCAGGAGAACGGACGCACAATCCGCCTGCTCGCCGCTTTGCCCTATCTCGGCAGCCGGGCGACGACCTTGGCCGTGCTCGGCGTCGGCGCGCTGCTGGTGATCAAGACCGAGATGACGCTGGGCACGCTGCTCGGCTTCCTGATGCTGGCGTCGCTGTTCTCCTCGGCCCTGGGCGCGCTGACCGGGATCAGCACGGCGATCGGCCAGTCCTCGGCGGCGATCGGGCGGCTGGGCGATGCACTGGGTCATGGCGCGGCCGGCAAAGTCGTGGAAGCGACCCGGTCTGCGGACGAAATTCCTGTGGCGACCGGCCGCATCCGGCTGCGCGATGTCGCCTTCGGCTACTCCAATGGCGAGCTTCTGCTGCGCAATCTCCAGCTCTCGGT
The DNA here is from genome assembly GCF_001509835.1 of Allobosea sp. WAO. Classification (GTDB taxonomy): domain Bacteria; phylum Pseudomonadota; class Alphaproteobacteria; order Rhizobiales; family Beijerinckiaceae; genus Allobosea. The sequence goes on from NZ_JXTJ01000017.1 coordinate 209,734, forward strand.
CGAGCCCGGCGAATGCGTCGGCATCATGGGCAGTTCCGGCAGCGGCAAGAGCACGCTTGCGCGCCTGCTGACCGGGCTGGTCACGCCGGTCTCGGGCGAGGTCTCGTTCGAGACCCGCGCCGCGGACTGGCGGCCGGCCGGTCTCGGCGTCGGCTATGTCGACCAGGAGCCCTTCCTTCCCGCCGGCTCGTTGCGTGCTGCGCTGACCCTTTGGGACGACAAGGCCGACGATGCAGAAATCCAGCGTGCGCTCGATGATGCCGAGATCGCCGAGGCCGTGGCGAGCCGGCCGGGCGGGGTCGACGGTCTGGTCGGCGAAGGCGGCAGTGGCTTCAGCGGCGGCGAACGGCAGCGTCTGGCGCTCGCTCGCGCGCTCGTCATTCGCCCCGACATCCTGGTGCTGGACGACGCCACCAGCGCGCTCGACGAAGCGACCGAGGCGCGCATTATCGGCAATCTGCGGCGGCGCGGGGTCACCGTGATCCTGCTCACCAACCGGGCGAGCGCGATCCGGCATCTCGACCGGGTCGAGGGGCTGCACCACGGCAGATTATTCCCGCTCGCTATCGAAGATGCCTATCAGGCCTCCGATGGAGCCGCGGCGATGCTGCGGGAAACCGCCGCGGAGGATGCCTGATGGACGTCGCTTCGCCGCCCGCGATCCGGCTCGCCGCCCGGCAGAGTTACGAGCTGACCGAGGACACTCCCCTCACGCTCGGCGAGGGCGAGGCCGATCTTTATCTCGCGCTGCCCGACGGCCGGCAGCGCTTCGTCGCGGCGCTCCCCATCGGCGCGCTGCTGCCGGCGCGGCCGGGTGACCCGCGCTTCTTCGTCAGGGCTGGACGCTGGGCGACGCTCGATCCGGGCGGCGACATCGATGGCGCGATCCTCTGGCTCGAGGCGCTATCGCGGGTGATCGGGACGCCGGCCGGCGCCTTTGCTCATCCTGAGGATGTCGAGACCTATGCGCGCGAGACGGACAGGCTGCTCGCCATCCTCGCCGAACGTTGCGAGGCCGAGCAGCTGCGCAGCGTATCGGAAGCGAAGGTCCAGGCGCGGCGCGGCGACAAGGCTTTCACTGACACGCTCGGCGGCTTCGATCGCCTGCTCGCCGGCCGCTTCAAGCGCCTTCCCGCCGGAGTCCATAGCCCGCTCGCGATCGCCGCGACGCGGCTCGTCGAGGCGAAGCGGCTCAAGCCCCTGCCGATCCGCGAGCGCGACGGCGAAAGCCGCGAGGACTTCATCGAGCGTTTTGCCGCCACCCATGGCCTGCGCCTGCGCCCGATCCGGCTCGATACCGGCGCACACCCTGAGGGCGACGGCCCCTTCCTCGTCTTCGACGGCCGGCAGCGCCCGCTGATCCTGCGCCCGCGCCTGCGTGGTGGCTTTCTGATCGAGGATCCCGAAGCCGGCACGAAGCCTCGCCTGCTCCAGGCCACCGATTGGCAGGGCCTCGCGCCGGAAGCCTTCGCCTTCTATGCGACCTTGCCGGCCGGCAAGCTGAGCTATCGCGAGATCATCCGTTTCGGCCTGCGCGACAGCGCTTGGGATTTCGCGCTTCTGGCGGCCTGCGGCATCATCGGCGCCCTGCTCGCCTTGCTGACGCCGATCGCCTCCGAGCAGATCGCCAACATCGCCGTACACACGGCCGATACGGAGTTCCTTGCCAATCTCCTGGCGATCCTCGCCGTCGCCCTGCTGGCGGAGACCGCGTTCTTCGTGATCGGTCGGCTGGCGGAACTGCGGGCGCAGGGCCGCTCCGGCCTCGCCTTGCACGCCGCGATGGTCGACCGCCTGTTGCGCCTGCCGCCAGCGGCGCTGCGAGCCTCGACCACGCTGATCCTCGCCACGCAGATGGAGACGGTGGAGAAATTCCGCCGCTCGCTCCTCGCCTTTGCGGCAAACGGCATGCTGGCGCTGGTCAACGGGCTCGCGGCCGCCGCGCTCGTCGCCTTCGTCTCACCGGCCGCCGGGCTCGTCGCGATCGGGCTGGTGCTCGTCCTGCTCGGGATCACCGCCCTGATCGGCTGGGCCCAGTTCAAGGCGATCTATGAGGGCGAACGCATGGACGTCATCGTCCTCGCCTTCGTCTACGATCTCGTGCGGCTCGTGCCGATCGTGCGCGCGGCGCGGTTGGAGAAGCGCGCCTTCAGCCAGTGGAGCGAGAATTTCCTCGCCTTCCAAAGCCGGCTGATGCGCTCGGCGACGATCTCCAACCGGCTCGCCGTCATCGAGCCGTTCTGGGACATGGTCGTGCTCGGCCTGTGCTTCGCGGCCATCGCCTATGCCGGGGCCGCCGCCCATATCGGCGCTGGCGAGGCGATCGTCTTCGTGATGGCGCTCGGCCGGCTGCTCCGCTCCGGCAAGGAACTTGCCCATGCCCTGATGGGCTCGGCCAAGCTGATGCCGATGGCCAAGCTCGGCCGCTCGCTGATCGAGCAGGAGATCGAACCGCTCACCTCCGGTGCCCCGGTCGAACGCCTGTCGGGCGCGGTCGAGATGAGCGGCGTCAGCTTCTTCTATGGCGCGCGGCGCGTGCTCAGCGATGTCGATCTGTCCATTGCGCCCGGCGAGTTCGTCGGACTGGTCGGTGCCTCCGGCAGCGGCAAGTCGACCGCGCTCGCCTTGCTGACCGGGCTCGAGCGGCCGCATGCCGGCCGCGTCCTGCTCGACGGCAACGATGTTGCGGGGCTCGACCGCCGGCAGCTCACCCGGCATCTCGGCATCGTCATGCAGAACAGCCGTCTCTTCTCCGGCTCGATCTATGACAACATCCGCGGCGTCAGCGGCATCGATCTAGCCGGAGCCTGGGACTACGCCGCGGAGGTCGGGCTCGCGGACGAGCTGCGCGCCTTGCCGATGGGGCTGCACACGATCATCGGCGAGACCGGCGCCGGCCTGTCGACCGGCCAGGTCCAGCGCATCCTGATTGCGCGGGCCCTGGCGCGAAAGCCCGCGATGCTGGTGCTGGACGAGGCGATGAGCGCGCTCGACGGCTCTTCCCAGCAGCATATCCTCGGTGCGCTGGATCGCCTCGCCGTGACCCGCATCCTGGTGGCGCATCGGCCTTCGACGCTGGCGAAGGCCGCCCGGTTGATCCTGTTCGAGCGCGGCAGCATCGTCGACACCGGCACACCCGCCGAGATCATGCGCCGCCACGCCACCTTCCACGCCCCGGGGCGCGAAGCCAGATGAACGACCAGAATGTCTTCCGCCCCGAGGCCGAGGCCGTGCTGCGGCGACCGGAGCAGCTCGCCAGCGGCCTGCGGCTGGTCAATCCCGGCTATCTCGCCGCGGTCGCGACGCTGTGCCTGATCGTCGTCGCGAGCATCGTCGCGGCCGCCTTCATCAAGGTGCCGATCACGGTTTCCGGCGCCGGCGTCATCCTCAGCTCCAAGGGCGTGCTCGAATTCACCATCGCCTCGGCGCATGAGGGGCGCGTCACCGACATGCTCGTCGATGTAGGCCAGCGGGTGGTGCCCGGCCAGGAGATCGCGCGGATCGTCCAACCCAATCTCGACACGGAGCTGAAGCTGGCCGAGAGCGAGCTCGAGCTGATCAACCGCGAGGAAGCGCGCGTTCGGGCCTTGCAGGCCCAGACCACCGAGCTGTTCGAGGGCGTGCGCAAGCAGCAGGAAGCCAATGCGCGCGAGACGATCGACCTGCTCGACCAGCGCCGGGTGTTGCTCCAGCAGTTGGCGGAAGGCCAGGAGGCGCTGCGCAAGACCGGCAACATCACCTTCGAGCGCTATCTCCATGTGAAGGCCGACCTCGCCGAAGTGCTCGAGCGCACCTCGACCAAGCGCGGCGAAATGCTCGGCCTGAGCCTCTCGGCCCGCGAGCGCGAGGCGCAATACGAGCGCGAGCTGCACGCCTTGGCGACGCGAAAAGCCCAGTCGGAACGGCAGATCGACCGTCTGCGTGACCGCGTCCGTACCGACACCGTGGTTCGCAGCACGCAGTATGGCATCGTCTCCGAGCTCAAGGTCTTTCCGGGCGACCTGATCCGCTTCGACACCGCGCTGGTCAGCCTGCTGCCGGTTGACGAGAGCTTCACCGGCCTCAGGCCCGGCGGCACGCGCCTCGTCGCGGCCGTGCTCGTCCCGGCCAAAGACGGCAAGAAGATCCGCACCGGCATGACCGCGCTGATCGACCCGACCTCGGTTCGTCGTGACGTCTTCGGCGCGATCGCGGGTGTCGTGTCGAAGACCTCGGACGTTGCCGCGAGCCCCGAGCAGCTGCGCCACATCCTGCGCAATGACGACCTCGTCAAGAAGCTCACCGCCAGCGGCCCGCCCTTCCTGATCACCGTCGAGATGACGCGCGACAAAGCCACCAGCACCGGCTTTGCCTGGACCACCTCGAACGGGCCCGACACCCAGATCACGGCCGGCACCTTGCTGGAGGCGCAGGTGCTGACCGAGCGCGTCTCGGTCCTCGGCCTGCTCGTGCCGGCGCTGAAGGAGATGCTCCGCGGGCCGAACCGGAGCCATGCGATCTGACCGCCTCTCGACTGTCGGAAGAGGGTGGAGGCGAAGACCTTGGCGACGAAGGACAGGAGTAGGGCGATGATCGTTGACCATCGAAGCGAAATTCTCGGCGGCTGCATCGTCGACGTGCCCGGTATCAGGCTCGGCCATCACACGCTGACCACGCGCCCGACCGGCTGTTCCGTCATCCTTTGCGAGGACGGGGCGGTGGCGGGCGTCGACGTTCGCGGCGCGGCGCCCGGCACGCGCGAGACCGACCTGCTCGACCCCAGCAATTACGTCCAGAAGATCCAGGCCGTGCTGCTTTCCGGCGGCAGCGCCTATGGGCTGGCGGCGGCGACCGGCGTGGCGCGCTATCTCGAGGAAAAGGGGCACGGCTTCCCGATCGGTGCCGGCGTGGTGCCGATCGTGCCGGCGGCGGTGCTGATGGACCTCGGCGTCGGCGACTTCTCGATCCGGCCGGATGCAGAGGCGGGCTATGCGGCCTGCCGTGCTGCAACCAGCGCGCCGTCCGCCGAAGGCAATGTCGGCGCCGGCGCCGGTGCGACCATCGGTAAGCTCTTCGGTCCCAGCCTCGCGATGAAGGGCGGTCTCGGCACGGCGAGCTGGACGGTTCCGGGCACCGGGATCGTCGTCGGCGCGGTCGTCGCGGTCAACGCCGTCGGCGATGTCTACGATCCCAGGAACGGCCGCATCCTCGCCGGTGCGCGCAGCGGGGAGGGGACAGGCTTCCGCGATACCGTGGCGGCGATGATGGGCGGCTATGGCGTCACCGGCTTCGGCGGCGCCAACACCACCATCGGAGCGATCGCGACAAATGCCGCCTTCGGCAAGGCCGAGCTGCGCAAGATCGCGCAGATGGCGCATGACGGCTTCGCCCGCAGCATCAATCCGATCCACACCATGTTCGATGGCGATACGATCTTCGCGCTGTCGACCGGCAAGGCGACCGGCATCTCAGCCGATGTCACCGTCATCGGCACGATTGCCGCCATGGTGATGGCCCATGCCGTGGCGCGCGCCGTCATGCAGGCGCAGAGCCTGCCGGAGCACGATCTTCCGGCCTGGCGCGACTATGATGGCGGTGCGGACGCGCCGTCGCGGTCAATGTGAGGCGTAAGGCGCGCTGGAATGAGCTTTGCCGCCCCTGGGACGTTTTCGCAGAGGCTGTTCCGTCGCGCCTGACGCCAGGCGCCGGGAAACAGCCTCGCCCCCGTAGCGATTGACCACGCTCCCCCCTTATTAGCGAGGGCGTGGGTTCGAGTGAGGTCGCTGCTTTCTCCGTAAAGTCTTTGAATTATTGTCGATTTTCACGTGTCTCGCTTTCTGTCTAAAAAACTTCATGAAG
>NZ_JXTJ01000018.1 GCF_001509835.1 Allobosea sp. WAO
ATCCCTCAAGACAATGATGAAGTTCAGAACGCTTTGACCAATGAAGTCGTCGGTCAAAGCGGGATGATTTGACGCGGGGTGGAGCAGCCCGGTAGCTCGTCAGGCTCATAACCTGAAGGTCGTAGGTTCAAATCCTGCCCCCGCAACCAAAATTAGTAAGAACCCCATCTCCTCGCGAGATGGGGTTTTTGCGTTTCTGAAGCAATTCCTGATGCAGCGCAGACCGGTCTGAAGCCCCCGCGGCGTCCTTCCTTCGTCGCAAGGCCACGGCCCGAGCCCGACAGCGTCTCGGGCCGCCGACCTTCGCTTCAGCCGCTCCGCGCCGCCGCCACTACGACCCTGCCGCGTAATGGCCTGGGCAGCTCGAGCCGCCTGACGTCGCCGGTGACGCTCCGGAGATCGGTGAACCGGGCCTGGGTGCGTCACTCCCGTTCCAAAGCATCCGCCAGCACGCGCACGACATGCACGGCCTCGCGGCCGGCGCCGTCATGGATCTGGTGGCGGCAGCTCGTGCCGTCGGCGACGACGAGATCGTTCGGACCCGCCTTGCGCACCGCCGGCAGCAGCGAGAGTTCGCCCATGGCGAGCGAGACGTCGATGGTCGCGGCGCCGTAGCCGAAGGCGCCGGACATGCCGCAGCAGCTCGACTCGATCGGCTTGACCTCCAGCCCCGGCACTGCCCGCAAGGTCTTCTCGACCGCGCCCATCGCGTCGAAGGCCTTCTGGTGGCAATGCCCGTGCAGATGGGCAACGCGCCCGCCCTGATCTTGCAATGGCAGGGCGGTCTTGCCCGCGGCCATGTCGGCAGCGAGCAGCTCCTCGACCAGCAGCGCCGCCTTGGCCAAGGGCTCGACCTCCGCCTTGGGCAGGAGCGCGCCGAACTCGTCGCGGAAGCTCATCAGGCAGGAGGGTTCGAGCCCGACCACCCGCGCGCCCTTGGCGACGAAGGGCGCGAGCGCATCGAGCGTCCGACGCGCCTCGGCGCGGGCCTCATCGACCAGCCCGGCCGAGAGGAAGGTACGCCCGCAGCAGAGCGGCCGGCCGCCATCCTTGGCCGCGACACGATGCAGGCGATAGCCGCCGGCGGCGAGCACGCGCTCGGCCGCCTCCAGATTCTCGCGCTCGAAATAGCGGTTGAAGGTATCGCCGAAGAGCACGATGTCCCGGCCATCGCCCTTGACGGCAGACACGTTCGACGGCTCGGCCGCCTCGCGCCAGGGCTTGCGCCAGATCGGCAGCGAGCGCCGCGCCGAGAAGCCGAGCCAGCTTTCGCTGAGCTTCGCCAGAAGCGGAATCCGGTCGCGCAGGTTCATCAGCGGCGCGAGCTTTGCCGCATAAGGCGCATAGCGCGGCAGGAAGGCGATCAGCCGTTCCTTCAGCGGCAGGCCGTGCTCGGCATGGTAATGATGCAGGAACTCGACCTTCATACGGGCCATGTCGACGCCGGTCGGGCAGTCGCGCTTGCAGCCCTTGCAGGAGACGCAGAGATCGAGCGTCTCCTTCATCTCCGGCGAGGTGAAGGCGTCCGGCCCGAGCTGGCCGGAAATCGCGAGGCGCAACGAGTTGGCGCGTCCGCGCGTCAGGTGCTGTTCCTCGCGCGTCGCGCGCCAGGAGGGGCACATCGTGCCGCCGGCCATCTTCCGACAGGTGCCGTTATTGTTGCACATCTCGACCGCACCGCCGAGGCCGCCCCAGTCGGACCAGTCGAGCGCGGTCGAAACCGGAGCCGGCGTGGCGTAGCCCGGTGGAAAGCGCATCAGGCTGCGGTCGTCCATATGATAGGGCCGGACGACCTTGCCGGGGTTCAGCCGGTTCTCCGGGTCGAAACCGTCCTTCACCGCCTCGAAGGCGCGGGTGAGCGGCGCCCCGAACATCGGCTCGACGAAGTCGGAGCGCGAGATGCCGTCGCCATGCTCGCCGGAATAGGAGCCCTTGAAGCGGCGCACGAGGTCGCAGGCCTCTTCGGCGATGCCGCGCATCGCCTTGACGCCGGCTTCGGTCTTCATGTTGAGGATCGGGCGGACATGCAGGCAGCCGACCGAGGCGTGGGCATACCAGGTGCCGCGCGTGCCATGCCGCTCGAACAAGGCGGTCACCGCATCGGTGTAGTCGGCGAGGTGCTCGAGCGGAACGGCGCAGTCCTCGATGAAGGAGACAGGCTTCCCGTCACCCTTCATCGACATCATGATGTTGAGGCAGGCCTCGCGCACCTCCCAGACCGGCTTCTGCCGGGCCGGCTCGACCACCTCGACCACCGCGTCCGGAAAGCCATGATCAGCCATGCACTGGTCGAGGCGCTTCAGATCGCGCTTCAGCGCGTCGAGGTCGTCGCCGGCGAACTCGACCAAGAGCAGGCAGTTCGGCTTGCCCTTGGTGATGTCGGCGAGCGTGCGCACGAAGAGCGGAATGTCGGCGCCGAGCACCAGCACATTGTTGTCGACGAGCTCGACTGCGACCGGCCCGAGCGCGACGATATGCTGCGTCGTCTCCATCGCGGCGCGAAAATTCGGGAAATGGCAGACGCCCATGACGCGGTGCGCCGGCAGCGTCGAGAGCTTCAGGGTCGCCTCGGTGGTGATGGCGAGCGTGCCTTCCGAGCCGACCAAGAGGTGCGACAGATTCGGCCGCGGCACGATCAGCTCGTCGAGATTATAGCCGCCGACACGGCGCTGCACCTTTGGGAAGATCGCCTCGATCGCGTCGCGATGACCATCCGCCAGCGCCAGCATCCGCGTCATCAGATCGCGCGTCCGGACCGAGGCATTGTCGCCGAGTGGTCCGTCGCCGAGTGCGAAAGCCTCGCCGTCATGGAACTGCGCCCTGAGGCCGATGACATTGTCGACCATCTTGCCGTAGCGCAGCGAGCGCGCGCCGGACGAGTTGTTGCCGGCCATGCCGCCGATCGTGCAGCGGCTCGCCGTCGAGGGCTCGACCGGGAAGAACAGCCCGTCCTTCTTCACATGGGTGTTGAGCGCTTCCAGCACGATGCCGGGCGCGACCGAGACGGTGCGGCTCGCCGGATCATAATCCCGGATCGCGTTGAAATGCCGGCTCATGTCGAGGATCAGAGCATCGCCGATCGGCTGACCGTTCTGCGAGGTGCCGCCGCCGCGCGCGATCACCGGCACGCCGTGCTCGGCCGCGATCGTCAGCGCCGCGGCGATGTCGGCCTCGCTCTTCGGGAAGGCCACGCCCTGCGGAATGATCTGGTAGATCGAGGCGTCAGTGGCGTAGCGCCCGCGGGTGAAGGCGTCGAAGCGCACCTCCCCTTCCAGCGACTGCGAGAGACGCCGCTCCAGCCCGAGATTGCGAGAGCCCTGCTTGGTCAGGGGGGCTGCGTGGGTCATCGTTCTGCTAGCCAATTCTAAAGTGAGCCGTCATCCCGGCCGTAGCGAAGTGGCGCGCCGGGATCCATCGTAAATCCCGGCGCTCCGTGATGGATCCCGGAGCGGCGCGGTCTTGCGGCCTATCCGGGAAGATGGCGGTTCTTTCCGAAGCCGGCATGACTACTCGGCGGCCTCCGCCGCCTTACCGGCATGGCGGCCGCGCGCCGTGGCGATCAGGTCCGAGACCGGCCCCCAGAGCAGCAGGATCATGGCGAGTACGACGAGGGTCGTTACCAGGCCATTGGCGATGAAGACGTGCAGGCTTCCGCCGGAGCCGAGCAGGGCCTGGCGGAAGGCATCCTCGGCCCGGTCGCCGAGCACCAGCGCCAGAACCAGCGGCGCCAGCGGATAGTCGAGCTTCTTGAAGACGTAGCCGATGACGCCGAAGATCAGCATCAGCCAGATGTCGAAGATCGAGTTCGAGATCGTATAGGCGCCGATGGCGCAGACGATCAGGATCACCGGCGCGACGAAGGAGAAGGGCACGCGCATGATCGCCGCGAAGAGCGGCACGGTCGCGAGCACGATGATCAGCCCGGCGAGATTGCCGAGATACATCGAGGCGATCAGGCCCCAGACAAAATCCTTCTGCTCGACGAACAGCATCGGCCCGGGCTGCAGTCCCCATACCAGGAGGCCGCCGAGCAGCACGGCGGCCGTCGCCGAGCCGGGAATGCCGAGGGCCAGCATCGGCAGGAGCGCGCTGGTGCCCGCCGCATGCGCCGCCGTCTCCGGCGCCAGCACGCCCTCGATCTCACCCTTGCCGAAGTTCTTGCCGCGCTTCGAGAAGCGCTTGGCGAGGCCGTAGCCCATGAAGGATGCGGCGATGGCGCCGCCCGGCGTCACGCCCATCCACATGCCGACCAGCGAGGAACGGATCAGCGTCGCCCAATAGCGCGGCAGCCCGGCCCAGGTGCGCAGCACGACCATCAGGTCGATCCGCGCCTGCTTGCCCTTGAAGACCAAGCCTTCCTCGACGGTCAGCAGGATCTCGGAAACACCGAACAGGCCGATCACCACGATCAGGAAGTCGAAGCCGCGCATCAGCTCGGTCGAGCCGAAGGTCATGCGCAGGTCGCCGGAGATCGAGTCGAGACCGACGGCCGCGAGCAGGAAGCCGATGCAGAGCGAGGCCAGGATCTTGGCCCGGTTCTCGCGGCCCATGCCGATGAAGGAGCAGAAGGTCAGGAGGAAGACGGCGAAGAACTCGGCTGGCCCGAAGCGCAGCGCGAACTGGGCGACGAGCGGCGCGACGAAGGTGATCAGGATGACGCCCGAGAGCGCCCCGATGAAGGAGGCGGTGAAGGCTGCGGTCAGCGCTTCCGCCGCCTTGCCCTGCACCGCCATCGGATAGCCGTCGAAGGTGGTCGCCACCGACCAGGCCTCGCCGGGGATGTTGAACAGGATCGAGGTGATTGCCCCACCGAACAGCGCGCCCCAGTAGATCGAGGAGAGCAGGATGATCGCCGAGGTCGGGTCCATGCCGAAGGTCAGCGGCAGGAGGATCGCGACGCCGTTCGGGCCACCCAGCCCCGGCAGCACGCCGACGACGATGCCGAGGATGACCCCGATCGCCATGAAGCCGATATTCTGCCAGGACAGCGCGATCTGAAAGCCGGTGATCAGCGAGGAAAGATCATCCATCGGCGAAACCTCAGTAGCCGAGCATGGCTTCGAGCGGGCCCTTGGGCAGGGGCACGCGGAACTGCAGCTCGAAGATCCAGAAACAGGCGAGCGGTACGAGCAGCGCGGTGAGCGCGATGCTCCACCAGCGCGAAGTCGCGATCACGCCCATGAAGACGAGGATGAAGACGGCGGAAGCGACGTAGAGCCCGAGCGGCTGGATCAGTGCGACGAAGACGATCAGCGGCCCGAGCACCCGCACCACCTGCCCCAGCTGCGCATAGGTCACGAAGACCTTGTTCTCGGCGCGGAACGACTGGAACAGGATGAACAGCGACGCGGCGAGGAAGAGCCAGCCGACGCGGGCCGGGAAGAAGCCGTTTTGCGGGCCGTTATCCCAGCCGGCACCGCGGCCATAGGAATCCCAGAGCACGATCAGGCCGAGGCCGATCAGGATGGCGGCCGTGGCGATTTCGACCGGGCGGCGGGAGATGCCGCGTTCCGGAGCTTCGGTCTCAGCTGAACTCGACATCGATCATCTCCCGCTCGGTCATCCCGGACCAGCCGTGTAGCGGCGCCGATCCGGGATCCATCACAAGGCGCTGCCCTAAGATGGATTCCGGGCCTCCGCTTCGCTCTGCCCGGAATGACGGCGGAGCGCTTCCACGCTGAGTTGGCCTCACTTGGCCATGAAGCCGGCGTCGCCCATCAGCTTGGCGTGCTTCTCCTCGTCAGCCTTGAGGAATTGCACGAAAGCGTCGCCGTCGCGGTAGTCGGCGACCAGAGCGCTGCGCGCCAGGTAGTCCTTCCATTCGGGCGTCTCGGAGACCTTCTTGAACAGGTTCACGTAGTAGGCCTGCTGGTCCTTGGTGACCTTGCCCGGCATGAACATGCCGCGCAGCATCTGGTAGGTGACGTTCAGCCCCTGGGAGGCGCAGGTCGGAATGTCCGCCCAGGATTTTCCGTCGGCGACCGGGGTCGAATAGGTCATCTTCTGGTCGGAGAAGACGCAGAGCGGGCGGGTCGCGCCGCCGCGCCAGTTGGCGACATCCTCGGCGGGGTTGTTGGTGCTGGCGTCGATATGATTGCCAGAGAGCTGGGTCGAGGTCTGGCCGCCGCTGGTGTGCGGGATGAAGGCGAACTTGACGCCGCCGGCCTTCTCCATCGCGAAGACGATCAGGTTGTCCTCACGCTTGGACGAGGTGCCGCCGACCTTCAGCGGCGGCGTGGCCGCCTTGGCCGCGGTCATGAAGTCGCCGGCATTCTGGTATGGCGCCTTGGCATTGACCCAGAGCACGAAGGAATCCTGCGCCATCATCGCGACCGGCGTGTAGTCCTGCCAGTTCAGCGGCAGCTTGGTCGCCATCGGCGTCATGAAGATGCCGCTCGAGGTGGTGATCAGCTTATGGGGGTCGCCTGACGATTTCTGAATGTCGAGCATGCCTTCGGCGCCGCCGGCGGCCGGCTTGTTGACGACGATGACTGGCTGCGAGGTCAGGTTGTGCTTCTGGATGATGCCTTGCATCGTCCGCGCCATCTGGTCGGAGGCGCCACCGGCGGAGAAGGGCACGACGATCTCGATCGCCTTGCTCGGCTCCCAGGCCAGGGCCGGCGTCGCTCCGATTGCCAGAACCGCGCATGCGGCAAGCAGATGCTGCTTCATGATGATCCGAACCTCCCTCTGTGGCGCTCTGTCGGCGTCGTAAGGGGAAGCCTAGAACCAAAAAATTTTGCATTCAATCCGAAAAATGACCGCAGCGAGATTGAAGGCGAAAATTGCTCCGGAGTGCACGCCATCATCGCGACGCCAGCCGGGCAAGCGCGATCGCGCCGACCTCAACTCGCGCAGAACCGCTCCGGCAATCCCGACAATGCAAGCGCGCCGAGGCGCGCAGAGTCTCAGTCTTCGGACTCCACCTCCGCCGCCTCGCTCACGCTTCGCTGTTCGGCAGCCTTGCGCTTGTTGCGCAGATGCATGAACAGGATGTCGCTGAGCTCGCTGCCGGCGCGGCGCCGCAAAGCGTCGAGAATCGCCTCATGCTCGCGCATCGCCTCGCCCCAGCGGTCGCGATCGGTGGCGAGGTTGGCCGAATAGCGTACCCGCCGGATGCGGCCCGCGAAGCTGGCATAGGTCGCGGCCAGCGTCGCATTGCCCGCCGCCGCGACGATCATGTGGTGGATTTCCTGATTGCACTGGAAATAGCCGTGCATGTCGCGGCGCAGATAGAAGCGGTACATCTCGTGATGGACCCGCTCGATCTCCGCGACCTCCTCGTCGCTGACGCGCTCGCAGGCGAGCCGCCCGGCCAGGGATTCGAGGCCGCCCATCACATCGAACAGCTCGCGCAGATCATCGGCGCTGAGCGCCCGCACACGCGCGCCGCGATTGGGCAGGAGCTCGATCAGCCCCTCGGCGGCGAGGACCTTGAGCGCCTCGCGCAGCGGCGTCCGCGAGATTCCGAAACGGTCGCAGAGCAGCCTTTCCGGAACGCGGGCGCCGTCGGCGAGATTGCCCTCGACGAGATAGTCGCGCAGCGCTGCGAGCAATTCGCCATGCAACGAGACCGGGGCGCGCGGGGCCTCTCCCGTTGCAGGTCCGCTCGGGTCAGCTTCGGCGGCGGCGCCTTTGCGCGCATCCAGAACCATGCTCATCATAAATAATCGCTAGTTCAACGACATAGCGGTGTCGAGACCCCGCGCGCTCGAAATGAGCACGATCCAGAGATTGCCAAAGAAAAAAATGAATGCAAAATGAAACCCAGCCACACGGCGCAGGCTTGCGGCCGGATCAGACGGGTTGGCAGAGGATAGCATCATGAGCGCACAACAGGGTCGGCATTTCCTGCATATTCCCGGCCCGAGCCCAATTCCGGACCGGATCCTGCGCGCCATCGCGATGCCGATCATCGACCACCGCAGCGCCGAGTTCGCCGCGCTAGGCAAGCATGTGCTCGAAGGCAGCAAGGCCGTCTTCAAGACGAAGCAGCCCGTGGTGATCTACCCCTCCTCCGGCACCGGCGCCTGGGAGGCGGCGATCGTCAACACGCTTTCCCCGGGCGACACCGTGCTGATGGCCGAAACCGGCCATTTCGCGACCTTGTGGAAGAACATCGCCACGCGCTTCGGCGTCGAGGTCGAGTTCATCCCGGGCGACTGGCGCCGCGGCGCCGACCCGGCCGCGATCGAGGCGCGGCTCGCCGAGGACAAGGCCCGCAAGATCAAGGCGGTGATGGTCGTCCATAACGAGACCTCGACCGGCGCGACCAGCCGCGTCGCCGAGATCCGCAAGGCGATCGACGCTGCCGGCCACCCGGCCCTGTTCATGGTCGACACGATCTCGTCGCTGGCCTCGGTCGACTACCGCCATGACGAGTGGCAGGTCGATGTCACCGTCTCCGGCTCGCAGAAGGGGCTCATGCTGCCGCCGGGCCTCGGCTTCAACGCCGTCTCGGAGAAGGCGCTCGCGGCCTCGAAGACCAACAAGCTGCCGCGTTCCTTCTGGGACTGGGAGGAGATGATCAAGATCAATGCCGGCGGCTTCTTCCCCTATACGCCGGCGACCAACCTCCTCTACGGGCTGAAGGAGGCGCTCGCCATGCTGCAGGAGGAAGGGCTGGACGAGGTCTTTTCCCGCCATCAGCGCCTCGCCAGCGCCTGCCGCGCCGCGGTAAAGGCCTGGGGGCTTGAGGTGCTCTGCGAGAACCCGGCCGAGCACTCGCCGGTGCTCACCGCCGTGCTGATGCCGCCGAGCCATGACGCCGACCGCTTCCGCAAGATCGCGCTGGAGAAGTACAACATCTCGCTCGGCTCCGGCCTCGGCAAGGTCGCCGGCAAGGTCTTCCGCATCGGTCATCTCGGCGAGTGCAATGCGCTTGCCCTGCTCGGTGCCCTGTCGGGCGTGGAGATGGGGCTGGCCGCAGCCGGCGTCCCGCATCGCAGCGGCGGCGTCGCGGCGGCTATGGCCGATCTGGAAGCACGCGAGCCGGGCAACGAGGCCTCGGTCGCCGCGGTTGCCTAAGGGGCTCTAGCCTGAAGCGCTGGCGGGAAGGCCGTAGCCGGCCCCGCAACCAAGCTCGCAAGCGCCTCGCAGGTTCGTTCCTGCGGGGCGTTCTTCAATGCGCTGCTGACAGCTTCTGTCGGGAAAGCGAGGGAAGCAGTACGCGCTCCGTCGCTTGAGCTGTCATAGTCGCGAGAATCAAGCCGGCCAGGACCGGTGTAGCGACGAGGCGGCGGATTGCGAGCGCGACGCGCTGCGAGCAGATGGGAGAATGAACATGCCCGGCAAATCCAGCGGCGCGATCCGCATCGGCATTGGCGGCTGGGTGTTCGAGCCCTGGCGCGGCGCTTTCTATCCGGACGGGCTGCCGCAGAAGCGTGAGCTCGAATATGCCGGCAGCAAGCTGACCTCGATCGAGGTCAACGGCACCTATTACGGCTCGCAGAAGCCGGAGAGCTTCGCCAAATGGCGGGCTGAGACGCCGGATGGCTTCGTCTTCGCGCTGAAGGGCTCGCGCTTCTGTACCAATCGCCGCGTCCTTGCCGAAGCTGGCCCGTCGGTCGAGAAGTTCGTCACGTCGGGCATTTCGGAGCTGAAGGAAAAGCTCGGCCCGATCAACTGGCAGTTCATGGCGACGAAGGCCTTCGATCCCGCCGATTTCGAGGCCTTTCTCAAGCTGCTGCCCAAGGAGGTTGACGGCATCACCCTGCGCCATGCCGTCGAGGTGCGCCATCCGAGCTTCCGCTCGGCCGAGTTCGTCGCCCTGCTGCGCGAGTACGGCGTTGCGGTGATCACGTCCGGGGATTCGGAGTATCCCGAGATCGCCGACGTCACCGCGCCTTTCGTCTATGCCCGGATCATGGGGACCAAGGAGGCCGAGCCCAACGGCTATTCCGAAGCGCAGCTCGACGCTTGGGCCGAGCGTGCACGCCAGTGGGCGCGAGGCGATGCGCCTGGCGATCTCGAACTGGTCGCACCGGCGGCCGAAAAGCAGCCGCGCGACGTCTTCCTCTATGTGATCAGCGGCGACAAGGTCCGCAATCCCGCCGCAGCGATGGCGCTGATTGCGCGCGCCGGCGCCTGAGCGGCCTCAGGCCAGTTGCGCGGCGGCGCTTTCGGCTTGTTGAGCAGCAGGCTCCTGGCAGACATCGACCCATTCCGCGCCGGTCAGCGCCACCATCCGCTCAGGGCTGATCCGGACGGCGCTCTGCGTCGAACCGGCGGCGGGCACGACCTCGTCGAAGGCTTTCAACGAGACGTCGCAATAGACCTGCAGCGGGCTCAGCAAGCCGAAGGGGCAGACCCCGCCGACCGGATGGCCGGTGATCGCCGCCACTTCCTCGAGGTCGAGCATGCGCGGCTTGGTGCCGAAGGCCGCCTTGGTCTTCCGGTTGTCGAGCCGCGCGTCGCCGCGGGTGACCAGCAGCACGATGCGCTCGCCAAGCCGCAGCGACAGCGTCTTGGCGATGCGGGCGGGCTCGACGCCGAAGGCCTCGGCCGCGAGCGTCACGGTTGCGCTGCTGCCTTCGGTTTCGAGGATCTCGATATCGGGGGCGCGCTGCGCGAAGAAGGCGCGGACCGAAGCCAGACTCACCGTGTTCTCCCATCGAAGCGCCAGCAGATCAGGGCGGCGACCGCCGCCGGCACGCCGAAGACCACGAGCAGGATCGGCGCCTCCTGCAGGAAGGTGTAGCCGGCACTGTTGATGCCGACGATCAGGTTGATCACCGATGCGACGAACCAGAGCGGAATGAACAACCGCATCGCGAAGATCACGGGATGGCGCCCGCCTGTGTTCAGGCGCGGCGCCAGCAGGAGCAGAAGGCCGAGCAGGGCGAAGCCGGCGGCGATGACCTTGACGGTGTGCATCCGGCTTCTCCGCGCCTCGTCTCAGTGCCTGAAATGGCGATGGCCGGTGAAGACCATGGCGAGGCCGGCCTCGTCGGCGGCCTTGATCACCTCGTCATCGCGCATCGAGCCGCCGGGCTGGATCACCGCGGTCGCTCCGGCCTCCGCCGCCGCCAGCAGGCCGTCGGCAAAGGGGAAGAAGGCGTCGGAGGCGACGACCGCGCCCTTGGCCAGGCTCTCCGCCGCACCGGCCGCCTTGGCGGCTTCGCCGGCCTTCCAGGCGGCGATGCGCGAGGAATCGACGCGGCTCATCTGGCCGGCGCCGACGCCGACCGTGGCGAGGTTCTTGGCGTAGACGATGGCGTTCGACTTGACGTGCTTGGCGACGCGGAAGGCGAAGCGCAGATCGGCGAGCTCGGCCTCGCTCGGCTGGCGCTTGGTGACGACCTTCAGCTCCATGTCGTCGACCACGGCATTGTCGCGCGCCTGCGCCAGGAAGCCGCCGGCGACGGTGCGCAGGGCAAGGCCGGCAGCGCGGACGTCAGGCAGGCCGCCGGTCAGGAGCAGGCGCAGGTTCTTCTTGGCGGCGACGATTGCGATCGCCTCCTCATCCGCGTCGGGGGCGATGATCACCTCGGTGAAGATCTCGACGATCTTCTTCGCCGCTTCCGCGTCGAGCTTGCGGTTCAGTGCGACGATGCCGCCGAAGGCGGAAACCGGATCGCAGGCGAGGGCGCGCTCATAGGCTTCGAGCAGCGAAGAGCCCTCGGCGACGCCGCAGGGATTGGCATGCTTGACGATGACGCAGGCGGCGGTGCGAGCCGGATCGAACTCGGCGACGCATTCGAAGGCGGCGTCGGTGTCGTTGATGTTGTTGTAGGAGAGCTGCTTGCCCTGGACCTGGCGCGCGGTGGCGACGCCCGGGCGCTGCTCCGGCGTGCGGTAGAAGGCGGCCCATTGATGTGGGTTCTCGCCATAGCGCATGGTCTCGGCGAGGCCGCCGCCCAGCGCGCGGAAGGCCGGCGAGGTGTCGCCGAGCTCGCCGGCGAACCAGTTGGAGATCGCCGCATCATAGGCGGCGGTGCGCGAATAGGCCTTTTGCGCGA
The DNA here is from genome assembly GCF_001509835.1 of Allobosea sp. WAO. GTDB lineage: Bacteria > Pseudomonadota > Alphaproteobacteria > Rhizobiales > Beijerinckiaceae > Allobosea. Next base: position 11,961 of record NZ_JXTJ01000018.1, read on the forward strand.
GCTTGCGGCGCAGGCTCAGCGTGGTCGAACCCTTATGGGCCTCGAGATCGGCGAGGACGGCGGCATAGTCGGCGGGTTCGACGACGACGGCGACGTCGTGATGGTTCTTGGCGGCGGCGCGGATCATCGCCGGACCGCCGATGTCGATGTTCTCGATGCAGTCGTCATAGGGCTTGCCGGCCGCGACGGTCGCCTCGAACGGATAGAGGTTCACCACCAGGAGGTCGATCGGCTTGATGCCGTGGCCGAGCATCGAGGCCTGGTGCTCGGGATGCGAGCGGATGGCGAGCAGGCCGCCATGGACTTTGGGATGCAGCGTCTTGACGCGGCCGTCCATCATCTCCGGGAAGCCGGTCAGATCGGAGACGTCGGTGACCGCAAGCCCGGCTTCGGCGATCGCCTTGGCGGTGCCGCCGGTCGAGACCAGAGCGATGCCCATGCGTGAGAGCGCCCGCGCAAACTCGATCAGGCCGGTCTTGTCGGAGACGGAAAGCAGCGCGCGCTCGATGCGGCGAAGTTCGTTCGGCATGAGGAAAAAGATCCAAAAGTTGCGCGGCGCACCGCGAAAGGTTTCGCGCGCGCCCTATCATGCCGGCGGCTCGCTGCAAAGCACAACGGGCGCAGGCTTGCCTTGTCCGAGGCGACGGTCAGCCCTCGGAGGGCGGTTTCATCGGCGGGAAGGCGAGCGCGATCTCGGCTTCCCGGTCGGGTCCTGCGTGATGCGCAGCGGTTCCCAGGCGGGCGATGCGCCAGATGATCTTCGGGGTCGCGGCGGCGTCGAATTCGATGACCAGCTGTGAGGTGCGCCGCCTGCCGTCGGCGGCGGCGAAGAAGATGCTTTCCTCCAGCGCGACGGTCAGGCCGGACGCCTCGAAAGCCCAGACCTCGCCGGAGGGCAGGGCCAGCAAGGCGCCTTCGCCTTCGCGGATCAGGCTGGCGGTGACGCCGGGATGAAGGTGGAAGCGCGCGACGGCGGGCAGGCTCGCCATGGTGGGCGAGACGCCGATCTCATCCTCGCCGAGCAGTTCGCCGCCTCCCGGCGCGAGCAGCAGCCGGCGGGTGTGGACGACGCCGAAGGCGCGCTTGTAGCCGTCATGGCTGCCGACCCACTCGACGCCTTGCTCGGTCTCCTGTCGGGCGGCGCGGACGTCGGCCGGCCCGGCTGTGATGCGGCGCTCGCCAAGGACCAGCCCGAACACGCAGCTCGAGCGGTCGTCGAGGGTCACGGTCGAATGCGCCGCCGTCGAGCGGGCGGCGAGCCGCAACTCCGGCGCACCATAGCGGCTGGCACCGCAGTTCACGATAAGGCGCTGCGCGCCGCTGGAGAATTCGAAGCTCAGGCAGCCGGCATGGGCTTCGATCGAGTTCGCGCCGCGCGGCGGCGGGCCGGCATCGACGATCACCGTGCTCGGCCCGGCGGCGAGCCGGTCATAGCCGGCATAGGCGGCATGCTCGATCGGCCGGCCGCGGGCGTCGTCATAGGCGGCAAGCGTCGCCATCAGGTCGGGCGGGGTCGCGCCCATGCCGTTGAACAGCGCGAGAGCGCCGTCGCCGTGCCGGAACAGGCGCAGATGCGGCATCATCCGGTCGATCGCCATGATGATGCTGCGCGGCGGTTCGAGGCCGCGCGCCGCAAAGGTCTCGCGCAGCGGCAAGAGGTCGAGCAGCAATTCGATGATGATGCGCGGGTTGCGGCTGAGATGGCCGCCATCGGGCAGGATCTGGCGTTCGAGTTCGTCCGATAGCGCGGTCTCGAAGCGCCGCAGCCGGCGCTCCTGGCCGTCGAGGCAGACCGCGGCGAAGGAGACTGCGATCAGGCACTGCAGGCGCGCTACGCCCTCGACCGCTCCGGCGAGCGCCAGGTGCAGCCGGTCCGTGGTCTGCCCGATATGGCGGAGGAAGCGCTCGTAGAAGACATGGTCGGCGCCTTCGAGCAGCAGCGGCGAATGCGAGAGAAAGGAGATCAGCCGTCTGGCCGCTACCGCTGGTTGGCGAGCTACCTCGTCGCGATCATGCTTGTTGGCGAGGAATTCCTCGACCAAGGCGCGGGCATTGGCGCGGGCGATCGCGCTGTCGGCGGCGCGCAGGTGCCGAAGCCAGGAGAAGCCGAGCAGTGTCTCGGCCCAGGCCTCGGTTGGCGGTTCGATCTCGAAGGGCGATTCGCCATGGCTGTTCACGGTGCGCCCGGCGAAGGCGAAATAGCCGGAATAGATGTCGCTCGCCGTCGTCGGGTCGGCGGTGCGCAGGTCGTGCGGCGCGAAGAGCAGACGGTTCGCCTTCAAGCGCCCGAAGGGCCAGAAGGCGCGCGCGACTCCAACGATTTGGCCGCGGGTGCGCTTCGCCGCGCGGCCGGTCGCCGCGCGTGCCAGTCCCCCCCGCTCAGACCAGCTCTTCAATGCCCCTGTCCGTCCCGCCGTTCCGCCGCCAGCCCTGCGGCGAATCCGCAGAAGTCATAGCCTGATCAGGCGACATGCGTAAAATCCCGCCCAGCCCGAGAGTCTCGGCGTCTCGCCGGCAAGCTGGTGGGGCAAGGTTCGCAGCTCGCCCAAAGGCGTCAGCGCTTCGGCGATGCCGCCGATTTCCGCAGCCTCGATCGGCTTTCGGGCGAAGCCCGGCTGGCGCGCGAGGAAGGCCGCGATCTGCGCCTCGCCTTCTTCGGGCTCCAGCGAGCAGGTGCAGTAGACGAGCCGGCCGCCGGGGCGGGTCAGCTTCGCCGCCTGGTCGAGCAGGCGTGCCTGCAGGGCGATCAGCTTGGCGATGTCCTCGGGACGCTTGGTCCAGGCGACATCGGGATGGCGGCGGATCGTGCCGGTGGCGCTGCAGGGGGCATCGAGCAGCACGGCGTCGAAGGGTTCCGCCTCGTAGCGGGCGGCATCGGCGGTGACGATCTCGGCCTTTTGGCCGAGCCGCTCCAGATTGGCCGCGAGCCGGCGCAGGCGCGGACCGGAGCGGTCGACGGCGGTCACCTCGGCGCCGGCCGCGACGAGTTGCGCCGTCTTGCCGCCGGGGGCGGCGCAGAGATCGGCGGCGCGCTCGCCGGGCTTGGCGGCCAGCAGCAATGCCGGCAGCGCCGCGGCTGCATCCTGGACCCACCATTCGCCCTCGGCGAAGCCGGACAGGGTGGTGACGCTTTCGCGGCCGCGCAGACGGACCGATCCGGTCGGCAGCACGATGCCGTCGAGCTTTTCGGCCCAGCCGGCAGCGTCAGCCTTGACCGTCAGGTCGAGCGGCGGCTCCTGCGCGTGGGCGAGCGCGATGGCGGCGGCGGTCTCGGCGCCATAATGGCGGATCCAGCTCTCGCCCAGCCATTCCGGCGCGTCGATCAGCGGGTCGAGCTCGGCGAGGATCGTGTCGCGCTCACGGGCCAGCCGGCGCAGCACGGCGTTGCCGAGCGAGACATAGCGCGAGGAACGCGCATCCTCGTGCAAATGGCGGATGGCGAGGTCGACGGCGGCGTGGTCGGGCACGTCGAGGAAGAGCAATTGCGCTGCGGCTGCGACCATGATCGGTTCGAACGGGCCGGAATTGCGCGGGCTGCCGCGCTCGAGCCTTGCGTCGATGGCATGGCGGATCGAGCCGAGCCGGCGGAAGGCGACAGTGGCGATGGCGCGAGCGAGGCCGGCATCGGCGGGCTCCAGCTTTGCTGCCGCAGCCATGCGCTCATAGGTCTCGTCGAGGGCGGTCCCGGCGCGCAGGACCTCGTCGATCAGTTCGGCAGCCAGCCGGCGGGCGGCGAGGCCCGGCGCGTTGTCGAGCGGCTTCGCTTCAGCGGAGGGCGCGGCGGTTTCGGAGCGCGCCATCTCAGCCCCAGGGCCCGGGTTCGCGGCCGCCGAATGGACTTTGGGCCGCGCCGCGCAGGAAGCCGCCGGCCTGGCCGGTGACGCCCATGGCGCGCGCCTGCTCCATCAGCGCAGCGATGCGATTGCCGGTGTCGGGGTGGGTCGAGAACAGAGAATCCATGCCGCGTCCGCTCAGCGGGTTGATGATGAACATGTGCGCCGTAGCAGGCTTCTGTTCCGCCGTCTCGTTCGGGATGTGAGCGACGCCGCCGGCGATCTTGGCCAGAGCATCGGCGAGCGCCGCCGGGTTGCCGCAGATCTCGCCGCCGATCCGGTCGGCCTCGTATTCGCGCGAGCGCGAGATCGCCATCTGGATGATCGTCGCCGCCAGCGGCGCCAGCAGCGTCACCAGGATCTGGACGATGAAGTTCGGACGCTGGTCGCGCGAGCCGAAGAACATGCCGAAGCTGGCGATGGTCGAGATCGCGCCGGCCATGGTCGCGGTGATCGTCATGGTCAGCGTGTCGTGATTCTTGATGTGCGCCAGTTCGTGCGCCATCACGCCGGCGAGCTCGTCATAGCTGAGCGTGCGCAGGATGCCGGTGGTCGCAGCAACGGCGGCGTTCTGCGGATTGCGGCCGGTGGCGAAGGCGTTGGGCTGGTCCTCATGGATGATGTAGACGCGCGGCATCGGCATGTTCGCCCGCGCCGCGAGGTCGCGCACCATGCCGTAGAGCTCCGGCGCTGCGCGTTCGTCGACCTCTTCGGCATTGTGGGCGGCCAGCGCCAGCTTGTCGGAATTCCAGTAGCTGAACAGGTTGGTCGCGACCGCGATGCCGAGCGCGATCAGCATGCCGCCGGCGCCCGCGAGCAGATAGCCAACGGCCCCGAACAGGGCGGTCAGCGCTGCCATCAGCATGCCGGTACGGACATAATTCATCGATCACCTCTCGCTTGCTCGAGCATTCGCGCCGCGGCGCCCTCGCCTGGCGCCGAATTCATCCCTATGTGGTGAAGACGATGCGGATCCTGCAAGAGATCGAGGCCAGTATGGGCGCGAATGCGGAAAAGAGCGAGCCTTCCGGCGTGCCTGCGACCAAGGAACTGACGCCGGCGGCGCAGCGCGCGCTTGCCGAGGCGCAGGCGCGACGCGCCGCCCTCGACGCCAAGGCGGAGGCGCTCGGGCGTGACAAGGAAATCGCCGGCCGCGGCGGACTCGAGCCGGTGCGCTATGACGACTGGGAAGTGAAGGGCATCGCCAGCGACTTCTAAGGTCGCGGCGACGCCCGGATCCGTCCTCAGGCGGCCCTGCGCCGCGGAGCCGGGATCGCGACGGCGCCTTCGCGGCCCGTCGTCCGGAAGGCGCTCATCAGCTGGTTCAGCCGTTCGATCTGATCGAGCAAGGTCCGAGCCGAGGCCGCGCTCTGCTCCGCCAGGGCGGCATTGCTCTGGGTCATCTCGTCCATATGGCTGACGGTACGGGCCATCTCGTCTATGCCGTTGGCCTGTTCGCCGGTGGCGGCGGCGATGTCGTTGACCGTGGCCGAGACCTGCGTCGAGGCGTCGACGATCTTCTCCAGCGTCTCGCCGGCCTGGCGAACCAGGCGAACGCCTTCGACGACCTCGGCATCGGAGGAGCCGATCAGGCTGGTGATGTCCTTGGCCGCGCCGGCCGAGCGCTGCGCCAGCGCCCGGACCTCGGCGGCGACCACGGCGAAGCCGCGGCCGGCATCGCCGGCCCGGGCGGCCTCGACGGCCGCGTTGAGGGCGAGGAGATTGGTCTGGAAGGCGATGCCGTCGATCACGCCGGTGATCTCGGAGATCTTCTTCGAGGCCTCCTCGATGCGGACCATCGCCTGGATCGCATCCTTGACGATTTCACCGCCGGTACGCGCCACGGCCGAGGCATTGTCGGCGAGGACGAGCGAATCGCGCGAGGACTGAGCCGAGCTCTTGACCGAGGCGGTGAGCTGCTCGGTGGTCGCGGCGGTCTGCTGCAACGCCGCCGCCTGCTGCTCGGTGCGCGAGGAGAGGTCGTCGGCGCCCGAATTGATCTCCTGCGAGGACGCGGCGATCGCAGCCGAGCTTGCCTTGATCGTCGCGACCATCTCGCCCAACCGAGTCATGGCGTGGTCGAAGTGCTCGCCGATGCTGGCGTATTCCTCCGGCATGTCGGCGGGCACGCGGTGGCTGAGATCGCCCTGGGCGAGCGCCGCCATCGCAGCGCTGACATAGCCGATCGCCTTGTCGCGCTGGCGGGCCTTGATCTCCTCCTGGGCGCGAGCTTCGGCCTCTGCCTTGAGCCGGGCGGTCTCGGAAGCCTCGACATAGACGGTGATGGCGTAGTCCATGTCGAGCATGGCAGCCTTAACGATCGCACCGATCTCGGCGCTGCGCTCGGCGGCGCCCGGCAGCTTGCCGCCGAAACGGCTCTTCGGCCAACGCTCCTCGAGGACCTTGCCGATGATTTGCTCGAGCAGCAGGGCATAGCCGCCAATGTACCAGCGCGGCTCCAGCCCGATGCGGGCATGGACTTCGCCGATGGTGGTGACGGAACGGACATAATCCTGGTCCGGCTGGCCGTTGGCGATGACCTGCCAATGATCGAGCTGCCGGCTCTTGGCCTTGTCCATATGGCCAGGCGACTTGAAGAAGGCGTTGGTCTCCGGGAAGCGGGCGACCTGACCGTAGAAGGCGTCCAGCGCCTCCGGCAGCGCCGCACGGACGACATCCTGGACATTGGCGATATGCGCACGCGTCTCGGCGTCGAATTTCAGGAAATCAAGACGACGGCTGAGATGGTCCGCTGACGACATCATGGGCTCCAGAATCAATCGGCGCAGAAGCGCCCGGATCGTTCTGGAACGCCGCCGGTTAATGATTGTGCAGATTCGGTGACGCTGCTGCGGTCATGCATGGCGACATTGCGTAAGGTGCATAGCCATGCGCCGCCGGCCACGAGCGCAATCGCGGTTGCAATGAGAAGCGTCCTGCGGCCTAAAGGCCGTAAGGTAAACGGGGCGGATTATCGGCATGGGCGGCGACGTACAACGCATCGAGGCACTGCGGCGACTTCTGACCGAGGCCCATGCGAAACTCGGGCTGAAGCTCGGCTTTTCCCTGTGGGACGGCTCGAAAGTGCCCGCCGACTGGCCGCAGGATGGGCTGATGATCGCGATCCGCGATGGCGGCGCCGTTGCGGCATTGCTGCGCAAGCCGAAGCTCGACACACTCCTCAACCTCCACATCTCCGACCGGATCGCGATCGAGAACGGCTCGATCTTCGACCTCGCCGCGGCGCGGCCGGAGGGCAAGGTCGGCAGGCTGGCGCGGGGCATCCCGAAATCGGCGGTGTTTGACGTGGTGCGCCGCTTCATCTTCGCGCCGGGCTCGGCCCCGGCGGCGGTGGCGCATCGCAAGGGCGACGAGATCGCGCGTGATGGCGATCCGGCGACCAACAAGGCCAATGTCGCCTATCACTACGACGTCTCGAACGAATTCTACCGGCTCTTCCTCGACGAGGAGATGGTCTACACCTGCGCCTACTTCACCGAGGAGCACGGCGATATCGGCCGGGCCCAGCGCGACAAGCTCGACATGATCTGCCGGAAGCTGCGCCTCAAGCCGGGCGACAAGCTGCTCGACATCGGCTGCGGCTGGGGCGCCCTGATCTGCCATGCTGCCCAGCATTACGGCGTCGAGGCGCATGGCGTGACGCTGGCCGAGGAGCAGCTGAAATTCGCGCGCGAGAAGGTCGAGCGACTCGGGCTGCAGGATCGGGTCACGCTGCATCTCAAGGACTTCACGCAGATGGAGGGCGTCTTCGACAAGATCTCCTCGATCGGCATGTTCGAGCAGGTCGGTATCCGCAACCACCAGACCTATTTCCAGGCGGTGAACCGGCTGCTGCGGCCGCGCGGGCTTTATCTGCACCACACGATCTCGCGCCGTGCGAAGAAGACCGAGAAGGCCTTCAACAAGATGCCGCCCGAGTATCGCGCCCTGGTGCGCTACATCTTTCCCGGCGGCGAGCTCGATCATCTCGGCATGTCGATCGCCAATCTCGAGCGCTACGGCTTCGAGGTGCACGATGTCGAGGGCTGGCGCGAGCACTACCAGCGCACGACCAGGCTATGGTGGGAGCGGCTGAACGCGCGCAAGGCGGAGGCGGAGGCCGAAATCGGGGCGGAGCGCACGCGGATGTGGCTGCTCTATCTCGCCGGCTGCTCGCTCGCCTTCGAGCGTGGCGGGGCGCTGATCAATCAGACGCTGGTCTCGAAGCGCCGCAAGGGGCCGTCCGGCCTGCCGCTGACGCGCGAGGACCTCTATCGCTGAGCGGGCGGCGTCAGCAGAGGCGCGGTGGCAGGAGTTCGAGCGGGCGGGTCGCCAGCGTCACCCCGCCAGGCTCGCGGCCGGTGGTGAAGCGGGCATAATGCAGGGCGGCATCGAGGCTGGCGAAGTAGCCGCCGCCGCGCCCATGCGTCTCGACGGCGATCCAGAAGCCCTCGCGATCACGGCCGACCTCGAAATGCGGGCCGACCGGCCGGGAGGCGACGGAGATTTGCGGGGCCGGCATGGCGGCACCTCTCAGAAGAAGCCGATGGTGACGGCGAGCGCGAGGCCGGCGCCGAAGACGATGACGGCGACGAGCGCGGCCTCGAGACCGGCGAGAAGGGCCGGGGTGTTGCTGGCGATGGCGGAGCGGGAAAGCGAGAACATGGCGAAATCCCCCGACGCGGCGGTGCGTCCATGATGCCGGCTTGGCCGGATCAGCCGCGGTTTCGCCGGCGGGGATAGAAAACGGCTGGCGGCGGGCAATAAAAAAGGCGCCTCCCTTTCGGGAAGCGCCTTGCGGCCAAAGCCGTCGGATTGATCTCTACTTCTTCACGAAGGCATCAAGCTTTCCATAATGCTCGGCCAGCAGATAGTAGAAGGTCAGGCGCGATTTGGTCTTGTCGGCCTTCATGTGCTCGCAGATCGCCTTGATCGAGGCGTCGAGATCGCCGCCGTTCAGGCCGAGCTTCTTCTTCAGGAAGTTCTCGCGGACGCGCTCCAGCTCGGCCGGGTCGGAACAGGCGACGTAGCGCGTATCGGGCTTGCTCATGACCAGTGCATAAGACTTGGCCATGCCGGCGAAAGCCGCTTCATTGACGGCCTTTTTAGCGAACTTCTTGACGTCTGCGAGATGATCCATCGGTAGCCCCTCTGAGACTCTGCGGTTCGAAGTTGAGCAAGACTGGCGTCGCGCGCGGCGAACGATATCCGGCTTTCTTCCCGCAGGCGAGAGGGCAAGCGAATGCAAAGCGACTTTACGGCAGGGACGCGATTCCCGCCGTAAAGCCGGCTGTCTCAGGGCATGACCACGACCGGGGCGCCCATGCGGACCCGGGCGTAAAGATCGATCACATCCCGGTTGTGCATGCGGAAGCAGCCATAGGATGCCGCCGTGCCGACCGAGCGCGGATTGTTGGTGCCGTGGATCGCGTATTCGCCGCCGGGCCCGAGGCCGATGACGCGGGCGCCCATCGGATTGTTGGGGGCGCCGCTCGGGATGATGTCGGGAATCGAGGGATTGTCGCGCTTGACCGAGGCCGGCGGGCTCCAGGACGGTTCGACCGCAAGCTCCTCGATGTATTTGACGCCACGCCATTGCTTGCCGGCCTTACCGACGGCGATGCTGTAGCGCAGCGCCTGGCCGGGGGCGGCGATGAAATAGAGCTTCCGCTCGGCGGTGCGGATGACGATCGTGCCCGGCTGGTAGCGAAGATCGGGAAACTCGACGACTTCGCGGGCCTGTACCGGGCGCAGCGCGAGCAGCATCAGCAGCAGCGCGAACCCTGCCGCGAGAATGAGATCGATCGGCCCGTGTCGGCGGGTCATGTCTTTCGCCTCCTACGCGGCCAGTGCCGCCTCGCGGGCGATTTGAAGAAGGCGCCGGTGAATCACCGGTTCAGCGAGATGGTGAACGGTCGATTCAGGATGAATCGCACCTGAAACGGGCTCGGATCAGGCGAAGACGGCGCCGAAGGCCAGGGCTGCGATCAGCAGGGACAGAGCGGCGGCTAGCAGTAGATCGATTGGCCCGTGCGGGATGCTCATGACGGATCCCTCCGACACGCCGCGCTACCTGTGGGCCCGCAGCGTAGGCCCCGTCATGACAGCACCGGCTGCGGTGGTCCATGGCAGGGACGCGCAAGCCTCAATGGCGGGTTAAGCCTGTGCGTCGCATTCGGCGCAAGCGGCCCGGAGCGCGACGAGTCAAGCCTTCTCGACGATCAGCGTCGCGCCCTCGACCCGGACGACGCGCACCTCCGAGCCGGCGAGCAACTCCGGGCCGGTAACGCGCCAGGAAGAATCGCCGACGCGGATGCGGCCCTCGCCGCCGGTCATGGTCGCCTCGAGCTTGAAGACCCGGCCGATCAGTTGTCGGCCGCGATCGTTCAGGCCGTGGGCGGCATCGGGCTCCTCGGCCTTGCGCCTTGTCGCGATGCGGCCGACCAGCACGCTGGCGACGGCAAAGGCGGCGAAGACGAGCCAGGCGCCCTGCCAGGCGATGCCGGTGAGGCCGACGACAGCACCGGTGAGCAGCGCCGCGAGGCCGAGCCAAAGCAGGAAGACGCCGGGCGCGAGCATCTCGCCGCCGATCAGGACGAGACCGAGCACGATCCAGACCCAACCGCCGAAGGAGCCGAACCAGTCGAGCATGTCAGGCTCCGGGGCTGCGGCCGGCGGCCGGAACGGAGCCGGCGCGGCGGCTCTCGATCGCCTCCTCGCCGAAAACCGCCTTGGTGAGCTGGGCGATGCCGCCGACCGTGCCGGCAAGCGCGGCAGCCTCAATCGGCACGATCACCACCTTGCTGTTGGGGGCGCTGGCCATCGCCTTGAGGGCGTCGGTGTAGCGCTCGGCGATCAGGAAGTTGGCGGCCTGGATGTCGCCGCGGCTGATCGCCTCGCTGACCATGGCGGTGGCGTTCGCCTCGGCCTGGGCGAGACGCTCGCGCGCTTCGGCATCGCGCAGCGCCGCCTCCTTGCGGCCCTCGGCGGCGAGGATCTGCGACTGCTTCTGGCCCTCGGCCTTGAGGATATCGGCCTGGCGCAGGCCTTCGGCCTCGAGCACGGCGGCGCGCTTCTCGCGCTCGGCCTTCATCTGGCGGTTCATCGCCCCGGCAATGTCGGCCGGTGGCAGGATGTCGCGGATCTCGATGCGGGTGACCTTGACGCCCCAGGGCGACGCGGCGGCGTCCATGACGCGCAGCAGCCGCTCGTTGATCTCGTCGCGATGCGAGAGCAACTGGTCCAGGTCCATCGAGCCGACGACGGTGCGGATATTGGTCATGGTCAGGACCATCAGCGCATCGTCGAGGCTCGCGACCTCGTAGCGGGCCTTGGCGGCGTCGAGCACCTGGAAGAAGGCGGCGGCATCGATGCGCACGCCGGCATTGTCCTTGGTGATCGCCTCCTGGCTGGGAATGTCGAGCACCTGCTCCATGACATTCACCTTGTGGCCGACCCGGTCGATATAGGGCACGATCAGGCCGAGCCCGGCGCCGAGCGTGCGCGAATAACGGCCGAAGCGCTCGACGGTGTAGTTGTAGCCCTGCGGGACCGTGCGCACGCCGAGCGCGATCGTCAGGATGACCAGCGCCACCAGCGCGACGACGACGATGTCGAACCCGTACGGACCCATGAAATCAATCTCCAATCCAGTCTGCGGCCATCAAGCTGATGATTGCGAAGCTTTGATGCAAGCTCGCGCCGGGATCAGCCTTCCAGCGCCTTGACGACACGCCACATCGTCTCGCCGATGGCGTTGCATTCCTCGTCGCTGAGGACGCCCATCATCGCCTCGATCCTGGCGGTATGGATTGCCAGAGCCTTGCGGGTGAGCGCCTCGCCCTCCGGCGTCAGCCAGAGCCGGCGGACGCGCTTGTCAGCCTCGTCATTGCGGCGTTCGATCAGGTTGCGGCGCTCCAGCTCGGGCAGCAGCATGCTCATGGCACTGCGCCCGACGAGCAGCTTCTCGGCCAGCGCCTGCTGGGTCAGCCCCGGCGTGCGGAAGACATTGGCGAGCACGTCGTAATGGGCGAGCTGGATGCCGAGAGGCGCCAGCGCCTCCGAGAACACCTTCTTCCAGAGCTGGTGCATGCGCGCGACGGCGAGCCAGTTCTTGAAGCGCGGCAGATCCCAGGGCAGCCCGGTGCCGCCAGTGCCGCCCAGCTCATCTGACGGTGCGGAAATCGGCTCTTGCATTTTGTTCATGGCTGAACATAATAGTTCAAGACTGAACAAACAGGGTTCCCGATCATGCCCAGCGCAGCCCTCAGCGTCATTCGTCCTCTCGTCCGCATCGGCAGCTTCATCGCCCCGCATACGGCAGGGCGCGCCGCCTTCAAGCTCTTCTGCACGCCACCGCGCCTGCCGGGCCCGCAGAGCCGGACCGGCAAGGCGATCATTGCCGCCCGCGCCCGGCTCGCGCCGGCGATCAGGCAGGCGGTATCCTACCCGTGCGGGACGGTCAGCACCTATCTGTTCGAACCGGAGCCCCGCTTGCAAGATGGCGATGGCCCGGCGCCGACGGTGATCCTGCTGCATGGCTGGAACAGCGAGGCGGCCTTCATGACCGCCTTCGTCGCGCCCTTGCTGGCGCAGGGGTTCCGCGTCGTCGCCTTCGACATGCCGGCGCATGGCGCCTCGACCGGGGCGGAGCTCAACATCCCGCTCGGCGTTGCGGCCCTTGCTGCGGTCGCCCGGGTGTTCGCCCCCGTCCATGCTATCGTGACGCATTCCTTCGGTGGGGCCATCGCGCTCGCAGCCCTCGCCGGCAGCGTGCCGGGCCAGCCATCGGTCGCGGCGCGCCGGCTCGCGCTGATCGCGGCGCCGTCCTCGATCGCGATGATCACGCGCAATTTCGGCGCGACGATCGGACTCGGCCGACGCGGCCAGGCAGCGCTGGAGAAGCGCATCCAAAGCGTCGCGGGCAATCCGATCGAGGTTTTCGAGGGCCGCGAGCAGCTGGCTGCGATCGGCCTGCCGACGCTGGTGATCCATGACCGGCAGGATCGCGAACTCGATTTCCACCATGCAGAGGCGCTGGCGGCGGGGGGGCCCTTCGTGACCTTGGAGGAGACAGGCGGGCTCGGCCACCGCCGCATCCTGCAGGCGAAGCCGGTGGTCGAGAGCGTGACGCGCTTCGTGGTGGGCTGAACGATGCGCCTCGGCGCTTCCCGTCATCCCGGGCGACCAAGGGTCGACCCGGGATCCATCGGAGGGCACTGCGCCCTACGATGGATCCCGGCACTGCGCTTCGCTCCGGCCGGAATGACCGGCAAAGAGGGAAGGGCGTCAGGATGCCTCAGGCCCAGCCCATCAGCTCCCGGCGGACCAGCGCCTCGATGACGTCGATGCCCTCGGCGGAATCGTTGAGGCAGGGCAGATAGGCGAATTTCTCGCCGCCATTGTGCAGGAAGATCTCGCGGTTCTCGCCGTCGAGCTCTTCGAGGGTCTCCAGGCAGTCGGCCGAGAAGCCGGGCGCGACGATGGCGAGAGACTTGGCGCCGCCCTGAGCCAGCGCCTTCACCGTCTCGTCGGTATAGGGCTGCAGCCATTCATCGGGCCCGAAGCGCGACTGGAAGGTCATGCGGAAGCGCTCTTCCGGCAGCCCGAGCGCGTCGCGCAGCAGACGCCAGGTCTTGGCGCACTGGCAGTAATAGGGATCACCCTTGAGCAGGTTCTCCTTCGGCATGCCGTGGAAGGAGCAGAGGATGATCTGCGGCTCGAAATCGAGCTTGGCAAGCGAGGCCCGCATCGAGGTCGCGAGCGCACCGATATAGGCGGGATCGTCATGATAGGCCGGTACGGTGCGGACCGCCGGCTGCCAGCGCATCTCCATCAGCGCCCGGAAGGCGTGGTCGCAGGCAGTCGCCGTGGTCGGGGCGGCATATTGCGGATAGAGCGGCACGAACAGGATGCGGTCGCAGCCCTCGTTCTGCAGATGCTGGATCCGGCTCTTCACATCGGGAAAGCCGTAACGCATCGCCCAGTCGAAGACGATCCGGTCGCCGGCAAAGCCCTGGAGGCGCTGCGCCAGCTGCTCGGTCTGCGAGCGGGTGATGGTCTTGAGCGGACCCTCGTCGCGCTCCTTGTTCCAGATCGTCGCGTAGTCCTTGCCCTTCCGGCCGGGGCGCGTCGACAGGATGATCAGGTTGAGGATCGGCCACCATTTCCAGCGCGGCTCCTCGATCACCCGGCGATCGGAGAGGAACTCCTTGAGATAGGCGCGCATCGGCCAGTAGCTCGTGCCTTCCGGCGTGCCGAGATTCATCAGCAGCACGCCGATCCGGCCGGAGCGGACCCGCGGATGGTCGGACGGCAGGGCGATGGCGGGCGCCGCTGGCAAGCCGGCTTCGGCGTTCGTGTCGATGCGCTTTTCCATGGCCTGTGATTTAGACGAGTTCCGGCTTTCGTCCAGTCGCGAGACAGGTTTCGTCGGCGGGTGCGACAATGCGGAAGCTGTTCTCGCAGCAATCGCAGCTTTGTCGCGCGCAGGACCTCGCCAACACAGCACGGCTCTTGCTAGTCTGGAAAAAATCAAATCCGGAGGGGTTGGCCTATGACCAAGATGACCCGTCGCCGCGCGCTGAGCGTGCTCGCCGCCCCAGCAGCCATGGCGGCGACCGCCCCGGTGGCGAAGGCGCAGGCGCCCGCTCCGAGCTTCACGCTGCTGCTCGTCAACGACATCTACAAGATGAGCGACGACAAGGGCAAAGGCGGCTTCGCCCGGGCTTCGGGCATCGCCAAGGCGGAGCGGGCGCGCGGCGTGCCGGTGCTGTTCTGCCATGCCGGCGATTGCTACTCGCCCTCGCTGATGTCGGGCTTCGACCAGGGCGCGCATATCGTCGCCATGCAGAACAAGATGGGGCTCGACGTCTTCGTGCCCGGCAATCACGAATTCGACTTCGGCAAGGACAACTATCTCAAGCTCGCCGCCGCCCAGACCTATCCGACCTTCGCCGCGAACCTGCGCGACGCAGCCGGCAACCCGCTGCCTGGCCACAAGGATTCGCAGATCTTCGAGCTCGGCGGCTTCAAGGTCGGCGTCATCGGCACGACCTATGATCCGACGCCGCAGCTCTCCAATCCCGGCGACCTGAAATTCTCCTCGACCATGGAGGCACTTCGGCGCGAGGCGCGGGCGCTGAAGGCGCAGGGCGCCGACATCCTGGTCGGCGTCGTCCATGCCGACCGCGCCACCGACCTGCAGATCGTGCGCTCGCGCGTCGTCGACATCCTGCTGACCGGCCACGACCATGATCTTGCCATCGCCTATGACGGCAAGGTGGTGATGGTCGAGTCGAACGAGGAGGGCAATTACGTCACCGCGATCGACATCGCCGCCAAGGCGACGGGTGAGGGCGCCAATCGCCGCGTCGAGTGGACCCCGACCTTCCGGGTCAACGATTCCCGCGCCGCGACGCCGGATCCCGAGGTCGCCGCCATCGTGAAGGGTTATGAGGCCGAGCTTTCCAAGGAACTCGACATCGAGATCGCGACGCTGGCCGCGCCGCTCGATTCGCGCACCGGCGTGATCCGCACCCAGGAGACCGCGATCGGCAACCTGATCGCGGATGCGATCAAGAGCGCAACCGGCGCGCAGCTCGCTATCACCAATGCCGGTGGCATCCGCGCCAACAAGCAGTACCCGGCCGGCCACAAGCTGACCCGGCGCGATGTCCTGAGCGAACTGCCTTTCGGCAATGCGACGGTGATGGTTGAGATCACCGGAAAGGATGTCAGGGACGCGATCGAGAACGGGCTGCGCGACGCGCCGCAGGGCGCCGGCCGCTTCCCGGTGATCTCGGGCATGAAGTTCGAGGCCGATCTGAAGCAGCCGCAGGGCTCGCGCGTCACGACCGTCACCGTCGATGACAAGCCGATCGACCCGGCCGGCAAGTACACGGTCGCCTCGAACAACTTCATGCTCGATGGCGGCGACGGCTACACCGCGCTTGGCCGTGGCAAGACACTGATCGGCCTCACCGACGGCAAGCTGATGGCCAACGAGGTGATGGTCTATGTCCGCCGGCTCGGCTCGGTCGACGCGAAGGTCGAGGGTCGGGCGGTGCTGAAATAGGCAAGCCTCGGTCTGATCGCACCTATACCAGTCATCCCGGGCGACCGAAGGGAGACCCGGGATCCATGCTTGATCCTAGCCGATAGAGGTTCAGGCATGGATCCCGGCCCTTTGCTGCGCTACGGCCGGGATGACCAAGTCTTCTCCCGCCAGCAGAATCGACGATGCCGACCTTCGACGCAGCGCTCGCCGCTTTTCTCGCTTCGCCCGCATCCGCCTCCTGGCGCGATCTGTCCGTTTTCCGTGATGGGGCGGTGGCACGCGCCTGCGCCGCCGTCGATGCCGAGCGTGCTGCCGGCGAGATCGTCGCCCCTGCTCCGGAACGCTTCCTGGCCGCGCTCGCCCTGACCCCGCTTGACCGGGTCCGCGCCGTGATCCTCGGCCAGGATCCCTATCCGACGCCGGGCCATGCCAATGGGCTCGCCTTCTCCTATGTCGGGCCGCCGCCGCTGCCACGCTCGCTGGTCAATATCTACCGGGAGCGGACCGACGATCTGGGGCTGCCCGCGCCGCCCGATGGCGACCTCTCATCCTGGGCGCGCCAGGGCGTGCTGCTGCTCAACACGGCGCTGACCGTGCGCGAGGGCGCCAGCAAGGCGGGCTCGCATCTCTCGCTCGGCTGGGGCGCGGTGACGGACGCGGCGATCGCAGCCGTCTCCGCCGCGCGGCCGCATGTCGTCTTCCTGCTCTGGGGCGCACCGGCGCAGGGCAAGCGCGGCCTGATCGACGAGAGCCGCCATCTCGTCATCACCAGCCCCCATCCCTCGCCGCTCTCGGCGCGACGCGGCTTCTTCGGCTCGAAGCCGTTTTCGCGCGCCAATGCGTGGCTGGAAGGGAAGGGGGAGGAGCCGATCGCGTGGTGAGGCGCGAGATTCCTTCTCCTGGAAGGAGAGGGTTCCCCGCGCTCTTTCCGGCGAAGACGAACTACCCCACCGGCCGTTCGTCGGCGATGACCTTGCCGTCATTGGGCAGGGCGCCGAGCGGCAGGACCTCGACGGTGCCCTTGAGCTTGGTCACCTGCTGCAGGGTCGAGGACACGGCGTCGATGAAGCCTTTCGGCTCGGCATAGATCTCGGCCTTGAGCGTCATCGTGTCGACCTCGTCGGCGCGGCCGACGACGAGTCTCAGCTTGGCGATCTCGGCATGGCGGCGGGCGATCTCGGCGACCTGCTCCGGCCGCACGAACATGCCCTTGACCTTGGCGGTCTGGTCGGCCCTGCCCATCCAGCCCTTGATGCGGGCATTGGTCCGGCCGCTGGCGCTCGCGCCGGGCAGCACCGCGGTGAGATCCCCGACGGCCAGCCTGATCTGCGGGTGGTGCGGATCGAGATTGGTGACGACGATCTCACCGACCTCGCCCTCCGCCACCGGATCGCCGGTGCCCGGCCGGACGATCTCGACGATCAGGTTCTCGTTCAGCACCATGCCGTCGCGGGCATCAGTCTCATAGGCGATCAGGCCAAGATCGGCGGTGGCGTAGAGCTGGTAGGCGTCGATGCCGCGCGCCCGCACCCAGTTCTGCAGCGAGGGCGGGAAGGCGGCACCCGAGACCACGGCGCGTTTGATGCAGGAGATGTCGACGCCGCGCGCATCGGCGGCCTCGATCAGGATCTTCAGGAAGTCCGGCGTGCCGGTATAGGCGCTCGGCCTGTAAGCGGAGATGACCTCGAGCTGCTGCTCGGTGTTGCCGGGACCGGCCGGGATGACGGCGCAGCCGATAGCTCGGGCGGCGGAATCCATGATGAAACCGCCGGGCGTCAGATGGTAGCCGAAGGTGTTCAGCACGATGTCGCCCTTGCGGATCCCGGCGGCGAAGAGGCCGCGCGCGGTGCCCCAGGGGTCGGTGCCGGTGCCCTCCGGCTCGAAGATCGGCCCGGGCGAGGTGAAGAGCCGGCCGAAGGAGCCGAGCGGCGCGGTGGTGAAGCCACCGAAGGGCGGTGCCGCCTGCTGGAGCGCTGGCATGTCGGCCTTGCGCAGGACCGGCAGGCGAGCGAAGGCGGCGCGGTCGCGGATCGCCGCCGGCGCGACGCCGGCGAGATGGGCGCCATAGCCCGGCGTCGCCAGCGCGGCCTCGAGCACGACGGGCAGGCGGGCGAACAGGGCGGCCTCGCGCGCCGCCGGCGATAGCGTCTCGAGATCGTCGTAGTACTCGCTCATCGCTCGGGTCCTCGGGAATGGCGTCGATCATCGGATGAAGCGCAGGAGGCGCAGGAAGTTCAGCAGCCCGACCAGCGCGCCGGCGACATAGGTCAGCGCCGCCGCTCGCAGCACACCGCGCGCAGCCGGCACGTCGCCGGGGTGGAGATAGCCGTCGCTGGTCAGGATCGGCAGCGCCTTGCCGAAGCTGGCGTCGAATTCGAGCGGCAGGGTCACCAGATGCACGACAAGGCCGATGCCGAGCAGCGCGATGGCGAAACCGAACTGCATCAGGGCGATCGAGGGCACGCGGGTCAGGATCGCGACCAGTGGGGCGGTGACCAGCACCACCATCGCGACCTTGTCGATCATACCGAGCAGGCGCGCGAGCCCGGTGCGGGCGATGAACAGGGTGCTGCCCTGCGCATGCTGGATGGCATGGCCGACCTCGTGCGCGGCGACCGCCACGGCGGTGATCGATCGGCCGTCATGATTGCCCGGCGAGAGGCGGACCGCACGGGCGTCGGGGTCGTAATGGTCGCCCACGGCCGTGGTCTCGACCGCGACCGCGCCGAGCTGGAACCGGTCGAGCAGATGGCGGGCGAGCTCGCCGCCGGTTCCCGGCAGGTCGGGCCGCGCCACGGCGTGCCTTTCCATCTCGCGACGGACCCAGAACTGCGGTCCGAAGATCAAGGCGAGGAGCAGGAGAACGATGATGACGTAGAGCATCGATCAGGCCCTGGACCCTTCATACGGCGGATTCGCGGCGGGTTTCTCACGACAGCCAGCGCTTGCGGCGCTTGTAGCTCTTGACCTCGCGGAACGACTTCTTGGCCCCTTCGGCAACCCCGAGATAGAACTCCTTGACGTCCTCGTTCTCGCGCAGCATCTGCGCCTCGCCGTCCATGACGACGCGGCCGGTCTCCATGATGTAGCCATAGGTGGCGTAGCGCAGGGCCATGTTGGTGTTCTGCTCGGCAACGAGGAAGGAGACGCCCTCCTCGGCATTGAGCCGGCGAACGATCTCGAAGATTTCCTCGACGATCTGCGGCGCCAGCCCCATGGACGGCTCATCGAGCAGGATCATCTTCGGCTTCGACATCATGGCGCGGCCGACCGCGCACATCTGTTGCTCGCCGCCGGAGGTATAGCCGGCCTGCGAGTTGCGGCGCTGCTTCAGGCGCGGGAAGAGCTCGTAGATCTTCTCGAGGTCGCGCTTGATCGCGGCATTGCCGTCGCGCCGGGTGAAGGCGCCGGTCAGGAGGTTCTCCTCGATCGAGAGATGGCCGAAGCAGTGCCGGCCTTCCATGACCTGGATGCAGCCGCGGCGCACCAGTTCGCTCGGGGACATGCGGTCAACGCGCTCGCCGTCGAAGACGATCGAGCCCTTGGTGACCTCGCCGCGCTCGGCCTTGAGCAGGTTCGAGATCGCCTTCAGGGTCGTGGTCTTGCCGGCGCCGTTGGCCCCGAGAATCGCGACGATACCCTTGCGCGGCACCTGCAGCGAGACGCCCTTCAGAACCAGGATGACGTGATCGTAGATCACCTCGATATTGTTCAGCGACAGGATCGTGTCCGTCGCGGCGGCTGGGGCGGGGCTGTTTTCCAAGGCAAGGCTCGACATTGCGGCTCCTCCCCTTCTCCCCTTGCGGGAGAAGGTGGCGCGCAGCGCCGGATGAGGG
Source organism: Allobosea sp. WAO (assembly GCF_001509835.1). Taxonomy (GTDB): domain Bacteria; phylum Pseudomonadota; class Alphaproteobacteria; order Rhizobiales; family Beijerinckiaceae; genus Allobosea. The sequence continues at coordinate 31,688 of NZ_JXTJ01000018.1, forward strand.
GTTGCGCTGCGCGTCCGAGTTCTTTGCCGAGAGCCGCGACCGTCCAGAACGGCGCGACCCCTCATCCGTCTCGGCTTTGCCGCGCTCCCTTCTCCCGCACGGGGGAGAAGGGAGCGCGGTCCGCCCTTCGTCAGATCAGGACGACTTCTCGCAGGACTCGGTGCGCTTCGGCCAGTTACCGGCCTTCTCGACATAGTCCTTGGCGTTGGCCTCGATCAGCGGCCGGACCTCGTCCTTCATTGGCTCGATCCAGTCGCCCTTCTGCGTCCACTTGGTGCCATCCCATTCGGCGACGAACATCTTGCTGTGGCCGGAATGGTCGGTGCAGGAGACCACGGTCGGCGTGGTGAAGCCCGCCATGCCGAGATCTTTCAGCCGGGCGTCGTTGATGTTGAGGCTTTCCAGGCCGCGGCGCATGTCTTCCGCCGTGACCACCTTCTTGCCGGTCAGCTTCTGGGCGTTGCGGATGCCTTCGACGACCAGCATCGAGTTGTAGACGCCGCGATTGTAGAGAGCTTCGCCGACCTTATCCTTCGGCGTCGTGCTCTTGCCCTTCTCGACCACGTGCTTGAGGATGTCCTGCATCACCGGGAAATTGGTGCCGGCCGCGGCCCAGCTCAGCGAGCGGTAGCCCTTGGCCTCGGCGCCGCCGGCGCGGGCGTCGTCATCGCCGCCAGCCCACCAGACGCCGACCAGCTTGTTGATCGGGAAGTTGTTCTTGATCGCTTCCTTGACCGCGGTGGGGTTCATCGCTCCCCAGCCCTGATTGTAGAGGAAGTCGGGCCGGTCACGCCGGATCGAGAGCCAGAGCGAGCCCTGGTTCTGCATGTCGGCAGCAGCGACCGGGTAGAGCTTGACCTCGAAACCGTACTTCTTGGCGAGGTTCTCAAGCACCGGGATCGGCTCCTTGCCGAAGGGCGCGTCGAGATGGATCAGGCCGAGCTTCTTGCCCTTGAGCTTGTCCATGCCGCCGAGCTCGTTGGCCATGTGCTTCACCATGACGGAGGCGCCGTCCCAATAGGTGAAGGGCGGGATGAAGACCCAGGGGAAGTTGGTGCCGTCGGCCGAGGCCGAGAGGCCATAGGCCATCGACAGGATCGGGATCTTGTCGACATGGGCGCGCGGGATCGCGGCGAGCGTCGCGCCGGTCGACCAGGGCGAGTAGACGATGGTGTTCTTCGACTTGGCCTGCTCGTAGCACTCGATCGACTTCTTGGTGTCGTAGCCGGTCTCGCACTCCTCGTAGACGATCTTGACGCCGTTCACGCCACCGTCGCGCTCGTTGATCATGGTGATGTAGTCGCGCATGCCGTCGCCGATCGGGATGCCGGAGCCGGAGAACGGGCCGGTGCGGTAGGCGTTGTTGGCGAAGTAGACCGAGTCCTGGGCATTGGCCGGAGCGGCGAGGGCGCCGGCCGCCAGAAGCGCGCCGAGCGCGACGCCCTTGATCATGCTGCTCTTCATCTTTGCTTCCTCCGTTGGTTGCGTCGGATGCGGCCGGGGCCGTTCCGCCTCTTGAGTGCCCGCCGCTTATGATTTGCCGCGGGTCGTCTTCTTGGACCTCCTCCCCGGGTCAGTAGGGGAAAGGCCACGTCCGCAATTTCTGCTTCGCGATCTGCCAGAGCCGGGCCAGGCCGTGCGGCTCGACGATCAGGAAGAAGATGATCAGGCCGCCGACCAGCATGAAGGTGACATGCTCGGCGGCGGCGCCGGTGAGCGGCACGCCCAGCGCCGGCAAGCCGAATTTCAGCATGGTCGGCAGGCTGGCGATGAAGGCCGCGCCGAAGAAGGAGCCGATCAGCGAGCCGAGCCCGCCGATGATGACCATGAACAGGATGTTGAAGGAGAGGCGAATGTTGAACACGTCGGCGGCTTCGGCGGTGCCGTACCAGAAGAAGATCATCATCGCCCCGGCGACGCCGGCATAGAAGGAGGAGACGGCGAAGGCGAGCAGCTTGGCGTTGAGCAGCTTGATGCCCATCAGCTCGGCGGCGATGTCCATGTCGCGCACGGCCATCCAGGAACGCCCCAGCTTTCCATGAACCAGGTTCGAGGCGAACCAGGTGAGGACGACGACGAGCCCGAGGCAGACGAAGTAGCGCGTTTCAGGCGAGGCCGAGGCGCCGGTGATGGGCAGGCCGAAGAACAGACGCTGCGGCACCTCGATGGCGCCCGAGGCGTTGTAGTTGAACAGCCAGGGCACGCGCACGAAGGCCCACTGCAGGAAGAACTGGGCCGCCAGGGTCGCCACCGCGAGGTAGAATCCCTTGATCCGCAGCGAGGGCAGGCCGAACAGCACGCCGACCGCCGCCGAGAACAGGCCGGAGACCAGCACGAGCACGATGACGTTCACGCCCGGGAAGATCGTCGTCAGCTTGTAGCAGGAATAGGCGCCGACCCCCATGAAGGCGGCGGTGCCGAGCGAGATCAGGCCGGTGTAGCCGGTGAGGATGTTGAGCCCGATCGCGGCGAGCGAGAACACCAGGAACGGGATCATCACCGAGGAGATGAAGAAGTCGTTGCCGATCATCGGGATGCCAACGAAGGCGATCAGCAGGATCACGGCGATGCCGATCCGGTCCTGCCGGATCGGGAACACGGCCATGTCGGCGGCGTAGGTCGATTTGAATTGGCCGGCTTCGCGGTAGAACACGTGTCAGCCCCTCAGATGCGTTCGATGATCTTGTCGCCGAACAGGCCCTGCGGCCGGAACAGCAGGAAGCCCAGGGCGATGAAATAGGCGAGCCAGCTCTCGATGCCGCCGCCGATCAGCGGGCCCCAGTAGAACTCGCCGAGCTTCTCGCCGATGCCGATGATCAGCCCGCCGACAATGGCGCCAGGGATCGAGGTGAAGCCGCCGAGGATCAGCACCGGAAGGGCCTTCAACGCCACGATCTCGAGCGCGAAGGAGACGTCCGAGCGCGCGCCCCACATGATGCCGGTGATCAGCGCGACGATGCCAGCGGTGAACCAGACGATCACCCAGATCTGGTTGAGCGAGATGCCGACCGAGAGCGCCGCCTTGTGGCTATCCGCCACGGCCCGGAGCGCCCGGCCGATGCGGGTGTACTGGAAGAAGACGGCGAGCGCGGCGATCATCAGCGAGGCGATGATCGCCGCTGCGATGTCGATCTTCTGGAAGGAGACTATGCCACCGAGGATCTTGGCGTCGAGCGCCCCCTTCGGCAGATAGAGCTCGCTGGTGATCATCTGCTTGGGATTGCCGCCGAAGACGGATTCGCCAAAGCCGATCAGGAAATAGGTGATCCCGAAGGTCGCCATGAACAGGATGATGTCGGGCTGGTTGACCAGCGGGCGCAGCACCACGCGCTCGATGGTGACGGCGAGCACGAACATCACGCCGAGCGTCAGGAAGACCGCGAGGAAGGCCGGGACGCCCTTCTCGTGCAGGCCGACCAGGGTCAGCGCCGCGAACACCACCATGATGCCCTGGGCGAAGTTGAAGACGCCGGAAGCCTTGAAGATCAGGACGAAGCCGAGCGCGATCAGGGCGTAGAGCACGCCGGAAACCAGGCCTTCCCAGATCGTCTGGGCGAGCAGGTCGGGCGCCTGGACCATTTGCTGGAACGGGTCGACGAAGATCTTGTGAATGGTGCCCGACGGGTCGAGCTGGGCGCCGATCAGTGCCGCCGCGATCACGCCGGCGACGATCAGGCCGGTCTTGATCCAGCCATTGGCGAGGAGACTGGGCGCGGGCTGCGCGGCGACGTCGCTCATGCGCTCTTCCCCTTTGCGCTCGGGTTCCTGGATACGGTGGTCATCAGTGCGCTACTCCGAGATAGGCATCGATGACCTTCTGGTTCGCCTTGACCTCGTCGGGCGTGCCGTCGGCGATCTTGCGGCCATATTCGAGCACGACGACGCGGTCGGAGAGGTCCATGACGACGCCCATATCGTGCTCGATCAGAGCGATGGTGGTGCCGAACTGGTTGTTCACGTCGAGGATGAAGCGGCACATGTCCTCCTTCTCCTCGAGGTTCATGCCGGCCATCGGCTCGTCGAGCAGGAGCAGCTCGGGCTCCATGGCGAGCGCCCGGCCGAGCTCGACGCGCTTCTGCAGCCCATAGGGCAGCTTGCCGACCGGAAGCTTGCGGATGTGCTCGATCTGCAGGAAGTCGATGATGTCCTCGACGACCTTGCGGTGCTCGATCTCTTCGCTCATCGCCGGGCCATGGCGCAGGGCCTGCCAGAAGAAGCCCTTGCGCATCTTCAGCGTGCGCCCGGTCATGATGTTGTCGAGGGTCGACATGCCCTTGAACAGAGCGACGTTCTGGAAGGTGCGGGCGATGCCGGCGGCGGCGGCCTGATGCGGGCGGATCTTGCTGCGCCGGACGCCCTTGTAGGTGATCCGGCCTTCCTGCGGGTGGTAGAAGCCGTTGATGCAGTTCAGCATCGAGGTCTTGCCGGCGCCGTTCGGGCCGATGATGGCGCGGACCTCGCCCTTGCGGATGTCGAAGGAGACGTCGGTGATCGCCTTCACGCCGCCGAAGCGCAGCGAGACGCTCTCGACCGAGAGCAGGACATCGCCCTTGCCGGTGACGGGTTCGCCGGTGAGGTTCATCGGATGCGCGTTCATGCCGCCTCCTTCGCCGCGATGGCGCCGGCCGGGGCCGTGACCGGGTAGATGTTGGCGTCGCGGACCTTGACCCTGGCCGAGATCATGCCCTTGCGGCCGTCCTCGAAGGTGACTTCGGTCGAGATGTCGGCCTCGGTGGAGCCATTGTACAGAGCCTCGACCAGAGGCGCGTAGCGCTCGGCGATGAAGCCGCGGCGGACCTTCTGGGTGCGGGTGAGCTCGCCGTCGTCGGCGTCGAGTTCCTTGTGCAGGATCAGGAAGCGCTTGATCTGGGCGCCGCCCATCATCGGCTCGGCGGCGAGCGAGCGGTTCACCTCGTCGACGTGCCTGGCCATCATGTCGTAGACCTGAGGGTGGCCGGCAAGCTCCTGATAGGAGGCGTAGACGACGTTGTTGCGCTCGGCCCAGTTGCCCACCGCCGTGAGGTCGATGTTCAGCGCCACGGTCGCGTAGTCGCGGCCCTGTCCGAAGGCGACGACCTCCTTGATGTTCGGATAGAATTTGAGCTTGTTCTCGATGTATTTCGGCGGGAACAGGTCGCCCGAGTTGAGCTTTCCGACATCCTTGGCGCGGTCGATGATCTTGAGATGGCCGCCCTCGTCGAAGAAGCCGGCATCGCCGGAGCGGACATAGCCGTCGGCGGTCATCGTTTCCGCGGTCTTCTCCTCGTCCTTGTAGTAGCCGCGGAAGATCGAGGGCGAGCGGTAGAGCACCTCGCCATTGTCGTCGATCCTGATCTCGACCTGCGGCGCCGGCCGGCCGACCGTGTCGGCCTTGATCTCGCCGTCCGGCTGCATGGTGATGTAGACGCCGGCCTCGGTCTGTCCGTAGAGCTGCTTCAGATTGACGCCGATCGAGCGGTAGAAACGGAAGAGCTCGGGACCGATCGCCTCGCCGGCGGTATAGCCGACCTTGATGTTGGTCAGGCCGAAGCGGTTGCGCAGCGGCGCGTAGATCACGATGTCGCCGAGCTTGTAGAGCAGGCGAGCGCCGAGCGGCACCGGCTCGCCGTTCAGGATCTTCTCGCCGTACTTCTTCGCCACGCCGAGGAAGTAGTGGAACGTCTTGCGCATCAGCGGGCCGGCATCCTCCATGCGCACCATGGTGATGGTCAGCATGGTCTCGAAGACGCGTGGCGGCGCGAAGGCGTAGGTGGTGCCGACCTCGCGGCGGTCGTCGACGACGGTCTCCGGGCCTTCCGGGCAGTTGACGCAGAAGCCGGCGATGATCGCCTGGGCATAGGAGAAAACGTGGTCGCCGACCCAGGCGATCGGCAGATAGGCGATGATCTCGTCGCTCTCGTTCAGCCCGTCGAAGGCGCAGCCGATCTCGGCAGCGGTGATGACGTTGTAATGGCTGAGCATCACGCCCTTGGGCCGGCCGGTCGTGCCCGAGGTGTAGAGGATGATGGCGAGATCGGAGCCCGTGCCCTGCGCCATCTCGGCGTCGAGCGCGGCGCTCGCGGCAGGGTCCTTCAGCTTCGCGCGCCCGGCCTCGATCACCGCGCTGATGTCGTGGAGCTTGCCATGGTCGTAGTCGCGCAGGCCGCGCGGCTCGTCATAGAGCATGTGCCGCAGGTTGGGCAGCCGCTCGGCGACGGAGAGGATCTTGTCGACCTGCTCCTGGTCCTGGACGCAGGCGAAGACGGCGCCGGCATGGTCGAGCACATAGGCCATCTCGTCGGCGACGCTGTCGGCATAGACCGGAACGGGAATCGCGCCGAGCCACTGCGCCGCGGCCATCGACCAATAGAGGCGCGGCCGGTTGTAGCCGACGATGGCGACCTTCTCGCCGCGCTTCAGGCCGAGATCCTGCAGGCCCCTGGCATAGGCGCGGATCTGCTCGACGACCTCAGCCCAGTTCCAGGACTGCCAGATGCCGAGATCCTTGTGCCGGAACGCGACACGCGAAGCGCGCTCGCGGGCATTGCGCGTCAGCAGTTTCGGGAAGGTATCCGCCTCACCGGCGGCAGCGCTTGCCACGATCGTCGTCTCCACCCTGTCGCCCCGTCTGTCGCGGGATTGTCCGGGCCATTCGGCCCCTTGTGCGATCATGCAAGCTTTGCAGGTGGCCCGACCCTGTGCAAGGAGGCGCTTGACAGACAGGATGCTTTTGGGGCGCTATTGTCCCGCCGAGGTTTGGCCGACAGGCCGTAGAATCGGTGCTTCCGCAAAGATTTCAAGGATTTGCGACCTCCTCCAATCGTGAAGGAGGCCGCGTCGTCGTCAGCTGAAGCTGACTGGCGCGTGTTCACTCAATCGCGAGAAGCGCGCAGGAGCCGCGTCTCGCCGGCCCCGGCCGGTTGCCGTGCCTGCTGTTGAGTAGCGGCACGCGGGCCAGATGCCTTCGATCCACCGCATTCAGGCGGGAGTTTCAGGGCGGGGACCGGCAAATGCGCGTTCTTGCCTCGATCACGATAGCGGTCATGCTCGCCGCCGGCGCGAGGGCAACTCGCGCCCATCAGGCTCCCAATGGCTGGGAATACCCGTTCGCCTGCTGTTCCGGCGCCGATTGTGCCCAGATCGATCCCCACGAGGTGAAGCTCGGCAAGGCCGGCTTCGTCGTGACGATCGCGCCGGGGCGACACCCGATGTGGCCGAAGGAGCGCCGCGAGCTCTTGATCCTCCAGATCCCGCACGACAAGGCCCGGCTGTCGCCGGACGGTCTCTGGCATCTCTGCATCAACGATGCCGGCGAGCTGCTCTGCTTCTTCGCGCCGGGCGGGGATTCTTAGCGCCGGCGCCGCTCGGGTCGGACGTGTATCGCCTCTGGGGCGCCTCACCCCTCGTAGCGGGCAAGCCGATCCAGATCGAGGATCGTCACCTCGTTATGCCCGACCTCGACCAACCCGAGCTCGGCGAGTTTGGCGAGGCTCTGATTGGCCATCTGCCGGGAGATGCCGGCCAGCAGGCCGAGCTCCTCCTGCGAGATCGCCAGCGTCCGGCCCTGGCCGGGGTAGAGGATCGGGTTGAACAGCCAGGCGAGGTTGCGGGCGAGGCGCCCGGTCGCCCCCAGCATGCGGTCGTATTCGGCGAGCCCGATGAACTGGGCCAGGCGCTCGTTGAACTGGTGGACGAGGAAGCGGTTGAAGGCGGCCGAGTGCTCGAACAGCCAGAAGAAGGTCTGGCGCCGCATCAGCGCGACCTTGGTCTCGCGCAGCGCGACGAGATCATAGCGCCGTGGCTCGCTCTTGATGATCGTGCCTTCGCCGAACCAGGCGCCGCTGCGTAGCCCGGCGAGCGTCGCCGATTTGCCGCTGCGCGAGGTCGTACTCATCTTCAGCAGCCCGTCTGCGACGCCGGTCCAGGATTCCAGGCGGTCGCCGACATGGCAGACATAGGCACCCTTGCCATAGGTCTTGATCGTGGTTCCGCGACGGGCCTCCTCGAATTCCTCGGGCGTGAGGTCGAGCGACCAGGAGGCGATCTGGCGCAGGTCTTCGGCTGGGATCAAAGCAGGCTCGCCGGAGATGGGTGCGGACCTTGCGGGCCGCCTGACGGCGAGTATGCGGCGAGCCGGCCGGCAAACTCAAGCCGGCACAAAGGCATAAGCGGTCAGCCCGGCAATGCCCAGACCAGCGAGACGAGCAACAGGGCGGCGAAGACGAGGTTGATCGCGCGATTGGCGCGCCGGTTGCGGAAGGCGCGGGTCAGGGCAGCGCCGGCGAGAAGCCAGATCGCGTTGACGGCGGTGACGATGGCGAGCAGCAGCGCCGTCTTGGCGGCGGCGTCGGAGAGGACCGCACCGCGCACCAGCACGAAACCGGAGAAGAGCGAGGCCATCGCGGCGTAGCCCTTGGGATTGACCAGGGAAAGGGTAAGGCCGGCGGCGAAGGAGGGAGCCTTGCCCTCACCGGCATCCTCCACCAGCGGCGGCGCCGTCGCGATGCGGAAGGCGAGATAGAGGAAATAGGCGACGACCAACGCCGTCACCAGCGGCGCGACGCCGGGCTGGGCCAGCGCGATACCCGCGAGGCTGCTGCCGGAGAGCAGCATGACCAGCAGCAGGCCGGCGATGATGCCGGCCGAATAGAGCATGCCGCGGCGCGGGCCGAAGGCGGCGCCGGTCGCGGCGAGGCTGAGATTGGCCGGGCCCGGGCTGCCGGTCAGGGCGAGCGCGGCGAGGATGAAGCCGGCGAGACCTTCCATGGAGGCTTCCTTGCGTCGAGGTCCCCGGAAACGGGACGTTGGCACAGGGAAGCGCCGGAAGGCCGGCGCGGTCTTGAACGATCGTGCGCTACTCGGCTGCCTTCGGCATGGCGAGCGCCGCTGCAGAACCGTCGCGCAGGCGCGCCAGCAACTCGGCCTCCTCGGCCTTGGCCTGCTTCAGATGGCGTTCCTTGACGTGCCCGAAGCCGCGGATCTTTTCGGGGATCGCGGCGAGGGCGACGCAGAGCGCGTGGTTTTCGGCGCTCAGCTTCGTCAGGATCTCGCCGAGCAGCGCTTCGTAGTCTGCGATCAGCTGGCGCTCGGTCTTGCGCTCCTGCGTATAGCCGAACACGTCGAAGGCGGTGCCGCGCAGGCCCTTCAGCTTCGAAAGAAGGCCGAAGGCGCCCATCATCCACGGGCCGAAGCTCATCTTGCGCGGCAGGCCGGTGTTCGGATCGACCTTGGCGAGCAGCGGCGGCGCGAGATGGAACTCGAAGCGCAGCTTCTGACCCGAGGCGCTGTCCGGCTCGAAGGTCGCGGCGAGCTGCTGGCGGAAGGCGCCGTCGGCATAGAGCCGGGCGACCTCGTACTCGTCCTTGTAGGCCATCAGCTTGAAGAGATAGCGCGCGACGCTTTCCGCCAGCGCGCTCTGGCCGGGCAGAATGCCCGCCTCCCTAGCACGGACCTTCTCGACGAGGTCGCGATAGCGCGCCGCATAGGCGGCGTCCTGGTAGCCGGTGAGGAAATCGACGCGGCGGGCGATGATCTCGTCCAACGTCTGCGAGAGCTGGCGAGCCTGCGTCGGCGCCTTCGCCTCTGCGAGCGCGGCGGCGAGTGCCGCCGGCTCATGCGCGGCCCGGCGGCCGAGCTCGAAGGCCTGCTGGTTCATCGTCACCGCCTCGCCGTTGAGTTCGATCGCCCGGAGCAGCGCGGCGCGCGAGAGCGGCACCCCGCCATGCTGCCAGGCATAGCCGAGCATGAACATGTTGGCGGCGATGGCATTGCCGAGGAGGGCGACGGCTGCGGCGGTCGCGTCGACGAGATGGGTGTGCTCGCGGCCGGAGGCGGCGAGGATCGACCGCTTCAGCCGTTCGGTCGGCAGCGAGAAATCGGCATTGCGGGTGAAGTCGCCGGGCAGGCTCTCGGCGGTGTTGACGACGACGGTCGAGCCCGGGCGGATCGCGCCCAAGACCTTCTTCGAGCCGGTGACGGTGAGGTCGCAGCCGAGCACGAGATCGGCCTGGCCGGCAGCGACGCGGATGGCGTGGATATCGTCCGGCGTCGGGGCGAGGCGGACATGGCTGAAGACGGCGCCGCCCTTCTGGGCGAGGCCGGCCATGTCGATCATGCCGCAGCCCTTGCCTTCGAGATGCGCGGCCATGCCGAGGATCGCGCCGATCGTGACGACGCCGGTGCCGCCGACGCCGGTGACGACCACCGCATAATTGCGGTCGAGCGCCGGCACCTGCGGCTCGGGGACAGCGCCGCCGCCGAGGGCTGAAGTCTCGAGCGCGCGCGCCTTGGCCTTCTTCGGCCGCGCGCCGTGCACGGTGACGAAGGACGGGCAGAAACCCTTCAGGCAGGAGAAATCCTTGTTGCAGTTCGACTGGTCGATCTGGCGCTTGCGGCCGAACTCGGTCTCCAGCGGCTGCACCGAGACGCAGTTCGACTGCACGCCGCAATCGCCGCAGCCCTCGCAGACCAGCTCGTTGACGATGACGCGCTTGTCCGGGTCGGGATAGGCGCCGCGCTTGCGGCGCCGGCGCTTCTCGGTGGCGCAGGTCTGGTCGTAGAGCAGCAGCGAGACGCCGGGCGTCGCGGCGAGCTCTCGCTGCACGGTGTCGAGATCCTCGCGGTGGTGCAGCGTCGTGCCGGGCGGCCAGAGCGTTCCCGGCGGGTATTTCGTCGGCTCGTCCGAGACGACGGCGATGCGGGCGACGCCTTCCGCCGCGACCTGGCGGGCCATCTGGTCGGGCGTCAGGTGCCCTTCCGCCTGCTGGCCGCCGGTCATCGCGACGGCGTCGTTGTAGAGCAGCTTGTAGGTGATGTTGACGCCCGAGGCGACGGCCCAGCGGATCGCGAGTGAGCCGGAATGGGTGTAGGTGCCGTCGCCGAGATTCTGGAAGATGTGGCCGCGCGTCGAGAACGGGGCCTCGCCGACCCAGTTGGCCCCCTCGCCGCCCATCTGGGTGAAGCCGGCGGTGTCGCGGTCCATCCAGAGCGACATGAAATGGCAGCCTATGCCGGCGGAGGCACGCGAGCCTTCGGGCACGACGGTCGAGGTGTTGTGCGGGCAGCCCGAGCAGAAATAGGGGGTGCGCTTGGCCACCTCCTGCGCCTCGGCGAGCCGGCCCTGGGCGGCGGCGATCACCTCCAGCCTGGCGCGCAGGGCGGGATCGTCGCGGTATTGCAGCAGGCGGGCGCCGAGCGCGATCGCGACATCATTGGGGTCGAGCGCGCCATGGGCCGGAAAGAGCCAGTCGCCCTTCTCGTCCTTCTTGCCGACGATCATGGGCTGGTGCGCCGAGCCGTAGAGTTCCTCGCGCAGCTGCACCTCGATCAGCGAGCGCTTCTCCTCGACCACCATGACCAGATCGAGCCCGGCGGCGAAGTCCTTGAGCTCCTGCGGGTCGAGCGGCCAGGGGCAGGCGACCTTGAACAGGCGGATGCCGAGATCATTGGCCCGGACCTCGTCGAGGCCGAGTTCCTCCAGCGCCTGGCGCACGTCGAGATAGGATTTTCCGACGGTGATGATGCCGATGCGCGGCGTTTGTCCGCCCGAGAGGATGGCCTGGTTGAGCCTGTTCGCCCGCAGATAGGCGAGGATCGCCTCGCGCTTGTGGACGTGTAGCCGCTTCTCCTGGTCGAGGAAATCGAGCTCGCGCCGGATGCCGAGCCCGCCCGGCGGCATGACGAAATCATCGGGCAGCGCGATCTGGACGCGCTCGACCGAGCCGTCGACCGAGGCCGTCGATTCGATGTTGTCCTTGACGCATTTGATGCCGACCCAGACCGAGGCGAAGCGCGAGAGCGCGAAGCCGTGCAGGGCGTAGTCCATGATCTCCTGGACGCCCGCCGGGTTGAGGATCGGCATCATCCGGTCGACCAGGACGAATTCGGTCTGGTGGGCGTTGGTCGAGGATTCGGCGGTGTGGTCGTCGCCGAGCAGGCAGATCACGCCGCCATGGCGCGAGGTGCCGGCCATGTTGGCATGGCGGAAGACGTCGCCGGTGCGGTCGACGCCGGGGCCCTTGCCGTACCAGAGCCCGAACACGCCGTCGTGCTTGCCCTCGCCGGAGAGCTCGGCCTGCTGCGTGCCCCAGATCGCTGTCGCCGCAAGATCCTCGTTGAGCCCGGGCTGGAAGACGATGTCGGCAGCCTTGAGCTGCTTGCCGGCGCGGGCGAGCTGCTGGTCGAGCCCGCCGAGCGGGGAGCCGCGATAGCCCGAGACGAAGCCTGCCGTCTTCAGCCCGGCCCGGCGATCGCGCTCGCGCTGGACCAGCAGCATGCGGGCGATGGCCTGCGTGCCGGTCAGGAAGATCTGCTCTTTCGAAAGGTCGTATTTGTCGTCGAGCGCGACGGCGCGGAGCGCCTCGGTCCCGGAGTTCTGCTGCGTCTCGGCCATGAACGACCTCCCGAAGATCGAACCCCGCAGGGATTATGGGGACGGTATGGCCGGCCTCCAACCCGTTGTTATGTCAGTATTGCTGTCATACCGCCCGGGTGCCGTCAAATCAGTCTGGTGCAATTCCAGACTGTGCCAATGTCGTGCGCGCCGCGATTTGGCCGCCTTTCCGGGGGAAGGCTGCGCCGGTCTCGCAGCCGATTGCGGGCTAGGCGCAAAGCGCGCGCATTTGTTAGCATGCGCTGCCGATTCCGCCGCAGATTCGAGGAAATGCCATCGTGCCGCGTCGCCAGACCGGATCGCTCGCGCTCTGCGCCATCATCGCCTCGTTCGGCCTCGCGCTGCCGGCCATGGCGCATCCGCACGTCTTCGTGACCTCGCGCACCGAGATCATCTACACGCCCGACGGCGCGGTGCAGGCGCTGCGCCATCGCTGGAGCTTCGACGAGGCCTATTCGGCCTATATGGTCCAGGGGCTCGACAAGAACGGCGATGGCAAGCTGACGCCGGACGAGCTGGCCGAGCTCGCCAAGGTCAACATCGAATCCCTCCCGGACGTCGATTTCTTCACGAGCGCCAAGGCGAACGGCAAGGCGCAGGAATTCGGCAAGCCCGGGGAAGAAGGGCTGGTCTACGAGAACAAGGTGCTGACCCTGACCTTCACGCTGCCGCTCAAGACGCCGGCCGTGGCCAACCGCTCCTTCGGCATCGAGATCGGCGACCCTACCTATTTCGTCGCCTTCGAGGTCGCCGCCGAGGCCGATGCGGTGACGACGCGCGATGCCCCGAAGGGCTGCGTTGTACGGGTTATGCGTCCGCCCAAGCTCGATACGGCGACGCAGCAGCGCCTGGCGCAGGAAGACATCACCGCGACGCCGGATATGAGCGCCTACGTCGTCACGACGCGCGCCCTGGTGGCATGTCCCTGAGCGTCGACGCCGCGCCGGGCCTCGCCGCCCTGCCGCGCCGGCTATGCATCGCCGTGCTGGCGCTGGCGCTGGTCGCCGGCGCGCTCGGGCTGATCGCCTGGCTGCTCAGCCTCTATTTCCCGCCGCCGCCCCCGCCGCCGCGCAACCCGTTCGGCGTGGCGCTGCCGCGTGAGGCGCTGCCGGCGACCTCGGGCCTCGGCGCCGTCATCCTCGCCTGGCAGTCGAGTTTCTATCGCGAGCTGACCGCGACGCTGAAGGCGATCGCGCAGTCGCCGGCCGCGCTACCGGCGCTGCTAGGCCTGGCCTTCGGCTATGGCGTGTTCCACGCCGCCGGCCCCGGTCACGGCAAGGCGGTGATCTCGGGCTATATCGTCGCCGACAATCGCAGCCTGCGGCGCGGCCTCGCCTTGAGCTTCGCGGCGGCGCTCGTCCAGGCGCTGGTCGCAATCGGGCTGGTCGGGACCCTCACCCTCGCACTGAACGCAACGGCGAAGACCATGGCTTCGACGACGCGGGTGATCGAGCTCGGCAGCTTCGCGCTGGTCGCGCTGGTCGGGCTCTACGTGCTCTGGCGCAAGGCAGGGAGCTTCGTCGCGCTCGGCGGCGGCGCGGCGCATGACCCGGCCTCCTGCGACCATGTCCACATGCCCGGGCCCGAGGAGATCTCGCGGCTGCGTTCCTTCCGCGAGATGGCCGGGGTCGTGCTGGCGGCGGGCCTTAGGCCTTGCGCGGGAGCGCTGATCATCCTCGTCTTCGCCAATGCGCAGGGCCTGTTCTGGGCCGGGATCGCCGCGACCTTCGCCATGGCGCTCGGCACGGCCCTGACCACCGGGGCGCTGGCCGCGCTCGCCGTGTTCTTCAAGTTCGCAGCGCTGCGCCTCGCCGGCGGCGGTTCGCTCGCGGGTGTGCGCATCATCGCCGGGCTCGAAGTGCTGGCGGCGGCCTTCGTCGCCGTGCTCGGCGCCGCCCTGCTCTTCGGCCTGTGGGCGGCTGGGCAGGGAAGCTGATCACCCCGTCATGCTCGCCCTCGTTGGCGAGCATCCACGTCTTGAACGCTGTGCGACGAAGGAAGAAGTGGATGGTCCGGACAAGCCCGACCATGACGAAACCAGCGGCGTGAAATCAGCCCTACTTCACCACCGCCTCGAAGGTGAAGAGGGTCGACTTGTCGTCGTCCGGCATGAAGTAGGCGCGCACGCCCTCGGCCGTCGGCTCGACCCAGAATGGGTTCTGCGTCATCGGCAGCCCCGAGCTCGGCGACCAGAGCTCGACCGGCACCTGATAGACCGGCCTGTTGTCCTTGAGGTCGACGATCTCCAGGCCGCCGAGGCGGAAGACCGGGCCGTCCTTCGTCGTCCGGTAGGCGTTGAGGCCCGAGCAGAGCATCCGGCTCATGCCGATATAGTGGCAGTCCTGATAGTCGATGTAGAGCGCGGGATTGGCGACGCGCAGCGCTTCGGGCGCCGTCGTCGCATTGGTTACCCTGCCCTCGCCGTCGAGAGGCCATTTGTAGAAGCGGCGCGAGCCCCAGCTGACGCCGTGCAGCGACTTGTCGTCGGTGTTGTGGATGATGCCGCCGACATGGTCCTTGAAGCGGAAGACCTCGGTCGCCGTCAGCGTCGCCGGGTCGACCTTGTAGACAATCGACTGGCTGTTCGGCCGGTACTCGGCGACCGGAACCCAGATGTCCTTCCCGTCGAAGTCGATGCCGCCGGGGTGGTAGATCGAGCCTTCGCCGAGGGTGACGCTGCCGAGGAGCTTGCCCTGCGCGTCGACCTTGAAGAGATGGCCGACGCCCTCTCCGGTATCGCGGTCATAGCCGTCCTGCAGGCTGGGATAGCGGGTCGTCGGCTTCTTGATCTCGACCGAGGAGATGAAGAAGGCATCGCCGATCCTGACCATGCCCTGGGGGTGATGCGTCGGGAACTGCAGCTCGACCGCCGACTTTTGCGTCCATTGCGTGCCGCGCGTCAGCTTCGGGATCAGCGTACTGAGCGCCGTGTCGGCGGCATGGGCCGGCGGGCTCGTGGCCGGAATGGACAGGGCCGCCGCGGCCAGGGCGGTCAGGCCGGTGAGAACCGTCTTCATGCTGCGTCCCTCCCGTTTGCGCTTCGTCGCGCGAAGCGGTTCTGCGAAGTTCCGGCCCTGTGTCCGGCCGGCGATACAGTGTCGTGACGGCGAAGGGCCCGGCCAGGGCATTAGCGTTGCGGGTCGTTCTCCAGCAGGATCGGCTTGCCGTGAGGCGTTGCCTGCGCAGCGCGCTCCCAGGCGGCGCTGCGGGCGTCGACGCCCTCATGGCTCGCCAAGCCCTTCTCGATCAGCAGATGCTCGAGCGCCTCGCACCAGCGCTCGTAGTAATCGGAGCCATCGCGGCAGCCGCCGGCGGCGAGCGCCTCGCGGATCTCGGCGCCGAGCGCCTGCGCCCATTCATCGGCGGTGAAGATACCGCGATTCTGCAGGGCGACGACCAAGGCGAAGGCCTGCGCCTGCCAGGGCTCGGCGAAGATCGGGCCCTCGGCGTCGCGCGGGATCGGGGTATCGGCGGCGAGTGCCGCCGCGAGATCGTGCTCAGGCCGGCTCAAGATAGCTTTCCCAGGCTTCGATGCTGACGCTGGAGTTCGGATCGGCATCGCGGCCCCAGAGCTCGGGGCCGGCGAAGACGACCGTATAGAGCCATTGCGCGGTCTCGGGCGCGCCATGGGCGCCGGTGTCTGGGAAGACATGGCAGCCGGTAACGCGCTCGACCACACCCTGCTTGCCGCGGGCATAGCGCGGCAGGCGGGTATGATGCCGTGGGTGCATGACGATGGTGCGGACCTTGTCGCCGACCTTGAAGCGGGCCGGGGCAGCCGCTTCGCGCTCATAGGGAAAGCCGCGGCGCAGCACGGCGGGTACATCGGTCCCTTTCAGGACGCGCTTCGGCGTGGTGCCGCTGCCGGCGGAGGCGCCGCTGTCGAGCTCGGCAAGAGTGGCGAAGCCGTGCCGCTGCAGCACGGTGCGCAGGCCCTCGTACCAGATCTCGTAATAGGAGAGGGACAGGTAGTCGGCCGGCGGGATGGCCTCGCGCGCATGGCGGATCTCGTCGATCGTCCAGTGCCCCATGGCCCCGGCGGCGACGTTGAGCGCCAGCATGCGCGCTTCCCAATCGGCGTGGAAGATCGGCTCGTCCGGTTCGGGTCGGACCGGGCCGAAGCCCATCTGGCCGCCGAGATCCTGCCCGCCATTCATGACCGCGCTCCCGCCTGCGGCAGGCCGACGCCGATCATCGAGTCGCGCGTGACGATGTCCGCCAGCTCTTCCTCGGACCAGCCCTCGGTGCCTTCCGGGCGCTGCGGCACTACGATGAACCGGGTCTCGGCGGTCGAGTCCCAGACGCGGATGCGCTGGCCCTCGGGCAGGGTCACGCCGAAATCGGCCAGGGTGCCGCGTGGGTCGATCACCGCCTTGGAGCGGTAGGGCGGTGACTTGTACCAGACCGGTGGCAGGCCGAGCACCGGCCAAGGATAGCAGGAGCACAGCGTGCAGACGATGAGGTTGTGTTCCTCCGGCGTGTTGAACACCGCGACAATGTGCTCGCCGCCACGCCCGCCATAGCCGAGTTCGGCGACGGCGGCGGTGCCGTCCTGCTTCAGGCGCTGCGCATAGGCCGGGTCGCTCCAGGCCTTGGCGACGACGCGGGCGCCGTTGCGCGGGCCGACCTTCGTCTCATAGGTTTCGACGATGGCGTCGAGCGCCGCCGGATCGACATAGCCCTTCTCGACCAGCAGCGATTCCAGCGCCTTCACCCGCGCCTCGATCGGCGTGAAATGATTGTCGTGCTCGTGGTCATGATCGTGGTGATGATGGTGGTCATGGTCGCTCATCGCCGCCTCCTCCTCATGCCCGTCTGATCGTCACGCCAGTCTGATCCTGGCAGCCCGCTCGATCCTCACCGCAAAGGCGACCAGCGACTTGTCCGAGCCCCTGGGCCCGATCACCGACAGCCCGAGCGGGGCATCGTCGCGATAGGCCACCGGAATCGAAATCTGCGGGAAACCCGAAAGCCCGGCAAGGCAGAGCAGACGCAGGGCCCGGTTGCGGAAATCATCGAGCTCGCTCTCGCCGGCGCTGACCAAAGGCGCGATGTCCGGCACGGTCGGCAGCAGCAGCACGCCGTCCTGGCCGAGCAGCTTGGCGAGCTTGGCGCGGAAGTTGCGGCGGACGGTGTCGCCGCGCGCGACCTCGGCGTCGCTGACCGAGCGGCCGAAGGCGAAGCGCTCGGCGACGCCCGGGCCGAGCGGCGGGGCGAAGCGCTCGATCATCGGCCCGTCGGCCGTCCAGGCCTCGCGGCCCTGGAGCCAGCGAAAGGCCCAGTAGAGCGCGTCCATGTCGCGCACGGCGCGGACGCTCTCGGGTTGGCCGAGCAGCGGCACGAAGCGCTGGACGGCATTGCGCAGGATGCGCTCGGCCTCCGGCACGGCCTGGGCGAAAAGGTCGTCGGCGAGCAGCAGCCGCGGCCGCTCCGGAAGGGTCGTGCGGTCCTTCCCGAACAGGACATTGGCGACGCGGGCGAAGGTCTCGCCGTCACGGGCGAAGAAGCCGGCGGTATCGAAGCTCTCGGCCAGCGGCCAGGTTCGCTTCAGCGAGAGGCGGCCATGGCTCGGGCGGATGCCGAACAGTCCGCCATAGCTCGCCGGCGCACGCACCGAACCGCCGGTGTCGGAGCCGAGCGCGATGTCGGCGAGCCGCCCGGCGACCGCCGCCATCGAGCCGGAGGAGGAGCCGCCGGTGATCCGCTCCGGCGCGGCCGGGTTCACCGGCGAGCCGAAATGGGCGTTCTTGCCGTTGAGCGAGAAGGCGAGCTCGTCGGTATGGGTCTTGCCGACGAAGCGGGCGCCGGCATCGAGCAGCGCCTTCACCACCGGCGCCGTGCGGGTCTTGACGCCCGACTGCGCCAGCACGGTCGGTGAGCCCGCGCCGGTCGGGTAACCCTTGATGTCGAACAGGTCCTTGACCGCCAGCGTCAGGCCCGCGAGCGGACCGGAGGAGGCGTGCTTCACCGGCGCCGGCGGATAGGGAACGAAGCAGCGGAACGGATCGTCCTCGATCATGGCCTGTCAGATCCCCCTGGCATCGCCGTCGGAGCGCGGGTCATGCGTCGCTTCGACATGACCCCCACCTTGGCCCTTCTGGTGCTTCACCAGCATGCCGGCATGGCCGAACTGGTCGGAATAGGCCTCGCTGTATTCCTCGACCGGGTGCCCGGCGGCGGTCAACCGCGCCAGCAGCATCGGGTCGAAGCGGCTTTCCAGCTTGAGCGAGATCGAGCCGGCGCCCCAGGTCCGGCCGAACAGCCAGCGCGGCGCGTCGACGGCGTCGGCGACGCTCTGGCCGAAGCGGTAGCGCGACAGGATCTGGGCCTGGAACTGCGGCTGGCCGTCGCCGCCCATCGCGCCATAGCTCATGATCCGACCGTCGTCGAAGCGCGCCAGCGGCGGGTTGAGCGTGTGGAAGGGCTTGCGGCCCGGCGTCAGCGGATTCAGCGCCTTGGCGTCGAGCGAGAAGGAGACGCCGCGGTTCTGCCAGTTGATGCCGGTCTTCGGCAGGATGCAGCCCGAGCCGTATTCCCAGTAGATCGACTGGATATAGGAGACGGCGAGGCCCGAGCCGTCGATCGCGCCCATCCAGACCGTGTCGCCCTCGCCGGGCCGGAACGGCCAGCTCGCGGCACGCTTGCGGTCGATCTTCTGCGCCTCGCGGGCGAGGACCGCGTCGCTCAGCAGGCTCGCCGGGTCGATGGTCATGAAGGCCGGGTCGGTGACCACCTGGTCGCGCAGCGCCAGAGCACGCTTCACCGCCTCGACCAGGCCGTGATGATGGTCGAAGCCCTCGGCCCGGGTGACGCCGAGCTTCTCGAAGATGCCGAGGATCAGGAGCGCCGCGAGCCCTTGCGTCGGCGGCGGGAAATTGTAGGCGGTCAGCCCCGGCAGTTTCAGCGACAGCGGCTGGACGGCACGCGCGCGGAAGGCCTCGATATCGGCGCGGGTGATCGGCGCGCCGAGGCGATCGAGGTCCTCGGCGAGCTCGCGGCCGATATCGCCGCGGTAGAAATCGTCGAGCCCGGCATGGGCCAGTTGCTCGAAGGTCGCGCCGAGCGCCCGGGGCTTGCGCCGGTCGCCGGCCTTGGGGCGCTCGCCGCCCGGCCAGAAGAAATCGCTGAAGCCCGGCGCGGCCTTCACCGCATCGACCTCCTGCGGCCAGGTGCGCAGCTCGGACGCCGAGATGTCATAGCCCTCGGTGCAATGGCGAATGGCGTCGGCCAGAAGGTCCTTCAGCGGGATGCGGCCGCCCAGGCTCTGCGCGAGCGCAAGCGCCGCCTGCCAGCCGCCGATCGCGCCGGCGACCGTGATCGCCGCATCGGCGCCGCGGGAAGGCAAGGTGTCGTAGCCCTTCTCGCGATAGCGTTCGATCGTCGCGAGCGATCCGGCGCCCCCGCAGGCCTCGATGGCGTGAACCTTGCCGCCGGGCTCGTGCACCAGCCAGAAGCCATCGCCGCCGATGGCGTTCATATGCGGATAGACCACCGAAATGGTCGCGGCCATGGCGACCATGGCCTCGATGGCGTTGCCGCCTTCGGCAAGGATCGCCCGGCCGGCCTGCGAAGCGAGATGATGGGGAGCGGCGACCGCCGCGCTGGCGAAGACGGGAGAGTCGGGCATCAGGCTCTTTTCATTCGGGGTAGCTGTGACCATTTGCCGATCAGGCGCGATTTTGTTGCATGCCGGCGCTGCCTAGGCTAGGCGGTCTGCGCATGGGTGCGAGGAATGGAAGCATGGCCGCAGGGCGTACCAACTGGCGCAACATGATCCTGGTGGTCTCGATGGCGATCCTGATCGGGGTCGAGCTCTTCGGGGTTGCCCTGGCTTCGGGCTGGGCGCTCGCCGGCATGTTCGAGCTCGGCCACATCGTCGCCTATGTGCTGATGACGCTGTTCTCCGGCATCGCCGCCTATGGCATGGTCGTGTTCATGCGCCGCGTGGTGAAGGTCGAGCGTATCCATCCCCGCAGCTGAGCCGTCACGGGCAGGGCTTCAGCACCACCGGATCGGCCTCGGCCGGCACCAGTTCCGCCATCGCGCGGCAGCCGTTCCCGATGCAGACGCGCCAGTCGGCCGTGGCGCCGGAGCGGCGCATCACGACCTCTCTCAAGGCAGGCAGTCCGGGCCGCCAGCGCCAGAAGCCGTCGACCAGTCTCGCGCTCTCGGGCGGGTCCATGCCGGCGCCCGAGCCCTGCACCCGCGCCTCGACTAGGACGAGCCCGTCCGGGCTCTCCTGCCAGAGTTCCTCCCACAGCGTCTTCTCGACCGAATGGCGCCAGGCGAGGGTGATCTCGCCGGCGCCGAGCGGCACGAGCAGCGCGCCGGCGGCGAGGCAGATCACGCCGCCTGCCGGGTCGCTGCTCGCGCCCGCCAGAAGTGTTGGCCGAAGATCACCGCAGCCAGGGCGAAACCGATCTCGTCGGTGATCGGGACGGCCGCGACCAGCAATCCGGCCGCCAGCGCAGCGAGCACGCGCTCCCAGAGCGTCAGAGGCCGCAGGAGATAGCCGACGAAGGCGGTGCCCCAGAGCACCATGGCGAGCGATGCCTTGACGACGATGTAGCAAACGGCGAGCCAGTAGCCGGTGCCGGAGAGACCCGCGACGGGCTGCAGCATCAGCGTCGGATCATAGACCGCGATATAGGGCACGACGAAGCCAGGCAGGGCGATCTTCACCGCCTGCACGCCGATCTTCATGCCCGAGACCTTGGCCATCGGCGCCGCCGCGAAGGCGGCGAGCGCCACGGGCGGCGTCAGGTCGGCCATGATGCCGAAATAGAAGACGAACATGTGGCTGACGATCAGCGGCACGTCGAGCTGCAGCAGGATCGGCGCGGCCAGCGAGGAGGTAATGATGTAGTTCGGGATGGTCGGGATGCCCATGCCGAGGATCAGGCTGAAGATCATCGTCAGGACGAGGGCGAGGAACATCGAGTGCTTGCCGATGCCGATCAGCCAGGAGCCGAAGATCGTGCCGATGCCGGTCAGGGTCATGGTGCCGATGACGATGCCGACCAGCGCGCAGGCGAGGCCGACCGGCAGGGCCTGCCGGGCACCGTCCGCCAGCGCCGCGACGCAGGACTCCAGGACCTCGCGGCCCGAACCGCCGCGCAGCACGTTCCAGAGCACGAGGGCGAGCACGACCATCAGCACGGTCGCCATGCTGATCGTCATCGAGGCCGCCGAGATCAGCGCGAAGCCGACCCAGAAGACGATGCGCAAGGCGGGCGTCGCGAGCCCGGCCGAGATCGCCAAAGCGAGGATCAGCGCGACCGTCAGCGCGAGGCCGATGGCGCCGGCGAAGAGCGGCGTGAAGCCGGCGAAGAGCAGGTAGACCAGTACCAGGAGCGGCGCGATCAGGTACCAGTTCTTGCGGATCTCGGCGCGGGCGCTCGGCAGCTGCGACTTCGGCAGGCCGTGCAGGCCGAGCTTGCCGGCTTCCAGATGCACCGCCCAGTAGCAGGCGGCGAAATAGAGCAGGGCCGGGATGATCGCGGCCTCGACGATCTTTGAATAGGGCACGTCGATCGTCTCGGCCATGATGAAGGCGACGGCGCCCATCACCGGCGGCATGATCTGGCCGCCCATCGAGGAGGTCGCCTCGACGCCGCCCGCAAACGCGCCGTTGAAGCCGGAGCGCTTCATCAGGGGGATGGTGAACTGGCCGGAGGCGACGACATTGGCGACGCCGGAGCCCGAGACCGTGCCCATCAGCGCCGAGGAGGCGACGCAGACCTTGCCCGGACCGCCCTGCTTGCCGCCGAACACCGCCATCGAGATGTCGTTGAAGAAATCGATGACGCCGGCGCGCTCCATGAAGGCGCCGAACAGGATGAACAGGAAGATGAAGGTGGCGGAGACGGCGGTCGGCGTGGCGTAGAGGCCCTCGGTGCCGAAGGCCATCTGCTCGATCACCTGCTCCAGGCTGTAGCCGCGATGGTCGTAAGGGGCGGGAAGATAGTTGCCGAACAGGCAATAGGCCAGGAAGGTGCCGGCGACCAGCGGCAGGGCGATGCCCATCGCCCGCCAGACCAGAAGGAAGAGCACGACGAGGGCGCCGATGCCGACGACCATGTCGGCATGGGTGAGTTCGCCGGCGCGGTTCACCAGCTCGTTATAGTTCCACCAATGGTAGAGGCCGACGGCGAAGCCGACCACGCCGACTGCCCACCAGAAGGCCCGGGCCGGCGGTGAGGTCTCGTCGGCATTGGCGAGCAGGCCGCAGGCGGTCAGGCAGAGGAAGCCGACATGCAGGGTGCGCAGCACCTGGTTCGGCAGCGTGCCGGTATAGAGCGTCACCAGCTCGAAGGCGCCGAACAGGGCGAGGAAGGCGAGGACCGCCTCGATATTCGGACGGCCACGCGCGGCGCCGAGCAGGATCCAGCCGAGCCAGAATACGAAGGCGATCCGGATCGCCATGATCGGTGTCAGCCAGAAGATCGACGGCACGATCCGGAAGTCGAGCGGAATGCCGAAGGCGGTGACGATCTGGAAGGCCGAGAAGGCGACGGCGATCCAGAACAGCAGCCTGCCCTTCCAGCCTTCGCCGAAGGTCGCCGGAAGACCGTGCTCGGGGTCGTAAGGGGCCGCCTGCGCAGGGCCGGCGACATCCGGTACGGCCAGGGGCCTGCTCGCTTGCGTGCTCATCGGCTGTTCCCCGTCATCGTCACGCTCGCGGCGCGATCTTGCCTGTTCGTTTCGTCAAAAAAAGGCGAGGCCGGATGCCGGCCTCGCCTGCGCGTCGCGATCGGATTGGCTCAAGAGCCGGCCTTCAGGCCCTTTTCCTTGAAGTAGCGCGCGGCGCCCGGATGCAGCGGCAGCGGCATGCCGTCGAGCGCATTTTCGAGCTTGATCGAGCGCGCGGCGGCGTGGGCGGCGGCGAGATCGGGCAGGTTCTCGAAGACGGCCTTGGTCATCTGATAGACCGTCTCCTCCTTCATGCCTTCATGGGTCGCGAGGTAGTTCACCACGGCGGCGGCCGGGACGGCGGCGGTCTGGCCGGTATAGGTGTTGGCGGGGATCGCGACCTTGACGAAGGGCGGGCCGGCCTTGTCGACCACGGCGGCCGGAACCTCGACCACGGTGATCTCGACCGAGGTGGCGAGGTCGCGCAACGAGGCGACGCCGAGGCCGGCCGATTGCAGCGTGGCGTCAAGCTGGCGGTTCTTCATCAGCTCGACGGATTCGGCGAAGGGCAGGTACTCGACCTTGCCGAGGTCCTTGTAGGACAGGCCGGCCGCGGCGAGGATGGCGCGGGCATTGAGCTCGGTGCCGGACTTCGGGGCGCCGACCGAGAGGCGCTTGCCCTTGAGATCGGCGAGCGTCTTGATGCCGCTATCCTTCGAGGCGACGATCTGGATGTAGTTCGGATAGATCGCGGTGATGCCGCGCAGCTTCTTCAGCGGCGCCTTGAAGCCGGCCTCCTCGTCGCCCTTCCAGGCGGCGTCGAGGGAATCGCCGAGAGTGAAGGCGATCTCGCCCTTGCCCTGCTGGAGCAGTTGCAGGTTCTCGACGGAGGCCTTGGTCGCCTGCACGGTCGGGCGCACATTCGGCACCTTTTCGCCATAGATTTTCGAAAGCGCGACGCCGAGCGGATAGTAGACGCCGGAGGTGCCGCCGGTCAGCACGTTGATGAATTCCTGCGCGCGGGCGGCTCCCGGTGCGACGGCAATGGCGAAAGCGGTGGCTATACCGGCCAGGCTGCGGCCGCTGAACAGCGTCTTCATGGTTCCTCCCGAAATGCTTCCCATGCTTCTGCGAGCCGGGCTACGGCTGTTGTAGGACGCTCGCCCCCGAAAAGGGAAGCCGGGCCAAAGGGCTAAGGCGGTGGAATGCCCGCTTGCGGCGCGATTTTCGCCCTGCTCCGGACAGAATGAGGCGGAGATTGCCCTGACCGGCTGGACAGGCTAGCCGGGGAACACCATCTGCACATCCGTCCCCCGCCGCCACGGAGCGCTTACCCGATGCCTTCGCAGAAGCCGAACCCGCCTTCGATCGACCGTCGCCTGCTCCTGTCGGGGGCGGCTGGAACGGCCGCGCTGGCAGCGCTCGGCTTCGCGCCCAAGGCGCTGGCGCAGCAGGGGCTGAAGCTCGGCCAGGCCGAGGCGTTCAGCTTCGAGGGGCTGAAGGCGCGCGCCCGGGATCTCGCCGGAAAGCCCTATCAGGCGCCGCCCAACCCCAAGCCCGATGTGCTCGAGAAGATCGACTACGACGCGCACGGCAAGATCAGGTTCAAGCCGGAGCTGGCGCTCTGGGCGAACGGGCCCTCGCCCTGGCCGGTGACCTTCTTCCATCTCGGGCGCTATTTCCAGAAGCCGGTCCGCATGCACGTCCTCGACGACGGCAAGGCGCGCGAGATCGTCTATGACGAGAGCTATTTCGAGATGCCGGCGGATTCTCCGGCCAAGCAGCTGCCGCCGGGCGCCGGCTTCGCCGGCTTCCGCTTCCAGGAGAGCCGCTCGGGCCATCCCGGCCGCAAGGGCGAGAAGCTCGACTGGCAGAAGAACGACTGGGTCGCCTTCCTCGGCGCTTCCTATTTCCGCGCCATCGGCGAGCTCTACCAGTACGGGCTGTCGGCGCGCGGTCTCGCCATCGACCCCGCCGTTGGCGGCAAGGCGGAGGAGTTCCCGGACTTCACCCATATCTGGTTGGAGACACCTGCCGCCGCCGCCGAACAGGTCGTCGTCTACGCCCTGCTTTCCGGCCCCAGCGTCGCCGGCGCCTTCCGCTTCCGCATGCATCGCGGCAAGGGCGTGGTGATGGAGATCGAGAAGGAGCTGCACCTGCGCAAGGATGTCGAGCGTCTCGGCATCGCGCCGCTGACCTCGATGTACTGGTATTCGGAGAAGGCCAAGGCGACGGCCGTCGACTGGCGGCCGGAAGTGCATGATTCCGACGGGCTCGCTCTGTGGACCGGTAGCGGCGAGCGCGCCTGGCGGCCGCTCAACAACCCGTCGCGGACGATCGCTTCGGCCTTCGTCGACGAGAACCCGCGCGGCTTCGGGCTGATGCAGCGCGACCGCGAGTTCGGCCATTACATGGACGGCGTGTTCTACGAGCGCCGGCCGAGCCTCTGGATCGAGACCATCGGCAACTGGGGCAAGGGCTCGGTGCAGCTGATCGAGATCCCGACCGATGACGAGATCCACGACAACATCGTGGTGATGTGGGTGCCGCAGGCGCCGGCCAAGGCCGGCAATGCCTACAGCTTCCACTACCGCCTGCACTGGCTCGCCGACGAGCCCTTCCCCTCGCCGCTCGGCCGCGTCGTCGCGACCAGGATGGGCAATGGCGGCCAGCCCGGCACGACGAGGCCGAAGGGCGTGCGCAAGTTCATGGTCGAGTTCAAGGGCGCGGCGCTGGAGACGATCCCCTTCGGCGTCAAGCCGGAGGTCGTGCTCTCGAGCTCGCGCGGCAGCTTCTCCTACATCTTCGCCGAGGCGGTGCCGAACGACGTGCCCGGCCATTGGCGCGCCCAGTTCGACCTGACCGTCGAAGGGACCGATCCGGTCGAGATGCGCTGCTTCCTGCGCGGCGGCGACAAGGTGCTGACCGAGACCTGGCTCTACCAGTACCTGCCGGGCTGACGGGCCCCGGACGGATAGATTGACGTAAGGGAATACGGGGCGTCATCATGGCCCCGTTGCACGAGGCCCTCCGGGGAGGCCGCCGGCGCGCAACCGTGCCGCTGTGCCCGAGGCCCGCGCAGCGCTCGCTGCCGCACGGGCCGGCAATCCCGACAGGTGAGGTTCCTCGTGTTCCAGAGCATCTTGATCCGCGCTGCCGCCATCACGCTTGCCGCCTGCGTTCCGCAGCTCGCCGCCGCCCAGGGGAGCATCGACAACAGCGCGTTGGATAGTGCGCAGTTCCGGCCGCATGAGCGCACTTTCGGCCTGGTCTACACCTTGCCGGCGGAGATCAACGAGAAGCTGAACGCCACCATTGCCGGGCCGCTGAAGGAGCAGCTCCTGGTGCTCGGGCTGGATACGGAAGCGCTGCGCTCGAACATCCCGCACATCACCGTCGTCCATATTCACAATGCCGACCCGACGACGCCCGCGAAGATGCTGAAGGCGCTGCCCAAACCGCCGGCGCCGATCAATGCGACGCTGCAGCGCTTCTACATGACCGAAGCGGCCAAGGGCGCCGGGCAGCCCTGGTGGCTCGATCTGGGCGTCGTCAAGGAAGGCCCCGGCTTCGAGGCGATGATGGCCTATAACACCCAGGCGACCGCCGCCCTGGCGCCGCTGCGCGACGGGCCGCTGCCGCGCGTCACCGGTCCGGTCTTCGCGAAGATGGGCGATGCCGGCAAGGACCTCGTCAAGACGCTCGGCGTCAGCGGCGTCAATGTGGTGAAGGACGGCAAGGAGCTGCGCTCCCACAATCCGCACAACACGCTGGTCTACAGCACCAAAACCTACACCCCCGAGCTGGAGGCGGCGATGACCAAGCTCGCCGGGCAGTTCAACCAGATCCTGCCGGAAGGCATGCCTGCCAGTTTCAAGACGGTCTCGATCGTCGAGCTGGGCTTCTCGGGCAACGTCACCCGCGAAATCTACCGCATCGATCTCGACAACGGCACGGTGCTGGACGTCGCGTCTGGCAAGACCGTTTCGCGCTGAACCCTGCGAGGCTGGCGGGAGCGGGCCTGGTTCGCTCCCGTCAACGAGCCGACTCCCGTACAAGGGCAAGGAGTGTAAGATGCTGACCGAGACCAGACCGTAGCAGTATCCGCCGGGCTGATGCCGGAGGCGTTTGCCTCCCGGAAACCACTTTCAGGGCATATCGGCCCATCGGTCGGGCGGAAGGTGCTCTGGTGGAAACGTCGCTCTATCTCCCGGTCAAGCGCTTCCTCGAAGGGCTCGGCTACAGCGTGAAGGGCGAGGTCGGCAATTGCGACCTCGTCGCGCTCCATGGCGAGGATCCGCCGGTGGTGGTGATCGGCGAGCTGAAGCTCAGCTTCAATCTCGAACTGATCCTGCAGGGTGTCGACCGGATGAGCGCCGGCGACGAGATCTGGCTCGCGGCGCCGCTCTCGGCCCGGGGCAAGGGGCGCGAGAGCGACCCCCGTTATCGCAATCTTTGCCGGCGTCTCGGCTTCGGCCTGCTCGGGGTCGGCAAGATGGGCGAGGTCGCGGTGCTGGTCTCCCCGGTCGCGCCGACGCCGCGCAAGGATGCGCGCCGGCGCTCGCGGCTGGTCGACGAGCACCGGCGCCGCCAGGGCGACCCCGCTGCCGGCGGCAGCACCCGAACGCCGATCATGACCGCCTATCGCCAGCAGGCGCTCGCCTGCGCCGCGGCGATGACGGAAGAGCCGCGCCGGCCGCGCGACCTCAAGCCATCCTGTCCCGATGCGCAGAAGATCCTGCACCGGAACGTCTATGGCTGGTTCGAGCGGGCGGAGCGCGGCCTCTATGCGCTGACCCCGACGGGACGGACCGCGGTCGCGGCCTGGCTGGCACCGTCGGTCGCGATGGCCGTGGAGCCGGAGCGCGAGCCCGCCGAACCCGTCGCCTGAGGTCCTGTCGATGAGTTGGGGGCCGGCCTTCGGCGTGCTTGCCATCAGTCTGGCGTAACATTATATCATTCCTCATGGCCCGCGCGCATTCCCATCACCACCCTGTCTCGGAAAGTCCCGGCTGGTCGCTGCTGCGCCTGTCGGCGGCGGCCCGGCTCGGTCTGGCGTTCGCTGCGATCATGGTGCTCTGGGCGGCGACGCTCGCCGTCATCGCGTGAAGAGTAACGCTGTCATGCCCGCCATCCGTCTCACCGATCTGACGCTCGGCTACGACCGGCACCCGGCCGTCCATCACGTCTCGGGCGAGATCGCGCAGGGCAGCCTGACGGCGATCGTCGGCCCCAACGGCGCCGGCAAGTCGACCCTGCTCAAGGGCATTGCCGGGGCGCTCTCGCCGCTCGGCGGCGCGATCGCGCTGCAGAAGGGCCAGCGCCTCGCCTATCTGCCGCAATCGGCCGAGCTCGACCGGTCCTTCCCGATCCATGTCTATGATCTCGTCGCCATGGGGCTGTGGACCAGCGCCGGCATCTTTGGCCGCATCGGGCTCGGCCAGCGCAGCCGCATCGAGGCGGCAATCGCGGCCGTCGGTCTCACCGGCTTCGAGCGCCGGAGCATCGGCACCTTGTCGGGCGGTCAGATGCAGCGCGCCCTGTTCGCGCGGCTCCTGCTGCAGGATGCCGATCTGATCCTGCTCGACGAGCCCTTCACCGCGATCGATGCCCGCACCACCGCCGATCTGCTGGCGCTGGTGCAGCGCTGGCATGGCGAGAAGCGCACCGTCATCGCCGTTCTCCACGACATCGAGACGGTGAAGCGCGCCTTCCCGCAGACGCTGCTGCTGGCGCGCGAGACGGTCGCCTGGGGCGAGACCGGCGAGGTCCTGACCGCCGGCAACCTGCTCAAGGCCCGCCATATGGTCGAGGCCTTCGACAGCCACGCGCCGGCCTGCGCGGCGTGACGCCGCCTGATGCCGGAATAGACAACCACAGTTCCTCATCCTGAGGAGCCGCGACAGCGGTGTCTCGAAGGATGCTCCAGCGCGCGCTGAAGCATCCTTCGAGATGCGATCCTTTGGATCGCTCCTCAGGAAGAGGGCCGAATTTGCCCTAGGCTGAGAGAAGCCACGCACGTGCTCTACGACCTCCTGATCGGCCCCTTCGCCGAGTTCGACTTCATGCGCCGGGCGCTGGTCGGCATTGTCGCGCTCTCGCTTTCGGGGGCGCCGGTCGGCGTCTTCCTGATGCTACGCCGAATGAGCCTGACCGGCGACGCCATGGCCCATGCGATCCTGCCGGGCGCGGCGCTCGGCTATCTCGTCGCCGGCTTCTCGCTGCCGGCGATGACGCTGGGCGGGCTCGCGGCCGGGTTTGCGGTGGCGCTCGCCGCCGGTGCCGTGGCGCGCCTGACGGTGCTGAAGGAAGATGCCTCGCTCGCCGCCTTCTACCTGATCTCGCTGGCGCTCGGCGTCACGCTGGTCTCGCTGCGCGGCTCGGCCGTCGATCTCTTCCATGTCCTGTTCGGCAATGTGCTGGCGCTCGACGATGAGGTGCTGCTGCTCCTCGCCTCGGTCGCCAGTATCACGCTCGCGACCTTGGCGCTGGTCTATAGGCCGCTGGTGATGGAATGCGTCGATCCCGGCTTCCTGCGCTCGGTCAGCCGCTCGGGCGGCTTCGTGCATCTCACGTTCCTCGGCCTCGTCGTGCTCAACCTCGTCGCGGGCTTCCACGCGCTCGGCACCTTGCTCGCGGTCGGGCTGATGATGCTGCCGGCGGCCGCGGCGCGGTTCTGGACGGCCGACATCACCCGGCTGATCCTCACCGCCTGCGGTTTCGGCATTTTCTCCGGCTATGCCGGGCTGGTGGCGTCCTATGCCGCTGGCAGCAATCTGCCGGCGGGACCGGCGGTCATTCTCGCGGCCGGAGCGCTCTATCTCGGTTCGCTGCTGTTCGGCTCGCAGGGCGGTCTCATGCGACGGCTCTTGCCTCGGGCCCATCTCCAGCGCTAGTTATGTTATACTGTTTCATATAGCGCGAGAACCACCATGCTGAACCGCCGCTCCGTCCTTCTTGGCCTAGCCGCCGGCATTGCCCTGCCGCTTCCGGCGCTCGCCCAGGAGAAACTGCCGGTCGTCGCGAGCTTCTCGATCCTCGGTGATTTCGTGCGAGAGGTCGGCGGCGAGCGGGTCGCGGTGACGCTGCTCGTCGGGCCCGATGGCGACGCCCATGTCTATTCGCCGAGCCCGGCCGACGCCAAGACGGTGGCGGCGGCGAAGCTCATCGTCGTCAACGGGCTGAAGTTCGAGGGCTGGCTGACGCGGCTGGTGCGCTCATCCGGCACCAAGGCGACGGTCGCGACGGCGACGACCGGCATCGAACCGCTCAAGATGGCCGACGACCACGGCCATGGTCACGCCCATGGCGGCGAGGATCCGCATGCCTGGCAGAGCATCGCCAATGCAAGGCTCTATGTCGGAAATGTCCGCGATGCGCTGGTAGCGGCCGATCCGGCCGGCAAAGCGACTTACGAGGCCAACGCCACGGCGTATCTGGCGAAGCTCGATACGCTGGAAGGCGAGATCAAGGCCGCCGTCGCCCGGATTCCGGCCGACCGGCGCAGGGCGATCACCTCACATGACGCCTTCGCCTATTTCGCGAAGGCCTACGGCATCGCCTTCGTCGCGCCACAGGGCGTCTCGACCGAAGCTGAGGCCTCCGCCCGCGATGTCGGGCGGATCATCCGGCAGGTGAAGGCGCAGAAAGTGCCGGCGGTGTTCCTCGAAAACATCAGCAATCCGCGCCTCGCCGAGCAGATCGCGCGCGAAAGCGGCGCCAGGATCGGCGGGCGGCTCTATTCGGACGCGCTCTCGGGCAGCGATGGTCCCGCCGGGACTTACATCGCGATGATGAAACACAATATAAGCGTGATCGAAAAGGCGCTCGCCGCCGGCCCGGCCTAGTCGTCGGCCCTCACCTCCAGCCCTCATCCTGAGGAGCCGCGCGAGCGGTGTCTCGAAGGATGATCCCGAGTATGCTGGAAGCATCCTTCGAGAGGCGGGCCTTGCTCGCTCCTCAGGATGAGGGCCGAGGATGAAGACCGAAGTCGGGTGCTTGCCCGCCTGTCAAAGAATCAGGATCGACCCATGTCCGAAAAGATTCCCGTCACGGTGCTCACCGGCTATCTCGGCGCTGGCAAGACCACGCTCCTTAACCGCATCCTCACCGAGGACCACGGCAAGAAGTTCGCTGTGATCGTCAACGAGTTCGGCGAGGCCGGCATCGATGGCGACCTCGTCGTCGGCGCCGACGAGGAAGTGTTCGAGATGAACAATGGCTGCATCTGCTGCACGGTGCGCGGCGACCTGATCCGCATCCTCGACGGCTTGATGAAGCGGAAGGGCAAGTTCGACGCGATCATCGTCGAGACCACCGGCCTCGCCGATCCCGCCCCGGTCGCCCAGACCTTCTTCGTCGACCAGGATGTTGGCGACGCCACCAAGCTCGACGCGGTCGTGACCGTGACCGATGCCAAGTGGCTGAAGGACCGGCTCAAGGATGCGCCGGAGGCGAAGAACCAGATCGCCTTCGCCGACGTCATCATTCTCAACAAGACCGATCTCGTCACCGAGGCGGAACTGGCCGATGTCGAGAGCGCGATCCGCGCGATCAACCCCTATGCCAAGCTGCACAAGACCACGCGCTGCGAACTGCCGATCGAAAACCTGCTCGACCGCAACGCCTTCGATCTCGATCGCATTCTCGACATCGAGCCGGACTTCCTCGAGGCGGGACACCATCACCATCATGCGGACGACGTCCGCTCCATGTCCTTCACCATTCCCGGCGATGTCGACCCCGACAAGTTCATGCCGTGGATCAACGATCTCAGCCAGGCGCAGGGGCCGAACATCCTGCGCTCCAAGGGCATCCTCGCCTTCAAGGGCGAGCCGCGGCGCTTCGTCTTCCAGGGCGTGCACATGATCCTCGACGGTGACCTGCAGCGCGACTGGAAGGAGGGCGAGGCTCGGCAGTCGCGGCTGGTCTTCATCGGTCGCGATCTCGACGAGAAGGCGCTGCGCGAGGGATTTCTGGCCTGCGCGGCCTGAACACCTCCGTCATTCCAGGGCAGGCCGCAGGCCTGAGCCCGGAACCCAGAGCCGATGCCATATCCGGCGATGCTCGCGGACGCCGAACCTTTGCGGAAACCGCGATTGGTTCTGGGTTCCGGGCTCGCCGCTTCGCGGCGCCCCGGAATGACGGCGTCGCGCACTATTCTCTTCTTTGCTAAAGCCACTGCATGGACACCATCAGCAAACCCGTCTCGCTGCGCGAGCATGTCGTTCCCGTCGAAGCCGGCGAGCATGTCGTCGCCGTCGCCTGGCTGAAGCAGACCCTGGCTCTGGCGCTCTCTGACGGGCGCGTGCTGCGTTGGCGCGACGGCGCGGTCGAGAGTGTCACGGCGCATCGCGGCGGCATCCTCAGCGCCTGCTCGGACGCAGAGCGCCTGATCAGCGGCGGTGACGATGGCCGCGTGGTCGCGACATCAGCCGAAGGCGAGCCGACGGAACTCGCCGCCGATCCGAAGCGGCGCTGGGTCGACGCGGTGACGTTGTCGAGCTCCGGCAGCATCGCCTGGAATGTCGGCCGCTCGGTCCATGCCCGCGACGACAAGGGCAAGGTCAAGTCGCTCGACGTCGCCTCGACGCCGCAAGGCGTGGTCTTCGCGCCGAAGGGCTACCGGCTCGCCATCGCCCAGATGAACGGGGTGTCGCTCTGGTATCCGAACACCGAGGCGAAGCCGGAATTCCTGGAATGGAAGGGCTCGCATCTCGACGTCACCTGGTCGCCGGACGGGCGCTTCGTCGTCACCTCGATGCAGGAGAATGCCCTGCATGGCTGGCGGCTCGGCGACAAGCCGACCCATATGCGGATGACCGGTTACCCGGCCAAACCGCGATCGCTGTCCTGGTCGCATGACGGGCTCTGGCTCGCCTCTAGCGGGGCGGATGCCGCGATCGTCTGGCCCTTCCAGGGCGAAGGGCCGACCGGCAAGGCGCCGCGCGAATGCGGGGCCCGCCATGCCAAGGTGACCCGGGTCGCCTTCCATCCGAAGGCGCTGGTGCTCGCCGTCGGTTATGACGATGGCTGCATCCTGATGATCCGCTTGGTCGACGGTTCGGAGCTGCTGGTTCGCGCGGCCCAGCGCGGCAGCGGCATCACCGCCTTTGCCTGGGACAAGCTCGGCAAGCGGCTCGCCTTCGGCGCCGAGGACGGGGCTGCCGGCGTCCTGACCCTGCCGGGCTGAGCGCGATGCGCTTCGGCCTGTTCTGCAGAGGCAAGCGCGAGGCTGGCGGCACAGACGCCGCGGCCGAAGTGAAGCGACAGGTGCGCGCGCTGCTCGCCCTGCCGGAGAATGCGGTGATCGCCGTCAACGAGATCCTCTGCGCCGATCCGGCCTGCCCGGGGACGGAGACGGTGATCCTCGTGATGAATCCCGGCGAGAAGACCAGGGCCTACAAGGTGCAGAGCGCCCTGGCCGAGCTGACGCTCGAGACGCTCGCCGCGGCGCTGGCGCCCTGACGCGGCTCGCCGCCGACATGGACTGTCAGGAGCGGCGCACCGGCCGCCTTAACCTTCCTGGACAGCCTCGCTAGCTTGCGTCGAATGGCGACTCGACCACGAAAAATCCCAGAACTCAGCAAGGCTGAGGCCCGCAGCATCTGGCTCAGGGCCCAGCGCCTCGACAGGGCAGAGCCCTTCGGTGCCGGTCCTGCGGCGACGGAGGCCACAGTCGCGCATCTCGGCTATGTCCAGATCGACACGATCAACGTGATCGAGCGCTGCCATCACCACATCCTCTACAGCCGGATTCCGGACTATCGCCGGGCCGACCTCGTGCAGGCGCAGTCGCAGGACAGATCGGTGTTCGAGTACTGGACCCATGCGCTGTCCTATGTACCGGCCGCCGATATCCGCTATTTCCTGCCGGCGATGAAGGCGCACAGGGCCGAACCGAAGCGCTGGTCCTCGGTCGGCGGAAGTGAGGAAGCCCGCAAGCTGCTCGCCCGCATCCGCAAGGAGGGTGCGCTCACCATCCGCGACATCGACACCGACGTCCTCGTCGAGAAGACGCATCTCTGGGCGAGCAAGAAGCCCTCGAAGGGCCTGCTGGAGCGGGCCTTCTACGACGGAGAGCTCGTCATCTCGGCCCGTGCCGGCATGCTCAAGACCTATGAGTTGGTGGACCGGCATTTCGGCTGGGACAAGCGGCCGACGCCGGCCTCGGAACGGCAGGTCGTTGCCTACAAGCTCGATCGGGCCCTGCGCGCGCAGGGCGTCGTCAGCCTCGATTCGATCTGCCATCTCGACGCGCCCAGCAAGAAGGCCGTGGCCGAACTCATCGCCGCCAGGGTGAAGCGCAAGCAATTGGTCGAGGTCACGATCGAGGGGGCTTCGACGTCGCCGCATTGGGCGACGCCGGATGCTTTGAAGCCGGGCGCGCCTGCGGGCGACGAACTCGTCCACATCCTGTCGCCTTTTGATCCGCTGATCATCCAGCGCAAGCGGCTGAAGCTGTTCTTCGGCTACGACCACCTGTTCGAGGCCTATCTGCCGAAGGAGAAGCGCGTTTTCGGCTATTTCGGCCTGCCGGTGCTGGTGGGGGACCGGGTCGTGGCCGTCGCCGACCTCAAGGCTGACCGGGCCGGGCGCAAGCTCTTGATCCAGCAATGGACCTGGCTCGAGCCGATGCCATCGGCGGAGCTGCGCCAGCGCGTCGACGCGGAGATGGAGCGGTTCGAGCGTTTCCAGCTCGGCTGAAGCCCCAGAGGGCGGCTCAGTTCGGCCTCGGCCAGCGGAAATCATCGGCCCGACCCGGTTTCGGCTCGGGCGCGACGCCGTCGCCGAAAATGCGGTCGAGCTGGGTCGCGGTGTCGCCGCGGCCGCGCGCGTCCTGGATCGAGGCCAGGAGTGCGGTCTCGCCGGCCGCCGGCGCGGCCCCGGTCAACGGCAGGATCGGGCCCGCGAGCGGCCTGACGGGGATGACAGGGACGAAGGTGAGGTCATCCGTCCGGCCGCTGACCATGCGGTCGATCAGCCGCTCGATGGCGCCCGGCTGTGGCTCCGGCGCCGATGGATCGGCTGCGCCGGGATCAGCAGGCAGGGCGATGACGTTCTCGCTGGGCGTGCGGTCGAGGATGCGCCGAATGAGGACGTCGACGAAATGGGCGGCCTTGCGGGCGCCGGCCTTGGTGAAGTGGACGCCGTCGCCGAGGCGCAGCCTGGTGGTCTGGCCGTCGACGTCGGGCCCCATCGCGCTGTAGCGGTTTTCGGCGTCGAGATAGGGGGTCCAGAGATCGACGAATTGCCCGCCTGAGGCCTCGACGCCCTTGCGGAAGACGTCGTTCAGCACGGTGAGATCGGTCGAGAGCCGGGTATTCTGCATTGGCGGGGCACCGGCCCAGATCAGCGGCACCCGCCTTGCCGCGAAGGCTGCCGTAACCGCCTCGACGCGGGAGCGGTAGATCTGCAGCCAACGCTCGCTCAGCGGCTCATGCGTGACCTCGCCCTCGCGGATCGCCTGGCGATCGTTGGGGCCGAGCGAGATCACGCCGACCATGATCTTGGGGTCGGCGGCGAGCAGCTCCACCACCGCCTTCGGCCAGTCGTAGAAATCGGTGCGCACCAGGCCGCTATCGGCCTTGGCCTTGCGCTGCACGGCGACGTCGGCGCGGTCGTTCAGGCTATCGGCCAGGCCGATCGCGATCTGGTCGCCGAGCGTGTCGCCGACGACGAGGACATGGTGGTTGACGTCCACCTTGGGGATGACGGGATCGTCGCGGACCATCTGGGGCGGCCGGCGCCGGGTCTGCTGCGGCGCCGGCCGGATACGCTGCCGCGGCTGGACCACGGGTCGCTCAGGCACCTGCCAGAACAGGTTGAAAAGGCTGCGGCGCTGGGGTTCGCCCTGGGCGAAGGTCGAGGGGCCGCCGGTGAGCAGCAGGAGCGCGGAGGCCGCGAGGATCACGGCGAAGGAGCGTAGACGCATCGCTCGGCTACCCGGCGTCGGTCAGTCCGACCACCCTTTCCCATAGCAGAAGCCGGGTCGGAAGTCAGCGCGCGGCCTTCATCCGGGCGAGCAGCGCCGGCGTCGGCCAGCCATCGGCGAGCATGCCGGCGCGCTGCTGGTACTGGCGTACGGCGTCGCGGGTGCCAGTGCCGATCCGGCCATCGGCGTCATGTGAATAGAGGCCGAGGCTCTTCAGCCGGCGCTGGACGTCGGTCACGCCGTTCTTGTCGAGCCGCGGCGCCTTGACCGGCCATTCGCCCTGCAGCGCCGGGCGACCGGCGATTCGGTCGCCGAGATGGCCGACGGCGAGCGCATATGCGTCGGAGGAATTGTACTTCTTGATGACGTCGAAATTCGCCGTCAGCAGCAGGGCCGGGCCGGTATGCCCCGCCGGATAGAACAGCCTTGCCTCGCCCGAAGACGGCAGCGAACCGCCATCGGCGCGGCGCAGGCCGGCCGAGCGGAAGCTCGAGAAGCTGGCGCGGTAGAGATTGTGGTCGAAGCCCTCGGGCACCACGACCTCGATGCCCCAGGGCAGGCCGGGCACCCAGCCGAAGCTCTTCAGGTAGTTGGCGGTCGAGGCGATGGCATCGCTGGTCGAGGTCCAGATGTCGGCATGGCCGTCACCGGTCTGGTCGACGGCATATTTCATGTAGCTCGATGGCATGAACTGGGTGTGGCCCATGGCGCCGGCCCAGGAGCCGCGCAATTCGCCACGCTCGGCATAGCCCTTCTCGATCAGCTCCAGCGCGGTGAGCAGCTCGTCGCGGAAGAAGTCGCCGCGATAGCGGATGTTGGCGAGGGTCGCGAGCGAGCGGATGACGTCCTTGTCGCCCTTGAACGAGCCGTAATTGGTCTCCATCCCCCAGATGCCGAGGATGATCTCCTTGGGCACGCCATAGCGGGACTCGGCCTGGGCCAGCACGCCGGCATGGGCGGCGAGCATTTCGCGGCCGCGCGAGATCCGGGCGCCGCCGACGGCGCTGTTGAGATAGCTCCAGATCGGCGCGACGAATTCCGACTGCTTGCGGGTCAGGGCGATGATGGAAGGGTCGGGCACGACGCCCTGGAAGGCGATGTCGAAGGTCTTTCGCGAGATGCCGCGGGCCTGCGCCAGCGGCCAGAGGGTCTTCAGGAAGCCGTCGAAGCCGGCGTTCGCCGCCGGCCGTGGCGCCGGCTTCGGAGCCTGGGCGCGGGCCGGGTTGATCGACCCCGTCGTCTGCGCGAGGGCGGGGCCGAGGCCGAGCATGGCTGCGATGGCGAAGGCGGAAAGGCGGCGCATGTCGGTTCCCTGGCACGGTCGCTGGACGGGCTTTCCCGACACAGCGCCTGAACGAGGTTAACCATAGGTTAAGGCCGCGGAAAATCCCGGGCGTCAGCTCGCATTGCGCTTGCGCAGGCTCTCCTCCCAGGCGAGCGCCTGGGTGACGATCTCCTCGAGATCATCGTGCTGCGGCTGCCAGCCGAGCTCGCTGCGGATCCGATCAGCCCCGGCGACCAGCGAGGCCGGGTCGCCGGCGCGGCGCGGCGAGAGCTTGACCGGGAAGTCGACGCCCGAGACCTTTTTCACCACCTCGACCACCTGCTTCACCGAATAGCCGCGGCCATAGCCGCAGTTCAGCGTCAGGCTGTCACCGCCGGCGCGCAAGTGGTCGAGCGCCGCCAGATGAGCGCGGGCGAGGTCGGTGACGTGGATGTAGTCGCGCACGCAGGTGCCGTCCGGCGTCGGGTAGTCGGTGCCGAAGATTTCGAGCCCGGCGCGCTGGCCGAGCGCGGCCTGGCTCGCGACCTTGATCAGATGGGTGGCACCGGCCGAGGACTGGCCGGCGCGGCCGCGCGGATCGGCGCCGGCGACGTTGAAATAGCGCAGGGCGACATAGCTCAGGCCATGGGCTCTGGCGGTGTCAGCGAGCATCCATTCGCTCATCAGCTTGGAGCGGCCATAGGGGTTGATCGGGTTAAGCGCGATCTCCTCCGGCACCGGCGAGACCGGCGGCTCGCCATAGACGGCGGCAGTCGAGGAGAAGATCACGTGCCTGACGCCGGCCCGCACCGCGCTCTCCAGCAGGGTCCGGGTCTTCACGGTGTTGTTAAGGTAGTAGCCGAGCGGGTCGGAGACCGAATCGGGCACGACGATCCTGGCGGCGAAATGGGCGATCTCGGTGATGCCGTGTTCGGCGATGGTGCGCTCGACCAGCGCCTGATCGCCCATGTCGCCCTTGACGAAAATCGCTTCCGGCGGCACCGCCCACCAGAAACCGGTGGAGAGATCGTCGAGGACCACGACCTTCTCGCCGCGGTCGAGCAGCTCCAGCACCATATGGCTGCCGATATAGCCGGCACCGCCCGAAACCAGAATCGCCATCATCGTCTCCTTGTCATACCGGCAGCATAGAACGCGATTGCGTGCGCCCGGACTAGCCCATCCGCCGTCATCGGCACGAGAGGGGCGAATCACTGGCAAGAGAGCGCGCAAAAGCGACGATCCGGCGACGGCCTGTCGACGTTCTTCGTGCGAGGATATTGACGTTCCGGCAAGGCGCTATTGGTATTGATCGTTCGGGGGCGGCCCGTCTTTTTGCCAGAATTGGACGACAGCCTTCCGAAGCCGGCGTTGAATGGGGCGAAGCCGGTTTCCCAAAGCCCTCCGATCTAGCAGGCGCGCGCTCCCTGGCGCGCGAGATGGATGCGCATGAGCAAGAAGATCCGCAAGGCGGTGTTTCCGGTCGCAGGGCTGGGCACGCGTTTCCTCCCCGCCACCAAGGCGATCCCGAAGGAGATGCTGACCATTGTCGACCGTCCGGTCGTCCAGCATGTGGTCGACGAGGCGCGCGCGGCGGGCATCGAGCATTTCGTCTTCGTCACTGGTCGCAACAAGGGCGTGATCGAGGACCATTTCGACATGGCCTACGAGCTCGACGACACGCTCGCCAAGCGCGGCAAACTCAAGGAGCTCGAGGCGCTGAAGCAGGATCTGCCGGCGGCCGGCGCGGCGAGCTTCACGCGCCAGCAGGGCCCGCTCGGCCTCGGCCACGCCGTCTGGTGCGCCCGCGACATTATCGGCGACGAGCCCTTCGCGCTGCTCCTGCCCGACATGCTGCACCATACCCGCGGCAAGGGTTGCCTCGCCGAGATGATCGAGGCCCATGCCGAGCATGGCGGCAACCATATCGCGGTCGCGCCGGTGCCGGAGGACCAGACCCATCAATACGGCATTGTCGGCGTGCACGACGCCAAGGCCAAGGTCTCGCAGATTACCGGCATGGTCGAGAAGCCGCCCAAGGGCACGGCGCCGTCGAACCTGCACATCACCGGGCGCTACATCCTGCAGCCGACGATCTTCGACCTGCTCGCCAGGCAGGAGAAGGGCGCCGGCGGCGAGATCCAGCTGACCGATTCGATGATCGCTTTGGCCGAGCGCGAGAAATTCTTCGCAGTGCGCTTCGATGGCGACATCTACGATACCGGCTCGAAGATCGGCTTCCTTGCCGCCAACCTCGCCTATGCACTGGACCGCGGCGATCTCGGCCCGCAACTGCGGGAGGAGATCGGGCGTCTGCTGAAGCGGTAGTGCCAAGTTCGGCCGTCATGCTCGGGCTTGGCCCGAGCATCTCTTGCAGGACGGTCTCGTTCTAAAAGGCCTGAGATTCCCGGGTTTGCGCTGCGCTTAGCCCGGGAATGACGCGCTGTCAGAACTGCATCCTGAGGCCGACCAGCGAGACATTGGCGGTGTAGTCCGAGCCCGGCTGGGTCGAGTTCAGACGCTCATGGGTGAAGCTGGCGCGGACCGAGAAGGTGCGGGTCAGCCTGTAGTCGAGCCGCGCGCCGATGGTGGAGAGGTCCTCGCGCAGGCCCTGCCCCTCATAATCGGTGCGCTGGAAAGTGGTGAAGCCGGTGACGGTGAGGTTGCGCCGCAGCGCATGCGCTATTTCCAGACTGACGCGCCGTGCCGTGGTGCCGCTCGAGCCGGCGATGGTGGTGTCGCCGAGCTCGGCAGTGCCGCGCAAGGTCACGGTGGTCAACGGCGTCGGCGTCCATAGGATCGCGGCGTCGCCGACCATGCCGCGCA
Source organism: Allobosea sp. WAO (assembly GCF_001509835.1). Taxonomy (GTDB): domain Bacteria; phylum Pseudomonadota; class Alphaproteobacteria; order Rhizobiales; family Beijerinckiaceae; genus Allobosea. Next base: position 71,714 of record NZ_JXTJ01000018.1, read on the forward strand.
GGTTCTTGAGGCGCGCATCCTCGTATTTGCGATCCTGATAGCCGGCCGAGATTTCGCCGGTGAGCATGCGGCTGATCTCGAAGGTCGAGCCGAGCCGGGCGGTATAGCCGTCGGAGGAGCGCATATAGCCGCTCGAATCGACCTTCTCGTCGAATTGCCTGGTGTCGACCTCGGCCTGGAGGAAGGGTCGGAAGCCCGGCGTCACCTCATAGGCGGCGCGCAGCCGCAGACTGTACTGCGTCTGGTTGCGATCGGCCTGGCTGAGTGTGCGGCCGTTGGTGAGCTCGGCATTCTCGTAGTCCTGGCGGTCGATCGAGCCGCGCAAGGTGAGCTGCAGCCGGTTGATGTCGTGGGTGACGCCGGCAGAGCCGCCATAGGCCCAGGTGATCGGCCGGCCCTTCACGGCGGCGGTGAGATCTGGCGAGCCCGGGCGCTGGGTATCGAGCACCAGGCGGGATTCGAGCAGGATGCGGGTGTCGCGCGTCGCGTCGAGGCGCAGCGACATGTTGCCCTGGGCATCCGGGCGCGAGGCGCTGTCGTCGCGGAAATAGTGGCTGTAGCCGCCGCGCAGCGAACCGGCCAGCTCGTGCACGTTCCAGTTTGACTGGATGCCGAGCTCGCCCTCGGTGCGGCTGAAGGCCGAGCCCTTGCTCGGGCCTGGGACGCGCGAGGGATTGGTGTCGTAGCCGATCGATTCGGAGATGGCGGGGCGCAAGGTGACGGCGCCGAGCCGTATGCCGAGCGGTGCATAGGGGTCTTCCTCCGGGCCCCGGCGGCGCGGCGGAGGAGGCGCGGCGGCCGGCACCGGCGGCAGTCCGGTGACGACGGGCTGCGGCGCGCGGAACTGGCGCTGGGTGACGCCGCGTAGGGCCGGCGACTGGACCGGCCGGGCCGCGCGCGGCGGTTGGCGCTGCGAGATCGTGCCTTGCTGGCGCTGGACCAGTGCGGCGGGATCGCTGATCGCTTCGGGCGCGGCAGAGACCGGGCCAGCACCGATCTCGGCGTTTTCCGGCGCGCGTTGCTGCGCGACATATTGCGGCGTGCCGGTGCGCAGGCCGGATGAACGCGCCCGCGGCGCCGGCTCGTCCAGCGCCTGCGCCAGGCCGTGCCGCGGCCAGGCCAGCAGCCCGGCGACGCCGCAACAGCTCGCGACGCCGGCAAGCCAGCAGATCTTGGCGAAACGGGTCACGGGCAGGCCGAGGCTCCGGCATAAACAGGACGAGGCGCACCGGGATGGCGCGCATGGTTAACGGAGTTAGAACGAAGAGGGTTAATGGCCCGTCAACGCGGGCGGGGTGGTGGCCAGCCGACGGCTCGTCGTGGTAGAGCCCGCCGCATGACCGCGACCATCAGCGCTTCCGCCCTCCGCACCATCGCCACCGAACGCGCCGGCCTCGATGCGCTCCATTCCGCCATCGGCAACGGGCTTTCTGCGCCCTTCGCCGCTGCCGTCGAGATGATCCGCGCCGCTGCCGGCCGCGTCGTGGTCACCGGCATGGGCAAGTCCGGCCATGTCGGGCGCAAGATCGCCGCGACGCTGGCCTCGACCGGGACGCCCTCGCATTTCGTCCATCCGGCCGAGGCCAGCCATGGCGATCTCGGCATGGTCCAGCCCGAGGACGTCGTCGTCGCGCTGTCCTGGTCCGGCGAGGCGGCCGAGCTCTCGGCGATCGTCGCCTATACGCGCCGCTTCCGGGTCGGGCTGATCGCGATCACCGCCAATGCCGACAGCGCGCTCGGGCGCGAGGCCGATGTCGCGCTCGTCCTGCCCAAGGCGGAGGAGGCCTGTCCGAACGGGCTTGCGCCGACGACCTCGACGACCATGCAGATGGCGCTCGGCGACGCGCTCGCGGTCGCGCTGCTCGAGGCGCGCGGCTTCTCGCGCCAGGACTTCTATGTCTACCACCCCGGTGGCAAGCTCGGCGCGCAGCTCAAGACCGTCGCCAGCATCATGCATCGGGGCGAGCGCCTGCCGATCGTCGGCGCGACGGCGGCGATGGCCGATGTGGTCGAGATGATCTCCGCCAAGAGCTTTGGCTGCGCCATCGTCATCGACCCCGACGGCAAGCTCGCCGGGATCGTCACCGACGGTGACCTGCGCCGCAAGCTTGGCGCGGGCTGGGGCGGGCGGCTGGCGCGCGATGTGATGACGGCGAACCCGCGCCGGATCGCGCCGGACGCACTGGCGGCCGAGGCGCTGGAAATGGTCAACCGGATGCGGGTGACAGCGCTGATCGTGGCGGATGCGGACGAGCGCCCTGTCGGCCTCGTGCATGTGCACGATTTGCTGAATCTCGGCGTCGCCTAAGGCTCATCGCGGGACGGGTCTTCCCGCAGGGCCCGACGCAGTGCCTTGCCGGCGAAGGCCATGAAGGCCCTGACCTTGGCGGCGTAGCGCAGATCCGGGTGGGTCAGCAGCCAGATTTGCGAACGCAGCTCCGGCACTGGCGGGCTCATCCGTGCAAGTCCGAAGAGCGGATCATCGCCGAGATAGGTTGGCAGCAGCGCATAGGCCCCTGACCGCGCCGCGAGCGCGGCACCGAGCATCAGATTGACCGAGGCGATGCGCGCCGCCTGCGGGACATGCACGTCGAGCCAGCGCGCCGCCGGGGTCTGGGCGATCTCGCCGGAGAGGCCGATCCAGCCATTGGCGGCGACGAGCGTGGCGAGGCTCGCCTGTCCCGCGGCTGCCCCGCCTGCATAGATGGCATAGTCGAAGCCGCCGAGCCTGCTGCCGATCAGAGTCTCGGGCGGGGTGCGGGTGGGCCGGATAGCGATCTCGGCCTCGTTGCGCCGCATGTCCGCCATGGCGCTGGACACATCGAGCCGCAGCTCCAGCCTTGGGTGCAGGCGGCCGAAAGCGGCGGCGATCGGCATCACCAGGGCCTGCAATGTGTCGGTCGTCGTCACGATAAGAGGCCCGGTGAGGCGGGCATCGCGCCCGGCGACGGCACGATTGAGAGCGTCGAGCCGCTCCGCGATCGCCTTGGCCTCGCCGACGATCTCCTCGGCGAGCCCGGTCGGCGCCTGGCGGCCGTCGATCCTCTCGAAAAGCTTGCCGCCGAGCCGGTGCTCGAGCGCCTCCAGCCGGCGATAGACCGTCGCCGGATGCGCCTGCAGCGCCTCGGCTGCCGGCTTCATGCGCCCGGTACGGGCGATTGCGAGGACCAGGGCAAGGTCGTCATGGGTCAGCATGCTTCGCATTCATGCGAATCGTAATCGCATCGCAAGCATTTTTATTCGCGCAGTTGCGATGCATCTCGATTGCGACGCGTCATTCCGGGACGCCCGCAACGGAGCCGACCATGCCGAGACTGCTTCTGGTTCAGGCCTCGCCGCGCCAGGGCGATTCCGCCTCGCGTGCGGCCGCGGCCGTCTTTCTCGCCAGCCTGCGCGAACGGGTGGGGGAATTCGAGATCGATGAGCTCGATCTTTGGCGCGAGGCGTTGCCCGAGTTCGATGGGGCAGCGCTAGCGGCGAAATATACTCGGCTCGCCGGTCGAGTGCTGGTGCCACGTGAGGCGGAAGCCTGGAAGACCATCGAGGCGATGGTCACCCGGCTCGCCGACGCCGATCTCGTGCTGATCGCGACGCCGATGTGGAACTTCGGCATTCCATACAAGCTCAAGCACTGGATCGACCTGGTGACGCAGCCGGGACTCGCCTTTCGCTTCGACCCGGCGACGGGCTATTCGCCGCTGCTGCGGTCACGCCCGACCTTGGCGATCGTTGCCAGCGCCGGCGACTATAGTGCCGGGCCGAGCTGGGGGCGGCCGGATCTGGTGACGCCCTATCTTCAGGCAGCGCTGCGCTTCATCGGGCTCGGCGAGATCGAGGTGGTCGGGCAGGGACCGACAATCGGGCCGGAGCCGGCGATTGCGGCGGCGCGTGACCGGGCGCATGCCCTGCTGAGCCAGATTGCGGACAGCTTTGCGGCTACGTTGCTGCAACCAGGGACCAGCGTCGCGAGGGTGTCATGACGACCGGATGGGCCTGGTTTGCGCTGATCGCGTCGGGCATCGTCGACGTTGCCTGGGCCTTCAGCATGAAGAAGGCGGACGGCTTTCGCGATCTGCCCTGGGCGCTGGTCTCGGTCGCGCTGCTCATCGTCTTCGTCGCCCTGCTGATCAAGGCGCTCGAAGTGCTGCCGCTCGGGACCGCCTATGCGGTCTGGACGGGGATCGGCGCCGCCGGCTCGGTCGCCGTCGGCATCCTGATCTTCGGCGAGCCGGCAAGTGCGGGGCGGCTGTTCTGGATCGCGCTCGTGCTCGCCGGGATCGTCGGATTGAAACTGCAGGCCGGCTGAGCGGCCTGCGCTCAGCCGCGCTCGTAGAGCAGGCGGGCGCGGATCGTGCCGTCGAGGCTGCGGATTTCCTCGATGATCTCGCGCGCGACCTCGCCGACCGGGTCGGCCTCCATCACGACATAGCCGATCTCGCCATCGGTCTGGAAGTTCTGGGCGGCGATGTTGATGTTGCGGCTGGCGAAGACGTCGTTGAGGCGCCGCAGCATGCCCGGCGCATTGCGCTGGACCTGGATGAAGCGCGTGCCCGCCGGCCGTGCCGGCAGTTGGACCTGCGGGAAATTGACGGCACCGACGGTCGAGCCGACATCGGAGTAGTCGACGAGCTTGCGCGCCACCTCGGCGCCGATGCGCTCCTGCGCCTCCTCGGTCGAGCCGCCGATATGCGGGGTCAGGATGACGTTGGGCAGGCCCTGGAGCGGGGTGATGAAGCGGTCGTTGTTGGAGGCCGGCTCCTTCGGGAAGACGTCGACGGCAGCGCCCGCGAGGTGGCCGCTCTTCAGGGCCTCGGCGAGCGCCTCGAGATCGACGACCGTGCCGCGCGAATTGTTGATGAGATAGGCGCCCTGCTTCATCAGGGCGATCTCGGCCTTGCCGATCATGCCATGGGTGGCCGGCGTCTCCGGCACGTGCAGCGAGACGATGTCGCTGCCCGCGAGCAGCGCGGCGAGGCTGTCGACCGGCTCGGTGTTGCCGTGGCGCAGCCGGTCGGTGTGATCGTAATAGATCACCCGCATGCCCATCGCCTCGGCGATGTTCGAGAGCTGGCTGCCGATATTGCCGTAGCCGACGATGCCGAGCGTCTTGCCGCGGACCTCGAAGGAGCCGTTGGCCGACTTGTCCCAGCCGCCCTGATGGGCAGAGCGCGAACGGTCGGGAATCCGGCGCAGCAGCATGACGATCTCGCCGATGGTCAGTTCGGCGACGCTGCGGGTGTTCGAGAAGGGCGCGTTGAAGACCGGGATGCCGCGCAGCCGCGCCGCGTCGAGATCGACCTGATTGGTGCCGACCGAGAAGCAGCCGACCGCGAAGAGCCGCTGCGCCGCCGCCAGCACCGTGCCGGTGAGCTGGGTGCGCGAGCGGATGCCGAGGACATGCGTCTTGGCGATCGCCTCGACGAGCTGGGCCTCGTCGAGCGCCTTGGGCAGCCGAGTCAGATTGGTGTAGCCGGCGTTCTGCAGGATCGCGACGGCGGAATCGTTGATGCCTTCCAGCAGCAGGACGCGGATGCGATCCTTCGGGAAGGACAGGCGGTCGATCTGTTCGGTCATGGCACGGTCGCAAAGCGGCGGGAGGGCTTGGCTATAGACCCGCTGGAGCGGCCGACCAACGCTTTCTTGCGGGTATCAGGCGCCCGCGGCGCGCAAGGCCGGGCCGCTCGCCGCTCGCAGATGCTGCTGCGGCAGCAGGAAGGGCAATCCGGTCGGCGGCAGACGGCTGAAGGCGAGATCGACGCGGAAGACGCCGCGCAGCAGGGCATCGTCGAGAATCGCGGCCGGAGCGCCCTGGGCGACGATCGCCCCCTCATGCATCACCAGCAGCCGGTCGGCGTAGGTCACTGCAAGGTTGAGGTCGTGCAGCACGATCAGCACTGCCGCCCCTTGCGTCGCTATGGCGCGGGCGGCATCGAGCAGGGCGAGCTGGTGGCAGAGGTCGAGGCTGGCGATCGGTTCGTCGAGGAAGAGGATCTGCCGCTCGGCGACCGAGCGGCCGGCCTCGAGCTGGCAGAGCGCCCTTGCGAACTGCACGCGCTGCTGCTCGCCGCCGGAGAGCGTCTGGTACTCGCGGCTGGCGAGACCGAGCACGCCGGCGGTCTCGAGCGCCTCGGCGATGATCTGCTCGCTGCGGCCGCGGGGCTGGGACCGGCCGACGCCTTCGAGGCCGAGCCTTGCGACCTCGTAGACGCTGAACGGGAAGGCGAGCCGCTGGTTCTGCGACATCACGGCGCGCTGGCAGGCGAGTTTCCAGGCGGGCGCGCCGGCGAGCGGGGCGCTGTCGAGCCGGACCTCGCCCTGGGCCGGGGTCAATTCACCGGTCAGGAGCTTGAGCAGGGTCGATTTTCCGGCCCCGTTGGGGCCGACGATGATCGAGGTCGTGCCGGCATCGAGCTGCAGCGATGCATCGCGCACCAAAGCGGTGCCGCGAACGCGGAAATGCAGGTCCCGGGCTTCGAGGATCGTGGCCATGATTGAGCTTCCCCTCTCAGCTTTCGGCGATACGGCCGCGGCGCAGCAGCAGCCAGAGGAAGAAGGGTGCGCCGATGAAGGCAGTGACGATGCCGATCGGCAGCTCGGCCGGGACGACGATCAGGCGCGCGACGATGTCGGCGCCGACGAGGAGCGTCGCACCGCCGATCGCCGAAAGCGGCAGCAGCAGGCGGTGATCGGGGCCGATCAGGAGACGAATCAGATGCGGCACGACGATGCCGACGAAGCCGATCACGCCAGCCGCGGCGACACTGGCGCCGACCGAGAGGGCGACCAGCACTACAGCCGTCGCCTTGATGCGCTGCACGGGGATGCCGAGATGGAAGGCCTCGGCCTCGCCGAGCATCAGCGCGTTGAGGCCGCGCGCCAGGAACGGCACTGCGATCAGCAGCGGCAGCACGATTGGCGCGACCACGGAAAGCTTGCTCCAGCTCGCCCCGCCGAGGCTGCCCATCGACCAGAAAGTCAGGTCCCGCAGCTGCCGGTCGTCCGAGATGTAGGCGAGCAGCCCGGTGAGCGAGCCGGCGAGCGCTCCGAGCGCGACACCGGCCAGCAGCATGGTGGCGACCGAGGTGCGTCCCTCGCGTGTCGCGATCAGGTAGAGCGCCAGCGTCGAGATCAGCCCGCCGAAGAAGGCACCGAAGGGCAGGGCGGCGAACGGCAGCTTCATGCCCATACCCATGCCCGCGAGCAGCCGGTCGCCGAGCACGATCGTCGCGGCGGCGGCGAGGCCGGCGCCGGCCGAGACGCCGACGAGCCCGGGATCGGCGAGCGGGTTGCGGAACAGGCCCTGCATCAGGGCGCCGGAAATGGCCAGGGCCGCCCCGACCAGCGCGCCGAGCAGCAGGCGCGGCATGCGGATGTTGAGCACGACCAGCGCCTCGCGGCTGTCGAGCAACTCGGCCGGACCGCTGCCGAGGCGCGCCAGCAGGATCTCGGCGACGCGCCCGGGCGCGATGGCGAAGGCCCCGGCGCCGAGCGAGAGCAGCATCAGCAGCAGGCACAGGCCGAGCAGGATGCCGCCGGCGACGAGGTTGCGCTGCCGGCGGCTGGCTGTCAGCCGCGCCAGCGCGGTCGCGCCGGGCACAGTGGCTGGCTTCACGGCGAGGGTCATTTCGCTCCGGGAAGCTGGGCGATCTTGGCCTCCGGGTAGAGGGCGGCCATCAGGTCGCGGGCGGCATCCGGGGTGCGCGGACCGAAGCCGAGCAGATAGAGCCCGTCCATGCGGATCAGGCCCTTCGTCTTGGCGGCCGGGGTCTGCGAGAAGGCCGGCATGGCGAAGAGCTCCTCGGGCGTCTGGGAGGGAGCGGCGCTGTGGCGCATCATCAGCACATAGTCCGGGGCGGCAGTGATGATCGCCTCGTCGGTCATCGGCTTGAAGCCTTCGACAGCCTCCGCGGCGTTGACGCCGCCGGCGAGCGCGATGATGGCGTCGGCGGTGCTGTTGCGGCCGCCCACCATGGTGCGGCCGTTCTGCAGCGAGAGCACGAAGAGCACGCGCTTCTTCGCCGGCAGGCCGGCGCGCAGCTTGTCGAGCTCGGCGAAGCGGGCCTTGACGCCGGCGGCGAGCTGTCGCGCCGGTTCCGCGGCGCCCGCCGCCTTGCCGATGATCTCGATCTTCGAGACCACGGCTTCGGGCGTCAGCGCCTCGGGGACCGGCGCCATTGGCAGGCCGGCCTCGCGGACGAGCGCCAGCGCGTCGGGCGGGCCGGCGCCTTCGACCGCGATCACCAGGGACGGCTTCAGCGAGAGCACGCCCTCGGCCGAGAGTGCCCGGACATAGCCGACATTCTTCTTCTCCTTCATGGCCTCGGGCGGCCACAGGCTGGTGGTGTCGACGCCGACGATGCTGTCCTGCAGTCCGAGCGCATAGAGCACTTCGGTTACGACGCCGCCGACGGCGACGATGCGCTGCGGGGTCTGCGCCTGGGCACTGGCGACGAAACCGAAGGCCGTCTCTGCGGCCCGGCCCGGCCAGGAATCGCTTCCGGCGAAACCGGCGGCGGCGAAGAGCGTCAGCCCGATGGCCGCGACGAATTCGCGGCCGAGGCGCTTGGCCTTGAGTCCGGCGAGCGGGGCGGGCGCAGGCGATGGCATGTATTGCATGGCTCGGTCTCGTCGGGTGCCGCAGCGCGACGCCACCGGGCCGCGGTTGGCATCGTCTGCTTACAGTGATTCCAAAGTATAGGCTCTCTTTGTAATCATTAAAAACTACGATTACTGAGCCATTGTTGACGGTGATATTCAGTTTTACTAAGAGGGGTCAAGTGCGGTCGCCGGCTCGGCGCGGTTCCGCGCGTCCGCGCCACCCGCTTGTCTTTCTCCGTCAGCCTATCGAGGAAAACCCATGTTCATCGCCATGAACCGCTTCAAGGTCATCAAGGGGGAGGAGGCGGCGTTCGAGACCATCTGGTCGTCGCGCAAGACCCGGCTCGACGAGATGAAGGGCTTCGTCGCCTTCCACCTGCTCAAGGGGCCGGAGAAGGAGGACCATACGCTCTATTCCTCGCACACGACCTGGGCCTCGAAGGAGGACTTCACGGCCTGGACCAAGTCCGAGCAGTTCCGCGAGTCGCACAGCAAGGCCGGCCAGGCGCGGCCGAAGCCGGTCTTCCTCGGCCATCCCGAATTCGAGGGCTTCGAGACGGTGCTGACCGAGCACAATCCGCATCTGCCGCTCCAGGCGGCGGAATAAGGGGGAGGGCGGACATGCCGATCTCGCAGGCGCTTGCTCCGGCAGGCCAGGAACCGCCGGTCACCGACCCCATGGAACGCGTCAGGCAGGCGCTCGCCGCCAAGCCGGATGGCGTCATCGAGGCGATCGCCCGCGAGGTCGGCGTGTCGACGCTCGCAGTGCTCGAGGCGGCGCCGGAGGACCAGCGCCGCTTCATCCCGGCCGAGCGCTTCGAGGCGCTGTGGCTGGAGCTCTCGAGCTGGGGCACGGTGCTCTTCATCGTGCATACGCCGGACATCGTGCTCGAATGCGAGGGCTCGCTGCCGGTCGGCTCCTTCGGCCACGGCTACTACAACATCCATGGCGACAGCCCGATCGGCGGCCACATCAAGGCAGGCAATTGCCAGACCATCGCTTTGGTCGACCGGCAGTTCCATGGTCGCCGTTCCTGCTCGGTGCAGTTCTTCAACGGCGCCGGCGAGGCGATGTTCAAGGTCTTCGTCCGGCGCGACGAGAAGCGCGAGTTGCTCGCCGACCAGGTTTCCAAGTTCGAAGCCCTGCAGCGCGATTTCGCCTGAGCCGGTCCCGGTCGCGGTGAGGTGACCGGGAAGGCCGCTGTTTCCGGGCCACCACCACCCATGCCTCCGTCCGGATTCGGCCGGAGGCATTTTCATTGCGGCACAAGCATGGCGCGTCGCCTTGTCGCGTCTGGCTCGCGAAGGCCCGCAAGCGACGGCTTTATCGGCACGCCCAAACGTCAGGTGAACGACGTAGGGAAAGCTGCCGCCATCTTGTCGCCACGCGCTGCCCTGAAACGGAGGGCCGCAGTCGGAACTCGCGGGGTTTCGTCAAGGATCTATTAACTACGTGAGCGCACTCTCGATGTTGCGGCGCGGAATGCGAAGGTCGGCACGCCGAGTTTCGTCCCGCTTTCGCAAGGCCGCCGCTGGAACCGGGAAAGTGGCGGGGAAACAGTCCCTGAGTATCCCGAGCGAGGCCGTAGGCATGGCTGCGCATGTGACTTTCGAGCGGGCGCTGGCGCCGCTCTCGGCCGTACGGCCGGAGCTGGCACAGAACGCGCTGCGCACATTGCGCCCGGGCGGCGGTGGCGCGGCCGGGCTGATGCTGGCGTTGCGCTATGTTCAGGCGCGTTTCCTTTCGGTCTGGGGGCTGCTGATCGCGGCCCTGCTCTGCCCGCCGCAGATGTTCGCCGATTTTGCGATCTATTCGGCCCTCGCCAATTTCCTGTCGATAGCGGCCCTGCTGCGCTTCGAAACGGTATTCTTCCAGAACAGCGATCCGGATCGGCTGGGGCGCGCCTTCCGGCTTTCGCTGGTCGCCGGATGCGGCTTCTTGGCTCTGGTCGCGCTGGCGGCGTTCGTCTCCTCGGGCCTGGGCCTCGTCCTGGCCGGCCATGCCGCCCTCTTCGTGCTGTCCCTCGCCGGCCGGGCGGCGATCCGGCTGGCGACGGCGGAGGCCACGGCCGAGGGCGACTTCCGGGCGATCGGCAATGCCGGCCTGGTGCAGGCCCTGATCCAGCCGAGTGCGATGCTGGCCTTGATCCTGCCGTTCGGTGCTTCCTCGCTGGCGCTGTTCGCCGCCGATGCGATCGGCCATGCCGTCTCAGCCACCTATCTCAGCTGGCGCCGGCGTTTCGCCTTCCAGCAGCTTGCCCTGCGCGCCGAGTGGTCGCTGCGGGAGTTGCGGCGCTCGGCCCGGCAATGGAGCGCGGCACCGCGTTTCCTGCTGCCCTCTGCCCTGCTTTCCTTCGGCTTCTCGGTGGCGCCATTATTCGCGCTGCCATTCACGTCCGATCCGATCTTCGCCGCGCATGTCGCGCTCGCCATGCGCCTGCTCGACGTTCCCACGCAGATGTTCGGTGCAGTCACGCTGCCGCTGGTGATGAGCAGCCTGCGCCGCCGGCAAGGCCCGGCGCGCCGCCGCTGGGCCCGCATCCTGACGGTCGGTCTGGTCGTCGTCGCCTTCGCACTCTTCGCCGGCGCCGCCGGTTTCGCACTGATCCTCGATCCCTGGCTCGAGGAGACGCAGTGGCATGGCATCGGTGCCGTGCTGGCGATCCTGAGCCTGTTCTATGCCGGCATCGCTTTGGTTTCGCCGCTGAACGAGATCGGCACGCTGTCGCGCGACCCGCAGCACCCGATGGTCATCAACGCCGTCGCCGCGGTCGCGACCGTCGCCATCATCGCCTGGTTCGGCAAGCTGTCGCCAGCGCTGCTCTGCGCGGTCGGCGTCATGTCGCTGCTGCGGATGGGTGCCCATGCCTGCCTGACCTGGACCGGCTTCGGCGGCCGCGGTGCGGCTGGGAGGCTGCCTCAGGGCTCGCGCATCTGAACGCGGGACGGGGCGCGGCGCCCGCAGTTCCGGCCCTATTCGCGCCGGATCAGCCGGTCGGCGAGCAGCGATGACAGGAAGCCCGGCTTGAACTCGCGCTCGAGGCGCTCCGGATCGTAGTAATCGGCGACCCAGTCGAGGAAGGCGATGCCTTTGGCTTCGCCCTCGCGTTCATAGGCCTCGAAGAAGGCATCGAGGATGCCGGTCTTGGCGAAGCGGAAATGGCCGTAGCGGGAGGAGAGCGCGGCCATCGCCTCCTTGAGCGGGCGCTTCTCGTGGACCAGTAGATACAGCGCGGCGAAGAAGCCGGCGCGGTCAGCGCCGGATTTGCAGTGTACCAGCGCCGGCAGGGGCAGGTCCCGGAAGAACTGCGGCGCCGACAGGATGGTCTCGCGATCGGGGGCGCCGCGCGAGCGCAGCACGAAGTCGATCAGGGCGATGCCGTGGCGCTCGCAGGCCTCGCGCTGGAGCTGCCAGGAGCCGTGCTCGCGCCCGCCGCGCAGATTGACGATGGTGCGCACGCCCTGGCGGGCGAACCAGGCGATGTCGCCCGGCGCTGGCTGCGCCGCCCGCCAGAGCCGCGGCGTGACGCGATGGGCGTTGAGATAGGCGAGCCGGAAGATGCCGTGGTCGACCAGCAGCATGTTGGTCCAGGCGCGCAGGCGGTCGAGCCGGCCGCCGAGCGGGCGGTCCCAGCGCGCGATCCGTGCCATGCGCCTGGCATAGCGGTCCTCGTCCCGCCGCAAGCGGTTCAGCATCTCGTCCTGCTTTCGTCCATAGCCCGCCCGATATCAGTGCCGGAGGCGGCGCGCAAATCTCGCAGGGAGTTGCGGACTTGCAGCCCCGCTTGCAAGGCGGGCTGAAGGTCGGACTTGGCCTTTGCGACACAAGCCGGCATAAGGCGCGCCAGTATCGTCCATAGACAGGTCAAGTTCATGCGCCTCGACGCCATCTCCATCGGCAAGAATCCCCCCGACGAAGTCAATGTCGTGATCGAGGTCGCGATCGGCGGCGAACCGATCAAATACGAGATGGACAAGGAGGCCGGCACGCTCTTCGTCGACCGCTTCCTCTATACGCCGATGCGCTATCCCGGGAACTACGGCTTCATCCCGCACACCCTCTCCGAGGATGGCGACCCCTGCGACGTGCTGGTCGCCAATACGCGCCCGCTGGTGCCTGGGTCCTACATTGCTGTCCGCCCGATCGGCGTGATGATGATGGAGGACGAGGGGGGCGGCGACGAGAAGATCATTGCCGTGCCGGTGCCGAAGCTGACCAAGCGCTACGAGCACGTGACGAACTACACGGACTTGCCGCAGATCACGCTCGACCAGATCCAGCACTTCTTCGAGCACTACAAGGATCTCGAGCCCGGCAAATGGGTGAAGCTCACCGGCTGGGGCGACGCCGCCAAGGCCAAGCAACTGATCGTCGAAGCAATCGAGCGCGCCAAGGCCGCCAAGGCCAAGGGCTAAGGCTGTGCTTTTGCCGCGTCATGCTCGGGGCAGGCCCGAGCATGACGCGCGCTTGCCGTTACACCCCGTATTTCTCGAGGAAGTCCTCAACGCTGAGCACCCGGAAGTCGGCGAGCGCAGCGCGTAGGCGCGCATGCTCCCAGTCCCACCAGGCGAGCGCTTTCAGCCGCTCGGCGATCGCCTCCGGAAAGCGCCGGCGGATGATGCGGGCCGGGTTTCCGGCGATGATGGTGTAGTCCGGTACATCCTTGGTGACGACCGCGCCGCCGGCGACGACGGCGCCGGTGCCGATGCTGCGGCCCGGCAGGATGATGGCGCCATGGCCGATCCAGACATCATGGCCGATGCTGACCGGGGTCGAGCAGCGCCAGGCGAAGAAATCGGCATCGTCCTCTGCATCCTCGAAATAGGCCGATGAGCGGTAGCTGAAATGCGACTGGCTCGCCCGCTGCATCGGGTGGTTGCCCGGATTGATGCGGGTATGGGCGGCGATCGAGCAGAACTTGCCGATTGTCGTGTAAATGACATCCGCGTCGTTCACGACATAGGAGTAGTCGCCGAGACTGGACTCGGCGAAGGCGGTGCGGGCGCCGATCTCGGTATAGCGGCCGAGCACCGCCTGCCGAACCCTGGCGGTGGGGTCGATCACCGGTTCAAGCCCGAGCTTCTTGGCCACCATGACGAATTCCTTTGCTGAAACGATGATTGCAGCGCCGGTCGCAACCGGCGTGCTGGTGCTGGTGGTTGGCCCGTCCGGAGCCGGCAAGGATGCGCTGATGGAGGGCGCTCGCGGCGCGCTCGCCGACGACCAAGGCTTCCGCTTTGCGCGCCGCCTGATCACCCGTCCGGCGCTGGCCGGGGCGGAGGACCATGACAGCTGCGACGAGGCTGCCTTCGCGGCTGCGCGGGCGCGCGGCGAGCTCGCTCTGAGCTGGGCCGCCCATGGCCTGCATTACGGCATCCCGGCGCGCGAGCTCGCCGGGATCGCCGGCGGGCAGGTGGTGATCGCCAATATCTCGCGCGGCGCGATCTCGCAGGCCGAAGCGTTGGCGGAGCGTGTCGTCGTTATCGAGATCACCGCGCCGGCGGCGGTGCTGGCGAAGCGTCTCGCGGCGCGCGGGCGCGAAAGCGAGGCCGAGATCGCGGCCCGGCTTGCTCGCGAGGCGCCACTGCTGACGGGGCGCGCCGCATTGCGGCGGATCGTCAACGACCGGACGATCGCCGAAGGGGCTGACGAACTGGTCGGCTTGCTGCGCGCCTTGGCCGAGCCCGCCTGACACGCCCCGCCTCGCGCTTCAGCCGAAAGGCAGGGCGTCGAGCAGGGTGAAGCGGCTCGAGCGGTCCGCCTGCTTGAAGATCGCGATCCGGTCGAGCAGCACCTCGCCGGGCGGGACCGCCTGCGCATGCGCGGCGGCGAGCGTGGCTTTGACGGGGGACACGAGGTCCTGCGGCAGGGCGCCGGTCAGCGTCATGTGGAAGCGGAAGGCGTCGCCGACATAAGGGTAGCCGAAGGCCTCGAGATAGGCCCGGTGCGCCGGAGTCAGCGGGCTCTGCAGCCGGCGCGCCAGATCGGCTTCCGAGAGCGGTGCCCGGAACGGCTCGAAGGCCTGGACGACGTCGAAGGCGAAGTCCTGCAACGCCTGGCTCGGCTCGGCCGGGGTCAGGGCGATGAAGTGACCGAGGGCGTTGACGGAGAGGCCGGCGAGCGCGACCGGGGCGCGGCCGGCGACATAATTGCGGGCGAAGGCGCGTAGCGCACCCTCGCTGCGGCCGTGCGAGAGCTCGAACGGCGCCTTCAGCGTCGCATGGAAGCCGTAGCGGCGTGGCTCGGCGGTGAGAGCCGGCCAATCCAGCGCCTCGCAGCCCGGCGGTACCGTATGGGGCACCTCACCGCCGGTGATGGCGTCATAACCCAGAGTCGTGCTGCCGAAGCGCCAGAGGGCGCTATCGGCGGCGGGCGCGAAATAGATGGCGTAGCGCGGCGCGGTTGCGGTCAAAACGCGCGCTCGCCCTGCGACCAGACGGCATTGAGCACTGGCGTCGCGCCCAGCGTCCGGAAGCGCAGCAGGTCGGCGCGCAGGCCCGGCTTGAGATGGCCGCGATCGCGGAGGCCGAGAATGTCGGCGACCTTCCAGGTGACCATGCCCATCGCCTCCGGCAGCGCGACGCCATGGGCGGCGTGGAGCTTGAGCACGGCCTGCAGCAGGCTCGCCGGCACATAGTCGGAGGAGAGCCCGTCGAGCAGGCCCTTCTCGGCCAGTTCCGAGACCGAAACGCCGCCGGAATGGGAGCCGCCGCGGACGACGTTCGGCGCACCCGCAATGGTGGCGAGGCCGTGCTGCTTGGCAGCCTCTGCGGCCTCGATCGTGGTCGGGAATTCCGAGATCACCGCGCCCGAGGCGATGCCCGCCTCGACATGGTCGAGCGTGGTGTCGTCATGGGTGGCGATCGGGATGCCGCGGGAGCGGAACATCTCGACCACGGCGCTCCAGTTGCGCGCGACATTCGCGCCGCCCTCGCGCTGGCGGACGACGACATCCTCCTCGAACTCGGCCTGGGTCTTGCCGGTGCCCAGCGCATAAGTCCGCAGATCCTCCAGGTTGCGCCATTGCCGCTGGCCGGGCGTGTGGTCCATCAGCGAGACGAGCTGGACGAGGCTGTCGTCCTGATAGGGCTCGATATCCCGGAGCAGGTCGGGGCTGGTCAATTCGCAGCGCATATGGATGCGGTGGTCGATGCGGAAGACGCCCTCGGCGGTGCCGAGCCGGAGCGCCTCCATCACGTCGGCGAAGATATCCTTGCGATAGTCCTTGGCCGAGAAGGGCGTGCCGGCGCAGATTGCGTCATAGACGGTGGTGACGCCGGCGGCCGCCATCTGCGCGTCATGGACCAGCGCCGCCGCGAGCCCGTTCGGCCAGAAGACCTTGGGGCGCGGCATGAAGTGCTTTTCCATGTTGTCGGTGTGCATCTCGACGAGGCCGGGCGCGACATAGTCGCCCTGGACGTCGATCGCGGCCGGCAGCGAGGAGCGGCCCTGGTCGATGGAGAGGATGCCGCTCTCGTCGAAGGCGATGGTGCCGTCGACGATCTCGTTCTCGAGGATCAGCCTGGCATTGGTGAGGATGGTGGTCATCAGGCGGCCTTCCGGAAATCGGTGATGTCGAGATAGCGGGTTGCGACTGCCTCTCGCACGGCCTCGTCATGGAAGATACCGACGATGGCCGAGCCCTGTTCACGGGCTTCGGCGATCAGCTGGACCACGACATTGCGGTTGCCGGCGTCGAGCGAGGCGGTCGGCTCGTCGATCAGCATGATCGGCGAGGGATCGACGAAGGAACGGGCGATGTTGACGCGCTGCTGTTCGCCGCCGGAGAAGGTCGCCGGCGCGAGGTCCCAGAGCCGCTGCGGCAGGTTGAGCCGCGCCAGCATGGCTTTCGCGCGCGCGCTCGCTTCCTCGGCGCTGGCGCCCCGGGCCAGCAGGGGATCGCGGACGATGTCGAGCGCCGAGACGCGCGGGATGACCCGCAGGAACTGCGAGACGAAGCCGAGCGTGCGGCGGCGGATGTCGAGCACGGTGCGCGGCACGGCGGTGACGATGTCGATGGGCCTGCCGGCATGGGTGACGGCGATCCGGCCCGAAGTCGGCCGGTAATTGCCGTAGAGGATGCGCAGCAGGCTCGATTTGCCGGCGCCGGAAGCACCGGCCAGCACGAGCGCCTCGCCGGCAGCGACCGAAAAGTTGACGTTGTCGAACACGGGCAGGCGCACCCCGCCCTGATTGTGCAGGGTGAATGCCTTGGCGACGTTCTCGACCTGGATCATCGTGGTCATGGGATCAGTGCCTTGTGCCGGCGCGGTGACGAGGATGTGACGGAAGCCCGACCGTCATGCTCGCCCTTGTGGCGAGCCTCCACGTCTTGAACACCGCTCTTGAAGAACGAAGACGTGGATGGTCGGGACAAGCCCGACCATGACGGGAGCGAGTGCGACGAGAGGCTCATACCGTCAGCACCGCAGATGTGAGGAGCTGGGTATAGGCGTGGTGCGGATCGTCGAGGACCTGGTCGGTGAGGCCCTGCTCGACGACGCGGCCATCCTTCATCACCATCAGCCGGTCGGTGAGCAGGCGCGCGACGGCGAGGTCGTGGGTGACGATGATCGCGGCGAGGCCGAGATCGCGCACCAGCACGCGCAGGAGGTCGAGCAGCCTCGCCTGGACGGAGACGTCGAGGCCGCCGGTCGGCTCGTCCATGAAGACGAGCTTGGGTTCGGAGACCAGCACGCGGGCGATCTGCAGGCGCTGCTGCATGCCGCCGGAGAACTGGCGCGGCCGGTCGTCGATGCGGCCGGCGGCGATCTCGACGCGCTGCAGCCAGTCGAGCGCGGTCTCGCGGATCTTGCCGTAATGGCGCGCGCCATTATCCATCAGGCGCTCGCCGACATTGCCGCCGGCCGAGACGTCCATGCGCAGGCCGTCGCGCGGATTCTGGTGGACGATGCCCCAGGCGGTGCGCATCAGCCGGCGTCGCTCCTGCTCGGCGACCGAATAGATGTCGAGCGGTTCGGCGCCGCCGCGGAACAGCACTTCGCCCCGATCGGGCTTGTCGATGCCGGCGAGACAGCGCAGCAGGGTCGACTTGCCGGAGCCGGATTCGCCGACGATGCCCAGCACTTCACCCGGCCAGAGATCGAAGGCGACATCGGCGCAGCCGATGCGCTCGCCATAGAAGCGTGAGACGCCGGCGACCGAGAGCAGCGGCTGCGGATCGAGCGCGAGTTCCTGCGGATTGACCTGCATGTTCATGACTTGGCCTCGTCCTCGACCAGATGCAGCGCCGAGGCGTCGGCGAGCATGGCGCCGCGGTGGCCTTCCGCCCGCCGCGTCTCGCAATGATGGCTGTCGGAGCAGACGAACATGCGCCCGCCCTGGTCGTCGATCACCACCTCGTCGAGATAGGAATCGGCGGCGCCGCAGAGGCCGCAGGGCTGCTCCCAGCTCTGGATGCGGAAGGGGTGATCCTCGAAATCGAGGCTGCGCACGCTGGTATGCGGCGGCACCGCATAGATGCGCTTTTCGCGCCCGGCGCCGAAGAGCTGCAGCGCCGGGGACATCTGCATTTTCGGATTGTCGAATTTCGGGATCGGCGAGGGCGCCATGACATAGCGGCCATTGACCATGACCGGGTAGTCATAGGTCGTCGTCACCTCGCCGAAGCGGGCGATGTTCTCGTAGAGTTTGACCTGCATCAGCCCGTATTCGCCCCAGGCGTGCATCTTGCGCGTCTCGGCCTCGTGCGGCTCGAGCTTTCTGAGCGGCTCGGGTTGCGGCACCTGATAGACCATGATCTGGCCGGCCTTCAGCGGCGCCTCCGGGATGCGGTGGCGGGTCTGGATGATCGTCGCCTCGTCGGTCGCCTCGGTCGTGCGCGCATCGGCGGTGCGCTCGAAGAAGCGGCGGATCGAGACGGCATTCGTGGTGTCGTCGGCGCCCTGGTCGATGACCTTGAGTCGGTCCTCCGGGCCGATGATCGCGGCGGTGACCTGGATGCCGCCGGTGCCCCAGCCGCGGGCGAGCGGCATTTCGCGCGAGCCGAACGGGACCTGGTAGCCGGGAATCGCGACCGCCTTGAGCAGGGCCCGGCGGATCATCCGCTTGGTCTGCTCGTCGAGATAGGCGTAATTGTAAGCCGGCTTGGTATCTTCGCCGACATTCAGATGCGTGTTCATTCCGCGGCCTCCGGCAGCGCTTCGCCCGCTTGATCGGCGAGCTTGTCCTGGCGTTCCTGCCGCTCCCTGCGGATACGGCGGATCAGTTCGAGCTCGCCTTGGAAGTCGACATAGTGCGGAAGCTTGAGGTGCTCGACGAAGCCGGCCGCCTCGACATTGTCGGAGTGGTAGAGGACGAACTCGTCCTGCTGCGCCGGATAGGTCGCCGCTTCCCCGAACTCGCGCGCCTTGAGCGCCCGGTCGACCAGCGACATCGACATCGCCTTGCGCTCGCTATGGCCGAAGGAGAGCCCGTAGCCGCGGGTGAATTGCGGCGGCACGTCCTTCGAGCCGGCGAACTGGTTGACCATCTGGCATTCCGTCAGGGTGATCTCGCCGAGATCGACGGCGAAGCCGAGCTCTTCGGGCGTGAATTCGACCGAGACCTCCCCGACCCGGACCTCGCCGACGAAGGGATGGCTGTTGCCGAAGCCGCGCTGGACGGAATAGCCGAGGCCGAGCAGGAAGCCCTCGTCGCCGCGCGCCATCGCCTGCAGGCGGACATCGCGCTCGGCCGGGAAGGAAACCGGCTCGCGGGTCAGGTCGAAGGGGCGCGGATCGCCTTCCGGCGGCGCCTCCTCCTCCATCAGCCCCTCGGCGCCGAGAATATCCGGCACACGCGGCATCGAAGCGTCGAGCGGATGCGTGGCCGGGCGGGCCTGCGCCTCGCCCGGCGTCGCCTCGCCCATCAGCGAAAAATCGAAGAGCCGGTGGGTATAGTCATAGGTCGGGCCGAGCACCTGGCCGCCCGGCAGGTCCTTATAGGTCGCCGAGACGCGGCGACGGATCGCCATCTTGGCCGTATCCAGCGGCTCGGAAGAGCCGAAGCGCGGCAAGGTGGTCCGATAGGCCCGCATCAGGAAGGCGGCCTCGATCGCATCGCCCTGCGACTGCTTCAGCGCCAGCGCGGCGAGATCGGGATCGTAGAGCGAGCCCTCGTTCATCACGCGACCGCAGGCGAGACCCATCTGCTCGCGGATCTGGGCGACTGCGAGTTCCGGTACGCTCTCGTCGCCGCGGCGCGCCTCGGCGACGAGATCATGGGTGGCGAGAATGGCGGCTTCGCCGCCCTTGACCGCGACATACATCAGTAAAGCTCCCGGCGGGGCATCAGCGGGTCTCCCATCAGCGGGTCTCCTGGATTTGCGTCGAGCGCGGCAGGCCGATGAGATGCGCGCCATGGCTCAGGATGAGATCGACGCCGCAGGGATAGAGCGCGCCATTGGCGGCGACTTCGTCCCAGAAGCCGGGACGCAGGCCGGACGGAGCGATCGCGCAGCTCCCGGCGATGCCGGGGCCCTCGAGCGTCATCGTTTCTCCGCCGGCGAGCGCGGCGCATTGCACGATCACCGTGGTCGAGCGGTCGGGAAACTGATCGTCGCCGGGATTGAAGGCGGCAAGCTTCGGCTCCGGCGACGCGCCGTCGATGACGGCAAAGGCGGCGCGGGCGGGATCCTCGACGAGGGTCGCGCCGCAATGGAAACGCAGCCAGGCGCCGGCAGGCCCGTCGCGCAGTGAGGCGGGTAGCCAGATCGGCGTCTCGTAGTCGGCGAGGGTCAAGAGAGCGAGGGCGGTGGCGCGCGCGAGCCCGGCCGGCGGCTCGACCGCGATGGCGAGCTCACAGACTTGGCCGGGCTCGGAGAGAGCCGCCAGCAGGGCCCGGAAGGCCGTTTGCGACTGGAAGACCGGGTCTGAAAAACCGGCGCCGATCAGGGTTTCGTTCGTTGCCATCAGCCGCCCCTGACCAGCGTGAAGAAATCGACCTTGGTCGCGGCCGCCTTGCGCGAGGCGAGCTCGCGGGCCGCCTGCTGCTTCTCGGCCAATGCGCCGACGCCACGCCGCAGCGGGCCGGCCTCGGTCTCGCTCTGGAGCAGCGCGTCGGTGATTGCCGCCAGCCGCGCCTTGGCGCCATCGCGGCCGAGCGCATAGGAAAAGCCCATCGTGCCGCCGCCGAGCCGGACGACGCAGCGTGTCACCGTCGCCTCGCCGAGATTGAAGCGCTGCCCGGCGCCACCGGCGCGGCCCTCGACCATGACGGTGCCGGTCTCGGGCGCCTTGAGAATCTCATGGGCCGGCAGGGGGCCAGCCTGTGCCAGAAGCGCCTCGATCTCGCGATGAGAGGCGCGGGCCAGCACGGCCATCCAATGCTGCCGTGTTGCGGTTTGAGTCATCCGGTGCGGCCTCTCGCCAATCTCTAATGTCTAGACTATCATGGATCTGAACCCGCAAAAGGTCTATACATTTCAGATGAAGTTTTCATGACGGATACAGCTTCCGAAACAGCGGCCGGCGAAGCGGGGACGGCCTGGCGGCGGATCGCCGATGCGCTGGCGGCCTCGATCGAGCAGGGCGAGTACCGGCCGGGCGATACGTTACCGGCCTCGGTGGCGCTCGCAGAGCAATATGGCGTGCACCGCCACACCGTGCGCCAGGCCTTCCGTCATCTCGCCGAATGCGGGCTCGTCACGGTGTCGCGCGGCCGGGGCACGCAGGTGACGGCGCCGCGCTTTCCCTATCGGCTCGGCCGCCGGGTCAGCATGCGTACCAATTTCGGCGCAGCCGGTATTGCCGTGTCGAGCTCGGTGCTGTCGGCTGAGATCGTCAGCGGCGAAGCGCAGCATTGCGCGATGCTGGGACTGCCGGAGGGCTCACCGCTCTGGGCGATAGAAACCTTGAGCCGCGCGGGAGGGACGCCGGTCGGCACGGGCATCCACTATCTGTCGGCCGAGCGTTTTCCTGGTTTCGACGCGATCCTGACCGAGGCCGGCGCTTCGATCACCGCCGCCTTCAAGGCCTGCGGCATCCCCGACTATGTCCGGAGCTCGACGCGGCTGGCGGCGCGGTTGGCGAGCGAGCGCGAGGCGAAACTTCTGCAACTCGCGCCGGGCTTGGCGGTGCTGCAGACGCATGGGCTCGACGCCCTGCCGGACCTGACGCCGATCCACATTGTCAACAGCGCCTTCGCCGGCGAGCGGATGGAGATGGTGGTCGAACCCTTCGGGGAGTGAACGGCGCAGCTTGTCCGTCTCCGTCATGCTCGCCCTTGTGGCGAGCATCCACGTCTCGAAAACCGTGTTCGATCAGCGAAGCAAAGTCGTGGATGGTCGGGACAAGCCCGACCATGACGGGGAGAGTGTCACACCGCCCGCTTGCCGATGATGGCGAAGCGCAGCTTGCCGGAGAGGAAGTCGATCGCCGTGACCGCCGCGAGGATCAGCAGGATCAGGAAGGAGACCTGTTGCCATTCGAGCGTGCGGATCGTCTCGGCGAGGTAGAGGCCGATGCCGCCGGCGCCGACGATGCCGATGATGGTCGAGGAGCGGGTGTTGGACTCGATGTAGTACAGCACCTGGCTGGCGATGACCGGCAGCACCTGCGGGATAAGACCGAAGCGGATTTCGTGCAGCTTGCCGCCGCCGACGGAGGCGACGCCGTCGACTGGCTTGCGATCGGCGGCCTCGATCGCCTCAGAGAACAGCTTGCCGAAGGCGCCGAGATCGCTGGTCATGATCGCGAGCATGCCAGCAAAGGGGCCGAGGCCGACGACATTGACCCAGATCAGCGCCCAGATCAGCGCGTCGACGCCGCGCACCGTATCCATCGAGCGCCGGGCGAAGAAGTGCACGACGCGGTTGGCGACGACGTTCTTGGCGGCGAGGAAGCCGAGCGGGAAGGCGAGGATCGCCGCCAGGATGGTGCCGAGAAAGGCGATGGCGATGGTCTCGAACAGCGCCTTCACGAAGATGATCGCCCGGGCGAGCGAGCCGGGATCGGGCGGCAACATCAGCACCACGAAGGTGCCGAGATTGGCGAAGCCGGCGAAGATCCGCGCGAAGGAGGTCTCGAGCGTGGTCAGGCCGTAGACGAAAAGCCCGACGAGGCCGCCGATGACGGCGAGCGTGATGATTTTCGTCCGAAGCGAGCCGTCGATCGCGGTCTTGTGGCGGGCGACGAGCGCGGCGCGGTCGGCGGCCGAGAGGGCAAGACTCATGTGCGATGCTCCAGGCTCAGCAAGGCGTGGCGCAGACGCTCGGTGCCGTAGTCGATCAGCATGACGGTGACGATGATCAGCAGCAGGATGGCGCTGACATCGGTGAAGTAGAATTTGCGGATCGCCTCGATCAGGTCCTGTCCGATGCCGCCGGCGCCGACAAAGCCCATGATCGAGGCGCCGCGGACATTGATCTCGAAGCGCAGCAGCGTGTAGCTCGCGAAATTCGACAGAACCTGCGGTACGACGGCGAATCGTACGGTCTGCCACCAGCCGGCGCCGGTGGCGGTGAGGCCGTCGACCGGCTTCATGTCGATGTTCTCGACGACTTCTGAGAAGAGCTTGCCCATCGCACCCATGGTGTGGATGGCGATGGCGAGGACGCCCGGCAGCGGGCCGAGGCCGAAGGCAATGACGAAGATCAGCGCGAAGACGATCTCCGGCACCGTGCGGCAGAATTCGAGGAAGCGGCGCGTCACCCAACGCAGCCCGGTCGAGCGGCCGAGATTGCTGGCGGCGGCGAAGCAGAGCAGGAAGCCGCCGGCGGCCCCGAGCACGGTGCCGACATAGGCGATGACGATGGTCTGCCAGAGCAGCTTCAGCCAGCCATTGATGCCCCAGTACCATTCCTTGAGATCGGCGCCGAACGTGGCGAGCCGGAGCGTCGGCATGGTCTCGAGGATGTATTTCGGGAAGCGCCAGGCGTTGTCAGCGAATTTCTTCAGATCGACCTCGGCGCCGATGCCGGCGAGCACGACGCAGATGGCGAAGATCGCGAGGCCGAGCAGGGTCTGCAGGCGCTTGGTCGCCATTTCGCGCCGGTAGAGATCGGCATGGGCGGCGATGGCGGTGTCGTTGCGGTCGATCGCGAGTGTCATTGCCTGAGTCCGTCGCCGAAGGATGGGCGGCGAGTGCGCGCCGCGGCCGTCATGCTCGCCCTTGTGGCGAGCATCCACGTCTTGGACACCGCACGCGATCAGTGAAGCGAAGACGTCGATGGTCGGGACAAGCCCGACCATGACCGGTAGCGGGTGAGAAAGCTTACGAAGACTTCTTCTTGCGCAGCTCGTCGACGAACTTGTTCAGCTCGATGATCGGGTCGTAGGCCTTGTTGTCAACGGCGACGAGCGGGCCCTGCTTGCCTTCATAGATCTTGTCGAAGGCGGCCTTGTCCTTGGTGGTGATGTTGAGGACGGCGTCGCGGATCTTGGCCTTCAGCTCGTCCGGCAGGTCGGTGAGATAGGCCATCGGCGAGTTCACGATCTGCTCGGACTTGAAGATGATCCGGAAATCGTCGGCCTTGGCCATGTTCTTGCGGACCATGCGCTGCAGGTTCGACTCCTGCTCGTCGTTCCACCAGTTGGCGACGATGTCGACCGTGCCCTGCTGCAGGGCGATGATCGCGTTCTCATGGCTGCCGGTATAGACGACCTTGCCGAAGAAGGTCTCGGGCTCGATCTTCATGCCGTTCAGCGCGAAGCGCGGGACATTGTTGCCGGACGTCGAGTTCGGGTCGACCAGGCCGAGATTCTTGCCCTTCAGGTCCTCGACCTTCTGATAGGGCGAATCCTTCTTCACGTAGAAGACCGAATGATAGCCCTTGGTGCCGTCGAGATTGGTCTCGATGGCGAAGGCATCGACCTTGGCGCCGGTCATCCGGGCGCGGGCGAAGGAGGACGGGCCGTAGGAGGCGATGTGGATGTTGCCGGCGCGCTGGCCTTCGATGATCGCGGCATAGTCGTTGGCGATGCGCAGCGTCACCTTGGTACCGAGTTCCTTCGCGAGATAGTTGACGAAGGGGGTGTAGCGCTCGGTCACGCCCGAGGCGTTCTCGGCCGGGATGATCGCGAAGACGATCTCAGGATACTTGGCCTTCCAGTCCTGGGCGAAGGCCGGGGTCGCCAGCGTCGCGGCGAGGCCGGCGGCAAGCGTCAGGGTATGACGACGGGTCAGCATGAGAGTGCTCCTTAGGGGACGTTTAAGTGGGCTGGGTGGTCGGGGTAGGCGTAGCCGGCGGCAGGTCCGCTCAGGCGACGTTCTGTCGGGCGCGCCTGGCTTCCGAGGTCGCGATTGCGTCGAGCGCATCGAGGGCTTCGGCGCCTGCGTCCTTGGCTTCGATTCCGTAGAGTTCGGCCGCGATCTCGCTGGTCAAAGCGTGGGGCGGGCCGTCGAACACGACCTTGCCGGCGGCCATGCCGATCAGCCGGTCGCAGTATTTCGCCGCTATATCGAGATGGTGCAGGTTGGAGATGACCGTGATGCCGTCCTCGCGGTTGATGCGGAACAGTGCATCCATGACGATCTGGCAGTTGCGCGGGTCGAGCGAGGCGATCGGCTCGTCGGCGAGGATGATCTGCGGCTCCTGGACCAGAGCGCGGGCGATCGCGACGCGCTGCTGCTGACCGCCGGACAGGGTCTCGGCGCGCTGGGCGAGCAGATGGCCCATGTCGAGCCGCTCGAGCGCGGCGATGGCGCGGATCTTGTCGTCCTGCGAGAAGCTCTTGACCAGGGTCAGCGCCGTCGAGCGATGGTTCAGGCGGCCGAGCAGCACGTTGGTGAGCACGTCGAGCCGGCCGACCAGATTGAACTGCTGGAAGATCATGGCGGTGTCGCGCCGCCAGGCCCGCTGCGCGGCGCCGCGCAGCGAGGTGACGTCGCGCTCGCCGCTGAGGATGCGCCCGTCGCTCGGATCCGAGAGGCGGTTCAGCATGCGCAGCAGCGTTGACTTGCCGGCGCCGGAGCGGCCGATGACGCCGACCATCTCGCCCTTCGGTATCGAAAGGGTGACATTGTCGACGGCGGCCTTGCCGCCGAAGCGTTTGGTCAGGCCTTCGATGCGCAGCATCGCCGGGTCTCCTCGAATTCAGCGAGGGGACCGGTATCGACGCCAGATGACAGTGCCGTGACGCCGGCAGTTATGGATTCAGGCGCCGCGCAGCAGGAGATCGGCGCAGTCGGCGACATAAGCCTTCAGCGCCGCGGCTGGGGCCGGATCGATGCCGAGCAAGCCACGCGCCTGATGCAGGCCGCGGATCATGCCGAGAAACTGCTCGGCGAGGACGCGGGAGCGCTCCTCCGCGACGGGCCGGGCAAAGCCATCACCGGATCGTGAACGCTCGGCGATCAGGGCTCCGAGCTCCTCGATCATCCGGCTGGCGCCGGCCCCATAGGCGGCTCGGCCGAGTTCCGGGAAGCGCGCGGAGGCGCTGACGATCAGGCGATGCAGGTCGAGCGAGGCCGGATGCAGCATCATCGCCAGCGCATCCTCGCCGAAGCGGATCAGGATGCTGCGCAGATCGGCCTTCTGTTTCGGCTGCTGGCGCAGCGGAATCGTCAGCTTTTCAGTCAGTTCGGCGCAGATCGCCTTGAACAGCGCCTCCTTGTCCGCGAAGTGGCTGTAGATGGTCTGCTTGGAGACGCCGGCGCGCTGCGCGATCTGGTCGAGGCTGGTGCGGTCGAAGCCCTCGGCCAGGAACATCTCCGAAGCGGCGCGGGTGATCGCGTCATGTTTATCCGGCCGTGATTTCTCGGCCGGCATCGACCTTGCTTCCGTCGTTGCGGGGAGTATAGGGCCCTCAATCGACATATCCGACATTCTTCCGCCTATTTGAGACCTTATCAAACTAGACCGTCCAGTCTAAGTTAAGCGCGCGGCACCGGAGCGTCCAGCCTCATGAAGCGTTTCTTCCTTCTCGTCCTGATCGCCGGGCTGGCTGGTGGCGGCTATTACGGCTACCAGAAGCACTTCCGGGCCGTAGGTCAGCCGGCACAGGCCGCCGCGACCTCGCCGAATCCGGGCGTTCCCGTCGAGGTCGGCGCGGTCGAGAGCATGACCGTCAACGAGGAGGTCGAGGCGCTCGGCACGCTCGCCGCCGATGAATCCATCATCATCGCCTCCGAAATCGCCGGCCGCGTGATTCACCTCGGCTTCCGCGAGGGCGAACGGGTTCAGGAGGGGCAGGAGCTGGTCAAGCTCGACACCGCCATCCTCGACGCCGAGCTGAAGCAGGCGCAGGCCGATCTTTCGCTGGCGCGCGACACGCATGACCGCAACCGCTCGCTGGTTTCGCGCGGCGCGGGCACGCAGGTGGCGCTCGAACAGGCGACGGCGCAGCTCGCCTCGCAGGAAGCCCGTGTCCAGCTCGTCCAGTCGAAACTCGCCCAGGCGACGATCAAGGCGCCGTTCACCGGCGTGGTCGGGCTGCGCTCGGTTGGCGTCGGCGACTACATCTCGGTCGGCAAGCCGCTGGTCGCGCTCACCAATATCGACCCGATCAAGGTCGACTTCCGGGTGCCCGAGATCTTCCTGACCCAGCTCAAGGTCGGCCAGCCGGTCCAACTCAAGGTCGATGCGGTGCCCGACAAGCCGTTCGCCGGCCAGATTTTCGCGATCGATCCGGTGGTCGACATCAACGGCCGCGCGGTCAGGCTGCGCGCCAAGGTGCCCAATGGCGACCTCGTGCTGAAGCCCGGCCTGTTCGCGCGCATCACCATCGTCGTCAACAAACGCGACAATGCGCTGGTGGTGCCGGAGACCGCCGTGGTGCCCGACGGCATCGGCAAGATGGTCTTCATCATCGAAAACGGGAAGGCCAAGCGCGTTCCGGTCGAGCTCGGCAAGCGCCTTCCCGGCAAGGTCGAGATCGTGAGCGGTCTCAAACCCGGCATGCAGCTCGTCACGGCCGGGCAGATGCGGTTGCGCGATGGCTCGACCGTTTCGATCAAGCAGAAGGCGAGCGTCCAGACGAGCGCATTGTCCGGCGCTGCTCCGGGCAGCGTGCAATGAGCCTGTTCGAACTCTTCGTCCGCAGGCCGGTCCTCTCGACCGTCCTCAGCCTGCTCGTCGTCCTGATCGGCTTCGTCTCCTATACGCGGCTCACCGTCCGGGAATACCCGAACATCGACGAGCCGATCGTCTCGGTGCAGACGACCTATCGCGGCGCCAGCGCCGAGATCATCGAGACGCAGGTCACGCAGATTCTCGAGAACTCGATCGCCGGTATCGAAGGTATCGAGACGATCACCTCGACCAGCCGCCAGGAGCGCAGCCAGATCTCGGTGCGCTTCCGCCCGGATGTCGACCCCGATGTCGCGGCCTCCGATGTCCGCGACCGCGTCAGCCGCGTGCGCGGGCGCCTGCCGGACGAGATCGACGAGCCGATCATCGCCAAGGTAGAGGCGGACGCCCAGCCGGTGATGTATCTGTCGCTGACCAGTTCGCGCCATTCGCCGCTGGAACTGACCGATTTCGCCGACCGCTTCATCGCAGACCGCGTCCAGAACATAACCGGCGTGGCCGAGGTCCGCATTCTCGGCCAGCGGCAATATGCCATGCGGATCTGGCTCGATCGCGCCCGGATGGCGGCCTACGCCATCACAGTGCAGGAGATCGAGGCGGCGCTACGGGCGCAGAACGTCGAGATCCCGTCCGGCCGCATCGAAAGCAATGACCGCGAATTCACTGTGCTCTCGCAGACCAGCCTGAACACGCCTCAGCAGTTCGAGCAGATCACGGTTAAGGACGCGAACGGCTTCCCGGTTCGCCTGCGCGACGTCGCCAAGGTCGAGCTCGGGGCGCGCGAAGAGCGCAATGCGGCCTGGTTCAAGGGCACGCCCTCGGTGACGATCGGCATCGTCAAGCAGGCGGTTGCCAACCCGCTGACCGTCTCGTCCGGTGTCCAGCTGGCCCTGCCCGGCATCATCGAGGATCTGCCGGATGGGATGTCGATCGCGACCTCCTACGACACCTCGATCTTCATCGATCGCTCGATCAAGGCGGTCTACACCACGATCGCCGAGGCGGTCGTGCTCGTCGTGCTGATCATTTTCCTGTTCCTGCGCTCGCTGCGCGCGACGCTGATCCCGCTCGTCACCATTCCCGTCTCGCTGATCGGCGCCTTCGCGCTGATGTATGCGCTCGGCTTCACGGTGAACACGCTGACCCTGCTGTCGATGGTGCTCGCCATCGGCCTCGTAGTCGACGACGCCATCGTCGTGCTGGAGAACATCCACCGCCATATCGAGGACGGCATGGAGCCGACCAAGGCGGCGATCAAGGGCATCAACGAGATCGCCTTCGCCGTGGTCGCGATGACGCTGACCCTGGTCGCAGTCTATGCGCCGATGGCCTTCTCCACCGGCCGCACCGGCAAGCTCTTCATCGAATTCGCGCTGACGCTGGCCGGCGCCGTGCTGGTCTCCGGCTTCGTCGCGCTGACGCTGACGCCGATGATGTGCGCCAAGCTGCTGCGGCACGAGCACAAGCACAACTTCCTCTACAATGCGCTCGAGCGCTTCTTCGAGGCGCTCTCCAGCGGCTATCGCCGGTCGCTGCGCTTTGCGCTGTCGGTCCGGCCGGTGATCGTGCTGCTGGCGCTGTGTGTTGCCGGCGGCAGCTACTACTTCTTCACCAATCTTCGTTCGGAACTCGCTCCGGTCGAGGATCGCGGCACCATCACCTCGATCGGCGTTGCCCCCGAGGGCGCGACCATGTCCTTCACCGCCGACTACGCCCGGCGCGTCGAGGACTATTTCAGCAAGATCCAGGAGGTCGAGACCTATCTCGTCATCGTCGGCTTCCCGGACGTGACGCGCGCCATCGCTTTCGCGCGGTTGAAGCCCTGGGAGCAGCGGCAGCGCAAGCAGCAGGATCTTGTCGCCGAGATCAACAAGGGTCTGTCGCAGATCCCCGGCATCCGCTTGTTCGCCACCAACCCACCCTCGCTCGGTCAGGGCGGCGCCAACAGCAAGCCGGTCGAGTTCGTGCTGCGCTCCTCGGATTCCTATGCCGAGATCAAGCAGAACGTCGATCGTCTGATCGCCGAGGTCCAGGGCAACCCGGCCCTGACCAACATCGAGACCAACCTCATTCTCGACAAGCCGCAGATCAAGGTCTCGATCGACCGCCAGCGCGCCGCCGATCTCGGCGTCGGCGTCGATGTGATCGGCCGTACCATGGAGACGCTGCTCGGCGGCCGCCAGGTGACGCGCTTCAACATGAATGGCGAGCAGTACGACGTGATGCTGCAGGTCGCGGGCCAGGACCGCAACACGCCGCAGGGGCTGCAGTCGATCTATCTGATGGGCCGGGGCGGCCAAGCGGTGCAGCTCTCCAGCCTCGTCCATATCGAGGAGAACGTCGCTCCCAAGGAGTTGATCCGCTTCAATCAGCTGCGTTCGGCGACGATCACCGCCGTGCCGGGTCCGGGCTATTCGCTGGGCGATGCGCTCACCGTGCTGGAGCAGGCCGCGGCGCGGATACTGCCAGCTTCCTACCAGAACGACTATTCCGGCCAGAGCCGCGAATTCAAGCAGTCGGGCTCGTCGATCCTGCTCGTCTTCCTGCTGGCGCTTGGCTTCATCTACCTCGTCCTGGCGGCGCAGTTCGAGAGCTTCATCGATCCCGTGGTGATCATGGTTTCCGTGCCGCTCTCCATGACGGGCGCGCTGGCCGCGTTGTACTTCACCGGCGGCACGATGAACGTCTACAGCCAGATCGGCCTGATCACGCTCGTCGGCCTGATCACCAAGCACGGCATCCTGATCCTCGAATTCACCAACCAGCTGCGCGAGGAAGGCAAGGAGATGCTCGACGCGCTGGTCGAGGCCGCCGAATTGCGCCTGCGCCCGATCCTGATGACGACCGGCGCCATGGTGCTCGGCGCGGTGCCGCTGGCGCTCGCTTCCGGCGCCGGCGCCGAGAGTCGCTCGCAGATCGGCTGGGTGATCGTCGGCGGCATGACCTTCGGCACGCTGCTCACGCTCTATGTCGTGCCGGTCGCCTACAGCTACATGTCGCGGGCGCAGCGGCCGGTGCATGGCGATGAGGCTGCCCACGCAAAGGCCCATCCGCAGCCGGCAGAATGAGGTCCTCGCAAGGCCGGGGGACTGCCCGGCCTTTTTTACTCCGTTTCCGAAGGCGCGTCGGACCTGACGCGCCTTCTTTATTGCAGCCGGACTGAGACGCTTTCGCTGGCGCCGGCGGCATCGACCACCGAAATCCGCACGAAACCTTTGCCGGGCGGCTGCCAGGCCGCCTCACGGCGCCGGACCGGACCGGTGATCGGCGCGCCGTCGACCAGCCAGGTGAAGGGCGCGACACCGCCGGCGACCTTGAGGCCGAGCTGCGGGCGGCCGCCTTCCGGGCTCGAGGCGGCAAGATCGATGCGGGCGCCCTCGGGCGGGAAGGCGAGCTTCAGCCCCGGCGTCGCCAGCGCCGCGACGGTCTTCGGCAGGTCCTGGCGCAGATGGCGCAGCGGCGGCGGCAGGGTCGCGCTGGTCGCGGCGATGACGCCGGGCGGCTGGAGGAAGGGGCGTGGATCGTGGCCGATGCGGGCGAAGGCGTCGAACAGGATCGGCGCCGCGACCGCCCGCCCGACGAGGCCCGGCACGGCGCCATTATCAGCACGACCGACCCAGACGCCGATGGTGTGCCGGCGGTCGAAGCCGACTGCCCAGGCATCGCGGTAGCCATAGGAGGTGCCGGTCTTGTAGGCGATCCGGCCGGGCGCGGCGTTGAGCGGCGGCGGTGCGCCGAGCAGCGTGTCGGCGACATAGAAGGCGGCGACCGGCTCGACGAGGCGGATCGATTGTGAGCCCTCATTGTGAGGAGCGCCGTCAGGCGCGTCTCGAAGGATGGTTCCAGAGGGCGGTGAAACATCCTTCGAGACGCCGCTTCGCGGCTCCTCAGGATGAGGGCGGGAGGACTTCACCTTCAGCGGGACGACCTCGCCGCCGCGGGCGAGGCCGACATAAAGCCGCGTCAGATCCGAGAGCGTGATGCCGAGCCCGCCGAGGCCGATGGCGAGGCCGGGAGCACCGCTCTCCCTGGGCATGGCGATGCCGGCGCCGGCATCCTTCAAGCGCGACAGGAAGCGTTGCGGTCCGAGCGCCGAGAGCAGTTCGACCGCTGGCAGGTTGAGCGAGAGCTGCAGCGCCTTGCGGGCGCTGACCATGCCCTGGAAGCCGAGGTCGAAATTCTCGGGAACGTAGAGCCCGTAGCGGGTCGGCCGGTCCTCCAGCATGGTCTCGGGATGGGCGAGGCCATTGTCGAAGGCGAGCGCGTAGATGAAAGGCTTCAGCGCCGAGCCGGGTGAGCGTAGGGCCTGCGTCAGGTCGAGCGAACCGGCGCGCCCGGCGTCGAAATAGTCGACGCCACCGACCGAGGCGCGGATCTCGCCGGTCTCGTTGTCGGCGACGAGAATGGCGATCGAGAGCTGCGGTCCCTGGCCGATGGCGCGCTCGCGGGCGAGCTGTTCCAGGCTCGCCTGCCAGCGCGCATCGAGGCTGAGACGGTGACTGCGCTGCGCGGGCGCTTCGGCGACCACCTGCTCGGCGGTGTGGGGAGCGAGCGCCGGGAAGGGCTTTCGCGCTGCCGCGATCGGCTCGTCGCGGGCCGCCGCGACCTCGCCCGGGGTGACGAGGCCGGCGGCCTCGACCCGGGCGAGCACGCGCTCGCGGGCCTTGAACGCGGCTTCCGGAAAGCGGTCGGGCCGGCGCGTCTCCGGCGATTGCGGCAGCGCGACGAGCAGGGCCGCCTCGGCGGTCGAGAGCCGCTTCGGCTCCTTGCCGAAATAGGCGAAGCTCGCGGCGCGCACCCCTTCGAGATTGCCGCCGAAGGGGGCGAGGGTGAGGTAGAGATCGAGAACTTCAGTCTTGCTGAAGCGCCGCTCCAGTTCGAGCGCGCGCACCGCCTGCCTGAGCTTGGCCGAGAGCGAGCGTTCCTGGCGCGGTTCGAGCAGGCGCGCCACCTGCATGGTCAGCGTCGAGCCGCCGGAGACGATGCGGCCATTGCCCAGCATCTGGCCGGCGGCGCGGATGATGCCCTGAGGGTCGACGCCGAGATGATCGTCGAAGCGCTTGTCCTCGTAGGCCTTGAGCATGGCAAGGTAGCGCGGATCGACATCTGTGGCGCCGACCGGGAGCTTCCAGCGGCCATCGGCGGTCACGAAGGGACGCAGCAGCTTGCCCTCGCGGTCGAGCACCACGGTCGAGCGGTCGCCGGCGGCGGCGAGGTCGAGCGGCGGGAGGGCGGAGGCGTACCAGAGCAGTGCGCCGGTCGTAGTGGCTGCCAAGGCGAGGACGCCGGCTCCTGCATAGGCGAGGCGGCGCAGCCAGGCGCGCTGCCACCTTCTCCCCCAAGGGGAGAAGGAAGAGGCGTCCCGCTGGTCTCGCTCGGAGCCCATTTCGTCCCTACCTCGCCGACGAGATGTCGACGGTGCCGAACCCCGTCCGGCCGAAGCGGTCCGGGCGGTACATGTCCTCGATCACCGCCGCCGGCTGAACATAGCGGCCAGGCGAGACGGCCCGGGCGATATAGGCGACGGTGTAGCTCAGCGGCTGGTTGCTGCTGCCGCTGCGCTCGAAGGCGGCGACATAGCGGTCGTCGCGCGCCTCGGTGTGGACGGGCGCGACCTCCTGCTTCAGCCAGTTGAGCCCCTCGACCGAGGCGCCCTCGGTCAGGTTGGCGTTCTCGATCTCGAGCCCGGCGGGGACGGGATCGACCAGCAGCAGCCGGCCATAGCGCGCCGCCGGCTCTGTGACCTTGAGCGCGACGACATAGCGCTCGTTCTGGCGCAGGCGCGCGGGATCGACCCGCTCGCCCTTCATGGTGAAGAGCGTGCGTTCCAGCGCAAAACCCTGGTTCAGGGCCGGCTCCGGCGTGGTCGGGATGCCGGAGACGGTGAGGACCGCATTGGCCGAGGCGGTGCCGGGATTGCCGATCACCAGCGGCTTGCCCTCCAGCGCGCCGGCCGGAACCGTGCGGTAGAAGGCGCCCTTGCGCTCGGCGCCGTCGACGGTCAGCGCCATGCCCTCCGCCTCCTTCGCCATCGCGGCGGCGGCCATCGCCATCCACATGTTCTCCTGCGTCGAGGTGTAGCGCGCGCTCTGGCGGGCGCTCTGCACGACATCGGCGGCGCGGTTCAGCTCGGCCCGGTCGCCATTGCTCTCGGCGATCAGGGCGAGCAGCGCCGCTCCGTCGCGCAGGCGTGAGCCGTAATCGGCACGCGAAAGCCCGTCATCGCTGGTCTGCTGCAGGCGGCCGAGCGCGCTGGCGAAGGCGGCGGCGCCACGGGTGCGGTCGCCGAGCAGGGCGAGCGCCGCCCCGATCTGGCCACGAGCCAGCGGCGAGGCGAAATCGGCGAGCTTGTTATCGGCGAGATAGCGCAGATCGCCCATCACCGGCCGCCCGTTCCGGGCGAGCACATAGAGCGCATAAGCGATGCCGGCCGCCTCCTCCTTGTTGATCTCGCTGGTGTTGACGACCTGGTTGCGCAGACGGTCGAGCGCCAGATTGAAGGCGATCTGCGGCACCGCGAACTGGCGCTCGCGGGCGCGGGTCAGGAAGTCGGTGACGAAGGCGTCGAGCCAGAGATCCTCGCCGCCGATGCTCCAGAGGCCGAAGGAGCCGTTGCCGCCCTGGCGGGCGAGCACGCGCTCGATCCCGGCGCTGACGCGCTCGTCGGCATTGCCGTCGAGGGCGAGCTGCTCCATCGAGGCGAGCCGGTTGACGACGAGCAGCGGCAGCGCCCGGCTGATCGTCTGCTCGGTGCAGCCATAAGGGTAGCGGTCGAGCGCTTTGAGAATCGCCGAGACGTCGAGCGCCGCGACCGGCGAGACCGAGACCGAGACGGCGCCGGAATCGGGCACGAGATCGGCCAGGAGGTCGGAGGATACCGTGAGCGAGCCGCCGCCGGGGATCGGGCGGACGATCCGCCGCGCGATCGTCTGCGTCGAGGGCTGCACGCGCACGGCGAGATTCTGCACCGTGCCGATACCGTTCGGCCCGGTGACCCGGACGTCGAAACTCGCCCGGCCGAGCCCGGCCGCGGTGACCGGGATGGTCAGCGAGCTCTTGGCGCCGGCGGCGAGCGTCATGTTGCGGCGGGTCGCGTCGGCGGCGACGACGACCGGGCCCTTGACGTCGAGATCGACGAGATAGGAACCGGCCGGGCCCTCGACATTGTCGATCTGCAGGTGGAAGCGAGACTGGTCGCCGAGCGCCAGGAAGCGCGGCAGCGTCGCCTGCGCCACGATCTGGTCGCGGACGAAGACGTCGGCGCTGGCCTGGCCGGTCTTCCCGGCCGACCAGGCGACGGCCATGACGCGGACCGAGCCATTGAAGGCCGGCATCTCGAAATCGACCTTGGCCGTGCCGTCCGGCCCGAGCTTGACCACGCCGGAATAGCGCGCCAGCGGCTCCTGGGTCGGTGCCTCGCCATTGAGCTGCGGGGCGGCATCGCCGCCGGAGCGGATCGCGCCGCGCGCGCCCTGCATGCCGTCGATCAGATAGCCGTAGAGATCGCGCAGTTCATGACCGAGCTGGCGCTGGCCGAAAAAGAACCTGCTCGGGTCGGGGCTTTCGAAGCGGGTCAGGTTGAGGATGCCGATATCGACGGCCGCGACCGTGATGAAGGCCTCTTCTCCAGGCTTGGCTCCGGTCACCTTGACCGGCAGCGACAGGGTCGAGAGCGGCCGCACCAGATTGGGAGCGCCAAGATCGATGGCGAGATTGCGCTCCGCCTTGCCGACGCTGAACCAGGCGAGGCCGATGGCGCGGCCGGGCATGCGCTGCGCGGCGGTGTCCATCGGGCGATGGGCGAGCGCGACGAGATAGGCGCTGGCGCCCCAGGCCGCCTTGGCCGGCAGGTTGATCGTGGTGCCGGAGGGCGAGACGTCGACGGTGCGGATCTCGTTGATGCCGTCGCCGAGCACGGCGAGCGTCGCCTTGCCGGTGAAGCGAGCGGTCAGGCGGATTTGCATACTCTCGCCATCGGCATAGGCGGCCTTGTCGAGCGCGACGTCGAGCACGTCGGGGGTGTCGGCGGTCTTGTCGGTCTCGTAGCCGACGCTGAAGGAGACGCTGGTCTCGTTGGCATCGGCGCCGTCGGCGCTGACATCGAGCCGGTAGTTACCCCACTCGACCGGGGCCGAGATGCGCGCGGCGGAAGCTTCGGTCACAGCAATCTCGCCATCCGAGACGCGGCGCGTCGACTTCACGCCCTCATAGTTCCAGCGGCCGTCCTGGTAGAACCACTGATAGTTGCGGGTGACCTTGGAGAGCGTCCACTTGACGCCCTGCCGGCCGATCCGGCGGCCGTCGCCATTGGCCATGATCACGTCGAAATTAGCGGTCTGGCCATTGCCGAGCTCGCCGTCCTTGAACGCCTTACGCACGCCGATGGCGGCGCCCTTGGGCACGATCGGCAGCGTCACCGAACGGGCGATGGCGCGCCCGCCGGGCTCGCCGACGCGCACCGTCAGCTCGACTTCGAGCGGCCGATTGGCCTCGGGCTCGGCGACCGGATTGACCGCGGTGACCTTGCCATTGGCGTCGGTCTTGGCCGTGTCCTCGAACTCCGACTGCTGCGGCTCGAAGGCCTCGTCGGTGAGGCCGACCTCGTAGCCGGCGAAGCCGGGGATCGCGCTCTGGCTCGCCGCGCGCACGGTCATCGAGCCGGTCACGTCGAGATCGGAGCCGGGCGCGCCGTAGAGATAGCGGGCGGTGACGTCGATCTCGGCCGGCTCGCCGGCCTGCAGCACCTGCTTCTTCGGCGCGAGCGTCAGCTCCAGCCGCTCCGGGACATAGTCCTCGACGAGGAAGGAGACCTCGCCGATGGCGGCGCCCTTGGGGTCGGAATAGGCCTGGACCCGCCAGGTGCCGGTCTGTGCGCCGGAGATCAGCGGAATCGAATGAGCTCGTCCACCGGCGCCCTGATCCTCGACCTGGCGGCGCCGGTACTCGACGCCGTCCGGCCGCTTGACCACCAGGGTCAACGGCAGGCCGGTGACGGCGGCGCCCTTGGCGTCGCGCAGCAGCGAGGTCAGGTAGACAGTCTCGCCGGAGCGATAGACGCCGCGCTCGGTGTAGAGGAAGGCATCGAGGCCGACCGGCGCGACGCGGCCCTTGACGCCGCGGTCGGAGAGATCGAACGCGGTCTGTTTGAGGTCGAGGAAGCCGTAATCCTCGGCCAGCGTCGCGGTGACGAGGCCGGGCGCATTGCCGCCCTGGCCTTTGGCGAGGCCGGCATCGAAGCGGGCATAACCGTTGCGGTCGGAGCGGATCGTCGCCAGCACCTCGTTGTTGCGGGCGACGAGGCGCAGTTCGGCATTGGCGACGGGCGAGGCGTCGGCGAGCGAGCGCACCAGGACATGCACGCCATCGGGGCCGGAGAACGAGGTCAGGCCGAGATCGGAGACGACGAACCACTGCGTCGCGCGGGTCGAGCCGTCATAATCATAGTCGCCATCCGAGCTGCTGGCTGCCGTGGTGCCGCTCGGCCGGGCGAACATCACATAGACGCCGGGCTGGAGTTGCCCGACGGCCTCCAGCGCCGGAAAGGCGGTGGTGACGTCCTTGTTGAGCTCGGACTTCACGTCCATCTGGCCGGCCCAGACCCTGGAGCCCTTGTCGGCGGCGATCTGCCCGGCGCTGTAGCTGCCGAGCTGGCTGAGGAAGTCCTCGGAATGGACCGAGTTGATCAGGTTGCGGTCGCCGATGCGCATCACCTCGAGATCGAGCTTGTCGGCATTGACCGAGACGACCGGGACGCCCTGCTGGCCGGTGCGCGGCAGCACATAGTTCTTGCCGGTGAAGCGCACGGAGGGGGCTCGGTCGCGGACATAGACCTCGTAATCGGCGGATTTCAGCAGCTTTTCGTCGGGCAGGGCCGAGGGCACGCCCTGGCGGATAACGAAGCCATAGCGCTCGCCATGGCGCAAACCGTCGACGCAGAGCTGGCGCTCCTCGGCGCTGACCGCGAAATCGCCCTTGCCGGTGATCGCCACGTAAGGCGCGAAGTCGACGCGGCCGCGCGCCAGCGGTTCCGAGAATTCGAAGCAGGCGCGCGGGCTCGCGGCATCCGAATCGGTCTTGTTGCCGGTCAGGCGGAAGCCGCGCTGGGCGCGCAGGGCCTCATAGTCGCTGCGCAGCGCGGCATTGTCGGCGATGTCGAGGCTGAGGCGGTAGCTGGTCAGGGCCGGGCGCCAGAGCTCGTTCTTCTCGAAGACGCGGGCGAGGACGCCGAGCGAGGTCGCCTCGTCGGCGCGCGCGCTCGAGCGCTGATAGGCGAGATAGGCGGCGCTGATGGCGCGCTCACGCAGTTCGTAGCGCTCGCGATAATCGCGCGGCTCGATGCCGATCGCGGCCTGCGCCATCAGGCGCCAGCCGGCGGGGTTGGCCGGCTCGGCCATGGCTGCGGCATTGGCGAGCGGCAGGGCGGCGCGGGCATCGCCGCGGGCGAGGGCGGCGTTGCCGTCACGCAGCAGGGTCGTGAAGGGCCGCTGGCTGGCTCCGACCTCGCGCTTCAGGCGCTCCTCCAGCCGCTGCCCGTCGCTGGCGAGATCGGGCCTGACATAGGCCTTCTGGGCGAAGGCCGGCGCCGCCGCGACGGTTAGACCGAGGATGAGGGCGAGACGGGCGAGGAGGGACATGACTCGGTCTCCGGGAAGGCGGCAGGCGGCACGAGGATAGCCGCAACAGGCGTCGACGCGATGACGTAACGTCGCGCCGTGGCCGAAACGAGGCTATCACCGGGCCCGGCCAGTGCAACTCGCAAGGCCGGGCCAACCGGTGCGTTTGGCGAGGTCTGAGCGGTTTTCGCCGGGCGGTTCGTCAAATCGTCCGTCAACCCCGCCCTGCGCCTCGCCCCCCTTGCCTCAACGGCAAGGCTCGCGCTGAATAGCCGGCCAGCAGCACGGCCTGCATGCCTGAACGGGAGGTCGCCTTGATCAGTTTCCGGTCGATTCCCGGCCTCGTCGCAGCCCTGCTGCTCTGCCAGGGGGCGGCGTTGGCGCAGCCGCGCCCTGCCGACCCGCGACTGGAAGCCGCGACGCGCGTCTTCGAGGGATTGTCGGAGGCCGAACGCAAGGCGATCCAGGCCGATCTGATCTGGACCGGGCATCTGAACAGCGCCGCAACCGGCAATTTCGGGCCGCTGACATTCCGCGCCGTCAACAGCTTCAAGGCCGGGCGTGGCCAGCCGGACGGCCAATTGAGCCCGGCGGAACGACAGGAACTGGTGCGGCTGGCCCGGACCGCGCGTGAGGCCGCAGGGTTCACGGTGGTCACGGACGAGCGCACCGGCGTGCGCATCGGCATCCCGCAGAGGTTGTTGCCGAAGCGTGAGGCCTTGCCGAATGGTGGCAGCCGCTGGCAGAGCGCCGATGGCAAGATCACGCTCGATGTCAGTGCCGGGCCGGCGAGCGAGCCGCTGGGGGCGCTGTTCGAGCGGCAGATCGCGGTCAATCCCAACATCCAGCGCCGCGTCACCTACAAGCTGCTGCAGCCGAACTTCTTCGTGGTCGCGGGCGAGACGCCGGGCGGCAAGTTCTTCCGTCGGCAGGCGAGCGGCCCCGGCGGCCTGCGCGGCTTCTCGGTCGGCTACGACAAGGCGGTTTCGGCAACCTTCGACAAGGTCGTGACAGCGATCGCCGACAGCTTCGAACCGTTCCCGACCGGGCCGGCGCCGGCGGCGCCCTCGGCCGGAGCCGCGGTTGCTGCCGCGGCCACTGCGATCGTGCCGCCTGTCGCAGCCGCGACCGAGCGCCTCGGCGTGGGACTTCTCGTCGGCCGCGAGCTGGTGCTGGCGGCGCAGGTCTCGGTCGACGGCTGCAAGGCGCTGAAGGTCGGAGGGCGCCCCGCGAAGCTGCGGCTGCAGGACCAGGCGAGCAGGCTCGCGCTGCTCGACGTGCCCGGCCTTGCGGCACAGCCGGGCCCGGGCCTGCGCGAGGCGGCGCCGATAGCTGGCGAGGCGGCAGTGGTGCTTGGCTTCGACGGCAATGGCGCGGCGCGCAGCGCGGTCGCGCTCGCCGGGGAGTTCAGGGCCGGCGCCGTCTTCGCGCCGTTGCAGCCCGGCGGCGCGGGCAGCCCGGTCTTCGACCGGCAGGGCCGGCTTGCGGGGGTGATCACCGCCAACGCGTCGGAGAAAACGCTGGTCGCGGGGGTCGCGCCGCAGGGCAGCTATGCGATGGCCG
The DNA here is from genome assembly GCF_001509835.1 of Allobosea sp. WAO. Taxonomy (GTDB): domain Bacteria; phylum Pseudomonadota; class Alphaproteobacteria; order Rhizobiales; family Beijerinckiaceae; genus Allobosea. The sequence goes on from NZ_JXTJ01000018.1 coordinate 111,459, forward strand.
GGGTGGGCGCATTGCAGACGGTCCTGGCCAAGGCCGAGGCGAAGCTTCCGGCTGCGGGCGCCGAGAATGTCGACCGCAGCACCGGCGCCATCGTCGAGGCCTCCGGAAAGGCCGTGCTGCCCGTCTCCTGCGTCTTGTAAAATTGTATGCACGCCGGTGCATACTGCATGCAAAACTGTTGCCTCAACGGCAGCAATCGGTTCTGATAGCGGTTGAAGATCAAGACGGCCCCGCCTGCAGCGCGGAGAAGCCGTCACCTTCTAAATCGATTGAAGTGGAGGAACGCTACCGTGAGCAAATTCAGCAGACGTACGATTCTGAAGGGCGCCGCTGCGGCAGGCGCGACGGGCCTGATCGCGCGGCCGGCCATCGGCCAGGCGCAATGGCCGAACCGGCCCCTGACCATGGTCTGCCCCTGGGGTGCCGGCGGCGGCACCGACGCCACCGCCCGCATCGTCGCGCAGTTGCTGGAGAAGGATCTCGGCCAGCCGGTCAACGTCGTCAACCGCACCGGCGGTTCGGGTGTGGTCGGCCATTCGGCGATCGCGACCGCTGCGCCCGACGGCTACACGATCGGCATGCTCACGGTGGAAATCACCATGATGCACCATCAGGGCCTGACCGACCTGAAGTCGACGAGCTACACCGCGCTTGGCCTGATGAATGAGGATCCCCCGGGCGTGCAGGTCAGCGCGTCGGGCCCATACAAGGACATCAAGGCACTGGCCGACGCGATCAAGGCGGCGCCTCCCGGCAAGCTCAAGGCCTCCGGTACCGGTCAGGGTGGCATCTGGCATCTGGCGCTGGTCGGCTGGCTCGTCGCCATGGGCCTGAAGCCCGATCATGTCGCCTGGGTGCCGTCGAACGGCGCTGCGCCGGGCATGCAGGACCTGGCCGCCGGCGGCGTCGACATCGTCACCTGCTCGGTGCCGGAAGCTCGCGCCATGATCGATGCCGGCAAGGCGAAGTCGCTCGCCATCATGGCGACGGCCCGCAACCCGCAGTTCAAGGACGTGCCGACCCTGAACGAGACGCTCGGCATCAACTACTCGGTCGGCGCCTGGCGCGGCATCGGCGCCCCGAAGGGGCTGCCGGCGGACATCCAGGCCAAGATCACCGCCTCCCTGAAGAAGGCCTTCGACTCGAAGGAATACCAGGACTTCATGAACTCGCGCGGCTTCGGCATGAAGTTCGCCGACGGCGCCGGCTTCGCCAAGTTCATGGCGGATGGCGACGTGGCTATGGCCGCCGCGATGAAGGCGGCTGGCTTGGCCAAGGCCTGATCCCAAGAATGCCTGCGCACCGGGGCCGCTTGCCCGCGGCTCCGGTGTTTGCATCTCTCGAAACACCCGTCTGCATGGATTGACCGTGACACCGTTGAACGACCGTATCTCCGGGGGGGCCATCGCGACTCTCGGTGCCATAGCCTTCCTCTACGGCTCGAAACTGCCGCCGGTCCCCGGCCAGCAGGTCGGCCCTGCGGCCTTCCCGATGGTCGTGGGCGGACTGCTCGTGCTGTGCGGACTGATGATCGTGCTCGGCGTCGGCCGGCATTTCGAGGAGGTGGCCGAGGCTGATCTCGCCAGCCATACCGCGCCTGAATATCTCGAGCCGCTGCCGGCCTGGCGGGCCTGGCTCGCTTTGCTGCCGCCGGCGCTGGTTGTGTTCTACGCGCTCGCCTCCGAGCGGCTCGGCTTCCTGCTGACGGCCGGGATCATGGTCCTGATCGCGTCGCTGGCCTTCGGTGCCAGGCCGAAGCTCGCCGTGCCGCTGGCGCTGATCGCGCCCTTCGTCATCAATCTGATCTTCCTGAAGCTGCTGCGGGTGCCATTGCCCGGCGGCATGCTGCCTTTCCCTTGGTGAACCGATGGACACCCTGATCCAGGCCTTCGGGCTCGTCTTCGCGCCCGAGGTGATGATCGCCATCTTCGCCTCGGCGATCTACGGGCTGGTCGTCGGTTCGCTTCCCGGCCTGTCCGCCACCATGGCGACGGCGCTCTTGGTGCCGATCACCTTCTATCTCTCGCCGATCGCGGCAATCGCGACGATCATCACGGCGTCGGCGATGGCGATCTTCTCCGGCGACATCCCCGGCTGCCTGCTGCGCATTCCCGGCACGCCGGCCTCGGCCGCCTATGTCGACGACGCCTATGCGATGACGCGCAAGGGCGAGGCCGAGACGGCGCTCGGCATCTGCCTCTGGTTCTCGGCACTTGGCGGCATCGCCGGCACGCTCTCGCTGATGGTGCTGGCGCCGACCCTGGCCGAGTTCGCGCTGTCCTTCTCGACCTATGAGAACTTCTGGCTGGCGATGCTCGGCCTGATGTGCGCCACGCTGGTCGCACGCTCCTCGCCGATCAAGGCGATCGCGGCCATGCTGCTCGGGTTGCTGATCACCTGCATCGGCATCGACAATCCCGGCGGCGTGCCGCGCTTCACCTTCGGCTCTACCGATCTGCTCGGGGGTATCGAGGTCATCCCGGCGCTGGTCGGGGTCTTCGCGCTCTCCGAGGTGATGCGCTCGCTGACCGAACGCGAGCCGCCGAAGCTGGAACATCGCAAGCTCGGCAGCATTCTCAAGGGTCAGATCGAGCTGACCAAGAAGCATCCCAAGCAGCAGGTCCGCGGCAACATCGTCGGCATCATCATCGGCGTGCTGCCCGGCGCCGGCGCCGACATGGCGGCTTGGGTCAGCTACGCGATGGCCAAGCGCTTCTCGAAGACGCCCGAGAAGTTCGGCACCGGCCACCCGGAAGGGTTGATCGAAGCCGGCGCCTCGAACAATGCCTCGCTCGCCTCTGGCTGGGTGCCGGCGCTGCTCTTCGGCATTCCCGGCGACACGATCACCGCGATCGCCATCGGCGTGCTCTACATGAAGGGGCTGAACCCCGGCCCGACCCTGTTCACCGAGCAGGCCTCGAGCATGTACGCGTTCTACATCATCTTCCTGCTCGGCAACATCATCATGATCCCGCTCGGCATCATCCTGATCCGGATGGCGAGCCGTGTCGTCGGCGCGCCGCGCTCGGCGGTGATGCCGGTGATCATGGTGTTCTGCGCCGTCGGCGCCTTCGCCACCGCCGGCAACAACCTGTTCGCGGTCTGGTGCGTCGCCTTCTTCGGCTGCCTCGGCTACGTCATGGACAAGAACGGCTATCCGGTCGCAGCGATGGTGCTCGGCGTGGTCATGGGCACGATGGTCGAACAGAGCCTGGTGACGTCGCTGATCAAGTCGGACGGCTCGATCCTGCCCTTCTTCAGCCGGCCGGTCTCGATGGTGCTGGCGGCGATGACGATCACCGCGCTGCTCTGGCCGGTCTTCGTCTGGACCTGGCGGCGCATGCAGGCCCGGCGCCGGGTCTCGATGGCCTGACGCTTCGGCCGACCCGGCGCTGCCCGTCGGATCGGCTCGCTGGCCGAATCAGCGCTCGAACAGGTCGCCTTCGACCGAAGGCGACCTGTTCGTTTCCAAGATCTGGAGCATTGCTCCGGCGGAAAACCGGTTCCCACTTTTCCGCGCAATGCTCTAGAGAGCGCGCATGAGCGACGCGCAGGAGGACGGACGGGAAGGGGGCACGGTCGAGGTGCTGATCCCGCTCGGCCTCGACCAGGCCTACAGCTATGCCGTCCCGGCCGGGCTCAGCCTTGCGCCGGGCGACGTCGTTCAGGTGCCGCTCGGCCCGCGCGAGACGGTCGGCGTCGTCTGGGAGCTGGGCTCCGGCCGTGGCGGCAATCTGAAAAAGATCGCCGGCAAGCTCGACATGCCGCCGCTCGGTCCGGCGCTGATGAAGCTGGTCGACTGGGTCTCCTGGTACACGCTCGCCGCCAAGGGCTCGGTGCTGGCGCTCGCCTTGCGCCGCCCCCCCGATGACAAGCCGGAGCGTCCCAAGCTCGGCGTCCGGCTCGTCGGCGCCCCGCCGGCGCGGATGACGCCGGCTCGCGCCCGCGCCATCGCCGCGGCCGAAGGCGGGCTCCTGATCGGCAAGGCGGCGCTGGCCGAGGCGGCCTCGGTCAGCACGGCCGTGATCGATTCGCTGGTGGATGCCGGGACCTTTTCGGTCGAGGCGCTGCCGCAGCAGGCGATCGCCGCGAGGCCCAATCCCGACCATGCGAGGCCGGCACTCTCCGAGGGGCAGGCGGAGGTCGCGGAAAGCCTCGTCGCCGCCGTGCGCAGCCAGGCCTACAGCGTCGCGCTGCTCGAAGGCGTCACCGGCTCGGGCAAGACCGAGGTCTATTTCGAGGCGGTGGCCGAGGCGATCAGGCTCGGGCGCCAGAGCCTGATCTTGATGCCCGAGATCGCGCTGACCGCGCAGTTCATCGATCGTTTCGAGGCGCGTTTTGGCGTCCGGCCGGGCCTCTGGCATTCGGCGGTGAGCGGGCGGCGGCGCGAGCGACTGCAGGCGGCGATCGCTGAGGGCGAGGCGCTGGTTGTGGCGGGCGCGCGCTCGGCTCTGTTCCTGCCCTATCGCGATCTCGGCCTGATCATCGTCGATGAGGAGCACGAGGCCGCCTACAAGCAGGAGGACGGCGTCGCCTATCATGCCCGCGACATGGCGGTGGTGCGCGGCAAGATCGAGAGCGCCCCGGTGGTGCTGGCCTCGGCGACGCCTTCGCTGGAGACCCGGGTCAATGCCGAGCGGGGGCGCTATCTCCACCTCAAACTGCCGGAGCGCTTTGGCGGAAGGCATCTGCCGACGCTCGGGCTGGTCGACCTGCGCCGGGACAAGCCCGAGCGCGGGCGCTGGATCTCCGGCGCGCTGATCAAGGCGGTGGAGGCCAATCTCGAGGCGAAGGAGCAATCGCTGCTCTTCCTCAACCGGCGCGGCTATGCGCCGCTGACCCTCTGCCGCGATTGCGGCCATCGTTTCCAGTGCAAGAACTGCTCGGCCTGGCTGGTCGACCACCGTTTCCGCCGCGCGCTGGTTTGCCATCATTGCGGCCATGTCGAGCGCCGACCGCATGAATGTCCGGCCTGTCACAAGCCGGAGACGCTCGCCGCTTGCGGTCCCGGCGTCGAGCGCCTCGCCGAGGAGGTCGCGACCCTGTTTCCGGAGGCGCGCTCGATCGTGCTGTCGAGCGATTTTCCAGGCGGGACCGAGCGTTTGAAGCAGGAGCTGATGGCGGTCGCCGAGGGCGAGTTCGACATCGTCATCGGCACCCAGCTCGTCGCCAAGGGCCACAACTTCCCGGGGATGACGCTGGTCGGCGTGGTCGATGCCGATCTCGGCCTGACCTCCGGCGATCCGCGCGCCGCCGAGCGCACCTTTCAGGTGCTGCGGCAGGTCACCGGCCGGGCCGGGCGCGGCGAGAAGCCGGGCCGGGCGCTGCTGCAGACCCATGACCCCAATCACCCCGTGCTGAAGGCGCTGATCTCCGGCGACCCCGAGCGCTTCTACGCCGCCGAGACGGCGGCGCGGGAGGCGGCGGGCCTGCCGCCCTTTGGGCGGCTCGCGGCGCTGATCGTCTCGGCCAACACGCAGGCCGAGGCCGAGACGCATGCGAGGGCGCTCGCCCGCTGCGCCGAGGCGCCGGCCGGTGTCGCCGTGCTCGGCCCGGCCGAGGCGCCGCTCGCCATCTTGCGCGGCCGCCACCGCATGCGACTGATTGTGCGGACTTCGCGGGATATCGATCTGCAGGGCTACCTGCGCGCCTGGCTGAAGCGGGCGCCGCGGCCGAAGGGCTCGGTCAGGGTCGCGGTCGACGTCGATCCGCAGAGCTTCCTGTGAGCATCGTGAAGCCTATTGGACGATTGCGTCGTAGGTGAGTCTGGAGCAGCCCGTGCCGCGACGATTGGTCCCGCACACATAGATCACATAGGTGTCCTTGCCGACAAATCCCGGCTTCGGTTTGTAGAAGAACGAAAACTCTCCGGTGCGTGACAACGTGCCGTTGGCGGGCTGGTTCATGATCACGGTCTTCTGGATCGTAAGAAATCCGCTGACCCCGTAGACATGATGGCAGCCGTTTCTGTCTACGGTCACCTCATAGGTGGCCCTGTCATTCTGCTCGACGTGGAAGCCATAGCCTCGTATCCGGCAGGCCGCCGTCGCCACCGATGCGCCGGAATCCGCCAACAGCAACGTCAGGGCGCAGATCAGTATTCGTAGCATGACGGAGCGCTGCCTTCCCTTTGGGGCCGCTCGAACACGTACTGGTAGCTCTCGCGGTCGTTGGTCGAGCGAGAGGCGACCCTGTCGCTCTACTCGACACAGAAGCTCGGCGACTGCGTCCGGTAGTTCGCAGTCGCCAGTACTATGGCTGTGCCCGCCAGTGGCGGCTTCGTCGCGAGTGATGTCGATTTCAGCATGCGACGACACGTCCCACGGGCGGCATCGCTCGCCCGCCGACACTCGGTCAAGCGCTCGAACGGGGTCAAGCGGGCATTTGGCGAGGGAAGGGCTCGACAGGGATGCCGGACATGGTGCGAACGACCGAGAGGTCAGATAGAAACGCATAGGTTGCAATTTACGACCTATGCGGTCATGTTACATTTGGGTCGCGCAAAGGGGGGCGACCATGGCCGGGGAACATTCGCGGGAGAAATACTTTGCCGGGGCTGGCGTGGTCCTGTTCGCGCTTTGCGGGCTCGTCCTGGCCGCCGACCGGTTTTCGGATCGCACCGAACGCTCGATCAATGCAACGGACTGCAAGACCAGACTAAGTGGTGCAGCCGCGCTGCCGGAGGACAATACCGGCAGGCTCAGGATCGTCGGCCTGCTACCGTCGCGGGTCGAGCTCGGCAGCACGCTCTGCATTGCCGTGGCCGGGGTCACGTCGCAGACGAAGCTTGATGCCCTTGCAGGTACCGTTTCCGAAATGACGACGCTGGTAGCGGACCGTTCGAGATTGCTCCAGAACGCCCGGTCCGCGGCGGCACAGAAGTCTGCGGATGAAAATGCGGTCGCGGCCGCGGAGCAGAAGTATCGTCAGGCGCTCGTTGAGCTGGAGGGCGCCCGAAGCGCGGCAGAGACAGGTCAAGCGCCAGTCCGGCTGAGCTTGTTCCTCGGCGGCAAGCGTGCCGACCACCTGTCCCTTAGTGCCGAGGCTGGGCCAGCGATCCAATACCTGACGGTCGCTCTCGCGCCGGCAGCCGAGGCCGACGCGCAGGCTGGAGAGTTCTGGCGTACGTTGCTCGCCGGACCGACGCGGGCCACCGGTGCTCGATTCTGGGACGCACGTTACAAAGTGCTTCCGGTTGGCCTGTCTCGACTTGAGGGCGACAATCCTGAACCGATGGTCCAGCCCGTCATCGACGTGCTGGTCTATCGCATGTCGCTGGTGATGCTCGGCGGCGTCGGCGCGCTGTGCCTGATCGCCGCGCTGGTGCTTCTTGCGCGCTCGACGACCCTGCTGCGCGATCACGCAGAGCGACCGGACGCGCCGTACAGCCTCGCCCGAGTACAGCTGGCGATGTGGGCGGTCTTGGTGTTCTTCGGATTCGTCTTCATCTGGCTGGTCCTCGGCCGGATGAATGGCATCTTGAACGAGAGCGTTCTCGTCCTGCTCGGCATTTCCGCCACGACCGGCCTGGTCGCGACGCAAATGCCGACGCGCAGCGCGGCGCCGGCCGCTGCCGCCGGCGATCCCGCCCCGGTAGCCGAGCCGCCGAAGAGCCAGAGCTTCTTCAGGGACATTCTCTATGATGGGGCCGGGCCGACGTTGCCGCGCATGCAGATGCTGGCCTGGTCGGTGCTCCTGGGGGTGATCTTCGTCTGGAACGTGCTGACGGGTTTCGCCTTTACCGAGTTCGACACCAATCTCCTGATCATGCTGGGCATAGCCGGGAGCAGCTATGTCGCCTTCAAGCCCGTCGAGACGGCGGGGCCGGTGGCACCGCCTGTAACTCCGCCTGCGCCGGCTCCTATCGTGCAGGACGGTGAGGCCGCGCAGAATGGTGCCGCGGGCTGAATCGGACGCTGCGTTCCCCGGCCCGCGTATGGGGCGCTTCCTTTGACCGCATCCAAAGCGCACGCTACCCCGTTCCATCGGGTTGCGGCCCCCCGATCCCCATGCTAGTGCACCGCCGCAATCCAAGCGCGGCGCGCCCTGGCAACGGGCGGGCGTGCGCTTGATCATCGCAGCGTCGGGACCATGCACTCCACCTTCGCCAGAAGGTCGCCGGAGCGGTCCCTTGGAAGAGAGAGCGAAGCGTGGCCCAGGGCGGATCGCAGGAACAGTCCCCTGTCTCGGGTGTTGCCGGGCGCTATGCCACGGCGCTGTTCGAGCTGGCCTCCGAGGCCAAGACGGTCGATGCCGTCGCCACCGATCTCGAATCCTTCAATGCGCTGATCGCCGAAAGCGCCGATCTGAAGCGGCTGATCGAGAGCCCGGCCTTCTCGGCGCAGGACCAGGTCGCGGCCGTCACGGCACTGCTCGCCAAGGCTGGGATTTCCGGCCTCGCGGCGAATTTCATCAGTCTCGTGGCCAGCAAGCGCCGCCTGTTCGCGCTGCCGGGCATGATCCGCGCCTACCGTGCCAAGGTCGCCGAGGCCAAGGGCATCGTCAGCGCCGAGGTGACGCTGGCCGAGGAGCCCTCTGCCGCGCAGCTCAAGGACATCACCGCGACCCTCAAGGATGTCGCCGGCCAGGATGTCGCGCTTTCCGTGAAGATTGACCCGGCCATCATTGGCGGGCTCGTCGTGAAGATGGGCTCGCGCATGGTCGATGCGTCCCTGAAAACCAAGCTCAATTCAATTCGTCTTGCCATGAAAGAGGTCGGCTGATGGACATCCGCGCCGCTGAAATCTCCGCGATCCTGAAGACCCAGATCAGCAATTTCGGGTCCGAGGCGTCCGTCACCGAAGTCGGTCAGGTTCTCTCCGTCGGCGACGGCATCGCCCGCGTCTACGGCCTCGACAAGGTCCAGGCCGGTGAGATGGTCGAGTTCGAGTCCGGCGTGCGCGGCATGGCGCTCAACCTTGAGAGCGACAACGTCGGCGTCGTGATCTTCGGCTCCGACCGCGAGATCAAGGAAGGCCAGACCGTCAAGCGCACCGGCGCCATCGTCGACGTGCCGGTCGGCAAGGAGCTGCTCGGCCGCGTCGTCGACGCGCTCGGCAACCCGATCGACGGCAAGGGCCCGATCAAGTCCGCCCAGCGCGCCCGCGTCGACGTCAAGGCTCCCGGCATCATTCCGCGCAAGTCGGTGCACGAGCCGATGGCGACCGGCCTCAAGGCGATCGACGCCCTGATCCCGATCGGCCGCGGCCAGCGCGAGCTGATCATCGGCGACCGTCAGACCGGCAAGACCGCCGTGGCGCTCGACACGATCCTGAACCAGAAGGCGCTGAACGAAGGCACGGACGAGAGCCAGAAGCTCTACTGCGTCTATGTTGCGATCGGCCAGAAGCGCTCGACCGTCGCCCAGTTCGTGAAGGTGCTGGAAGAGCGCGGCGCGCTCGAGTACTCGATCGTCATCGCGGCGACCGCCTCGGACGCCGCCCCGATGCAGTTCCTGGCGCCCTTCGCCGGCTGCGCCATGGGCGAGTATTTCCGCGACAACGGCATGCACGCCGTGATCATCTATGACGACCTCTCCAAGCAGGCCGTCGCCTATCGCCAGATGTCGCTGCTGCTGCGCCGCCCGCCGGGCCGCGAGGCTTACCCCGGCGACGTGTTCTATCTGCACTCCCGCCTGCTCGAGCGCGCCGCCAAGATGGGCGACGAAGCCGGCAACGGCTCGCTGACGGCGCTGCCGGTCATCGAGACCCAGGCCAACGACGTCTCGGCCTACATCCCGACCAACGTGATCTCGATCACCGACGGTCAGATCTTCCTCGAGACCGACCTGTTCTACCAGGGCATCCGCCCGGCGGTGAACGTCGGCCTCTCGGTGTCGCGCGTCGGCTCGGCCGCCCAGACCAAGGCGACCAAGAAGGTTGCGGGCAAGATCAAGGGCGAGCTCGCCCAGTATCGCGAAATGGCGGCCTTCGCCCAGTTCGGCTCCGACCTCGACGCCGTCACGCAGCGCCTGCTCAACCGCGGCGCTCGCCTGACCGAGCTCCTGAAGCAGGGACAGTTCTCGCCGCTGAAGATGGAAGAGCAGACGGTCGTGATCTATGCCGGCGTCAACGGCTATCTCGACCCGCTGCCGGTCAACAAGGTTCGCGCCTTCGAGGACGGGCTGCTCTCGCTGGTGCGCGGCAAGCACGCCGATCTGCTGAGCGAGATCGGCAAGACGAAGGATCTTTCGGACGCGAATGCCGCGAAGCTGAAGGACATCGTCTCGGGCTACGCCAAGACGTTCGCCTGACCATTGCTGCGATCGGAGCGAGGCAATCCAGCCTCGTTCCGCCAGTCGTCTGGATTGCTTCGTCGCTGCGCTTCTCGCAATGACGGGTAGGGGACAAAGATCGAATGCCCTCCCTGAAGGACCTTAGAAACCGCATCGCCTCGGTCAAGGCGACGCAGAAGATCACCAAGGCCATGCAGATGGTCGCGGCTGCGAAGCTGCGCCGGGCGCAGTCGGCGGCCGAGGCGGCTCGCCCCTATGCCGAGCGCATGGAAAAGGTGCTGGCCAACCTGGCTTCGGGCATCTCGGGCGACAGCGCACCGCGCCTGATCGCCGGCACGGGCTCGGACAAGGTCCATCTGCTCGTGGTCTTCACCGCCGAACGCGGCCTGTGCGGCGCCTTCAACTCGTCGATCGCGCGTCTGGCGCGCGACAAGGCGCAGGCGCTCAAGGCCGAGGGCAAGACGGTCAAGATCCTCTGCGTCGGCAAGAAGGGCTATGACGCCCTGAAGCGGTTGTTCGAGAAGGACATCATCCAGGTCGTCGACCTGCGCGAGTTCAAGCAGGTCGGCTTCGTCAATGCCGAGGCGATCGCCCAGAACATCCTGACGCGCTTCGCCGCCGACGAGTTCGACGTCGCGACGATCTTCTTCTCGAAGTTCAAGTCGGTGATCTCGCAGATCCCGACCGCCCAGCGCATCATTCCGGCGGAGATTCCGGCCGGTACCGAGACGACCGACGCGGTCTACGATTACGAGCCGGAAGAGAGCGAGATCCTCGAGACGCTGCTGCCGCGCAACCTGACGGTCCAGGTTCTGCGGGCGCTGCTCGAGAACGCCGCCTCCGAGCAGGGCGCCCGCATGTCCGCGATGGACTCCGCCACGCGCAATGCCGGTGAGATGATCAAGAAGCAGACGCAGCTCTACAACCGCTCGCGTCAGGCGATGATCACCAAGGAACTGATCGAAATCATCTCCGGCGCGGAAGCGCTGTAACTGCCTGAATCAAGCCGGCTCGCCGGCCATCCGACACGCTGAACGCGAATCCGAGGTTTCAAACCATGGCCAAAGCCGCAACCAAGACCAAGACCGCCGAAAAGCCCGCCAACACCGGAACCGGCCGCGTCGCGCAGGTCATCGGCGCCGTCGTCGACGTGCAGTTCGAAGGCGCACTGCCCGAAATCCTGAACGCGCTCGAGACCGATAACCTCGGCAACCGCCTGGTTCTCGAAGTCGCCCAGCATCTCGGCGAGAACACCGTCCGCACCATCGCGATGGACTCGACCGAAGGTCTGGTCCGTGGCCAGTCGGTCACCGACACCGGTGCACCGATCGCGGTTCCGGTCGGCGACGAGTGCCTCGGCCGCATCATGAACGTCATCGGCGAGCCGGTCGACGAGGCCGGCCCGATCATGACCTCCTCGACCCGCGGCATCCACCAGCCGGCCCCGAGCTATGCCGAGCAGGCGACGGAAGCCCAGATCCTGGTCACGGGCATCAAGGTCGTCGACCTCTTGGCGCCTTACGCCAAGGGCGGCAAGATCGGCCTGTTCGGTGGCGCCGGCGTCGGCAAGACCGTGCTGATCATGGAACTGATCAACAACGTCGCGAAGGCCCATGGCGGCTACTCGGTGTTCGCCGGCGTCGGCGAGCGTACCCGCGAGGGCAACGACCTCTATCACGAGATGATCGAGTCGGGCGTGAACAAGAAGGGTGGCGGCGAGGGCTCGAAGTGCGCTCTGGTCTACGGCCAGATGAACGAGCCCCCGGGCGCCCGCATGCGCGTCGCGCTGTCCGGCCTGACCGTCGCGGAAGACTTCCGTGACCGCGGCCAGGACGTGCTGTTCTTCGTCGACAACATCTTCCGCTTCACCCAGGCCGGCTCGGAAGTGTCGGCTCTGCTCGGCCGTATTCCTTCGGCGGTGGGCTATCAGCCGACCCTGGCGACGGACATGGGCGCCCTGCAGGAGCGCATCACCACCACGACCAAGGGGTCGATCACCTCGGTGCAGGCGATCTACGTGCCGGCGGACGACCTGACCGACCCGGCGCCTGCGACCTCCTTCGCTCACCTTGACGCCACGACCGTGCTCTCGCGCTCGATCGCCGAAAAGGGCATCTACCCGGCGGTCGACCCGCTCGACTCGACCTCGCGCATGCTGTCGCCGGCGATCGTCGGCGAGGAGCACTACGCCATCGCCCGTCAGGTCCAGCAGATCCTCCAGCGCTACAAGGCGCTGCAGGACATCATCGCGATCCTGGGCATGGACGAACTCTCGGAAGAGGACAAGCTCGCCGTCGCCCGCGCCCGCAAGATCGAGCGCTTCCTGTCGCAGCCCTTCTTCGTCGCCGAAGTCTTCACCGGTTCGCCGGGCAAGCTCGTCTCGCTCGAGGACACGATCAAGGGCTTCAAGGGTCTGGTCGAAGGCAAGTACGACCACCTGCCGGAAGCGGCCTTCTACATGGTCGGCTCGATCGACGAGGCGATCGAGAAGGCCCAGCGTCTGGCCGCCGAAGCGGCGTAAGGTCAACAACACGCGCCCGTCATCCCGGGCGCGCCGCATTGCGGCGCCGCCCCGGGATCCATCGAAGGGCGTCGCGTTCTATGATGGATTTCGGCGCGCCGCTTCGCGTCGGCCGGAATGACGGCGGAGAGATTTTACGATGGCCACCTTCAAGTTCGAACTCGTCTCGCCTGAGCGCATCCTGTTCTCGGGCGACGTCGTCAGCGTCATCGTTCCTTCGGTCGAGGGCGAGATGACGATCCTGGCCGGCCACGCGCCGCTGGTCGCGGTGCTGAAGCCCGGCATCGTGATGCTCCAGACTGACGCCAACAATGGCAAGGAATTCTACGTTTCTGGCGGTCTCGCCGAGGTCAACGCGGCGAGCCTGACCATTCTCGCCGAGCAGGCCCGCTTCATCGAGGACGTCAACCTTTCCGTGCTCGACCAGGAAATCGTGACCGCCGAGACCCGTCTCGCCGGCTCGCAGGACGAGGCCGAGCAGAAGCGCATTGCGGAGCAGCTGGTTCAGCTGCGCGAGTTCCGCGGCGTCTTCGAGGACCGCAAGGCCGCCTGACGCGGCGCTGCCGACCAAGTACTCAAACGAAAAGGCCGCAGGCTTCCTCGCGAGAGGGCCTGCGGCCTTTTTCGTGTCTGCCGGTCTTGAGAGCGACTTCCGTCAGGCGGCGCGGCCGAGTTCGCGCCGCGTCCGGGCCTGAGCTGTGCCGGCAGATGCCACCGAGACCGACGCACCACCGGCCGCGCTCAACCGGAACGAGGCGACCATCTCGCCGAGCTTCACGGTTGCCTGTTCCAGCTCGCCGGCGATGGCGGCGCTCTGCTCGGCCATCGCCGAATTGCGCTGGGTGACGTCGTCCATATGGGCGACGACCCGGGCGACCTCGTCGATGCCGTTGGCCTGTTCCTGCGAAGCGCTGGAAATGTCGGCGAGCGCGGCGGCGACGCTCTGCGAGGCGACGACGATCTCGGCCAGGGCCGTTCCGGCCTCCCTGACCAGCCTGACCCCGCCGGCGACCTGCTCGCCGGAATTGGTGATCAGCTTCTTGATGTCGTTGGCGGCGGCGCTGGAGCGCTGCGCGAGCGCGCGCACCTCCGAAGCCACGACCGCAAAGCCTTTTCCGGCATCTCCTGCCCGGGCCGCCTCGACGGCGGCGTTGAGGGCCAGGAGATTGGTCTGGAAGGCGATGGTGTCGATGACGGTGATGATCTCGGAAATGCCGTCGGACGCCTTCTCGATCCGCTCCATCGCGGCCACGGCATCGGCGGCGACGGCGCCGCCGCGTTCGGCGGCATCGGTCGCACGGGCGCCGAGTTCGGTCGCCTCGCGGGCGCGCTGAGCACTCTGCTTCACCGAGGCGGCGAGCTCTTCGGTGGTCGCGGCGGTTTCCTCGAGGCTCGCAGCCTGCTCCTCGGTGCGCTGGGCGAGATCGCGGCTGTCATGGCTGATACGCTGGGCGCCGAGGCTCACCTTGCCCGAGATGTCCGAAACGGCCTGAATGATGGCGGAGACGGAGGCGACGAGATCGTTGATGCCGCCGCAGAGCAGGGCGACATCGCCGCTCTTGCCCTCGAGCGCGACGCGCTGCGTCAGGTTGCGGGCCATGGCAGCTTCGACGACCTCGCGGGTCTCGTCGACGGCCCTCCGCAGCGCCTCCTGCGCCGTCCGGCTTTCCGTGATGTCGGTGGCGTATTTGACCACCTTGTAGGGCTGGCCGAGTGCATCGAGGATCGGGTTGTAGCTTGCCTGGATCCAGACCTGCCGGCCGTCCTTGCCGATGCGCAGATACTGGCCGTCATCGTATTGGCCGCGGCCGAGCTTCTCCCAGAAGCGCCGATAGTCGTCGCTGGCGCCCGTCGCGGCATCGACGAAGATGCCGTGGTGCCGTCCCTTGATCTCGTCCAGGCGGTAGCCCAGCGCCTTCAGGAAATTCTCGTTGGCGTCGAGGATCGTTCCCGTGAGGTCGAACTCGATCACCGCCTGCGATTTGCGGATCGCCGCGACCTGTCCTTCGAAGTTGGCGATCAGGCCCTTGGTCGCGGAGATGTCTGTCGCGAATTTGATGACTTTGCGAGGCCTGCCGGCGCGGTCGAGGATCGGCGTGTAGGTCGCCTGCAGCCAGACCTGTCGGCCGCCCTTGCCGAGACGCAGGAACTGGGCGTCGATCGCTTCGCCCTGCCGGAGCTTCGCCCAGAACGCGCGGTAGGCTTCTGAGCCGCCATAGCCGGGCTCGACGAAGAGCGCGTGATGCCGGCCTTTGATCTCCTCGAGGCCATAGCCGACGACACGCAGGAAATTTTCGTTCGCGGTGAGGATGTTGCCGTCCAGGTCGAACTCGATCACGGCCTGCGAGCGGCGAATGGCAGCGGCCTCGTCGGCGCCAAAGCTGGCGCCAAGACGCGGCGTTCTCAATCCAAGCAAGATACTTCCCCCATATTGCGGCTTATGTTCTGCCGTCCTGGGGCTATAAAATATTGGTTAAAGCTGAATTAAATCGGCATTTGTTACTGCTTACTGCAGGACGAATTGGCCTCTTGTGCAGTCGTCATTGTCGATAACTGTACGTCATACGTGCAGCTGGCCCAGCTGCGCAACCTGCGTCGCGCAGCGGTCCGGTGCCGGTGCGTTCAGATCGCCTCGGCGAGCGCGACGACCCGGCGCGCCATATCGGCGTGCAGGCGCTCGACCATGCGGCCATCGAGCTGGATCGCGCCCTTGTCGGCATTCTCTGGCTGCTCGAAGGCGGCGATGACCGCGCGGGCCCGCACGAGCTCGGCTTCCTCCGGCGCGAAGATGGCGTTGGCGATCGCGACCTGGCCGGGATGGATCAGCGTCTTGCCGTCGAAGCCGAGATCGCGGCCCTGCTCGCATTCGGCCCTGAAGCCGGCCTCGTTCTTGAGGTCGTTGTAGACGCCGTCGATGACGTCGAGGCCATGCGCGCGCGCCGCCAGGATCGCGGTGGTCAGCCAGGGCAGCATCGGCGCCCGGCCGGGAACGAAGCGGGCGCGTGTCTCCTTGGCGAGGTCGTTGGTGCCGAGGACGAAACAGGAAAGCCGGGTGCTGGCGTCATGTGCGGCGCGGGCGATGCGCTCGCAGTCGAGGATGGCGACCGGCGTCTCGATCATCGCCCAGACGCGGGTCTCGGGCTTGGCCCAGAGGCCGGTGAGCCTGTGGCCGATCTCGGCCAGCGTCTCGGGCGAGGAGACCTTCGGGATCAGGATCGCGTCGGGCCCGGCCTCGGCGGCGGCGGCGAGATCGGCATCGAACCAGGGGGTGTCGAGGCCGTTGGTGCGGATCACCAGCTCGCGCCTGCCATAGCCGCCGGCCTTGACGGCCTCGCAGACCTGGTTGCGGGCGAGTTCCTTGGCGTCGGGTGCGACGGCATCCTCGAGATCGAGGATCAGGGCGTCGGCCGCGATCTCGCGGGCCTTTTCGAGGGCGCGCGCATTGGAACCGGGCATGTAGAGTACGCTGCGACGCGGTCGGATAGCGGTCATGACGGCACTCCTGACGGTTCCTGTTGCGGTGCACACTAACCACTGTGGCGCCGGTACGTCACCCCCACGGGCGAGGATTCGAGAATGAGCTGGATCGTGGGCGTCGACGGCTGCAAGGGCGGCTGGATCGCAGCCTTATGTGACGTTTCGATCACCGAGGCACCGATCCTGCGGGTCGAGCGCAGCTGGAGCGAACTGATCCGCAGCCTGCCGCCGGGCAGCCTGATCGCCGTCGACATGCCGATCGGCCTGCCGGACCGGATCGAAGGCTCAGGGCGCGGGCCGGAGCAGGCAGTGCGCAGCCGGCTCGGCGACCGGCAATCCTCGGTGTTCTCGATGCCGTCACGCGGCGCGGTCCATGCATCCGATTACGCCGATGCCTGCCGCACCGCGCTCGCGACCTCGAACCCGCCACGCAAGGTCTCGCAGCAGGGCTTTCATCTGTTCCCGAAGATCCGCGAGATCGACGCCTTCCTGCGGGCTGAACCGGAATGGCGCGAACGCATCTTCGAGACGCATCCGGAACTCGCCTTCGCGACGATGCGCGGCGTGCCGCTTATGCACCCCAAGAAGATCAAGGGCACGATCAATCCCGCGGGAATGGCGGAGCGGCGCGCCCTGCTGCGGGCGGCGGGTCTGCCCGGGACCTGCCTCACCGTTTTACCGCCACGGGGTGCTGCAGCCGATGACGCGCTCGATGCGCTTGCAGCCCTGGTCGTCGCCCGGCACATCGCAGCCGGGCGCGGAAAGCCCTTCCCCGATCCGCCGGGACGCGATAGCCACGATCTTCCCATCGCGATCTGGAGTTTCGTGCCGGATCGGCCCGCCTCGCAGGAACCCGCCATGTCTCACCAGCCCGTGCCCCGCCAGATGATCGAGACCGCGGCCGAGCGCATCGCCGGCCATGCCCGCACCACGCCGGTGATGCGGCTCGGTACCGGCGCCTTCGGCTCGCGCGCCGATGTCTCGCTGAAGCTCGAATGCCTGCAGCATGCCGGTTCGTTCAAGACGCGCGGCGCCTTCAACAACCTGCTTTCGCTCGATGTGCCGGCCGCCGGCGTGGCGGCCGCCTCCGGCGGCAATCACGGCGCGGCGGTGGCCTATGCCGCCGGCAAGCGCGGGGTCAAGGCGACGATCTTCGTGCCGGAGATCTCGCCCGCGGCCAAGATCGAGGCGATCCGGCGCTTCGGCGCCGATGTCCGCATCGGCGGGGCGCAATATGACGACGCCCAGGCCGCCTGCGACAAGTTCGTGGCCGAGACCGGCGCGCTCAAGATCCACCCCTTCTCCGCCAGGGAGACCATTGCCGGCCAGGGCACGCTCGGCCGCGAATGGCACAGGCAGGAGCCCGATCTCGACACGGTGCTGGTCGCGGTTGGCGGCGGCGGGCTGATCTCGGGCATCGCCGCCTGGTTTGCGGGCACGAACGTCAAGGTCGTCGGCGTCGAGCCGGAAGGCTCGCGGGCGCTGCAGGCGGCGCTGGAAGCCAAGGCGCCGGTGACCGTGCAGGTCGCCTCCGTCGCGGCGGATTCTCTCGGTGCCCGCAATGTCGGCGAGCTGGTCTACGATGTCAGCAAGGACACGGTCGACCATGTCGCCCTCGTGCCGGATGCGGCGATCACCGAGGCGCAGCGCGTGCTCTGGCGCGATTTCCGCCTTGCGGTCGAGCCCGGCGGAGCGGCGGCGCTCGGCGCGCTTCTCTGCGGCGCCTACAAGCCCAAGCCCGGCGAGCGCCTTGGCGTCCTGGTCTGCGGCGCCAATGTCGATCTCGGCAAGCTCGCCGAACTGACGGCCTGAACAAGAAAGGGCCATCGCGGCGCGCGGCGGCGATCTGCCCGTCGTGCCGCTTCGGTTGAGCTCCGTCAGCCTCCATAGACGGAGAAGAAGCAGAGCTTGTCCTTGCCCTGTCCGCCCGGCCGCTCGGCGCCCTCGTAGAAGTTGAGGTGCACGCTGCCGGGCGAAGCCTCGTAGACGACCAGATGCGTCCCTGGCCGGCCGCAGAGCGTGTTGCCGTTCCGCAGCACAAGATCGGCAGGCGTGACGACGCGATAGAGCCGCGCCGTGACCGCGGTGCCGGGGCGGGCCGCGTCGAAGCTGCCGCGAGCCTTGCCGTCGACGAGGGCGAGCTTGAGCGATTTGCCGCCGGTGAAACGAATGCTATCGGCACTGAGCGTGATCCTGCCTGTGACGGCTTCGCCGCTGCGGCTGAGTGGCTCGAGTTGCCGGCCTTGCTGTGCCTGCGCACCGCCAGCCAGGGCCAGGAGAAAGATGGAGGCTGTCGGCAAGCGCATGGCGTGGGCCCTTGTCGTGACTGTCATGCCGGCAACCCTGTCGATTCTAGTGCTCTGGTTGCCGTATGGGCAAGCTGGTACGCATTGGCTGCCGCGATGAGCGCGCGGCTTTACGGGCGCCGCCGCTGCGGCGCACAATCGACTTTCCGCAGCGAGAGCCCCCATGCCTGAAATCGCCCCCAAGACCAGCCCCGGCCGCTTCTTCGAGGATTTCCGGCTGGGCGAGACGATCGTCCATGCAACGCCGCGCACCGTCACGAGCGGCGATGTCGCGCTCTATACCGCGCTCTACGGCTCGCGCTTCGCGGTGCAGTCCTCGGACGCCTTCGCCAAGGCGATCGGCTATCCCGGAGCTCCGGTCGACGACCTCCTCGTCTTCCACACCGTCTTCGGCAAGACGGTGCCGGATATCTCGATCAATGCGGTTGCCAATCTCGGCTATGCCGACGGGCGCTTCCTGAAGCCGGTCTATCCCGGCGACACGCTCTCCGCGACTTCGGAGGTCATCGGGCTGAAGCAGACCTCGGGCGGCGATTCCGGCATCGTCTATGTCCGCTCGATCGGTCGCAACCAGCATGGCGAGATCGTGCTGAGCTATGCCCGCTGGGTGCTGGTGCGCAAGCGCAGCCCCGGCACGCCGGCCGCGTTCGAACTCGTTCCCGAGTTGCCCAAGGCGGTGCTCCCGGAGGCCCTGGGCGAGAGTTGCCCGGCGCTCTCGCTCGCCGGCTATGATGACGCGCTCGCCGGCTCGCCCTTTCGCTGGGGTGACTACAGGGCGGGCGAGCGCATCGACCATGTCGACGGCATGACCGTCGAGGAGGCCGAGCACCAGATCGCGACGCGGCTCTATCAGAACACCGCCAAGGTGCATTTCGACGGCTATGGCGCGCGCGAGACCCGCTTCGGCAAGCGCCTGATCTATGGCGGCCATGTCATCAGCCTGGCGCGGGCGCTGTCCTTCAATGGGCTCGGCAATGCCTTCCACATCGCTGCGATCAATGCCGGCCGGCATGTCGCGCCGCTCTTCGCCGGCGATACTGTCTATTCTTGGAGCGAGGTGCTGGAGGTGGCCGAGCTGCCGGGACGCGAGGATGTCGGCGCGCTGCGCCTGCGCCTTGTCGCCACCAAGAACCTGCCCTGCAACGAGCATCCGCTGAAGCAGGGCGACCAATATGCCGAGGGCGTGATCCTCGACTTCGACTACTGGGCGCTGCTGCCGCGCTGAGGCGCGCTCGTGTGCCGGCTCGCGGAAGGGGGTGCCGACGGCCTGAAGTTACAGAAATGCATTTCTGTAACCTGGCCTTGACGCTATCGCATTGCAGCAGAGATCGGGTTTCGTTAGAGAGCCATACACTCTAGAACGATACCAAGAGATCGTTCGCCTGCGAGCTCGAAGGTTCGGGAGTCATCAACTTGGCCGAGGTCAAACCGGCGGCGCGGCCGCTTTCGCCGCATCTGCAAATCTATCGCTGGTCCTGGACGATGGCGATGTCCGTCGCCCATCGCGCCACCGGGGCGGCGCTCTATGGCGGCACGCTGCTGGTCGCGCTCTGGCTCATCGCGGCCGCTTCCGGCCCGGCAGCCTACGATACGGCGCAGGCGATCGCCGGCTCGGTGCTCGGCCGCCTCGTGCTGTTCGGCTACACCTTCGTCCTGCTCCACCACATGGTCGGTGGCCTGCGCCATTTCATCTGGGACATGGGTCATGGCTACGACCCGCAGACCCGGATGAACCTCGCCAAGTTCAGCGGCCTGGTCTCCGGCATCCTGACCCTGCTGGTCTGGATCGTCGCCTACGCCGTGCGCTGAGGAAACGCCGATGCTCTCCAAATCGTCGATGCGCACCCCGCTCGCCCGCGTCCGCGGCCTCGGCTCGGCCAAGTCCGGCACCGGGCATTTCTGGCTGCAGCGCGTCACCGCCGTCGCCAACGTTCTCCTCACGGTCGCCTTCCTGCTCGTCGTGATCTCGCTGATCGGCAAGCCCTATCCGGCCGCGGTCGCGACGTTGGCGAACCCGCTGGTGGCGATCCTGATGCTGCTCTTCGTGGTCTCGGGCGCGGTGCACATGCGCCTCGGCATGCAGGTCATCATCGAGGACTACATCCACAGCGAGGGCCTGAAGATCCTGGCCGTGATGGCCAACACCTTCTTCGCGATCGCGGTCGGCGCCGCCTGCGCCTTCGCATTGCTCAAGCTCTCTTTCGGAGGCTGAACCATGGCGCTCACCCGTGGCCCCTCGCGGCCGGCCTATACCGGCCAGGCCTATCCCATCACCGACCATAGCTTCGACGTCGTCGTCGTCGGCGCCGGCGGTGCGGGCCTGCGTGCCACCGTCGGCTGCTCGCAGGCCGGCCTGCGCACCGCCTGCATCAGCAAGGTCTTCCCGACGCGCTCGCACACCGTCGCGGCCCAGGGCGGCGTCGCCGCCTCGCTCGGCAATATGGGCAAAGACACCTGGCAGTGGCACATGTACGACACCGTCAAGGGGTCGGACTGGCTCGGCGACCAGGATGCGATCGAGTACCTCGTCCGCAACGCGCCGGCCGCCGTCTACGAGCTCGAGCACTGGGGCGTGCCCTTCTCGCGCACCGAGAGCGGCAAGATCTACCAGCGCCCCTTCGGCGGCATGACCACCGAATTCGGCGAGGGCCCGCCGGCGCAGCGCACCTGCGCCGCCGCCGACCGCACCGGCCACGCCATGCTGCACACGCTCTATGGCCAAGCGCTGCGCTACAACACCGAGTTCTTCATCGAGTACTTCGCCATCGACCTGATCATGGACGATGACGGCCATTGCCGCGGCGTGATCGCGCTCAAGCTCGATGACGGCACGCTGCACCGCTTCCGCTCGCAGCAGACCATCCTGGCGACCGGCGGCTATGGCCGCGCCTATTTCTCGGCGACCTCGGCCCATACCTGCACCGGCGACGGCGGCGGCATGGTGCTGCGCGCCGGCCTGCCGCTGCAGGACATGGAGTTCGTGCAGTTCCACCCGACCGGCATCTACGGCTCGGGCTGCCTGATCACCGAGGGCGCGCGCGGCGAGGGCGGCTACCTCACCAATTCCGAGGGCGAGCGCTTCATGGAGCGCTATGCCCCCTCGGCCAAGGACCTCGCCTCGCGCGACGTCGTCTCACGCTCGATGACCATGGAGATCCGTGGCGGGCGCGGCGTCGGCAAGAACAAGGACCATATCTACCTGCATCTCGACCATCTCGACCCGAAGATCCTGCACGAGCGCCTTCCCGGCATCTCGGAAAGCGCCAAAATCTTCGCCGGCGTCGACGTGACCCGCGAGCCGATCCCGGTGCTGCCGACGGTGCACTACAACATGGGCGGCATTCCCACGAACTTCCATGGCGAGGTGTTGACCAAGGTCGGCGGCGATCCGGATGCGGTGGTGCCGGGCCTGATGGCCATCGGCGAGGCCGCGTGCGTCTCCGTCCACGGCGCCAACCGCCTCGGCTCGAACTCGCTGATCGACCTCGTTGTCTTCGGTCGCGCGGCCGGGCTGCGCTGCGCCGAGACGGTCAAGGCCGGCGAGAAGCAGCCGGAGCTGCAGAAGAACTCGGCCGATCTGTCGCTCACGCGCCTCGACAAGTACCGCAATGCCAAGGGCGGGACCTCGACCGCCGATCTGCGCGACCGCATGCAGCGGACCATGCAGAACAACTGCGCGGTCTATCGCACCGGCGAGACGCTGGAAGAGGGCCACAAGCTGATCCACGAGGTCTGGGGCGGCATCACCGACATCGCCGTGACCGACCGCTCGCTGATCTGGAACTCGGACCTGATCGAGACGCTGGAGTTCGAGAACCTGATCACCCAGGCCGTGGTGACCATGGATTCGGCCCTGAACCGTCCGGAAAGCCGCGGCGCCCATGCCCGCGAGGACTATCCGAACCGCGACGACAAGGACTGGATGAAGCACACGCTCGCCTGGGTCGACGACGAGAAGCGCACCGTCACGCTCGACGACCGTCCGGTGCACACCTACACGCTCTCGAACGACATCGAGTACATCAAGCCCAAGGCGCGGGTGTATTGAGGACGATCTGAACGATGGCCGAATTCAATCTTCCTCAGAACTCCCGCCTGACCGAGGGCAAGGCCTGGCCGAAGCCGGCCGGCGCCAAGAAGGTCACCGAGTTCAAGGTCTACCGCTGGAATCCCGACGACACCGCCAATCCGCGTACCGACACCTATTATGTCGATCGCGAGGATTGCGGGCCGATGGTCCTCGACGCGCTGATCTGGATCAAGAACAAGGTCGACCCGACGCTGACCTTCCGGCGCTCCTGCCGCGAGGGCATCTGCGGTTCCTGCGCCATGAACATGGACGGCAAGAACGGGCTCGCCTGCACCACCGGCATCGATGAGTGCGGATCGAAGGGCAAGGTCGCGATCTACCCGCTGCCGCACATGCCGGTGGTCAAGGACCTCGTCCCGGACCTCACCCGCTTCTACGCCCAGCACGCCTCGATCGAGCCCTGGCTCAAGACGACGACGCCGGCGCCGGAGAAGGAATGGTCGCAGGCCAAGGACGACCGCGAGAAGCTCGACGGGCTCTATGAGTGCATCCTCTGCGCCTGCTGCTCGACCTCGTGCCCGAGCTATTGGTGGAATGGCGACCGCTATCTCGGCCCGGCCGCGCTGCTGCAGGCCTATCGCTGGCTGATCGACTCGCGCGATGAGGCCACCGGCGAGCGCCTCGATGATCTCGAGGATCCGTTCCGGCTCTATCGCTGCCACACCATCATGAACTGCGCCAATGCCTGCCCGAAGGGGCTGAACCCCGCCAAGGCGATCGCCGAGGTCAAGAAGATGATGGTGGCCCGCCAGGTCTGAGGGCCGAAAATCCGCGAGCGCGGCCGGCCTACGCGACTGGCTGCGCTTCCGGTGCTCACGGACAGAAGTCCGCTGCGCTCCGGTTCTCGCCAATCACGCCGGCCGACTCGCGCTGGCGAATTTTCGCTGAGTCCTTTTCCGTATCAGGTCAAAGATACCGCCCCGGCGCGTAGGGCCTCGGGTCGATCGGCGGCGTCTCGCCGCAGAACAGCGCGGCCAGCAATTCGCCGGTCATCGGGCCTGTCGAGAAGCCGAGATGCTGGTTGCCGAAGGCAAGCCAGAGCCCCTGATGCCGGGGCGCGGCGCCGATCATCGGCAATGAATCCGGCAGGGTCGGCCGGGCTCCGCGCCAGGTTTTGCCGAGCATGCCGCCGAGCGGGAAGGCCTCGCGTGCGCTTTGCGTGACGCTCTCGATCTGGCGGAGCTGGTCGGGCGCGTCGCGGAGGCTGAGATCGACGCCGCTGGTGACGCGGTAGCCTTCCTCCATCGGCGTCATGAAATAGGCCGCGTCGACATCGTAGACTGGGCGGCTAAGGCGGGCGCCGTCGCCCGGCGCGAAATGGCGGTGATAGCCGCGCTCGACATCGAGCTTCGGATCTAGCCCGAGCGGGCGCAGCAGGTCGGCGCTCCAGGGGCCGAGCGCGATCACGACGTCGCTGGCTTCATACAGGCGCTGCACCGTCTGGACCCGCCAGAGCGCGCCCTCCCGGCGCAGAGAGCCGACCTCCTCCTGAATCAGGGTGCCGCCGCGGGCGACGAACAGGGCGGCGTAGCCGGCGGTGACGGCGCCGGGCGAGTCGACCGAGCCATTTGCGGCAATGAAAAGCCCGGTCGGAAAGATCGGGTTCAGCGACGGCTCGAGCGCCGAGATGCCCTGCCGGTCGAGAATCTCGGATTCGACGCCGTGGGCCTTCAGCAGATCCTGCTCAGCGCGGGCCGACGCGAGGCCGGCGTCGCTGCGCCAGAGCTTGAGCGTGCCGGTCTCGCGCAGGCGATGGGTGATGCCGGCCTCTCGCATCAGGGCGCGGTGGCGCGTGACCGCCGTCGCGGTCAGCCCGTCCATCGCCGCGATCCGGGCCGCGGCCTGCGAGGCACGCCCTTCCCAGAGGAAGCGCAGCATCCAGCCGGGACTGGTGAGCGCGCGCCGCCAGTCGAGATGCAGGGCCGGGTGGCGGTTGCCGAGATAACCCGGCAGCTTGGCGTAGAGCCCGGGATTGTTCAGCGGCACCAGCGAGGAGCGGCCGATCACGCCGGCATTGCCATAGGAGGTCTCGCGGCCGGGCTCGCGCCGGTCGAGCAGGGTGACGGCGAAGCCGCGCTGTTGCAGGGCGAGCGCGCAGGAGACGCCGACAATGCCGGCGCCGAGGACGAGGATGGTGCGGCTCACGCGGTCGGGCCTGTGCTGGTTGCCGGCTGCTTCAGCCAGTGATCGAGGAAGGCGTCGAGCCAGCTGCGGACGGCCGGATCGTACTGATACCAGCCGTCGAGATGCTGCTGGCGCAGCTGCGCTCCGGGCATCAGCGTGCGCTCATGCCCGCGCACCGACCAGCGACACATCATCGCCGGCGTCACCTCCGGGTGGAACTGGATGCCATAGGCGCTCTCGCCGGCGCGGATCGCCTGCACCGGGAAGTCGCCGCCGGTGGCGAGGCATTCGGCGCCGGTCGGGCAGTTGAAGCCTTCGCGATGCCATTGATAGACGGTGTCCGGCCAGGCGAAGCCGGCGGCCTCGGCGTGGCTCCTGCCAGCTTCGGTCTGGCCGAGCCGGTAATATCCGACCTCGGCGCGGCCCTGTGGATGGGT
Source organism: Allobosea sp. WAO (assembly GCF_001509835.1). Taxonomy (GTDB): domain Bacteria; phylum Pseudomonadota; class Alphaproteobacteria; order Rhizobiales; family Beijerinckiaceae; genus Allobosea. Next base: position 136,648 of record NZ_JXTJ01000018.1, read on the forward strand.
GTAGACTGTGCCGCCGAGATGCCGGGTCAGCATCTGGGCTCCCAGGCAGATGCCGAGAAAGGGTGCCTTTTCCTTGAGGCAGACCCCGATCCAGTCGATCTCGGCCTTGACGAAATCGTCGGGGTCGTTGGCGCTCATCGGGCCGCCGAAGATCACCGCGCCGGCATGCTCCTGCATGGTCTGGGGCAGCGGGTCACCGAAGCGCGGCTTGCGAATATCGAGCGCATATCCGCGTTCCGCCAGTAGGCGGCCGACGCGACCGGCCGTCGAATGCTCCTGATGCAGCACGATCAGCACGGGTTTCCGCGGCGGAGGCAGAGGGTCGAGGCGCGTGCGAAGCCGGCGCCGGTATGGAAAACGGAAGGACTGGTCGTTCATCGCGGCGGTCGGTTGCGCCCCCGGAACATCTGGCGTGCCTGCTCGCACCGGAGAATGCGGGCAGGGGCTGCGCTCGGCAAGCGGATTATCGGGCCCGTGGCGTATGGCAGCGCACCGCATTGCGCATACTTCATGCAATCTGGTGAACCCATTTACCAGGAATGCAACCAGTGGCCGTATTCCGCGTTGACAGCAGAGCCGGCTTCAGGCAATGAGAATGAACATTCATTCTCATTGTTTGGCCGAGCCTTGTCGCACGCAGCAGACCAGCATCAGGCCGAACGCGGCCTTTCGGATCGCCATATCCGCATCCTCGATGCGGCGGAGCAGGTCTTCGCGCGCTCCGGGTTCCATGCCGCGACAATGAACGATGTCGCTGTTGAGGCCGGGATGAGTCCCGGCAATCTCTATCGCTATTTTCCGTCGAAGAACGCGATCGTAGAAGGCATTGCCGAGCGCGACCGCAGCGAGATCGCTGCCGATTTCGCCGGTCTCGATCCGGCGAAGGGCGGCCTGCTCGACCAACTCGAAGAGCTCGGCCGGTTCCATCTCGTCGGCAAGCCGCGCGAGAAGGCGATCATCGCCCTGCAGATCTGGGCGGAGGCGGCCCGCAATCCCGAGATGGCTCAGATGTGCGCCGGCATCGACGGCACGGTCGAGCAGGGGTTGACTGCCGCGGTCGCGATCGCCCGCGAGAATGGCGAGCTACCTGTCAATCTCGATCAAGCGCGCTTCCTGCAGGCGATCTTCATGATGGCCGACGGCTTCTTCTGCCGTCGTGCCGTCGATCCCGATTTCGACGCCGTGGCCGGCGCCGAGACCCTTTTCGCCGCGATGCGCGGGCTGGCAGCGGTGATGCTGCTGCCGCCGGCCGCGGACGAGCAACCATGAACGCGCAAAGAGCCTCACCCATGTCTACCTCCCACAAGACCCTCGTCGCCCTGTCGCTCCTCGCTCTCGCCGGCTTGCCCGCGGCCGGTCTGGCGCAGGGGACGGCCGCCGCTGCCGTTCAGCAGCCGAGCGCCGGCCCGGCGATCACCGTGACCTCGGCCAAGCGTGGCGAGATCGTCCAGAGCGTCGTCGTCTCCGGCTCGATGATCGCGCGCGACGAGATCATGGTGGCGCCCGAGATCGACGGCTTCGTGATCACCGAGCTGCTGGCGGAGGAGGGCGAGCGCGTCGTCGCCGGCCAGGTGCTGGCGCGGCTTTCGCGCACTACGCTCGAGGTGCAGCGCAGCCAGAACGATGCCCAGATCCAGCGTGCCGAGGCCGGCGTCGACCAGGCCAAGGCGCAGATCGTCGAGGCGGAAGCCAATCTGGTGCAGGCCAACAACGCCTTCGACCGGACGAAATCGCTGCGCGACACCGGCAATGCCAGCGTCGAGACCTATGATCTGCGGGCCACGGCCGCCCGGGCGGCACAGGCGCGGCTGAACTCGGCCAAGCAGAACCTTGCGATCATGACCGCCGACCTCGCTTTGGCGAAAGCCCAGGGAAAGGACATCGACGTCAAGCTGGCGCGCACCGAGATCAAGACGCCGAAGGCCGGCATCGTCAGCCGGCGCAATGCCCGTCTCGGGGCGATGGCGACGATGGCCGCGGCTGAGCCGCTCTTCAAGGTCATCGCGGACGGTGCCGTCGAACTCGAGGCGGAAGTCGCCGAAGTCGAGCTTCCCAGCCTGAAGCTCGGGCAAAAGGTGGCAGTGACGCCGGCCGGCGCAACGCAGGCGCTGGAAGGCGAGATCCGCCTAATCGCGCCGGAGGTCGACAAGGCGTCGCGGCTCGGGCGGGTGCGCATTGCGCTCAAGGGCAATCCGCCGGTGGCGATCGGCTCCTTCGCCCGCGGGGTGATCGAGACCGGGCGCAAGAACAATGTGATCCTACCGCTTTCGGCGATCACCTATACGCGCGCCGGCGCGACCGTGCAGGCGGTCAAGGACGGCAAGGTCGCCACCAAAAAGGTTGAGCTCGGCCTGATTGGCGATGGGCGCGCCGAGATCGTCTCCGGCCTCGCCGAGGGCGAGAGCGTGGTTGCCCGTGCCGGCACCTTCGTGCGCGATGGTGACGTCATCACCCCAGTCACGACGAACTGACGGGGCCGGCGATGAACTTCAACTTCTCAGCCTGGTCGATCCGCAAGCCGGTTCCGTCGATCCTGCTTTTCGTCGTTCTCTGCGTGCTCGGCCTGCTCTCGTTCTCGAAGCTGCCGGTGACGCGCTTCCCGAACATCGACGTGCCGCTGGTCTCTGTGACGGTGACGCAGTCCGGCGCAGCGCCGGCCGAGCTCGAAAGCCAGGTCAGCAAGCGCGTCGAGGACGCGGTCGCCAACATCACCGGCGTCAAGCATGTGATGTCGACGCTGACAGACGGCGCCTCGACCACGCTCATCGAGTTCCGGCTGGAGACCAATACCGACCGGGCCGTCAACGACGTCAAGGATGCGATCGCCAAGGTCAGGGCCGATCTGCCGCGGCAGATCGACGAGCCGGTGATCCAGCGCATCGACGTCGAGGGCCAGTCGATCCTGACCTATGGCGCGGCCTCCGCCGGCATGACGCTGGAGCAGCTTTCCTGGCATGTCGACGACGTCGTTGCGCGCGAATTGCAGGGGCTGAAGGGCGTTGGCCGGGTCGAGCGCTATGGCGGCGTCGATCGCGAGATCAGGATCTCGCTCGATCCCGACAGGCTGCTGGCGCTCGGCACCACGGCGGGCGAGGTCAACCGCCAGATCCGCGCGACCAATGTCGACCTCGCTGGCGGGCGCGGCGAGGTCGGCGGCCAGGAGCAGGCGATCCGCACGCTCGCCAGCGCCAAGACCGTCGCCGAGCTCGCCGAGAGCAAGATCCAGCTCACGGGTGGGCGCGAGGTCCGCCTGAAGGAGCTCGGGCGCGTCGAGGATTCGAACTCGGAGCCGCGTGCCTTCGGGCGGCTCGACAAGCAGCCGGTGGTCTCCTTCGCGGTTTTCCGCTCGAAGGGCTCAAGCGAGCTCTCGGTCAAGGACGTCGTCGTCGCCAAGATCGACGAGCTCAACAAGCGCTATCCCGATATCGCGCTGAAGCCGATCGACGATGCGGTCGCCTACACCCATGGCAACTATAAGGCGGCGATGGAGACGCTGCTGGAGGGCGCGGCGCTGGCCGTACTCGTCGTCTTCCTGTTCCTGCGCAACTGGCGTGCGACGCTGATCACCGCAGTGGCGCTGCCGCTTTCGGCGATACCGACCTTCTGGGCGATGGAGATGATGGGCTTCTCGCTCAATCTCGTCAGCCTGCTCGGTATCACGCTGGTGACCGGCATCCTGGTCGACGACGCCATCGTCGAGATCGAGAACATCGTCCGCCACATGAAGATGGGCAAATCGCCCTATCGCGCCGCGATGGAGGCGGCCGACGAGATCGGTCTCGCGGTCATCGCGATCACCTTGACCATCGTCGCGATCTTCGCGCCGGTCTCGTTCATGGGCGGCGTTGCCGGGCAGTACTTCAGGCAGTTCGGGCTCACGGTCGCGGTCGCGGTACTGTTCTCGCTGCTGGTGGCGCGACTGATCACGCCGATGATGGCGGCCTATCTTATGCGTCCGGTGGACCATCAGGAGCCCAAGGACGGGTTCGTGATGCGCGGCTATGTCGGGCTGCTCAAGGCGACGCTGAAGATCCGCTACCTGACGCTGGTGATCGGCTTCATCTTCCTCTGGGGCTCGATCCAGGCGACCGCGCTGCTGCCAACCGGCTTCATCCCGGAGGAGGATACCGCGCGCGTCGTTGCATCAGTCGAGCTGCCGCCTGGCTCGACGCTGGAGGACACCCGCATCACCAGCGACAAGATCGTCGACAAGCTGCGCGAGATCCCCGAGGTGACCCGCGTATTCGTGCTCGGCGGAGCGTCGCCGACCGGCCAGCGCGAAGTCCGCCGTGCCGCGGTCTTCATCATGCTGCAGCCGAAGGCCGAGCGCTCGATCCCGCAGAAGGAGCTGAAGGTCACGATCGCCGAGAAGCTCGCCTCGGTGCCCGATGTCCGCGCCTGGTATGTCAACGAGCGCGGCGAACGCGAAATGGCCTTCTCGATCCTCTCAAAGGACGGAGATGCGCTCGATGAGGCGGTGGCGCGGATCGAGGCGCGCATGCGCAAGGTCGACGGCTATCTCAACGTCGCCACCGCCGGCTCGCTGAGCCGGCCGGAGATGCGGGTCACGCCGAAGCTCGAACAGGCCGCCAATCTCGGCGTCACGCCGGAGGCGATCTCGGAGGCGATCCGGGTCGCGACCATCGGCGACATCGGCGCCAATCTCGCCAAGTTCAACGCCGGCGACCGGCTGGTGCCGATCCGCGTCCAGCTCGACGAGCAGGCGCGCACCGACATCCGCAACATCGCGGCGCTGCGCGTCACCAATGTCAACGGCGTCTCGGTGCCGCTCACGGCGGTCGCCGAGATCGGCTTCGGCGAGGGTCCGTCCTCGATCGACCGCTATGACCGCGTCCGCCGGGCCGCGATCGGCGCCGATCTGAAGCGCGGCCTCGAGCTCGGCACGGCGCAGGAGACCTTCAACAAGATCGTCGCGGAGGTCGGCCTGCCCGAGGGCGTGCGGATCGCCGCGACCGGCGATGCCGAGATCCAGGGCGAGGTCGTGCAGGGCTTCATCACCGCGATGACCACCGGCCTGATGCTGGTGCTCGCGGTGCTGATCCTGCTGTTCGGCTCGGTCTTCCAGCCGATCACCATCCTGCTCTCGCTGCCGCTTTCCTTCGGCGGCGTGGTGATCGCACTGCTCGCGACCAACAATCCGGTCTCGATGCCGGTCTATATCGGCCTGCTGATGCTGATGGGCATCGTCACCAAGAACGCGATCATGCTGGTCGATTTCGCGGTCGAGGAAGTCGGGCGCGGCAAGGACCGGATGACGGCGCTGATCGAGGCCGGCCGCAAGCGGGCGCGGCCGATCGTGATGACGACGATCGCCATGGCGGCCGGCATGCTGCCCTCCGCCTATGGCGTCGGCGATGGCGGCGAGTTCCGCTCGCCCATGGCGATCGCGGTGATCGGCGGCCTGATTGTCTCGACCGTGCTCAGCCTCGTCTTCGTGCCGTCCTTCTACACGGTGATGGACGATCTCGGGCGCCTTCTGGCCTGGGCTTTCGGCCGCTTCTTCAGCAAGGCCGAGGATGAATCGACCTGGGAGCCGATCCATGATCCCGAGCAGACGCCGGGCGAAGCCAGCGCCAAGGCGATGACCGGAAAGCTCACCCCGCCGCGACTGGCGGCGGAGTGAGAGAAAACCAAGGGCCTGCCTTCGGGCGGGCCCTTTTTGCGCGTCAGTCCTCGCGCAAGGCCAGGTCGAGATTCTGGCCCTGCCCCGGCTTGCTGCCCCGCAGCGTCAGGCCGATGCCATCCTGCCGGCGGGTGATCGTCAGGGTCGCCGGCGGGTTCGGCCGCACGCTCTCGGCAGTCTCGTTGAAGGCGGGTGTCAGCCGCTCGCCCTGCCGCCTGCCGCCGAGATCGGCGACGGTTCCGGTGCTCTCCCGGAAAGTGCCGGCATAGCGCCCGGTCTTGGGATCGTGCCGCAGCTCGATCCTGATCGTCGCGCTGAAGATGGCGGCGGTGCGGCAACTGCCGTCGAGGCTGAGCCGCAAACCCTGCTGGTCGCCCTTGAACTCGCAGCTCAGCGAACGGCTGCTGCCGCCGGCGCTCTGCAGCGTGCCGTCGCCGCTGAAGCGGCCTTCGAGCGCATTGAGGAAGTCCGCTTCGCCATTGCCGGCCTCGGTCTGGGCTGCGCCCGGGCTGGCCAGAAGCAGCAGGGCGGCTGCGACGCAGGCTTTCGCCATCGGATGTCGTTCCATGACAGCTCCTCCTGCCGGCTAAACGCCGGAGGAGCCGTTTGGATCGCTCGTGGATGAAATCGTGAAGCGAGCCGGGCGAAGCCGGCCTCAGCCCTTCCGGACCATCAGCACGGCAGCCAGGATCGCGACGCCGCCGAAGGCCTGGGCCGGCGACGGCTGCTCGGCGAAGATCGCCCAGGCCGCGAGCACCGAGACCAGCGAGGGCCAGACCATCACGAGTGAGGTCGCATTGGCCCCGTAATGGCCGAGCGCCAGCGTGATCAGGCCCTGGCCCAGGGCATGCGAGACCAAGCCGAGTGCGGCGACGGCGAGCCAGCCGGTCAGCGTCTGCGGCAGGATGGTCTCGCCGAGGCCGAGCGCGGCGGCGAAGCAGAAGACGGCGCAGATCGCGGTCGAGATCAGGCCGATGCGGCCGGCATCGGCGCGGTTGCGGGCGCGACGGACGGCGAGGATATAGGCGGCATAGGAGAAGGCGGCGCCGATGGCGAGCGTGTCGCCGAGCAGGGAGCCGGCAGCGGGCGCGCCGCTGAATTTGGGCAGCACCAGCATGCCGGCGCCACCGAGCGCCAGGAGCAGGGCGCCGAGGATGCGCCGCGTCGGACGCTCGCCGAAGATCAGCCAGCCGCCGAGGATCACGCCGACCGGCGAGAGATTGCCGAGCAGCGAGGCGTTGGCGATGGTCGTGTGCAGCAGCGAGCCGTTATAGAGGATGACGTCGACGCCGAAGGCGATGCCGGCGAGCGTGATCGGGAGGAGTGCGCCTGACCTGACACCCGCGGTTCCGGCGCGGCGGCCCTCCAGCGCCATCCAGGCACCGAGCACCGGCAGGGCGAAGAGCATGCGCCAGAAGCCCGCGGCCGCGGGGCCGACATCGGCGAAGCGCACGAAGATGCCGGAGAAGCCGATGCAGGTCGCGCCCAGCATCAGGACGAGGAACATGCCGAACGCCGGCGAGGCCGGGCGGTCGGAAAGGCTGAGGCCGGGGGCGGACATCGGGCGGCTTTCGGTCGCTGCATGCAAGCCCTTCTCGTGAGCAGCGGCGCCGCGGCTGCTCACGAGAAGGGCTGTGTTGATGCCTGCCGCTATAGGCCGCTTCCGACAATCGGAAAAACGGATTATTCTGATTTATCTATTGGCGTTTCCGATGGAGCGCGGACATGTCCACCCATCTCGATCTCGATGCGCTCGCCATGCTGGTCGCCGTCGCCGAAACCGGCGGCTTCACCGCGGCCGGGCAAAGGCTCGGGCGCACGCAATCAGCAATCTCCGGGCGCATCCAGGACCTCGAGGCGACGCTCGGCCGGCAGCTGCTGGAGCGGTCGCGCCGCGGCGTCGCGCCGACCGAGGCGGGCGAGCGGCTGCTCGCCCATGCGCGCCGCCTGCTCGCGGTCGAATGCGAGGCGCGGGCCGAGCTTGCCGGCGACAAGGCTTCGGGACGCCTGCGCATCGGCGTGCCCGACGATTATGTCGATGCCTATCTGCGCCCGCTGATCATGCGCTTCTCGGCCGAGCATCCGCGTGTCGAGCTCGAGGTGCATTGCGAGCTTTCGAAGCGGATCGAGCCGGCGGTCGCGGCCGGTGAGCTCGACCTTGCAGTGATCACGCAGGATCCGGGTCGGCCCAAGGGCGAGCGCCTCAGGCGCGAGCCGCTGGTCTGGGTCGCGGCGCGCGGCCATCGGCCGGAGCTCGAGGAGACCTTGCCGCTCGGCCTGTTCAACGAGGGCTGCCGGGCGCGCCCGCGCATCCTGGCGGCGCTCGAGGCGGCCGAGCGGCCGCACCGGCTGGTGTTCTCCTCCTCGCATATGGCCGGCCTGCTCTCGGCGGTGGAGGCGGGCCTTTGCGTCACTGCCATCACCGAAAGCGCCATACCGGCCGGGCTGCGGCGGCTGGCGCCGGCCGACGGGCTGCCGGCGCTGTTCGAGCTTTCGGTCGGGCTGGTGATCGCGCCGGGAGCCGGCCTCGCCGCACGACATTTCGCGCAGGCCCTGCGCGAGGCGATGACGGCGCCGAAGCTCGCAGCCTGACTGATGACCTCCGCCGTCATGCCCGCGCTTGCGGCGAGCATCCATGTCCTGAACGTCGCATCGGGTCGGCGACGCGAAGACGTGGATGGTCGGGACAAGCCCGACCATGATGGGAACGCGGTCTATTCCGCCGCCTGCGGCTTCAGCACGCCGCGGCGGATCTGATCCTCCTCGATCGACTCGAACAGGGCACGGAAATTGCCTTCGCCGAAGCCGTCATCGCCCTTGCGCTGGATGAACTCGAAGAAGATCGGCCCGACCACGGTGGCCGAGAAGATCTGCAGCAGCACCTTGCTCATCCGGCCGGCCTTCTCGCCGAGTGCGACCGCGCCCTCGCCGTCGATCAGGATGCCGTTGGCCTTCAGCCGCTCGACCGGCTCGCCATGGTTTGGCACGCGGCCATCGACCTTCTCGTAATAGGTCGCGGGCGGGGAGGGCATGAAGGGCAGGCCGTTGGCGCGCAATTGCTCGACGCTGGCATAGATGTCGCGGGCGCCGAGCGCGACATGCTGGATGCCCTCGCCCTTGTACTGGCGCAGGTACTCCTCGATCTGGCTCTTGTCGTCGAGGGATTCGTTGATCGGGATGCGGATCTTGCCGCAGGGCGAGGTCAGGGCGCGCGAGATCAGCCCGGTCAGCTTGCCCTCGATGTTGAAGAAGCGGATTTCGCGGAAATTGAAGAGTTTTCCGTACCAGTCGGCCCAATGGTCCATGCGGCCGCGCATGACGTTGTGGGTGAGATGGTCGAGATAATACATGCCGGCCTGCTCGGGGTGCGGGTCGCGCTCGCCGAGCCATTCGAAGTCGACATCCCAGATCGAGCCCTTCTCGCGATAGCGCTCGACGAAATAGAGCAGCGAGCCGCCGATGCCCTTGACCGCCGGAATCTGCAGTTCGCCGGGGCCGACCCTGGTTTCATAGGGCTCGGCGCCGAGCGCGACGGCGCGCTCGAAGGCGTGCCTGGCGTCGACGACCCGGAAGGCCATGGCGCAGGCGCAGGGGCCGTGCGCGGCGGCAAAGCCCTGGGCGAAAGAATCAGGCTCGGCATTGACGACGAAATTGACGTCGCCCTGGCGGTAGAGCGTCACCTTCTTGGAGCGGTGCTTCGCGACCTTGGTGAAGCCCATCGTCTCGAACAGCGCCCCGAGCTTCTCCGGCTCCGGGTGGGCGTATTCGACGAACTCGAAGCCGTCCGTGCCCATCGGATTGGCGTCGGAAATCGCGGGTGGGGCGGTGTCGTGCGGAAACGGGCCCATGGCATCCTCCTCCTGGGTCGATCTGGATGGTGCATGGTCGCGCATCGCAGTAGCGATGATCTTGCAAAATCGACCGACCGAGCGCTTCATTTGCATGGAACGTGCATCAAACAATGGAATCGCTCACAGAATGACCGCCCTGGATGCTTTCGACTGGCGCCTGCTCGAAGCGCTGCAGCAGGACGCCTCGCTGACCAATGGCGCGCTGGCCGAGAGGATCGGCCTGTCGGCGAGCCAGGTCTCGCGTCGGCGCCAGCGGCTGGAGCAGGATGGGGTAGTGCGCGGCTATCGCGCCCTGATCGACCCGGAGGCGATCGGGCTGTCCGTCACCGTCTTCATCCATGTCGCGCTGAACACCCATTCGCGCGACAATGCCCGGCGCTTCCGCGATCTGGTGAAGCTCACCCCGGCCGTGCTCGAGGCCCATGCCCTGACCGGCGAGGCCGACTACATGCTGAAAGTCGCGGTCGGCGATCTCAAGGAGCTGTCTCGACTGGTGAATGAGGTCCTGCTGCCGCATGAGAGCGTCGCCCGGGTGCGCTCCGAGATCGCGCTGGAGACGCTGAAGGAGCCGGGGCTGCTGCCGCTGCGGCTCGGCTGAGCCGGTTCGTCATGACCGAGCGAAACCTCCCCTTCCGCCGGCGCGGCGGCGCGCTATAAAGCTGCCATGGTCATTCTCAACCGCATCTACACGCGCACGGGCGACGACGGCACCACGGCGCTCGCCACCGGGGCTCGCCGGCCGAAATTCGACCTGCGCATCGCCGCCTATGGCACCACCGACGAGACAAATGCCTGCATCGGCATGGCGCGGCTGCACTGCGCCTCCGAGGATGCGACGGTCGATGCGATGCTGGGCCGCATCCAGAACGATCTGTTCGACCTCGGTGCCGAACTCGCCTCGCCCGATACCGGCGAGAAGCTGGAATGGGAACCGCTGCGCATCGTGCAGGCGCAGGTCGACCGGCTCGAGGCCGAGATCGACACGCTGAACAAGGGACTCGGCACGCTGCGCTCCTTCGTGCTGCCTGGCGGCACACCGGCCGCCGCCCATCTGCATCTCGCGCGCACCGTCAGCCGGCGGGCGGAGCGGCTGATGGTCGAGCTCGCCGGTATCGAGGGCGAGAGCGTGGCGAAGCCGGCGCTGAAGTTCATCAACCGGCTCTCCGACTTCCTCTTCGTCGCCTCCCGCTATCTCAACGCCAGGGCCGGGGGCGACGTGCTCTGGACGCCCGGGCAGAACCGCTGAACCGATGTTCGTGCCGCTGCATGATGGCGTGCCGATGCGTTTCATCCGCGTCGCCTATGTCACCTATGCGCTGATCGCGATCTGCGTCCTGCTGCGGGTCGTGCTGATGCACTGGACCAGCGAGGCGAGCGAGATCGCGGTCCTCGCCGGTTTCGGCACGATCCCCGCCGTTCTGTTCGGCGAGGCGCAACTGCCGCCGGAACTGCTCAAGGCACCGCCCTGGCTGACGCTGATCACCGGCATCCTGCTGCATGCCAGCTTCGCTCATCTCGTCGGCAACATGCTGTTCCTCTGGGTCTTCGGCGACAATGTCGAGGACGCGATGGGCCATCTGCGCTTCCTCGTTTTCTTCATGCTTTGCGGCACGGCCGGGGCGCTGCTGCATGCGTTGATGAATCCGGAATCGGAGCAGCCGCTGGTCGGCGCTTCCGGCGCGATCTCGGGCGTGATCGCCTCCTATCTGATGCTCTACCCGCGCGTGCGCGTCTGGGGGCTCGCCTTCAAATGGATTCCGATCCACATTCCGGCGATGTACGCGCTCGGCGCCTGGATCCTGTTCCAGCTAGTTTCGGCGCTGTTCGACCAGCAGGGGGCGGTCGGCTGGTGGGCGCATCTCGGCGGGCTCGGCGCCGGCGCGGCGCTGACGCCGCTCATGATCCGGCGCGGTCAGCCGCTGTTCGGGCGTCCGGCATGAGCCTGGCGCGACCTTCACGCCGTTGACAACGGCAAATGCCCGTCGCTACGGTCCCCGCGCATTCCAGTCGCGGGCCGCGATGCCGAACTGCCGCGATTTCGTTCGGCACCGGTTCACGGTCCTTCTTTCCCGAACGGTGAAGCGCCCATGAAGATCCTCGTCCCCGTCAAGCGGGTTGTCGACTACAACGTGAAGATCCGCGTGAAGGCGGACGGCTCGGGCGTCGAGCTGGCCAATGTGAAGATGTCGATGAACCCCTTCGACGAGATCGCGGTCGAAGAGGCGCTGCGGCTGAAGGAAGCCGGCAAGGCGACCGAGGTGGTCGTTGTCTCGATCGGCCCGGCGCAGGCGGCGGAGACGATCCGCACCGGCCTCGCCATGGGCGCCGACCGCGGCATCCTGGTCAAGGTCGATGGCACGGTCGAACCGCTCGCCGTCGCCAAGATCCTGAAGAAGGTCGTCGAGCAGGAGACGCCCGAGCTCGTCATCCTCGGCAAGCAGGCGATCGACGACGACGCCAACCAGACCGGCCAGATGCTGGCGGCGCTGCTCGGCTGGCCGCAGGGCACCTTCGCCTCGAAGGTCGTGGTCGGCGATGGCTCGATCGACGTCACCCGCGAGGTCGATGGCGGCCTGCAGACCGTCGGGTTGAAGCTGCCGGCGATCGTGACCACCGATCTGCGCCTGAACGAGCCGCGCTACGCTTCGCTGCCGAACATCATGAAGGCGAAGAAGAAGCCGCTCGACGAGACCACGGCGGAAGCGCTCGGCATCGATGTCGCGCCGCGCCTGACCGTGCTGAAGACCGCCGAGCCGCCGAGCCGCTCGGCCGGCGTCAAGGTCTCCTCGGCCGCCGAACTTGTCTCCAAGCTGAAGAACGAAGCGGGAGTGCTCTGAACCATGACGACGCTGCTGCTCGCCAAGCACGACAACAAGACCCTCAACGAAGCGACCTGCAAGGCCCTGACCGCCGCCAAGGCGCTCGGCGCCCCCGTGCATGTCCTGGTCGCCGGCCACAACGCCAAGGCCGTCGCCGAGGCCGCGGCCAAGCTCGACGGTGTCGAGAAGGTGCTGCACGCCGAGGACGCATCCTACGAGCACCGCCTTGCGGAGCCGCTGGCGGCGCTGATCGTCTCGCTCGCCGGCGCCTATGACGCGCTGGTCGCGCCGGGCACCACGACCGGCAAGAACGTGATGCCGCGCGTCGCCGCCCTGCTCGACGTGATGCAGATCTCGGAGGTGACCAAGGTCGTATCTGCCGATACCTTCGAGCGGCCGATCTATGCCGGAAACGCCATCCAGACCGTACAGTCGGGCGATGCCAAGAAGGTCATCACCGTGCGCGGCGCCTCCTTCCAGGCGGCCGGCGACGGTTCGGCGACCGCGCCGATCGAGAGCGTCGCGGCGGTGGCCGACACCGGCATTTCGAGCTTCAAGGGCGAGGAGGTCGCCAAGTCCGACCGTCCGGAACTCGCCTCGGCCAAGATCATCGTCTCCGGCGGGCGCGCGCTCGCCTCGGCGGAGAATTTCGGCAAGGTGATCGAGCCGGTCGCCGACAAGCTCGGCGCCGCCATGGGCGCCTCGCGCGCTGCGGTCGATGCCGGCTACGCCCCGAACGACTGGCAGGTCGGCCAGACCGGCAAGGTGGTGGCGCCCGATCTCTATGTCGCTGTCGGCATTTCCGGCGCGATCCAGCATCTCGCCGGCATGAAGGACTCCAAGGTGATCGTCGCGATCAACAAGGACGAGGAGGCGCCGATCTTCCAGGTCGCCGATTACGGCCTGGTCGGCGATCTCTTCACGATCATGCCGGAGCTCGAGGCCGAGCTCGCCAAGATCGGCAAGTAAGCTGAACCACCACGGGCCGCAGTGCTGCGGCCCGTGCCAGAGCGGAATGCGAAAAAGTCGGGGGCCGGTTTTTCGCATTCCGCTCTAACGTCACGTTGGGAGATGGATGCAGCCTTGAGGGGCAAACGCGGTGCGTTCCCTTGAAGGTATCCGGCTCCAGCCACCGGGAAACAGAAGCGTCAAATGGACCAAGAGATCAGGACGATCGGCATCATCGGTGCCGGGCAGATGGGCAACGGCATCGCCCATGTGGCGTCGGTCGCCGGGTTCGAGGTCAAGCTGCACGACATCGCCGAGGACCGCATCAAGGCGGCGCTGGCGACGATCGACGGCAACATGGCCCGGCAGGTCTCGAAGGGCGCCATCGCCGATGAGATCCGCCGCGACGCCATGTCGCGGATTGCGGCGGCGCCGTCTCTCGAAGGCCTGGGTGCCTGCGATCTGGTGATCGAGGCGGCGACCGAGAGCGAGGAGATCAAGCGCAAGATCTTCACCTCGGTCTGCCCCTATCTGCGGCCGGACGCGCTGCTCGCCTCCAATACCTCTTCGATCTCGATTACCCGTCTCGCGGCGGCGACGGATCGTCCGGAGCGCTTCATCGGCATCCATTTCATGAATCCCGTGCCGCTGATGCAGCTCGTCGAGCTGATCCGCGGCATCGCGACCGACGACCATACTTTCGAGCTCGCCAAGGACTTCGTCGCCCGGCTGCACAAGACCGCTTCGGTTTCCGAGGATTTTCCGGCCTTCATCGTCAACCGCATCCTGCTGCCGATGATCAACGAGGCCGTCTATACGCTCTATGAGGGCGTCGGCTCGGTCGAGGCGATCGACACCGCGATGCGGCTCGGCGCCAACCATCCGATGGGCCCGCTCCAGCTCGCCGATTTCATCGGCCTCGACACCTGCCTATCCGTGATGCAGGTGCTCCATGACGGGTTGGCGGATTCGAAGTACAGGCCCTGCCCGCTGCTGGTGAAGTATGTCGAGGCCGGTTGGCTCGGTCGCAAGACCAAGCGCGGCTTCTACGATTATCGCGGCGAGAAGCCGGTCCCGACCCGCTGATTCGCGCGACCTGCCCGGGCACTCCCGGGCGGCGCTTCCCGACATCACCTATTTGACGCCGTCATTTCCGCCAGCGCGCCAAGTTGGCCGCGGGAATGACGGCGCTTGCGCACCTGCTTCTTAACGGACGCTTCACAATCCTGTCGTCTCGCGCTTACATTGTCGGGCTACGGGATTCGTCCGGCTCGATTAAGCGGAGGCGCGATACGGGTGACGGCGCATGTGATGCATCCGATGGCTTCGCCGGACGGCTGTCCGGCTTTGGTGCTCAACGCGGATTTCAGGCCGCTGAGCTACTACCCCCTGTCGTTGTGGAGCTGGCAGGACGCGATCAAGGCGGTCTTCATGGACCGGGTCAACATCGTCTCCGAATACGATACCGTGGTGCGCAGTCCGAGCTTCAACATGAAGCTGCCCTCGGTGGTCTCGCTCAAGACCTACATCAAGCCCTCCCGTACCCCCGCCTTCACCCGCTTCAACGTTTTCCTGCGCGACCGTTTCGCCTGCCAGTACTGCCTCGGGCGCGATGAGCTGACCTTCGACCATGTGATTCCGCGCTCAAAGGGCGGCATGACGACCTGGGAAAACGTTGTCGCGGCCTGCTCGCCCTGCAATCTGCGCAAGGGCGACAAGATGCCGACAGCCGTCGGGATGATTCCGATGCAGAAGCCGTTCGCGCCGTCGATCAACGACCTGCACCGCAACGGCAAGCTCTTCCCGCCGAACTATCTGCACGATAGCTGGCTCGACTATCTCTACTGGGATTCCGAACTCGAGCCCTGAGCCAGCCCGCAAATTCTACTGGCGCGGCCGTCTAGCGCGACTTGCTGCGCTTCCGGCGCTCACGGACATAGGTCCGCTGCGCGCCGGTTCTCGGCGGTCACGCCAATCGGCTCACGCTGGCGAACCGCCAGCCACTCTCATGGCACTCTTCAATCCGAGCAGCGCTGCGATCAGCAGCCCTGCCGATGCCAGTGCGTTCCAGCCGGCGAGCGAGAGACCGAGGAAGCGCCAGGCGGCCTCGGTGCAGGAGATGACGCGGGTCGTCTGCAGCTGTTTCATGAAGTCCTGCATGCCGGCGGCCAGCGGGGCGGGGGCGCCGCCGCAATCGTTCGGGCCGGCGAACCAGCCCCATTCGACGCCGGAATGGTAGATGCCGAGCCCTGTGCTCCAGGCCATCAGCAAAGCGAGGGCGGCAAGGGCGACGAGCTGGGCGCGGCGCGAGCGGGCGAGAAGCAGCGCGACGGCGGCAAGCCCGATCGCGGCGTAATGCGGGACGCGCTGTTCGAGGCAGAGCTTGCAGGGCCGCAACAGCACGACGAGCTCGAAGAACCAGGCGCCGGCGATCAGTGCGAGGCTGGCAAGCCCGATCAGGGCGATGACGCGGCGTGGATTTGCGAAGGCTTGGGCGAGAGGCGCAGTGGTCATGGGTCGCTCAGCAGGAAAGGAGTTGGCCAGAGCCTGTCAGCAGCTTGAGGCCGAAATAGAGCAGGATCGCCAGGGAGGCGCCGCCGAAGGCGATGAGCTTGAGGCGCCGCTCGATGAAATGGCGGATCGCCGGGCCATGGCGGCGCAGCAGGAAGGCGAGGGCGAAGAAGCGGGCGCCGCGCGCCAGCACGCATGAGATCACGAAGAAGCCGAGCCCGACCTGCACGGCGCCGGCGAGGATCGTCACCACCTTGATCGGCGGCAGATGGGCGAGGCCGGAGGTGGTCAGCAGTAGCAGCGTGGTGTCGGGGCCGGCGCAGGCACGCAGAGCCTCGAAGGCGGCGAGTTTGCCGTAAAAAGCGAGGACCGGCCGGGCGAGTGCATCGAAGGCGAAGTAGCCGAGCGCGTAGCCGGCGATGCCGCCAAGTGTCGAGAACGCGGTTGCGATCACGGCGTAGCGATAGGCCTTTCGCGGGTTGGCCAGCGCCATTGGCACGAACAGGACATCGGCTGGGATCAGGAAGAAGGAACTCTCGACGAAGGCGACGAGGGCAAGCCAAAACTGGGCGGCCGGTCGTGCGGCTAGCGACAGGGTCCAGAGATAGAGGCGCTTGAAGGCTCCCGGTCTGTCCAGAGCGCTGGCGGGAGCGGGAGGCGTATTCGCTGTAGCCATGCTCCAGCCTTTTCGTCGATGCCGGTGTTCTCAGCGGCGGGAAGCCCGCCGGAATGGATGCGCTTCTAGCTATCCGCCTCCGCCCGTCGCGTCCATCGCGGAGCACCGTGCGAAAAAGCCGCTCACGCGAGATTGACCGGACGGGATCGACAGCTATAGTCCGCGCCGCCCGCAAGGGGCCCCTGTGGCGGAATTGGTAGACGCGCTCGACTCAAAATCGAGTTCCGCAAGGAGTGCTGGTTCGATCCCGGCCAGGGGCACCATTATCCATATCTCACGCGAATTCGCTTCGCTCACCGCTCCGATAGGGCGGCCTGACCGGCCCGCGGCTGTCGCCCTTCCGAGCCTTTCGGGTTCGATCTCGCTGCGGACAAGCGCACCATGTCCTTTCCTGCATTTCGGCGCTTTCGTCCGTCTGGACGGCGCGGAGACCTGGGCGGTCCGGTGGGCCGTCGTGCGCCGATGGGACGTTCCTGTGCTGCAGTCCTCAGGAGAGAGCTTCGGCGCCGGTACGGAGACGATCTTCGGCGCGATTGACAGGCCGGCTACAGGACGAATATTGCTGCCAGCAGCTCGAATGAGTGTCCGCAGCTCTTCTGCGTAAAGAGCAATCCGGGGCTTGAATTGACGTGCATGATTACTTTTTGCCTGTCGATCGTATCTAACAGCTAGATCCATGCATCCCACAGTCGAGCGGATTCTGCGGCGTCGCAATATTTTGGCAGCCGATTTCAATGCAGCGGTTACTGAAGCCCTCCGTCTGCTCGGCGACCAGAAGGCAATCAGCGCGCGCATGCAGATCGCGGCCGCTCTGGCTTCCCATCCCGGTGGGCGGCTGTGCGATATCGGCGGCAGCACCTCGGCCTATCTCGTCGTCGCGCATGTGCTCGGCACTGCCGTGACCATCGTCGATACCCTGCCCTATATCGACGGCGACATGCAGGGCTTCCCGGAGGAGGTCAGACGCCGGCTGAAGCTGTTCGACAAGCTCGGCATCGAAATTCAGCGTTCGGATGTCTTCCAGACGCCGCTGCCCGCCGCGACCTTCGACGTCGCCGTCGCCTTCGAAACGATCGAGCATTTCGACCATTCGCCGAAGCCGGTGCTGACCGCGATGGCCGAGGCGCTGGTTCCGGGTGGCCGCCTCTGCCTGTCGACGCCGAATGTCGCCCGCATCGACATGCGGATGCGGCTGCTGCGCGGAAAGACCGTGCACGAATCCTTCTCAGCCTTCTTCCATGACGGCAATCCGTTCATCGGCCACCATCGCGAATACACGCTGTCGGAGTTCCAGGCGCTGCCGGCCATGCTCGGGCTGGACCCGGTCGAGGTGTTCGCAGTGAACGCCGCCTATGAGAGCCGCAGACCCAAGAACACCGCGCAGCGGTTCCTGATCGGGCTGGAAGAGCGGCACGGTCTCGGCGACCGGCTGCTGCCGCCGACCTGGCGCAAGCATGTCTGGCTCGACGCGCGCAAGCGGGGATAACGGCCGGGACGGCGGCTCTGGCCTGCTGCCATAGCCCGCATGATCGGCGCTTTCGGGCCGGGGATATGAGGTTGGCGGGGACGCTCCTCCGTCAGGCGAACATCATCACGCCGACCATGGCGATGACGACCAGCACGAGGCCGCTGACCAGCATCGGTACCAAAGTGCTGTCACCTTCGGCAGGCAGATGATTGGTCGGTCGAACCGCTCTTGCGGCGGCGGGTGTCGTGCCAGCGGAGCCCGGCGCGGCGAGGGCGTCCTGTCGTGCTCGGTCGATCATCGTTCCGACTGCCCTTAACTGACATTCCGACTGCAAGTGCTTCTAGGCGATGAAAGATGTATTGTAAATATGTCTTTTAGTGCGCGAGAGAGAACGGGGTAGTCGGAGCAAAGTCTAGCCCGGTTCGCCGGCGATCACGCCCTTGCGGAAGAGGAAGCAGCCATAGGGCCGGGGATCGCCGACCTGGACCACGGCGAAGCTCGCCTTGGCCGCTTCGTAGAAGGCGAAGCGTTCGATCCCGGCGAGCGGCTCAGGGCGGCCGAGGGCCTTGGCGAGCTCGTGCGCGACCTGGCGCTGGACCTCCGGGATCGCGTCGGCATCGCCGACGACCAGCATGCGGCGGGCCGGCTCCGGCTCGAAATCGTCGATTGGCAGCACCGAGAGGATCGCCCTGGCCGCCCGTGCCATGGTGAGGCCGGGCAGACGGATCAAGCGTCCGCTCGTGGTGGCGCGTGCGATCTTTTCGGCGGGATGGTTGGCATCGACCAGAGCGAGGTCGTCGCCATGGCCCATGGCAGCGAGAACCCAGAGCAGATCGGCGGAGAGGACGGGGTCTAAGTTCCTGAGCATCTCAGTTGCGTCCACGCTGCGAGAGATAGAGCCGGCGGGCATTGCCACCGAGGATGGCTTCGCGCTGTGCGTCCGGCAGGGCGGCCAGCAAGGCATCCGCGGCGCCGAACCACTGTGCATAGCTTGCCCGCAGCGTCACCACCGGCCAGTCGCTGCCCCAGATCAGGCGCGCCGGCCCGAATGCATCGAGCAGATGCTCGACGACAGGCCGTAGCGTCGCGAGGGTCCAGTCGGTGCGGGCCTCGGTGACGAGCCCCGAGAGCTTGCAGAAGACCTGGGGGTGAGCGGCAAGCGCGGTCATGCCGGTGCGCCAGGCGGTGATCTCACCGCGCGCGAGATCGGGCTTGGCGCCATGGTCGATGACGACGGAAAGCTCGGGATGGCGCTCGAGCACGGCAAGCATCGGCGCGATGTGGCGGGGCTTCAGCAGGGCGTCGAAGATGAGGCCGTGCTCAGCCATGGCCCGGAAGGCCGGTCCGAGGCTCGCGCGCGCCAGCCAGCCCTCATCGGCGATGTCGTGGACCATGGGGCGCAGGCCGAGCAGCAGGCTGTTTCCGGCGAGGGAGGCGATGCGCTCCGCGGCATTGCCGGCGTCGAAATCGGTCCAGCCGACCACGCCGGCGACGAAGGGGGTGCTCGCCGCGAGATCGAGCAGATAGGCCGTCTCTGCCTCGGTCGGCGCGGCCTGGACCAGGATGGTGCGGCAGATGCCGTGGCGGGCCAGCAGCGGCTCGAGATCGTCGGGGCCGAAATCGCGATGGATTGCGCCGAGCGCTGGGGTCAGCCAGCCATAATCGCCGCGGGCGAGGCTCCAGAAATGCTGATGAGCGTCGATCCGCATGGCCTCACCCCGGAACCGGAACATCGGCGCCGAGCAGCCCTCTTGCCTTCAGCTCGGCCCAGAGGGCGGCGGGAATGGGAGCGGAAAGCTCGGTGAGCTGGTCAGCGACCTCAGCGGGTTTGACGGCGCCCATCACCAGGCTCGAAACTGCGGGGTGGCCGAGCGGGAACTGCAGGGCGGCGCGGCGCAAGGGCACGCCATGGCGGGCGCAGACGGCCTCGATTTCGGC
This sequence comes from Allobosea sp. WAO, assembly GCF_001509835.1. Lineage (GTDB taxonomy): Bacteria > Pseudomonadota > Alphaproteobacteria > Rhizobiales > Beijerinckiaceae > Allobosea. The sequence continues at coordinate 156,503 of NZ_JXTJ01000018.1, forward strand.
GACGCGGGCGAGAATTTCCGGCGGGGCCGGCCGGTAATTATAACGTGCGGCCAGCACCGGGCCGGTCGCCAGGATGCCGGAGTTGAAGACGCCGCCCAGCATCAGGCCGATGCCCTTCTCCAAGGCGAGCGGCATGAAGGAGGCGAGCGCCGGCTGTTCCAGGAGGGAATAGCGCCCGGCGAGCAGCATGGCGTCGAAATCGCCGGCGCGGGCGAAGCGCTCGCACATCTCGGCCTCGTTGACGCCGACGCCGATCGCCTTCACCGCCCCGGCCGAGCGCAGCCCGTCGAGGGCGCGGTAGGCACCGTCCATGGCTTCGGCGAAGCGCGTTTCGATCTGCGCGGCACCATGGGTCCAAATATCGACGTCGTGGATCAGGACGATGTCGAGATGGTCGACACCGAGGCGCAGCGCAGACTGCTCGAGCGAGCGCATCGCGCCATCATAGGAGTAGTCGAAGCGCAGCCCGTGCGGCAGGCCGCCGAGATAGCCCGAGCCGTCACCGCGCCCGGCGAAGGGCTCCGCGACGCGGCCGACCTTGGTCGAGATCAGGACGTCCTTCCTGCCGGAGCGCCTGAGCGCAGCGCCGATGCGGTGCTCCGACAGGCCGTGCCCATAGAGCGGCGAGGTATCCATCAGGCTGACGCCGGCGGCGAGCGCCGCCTCGACGGTCGCGATGGCGGTTGCCTCGTCGAGATGGGCATAGAGATCGCCGAGCGGAGCACCGCCGAAACCGAGCGCGCTCGGCATCAGGCCGGAGCGGCCGAGCGGTCTTGAGGGGAGCGTCGAAACCGTCATGGGCGTGAGGCTTGCCTGCTGGAGGTTCAACACTATGTGCACGCCAACATGTCAGCTTGCAACCGGCTTTGAACCGGACTAGCGTCGCTGCCTCGGCACGGGCCGGCCCTTCGCGGGCGCGGCCTGCCGGCATTGGATCAAAGGGCCCGGAGCGGCCTTCTCAAGTCCACAGGGAGGACGACCATGACCGACAGCATTCTGAAGCCGACCCGGCGCGCCCTGCTGCGCGGCGCCGCTGCGCTCGGCGCCACCGGGGCGGTCGCCTCGCCGCTGGTGCTGCGCGAGGCGCATGCCCAGGCCGCCTTCAACTGGAAGCGCTTCTCCGGCCAGTCGATCGACGTGCTGCTGGTCAAGAACCCGCGCTCCGACCTGTTCCAGGCCGCCGAGAAGGAGTTCACCGAGCTCACCGGCATCAAGGTCTCCTCCGAGCAGGTGCCGGAGCAGCAGCAGCGCCAGAAGGCCGTGATCGAATTCGCCTCGGGCAAGCCGAGCTTCGACGTCAGCGCGATCTCGCTGCATGTGCAGAAGCGCATGGCGGCCAAGGGCAAGTGGTTCGCCGATCTCTCGCCCTTCATCAAGGACGCCTCGCTGACCTCGCCCGACTTCAATTTCGAGGATTTCGGCGCTGGCGCGGTCGCCTATGCTCGTCAGGCCGACGGGGCGCTCGATACGCTGCCCTATTTCGTCGACTACTGGATGGTCTACTACAACAAGGAGCTCTTCGACGCGAAGGGCGTCGCCTACCCCAAGACCATGGACGAGATGGCGGTCGCCGCGGCCAAGCTACATGACCCGGCCAAGGGCGTCGCCGGCTTCGTCTCGCGCGGGCTGAAGAACGCCAACGTCCCGGTCTGGGCCTGCCTGCTGCTCGGCCAGGGCGTCGAGACCACCTCGTCCGACGGCAAGCTCCTGACCGACACGCCGGAGGCGATCTGGGCGGGCGAGCTCTACAAGAAGCTGAACAAGGACACCGGCCCGGTCGGCTCGGTCGGCTTCAACTGGAACGAATGCCAGACCACCTTCATGCAGGGCCGCGCCGCGATGTGGCTCGACGGCATCGGCTTCGCGACCCCGCTCGAGGATCCCTCGAAGTCGCGCATCGTCGGCAAGGTCGGCTATGGCGTCACTCCGCCGGGGCCGAAGGCGCACCATGCCGGCATGTTCGGCGACGGCATTGGCATCTCGCGCGGCTCCTCCAAGAAGGAAGCAGCCTGGCTCTACATCCAGTTCATCACCAACAAGGCCCAGCAGCTCGCCATGCTGAAGGCCGGCGCCGGCGCCCCGGCCCGTTCCTCGGCCTATCTCGACAAGGCGACGATCGAGTCTTCGAAGTTCGGCAAGCAGTATTTCGACTGCCTGCTGAACTCGGCGAAGATCGCCCGCGCCGCGCTGCCGCAGATCGTCCCGGTCACCGAGTTCCGCGACGTCTTCGGCGTCGGCCTGACCAACATGATCGGCGGGGCCGATGTTGCGGCCGAGCTGAAGAAGGCGACCGAGGCCTTCGCGCCGGTGCTGGCGAAGAGCGAGCAGGGCTGAGGGCCAACAGCCTGCCGCGGGACGCGTCATGGTCGGGCTTGTCCCGACCATCCACGCCTCCCCTTAGGCAGGGCGATGTTCAAGACGCGGATGCTCGCCACAAGGGCGAGCATGACGGCGCGAGTTTCCAGAGCAGCAGATGACCAGCACCACCTTGCCAGCTTCCGGCCTCGCGAACCCGGCGCAGCCACCTGCGGCGGATTCGAAGGATTTCACGCCGCGCTACTGGCTGTTCTCTTTGCCGGCGGTGCTGATCGTCGCCAGCGTGATCGTCTTCCCCTGGCTGTTCACGCTCTACATGTCGAGCCAGGACTGGAAGATCGGCGGCGGGCCGGAATTCGTCGGCCTGCAGAACTATGCCGAGCTGCTGCGCGATCCGCGCTTCATCGAGTCGATGGGGCACACCTTCTATTTCACGGTGCTCGCCGTGGTGCTGCCGATCGTCTTCGGGACCGCCGCGGCCCTGGTCTTCCATCGCGAATTCCCGTTCCGCGGACTGCTGCGCACCATCTTCGTGATGCCGATGATGGCGACGCCGGTCGCGGTGGCGCTGGTCTGGACGATGATGTTCCATCCGCAGCTCGGCGTGCTGAACTATCTGCTCTCGCTTATCGGCATCGGCCCGCAGCCCTGGGTCTATTCGCCCAGCACCGTGATCCCGACGCTGGTCCTGGTCGAGGTCTGGCACTGGACGCCTTTGGTCATGCTGATCGTGCTCGGCGGCCTCGCCGGGCTGCCGCGGGAGCCTTACGAATCCGCGCTGATCGACGGCGCCAATGACTGGCACATGTTCCGCCACATCACGCTGCCGCTGGTCTGGCCCTTCATCATGGTGGCGATCGTGATCCGCACCATCGATGCGCTGAAGGCGTTCGACACGATCTTCGTGATCACCCAGGGCGGCCCGGGCACGGCCTCCGAGACGTTGAACATCTTCCTCTATCTGCAGGCCTTCCAGTTCTACAAGATCGGCTACGCCTCGGCAGTCGTGGTGATCTTCTTCGTGATCATCATCATGCTCTCGCTGCTGCTGCTCTATGCGCGCCAGAAGTCGAAGTGGAACGCGTGATGAAGCGGCTCGCCAAGAAGCTCGGCTTCTACGCCTCGGTCTTCGTGCTGGTCTCGCCGGCGGTGCTGGTCTTCCTCTGGATGATCTCGCTCTCGCTGAAGAACGAGCTCGACAACACCGCCTTCCCGCCGGTCTTCATCCCGAACCCGCCGACGCTGGCGAACTATCTCGACGTGTTCGAGAAGAACAATTTCGCGCTCTACCTCTGGAACTCGATCCTGGTCACAGGCGGAGCCGTGCTGGTCGGCCTCCTCGTCGGCGTGCCGGCCGGCTACGGCATCGCGCGCGGCAAGGCGACCAAGTTTGCGATCCTGATCCTGATCGCAAGGATGACGCCGGCGCTGTCCTATCTGATCCCGCTCTTCCTGCTGTTCCAGATCACCGGCCTCGTCGGCACGATCACCGCGCTGGTCATCACCCATCTCGTGATCACCATTCCGATCATCGTCTGGATCATGATCGGGTACTTCGAGAACGTTCCGATGGAGCTCGAGGACGCCGCACGCATCGACGGCGCCACGACCTGGCAGGCCTTCCGCCATGTGGCCCTGCCACTGGCCCGGCCCGGCATCGTCGTCGGTGGTATCCTCGCCTTCATCTTCTCCTGGAACAATTTCATCTTCTCGGTGGTGCTGGGCGGCAAGGCGAGCCGGACGCTGCCCTCGGCCGTCTACAACTCGCTGACCTTCGAGCAGATCTCCTGGGGACCTCTCGCGGCCGCCGCGCTCTTGGTGACGCTGCCGGTGCTGCTGCTGACCGTGCTCGCCCAGCGCGAGATCGTCGCCGGCCTCTCCGCCGGAGGACTCAAGGATGGCTGAGCCGCTTGCCGCTAGACTGTCTGCGCGCTAACCTCTATCTAACATGTCAGTTTAACACGCTTTGGGAAAGACGATCTCCATGGCTCTCGACACCAATCGCTTCGGCCTCTCCTGCGCCATCACCACGCCGATGCGGGAGGGCGGCGCCGTCGACCTGCCGCGGCTCGTCCATCACGCCCGCTACGTCTTGGCCAATGGCTGCGACAGCGTTACTCTGTTCGGCACCACCGGCGAGGGCGCTGCGCTCGGCGCCCCGGCCCGTACCGCGATGCTGGGCGCGCTGGTCGGTGCGGGCATCGACCCGGCCACGCAGATTTATGCCGGCATCGCCGCCTCCTCGCTGCACGAGGCGGTCGAGCAGGCACAGACGGCGCTGAACATCGGGGCGAAGGGGCTGCTGGTCGCGCCGCCCTTCTACTTCAAGGGCGTCAGCGACGAGGGGCTCTATGCCTGGTTCTCACAGTTCTTCGAGAAGCTCGGCCCGTCGGCGCGCAACACGATCCTCTACCACATCCCCTCGGTGACGGCGGTCAACATCTCGGTTGGTCTGGTCGAGCGGCTGAAGAAGGCGTTTCCGGGCGTCGTCACCGGCGTCAAGGATTCCTCCTGCGACTACCCGACGACAGAAGCCTTCCTGAAGGCGCATGGCGAACTCGCCATCCTGGTCGGCGATGAGCGCCTCCTGGCGCGGGCGGTCAGGGCCGGGGCGCAGGGCTCGATCTGCGGCGTCGCCAATCTGGTGCCGCAGCTCTTGCGGCCGCTGGTCTATGAGGGCATCGAGAACCCGGTCGTCAATGCGCTGGTCGACGAGATCTGCTCCTATCCGGTGTTGCCGGCGGTGAAGGCGCTGGTCGGCCATCTGCATGGCGATGCCGGCTATGGCGCGATGCGGGCGCCGCTGACGGCGCTCGACGAGGGCCAGCGCAAGCGGCTCTTCGCGGCCTTCGACCAGATCACACGCGCCAAGGCGGCGTGAAAGGGATGAGATGAGCCAGTCCGAGCCGGAGCGCGAAGGCGAGCCGCTGAAGCTCAGGGAGCGGGCCTATGCCAGCTTCACCGAGCGGCTGCTCGCGCGCGAGATCAAGCCGGGCCAGTTCGTCACCCAGCGCGAGCTCGTCGCGATGACGGGCTTTCCGCTCGGGGCCATCCGCGAGCTGATCCCGCGGCTGGAAGCCGAAGGGCTGATCAAGACCGTGCCGCAGCGCGGCATGCAGGTCGCGCATGTCGACCTCAACCTGATTCGCAATGCCTTCCAGTTCCGGCTCTTCCTCGAAAAGGAGGCGACGGCGGCCTATGCGCGCAATGCCAGCGACGCCGAGATCGCCGAGCAGCGCGAGCGTCACGAGGCGATCGTGCGGCGCGCCGAGGCCGGCGAAGAGGGGCAGGCGCTGATCGAGGAGGCCGAGGATGTCGACCGGCTGATGCACGAGGCGATCATCGATCACCTCGACAACGACATCGTCAGCCAGGCTTTCCGCGTCACCTGGCTGAAGATCCGGCTGATCCGGCAATACGAGACCCGCATCCACAACAGCATCATCGTGCCGGTGATGCAGGACCATCTGAAGATCATCGCGGCGATCGAAACGCGCGATCCGGAGGCGGCCGCCGCGGCGATGAGCGAGCACATCAACAACGCCCGGACCCGGGCGATGAGCTACTGAGACGACGAGGAATGACAGGGCCTAAAGGATGAAGTGAGCCGGAAAACCGGCCGCGTTGGGAGGAGGACAATCATGACGATGCTGACCAAGCGTGCCTTTCTCGCCGGCTCCGCCGCGGCCGGTGCCGCGATCGCGATGCCGACCGTCCTGCGGGCCCAAGCGACCGTGCTGCGCTGGGGCGAGATGCTGCCGACGACCCATCCGCAGGTGCAGATGGTCGACCGCATCGCCAAGGAGGTGAAGGAGAAGACCTCCGGCCGCGTCGACATCCAGTCCTTCCCTGCCGGCCAGCTCGGCTCCGGCAAGGACATGATGGAAGCGGTCGCCTCGGGCGCGCTGACCATGACGACGGACGGCGCCGCGGCGCTCGGCTCCTTCCTGCCGCAGCTCTCGGTGGTCGAGGCGCCCTATCTCTGGCGCGACCCCGCCCATATGGCGAAGGTCGCCAAGGCTCCGGTCTTTACCCAGATGAACGAGGAGCTGATCAAGAAGCGCGGCATGCGCATGGCCGCGGTGACCTATTACGGCAAGCGCCATCTCACGACCGGTTCCAAGGCGGTGAAGAGCGCCGCCGACGTCGCCGGCCTGAAACTCAGGGTGCCGCCGGTCGATACCTTCCGCGCCATGGTCGAGGCCTGGGGCGCCAAGGCGACGCCCGTCAACTTCAACGAGCTTTACCTCGCGCTCAGCCAGGGCGCGGTCGACGGCCAGGAGAACCCGCTGCCGACGATCCACAGCGCCAAGCTGCAGGAGGTGCAGAAGCACCTGATCCTGACCGGCCACATCATCACGCCGCGGCTGATCGTCATCAACCAGGATTTCTGGAAGGGGTTGAAGGACGCCGACCGGGCGATCCTCGAAGCCGCCATCGCCAATGGCGTCGCCTGGCAGGATGCCGAGCTTTCGAGCCAGGAGGGCAGCCTCGTCGCGACGCTGAAGGCGGCCGGGATGACCGTCACCGAGCCCGACCTCGAAAGCTTCAGCAAGCCGGTTCTGGCGAGCCTGCCGAAGCAGTTCGAGGGCAAATGGGGCAAGGGCACCTGGGACGCGCTCGCGGCGCTGTAAGGGTCTTTTACCCTGCCGTCATGGTCGGGCTCGTCCCGACCATCCACGCCTTCGCTCCGCCAATCGAGTGCGGTGCCCGAGACGTGGATGCTCGCCACAAGGGCGAGCATGACGGCGTTACCCGGACTTTCGGATCTCTGACATCGGGGAAGCCGCGTTTGAAATCCCTCGTCGCCCTCACCGACCGCCTGGTCCGCGCCGCCGCCGTCGGCCTCCTGCTTTCGCTGCTCGTCGCGGTGCTGCTCGGCGTCGCCTCGCGCCAGCTCAACGCACCGCTGGCCTGGACCGACGAGCTCGCGCAATACCTCCTGGTCTGGACCGGCTTCGTCGGCTGGATCATCGCGGCGAGACGGCGCTCGCATATCCGCATCACCGTCTTCGCCGATCTCCTGCCTAAAGCGGCAGGGCGGGTGCTGGAGGTCGCGACGCAAGCCGCGATCATCCTCTTCGCGGCGATCCTGGTCCGCTATTCCTTCGGGCTGATCGAGCGGAACTGGGATGTCGAATCGATCGCGCTGCCGGTGTCGAGTGCGGCGCTCTATGTGGTGATGCCGCTCGCCGGGCTCGCCCTGATCCTGCAGGCGCTGGCTGAGATCGGCGACGTCATCGCCGGTCGCAAGATCGAAACCGCCGAGCCGGGGACGCAGCCGCTATGAGCACGCTGATGCTGCAGATCCTGCCGGTCTGGTTCGCCGCGCTGCTGCTCGGCGTGCCGCTCTTCGTCTCGATGGGGCTGGCGGCCATCGCCTTCGCCTTTCTCGGCGGCTTTCCGCTCGGCATCGTGCCACAGAAGATCGCGCAGTCCGCCAATTCCTTCCCGCTGCTGGCGGCGCCGCTCTTCATCCTAATGGGCAACATCATGAATTCGGCGGGGATCACCGACCGGATCTTTGCCTTCGCTACGGCCTGCGTCGGCTGGCTGCGCGGCGGCCTCTGCCACGCCAACATCCTCGCCAGCGTGATCTTCGCCGGCATGTCGGGCTCGGCCGTGGCCGATGCCGGCGGCGTCGGCACGCTCGAAATCAAGGCGATGCAGGACGAGGGCTACGATGCCGAGACGGCCGCTGCGATCACCGCAGCCTCGGCGACGATCGGCCCGATCATCCCGCCCTCGCTGCCGATGGTGATCTATGGCGTCTCCGCCGACGTCTCGATCGGTGGGCTCTTCCTCGCCGGCGTCATCCCCGGCCTGCTGATGGCCGGCGCGCTGATGGCGATGGTGGTCTATGTCGCCAAGAAGCGCGACCTGCCGCGTCATCCATTCCCGGGAACGGCGCAGCTCTGGGTCGCCTACAAGGAGGCACACTGGGCGCTGATGACGCCGGTCATCCTGTTCGGCGGCATGATGCTGGGCATCTTCACGCCGACGGAGGCGGCGGCGGTCGCGACCGCCTATGCGATCGTGCTCGGCCTCTTCGTCTATCGCAGCTTCTCGCTGAACGATCTGCCGGAACTCGTCGTGCAAACGGTCGAGACGACCGGCGTCGTGCTCGCGCTGGTGATGACGGCAGCGGCGCTCGGCTGGTGCCTGTCGATCTCGCGCATTCCGCAGACGGTCGGGCCGATGATCGTCGATCTCGCCGGCAATCCGCTGGTCTTCCTGCTGATCGTCAATCTGTTGCTGCTCTTCGTCGGCTGCTTCATGGAAGCGCTGGCGGCGATGCTGATTCTGATCCCGATCCTGGTGCCGGCGGCAGCGCAGTTCGGCATCGACCCCATCCAGTTCGGCCTGATCTTCGTGCTCAACCTGATGATCGGCACGATCACGCCGCCGGTCGGGGTCGTACTCTTCGTCACCTCGAAGATCGCCAAGATCTCGTTCGAGGCGATGTCGCGGGCGATCGTGCCCTGGCTGCTTCCCCTGCTTGCCGTGCTCACCGCGATCACGCTCTGGCCGCCGCTCACGACCTGGCTGCCCAATCTCGTCCTGGGCAGGTGAACGAACCGTGGTGCCCGGCTCCAGCCGGGCGCCTGCGCACTTGCGGCGCCCTGAAAGATCGATTCTTCTCAAGGTCATCGCAGCGCCACCCAGAGGGCGCCAGGGGAGAGTGGGAGGAAGGGCTTGCAGTTGCAGGAAGCCGCCTATCTGGCTGGGTTGCACGCGCTCTGGGACAAGGCCTGGCCGCCCGAGTTGCCGCGAAAGCCGCATTATCCGCTGGGCGAGATCGCGATCAGCGAGCATCTCAGGGAATGGGCGCGGCGCCAGCCGGAAAAGCCCGCCTGCATCTTCTACGGCCGGGAGATCAGCTATGCCGAGCTTGACCGGCTGAGCGACCGTTTCGCCGCGCTGCTCGACGAGCATGGCGTGCGCCGCGGCGATCGGATCGCGGTCTTCCTGCCGAACTGCCCGCAATTCATGATCGCCTTTTTCGGCATCCTGAAGCTCGGATGCGTGCATGTGCCGGTGAACCCGCTCTTCCGCGAGGCCGAACTTGCCTATGAGCTCAACGATACCGCGGCCGAAGTCGTCATCTGCCTGGACGCGCTGCTGCCGGTGCTGCGCAAGGTCCGCGGCGAAACCTCGGTGAAGACGGTCTTCGTCACCGGCTTTGCCGATTTCATGCCGGCCGAGCCGAGCTTTCCGGCGCCTGCCGCCGTGCTGCAGTCGCGCCTCCCGGCCGGCGAAGGCGAGATCGAGCTGATGCCGGCACTGGATGCCTGCCGCGGCGAGGTGCCGGAAATCGTCCCCGATCTCGATGCGGTCGCGGCGCTGAACTATACCGGCGGCACCACCGGCATGCCGAAAGGCTGCGTCCATACGCAAGCCGACATGCTCTACACGGCTGGCACCTCGCTCGCGACCAGCTTCGCGCTGACGCCGGACGATGTCGTCGTCAATTTCGTGCCGATCTTCTGGATCGCCGGCGAGGATACCGGCCTGCTCTTCCCGATCGTCGCGGGGGCGACCGTCGTGCTGATGGCGCGCTGGGACCCGGTCGGCTTCATGGCGGCGGTCGAGCGCTACCAAGCGAGCTTTTCCTATCTGCTCGTCGACAACACGGTCGAGGTGCTCGAGCACGAGCGTATGCGTGATTTCGACCTCTCGTCGCTGAAGCGGGTGCGGGTCTCGTCCTTCGTCAAGAAGCTCAACCCGGAGTTCCGCCGGCGCTGGCGCGAGCTGACCGGCGGCATCATGGTCGAGGCCGCCTGGGGCATGACCGAGACGCACACCATGGATTCGTTCAGCGTCGGCATGCAGCAGGACGATTTCGACCTTTTGTCGCAGCCGGTGTTCGTCGGCCTGCCGCAGGCCGGGACCGAGTTCAAGATCTGCGATTTCGAGACCGGCGCGCTGAAGCCGCTCGGCGAGGAAGGCGAAATCTGCATGCGCTCGCCCTCGCTGATGAAGGGCTACTGGAACAAGCCGGAGGCGACCGCCGAGGCTATCCGCGGCGGCTTCCTGCACACCGGCGATATCGGCGTGATCGACACCGAGGGCTATCTCCACTTCCTCGGCCGGCGCAAGGAGATGCTCAAGGTCAAGGGCATGAGCGTCTTCCCGGCCGAGATCGAGGCGCTGCTCGGCCAGCATCCGGCGATCGCAGGTTCGGGCGTGATCGGCCGCGAGGATGCCGAGCGCGGCCAGGTGCCGGTCGCCTATATCTGCCTCAACCCCGCGGCGTCCGAGCAGCCGGACGAGGCTGCGCTCATCGCCTGGTGCAAGGCGCGGATGGCAGCCTACAAGGTGCCGGAAATCCGCATCGTCCCGGCTCTGCCGATGACTGCGACCGGCAAGGTCAAGAAGGAGGAACTGCGCACGCTGTGAATGCGTGGCAGCCCTTCGCCGACGGCCGATGACCACGGCCGGCGGCCATGCCACCTTGGCCGCGAGACCGTCCGGAGAGACCGAGCATGACCGCCGAACCGCGCCGCACTGAGGCCTATCGCACGCAGAACTGGAAGCTGGAAAAGCCCGCGGCGCGTGGGCGTGGCGGCATCGTCGTCTCGCAGAACCATGAGGCGGCGGCAGCAGGTGCCGCGATCCTCGAAGCCGGCGGCAACGCCGCCGATGCCGCGGTCGCGACCGCTTTCGCCCTGGCCGCGGTCGAGCCCTGGAACAGCGGGCTCGGCGGCATCGGCTTCGGCGTCGTGCTGAAGGCGGGCGAGAGCCGGGCGCAGGTCGTCGATTTCGGTCCCGTCGCCCCGCGCCGGGCCGACCCGGCCGATTATCCGCTGACCGGCGAGATGAAGCTCGACTTCTTCGCCTGGCCGGGCGTGGTCGGCGACCGCAACATCCACGGGCCGCTGTCCTTCTGCATCCCGTCCTCCGTCGCCGGCTACAAGACGCTGAAGGAGCGCTTCGGCACGACGATGCCGGTCTCCGAACTGCTCCAGCCGGCGATCGCGCTCGCCAGGCGCGGGCTGGCGCTGGACTGGTACACGACGCTGAAGATCGCCTCCTCGGCCTCGGTGCTGCGGCTCTATGAGGAGAGCGCCCGGATCTATCTGCCGGACGGTTTGCCGCCGGTGCCGCCCTATCAGGGTGTGCCGGGCTTCCGGCCGCTCGGCAATCTCGCGGCGACGCTGGAGCAGCTCGCCAAGGCCGGGCTCGACGATTTCTACCGCGGCGAACTGGCGGGGCGGCTGGCCGCCGACATCGCGGCGGCCGGCGGCGTCGTCGATGCGCAGGACCTCGCCGATTGCGCCGCCAGCGTGCGCGAGGCGCCGGTGATCGACTGGCGCGGCACGCATCGGATCCACACCGCCGGCGGGCTGACGGCGGCGCCGACCCTGCAGGCGGTGGTCGAGGGGATGGCGGAGAGCCGGCCTAAGGCCGGCGGGCCCGATGCCGCCTGGTTCGCCAGGCTCTCCAAGGTGATGCGCGAGGCCTATTCGAGCCGGCTCGAAGGTCTCGGCGCAGCGCAGATGGCGAAGGAGCCGGGCGAGACCTGCACCACCCATCTCACCGTGGTCGATGGCGAGGGCAATCTCGTCGCCCTGACCACGACGCTGCTCTCCTCGATGGGCAGCCGCTATGTCCTGCCCGAGACCGGCGTGCTGATGAATAACGGCATGATGTGGTTCGATCCGCGCCCCGGTAGCGCCAATGCGATCGCGCCAGGAGCCCGGCCCTTGTGCAATATGTGCCCGGTGGTGGTGACCCCTACCGATGGCGGCTGGCCGCGCCATGCCGCCGGTGCCTCGGGCGGGCGTCGCATCCTCGCCAGCGTCTACCAGACGCTTGCCTTCACACTGGATAGCGGGATGAGCCTCGAGGATGCTGCGCATCAGCCGCGCATCGACGTCTCCGGCCCGGACGGCACCAGCGCCGATGCCCGCCTGCCGGAGGAAACGCTGGACGCGCTCGCGGCGGTTGGGCCGCTCACCGTGGTCGAGCACGGCGTGCTGCCGCTGAATTTCGCCTGCCCGAACATCATCCGGGCGGAGAAGGGCGCGGCGGAGGGGATCAGCGACGCCGCCTCGCCCTGGTCGGCGGCGGTCGCGGCCTCGTAGGGCACGAGAACCGCGACACAAAACCCCTCTCCTGGAAGGAGAGGGGTAGGGGTGAGGTGTTCGGAAGCTGAATCGTTGGCCGGAGTCCGACCGCGCGGTCAGGCCTCACGCAACTGGTCGAACGGCCTACACCTCACCCTACCCTCTCCTTACAGGAGAGGGTTCCCCGCGTTTCACGCGTCACGGTCAGCCACCCTATCAAACCCGCTTCAGCCCCCAGGGATAGGGTGCCGAGCCCGGCAGCATGCCGGTCAGGTTCTTGCGATACGCGGTCTTGATGACGAACTGGCCGAGCGGGATGGTGGCGCATTCCTCGAGTGCGAGCCGGCCCAGCGTGACGGCTGCCTTCTTCTGCGCGGCCTCGTCCGGCGCATAGAGCCATTCCTCGGCCAGTTCCTCAGCCTTGGCATTGGTCCACCAGCCGAACCAGCCCTTCTCGCCCGGGCCGCGGACGAGATTGGAGAGCGCCGGGTTGCCCCAGCCGACCGCCGCGCCCGTGGTGTGGAAGATGCTCCAGCCGCCCTTCTCGACCGGCTCGCGGCTGTTGCGGCGCTGGATCACCGTGCCCCAGTCGCTCGCCGCCATCTCGACATTCATGCCCATCGACTTCAGCAGCTCGTAGGTGACGTCACCGAGCGGGCCGATATCGGGAAAGTCGGTCGGGTTGATGATGACGACCTTCTCGCCATTGTAACCGGAGGCCTTCAGCGCCGCCTTGGCCTTGTCGAGGCTCTGCGGCATCAGGTCCTCGAGCTCGCCGGTGTAGTAGGGCGTGCCGCGCCACCAGAGGTTCCGGCAGATTTGCCAGGCGGTGGTGTCGTCGCCTTGCGAGGCCCGCATATAGTCTTCCTGATTGACGCCCATGCGGACGGCGGCGCGGACCTTGGGATTGTTGAATGGCGGCTGCAGATGATTCAGCCGCATGATCGAGCCGCGGCCGTTCTTGTCGATGACCTCGCGGGTGACGTCGGGGCTCCGGGCGAGCAGGGGCTGAAGATCTGCGAGCGGGCGCTCCCACCAGTCGATCTCGCCCTTGGTCAGGGCGGCGGCGGCGGTCGCCGGGTCGGGCAGGATCGGCCATTCGATGCGCTTGAAATGTGCGACCTTGCCGCCGGCATTGCGGCTCGGCGGCTCGCTGCGCGGCTTGTAGGCCTCGTTCTTCTCGTAGACCACGCGGCTGCCGGTGACATACTCGGCGGCGATGAACTTGTAGGGGCCGGAGCCGGTCATCTCGGTGACCTGCTTGGTCGCGTCGGTCTGCGCCAGCCGCTCGGGCATGATGAAGGGCGGGTTGTCGGCTTTGGCGAGGCAATCCAGCATCATCGGGAAGGGCCGGGTCAGTTTGATCTCGATCGTTCGCTCGTCGGGGGCGCCCCAGGCCTCGACGGCCTTGATCAGGAGCTGGCCGTATGGATCGCGCTGGCACCAGCGCTTCAGGCTCTGGATGCAGTCGGCCGGCCGCACGGGCTGGCCGTCATGGAAGGCGAGGCCCTCGCGCAGCTTGATCTTCCAGACCTTGCCGTCGGCCGAGATCTCGTGGCCCTCGGCCATTTGCGGCTGCGGCTTCAGATTGAGATCACCGCCATAGAGCGTGTCGAAGACGTAGTAGCCATGGTTGTTGGTGACGGTCGCCGTCGTCCAGATCGGGTCGAGCGAGGTGAGATTGGCCTGCGGCGCCATCTTCATCACGGTGGCGTTCGCCGCTTGAGCGAATGCGCCCCGTGTCATGGCTGGAGCGAACAGGGCGGCGGCTGCCGTGCCCTGCAGAAACTGACGGCGTTTCATATGGTCTCTCCCCTTTTATGATTGAGTCTGACAGTCGATGAAACTTGTTCTTTCTGCTCTTGATGGAACGAGACGTGGCTGATTGCCCGCTAGTCGAAGCCGAGGAAATTCGGGCTGTCCGCGAGCCTCGGCGCCGCCTTCAGTCTGGTGATGTCCGGCACCGGGCGCGCCGTCAGCGGATCGCCGGCCAAGAGTGACTCAAGCGCTGCCGCAACGGCAAGCACCTTGGCGTCGCCGCCGCGCGGGCCGACGATCTGCAGGCCGAAGGGCATGCCGTTGCGGTCGAGCCCGACCGGCAGCGAGATCGCCGGGTGGCCGACGATGGTCACCGCATACGCCATGGCGAGCCAGTGGAAGTAGGTCCGCGTCGGCTTGCCGTCGATCTCGGCGGGATAGAGCTCCGACCAGGGGCGCGGCGACAGCGTCATCGCCGGCGACAGGATGACGTCGTAATCGGTGAAGAAGCGCTGCCAGGCATTGTAGATCACGGTCTGCTGCTTCAGCGCCCGGGTGATGTCGAGCGGGCCATAGCGCAGGCCTTCCTCGACATTGGCACGGACATTGGGGCCGACCTTTTCCGGCGTGTCGCGCACCCGCTCATACTGCCCGGCGAGGAAGTTGACGGCGCGCAGCACCTCGAAGCTCTCATCGGTGCCGGCGCAATCCGGCGTCGCCTCGTCGGCGCGGGCGAAGAGGCTGCTGAAGCGTCCGACCTTGTCGGCGAAGACCTCGCGGATGTGCTTCTCGGTGGGCGCGAAGCCGAAATCGGGGGTGATCGCGACCTTCAGCGAGGCAAGGTCGCAAGCTTGTGCGCGGGCGAAATCCTCGGGGCGGCGCACCGTGCTGCCATGGACCGTCGTCGCCAGCGGGTCGCAGGCGTCGTCGCCGACCATGGTCGAGAGCAGCAGGCAAAGATCGGGGACGGTGCGCGCCATCGGACCGAGCACCGAGAGCGGATTCCAGCCGAGCGCCCGCTTGTCGCTCGGCACTAGCCCGGGCGAGGGGCGGAAGCCGACTATGCCGTTGAAGGCGGCCGGGTTGCGCAGCGAGCCGCCGGTGTCGGAGCCGGTTGCGATCGGCACCATGTTGGTCGCGAGCGCGACGCCCGAGCCGCCGGAGGAGCCGGCGGCCGAGCGCGAGGGGTCGAAGGGATTGCCGGTGACGCCGTAGACGGCGTTGCGGGTGTTGGCGCCGGCGCCCCATTCGGGCGTATTGGTCTTGCCGACGATGACGGCGCCGGCCTGGCGGACAGATGCGACGATCAGCTGGTCCTGTTTCGGCACGTGATTGGCGAAGAGCGGGCTGCCATAGGTGGTACGCAGCCCCGCGACGTCTTCGAGGTCCTTGATGCCGATCGGCAGGCCGTGCAGGGCCGGCAGGGCGTCGCCGCGCATGGTTGCCGCATCGGCGGCCTTGGCCGTGGCTCGGGCGCGCTCGTCGTCGCGCGCCACCATGGCGTTGACGGCGGGATCGACCGCATCGATGCGGCTCAAGCAACTTTCGAGCAGTTCGGTCGCGGAGAGCTTCTTCTCGCCGATCAGGCGGCGGGCGGTGACGGCATCGAGATCGCAGGGTTCGGTCACGGCGGCAGGCTCCGGCAGTCAGGGCGGGCCCGTCGCGGCCCATCCTGCCAGTCGAAGCGGCCTGCGCCGCGACGTCAACCCTCGCCGGGTTGTACCCCTGCCTGCGTTCACCTCAGATGTGCAGCGCGTGGCCGAGCGCCTTCAGCGCCGATTCCTGGAAGGCCTCGCCCAGGGTGGGATGGGCGTGGATCGTGCCGGCGATGTCCTCCAGCCTCGCGCCCATCTCTATGGCGAGGCCGAAGGCGGCGGAAAGCTCCGAGACGCCCTGTCCGACCGCCTGGATGCCGAGGACGAGATGGTTGTCGGCCCGGGCGACGACGCGCACGAAGCCGGCCTCGGCATGACGGGTCATGGCGCGGCCATTGGCCTGGAAGGGGAACTGGCCGAGCTTGACCTCGAAGCCGGCGGCCTTGGCCTCTGCCGGCGAGAGGCCGGCCGAGACGATTTCGGGATCGGTGAAGCAGATCGCGGGTATGCAGGTCTTGTCCCAGATCCGCGGCTCGCCGGCAACGATCTCGGCGACCATCTCGCCCTGCGCCACGGCGCGGTGGGCCAGCATCGGCTCGCCGGTGACGTCGCCTATGGCGTAGATGCCGCGCATCGAGGTCTCGCAGCGCTCGCCGATGCGGATGAAGCGGCCATCCATGTCGAGCACGAGCTCGTCGAGGCCGAGCTTGGCGGTCGCAGGCGCTCGGCCGACGGTGACCAGGATCTTGTCGGCCTGAAGCTCGCGCTCCTTGCCGTCGGCGGTCTCGATGCGCAGGCCGTCGCCCTTGGCGGCCTTGCCGAGCGCCTTGGCGCCCGTCAGGACCTCGACGCCGAGCGCCGAGAGGCTCTTGGCGACCGGCGCGGTCAGTTCGGCATCGTAGAGCGGCAGGATCTTCTCCTGCGCCTCGACCACGGTGACCTTGCTGCCGAGCTTGGCGAAGGCGGTGCCGAGCTCGAGCCCGATATAGCCGCCGCCGACCACGACGAGGCGCTTCGGCAATTCGGTCAGCGCCAGCGCGCCGGTCGAGGAAATGACGTTGCCGCCGAAGGGCAGGAAGGGCAGCTCGACGGGGACGGAGCCGGTCGCGATCACGACGGTCTCGGCCTTGATCACCTTCGGGCCGGTCTCGGTCTCGACCGCCACGGTCTTGCCGTCGCGGAAGCGGGCCTGGCCATGGACGATCTTGACCTTGGCCTTGCGCAGGAGGGCTGCGACGCCGTTGTTGAGGCGCTGGACGATGCCGTCCTTCCAGGCGACGGCCTGCTTCAGGTCGAGCTTGGGTTCGGCGGCGGTCAGGCCGAACGGTGTCTTCCCGGCGGCGGCATGGGCCGCCTTCTCGAACTCCTCGGCGACATGGATCATCGCCTTGGAGGGGATGCAGCCGACAGTGAGGCAGGTGCCGCCGAGCTTGGTGCTCTCGACGATGACGGTGTCGATGCCGAGCTGGCCGGCACGGATGGCGCAGACATAGCCGCCCGGGCCGGCGCCGATGACGAGGAGCTTGCAGGTGATTTCGGTCATGGCTCGCTCCCGCCGCTCACAGGTCCACGAACAGCGTCGCGGGGGTTTCCAGCAGCTGCTTGAGGCGCTGCACGAAGACGGCAGCGTCCCAGCCGTCGACGACGCGGTGGTCGAAGCTGGAGGAGAGGTTCATCATCTTGCGCGGCACGAAGGTGGCGCCGTCCCAGACCGGGCGCACCACCATCTTGTTGACGCCGACGATCGCGACCTCGGGATGGTTGATCACCGGCGTGGTGGCGATGCCGCCGAGCGCGCCGAGCGAGGTGATGGTGATGGTCGAGCCGGTGAGCTCGTCGCGCGTCGCGGTGCCGTCGCGGGCACGTTCGGCGAGGCGCGACAATTCGAAGGCGCAGCCCCAGAGGTCGCGCGCCTCGGCATGCTTGACCACCGGCACGATCAGGCCCGACGGCGTCTGCGTCGCGATGCCGATGTCGATGCCGGCATGCTGGCGCACGATCCCGGCTTCGTCGTCATAGAGCGCGTTCAGCGCCGGCTGCTCGGCGAGCGCCTTGACCATGGCCCGCATCAGGAAGGGCAGCAGGGTCAGCTTCGGCCGCTCGGCGGTCGGCTTCTTGTTGAGCGCGGCGCGCAGGTCTTCGAGAGCGGAGACGTCGACTTCTTCGACAATCGTGATGTGCGGGATGCGCGACTTCGACAGCGCCATCTTCTCGGCGATGCGACGGCGCAAGCCCACGACCTTGACCTCGGTCACCGCCGTCCTGGCAACCAGCCCGCCCTTGGCCGGGGCCTCGGGGCCGTGCTGGATGAAGCCGTCGATGTCCTCATGGGTGATGCGGCCGGCCGGGCCGGAGCCCTGGACCTGGCGCAGGTCGACGCCGGCCTCGCGCGCCTTCAGCCGGACGGCCGGGGAGGCC
The DNA here is from genome assembly GCF_001509835.1 of Allobosea sp. WAO. GTDB lineage: Bacteria > Pseudomonadota > Alphaproteobacteria > Rhizobiales > Beijerinckiaceae > Allobosea. The sequence goes on from NZ_JXTJ01000018.1 coordinate 174,660, forward strand.
AGCGGTTTCTCGCCGGCAGCGCGGCGCGGGGCGGCTGCCGCGACGGGCGCCGGTCGGGCGGGTGCCGCCGCGGGCTTCGGTGTCGGCATCCGTTTCGGAGCAGGCTCGGGAGCCGCGGCCGGCGCAGCTTGGGTCGCCGCCGCCGGTTTCTCCTTGGGCGGCTCGACCGGCGCTTCGGGCTCGGCCGGCGCTTCTGCCTCCTGGACCGCCGCGCCGTCGCCGGCGACCTTCAGCTTGACCAGTGCCGAGCCGATCGCGACCGTGTCGCCGATCTCGGCACCGACCCAGGTCACCTCGCCCTCGACGGGGGAGGGAATTTCGACGGTCGCCTTGTCGGTCATCACGGCGGCGATGAGATCGTCCTCGCGGACGATGTCGCCGACCTTGACGTGCCACTCGACCAGCTCGGCCTCGGCGATGCCCTCGCCGACATCCGGCAGCTTGATGATGCGCTCGGCCATCAGCGGCTCTCCATGATCTCGCGCAGCGCGGCGCCGACGCGGGCGGGGCCGGGGAAATAGGCCCATTCCTGTGCGTGCGGATAGGGCGTGTCCCAGCCGGTGACGCGCATGATCGGCGCCTCCAGATGGTAGAAGCAGTGCTGCTGTACGAGCGCGGCCAGCTCCGCACCAAAGCCCGATGTGAGCGTCGCCTCGTGCAGGACGATGCAGCGCCCGGTCTTCGAGACGGAGGCGACGATCGCATCGAGATCGAGCGGCAGCAGGGTACGCAGGTCGATGATCTCGGCATCGATGCCGGTCTCTTCGGCGGCAGCCTGCGCGACATGCACCATGGTGCCGTAGGTCACGATGGTGACGGCCGCGCCTTCGCGGCGGATCGCCGCCTTGCCGAGCGGGATGGTGTAATGGCCTTCCTCGACCTCGCCGAGCTCGTGCTTCGACCAGGGCGTGACCGGGCGGTCGTGATGGCCGTCGAACGGGCCGTTATAGAGCCGCTTCGGCTCGAGGAAGATCACGGGATCCGGATCCTCGATCGCTGCGATCAGCAGGCCCTTGGCGTCGCGCGGATTGGACGGCACCACCGTCTTCAGCCCGGAGACATGGGTGAAGAGAGCTTCCGGGCTCTGGCTATGGGTCTGGCCACCGAAGATGCCGCCGCCGGTCGGCATGCGGATCACCATCGGGCAGGTGAAATCGCCGGCCGAGCGATAGCGCAGGCGCGCCGCCTCGGAGACGATCTGGTCGTAGGCCGGGTACATGTAGTCGGCGAACTGGATCTCGACGCAGGGGCGCAGGCCATAGGCCGCCATGCCGATCGCGGTGCCGACGATGCCGAGCTCGCTGATCGGCGCGTCGAAGCAGCGGTTGACGCCGTATTTCTGCTGCAGGCCATGGGTGCAGCGGAAGACGCCGCCGAAATAGCCGACATCCTCGCCATAGACGACGACGTTGTCGTCCCGGCCCATGGAGACGTCGAGGGCCGAGCGGATGGCCTCGATCATGGTCATGCGGGCCATGGCTCAGACTCCGATCTGCTGGCGCTGGCGGCGCAGATGCGGTGGCAGCTCGGCATAGACGTCCTCGAACATGTCGCGCGAGGACGGCTTGCCGCCGGCGTGGAGCGTGCCGAAGCTCTCCGCCTCCTTCTGGGCGGCGATGACGGTCGCCATGATCTCGGCCTCGGTCTGCTTGTGGCGCTCCTCGGTCCAGGCGCCGGTCGCGATCAGGTGCTGCTTCAGCCGCACGATCGGGTCGCCCAGCGGCCAGTCATCGGATTCGTGCTTGGGCCGGTACGCGGACGGGTCGTCCGACGTCGAATGCGCGCCGGCGCGATAGGTGACGTATTCGACCAGGGTGGGCCCAAGATTGCGGCGGGCGCGCTCGATCGCCCATTGCGCCACGGCATAGGTGGCAAGGTAGTCGTTGCCGTCGACACGCAGGGCCGGGATGCCGAAGCCGAGACCGCGGGCGGCGAAAGTGCCGGAGCCGCCGCGGGCGATGCCTTGGAAGGTCGAGATCGCCCACTGGTTGTTGACGACGTTGAGGACGACGGGCGCCTTGTAGGTCGAGGCGAAGACCAGAGCGGCGTGGAAGTCGGATTCGGCGGTCGAGCCGTCGCCGACCCAGGCGGCCGCGATCTTGTTGTCGCCCTTGATCGCCGAGGCCATCGCCCAGCCGACGGCCTGGACATATTGGGTGGTGAGATTGCCCGAGATCGAGAAGAAGCCGTTTTCCTTGGAGGAGTACATCACCGGCAATTGCCGGCCTTTCATCGGGTCGCGCTCATTCGAGTAGATCTGGCACATCATCTCGACGAGCGGGTAGTCGTGCGCGATCAGCAGCCCGGCCTGGCGATAGGTCGGGAAATTCATGTCGCCCTTGCCGAGGGCGATGCGGAAGGCGCAGCTCACCGCCTCCTCGCCGGTGTGCTGCATATAGAACGAGGTCTTGCCCTGGCGCTGGGCCATCTGCATGCGCGCGTCGAAGGCGCGCAGGGTCAGCATATGGCGCAGGCCGCGGATCAGCTCGTCCTTGGAGAGCTCCGGTACCCAGGGGCCGACCGCCTCGCCCTCGCGGTCGAGCACGCGGATGATCGAATAGGCGAGGTCGCGGATTTCCCGGGGATCGACATCGACGGGCGGGCGTTGCACCGAGCCGGCCTTGGGTATCACGACATGGGAGAAATCGGGCTTCTCGCCGGGGCGACTGGCTGGGACGGGAACATGGAACCGAAGCGGTGAGGGGTCTGTCATGTCCACGCTCCCTAGGCTCTCGCTATGCCCAGCATTCCGCGCCACGGCGACCGCCGCAAGGCACGTCTGCGGGCGCGCCCGACGGGGCGCCGTCCTTATGCGGGCATGTTAGGATCGCAGATTATCGATTTCTTGCCGAAATGGCCTTGAGATTCGAGCTTGGTCAGAGGATTATTCCGGCATCCCTGTATCAAGCAGAAAATTCTCTCGATGGTGACGAAGGCGCGGCGCGGCGACGAGCTGGATGCGATCGATCGGCGCATTCTCTCGGCCCTGAACGAGGATGGCCGGCTGACGATCAACGCGCTGGCCGAGAAGGTCGGCCTGTCGCCCTCGCCGTGCTGGACGCGGGTGAAGCGGCTCGAGGAGAGCGGCGCGATCGAGAAATATGTCGCGGTGCTCAACCACCGCGCGCTCGGGCTCGACAACGTCGTCTTCATCGAGATCACGCTCGACAAGCATGACGACAAATTGCTCGACCGCTTCGGCGAGGCGCTGGCGCGTATCCCGGAAGTGGTCGAGGCCCATCTCGTCACCGGCGATTACGACTACCTGGTCAAGGCCGTGGTCAGCGGCACCGAGCACTATGAGCGCTTCCTGCGCGAAAAAATCTACCGCCTGCCGGGCCTGCGCCAGTCGCGCACGACCTTCGGCCTGCGCACGCTGAAGCGGGCGATCTCTGTCGACCCGCTGCAGATCGCGCCAGGGTGAACCTGCTGTGGTAGCGGAGGCGGCCGAGGGCCGCCGTCCTCACATCGTCGCGCCGATCTGCCAAGGTACGAACTCGGCGTCGCCATAGCCGAGCTGCTCGGACTTGGAGCGCTCGCCCGAGGCGATCTTCAGCAGGGTGTCGAAGATCTCGCGCCCCTTCGCTTCCAGGGTCACGCCGTCGAGCACGTCGCCGCAGTTGATGTCCATGTCGTCGATCATCTTTTCGTAGATCGGCGTGTTGGTTGCGAGCTTGACCGAGGGCGTCGGCTTGCAGCCATAGGCCGAGCCGCGGCCGGTGGTGAAGGCGAGGATGTTGGCGCCGCCCGCGACCTGGCCGGTCGCCGCGACCGGATCGTAGCCGGGCGTGTCCATGTAGACGAAGCCCTTGTCGCGCACCGGCTCGGCATAGTGGTAGACGGCCGAGAGCGTCTTGGTGCCGCCCTTGGCGGCCGCGCCGAGCGACTTCTCCAGGATGGTGGTCAAACCGCCCGCCTTGTTCCCCGGCGAGGGGTTGTTGTTCATGCTCATCCGGGCCCGCTCGGTATAGTCCTCCCACCATTTGATGATGCCGACGAGCTTCTCGCCGACCTCGCGGGTGGCGGCGCGGCGGGTGAGCAGATGCTCGGCGCCGTAGATCTCCGGCGTCTCCGAGAGGATCGCGGTGCCGCCATGCTCGACCAGGATGTCGACGGCGGCGCCCAGCGCCGGGTTGGCTGTGATGCCGGAATATCCGTCCGAGCCGCCGCATTGCAGGGCCAGCATCAACTCCGAAGCCGGCACGGTCTCGCGCACCGCCTGGTTGGCGATCGGCAGCATGGTCTTCAGCGCCTCGACGCCCGCGGCGACCGACTTCTTCGTACCGCCGGTTTCCTGGATCGTCATGGTGCGGAAGATGTCGCTCTCCTCGACGCCATAGGCCTCCTTCATGCGCTTGATCTGGAAGCCCTCGCAGCCGAGGCCGACGACCAGCACCGCCGCCATGTTCGGGTTGCAGGCATAGCCCCAGGTGGTGCGCTTCAGCACCTCGAAGCTCTCGCCATTATAGTCGATGCCGCAGCCGGTGCCGTGCGTCAGCGCGATCACGCCGTCGACATTGGGATAGTCGGCGAGGATGCCGGAGCGCTTGACCTCCTCGGCCATGAAGCGCGCGGCCGAGGCGGAGCAGTTCACCGAGGTCAGGATGCCGACATAGTTGCGGGTGCCGGCGCGGCCGTCCTTGCGACGGAAGCCCTGGAAGGTCGCCTGCTGCTCGACCGGCAGGATCAGTTCCTTCTTTGCCTCGGCGGCAAAGGCATAGTCGCGCTCGAAGGCGTGGAAGCCGGTATTATGCTCGTGGACCCATTCGCCGGGGGGGATGTCGAGCGTGGCGAAGCCGATGATCTGGCCGAACTTGCGGATCGGCTCGTCCTTGGCGATCGGCACCAGCGCGATCTTGTGGCCGCGCGGGATGCGCTTCAGCGCGGTGACCCCGGCGGCGCTGACGCCGACATCGATCGGATCGACCGCCACCGCGACATTGTCGGCGGCATTGAGCTTGAGCGTGCGCGGCGGAGTGGCTTTGTCGAGCATGATCTTTTGAACCTTGGGCTGGCAGCTTTTTTCGCCTTGCCTCAGCATGGCGCAGAAGGCTGCCAGTTTTCAATCGGTTGAAAGAAGATACCGATCTGCGCCGCGCGCTGGGCTGCGCCATCGCGCCGGCATCATTGCAGGAAAGCTATCGCAGCAATGAGGTGGCGAGATGGCGCCGTGCCGGTCGATGCTGCCAGAGCTGGATCCGATCAGATTGGATCAATCTGATCGGTACGGGCTCTAGCGCAGGCCGTCCTCGCCCTTGACCTCTTCATGGGTCAGGCCGCCGACGCGCGGCAACGGGCGTCCGCCGCTGGTGAGGGCGACCGCGACGACGATCTCGCCGGCGCGCGGCGCGTCGGGGATGCTTACTTCCATGCCGTCGAAATGACTGCGGACATAGGCGCCGGCCTTGTGGCCGAGCGGCACGTCGAGCACCACGCCGAGCGAGCCACGCTTCTTCGAGGACGGGATCAGGGCCGGCGCCTTACCGAGCAGCTTGCGAAGCGGCGCGCCGAGCTTCGGATGCAGGATCGCAGCCGCATGCTCGTACTCGCCGTCCTCGCCGACGGCGGCTGCCTTGCCATAGCCCTGCACGGCCTCGCCCTCGATGCCGAGCGCCTTCAGCGCATGGCGGCCGAGCAGGTCGCCGAGCTCCTCGCCGATCTCGATCAGCTCGGAGAGATCGGGCTGGTACTTGCCGGCGAAGGGGTTCGCGATGACGGCCACCGCCGCCGCGCGGCGGATCGCCGGCGCGACCGGCTGGCCCATCTCGGAATGGGTCTCGTCGAGAATGGTGACGATCTTGCGGATGGAGGCCTTCATCTCAGCCCGTCCTCGCCCTTGATCTCGCTCGCCTTCAGGCCGCCGACGCGGGCATGGATGCGCGAGCCCGTCGTCATCACCAGGGCGAACAGCAGCTCGTCGGCCTTGGGCGCATCGGTGACCCCGACCTCGAAGGCGTCGAAATGGCTGCGGACATAGGAAGCGTTGACATGGGTGACCGGGATATCGAGGCGCGTGCCGGGGCCGCCGACCTTCTTGGTCGAGGGCACGATCGCCTTGGCGTCACCCAGCAGCTCGCGCATGGCGTAGCCGCCCGGCACATGCCAGAGCGCGCCATGCTCGAGCTCGCCGGCGGCGCCGACGATGGCGCCCTTGCCATAGCCCTGGATCGCCTTCACATCGCCGCCCATCGCTGCGAGCAGGCGCTGCGCCATGGCGAGGCCGAGCGGCTTCAGGTCTTCCATGAAGCCCTGGATGTCCTCGACATAGCGGCCGGCAAAGGGGTTTGCGATCACGGCGACCGCAGCGCCGCGCTTCAGCGGCGTGGCGACGGCCGGGCCGCCCTCGTGAAAGATCTCTTCCACGGTCACAGAATACTTTCGCACGGCGATCTCAGGCACGGGCAAGTCTCCTCTCGGCTTGTTCTTGAAGGATCATAGGCGTGGCCAGGGTTTTGCTCACGCCCTGAAGATGCATGGCGGCCGCGACGATCAGGCCTGCCTCTCGCAGGCGCTTTGCCTCGGCGAGGCCGCCGGCGAGCGCCGTCGCGATCTCGGCCTCGGTCAGCGGCCCGACATTGCGGGTAACGAGGCGCGTGCCGAGATCGCTGTCGGCCTGGATCGCCTCGGCCGGCAGGCGCTCGATCGCCGGGTGGCCCGGCAGGTCGATCGCGTTGGCGATCACGGTCGCCGCCGCATCCGCCATGGCTGCGGTCGGGGCGAGCACCGTCACCGCCTCGGCGATGCCCAGCGAGAAGCTGCGGCCGGGATAGCCGGAGGTCGCGATGCCGCGCACCGGATCGGCCGCGGCGATGCTGGCGGTGGCGAAGAGATTTGGCCGGTCCGGCCGCTCGACCAGGCCGATCCGGAAGATCTCGCCTTCAGCCAGATGGAGGGCGATGTCGCCGCCATTATTGGCATAGGCGCGCGTCAGCGGCGCGACCTCTACCATCACCCCGAGGATCTCCTGCGCGACCGAGCCTGCGACCGCTGCCATCGGCGTGATGAAGGTCGCGGCGGCGAAGGGGGTGACCGCCTGATGCATGCGCCGGGCGACGGGGCCTTCCGGCACCGGGCCGTTTGCCCGCACCGGCGAGCGCAGCAGGGCAAGTTCGCCGCAGAGTTCGGCGAGCAGCCCGTCGAAGCGCCGCATCGCCGCCTGATAGGCCGCCTCGACCGCCGTCGCCGGGCCGGTGGCTTCGACGACGAGATCGATCGGCCCCTGCTGCAGCAGCAGGCGCTTGCCATCCGGTAACAGGCGCGCGGTCGGGGCCTCGAACATCGCTCAGCCGTGCGAGCGGCGCATCCGCTCCGGCGCCAGCGGCCAGGGATTGTCGAGCCGCTGCGGCAACTTCAGCCTGCCGTCGGCATTGAGCTCGGAGAGCGGCCGGACATAGTCCATATGCCCGCCGAGTTCCTGATAGTCAGAGAGCTTCATGGTGAACTCGAGCGGCGCGACCAGGGCCGGCGTCGGCACATAGCCGAAAGCGTTCTCGGGCAGGCGGGTGACGTCGACCATGAAGGTGATGCCGCCGCCCGGCCAGATATAGACCGGGGCGCCGCCGCAGGTGACATAGGTCAGCGCGTCCTTGACCGAGCGCGTCAGCCTGACCGGGTTTTCGGTGACGCCGGCGCGCAGCGAGCCGCCGGCGCCGCCGATGAACAGCACGGTCGAGAGAGCGGGCTCGCAATTCTCGGCGATGCGTTCGACCGGCTCGACCAGCCGCTCCGGCATCTGCATCTCGACAGGCACGAGGTTCTCGTCGAGCTCGTAATAGGCGGCGTGCTCGCCGGTCGTGGAGACCATCAGCATGCGCAGGCCGCGATAAGCGACTTTCGGATCGAACGGCCCGAGGATGGTCAGGGGGTCGCTGATATTGGTGCCGCCCCAGCCGGTGCCGGGCTGCGCGACCTGGAAATACCGGCCGGGCGTCGAGCGCCGTCCCTTCATCTTCAGGCCGGTCGCCGGCATGCCGAGCAGCTTGCCGGCCTGGTGTTCCGAGAGCACGCCGGTGATGTGGTCGTCGACGACGACGACCTCGTCGACCTTGCCATGCCATTGCTTGGCGAAGATGCCGATGGTCGCCGAGCCGCAGCCGACGCGCATCCGGCTTTCCTCGACGCCGTTGACGATCGGCGGCTTGCCGGCCTGGACGATGACGGTCTCGCCGCCATCGATCGTGAGCTCGACCGCCTTGCCGTTGCTGAGCGAGAGCAGCGTGTCACAGGTGACGCGGCCCTCCTTCTTCGAGCCGCCGGTGAGATGGTGGACACCGCCGAGCGACAGCATCTGCGAGCCGTATTCGCCGGAGGTGACATGGCCGACCGCCTCGCCCTCGACGCGCACGATCGCGGTCTCCGGGCCGAGGAAGCGGTCGGTGTCGATCTTCACCTTGACGCCGCAATAGCTGAAGATGCCCTCGGTCACGACGGTGACCATGTCGACGCCATCGACCTCGGAGGAGACGATGAAGGGCGCGGGCTTGTAGTCGGGATAGGTCGTTCCGGCGCCGATCGCGGTCACGAAGGTGCCGGGCTGGTGCAGGATGTCGCCATCCCATTCGCGTGGGCCGGCGAAGGAGACGAGCTCGCCGCCCTGGTCGATCACGCGGTCGAGCACGACATGCGGGTCGACCCGCACCAGATTGCCGTCGACATTGCCATAGCGGTCGCAGGCGCCGACTGCGCCCGGCTTGATAAAGCACATGACCGGACAGGCATCGCAGCGGATCTTGTCGTCGGCGGTCGCGGTTGCTTCCCCCAGGCTCATCGTCAACCCTCGCCGTCAGAAGCGGCTAATCATTTGTACACAAATGACGTTGGCGCATGGTCGCCAGACTGTCAAGATAGCCCTCCGGAAGCTGCACGGCCAGCCGGCTGCGGGTGGGGCGTGTCGCGGGCACGGCGCGGCGCTTTCGCTACGTATTCTCCGGGCTTGCCTGTTGTCGCGGTGGTACCAAGGCGTTTCAGGCGAGACGCCGCCTGTCATTGCCGCTATCCAGCGCTGATTGACAGCCGGAAAAATCGACTGTTATTATTCGTATACAAATAAAATTTCGCTCGGGTTGGCGCGCCGATTCCGGGGAAAAGGCTCAAGGCGATCAGCGCCCGAGGAGGGGTTTCGATGTACGACAGCTTTGCGACGGATCGCCTGATCGATCTCTGGCTGACCGAGGATATCGGCGCCTGCGACCTGACCGTGCAGGTCATGATCGAGCCTGACGAGGTCGGCAAGTTCAACATGAATGCGCGCGAGCCGATGATCGTCTCCGGCATCGAGGTCGCCGCCCGCGTCTTCAAGCGCTACGATCCCGAGCTCAAGGTGAAGCTGCTCGTCAAGGACGGCGACAAGGTCGAGAAGGGCGCGATCCTGATCGAGGTCGAGGGCGCAGCCCGCAGCGTGCTGACCGCCGAGCGGACCGCGCTCAACATCGCCCAGCGCCTGTCCGGCATCGCCAACGAGACCGCCCGCTATGTCGCGGCGATCGCCGGCACCAAGGCCCGTCTGATCGACACGCGCAAGACCACGCCCGGCCTGCGCATGATGGAGAAGCACGCCGTGACCTGCGGCGGTGGCCTCAACCATCGCCTCGGTCTCGATAACGGCGTGATGATCAAGGACAACCACATCGCCGTTTGCGGCAGCATCGGCGCCGCCGTCGAGCGCGCCCGCAAGAAGCTGCCGGTGCTGACCAAGCTCGAGGTCGAATGCGACCGGCTCGAGCAGGTCGAGGAGGCCGTCAAGGCCGGCGCCGACGTGATCATGCTCGACAACATGTCGGTCGCCGACATGACGCAGGCCGTCAAGCTGATCGCCGGCCGCGCCAAGGTCGAGGCTTCCGGCGGCATCCGCATCGACACGATCGGCCCGATCGCCCAGACCGGCGTCGACTATATCTCGACCAGCAAGATCACCCAGTCGGCACCCGCCGTCGACATCGGCCTCGACGAAGCCTGATCGGACCATGCGCCCGGGAACATTCTTCTTTGTCGTCGGCCCCAGCGGCGGCGGCAAGGATACCCTGATCGACGGCGCCAGGACGGTCCTGGAGCCGACCGGGCGCTATGTCTTCGCAAGGCGCGTCATCACCCGCCCCGCCGGCTCGGCCGGCGAGGCGCATGAGGCGGCAAGCGAGGCGGAGTTCGCGGCGCGCGAGGCCGCCGGCGACTTCCTGATCAGCTGGGGCGCCCATGGCCTGCGCTATGGCCTGCCCCGCGCCTTGCTGAGCGCGATCGAGAGCGGCCGCCACGTCATCGCCAATGGCTCGCGCGCCGTCATCGCCGAACTCGCGGCGCTCCTGCCGCGCTTCGTCATCGTCGATGTCACGGCCCCCGCGGAAATCCTGGCCGGCCGCATCGCCGGGCGCGGCCGCGAGCAGGGCAGCGCCATCGAGAACCGGCTCGCCCGCAAGGTCGAGCCCTGGCCGGTCGGCATCCGCACGGCCACTGTCTGCAACGATCAGAGCCCGGAAACCGGGATCGAGCGCTTCATCGCCGCGGTGGAATCGGCCGCCAATACCTTGCGCCTGCGCCGCCTGCCGGTTTTCGCCGGCCGGGCCCATTGCGCCTGGCTCCCGGCCAAGGGCGAGGTCGTCAACGGTTTCGACTATCTCGGGCCGGGCAGGATCGAGATCTCTGGTGCCGGTGCCAGCATCCGCTCGGACATCCAGGTTGCGGACCTTCCTGCCGCGCTCGCGCCCGACGAGATCGGCCTTTCCAGCGAGGCCTTCGCCGAGCTCGGCCTGCCTGAAGGCACCGAGGTCTCGATCCGGCGCACGCCCTCGCCGGAAAGCCGCGCCGCGCTGACCCGCAAGATCCAGGGCGGGGCGCTTTCGGAGGCGCAGTATCACACGCTGATCCGCGACATCGTCGAATCCCGCTACCCCGATGGCGAGGTCGCGGCCTTCCTCGTCGCGGCGACGCAGAAGCTCAGCGATGACGAGGTCGTTTCGCTTGCCCGCGTCCGCACCCGTTTCGCCCAGCAGATCAGCTGGTCCGACAAGATCGTCGTCGACAAGCATTCGATGGGCGGGATTCCCGGCAGCCGGATCACGCTGATCGTGGTGCCGATCGTCGCCGCCCATGGCGCCTTCCTGATGCCGAAGACCTCGTCGCGCGCCATCACCTCGGCGGCAGGCACGGCCGACGCGATGGAGGCGCTCGCCGATGTCGAGCTCACGCCGGCGGAACTGCGCGCCTGCGTCGAGGAGGCCCGTGCCTGCATCGCCTGGAACGGCCGCCTGAACCATTCCGTCGTCGACGACGTGATGAACGCGATCACGCGGCCGCTCGGCATCGATTCCAATCGCTGGTCCGTGGCCTCGATCCTGTCGAAGAAGAAGACCGCCGGTTCGACCCATGTGATCGTCGACCTGCCCTATGGCCCGCGCGCCAAGCTGAAATCGCAGGAAGAAGCGGCCGATCTCGCCGCGCTGTTCGAGACGGTCGGGCGCGGGCTCGGTCTTGTCGTCGAGGCCTTCCCGACCGATGGCACCAGGCCGATCGGACGCGGCATCGGGCCGGCACTGGAATGCCGCGACGTCGCCTGGGCGCTCGACAACGATCCGCAGGCGCCGGCCGACCTCGTCGCCAAGGCGCTGTTCTTCGCCGGCCGTATCCTGGCCTGGGACCCGGCGCTGGGCTCGGTCGAGGCCGGACGGGCGCGAGCCGAGGAATTGCTGCGCTCCGGCGCCGCGCGCACCGCCTTCGAGCGCATCGTCGACGCACAGGGGCGCCGCAACCCGCCCGTCATGCCGGGGTTGCTCGTCCATACGGTGCGGGCCGAGACGGCGGGCACGGTCGCCGAGATCGACGGCTGGGCCGTCGCCGGGATTGCCCGGCGCGCCGGTGCGCCTTTCGACAAGGCGGCGGGAATCGATCTGCGCCGCGGCGTCGGCGACAGCGTCGCTGTCGGCGATCCGCTCTTCGCGATCCATGCCAGCGCCTCGAGCGATCTCGAGGAGGCGCGGGCGCTGGCGGCGGAGAGCGCCTGCTTCGTGATCAGATAGGCTGAGGGCCGGCTCTTCTCAGCGCAGCTGCTTCAGGAGCGAGATCAGTGTGGTGCGCTGGCTGGTCGCCAGCGGCGCCAGCGTCACCTTGGTGACGGTCTCGGCCTTCGGCATCAATTCGCGCGTATAGGCGCGGCCGACCTCGGTCAGCTGCACGATGACGCGGCGCCCGTCGTCGGGGTCGGCGGTGGTGTGCACCAGCTTGCGCTTGATCAGCCGGTCGACCACGCCCTTGATCGTCGCCGCATCCATCGCGGTCTGGCGCCCGAGCAGGTTCTGCGAGCTGCCGCCTTCGAGATAGAGCCGCGACAGCACCGCCCACTGCGTCGGTGTCAGCTCCGGCCCCATGATCTCGTTGAACAGCGAGACATGGCGCTGGATTGCCTGGCGCAGGATGAAGCCGACCTGTTCGGAGAGGTCGTAGCTCTCCGCTTCAGGCTCGGCCGTGATGGCGTGGGAAGACTCGGACCCCGACATTCAGCAATCCCCTTATCCTCACCGGATCCGGTGCCGCGACCGCCGGGATAGCGTTCGCAAAGGTAGGCAAACGCCCGTCCCTGCTATCTGGCCTCCCGGAGTGGGGTTTTCAATCGAATCTTGCCACTGCCACCGCCAATCCGGAAAGCCGTGCAGCGCACGGGCGCTGACGCCGCGCAATCCGGGTGCTCGCGCGCCGCTCAAACGATCAGCTCGCCGACTGGAAGCCGCGCCCGTGCGGCAACCTGTGCCCGGGCCGGGAGGCCGAGCCGGAAAACATTGACCAGCCGCCGCCCGGCCGGAAGCGCGTGCGTCTCCTCCAGGGCTCGGCGGCTCTCCGGCCAATCGGCCAGGACCGAGAGCGGGCAGGCCGCGAGGCCTGCCGCGGCGATCGCCAGCCAAGCGCGGTAGAAGGCCCGGCCGGTGTCGAGCGCATCCTCGCCGGCCGGGCGGCAGAACAAGGCGATAGCGCCGGAGCCCGTTTTGCCGCGCTCACTGGTCAGCGGCCCGGCCAGCCCCAGCCGGTCGAGCAGGGGGAAGCGCGACCCCAGCACCAATCCTGCTCCGATTGCTTCGAGACGACCGAGCGCAAGAGCTTCAGCATTGAGCCCGTCGCGCAGATAGTCAGGATGGGCAGGCGAGAGTCGCATCCAGTGCAAGAGTTCGCGCCGATGCGCCTCCTCGCGCAGGAAGTGCAGCCCCGCTTGGTCGCCGAGCACGGCGATGGCGGCGACCGCCTCGGGCGCATCGACGATCAGCAGATCGCCATTGGACGCCGCAAGATGTGCCAGTGCCTGACGGGAATCGGCGTCGGTGCGACGGAAGGCGCCACGCCAGCTCGCGCGTGCCGCGACTGCGTTCGCGAGGGGATCGGGCGAGGCTCCGACGGCAATGCTCAGCCGCGCGACCGGTCGCATCCGCGTCGTTTCCGACTGCCCGTCGAGCGCGACGACCTCGGCGATGCACAAGCCTCGCCCGGCCAGCGCCAGAGCGAGCCCTTCGATCGCCGCGCCGTGCGAAAGCCTGACGTCGTGGTTGGCCGGATCGGCCATGGGCAGGCGCCGCGCCATATCCTCAAGGACCAGCAAGTCGCTGCCATCGCGCCGCCAGCGGGTCGGCTGGATGTTGTGGACGCTCGGCGCCAGCCTGACTTGCGCGACGAGGTCTTCGAGCAAAGCGTGGTCGAGCATGCCGGTTTCAGCCCCGCAGCGCTTTTGTGAACAGGTGCAGCCGGTGCAGCGGCTTTGCGCCGGCCTTCTGTGCTTGCCTCAGACTCGGCCCGTTGACATCGGCGATCCAGGTGCCGCCGAGGCCGGTGTAGCCGGCTGCTTTCAGCGCGCTGGTGACCTTGTAGAGCATGGCACCGTTGAGACCGCGATTGTGAAAGGTGCGACTGACCGACTGGTAGACGATCACGGCGCGGCGATTGGTCCAGCGATGCCAGAGGAAGCGGAAGGGGAAGCCCGGGCCGATCCGCCCACCGGTCGCCCTGACGAGCGGGTTAAGATCGGGAATCGCGATGATCGCGCCAACAGGCTCGCCCCTGTGATGCACCACGGTCGAGATGCGCTTGTCGATCACCCACATCATGTCGCCGGCCTGGAAACTATATTCCGCCGCGCTCGGGGGCACGAACATGGGGTTGGCGTCGAAGCCGTCATTGAGGATCAGGCGCGATTCCTCGAGCCGCACCGAAAAATGCCGGCGGTCGATCGGCATCCAGCGGTAGTCGCGATCGGCGAGGATCGCCCGCTGCTTCTCGCCCAGCAATTGCCGGGGATCGACGCCCGCGAGCGCGATCTCGAAGGTCGTCATCGGGAAGGTCGGCACATAGCCATTGGCTTCGAGCAGCCGGGCCATATGCGGCGGGCTCCAGAGCATGTCGGTATAGGGCGCGCCTTCGAAGCCGCCGGTGACCACGCCGATCTGCTGCATCGCCGTCAGGTTGAAGTTTCCGGCAATCTCGACCATTCCGCGCTCGCGGGCCCAGGTTTCGGCGGCGGCTAGCAGGGCGGTGGCGATTTCCGGATCGTCGACGCAGTCGAAATAGCCGAACTGCGCCCGGCTCGTGCCGTGGCGGGCGTTCGAGGCATCGTGAATCGCAGCGACGATGCGTCCGAGCGCCTTCCCGTCCCTCAGCGCCGTGAACAGCACGAAGCGGCCATGCCCGTCCCTCGCCAGCGGATTGCGCGCGGGATCGAGCATACGGTCGAAATCCGCCCACATCGGCGGCACATAGGGGCTATCGGCCGGATAGGCATTGGCCGTGACGGCGAAGGCTGCCTTGCGGTCATCGGTCGAGATTTCGATCATGCCGTCTCCATCGGCGTGCTTGCCAGCAGGCGGCGGACCAAAGCGAGGGCTGTCTCGGTCGCCGGATCGGCGGAGACCAGCGGTACCGTGACCAGCAGGAGGTCGAGCGGCTCGCGGCCGATCACCAGCAGATGCGTGGCTGAGTGGGCGGCGAGCAGGGCCTGGAGCCGCTCGACGCCGCCATCATCCGGCGACCACTGCCATGGCCGGTCGGCGGCGCGCAGCACGCCGATGTCACGCAGCGCCGCGCGCAGGATCAGCGGGTCGTAATCGGCGAGTTCCGTCTCGCGCAGGCGCTTCGCGCCGCCGAAAAGCGGATGGCTCGCCAGCTTCGCGATCAGGGTTTCGCGGCTGGCGGCTTCCGAACGCGCGATCGAGGCGAGCACGCCGGGCGAGCGTTGGTCGAAGCTGGTGCTCAGCGCGTCCGCCATCAGCCCGATCGCCAGCACGCCGGCGACCGCGACGGCACACATCCGCACGGTGCTGGAGAGGTCGATGTCGGCGTCGAGATGGGCGGCAGCGCCGCCGAGCGCCAGTGCCGCGATGATGCGCAGGCCCATCAACCAGAAACCTTGCCGGCGCGTCTGCGCGCCGCCGCCAGTGACGAGCACGACATGGATCAGGAGCAGCGCGCCGAGCCCGCCGAGCCTGACGGGCATGTCCGGCACGAGGCTGCGGAAATCGCTGAGCATGAAGGGCAGCACCAGGAAGGCGCAGAGCCCGAGCCGCCAGACGCCGGCATTTTCTGCTTCGGTCAGCGCCGCCGGATCGCGGGTGAACAGCAGCAAGCCGCAGAGGGCGAAGGTCGCGAATTGGAAAGCGGCGAGGGCCATGTCGAAGCCGTTGCCGTGCTCGGCAAGGCCGAGCAGAGCCGCAAGGGCGAGCAGGCCGGCGCCGCCGAGCACGGTGAGCTTGGCCCGCCGCGGCGCATGCCGGCGTAGCATGCTCTCGGTCACGATGAGCGCGCCGAGCGGGAACATCGCGGCGCAGGCGAGTGCAAGCCGCTCCAGCAGCACGCTGCCGGTCCACCAGCTCAGCCCGCGTAGCAGCAGGACCGCCGCGACGAGCCCGAGCGCGACGAGGAAACGTGTCGTCAAGGCGCCGCGTGGATCGCGCCGCCGCAGGGCCAGCATCGCGACGCCGAGCCCGAGTGCGGCCGAGAGATCGACGATGGAGTCGGCGACGAGCCCGGGATTGGCGAAGCCGGCGGTCATGGCGCGCCCGTCATCTTGCGCAGCGCCCGGCGCACAAACGGTCGCAGCAGCGCGGCCAGGGGGGCCGGCAGCGGCTTCTCCACCGCGGGCCGGTGCGGGTTGAAGAACCAGCCGCGGCAATCGGTGCCGGTCGGCTTGGCGAGAATGAGCGCGATCGCCTCATAGGCCATCATCATACCGGTGGTGATTACCATCGGCGCGAAGGACATCCGGCTGCGCCGACCGGCCGCGACCTCGCCGGCAATGGCGAGGTCGACATGGTGGCGCGAGCGCGAATGCAGCATGACATGCTCGACCTCGCAGAGCATGGCGGCGCGCCTGTCCTCTTCCGAGATCGTCCGCCAGTCCTTGCCGAGCGTCGGGAAGCCGAGCCGCTCTTCCGGGCGCGGATCCTCCGGCCTGACCACGATCACCGAGGGCAGAGGCGACATGTAGGCGTCGATCACCGCCGCATCTGCCAGCTTGGCGGTGCGGTAGAGGTGCAGGCCGGCGGCGATGTCGTCCATGCCGTTGACGATGACCTTGCAGCGGCGGGCGATCTCAGGCAGCTGCTCGGCCCATTCGGCGCCGAGCACCTCGAGCTCGATCCCGGGGTTGATCGCGCGCGCGGCCTCGGCGGCGGCGTCAGCCTTCTGCCGGCCGATCGTGCTGGCATTGGCGAAGACCTGGCGGTTCAGGTTGGAGATCTCGAAGACGTCGATATCGGCGATGACGAAGCGGCCGATGCCGGCCCGGACCAGCGCCATGAAGGCGGAGCCGCCCATGCCGCCGACGCCGCAGACGAAGACCGTGGCCGCGCGCAGCACCGCCTGTTCGGCTTCGCTGACGAAGCCGATATTGCGGGTGGTGAAGCCGTCATAGCCGAAGCCTGGGATCATGGCCTTGCCTTCGCATCGCGCGGCCGCAACGTGCCGAAACGGCTGGTATCGTCGAGCCAGTGGACGAGCGGCAGCACGAGACGCCGCAACAGGAGGAAGAGCGAAGCGCCGAGCAGCGCCGGCAGCGAGGCGCGCGGCACCTGGCCGAGCAGGTAGCGCCGGGCCGCCGCCAGATCCATCCGGCCGATCTGGAGCACGTCGTCGCCGCGGGCATAGTCGAGCTCGGCGCGGCAGAACTCATTGTAGCGGGCGTCGCGGTGATGTGTCGCTTGCTCGAAGCTCTTCTTCAGCTCGTCGGAGCCGCCGGTATAGGCGTTGGTAATCACCGAACGCGTCTCGTCGAAGCCGGCTTCAGGGCCGACGCCGAAGACGTGGCGATGGCCGCGCATGATCTGACGTGCCAGCGAGAGGTGCGAAAAGCTCTGGTGCACGCCCGGATCGGGCGAGGGATAGACGTCAGAGAAGGTCTGGCAGACCATGCCGACCACCCCCGGTACCTGGGTGACGTTCGAGATCCAGCGTGGCCGCAGGCCGCCGCGGACGAACAGCACCAGCACTGTCAGCCCGTAGAGCACCCAGGAGAGGCCTCGGCCGCGCTCGTCCGGGTCGACCATGACAAGGCCGAGATGCGTCACCGGCTCGGGCTCGCCGTTCAGTACCGTCTCGATCTGAACCAGTGCGTTGAAGGCGACGGGCCTGCCGGTCGCCTTCTCGGTGATCAGGGTGACGATGGCCTGCGCCAGACGCTCGCGCTCGCCGGAGAACACGCCATAGCTCAGCTCGCCCTCGCCGAGCGTGCGGCGCGCCACGCTGCGCAACTGCTCGACGAGTTCGGCGAGGGCCGTGTCGTCCAGCACCGCGCCGGGCCGCTCGACGATCCGCGTCGTCAGCCCGGCATGGGTGGCGAGCGTCAGGTCGAGCTTCGGGCGCGTCAGCGCGGTGAGCCAGAAGCGGATCATGCCGCCGCCGTCGCGGCCGCCGCGCGCTCCTTGACCAGCCGGGTCACTCCGGCGAAGTCGAGCTTGCCGGAGCCGAGCACCGGCACCGCCGGCACGACCATCACCTCGGCCGGGACCATCAGCTCGGAGGCGCCCTTCGCCTTGGCGAAAGTCTGGAACTCGGCGCGGTTCGCGCCCTGCTTCTGCGTCACCAGCACCAGCCGCTCGCCCTTGCGCGCATCGGGCAGGCTGGCGACCGCCGAAAGCGCGTCCGGCCAGAGCTCGGCTGCGAAGGCCTCGATCGCGGCGAGCGAAACCATCTCGCCGGCGATCTTGGCGAAGCGCTTGGCTCGGCCCTTGATCGCGATGAAGCCATCCTTGTCGATGGTGACGATGTCGCCGGTGTCGTGCCAGCCCTCGGCCGGCGGCTCGAGCACTCCCGGGTTCTCGGCGCGCAGATAGCCGAGCATGATGTTGGGGCCGCGCACATGCAGGCGCCCGCCTTCCTCGACGCCGGGTACGCTCTCGAGCCTGGCCTCCATGCCGGGCATGATCCGCCCTACCGTGCCGAAGCGGTTGAACATCGGCGTGTTGATCGCCAGCACGGGAGCGGTCTCGGTCACGCCATAGCCTTCGAGGATGCGCAGGCCGAACTTCTCCATATAGGTCCGGCGCGTCGCTTCCTTGACCGGCTCGGCGCCGGCCAGGATGTAGCGCAGCGAGCGCAGGTCGTAAGGGTGCGCGGCCCGCGCATAGCCGGCAAGGAAGGTGTCGGTGCCGAACAGGATGGTGGCGTTCGAGCCGTAGACCAGCTCCGGCACCATCCGGTAGTGCAGCGGCGAGGGATAGAGATAGACCGGCACGCCGGAGACCAAAGGCAGCACGAGGCCCACTGTGAGGCCGAAGGAGTGGAACACCGGCAGCACGTTGAAGACCTTGTCCTGCCGGCCGAAATCGATCCGCGCCGCCGCCTGGGCCGCATTGGCCAGCATGTTGGCGTGGCTGAGCACGACGCCCTTGGGGGTGCCCTCCGAGCCGGAGGTGAACAGGATCGCGGCGCGGTCCTGGCCGCCCGACGCCTCGATCGGATGCCCATGGCGCCAGAGTGCCTTGAGCTTGTCGGCCGCCGAGACCGTGGCGCGGACGTCTTCCAGATAGATGATGGCGACCTCGCCGGAGAGCGCCTCGACCAGCGGGCCCATCCGGCCCTTCTCGACGAAGGCGCGCGAGGTCACGATGGTCCTGATCCGAGCCGCCGTGCAGGCTGCGGCGATGTTGGTCGCGCCTGCGGTGAAGTTGATCATCGCCGGCACGCGCGCCGCCGAGATCAGCCCGAGCAGGGTCACCGCCGCGCCGTTGGCATTGGGCAGCATGACGCCGATCGCCTCGCCCTTGCCGGCCAGCGGCGCGAGCTTGCGGCCGAGCACCTCGGCACCGATCAGGAGGCGTTTGTAGCTCAGCGTGCCGGTCAGCGGGTCCTCGACGGCGACGCGGCCCATGCCATGGCGCCGGGCGGCCTCGGCCACGGCGTCGAAGACGCTGCGCTCGATGTCGGTGGTGCGGAAGATGAGGTCGGACATCACCTGGTAGAGCGCTGTGCCGGCGGCCTGACGCCGCGCCCGGCCCTTCAACTCCTCCGGCACGGTGAGCGTGACCGGCTCAAGGATGGTCACGCGCACCTTGGGGAACCAACGTCGCCGCACCTGCGCGCGGGTCAGGCGCGAGAAGACCGTCGCCTCCAGGCCCTCGATCCGGACCGGCACGACCTTCGCCCCCGACTTCTCGGCGATCATGCCGACGCCGTCATAGACCTTCATCAGACTGCCGGTGACGGTGAGGCGCCCTTCCGGGAAGATCACCAGGCTCTCGCCGTTCTTCACGGCGTTGATCAGCGAGCGCGTCGCCAGAGGACGGGCGGGATCGAGCGGCATCGCCCGGGTCAGCTTCAGGAAGGGTTTTACCCACCAGCGCCGGGCGATGCCGTGATCGATCGCGAAGACCGGCTCCTTGTCGAGGATCGAGAGCGCCAGCGCCGCGTCGAGGAACGAGACGTGGTTGAGCGCGATGATCGCGTTCTCGCCGGCCTTGGCGATGTTCTCGCGGCCCTTGACCTCGACCCGGTAGAAGGCGCGGAACAGGATCGACAGGAAGTCGCTGAGCGGATTGGTCGGCAGCGTCCGGAAGATCCAGAGCGAGGCGGCGATGGTCGAGGCGCCGATCAGCAGGAATAGATGCGACAGGGTGAAGCCCGCCGCCTGCAACAGGGCCACCGCGATAGCGCCCGCGACCATGAAGGCGGCTGAAAGCACGTTGACGGCGGCGACGATGCGGGCGCGCTTCTCAGCCGGCGACCAGTTCTGCGTCGCGGCGAAGGAGGGCACGATGAAGACGCCGCCGGCGATGGCGAGGCCGGCAAGGTCGATGCCGACGCGCCAGGCCGAGGCGTCGCCGAAGAAGACGGCCATGTCCTGCGCCGGCTGGTGCGGAACGATGCCGGAGACCGCCCAGCCGAGATCGAGCGCGAAAAGGCTCATGACGATGCCGGCGACCGGGACCGGCAGCAAGACGATGCGCCCGCTCGACAGGAAGGAGCCGAGGCCGGAGCCGACCGCGATGGCGATGGCGAAGATGGCGAGATAGGCCGAGACGACCATTTCGGTCCCGCCCATGCCGTTCTTCACCAGCGAAGGCAGGAGGGCCATCACCACGGCGCCGATCAGCCAGAAGATCGAGACCATCACGCCGGTGCGCCACAGGCGGGCATCGGCCCAGAGATCCCCGAGCAGATGCCCGGTCGAGCGCAGGATGTTGCGGTCGATGGCAAGATCGGGCGCGGCCGGGCCGGTCTTCGGAATGAACAGGGTCGCGACCCAGCAGGCGAGGGCGAAGATCAGGATCAGCAGGCTGAGCTGGGCGGCGTCGCCGCCTTCGCGGGCGGTGAGGCCACCGGCGATGGTGCCGAGCAGGATCGCGATGAAGGTCGCGCCCTCGATCAGCGCGTTGCCGGCCGGCAGTTCCTCGCGTTTCAGATGGTCGGGCAGGATGCCGTATTTGATCGGCCCGAACAGCGCGGCGATGACGCCGAACAGGAAGAGCGCGACGAAGAGCACGGGCACGGAATGCAAGGTGAAGCCGAGCACCGCGACACCGGCGGCGCCGATCTCGGCGAGCTTCAGCCGCTGCGCCATCACCGCCTTGTCGAAACGATCGGCCATCTGGCCGCCGATGCCCGAGAGCAGGAAGAAGGGCGCGATGAAGAGCCCGCCGGCGAGAGTCACCAGCGCCTCGCCATGCGAGCCGGCGAGCTTGTAGAGGATGATGAAGACGAGCGCGTTCTTCAGGAAATTGTCGTTGAAGGCGGAGAAGAACTGCGCCCAGAACAACGGCGCGAAGCGCCGCTTCAGCATCAATGTGTCGATCATGGCGATCTCACGGGAAAGGGACGGTGAGGTTGCATCGGCCGGGCTAAGCAACTCTTGCCTGCGCCGGCCGATCTCGGTTTGCGGTTAAGCCGACCTTGCCGGGACTGCACCAATGCTCATGCGACCGGCTTGCCGACATCCATCAGGAGGCGCTCGGTCCGGGCATCCTCGATGCGGTTCACCAGCTTCGAGGCCTCGTGCATGTCGCGCACGGTCTTCGTCATGGTGATGCAGGACTGGACCAGCATGACCACGCCCATGGCGAGATAGCCCTTGGCCCACCAGTCGAGCGGCAGGAACAGGATGCCGGCGCCGACCATGGCGGCGGCCCCGAGGAAAGAGGCATAGGTGAAGGTCACCCAGGCGCCGCTATGCGGCTGCGCGTTCTGGTTCATCGTCTTTCTCCCATCGGTCGGGTTTGCGGAACCCAGAGATCAATTCGCAGGGATCAACTCGGCTGAACTTGCCGGGCGCGCAGGCGCTCGAGCACGTCCTCGGCGCTGGCCCTGAGGCGCGGGCCGAAACCGCGGGCGGCGAGCTTCTCGCTGACCGAGGCCGCTGCCGCACCGTCGAGCTCGTCGAGGGCGAGGTCGGCGGCTTCCGCCTCGATCTGGCGCTCGCGCAGCCGCTTCAGGGTCTGCTCGGCCTCGGTCAGTGTCGCCTCGTGCGGCAGGCCGGCCTCGATGCGGCCGCGGCGCATGTCGCGGACCGCCTCTGAAGCACGCGCCAGACGCCGGCCGCGATCGAGTTCGGCGATCCGGGCCTGAGCCTGGCCGACATGGCGCCGCAGGCGGACGATCTCGGCGGCGAACAGCGCCTGGGCGCTCGCCGCGGCGTCGCGATCTGCCTCCAGGGTCGCGATCGCCTCGGCGCCTTCGCGGGCGAGTTCGTCATCGCCGGCGATCAAGGCCGCGCTGACGCGCAGTTCCAGGTCGGCGATACGGGCATTGCCGGCGGTGAACCGAGCGGTCTCCTGCTGATCCTGCGCGATCGCCAGGGCCAGCGCCTTCTTGGCGCGCTCGAAGGCGCTCGCGGCATCGCGCAGCTGCTGGTCGAGGATCACGAGCGCATTGCGGTCGGCGAAGCGCTCCTCGGCAATCGCGGCGCCGCCGCGGACGAAGGTGAGAAACATCTTGAGCATTGGCTCCCTCCTGCTATGAACGATGTTCACAATGTACGGCATAGCCGATGTTTGAACGATGTTCAAGCAAAATCTTGAACGCCGTTCATCGCGAGGAGGGACAATGACAACGACCGCCGCCCGCCGCGATCGCCAGCGCGAGCAGCTGATCGACGCCGCCGAGCGCGCCATCGCCGAAAGGGGGCTCGCAGGCCTGAAAGCGCGCGAACTTGCCAGGGAGATCGGCTGCGCGCTGGGCGCGATCTACAATCTCGTGCGCGACATGGACGAGCTCGTGCTGCGGGTGGGCTCGCGTACCCTCGCGAGGCTGGACGAGGCGCTGGGACATGCCTCGCAGGCGGCCCTGGTGAAGGCGCCGGAGGACGCCGCCGGGCGGCTGATCGCGGTCGCCCTGGCCTATTCAACCTTCGCGCGGAAGAACCCTCGTCTCTGGCGGACTCTGTTCGAGCACCGCATGGCGGAAGGCGCGGAGGTCCCGGAATGGGCGATCGCCGAGCAGATGCAGCTCTTCCGCCACATCATGGCGCCACTCGCCGCCCTACTGCCGGACGCCGACGAGCAGCAGCGACTTCTGCTCGGGCGCACCCTGTTCTCCGCCGTGCATGGCGTCGTAGCGATCGGCCTCGAGGAGAAGCTCGTCGCCGTGCCGCGCCGGGAGCTCGACCACCAGATCGAGACGCTGGTCCGTCTGGTCTGCGCCGGGCTCGCTGCAGACACCGGGCTGATCCGTTAGGCGGTGGCCTGAAAGCCGAGCCAGTCCCGCCGCAATGCACGCTTGACCCTGGCAGCGAGTGCCGTGCAGGATTGTATGAGTGGATACATTCATACAATCGTCGATCGCCGCCTGACGCGCGCGGCCCACCGAGGGGATGATCGCAATGGGTTTCGTGCGAGCTCCGGCCGCGGGAACGGCGCCGGAAGAGGCCTATCTCGCCATTCTCGCCGGTATTCGCAGCGGTCGCTACGAGCCTGGCGAGCGCCTGATTCCCGAGGCGATCGCGCAGGAACTGGCGATGAGCCGGATGCCGGTGCGCGAGGCCTTCCAGCGGCTCGCCAATGAGGGGCTCGTCATCATCCGGCCCAATCGCGGCTGCGTCGTCGCCGGCCTGACCGTCGACGAGATCTTCGAGACGTTCGAGATCCGCTCGGTGCTGGAAGGCCTTGCCGTGCGCCTTGCCATGGCACGCATCGATGTCGCGGTCCTTGCCGAGCTCGACGACCATCTGTCCCGCATGCAGCGGGCCGGGGAAGCCGGGGGCGATGCCTGGCTCGCCGCGCATCAGGCCTTCCACGCCTATATCTGCGGGCTGAGCCAACGCCCGAAGCTCATCGCCCAGATCGCGGCGCTGCACATCGCCGTCGAGCCCTATATGCGGGTCTGGCTCCACCATGTCGCGCGTCCGAGCACCGCGACTCAGGCCCAGAACGAGATCGTCGCGGCGATCCGTAGCGGTGACGCTGCCCGTTCCGAGACGGTGATGCGCGAGCATGTCATGCGCACCGCGCCGAAGCTCGCCGCGTTCCTGCGCAGCAGCGAATACAAGGCGGGGCGCCGGGCCGCGCAGGCGGAGCCGTCGGCATCGGAACTCACCTAAAGCAGAAGACCAGGCGGCCGCCGCGCGAAGATGGCGGCCATCGGAGGATGTCCGGGGACCACGACAAGAACAGGGGATCACGATGGATCGACGCCAGTTTCTGAAAGCTTCCGCCGTCACCGCCTTCCTGCCCGCCGCCCCGCTGATCGCGCGTGCGCAGGACGCCAAGACCCTGCGCTTCGTGCCCTATTCCGACGTCGCGATCATCGATCCGATCTGGACCAACGGCTATTCGACCCGCACCCACGCGCTTCTCGTCTGGGACACGCTCTACGGGCTCGACGACCAGTTTCAGCCGCAGCCGCAAATGGTCGAGGGCCATCTCGTCGAGGATGACGGCAAGCGCTGGACGTTGACGCTGCGCCCCGGCCTCGTCTTCCATGACGGCAGCAAGGTGCTGGCCCGCGACGCCGTCGCTTCGATCAGGCGCTGGGGTGCGCGCGACACGTTCGGCCAGGCGCTGATGGCGGCGACCGAAGAGCTGTCTGCCCCCGACGACCGCACCATCGTCTTCCGCCTGCGCCGGCCCTTCCCGCAATTGCCGGCGGCGCTCGCCCGCCCGAGCGCTCTCGTGGCGGCGATCATGCCGGAGCGCCTGGCCCAGACCGACCCGTTCAAGCAGATCCCGGAAGCGATCGGCAGCGGGCCCTATCGCTATCTCACGGCCGAGCGCATCGCCGGCGCCCGCCATGTCTATGCCCGGCACGAGGGCTATGTGCCGCGCGAGGGCACGCCGAGCTTCACTGCCGGCCCGCGTACGCCCTTCCTCGACCGGATCGAGTTCAACGTGATGCCCGATCCGGCGACCGCGGTCTCGGCGCTGCAGACCGGCGCCGTCGACTGGGTCGAGCAGCCGATCATCGACCTCCTGCCGCTGCTGCGGAAGGATCCGAACATCACCGTCGCGGTCAAGGATCGCAGCGGCATGGCCGGCCAGCTCCGGCTCAATCATCTCCAGCCGCCCTTCAGCAATCCCGCCATCCGCCGCGTCGTGCTGAAGGCGATCAACCAGGAAGACTGCATGAACGCGGTCTGCGGCGGCGATCCAGAGGTCGAGCGCGGCAGCACCGGCTTCTTCCCGAGCAATTCGGCGATGGCGTCGGAGGTCGGCATCGAGGCGCTGAAGGCGCCGAAGGATTTCGGCAAGCTCAAGCAGGAGCTGGAAGCCGCTGGCTACAAGGGCGAGCGCGTCGTCTTCCTCTCCGGCCAGGATGTGCCGCGCATCGCCCTCGCTGCCGAGGTCGCGGCCGATGCCCTGCGCAAGATCGGCATGAATGTCGATTTCGTCGCCGCCGACTGGGGCACGGTGCTGCAGCGCATCAGCAATCGCAGCCCGGTCGAGCAGGGCGGCTGGGGCTGCTACATCACCTATTGGTCGGGGCTCGATCTCGGTTCGCCGGCGACGAGCTCGCCCTTGCGCGGCAACGGCGCCAAGGGCAGCCCCGGTTGGCCCGACAGCCCGGCGATCGAGGCGTTGCGGGCCCGCTGGCTGGAGGCGCCTGATCTCGCCGGCCAGAAGGCGATCGCCCAGGAGATCCAGCTGCAGGCGATGCAGGACGTGCCTTACGTGCCCACCGGCCAGTACTTCCAGCCCGTCGCCTATCGCAAGAACCTGACCGGCATGCTGAACGGCGTCCCGGTTTTCACCAATCTGCGCAAGGGCTGAGGCCTGTCCGCAATCCCCCAACCCGGCGCAGCGCTCCTCGCCGCGCCGGCCTCACCCGAACCCCGGCCCGTGGCCGGCCTGCCCGACGAAAGACCTGCCCGATGCGCGATTTCGAACTCCCTGGCCGCTCGCTCGCGATCAGCCGCAATGCCATGGCCGCGACCTCGCACCCGGCCGCGACGCTGGCCGCGCTCGACATCCTGCGCGCCGGCGGCAATGCGATCGACGCGGCGGTCGGCGCCTGCGCCGTGCAATGCGTGGTCGAGGCCGGCTCGACCGGTATCGGCGGGGACTGCTTCGTGCTCTATTCGCCGGGCGGCTCGACCGATATCCGCGCCTATAACGGCTCCGGCCGCACGCCGGCCGCCGCGACGCTCGATTGGTACGCCAAGGCCGGCATCACCACGCTGGAGCGGCATTCGCCGCATGCCGTCACCGTGCCGGGCGCGGTGGAGGCCTGGGCGCGGCTGGTCAGGGACCATGGCAGGCTGCCGCTTTCCGAGATCTTCCAGCCGGCAATCGCGCTTGCCCGCGAGGGCTACGCCATCACGCCGCGCGTCGCCTATGATCTCGCTGGTCAGCACGACACGCTGATCCGCGACCCCAATGCCGCCGCGACCTTCCTGGTCGACGGCCAGCCACCGCAGGCGGGCGTCGTCCAGCATCAACCCGGCCTCGCAGCGACGCTGGAGGCGATCGGCCGGGAGGGGCCGGATGCCTTCTATCGCGGCGAGATCGCCGCCGAGATGGTCGCGTATCTCCAGGCAGCCGGCGGCCTGCATACGCTGGAGGATTTCGCCGCCGCGCAGGGCGAATACGTCACCCCGATCAGCGCCAGCTTCCGCGGCCGCACCGTCTATGAATGCCCGCCGAACGGCCAGGGCATCATCGCGCTGATGATCATGAAGATCCTCGAGCGCTTCCAGCCCAAGGGCGGGCCGCTCGAGGCCGGAAACCTGCATATCGAACTCGAAGCGACGCGCCTCGCCTATGCGGCGCGCGACCGGCTTGTCGCCGACATGGCGCAGGAGAAGGTGCCGGTTGAACTGCTGCTCTCGGACGGGCTCGCCGACGAACTCGCCGCCGCGATCGATCCGACCCGCGCCACCGACCCGCTGCCGGTGATCCCCGCCGGCGCCGAGCACAGCGACACCGTCTATATCTGCGTCGTCGACAAGGATCGGAATGCGGTCAGCTTCATCAACTCGATCTTCTCGCCCTATGGCAGCGGGCTGATGACGAAGAAGTCGGGCGTGCTCTTCCATAATCGTGGGCAGAGCTTCGTGCTGAAGCCGGGCCACCCGAACGCGGTCGCGCCGCGCAAGCGCCCAATGCACACCATCATCCCCGGCATGGTCGCCGAGGGCGGCCGCGTCGTGATGCCCTTCGGCGTGATGGGCGGCCACTACCAGGCGATGGGTCACGCGCATTTCCTGGCAAAACTCTTCGACCATGACCTCGATTTGCAGGAGGCGATCGATCTGCCGCGCCTGTTCCCGTTGCCGGGCACGGCGACGGTCGAGGTCGAGGGGCGCCTGCGCGAGAGCGCCGGCGCGGCGCTGGCGGCCCGCGGCTTCGACGTCCAGCCGCCGAAGACGCCGATGGGCGGGGCACAGGCGATCTGGATCGACTGGGAGAAGGGCACGCTGACCGGCGGCTCCGACCCGCGCAAGGATGGCTGCGCGCTCGGCCTATGAAGGGCAGAAATCCTCGGTGCCCGGCGCTGCACGAATGCTGCGCCGGCATCGGCACAGTTGACCTCGCGCCGATTTGCGCCAGCAATGCGCGCCCGGAGCATCGGACCGAAAAGTGGAATCCACTTTTCGGAAAGCTCCGATGCGTTAATGAAGAGTTGGATCACCGTGATCGCGTCCGAACGGACGCGCGGCGATCCAGAGCGAGTCTGACCCGGACCTTCCCATGAACAAGCACCTTTCCAGCATCGATCCAGTCAAGCTCGACCGGCTGGCGCAGGTCGCCGTCAAGGTCGGCCTCAATCTGCAGGAGGGGCAGGACCTCTTTCTGACCGCGCCGCTGGCAGCGCTGCCGCTGGTGCGGCGCATAGCCGAGCACGCTTACAAGGCCGGCGCCGGCCTGGTGACACCGATCTTCTCCGATGAGGAGCTGACACTGGCGCGCTATCGCTATGGCAAGGATGCGAGCTTCGACCGCGCAGCGGGCTGGCTGCACGAGGGCGCCGCCAAGGCCTTTGCTGCCAACACCGCCCGCCTCGCCATCGTCGGCGACAACCCGATGCTGCTCGCCGGCGAGGACCCAACCAAGGTCGCCCGCGCCAACAAGGCAAATTCGGTCGCCTATCAGCCGGCGCTGGAGAAGATCGCCAATTTCGACATCAACTGGAACATCGTCGCCTATCCCGGCGCCGCCTGGGCCCGCCAGGTCTTCAAGGACGATGCCGAGGAGATCGCGGTCGCGCGGCTCGCCGAGGCGATCTTCGCGGCATCGCGCGTCGACCTGGACGACCCCGTCGCCGCCTGGGCCACCCATAACGCGGCCCTCGCCCAGCGCACGAAATGGCTGAACGGCGAGCGCTTCTCGGCCCTCCATTTCACCGGGCCCGGCACCGATCTGACGGTCGGCCTCGCCGATGGCCATGAATGGCAGGGCGGTGCCTCGACCGCCAAGAACGGCGTCACCTGCAACGCCAACATCCCGACCGAGGAGGTCTTCACCACCCCGCATGCGCGCCGGGTCGACGGTCATGTCTCCTCGACCAAGCCGCTCTCCTATCAGGGCACGCTGATCGACGACATCCAGGTGCGCTTCGTCGACGGGCGCATCGTCGAGGCCAAGGCCTCGCGTGGCGAGGAGGTGCTGAACCGGGTGCTCGACACCGACGAGGGCGCCCGCCGCCTCGGCGAAGTGGCGCTGGTGCCGCATTCCTCGCCGATCTCGCAGAGCGGCATCCTGTTCTACAACACGCTCTTCGACGAGAACGCCTCCTGCCATATCGCGCTCGGCCAGTGCTACTCGAAGTGCTTCGTCGACGGCAGCACGCTGACGCCCGAACAGATCGCGGCGCAGGGCGGCAATAAGAGCCTGATCCATATCGACTGGATGATCGGCTCCGGCCAGATCGACATCGACGGTGTCAGGGCCGATGGCAGCCGTCTTCCGGTCTTCCGGAAGGGCGAATGGGCCTGATGGACGGGCTCGCGGCCGCCCGACCTATACTGACCGGGCAGCAATGAAGCTGGTTCATTCGGTCATGGTCGGGACGATAGTTCCGACCATGACCGGCGAGCTCAATGCGTTGTCTTGCGCGCCCTTGCCACTGCGGCGTCGATCCCCTCCCAGCCCGGCTTCCCGGGCGCGAAGCGGGCGCGCAGATAGCCGGCCAGCTCGGCGATCTGCCGGTCGTCGAGCGCCGTCGCGAAGGAGGGCATCGAGCCGATGCCGTGCTGGCCGCCCTCCAGCAGCATGTTGACGAGATTGGTCGGCGTCGCGGCATGGAGCTTCGACGACAGGCCGAGCGCCGGCCCGGCATTGACGAGCGGCGCCGCGCGGCCGGGCTCGTGGCAGGCGGCGCAGGCGCCCTGATAAAGGCGCGCGACCGGCGAGGTCGCGGGATTGGCGGCAGCGCTGGTGGCGAGCTCGATCCGGCCCGCGCGGGCTTCGACCTCGGCGTCCGGTAGCGGCTCGCTGAGCGAGGCGAGATAGGTCGCCATCGCCCTGATGTCGGCATCCGGCAACTCCTTGAGCTCAGCGATTACCGGCGCCATCGGCCCGGCCGCGGCGCCGTGATGCTGCGAGCTTCCGGTGCGCAGATAGGCATAGAGTTCGGCTTCGCTCCACGGGATCGGTCCGGCCGAGGCTTTGGTCAGAGCCGGCGCCTCCCAGCCTTCGGCCTCGCCGCCGGTGAGATAGGCACTGCCGCTGCGCTCGGCTCCGAGCGCGTTGCGCGGCGTGTGGCAGGCGCTGCAATGGCCGAGCCCGTCGACGAGATAGCGGCCGCGATTCCACTCGGCCGAGCGGGCCGGCTCCGGCTTGAGTTCGCCCTGCGGCCGGAACAGCAGGTTCCAACCGGCCATCAGCGGGCGCAGGTTGAAGGGGAAGGTCATCCGGCTCGGCTGGTTTTCCTGCCGCACTGCTGGCTGCGACATCAGGAAGGCGTAGAGCGCCTGCAGGTCGGCCTCGCTGGTCCTGGCGTAGTTCGCATAAGGGAAGGCCGGGTAGAGATGGCGACCATCGCGATGGAGGCCGGCGCGCATCGCCCGCTCGAAAGCCGGGTAGGACCAGTTGCCGATGCCGGTTTCCGGATCGGGCGTGATGTTGGTGGTCATCACCGTACCGAAGGGCGTCTCGAGCGGAAAGCCGCCGGCATAGGGCACGCCGTCCTTGGCCGTATGGCAGACGGCACAGGCGCCGAGCGCGGCGAGCTGACGGCCCCGTTCGATCGTCGCGGCCGACCAGGTCGCAGGATCGGGCCGGGTGATCGGCGCGATCGCGGGGGCAATCGCGAGCGAGACCGCGGCAAAGCCTGTGGCTCCGGCGAAGGCCGCGCCGAGCTTGCTCCACAGGCCGAAGCGCGGGGGCCTTTCCGGCAGCTGCGGTGCGGCGGGCGCTGCCGGCGGCAACTGCCCGAGACCGGCGAGCACGCGCTCGGGCGTTAGCGGCAATTCGCGGAAGCGCACGCCGGTCGCGTCATAGACGGCGTTGACGATGGCGGCGGCGCTCGGGACGGAGGCCGACTCGCCGGCTCCCAGCGGCGCCTCATGCTGCTTGTCGACGAGCAGCACGTCGATCGCCGGCAATTCCGGGAAGGTCAGCACCGGATAGGCGCCCCAATCCCGGGCGGCGACGGCGGTGGTCTGCGAGAAGCTCACCTCCTCGCGCAGCACGCGGCTGGTCGACTGCAGGACATTGCCGTGGATCTGATGGGTCACGCCGGCCGGGTTGACGATCATGCCGGTGTCCTGGCCGACGGTGACGCGGCTGACCGTGACCTCGCCGGTTGTCCGGTTGACCGCGACATCGGCGACCCAGGCGGCCCAGGCGGCGCCGACGCCCGGCCAGCTGCCATGGACATAGCGCGCCTGGGCGAAGCCGCGGCCGCGCAGGATCTCGCCATCGGCCTCCATGCGCGGGCCGACATGCGGCTGCCAATCTGCGCGTTCGGCGGTCGCCCGCGTCAGCTCGGCGGCGCGCTCGTCATTGATATGGCGCAGGCGGAATTCGACGGGATCGACGCCGGCCTCATGGGCGAGCTCATCGATATAGCTCTCATGGGCAAAGACGTTCGGCATGGCCGAGACGCCGCGCAGCCAGGAGGCGCGGACGATCGGCGGCATGTCATAGGCCGTCAGCCGCATGTTCTCGTAATTGTAGGACGGGATCGCCGTGCGATCGCCCATGCGCAGCGTCGCCGGCTGGTTGGGGATGCGCCCGGTCAGCAGCAGGGCCAGCGTCGGCGCCGCGTTCGACGGGTACCAGGTGTGGAAGTCATAGGCCGGCAGCGAGCCACCGGAGCCGAGCCCGCCCTTGATGTCGATCAGCTGGGCGGCGCCCTTCGGCTCCCAGAGATGCTCCTGTTCGCGGGTGAGCTGGACCCGCACCGGCGCGCCGACGGCGCGCGAGAGCAGCACGGCATCGGCGGCGACGTCGTCGGCGCAGTTGCGGCCATAGCAGCCGGCGGCTTCGTGGCGGACGATGTCGATCTGCTCGCGCGGCAGGCCGGTGAGCAAAGCGAGATCGTTCTGCAGCGGGAAGGGGTTCTGGCTGCCGGTCCAGACGGTGATCCCGTCGGCGCGCACATCGGCGACGGCGCAGGACGGGCCGATCGAGCCATGCATGTGGTAGGGCCAGACATAGGTGCGGTCGAGCCGCTTCTCGAGCGTGCCGAGCGCGGCGTCGACATCGCCTTCGTCGACCAGCAGGCGTGGGGTCGAGGGATGGGCGCGCAGGGCCTGGGCGACGTCGGAGAGGTCCGGCGGCGTGAAGGAGCGCCACTCCGCCTTCAGCGCGAGCGCCGCTTCCGCAGCCTGTTCCTCGCGCTCGGCGACGATGCCGATGAAATCGCCCTCGACGACGAGGGCGCGGATGCCGGGAATGCCGGCGATCGAATCGCGGTCGACCGAGACCAGGCTGCGTCCGACGAAATCGCCGGCATCCATGCCGGAATAGGGCGGGCGAACGACGCGGCCATGCAGCATGCCGGGTACGCGGACGTCGTGGACATAGACGAAGCTGCCATCGACCTTGGCGGGGATGTCGACCCGCGCGACCGATCGGCCGATCAGCATGTGATGATCCATCGGCTTGAACGCTGCGCTCTCGGCCAGCGGCAGCAGCAGGCGTTCATTGGCGAGCAGCGTGTCGAGGTCGATGGCCGGTGCTGTGCCCTCGCCGCGATAGAGCCGGCCGTCGCGCAGGCTGATCTCGTCCTCGGCGCAGGCGAGCGCGGCGGCGGCGAGCGCGATCAGCCGGGCGCGGATCTGGGTTGCGCCGATCCGCATCGCCACCGAGGTGACCTGGATCGTCTCGCTGGCGATGGTCGCGCCCTGGTCCGGCGTATCGGCGGTGTCGCCAAGCACCATCTCGACGGCGTCGAAGGGAAAGTCGAGCTCCTCCGCCACCATCTGGGCGAGCGCGGTGCGGATGCCGGTGCCGAGATCGACATGGCCGCAGAAGGCGACGACGCGTCCCTCGGCGGTAAGGCAGACATGCAGGTCGAGCGCACTCTCGGAGGCATCGCCCGCAGGCGCCCCCTTGCGTGGCGCGACCACGGCGATAATGCCGCCGCGCTGAAGCAGCGCCTGGCGGGAGAGGGAAGGCGGCGGTGTGCTGTTGGTCATGGTTCGGCCGTTTCGCTGGCCCGGCAGCGCTCGGCGGCGAGCATCACGGCCCTGACGATCTCGACATGGGTGCCGCAGCGGCAAAGATTATAGCGCAGGGCCTCGCGCACCTCAGCCTCGCTCGGCGCCGGGTTCACGGTGAGGAAGGCCTTGGCGGTCATGATCATGCCGTTGATGCAGTAGCCGCACTGCGCGGCCTGGGCGTCGATGAAGGCCTGCTGGACCGGATCGGGCCGATCGCCATCGCCGAGCCCTTCCAAGGTGACGATCTCGCGCGACTCTGCGAGGCGGACCGGCAGCGCGCAGGCGCGGGCGGCGATGCCATCGACCTGCACCGTGCAGGCGCCGCATTCGCCGAGGCCGCAGCCGAATTTCGGGCCGTTGAGGCAGATATCGTTGCGCAGGAAGAAGAGCAGGGGGGTCTGGGGCTCACCCTCGACGAGGTGATCGGCGCCGTTGACGCGCAGGGCGAAGCGCCGCGTCGTTCTCATGGCTCGCCCAGGCGGGGCGAGACGCCTTTGATCGCGATTGTCGTCACGTGACCCAAATCGTTCGTATGCGAATGAGAATAATGACAAGTCGCGGCGCGCGGCAAGCGGGATTTGAGGCCAGGAAGCGCGCTGCCGTCATACTCGCCTTCGTGGCGAGCATCCACGTCCTGAACGCGCCCTCGCCGACAGAAGCGAAGACGTGGGTGGTCGGCACAAGGCCGACCATGACGGTATGGAGCGAGGACCGCCCGATTAGTGCTGGACGGACGGGATCTTCTCGGCCGGCGGCGTGTTGCGGCTGATGCCGCTGCGCACGATGCCGTCGATCACGATCATGCCGATGCCAGGCAGGTCGCCGAGCTGGATCGAGTCGAGAAAGTTCTTTCCAGCCGAGTGCTGGGCCTTGTCCATGAAGACGAAATCGGCGCTGCGCCCGATCTCGATCAGCCCGCAATCGAGGCTGCGCATGCGGGCGGTGTTGCCGGTGGCGAAGCAGAAGGCGACCTCGGCCGGGACATCGCCGAGCGAGGACAGCATCGAGACCATGCGGACGATGCCGAGCGGCTGAACGCCGGAGCCGGCCGGTCCGTCGGTGCCGAGGATGACGCGCTGCAATTCGCCCATCTCGCGGGCGACGCGCAGCGTGTAGAGCGCGGCGCGCTCATTGCCGTTATGGACGAGTTCGAGGCCCCGCTTGCAGCCCTCGCAGATGCAGCGGATCTCCTTGTCAGGCAAGGCGGTATGGCCGCCATTGATGTGGCCGACGACATCGGTATCGGCTTCCAGCACGACGTCGGCGCCGATCAGGCCGGATCCCGGAATCGAGGGGCCGCCGGTGTGGATGGTCGACTGGATGCCGTATTTGCGGGCCCAGGCCACCATCTCTTTTGCCCGCGCGCCGTCCTTGACGCCGCCGAGTCCGACCTCGCCGAGCAGCTTCACGCCGGCATCGGCCAGGTCCTTGAAGTCCTGCTCGACCATGCCGGGCTCGATCACCGGCGCGCCGGCATGGATCTTGACGCCGCCGGGGCGGAAGGCGGTGAAGGCACGCTGCGCATAGATCGCCATGGCCTTGAGGCCGACGATGTCCTTGGGCCGGCCGGGGGTGTGGACCTCGCCGGCCGAGATCATGGTGGTGACGCCGCCATGCATGGTCGAGTCGATCCAGCCGAGCTGGTTCTGGCGCGGCGTCCAGTCGCCGGCGACCGGGTGGACATGGCTGTCGATCAGGCCGGGCGAGAGCACGGTGCCATGGGCGTCGATCACGGTGTCGGCCTGGTCGGTGTCGAGATCCTTGAAGCGGCCGACCGCGGCGATCCTGCCGCCGATGGCGATGAGCGTGTCGGCGTCCAGGATCGGGCGCTCGATGTCGCCCGAGAGCATCAAGCCGATATTCTTGATGACCAGCTTGTGGTTGGCGCCGACTGTCGCCGTCTGCAGTTCAGCCATCTCGTTCCGCCCTCTGAAGCCCTAGATATCCTCTCCGTCCCGAACCCGATTGACAAGTGAGATCGAAGGCGGCATATCGTTTGTGTACGAACAAGTTTTGCACCCACCTTCCCAGCCTGTCAAGCGGCAAGGATCCCGCATGGCCTTCGCAGTGACCAGCGCCTGCATTCGCTGCAAATACATGGATTGCGTCGAAGTCTGTCCGGTGGACTGCTTCTACGAAGGCGAGAACATGCTCGTCATCCATCCGGACGAGTGCATCGATTGCGGTGTCTGCGAGCCGGAATGCCCGGCGGAAGCTATCGTTGCCGACAATGCCGAGGGCGCTGCCGAATGGCTTGCCCTCAACGCCAGGCTGGCGCCGCTCTGGCCGAACATCACTGAGAAGGGCGAGCCGCCTTCCGACGCCGATGCGTGGAAGGGAATACCGGACAAGATAGACCTGCTTTCCGAACGCGCCGCGACGTGATATGCGGATGACGGCGTCCAATAATCTGCTTTTTCGCTAGACTATCCGGGGATCTACGAGATGAGCAATTTCTACGAGGAGCGCGTGCTCAGCGTCCACCACTGGACGGACACGCTCTTCAGCTTCACGACGACCCGCGACACGACGTTTCGCTTCAAGAACGGCCAGTTCACGATGATCGGTATCAAGGTGAACGAGAAGCCGCTCCTGCGCGCCTATAGCGTGGTCAGCACCAATTACGACGAGAATCTCGAATTCTTCTCGATCAAGGTGCCGGACGGGCCGCTGACCTCGCGCCTGCAGAACCTGCAGGTCGGTGATCCCATCATCATCGGCAAGAAGGCGACGGGCACGCTGGTGCTCGACAACCTCAAGGACGGCAAGCGGCTGTTCCTGCTCGGCACCGGCACGGGGCTCGCGCCCTTCCTGTCGCTGATCCGCGATCCCGAGACCTATGAGCGCTACGAGAAGGTGGTGCTGGTGCATGGCTGCCGGCAGGTCGCCGAGCTCGCCTATGGCGAGCAGATTACCCAGCACCTGCCGAATGACGAGTTCCTCGGCGAGATGATCCGCGAGCAGCTGATCTATTATCCGACGGTGACGCGCGAGCCCTTCCGCAATCGCGGCCGCATCACCGATCTCCTGACCTCCGGCCAGATCTTCGAGGATATCGGCCAGGGGCCGCTCGACCCTGCCAGCGACCGCTTCATGCTCTGCGGCAGCCCGCAGATGCTGGTCGATCTCAAGCAGATCTTCGAGTCCCACGGCATGGAAGAGGGCAACCATGGCGAGGCCGGCGACTATGTGATCGAGCGCGCCTTCGTCGAGCGCTGAGCCGACCACTTTAAACCAGCCGAGAATGCAGACGGCCGGTCCGATCCACGGACCGGCCGTTTCCGTTCGTGCCGGGCCCAGCGCCTTAAGGTTCCGGGCCTCCTTCGGCGCTTGTCCTCGGTTGCTGCGGCTCTGGCCCACACACAATAGGGGTCTAGGGACGTAATTGCCTGGGCTGCCAGAGAAGGAAGGGCAGGGGCCGAAACGGAAAATCCCGGGTCGCTTTTCGGCGCCCGGGATGAGGAGGTTCCGTGGTGTCGGAGCCTGATCGCTGCTGCCGCCAGGGGGCTGGCTCAGCGATGCGTCAGCTGGCGGTTGAACAGCATCATCAGGCTGTTGCAGCTCACCGCGAAGACCGTCAGCAGCAGGGCGATCGCCATGATCGTGTCGATCTGGCCGAGATTGATCGCGCTGGTCAGAAGGAAGCCGAGGCCGCGCTGCGAGGCGAACATCTCGCCGATCAGCACGCCGAGCAGGGTCAGCGAGAAGCCGAGGCGCACGCCCGAGATGATCTCCGGCAGGATCGCCGGCAGGATCACGGTGAAAGCCGATTGCGAGGGCGAGAGCCTCATCACCTGCGAGGTGCGGCGATAAACCGGTTTCATCTGCCGGATCGCGTTCATCGAGAACAGGGTGATCGGGATCAGCCCGTGCATGACGCCGAAGGCGATCTTGGCGGAGATGCCGAGGCCGAAGCAGAGCAGCACCAGCGGATAGAGCACGACCTTGGGGATCGAGTAGAGCGTGGTCAGGATCGGCTCGGCGACATTGCCGGCGAGGCGCTGGACGCCGAGGACGATGCCGAGGCTGATGCCGCCGAGCAGCGACAGGGCGAAGGCGGCGACGAAGGCCCGCATCGTCTCGTTGATGTTCAGCCAGAACTCGCCGGTGCCGAGCAGCGAGCCGAGCTTGGCGACGGTCTGCAGCGGCGAGGCGATGGCGGAGGCGCCGACGAGGAGATGGAAGCCCTGCCAGAGCAGGATGAAGGTCAGGAGGACGATGAGGGTGCCGGCGAGTTTGGGCATGGCGGTCACCGTTGGCGGCGCGCCTGGAGGCGCCGGTCGATCATGTTGAGGATCGTGTTGACGAAGGTGACGGTCAGAAGCACGAGCAGGATCAGCGCGTACATGTGCCCGTTCTCGAACAGGTTGTAGGCATAGGCGATGGCGTAGCCGATCCCGGCGCCGGAGAGGATGAACTCCGAGGCGATGACGCCGATGAAGGAATACGCGACCGAGAGCTTCACGCCGGTGAAGAGATAGGGCAGCGTCGCCGGCAGCTCGATCAGGAGCGCGGTCTTGGCACGCGACATCCGGTAGATCTGCCCGGTCTTGCGCAAGACGCGCGGGATCCGGTCGAGCCCGTTCAGCGTCGCGGTGATCATCGAGACGACAGCGAGCAGCACGGCGATCGCGATGATCGAGGCCGAGCCGACGCCGAAGAGCGTGATGAAGATCGGATAGAAGACGAAGGTCGGGACGGCATAATAGCTCGCCAGCAGCGGCTCGAGCGCGTCACGCAGCGCCGGCAGCGAGTAGATGATCAGGCCGGCCACGAAGCCGAGCAGGATCGAGAGCGCGGTCGAGATGGCGATGTTGGTGAAGGTCGTCCTGATATCGGCCGAGAACTGGCCGGTGCGCAGGATCTCGGCGAGCTCGACCACCATCTGCGAGGGTGCGAGCATCACCATGCGGGGGATGACGCCGATCCGGCAGAGCAGCTCCACCGTGAGGACCATCGTCGCGACGACGATCAGGCGCAGCCATTTTTCCGACATGGCTCAGCTCTTTCCGGTCGACATGATCTTCAGCGCCTCGACGCGCAGCTTCTCCCAGAGCCGGGCTGTGATGTCGCCGAAATGCGGCGTCGAGACCACGCGGCTGTCGCGGTCGCGCTCCCAGCCGGTCTCGACGAAGTCGATGAAGGTGCCCGGCCTGGTCGATATGACGCCGACCCGGTCGGACAGCATCGCCGCCTCGTCGAGCGCGTGGGTGATCAGCAACACGGTGGCCGAAGTCTCGCGCCAGAGCCGCAGCAATTCGTCGCCCATCAGCAGGCGGGTCTGCTGGTCGAGCGCGCCGAACGGCTCGTCGAGCAGGATCAGCCTGGGTTGCATCACCAAGGTGCGGGCGATGCAGACGCGCTGGCGCATGCCGCCGGAGAGCTGGGCCGGAAACGAGGCCGCGAAGTCCTTCAGGCCCATGAAGCCGATGGCATAATCGACGCGGCGCTTGATCTCAGCCGGGTCGACGCCGGCGCGCCGGAGTCCGAAGGCGACGTTGTCGCGCACATTGAGCCAGGGGAAGGAGGCGTCCTCCTGGAAGACGACGCCGACGCCGTCGGGCACGCCGTTGACCGGCTTGCCCTCGAAATGCGCCGTGCCAGCCTGCGGGGCGCTCAGCCCCGCAAGAATGTCGAGCAAGGTCGACTTGCCGCAGCCGGACGGGCCGACGACCGAGAAGAACTCCCCCTTGGCGAGGTCGAGATCGATCGGTCCCAGCGCGTGCAGTGTGGACTTCGGCAGCTGGAAGACGCGGGTGACGCCACGCAGCGTCGCATGGGCTTCAGCGGGCGCCGGCTGCTGTTTGAGTGTCACGACCTTGGCGCCCGTTGCTGCCGCGCTCATTGCTTGGCCTGCAGATCGGCAGGCAGGAAGGACTTGTCGAGGATCGTCGACCAGTCGATGTCGCTCTTGACCTCGCCGATCAGCTTCAGGCCCTCGACCATGCGGTTGAGCTCGGTGACGTTGAACTCGCCCTCGGACCACATCTTCGGGCCGATCATGTTGTCGACGGCTTCCTTGGCGACGGCGGGTTCGAGCTTGTAGAGCTTCTCGATGATCTTGGCGGTCTCGGCCGGGTCCTTGTAGATCGCCTGCACGCCGGCGCGGCGGCCGGCGATGATCGCCTTGAGCTTGTCGGGATTCTCCTGCGCGAACTTGCGGGTGGTGATGCCGACCGAGGTGGTCATCGGCTTCAGGATGTCGCCGGCCTTGTAGACGGTGCGGTACTTGTCCTTGCGGATGATCGAGAGCGGCTCGATCAGCACCGAGCCGACGATCGCGCCCTGCTCGAGCATGGTCAGAGCGGGAACATAGCCGCCGGCGGCGACGCGCTGGACCTTGCTCTGGTCGATGCCCTTCTCCTTCAGGACCATCAGGAAGAGCATTTCGGAGACGGATTTCGGCGAGGTGATCGCGACCTTCTTGCCGACGAGGTCCTCGACGCTCTTAACGTCGGAGTTCGGCATGGTGACCATCGAGGCCTCGGCGACGCTGCGCGTGCCGGTGTTGACGATGATCAGGTCGAGGCCCTGGGCCTTGGCGGCCAGCGCCGCGGAGACCGCGACCTCGCCATAGGGCGTCGCGCTGGCGAGGATGTTGCGCACCGTGGTGCCGCCGCCGCCGGAGCCGATGATGCCGGTGATGTCGATGCCGGCCTGCTTGAACAGGCCCTTTTCCATCGCGACCGCATAGGGGGCGCCGTAGAGGCTCGCGCCCCATTGCGTCACCGAAATCTCCTCGGCGCGCACCGGCGCCTGCAGGCACAGAGCCGCGACCGCAGCCGCCGCGAACTGCCGGATACCAAAGAAGCCCGTCATCCCTCTCTCCCGATCAAGTCCATGCCTGCGATTGTTACCGTTCCGGCATGCTTCCAAATTTTCATTTGTATACAAATAACGATCTCAGCATGCAGAAACCTTGTCAAGCGGGTAAGTGCCCATAAAACGACGGCGGTCGGAGCGGATTTTGAGCGGCCGGTTTGGCCTGGCGCACAAGGCATCTACGCCATATCGCGTGCGATATGGCCTTGGATCGATGCAAAAAGCTCCTTTGGGCCGGCGCAGGGCGCACCGCCGGAATCGACATGCAGCAACGGGGCCAGCATCGGGGCCGCAATGGCGTCTGGCAAGCGCGAATGCCGCCGAGCGGCGGATCCAATATTGTTCGTGTACGAATTATCTTGCTGCAGGCGGGGCCGCTCGGCCGGGCCGGGTCAGCCGGCGGAGCTTGCCCGCAGCGTGACCCGATCGAGGGCATAGCCGGTGCGGGCGAGGCTGCGATCGTCGAAGGTCGCGATCGAGACCGGTTCGAGGTCGAGCAGGACCGAGGGCAGGCCGAGCTCAGCGGCGAGCGCGTTGGCGAAGCGCATCAGCGCTCGTGTCGGCACCGAACCGGGCAGGCGGGCGGTGGCGAGCTCGGTGATCTGCAAGGTCGCCTCGTCGCGCAGGGAGCGCAGTACGCAAAAGGCGAAGATCGCATGGACGCAGCCGCGCGCATCCTCGAGGATGACGAGACCGCGCCGGCCGTCCCTGCCGGCATAGGAGCGCAGATAGCGCGTCCACTGCGCCTTGCTCACATCGGGATGGAACATAGAGACGAGCTGATAGGCCCGGCCGGCTTCCGCGGGCGTGATCCGTCTTGCTTGCAGGATATCGTCGCTCACCTTGTTCCCTTCCTCCCAGGGCCGGCGGAGAGGACAGGTGCGGCAACCCGTCCGCATTGATCAGGATCAATTACAGACCTACGCTTTGATGCATGGCTCCTTCCGGTTTCGGCGGCACCGCGATGCGGGTCGCAGCGAGGTGAGACGCCGTGGATTGCAGTATTCTGGCCTGTGCCCAGCAACGCCCCCCGAAGGCGGGATGTCAGACTTGCGGCATTCGCCCGATGAGCATCTGCGCTTGCCTGGCCTCGGACGAGCTCGCTCTGCTCGACGCGCTGGCCCATCCGGTGACCTTCGGCGCCAAGGAAACGCTCTTCGTCCAGGGCCAGCCGGCCGAGGCGGTCTATAATCTCACCGGCGGCGCGGTGCGGCTCTACAAGCTCCTGCCCGACGGGCGCCGGCAGATCGTCGGCTTCGCCCTACCCGGCGATTTCCTCGGCCTAGCGATGCGCGATGCCTTCGGCTTCTCCGCCGATGCGATCGAGACCGTCACCGCCTGCGCCTTCCCGCGCTCGGCCTATTCGGCGCTGGTCGACGCCAAGCCGCATCTGCTGCGGCGCCTGCACGACTACGCCACGCATGAACTGACCCTGGCCCAGGAGCAGATGCTGCTTCTCGGCCGGCGCAATGCCGAGGAACGGCTGGTCTGCTTCCTGCTGACCATGCGCGAGCGCTGGGCCAGGCTCGGGCGCTCCACGACGACGATCGAGCTGCCGATGAGCCGCCAGGACATCGCCGATTTCCTCGGGCTGACAATCGAAACGGTCAGCCGGACCTTCAGCAAGCTGGCCAGGAACCGCAAGATCCTGATCGTGCCGGACGGGGTGCGCCTGCTCGACCTCGAGGGCATGACGAGCCTGGCTGCGGCCTGAGCGGCCGGCCGGCGTGTCACCGCGCGGAGCGCCGGGTGCGGCTTTGCGCGCCGATTGCTGCGCCGCAAAATCGTCGCCGCGAGCACTGGCGTCCGAGCGCTTTTCCCTTTGATCGCCTCGCGCTTCCCGCTCTTCAGAAGCAGTTGATCTGCATCAAGGCCAAATCCCGCACGGACGGGTAACCCCTCGGCAGGAGGCGCCTGTGTTGCGCCGCAGCGAGATGAAGGGGTGTCGCATGGCGGCGATTGGCTATCCGATCCGGCGGGCCACGGTGGGAGAGATAGGCGGGATGGTGCTCGCGGCCGCGTCCGTGCTGCCGCTGATTCTGATCGCTGCCATGACTGAGGACCGCGGGTATGCTTTCCATGCGGCCCTCGGGGCGCTGGCGGCGCTGGCGTCCGTATTCCTGATCGCGAACCGCTGCTTCCGGCCCGGCCAGGTGCCGGCGCCGCAGGAGATCGGCGGCCGGCCGAACTACAATATGGAGCCGGTCAAGTTCGCGACCGTCGCCGCGATGGTCTGGGGTATCGCCGGCTTCACGGTCGGGCTGATCATCGCCCTGCAGCTCGCCTTCCCCGATCTCAATTTCGACCTGCCCTGGATCAATTTCGGCCGGCTGCGGCCGCTGCACACCTCGGCGGTGATCTTCGCCTTTGGCGGCAACGTGCTGATCGGCACCTCGTTCTACGTGGTGCAGCGCACCAGCCATGCCCGCCTCGCCGGCGATCTCTCGCCCTGGTTCGTGGTGCTCGGCTACAACCTCTTCATCGTCATCGCCGGCACCGGCTACCTGCTCGGCATCACCCAGAGCAAGGAATACGCCGAGCCGGAATGGTATGCCGATCTCTGGCTGACCGCGGTCTGGGTCGTCTATCTCCTGGTCTTCCTTGGCACGCTCGCGAAGCGCAAGGAGCCACACATCTATGTGGCGAACTGGTTCTATCTCGGGTTCATCCTGACCATCGCCGTCCTGCATATCGGCAACAACGTCGCTTGGCCGGTCTCGATCCTGTCGCCGAAGTCCTACGGCCTCTGGTCGGGCGTGCAGGATGCGATGTTCCAGTGGTGGTACGGCCATAACGCGGTCGGCTTCTTCCTGACCGCCGGCTTCCTGGCGCTGATGTACTACTTCGTGCCGAAGCGGGCCGAGCGTCCGGTCTACAGCTACCGACTCTCGATCATCCACTTCTGGGCGCTGATCTTCCTCTACATCTGGGCCGGCCCGCACCATCTGCACTACACCGCGCTGCCGGACTGGGCGCAGACGCTCGGCATGACCTTCTCGATCATGCTGTGGATGCCCTCCTGGGGCGGCATGATCAACGGGCTGATGACCCTGTCTGGCGCCTGGGACAAGCTGCGCACCGATCCGGTCCTGCGAATGATGGTCGTCTCGCTCGCCTTCTACGGCATGTCGACCTTCGAAGGTCCGCTGATGTCGATCAAGGCGGTGAACGGGCTCTCGCACTACACCGACTGGACCATCGGCCATGTCCATTCCGGCGCGCTCGGCTGGGTCGCCTACATCTCCTTCGGCGCGATCTACTGCCTCGTGCCCTGGCTGTGGAACCGCAAGGAGCTGTATTCGCTCAAGCTGGTGAACTGGCACTTCTGGATCTCGACGCTCGGCATCGTGCTCTACATCTCGGCGATGTGGGTGTCGGGGATCATGCAGGGCCTGATGTGGCGGGCCTACACCTCGCTCGGCTTCCTCGAATACTCCTTCATCGAGACGGTCGCGGCGATGAAGCCCTACTACGTGATCCGCGCGATGGGCGGCGGCCTCTTCCTCGCCGGCGCGCTGATCATGGCCTTCAACCTCTGGATGACGGTGAGGAGCGGCGCGCCGCAGCGCGAGCACGCGCCCGATCCGCAGCTCGTCCCCGCCCAGTAAGGAACCTGTCCCATGTCGAGCCTCGACGCCCCCAAGCAGGCGCCGCGCCAGTCGCTGTGGTCGAAGCACAAGATCTTCGAAACCAATTCGATCATCCTGGTGATCGGGGTGCTGATCGTGATCTCGATCGGCGGCCTGATCGAGATCGCGCCGCTGTTCTACCTGCGCAACACGATCGAGAAGGTCGAGGGCATGCGGCCCTACACGCCGCTGGAGCTCGCCGGCCGCGCGATCTATGTGCGCGAGGGCTGCTACAACTGCCACAGCCAGATGATCCGGCCGCTGCGCGACGAGATCGAGCGCTACGGGCATTACTCGCTCGCGGCGGAAAGCATGTACGACAAGCCCTTCCAGTGGGGCTCGAAGCGGACCGGGCCCGATCTCGCCCGCGTCGGCGGCAAGTACTCCGACGAATGGCAGCTTGCCCATCTCAATCGGCCGCGCGATCTCGTGCCGCAGTCGATCATGCCGGGGTATCCCTTCCTGGCGAAGACCGAGCTGAACTACAACGACATCGCCAACCATCTGCGCGCCAACCGCGCCAGCGGCGTCCCCTACACCGACGAGATGATCGAGGACGCGAAGCGCGATCTCGAGGCACAGGCGACGCCTGACCATCCGCGCGCCGCCGAGCTGGAGAAGCGCTACCCGAAGGCGCAGATCCGCGACTTCGACGGCGACGGCCAGAAGATCAGCGAGGCCGATGCCCTGATCGCCTATCTGCAGGTGCTCGGCACGCTGGTCGACTTCAAGCTCTACGACGACAAGGCCAACATCCGGTGAGCACCGCCATGACGACATCGACCTACACCTGGCTCGCTCAATTCGCCCAGTCGACCGGCGTCCTCTACTTCATGGGCGTGTTCCTGGCGATCTGCGCCTACGCCCTCTGGCCGAGCAACCGCGCGCGCTTCGAAGAAGCGGCCCGCACCCCCCTGCGGGAGGACTGAACCATGGCCGAGCAGGACAAGCACGCACCGCAATTCGACGCCGCCACCGGCCAGTCGACCACCGGCCATGAGTGGGACGGCATCCAGGAGCTGAACACGCCGCTGCCGCGCTGGTGGCTCGGCATCTTCTACGCCACCATCATCTGGTCGATCGGCTACTGGGTGGTCTATCCGGCCTGGCCGTTGCTGACCGATGCGACCAAGGGCGTGATCGGCTATGCCTCGCGCATCGACATCGCCCAGGACATGGCGCTGTTGAAGCAGGAGCGCGCAGCCCAGTCAAAGGCGCTGACGGAAGCTTCCTTCGAGCAGATCAAGGCCGATCCGGAGCTGTTCCGCATCGCCATGGCGCAGGGCAAGGCCGCCTTCGGCGACAATTGCGCCGCCTGCCACGGCGTCGGCGGGGGCGGGGCCAAGGGCTATCCGAACCTCAACGATGACGACTGGCTCTGGGGCGGCTCGTTCGCCGAGATCCAGAAGACGCTGGAGCACGGCATCCGCTTCGCCGGCGATCCGGATACGCGCGTCAGCCAGATGCCGGCCTTCGGCCGCGATAAGATGCTCGACGCCGCCCAGATCCGCGCCGTCGCCAACCATGTCCGGTCGATCGCCGGCCTGTCGACCGAGCCGAAGGC
Organism: Allobosea sp. WAO; assembly: GCF_001509835.1. Taxonomy (GTDB): domain Bacteria; phylum Pseudomonadota; class Alphaproteobacteria; order Rhizobiales; family Beijerinckiaceae; genus Allobosea. Next base: position 219,163 of record NZ_JXTJ01000018.1, read on the forward strand.
CGATCTCGCCGGCGGCGCCAAGGTCTATGCCGACAACTGCGCCGCCTGCCATGGCGACCAGGGCAAGGGCAATCGCGAGATGGGTGCGCCCGACCTGACCGACGCGATCTCGCTCTACGGCATGGACATGGCGTCGCTGACCGAGACGATCGCCAACAGCCGCAATGGCGTGATGCCGGCCTGGCGGCAGCGGCTCGACGCCACCACGATCAAGGCGCTGACCGTCTACGTGCACTCGCTCGGCGGAGGCCAATAACATGTCGACTGCCGACGCAGACGATCTGCCCCTCTTCGCTCCCTCGAAGAAGGTTTATCCGCAGAGCGTCTCCGGCCCGTATCGGAGGGCGAAATGGATCATCCTCGTCCTCTGCCTCGGTATCTACTACCTGCTGCCCTTCCTGCGTTGGGACCGCGGCCCCAACCTGCCGAACCAGGCGGTGCTGGCCGACATCGCCAATAACCGCTTCTACTTCTTCTTCATCGAGATCTGGCCGCAGGAGGTCTATTACTTCACGGGGCTGCTGATCCTGGCGGCCTTCGTGCTGTTCCTGATGAATGCCGTCGCCGGCCGGGTGTGGTGCGGCTATCTCTGCCCGCAGACGGTCTGGACCGATCTCTTCCTCGCCGTCGAGCGCTTCTTCGAGGGCGACCGGCGCGAGCGGATCAAGCGCGACGAGGCGCCCTGGTCCTTCGACAAGGCCTGGCGCAAGAGCGCCAAGCACGCGGTCTGGTTGGTGATCGCCTGGTGGACCGGCGGTGCCTGGGTGCTCTACTTCGCCGATGCGCCGACGCTGGTGAAGGAGCTCGCGACCTTCACCGCCCCGCTCTCGGCCTATGTCTGGATCGCGATCCTGACCTTCACCACCTATTCGCTGGCCGGGATCATGCGCGAGCAGGTCTGCACCTATATGTGCCCCTGGCCGCGCATCCAGGCGGCACTGACCGACGACGACGCGCTCAACGTCACCTATCGCTACGATCGCGGCGAGCCGCGCGTCTCGGTGAAGCAGGCCCAGCGCCTGCGCAGCACCGGCGCCCCGGCTGGCGACTGCATCGACTGCAACCAGTGCGTCGCGGTCTGCCCGACCGGCATCGACATTCGCGACGGCGCGCAGATGGACTGCATCCAGTGCGGGCTTTGCATCGACGCCTGCAACACGGTGATGACCAAGGTCGGCTATCCCGCGGGGCTTATCGCCTACGATACCGACGACAACGTAAAGCGCCGGCAGGCCGGCCAGAAGCCGGTCTATCGGCCGCTGCGGGCCCGCACCCTGACCTATGCCGGCCTGATCCTGGTGGTCGGCGGGGCGATGGTCTACCAGCTCGCGACCCGCAAAATGGCGGACATCTCGGTGCTGCATGAGCGCTCGCCGCTGTTCGTCAAGCTCAGCGACGGCTCGATCCGCAACAGCTACACCGTGCGCCTGCTCAACAAGCGGCCGGAATCGCGGCCCTTCGCGCTGACGGTGTCGGGGCCGGCGGGGGCGCGCATCGAAGCGGTCGGCTCGGCGGCGACCGCCGATCTGCGGCCGGTCGTGACGGTCGAGCCCGACAGTTCGCGCGAGGTCCGCGTCCTTGTCACGGTTCCGGCGGATGTCCATCTCGAAAAGTCGCAGCCGGTCACCATCACCGCCTCGGATCTCTTCGCCGGCGAAGTCGTGCGGGCCGAGGATCACTTCATGGCGCCCTAGAGCGTTTTCGAGCGAAGTGGGTACCGGTTCGCGTGAAGAAAACGCGATAAAACAAAGAGATAGAGCATTTCCGCGATTCAGGGAATCGCGGAAATGCTCTAGCGCCGGATTTCTTGGGGCGGGTGCGCAATCGGCGCCTGCCCGAAGCCCGATCTGATCGGGATCAAAGCGTACAGGCAGGATCCATGCGAAATCCTCGCCCCGAGGCTTTCCCGTTCCTGTCCTAGCGAGAGCTCCATGTCCTGCTGCGGAGGCTTTGCCATGCCGATCGACCTGCCAGCGCCGCCTCCGGCGCCGCGCGCACCCTTCAGGCTCAGCGGCCGCTTCGTGCTCTTCGCGATGATCGGCTTCTTCGCCGTGGTCGCTGGCGTCAACGGGGTGATGATGACGATCGCGATCCGGACCATGCCGGGCGTCGACGTCCGGAGCGCCTACGAGACAAGCCAGCGCTTTAACCAGGAGATCGCCCGGATGCGGGCACAGAACGAGCGCGGCTGGCATGTCGACGCCGATCTGCGCCGGGAGGCCGGCACCGAGGTCGTGGCCGTGACCTTCGCGGACAGGTCGGGGCAGCCGGTCGCCGGGCTGTCCGTCGATGTCAGGCTGGAGCACCCGGCGCGGCGCGGCAGCGACCGGCAGGTCGAACTCGCCGAGATCGCGCCCGGGCGCTACCAGGCGCGGCTGTCGGATCTGCCCGCCGGAGCCTGGACGCTGGCGCTCACCGCCCGGCGGGACGGCGCTGCCGTCTTCGACACCCGTAGTCGCGTGATGCTGAAGGACTGAGCCATGGCTGACGGCCAGGATCTCTCGATCTTCGTGCGGCATGGCAGCGGCGGCGTCGCCGGCATGGAGCTCGCCGTCGACGGCATGCGCTGCGCCGGCTGCATGCATGCGATCGAGCGCGGTCTCGCCCGGGAGACCGGCATCCTGAACGCGCGCGTCAATCTCGCGCTCAAGCGCGTCACCGTCGAATGGCGCGAGGGCGCGCTGCGGCCGGAAGCCATCGTCGCCAGCCTCGCTGCGCTCGGATTCAAGGCCTACCCGTTTCTGCCGGCGCAGGAGCGCGAGGCGGCGCAGCAGGAGGACAAGCAGCTGCTGCGCTATCTCGGTGTCGCCGGCTTCGCCTCCATGAACATCATGCTGCTGTCGGTCTCCGTCTGGTCCGGCAACGCCAACGACATCAACCCGGTTACGCGCGACTTCTTCCATTGGGTCTCGGCGCTGATCGCGCTGCCGACCGCAGCCTATGCCGGCCGGCCCTTCTTCGAGAGCGCGCTGCGGGCGCTGCGGGCCGGCGCCGTCAACATGGACGTGCCGATCATGCTCGGCATCGTGCTGGCGCTCGGAATGTCGGTCGTCGTCACGCTGAACCATGGCGAGCACGCCTATTTCGACGGCGTGGTGATGCTGATCTTCTTCCTCCTGATCGGGCGCTATCTCGACCAGCTGATGCGCCGGCGCACCCGCGACCTCGCCGGCAATCTCGCGGCGCTCAAGGCGGAGACCGCGACGAGGCTCGGCGCCGACGGAACCAGCGTCGTGGTGCCGATCGCGGCGATCGCGGCGGGCGACCTCGTGCTGGTGCGGCCGGGCGAGCGGGTGAGTGTCGACGGGCTGGTCGAGAGCGGCAGCTCCGAGATCGACCAGAGCCTGGTCACCGGCGAGACCGCGCCGGCCTCGGTCTCCGCCGGCGAGCGCGTTCATGCCGGCACGCTCAATCTCTCGGGCGCGCTGACGATCCGGGTCGAGGCTGCGGGAGCCGGGACGCTGCTTTCCGAGATCGATCGGCTGATGGCCCAGGCGGTCGAGAGCCGCTCGCGCTATGTCCGCCTGTCCGACCGGGCGGCCCGGCTCTACGCGCCGGTGGTGCACGCGACCGCGCTCGCGACTTTCCTCGGCTGGATGCTGTTCGGGCTCGCCTGGCACCAGGCGCTGATCATCGCGATCACCGTGCTGATCATCACCTGCCCCTGCGCGCTCGGCCTCGCGATCCCGGCGGTGCAGGTGGTCTCGGCCGCGGCGCTGTTCCGGCGCAAGGTCATGCTGAAGCAGGGCGATGCGCTCGAACGCCTCGCCGAGGTAGACACCGTGGTGTTCGACAAGACGGGAACGCTGACCCTGCCAGAACCCGGTTTGAGCAATCTCGCGGCGATCGCGCCGGAGGTGCTCGCCGCCGCCGGAGGGCTCGCCGCGGCGAGCCGCCACCCGCTGGCCCGGCCGATCGCCATGGCGGCGGGCGAGCCGCGTCCGCTCGATACCGTGCGGGAGCATCACGGGCTCGGGCTCAGTGCCATGGTCGACGATGTCGAGATGCGCCTCGGCAGCGTCGCCTTCTGCGGTGCCGAGGCGGAAGCGGCGGCCGCATCTGCCGCCTATCCCGCTGCATCGCTGATCGCATGGCGCCATGGCGCGCGCTGCGCCGTTTTCGCCGTGGACCAGCATTTGCGGCCCGATGCGGCGGCGAGCATCCGCGATCTGCGGGCGCTCGGCCTCGACGTCGTCATCCTCTCCGGCGACCGGCTTGAGGCGGTAGCACCGCTCGCCGTGGCGCTCGGGATCGCCGAGTTCAAGGCCGGGCAGCGGCCGAACGAGAAGATCGCCGAGCTCGAGCGCCTGGCAGCCGCCGGCCGCCGGACGCTGATGGTCGGCGACGGGCTGAATGACGCCCCGGCCCTGGCGAAGGCCCATGCCTCGATGTCGCCGATCAGCGCGACCCAGCTGGCGCAGGCCTCGGCCGACATCGTCTTTCTCGGCGAGGAGCTGGCGCCGGTCGCGGCCAGCCTGCGCATCGCGCGCAAGGCGCGCCGGCTGATGGTGCAGAACCTCTGGTTCGCGGTGCTCTACAATGCCGTCGCCGTTCCGATTGCGATCGCCGGCTTCGCCACCCCGCTGGTCGCGGCGGTTGCGATGTCGGGCTCGTCGCTGGTCGTCACGCTCAACGCCTTGAGGGGCGGCCGCCAGCCGGCCACCCCTGCTCGGGAGGTCTCCGCATGAACATCCTGGTCGTGCTGATGCCGCTTGCCTTGGCGCTCGGCCTCCTCGGGCTCGCCGCCTTCTTCTGGAACATGCGTACGGGCCAGTACAGCGATCTGGAAGGGCCGGGCTGGCGCATCCTCGACGATGACGACCTCGCGACCGAGCCGGTGCCGGCCGATTCGCCGGTCGCGGCTCCGGGCCAGCGCTCGTAAGGCTCTCTCAAAGCGCTTCGTCATCCCGGGCTTGCCCCGGGATTCATCGGAGAGCGCTGGGGTCTTTCGAGGGATTTCGGACCGACGCCGCGCTACGGCTTGTCCGGAATGGCGAGGCCACTCTGCGGAGGTTCGGCAGCCTTCCACTTTCTGATGAGGATCAGCTGGCCAATGCGTTCCCGGCCAGCCCTACTGCGTCTCAGTCGAGCAACTCGCGAAGCCGCGTCGCCAGCTCGCGCGCCGTATAGGGCTTCTTCAGCCAGCCGCCCTCGGCGAGGTCTCGCCCCGGCAGCCCGGGTTCGGCATAGCCGGAGGTAAACAGCACCTTGATCTCCGGGCGAAGCGCACGTGCTTCCTTGGCAAGCTCGTCGCCGAGCATGCCGCCGGGCATCACGATATCGGTGAAGAGCAGGTCGATCTCGGGATGCTGCCCGAGCAAGGCGAGCGCCTGGGCGCCGGTCGCGGCTTCGATGACGCGATAGCCCTCTGTCTCGAGCCTGGCGACCGCGACGCGCCTCACCCGGGCATCGTCCTCGACCACCAGGATCAACTCGCGGCTCTGCGGCTGGCTGGCTGCGGGCGGGGCCTCTTCCGGCCGTTGCTCTGGCTGCACGGGAGCAGGCGCGGCGGCCGGCAGGAAGAGCTGCAGCGTCGTGCCCTTGCCGAGCTCGCTCTGGAGCTGGAGGTCGCCGCCCGACTGGCGGGCGAAGCCGAAGGCCATGCTGAGGCCGAGCCCGGTGCCGGCGCCGACGCCCTTGGTGGTGAAGAACGGCTCAAAGGCGCGCTGCTGCACCTCGGCGCTCATGCCGATCCCGGTATCGGCGACGCTGAGCAGGACATAATCGCCGATGCGTAGCTGCGGATGCTCCTGGGCGTAGTCGGCATCGAGCCGCCGGCGCGAGATCTCGACCGTGAGACGGCCGCCGCGCGGCATCGCATCGCGCGCGTTGAGCGCGAGATTGAGCAAGGCGTTCTGCAACTGCGCGCCATCGACGAGGGCGGTATGGCCGGCGCCGGTGACGACGGTGCGCAATTCGATGGCTTCGCCGAGGGTGCGTCGCAGCAGGTCGGCGAAATTCGAGACGAGCTGGCCGATATCGGTGAGCTTGGGCGTGAGCGTCTGGCGGCGGCCGAAGGCGAGCAGCTGGCCGGTCAGCTTGGCGCCGTCCTCGGCGGCGTCCTGCGCTTCGCGCAGCAGCACGCGCAAATCCTTGTCGTCGAGGCGGCGCTCGATCATTTCGAGATTGCCGCTGATCACCGTCAGCAGGTTGTTGAAGTCATGGGCGATGCCGCCGGTGAGCTGGCCGACCGCTTCCATCTTCTGGGCTTGGCGCAATTCCTCCTCCATCTTGTGGCGGCTCGTCAGGTCGCGGATGAAGCCGGTGAAGATGCGCTTGCCATTGGTCGCGGCCTCGCCGATGGCGAGTTCCATCGGGAAGGTGGTGCCGTCCTTGCGCTGGCCGGTGACGACGCGGCCGAAGCCGATGATGCGGCGCTCGCCGGTCGCGACATAGCGCGCGATATAGCCGTCATGCCTGTCACGATCGGGGTTGGGCATGAGCAGGCGGACATTGCGGCCGCAGACCTCGTCGGCGCTGTAGCCGAACAGCTTCTCCGCCGCCTTGCTGAAGGAGATCATCTCGCCGGCATCGTCGATCACCACCATCGCCTCGGGCACGGTTTCGAGGATCGAGCGCAGATGCGATTCGCGGGCGGCGAGATCGTCCTGGGCATATTTCAGATCGCTGATGTCGATATTCTTGGCGACGATCACCGGATCGGCGGCGCCATCCGGCAACAGGGCGACGCAGCGGCTGGCGACGAAGACCGGGCGGCCGCTGCGATGCCTCTGCCGCAGCTCGCCATGCCAGGTGCCCTGATCGCGCAGCCGGGCGGCCATCGCCTCTGGCGCGCCTTCGCAGACGGTGCCGAGCAATTCCTGAACATTGCGCCCCACGGCTTCCTCGGCACTCCAGCCGTAGAGCTGTGTGCAGCCGGTGGTCCAGCGTGCGATCCGGCCTTCGAGATCGTGGACGACGATGTTGGCGCCGTCGAGAATCCGGACGAGCTCGTCGATGCTGCCCCAGCTCGTGGCTTTCGGTTGGGTTGCGCTGGTCATCCGGCCTCGCGAGGGATCAGTGGGGCCAGGCGGCCAGCCGTGCCGCGCCTGTGCCGCGGGGCGGAGTATCGGTGTCGTCTTCGGCGCCGGCAAGCCGGGCGAGCGTCGCCGGGCGGCGAATCGCCAGGGCATGACGCCCTTCGGGCGCGATCACGCCACGTTGCGTCAGATTGGTGAAGGTGCGCGAGACCGTCTCGATGGTCAGGCCGAGATGGTCGGCGATGTCGGTGCGGCTCATCGGCAGCGGGATCGTGGCCGCGGGCTTGCCGCCTTCGGCGACGCGCTGGATCTGCCGCAGCAGGAAGCCGCAGACCCGCTCCTCGGCGCCGCGGCGGGCGAGCAGCATCATCTGCTCCTGGGCAGCGGCGACCTCCTCGCAGAGCGCTGCGATGAACTCGCGCGTCAGGGCGGGCGATGCCTCGGTCAGGGAGCGGAAGCGGCAGCGCTCGATCCGGCGCAGGCTGATCTCGTTCACCGCCTCGGCCGTCGCCGGGCAATGCTCGTCCGGGGCGAGGCCGATGATGTCGCCTTCCTGGGCGAAGCCGACGATGATCCGGCGCCCGTCCGGCAGGATGCGGTAGAGCCGCAGCACGCCCTTCAGCACCTCGAAGACATGCCGCGACCGGTCACCTTCCCAGAACAGCGTCGCGCCGGGCTCGAAGCTCTCGAGCGACTGGCCCGCGAACAGGCCGCGCAGGCTCGGCGTCGTCGGGGGGCCGGCGAGGATCGGGGCATGCCCCGGCAGGCTGGAAACCGCGCTTGCAATGATCATGGCCACCGTCTTCGTCTCCGATCCGATGGTGGCAATTGAACGCGCCCGCGTGACGCCGGAACGATGCGCATGTTACCGTGCGTGCTGAATTGCAACGGATTGTAACAGCCTTGGCCCGCCCGCTTTCGTCCCTATCCAGCCATGGCTGATCCGCAGAGCCGTGCCGAGCACATTCTCGTCGTCGACGACGACGCCCGCATCCGGCAGATGCTGATCCGCTATTTCGAGGGCGAGGGCTATCGCGTCAGCGCGGTCGGCGACGGCCGCGGCATGCGCGAGGCCCTGCAGCGCGGCGGCATCGACATCGTCCTGCTCGATCTCGTACTGCCCGGCGGCGAGGACGGGCTGATGCTGGCACGCGAGATTCGCGCCGGTTCCGACCTGCCGATCATCATGCTGACCGGCCGCGACGATGTCGTCGACCGGATCGTCGGGCTCGAGATCGGCGCCGACGACTACATCCCAAAGCCTTTCCATCTGCGCGAGGTGCTGGCCCGGCTGCGGACCGTGCTGCGCCGGCGCCCACGGGCCGAGGCGCCTGCGCCGAAAGCCGCAGGCGAGCTCATTCGTTTCGAGGGCTGGCAGCTCGACCTCGCGCGGCGACAGCTGCGCGCCCCCAACGGCGCCGAGATCATGTTGACCACCGGCGAGTTCGACATTCTGGCGGTGCTGGCCGGCCATCCCGGGCGGGTGTTCTCGCGCGACATGCTGATGGAGCGCACCCGCGGTCGTGCGCACGAGGCCTTCGACCGGTCGATCGACGCGCAGATCGCCAGACTGCGCAAGAAGGTCGAGCCCGATCCGAAGGCGCCGGCCCTGATCAAGTCGGTGCGCGGCGTCGGTTATGTCTTCACCGGCAAGCCGGCCGACTGAATCGCCAAGTCTGCCGCAGCGCGTTCAGCGGGCGGCGTCGGCCATCGCGCTGGTGAGGCCGAGCACGCGCGAAAGTCCGGTCATGTCCGGCAGGATCGGGGTCGCTGGCGGGAACGGATTGACGATCCCTTCGGCGACGATGCCGACGAAGGGCATGCCCAGGCTGCGGGCGGCGTGGAATTCGGTCGTCGAATCGCCGATCGCGACCATGCGGGCGGGGTCGTGCCCGTGCTCGGCGGCGAGCGCCGCGAAGGCGGCGGGCTTCAAGGTCGGCGCGCCGATGACGCGCTGGAAGAAGTGGCGCAGGCCACGGCGCTCGACGATCGCCTCGAGCTCCTCCCGCGGCGTTCCGGAAACCAGATGCAGCGGCAGGCGTGCCGCCGCCTCGCTGAGGAAGTCGAGCGCACCCGGGATCAGCCGACAGGCGACGACCTTTTCGTAGACGATGGTGCGGTAGCGCTCCGCCAGGGCCTCGATCGACGCCGACCCGGCCTCGCGCCCGAACAGTGCGACCTCGAAATGGCGGAACTTCTCGCGCCGGCTGATGCCGCCATGGGCATGGTGGTAGCGGTCGATCTCGCTCCGCTGCTCGGGTGTCGCCTCGGGATAGGCATCCTGAAAGGCCTGCGACTTGATCTCGACGGAATCGACGATGACCCCGTCGAAGTCGAGCACGACGCTCAATGGCACAGCCTGCATCTCGTCTTCCGCTCTCTGATGGCGAAACCGCCTTCGGCGATCCACCGGCCGTCGTCCCGCTTCCCGGCGGGAAAGCCGCCGTATCTTGCGAGCGCCGCTGCGTTGATCGGCAGGACCTTGCTTGGCGAACTCGGCACCCGGCCCGGATCCGCACCAGTTCACCTTGCCGCCGCCTGGGTCAAGCGCCGCAGGGCGAGCATCGGGGTTGCGCAGGGTGGCTGGTCGGATGACTTTGGCGTCTGCGACAATGCTGGCCGAGCACGCGATGGAGACGCGCTGGTGCCGGAGATGAAGGTCGAAATGCGTGAGGCCGGGCCGGCTACGGCTCCGCAGGGCATGCGTCTCTCCAGCCTCTGGCGGGAGCGGCTCGACCTGACGCTGGTCGCGATCGCTCTGTCGGGTCTGGTGATCGGCGGCATCCTCTGGTGGAACGGCGCGGAGGCGCGCTGGGCCTGGACGCTCGCGACGCTTCCGGTTCTCGCCGCCCTGCTCTTGCAGATCGCCGGCTCGCTGCGCCGGGGCGATGTCGGGCTCGACATCGTCGCCGCCTTGTCGATGAGCGCGGCGCTGCTGTTCGGCGAGGCGCTCGCCGGCAATGTCGTCGCGCTGATGTATGCCGGCGGGCAATTGCTCGAGGCCTATGCGCAGGGGCGGGCGCGGCGGGAAATGTCGGCCCTGCTCGGCCGTGTCGCTTTCACCGCAATACGCTATCGCGATGGCGCACTGGAGGAGGTGCCGACCGCTGAGGTACGGCAGGGCGACCGTTTGCTGATCCGCACCGGCGACGTGCTGCCGGTCGACGGCCATGTCGCCGAGGGCGCGGCCGTGCTCGACCTTTCGGCGCTGACCGGGGAATCGCTGCCGCAGACCTTCGAACGCGGCATGGACGCGCTGAGCGGCGCGACCCTGGTCGGGGCCCCCTTCGACCTGATTGCCAGCCGCCCGGCGGCGGAGAGCACCTATGCCGGCATCATCCGGCTTGTCGAGCAGGCACAGGCGAGCAAGGCGCCAATGGCGCGCCTCGCTGATCGCTATGCCATCGGCTTCCTCGTGCTGACGCTCGCCATCGCCGGCGCGGCCTGGCTGTTCCGCGGCGACCCGATCCGGGCGCTGGCCGTGCTCGTCGTCGCGACGCCCTGTCCGCTGATCCTCGCGGTTCCCGTCGCGATCATCTCCGGCATCTCGAAGAGCGCCCGCAGCGGCGCGCTGGTCAAGGATGGCGGCGTGCTGGAGGCGCTGGCGCGCATTCGCATCGCGGTCCTCGACAAGACGGGGACGGTGACGCAAGGGCGGCCGACGATCATCGCCATTCGCGCCGTCAACGGTTTCTCGCAGGACGAGGTTCTGGCCCTGGCAGCGAGCCTCGACCAGGCCTCGGCGCATGTCGTCGCAACCTCGCTGATCAAGGCGGCGACCGAAGCCGGGCTGGCACTGCACCCGCCGACGGAGATCTCGGAAACGCCCGGCAAGGGCATCGAGGGCAAGGTCGGCGAACGGCGCGTCGCACTCGGCGGTGGCGGCTATGTCGGGCGACGCAGCAGCGGCGGCGATGCCGATACGCTCGCAGCCGATGCGCCGCCCGGCACGCTGATGGTGGCAGTCGCCGCCGACGGCATGCTGGCCGGCGTCATCCTGCTGCAGGACCAGCTCCGCGACGATGCCAAGGCGACGCTCGCAACCCTGCGCCAAGTGGGGATCGAGCGGATCGTGCTCGCCTCCGGCGATGTCGGCGAGATCGCGCGCGCGGTCGGGACGAGCCTCGGGGTCGACGCGGTGCTCGGCGATCTCACGCCGGAGGGCAAGGTCGCCGTCATCCGGGAGGAAGAGCGGGCCGGACCGGTGATGATGGTTGGGGACGGCGTGAACGATGCGCCGGCGCTGGCCGCGGCGAGCGTCGGCGTCGCGATGGGCGCGCGCGGTGCCGCGGCTTCCTCGGAGGCGGCGGGCGTCGTCCTGCTGGTCGATGCGCTGGAGCCGCTGGCGAAGGCGATCGCCTCGGCCCGGCGCACCCGCATCATCGCCCTGCAGAGCGTCTTCGCCGGGCTCGGGCTCTCGGTGCTCGGCATGATCGTCGCCGCCTTCGGCCATCTGCCGCCGGTCCAGGGCGCGTTGTTCCAGGAGGCGATCGACATCGTCGTCATCCTCAACGCCTTGCGTGCGCTGCGTTAGCGATGGTCAGTGCCTGCGGCGAAGGCGGCGCCTCGAAGCGCTGGAGATCCTCAATCACGCCCGCATCATATCAGGCCCTGATCGCGTCAAAGCTCTCGGCGCTGGCGAGCTTCCAGGCCGAGGCATAGAACTCGCCGTCGACGCCCTTCTTGAGCAGACTGCCCGGTTCGAGGAAGCGGTGGAGCTGCGAGAACAGCTTGATCTCGGTCGTGCTGGTGCGCCGCACCAGATGGTGCGGCCCGAGCTCGGAGGGGTGGCTGACGCCGGCCGCGGCGAGCATCTCGGCGAGCGCCTTCAGGGTGTTGCGGTGGAAATTGTGCACGCGCTGGGCCTTGTCGGGCACGACGAGGGCGCGCTGGCGCAGCGCGTCCTGCGTCGCGACACCGGTCGGACAACGATTGGTATGACAGCTCTGCGACTGGATGCAGCCGATGGCGAACATGAAGCCGCGTGCCGAATTGACCCAGTCGGCGCCGATGGCGAGGACGCTGGCCATGTCGAAGGCACTGACCACCTTGCCGCTGGCGCCGAGGCGGATGCGGCTGCGCAGATTGGTGCCGACCAGCGTGTTATGGACGAAGAGCAGACCCTCGCGCAGCGGCACGCCGAGATGGTCGGTGAACTCGACCGGCGCCGCGCCCGTGCCGCCCTCGGCGCCGTCGACGACGATGAAGTCCGGTAAGATGCCGGTGGCGAGCATCGCCTTGACGATGCCCATGAACTCCCAGGGATGGCCGAGGCAGAGCTTGAAGCCGACCGGCTTGCCGCCCGACAATTCGCGCAACCGGGCGATGAACTGCATCATCTCGATCGGGGTCGAGAAGGCGCTGTGGCGCGCCGGCGAGACGCAGGTCACGCCCTCGGGCACGCCGCGGGTGAGGGCGATCTCGCGGCTGACCTTGTGTGCCGGCAGGATGCCGCCATGGCCGGGCTTGGCACCCTGGCTCAGCTTGATCTCGACCATCTTGACCTGCGGGTCGCGCGCCTGCGCGGCGAAGCGCTCGGGGTCGAATTTCCCGTCCGCGGTGCGGCAGCCGAAATAGCCGCTGCCGAGTTCCCAGATCAGGTCGCCGCCATTCTCGCGGTGATAGGGGCTGATGCTGCCCTCGCCGGTGTCATGGGCGAAATCGCCGAGCTTGGCGCCGCGGTTCAGCGAGCGGATCGCATTGGCGCTGAGCGAGCCGAAGCTCATCGCCGAGATGTTCAGCACCGAGGCCGAATAGGGCTGGGTGCATTGCGGCCCGCCGATCTCGATGCGGAAACCCGCGGGATCGCCGACCGCAGCCGGGCGCATCGAATGGCCGATGAACTCGTAGCCGCCGGCATAGACGTCGACCATGGTGCCGAAGGGGCGGTCGCCATCCTCGTTCTTGGCGCGGGCATAGATCAGCGAGCGCTGGCTGCGCGAAAAGGGCAGCCGGTCATCGTCGCTTTCGAGCAGGTATTGCCGGATCTCCGGGCGGATGCCTTCGACGAGATAACGGATATGCCCGAGGATCGGATAATTGCGCAGCACGGCATGCTGCGTCTGCACGAGGTCGTGGAGGCCGATCGTGGCGAGGACGGCGGCGACCAGCGTCAGTGGCCAGAGCCAGCTCCAGAAGGGCAGCAATAGGAGCGAGCCGAGCGCGACGGCGATGCAGCCGGCAAGCGCGGCGTAGCGATTGAACAGCGAAATAGGCAAGGCGGCCGGACCTCGTGACGATGCATCCCCTTAGTGGCCGAGCCTCGGACAAAAAGCCGGGCAGGACAATGCCCCTGCGGGCAGGCCGGTGCGGCGGGGACGTCGGCGCCGACGCTTCAGGCCGGATAGACCAGCCGGAAGCCCATATGGCTTGTACTCGAATCCGGCGCCGAGCCGATGCGGGCGGCGATCCGGTAGCGATGGCAGTAGGAGCGATGGCAGAGGAAGGAGCCGCCCTTCAGCACCTGCCGGCGCTCGCTTGCCGCCTCGCGGTTGAGCTGCTGCGCTGCCCGCTTCAGCGAGCGGACGCGGAAGGGCTCGGCGCACCATTCCCAGACGTTGCCGCACATATTGTAGAGCCCGTAGCCATTGGGCGGAAAGGACCGGGCCGGAGCCGTGCCGCGGTGCCCGTCGGCGCCGCTATCGGCCTGCGGAAAGCTGCCCTGCCAGATATTGCAGGGGAAGGGCCCGTCATCGCCGGGCTCGTCGTCGCCCCAGGGATAGAGCGCGCCTTTCAGGCCGCCGCGGGCGGCGTGCTCCCATTCCACCTCGCTCGGCAGGCGCCCGCCCGCCCAGGCGGCAAAGGCGAGCGCGTCGCGATGGGAGATATGGACGACCGGATGGTCGAGGCGGTCCTCGGTTACCGACCCCGGCCCAGCCGGCTGGCGCCAGCTCGCCCCGTCGACGCGGCACCACCAGGGCGCGCCGTGCGGGCGTTGCAGATCGCCGACAGGTCCGACGACGTCGCGTTCGAAGACGAATGACCAGCCATATTCCTCGGCCTCGCTGACATAGCCGGTCGCGGCGACGAAGGCGGCGAAGCGGGCATTGGTCACCACCGCCTCGTCCATCCGGTAGGCCGGCAGCTCGACAAAGCGGCGCGGCCCCTCGCCATCGGCTGGAAAGACCGGCCGGTCGGTGCCGATCTCGGCGCGCCCGGCCGGGATGGCGACCGTGACGGTCTCATCGAGGCCCGCGCCGGAGGCCGTCCGAGGCATGCCGGCCGGCTTCGCCGCAGGCGGTCGCGCGCTCAAAATGCCGCAGCAGCCCGGCTTGGGCTCGGTCGTCGTCAACGTGAATCTCCGCTGTCCACCGGCCTTAGGGCAGCTTGTGGTTCTCGAAGAAGCCGTCGAGCGGGATCTGCGTCTCCTTCTCGAAATCGTCCATCGCCTCGACAAGGCGCTGGCGATAGCCCAGTAGAGCGAGAAGAATCTGGGCGGCATCGCGCGACAAGCCGTAGCGCGACCAGCTCTCGGCCGTGCGCTGTTCGAGGCCGATACGGGTGCCGAAGGCCTCGACGCTGTCGAAGCCGAGGCCGCGCACCACCTCAAGCAACTCCTCGGCGCTCATCCGCGGCTTGACCAGATGCGAATGCACCCGCTCGAGCACGAGGCGCACATCCGAGGGCCGGAACTGCAGCGAATGGCGTGCCAGCTGCTGCAGATTGCCCGCCTTCGAGGTGCTCGCGCCGATCGGCCGCCGCGGCCCGCCGCCTTCGCGCCGCTCAACCATGCTTCTGCCCCGCAGGTGCCAGCAGCGCGTCCGCCGCGCTCTCATCGGTGATCAGCACCTTTGCCGCGCTGGCGCGCAAGGCAGCCCGGATCGCCGGCGCCTTGTTGGCGCCGCCGCCGGCAATGGCGACGAGGCCGATCCCGGTCAGCTCCGAGGGGTTCACCGCCATGATGCGCCGGTTCACGGGATGGTCGACCGGTTTGCCCTCGGCGTCGATGAAATGGCAGAGCAGGTCGCCGACCGCACCCGCCGCCCTCAGCGATTCGAGGTCCGATTCCGGTACGAGCCCCTCGCGGAACAGGGTCGAGTCCCGCCCGAGGCTGCCGATGCTGAGCAGCGCCACGTCGGCGGCGCGCGCCCTGGCCAGCAGGTCGCGCAGGGTCGGCTCGCCCCAGAGCGCATCGCGGATCTCGGCGCTGGAGACGAAGACCGGTGCCGTCAACTGGAAACAGTCGGCGCCGAACATGTCGGCCACGCGGCGGGCCACGGCCGAGGGGTTGATGCTGCGCGAATGGGTCAGGCCGCCGAGCAGCGAGACCACCGACATCGCCTCGATCTGGCGGGGCTGCATGCCGCGCAGCGCCTGATGCAGGGTTTCGCCCCAGCCGACGGCGAGCGACATGTTGTCCCGCAGCATGTCCGACAGCCAGAGGCCGGCGGCGTAGCCGACCAGAGCGGGGATGCTGGCGGCATCGCGCGCCGCCGGTACGACGATTGCTTCGTCGAGCCCGAAATTGGTGACGAGGCCGCGCTCCAGTGCGGCCTGCCGCGCCGAGCGCGCATCGATGCGGATGCGCACGATGCCTTCATTGCGGGCGGCGGCGAGAATGCGCACGACCTTGATGCGGCTCAAACCCAGCGCCTCGGCGATCTGCTCCTGCGTCAGGCCCTCGACATAGTAGAGCCAGGCGGCGCGGACCTTGTCGTCCGCGACCAGCGCCGCTCCCGATCGGGCTTCGTCTTCAACCGCCATAACGCTTCTGCCGAATTCCCTGACCGTCGTGCCGAACCATCGCTGCCCCGCAGCCGTTCGGCAATCCCGCTCCCCTCCATACGACTTGACAGCATGCGTCCAATGATCGTTTGTTGCAAATCCTGAACATATGTTCCAAGAAGTGCAATTCCTGGGTGGAGACGAACTGACGATGGCGGCAGCATTTTCGCCCCCGATGGGCGCGTCGCCGACGTCCGGGCTGACGCTGGCCGAGGCGCTGGAGCAACGCGAGCGGGCTGGCAGGCCGGTCCGGGTCGGGCTGATCGGCGCCGGCCAGATGGGCACCGACATTGTCGTGCAGATCGCGCAGATGCCCGGCATCGCGATCGCCGCGGTCGCCGACATCGCGCCGGAGCGCGTGGTGCAGGCGGCAGCGCTCGCCGGCTCGGCTGCCGATATCGTCTCCGACGCGGCCGGGATCGAGGCCGCCCTGCGCAAGGGCCGTATCGCAGCGACCACCTCGCTCGACCTCATCTGCAATTCACCAGTCGTGGATGTGATCATCGACGCGACCGGCAATCCCGAGGCCGGCTCGCGTGTCGCGCTCGCCGCGATCGCGGCGCGCAAGCACATCGTGATGATGAATGTCGAAGCCGACATCACCATCGGCTCCTATCTCGCGGCCGAGGCGGCGAAGGCGGGCGTCGTCTACACCCTCGGCGCCGGCGACGAGCCTGCCGCCGCCATGGAACTGATCAATTTCGTCCGCGCCATGGGCTATCCGGTCATCGCCGCGGGCAAGGGCAAGAACAATCCGTTCCGGATCGATGCGGTGCCGGCCGACTATGTCGAGGAAGCGACCCGGCGGAACATGAATCCGCGCATGCTGGTCGAGTTCGTCGACGGCTCGAAGACCATGGTCGAGATGGTCGCGATCGCCAATGCCTGTGGCTTCGTGCCCGACATCCCCGGCATGCACGGCCCGGAGGCGCCGCGCGTCGAGTTGCAGAACTATTTCTGCCCGAAGGAGGAAGGCGGCCTGCTCTCGCGCAAGGGCGTCGTCGACTTCACCGTCGCCAAGGGCGTCGCGCCCGGCGTGTTCTGCGTCGCCGAGATGCGCCATCCCAGGGTGCGCGAGCGGATGAGCGACCTGCATCTCGGGCCGGGGCCGTATTACTCCTTTTTCCGGCCCTACCACCTGACCAGCCTGGAGGTGCCGCTTTCGGCGGCGGCTGCCGTGCTGTTCGGGCTTTCCCATATGCGCCCGCTGCCGGTGCCGAGTGCCGAGGTTGGCTGCGTCGCCAAGCGTGACCTTTCCGTCGGCGAGACGCTCGATGCGATCGGCGAATACGCCTATCGCGGCTTTGCCCTGTCGCGGGCCGATGCACAGGCGCGCAACGCGCTGCCGATCGGGCTCGCCCAGGGCGCGAGCGTGACGCGGGCGGTGCGCAAGGGCGAGCTGATCACGCTGGCCGATGCCACGCCCGATCAGCGCCTGAAGATCGTCGAGGTGCGACGGGCGCAGGAGGCGATGGTCGCCGCGCTCGGCGGGGGAATCCAGGCATGAACGACATGAAGACAGATTCTGCGCCGATGGCGCGGCCGAACCAGCGGCCGGAGCTCGCGGCGCTCGACGATGCGACGCTCAGCGCCGCGCTGACCCGGATGCACCTGATCCGGAAATTCGAGGAGGCGGCCGAGGCGAGCTATATGCGCGGGCTGATCCACGGCACGATGCATCTCTCGATCGGCCAGGAGGCGAGCGCGGTCGGCACGACCCTGCCGCTGCAGCCGCACGACTACATCCTCTCGACACATCGCGGTCACGGCCACTGCATTGCGCGCGGAGCCGAGCCGAAGCTGATGTTCGCCGAGTTCTTCGGCAAGGAGACCGGCTACTGCAAGGGCCGCGGCGGCTCGATGCACATCGCCGATGTCGAGGGTGGCAATCTCGGCGCCAACGGCATCGTCGGCGGCGGCCTGCCGATCGCGGTCGGCGTCGGCATGAGCATCAAGGCGCAGAAGAACGGCCGGGTCTGCATGGTCTTCTTCGGCGACGGCGCCTCGAACGAGGGTGCCTTCCACGAGGCGCTCAACATGGCCTCGATCTGGAAACTGCCGGTCGTCTTCGTCTGCGAGAACAACAAATACGGGATGTCGATGGACATTGCCCGCGCCATGGCGGTGGCCAATGTCGCCGACCGGGCGAGCGCCTATGCGATGCCGGGCCATTGCCTCGACGGCAACGATCTCGCCGGCGTCGCCGCGGTGGCGCGCGAGGCGGTAGAGCGGGCGCGCAGTGGCGGCGGTCCCTCGCTGATCGAATGCAAGACCTATCGCTGGCGCGGCCATTCCAAGAGCGACCGCAATCTCTACCGCAGCAAGGAAGAGATCGAGGAGTGGCGTGCCCAGGACCCGATCCGGCGCCTCGAGGACGAGCTCAAGGCGCATGACCGTTTCGACGCTGCCGCCCTGATGAAGCTCGAAGAGGACGCCCAGCGCGAGATCGACGCGGCCGTCGAGTTCGCCCGCACCTGCCCGGACCCCGATCCGAAAGACCTGACCCGTGACGTCTATGCCATCTGAGCTGATCGAAGCGCCCGCGGAGCTGCGCGAGCTTTCCTATGCCGAGGCCGTGCGCGAGGCGCTGGCCCAGGCAATGGAGGCCGATGAACGCGTATTCCTGTTCGGCGAGGATGTCGGCGTCTATGGCGGCGCCTTCGGCGTCTCCGGCGACCTCGTCCACCGCTTCGGCGCCGAGCGCGTCATCGACACGCCGATCAGCGAGCTCGGTATCGCCGGGGCGGCGGTCGGCGCCGCGATCACCGGCATGCGGCCGGTTGTCGAGATCCAGTTCTCGGATTTCGTCACGCTCGCCATGGAGCAGCTGGTCAACCAGGCGGCGAAGATCCGCTTCATGTTCGGCGGCAAGGCGAGCGTGCCGATGGTGGTGCGCCTGCCCGGCGGCTCGGGCACCGGCGCCGCCGCCCAGCACAGCCAGAGCCTGGAAGCCTGGTTCGCCCATGTGCCGGGGCTGAAGGTGCTGCAGCCGAGCACGCCGCACGATGCCAAGGGCATGCTGCTGGCGGCGATCGACGATCCGAACCCGGTGATGATCTTCGAGCACAAGCTACTCTACAAGACCAAGGGCCATGTCCCGGCCGAGCCCTATCGCGTGCCGATCGGCAAGGCGGCGATCCGCCGCGAGGGCACCGACATCACCATCGTCGGCTCCTCGATCATGGCGCTGAAGGCGCAGGCGGCCGCGGCGCGGCTCGCGGATGAAGGCGTTTCGGCCGAGGTGATCGACCTGCGCTCGATCCGCCCGATCGACTTCGGGACCATCGCCGAGAGCGTGCGCAAGACCCACCGCCTGATGGTGGTCTATGAGGGCGTCAAGACCATGGGCATCGGTGCGGAGATTTCCGCCATGATCGCCGAGAGCGAAGTCTTCGACTTCCTCGATGCGCCGATCGTCCGCCTCGGCGGGGTCGATGCGCCTATCCCCTATAATCCCGTGCTGGAGAAGGCAGCGGTGCCGCAAGAGGACGACATCTTCACCGCCGCGCTCAACCTCCTGCGCCGCGGAGAGGCCTGATGCCGGTCGAGGTCATCCTCCCCAAGGTCGACATGGACATGGAGACCGGCACGATCGAGGCCTGGCACGTCAGGGAGGGCGATCAGGTCCGCCAGGGTGAGACGATCTTCGAGATCGGCACCAACAAGGCGGTGATGGAGGTCGAGGCGCCGGCGAGCGGGGCCATCCGCCGCATCCGGGCCGAGACCGGCATCGCCATCGCGGTCGGCACGCCCGTCGCATGGATCTATCTCGACGGCGAGGCGGAGGATGCGGCACCGGCGGCAAAGCCTGCGGCGATGCCCACTCCGCAGCCCGCCGCGCCGGCCGCAGTCGTTGCGAACCACGCCAGCAATGGCGTCGCTGTCGGCGCCGTTCCAGCGGGCTTGCGTGCGACGCCTCTCGCGCGCCGCGTCGCACGCCAGAACGGCATCGATCTCAGGACCATTGCCGGCACCGGGCCGCGCGGGCGGATCGGCGAGGCCGATGTCCGCAGCCATATCGCTGCGGTGGTAGCTCCCGCGCCGGTCGCGGTCGCTGCCGCGACCTGCCGCAGCGCCGAAGCCCCGGCCGACACGCTGAAGCCCTTCTCCGCCATTCGCCGCATCGTCGCGACGCGGCTTTCGGAGAGCATGCGCACGGCGCCGCATTTCTATCTCACCAGCGAAATCGAGATGAGCGCCGCTCAGGGGCTGCTGCGCCGGCTCGCCGCCCGGCATGAGCGGCTCGGCGCGCCGAAGCCGAGCCTGACCGTGCTGATCGCGCGGATCGCCGCCGGCGTGCTCGGCCATCACCCCCTGCTCAACGCATCGGCGGAGGGCGAGGCGACACGCTTCCATGAGCGGATCGATATCGGCATCGCCATGGAGCGCGAAGGCGATCTCGTCGTGCCGGTGCTGCGCGATGCCGGGGCGATGGACATGCCGGCCATGGCGCGCGAGTTCGCGCGGCTGCGCGAGGGGGTGGCGAAGCGCAGCCTGACGCCGGCCGAGCTCGGCGGCGGCACCTTCACCATCTCCAATCTCGGCATGTACGGGGTCGACAGCTTCACGGCGATCATCAACCCGCCGCAGGGCGCGATCCTGGCGATCGGCCGCACGGTCGAGAAACCGGTCGGCCGGGACGGGCAGATCGTGCTGCGGCCGATGGCGAACTTCACCCTGTCCTCGGATCACCGCATCATCGACGGGGTCACGGCGGCGCGCTTCATGGCTGATCTGCGCGAAGCGCTGGAGAACCCGGAAGTGCTCTTGTGAGAGATGCAGGCCGCCCTGCCTGAGTTCCGGCATGGTGGCGGCAAGGACGAACTGATAGCCAGCAGTGACGAAGATCGTCCGGCGCCCTAAGGCGGTAAGGACGACAGACACAACGGAGGAGACATCATGACCCAGACCAGACGCAGCCTCGTCATCGCCGCCCTCGGTGGCCTGCTTGCCGCGAGCCCCGCCTTCGCCCAGGAGCCGGCGGGCAAGCTCGTGCTCTACACCTCGCAGCCGGAGAAGGACGCGGCGCAGACCACGGCCGCCTTCAAGAAGGCCTACCCCAAGGTCGAGGTCGAGATCTTCCGCTCCGGCACCACCGAAGTGATGGGCAAGCTCGCGGCCGAGATCTCGGCCGGCCAGCCGCGCGCCGACGTGCTCTTGATTGCCGATGCGGCGAGCATGGAGATCCTGAAGAAGGATGGCCGCCTGCTCGCCTATGCCGGCGCCAAGGTCGACGGGCTGCAGCCCGGCTCCTTCGACGCCGACAAGACCTATTTCGGCTCGAAGCTGATCACCACCGGCATCGCCGTCAACACCGGCGCCAAGACCCGCCCGATCTCGTGGAACGATCTCGGCAATCCCGAGCTGAAGGGCCAGATCTCGATGCCGAGCCCGCTCTATTCGGGCGCTGCGGCGATCATGCTCTCGACCATGACCGCGCGCCCCGATCTCGGCTGGAAGCTCTTCGAGCAGCTCAAGGCCAATGAGGCCGTCGCGGTGCGCGGCAATGGCGCCGTGCTGCGCGCTGTCGCCAGCGGCGAGAAGACCTATGGCGTACTGGTCGACTTCATGGCCTTCAACGCCAAGGCCCAGGGCTCGCCGGTCGAGTTTATCTTCCCGAAGGAAGGCGCCCCGGCAGTGACCGAGCCGGTCGCGGTGCTGAAGACGACCAAGAACGAGGCTGCCGCCAAGGCCTTCGTCGACTTCATCCTGTCGGATGAGGGCCAGAAGCTGGCGCTCGCCATGGGTTACATCCCGGCCAAGCCAAGCGTCGGCTCGCCCTCCTGGCTGCCGGCCGGCACCAAGATCAACGTCATGGACTCGGACATCGCGGCCGTGGTCAAGGCGACCGAGGCGGACAAGGCCCGCTTCGCCACCATGTTCGGCAACTGAGATCGGCCTCATGTCCTTAGCGGATGCTGCCACGACGCGTACGCGCGTCGTGGAGACCGGTCTTCTCTGGGGGCTCGTCCTGCTCGTCGCCGTGCTGTCCCTGCTGCCGATCGGGCGGCTGATCTTCGAGGGGCTGGCGCCGGGCGGTGCGCTCTCGACCTCCTCCCTCGGCAAGGTTCTCGCCAGCCAGGCGACCTGGACGGCGACGGCAAACAGCCTGGTCACCGCAATCGCGGGGACCGTGCTCGCCGTGCTGCTCGGCGGCACGGTGGCGCTGCTGACGACGCTGACCGACATTCGCGCCCGCAACGCCTTCACCTTCTGCTTCGTGCTGCCGCTGATGATTGCGCCGCAGGTCACGGCGCTGGCCTGGCTGCAGCTCTTCGGCCCGTCGAGCACGCTGCTCAAGCTGATTGGCATGGCGCCGCCGCTCGGCAGCAAGAACCCGCTCTATTCGCGCGAGGGCATCATCCTGCTGCTCGGGCTGCAATATGCCCCGCTGGTCTTCCTGACCCTGCGCGCCGGTCTGCGCGCCTTGCCCAAGGAGCTGATCGAGGCCGGCCTCGCCGCCGGGGCGAGCCCGCTCACCGTGCTGCGCACCGTCGTGCTGCCCCTGATGACGCCGCCGCTGATCGCCGGCATCGCGCTCTGCTTCGTCTCGAGCCTCGGAAATTTCGGCATTCCCGCCTTCCTCGGCATTCCCGGCAATTTCCTGGTGCTGCCGACCCTGATCTACCAGCGCCTCGCCGGACTCGGTCCCGGCGTGCTCTCGGAGGTCGCGATCCTGTCGCTGCTGATCGGCCTCATCGCCATGGTCGGCATCCTGCTGCAGGACTACATGCTGCGCCGGCGCGACTTTCGGATCACCACCACCTCCAGTGCGGCGCGGCCCTTCGAGCTCGGGCGCTGGCGCGCCCCGGTCGAGATCCTGCTCTGGACCGTCGCCATCCTGATCCTGGCGCTGCCCTTCCTCGGGCTGATCACGACATCGCTGATCCCGGCCTTCGGCGTGCCGCTCAATGCGAAAACCGCGACGCTCGCCAACTATGCCTATGTGCTGTTCGAGCACGCCGCTTCGAAGCGCGCCTTCGTCAACAGCTTCCTGATGTCGGGCGCAGCCGCGATCCTGATCGTCGTGATCTGCGTGCCGCTCGCCTATTTCATCGTCTGGAAGAAGTCGCGGCTGCTGCGCCTGCTCAACGTCGCCGCTGAGCTGCCCTATGCGATGCCGGGCGTGGTGCTCGCCATCGCCGCGATCCTGCTCTTCCTGAAGCCGCTGCCGCTGCTCGGCTTCTCGCTCTACAACACGATCTGGATCATCGTCTTCGCCTACCTCGCGCGCTTCCTGGTGCTCGGCCTGCGCCCGATCATCAGCGGCTATCTGCAGCTCGACCGGACGCTGGAGGAAGCCGCCCAGATCGCCGGCGCAGGGCTCGTGCGCCGGCTCGTCACCATCATCTTCCCGCTGGTCGCGCCGGCGGCGGTGGCGGGCGCGTTGCTGATCTTCCTCACCGCCTTCAACGAGCTCACCGTCTCGGCTCTGCTCTGGTCCTCGGGCACGGAGACGCTCGGCGTCGTGGTGTTCTCCTTCGAGCAGGGCGGCGATTCGACCTATGCCTCGGCACTGGCGGCGGTGACGGTCCTCGTCACCATCGGGCTGATGCTCTCGACCCTGCTCTTCGCCAAGAAACTGCCACAGGGAGTGCTGCCGTGGCGCGACTGAAGATCGACCGGGCCCGCAAGTATTTCGGGTCCTACACCGCGCTCGATGACGTCTCCATCGATGTCGAGGATGGCGAGTTCATCGCCGTGCTCGGCCCGTCCGGCTGCGGCAAGACCACGCTGCTGCGACAGATCGCCGGCTTCGACAAGCTCGATGGCGGTGAGATCACCATTGGCGACCGGCTGCTTTCCTCGGCGGAGCGGCATGTGCCGCCGGAGCATCGCAAGCTCGGCATCGTCTTCCAGTCCTATGCGCTCTGGCCGCATATGAGCGTGGCGGAAAACGTCGCCTATGGCCTGACCGTCGCCGGCGTACGCGATCCCGAGCGCGCAAGGCGCGTCGCCGCGGCGCTCGATCTCGTCGGCCTCACCGGCTTCGCCGAGCGGCGCCCGGGCCTGCTTTCGGGGGGCCAGCGCCAGCGCGTCGCTTTGGCGCGCTGCCTCGTCACCGAACCCTCGCTGGTGCTGCTCGACGAGCCGCTTGCCAATCTCGACGTGCATCTGCGCGCCTCGATGGAGGAGGAGTTCTCGCGCTTCCACGAGCGCACCGGCACGACCATGGTCTACATCACCCATGATCAGGCCGAGGCGATGGCGCTGGCCGACCGGATCGCGGTGATGGACCGCGGCCGGCTGCTGCAGCTCGCCAGCCCCTCCCTGCTCTATCGCGAGCCGGCGAACACGACGGTGGCGGGCTTCATCGGCGAGGGCATGGTGCTGCCGGCGCGGCTACTTTCAAAGCCGGAAGCCGGGCATTGCAAGGTCGATGTGCTCGGCGTCGAGGCGGTGATGCGCTGCCGTCCCGACCAGTCCGCGACCGCACAGGCGAAAATCTGCCTGCGGGCCCGCGATTTTTCGATCGCTCAGGGCGAAGGCGGCCTCGCCGCACGTGTCGATCGCCTCTCCTATCAGGGCGGCTATTTCCGGATGGAGGTGCGCCCGCTCGCGAGCGAGGAAACCGTGCTGCACCTTGACGCGCCCGAGCCGGCGCCGGCGGCCCCCGGGGAGACGATCCGCCTCAGCATCAGGGATGGCTGGGTCATTCCGGAGGCGGATCTGGCGGCATGAAGATCAAGGTTCACGGCGGCGTCGGCGAGAAGGGCCGCACCTGCATCGGCGTCGAACATGGCTCGACGCGGCTTCTGCTCGATGTCGGCGTCGACACCAGCGCACCGCGCGGGCCGAGCTATTATCCTGCGATTTCGCCGGAGGAGCTGGCCGCCACCGAGGCGATCATCGTCACCCATGCGCATGAGGACCATGTCGGTGCGCTCGGCTGGTGCCTCGCCAACGGGTTTTCCGGCCGGGTCCTGATGACGGCGGAAGCCGCCTCCGAGACCGATGCGACGCTGCAGGCCTATGCAACGGCCGAGGAGCGGGCACTCGCGCAGGCGGCGAAGATCGAGATCATCGAGGCCGGCACGCCCTTCCGGCTCGGCGGAATCGCGATCGAGACCGGCCGCAGCGGCCATGTCGTCGGCGGGGTCTGGTGCCATCTGACCGCCAATGGCCGCCGGCTCGGCTATTGCGGCGACGTCGTGCCGGCAAGCCCCGTCTTCGCGATGGACGCGATGCCGGCCAGCGATCTTCTCCTGCTCGACGCCTCCTATGGCGAGGACCGGGTGCCGGCTTGG
The DNA here is from genome assembly GCF_001509835.1 of Allobosea sp. WAO. Classification (GTDB taxonomy): domain Bacteria; phylum Pseudomonadota; class Alphaproteobacteria; order Rhizobiales; family Beijerinckiaceae; genus Allobosea. The sequence continues at coordinate 244,115 of NZ_JXTJ01000018.1, forward strand.
GAACGCGGGCTCGCCGTGACGCGCTGGCTCGAGGCGCACCCGGACGGCGCTGTGCTGCCGACGCCCCTATCCGGCCGCTCCGTCGAGCTGATCGCGCTGATCGATACGCCGATCGCGATCCATCCCTCGATGCAGGCGCCTCTCGCGCAGCAGATCGCCGCCAGCTCATGGCTCGCGCCGGGCATTGCCGACGAGTTATCGCGCAAGCTCGCCGGCGCGCTGCTCTGGCGCGAGGGCGAGGCGCTGCCGCAGGCCGCTCTGCTCTGCCATGACGGAATGGGGCTTGCCGGCCCCTCGGCGGCGGCGCTGGCGCAGGCGCAGTCGGAACGAAAGCCCGTGCTTCTGACCGGGCATGTGCCGAAGGGCAGCCCGGGCGACGCCATGCTCGCGGCAGGCAAGGCGCAATGGCTGCGCTTCCCGACCCATCCGACCCTGCCCGAAAATGCCGCGCTCGCCGCCGCCAATGGTGCGCCGGTTGTGCTGGCCCATTCCTGCGACGCGGCCACGGCGCGTGCTCTGGCCCGCAGCATTCCCGGCCTGAACCCTGCGCCCAAGCCGGGCGATGTCATCGAGATTTGAGGCTGAACCATGCGTATCCTGATCGCCAATGACGACGGCATCGACGCGCCGGGCATCGCCCTGCTGCGCCGGGCCGCCGCGCGCCTCTGGTCCGATATCTGGGTCGTGGCGCCGGAGCGCAAATGGACGGCGGCGAGCCACCATCTCTCCTTCGACCGCGACCTCGTGCTGACGAGGCGCGAGAACCAGGTCTACGCACTCTCGGGCACGCCGGCCGATTGCGTCGTCGGCGCCATGACCGTGCTGTTCCGCGATGGCGGCCGGCCGGATCTCCTGCTCTCGGGCGTCAATCACGGCCGCAACACCGGCGAGGATGCAGCCTATTCGGGAACGCTTTCGATCGCCCGCGAGGCCTGCTTCTGGGGCGTGCCGGCGATCGGCCTGTCGCGGGTCAAGGAGGGAGGCTATGGCGAGGAGGACGTCGCGGCGCTCGCGGCCCTGCTGGCCAGCCTCTGGGCGCGGCGCGGGCAATGGGCGCGCGAGGGCGCCTGGCTCAGCGTCAACCTGCCGAAGACCCTGCCGGCCGAGATCGGGCTGGCCCGGATCGGCCGCGACAAGATCGCCGGCGCCGCCGACATCGTCGACGAGGATCCCGCGTGCACGGTCTGGCGGATCAGGCGCGGCCGGCCCCAGAGCAGCCAGCCGGGCGACGAGAACTCGCTGATCGACGCCGGCAAGATCGCGATCGTCCGGCATTGCTGGACCGATGGCGCACCGCTCGACGAGGCCCTGGCGCGGGATCTCAATGCGGAGCTCGGGCAGGGCTAGCCTCGCTGTCAGCCGTGGCCGTAATCGTCGGCGTCGGCCGAGGGCTCATCCCTGTCGCCGCTCTCGCGTTCGAGCAGGGTAACCCAGTCGCTGGCCGGGGCGGGCCCGCTCTGGACTAACTGCCGCAGCAGCACCCTGGCGGCGTGCCGGCCGAAGCGATCATCCGGGATCGCGGCCGCATCGGCCGGAGCGCCGGAGGCCATGGCCGCCGCGAGCCGTGATTTCAGGGCGAGCAGGCGGACATCGCCGTACTCGTCGAGCATGGCCTGGAAGGCGTCATGGGCCTGATGGTCCCAGGGGCGGCGATGGCCGAGCGCGTCCTTGAGCGGATGGGCCGGCACGAGATGGGCGCAGGGCACGAAACCGTCGGGCACCGGCTCGGTCGCGGCATGGGTGCGGCCCGAGCGCAGCAGCTTTGGCAGGACATGGGTATGCGGGCCTTCGGGGCTCTTGCCGTCGGCGGGCGGGATCGGCTGATAGACCTCGCAGCGGCCGAAGCGTGCGATGAAGACGCGATGCGGCCCGGCGGCGACGATCGCGCCCATGGCGGGGTTGCCTGGCTCGAACAGCGAGCGGCCGGCTGCCGCGCGCAAGATCCCGATCAGCGCGGGATCGGCGGTGCGGATGCAGATATCGGCCTGCAACGTACCGAGCCCCATGTCGAAGAGGATGCCGCCGCGGTCCTCCGGTCGGAGCGCCTCGCCATCGGGACCTAGCTCGGTCAGCGTCGTCCGGCGGTTCATGGCGCAGGCATCGGCCGCCAGGCAGAGTGCGATGCGGTGGCTCCAGCTTTGGCCGATCGCGGTCTCTGAGGCGAAGAGCCGCACGCCCGAGAGAGCGCCGAAGCCGACGCCACCGCGTGCCGTGGTCGCGGCGAGCCGACCCGGCTCGTCGGTCAGGACGAAAGCCTCGCCGGGATCGCGCTGGAACTCGGCGATGGCGCCGAAGGTGCCGAGGTTCCATGCCGTGTCCTGCGTGTGCAACTGCGCCCGGATGAAGCCGGAGATGTCGTCTGTCGTCATGATGCGGTCTCGTCTTCACGGCGGATCGGTCGCCAGGGCAGGACATAGGGCTGCCCGTGATGCTCGCCGCGTGCGACTTCGACACCGAAGGCCCGGGCGAGATTGGCGTCTTCCAGAACGGCACCGGGCGTGCCGTCGGCCAGGACGCGGCCTTGGTCGAGCAGGACGAGCCGGTCGCAGAAGCGCCCGGCCAGGCTGAGATCGTGGAGGACGACGACCACGCCGGCGCCGGCACGCGCGGTGCGCCGCAGCAGCGCCATCGCCTCGAGCTGATGCAACGGGTCGAGCCCGGCGAGCGGCTCGTCGGCCAGCAGCATCTGCGCCTCGACCGCGAGCGCCCGTGCCAGCAGCACGCGCATGCGCTCGCCGCCGGAGAGGCTGTCGAGCGTGCGCCCGGCGAAGGCCGAGACATCGGCGGCGGCCATCGCGCGCGTGATCGCGGCGTGATCGCTGGGTCCGAGATCGGCGAAGGGCCGGCGATGCGGCAACCGCCCGAGCGCGACAACGGCGCCGGCCCGCAGCTGCCAGTGCACCGTGCCGCCCTGGGCGAGGAAGGCGATGCGCTGCGCCAGTGTCCTGCGCCCGAGCGCTTTGGCGATGAGGCCGTCATAGCGCAGGCTTCCGGCATCCGCAGGCAGCAGGTCGGCGAGGACGCGCAGCAAGGTCGTCTTGCCGGCGCCGTTCGGGCCGATCAGGCCGACCATCTCACCGGCCCGCAAGCTGAGGTCGATGCCGCGCAGCACCGGCTTGCCGCTGAGGCTGACCGCGATGTCCCTGGCTTCGATCTGCATCACGCCGCCCTCCGCATCCGCTGGATCAGGCTGAACAGGAAGGGCGCGCCGATCAGGGCGGTGACCACGCCGAGCTTGAGCTCGGGCCGGATCGGCATCAGCCGCAGGGCGGTGTCGGCGGCGAGCGTCAGGATCGCTCCGCCGAGCCCCGAGACCAGCAGCAGCCGGCCGGGCCGGTGCCCGACCAGCGGGCGCAGCAGATGCGGCACGACGAGGCCGACGAAGCCGATCGCGCCGGTGACGGCAACCGAGGCACCGACCGCGAGCGCGGCGCCGCCGATCAGCCGGGCGCGCAGCCAGCCGAGATCGAAGCCGAGGCTGCGTGCGGTGTCCTCGCCGAGGGTGAGCCCGTCGAGCGCGGTGGCGCTGGAGAGCAGCAGCGCCCAGCCGAGGAGCATCAGGGGCAGCACCAGCCAGACATGGGCCATGCTGCGGTCGGCCAGCGAGCCCATCAGCCAGAAGACGATTTCCAGCGCCGCATAAGGGTTCGGCGCGAGATTGAGCGCCAGCGAGGTCATCGCGCCGGCGAAGCTGTTGATCGCGACGCCGGCGAGGATCAGCGCCATGGTGCCGGCGCCGCGCCCGTTCAGGGCGTAGAGCAGAAGTGTCGCCAGCATCGCGCCGGCAATGCCGCCGAGCGGCAAGGCGAGCAGGAAGGCGCCGGCGAAGCCGGAATAGAACACCACGACCGCGCCGAAGGCGGCCGCGCTCGAAATGCCGAGCAGGCCGGGCTCGGCGAGGGGATTGCGCAACAGGCCCTGCATCGCCGCGCCGGCGAGGCCGAGGCTGAAGCCGACGAGCGCGCCGAGCAAAGCGCGCGGCAGGCGCAGCTCGACGAGGACCAGCGCCGGCAGGGTGGCGCGGCCGGCCAGCCAGTCGCTGAAAGCTGCGCCAAGGTCGAGCTCTGCATAGCCGACCGCGACAGAGAGCGCGGTCATGGCGAGGAGCAGGGCGGTCAGCAGCGCAACCAGAAAGCGATAGCGGCTGCGGCTTTCCGCAGGGATGGCCGTGGTGGCGGGGTTCACGGGCCGCTCCTGCGGTTGCGCGGCGCGGCGGCCGCATCGACCAGCATTTCGATGGCGTCGATCACCGCCGGTCCGGCGCAGGTCCAGAGCCTGGAGGGCAAGGCGACGAGCCTCAGCCGGTCACCGAGCCGGCCGATCAGCGGGTGGTTCAGGATCTCATGGGCGAGCGAGGGCGAGCCGCCCTCGGTGGTGTTGAGGATCAGGATGTCGGCCTCGCCGAGCGCGACGGTCTCCAGCGCGATCTGGCCGTAATTGTCGATGCCGAGCTCGGCGGCGAGGTTGATGAAGCCGGCCCTGGTCAAGATCTCGTCGACGAGCGAGCCGCGCCCGACGGTGAAGCCGTTCGGGCGCAGGACCAGCGCCTTTGGCCGGTCAGGGCCGAGACGCTGCGCCAGAAGAGCGAGGCGGGCGTCGATCTCGCCGATCAGGGCTTCGCCGCGGGCGGGCTCGCCGAGCAGCGCCGCCATCTCGGCGATCTGCGCCTTGACCCCGGCGAGGTCGCGCGGCACTCCGAACTCCTTCACCGGCGCGCCGACCCGCTTCAGCAGCGCGACGGTGCTGCGGGTGGTGAAGCTGCCGGCGATGACGAGATCGGGCCGAAAGGCCAGCAACTCCTCGACGAGGCCATGATTGGCCGGGACCCGGCGGGCCGCCTGCGCCATATTGGCGTTGCGCGGGTCCTGCGAGAGCCAGGTCACCGAGGCGATCGCGGCGGGGTCGGCGAGGCGCAGGACGAGTTCGTCCGTGCACATGTTGAGCGAGACGATGCGGGACGGCTTGGCCGGAGGCTCGGCGGCGAAGCCGAGGCCAGGCCCGGCCAGCGCCGCGCAGGTCAGCAGGAGGGCGGCACCGCGAAGCACGCGCCGCAGGGCCGCCCCCTGTCTCACAGGCTCACCCGCAGGCCGCCGAAGGCGCTGAGCCCGGGGACGAGGAAGCCGACCGGGTTCTCGTAGCGCTTGTCGAACAGGTTATCGACGCGGCCGAAGACGGTCAGCTTCTCGCTTGCCTTGTACTCGGCGGCGATGTTGACGATCGCTGCGCCCGGAGCGCGCATCCGCGAGATCGAGAAGTCGCGGTTTCCATCGACGCGGTCCCCGACATAGATCAGCGTCGCCGAGAGGTTGAGGTTCTCGATCGGTATCCAGTTCGCGGTCAGGCTCGCCTTGTGCCGCGGCCGGCGCAGCAGTTCCTGGTTGGCGGTCTCGTCCTTGGCGAGGGTGAAGGTGTAGTCGGCCCGGATCTTGAACTGCGGGCTCAGCTCGAGCGCCACGAAGCTTTCGACGCCCTTGGTCTGGGCTCGCCCGATATTGGTGTAGGAGGTCCGGGCGGTGTTGGTCAGGATCAGGTTGTCGATGTCGTTGTGGAACCAGGTCGCGCCGATCTGGAGCTTGTTGTCGAGCAAAGGCTGCTCGAAGCCGATGTCATAGCCGCGGCTTTCCTCCGGCTTGAGGTTGGGATTGCCGTAGAAATTATAGGCCGGCCGTGAATCGCTGAAGCGCTGGCTCAGCGTCGGCGCCTTGAAGCCGGTGCCGTAGCTCGCCTTCAGCTTGGTCTCCGTGCCCGGGACGATGAAGGTCGGCGCGAGCCGGTAGGTGGTGTGGCCGCCGAAGGTCTCGTCCTCGTCGCGGCGGATGTTCGCGACGGTGAAGAAGCGCTCGCTCCAGCTCGACTGCAATTCGAGGAAGGCGCCAGTATTGCCGTTCGAGGCGGTGAGCGAGCGCGATTCCAGTCGCTCGTTCTCGTATTGCAGGCCCATCACCAGCATCTGGCCCTCCATCAGCTTGAGGTCGCCGCGCCAGTCGTACTTCGTCCGCTCGCCGAGATTGTCGGTCGGCAGGCCGAGAATGCCGGCGGCGTTCGGGGAGCGGTTGGAGCGATCCTGGTTGGTATAGGCGACGCCGAAGCGATTGACGAAGCGGCCGTCGAAGGGGTCGAAGACCAGCTCGCCGCGGGTGAAGGCCTGCTTGTAGCTCTGGCTCGAGCGGTAGGCGTTCGGCACGCTCGGAAAGCCGGAATCGCCTGTCGAGAGCAGGTAGCCGTCGGAATAGCGGCCGACCCAGTTGAGGCTCAGCGTGTCGGTGAGCTTGAAGCCGAGGCGGGCGGAGTAGTTCCAGTTGTCATAGGAATTCGGGTTGATGCGGCGCCCGGGCGGAACGAGGTTCGGCGGCGTCACCGGCGTCGAGTCGGACTTCAGATGGGCGATGTTGAAGGCGTAGTTGAAGCGGTCGTCGCCGCCGCTCAGGCCGAAAGCCTGGTTGAAGGTGCCGTAGGAGCCTGCCTCGGCCGAGGCGGTGAGCTTGGGTGGGCCCTCACCGCGCTTTGTGGTGATCGAGATCACGCCGCCGAGCGCATCGGCGCCATAGAGACCGCTCTGCGGGCCGCGCAGCACCTCGATGCGCTCGATGTCGTTGGTCAGCATCGAGCCGAAATCGAATGAGCGGTTCGGGGTCGAAGGATCGTTGGCGTCGATGCCGTCGATCAGCACCTTGACGTGGTTCGAGTTGGTGCCGCGCATGAACACCGAGGTCTGTCCGCCGGGGCCGCCGATCTGCACGATGTTGAGGCCCGGCACGGCGGCGAGCGCCTGAGGCAGGGTCCGGCGCTGCTCGCGCTGGATCTGATCGGCGGTGATGACGGTGACGGAACTCGCGACCTCGCGGGCCGGCGTGGGCGTGCCGGTGGCGCTGACGACGACCTCGTCGAGCCGGATGGTTTCAGGGCCTGATTGGGCCCTGGCGGCGATGGAATGCAGCGAGGTGCCGGCGAGCAGCAGGCAGGCGAACGGCAAGGGGCCGCGCAGGGCGGTCTGGGGGAGGGGGAACACGGAGGAAACCTCGGACGGTCAACGTTGTGGCACGTCACCGCGAACGCGATCTCCCGCCCGCACCCCAAAAAAGGGCAGCGCGCAAGTGAACCAGCGATCGAAACACCCCGTCCGAACGTGCTCGCGTGTGACCACGACTGACGGCAGGTCTCCTGGCTCGCGGGTCAGCGCCTTCTCACCGCCTTCCCAGGGCCGAGGTCCCAGTGGCGTATGGCGAAAGGCTCGCCGCTTACAGTTGCGGGGGCAGCCGCAGCATGGGGTGGCGAGCCACCCGCACTGCGTTCCCTTTTGATCCCGTGAGGGAACCGTCGCGTTTACGAGTAGGGCGGGAATGAGGCGTCGTCAACGCCGGCCGGAAGGCAAGCGGGATGCCCGGGGCACCTTGCGGATCATCAATATATATTATATATAAATATATATTGAAATCCAAGCGATAGGAGCGGCCATGAAAATCGTCGAGATTTCGGAGAATCTTTCGGTCGCCGGCCAGCCTGCTCTCGCCGATTTCAAGCCCCTCGCGGCGCAGGGCTTCAAGGCGATCGTCAACGACCGTCCTGATGGCGAGGAGCCGGGCCAGCCGGGCTCCGCCTCCGAGAGGCAGGCCGCCACCGAGGCCGGGATGGCTTACAGCTTCGTGCCGGTGACTGGGGCGACGATCACGCGCTCCGATGTCGAGGCCTTCCAGGCGGCGCTCGCCGCGGCGCCGGGGCCGGTTCTGGCGCATTGCAAGGGCGGTACGCGGGCGCTGACGCTGCACGTGCTCGGGGAGGTTCTGGATGGGCGGATGAAGGCCGAGGACGTTCCGGCTTTTGGCGCGCGCTTCGGCTTCGACCTTGCCGGCGCAAAAGCCTGGCTCGACCGCGAGGCCGCCCGCAGCCCGCAGGTGAAGGGCTTCTACGAGCCGCGCAGCGGCAGCGTACAGTATGTCGTCACCGACCCCGCGACGGCGCGCTGCGCGATCATCGACCCCGTGCTCGACTTCGACGAGAAGTCGGGCGCGACCGCGACCACGAGCGCCGACGCCATCCTCGCCTATGTCGAAGATCAGGGCCTCTCCGTCGAGTGGATCCTCGACACGCACCCGCATGCCGACCATTTCTCCGCCGCCGCCTATCTGAAGGCGAAGTCCGGTGCGCCGACCGCGATCGGCGCCGAGGTCGCGGCGGTGCAGCGACTCTGGAAGGATTTCTACAACTGGCCGGATTTTCCGGCCGACGCCTCGCAATGGGACCGCGTCTTTGCGGGAGGCGAGCGCTTCAAGCTCGGCTCGCTCGACGTCAGCGTGCTGTTCTCTCCGGGCCACACCCTGGCCTCGGTCAGTTACCTGATCGGCGATGCCGGCTTCATCCACGACACGCTGTTCATGCCCGATTCGGGGACGGCGCGGGCCGATTTTCCGGGCGGCAGTGCCAGGGCGCTGTGGGGCTCGATCGAGGCGATCCTCGCCTTGCCCGACGAGACGCGGCTGTTCACCGGCCATGATTACCGCCCGGGCGGCCGGGCGGCGCGCTGGGAGAGCACGGTTGGCGAACAGAAGCGGGCGAACCCGCATGTCGCCGGTCAGGACGAAGCCTCCTTCGTGGCGCTGCGCCAGGCCCGCGACAAGACGTTGCCGATGCCGAAGCTCATCCTCCACGCCCTGCAGGTGAACATCAATGGCGGCCGGCTGCCGGAGCCGGAAGGCAATGGCCGGCGCTATCTCAAGATCCCGCTCGATGCGCTGCCGGGCGCGGTCTGGGGCTGAGACGCGATGACGATGCCAGCAGAACAGATGAATGCGAGGGCCGAGCTCGCCGCCAGGGCCGGGGAGGTGGCCGAGTTGCTGCGCACCCTCGCCAACCGGAACCGGCTGATGCTGGTCTGCACCCTCGTCGAGGGCGAGTATTCGGTCGGCCAGCTCGAGGAGATGCTCGGCATCCGCCAGCCGACCCTGTCGCAGCAGCTGACCGTGCTGCGCGAAGCCGGTCTGGTCGAGACGCGCCGCGACGCCAAGCAAATCTTCTACCGGCTCACCGCCGCGAAGGCGGCGCGGCTGGTCGAGGCGCTGCACCAGATTTTCTGCACAGAGGAGGCGCCGGTATGACGGCCTATCTGCCATCGCTCGCAGGCGGCATGCTGATCGGCCTGTCGGCCGTCATGCTGCTGCTCCTGAACGGCCGCGTCGCCGGGATCAGCGGGATTCTCGGCCGGCTCGCGCTCGGCACGCAGGCGGCGACCAATGCCGCCTTCGTCATCGGGCTCCTGCTCGGGCCGCCGCTCTACCGATTCGCCACAGGGCAATGGCCGCCGGTGACGATCACCGCCTCGCTGCCGGTCATCGCGCTGGCCGGACTTCTGGTCGGCTTCGGGACCAGAATGGGTTCGGGCTGCACCAGCGGCCACGGCATTGTCGGCCTCGCCCGGTTCTCGCCGCGCTCGGCGGTCGCGGTCGCGACCTTCCTGCTCGCCGGCATCGCCACAGTCACCCTGATGAGGCTCGCTGCCGCATGAACCGATTCGCGCAGATCATCACCGCCCTCGCGGCGGGCACTCTCTTCGGGCTCGGTCTCGCCATGTCGGGCATGCTCGACCCGGCCCGGGTGCGTGGCTTCCTCGACATCTTCGGCGCCTGGGATCCGAGCCTTGCCTTCGTGCTCGGCGGCGCAGTCACGGTCGCGCTCGCCGGCATGGCCGTGCTGAAGCGCCTCCGGCGCCCCGTCTTCGACGAGCAGTTCCATTTGCCGGCGACGTCCCCGGTCGACCGCCGGCTGGTGCTGGGCTCGGCGATTTTCGGCATTGGCTGGGGCATGGCCGGTTTCTGTCCGGGTCCGGCGCTGGCCTCGCTTTCGCTCGGGCTCGCGCCGGTCGTGCTCTTCGTCGTCGCCATGCTCGTGGGTATGACGCTGCATGACCGCGTCTGGTTGCGCCGAGCGGGCTGAAGCAGAGCGGACTGAAGCGGAGGACTCTGCGACAGGTGCCAGATCGGCCATGGCGCCAGTCCTGGCAGGCCCCCGCGCCATGTCGATCGCCTCTCAAGCGCACCGGACGGACACGGCCCGGCGGGAGCCTCAAAAAAATCCACGAAGAAAGTCGCAAGAACGGGGTTGCCAAGCGCGGCCCGACTCGCTAATTCGACATCCGTCAGCCGAACGCGGCCTCCGCCGCTCCGTTCCGTTGCCACGCGCCCGTAGCTCAGCTGGATAGAGCATCAGACTACGAATCTGAGGGTCAGAGGTTCGAATCCTTTCGGGCGCGCCATTTATTCCTGTCTAACTCATTGGCAATAAACCGTTTTTAGGCGGGTCGAATGCCATGGGTAGACCGGAGGGTAGACCAAAGGTGATTCACACCTTCGCCAAGCGTGGCGTCTTCTACTTCTCCCGCAATATCGGCGTCTGGGATCGAAACCTTTTCCAATAGTAGGCGCCAGCGTATGCTTCCCGCTGGCTGCATGCTTTTGCGCGTACGAGCTGCCGCAGAATTCATACAAAGGCCAATGGCCTGCCGCCCTCGGGATGAGGCATTACGCCGACATCGATGCCGTAGATGGCGCGCAGGACATCCGGGCGAACGACCTGGTCAGCTGTACCTCGTGCGACGAGCCGGCCGGAATGGAGCGCGATGATCTCGTCGCAGAAGCACGCGGCCATGTTGACGTCATGCAGGACGATAACGACGCCGAGCCCGGCCTGTCGGGAGAGTTGTCGCACCAGCGCCAGCACCTCGATCTGATGGGCGAGGTCGAGCGCGGCGATCGGCTCGTCGAGCAAAAGCCATTCCGCGTCCTGTGCCACCAGCATCGCGAGCCAGACCCGCTGGCGCTCACCGCCCGAGAGGCTGTCGACGAAGCGCTCGGCGAAGGGCGTGACATCCGTCAAAGCCATCGCCTCGGCGACCTTGTCGCGATCGTGCAGGCCGAAGCGGCCGAGCGCACCGTGCCAGGGATAGCGCCCGAGCGAGACCAGTTCGCGGACGAGCATGCCGGCCGCCGTCGGCGGCTGCTGGGGCAGATAGCCGACCTTGCGGGCGAAGGCACGGCCGCCCCATTCCCCGATCGGTCGCCCACCAAAGCGCAGGTCACCGCCGGTAGCCGGCATTTGCCGCGCAAGCAGCTTCAGCAGCGTCGATTTTCCCGAGCCGTTGTGGCCGATCAGGCCAACGACCTTGCCAGCCGGCAGCTCCAGCGTCAGTGGCGAGAGCAGGGTGCGGTCGCCGATCGCAAACCGCACGGCATCGAGCTCGAACAGTTGAGCGGGCTGGTTTACCGCCAGCTTGCTGTCCAGCTTCATAGGTGATCGCCCGCGAACCGTTGCCAATAGGCCACCACGAGGTGCCGGTCCCTGGCCATTCCCCTGTCTCGCCGGAGAAAGGCACGTATCTCCCGAGCCGCGCGCTTCTCGCAACCGACCAGGACGTAGGGATCGTCGCAACGCGGCCAGTCGAGCGACCGGATCGCGGTTTCAAGCAGGGCTGTCGAGCCTGCCGGTGCGCCGTTACGCAGCAGCCAATGCACATCGAGGTTCGCTCGGGCGGAAAGCGACTGGCATTCCTGCAAGTCGGGCATTTCCAGCAGGATCGTGGCACGAGCCTGCGGCGGCAGCTCCTCGGCGATCCGCGCGATGGCCGGCAGCGCGGTTTCATCCCCGGCGAGCAGATACCAGTCCGCCGCCGGCAGCTCGCCTCCAGATGGCCCGATGAGGCCGATCGGATCGCCGGCACAGGCGTTCCTTGCCCACGCCGCCCCGGGCGAATCTCCATGCAGGACGACGTCGACGTCGAGCTCGCACGCCTCGCGGTCGATGCGCCGGATCGAATAGGTCCTCCGGACCAGCTCGTCCTCTCCCGCCGGCCAGATCACGCGGCCATCCTCGCCGAGGCGCGGCCAGACCGGCGTTCTACCGGAGGGCGGGATCAGCACGGAGACGTGCATTCCGTCGCGCTCGAAATGGGAGATGTCGTCGCAGACCAGGGTGACGCGCCGCATCGAGGGCGTGATGTTCCGGGCTCGCGCGACCGAGACCGCCTTGAAAGACGGGATCTCTCGCGCAGCGGCTCCGGCGCCTGCCCAGAGAAGCGAGGGCAGATCGTCCTGCGACAGTGTGAGCACCCGCTCCGCGAGAGCGGATCTCAGCGCGAACAGGGCGTGCTGGCTCGCGGCATCGATGCGAATGGCCAGCGCATCTGCCGCGGCCGTCAGCACGACACTCCCTGCCCGCGTTTCCAAGCAGCAGGACGGTGCCGAGCCGACGATAGTCGCGTGCTCGGCGAAGGCACTGACGAGCTTGCGAAGCATGAGCTCCGGCTCCTTCAGCACCAGATGCGCCGTCGTCGTCAGCATCGGAGCTGCAGACATCGTCACCGATCTCCATCCCGGGCAGGCCGTTTCCGTCCGGCCGCGATCGCGCAGGCGCCATGCGTCGAGGGCGAACGGGCGAGCAGGAAAACGAAAAGCAGGCCGCCGACCAGTGTTGCGATCAGCCCGGACGGCACTTGCCAGGGATAGGCCGCAACCCGACCCAGCCAGTCCGCCAGCACCATGATCGCCGCGCCGAGCAAAGTGCCGGCGACGAGTTGCTCGACCGGACGCCGAAAGCCGAGCTGACGCGCGAGATGCGGCGCAAGCAGGCCGACAAAGCTCAAGGGCCCGACGATCAGCGTCGCGGTTGCGGTCGCGACGGCAGCGACCAGCAGGACCAGCATGCGCGCGGCCGATATCGGCACGCCGAGCATGCGCTCGACCGGTTCGCCCAGCGGCATGATCAAGAGCCAGCGCGCCAGCAATGGCGAGAGCACGAGCAAAGAGAATGCGATCACGGCCGCCAACTCGGCTTCCGCGAACGTGGTCCGGTAAGTCGAGCCGGTCATCCAGCTCAGCAGGAATGCGATTCTCGGATCTCCCTTGGTCATCAAGATCGCCAGAGCCGCCGAGGACAGCACCGAGAGCGCTATCCCTCCGAGCAAAATGTGTTCGGAGGAGAATTGGCCGGAGCGGCCGATGAGGACGAGGCAAGCCAGAGCAAGAGCGGCCCCGCCCATGGCTGCGAGCCAGGCTCCGTCGAGCCCAGGCATCAGCAGCATCAAACCCGCGACGCCGAGACAGGCTCCCGACGAAATGCCGAGCACTTCGGGCGACGCCAGGGGGTTGGCGGTCCAGCGCTGCAACAGCGTTCCGGCCAGTGCCAGCATCCCGCCGGCCGCAGCGGCGGCGAGGACACGCGGCAGGCGCAAGGTCACGAGTGCGGACGAGAAGTCGTCCAGTCGGAAGCCGTGCCAGGCATCGCCGCCGCGGCCGAGCAGCAGCGCCAGCAGGCCGACCGCGAGCAGGACGGGGATGCCGGCCAATAGCAGCTTCGGCCGCCGGGCGGTCTCGAATGACGCTCCCGAGGATGCCTGCCTCCCAGGCGGAGTCGATGGGCGCAACCTCGACAGCAGAAACAGGATGAGAGGTGCGCCCAGAGCCGCGGTTGCAACTCCCGCCGGAATCGGCTGCGCCGTTGGCAGCAGCATGACGACGGCATCTGCGAGAGTGAGAAGCAAGGCGCCGAACACCGAGGACAGAACGAGACGATGAGCGAGCAGCCGCGCCCCGACCATCCTGGCCAGGGCCGGCGCTCCGAGGCCGACGAAACCGAGGACGCCGACGCTTGCGACGACGATGGCGCTCAGCGCCGTGGCGAGGGACAGCGCTGCCCAGCGAATGGCTCCGGCCGGCATTCCCAGGGCCCGGCTTCCGCCATCGCCGAGTTCGAGCAGCGTCAGCGGTCGCAGCAGCAGGGCGGCGAACGCCGTCGTCGCCGCCAGCGCGAGCGCAAAGCGCAGCGGCGTGCTCCAGCCGATCTGAGCGAGTGACCCGCTCTGCCAGATGAATATCTCGGTGAGGTAGTCATGGTTCAGCAAGACGAACAAGGCGGCCAGCGCCCCGCACAGCAGGCTGACGAGCAGACCCGCAATGATCATGGTCAAGGGCGAGGCAGCGCCGCCCGGCAGCGAGAATACGGCCAGCATCGCAAGCCCGGCTCCCAGCAGCGCAACCCATTCACGTCCGGCCTCGAACAGCCAGGGCGCCCAGAGCGTCGCGCCGGTCAGCGCCAGATACGCGCCAGCGGAGATGCCGAGGGTCATCGGTTCGGCGAGCGGGTTCTGCAGGGCGTGCTGGAAAAGCGTTGCAGCAAGCCCCAGGGCGGCACCTGCCAGCAGGCCCGTCGCCATTCTCGGCAGGAGAAGCTCCCGGATCAGCAGGGTGCGATGGCCCGGGTCGCCGCCGCCAGTCCAGGCGCCGGCGAGAACCCAGAGGTTGAGGGCGATCGCCAGGAGCCCGATCGAGGCGAGCGCCAGCACAGGCCAGCGTGGCTTCGTCCGGTCGATCGGCCCGTGCTCAACCATGACCAGCGCCGCCACCTGACATTGCGTCAGTCACGATTCCAGCGAAGCGCAATCCTGTCGGTGCGCCGGCAAATGGCCAGACCGCTGCGATCGGGCGGACGCGTGCAGCCGCGACGGCAGGCAGCGCCCGCCAGATCGAGTTCGCCTGCAGGCGCTGCAGCGCCACCTGCGTGCGGTGCCCCTGATCCATGTAGAGCAGCCAGAAATCGGGAAGCTCCAAGAGGCGCTCGATGCCGATCGTGATGCGGCCGAAAACCGGCATCGCCCCCATCCACGCGTTTTCGAGGCCGAGCCGATCCAGCACGTCGCCGAGCAGGCTGCCCTTGCCGTAGATGGTGATCCGCATCCCGTCGGTGAGCAGCACCGCTAGGAGGACAGTCGGCCGCCGCGTCACCTGCAACCGCTTTCGGCTCTGCTCGAAGCCGTGCGCGAGGCGGCTTTCGAAGGCTGCCGCGACCTCCTCGGCGCCGAACTCGCGCGCGAGTGTCCGCATCGCAGCGAGCGCGTTGTTCAGGGGCGTGCGGTTGCTTTCGAAGACGGAGAAAACCTGGACCGGGGCGATCCGCGCCAGCGTCTGGCGCAGGGCGACCTGCCAGCCCGAGATCAGGATCAGATCGGGCCGCAAGGCCAGCAGGCGTTCGAGATTGGGCTCTTCCGGCATGCCGAGATCGGCCACCGCCGACGGCAATTGCGGCTCCGTCGACCATTGCCGGTAGAGCCCGGTATTGGCGACCGCCACCGGCTCGATCCCGAGTGCGAGAAGGCTCTCGGCCGCCGCCCAGTCGATAGCAGCGACTCGCGGCGGGCGGCTCGCGGGTTGCGCGACGGCGCCGGAAGCCAGGCAAAAGCCACCGAGCGAGCCCAGAAGGGCTCGCCGTGTCGTCATCGCGCCACCAGCGACGTAGGCCGCCGAGTGCATCGTCACCAGGTGTAGGAGAGCTTTGCCGTCACCGTCCTGCCGGCTCCGTAGAAGCAGGCGCTGGTTGCGGCGCAGGTCGTCAGATACTCTTTGTCGAAGAGATTGGTCGCATTGACCGAGACGGTCGCGCCCTTGAGCTGCGGGCTCAGCTTGGCGAGGTCATAGCGCAAGGCCGCGTCGACCAGCGTGTAGGACGGCACCCGCAGCAGGTTGTCGCCGTCGCCATAGGACGAGCCGGTGTAGCGCACGCCGGCGGCAAGGCCGAGCCCGTCGAGCATCCCGTAGCGGAAAGTGTAGTCCAGCCAGAGCGAGGCCTGATGCTGCGGGACCAGTGGCTGGCGCTTGCCGAGGTTGCTCGCATTGCTGCGCGTCACCTCCGTGTCGAGATAGGCATAGGAGCCGATCACGTCGAGG
Organism: Allobosea sp. WAO; assembly: GCF_001509835.1. GTDB lineage: Bacteria > Pseudomonadota > Alphaproteobacteria > Rhizobiales > Beijerinckiaceae > Allobosea. Next base: position 259,819 of record NZ_JXTJ01000018.1, read on the forward strand.
CCGTCGGTCAGGCTGGCCCGCGCTTCCAGTTCAAGACCGCGAACCTTCACCTCGCCGGTCTGCGTGTTGAAGTTGCCGCAGGTGCCGGGATAACGCACGCAGTTGCGGTGCTCCATGTCGGGCGTGAGCACATTGGTCTGCTTGAGCTGGAAGACCGAGGCGGTGAACAGCCCCTTGAACCAGGTCGGCTGGTACTTGATGCCGGCTTCGTACTGCTCGCCCTCGGTCGGCTCGAACGGCACGCCGCCATAGCCGGAGCCGCTGACCGGCTGGAACGAGGTCGAGTAGCTGATATAGGGCGCAAACCCGGAATCGAAGAGATAGGTCAGCCCGACGCGGCCGGTCAGCGCGGCATCGTCGATCTTGGTGTCGCGCCGCGTCAGCCGGTTGAAATTGTTGCCGGAGACCCAGTCCTGGCGCAGGCCGAGCGTCAGAAGGAAGCGCTCGAAGCGGATTTGGTCCTGGGCGTAGAGCCCAAGCTGCGACTGGCGCTCGGAGGAATCCGCCGCCTTGATACCGAGCACCGAGTAGTTGCCGTAGACCGGCGTGAAGATGTCGATCGGCGAGGAAAGCCCGCCATAGACGGTCTGGTCGAGCAGCGAACGGCGATAGTCGAGCCCGAGCAGCAGGTCGTGCTTCAGGGGGCCGGTCTCGAAGCGCGCTTCCATCTGGTTGTCGACGGTGAAGTAGCGCTGGCGCCGGTCGACATCCCATTGGAAGCGGTTCAGCGAGCGGTAATTGCTCGGTCGGCCGGTCGCCGGATTGATGCTCAGACCGATGCCGTAGATGGAATCGCCCTGTTTCACGTCCGCTTCGGCATAGCGAAGGTTCTGGCGCACCACGAGGTTCTGGTCGAACTTGTGCTCGAACAGGTAGCCGATCGCGTAGAAGTCACGCTTGAAGCGGTCATGATCGGGCTCGCCGACATTGGTTCCGCGCCGGATCTTGCCGAACGGGTTCTGATAGAGCGTGCCCCAGGCGGGGTAGTACATGACCGAGATGCCGGCATCGTCGCGCTGGTACTGGCCGAGCACCGTCAGGCTGGTCGCGTCATTGGGCCGCCAGGTGAAGCTCGGCGCGATGAAAACGCGATCGTCCTTCGCGTAGTCGATCTGCGTGTCGCCGCCGCGCACCACGCCCGTCAGGCGATAGAACAAGGTCTTGTCCGCATTTGCCGGACCTGACAGATCGAAGGCGCCCTGCAATTGCTGGAAGCTGCCATATTGCAGTTCGATCTGCCGCAGGGGTTCCGCCGTCGGCCGCTTGCTCACCATGTTGACGATGCCGCCCGGCGCATTCTGGCCGAACAGGACCGAGGACGGGCCGCGCAGCACCTCGATCCGCTCGAGCCCGTAGGGCTCCGCCCGGGCGCCCTGGCCGGCAGCGCCATAGGGCAGCATCATGCCGTCGAGATAGTAGTTCGGCTCGAAACCGCGCAGATAGATCTTGTCGCGCTCGGTTCCGGGGCCGAGGACCTCGGCGATCGCTCCCGGCGTATAGCGCACGCTCTGCTCGAGATTGGTCGCGCCCTGGCGCGAGATCTGGTCCCGGGTGATCACCGACAGGGACTGCGGGATCTCGAGGATGGAGGCGTTGGTCTTGGTGCCGGTCGCGCTGCGGGTAGCGACGATGCCCTGCACCGGCCCCCAGGCATTCTCGCCATCGACATCGATCGTGTCGAGCAGCATCGAGCCTTCGGGCGCCGAGCTCGAGGTGAACGCCGCCGCCGGATCGGTGATGGTGACGCTGTTGCCGCTCGTGAAGCGATGGCTGAGCCCTGTCCCGGCGAGCAGGCGGCTGAGCGCCGCCTCGGGCGGCAAGGTGCCGGACACGCCCGGGCTCTTCTTGCCGACGACGAGGCTGGAACGGAAGAGCAGCCTGAGGCCGGCGCGGTCGGCAAATTGCGTCAGCGCGCCACCGAGATCCTGCGAGGCGATGTTGAATGAGATGGGCTGCGAGACGGCGCGCTGCGCCGCCGCGGTCTGGGCAAAGGCTGGCGCGGTCAGGCCAGTCGCGAGCCCTCCAGCGAGATAAATTGCGGCCGATCCGAGCAGAACCGCCTCGATCGAACGCTTCGTCGTGAAGCCGCGCCCCCGGCTCTTCGCCCCGTCGCCCATGAATACCGCCTGTCCGTTCCTGTCGCGCATCGAGAACGTCGGCGGCGGCTTTCGGTGCGCCTTGCCGAGGTCCTCGGTTTCAAGGACGAAGCGAGCTCAGCGATCTTGCACCGCGAAGGCGGAAGAAAAATCGAGAAGCGACGCAAGTAATTGTACTTGAAGGATAAAACCTACACTCCGCCGCCGTGCAGCACGGTCACCAGCGGCAGCCGCAGGGCACGTACCGGCAGCGTTTCCTCGATCGTCCTCAGGATCGCCTCGGGATCATCGAGGTCGAACACCCCCGTCACCTCGAGGGCGCGCAGTCGGCTACCGGCGATGATGATCGTCCCGCTGCGATAGCGCTCGATCTCGGCGACGACCTCGCCGAGCGGCCTGCGGTTGAAGATGAGCTTGCCGCGCCGCCAGGCCGTCTCGATATCGGCGTCGACCGCCTGGGGGCCAGAGAGGCGGCCGCTCGCGGCGTAGCGAACGCGCTGGTCGGCCCGCACGACAACGGCGTCAGTGGCGAATGCGGCGCCTGCCACTTCCACGACGCCCTCGAGCACCGTCACCACGGTTTCGCCGGGGCGGATGTCGATGTTGAAGGCCGTTCCCACAGCCCGCGTCCGGCCGCCGCCTGCCTGGACGATGAACGGTCGCGAAGGATCGGGCCGGACGTTGAACGTCGCCTCACCCGCGAACAGCCGCAGCGCACGCTCCCGTTCGCCGAAGTTGACGGATAGGGCAGTACCCGCATTGAGCAGCACCGACGAGCCGTCGGGCAGCATGACGCTCCGCCGCTCGCCCGTGCCCGTGACGTGGTCGGCGAAACCGCGAAAGCTCAAGGCGCCGGACTGGCCGAGCGCCCAGCCTCCCGCGACGAGCACGCCTCCCCCCAGCACTGCGCGGCGGGTCAGCTTCGCTCGCGATGCCTTGCGCTCGGATGTCCTCGCCCGGTCGCCTGCGATGCCCACGCCGTGCCAGACAGCCTCGGCTTCCTGCGCGGCCAGTTCGTGGGCAGCGCTACGGGCACGCCATTCTGCGAAGGAGGCGCGGTCCTGGTCGGTCGCACGGCCGGAATTGAGCGCGACGAGCCAGTCGATCGCCTCGTCGCTAAGGGCGACATCCGGCACTCCCTGCTGGTCCGGGTCGTTCTTCAACCGATTTTCATCCCGTGGCGGCGCCGACTTTCGTCCATGCGATGCGTGAGCGCCTCGCTGATCAAGACGATGCGAGATCGCAAAACATGCACTCGGTCCAGAAAAAACCTAGAGCAGGCCGCGGAAATGATCGCGGCAGTGGCGCAGCGCCTGGGCCAGATAGCGGGCGACCATGCTCTCCGAGACGCCCAGCCGGCCGGCGATGTCGCGATGGGACATGCCGTCGCAACGGTTCATCAGCAGCGCTGCCCGGGGTTTGGCAGGGAGCTGCATCAGCGCCCGTGTCAGCTGGCGCAGCTGGTCCCGGTCGATGGCGAAGGTTTCCGGCGACGGATAGCTGTCCGCCAGGGCTTCCAGCAGCACGTCATCGTTGATGCAGCGCGAGCTGTGCCGCTTTTCCCTGCGTGCCAGGTCGATCGCGATGTTGCCGGCGATCCGCAGGATGAAGGCCTGCCGGTCATGGATCACGCCCGACTGCGCCTTGAGACCCGCCAGCCTCAGCCAGGTTTCCTGCAGCGCATCCTCGGCGAGTTCGAGCGACCCGGTATGCCTGCGCAGCAAAGCGCGCAGGACTTTCCACTGCCGGAGATAGACCGACATGAGCTCATTCTCGTCGTCGAGCTTCGTAGTTGTCGTCATCACCGGCGGTAAGATGCGGGTCCTCAATCAAATGCCCACCACGGCCCGAGGCCCGGCGAGCACGTCTCCCTGATAGATCGATCAAAAAATCGATGCAATCTCAATGATTTACATTGATTCTAAGTACGGAAGATCGTGCGGTGATGGTCACGCTCTACGTTTTGATTTCCCTCATCTTTTTGAGCGGCGATCCCGGCTCACTTCGTTGACGGCGATGCGATCTGTCGCGTTTTCGCGAGCGTTGCATCTGGGCCTGCACGGTTCTGACCAACAGCCGGTCAATGCCTGGGACAGTGCCGCGATGGAGAGCTTAATCGCCGCTTCGCGCAGCGCTTCGGATCTCGTCACCGAAAACAGAGCAGATCAGAGGCAAGACTTCCCGGACATGCGACGACGTTCGTGCCGACGTGTTCGACCATCGCGGAGCGCTTCGCTTGGCATCGTTACGAATCTCAACGCGCGGGGCGCCAAGATCGTCGGCGCGCAGCATCCGCGTCGCGCCAGACCGCAACAGTGGGCCTTCAAATCCGCTCAACGACGTCCTGTTTGAACAGAAGTGACAGCTCCGGCGTCATGCCGTCGAAGACCGGCAGCGTCGCGGCGCCGAGGGCCGGGGTGTCCGGTCCCATCTCGGCGGGAGTCAGACGTGGCGTTTGGGCGGCCTTATTGAGGCTGACGCTGCGTGGTAGCGGCTCGATCCGGGAGACGAGCGCCTCCAATACAGGCAGAGGCAGGACGCCACCGAGGATCACCGTCTGCGGGTCGAGCATGTTCTCGATCATCACCACGGCCTGGCGCAGGCTCGCCGCGGCCTCGTCGAGCCAAGCGAGGAGGCGTGCGTCGCCTTCGTCGAGCGCCTTGGCAATGCGATCGAGATCGCCGTGCCGAACGGTTGCCGCGTCAATGTCGCCAAGCGCCTTCAGCGCCAGCGAGACCGAAGCATAGCGCTCGAGGCAGCCACGATTGCCGCAGGGACAGAGACGCCCGCCGGTGTCGACGACGAGATGACCAATCTCGCCGGATTTGCCGTAGCCGCCGCGATAGGGCTGGCCACGCAGGAAGAGACCGCCGCCGATGCCGGCACCGATATAGATATAGGCAAAGTCGGTGAGCGTGCGGCCGGCGCCGTAGAGGCGCTCGCCGATCGCCGCTGCCGTAGCGTCGTTCTCAAGCAGCACGGGCAGGCCGAGCTTGTCCTGCAACGACTGGCGCAGCGGGAAGTCTTTCCAGCCGGGCAGGGCTGCCTCGCCCAGCACCACGAGTCGGTCGTCCTGGAACAGGGCAGGGATGACGAGGCCGACACCCCAGACGCGCTGGCGTGCTACCTGTTGGCGCTCGAGCATCGCTGAGATCGTCGCGGCGATCTGGTCGAGCACCGCTGCGGGGGCATCGGAAGCGAGATCGAGCTCGACACGATCCCGCACCGTGCCGGCGACATCGGTCAGTATGACCAGCAAGACCCCGTGGCCGAAGGACACGCCGAATGTGAAGCCGCCATCGGGGTTGATGTCGAGATCGACGGCCGGCTGGCCGCGGGCGCCGCTACGCCGGCTGACGCTGCGCACCAGCCCGGCTTCGGTGAGCTCGCCGATGATGTTGGAGATGGTCTGTGGGGCGAGCCCGGTTGCGCGCGTGATCTCGGCGCGCGAGAGCGGCGCCTGCAGCCGCACGGTCTCCAGCACGACCCGCCGGTTGAACCGGCGGGCATGGTCCATGTTGGCGCCGAGCAGCTTCATTCTTGCCTCTGTCTCATCGCCCCTGCCTACACCGAGGCGCTTGCCAGTCGTAGTGGCCTCTGATTAAATCACTTCATTGGAATAAATCGGGCGGCAGCGAAAGACCGCCCGGAACCAGCGGGGAACAGACCATGACGCAGCAGCGCGAAACCAAGAATGGCTTGTCCCGCCGGACGGTCCTTGGCGCGGCGGGCACGATGGCGGCGAGCGCCTACGGCTTCGGCGCGCGGGCGCAGGAGATGAATGTCCGCTTCGTCGGCGAGCGCTATCCGGCGCTGGAATTCTACGTGAAGAAGCTCCAAAGCGCGCTGCCGAATGCGAAGGTCACCGCCGACCTGATGCCGAACGCACCGCTGAAGGAGCTGCAGACGATCACATTGTCGTCCGGTGCCGACTCGATCGACATCATGCTCGGCAACGATTTGACGATCGCGAACTTCGCCCAGAACGGTTGGCTCGAGCCGCTCGACGAGTACATCGCCAAGCACAAGGACGAGTACAAGCTCGACGACTTCGCCAAGACGGCGATGAGCTCGGCCTCGTTCGGCGGCAAGGTCTACGGCTTGCCGGTGCTGACCAACACCCAGCTCATGGCCTATCGGCAGGATCTGTTCGAGGCCAAGGGCCTGAAGCCGCCGACCTCTTTCGAAGAATACATCGCCGCCGCCAGCGCGCTGAACTCGCCCTCCGTCGCCGGTACGGTGATGACGCTCAAGGGTGACGGTGTCCTCAACGAGGGCCACTGGTATCTCAATGCGCTTGGCGACGGCTGGTTCGACGCCAACAAGAAGCCGGTCTTCAACAGCCCGAAGGGCATCGCCGCGATCGAGACGATGAAATCGCTGACGCGCTTCGCGCCACGCGGCTACACCGCCAACGGCAACGACGAATCGACCATCCTGTTCCAGCAGGGCGCTGCCGCCATGGGCATGCAGTGGCTGACGCGCACCGCTGCGATGGACCGCCAGGACCAGTCCAAGGTGATCGGCAAGATCAACTGGGCGCCGCCGCCGCGTGGCGGCCAGGTCGTCGTCGCCGACAGCTTCGCGATTTCCAAATTCTCCTCGCGCAACAAGGACACGCTGTTCCGCCTGCTCGCCGCGACATTGTCGCCGGCGAACCAGCGCGAGGGCGCCAGCCTCGCCTGCCCGACGCGCGTCTCGGTGCTGGAGGATCCGGAACTGCGCCAGCGCTTCCGCTATTACAACGTGCTGGTGCCGGCTCTGGAGAAGGGCGCGATCTTCCCGAAGTTCGCCGAATTCAAGGAAGTCAGCGAGACGGTCACGCGGCGGATCCTGCAGGCCGTCACCGGCGAGATGCCAGTCAAGGAAGCGCTCGACACCGGCGCCAAGGAGGCCGAGGAGTTCCTGACGCGTCGCGGCGTCTACAAGTGAGCATTCTCGCTCCCGGAACGGTCCGGGCCTGATCAGGGCCGCTCCAGCAAGGCAGAAGATTGATGGCGTCGCCCTCGGCGCGGGCCTATCCCCGCGAAATATCGCTCTGGCTGTTCGTGGTGCCGAGCGCGCTCGTCGTGCTCGGCGTGCAGCTCTACCCGGTGCTCTACGCCGTCTACCTCAGTTTCTTCGACTACCATATCGGCCAGCCGCAGGCGCGTTTCGTCGGCGCGGAGAACTATCTCGTCCTGCTCGGCCAGGATCGCGTCTGGGCTTCGCTCAGGACGACGCTGATCCTGGTCGCCTCATCGCTCGCGATCGAGTTCGTACTCGGCCTGTTGCTCGCCCTCGGGCTCTACAAGCTGACGCGCGGGGCGCGCATTTTCTCGACCCTGATCTTCGTGCCCTATCTGATCACGCCGGTGGTCGCGGCGCTGTTCCTGCGCTGGATCTTCGCGGCGCGTTGGGGGTTGGCGGATGCGGTCATCGCCTCCTTCGATATCTTCCCGCCGGACTGGCTGGGCTCGCCGATCTGGGCTTTCGTCACCATCATCGTCGCCGATGTCTGGCAGTTCACGCCCTTCGTCATGCTGATCCTCTATGCCGGCCTGCAGGGCATGGACGAAGCGCTGCTCGAAGCCGGCAAGATCGACGGCGCCTCGGGGCCGCGGCTGGTTTGGCACATCATCCTGCCGTGCTTGCGGCCGCAAATCCTGTTCGTGCTGGCGATCCGGCTGATGGATTCCTTCCGCACCTTCGACAGCATCTATGTGCTGACCGGCGGCGGCCCCGGCACCGCGACCGAGACGCTGACCATGTACACCTACGCCATGGCCTTCAAGCAGCTCGACCTCGGCCGCGCTTCGACGCTGGGCGTCCTGACCATGTTGATCGTCACCGGGCTGACGCTGATGATCATCTCGCTGATGTATCGGCGCGAGCGGGGGGCATTCTGATGCGTGCCCTGCTCGGCCAGCCGCTGGTCGTCTTCCTGTTGTCGCTGTTTGCGCTGTTCAGCCTGACGCCGATCGTCTGGGCAGTGCTGATCTCGATCAAGCAGCCGGCCGATGCCTTCGCGATCCCGCCAAAGCTGTTCTTCGAGCCGACCTTCCGCTTCCATTACGAGATCTGGGTCGAGCGCCGCTTCGTCGAGTTCTTCGCGAACAGCGCGATCATCGCGCTCGGCACCGTCTTCATCTCGGTGCCACTCGGCACGCTTGCCGCCTATGGCCTGTCGCGGCTGGAGAGCAAGATGGCCCGCTCCTATCTGATGGGGCTGCTGGTGATCCGGATGTTCCCTCACATCCTGCTCTTGATCCCGTTCTTCATCGTCGCGCGCTCGCTCGCGATGATCGACACCTATCCGGCGATGATCGCGGCGATGGTGGCGATCAACCAGCCCTTCACCGTCTGGCTGATGCGCTCGTTCTTCCTGGAAATCCCGCGCGAGCTCGACGAGGCCGCGACGATCGACGGCTGCAATGCCTGGACGACCTTCACCAAGGTGATCCTGCCGCTGGCCAAACCCGGCATCGTCGTCACCTCGCTGTTCAGCCTGCTGCTCGCCTACAACGAATTTCTGTTCGCGCTGATACTGACCGGCAGCAACACCAAGACGCTGCCCGTCGCGATCGCCGAGTATGGCGGCGAGGACCTGAACTACTGGTCGCTCTCGGCGGCCGGCGCGATCGGGATCATGCTGCCGATCCTGCTGTTCATGCTGTTCTTCCAGCGCCATCTCGTGCGCGGCCTGACGATCGGCGCGGTGAAGGGGTGACCATGGTCGACCAGAGCATCATCGACGGCTTCATCCGGGCGCAGGCGCAGATCGTGCCGGCAACGATCGCCGCCGTGCGCCGGCGACTGCGCGAGCTTGCCGTGCCACCTGCAAGGCATCTCGTCCTCGTCGGCTCCGGCACCTCGCTCAACGCCTTGACGGTGGCGAAGCCCGCGCTGGAGGCCGGCGGCGCCTTCGTCGAGGTGCTGAACCCCGGCGCTTTCCTCCAGCGCGAGCCCGTGCTTGGCGCTGAGGCGCTGATCGTTGCGCTGTCGCAGACCGGGACCAGCGAGACCACCGTCGCGGCAGTCCAGCGCGCGCAGGATAGTGGACGGACCTGCCTCACCATCACCGCCGAGGCCGACAGCCCGATCGGCCAGGCGGCGGCGACGAGGATCGTGATGCCGATCGGCCCCGAGCCGGTCGGCCCGAAGACCAAGGGCTATGGCGCCTCGCTCGCCGCGCTCGCAGAACTCGCGGCGGCGCTCGCTGGTCAGGTGGGGCAGGATGTTACGGAGGCGGCGCTCGCTGAACTGATCGAGGCGGCCATCACCCCGGCCTTCGCGCTGGCGGCGGAGCTGGACGCGGTCGATGGGCTGCTCTTTACCGGCGAGGGCCGTCATTTCGGCACGGCGCTCGAAGCCTCGCTCAAGATCGCCGAGATGACCGGCGTGCCGGCGGCTGCCTTCCCGACAGAGGAGGCCATGCATGGCCGCTTCCACGGGCTGACGGCGAAGGGTCTGTGCGTGATGATCGTGGCGGACACGGCCGAGCGGGAACTCGCAGCCCATGCCGCCGGCGTGATGGCTTCGCTCGGCGTCCGCATCCTGATCCTCAACCTGACCGACGAACCGGCGCCGTTCGACTGGCTGCGGCTCGACAGGTTGGCGGCGCCTTATGACGCACTCGCCGCGATCGTTCCGGTACAGCGGCTGGCGCAGGCCATGGCGGCGCGGCGCGGGATCCCGCCACACCTGATGCGCTTTCCTGGCTTGTCCAAGAAGCTCGGCATCAAGATCGACCGCCTGCCATGAAGACCGCCTTCGCTTTCGATATCGGCGGCACCGCAGTCAAGTTCGGACTGGTGGCCGAGAGCGGTGCGCTGCTGAAGCAGGGCGAGATCCCGTTCGAACGCAATCTGTCCTTCGCGGCGCTCGGGGAGCGGCTGGCTCGGCTCTACGAAGAGGCCATGGCGGGAGCTCAGGCTGACGCCTTGGCCGTTGCGATGCCGGGCTTCGCCTCGCCGGACAGCGGCGTCGTCGTCGATGGCGGCGGCAACGTCCCGGCTTTGCGCGACGGCTCGATCGCGCAAGCGCTCGAACAGCATCTGCGCCGGCCAGTCTGGTTCGGCAATGACGGAGTCGCCGCTGCCTTGGGCGAGGTCAGGTACGGCGCCGGGCGGACATTGGGCCGTTTCGTCCTGATCACGATCGGGACAGGGGTCGGCGGCGCCGTCGTCCTTGGTGGAAAGCCAGTCATCGGCCCGAACGGACATCCTCCCGAGCTCGGTGCGATTGTCGTCGGTCGCGACGAGGCGGGCGAGTTGCTTTCGCTCGAGGCGCGTTCCTCGGCGCCAGCCATGCTGCAAACCTATCTGCGCCGGACGGGCGTTGCGGCGCTTTCGACCCGAGAGCTGTTCGAGCGGGCCGCGGCCGGGGATGTCGCTGCGGAAGCGACCATCGATGCGGCCTGTCACGGCATCGCCCGGGCGACGGGCGCGCTGATCAATGCACTCATGCTCGATGCGGTCGTGCTCGGCGGTGGCGTATCCGGAGCCGGAGAAGCACTGGTGAGCCGGGTTCGCATTCTTCTGCCGGCCTATGTCTGGCCGTCACTGGCGACGACGGTCGAGATCCGTATCGCGGAACTGGGCAACGCGGCGGGGCTGCTCGGCGTCGCATCGCTTGCATTCGACGGCTTGCGGACCGTCGCGCCGCAGAAAGAATAGATCGACCGTGCATCCTCGCCGACCGCCGTCTGCCATCTTCAGGACCGGCCAGGTCATATTTGTCCCATGCAATGGCGGCGCGCGTTCGGAAATGCGTCCCGAGTGCATTGTGCTTGTCGGCCGCGCCAGGGATTCTCGTGCACCCCGCCACCGTGGTTATTGGGGGCGCGCCTGCTTTGACGATGCAAGGGGCTGTTCGCGGACGGGATCGGAAGCGTGTCCGAAAGGGCCGCGACATCGAGCGGCGCGTGCGGTGCGCTACCATATCGAGGATCGCGTGCTGCTCAGTGCAGAAGGCCGTCGGTATGCTCAGTCGGCAGGCGGGTGCGTGCCCGCGCCACGTCCACCGATACTGATTCCAACTTCAACGCAAAAAGGTCGTTGACAGCCGGAGATGGCTGCCTCTATAAAGCGGCCATCGAGACGGCGCCGCCGCTGAGCGGCGCCTCTTCTGCGCTTCCTAAGGACGTTAGGGCTGAGGCCGGTTCGCCGGGTGAGGTTCTGTCGATTTTCTAGAAGCCTGCTGTTTGAAAACTGAAGACA
>NZ_JXTJ01000019.1 GCF_001509835.1 Allobosea sp. WAO
CGGCCAGAACGACATCGTCGCAAGCACCGGCCAGGATCACGTCGTCGCCGACCGTCCCGACGAGTTCGTCGTCGCCAGGCGTGCCGACCGGCACGTAAGGCGCGACCGTGACCGTGACGGTCGCGCTGGCGCTGCCGCCCCTGCCGTCCGAGACGGTGTAGGCGAACGAGGCCTCGCCGGAGAAGCCGTCGGCCGGGGTGAAGACGATCCTGCCTTCGGCATCCAGCGCGACGCTGCCGCCGATGCCGGCGACGACCGACTGGATCACCAGCATGTCGCCGTTCGCGTCGCTGTCGTTGGCGAGCAACGCCGCCGGGTCGATGACCAGCGCCGCGCCATAGGCCGTGCCGAGCCCCGCATCGTCAGCCGCAACCGGAACGGCGTTCGGTGGCGGCGCATCGGCGATCTTGCGCAGCGAGATGTCGTCAAGCGCGGCGCCATAGCCATTGAGGTTCGTTTCGGTGCCCTGGAAGATCAGCTCGTTGCTGCCGTCGCCAGCGCCGCCGACGACGTCGACCGTGACCGCGAGCCAGCTGTTGCCGGGAATGCCCTCGTAGACGATCTGGCCGCCCCAATAGACGCGGACGCCGTCATCGCTCGTCCGGGCGTCGGCATCGGCGATGAAGAAGCTGAGCCGATAGGTCGCGCCGGTCTCGACGCCCGCCACCTTCTGCACGAGCTTCGCATTATTGCCGTTGCCATCCATGTCGAACCAGACATTGCCGTCCTTGGCGCCGACACCGTTCTGGGTGTCGAAATGCAGCTCGGCGCGGCCACCGCCCGCGCTGTTAACCTGCGTCCAGCCGGCGATGATGCCGCTCTCATTGCGATAGCCCCAGTCTCCGCTCCAGTTGCCGTTGCTGGCCCCGGTCAGGTCCTCGAAGCTGCCGTTGACGATCAGGTTCGGGCTCTGGTCGATCCAGACCATCGAGACCTTGTCGAGCGCCACGCCGGCGCCGTTCGGGCTCACGGTGGTGCTGGCGAATTCGAGCTTGTTCGAGCCATCGCCGGAACCGCCGACCACGTCGATGGTGATCTCCTGCCACTTGTTTTTGGGTATGCCGGTGTAGATGACCTGCCCGCCCCAATAGACGGTGATGGTGTCGCTGGCCTGGGCGGTGTCGGTATCGGCGATCGCGAACCTCAGCCGGTAGGTCTCGCCCTCGCTGACGCCCGCGACGGTCTGGACCAGGCGCGCATTCCTCGGCGCCCCCTCCATGTCGAACCAGTAACTGCCCTCGAGCGCGCCGATGCCGCCGACGGTGTCGCGGTGGATCTCGGCCCGGTTGTCGCCGGTGTTGACCCAGCCGGGGATGACGCCGGCCGGGTTGGTGTTGCGATAGCCCCAGGCGGCGCCGTCATTGGCGCCGGTCAGGTCCTCGAAGCCGCCATTGACGATGAGCTCGGGCCCGACCGCGGTCGAGGGCGCGATCGTCAGACCCAGGGTCGCCGTGTCCGTGCCGCCAAAACCGTCGCTGACGGTGAAGGTGAAGCTGTCCTGCCCGACATAGCCGGGCGCCGGCGTGTAGCGATAGCTGCCATCGGCATCGATCTCGACAGTGCCATGGGCCGGCCCCTGGCCGAGGGCGAAGGTGAGCGGCACGTCGCCATCGGCATCGGTCGCGGAAAGCTGACCCGTCACGACATTGCCTCGCGTGCCGCTCGCGGTGCCGTCGAGGGCGTCGGGCGCGGTGTTCTCGGCCGGCGGCGTGCCCGGCTCGGCGATCTTGACGAGCCTGATATCGTCGAGCGCCGCACCATAGGTGTTCAGGCCGGTTCCGGTGGCGATGAATTCGAGCTTGCTCGAGGCGTCGCCGGAGCCGCCGGTGACCCGGAAGCTCAGAGTCTGCCAGGGATTGGTCGGAACGCCCTGGTAGACGATCTGGCCGTTCCAGATGACGCGGATGCCGTCGTCGGATACCGCGGTATCGGCGTCGCCCAGCGAGAAGCTCAGGAGGTAGGTCGCACCGTCCTCGATGCGCGCGACCTGCTGAACGATGTGGGTGTTGGTGTTGTAGCCGTCCATGTCGAGCCAGATCCGGCCGTCCGTGGCGACGACGCCGTTCGGCGAATCCCAGTGCTGCTCGATGCGGTTGCCGTTGACGTCGGTCCACCCGGCGATGATGCCATTCGGGTTGCGGTAGCCCCAGTCGCTCGGTCCGTTGTTCCCGGTCGAGGCCGAGACGTCCTCGAAGCTGCCATTGGCGACGAGATCGGTGCCGACGACGATGCCGGGCACCACATCCAGGCTGACGATCGCCTCGGCGATGCCGCCATGCCCGTCATTGACCAGAACGTTGAAGCTGTCGGCACCGGTGAAGCCGGCCGACGGGGTGTAGCGGTAGCTGCCGTCCGGGTTGAAGGCGAGCGTGCCATGGGCAGGCCCCTCGAGTAGACTGTGGACGAGCGCGTCGCCATCGGCGTCGCCGGCAGCGACCTGGCCGCGATAGGCCATGTCCTGGCTGATCCGCAGCTCATTGGCGCCGGCTTCCGGCGCGGCGTTGCCGGCGGAAGGCAGCGCGGGCTCGGCGACCTTGACGAAATGGACGTCGTCGAGCCCGGCCCCGAAGCCGGTGCCGGCGCCCGCGAAGGCGAGCAGGTTCGAGCCGTCGCCCGAGCCGCCCTTGACGATGAAGCTGAAGGCCTCGCCGGCGGCGCTCGGCGTGCCCTGGTAGACGACCTCGCCGCCCCAGGTGACGACGACGCCGTCATCCCCGTTCGGCAGGTCGGCCAGCGAAAAGCTCAAGCGGTAGACGGCGCCGTTCTCGGCGTCCTCGATCTGTCGGGCAAGCGCGGTGGGGCTGAAATCGCCCTCGGATACGAGATCCGTGCCCAGCGCAATCTGGGAGGGCTCGGCCAGGCCGGGAGCGGCGGCGAGAACCGCCTCGAGGCCCGGCAGCAGGGCGGCGATCTCGGCATCGCTGCCGGGGATCGCCAGCGCTGCCAGTTCGGCACCGGTCAGGCTCAGCCCGTCGCTCGTCGTGATCGATGCCGGCTGGTGCGCCGGATCGACGCCGCCGAGAAGCACGATCGCATCGCTGCCCGAGCGGATGATCAGGTTGTCGCCGTCGCGGAGGACGGAGATCTCGGCCGGAAGGATTCCGTCGAAGTGGAGCGTGCTCGTGCTGTCGAGAGAGAGAAGGTCGATGCCGTCACCTGCGCGGAAGACGATCCTATCGCCGGTCGCGACGATCACGTCGTTGCCGGCGCCGCCGATGAGCGTGTCGGCGCCTTCGCCGCCGGAGAGGAAGTCCCCGCCGGCGCCGCCATGCAGCTCGTCATTGCCGGCGCCACCGAACAGGACGTCGTTGCCGCCGTCGCCATAGACGATGTCGTTGCCGTCGCCGGCCCGCACGAGATCGTTGCCCTGCATGGCATAGAGGATGTCGGCGCCGGCCGTTCCGGTCAGCACGTCCCAATTAGCCGTTCCGAAGGCAGCTTTCGCGCCGCCGATCTCGGCGATGCTCTCGCGGGCGAGCTTCGTGTCGTCGACGAAGATCGCGTCGACGCCCATGTCGACGTATTTCTGTACGTCGGCCTTCGAGCCCATGATCGTCCATGTGACGACCTTGAGGCCCGCCGCATGAGCCGCCGCGACATCCGCCGCGGTGAAGGAGTTGATCACGGGCGCGACCATGTCGGCGAAGGTCGCGATCTCGGCGGGATTGCCGATGCCGGAGCGGAGATAGGCCAACGGTACATCCACGCCATATTGCGGCATGATCGTGTCGTGGAGCTGCTGGAGATTGGTCGGGTTGAAGCTCTGGATGGTGACGAGATCGGGATCGGTGAAGCCGTGGGTGATCAGCGCCTTGATGACGGCTTCGCTGGTCGCGTAGCTGGTGTTCTTGGTCTCGGGAACGATGCCGATCTTGCGCCCCGTCTCCACCGACATCGCCTTCGCGATCTCGATGACCTCGCCGAAGGTCAGGAGCGCCGGCTCGATGGCCTTGGCCTCCGCATAGGTCAGGTTGGCGTAGTTGTGGTCGTCATGGCTGGCGACGAGGACGCCGTCCTTGGTCAGGTAAAGGTCGGGCTCGATGAAGTCCGCACCCCAGTTGACCGCCCAGACATAAGCCTCGCGGGAATGGTCGGGGTACGGATTGCTGCCGCGATGCGCGAGAAGAACGATGTCGGACATGAAGGGGTCTCCGGAGAGCGCAAGGAGGTGGCCGCGGTCGCGACAGCGCGACCAACGTCGGTCGGGACGCCTGAGTGGGCTGCCCGCCGGGAGGCATGGTTTGATGTCCAGGGGCGTCCTGCGACGTCCCTGGACGGGTGCTTCAGAACCGGCTCAGACGAAGCGGAAGTCGTCGGCGTGCAGCGCGTTCAGCTGGATTCCGCTCAGGGTGAGTGCGTTGTCCTGATCGACGGTGATCACGACGTCGGAACCGATTTGCGCGGCATGCGAGATGAGCGCGTCGAAATCGGCGAAGATGTCGCTGTCGAAGGCGATGATGTCTTCCTGACCGCCGGCGAAGTCCGTGATCGTGTCGCGGCCGAAGCCGGTCGCGAAGACGAAGCTGTCATTGCCCGATCCACCGGTCAGGATGTCATCGCCGGCACCACCGTCGAGCACGTCGTCGCCCGAGCCGCCGCTCAGCTTGTCGTTGCCGAGCCCGCCGCGCAGGATGTCGTCGCCCGAGCCGCCCGAAATGTCGTCATTGCCTTCGCCGCCGTCGAGCACGTCGTCGCCCGAGCCGCCCTTCAGCGTGTCATTTCCGAGCCCGCCATAGAGCGTGTCGTCGCCGGCACCACCGTTCAGCGTGTCGTCGCCCGCGCCGCCGTCGAAGCTGTCGTCGCCATTGCCGCCGGTGACGACGTTGTCGCCGTCGCCAAAGGCGAGGTTCTCGATGTTGACGAAGTTCTGGATGCCGATGCCCGCTCCGGCGACCCGGCCGGAGGCCATGTCGACATAGAGGGCGCCGCTGGCGGCCGACAGGTCGAGCGTGTCGTAGCCGTCGCCGCCATCGACATAGTCGTTGCCCGGGCCGGCCTTGATGATGTCGTCGCCGGCGCCGGCATGGATCGTGTCGTCGCCCGCTCCGCCGCTGATGACGTCGTTGCCCGCACCGCCATGGATGGTGTCGTTGCCAGCCTCGCCATAGAGCACGTCGTCGCCATCGCCGCCGTCGATGAAGTCATCACCCGCGCCGGTATAGATGGTGTCGTTGCCGGTCCCGCCGCGGACGGTGTCGTCGCCGTCGCCGAGGAAGATCTGGTCGTTGCCGTCGCCGGCATCGATGTCGAAACCAGCCGAGGAGGTCGCAGTGACGAGGTCGTTGCCGTCCCCGAGCAGGATCTTGCCGTTGACGACGGCGCCGACATAGAGGTTGAGGTGGTCGTCGCCGGCGCCCATGTCGATGGCCGTGCCGCCGGTGGCTTCGATCAGGCCGGAATTGCCGAGCTTGTCATTGCCGCCGCCCATCGAGACGCCGCCGATGATGCGGGCTCCGGCGACGTTGATCACCTCGTCGGCATGATCGCCGATCAGGTTGATCGCCTCGTTGCCGCGCAGGTCGAAGCGGGCCGCATCCTCCGCCGGCACGTTCTCCGGGCCGTTGCCCTGGCCCTCGATCAGGCCGCGATTGACGATCAGGGTCGCGCCCAGCGCATTGGCATTGCCGGAATTGTCGACCTGGATCGCACGACCATAGCCGCGGATCGTGGCGCCGGTGTCGTTGACGATGGTGCCGCCGCCGGCCGCAATGCCTTCGGAGACGTTCGGCTCGCCCCCGTTCGCGCCGCTCGCGCCGAGCCCCTCGATGGTGCCGGTGTTAAGCACGTAAACAAGACCGTCGACGTCGATCGCATCGCCGTCGCTATTCGCCAGGCCGGCCGAGCGGCCCTGCATGAGGCCGCTATTGGTGATCCTGACCATGCTGGCTTCCGAGCCGTCATTGTCGATGTTCACCGCCGAGCCGTTGCGGCCGATCATGGTGCCGTTGTTGACGACCGTGACCGCCTGCTTGCCGGTGACGGCATGCTTCGCGCCCTCGAGCAGACCACCGGCAAAGTTGTTGACCGTGCCGCCGGCGTTCTCCTGGAAGTCGATGAGGTCGCCGCCGGCAGTCGCGCCCGCCTCGGAGGTGATCGTGCCCCAGTTGTTGACGGTGCCGTTCTGGCCCGGGCGGATCACGTCCGTGTTTTCGCCGTACTGGCGGATCGTCGCTCCGGCCCGGTTGTTGATAGTCACGCTGGCGCCGTTGGCGCTGAAGTCGTCGAAGTCCATGATGCGGCCATTGGCCTCGATCAGGCCGGCATTCTCGACAACGATACGGGCAGCGGCATCACCGGCACGGCTCGGGCCGATCTCGCCACGCAGCGTGCCGCCGGCGAGGTTGTCGATGGTCAGCGAGCCGGTCGCGCCGAGCGTGGCCTGCAGCAGGCGCTCGCCGGCATTCACCTCGATAAGGCCGGCATTGGTCAGCACGGCATCGCCGCCGCCGGCCCAGGTCACGGCGTTGTTCGCGACGGAAAGCTTGCCGCCGGCATCGATCGAGACCTTGTCGTCCTGGTCGATGATGAGGCCGGAGGTCACGGTGGCGCCGTTTCGGATGGCGATCTCGCCATAGGCCCCACTGCCGTCCACCGACCAGCTGCCGCCCTGGACATCGAGCCGCTCAACGGCCGTCGAGGCCGCAAGCGAGCCGGTCCCGGTGCCGACGAGCTTCACCGTGTCGCTGCCTTCGCCGCCATCGACGGTCGCCGCGGCGCCTGCGCCGGCCTTAACCTCGATGCTGTCGTCGCCGGCTCCGCCGATCGCGCTATGGCCGGCCCCGATGATGATGCGGTCATTGCCGGCGCCACCGATGGCGACCTCGATGCCGCGCAGGGTGTCGACGCCGATATCGGTGCCCGTCGCCTGTCCGGTGGTGAGATCGATCGTGACGGCGGCCGTCTCGACCGAATAGTCGGCAGTGTCTATGCCGTCGCCGCCGTCGAGCAGGTCGTTGCCTTCGCCGCCGATCAGCGTGTCGTTGCCGGCACCGCCGAAAAGGAAGTCGTCGCCGAGGCCACCGAGCAGGCGGTCATTGCCGTCGCCGCCCTGCAGGACGTCGTCGCCATCGCCGCCGTCGAGCAGGTCGTCGCCCGCGCCGCCGCGAACGAGATCGTCGCCGGAGCCGGCCCGCACGATGTCGTTGCCGTCGCCAGCGTCAATGACGAGGTCGTCCTCGACCTCGGTCGCGGTCAGCGTATCGTCCCCGGCGCCGAGCCGGATCTCGCCATAGAGCTTCGAACCTTCGAGCAGCGTGACGACATCGTTGCCATCGCCCATGTCGATGGCGACGCCGTCGAGACCGATGATCGTGCCCGAATTGACCAGCGTGTCGTCGCCGCCGAGCATCGCGACGCCGCTGAACAGCACCTCGTCATTGGTGAAGCTGTCATTGCCGTCGCCAAACGCATTCTGCGTCGCAGCGTCGGTAGCCGGAACGAGAGCGGGCACAACAGCGGCGTCAGGCGCCGTCGGCAAGCCGGCCGTCGCGGAGAAGGCGGAGGCGGTCATGGCGCTGCGGGCCGCCTTGCCACCGTCACCACCGGAGGCGCCTTCGATCGCGCTCGGCGTACGTCCGGAGGCCGGGCCGCCGGCCGGGATCGAAAGATCGATCGACGGATCGACGATCGTGTTGTCCAGCGTCGTGTCGATCAGGCTCGGATTGGTCGAGCTGCCGCTCACGGCGCCGGAGCTGCCGATGCTGCCGGTCGAATCGACGTCGGCCTGCGCGTCGGTCTCACCGGCAGCCGCGCCGGCCGAGCCGCTGCCCAGGCCCTTCACTGTGATCGTCTCGCCGGCGGCGACGTTGCGATCGGCCGCCCAGGTCCAGCGCGTGCCGTTGCCTTCCCCCAGCGCGGCACCATCCTGCTGGATGGTGATGACATCGCCCGGAAGGACGGGTTCGAGGACCCTGACAGTCACGCTGCCACCGGCATCCGGGCTGAAACCGATATAGCTGACCGAACCGACGGGGCGAGCCATGATGATATCCCTTGCATCAATTGATTAGGCGGCGGCCGCGACAAAGCGGGGCCGTGCCGGCTCGATCCGAGCCGCGGCGCGCGTTAATGACTTGGTAAGAATGACAGTGATTTTACGGTTTCTTAACCATGCGCGATTCTCGCACTTCGAAAGCAGGCGCGTCTTTCGCTGACTAAGGACTGGTCCAGCGCAGCAATCGCGGGACTGCGGCCGCACGAAACCTTCACCTGACTGTCACATCCGGCCCCTATCGCTCCGGCCGCCCATAGCCGGCCCGGCCGATGCCGAACTCCCGGAGGGCCGAGGCTCGCGAATATTCGCCCCGATGCGATGGGGGACGTTCGCGCCTTCGTGCAGTTCGGTACGCGTCCCGGGGAACCCGCCCTTGCTCCCAAGATCCCAGAAGAACGTAGCCAGCGAAGCGCTCGCTTCATGCCGTTCGGCCTTCCTCGCAGTCGCCCTGTTCTCGGCCGTCGTGAACGTGCTGATGCTGACGGGCTCGATCTACATGCTGCAGGTCTATGACCGCGTGCTGCCGTCGCGGAGCATTCCGACGCTGGTCGCGCTCTCGATCATCGTGGCGGCGCTCTATGCCCTGCTCGGCGTGTTCGACTGGCTGCGTCAGCGCATCCTCACCCGCATCGGCGCGGAGCTCGACCGCCAGCTCGGCGGTCCGGTCCTCACTGCGATCGTCCAGGGACAGGTGCGTGGCGCCCCCACCGGCACCCAGCCTTCGCGCGATCTCGACAGCGTCCGCGGCTTCCTCTCCGGCCTCGGGCCGACGGCACTGTTCGATCTGCCGTGGATGCCGCTCTATGGCGCGCTCTGCTTCATCCTGCACCCCTATCTCGGCTGGACCCTGGTCGCCGGTGGGGTGATCCTGATCGCGCTCGCCCTGCTGACCGAATTCGCCTCGCGCGGGCCGAGCGCCGAGCTCTCGCGCACCACGGCCGAACGCGCCACGCTGATCGAATCCTCGCGTCGCAATGCCGAGGCGGTGACGGCGCTCGGCATGGCCGGCCGGATCGGCAGCCTGTTCGAGAGGATCAACGACCGGCATGTCGCGGCGAATCTCGGTGCCGCCGATATCACCAACGGGCTCGGCGGCGCCTCGAAAGTGATCCGCTTCATGCTCCAGTCGGCGATGCTCGGCGTCGGTGCATGGCTGGTGATGAACGACCAGGCCTCGTCGGGCGTAATGATCGCGGCATCCGTGCTCAGCAGCCGGGCACTGGCACCGATCGAGCTGGCGATCGGCAGCTGGCGCCCCTTCATCGGCGCGCGCCAGGCCTGGGGCCGGCTGCGCAGCGCCCTGGCGGAAGCGTCCGCCGCACCGGCCGTAGCCCCCGAGCGACCGATGCGTGGCATGGCGCTCGAGCATGTGACCGTCGCGCCGCCCGGCAGCCCGACGGCGACGGTCAAGGACATCGCCTTCACGCTGGAAGCCGGACAGGGCCTCGCGGTGATCGGCCCCTCCGCCTCCGGCAAGTCGTCGCTGGCGCGCGCGCTCGTCGGCGTCTGGCCGGTGGCGCGCGGCAGCCTGCGCCTCGACGGCGCGACGCTCGAGCAATGGCCGGAGGAGCAGCGCGGCGCGATCATCGGCTACATGCCGCAGGACGTGCAACTTTTCGCCGGCACTGTCGCCGAGAATATCGCACGCTTCGATCCTGCGATGACGGAAGACGCGGTTCGCAGCGCCGCCCGGGCCGCCGGTGCCTACGACCTGATCGTCAGCCTGCCGAAGGGCTTCGAAACCCCGATCGGCGAAGCCGGCGGGACGCTTTCCGGAGGGCAGCGCCAGCGCATCGCTTTGGCGCGCGCCCTCTATCGCGATCCCTTCCTCGTCGTCCTCGACGAGCCCAATGCCAATCTCGATGCCGACGGCGACGCGGCCTTGACCGCGGCGATCTCGGGCGTGCGCGCCCGCGGCGGCATCGTCGTGGTCATCGCCCATCGCCCGTCGGCGCTGGCGGGCATCGACCTCGTGCTGATCATGGCCGAGGGGCAGGCGCAGGCCTTCGGTCCGAAGGAGGAAGTCCTGCGCAAGAGTCTTGCGGCGAAGCCCGGCAGCGCCGCGGCGGTACATTCCAACCCCAGGATCGTGGTGGCGGCCGATGCGCGCGGTTAACGAGAACAAGGCCGGCAACGGGGCACCGCTCGCAGGCATGGCGTCCGGCGGCAAGCGGCCGAACCCGCGCCGCGACATCCGCCGCGCCACGCTCTTCGGCGTCGCCACCGCGGCCGTGCTGTGCGGCACGGTCGGGCTCTGGGCTACGACGGCGCCGCTCGCCGGAGCTGTGATCGCCTCCGGCAAGGTCGTGGTCGAGAGTAATGTCCGGCGCGTGCAGCATCCGGCCGGTGGCGTCGTCGCCGAGATCCGCGTCAAGGAGGGCGATCGCGTCAAGGCGGGCGACGTGCTCGTGCGCCTCGACGAGACCAATGCCCGCGCCAGCCTCGCCCTGATCGAGATAGAGCTGCTGCGTTTCCAGGCGCGCAAGGCACGCCTCGAAGCCGAGCGCGACGGCCTGTCCGAGCTCGAACTGCCTGCCGCCCTGCGCGAGCGTCGCGACGAGCCCGGCGTGGTCCAGGCCATCGCCGCCGAGACGCGGCTGTTCCACACCCGTCGCGCCGCGGCCGATGTGCAGCGTTCCCAGTTCCGCGAGCGGATCGCGCAGGCGCATGAGGAGATCACCGGCCTCACCGCGCAGATCGAGGCACGGCAGGTCCAGGCCAGGCTGATCGGCCAGGAACTCGACGGCGTGCAGAAGCTCTACGACCAGAGCCTGGTTGCACTCTCGCGGCTAACGGCACTGCAGCGCGAGGCCTCACGCCTGGTCGGCGAGCGCGGCAGCCTGACCGCCGACACGGCGCGGGTGAAAGGGCGCATCGCCGAGGTCGAGCTGCAGATCGTCCAGATCGACGAGGATCTGCGTCGCGAGGTCACGACGGAGCTGCGCGATGTCGACGGCAAGCTCGCCGACCTCACCGAGCGCCGCGTCGCGGCGCGCGACCAGCTCGACCGGATCGAGATGCGCGCCCCGCAGGACGGCACCGTCCATCAGCAGATCGTCCATACCATCGGTGGCGTGATCGGCCCTGCCGAGCAGATCATGCTGATCGTTCCCGAGACCGACGGTCTCGTCGTCGAGGCGCGGGTCGAGCCGACCATGATCGATCGCCTGCACGTCGGTCAGCCGGCGATGCTGCGCTTCCCGGCCTTCGACAGTGCGACGACGCCGGACCTGAAGGGACGGCTGATCCATGTCTCCGCCGACGCCAGCACGGACCAGCAGACCGGCGCCTCGTTCTACACGGTACGCGTGGCGCTCGACCGGGCCGAGACGGACCGGCTCGGCGGCAAGACGCTGCTGCCGGGCATGCCGGTCGAGACCTTCATCCAGACCGGGACGCGGACCGCCTTCGCCTATCTGACCAAGCCTTTCCACGACCAGATTGCCCGCAGCTTCCGCCACTAGGAGCGGCTTTCGGCTGTGGGGAAAAACGCCGTTCAGGCCGCCTCAGGGCCTGAGCGACCGGCCAAGGCAGGCTGGAAAGCGTCGGCGGCGCAGCGCAGGAAATCGGCGATCATCGGCGTCCGGCGCCTTTCACCGAGGCAGACGACATATTCATTGATGGCGATGCCGGCATCCTGCAGCGGCAGATAGCGCAGGCGGCTGTCGTAACCGAATTCGAGGTCGGCGATCGCGCCGAGCCCGAAGCCGGCGGCGACGGTCTCGCGGACGCCGTCGCGGGTCGAGACCTCGATCACCTCGCCCAGCGTGACGCTATGGGCACTGAGGTTCTGTTCGAAAACCTCCCGCGTCCGGGAGCCGCGCTCGCGCAGCACGAAGGGTAGCCCCTCCAACTCCCGCAACGCGATCGCGCGACGCTGCGCCCAAGGGTGGTCCTTCGGCATGAAGATGCCGACCTTCATGCTGGTCAGGGGCTGGACATGGAAGCGGTTGTCCTGCGGCATCTGCGCGGTGATCCCGACATCGGCCCGGTACTGGACGACCTGCTCGATCACGCTGTCGGAGTTCTGCAGCTGGATCGAGAATACCAGCTTGGGGCGCCGCCGGCGCAGCGCGCCGAGAATCGGCAGGGAATGCACGGTGCCGTCCGAGGCGAGCCGCAGCCGGCCGCCCTCCGCCTTTCGGCTCTTGAGCATGCGCCCGGCTTCGGAGAGAGCCGTGAACAGGCGCGAGGTGACCTGGAAGAGCGCCTCGCCATCCTCCGTCAGCGTCGCGCCGCGCGGGCCGCGCTCGAACAGCACGACACCCGAGAGCGCCTCGAGCTGACGAACCTGACCCGACAAGGTCGACTGGCTGACCGACATTTCGCGCGCGGCCTGGGAATAGCCGCCGGCGGTCGCGACGAAATGGAAGGCCCGAAGCTGCGTGACCGATGCCATGCTCTCAACTCACGCCGTTGGGCCCGGACCACTAGCGGCACCGCAATGCGGATTTGTGACAAACGTGCCGGGCCTGCCGCGAAAGACAAGGCAAGTAGAGCCTCTTTGCCAATTTCGCCGGCGCAGCAGTCGCCAATAATCCGATGCGGGGTATCGCAACTTTCGATGGCCCGGTCCGGGTCTATTTCAACGATCCGTCACATCGGGTTCCTACCGGTCTTAACCGCAATTTCACCACGTTCGGCCGCGCCGCGGCCGAACGTGCCGATGTCCCGACCGTAGCAGAGGCAAACCTCATGACGACGATCAGCAACTCCATTCTCGACTACATCGCCAAGCGTGGCGCCGAAGACCGCGTCATCGACCTCGGCACGGTCTTCGCCGGCACCGGGCTGACCTATTCGGTGGCCAGCAGCGACCCGAGCATCGCCGACGTCGCGATCGAGGACGGCAAACTCGTCATCGATTACACCGATGCGCTCGGCTACACCGATCTCGCGATCACCGCGACCGACGCCAGCGGCCACAGCGTCACCGACAATGTCCGCGTCCGCGTCGCCGGCGAGAACGCCTATACGATCGCCGTCCTGCCCGACACGCAGGATTACACCAACGCGGCGCGCGTCGGCATCTTCAAGAACATGACCAACTGGCTGGTGGAGAACAAGGACAGCCTTGGGCTGCAGTTCGTCATCCATGTCGGCGACATCACCACCAACAACAACGACGCCAGCCACTGGCCCTTCGCGGAGGAGGCCCTGCGCATCCTCGACGGCAAGATCCCCTATTCGCTGCTGCCCGGGAACCACGACCAGAACACCGGCAACGCGGCCAACCACTCGACCAACCCGCTCGACATCCGCTTCTCGCCCGATAAGCAGGCGGCGACCAATCCCGGCACCTTCGGCGGCGTCTACGACATGGAGCCGAACCGCAGCGCCAACAACTACCACACCTTCACGGCGCCGGACGGCACGAAGTGGCTGGTGCTCAGCCTCGAATTCGGGCCGCGCGACGACGTGCTGCGCTGGGCCGGCGAGGTCATCGAGGGCCATCTCAACCACCGCGTCATCCTCGCCAACCACTCCTACATGAACTGGGCCGGACGCCACGACGCCACCGGCGCGCCGCTCTACGACGAGGGTACCGGCTACGATTACGGCATCGGCAACAGCGTGCATGGCGCCAATGACGGCGAGACCATGTATCGCGAGCTGATCCAGAAGTATCCGAACGTCACCTTCACCTTCTCGGGCCACATTTTCGGCGACGGCGCCGAGACGCTGGTGAGCTACGACCAGTTCGGCAACCCGGTTCACCAGATGATGGTGAACTACCAGAACGGCGTCGCCAGCGAGATCACCAGCGGCGCCGGTGCGGGCGCCGGCAATAATGGCGGCAACGGCGCCATCCGCCTGCTGACCATCGATCCCGACAACAACGCCGTCTACACCTCGACCTACTTCACCGAACTCGACGACTATTTCGACTCGGCGCGCGGCGACGGCGAGCTCGATCGCGACGGCCTGACCGGCGAATATCGCGGCCACGAGGAGACGTTCTCCAACGTCGACATGGGCACGCCCGACGTTCCGGCGATCGCCAAGGCCGGCAACGACCAGTTCGTCAGCGCCGAAGCCGGGCAGGACAAGGCCTCCGTCACCCTCGACGGCGACTGGACGCTGAATCCGAACAACGACGCCGGCCTGAGCTATGTCTGGACCAATCGCGACGGCAATCTCGTCGCCGAAGGCGCGACGCCGACGCTGCAGCTCGGTGCCGGACAGCACCAGCTCACCCTGACGGTGACCGACAGCGCCGGCCGCGTCTCGACCGACGACGTCCGCATCACCGTCTCGAACGCGGACACCCTGCTCGTCGACAATTTCAACGACGGCAACGCCGCTGGCTGGGGCACCGGCACGCTCGGCCCGCAATTCGCGAATGCCACCACCGCCGCGCACGGCATCGCCGCGCTGCCGGGCACGACCGGCGACGCCAAGGTCACCTATCTGCCCAAGCTCAGCCAGGCCGATGGCGGCGTTCTGGTGAAGCTCGATGTCGCGCCGGGCACGGTCGCGAAGTCCTATTCGCTGGTCTACGACCTGATGATCACGCCCGGCGTCGCCAGCTACTTCTCCTTCCTCCAGACCGACCTGACCAACACCAGCGATCAGGATCTGGCGATGAAGAACGTCAACGGCTCGCGTGGCGGCATCGGCATCAACAGCGACTATGAGGGCACCGTGAACTACGGCGCCTGGCACCGCATCGCCTTCACCATCACCGATCGTGGCGACAATGTCCTGATCACCAAATACATCGATGGCGTGAAGGTCGGCGACACCGTCCAGTCCGGCGGCAACTATGCCCGCTACCAGATCGACATGAGCAAGGGCTTCCTGCTCTTCGCCGACGAGAGTGGCGAGACCTGGCCGGGCTATGCGTCGAGCTTCCTGTTCACCGACAAGGTACTCAACGACGCGGAGATCGCGGCGCTCGGCGGCGTCAAGGCCGGCGGCATCATGGAGGTGAAGCCGAGCGCCAACGCGGTGCAGATCGATTTCGGCACCCCGTCCTGGACCGACGAGTTCGGCACCGGCAGCGCCCAGCTCGCCAGCTTCGACAGCGGCACCGGAACCTTCATCGTCAAGGGCACGGCGGCGACCCGCAGCACGACGGCCGAAGGACAGGATGCACCGGAAGGGCGCGTCTTCGAGCAGTCCGACGCAGCTGGCAAGATCCTGGTCTGGAAGGCAGCCGCTGCGGCCTCCTGGTCGGACTATGCCTTCGAGGCGACGCTGAAGGCCACCGACAATGACGGCATCGGCGTGGTGTTCTACTACAAGGACGCCGCGAACCACTACAAGGTCGTGCTCAGCGGCGAGACCAACACCCGCTCGCTGGTCAAGGTCCAGAACGGCACCGAGACCGTGCTCGCCCGCGAATTCGGCGGCACGCCCTGGAGCCGCGACTTCCAGCTCAAGGTCGTCGTGGTCGACGACCGGATCAGCGCCTTCCTCGACGGCCAGAGCCTGTTCGGCGAGGTCGTCGACCCCGCCCCGCTCGCCGGCGGCTCGGTCGGCTTCTACTCGGATGCGCAGCGCAGCTCGCAGTTCGACAATGTCACGGTCAACAAGGTAGCGCTGACGGCTCATGCCGGCGACGATCTGCGCCCGGTCGATGCCGACGGCAATGGCCGCATACTGGTCGCACTCGACGGCAAGGGCAGCTACGGCCTCGGCGAGATCGTCAGCTATGTCTGGACCGATGCCGACGGCAATGTCGTCGCGCAGGGCGAAACCGCGCAGGTCGAGCTCGACGCGGTGAAGCAGGCGCTGACCCTGACGATCACCGATGCCGCCGGCAAGACCGCGACGGACAAGCTCACCGTCGATGCGATCTCGAAGGGGCGCGTCCTGCTCTCCGAAGGCTTCGGCGGCGGCGATTTCGCAGGCTGGACGATCGTCGACGAGGGTGAGATGGGCGGCGTCGGCCCGAACGGCACCGCCTCGCAATGGGAGCTGCGCGACGGCGCTCTGGTCCAGCTCTCTGACCTGAAGAGCCGGCAGCTGACCTGGAGCGGCGCCTCCAATTCCGATCCCTGGAAGACCGGCTGGAGCCCGCTCGGCGACGGCGTCAACGTGCTGCGCAAGAGCACCTACGCGCTCTACAACGACGTTGCTGCGAAGGAATGGACCGACTACGCGGTCGAGGCGACGATCAAGTCGCCCGACAACGGTGCGCTCGGCCTGCTGTTCTACTACCAGGACGCGAACAACTACTACAAGCTCGAGCTCGACGCGAACGGCGACTACGATCGCAGCCCGGGCAATGGCGCCGGCAGCCTGTTCCAGCTCATCCAGGTCAAGGACGGAGTCGAGCGCTATCTCAACCAGTATCCGGCCAAGTACACGCCGGGCCAGGCCTTCGACCTGCGCGTCGAGGTCAAGGACGGCAGGATCCAGGCCTATGTCGATGGCCTCGCCCTCTTCGCCTATGCGATCGAGGACCATGCCCAGAGCAAGGGTACGGTCGGCCTGTTCTCCTGGGACAGCGCCGGGGTCTCCTTCGACAACGTGCTGGTCTACGACCTCGCCAGCGAAAGCGTCCTGCCTCCGGGCGGGCCGATCGCCGGCACGCCTGGCGACGACGAACTCGTCGGGACGGTCGGCGACGACGTGATCCTGGCCGGTGCGGGCGACGATGTCGTTCTGGCCG
>NZ_JXTJ01000002.1 GCF_001509835.1 Allobosea sp. WAO
GGGGGGGGTCACATTAGAATTACTATAGTAAAGAGAGATTAGTTTGAGTGACAACGAACTACCGCGACAGTGTTCGCGGTAGACAAGCATGGCCATTGCGTTAGAAGAGCGCGACCGCTTCACGCGACCTTCCTTGCCGATCCCCGAAAACAAGTCCGACATCATGCGCAACGCCAGAACGACCTGCTCGACCGCCATTCTTGCCGCTGCCTTCGCCTTGCTGAGCGGCCCGGCGCTTGCCCAGCAGCGCGAACCGACGCGGGCTCCGGCAGCGCGGCCAGCTACCGCTCAGGCCGCCCCCGCGGTGAGCCAGCCCAAGCCCGCCGCGGCGACGCTGCCGAACGGCGCTTCGGCGATCAACGAGGTCTATGGCGACTGGACGGTCGATTGCCGGATCACCGACGGGCAGAAGCTCTGCGTGCTGACCCAGAACCAGGGCGACAGCCGGACCAATCAGCGCGTCTTCGCGATCGAGCTGCGCGCACCCAAGGACGGCAAGGCCGAAGGCACGATCCTGATGCCGTTCGGCGTCAAGCTCGAGAACGGCGCCGTACTCAAGCTCGACGACAAGGATCTCGGTCAGGGCCTGCGCTTCTCGACCTGCGTGCCTTCCGGCTGCCTCCTGCCGATCTCCTTCCCGACGGTCGCTACCGACGCAATGAAGGCCGGCAAGACGCTGACCGCCGCGGCGCTCAACCTCTCCAGCGGCGAGATCATCAGCTTCAACATCGTGCTGAACGGCTTCGGCCCGGCGCTCGAGCGGATCAGCCAGCTCGGCAACTGAATCCTTCAAGACCGGGCCCGCGCTTCCGCGCCGGCCCGGCTTCGGTGGCGATCAGGGCCGCTTGGGGATTTCCAGACCGCGCTGGACGGCCGGCCGCGCCAGGCCGCGCTCGAGCCAGGCCGGAACGCGCTTGAGCTTGTCGTATTCGACGAGCTCGCCCGCCCCGTAGAAGCCGACGAGATTGCGGACCCAACCCAGCGTCGCGATATCGGCGATGGTGTACTCGCTGCCCATCAGCCAGTCGCGACCGGCGAGCCTGGTTTCGAGCACGCCGAGCAGGCGCTTGCTCTCATTGGCGTAGCGGTCGCGCGGACGCTTATCCTCGTATTCGCGCCCGGCGAACTTATGGAAGAAGCCGAGCTGGCCGAAGATCGGGCCGATCGCGGCCATCTGGAAGAAGACCCATTGCAGCGTCTCGTAGCGCTCGGCCAGGTCCTTCGGCAGCAACTTCCCGGTCTTCTCGGCGAGGTAGACCAGGATCGCCCCGGATTCGAAGAGCGCCAGCGGCTTGCCGCCCGGCCCGTCTGGGTCGAGGATCGCCGGGATCTTGCCATTGGGATTGAGCGAGAGGAATTCCGGCGTCCAGGTCTCGTTTTGGCCGATATTGATCGTATGCGGCTCATAGGGCAGGCCGATTTCCTCGAGCATAATCGAGACCTTGACGCCGTTCGGCGTCGGCAGGGAGTAGAACTGCAACCTGTCGGGGTGCTGCGCCGGCCAGCGCAGCACGATCGGAAAGGCGGAGAGATCGGACATCAGCGGGAACCTCGGATGGCAGGCGGCCGGCATGCGGCCGCGCTCTGGCAGGACGCCGCGGAGACGAGTCGCGGCGCTGCCCCCAGCTTGGTTTGGCCGCAACAGCGGCGCAACCATCATCGCCGTGTAGAAACGCCAGCGGCTTCCGGCATGAACGACAGCGCCACGCCGAAGCGAAGCACCCAGGCTTGGTAAAGGCCGCAAACCGCCGATTAACCGGCGCTTAACGCCAGCGCCAAACTTAATCCGCCCGTGGCTTCCGGGCCGCAGCCGGTCAATAAACCGTTCATCCAACGCCTCGCATTTGATCGTTATGCGTCGCGTTCATCTCGCCCTCCTCGCGCTTGGCGTCATCGGTGTCGGACTCGCCGGCTGCGGCAAGTTCCAGAAGCCTCAGCGCGCCGCCTGGCGCGACCAGGCGGAAGCCCAGTGCCTGGCCTCCCGCCAGGTGCAGTTCTCCTCCTATGTCAGCCTGCGCGAGAAACCGATCGACGGCCCCGGCACCTGCGGCATGGAAAGGCCGCTCAAGGTCTCGGCCTTCAGCAATGGCGGCATCGGCCTGACCAGCAATGCGACGCTCGCCTGCCCGATCGTCGCCACCACCGACCGCTGGCTGGCCGAGGTTGTGCAGCCGGCGGCCCAGAACGTGCTCGGCGCACAGGTGATCGAGCTTCGGGCCGGTTCCTATTCCTGCCGTTCGATGAACAACGGCACCGGCACGCGGCGTACCTCCGAACATGCCTTCGGCAATGCCGTCGACGTATTCTCCTTCCGGCTTAACGACGGCCGCAACATCACGGTCAAGGATGGCTGGCGCGGCTCGCCCGAGGAGCAGGCCTTCCTGCGCGAGGTCTTCGTCGGCGCCTGCCAGATGTACTCGACCGTGCTCGGCCCCGGCGCCGATGCCTTCCACTACGACCATTTCCATATCGACCTGGCACGGCACTCCAAGGGCCGGCAGATCTGCAAGCCGGCGATCAAATACGAGCCGAACTACAATCTCCCGCCGCCCGATCCGGCGCGCAGCGTCGCGCTGGCGCCGGCCGCCCCGCAGCCGCGCTATGAGGGCCTGCCGGCACAGCTGGCGACCCGGCCGGCTCCCGCGCCAGGCGGATTGCGCCCGCCGGGCGGCATCGGCCACGGCACCTATGCGATGGCCGGGCCGGGGCTCAGCGCTCCCCGCTACAACACGCCGCAGCCGCAGAGCTACCGCCCGGAGCCGACGCCGAGCGAGCAGCGCGGACCGCTGATGCTGCCGGGCGCAGTGCCGCCGACCGAAGAGCTGATCCTCGGCGACGATGAGGGCAATGGCATCCTCGACGAGATGCAGCAGGGCGAAGGCGAGGTGGGGATCACACCGCAGAACGACCCGTTCGCCTATCGCCCCGGCCAGCAGACCGGCTCGATCAGGCGCTAGCGGCCACGAGCCCGGACATGCTGAGCTTCAGCCGCGCGCGAGCTCCGTCGCCGCCTCGTCGATCAGCGCCGCGACCTCGACCGGCCGTGAGGCGAGCGAGGCGTGGCTGGCGTCAAGAGTCAGTATCCGGCGCGGCTTCATCCGCTCGGCCATGCGCTTCTGATTGTCGGGATGGATCATCCGGTCCTGGCTGGAGAGCTGGTACCAGCAGGGCTTCTTCTTCCAGGCCGGCGCGGTGACGGCATCGCCGAAGGTGCTGGCCAGCGGCGCCTTCTGGCCGACTGCCATGACCAGGGCCTCGTCGGCCGAGAGGTCCGGACAGAAGCTCTCATGGTACTTGTCGAACTTGATCCAGAGATAGCCGTCGCTGTCCGGCGCGAGATTGGGGAAGGCTGCGGGCGGCAGCGCCTGGCTGATCCCGCCGGGGCTCTCGCCGGCATCGGGCGCGAAGGCGGCGATGTAGACGAGGCCGACGACATTGGGCAGGTCGCCCGCCTCGGTGATGACCGCCCCGCCATAGGAGTGGCCGACCAGCAGCACCGGCCCGGCCTGCTGCTTCACCATCTTGCGGGTCCGCTCGGCATCCTCGCCGAGCGAGGTCAGCGGCATCTCGACCGCCCGCAGATCCGCATATCCCTTGCGAGACAACTCCAGGATCACCTTGCCCCAATGCGCTGCCCCGCCCCAGAAACCATGGACGAGGACGATCGTCGGCTTGACGCTCATGGCACTCTCCTTCTCGCTGGCTGACAGCTCAGGCTAGGCGCAAATGCGGCCGCTGGCCATGGGACGGAGAGAGGCGAGCGATGGCGGCCCCGCCCCCCGCCGGCTCTACGTACCAGCTTGAAAGTGGAGCCTTCGCCGTCTTCAACGCGAGACCAGCACCTGCCGGCATTCCTGCGGCAGCGCGTCGAGTGACATGGGCGGCTTGGGTTTCGGCTTCGGGCCGGGCTTCGGCTTGGGCGGGTTGAAGATCGCCTGATGCTGGCGCTCGATCCAGCCGGAGAGCTCCTCGCCGCAGCCATCGCCGAAATTAGGCGGCTCCTGGCCGGAGCAGCCTTCGACACCCGGCGGGCAGCTCATCCTGATGTGGAAGTGGTAATTGTGCCCCCAGATCGGCCTGACCTTGTTGAGCCAGCTCCGATCCGAGCCGGCGTCGCGGCAGAGCGCGACCTTGAGTGCCGGGTTGACGAAGATGCGCTCGACCCGCGGCTCGCTGGCGGCGGCCTTGATCAGGCGGGTATGCGCCGGCGTCCAGTTCTTCGGATCGACGTCGCGCCAGTCCGCCCGGGCCATGTTGACCGCCGGCATGTTCTCGCGATCGTCGGCATCGAGGCGCTTCCTCGGCATCGGCGTCAGCCAGATATCGGCATCGAGGCCGATCTGGTGCGAAGCATGGCCCGTCAGCATCGGCCCGCCGCGCGCCTGGGAAATGTCGCCGACCAGAATGCCGGCCCAGCCGGTGATCTTCGGCACGTCGCGCGCGAACTTTTCGAGATAGTCGATCAGCTCGGGATGGCCCCAGTTGCGATTGCGGGCTCGGCGCATCACCTGCCAGCTCTCGCCGTCGGGCGCCAAGGCCGTGCCGCCGGCGAGGCAGCCGCGCGCATAGGAGCCGATGGCACGCGCCTTCAGCGCCGCCGCAGGCGTGGTCTTCTGGCCGAAATGGGCGCGGGCAGCGTCCGGAAAAGCGGCGATGTTGGCGGCGCGGCGCTTCGCCTCGTCTTCAGCGGTGGACTGGGCGCGGGCGGCTCCCGCCATCAGGGCGAGCGGCAGCAGAATCAGAAGGGCGAGACGACAGGAGCGTGACATCGGCGCAGACTCGCAAGCTCCACACGGAAAGGTCAAGCGCGCCGCTGGCGCGCAGTCGCGGCCAAGGCGCAAACGGCGTAGCGCCCCGCTCTCGCGACCGGTACGGAACTTCCGCCGCCTGCCTGACGTTCTTCGGAGGCGCTCCCGTCGATCGGCGACGGTGCCGCGCTGACCCGAAGGAGGCGCATCATGTCCACCGTCCTGATCATCGTACTGCTGATCATCCTGCTCGGCGGCGGCGGGTATTACGGCCATCGCAGCTATGGTGGCGCCGGGCTCGGCGGCGCCGTCGGTCTGGTTCTGGCTATCGTCCTCGTGCTCTGGCTGCTCGGAGCGCTCGGCGGCGCGCCGGTGCGGGTCTAGTCTCACGATTTTCCGGCTGGTTGGACGCCCCTACGCCTTGCTGCTAGGCTGCGTCCCAGTATCCTGGCGACAGGGGCGGACGATGCTGGCGAACT
Source organism: Allobosea sp. WAO (assembly GCF_001509835.1). Classification (GTDB taxonomy): domain Bacteria; phylum Pseudomonadota; class Alphaproteobacteria; order Rhizobiales; family Beijerinckiaceae; genus Allobosea. The sequence goes on from NZ_JXTJ01000002.1 coordinate 5,228, forward strand.
ACGCGATAGTCACGCTTCTGCTCCTGGCCATTGTCCAGCCGGCCCATGCACAGCTGGCCGAAACGCTGCGCGGATACTCGCTCGATGTCGAGATCAAGGCGCGGCACGTCTTCGGCTCCGGCGAGAGCATCAATGCCCGAACCATCAAGGTCTATATCAGCGAAAAGGGGCGGCTCTTCGATTTCTCCGGCGCATCAGGCACTGATGCGCGAACCGGCAATACGCGTCGCGGCGCCGGCGGAGCCCAGGTCGTCGAATGGGGACAGGTCTGGTCGCACGGCCCGATCGGCCAGAAATGGACGACTTCCGGAGCAACCCTCATCAGAGAGAGAATCTATCCCTGGGGCCGCCAGTTCATCAACATCACGATCAGTCGCGACCGCGGCAGCTGCACGGCCTCGACGAATCTAAAATCGTCCCGCGAAGACAGGCAATTCTTCTTCTACGGCATTCCTGACGGGAAAATCATTCCGGTTATGGATTATCGGCAGATATCCCAGCGCTGCACGATCATGCGCGGGAACATCTTCACATCCGCCGACATCTAGCCGGCAGCAGCAGGCTAGATGCACAGGGACTTCAGTCGGCGAGCTGCCAGACCAGAATGGCAGCAGCGAGATCCTCGAGCGCCGTCCCGACCGACTTGAACAGGGTGACGTCGTCGCGCTCGGCGTCGGTATCGTGCTCGCCACGGCAGAGCCCGGCCAGCGTGCCGGTCACCTTGCTCGCCTCATAGGTTCCGGCCTTGATCGCCACCGCGACATCGCCACCCTCGTGCAGGGCCGCTTCGGTGTCGACGAAGACATGGGCGCGCTGCAGCGCCTCGTCATCGGCCTCGCGCATGGACATGTTGAAGGCGCCGACCAGATCGAGATGGGCGGTGCGCTTCAGCCAGCGTCCCTGGACGATCGGCTCACGCGAGAGCGTGGCGCAGGAGATCAGGTCGGCCTGGCGCGCTTCAGCCTCTAGATCCTCGGCGACTCGCGCCTCGATACCGTCCGCCGCCAGCTCGGCGACGACTTCGGCAGCCGCTTCCGGACGGCGGGCCCAGATCGCGATGTCCTCGAAATGCCGGACGCTGCGGTGCGCCTTGATCAGGAAAGGCGACAGTGCGCCGGCTCCGACCATCAGCATGCGCTTGCTGTCCGGCCGCTCCAGCATGCGCGAAGCGAGCGCCGAGGCCGCCGCCGTGCGCCACAAGGTCAAGCGCGTGCCGTCGAGCGCCGCCAGCGGCTGCCCGGTCGCACCGTCCATCAGGAGATAGGTGCCCATCACGCTGGGCACGCCCTTGGCCGCATTGCCCGGATAGACCGTCGCGACCTTGGTGCCGACATAGGCCGGAACGACCTCCGGCCCGGTCCAGGCCGGCATCAATAGCAAGGTCCCGTCGGCATCGGGACGCGCGATCTCGTGGTGGTGGCGGGTCGGGGTTACGACATCGCCGCGAAATGCGGCAGCCAGGCCATCGACGAGCGCAGGAAAGGTGAGCAGGCCGTCGATTTCGGCGGCGGAAAAGAAACGCATGAGGGACTTCAGACTCGGCTGGTCAGCGCAGGCAGCGCGGAATCGGGGACGGCAGCGCGCAGGGACTGCGCCTCGCCGCGCAGCTTCTCGGCCTCGCGCCGGTTGATGCGGGCAGCCTTGCGATGCTTGCCCTGTGCGAGCCAGGAAGCGCAGCCGCCGATCAGCACGCCGAGAGCGATAGCAGCCAGGATGACGGCGAAGAGCGGCAGGTCGAAAGCGAGGACGGGTGCGTCGCGGCTGATCGGATCGAAGGAAACACGCACCGGAGCACGGTTCGCGACCGAGAACAGGACGATCAGCAGCGCCACCGGAACAAGCACGAGCGCCTTGAAGAAAGCCTTCATTCGGTAACCTCCGCTTGCGCCGCTCAGGCCTTGCCGTTCAGCCGCAGGCGCAGTTCCTTGCCGGTCTTGAACACCGGCACGAGCTTCTCGTCGACCTCGACGGAATCGCCGGTGCGCGGGTTACGGCCGACCCTGGCCTCGCGCTGCTTGGTCGAGAAGGCGCCGAAGCCGCGCAGCTCGACCCGGTCGCCGCGCGCCAGAGCCTTGACGATCTCGTCGAGGATCGAACCGACGATATTCTCGATGTCGCGCTGATACAAATGGGTGTTGCGCTCGGCAATGCGCTGGACGAGTTCAGATTTTATCATGGCGCCAATATAACCAATTGTAAGATCGTCACTTTTCGCCGGCAGGCTGCCAGAGCGCCAAAGGCGCGTCAAGCCGCAGGCCGACAGGCTGGTCGGCGGCACGGGCAATCAGCACGGCCAGACTCTCAAGCCCTGCCGCGCGCGCCAACGCCTCGCCCGCACTCCAGATTCCGAAGGAGGAACTTTCGCTGCGGCGGCGCCAGTCGCGCACCGGCAGGGACTTGCCCACCCCCTTCTCGCGCTCGAGCCAGGCGATGGCCTCGCTTTCGCCGCCGATCTCGTCGATCAGCTTCAGCCCGACCGCCTGGCGGCCGGAATGGACGCGGCCGTCAGCGACCGCGGCGAGCTCGGGATCGTTCAGGTGGCGGCGGTCGCGCACCAAGCGCTTGAACCAGTCGTAATTGTCCTCGACCACGCGGCGGAGCGCGGCGATCGCCTCGGGCGAGGCCGGCTCAAAGGCGTTCGGCGCCGCCTTGAGCGGGCTCGACTTAACCTCCTCGACCTTGACGCCGATCGTGTCCATCAGCTTGGCGAGGTTCGGAAATTGGAAGAGCACGCCGATCGAGCCGACGAGCGAAGTCTGGCGGGCGACGATGCGGTCGCTGCCGAGCGCAACGATGTAGCCGCCCGAGGCGGCGAGCCCGTCGACCACGGCGACGACCGGCTTCTTGGCGGCGAGCTTGCGCACCGCCTCGTGCACGGCTTCCGAGCCGGTTGTGGTGCCGCCGGGGCTGTCGATCCGGAGCATCACCGCGCTGGCGCGGCTGTCCTCAAGCGACTTGATCAGGTCGAGGGTACGCCGATCCCCGGAAATGAAGCCGGAAATGGTGACGCGAGCGATATGGGCCTGGCCCGTGCTGCCGGGCAGACGTCCGCTCCAGGCGAGTGCGGCGCCGACGAGCATGATGACGACTCCCGCCAGCGCCAACAGACGCCAGAGCGAAAGCTTGCGCCTCAGGCTGCGGCGGTCGGCGAGCAGATCGGCATCGGTCGACATGTCGGCGGCTCCGGTAGGCAAGGCCAGTGGTGTAGCCGCGCCATGGCAGGCGGGCAAGGCAGCAAATGCCGCACGAGCCGCGGGGAGGGTCGATTCAGGCGGCGATCTCGGCGCGCTGCCGGTCGAGCGCCAGCAAAGCGAGCCCGCTCGCGACCGAACGGAACGCATCGCCGATATGGATCCGCTGCGCACCGAAGCGCCGGTCAAACAGCGCCCTAACCGCCGGCACATGCGAGGTGCCGCCGGTCATGAACACCGCCTCGACGCTCCCGGCCTCGACGCCGGCCTTCGCGAGCGCCTCATCGAGCGCGGCCTCGATCGCCGCGACATCCTCGGCGATCCAGCCATCGAAGTCCGCGCGGGTGACGGTGCGGTCGATCTCGACGCCCATCTGGTTGAAACTCAACCTGGTCTCGTCCTGGCTCGACAGGGCGATCTTGGTGGCGGAGACGGCCCGGTAGAGTTCGTAGCCGAGATCGTATTCGATCACGGTCATCAGGTCCTCGAGGCGGCCCGGCTCGACCGCGTCCCGGATCAGGGCCTTGAGCTCTGCCATGGTCTCCCGGCTCTTCATCAGCGAGAGCCGGTGCCATTGCGCGAAGGCGGCGTGGTAGTGCGCGGGAATCGGCAGACGCTTGCCGAAGGAAAGATAGTCCGTGCCCTTGCCGAGCCGCGGCGAGACGGCATGCTCGATGATGCGGTAATCGAAGGTGTCGCCGGCGACGCCAACACCGGAATGGGAGAGCGGTATCGCCTCGAGGCGCCCGGTGCCACCGGGCTCGAAGCGCATCACCGAGAAGTCGCTGGTGCCGCCGCCGAAGTCGGCGACCAGCATGGTCTGCGCCTGCTTCAGCTCGCGGGCATACCAGTAGGCGGCGCCGAGCGGCTCATAGGCGAAGTCGACGCGCGGCATGCCGGCCTTGGCATAGGCGGCCGAGAGCCGGCCGAGCGCCAGCTCCTCGTCCGGGCGCTCGCCGGCGAAGACCACCGGGCGGCCGGAGATCAGAGGGCGCTCGGCCAGCCCATCGAGCCCGGCCGAGAGATCGCTCAGGAACACCGCGATCAGGTCCTCGAGCTGGAAGAGCTTGCCGAAGAGCCTGGTCTCCTGGAAGGCGCGGCTGGAGAGATGGGTCTTCAGCGACTGCAGGAAGCGATGCTCGGTCGTCATGCCGAGCGCCATGTCTAGGGCGTCGGGGCCGCTGACATGGGCGACATGGGTCTTGGGCGGGCGCCCCTCGCGCCAGAACATCAGGGCCGAGCGATAGGCGTCGACCGCGCCCTGCTTCGTCGCGAAGCTGCGGGTCGAGACGCTGCCATCGGCGCGCGCGAGGGCGACCACGCTGTTGGTGGTGCCGAAATCGATGCCGATCGCCGCGTGGTCCATTCCTGCATTCCTTCTGCGCGGTGCCACCGCTGTCTTTCCGGGGCTTTGCGTAAGCAAAGAGCCCGGAACCCATGAACACCCGCCCTGTCGACAGGGCTCGTCGTCACAGCAAACCCGGCAGCCGCCGTGTTCATGGGTTCCAGGCCCGTGGCTGCGCCGCGCCCCGGAAAGACGCGAGCGGCCGAAACAAAAACCCGCGCGGATTTCTCCGCGCGGGCCGGTGGTCTGGTCAGGCCGCGAGGCGCGGCCTGAAGATCACTTCTTGTCGGTGCTGGCCTTCTTGAGGGCCGCGCCGAGGATGTCGCCGAGCGAGGCGCCGGAATCGGCGGAGCCGTACTGGGCCATCGCCTCCTTCTCCTCGGCCATTTCCAGGGCCTTGATCGAGACCTGGATCTTGCGGGCCTTCTTGTCGAAGAGGATGACGCGGGCGTCGACCTTCTCGCCGGCCGCGAAGCGCTCGGGGCGCTGCTCGGCACGATCACGCGCGATTTCGGCGCGCTTGATGAAGGTGGTCATGTCCGTGCCGGCGATCTTGACGTCGAGACCGCCTTCCTTGACGTCGATGATCTCGCAGGTCACGACTTGGCCCTTCTTGAACTCGCCGGCATCCACGAAGGGATCGCCGCCGAGCTGCTTCAGGCCGAGCGAGATGCGCTCCTTCTCGACGTCGACATCGAGAACGACCGCCTGGAGCATGTCGCCCTTCTTGTACTCCTCGATCACCTGCTCGCCCGGACGGTTCCAGTCCAGGTCCGACAGATGGATCATGCCGTCGATGTCGCCTTCCAGGCCGAGGAACAGGCCGAACTCGGTCTTGTTCTTGACCTCGCCCTCGACCACCGAACCGGACGGATGCTGCTCGGCGAAGACCTCCCACGGGTTGCGGAGGGTCTGCTTGAGGCCGAGCGAGATGCGGCGCTTGACCTGGTCGACCTCGAGGATCGCAACGTCGACTTCCTGGGAGGTCGAGACGATCTTGCCGGGGTGGACGTTCTTCTTGGTCCAGGACATCTCGGAGACGTGGATGAGGCCTTCGATGCCCGGCTCCACTTCGACGAACGCGCCGTAGTCCGTGATGTTGGTGACGCGGCCCTTGAGGCGCGCACCGACCGGGTAACGCGCCGCGATGCCATCCCACGGATCGGCAAGCAGCTGCTTGATGCCGAGCGAGATGCGGTGCGTCTCCTGGTTGATCTTGATGATCTTGACCTTGACCGACTGGCCGATGGTCACAACCTCGGACGGGTGGTTGACGCGGCGCCAGGCCATGTCGGTGACATGGAGCAGGCCGTCAATGCCGCCGAGATCGACGAACGCACCGTATTCGGTGATGTTCTTGACGACGCCGTCGATGACCTGGCCCTCTTCGAGCGAGGCGACGAGCTCGGAGCGAGCCTCGGCGCGGGTCTCTTCGAGAACGGTGCGGCGCGAGACGACGATGTTGCCGCGGCGGCGATCCATCTTGAGGATCTCGAAGGGCTGCGGCTGACCCATCAGCGGGCCGACGTCGCGGATCGGGCGGATGTCGACCTGCGAACGCGGCAGGAAGGCGACGGCGCCGTCGAGATCGACGGTGTAGCCACCCTTAACCGTGTTGAAGATGTTGCCCATGACCTTCTCACGGGCCTCGAACGCCTTCTCGAGCTTGACCCAGCTCTCTTCACGGCGGGCCTTGTCGCGCGAGATGACGGCTTCGCCAAGCGCGTTCTCGATCCGATCGAGATAGACCTCGACCTCGTCGCCGACCTTCAGCTCCTGGTCGCGACCAGGGCCGGTGAATTCCTTCAAGGCGACGCGACCTTCGGTCTTCAGACCGACGTCGATGATCGCCATGTCCTTCTCAATGGCAACTACCTTGCCCTTGATGACGGTACCTTCGAGGGCCTCGTTCCGGGTGAACGATTCCTCGAGCAGGGCGGCAAAATCCTCGCGACCCGCGTGATAGCTTTCGACAGCTGACATGTATGCTCCTGAACGCCGGCCGCGTATCCCGCGGATGTCCGGCTGGGCGCCGTTTGGGTTAGTGCTGCACGCCGGACCGGGCCGAATGGCGCTCCGTTTCCGAAGCTTGCCGTCCCGCAGGACAGCGGCGCCAGGCCACAGGGGCCGATCCGCATCCGAGAGACGCGCGCCAAACACAAAACGGGAGCCGGCCGGTGGCCGCCCCCGGCTGTGATCGATCACGGCCCTTCGGACGAGGCGGATGTAATCGATCCCCGCCCCTGCGACAAGGGAAAAAGGGCAGTTCCGCCCGCTCCACGGCAGGAAACCGGCCGCCGACGGCGCCTTGCGGCAGAAGAGGTACCTCTTCCGGACCAGCAGGCCAGATTGCCGCAAGGTCAGCACCATGCCAGAAAAGCCGCGACGCCGTGGCCTGCCCCTGCCACCCCCGCGCCCCTGCCCTGCCTCCCACTGCCGCGAAGCCCGCCCTGGGACAGCCACGCCTTGAGATCTGCTGTGCCTGTCCGGCGCCGGAAAAGGAGCCATCCGCGATGCAAAGCCCGCTGCGCTTCCTCGCCTTCGCGACCGCCGTCCTGCTCGCCGCCTCCCTCGCCGACGCCCAGACGCGCGCGCCACGGGAGCGCATCCAGCGCGGCGAATATCTCGCCGCGATCATGGACTGCGGCGGCTGCCATACGCCGGGCGTCTTCCTCGGCAAGCCGGACATGGCGCGGAAATTCGCCGGCTCGGAGGTCGGCTTCAAGATCCCCGGGCTCGGAACCTTCTTTCCGCCGAACCTGACGCCCGACCGCGAGACCGGGCTCGGCGCCTGGAGCGAGCAGGACATCATCAAGGCGGTGCGGACCGGCGTCAGACCCGATGGACGCGTGCTGGCCCCGGCCATGCCTTATAACAGCTATGGCAAGCTGAACGATGCCGACGCCCTGGCGCTGGCGAGCTACTTCAAGAGCCTGCCGCCGATCAACCACGCGCCCCCTGCACTCTCGGGCCCGGCCGAGACGCCAAAGGGTCCTTACGTCACGGTCGTGGCGCCCTGACCAGTCGTCCGGAAAGACCGAACTGAGCGCCCGCCCCTCGCCCGGCGCCGGGCGAGCATGCGCCGCGCCGGACTTGTCCAGAGCCGTCACGGAGCCAATCTGGAGGGCGAATGCCGGCCGGGCCGGCGCGCTCCCAAGGGATCAGCCGCATGCTTCCCCTCTCCATTCTCGATCTCGCCTTCATCACCGAAGGCGCGACGGCGGCCGACGCGCTGCACAACAGCCGCGACCTCGCCCGCCATGCCGAAAAGCTCGGCTACACCCGCTTCTGGCTGGCCGAGCACCACAACATGACCGGCATCGCCAGCGCCGCGACCTCGGTCGCGATCGGCTATGTGGCTGAGGGCACTTCGACCATCCGCGTCGGCGCCGGCGGCATCATGCTGCCGAACCATTCGCCGCTGGTGATCGCCGAGCAGTTCGGGACGCTGGAGGCGCTCTACCCCGGCCGTATCGACCTCGGCCTCGGCCGGGCGCCCGGCACCGACCAGCGCACCTGGCGGGCGCTGCGGCGCGAAGCCGACTCGGCCGAGCGCTTCCCGCAAGACGTGCTCGAACTCCAGGCCCTGCTCGGCCCGCTCCAGCCGGACCAGGTGATCCAGGCGGTGCCCGGCACCAACAGCAATATCCCGCTCTGGATCCTAGGCTCCAGCCTGTTCGGCTCGCAGCTCGCCGCCGTGCTCGGCCTGCCCTACGCCTTCGCCTCGCATTTCTCGCCGGACGCGCTGATGGATGCGCTCGCCGTCTATCGCGAGCGCTTCCAGCCCTCGACCAAGCTCGACAGGCCCCATGCCATGGTCGGCTGCAACGTCGTCGTGGCCGAGACGGATGCCGAGGCGCAGCACCTGTTCACCTCGGTGCAGCAACGCTTCGCCGACATGCTGCGCGGCAAGCGCGGCCTCTTGGCGAAGCCGATCGACGACATCGAGAGCTACTGGTCCGGCCCGGAAAAGGCGCAGGCCCAGCGCATGCTCGCCTGCTCCTTTGTCGGCTCGCGCGACAACGTGCGGGCGCAGCTGCAGGCTTTCATCGAAAAGACCAAGGCCGACGAGCTGATCGTCGCTTCGGCGATCTACGACCACGCGGCCCGCAAGCGCTCCTACGAGATGCTCGCCGAAATCCAGCCGCAGCTCGGGCTGGCAGCCGTTCCGGCCTAGCCGCCCGGAACACGGCGCCGGCACGGCGAATTGGCCTCTGATACGATCAATAGCTCGCCCGCAGAGCCGGGCGACAGCTTCCCCTGCGTCGGCCTTCATGCGAGGTTGCGGCAACTGTGCCTGCGCCAGAGGAGAACGCCATGGGTTGGGCCGTCCTGGGACTGATCGTCGTCGTCGTGATCTATCTGATCATGACCTATAACGGCCTCGTGGCGATGCGGCAGCGCGTCAATCAGGCTTTCGCCGACATCGACGTGCAGCTGAAGCAGCGCCACGACCTGATCCCCAATCTGGTCGAGACGGTGAAGGGCTATGCCAGCCACGAGAAGGAAACCTTCGACGCGGTGATCAAGGCCCGCAACCAGGCGCAAGTCGCGACCGGCCCGCACGACCAGGCAGTCGCCGAACAGCAGCTCACCGGCGCCGTCGGCCGGCTGCTCGCGCTCGGCGAAGCCTATCCCGATCTCAAGGCGAGCGCGAACTTCCAGCAGCTCCAGCAGGACCTCGGCAATGTCGAGGACAAGCTGGCGGCGGCGCGGCGCTTCTTCAACAATGCGGTCGGCGAGTTCAATGCCGCGATCCAGGCCTTCCCGGCGGTGTTCTTCGCGCCCCAGATGGGCTTCACCCCGCGCGAGTTCTTCGATGTCGGCGAAGAGAAGCGGGCGCAGATCGAAGTGGCGCCGACCGTGAAGTTCTAAAGGCGCCGGCGAACAGCGGAGCCGCGGCGATGCCTGGGGAAGCCTTCGGGCTATACACCCACCAGCGCAACAACCGGATCAGGTCGAATTTCCTGCTCGTCGGGCTGTTCCTGCTGGTCTACCTGACCGTCTGGGGCCTGCTGCTGGTCGCCTACGGCTATGGCGGCGTGCCGCGCGGCCGCAGCGCGTTCAGCGAGGCCGGGCGCACCTTCCTGTCCTGGCTGCCGGTGATCACGCTCGCCACGCTCGCCTGGATCTTCATCGGCTTCAGGGTGAATGTCGCATTGATCGGCGCGGTGTCCGGCGCCAAGGGGATCAGCCGCGAGGAGAATCCCAAGCTCTACCGGATGCTGGAAAACCTCTGCATCTCGCGTGGCATGGTGACGCCGAAGCTCGCGATCATCCAGAGCGACGCCCTCAACGCCTTCGCCAGCGGCGTCAACGACAAGCAGTTCACGGTGACGCTGACCACCGGGCTGATCGAGCAGCTCAACGATGCCGAGCTCGAAGCGGTGATCGCGCATGAGCTCACCCATATCCGCAATGGCGACGTCCGGCTGATGGTGATCGCGATCGTCATCGCCGGCGTGATCTCCTTCGTCGGCGAGGTGATGTTCCGCGGCCTCACGCGGCGCAGCATCCGCTATTCCTCGTCCTCCGACGACAAGAAGGGCAACGGCATCGCGATCCTGATCGGCATCGCCGTGATCGCGATCTCCTGGTTCCTGGCGATCGTGGTTCGGCTCTCGCTGTCCCGGGCTCGCGAGTATCTCGCCGATGCCGGCGCGGTCGAGCTCACCAAGAACCCCGACGCGATGATCTCGGCCCTGCTCAAGATCTCCGGCCGCGCCGATATCGAGGGCGTGCCCTCGGGCGTGATGGACATGTGCTTCGAGAACGACCCCGACGATTTCGCCGATCTGTTCTCGACCCATCCTTCGGTGACCAAGCGGGTGCAGGCGCTGGTGCAGACGGCAGGCGGGCGCATGCCGCTCGAAGCGCCGATCGGCCCGCCCAAGGTCGCCGAGCGCCAACCTCTGCCCGAGATCGCCGAGACCTCGGCCGCGCATGGTCCCTGGTCGCGGCCGACCCCGCCGGCAGGCGGTTAGATCGCCTTGCGGGCGGCCGTGCAGCGCGATGGCAAATCCGGCTCCGCAGCCCGGCCTTGAACGCCGTTACTTAAAAGCCGGAGCTCTGGCCGCGGAGTACCGGGACAGCCAGACCGTGTGGCCGCCGCAGGTCGCATCCTCGACGATATGGTCGACGACGGCAAAGCCGTTGTCGCCGAGCAGGCGCCGGTACTCCTCCGGCGCCAGGCTGGCGTGATAGAGCGGTTCGCCCTCGAAGCTGCCGATCGCCTCGCCATGGCCGGGACCGCTGGTGAAGAGCAGGGCGGCGCCTTCGGCGGCATGCTCCCGGAAGAGCGGGAACATCAGGCGCTGGTCGGCCTGGCGAAGGTGGAAGAAGCTGTCCCAGGCGATCAGCCCGTCGAAGCGCCTGCCGAGCGCCAGTTCGCGCATGTCGGCGACCCGCCAGGAGTGCTGCGGGAAGCGTTCGCGGCAGAGTTCGATCAGCGGCGCCGAGGAATCGATGCCGGTCACCGCGCAGCCGCGTTCGATCAGGTGCCGGGCGATCGGCTCGCCCATGCCGCAGCCGATATCGAGGACCGACGGCGCCGCCGGTAGCAGCGAAAGGAAGCGCTCGAGCCAGGACGCCTCCATCAGCGTTCGGCCCCGCTGCGCGTCGTAGGCGGCGGCATGGCGCTCATAGAGCGAGACGATGGCGTCGGCAGAATTGGTCATCACCGGGATCTAGACGCCCGCAGCAGGAAAGACGAGCTTGCCAGCTTTCGGGTGGGATACGCATGCTGACAGCACTAGCTTCGCGAGCATGAGATCAGATCGCGAGGACAGAACGATGAACGCTCACCCCGGCTTCCGAACTGCGATGAAACCGATCAGCCTTTCCAATGCCGTGCTCGCCCGCGCAACCGAGGCGATTCCCTCGGAGGCCGATTTCCCGGCGGCCGCGCCCGGCTCCGACTACGACACAGTGCGCCGCATCCTCGCCTACATCACCAATAACTGGCGCCAGCAGCCGACGATCGAGGCGATCGCGGAAGCTGCCGGCGCGACCCCGACCGACGTCCATCACCTGTTCCGGCGCTGGTGCGGGCTAACGCCGAAGGCCTTCCTGCAGGCGATCACGCTCGACAACGCCAAGGGGCTGCTGGCGTCCTCCGCCAGCATCCTCGACACCAGCTACGAGGTCGGCCTTTCCGGTCCCGGCCGGCTGCACGATCTCTTCGTCAGCCACGAGGCGATGTCGCCCGGCGAATGGAAGACCGGGGGCGAGGGCCTGCGGCTTTCCTACGGCTTCCATGCCTCGCCCTTCGGCGAGGCGCTGATCGTGGTCACCGAGCGCGGCCTTGCCGGACTCGGGTGGGTCTCGAACGGCCAGGATGGCGGCAAGGTCGTCGGCGGCCGGGCCGAAGCGCTGGCCGACATGATGCGCCGCTGGCCACATGCCGATTACCGCTTCGATCCGCAGGCGACGAAGCCCTATGCCGGCCGGATCTTCGAGCCGGAGCGCTGGTCGCCGCAGACGCCGCTGCGCGTCGTGCTGATCGGCACCGATTTCGAGGTGCGCGTCTGGGAGACGCTGCTGAGGATTCCGGTCGGCTGCGCCACCACCTATGGCGACGTCGCCGACCATATCGGCAAGCCCTCGGCGGCCCGCGCCGTCGGCGCTGCGGTCGGCAAGAACCCGATCTCCTTCGTCGTGCCCTGCCATCGCGTGATCGGCAAGTCCGGCGCGCTCACCGGCTACCATTGGGGGCTGACGCGCAAGCGCGCCATCCTCGGCTGGGAGGCGGGGCAGGTCTCGGGCGGTCAGGCCGCCTGAGGGGAGGAGCCGCTTACTGTGAAACCGGGGCGGGCGGCGCAGCGGCTGGCGCACGCCTCGCCGTCGCCGGGCGGGCCGGCTTCGCCGCTTCCGGCTTGGGCTCGGGCAGGCCGAGCCGGGCGCGGATCGAGGCGGCGCGAGCCTCGGTGATGCGGGCGCTGCAGAAGCTGTGGCTGCCTTCGCTCTGGAAATCGCGGCAGATCTGGGCGCGCTCGGAGGAGAAGGCCGCCTGCTCGCGGGCGATGCTGCGCTGCTCAGGCAGCTCGGCCTTGGCCGACAGGGCCCGATAGCCTTCGCGCACGGCGTTCTCGGCCTTGCCGCGCTCGGCCTCGATCTCCTTGGCGCGCGCCACGAGCGTGCGCGCATCGGGGCCCCAGACGCCACGTGGATCGATCCGGCACTGAGCCGCCTCGATCACGCAGGGCTCCGCCGGCTCGACCACCAAAAAGCCACCTTCCAGCACGTCGAACACGATCGGGCAGGCAGAGGCTTCGAGCTTGTAGCGCGGCAGGCCGGCGGGCTTGCCGAGCGAGGTCAAAGGCACCGGGGCCTCGCCGAAGGAGATGGCGCAGGGCTCGACCAGGTTCTGGGCCTGGAAGCCTTCCGCACGTAGCTTCAGCCCGAAGCCGGCCGCGGTCTTCTCCAGCGTCGCCTCGCCGGCCCCGCCATTGCGCCGCACCGTCTTGCCGAGCAGGGAGTCCTCGCCGGGAATCCGGATCGCCGGCATGGTGCGTGGCCGAGGGGCTGAGGGAGCGGCGGAGGCCGGCGCCGATTGTTGCGTGCCGGGCGCATTGAAGGGTTGCGCGCCGGGCAGTTGCAGCGGCTGCGCCATTGCCGTGCAGCCGAACCAGGCCAGCGCGGCGCCGGTGGCGACGAGGCGGCTTGCAGCGGAGCGGCAGGTCGGCGTCACGGCTGTTCCTTCTCCGGCGATAGGTGGTCTTTCTGCATGGAATGGTGAGGCTCTGCGCGCAAGGGCACGAGAGCAACACCATCCGTTAATCATGCGGAGCCCCGAATACTGTGCGGGCTACGCTGGGACTTGCTTCTTAATCCGGCTTCGCGCCTTGCAAGGGGGGCGGCACCCTCCCTATATACGCCGCGAAGCGGTGGTTTTCGCCACTGCCGGAACCGGAATGCCATGGCTCCCAAGCTCTTGGCGGATTCCCGGTTCGCTTTGTTGAACCGGCGGACGGTGGCCGGGCCGGGGCATCCGCCCTCGGATCCGGAAACGCCTGCCAGACGTGGATATCCCGCATTCGTTCGCCGCAGAAGGTGGGGACGGGGCGGGACCATGGGCCGGAGGGCCGCGTCACGGCGCGGCGTTCCGGCGATCTGCTAAATCGAAAGGGATCCCTTCCATGGGTAAAGTTATCGGTATCGACCTCGGCACGACCAATTCCTGCGTTGCAGTGATGGAAGGCTCGACGCCCAAGGTCATCGAGAATTCGGAGGGCGCGCGCACCACGCCTTCCATCGTCGCCATCACGGATGACGGCGAGCGTCTTGTCGGCCAGCCGGCCAAGCGCCAGGCCGTCACCAATCCGGAGCGCACCTTCTTCGCCATCAAGCGCCTGATCGGGCGCACCTTCGACGACCCGATGACCAAGAAGGACATCGATCTCGTCCCCTACAAGATCAAGAAGGCCCCCTCGGGCGACGCCTGGGTCGAGGCTGACGGCAAGGATTACTCGCCCTCGCAGATCTCCGCTTTCACGCTCACGAAGATGAAGGAGACCGCGGAGGCCTATCTCGGCCAGCCGGTCACGCAGGCGGTCATCACCGTTCCCGCCTACTTCAACGACGCCCAGCGTCAGGCGACCAAGGATGCCGGCCGCATCGCCGGCCTCGAAGTGCTGCGCATCATCAACGAGCCGACCGCGGCCGCGCTCGCCTATGGCCTCGACAAGAAGTCGACCGGCACGATCGCGGTCTATGACCTCGGCGGTGGCACCTTCGACGTTTCGATCCTCGAGATCGGCGACGGCGTCTTCGAGGTGAAGTCGACCAATGGCGACACCTTCCTCGGCGGCGAGGACTTCGACATGCGCCTGGTCGAGTACCTGGCGGACGAGTTCAAGCGCGAGCAGGGCATCGACCTGAAGAAGGACAAGCTCGCTCTGCAGCGCCTGAAGGAGGCTGCGGAGAAGGCCAAGATCGAGCTCTCGACCACGGCCCAGACCGAGATCAACCTGCCCTACATCACGGCCGATGCCTCGGGTCCGAAGCACCTCGCCATCAAGCTCTCGCGCGCCAAGTTCGAGAGCCTGGTCGACGATCTCGTGCAGCGCACCATCGAGCCCTGCCGCAAGGCCCTCAAGGATGCCGGCCTCACCGCCGGTGACATCGACGAGGTCGTCCTGGTCGGTGGCATGACGCGCATGCCGAAGGTCCAGGAAGTCGTGAAGCAGTTCTTCGGCAAGGAGCCCCATAAGGGCGTCAACCCGGACGAGGTCGTCGCCATCGGCGCCGCAGTCCAGGCCGGCGTGCTGCAGGGCGACGTCAAGGACGTGCTGCTGCTCGACGTGACCCCGCTCTCGCTCGGCATCGAGACGCTGGGCGGCGTGTTCACGCGCCTGATCGACCGCAACACCACGATCCCGACCAAGAAGAGCCAGGTCTTCTCCACCGCCGAGGACAACCAGCAGGCGGTGACGATCCGGGTCTTCCAGGGTGAGCGTGAAATGGCGGCCGACAACAAGATGCTCGGCCAGTTCGACCTGATGGGCATTCCGCCGTCCCCGCGCGGCATGCCGCAGATCGAGGTGACCTTCGACATCGACGCCAACGGCATCGTCTCGGTCACCGCCAAGGACAAGGCGACCGCCAAGGAACAGCAGATCCGCATCCAGGCTTCCGGCGGTCTCTCCGAGGCCGAGATCCAGAAGATGGTGAAGGACGCCGAATCCAACGCCGCCGAGGACAAGAAGCGTCGCGAGCTGGTCGAGGCCAAGAACCAGGGCGAGAGCCTCGTGCACTCGACCGAGAAGTCGCTGAAGGACTATGGCGACAAGGTTTCGGCCGCCGACAAGACCGCCATCGAGACTGCGCTCGACGCGCTGAAGACGGCGCTGGCCGGTGAGGACTCCGAGGCGATTGCCTCGCGCACCACCGACCTGATGCAGGCTTCGATGAAGCTTGGCGAAGCGATGTATGCCGCCAGCCAGGCCGAGGCCGGTGCCGCCGAAGGCGCTGCCGACGACGCCGACGCCAAGAAGGACGACGTCATCGACGCCGACTTCAAGGATGTCAGCGACGACAAGGGCGACAAGAAGAAGAGCGCCTGAGCGCGTTCGCCATCCTGTGGAATGTGATGGCCGGGCTTGACCCGGCCATTGCATTCGCGGAATGGCCCCTGAAGGAAAAGCTCGCCCTCCTGCGTGGTGACGCTCAGGAGGGCGCAAGGGCGGCTGTTTGATGTCCAAGCGCGACTACTACGAAATTCTCGGCGTGCAGAAGACCGCGAGCGATGCGGAGCTGAAAAGCGCCTTCCGCAAGCTCGCCATGCAGTGCCATCCCGACCGGCACCCCGGCGACAAGGCGGCCGAGACCAAGTTCAAGGAATTGAACGAGGCCTATCAGGTCCTCTCCGACGGGCAGAAGCGCGGCGCCTATGACCGCTATGGCCATCAGGCCTTCGAACAGGGCGGCGGTGGCGGCCCGGCCGACATGTCCGATTTCATGTCGGACATCTTCGAATCCTTCTTCGGCGAAGGGCGTGGCCGCGGCGGCCCGCGCGGCGCCAATGCCCGCGAGCGCGGCGCCGACCTGCGCTACAATCTCGAGATCGGCCTGGAAGAGGCCTATGCCGGCAAGAACGCGACCATTCGCGTGCCGACCTCGGTGGTCTGCGAGGTCTGCTCCGGTACCGGCGCCAAGACCGGCTCGAAGTCGCGGCAATGCCCGACCTGCGGCGGCCATGGGCGCGTGCGCGCCAATCAGGGCTTCTTCTCGGTCGAGCGCACCTGCCCGACCTGCAACGGCCGTGGCGAGGTCATCGACGATCCCTGCAATGGCTGCCATGGCTCCGGCCGTGCCACCCGCGAGCGCACGCTCTCGGTCAACATCCCGGCCGGTGTCGAGGACGGCACGCGCATCCGCCTCGCCGGAGAGGGCGAGGCCGGTCTGCGCGGCGGCCCGGCAGGCGATCTCTACATCTTCCTCTCGATCAAGCCGCACGCGATCTTCCAGCGCGACGGCGCCGACCTGTTCTGCCGCGTGCCGATCGGCCTGACCTCGGCCGCACTCGGCGGCGAGATCGAGGTGCCGACGCTGAACGGCGAGAAGGCCAGGGTGAAGATCCCCGAGGGGACGCAGACCGGCAAGCAGTTCCGCCTGAAGGGCAAGGGTATGAGCGTGCTGCGCTCGCGCGATTCCGGCGACCTCTACATCCAGGTCCTGGTCGAGACGCCGCAGAAGCTTACCGCCCGCCAGCGCGAACTCCTGCTCGAGTTCGAGCGCGAGAGTTCCGGCGCGACCCATCCGGAAAGCGCCGGATTCTTCGGCAGGGTCAAGGACTTCCTCGGCGGGCTCGGCGGCGCCGCCTGACTTTCCGACCTATCCGGTTCCGGAACGGAAAAGGGCGGGTCACCCTTCGGTGCCCGCCCTGTCGATCGGGACCTGATGCGTCGATCAGGCCTTGTCGATCACTTTCTTGACCGCATCCTTGGCCTTGCCGACGGCCTGTTGGGCTTCGCCCTTGCGCTCCTGCGCAATGCCTTCGGCCTCCAGCCCTGGCTTGTTCAGCGCCTTGCCCGCGGCCTGCTTGACGTTGCCGGCGGCCTCGTTGGCCATGCCCTTGATCTTGTCGGCGGTGCTGCCCATGGGTCGTTTCCTCACTTGAACACGTGCCGCCGCAGCGGCGATACCCAATGAACGGCCGGGCGCGAGGAAGGTTCCCGGCAAGGTGCGTGCTATGAGCCGGCTATCGCCCTCAGCGCTTCCGCCGTCGCCTGATCGGCCGGGAAGAAGGTCTCCAGCGCCAGTTCCGACAAGGTGACGTCGACCGGCGTGCCGAACACCGTCGTCGCCGAGATCAGCGAGAGGATGCTGCCGCCGAAGCGCATTTGCAGCGGCACGACCACCGGAGGCTCGCTCTCCTCGCTGGCCTTGCCCTTGCGCTGGGGCATATCGGGCGTCGGATAGCTCAGCAGTTCCGTCAGCAGCTCGGCGAGCACCGGGTCGGCCGTGGCGCGAATCTGTTGGCGCAGCCGGGCGATCAGGTGGCCGCGCCATTCGGCGAAGTTGACGATCGCCGGCGCGAGGCCGCCGGGATGCAGGCTGAGCCTGAGCACGTTGACCGGCGGGCGCAGCAGCTCCGCCTCGCTGACGCCGGCGAGCAGCGGCGCCACGGCGGCATTGGCGGCGAGCAGCGTCCAGTGCCGGTCGACCGCCAGTGCCGGATAGGGCTCATGCCCCTTCAGCAGCAGGTCGATCGCGCCGCGGGCCGCTTGCAGGCTAGGATCTTCGAGGGAGCGTTCGAGATAGACCGGCGCATAGCCGGCGGCGAGCAGGAGCGCATTGCGCTCGCGCAGGGGCACGCCGAGGTTCTCGGCGAGGTGCAGGACCATGTCCCGGCTTGGCGCCGAGCGGCCGCTTTCGATGAAGCTGAGATGCTTCTGGGAGATCTCGGCCTCGAGGGCGAGATCGAGCTGGCTGAGCCTGCGGAGCTGGCGCCAGTCGCGGATGAGATGCCCGACCGTGGGCTGCTGGTGCTTGTTCATGTGGGGCAAGCTAGCGCCGGACCGGCCGGCTTCCAATTACCTCCGGCTTAATCGACCGACCTCCCAGCATCCGTCAGCATGGCCTCCATCAGCAACGGCCCCGTTCGGAACGGCGGCCAAACCGGAGAACAGCCATGGCCTTCATCCAGTCCTCCAGCTTCCTGCGCAACGTCCTTGCCCTCGACGCCGCCGCCTGCGCCGCGACCGGCCTGCTGCTCAGCCTTGGAGCCGGCGCGCTTGCCGGCCTGCTCGGCTTACCCGCCGAATTCCTGCGCGGCGCCGGCCTGGTCCTGCTGCCCTGTGCCGCGGCGCTCGCCTTCCTCGCCAGCCGGGCGCGCCTGCCGCGCCTCGCCGTCTATGCGGTGATCGGCATCAACATCCTCTGGGTTGCCGACAGCATCCTGGTCCTCGTCGCCGACTGGTTCCAGCCGACCACGCTTGGCGTCGCCTTCGTCCTGGCCCAGGCCGCGATCGTCGCTGTTGTCACCGAGCTCGAGGTGATCGGGCTGAAGAAGTCGGTGGCCGAAGAGGTCCAGCCCAGCGCCGCCCGGCTCTGATGCCCGCGCTGGAAGCGCCCCGCCGTCGGCTTGATGCCGCGGCGGGGCGTTGTCGTTTCCGCTGTCACGAAACTGTCGCCTGCGCTGACTAGCCGGAAGGTCCGCCGCTTTCCCGGCTCACGCGGAACAGGACCCGTGCCATGCGCAACCATCTCGCTCTTGCGGCCCTCGCCACGCTCCTGCTCGGCGGCACGGCCCTGGCCGAGCCGATGTTCAACCGCATCGCGACCTTCTCCGTGCCCGACAACCTCCCGGCCGGCCGCGATCTCAAAAAGAAGAGCGTCGCCGAGATCATCGCCGCCAACGAGGCCGGCACGCTGCTCGCCTATACCGATGCGGAGCAGAAGGGCATCGGCCTGATCGACATCGCCATGGCCAGCGCGCCGAAGCCTACGGTCTTCGTGCCGGTCGAGGGAGAACCGACCTCGGTCGTCATACTCGGCGAGCGGGCCTTCGCCGCCGTCGTCACCTCCGGCGATAACTTCAAGCAGCCGGCCGGCCATCTCGCCACCATCGACCTGAAGACGAAGCAGGTCACGGCGACTTGCGAGCTCGGCGGTCAGCCCGACTCGATCACGCTGAGCAAGGACAAGGGCAAGCTCGTCATCGCCATCGAGAACGAGCGAGACGAGAAGCTGAACAAGGGCGCGCTGCCGCAGCTCCCAGCCGGCAACCTCACGCTGATCGGTATCAAGGATGGCGAGGCCGACTGCGCCTCGCGCCAGATCGTCGACCTGACCGGCATCGCCGCCGTCGAGCCGACCGACCCCGAGCCGGAATTCGTCGACGTCAACCAGGACGGGCTCGCTGTGGTGACGCTGCAGGAGAACAACCATCTCGCCATCGTCGACACCAGGACCGGCAAGCTGGTCGCGCATTTCCCGGCAGGTGCGGTCGATCTCAAGAACATCGACAAGACCCGCGACGGCCAGATCGCTCCGGTCGAGGAATTGAAGGGCGTTGCGCGCGAGCCCGACGCGGTGCGCTGGCTCGACAATGACCGCTTCGTCACCGCCAATGAGGGCGACTGGAAGGGCGGCTCGCGCGGCTTCACGATCTTCCGTAAGGATGGCACGGTCGAGTTCGATTCCGGCTCCTTGGTCGATCATATCGCGATCAGGCTCGGGCACTATCCCGAGCGTCGCTCGGCCGCCAAGGGCAGCGAGCCCGAAGGCATCGAGGTCGGAACCTATGGCAATGACCGGCTGATCTTCGTCGGACTGGAGCGGGCCTCGCTCGTGCTCGTCTTCAAGGATGAGGGGCCGGGCCGTGCCCCGCGCTATCTCCAGGCGCTGCCGGGCGGGATCGCGCCCGAGGGCCTGCTCGCCATCCCGCAGCGCAATCTTTTCGTCTCGGCTTCCGAGGTCGATCTCGGCGAGAAGGGCGGGCCACGCTCGGCCGTGACAATCTATCAGCGCGGCGAGGCGCCGGCCGCCTATCCGACCATCTGGTCCGCTGATGTCGATGGCATCCCGCTCGGCTGGGGCGCGCTGTCAGGTCTCGCCGCCCATCCGGAGCTGGCAGGCCGACTCGTCGCCGTCACCGACAGCGCCTATTCACCCTCGCGCATTCTCGAGATCGACGCGACGGCGAAGCCGGCGACGATCACCGGCGCGCTGACGCTCAGCAAGGACGGCAAGCCCGCCGCCTACGACCTCGAAGGCATAGCAGCGCGTCCTGGTGGAGGCTTCTGGCTCGCCTCGGAGGGCAATCCCGAGCACAAGGAGAAGCCGACGAAGAACATCCTCTTGCGCGCCTCCGCCAAGGGCGAGGTCGAGGAGGAGATCGTTCTGCCGGAGGAACTGGAGAAGCAGGCCTCGCGCTTCGGCTTCGAGGGCGTCGCCGTCACCGGCACGGGCGCGGACGAAACGGTCTGGCTCGCGGTCCAGCGCGAATGGAAGGACGATCCCAAGGGCAAGGCCAAGATCCTGAGCTACAAGCCCGCCGACAAGAGCTGGGGCGTGCTGCACTATCCGCTGAGCGCGCCGGCGGCCGGCACCTGGATGGGCCTCTCGGAGCTGACCTATCTCGGCGACGAAACCTTTGCCGTGATCGAGCGCGACAACCAGTTTGGTGCCAAGGCTGTGAAGACGTTGGCGACCTTCTCGGTGAAGGGCCTGAAGCCCGCTCCGCTGGGTGCCGCCGATATTCCGACGGTCGAGAAGAAGCTGCTGCGCGATCTGACGCCGGAGCTGATGAAGCTCGGCGGCTACGGGCTCGACAAGGTCGAGGGCATGGCGCTCGACAAGGACGGTAGCCTCTTCGTCGTCACCGACAATGACGGCGTCGACGATTCCTCAGGCGAGACGCAGTTCTTCGCCTTCGGCAAGCTTACGAAGTAAGCCCCGCGGGGCGTCGTCCCCGACTGCGTCGAACGACCCAGTCATTCCGGCGCTGCGCGTGTCCGCGGCGGCCGGAATGACGACGCGCCTTGCCGGAAGGAGCGTTGGCCGACAGGCATCTTGCTGTCGCGGCCGGCGCATGCGCTACTCCCACAAAAGCGGGAGAGTGGCGCATGACCCAGGGGGTTCTGTCACAGAGCAGCTCGCCGTCTCATGGCGAGCAACATGGCTCCGTCCCAGCCTTGACGCTCGGCGCACTCGGCGTCGTCTACGGAGATATCGGCACCAGCCCGCTCTATGCGCTCAAGGAGGCCGCCCGCGCTGCGAGCGCCGGCGGGGCCTTGCAGCCGGGCGCCGTCGTCGGTTGCGTCTCGATGATCCTGTGGGCGCTGATCCTGGTCATCTCGCTCAAATATTCGCTGCTGATCATGCGCGCCGACAATCGCGGCGAAGGCGGCATCATGGCGATGCTGGCCCTGCTCAAGGCGCGCCATGCCAAGCCGGGCTCGGCACGGGCCTATGTGCTGGTGGTCGGTCTCGTCGGCGCCGCGCTGCTCTATGGCGACGGCGCCATCACGCCGGCGATCTCGGTGCTGAGCGCGATCGAAGGTCTCAAGGTCGATGCGCCGTTCCTGGCGCCGGCCATCGTTCCGTTGACCGCGACGATCCTGATCGGCGTCTTCCTCGTGCAGAGCAAGGGCACCGGCTTCATCGGCAAGCTGTTCGGGCCGATCATGCTGCTCTGGTTCATCGCCCTCGCGCTGCTCGGCATCCGGGGCATCCTGATGGCGCCGGATATCCTGGCCGCGATCAACCCGTTCAACGCGCTCTACTTCATCACCCACACCGCGCCGATCGTCGGCTTCGCCGTGCTGGGCGCAACTTTCCTGGCGGTCACCGGCGGCGAGGCGATGTATGCGGATATGGGCCATTTCGGCCCGATGCCGATCCGCATCGCCTGGTTTGTCGTCGTGCTCCCGGCGCTGATGCTCAATTATTTCGGTCAGGGCGGCCTGCTGCTGAGCCATCCCGAGGCGATCGCCAACCCGTTCTATCAGCTTGCCCCGGACTGGGCGCACTATCCCATGGTGTTCTTCGCGACGGCGGCCGCCGTCATCGCCTCGCAAGCGGTGATCACCGGCGCCTTCTCGCTGACCCGGCAGGCCGTGCAGCTCGGCCTCTTCCCCGCCATCCACATCCAGCATACGGCAGACGACCAGAAGGGGCAGATCTACATCCCGATCGTCAACTGGATGATCTGCCTGGCGACCCTGACCTCGGTCTTCATGTTTCGCTCCTCCGATGCGCTGGCCGGCGCCTATGGCATCGCCGTCTCCCTGCTGATGGCGATCACCACCGGGCTGGCGGCGTTGATCGCGCTGAAATGGGGCTACAACCCGATCCTCGTCGTGGCGGTCAACGGCTTCTTCCTGCTGATCGACCTCGCCTTCTTCTCGGCGAACCTGCCGAAGCTGCACGAGGGCGGCTGGTACCCGCTGCTGTTGGCCCTGGTGCTGACGACGATCATGCTGACCTGGCGGCGTGGCCTCGCTTTGGTGGAGGCGGCGCGGGCGCGCCAGCGCGAGCCGGAGAAGGGGTTCCTGGACATGCTGGCGACGAATCCGCCGCTGCGCCTGCCAGGGACGGCCGCCTTCCTGGCGTCGGCCGCGCGTGGGCTGCCGATCTCGCTGACGCATTTCGTCCGCCACAACCACGCTTTGCACGAGCGCATTCTGCTGGTGACCGGCAAGCTCGAGGAGATTCCGCGCGTCTCCGATGAAAACCGGATCGAGCTGGTCGAGCTCGCGCCCAGCGTCACGCGCGTGATCATCCATTTCGGTTTCATGGAGACGCCACGCATCCCGGACGGCTTGCGCTGCGGCGTCGAGCACGGCCTGCTGCCTGACGTCGATCTCGCTGGGATGTCGTATTATATCGGCCGCGAGACGGTCATTCCGCGCGAGGAGATCGCCGGCATGGCGATGTGGCGCGAGGCGCTCTTCGCCTTTATGCAACGCAACGCCGAGCGTTCCGCTGCGCATTTCCATATCCCGGCCAAGCAGGTCGTCGAGGTCGGGGTCGAGATCGAGATCTGATCTCCACGGAACAGCCGGCGGTCAGCGCCGGCTGGCGCGGGCCATCTCGCCGCTCCGGCCTGAATGCCGGAACGACGAGGTGATACCGAAGAACCGATCTCTCAGAGGCCGAGCTTCTTCTTGCGCTGGCCGAGCGTGCGCAGGCGCAGCGCGTTCAGCTTGATGAAGCCCGCGGCGTCGCGGTGGTCGTAGGCGACGGCTCCTTCCTCGAAGGTAACGAGGTCTTGGTCGTAGAGCGAATAGGGGCTCGAGCGGCCGATGACATGGACACCACCCTTGTAGAGCTTGAGGCGCACCTGGCCGGTGACGAATTCCTGGCTCTTGTCGATCAGCGCCTGCAGCATCTCGCGCTCCGGCGAGAACCAGAAGCCGTTATAGATCAGCTCGGCATATTGCGGCATGAGCTGGTCCTTGAGATGGGCGGCGCCACGGTCGAGCGTGATCGACTCGATGGCGCGGTGCGCCGAGAGCAGGATCGTGCCGCCGGGCGTCTCGTACATGCCGCGGCTCTTCATGCCGACGAAGCGGTTCTCGACCAGGTCGAGCCGGCCAATGCCGTTGTCGCGGCCGAGCTCGTTGAGCTTGGCCAGCAGTGTTGCCGGCGAGAGCTTCTGGCCGTCGATCGCGACCGCATCGCCCTGCTCGAAGTCGATGGTGATCACGGTCGGCTTGTCCGGCGCGTCCTCCGGCGAGATCGTGCGCGAATAGACATAGTCCGGCACCTCGACGGCCGGGTCCTCGAGCACCTTACCCTCCGAGGAGGCGTGCAGCAGGTTGGCGTCGACCGAGAACGGCGCCTCGCCGCGCTTGTCCTTGGCGATCGGGATCTGGTGCTGCTCGGCGAAGGCGATCAGCTGCTCGCGCGAACGCAGGTCCCATTCGCGCCAGGGCGCGATCACATGGACGTCGGGCTTCAGGGCGTAGGCGGTGAGCTCGAAGCGGACCTGGTCGTTGCCCTTGCCGGTGGCGCCATGCGAGACGGCGTCGGCGCCGACCTTCTCGGCGATCTCGATCAGCTTCTTGCCGATCAGCGGCCGGGCGATCGAGGTGCCCAGCAGATAGACGCCCTCATAGGCGGCGTTGGCGCGGAACATCGGGAAGACGTAGTCGCGCACGAATTCCTCGCGCAGGTCTTCGATGAAGATGTTCTCGGGCTTGATGCCGAGCAGCAGCGCCTTGTCGCGCGCCGGGCCGAGCTCCTCGCCCTGGCCGAGATCGGCGGTGAAGGTGACGACCTCGCAGTTATAGGTGGTCTGCAGCCATTTCAGGATGATCGAGGTGTCGAGGCCCCCGGAATAGGCGAGCACGACCTTGTTCACGCGCTTGTCGGCCATAGGCTGATCTTCCTGCTGCGGCTGCATGAGATGGCTCATGCCTGGGAGAAGGATACGGCGTCGACGGCCGTATTTCGGACGTAAGGGCGCACTATCGCAGGGCTACGGGCGACGCAATCGGAACCTTCTGATCGATGCGGCGTCTTCCGGTGATGGATCGTCGCAAGGGCGCCTGAACCGGGGAGCGTACAGCCGGCCTGGGGGCCAGGCCGGTGGATCATGTGATGAATGTGGCGGGACCGGATTTCGTTCCGCCGGGGGGGCTGATGACGAAACGTCCTGTTCTGGATTTCTGGTATGAGTTCGCCTCGACCTATTCCTGCCTGACTGCCCTGCGAATCGAGGCTGCCGGCGAGGCGGCCGGAGTCGACCTGCGCTGGCGCCCCTTTCTTCTCGCCCCGATCTTCGCCGCCCAGGGCTGGACCAGCTCGCCCTTCAATCTCTACCCCAACAAGGGACGCTACATGTGGCGCGACGTGGCGCGCCGCGCCGGTCGCTCCGGCCTGACCATCGTGCGTCCCGAAATCTTCCCGCAGAATTCGCTGATTGCCGCGCGCCTCGCGCTCGCCGGCCGCGAGGCCGGCTGGATGCCGGGCTTCACCAAGGCGCTGTTCCGGGCCCAGTTCTGCGAAGGTCGCAATATCGCCGAGGAGGCGGTGCTGACCGCGGCCTTGCGCGAGGCCGGCGCCGATGCCTCGGCTGCCTTCCCGCTTTCGCGCAGCGAGGAGGTCAAGGGCCGGCTCAAGGCCGAGACCGAGCTAGCCAAATCGCTCGGCATCTTCGGCGCGCCGACCTTCGTCACCGGCGATGGCGAATTGTTCTGGGGCGACGACCGCCTCGAGGAAGCGCTCGACTGGGCCCGCGACGGGCGCTGAGCGCCTCGAAAGGCTAGGCGGCAATCTGGACAAGATCCGGCCCTGTCACGGGCGCGAATCGCGGCTTCGCGCCCGACGGAGAGCAGGGCTCATGGCTGGGCCTCTGCGGCATGGCCGCCTGTGATCTCCGTTTCCGGGCGCGTAGAGCACGCTAGACCTATTCGGCCAGGATCGGCCCCGAGAGGAAGCGCCGCAGCTTCTCGCGGGTCAGGCGCTGGTTGTTGCGCTGCCATTCATCGCTGGTGGCGAAGACCGGCGAGGTCTCGTCCCAGCCGCTGCAGCTATAATCCGACTGCTCGGCGAAGAAGGCGACGAATTCCTCCCTCGAACTCCATTCGGCGATCGCATTCCCCGCATGATGGCCGTCTAGGATATCGCAGAGCTTGATCCCGGCCTGCGTGCGGATCAGGCCATGGCCGCAGTAATCGCGATGGAACTCGTGGATCAGGCCGCGTTCGACCGGATGCTGCATCACCCTGTCCCAGACCTCCCCGGCCAGCACCGGCCCGAACAGGGAATGATCGAGCCGATCGCGCAATTTGAGCGCATAGGCACGGCGCGAGGCCTCCCCGCCATCCTGCGGCGGCAGGTTTCCGCGCGGGCCGCGATTGGCGCGGATAGCTGCCACCAGCACGAAGACGATCAACCCGAGCGCGATCAACGGGATGATCGTCGCCGCCATGCGGGTCAGACAGGTTCGAAATCGGGCCCGCGCCGGGCTTTCGTCAGGGCGGTGGAGAGCGCCGACGCGAATCCCTCGCGCTCCTGCGGCGACAGCGCAGCGGCGACCGCGACCTTGCGGCCGCGCGAGACGAGCGCCAGGCGCATCAGCCCGTAATCCTCGTCATGCTCGCGCTCCAGCTTCGTCCAGGCCGGATTGGAGCGCCAGACCGCTTCCTTGCCGCGATGGGAGACCTGGCGCAGCACGATTTCGAGCGGGGTAACGACGATCCGTTCGAAGGCACGCGCGGCGTTGAAATTGACCTTGAAGGCGATGAACAGCGCCAGGATGTCTAGGCCGAAGAAGCCGGCGACGGGCCAGGCGCCGAGCAGGACGAAAGGCACGGACGCGACGACACTGGTGATGCAGACCAGCGTCATCACGAGGCGAAACCCGGCTGGGCCGAGCGAGCGATGCGGCGTGATCGTCGCGTCGAAGACAGGCCGCTCCGCCACGGCGGCGAAGGCCGTGGCCGCGCTCTCGGGATCGGGCTTGCTCAAGCTCATCCTGCGATTATAACGCCGCCATGAGCGAAGCGAACAGGGGCCAGCAGCGCACGCCGGCGCGCAAGCGGATCACGAATCCGAAGCCCCGCAACGCCGCCGAAATCCGCGAAATCTTCACGCGCTTCCGCACCGCAAGGCCGGAGCCGAAAGGTGAGCTCGACTATGTCAACGCCTTCACGTTGCTGGTCGCGGTCCTGCTCTCGGCGCAGGCGACCGATGCCGGGGTCAACAAGGCGACGAAGCGGCTGTTCGAACTCGCCGACACGCCGGAGAAGATGCTGGCGCTCGGCGAGGATCAGGTGCGCGAGCTGGTCAAGACAATCGGGCTCTACCGCACCAAGGCGAAGAACGTCATCGCGCTCTGCGAGAAACTGATCGCCGAATTCGGCAGCGCCGTGCCGACCACGCGCGAGGCGCTGGAGAGCCTGCCCGGCGTCGGCCGCAAGACCGCCAATGTCGTGCTCAACATCGCCTTCGGCGAGATCACCCATGCGGTCGACACCCATGTCTTCCGCGTCGCCAACCGGCTGCGCATCGCGCCGGGCAAGAACGTGCTGCAGGTCGAGCTCGGGCTGGAGAAGGCGATCCCGGCCGAGTTCGGCCGGCATGCCCATCACTGGCTGATCCTGCACGGGCGCTATACCTGCAAGGCCCTGCGCCCCGCCTGCGAGAGCTGCATCGTCGCCGATCTCTGCGACTCCGCCGACAAGCGGATCGCCTGAAGCCTCAGTTGATGGCGAGGCGGGCCTCGCGGATGATCGAGGCCCAGCGGCGCGATTCCGCCTCCATCATCGCCGCGAACTCCTCGGGCGCATTGCCGATCGGCTCGGCACCCTCGTTCTGCAGGCGCTCGCGGATCAGCGCGCTGTTGATCGTCTCGACGGTTGCGTTCCGCAGCCTGGCGGCGACCTCCTTCGGCGTCCCCTTTGGTACGACGAAACCGTACCAGGCGGTCGCCTCGTAATTCGGCCACCCGCTCTCGGCCACCGAAGGCACTTCGGGGAAGAGCTTGGCGCGGGCCTTGCCGGTCACCGCCAGCGCCCTGACCTTGCCGCCCTCAATCAGGCCGAGCACCGAAGGCACCGTCGTGACCATGAAGTCGGAATTGCCGGCGAGCAGATCGGTCAGGGCAGGACCTGCGCCACGATAGGGCACATGCACCGCGTTGAATTGCGTCGTCTGGGCGAGCAACACGGTGGCGAGATGGCTGGCGGATCCGTTGCCGGCAGAGCCATAGGTCAGCTTGCCCGGGTTCTTCTGCGCCTGGCCGACGAGTTCGGCGAGCGATTTGTGCGGAGACGCCGCCGCAACCACCACGACCAACGGCGCGGCCGAGATCAGCGTCAGCGGGTCGAAGGCTGACAAGGGATCGACCCGGACGTTCTTGAACAGATGCGGGTTGACCACCATCGGCCCCTGATTGGCCATCAGCACGGTGTAGCCATCGGCCGGGGACGAAGCCGCCTGCGCCGTCGCGAGATTGCCACCAGCCGAGCCGTTGTTCTCGACGACCAGCGACTGGCCGAGCCGCTCGCCGACACCCTGGGCGACGAGCCGTGCGATCGCATCGGTGCCGCCACCGGCGGCATAGGGCACGAGCAGCCGCATCGGCCGCTCGGGGAAGACCGCCTGCGCGGCCGCGGCTTCAGACAGGCAGGTGCCGGCCGCGAGGCTCGCCATTAAGGTACAGAATTGACGGCGCGTCGTGGTCATGGCTGCGATTTCCTCCCGTTTCCGCCCTCTCTGCAAGCGCGAACATCGCGTTTGCGGGGACGATTACATTTCCTTCGAAGATGCGGCGCGCGGTGCGGACCAGACTGGCGCGCACGACCTCGCCGGCTTCGTCCAGCGCCAGATCGACCTGGATGGTGCCGCTCGGATGCTCGATCGTGACGAGCGAGCCCAGATGCGGCGAAAGCACCTCCTGGGCGACGCTGCCGGCGAGCCTACTCGCCGCGGCGATGCAGAGCGCTCCGGTCACAGCATGGCTGCGATGGCAGCGGTCCGGCGTGAAATAGCGCGATGTCAGGCTGCCGCTGCCGCGGGCGGGCGAAAGCAGCCCGATCTTGGGCAGGACATGGCCGGCGACATCGCCGAGGCCCATGCGCCGGCCGGCCTCGCGGCGGATCGCTTCGAGACGATCCAGCAGATAGTCATCGGCATCGAGCTCGGCCGGCGTCTCGTCGCCCGCGATTCCGAAGTCGACGGCCCGCAGCAGCAGCATCGGCGTAGCGTAATCGACCAGGGTGATCGGGACGCCGTCGATCGTCTCACGGACCTTACCGCTCGGCAGCAGCGCGCCGGTCTTGGAACCGACGGCGCGCAGGAAGTTGAGCTTGACCGCGGCCGCCGTGCCGGCGACGCCGTCAATGGCGGTCGTGCCGTCATATTCGACGATACCACCGGGGGTGCTGACCAGAGCCTCGACCAGCGCACCGGTATTGCAGTTGTAGATGCGCACCGGCGTCTCGCCTTCCCGGGCGGGGACCAGCCCGGCCTCGATGGCGAAAGGCCCGACGGCGGCGAGCATGTTGCCGCAGTTCGGACCGAGATCGACCAGCGCACGGTCGACCGCGACCTGCGCGAAGAGATAGTCGACATCAGCGTCGGCCCGGGCCGAGCGACTGACGATCGCGACCTTGCTGGTCAGCGAATTGCCGCCGCCGAGCCCGTCGAGCTGCAGCATATGCGGCGAACCCATCACGGCGAGCAGCACGCCGGCACGCGCCGCCGGCTCCTTCGGTAGATCGGCTGCGAGGAAGAACGGGCCGCGCGAGGTGCCGCCGCGCATCAGCACGCAGGGAATGCGCAGGGCCTTGGCATGCTGAAGCTGGAAGGGAGCGGACAAGGGCGAGCCCCGGCAATTGCGATGCCTCTGTCATTCCAAATCCGACAACTGCTGTGAAATGCAGAGATCGGCGCTATTGATACGTGATGAGCATCAATTTTGAAGCACTGGATCTGCGCGCCTTCGTCGCCGTGGTCGAGCTCGGCGGCTTCCACCGGGCAGCCGAAGCCCTGAACATGTCGCAGCCGGCGCTGAGCAGGCGGATCCAGCGGCTCGAAGCGGCGGTCGGCGCCGCCCTGCTCGAGCGGACGACGCGGCGCGTCGCGCTGACCATGGTCGGGCGCGAGATGCTGCCCCTGGTCCGCCGCATGCTCGACGAATTCGACACCTCGATCTTCGCGATGCGCGATCTCGGCGGCCGACGCGCCGGACAGATCGCGCTAGCCTGCATCCCCACCGCGGCCTTCTATTTCCTGCCCTCGGTGATCGCGCGCTTCAGCGAGCAATACCCCAACATCCGCTTCCGGATCCTCGATCTCTCGGCGAATGACGGGCTCGAGGCGGTGGCGCGCGGCGAGGTCGAATTCGGCATCAATCTGCTCGGCGGCTCCGATGCCGAACTCACCTTCGAGCCGCTGCTGGAGGACCCGTTCGTGCTGGCCTGCCGGCGCGACCATGTGCTCGCCGACCGGCCCGCAGTAGCCTGGACCGATCTCGAAGGCCATCCGCTGGTCACGGTCAGTCGGGCGAGCGGCAATCGCGCCATCCTGGATTCGGCCTTGGTCAAGGTCGGGGTCAGGCTCGACTGGTCATTCGAGGTCACCCACCTCTCGACCTCGCTCGGCCTGGTCGAGGCCGGGCTCGGCATCTCGGTGCTGCCACGGCTGGCGACGCCGGGCCGGGATCACCCGACCATCGCGACGCGGGCGATCCGCGATCCCGAGATCTCGCGCACGATCGGCGTGGTCAGGCGGCGTGGCGTCAGGTTGGCGCCGGCCGCCGAGCGCTTCCTCGAAATGCTGCTCGGGACCTGGCGCGGCCCTGTCCCGGGTCCTGCGTGACCTGCCTCAGCCGAAAACCCAGAGCCCAGCGAGCCCGGCCGAGCCGACGACGATCCGCCACCAGGCGAAGGGCGTGAAGCCGCGCTTCGAGACGAAATCGAGGAAGGAGCGGACGACGATCAGCGCCGAGATGAAGGCGGTGACGAAGCCGATGCCGATCAGCAGCGTGTCGCTGGCGGTGAGATCCTTGTAGTTCTTCATCAGATCGTAGGCGAAGGCGCCGGCCATGGTCGGCATCGCCAGGAAGAAGGAGAACTCCGCCGCCGCGCGCTTGTCGGCGCCGAGCAGCATGGCGCCGACGATGGTCGAGCCCGAGCGCGAGACGCCCGGGATCATGGCAAGGCACTGGATCAGGCCGATCTTGAAATACATCGCCAGCGGGAAGGCGGTGGCGTCATGGTGCTTCACCTCGAGTTCCAGCTCGTCGACGACAAGCAGGACCAGCCCGCCGGCGATCAGCGTGGTGCAGACCAGGAACGGGTTGAACAGCACGCCCTTGATGAAGCCATGGGCGAGCGCGCCGATCGCCGCCGCCGGCAGGAAGGCGAGGAGCACGCCGATGACGAAGCGGCGCGCCGCCGGGTCGGTGCGCAGGCGCAGGGCGATGTCGAGCAAGCGGCGGAAATAGACCAGGAGGATCGCCAGGATCGCGCCGAGCTGGACCAGGATCTCGAACGATTTGCCCTTGGATTCGAAGCCGAGAAAATGGCCGAGCAGGAGCAGGTGTCCGGTCGAGGAGACCGGCAGAAATTCGGTCAGCCCCTCGACGACGCCGAGGATGGCGGCCACCAACAGGTCACTCATCGGAAGGTCCTTCTCAGCCGGCAGGCGCGGCGCAACCAAGCGGCGCCGCGGGCGTTAAAGCTATGGCGCAGGCTCTTTGCGAATTGGTTACCAATTGGCGAAGGAAAAGCGCCGATTCCGCCGCATAGCCGATAGCCGGGTTGTTAGCCACCGCAGCCGAGCCTATACGGATTTTGCCTCCGCAAGGCCCGCGACCGCGCTTCAGGTCGCATTTCCAGCCCAATTCTCCGTTTCAAGCAACCGATGGCCACGCTTCATCATTATCCGCTTTGTCCGCATTCGCGCTTCGTCCGGCTGGTGCTGGGCGAGTTCGGCCTCGACGCCGCGATGGTCGAGGAGCGGATATGGGAGCGCCGTCGCGAGTTCCTCGAGCTCAACCCGGCCGGGACGACGCCCGTCCTGCGCGAAGACAGTGGGCTCGTGATCCCCGGCGCCGGGCCGATCGCCGAATATCTCGACGAGACACGCGGACTTGCCCTCGGCGAGCGCCGCCTGCTGCCGGAGGGACCGGGTGAGCGCATCGAAGTGCGCCGGCTGCTCGACTGGTTCAACATCAAGTTCAACGAGGAAATCACCGCCCCGCTCGTGCTGGAGAAGGTGATGAAGCGCTTCATGAGCCGCGATGAGGGCGGCGGCCCGCCGGAAATGAGCGCGATCCGTGCCGCCCGCGGCAATGTCCGCTATCATCTGCGCTATATCGCCTGGCTGACGGCAAAGCGGAACTGGCTCGCAGGCTCGGTTCTGAGCTATGCCGATCTCGCCGCCGCGGCGCATCTCTCCTGCGTCGACTATCTCGGCGACGTGCCCTGGGATGAGGATGAGGCCGCCCGCGCATGGTACGCCATGATCAAGTCCAGACCGAGCTTCCGGCCGCTGCTCAGCGACCGGATTCCGGGCATGGCGCCGGCAGCCCATTACGACGACCTGGACTTCTGAGCGGCGAGAAGCTCAAGGCCGCCGTGTTCGCGCGGGCGAAAAGCGAAGGCTTCTCGGCGGTGCGCGTCGCCTCCGTCGATTCGATACCGCAGGCGCCGGCGCGCCTCGCCGGTTGGCTCGACGCCGGCAACCATGGCGACATGGCCTGGATGACCGAACGTACCGCCGAGCGCGCCGCGCCGGGCGTGCTCTGGCCCGAGGCCCGTTCCGTCGTGATGCTCGGCATGAGCTATGCCGGTGAAGGCGATCCGCTGGCAGTGCTCGGACAGCGCGACCGCGGTGCGATCTCGCTCTATGCCCGTCGGCGTGATTATCACGACGTCATCAAGGGCAAGCTGAAGAGCGTCGCCGGCGTGCTCGCGGCGCGCGGCGAGGTCGACGTCAAGGTCTTCGTCGACACCGCGCCGGTGATGGAGAAGCCGTTGGCGGAAGCCGCGGGACTCGGCTGGCAAGGCAAGCACACCGTCCTGGTCTCGCGCACGCACGGCTCCTGGCTCTTCCTGGGAGCGATCTACACCACCGCCGAACTGCCGCCCGACGCGCCCGAGAGCGACCATTGCGGCTCCTGCACGCGCTGCCTCGACATCTGCCCGACCGCGGCCTTCCCCGCCCCCTACCAGCTCGATGCGCGGCGCTGCATCGCCTATCTCACCATCGAGCATCAGGGCCACATCGCCACCGAATTCCGCGAAGGCATCGGCAACCGCATCTTCGGCTGCGACGATTGCCTTGCAGTCTGCCCATGGAACAAGTTCGCTCAGGCGGCGCAGGAAACCCGCCTCGCGCTCAGGGACGAGCTCGACGCGTTGCCGCTCGCCAAGCTCGCGGCGCTCGACGACGCCGCCTTCCGCAAGCTCTTCGCCGGCACGCCGGTGAAGCGGACCGGCCGCGACCGCTTCATCCGCAACGTGCTGATCGCGATCGGTAACAGCGGCGAGCCGGCGCTGGCGGCGAGCGCCGAGGCGCTCATCGACGATCCCTCGCCGCTGGTGCGGGCGATGGCGACCTGGGCGCTGCTGCGCCTCGCCCCGGAGCGGGCAGCGGCACTCGCGCCGGCGAGGCTCGCTTGCGAGCCTGATGCCGATGTCCGGACCGAATGGGCTAGGCCCGATCTCAGAAAGCTGGAACCTGCATGAAGCTCGTCATCCTCGGCCTCGGCTATTCCGCCGGCTTCTTCGCGCGCGCCGCGCTGGCGCAAGGCTGGGAGGTCACTGGCACGGTGCGCTCGGCCGAAAAGGCCGCGAGCCTCAGCCGCGACGGCCTTCGCACGCTCGTCTTCGGCGGCTTCGCGGTTTCCTCGCCGCTGGCCGCCGCGCTGGCGGAAGCCGATGCCGTGCTCGTCTCCGTCCAGCCCGACGAGGAGGGCGATCCCGTACTGCGGACGCTGGCCGATAAGCTCGCGACCGCCGCCAATCTGCGCTGGATCGGCTATCTCTCGACGATCGGCGTCTATGGTGACCATGGTGGCGCCTGGATCGACGAGACTGCCGAAGCGCGACCGACCAGCCGGCGCTCGCGCCAGCGCCTCGACATCGAGCAGGGCTGGCTCGCCCTGGGCGAACGCAGCGGCAAGCCGGTGCAGATCTTCCGGCTCTCCGGCATCTATGGGCCGGGCCGCAACGCCATCACCAAATTGCGCGCCGGCACCGCGAACCGGCTGATCAAGCCCGGCCAGGTCTTCAACCGCATCCATGTCGACGACATCGCCGGGGTGCTGCTGGCCTCGCTCGGCAAGCCGCAGGCCGGGGCGATCTACAACGTCACCGACGATGAGCCGGCGCCGCCGCAGGACGTGATCAGCTTCGCCGCCGAACTCGCCGGGCTGGCGCCGCCGCCGGAAACGCCCTTCGATCCCGCCAAGCTCTCGCCGATGGCGGCGAGCTTCTATGGCGAGAACAAGCGGGTCTCGAACGCGTTGCTGAAGCGCGAACTTGGCTACAGCTTCCGTTATCCGGAGTACCGCCAGGCGCTGCGCGACCTCGCGGCGAACGGCGAATAGAGACGCCTCAGGCGGCGTAGCGCCCGGCCTCGCCGTCGAGATAATCGAGATAGCGCTGGTCGATCGAGGCCACCGGCACGATCACCAGCACATCGGTCGTGCCGAACTGGCGGTCGATCACGGCGCCGGCGCCGAAGCGGGCGCCGAGGCGCAGATAGCCCTTCACCAGCGGCGGCAGGCTCTTCAGCGCAGCCTTGGCGTCGACCATGCCGGCAGGCAGACGGTCCATCGCCACATAGCGCTCCGGCTTGGCCACGACGCGCCATTCGCCCTGGGCGGTGGCGTGATGGTGCAGGAAGGAGAGCGGCAGCGCCAGCGTATCGGGGTCGACGCCGTCGAAGCTGGCGCAGCCGAACATGGCGTCGATGCGGTGATGGCGGACATAGGCCCAGATGCCGTGCCAGAGCAGCTCCACCGTCTTCTTGGTGCGGTAGGGCTTGAGCACGCAGGAACGGCCGAGCTCAAGGAAGCGCAACTCGGGATGGCGCGCGATCATCGGCTCGATGTCGAATTCCGACTGGCTGTAGAAGCCGCCGAGCCGCCAGGCCGCCTGCTCGCGCATCAGCCGGTAGGTGCCGACGACCTTGGGCTTTATGCCGCCGAAGCGGCCCCGCGCGGCGTGATCTATGACCAGGAGATGGTCGCAGGAGGCATCGAACCGGTCGGCATCGCGCCGGAACATGCGCGAGACGACATCGGGCTTCGCCGACATCTCCTGGTAGAAGACGCGGTAGCGCAGGCGCTGCGCCCGCCAGATCTCGCGCGGGCCGCGCGCCAGACGGACCTCGAGCGAGCCCGAACGGCCGAGCGTCCCCGACAGCGCATCGGGGCCTGGATAGGAGAAGACACTGCGCTGCCTGGCACCGGCCATCAGCCCGAAAGGCGAGAATCTGCCACGCTGCGGCAAGGCTCCCGGCTTCTGCTTTGCCGGCTGGCGGAGACCTAGGAGAACGTCGAACGCCATTTGCGGTCTTATCCCTGTGAGGCCTCGGCTAGGCGCATGACACCACTGCGCCGAACGTCTAACGGGATCGCGACAGAACTACGACAGAGATATGACCAAGAGATAGCCGATCGGCAACGCGATGGCGACCCCCCTTGCGGCATCGCCCGGCGCGGTCGATGGCCTCAGGCGGAACGCGCAGACGTCTTTGCCGCCCCGGCAAGCTTTTCCACCCAGGCGCGCAGAGCGTCGCGCGAAAGCGGCTTAGCCAGACAATCATCCATGCCGCCCGCCAGCGCAGCGCGCCGATCCTCTTCGGAGGTGTTGGCGGTCACCGCCAGGATCGGCAGACGGGCGCCCCCCCGCACACGCTCCGCCGCGCGGATGCGACGGGCCACGGCGAGACCGTCGAGGACCGGCATGCGGATGTCGAGCAAGGCGAGAGCGAAGGGCGGCCTCTGTCCGGCAAGAGCGGCCTCGACCAGGCGAACCGCCTCGCCGCCATCGCGCGCCCAGGTCGGCACGCAGCCGAAATGCTCCAGCGTCCGCGTGACCAGCAGGGCATTGATCTCGTTGTCCTCGGCGACCAGCACCTGGAGGCCGCTCGCGAGCGCCGGCGTCGCGGCAGAGGTCGCCGCAGCCGCCGTTTCCGGCGGGCGCTGCGTGCCGCCGAGCCGCTCCAGCAGAGACCGGGCGCGCACCGGCTTGACCAGGAAACCGGTAAAGCCTGCAGTGAAAGGCGAGCCGTAGCCACGGCGCTCGGCCGGTGAGAGCATGATGACGATCTCGGCGACGCCTGCCTGCCTTGCCGCCTCGGCCAGCCCCTCGACATCGCCACCGGGCAACGCCCGGTCGACCAGCAGCGCCGTCGGCGCGGCGTCCGCTTTCAGACGGGCGAGCGCGGCCTGCCGGTCGGCGGCGAGGATGACGGTGGCGCCGTGACGGCGGGCCTGCTCCGCGAGATGGCCGGCGCTGAACGGCGCCCCGCTGGCGATCAGCAGACGCTTGCCACGCCAGTCCGGCTCTTTGCCGGCAGCTTCTGCCCCGGCGACCGCACGAAGCGGCAGGCGCAGCAGGAAGGTCGCCCCCTGCCCCACCGTGCTTTCCACCAGGATCGTCCCGCCCATCGCCGCTGCCAGCCGGCGCGCGATCGCGAGCCCGAGCCCGGTCCCGCCCGCCGTCGGCATGCCCGCGGATTCGACCTGCTCGAACTCCTCGAAGATGCTCTCGAGACGCTCGGCGGGAATGCCGGGGCCGGTATCGGCGACCGCGACGAGGATCGCCTCGCCATCGCGCTCAGCCTGGATGCCGACGCCGCCGCGTTCGGTGAACTTCACCGCATTACCGACGAGATTGAGCAGGATCTGGCGCAGGCGCTCGGCGTCGCCGCGGATGAACTGCGGCAGGTCGGCGGCGAGCAGGGCCGAGACCTCGATGCCCTTGGCCTGAGCGCGCGGCGCCATCAGTTCGGTCACGTCCTCGATCAGCAGAGCGAGGTCGAAGGGTTCGTCTGCCAGTTCGAGTTTGCCGGCCTCGACCTTGGCGAAATCGAGGATGCCGTCGACCAGGCCGAGCAGCGCCTCGCCCGAGGTGCGCAGCGCCCGGACATAGGTCGCCTGCTCCGGCTCGAGCCTTGTATCCCCCAACAGATCGGCCATGCCGAGAATGCCGTTGAGCGGGGTACGGAACTCGTGGCTGACGGTGGCGAGGAAGCGTGACTTGGCGGCGCTCGCCTCTTCCGCCCGGCTGCGCGCCTCCTCGAGCGCGCGCTCACCGGCGATACGGGCGCTGATGTCGCGGCCGACGCGCTGGAGCACAGCCTGCCCCGCCGCGACAGGAACGACGGTCTCAACCCAGGAGATCCAGCGGTCGCCCGCCTCGGTCTCGATGCACTCGTCGAAAATGCGGGCGCCGTCGGCCAAGGCTTGCGCCGGCCGGGTGATGCGGACCTGCGGCCGGTGCGAGCTGCCGGCGGCCGCACTCTCGTCAAGGCCGAGCAGCGCCGCATAGGCGGCGTTGGCATAGACGATCCGGCCCTCGCTGCGGCGGACGATCAGGTCGCCCTGCGCCTCGATCAGGCTGCGATAGCGCTCCTCGCTGTCGGCCAGTTCCCAGAGCCGGTCGTTCAGGCGCTCGACATCGCCGGCGATTGCCGCGGCCT
This sequence comes from Allobosea sp. WAO, assembly GCF_001509835.1. Classification (GTDB taxonomy): domain Bacteria; phylum Pseudomonadota; class Alphaproteobacteria; order Rhizobiales; family Beijerinckiaceae; genus Allobosea. The sequence goes on from NZ_JXTJ01000002.1 coordinate 42,386, forward strand.
GGCGCACGATGCGCCCGCGCTCGCGCAGCAGCCATAGGGCCGCGAAGCCGGAGAGCACGGCGAGCAGCGACGTTACGACGGCGACGACGACAGGCAAGGCAGGCCAGGACTCCATGGCCCCGGTATAGCAGGGCCATGTTGAAGAAAGGTTCGCGCCAAAGCCCCGGATTGCGGCGGGTTCGAATGGTTTCGTTAACCTTTTGGCATGGAACGGCGATCAGGCCGCCTGCGCCGCCTGATCGATCCGCGAGCGATAGGATAGGGCCTCGGCGAGGTGGATTCGCCCGACCTTTTCCTCGCCGTCGAGATCGGCGAGCGTGCGGGCAACCTTGAGCACGCGGTGATAGCCGCGTGCTGTCAGCCGCATCGCCTCGGCCGCGTTGCGCAACAGGGCGAGCCCGGCCGCGTCAGGCCGCGCGACCTCGTCGAGCGCCGATGACGGGCAGCCGGCATTACTGGTGACACCTTCGAGCCCGAGCCGCTCGAAGCGCGCGACCTGACGTGCCCGAGCCTGCGCCACCCGCGCCGCGACCTCGGCCGAGCCTTCGGCAGCGGCAGGCAGGATCAGGTCCGAGGCCGTCACGGCCGGCACGTCGATGGTGATATCAATCCTGTCGAGCATCGGCCCGGAGATGCCGGCCTGGTACTGCGCCATGCAGCGCTCATTCGGCTGGCGGTGGCAGGCAAAGCCCGGCTCGGTCGCCTTGCCGCAGCGGCAAGGGTTCATCGCCGCGACCAGCTGAAAGCGCGCCGGATAGACGGCACGGTGGTTGGCCCGTGAGATCAGCACTTCGCCGGTCTCCATGGGCTGGCGCAGCGCGTCGAGCGCCTGCGGTTGGAACTCCGGCAACTCGTCGAGGAAGAGCACGCCATGATGGGCGAGCGAGACCTCGCCCGGCGTCGCTTTGATGCCGCCGCCGACCAGCGCCGCCATCGAGGCCGAATGATGCGGCGCCCGGAACGGCCGCCGGTCGGTCAGCGCCCCATCGGCAAGATAGCCGGCAATGGAGAGCACCATCGAAAGCTCGAGCAGCTCGCGCGGTGCGAGCGGCGGCAGGATCGAGGGCAGCCGGCTGGCCAGCATCGACTTGCCGGCACCGGGAGGCCCGTTCATCAGACTCTAAAAACCTATAAATTTACAATCCTTCGTCATCTGGCCAAGCACTTGGTTTGATTATCGATTTCTCAAGGCTTGGCACGATACGCCAAGGATTGAACCGGCGAGACCATGATGCCAAAAGCAGACCCGAAAAAGGCCCAGCAGCCGGCGCCCAACGGCGTGTTCGCAGTGTCGTACCTGCGCTTCTCGACGCCGGAACAGGTCAAGGGTGATACCGTTCGCCGCCAACTCCAGATGGCCGATGATTGGTCGAGAAGGAACAACATCCCGATCAACAAGACGATCCGGGATGCCGGCGTTTCAGCCTTCCGGGGCAAGAACGCGCTCGAAGGCAAGCTGTCGGTTTTTCTGAACCTGGTGAGCAGCGGGAGAATCCCGAGGGGCACATATCTTCTCGTGGAATCCCTCGATCGCTTGAGCCGCGATGCCGCCTACAAGGCGTTCAATCTGATGTTCCAGATCATCAGTGCCGGTATCCGCATTGTCGCGCTGAACGATGACATCGAGTATTCCGAGGAGATCCTCGAAAAGAATCCCGGCGCCCTTTTTTTGTGGCTGGGAACCGCCATCCGCGCCAACCAGGAATCCGCTGAAAAATCACGCCGCGTGCGCGAGGCCTGGATGGCCAAGCGGGACAAGGCTCACGACGGTGTCATCCTGACGGCCAGGCTGCCTGGATGGCTGAAGGCCACAGGGATAGGCAAGAACCGGACGATCGAACCCGTGCCTGAACGCGTTGCAGTCGTTCAAATGATCTTTCGGATGGCGATCGATGGATACGGTCAACGTCGCATCGTCCAGCATCTCAATGACAATAAGATCCCGCCTTTTCGGAGTCGCAAATGGGGGCGGTCGAACTTGATTCGGGTACTCACCTCTCGCGCCGTGCTTGGAGAGTTTCAGTCCCATGCAACCGATCGTGACGGTAACCGAACCCCGCAGGGGGATCCGATCCCCGACTATTTCCCCAGGGTGATCTCGGACTCGGATTTCACCCTCGCGGCGGCGGCGACTTTCTCGCGGCGCGGCACCGCTGGTCGGCGCGGCCGTCGAATGATCAACCTGCTTCAAGGAATGGTCTATTGCGCCTCATGCGGCCATCGCATGTCTCATATCAACAAGGGCACGCCCCCAAAGGGGGCGCGCTATTACATGTGCTCGTCGTTCGAGCGGAGAGCAGGCTGCGAGAACTCCGCCCGCTGGCGAGCCGATGCCATCGAAGACGCTGTTTTGGATCGTGGCTATAAGGTCGATTGGTCCGACTTTGACGCGTCGGCCGGTTCCTCCGCCGCTGTCGTTTTAGAAATGAAACGGGCCGAGATCGGAAAGATCGAGGCTGGTTTCGAAGGTCTTTTAGAGGCGGTCAAACTCAAGCTGCCGTCAGCGATTGCTGCGCTGGCTTCGGACGAGCAGAGGAAACGAGCCCTGGTCGAGGAGATCGCCGCCCTCGAGGCGGAACTCGCCAAGCAAAACAGTGTGCCGACCCCGGATAAGCATGAGGCGATCATTGCCGAGTTGCGCGGTCGGCTGAAGGATGCTGCCCCCGAGACCGCGGCTGACCTCCGAACGAAGATCAGCCAGACCTTAAAATGGAGCATTGAGCGCATCCGCTTCTGGGGGCACGAGGTGGCGGTTATCTACCGAATCGAGGTGCAACGCGGGTTTCGCAAGCACCCGCCCACGCACCATGTGATCATGCGCTCAGCAAAAGAGAACGAGAGGTATGCGCGCGAACGCGAGGAAGCTGAGGAGGTCTTTGCAGCTGAACAAGCGGCGCTTGGGCCGGTCAGGCTCCCTTTCCGTTAAGCGCTGAAGCTGTAGGGGTCCCCAAAGGCCCAGCCCGCACCTCTAAACGGGCTCGTCTTCAACGATCCCCTGGTAATAGTCGCCGACCCTCGTGACGTACTTGCCGTGTAAGACCCGCGTCGCGATTTTCTTCTGCAGGGTCCTGCGGTCAATCTCTTGGCCCTTGCTGTGGGCGAACTGCCGCATTTCTGGCGTTATCGCTTCGAGCAATTCGTCGAGGGTCAGGCCAGCACTGTCGGCAGGCAACCGGCGTAGGATTTCTCCAAGCTCGCGTATCAGTTTGTCCCACGCCTTCCGCGACTTCTCACGAGCCTCCTTTCGAGCCCGCGTGGGATCTGGCGGGTCCGATCGAATCCGCATCAGCTCAGCTTGGAAGCTGTCCGCCTTGGATTTTGCCTCGTCGAGCTCGGCTGTGAGCCTCTCGACATCCCGCCGCAGAATTGAGATTTCGAACTCCAGCTTGTCGGTGGCAGCCAGGGCTTCGTCGCGAAGCTCCCGTTCGATCGCAACTCCAGCAGCCGCCTGCTCCCGAGCGGTTTCGAGGTGCTTTGTGGCAGCCTGCATGGCGGCCTCCCACATTTCCGATGCCGCTTGAACAACCTTGGTTTGGAGAAAATCGGGCAAGCCAGCGAGTTCAATTCCCGGCTGGTAGGTCCGCGCTTTTTTCCAAGTCGCCAGGTGAGGTCCGATATCCCGATATGACCCTCCGTTACGGAGCGTCGGCCGCACGGTCCGGATCGAGACCAACTCGTTCTTGGCCCGCAAGGCGTCCGCGGCTAACCAGACTTCGGACTTGGTGGGCATACCCGCTCCCTCGGTTGTCCCGAGCTAACCGAGAAGGAATGAACAGCGCGTCAAAGCCAGTGAAACGAACAATAGCGATATCGAACCTTTGGGGCTCAGCGCTCGGACTACATTTTTGGTCCCGGGGATCCGAATGTTCCGCGGCAATCGGGCCGATTGGAACCGGGCGGACAGTTTTGGCCGGTTCCACGAACTGTCCCGGGTGTGGCCTCAGGAGTGGGCAGTTCGACTTTCGCCGGAAGCGGGTTGTTCCCGCCCCAGACCTGATTGTCATTGCCGCTGTAACCGCCTTTCCCTCCGCCGGTGAGCCATATCGTCCTCGGCTTCGACGGTACGAACGTCACGACGAGAGTATTTCCGGTCGAGCCCTTGGTTTCGCCCGATGCGGTGACGGCAAGCGGCGCTACACCCAAGGTGCCATCAGCGCCGAATTTTGAGCTCAAGGTGACGCCAAGTTTGAAGGTGTTGTCAGCGTTGCTGGTTTGGAAGCAGATGCGGTTTTCGACCTTGCTGCTCTTGATGAGGCTGTCTCGCAGATTGATGAGGGCGCCGGCGATTGGCGCGGTCTCCACATTCTCCTGGCCAACATATCGAAAATTCGAATTTTTGAGAGGCGACGCCGAAAACGTGAGCTCCTGCGTATCGGCCCGCGAGGATGAGAACGAGAAGCCTCCGCCCAAAGTGGCCCCGCCGACAGGGATCGGGGCTACGTCGAGCCCCAGAGAACCGCTTTTCTCCGTGGTCATGAGCAGGGTGATCTTGACGCTTTTGATATCGAAGTCGATCAGGCCGTTGCCGCACGGGTTCGTTGAGGACTGCTCGACTAGTCGTTGGCGACCTTCTCGGGAGTTCTGGTAGGCGACATAGATGCTGACCTGCCGCTTCAGATCGTCGACGACACGCTGGATCTGATCGGCCGTTATCGCCTCCCGCGCTGCGAACTCGTTCGCGCATCCGCCGATGCTGCACAAGAGGAGCAGCGCTGCTACTCCGCGGATGAGGCCACCCGTCACCGCTCTCACCCCCTGACGCTACGTCGCCTACTTGTTACAGGCGGTCGCGTCCAACGCCATCGCGACCAAGGGTGTATTCGGGCCAATCCCGCAGTGGCCCGTGGAGCCACGAGGGGGGTCCGTCCTCGCCCGGCAAAGGGGGACTAGACAGCATCTTGCATGCTAGAGGAACGAGTTAACGCTTTGGAAACTTTCTTCCAGTTATGGTGGGCGCAGGTTCGATCAGCCCTTGTTGGCGATCTGCATCGTGGACCACGCTAGGAACCCCGCAACGGCGACGTCCTTGGGCCAACCCGCCTTGGTGGCACGAAGCAGCACCGCCCGAAGGGTGACATCGAGGGCACGAGCGGCGTCCAACATGGCGGCCTCGCTTGAACTCCATTGGAGTGATGACGGGGATTCAATCTTCTGACGCACCAGGACACTCAGGATTAGGTCCATGTGATCAGGAGGCCCGTCCTTCGCCCAGTTTTGTACCGTGCGAATGGGTAGTCTGTATTCACGGGCGAAGCTGGACTGCGTGTGGCCCAGCGAGGCCAGTGCCTCTTTGAAGGCAGCTCCGTCCATCTGCTTCCTGTTGCGTCGAGCAGTGGTGTGAATCAGCCGGCCAGTCTTGTGCCTGCACGATCACCACTCTTTCCCGAGGGTGCAAGCCACAGAGTTAATGAGACGTTGAGATCAATCCGTGCTCGACGGGTGTCGATTCATGATCGAGTCATGGATTGCACCAAATTGGTGTAGCTCAATCCTTGCTAACCGCTCCCGGTCGAGCCTCGCTCCCGCCGCGAAGATTCACGCTGCCCGTCCACCAACTGGAGATCGAGAATGCCGTTCGACAACCCGCAAATGCGCGCGGGAGCATTGGAGAGGATTCGCCTCCTCCAGATGCTCACTGACGATCTGACCGACATAATCGCCGGAACGCGGCCCACCCCGCAGGACCTCGAGGAAGCGGTCGTCATGCGCAGCTTCATGATCGGCCAGCACCAGGTCCCGTGCCTTATCGGTCTGGCCGAAGGCCATCCCCGCCTCGGCACCAAGCTGGTCACCACATCCCAGCTCTTCTGCGTCGACCCGCACGGCAAGTGGGCTCGCACCTTCTCCCGTTTCTATCGGCTGGAAGGCGGGCCATTGCCGGAAGCGCTTCCCCGGCGGAGGACCGTGCCGTGAAACTGCACCCCTCCAAGGCGGCCGGGTCATTCGAAGTCAATTGCGACGGCGGCCGCCAACTCATCATCCATATGGAGGCAGACCCCCGCGCTCATTCCTTCGCCAGCTTCGACTTCAACTCCATCCTGCCGCCCCACAGAGCCGATGCCTTCCACGGCCTTTCAGCATATCTCCTGCGCCACGAAGTCGGCGTCTTCGTCATCGCCGTCAAAGCCCACGACTTCGCCAGCAGCAGCCATCTCCGCCAGAGCTGGCTCGAAGCCGATCGTATCCTCGCGAGCCGCAACATCTGGCTGTTCTCCACGACCAGCGAAGCGCTCCAGTCCGAGCCTGCCTGGTCCAACGCGCAGCAGATCGCCCGGTGCGCACGCGCGGAAGTCCATCCTCTCGACGAGGCCCGCGTCGTCGACTTCCTCCTCGATGTTGGCCACGCGCCTCTCATGGAATGCGTGAGGCGATGCGAGGCCAGCCAAGACAGCTGCGATGCCGCTCTCAAGCTCGTTTCCGCCGGCGTCCTTCATTTCGACGCCTCCAAACCACTCTCCCTAAATAGCCAGGTGCGTCTTCACCCCTACGCACCTGTGTCATCCATCCCCTGGATGCAGCCTGCAAGCTCATCTCATGGGTAGCAGGTAGCAGGTATCGTCATCTGCTACCTGCTACCTCATGAGTCCACGACTCCGCCCCGCCTACGTGTCTGGGCAACAGACATCTCAGCTTTCCATCGACATCGAACCGGCTTCAGCGCGGGCCTTCGTGGCCATGCCTGCGCCCCTCCCTGCTCTCCCTAGGCACCTATCCACCCTCACATCCACAGGCACACGCCATGAACGTCAACGTTCTGCTCGAAGACGATTTCCCGCCCGAAGATGACGATCAGCCCCGCATTCGCCCGTCGATTTATCTGGCTGAACTGATGCTCGCCGACGCGATTCCACCGGCCATGCAGCGCGATCTCACGCGGAAGCGGAGCATCGTCATCATCCTCGAAGCTCCCTCCAAAGGCTGGTTCGAACTCCTTCAGACCAGCGTCCGTTTCGACTTCCGGCCGGCCGAGCTCATCACCAGGGAGGAGAAGCTCAACAAGAACGCCGCGCTAACACAGAACCACGCACTGCGGACGTCGATCGAGGTCGGCCACTCCCTTGTTGCCATGGTGACCGACGCCGAAACGCAGCTGTCTCCCGAACTCATCGCGGCAGCCGATTATCGGGTCCGCATCCCCTGCCCCACGAACGCCCAGCTGAAAGCCACACTTCGGGCCTTCTACGGCAACAAGCGCATCGGCAAGCTACCGCCCGACATCGGGACCAAACTCCACGCCAGCGTTATCTTCTCGGCAATGCGCCCCGGTGAAAACGCGGGCCGCGCTGTCGCTCGCCTCACCGAGCTGGATCGGCGCATCCGGCTCGGCCTCGCGTCGAACTCCAGCGATGCCAGCAGGCCCTCTCTTTCAGAACTAACCGGCTACGGCGCGGCCAAGGATTGGGGCCTGGCGCTTGCCCGAGACCTCCAGGCCTATCGCCGCGGCGAGATTGCCTGGGCAGAGCTCAGCACCGCCGCTCTCCTTCATGGTGCACCCGGCACTGGAAAAACTCTGTTTGCCGGTGCTCTCGCGCGGTCGTGCAGCATCCCCTTCATCACCACGTCGCTTGGGCAGCTCTTCGCCAGCACCGACGGCTACCTGAGCTCGCTGATCAAGGCCCTGGACCAGATCTTCAAAAGCGCGCGAGAGCAGGCCCCGAGCGTTCTCTTCATCGACGAGATCGACGCAATTCCGAACCGGGCGAGCCTCGACAGCCGCCACCGTCAATACTGGTCAAGCTTGGTCACGCATTTGCTCAAGCTGCTCGACGAGGCCCGCCATGGCGTTATCGTCGTTGCGGCGACCAACATGATCAGTCACCTCGATACCGCCCTGACCCGGGCCGGGCGCCTCGAACTCCATTTCGAGATCAAGCCGCCCACGGCCAACGAACTCATAGGCGTCTTTCGCTTCCATCTTGCCAGCCGCCTCTCCGAGCCGGAACTCATTGCGCTCGCTCAGCTCGCCCAGGGTTCGACTGGAGCGGATATCGCCTTCCGCTCCAAGGTCGCCATCTCCGATGCGCGCCGCGCCGATCGTCCACTTACCTTCCAGGACGTTGCAGCCCAATTCCTGAAGGACGATGTGGATGGAGCGGACCTTCGCCGCATCGCGATCCACGAAGCCGGGCACGCAGTCGCTGCACTCGCGCTCGGCCGCCATGTCGACCACGCCTCGACGGTCTCAACAGGCGTGCGAGCCGGCGGGATCCTGACAGACGGGGTTGGCGGCATCGGCACCAGACAGCGCCTTGATGACCAGGTCGTCATCATGCTCGCCGGCAGGGCCGCCGAAATCCTGATGCTCGGCGAAGGCTCCTCCGGCTGCCATGTCGACCTTGCGCTTGCGACGACCTATGCCTGCGCCATCCATGGATCTTTCGGTCTCGGCGCCGCCCTTCTTCAGCGCGCGCCCGCCAACGACGCGGCGCGAGCTCTCGCAGATCCCAGGTTCCGCGAGCAGATCGAAGCCGAGCTCCACATCCTCGACGAACGCTGCATGAAGCTGTTGTCCGACCATCGGCGCCAACTCATGGACATCGCCGACGCGCTGGAGCAGAGGCGCACCTTGAGCGGCGACGAACTCCGTAAACTCTTCGCATGCCCCCCGAGGAACTCGCCGCCCTCAACCGCGCGATCGTCCGGCTCCTCGATCGCTGGCAGGTCGACGACGCAACTGGCGCTCGCATCCTCGCCCTCGACCCGCAGGCCTATGACGCCTGGCGCCGCGGCGAGCTCTCTGTGTTCGACGGCGACCTCAAGCTGCGGTGCATCCTGTTGCTCCACATCCATGTCCAGCTCCGCGCTCTCTTCGTGGATCGGAGACGCGGATACGCCTGGATGCGCCGGCGCAATGATGCCTTCGGCCAGGCACCATTGAGAATGCTCGCCAGCGGCCGGCTGAGCGACCTCGTGCGCCTCCATGCCTACCTCACCGCCGAACCCTGGTGAGCAATCCACGAACCAGCGAGACTGGAGTCCACAAAGCGATGCTTACCACTCCGATTGAGTCCCTGATCAAGGCCATCGCGCGGCTTGAAATCTACGAGTCGCTAAAAACGCAGCACCGCCCGCATAATCCATTCTGGAGTGTTTCTTCGCCAGAAGATGCAGAATTCTCGGTAAAACCAACCCGGAAAGCTGAGAAATCGGGCCTGCCTCAGGAACCTCGGCGGAAGCGATAATCCCCGTCCACCGAAAACAGTTTTATGGATTTGAATCGAAAATCAGTTTCGAGTAATTTCTGACGGTACCCAACGAGGAACCGCACGAGATGGCTCTCCCGCGAGCATATCAGGTCAGGATGAGGAGCGCGCTTGCAGCGCTCGGCCCGACCTGTGCCGGGATCGGCGAGCGGCATAGCCAGGCTCGATCCGGCTGATCTGAAGCCCCGCCAGGGGCATCCCGACCATCATCAGAATGCATTCTTGACCGCTGGAAGCCTGTGCGCTTCGCGGTCCCAGAGGACCTGTACCATGCGCATCCATCATCTCGTCGCGAAGCTGATCGCCATCCTCAACAAGACGAACGCGAGCATCGCCGCGGCCAAACCCGAAACTCTGCCCCGGCTCAAGGAAGGAGCGGCGCGCGCCATCCCACCGAATGCGATGGCCGAGACAACGCCGACATGGGCGCCGAAGCTGCGCGTTGTCGGCTACGCTCGGCGGTCGAGCGCGAAGGAGTTCAACGACTCGGTCGAACGACAGGAGAAGTTGATCAACGATGTGGCTGTCGCCCGACGCGGTCGCATCGTCGATCACATGTACGTCGATGAGAAAGGCGGCGGACGCACCATGGAGCGCCCCGCTCTGCAGCGATTGCTTGAGGACGCCAGGAACGGTGAGATCGACATCGTCATCGTCGAGCATCAGGACCGCCTCGCGCGAAGCCTCAGCGTCATCAACGAGCTCGAAGATCTGTTGAAGCTCCACGGTGTCACGCTGATGGTCGGCTGGCAGAACCGCTTCGCATAGCTCCGCCCCTGCCCTGCGAGGAGCCTCAGCCAATGCCGATCCCGGAGACACACAAGATCAGGACCAGGAGCGCCCTGGCAGCGTTCGGCCCGACCTGTGCCGGGATCTGCGAGCGGCACGGCCAGGCCCGATCCCGCTGATCTGAAGCCCCGCCCCCAGGGGCATTCCCCCAATCAACCGATGTCAGTTTCGACCGCTGGAAGTCTGTGAGCTTCGCGGTCCCAGAGGACCTGTATTATGCGTAGCCTTCATCCTGTCGAAAAGCTGTTCGACACCTTCAATGAAGCCGGTGCGAGCGCCGCACCGGCCAAACCCGCCCCGCTCGACGTAGCGGATGCGGTGGCCCGCCATGCGCCGACGAGCGCAGCCGCTCCGCCGCATGTCATGGCTCAGCCCCCAGTTGCGGCTCCCGGCTTGCCCGAGACCTTCTATGAGCGCCACAGCACCAATGTGGACACGGCGGAGCCGAAGCGGAAGAACCGCGTCGTCGGCTATGCGCGTCGTTCGAGCGCCAAGGAGTACAACGACTCAATCGATCGCCAGGAGCGGCTGATCAATGACGTGGCCATGGCCCAATGCGGGCGTGTCGTCGACGAAATGTATGTCGACGAGCACTTCAGCGGACGGACCTGGGAGCGCCCCGCCTTGAAGCGGCTCCTCGAGGACGCAAAGAACGGCGAGTTCGACGTCGTCATCATCGAGGATATCGACCGGCTCGCGCGCGATGTCCGCATTACGAGCCAGATCAAGTACCTCTTCAAGCTCTACGGCGTGACGCTGATGAGCTGGCATGCCCGCGGCCCCGTTAACAATGCCGACATTGCGTTCCGCAGCTGGTATTCGGCTGAGCAGCTTGAAGCCCTGGCTAAAAACGTAGCTCACGGGACGCGAACCGCCATCGAGAAGGGGCTCGGCGTTGCGCAGATGCCGATCGGCTACAAGAAGGTTCCGGGGAACCGCGGTGTCTGGATCGTCGACGAGGAACTCCGTCCGCTAATTGTCCAGGCGTTTCAGGACCGGCTCGACGGCCTCCTTCTGCATGAGATCGCCACGAAGTTGGCGAGTCATCCGCTCACTGCAACCCGGAGCTGGAATGTCGTCAGGGTCCGTCGGTTTCTGACCAATCCGAAATATCGCGGGCTGCACGTCTGGGGCCGAACCAACCGACGTCTCAATCCGGAACTCGGATACAGCGTCTCGGAGCAGACCGGACCGAGCGACTGGGTCCATGTCGATCCAAGGCATACCGCGCACTGGCAGATCGTCACCCCAGAAATGTGGAATGCGGTCTACAAGACAGTGAGCAAACACTATAGCAGGCCGACCAAGCGGCCACTCAGCGCGCTGAATGGCGTCGAGGTGACGTGCGGACATTGCGACACCGCGATGAAGTGGCGGTACCACAATTACGATGACCAGTGGCATGTGTTTTGCCCAAAACGCTGCATCGCATTCGCGCCCTTCGCTCGCGACGTTGAAGCTTGCGTTCTGAAGGCTGCTCGGAAGGTCCTTGCCGATCCGGAACTCGAAGGAATCTATCGAGAGGCCTTCGAAAAGCAGCGCCTTGTCATCACGGCGGAAGTGGAGGCCAAGCGAACGGCTTTGGCGAAACGCCTGATCGAGTTGACTGCATTGCTCGACAGACTGTTCGACCAGGTCGTCGTGCAAGGCTTTCCAGCTGAGCAGGTTGCCGAACAGCGCAGCAAGGCGACCGAGGAACGCGAGGTCATCAAGCGCGCTCTGGCGGCACTGCCGGTCGCGCCTCCGGCAATCGAAGACGACGCCCGAAACACCCTGGTCAAAGCGTACGACATGATCGTCGAACGCCGCCACCGGCCCGACTTGGCAGACGATCCTGCCCAGGTGGAGCTTTACATCCATGCCTATGCGGCGGTTCGGCGGATGATCGGAACGGTCCGGATCAAGAGCGTCTTCGCAAGCCGTGCCTTCGAAGTCGAGACCACTTTGAAGGTGAACGCGATCTTCCATCGCACCAGCTACGGAGAAAGCCCGGTCGCCCAACGTGTGTTCAGCGATCTGATCGAGGGCGTGATACCGTATTTCAAGGGCGTGATCCCCGGTCGCTTGAAGGAGGCGGTTGCTACCGGTCTGTATGACGCCACGGACGAGCAGTTCGAGGCCGTCCTCCCGTTCATGCCGGAAAGCGTACTCAAGCAATTAAAGAGGTACGGATCGAACCCCAGGCTTGCGGTCAATCAGCTGTTCATCATGGGGCGCACCAACATGCCTTACGGATACCTTGATCCAGGCAGATGCCGGGAATATCCACGTCGCGGCCGCGGGATGGCCATTAAAGCGTGTCTGAAGGGAGGTGTTTGGGTGAGGATCTGCGAGGTGCTCGACAAGCAGTTTCCCGAGCTCGCCTGGAAAATGCATCGCGACATTCGCGCCTTTTATGATTACAACCGCAAAGAGTAAAGGCGCATGGAGTGCGCTCGATTGAACAAGGGCGAGGCCTAGATGGCCTTGCCCTTTTTGTTTGCGCCGGGCTTGCGACCAGGCCGCACCCGGTTCGGGTCGTTCAAGTCCGGCATCTTCCAGCCATCGGGGATAGCCACGTCGGCCGGCCAGAAAAAGCTGTCCAGGTTGAGCAGCTTGCCCGAGGCTGCCCGGTTGTACATCAGGCGGTACAGAAGCGCGTTCGAGACGGTTCCGCGATTCGGATGAACCTTGTGGATTTCCGGGGCTGCCATCGGCTGACCTTCGCGGAGAATGATATTCACCGCCTCCTTGATCCAACGATTGTTGCGCTGGCGCGCCGTCGCGTCTGCCGGATCGCTCGCATCTTCGTTATCAGGCGCGCCGGTTGCGCCATTATCTCGCAGAATCTCCAGATAATGGACGATTCCAGCCTTCTTTCGGGCCAACCCCAGAAGCTGCATCTCGACATCGCGCAGCTCCTTTTCGGCGAAGGCGATGGCCTGCTCTTTATCGAGTTCGGTCATGATTTGTACTCCGTACTGGATCATTGAGTCGGTGGACGAGCAAAATACGTTATTGCTCAAATCCATAAAACAGAGTTTCTTGATCGTCATCTGCAACCCATGGAGACGACAGATGTCGACCTTCTCGCCGGCCCTTGCGGCCATCCTCGCCGACTGCCACGACGACGCACCGAACGCTCGCCTTTCCAAGGCCACAACGACCGTGGCTCTCGCCGATCTCGACTACATCGGGCTCGTCACTCGCATGCCCGTGAACTGCCCAGCGCCGCTCCCTGAAGGCGTGACCGCCCTCACGACCCTCGCCGAAATCCTCGAAGAAGATTATGCGGGCATCCAGAACGTCACGGACAATGATCCCAGCTTCGCTATGGATCTTCAGGACCGCCGCACCGCCTTCGCCGGCAACCTCTACCACGTCATTACCCCGACGCGGTTCCTGGCCAGCCTCAAGCGAATGCGCTTCAGCGAAATTGCGGTTTACCGTCGCCTGAAGCAAAATCCGTTGCGTCACAACCGGCTGCTGCTCGCGACCGTTGCCAGCCACTACGGCCTGCCGATCGTCAGCTCGAACCGCTACTACGTCCACCTGCGCCGCGACATTCCGCTGCCTGCGGGCGTGTTCGATCCGGTAACGGGTGAATGGGCCCTGCGCCCCACCAACCTGACGGACGCCCCTCCGCTGGATTAATCCAGTGAAATCCATCGGCCCCTCTCCAGGCCGCGGGCTCCCTGCCCGCGACCTTTCTGTATCCGCCGTCTCGCACTGGCCGCCCGAGACGCTGCAGGCCCGCACAGCCCCCGCGCTGGCCCACTGAGCCGACCGCCGGGCATCCACACCGGTCAAGCACGAGACGCTGGCACCGCCACGCTCATATCCGACCCGATACCCAAAACCACGCATCGGAAACTCCACTTCAATGGGGCCGTCGTATTTTCGCGCCCCCTCTTGTGGATATACACCTATAGTATCCGATTGCCCCCTTCAAGTATTTTTTTGATAAACCCGGGGATATCCGCCTGCTGCGTTTTTTGCGATTCCGATGCTGCCCCTCAAGGGTCAGCACCGGAATCGCAATTTTCCCACCATGTCTAAACAATTGTTTTTGCTTTCGATTTTCCGATACTTAAAATTCTAGCTATTTTTTTGGCCCAGAACACGCGATTGGCGAACCGCGAAACTGACTAGCGCGACCGGAAAAACCGACTATCGCAGGCCTGCGCCGGATCCCCGCAGTTATCGGCCTATCGTATATTTTAGAATACCGCGCCGATATAGACATAAAATCGCGAAAATCAATACGCTGACAATGCCATAAAATGGCGATTCTCTTTGAATAATAGAGTATAAGTTCAAATAATAATGAAATCTGCTTAGGCTTATCGTTACCCTCAAGCTTAAGGCTGCCACGCTCTTTTCGGCCCCCATTCATCGCAGGTTGCGAGGCCCGAAGCCTTCGCATCAGACTGAGCCGCCCCATGTCATCGAGCGCCTCGAAGCTGGATTGCCGCAATGACCGATTTCTTCATCAACTACACGAGCGCGGACAGCCAGTGGGCGGAGTGGATTGCCTACGTCCTCGAGGAGAGAAGCTTCAAGACAATAATTCAGGCTTGGTACTTCATACCTGGCAGCAACTTCGTGCTGGAAATGCAGCGCGCAACGTCCCAGGCTGACCGGACAGTTCTGGTGCTCTCCCCCGACTATCTGCGCTCCGGAATGGCATCTTCGGAATGGGCACGCGCGTTCAACCGTGATCCCGAGGGACTGGAGCGCAAGCTGCTTCCGGTTATGGTCAGGCGTTGTGAGCCAGACGGCCTGCTCGCATCGATCGTTCAGGTTCGGATAGATGCCATGGACGAAGATGCAGCCCGTGACGCCGTGCTGGCGAGCGCAAGCCGGGCGCGCGCAAAACCTTCTGGGCCACCTCCGTTCCCTGGACACCCGCCAGTTCCGGATCGCAGGCAATTTCCAGGCGCCGGGCGACCGCCTGAGCGGCGCAATAAGACCGTTCTGCCGAAAGTCAGGACGCCTCTCACGGTCCCGACCGCCGAAGGTTTTCCAAAGCGGCTTTCGTCGCGATCCGGCGCATCTTTGGTGAGAACTTGGATGAGGCGGTAGCTGAGAATGTCAGGCTGGATTCCGACATCACCGATGCGACGGCGACCGATTTCCGAGCGAAACCGTTTTCTGGACGGCGTCAGCAAGGGGACATGCCGGACTTGGCTCGGCGGCATGATGGGGCCTAACAACATATGCTTTGCCGAGGGGCGTTTGGGGATGGCTGCAGCGAGATTTTAGCACCCTCGATGGACGGCGATCAGTTGGCGCTATCGGCATCGATGGCAATCGGCATGTCAGATTTCGAGCGTACTGCAAACATGCAGGCGCTCTCTCCCGAGCAGGCGGCGGAGTACCTCTGGCGCCGCTTCAATCGGGCGTTTCGATTTTGTGACTGAGCCAGTTCGCCCGTAGCGACCGCGCGTCGAGGACAGCACGGCGCCCAAAGCGATTTGTAACCGGCAGCATGCCTCGACACCTGTTACCTGCTACCCGGAGTATGCTCATCAGAGCGCCTAGCAGATCGCCGGTGACCAAGGATTAAGCCGTTCTTAGCAAGGATCATCTAGCTCCTCCTTGAGGTGCCGATGATCCTGACACTGCCTTATGCGTACAGCTTACGCTGTCTTGAACGCCGAAAGGCCGGAGAACGAATTCAGATCGTTCGGTCGCAAGTTGCCGTAAAAATCGCTAGCGCCCCTGGTGAGGCTATCACCGCCGTCGGTCTCGAACATGATCTCGATGGAATGATGCAGTTGTATCTGTCTTACGGCGGCAAGCTTTTCGTCAGAGCGACCTACCGCCAGGGATACACGTCGGTCAAAGCGGAGGATTTTCAGCGGCTGGTGGATCGGATACCCTGTCGTCAGCGCCCGGCTGATTGGAATGAACGGGAATTTCCGAAGCCGCGAG
The DNA here is from genome assembly GCF_001509835.1 of Allobosea sp. WAO. GTDB lineage: Bacteria > Pseudomonadota > Alphaproteobacteria > Rhizobiales > Beijerinckiaceae > Allobosea. Next base: position 58,294 of record NZ_JXTJ01000002.1, read on the forward strand.
GAAGCCCGCTTTCCTGGAACAATTTCGACGGCGTACATCGGATTGATGCGCTTACGATCAGAAAGCGGATTGATGACGATCAGCAGGCACGCGAGGCTGAAGCGTCGACGTTTTACGCAAGCGCGCTGCTGCATGTCGGCGATGGCATTCTGATGCAGGTGCCAGAACCGGTGTGGCGCATCTTGGAGCAGCCCACCGGTGTGTGGAAGATCGAGCTTGATCGCGGCCCTTCTCCGAGGAAGGCAGAATATGAATTCGCCGTCACAAGCAGACGCAGAGCGCACGAGTTCATCACTCGGGTGCTGGGCGGGCGTGTCGATGGCGTGAACGTGCCCCATTCCCTGGAAAAACATGCTCTTGGTGGCGAGAACGACATCGTCGCGGTAGCGCAAAGGATCATTCAGGAACTCGATTTGAACGGCGAGTTCAGCGCGCAGGCAGCAGCTGACTCTCGCGAGCTCGCGATCCTGTCAGCCGACGAGCTCGTGAAGCGGCGGCCCCAATGGCTAGCAGGATCAGCATTGCCCTCGAACGACCAGCTTCGTCTTCGCTGGCTATTTGAGCGAGAGAAACTTGATAGTGAGGGCTGGTGGCTCGACTACCTGGCGTCATGCTCTGAACTTGACGAGTTGCCCCTCGCATAGAGGGCAATCCGCCATTCGGCTCGCCATCCATGACGTTGACTATGCCGCCGTAGAACTCGAAATACTGGGCGGTCAGGTCCATCACGCGGCCATCTCGCGCTTCGGCTTGCCGGTCTCGGCGGATTTGACCGCGCCAAGCCGCTCCTCGCTCGCCCGCACCCGACGCCCGATCTCGACGAGGATGCGGCCCCGTTCGGAGGGACGCATGTCGCGCCAGGCCGGAAAGGGGCGCTGAGCGGCCGTCATGGCGGCATCGACATCCGCCCCGCCGCTGTCTGCAGCGCGACGCGAGAGGCGTCCGGTACGTGGATCGGCGTGATCGAGATAACGACCGGCCTGCGGCTCCACGATCCGGCCGTCGATGAAATTGTCGGTGACCGTCATCATGCGGCTTCCTTTCGACTCGCGCTCGCGAGGCGGTTCTCACCGCTCCTCCCGCCCAGTTCGCGTAGGGCGTGTTCTTGGCCATGCGTCTATTCCAGTCGGGGGCGCCATCGTCCCACCAAACCGGGCCGCGTTCGCCGAGCGCCACCTTCGCGGCATCGACGGCCGCTCGGGCCGCCGCCATGTCGCCATCGCCGCGCTTGGCGTCCTTGACCGCTCGACGAGCATCCATGAGTGCGGAGACGAAGCGGTGACGGCGGTCCTCGGGAATGGACGGGTCGGTTGAGCGCCACAGCCTGCCGGCGACCAGAGTGGTCGGATGCGAGCGCCCGCTCATGCCGCCCCTACGACCGGAAGTTCGTCGAGCCGCGTCGTGTACCGCGGAGACCGCATCTCGAACTTCGTGATCCATTTCGAACGCCGTTGCGCGACGCCTGCCGCCGCCGGAAAGACAACGCCGCGACCGTGCCGCCTGTTGCAGGCATCTAGGGCTTCCATCAGTCGATCGCTCCTCTCGCGATCGAACGCCCCGATCAGGGCGCGCTGCGAGCCATCGAGCGGCACGAGGTCGACCGTCATCAGCCCAGCCTTGGCGTAGCGGTATCCCGGCTTCCAGATTCGGCGGGCGCCCCACTTGGCGGCGCGGACCAGTACGAGCGTGTCGTCGGTTGCCTCGGGGAAGTCGACCGTGGTCGAGACCGATCTGGCCTGTCCGCCGTCGTGTGGCGAGGTATGATAGAAGATGGTGACGTGGTCCGCCGCGAGGCGGTGGTGGCGCAGCTTCTCGCCGAGGCGCGTGGCATGCGCGGCTAGCCGCGCTTGAATCTCGCGAGCGGAGCGGGAAACGCGAGGTCCCTTCTGGGCAAGGGTGCTCAGAAAAAACCAGCGCCCCGAAGAGTAAGCCTAGAGGCGCTGGCCGCGAGCAAGGTCATCGAAGTCGTCGGCTCACTTCTTCAGGCGAGTGAGCGTATCCGGGCTTCTCGGTCCCACTGCCGTGTGCGAGCAGCTTCCACAAAGGCTGCTGGGTCGTCGCTCAACGCAACGATACCTTCATCGACAAAGACGCTGGCTTTTTCCAGCAGCGGCCTGGCTTGGGAGCTACAGCCTATCGCCTTGAGATGGCCAAAGGCGTCTTTGGTGAAGTCAAGCGCGGCGGCATCATCAAGCAGTTCTTTACAGCCTTCCTCGGACACGATGAGCGCGACTGCGTCGAAAATCACCGAAGGGCTCCCGGCCAACTGACCATCGGCCTTTAGCCTGCCGCCCTTCTCCAACGAAACGCCGCCTATCTTGGGCGCAACGATCTTGGTCTTGCCACCGTCCGTTTCGACTGCCTTCTTGAGTGCGTCGATCATCTCGCCATCGGCGCCGTCGGTAACGAGGATGCCGACAGTCCGACCCTCCAGGGTCTGCGGGTACTTTCCGATGATACGAAGGGCCGGCGACGCCTCCATATCCTTTGGGGCGACAGCGGGCTGAGAAGCGGTCGGCAGCGGCATCCCCAAACCATCGGCGACCCGCTTGGCCAAGGTTTCGTCGACATTCCGCAGATTGGCAAGCATGCGCACCCGCACATGCTCCAGCGCGACCTTCGACAACTCGAAAACCAGAGCGCTGGCGATGTGGGCCTGTTCAATCTCGGTCTGCGAGTTAAAAAACAGCCGAGCATGTGAATAGTGGTCGGCGAAGCTCTCGGCGCGGAGCCGGACCTTCGGGCCATCCAGGTCCTTAGCAAATGTTCGAAAGCCACCCCGTGGGTCTTCACGGGGGCCGCCCTCCTCGCCCGCTTCATTCAAGCTGTTAGGCTCGTAGTTGGCGCGGCCGGTGAAGACCTGCGTCTGCATTTGGCCGTCGCGCTGGAGGTTTTGGAAAGGGCAGCCCTTCGCTCGATTGATCGGGATCTGGTGGAAATTGACCGTTCCCAAACGCGAGAGCTGCGTGTCCTGATAGGAAAACAACCTCCCCTGCAGCAGCGGGTCCTCGGAAACGTCAATGCCGGGCGGCATATTGGTGGGAAGAAACGCGGCTTGCTCGGTTTCGGCGAAGAAGTTGTCCGGGTTCCGATTGAGGACCATTCGGCCCACCATCCGGACTGGCACCAGTTCTTCCGGGATCAGCTTGGTTGCGTCCAGAATGTCGAAGGGCAGTGCATCAGCATCCTTCTGACTTAGGAGCTGAACCCCGAATTCCCATTCGGGAAAGTCGCCCGTGGCAATCGCTTCATACAGGTCGCGACGGTGATAGTCGGGGTCGGCACCTGCAATCTTGACTGCCTCATCCCAGCAGGTCGATTGCGTCCCAAGCTTGGGACGCCAATGAAACTTGACAAACGTAGCTTCGTCACGGTCGTTCAGCAGGCGAAACGTGTTGACGCCGAAACCTTCCATCATGCGGTAAGATCGGGGGATCGCACGGTCCGACATCGCCCACATGATCATGTGCGTTGCTTCAGGCATGAGGCTGACGAAATCCCAGAACGTGTCATGGGCGCTCGCCGCCTGCGGATAGCCGCGATCGGCTTCCATTTTGACCGCGTGAATCAGGTCAGGGAATTTGATCGCGTCCTGGATGAAGAATACCGGGATGTTGTTGCCAACGAGATCCCAGTTGCCGTCCTTCGTATAGAATTTGACCGCGAAGCCCCGAACGTCCCGTGGCGTGTCGACCGATCCGGCGCCACCCGCCACGGTCGAAAAGCGGGTGAAGACCTCGGTTTTTGCTCCGACTTCGGTCAGGATCCTGGCGCGGGTGAATTCCTCCAGCGATTCCGTGAGCTCGAAAAAGCCATGGGCCGCAGACCCCCGGGCGTGCACGATTCTCTCGGGAATGCGCTCGTGATCGAAGTGCTGGATCTTTTCGCGCAGCACGAAGTCCTCAAGGAGGCTCGGACCTCGTTCGCCGGCCCGGAGCGAGTTCTGGTTGTCGCTGACGGGCACGCCATGGTTCGTCGTAATCCGCTGTTCAGGCCCCGCTGCGGTCTGATGCGTTTCGCCGCCATTTCCCGGGTTCGGTTGCTTGGGTTCCTTCATCAGCCAATCTCCCTGAACTGCAGCGTTCGGCGGAGCCAGAAGCGGCACCGCCCCACTGGCCAATTCAACGCTGCCCGACGCCTGCCGTTCCCGCTATCATCTCGCCGATTGGCTTTCCTTGGCCGGGCCGGGAAACTCCTGAGGTCCCATACCTCGCCTGCGTCATCCTCGACCGTCCGATCGCCCTTATGTTTGATCGGCCCGCACAAACGCGTTCCGCAGCAATTGCTTCAGTTGCTGCATGACAAGCGCCCCTACAACTGGACGAGATGGCAGACTTCCCTGCGCAGACGCCGGCACAGATCACGCAACGAGCAGCTTTCGCCCCGGCAAGCCATCTCGACAGCTCTTTCGAGCGTGGTCGGAGCCCAAACTGGAGCGACATACGAGAATTCGCTTGATCTGCGCGAGGGATACGAATTGGCTTGGTCTAGCCTCGACCATGGGTCGCATAAGGAATCGGAACGGTCCAACCAATCACGCAGCGGCGCCGTAAGCAGACAATCATTTGCCGGTTATCCCGGCGCGGGCTTGCTATCGCTCGAGATCAACCAGCTTGACCTTGATCGTCACCTCCAAGCCATCGGAACCCCAGTTGTAGGCCATGGTTGCGCCGAGCTGAGAACGCGCAGCTCTTTCGACGAGCACGCTGCCAAAACCAGATGAGACGGGAGGTTCGACCACCAAGGGGCCACCACTCTCTTGCCATGTCAGATGAAGGCACGCCTGATCGGCAACCAGGGAAATCCGCACGGCTCCATTCTCGGCCGAAAGTGCGCCGTATTTTACGGCGTTCGTCGCCAGTTCGTGGAAAACCAGGGCCAACGAGGTTGCAGCGTTCGGGCCCACTATCGCGTCGTTGCCTTCAATAACGACCCGTTGGCCCTGACTTCCTTGATAGGGTTCGAGCAGACGCGAGAGCAGCGACTTCAGCCCTCCTTCGCCAACTTCCTTCTTGGCAACAAAGGCATGCGCCCGATGCAAGGATTGGAGCCGGCTTTCGAGCTTCTCAGCGAAGACCTTGTTGGCGGGCTCGAACCTAGCCGCCATTCGAACGAGGCTGTTGACCACGGTAAAGATGTTGGCGATGCGGTGCGAAAGCTCGCGAGCGATCAGCTCGCGTTGCTCCTCGGCGCGCCTGCGAGCGGTGATATCGATATGTGCTCCAATCAGACGCAGAGCTGCCCCCAACTCGTCACGTGTGATCTCAGCTTTCGCGAGAATCCAGCGCGTCTGGCCGTCGCTTGGTCGGATGATCCGATACTCGACCTCATACTCCGTCGCCGGCCCGTTCACTGTCGTGAGAAAATGGCTCAGAACGCGCTCGCGGTCTTCCGGATGGATGCGTGCCACCCAAGCTTCATGAGATTCATGAGTCGCATCGGGCGGAAGGCCGTGCACGGCTAGGTATTCGGGCGAGCGTACGTTCTTGAACCTATTGCCACGTAGGTCGACCTCCAGGCCACCAATCTGGCCGATCCGTTGAATGCGAGCGAATTCTGCTTGCCGGGCCCGGAGGCTGCGCTCGGCGGTTTGGTTCGTATCGTTCGACATGTGGTCCCGATCGCGCTCTCAGCAGCCTAATCGCTTACCTCCCTTCTCGGCAAAGTCATAAGACACATCCAGCGTTCCATTCCGCCCCCGCAGTCGCAACATCCGCAAGTCAAGGACCAGAGAGCGAACTGGAAGATGTATCTGCCGGGCGCGCGGCCGGAACCGGGCGTAGGCTGGGCCGTTGAGGCTTTGGGGGAAACAATGGAGGCACCCATGCGTGATGGCCAAGGAAACAAGCTTTCTCCAGAGGAGCAGCAGCGCACGACGTCGATCCAAGGCGCGCCTGACAAGGATTCGCTGAAGAAGGTTTCCATCAACCCGGATGCCGACAAGGATACGGGCGAGGCCGACAAGCCCCGCGAGAAGCTCCCGGATATGCCCGCAGCCGGGGTCGGGGAATAGGTTCAACTCTGTGGATAGCTTCCCCCAAATGGCCCGACAGCTCGCCAAAAGACAGTACGCCACAGAAGCGGAGATGCCGCGCTACGGCGAAATTCGGACAGCCGAAGAGCGTAAGACCGCAGTCTCTCTGATCCAGCATTTGTCAGGTGCGCCTGAAGATTGCGCAGACGAAGTCAGGCTGGACATGCTCGCCACGGCCGTTGAAACGTGGGACGTAAAGCGCGCGCAACAACGCAAAGCCGGATAACTTCGGGCGCTAGGTCGCACATCCTGCTCATGCTCGGCCGGGATGCGACGCGCGAAGCCGCCTTTCGTTCGAACTCGACCTCGCCGGCCTGCCAAATGGGGGATCAAATGGCCGGCGACGCCGATATGAGCCGTGAAGAGATGGTGGTGCGCATCGCGATGCTGGAAGGAATTGTCTTTGCGCTCATCGAAGAACGTGCGCGCGAGGCGGGCGGATTATCGGACCTCAGGCTTCTCGCCCAGCGGATCGGGGCAGCCGTCAACGAGCGCGCGGCCTGTATGCCTCCGGAGATGAAGGATGGTGTGCAGGCTCACTTCGCCTTCCTCCTCGAAATTTTGGAAGATCGAGTTGCGTCCGCCCCCACGGCGAGTACGGCAACCAGCTGATCACACCGCGATCTCAGGCTGGATAATTAGGCTGCAACCTGCCGCCGTCATCCGCTCATCGTACGCGTCGACGTGCGTCGAAAAGAGATCCCCATCCAGCTCTGAGAGGCCAAAGCCCCGCGCGGCACGGTAACCGGCACATCCGCAGCTCGCCCGATCGGCAGGGAGTAGCGAGGCTCCCTCCGACGGCGTGAGAGAGGCGAGTGGACACGAGCAGCACAGTGTCGCCGAGTGCATTGGCCACGCGCCGGCGCCACCTACTGATAGACGCGGACCATCGGGTTGTGCGGCCATATTATTAGCGCGACTCTGGCTCGACGCCGGGGGCGCGCCGTTCAGGCCTGCTCGCCTTGTATCCGATCGCCGGGTGATTAGAGAACAATAGCCCAGCTCCCGCGTTGGTACCCGACAAAATTGGGAGACTATCGTGCTCAGAATCCTTCTCCTCGGCGCAGCCGGCTATGTGCTTGCGACACGCCCCGATCTTCGCGCTCGCCTCATCAATGCAGCGCGTGACCTGATGGACCGCAGGGCCGTCAGGTAACTGGCAAGACGGCGCCAGCCGTGCGGGCGTTTTGACGTACGGGCGAAAGAAGTCCTGTAGCCCCCCGCCCCTTGGGCGGAGGGCCTCTGACACGAGGCCAGGACTAGGCGCATCCGGATACTTCCGGAAATTCACGGCTCGCGTTTGAAGCGTCAGAGCTTCAGGACGTCACTGGCGTCGTTGGTTGCACTCGATGCACCCGCCAGAATGTGTGGCGCGCTATGCCGCGCATCATGGGCACGATTGAGGCGTCGTAGCCCTGCGAACGACAGCTAGACGCAGAAGGCGCCCGGCAGTTCCGGACTGAAACATTTTGCAACGTTCACCCTCCCAAGCACGTCGGACCAAGGGCGGGAACCCGCGCACCTGGCAAAGGTTGCTCCTCCTGGAGGATGCGCCGAATGACGACGTCGAGCTCGCCTCTCATCGCCGAGTGGTCGCTACCGCCGAACACAACCCTCGGATCTTCGGTCAGATCGTTCAGCATTGAGCGGGAAATTCGCCGTCGCCTCCCATGGCCGGTGAGAAAATTCGTGCACGTTCAAGGCAACGTCGTGCACCTGCGCATGCCCCCTGACGGCATGGAGCTCTTCACGTCGACATCCCAGCAGGTCGAGAAAGCCATGGAAGGGAGCGCCACCTGGCCAGTCCTGCCGAGCGAGCTCGAAGATATTCTGGGAATCTCTTCGCGCGAACGTCACAAGTGGATGAAGGCAGGTCGTCTGCAGAGTGCCGGGACCAGGACCATCAAGCTCAGAGGACGCGCAAAAGCAGTCACCTTTCACGTCTTCGACCCACAGCACATCGAGGACATTCTTGATCGTGACCTGCCTGCGATCTGGCGCGAAGAGGATGCTGATGCCAGCTCGGACAATCGCCGGCGCGCCGCAGCGAAAGCCCGGCTCACCCGACAGCGCAAAGGCAAGCGATACGATGATGGTGCCTCCGAGGACGCAGATCCCAGCGTTGAACTCGAAGGCTGGGACGCTTTCGCGGCCGAAGATCTGCTGCGTTAATAGATCATCAGGAATTAGCCACCCAAATAGGAGTTTGCGGTTGGGTTCCCATCACGCCGACCAACCGCTTCGTGATTTGCATTTTCGATCCGATCTGCGATTCTTTTACTTCGCACAAAGGAACGAATTCATGATGGGCTTCTCCAACCGGCTGCGCCCCTACAACCCGATCACTCAGACCCTCGATCGCATTATTGAGGCAGAACGCCTCGATGCAGAAGCGCGAGCCGCTCGCGCGGCGCGGCGCAAATCGCGCGGGGATGTCGCCGCAACCCCAGGCCCTGCGACTGGTCCCGAACGCTGAGTTTCTGGCCCGCCGACCAATCCAAAAGGAACATTACCAGCAGGGTGCAGTTCTTCGAGCACAGGGATAGCGAGGGGAAACCTTCGGCTTCACCGCGCACGAAGGAACATCCAATGCTTAGGAATGCCCTCTTTGCCGCCGGGCTTGTTCTGTTGCCGGCGACCGCCATGGCCCAAAATCAGGGCCAGCCTAATGGCTTGCCGGACCCCCCGTCCATCCGCAGCGAACTTGCGCCGCGCTTCAAGCAGTATGTGGTTACGCAGCGCCCCACATCGTACGCTTACGCTGAGCCTCTCGCCGTCGGCACCGTGCTTCCGCAGCAGGGCGTTGTGTACCGCGAGGTGCCAGCCGAGTACGGCGTCAGCGGCTACCGATATTCCGTCGTGAACAATCGTACGGTCCTGGTGGACCCAAATACCCGTCGTGTCGTCCAGATTATCGACTGACGAGGCGCGCAACACGCGCTGAATAATCCAGCTCTAGGCCCGCTCCTTTTGGAGTGGGTCTTTAGCCTCGAGAGGCCGCGATGCCAGACGCGAGCGCTCTGGCGGCCGGTCACGGGAACTTTCCGAACCCAAGTCGGGTTGTGAGATTTGGCGCCGGAGCTCCGGCAGGGCCACCAGCCGGAGTTCTCCATGGGCATCATTTGGACGGTTATCATCGGATTTGTCGCCGGCGTCCTCGCCAAATTCCTGTCGCCAGGAGGGAATGAGCCGTCCGGTTTCATCCTCACAACGGTCCTAGGCATCGTAGGAGCCTTCGTGGCGACATTTCTGGGTCAGGCTCTGGGCTGGTATCGGCCTGGTGAGGGAGCGGGCCTCATCGGGGCGGTAATCGGTGCTGTGCTGGTGCTGATGGTGTGGTCGATGATGAGCCGCCGCAGCGCCTAAACTCAACGTTGGGAGGCGAACTCATGAGCAACGAAAATGGATTTCCGTCGATGACGGCTCTGCTCGGCCTGCTTGCGGTTGCGGGCTACCAGAACCGCGACAAGCTCGCGGAGTGGTTCGGTGGCGGTCAACAAGGCAAGCCGCCGCAGGACGCGCCAGCTGGCCTGGACAACGTCATGACAAGCAATCAGCAATCTACCTCAGGTGGCATCGGCGGGCTGCTCGGCAATGGCATTCAAGAGTTGATCGAGCGCTTCAAACAGGCCGGCCGCGGCGACGCTGCCGATTCATGGGTCCGCTCCGGCCCCAACCAGCAGATCGAGACCAATGACCTTGAGCAGGCTATCGGGCCTGACATCATGGATCGTCTCGCTTCTCAAACCGGTCTCAGCAGGGAGGAGATATTGGCTAGGCTCTCGAAGCAACTTCCGGAGGCTGTCGATCGCTACACCCCGGAGGGCAGAATTCCGGTTTAGCCCTGGCGAGAAGCCGCATGCAGATCGACGAGAATGCGCTCGAGGCCGCGCGCTTGGCCTATTTGAGGGCGAGATATCCTGACGACCCTAACCAGGGCATACGCCCGCTAATGCGCGCGGCACTCCTCGCTTACGAAGCGGCCAAGCCAAAGGAGTCGGAGGGGCTTCAAAAGGCGGCCGAGGCTTGCCCGACCATTATCAAAGCAGGCCAGAAGCTGACCGAGGACCGAGTGAGCGGCACGGTCATTGTCGGCTGCTACGGCGAAGTGCCAGCATCAGAGTTCAAACGCTTGGCCAGCCTGCTCTCTCCGTCAGAAAACGAGTGATCCGCAGGCTGGGAAGATCGAGTCTTCACGACATGGTTTTCGCCTGTTCGGATCGCGGCGAGCATTGACCTTGTTCAAGCGGTAGCGCTGCATCGAGGATACGTGTCACCAGGGGAACGTCTTCGCCCTCTGCGCGAACCGATACCACCGACCGAGCTTTTTTGTGCTCGCTGGCGTGCCTTTCAGCGTCGGTTTCCGGCACGCCGGAATCCATTAGCGCACCCAGCACCCCTCCCGCTAGCGCCCCGGTCACTGCCCCCGACAGAAACCATCCTGTCGCGATGATCGGGCCGACGCCAGGGATTGTGAGCGCGCCGACCCTCCTCGAGTATGTCGCCGAGGAGCGCCGTCGCTCGGCTGAATACGAAGGCCGGAGCGTCTTTAGCTGGGAAGGGTCCGATGCGACGCGAATGGAAAATCGACGGTGAACCGCCGGCGACTCGCACCGCATTTGGCCCGGGACAGGCTTGGCGACGTGGTCACAGACCGCGCCTACCGGCACGTGGCAATGCGCATGATGCTCTCTCGTTTTCTGAGGAACGGGTTCCGTCGGAGTTCGTTGAATGGGTACGCCCACCTCACGCTGAAAAGGAAACGACCATGGGTTGGTTCTCCAAGGACATTGCAACGATGGATGATCTCTTCGTTCACACGCTGCGCGACATCTATTACGCAGAGCATCAGATCAAGAAGGCGCTGCCTGATATGATCACGAAGGCCACGAGCCCGGAGCTGAAGGCGGGTTTCCAAACCCATCTAAGAGAAACGGAAGAACACATCCAACGCCTGAAGCAAGTCTTTAGGCAGCATGGCGTAGAGGAAAAGGGCGTGACTTGCCCCGCCATCGACGGCATCCTCGAGGAAGCCAATGACGTTGCCGGTGAGGTCGACGACAAGCGGGTGCTTGACGCCGCCCTGATCGCCGCAGCGCAGGCGGTCGAGCACTACGAGATTACGCGCTATGGCACGCTGGTGGCGTGGGCCAAGCAGCTCGGCCGCGAAGACTGCGCGGCATTGCTTCAGGCCAATCTCGACGAGGAGGCCGCCACTGACAAGAAGCTGACGGAGCTCGCTAACAGCGGCATCAACCGGAAGGCTGCCTGACTGTCAGCGCTCCCGATGTGCGACGGGAGCGCATCCCCACATCACTTAGCTGTCACGGCACTCCAGCCCTTTCCGATTTAGCTGATAGTCCTCGCGGGAACGGCCGGAGCAATTAGGACTCTCCCGTCCGGCGCGAAATGCCAGCCATGACACGGATAATCCCCAGCATGCCTCGAGTGCATATGGCAGCTAAGATGCAGGCCGCGGACCTCTCAATGACATCGCCGTCCTCGGTCCGCGTTCATGGCAAGGCAAAGCGCTCGTGCGACAGTTCTAATCCGAGCTGCGTCCATGATCCCTTGCAGTAAGTAGGCCGGAACCGCCCACTCGATGCGGAGCAAATTGAGCACCCGAGATCAACGCGCGCGCATTTGCTCGGTTCCAAGCACGAAACCGGGGCACAGCAGGCGCAAATCGCACACCCCATTTCGTTGTGAGTCGGCAGCGCCATCTGACTCGTCGGACCGGCGTGTGAGAACACCGGCTAGTGATGCAGGTTCGCCAGCGGCAGGTCGATGGTAACCAGCAAGCCGTCGGGCTGCCAGTCTTTGCTAATGTTCGCGTCAAGCCCTCTCAGAACTGCCTTCTCCAGCGCTGTTCCGAAGCCTTCGCGATCCGATTTCTTTCCCGACTGAGTACCGCTGATCTCTTGCCACACCATGCGCAGGGTGTGCTCGGTCAGACGAAACTCGATGTTCAAACTACCGCATGGCTCCGAGAGAGCCCCATACTTGGCGGCGTTAGTGGTCAGTTCATGAAGCAGCAAGGCAAGAGAGGTGAGCGCCTTGTTCGAAACTACTGTATCCGAGCCACCTATCGCGATCCGGGTTTCGTCGTCGAAGGCATGGGGCGCGAGGATCGCTTTCAACACAGCCATTGCGGTAGTCGGGGCCCCGTCCGGGGATTGATTGCTGGCAAGATCCGGCAGCGTAAGTTGGTGCGCATCCGATAACGCTCGCAAACGAGACTTGAGATCGGTGCACAGTTCCTCGGGGGAACGGGCGGTCCTGGCGCTGAGGGTGATCAAGCCGGAGGTCAGGGTGAAGAGATTTTTGATGCGGTGATTGATCTCCCGTAGGAGCATGTCCTGCTGCGCTCTGGCATCCTTGTGGAGCGTCAGATCATGGGAGAGCGTCAGGAGGAACTCGTCTTTTCGACGACCGGCTTCCTGGAGGGCCCTTGCCTGGATTGCGAGCTCGTCGCGCTGTGCCGCGATCTGCTGGCGCTGACGATGAAGTTCGAAAAAGACGTCCGCCTTGCTGCGCAGGATATCCGGCTCGATCGGCTTTTGGATGAAGTCAACCGCGCCGGTCCCGTAGCCGCGAAACCGGCGTTGAGCGTCGGCGCTGCCTGCGGTCACGAAGATGATAGGAATCCGCCGGGTGCGTTCATTGCCGCGCATCAGTTCTGCAAGCTCGAAACCGTCGAGCCCAGGCATCTGCACGTCGACGAGGGCGAGCGCAACGTCGTGGTCAAGGAGAAGCTCAAGCGCCTCGTCGCCGGAGCGGGCTTTGAGCAAGACAAGGCCGTCTCGGCGCAAGAGCGCCTCCAGGGAAAGCAGGTTTTCCTCAAGATCGTCGACCAGGAGAAAGTGGACAGGGCTCATGCTCGAACTCGGATGTTTTGGAGGCAAGTGGCGATCTGCTCTGGCGGCATCACGATCGCGGTTGGAACGGACTTGATCGCCGCCTCGGGCATCACCGAAGAGAACGCCCCCTTTGGTGACTGAACGAGTGCGGTCCCGCCAGCTTCGACGATTGCCTGTAGCCCCTTCGCCCCGTCCTGGTTCGCTCCTGTGAGGACGACCCCGATCAGCCCAGACCCGTAGGCATCGGCAGCGCTTTCAAAAAGCACGTCGATCGACGGCCGTGAAAACAGCACGGGCTCGTCGCTCGACAGCGCAAGGCACTTATCGGCCTCAATCAGAAGGTGGTAGCCTGGGGGCGCGAAATAGACTGTGCCGCCAAGGATCGGCTCTTTATCCTCAGCCTCCTTCACCAGCAGGCCGCACTTTGCCTGAAACAGCTCCGACAGCACGCTATCGCGGTCTGGGGGAACGTGCACAACGATCATGATCGGAAGACCAAACCCTTTTGGCAGCACTGGCAGGATCGCGGAGAGGGCCTCGAGCGCCCCCGCCGAGGCCCCGATGACGATGGCCTGAGCTTCAAGGGAACTCATGTCGCTCGCCTCTGATAGATTTTCTCTTCCCGCACGAAATCGTCAAAATCACTCGCATGTCGCGAAAAGCGCAGGCTCTCCTTCGCGCCGAGCCCGAGAAATCCCTTCCGCGCCAGCGATTCCGAAAAGAGTCCGATCGCGCGGTCCTGAAGCTTCCGGTCGAAATAGATCATTACGTTCCGGCACGAGATAAGCTGCATCTCGCCAAAGACAGCATCGGTAACGAGGCTATGGTCGGAAAAGACCACGTTGCGCCGCAATGTCCGATCGAAGGAGACCCGCCCGTAAGCCGCCTGATAGTAGTCCGACAGAGAGGACGTGCCGCCTGACTTACGATGGTTTTCGGTGAAGAGCTGCAGGCGATCCAGGGCGTAAACGCCGGCTTCCGCTGCCTGAAGGGCTTCCTGGTTGATGTCTGTCGCGTAGAAGATCGTGCGCTCCTCCAGCCCCTCTTCCCGAAAGAGTATGACGAAGGAGTATAGCTCCTCGCCCTCGCTGCAGCCGGCAATCCAGACCTTGAGCGAGGGATAGGTCCGCAGATGCGGCACGACATTTTCGCGGATCGCGCGGAAATAATCGGGATCGCGAAACATTTCGCTGACCTGAACGGTCAGATAGCGCAGGAGCCTCGGCAGCATGGCCGGATCATGCAGCAAGCTTTCCTGCATCGCCGAAAAGGTCGCGAAACCCAGTTGCTGCCGAGCCTGTCGTAGACGCCGCTTAAGTGAGGCCATGGAGTAGTTGCGGAAATCGTAGTGGTAGCGCACGAACAGCGCCTCCAGCAGCAGCCGGATTTCGATGTCCTCGACCTTCTCTTCCGGCTCGCTCCGATTCACTTCGGCATCCAGACGCGCACGAGGGAAAGGAGCTTTTCCACATCCAGGGGCTTGGCCATGTAGTCGTTGGCGCCGGCGTCGATGCAGCGCTGTTGGTCGTCCGGCATGGCCTTGGCGGTCAGAGCGATGATGGGAAGCTTCTTCCAGTCCGGATTCTTACGGATCTCGCGCGTCGCGGTCAGGCCATCCATTACAGGCATCATCACGTCCATCAGGACAAGATCGATCGGCGAGTTTGCCCCTGGCGAGACCCGGTTGCCCGAAGCATTGGCCAGCGCGTCCAATGCCTCCTTGCCGTTGCGGGCTATGGCAATGGAAGCTCCTCGCGGTTCCAGGATATTCGTCAGCGCGTAGACGTTGCGGACATCGTCCTCGACGATGAGAATCCGGCGCCCCTCGAGCAACGCATCGCGGTTCCTCGCTTTCCGGATCATCTTCTGATGTTCGTCGGGGAGCTCCGAAATCACCTGATGGAGAAACAGGCTCACCTCATCTAGGAGACGTTCGGGGGATTTCGCGCCCTTGATGATGATCGATTTCGAGTAGCGCCGCAAACGCTGCTCATCATCGCTTGAAAGTTCCCGGCCGGTGTACACGATGACCGGAGGAAAGGCGTAGGCTGCTTCTCTGCTGAGAGTTTCAAGCAGGGAGTAGCCGGAGGCGTCCGGAAGCGTGAGATCCAGCACCATGCAGTCGAAAGTCTGCTCGCCTAGCAGCGCGATGCATTCGGCCGCCGTGCCGGCGGTCACCGTCTCGACCTCCGCGGAGGAGAGCAACTTGGCTACCGCGTCGCGTTGTACGGGATCGTCCTCGACAATCAGCACGCGATGGACGCGTTGCGTGAGCCTTGTCTCAAACTTGCGCAGGACCTCGACCAATTGCTCGCGTTTCACCGGCTTGATCTCGTAGCCTACAGCGCCGAGCGAGAAGGCAGTCTCGGCATGGTCCGTACCAGACACCACATGGATTGGAATGTGCCGCGTGGTGGTGTCGCGCTTGAGCCGGTCGAGCACTGACAGGCCAGATTGGTCGGGGAGCCCGACGTCGAGAATGATGGCGCTTGGCATAAACTCGCGAGCGAGGCTCAAAGCCTCGTCCGCGGTCCCGGCGACGAGTGATCTAAAGCCCATTTCACGGGAGAGATCGCGCAGGATAGCGGCAAAACTGTCATCATCCTCGACGACCAGGAGGACGCGCTTGTCGCCGTCGAGCGCGTGCCGATCATCATCGATCCGTCGAACAGGAGCGGGCGAAAGAGGGTGAGCGGCTTCGTAAGACGCTGCGGCGTTCGCCGAAGCAGCAGGTATAACCGGCTCGCGCGATGCCACCTGTGCGGCGTCATAGACGGCCGGAATCGTGACCGTAAATGTACTCCCCTGCCCTTCGGTGCTGCTAACCGCGAGGGAGCCGCCAAGCAGCCGGACGAGTTCACGCGAGATTGAAAGACCGAGGCCGGTGCCCCCGTATTTGCGACTGATCGTCCCATCGGCCTGATGAAACGCCTCGAAAATGCGCTTCTGCTGCTCCGGGCTAATGCCGATTCCCGTGTCAGAGACAGCAAAGGCGATCCGGCCTTCAGCGACGTTCTGAATGGCAAGCTGTACCTGGCCAGCCTCAGTGAACTTGCAGGCATTCGACAGTAGATTCTTCAGCACCTGCTCGAGCCGCTGCCAGTCCGTTTCGATCTTGCTTGGGCAGTCCGTGGCAATCTCAATGCCAAACGCGAGCTTTCGTTCGCTCGCGACAGGTTGGAAGAGCTGCCGCAAGTTGCCTGCGAGCCGTTCCAGCTCGATCGGTTCAGGCCTGATTTCGACGTGACCGGCCTCGATCTTCGACAGATCGAGAATGTCGTTGATCAGGTTTAGCAGGTCGTTGCCGGATGACTGGATGGTCTTGGCGAATTTGACCTGCTCATCGGTGAGATTGTCGTTGGGATTGTCAGCAAGCAGCTTGGCAAGGATGAGAGACGAGTTCAGAGGCGTCCTGAGCTCGTGGGACATGTTCGCGAGGAAGTCGGACTTGTAGCGGCTCGCCTGCTCTAGCTCGCGCGCTTTGAGCTGGACCGAGGCATTGGTGCGCTCAAGGTCGTCACGCTGGGTCTCGAGCTGTTGCGCCTGTTCCTCAAGCTGCGAATTCGTCTGTTCGAGTTCCACCTGTTGCTGTTCGAGGCGTCCCTGCGACTCCTTCAGAGCACGGCCTTGCTCTTCCAACTCCTCGTTGGAGACTCGCAACTCCTCGCTCTGCGTTTGGAGTTCCTCAGCTTGCCGCTGCGTCTCTTCCAGAAGATTCTGCAACTCTTCGCGGTACTCAGCAGAGCGCACCCCCACCGCGACGGATTGCGACGCCTCATTGAGGAGAGCGATGATGCTTTCGTCGACGGGCCGCAAGAAACCAAGTTCGATCACTGCGTTGACCGCACTATCATCGATGGCAGGAAGGATAGCGATGTGTCGCGGAACGTCTTGGCCCAACGCAGAGCCGAAGGCGATGTACCCATCCGGCACATTCTCTATGACGATCGGCCGGGCTTCTGCGGCCGCCTGGCCGAGCAGTCCTTCCCGCAACCTGACACTGTCCGGAACTGCAGCACCATCTGGTACACCGTATGTGGACACACGACGATAGACGTCTCCGCGACCGGCGAACAATGCCCCGGCCACTGCCCCGGTGTGGCCTGCCAAGAATTCTAGTATGCTATCGCCGAGCTTACCGATGGGCTGATCCCCCATCATGGCTGCGGCCAAACCGACTTGAGCAGCCTGCAGCCACTCTTCTCGCCTACGGGCCAATGTAGCGCGGCGGATGAGGACAGCGATCGTACCGGTTAACAGCAAGCCAAGCGCGCCTGCGAGCAAGCTGCTGGCCATGGCGGTGCGCTGTGCGCCCCCCATCTCGTCAATCCGTCTGATGCGAGTTCGCGTCTCTTCATCAGCCATCGCTGACAGCACCGTGCGGATGGCGTCCATCGCGCTCTTGCCACGCTCGGAGTTAACGACGGAAAGAGAAGCCGCGAGGTCTTTTGTACGCCTGAGGTCGATCGTCTCCCGCATCTCGTCGAGCTTTGCGTCCAGATGCTGTTTCAACGATCTTAGACGGGGCTGTTGCGCAGGATTGCTCACGGACAGCTCTGCGATCTGTTCTAGTCGCGGAGGTATCGCTCGCAACGCGGCTTGATACGGCTCAAGGTAGCGCTCGTCATTGGTGAGAAGAAACCCTCGCTGCCCGGTTTCGGCGTCCTGCACGGTCGAAAGCATCTGGTCGAGAGCCACGATTGCCTCATGCGTGCGCACGACGCTGGCATTGCCTTCGCGGAGCATTTGCAGATTAAGAAAGGCAACGACTCCGCTGACCAAGAAAAAGGCCACGGCACCGCCAAGTCCTATGGCCACCGCCGGCTCGAGCCCAAGAGTCCACTTCGATGAGTCGATTTTCGAGGCAGGTCTCATAAGTGATCTCGTCGAAGCTTCGGCCACGGCAACGTCGCGCAAATTCACCAAGCGCCGCCACGTTTAGCAGGCTTTAGAATTTAAACGACGGACGATTAGAGTTCACAGTGTTAGGGGAACCGGCCTCGCCAGTCGAGCTGACGAACCACCGCATGCGTCGATCCATCCCCGCTTGGTTCGGGAGCGCGCTCCTCTGTAGTCTGCGCCAGCTTACATGGCGACTAGCAAGGTCGGCCGCAACACGGCGTGACAATCCCGCGCCGCGGGAGAAGCCGGCGAGACTCATCTGCCGACACAGGCATCTTAATCGCCTTCCGCCTCGACAATCTGGAACAGTTCGAGCCTGCAATCCGTTTCGGAAAGGATCTTTTCAGGAGGCTTTCATGACCGCTCGTTCCGAGGCCGCGATTCGTCCCCTGCTCTATCAGCCGGAGTTCGAGCAACCTGAACCGCAGGAGCGCGCGACCGAGGATGGCCTCGTTGCGACGCTCCGCAGCATCAGCGAAACGACGCTGAAAGAAGAGGGCCGCGCACTGCGCAGCGTCCACGCCAAGAGTCATGCATTGCTGCAAGGCGAGATGACGGTGGTACCGGACCTGCCCCCCGAACTCGCCCAAGGGCTTTTTGCGGGGACGGGGACCTATCCTGTGATCATGCGCCTGTCGACCATTCCAGGCGACGTCCTCGACGACGACGTTTCTGTCCCCCGCGGCCTCGCCTTGAAGGTGATTGGCGTAGAGGGAGAGAGGCTACCCGGGTCTGAGACCGAGGCGGTTCAGGATTTCGTGCTTGTCAACGGACCGGTCTTCGCCGCGCGCACCGGCAAGGCCTTCCTCGGTAATCTGAAGCTGCTCGCTGCGACGACCGACAAGGGGCATTTCCTGAAGAAGGCGCTTAGCTACACGCTTCGGGGGATCGAGAGCGCAGTCGAGCGCGTCGGCGGCGAAAGTGCAACCCTCAAGCAGCTTGGTGGCCATCCCGCCACGCACCCGCTGGGCGAGACATATTTCAGCGCTGCCCCGATCCTGTTCGGCGACTTCATGGCCAAGGTCCAGCTCGTTCCTGTCATCCCGGAACTGACAGGCCTCACCGACCAGCCGGTGAAGGTCTTCGGGCATCCAGACGGCCTGCGCGAGGCCTGCAACGACTTCTTCTCCCATCAAGGCGGACGGTGGGAACTCCGCGTCCAGCTCTGCACCGATCTGGAGACGATGCCGATCGAGGACGCAAGCGTCGAGTGGCCGGAGAAGCAAAGCCCCTATCGGACCGTCGCCACGATCAGCGCCCCCTCCCAGATTGCCTGGGACGAGGGAAAGTCGCGCGCCATCGACGACGGCCAATCGTTCAGCCCTTGGCACGGGCTTGCGGCACATCGACCGCTGGGCTCGATCATGCGGTTGCGCAAGGCTGCATATCGCAGCTCGGCTCGTTTCCGCTCGGAGCACAGCGGCTGTCCGATGCACCAGCCGCGGAAGCTGGAGGACGTCGAGCTGCCCGCCTGAGCAAATGCGGACCGATCGTACCAAGCGCCCACTCTAAATCCAGGGGAACTTCCTTCGTAGCTTCCTGTTGGACACACGTCAGCGGCCGGGGGGTCACCATCATCGGATCGGAGATTTCCGAATGTCCCAGGCGCGCCCCGGCTCAGCCGAAATACCGATCCAGATCACCATCAATGGAGAACGACGCTGCGTAGAGCTCCAGCCCTGGACCACGCTCCTTGATTTGCTCAGGCACGATCTGGCGCTGACGGGCACGAAGAAGGGCTGCGATCACGGCCAATGCGGCGCCTGCACTGTCCTCATCGACGGCCGTCGTATCAACTCCTGTCTCCAGCTCGCAGTGATGCAGGACGGCAAGGCGATCACCACGATCGAGGGTATCGGGCAGGGCAGCCATCTGCACCCCTTGCAACAAGCCTTCATCGAGCGCGACGCGTTTCAGTGCGGCTATTGTACGCCCGGCCAGATTTGCTCCGGCATCGCCCTAATCGAAGAAGGGAATGCCGTCACGCGAGATGAGATTCGCGAGCTGATGAGCGGCAACATCTGTCGCTGCGGCGCCTACCCCAACATTGTCGACGCGATCCAGGATGTGCTGGTTCAGCGCTCGGGCGTCATCAGGGAGGCAGCGGAATGAACCGCTTTTCCTATCACCGCGCCGAGACCCTTGCCGACGCGATTTCGCATCTCCGCAGCAATCCGGCCGCAGCTATCATCGCCGGAGGCACCAATCTCGTCGACCTAATGAAATACGAGGTCGAACGCCCCGGCGAGTTGGTCGACCTCACCCGTCTGGACGAACTGCGCGGCATCTCCGAGACGCCGGATGGTGGAATGCGCATTGGTGCTCTCGTGCCGAACAGCGATGTCGCCTATGACGAACGCATCGCCAAGCTTTATCCCCTGCTGACGCACGCCGTCCTGGCGGGTGCTACGCCGCAACTGCGAAATGCGGCTACGACCGGCGGCAACCTCAACCAGCGCACCCGTTGCTATTACTTCAACGATGTCGCCACGCCCTGCAATAAGCGCGAGCCGGGCTCGGGCTGTGGCGCGATCGGTGGCGTTAACCGCATCCACGCCATCCTCGGCGCCAGCGACCAATGCATAGCGACACATCCCTCGGATATGTGCGTCGCGCTTTCCGCGCTCGACGCCACGGTCGAGGTGGCCGGGCCCGATGGCGAACGGCGTATCTCTTTCCGCGAGTATCATCGCCTGCCCGGAGACGAGCCCCAACGCGACAACACCTTGCGCCAGGGTGAGATCGTGGTCGCGGTGACGCTGGCCGGAGAAGCATCGTACTTCGCCGAAAACTACACCTACTTGAAACTCCGCGACCGTCTTTCCTACGCCTTCGCTCTCGTATCGGTTGCGGCAGCGCTGCAACTCGATGGTGGACGCATCGCTGCGGCGCGACTGGCGCTCGGAGGTGTTTCACATATGCCCTGGCGGAAGCCGGACGCCGAGAATGCGCTCGTCGGAATGGCCGCCGGCGAGGAGACTTTCACCCGCGCCGCCGACATTTTGCTCGCCGGCGCCCAGCCTCACGAACACAACGCCTTCAAGGTCGATCTCGCGCGCCGTGCGATCGTGCGGGCGCTGACCCAGGCGGCTGCGGCGACGCCGCAGTCGCTGAGCGATAAGCGGATCGCTTGAGGAGAACGCCATGCTGAAGAATGATCCGCATATCGGCTCTCCCCGCAATCGCGTCGACGGGCCGGCCAAGGTCACCGGGGCTGCAACCTACGCAGCCGAATTCGCCGCGACCGATCTCGGCCATGGCTACATTGTCGAGAGCGCGATTGCTCGCGGGCTCATCCGCTCGATCAATGTCGCTGCGGCTGAAGCCGCGCCGGGTGTGATCAAAGTCTTCACCCATGAGAACCGGCCACAGACGGCGTGGTTCACCTACAAGTACCGCGACCAGGTCGGACCTCCGGGCTCGCCCTTCCGCCCGCTTTACAGCGAAGAAATCCAGTATAGCGGCCAGCCCATCGCGCTTGTCGTGGCAACGAGCTTCGACGCCGCCCGCGATGCGGCCGCGCTCGTGATCGTAGAATATGCGGAGAAGCCGCATCTCACGGATCTGAGCATCGCCCGGAAAGACGCCTACAAGCCCCCCAAAAAGCGCTTGGGCATCGCCCCCCCGCCCGATCCGCGCGGCGACGCCGTCAAGGCGTTCAGCGAAGCGCCAGTTAGCGTCAGCGCGGAATACGCCATCGCACCCGAGCATCACAACCCGATGGAGCCGCATGCAACGACTGTGATCTGGGAAGGCGACGGCAAGATCACCGTCCATGACAAGACGCAAGGGGTGCAGAACAGCCAGGCCTACGTCGCCAGCGTCTTCGGCCTGTCGAGCGACAATGTCCGCGTCGTGGCGCCTTATGTCGGTGGCGGCTTCGGCTCCGGCCTCCGCCCGCAACACCAGCTCTTCCTCGCCGTGATGGCGTCACTGGCGCTCGAACGCTCGGTGCGTGTCGAGCTGACGCGGCAGCAGATGTTCGGCCATGTCCACCGCCCCGAGACCATCAACGCCGTGGCGCTCGGCGCTGATGCTGATGGCAAGCTCGTGTCGATCCAGCACCACGCAGTCGCCGCGACGTCGCAATTCGAGGACCACCAGGAGAATGTCGTAAACTGGTCGGGCATGCTCTACCACGCGCCAAACGTCGATCTGCGTTACGAACTCGCCAAGCTCGACATCTACTCTCCCGGCGACATGCGGGCGCCCGGCGCGCCTCTCGGCCTGTTCGCGCTCGAAAGTGCGATGGACGAACTGGCGATAGCCGCGAAGATCGACCCTATCGAGCTGCGCCTGCGCAACTACACCGACCACGACGAGAATGATGGCAAGGTCTTCACCTCGAAGGAGCTTCGAGCCTGCTATCGCGAAGGTGCCGAGCGCTTTGGTTGGAACAAGCGCAACGCCCGACCGTGTTCTATGCGCGATGGTCGAGAACTGATCGGGTGGGGCATGGCGAGCGGCGTCTGGGAAGCCGGAATGATGAAGACGGCGGCGCGGGGGGTCTTCACGGCCGATGGCCGCCTTGAACTCTCCTGCGCCACCTCCGACATCGGAACCGGAACCTACACCATCCTGAGCCAGATCGGTGCCGAGACACTCGGCCTCGAGATGGAACAGGTCACGGTGAAGCTGGCGGATTCTACTCTCCCGGCGTCGCCCGTGCAGGGCGGATCGTGGACAGCAGCCTCTGCTGGCAGCGCCGTCATGGCCGCCTGCCAGGACCTGCAGGCGCAGCTATTCAAGCTGGCGCGCAAGATCGATGGCTCGCCATTCGCCGACGCAAGCGATGACGACATAGCTTTCGTCAACGGCAGAATCCTACTGCGGACCAACCCTGCCAAGTCCGTGTTGCTGGCTGAGGCGCTTGCAGCGTCGGGCGAAGAGAAGCTGGAGGCGGAGAAGAGCGCAAGCCCCGGCCTGATCGGGCCGATGCGCTACGCGGCGTACACACACTCAGCCGTGTTTGCCGAGGTGAGGATTGACGCGGAGCTTGGGCAGATCCGCGTCACACGCATCGTCAATGCAGTCGCGGCCGGACGCATCCTCAACCCCAAAACCGCGCGCAGCCAGATTATCGGCGGTGTCGTCTGGGGCATCGGCATGGCGTTGCACGAGGAGACGCTAACCGACCACCGCCTCGGTCGCATCATGAACCACTCGCTCGCTGAGTATCATGTCCCGGCGAACGCCGACATCTACGACATCGACGTGGTCTTCGTCGAAGAGCATGACGACAAGGCGAGCCCGATCGGCGTCAAGGGGCTCGGCGAGATCGGCATCGTCGGCACAGCGGCCGCCATTGCAAACGCGATCCACCATGCCACGGGCAAACGGCTGCGCAGCCTGCCGATAACCCTCGATAAACTGCTGGCGGCCTGATCGCGAAAGCTTGCCGGCGTTTCGCGAGCATCGGCCCAGCGACTAGCTTCCAGCTCATTGAGTTCAGGTGGACGGCCCACCTCTTGAGTGATTTCCATAATCCGCTCTAGGACTCGACGATAGTCGCCTGAGTTGCGGACAATCCGCAGGGGTTCGTCAGAATCGCGGCACTTGGGCATGCAGGCCGTCTCTCGCTCCAATCTATCTCAACCTCTCGTGATGCTTGAAGGTTCGGCGACCGAGTGCCGATCGCGGGAGGGAGCTCGGTAGAGGGAAGTACACCTTAATGGCTGCAGATCGGGCCAGGTCGTCCCTGTACACTTAGTCGGACTGCAACGATCAGGAGGACGCCAATGCGACGAGCCGCGGCGGCGACTATGATGTTGATCGGGGCTAGCAACCCGACGCTGGCTTCGGAATGGATCGGTCGATGGGGAGCGCCCAACTGTGCGCGCGAGGCAACGATAATCGGTTTGAGCCCGAAGCAGTTGGACCTGTCGACATTCGAAACCTACTGCCAGAGCGTCAGATCAAAGAAGCAGCCAGACGGCTATGAACTCACCGCTCAATGCAGCGGAGAAGGCCGCCCTATGCGGGTGTCATTTTTCATTCGCGTTGAGGCAAACGAGCTGACTTTCACGCGTCTGCGCGGGTTCGATTTCGATCCGAAACGGTTTCGACGTTGCTGATAGCGCGGGCGTTTTGGGGAGCTGCGATGAGCAGAATTTGGATGGCGGTCGCGGCCATGGCTGCGTCAACTGCGTGCGGCGGAGCGGCTCAGGCGGCTTGCCGGTCGCAAATACAGATTCCGAAGGGTGCCGAATTAGCTTCGGGCTCGATTTGAGCGGCTATAGCCCCATACATGCACGGACGGTTTTACAGCAGTTCGAAATTATGAAAAAGCCAGATCGTGGATTCCTAGATAAGGTTGGAGAATTCACGTTCTTCTACAAGCCAAAGGCCAGTTTCACTGGGAAAGACAGCTTCGTTGTTTATCTATGCGAGTCCAATCTTTCTGGAAAGGGGTGTACTAGAATAAACTACGTCGTGACGGTGAGGTAGTCGCCCGAAACGAAGGGCTCATAGGCGCACGAAAGTTAGATAATCGGTTTGCCGCCGGTCACCGCGATTGTCGCGCCTGACACATAGCTCGAGAGCGGGTCGGCCAGCATGACGTACGCGGTAGCAAGCTCGGCCGGCTGCCCGGGACGCTTCATCGGAACCTGCTTGCCGAAGTTCGAGACCCTCTCGGCATCCATCGTCGAGGGAATGAGCGGCGTCCAGATTGGCCCCGGCGCTACTGCGTTTGCGCGGATGCCCTTCTCTGCAAGGAGCTGCGCCAGTCCCGCCGTGAAATTCTGGATCGCGCCTTTCGTCGTGGCATAGGCGAGGAGCGTCGGATTCGGCATGTCGGCATTGACCGACGCGGTGTTGATGATCGCGCTACCCGGCCGCATATGAGGAACCGCTGCCTTTGTCAGATAGAACATCGCATGGATGTTGACCTTGAAGGTCAGCTCCCACTCGTCATCAGAAATCTCGCCGATGTCGTCAAACGTCGCTTGATGCGCGGCATTGTTGACGAGAATGTCGATCCCGCCGAGCTTGGCCTTTGCGGTCTCAATGATCGAGCGACAATGTTCCGCAGACTGAATGTCTCCGGGAACAAGGATTGCTTTGCGTCCCGCCTTCTTCACCCAATGCTTTGTCTCGGCCGCGTCCTCATCTTCGTTCAGGTACGATATGAGGAGATCTGCTCCTTCCCGGGCGAAAGCGATCGCCACCGCGCGACCAATTCCACTGTCGCCACCTGTGATGATGGCACGCTTTCCCAGAAGCCGGCCCGAACCCTTGTAGGACGACTCGCCGTGATCGGGCTTGGGGTCCATCTGGCCGGTCACCCCCGGCATCGATTGCTGCTGCTCGGAAAACGGCGGCTTGGGGTGCATGGCAAAGCTCCATTCAGGTTGCTGACGCCGACTGTCCGCTGTCGAAGTGGCCGGCGCCCGTCTTCGTGGGCAGTCCCCACTTCGAGTCTCAAACCGGCGAGCCGAACCGCAGGTTCCTCGCCTTATCGAGGGTCGAGCGACTGGCGAATGCGTAACGCTGCTCGAACAGCCGCTTTCCGACTGCATCTTCGAGCCGCTTCATCTGCATGCTGACAGCGGGTTGCGTCCGCCGCAGCTTCTCGCCGCTCGCTGTGAAGCTCTCGGTTTCGACGATCGTGACAAGGGTCCGAAGAAGCTCGGTGTCCAGCGGCGTTCGCATGCACAGACCATAGCCGGCTGGGTGCCGTAACGACAGGGATACGCGACGGAATCCCCGCTCCTTAGCTCGCCTGGTCATATGGGAGGGCGGTCGGGCGGCCAAATGCACCGTCCTCTACACCAACACGCCGCGACAAATCCCGACACTGGATCTCAAGCCTGGGAACACAGTGCGGGCACGCCCGTTAGGCCAGAAGGGAGCAGCCTCCTTTGAGAAGGACTGTCATCATGAATACCGAAAACGGTTTCAAAGCGATGTCGCAGAATGCCGACAAGGATGATCCCGATCAAAAGGATGCCGCCGACTCGTCAATCGAGAAAGGCTTCGACGAGGACAGTCACCTCTCGGAAGCAAGCGATCGCGCCGCTGAGATCCAGCGCCTGCTGATGGATGAAATCCGGGATCGGCCACTACGAGCATTGGGCTGGGCTGCGACTGCTGGCTTCGTGCTTGGCATCTGGGTTTCGAGATAGGCCATGGCCGGCATGGCTGTCCTCCTGTTGGCGCGGATCAAAGCCGTCATCACACGATCGCTCACTGTGTACGGCTTGCTGGCCGTCGGCTGTTTGATCCTTATCTTCGCAGCCGGATACGCCCTGGACGCCGGGCGCGCAGCGCTGGCATTTCGCTATGGCCCCGTGATTGCGAGCCTGGCGATAGCTGGCGGGCTGCTGGTTGCCGCAGGTCTTCTTGTGGGCCTGGCTATGTATCTGTGGCGCCGGCCCAGGCCCATGACCTCCGAGCTCGAGAAGGCGTCGCCTTTCAGCACCCCACCCTATCCCGCGCCGTATTCGATCCGACGCCTGGGAGCAATTGCCTCGGCTGGCGCAGGGGCCGCTTGCGCGGGCCTGGTGATTTACCTGGTCAGTGCTCGCCGTCGAACCGTCGTGGATGAGCAGGATGTCGACATCGATTGAGGGACTTGGGGTCGAAAGGTCGCTGGCGGACCGGTAGCGATTGTCGGGGAACGAGCGCGTGGGCGAACAACTTCCTGATCTAAGGACCAACGCCCTTCATCTGTGTATCGATATGCAGCGGCTATTTGGCCAGGAAGGTCCTTGGTCCACCCCATGGATGGCTCGCGCTCTGCCGCAGTGTGTCGCCTTGGCGGAGCGCCAACCGCAAGCCACCATTTTCACACGGTTCATAACTCCGGCGACGGCGGAAGAGACCGTCGGAGCTTGGCGAGATTTCTATCATCGCTGGCCCGAAACGACACGCGACCGCCTTCATGCCAGCTTGCTGGAACTGCTCCCGGAGCTTGCTCGGTTCACGCCGCCGGCGCGAGTTTTCGACAAGCCAGTCTATTCGGCCTTTGCAAGCCGCAGATTGCTCGCCCATCTCCGCGAGAGGTCAATCGATACGGTTATTCTGTCGGGCGCGGAGACTGACATTTGCGTGCTCTCCTCGGCGTTGGGAGCCGTCGATCACGGATACAAGGTGGTTATCGCGACCGACGCGGTCTGCAGTTATTCCGATGCAGGCCATGATGCTCTGCTGGCGCTGTTTCGGGAACGCTTCAGCCAACAGGTCGCGGCGGCGACAACAGGTGAAATTCTGGATCACTGGCAAAGAGATTAGGGCCCGCAGACGGGGGCATGCTCCGAAGCTCGCCGGGGCGTCACCAAAGCCGCGAACCAATCCTGCCCAGTAGCGTTCTAAGTTCGGTCAAGGAGATCAGCCATCGACGCTATCCAGGGGCTGGTCGCGAGTTCTCTGGCGAGCATAAACCCCCAACCAGAGAGCGCAGGAGAACGGTCATGATCCACCACGTCTCTCTGGGCACTAACAATGTTGGTCGAAGCCGTGCCTTTTATGATGCTGTGCTCGTAGTGCTCGGCCTGCGGCTAATCAAATCCTCTGAAGAGTCGGTGGACTACGGTGTGTCAGGAGTAATGTTTAGCTTGGAGACGCCCGTTAATGGCGCTCCTGCCTCGGCCGGAAACGGCGTACACATCGCCTTCGATGCGGGCGACCGGTCTGTAGTCGATGAATTTTACAGAATCGCCTTGCAGCACGGGGGCACCGACGCAGGGCCTCCAGGACTCCGGCCGACCTACAATCCCAACTACTATGGCGCGTTTGTGCTCGATCCCGACGGCAACAAGATCGAAGCGGTTACGCACAATGGCAAATAGCGGTCGGCGCCGAGCTCAGACGCCCGGCTATGCTCGCCTGTCCACAGTTGGAATTCGAGCGGTGGAGCGTTTCTTCCGGGACAACGGTCTTAGCCTGGCTCTCCTGGCAATGTTCATAGCGTCTCTCGGCGGCATGGCACTAACCGGACACGCAGCGCACAACCAGCAGCTGGCCGCACATGCTCAAAGCACAGTTAGTCTCGGAAGCTATTTGCTTGGAGGCGCATTTCTTTCGGCGCTTTTTGAGAACTGGGAGAGCGAATTTCTTCAGATGGCGGTCTTCGTCGTGCTTACGGCAATCCTGTTCCAACGAGGCTCGGCAGAATCTCGCGATCCTGACGCTCCGGAGAGAGAGAACGACGCAGTCGCCTGGCGGGTGCGCTATCCCTCGCTAGGATGGCTCTATGAACACTCCCTCGGACTTGCCCTTGCGTTTCTGTTTGTTGCGTCCTTTGCCCTCCATTGCTGGTTCAGCCTCATTAACGCCAACCGCGAAGCCTCGCTGCATGGAAGGGAGGCACAGTCCATTCTGAGCTATCTCGGCGATTCTCAACTCTGGTTTGAATCATTTCAGAACTGGCAATCAGAGTTCCTGTCGACCGCCGTATTGGTCTTGCTTTCGATATTTCTTCGGCATCGAGGTTCGCCAGAATCCAAGCCGATGGGCGCCGCCCATCGAGACACTGGAGACTAGCTGGAAGGGTAGAGCTGCCGCGCAGAGCCGCTTTTCCTTGAGAGGTCGCCATAGCTCGCGAGATCGGACGCCCCGTGTGATTGCGTGACCGACGCCTGCTAAAAACTGCTTGAGCGTGGAACCCAAAGCCGCCTACGCCGTTAGCTCGCGTGGTCAATTGATAAAGCCTGCTGCTGATGTCCTCCTCGACGGCGATCTGGTTGCTCACTGTGGTCCGCGTTGCCATCACGGTCTGCTTCATCAGCTGCGGAATCCCCAGCCCCTGGGGCGCGAGCCACTGAACTTGCTGCCGTCCGCACGGAACATA
This sequence comes from Allobosea sp. WAO, assembly GCF_001509835.1. Lineage (GTDB taxonomy): Bacteria > Pseudomonadota > Alphaproteobacteria > Rhizobiales > Beijerinckiaceae > Allobosea. The sequence continues at coordinate 86,882 of NZ_JXTJ01000002.1, forward strand.
CAGCGCCGATAGGCCGTTCCCCTCAGTGTGCGCCCATCACTGTCGGGAGAGTCAGCCATGATGTTCGTGGATCAAATACGAGAAGGACTCAAAGTCGTGGGTTCGGACGGCGCGCACGTCGGGACCGTCGATAGCCTTTCTGGTCAGCTGCTGAAGCTGAAGAAGATCGATCCTGCCTCAGGTGGGATGCACCACTACCTCGACATTGGGCTCGTGGTGGGCATCGAGGGCGACACGATCTCACTGATCATCCCCGCAGCCGAAGCCATGGAACGCTGGTCCAACGAAAGCGCCTAGCACTTGTCCCCGACCTTGACCCGGAGAACAGAATGACCCGAACCGTCTCGGATTTCATCTGGACCCGTCTTCTCGAATGGGGCGTTACGCGCGTCTACGGCTACCCCGGGGACGGAATTGGCGGCTCATCGCTGCCCTGCAGCGCCGCGAGAACGACATTGAGTTCATTCAGGTTCGTCATGAGGAAACCGCGAGTCTGATGGCTTCCGGCGAGTCTCGCTTTACTGGCAAGGTCGGCGTCTGTATCGCGACCTCGGGTCCGGGCGCCGTGCATCTTCTCAACGGGCTTTATGATGCAAGGCTCGATCACCGCCCGGTGGTCGCCATTGTCGGCCAGCAAGCGCGATCGGCGATTGGATCGCACTACCAGCAGGATCTGGACCTCCAATCACTCTTCAAGGACGTTGCTGGCGCGTATATCGAGACCGCGTCGGTCCCAGCTCAGGTCCCTCATCTGATTGATCGTGCTTTTCGGATCGCGCAGGCGGAGCGTCGCGTCACCTGCGTAATCTTGCCCAACGATCTGCAGCTCGAGCCGATGGTCGAGCCATCCCGAGAGCATGGCATGACGCATTCTGGGGTGGGGATTGAACTATCTCCGGTCGTGCCGTCATTGGATGCCCTTCAACGCGCTGCGGGCGTGCTCAATGCCGGCGAGAAAGTTGCCATTTTGGTCGGCGCCGGCGCGCTTGGTGCCACTGACGCAGTGTTGGCGACCGCCGAAAAGCTGAAGGCCGGGATTGCCAAGGCCTTGCTCGGGAAGGCTGCGGTGCCCGACGACGTGTCCTTCTGCACTGGGTCCATCGGCCTGCTGGGCACAAAGGCAAGTTGGGACCTGATGCAGGATTGCGACACACTGCTCATGGTCGGATCGGGCTTTCCCTATACCGAATTCCTCCCGAAGCCCGGCCAAGCGCGCGGCGTTCAGATCGACATCGACCCCGGCATGCTCGGGCTTAGATATCCGATGGACGTAAACCTCGTTGGCGATGCTGCCGCGACGCTTGAAGCACTGCTGCCGCTCTTGGAGCCGAAGTTTGCCGATGAGTGGCGAGCAGCGATCGAGGCAAATGTGAGCGAGAGCTGGCAGGAAGCCCGCGACAGCGCCCTTATCGAGGCATCTCCGATCAACCCCCAGCGCGTTGCCTCCGAGCTGTCTGAGCGACTGCCGGAAAACTGCATCGTCACCGCCGACAGCGGCACCACAACAGTCTGGTACGCACGGCATCTAAGATTCCGCCGGGGAATGATGGGCTCCGTCTCTGGCACGCTTGCGACGATGGGCTGCGCCATTCCCTATGCGATCGCAGCAAAGTTCGCGCATCCAGATCGCCCGGCAATTGCCTTGGTCGGCGATGGCGCGATGCAGATGAACGGCATCACCGAGTTGGTCACGATCGCAAAATACTGGAAGCGCTGGGCCGATCCGCGATTGATCGTTATGGTGCTGAACAATCGCGAACTGGCCTATGTCACCTGGGAAGAGCGCATCCAGGCAGGCGACCCCAAATGGCCGGCGAGCCAGGACCTTCCTGACCTACCCTATGCCGAGATCGCGAAGTTGATGGGATTGGGCGGCCGACGCGTCAGCGAGCCGGAGGAAGTGGGCGCCGCTTGGGACGAAGCGCTCGCGGCCGATCGCCCCTACATCCTGGACATGGTGACCGACCCCAACGTGCCCCCCCTCCCCCCGCACATAACCTTTGAGCAAGCGCGCGGGTTTGCAGGTGCAGTTGCAAGCGGCGATCCCGAGGGCGGCAACATCGTGAAAAGCACTGCCCGTGCGTTGCTCGGTACGCTGCTTCCCACGCCGAAAGGGCGCTGAGAGTCCAACCAGTCGTAAGGGGCAATGGTGCTGCGCGGTTGGTTCGAACGATGACGGCTACGCTCATGCACTAGGAGTTGCTCGACCAAGGCGGACTGAAACCGCCTCCCCTAGCGTCGATTTTGGATGAACTTGCCGCCGAGCGGATTCGTCTGAAAGGCCTGGGCATCGAACTCGGCAACGAGATCAAGGGCGATTATTCGAGGTCCGCGATCCGAATGGCAATCTCATCACGCTCGCTTCACCGCCTGCTCGCCCCTTCCCAATATAGGCACGTTTCGACGCGCGCCTCCGTGTTTCCTTGAACAAAACCAATGGAAGGTCCGAGAAATCGACTTTGTGGCCCTGCGCGCCCTCGGCGAAATGGAAATGTCCCTGCTCGAGGTTGCAAGACAGGATACTCCGAGAACACTTGTCATTTGACAGTGCATCTCGGGTACCGAGAGCTAAGCTGCCTGAATGAACCAGGTTGACGCAAGGCTGATACCGAAACTCGTCGATCGCTTCGGCGCACTCAGGGAAACCGTCGACACCGCGCTCGAGGCGTTGACCGCGGCGCCCGTCGATAGGCAAACCTTCACCGAAGCGCAGAGCCAGGCAATCGCCATCCTGCGCGAGATTGCAGCCCTACAAGATACCGAGGTTCGGAGCGACGACAGCGTTTGCGGAATGGCGCCGCCGTGAACGAAATGCCCTCTCGCGCCTGTCTAGGTTGGAACATGGAACGTAGTCGCGAAGAGTACATTGCAAGAGCACTGGCGCGTTCATCAGGGTTTGACCCTGACGAAGTGATTAGACCCGAAGTCCATCGGTCGAAATGCACATCGATGGGTCCAGCCACCGATCAGATGCCTGCATGGCGGCGGTTCTTGCCTGCCGCGCAAATGCACTGCAACACGCGCGATGCATTGGCAGATAGGCTAGCCCCCGCAAGGCGCGCCGCTCGACGGCCTTGGTCCTAGCGAAACCCAGGTAAGTCACGGCACTCACTGTCTGCCATCTGAATTTCCAGCATCGTGAAGCTCACGGGTGAACCGAACACGCTCAAACCCGGCGCCCGCGCATCTTCCACCAGGGCATTAATGAGCGCCTGCGCCTCCTCGACAACCATCTCGATTTGCCCGCTTATTTGCACGGCATCGGGCACGGCAAAAGCGCGATTACTTCGGCTACTCGCCAGCTGAGAGATCTGGTTTGCAAAGCCTGTCGCGGGCAGTTCGACCTTGTCAATCGGGCGGATCTGGTCGCTTCTGCCAGCCCCGCTGTCGCAAGAATTGTCCGTGCCGCAGCAAGATCATATGAGAGCCTGAAGATCCGCTGCTCGGCCGTCTCGGTGACGGCGACTCGAGATCAAAAGCGCCCTCGCGCTCATCTACCCGGGCCCTCGGTCGGCTGGCCAGGGTGTCCGCCCCAACTCACGTTTGACTTTCAGCATCTGCTGATGGTCGACAATGCCCTTCTGCGTCGCTTCATCATCAAGCCCATGGTTGCCCGCCCAAAGCGTCGCCGATCACCAACGGCCTAAGTCGCTCAGCGAAGCTGATGCTCACCACCCAACACTTGGATGATGGCAGCGGGTATCTCGATGACAGGAGTTGCGTGCCGCCTTAAGTCAAACTCGGCGATCGCTTCGGTCAGCGCGTCGAATTCGCGCTCCTCATCGGAGCCTTTTGCGCAGTTGATCAGCTCGGCAGCTCTGAGAACAGCGGCTCTGCGCTCGTTGGGAGAGGCAATCATCACGGTGTCGGCGATAGGCATAGCCACCTCCCCGCAGGATGCACCGCGGATAGGCTAGCGCCCTGCCCTCCGAATGACGAGTCCCTATCAATCGAAAACCTCCAGAGCTGGGGCCCGACGTAACGTCGAGCCCCAGCGTCTTCCCGTCGCAGCTTAGATCGACGGCCTCACGTACGGCGTCGCGTTGGCATCGAACTGGGTCCAACCCTCGCGTTCGTAGTCAGCGCGGCGCATCGAAATATCGACTGGCGTGGCACGATCCATGATCGCTTCGGCTTCGACGGCGCGCGCCTCTGAAGTGCGAACTGAGACTACGGAGCCGCCGCGCCGGACGCTTTCAGCGTAAAGGTGAGCGTCCTTCTCATCGACGCCGGCGCTGGTCATGGCGCCGATGATCCCACCTGCTGCCGCGCCAGCCGCGGCTCCGGCCGCAGTCGCGGCAAGCCATCCGGCCGCCACAACGGGTCCGATGCCAGGAATGGCGATCATGCCGAGGCCAGCCAGCAGCCCGGCGGCTCCGCCGACACCTGCACCAATGCCAGCGCCCTCGCCGGCATTGCTGTCGTCGACGTCATCGCCGCGGCGGCCGATCACGCTAATTTCGGAGTCCGAAAAGCCGGCCGCTCCGAGGTCCTCTACGACCGCGGTCGCGGCAGCATAGTCATCGTAGGATCGGGTGATTGTGCGGGTCATCGCAGTTCTCCTTTCAAACGCTGTCAGTGACGGGTGATGTTGCCGCGATAATCGACGCTCACGGTGACCGGCTGGCCGCCATGCGTGGCCGTGCCCTTCCAGACGCCATTGTCGTCCTTCTTGAGCTCGCTGATGGCGCTATAGCCATTGGCCTCGAGGCGGCTCTTGGCCTGCCCCTCAGTGAAGCTGTTGGCACCCGGCAGCGGGGCATTGGCATCGGCCGGAGCTGGGGTCGGTGCGGGCGACGTCGTCGAAGTTTGGGCGAACGCGCCCATCGACATCACCGAGGCAACAAAAGATGTGATGATGAGCTTTCTCATTACATTCCTCCCGAGAAGCAGGCCGTTGCGGCCGATGCTCATCAGAACCGGGAACGCAGAAATTTGTTCCAGATTGGAATGACTTACGCGCGCTGAAGTGCGCCTTCTACAGCGGGCCAACGCTCATCGCGTGCCAAACGAGAAAAATGTCAGGGTAGAAAGGACGAGGGCGATCAGGAACAACCAGAGTGACGCGGCGAAAGACATGAGTTGAGGCTCGAAACGACATCCCGTCGTCAACGCCCACTGCCATCTTGGGTTCCTCGGCAGCCATCGCTCACCTTGCCTCTTTAAATGAAGCGCCGCTCCACTATCTTCCCTGCCGAAGAGGAGGGGGACATGCCGTTTCGATCATTGACCGACCCGGTTGATGTGGCTCGAGCAATCGCAGTTGTCGATGATGTCTGGGCCCAGATTCGCTCATCATCATTTGAGCTTCTAGGAACAGAAGAGCAGGAACGAGAGCGGTTGAAGTTCATCGTGGCCAGCCTCGTCCCGATGGCACTCGACGAGCACGACCTGAAGGGGCGAGCATTTGCCCGATTCACGCAAAAGCCCGGAGCGGGAACCCTTATGGCTCAACAGAATAATGGTGACCTCATCACCCCGTGATGGGAGTAGCGCTTGTCCTCGCGGGGCGCCGCACCGAGCCCTGAAGGTTCGATCCAAAGCCGGTAGGTGTCCAGCCCTCCTACGCCGCAGCGGCCCTTGGATCGTCCAACGCTTAACGTCGCGACCTTGAATTGAGACTGGCGCCGAGCGCGCGTAAATTCGATTAGGTTTACTGGTCGTTTCGGTCTTGAGAACCGGGGCGATCACCCAGCGTCAGATAACGAGACACCGCCAGTTCCAGGGCATCGCGCTCTCGAGCCACCGGCGGGCTCTTAGGCTTACCCTCTAAGACGCGTAAACGGGCGATCGCTTCGCGGTACTGGGCCGCGGTGGAGATAATGTACACAGCGCGATCTGCGGCGTCGGAACCCTGCTCCATTTCTGCACACTCCCAAAGCGGGAAGGCATTTTCTCATTCGATCTGCGACAGCTCAATATCAAAAGACATTTGCCTGCACGAGTTGCGCGCGAAGAAAGGCAACTTAGGAGAGCTATCTTTTGCCTCGTGATCGCCGGCGTGGCGCTGCATGGGGCGACGGCCTGATGGGTCGTGCCGAGCGACATCTAGAAATCGCGTCGCTATCCGGGGGCAATCTTGCTAAGCTCCTGCAATGCGTTCTGTTCGTGAGACTCTAGGGCCAATGAGAGAGGTTATGACAAGCCTGCTCCAAACCCGGCCCCAGGCGATTTCCCCAAATCCTTCGCCCGTTCCTGAAAGCGAAAACGCAGACCTCGAGCTTCTTCACAAGATCAGCATTGAGTTGATCGGCGAATCCGATCGGGCGGAGCTTTATGGGAAGATTGTCGACGCAGCCGTCTCGATCTCCCGTTCTCAGTTCGGAACGATGCAGCTGCTCTGTCCGAAAGGCGATCCCTCCGGCCGCGAAGGCCATTTGCAACTGCTTTGCTATCGTGGATTGCCTCCTGAGGCGGTTGAGTTCTGGCAATGGGTCAAACCCACGGCGCACAGCAGCTGCACCTTGGCGCTTAAAGTCGGACAACGGGCAATCATTCCCGATTTCGAGGAATGGGATGACATTGTCGGCACGCCGGACCTCACTGCATTCCGACAGGCGGGTATCCGTTCTGCCCAGACAACGCCGCTGCTTTCTCGCAGCGGCAACCTGCTCGGCATGATTTCGACCCACTGGAGGACACCGCACTCCCCGTCGGACAGAGATCTGCGTTTGCTCGATATTTTAGCCCGGCAAGCAGCCGATCTGCTTGAGCGAACTATTACCGAAGAAGGTCTGCGCGCGCGAGAGCAGGAGCTGGAACGCGCATGCGCGGCGTTGCGTGAAAGTGAGCAGCTGCAAAAAACTCTGGCTGGCGAGATGAGCCACCGGGTGAAGAACCTGTTCGCCCTCGTCAGCACGATGATCCGGTTCGGCGCGAAAAGCGCCAAGAACAAGGACGATTTCTCAAAGAGCCTGTCGGGCCGAATTCAGGCGCTCGCCGAGGCACACCATCTTGTGCTGGCTGGAGAGGCGACGGCAACACCGCTCCAGCTTGAGCATATTGTCCGATCGGTAATCGAAGCTCATCAATCAGAGAACGGTCAGCGCTTTGGTCTGACGGGCTCAACAGTATCGATCAGGCCTGAATCGATCAGCGGCCTCGCATTGGTGGTAAATGAACTAGCCACCAACGCGATCAAATATGGCGCGCTCGCCGCCGACGAAGGAACCGTCGCGGTCTCCTGGAGCGCCGCGGACGACCATTTGTCGGTGCGCTGGGAAGAACGGGGAGGCGCAGCGATTGACGCTGTTCCGGAACGCATCGGCTTCGGCAGCCGGTTGCTGGATACGACGATCGTCCGCCAGTTCGGTGGGACGCTCTCGTACGACTGGCAGCGCGAAGGCGTGGTTGTCTCGATCACATTGCCGCTTTCGGCGGTCTCTGCGGTCAACGACGCCGCGCCCTAAAACCAGAACATCGGTTCCCGCACAGGCAAGCCTCTTGATAATCGAGGGAGAGCATCCACATACCATCCCATTGGATGGCATGAGGATGGGCCATGAAAGTTCCCGATAGCGAGAAGCTGACACTGAACCTGGGGTTCGTCGATCTTGGCCGCATCGACCTGCTGGTGCGAGATGGCTTCTATTCCAACCGGTCGGACTTCATTCGGACAGCGATCCGCAACCAGCTTTCGACCCATGCAGACGTCGCTGCGAAAGCAACAACGCGGCTTGCGCTGGAGCTTGGACTTCGGACCTTCACACGCCGGGACCTAGAGGCAGTGGTCGCCGCCGGGGAACAGCTCGAAATCAGGGTTCTTGGCCTCGCCGTCATCGAGGCCGACGTGCCGCCGGAGCTAGCGCGCAAAGCCATCGCATCGATCACGGTTCTCGGCGCCCTTCATGCCTCCGCAGAGATCAAGGCCGCTTTGGCCGACCGGCTCTCATGAACCCAAGGACAGCCATGAACCCTCGTTTTCACGCCGCCATCGGCGAAGCCATGACGCGCCTTAGAACGTCCGATGTAGCGGGAGCAACCAACGCGCTCCAACGCGCACTCTCAGGTCGACCCGTTCAAGAGGGGATGGATTCGCAGAGTCGTGCTCAAGACAGACCCGGCATCGAGCCATCGTCGACGCGCGGTCTCGAGACTGTGCTGGATCAGCTTCGGCGCCAGCGGGCGAGTTTCTTCAAGGACCGCCGGGCCGAGGCCTCTGTCGTCGAACAGCCCGATGACAGCGAGAATTTTCGCTCTCGCATGTTCCGATCGGTGATCGGCTCCTTGGCCTATAAGCTTTACGTGCCCGACGATTACGCCGGTCGACAGCTCACATTGATCATCATGCTGCACGGATGCACCCAAAACCCGGACGATTTTGCACGCGGGACCCGAATGAACGCCTTGGCAGACGAGTTTGGCTTGATCGTCGCGTATCCGCTGCAACCTAAATCGGCCAACGCACAGGGATGCTGGAACTGGTTTGACAGACGTCACCAGCAGCGAGGCGCAGGTGAACCGGCCCTCTTGGCCGGGCTTGCGCAGGAACTGGCTTCAGAATTCGCGATCGGTCGCAGCCGGATCTTCGCTGCCGGGCTGTCGGCGGGTGGCGCGATGGCGGACGTCCTGTCATCGGCTTATCCGGAAGTCTTTACGGCCGTCGGTATCCATTCCGGATTGCCTTACGGCGCAGCCAAAGACGTGATGTCGGCTTTTTCCGCCATGAAGGGGAATGGGAAGGCGTCGGCAAGGCGGGCTTCCACCGTCAGAAAGATCATCTTTCACGGGGAGGCCGATGCCACAGTTCATCCTTCGAATGGTGAGCGAATGTTCGATCTGGCGCGGTCTACGCATGGCCCGCTACCGGAGTATCAGATCGATGCGGTGATCAACGGGAAGCGCGTGACCCGCTCACTGATCGGACGGGGGCAGGATCACGCGCTCGCAGAACACTGGTTGATCCATGGCGGAGGCCATGCCTGGTCGGGAGGCGATCATCGTGGAAGCTATGTCGATGCGACCGGGCCCGATGCCTCGCGTGAGATGGTTCGCTTTTTCCTTCAGGCTTGAGGTCCGGCGCACCGTTGCTCGGCGTCGCACGTCAATCAGGCCAAGCACTCCGGGCCGCAGTTGAACGCCTCGACCAGGGCTCAGGCGCGGAAAAGGCGCGGACCCAAAAGGCGGGCGCTACCATCGCCGGAGATAGGCGCCGTCCAAGGCGCCCATGGCAGCGATGTATTGTCGATGAGGTGGAGCCGCACGGCTCTCTCAACCTTCCCCTTGGATCCGCGCAATCGGCGCGTGTCGCTTGCATGAGTTCATCTTACGATTCTTGTCCTGACTAGACATCAAGGAGAAGACAATGAACTTCTGGGACCTGTTCGGTGAGCCTCTTGCAACGACGAGCTCCGGCGCGAAACTTTATATGCTTTCTCATGAAGTAAATTCCAAATTTCCAGGCTCAGCCGCCTTGTCCGAGTTTGAAAACGGCCTGACTCTTGCCGAGGAAATGGACCGTCTCAAAGCTGACCTCTCCCGGCTGGAACGCGGATGGGCACCTAGTGCCGAGGATTTGGTCGACGCACCTATGCTCAAGGAATGGGGTATTCTGGATGCTGGAGAAGTGCTCCCGAGAATCGTCGGAGATATCGTCGGAGCATCAGCCATTGGCACCGCATTTGCTGAGGGCCAGCAAATCGCAACTCTGCAAGTGCTGGCAATCGACAACGAATTAGGTTGGGCTCGTGACCGGCGTGGCTTTTATCGCCTGGACGAAGAACCAACGGGCGAAGCGTAGGGCGGACAAGAGCCTCGGGAAAGCCCATGTGGAACGTATGGGAGGACCGCTGAGGTCGATCAACCAGGTCGGGGCAGAAGCCCGCGCTGGCCGCATGCCGCGTGACCCCGCACGCAACGAAACGAACTCAGCGCGCGTCAGTGGCTCCGCCCAGCTGCGCGCCAGCTCGACCGGCCAGGTGTCGAGAACAACGACCAGCGCGCCGGCCGGGAGCGTGGCGCCGTTAAATTGGAAGCGTCGCTCCTGGCGCCTAACTAGACTTTTGGCAATCTCGGGGGGAACTTACTCAAGTCGACTATTTTGATGGTTGCGCTCGACGCGTGCGACGGGACGTCAGCACTCAAATCGGCTCGGTCCGAATGATGTTTTTCTGCAGCGACCCCCTCGCGATCGTTGGGGTCGTATGGCGCGTGAGGGCCAGTCTCGTGGAGCGACCGTGGATTAGGGCCGGCGCGGTTTTCACTCTGCGTGCCCGGCTGACTACCGCGTTGCGGAGTCGCATAAGCGGCTGGGGCGTCTGTGTTTCGATCAGGTTTGTCGGCCATCGTTCGAACTCCTTCGAGCGATAACGACCGCCCCTGGGGCGAGGTTCCGGATAGTCTGCCAACCAAGAGAGCGGCCATCCGCGGGGCTCGCGCGGATCCGACACGCCTCGGAGAAGCGCAAACCGGCGATTTGGTAACTTCCAAAGCTAATGCGCTCGACCAAGAAAACGCATGAACTCGGCTGGGATCTCAACAAAGGCCTCAGCATCCTGCCGGATATCGAAATCCGCGATCGCTTCGGTTAGCAGATCGAACTCGCGCTCATCATCGGAGGCTTTGGCTGACGAAAGAAGCTCCGCGGCCCGAAGCACAGCCGTCTTGCGCTCTTGATAAGTCGTGATCGTGACGGCGTCGACGTTAGGCATGACACACCTCATCGCTACGCAACCCACAAGAGCACGCTACCGACCAATGATTGCCGTGACGAACCGTTTTGTTCGGCCGCTTCGGGACGGCGAGAAGCTCGTCGCTCCGGCAGCCGGGACCCGGTCTAAATCGCTAGCTGCCACCCTGGAGCAAGTCGATGGATCGGCCGGCGCGGGAACGCAGAAGAGTGCCTCGCGTTGCCACCTCTAGGATCGAAGAACCAGGGAGGACGACGTGACCGAAAAGAACAGTCCCGCGGTGAAAAGCCTCGAGCAGGAACAGAAGGCCCAGCGCAAGGAAGAGCGCGAAATGACGGCCGACCAAAAGCTGGAAAAGGCTTTGAAGGACACCTTTCCGGCGAGTGACCCGGTTGCCGAACAGGTACCCGTCACTCCAGGCGGCGCAGAGGATAAGCGATGATCAAAGCTTCATTCTCTAGCCTAGCGGGCGCGTGGATCGCGCACGATGTTGCTCAAGGTGAGATCCCCGAAAGCGTGGCCGTGCCCTTGACGTTGCTCGCATCTCGTCTGCCGACACCCGTTCTCGTTGCCGGTACGATCGCCTATGGGCTTTATCGCTTGAATATCGAGACGCGAGCCAGACGAGCGAAGGACGTCACACCCAGTCGGCCGTCGAAGTCGGCCGCGACGCCGACATCCTCGCATGCCCGTAGGAAGAAGCGTCCGACATGATCGGACCAACGTTTCTTTCGAGAGAAGCAGCGGTCGGAGCCTGTGATTGGCGGCGACGATGATATTCGCACAGCCATAACAACTTCCTCGATCCGGTACTGATGGAACGCTGGTCGTCGGTCGCCGTTGATGGCGCAACACGATCCGAGGCAACAGAATGCAAATTCGAACGACTACGACCCTAGTTTACGGCTTTGCCTTTCCAACCCAGGTGATCGGCAAGATCGAGGCAGCCCTGTCCTCTGATCAGACAGTGCTCTCCGAAGCACTCTCGGCGATCCCCTCGACAGAACTCGCACGCGATACCGGCCCCGACGGCGAGCGGAGCTTCCGGGCCTGTCTGTCCGGGGAAGTGACAATTTCGTACGAGGCCGTGGTCGACAACGGCACGCGCGCCCTCCTACCCTCGGCCGCCCGGCAGCACCTCTGGAGCGAACTTCCAGCCGACGTTCTGCCCTATCTGCTTCCAAGCCGCTTTTGCCCCAGCGACCAGTTCCAGCGCTTCGCATTGCGAGAGTTCGGTCAGGCGGAGGACGGGGTCGCTCGAGTCATGTCCATCATGGAATGGATTAATCGGCACGTAGATTATGTGTCCGGCGTCAGTACCGCCGAGACCGACGCCGCGCACACATTCACGGTCCGCGCCGGCGTATGCAGAGATTTCACCCACCTAGGCATTACGCTTTGCCGGGCGCTGTCCATTCCATCACGAGCGGTCAGTGCCTACGCAGTCGACCTGCAGCCACCTGACTTTCACGCGGTCATGGAGGTCTTTCTGAATAATCGATGGTGGCTCGTCGATCCGACCAGGCTCGCTCCGATCGAGGGGCTGGCCCGTATCGTACACGGGCGCGATGCCGCGGACCTTGCATTCCTGACGACCGACAAGCCCTGCCAACTGATACGCCAGAACATCCTGGCTGAAGCGATCTGAAGACAGTTAGGCGATGCGCCCCAAAATTCGGATAGGCAAGAGCTCGGAAATGGCGACGCATCGAGTCAATCAGCCTGCCACTTACGACATGACGTGACCGGCTCATCGCTCCCCGGCGAGCTGGCGGTGGATCGCCAACGACAAGGCACGCCACCAACTGCTTCACTCGCCGTTCAATTCGCGCCGATACCGGTACTGACGACGACCACCACAAACCTCCCTACGTAGCGGAGCAGCGTGGCAGCTGAGATCAGCTTCGCTAATTGGCAGCAACAACCGAGTCGCAGCGGCCCTACTGCTGCGTTCGTCTCAGTAGGCTGACGTCGTAACCGAGCGAAGCAGCTTGCTTCACTAACGTCGCGTATTGGCGGTCGCTAACCCTCGAAGAGCGGGTGAGTAGCCAAAGATTGCGCCCGGACGGCTCGCCGACAATCGACCACGAGTAATCGTCCGCACGATCCAGAACCCAATAGTCCCCCTCAAAGGGCCAGACGAACGTCACTTTGAGCTTCGAGCCATTGGAGCCCTCGACCATTTTCGCCGTAGCCTCGGCTGATCGGCTCACGCTGTTCACAGCGCCCTGCCGACAGGTGTTGACGACCCGCACGTTACCGTCGCGCTTCAGCGTGTACTCGGCGGTGACGCCCTCGCAATCCTTCTGGAAACTCGCCTCATACCGGGCCTGCTCAAACCACTTACCGAGATAGCGGTTGAGTTCGACCGATTTTTTGGGCTGTGGGACGTTTGCATTACCAACGGGGTACACCTCCGCAGGGTTGCAGCCGGCCAAGGCGAGCACCGCACCTGCGAAAAGAAGGCGAGGAAGAAAGCGCATTGTGTTCTCCAGCGGCGAGCCCTGGCGAAACGCTGGTTGCGTGTCGTGGTTCCAGAGCGTGCGACCGCCGTACAGCCGGAGCGCGGCGACACGGCCTCTAGGCAATGAAATCTCGTGTCGAATTCACGGCGCTCGGACGCAACATCGGACCCGTTCGCGAATTGGTGTCATGAACCCCTTGAAAGCGTCTCATGTCCCAATTGGTTATCCTGGTCGTCGAGGATGAGGCTCTTATCAGACTCGATGCTGTCGACACCCTGATGGAAGCAGGTCATCTGGTGCTGGAGGCTGCGAACGCGGACGAGGCCATTACGCTGTTGGAGAGCCGGATGGATATCGATGTCGTCTTCACCGATATCGAGATGCCGGGCTCAATGGACGGGATGAAGTTGGCTAGGGCCGTGCGCGACCGCTGGCCACCCGTAATGATTGTGGTGGCGAGTGGAAGAGTCGTGCCTGGCGCCGGTGAGCTCCCGGACAATGTGCCTTTCCTTCCAAAGCCCTACTCGCCGGCTGCCATGCTGAAGGCCGTCGCGGGCTAGTCGATCGAAGCGCTGATGTTACGCCGAAACATCTCCTCGTCGTCCGGCTTCCCGCTGATCTTGTCCTGATCGGGCAGTGGTGCGGTGATTGTGAAAACAACACCTGAGGGCAGGTACTGGATCTCGCCGAGACCGCCGAGTTCGGCGGCCAGCACCTTCTCGATCAGGCGTGTGCCAAACCCTCGTCGATTGGGCGTGCCAGCAACTGGTGGCCCCCCGACCTCCTTCCAATGGAACTCGATCATCTCGTCAGAGCCATGTCGCGTCACGTGCCAATCGACCACCACGTGACCGCCCGGCACCGACAGCGCTCCGTACTTGACCGCGTTGGTGCATAGCTCGTGCAGGGCAAGTACCATCGACATGGCTGCGCGTGGTCCAAAGCTGACATTCGGCCCGCCGACGCGGAAACGGTCTGAGCCAGGGATGTCGAACGACCCAATCGCGCTTGCAACAATCTCGGCGATTGTGGCGCTCTGCCAGTCCTCGCGGGTAAGTAGGTCGTGCGCCTTCGCCAGCGACTGCATGCGGGCGGTCAGAACCTCGGACGCCTCCTCAAGTGAAGACGAGTTGCGCATGGTCTGGGTGGCGATGGCCTGGATTGTTGCCATCGAGTTCTTGACCCGGTGCTTCAGTTCTGCGGTGAGCAGAATGCGCTGCTCCTCGTTGCGCTTGTTCTCCGTCATGTCGAGGGTTACGCCGGACATGCTGATGGGGCGCCCGTTGGCATCGTAGTACGGCCGGCCTCGGGCCATGATCCAGCGTGACTCGCCGGCGGGCGTCGTAATCCGGTACTCGTGCTCGTAGTCGGTGCGGCCCTCGATTGCTTCCGTTACGGATAGGCGCATCCTGGCGCGTTCGTCGGGAACGATCTGCTCCATCAGGTCGTCGTAGGTGAAGGGGGCTCCAGCGTCCCTGCCGAAATTGCGTCGACAGCTTTCAGAGGTTGTCAGTCGCATGTCCGTCAAGTCGAGCGTCCAGGCGCCCACTTTGGCGGCCTGCATTGTGAAGCGCAGGCGCTCCTCCGATTGCCGCAGCTCGCGCGTGCGGCGCTCGACCTCCATCTCCAGCTTGGCATGCTCTTGCTGCAGACGGACAAGCCGATCCTTCTCCAAGGTCACGTCGAACTGAGAGGCGAAGAAATAGGTAAGATGGCCGTCTTCGTCGAACACTGGAGAGATCAGCACGCGGTTGTAAAATCGCGACCCGTCCTTGCGGTGATTGATCAGATCCAATTCGATCTGAGCTCGCCGGGCGATAGCATCCCGTAGTCTGGCCACGTCGGCAAGATCGGTCTCAGGCCCCTGGAGGAAACGGCAGTTGCGCCCGATCACCTCTTGGCGGCTATAGCCCGTCAGCCGCAAGAAGGCGTCATTGGCGAAGACGATCGGATTGTCGGGTAGGTTGGGGTCGGTAATCAGCATCGGCATCCGGGTCGCGCGGACCGCGGATGCGAACGGGTCGGACGACTTGTCGACCATAGAAATTTCAGCGTCGATACGGTCGTGCTCGGACTCGGCGCTCATACTAGAAGGCGCTCCCAAAGCCTCATACCTAGGCGACCTCGCGCGCTCGCTCTATGTCTTTTGACGTAGGGCATTTTCGATCGCCCGTGAATGTTAAGATGTCGAAGAAGTAGCCCGGCATGCCAGTTGGCTTGCGATCAAATGGGCCAGCGCTTCGATGCGAACCACGAGATGGCTGCAACGGCCAGCATGCCCACCGTGACGAACAGTGCATCATCCATTCCATCCTCCCGATAACGGAGGCCGAAGCGGGAGCGTCAAAGGTTCCGCGGTGGGGGGCAACAACTATGGACTTAACGAAGCCCCGCCAACCGGAGTCAGCGGGGCCATACCTGGCGATGAGCCGAGCACTATTTGGCGAAGCGGCCTTCGTATTTGAACTGGGGCGCAGCCTTCAGCTGATCCTTCGTCGCGTTAATCCGGGCGTTCCACTTTTTGTCCGCCTCGTTCCACGTGATGGCGATGGAATTCGGGCTGACCGCGACATAGTGGGTTCCCATTCCGAGGAAACCGCCGACGGAAAGAATGTAGGACGCGAGCGTGTTGCCGACGACAACGAGATCCTCGATCTCGCCTACGGTTTCGTCGCCTGCATTCTTGACGTTCAGGCCCTTGAGACTGCTCCCAAGCGCTGAGGCCTGATTGACCTCGGTGAACATGGGCGGTTGAGCCAATGTCGGCGCCGACTGCGCAAAAGCGGCGCTCGTCAGCAGGGACAGGCCAAGGGTTGCGACAGTCATGCGCATGGGAAACCTCGAAAGTTCGATTTACACCCAGGAGCGCTGGGCGGGCCAATTGATCTGGCGGTGATCAATCCAGTCCGAGCCCAATTGTTCCTCGACTTGCGGATCAAGTGCGTCGGCACCGCCCCACCGTACGGTCCGCGGTCGGGGCGCGAATAGCTTCCCGAGGGCCAGGCCAAGAGCCGCCTGGAGGCCAATGGTTATGGCGCTATTAGCGAGATCAAGAAGGACGACAACGGCGTCTGGAAGGGCACGGCCACGCATGGCGGTCAGCCCGTCACCGTGAGCGTGGATTATCGCAGCAACATCACCCGTCACTGAGCAAGGTTCGCGAGAGGAGATTTGAACTGCCCCCTCACAATCACCCGATCGTATGAGGATTACGCCACTGCGGCCGCCGTCGTCGAGCAACTGGGAAATGCTGGCTTCTCGGACAGTGACATTTTGCGTGATCGGACGCCGCGAAGATCACAGGGACAGCAATGCCGGGGAAGGTGCAGGCATCGGCGCCGGTGTGGGCGGAGCCGCCGGGCTTCTCGCGGGCCTGGGCATGATTGCCATTCCCGGCATCGGACCCGTAGTGGCGGCAGGATGGCTCGCGGCAACAGCCGCCGGGGCGGCCGCTGGAGGAATCATCGGTGCCATGACCAGTGCCGGCGTCAACGAGCGGGAGGCTCACGTCTACGCCAAGAGCGTGCGGCGTGGCGGATCCGTAGTTTCGCTTCGCACTTCCGAGGCGCGCGCGCCCGAAGCTGAGGCGATCATGGATCGCGCGACACCGATCGACGTGGCGACGCGCCGAGCCGACTATGAGCGCGAAGGTTGGACTCAGTTCGATGCCAACGCGACGCCCTATGTCCGGCTCGGCATCTGACCGCGAATAGCGAATTGAAAGCCCTGCCCGGCTTCGGCCCGGCAGGGCGCGAATGAAAGGCGAAGCGATGTCGACGCCAACCATTCTGGCGCTGCATTTCGAAGAGCGGGGCAGCATCCCCAACAATCAGCGCTTCCCAGCACTCGTCTATCGGGAGGCATTCGGGCGCAATATCTCTGATCTCGCGAGCTTGATGGAAGAGCGCTTCGATCAAAACGGCTGGCCGCCGGCTTGGCGTAACGGGATCTACGATTTCCACCATTATCACTCCAAAGGCCATGAGGTCCTCGGCATTGCCCATGGCTCGGCCGAGTTGATGATTGGCGGCGAAAGGGGACGAGAACTCCAAGTGTCGGTTGGTGACGTGATCCTGCTCCCTGCTGGCACAGGTCATCGACGGCTGACGGCCACCGCAGATTTGCTGGTTGTTGGCGCCTACCCGCCAGGCCAAAGCGGCGACATTCTGCGTGATGCGCCAACTGGAGAAATCCGAGCTGCTATCGGCAAGCTCGCGAGACCTTTGATGGATCCGGTCTATGGGCGGGATGGTCCGATGCTCGAGCTGTGGGACGGACTTTGATGGTTGGCGAGCTTTGTGGGAACGCTTCTTCGCTTCCTTGGTTGGTCTTCGAACCCAATCAGTGAGGAGCACACCATGAGCGCCCTGAACGGCAAGACCATTCTGATTCTCGCAACGAACGGCTTCGAGCAGTCGGAGCTTGAGCTGCCGCAGACGAGATTGAAGGAGGCGGGCGCGGAAGTGCATGTTGCCTCCCTGGAGCCCGGAGAGATCAAGGGCTGGGACAACAAGAACTGGGGCCGCGCCGTGAAAGTCGACAAGACCCTCGATAAGGTCGATGTTGCCTCATACGATGCTCTCGTCCTTCCTGGCGGCCAGATGAATCCCGACACTTTGCGTGGCGAAGAAAGCGCTCTCGCCCTGATCAAAGCCTTTTTTGATCAGGGCAAGGTCGTGGCGGCCGTTTGCCATGCGCCGTGGCTATTGATCGAGACGGGAATCGCAAAAGGTCGAAAGGTGACGTCCTATAAGACGATCAAGCAGGATCTCATCAATGCCGGTGCCCAATGGGAAAATGCAGCGGTGGTAACCGACAAGGGCGTGATAACCTCGCGCATGCCTGATGATCTGCCGGCCTTCATCGCCAAGATCATCGAGGAGATTCAGGAAGGCAAGCACAGTCGTCGGGCAGCCTGACGAGTTCCTGCGGATGACCGCTATGTCTTCAGGAGCCTTCCCATAGCGGTCATTCGCCCCTCGCCCCTATTTCCCGTGGATTTGTGAACCCATCTATCCGCTCTCCGCTATGCGGAGCAGCTGTCGGTTAGTTTTTGCGATCTAGATAGCTCGAGAGGGCTGGGAGGGAACTGGGGGCTGAGACGCTGCGTTAGCGATGCACATTTTCGTAGCGACGGTACCTTTTTATGCGCGTGCTCACTCCTCTAAAACGCCAAGCAACCTTGATATGGTGCTTGCTGGCGATTGCGATCGGAAGCGCCGAAGCGCTTACCTTGGATGAGATCAACAACGCGGGCCCTCCCGCTCCAGCACCGAGCAAGCTGACCCGCCCAACACCATCGATCGTGAAGGCGCAGGTGCTGTTGGCGCGCCAAGGCATTTCGCCCGGCGAGATCGACGGCATTGATGGCGAGAACTATCGGAAAGCGGTCGCAAAGTTCCGCAGCCGTGCGAATCTCGGCAATGGCGACATTATCGACGCGGCAACGTGGCAGGCCCTGCTCGGAGGAAGCAGCCCCGACATCATTTCCGAATACAGCATCACCAAGGAGGATGCGCGGTACCGATACGTCAGGCGAGTACCGCATGATTACGCCCGCCAGGCCCGTATGAAGCGTCTTGCTTACAAGAATCCGGGCGAAATGTTCGCCGAACGATTTCACATGAGCGAGAAGCTGTTCGACGCGCTGAATCCGAACGCACGCCTTCGGCGCCGCGGCGAAACCCTTCATGTTGTCGCGTCCGACCGTACACGACCGACCGACGAGGTCACGCTGATCGAGGCTGACAAGACCCGCGGCATGCTGAATGCTCTCGATGCAACTGGAAAGGTCGTCGCCAGCTACCCGGCGACCATAGGCAGCGAAGACACTCCCTCGCCGGAAGGCGAGCACCAGGTCGTTCGCGTAGTGAAGAATCCCACCTACCACTACGATCCGGTCAAGAACTTCCAGCAGGGCAAGAACAAGCGCCGTCTGGTTTTGCCGAAGGGACCGAACAACCCGGTCGGAACGATCTGGATCGAGCTTTCAAAGCCAACCTTCGGCATACATGGTACCCCGGAGCCGTCGCGGATCAGCAAGGCGTCGTCACATGGATGCATCCGGCTGACGAATTGGGATGCCGAGGAATTGGCGCAGCTGGTCAAGCCCGGGACGCTGGTTCGGTTCGTAGATTGAGGCGCACAGCCCCCCTCAATGAGGGCCCACTCCGCGCTACGAACTCGGCCTATGGGCGGCAATGGTGAGTGCCTAATGTCCTTGCGAGACTCGTTTGGTGCAATGAACTGCCTAACGACGGAACCGTACATTGGGTCGTTCGTTCTCCGCGGGAGGCCAGAACGCCCTTCGATCCGTCGGGAGCTTGCTGTGAATTGGATCACTGTTGCTGGCGCGCTAGCCGCCTTGTGCTCAATGATCAGCTTCGTTCCACAAGCCTGGCGCATTGTCAGGAGCAGAGATACCAGCTCGATTTCTCCAACAATGTACGGCTTCACCGTATCAGGCTTCCTGCTCTGGACGTTGTATGGACTTGGGCTCGGAGAGTGGCCCCTGATCCTCACAAACAGTGTCTGCTTCCTGCTCGCCTTGTTCATCCTGGCCATGACGCTTCTACCACAGGAGAAAAAGGACGCGGTTGCCGACAAGATCGATCCAACTTGACTCGATGCCTCGGCCTCCCCAGCCTGGGAGGGTGGAGATATGTGGCATGTTGCGGCGCGTTATTTCATCCGACGTTCGTGGCGCCTGGATTAGGGCGGCTATCGTGGTGGGGTTGGGGACCCTGATTGCTCTCCCACTCGTCTGAGCCCGTTCAGGCGGGAGGCATTGTTCCGCTTAGAGCGCGGCTATGCCTCTCTCGCCCGCCAGCTCTCGCCGTTCTGGAGTTCGATCAGCCATCGCCGCGTTCCGACTTCGGAGCCTCTGACGGTTCGATAGGTCGGCACCGTCAGAAGGAGCGCGCCACCGCATCTTCGAAACGAGGCAAGGACCACACCTCCATCCCCAAACTCGACCAGGCATTCTCCTTCGGCCAGACCGTCGTCGGCAACGATGACACGGGCGCCAGGGAAGGCGTGACTGTGAGGAAAAGAAAACCGCAACCTCGGCCTCTTAGCGCGCCACAGCCTGAAACGGATCGTACCTCAGCTGCTATCCCGCCATCGTGCACCTGGAAGCGGATCGTGCCGGCAAAACCTCGTTCTGGACAGTGCCCGTTTCGCAGTACTTTTGACACGCCTCATCGGTTGAAAGTAGGGAGTCTGGATCGACCCGTGCGGATCGGCAAAGAGCCCTAGCGATCGCTCGGACGCGGGATTCGTCCATGGCAGTGACTCCTACGCGTCGGCACGCGGAGAACGCGTCGCTGTGTCTGATGTTCCCTGCCCCTTGATGCCGTCAGAACGGCCGCCAGAAGCAACGCCGATAATCGACGAGCCCGTTGCGTGCTGCCTAGAGCATCGTGTGGAACAATCGTGCAGCCCAACGGTCTCCCTATCGGTTGCGACGGCTAAACGCGCGGCCTGATCGAGGTGTGGTGCAATGAGCAATGCAAACGACAGCGACATCAAGCAGGCTGCCGCCCGCGCCGAGAGGCAGAGCGAGTTGCCGGGCGGCGCAGCGGTGCCACCCATGCGCGCCGACGACCATTCCAGCGAGGACCCTGCTGTTGCGACGCCAGTTGAGGGCCGGCAAGGCTTCCTCGGCAGACCCGTTTTGGCGGTTCTGATCGGGGGACTGCTATTGGCCGGGCTAGCCTGGCTGATCGTTCACTACGCGGTCGGGTAGCCAAGGCTATCGCCGCGCCGAGGCTTCGCGACATCGCGAACGTCGCGTGGGAGTCGAGTTCGCCGGCGCCCTCTTTGAGCGATTGGCGGGAACCCAGACCGCTTCCACCGGTTGTCATACCGGGGGGAGAGCGCTTGCATCACATCCATCGGCCAAGCTCGAGCACCGTTCCGGTCCTGGCCGGGGCGTTTGCATTGCTGGTCGCCGGAGGGGTGACGGTGCCACTGGTCGACCCCGGTCCGCTGTCCGTGCAGATGATGCTGCATCTCGGGTTGATGAACATCGCCGCCCCCGTCATCGCAGTCCTGCTTCGCCATCGCTTCGACGCCAGCACCTCGATCCTTCCCGCAGGCCTTGCGCAGATGGTTGCCCTTTGGGCGTGGCACGCCCCGATGATGCAGCAGCTCGCGGCGAGTTCGGGGCTCGCGCAGCTTGTTCTCGTCGCAGTGCTCGGCGTCACAGCCATCTGGTTCTGGTCGGCCGTGATCGCGGCTGCCGACTGGCGAGCCCTCGCCGCCTTGCTGCTGACCGGCAAGCTTGCCTGCCTGCTGGGGGCACTCATGGTTTTCGCGCCCCGCGATCTCTACGGACTGCCGGGGCTTGCCCTCTCGCTCTGCGCGACCGGCCCCTCGACGATCGGCGACCAACACCTCGCCGGCCTGCTGATGATCACCGCCTGTCCGCTGAGTTATCTCGTCACGGGCGTGGCGCTCGCTGCCAGGCTACTTGGTCGCCTCGACGACAGTCCCAGATCCGACAATGCAACTGCTCGCGCACGCTAGACGTACAGCGGCGTGGCTTCTTGCAGCGCCATCCCGCGTTTTCGCGGCGACCGTGATAGTCCTGATGCTCGTACTGGCCGGCGCCGTGTTGTTCGCCTGGAGCGGCGTCTACAATGTCGCTGCGAGCACCGGCCATTTCCGCGTCGTCGACCACTTCCTGCGCTTCGGCATGGAGAATTCGGTTCGGGCGCGCGCTCCTTCGACAAACCTTCCGCCCGGTATCGACGAGAGCCTTGTGCGCCTGGGCGCCGGTCATTTCCATGCCGGCTGCGCCTACTGCCATGGCTCACCGGGGACGCCGATCAGTCCGGTCGCCGCGAGTATGCTGCCGCCACCGCCGGTCCTCACCGAGAGGGTCGGTCGCTGGAGCGACGGAGAGCTTTTCTGGATCGTCAAGCACGGGCTGAAATATGCCGGCATGCCGGGCTTTCCTTCGCTGCACCGCGACGACGAGATATGGGCCGTCATCGCCTTCCTGCGCCGCTTGCCGAGCCTGGACCGCCCTGGCTATCGCGCCCTCGCGCTCGGCGAGGTGGAACCCGAGCCGCAGCGCGGCATGGAGATCGCCACGGGGCAGACCGAGCCGGATGCGACCGGCGCCTGTGCCCGTTGCCACGGCGCTCAGGCGGGACCGCCGAGCCGGCTTGTGCCGATCCTGCACGGCCAACCCGCCGCCATGCTCGAAAGCGCTCTGCGCGCCTATGCCAACGGCGAGCGCGACAGCGGCGTGATGCAGACGGCAGTCGTCGGACTACCGGACAGCACGGTCAGGCACCTCGCGGCCTATTACGCCTCATTGCCCCGCCCGCCAGCCAGCATCGAGACAATCGATCAAGCCGCGGCGGCACGCGGTGAGGCGATTGCGCGCGACGGCGTCTCCTCGCATGGCGTGCCGTCCTGCCTCGGCTGCCATGGGCAAGGCACTGCTCCCGACTACCCCCGCCTCGCCGGCCAACCGGCGCGTTACCTCGAAGGGCAGCTTGCGGTCTGGCGGAAGGGCCTCAACGATCGCAGTGCAACGGGCCGGATCATGGCGCCGATCGCGCGCCGGCTCAGCGAGGCGCAGTCGCGCGATCTGGCAGCCTATTTCGCAAGCCTCGCGCCCACCCGTGAGGCCCCCCAATGACGGCGACCGGACGCAGACTGGCCGCGATCTTCATCCTGGCCGCCCTCCCCGGCTGGGCGCCGCAGTCAGCCCTGGCTCCTGCCGGTGCTGAGGCCGAGCGCATCGCTTTGCTGAGCTGGATCCTGTTCGGGGGGGCAACCGCGATCCTGCTGACCGTGATCGCCGCCCTGGCGCTAGCGATCCGTGGTGCCGAGCCGGTGCGGCGTGTCATCGGCAGCGAAGGCGCGATCAGATGGGGCGGCATCGTCTTTCCATCGGTCGTGCTCACCCTGTTGCTCGGCTACGGCCTCTGGCTGATGCGCGAGGCCATAGCGGCGCAGACGCCGCCGGCGCTTCGTATCGCGGTGACCGGCGAACAATGGTGGTGGCGCGTCGACTATCAGCGCGACGGCGCCGCGCCCGTTCGCGAGGCGAACGAGATCAGGATCCCGGTCGGCCGCGAGATCGATTTCGCGCTGCGCTCCAACGATGTGATCCATTCCTTCTGGGTGCCGAGCCTGGGCGGCAAGCTCGACATGATCCCCGGCCGGATCAACACGCTTCGCCTGAAAGCCGAGCGGCCCGGCATCTACCGCGGCCAATGCGCCGAATACTGCGGCGGACCGCATGCGCTGATGGCCCTGGAGATCGTCGCCGTGCCAGAGGCCGAATTCAAGGCATGGCTGGCTGCTGCGGATGCTCGAAACGAACCGGCCGAACCCAAGGTCGCTGCGGGAGAAAAGCTATTCCTCTCGGCCGGCTGCGGAGCCTGCCATGCGGTTCGCGGCACCCAGGCCACAGGTATGGTCGGGCCCGATCTCAGCCGGGTCGGCGGCCGGCGCTTCCTCGCCGCCGCGACCCTGCGCAACACCGCCGAGAACCTCGCGGGCTTCATCACCGATCCGCAGGTCGCGAAGCCGGGTGCGCTGATGCCGCCGTTCGCGATCTTCACGAGCGAGGAGATGGACGCATTGACCGCCTATCTCGGAAGCCTGCGATGAGTGCCGGCGCGCAAATGGGCCCGGTAACCGCGGCCGAGCTGCCCTCGTCCTTGCCGCGGCCGGAGGGCGAGCTCGAAAGATTGGAAGCGGTCTGGAAGGGTCCGCGCGGCTTGCGCATCGTCAGCGAAGTCAACAACACCATCATCGGCTACTTCTACATCGCCGTCGCGTTCCTGTTCTTCCTGCTCGCCGGCGTGCTCGGTCTGCTCATCCGCCTCCAGCTCGCGGCGCCCGGGAACGACTTCCTCTCCCAGGAGACCTACAACCAGATCTTCACCATGCACGGCACGGTGATGATGTTCCTGTTCGCCGTGCCTGCCGTCGAGGCAGTCGGCATCCTGCTGCTTCCACAAATGCTCGGCGCCCGCGATCTGCCGTTTCCGCGGCTCGGCGCCTTCGCCTTCTGGGCCTATTTCGTCGGCGGGTCGGTGTTCTTCTGCACGCTGTTCTTCGGGGTCGCTCCTTCGGGCGGTTGGTTCATGTACCCGCCGCTGACCGGCGCCCGCTTCTCACCCGGTATAGGCGCCGACTGGTGGCTGCTTGGAATCGGCTTCATCGAAATCTCGGCCATAGCGGGCGCGATCGAGATCATCGTCGGCGTGCTGCGTACCCGTGCCCCCGGCATGACGCTGGCGCGCATGCCGATCTTTGCCTGGACCATGCTGATTTTCGCCGGGATGATCGTCTTCGCCTTCCCGGCGGTGATCCTGGCGACGATTCTGCTCGAACTAGAGCGGGCCTTCGACTGGCCCTTCTTCATCGCCGAGCGCGGCGGCGATCCCCTGCTCTGGCAACACCTGTTCTGGTTCTTCGGCCATCCGGAGGTCTACATCATTTTCCTGCCGGCGGCCGGCATGGTCTCGATGATCGTCCCGACCATGGCCGGCACGCCACTGGTCGGCTACCGGCTGATCGTGGTGGCGCTGATCGCCGTCGGCTTCTTCTCCTTCGGCCTCTGGGTCCACCACATGTTCACCACGGGCATCCCGGCCCGCTCGCTCGGTTTCTTCTCGGCGGCGAGCATGGCAGTCGCGATCCCGAGCGGCATCCAGGTCTTCGCCTGGATAGCGACAATCGCGGCCGGACGTCTCAGGCTGACCGTGGCGTCGCTCTTCGTGATCGGCTTCCTTCTGATCTTCACCCTGGGAGGGCTGACCGGGGTCATGGTCGCGATGGTCCCGTTCGATCGCCAGGCGCACGACACCTATTTCGTCGTCGCCCATCTCCACTATGTCCTGTTCGGCGGCATGGTCTTCCCGCTCTTTGCCGCGATCTACTACTGGACGCCGGCCTTCAGTACGCGGCCGCTGTCCGAACGGCTCGGCCGCTGGGCTTTCGGCCTGATCTTCGCGGGATTCAACATCGCTTTCCTGCCGATGCACCTGACCGGGCTGATCGGCATGCCGCGGCGCGTCTACACCTATCCAGCCGGAATGGGTTGGGACGGGCTGAACCTGGTCTCGACTATCGGCGCCTTCATCCTCGCCGCCGGCATCCTCGTCTTCCTGATCGACGTCATCCGCAACATGCGCCTGACGGGCGAGCGCGGGGTTGGCGACGTCTGGCGTGCGGGCACGCTCGAATGGCTGCCGAACCACGCCTACGCGACGCGCAGCATACCGCGCGTCCGCGGTCGAGAGCCGCTCTGGCAGCAGCCCAACCTGGCCCGGGATGTCGAGGCCGGCGGATACTATCTGCCGGGCACGGCGACGGGCGCGCGCGAGACGATCGTGACCTCGCCGATCGAGGCCGAGCCGCAGTACATCATGCGCCTCAGCCGCCCCGGCTACGCGCATCTCTGCGCCGCATTGTTCACCGCCGCATTCTTCCTGTTGCTGACCGTGAAGGCGGTGATGCTCGCGGCGACTTGCGGCGTTCTCGCCGTGGCATCGATCCTGGTCTGGATGTGGAACAGCGATCCGCCATCGGCGGGAGACGTCGATATCGGCGGCGGCATCGTGCTGCCGACCTACGCTTCCGGACCGACCTCGCATAGCTGGTGGGCGACGGTCATCCTGCTGATGGTCGCGACCGCGCTCTATCTCTCCTTTCTGTTCGGCTATCTCTACCTCTGGACCGTCGCTCCCGATGGCTGGCCCGGGCAAGCCGACCTGTCATCGGCGGCCGGCGCATGGGTGTCCCTGGCGACCCTGGGCGCCAGCGGAGCGCTTCTTGCCGGCGCCCGGTTCGTCCTTGGCCGTGATGCACCTCGCCATGGCCTCGTCGCCTGCCTTCTCGTCGCCGGGGGAGCGGCACTTGCCGGCGCGCTCTTCATCGATGTCGCCGGCCATTGGCGCAGCGGCCTGCGCCCGCAAGCCAGCGGCTATATCGCGATGGTCTATGCGAATGCCGCCCTGCAGGCGCAGATGGCAGCAGCCGTCCTCGTCACGGCCCTGTTCGCGGTCGCGCGCCTTCTCGCCCGCCGGCTCGACCGCAGCCGCCGGGCGGTCTTCGATGTGCTGATGCTGCTCTGGTCCTACACGCTCGGACAGGCGGCCTTCGGACTCCTGCTGACGCATGGCTTCCCGCGGCTGGTCGCGCAGACATGAGCAGCACCGCCCCCTTGCGCCGTGCAGGCTTCGCCTTGACCGGGCCTCTCATCTGGGCTGCCCATTTCCTGGCGGTCTATGCGTCGGAATCGCTCGCCTGCCGCTGGAGCGAACCGGCGGCCCATGATGCAATCGTTGCCGGCGCGACCTTCTTCGCGATTGCAGCGATCCTGTTGCACGCCCACAGAACCGTCCGAAATACCGGTGCGAGCGGAAGCTGCGAGGCCGAACGGTTCATCCGATTGACGGCGCTTGCACTCGACGGCCTGAGCCTTATCGGCGTCTGCTGGGCCGGCCTCGCAGCGCTGCTGCTCGACGCCTGCCGCTGATCGCCGGCCCGGGCTGCGCGCTGAGCCCCCCGTCGCGACCGCTGTTCCCGAGTTCCGAGCCAGGAAGCTCAGGCCGTGACCGTGGGAAGCGTCGATCCAGTCGGAGACTCGTGCTCAGCGGCAGACTACGTTCTGCCCTCTCATCGTGCAGGTACTGACAGGACGATGTTCGTCGGGCGGCGGGTCATAGGTTCCTGCTCCGACCGGCACGTAGGTGTGCCCATCGCTTTGCATCGGGTCGACGCCTGAAGCCCCTGACCAACTGCTCACGCCCGCACATCCCGCCAGCAGCAGGCAGTACATCACCGTGGCCAGCTTCTTCATGCCTCGCCCCCCGATTCCGCGTGATCTTGCCGGCATGCGCGCGGGATGTCACCGCCTCTTGAACGGAGCGCACTTCGGCCCCCCGCTCGAGCCTTTGCTGCGTCGTCCATTGCCGGCCTTCGGAACCGTCAGGACGATTGCGGGTTAGGAGGGCAGCTGAGGAACAGGAGCCGATCACATGGCGGACGGAGCCGACAGTGTAGACGGACCCGAGATGGAACAGATCAAGATCGTCCTGAACACGCTCTATCTATGCATCGCGTTCGCAATGACACACATCGCGAAACATAATGGGGCCCAGGCGGCCGTCGATTTCAAGGCCGAGCTGTTGTCGGCTCTCAAAAGCGGCGACCTCAACATGGCCCTGATGGAAGTAACGAAGACTTTTGACTTCGTCATCGCAAAGATCGAGGCGCTCGGTCAGCCCGAAGCGTAACGCCTCATCGCTCCCGCGCCCTCTTTCCTCGCCTGTAGAGCACCGCTGGAAGCCGGCATTTCGATCCGACCGCGCCCATCGTAGGGAAGCGGCAGCGACCATCGCACCTCTTCAGTCCAGCTTCATCTTGGCCGTCTTGTTCGCATAGTCTTTCTTGGGATCGACCCCGACTAGCAACTTGATCCCGGCCAGCAAGCTCCGTTCGTCCTCCCAGACCTCCGCTTCCTCTACATCGAAACGCAGCAGAGCAAGCTTGGGGTCGCCCTTGCCTTGCTCGTACCAGGCGGCGACGAACCTGTTCCACAACCGGTCGATCACCACCCTGTCGTTATCGAGCGTCAATCGGCCACCGATGGTCGCGAAGAGCGCATGCCCCTTCGAGGCAAAGGAAATGAACGCGTCTTCGCTGCCCGACAGGGCCTCGACAAGCGCGGTGTCCTTGGCGGAGAAAATCCAGAGAGGTCCTTGATCGGCTTCGCCGTCGATCTGCACGGTCATTGGCCGGAGCAAATGGTCGGGCCGGTTGGCGAGCCCGAGCATCACCGTCATGTCTGAGCGGAGAGCGGCCCAGAGCTTTGCTTCGAGTTCCTGCGGCGTGGGCATGGCGTCGCGCTCCGATCGAGTGTTGTTCGAAGCACAACCGTTCTACCGATCCGCAGGTTCCGGGGAGTTGGAGGGACATTCACGACGTACTCGCCTGCACGCGTTGCCTGAGTGACGACAGCGTCAGGCTGCGTCCAGTATCCGGTTTGCTGTGACGGTAGCGAGCGCCTTCTCCAGATCAGACTGCCAGAACGGTTTGCTGAGACGGGTAATGCTGCTCGGAATGTCGCGAGGAAGCTCGGCATATCCGGTTGCGAGGATGATCGGCAGCGCTGGCCAGTTCGTCGACACGGCGGCGATCAACTGGGCCCCGCTGATCTCGGGCATCGCATGGTCGGTGATCAGCAGATCAAACTGCTCGCCATTCGAGAGCCGAGCGAGGGCTTCCTTCGCCGACGAGGCCTCGACGACCTCGTGGCCCAGATCCTCGAGCAGTACGACGGTGTTCATCAGCACGAGGGCATCATCGTCGACAGCCAGCACCTTGAGACGCGGGGCCGGCTTCTCGACCGGCTCGACCGGTGCGGCCATCTGCTGCGGCTCGGCAGCATCGGAGTGCCGTGCCGCCGGGAGCCAGATTTCCACCGTGGTCCCCTGCCCCGCCTCGCTGCTGATAGCGAGGCGCCCGCCGGACTGCTCGGCCATGCCGTGGACCATCGACAGGCCGAGCCCAGTGCCCTTGCCGACTCCCTTTGTCGTGAAGAAGGGTTCCACCGCCTTGGCCAAGGTCTCGGCGTCCATGCCGGCGCCGGTGTCGCTGATCGAAATCCTAAGATAATCACCGGTGGCCAGGCCATGAGAGTTCGAGGCCGTCACGGTCTCGCAGCGCCCCGCCATGCGCACCGCGCCGCCCTCAGGCATCGCATCGCGTGCATTCAGGACGAGGTTGAGGAGTGCCGTCTCGAGCTGGTTCTGATCGGCCTGGGCCGGCGGCAGAGAGGCCGGGAAATCGGTCTCGATCCGCACCAGTGGGCCGATCGAGCGCTGGAGCAGATCTTTCAGGCTGGCTATCATGGCATTGAGAGGCACCGCCTGCAGCGCCAGTTCCTGCTTGCGCGCAAAGGCCAGCATGCGCTGTGTCAGCAGCACGCCTCGCTTGGCGCCGCTCATCGCGTTTTCGATCAGGCTCGCCTGCCTCGGATCGGAGATCTGCCGGCTGACCAGTTCCAGGCTGCCGACCACTGCAGTGAGCAGGTTGTTGAAATCGTGCGCGATGCCGCCTGTGAGCTGTCCGATCGCCTCGATCTTCTGGGCCTGCAGGAGCGCCTGCTGCGATTTCTCCAGCTCTTCCTGGACCTTGCGGCGGTCGGTCAGATCGCGGGTGATCTTGGCGAACCCGATGATCTCGCCACTGTCGTCGCGGATCGGATCGATCACGACATGGGCCCAGAAGGGCCGCCCGTCCTTGCGCAGCCGCCAGCCCTCCTTCTCGAAGCTCCCGCTGTGGAAAGCTGTCGCCAGCGCCTTGGCGGGCTCTCCGTTCGCGCGATCCTCCGGCGTGTAGAAGATCGAGAAGTGCCGGCCGACGATCTCCTCGCGGCGATAGCCCTTGATCCGTTCGGCGCCGAGGTTCCAGTTGGTGACGCGCCCCTCCTTGTCGAGCATGTAGATCGCATAGTCGGTCACGCCCTGGACGAGCAGGCGAAACTGCTCCTCGGAGCGCTTCAAGGCCAGCTCGGCTTCACGTCTTTCGGTCAGATCCCGCGTGATCTTGGCGTATCCCAGAACTCTTCCCGTGTCGGGATTGAAGATCGGGTCGATGACGACATGGGCCCAGAACCGCGTGCCGTCCTTGCGCATTCGCCAGCCCTCGGCCTCGAAGCGCCCCTCTCGCTCCGCGGTGCGCAGTGCGCGCTGCGGCAGCCCCGCAGCACGGTCCTCCGGCGTATAGAAGTTCTCGAAGGACTGGCCGATGATCTCGGTGTCGTCGTAGCCCTTGAAGCGCCGCGCGCCGGGGTTCCAGCTCGCCACGCGCCCGTCCGCGGTGAGCAGGTAGATCGCATAATCGGTGACGGATTCGACGAGCAGACGATAGCGGTCGCTCATCGTGGACAGGGCTTCGACTTCCGGCACTTAGCGGCCCTCAATGGCTCATCAGGCCAGCAAACGCCGACGCAGCCGGATAGTTCCCACAAGTTGGTCGAGCTTTCGAAAGCAACGGAGCCGACCAGCCGACGAAGATTATGCCGGGCGCTGAAACCCCGACTTTGAACGAGCGTTGTCACAGGCAATCCGCGCGTTGGAACCGATCTGCTCTTCTCCTGTTGGGAACCCAGCTCGCGAGAGGAAACATGGCCGCTCAAATGGATCTGACATCACTCCGGCATGCTGTTTTCAAGAGGCATCGGCGTGGCCCCCACTCGGCGGCGTCGAACACACGGGGACGCTCGACGCGACCGTTGCCCGCAAATCCCGATGGAGGTTCAACCGGCGTGATGACTGCCGTGGCAGGCGCGTTGGGCCTGATGTTGGCATTTCTCCTGGCGAGGGGTGTTGGAGCCCGAAGCGCCCGCGACCGGCATTATGACAGCAAAGCCGCCTCGCGCAGCGGCCAGGGAAACCAAGCCTCCGCCCCCACCGAAATACCATTCCCGGGGTGGAAGGAGATCTTTCGGCGCACGTACCTCGAAGTCGGGCGCGACCGCGTCCTAGCTGTCGCTGCCGGTGTGACCTTCTATGGCCTGTTGGCACTTTTCCCAGCACTGACGGCTTTCGTGTCGCTTTATGGCCTCGCGGCTGATCCCGGAACCATCGCCGGCCACCTCGCAATGTTGGATGGCTTCCTGCCGGCGGGCGCTCTCGATTTCCTCCGCGATGAGGTTGCTCGAATCCGCGGCAGCGGCGGCGCAACGCTCGGCATGGCATTCTTCATCAGTCTCGCTGTTGCGATCTGGAGCGCCAATGCCGGCGTGAAGGCCTTGTTCGACGCGCTAAACGTCGCTTATGGCGAGGATGAGAAGCGGGGCTTCTTCAAGCTCAACGCAATCTCGCTCGCCTTCACCATCGGGATACTGCTGTTTCTCCTGACAGCCCTGGGAGCGATCGCGGTGCTCCCCGTGGCTCTCGACTATCTCTATCTCGGCGCCTTCAGCGAGTGGCTCATCTCGGTCGGGCGCTGGCCCGTGCTGTTCATCGTCCTTATGGCCGCTCTCGCCATTCTTTATCGGCTTGGCCCGAGCCGTGACGATGCCCAATGGCGCTGGGTCAGCCCAGGCGCCCTCTTCGCCGCAATTTCCTGGGTTGCGGGCTCGATCGCCTTTTCTTGGTACGTCGCGAATTTCGCCGACTATAATAAGACTTACGGCACGATCGGCGCTGTGATCGGCTTGCTGACGTGGATCTGGCTCTCCGCGACGATCCTGCTCATCGGAGCGGAACTGAACTCCGAGGCCGAGCGACAGACAGATCGAGACACGACGAAGGGCCCGCCACTGCCTATCGGCATGCGTGGGGCCGATGCCGCAGACCGAAAGGACTGACCGACAAGGTTGTTGCGTGGTCGACGCCCCTAATGCCCATCGAGGTTCAGGGTCACCGAATAAACTTCCGCGCCTGCGGAGTTCTTCACGGTGACCGCGAGTTCCATATGATCACCGTTCGGGAGCTTTTCCTGGTTCAACCCGGATAGGAGTTCCTTGGCGGCGTTCTTCGCGGCCTGATCGTCGGGCAGGTCAGTGCCCTCATCGTCCAGCTCGACATGTCCGCCGTCTCGGGTGTGGAAGAAGTACTTGGGCATGTCTGTGAAATGCGTTTCACAGTCCGGTGTTCCGACGCAATCTCAAATTTTGGAGCCTCGTCTCAGGTGCAGATAGTTGGGATCGAATTCGGCCAGCTCGCACAGGCCGTTCCAGTCAAGAATGGTCAGCCGGCTTGAACGGACCCGAACCAGCCCAGCCTGCCGGATTTCGCGCAGCTTCTTGTTCATGTGGACGGTGGACAGCCCGAGCGCATCGGCAATTTCGGACTGTGTGAGAGGCAGCTCGCATGTGACGCCGTCGGATAGCCCGATCGCGGTCATCTTGGTGATGAACTCGCAGAACAGATGCGCGATGCGGCTCGGGGCAGAACGCCGGCCGATTCCGACCATCCATTCGCGATATATGGAGGCCTCAACAAGGGTCTCGCGCCAGAACGCTTCGGCGATCCGGTAATAGGATCGCGTCAAGGACTTGACCGCCTCATGGGGTATGAAGCCAACGGTCGCAGGGGTCAGCGTTCCCAGATTGTGATCCATCTGCTCGACGAGCAGAGAGTGAATATCCGGAATGTCGCCTGGAAGGTGCAGAGACAGGATCTGGCGCTGCCCGTCGCCGACAATCTTGTAACGGCAGACCAGCCCTTCCGAGACGAGGCAGCACTGCTTGGTGCGCTCACCTTCGCTGACGATGTCCTGGCCGCCCTCGAAGCGCTTCAGGGTCAAAGGCAGACGAAGCAGCTGTTCACGCTCTTCGGACGGAAGGGGGGAGCTGGTCTCGAGCTTGCGAACCAGTCCTTGAAGATACTGTTCTTTGTCCATCGGCCCTCTTCCGAGTGCGGCGTCAGAACGCTTACGATCCGGCGCCTGCACGCCCTATCAGACGCGTATCCCAAGCGTTTGTTGCAGGCGCGATGGAGCTGGGCGCAACCGACAGTTAACCATCATCGGCAGCATTTGAACTAAATGCGGCATGCATCGGAACGATCGCCCTCGCAGCGAATTGCTCGGCGACCAGCGAGGGACTGTTCGATGCGGTACGGCGTTTCAATTGAATTCTGGCTCTTTCTTGCACTGGTGCTCAATCTCGCGCTCTCGCTCGCGATAAACCTCTGAATGGGCATGCGAACTCCGTCAGCGGAGGTCGGCACCGCCGCTAGCTTGCCCCCTCGAACGTGATCGAAGCCAGCGTACCGTTCGGACGATCATGATATTCGAGCCGCGCGCCCAGGCTCCTCGACATCGCGGCGATAGTCTTGCCGCCGAGACCACTCCCCTTAGCCCTGCCGTTGCCGGTCCAGCCGATGCCATCGTCGCCAACGCTCAGGGTAGGCGAAGCGCCGGATCTCTTCATTGGCCCTGGTTAGAGCCTCAGTCCGCTGCTGGGCGTGCTGTTCGAGGCCGACATCGAGGGCAGCGACCTCGTTTCGGGCGGCACTGATCTCGCGCGTGTAGCGTGCGATCGTCCAAAACGCCGCGGCAGCGAACGGCGAAACCTGCAAATCCGCGAACTCACCCGCCAGCAACGAACCGACGCAGAAAGATGATGCTCCGGGAACCTAAGGCATCCACGAACCGTTCGATTCCTGAACAGACGAACGCCGACGGTTGGAGGATACCGCATGCACCATACGCTTTTGGCCGAGAACGATGGCAAACGCGTCTTCGCTCTTGTTCTTGAAGCTGGAGATGAAGCCTTTGGCTGTATCTCCCGTTTCGCCAATGAGCAGGGACTTACGGCGGCATCGCTCACCGCAATTGGAGCATTCGAAACCGCAGTGATCGGCTTTTTCGATTCCGCGGCGAAGTCCTATCTCGAAATCGCAGTGGACGTCCAAACCGAGGTGCTGAGCCTGATTGGAGACATTGCGGAGGGCGATGACGGCCGCGCCAGCCTGCATGCCCACGCGGTGCTGGGCCTACGCGACGGTAGCACCAAGGGAGGCCATCTGCTGAAGGGGGTCGTGCGGCCAACGCTTGAGGTCGTTCTCACCGAGACACCCGGCCATTTGCGCCGCCAGCAGGTTCGGGAACTCGGAATAGCACTCCTTCGCCCGGCTCCGTAGTGATCGCGGCCGCGCTGGACGGGATGAAAGTCAGGTCGGGGGCACGGTCACACGCCAAATGACATTGCCCACATCATCGGCGACGAGCAGGCCGTTGCGGCGATCCACGATCACGCCGACCGGACGCCCCCGAGCCTGCCCCTTGTCGTTCAGAAAGCCGGTCAGGACAGGGATTGGCAGGCCCGAAGGCTTGCCATTGGCGAACGGGACGAAGATCACGCGATAGCCGACTGGATTCTTGCGGTTCCAGGAACCGTGCTGGCCAATAAAGGCACCGCCCAGATACCTCGGCCCGAGCCCCTCGCTCTTGACGAATGTCATTCCGAGCGATGCCGTATGCGACCCGAGGGCGTAATCCGGCCTGATCGCCTTGGCGATGAGATCCGGCTTTTGCGGCTCGACGCGCTTGTCGACGATCTGGCCAAAATAGCTATAGGGCCAGCCATAGAAGCCGCCGGGTTTGACCGACGTCATGTAGTCGGGAACGAGGTCGTCGCCGATCTCATCGCGCTCGTTGACGGCGACCCAGAGCTCCTTGGTGACGGGATTCCAGTCGATGCCGACCGGGTTACGCAAGCCGCTAGCGAAGACTTGCGTCGCGCCCGTCGTCGTATCGATCTCCAGGACGGCCGCCCGGCGTTCCTCCTCCGCCATGCCGTTTTCCCCGACATTGGAATTCGAACCCACCCCGACATAAAGCTTTGTGCCATCCGGACTTGCGATCAGGCTTTTGGTCCAGTGATGGTTCCGACCCGCAGGAAGATCAGCCACCTTGACGGGTGTCGCTGCGCTTTTGGTCTCCCCCTCTGCATAGGGAACCCGGATGACGGCGTCGGCATTGGCGACGTAAAGTTGGTCGCCGACCAGCGCCATCCCGAATGGCGAGGTCAGGTTCTCCAGGAACACTTCCTTCAGTTCCGCAACGCCGTCGCCGTCGAGGTCCCGCAGGAGGGTGATCCGGTTCGCGCTCGGCGTTCTCGATCCGGCCCGCTTCATGAAGAGCCCCTGCACCCAGGCCCGCAGGCCGCCTTGCTTGTCCTCGGGCTTCGGCGGCGCATCGCTCTCGGCGACGAGGATATCGCCGTTCGGCAGCTCATAGAGCCAGCGTGGGTGCTGCAGGCCGGTTGCGAAGGCCGTTACCTGACCGCCATATGTCGCTTGAGGCTTTTCGCCTTCCTTCCAGCCCACCGCTTCGGCAATCTTGATCGTGGGGAACCAACTCGACTGAGGCTCCGGCAGCGTGGGATTAGGCCCGTACCCTGCTTCCTCAGGGAGTTCCGGAATGCCGCAACCTGCGAGCAAGAGAGCCGAGACAGCTACGCCGGCAAAAAGGGACTGCCGCACCATGGGAACACTCCTCGACGACGCAGGGGAACCCGCCCTGAAGCGTGAACGCCAGTTTCGGGGATTTGTTCGATTGGCTGCGCTAACCCGTCTCATTGCAACGACTGCCCGTCGCCGGGCGCTGTCATCGGAGCGCAGCGCGAGGCACTAGCTCGCCTTCTTCAGACTGGTTGCACTCCTCACAGGGCGCCTTCTCTTTGGCGTCCCGGTGGAAGCACCGACGCTCGCTCGAAGCGCTTCCATGAGATCGACGACCTTCGGCGCCCTGGCCTTCGGGGCGACCTTCACACGCTTGCCGGCAAGCTTGGCTCTCACCAGTTCCGCGACGGCCGCTTCGTACCGATCGTCGAACGTCGACGGGTCGAACTCTCCCTTTTTGGTCTCGATGATATGCTTGGCGAGATCGAGCATCTCCTTCTGGATCTTGAGCTTCGGAATCTCGTCGAACGCTTCGGCCGTGGATCGGACCTCGTAGTCGAAGTTGAGGGTGTGAGCGACGAGACCAAGGCCCTGGGCCCGGATCATCACAGCGCGATAGCGCCGGAACAGGACAGCGTGCGCCAAGGCGCCGACCTTGCTGGCCCGCAGCGCTTCACGGATCACGGCGAAGGCGTCCTCGCCGATCTGGCCCGAGGGCGCAAGATAATAGGGCTTGTCGAAGAAAACCGTGTCGATCTCGCTGCAGGGGATGAAGGCGGCAACCGCCAGGACCTTCTTGCTCTCCGGAACCGCGCTCGCGATCTCATCGGGCTCGACCTCGACATAGCGGTCCGTGTCGATCTCGAAGCCCTTGATCTGGTCCTCGCGGTCGACCGGCTCTCCAGTGACAGGGTCGACAAACTCCCGGCGCACCCGATGGCCGGTATCGCGGTTGACGGTATGGAACGAGATGCGCTCTGAGGTGCTGGCGCCGGTGTAGAGGGCGACGGGGCAACTGATTTCCCCGAACTTCAGATAGCCCTTCCAGTTCGCTCGCGCGGCAACCATCAACAGCAACTCCACAACGCAACCCAGGCGATTCAATTCAACGCGGGCCGGATGGTTCCCGCGCGGTGGGAACTCTATTGATCTAGCCGCATTGACTCCGGAGTTTCGTAGCGGAGTTGCGTCGCCATGCCCGCCCGCACCTATTGGAAGGGCTATCTCAAGCTCTCGCTGGTCACCTGCCCCGTCGCCATGAGCCCGGCCACATCCGAGAGCGAGAAGGTGCGCTTTCACACCCTGAACAGGCACACCGGCAATCGCGTGGTGAGCCGTTACGTCGACGCTGAGAGTGGCAAGCCAGTCGAGGCAGGCGACCAGGCCAAGGGCTACGAGGCCGAAGCCGGGCGAATTGTGATAGTCGAGGACGAGGAACTCGAGGCGGTCAGGCTCGATACCGTGCGCACGATAGATATCGACGCCTTCGTCCCGCGCGACTCTATCCCCTGGATCTATCTCGACAGCCCCCACTACCTAGTTCCCGACGACGAGGTCGGCGAAGAGGCCTTCTCCGTCATCCGCGACGCCATGGAGGCGACGAAAATGATCGGGATCTCGCGCGTCGTCCTCTACCGACGCGAGCGGGCTGTGATGCTTGAGCCGCGGGACAACGGCATCGTCCTCTGGACGCTGCGCTACGGCGACGAAGTCCGCGACGAGAAGAATTACTTCAGCGGGATCGACAAGGAAAAGCCTCCGCCGGAGCTCCTATCGCTCGCGCAGAGATTCATCGCCACCAAGACGCAAGACTGGTCGACCGACATGGTGAAGGACCCGGTCCAGGAGCATCTCCACAAGCTGATCGCCTCGAAGAAGCGCAAGGGCTCGCGCAAATCCGCCGTCTCCGGCGAGAAGGGGCGGCCGGCCAATGTCGTCAACCTGTTCGACGCGCTGAAGAAGAGCCTGCAGGCGGACAAGTCACTGCGAGGCTGACTGAGCGGCCCAATGTGAGGTGTTGCCATGCGTGCACAGCCCAAGCGAGCCGGCCATAACTCCAAGCTCGCGAGCGTTCCCGTCTCAATCCCCCTAGAGCTCTATCGAGAAGCCTGCCAGGACGAGGACGGTAACCGTTACACGGTCATCGTCTCGGCGCTCTTCCCGAATCTCAGCACCACACGCTATGCGCTCGAGGATGGAACCCCGCTGCGCTTCGTCGACGATTGCCTCTTCGAGATCGTGCCCACGGGGAGAACATTGACCCGATGCGAATAATGATGGCGCACGACCACACCGACCGCCCCAACGCCTACTCCCATCTGGCCGGCCACGAGGTCTCGACCTGGTCCGAGGAATGGCGACACGAATGCGAGGTCGCCTATCTAGCTGGGCTCACGGCGCCGAAACTGAGTGTCATGCTCGACGGGGTCGCCGGCTCGACGGATCGCGAGGAGCGCGGCATCAAGGGCGTGCGCGGCGAGGCAGCGGTGGCCGCGCTACGGGCTGAGATCGCGCGGTTCAGGCAGCTTACGGCTCAATAGGCACTGCGCTGTTTGCTTGCGGGCTGCCGCGCATCCACCCGTGGCATTCGGAGCTAGGGCCAGAAGCTCAGGGAACATCGCTTACTGATCGAAACCCTGGAGGGTGAGGTCGTCGCCCTTGTTTCAAAGCGCTGATGCGAAAAGCTCGCTACCCTCTCGGGTAGCGAGCAAGTTGTCCGCCCGTCGGTCACCTCCAGGGCAGAAGGTGACCGACGTGATCGGCACCCGCCAAGGGCCGATCTCGCGGAAAACCGTCTCGCCTCAACAAGGTTCCTGCACTAAGAGTGCTTGCCCAACGCAAGCGCGTAACCAGCGGACAAGAGGACAGTTCGGGGGAATGGCTAACTGGTTTCGGAGGCGCCGCTGATGTCATCCCCGACGGCGCTATGGCTGCTTACTTTGGTCTTCGTTAGCCTCGTCATCTGCTTCCTCGCCTGCGGCATTCGCATCCATTAGCCGGAAGCGCAGGCGCCGGGCTGGTGACAGTCGCAGTCCAGCTATACGTTCTCCCTTACAGAAGGGGGTGAAAGAACTTGCCGACGCGACACAGCCCGGAACAGCCGACCGTTATCATCAAGACGTCTAACGAGTACGACGCTGCCCGGCGGGAGGTGAAAAGGTTGGCGAACGCGGAGCCCGGCTCGGTCGACGCGCTGACCTTTCAGGCTTTTTCAGCAGCCATCGAAGCCTATGAAGCGCGTCAAGGTCGCGACGATAATCCATCGCAACGGTCTAGCAGCGGCCAAGCCTCCGACGCGACCTGAACAAAAGAGAAGGCCCGGCCCCGCGCACGCGAGACCGGGCCTTCTTCTGCGAAGGGATCTCAGCGGCGCATCCGCATGGCGTCGATCGCCTCGCCCGCCGCGCTGGCAGCTTCGGCCTTGACGCCGTCCAGGGCGCCGTAGAATGCGCCCCCGAAGGCGCCGGCGAGAACGCCGGGCGGACCGGCATAGATTCCGATCTCCACGCCGGACTGAATGGACTTCTCGACAGCATCACCGATGTTGCAGATTGAGTCGTAGAGGTTGAAACCGCCGCTCACGCTGTCGAGGGCCTCATCGTTCAAAGCAACGTTGTCGCGCTTGGTGTCCATCACTCTGCTCCATCACTTGCGTCGTTTCGATGGGTGGAGATGTAGGCTGGCTGACTTACGGGAAGCTTACAGGCGGGAGCTTTACGACAGCATGAGACCTTCAAACCGCAGCCACGGTTAGGAAATCGCTGCGGCTTTCCGCTCATTTCGAGCGACCGATGCGCAATCGCACCGGCAATAAAAAGCCCGGCTCGCCGTAGCGAAACCGGGCCGCTGGCCTGCGGACATTGGCCAGGACTTCTCGATTGGCTTTCGCCTGAATACCGCCTCCCGCGTGATCGAACTGCCGGTACATCCACGGCGCGCTCAAGATCGGCGGCAGGTACGGCACCTTTTGGCACCGCGCCTTTAACCCGGATGAGAAAGGAATGTTCCCGCTGCTTCGTCCGTGGATAAAGGAACGCCCTAAATCGAAGACATTCCTACAGCCCTTCTTGGCGACTCGGACGCTAGTTCATGAACCCTTGCATCGCAGTACACCTCCGCTGCGCGTCTGAAACGCCGCCAGGCCGGCAGCGGCTCGCGGGCCGGCGACATCAGCGCATAGTCGATTTCAGGGGGAAGAAGGGCGTCCGGATCGAACCCCGCCGACCGGCAAAGCGCCCTGGCGATGATTTCCACGCGATCTGTTTCCATGACACGCCACCCAACGCGACCACAGAGCGCCTGCCGGCCTCGCCACCGCAATTGGAGAGAGGCGGCAGGCCTGGCGCTCGGAAGGGCTCAAGAGCGCCGTCCTCAAAACGCTCTATGGCGCGAGCGGTTCCTCATCTTCGCGCCCTGCGGAAACGCCGCTCCTTCGGGCTTTGCCAGTGAACCGCTCCACAGCTCGTGCCACCAGTTCCTTCTCGTCCAGCGCAAGCGGAACGAGGCTGGCGACCAAGTACTTGAGCCGTTCGCGCTCCTGCTCCTCGGTGCCGAGCAGCTCATGTGAAGTCGATCGAATTTCGACCCAGGCTTCCTCGACGGCTGCGATCGCGCGGGCCAGATCGACCGGGTCGGTCAATGATCGAAATGGCATTTTATCCTCCCCAATCTAGAAGAAAATAGTCGTTCAATCGAGCAACAAAAGAGCCTAAACGTCGCCAGCCTCTCGATCCTGCACGGCGCGGTTTTCCCCCGTTAGTTCCGAAGCCCTTGTCCGGTCGGTGTCGTAGGCGGGCCAGTCTGTGCTCTGCGCGGCATCCCCGTCTTGGCCAAGCGCAGCCTGAGCCTCATCAGCCGCATGTGCCAAAGCGGCGTAGAGTTCGAAAGGAGCGGTGCCAGATCGGAAGCGAGGTCTCGCATTCCTTCGGCATATCCCGCGTCCGCGCCGCCCGATACGTCAAATGACAAGCGAGCGACCACTCGGCGGGCCGAAACGACTGCGGCATCACTCCCTACGCTGCTGCGGTAGACAGTGCGGACGGCAAACAACATGCGAGGCCGTGGTCGACAATAGCGATTTCCGTCTCCGGAGGCGTTGTACCCATCGAACGGTCGGGAAGCGGGCCGATCATTGCAGGGGGCGGCTAAAGCTTAGTCTCCCCGTCCTTCTCTCGTCCCGCGAATATCGCCTCCCCTCGAAACGTCAACTGCGCTTGATAAATGGCCTCGCCGGTTTCGTTTTCGACCGAGATACGCAGTTCGGCGCGAGCGCCGTTCGGCAGATCCGCAATCAACTCGGCAAGCGCACGGTGGGCCTCCTTAACGGCGACCGTTTCGCTGGACAGTTCGATGGCATCTGTCCGATCGAGATGCTGCCCATCGGTCACGGCAAAGCGGTAAAGCGGCATGGCTGCCTCCCAATTTTGGGAGAAATGCAAATGGCCGACCCCGGTTCCTCGAATGCAGCCAAACGCAAGAACGCCCGGCCTCGCTCACGCGAGGCCGGGCCGACGATCTGGCCCGAAGAGGATGCCGCGACTAGCGCCGAGCAACGCAGACGCGCGGCCGCCGAACGTCGACTAGCCCGGGCACAGGCACGCAGTCGATCGAGTTGTGCTGGCTCCACTGATGACGCCTCCGGACAGAAATTGGAGCGCTGGTAAATCTTCGCGGCAGAAGGTTTGCTTCGCGCTCCGAGGAAATAGCGAGGCTAGAAGTCGGCTTTTCATTCCGCGGTCCGCTGGAACCCTCGTCGGTCGGCACCGTTTCGCCCTTATGGCTCGCACGCAAAAATTCGATCGAAGCAGTCGCCTCGCGGTCGCGACCTTTAACGTCAACAACATCAGACGCCGGCTCTCAAATCTGCTGGATTGGCTCGCGCGAGCCCAGCCTGACATTGTCTGCCTTCAGGAGCTCAAGTGCGCGGATCGTGCGTTCCCCGAAGCCGAGCTTCGCGCGAGTGGCTATGGCGTTGTCTGGAGGGGCGAGAAGACTTGGAACGGCGTTGCCATCCTCGCGCGCGGAACAGATCCCATACTCACGCAAACCGAGCTGCCGGGCGACGAGACCGACCGCCAAAGCCGCTACATTGAAGCTGCGGTCCGGGGCATTCTTGTCGGCTGCATCTATCTGCCGAATGGAAATCCCCAGCCAGGGCCAAAGTTCGACTATAAGCTCGCCTGGTTCGAGCGACTTCATGCGCATGCAGCTCGCCTGATTGCCGCCGGCATCCCCGTCATCCTGGCCGGCGACTACAATGTCGCTCCGACCGATCTCGACATTTATCCGACAAGGTCTTGGGACGAGGATGCGTTGATCCAACCGGAAAGCCGGTTGGCGTTTCATCGACTCCTTGAGCAAGGATGGGCTGATGCAGTTCGTTCAGCGTATCCATCAGAGCGCATATACACCTTCTGGGATTACAAGCGGCAACGTTGGCAGCGAAATGCCGGATTGCGGCTCGACCACATTCTGCTTAGTCCCGCCCTTGCGAGAAGCCTTCTAGACGCCGGCGTCGATCGGGACGAACGAGGCCAGGAGGGCACAAGCGATCATGCGCCTACCTGGGCGCTCTTAGACCGCTAAACGGGCCGCTTTAAACAAGAGTAGGCGGAGTGAGCTAACGGAGCAGAGCAATGTCAGCACGCGCAATAAGCTTCGTCGAGGAGTGGCTTGCGGAGCGGATTCAGCCAGGCATCTACCACGACGAAGAGAGCCCCGAGGAGCGGAATAGCAATCTCGCAGAGCAGCTGCTCCTTGACGCTTCCTCAGCCGGAATACCTGAGGAGGAAATTGCGGAGGATTTTCCAGATCTTGCTGGTCAGATTGCCACGGCGATGAAATCCGCCTTGAACGATGACGAAACGCTCCGCGACAGGAAGGACTAAGCGAGAAAGCGCTTCACAGGCGATCGGTGAAGGAGAAGCTGATGGGAAACTTGGAACGAGCCATCGAGATCGCGGCCGCGGCGCACGCCGGCCAGACCGACAAGGCCGGCGCTCCGTACATCTCGCACCCACTCCGCGTTGCGCTCGGCTTTATCCGAGCCGGCGACGAAGAGCGTGCCATCATCGCTGTGCTTCACGACGTGATCGAAGACAGCGATGTGACGGCGGCGGACCTGCAGCGCGAGGGCTTCTCACAGACCATCGTGGAGGCGGTCGAAGCTCTGACCCGGCCGGAGGATGAGCCCTACCAAGACTTCATCCTGCGGGCCGCTGGCAATGAACTCGCGCGGCCGGTGAAGGTCGCGGATATCAAGGACAATATGAATCGGACGCGGCTCGCCATGCTGCCCGCGGATAAGCGCGAAAAGCTCCTCGCCAAATACGAAGGCGCTCTCCAGCAGCTTGAGGCCTGAAGCCAGTCAATCTCACTTCGTCGGCCTGCCTGGATCGATTGGACTCCACGATTCAGATGGCTTCCGTTTGCCCTTAGACGAAGCGCCCTCGCTCCGGCTTGGAGCGCCCTCACCTTTCGGTTCGGCTTCAGGAATGTCAGTTCCTGGCCGGGGGCGGCTGTCCGCGCTCCTGCGAGGCTGCCCGCCTGTCTTATCATTTTCGTTTGATGCTCTTCCCACCGGTGCCTCCCTCGTTCGCCTGCCGAAGATCGGGCCGTTATTCTCGAAGCTTGCCTACATTGGCTGGCAGCCCTGAAAACGGCAGATCATCGGGGCTGCGGTTCGTGCCGGGTTCAGGATTTTCCTCTGGCCCGTGACCTTCGGGCTCGCGACGCGCTTCCCAGCCGCGGATCGCTGCGATCAGTTCCGCGAGTTCGTCGGCCGCCGGTGTGCCCTCGGCTGCATCACTCAGCGCGGTCGCGCGGGCGGCAGCGGCATCGAACTCTTCTTTGCTCTCGATTCGCATGTCAGAAGCTCCCCTTACTTCTCGCAACATCGGAGAACAGCGGAGGTTCCTTGCTGTCGACAGCGCTTGCCTTGAAAGGTGGCCTGATGCTGGAATGGCGCTCATGGCAGACAAACCCACTATCCAGATTTCGGTTGTTAGCGCCTCCCAGGTCACCGTCAGCGGCGATCCCGCCGAGGGAGCCTTGGTCAAACTGGAGACCGAAGCCGACGCCGACGTTGAACTCCTTCTGTCGCCGTCGGCGCTTGCTCAGCTCGAAGCTCTGCTCGCCCGTGCTGCGCAAGAACAGAGCAAACATCAGCCCCGTCAGTGATCCGCCCCAACGCCTTCACCATGCTGGCTTTGAGCGCGTTTGTGGCAGCGTGGGCATGGGGCTGATGGCGGGGCCTGGCGATAAATTGCGCCTCTTCCTCCTCGCCGTGATACAGATTAGGCCTCTGTCGTTGTGACCCGCATCTTGGCGATCGAGGGGCCGGAGATGGTACGGCCCGTCTTCGGCTCAAGTTCAAGGGCGCGGCACCGAAGCGCTGCCTTCGCACTCGTCGACAGATGCGCAGACCAGCAGGCCGATCTTGGACATCAAAGTCACACGGACTCCTGAAGATGGGGAATGGCTTCTCACCGACCTCCTGGGCCGGGCCATGGGACGGATTTCCGAACAGCCAGTAGGAACATTTCAAGTCGTCCCGCTTGGCAACGCCGTTGAAACGATGGACGGCATGCGGCTCGGCCCGTTTCGGTCGTTGAACGATGCCCTCGCCGCGATCGAGCGATTCACCCGCGGCTCTTGCCAGAGGGCGCCTACACAGGACGACCGTTAGTCACGTTAACCATCCGCCTGCATTGCGCCACAAGCTGACCTTGGCACTTCGCCCGAAAGCGGATGCTGGCGGGTTTCAGGCGAGATCGGTTCCCAACCAAAAGCAGTCTCTGCCGAAAGCTCAGATCGAGCTCGGGCCGTCAGCATCCCACCTGATCCTGTCACGCGCGGACTTTGGACGCTGAGTCGATGGCTGCACCTCCGGGCCAAGAACGAT
Organism: Allobosea sp. WAO; assembly: GCF_001509835.1. GTDB lineage: Bacteria > Pseudomonadota > Alphaproteobacteria > Rhizobiales > Beijerinckiaceae > Allobosea. The sequence goes on from NZ_JXTJ01000002.1 coordinate 130,776, forward strand.
CGGGGCGAATTCTCCCTGTAAGGTTCATGTCAGCTGGCGCGACCTATCCTCGTTACATCAGGAAGCGGACGGCTTCCCGGCACCTAACGAAGGAGATTGTCATGACGAACAGTTTCAACATCGCTGCCTCCCAGATCTCCGAGCGCAGCGCGCCGCTGAGCGACGACGTCCTCGATGCTGTCAGCGGCGGCGGGCTGATCACCGGCGCTGTGGATCTCGTCGCCTCAGGGGTGAAGACGGGCATTCACTACGCTGCGAAAGGGGTCGGGATGTTCATGGACGCCGATCAGGTCGGTGGCCGCTCCATGCACAACTTCCAGGACAGCGTTCCCGCCTTCGTCGACAAGATCGTCAACAAGATCATCTGAGGCCGCTCTCGAGAGGTCACTCTGAACGCACACCTGAAACGACAAATGGCCCCTGGCGCGAGCCAGTGGGGCCTTTAGTATACAGGTCCGCTAAAGCGTGCTGCCTCACTTGCTCCAGCGCCCCTCGTATTTGAACTCGGACGCCGCCCTCGGCGCATACATCTCCACAAGTCTGCGCGATTCAGTTTGGCCCTTGGTTATGCGCCATGTTCGGAAGCAGGGCCATCTTCCAGCAGCGAACATGGACAGCCCCAAGCCGCGCGCTTGCGCCGCCGCGATTGCAGCTCGGTCAAACATCACATTGAAGGATGATTGAGTCGGCCGCCTACCTCGCGCGACTAGGGTAGTGGGACGAGAGGGCGCTAGCCAGGACCACGACGGTCGGCCGGAGGGATTCCGCCTTGTCGGTCGACCAGCGCTGGGGTGTCACGACGATATTGACGGCCGCTGTGACCTCACCGGTCGCATCGAAGACCGGCGCCGCGACCGTGATGTCGCCATCGAAGTTTTCGTTGATGACTAACACGGAACCTGAACTGCGGATCTGGTCGAGGCGGGCATGCAGCGCTTGGGCATCCATGATCGTGTTACTGGCCCGGCGGACGAAGTTGACCTGGCTGACGAGCGCTCGCCTCCGCTCATCGGGCAGGTAGGCGACGATGGACTGCCCCAGCCCGGATACGTGCCAGGGGAAGCTTGAGCCGAGGCCGACATTGGGGCTGACCACTTCGCGGCTTGGAATGCGGGCGACGAGGATAATCTCTTCGTCGTCCAGCACGCCGAGATTCACCGTCTCGCCGAGCTCCTTGTTGCAGTTCAGCATGTAGGGCGTCGCGCGCTCGATCAGCGGGTTGCCGCGCAGGAAGCTCGAGCCCAGATGCAGCATCCGGGCAGTCAGGCTGTAGCGTCTGGTGATCGGATCCTTCAGCAGATAGCCCATGGCGACGAGGGTCGAGAGGAAGCGCTGGGCCGCGGTCTTCTCGATTCCGGTGCGCTCGACGAGCTGCGTCAGGCCGAGCGTCTGCTCGCCCTGATCGAACGCCGCCAGAATCAGCAGGCCCCTTTCCAGCGAGGTGCTGAAGAGTTTCGGGCGCGTCTCAGTCATCTGCTCCTGCCTTCCGGTTTCGCACATCGCTGCTGCCGGGAGCGCGGCATCGCGCTTCTCCCGCTGGCCGCAGTCACCTTCTTCCGACGAACAGCCCGCAGCACGCCCCGGTGAATCTCGTCACAGGTTCGAAGCGGATTGACAACCTCCGTCGTCAGCGCAACAGTCTATCATCTTTCACACTTCAGTATCAATTATCGCAACATGAGCCAGAACGTCAGCCATCGTCACGCCCCGGAAGGCGACCATGTCCTCACCGCATTCGAAGGGGTCGTCGGTGCCGCCAACCTGCTGGCCACAGCGGAGGACATGGCGCGCTACCTCGTCGATGCCCGCGGCCGCTATCGGGGAGCTGCGCTGTGTGTGGTCCGCCCGGCCAATACGGCCGAGGTCGCCGCCACCGTCGCGATCTGCGCGCGCGCCGGGATCGCAATCGTGCCGCAGGGCGGAAACACCGGGATGTGCGGTGGCGCGACGCCGGGCGCGCAGGGGCGCTCGGTCGTGATCAGCCTCGAGCGGATGCGCAGCATCCGCGAAGTCGACCCGGCCAACAGCACGATAACGGTCGATGCCGGCTGCCCGCTCGCGGCGGTGCAGGAGGCGGCAAGCGAGATCGGCAAGCTCTTCCCGCTCTCGCTCGGCAGCGAGGGCACCTGCCAGATCGGCGGCAACATCGCGACCAATGCCGGCGGCACGGCCGTGCTGCGCTACGGGCCGATGCGCGACCTGGTCATGGGCATCGAGGCGGTGCTGCCGGACGGCCGGATCTGGAACGGCCTGCGCGGCTTGCGCAAGGACAATACCGGCTACGATCTGAAGCACCTCTTCATCGGATCAGAGGGAACGCTCGGCATCGTCACCGGCGCGGTGCTCAAGCTGTTCTCGCAACCGGCAGCGAGCGCGGTCGCTCTGGTCGCGCTCCCGGATGTCCGCGCGGCGCTCGCCCTGCTGGAGCGCATTCGCTGCGAATTCGGCGAACGCGTCACCACCTTCGAGGTCATGTCGGACAGCGAGTACCAGCTCGTCCTGGCCCTGCGCACCGAGCTGCGCAGCCCGCTGGCCGGGCAGACGCCATGGTACGCGTTCATCGAGCTCACTGATGCGATCGAGGCGCTCGACCTGCAGACGGCGCTGGCCGAAACGCTTGGCGAGGTCATGGAGGCAGGCGGCGTCAACGATGCGACGCTGGCCGAGAGCGGCGCGCAGGCGGAAAACATCTGGCACATCCGCCATTCGGTCACCGAGGCCAATCTGAAGGCCGGCGCGGCGGTGTCGCATGACACCTCGGTACCGGTTTCCCGTGTCCCGGAGTTCGTGGCGGGTGTCGAGGACGGCATCAGGACGCGGTTCCCCGACGCGAAGAGCTACTTCGTCGGCCATATCGGCGACGGCAACATCCACGCGATCGCGATCTTCCCGCGCGAGAAATTCTCAAATCCGCAGCGCTTTGCCGAGGTGGCGGGCGAGGTCAACGCGCTTGTCGACGAGGTCACCGTCTCGCTCGGCGGCAGCGTCAGCGCCGAGCACGGCATCGGCCGCAGCAACCGGGCCCGGCTGCAGCGGCACAAGGATCCGATCGAGCTCGAATTCATGCGCCAGATCAAACGCGTCTTCGACCCCGCCGGCCTGATGAACCCGGGCATCCTGCTCTAGCGCCAACCGATCGCCTGCCCAACGATTACCTGCCCGAATTCGCAACAAGGACGCCGAACATGCGGCCCAACATCCTCCTGATCCACCCGACCATCCGTCCCGTAGGCGTCGATATCTTGAAAGCACGGGCCGAGATCACACTCGCGCCCGATGGCGGCGAGGACACGCTGGTCGAGCAGCTCAACGCCTCCGCCGCCGATGCGATCATCGTGCGGGTGGAAGCCGCGACGCGCCGCATGTTTGCCGAAGCGCCCGCGCTCAAGGTGGTCGGGATGCACGGCGTCGGCACGGACGCGATCGACCTGGAGGCGGCGACGGAGCACGGGATCGTCGTGCTCAACACGCCCTTCGTCAATTTCAAGTCGACCTCGGAGCACGCGCTGGCGCTGCTGATGGCGGTGACCAAGAACATCATGTCCGGCGACCGCGCCGTGCGCGACGGGCGCTTCACGGAGTTCCGCAACAGCCAGCTGCCGATGGAGCTGGAGGGGCGCTCGCTGTTCGTGATCGGCCTCGGGCGGATTGGCTCCGAGATGGCGCGCAAGTGCCTGGCGGCCTTTGGCATGCGCGTCATGAGCTATGACCCGGCCTATGACGAAGCCGCCATGGCGGCGCGCGGCATCGAGCGCGTCTCCTTCGAGCAGGGCCTGGCCGAAGCCGATTTCGTCACGGTGCATGTGCCGCTCAAGGCCGATACGCGCGGCATGATGAACGCGGCCGCCTTCGCGCGGATGAAGCCGGGCAGCGTCTTCATCAATGCCTCGCGCGGGCCCGTCGTCGTGCAGAGCGCCCTGATCGAAGCGCTGCGCTTGGGCCATCTGCTCGGAGCGGGCCTCGATGTGCTCGATCCCGAGCCGGTGCCGGCGGACGACCCGATCAATGCGGCGCCGAACCTGGTCCTTTCTCCACATTATGCCGGCGACACCGTCGCTGCCCGGGCACGCTGCTCCGAGACGATCGCCGGCAGCGTGCTCGAGGCGCTGGCGGGCGGCGAGCTTGCCGGTGTCGTCAATCCGGACGTGCTGACCCGGCCGAATTACCGCCTCGGCAAGGCTCTTTCGCAAGCCGGCAAGTGATTTCGCCGCGCTGCAGCCCGGCCCGCCACGGACACAGATGATGAAGAACTACAGAAATCCGCTCCGCCAGAAGCTCGCCCAAGGCAAGACCGCCTTCGGGCTCTGGGTGACGCTGGCGACGGCGACGATGACGGAGCTGGCGATCGAGGCGGGGCTCGACTGGGTCTGCATCGACATGGAGCATGGTGCGACCGACTATCGCGACATCGTCGAGCACGCTCGGGCGGCGCGTGGCAGCGACCTCGCTGTGCTCGTGCGCGTGCCGTCGATCGCCATCGACTCGATCAAGCGCTGCCTCGACCTCGGAGCGGACGGGATCGTGGTGCCGCTCGTGCGCTCGGCGCGCGATGTCGAGGCGGCGCTGGACTTCGCCCGCTACCCGCTGGCCGGCAAGCGCGGGCTTGGCGGCGAGCGGGCTCAACGCTGGGGTCTGCGCGTCGAAGAGTACATCGCGACCGCCAATGACGAGATTATGGTCATTCCGATGATCGAGACCGCCGATGCGGCCGCGGCGATCGACGAGATCTTCGCTGTCCCGGGCCTCGACTTCGCCTTTGTCGGCCCGGGCGACCTGTCCGCCAGCCTCGGGCATATCGGGTCCTGGGAAGGTCCAGGCGTCGCGGAGACGATCGCGCAGATCGTCGCCAGCGCCGGCGCGGCCAACATCACGCTCGGGACCTATGGTGTCGGACCGAACGACATCCGCTCGCGCTGCGAGCAGGGCTTCCGCTTTCTCGCGATCGGCTCCGATGCCGCGATGCTGGCCAACCGGATCGGCAGCGAGCTCTCATCGATCCGCAACCTGATGCCGGCGCTTGGCCGGCAGATTGCCTGAGGTGGCGGCATGACAGACCTCACACTGCAACAGAACGCTGGCACGCCCCCCAAGCTCGTCGTCTCGGGGCTGCACAAGACCTATGGCGCCACGGTGGCACTGCATCCGACCGATCTCACGCTCCGCTCGGGCGAGTTCATGACGCTGCTCGGCCCCTCCGGCTCGGGCAAGACGACGCTGCTGATGATGGTCGCCGGCCTGTTGCAGGCCGATGGCGGCGAGCTCTCGATCGATGGCCACAAGGCGACCTACGCGCCGCCCTGGGAGCGCGGCATCGGCATGGTCTTCCAGAACTATGCCCTGTTCCCGCACCTCACCGTGTTCGAGAACATCGCCTTTCCGCTGCGGATGCGGCGCATGCCGGAGGCCGAGATCCGGCGCGAAGTCGCTCGCGTCCTCGAGATCGTGCAACTGCCGCATACGGCGCAGCGCCAGCCGCGGGCGCTCTCGGGCGGCCAACAGCAGCGCATCGCGCTCGCCCGCTGCTTCGTCTTCAAGCCGAGCTTCATCCTGATGGACGAGCCGCTTGGCGCGCTCGACAAGAAGCTGCGCGACCAGCTGCAGCTCGAGATTAAGCATCTGCACAAATCGCTCGGCATCACGATCCTCTACGTCACGCACGACCAGGAGGAAGCGCTGACGATGTCGGACCGCATCTGCCTGATGAACGGCGGACGCATCGAGCAGCTGGGCACGCCGGCTGAGCTGTATTTTGAGCCGGCCACGGTCTTCGCCGCGGACTTCCTGGGGGAATCGAACTTCCTCGAAGGCAAGGTTCGCTCGAATTCGCCGGACGGCCTCGTGATCGATGCCGTCGGCGGCGCGATCAGCGGTGCCGGGAACTTCGCGGCGGGCTCGGCGGTCAAGGTCATGGTGCGGCCCGAAAGCGTCCGCGCGGCGCTGAAACCGGTCGAAGGCTGGAACGCCGTGCCCGGCACGGTGCGGGAAACGATCTTCGTGGGCGGCGTCACCCGCCACTACATCGAGCTCGCCGATGGCGGCACCGTCGTCGCGCTTGAGCTGACAGACCGCAGGACGCAGCCGGCCGATCCCGGCCGCGAGGTCTTCGCGACCTGGCCGGTTTCGGCGACGGTCGTGCTGGCTGCAGAGAAGGGCAAGATGCCATGAGCCTCGCCGCTTCCTCGCGGGGCGCCGGCCGGCCGAGCCGGCTGCGGCAGTTCACTGGGCGCTGGGGCAAGCTGGCTCCGGTGCTGTTCTTCCTGCTGCTGCTGATCCTCTATCCCGTCGGCAAGCTGCTCTCGCTGAGCTTCCAGGGGCCCGGCGGTGTCTTCAGCCTGCAGGCCTATGAGCGCCTGTTCGCCTCGTCCGTCTACGTCCAGGTCATGGTCGTGACGCTCAAAATCTCGTTCTGGACGACGCTGGCGACGGTAGTGATCAGCTATCCGGTGGCACGCGCCATCGCGCGTCTGCCCGGAGCGACCCGCAACCGCCTGATGTTCTGGGTCCAGCTCTCGTTCTGGTGCAGTTTCCTGATCCGTACCTTCGGCTGGATGGTGCTGCTGAACCGCAACGGCTTCATCAGCCAGACCCTGCAGTACCTGCAGATCGTCGACGGGCCGATCGACCTTCTCTATTCGGCGCCCAGCGTCATCGTCGGCATGACCCATGCCATGGTTCCGCTCTGCATCCTGACCATGGTGCCGGTGATGGAGGGAATCGACGAGAACCTCTCCAAGGCCGGGATGACGCTCGGCGGCCGCCCGGGCAGCGTGTTCTGGCGAGTCTATTTCCCGCTTTCGCTGCCGGGCGTGACGGCAGGAGCCCTGCTCGTCTTCATCACCTCGCTCGGCTTCTTCATCGTGCCGGCCTTCCTCGGCTCGCGCCACGAGACGATGATCACGCAGCTGATCATCGAGCAGGTGCAAGAATATCTGAACTGGGGTTTCGCCGGCGCGCTTTCTCTGCTGCTGCTCGTCGCCGCACTGGTCATCTTCACGATCTATGACCGGCTGCTCGGCATCTCGACGCTGACCGGCAGCAGCGATCGCGGCGTGAAGGCAGGGGCAGGCCCGGGCTGGGCTGGCCTGATCGGCCTCAAGATCTGTGCCGGGCTCGGCCATGTCTCGGATATGCTGTTCAGCGCCATTGACCGCATCTTCGGCAATCGCGGGGCCGGGAAGCCGCGTCGCAGCGGAGCGGGGTTGGAATGGGCCGTCGTGCTCGCGATCCTGGCCTTCCTGATCCTGCCGGCCCTGATCATGGTGCCGGTCTCCTTCACCGCTGGCTCGCGTATCAACTGGCCGCCCGAGGGGTTCAGCCTGCGCTGGTACCAGGGGTTGCTGGATTCGCCGGTCTGGCTGCAGGCCGCGACCCGTTCGGTGATCGTCGCGCTGGGCGCCGCCACGCTGGCGATGCTGATCGGCACGCCGGCAGCCTTCGCGATCGCGCGCCAGAAGCTGCCCGGGCGTACCCTGATCCTGGCGCTGGTGCTCTCGCCGCTGATCATCCCGCGCATGGTGATCGCGGTCGCGCTGTTCTACTTCTACGCGCAGATCGGCCTGGTCGGCAGCTATGCGGGCCTGATCGTCGGCCACGCCGTGCTGGCGATCCCCTATGTCGTGATCACCGTCATGGCGGTGCTGAAGTCCTACGACACCCGCTACGATCAGGCGGCCTGGAATCTCGGGGCGCGGCCGACCCAGACGCTGCGCTTCATCACGCTGCCGCTGATCAAGGGCGGGCTGATCTCGGCCTTCCTGTTCGCGCTGATCACTTCCTTCGACGAGCTCACCATCGCGCTGTTCGTGACCGGCGGGCTGACCACAACCCTGCCCAAGCAGATGTGGGACGACGCGATCAACGTCGCGACACCGATCCTCGCGGCGGCGTCGACGCTGCTTCTCGTCTTCGTCGCGGTGATCACCCTGCTGATCCACCGCCTGCAGACCAAAGAGCAAAAATGAATCGAGCAACACTCGATCCCTGAACATCGACCACTCGCCAGAAGAACAGGACATTGGGGATATCATCATGAGCGATACCAGGAAGTCGGCCATCTCCCGCAGAACGCTGCTGATCGGCGCCAGCGCCGGCGCCGTCGCGGCTCCGAGCATCTGGACCAGCGCCCGCGCTCAGACCAAGCGGCTCATTGTCCGCACGCCGGGTGGCCCCACCGCGGAGGCGATGAAGAAGGCCTATTACGAGCCCTTCCAGGCCGCGACCGGCATCGAGATTGTGCCTGCGACCTCGAACAACGAGCCGGTCAGCCAGATCAAGGCCATCGTCGAGTCGAAGTCCAAGACCTGGGACATGGCGGCCTCGCTTTCGCGCGCCTCCATTCGCCAGCTGCTCAAGGATGGCGACTTCCTGATGAAGCACGGGCTCGACAACGAGGCGGTGGTGAAGGAGATCCCGGTTGGCTTCCGCAACGAATACGCGATCGGCCACGGCGTCTACGCGACGCCGCTGACCTACCGGAAGGACAAGTTCAAGGAGCCGCCGAAGAACTGGAAGGACTTCTTCGACGTGAAGGCGTTCCCGGGCCGCCGCGCCATGCGCAAGAACCCGGTCGAGACGCTCGAGATCGCTCTCTTCGCCGACGGCGTCGCGCCGAAGGATATCTATCCGCTCGACCTCGACCGCGCCTTCAAGTCGCTCGACCGCATCAAGCCGCATGTCGCCCATTGGTGGACCAGCCCGGTCCAGGCCATTCAGCTGATCACCAATGGGGAGGTCGACATGGTGCCGGTCTGGTCGAATTTCCCCACGGCTGCCGCCGAGCAGGGGGCGCCGCTCTCGCTCGCCTGGGAGAACAATATCTGGGGCACGGACATGTTCACGATCCTCAAGGGGACCGAGAATTTCGAGACGTGCCGGCAATTCATCCTGTTCTGCCTGCAGGGCGAACGTCAGGCCGGCGTCGGCCGCCAGGTGGCGATCGCGCCGACAAATCCGAACGCTTTCAAGTTCATCACCCCAGAGCGCGCCACCGTTCTCGCAACCAACCCCGCCTATCAGGCGACCGGAATCGAGATCAACGACGAGTTCTGGGCGGCCAATCGCGACGCGATCGCCGACCGCTTCAACAAGTGGCTGCTGAGCTAATTCACTCCGTCCGCGGCCTCTCGCGCCGCGGGCTCCTTCCTACCGGGACGATGGATATGGCTGAAGACAAGCTGATGGCGACGATTGCGACGCCGGTGCTTTCAAACGCGGTGGAGCGCCTCGAAGGCCCCTGGTCGCCAGGGGCTCATGCCCTGCGCGGCATGGCGCCTTTGCGGCGCGGCGATGCAGTAAGGGGCCCGGCCTACACCATCCGGTTGCGGCGCGCCGCGAAGCCGGCCGCAGCAAACGTCGAGGCGCTGCTGGGGGCCTATGATGATGCGCCAGCCGGCTCCGTCGTAGTCGTCGAAGTCGTCGACGATGTCGGCGGCGCGGTCCTCGGCGACATCATCGCCCACCGGCTCAAGGCCATCGGTGTTGCCGGGGTCGTCGTGGCCGGCCCAGTGCGTGACCTTATCGGCCTCGAGGAGTTCGGCCCGCCGATCTGGTACGCGCAGGCGACAATGCTCGGGCTTGAAATGGCCGAGACCGCGACCGAGGCGCAGGTCGAGCTTTCGGTCGGCGGCACGCGCGTCGCGCCGGGCGATCTCGTCTTCGCCGATATCGACGGAGCCTTCGTCGTACCGAAGGCAACTATGGGGGCGCTCGCGCCGATCGCCGCCGGCGTCATCGCACGTGAAGAGCAATGGCATCGCAGCCTCGCCGCCGGCCGATCGCTCCTCGAGACCCTGCGAGCTCCCGCGAACTGAACAGGCGGCTGCTCCGAGCCGCTTCACTTTCACCCACGAGCAGAGACAAGAACGATGTCGAGCGAGAATAATGCAGCTGCGGCGGCGTCCGCAGAGATAGGTACCGCCGTCTTCTGGGATGCGGCCGAGAAGATTCACGGGCCGTGGACGCTGGCTCACCGCACCGTCGAAAGCGTGCGCGCGCTGCGTCCGGACGATCATGCGATCGGCCCGGCCTATACGATCCGGCTGCGCCGGGCGAGCGACAGCTCGACCAGCAACCGCGAGGATTTCCTGCGGGCCTATGACGAGGCGCCGGAGGGTGCCGTGGTCGTGGTCGAGGTGCAGACCGATATCGGCGGTTGCGCGATGGGCGATCTGGTCGCCCATCGCCTGAGCCAGTGCAAGGTCGCCGGCGTGATCATCAACGGCGCCATCCGCGATCTCGTCGGGCTGAAGCAGATCGCCCCGCCGACCTGGTATCGCGAGATCACCATGGCCGGTCCGATCTCGCGCGAGATCACCGTCGAGGTCGGGGTCGACGTCACCGTCGGTGGCGCGGTGATCCGCTCGGGCGACCTGGTCTGCGCCGATGTCGACGGCGTCTTCGTCACCCCCAAGAACGAAGCCGCGAAGATCCAGGAGAAGGCCCGCGAGATCGTCGCCAAGGAGGCGGTCATCAATGCCCGTCTCGCCGCCGGGGAAGATCTCCGGACGATCCTGCTCGGCCAGGCCGAACCGGCGCACTGATCGGGTCGCAGCACAGTGGCGGCGCCGGCGGGTGCCGCCGCTTCGGGGCCTGCCGAGCCCCGGCCGAAGCAAGGATCTGAGCCCCCATGCCTTCCCGTATCCTGAACACCGACGAGATGCGCCTGGCGGCGCGGGGCGTCCTGCCACGCGGCATGTTCGAGTTCATCGACCGGGGCACGGAGGGCGAGCTTGCGCTGCCAGCTGCGCGGGCGGCGCTCGACGCGGTGAAGTTCCGCCCGAACGTGCTGGTCGACGTCAGCCGGCGCGACCAGAGCGTGGAACTGTTCGGCTCAAGGCTACCGCTGCCGATCATTGCGGCCCCGACCGGCCTCGCCGGATTGATGTGGTATCGCGGCGAGATCGAACTGGCACGGGCGGCGGCACGGGCCGGCATCCCGTTCTGCGTCTCCACGCAGTCGATTACCTCGATCGGCGACATCGCCGCCGGCGCCGGCGGGAACCTCTGGTTCCAGCTCTACATTCTCAACGACAGGGCGATCACCGAGACCTTCGTCGATGCCGCGCGGGAGGCCGGTTCCGACACGCTGATCCTGACCGTGGACACGAGCGTTTCGCCCAAGCGCGAGTACAACATCCATAACGGCTTCGGCATTCCGTTGGCGCCGAACTGGCGCGCCGCGCTCGATTTCGCCCGGCATCCGCGCTGGTGCCTGAACGTGATGGGGCGCTATCTCGCCGGCCCCGGCATGCCGAGCTACGCGCATTACCCGGAAGCCTTTCGCCGCAAGATCACTCGGGCGCCGCTCGGCGACGCCCTGCGTCTCGCCGACGATGTCACCTGGGCCGAGATCGCCGCCTTGCGACGGCGCTGGCCAGGGCGGTTCGTCATAAAGGGTATCCTGCGCAGCGATGATGCGCAGCGGGCGCTGGATTGCGGAGCGGACGGCATCGTCATCTCCAATCATGGCGGCCGCAATCTGGACTCCGCCATAGCGCCGGCCCGCGCCCTACCAGAGATCGCAGAACGCCTCGGTGATCGACTTGTCATCCTCGCGGATGGCGGCGTCCGGCGCGGCAGCGACATCGTCAAGCTGCTCGCCCTCGGCGCCCGGGCGGTGCTCGTCGGGCGCTCGCTGCTCTACGGCGTCGCCATGGGCGGTTGCGACGGCGCGAGCCGCGTGATCGAGATCCTGCGCGACGAGGTCGACCGCACGATGGCTTTCATGGGCTGTTCCTCGCTCACCGCGCTGGGCGATGATGCGCTTGCAAGGAAGTCGTAGCGTCTCTCTCCCGAAAGCAGACTTTGCAAAGGTAAGCTATGGGCCAACCATCCCCATCCCTTGTCAGGGTGAAATGCGCCATAAACCGACATTGAGCCACCGCTCGGAAGCAGACGTTAGCGGGCTGGCTGAGCTCGATTACGCCTTAATCCAGAAGCACGTCCTGACAGGCGATCAGCTCCCAATATCGGTGCATGTCATGCAACAGACCGCCTTGCCGCTGCGCCCTTATCGAAGTGACGGTAGACTTCTAGGGGACGTGAACGGGCCGCGCCAAACCGGTGGCGACAAGCAATCTTGTCTGAGCCGCATGGTTGCTACGTGTTTACACGCACCCTGAATACCAGCAACGCGCAGCCGTCGCCTGATCACCGGAAGATGCCCCAGCCCTTCTTAGTAGGCTGGGGCCGCGGGGGCTGGCTCGGCTCCTGACGCTGCCGGGCCTTCTCGGCTCGTGCTTCCCGCTTCTCCTTCTCACGGTAGTGAGCCAGCATCTCGTCGGTCGGTTCGCTGCCGTACCGGGCGGAATCCTTCGCCTGCAGCTCTTCCAGCTTGCCTTCCATCCACTTGACGTAGACGTCATCGCCGATGCGCTCAGACCGGCCCATGCGCCGAAAGCGCCATTGCGTGTCGTGGTTGATCCGCTCGTACAGACTGTCGTTCCAGACTAGGGCGTCCATGAAGCTCTTGCCGTCCTTCACGGCCAGGCCCTCGATGTCCCATTCGGGCGTTACGGCTGCAGCCCGATAAAACCCGATCCGGAACCCCAGGTCGGGATCCTCGCAGGTGAATTCGGGATTGTGCGGACGCGCCCGGACGACGGCCTCCGATATCGCCGCTCTTGCCCAGGTCCATGCGCCGTGAGGGTCGTTCCGCTTGTCCTCGGGGCCGAGCCAGCGTTCCCGGGCGGCCTTCAGGACGATCGTCCGATATGCCTCGTTGCGCCTCTGCCAGGTCGCGTTCCAGTCCGTCCGGCCCTCTTCGGTCGACCTCTCCGGCATGAACTCCCTTGGGAGGCCGAGCTCGAAGACGACACGGCCCGCATCCACGAAGACGTTCGCCCAAGCCTCGGTCGGCGGCGCCGTTCGGACCAAGTCCCACACGGCGTTGATCGGCTTCGCGTGCTCCATGCTCTCCGTGAACTCGTCGAAGGTGTCGTGGTTGAGCAGGTGGCGCAGGCGCGGGTTCCGGATCGCGAACCGGCACGCGAGCAGGTGCCGCTCCTCCGACAGTCCGACGGTGTTCCGGAATGTCTGGTCGAGCAAGGCCGCCGGGATGCGGGGGTTCGAGTAGAGCGCGTCGAGGTTGTCGAGATCGAACTCCCCGATGATCGGCCCCAGCGGATCTGGATCGCCAGCGCTGAAGAAGGTCGACGTCGGGAAGAGTGGGCCGTAAGCCCGGTTGGCCAGGAGCGCGGTCCGCACGAGGCCCCCCTTTTCCCAGAGGGGCTTCAGCAGGGCGTAATTTGCCGTGAACCGCGCGAGCGCGAGGTCGATGAGAGGGTCACAACGCTCCAGCAGCGTCTTCACGATCACGTCCGCGCAGTTGCCCGAGAACGTGTTCTCGGAGGCCGGCAGCGCGGACAGCCAAACGTAGACCGTCTCCGGGCTTGATAGCCTCAGGCGCTCGGCTTCGAGCTTGCTCTCATAGTTGTCGTAGATCATGGCCGTCCCTTTGTCGGGGGGGCGCCCTTCGTTCCTGACGGCGTCTCGCCCGTCGGCAGGTCGACGGCGAAGTCGTAGTGCCCGGCCTCGATGTCCTTCTTGGCCAAGGCGAAATATTTCTGCGGCGGCGTGATCGACAGCGCCCTGACGGCGTCCAGCCGATCCATCAGGTCGCCGAGCTCGGTCTCGGCCTTGTCTACGTCACCGAGCGCGGTGATCCGCGCCAGCTTCCGGAAGCGATCCTGCAGGGCCTTGAACTCTGCGCTTGCCCGCTTGAGCTCCTCGACGCGCGTCTCGAAATCCAGAGCCTTGGCGACGGGGGGAATGAGCGTCGCCAGGAATGCGACAAGCGCAACCGCCCAGGCCGGCAGAGCTTCGTTGACGTAGCTGAAGCCGGCGATGCCCGTGAGCACGATCGGCGCCAGGGTGACGGCCGTGTGCTGCCATCGAACTGTCCGAAGCCAGATGAACAGCGACGTGGAGGTCCAAAGGCACGACTCCGTCTGCCTCAGCGCCTCCTTCACCATCTCGACCCGGCGCGCCTCTACAGGATTCGCAGCGGGATTCTCGGTCCGAAGATCTTCTGCCATTCCACCCCCGCCAACACGTCCAAGTCTCGATACTCGTAGTCGCACGCCTTTTCTGCGATGCCGATGGCCGTCTCGACCTTGGTGGCCCAGTCGTTCCCAAGGGAGACGAACTCGCCTGTTCCGGGCACCGAGATCCAACCATTCAGCCGGGACCGCATGTGTTTGAGGCAATCGCGCACGTACCAGTCGTGGTAGTAGTGATCGTGGTGGGGCCAGGGACAGCCGCGGAAGAACTCGACGACCAGGATCTCTATGGCGAACGATTTCAGCTCGACGTTGCACTCGTGCTTCCATCGCTTGATCATCTTGGAGATCGGCCTAACGTTGCCGTTGTAGGCGCGGTCCGCTTCATCGATGTGCCGGATCTGCGCGGCCGGATCGACAGTCTTCCACGACCCGCCGTCGTTTGTATCGGGCATGATGAACTGCCCGTTCGCCACCGGGAGCACCGGCACGAGCTCGACCATGATCGAGTTGAAGTCGATCTGGACCACTTGGCCGTCGCCTCGCATGCGCGTCTGCGAATAGGTCGGCTCCAGCTTCCCCTTGATCTCTTGCAGCAGCGACGACTGGCCGTTGTTGGCGTAGGCGTGGAAGCGCTCAAAGACGCTCCGGTCGAACCTCGCCATGATGTCGATGTCCGCGGAGGGACGGACCTGGGTTCCCTTGCCCCAGGATCCAACTTGGAAGATCGGCGGGTTGTCGGTCGCCTGCCCGCCGTAGGCACGCTCAAGCGCCTGACCGACGCGGAACGCCTTGCCGAGCGCGTCCCCGACCTCGCCCGGCGTCGGATTCAGGTCAGAGTGGAATTGACGGAATCTCTGGCGAACCGCGAGCCACATGCACTTCCTCCATCGGCATGATGGCGTCACGGAAGGGGAATAGGAACTTGCAGCGGCGCGCCATCCACAACCAGGCCGAGATGTTCCGAAGCCGCTGCCCCGAGCGCGCTGGGAAGAAATTCCACGAGCATGCCGCCGTGGCGCCCGTCTAAGGCGGCCAGCGTAGGCCTGGGCTTGACGGCAGAGGCTAGAGGGCCGGAAAGCAGACGTTCCAGACGTCAGCAAGGGGCCATAGCTCCGCTTGGCGCTTCCCGGTTTCCGGGCTTCCAGCTCCTTCGCGAGTATGATTTCGACACGCAAGCTCCGGCTCCAGGATCGAGTGACCCCTCATTCCTTGTTCGCGCTACCGCCCCAGCGAAAACAAGGGCTTGCTCCTTTGCTCGCGCTAAGGATTAATAGGTCCGTTCATTAGGAGATTGTGCCCGCCAGCGGCCGCTATCTCGAGCACGCGCTTGGCGCTCTCCTGGCCCTTGATGTCGGAAAGGTCGGGCAGTGCGCCGGCCTGTCGGGCGACCGAAGGCTGCGGCCGCGCCATCACCTGCGTCCCCTTGAAATGATTGGCGAGCTGGATCAGCGAGCGCGGCGCCAAGATGTCGAGATCCTGCGCCGCCCACGCCGCTTCCGGGCCCGAGGCGGCCGGGCAGATCAAGCCCTGTCCGCGCGCATAGGCGGCGATGGCGGCCGGCAGCACGCCGGCGACCGGGCTGATCGAGCCGTCGAGCGCGAGTTCGCCGAGCACGGTGTAGCCGGCGAGCGCATCGGCCGGGATCGCGCCGATCGCCGCCATCACGCCGAGCGCGATCGGCAGGTCGTAATGGCTGCCTTCCTTGGGCAGGTCGGCCGGGGCGAGATTGACGGTGATCCGCTTCGCCGGCAGCGCCAGCCCGGAGGCGATCAGGGCGGCGCGGACCCGCTCCTTGCTCTCGCCTACCGCCTTGTCCGGCAGGCCGACCAGGATGAAGGCGACACCGCCCGGCGTGACCTGGACCTGGACGTCGACGGCGCGCGCCTCGATGCCCTCGAACGCCACAGTCGCGACCCGCGTCACCATTCCGCGCCACCCCGTTTCCGCGCAGTGACGCTATCGGAAGCCCGCTAAGGTTGCAAGAACATATAGGGAACTAGGCAGGAGCGACAGCAGCTCGGCGCGCCATCACCTGCCTCGCCAGCACGGGCGCCGCGATCACCAGCCCGGCCGCGACGCTGAACGGCGTCGCCAGGATCATCGGCAGGGCCGCGAGCGCGATCACGAAACGCTCCCACATCGCCAGTGGCGCCAGGAACCAGCCGGCGAAGGCCGCCGAGAGGAAGATGATGCTGGCGATGCAGGAGGCGGTCGAGCCGATCAGCTCCGTCCAGGTGAAGCCCGGAGCCATGATCAGCATCGAAGGCGAGAAGACGAAGACGAAGGGCACCAGCACCTTGCCGAGCGCCAGCCGGAAGGCGGTGTTGCCGGTCTTGAACGGATCGGCGCCGGCCATGCTCGCCCCGGCATAGGCGGCGATCGCGACCGGCGGCGTCACGTCGGCCAGAACCCCGTAATAGAACACGAAGAAATGGGCGACGAGCGGGTTGACCCCGAGCATGCCGAGCGCCGGCGCCGCCACCGTCACCATGATGATGTAGTTCGCGGTGGTCGGCACGCCGCAGCCGAGCAGGATGCAGACGATGCCCGTTAGCAGCAGCGTGAAGAACAGCGTCGCGCTCTTGAGATCGAAGGGCAGGAAGGGCGCAAGTGCGAGCACGCCATTGGCCCATTGATCGGCGAGCGAGGTGACGATCCAGGAGATCTTGAAGCCGACGCCAGTGAGCGTCACCACGCCGACGATGATGCCGACCGTCGCCGCCGCAGCGCCGACGCCGATGGCGTATTTCGCCCCGAGGATGAAGGCGTCGACCAGGTCGTTGACGCGCTTGCGGCCTTCATCCCAGCGCAGGAAGGCGCCGTGGGCCATCGCGGCAAAGGCTGTGAGGGTCAGTGCGGCGTTGACCCCGGGGACGCGCAGGAGCTCGGTCGGAGCGGCAATGCCGAGCGCGACCGCCAGGACCAGCGCGGAAGCGGCGCGGTAATGCGCCAGGCCGACCAGCATGCAGCCGGTGATGCCCCAGAAGGCGGCGAGGTAGGGCGTGTAGCCGGTGAACAGGATGACGATGAGGACGAAGAGCGGCGCGATCGTCGGCCAATCACGCGCGAAAACCTCGGAAAGCTTCGGGATCTCGACATCGGTCAAGCCGCGCATCCCGGCGCGCTTGGCCTCGAAATGCACCTGCATCAGCACGCCGAAGAAATGCATGAAGGCCGGGATGATCGCGGCGACGACGATCGTCGCGTAGGGCAGGTTGAGGAATTCGACCATCAGGAAGGCGGCGGCGCCCATGATCGGCGGGGTGATCTGGCCGCCGGTCGCAGCGGTCGATTCGACGGCTGCCGCGAAATGCCGCTGATAGCCCAGCCGGATCATCATCGGGATGGTCAGCGAGCCGACGGTGACAGTGTTGGCGACGGACGAGCCCGAGATCATGCCGAAAAGGGCCGAGCCGAAGATCGAAATCTTGGCCGGACCGCCGGCGAAGCGCCCGGCCACCGCGGCGGCGACGCCGAGGAAGAGCCGGCCGAGCCCGACCCGCGTCGCCAGCACCCCGAATAGGACGAAGTGGAAGACATAGGTCGCGACGACACCGAGCGCGACGCCGTAGACGCCCTGGCTGGTCAGATAGAGATGGTTGACGAGGTTCGACCAGGTCGAGCCGGGATGCAGGAAGATGCCCGGAAACCAGTTGCCGTAGATCGCATAGAACATCGCGAAGAGCGCGATCAGCGGCAGGCCCCAGCCGATGGCGCGGCGCGTCGCCTCGATCATCAGAATGATGGTGATCGAGCCCATGACCACGTCGAGCGTCGAGGGATTGCCGACGCGGAAGACAAGGTCTTCGAAGATATAGGGCACATAGAGGCTGGAGACCGCCACGGCGATGGCGAAGACCCAGTCATGGAGCGGCACGCCGCCGGGGCGGAGCGCGGTCGAGGCATAGACGGTTCCGGCGTCGCTCTTGCGGCCGGAGAAGACGAGAAAGATCAGCCCGAGCACGAAAGCCAGATGGATACCGCGATGCGTGGTCTCGCGCATCAGGCCGAATCCGGCCGTATAATAGTGGAAGGCCGAAAGCGCGAGCAGCAGGGCGCCGACCAGCAGCGCGGTGCTCTGCGGCATCTTGCGGAACTGCATCTCGGGATCGAGCTCTTCCTCGAGCTTGGCAAGTTCGGCAACGGAGGGCTGGTTGGTCATGTCGGGCTTTCGTCGGATCGCGGCATCAGGCGCGGTCGAGACCGTCATTCTCGGGCGGCGCACAGCGCCGTCCCGAGAATCTAAGGCAGGAGATGCTCGGGACGAGCCCGAGCACGACACCTAGGGCGTCACTTCAGCAGGCCGGCTTCCTTGTAGAACTTCTCGGCGCCCGGATGCAGCGGCACGCCCTGCAGGCCGGAGAGCGCGGTCGCCTTCTGGATCGCCTTGCCCTTGGCGTGGCCGGCGTCGAGCGCGGCGCGCGCCTTGTCGCTCCACAGCCCCTTGGTCACGGCATAGACCGTGTCGGCGGAGACCTTCGACGAGGTCATCCAATGGGCGCCGACCGCGACCGTCTTGACCGCGCCGACATCCTTGTAGGTGCCGGCGGGAATCTCGTCGGCGGCGAAGAAGGGCGATTCCTTGGCGAGTTTCTCGGCCGGGGCGCCGGTGATCGGCAGGATGTCGATGCCCGAGCCGGTCGAAGCCAGCTCCGAGATCGCCGCCGCCGGATAACCGCCGGTGAAGAAGAAGGCATCGACCGAGCCGTCCTTCATCTTCTCGGCCGCCTGGTTCGGCTTGAGATATTCGGCCGAGATGTCCTTTTCGGTGACGCCGAAGGCGGCGAGGATCGCCTTGGCGTTGAGCAGCGTGCCGGAGCCCGGCTCGTCGAGCGAGACCTTCTTGCCCTTGAGGTCGGCGACGCTCTTCACGTTCGAGGCCTTACGGACGACGAGGTGGACGCTCTCAGGGTAGAGATTGGCGATCGAGCGCAGCTCGGCAACCTTCGGCTTGCCCTCGTAGACGCCGGTGCCGGAAAAGGCCCAGAAGGCCACGTCGGCCTGGACGAAGCCGGATTCGGCCGCGCCGCCCACGATGGCGTTGACGTTGGCGACAGAGCCATTGCTGGCAACCGCGGTCGAGACCAACTGCGGCGGCGCCGAGATGGCGTTCGCGATCAGGCCGCCGATCGGATAATAGGTGCCGGCGGTGCCGCCCGTGCCGATGCGGAAGAAGGCGGGCGCCTGGGCGAGCGCAGCGCCGGCGAGCGCGAGAACGCCGAGGCCAAGGCCGATCCCGCCAAGGCGCTTCTTGAGCTTCGAATTCATGGAAAACCTCCGGTTGAAGCCGGAGAGTGTCGGAAGCTTTGCGAGCAGGATCAAGGGCCGGACAGGCAAGGCCTTTGCGTTTGCCGGCTTGTCCACGCAAGATTGTGTCTAAAATGCGGCATCGCTTCCGGAAGGGCCGCTGGCCCGCTGCTTGGCCTTCGGTTTCAGGCGGGTACGGCGGCAGGAAGTGCTGGCCGACGCAGCGAAGCTTCGCCCCGGCGCCTCACCGCCGCGTGACGATACCAATCAGCGGCTTCGGTTCGGCGCCGAGCCAAAGCAAGAGGAAGCCGAGCAGCAGCCCTGCGAGCGCGGTTGGCGCCAGCATGAGATGGAGCAGGATGGGATCCCAGAGCAGAGGGTGCAGGTTCCGCTCGACCGCCGGCTGCAATTGCCGGTAGCGCTCGCCGAACAGGGCCAGCGAGGTCTCGCCGAGCGATGTGAAGCGCAAGGCGGAATTGGCGATCGAGCGCGCCCCGTCGGTCAGAAGTACGACGAAGCCACCCGCGACCAGAAGATAGCCGAGAATCCTGATCAGAAAACGCAAGCCGTCCCCCAAATCCTGCGCGACGTGGCGAAGCGCGCCTGCTGCGGCACCGCTGCAACCTCGCCCCGGCAGCGTTCCGCAGACCTGCCCGATGTGCGCCCACGCTGCCGCCATTGCAACGATAAACGAGATTTTGTCGCAACCCGCATAATCATCAGCCAGGGCACTTGAAAGAAGCGGGCCCGGAGGTCATAAGCAGCGCGCCGGACAGGTGGCCGAGTGGTTGAAGGCGCACGCCTGGAAAGTGTGTATACGGGAAACCGTATCGCGGGTTCGAATCCCGCCCTGTCCGCCACTCAGAAAAGACGAGCGTCCTCAGCGACCTCCGCGGGGCGCTCCCCCATTTCCTCCCCCGCCCCGCTCCCCCAAGACGCCCCGCCCATGGGACTCGCCAGCCGCGGGCCCCGCCGGATCCCTTCTCCTCCCTCCCCCCGGGACAATTCGTCTTCCGGGAATCGCTTCGTCCTTGCTGCATCAAGCGCTCGATCCTTCGAACCTTGGGAGACCGGGCATGAACGAAACGACACGGCGGGACGTCGAGGTTTTCCTCGTCAGCGGCTCGAATACGCAGTGGTGCAGGACAACCACGAGCCTGCTGATGGCCTTCGGCTTGCGGCTCCTCCGCCTGGAGACGCTTCACATCCAGGTGACCGCGAGAGGCAAGCAGCCAATCCTTCACGGCGAGCCGGCCGCCCCCTTCGCCACGGCCTGGCTTGCGGCCAGCGAACGCGCCCCGAGCGTGGCGGCGATCCGGGATTGCATCGGCCAATTCGGACAAGCCGAGGCGGTGGTCGTCGATCTCCCGGTGTCCGCATTCGAGCGCGCATGGATCGCCGATCCCGGGTTTCGAGTCCTCTTGCCCATGTCCACGCGTCCCACCGACGTTGAGCGAACCGCCTGCGATTTCCACGCCATCGCCTCTGCGTTCGTGCCATCCGGTGGCGTCATGCCCTGGATCATTCCGGTGGGCTGGCCATCGGCAATGCTCGGGTCGGACTACCGACCCATCCTCGATCGCGCCGTGACGGGTTCCGAGTTTCCCGCGCCGCCGAGCGATCGCGTGATCCTGGCCGGCCGAATCCCCAGGTTCGATTTCAGCTCAGCGCCCCCGATCGTGGACGGTCGAATTTCGCTGGCGCCGCAAGACGCGACGGCGACGGAAAGCATCGCCTACGCGATGCTGAAGGCGACGGGGAGCTCGCTGCTGGAAGACCCAGACCATGCCTCCTAGCAGGATCGCGGAGATGAAGCCGCGTCAAAGGGAGCGGTCGAACCCGCTGATTGTCGGCCGACGCTCGGCAATGGCGAAGCTCTCCGGCACTCCCCCCTCCGGGATTCGAGGAAGGTCGTTCTCGATGGCGCACCGCCGTCGAATGCTGGCCCTGGATCCGGCTCATGCGGGTGCGCCGAGCGCCTGGCTCGCGTCGGGGGGCGGGTTCCACCCATTGGTCGTGAACGGGCGGGGCGTGCTCGGTCGCGCCGCAATTCGAATCCCGGGGATCGCGAGGCTCTCCCAATGAATCGGGACGTCAAGGCGATCCGGGATCGCGACCGGATCATCAGGAATGTCGGTCGCTTCCTCGCGTGCATCGCGATCATTCGGGGGTGTCGGCGACTCCCGCAGGTGCGAAGCGGCGGCCCCCTGGCATTGGTCCTGCTCTTGCCGGAAGGAGCCGATGTCGACGACTACCGACAGGCAGCGAAGTTCGTCGCCTCGAGATCCGACCAGCGGCGCTTTGCCTGGGAAGACGCGGCAACGAGGATCGAGTGCGCCCGGGAACTTTGGTCCAAGGACAGGAAGGCATCGGGCCGCGACGGCATTCTGAAGGAGGATCGCTTCATCGTGCTGGCCGAGGCGGCGTCCGGCGTACCGGATCTCGTGCTCGCCGCTGCCGATGAGGTCGTCGCGCTCGAGAAGCCCGAGCCTCGCCACCTCGTTGCCGTGGGCAAGGTGTGCCTGAAGCAGCGGGTGACTGCGCAGCAGGCGGAGGAACTCGCGTCGATGCCATTGGGTCTTCTCGGTTCGATGCTCCGGCCCAGCCGGTCGGTTGCGCGATCCCTCGAGAGCATGCGGAAGGCGCTGGCGAACCAGGCGGCCCCGGTCGCAACACGTGAGATGCGTATCGACGACCTCCATGGCCTTGGCGAGGCGGGCGATTGGGCGCGGGACCTCGCCATTGACCTCAGGGACTGGCGTCAAGGCAGCATCGGCTGGGCCGATGTTGACAGGGGCATCCTCGTCAGCGGGCCGACCGGAACGGGGAAGACGACGTTCGTGAAGGCGTTGGCCCGGACCTGCGAAGTCCATCTCGTTCTGGGATCGCTGGCACGCTGGCAGGCGCGTGGGCATCTCGGCGATCTGCTCAAGGCGATGCGCAGCGCCTTCGACGAGGCGCAACGCAACGCCCCGTCGATCATCTTCATCGACGAGATCGACGCGGTGGGAGACCGCGAGCGGTTCGGCGGCCCTAATGCCCAATACCAGACCGAGGTGGTCGCGGGTCTGCTTGAGTGCATCGATGGCGCCGAGCGGCGGGAGGGCGTGATCGTCGTGGGCGCGTGCAACTTTCCGCAGCGGCTCGACGCGGCTCTCGTTCGCCCCGGACGCCTCGATCGCCATATCCGCATTCCGCTTCCTGACGGGGCCGCGCGGGATGGCATCCTGCGCTGGCATCTCGCCGGCGGCATCCAGGGCGGCGACCTGTCCGCGGTCATAAACCGGACCGAAGGCTGGAGTGGTGCCGCGCTGGAGCAACTCGTCCGCGACGCGCGCCGCTCCGCGCGACGGGCGCGGAGAACCATCTCCGCGGCAGACCTCGAGGCACACCTGCCGCCGACGATCGCGTTTCCCGACCAGATGCTGCGACGCGCAGCCGTTCACGAGGCTGGCCATGCCATCGCCGCCGTCGCGTTGGGGAAACCCCTTGAGTTCGCAGAGATTCGCGAGACCGCCGAACTGGACATCGAGTATCATGCGTTGGGTGGTGTGCGGATCGGCCGAGCTCCCGTCTCAGAGGTAACGGCTCAAGCTCTCCAAGATGAGATTTGCCTTCTGCTGGCCGGCACGGCGGCGGAAGAGATCCTCCTCGGCAGTCGGTCTGCGGGGGGCGGAGGGTCTCGCGGCAGCGACCTTCATCTCGCAACCCTCGTGGCGTTGCGAATTGAAGCGTCCTATGGCCTCGGCGAAGGTTTGGCTTTCCTGGCGGCGGAAGGAGAAACGGAGCTGCTTCGATTGCTCCATGCGTCGCAAGCCGTTCGCGAGCGGGTGGAAGAGATCCTTGCCGAACAGATGGTCAGGGCGCGCTTGCTCATTCAGCACCACCGGATCGGGGCGGATCGGGTGGCGAAGGAACTTCTCGAAAGGAAGCGCGTCGGCTCTGCCCGCATTGCCGCCTTGCTCTCCAGCTCGGAGACCGTCGAGCCCGCTGCGGATGGCGCGTCAGCTTGCGGGGAAATGGTGCAGGCAACGTCGGGACATCAAGCATGAACAGCACGTTCAACAAACTCGCGCTGCCGCCGGGCGGTCGAACGGCCAAAGGCTGCGTTGCTCGAAGCGCTCGCCAAGCTCTTCTTGCCCTTGTCGAATGCGGAAACTGGCCCGAGCGGGCGCGCCGGGAGATCGAGTCGAGGGTCCCGGGGTATGCCGGGCAACATATGATCGCGATCTCCATTGAGGGGGTGGCCGAAATGCTCGAGGTATTCGCCATGAGTCGTTTGCCGAAGCGGTGGTCACCGAAGGCTTCCAATCGCCGTCTTGACTCCAGACGAGCCAACGACAACCGGGCATTGAGCCAGCGCTCGGCAGCGGACATGCATGGAAGGGACGGACAACGTCAGTTGGTGGCCGATACCGTTGAAAAAGT
>NZ_JXTJ01000020.1 GCF_001509835.1 Allobosea sp. WAO
TTTCGGGTGATCACCGTGACCAGCGGCACGGTGCATTCCGAATAGGCGAAGAGCAGCTTGGCGCCGTGCTTGATCAGCCCGCCATATTCCTGCGCCGTGCCGGGCAGGAAGCCGGGAACGTCGACGAAGGTGACGATCGGGATCTCGAAGGCGTCGCAATAGCGCACGAAGCGCGCCGCCTTGCGCGAGGCATCGGCATCGAGCACCCCGGCCAGCACCATCGGCTGGTTGGCGACGACCCCGACCGTGCGGCCCTCGATCCGCCCGAAGCCGGTGACGATGTTCTTGGCGTAGGCCTCCTGGATCTCGAAGAAATCGCCCTCGTCGAGCGTCTTCAGGATCAGTTCCTTGATGTCATAGGGCTTGTTCGGATTGTCGTCACGGTCTCGTTGGTGACGGTCTTCACCACCTCGGGGCCGGTGACGAACATGTAGGAGGTGTCGCGGACCATGAAGATGAAGTCGGTCATCGCCGGCGAATAGACGTCGCCGCCGGCGCACGGGCCCATGATCACCGAGATCTGCGGGATGACCCCCGAAGCCTGGACGTTCCGCTTGAAGACCTCGCCATAGCCGCCGAGCGCCGCGACGCCCTCCTGGATGCGGGCGCCGCCGGCATCGAACAGGCCGACGATCGGCGCGCGCATCTTCAGCGCCATGTCCTGGATCTTGATGATCTTCTGGGCATGGGTTTCGGAGAGCGAGCCGCCGAAGACGGTGAAATCCTTGGAGAAGACGAAGACGGTGCGGCCATTGACCGTGCCCCAGCCGGTGACGACGCCGTCGCCCGGGATCTTCTCGGCCTTGTCCATGCCGAAATCGACCGCCCGGTGCTGCACGAACATGTCGAACTCCTCGAAGGAGTCCTTGTCGAGCAGGAGCTCGATCCGCTCGCGCGCCGTCAGCTTGCCCCTGCCGTGCTGCGCCGAAATCCGCCGCTCCCCGCCACCGAGACGGGCCCCCGCGCGGCGGGACTCGAGATCGTTCAGGATGTCTTGCATGGCCGTCTCCCTCGCCTGCCCTATCCGCCGCGCGCCTTGTGGCGGCAAGGGATTTTGTGCAAAATTGCGAAATGGCAAAATTAACAAGTTCGCCAACAGAAAAGTTGAGACGCAAGCTTTTCGCCGGCGCGACCATTCGCAGATTGCGCGAGGAACGCGACTGGACCCAGCTCGAACTGGCCCGCCGGCTCAACATCTCCCCAAGCTATCTCAGCCAGATCGAGGCGAGCCAGCGCAGCCTGTCCGGCACGATGGTGGTCGACCTCGCCCGCGTCTTCAGGGTCAATCTCTCGATCTTCACCGACGATCTCGGCGACCGGCTCGCCGCCAATCTGCGCGAGACGCTGGCCGACCCGCTCTTTGCCGCGATCGAGGTCAATCCGCGCGAACTGCGCACCGCCGCCGTCCAGATGCCGCAAATCGGCCGGGCCCTGCTCGATCTGCACGCGCAGTACCAGAGCCTCGAGGCGCGCTATCGCGCCCTCGACGAGGCCGTGCATCCCGAACCCTCGCAGCCGCGCCGACCGATCTCGGCCTTCGACGAGGTCCGCGACTTCTTCCATTTCATCGGAAACTATGTCGACGCGCTCGACCTCGCCGCCGAAGCCCTGGCGACGCGCATCTCCGAGATCCCCGGCGATCCCCGCCAGCGCATGGAAACCTATCTCGCCAGCGAGCACGGGCTTAGCGTCGTCGAATGCCCGCCCGATACGCATCCCGCCCAGAGCCGGCTGGAGCGCGAAGCCGGCAGGATCACGCTGAACGAGGCGCTGCCGGTCTCCAGCCAGGTCTTCGCCCTCGCCCGCCATGTCGCGCGGCTGACCCATGGCGAGACGGCTGACGCCATCGTGGCGCAGGCCGGCTTCCTCAACCGCGACAGCGCGCTCGTCTGCTCGGCCGCCCTCTCCAACTATTTCGCCGGCGCGCTGACCATGCCCTATGGCGCCTTTCGCGACGAGGCCCGCCGGATGCGGCACGATGTCGAGCGGCTCGCCGTCCGCTTCGGCGCCAGCCTAGAACAGGTCTGCCACCGGCTCTCGACCTTGCAGCGCTCCGGGCAGGAGGGCGTCCCGATGTACTTCCTGCGCGTCGACCGCGCCGGCAACATCACCAAGCGCCATAGCGCGACGCGCTTCCAGTTCGCCCGCTATGGCGGCGCCTGCCCGATCTGGAACATCCACGAGGCCTTCGAGATGCCCGACCGCTTCCTCGTGCAGCGGGCGGAAATGCCGGATGGCCGGCAATACCTCTCGATCGCGCGGGCAATCAGCAAGGGCGAGTCGCGCTTCGACGCGGTGCGCTCGCGCTACGCCATCGGCATCGGCTGCGAGATGGCCTATGCCGACGAGCTGATCTACGCCGACGCCATCCGCAGCAGCGGCAAGGTTGCCGAGATCGGGATCAATTGCCGGCTCTGCGAGCGGCCGGACTGCCCGCAACGCGCCGTGCCGCCGCTCGACCGCGCCGTGATCGTCGATCCCTGGGAGCGCGGCATCCTGCCTTACCGCCTCGGCTGAGACGGCAACCGGTCGCTCTGCCGGAGCATCGGATCGATCCGAAAAGGGCGCCCCACTTTCCGTTCCGATGCCCTACCCCATGATGTGGTAGCCGGCATCGACATAGATCGTGTTGCCGGTCATGCCCGTGGCCGCGTCGCTGATCAGGAAGGCGGCGACCTGGCCGACCTCGTCGATGGTGACGACGCGCCCCTGCGGCGCCCGCGCGGCGGCCTGCGACAGCAATTCGTCGAAGCCGGCGATACCGCCGGCCGCGCGCGTCTTCAACGGCCCCGGCGAAAGCGCGTGCAGGCGGATGCCCTTCTGGCCGAGCTCATGGGCGAGATAGCGCGTCGTGCTCTCCAGTGCGGCCTTCACCGGCCCCATGATGTTGTAGTTATCGAGCACCTTCTCGGCGCCGTAATAGCTCATCGTCAGGATGGTGCCGCCCGCCGCCATCAGCGGCTCGGCGGCGCGCGTCATCTCGATCAGCGAATAGCAGGAAACCCGCATCGCCTGCTCGAAGCCTTCGCGCGAAACATCGACGACGCGGCCATGCAAGTCGTCGCGCGGGGCGAAGGCGATCGAATGAATGACGAAGTCGAGCTTGCCCCATTGCCGGGCGATCGCCGCGAACACCGCGTCGAGTTCGCCGGGGACCTCGACATCGAGCGGCATGATGATCGGGCTGGCGAGCTCCTCGGCGAGCGGCCTGACCCATTTCTCGGCCTTGGCGTTGAGATAGGTCACGGCCAGTTCCGCGCCGAGCCGGTGCAGCACCCGGCCGCAGCCGAAGGCGATACTGCCTTCATTGGCGATGCCGACGATCAAGCCCTTCTTGCCACGAACGAGTTCACCGATCGGCGTCATGGGGTCAGTCTCCGAAGATCACTCGGCGGAAACGGCTGAGAGCATAAGCAAAGTAGATGCCGCCGATGACGATCAGCGCGACGAGCTGGAGCCAGACCACCGAGAGCCCCGCGCCGCGATAGAGGACGGCCTGCGCGAAGGCCACGAAATGCGGCGTCGGGCTGATGGTCTGCATGGTGTATTGCAGCCAGACCGGCATGCTCTCCATCGGGGTGCTGGAGCCCGAGAGGAGCTGCATCAGCACGAGAATCGGGATGGCGAGGAGCCCGAATTGCCCCATCGTGGTGGCGAGCGTGCCAAGCATGATGCCGAGCGCCGCGACGGCGAAGACATAGAGCGCGGCACCGGCGAGGAAGAGCGTCAGCGAGCCGGCGATCGGCACCTGCAGCCACCATTGCACGACGAGGGCCAGCGAAAGGCCGGCCGCGACCAGGATGACGATGCCGTTGGCGATGATCTTGGCCAACATGATCTCGGTCGGCACCACCGGCATCACCAGGAGATGCTCGACCGTGCCCTGTTCGCGCTCGCGGATCAGGGCGGCGCCGGTCAGGATCACGGTCAGCAGCGTAATGCTGTTGATCACCTGCATCACCGAGGTGAACCAGGCCGAGTCGAGGTTCGGGTTGAACTTGGCGCGGATCACGACATTCACCGGAACGTCGGCCAGGGTTTCGCGACCGCTCAGGAAGTTGGTCACCTCCTGTGCGATGATCGACTGGATATAGACCGCGCCATTGCCGGCCTGCGTCATCGCGGTGGCGTCGACATTGAGTTGCAGCGAGGCGCGCCGGCCGGAGAGCAGGTCGGCCTGGAAGGAAGGCGGGATCTCCAGCACGAAGACCAACCTGCCATGGTCCATCTCCTCGTCGATCGCGCGGGCGTTGATCGTCACCGCGCTCTTGAACAGCGGCGGGTTGAGCGCGTGTTGGATCTGGCGCGAGAGGTCCGAGCGATCCTCGTCGACGATGCCGACCGACAGGTTCTTCGCCTCGGTCGAGGCGCCGGTCGCCACCGTGTAGACGGCGATGCTGAAGGAATAGACCAGGAGGATCAGCATCACCGGATCGGCACGGATGCTGCGCAGCTCCTTGATCACGAGCTCGAAGATGTTCTCCAGATGAATGCGCAGCCCGGACAGGCGCTGTCCAGCACGAGCCTGGGTGGTGGTGGAGCTCTCGCTGCTCATCTCAGAGCTCCTGCTTGCGCAGGAGGAGCTGCGCCAGGAGGAGGAAGAACAGCGCGAAGCCGGCGAGCATGACGAGGTTGAAGGAGAGATCGTCGAAGCCGAGCCCCTTGGTGAAGGTGCCGACGCTGATCGGCTGATACCAGGCCGTCGGGAAACCGAGCCCGATCAACCGCGCCCCACCCGAGAGCGAAGCGACCGGAACGAGCAGGCCGGAGAAGTTCACCGCCGGGATGATCGAGAGGATCGCGGTCGCGAACACGGCCGAGACCTGTGTCTTGGTGAAGGTCGAGATCAGTTGGCCGAAGCCGGTGGTCGCCGTGACGTAGAGCAGGGTCCCCAGGGCCAGCAGCGTCACCGAGCCCTTGATCGGCACCCCGAACAGAAAGAGCGCCAGCAGCACCAGCAGCACGAAGCTGATCATCGCGATCGCGATATAAGGCAGCTGCTTGCCGAACAGGAACTCGAACTTGGTGATCGGCGTCGACTGGAAATTGGCGATCGAGCCGGTCTCCTTCTCGCGCACCACCGCGATGGCGGACATGATCGCCGGGATCAGGATCAGCATCAGCATGATAACGCTCGGCACCATCGCGTTCACGCTCTTGAAGGCCTGGTTGTAGCGGAAGCGCGTCTCGATATTGATCAGGCTGGCGGCGCTCTTGCCGGTGCTGTTCTGCGCCAGCCACTCCTGGGCGTATTGCGCGGCAAGGCCGGTGACATAGCCCTTGGTGGTCTCGGCGCGGAAGGGCATGGCGCCGTCGAGCCAGACCGCTACCTCCGGCTTGCGGCCAGATTGCAGGTCGCGGCCGAAGCCCGGCGGGATCTCGATGGCGAGCTGGAGTTCGCCGATGGCGAGCTGGAGTTCGCCGGTTCGCAGGCGCTGATCGAGCTCGCCCGAGCTGCGTAGCGGCGGGCGCTCTTCGAAATAGCGCGACCCCGAGAAGGCCTCGACCAGTTGCCGGCTTTCGGGCGTGTTGTCGTAGTCGAGTGCCGAGAAGCGCAGATTCTCGACGTCGAAGGAGATGCCGAAGCCGAAGGCGATCATCAGCACGAGTGGGCCGAGAAAGGCGAAGGCGAGCCGGATCGGATCGCGGGCGCGGCGGGCGGATCGGCTCAGGCGCCGGTACCGCCGCGCCGGGATCCGGCGCCTCGATCTTGGCTTCCCGGTCGATCCCGGCAGCCTCGGCGAGATAATCGACGAAAGTGTCCTCGAGCGAGGCGCTCCCGCGCTCGCGCACCAGCTCCTCGGGCGTGCCGACCGCGAGCACCTTGCCGGCATGCATCAGCGAGATGCGGTCGCAGCGTTCCGCCTCGTTCATGAAATGGGTCGAAAGGAAGATCGTCACGCCGTCGTCGCGCGAGAGGTCGATCAGCGTGCGCCAGAAGGCGTCGCGCGCGATCGGGTCGACGCCGGAGGTCGGCTCGTCGAGGATGAGGGTCGGCTCGTCGAGGATGAGCATGGCCGGGCGGTGGAGCACGGCGACGGCGAGCTGCAGGCGCTGCTTGATGCCGAGCGGCAGGCTGTCGGGACGGGCGTCGACCACGTCCTTCAGATCATAGCGTTCGAGCAGCTCGGCGATGCGGCCTTCGATCTCCTCGCTCGGCAGATGGTAGAGCTTGGCGTGCAGCTCGAGGTTCTGGCGGACGGTCAGCTCGGTATAGAGCGAGAAGGCCTGCGACATGTAGCCGACATTGCGGCGCGTCTCCATGTCGTTCGAGCCCATCGGCTTGCCGAACAGCTTGGCCGTGCCCTCGCTCGCTGGCAGCAGGCCGGTGAGCATCTTCATCACCGTCGACTTGCCGCAGCCATTCGAGCCGAGGAAGCCGAAGATCTCGCCGCGCTGGATGCGGAAGCTGACATGGTCGACGGCGGTGAAATCGCCGAAGCGGCGGGTCAGCCCCTCCGCCTCGATCGCCGGCACGTCGCTGTCGCTGGCCGGGCGCGGTCGCACGATCACCTCCTGGTGATGCGCCCGCTTCGCCTCCGGCAGCAGCGCGATGAAGGCCGCTTCCAGCGATTTCTGCCCAGTTCGCTCCAGGATTTCGACGACCGGGCCCGAGGCGATCACCTTGCCGTCGTCCATGGCGGCGAGCCAGTCGAAGCGCTCGGCCTCGTCCATATAGGCGGTGGCGACGATGACGCTCATATGCGGGCGCCGGCCGCGGATCGTGTTGATCAGGTCCCAGAACTGGCCGCGCGAGAGCGGATCGACGCCGGTGGTCGGCTCGTCGAGGATGAGCAGGTCGGGGTCGTGGATCAGGGCGCAGCACAGGCTGAGCTTCTGCTTCATGCCGCCCGACAGCTTGCCGGCCGGGCGATCCTCGAACGGGTCGAGCCCGGTCGCCTGCAGCAGCTCGTCGATGCGCCGGCGCCGTTCGGCCTCGCCCTGCCCGAACAGCCGCCCGTGGAAGTCGATATTCTCGAAGACGCTCAGCGTCGGGTAGAGATTGCGGCCGAGCCCCTGCGGCATATAGGCGATGCGGGCGCCGTGTTTTTCGCGATGCGCCTTGTCGGCCATGTCGCCGCCAAAGACCGTGACCACCCCGGTCTGGATCTGCCTGACACCGGCGACCAAGGCGAGCAGCGCCGATTTGCCGACCCCGTCCGGGCCGATCACGCCGACCATGCGGCGGGCCGGGAAGGCGATCGAGACGTCGTCGAGCGCAACCGTCTTGCCGTAATGGTGCGAGACCCGCTCGACCCTGGCGATGACCTCCTCGCTCATCAGGGGAGCTTCACGCTGAGGTCTTCGGGCCATTGGATCGAGGGGCTGGTGCGGACAAAGCCCATGCCGCGCACGCCGGTCTTCGCCTGGCGGTGGTATTTCTTCAGCACGCGCGGATCGATCTGCAGCTTGACGCGGAACATCAGCTTCTCGCGCTCATCGGCCGTCTCGACGCTCTTGGGCGTGAATTGCGCATCCGCCGCGACGAAGCTGACATTGGCGGGGATGACGTAGTTCGGCAGCGGATCGACCGTGATCCGCGCCTCGTCGCCAAGGGCCAGCAGCCCGGCCTGCGCCGCCGGCAGGTAGATCGTCATGTAGACATCGCTGAGATCGAGAAGCGTCAGGATGCGCGAGCCGGCACCGACGACCTCGCCGGCCCGGGCGAGCTGGTACTGCACCCGCCCGCTGCGCGGCGCGACCAGGGTCATGTCGACCAGCACGGCCTCGATCCGGTCGACCTCGGCCTCGGCGCTCTTGATGGCGAACTCTGCCTGATCGCGCTGCGCCTCGGCGGCGACGAGCGCGGCCTTCGCCGTGTCGGCCTTGGCGACGCGCTGGTCGAAGGTCTGTCTCGTCAGATAGCCCTTGTCGACGAGCTGCTGGCCGCGCTCCAGTTCGGCCTGTGTCAGGGTGATCTCGCTCTTGCGCTGGACGATCAGGGCGTTCGCCTCGGCCAGCCCCTGCTTGGCCTTGAGGACCTGCGACTGGGCCCCGCGAAGCTGCGCCTCGTATTCCGGCGAGGAGATCTTCGCCACGACCTGCCCGGCCGTGACGTCATCGCCCTCATTGACCAGCACCTGCGACAGGCGCCCGGCATATTTGGCGGCGACGTCGATCTGCGTCGCCTCGATCCGGCCGTTCGACTTGGCGATTCCGGACGGAAGGTTGCCGCTGCGCAGGCGCTGCAGAAACTCCTTGATCCGCGATTGGGCCTGCGCCGGAGCGCTCACCGAGAAATCCTGAGACACCGGGATCGCGACGCTGCCGAAGGTCAGGAGCGTCACGGCCAGAGCCGTCGCGGTCGATAAGCCTGCGAATCTCATTTTCGTTCTCCGAGCTCCGGCCGGCACGGGGCCAGCCTGCTTCGCGATGCAATCCTACGGCCGAGCGCTTACGCTGGCCGCCGATACCGGCTGCCGCAACAGACGCAGCGTGTGCTGGCCGATCATGCGTTCCTCGTCCGTGGGGACGACGAGGATCGGCACGCGGCTGCCGGGCGCCTCGATCCGGCGGTCGTTGCGGCGGTTGGCCTCGTCGTCGAGCGCGAACCCGGCCCAATGCAGGCGTTCGACCACATTGCGCCGGACCTGATGGGCATTCTCGCCGACGCCGGCGGTGAAGACGAGCGCGTCGAGCCCGCCGAGCGAGACCGAAAGGCTCGCGAAGGCCTGCGCGACGCGCAGGCTGAAGAAGTCGATCGCCATCGCCGCTTCCGGCTTGTCGCTCTCCAGCAAGGCCCGGACATCGTTGCTGATCCCGGACAGGCCGCGCAGCCCGCTCTCATGGTAGAGCATATGCCCGACCTCGGCCGGGCTCATGCCCTTCTGCTCGATCAGGTGCAGCACGACGCCGGGGTCGAGCGAACCGGAGCGCGTCCCCATCGGCAATCCATCCAGCGCGGTGAAGCCCATGGTCGTCTCGATGCTGCGGCCGCCTTCCAGGGCGCAGACCGAGGCGCCGGAGCCGAGATGGGCAATGATCACGCGCTTGTCGGCGATCTCCGGCGCGATGCCGCGCAGCGCCTGCGAGACATATTCGTAGGAAAGGCCGTGGAAGCCGTAGCGCCTTACGCCCTCGTCATAGAGCGCGCGCGGCAGGGCGAAGCGGTCCGACAATTCGGGATGCCCACGATGGAAGGCCGTGTCGAAACAGGCGACCTGCGGCAGATCGGGCCGGCGCTCGCGCAAGACACGGATCGGATCGAGATTGCTGAGCTGGTGCAGCGGCGCCAACGGGATGAAGGTCTCGAGCGTGCGCATCACCGCATCGTCGACCAGGACCGGGGCCGAATAGACCGGCCCGCCATGGACGACGCGGTGGCCGATGCCGATCAGCTGCGCGTCCTTCATCTGCCCGCCGACCCAGTCGGCGATGATGCGCTGCGCCTGCGAGGAATTCGCGACCTCCTCCGCGCCGAAACTGCGCTCGATCAGCGTCTCGCCGGCATGGTCCTTCGCCTTGAGCCGCGGCCTCGTGCCGATGCCGTCGACGGCGCCGCCGAAGACCAGCTCGATATCCTCGCCGACGACGCGGTAGAACTTGAACTTGATGCTCGAACTGCCGGCATTGACGACGAACAGGACCTCGCTCACCGCCTAGCCTCCGATCGGGCGCGTCTGGGCCAGCGCATGGGCATAGAGCCCGGCAACCGCACAGGAGGCGAGCCTTGTGCGGACATTGTCGGCGCGGCTCGTCAGGATGATCGGCACGCGCGCGCCGAGCACGATGCCGGCGGCATCGGCGCCCGACAGGAAGGTCAGGTTCTTCGCCAGCATGTTGCCGGCTTCGAGGTCCGGCACCACCAGGATCTGGGCCTTGCCCGCGACCGGCGAGACGATGCCCTTGATGCTCGCCGCTTCCGGGCTGATCGCATTGTCGAGCGCGAGCGGCCCGTCGAGCAGGCCGCCGGAGATCTGCCCGCGATCGGCCATCTTGCAGAGCGCCGCGGCCTCCAGCGTGCTCGGAATCTTGGTCGTCACGGTCTCGACTGCCGACAGGATCGCGACCCGCGGCGTGCCGAGCCCGAGCCCGACATGCAGGTCGATCGCGTTCTGGATGATGTCGCGCTTGGCTTCGAGATCGGGGAAGATGTTGACCGCAGCGTCGGTGATGAAGAGCGGCTCGGCATAGGTCGGCACGTCCATGATGAAGACATGGCTGATGCGCCGGCCGGTGCGCAGCCCGGTCTCCTTGTTGGTCACCTCGGCCAGCAATTCGTCGGTGTGCAGGCTGCCCTTCATCAGCAGCGCCGCCTTGCCGGCATGCACCAGCTCGACAGCCTTGGCGGCCGAGGCATGGCTGTGCGGGGTGTCGACGATCTCGAAGCCGGCGATGTCGAGGCCGGCCTGCTTCGCCGTGGCGATGATCCGAGCGCTGGGGCCGACGAGGATCGGCGTGATCAAGCCTTGCGCGGCAGCGTCGAGGGCGCCCCTCAGCGAGGCTTCGTCGCAGGGATGCGCGACGGCGGTCAGTGCCGGCGGGATTTCGCGTGCCTTGGCGATCAGGCGCTCATACTTGTCGCCGTTGGCAGCAAGGCGCCGGGACTGACCGGGTTCGGCGGCGAGCGTGGAGGTCTGGGCCATCGTCGGGATCACTTCTGCGGGGCGGTACGGCGGCGTGGTCCGGTGGCGGGCCTGCGCCGTTGCGCTGCCGGCTTGGGCGCGGCCGCACGGACGGAAGGGGCCTGCGTTCCAGCGCTCGGCGCCGGCTGGTCACGCTCCGGCGCATGATCCGGGAACATCCTGCTGACGCGTTCGTAGCGGGCGAGCGCTTCCCCTTCGAGCGGGCCGGCCGCGGTCAGGATGCCGTGGAACTCCTCCAGCGAGATCGGCGGAGCCTGCGTTTGCAGAACGCGCTCGATCGCGGCGACGGCCTCCTCCCGGTCGAAGCGCAGCATGAAGAACTGCTCGCGGACCTTGGCCTTGAATTGCCAGAGCGTCGTGCCTTCCAGGCTCTGGTGCTTCTTCTGCAAGCGCCGGAGCGCGGCGAAGATGCGTTCGTCGAGGCTCTTGCCTGCCGCCAGCACGAACATGAAGGCGCGCAGCACCGCGATATTCGCGTCGATGTCGCTGACCCGCTGGCGGAGGCCGGCCAGCCCGGCCTCCAGCTTGGCGACGCCGCGCTCGCGATCGGCCGGCGCCGGGCGCGCCGTCTCGTCGGTGACGCCGAGCGCCTGTTGCAAGGCCGGCCAGCCATAGACCTGCTTGAACAGGAGTTCGGTGGCGGAATCGCGGACATCACGGAACAGGTCGAGCGAGGCGGCGATGTTCTGCGAAGCCATCTGCTGCCAGGCCAGGAACGGATTGCCGGCAGCGGCCGGGCGGCGATTGCGGCGGACCTGCTCCGCCAATGCGGGAACGCCGCGCAGGAACGGGTTGTTGTGCGAGAATGCCTCGAATTGCGAGCGCAGCGGATTGAGCCGGCGCGACAATTCAGCGGAAGGCGCGTTGGCCGCCGCCTTCACCCAGGGCCGTAGCCAGGTCTTGTAGAAATCGGCGTTGACCTCCGAGAGCTTGGCGACAGTCGCGAAACGCCGGTCATCCTCGGGCGTGTTCAGCCCCAGTGCGCGGATGTCATCGAGCTTGCGCGGCTCGAAGCGCAGCACATGGTTGCCGGTGGCGAGATCGGCATAGTCCTGCCCCGGCTCGCGCGGCGTGATCACCGCCTCCCACAGGCCGGGCGGCAGGATGTCGATCAGGTCCATGTTCTCGGTGAGCTCGGTATGCTCCTTCCTCGCGACCGAGCTCGAGACGAACACGCCGAGGTGACCCGCCTGCGGGTGGATGCAATAGACGATGGTCTGCTCCGCCGCGATCAGGGCGAGATCGCTGGCATAGAGATCGGTGACCCAGCCCAGCGCCTGCTGCGGCGGGGTGATGTTGTCGCCCCAGGAGCAGAACACCACGATCGGCGAGGTCACCTCGCGCAGATCGATGGTCTTGCCGGAGGACAGCCTGACCTCGCCCTTGGTCAGCTTGTTGCCGACGAAAAGCTCTTCGACGATGAACTCGATCTCCTCGCGGTTGAGCAGCACATGGCCGCCCCACCATTTCTCGAAGGACAGGAAG
The DNA here is from genome assembly GCF_001509835.1 of Allobosea sp. WAO. Classification (GTDB taxonomy): domain Bacteria; phylum Pseudomonadota; class Alphaproteobacteria; order Rhizobiales; family Beijerinckiaceae; genus Allobosea. The sequence continues at coordinate 12,072 of NZ_JXTJ01000020.1, forward strand.
CGCTCGGCCTCCGTGTCGACCTGCGACCAGACATCGTAGAGCTTGCCCCACCAGGTATTGGCCGGGTTCAGCTTCTCGAAATTCTGGACGAGATAGGCCCCGTCGAAGATGCCGGCGCCGAGATCGCCCGTCAGCGAGGCCAGCCAGGAGCCGCCGAGCATGCCGCCTGAATAGCGCATCGGGTTGAGGCCGTCCTTGCCGTTCCAATAGGCCAGCGGCGCGCCCGCCGCCATGATCGGCCCCATCAGATCGGGGCGGGCGGCCGCGAGCCCGAGCACGGCCCAGCCGGCCTGGCAATTGCCGATGACGCAGGGTTTGCCGGGATAGCCGGGATGGCGCTTGATAACGGCCTCGATGAAGGCGGCTTCCGCGCAGCCGACATCCTCGATCGTCTGCCCCGGCACCGGATCGGGCAGGAAGCCGATGAAATAGCAGGGATGGCCGGCCGCCAGCGCCGCGCCGATCTCGCTGTCCGGTTTCATCCCGCCGATTCCCGGCCCATGGCCGGCACGCGGATCGACCACGATGAAGGGGCGCGACGCCTCGTTGGTGACGACGCCCTCCGGCGGAATGATCCGGACCAGCCAGTAGTTGACCGGGCGCGGCAGATTGCGACCGCTCATCACGGGCTCGAAGCTGAAGCCCAGGACATTCGGCGCGATCATCGCCACATGCTCGAGATAATTGTCGCCGCGCCTGCGCAGCACATCGAGCATCAGCACATTGCGCTGGGCGACATCGACCAGATAGTCGCCGAGATCAGTGCGAAACAGCGCTTCCGCCTTTACACCGGCGGATGGGTTCACCGAGAAGGGACCGATCATATCGCTTTTCCCTACACGCCACGGGGCTTGTACGTCGGAGCGTCGCAGCAGCTTGCCGCACTGCACTATCGCCAGCGTAAGACGCTTTAGCAACGACCCTGGCCGCTGCCCGCCTCAATGCGGTGTTCGGGAACACGCGTAATTGATGTCAATCAATCTAGAATTCTAGCGACCGGTAGGGCGCACCGCCGCGCCAAGCCGCCGTATGGCCGGAGAAATCTCCGCTTCAGGTCGAGCAAAGCGCCCGTTCACACCACGCTTGCGTGCTGTCCGGCATGGCGGCCGCGCCCCGCTCCCGCGCCATTTATCCCGATGCCGTTGACGAAGAAGCCGATCGTCTGCCGGGCGATCTCGTCGACTGGCAAGGAACCTGCCGGGTCATGCCAGCGGGCGATCCAGCTCAGTGCGCCGGCCGCGGCGAAGGCGAGCAGCTTGGGATCGCAGGGCTGGATCGAACCGTCCGCAATCCCCTGCTCGATCAGCCCACGGAAGCGCCTGTCGATCTTGCCCTTGAGGGCACGCAGCTCCTTGCGCGTCTCGGCCGGCAAGGGATCCTCGCCGACCAGGATCAGGCAGCGGCCGAAATCCTCGGTGACGATCCGCGCATACTCAGTCCAGAGTACGATCAGCCGGTCGAGCCCGGAGTCGCCGCCGCGCTGCGCTTCAGCGGAGGCCGAAGCGGAATCGAGCCGCTCCAGCCCGATCCGCACGCATTCGAACAGGATCTCGTCCTTGCTGCGGACGTAGTGGTAGATCGTCGGCTTGGTGACGTTGAGCCGCTCGGCGACATCGTCGAGCGAGGTCCGGTGAAAGCCCTGCTCGCTGAAGGCGCGCGCCGCAGCCCGCAGCACGGCCTCGCGCTTCAGCGCGCGCTCCTGCTCGCGCTGCGCCTGCGTCTTCCAGAGTGGCGCCGCCATCCGGCTCAGGCCCGCTCGATCGCCAGCGCGATGCCCTGACCGCCGCCGATGCACATCGTGATGAGCCCGTAGCGACCGCCGGTGCGCTGGAGCTCATAGGCCGCCTTCAGGGTAATGATCGCACCCGTCGCGCCGACGGGATGGCCGAGCGCGATCGCCCCGCCATTCGGATTGACCCTGGCCGGATCGAAGCCGAGTTCCTTGGCGACCGCGCAGGCCTGGGCGGCGAAGGCCTCGTTCGACTCGATCACGTCGAAATCGCCGAGCGAGAGCCCGGTGCGCTTGAGCAGAGCCTGCACAGCCGGCACGGGACCGATGCCCATCACGCCCGGCTCGACACCGGCATGGGCATAACCCACGAGGCGCGCGAGCACCGGCTTGCCCTCGCGACCGGCGCGCCCTTCTTCCATCAGCACCATGGCGGCGGCGCCATCATTGATACCGGAGGCGTTGCCGGGCGTGACCGTTCCGTCCTTCTTGAAGGTCGGCCGCAGCCCCTTCAGCGTCTCCGCCGTCGTTGCGGGCTTGGGATGCTCGTCGGTATCGAAGCTGATCGTGTCGCGGCCCTTGCGGACTTCGACCGGCAGGATCTGCTCCTTGAAGCGGCCGGCGGCGATCGCCTCGGCCGCGCGCCGCTGGCTTTCGGCTGCGAAGGCGTCCTGCGCCTCGCGATCGATGCCGTAGCGCTCGGCGACGTTTTCCGCCGTGATGCCCATGATGCCGTTGCCGAACGGGTCGGTCAGCACGCCGGTCAGATGGTCGGCGACGACCGCATCGCCCATGCGCTGGCCGAAGCGGGCCGTGGCGAGAAGATGCGGCGCACGGCTCATCGTCTCGGCGCCGCCCGCAACCGCGGTATCGCAATCGCCGAGCATGATCGCCTGGGCGCCCGAGATGATCGCCTGCACGCCGGAACCGCAGAGCCGGTTCAGCGTCATCGCAGGAACCTCGACCGGAATCCCGGCCTCGATCGCCGCGACGCGGGCGAGATAGGCATCCTTCGACTCGGTCAGGATGACATTGCCGAAGACGACATGGCCGACCGCGGCAGCGGGCAACCCGGCGCGGCTCAGCGCCTCGCCGACGACGAGCGCGCCGAGCTCAGACGGCGCATGGCCGGACAGCGCCCCGCCGAACGTGCCGATGGCAGTGCGGACGCCCGCGGTGATGACGACATGTCGGCTCATGAAACTGCTCCTTCAGGCGGATTCGGCCTGCCGCTCGGGCTTGTACAGCCCTTCGATCTCGGCGGCGTATTTCTTTGCGATGTTGGCACGACGCACCTTCATCGTCGCGGTGACCTCGTCGTCATCATGATCGAGTTCCTTGACGAGGAGGTGGAAGCGCTTGAGCTGCGCGACCGGCGCGAGCTGGGCATTGGCCCGCTCGATCTCGGCGGCGACCAGCTCGCGCACGCGGCTATGCTCGGCGAGGCTGCGGAAATGGGTGAAGGCGATGCGGTTTTCCTCCGCCCATTTGCCCACGGTCTCGCCGTCGATCTGGATCAGCGCCGAGGGATAGCGCCGGCCATCGGCGACGACGATGCACTCCTTGATGAAGGCGCTGCCCTTCACCGTGTTCTCGATCTCCGACGGGCTGAGATTCTTGCCGCCGGCGGTGATCATGATGTCCTTCAGTCGGTCGACGATCCGTGTCTGGCCATCCTCGATCGCGGCGACGTCGCCGGTGTGCAGCCAGCCATCGCGCAACACGGCCGCCGTCGCCTCGGGATTGCGGAAATAGCCCTCGAAGACGATGTCGCCGCGCAGCAGGAGCTCGCCTTCGGCGCCCAGCTTGAGCTCGGCACCGGCAACCGCCTCGCCGACCGAACTGGGCAGCAGGCGTTCGCGCCGCTGGCCGACGGACATTCCGGAAGTCTCGGTGAGGCCATAGACCTCGACGAGCGGAACGCCGAGCGTCCGGAAGAACTGCACGATGCGCGGCGGGATCGGGGCCGCGCCGGTGAGCGCGACCTTCACCTTGCGCAGGCCGATGAAGTTCTGCAGCGCCCGGAAGATGACGAGATGGTAGAACCCGGCGACCGCCTTCTCGCGCAGGCTGCGTGCTTCGCGCGGTTTGGTGGCGAAAGGCTCGCAGGCGGCGAGGCCCGCTTCGAACAGGCGCCGGCGCCAGCCACCCGCCTCCATCAGCTTGATGTGGATCGAAGCGTGCAGCTTCTCCCAGATCCGCGGCACGCCGAGGAAGAGCGTCGGCGCGATCTCGCGCAGATCTTCCTGCACGGTGCGGATCGACTCGCCGAAGGAGACGCAGGATCCGGAATAGATCGGCGCCATCGTGCTCAGCATCTGCTCTGCGACATGGCAGAGCGGCAGATAGGACAGGTTGGTGGTGTCGGCATCGTAGCCGAGCCGTTCGATGACGCCGGTAGCCTGGGCCCGCATGTTGCGGTAGCTCAGCATCGCGCCCTTCGGCTTGCCGGTCGAGCCGGAGGTGTAGACCATCAGGCCGATATCGGCCGGGGTCTGCGCGGCAAGGCAGGCCTCGACCAGGCCGGGATGCGCGATCTCGTATTCCGCGCCGCTCTTCAGCACATCGGCGAAGGAGACGATCAGCTCCGAACCGTACTGCCGCAGGCCCTTGGGATCGATCACCACGATCCGCTTCAGCCGCGGCAGCTCCGCGATCCGCTCCAGCACCTTGTCGGCCTGCTCCTGGTCCTCGCAGACCACGATCTCGACCTCACCATGCACCAGCACATAGGCGACCTCGTTGGCCGGGCTGGTCGCATAGACGCCGATCGCAACTGCCCTGACCATGCCGGCGCCGAGCTGGGCGACCACCCATTCGGCGCGGTTCTCGGAGAGGATGCCGACATGACCGCCTTCGGCGAGGCCGAGCGCGCGCAGGCCGAGCCCGAAATGCCGGGCGCGGCGATCATATTCGGCCCAGCTGATCGGCAGCCAGATGCCGAAATCCTTCTGCCTGAGGGCGATGCGCTCGGGCATCGCCCGGGCATTCTCGCGCAGCATCTGCGGCAGGGTGAGATTGGGAAGCTCGCGCATCGTTGCCGACCTCACGAAAGCCAGCGCTTGCGGCGCTTGTAGTGCTTGATGTCGCGATAGCTGCGCTCGCCCCCGGCGCCGCCGAGGCCGAGATAGAATTCGCGCACGTCCTGGTCGCGGACCAGCTTGTCGACCGGGCCGTCGATCACGACCTTGCCCATTTCAAGGATGTAGCCGTAGCTCGCGACCGCGAAGGCGACCGCTGCGTTCTGCTCGACCAGCAGCATCGAGACGCCCTGCTCGGCATTGATCCGCGCGATGATGGTGAAAATCTCCTCGACCAGCTTCGGCGCGAGGCCGAGCGAGGGTTCGTCGAGCAGGATCAGCGAGGGCCGGGCGATCAGAGCCCGCCCGATGGCGAGCATCTGCTGCTCGCCGCCGGAGAGATAGCCCGCCAGTCCCTTCCGGCGCTCGTGCAGGCGCGGGAAATAGCTGTAGACCAGATCGAAATCAGCTGCCGGCAGCTGGCGGCCGGTCAGCGCGAAGGTCGCCGCGGTCAGGTTCTCCTCGACCGTCAGGTCCTCGAAGATGCGCCGCCCCTCCATGACATGGAACAGGCCGCGCCGGACGAGGCCATGCGGGGCGAGGCTCGCGATATCGTCGCCCTGGAAATGGATGGCGCCGCCGGTGACGGCACCATCCTCGAGCGCGAGCAGGTTCGACACGGCCTTGAGCAGGGTCGACTTGCCGGCTCCGTTCGAGCCGAGCAGGGCGACGATCTCGCCCTGCGGCACGCGCAGCGACAGGCCGCGCAGCACCTGCACCGTCCTGTTGTAGACGACCTCGACATTGTTCACGTCGAGCACTGCGGTCCCGGCCATGCCTTCAGCCCCTCGCCCTGCGTCTGAGGATCAAAGCTTGATCCAGTCGGAGGCCGGCAGCATCTGCTTGGCCTTGCTGTCGAAGCGATAGATCCGGCCGACCGGCACGGAATTGCCGGGGATCGAGATCGGCACGCCGAACAGGCCGCCGGTGTCGAAGTCCTTGATGCTGTTCAGCCCGGCCTTGAGGTTGGCGCCGGTCAGCTCCTTGCCGGCATCGAGCGTGCGTTTCACCGCCTCGGCCATCAGCATGGCGGTGACGAAGCCCTGGAGATAGCCGGTCGACTGGTATTCGGTGCGCATCTGCCGGATCTTCTCCAGCATCGGCGAGGTGCCGTCCTTGTCGTAATAGTAGCGGTACGGCATCACGCCCATAAAGCCGTCGGCGGCGTCGCCCATGCGCTGCACCGTCGAATTGTCCATGGTCCAGAAGGTGCCCATGAACTGGCTCTTCATGCCCATCTGCTTCGCCTGGGTGACGAATTCCGGGATCGGCGCCAGCACATAGCCGTGGAAGATCGTGAAGTCGGGATTGGCGCGACGCAGCTTCAGCACCTCGGTCGAGACGTCGACGCTGCCGGGCGGGGTCACGATCTTCTCGACGACGGTGAGCTTCAGCTCCTTGGCGACCGCCTCGCCCGGCACGATCGGGTCGCGCCCGAACTCGGTGTCGGAATAGACGAAGGCGACGCGGGCGCCCGGCTTCTCCTTGGCGATGTAGCGCAGGAGAATGCCGAACATCTCGGTGTAGTCCGGCCCGGCCATGAACTGCAGCGGGTACTTCTTGGGATCGTTGAGCTCGGTCGCGAAGGAGGCGCCGGCCATGATCATGGTGCCGCGGCGCTCGAGCTCGGGATTGATCGTCTTCGAGAAGCCGGTCGAGTCGCCATAGTAGAGCGAGACCTTCTCCTGGCTGGTGATCTTGTTGAAGGCGGCCACCGAGGCGTCGACCTTGTAGGCGGTGTCCTCGGCGACATACTTGATCTTGCGGCCCTTGATGCCGCCGCCATCGTTCAGGATCTTGAGATAGTCCTGGATGCCCGCATGGATGCCGACGCCTGCGAAGGCGAAGACGCCGGTCAGCGGGATAGAGCCGCCGAGCACGATGTCGCCGCCCTCCTGCGCCGCGAGCGGGCCCATCCCGAATGCCATCGCGGCCGTCGCCGCCGTCCCGGCCAGAAGCTCCCGCCGGTTCAACCTGATCTTGCTCATGCTCGTCCTCCCGCTGATGTGGCCGTTCTTGGCGACGGCCGTTTCGTCAAAGGCACGTGTCCCGTGCGCCTTCAGGTCCTGAAGGGCCAGAGATGGAAGAAGCGCCGCGCCCGCCGCCAGATTTCGGCGAGGCCGCGCGGTTCGAAGATCAGGAAGCCGACGATCAGCCCGCCGAAGACGATGGTGCGCACCGGCGCCAGCGCTGCGAGCGCGTCGGGGTAGATCGGCGTCGCCCAGTTCGCGACGAATTTCAGAAGCTCGGGCACCAGCGTCATGAAGACCGCACCGAGGATGCCGCCGAGGATCGTCCCCATGCCGCCGACGATGATCGCGGCGAGGTAGAAGATCGAGTTGACCAGCGGAAAGCTCTCCGGCGTCACCACGCGGAAGAAATAGGCCCAGAGCCCGCCGGCGAGGCCGGCATAGAAGGAGGAGATCGCAAAGCTGGTGAGCTTGTAGCGCAGCAAGGGGATGCCGAGCACCTCGGCAGAGATATCGCGGTCCCGGATGGCGATGAAGGCGCGTCCGATGCGAGTCCGCAGCAGGTTCGCGGCGCCGAGCACCATCAGGCAGGTCACCGGCATGATCAGCCAGTAGAGCGAGAAGGGCTGATCGAGACTGATCCCGAACAGCCGTGCCGGCGGCATCGACAGGCCGCGCGCCTCGCCGGTCAGCGACCAGTGCGAGAACAGGAAGTGCAGGATCACCGAGGCGGCGATCGTCGCAATGGCGAGATAGAGCCCCTTCACCTTCAGGCTGGGAATGCCGACGAGAATGCCGATCATCGCGGCGAGCCCGGCGCCGATCAGCAGGTTGAGCAGGAACGGCGTGCCGAGCCGGATCTCCAGAACCGCTACCGTATAAGCGCCAACGCTCATGAACGCGGCCTGCCCCAGGCTGACGAGCCCGGTATAGCCGGTGAGTAGGTTCAATCCCGTCGCGCTCGCGACATTGATGGCGCACAGGCAGGCGAGGAAGAGCCAGTACGGGCTCGCCACGAAGGGGAAGGCGACCGCAGCGAGTGCGAGCAGCACCAGCAGCGTGCGCTGCACGGAGCTGTCGAACAGCGCCTCGTCGGCGGCATAGCTGGTCTTGAGCGTGCCGATCCGCATGGCGCTAAAGCCTCTCGATCTCATGCGTGCCGAACAGCCCGTAGGGCCGGACCATCAGCAGCACGAGCAGCAAAGCGAAGGTGACGACGAGCTTGAACTCGCCACCGAGGAAGGCGCCGGCAAGCGCCTCGACCAGCCCGATCAGGAGGCCGCCGACCAGCGCGCCGGCGATCGAGTCGAGCCCGCCGATGATGACGACGACGAGCACCGAGAGGCCGAACACGCCCATGGTCGGCGAGATCCCGCCGATCGCCCCGACCAGCACGCCGGCGCCGGCGGCGGTGGCGCAGGCGAGAATCCAGGCGACCGAGAAGACGCGCGGCACGTCGATGCCGACCGAGTAGGCGGCGCCTTGGTCGGCCGCCGTCGCCTTGAGCGCTACGCCGCCGCGCGAGAAGCGGAACAGGGCGAGGAAAAGCCCGATCACCACGGCCGCCGCCACGAAGCCGATCGCCACCTTCGGCGCGAGATAGGCCTCGCCGATGAAGACCGGCGTCGACGGCATGAACTCTGGCAGGCGCAACGGGTCCGCGCCCCACACCAGCTGGACCACGCCGGCGAGGATCGAGCCGAGCCCGATCGTCACCATGAACACCGAGATCGGGCTCTCACCCAGCATCGGCCGGATCATGATGCGCTCGACCAGCCAGCCGAGGACGCCGCCGGCGGCGATGGCGAGCGGCAGGGCGAGCCAGGGCGAGAGGCCGAACCCGGCGGCGAAGCCGAGAAAGGCATAGCCGCCCAGCATCAGGATCTCGCCGATCGCGAGGTTGACCACGCGGGTCGCCTTGTAGATCAGCACGAAGGCGACGCCGGTCAGCGAATAGAGCGCGCCGGCCCCGAGCCCGGCCAGGGTGACTTCGAAGAGGAAGAGCGTGTCCATCACACCGCCTCCGCCTTGATCCGGCGCGACAGCTCGCCGACATCGCCGGAACCGAGATAGGCCGCGATCACCGCTTCATTGCCCTGCACCTCGCGCGGCGTGCCGCTGGCGATGACCTGGCCGAAGTTCAGCACGACGACATGGTCGGAGATGTCCATCACCATGCCCATGTCGTGCTCGACCATCAGGATGGTGACGCCCCATTCCTCCTTCACGTCGAGGATGAAGCGGGCCATGTCCTCGGTCTCTTCGCGGTTCATGCCGGCGACCGGCTCGTCGAGCATCAGGATGCGCGGCCGCATCGCGAGCGCCCGGGCAAGCTCGACGCGCTTCTGCAGGCCGTAGGACAGAGTCGCGACCGAGGCGTTGCGGATGTGCTGGATCTCGAGGAAGTCGATGATCCGCTCCTCGATCTCGGCCCGCAGCGCCAGCTCCTCCTTCTGCGCCCTGCCCCAGTAGAACAGCGCGTCGAGCACGCCGGTGCGCAGATGCGCGTGCCGGCCGAGCTTGATGTTGTCGAGCACGGTCATGCCGCGGAACAGGGCGATGTTCTGGAAGGTGCGGGCGAGCCCGCGCGCCGCACGCTCCGGCGCGCGCACGCCGGCCAGGCTCTCGCCCGCAAAACTGATCTGCCCGGCCTGCGGCCGGTAGAAGCCCGAGATCGTGTTGAACAGCGAGGTCTTGCCGGCACCGTTGGGGCCGATCACCGCCGTGATCGAGCCCTCCGGCACCTGGAAGGAGACGTCGGTCAAGGCACGCACGCCGCCGAAGGCGAGCGAGATACCGGCGACCTCCAGAATGGGCCGGGCCGCGGGGGCCGCCTGCGCCGCCATCATCTCAGCGCCCCTCGAAGCGCGCCGGCCGCTTTGCCAGGAAGGCGCTCGCGCCCTCCTTGAAGTCGGCCGAAGCGACGCCAGTGAGGAAGGCTTCGCGCTCGCGGTCGAGCTGCGCCGGAAGCGCATTATCGAGCGAATGGGCGATCAGGTCCTTGATCCGGCCATAGGCGCCAGTCGGGCCGGCGGCGAGCCGCTTCGCCAGCGCAAGCGCCTCGTCCTGCAGCGAAGCCGCGGGCACGACGCGGTTGACCAGACCGAGCGCGAGCGCCTCGGGCGCCCTGACCGGTTCCGCCAGCATGGCGAGCTCCAGCGCCTTGCGCGGCCCGAGCAGCCGCGGCAGCCGGTAGGTCGCCGAGCCGTCCGGGCTCGCGCCGATGCGGGCATAGGCCAGGGTGAACACCGCATCGTCGGCGGCGAGCGCGAGATCACAGGCCAGTGCTAGGCTGAACCCGGCGCCGGCAGCAGCGCCCTGCACGGCCGCGACCGTCGGCACGGAAAGAGAATCGAGCTGTTTCAGCGCGGTGTGGAGCGGATCGATGATCGCTTCGACCGCACCCAGCGGATCGCCATCGACGAAACGGGAGACGTCGCCGCCCGCGCAGAAGGCCCGGCCCTCACCACGCAGCAGCACGCAGCGCACGGCGGGATTGGCGGCAATGCTCGCCACGGCCTCGCCGAAGGCGCGCGCGGTCGCCGCGTCGATCGCATTGAGCACTTGCGGGCGATTGAGGGTGATGACCGCAACGGCCCCCTCGATCGCCAGGAGCACAGGAGCCCCGGCTTCGTTCATCGCATCCTCCCGCCCTGCCCGCGATCATTGATCGCCGCGGTGCCTCCAGCGTTAGTACTCGCTGTTCATGACCTTACTCGTGAGTAAGCCAAAGCAGCATGCAGCGCGCTATGCGCATTTCCGCACGACGAAGATTGTCGAATGGGAACGAGCCGGAGGTCAACTTCATGCCCCCGCGTCAGACAGCAAACGGCCGGCGCGGTGGTCCGCGCCGGCCGATACTGAAAAACAGATCGCGAATGCGGCGGTGGCGACGCTTCAGAAGCGCCAGATCAGCGGCACGATGAAGACCGCGACCACGAAGAACCAGATCAGCAGCGGCAGGCCGAGCTTCCAATAATCGCCGAAGGCATAGCCGCCCGGCCCCATCACCATCAGATTGGTCGGCGTCGCGATCGGGGTCAGGAAGGCGCCGGCGGCCGCGACCGCCGTGCTCATCAGCACCGGGCGCGGCGAGATCCCCATGCTGGCGGCGGCCGCGACGCCGATCGGAATGACGATCAGCGCGGTCGCAGTGTTGCTGATCAGTTGGCCCATGATCGCGGTCAGCACGAACAGCCCGGCGAGCAGCGCCATCGGCCCGGCATCGCCGACCATGTAGACCAGCCGCTCGGCCAGCATCTTGGCGGCGCCGGTCTCCACCATCGCCGTCGAGAGCGGCATCATCGCGCCGACCAGGATCACCGTCGTCCACGAGATCGCGCGATAGGACTGCTCGACATTCATGATGCCGCAGAGGATGACGGCACCCGCCGCGAGCAGCCCGGCCACCGCCGGCGGCACGATGCCGGTCGCCAGCATCAGCACCATCGCGAACAGGATGACGATCGCCTGCTTGGCGCCCGGCCCCATCGGCACCGCCTGGCGCCGGACCAGTTCGGGCGAGCTGACGACCAGCACGTCGGGATCGTCGAGATGGGTGTCGAGCGCCTTCCAGGTGCCCTGCAGCAGCATGGTGTCGCCGGTCTGCAGCACGATGCCGCCGCCATCGCTGGTCGCGCTCGCCGCGGCGACCTCGTTGCCGGCGCGCTGGACGGCAAGGATGATCAGGTCGCCGCTTTCGGTGACCATGCCCGGGAACACGCTCTGGCCGATCAGGCCCGAGCGCGGCGGGATCACCACCTCGGCGAGACCGGAGCGGCGGTTGAACAGCGTCTCTTCGCCCTCGCCGGCCGCAGCCCCCTCGTCGCGGAAGGCGAGATGCATCTTGACCGACAGGTTGGCGGCCGCCTCGGCCTCGCCGCGCAGGAGAATGAAGTCGCCTTCGGCGATCGTCCCGCGGCGCAGCGGGCCGCCGCTCTCGCCCTCCTGGATCGCGACGAATTGCAGGCCGGGAAAGCCGCTGACATCGACCGCGGTCGCCGGCTGGCCGATATAGGGGCAGGTCGGACGCACGCGCAGCTGAAAGACACCACTGGCGAGCCCGTACTGCTCGACCAGCGTGCGGGCGTGCCGGCTGAAATCGGCCGGCATGGTCGCGCCGTTGCGCTGGGGCAGCAGCTTCTCGCCGAACAGGACCATGATCGCCATCGAGCCGAGCAGCAGCGGGATGCCCGCGAGCGCGAACTCGAAGAAGCCGAAGCCGCCGACGCCCGCATCCGCCGCCGCCTCGGAGACGAGCACGTTGACGGGCGTGCCGGTCAGCGCCAGCAGCGAGCCGGCATGGGCCGCGAAGACGAGCGGCATCAAGAGCTGCGACGAATTCCGCCGCAACCTGACCGCGATGACCACGACGACCGGCATCAGCGCGGCGACGGCGCCGTTGACGCTGATCAGGGCGGTCAGCAGGGCGACGAGCGTCATCGTCAGCAGGAGAAGGCGCGTGCGGCTCTCCTCGCCCGCGCCCTTGATCAGAAGTTGGCCGGCCCAGGCCGTGACGCCTGTGACCTCGAGCGCCGAGCTGATGATGAACAGCGAGGCGATGAAGATCACGGCGGGATCGCCGAGCCCGCCGAGCGCCTGCGGCAGGGTGAGCACCCCGGTCGCCCAGAGCGAGAGCGCCGTGCCCATTGCCACCAGCACGACGGGCACCTTGTTCGTGACGAACAGGACGACCGCGACTGCGATAATCAGGGCGGTATAGGCAATCGGGCTCACGCGCTCAGCTCCTTGTTGCGTCTGCTTGGGCCGTCACCGTCCCGCTCGATCCGTCTTTAGTCTTCGAGCGTCGCCATCAGGATGCCGAGCCGGCAGCCCTTCTCGTATTCGTCGAGCTTCACGAACTCTTTGATCGTATGGATCTCGGCCTGGCCGGCACCGATGGTGATGGTCGGGATGCCGGCCCTATCGAGCCAGTTCGCGTCGAGGCCGCCATTCGAGAACAGGTAGGTCGGCTTGATGCCGAGCAGCTCGAGCGCCTTGGTCGCGCGCTTCACCACCTTGGCGTCGTCGGCGAGCTTGAAGGGCGGATAGGCGGCGGCCCGGCGGAAGGTCACCTCGGCGGTCTCGCCCTCATGATCGGTCACCTCGGCCTTGGCCTTGGCGAAGGCCGCCTCGTAGCCGTCGACGATCTTGGTGGCGAAGCTGAGCTCGGGGCTGCGCGCCTCGCCCTTCAGGAAGGCGTAGTCGGTGACGACGTTGGTGGCGTCGCCGGCCGGCTTGCCGTTCTTACCGCCGAAGATGCCGATATTGCTGGTGCCGAACTCGTCGCCCTTGACGACCTTGCCGAACCAGCCGGTGCGCTTCGCCTCGGCGAGGCCGAGCGCGCCGACCAGAGTCGCCGAGATGCCCTTGTCCGGCGCGACGCCGGCATGGGAGGCCTTGCCCTTGATCTCGACTTCCCAGTTCTCCTGGCCGACCGCGCCGATGATCAGCTCGGAAGCGAGCTGGCCGTCGACATTGATGCACATCACGGGCCCGCCGAGCTCGGCCGGGTTGAGCTCGCGCGCACCGTGCAGGCCGCTTTCCTCGCGCACCGTGAACAGCAGCGTGATCGGCGGATGCGGCAGCTTGTGCTTGATCAGCGTCTCGGCGAGCACGACGAGCAGCGCGACGCCGGTACGGGCATCGCCGCCGAGCGCGGTGGTGCCGTCGGAGACGATCCGGTCACCCTCGCGCTTCGGCTTGGCGCCGGCGCAGAGCGGGACGGTGTCGAGATGGGTCGAGAACATCAACCGCGGGCCCGGCTTGGTGCCGGGCAGGTCGACGATCAGGTTGCCGGTCTGGGTCGGCACCGGGATGCGCGTGTTGGCGTCGTCGAAGCGGATGGCGGAAGCGGGCACGCCGGCCTTTTTCAAAGCTTCGCTGACGGCGGCGGCGATCGCGGCCTCCTCGCCGGTGACGCCCTCGACCGAGAGGAAGTTCATCAGGTGGTCGATCGCGCCTTCGACATCGAGGGGGATATTGGCAGTGCTCATGACATCCATCCGAGGGTTGGGTCTGGATTGACTTTAGGTGCGGATCCGGCGGTCGATCAGAGGCCCCAGGGCAGGCCCAGCATCTTCCAGACCGCGAAGAGCGCGGTCCACAGCACGAACATCCACACGACATAGGGCAGCATCAGCGAGACGATGGTGCCGACGCCGGCATTGCGGTCGTATTTCTGGGCGAAGCCGACGACGAGCGCGAAATAGGCGTTGAGCGGGGTGATCGCGTTCATCGGGGAATCGCCGACGCGATAAGCCGCCAGAACCGCCTCCGGCTCGACGCCGAGCTTCATCAGGAGCGGCACGAAGACCGGGGCGAAGATCGCCCATTTGGCGATCGCACCGGTGAGCAGGAGGTCGATGATCGCGACCACGATGATGAAGCCGAGCAGCAGTGGCAGCGCGCCGATATTGGCCGCCTGCAGGACGCCCGACAGGCTGAGCGCCATCACCGTGCCGATATTGGTGTAGGTGAAATAGGCGACGAACTGGCTGAGCACGAAGAACAGGAAGATCGTCCCGCCCATGCTCTTGATCGACTTCTCGATCGCCGCGATCACCTCGGTCAGGGTGCGCAGCGTCCCGGCGCCGATGCCGTAGCACCAGCCGCTGACCAGGAACATCAGCATGATCAGCGCGATCAGCCCGTTCATGAAGGGCGAGTTGCCGATCAGCTCGCCCGTGGTCGGATTGCGCAGCGGAGCCCAGGAGGGGATGGTCAGCACCAGGAAGACCGCGATCAGCGCGAGCATGCCGAAGCCGGCGTAGCGCAGGCCGCGGGTCTCCGACTCCGACAGCACCGCGCCCTGCTCGGTCGTGGTGCCCTCGGCCGCCTTGGACGGGTCGTAGGCGCCAAGGCGCGGCGCGATCATCTTATCGGTGATGAAGGCGACGACGACGGTGAGGAAGATCACCGAGGCGATCGAGAACCAGAGATTGGAGGCAAGGCCGATCGAGCGATTGGGATCGACGAGGCGAGCCGCATCGTTGGTGAACTCGACCAGCACCGCATCGAGCGGCTTGATCAGCATGTTGACGGTGAAGGCGCCGGCCACCGCCGCGAAGCCGAGTGCCAGACCCGCTAGCGGATTGCGGCCGACCGCAAGATAGGCGATGCCCGCAAGCGGGATCAGCACGAGATAACCGGCATCCGCCGCGATCGAGGCGAGAATGCCGACGAAGGCGAGGATATAGGTCAGCGCCCAGGCCGGGGACACGATCACGAGCTTGCGGATCAGCGCGGTGACGAGTCCAGACTCCTCGGCAACGCCGGCGCCGATCATCGCGACGATCATCAGCCCCACCGCGGTGAAGCTCATGAAGTTCGGGATCAGCGACGAATACATGAAGCGGATGCCTTCGACGTTCAGAAGGCTCCGGATCGCTGTGCTCGCCGTCTCGACCTTGTGCGTGTCGGGATTGATTCGCTCGAAGGTGACGGCCGCGCCGAACAGGCTCAGCACGGCGGAGAGTACGATCACGATACCGATCAGGATCAGGAAGATGATGACCGGATGGGGCACCATGTTCCCGACTTTCTCGACGGTATCGAGAAATCGCTGCATCGTTGTCTTGGGCGCGGTGCTCTCGACAGTCATGGTGCCTTCTCCCCCGAGCCTGGCATTGGCGCACCCTGGAAGGACTGCGTCGTGACAAATGTGATGACCGGGCAGGCCCGGTGGATATTCTCGGGAACTTAGATTGCCTTGCGGAATGGGCATCGGCACAGAATCCCAAAAAGTGGGCCGCCTGTCCCAAAGTTATCGCCAGGAGCCTGCCAAAGCCCGGTGGCCGCAAGCTTGCTGGCGCCGGATGGCTTCTTTATCCTGTCATGACCTTGAGTGAGCCTCCGATTCACAGCCGCAGCGCGGATGGCCTAGGTGAGACCGATGCGCGGAAATCGAAGCGAAGCTCTCTTGTGCTGTACATCTCACGCTCCCACGGCCCGGCCTTCCCATCTGGGGGCCTGGCGGTGACAGCGGGCCAGGATCGCCGCCATTGGCGGAATGCCGTCATGGCTTTGGCCTGCGCCCTCGGCCTCGGCGCCTGCGCGGGGACCCCGCGCGGCATGCTGCAGACCGTACCGTCCGTGCCCGGCACCGACCGGGTCAACATGCTAACCGCGACCACCCGCGCGCCCTCGGCCGAGCCCGGCGTCCTGTTCAGCGGGGATCGCGGAGACACGGTTTCCTTCTCGAACATCGTCGTCTCGATCCCGCGTGACCGCGAGGTCGGCACCATCCAGTTGCCGCGCTCCGTTCCGGGTAATCCGGAGACGGACTTCACCGTCTCGTCGGTGACGCCAATCGCCAAGCCGCAGCTGGCGTCCTGGTTCAACAAGGCAAATGGCCGCAAGCGGCGCGTCTTCGTCTTCGTGCACGGCTTCAACACGCCCTTCGACCGGGCGGTCTTCCGCTTCGCGCAACTGGCGCACGATGCCGATGCGAATGCCCTGCCGGCCCTGTTCTCCTGGCCGTCGCGCGGCCATCTGCTCGACTATGCCCGGGACTTCGACAACGCGTCCTATTCCCGCTCGGATCTCGCCTATCTCCTGAAGGCAGCCGCCAACAGCCCGGCGGTCAACGACATCGTCATCCTCGCCCACTCGATGGGAAGCTGGCCCGCCGTCGAGGCCGTCCGCCAGCTCGCGCTCGAACAAGGCGGCGTGCCCAGCAAAATCAGCAACCTGATCCTCGCCTCGCCCGATCTCGATGTCGGCGTGTTCCGGCGCCAGGTCGAGGATATGGGCAAGCGGCGGCCGCAAATCACCCTGTTCGTCGCACAGCATGACCGGGCGCTGCAGCTCTCGCGCTTCATCTCCAGGGGGGCGACGCGCCTCGGCGGCATTGACCTGAGCCGCGACGAGTACCAGCAGCAGCTGGCCGGGCTGTCGGGCATCACCGTGCTCGACCTCAGCGCCATCAATGCCGGCGACCGCATCAACCACGATCTCTATGCCGCCAGCCCCGACGCTGTCCGCCTGATCGGCGACCGCTTGCTGCAGGGACAGGTCATCACTGATTCGGATGTTTCGTCGCCACTTGTCGCGGCAGATGCGCTCGGCTCGGCGGCAAGCCTGCTCGTAACCGCGCCGATCCGGATCTTCGACGCGGCATCGATACGCTAGGAGCGAGCAATGTCAGGTCGAGCCGACCCGACAGTTGCTTCCTCCGTCTAAACGTTTGATAGAGAACGCATGCGATCGGACTCCTGCCTTCCGCAGTTGAAGGTTCGGAATTAGAACAAGAATACCAAATTGACCGAAAGTTGAGCAGCTGAAAGCGTCAATACAGGCCGGCCCATTTTTTGGCCTTCCCTTGAGCACCGACACCATTGATCATCACGCTATAGATTGGCATCACGCGGCTGGGAGGAAGATGCCGTGACAGCACTCTCACACCCCACCCCACGAAGCTCGGTCACACCAGTCTTCGCTCAGAATTTCTCGACTAAGGACCTTCCGCCGCAAGATCAGTTCGATGCCTGGCGGGCCCTGCTCGCGGACACGATCGACCTCTTGCCGACCGCTGAAGCGTCGGAGAGCTTCGCGGCCGAGTTCTCGTCCTGGACGTTCGGCAACATCGTGCTGACGCGGACGCTGTACGCCAACGCTCCTGCCCGGCGCTGGCGGCACCGGCCGCGATCGTTCCTCGACCATTGGTGCGTCGTGCTGGCGCGCTCGAATGCGTCTCGGAACAACTCGTCTTCCCGGGAGGGCACGCGACAGGAGAGCCTCAGCTTCCGTTCGCTCGCCCTGCCCTTCGAAGGCCAGGCCGAGGATACGGAGGTGCTGACGCTGTTCCTGCCGCGCGATTTCTGCCGGGAAGAGCTCGAGGACTTCGATCAGGCCCACGATCTCGACATCAACCCGCAGCTCGGCGCGCTGCTCGCAGGCTATATCGACAACCTCGCCCGGCAGCTGCCGCACATCCCGCCCGCACAGGCGCAGGGCCTGGCGACGGCGACCCGCGCCCTCGTCGCAGCCTGCATCGCGCCGCGCGTGGAGCGCTCCGAAACGGCCGACGCCTCGCTCAGCTCGCTCCTGATCGACCGCGCCCGCCTCGTCGTGCGCCAGAACATGGCCTCGCCCGAATTCGGACCCGAGCAACTGGCCCGCCTGATGGCGATGTCACGCTCCAAGCTCTACCGTCTGTTCGAGAGCACTGGCGGCGTCGCCCATTTCATCAATCGCGAAAGGCTGCGCGAAGCCTATCGCAGGCTCAGCTCGCACCGCGATTCCCCCTCGATCCACATCATCGGCAACGAGGTCGGCTTCGTCGACCATTCGACCTTCAGCCGAGCGTTCCGGCGCGAGTTCGGCCATAGCCCAAGTGAAGCGCGCGAACGGAGCCTGACGAAACTCTCCGCCACGCCTCTCGACGTCCGCCCGCCCGAGACCGGCCCGGCCGACGCCGAGCAAGAGGCATGAAGGCGGCCACCGGCCGCCTGTCCTTCCTGTACGCCGCCCTGTTTTTCGAGCTCGGCGTCAACCTGCCGTTTTTCCCGCTCTGGCTGCGCTCCCAGTCGCTC
Source organism: Allobosea sp. WAO (assembly GCF_001509835.1). Classification (GTDB taxonomy): domain Bacteria; phylum Pseudomonadota; class Alphaproteobacteria; order Rhizobiales; family Beijerinckiaceae; genus Allobosea. The sequence goes on from NZ_JXTJ01000020.1 coordinate 30,385, forward strand.
AGCGACGAAGCGATCGGGATCGTGCTGGCAGCGCCGCTCCTGGCTCGCATCATCGCGAATCCGGTCGTCGGCGCGCTGGCCGACCGCAGCGGGCGGGCGCGAGCGGCCCTGGTCATCTGCTCGGTGGTGGTCACGATCGGTACGGCGCTGCTCGCCTTCGCCGGCGGCTTCCTGCCCATCCTCCTGCTGGTCACCGCCATCGCCCTCGCCCAGGGACCGCTGATAGCCCTGACCGACGCCGTCACCTTGCGAAGCCTAGGGGAACTGCAGACCCCGGAGCTGCGCTATGGGCGGATCCGGCTCTGGGGGTCGGCCGGCTTCGCGATTGCAAACCTCTCCGCCGGCTGGATGCTGGACTGGCTGCCCATCGCCTCGATCATCGGAATGCTCGTCCTGTCGGCCCTTGCGACGGCGCTGGCAGCCGTTGCCGTGGCGGTTGTCCGCGTTCCGGAGCGCCCGGCGTCTCCGATGGCACCGGACGGAAAGCTTGAAAGGCCACATCTGCTCGTCCTCACCATCGCCGGAGCGAGCCTCGTTCAGGCGAGCCATGCCGCGGTTTACGGTTTCAGCACCTTGCATTGGCAAAGCCTCGGCATATCCGGCGGAGCCATGGGCTCCCTGTGGGCCGCCGGCATCGTCTCGGAAATTACCTTCTTCAGCCTGCTCGGCTATATCGTGCGAGGCTCGGCGGGTGCGGCCACCCTTCTCGTCGCCAGCGCGGCGGTCGCGACGCTGCGCTGGGCCGGAATGGCGCAGGATCCGCAGATCGGCTTCCTGGTCCTTCTCCAGTTCACCCATGGACTGACCTTCGGGGCGACCCATCTGAGCAGCGTCTTCCTGCTCGCGCGGATCACTCCGGCGGGGATGTTGGCACAGGTACAGGCTTGGCTGGCAGCGAGCTGGGCCGGGATCATGGCTGTCCTGACCACGCTGGCCGGCTATCTCTACGGCGAATGGGGCGAGCATGTTTACTGCCTGATGGCCGCCGTCTCGGCTGCCGGCTTCCTGCTGCTGATCCCGGTCGCGCTGGGCTTCAGGGGCAGGGCTTCGCTCGCCATAGCCCTCGCAGGCGATGCCGAGCAGCCGGCCCAAAGATTGGGATGACCAGCGCAGAGTTGGGATTCTGAGCTAATCCGCCTCTGCCGCTCTGTTGGTAGCGTTCCCATCGTCACCCGAAGCGCGCGGCGCGACGAACCTTGCCCGGCGCCAGGTTCCGCGCCGTCGTCGTGCGGTTGCCAGAGGAACAGGATCATGCCTTTGAACGGCTTGCAGGACATAAGGTCCGCTTGCGCGCTGACACCGATGCGCTTCCGGCGCAGCACGCGGCCGTTTCGGCGTATGGGCCTGTAGCATGGGAACGCCCGACAGGTCCCGTACCGCCCGCTTGCTGCAAGGCGCAGCGCTCGCGGCGATCTCCCTCGCCGTCGCCGGCTGCCAGTCCGAGCAGGCAGCGGCTCCGCCTGCCGTCCGGCTCGTCCGCACCATCACGGTGGAAGCGCCGCGCGCGGCCAAGGACATCAGCTTCACCGGGCATATCGAAGCGCAGGACCAGGCGGCCCTCTCCTTCCGGATTGGCGGCCGCCTCGCCGAGCGCAATCTCGGCGTCGGCGCCAGCGTGCGCGAGGGCGAGGTCGTCGCCCGGCTCGACCCGGAGAACGAGCTCAACGAGCTGCGCTCGGCCCGCGCCGCCCTCACCGCTGCACAAGGTCTGCTGCGCAAGGCCGAGAACCAGTTCGAGCGCCAGAGCCACCTGCTCGAGCGCAATATCACCACGCGTGCCGATTTCGAGGCGGCGGAACAGGGCCGCACGGCCGCGCGGGCGCAGGTAAACGCGGCCCAGGCGCGTGTCGGGTCGGCTGAGGACATTGTCGGCTTCACCACACTGAAAGCCGATGCGCCGGGCGTCGTCACGCGCGTCGGCGCGGAGCCCGGCGAGGTCGTCGCTCCCGCCCGCATGATCGTCCAGCTCGCCCGCCGCGAGGGACGCGATGCCGTCTTCGAAGTGCCGGCCGATGTCGTGCGCGCGCTGCCGCCCGATGCGCGCGTCCATGTCACGCTCGCCGGTGACCCGGCCGTGACCGCCAATGGTCGCGTCCGCGAAGTCGCGCCCCAGGCCGATCCGGTGACGCGGACCTTCAGGGTCAGGGTCGGCCTCTCCGAGCCTCCGCAAGCCTTCCGCCTCGGTACGGCGGTATCGGGCGCTATCCGCGGGGCAGAAATCTCGGCCACTGCCATTCCGGCCACGGCGCTTGCGCGGCAGGGACAGGATGCCAGCGTCTGGGTGGTCGATCCCACCAAGCTGACCGTGTCGCTGCGCAAGCTCGAGGTGATCAGTGCCGACCCTGCGACAGCGCTGATCGGCAAGGGCCTCGCACTCGGTGACATCGTCGTCACCGCCGGGGTTAGCCTGTTGAAGGAAGGCCAGCAGGTGCGCCTGGCCGGGACGGAATCGCGATGAGCTTCAACCTCTCGGAATGGGCGCTCAAGAACCGCTCGGTCGTGATCTATCTCATGATCATCTCGGTGCTGGCCGGCATCTTCGCCTTCATCCGCCTCGGCCGTAACGAAGATCCGTCCTTCGTGATCAAGTCCATGGTCGTTTCGGCAGCCTGGCCGGGCGCGACCATGGAGGACATGCTGAGCCAGGTCACCGAGCGCCTCGAGCGACAGATCGAGGAGACGCCGGGGCTCGACAACGTCCGCAGCTACACCACGCCGGGCATCACGACGATCTTCGTCAACCTCAAGGAGTCCGTGCCCGGCCGCGAGGTGCAGGACACCTGGTACCGCGTGCGCAATCTCGTCGCCGACATGCGCCATACGCTGCCCGCCGGCACGCTCGGCCCGTTCTTCAACGACCGCTTCGGCGACACATTCGGCATCATCTACGGCTTCACCGCCGACGGCTTCACCGGCCGCGAACTGCGCGACCATGTAGAGGCGGCGCGCTCGCGCCTGCTGCTCGTGCCGGACGTCTCCAAGATCGAGATCATCGGCGCACAGGACGAGCGCATCTTCGTCGAGTTCTCGGTGCGCGAACTCGCCAATCTCGGTATCGATCGCGGTGCGCTCCTGGGCGCGCTGCAGGCCCAGAACATCGTGCGTCCCTCCGGCATGATCCAGACGCCGGAGGAGCGCATCTCGCTGCGTGTCTCCGGAGCCTTCCAGTCCGAAACCGACCTGCTGCAGGTCAACTTCCCGGTCGGCGACCGCATGGTCCGCCTCTCCGACATCGCGACCGTACGCCGCGGCCATGCCGACCCGCCGCAGCCGATGTTCCGCGTCAACGGCCGCGAGGCCATCGGCCTCGGCATCGCCATGCGCGACGGCGGCGACATCCTGGCGCTAGGTGCCAACATCAAGACGGCGATGGCGAAGATCATCGCCGACCTGCCCCTTGGCATCGAGCCGCATCTGGTTGCCGATCAGGCCGTCACCGTCGACCACGCCATCGCCGACTTCATGACCTCGCTCTGGCAGTCCATCGCGATCATCCTGGTCGTCAGCTTCATCAGCCTCGGCGTCAGGCCGGGGCTCGTCGTCGCGCTCTCGATTCCGCTGACGCTCGCGGTGGTCTTCGCCTGCATGCTGATCGTCGGCATCGACATGCAGCGCATCTCGCTCGGCGCCCTGATCATCGCGCTGGCGCTGCTCGTCGACGATGCGATGACGACGACGGACGCGATGGTGACGCGGCTGGCGGCCGGCGAGGACAAGCAGAAGGCGGCGACCTTCGCCTTCGAGCGCTACGCCACCGCCATGGCGGCGGGCACGCTGGTCACGATCGCCGGCTTCGTCCCGATCGGCTTCGCCGCGAGCTCGGCCGGCGAATACACCTTCTCGCTCTTCGCCGTGGTGACGATCGCGCTCATCGTCTCCTTCTTCATCGCGGTCGTCTTCGCCCCGGTGCTCGGCGTCGCCATGCTGAAAGCGCCGAAGAAGGCAGCCGCCGGCCCCGGCCCCGTCGAGCGCGGCTTCCGCAACCTGCTTTCGGGCGCGATCCGCCTGCGCTGGCTGACCATTGCCGTCACGCTCGGGCTCTTCGCCGCCTCGATCCTGGCGCTGCCGCTGGTGCCGCGCCAGTTCTTCCCGGCCTCGGACCGGCCCGAGCTGCTCGTCGATCTGACCGCGCCGCAGAATGCCTCGATCTATGCGAGCGAGAGCATAGCGAGCCGGCTCGACGCCGCGCTCAAGGCCGATCCGGACGTGGAACGCTGGAGCACCTATGTCGGGCGCGGCGCGATCCGCTTCTACCTGCCGCTCAACGCCCAGCTGCCGAACGAGTTCTTCAGCCAGGCCGTGGTCGTCGCCAAGGACATCGCCGCGCGCGAACGCTTGCGGAAGAGGTTAGAAGCACTGCTCGCCAAGGATTTCCCGAACGTCGTCTCGCGCGTCTCGCCGCTCGAGCTCGGCCCGCCGGTCGGCTGGCCGGTGCAGTATCGTGTCAGCGGCCCCGACCTCGCCGAGGTGCGCGAGATCGCGATGAAGGTCGGGCAGGTCCTCGCCGCCAGCCCCCAGACCGAGATGGTGAACTTCGACTGGATCGAGCCGATGCGCGAACTGCGCCTGCGGGTCGACCAGGACGAGGCCCGCCGGCTCGGCCTGAGCTCGCAGGCCCTGGCGAGCATCGTCAACGCGGTCGTCTCTGGGACCGTGGTGACGCAGGTTCGCGACGGCATCTATCTCGTCGACGTCGTCGTGCGGGCCCAGGACGCCGACCGCCTCTCGCTCGATACGCTGCGCACCATGCAGGTTGCGCTGCCGAGCGGGCGGCAGGTTCCGCTCTCGCAGTTTGCCACCTTCAGCTATGGGCTCGATTCGCCGCTGATCTGGCGCCGCGACCGCGTTCCGACCCTGACGGTCGCCGCCGACGTCAAGCCGGGCATCCTGCCGGAAACCGTCGTCAACGGGCTCGCGCCCGGCATCGAGGAGCTGCGCAAGACTCTGCCCGCCGGCTATGGCATCGCGCTCGGCGGCACTGTCGAGGAAAGCACGACCTCGCAGGCCTCGGTCATCGCGGTCGTGCCTGTGATGCTGCTGATCATGTTCACGGTGCTGATGCTGCAATTGCGCAGCTTCCGCCTGCTGGCGATCGTGCTCAGCATCGCGCCGCTCGGCATGATCGGCGTGGTCAGTGCCCTCATGCTTTCACGCATGCCGCTCGGCTTCGTCGCCCTGCTCGGTATCCTCGCGCTGATCGGCATCATCACCAAGAACGCGGTCATCCTGATCGGCCAGATCGAGAGCGAGCGCGAGAGCGGCAAGAGCATCACCGATGCGGCGCTCGACGCGGCCTCGACCCGCTTCCGCCCAATCATGCTCACCGCGGTCTCGACCGTGCTCGGCATGATCCCGATCGCGCCGACCGTGTTCTGGGGGCCAATGGCCTTCGCCATCATGGGCGGGCTGCTGGTCGCGACGATGCTGACGCTGATCCTGCTGCCGGTCCTCTATGTCGCCGTCTTCGCCCGTGGCTCAGCCGCACCCAAGGCGGAAAAGCCCGGAGCCAAAGCCGGTACAAAGCCCGTCGCGGGAGCTTCTGCGTCATGACCCATCCTTCGGCATCGCGCTTTCGCCCCGCGGTAGCAGCGCTTCTCCTGCTCTCGCTGGCCGCCTGCCAGAACGAGCCGGCCGCGCCGGCGGAAGGGCGCTTCGTCCGCGTCGTCACGGTCGAAGCCGGCAAGCTCGCCAACGAGGTCCAGCTCAGCGGCGAGATCCAGGCGGAGAAGAATGTCGGCCTCGCCTTCCGTATCGGCGGCCGCGTCACCGAGCGGCCGGTCAATGTCGGCGACCGTGTCGCAGCCGGGCAGATCGTCGCCCGTCTCGACCCGACGCTCGAGCGCAATGCGCTGACAGCCGCAAAGGCGGCGCTGGAAGCGGCCAGGGGCGAGGTCAGCACCGCGCGCAGCACCTTCGAGCGCCAGGAACGGTTGATGGGCCAGGGCTTCACCACCCGGCCGCGCTTCGACCAGGCGCTCAAGGCGCAGGAGGCGGCCCAGGCCCAGCTCGAGAATGCCGAGGCCCAGCTCGAACTGGCGCAGGACCGGCTCGGCTTCACCGAGCTGCGGGCCAGCGTCGCCGGCACGGTGACCGCGCGCAGTGTCGAGCCCGGCGAGGTCGTGCAGCCCGGACAGGTGATCGCCCAGATCGCCCGCGACGACGGCCGGGACGCCGTCTTCAACATTCCCGCCAACCTGCTCGAGAAGAAGTCCGGCGAAACCACGGTCCGCGTCGCCCTCGCCGATGCCCCTGCCGTGACCGCGCTCGGCCGCGTTCGCGAGATCGCGCCGCAGGCCGACCCGGTGACGCGCACCTTCGCCGTCCGGGTCGGGCTGATCGACCCGCCCGAGGCGATGCGGCTGGGATCGACCGTGGTCGGAACGATCGAGGCCGCCACCGCCGCGATCATCGCAATTCCGGCGAGCGCGCTCACTCAGCAGGGCGTCTCTCCGGCGGTCTGGATCGTCGATCCCGCGAATTCGACGGTTTCCCTGCGCAATGTCGACGTGCTGCGCTTCGATCCGAGCCAGGTGATCGTCTCCCAGGGTCTGGTGCCCGGCGAGATCGTGGTCAGCGGCGGCATCCAGATGCTGCTGCCCGGACAGCGCGTCCGCCAGCTTCCGGCGCCGGCGGCCACCGGCCGAACAGCCGCGGCAACCCAGCCGGCCGGGCGTCCGGGCGTGCCTCCTTCGTAACCAGCGGTTCGTCGCCCGCGACGCGTGGAGAACTGAGCTTCGTCCGCCCCAGGGCGGAGGCCCCCTCTCAATCGAGCGATGCAACGATGCCTTCGTGGAGACATTCTCTGGAGATCGTCCCCGCAGTCGGTGAGGCCGAAAGGCTGAAGACGGAGCTGCTCGTCATCGGCCTGTTCAGCAGCGGGCCGCTCGGCGGCTCGGCGCGGCGCCTCGACGAGAGGACCGCGGGCCGGCTCTCCTCGATCGTCGACCGCGGCGAGCTCGGCGAGGCTCCCGGCGCGACCCTGCTGCTCCACCATCTCCCGGGCTCCACCGCGGCCCGGACACTGCTTGTCAGCCTCGGCAAGCGCGAGGCCTTCTGCGATCGCGCCTATTGGCGGGCCCTTGCCGCCACCGCGAAGGTCATTGCCGAAAGCATGGTCTCCGAGGCGGTCGTGACCCTGGCAGAGAACGAAGTTCCCAGGCGCTCGCTCAGCTGGCGCGTGCAGCAGGCCGGTCAGCATCTCGCCGATGGCGGCTACAATTTCGTCCTGCCTCTTACCCCCGCGCCTGGGCAGAAGGCGCGCAACCGGCCCATGCGCAGCATCATGCTGCTCCTGCCCGAGGCCCTCACCTCGGAGCTGGTGCTGGCGCTTCGGAAAGGGATTGCGGTCGCCGAAGGCATCGCGCTGGCGAAGGATCTCGGCAACCTGCCGGGCAATATCTGCACCCCGGCCTTTCTCGCCGAAACCGCGGGAAAGATGGGCAAGGAGTTCGGCTTCGAGGTCGGAGTTCTCGAGCAGCAGGATATCGAGGCGCTCGGCATGGGTGCCTTTCTCCTCGCCGGTAAGGGCTCGGCGAACCCCTGCAAGCTCATCATCATGCAGGCGCCCTCCCGCAAGGCTTATGGCAAGCCGATCGTGCTCATCGGCAAGGGCATGACCTCCGACATCGGCAGCCCGCTTCTGGTGTCGGATGGCGACCCCACCGGCATGAAGTTCAGCATGAGCGGCGCCGGCTGCGTTCTTGGAGTGATGCGCACGGTCGCGCGGCTGGGACTGCCGATCAACGTCGTCGGGATCATTGCAGCGGCGGAGAACCTGCAGGGCACCCAGCGCGGCAGGCCCGGTGACGTCGTCACCTCGATGTCGGGCCAGACCATCGAGATCCGCACCCAGGAAGCCGAGGGTCGGCTACTGCTCTGCGATGTCCTGACCTATGCCGAACGCTTCAAGCCGGCCTGCGTGATCGACGTCGCGACCCTGACCGAGGCCTGCGTCGTCGCGCTGGGCACGCATGCGAGCGGCCTGTTCGCCAATGACGAGGCGCTGGCCGCCGAGCTCCTGCGCTGCGGAGGCGTCTCCGGGGACCGCGCCTGGCAGCTCCCGCTCTGGGACGATTATTTCGGCCAGCTCGGCTCCAGCCTTGCCGATACCAGCAATCTCGGCGGACGCGCTGCCGGTGCGATCACCGCCGCCTGCTTCCTCGCCCGTTTCGCCAAGGCCTATCCCTGGGCGCATCTCGACATTGCCGGTACCGCCTCGATCGCGGGCACCGCCAAGGCCTCGACCGGTCGCCCCGTTCCACTGCTGGCCGAGTTCCTCATCGGCCGCGCCGCCGAAGCGGCGCTGCAGGGCCGTCCTCCCCGTCCAAACATGGAGTTGCACTCATGAGCGATCTCGTCTTCATCGCCTTCCCGACCGAGCAGAAGGCCGAGGAGGTCCGCCAGAAGGTCCTCTCCCTCCAGCGCGAATACCTGATCGAGCTCGGCGACGCCGTCGTCGTGACCAAGGACGAGAAGGGCCAGGTCAAGCTCAACCAGATGATGAACCTGACCACCGCCGGAGCGGCTTCGGGCGCGCTCTGGGGCACGCTGATCGGCTTCATCTTCCTCGCCCCCCTGCTCGGCACCGCGATCGGCGCCGCCTCGGGCGCGCTCGGCGGTAAGCTCAGCGATATCGGCATCAACGACCAGTTCATGAAGGATGCTGCCGGCGCGCTGCAGCCGAACTCGGCCGGCCTCTTCCTGCTGATCCGCAAGATGACCACCGACAAGGTCCTCGCCGATCTCAAAGGCGTCGGCGGCACGCTGATGCGCACCTCTTTCGACGAGACCAAGGAGGCGGCGCTGCGCGAGGCGCTGGCGGCGCATGCGGCGGCCGAGACGGCGACACCTGCCGCATCATGACGCTGGAATGGGGCGCCGGAGCGGGAGGCGAGCTGGCCCAATGGGCCAACCCGACCGCGCGCCTCGACGACTTCCGCCCGCTCCTGCCGGCGGAGGAGGAAGTCGTCGCCAAGCTGCTCACCGGCAATTTCGACCGACTGGGCGACGGCTCGCGCCCGAGCGAGCCCGATCCGGCGCGGGTCGTCCGCGCCGGTTTCCTGCGCTTCCTCATGCTCGGCGGCGAGGAAGGCTGCCGACCGCATGAGAAGGGCGTCAGGATCAGCGGCGCCTGGATCAGGGACATTCTCGATCTCGAGGCCTGCCGCGTCTTCCGCGACATCGGCCTCAACGACTGCCAATTCGAAGCTGCGCCCGTCCTGCGGGCCGCGATCATCAACCGCCTCTTCCTCGACGGCTCGCAGCTTCCCGGCCTGCAAGCCGAGCGGCTGGAGGCGCGCGGCGGCATCTATCTGCGTGGCGCGGAGGTCGGCGGCGAGGTCAACCTCGTCCAGGCCCGCCTCGGCGGCAATCTCGAATGCGATGGCGCGACCCTGCGCGTCTCCGACGGCTATGCCCTGCTCGCGGCGAGCCTCGAGGTCCGCAACGTCCTCGCCCGCGGCGCGACGATACGGGGCGGGATCAATCTCTCCGGCGCGGTCCTGACGGCCGATCTCGACTGCGCCGGCGCCGCGATCACCCGTGACGAAGGCGCGGCGATCGAGGCCAGCGAGATCGAGGTTCGCGGCAGTGTCGTGCTGCGCAGCGCCCGCATCGAGGGCGAGACCCGCCTCGGCGTCGCGCAGATCGGCGGCGATGTCGACGCTTCCGGCGCGACGCTCGGCCTTGCCGGCGGCACGGCGCTGGAACTGAGCCGCAGCGTGATCAAGGGCGCCTTCTTCCTGCGCCGGGAAGCCAGCGTGAACGGCACGCTAGCGCTGACCGGCGCCACGATCGGGACCATCCATGACGAGGCCGCGTCCTGGCCGGGGCTTGGTGACCTGCTGCTGAATCGCTGCCGCTACGGCGCCTTCATCGACGGGCCGGTCGATGCCGAGAGCCGGCTGGACTGGCTGGCGCGCCAGACGCCCAAGCGCTGGGGCGAGGATTTCTGGCCGCAACCTTATGAGCAGCTTGCCTCTGTCTTCCGCGAGATGGGCCATGGCGAGGACGCCCGCGCCGTGCTCATCGTCAAGGAGCGCCTGCAGCGCCAGGCAAGGCGCGAGCGCGCCAAAAGCCCGGTTCTGCGGGGGCTCCTGACCGCGACCGACGGCATTCTCGGCATCACGCTCGCCTATGGCCGCCAGCCGCTCCTCGCCTTCGTCTGGCTCCTGCTGTTCTGGGTCCTCGGCGTCGGCATCTTCGCCTATGCCGAACGGCAGGGCGCGGTGATGCCGAACAGCGCCGTCGTCCTGCGCGCCCCCGAATGGACGCTCTGCGGCATCGAGACCACCGAACATCGCACCCTGCTCGCCAGCAACCAGTCGCAGGGGCTGGCTGCCCCCGGCCAGACCCAGCTCGCCTGCTTCCGCGAACGCTGGGAGGCCTCGAGCTATCCGGCCTTCAGCCCGTGGATGTACTCGCTCGACACCCTGCTGCCCGTGCTCGACATGGGCCAGAGAACCTATTGGCGGCCGAACCCGACCAAGCCGGGCGGGCGCGTCGCGATCAACTATTTCTACTTCCAGTCTCTTGTCGGCTGGGCACTTAGCCTGCTCGCCGTCGCCGGATTCTCTGGCCTGGTGAAGTCGGCATGACGCCCCCGGCACGCCTTGCAATCAGGATGGGTACGACGTGACCAGAACCCCTTCACCGGCACGCTCCGGCAAGAACGGCAAGCCTTCTGCGCGCCCCTCGCTGCGCATCGATCTCGCGCTTCAGGGCGGCGGGGCGCATGGCGCCTTCACCTGGGGCGTGCTCTGCCGCATCCTCGAGGAGGAATGGCTGGAGATCGAGGCGATTTCGGGCACCTCGGCCGGAGCCATGAACGCCGCGGTTCTGGCTTCGGGCTTCGCCAGAGGCGGCCGGGCCGGCGCGCGCGAGGCGCTCGACCTGTTCTGGCGCAAGGTCTCGGAGGCGGCGCGCTTCAGCCCCTTCCAGCGCAGCCCTCTCGACATCCTGCTCGGCCGCTGGACGCTCGACAACTCGCCGCTCTTCGTCGCAATGGACATGATGTCGAGGGTGGTTTCGCCCTACAGCCTCAACCCGGCCGGCACCAATCCGCTGACCGACATCCTCGCCGAAATCATCGACTTCGACGGCCTCGCGAAAAGCCCGATCAAGCTCTTCATCACCGCCACCAATGTCCGCACCGGTCGGGGGCGCGTCTTCCGCAATGCCGAGATCACGCCTGACGTGCTGCTCGCCTCGGCCTGCCTGCCGACAATGTTCCAGGCCGTCGAGATCGATGGCGAGAGCTATTGGGACGGTGGCTACTCCGGCAATCCGACGATGACGCCGCTGATCCGGGAGAGCGACGCGCTCGACACCATCCTGGTCCAGATCAACCCGGTCGAGCGTCCCGGCACGCCGCGCACCGCCCGCGACATCCTCAACCGGCTCAACGAGGTCTCGTTCAACGCCGTGCTGCTGAAGGAGCTGCGGATGATGGCGCTGCTGCGCCAGAGCGCCCAGGAAGCGACCGGCGAGTGCGCGCGCTGGGCCCGCATGCGCCTGCACCGCATCACCGGCGAGGCCATGGCGGAGCTCGGCTACTCCTCAAAGCTGAACGCCGAATGGGAGTTCCTGACCATGCTCCACAATGAAGGCCGGCGTTCCGCCGAAGCCTTCTACCGCGAGCATCGCGATGCTATCGGCAAGAACTCGACGCTCGATCTCAACGAGCTGACCGAGGGCGTCTGAGACGGCCGGCCTCGCCGGCAGGACTCACCTCAGCCCCGCAACGAAAAGCCTAACCAGGACAGAAGATGACGACCGGCAAGATCTTTCACGGTTCGCAGATCCTGATCGCCACAATCCTGGCGGTCGCCGCGCTCTCGATCGCGAGTTCGGTTTTTGCGCCGGTCGCCTTCGCGCTCTTCATCATCGCGCTGGTCTGGCCGCTGCAGAAGCGCCTGCAATCCGTGCTGCCGCGGATGCTGGCGCTGGTGATCAGCATCGCCGTCATGATCGTCGTCTTCTTCGCCTTCGGCTGGCTGATCGCCTGGGCCTTCGGCCGCGTCGGCCGCTGGATCGTCAACGACGCCGCGCGTTTCCAGATGTTCTACGACCAGGGCGTGCTCTGGCTCGAAGGCCATGGCATCGCGGTCGCGGGCGTCTGGTCGGAGAACTTCAACGTCTCCTGGATGCTGCGCACCGCCCAGACGATCACCGGGCGCCTCAACACCACGATGAGCTTCTGGATCGTCGTGATGGTCTATGTGATCCTCGGCCTGCTCGAGGTCGACGATTTCGGCCGCAAGCTGCGCGGCATGCGCAACCGCGAGACCAGCCAGGTCCTTCTCGGCGGCGCCATGGCGACCGCCCGCAAGATCCGCCGCTACATGCTGGTCCGGACCTGGATGAGCGTGATCACCGGCGTCCTGGTCTGGGCCTTCGCCAAGCTCATCGGCCTGCAGCTCGCCGAGGAATGGGGCTTCATCGCCTTCCTGCTGAACTACATCCCCTTCCTCGGCCCGCTCGTCGCCACGCTGTTCCCGACCCTGTTCGCGATGACGCAGTTCGGCTCCTGGCAGGCGATGCTCGGGGTCTTCGCCTGCCTCAACCTGATCCAGTTCACCGTCGGCAGCTATATCGAGCCGCGCGTCGCCGGCAGCGCGCTCTCGATCTCGCCGGCCATGGTGCTGTTCTCGGTGTTCTTCTGGAGCTATCTCTGGGGCGTCTTCGGCGCCTTCATCGGCGTGCCGATCACCATCGCCTTCCTGACCTTCTGCGCCCAGCATCCCTCGAGCCTCTGGCTTGCCGAGCTCTTCGGAACGCCGGAGAAGGACGAAGCACTGGAAGCCGACGCCGCCGCCCTCAGGAGCTGAAACAACTCTCCGGCCCTCGTCCTGAGGAGGCCCGAAGGGCCGTCTCGAAGGGCGTTTCAGCCGGCTCCGGAGCCTCCTGGAGCATCCTTCGAGACGCCATTTCTGCCGAAATGGCTCCTCAGGATGAGGGCGCGTTTCCTTGGCGGTCAGGCCCTCAGGACCTGAGCACCGCCGGCGGCCGGGGCGCGATCTCGACCCGCTCCGGCGCGAGCAGCGCAAGCCCGCCATCGGCGGCGGCGGCCAAGGTGTGGATGTAGAAGCCCGTCGGCATGTCGTCCGTCGCCTCCATCACCGGGGACGGTGCCGAGACGATCTTCAGTGACCCGCAGCGCCCGATCCAGTCGACATGGCGATGCCCGTGCATCGCCACCAGCCGGTGCGCCATCGGCTTGAGCTGGCGCACGAAGCGGCTGCCATTGATCAGCGCGGTACCGATCCGCTCCGAGAAGGCCTTGGCGGGCTGCGGGTATTCGACCGGGTGATGGTGCAGGCCGATGATCCAGCGCGCCTTCGGGAAGCGTCGCAGCACGGCGAGCATCGCCTGCAGATCCTCCTCCGCCACCAGCCCTAGCGCATTGGTGAAGGAGAAATGCGTCTCGGCATTGGAGTTGAGCAGGATGACGCCGAGCCCGTCTTCCTCGGCCGGCGGCAGCACCATCGGGAAGACATCGGCCCAGACCGCGGAAAGCCCGGCCGACAGCCGCAGCGTGCCGGCATCGGCGAAGACGCCGATCGCCTCGCGATGCGGCTCCAGCGCCGCGGCGAGCGTGCTTGCCAGCCCCGCCCGGTCGCGATCGAGCACCTGGACGCGCTCGCCCTGGATCGCCGCCATGGCCGAGAGCGTCCGCATCTGGCGCAGACGCTTGCCGGGGCTCGTCGGCAATTCGAGCCGGGCGGGATTAGCCCGGTCGACGATGTTGAGATCATGGTTGCCGGGCAGGATCAGGCAGCGTTCCGCCAGCGCCGGATGGCGTGCCATCGCGTCGAGGAACTCGGCCCATTCGGCCGAGCGCCCGGCATCAGTCAGGTCGCCGGTGATCAGCAGTAGGTCGAGCGGCTCCTCTGCATGGATTTCGTCCAGCCTTTCGAGCACCTGGGCGAGGCGCTCATTGCCGCGCGGTCCGGCGCGGCCGCTCTCGATCCGGAAGCCGTAGCGTTCGCCGACGACATGGATGTCGGAGAAATGCGCCACCCGCCAGCGCCGCGCCGTGGCAGGTGCCTCGTCGAAGCCACCGAGATCGCGCGGCTGGTCCATCAGCCCGTCGGCGAGCCCCCAGGCGAGCGAGGCGAGCGCGAGATAGCCGGCCATCAGCGTGACCGTGTTGGCGAGCGCCGGCACGATCAGCCGCAGGGGATGGGCGAGATCGGCGAACTCGCCGGACCAGCGCGTCGCCGGCCACACCAGGCCGACTACAACGGCGGCGCCGGCGCTGGCGAGCAGGCCCGCGCCGACCGCGGTCGCGGCGCGCAGGGCCGCCCGCTTGTCCTCGCTCGCCCCGGCCGTCAGAAAACGTTCGGCGAGATGGCGCAGCCCCTCGCGGCAGAGGGCGTAGACCGGCTGCACGGCGAGCGAGTTCAGCGACCAGAAGCTGCGTTCGGCGAGGCGCAACAGCGGCCTGAAGCCGTACCAGCCAGCGACCGCGATCAGCGCCAGCAACACGAGCGAGCCGATGCCGGCGAGCGCCTGGACCCGGCCAGCCACCGACGAGAACCAGGCCGTGGCGAGGAGCGGCGCCAGCCCAAGCAGCGCCCCGGGGACCAAAGCGAGAATGACCCAGGCCAGCGCCAGCTTCGGCAGGTTGATCTCGCCGAGCAGGCTGCCCGCGATCGCCAGCAGCGAACGCTTCTTGGTGCTGCTGAAATCGTCCTCGGCGTCGCCGGCACGCGGCTCGATGATCGGCGCCATGCTCAGACGCCCCGCCCATGATCAGCTCCGGCCGGCATGCTTGGCTGTCTGGTCCGCATCTCTCGCTCCCCCGGCCTGCCACTCGTTCCGACCGGCACGCGCCAAGGGATAACCGGCCTCGCGCGGCCTTGCACCTCCCCGCAGCCAGTCCGCGCGGCAGAAGGCGAGAATGGGACGCCGGGCACAGGATTGAGACAGGAGGCTGATGCCCATGCCATGACCGAACGGTACCCTTGGCGAGGATCATCGGGCCGATTCCGGCCTGTGAAACCGCAGTTTGGCGCAGTGTCGACATGCCTTCGGTCGGACACCGTCGCGCCCGACATGGCAACGCGCCGGCATGAAGGCTCGCGAGAAACGGCACCGATGCCCGAGAATTTCACCCCGAGGCATGTGCTTTTGACCCGCGGGGCCGGCTTTCTCGCTCTGTGGCTGGTTCTGATGGGGCCCGCCCTGAAGGACTTGCCCGTCGGAATCGTCGCGGCCGCCGCGGCCGCCTGGACGAGCGCGTTTCTCTGGCCGGCGCGCGGCGGGCTGTCCTTTTCCGGCATGCTGCGCTTCCTCGTCCGCTTCCTGCCCCAGTCGGTCGCGGCAGGTGTCGATGTCGCGCGCCGCGCCTTCGCGCCCGTCCCTCCGCTCCAGCCGGGCTTCGTCACCTACCAAACCGCCCTGCCCGCCGGCATGGCGCGCCAGGCCTGCTGCGCCGTGATGAGCCTGCAACCCGGCAAGCTGCCGGTCGCGGCCGAGGCCGACGGCACGCTCCATATCCACTGCCTCGACCTGCGCGAGCCCGTGGCCGAACAGCTCGCCGCCGACGAAGCCGCCTTCTGCGAGACGCTGCAGGATGGAGGTCGCAATGGCTGAGTTCCTCACCGGCGCAGCGTTCTTCATCCTGGCCGTTACGGCGCTCGGCCTGTTCAGGGTGCTGCGCTCGGAGCTCGCGGTCGAACGCATGATGGCGGTGCAACTGCTCGGAACCGGCGCCGCCGCCGCGCTGGTTCTGCTCGGCGCCGCCTCAACTTCCCCCGCCACGACCGATGTCGCACTGCTGCTGATGCTGCTCGCGGCCTTTTCTTGCGCCGCCTTCACCCTCGGCCAATCGGAGGAGCCGGGCGACGCCCCCGCGCCGAAGGGCGACGAGTCATGAGCGCGCTCGCCGATCTCTTCACGCTCGTGATGGTCGCTGGCGGTGCGCTGCTCTTCCTCGCCGGCACGCTCGGCCTGCTGCGCTTTCCGGACACGCTGAGCCGGCTGCACGCGCTCAGCAAGGCCGACAATCTCGGCCTCGGTCTGATCGTGCTCGGCCTCCTGCCCCAGGTCGGCAGCATCGCCGGCGGGCTGAAACTGGTCTGCGTATGGCTGCTCGCCCAGCTTTCGGCCGCGACAGCGAGTCAGCTGATCGCCGGCGCCCTGCATCGCCGCAAGTCCGGCCGATGAACCTCCTCCTCGACCTCGCGCTCGTCGCCTGGCTCGTCGTGCTGGCGCTCCATGTCGCCCGCACCGGCGACGACCGCAATGCGATCGTCGCCTTCATCGCCTTCGGCCTGCTGCTCGGCCTGGCCTGGACCCGTCTCGGGGCGATCGACGTCGCGCTGACCGAGGCGGCGATCGGCGGCGGCATCACCGGCCTGCTGCTGCTGCGCGCCGAAGCGCATCTGCGCCGCGGCAGGCAGGCCGACGGCGCCCCGCGTCAAGGCGGCGGCGCGAAGACCATCGTCGCGGCCCTGGCGAGCGCCGTGGTCGCCCTCGGCCTTGGCCTCGCCGTGCTCGCCTTTCCCTCGCCGGCACCGACGCTGGCCCAGCCGGCGCTTGCGGCGATCGACGCGACCGGGCTCGGCAACCCGGTGACGGCGGTCTTGCTCGCCTACCGGGCACTGGACACGCTGCTCGAAAAGGTCGTCGTGCTACTCGCTCTGCTCGGCGTCTGGGCGCTCACTCCTGATAATCTCTGGGGCGGCGCGCCGGAACTCAAGGAAGCGAATCCGCCGCAGCCGCTGCTCTACCTCGCCCGCACGCTGCCTCCTTTCGGGGTGCTGATCGCCGTCTACATGGTCTGGGTCGGCGCCGACGCGCCGGGCGGCACCTTCCAGGCCGGCAGCATCCTCGCGGCGATGTGGCTGCTCGTCATGCTGGCCGGGCTCAGCCCGGCGCCCGAGACGCGCAGCAGATTGCTGCGACTGCTCCTGGTTGGCGGGCCGGCCCTGTTCTTCGCCATCGGCTTCCTTGGCTTTGCCGTCGCCGGCGGCTTCCTCGCCTATCCCAAGCCGCTGGCCAAGGCGCTGATCGTCGGCATCGAAGCCGCCCTGACGGTCGCGATCGCGCTCGCGCTCGGCCTGCTCGTCGCGGGCCCCTCCAACAAGGCGCCGGCCCGATGACCCTCGCCGCCTTGGACAGCGCCACCTTGTTCGGCCTGTGCGGCGCGGCGCTCGCCGGCATCGGCCTGTTCGTCGTGATCGCCCATCCCGGGCTGCTGCGCCGGCTGGTCGGCTTCAACATTCTCGGCGCCGGCATTTTCATGGTCTTCGGGGCGGTGGCCCGGCGCGGCGCCGCGGCTGGCTTGCCGGGCGACCCCGTGCCGCAGGCGATGGTGATCACCGGCATCGTCGTCGCCTTCTCGGCGAGCGCGCTCGCCGTGGCGCTGCTGCGACGCCTTTTCGATCTCACCGGTCGCGACAGCTTGGAACCGCCGGCAGCCGGCAAAACGCCGCGAGCCGAGTCATGACGCCGCTCGCCCTGGCTCCTGTCCATGTCGCAACACCGGGCGGCTACCTGCTCGTGCTGGCGCTGACCTTGCCGGTCCTCGGCGTGCTGGCGATCCTGGCGCTCGCACCGCGCCGCGCGAGGCAGGTCGCCCTCGCCAGCATGGCGGCGGGCCTTGCCGTCGCCATCGCCATCCTCGCCGAGCTCCTGCGGACCGGCGATGCGCTGACCTATGTCGTCGGCGGCTGGCAGCCACCGCTCGGCATCGCCCTGCGGGCCGACGGGCTTTCTGCCGCGCTGATCGCGATGACGGCGCTGGTGATCTGCGCAACCGGCCTGTTCGCCCGTGGCATGCACGATCTTGCGCCTGAAACGCGCGATGGCCGGGCGGCGACGACCTTTTGGGCCCTGCTGCTCGCGACCTGGAGCGCGCTGAACGCCGTCTTCCTCGGCGAGGACCTGTTCAACCTCTATGTCGCGCTGGAGCTGCTGACCTTCGCCGCCGTGCCTCTGGTCTGCCTCGATGGCCGGGCCGAGACCATGGCGGCGGCGCTGCGCTATCTGATGTTCGCGCTGCTCGGATCGCTGCTCTATCTGCTCGGCGTCGGCCTGATCTACGGCGCATTCGGCACGCTCGACATCAGGATCCTGTCGGGGCTGGGCGATGGCGGCCCGGCCCTGTCGGTCGCGCTGGCGCTGATGATCGCCGGGCTGCTCGCCAAGGCGGCGCTGTTCCCGCTGCATCTGTGGCTGCCGCCCGCCCATGCCGGAGCTCCGGCAGCCGCGAGCGCAGTGCTCTCGGCGCTGGTGATCAAGGCGCCGGTGTTCCTAATCCTGCGGCTCGTGCTCGATGTCGCGCCGCCGGAGGCGGCAGCCTTCGCCGGACAGCTCCTCGCCGTGCTCGGGGCTTCCTCCATCCTGTTCTGCAGCGTCATGGCGCTCAGGCAGGCGCGGCTGAAGCTGATGATCGCCTATTCGACGGTGGCGCAGATCGGCTATCTCTTCATCGTCTTCCCGCTCGCCTCGGGGCCGGAGGGAATGCCGCCCTGGGAGACCATCGCCTGGACCGGCGGCACGCTCCAGCTCGTCTCGCATGCGCTCGCCAAGGCCGCGATGTTCCTGGCGGCCGGCGTGGTCGCCGAGGCCTTCGGCCATGACCGCATCGCCGATCTCGGTGGCTTCGGTCGCGCCCTGCCGCTCAGCGCCGCGGCCTTCGGCCTCGCTGGCCTCTCGCTGATGGGCATCCCACCGAGCGGCGGCTTCATCGCCAAATGCCTGCTGCTGACCGCGGCCGTGATCAACGGCCATCCCTGGCTGGCAGCCACCATCCTGGCCGGCGGCCTACTCGCCGGCGGCTATGTTTTCCGGGTGATCAACACCGCCCTCGCCAGCCCCGCAATGCCGCTCACGACGCGAAGGACGATCCCGCGGCGGCTCGAGATGACGGCGCTTGCCCTCGCCGTGGCAGCGGTACTGCTCGGCTTCATCCCGCTCGAGCCCTTCGGTCTCCTGCAGATCGGCCGCTCAGGCCTCGCGACCGCGGTTCTGCCATGACTGCCTCCGGCTCGCTCCTCGCCGCGACCATCCTGCTGCCGCTCGCCATGGCGGCCCTTTGCTTGTCCAGCGGCTTCCGGGCGCGGGCGCCGTCCCTGCTCGTGCTGGCCCCGCTCCCCGCGCTATTCGCCGCGCTTCTGGTGCCGGAAGGCACCTCCGCCCTACTCCCGCCGCCCTTCCGCCTGTCGCTGATGCTCGACCGGCCGGGCGCGATCCTGCTCGGCGGCGCCGCTCTGCTGTGGAGCGCCGCCGGCGCCTTCACCGCCTCCTATATGCGCAGCGATCCGGCCAAGGCCGGCTTCGCCGTCTGGTGGCTCCTGACCCTCGCCGGCAGCCTCGGCCTGTTCATCGTCCGCGACATCGCCAATTTCTACCTGCTCTTCACCCTGGCGAGCCTCGCCGCCTACGGGCTGATCGTCCACGAACAGACCGCGCGCGCTCACCGCGCCGGCACCGTCTATGTCGTGCTGGCGCTAGTTGCGGAAGCCTTCCTGCTGCTCGCCTTCGTGATGCTCGCAGCCGGCCATCCCGACCCAAATCCCGCGATCCGGGACGTGGTCGCGACGCTGCCCGCCGCGCCGCTGCGCGATGCCATCGTCACCCTCCTCGTCCTCGGTTTCGCCCTGAAGCTCGGTCTCGTCCCGCTGCATGTCTGGCTGCCGCTCGCCCATCCCGCCGCGCCGATGCCGGCTTCGGCAGTGCTCAGCGGCGTCGTGGTCAAGGCCGGCGCGATCGGGCTGATCCGCTTCCTGCCCTTCGAGGCCGGCCTGCCCTTCTGGGGCACGCTGCTGATCGGCGCCGGCTTCGTCACCGCCTATTACGCGGCGATCGTCGGCGTCACCCAGACCCGCGCCAAGACCATCCTGGCCTATTCCACCGTCAGCCAGATGGGCCTGCTCGCCGTGCTGCTCGGCGTCGGCCTCGAAAACGCCGACCCCGGCGCGACCAGCCTCGTCGCCTACTACGCCGTGCACCACACGCTGGTGAAGGGCGCGCTCTTCCTGGCGGTTGCTGTCCTGGCCGCGACCGGCGGGGCGCAACTGCGGCCGGTCCTGCTGCTGACCGCCATCCTCGCGCTCAGCCTCGGCGGCATGCCCTTGACCAGCGGCGCGCTCGCCAAGCTCGCAAGCAAGCCGATGCTCGGATACGGGCTGGTCAGCCAGGCCATGGCGCTGGCCGGCGCCGGCAGCACGATGCTGATGCTGCATTTCGTCCTGATCGTCGCACGCGACGCCAGGGGCAATCCCGCCTCCGTCGCACCAATCGGCCAGCTCATCCCCTGGCTCGCGGTCGCCGCCGCCTCGCTGATCCTGCCCTGGTCGCTCTATCCGGCGATCTCCGGTGAGCCGCTGGCGAGCCTGGTCCAGCCCGATGCGCTCTGGAAGCTGCTCTGGCCGATGCTGCTCGGCGCCCTCGCCTTGCTGCTCGTCCGGCGCTTTGAGCGCCTGCCGGGCGCCATTCCGGAAGGCGACATCGTCGTCCTCGCCGAAGCGGGGACGCCCGCCATTGCCCGTCTTGCCGCTTTCGTCGAGCGGGCCGATGCTCAACTGCGCCGCTGGCCGGTGGCCGGGCTCTTGCTGCTGACGCTCGCCATCCTCATCGGCGGCGCCCTGATGCTTCAGGCCTGACCGACCGCGCAGAGCAAGTACAGAACTGGACCCAATTTGACCCCGATCGAGAGCACAGCCGTCGTCACCGCGATCACGATCGCCCTGTTCGCCTGGAACAGGCTGCCGGTGATCATCGTCGCCATCGGCGCCGCGCTGGGGCTCTGGGCTACGGGCGCGGTCACGCTCGAACAGGCGACGGCCGGCTTCGGCGATCGTGCGGTCCTGTTCATAGCCAGCCTGTTCATCGTCAGCGCCGCGCTGGAGAAGACCGGCGTCACCGCCTGGGCCGGGCAACTGCTCATCGCCAAGGCCGGCGAGAACAGGCGCACCCGCCTGCTGATCATCATCATGGCGGCGGTCGGCTGCCTCAGCGCCTTGATCAGCGGCGGCGGCGCGGTCGCGGCGCTCATGCCGGTCGTGGTCATGGCGGCGATCCGCTTGCGCCAGTCGCCCTCGCAGCTCCTGATGCCGCTCGCCTTCGCCGCCCATGCCGGCTCGAACCTGCTGCTGACCGGCGCGCCGAAGAACATCCTCGTCTCGGAAGCGCTCGAGGATGCCGGCATGAAGGGCTTTGCCTTCGCCGAATTCGCGCTTGTCGGCCTGCCGCTGCTCGCCGGCACGATGCTGATCATCCTTCTGCTCGGAAAGCACCTGCTGCCGGCGCAGAGCAGCGCCCGGCTGCCCGCCGATTTCAGCCGCCACGCCCAGACGCTGGTCGAGCATTACGGGCTGAGCGACGGCGTCTTCCGTCTGCGCGTGCGCTCGACCTCGCTCTATATCGGCAAGGCCCCCGCCGAGCTCGATCTCGCCGGCGATCCGCGCCTTCAGCTGATCGCCGTCCAGGAAGGCGCGACCGGCAAGCCGCTGCGCGCGCCAGCCATCTCGGTCGGCGACTATCTCCTGGTGAAGGGCGAGGCCGAGGCTATCGCCAATCTCGCCGCCGAGAAGCATCTCGCCTTGCGCGAGGAGGGCGCCGAAGACGAAGCCGGCCCGAGCCTGTTCAACCGCCGCTCCGGCCTCGCCGAGGTCGTCATCCCGCCGCGCTCCGCCCTGATCGGCCGCGCCATGTTCCCGGGCATGATCACCGATAGCGGCGACCTCGTCGTGCTCGCGGTGCAGCGCGCCGGCCTCGATCTCACCCCGGAGGACGTGCTGCAGGCTGGCGACACCATCCTGCTGGAGGGCAGCTGGAAGGCGCTCGACGTCCATCTCGCCGACCCCGACGTGCTCGTCGTCAACTCGCCGGACCTTGTCCGGCGTCAGGCCGTGCCGATGGGCGCCGGCGCCGGCGTTGCTGTCGCCGTGCTGGCCGGGCTTGTCGTCATGCTCGCCACCGGCATCGTGCCGCCGGCGGTGGCGGGGCTCGTCAGCGCCGGCGTGCTGATCCTCGCCGGCACGATTTCCGTCGAGCAATCCTATCGTGCCATCAACTGGACG
The DNA here is from genome assembly GCF_001509835.1 of Allobosea sp. WAO. GTDB lineage: Bacteria > Pseudomonadota > Alphaproteobacteria > Rhizobiales > Beijerinckiaceae > Allobosea. The sequence goes on from NZ_JXTJ01000020.1 coordinate 52,419, forward strand.
ACGGTGATCCTGGTCGGCGCGATGATGCCGCTCTCGACCGCCATGGTGCAGTCTGGCGCAGCGCAGCTCGTCGCCGACCATCTCGTCGCGCTGACCGGCGGCGCCGGCCCGGTCGTCTTCCTCGCCGGGCTCTTCGTACTGACCGCCAGCCTCGGCCAGATCATGAGCAACACCGCGACGACGATGCTGGTCATACCCATCGCCATGGCGGCAGCGGCCGGCATGGGTGTCTCGCCCCGGCCGATCCTGATGAGCCTGTGCATCGCCGGCGCGGCATCCTTCCTGACGCCGATCGCGACCTCGACCAACATGATGGTGATGGGTCCCGGCGGCTACAGCTTCAACAGCTACTGGAAGCTCGGCACGCCGCTGATGATCTGGTTCTTCATCATGGCGGTGTTCTACGTGCCACTGGTCTGGCGGTTCTGAAGGCTAGTTCTTCCCCGGAACCGCCGTGGTGGCTGGAGCGCCCGCCCGCAGCTTCTCGTCGACCCTGTCGATCAGATAGGGGAAGAACGGGTTCGACGACATGCGCAGCAGCGAATCGAGGTTGACGATCAGCGTGCCGCGCTCGCCGCGCGCCGCAACGGAGCCGAGCTTGATGCCGAAGTCCTCGGTCGGGTCGGGCTTCATCCCATAGAGCGAATCCGTCACCGGGAACGGCAGCGCGACATGCGACAGCGAGAAGACGTCGAACGGGTATGACAGGCCGAGATCGCGCACGGTCTCTGTGGAGGCGCCGGCTTCCGTAACGCGCTCGACCACATCGCTGGAATCCTCGTTGGCATTGGTGATGACGGTCAGCCGGAAATTCCGCGGCGGCGCCGGCAGGATGCGGGTCAGCAGCGTATCCGAGGTCGTGCTCAGGAGCGGCCCGAACTTGGCCGCGCGGTTGAGGTCGAACAGCACGAGCTCGCTGCCATTGGCCGGGAGGTGGGCATAGAACGAGGTGATGATCGCCCGCGTGCTCACGGTGAAATCCATCACCGACTGAAAGGTGAGCGTCGGCGCGAGATCCTTGAGCCGCCCCTCCCGTCCGAGCCGGACGATCTTCTGCTGCAGCGCCTGGGTCAGGAGGTGCGACTGCCGCGCCCCGTTGACCGGGAAGGAGTTGTACTTGAACGGGTTGAACTCCGGCAGCACGCCGAGCCAAGCCGCCTTGGCGAAGGCGGGCAGGATCGCCGGCAGGCCTGCGAGCCCGGCGAAGCGCGCAAAGGCGGTGATGCCGATCATCGGCGAGATCAGGACGAGCCGCTCCGGCCGAGCCAGCTCCTTGTTCTCGAGCGCTTCCAGCGCATACATCAGGGCGAGTGCCCCGCCATTGGAGAAGCCGACCAGATGCAGCGGCGCGGCGGCATCGACGCGCTTACGCGCCTCCCTGACCGCAAGGCGCGTCGCCGCCAGCCAGTCCTCCCATTCGACTTCGGTCAACCCGGCCGGGACGGTGCCGTGCCCGGGCAACCGAATGGCGATGGCGAGGAAGCCGCGGTCGCGATATTGCCGCGCGACATGGCGCAGGCTGTAGGGAGAATCCGTCAGCCCGTGCAGGAAGACGGCGACACCGACCGGCTTGCTCTCCGGCTCCATGACATAGGAGCGGTTCCAGTCCTGCTTGAAATGGGGCGGATGGATCGCGCTGCCGTCGAAATAGCGGTTGACCGGGACCCGCTCCTCCGGATCGAGCTTCTGCGTCACCTCGGCCCGCACGCTGGCGAAGGCCTTATCCTCGGCCTTGAGGTAGTCGGCCCAGCCGGCGCGGTCGAGCTCCTTGATCGAAAGCTCCTCCGGCACGAAGGTGTGCCAGGGTTCGAGCGGCGCGCCCCTCTGGGTGTCGTAGATGCGCAGGCCCAGCAGGGACAGCGCGACGATCGCGAGAACGGCGCCCCCGCGCTTCAACGTCTTGCCGATGAAACTGCGCATAACTTGGACCTTCGAGACCTTGCCGCTGCCGGCGGAGCGCTAGAGCATAGGACCGAAAAGTGGAAATCCACTTTCCGGACGAATCCGATGCTTGAACAAAGGGGTAGATCGCCAGCTTGCGTCCGGCAGAACGCTCGGCGATCGAAGCTCAGGCAGCCGCCCGCCGCGTCGCGAGCGCGATCGCGATATAGGCCCAGCCGGCAAAGAGAAGCGAGACGCCGACCAGCGTGCCCGGCGTATAGATGCCGCCGCCGGGGAGCTGCATCGCCATGACGACGCCGACGAGGATGGTGACGATGCTCGACAGGAACATCCAGACGACGCCGTTCTGCGCCCGCATCCTGATCGCAAGGCCGAGCTGGGCGACGCCTTCGGCCATCAGCACCAACGCGATCACGAGGGTGATGGCGATCGCCCCCTTCATCGGATTGAAATAGACCAGAAGCCCGCCGAGGAGCTCGACCAGCCCAATCAGCAACTGCCAGAGAAAGCCGCCCCACTCCTTGACGGAGAAGGCGTGGAACACCTTCAGCGCCCCGACAATGGCGAGCAGCAGGCCGAGGAACAGCGTCACGGCCATGGTCGAGAGCGCCGGGCTCGCGATCGCCGCGATGCCGGCGACGATGAGGACGATGCCGAGCGCGATCAGCTTGCCCGAGACCAGCCGGGCGAGGCTTGCGCCGGAGGGGTTACCCGAATGCTGCGTCATGACTTGCCCCATCTGCCGTTGCCGGGCCGGCGCGCCGTAGAGCCGCCGCGACCTGCAACGAGCTTCGGACGCATTATACGACCATTCTGCAATTATGCCCGGCCGCCCCGGAAGATGGATCAGCAGGGAATCCCAAAGCTAGTCAGGGAGTCCCGTTTTGGCCGCTGCGGTCCCGCATCAACCGCAGCCGCTGTCCTCGCCCTTGCCCGCATTGAGGATTGGCCAGAAGCCGATGAGCCAGATCGCGAAAGCGGCCGACCAGAGCATCGCTGCCAGCGTGTAGTGCAGCCCGGCCAGGCCTGCCCCGATGCCGAGTTCCGGCAGCGTCCGGACGAGACCGGCAGCCGCCATCGCGGCCAGCGCGCATTTGGCGGAGGCCGGCAGCACAAGGTCTCGGCCACTATGGCGCAGGCCGGCGATGACGAAGACCGCCATCACTGCCAGGCCGAGAGCGCCGACCGACAGAAGGTGCAGCCCGGTCGTCGGCGAGAGCGGGGCGCCGAGTCCGGAAAGGCCGATGGCCAGGAAGCCGAGCCCGCCATAGGCGTTGGCCGCCGCGAGCGCCAGAACCTCCGCCCGCAGCACGGCGCGGCCGATGAACCATTCCGCCAGCCGGTCGAAGAAGGCCGCGGCGGCCGCCAAAGCGAGCCAGGCCGAAACCGCCGAATCCGGCCAGAGCAGCGCCGCCACGAGCTGGATCGCGACGAGGCCGGCCGTGAGGTTCTGGCGGCCGGGATGCGGGCGATAGGGCGTCGTCTCGCCGCTCGGGTCGAGCGCATGGTTGACCACGACGACATTGATCCGGGCAATGGCGAGCGGCAGGAAGATGAGGAACACGGCGAGCGCCGCGTGCAGCAGGCGCCCGGACAGCGCCGTCGCACCGCTGAGCCAGGCGACGCGGATCGCGAGTTCCAGCAGCGCGAAGATGGCGACCCAGAGGGCGAAGGAGCCGTGACGGGTGCTGCGGCGCGTAATCAGCGGGGCGCTCACGAAGAAAAGTAGCAGCAGCAGGAAGGCAAGATCGGTCGCAGCGGCCACGACGATCAGCGCATCGGCGCCGACGAGACCGATCAGCCGGCCCGGCAGCCAGAGCCCGGCGAGCAGCAACAGGGCCTTGCCGCTGCGCGTTTTCGTGTCCGTCCATTCCGGCATGGCCGAAGCCAGGAAGCCGGCGAGCGCCGCACCATACGTGCCGAAGATCATCTCATGCGCATGCCATTGTCCGGGCGGGACCTCGCGCGCGAAGGGCAGACCGAGGCCGAACAGCGCGACCCAGGCGAGCGGCAGCAGCACGGCATGGGCGACCGCGAGCGGGAAGAACAGCTTGAGCCCTTCGGCGAGCAGGGGATGGCGGACGCCCTTGGCAGCGTCTGTGCTGTGCTGGCTCATGCGCTGTCCCGATCGGGGTCGAACAGCTCGGCGAACGCCGCCTCGTGCATCCAGCCCTGGACCATCTCGAATATCGTCCGATCATCACGCTCCCCCGGCGCGCCTTCGATCGCGCGGTCGACGAGGATGCTGCCGTCGCGGCCAGACATGAGGACGATGCGGTGCGCCAGACGTGCCGCCTCCGAAAGGTCGTGCGTGACGAACAGCGCCGAGAACCTCTCGCGCGCCGAGGCGGCGATGACGAGGTCCTGCAGCACCCGCCGTAGCCCTACATCGACCGCCGTGAACGGTTCGTCGAAGAACACGATCTCCGGATCGACGGCGAGCGCGCGCGCCACCGCAGCGCGCTGGCGCATGCCGCCGGAGAGTTCGGCCGGGTACTTGTCGAGATCGCGCGCGTGCAGGCCGACCTCGGCGGCGCGCGCCGCGGCGATAGCGTGGCGCTCCTCGCGGCCCACCCCGCCTGCGGCGAGCCCATAGGCGATGTTGTCGCGCGTGCGCTGCCAGGGCAGCAGGCGCGGCTCCTGGAAGACCACGGCATGGCGCCGATAGTCGCGCCGCACCCGGCCGCGCAGCGGGTCGACGAGGCCGGCCGCGATCTGCAGCGCCGTGGTCTTGCCGCAGCCGGACGGGCCGACCAGCGCCAGAACCTCACCGGCGTCGAGGCGCAGCGTCAGGTTCTCGAAGATCGCGCGGCCGAGAAAGGCATGGCCGATGCGTTCCAGTGCGAGCCTCATCGCTTCACGCCCCAGGGCCGCCCGGCCTCGCGCCATTGTTCGAGCCGGTCGCGCAGGGGCTGGATCAGGACGTATTCGGTGAAGAGGGCGAAGCCGACCACGGCGAGCACCAGCGCGGTAACGCGCGGAATGTCGAACAGCGCCCGAGCGCTGGCGAGATCGCCGCCGAGGCCGCCGGCATTCGAAAGCAGCTCCGCCATCACCGTGACCTTCCAGGCCGAGCCGGCGGTCGTCGTCCAGGCCGGGAAGAGATAGGAGACGAGGTGCGGCGCCGTCACCGTGCGCAGCCGCATGAAGCGGCCGGCGCCAAAGCTCTTCGCCATGGCTTCGAGAGCACGGTCGCGCGTCGCGACGCCTTCCAACCCACCGGCGAAGGAGATCGGCAGCGAGGCGACGACGACAGTCAGCACCGCCGTGCCGCCTTTGGCGCCGAACCAGATCAAAGCGAGCACGATCCAGGCGATCGGCGGCACGCCGAGGATCACCGTCACGATCGGCCGCATCAGCCGCATCGCCGCAAAGGAATAGCCGGCGGCGATGCCGGCGCTCGTGCCGATCGCGACCGAGAGCAGGAAGCCGAGGCCGGCGCGCTGCGCCGTCTCCAGCGCCGCGACGCGGAAATCGGGCTCGCCGATCAGCCTGGCGACCTCCCTTCCGGTCTCCAGCGGCGAGGGCAGCACGAAGGAGCCGTAGATCTCATGCCCGGCCTGCCAGGCGGCGGCGAGACAGAACAGCCCGGCGGCACCGGCCCAGCCCGACCAGAGATAGCCGCCGAGCCAGCCGAGGAAGGCGAGGATGGAAGCCATGCCGTCAGAGGGCGTAGAAGCCGTCGCCCGGCAATTTTCCGCCGATGATGCGGGGATCGCCCTCGGCCAGCGCCGCGAACAGCTTCTCCAGATCGGGACGCGCGGCCGAGGCCGGCTGGGCAACGAGATTGCTGAACGGCACGGCGCGCGCCAGCACGGGGCCTGGCAGCTGGAACAGCGCCGCGGCTTCCGAGGCGACGGCCGAGGGATCGGCGAGCACCCCGGCGAGCGCCGCCTCCACCGCCTGCTGCAGTGCGCGGATGCCGGCCTCGCCGATCTCGCGGCCAAGCGGGTCGCTGACCGCAAGGCCGGCCTGCGGCAGGCTCGCCGCCCCGGTCGCTTCCTGCCAGGCCAGGCGCGTATCAATGGCGCGCTCAAGCCCCTTGCCGCGCAATCCGGAGAGCAGGAGGGCGCCGGCCGAGGCCGGTTCGGAGAGCAGCGCGGCATCCGCCCGGCCGGCGAGCAGAAGCTGCACCGCCTCGGGCGGCGTGCCGGAATAATCGATGCTCAGTGCGTCGGGCGCGATGCGGCGGGCGGCGAGCAGGCGCCGGAAGATGAAGTCCGGCATGTCGTTCTTGAACGGCACGACGACCCGCTTGCCCTTGAGGTCATCGAGCGTCTTCACCGTGCCGGCAGGCGCGACGACGCTGAGCAGGCCGTGGGTCAGGATGTTGACCAGCTTCAGGCCGAGGCCGCGATTATGGAGATTGGCGGCGGCGTAGCTCGGCATCACCACAGCCTTCATCGTGCCGGAGGACAGGCCGGCGCGCATCTCGTCGGGCGTACGCCAGATCCGGACCTCGACCGGCATCGGAAGTGCCTTCAGCGCCGCCTCGCGCGCTGCGGCGACCAGCAGCAGGCCGGGCGTCGCCGGCGGTCCCCAGAGCAGCAGCGGCTCGGCCGCGCGCGCGACATGGGGCATGGCGAGGCTGGCCGTGGCGACGGCGAGGAAATGGCGGCGGTCGAGCATGATGCCCTCCTTGACGCGGCCGCACCGGCAGCCGCGCGGTCTGGTTCGGTCAGGTTTTCAGAAGGTCGCCTTCAGGCCGGCATAGAAGGCGCGGCCGGTTCCCGGCAGGAACGCGGCCTGGTCCGGCCGCGCCTGGTCGACGATCAGCGTCGAGGCGGCATAGGTCTTGTCGAGGAGGTTGGTGACCTCGCCGAACATCGTCAGCCGCTCGTTGAACTGGTACTCGGTGCGCAGGTCGAAGAGCGCATAAGGATCGGCATAGAGCGTGTTCATGTTGTCGACCGGGGTCTTCTCCGGATTCCAGCGCAGCGCCGCCTGCAGCATCCAGGCCTCGGTCGCCTGGTATTGCAGCGTGGCGTGGATGACGTGGCGGGGCGCGCCGGCGACACGGTTGTCGCCGCGCACGGGATCGTAGACGAAGCGGAAGTCCTGATAGGTATAGGCGAGGCGCCCGGTCAGCCGCTCGAAGATCTGCGCGCCGAGGCCGAGCTCGACGCCGAAATGCCGGGTCTTGTCGGCGTTGATCGCGCCGAGTGAGGCGCCCGTGGCGTCGCGCAGGCTGAGCAGCTCCTTGTCGACCCAGGAATAGTAGACGACGCCGTCCCATGAGAAGGTGCCGTGCCGGCCGCGCCAGCCGCCCTCCAGCGTCGTCGCCGTCTGGGCCTTGAGGTCGGGTGTCGAGAAGGCCGCGGCCGCCGCCATCGGCGCTGCCGGGTTCGGGCGGCCGGGGCTGCTGTTGGGCGTGCCATTTATCGTCGCCAGCAGATCGTCATGGGTCGGCGGCTCGAAGCTGCGCGAGACCGCAGCATAGACGATCTGGTTGGCGTCGGGCCGCCAACTGGCGCTGAGGCTCGGGCTCCAGCCGTCATAGCTGCGCGAATAGGTCGTGCTCTGCGTCGGCACTGAACCATTGGGTAGCAGCGTATAGGGCGAGGCCGGGCTGTAGGCATTGGTCGGCCGCCGCGCAGGGAGGTAGGTGTCCGAATTGTCGCGCGTCGCATAGGCATAAGACAGAGCCGGCGAGATGGTTACGTTCTGCCAGACCGGGATATTGGCCCCGACATAGAGCGAGAGCGTGCTGGCATCGAGATCGCTCTCCCCGAACAGCGCTCCGCTGACGCCGCCCTGGTTGAGGTAGTTCTCGCGCTTCGCCGAGCCGACCACATACTGCGCCGTCGTCTCGAACAGCGGCAGCGCCGCGCTCTCGACCGGCTTGTAGGCGTAGCGGGCGACCGCCGTGAGATCGCCGCCCTTGGTGACGCGCACGCCCGATGAGATCGGGAACCGGAACATGTCGTCGGTATAGGTGTAGCCGAGCCCGAGATCGACGAGATGCGGCCCGTATTCGGCGGTGGTGCGGTTGCCGATGAAGAACTGCTTGGCTTCGCGCCGAGGCTTGTCACGCAGCACGTTCGGGCCGGGATCGACCGCGACGCCACGGACCACGCGCGGGCCGCCATGGACCTGCTTCGGATCGAGACGCAGGCCCTGCTTGGTCAGCGGACCCGACACGTCGAAGCTGAGATCGGTATAGCCGGCGAAGAAGCGCGTCTTGATGGTCTCGCTGAGGGCAATGCCGACATTGGCGCTGGCGCTGATGCGCTGTGAGTCGTTGTAGGTGCGATAGCCGTTCGAGCGGCTGACATCGGCCTGGAGCAGCCCGTCGACGCCGTCCTTGCGGAAGCCGGTTTGGCCCGAGGCGTTGAACTGGCCGAAGCTGCCGCCTGAGATCTGCACTTTCGAGCCCGGCGCGCTGCTGCCGGTCGGCGAGACGAAATTCAGCGCACCGCCCAGCACGGTTGCGCCGAGCCGATGCGCGGTCTGGCCGCGATAGACCTCGATCGACTGCGCCTGGCCGGGATTGGCGAGCCCGACGATATAGGATCCGTCGGCCCGGTTCAGCGGCAGTCCGTCTCGCAGGACGAGGATGCCGCGCTCGACCGGGTTCTGCTGCAGGCCCGAGCCACGAATCTGGACCCGCGGCTGGTCGTTGCCGCCGAAGAACTGCTGCACGACGACGCCGGGCGCATTCTGCAGGGCCTGCGCCAGGGTCGGGTTGCCGCTTTGCGGGATGTCGGCCTCGGTCAACAGCGTCGCGCCGCCCGCCGTGGCGAAGAAGCGCTCGCGCACGAAGCTCGGCACGCCGTCAGCCGCCCCCTCGACGACGATGGTGTCGAGGCTGATCGTCGAGCCCGGCGAGGCGGATTGGGCGAGGCAGGCCTGGCCGGACACCGATGCCAGCAGCGCGCCAAGCATGAGCCGATGCACGAGGTGAGCACGCGTAGCGGCGGTGGGGGCGGTGTCTGAGGTCTTCTCGGTCATATCGGCTCTCGTCGGCGTGTCGTGAACGGGCGTGCAGAATCGGCGGGCAGCGCGGGCTGGCGCTCCGTTGCGGGACGGGGTAAACATGAATTTCAGATGGCTCTTTTCTAACTCGGAGCCCGCGACCTTGTAAACAGTGTTTCTGGGTCGATCTGTATAATCGCCCTGCCGTCGACCAATTTGAGCAGGATCAAACACAGGACGGCATCGAGATATATTTGAATTACTCAAATATAGACAAGCTATCTACCATTCATCGGCATCGTTGATTATTGAAACAACTCTCAAGCCCGACTGCCCGCACCACGAGCCCCGGAAGAACGATGCGCCTGACCCAATTCAGCGAGTACGCGCTCCGGCTGCTCGTCTTCGTCGCTGCCCACCCTGACCGGCTGGTCACGATCGAGGAGGCCGCAAAGGCCTATGACATCTCGCGGGCGCATTTGATGAAGGTAGCCAATCTCCTGGTGAGGCAGGGCTTCCTCAGCGGCGTTCGCGGCCGAGCCGGCGGGCTCGCGCTCGCCCGCGCCCCGGATCGGATCACGCTCGGCGAGCTGATCCGCGCCACCGAGCCGGCATTCTCCGTGGTCGAGTGTTTCGGGGAGGCGGAAGGGCACTCCGCCCTGCGCCTCGACCATTGGCGAGGCATCCTGACCGGCGCCATGGACGAATTCCTGGCGGAGCTCGACCGGCATCGTCTGAGCGATCTGCTCAACGAGCCCGCGGGATTCGGCCTGACACCGTCGGCCGCTGAAGGCTCGGCGGCATGAATTTGCGCAACGACAACGACCTTGCTTCGCGCCAAAGCTAGGCTTGGAGCCCAGTAGCTGCGCCAACTCCTCAAACGACAAGACCGAGATCAGAGGCATCGCCATGACGTTTCCGTCGTTCTTTCTCGAAGCCCCACGGCTCAGGCTGCGGGATCCGCTGGCTGCCTTTCTCGGCTCTACGACGGATGGTGTTTTGGAATACCGCTATGAGGACGCGGTCAGGCTCGCCGGCCATTCCTGCCCCGCCGTCGCCGGAGCCTATCTGATGGTCGTGCACGGGCTCGACTATCTCTATGACGAAGAGTTGCCGGAGCGAGGCGGCATCGATGTCTTCATGCGCGACGGGCGCGAGCAGGGCACCACTGGCGTTCTCGCCTCGATCGCCACCCTGCTCACCGGCGCCGCCGCCGAGACCGGCTTCCAGGGCATAGGCCAAGCGCAGCGGTTCGCCCGCCGCGGCCTTCTGGCCTTCGACGCACCGATCGAAGGCGTGCTCGCCCTGCGCCGACGCGACACCGGCGTCGGCGTGGCGATCGACATCGACACCGGGCATGTGCCGCACCATCCCGACATGGCAGGGCTGATGCCGCGAGCGGTCGCGGGGCAAGCCGACTCGGCCGAGCAGGCCCGCTTCGCCGAACTCTGGCAGGAACGCGTCCGGCGAATCCTCGTCGACCATGCCGACGACCCCAAGCTGGTCCATCTCTATGATTGGGAAGCCAGCGATGACTGATCGGATCTGGCCGGACGATCTCGTCGCCTACAAGCGCACGCCTCCCTTCACGGAAGCGACCGTGCCCGCCGGGCTCCTGCGAGCCCACGAGACCAAGCCGGGCGTCTGGGCGCGCCTGCATGTCACTGAGGGCGCGCTGCGCTTTCGCGATCTCGTCACCGGAGTGGAACGCCTGCTTTCGCCGGGCATCCATCCCCTCGTCTTCCCGGCCTCGCCGCACGAGGTCGCGCCCGACGGCATGGTCCGCTTCTTCGTCGAGTTCCTGCGCCAGCCGTGACGGCCACTCGGCAGGGTATCCCGACTGCCCCTGCTAGGGCCTCCCGTTCTCCGCTGTCAGATACGCCCACATCCGCTCCCGGATGGCGCCCGCCCACGTCGCGCGCTGCAATGCTTCCGCTCCGCTCAGGATCGCGCCGCCCTCGGCGAGACCGGCCGCTCTCGCCTCGAACTCGACGCGCGCAGCGTCCTCGAGATACCAAGTCAGCACCACCGCCTCTTCGAGGCTCGCCCCCGCGGTGACGGCACCGTTGCCGCGCATCACGATGGCGCGGGCTGCGCCGATCTGGTCGGCGAGCGCGGCGGCCTGCTCGTCGCTGCGCAGCAATTGCGGGTCGTCCCAGAGCGGCGGCTGCGGCGCGAAATAGGCGCCGAAACCATGCCGCGCCCGCGGCGTGAGCCGGGCGGTGCCCAGCGTCATCACCCGCTGCGGCATCGAGCGGGCGACGCCGCCGACCTCGGGCCGCCGCCGATAGATCTCGCGGTGGATGCGGACCTCGCCGAGCACGCCGTCCGGCAGCGGCCCGTCGAGCGGGACGACGCTGCAGGCATCCTCATCCGCGACGAGCCCGAGCGGCTTTGCCGGCGAGACCAGGAAATGCCCCTCGTCGAGGCGCATGCTGCAATGGCCATAGGCATGGACGAGGCCATGGCGGGCCAGAGCGCGCCCGGCCTGCCGGACCAGATCTTCCTGAGCGGCGCTCGGCCGCACTGATGAAGCGCTCACTTGTTGAATTCGGCGATGTTGGGCTTGGCGCCCCATTTGCAGAAGCCCCTCGGCTCGAACACGTATTGCCGCTCGCGCCAGAGCAACTCGTCGGCGATCTCGCGCACGCCGCTCGAATACTCGAAGACCATGCCGTCCGGCCCCTCGAAATAGAGGAATTTTGCCGAGGAGGTCGGATGCCGGCCAGGGCCGAAGACCATGCGCACCTGCCGGTCCTTCAGGAACTGGTGCGAGCGCATGATGTCGTCGCCGGTCTCGACCTGGTGGTTGATATGCTGGATGCCGGGCTTCGCCGAGGGGAAGAGCGCGATGGTGTGGTGGACTTCGTCGATGCGCAGCAGGGGGGCATCGCCGATCCGGTCGGAGACCTGGGCATTGGTGACCTTGGTCCAGAACGCCTCGTCGCGGGCGAGATCGCTGGAACAGAGGCCGACATGGCTGAAGCCGGTGATGCCGGCATCGCGCGCGCCGTGATAGCGCCGGCTGCTGTAGCCCGGCCGCCAGGCGAGCTCGATCGGGTTGCCGGTCGGGTCGCGGAAGGCGATGAAATCATGGACCTTGCGCAGCGCCGCCTCGGAAGCCGTACCACGCCGGACCGGATGGCCGAGCGCTTCGAGCTGTGCTGCGGCTTCATCGAGGTGGAACTGCTCCTCGACCTCGAAACAAACGACCTGGTCGCCCGGATCGCCCTCGAAATAGCAGAGCGTGTGTTCGCGCTCGTCCGATTTGAAATAGACCGAGCCCTTGGCGCGCTCGGCGACGTCGAGGCCGAGATACTCGGTGGCGAAATGCGTCGCGCCCTCGAGATCGCGGGTCCCGAGCCGGACATAGGAAACATCGGCAAGCTTGATCATGGATCGCTCCTTCCTGCCGGTTCAAAGCCGGCGAAGACGCTTCACTGATATTCGGGGATATGCGTGTCGCTGCCCCAGGCGCAGAAGGAGTCGCGCTTGCGCGGGAACTGCCTGGCGCGGCGCGGCGCGGCGAGCCGCTCGCCCTCGGCGACATAGGAGAAGTTGACGCCGTCGGGGCCGGCAAAGCTCAGGAAGAGCTGCTGCGAGGCGGCGCGCCTTCCGGGACCATCGACGATGCGGGCCTGGGCGCCGCGCAGGTGATAGGCGTTCTGCATGACGAGATCGACGTCCTCGACGCCGAACTCGATGGAGAGGATTCCCTTCTCCTGCGAGGGATGCACGGCGATGCGATGATGCGCCTCGTCGAAGCGGATATAGGCGGCCTCGCCGACCCAGTCGCTAACCTTGCCGCCGAGCAGTTTCGTCCAGACCTGCTGGTCGGAGGCGTCGGGCGCGCCACGCAGCGCGATCCCCTCCAGCCTGGTGATCCCCGCATCGCGGGGGCCGTGATAGCGCCAGCCGGATTGCAGCGGCCTGACCACGAGCTCGATATCGTAGCCGGCCTTCATGCGAAACGAAACGAATTGCCGGACTTTTCTGATGGCGCAGGCCTCGGCGTCGCCGCGCGCCACCACGAAGCCAGCCTCCTGCAGCACGCGCTCGGCATGAGCGAGCCCATCGGGATCGCGCACCTCGAAGCCGATCGCCTGGCCCGCATCGAGCCCGTCGACATAGACCAGCGTGTGGTCGCGATAATCGGAGCGAAAATAGGCCGCCGTGTCGGTGCGGTCGACGAGTTGCAGGCCGAGGATGCGCGAGGCGAAATCGGCGGCGCCCTTCAGATCGGCGGTGCCGAGCCGGACATAGCGCAATTGTTCGATGGTGATCGCGTCGCTCATAGCCCGAGATGCTCTCTTTGAAGGTCCTTGTCAGCCAGCAGCACCGCCGACGGCCCGTCGAAGACGACGCGGCCATGGTCGAGGACCAGCGCCCGTTCGGCGAGCTTCAGCGCCATGGCGAGGTTCTGCTCGGCGATCAGCAAGGTATAACCCTCGCCGCGCAAGCGCCCGACCGTGCCGATGATGACCTCCTCGATCGCCCGCGGCGAGAGGCCCTCGCTCGGCTCGTCGAGCACGATCAGGTCGGCCTGCGTCAGCAGGGCACGCGCGATCGCGAGCAATTGCCGCTCGCCGCCGCTGAGTGCGCCGCTGGAGAAGGAGCGGCGCTCGGCGAGGCGCGGGAAGTCCTCGTAGATGCGCTCCTTGACCCAGCGCCGGTTCGGCTGCTTGCGCGACCAGAGCGCGGCCATGGTCAGGTTTTCGTCGACGGTCAGGTTGGCGTAGACGCCGCGGCCCTGCGGCACCAGCGCGACGCCGAGCCGGGCGATGCGATGCCCCGGCCAGCCGGCAACCTGCTGCCCCTTGATCGCGATGCGCCCGGAAACCTGTGGCTCCAGACCGAACAGGGCCGAGCAGAGCGTGCTCTTGCCGGCGCCGTTGCGGCCGAGCAGCGCCACAGCCTCCCCCTTGGCCAGCGAGAAGTCGACGCCGTGCAGGACGCGCACCCCGTCATAGCCGGCATCGAGGCCGGAGACTTCGAGATCGATGGCGGGGCCCGCCACGCTTTGAGCTTGCGCGGACATCATGCGGCCTCCCCGAGTGTCGCGCCGAGATAGGCAGCCTGCGCACCCTCATGCGCCTTGATCGCGTCCGGCGTATCGCAGGCGATCAACCGGCCGAGATCGAGCACGGCGACGCGATCGCAGACGCCGAAGACGATATCGAGATCATGCGCGATCAATATGGTGGAAACGCCGTCGCCGAGCGCGCGCACCACCTCGACTAGGTGTTCGCCTTCGGCGCGCGAAAGTCCCGCCGTCGGCTCGTCGAGCAGGAGCACGCGCGGGCGCATCGCCAGCGAGACCAGAACGTCGACGATGCGCTGCTCGCCATAGGAAAGGCCTGCGACCGGCAATTCGGCCCGCTCCCGCAACTGGGCACGGGTCAGCAGGGCGTCCGCCGCCTCATCCGCCGCCGCGACGGCCTTGCCGCTGCCGAACCAGCCATAGCCTTCCCCTGTCCGCGAGCGCGCGGCCAAAGCGAGGTTCTCGCGCACGCTGAGCTCCGGGAAGGCCATGCTCTTCTGGAAGGTGCGCACCAGCCCGGCACGGACCCTGGCATCGGGCCTGGACCTGGTGATGTCTTCGCCGGCGAAGGCGACCCGCCCCTGATCAGGGATGAGGAAGCCGGTGACGATATTGAACAGCGTCGTCTTGCCGGCACCATTGGGGCCGATCAGGCCGAGGCATTCGCCCTGGCCGAGCGTGACCGAGACGTCGCTCAGTACTTTCAAGCCGCCGAAGGATTTTGCGACGCCCTCGATCGCGAGGGCGGGAACAGCGTTCGCGCTCATGGCCGGCCCTCATCGTTCGTCCGCCGTCCGAAGGCCGCCTTCAGCCCGGCGACGACGCCCTTCGGCATGATCATCACGGTCAGCACGAAGACGAGGCCGACGACCAGCTGCCAGCGATCGGTATAGGACGAGACATAGGTCTGGATGCCCAGATAGATCGCCGAGCCGATGAAGGCGCCATAGAGCGAGCCGACACCGCCGATCACCAGCATGATGATCATCATCGCCGACATCGTCCAATGCACGGCGTTGGGGCCGACATACTGGTTGACGAAGGGATAGAGCGCGCCGGCCGCGCCGGCGATGCCGCCCGACGCGACGAGCGCCATCAGGCGGATGCGCGGGATCGAATAGCCGAGCGCGCTCATCCGCAGCTGCCGCTCGCGCGTGCCGAGCAGGGCCCGGCCGATCGGCGCATTGACGAAGGATCGGGCGGTAAGCCAGGCGGCGAGCGCCAGCACCACCGAGGCGAGGTAGAGCGCGACGCCGTTGTTGAGCGGGATCGTGGCGAAGCCGGTGTGCAGCGTCAGCACCGGGAAGCCGCGCAGACCGTCGGCGCCACCGGTGACCTCGCGCCAGTGGAACACCACCTCCCAGACGATCTGGCCGACGATCAGGCTGAGGATCAGGAAGAACAGCGCAATGGTGCGCATCACCACGACGCCCATCAGGAGCGCCGCCGCCATGCCCGTCACGATGCCCACAGCGAGCATCACGACGATGTCGGCGCCGAGCGCCTGCGAGGCGACCGCAGCGACATAGGCCGCCCCGCCGAAGAAGACGGCATGGCCGAGCGAGACCAGCCCGCCGAAGCCGACCAGAAGGTCGAGGCTGAGCACGGCCGTGCCGATGATCAGGATCTCGGCGAGAAAGCGCAGCTGATAGTCGCCGGCGAACAGCAGAGGAACCGCGGCGGCGAGAGCAAGGAGCGCAGCCCTTGCGGCGAGCGGCAGGCTTCGCCGCTCACTGGCGGGGCGCGCTTCCACGCGGCCGGTCCCGTCGGCGATCGAGCTCATACCTGCCTCACCTTCTTGGCGACCAGACCCTCGGGCAGCGCCACCAGCAGCGCGGCCATGATGGCGAGGGCGACGACGTTCGAGAATTCCGGCACCCAGACCTTGGAGAAGGTCATGGCGAAGCCGAGCAGCAGCGCGCTCAGCACCGTGCCGCGGAAGGTGCCGAGCCCACCGGCGACGACGACGATCAGCGCCAGGATCAGCACCTCCTCGTCGAGGCCGGGATAGGCGGAGAGGATGCCGGCGCCGAGCGCGCCGGAAATGCCGCCGAGCCCGGCCGAGATAACCAGCACGGCGGTGAAGATCCGGCGCGTGTCGAGGCCGAGCGTCTCGACGAAGCCGCGATCGGTGACGCAGGCCCGAACCACCGCGCCCCAGATGGTACGGTCGATCACGAACCAGAGCGCGAAGGCGAGCGCCGCGCCGAAGCCGATGATGAAGAGCCGGTAGATCGGGAACGGCATGTCCATGATGAAGACGACGCCGCGCAGCGCTTCCGGGATCTCCGCCGACAGGATCTGCGCGCCAAAACCCCAGCGCATCAGATCGGCGAAGATCACCGACAGCCCATAGGTCAGGAGCACCTGCATCAGATGGGTGCGTGCGTAGAATTGCCGGAACGGGAAGCGCTCCAGCAGGAAGCCGGCGAGGCCGGCCGCCGCGAAGGCGACCGGGAAGGCGAGCCACCAGGGCGCGCCGGAGGCCAGCCAGTAGACGCCGACATAGGCGCCGAGCAGGAAGAAGGAGCCGTGGGTCAGGTTGACGAAGTTCATCAGGTTGAGCACCACCGACAGGCCGAGCCCGGTCAGCAGCAAGAGCATCGAGAACGACAGCGCGTTCAGGCTCTGGACGGCATAGAAGCCCACGGAAACGCTCCTTCGCCGCGTCAGGCCACCGGGCCGGGGTCGCGCACACCCTTGTAGGTATGGATGACCTGGTTGACCGGGACGCCACCGGCGCCTTCCTTGACCTCGTTGACGTAGATATCGAGGATCGCCTGGTTGTTGCGCGGGTCGAACGGCATCGGCCCGAACACCGTCTCGACTTCCCTAGCGAGCAGCGCTTCCTTGACCTTTTCCTTGTTGGAAAGGTCGCCCTGGACGCGCTCGACCGCAGCCTTGATCACCTGGCCAGTGACATAGCCGGCCG
This sequence comes from Allobosea sp. WAO, assembly GCF_001509835.1. Classification (GTDB taxonomy): domain Bacteria; phylum Pseudomonadota; class Alphaproteobacteria; order Rhizobiales; family Beijerinckiaceae; genus Allobosea. The sequence continues at coordinate 69,209 of NZ_JXTJ01000020.1, forward strand.
TGCCCATCTCGCCCGGCATGGCGTTGCGCGCCGCCTGATAGGCCTTGGTGAAGGCAGCCGAGCTCGGCGCAGTCGGCGACTGGTTGCAGGTATTCAGACCGCCGAGCGCCGCTTCCTTGACCGCCGAGACCACGTCTTCCTGGTCGAACAGCGCGCCGCTGCCGATCAGCTTGACCTTGCCGCGCAGCCGGTACTCGCGCATCTGGCGCAGGAAGCGCACCGCATCCGAGCCGGCGAAGAAGGAGAAGATGAACTCCGGCCGCTCGGCCGCGATCGTCGTCAGCAGCGGCCCGAAATCGGTGGTGCCAAGCGGCGCCCAGAGCTGCTTGCCGACCTTGCCGCCCTGCTGCTGATAGCTCGCGACGAAATCGCCGACGGATTCGCGGCCGGCGGCGTAGTCGGCGGCGATGGTCAGGCAACCGGACTTGCCGAGCTTCTCATAGGCCCAGAGGCCGGCGGTGTGGCCGAGCATCCAATTGGTCTTGGTCGGCCGGAAGACGAAGGGGCTCGCCGCCTTGCGGGCGAGATCATTGGCCGAGCCTGCCGAGATGAAGGTCAGCGCCTTGGCCTCGGTCACCACGTCGCGGACGGCGAGCGCCACGGCCGACGAGATCACGCCCGAGACGATGTCGACATTGTCCTGCCCGAGCAGCTTGCGGAACTTGCGCACGCCCTCGTCCGGCTTGGCCTGGTCGTCCTCGACGATCAGCTCGACGGCGCGGCCTGCGAGCTTGCCGCCATTCTCGGCCAGGAACATCTGCATGCCCGCCCGCATGCTCTCGCCGAGCGCCGTGAACGGACCGGACAGCGAGGTCACCATGCCGATCTTCAGCGGCTTGTTGGCGGTCTGCGCCAAAGCCGGCGCCGCGATCGTGCCGCTCAAAGTCGTAGCGCCGGCAGCGGCGAGGAAGCTGCGACGGGAAAGCGGAAAGCGCTCGATCATGGGACGTCCTCCAACGGGGCGGTCTTGATGCCACCCGATTTCCGCCATCCGACCAGATCGATATTGGGCTGTCAATCTTATTTCGATATTTTTTCAGAACCGGCGACTGAGACAAGCCGGAAAGCTAGGTCAATAAGCCTTATACTTCAACAAATAGGCGACGAATCTCTGATTATCGCCCTCTTCATAGAAAGTCTCGCGCCCTCCTCAGGATTGTAATTTCGAAATTTTCTGCTAGAGAGAGGCGACCGACCATAGGAGCTCTGCGCTTCGGCATGTCCCCTTCCGACAAGACCCTGGCCGACCGGACCTACCGCCAATTGCGCGGCGACATCGTCAATGGCCGCCTCGCGGCCAGCAGCAAGCTGAAGCTGGAAGCCCTGGCGCAGGACTATGCAGTCGGCATGTCGCCGCTGCGCGAAGCGCTGGCCCGGCTGATGGGCGACCTGCTCGTCATCTCGGAGGGCCAACGCGGCTTCTGGGTGGCGCCGCTCTCCCTCGATGAGCTCGACGATGTCTCGCGCGTCCGCGCCCTGATCGAGACGGAGGCCCTCAACGCGGCGATCCGAAACGGCGATGCAAACTGGGAGCGCGAGGTCACGGCGGCGTTCGAAGCACTGGCCGCGGTCGAGGAACATCTGCCGCACACCAGCGACGCCCTGCCGCCGGAGCAGCTCGAGACCTGGGAGGCACGCAACCGCGCCTTTCACGCCGCGCTCGTCTCGGCGGCGGGCTCGCCGATGCTGATCAAGCTGCGCGACCTGCTCTACCAGCAATCCGAGCGCTATCGCCGCGTCTCGCTCAACGTCTCGCGCGGCTGGCGCAACGTCCATGACGAGCATCGCGCCATCTACGACGCCACAATGCAGCGTAACGCGCTGCGCGCCTGCCGGATGACCGAGCTGCACCTTGCCCGCACTGCCGAAGAGGTGCGCAAGGCGATGGCCACGCTGGCCCAGGACGATGATCGGATTTCCGGAGGCAAGGCATGAGCGGTTTTGATCTGACCGGCCAGACCATTCTGGTCACCGGCGCGGCCGGCGGCATTGGTGCGGTGACGGCGAAGGTCCTGGCAGGCCTCGGCGCGAAGCTCGTCCTCACTGACCGCATCTCCTGCGTCGCGACGATCGCCGGACTTGGCGAGAAGACCAGCGCAGCCCGTGAGATCGTCGTCGACCTGCTCGAAGAGGATGCACCGCAGCGCCTGTCGGAGCTGGCTGGGCCGATCGATGCGGCCGTCCTCGGCGCAGGCATCTACCGCCCGGTCGACTGGGATGCGGATGGCTGGGAAGAGGTCGCCGAGACCACCCTGTCGCTCAACCTGATGGCACCGATGCGGCTGGCGCGCGAACTCGTGCCCGCCATGGCGGCGCGCGGCGGTGGCCGGGTCGTCCTCGTCGGTTCGATCGTCGCCGCGACCGGCGGATCCTTCCCCGGCGTCGGCCCGCACTACGCGGCATCGAAGGGCGGTCTGCACACGCTGGTGCGCTGGCTCGCCGCTCGCTTCGGCGGCCAGGGCGTACTGGTCAACGGCATCGCGCCGGGGATCACCGACACGGCCATGGTCGGGGTTCACGACCTTTCGGCGGCGCTGGCGAAGCATCCGCTCGGCCGCGCCGCGCGGCCCGAGGAGATCGCCTGGCCGATCGCCTTTCTCTGTTCACCGGCGGCGAGCTTCGTCTCGGGCGCCATCCTCGACGTGAATGGCGGCGCGATGATGCGCCCATGACGACAACGACAACAAACCGGGAGTGAGACGATGAACAGCGCCGTTCCGCGCTACAAGGGTGCTGCCGCAGGCGCAGAGACCGCCCGCCTGTCGCATTTCATCGACGGCCGCTTCGTGCCGGCCGGCCGCAGCAGCTTCGAGAACCGCCATCCGGCAACCGGCGAGCTGATCAACCTCGTGCCGGAGGCCGACTCGGCTGCGATCGACGATGCGGTGAAGGCCGCCAAGCGGGCTCTCAAGGGCCCCTGGGGCAAGATGAGCGAGCAGCAGCGCTCGGCCATATTGCGCAAGGTCGCCGACGGGATCATGGCCCGTTTCGACGATTTCCTCGCCGCCGAGGTGCTCGACACCGGCAAGCCGAAGAGCCTCGCCTCGCATATCGACATTCCGCGCGGCGCCGCGAACTTCAACGTCTTCGCCGACCAGGTGCTGACGCTCTCGACCGAGACCTTCCGCATGGCGACGCCGGACGGCGCCGGCGCTCTGAACTACGCGATCCGTGGGCCGCGCGGCGTCATCGCCGTGGTCTGCCCGTGGAACCTGCCGCTGCTGCTAATGACCTGGAAGGTCGCGCCGGCGCTCGCCTGCGGCAACACCGTCGTGGTCAAGCCCTCCGAGGAAACGCCGACCACCGCGACCATGCTCGGCGAGATCATGAACGAGGCCGGCGTGCCACCCGGCGTCTACAATGTCGTGCACGGCTTCGGCGAGGACAGCGCCGGCGAATACCTGACCAGCCACCCGCTGGTCGACGGCATCACCTTCACGGGCGAGACCCGCACCGGCGAGGCGATCATGCGCGCTGCCGCCAAGGGCGTTCGCCCGGTCTCGCTCGAGCTCGGCGGCAAGAACGCCTCGCTGGTCTTCGCCGATTGCGACATGGACAAGGCGATCGAGGGCGTGACCCGCGCCGTCTTCGCCAATTGCGGCCAGGTCTGCTTGGGCACCGAACGCGTCTATGTCGAGCGGCCGATCTTCGCTGAGTTCACGCAGCGCCTGAAGCAGGCGGCGCAGAAGCTGACGCCCGGCAACCCGTTCGAGGCCGCGACCACGCTAGGCCCGCTGATCAGCCAGGTCCATCGCGACAAGGTGCTGTCCTACTATGCCAAGGCGAAGGCCGAGGGTGCCGAGATCATCACCGGCGGCGGCGTGCCCGAGCTTCCGGCTCCCTATTCCGCCGGCTCCTTCGTCGAGCCGACGATCTGGACCGGACTTCCTGAGGATTCGGCCGTGATGCGGGAAGAGATTTTTGGGCCCTGCTGCAACATCGTGCCCTTCGACGAGGAGGATGCCGTCATCGCCCTGGCGAATGACAGCCCCTACGGCCTCGCCACCTCGATCTGGACTGAGAACCTGACGCGGGCCCATCGCGTCGCGGCGCAGGTCGAGGTCGGCATCACCTGGGTGAACTCCTGGTTCCTGCGCGATCTGCGCACGCCCTTCGGCGGCTCGAAGCAATCCGGCATCGGCCGCGAGGGCGGCGTGCACTCGATGGAGTTCTACACCGAGCTGCGCAACGTTTGCGTCAAGCTCTGAGTCCTCTTCGCTTTCTTCATCACATCCGGCGGCCGCAAACGACCGCCGTCTCCACAAGCGCGCTCAGCGCCGCAAATCACAGGAAACGTCCATGCTGACCGAAGCCCAGCGCGCGCAGGTGGTGCGCTCCCTGCTCGAGAGCCATCGCACCAAGAAGCAGGGCGAGCGGCCCTCGCAGATGTTCCCGGAGATCAAGATCGAGGACTCCTACGCGATCTCCTCGGCGGTGGCGCAGGAGCGGGTCAAGGCGGGAGCCCGCATCATCGGCCACAAGATCGGCCTGACCTCGAAGGCGATGCAGGCCTCCTCGAAGATCGACGAGCCCGACTATGGCTATCTCTTCGACGATCTCATCTTGAACGACGGCGCCAAGGTGAAGTTCGAGGATTTCTGCGTACCGCGCGTCGAGCCGGAACTGACCTTCATCCTGAAGGAGCCGCTGAAGGGGCCGGGCATCGGGTTGATCGATGTGCTGCGGGCGACTGAATATATCGTGCCCTCGATCGAGATCATCGATGCGCGCGTCACCGAACCGCGCAAGATCTTCGACACGGTCGCCGACAACGGCGCAGCCGCGGGCATCGTACTCGGCGGCCGGCCGGTCCGGCCCGAAGATGTCGACCTGCGCTGGGTCGGCGCGATCTTCTACCGCAACTCCGAGATCGAGGAGACCGGCCTCGCCGCCGGCGTTCTCGGCCACCCCGCCATGGCGATCGCCTGGCTCGCCAACAAGCTCGCTCCGTTCGACATCACCCTGCAGCCGGGCGACCTGATGCTGTCCGGCTCCTTCACACGGCCGGTCTGGGCGGCTAAGGGCGATACGCTGCACGCCGATTTCGGGCCGCTCGGTAGCGTCTCCGTGCAGTTTGTCTGAGAGGGAGCGCCATGGATCTGCCCCGCAACGCCTTCAAGGCCGCGCTCGCCCGCGGCGAATTGCAGATCGGGCTGTGGAGCAGCCTGTGCAGCCCGATCGTCGCCGAGATCATCGGCTATAGCGGCTTCGACTGGATCCTGGTCGACACCGAGCATTCGCCGAACGAGCCGCCGGCTGTGCTCGCCCAGCTCCAGGCCTTGCAGGCCGGCACCGCGACGCCGATCGTGCGCCCGGCCTGGAACGATCCGGTGCTGCTGAAGCGCCTGCTCGACATCGGCGCGCAGGCGGTGCTGGTGCCTTTCGTGCAAAACGCCGAGGAAGCCGCCAAGGCGGTCGCCGCCTGCCGCTATCCGCCGGCCGGCATTCGCGGCATCACCGTGAGCGGGCGCGGCAGCCGCTATGGCCGCGTGCCCGACTATCTCAAGCGCGCCGATGCCGAGATCTGCGTGCTCGTCCAGGTCGAAACCGGCGAGGCGCTGGCGCAGCTTGAGGCGATCGCCTCGGTCGACGGGGTCGATGGCGTCTTCATCGGTCCCGCGGACCTCTCGGCGTCGCTCGGCCATATCGGCAATCCCGGCCATCCCGAGGTACAGGAAGCGATCAAGGGCGCCGCGGCCCGCCTGACCGCGATCGGCAAGCCGGCTGGCATCCTCACCGCCTCCGAGGCCGACGCCCGCCGCTACATCGAATGGGGCTACCGCTTCGTCGCCGTCGGCTCCGATCTCGGCCTGCTGACCAAGCACGCCGACGCGCTGGCGAAGACGTTCAAGTCGTAACGCGGCGACATGTCCGAGCGGATAGTTCTTCTGCCGTGACACGGGTGCCCAGAAGATCGCAACCGGGGGGCACCTCACGCCGCCCGGCAGCTTGCCGCCCGCGTTGGGGTAAAATGGCCCTCAGGATGCCAACGTCATCCTGACGAGCAACCCCGCCGGTTCAGCCGCCCGCCGATCCGTCGCGCTCACGCCGGGAAACGATCGCGACGTTGTCTTGCAGCCGCTTCACGATCAGCTGCATGACGGACAGCGTCATGTCCGGGAACTCTTCCAGCAAGGCGAGGAACACCTCTTTGCGAAGCTTCAGCGCCGTGAGCTCGGTAGTTGCACGGACGGTCGCCGAGCGCACCTCTCCTGTGACCACGCCCATTTCGCCCACGATCGCGGGCGCCTGGACCTGGGAAACCCGCACCGACTTCTCTGACGGGCCGATCAGGATGTCCGCCGTGCCGGTGATCACGACGTAGGCAGCGTCGGATTCGGTGCCCTGCTCGAACAGCACGTCTCCAACCGCAAACACGGTTCGCTCGCTGGTGAAAGCCAAAAGCTTGATGCGCGCCAGATCGAGATTGGCGAATATCGGCACCGCCCTCAGCGCAACGACATCGTCGCGGTCGCTGCCCTCGCGCTCGCCCGAAAGCCCGGCTGCGGCCGGTTGCTGACCGGGTGTCGGCCGCAATCTGGCGCCCTCGAAGACCACGGAGACATCCATCGGCACCTCCCCATCATATTCGCGCGCGACGACGATCAGGGTCCGGCCCGCCATGGCGTCGCACACGCGCCTCAGGATTGCCTTGCCCTCGGTCGGGCTCAGGCTGCTCAATGCGTTGTCGAGGATCAACAGTGCGGGGCGCTTGATCAGGCAGCGCGCCAGCGCGATCTGTGCTTTGACCGCCGGAAACAGCAGCCGACCGGCATACCCGGCCGGCTGGGCCAAACCGATCCGGTAAATCTCGCTATCCAGTCCGAGTTCGACCATGGCCTCGCAGATGGCCGCGTCGACGCGCTCGCGGACGCCTGCAGCTGCAGACGTCACACGTCCGAACAGAAGGTTCTCCCGAACCGGCACGGCCCCCCATTCGTTTGAATCGTAGAAATCGATGATCCGCGCCGTGTCCTGCGAGATGCGTGCGCGGAAGGCCTGGCGCGCCAGCAGAATGCGCTGCTCCATCTGCTCATCGAGAAAACCGAGCCGGTGCTCGGGCTCGATGTAAAGGAGCGCGAGCCCCTTGAACTTGGTCCGGTCGACATCGTCGCTCAGCCCGGCATCCGCCCGCGCCAGGCGCTCGCGATAGGCCTGGAACTCTTCGGCCGCGATGAAGGAGAAGCGCTCGAACAGAAGATGGTCCGGGGTCAGATCAGAGAAGATCTCGAGCATGGTCGCGGCGATCCGCCGGCCGATGATCGTCAGCTCATCGGTCAAGCCCAGCCTATCGAGGATGTCCCGCGTGAGATCGTGCTCGGCCAGCCTGGCTCCGCTGATCGCGACATCGTTCGGAACGCCGAAGAGGATGTTCTCGCCGATCGTGGCGGTGCGGATGTACCGAGCCGGATCATAGGGCTCGACGACGCCCTGCTCTCCTCGCGCGGCCAACACCTTGCGGATGTGGGCCCTGATCTTCGCCAGGTGGGCGGTCAGGACGGGAACCTCGTCCGCTACCGACCTGCTCGCAAGGCCATAGCGGAACACGGCCTCGGAAAGACCGACGACGCGCAAGGTCGCCGCAAGACGAGCCTCCGACGCCTCGTCGTCGGCCGTCTTCGTACCCAGGCCGCGCAAGCCGTAGACGATGTTGTCGCGCAGGGTTCCATCGAAGATCGCAGCCTCGGCGCCGGCATAGGCGATGCAGCGCCCGCGGGTCGCTTCCGAAATCGACTCGACCGCGGCATCGCCAATCATGAGCGTGCCGTCGCTGGCCGTGAGACGCCCACCAAGTATGCGGGCAAAGCAACCGGCACCTTCCCCGGCCCCGGAGATCATGGTGTGGCGTCCCAACGGTATGATGAGGGAAACCCGGTCGAGCATCCGGTCTCCCGCCGCACTGACAGCCGTCAGGCCTTGCGAAGTGATTGTCCCGGTTTCCGGAAGCCGGTCGGCGCTCGGCTCGGCAGCCCGGGCTTCGGCTCGCGCCGAGGGAGTGGCCAAGGCAAACTGCTCGGTGACCTGCTGAAACTTGGCTTCGACATCCAGCCGCTGCTGGTCCCAGTCGATCAGCTCCTTCACCGGCGGAGGCAAGTCGCGATAAGCGGCGATCACGGCCACAAGCTGCCCGATCCCGAGGCTCCCCGTCAGGGCGGCGTAACCGCCGATCGTATAAAACAGGAACGGCGTCACCTGCGCCATCAGGTTGTTGAGAGTCTTGACGGCGAATTTCCGCCCGAACAGCTGGTAGCGGATGCCGAACAAGGCTTCGAGCCTTTGCGCCACCAGCCCGCGCTCGAGCGTGGCGGTCCCATGGTTCGACACCTCGTCGAGCGTCTCGACCACCTCTCCGATCTTGCCCGCCAGGGCTCGGGAGGCGATTTGGCGCTGCTTGCCGAGACGTATCTGCTCTCGCCGCAAGCGTGGAATGACCAGAACCTGCGAGGCGATCATCGCAAGAGCAACGAGGCCGAGCAGCACATTCTGCATCAGGATGAAGACGAGGGCGGTCAGCGCCTGCCCACCCAGGAAAACCGGCTGGACGAATGCGTCCCCGACGAAACCGCCGATAGGCTCGACTTCGTCCTTGATGATGGAGGCGGCCTCGGAGGGCTTCAGACGCTGCCGTTGCTCCGGCGTCGACGCGAGCAAGGACGAGAACAGATCGAAACGGAGGCGCTGCAGCAAGCGTTCGCCGAGAGCGCCTTTTCGGAGATTTATGAGATACTTGAAATAGCCATTGATCAACATCAGAAAGAGAAACGCAAAAGACAATATAAATAGATACGATATACGATCAACATCGATCCCGGAGAATCTTAATTCAAAACCAGCAATCCGAATACCGGAGTTGAAGGACAATATATTCGTAGGACCACCGCCATCCGGAAAGCCTTTGCCCTGCAAGGCGCCGGAAATAATGAGCTTCGGCAACTCCAGAGACAAATAATAAAAGGGCAGAGACGCGATAACGATCGCAATAATTCTGATTTGCTCAGAATTACTGTTACGCCAAACATAAGAAAACAAGCTGCCTTGAGCAGATTTCATCCTCACAGAACCGACATCGACGCAAGCTCCCGAACACTCCCGGCGTTAGCGATCACCCGCCCCTGAAGCAGATTTCGATCCAGAAAGGCAGTGAATGCCGCCTCAAAGAGCGTGAGGCGAAGCGGATAGATCAGAAAGACAGCCAGCCTCAGGTCTATTTCTGCTGCGCGTTAACAAAGAAAAAACAAAACGATCACAGACGTCGTGTGGCGTGGGCCGAAATCAGAACGCAACGCGCCACCTTTCGCCGCTGCAAAGCGACGAATTCTCTAGCCTCAAGCAGACAAATACTCCCACGCAGGGGAACGCTCGAGATTTCGTACGCCCAGCACCCCGCCGTCAATGGGGTTCGGCCGCACAGCAGGCCCTGCGACGCCGCTCTTACCCGAATGCGTCGCTGACTCGCTGGTATCGACCAGAATCCGAAAGCCCTCGCCGGCGCTTGACCAATTATGATGCATCATAATATGATGCATCATAATCGAGAACCAAGGAGGAAGCCGGAAGCGCGCTCTGGCACAGACGCCTTCAGGCCGCCCCGGGATCAGCCGATGCAATTCGGCGATCCGGGTCAGGACCAAAATCAAAGTGCGAAGAATCGCAAAAAACAAAAGCACCCGGAGGAAAACAATCATGGTTCGTTTGACACGACGCGGCGCGCTCGCCGCCGGCTTGATGCTTGCCGCGACCGCTGGTGCGGCTGCGCAGGAAACGCCGATCAAGGGCGGTGTACTGAACATGATTGCGCAGCCCGAGCCGCCCATGCTGATGGTCGGGCTCAACACGCAGGGGCCGACGCTCTATGTCGGCGGGCAGATCTACCAGAGCCTGCTCACCTACGGCAAAGACCTGCAACCATTGCCTTCTTTGGCCAAATCCTGGGCGGTTTCGCCCCATGGCCTGACCTACACCTTCACCCTCCAGGACAACGTCAAATGGCATGACGGAAAGCCGTTCAGCGCCGATGACGTGGTCTTCACCGCCGACAAGTTCCTGCGCGAGTCGCATCCGCGCTGGCGGCTGATCGCCGCGACCTATGTCGAGAGCATCACCGCGCCCGCGCCCCACCAGGTCGTCTTCAAGCTGAAGAAGCCGTTCTCGGCGTTTCTCTACGCCTTCGAGCTGAGCTCCTTCCCGATCATCCCGAAGCATCTCTACGACGGCACGGATTATCGCACCAATCCCGCCAACCAGACGCCGATCGGTACCGGCCCGTTCAAGCTCAAGGAATGGAAGCGCGGCTCCTACATCCATCTCGTCCGCAACGAGGACTATTGGAAGCCGGGCAAACCCTATCTCGACGAGCTCTATTTCCGCATCATCCCGGACTCCGCCTCGCGTGCGGTCGCCTTCGAGAAGGGCACGGTCGACGTGCTGCGCGGCGGCGATGTCGAGGGCTTCGAGGTCCGCCGGCTCGTCAAGCTGAAGGATGTAGAGAGCACGACCAGCGGCTGGGAGGTTTATGGCCCCCTCGTCTTCATGCAGCTGAACCAGCGCAAGATGCCGTTCTCGGACAAGAACGTGCGCAAGGCCCTGATGCATGCGATCGACCGCGAGTTCATCGTAAAGAATATCTTCTTCGGCCTCGGCAAGCCTGCCACCGGCCCGTTCGCATCGACCACGCTGTATTACACGCCCGAGGTCACGGCCTATCCTTTCGACATGGCCAAGGCCAAGAAGCTGCTCGCCGATGCGGGGATCAACCCCGGCGACTACAGCGTCAACCTGATGCCGCTGCCCTATGGCGCAGCCTGGGACCGGATGGCCGAGTATATCAAGCAGCAGATCTCGCAACTCGGCTTCAAGATCAACATCCAAGGCGTGGACGCCGGCGGCTGGTCGCAGAAGCTGGCGGATTTCGACTTCGATCTGACCTTCAACTTCACCTATCAATACGGTGAGCCGGCGCTCGGCGTGGCCCGCCATTATCTGTCCAGCAACGTCGTCAAGGGCACGCCCTACGGCAACAACCAGAATTACCTGAATCCGAAGGTCGACGCCCTGTTCGCAGAGGGCGCCAGCGCGGTCAGCAAGGAGGCCGCGACGAAGGCCTATGCGGAAGCACAGAAGATCCTTGTCGACGACGTCGCGCTCAGCTGGCTCTACGAGATGCAGAACGTCACGATCAACCGCAAGAAGGTAAAAAATCTCGTCAACACCGGTATTGGTCTCAACCAGTACATGGACGAGGTCTGGATCGCAAAGTAAGCGCGCCAACCGCCCGGGCCGGCACTTGCCGTCGGCCCGGCCCCGCACGATGCGGCCGTCGGGAGAATAGTCTTGAAATCGCTTGATTTCGTGTTTCAACGCCTGCTCAAGGCGGCCTTCGTCGTGCTCGGCGTCGTGATCCTGAACTTCCTGCTCATCCACATGGCGCCGGGCGATCCAGCTTCGGTGCTCGCCGGCGAGGCGGGAGCGGGCGATGCCAAATACATCGCCCAGCTGCGCGCGCAGTTCGGGCTCGACCAGCCGCTCTACCAGCAGCTCTGGACCTATCTCCGGGGCGCGGCGACCGGCGATCTTGGCTTCTCCTACCGCAACCAGCTGCCGGTAATGACCCTGATCCTCGACCGGCTGCCGGCAACCCTGCTGCTGACCGGTTGCGCCTTCGTCTTCTCCCTGGTGCTGGGCATCCTGCTCGGCGTCGTCGCCGCCTATCGGCGCGGCAGCGTCACCGACAGCGTCGTCATGACCGGCGCCCTGGTCTTCTACGCCACCCCGCTGTTCTGGGTCGCCCTGATGGCGGTGCTGGTGTTCTCGCTCCATCTCGACTGGCTGCCGCCCTTCGACATGGAGACCATCGGCAGCGGCTACACCGGCTGGGCGCGGGCGCTCGATATCGGACACCATCTCATCCTGCCCACCGTCACGCTCGGCCTGTTCTTCACCGCGATCTACACGCGCCTGACGCGGGCCTCGATGCTCGAGGTGATGTCGCTCGACTTCGTCAAGACCGCCCGCGCCAAGGGTGTCCCCCAGGCGCAGATCATCCGGCGGCATGTGCTGCGCAATGCGATCCTGCCGGTCTTCACCTTCGCCAGCATGCAGGCCGGGCAGCTCGTCGGTGGCGCCGTTCTGACGGAAACCGTGTTCGCCTGGCCCGGCATCGGGCGCCTGATGTTCGATGCGCTGCTGCAGCGTGACTATCCGGTGCTGCTCGGCGTCTTCCTCGTGACCGCGGCCGTGGTCGTCTTCGTGAACCTCATCTCGGATCTGCTCTATCGCTTCGTCGATCCGCGCATCGAAGCCGCAAGCTGAGGATCGCAATCGTGAAATTCTTCCAACGCTACGCCAAGAATTACGGCGCCCTTCTCGGCCTCGGCATCCTGATCGTGGTCGCGGCCGTGGCGCTCGCGGCCCCCCTGCTCTTCCCGGTCAGCCCCTGGCAAAGTGTCGGCGACCCGCTGCTGGCACCGTCCGAGGACCCGGCCTTTCCGCTCGGCACCGACATGCTCGGGCGCGACATCGCCGCCGGCCTGGCCTATGGCGCGCGCGTCTCGCTGCTCATCGGCCTGATCTCGACCGCGGTCGCGGTCTTGATCGGGGTCTCGATCGGCGCCCTCGCCGGCTATTATGGCGGCAGGACCGATGACGTGCTGATGCGCTTCACCGAGTTCTTCCAGACCATCCCGGCCTTCGCCATGGCGATCGTTCTGGTGGCGATCTTCAATCCGAGCATCACCTCCATCACCCTGGCCATCGCGATCGTCTCCTGGCCGCCCGTGGCGCGCCTGGTCCGCGGCGAGTTCTTGAGCCTGCGCTCGCGCGAATTCGTCCAGGCGGCAGTGGTCATCGGCCAGAGCGGTCCGCGCATCATGCTCACCCAGATCCTGCCCAATGTGGTCTCGCCGATCATCGTAACGGCCTCTCTCATGGTGGCCACCGCGATCCTGACCGAGAGCTCGCTGTCCTTCCTCGGCCTGGGCGACCGCAACATGATGAGCTGGGGCTTCATGATCGGCGCTGCCCGCACCATGCTGCGCGAGGCCTGGTGGATGAGTGTCTTCCCGGGTGTCGCCATCCTGCTGACCGTGCTCGCCATCAACCTGATCGGCGAAGGCCTCAACGACGCGATGAACCCGCATCTGCGCGGGCGGAAGGGCTGAGATGACGGACCGATCCGCTCCCCTTCTGCGCGTCGAAAACCTGGCGATTCCGCTGCCGGCCGGGCTCGACCGCGCCTTCGCCGTCGAGAACATCTCCTTCGACCTCCAGGCAGGCGAGATCCTGTGCATCGTCGGCGAATCCGGCTCTGGCAAATCCCTGACCGCCAACGCCATCATGGGGCTGCTGCCGCGCTATCTGCAGCCGAGCGACGGCCAGATCCTGTTTCGCGGCAGGAATCTGCTGGACATGAGCGAGGCCGAGCTCGAGGCCGAGCGCGGGCGTGCCATGGCGATGGTGTTCCAGGAGCCGCTTTCGGCGCTCAACCCCTTGATGAGGGTCGGCGATCAGGTCGCCGAAGTTCTCGAGGTCCATGGCGAGAAGAACCCGGCGACCCGCGAGCGGCGCGTGCTCGAGCTGTTCGAGTATGTCGGGCTCCCCGATCCCGCGAATCTGCGCGACGCCTATCCGTTCCGGCTATCCGGCGGGCAGCGCCAACGCGTGATGATTGCCATGGCACTGGCGCTCGAACCGGCACTACTGATCGCCGACGAGCCTACGACGGCGCTCGACGTCACCACCCAGGCCCAGATCCTCGACCTGATTCGCAAGATCCAGCGGGCCAAGGGCATGGGCGTGATGTTCGTCACACATGATTTCGGCGTGGTTGCCGACATCGCCGACCGTGTCGCCGTGATGGAGCGCGGCCGCATCGTCGAGCAGGGCCCGGCCAAGGACATCCTGAACAGGCCGCAGCACCCTTATACGCGGCGCCTGATCGCCGCGGTCCCCCATCGCGAGGCCAGAGCCGAAGCGACCGAAACCCGCGCCGATGAACCGACGCTGCTCGAGGTGAACGGTCTGCGCAAGGTCTACAGCAGCGGCGGCGGATTCTTCTCCAAGCCGCGCGTTGTAAACGCCGTCAACGATATCAGCTTCGCGCTGCGGCGCGGCGAGACGCTCGGCGTCGTCGGGGAATCCGGCTCTGGCAAATCCACGCTCGGACGCTGCCTGCTGAAGCTCACGGAGGTCGAGGCCGGCGAAATCCGCTTCCGCGGCCAGGATATCGTGCCGCTGTCGGCCAGCGCCTTCCGCCCGCTGCGGCGCCACATCCAGATGATCTTCCAGGATCCCTTCGCCTCGCTCAACCCGCGCCAGACAGTCGGGCGCATACTGACCGACGGGCCGATGGCCAATGGCGTGCCGCCCGCCGAGGCTGAGCGCAAGGCGCGCGAACTGCTCGGCCTGGTCGGTCTGGAGGCATCCGCCTTCGACCGCTATCCGCAGGAGTTCTCCGGCGGTCAGCGGCAGCGTGTCGGCATCGCCCGCGCGCTCGCGCTGGAGCCGGAGCTGCTGGTCGCCGACGAAAGCGTCTCGGCCCTCGATGTGTCCGTTCAAGCGCAGATCCTGCGGCTGCTGCAGGAGCTCCAGCGCAAGCTGAACATCGCGATCATCTTCATCACCCATGACCTGCGCATCGCGGCCCAGATCTGCGACCGCATCGCGGTGATGCATCGCGGCGAGATCGTCGAATACGGGCCGCCGGAGCAGATCTTCGACGCACCGGGTCACGCCTACACGCAGCGCCTGATCGCCGCCATTCCCGGGGCCCACTGGAACCCGCGCCTGGCGGTGCTCGAAGGAGAATCGCAGTGAGATCGAACCAAGCAATGCCCGTCAGGTCCGGTGGCGACATTCTCGTCCGCCATCTCATGCTCAACGGCGTGCGCCGTGTCTTCATGGTCGCCGGCGAGAGCTTCCTGCCCTGCATCGACGCCCTCTACGAGAATCGCGATGCGATCGACACCATCTCCTTCCGCCAGGAGGCCGGGGCGGCCTTCGCCGCCGAGGCCCATGGCAAGCTGACGGGCGAAGCTGGAATCTGCTTCGTCACGCGCGGCCCGGGCGCAAGCAATGCCTGCATCGGCGTGCACACCGCCTATCAGGACGGCACGCCGATGGTGCTGTTCATCGGCCAGATCGGCTCCGACACCGTCGAACGCGACTGCTTCCAGGAGGTCGACTACCGGCGCATGTTCGGGCCGATGGCGAAATGGGTCGCCAGCATCGACCGCACCGACCGGATTCCCGAATTCGTCGCCCGGGCCTTCCAGGTCGCGCGCAGCGGGCGCCCCGGCCCGGTGGTGCTGGCGCTGCCGGAGGACACGCTCTGGGGCAAGGCCGCGGTGGCCGATGTCCCGCCGGCGGAACCCGCCCATCCCCACCCAGCACCGGCGGAGATCGAGCGCCTCGCGACATTGCTTGCGGCAGCGGAGCGTCCGTTCATGATCGTCGGCGGTGCGGGCTGGAACGAGCCGGCCCTCGCCTCCATCCGCGACTTTGCCGAGCGTTTCGACCTGCCGGTCGGCGTCTCCTGGCGGCGGCTCGAATGCTTCGACAACCGCCACCCCAACTTCGCCGGCCATGTCGGCTACGGCATGGATGGCAAGCTGGCGCGGCGCCTGGCGGAGGCCGACCTGCTTCTCGCCGTCTGCACCCGCCTCGACGAGCCGACGACCGAGGGCTACGTGCACGTCGCCAGCCCCCTGCCGCGCCAGAAGCTCGTGCATGTCCACGCCGATCCCAATGAGCTTGGCCGGGTCTATCGGCCGGAGCTCGCCATGGTCGCCGATCCCACCGGGTTCGCGGCCGCGGTCGCCGGGCTTTCGCCCAAGGGGAGCCTTCGCTGGGCCGGCGCCGCCAGGGCCGCCAATGACGAGTATCTGGCGACGCTGGTGCCCGGACCGATGCCGGGCGAAACCAACCTCGCGGAAATATCGGCCTCGCTGCGTCCGAAGCTGCCGAGGGATGCCTGTGTGACGCTCGGCGCCGGCAATTTCGCGCTGTTTCCGCACCGCTTCCTGCAGTTCTCGGGACTGGGCACGCAGGCCTCGCCGATCTGCGGCGCGATGGGCTACGGCCTGCCGGCGGCCATCGCCGCCAAACTCGCTTTCCCGCAACGCCAGGTGCTCTGCTACGCCGGTGACGGCTGTTTCCAGATGACGATGCAGGAACTCGGAACCGCGGCGCAGAACAGGCTCGGGATCGTCATCCTGGTGTTCAATAACGGCATGTGGGGCACGATCCGCCAGCATCAGGAGCGCGAGTATCCGGCAAGGGTCTTCGGCCTATCACTGACCAATCCCGACTTCGCGGCGCTGGTGCGGGCCTATGGCGGGCATGGCGAAACCGTGGCGCAGACCGGTGACTTCATGCCGGCCTTCGAACGCGCACAGGCTTTCGCCGAACGCGAGTCGATGCCGGCGCTGATCGAGATTCGCTACGACCCGGACGGAATCACGCCGGACACCACGCTGGTGGCGGTGCGGGCTGCCGCGCTGGCGCGGGCAGCCGCCTAGGCCGGGAACAGGACGACAGGAGCAAGGCGCCATGCGAGCATTCTTTCATCCCGACCAGAGCCTGCACGATCCCCAGCAGTTCATGCAGGTCGGCCGCATCCGCGAGCCGAAAGACCTGCCGAGCCGCACCGCGGCGTTGCTGGGCGCGCTGCAGCAGCGCGGCATCGCGCCCGAGCAGCCCTCCGATTACGGGTCGGCGCCGGCATTGACCGTCCACACGCAAAGCTATCTCGACTTTCTGGAAAGCGCTTTCGAGCGCTGGCGCAAGGTTCCCGAGGCCGGTCCCGAGGTGCTTCCCAACGTCTCGCCCTATTGGAACGGCCGGCCGGATACGGCGCATCGCCGGCCATGCCGCTCCAACTGGATCGTCGCCGAAGCCGGTTATTATCTCGGCGACATGGCGGTGCCGATCGGCCCGAACACCTGGCGCTCGGCCCTGCGCTCCAACCACACCGCGGTCGCTGCAGCCGATGCCGTGATCGCCGGCGAAGCGGCGACCTATGCCCTGTGCCGCCCCTCGGGGCACCATGCCCGCGCCGACCGGGCCACGGGCTTCTGCTATCTCAACAATGCGGCGACCGCCGCCGAGCGGCTACGCGGGCGCTTCGGCAAGGTCGCGGTGCTCGATGTCGACGCCCACCATGGCGACGGCACGCAGGAGATCTTCTATCGCCGAAGCGACGTGCTGACCGTCTCGATCCACGTCGATCCCAACAGCTACTACCCCTACTATATCGGCTATGCCGACGAGCATGGCGACGGTCAGGGTGAAGGTTTCAACGTCAACCTGCCACTGCCCCCCAAGGCGAGCGACGCAGCTTTCCATGGCGCCGTCGATACCGCTCTAGCGCAGATCAAGGACTTCGGCGCCGAGGCGCTCGTGCTGGCGCTCGGCTACGACAGCCATCGCGAAGACCCCATCGGCCTGCTCGACGTCTCGACAGCCGGCTTCCGCGGCATTGGCGAGCGGATCGGCGCCGCAGGCCTGCCGGTCGTGATCGTCCAGGAAGGCGGCTACCAGATCTCGGTGATCGGCGATTGTCTCGGGCAGTTCCTGGACGGGCTGCGCGGCGCTTCTCCTCTGGCCCGCTGAAGCCGGCCGGATCGCCTTCCACGGAGCAGGAACAGCTCATGACTCATAATCTCCAGTTCTACATCGACGGCTCCTGGGTCGAACCGTCCGGAAGCGACACCCTCGAGGTCGTCAACCCGGCCACGGAGGAAGCCTATGCCCGCATCGCGATGGGCGGCCGAACCGACGTCGACAAGGCGGTCGCGGCAGCGCGGCGCGCCTTCGCCTCCTATTCCCGCACCAGCCGAAAGGAGCGGGTCGAACTGCTCAGCAGCGTCATCGCGGTCTACAGGAAGCGCTACGACGAGATGGCGGCCACCATCTCCGACGAGATGGGTGCCCCGCTCGGCTTCTCCCGCGATGCCCAGGCGGCCGCCGGCCTCGGTCACCTCTCGCAGGTCCTGGAGGTCCTCAAGACCTACGAGTTCGACGAGATCATCAACCGGACGCTGGTCACCCGCGAGCCGATCGGTGTTTGCGCCTTCATCACGCCGTGGAACTGGCCGATGAACCAGATCACCTGCAAGGTGGGCCCGGCCCTGGCCACCGGCTGCGCCATGGTGCTCAAGCCCAGCGAAGTCGCCCCGATGTCCGGGCTGCTCTTCACCGAGATCATGCACGAGGCGGGCGTCCCCGCCGGCGTCTACAACATGGTCAATGGCGATGGCCCCTCGGTCGGCGCCGCGCTGTCCTCGCATCCCGATGTCGACATGGTGTCGTTCACCGGCTCGACCCGGGCAGGCATCGCCGTGGCACGCGCCGCCGCCGATACGGTGAAGCGCGTCGCGCAGGAACTGGGCGGCAAATCGCCGAACATCATCCTGCCCGGCGCGGATCTGGCGAAGGCCATCACCCATGGCGCGCGCCAGTGCTTCAGCAATAGCGGCCAGTCCTGCAACGCCCCGACGCGGCTGCTGGTCCCGAGAGACCAGCAGGAAGCGGTGATCGAGATCGCCCGCAAGGTTGCGGAGCAGACGGTCGTCGGGAATCCGCGCGAGGCGAGCACCACCATCGGGCCGGTCGTCAGCCAGGTGCAGTTCGACAAGATCCAGGCGCTCATCGAGGCCGGCATCGCCGAGGGCGCCCGCCTGGTGACCGGTGGCCCCGGTCGCCCCGAGGCACTCAACCGCGGCTACTATGTCCGCCCGACGATCTTTGCCGATGTGCGCAACAATATGACGATTGCACGCGAGGAGATTTTCGGGCCGGTATTGTCCATCCTGCCTTACGGGACCGAGGAGGAGGCCATCGCCATCGCCAACGACACGGTCTACGGGCTGTCGAGCTATGTCACCGCCGGCGATCTCGAGCAGGCGCGCAGGGTGGCGCGCCGGATCCGCGCCGGCATGGTGCACCTCAACGGGGCGCCAGGCGACCTTGCGGCCGCCTTCGGCGGCTACAAGCAATCGGGCAATGGCCGGGAATGGGGCAAGTTCGGCTTCGAGGACTTCCTCGAGGTCAAGTCGATGTTCGGCTTCGAGGCTGCCTGAGGTCCGGTCAGGGCGCGGCGAGGTGACGAGCCTGGCCGCGCAGGACCGGCCCCGAAGCCGGGACGCCGTCAAGCTTATGGGGAGCTATCGTGACTTTCGAGCATCGGGTAGTCGGCCAGAACAGTCTCGGCGGCAGCGTGTACCAGCACATCGCCGAAGCACTGACCAAAGGCGCGCTGAAGCCCGGAGACCGTCTCAAGATCCGCGATCTCGCCCAGCAGATGGGCACCAGCGTGACTCCCGTGCGCGACGCGGTGCTCCGGCTCGTGCATGAAGGGGCGCTGGCGCTGCGGAGCCCGCGCGATATCCGCGTCCCCAGCCTGCCGCAGGAGCGATATCTCGAGATCCGCACGATCCGCCTGAAGCTCGAGGGCCTGGCGGCGGAAGGCGCCGCCACGAACGCGACGCCGGCCGACATCGCACGGCTGGAACGGCTGACAGAGGACAATGAGCAGGCCCTGGCCCGCAGCGAATTCACCCGCGCGACGGCGATCAACCAGATCTTCCATTTCGAACTCGCCGAGATCGCCGCCATGCCGATTCTGCGTGGCATCCTGCAAAATCTGTGGCTCCAGATGGGGCCCGTCATCGCCGCCGCCTATGCCGATGGCGGACGGACGATGATCGAGCATCACTACGACGTCATCGAAGCGATCCGGCGCCACGAACCCCAGGCGGCGAAGCGGGCGATCCGCGAGGATATTCTCGCGGGAGGCGACGTCATCCTCAACAACCACATCCTGATCCCGCCCGACGGCGCAGGCCCGCAGTCCTAGCCGATCACGAAACCTCGCCTTGATGACGCTTTTCCCCTTGGACCCGGACGATGGCGAGCCTTCCACCATCGGACCGGACTGCCAGCGGTGGCGGGAAAGCGCTCCGGGAACCATCAAGATGCAATGCCGGCTCAGGGCGATGCGTCCAGGAAACTTGCCATGACCACCAGCCATATCTTGGAACCGAGCGTCCTGCTCGACACCGCCTCGCCGGAGTTGTCGCTGCATGATGTCGAGCGCATAGCCCGCGACGTCTTCGGCCTGGTCGCAGAGGCCGCGGAACTGTCGGGTGAGCGCGACCGCAACTACCATCTGCGCGCGGGCGATGCGCATTATGTGCTGAAGGTCAGCAACCCCGCCGAAGATCCCGGGGTCATCGACTTCCAGACCAAGGCGCTGCTCCACATCGCCGCCGTCGACCCCGAGCTGCCGGTGCCCCGCCTGCTGCGCACCCGCACCGGAGCCGCCGAATGGTGGCTCGAAGGGGCGGGCGCCGCGCCGCGCCTCGTCCGGGTGCTCTCGTATCTGCAGGGCGTCCCCATGCAGAAGGCAAGCCCCGGCAAGGACCTGCAGCACGCGCTCGGGCGTCACACGGCGCGCCTCGATCTTGCGCTACGCGGCTTCTTCCATGCCGGTGCCGGCCATAAGCTGATGTGGGACCTCAAGCACGCGAACACCGTGCGCCCCTTGCTCGTGCATGTTCAGGATCCGGCGCAGCGGTCCCTGGCCGAACGCGTGCTCGACCGTTTCGAACACCACGCCCTGCCCCGGCTGCCCGGCCTGCGCGCGCAGGTGATCCACAATGATCTCAATCCGCACAATGTGCTGGTGGCGCCCGACGATCACAGCCGCATCGCCGGCATTATCGACTTCGGCGACATGGTCCACGCGCCGCTGATCAACAATCTGGCGGTCGCCGCCGCTTATCAGGTCTCGGAAGCCGGTCACCCGCTGGAAATGGTGGCGCCGATGGTCGCCGCCTATCACCGGCTCGTGCCGCTGGAGCCCGTCGAGCTCGACCTGCTCTTCGACCTCATTACGACGCGCATGGTTCTGACCGTGGCGATCTCGGGCTGGCGCGCCGCCCGATACCCTGAGAACCGCGCCTATATCCTGCGCAACAATCGGCAGGCCTGGGCGCGATTGAACTGCTGCGACACGTTGGACCGGGCGCAGGCCCAAGCCTATCTGCGCCAGGCCACCCGGGTGGAGTGACGACAATGACCATGATCAACGCCTACGATCCCGCCACCGCCGACGCGCTGGCCGCGCGCGAACAGGAGATGGTCGAGCGCCGCCGGCGCCTGCTCGGTCCGGCCTATCGGCTCTTCTATGCCGATCCGGTGCATGTAACCCGCGGCGAAGGCGTCTGGCTCTACGACCCGGAGGGCCGAGCCTATCTCGACGTCTACAACAACGTCGCCTCGGTCGGGCATTGCCACCCGCATGTGGTCGCAGCGCTCGCCGATCAGGCCCGCCAGCTCAACACTCACACGCGCTATCTGCACGAGGCGGTGCTGGACTATGCCGAGCGGCTTTTGGGATATTTCCCGGCCGAGCTCGGGCATGTCATGTTCACCTGCACGGGCAGCGAGGCCAACGATCTCGCCTTCCGCGTGGCCCGCGCCCATACCGGCGGGACCGGTTTCATCGTCACGCAGTTCGCCTATCACGGCGTCACCAATGCCATCGCCGAGATGTCTCCCTCGCTCGGCGCCGGCATGAAGCTCGGCCAGGGCGTCTACCGGGTGCCGGCACCGGACGCTTACCGCAACCCGGACCAGGATGTCGGCAGCATCTTTGCCGACCATGTACGCGAGGCGCTCGCCACGATGCGGGCCGACGGCGTCAAGCCGGCGGCGCTGCTGGTCGACACGATCTTCTCCAGCGACGGCGTCTTCGCCGATCCACCGGGTTTCCTGCGCGAAGCGGTCGAGGCGGTGCGCGAGGCCGGCGGCCTCTTCATCGCCGATGAGGTCCAGCCCGGCTTTGGCCGAACCGGCCACGGCATGTGGGGCTTCCAGCGCCACGGGCTGGTGCCCGACATGGTCACCCTCGGCAAGCCGATGGGTAACGGGCATCCGATGGCGGGCATGGTCGCGCGGCCGGAAGTCCTTGCGCGCTTCGGCGAGCGCCTGCGCTACTTCAATACCTTCGGCGGCAATCCGGTTTCCGCCGCCGTCGGCATGGCGGTCCTGGATGTCATCGAGCGCGAGAAGCTGATCGAGAACGCCGCGGCGGTCGGAGCCCATCTGCGCGATGGCATTCAAGCCCTGGCCCAACGACACCCGATCATCGGCGATATCCGCTCCGCGGGTCTGTTCGTGGGGACCGAACTGGTACGCGACCGCGCAACACGCGAGCCCGCGACCGAGGAAACCGCCAGCATCGTCAACGGGCTGCGTGCGAGGCGGGTGCTGATAAGCGCCGCGGGGCCGGCCGCCAACGTGCTCAAGATCCGGCCGCCGCTCGTCTTCTCCAAGGAGAACGCCGATCTCTTCCTCGCCACCCTGGACGAGGTCGTGACCGAGGTCGCCAACGGCACTGCGGCCTGAAATCCCCCCAACCGATTGCCACGAGAGATCTCAGTTCATGGCGATCCGGCGAGCCGCCAGCCGGGTCGCAGATGCGGACGACATTCCGAACGCCTGACCGCGGGCGTCTTTCCCGGCACCATGGTCGCAGGAGGCTTCTTGCGAGCTGACCTCCAGCTCGGCGGCGGAAGCTAGCCGAGCCGGATCCTGGAATTCCAGTTCACGTCCGGCTGGCCGACCTCCATCGAGATCGCGGCCTTGAGCAGATCGCGGATGTTCTCGCTGATCAGCCTGTAGATGACGCTCCTGCCGTCCCGGCGCGTTGCCACGAGCCCTTGAAGGCGGAGCCTGGCGAGTTGCTGGGACACGGCCGCCTGCGGGAGGTTGAGGATCGCCTCCAGCTCGGTGACGGATCGTTCGCTCTCGGCGAGCTGGTAGAGCAAGAGCAGCCGCGTCCGATGCGCGAGAGTCTTGAAAAGCTCGCTTGCATAGTCCGCCTTCGCCCGCTGTTCGGCAACGCGAGGAGCCATCTCCGGACCCAGCTTCTCGCCTCCCGCCGCCAGCATCCGAGCCCCGTGGTCTCGATCCACTTTCGTATCAACTCCATGCCATCGTTATATTCAAGATAATATAACCAATGACATTGCGGCGTGTCGATGCCGTTGCCCCCGCAACATCGGCCAACACGCGCCGCGCGCCACGTGAGTTCCGTGGCCGACCTCGGTGATCCCTGCTGCATCTCACGGCAGGCGCGCGCCACCGTTGCCCCCAGCAAGGACGGGGGCGACGCAGATTGGTGAAGATGCTTATTCGCCGGTCTGGAAATCGCCGGGTTGCGGTGGCGCTATCGGCGTGAACAGCGTTCGGTCCGGCTTGATGTCGAGCAGCGGCGTGTCGTCGAGACAATCCAATCCGCGGACCAGCAGGGTCGCGTTCTCGCGCCCCGTGAGCGTCACGATCGACGTTCCGATCGGGTTCGGCCTCACCGGCGAGCGCAGGGCGAAGGTGCCATGCACCTCGCCATTATTGGCAGGGCTCTGGCGCACCAGGTCGCGGCGCGACCGGTGCAGCCAGTAGAGCACTTCCAGCCTCTCGAAGCGCTCGATGCCGTCGAGCGCCTGGCCCCATGGCGCGAAGAGCTCGATCCGGCAGAGCGGGCCATCGTGCCGCCCCTGCCGGGGGCAGGTCAGCCGTGAGGTCCAGGGTGTGCGAATGCGGCCGATGAAGACGAGGCCGGCATCCGTCGCCGCGGGTGCGGCGACAGCGACCTCGGCGTCACGGATTTCATTTTCCCGGACCATTGCCTGTCAGTCGATGGCGATCATCACGTCGGAGGCCTTGACCACGGCATAGGCTTTCTGGCCGACCGCCAGCTTGAGCTCGTCGACGGCCGCATTGGTGATCGCCGAAGTCACGATCGTGCCCCCGATATCGAGGCGCACGTGAGCGGTCGTCGCGCCCTTCGTGATCTCCACGATCGTTCCCTTGAGCTGATTGCGAGCGCTGATCTTCACGGTGATGTCTCCGTTGCTGGGCAGGTTGGCCGAATTTCGTATCGAAGCAGCAGGCGGCCTTGTCCAGCTGTCCCAAGGTAGCCTCTCGACCTGCCGGCCCATTGGCTATATCCAATCAAACTGAACGTACACGAACCGGGAGAGGACGAGAACCATGATGATCCGCCGCCAGATGATGGGAATGGCCGCCGCCTTCCTGATCGGTCTCGTCCCTGCCGTCGGCACGGCCCAGGCGCAGACGAAGGAGCTCGTGATCTTCGCCGCCGCCAGCCTGAAGAACTCGCTCGACGAGATCGCGGCGAACTGGGTCAAGGAAACTGGCAAGCCGGCGCCCAAGATTTCTTATGCCGCGAGCAACGCGCTCGCCAAGCAGCTCGAGCAGGGAGCCCCGGCCGATCTCTTCCTCTCCGCCGATCTGGACTGGATGGACTATGCGGCCGGCAAGGGCCTGATCAAGCCGGACACCCGCGTGACGCTGCTGGCGAACCGCATCGCGCTGATCGCGCCCGCCGATGCTGCGGCCTCCGTCACGCTCGCGCCGGGCGTCGACCTCGCCGCCGCGCTCGGCCAGGGCAGGCTCGCCATGGGCAATGTCGATTCCGTTCCGGCCGGCAAATACGGCAAGGCCGCGCTGGAGAAGCTCGGCGGTTGGGACAAGGTCAAGGACAAGGTGGCGCAGGCCGACAATGTCCGCGCCGCGCTGCTCCTGGTCTCGCGTGGCGAAGCCCCCCTCGGCATCGTGTACACGACGGACGCCGCCGCCGACCCCAAGGTCAAGGTCGTGGCGGTTTTCCCCGAGGATTCGCATCCCCCGATCCTCTATCCGGTCGCCATCACCAAGGATTCGGCCAACGCTGACGCGAGCGGCTTCCTGTCTTATCTGCGCAGCAACGGCCCCAAGGCCTCCTTCGAGAAGCAGGGCTTCACGGTGCTGAACAAGCCCGCCAGCTCTTCGTGAGCGACTGGCTTTCGCCGGAGGAATGGACGGCGGTCAGGCTCAGCCTGATCGTCGCGACGACGGCGATGCTGGCGAGCCTGCCTCTCGGGCTCGCGGTCGCCTGGCTGCTGGCGCGCGGGCGCTTCTGGGGCAAGTCGCTGCTCGACGCGGTCGTTCACCTGCCACTGATCCTGCCACCCGTCGTAACCGGCTACCTCTTGCTGATCTGGTTCGGCCGGCGTGGTCCGGTCGGGCAGCTTCTCTATGACTGGTTCGGCATCGTGCTATCGTTCCGCTGGACCGGCGCGGTGCTCGCCTGCGCCGTAATGGGCTTTCCGCTGATGGTCCGGGCGATCAGGCTCTCGATCGAGGCGGTCGATCGCAAGCTCGAGGATGCCGCCGGGACGCTCGGGGCCAGTCCGTTCTGGGTCTTCCTGACCGTGACGCTGCCGCTCTGTCTGCCGGGCGTTCTCGTCGGCATGATCCTGTGCTTCGCCAAGGCGATGGGCGAGTTCGGCGCCACCATCACCTTCGTTTCCAACATCCCCGGCGAGACGCAGACCTTGCCCTCCGCGATCTATACCTTCACGCAGGTACCCAATGGCGATGCCGGCGCGATGCGGCTGACGCTGATCTCGATCGCGATCTCGGTCGCGGCCTTGTTCGTCTCGGAGTGGCTGGCGCGCGCCGTCGGACGTCGGATCGCAGTCGAATGAGCGAGGTCATCGAGGTTGCCGTCCAACATCGGCTCGGCCAGTTCGCGCTCGATGCCGCCTTTTGCTCGGATGGCCGGCTGACCGCCTTGTTCGGCCGCTCCGGCTCGGGCAAGACCTCGCTCGTCAACATCATCGGCGGGCTGATTGCGCCGGAGCGGGCGCGTGTCGTCGTGGACGGCGAGGTTCTGGTCGACACCCAGGCCGGGACCTTCGTACCGAAGCATCGCCGCCGCATCGGCTACGTCTTCCAGGAAGCGCGACTGTTCCCGCATCTCAGCGTCCGCCAGAACCTCCTGTTCGGGCACTGGTTCTCGCCACGCAGCGCCAGGGCCAGCAGCGATCTCGACGGTGTGCTCGGCCTGCTCGGGATCGGCCACCTGCTGGAGCGCCGGCCGGGAGCGCTTTCCGGCGGCGAGAAACAGCGCGTCGCAATCGGCCGAGCATTGCTGTCGCGGCCGCGCCTCCTGCTGATGGACGAGCCGCTCGCTTCGCTCGACGAAGCGCGCAAGGCGGAAATCCTGCCCTACATCGAGCGCCTGCGCGACGAGATCGGTGTTCCCATCGTCTACGTCTCGCATTCCGTCGCCGAGGTGGCACGGCTGGCGACCACGCTGGTGACCGTCGATGCGGGCAGGGTCACGGCCTGCGGTCCGACCGCCCAGGTGATGTCCCGGCTCGATATCGCCGGCTTTTCGGGCGCGGCAGAGGCCGGCTCGATCATCGAGGCCGGCATTGCCGGCCATGACGAGGTCTATGGGCTGACCCGGCTGGAGACGCGCGCCGGATCACTGCAGGTCGCGCGCATCGGGCTGTCCCCCGGAGCGAAAGTCCGCGTCCGCATCCTCGCCAGCGACGTGCTGATCAGCCTTGCCCCACCCGTCGGCGTCAGCGCGCTCAACATCCTGCCCGGCACCGTGGTCGAGATCGGCGCGCGCCGCCCCGGTGGCGCGGTCGAACTGCTGCTCGACTGCGCCGGGGAAAGGCTGCTTGCCCGCCTGACCGCCAAATCCGTCGACGCCTTGGCGCTCGCCCCCGGCCGCGCGGTCCATGCCGTGATCAAGAGCGTCTCGATCGACGCGCCCTGACCGGCCGCACGGTGCCTATGAGATGCCCGTCGAGCTTCATGCAGGCCGGGCTCTCGACGAGACGGCCCCGGTTGCGATCGATCGGGCACCGTTTCGGAGCGGTGCCATTCGCTGGAAAATGTTTAGAATGGGGGCAAGCGCAAAGGATACCGTTATGCCCGACCCCGTCCAGCAGAAGCCGGCTGCCGCGATCAGCGTCAGGGTCGACCTGGCGTCGAGCGGCCGGCTCGGGCCGGGCAAGATCGACCTTCTCGAGGCCATCGAGGAGACCGGCTCGATCTCCGGCGCAGGGCGATCGATGAAGATGTCCTATCGCCGCGCCTGGCTGCTGGTCGACGACCTCAATCACATGTTTCGCCAGCCCCTGGTCGAAGCCTCGACCGGAGGCGCCAATGGTGGTGGCGCTCATCTGACGCCGATGGGGCGCGAGGTCGTCGCACATTATCGCGCTATCGAAAGCAAGGCCCTGAAAGCCGCCTCGCTTCACATCGAGGCGCTGCGGGAAGCGGCCGCGGAACCCGCTCCCGCGTCGTGACGCCCTGAAGCCCCCGCGGAGGCATGCCGGGATAAGCATGAGGAGGCGCATCATTGCGGCTCACGCCACCAGTCTTTTGGTCGCGGCGATATCTCCGGATTGGGTGGCAGCCCGTCGGTTGTCGAGTGCCGTTGATTGGCTGCTTTGGTCCTATCTCTCGCGAAACATGCGCGAAGCGTGGTCGAGGAAGGGCTTTGCGAGATAGGAGAAGGCCGTCCGCTCCTCGGTGGAGATGAACACCTCCACCGGCATGCCCGGGAGCAGCTTGCGCTCGCCGAGCGCCGCCACATCACCGTCGATCTGCACTTCGCCGATGTAGAAGGTCGCGCCGCTCGCCGGGTCCTTCGACGTCGCGGGCGAGACATGCACCACCGTGCCGGGATATTCCGGCGTGCTGTTGCGCGCAAAGGCCGAGAAGCGCAGCCGCGCCGTTTGGCCTTGCCGGACCTGGTCGATATCGGCCGGCGAGATCCTGACTTCGACCGTGAGCCTGGCGTTGCGTGGGACGATCGTCGCAAGGCGCGCGGCAGGCGTGATCACCCCCCCGATCGTAAAGACCGTGAGCTCGTTGACGACACCTGCGATCGGCGCCCGGATCTGGGTTCTCGACAGCCGATCCTCCGTCGCCAGGCGCCGCTCGGTCAGTTCCGAGACCTTGGCCTCGATCTGGCGGAGTTCGCGCTGGGCTTCGGTACGTGCCGTGTCGTCGACTGCGATGACCTGCAGACGCGCCTCGCTGATGCGCAGTGACGCGCGCGCCAGGGCCGCCTCGATCTCGCCGCGCTCGCCGAGCAGGCGCGCCCATTCACGGTTGATGTTGTAGACCTTGGTGCCGTCGATGAAACCCTTTTCGAAGAGGCCGAGATATTTCTTGCGCTCGAGCTCGACGAGCCTCAATTCCTCGACCTTCGCGACCTTGCGCGCATTGAGGCCTTTGATCTCTTCGCCGGACTGAACGATGCTGATCTCGAGCTGCTCTTTGCGGCTTTCCCGGTTGGTCTTGTTCCCGGCGAAGAGCCGGGTCTCGCCCTCGATGATGTGAGGCGCCTCTTCGGAGAGCTCGGCCAGGCCCGGCGGAAACACGATCTCGGGAAGGTTGTCGCGCTCGGCGATCAGACGGATCTTCCGACCGAGGTTTTCGCTGAGCTGCGAACGGACGATGCTCAGCTCGGCGCGCGTCTGAACATCGTCGAGCTGAAACAGCATCTGGCCTTCGGCGACGCTGTCGCCCTGCTGGACCGCGAGCTTCTGAATGATGCCGCCGTCGCGATGCTGCACCTCCTTCAGGTTCTGGTCGACCTTGACGGTGCCCTGCGCGATGATCGCGCCGCTCAGTTGTGCGGTCGCGGCCCAGCCTCCGCAACCGACGATCAGCATGAGCGCCAGCGTCGAGCCGATGATGACATGGCGCTTGAGCCGGAAGCTGCTTTGGCGCTCCGGGACCTCGTTCACCTTGGGTGCCGTGTCGAACCGGCGTGCATCGAAGTTCTGCATGTTCACGGCGGCCACTCCATCCGCACCCGAGCTGCAATACGCGCAGCTCTGCGCTGGCTAGAAGTAATAGAACTTGTGGTTTCCGAGGACCTGGATCGAGAAATCCCGCTCGTCATCCTGCTCTAGGTAGACGTCGACGATCGTATGTTCGTTGCCGTCGATCTTTTCGATGCGGAACCTGAACGGTTGCGAGCTCTCCGCGTCGCCATAGGTCGCGTCGAAGCGGTCATCCTCGCCTTCCGCTTCGGCCTGATCGTCTTCTCCTTCGTCGAAGTCACTACGGAGCTGGTACTGCTTGACGACGATACGGTCGCCGGCATCGAGGTCCAGGATCTCATGAATGAGATCGCGCTGCTGATCGCCCAGCGAGACCTCGAAGACGAAAGCATCGTCCCCCTCGCCACCGGTTAGCGTCGTCGACTTGTCGCCGACCACGAACTTGTCGTCGCCCTTGCCGCCGATGATGGCTTCGATGTTGACGGCGATATCCTTGCCGATCTCGGCGCCCTTCGCCGTGCCGGCGATTGCATCGACTTCGACGCCTTGCGTGGTACGGGAGAGGTCGAGGGTGTCGGTGTCGTCACCGCCATCATAGCGATCGTCATCCTGGTCGAGTGTCACGACGAACGTGTCGTCGCCCTCGTCGCCCGTGACCTGATCGGTACCGGGGCCGGCGTCGATCGTGTCGTTCCCCTTGCCGCCGGAGACGATATCGTTGCCCGCGCCGGCGGAAATCTCGTCATCGCCGTCCTCGCCAAAAACCCGGTCGTCGCCCGCACCGGATTCGACGACGTCATTGCCACCGCCGAGGCGTACGGTGTCGCGCCCGGCACCGAGCCGAACCGTATCCTGACAGTCTCCCCCGATGACGACGTTGTCGCCATCGGCAGCGACGACCCGGTTCTTGCCGCTCCCGGTCTGAATGATGTTGTTGCCCCGGCCGCCGTCGATGTCGTCATCTCCCGCGCCTCCATCGATGAAATCGTCGCCGTCCTCACCGAGAAGAACGTCGTCTCCCGCGCCGCCGAAGAGTTGGTCGCCGTCGTCGCCGCCGGAAAGCCGATCGTCACCGGCGCCGCCATCGATCATGTCGGCGCCGGCCCCACCGGAGATCACGTCGTCGCCCTCGTCGCCCGCCAGGGTGTCGTCACCGTCTTCGCCATGGATCTCGTCATTGCCGGATCCGCCGGAGATCTGGTCGGCGCCTGTGCCGCCAAAGGCGATATCGTCGCCTTCCTCGGCGTAGATGACGTCGTCGCCGTCATCGCCGAAGATGCGGTCATTGCCCGCTCCGCCATGGATGACGTCGTTGCCGGCGCCGCCGAACACGATGTCATTGCCCACTCCGGCATAAACGAGGTCATGGCCCGCGCCGGCGACGATATGGTCGCTGCCGAGGCCGCCATGGATGATGTCGCTGCCGCCGCGGGCGTGGATATTGTCCGCCCCGTCGCCGCCCATGATGATGTCGGCGCACTCCGTCCCGATCAGGATATCGGCCGCAGCGGTGCCGTTGATCTCGGTGAACTCTACCACCTCCAAGCCCGCCGTCTGCGCGACGGCGACCTTGCCGTCGCTGACCTCGTATTCCAGCCGTACCGGGCCGTGGGAGCCTGCGGCCGGCTTGAAGAGCCAGCCGCCTTCGACCGGGGTCAGGGTCCCGCTGGAGACGCGCAGATTGACGATGGACAGGGTATCGCCGTCCGCGTCGAACGCGCCTGAGAGCAGCGCCGCGACGGAGACGAGCAGCGTCTCGCACATCCCGATGCTCGGCAGGGTGACGACGCCACGCAGGACCGGCGCCTGATTACGCGGGGAGCGATCGTTCGGGCTGGCGCTGCCGGGCTTTTCGTCTGGGCTGTCGTCACCGGGTTTCTGGTCCGCGACCTGATCATCCTGATCAGGCTGTGGCACGTCGCTAACCGGTTTCAGCGAAATCGCCCTGCCGGCTTCCTCTCGCGGAAGGCTCGCCGGCCTGGAAGAACTCCCGCCATTGTCGCCGACAGGCCCGATGGCCTGGAAGCTGCGTGCCAGGCGGTTGTCGTTGCTCGGCAGGTCGAGACCGAACGGAGCCCTTGGCGAATCCGAGCGCGGCAATGGCAGCTGCTCATAATCGATCGGCGGCGAATCGATCCCGAGAAAATCCGCGATCCCGCCCACCGGCGCGCTTGGGGCGCCGGAACCCAGCGCCGGCTCCCTTTCGCCCTCGCCGAGCGCTCCCGTCTCCTCTTCCGCCACAGCGCCCAGCACGTCTGGCGCGTCGCTGCCCTTCGCCTCCGGCTGCTCGGTGGCGGGCTCCGGACTGGATCTGGCGAAGCTGGGGAACAGGCTCGCGATGTAGGTCGCGATCGCAGCCATTGCGAGCAGGACCGCGCCGACCAAGCGCGCGGGCCGGCTTTCGGCCTCGGGCGTGCGATAGATCTGCTCCGCCGTCGGGAGGTTGGGTGATTGGGGTTTGAGAGCCTTGACCTCGATCATGCCGACACCCGTTCGTGCTTGGCATTGAAGTGGCCGGTCATGGGAGCGACCGGGGCGGCGCTCGGCTGCGCAGGGGGCGCCCCTGCGCCATGTCCCGCCGAGGGCACCAGGATCTCGCTTTTCGGGCCGAAGGCGATGAGCTTGCCGCTCTGGATCAGGCAGACATAGTCGACGGCGACGAGGGCGCTTGGCCGATGCGCGACGATGATGGCGATGCCGCCGCGTTTCTTGATCGCCTCGACCGCGGCGTTGAGAGCCGCTTCGCCCTCGCCGTCGAGATTGGAGTTGGGCTCATCCATGACGACGAGAAACGGTCTGCCATAGAGCGCGCGGGCGAGGCCGATCCGCTGCCGCTGCCCGGCCGATAGCGCGGTGCCTTGCGAGCCGAGCTGCGTCTGGTAGCCGTTGGGCAGCCGAACGATCATTTCATGGACGCCGGCGGCCGCGGCGGCTGCGACGATGTCGAAAGCGTCGGCGCGCGGATTCAAGCGCGAAATGTTCTCCTCGACCGTCGCGTCGAGCAGGCTCACCTCCTGCGGCAGATAGCCGATCGAGGCGCCGAGGCTCTCCTCCGGCCATTGGCTGAGTTCGGCCCCGTCGAGCCGGACCGAGCCGCGCAGCGTCGGCCAGATGCCGGTCAGGGCGCGTATCAGGGTGGTCTTGCCGCCGCCGCTGGGACCGATCACGCCGAGGGCCGTCCCGGCCGCCATCTCGAAACCGACCTCGCTGAGCAGGACCTGCCCCGTACCCGGCGCGGCCACCGTGATCTTCTCGACCTTGAGGGATTTGGCCGGCGGCGGCAGCTTCATGGGCTCGATGGCCTGGCTGAGCGCCACCACCGTGTCACGCAGCCGGGCGAAGGCGAGACGCGCGGCGACGAAGCCCTTCCAGTTGGCGATGGCGAGATCGACCGGAGCCAGCGCCCGCGCGGAGGCGACGGAAGCCGCGATGATGGCACCGGCGGACAACTCGCCCTTGATGGTGAGATAGGCGCCAAGGCCGAGGATCGCCGATTGCAGGATCATCCGCAGCACGCGCGAGATCGCGCCGAAGGTGCCGCCGAGGTCGTTCGCCTGCGTCTGCAGCTCCAGATGCTCGCGATTGGCCCCGTCGAAGCGCGCAACGGCCTGGTGGGCGAAGCCCATCGCCTTCAGCACCTCGGCATTGCGGGCATTGGAATCGGCGATCGCGTTGCGCACGATGCCGGCCTGGCGCGTGGTCCCATTCAGCCGGCGCGTCAGCACTTCGCTGAGGATCGTCAGCAGCGTCAGGATGAAGGCACCGCCGAGCGTCAGGGCGCCGAGCCAGGGATGCAGGAAGTAGACGAAAGCGAGGTAGAGCGGAATCCAGGGCAGATCGAACAGAGCGCTCGGGCCCTGGCTCCCCAGGAAGGCACGCACCGTGTCGACATCGCGTCCGCGCTCCAGCGCCTCCGCGCTCGAGAATCCGAAACGGGGCATGTCGATCGCGACGCGATGGGCGATCGGCGCGATGTCCTCGTCGAGCCTGGCTCCGACGCGCACCAGAACCTGCGAGCGGATCACGTCGAAACCGCCCTGGAACAGATAAAGACCGATCGCCAAGGTCGAGAGCGCCACCAGGGTCTGCACGCTGCCGCTGGTCAGTGCCCGGTCATAGACCTGGAGCATGTAGAGCGAGCCGGTCAGCGCCAGGATGTTGATGATGCCGGACATCACGAACAGGAAGATGAAGGCACTGCGAAAGCCCTGCGTGAGCTTCGCTGCATCGCGCCTTCTGGCGCTCGCCAGTTCTCGTGAAGAAGCCATGATCGCAATCCGTCAGCATTCACACGCGGGGGAATGTCGGAAAGGCAGGGAGTGGTCCGGGGCGCGGACCACTCCCTGAAGTCGGACCTCAGAGATTGAAGTTGTCCGAGGTCAGCGTGTGGCTGCCCTTGAGCTCGATGCGGAACTCGGCGTCCGTCGCCGCATCGACGTTCCCCTTGACGATCGTGTAATCGCCGTCAGCCCGCGTCTCATAGGTCACCACCAGCTGGGCGGTGGCGGTGAAGTCGGCGCCGGGCACCAGCGTGAAGGCCTGGTTGCCGGCAACCGCCGTGTTGGCGTCGATGCCGCTGACGTCGAGCCGGTCGCCGGGCTCGAAGCCGAGGATCGTATCGCCATCCGCCCCTTCCTTGCTCAGGAAGCGGAAGGTGTCGTTGCCGGTCCCACCTTCCATCACGTTCACCGCATTGCTGGCCGTGATGGTGTCGTTGCCGGATCCGGTGGCGACATTCTCGATGTTCCAGAGCGAGTCCGTCCCGCTCTGGCTGCTGCTGGCGCTGCCGCGCCCGAGGAGCCCGTTGCCGAGATCGACGGTCAGGTTGGCGGTGATCGCCGACAGGTCGAGCGTGTCGTTGCCGACACCGCCGTCGGTGCCGTCTCCGTAGTAGGAGTCGTTGCCGTCACCGGCTTCGCCGACGATCACGTCGTTGCCGGCGCCGCCGACCACGGTGTCGTTGCCGGTCCCGCCGGAGAGCAGGTCGTCGCCACCGTCGCCGAACAGCTTGTCGTCGCCAGCCTCGCCATAGAGCATGTCGGCACCGGCGCCGCCGAAGAGCTGGTCGTTCCCCGCCGCCCCGAAGATCACGTCGCGGCCGGCGCCGCCATCGGCGACATCGTCTCCCGCACCCGCCGAGATGGCGTCGTCGCCACCCAAGCCGGTCAGCACGTCATCGCCGCCCAGGCCGACCAGCGTGTCCGCTGCACCGGTCCCGGTCAGGACATCGTCGTGCGGGGTGCCGGTCCGCGGGCTTCCCGCGGTCGGCGCCGGATTGGTCGGAGCGTCGTCATCGTCATCGTCGTCGCAGCCGGAGCCGTTGTGATGGTCGTCGTCATCCTCGTCTTCGTCGTCATCCTCATGGTTCGAGAATTGCGGCATTCCGCCGTTGGTCTTGAAGGAGAGGGTGTGCGTCGGGCTCGTCATCTTGGTGACGCCGTCCTCGGTCGTGACGTCGTAATCGTCCGGGGTCGCGCTTCCCGGCAGCTCGATTACGTCCTGCGGCCGCAGCGTCCCGATGATCGTGTCGTTGCCGCCATTCGACCTGAAGACGATGCGGTGCGCCGAGGACAGCGAGGTGATGTCTATGGTGTCGTCACCGGCGTTGCCGTCGATGGTGATGGTGTTGAGTGCCAGGCTCGTCCCGGTGAAGTCGCCGAAGATCTGCACGGTGTCGCCCGCTCCGGCGCCGCCATTGACCGGGTCGGTGGCTTGCGTGCCGATGCGGATCTCCTCGATGTTGTCGAGTTCCGCGATGATCGAGGTGTTGCCTCCGGTGGTCCGGGTGATGACGATCTCGGTATCCGGCTGCAGTCCGCCGAGCAGGAGCGTATCCTCCCAGTAGTCCCGGGCGTAGACGCGATAGGTCTCCGCCTCGCTCGCCCGGGTCGTGACCCGGAAGGTATCGGTGCCGAAGTCGCCATTGACGATGTCGAAGCCGTCAGTGGCGTTCGCGGCGTTGGCATTCCAGGTGATCGTGTCGATCCCGGTGCCACCGAGGATCACGTCGTCGCCGAGGCCGCCGGAGATCGCGTCATTGCCGTCGCCGGCGTCGATCCGGTCGTTGCCGGCTCCGGCATTGATGGTGTCGACGCCGGCGGCGGCGAAGATGATGTCGTTGCCGCCGTTGGCGTTGACCGTATCGTTAGTGCCGGCGAGGACATAGATTTCCGCGGCGTCGTTGCCAGTGACCGTCGTGCCGGTGACACGGGTCACGTTCACGGTCGCTCCGTCGGTCAATGTTCCGTCGCTGCCGGTATAGGTGAAGGAACCGCCAGCGTTGCCGGTATCGGAAACCGTCACGGCGTCGGCGCCCAGGACCGGAGCGCTGAGGCTGTTCGCACCGCCGACTGCGGTGATCGTCACGGGCGAGCCCTCGGGATCGCTGTCGTTGGCGAGCAGGGCCGACCGCTGGATCGCGAAGCTGGTGTTCGCGGCAACGTTGGTGATGACCGTATCGTTGGCGGCGATCGGAGCGTCGTTCGTCGCCACGACATTGACCGTCGTGGTGGCGACCGCGCTGTTAAGCAGGCCGTCATTGACGGTGACGTTGATCGTCCGGGCCACCGTGGACGGATTGTCGGACGTATTCGAGAACCGAATCTGCTGGAGCGCCGTCTGGTAGTTCGCGATCGACGTGCTGCCGGTCAGGTTCAGGACCAGCTGCCCGGCAGGCGGATTGGGGTCGAGTGAAGAGTTGATCCCGCCTGGCAGGCCACCCACCACCGACAGGGCATCGCCTGCGCTGGCATTAGTAATGACGATCCGCGCCGATGCGATGGTCGTGCCGTCATCGGTGATCCTGACGCCCGCGCCGATGGCGACCGGGGTGCCGTTCTCGGTGAAGGTGGCCGCAAAGTTGTTGCCGGGCGTGCCGGGCGTCGTCGTCGTGCTCGTCGTGGCGATGTTGAAGTTGTTGATGAGTACGTATTCGCCGGCGCTGATCCCGGTGGTGACGAAGCGAACTGCCGAATTCGCGCCCGCCCCGGTGAGATTCAGGCCAACGCTATAGATATCGGCGCCGTCACCTCCGCCAGAGTTCTCATTGATCGTCGTCAGGACGGTGAAGTTCCCCGCCGTGAAGGATCCGGTCGGGGAGTACAGCACCTGGACGAATTCCCCGGCATCGATGCTGCTGGTGCCGTTGTTGCGATCGTAGCTGAACGACAAGGTCGCGCTGGTCAGGCCGCTGAGATTGACGGTACGGGTGATCTCAGCGCCATCGCCAGCGGTGAAGCGCAGCTCGTTCGATCCCTGCCCGCCCCCGGCATCGAGCTGAATCTGGCCATTGGTGACGGCGCTTCCGCCCGACGGATCGTTGGTCTCCACCCAGGGGGTCGCGGCCCAACCCACGGTGCCGTTGCTATTGTTGTGGTTAGGGGCGTCGAAGGTGTCGCGATAGGCCTCCGGGGTCGTCGTCGTCGTCGTGACGTCGCCATGCAGGTCCAGCGTCGGCGCCAGCAGCGAGATGTCCTGGTCGGTAAAGTCCAGGATCTCGACATTGCGGATCGTGTCCGTGCCGTCAGTCGCGAGGCCGCCGGTATGGGCCACGGTCACGGTGCCGTTGGGATTGAAGGTGATGTCGTACTCGGCTCGCGCACCGGAGAACACGGCGCGGTCGATATCGGCGATGCCGTCGCTGTCGGTGGTCTGGCCGAGCGCTTCCTGCGCCGTGCTGTCCCGGATCGTCCGGACGATCGAGAGCTGGCCGGGATTGATCGTGCCGTTGAACATGGCGTTCGCCAGCGTCGTCATGCTCTTGTGCAGGGCGATCGGCGTGCCGGTGTGATTGACGTCGTTGACGGCGAAGACGCCGATCTGCACGTCGAGCCACTTGTCGCCATCGATGATGTCGTCGCCGGCAAGGCCCGTGATGACATCGCTGCCGTCGCCGCCGAGGATGATGTCGCCCGCCGAGAAGGACGTCACGCCCTGGCCGAGCAGTTCCTGGAGGCCGGCGATCAGAGCAATGCCTTCCGCGTCGAGCGCGCTGCCGGCAAAGCCTTCCGTGCCGCCCTGGGCGGCGGGCAGCCGGTCGGCCGCCGTCGCCTCGGAGCCGGTCAGGACGTCGTTGAAGCGGGTGCCCGACAGGCCTTCCATCGATGCATATTCGTCGAGTGCCGCGTTCTGGGGCAGGGTCGGGGCTTCGTCGAAGACGATCGGAATCGACAGGTTGGCGTTCACCCCGATGGTGTTGTCCTTGTAGGTCGCCCAGTCGAAGCCCGACATGCCGGCCATTTTGCCGCGGCCGGCGCTGCCGACCATGATGTCGTCGCCGCCTTCGCCGATGAACTCGTCGAAGCCGCCGTCGCCGAGGAACACGTCATGGCCGTCGATGCTGTCATGCGCGAAGACCTCGTCGAAATTGTCGCCGGGCGCGCCATCGAAAGTGCCGGTCTCGATCCAGTCATTGCCCTCGTTGCCGAGGATGCGTTCGGCGTTCTTGTTGCCATAGATGAAGTCGTTGCCCGTTCCGGCGAAGACTTCCGAGCCCATGTCGGTGCCGAGGAAGATGAAGTCCTGGCCGTCATTGCCCATGACGAGATCGAGGCCCGGGCCGGCATGGACCACGTCGTTGCCGGCACCGGCCTTGATATTGTCGTCGCCGCCGCTGTCCTTGATGATGTCGTCGCCGTCACCACCATTGATGATGTCGTTGCCGAAGCCGCCTTCGAGCTTGTCGTTGCCGGCGTCGCCGAACAGCGTATCGTCGCCGATACCGCCGATCAGCGTGTCGTTGCCGTCGGTTCCGCCGAGAACCACATGGTCCGAGCCGGTATAGCGCAGATAATTCGTGTCGGGCCCGACGGTTGACGGGTCGTTGCGGATCACCAGTTGCGTCAGGATGCCGGTTCCGACCGGATCGGTGCTTTCGAGCGTGCCGTTCCCGTCGAGATCGTTGAACTGCCTAGACTGGTTGACCTCGAGGATCAGGCCGGGGGTCGAGAACACGTCCGACGGCAGGTGCGTCGCATCGGTGTTGCGCATGATCATGCCGGCGAAGGAGTTGTTCTCCATCTCGCCGAACAGGTGCAGGCCGTCGAGCCGCTGCAGATAGTAGAAGCGGTCGCCGTTCTGCAGCTTCTCCATCTGCACTTCGAAGACGAAGTTGAAGGTCGAGCCGAGCATGCCGCCGAACGGCATGATCTCTTCCGCCAGGCCGCCGATCCAGAGATCGACATTGTTGAGGCCGCCGAGCGCGCCGTTCGGCCCATAAGCGCCCTGGCCATTGAGGAACTCAATGGCGTCGGTCGGCATGACGAAGCCCGGCAAGGTGGCGAACTTGCCCACGGCCGAGCCCTGGATCAGCGTCAGCGCCGCATCGCGCTTGCCTTCGATCGTGGTTTCGTTGGTGATCAGCGTATGCGTGCCATAGGCCGCTATGAAGTTGATGATCGAGGCCTCGTGCTTGAGGTGCCCGGCGAAGTCGACCCAGCTCTCATAGGGCTTCAGCAGGACGTCCTGATTGGTCGCCTCGTAAAACTGCGCACGCGCCTGGTTGAGCGAGGGAACGCCGGTGTCGCGCCCGCGGGCGAGGTTGATGGTCGCAAGGTCGAGCGGCAGGCCGAGCAGATTGTTGCGCAGCGCGCTGGTCACGAACTCGTCGATCTCGTTGCCGACCTGGCGGGTCATGCCCCGGATGATCGAGCCGGCGGCGATCTCGTCGTCGATCACGCCATTCAGGCCGTTGAAGGCCGTCGGGTTGAGGAAGCCTTCGATCAGGCTGATCGAGTTCGATGCGTAGTTGGTGTCGAGCCGGTCGATCTGCTCGGTCAGCATCGAGTGGCCGAAGCGGTAGACCACATGGGCGAACTCGGCGACGATCGAGGGATCGATGGTGGTGTCGAACCCGTCGGGCACGAGGAAGACGTTGATGTTCGGCTGAACCTTCCGCGCGAACTCCTCGAAGACGAGGTGCTGATACTGCATCTCGGTGCCGAATTTCGCCGCCTGGAACAGGCGCTCGCCGTCCCAGATCAAGCCGGTGGCGCTGCCCGGGACGGTCGTCACATCGTTGACCAGCCATTCGTTCAGGAAGGCGACCGCCTCTGCCTGCGAGGCTCCTTCGGCCAGCATGGTGTTGGCGTCGGCCAGCACGACCTCTTTGGTATGCTCGACCAGCCGGTTGTGCTCGGAATGGAAGACATGATGCACGGCGGTGAGGCCGATATTCTCGTTGGCGCGGCCGTCGCCGGCGATGAAGTGCGCATCGAGCAGCTCGTTGTCGTATTCGGTGTCGCCATTGCCGGGATTGCCGAGGCCGATCGTGATGTCGCCATCGGCGATCTTGCCGATCGGGACCGCCTCATGCGCGATATCGGCGAGGAAGGCATGGCTGGTCCGGAGGGCAGTGGCCGTCGAGATGCCCAGCCCGCCATTGGCCAGCGGGTTGCCCTCCATCACGACGTCGTCGGCGGTGTTGGGAATACCGTCGAGGCCGATGCCGGTAATGATCTGCGGGAAGCCGTTCGCGCCCGGAATGAAGTTGCCATAAGCGTCGGTCCGCATCAGCGGCACGCTGCCGACGTCGTTGTCGGTCAGCTGGATGCCGAGCACCGTCCGGGCCTGGAACTTGACCTCGCCCCAGGTCGCCATCCCGCCATTGGCGCCTTCGATCAGCTTGCCGGTGGCGACGGGGTCGCCCGCAGCGTTCAGCACATACTGGCGCAGGAAGACCTGGTGCGAGGGATGCGAGGTATAGGTCTGGTTCTGGTCGACATAGGCGGTCGTGGTGTTGACGGGGCGTGTGTCGTCCGCGCCTTCGTTGATCCCCACCGTAGCTGGGTTGTCGCCCATGATGCCGTCCGGGCCCGGTCCTACGGTCGCGCGCGTCAGCACCATGAAATTGGTGTGGCTACCCTCGACGTAGAGCGGATCATCCGGCTGCAGCGGGATGAACACGGTGCCGCTGCCGCCCTTGTTGACCAGGTCGAGGCCGTGATCGAAGAACTGGCCGAACAGCGTGAACCACGAATTGAACGGCGCCGAGAGGCCCTCGTCGGGAGCGACGGCCGGGAGATGGACGTTGTCGCCGTCCATCGCGATGCCGAACGGAACGAGGGCGGCATCGCGAACCACGCGCGCCGCTTCCAGCGCGGTCACCGTGGCAGCATGCGCGGTGGTTGCGGCCGCCAGCGCATCGAGCGCCGTCTGCTCGGCGGGCGACGGGGGCGTATTCGGATTGCCGTCGCCCAGCGCATCGGCAGCGGTCTTGGCGTTCTGCATCACGACGCGCGCCTGGTATTCGGCGTCGAATGCCGGCTTGAACGCTTGGTAGATCGTCGTGATTGCCGCGAGATCGGTCATCTGCGTCGCCGAGCCGGCGCGCTGCAGGGCCGTCAGGATCGCCGCCGGGTTGCCCAGCGTCTGGTCGACGAGCAGGTTGGAAATGGTGCGCAGGCTCGAGTCGAAGACGAGCGAGTTGGGATTGTTCGACGGGTTGTAGTTCGCCGCCGTCGGCATGGGCGGGGCACCCACGCCGGGGCCGTCAGGATCGAAGACCGTGCCGTCTGCCGGCCGGTACTGCGGCGGCAGCAACTCGGGGAAGGGATTGTCGGCAGCGCCCCACTCCTCCTGCCCCGGAAGCAGATGGTTGTAGGAACCATCGACGGTACGAAGCCCCCAGGCAATGTTATAGGCTGGAATTTGCCCACCGGGACCGAACAGCGGCTGGCCGTTCGCATGGTTCTCGGCGATCTTGATCTGCGCGAGAATGAAATCGAGATCGCTTCTGATGTAGGATACCATCTTACCGTCTCCGATTTTTTGTGACCGACCGCAAGGACAGTTCAGGCGACAAATAGACAGAATCTATATTGCTACTATTGATATTATTACTGTTGATTTATAAAATTTAGTGCGAATAACATAGAATCCGTATCGTCGATCATTGTTTCGGATTGGCGGTTTTCATAGCTCGGAAGGTCCAGCCAAAAATACCGACCTTGGTCGGCAGTCGGCGGCAGACTTTCGTACGCTTGAGATCGGGGTCGGAGCGGCTAGATTTCGCCAGAAGTAGCGCGCCTTGCGCATGCTGCAATGAGCGCCCCGCCGGGCGCAGGCAGCCGCAAGGCAATCTCCTTGCAGAAGCTCAAGCAACGATTCTGGAGCGAGGGCAGGTTTTGGCGAACGCCCTTTATTATCTTGTTATTTCATAGGAAATTGGTTTTCACTGGCAGTGACCTGGCACGCCCGGTCGGAGGGTACTCGGCCTGAATCCATGAGGATTGCGGATGAGCTCGCCTGCAGATGGAAAGCCCCGGCAAGGCCCCGACCTTGCCGCTCCGCCACCGGCTTCGATTGCCCCAACGCGTTGGTTGGGGCTCGGCCTGCCGAGCGCTGTTGCACGGCATTGGCGCGCGCTCAGCCTGGAACGGAAATTCCTGATTACCGCCGCGCTGGCAGTCGGACTGTCGATGGCGACGCTTGGCTACTGGGTCGAGAAACGCATCCGAGACGGCTGGGTCCAGGGCATGGCGGAGACAGGCGCCCTGTACCTGGAGGGTTTTCTCTCAAATCACGTGCAGTTGCTGGAGCATTCGAACCGCCTGACCCCGGAGAGCGAAGCGGAGATAGACGATCTGCTTTTCAAGACGAATCTTGGAAGTCGCGTCGCCATCATCAAAATCTGGGATACCAGCGGAAATCTCGTCTACAGTACGAACAAGTCAGACTCGCATCAGAAGATGCATCCAGATTATATTTCCAGGACCCTCTCGGGAAATGTTGTTATAGACACGGACCCGGACGATGAAAAAGGAGAATTTAGATCATCCGATAACAGCAACCGACTTATTGAAATATACGCTCCAATTTATAAAAGAAAGACAAAAGAAATAATTGCCATTGGCGAATTTTATGAGTTCGATACTAGAATTCAAAAAGAATTGTATGAAATGGAGATTACAACATGGATGCTGATTGCACTGGTTGCATTAATTATTGTATTTCTACTCTACCTAATTGCGAGTCGTATTAGCCGAACGATTGGGATGCAGCAGGACTTGCTGGAAACGAACCTTGCACGTGCGGCGGCGCTGGCCAAACGCAACAACGCCTTGCGTCGAGCGGCGGATCGCGCCCGTCTCAATGCTTCCGCCTTGAACGAGACTTATCTGGCCAGCATCGGTGCGGATATCCATGACGGCCCAATCCAGATTCTGAGCCTGATGATGCTGAAGCTGCCGCGGGCCACGGACCAGGACGGGCACTCAGGAGAGCTCGCAAGGACCATCCGTCAGAATCTGGAGCCCTTGATCCAGAAGACCCTGGCCGAATTGCGAAATCTGTCTGCCGGCCTCGTCCTTCCCGAGCTTGAGCATCTGTCCCCCGCAGAAACCATCGACCTGGCGGTGACACGCCACGAGGAGCACACCGGAACCCGCGTCGCGCGCGATCTCGTGAACCTGCCCAAGCACACCCCCCGCGCCATCCGGGTCTGCGCCTATCGGGTGATCCAGGAGGCGCTGAACAATTCCTACAAGCACGCCGGAGGGCGCGGGCAACGCGTAACGGCGCGGCTGGAAGGCAAGATGCTGGAGATCGCCGTCGCCGATAGCGGGCTGGCCTCGTCATCGCAGCTGCACCGCCCGGCTGGCAGCGGCAAGCTCGGATTGCGTGGCATGGAGAGCCGCATCAAGGCCCTGCGCGGCAGCCTGGCGATCGTCAGATTGCAGAACGGCGGAACCGAGATCCGCGCGAGCCTGCCGCTGCGGGCCTAGTGCTCAGGGGAATGCCGGCTTGCTTATTCTGGGCGAGGCGCCTGCGGCCTCGAGCGCCGCCGCATTCAGCCGCTGGGCAGCAATGACGACTTCCAGCCTGTTGCGCGCGTTCAGCTTGTGCATGAGGTGGGTCATATAGCCCTTGACCGTCTTCTCGCTCAGCGAAAGCGCGCTGGCGATCTCCCGGTTCTGCTTGCCGCAGAGCAGCAGCTTCACGATCTGGTCCTCGCGAACGCTGAGGCGGGTGGCCTGGACAGCCTTCTTCTCCAGCGCCTTGCACTGCAGGGCGCCGATCACTTTGGCGGAGAAGCACGGGGTGATGTAGATTTCGCCGCGGCAGGTCGCCTCGATCGCCTCGATCAGATCCTCTGCCGTACTGCCCTTCAGCACGTAGCCCTTGGCTCCGGCCTCCAGGGCCTGAATCGCATGATCCGTGCTGGTCGAAGCGGTGAAGACCACGATCTTCATGTCCGGCGCAACACGTTTGGCGTCCGCGATCGCCTGGAATGCATCGCCGGGCATATTGAGATCGACGACCATGGCGTCAGGTTTGTGCTTGGTCGTAATCGCGCAAATATCACTGGCTTGCGACCCCGCCGATGCCAAGGCGAATCCAGGCTTTCTCTGCATGAGAGAAACGATACCTTCCATCAGGAGAGGGTGATCGTCGACGACTGCGATCGTTATCCGTTCCATAGCCCTCTCTCTGCAAAACATCGCCGCGGCTTTTTGATTAAATTTAACCAATCGCACCCAAAAGACAGGCGAAGAGACAGCTCTTGATCGTCGAATACCTATCGGCTTCTACTCTCCCAGTACCTTACACGCCGGCCATCGAACCGCGATACGCTCACTGTGATTACCCCCCTTGGTACGGCCTGCTCGGCACAGGCTGGCCGTACCAGCGGCACAGCAAGGCCGACGACGGCGCTCTCGGAGTTCCGGAAAGACGGAACGATCGCAGTAGAAGCTGTCCGGAAGTCTTCGCCG
Source organism: Allobosea sp. WAO (assembly GCF_001509835.1). Classification (GTDB taxonomy): domain Bacteria; phylum Pseudomonadota; class Alphaproteobacteria; order Rhizobiales; family Beijerinckiaceae; genus Allobosea. The sequence continues at coordinate 112,584 of NZ_JXTJ01000020.1, forward strand.
GCATGCACTTCAAAAGAGGTAGTTGACCGACAACGACTCTGCGCGGTGGCCGCCTCCGATGCTATCGCAGTGAGAAAGCCATCTCTCCTGGAGCGTAGTCGGCGTCACGGCGCCAACCGAAGACGAGAGGCCCTTCGGCAAAGCCGAATGCCGGGTCAGCCCGCCATTCTCGGCGGGAGGCTCATCAGATACTGGGCCTGCGCCGCGGTCTCGACGGCCTCCGCGGCATGCTGCCGGCGGATGGTCGCGATCGCGTCCGCGGGGGCCTGCCCCGCTTCGACTAGGAGCTGTGCCGCCATCGTGCCGGTGCGCCCCAGGCCGGCCCGGCAATGCATGGCCCAGCTCTCCCCGGCCCGGAGGCGGCCGAGCAGATCAAGCCGTTGCCAGGAAAGGGCGAAATTGTCGTCGGGTATGCCGAAATCGCGAATGGGAAGATGGGCCCAGCGCAGCCCGGCCCGTTCGACGGCGGCTGCGAACTGCACGCGCCCGCCCGGCAGCTCCGGCGCCTCGACGAGACTGACCATGCCGTAGGCACCGAGCGTCACGATATGCGCGAGATCGTCGATGAGAGCCGCGCTCGCCTCTCGCTCCGACCCCGCGGGCGTTGACCATCGCCCCGGGCACGGCGAGAGCAGAAGCCGTCCGGCAATGCCGGGCAGCGCGATGGTGGAAACAGGAGGGACGGTCAAGCTGCGCACGATGCGAGGCCCAGAATGCTGTGCGCAGGATACTGCGGCTCGGGACGGACGATGTCGCGCAGGACGCCGATAGCCGGTCGCGCGTTCGATGATTGACATCAAGACATAGCTGTGTACAGCTATTCAATCATGTTGTCCAGCTCTCCGCGCCCCGCAGAGACCAGCGCGTTACCGCCACCGACACCGGGCTGGCGGGATCGTCTCGCCGCCTGCCTCTGGCCGGCCGTGATGCTGCTGGGCCTCGGGCTGCTCCTCGCTCTGGCCGCGCGCAATGTCTCCGCCAATCTTGCGGCGGCCGGAATGGAGATAGACTTCTCCTTCCTCTGGCTGGAAGCGGGCTTCGACGTCAGCGAAAGCCTCATCGCCTACTCGCCGCGCGACACCTATGCGCGCGTGCTGCTCGTCGGCATTCTGAACACGCTTCTGGCCGCAGCCGTCGTGCTCGTCCTGGCGAGCGGCCTCGGGCTGGTCGTCGGCGTCGCTATGACAAGTTCGAACTGGCTCGTCCGGACCTTGGCCCATGGCTATGTCGAACTGCTGCGCAACCTGCCCAAGCTGCTGATCCTGATCGCGCTTTATGTGATGATGGTGCGCTATCTGCCCCATGTCCGCTCGGCCTGGACTGGGCCGTTCGGCGCCATGCTCAGCAATCGCGGGCTGTTCCTGCCCTGGCCGGTCATCGAGCATGGCGGCAGGCTACTGACCCTGGCGAGCGGGCTCTGGCTGGCCGGCTGGGTTCTGTGGGCGCGACTCGCCCGGCGCAGGCAGGATCGCACGGGCCAGCGCCACCCCGTTGCCTTGCCGGCCATCGCGATCGGTGCGCTGCTCATGGTCGTCCTCGCCCTGCTCGGCGTGGTTCGGATCGGCTGGTCGGTGCCGGAGCTGAAGGGCTTCAATGTCGCCGGCGGCATGAGCCTTTCGCTGCAGTTCACTGCGCTCGTCGTGGCACTGGCCGTCTATCACGGCGGTCAGATCGGCGCGATCGTCCGTGGTGGCATCATCGCAACCTCGCCCGGGCAGCGCGAGGCGGCGCAGGCGCTCGGGCTCGACTGGTTCAAGACCATGCGGCTGATCGTGCTGCCGCAGGCGCTACGCGTGATCACGCCGCCGCTCGGCAACCAGTACTCGAACCTGCTCAAGAACACGTCCATCGCTCTTGCCGTCGGCTACTCCGACCTGCTCAGCGTGGTCAGCACTTCAGTGAACCAGACTTTCCGACCGATCGAGCTGATGATGCTCGTGGCGGGCTTCTTCCTGATCGTCAACATGCTGATCTCGGCACTGGTGAACTGGTTCAGCCACGCCTACCGCCTGAAGGGACGCTGATCATGGCGATGGTCTCCGTTCCGCTCCCGCTCTCGGGCACACCGCGCGCAGGCCGGGCGAAGGCGCTGTTGGCCTGGCTGCGCGCAAACCTGTTCTCGAACTGGTGGAACGCGCTGCTGACCATCGCGACCCTGATGCTGCTCTATCGCTTCACGGCGGCGGCGCTGAACTGGGCGGTGCTCGATGCCGTGCCATTATCGGGCAGCCGGGCGGATTGCCTGAAGGCGGCGGGCGCCTGCTGGGCCTTCCTCAGCGAAAAGGCCGATCTCGTGCTGACCGGCACCTATCCGGCGGCAGAGCGCTGGCGCGCCTATCTCGCGAGCGCGCTGATCATCGCGACGATCCTCGTCTTCGCGCTGGCCCCAATCGGGTTCTACGGTCGCGTCGGCATGACCGGTCTGGCTGCGGCTGCCTCGTATTTGCTGCTGCGCGGCGGGTTTGCCGGCCTGCCGCTGGTCGAATCCCATCGCTGGAACGGCCTGCCTCTGGTCCTGTTTCTGTCCACCTTCACGATGGCGGTGGCCTTTCCCTTGGGCGTCGTGCTCGCGCTGGCGCGCTGGTCGCGGCATCGGGCGCTGAATCTGGCAGCGGTCGGGTACATCGAGACGGTACGCGCCATCCCGATGGTCGCTGTGCTGTTCGCCGGCATCTTCGTGCTGCCGCTGCTGTTGATGCGCGGCGCGACGATCGAGCCCGTGATCGCCATTCTGATCGTGCTGACGCTGTTCTACGCCGCTTATTTCGCGGAGGATGTCCGCGGCGGCCTGCAGGCGCTGCCGAAGGGCCAGGTCGAGGCCGGCGCCAGCCTGGGCCTTTCGGGCTTTCAGCGCATGCATCTGATCGTCCTGCCGCAGGCCCTGCGGACGGCGGTGCCCGGCCTGACGAACTCGATCATCGGCAGCTTCAAGGATACCTCGCTTGTCGCCATCGTCGGCATGCATGATTTGCTCTCGACCTCGCGCATGGCTTATGCCGATCCGCTCTGGCAGGCCTATGCGCTCGAGGCCAATGTGGCGATCGGGCTGTTCTATTTCCTCTGTTGCTGGATGATCTCCGAGCGCGGCCGGCGGCTCGGGCACGGCACCGGCAAAGTCGGTTGATGGCGGTCCTGGACGACCGGAGAGGGCAAGGATGATCGAGACCACGATGCCGGAGGCTCAGCAGTTGCGCCAGCTGGTCCGCTCGCGCAACGACGTGATCTTTGAGATCGTGCGCGACCGCATCTGCCTGCGCGAATATGACGAGGGCCATGTCATCCACGAGGCGGCCCTGGCGACCGAGTTCCGGGTCAGCCGGACGCCGATCCGGCAGGTGCTGCAGCGCCTCGTCTACGAACAGCTCGCAGAGACGCGCAACGGTGTCGGCACCATCGTCTCCTATGTCGACCACCACGCCGTCGACATGCTGCGATTCCGTATCGGCCTGACCCGCCTCATTGCCGATCTCGTGCCGCTGCAAATGCCGGCCGGCCTCAAATCGGATTATGCGCGCCTGCTCTCGCTGGCCGGTCAACTGCGCGACGACTCGTCGCTCAAGGACGTCTGGGCCGTCTGGCGCTCCCACCACGAGGAGCGCAACGCCCTGATCGGCGACGAGGCGCTGCGCCAGATGGATGACATGATCTTCTTCCGCATCGCGCGTAGCTGGGTCGCCTGGCTGAAGCGCGACCCGCGCCTGATGCGCGAACTGCTGACCGCGGAGATCGTCGCGACGGCACAGGAGGCCGGCAGCCTGTCGGCTCCCGAGCTGTTTCGCCTGCACGCGACGCATCTCGAGCTCTTGCTGGCCCGCTACGGCGCGCAGGACAGCAGATAGGCGACCTGATCGTCGCTTTCGATCGCGTCCGGACGGGCGGTGCGGACCGCGGCGATCGCCGCCGGCGCCTCGCTTCCCGCCGCGATCAGGACGCGGGCTGCCATCATGCCGCTGCGGCCGGCGCCGGCGAGGCAGCAGAACGCCACGCTGGCACCGAGATCGAGTTCCGGCAGCACCGTGCCGGCGAGGTCCTGCCAGTAGGAGCTGGTCGCGGGAGCGCAGAAATCGGCGATCGGCGCAAGCGCGACCGCGATCCCGCGATCGCTCGCCGCTCCCCGCAGATGCGCGACATCCTCCGGCTCGCATTCGTCGCTGTCGAGCAGGCTGACCAGAAGCGTCACGCCCTTGGCCGCCAATCTGTCGAGGACGCGCTCCTGGCGATCGCTGTCGATACTGCGCTCGCCGCGGCGCAGGATAACCAGCCCGGGAAACGGCAGCATGCCGACGGTGCCGCTGAACCCGCGCGGCGAGACCCACGCGATATCGTCGTCCATGCCTTCCCCTCTATGGCGAGGCGCGCGCGGCCCTGCGGCCGCGTGCGCCTCGAATCCATTAGAGCGGAGCCGGCCCCCTGCTGTCGAGAACCCGATCGCCCCTTCAGCGGATCGGGAAGCTGAACATCAGGCCGCCATCCTTGGTCAGGCGGTTCAGCGAGGCGGCGCGGTCCATGGCGAGCGGCGAGCCCTTGCCGATGTGCTTCTCGAAGACCTCGCCGTAATTGCCGACCTGCTTGATCAGGCGAGAGCTCCATTCCGGGTGCAGCCCGAGCTTCTTGGCCATGTCGGCGGTCGGGCCGGTGGGCGAGATCAGGCGCTGCTCGTCGATGGGCAGGTCCTTGAGCGTGGCCATCTTGGCATCGATATTGGCCGAGGTGACGCCGAACTCTTCGGCGGCGATCATCACCTGGACGCCCCAGAACAGCGCCTTTTCGAGTTCCGTATCGGGCCGCGAAACGAGAGCGAGCGGCTCGGTGGCGGAGCGCTGCGGGACGATCACATAGTCGTCGGGCTTCGGGGCGAGCAGCCGGTCGGCGGCCAGCGCCGAGATCGAGCTCGCGACCGCATCGCATTTGCCGGAGAAGAAGGCCTGCAGGCGCGCCGTCTTGTCGGCGATGTTCTCGACCTTGTAGGGCAGCTTGGCGGCGCCGAACCAGTCGGCGAGATAGAGCAGCGTGGTCGAGCCTTCCTCGGCACAGACGGTCGCTCCCGAGAGGTCCGCGAGCTTGGTCATGCCGAGGCTCTTGGGCACCATGAAGCCCTGGCCGTCGAAGAAGGTGGTGGTGACGAAGGACACGCCGGGATCGGCATCGCGGGTACCGGTCGCGGTGATGCCGCGGGACGCGATATGGGCGCTGCCGCTGATGATCGCCTTCAAGCTGTCGGAAAAGCCGATGCCGCGCAGCTCGGCCTTGGAGGCGTCGCCGAAGATCGCGGCCGAGGCCATGCGGCAGAACTCAACATTGAAGCCGCGGAACGTGCCCTGGCTGTCGGGGACGGAGAAGCCCGGGGAGTTCGGGTTCACCAGGCAGATGATCTTGCCATCCTGCTTGATCTTGTCGAGCACCGGGCCAGCCTGCGCTGCCGGCGCGATGGCGAGCAGCGTTGCGGCGGTCAGGGTCGCGCGGAGCACCGGAAAAGCCATCTGGATCCCCTCGAGTTTATGATTGGCTTATAGCTGTGAAGCTGTATACAGCGATGCTTTGCATGCGTCAAACATCCGAGCGCCTGACCTTGAGAAGCTAAGTGTCGCTCAAGGCGGATCTGCCGAAGCTATCAAGATTGTTGATCCGGGGCCGGAGCCGAGCGGCTCGCGTTGCAAAGCCCAGCGCCGATACCGGAGATGCCCCCCACGAACTGCGAGGTCGAGTGCTTCATCCATTCCGGCTTGCGCAGAAAGGCCCCTGCGGGAGGCCGGTTGCGAGTACTCGCCTCGGTGCAGGCCTTCACGACGCGGCGCCACTTGTCTGCTGCGGCCGGCGCATCGGGT
>NZ_JXTJ01000021.1 GCF_001509835.1 Allobosea sp. WAO
TCAGTGCAGGATCTGGCTGAGGAAGAGCTTGGTGCGTTCGTGCTGCGGGTTCTTGAAGAACTCGTTGGGCTCGTTCATCTCGACGATCTGGCCGGCGTCCATGAAGATCACCCGGTCGGCGACCTGGCGGGCGAAGCCCATTTCGTGGGTGACGCAGAGCATGGTCATGCCCTCGTCGGCCAGCGAGACCATGGTGTCGAGCACCTCCTTGACCATCTCGGGGTCGAGCGCCGAGGTCGGCTCGTCGAACAGCATGATCTTCGGGCTCATGCACAGCGAGCGGGCGATGGCGACGCGCTGCTGCTGGCCGCCCGAGAGCTGGCCCGGGTACTTGGCTGCCTGCTCCGGGATCTTGACGCGACGCAGATAGTGCATCGCGATCTCCTCGGCATCCTTCTTCGGCATCTTGCGCACCCAGATCGGCGCCAGCGTCAGGTTCTCGAGGATCGTCAGATGCGGGAACAGGTTGAAGTGCTGGAAGACCATGCCGACATCGCGGCGGATCTCGTCGATCTTCTTGAGATCGTTGGTGAGCTCCGTGCCGTCGACGATGATCTGGCCCTTCTGGTGCTCCTCCAGCCGGTTGATGCAGCGGATCATCGTCGACTTGCCCGAGCCCGACGGGCCGCAGATCACGAGCTTCTCGCCGCGACCGACCTTCAGGTTGATGTCGCGCAGCACGTGGAACTCGCCATACCACTTGTTGACGCCGATCATCTCGACCGCCGTCGCGGTGTTCAGCGAGGTCTGCTTCAGGGCGGCGGGGCGCGCAGCGCCGGTCTTGGTCTCTGCCATGGCCATG
>NZ_JXTJ01000022.1 GCF_001509835.1 Allobosea sp. WAO
TCGGCGCTGTTCAGCGCGACCGATGCGGATGGCGACACGATCACGAAGTACCGTCTGTGGGACGGCACGTCGGACGCTTCGAGCGGTCACTGGAAGGTGAACGGTGTCGAGAAGGCGGCGAGCCAGACCTTCGAGATCACGGCGGCGGAGCTGGCGAACACGGTCTGGACGGCGGGGGCGGTGAGCGATGCCGTGTCGGTCCAGGCTTTCGACGGCGTGGCCTGGAGCACGTGGACGAGCTTCACGATCGCGCCGCCGCCGAATGCGGCTCCGGTGGTGAGCGCGACCGAGAAGACCGGAGCCCACGGGCAAGCGTTTGCTGCATCGGCGCTGTTCAGCGCGACCGATGCGGATGGCGACACGATCACGAAGTATCAGCTATGGGATGGCAATGCGGCGGAATCGAGTGGTCGCTGGACGGTCAATGGCGTCGAGAAGGCGGCGAGCCAGACCTTCGAGATCGCGGCGGCAGATCTGGCCAACACCGTATTCCACAGCGGCTCCGGCTCGGATCTGCTTTCTGCGCGGGCCTTCGATGGCCTGATCTGGGGCGATTGGAAGACCTTCAGCGTAACGGTGCCACTCGACAGCGCTCCGGTGGTCTCGGCACCTGGTGTCAGCCTGGCATTCAATCAGTCCGTGGCGGCTTCATCCCTGTTCTCGGTCACGGATGCCGAAGGCGATACGATCACGAAATACCAGTTCTGGGATGGAACCTCGGCCGCGAACAGTGGGCACTGGTCGGTGAATGGAGCGGTGCAGCAAGCCCAGCAGACATTCGAGGTGCTGGCTGCCGATCTCGCTTCCGCGAGCTTCACGGCGGGATCGGCCGCAGTGACCGATCAGCTCTCCATGCGCGCCTTCGACGGCTATCTCTGGAGTGATTGGACGGCGTTCAGTGCGACGTCGCATGCTTGATGCCGCGTCGTTCGAGGCGGGGCCGGCCGCATGGCGTTCGGCTCCCACTGCGACGACGCGGTGTTTACAGAGGCCTGGAAAACCTGTTGCAGGATGTGAAGCCGGGAAGGCTTTCGATGCGCGGGGGGCGCAATGGCTTTGAGGTCAGCGGGGGGCTCTTCCAGCAGGGAAGGGAAACAGCCTGAGAACCTGTTGGCGCAGCTGCCGAAGATGTTTCGGTCGACGCTGCTCGTCGTCATTCTTCTGAGCTGCGCCGTCAATGTGCTGACATTGAGCGGCTCCTTGTTCATGCTGGAAGTCTATGATCGGGTCGTTCCGAGCCAGAGCGTGCCGACGCTCGTCGGCCTGATCGTCATCCTGGTCGTCCTCGTCACCTTCCAGGGCGCCATGGAATATGTGCGCACGCGGATACTGGTTCGGATCGGGGCGGCTTTCGACGAGGCGTTCGGCCGGCCGGCCCATGCCGCGGTGCTCGCGATGTCGCTTCGAACCATGAGATTCGAAGAAGGCGGACAGGCGATCCGGGATCTCGATCAGATCAGAACTTTTGTCGGCAGCGCAGGGCTGGTGGCATTTTTCGATCTGCCGTGGATTCCGATCTATATCGGGTTCTGCATGCTGCTTCACCCATGGATCGCGTACGCTGCGGTCGCTGGCGCATGCGTCCTGATCGGCTTTTCGATCATGGCTGAGGTTCTGACACGCGATCTCACAAAGTCGGTCACCATGCTCGGGGCACAACGTGGTGCGATGATCGAAGGTGCGCGGCGTAACGCCGAAGTTCTTCATGGCATGGGTTTTTCCGGTCGCTTCTCGGACATGTGGAGTGAAGTTAGCCGGGACTACGTCAGTCGAAGCGTGAGCCTGGTCGATCGTGCCACCGCCATCAGCGTCCTGTCGCGGAACTTCCGGACGCTCCTGCAATCGCTGGTCCTGGCGCTCGGCGGCTACCTCGCGATCAAGCAGGAGATTTCTGCAGGGGCCATCGTCGCGGGCTCGATCATCGCTGGCCGCGCGTTGGCGCCGATCGATGTCGCGATCGCCAACTGGCGCGCCGTTGTGGCCGCGCGCGAGAGCTGGCGGAGGCTGACACGCTTGCTGGCCCTTTTTCCTGAAGGCCCCCAGACCTTCGCACTGCCGCGCCCGCAAACGTCGCTCGTCGTCGAGGGAATCTCGCTTGCGCCTCCCGGCGGAGAGCGGCTCGTTCTCACCGATGTCGGGTTCTCGCTGAGCGCCGGAAGCGGTCTCGCCGTGATCGGCCCCAGTGGCTCCGGAAAGTCGTCGTTGATCCGCGCGATGGTCGGTGTCTGGCGGCCGGTCAAGGGGAGGATCAAGCTGGACGGCGCGGCGCTCGATCAATGGCCCGACGATGCGAGGACCGCGCATGTCGGCTATCTCCCCCAGGATGTGGAGCTTTTTGCCGGAAGCATCGCGCAGAACATCTCCCGCTTCGCGGAGGCGCCGTCGAGCGAGACCATTGTCGAAGCGGCAAGGCGTGCGGATGTCCACGATCTCATTCTGAACTTGCCGCAGGGCTATGAGACGAGGCTGGGAGAGGGCGGCGCGAACCTGTCGGCTGGACAGCGGCAGAGGATCGCTTTGGCGCGTGCGCTCTACGGCGATCCCTTTCTGATCGTCCTCGACGAGCCGAACTCGAATCTCGACGCGGAAGGCGAGGCGGCGCTGGCCAAGGCAATCGCGGGAGCGCGGTCGCGGGGCGCCATCGTCGTCGTGGTCGCCCACCGGTCGCAGTTGTTGGCTTCGGTCGATCTCGTCGCGGTGATCGCCGAAGGGCGGTTGCAGACAATTGGCCCGCGGGATGAAGTGATGTCACGTCTGACGGCCCGCCCGCCCCACGGGCCGCCTCTGAAGGTGGTGAGCGAAACGGGGACGGGCGCATGACCCTCGAGCTCAAGGTCGATCGCGCCCGGCGCACGGCTGCGCGTCACGCCGTGGTTGGCCTCGCCCTGTTCGGCGGCCTGCTTCTCGGGGTTGGCGGATGGGCCGTCGCCACGGATCTGTCGGGCGCCGTCATCGCCAGCGGCGTCGTCGTCGTCAACTCGAACGTCAAGAAGATCCAGCACCCATTCGGGGGTGTGGTCAGCGACATACTCGTCAAGAACGGTCAGCAGGTCGAGGCGGGGGAGCTTCTGATCAAGCTCGATCCCACCGTTCTGGCCGCCAATCACAAGGTCATCAGCAAAGGGATGCTCGAAAGCTACGCGCGGCAGGGCCGGCTCGAGGCCGAGCGCGACTCGACTGAGGACATCACCTTTCCACCGGAGCTGTCTGCGCGGGCGGGTGATGCCGACGCCGATGCCGTCATGCAAAGTGAAAAACGGCTGTTCGAACTGCGGCGCAATACCCGCATGGGTCAGAAGTCGCTGCTCGCCGAACGTGCGGCGCAGATCCGGCAGGAAGTTGACGGTTTGACGCGTCAGCTTTCGGCAAAGGAAAAGGAAACGGAACTCATCTTCAAGGAGCTCGATGGGGTCCGGAAGCTCTGGGAAAGCAAGCTGATCGGCATTCAGCGCCTTGTAGTGCTGGAGCGCGATGCCGTTCGTAACGAGGGCGAGCGAGGGCAGCTGCAGGCACAGATCGCCCAGGCAAAAGGGCGTATCGCCGAGATTGCACTGCAGATCCATCAGGTCGATCAGGAGCTGCGGAGTGACGTCGCCAGTGCGCTGCGCGAGGTGCAGGCGAAGCTGTCTGAGCTTTCGGAGCGGAAGATCGCTGCTGAGGATCAACTTGGCCGGACCAGCATCAGGTCGCCGCAGAAGGGCCTGATCCATCAGCTCGCGATCTTCGCCGCGGGTGCCGTGATCGGAGCGGGCGAGGCGATCATGTTCGTCGTGCCGTCGGAGGATTCCCTCGTCGTCGAGGCCAGGGTCCTGCCCGGAGACATCGATCAGATTCGCATAGGCCAGCGAGCCAGTCTGCGTTTTCCGGCCTTCAACCAGCGGACCACGCCGGAGTTTCCCGGTCATGTCAGGCTGATCGCTCCGGATCTGTCGACGGATCAGAAGTCGGGCCTGAGCTATTACACGGTCCAGGTCGTTCTGGACGAAATGCCCAGGGAGGCCGGCGAGCGTGGCCGTCTTGTTCCGGGAATGCCGGCCGAGGCCTTTCTTCGGACCGGCGACCGTTCCGCGTTCTCCTATTTCATGAAGCCTTTGGCGGACCAGTTCGATCGCAGCTTCCGTCACCGTTAAGGTCGGCGCCTCGAGCATGTACGGCGCCGCGATCTCACCTCAACATCGGTAACGCGACCGACCAGCGCCGCCCCTGCCGCGCGTGGCTTCGTCCGATGGTGCGTGTCGATACCCGGTTCGCCGAAAACGGATCGCGCCCGTTCTGCGGTCCACACCACCTATTGCGGCAGCTCGGCGGCGAGGCTCGCGTCGCTCAGGCAACCTGCCCTCCGCAATCCACGTGCAAGGTGCGGGTTCCGGAACGCTCCATCCGCCCCGTGTCCGCGCACAGCCGGTTGCGCTGTGACAGGTCGCTTGACAAGGGAGCTTGTGAACAAATATGCATCTCATAATAAAAATGTTCACGGGAGGAGTCGTGATGAATTTGAATCGCCGACAGTTCGCGGGCGGCCTGCTGGGCGCCTCGCTGCTACCGTCGCTCAGCCCGCAGGCGCTGGCTCAGGCGAAGAAGCTGACGGCCTATATGGGCCCGCCGGAGCCGACCTGTGCAGCACTAGTGAAGGACTTCGAGCAGAAGTCGGGCATCGCCACGACCTTCCTGCGCCTCTCTGCCGGCGAGGCGGTGAATCGGATCCGCGCCGAGCGTGCCCGTCCTCAGGCCAGCGTGCTCTACGGCATCGGCCTGCCCTCGATGATGACCCTGAAGAGCGAAGGGTTGCTGCAGCCCTATAAGCCGAAGGGCGTCGAGGACATCCCGGCCAAGTATGTCGACCCCGAGGGCTACTGGACCGGCATCGATGTCGACTTCATCGGCATCGCCTCGAACAAGACCTTCCTCAAGGAGAAGGGCCTGAAGGCGCCGACCAGCTGGGAGGATCTGACCAAGCCGGAGTTCGCCGGCCAGATCTGCATCGGCAGCCCCGCCACCTCTGGAACCGGTTATGTCTTCCTCGCCACCATCCTGCAGGTGATGGGCGAGGAGAAGGGCTGGGACTGGCTCAAGCGCTTCAACGCCAATGTCTCGCAGTACACCCGCTCGGGCATCGGCCCGACGCAGCTCGTCGGGCGCGGCGAGGTCGGCGTCGGCATCCTCTTCGCCCACGACATCCTCGGCAGCATGCACAAGGGCTTCCCGCTCGAGATGACGCTGCCTTCCGAAGGCACGGGCTACGACCTGTTCTGCGCCGTCATGCTCAAGGACGCGCCGGAGCCGGAAGCCGCCAAGGCCTTCCTCGACTGGGCGGTGACCCCGGCCTCGCAGGAGACGCTCGCGGCGTCGGAGTACTTCGACGTGCCAACCAACAAGAACGCCAAGGTCCACGACCTCGTGAAGCCGTTCTCGAATGCGAAGCTGATCGATTTCGACTTCGCCTGGGCCGGAGCCTCGGCGACACGCCAGAAGATCATCTCGCGCTTCCAGAACGAAATTCTGGCCGGAAGAAAGTAAGCCTATGAGCTCCGTTGCGCCCGCGGGCTTGACGGAGGGCAAGCAGGGCCGGGACTGGACCATCTATCTGGTCTATCCCGGCGTTGCCGCCTTCGTCATGATCTTCACCGCCTATCCGATGCTCGACCTGCTCGCCCGCGCGTTCTCGGTCGATGGTCGGTTCTCGCTCGCGGCGCTGGCCGACACGGCCGCCGATCCCTACAACCGCGCCGTCTTCTGGAACACGCTGCTGCTCGGCGCCACCGTCGCCGTGCTCGGCACGATCCTGGCGACGCTCTATGCCTATGCGATCGCCCGCGTCGCCATACCCGGCAAGCGGATCTGGCACTTCTTCGCTCTGTTGCCGACGATCTCGCCGCCGATTCTGATGGCGCTCGGGCTGATCATGCTCTATGGCCGCCGCGGCCTGATCACGCATGAACTGCTCGGTCTGCAGAGCACCGGCCTCTACGGCTTCACCGGCCTCGTGGTCGCGCAGCTGATCTCCTATTTCCCCTTCGCCTATCTCCTGATGCTGAACCTGTTCCGCGGGCTCGACGCCTCGCTGGAGGAGGCGGCCTCGACCATGGGCGCCAATGGCTGGAACGTGCTGCGCACGGTGAGCCTGCCGCTGCTCGTACCGGGCCTCGCCGGCTCGATGCTGCTGATGTTCAGCTATTCCTTCGCCGATCTCGGCAACCCGCTGCTGCTCGGCGGCGACTTCCCGGTGCTCTCCTCGCAGATCTACCAGACGATCATCGGCATGTACGACATCCCGAAGGGAGCGGCCCTGGCGGTACTGCTGCTGATCCCGGCGCTGCTGATGTTCTTCGCCCACAAGGCGCTGAGCGCCCGCATGTCCTTCGCCTCGGTCGGTGCCAAGGGCTCGAGCCGGCATCGTGAGGTGCGCCATCGCGGCGTGCAGATCGCGGCGCTCGTCTTCGTCGGCGCGATCACCCTGGTGATCTGCCTGCAATACGCGACGATCCTGGCCGGCGCCTCGACGCAGCTCTTCGGTATCAATTACAGCTTCACCACCAAGCACTTCGTCGCCGCCCTGACCAAGTCGCGCGGCGCGCTGGCCGACACGCTGATCCTCGGCGTCGTCGCTTCCTTCCTCTCGGTGATGCTCGGCGTTCTGGTCGCCTGGATCGTGGCCCGCACCCGGGTGCGCGGCGGCTCGCTGCTCGATTTCACCGCCAACCTGCCGCTCGCCATTCCCGGCACGGTGATCGGCCTCGCCTTCGGCCTGGCCTTCAACAGCCCGCCGCTGATGCTGACCGGTACGGCCGCGATCATCGTCGCCGCCTTCGTCGTCCGCTCGCTGCCCTATGGCATCCGCTCGGGCGTGGCCGCCCTCAACCAGATCAATCGGACGCTCGACGAGGCCTCGACCACCATGGGCGCGACCTCCGGGCAGACGCTCTGGCGCGTCCTGCTGCCGATCGTCCAGCCGGCCTTGCTCGCCGGCATGATCTTCTCGTTCACGCGCAGCGTCACCACGCTCAGCGCCGTCATCTTCGTGGTCTCGCCGCACTGGTCCCTCGTCACCCCGACCATCCTTTCGCAGATGGATCGCGGCGATGTCGGCGAGGCGGCCGCCCTCAGCGTCATCGTCGTCGTGATGGTTCTGGCCGTCATCCATGGCGTGCCGCGGCTGCTCGGCGGCGATTGGCGCGAGACCCGTTAGGGAGCATCGACATGCAAAAGACCTCCGCGAAGGCTCTCGCCATCCGCAATCTCGACAAGTCCTACTCGCTGGGCGGCGGACGCCGCCTGCCGGTGGTGACCGACTTCAACCTCGATCTCGCGCCCGGCGAGTTCGTCACCCTGCTCGGCCCTTCCGGCTGCGGCAAGACGACGGTACTGCGCACCCTCGCGGGCCTCGAGGATTTCGAGACCGGCGAGATCCTGCTCGACCAGCGCTCGATCGCCCGGCTGCCGGCGCATCATCGCCGCATCGGCCTGGTCTTCCAGAACTACGCGCTGTTTCCGCACATGACCGTCTTCGAGAACGTCGCCTATTCGCTGCGGCTGCGGCGGGTGGCGCAGGAGACGGTGCGCAGCGAGGTCGCGACCGCGCTCGCGGCGGTCGGCCTCGAGGATTACGGGCCGCGGCTGCCGGGGCAGCTCTCAGGCGGCCAGCAGCAGCGCGTCGCCGTCGCCCGCGCACTGGTGATGCATCCGGACCTGCTGCTCTTCGACGAGCCGCTCTCCAACCTCGACGCGAAGCTCCGCGTTCAGGTCCGCTCTGAGCTGCGGCGCCTGCAGCGGCGCCTCGGTACCACCGCACTCTTCGTCACCCATGACCAGGACGAGGCGATGAGCCTGTCCGACCGGATCGCCGTGATGAAGAGCGGTCGCATCGAGCAGATCGGCCCTCCGGAAGAGATCTATGCCCGTCCGGCGACGCTGTTCGTCGCGCAGTTTGTCGGCCGGGTGAACGCCCTGCCGGCCACGATCACCGGCGCCGCGAACGGGCATGCGCAGATCGAGGCGCTCGGCATGGCGGCGCGCGTGCCCCTGCCGTCGCCGGACCTGCCGAAGGACGTGCTGGCGCTGGTGCGGCCGGAGGCGGTGACGCTCCAGCAGCCGGGGCAGGGCCTCGCCGGTCAGGTCGAGGAGGTCGAGTATCTCGGCGACCAGACCGAGTACCGGGTGCGCGTCGGCGAGACTCTGGTCACCGCCACACGCTCCGCCCTCGGCGAACCCTGGAAGATCCGCGAGGGCGACGCGGTCGGCATCGGCTTCAAGCAAGACACCATCCACCTGCTGGCGCGTAGCGCCGAGGCGGCCTGAACGGCCGCCGGGAAGAGAACCGCCATGACGACAAGCCAGGCGCCCTTCGACAGGGTGATCATCCTCGTCCTCGACGCGCTAGGCCTCGGCGCGCTGCCGGACGTGCACCTCGTGCGTCCCAATGATGTCGGCTCGAACACGCTGAAGCATGTCGTGCAGGCGTCGGGTGGGCTCTCGCTGCCCAATCTCGAGCGCCTTGGCCTCGGCACGGTCGCGCCCGATTCCGGGCTCCGCATCGAGCCGAACCCGATCGCGGTCCACGGCGTCTGCAATCTCGGCTACAAAGGCGCCGACACCTATCTCGGCCACCAGGTCATCATGGGCTCGCGCGTGCCGGATGTGCCCGAGGAGCTGTTCGAGGTGGTGCGCGACGACGTCGCCGCCGCGCTGCGCCGGGCGGGGCACCATGTCGAGCCGGCGGGCGAGGGCCTCGCCGCCCTGTTCGTCGACGGCAAGATGATCTGCGGCGACAATCTCGAAAGCGATCCGCTGCAGACCTATCACTGCGTCGGCTCGATCGACGACATGCCCTATGAGGAGATCGTCAAGGTCGGCGAGATCCTGCGCTCGGTGGCCCGGGTGCGCCGCATCGTGGCGATGGGCGGCTACGGCTTCCGGGCGGCCGATATCCGCCGCTGCACCGAGCGGCGGCCGACCGGCCAGTGCGGCGTCAACAATGTCGCGCTCGGGCTCTACACCAGCAATTACGTGGTGCGGCATCTGACGCGCGGCACCAAGCCCGATGTCCAGGTGCCGACCATCCTGAAGAAGGCCGGCTACGAGGTCGAGCTGCTCGGCAAGGTCGCCGACGTCATCACCTGCGATGGCGCCCACAAGGAGCCGCATGTCCTGACGCAGCCGGTGCTGGATGCGACCTATGCCTCGATGGCGCGCGTCCGTTCCGGGCTGATCGCAATCAACATCCAGGAAACCGATCTCGCCGGCCATGACGAGAGCGCCGAGCGCTATGCCGCCTGCCTGCGGCTGGCCGACGAGGGTATCGGCAAGATGATGGCGATGATGAGTTCGAGGGACCTGCTGATCGTCACCGGCGATCACGGCAACGACCCGACCATCGGCCATGACAAGCATACGCGCGAGTTCACGCCGCTGCTGGTCTGGACACCGGGCATCAAGCCGAAAGGTATCTTCATGCGCGACAGCCTGTCCGACATCGCCGCGACGACCGCCGAGATCTTCTCGGTCGAGCCGACGGAGATCGGGACGAGCTTCCTGGACGACATCACGACCACCTGAGCGGCGGCCGGCACTGGCAGACCCAAGCGCGACGCCCGCTCCTGACCAAACGGGCGGACAAGGCCGGCCCGCCAAGCATTGAACATATTACTATTCATCGCAACAAATGTTCTGATCGTCTCGACCTCGACCGGCCGGACGTTCGCAATGGGAGAACCTGGATGGGCATCAACGTCGCACCGACCGGCTTGGCACGCGATCTCCTGGCCCGCGCCGATAGCGGCCGCCCGGTCCGCATCGGTCTCATCGGCTCCGGGGAGATGGGAACCGACATCGTCACCCGTGTCGCCCATATGTCGGGCGTGACGGTCGGCGCGATCTGCGACCTCAACTTGCCGGCGGCGCGCAAGGCCGTCGACATCGCCTATCAGGAGGAGGGCCACTATCGCGACGCTTCCGGCCAGTCCGAGCTCAACGCGGCGATGGAGGCCGGCAAGGTCGCGGTCACCGGCGATTCCGGGCTGATCCTGAACAGCGGCCTGATCGACGTCGTGATCGACGCCACCGGCGTGCCTTCCGTCGGCGCCGAGATCGGCCTCGCCGCGATGGAGCACGGCAAGCATCTGGTGATGATGAACGTCGAGGCCGACGTCACCATCGGCGCCTATCTGAAGAGCGAGGCTGATCGCCTCGGCGTGACTTACTCGCTCGGCGCCGGCGACGAACCGTCCTCCTGCATGGAGCTGATCGAGTTCGTCACCGCGATGGGGCACCCGATCGTCGCGGCCGGCAAGGGCAAGAACAACCCGCTCAATTTCGACGCCGTACCCGACGACTATGCCGAGGAGGCCGCCCGCCGGCACATGAACGTGCGCATGCTCGTCGAGTTCGTCGACGGTTCGAAGACCATGGTCGAGATGGCGGCGATCGCCAATGCGACCGGCCTCGTTCCGGACAAGCCGGGCATGCACGGCCCCGCGGCGACGCTCGACCAGCTCTCCTCGACCCTGATTCCGCAGAAGGATGGCGGCGTGCTCTCGCGCGTCGGCGTCGTCGACTATTCGATCGGCAAGGGCGTCGCGCCCGGCGTCTTCGTCGTCGCCGACATGTCGCATCCCCGGATCTCGGAGCGCATGGAAGACCTGAAGATGGGCAAGGGCCCGTATTTCACCTTCCACCGGCCCTATCACCTGACCTCGCTGGAAGTGCCGCTGACCTGCGCCCGCGTCGTGCTCTACGGCAAGCCGGACATGGTGCCGCTCGCCCGGCCGGTGGCCGAGGTCTGCGCCGTCGCCAAGAAGGATCTGAAGCCCGGCGATCGGCTCGATGCCATTGGCGAGTATTGCTACCGCGCCTGGATCATGACCGCCGAGGAAGCTCGCGTCGCGCGCGCCATTCCCTGCGGCATGCTGCAGGGCGGCACGGTCACCGCCCCGATCCGCAAGGGCGAGATGCTGACCTATGCGAACGCCGCGGTCGCGCCCGGCTCGAAGCTCGCCATCCTGCGCGCCCGGCAGGACGCCCTCATCCACGGCAAGGAAGCCTGATCCATGACCGCTCCGGCAACCGCCCCCGCGGCGACAGACTCGACCAACCTACCCTTTCTCTACCGTCACTACCCGCGCGAGGAACTGCTCGGCGCCCTCCGGCGCATGCATCTGATCCGCCGCTTCGAGGAAGCGGCGGAGGAGAGCTATATGCGCGGGCTGATCCACGGCACCATGCATCTCTCGATCGGCCAGGAAGCCAGCGCCGTCGGCATCTGCCTGCCGCTGACGCGCGAGGACCAGATCACCTCGACCCATCGCGGCCATGGCCACTGCATCGCCAAGGGCGCCGATGTCAGCCGGATGTTCGCCGAGTTCTTCGGCAAGACCACCGGCTATTGCGGCGGCCGCGGCGGCTCGATGCACATCGCTGACGTCTCGACCGGCAATCTCGGCGCCAACGGCATCGTCGGCGGCGGCATTCCGATCGCGGTAGGGGCGGCCCTGACCGCCAAGCGGCTGCGGACCGGCAAGGTCGCGGTTTCGTTCTTCGGCGACGGCGCCAACAACGAGGGCGCCTTCCACGAGGCGCTGAACATGGCCTCGGTCTGGAAGCTTCCGGTCGTCTTCGTCTGCGAGAACAATGGCTACGGCATGTCGACCTCGACCGAGCGCTCGACCGCGGTTCCGAACATCGCCGATCGCGCCGCCGCCTATGCGATGCCGGGCGTCATCGTCGACGGCAATGATCTCTCTGCCGTGGCGCAGGCTTCCCATGAAGCGGTCGAACGGGCCCGCCGCGGCGAGGGGCCGAGCCTGATCGAGTGCAAGACCTACCGCCATCGCGGCCACTCCAAGAGCGACCGCAATCGCTACCGCACCAAGGACGAGATCGACGACTGGATGGCCAATCGCGACCCGATCGCTCGCTACGAGGCGCAGCTTTCCGAATTCGGCATCGCCGGCGCCGCCGAGATCGAGGCGGTGCGCCTAGCCGTGCGCGCCGAAATCGACGCGGGAATCGAATTCGCCAAGGCCAGCCCGGCACCCGCAACCGCCGACCTCGCCGATTACGTCTACACGGAACAGCAGTGATGAGCACCGAGGTCAGGGAACTCAGCTATTCGCAGGCGATCCAGGAGGCGATGGCGATCGCACTGGAAGCCGATGAGCGCGTCGTCCTGATGGGCGAGGACATCGGCGTCTATGGCGGCGCCTTCCAGGTCACCGGCGACCTGATCGAACGCTTCGGGCCCGAGCGCGTGATGGACACGCCGATCTCGGAGCTCGGCGGCGCGGGTGTCGCTGTCGGCGCCGCCGTGACCGGCCTGAGGCCGATCTTCGAGTTCCAGTTCTCGGATTTCGCCACGCTCGCCATGGAGCAGATCGTCAACCAGGCGGCAAAGATGCGCTACATGCTGGGCGGCGCCGTCTCGGTGCCGGTGGTCATGCGCTTCCCGGCCGGCTCGGGAACTGGGGCCGCCGCGCAGCACAGCCAGAGCCTCGAAGCCTGGCTCGGCCATGTGCCGGGGCTCAAGGTCATCCAGCCGGCGACGCCGCATGACGCCAAGGGCATGCTGCTCGCAGCCGTCGCCGACCCTGATCCGGTGATGATCTTCGAGCACAAGCTGCTCTACAAGATGAAGGGCCCGGTGCCGGAAGGGCACTACACCGTGCCGATCGGCAAGGCCGCGATCCGCCGCAGCGGCACGGACCTGACCATCGTCGCCACCTCGATCATGGTCCACAAGGCGCTGGAGGCGGCCGAGACCCTGGCCGCCGAGGGTATCGATGTCGAGGTCGTCGACCTGCGCAGCATCCGGCCGATGGACAGCGCGACGATCATCGCGAGCGTGATCAAAACCCACCGGCTGCTCTGCGTCTACGAGGGCGTGAAGACGCTCGGCATCGGCGCGGAGATCAGC
Source organism: Allobosea sp. WAO (assembly GCF_001509835.1). GTDB lineage: Bacteria > Pseudomonadota > Alphaproteobacteria > Rhizobiales > Beijerinckiaceae > Allobosea. Next base: position 12,905 of record NZ_JXTJ01000022.1, read on the forward strand.
GCGATGATCGCGGAGAGCGAGGCCTTCGATCGGCTCGACGCGCCGATCGTGCGGCTCGGCGGCGCGGAGACGCCGATCCCCTATAACCCCGAGCTGGAAAAGGCGGCAGTCCCGCAGGTTCCCGGCATCGTTGCGGCAGCGCGCGATCTCGTGCGGGGAGTGCGCTGATCATGCCGGTCGAGGTCATCCTCCCCAAGGTCGACATGGACATGGCGACCGGGCGCATCTCGCAATGGTTCTTCGCGGACGGGGCGAAGGTCGAGAAGGGCGACGTGCTCTTCGAGATCGAGACCGACAAGGCGGCGATGGAGATCGACGCGCCGGCGAGCGGCGTGCTGCGCGACATTACCGGCAAGGAAGGCATCGACATTGCCGTCGGCTCGGCGGTCGCCTGGATCTACGAGGCCGGCGAGGCCCATGGCGTCGCTGCTGTGCCCGCCACGGTGGAGGCCGTCCGAGCCGTCCCCGCGGCACCTGCAGAGGCGGAGCCTGCTGCCGCCCGGCCCGCCGCGGCGCCTGCACCGGTCGTCGCCGGTGGCACCTGTTGCGCCGGCGACGTCCGTGCGACCCCGCTCGCGCGCCGCGTCGCCCGCGAGTTCGGCCTCGACCTGGCCTCGATCGCCGGCTCCGGCCCGCATGGCCGCATCCTTGAGAAGGACGTCACGGCAGCGAGGGCTGCTGGCCCACTTGTCTCCCAGACACATGTGCCAACCGCGCCGGTGGCTGCTTTCGAGGCTCCCGCCGCGGCGTCGCTTGCCAGCGGCCCCTCGGACGATCAGGTCAAGAAGCTGTTCGCTGCGGGATCCTATGAGGAGATCCCGCATGACGGCATGCGCAAGACGATCGCGCGCCGCCTGATCGAGGCCAAGCAGACCATCCCGCATTTCTACGTGACGGTCGATTGCGAGCTCGATGCGCTGCTGAAGCTGCGGGCCGAGCTCAATGCCGCCGCGCCGGAGAAGGACGGCAAGCCGGCCTACAAGCTCTCGGTCAACGACATGGTGATCAAGGCGCTCGCCCTGGCTCTGAAGGCGGTGCCCGACGCCAACGTCTCCTGGACCGATGGCGCGATGCTGAAGCACAAGGAAGCCGATGGCGATGCTGGTGTGAGCTCGGAGGGCTCGCCGCTTAGGCGAGGCCCGACGCCTAGATCAGTCACCCATGACGAGGCGACAAGCGCGAGAGCTACAACGGCGGCAGCGCTAGCAGCGCTGCTGCCGCCGAGGTGTCGGTGATCAGGACCGACGCCCTGGTCGCCGCGATGCCGGCCCGGATCGCCTGCGCCTTGCGCTCCCCGCCGGAGGAGATCACGACGTTGTCGACGCCGTGCAAGTCGGCCGGGCTCGCGGCCATCACGCGCTGGTTGACGGGGTGATCGACAAGTTGCCCCTCGGCATCGACGAAATGGCAGAGCACGTCGCCGACAGCCCCGGCCGCCGCCAGGCTCTTCAGCTCGGCCTTGTCGAGAATGCCGCGCCGGAAGATCGAGGCTTCCTCTCCCAGGCTGCCGACGCTGATCAGCGCGATGTCGCTGCGCTGCGCCCTTTCCCGCAGCTCCTGGAACCCGGCGATCGCCCAGAGTTGTCGGGCGAGATCGGAACTCGGCACGAAGACCGGCGCCGCGATCTGATAGAGCTTGGTCTTGTAGAAATCGGCGAGTCGCCACGACACGGCGGACGGGTTGTCGGCGGTGGCGTTGGTCAGTCCGCCGAGCAGCGACACGACCGTCATGTCCTCGATTTCGCGCCAGGCGAGCGCCTGCATGCAGACCTTCAGCGTCGCGCCCCAACCGACGGCGATCGTGGCACCGGCGAAGAGCTGCTGCGAGATATACTGCCCGGTCGCATGGCCGACGACGGCGGCGATGCTCGCCTCGCTCTGGGCGCTCGCCGGCACGACCACGGCCTGGCTCAGCTTGAGATGCCGCTCGAGCTGCCGCTGCAGCGCGAAGATCGATTCAGCCTGCGGATTGATCGAGATGTTGACCGTGCCGTCCTCGCGCGCCGCCGCCAGCAGACGCAGGGCCTTGATCCGGCTCGTGCCGATCTGCTCCGCGACCTGTTCCTGCGTGTGCCCTTCGACGAAATAGAGCCAGGCGGCCTTGAGTTTGAGCTCGTTCTGATCGGCCTGGAACTTCGTGAGCTTGGGGCGCGCGTTCCTGGCCATGCTTCCTCCATTCATGCCGATTTCGGCGGTTGCTGTGGCCTATATACATTTGAACATATGATCTTTGTATGACATAAAAGTGCGCAATAATTCGCCTCGCTGGATCGAGGCGACAGGGCAGGAACGACCATGCGTATCTTGATTTCGAACGATGACGGCATCGCCGCTCAGGGCCTCGCCGAGCTCGAACGCGCGGCCCGGCGCCTCAGCGACGATATCTGGATCGTGGCGCCCGACGGCAACCGAAGCGGCTTCGCGCACAGCATCACCTTCCGCAAGGGCTTCGATATCGAGCGTGTCGGCCCGAGCCGCTATGTCTGCTCCGGCACGCCGGCCGACTGTGTGATCGGCGCGATGAGCTGGGTGTTCCGTGATGGTGCCCTTCCCGACCTGGTGCTTTCGGGCATCAACGAAGGGCGCAATGTGGCGGAGGATGTCTCCTATTCCGGAACCATGGCGGTCGCCCGGGAAGCGGCGCTGCGCGGCATTCCGGGCATCGCCTTCTCGCGGCCCCGCGACGGCCGCGAACTCGACGCAGCCGGCAGCGACTGGCTCGCCGGGCGTATCCAGGACTTCTGGCAATCGCGCGCCGAATGGGCGCTCGACGGCCACTGGCTCAGCGTCAACCTGCCCAAACAGGTCCCGGCCCATATGCGCATGGCGAAGATTGGCCGCGACAAGGTCGCCAACCGGGTGATCATCCACCAGGAAACGGCAGATCGTGCCGTGATCGAGCCGCTGGCGGACCGGGCTTACGCCTCGACGCCGGGCGACGAGAACCATCTCATCGATTCCGGCATCGCCTCGGTGATCTGCTTCAACTGGATGGGGCAGGCTGAAGTCCCCTCCCACGCCTTGAAGGACATGACGACCGACGCCGCCTGAGCACGGCAGCGCCGCCTCGCTTCGCGGCGGGGTCGGCAGTGCAGCATCCTTTCGACAGCCGCCTTCCGGCGCCCGGGATTGCGACGATGAAATACGACTACGCCTCGATCGGCTTCTACACCTTCGACTGCCTCGGCTGGCCGTTCGAGGCCGTGCCCGATGGCGGCGGTACCTTCTTTCTCGACGAACTGACGCTCGCCGTATCGGGCGCCGCCGGCACCGCCGCGATCGCGGCCGCCAAGATGGGCCTGTCCTGCCTCGCGGTCGGCGGTGTCGGCGACGATCTGATGGGGCACTGGGTGCTGCAGCGCCTGCGCGAGTTCGGCGTCGACGCTTCCGGCATGCAGCAGATCGCCGGCGGCAAGACTTCGTCCTCGATCGTCACGACGCGCCGGGACGGTTCGCGCCCTGCGCTGCATATGAAAGGAGCGACCAGCGCGTTCTTCGTCGAGGACGCAGCGCTCGGGACAGTCTGCGACGCGCGTGTCGTCCATCTCGGCGGCGTCGGCCTGATGGACAGGATGGACCGGGCGCAGAATGCGCGCTTGCTGCAGCACGCCAAGCAAGCCGGAGCGGTGACCACGGTCGATGTCTTCGCCGGCTCTCCGGACGACCTGCCGGCGGTGGCACGTGTCCTGCCCCATACCGACTACTTCATGCCGTCCGTCGAGGAGGCGATGGCCCTGACCGGCCGGCAGGATCTGTCCGAGATGGCCAGCCAGTTCTTCGACTACGGAACACGCTGCTGCATCTTCACGCTGGGCGCCGACGGCGCTTCCTATCACCATGCCGACGGCACGAGCTTCCGCGTCCCGGCCTTCGACGTGCCGGTCAAATGCACCTGTGGCTGCGGCGACGCCTTCAATGCAGGCATGGCGGTGGCGCTCTGCCGCGACATGGAGCCTGAGACCGCGGTGCGTTTCGCGCAGGCGACCTCGGCCCTGAACGCGACCGGCCTCGGTTCCCAAGCCGGCGTCCACTCCTTCGAGCGCACCTGGGAATTCATGAACGCGACGCCTTCGCGCCGATAGCGGCAGCCTTGCCCTAGCGCTGCCGTTTCACCTCTTCCGCGGTGACGGTCGGCTGCTGGCCGCCCCAGTTCGCCCGCAGCCAGTTGGAGAGGTCGGCAACCTCTCGGTCGGAGAGCTGGCCGGCGAAGCCAGGCATGGGCTGCATGCGTTCGAGCCCGGGGAATCGCTGGGCCGGGATGCCGGTCAAGATGACCTTGTTGAGGTTGCGGGCATCGGCCAGCCGCAGCGAGGCATTGGTCGCCAAGGGTACCACGACATGCGGGATGCCCTGGCCGTCGATGCCATGGCAGCCGGCGCAGACGGCAATGTAGCTGGCGCGGGCGGAAGCCGCGACCTCCGCGGGGACGGCGACCGGCTGCGGCGGAGGCGGCGGCGTCGCGCTCTCCGGCAATTTGTCGAGATCGAAGAGATAGGAGGACATCGCCGCGAGGTCCTCGGGCGTGAAATACTGGGTCGAGAAGTGGACGACCTCGAACATCTGGTTGGTCATCGCGCCCTGCGCCGAGATGCCCGACTTCATGAAGCTCGCGAACACCAGCGGATCGAAGCCCATTCGCGCCAGCCCGGCCTTGGTGATGTCAGGCGCCATCACCCCTTCGAGCTCGGCGCCCTCCAGATAGGCGCTCTCCTTCATGCCCATGGCGAGGTTGCGCGGCGTATGGCACTCGCCGCAATGGGCGAGCGCGTCGGTGAGATAGCGGCCGCGATTCCACATCGGCGAGCGTCCGGCGACCTCGGTCTTCGTGTCGGAGGACAGGTTGACCAGGTTCCAGAAGGTCAGCCCTTGCCGGATGTTGAACGGGAAAGGCAGATGATTGGCCTTGTTCGCCACCTTCATCGGCTCGCGGCTCATCAGGAAGGCGTAGACCGCGTCGACATCCTCGGCCGTCAACTTGCGATAGGAGGCATAGGGCATGGCCGGGTAGAGATGGCCGTGCTTGCCGACGCCGTCGCGCACGGCGCGATGGAATTCGGCCCGCGTCCAGGAGCCGATGCCGTGCTCCTTGTCGGGCGAGATATTGGTCGAGAAGATTGTCCCGAACGGCGTCTCGAAGGGGAGACCGCCGGCCCATGGCGCGCCGCCCTTGACGACATGGCAGGCATAGCAGTCGGCCGCGACGGCGACATAGGCGCCGCGTTTGGCGAGCGCCGCCATCTGCTCGGCCGAGAGCGGCTGCTCGATCTCCTTGGCGACGACGCTGCGCTCGAACAGGCCAAGGAAAACGGCCCCGGCTCCAAGCGCGCCGACGACAGCGACCGCCAGGGCGGCCAGAAGCAGCTTCCTCGCCATCAGCGTTACGCCTTCACCAAGCCGGGAGTCCTGAGGGCGAGATCGCGCACCGCTTCGAAATAGCGGACATAGCCGGTGCAGCGGCAGATATGGCGGTCGAGCGCCTCGCTGATCACCTCTTCCAGCGCCTCGCGCCTCACCGGATTGCGCTTGAGCTGGTCGAGCAGCACCGTCGCGCCGGTGACGAAGCCGGGCGTGCAGTAGCCGCACTGGAAGGAGAAATGCTCGATGAAGGCCTGCTGGACCGGCGAGAGCGCGGTGATCGCGCCATTGGCGTCGCGCCTGGCCTGCCCCTCGACCGTCCTGACCTTGCGTCCGGCGAACCAGTGCGCGCCGGTGATGCAGGTGCGCATCTCCTCGAGCGAGCCATCAGCCTTCTCCAGCACGACGGTGCAGGCATGGCAGATGCCCTGGCCGCAGCCCATGCGCGAGCCCGTGAGATTCAGGTACTCGTAGAGGAAGTCCTGCATCATCATCGTCTCGGGCACGTCGATCGGGCCGACGGCCTTGTCGTTGATGGTCAGGGAGAGCGTCTTGGTCGCGATCGTCATGCCAGCGCCTCTTTGATCCTCTCCGGCGTGAGCGGCAGGGTGTAGAAGCGCTTGCCGATGGCATGGGCGACGCCGTTCACGATCGCCGGCACGACGGCGATCATCACCACCTCGGCCATGCCCTTGGGTGGATCGGTGTCCGAGAGCGGCGGCAGCACCTCTGCCGTCTGCTTCCAGACCGCGACGTCCCTGGACGTCGGCAGTTCGTAGCGGTTCCAGTTCCAGGTCCCGTTGCCCGGCCCGTCCTCGTAGAGCGGCAAATACTCCTTCAGCGCGTGGCCGATGCCCATGGCGAGCCCGCCCTGGATCTGGCCGGAGACCAGCTCCGGCACGATCTGGTTGCCGCATTCGAGGATGGAGTGGTGCGAGAGCAAGCTGACCTCGCCGCTCCCGGTATCGACGACGATCTCGGCCAGCGTCGCCATCGGCGCGTAATAGGTGACGCCGGCATTGTTGCGCTGCGCCGGCGGATAGAAGACCGAGGCCCGCTCGACGAAATGCCAGCCGCCCTGCGTCATCAGCGCCTTGCGCTCGCCTGGCGCGCCGTCGCCATATTTTAGCGCCAGAGCGTCGATGGCGAAGCGCCGCCGCCCGGTACCCGGCAACTCGAACTCCGCTTCCGCCCACTGCCAGCGATTGAAGCTGTGCACGGTGATGCCGGTGACGAGGCCGAGCCGGTGCGCCTCGGCCGCGACCGCAGCGAACGACAGCGGCTGCATCGCCGCGGCCGTGATCCCGCGATTGGTGACGCGCAGATCCTCGCGCCGCACAGCTTCGGGCGCGATCTGGCCGCCGCCGATGCCGCGCGACCAGAGCGAGCGTGCCGCCGGCCAGATCGTCAGATCGACCAGGATGCGAGCCGCCTCGCGCGTCGCGTGGCCGAGATAATAGACGCTGTTGGAGGCGCTCATCGGCGAGGTGAAGCTCGGCGTCCAGCGCGGATTGGCCATCCGCCGGTCTTCCTCCTCCTGCGACAGCGTATAGGGCTCGTCGGTGGTCTCCAGCGGCATTTGCGGCCAGCGCACCTTGCCGAACACGGTCTCGTCCGGCTGCTTGCCGAGAATGGCCGCGGCCATCACCGCCTGCGAGGTCGTCGCGCCCGTGCCGATCTCATGCGCGACATGCGAGAGCTTGAGCCGTCCGCTCGCATCGAATTCGAGTGCGCAGAGCGCGGCTTCCGCGCCGGTGCCGTAATCCTTGTGCACATGGCCGTAGCCGACGCCGTATTTCTTGCCGGGATTGGCGGCTTCGAATTCGGCCTTGCGCTTTTGCCGGTTCATCCAGAGCGGATGCTGTTCCGCCCGCGCCAGGATCTCGTCATGGCGCAACGCCCCGGAGGGGATCGCACCCTGCGAGTTCTTCATGCCCGATTTCAGCGCGTTGCGCCGGCGGAACTCGATTGGATCGAGGCCAACAGCCTCGGCGGCCTCGTCGACCATCATCTCGGTCGCGCCCATGGTCTGCAGCGTGCCATAGCCGCGCATCGAGCCGGCATCGACGGCGCGCGAGGACATGATCGTGGCGGAGAAATCGCTCTTCGGCAGGTAGTAGATCGACTGCGCCGCTGTCGCGCCGACCGTGCCGACCGAGACCGAAAAATTCTCGCGCCCGCCGCCATTGTTGCTGTAGCGCCCGGTCATCGCCCGGAACTTGCCGGTCTTGCGGTCGATCACCATGACCTTCTCCATCTGGAAGGCATGGCGCTTCAGCGCGTTCTGGAACTGCTCGAAGCGGTCATTGGCGAGCCGGACCGGCCGGCCCTCGCCATAGAGTCCGGCGAGAACGCAGAAGAACGGGAAGATCGCGTGGTCCTTGGTGCCGTAGCCGACGGTGTAGCCGATCCTGAGGTCGATGCTCCCGAGCGAGAACTTCGACTTCGCCAGCATATGGGCCGCCATCTCGGCGACCTCGTGCGGCGACTGCGTCGCGATCAGCGCATGTAGCGTGCCGGTCCCGCGCTCGTACCAGACATTGCCGTTGTCGGCCTCCATGGCCGAGGCGTCGGCCGACTGGGTCGAATAGGAACGCCGCAGCACCAGCACGTCGTCGCCAGCATTGGCGATCTCGCGCTCGATCTCGGCCGCCGCCGCCATGCCGCGCGCCATCGCATCGCCTTCGCCGGGAGCGGGCCATTGCGGCTCCGTGCCCTTGAAGCCTGCCCGGATCGTCGTGTCCTTCAGTGCCGAATAGCGGTCCTCGGCGTCGGGATTGCCGCCATCGATCCGGACATAGCGCGCCGCGCCATAGGGACCGGGCGTGGTCGAGGCGCCTTCCGCGCCATAGCGCACGACCTTGTCGTTGAAGCGCAATTTGCGCTTGGCCGCGTCATAGCGGGCGAAGTCGTGGTAGATCAGCATCGCGACAGGCTGGCCGAGCAGCCGCGCCGTCTGCCCCTTCGGCACGAAGAAGACGTCGCCATAGAAGCCCGGCCACGGCGCCGGCATCGCGACGCCGTCGGCGACGAGGTCCTCGTGCAGCACCAGCCGGTCGGGCTTCAGATCCTCGCCGAGCAGGGAAAGGTCGACGCCGTCGAAGACGCGGTCGATCCGCGTCGCATTGAGCATGAAGGCATGCGCCTGCTCTTTCGGCCAGCCCTCGAGGTCGCGGGCGCGATAGTCGCGGGTGAAGGTCTTGCCGCCCGTGACCTTGGCGATGGCGTCGAGCCGGTATTTCGGCTTGCCGCCGGCCAGCCAATCGGCGCCGGGGCGCGGCGGCGTCTCGATCAGCTCCGCCTGCGTGGCGGAAGGCAGCAAGGAGACCTTGATGGCGACGCCGGCCGCGCCTGCCTTGAGAAAGCTTCTGCGGGACAGGCCTGCTTTCACGCCGGATTCTCCGCTCACCCGTGAGCCGACTGCTTGCCGGCGCAAACGCATGGCAAGCAGGCCTATGAGATGCATGAATTGTTCTAATTTCAAGTAAGCGGATTAGTGCAGCGGCTGAGGCGCCTTGCCGTCAGCGCAAGAGGCTCGGGGGCAGCGCCGGCTCCGCGCCGAGCAGCGTGATCGTCACCCGTTGGTTCGGCGCGATGTAGGGATTGTCGGGGAAGACCGGCTCGGTATCGGCGCGTCCCGCCACGGACGTGAAGCGGTCGTTGGGGATCCCGGCACCCGACAGGATCTTGCGCACGGCGAGCGCACGCCCGGTGCTGAGGCTCCAGGAATCGACAGCCCGCACCGAGCCCGGGCGCGCGGCGGCCGTGTGGCCCGTGACAGACAGTTGGTTGGGCAGCCGGCGCAGGGTGGGCGCGAGCCCTTCCAGTACGCGACGGGTGCGATCATAGGGGTCGACCGAGCCCTGAGGGAACATGGAGCGGCCTTCCTCGTCCACGAGGGAAACGTTCAGGCCCTCCCTGGTCGGCTCGATCACGATGTTGCGCGACAGCTCGGCCATTTCGGGCATGTTCTGGAACGCCTGCCGGAGGCTGGCCGCGGCGCTGTGCTGGGCCTGCGCGCCGGCGGCCGGGCGGTTGACCTCGCGGTCGCTGGCGCGGCCCGAGCTGGCCCGGCGCGCTCCGTCCTCCTGCCCGGTGACGCCGCTCGCCGTCTCGCGGGGCGCCGACGACTTGTTGCCCGACGTGTCCAGGGCGGTGCCCATCAGGACGCCGCCAGCGCCGCTGGTGCTGGCACTCACAGCGCCCGGCGCGAAGTATTCCGCCAGGCCGACCTTCTGCTCCTGCGTCGTCATGCTGATCAGCCACATCAGCAGAAAGAAGGCCATCATGGCGGTCACGAAGTCCGCATAGGCGATCTTCCAGGCCCCGCCATGGTGCGCATGAGCGGCCTTCTTGACCTTCTTGATGATGATCGTCTGGGCGGGCTTGGCCATCGCGTCCCTGCTGGAGATTGGGTCAGATGTTGGCAGGCAGATCGGCGGTTGCCGCTTCCACTTCGCTGAAGGTCGGGCGGACGTCGCTCATCAGAGCCTTGCGGGCAAATTCTACCGCCATCACCGGCGGCTGGCCGCTGATATGGGCGAGGAGGCCCGCCTTGAGCGAAAGGTAGTACTTGGATTCCGCCTCGAAGATGCTCTTGAGCGACTGCGCCATGGGCCCGAAGAAGCCGTAGGCGACGAAGACGCCGAAGAAGGTGCCCACGAGCGCGCCGCCGATCAGATGTCCCAGCACTTCCGGCGGCTCGGTGATCGACCCCATCGTCTTGATCACGCCGAGCACGGCGGCGACGATGCCGAGCGCTGGTGTTCCGTCGGCGATCGACTGCATGGCCGCAACAAGACGCTCCTGCTCCTGGTGGTGCGTCTCCAGCTCCTCGTCCATGAGAGCGTCGATCTCGTGGACGTTGTCGGCACCCATCGTCAACATGCGCATGTAGTCGCAGACGAACTCGACCGCATGATGGTTCTCTGCAAAAGTCGGGAAGGCGTTGAATAGCGCCGACTCGCTCGGATCTTCAATGTGCTGTTCGACCGCGAGCATGCCCTTCTGCTTTACAAGCCTGTACAGGGAATACTGCATCGCCAGAAGTTCGACATAGGCCTCCCGATTGTACTTGGGGCCCTTCACGAGCGTACCAAGCATGGTGGGGACGGACTTGAGCACCGGCCCGGTGTTGCCGATGATGAAGGCACCCATCGCTGCACCGAGGATGATAACGAACTCGAACGGCTGCCAAAGGACGAGGAGTTTGCCGCCCATCGCCGCATAGCCGCCGAAGACGCAAGCAAAGACGATGATTGTGCCGACGATCAGCCGCATGAATCTGCCACCCTGCGCCGCAGCAGGTGCAGCCCGCGCTAGTTCAGTACTGGTCCAGCGAAATGAACGATCGAGGTTAAGGGCGAGTTTACAGCCATTGCCCTGCAGGTTTTGTGAGCGTCGTCCTTGGCCACGGTGCTAGGCTTGGGGCGGCAGACCCAGGGCAGAAAATCGGCGTGCAATGTGTCTCCACCAATCCCGGTGATCGACGTCCAATAGGGACCAACCTCCCGGGATCATCTACGCTGCGCCGCTTTGCCGTGGCGCGGCGAGGCTGAGGGTGACGCGCGTGGCCTCGACGAACTGGCCGGACAGGTCCAGCTCAGCCGCTTTCATTTCTGCGCCTCGTTCCAGCTGGCGACCGGCATGACCCCGCGTGAATGGCTGACGATGAGGATGGGCTGCGCTTGCTGCGAGACAGAGCCGCGAGATGGAAACGCGAACTTGGCGATGCGGCGCGCTGTCGGGGGCGCCGTCGCTATTCTCGATGATTCAACAATATCAGTTTCTTAGCGCAAGAATGCTGGCGGACAGGGCGGGATTCGAACCCGCGCGAGGCTCTTTGCCGCCGGATCAGCCGGTTGCGATGGGAAAAGGCCGTGTGGGAACCGTTCCGGGGGAGCCATTGGGGGAGCGGCTCCCCTCGTGCGGCGGATAGGTGGGTCGGGCCCCAGGCCTCGAATCCCGGGAAGAAATTCGCGCCCCCGGGCCTCTTCTCGATTCGGGTGGCGGAGAACCGTGGAGCCGGGCTGCAAGAACCACCGGCTTCCCCGGCCCAGCGGTCGCGAAGTCCAACATCCCGGTCAGCCCGCCGAACGTGACGAAGCACCTCCTCCCGATCTCGACGGCGCGGTCGAGCCTCCCCTCGGAAGCGGCGGGCCGTCGGCTGTGACGGAAAGCGCAGCCGGACCTCGTGCGCCGGCTTGCGGGCGCGCGCCGCTCCGCCGACGCACCTCCTTCGGCAGCCGCACCGCCTCGACGCACGCCCTCTTTGCCTCGACAGGAGAGGGGCCCGGATAGAGGCCCATGGTCATGGGAAGCGGTTCGTCTCGCAACGAATGCCCCATCACCTCCGCGATGGTCCATGGCGTAAAGCCTCTCGCGCCGCGCGCGAACGCCTCTACGGCCTTGCGGTCGAACCACCGCCGGAATGAATGGAAATCGATGGCCGATTGGCGGTCTCCTGCCGTGCGCTCGTCCACCCCCAATTTTCGGCGGATGCGGGTGAAGAGTTGGCAAATGGGTGCGGCACGGCTCCGCGCGGCGTTCTGCTGTGTCGCGAGTTCATGGAAGACATAGCCGCTTGCAGGCTTCCCGTCCGTCCTCTTCTTCAAGATCGCGGCAATGTCGGGGTGGATCGGGATGGTGCGGACGGCGGCCTCGGTCTTGCCTTTGCGGACGGTAATCAAGCCGCCGGCGACATCGCCGGCCCGGAGCTCTGCAATCTCGTTAATCCGCATCGCTGAGAGGGCGGCGACCCGGGACATATCCGACAGCGGTTGCACGTCAATCCCGGCGAGGAGCCTCGCCACTTCCTCATCCGTGAAGGGGCGTTTGGTCATGGGACGCTTGGATTTTTTCCCGTGCTTGCTGCGGGTGGAGAACCGCTGGCGGCTCCACGGATTGTCGCCGGTGACGTGACCGCGCTGCCCCAGCCACTCCCAGAAGCCGTGCAGGGCGGAAATGTCCCTGTTGGCGGTGGCGCGCGCAGTTGCAGCGAGGACTCCGGACACGTATTCCCCAGCGAGTCGGCGATCGATGGCCTCGGCGTGAATGGCCCGGTGATTGGCGCTTCCCCATTTGGTAAAGCGGCGGATCGCATGCCGGTAACCCGCCTCCGTGCGCGGAGCCAAGTCGGTCTCATCCAGCCAGGGATCGACGAGCGGGCCGATCGGGGTGACAATCCCCGTGGCGATGTCGTGGAAGGCCAGCGCGGCGCCGTGGCCATGCGCCTTCGCGATCTCGGCGGTGCGGGTGTCAACGTCCGCCTCGTGGCGCGCGAGAGCGGGTGAGGTGCGGTCCACGGTGCGGCCTTCGTCCCGATAACGGAGCGCCTCCTTGAGCCGGGCAGCCGAACCAGGCGCAGGACCGCCGCTCCGCGCCTGCGCGATGCGCTCCTGCAAGCGGGCGATGACGGGCCATTTGAGGGTGTTGGCCGCCGCGACGCTATCGGTGTTGAGGCTCTCCTTGAGCGTGGTCCTGCCGATCGCCGTGGCCAGCCCCCGGGGCACGCGCACCACGACGCGGAGGTTGCGGCCATGCCACTCGAGATAGCTTCCCGGGTTGGAGCGCCGACGGGACATGGGAGGGCTAACCGGGACGCCCGGCGTTGCCGCCGGCCGACGGTTCGGACGCCCGTTCGCTTGCGCGGCAATCCGAGTACGTTCCTCGCCGTTGCTCCCGTCGAGGGACGCAAACGGCCGGCTCTCGGCTGGGCTGGCGGGCGAAGTGCGCCCGTGACAAGCTCGCGGGCGCGCGAACGCGCGTGCTAAGGAGTGCTCGCTTCATTGCGCTTCTCCTCGGTTCCTGACGTCGTTGTTGTGATCCCTGGCGCTCGGCGTCGCGGCGGATGCGCTCGAGGGCGGAGGTGACGCCCGATTGAATTCCAGCCGGGAGGATGGGGAGGATCGGGGAGGTTGTGGCCATGCGCGTCCCGACGCTGGGATCGCCGGCATTCGGGCTTCGCGGCCAGGGGGAACCGCGTATCAGGCGCTGAATGGGGGGCTTGGCGGCTGCTTGATGGGCGCATCCCGGGCTCCTGTGCCCATACGGAGATGTCCTCGGCAGGGCATATCCGGCGGCCGAATAACCTCGAATGTCAATGGGCGGGTTGAGCGTATTGCAATGCCGAAGCGCAGAACGTGCCGCCCGGGAAAGCCATCGATCGAACACTCAACAGGAACTCGCGCGCGGGTCTTCCGATATCGTCGAGTCCCTTTATTTTGGATCCGAATCGTTTACGCCGAGTCCCAAGGCAATCGCCCGGAATAATACCCAATCGCGGGATTCAATCCTTCGTTTCCGCTGGGCGATCATTCGGCCGAGGCGTTGGCCGGGATGTGCTCCCGGATGTGGCGAGCGGATGGGAATTCGCGGACCTCCCCGGCGAGCGCGCGCCCCGGCCAGGGCGCTGGCGAGGCACAGGCAAAAGGGGGCTTCACAAGCACGTGATCGCTATGGCCGGTGGTCATTTGACGGCTGCTGCCAGGGCAGGCTCACCGAGAGGCCCCTCTGCGGCGGGGCTCACATTCGCCCATCCTTGCGTGCATGCCGGATCGGTTTCGGCCGGTGGAGGTCGAGAGCGGCCATGCCCTCCAAGGCAACAGGCTCGTCGCGCCGTTCGCTGTACCGTCGATCATGCGGATCTCACGCAGGATGCGATCGAGTTCCGGCAGGCCATCGCGTGCAGCCGCCAGATCGAACGTCAGCCTCCGGACCGCGGTCGAAGGGGTGTAACGCGCCAATCCGGCCGCTGCGATCGGAGTTTCAGTTACTCGTCGGTCCTGCGTCAGGAGCGGACGTTGGCGGTCCGCCCAAAACCGGACGTTCCACGAATACCACCAGTTGTCCCGCCTCGGCCCGGCTCGACACTCCGGCCGGAGGCGACCAGCGCGCCATCAAGTCTGTCACCCCGCATCGCGCCTCGGTGAAGATGAAGGGCGGACCGTCGAGAGCCGCCGAATAGAGCGTAGCCCGCACGGCATGAGCGCTGCACTATTTGGCCGAGCCCGCCCAATTGGATCCGCCAATCCAATAGCGAATCGCCATGTTTTCCTTTGTCGGGGGTGGTCTACGGGACGACGAGATATTGCGGCGGCGGATCGATCGTTGTGCCGGGGCCGTAGTTGACCAGATAGGGCTTGATCCAGATTTTCTTACGATCAAGCCGACCCGGACCGAAGGCTTGGTTCTTGTAATGGCCGGAGCGCAAATGCGGCTTAACGTGGCCTCGGCCTTCTTCGTAGTCTTGTTCTTTGCCCTGCCGATCGGTGACGTAGCCGATATGCACGGTGACGTAATCCTTGGTGATCGGCGGCTTGCCCTTCTTGATCCGTGCGGCATCAAGCTTCGGACTGACCGGCGCGGGCGGTCGGGTGATGATGCCGCGCACATGCAGCGTCATGGCGAGGCAGAGAGCTATTCCTGCCGTTAAGCGGTATGAGTCGATGAATGAGAGTAAATGCGCCGAGGTTGATGGCGGGCCGTCGTATCGCTGAACAACTGCTTCGCCGCTCGGGAGGAACGAAGCGGTAAAGGGATGACCGAAGACAAGGTTGCGACTGGAGCGGGGAAAATGGATGGCCCACCATACGCGATAGCTGTTCGGTGCCGCCTCCTCAATCAGCCAGAACAAGCGATGATCCGGCCCTTCCTCCCATTCGACCAGCATCACCTCGTAAGGGAGCTCAGTGCGGCCTACGCCGACCGCAATAGCCGCCGCATGGGAATAGTCGCCTGAATGCTCCTCGATCCACTCGATCACATCACGCGAAAAGACAAACTTTGGCGCGGTCTGCATACGGGCAAAGACCTCATCCGCTCCCGGAAAATTGGGATGCGGCTGGAACCGCAGGTCATGAAAACGGCTAACCGGCAATTTCGCCCCCTTCGGACGATCCCGATCCAGCAAGTTGGCTCAGGCGCGGACGAGCGTGCGGTACCATACCGTTAGCCCATTGAGGGAAGCAATTTGCGCCATGGTGTAGCGCCACCCGGGCGATCAGCGTGCCGCGGGGCGAGATGGCGCCAAGAGCAGAAGCTGAAGGAGCGCCCAAAACCGGACGCTTATCCATCGGTACATCACGCGCTTAGCGATCGATTGCGTAGCGGCGACGGCGCCCAGTCCAGTATCGAGAGCGTATTCCTCCGAGCTTCTGGAAGGCTCGTTGCCGGCAGGAAAAGACGATGATCTGCTGACCTCTGGATTGAGGATGCAGCGCGTCAAACACGGTGGGCGGACCGCTC
>NZ_JXTJ01000023.1 GCF_001509835.1 Allobosea sp. WAO
TCAGTATCTTCGTGAACATCGGTGGTTCCTATCGCTCGGCGGCTTGGTTGGGTTCGCTGGCGTCCCAGAGGAGCCGCGAGATCTCGCTCAGAAGATGGTCCTGGGCCTGGGCGTCGGCGGGCGCTTCGCCGACCGCCCAGAGCAGCGCGGCAAGCGCGTCGAGGTCGCTTTCGACATGCTCGCCCGCCTTTGCCGCCGCTTTCGTCACAGGGGGATATTGTCGTGTTTGCGCCAGGGGCGTTCGAGGCTCTTGGTGCGGAGCATGGCGAGGGCGCGGGCGATGCGCCGCCTCGTCGAGTGCGGCATGATCACCTCGTCGATATAGCCGCGCTCGGCCGCGACGAAGGGCGACATGAAGCGGTCTTCATATTCCCTGGTCTGGCGCGCGATCGTCTCGGCGTCGCCGCCGCGGAAGATGATCTCGACCGCACCCTTGGCGCCCATCACCGCGATCTGGGCCGAGGGCCAGGCATAGTTGACGTCGGCGCCGATATGCTTGGAGGCCATCACGTCATAGGCGCCGCCAAAGGCTTTTCGGGTGATCACCGTGACC
>NZ_JXTJ01000024.1:2500-5387 GCF_001509835.1 Allobosea sp. WAO
TCGGGGTGCTTTTCACCTTTCCCTCACGGTACTTGTTCACTATCGGTCGCTGAGGAGTACTTAGGCTTGGAGGGTGGTCCCCCCACGTTCAGACAGGATTTCACGTGTCCCGCCTTACTCATGTCTCGCTTGGTCTCAGATCCGTACGGGGCTATCACCCATTAATGCGCGGTTTCCCAACCGCTTCCGGTAAATTCCAAGCAAGCACTGGCCTGGTCCGCGTTCGCTCGCCGCTACTAACGGAGTCTCGTTGATGTCCTTTCCTCCAGGTACTTAGATGTTTCAGTTCCCTGGGTTAGCTTTGAACCCCTATGTATTCAGAGTTCAATACCTTCATGTGATCTCTGTTAGTCCGAAGACAGGCCCAAGCACAGGCCGTAACCTGTCCTTGGAATAACAGAGATCGAAGGTGGGTTTCCCCATTCGGAAATCCGCGGATCAAAGCTCATTCGCAGCTCCCCACGGCTTATCGCAGCGTATCACGTCCTTCATCGCCTCTCAGCGCCAAGGCATCCACCGAATGCTCTTAAGGCACTTGATCGTTCTCATGATCGATGTCCGCAGCACAAAAGCTGCAAGACAAGATCAGAAAGACCATTATGCTTGCCGAATGTACCCGATTTAACCCGGTCGATTGGTGATCGAACCGAGCATGCTGCAGGATGAGCAGCTCTCGAATACATTCCCTCTTAACAATGACAAACAGCATCATCTATCGCCGCCAAAGACGGCAATCTATGAAACCTGAATTTCCGGAACGTTCTGGTGGAGCCAGACGGGATCGAACCGACGACCTGAAGCTTGCAAAGCTACCGCTCTCCCAACTGAGCTATGGCCCCATTTTGGATGGGTCACGCGCCATTGGGCGCGGCGGCCGGTCGGCCTTGCGAGCCCTGCGGCTCGAAGACCAGAGCTTGGTGGGCCTGGGAGGATTTGAACCTCCGACCTCACGCTTATCAAGCGCGCGCTCTAACCAACTGAGCTACAGGCCCGAGACCTGAACACCGAAAGGAAACCCCTTCGGCACGGCCAAAGACCTGAAAGCGTTGGCCCAGAATGCACCGACCGGCATCGACCCCATGGTCGACGGGCCAGGCACATTGCCCGGAAAAAGAAAGAGAAACGAAGACGGCGAGGTTCCGCATGTCGAAGCCTGACTGGCTTCTTTTGTTCCAAGCGAATTCAATACAAGATCCGAAGACCTCGTGGAGAATTCTACCTTAGAAAGGAGGTGATCCAGCCGCAGGTTCCCCTACGGCTACCTTGTTACGACTTCACCCCAGTCGCTGAGCCTACCGTGGTCGCCTGCCTCCTTGCGGTTAGCGCGACGCCTTCGGGTAAACCCAACTCCCATGGTGTGACGGGCGGTGTGTACAAGGCCCGGGAACGTATTCACCGTGGCATGCTGATCCACGATTACTAGCGATTCCACCTTCATGTACTCGAGTTGCAGAGTACAATCTGAACTGAGACGGCTTTTTGGGATTAGCTCGAGGTCACCCTTTCGCTGCCCATTGTCACCGCCATTGTAGCACGTGTGTAGCCCAGCCTGTAAGGGCCATGAGGACTTGACGTCATCCCCACCTTCCTCGCGGCTTATCACCGGCAGTCCCCCTAGAGTTCCCAACTGAATGATGGCAACTAGGGGCGAGGGTTGCGCTCGTTGCGGGACTTAACCCAACATCTCACGACACGAGCTGACGACAGCCATGCAGCACCTGTGTTCCGGCCAGCCGAACTGAAGAAAGACATCTCTGTCGATCAAACCGGACATGTCAAAAGCTGGTAAGGTTCTGCGCGTTGCTTCGAATTAAACCACATGCTCCACCGCTTGTGCGGGCCCCCGTCAATTCCTTTGAGTTTTAATCTTGCGACCGTACTCCCCAGGCGGAATGCTTAAAGCGTTAGCTGCGCCACTGAAGTGCATGCACCCCAACGGCTGGCATTCATCGTTTACGGCGTGGACTACCAGGGTATCTAATCCTGTTTGCTCCCCACGCTTTCGCGCCTCAGCGTCAGTATCGGACCAGTTGGCCGCCTTCGCCACCGGTGTTCTTGCGAATATCTACGAATTTCACCTCTACACTCGCAGTTCCACCAACCTCTTCCGAACTCAAGACTCTCAGTATCGAAGGCAATTCCAGGGTTGAGCCCTGGGCTTTCACCCCCGACTTAAGAGTCCGCCTACGCGCCCTTTACGCCCAGTGATTCCGAGCAACGCTAGCCCCCTTCGTATTACCGCGGCTGCTGGCACGAAGTTAGCCGGGGCTTATTCTTCCGGTACAGTCATTATCTTCCCGGACAAAAGAGCTTTACAACCCTAAGGCCTTCATCACTCACGCGGCATGGCTGGATCAGGCTTGCGCCCATTGTCCAATATTCCCCACTGCTGCCTCCCGTAGGAGTTTGGGCCGTGTCTCAGTCCCAATGTGGCTGATCATCCTCTCAGACCAGCTACTGATCGTCGCCTTGGTGAGCCATTACCTCACCAACTAGCTAATCAGACGCGGGCCGATCTATCGGCGATAAATCTTTCCCCCGAAGGGCGTATCCGGTATTAGTCCAAGTTTCCCTGAATTATTCCGAACCGAAAGGTACGTTCCCACGTGTTACTCACCCGTCTGCCACTAGCACCGAAGTGCCCGTTCGACTTGCATGTGTTAAGCCTGCCGCCAGCGTTCGCTCTGAGCCAGGATCAAACTCTCAGATTTGATGAGTTTGTTCCGGCATCGCTGCGTATTGACGGAGTCATTGCTTGACGACCGAAGTCATCAGCGATGGCTCTTGTTAACGCAGCACACCGAAGTCTCGTTTGACTTGCCCGAAAGCAAGTCCGCAAGAACTTCGCCGTCCACGTTTCTCTTTCTGTCTTCAGTTTTCAAACAGC
>NZ_JXTJ01000025.1 GCF_001509835.1 Allobosea sp. WAO
TCAGTATCTTCGTGAACATCGCTGACTTCCCCCGCCCGGCGGCCTTGATGGCGCATAGCCGGATTTACGGGAGTGGGACCTTTCCGTCCACTGATCGGCCGGGCCGGCGGGCTGCAGCACCCCGCGCTCGAACTCCGGCCCCCGCCAGCAAACCGGTTCCGGCTCAGCTCGCCAGGAACAGGCGCTCCGGCTGGAAGCTGACACCGCGCATCTGGGCATCGCCCTTGCGCAGCGCGAAGCTGACCATCGCCTCGTCGCAGGACTGCGCCTCGCGGACGATCTCGAAACCGATCCGCTGGGCGGTCTGCGTCGGCCCCTCGCCGGCCGACAGCGTCGTCACCAGCCAATGCGCCTTGTCGCGGTCGATCTTGCCGGTCGGGCGGCATTCCCAGACGGCGAAGTCGACGGTCAGAGCCACGAGATAATCAGCGAAGGAAGCGGCCTTGACCATGACGGCACGGTCGAGTGCGATAAGCACATCGAGCGTTTCGCGGCTGATCACAACATCGCTCAAGATCTCGCGCTGAAGCATCTTGACGTCTTCGTCGTCGATCACGTGCCTGTCCATCACGCGATCGACGAATTCACGAAGTTCATGGCTGATCATTGTTCGACCCCTGTCCGGCGTTGTTTTGTGCCGGTATGTCCCAGTTGTGAGGAGACGATGCGGCCACGCTTCTGATCAGGTGGTTAATTCGAGAATCTGAACGCCTGTTCAGGTTAAACGGGTCTGAGTCGATGTGGTTGCGCGGTTATTACCAAAGCCGCTGCGCGGTGGCGGCACACCCCTTCACGACGGCAAGGCCATCGCATTCCCGCTCGCGTCATTCTCGGACGGAGCGGAACGCAGATCCGAGAATCTCGTGACGAGTTGGTGCCGGCCAGCGCCTGTTCCGTGCGGAGATGCTCGGGTCAGGCCCGAGCGTGACCGCGCGGTGAGCGGCGCCGGTCCGCTCAGGAAGCGTGCTACGGCTTGCCGATCAGCCCCGGCAGCGCCGCCCAGTCCTCGATCACATGCGCGGCTCCGGCCGCCTTCAGCGCCGCGACCGACTGGAAGCCCCATGACACGGCCACCGGCGCCACCCCGGCGGCGACCGCCATCTCCATGTCGAAATTGCTGTCGCCGATCATCAGCGTCGCTCCGGGCTGCGCCCCGGTCTCGCGCATCGCCCGCAGGATCATTTCCGGATGTGGCTTCGAGGCGGCGTCATCGGCCGTCTGGGTCGTCGCGAACAGGCCGCCCCAGCCATGACGCTCGATGATGTAATCGGCGCCGCGCCGCGACTTGCCGGTGGCGATGCCGAGCACCGTGTCGGGCCGGCGCGACAGTTCCGCCAGCATCTCGGCGACGCCCGGGAACAACGGCTCGGCCAGCTTCGGATCGCTCTCCGCCTGGAGCCGCATCGCGCCGAAGACCTGGCGATAGGTCTCGGTCAGCACATCGTCCGGCCGCTCGAGGCCGGCGAGGCGCATCAGCGCGATATCCAGCGTCAGGCCGACGATGCCGAGCCCGGCCTCGCGGCCGGGATGCTTGAGCCCGCAGCGCGCAAACGTCTCGAACTGGGCTTCGAGAATGATCGCTTCGGAATTGATCAGGGTCCCGTCGAGGTCGAAGATTACGAGGTTCATGCCGGCGCTTTAGCCGGCTTGGCGCCCCGGCGCCAGCATCGCCGGCGCAGGGGCCTCATGCTTGCGCCCCGCAAGACGCGCCCAGTCCGCTCAACCCTATCCGCTCAGCCCTGGCTGTCCCTGGCACATCCGGCGATCGCGGCGCGCAGAGCCTCGGCCTCCAGCCCCTTGCCGCGGGCCTCCTTGCGGCACTCGGCCCGCTGCGCAAGATCGGGCCGCTTCTCGTTGAAGCAGGCGACCAGCGCCGCGGTCCGCTCGCTGCCGGCAAGCTTGCGGTCATCAGCCTGCTGCTTGCAGACGGCACGTGCCGTCGCCGCGGTCGGCTTGCCGTCGCGTGTCAGCCCGTCGGCGGCATAGAGCTGCACGCCCGGAAAGCGCTCCTGCATGCAGTTGCGCATCGCGCGGCGCAGATCATCGCCCGAAAGCGCGATGTTCTCGGCATAGCAATCGCGCCGCGCCTCGGCTCGGGCGGCGCGCGGAATCGGATCGTCGGAAGCGGCGGCAGTCTGCGGCCCGGCGGCGGCCGGGGTCGGGATCTGCTGGGCCTGGGCGAGGCCGGCGGAAGAGAATGCGAGAACGAGACCGGTAGCGAGCAAGGCGATGCGCGACATGGAATGCCTCCCGTGAACTATCACAGGAACAAACTTAGAACATAACGCGCTTTGTTCCGCAAGTGTTCTTACGCAAGGTCACGCAACCCATTGGTGCGATGCTCTACTCGTCGGGCGCGTCGACGATCGGATCGTAGCGCTCATCCTCGAAGCCGAGCAGGTTCCAGCTCTGGCGCATATGCGGCGGCAGCGGCGCGCTGACGTCGATCGTGCCCTTGCCGCGCGGATGCGGCAGCACGATCCGCCGCGCCAAGAGATGCAGCTTGTTCTGGATGCCGCCGGGCAACTCCCAGTTCTGGATGTTGAAGTATTTGGGGTCGCCGACGATCGGGTGGCCGATATGGGCGGCGTGGGCGCGCAGCTGGTGGGTGCGGCCGGTCACCGGCTTCAGCGAGAGCCAGGCGAGCTTCTGCGCGGCGGTCTCGACCACCGCGTAATAGGTCACGGCATGCATCGCGCCATCGTCGCCATGCTTCGCCACGGCCATGCGCTGGTCGCCGTCATAGGCCTCCTCGCGCGCGAGATAGGTCGAGATCCGGCCCTGGCGGACGCGCGGCACACCGGCGACCAGCGCCCAGTAGACCTTGCGGGCCGAGCGCGAGCGGAAGGTCTTGGCCAGCGTCGCAGCGGCAAAGCGAGATTTGGCGATGACGAGGCAGCCGGAGGTGTCCTTGTCGAGCCGATGGACGAGGCGTGGCTTCTGGCCGTCCTTGCCGGTCAGCGCCTCGAGCAGCCCGTCGACATGGCGCGTCGTGCCCGAGCCGCCCTGCACGGCGAGGCCAGCCGGCTTGTTGAGGACCATGACGTCGTCGTCCTCATAGAGCGTGATCGAGCGCAGGAAGCCGATCGTATCGGCATCGGCCTTGGCCGAACGCGGCCGCTCGTCCTGCTGTTCGAGCTTGAGCGGCGGAATGCGCACGGTCTGGCCGGCTTCGAGCCGGTCCTTGCTGTCGGCGCGCTTGCCGTTCACGCGCAACTCGCCCTTCCGGACGATGCGCTGGATATGGCTGAAGGAGAGCTGCGGGAACCGCGCCTCGAGGAAGCGGTCGATCCGCATCTCGTTCTCGTCCGGCGTCACCACGAGCTGCTGCACGCCGGTCGAAAGCACCTCCGCCGTCACGGCCTTGACCTCGGCGCGGGTCGGCGCCGCCGCGGCCGGCCGCCTGGGAGCGGGCTTCCCGACCGCAGGCGCCGTCTCCGGCCTGCCGCGCCCGGCTGCCTTGGCCTGCCGGCGCGCATCATGGCTCGGCCGCTTGCCGGGGCGAGCCGGCGGGCGCGCCGCACGCGAGCCGGCGCCGCCTTTACCGGAACCTGCCTTGCCCGCGCCGCCCTTGCCGCCCGAACCGTTACCGCCAGACCTCATGACAGTCCCCTGACCAGAGCGAGCCCGCCGACCAGCGCCACGAGCGAAAGAATGACCGAGCCGACGACATAGAGCGCCGCAGCGACGACGTCGCCGCGCTCCCAGAGCAGTACGGCGTCGAGCGAGAAGGCCGAAAAGGTGGTGAAGCCGCCGAGGACCCCGGTGGCGAGGAAGAGCCTCGCCTGCTGCGGCCAGCCCTCCCCGGCCCGCAAAGCGAGCCAACCAGCGAGCAGTCCCATCACGGCGGAGCCGACGATATTGACCGCCATCGTCCCGAACGGAAATCCGGGGCCGAGCCATCGCAGCGCGGCGAGGTTGACGCCGTGCCGGAGCACGCCGCCGATGCCGGCGCCGAGGAAGACGAGAAGCGTGGAGGTCATCGCCATGCAATAGCCAGCGCCGCCGGCCCGCACAAACGAAATCACGCCCATGGCATGGTCCGAGCCGGGCGCAATTGACTTCGGCAGTCGCAGCGCCCCAGAAATTGCGGGAACGGGTGAGCGGCAGCGATAGTGATCGAGCGATTCCCAGGCACCGCCTTGGCTGGCGCGGTGCGGCCGTGGCTCGCGCCGCTGTCGCTCGGCGGGCTCTGTCTCGTGCTGGCGTCCGCGGCCGTCGCCGAGCCCGCACGCCTGCCGGCCCGGCCGCCCCTCGCCGCGACCTTCGCCCGCGCCTGCACCATCGCCCTGCCCGAGACGCAGCCGCTCTTCGCCGGCAAGGAAGCCGAAGCGGCGGATGACGACGAGAACGGCTCGGACGACGATTCGGACGATACCGATGACGACGACGAAGACGAGGATGACGGCGATCCGCCGGAGCGCGGCCTGATCCTGCCCGGCTCGGGCACCTGCCTCTCGATCACCGGCACGGTAAGCGCCGGCCTGCAGCGCGACAGCTTCAAGGTTTCGCGCAACGGCCCGCCTGCGCCTCCGCCCGCGACCTCGTTCCCGACCAGCGCCGCCTTCCGTATCGCGACCTCGCACCAGCTCGCCTCGGGCCTGGTCGTCGGCTCCGCCTTCGGCTTCACGCTCAACAGCCCGGTCGACGGCGTCGGCGAAACCACGCTCGACGAGGCGACGATCCTGATCGGCCCCTGGACCTTCGGCCTCGACACCTCGCGCTTCTCCTTCTGGACCGGCGACGACTTCATCTTCTCGACGCGCGCGCCCTCCCGCACCGTCGGCCTAATCGCGCTGGAACTGCCACTGACGGAGAGTTGGACGGCGACGCTTTCCCTTGAGGACACGGCGCTGGGCAATGGCTCCGCCACCAGCACGACGAGCGGCGCGCCGGCCACGCCCTCGCTCACCTCCCTCGCCCCGGCTCGCTCCTTCCCGGACGGCGTGGCGCGGCTGGTTTACGAGGCCGGTGGCTGGACCGTGCATGGGGCGCTTGCCGTGCGTGAGGCGCCCAGCGGCTCGGCGCGGCCCGGCCGCGCCGGCATCATCGGCGTGACCTATGAAAGGGAGGTCTTCGGAGCGACAAGCAGCCTGACCGCACAGATCGCCGCCGGCATCGACGCAGCGCCCTATATCGGCTCGCAGCTTGACGGGCGCCTGGTCAACCGCGTGCTCTTCGGCACCGATCCGACGCGCGGCTTCTCGGCGCTGGTCTCGACGCGGCGCGAATGGACGGACGAAATCGCGACCAACGCCTTCATCAGCCGCTATTGGCTGGAGGTGCCGCTCGCCGGGCAGGCCAAGGGCGATATCAGGATCGACCGCGTCGCGGCGAACATCGTCTGGACGCCGGTCGAGGGCTTCAAGGCCGGGATCGAGACCTCGGTCGCCTGGGCGAAGATCGCGATCGCCGGCCGAGAGATCCAGGCCGGGCTGGCGGGGCGGCAGATCTCGACGCAGCTTTTTCTCGAGCGGAGTTTCTGACGACCTCGTTCACGCCGAGGTCGTTGCATGCCTGGGCCGGCCCGTCGCGGCGAGCCCGCTCAGCACGATGACGACCGCTCCGGCCAGCGTCCAGAGGTCCGGGACATTGCCGAAGATCAGCAGGCCGAACAGCGCCGCCCAGATCAGCTGGCTATAGGCATAGGGCGCGAGCTCGTTGGCTTGAGCGAAGCGAACGGCCAGGATGAGCAGCAATTGCGCCGCCGCGAAGAACAGCGCCGTCATCAGGCCAAAGCCGATCTCGCGCCAGCCCAGCGGCACATAGGAGAATGGCAGCAGCGCGCTGCAGACGATGAGCCCGACGACTGCGGTGTAGGCCAGGGTCAGCAGGGGACTGTCCGCGCGCATCTTCCGGGCCATGACGAAGGCGAAGGCCCAGGACGCCGCCGAGATCACCGGGAAGATAAGCGCCGGGTGGAAACCCGCAGAGCCCGGCCGGACGATGATCAGCACACCGATCAGGCCAAGGCAGACCGCCGCCCATTGCCGGGCGCGCGCGACCTCGCCGAGCAGCGGCACGGAGAACAGGATCACCAGCAGCGGCGCCACGAAGAACACCGCCGTCGCCTGGGCCAGCGGCAGGAACTGCATGCCGGCGATGAAGCCGAAGCCCGAGCCGAGTAGGCCGATGCCGCGGATGACCTGAAGCAGCGGCTGCCGGGAACGCAGGCCGGCACGACCGAGAGCACGGAGCGCGATCAGCACCGCCAGCGGCGCGAAAACCACGAAGCGGATCCACATGATCTGCGCCGTCGGCACCGTAACCGCGAGCAGCTTGGATTCGGCATCGGAAGCGGCCAGGCAGGCGATCCCGCCCAGCATCAACAGGATGCCGCGCAGCGGATGTCGGGAAGGCGACGAGGTGGACATGCACCGCATCTAGCGGATGGCTGCGGCGCTCGGCTCCCTTGCCTGGGGCCGGCCGCCATGCGCCGGGCACAGGCGGCTGGCCGCCCGTCAAGCTTGGGCGGGCCGCGCCCCTACTCCCCCCGCTCCTGCCGGAGCTTCTCCCAGTATTCCAGCCGCTTCCGGATCTCGCGCTCGAAGCCGCGTTCCGGCGGGTCGTAGAAGAACTGCCGGCCTAGCGCGTCGGGCCAGTAGTTCTGGCCCGAGAAGGCGTCGGGCGCGTCATGATCATAGGTGTAGTCGGCGCCGTAGCCCTCTTCCTTCATCAGCTTGGTCGGCGCGTTGAGGATCGTCTTGGGCGGCGTCAGCGAGCCCGCCTGCTTGGCCGTGCGCATCGCCGCCTTGTAGGCGACATAGGCCGCATTCGATTTCGGCGCGGTGGCGAGATAGATCACGGAATTGGCGAGCGCGAGCTCGCCCTCGGGCGAGCCGAGCTGCTCATAGGTCTCCGCCGCGGCGCGGGCATGGACAAGCGCCTGCGGATCGGCGAGACCGATATCCTCGACCGCCATCCGCACCAGCCGGCGCGCCAGGAAGCGCGGATCCTCGCCGGCGTCGAGCATGCGGGCGAAATAGTAGAGCGCCGCGTCCGGGTCCGAGCCGCGGATCGTCTTGTGCAGCGCCGAGATCAGGTTGTAGTGGCCGTCCTGCGCCTTGTCGTAGATCGGCGCCCGCCGCTGGATCACCTCGGAAAGCCCGGCTTCGTCGAAGATCTCGCCCGGCTTGGCCGCGCGCCAGATCTCCTCGGCCAGCGTCAGCACGGCGCGCCCGTCGCCATCGGCAAAGCGCGCCAGCGCCTCGCGCGCCGCCGGCGTCAGCGGCAGCTCGCGGTTCTCCAGCACCTCGGCCCGCCCGAGCAGGAAGAGCAGCGCCCCCTCGTCCAGCGCCTTGAAGGTCAGCACGCGCGCCCGCGAGAGCAGCGCGGCGTTGAGCGCGAAGGATGGGTTCTCGGTGGTGGCGCCGACCAGGGTGATCGTGCCGTCTTCCATCACCGGCAGGAAGGCGTCCTGCTGGGCCCGGTTGAAGCGGTGGATCTCGTCGACGAAGAGCAGCGTCCCCTTGCCGCCGAGACGGCGGCCGCGGGCGCTGTCGAAGGCCTTCTTGAGATCGGCGACGCCGGAGAAGATCGCGCTGATCTGCTCGAAGCCGAGGTCGACCATGCCGGCGAGCAGGCGCGCCACCGTGGTCTTGCCGGTGCCGGGCGGGCCCCAGAAGATCAGGCTGCCGAGCGAGCGCGAGGCGACGAGGCGCGACAGCACCCCGTCCGGCCCGGTCAGGTGCTCCTGGCCCGCGACCTCGCCGAAAGTGGTCGGTCGCAGACGGTCGGCCAGCGGTCTCGGGCCGGCCTTATCGAGGCCGGAGGCGGCGAAGAGATCGGTCATGGCGCAGAACCGCCGCCGTCATTCCGGGGCGCTGCGCAGCAGCGAGCCCGGACCCCATGAACACAGATTCTGATCATGGAAGCGCCGACATTTCCACCGCTGTTCGGTGTTCATGGGGTCCGGGCTCGGGCCTGTGGCCCGCCCCGGAAAGACGGCGTGGATCGTTGAGCACCCCTCACCCGCCGAACACGGAGGTCACGGTCTTGCCGCCGCGCGAGATCGTCACCTCCCAGGAGCGCTTGCGCTCGCGCGTCGCGGTCTCGAGCTCGCGCGAGGTCGCGATGCGCTCGCCATTGATGGCGAGGATCAGGTCGCCCTTCTGGAAACCGACGCGCGCCGAGGGGCTGCCCTCCTCGATCGCGCCGACGATGACGCCCTCGTTCCCGGTCTCGACCGAGAGTTCCTCCGCCAGAGCCGGCGAGAGGTTCATCACGGTGAGCCCTGAAAGCGGCGAACGGCCGGACAGCGTGACCGGCTCGCGTGGCCGCGTCTCCGGTGCCGGCGAGAGCTTGACCGGCACGACGATGCGCTTGCCGCCGCGCAGTACGGTGAGCGAGGTCACGCCGCCGAGCGGGCGCGTCGCGAAGCGGTAGCCGAAGCTCTCGGGATCGTCGACGGCGATGCCGTCGACCGCCAGGATCACGTCTGAGCGCTTGAGGCCGCCCTCGGCAGCCGGCCCCTTCTCGACCACGCTGGCGACGACCGAGCCCGCCGGCCGGTCGAGTCCGAGCCCGTCGGCGACATCGGCAGTCAGCACCTGCAGGCGCGCCCCGAACCAGGGGCGACGAACCGTTTTCGCCCCGGCCTTGGCGCTGGCGACCACCACCTGGACCATCGAGGAGGGAATGGCGAAGCCGATGCCGACGCTGCCGCCGGAGCGGGAGAAGATCGCCGTGTTGATGCCGACGAGCCGGCCATGGATGTCAACCAGCGCGCCGCCGGAATTGCCGGGGTTGATCGCCGCGTCCGTCTGGATGAAGGACTGCGCGTCGCCGACGCCGACCTGCGTGCGCGCCAGCGCCGAGATGATGCCCTGCGTCACCGTCTGGCCGACGCCGAAGGGATTGCCGATCGCCAGCGAAAGATCGCCGATCTCGATCTTGTCGGAATCGGCGAGCTCCAGCGCGCTCAGATCCTTGGCCTTGATCTTCAGCACGGCGAGGTCGGTCCGCGGATCGCGCAGCAGGATCGTCGCCTCGAATTCGCGCTTGTCGGCGAGCGCGACCTTGACCTCGCTCATGCCGTCGATGACGTGGTTGTTGGTCACGATCAGCCCGTCGGCATCGACGATGACGCCGGAGCCGAGCGAACGCTGCACCTGCTCGCGCGGCACGCCGAAGCCGCCATCGCCGAAGAAGCGGCGGAAGAACGGGTCATCCATGAACGGGTTCTGCGGCCGGCGCTCGATGCGCGCCCCATAGACGTTGACCACGGAGGGCGCCGACTTCTTGACCACCGGCGCGAAGGACAGCGCGACCTGCTGGCGCGTCTCAGGCACCTGGCGGTCCTGCGCGAAAGCCGAGGAGGAAGGCGCCCCGGCGAGCATGGTCGAGGCCAGCAGAGCGGCCGTGACGCATGCACCGGAAAGCTTGATTCGGCCCGACATTCCAGAACCTTTCATGAAACGTATCGACTGCGTTTGCGTTTTCATGGCCGCACTACCGCCATAACCTGCCCGAACCGGGGCATTGCGTCCGGTTTGCGGAGAAGCCCACACGGCACGACCCGCCGGCCTGCCTGACGAAGAAGGGCCCGGTTCGTGAGCCTCATGCGCCTTGTTTATTCCAGCGAAAGCCGCCTCGTCGAGGTCAATCGTCGTGCGGAACTCGCCCGGATGATCGCCACGGCGCAGCGCCTCAATGCCGACAATCATGTAACCGGGTTTCTCCTGGCGACGCCGGGGGCCTTCGCCCAGGTGCTCGAAGGCGACGCTGCGAATGTCGCCGAAACCTATGGCCGGATCGTGGTCGATCCACGCCATGGCAATCTGCGCCTGCTGGCCCGGGAGCCGATCGAGCGTCGCGCCTTCGCCGGCTGGTCGATGGGGCTCTCCAAGCAGGACCAGACGAACGACTTCATCTTCTCGCTTTATGGTGTGACGCCGGAGGCCGATCTCTACGCCCAGCCCGCCGACACCCTGCTCGATCTTGCCGGCGAACTCGCCGGCCGGATCAGGTGAGCTTCGTCCCGACATGAAAAAGGGGCGGCTGCCGCCGCCCCTTTCCAAAGCTTTTGCCTGTCGGGCTGCGCTCAGGTCACGAAGAAGCTCTGCGTGCCATGGGCCTCGATCGCCTCGGCGAGGCGGCTCAGCGCGTGCACATAGGCGGCAGTGCGCATCGAGACGCCCTTGTCCTGGGAGACGCCCCAGATCGCCCTGCCCTCGCGCTCCATGATCGTGCGCAGCCGGTCGTGGATCTCTTCCAGCGGCCAGTAGAAGCCCTGGCGGTTCTGCACCCATTCGAAATAGGAGACGGTGACGCCGCCGGCATTGGCGAGGATGTCCGGCAGGACGACGACGCCGCGCTTCTCGAGGATCGCGTCGGCCTCGCTGGTGACCGGCCCGTTCGCCAGCTCCAGGATGATGCGCGCCTTGACCTCGGCGGCATTGTCCTCGTGGATCATGTTCTCCAGCGCCGCCGGCACCAGCAGGTCGCAATCGACGCCGATCAGAGCATCGGCCGAAAGCGCCTCGTGGCCATTGCTTCCGACGGTGGCGAGCACCGACTTGCCGCTCGCCTTGGCCGAGAGCAGCGCCCCGACATCGAGCCCGTTCGGCGCGAACACGGCGCCTTCCGAATCCGAGACCGCGACGATCTTGTGGCCGTCGCCGGCGAGCAGGCGGGCGATGAACTGGCCGGCATTGCCGAAGCCCTGGACCGCGACGCGCATGTCGTCGCCGAGCCCGAGCTCGCCGGCGAGATGGCGCACGAGATAGTAGCCACCGCGCGCCGTCGCGTCATTGCGGCCGAGCGAGCCGCCGAGCGCGATCGGCTTGCCGGTGATCACGGCCGGTTCCGCCTGGCCGACGATCTGGGCGTACTCGTCGGCCATCCAGCCCATGATCATGGCGTTGGTGTAGACGTCCGGCGCCGGGATATCCCGGTCAGGGCCGATGATGCGCGCGAAGGCCTGGATATAGGCGCGCGCCAGGCGCTCGAGCTCCGCCTTCGACAGCTGCCGGGGATCGACCTGGACCGCGCCCTTGCCGCCGCCATAGGGCAGGTTCATCACGGCGCATTTGAAGGTCATCCAGAAGGCGAGCGTCTCGACCTCGTCGATCGTCGACGACGGATGGAAGCGGATGCCGCCCTTGGTCGGGCCGCGCGTGTCGTCATAGCGGCAGCGCCAGGCCAGGAAGGACTTCCGCGAGCCGTCATCCATGCGGATCATCAGCCGCGCCTTGGTGGTCTCGCGCGCGAATTTGAGCTTCTCGATCACATCCGGGTCGATATTGAGATGCCTGGCCGCGTCGTCCAGCCGGACAAGCGCGTGGTCGAGAAGGCTGTCTTCTGACATCGAATTATCCTGTCGAGTGATCGGGAAACAGGCATTCGCTTAATCAGAAGGCAGCGCAGGTACAAGAGCGAACCGCTTGGTTCGAACTGTTCGAGAATGCATGAGCGACCACGCGCCGCAGCTGGAATGCGGGAAGCCTGGCCGCCGATCCCTCACTTCTCGGTCAGCAGCACGCGGTACTTCTCGATTTCGCCGGGCACCATTCTGGCGACATGGTCCGGCGTCAGCTCGTCCTGGCGGGGCGGTACCGAGGAGAGTTCCTTGAAGCGCGATTGCAGCGTCGGGCTTTCCAGCGCCTTGCGCAGCGCCTCGTTCAGCCGCGCAATGATCGGCTCCGGCGTGCCCTTCGGCGCGAACAGGGCGTTCCAGCCCTGCGCCTGGAAAGCCGGCAGACCGGCCTCCGCACCCGTCGGCACGTCCGGCAGGCTCGGCAGGCGCTGCGGCGTCGCCACCACCAGCGCCTTGACCTTGTTTCCCTGGATCGCCCCGGAGAGCGAGGTCGCGGCATCGCAGACCCCGTCGATCTGGCCGCCCATCAGGTCGTTCAGCGCCGGGCCGGCCCCGCGATAGCTCACCAGGGCGACATCCAGCCCGGAAGCCTTCAGGAAGGTCCGGCAGATCAGATAATTCGAAGAGCCGACACCGGCATGGCCGAGATTGACCTTGCCCGGGTGCTTCTTGGCGTAGTCGATGAACTCCTTCAGATCCTTCGCCGGGAAATCGAGCTTGAGCGCGATCATCGGCGAGGTCTTGGCGACGAGGCCGATCGGCACGAAATCGGCCTGGGTGTATTTCAGGTCGTTGTAGATCGTGTAGGAAGCGGCATTGGTGCCGCTGTTGCCGATCACGATGGTATAGCCGTCCGGCTCGGCCCGGGCCGCCCGGGTCAAGGCGGTAGCGCCGCCGGCGCCAGCCATGTTCTCCATCACGATACGCTGGCCGAGCACTCGCCCCATCTCATCGCCGACGAGACGCGCAATCACGTCCGAGGAGCCGCCGGCCGCGAAAGGCACCAGCATGTTGACCGGCTTCGACGGATACTTGTCCTGGGCCTGTGCCGATACGGCGGCAAGGACGGCCAGAACGGCCAACGCGGCTCGCTTCATGCGAATTCTCCCTCGCGGCGGGCCTTGTCCTGGTTCGCGGCTTCGCCGCCCCTGCCCGCTCGGAAACGAGGCTAGCACTGCCTTCGGAACGCGAACAGCGCGCCCGGCCGCAACAATGGCCGGCGGCAATTGTTTGCTTCGCGCCGCGCAAACGAAAAAGGGCGGCCCGAAGGCCGCCCTTTCAGAACTTTTGGACGCTCGCAGGCTCAGGCGGCCTGCTCGTCATCCGCCGTGAACACCGGGCCCGAATCCTGGCCCTTGGCATCGACGTCGCGATCGACGAACTCGATCACGGCGAGCGGAGCGTTGTCGCCGAAGCGGAAGCCCGCCTTCATGATGCGCAGATAGCCGCCATTGCGCTCCTTGTAGCGCGGGCCGAGCACGGCGAAGAGCTTGCCGACCAGGGCGACGTCCTTGATCTGCGAGATCGCCTGGCGGCGGGCATGCAGGTCGCCGCGCTTGGCGAGGGTCACCAGCTTCTCGACGACCGGACGCAGGTCCTTGGCCTTCGGCAGCGTGGTGGTGATCTGCTCGTGCTTGATCAGGGCCTGGGACATGTTGGCGAACATCGCCTTGCGATGCTCAGCCGAGCGGTTGAAACGACGACCGCGGAAACCGTGACGCATTTGGCTCTCCTGTGATTACGGCCGCCGTGCCACGGTACGGCCGTTCGTTATGCTCCGGCGCCTATGCACCGTGCGGGAAGCTGGCGCGGAGAGGACTCCGCGCCGGCGGGATCAGTAGTGCTCTTCGAAGCGCTTCGCCAGCTCTTCGATGTTCTCCGGCGGCCAGCCGGTGACGTCCATGCCGAGATGGAGGCCCATGGTGGCGAGCACTTCCTTGATCTCGTTGAGCGACTTGCGGCCGAAGTTCGGGGTGCGCAGCATCTCGCCCTCCGACTTCTGGATGAGGTCGCCGATATAGACGATGTTGTCGTTCTTCAGGCAGTTCGCCGAACGCACCGAAAGCTCGAGCTCGTCGACCTTCTTGAGCAGCGCCGGGTTGAAGGGCAGCTGCGGCGCGGTCGAGACGGCCTCTTCCTTGCGCGGCTCCTCGAAGGTGATGAAGACGGCGAGCTGGTCCTGCAGGATGCGGGCGGCAAGCGCCAGCGCGTCCTCCGGCGAGACCGAGCCGTTGGTCTCGATCGCCATGGTCAGCATGTCGCGGTCGAGGTTCTGGCCCTCGCGGGTGTTCTCGACGCGGTAGGAGACCTTCTTCACCGGCGAATACAGGCTGTCGACCGGGATCAAGCCGATCGGCGCGTCCTCGGGACGGTTCTGCTCGGCCGGGACATAGCCCTTGCCGGTGTTGACGGTGAACTCCATGCGGATCTCGGCGCCGTCGTCCAGCGTGCAGAGAACCAGCTCAGGGTTCAGGACCGAGACGTCGCCGACGGTGTTAATGTCACCGGCGGTGACGACGCCCGGGCCGGTCTTGCGCAGGGTCATGCGCTTGGGGCCCTCGCCCTGCATCTTCAGCGCGATGGCCTTGATGTTGAGGACGATGTCGGTGACGTCCTCGCGGACGCCCGGGATCGAGGAGAACTCATGCAGCACGCCGTCGATCTGGACGGCGGTGACCGCAGCGCCCTGGAGCGAGGAGAGCAGCACGCGGCGCAGGGCGTTGCCGAGCGTCATGCCGAAGCCACGCTCCAGCGGACGCGCGATCACGGTGGCCTGACGCTTCGGGTCGTCTCCGACCTTCACTTCGAGCTTGTTCGGCTTGGACAAATCCTGCCAGTTCTTGCTGATCACGACCGCACTCCTGGTGCTTCAATGCAATGGCGACGGCGGGCCGCCCCGTACCGGCACCCGCCCTTGCGGGTGCCGCAATCCGATCCGCGGCTCAGACGCGACGACGCTTGCGCGGCCGGCAGCCATTGTGCGGGATCGGCGTCACGTCGCGGATCGAGGTGACGGTGAAGCCGGCGGCCTGCAGCGCGCGCAGCGCCGACTCGCGGCCCGAACCCGGACCGGTGACCTCGACCTCGAGGGTGCGCATGCCATGCTCGGCAGCCTTGCGGGCGGCATCCTCGGCGGCGACCTGGGCGGCGTAGGGGGTCGACTTGCGCGAGCCCTTGAAGCCCATCGTGCCGGCGGACGACCACGAGATCGTGTTGCCCTGCGCGTCGGTGATGGTGATCATGGTGTTGTTGAACGAGGCGTTCACATGCGCGACGCCGGAGACGATGTTCTTGCGTTCGCGACGACGGACGCGTTGGGCTTCCTTGGCCATGGTCTTTCTTTCATCCTTCAGGCGCGCCCGTCATGCCAGGCGCTGGGGAGAGACGTCATGCCCGGACGAAGGTCCGGGCACCTCTTTCAAGACGCGGCGCTGAAGACGCCGCGTAACGACGGAATGGCCGGGACAGGCCCGGCCACCAGATTCGACGCGAACCGAACCTTACTTCTTCTTGCCGGCGATCGGCTTCGCCTTGCCCTTGCGGGTGCGGGCGTTGGTATGGGTGCGCTGGCCGCGGACCGGCAGCGAGCGGCGATGGCGCAGGCCGCGATAGCAGCCGAGGTCCATCAGGCGCTTGATGTTCATCGTGACTTCGCGGCGCAGATCGCCCTCGACGAGGTAGTCGCGGTCGATCGTCTCGCGGATCTGGAGCACTTCGGCGTCGCTCAGCTGGTTGACGCGGCGCTCGGCGGCGATGCCGACCTTCTCGCAGATCTCCTGCGCCTTGGCCGAGCCAATGCCGTGGATGTACTGCAGCGCGATGACGACGCGCTTGCCGGTCGGAATGTTGACGCCTGCGATACGAGCCATTGTCTCGTCTCTCCATGTCGGCCGCGATGCCCGGTGGCAGCTGCGGCGGTTGAAAGAACCTCGCGTCCGGTGGAGGCCGGCCCGTGCGAGGCGTTGAATCCATTCCATACGAGAACGCGACACCGCCCCTTCTCTCGAAGGCGTCGGCATCGCTCAATGAAACCGGATGGCCGGCTGTTAGTCGCTCCGGGCCAGCCTGTCAAGCTGACTCGGGGCGATGGCGGGGCGCCCTGCCCTCACTTCTTCACGAGGGCGCACTTGCTCTCGGAAAGCGGCGCGATGATCTCGGAAGCCGGGATCTTGCGGACGACCTTGAAGTAGTCCCATGGCGCCTTGGAGGCCGACGGCGCCTTGGCCTCGACCAGCAGCATGTCGTTCAGGAGGCGACCATCCTCGCGGATCTTCGCGCCGGGCGCATAGAAGTCCTCGACCGGCAGCTCCCGCATCTTGGCGGCGACCGCAGGTCCCGCAGCCGTGCCGGCAGCCTTCACCGCCTTGAGATAATGCAGCACCGACGAATAGACGCTGGCTTGGATCATGCCGGGCATCTTCTTGGTCCGCGCCATATAGCGGTCGGCCCAGTCCCGGCTCGGCTTGTCGGCATCGTGATAATAGGCGGTGGTGGTGATCAAGCCCTTGGCCTTGTCGAGGCCGAGACCGTGAATGTCGCTGAGCACCACAACCATGGCCGCGAGCTTCTGGCCGCCGTCGACGAGACCGAACTCGCCGGCCTGCTTGATCGAGTTGATCGTGTCCGTGCCGGCATTGGCGAAGGCGACGATCTTGGCCTTGGACGCCTGCGCCTGCAGCAGGAAGGAAGAGAAGTCCGGCGTCGAGAGCGGCGCCCGGACGGTGCCGAGCGTCTTGCCGCCATTGGCCGCGACGATCCTCTCGATATCGGCGGTTAGCTGGTGGCCGAAGGCATAGTCCGCGGCGATGATGTACCAGCTGTCGCCGCCCTCGCGCAGGATCGAGAGCGCCGTGCCCTTGGCCGAGGTCGCGGTGTCGAAGGTCCACATGAAGCCGGTCGCGGAGCAGTCCTCGTTGAAGAGGCGCGTCGTCGCCGGGCCATTATAGAGCGTGACCTTCTGGCGCTCCTTCGCGATGCCCGCCACCGCGAGCGCGACCGCCGAATTGGTGAGGTCGGCGATGGCCGTGACGCCGTCGACATCGTACCAGCGCCGGGCAAGCCCCGCGGCGATGTCAGGCTTGTTCTGGTGGTCCGCCGCGACGATCTCGATCGGCTTGCCGAGCACCGAGCCGCCGAAATCCTCGATCGCGAGCTTCGCCGCCTCGACGGAGCCGAGCCCGCCGAACTCGGCATAGTTTCCGGACTGGTCGTTCAGAATGCCGATCTTGACCGCGTCCTGTGCCCGCGCGGTCGACGCGGCCGCCAGCAGCGCAGCCGCCACAAGGCAAGCAACCCGTTTCATGCTGTCCTCCCGTCTCCGGCCGGCCAGCCGGCGATGGCTGATCGCCACCGCTCTCGGCTGGAGCCGGTCCGTGTCTCGGCCTTCATGGGCCTATGCCGAGTTCAGTTTCCGGAAGGAGATGTGTCAATTGCGGCAGCGGAGCGCGAAACCGTGCCCGCGCTGGCGCAAATCCGCACAACCCTGGCCTGTGGCCCGCGCTGGACCTCACCGCTTGCGGACGAACTCCGTACGCAGGACGAGCCCCTTGATGCCCTCATAGCGGCAATCGATCTCTTCCGGATTGTCCGTCAGCCGGATCGTCCGGATCACCGTGCCCTGCTTCAGCGTCTGGTTGGCGCCCTTGACCTTGAGGTCCTTGATCAGCGTCACGGAGTCGCCGTCGGCGAGGACATTGCCGGAGGCGTCGCGAACCTCCAGCCCCGCCGCTGCGGCAGCCGCCACCTCCGAAGCCGGGCGCCACTCGCCGGTCGCCTCGTCATAGACGTAATCGTCGTCGGCCATCATTCCACTCCATTGAAAAAGCCGCGCGGCGAGCACCGCGCGGCTTGTGAACTTTAAAACCTGCTTTGCGGCGCTCAGCCCGCCAGCGCCTTCTCGATCGCCGACGTCACACTGTCGATCGGCTGCATGCCGTCGATCGCGGTGAGCTGGCCGCGCTTCTCGTAATAGGGCGCGACCACCGCGGTATCGCGGTTATAGGCCTGGAGCCGGGTCTTGAAGACCTCCGGATCGTCATCCTTACGGACCGGCTGGCCGGCCGCCTTGGCTTCCTCGGCGCGCCGGACGATGCGGTCGACGAGCTTGCTCTGGTCGACCTTGAGCTCCAGCACCTTGTCGAGCTTCAGCCCCTTGGAGGCCAGCATCCCGTCGAGCGCCTCGGCCTGGGCCAGCGTCCGCGGAAAGCCGTCGAGGATGAAGCCCTTCTTCGCATCCGGCTCTTCGATCCGGTCGGCGACGATGCCGATGACGATCTCGTCCGAGACCAGTCCGCCGGCATCCATCACCGCCTTGGCCTTGACGCCAACCGGCGTACCGGCCGCGACAGCCGCGCGCAGCATGTCGCCCGTCGAGAGCTGCGGAATGCCGTGCTTCTCGACGATGCGGATTGCCTGAGTACCCTTCCCCGCCCCCGGCGGCCCCAGGAAGATCAGTCTCATCAGCGCTTTGCCCCCCGCAGCTTCGCCTTCTTGACCAGCCCCTCATACTGATGGGCCAGCAGATGCCCGTGGACCTGCGCCACGGTATCCATCGTCGTCGTCACCACGATGAGCAGCGAGGTGCCGCCCAACAGGATGATCGGAATCTGGGCATAGGAGATCATCATCTCCGGGATCAAGCAGACGATAGTCAAATAGCCGGCGCCGAGCACGGTGATGCGGGTCAGGACGCGGTCGATATGCTCCGCGGTGCGCTCGCCCGGCCGGATGCCCGGCATGAAGCCGCCATGCTTCTTGAGGTTGTCAGCCGTCTCGACCGGATTGAACACGATCGCGGTGTAGAAGAAGCAGAAGAAGATGATCAGCGCCGCATAGAGGATCATGAACAGCGGCCGGCCATGGGCGAGATAGGTCGCGATGGTCGCCAGCACGCCGGTGCCGCCCGAGGCCTGCGAGAAGCTCGCGATGGTCGTCGGCAGCAAGAGCAGCGAGGAGGCGAAGATCGGCGGGATCACGCCGGCGGTGTTGAGCTTCAGCGGCAGAAACGAGGTCTGGCCCTCATACATGCGGTTGCCGACCTGGCGCTTCGGATAGTTGATCAGGAGCCGGCGCTGGGCCCGCTCGATGAACACCACGAAGGCGATGACGACGACGGCCATGACCAGCACGCCGAGCAGCAGGCCGGTCGAGATCGCGCCCTGGCGGCCGAGCTCGAGGGTCTGCGCCAGCTGCGCCGGGAACTCGGCGATGATGCCGGCGAAGATGATGATCGAGGTGCCGTTGCCGATGCCGCGGCTGGTGATCTGCTCACCGAGCCAGAGCAGGAACATGGTGCCGCCGACCAGGGTGATGGTGGTGGAGACCAGGAAGAACGGCCCCGGCTGGAGCACGAGATTGCCCGAGCCCTGCAGGCCGACCGCAATCGCCCAGGCCTGGAACAGCGCCAGCACCAGGGTCAGATAGCGGGTGTACTGGTTCAGGATCTTGCGGCCCGCCTCACCTTCCTTCTTCAGCGCCTCGAAGCTCGGCACGACGCTGGAAAGCAGCTGGATGATGATCGACGCCGAGATGTACGGCATGATGTTCAACGCGAAGATCGCCAGACGGCCGACCGCGCCGCCCGAAAACATGTTGAACATGCCGAGCACACCCTGTTGGGTCTGCTTGAAGAGGTCGGCCACCGCGTCCGGGTTCATGCCGGGCAGCGGAATATAGGTACCGAGCCGGAAGACGATCAGCGCTCCCAGCGTGAACCAGATTCGCTTCTTCAGCTCGTCCGCCTTGGCGAACGCGGCGAAATTCAGGTTTGAAGCAAGCTGTTCAGCCGCGGATGCCATGCGTCCGGTCCTTCGGTGATAGTCAGACAGTCGAACGGCGGCCAAGGCTTCTGGCCCGGCCGCCGTTCGCGTTCAGTCATGTAAGCGTAGGGATCACGCCTGTGAAGCGGCAGCCGTCAGGATCTTGACCGAACCGCCAGCCTTCTCGATCGCCTCGACGGCCGACTTCGACGCGCCAGCAACCTCGAAGGCGAGCTTGGTCGTCAGTTCGCCGACGCCCAGGATCTTGACGCCGTCGCGCGCGGCCTTGCTGATCACGCCAGCGGCGACAAGCGCCTCGATCGTGACGACGCCCTTGGCGTCCAGCTTGCCGGCCTCGACGGCCTGCTGGATGCGGCCGACATTGACCTCATTCAGCTCGCGAGCGAACAGGTTGTGGAAGCCACGCTTCGGCAGGCGCCGATAAAGCGGCATCTGGCCGCCCTCGAAGCCCTTGATCGCGACGCCACCACGCGAGCTCTGGCCCTTGACGCCACGCCCGCCGGTCTTGCCCTTGCCGGAGCCAATGCCACGGCCGACACGGATGCGCGACTTGGCCGCGCCTTCGTTGTCACGGATATCAGTGAGTTTCATGTTCGCCCCTCCTCACTTCGCATCGACGACGCGGACGAGGTGCTTGACCTTCTCGACCATGCCACGCACAGCCGGCGTGTCTTCCAGGGTCGACTGGCGGCGGATCTTGTTCAGGCCGAGACCGATCAGGGTCTGGCGCTGAGACACTTCGCGGCGGATCGGGCTACCGATCTGCTCGACGGTCAGGGTCTTCCCAGCTTTTGCCATCGAACCCTCCTCACGCTTCGGCCGCGGCATCGGTGCCGGCATCGCGACGACGCGTCTGCAGGGCCGAGACCTTGAGCGAACGCCGGGCGGCGACGCTGCGCGGGCTATCCTCGTTCTTCAGCGCGTCGAAGGTGGCGCGCACGAGGTTGTAGGGGTTCGAGGAGCCGAGCGACTTCGACACCACGTCCTGCATGCCGACCGCCTCGAAGACGGCGCGCATCGGGCCGCCGGCGATGATGCCGGTACCGGCCGGGGCAGCGCGCAGAACGACCTTGCCGGCGCCATGGCGACCGTGGACGTCGTGATGCAGCGTGCGGCCTTCGCGCAGCGGGATGCGAACGAGGCCGCGCTTGGCGGCTTCAGTCGCCTTGCGGATCGCCTCGGGAACTTCACGGGCCTTGCCGTGGCCGAAGCCGACGCGGCCCTTCTGGTCGCCGACGACGACAAGCGCAGCGAAGCCGAAGCGACGCCCGCCCTTCACCACCTTGGCGACGCGGTTGATGTGGACCAGACGGTCCACGAATTCGGAATCGCGCTCTTCGCGATCCTGACGGTCACGAGGTTCTCTCGCCATGTCATCCTCTTACTTGCGCGGATCGGACCTGTGAGCCCGCCGCTCGCTCGAGCGCCCCGGACGGGGCAGCCACTATAATGCGGTACGCGGAGAGCCCGAGAGGACCCTCCGCGTACCGCAATTCCTGAACGTCAGAAGCTCAGCCCGCCTTCGCGAGCGGCCTCGGCCAGCGCCTTGACGCGGCCATGGTAGCGATAGGAACCGCGGTCGAAGACCACTTCCTTGACGCCCGCCTTCAGCGCACGCTCGGCAATCAGCTTGCCGATCTGCGTGGCGGCGACGACGTTCGCGCCCGACTTGATGTCGCCGCGGATGTCCTTGTCGAGGGTCGAGGCGGAAGCGAGCGTCAGCCCCTTCGCATCGTCGATGACCTGGACGTAGATCTGCTTGCCGGTGCGATGCACCGACAGGCGCGCACGACCATTGGCAACCGCCTTGATCGAGCGACGGACGCGGGCCTTGCGGCGCGCAGTCGCAACTGTCTGCTTGCTCATCCCTGCCGTCCTTACTTCTTCTTGCCTTCCTTGCGGAAGATGAACTCGCCGGCGTACTTGACGCCCTTGCCCTTGTAGGGCTCGGGGCCACGATAGTCGCGGATTTCCGCGGCGGTCTGGCCGACGACCTGCTTGTCGATGCCGGAGATCACGATCTCGGTCGGCTTCGGCGTCACGATCGCGACACCAGCAGGGATCTCATAGTCGATGTCGTGGCTGTAGCCGAGCGACAGCTTGAGGACCTTGCCGGCGACGGCAGCCTTGTAGCCGACGCCGTTGATCTCAAGCTTCTTCTCGAAGCCGGCGGTGGTGCCGATCACGAGATTGTTGATGCGGGCACGCGAGGTGCCCCAGAGCGAGCGAGCGCGCTTGCTCTGCGAGCGCGGCTGGACGGCGATGGCGCCGTTCTCCAGCACGACCGAGACGTCGTCGGGCACCACGAAGGACATCTCGCCCTTCGCACCCTTGATCTTGACCTCCTGGCCCGCGACGTTGGCGGTGACGCCAGCCGGAACCGAGATGGGCTTCTTACCGATACGAGACATTGGATTTCTCCTGATGAGCAGCTGTGCGCGAAAGGTCAGAAGACCTTGCAGAGCACTTCGCCGCCCACGTTCTGCTCGCGGGCAAGGTGATCGGGCATGACACCCTTCGGCGTCGAGATGATGGTCACGCCGAGGCCATCGGCCACGCGCGGCATCGTCTCCACCGAAGAATAGACACGGCGGCCGGGCTTCGAGACCCGAGAGATCGACCGGATGACCGGCTGGCCCTCATGGTACTTGAGCTCGATGTCGAACTCGGTCCGGCCATTGCCGAACTCGGTCTGGGTGTAACCGCGGATGTAGCCCTCGGCCTGGAGCACGTCGAGCACGCGGGCGCGCAGCTTCGAGCCAGGGGTGGACACGCGGGACTTGCGCCGCATCTGCGCATTGCGGATGCGGGTCAGCATATCTCCGAGCGGATCGATGATCGCCATAACGCTATCTCCTCACCAGCTCGACTTGACGAGGCCGGGAACCAGCCCCTTGTTGCCGAGCTCGCGCAGAGCAACGCGCGACATCTTCAGCTTACGATAGAAGGCGCGCGGCCGGCCGGTCACTTCGCAGCGGTTACGCACGCGAATGCCGGCAGAATTGCGCGGCAGTTCCGCCAGCTTCAGGCGAGCGAGGAAACGCTCGTCCATGGACTGGCTCTCGTCATTGGCAATCGCGAGAAGACGCGCGCGCTTGCCCGCGAATTTCTTCACGAGCGCCTTGCGGCGGTTGTTGTTCTCGACGGAGCTTTTCTTAGCCATCGATTTCTCCTGGTTTCCGCGTATGAGCGGTGAGGCTCACTGCCGGAACGGGAAGTTGAAGTGCTTGAGCAGGGCCCGAGCCTCGTCGTCCGACTTCGCAGTCGTGCAGACGATCACGTCCATACCCCAGACCTGGTCGACCTTGTCGTAGTTGATCTCAGGAAACACGATGTGCTCCTTGATCCCGAGCGCGAAATTGCCGCGCCCGTCGAACGACTTCGGGTTGAGACCACGGAAGTCGCGCACGCGCGGCAAGGCGATGGTGACGAGCCGGTCGACGAACTCGAACATCTTGGTCTTGCGCAGCGTGACCTTGCAGCCGACCGCCATGTTTTCGCGCAGCTTGAAGCCGGCGATGGCGAGACGGGACTTGGTGATGACCGGCTTCTGACCGGCGATCATGGCGAGGTCGCCGGCGGCGTTGTCGACCTTCTTGCGGTCGGCAGTCGCTTCACCAACGCCCATGTTGATGACGATCTTCTCGATCGTCGGCACTTCCATGACGTTCTTGTAGCCGAACTCGGCGATCATCGCCGGGCGGACAACGTCCTCGTAGTGCTTCTTCATCCGCGGCGTGAGGGCCGCCTGCTGGGTATCAGCCATCGATCAGATCCCCCGAACGCTTGGCGAAACGGACCTTGCGGCCGTCATCGAGCACCTTGAAGCCGACGCGGGTCGGCTTGCCGTCCTTCGGATCGGCGACAGCGAGGTTCGACAGGTCGATCGTCGCTTCCTTGCTGATGATGCCGCCCTCGGACTGCGCCGTGGCCTTGGTGTGCTTCTTGACCAGGTTCACGCCACGCACGACGGCGCGGCCATCCTTCGGCAGGACCTGGAGGACTTCGCCGTCCTTGCCCTTGTCACGGCCGGCGAGCACGACGACCTTGTCGCCCTTCTTGATCTTCGCAGCCATTACAGCACCTCAGGAGCGAGCGAAATGATCTTCATGTGGTTCTTGGCGCGCAGCTCGCGCGGAACCGGTCCGAAGATACGAGTGCCCACCGGCTCCTTCTGGTTGTTGATCAGCACGGCCGCATTGCGGTCGAAGCGAATCACCGAACCGTCGGGGCGCTTGACGTCCTTGGCCGTACGAACGACGACCGCCTTCATGACGTCGCCCTTCTTCACGCGGCCGCGCGGAATGGCTTCCTTGATGGAAACCACGATAATGTCGCCGATGCGGGCATAGCGCCGCTTCGAGCCGCCGAGAACCTTGATGCACATCACGCGGCGGGCGCCGGAATTGTCGGCGACCTCGAGATTCGTCTGCACCTGGATCATGGCCTTGATCCTTCCATTCCATATCAGCGCGGTTTCCGGACGAGAGCTCTCCGCTCCGCCCGGACTACGACTGACGGGGGTCGATCGCCCCCTGGCCTCGAAATGACTTTACGCTTTCGGCGCGCCGTCGAGCACAACCCAGCTCTTCAACTTAGAGATGGGCTTGGATTCCTCGATCCAGACCTGATCACCGATCTTGGCCACCTCGCCCTCATCGTGGGCGTGGTAGTTTTTCGAACGGCGAACCGTCTTCTTAAGGAGCGGGTGCGTATACCGCCGCTCCACCTTAACCACAACAGTTTTGTTCTGCTTGTCGCTGACGACGACGCCCTGCAGCACGCGCTTCGGCATGGTCTAACTCCTCAGGCGCTCGCGGCGACGGTCTTCGACCGCTGCAGCGTCTTGATGCGGGCGATCTCCTTGCGCACCTGGGTAACGCGCGAGGTGTTCTCGAGCTGACCGGTGGCGCGCTGGAAACGCAGGTTGAACTGCTCCTTCTTGAGCTTGAGAAGCTCTTCCTGGAGCTGGTCCGTGCTCATGACCTTGAGATCGGACAGGCGTTGCGTAGCTTTCATGTCGCCCTCCTTACTCGGCGATGCGCTGGATGAAGCGGGTCTTGATCGGGAGCTTGGCAGCCCCGAGACGCAGCGCCTCGCGGGCGGTGTCCTCGGCGACGCCGTCGATCTCGAACATGATCCGGCCCGGCTTGACCTTGGCCGCCCAATACTCAGGAGCGCCCTTGCCCTTACCCATGCGGACTTCGGTCGGCTTCTTGGAAACCGGCACGTCCGGGAACACGCGGATCCAGACGCGGCCGGCGCGCTTCATCGCGCGGGTAATGGCGCGACGGGCAGCTTCGATCTGACGGGCGGTGATGCGCTCGGGCATCAGAGCCTTCAGACCGAACTGGCCGAAGTTGAGGTCGGTGCCGCCCTTGGCGACGCCGGAGATGCGCCCCTTGAACTGCTTACGGAATTTAGTGCGCTTTGGTTGCAGCATGGCTCTTCTCGATCAGCCTTACGCAGCCTGCTCGCGACGTTCGCGACGCTCACCACCGGAGCGGCCGCCCTCGTCCGAGAGGCGCTTGTCCTGGGCCATCGGGTCGTGTTCCAGGATCTCGCCCTTGAAGATCCAGACCTTGATGCCGCACGTGCCATAGGTCGTGAAGGCAGTGGCGACGCCGTAGTCGACGTCGGCGCGCAGCGTATGCAGCGGCACGCGGCCTTCGCGGTACCATTCCAGGCGCGCGATCTCAGCCCCGCCGAGACGGCCGGAGCAGTTGATGCGGATGCCCTCGGCGCCCAGACGCATGGCCGACTGGACGGCCCGCTTCATGGCGCGGCGGAATGCCACACGGCGCTCGAGCTGCTGAGCGATCGAATCGGCGACCAGGGTCGCGTCGATCTCAGGCTTGCGCACCTCGACGATGTTGATCGTCACATCGGCCTTGGTGAGCTTCATCACCGCCTTGCGCAGCTTCTCGATATCGGCGCCCTTCTTGCCGATCACCACGCCCGGACGCGCCGAGTGGATGGTGACGCGGCACTTCTTGTGCGGGCGCTCGATGATGATCTTCGAGACGGCGGCCTGCTTCAGCAGCTTCATCAGGCTGGCGCGGATGGCCATGTCCTCATGGAGCAGCTTGCCGTACTCGCCCTTGTTGGCGAACCAGCGCGAATCCCAGGTCCGGTTGATGCCGAGACGAAGGCCGATCGGATTGATTTTCTGACCCATCGTTCTCTCCTCAGGCCTTGGCCGCCTGGACTTCGCGCACCACGATCGTGATGTTCGCGAAGGGCTTCATGATGCGGGCGCCACGGCCGCGGGCGCGGGCGTGGAAGCGCTTCATGACCAGCGCCTTGCCGACGAAAGCCTGGGCGACGACCAGATCGTCGACGTCGAGATCATGATTGTTCTCGGCGTTGGCGATCGCGCTCTGCAGGCACTTGCGCACGTCGGTCGAGATCCGCTTGCGCGAGAACTCGAGATCGGCGAGCGCGGTCGAGACCTTCTTGCCGCGAATGAGCTGGGCGAGAAGGTTCAGCTTCTGCGGGGAGACGCGGAGGTTGCGGGCAACCGCAACCGCCTCGTTCTCAGGCAGCGCACGGGGGGCGGAGGGCTTTCCCATGGCTTACTTCCTCTTCGCCTTC
Organism: Allobosea sp. WAO; assembly: GCF_001509835.1. GTDB lineage: Bacteria > Pseudomonadota > Alphaproteobacteria > Rhizobiales > Beijerinckiaceae > Allobosea. The sequence goes on from NZ_JXTJ01000025.1 coordinate 25,690, forward strand.
TTGTCGGCGGCGTGGCCGTGGAAGGTGCGCGTCGGCGAGAACTCGCCGAACTTGTGGCCCACCATCTCCTCGGACACGGCAACCGGCACATGCTTGTGGCCGTTGTAGACGCCGAACGTCAGACCGACGAACTGCGGCAGGATCGTGGAGCGACGGCTCCAGATCTTGATGACTTCCTGCCGGGTCGCCGAACGGGCAACCTCGGCCTTTTTCAGAAGGTATCCGTCAACAAACGGACCTTTCCAAAGCGAACGCGCCATGACGGACCTCAGTTCTTCTTCTTGCGGGCGTGACGGCTCGACACGATGAACGTATCGGTCCGCTTGTTCGAGCGGGTCTTCTTGCCCTTGGTCGGCAGACCCCAGGGCGTGACCGGATGACGGCCGCCCGAGGTGCGGCCTTCGCCGCCGCCGTGCGGATGGTCGACCGGGTTCATCGAGACGCCGCGGTTGTGCGGGCGACGACCCAGCCAGCGCGAGCGCCCGGCCTTGCCGTCATTGGTGTTCATGTGGTCCGGGTTCGAAACCGCACCGACAGTCGCATAGCACTGGCCGCTGATCAGGCGCTGCTCGCCGGAGTTCAGGCGAACCACGACGTAGCCCTGGTCACGACCGACGATCTGGGCGTAGTTGCCCGCCGAACGCGCCAGCGCCCCGCCCTTGCCGATCTTGAGCTCGACATTGTGGACGATGGTGCCGATCGGCAGCGAGCCCATCGGGGCGGCGTTGCCGGGCTTCACGTCGACCGTGTCGCCGGCGACGACGGTGTCGCCGACCGCCAGGCGCTGCGGAGCCAGGATGTAGCTCAGCTCGCCGTCGGTGTACTTGATCAGCGCGATGAAGGCGCTGCGGTTCGGATCATACTCGATCCGCTCGACGGTCGCCGGGATACCGGCCTTGCCGCGACGCTTGAAGTCGATCAGGCGCAGCGTGCGCTTGTGACCACCGCCGCGGAAGCGGACCGTGATGCGGCCGTTGTTGTTGCGGCCACCCGAGGACGACTTGCCCTCGGTCAGCGCCTTGACGGGCTTGCCCTTGTAGAGCTCGCTGCGGTCGACGATCACGAGCTGGCGAAGGCTCGGCGTGACCGGCTTGAAATGCTTCAAAGCCATGTTGTCGATCCTCTCTTACAGGCCCGTGGTCACGTCGATGGAGTGACCTTCCTCGAGGGTCACGACCGCCTTCTTGACGTCCGAACGCTGGCCGAGCCGGCCCCGGAAGACCTTGATCTTGCCCTCGGTGACGAGCGTGTTGACGCTCTTCACCTTGACGTCGAACAGCTTCTCGACCGCCGCCTTGATCTGCGGCTTGGTAGCCGTCTTGGCAACCTCGAAGACGACCTTGTTATGCTCGGAGAGCATCGTCGCCTTCTCGGTGATGACCGGGCTCACGATCACGTCGTAATGCCGCGGATCCATGTTCTTGGACTGGCTCATTTGAAGCGCGCCTCCAGCGCATCGACAGCCGAGCGCGTCAGCACGAGCTTGTCGCGACGCAGGATGTCATAGACGTTGATGCCCTGGATCGGCAGGACGTCGACATTCGGGATCGAGCGCGCGGCCAGGCCGAAGTTCACGTCGATCTCGGCGCCGCCGATCACCAGCGCACTCGACAGGTCGAGCTTGCTGAAATGGCCCAGCAGGACCTTGGTCTTCGGCTCCGCCAGCTTGGCGTCGTCGATGATGATCAGGCCGGCATCCTTGACCTTGGCCGAAAGCGCATGGCGCAGGGCCAGGGCCTTCACCTTCTTCGGCAGGTCGTGCGCATGGTCGCGCACCACCGGCCCGAAGGCCTTGCCACCGCCGCGGAACTGCGGAGCCGAAGCCGCACCGTGGCGAGCGCCGCCGGTGCCCTTCTGCTTGTAGATCTTCTTGCGGGTGCGATCGACTTCCGAACGGCCCTTGGTCTTGTGCGTACCGGCGCGGCGCTTGGCCAGCTGGTAGCGGACCATGCGGGCGAGCAGGTCGGCGCGCGGCTCGAGGCCGAAGATCGCGTCCGAGAGCTCGACGGAACCGGCGTTACCGCCTTCGAGAGTGGTGATATCGAGCTTCATCACGCGTTCTCCTCAACCGTCTCGGCCGCAGGAGCCTGGGCGTCGCCGCCGTTGACCTTGAACTTGCCCGGCAGCGGAGCGTCCTTCGGCAGGGCGCGCTTGATCGCGTCACGGACGTGGATCCAGCCACCGGCAACGCCGGGAACCGCACCCTCGACCAGGATCAGACCGCGCTCGACGTCCGTCTGGACGACGCGCAGGTTCTGTGTGGTGACGCGGTCGACACCCATATGGCCGGGCATCTTCTTGTTCTTGAAGGTCTTGCCAGGGTCCTGGCGACCACCGGTCGAACCGATCGAGCGATGCGATACCGAAACACCGTGCGTGGCGCGCAGACCACCGAAGTTCCAGCGCTTCATGCCGCCGGCGAAACCCTTGCCGGTGGTCGTGCCGCTGACATCGACGAACTGGCCGACGACGAAATGGTCGGCGGTGAGTTCGGCGCCGACCGGGATCAGCGCGTCGTCAGTGACGCGGAACTCGACGAGCTTCTGCTTCGGCTCGACCTTGGCGACGGCGAAATGGCCGCGCTGAGCCTTCGAGACGTTCTTGACCTTGGCCAAGCCCGACCCGAGCTGCACGGCGACATAGCCGTTCTTCTCGACCGTGCGATGCGCGACAACCTGGCAGTTGTCGAGCTTCAACACCGTGACCGGGATATGTTCGCCGGCATCCGTGAAGATGCGGGTCATCCCGACTTTCTGTGCAATCACACCGGAACGCATCGGTGCACACCTTCCCTTGGGGTCATGTCCATCCGGGAAAGAACCCGGAAACAGAGGACCCGATGATGGATCAGAGCTTGATTTCGACGTCGACGCCGGCGGCGAGATCGAGCTTCATGAGGGCGTCGACCGTCTGCGGGGTCGGGTCGACGATATCGAGAACCCGCTTGTGGGTCCGCATCTCGAACTGCTCGCGCGACTTCTTGTCGATGTGGGGCGAGCGGTTGACGGTGAACTTCTCGATCAGCGTGGGCAGCGGGATCGGGCCGCGCACCTGCGCGCCGGTCCGCTTGGCGGTCGAGACGATCTCGCGCGTCGACGCATCAAGAATACGATGATCGAACGCCTTGAGGCGGATCCGGATATTCTGACCGTTCATGGTCTTGTTATCTCCGTGACGTGAAAAGGCGAAGGCCACAAAGGGCCTTCGCCCTCAGATCAGCCCTGGCTTACGCGAGGATCGAAGCGACGACGCCGGCGCCGACGGTGCGGCCGCCTTCGCGGATGGCGAAGCGCAGCTTCTCTTCCATCGCGATCGGCACGATCAGGTGCACTTCCATCGAGATGTTGTCGCCCGGCATCACCATCTCCGTGCCTTCCGGCAGGTGCACCACGCCGGTCACGTCCGTCGTGCGGAAGTAGAACTGCGGGCGGTAGTTGGTGAAGAACGGGGTGTGACGGCCGCCCTCTTCCTTGGTCAGGATGTAGGCTTCGGCCTTGAACTTGGTGTGCGGCTTCACCGAGCCCGGCTTGCACAGCACCTGGCCGCGCTCGACGTCCTCGCGCTTCGTGCCGCGCAGCAGCGCGCCGATGTTGTCGCCGGCCTGGCCCTGGTCGAGCAGCTTGCGGAACATCTCGACGCCCGTGACGGTCGTCTTCACCGTGTCCTTCAGGCCGACGATCTCGATTTCCTCGCCGACCTTGACGATGCCGCGCTCGACGCGGCCGGTCACCACCGTGCCGCGGCCCGAAATCGAGAACACGTCTTCGACC
>NZ_JXTJ01000026.1 GCF_001509835.1 Allobosea sp. WAO
AGGAGATTTCCGATGAACATGCATTCGAAGGTTGGGGCGGATGTGGTGGCCAATGGGCGGGGTTATGCCCGGCCGGTTCGCCCGACGGTTGTGATCTGCATGGACGGGTCGGAGCCTTCCTATATCGAGGCGGCGAGCGCCAAGGGGCTGACGCCGCATCTCGACAAGATCATGAAGACGGGGGCGAGCACCCACGCCTATTCGGTGATCCCGAGCTTCACCAACCCGAACAACCTCTCGATCATCACCGGGCGCCCGCCGGCGGTGCACGGCATCGCCGGCAATTTCTTCTACGACCGCGAGGCCAAGGAAGAGGTGATGATGAACGATGCCCGCTTCCTGCGGGCGCCGACCATCCTCGCCGCCTTCCAGGAGGCCGGCCTGAAGGTCGCGATGGTCACCGCCAAGGACAAGCTCAGGACCCTGCTCGGCAAGGGCCTCGACTTCACCACGGGCACGGCGATCGCCTTCTCCTCGGAGAAGGCCGACAAGGCCAACAAGGCAGAGAACGGCATCGAGAAGGTGCTCGACTTCGTCGGCATGCCGGTGCCGTCGGTCTATTCGGCCGATCTTTCCGAGTTCGTCTTCGCCGCCGGCGTCAAGCTGCTCGAGACGTTCAAGCCCGACCTGATGTACCTCTCGACCACCGACTATGTGCAGCACAAGGCGGCGCCGGGGTCGCAGATGGCCGATGCCTTCTACGCGATGTTCGACGGTTACGTCGGCAAGCTCGATGCGCTCGGCTGCACGCTGGTCATCACCGCCGACCACGGCATGAACGACAAGCATCTGGCGAACGGCGAGCCCGACGTCGTCTATCTGCAGAGCCTGATGGACGACTGGTACGGCCAGGGCACGATGCGGGTGATCCTGCCGATCACCGACCCTTACGTCGTCCATCACGGCGCGCTCGGCTCCTTCGCCACGGTCTACCTGCCGGATGGCGCCAGCCAGGACGAGGTCGCGGCCCGGATCTCCGGGATCGAGGGCATCGCGCTCGCGGTGACCTCGGCCGAGGCCTGCGAGCGCTTCGAGCTGCCGGCCGACCGGATCGGCGACGTCGTCGTGGTCTCGACCCGGCAGAAGGTGATCGGCACCTCGCCCGACCGGCACGACCTCTCCGGCCTGACCGAACCCTTGCGCTCGCATGGCGGCATCACCGAGCAGCGCGTGCCGATGATCGCCAACCGGCCGATCAGCGTGCCGGAGGGCCGGATCCTGCGCAATTTCGACGTCTTCGACGTCGCCCTCAACCTGGTGCACTGACCATGAACGCCAATGTGAAGCCACCGGTGCGCCGCGAGACGATGCGCATCGCCGGCAAGCTCGTCTCGACGCAGGACATGGTCGAGGTCAGGAACCCCTATGATGACAGCGTCGTCGGGCTGATCCCGGCGGCGAGGCCCGAGCATGTCCGCGAGGCCTTCGCCAAGGCCAGGGCTTTCAAGCCGAAGCTCTCGCGCTATGAGCGCCAGCAGATCCTGCAGAAGACGGCCGATCTCCTGCGCGACCGCAAGGAGGAGTTCGCCCGGCTGATCACCGCCGAGGCCGGCCTGTGCTGGAAGGACTCGCTCTACGAGGCGAGCCGTGCCTATGATGTCTGGTCTTTTGCGGCACAACTGACCATCAAGGACGATGGCGAGATGTTCTCCTGCGATATCTCGCCCAACGGCAAGGCGCGGAAGATCTTCACCACGCGCCAGCCTCTGCTCGGCGTGATCTCGGCGATCACCCCGTTCAACCATCCGCTCAACATGGTCAGCCACAAGCTGGCCCCGGCGATCGCCACCAATAACCGCCTGGTGCTCAAGCCGACGGAACTGACGCCGCTGACCGCGCTGGCGCTGGCCGACGTGCTCTACGAGGCCGGCCTGCCGCCCGAGATGCTCTCGGTGGTCACCGGCAACCCCTCGACCATGGGCGATGCGATGATCACCGATCCCGATGCGGATCTGGTGACCTTCACCGGCTCGGTCCGGGTCGGCAAGCACATCGCCGACAAGGCCGGCTACAAGCGCATCGTGCTCGAGCTCGGCGGCAACGACCCGCTGATCGTCATGGAGGATGCCGATCTCGACAAGGCGGCCGAGCTCGCGGTCACCGGCGCGACCAAGAACTCCGGCCAGCGCTGCACCGCGGTGAAGCGCATCCTGGTGGTCGAGAGCGTCGCCGACGCCTTCTCGAAGCTCGCCGTCGAGAAGGCGAAGACGCTGAAATGCGGCGATCCGATGGATCCTGAGACCGATGTCGGCTGCGTGATCAACGCCCGCTCGGCCGCGCTCTTCCAGGCCAGGGTCGACGATGCCGTGGCGAAGGGCGCCAAGGTGCTCCACGGCAAGCGGGCCGAGGGCGCGCTCTTCCACCCGACCGTGGTCGACCACATCCCCTATGATTGCGAGCTCGTCCACGAGGAGACCTTCGGCCCGGTGATCCCGATCGTGCGGGTGCCCGACGACATCGCCGAGGTCATCCGCATCTCGAACTCGACCGCCTACGGCCTGTCCTCCGGCATCTGCACCAACCGCTTCGACTACATCCAGCGCTTCGTTGCCGAGCTCGAGGTCGGAACCGTCAACCTCTGGGAGGTGCCCGGCTACCGCATCGAGATGTCGCCCTTCGGCGGCATCAAGGACTCCGGCCTCGGCTACAAGGAGGGCGTCGTCGAAGCCATGAAGAGCTTCACCAACGTCAAAACATGGTCAATGCCCTGGAACGCGTGA
>NZ_JXTJ01000027.1 GCF_001509835.1 Allobosea sp. WAO
GTCTGCGTGGCCGCGCCACCGTCGAACGAAACACTCGCAAAATCCGGGATCAAGCTCATCGGTCTCTCCCGTCAGACGCTGCAATGGCGTGTGCACTACGCAGCGCTTCGATCACGTCGCAGCCGGCGAAGATGAACGCGCTCACGCCGGCCTGGTTCAAGGCGGTTTCGAGATCGCCCGGCCGGCCCGCAAGCCAGACCGTCGCGCCTTTCGCCTGCAGCGCCTGCGCGACCTCCGCCGCCTCATCGGCATAGAAGGCATCGGAGCCGCAGAGGCATGCGAGCCGCGCGCCCGAGGCCTCGAAGGCGACGACGAGCGCCGCCAGATCGGTCGCGCCGCCGCAGGCGAAACCATCGCCGGACGGCGCCACAAGGCCTCCGGCCTCGAACAGATTGCGGGCAAAGCCGGCCCGCGCCGTGAAATCGGCGATCGAGCCGAGCGTCGCGAGGAAGACGGTCGGACGCTTGCCGAGCCGCGCCGCCGCAGCCTCCGCCGCGTCGCGCAGCGTCTCGAATGCCTCAGCCAGCCGCACGGAAAGCAAGGGCTCGACGGCAAGACCCGTAGCCGCTGTGACCGCTTCGGAGCCACCCACCACGGGCGGGACAGCGAGCACGCTCACGCTCGTCTCGCCGAGATTGGGGAACTCGCTCGTCCCGGTGATCGACTCCCGGCGGGTCGCGATCGCCTTGGCCCGGTTTGCCCGCTCGCGTGCCAGCCCTTGCTGGACATGGCCATTGATGAGCGCACCGACGATCCCAGAAACACCTCCGCCGCTTTCGGCCTCGAGATCCTGGAATTTGTGCCAGCCCTGCTCGCAGAGCGCCTGCGTCAACGCTTCGAACCCGCCGGCACCGGCCGCCGGATCGGCGACGCGCCAGAGATTGGCTTCCTCCAGCAGGATCAATTGCGTGTTGCGGGCGACACGCCGGGCGAAGGCGTCGGGCAGGCCAAGTGCTGCGGTGAAGGGCAGGACGGTGAGCGAATCCGCGCCGCCGATGCCGGCCGAGAAGCTGGCGATCGTAGCGCGCAGCTGGTTCACCCAGGGATCGCGCCGGGTGAGCGAGCGCCAGGCGGTCTCGGCATGCAGCGCCATCGGCTTCGCTTCGAGGCCGCAGGCCTGCTGCACCCGCTCCCAGAGCAGCCGAGCCGCCCGGAACTTGGCGATGGCCATGAACTCGTCGGTATCGGCGACGAGCGTGAAGGAGATCGCGTCGCGCGCCAGGTCGAGCGCCATGCCGCCGGCTTCCAGCGCCCTGAGATAGGCGACTGCCGTCGCCATCGCCGCGCCGAGTTCCTGCGCCTCGCTCGCCCCCGCCTCGTGATAGGGCCTGGTATCGACCGTCAGGAACGGGCGGGAAAAGCCACGCCCCCTGAGTTCGCCGACCAGCGTCGCGAGACGCCGACCGAACTCAGGCCACTCGGCTGAAAGCACGCCATGGCTGGCGAGCACGCCGACCGGATCGAGCCCGAAATCGACGTCCACCTTGGCTGGATCGATGTCGCGGCGCGCAATCAATTCCGCGACCAAACGGGCGTTGCGTTCCCCCGCCGGCGCGGGATCGAGCCGCAGGCGGATCAGGTCCAGCATCACGCCATCGAGCGCCGTGTCGAGCGCCGCGACATCTTCGGCAACCAGCCCGTAGCCACGGGCAGCGCGCGCGCCGGCAAAGCTGAGGACCAGCGTCTCGGCGCCGCCTTCGAGATCGGCCAGGGCAAGCTCGCGCGCCGCAGCGGGCGACGGATGGTCAAGCCGGGCGGCGACCTGCCAGCGGCCCGCTTCGGAGCGGAATGGCCGCGTCTTGGCATTCGCGGCAGGATAGAGCGGCGCGATCCGGATACCGTCGGCGCTCTGGGAGACCAAGCGCTTCTCGAAATCGGCGCCTTTCAGCACCTTGTCGACGGCGCTGCGCCATTGCGCCTGATCGGGCAGCGGAAAGGCGGCGGCAACCGTTTCGGGAAGCATGGCGTCCTCCGTGGCGTCTCTCACGCGAATTCCATAATCACGGCATCGACGGCGAGTGAGTCGCCTTCCTTGGCGAGGATTTTGGCGATGGTGACGTCCTTTTCGGCGCGCAGGACGTTCTCCATCTTCATCGCCTCGACCATGGCGAGCGGCTCGCCGGCCTTGACCTCCTGGCCGACGCCGACGAAGAGCGCCTTGACCAGGCCGGGCATCGGGCAGAGCAGGAATTTTCCGGTATCGGTGGCGGCCTTTTCCGGCATCAGCGCCGCAAGCTGCGCCTCGCGGGCCGTGTAGACATGGGCATTGGCATAGGCGCCGGCATGGCCGAGCGCGAAGCCGTTGAGGATCGGCCGGACC
>NZ_JXTJ01000028.1 GCF_001509835.1 Allobosea sp. WAO
ACCCGATGCGCCGGCCGCAGCTCCTCGAGCCGCGACCGAAAGATCCCCACCCTCTCCGGTCCAGCTCGATACCTACGCCGGCGCAGGATCGAGAACCTCTGAACCTGCCGCAAGGACTGTTGACGCATCGGCCACGCGTCGCGCGCCGGTGCACCCAGAGCTTCAGCGCCGCCAGCATGATTTTCCAGATCAATCAGGTCTGAGCCCTGATAAAGCTCGAGCTGGGGGCAGGTTTCGGCTCCGCAATGCCCGCGCTCAGATCCTGAAGACCGCCTTGTGATAGGCGGTCGGGTCGGCGGCCAGAGTTTCAAAGACCTCAGGTGCTTCCTCCAATGCGAAGAAGCTTGCGATCTTCGGGTAGCCGATCCGGCCGGATGCAATGAGTTCGAGCGCCTCGGGGAAGCAATCGACCGAGGCGCGCGAACCGACGATCGTCACTTCCTTGCGCGTGAAGTCGAGGCCCGGAAAGCGGACCTCCTGGCCCTTGCGGACGAGGCCGAGGATGACGATGCGCCCGCCCGACGCGACGAGCTCGATCGTCTGCTCCATCGCGGGCGGCGCGCCCGTCGCCTCCATGACCACCGGCATGCCTTCGCCCGCCGTGATCTCCATGACGCGATCGAGCAGGCCTTCGCCCCCGGCGATCGGGATGGCGCCGAACTGCGCGGCGGTGGCGAGCCGCTCCTGCGACAGATCGGTCGCGTAGACCTTGGCTCCGCGCGCACGGGCGACCTCGATAATGGCGAGACCGATCGGCCCGGCGCCGAGCACCAGAACCGTGTCGGCGGCCGTGACCTCGCCGCGCCGGCAGCCCTGCACGCCGATAGCCACCGGCTCGGCGAAGACCGCCTCGAACGGGCTCAGGGTCTGCGGGACCGGAACGATGTTGCCGGTCGGGACGACGACATAATCGGCAAAGCCGCCCTCGCGATGGATGCCGACGATGGAGAGGCTGGCGCAGCAATTGCGCTTGCCGATCCGGCAGGGGTAGCAGCTGCCGCAGCCGACGAAGGGGTCCACCACGACGCTGCTGCCGATCTCCGGCCCTGAGGCTTGCGGCCAAGAGACTTGCGGTCCGTAGCCGGCGACTTCGCCGGCGATCTCGTGACAGCCGATCCGCGGATAGGACACGTAAGGATTCTTGCCGGTGTGGATGTAGAGGTCCCCGGCGCAGACCCCCGCGGCTCGGACCCTGACCAGGACTTCGCCGAGACCGGGCTCCGGCCGGGGCAGTTCGGTGAGAAGCAGGTCCTTGGGAGCATTGAAGATCGCGGCACGCATCGGCGTCAGTCCATTTTAGGCGAGATGGCATCTTGCGAGGGATCGCGGGGCGGTGATATCCCCTAGCACAAAGAATACTCATCATACCATCATATAAGATGCGCAGAGGGCCACGATGGTCAGTGAACGACAAGGAGGGAGCGCGACTCCGCAGGCCGACGGCGGTAACCGGCTGACGGCGGAGCTGGCGCGGCGTGCCTACAATATCCGCCGGCACGCGCTGCGCATGGGCGAGGTCCAGGGCCAGGGCTATGTCGCGCAGGCGCTCGGCTTCGCCGATGTGCTCGCCGTGCTGTACTTCCAGGCGCTGCGCTACAATCCAGCCGATCCGCATTGGGAGGAGCGGGACCGCTGCCTGCTCTCGATCGGGCATTATGCGATCGCGCTCTATGCCGCGCTGATCGAGGCCGGCGTCCTGCCGGAGACCGAAATCGAGAGCTACGGTTCCGACGACAGCCGCCTGCCGATGTCCGGAATGGCTAGCTACACGCCGGGCATGGAAATCTCCGGCGGCTCGCTCGGCCAGGGCCTGCCCATTGCGGTCGGCGTCTGCCTCGGGCTGAAGCGCAAGGCCTCGCGCTCCTTCGTCTACAACCTGCTCTCCGATGGCGAGCTCAACGAAGGCTCGACCTGGGAGGCCGCCCAGTCGGCCAGCCACTGGCAGCTCGACAATCTGATCGCGGTGGTCGACGTCAACAACCAGCAGGCGGACGGGCCGTCCTCGCAGGTGATGTCATTCGAGCCGCTGGAGGCGCGCTGGCAGAGCTTCGGCTGGCATGTCGCGCGTGTCGACGGCAACGACCTCGCCGCCCTGTCGGAGGCCTTCGATTCGGCGCGCAACCTTCAGGAACCGAAGCCGCGCGTGATCATCTGCGACACCAGGATGGGGCGCGGTGTGCCTTTCCTCGAAGGGCGCGAGAAGGCGCACTTTATTCGCGTCGACCCGGATGAATGGGCGCTGGCGCTCGAGCAGCTGCGCCTGGAGGCCTGAGAGATGAGCACGCAAACCGCCAAGGCCGGCACGGCCAAGTCCGACACCACTAAGTCCGACACCACCAAGCCCAGGCTGAAGACCTCCGCGATGATCGCCTCGATTGCCGGGGCCGACCAGCGCACCAGGTCCGCGCCCTTCGGCCACGCGCTGGTCGAACTGGCGAAGAAGCGGCCGGAGATCGTCGGGCTCACTGCCGATCTCGGCAAATACACCGACCTGCATATCTTCGCGCAAGCCTATCCCGAGCGCTTCTACCAGATGGGCATGGCCGAGCAGGTGCTGATGGCCGCAGCCGGCGGCATGGCGCGCGAGGGCTGCATACCCTTCGCCACCACCTATGCGGTGTTCGCGGCGCGGCGCGCCTATGACTTCATCTGCCTGTCGATCGCCGAGGAGAATCTGCCGGTTAAGATCGTCTGCGCCCTGCCCGGCCTGACGACCGGCTACGGGCCGAGCCATCAGGCGACGGAGGATTTGGCGATCTTCCGGGGCATGCCGAACCTGACGATCGTCGACCCCTGCGATGCTATCGACATCGAGCAGGCGGTGCCGACGATCGCCGACCATCCCGGTCCCGTCTATATGCGCCTGCTGCGCGGCCAGGTGCCGGTCGTGCTGGACGAGTACGATTACCGCTTCGAGCTTGGCAAGGCGAAGCTGCTGCGCGACGGTGGCGAGGTGTTGATCATCTCCAGCGGTCTGATGACGATGCGGGCGCTGGAGGCGGCGAAGCGGCTGGAACGCGACAGGATCGGCGTCGCCGTGCTGCACTCCCCGACGATCAAGCCGCTCGACACCGAAACGATCCTGCGCGAGGCCGGTCGCGGCGGACGGCTGGTGGTGGTGGCCGAAAACCACTCGGTCATCGGCGGTCTCGGCGAAGCGGTGGCCGGCACGCTGCTGCGCGCCGGCGTGACGCCACCCTTCCGGCAGATCGCGCTACCGGACGCCTTCCTTGATGCCGGCGCCCTGCCGACCCTGCATGATCGCTACGGTATCTCGACTGAACAGGTGGTCGCGCAGATCAAGGGCTGGCTATGAGCCTGCAGATCAAGGTGCCGGCGACGCTGGCCGACCTCGCCGAGGCGGCGCGGATCAACCGCATCGACACGATGGACATGTTCGCCGCCGCCGGAAACGGCCATTACGGCAGCTGCTTCTCCTGTGCCGAGATCGTCACCGCGCTCTATTTCAACGTGATGCGGCTCGATCCGGCGCGGCCCGATTGGCCGGAGCGCGACCGCTTCGTCCTGGGCAAGGGCCATGCCGCGCCGACGCTGTATTCCGCCCTGATCCGGCGCGGCTACATGCCGGAACACTGGATCCACGAATTCGAGGCCAAGGTCGGCGTCAAGCTGATGACCCATCCATCGCGGCGCTACCAGCCCGGCGTCGATGCCTCCGGCGGGGCGCTCGGGCACGGGCTTTCGATCGGCGTCGGCATGGCGCTAGCCGGCAAGATCGATCGCCGGGACTATCGCAGCTTTGTCCTGCTCGGCGATGGCGAGATCCAGGAAGGCTCGGTCTGGGAGGCCTTCGCCTCGGCGGCGAAGTACCGGCTCGGCCATCTCGTGGCGATCATCGACGCGAACGGCCTCTCGGTCGACGGCACGCTCGATGAGGTCATGCCGATGGAGCCTCTCGCCGACAAGCTCTCCGCTTTCGGCTGGGAGGTCGTCGAATGCGACGGGCACGATCTCGCGGCCTTGCTGCGCGTGCTCGATATCGGGCATGACCGCGTCGATGCCGCTCCGCGCGCGATCATCGCGCGCACCGTCAAGGGGCGCGGCGTCTCCTTCATGGAGAATGTCCGGCGTTGGCATGCCGATGTGCTGACGCCGGACGAGGACCGGCTGGCACGTGCCGAACTGACGAGGCCTTTGTCATGACATCCGCAGAGATCCAGGCCCGCAGCGCCGCCTTGCGCGCTTTCTATCCGATGCGGGTAATCCGCGAGCAGTTCGGCCGCAGCATGATCGCGCTCGCCGAGCAGCGCGGGGATCTCGTCGCGCTCACCGCCGACCTGATGTACGCGACCGGCATGGCGCCGTTCGGCGAACGCTTCCCCGAGCGGCTGATCAACCTCGGCATTGCTGAGCAGAACATGACAGGGGTCGCCGCCGGTTTGGCCTCCTGCGGCAAGCTCGCGGTGGTCTGCGGCTATGCTGCCTTCACCAGCTTGCGCGCGATCGAGCAGGCCAAGGTCGACTGCGCCTATAACGAGGTCAAGGTCATCCTCTGCGGGCTCAGCGCCGGGCTCTCCTACGGTGTCGGCGGGCCGACCCACCAGACCTTCGAGGATGTCGCGATCATGCGCGCCATTCCGAACATGACGGTCGTGGTCCCGTCCGACACGATCGAGCTCGACCAAGCCCTGCAGGCGGCCGCGGCGCGGCCGGGCGATGCGCCGATCTATCTCAGGATCGGGCGCGGGCCGGAGCATGCCTTCAACGATACGGCCGCCCCGTTCGAGATCGGCCGGGCGCGCAAGTTGCGCGAGGGCCGGGACATCAGCCTGATCGCCAATGGCCCAATGGTCGTCGAGGCGCTGATCGCCGCCGACATCCTGGCCGAGCACGGCATCGGCGCCAGCGTGCTGAACATGCACACGGTCAAGCCGATCGATCGCGAGGCGGTCCTCTCGGAAGCTGCCAATGTGCGCGGCATGATCGTGGTCGAAGAGCACAACATCCATGGCGGGCTCGGCTCTGCCGTGCTCGAAGTGCTGCGCGGCGGCCATGGCTTCCCGGTCGAGCTGATCGGCATCGAGGACATCTATCCGCCGATCGGGCCGACTTTCGCGCTACGCGAGTCGCTCGGCCTCTGCGCCAGCGCGATCGTCGCGCGAGCGATGGCGATGCCGCGCCGGAACTAGCGCCGCTCCCGCGCTTCTGCGAGGCGCGGGAATCCTACCCTCTGCGCTTACCTAGCCCGTCGTCGGGAGGCGCGGATGCACGCTCACGCGCGGCTGATGGAACAGGCGCGGCTGCTCTTCGGAGGTCCGGGCCTCAACGGAGAATTGTGCCGCCAGCTGGCGGCAATCCGAACCTGTCGAGACCGAAACGACCTACCGCGCCGGCGGCAGCCGACGCGGTCTGGGGATCGGGCCGGCCGGGGGCTCAGCCCTTGGCGCTGTAGGGCAGCCAGGTGGCGACCGCCGGCACGAAGATGATCAGCAAGGTCACCGCGAGCAGCGCCACGATAAAGGGGAAAGCGGCCTTGCTGCCCTCGAGCAGGTTGGTCTTGGCGATGCCGCAGGTGACGAACAGGCTGGCGCCGACCGGCGGCGTGATCAGACCGATGGCGAGCCCGAGCACCGTGACGATGCCGAACTGCACGGGGTCGATCTGCAGGCTCTTCACCAGCGGCCAGAGCACCGGCACGAGGATGATGATGTTGGCGCCGAGATCGAGCAGCATGCCGGCGATGAGATAGACGCAGAGGATCAGGATCAGCACCAGATAGGGATTGGTCGTGAGTTCCATGATCAGCTGCGCCGCAGCCTGCGGGATCTGCTCGCGGGTGACGATCAGCCCGTAGAGCGAAGCGGCCGCGATCATCAGCATGACGATGCCGGTCGTGATCGCGGTGTCATGGATGATGCCCGGCACGTCCGACCATGTCAGCGTCTTGTAGACATACATGCCGACGAAGAGCGCGTAGAGCACGGCGACGACCGAGGCTTCGGTCGGGGTGGCGATGCCGTAGCGGATCGAGCCGATGATCACGAGCGGCATGATCAGGCCCCAGACGCTGGCGCGCGTCGCCCGGCCGATATGGGCGAGGCTCGGCCGGGGGCCGCGCTGGTAGCCGCGGCGCACCGCGAAGATCCAGGAGGTGAACATCAGCGCCAGCGCCATGAGCAGGCCGGGGATGACGCCGGCGATGAAGAGGTCTCCGACCGAGACCCCGGTGACGACCGCGAAGATGATCATCGGGATCGAGGGCGGAATCATCACTGCGATGGTCGAGGCGGCGGCGGTGACGGCGGCGGTGAAGGGCCGGTCATAGCCCTTGGCGATCATCGGCGGGATCAGAGCACCGCCGGTCGAGGACGCCTCGGCCACGGCCGAGCCGGTCATGCCGCCCATCAGCGTGCCGGCGGCGATGTTGGCATGGGCGAGCCCGCCGCGCAGCCAGCCGACCAGGCTGTCGGCGAAGTCGACGATGTCGCGCGCGATGCCGCTGCGGCCCATCAGATGGCCGGAGAGCAGGAAGAAGGGCACGGCGAGCAGGACGAAGGAGTCCATCGAGGCCGTCATCTTCTGGATGATCAGCGTCGCCGGCATGCCGCCATAGAGCAGCGCGGCAAGCGAGGCCAAGGCCAGGGCGAAGGAGACTGGGACATTGAGGACGAGAAGGACGGCGAAGCCGACGAGCAGGACGGTGGCCATGGCGCCTCAGAGCTCCGAGAGCTGAGCGGGGACGGGAGCCCGGTTGGCCGCCAGCCAGCCGAAGACGATGTCGAGGGCGATCAACGCCGCCATGGCGCTATAGCCGGAGTAGACGAGGCTCATCGGGATCTCGAGGACAGCCGAGGGCTGGCCGTGGGTGATGGAGACGATCGTGAAGCTCGACCAGAGCGTGTAGAGGCAGAAGCCGAGCACGAGCACTTCGACGAGGCGGCCGACGGCGGCGCTCAGCGCGGGGGCGTCGAGATAGTTCACCGCATCGAGGGCGATATGGGCGCGGTGCTTCCAGGCCACCCAGGCCGAGAGATAGCCGATCCAGATGAAGAGGTAGCGCGCGAGTTCCTCGGACCAGATCAGCGGATCGCCGAAGACATAGCGCCAGACGACCTGGGCGGTGCAGGTCAGCGTCATCGCCACGAACAGCAGCACGAGAAGAGCCAGCACCGTCTGCTGCGCCCACGACCAGATCCGAAAAACCATCTTCATCCGCCCCAGAAAGCAAATGGCCCCGGCGTGCTGTCGCCGGGGCCCGGTCAGTCGCTCAGTTGGCCGCGTCGCGGATCTTCTTGAGGAGGGCGGGGTCGATGTTCTTTTGGGTGGTGGCAATCTCGGCCGTCGCCGCCTGGAACGGGGCGATGTCGATGGTCTCGACGATCATGCCCTTGGCCTTGAGCTGCTCGAGCTGCTCCTTTTCGAGCCGGGCCGAGGTCTGGCGCTGATAGGCGGTGGCCTCCGCCATCGCCTCGGTGAATGCCTTCTGCTGATCCGGCGTCAGCTTCGCCCAGGCGCTCTTGCCCATCATCGCGACATGCGGGCCGTAAACATGGCCGGTCAGCGTCAGGTACTTCTGCACCTCCCAGAGCGAGTTGGTGTAGATGATCGTCACCGGGTTTTCCTGCGCGTCGATGACGCCCTGGCCGAGGCTGGTGAAGACCTCGCCCCAGGCCATCGGGATCGGCGCGGCGCCGACCTGCTTGAAGGCGGCGATGTGCACCGGGTTCTGCATGGTGCGCAGCTTCACGCCCTTGAGGTCGTCGGGAGCCTTGATCGACTTCTTGCTGGTCAGGTGGCGCCAGCCATTTTCCCACCAGCCGAGGCCGACGATGTTCTTGGCGCCCATGCGCTTCAGGAGATCCTGGCCGACCTCGCCATCGAGCACCTTGTAGACATGCTCGTTGTTCTTGAAGACGAAAGGCAGGTCGAGCACGCCGATCTGCGGCACGAAGGCGAGCAGGGGGCCGGTCGAGACGACGGCCATGTCGACCGTGCCGAGCTGCAGGCCTTCGACCATTTCGCGCTCTTCGCCGAGCTGGCGATCCGGATAGACCTCGACCTTGACCTTGCCGCCGGTCTTGGCCGCGACGAGCTCGGCGAATTTCTGCAGGCCGAAATGGGTCGGGTGGCCGGTCTGGGCGCCGTGCCCGGCCTTGATCACGGTCTGGGCGTTGGCCGCACTGGCGAGAGCCAGGCCGACGGCGGCGGAAATCAGCAATGCAAGGCGCTTCATGGTGATCCTCCCCATGTTCTTTTGAGTTCGATTCTTGGCTGTGATCGGCGAGCGAGGGCTCAGGTGATCCGGCGAACGCTCTCGCGGATCTCCTCCGGCTCGAACAGGCGCTTCCAGTCCGGCTTCAGGATGGTGTCCTTGCCGAAGACGATCGCCTTGTTGCAGGCGTCGGAGAACACGCCCTGGACCTCCTCGAAGGTCACCGCGGCGAGGATGTTCATGTGACCGAGCAGGAAGTCGCGCGCCGCTTCGCGCGGCACGCCGCGGGCGATCGCCTCCTCCATCGCCTCGCGCATCGCGTCGAGCAGCGTGGCGCAGACGGTCTCGGAAAGGCCGGGCTCGAGGATCGCCATCTGCTCGGTGGTGATGCGATGCGAGCGCATCACCGGCGCCCAGATCGTCCGCGCCACCTCCTCGCCGAGCGCATAATGCGCTTCCGGCCCCTGCATCAGCGCGTTGACGATGTGCTGCTTGGCGGCGATGCCGCCGAAATGGTCGGCCTTGGCCGCCGGGTCAGTCTCGTCGTTGAAGATCGGCGGATGGCAGGGATGGGTGATGAAATAGGAGATGTCGGCCCGCTCCGGCAAATGGCCGGCATGGGGCGCGGCGGCATCGAGGATGACGACGATCGTGCCCGAGGCGAGCTTCGGCAGCAGCTCCTTGGCGACCGCGCCGACATGGGTGTCGGGGACCGCGAGGATCACGACCTCGGCACCGATGATCGCCTGCTCGGCCGGCACGCAATCGACGCCGTAAGCGTCCTTGACGCGCTGCTGACCGCCCGGGCTGACCTCGACATGGCGGGTCTCGAAGCGCGAGCCGGCGAGGTTGCGGCCGAGACGCATCCCCATTTTTCCGCCGGCGCCGAAGAGCGCAACCGTGGTCATTCTTCACTCCCTTGGCATGGATCCGGACGAGCGAACCTCTTGAGTTCGGTCATTCCCATAGAGCCGCGTCGATTGTCAATCTGGTATGATGACTGTATGACATTCTCATTGTCGAAATCATCGGAGAGTGCGGCGTGGGCAGCCTGCATCGGATCGAAGCGGACTATTGGTTCGAGACGCCGGGCGATCCGCGCCGGACCGCGGAGGTGATGGCGGGCGAGCAATCGAGCGGCACTTTCGTTGCGGTTCCTGGCGAGACGCCCGAGTTGACGGCGCGCGCGGCGGCGAGGGTCGAACGGCTCGAACTGCTCGACCATGCGAAGGCCCCGTCGCTGCCGTCGGTCGATCCGGGCGCACCGCCTGTACCGGGCGGTTATCACCGGGCAAGGCTGACCTTGTCCTGGCCGCTTGAGACGACGGGGCCGTCGCTGCCCAATCTGCTCGCCACCGTCGCCGGCAACCTGTTCGAGCTGCGACAGGTCAGCGGTTTGAGGCTGACCGATATCCGGCTGCCGGCCGCCTTCGCCGCGGCCTATGCCGGGCCGAAATTCGGCGTCGCCGGCACGCGTCGTCTCGCCGGCGTCCCGGACGGCCCGTTGATCGGGACGATCGTCAAGCCGAGTGTCGGCTTCGGCCCGGAAGAGACCGCGGATCTGGTCGCGACGCTGGCAGGCGCCGGCATCGACTTCATCAAGGACGACGAGCTGCAGTCGGACGGTCCGCTTTGCCCGTTCGAGGCGCGGGTGGACGCGGTGATGCGTGTGATCGAGGCCGAGGCCGACAGGCGCGGCCGCAAGGCGATGTTCGCCTTCAATATCACCGGTGACCTCGACCAGATGAGGCGCCGCCACGACCATGTGCTGAAGCGCGGCGGCACTTGCGTGATGGCGAGCCTGAATTCCGTCGGCCTCGTCGGCATGATCGAGCTCGGTCGTTTCACGCAGCTGCCCATCCATGCCCATCGCAATGGCTGGGGCTACCTGTCCCGCAGTCCGCAGCTCGGCTTCGACTACCGGGCCTGGCATAAGATCTGGCGGCTCGCCGGCGCCGACCACATGCATGTCAACGGCATCGCCAACAAGTTCAGCGAGCCCGATGCGAGCGTCATCGCCTCGGCAAGGGCCTGCCGCGAGCCCTTGTTCGAGACCAGGGCCGACGCGATCATGCCGGTGTTCTCCTCCGGCCAGACCGCGCTCCAGGCCCCGGCGACCTTCGCGGCGCTGGGCTCCACCGACCTGATCTACGCAGCGGGCGGCGGCATCCTCGCCCATCCCGACAGGCCCGCCGGTGGTGTCGCCGCTTTACGCGAGGCCTGGGAGGCAGCGATGACGCGGACGCCTCTGCCGATCTACGCAGAGACGCATCCGATGCTGGCGCGGGCCCTGGAGCGCTTCGGATGAACGGCCTGCCCGACGGGCCTCTGCTGGCCTACTACGGTGACGACTTCACCGGCTCCGCGGCGGTCATGGAGGTGATGAGCTTCGCTGGGCTCGACTCGGTTCTGTTCCTCGACCTGCCCTCGCCGGAGCGTCTCGCCGCCTTCTCCGACCGGCGCTGCATCGGCATCGCCGGCATCGCCCGCGCGCGCCCGCCCGAATGGATGGATGCGCGGCTGCCGCCGATCTTCGCGGCTCTCGGTCGCGTCCATGCGCCGCTGGTCCACTACAAGACCTGCTCGACCTTCGATTCCGCGCCTCACATCGGCTCGATCGGCAGGGCCATCGAGCTCGCCCATGCTGCGATACCGGGCGCTTATGTGCCGCTGATCGTCGGCGCTCCGGCGATCGCGCGCTATCAGGCTTTCGGAAACCTGTTCGCGGGCGCGGATGGCGCGGTCCACCGGCTCGACCGTCATCCCACCATGGCGCGCCATCCGGTCACGCCGATGGGAGAAGCGGACATACCCCGCCATCTCGCCGCGCAGACCCGCATGCCGATCCGGTTGATCGATTTCATCGCGCTGCATCGCTGCGAGGGGGCAGATCGGCTGGCGGCGATGCTGCAGGAGGCCGCGCCCATCGTCGCGCTCGACGTGCTCGACGAGGCCAGCCTCGCCGCCGCCGGCCGGCTGGTCTGGGAGATGCGCAATCAAGGCCGCTTCGTCGCCGGCTCGCAGGGCGTCGAATATGCACTGGTGGCGCATTGGCGTGCCCAGGGCTGGATCGAGCGCGACCCCGCGCCACGGCGGGTGCCCGCGCTCGAGCGGATCGCCGTCGTCTCCGGCTCCTGTTCGCCGGTGACCGCCGGCCAGATCGCCCATGCGAGCGCGCACGGCTTTGCGGCGATCGCGCTCGATGCGACACGCGCGGTCGATGCCGCCGCCTGGCAGGCCGAGACCGGCCGGGTGACCGAGGAAGCGATGCGCAAGCTCGGCGAGGGCGCGTCGCCGCTCGTCTATACCGCGCAAGGGCCGGACGACCCCGCCGTCACGGCGCTGGGCGCGGCCTGCGAAAGTGCCGGGCGCTCGACCTCGGAGATCAATGACCGGATCGGTGCCGGGCTTGGCCGGGTGTTGGCCGGCATTGTCGATGCGGGCGGGCCGAGGCGCGCCCTGATCGCAGGCGGCGACACCTCGGGCCATGCCACGCTTGAGCTCGGCGTGGACGCGCTTTCGGCGATCGCGGCGATCGCGCCGGGCTCGCCCCTGTGCCGCGCCTATGCCGCCGATCCGCAGCGCGACGGGCTTGAACTTGCGCTGAAAGGCGGGCAGATCGGCGGAGCCGACTATTTCAGCGCCGTTCGCAATGGCGGTCCGAGATGAGAACCGACCAACAGGCTGCCGCCGTGACTCCCGAGCCGATCCCGCGCCGCAAACTCTCGCATGAGGTGCTCGACCGTTTGCTGGCGCGCATCAACGCCGGCGAATTCGCGCCAGGTGCGCAACTCCCCTCCGAACGCGAGTTGATGGACAGCTACAAGGTTGGCCGTCCGGCGATCCGCGAGGCGCTGCAGCAGCTCGAGCGCTCCGGCATCGTCGAGATCAGCCATGGCGAGCGCGCCCGCGTGGTGCTGCCGACGGCCGAAGCCATCGTCAGCCAGATGAGCAATGCGGCGCGCTACCTTCTCAGCGTCGAGCCGGGCACGCTCAGCCAACTCAAGGAAGTCCGGCTCTTCCTGGAGGCGGGTCTCGCGCGGATGGCGGCCGAACGGGCCGATGCCGCCGGGATCGCGCTATTGGCACAACGTCTCGAAGAGCACCGGCAAGCGGATCTCGACGACTTCCTGGCGAGGGACGTCGCCTTCCACCGCCAGATCGCCGCGATGAGCGGCAATCCGATCTTCAGCGCCGCGCTGGACGGCATGCTGAACTGGCTCAGCGCCTATTACCGCACGCTGCTGCGCGCCATCGGGCGGGAGAACACGACCCTTCAGGAGCATCAGCGCATCTTCGACGCCATCGCGGCGGGCGACGGCGATGCCGCGGCCCAGGCGATGGCCGACCATCTGAACCGCGCCAACGACCTCTATCGTACTGGAAACGCGGACGCTGGAGCGCCCTGATCTCGCCGCGCGGTCAGTGCTGGCCGAGATAGAGCTCCGCCGCCTTCGGATCGTCGAGGAGGCTCTTCGCGGCGCCTGTGAGCGCCACCTTGCCGCCGTCGAGGATGCAGCCATGGTCCGAGATCGCGAGCGCCTGGCGCGCGCGCTGCTCGACGACGAGAACCGAGACGCCGAGTTTGGGCAGGCGCCGGATCAGGTCGAAGGCCTCGGCGACCTTGGCGGGAGCAAGCGCCGCCGTCGGCTCGTCGAGGATCATCAAGCCGGGGCGTGTCATCAGGGCGCGGGCGAAGGCGAGTTGCTGGCGTTCACCGCCGGAGAGCGACCCGGCACGGGCGCGCTTGCGCTCGCCCAGCAGCGGGAAGGCCTCGAAGAGCTCGCGGATGCGCTGTGCCTGGTCGCGCACGCCGACCACGACCTGAAGATTCTCCAGGATGCTCATCGAGCCGAAGACGTTAGCGACCTGCGGAACATAGCCGATGCCGGCCGCGATGCGGTCTTCCGTTGCGAGCGGCAACAGGTCACGTCCCTCGAACAGGAGGCCGCCGGAGACGCGGGGCAACAGCCCTACGATCGCCTTGGCGAGCGTCGACTTGCCGGCGCCGTTGGTGCCGGCGACCGTCAGGATCTCGCCCTTCTGCAGCGACAGCGAGATGCCGTTGAGGATGTCGACCTCGCCGTAGCCGCCACGGACGTCCTTGATGTCGAGCAAGGTCACGACACGCCTCCAAGATAAGCCTCGCGCACGACCGGATCTTCGAGGACTGCGGCTGGGGCGCCCTCGGCCAGGACCTTGCCGCGATCCATGACCGCGAGCCGCGGCACCAGGCGGGTCAGCGCCTCCAGATCGTGCTCGATGATGACGAAGCCGATGCCGCGCGCATTCAGCTCCTTGATCCGCTCCATGATTTCACCGATCAGCACCGGATTGACGCCGGCGAAAGGCTCGTCGAGCAGGATCAGCTTGGGCTGGACCATCAGGGCACGGCCGAGTTCCAGCAGCTTCTTCTGCCCGCCCGAAAGCTTGCCGGACGGCACGTCGGCGACCTTGTCGAGCTTGAGGAAGGCCATGGTGCGCTCGACCGTCTCGGCGATGGCAGCCTCCTCCGTGCGGACCTGGCCAGGACGGAAGAACAGGCCAAGCAGGCTCTCCCCGGTCTGATCGGGGGCGGACGCCATCAGGTTCTCGCGCACCGTCAGATGCGAGAACTCGCGCGGAACCTGGAAGGTGCGGAGCATGCCGGCACGAGCGCGCTGCGGCGGGGAGAGCGCGTCGATCCGATTGCCGTTCAGTCGAACCTCGCCGGCATCAGCCGCGACGAAGCCGGAGATAACGGAGAACAAGGTCGACTTGCCGGCACCATTGGGGCCGATGATCCCGAACAGGGCGTCCGTCTCGATGGTCAGACGTACGCCGTCCAGGGCCCGAAAGCCGCCGAAGGACTTGGTGATGTCGCAGATTTCGAGGCTCATCGCTTGGTGTAATCCCCCATGAGCCCCTGGGGCCGATAGATGATGAACAGGATCAGCAGCAGGCCGACGAGGCCGATCCGGACCGAGGCCATGTCGACCTCGGAAATCCAGGGAACGACGTCACGGATGAAGCGCGAGCCCTCGAGAAAGGCCATCAGGATGACGGAGCCGATCACTGCGCCGGAGACGCGGCCGACGCCGCCCATGATGATCGCCATCCAGACATAGAAGGTGACGAGCGGGATGTACTGCTCGGGCACGATGTAGGTGATGTAGTGCGCGTAAAAGGCACCGGCGATGCCGGCCAGCGCCGCGCCGACCACGAGCACCTGGATCTTGAAGCGCGGCGGATCCTTGCCCAGGGCCTGCACGGCCTCCTCGTTGTCGCGGATCGCCTCGATGATCCGTCCGAAGGGTGAACCCGCGATCCGGCGGATCATCCAGGCGGCCGCAACCGTGACGGCGAGGATGGTGGCGAAGGTCGCGATCTGGCCTGCCGCACCGCCGAGGTCCGAATAGAGCCGCGGAATGCCGGGGATGCCCTGCACGCCATTGGTCAACCAGCGCTCGCTGGTCAGGATGATCCGCACGACCTCTGAGAAGCCGAGCGTGACGATGGCGAAGTAGTCGTCGCGCAGGCGTAGCGAGACCAAGCCGATAGGCCAGGCCGCGATGCCGGCGAGGAGCGCGGCGCCTGCGAAGCCGACAATGAAAGGCGCGCCGTTCATCACGAGCAGCGCGCTGGTATAGGCGCCGATCGCGAAGAAGCCGACATGGCCGAAGTTGATCAGGCCGGTGAGACCGTATTGCAGCGTCAGCCCCAGGCTGAGCAGCACGTAGATCAGCGCGATGATGCCGATCGCGACGAGATAGGCTTCCATCAGCGCACTCCCTCGACGCGGCCGAACAATCCGCGCGGCCTGACCAGCAGGACGGCGAGCATGATCAGGAAAGCAATGGCGATCTTGTAGGTGAACCCGACGAAGGGGGTGGAGAACTCCTGCATCGCGCCGAGGATGAGCCCGGCGACGACTGCGCCGACCGGCGAGCCGATGCCGCCGAGGATCGCCGCGGTGAAGGCCGGCAGCAGCATCTCCCAGCCGAATTCAGGGGTCACGATCGTCTTCATGCCGAGCATCATCCCGGCGATGCCGGCGACTGCGCCAGCAAGCAGCCAGAGCGCGACCATGACGCGGCCGGGGCGGATGCCAGAAACGCGGGCAAGGTCGCGATTATCGGCGACGGCGCGCATCTGCCGCCCGATCGCAGTGAGATAAAGCAGACCGAACACCGCAATCAGCGTCACCAGGGCGACGAGCGCCATCTGCAGGTCGAGCGGCAGGATGCGAAGCCCACCGAAGATGTAAGGCCGTGCCAGCGGTATCTGGAACACCTGCTGGCCGTGGCCGAAGGCGACGCCAAGCACCGCCCGCAGCAGGAAGGCAATGCCGATGGAAGCGACGAGAAGCGCGACGACGGAGCGGCCGGCGAGCTTCCGGAACACGCTCCAGTAGGCGAGGAGCAGCACGATGCCGGTTGCACTGGCGGCGCCAAGCCCGGCGACGATGAAGGAACCGCTGGCCTTGTGAGCGGCCAACGCCGCATAGGCGCCGAGCGTCATGGAGTCACCGGTCGCGGCATTCGGGAAGCGCGCGATCCCGAAGACGAGCGTGATCGAGAGCGCCGCCAGGCCGATGACGAGGCCCTGGAACAGCCCGTTTACGAAAAGTTGAGCGTAAAACATGAAACAACCTGGTCGAGCATCGCAGCGCCTGGAACCGGCAACCCCTGCAGGCGATGGCCTGCAGGGGCGCTGCGTCAGATGTTGACGACGTAACGGCGGTTGAGCTTGCCGCCTTCGATGAAGAAGACGCCGAAGGACGGGGAGACGTCGCCGTACTGGTCGAAGTCGAGCACCGAGGAGGCGCCCTCGAAATTGATCTTGCCCTTCTTCAGCGCTTCCTTGCCCTCGGCATAGCTGTAGACCTTCGTGCCCTCGGGGTTCGAGACTTCACGGATCTTGGCGTTGATCGCCGCCGTTTCGGTGGAGCCGGCCGCCTCGATCGCCAGAGCGAGCGCATGGACCATGTCCCAGGTCATGGCGCTGAAGATGTTCGATTGGCCGGACTGCCCGGTCGCCTTTTCGTAGACCTCGGCATAGGCCTTGAACGACGGCGCCGTCTCGTTCGAGATCGAGTCGACCGAGATCACGCCTTCGACCACCTCCGGGCCGGTCGCCTTGACCAGGTCGGGGTTGGCGGCCCAGCCGGGGATGATCCACTTGACCGGCTGCCCGCTCTGGAACCACTCGCGCATGATGATCGTGGTATCCGACAGATAGGAGCCGGTGACGATCACGTCCGGGTTGGCGGCGAGGACCTTCTGCAGCTCGGAGCGATAGGATGGCTGGTTCGGCTCATAGACGACGTTGGCGACGACCTTGTTGCCCTTCGCTTCCCAGGCCTTGCGGAAACCTTCGGTGTTGCCGATGCCGGAGGCGTTGTTGAAGGCCATGGTGGCCGGGCGCTTGAAGCCTTCCTTGGCGCAGATCTCGGCGAAGGCCCTGCCGAAGCGATCGTTGGTCGCCTGGAACCGGTAGGACAGTCCCTTGGCGTTGGCCGGCGGAACCGAGAGCGCAGGCGCGCCCGAGGTGTTCATCAGGATGATGTTTGCATCGTTCGTCAGCGGCACGACCGCGAGCGAGACGCCGGAGGACCAGGTGCCGAGAATGGCCTGGACCTTGTTGACGTCGATCAGCTTCTTGGCGGCGAGAACGCCGGCCTGCGGGCTGGTCTGCGTATCCTCCGAGACGACCTCGATCTTGCGGCCGGCCGCGCCGCCGGCGGCGTTCACGATCTCGGCCGCGGCGGTGATCATCTTCTGCATGCCGGAGCCGTAGGGCGCGCCGGCGCCCGTCACCGGGCAGAGCGCGCCGATGCGGAAGACACCCTGCGGCTGGGCCCGCAGGACGGAAGGCGCCGCGATGAGCGCCGAAGCGGCTCCGAGGGTGCCGATGAACTGACGACGGTTGGTGGTCATGGCCTGTTCCCTTTTAGGTTAGTTCAGCTCGTTCTTGATGAAGTCGCCGCTCTTCATGATGATCGGCAGGTGCCCCCCCTGCCCCGTCAGCAGCGAGAGATCGGCCAGCGGATCGCCGTCGACCACGATGAGGTCGGCGTAGGCATCGGGCGCGATCACGCCGATCTTGCCGGGCATGCCGATCAGCTCTGCTGCGTTGACCGTTGCCGAGCGGATGACCTCGATCGCGGGAAGAACGCGCCCGCGGATGACGAACTCTTCCGACTGGTGCCGGTGCATGGCGCCGAGCAGATCCGTACCGTAGGCCATTTTCACACCCGCCTGGCGCATGATCTCGAGAGACTCCAGGCCGCGCAGACGGACGTCGTCGATCTTGGCGACCGATGAAGGCGGCAGGCCGTAGGAAGCCCCTTCATTGTTCAGCGCCTCATAGGTGACGAGCGTCGGGCAGGCGATCGCGCCCCGCTCATGCATGAGGCGGGCCGTCGCCGCCTGAATGAGGTTGGCATGCTCGACCGAGCGCACGCCGAGCTTCACGGCCCGCGCAATGCCCTCATCGGTATAGAGATGCGCCGCGACATAAGTCTGGGCGTTGTGGGCCTCCTCGACGATCGCGGTGATCTCGGCATCGCTGAAACCGAGGAAAGCGATCGGATCGGTCGGGGACGCGATGCCGCCATTCGCCATGATCTTCACGAACTGGGCGCCCTGGCGGATTTCGTCGCGCGCGGCGGCACGGCAGGCGTCGACGCCGTCACAGACACGGCCGAGCGAGCCGAGCTGATGGGTCTGGTAGTCGGGCCGGCGGTTGTCGTAGCGGCCTCGGAAATCGGCATGGCCGCCCGTCTGCGACAGGGCCTTGCCGCAGATGACGAGGCGCGGTCCGACATAGAGGCCCTGTTCCTGCGCCTCGACGAGGGCATAGGTCGCGCCGCCGACGTCGCGAACGGTCGTAAAGCCGCGCTGCAGCATCTCGCCCATCAGCTTCACCGCCTGCAGGGCGACGAGCGCATCCGGGAGCATCGCGTTCTGGCCGAAATTCGCCGAGTTGGCGATGACATGGACATGGCAGTCGATCAGGCCCGGCATCAGCGTCCGGCCCTTGAGATCGATGCGCCGCGCGCCGCCATCGGCGATCGGGCGGTCGGAGACCTCGCGGATCAGGCCGCCCTCGACACGCACGAAGCGGTCGTGCTCGCCTTCGGGGCTGGTGCCGTCGAGCAGCCTCGCATTCTCGAAAATGATAGCCTGTGTCACGGGTGCATGCCTTGCTTGGTCGGATCGGAAATGGCGCCCTCGCCGGCGCGGATCTGCTGCGAATGCCCGGCCAGAACGGTCTTCCAGAAGCCGAGAAGTCGCGCGTAGTAGGCGGGATCGTCGCGCAGGATGGTCTGCAGGCTCATGCCGCGCATCAGGCAGAGCGTGGCGTTGAAGGCTGCCTCGACCTCGGGCTTCTGCAGGCCGGTTCCGTCGAAGAAGTCCTGCCAGGTACCGTCGAGGGCAGCGTGGAACTCGCGCGTCACCGAAACCAGTTGCTCGCGCAGATAGGGATTGTGCCGGGCGGCGGTCACATGCTCGAGCGTCACCAGGAACAACCGGCCGGAGAACAGCTCCCACATCCGGTCGACGAAGTCGGACAGGGACAGGCTGCCGGCCTTGACGAGCTCGGCAACACGGCGGATCTCGCCGATCCAGCTCTGCAGCAGATGGCTCACGGACTGGACGATCAGATCGTCCTTGCCGGAAAAGTGATGGTTGAGCGCGCCGCGGGTGACGCCGGCGCGTGCCGCAATCTCGGACGTCGTCGCGAGCGCATAGCCGCGCTCCACCAGCAGGTCGAGCGTCGCGTCGATGAGACGCGCCCGCGTTTCCGTCGAGCGTTCCTCTTGCGTCCGGCGCTGCTTGTCGGCTGATGGCGGCATGGATGAACCTTAGCAGCTAGAAACAAACAGACAAGTATGCATGTTTGTTTTTCCCGATGTTGCGCGCGGCGATGCCCGCGGGACACAAAGATGCGGAAGCGGATGGAGCGACGACGATGCGGATCATGATCGGAGACGAGGATTTCGAGCTGCGCATCGACGGCCCCGACGCGGCGCCCGCGCTGCTGCTGTCGAACTCGCTCAGTTCGGACATGTCGATGTGGGAGGACCAGATTCCGCTCTGGTCGCAAAACTTCCGGGTGATCCGCTACGATCAGCGGGGCCACGGAGGCAGCACCGTTTCCCCCGCGCCCTATTCAATGGAACAATTGGGCCGGGATGCGCTTCGCGTGCTCGATGCGCTCGGCGTGCAGCGCGCGCATTTCTGCGGGCTCTCCATGGGCGGCATGGTCGGCATGTGGCTGCTGACCCATGCGCCGGACCGGGTCGAACGGGCGGTCCTCGCCAATACCGCCGCCTATATGGGCCCGGCCGATCTCTGGAACGGGCGGGTCGCTGCGGCCGAAGCCGGCGGCATGGAAGCGCTTGTCGATGCGACCATAACGCGCTGGTTCCCGGAAACCTTCCGGACTGCCGCACCTGAAACGATCGAGCGCATGCGGGCCATGATCCTGAGAACGCCCGCCGTCGGGTATCAGGGATCATGCCTGGCGATCCGCGACATGGATCAACGGGAAACGATCAAGGCAGTCCGAAATCCGGTGCTCGTGATCATCGGCTCGAAGGATCCGGCGACGACCCCGACCGATGGCGAGGCCATCCTCGCAGCGATTCCCGGCGCACGGAAATGCGTTCTGGACGCCGCGCACATCTCGAATATCGAGCAGGCCGCGGCTTTCGGCGCTGCAGTCGATGCCTTCCTTCTCGGCGGATAGCCCGGCCACAATAGGCGAGCAGGCGATTGAAGAGCACGCCGTCAGCCGATCCTGCGCGCGCCTTCATGCGCAAGGCCAGAAGCGCTCCGTCCAGGACGCTTGGCGCCAGGTCGGATGTCTCGTCGAAGCCATCGCCCGAGGAGAATGCGCCGACGCCGAACATGATTTGGTCAGAACACGAAATGCACTAGCGACTCGAATGACGATCGCGCCCCGGCCGGCTCCGCTGAATCGAGGATTGCAGCACCATCGCGCGGACAGCGCAGCCCGAGCTGCGCCGCCTTGAACAAAGCACCGGAAGCCTGACTCTGATCCTCGCAACGGCCGCTGTCTTCGAGACGCTCAACAGCGCCAGCAGGCGACGTACGCCCTCATTGCCCAGGTTTCGGCTCGCAGCGTGTCCGGCAATGCCAGCGGGATCGTCATAGATCTTGCGACGTTCCGGCGTGCCGAGCAGCCTTAGCAGTCCGGCTCTCAGGCTGTTTTCTCTCGGCTTCGGCAGTCAGGGTCGCCGTGAGCCAATCCACGAACATCCTCGCCGTCTTCGTCTGGCCGCGCGCGCCCATAGGAATAGCGGAGAGCTTGTCGGGGAACGGCGCGAAGCCGCAAGGCGCGATCAATCGCCCGGAAGCGAGTTCCTCCGTCACCATCCGTTGTTCGACCAGGGCGAGGCCGAGCCCGGCCGCAGCCGCCTCGATGCAGAGATGGGTGTGCGGGAACCCGCGCTCAAAGCGCTGCAGTGTCGTGACCCCGGACAGCTCCTGCCAGCCCGTCCAGGCGCGCGATGTGAATTCATGCGCGATCCGCGTCTCGAACGACAATCGTCGGTCAGCGAGCGAGAAGGCATAGGCCGGGGCACAGACCGGGCCGAAATTGACCGGCGCGAGCGGTACCGCGCCTTCGACGTCGGCGGCAGAATACGAGGCCAGATCCCAGGCTATGATGAGATCGGCGCCTTGCTGGCGGATCTCGCGAGCCGAGGTCATCGAGAGCCGGATCTTGAGTTCCGGATTTTCCCGATAGAGTCCGGCCAGGCGGGGCACCAGCCAACGCATCGCGAAGGTCGCGCTGCAGGCGACGTGCAGAGCCTCGCCGGAGGCTTGTGCGAGCACGCGCTGCCAGCCTTGCTCGAGGTCTTCGAACGCCGCTGCAACCACGTCCCGCAAGGCCTGCCCATGACGATTCAGCCTGATGCCGGTGCCCTCCCTGTCGAAGAACGAAATCCCGGCGCGTTCGTGCAATGACCGCAATTGCCGGCTGACAGCGCCATGGGTCCGCCCCAGTTCCTCGGCGGCGCGCGTAACCGACCCAAGCCGGGCGACCACCTCGAAGACATGGAGGGTTGACAGCGGCGGCAGCCGCGACCGCGTCGGCCTATCGTGAGCTGAATTCACCAATGCTGGAGCATTCCTCGATTTATTAGCGAGCAAGTGCAGCCTACACGCGGGAGGCTCGCGGGACTAAGCGCATTTCGGTTCTTCGCGCGAACAGATCGGCCGGAGATGAGGAGCTTTGGGAATGGCAAGAAGAGCTGACGGCAGCGCAGGCGACGCCGACTACGGACGGATCGGTGCGGGCTATACCAATTTTCGCCAGCCGGAACCTGTGATCGCGCAACGCATCGAGGAGATGCTCGGTTCGGCGCACAGCATTCTCAACGTCGGCGCCGGCGCGGGCTCCTATGAGCCGCGCGGCCAAAATCTGACGGCGGTCGAGCCGTCCGCCTCGATGCGGGCGCAGCGGCCGGCCGAGCTGCCTCAGGCGATCGATGCGACGGCAGAGGCGCTCCCCTTTGCCGACGACAGTTTCGATGCGGCGATGGCCAGCTTCACGATCCACCAATGGCGGGACCTGGAACAGGGGCTGTCGGAAATGCGCCGGGTCACGCGTGGACCGATCGTCATCCTGTCCTGCGATCCGCAGCGGGTGTGCGATTTCTGGCTGAACGACTATGCTCCCGATGTCCTCGCGACCGAGGCGCGGCGCTATCCCTCGCTGGAACGGATCACTGAGACGCTCGGCCACACGACCCAGGCCCTCCCGGTTCCAATTCCGCTGCATTGTCGCGACGGCTTCAACGAGGCCTATTTCGGCAGGCCCGAAATGCTGCTGCTGGAGGGCGCGCGGCAGGCGAACTCAGCCTGGAGCTTCGTCGCGCCGGATATCGTCTCCACTGCGGTTGCAGCCTTGAAGGCCGCTATCGAATCCGGCGCGTGGGACACTCGCCACGGGCATTTGCGCGACCAGCCCTTCTATGATGGCTCCTTGCGCCTCTTCGTCGCGCAGGGCTGAAAGTCCCGGACCTGGCCAGCACCGCGCTCGCCGCTGCCGCAAGGCAGCGGAAAACCCGCGCCTGACTCGGCCAGGAGCCGCCCGAAAAGGCTTGGCGAGAGGAAGCGGCGCGCGCCATTCAAGACGAGGCAACGCAGGAAAGTTCGTGCCCGGCTCAGGGCACGCGCCCATTCCGATCGGTTCACTAAGCGGGAGCGAAAGCGCCTGCTCGATCAGCGCCGCTTGATCTGGTCCTGGCGCTGGTGCCCGCCGCCCAAGAACTGGATGAAGGCCGGCGGGATCTCGATGAAGGCTTCAGCCTCCTGGCGGATGTCGAACTCTGCGATGGCCTCGGTCAGCAGCTCGAATTCGCGCTCACCTTGCGAGCCCTTCGGAGACGAGATCAGCTTCGCAGCCCGCAGTACCGCTGTCTTGCGATCTTCATAGGTCGTGATCGTCACGGCGTCGGCGTTAGGCATGATACCACCTCATCGCTACGCAACCTTGACCGGCACGCTAGCGATCGACGCACTGATTGACGAGTCGTTTTGTGCCGCGCGCAGCGCGACCGTCGACGGCACTCAGGCCCACCGTACGCGGCCAATCGCACTGCCCAGCCCATCGGCTCGACACGATCCGATGGGCTGGGCCCTGCCCCACGCCCCCCTTTCCGAGGCTCTCCGATCCCGCACGCAGAGCTCAGCGACTTGCGCTTCGGCGCGAAAGCCGCGGTCAACCTGCGTCGCGTGGCGGCGCGCTTCCAGGCGATGCCGATGCATCGTCCGCGCAACCCAGCGCAAAGAGTGGAGGTTATTGCGTGCTACACAGTCTCGGCCGGGCGTCAGGGAAGGCGTCTGGCCCGGCTGGCGAGAATCGCGTCTGCTGGCCTGCCCGAGGACGGACATCGCCGACCTATGACGCTCGCCCTGCTCAGACGTGCGCTTGATCCCGCCAAAGTCACGGTAGTCGCCGGCTCGCCCGAGGTCGACCAGCTGGTGACCCAGATCCGCTCGGGACCATATCGCGGCGCACTCACCGTGCTTCCAGGCGTGGATGCTCTTCCAGCGCTGGCGTCCTCCGATCTCCTCATCGCTCCCTTCGCGGTTGCCGAGCAGGTGTTGGCGGCCGCAGCAGGGCGCAATTGTGCGGGGCTGCTCGTGCCGGATGGGGCCGATGACGATGGCCAGCGGCTGGGGAGCACGGCCGAGGCCTGCGGCATAAGATTGATCGGACCGGGCTCGCTCGGCCTCGCCGCGCCCCGTCTCGGCCTCAATGCCACCGCCGTTCCGGTGCAGCTGGCGGCCGGCTCGGTCGCGCTCATCGCACAGTCCAATTCCGTAGCGGCAGGGATCCTGGCCTGGGCCGCGAGGCGCGGCATCGGCCTCTCCGGCGCGGTGATCCTCGGCGGATGCGCCGATGTCGATATCGCCGACGCGCTCGATCATTTCACCGCCGATCCGTCGACGCGCACCATCCTGCTGGCGATTGACGCCGTCACCGATGCCCCGCGCTTCTTGTCATCGGCCCGCGCCGCCGCCCGGATCAAGCCTGTCCTGGTCCTGAAGCCGCCGCGCCTCGAGCCGCCATGGCCCGCCCTGACGCATTCTGCCCTGATCGTTACCCGCGACGCCGCGCATGACGCGGCGTTTCACCGGGCCGGTTTGCTGCGGCTCAACGATCTCGACGAGCTCTTCGCGGCTGCCGAGACGCTCGGGCGCGCCCGCGCCGCGGATTCCGGCCGGCTGGCGATCGTCAGCAATGGTGACGGGCTGGCGGCGCTCGCCGCGGCCCGAATGCGGCAATCCGCCGGCGCGGGCCAGCTGCTCCGGGAGCCGGAGGTCGTTCGGACGGCGCAGGACTATCGGGAGACGGTCACTCGCCTTCTGGCTCGGAGCGACGTCGACGCCGTCCTGGCTCTCAACGCGCCCCTGGCGCCCGACGACTCCGCAGATTGCGCGCGCGCCGTGGCCGAGGCCCACGCGTCCCCAGCATTCCGCAAGCCGGTTCTCGCTGTATGGGTCGGCGGCGGGGAAGAGATTTCGCGGATCTTCGCATCGGCCGGCATTCCCTCATTCGCAACGGAACAGGCGGCGGTCGTCGGCTTCCAGCACCTGACCCGGCACGCCCGGCTGCTCAAGGAGCTGATGGCGAGGCCGCCCGCGCTCGATGAGAGTGACCAGCCCGACATCGATGCCGCCGCCGCACTGGTCGATCGAGCCATGGAGCAGGGTCGCACCTGGCTGGAACCGGATGAGGTCACGCAGCTGCTCGTCCTGTTTCGGATTCCGACGCTGGGCCTCGTGATCGCGGCCGACGCCGCGGCCGCGGCCGACGCGGCCAGGGCGCATTTCGCGGCCGGCCGCACCGTCGCGCTCAAGATCGTCTCTCCCGATGTCGCCCATAAATCGGATGTCGGCGGGGTCGAACTCGAACTCGCCAACGAGCAGGCCGTCCGGGACGCCGCGGATCGTATGGCCGAGCGTCTGCGGCAGCTGCGTCCGGAGGCCCGGTTTGGCGGATTCGTCGTGCAGCCCATGGCGCACCGTGCCAAGGCGCGCGAGCTGATCGCGGGGTTCTCGGTCGACCCATGCTTCGGCCCGGTCATCGTTTTCGGACGCGGCGGCACGGCAGCCGAGCTCATCGCCGATACGCAGGTCGCGCTGCCGCCGCTTGATCTCGCCTCGGCGGAGAGCCTGATCGCCCGGACAAGGGTTTCCCGCATCCTCGCCGCCTATCGCGATGTTCCTGCTGCCGACCGGCGCGCGATAGAGGCCGTTCTCGTAGCGTTGGGCAACATCGCCTCGGCGCTTCCCCAGATCCGCGCCATGGATCTCAACCCGATCCTCGCCGACGCCAACGGCGTAGCCACCGTCGATGCGCGCGTCGTGCTGGAGCTGGACCCGGCTCGCCGCCAGCGTCCAGCGATCCGCCCCTATCCTAGCAGCTGGACGCTGCAGCTTACGCTCGGCGAGCGGCGGTTCTTCATCCGCCCGATGAAGCCCGAGGACGAACTCCTGATCGGCGCGATGCTGGCGCGCGTCACCTCGGAAGACCTGAGACTGCGGTTCTTCGCACCGCTGAAGACATTCAGCCACGCTTTTCTCGCCCGCCTTACCCAGCTCGACTATGCACGCGAGATCGCATTCATCGCCATTGAGGAGGAGAGTGCGGAGGCTGCAGGCGCCGTTCGGCTTCATGCGGCCCCCGGTCATGCCGAGGCTGAGTACGCGATTCTGCTGCGTTCCGACCTGAAAGGTATCGGACTCGGCCGCGCGCTGATGGAGCTGATCATCGACTGGGCCAAGGCCGAGAAAGTGCATCGCGTCCATAGCCAGGTCCTGGCGGAGAATGGACCGATGCTCGCGCTCTGCCGCGATCTGGGTTTCGAAATTACGGCCGACCCCGACGATATTTCCATCAAGCACGTTGCTCTGGACCTGCGCGCCTTCGACCGCTCCGCGGCAGCCAGGCCCTGATTGTCGGGTTGCGGCAGCGAGCCGGAGGACCTGGCCACATACCCACAGCGCGACTGAGCGCCCCAGAGCATTTTCGAGCGAAGTGGATACCGGCTTGCGTGAAGAAGACGCGGTAGAACGACAACCAGAGCGCTTCCGCGCTTCAACGAAACACGGAAACGCTCTAGGCGATCCGCTCCAGCGCAACCTCGATGGCGGCGAAGATCGTCTCGATCTCTTCGGGTACGATCACCAGCGGCGGCGACAGCACCAGCGTGTCGCCGGCATTGCGGATCAGCACGCCGGCATCGAGGCAGAGCTTGTTCGCCTCCCCACCCCTGGCGCCGTCGGCGCCCGGGCGCGGCGCGAGATCGATCGCGCAGAGCATGCCGGCAGTGCGGATGTCGACGACATGGGCCACGCCCTTCAGTAGATGCGCCCGCTCCTCCCAGAGCGGCAGCACCTTGGTGAGCCCGCCCAGAATGTCCTGCTCGGCGAAGACATCGAGCGTCGCGAGGCCGGCGGCGCAGGCGAGCGGATGGGCCGAATAGGTGTAGCCGTGGAAGAGCTCGATCGCCTCGGGCGGCCCGGCCATGAAGGCCTCGTAGACATGGCTGGCGACGAGGACGCCGCCCATCGGCACCGCGCCATTGGTCATGCCCTTGGCGCAGCTCATCAGATCCGGCCTGACGCCATAGGCCTGCGCAGCGAAGGGCGCGCCAAGCCGGCCGAAGCCGGTGATCACCTCGTCGAAGATCAGCAGGATGCCGTGTCTGTCGCAGATCGCGCGCAGGCGTTCGAGATAGCCTTTCGGCGGCGGATAGACCCCGCCCGAGCCTGTCACCGGCTCGACGATGACCGCCGCTACCGTCTGGGGATCATGGATCTGCAGCAGGCTCTCCAGGGCCTCGGCCGCGGCGAGCCCGCCTTCGGGGCGGCCGCGCGAGAAGGCCATGCTGGCGCGATCATAGGGCAGCGGCAGATGCGCGACATCGGGCAGCAGCGGCCCGAAGGCAGCCTTGTGCCGGCCGATGCCTGAGACCGAGAGCCCGCCCCAGCCCATGCCGTGATAGCCCTTGGCCCGGCCGATCAGCTTGGTGCGCGAGGCCTGGCCGCGCGCCTGATGATAGGCGCGGGCGATCTTCAGGGCGGTGTCGACCGCCTCCGAGCCGGAGTTGACGAAGAAGACATGGTCGATGCCTTCGGGCGCGAAGTCGGCGAGCCGCGCTGCATAGGCCTGCGCGTCGGGATGGCTCATCTTGAAAGAGGAGACGAAGTCGAGCCGGCCGGCGGCGGCGCGGATCGCCTCGGTGATCTTCGCCTGCCCGTGCCCGGCATTGACGCACCAGAGACCGGCCATGCCGTCTAGCACGCGCCGTCCGTTCGGGGTGATGTAGTGCATGCCCTCAGCCCGCTCGAACAGCAGCGGCGCCTGCCGGAAGGCGCGCATCGGCGTGAACGGCATCCAGAACGCGTCGGGAGCGTTGTCGCGGCGGCTTTCGGCGGCAAAGGCATGCGCGGTCATCGGCTGGTCCTCGCTACGGATCGCCGCATAATGTCTTTCTTAAATTCAAAAGACAATATCGTAGATATTGACTCGCTTCAGTCCAGCCCGTCCGGCCGACGCAACTGCATGGCGCGCTGGAGATGGCTGCGCATCAGCGCACTGGCGAGTTCGAGATCGCCGGCCTCGATCGTTGCGAGCATCTGCAGGTGCTCGCGGCTGTTCACCACGACGCGCTGATAGCCATAGGTCCAGTCGTAATTGGAGAGCCGGCGCATCTGGTTCTGGCGGCGGATGGCGGAATGAATGAAGCGGTTGCCGGAGGCCGCTGCCAGCCCCTCGTGAAAATCGGCGTTCATCTCGTAGAAGCCGATCGCCGAGCTCTCCTTCCAGGGCTGCGACAGCGTCAGCTCGTGCCGGGCCCGCATCTCGTCGATCCAGCCCTGCTCCAGCGCGAAGCCGGGTTCCAGGAAGGTCATCGGCTCGATCAGCAGGCGGAAGCGGTAACGCTCGTCATGCGCCGACTGGTCGCGCGCCTCGTGCAGGAAACGCCAGCCATAGCCGCGCTTGCGCTCGACCATGTCGAGATCGGCGAGCCGCGTCATCAGGCGCTGCACCTCGGGACGCCCGAGCTCGTAGCGCCGCATCAGCTCGAGCTCGGAGATCTCGTCGGGCAGGCGTCCGCCATGGCGGTCCTGCGCGACCTTGACCATGAGGAGCTCGGTCTCGTCGGCGGTCGCTCCTGCATCAGCCGGCCCCTCGGGAGTGCTTAGCAGCTCGACACCCTTGTTCGGATGCCGGCGCACCAGCCCCTGCCGGGCGAGATGGTCGATCGCGGCGCGGACAGGCGTGCGCGAGACGTTGAGGCGCCGC
Source organism: Allobosea sp. WAO (assembly GCF_001509835.1). Taxonomy (GTDB): domain Bacteria; phylum Pseudomonadota; class Alphaproteobacteria; order Rhizobiales; family Beijerinckiaceae; genus Allobosea. The sequence continues at coordinate 28,013 of NZ_JXTJ01000028.1, forward strand.
GCCGCGCTGTTCTCGTTGAGCCAGGCGCCCGCTTCGAGCCCATCCTCGCGGACCATGCGGAGGATCCGCTCGGCGATCTCCTGCTGTAGCCGTGTCGGCGTCGTCATTGAAAGGCTCTTGATTGTCTTAGTTCGAAATGAAATACATTATGAATTGACGCAGCACCAGAGAGAACGCGGAGTTCCCGCCATGGTCGAGCCCTTTCCCTTCGTCGATGTCTCGGGCGCACCCTATGAACGCGGCCGGCAGCATGGTGCGGCGGTGCCGAAGCGCGTCAAGCGCTCGATCGAGCTTTATGGCGGCCAGCTCGGCGATCTCGGCTATGACGCCGCCGCCAAGTCGCGCCTGATCGGTGAGTTCGCCCGCGAGATCGAGGCCTTCGGCAAGCATTACATCGAAGAGATGCGCGGCATCGCCGATGGCGCCGGCGTCGCCCTCGAAGACGTCATCATGATCAATGCCCGCACCGAGGTGATCGCGAAGGCGAAGCTCGAAAAGAGCAAGCCGGTCGGAGCGGAGGAGGAACTCGACGATGGCTGCACCGGCGCAATCATCCTGCCCGAGCGCAGCGCCTCGGGCGAGCTGATCCACGGGCAGAACTGGGACTGGAAGGCCGAATGCGCCGAGACGGCGATCGTGCTGCGCGTGCGCCGCGATGACGGCCCGGATTTCCTGACCTTCGTCGAGGCCGGTGGCCTCGCCCGCTGCGGCATGAATGCCGCCGGCATCTCGATCACCGCCAATTATCTCGAAAGCGAACGCGACTTCACGCAGGTCGGCGTGCCGCTGGCCCTGATCCGCCGCAAGGTGCTGGAGCAGGAGCATTTCGCCTTCGCGATCAAGGCGGTGGCGACGACGCCGAAGGCCTGCTCGAACAACATGATGCTCTCGACCGTCGCCGGCTTCGGCATCGACTTCGAATGCGCCCCCGACGCCGCCTTCCCGCTCTATCCCGACGACGGGCTGATCGTGCACGCCAATCACTGGGTCGGTCAGGTCGCCCTGACCAAGATAACCGATACCGGCATCCCGCGCGTGCCCGAGAGCTTCTATCGCGACTGGCGCGTCAGGAAGCTACTCGACGAGGCCGGTCGCAAGCTCACGGTCGATGATCTCAAGCAGGCCTTCTTCGATGATTTCCTGGCGCCGCATTCGGTCTGCCGCCCGCCACGTCCCAACGATACCGGCAACCTCTCGGCGACCGTCTCGATGGTGATCATGCAGCCGGCCAAGGGCACGATGGAGGTCGCGCCGCTGCCAGCCCTCAACCGCGTTTTCACGCGCTACAGCCTCACCGACGAGCCGGTGACGCTGGCGCTCGCCGCCGAATAGGGCGGTCGGAAGGATCAGGCGCGCAAGGCCGAAGAGGGCGGCCCGCGCCTGCGGAAGAACAACAGGAGGTACGAAAATGGCTCTGAGACCGATCACGGCCGCCTATGCGACCCTGGCCATTGTCCTGGCAGGCCCGGCGCTGGCGGCACCGACGATCAAGGTTCACCTCAACGCTGACATCCGCAGCATCAATCCGGGCGTCAACCGCGACGACAACACCGACGCGGTCGTTCTGCATGTTGTCGAGGGGCTCGTCGCCTATGGCGAGGACTCGGCGGTGAAGCCGCTGCTGGCGGAGAAGGTCGAGGTCTCGCCGGACGGGCTCAGCTACACCTTCACCCTGCGCAAGGGCGTGAAGTTCCACAACGGCGCCGATCTCACCTCGGCCGATGTGGTCTGGAGCTGGAACCGCTACATGGACCCGAAGACCGACTGGCGCTGCCTGTCGGAGTTCGACGGCCGCGGCCGCGCCAAGGTTGAAGAGGTTACGGCGCCCGATCCGGCGACCGTCGTCTTCAAGCTCGACAAGCCAAGCTCGCTCTTCCTCGCCAATATCGCCCGCACCGATTGCGCGATGACCGCGATCCTGCACAAGGATTCGCTGAAAGCCGACGGCTCCTTCGACAAGCCGATCGGCACCGGCCCCTACAAATTCGCCGAGTGGAAGCGCGGCGAGTTCATCCGTCTCGCCCGCAACGAGGCCTATGCCAGCCTGCCCGGCGCGCCCGACGGCTATACTGGCGGCAAGCGCCCCCTCGTCGACGAAGTCCGCTTCATGGTGATCCCGGATGGCGCGACCGCCAAGGCGGCGCTGCTGCGCGGCGACATCGACATCGTGCCGGACGTCGCCAATGCCGAGGTCAAGGAACTCAAGAAGGACCAGCGCATCGGGCTGTCGATCACCCAGAATATGGGTCTGGTCGGCATCCTGCTGCAGACGCGCGACCCGCTGCTCGGCAACGTCAAGCTGCGCCAGGCGATCGCCGCGGCGCTCGATACCGAGGAACTGGTCGCGCAGGTCACCGACGGTCTCGGCAAGCGCAACAACTCGATCGTGCCGGCGATGTCCTCCTATTACGGCGCGGCCCAGGCCAAGGGCTACAAGCACGACCTCGCCGCCGCCAAGAAGCTGCTGCAGGAGGCCGGCTACAAGGGCGAGCCCTTGGTGATGCTGGCGAACAAGCGCTACCCGCAGAGCTTCGATGCCGCCGTGGTCTCGCAGCAGATGCTGCAGGCCGCCGGCATCAACGTCCAGATCGAGGTGCTCGAATGGGCGACGCAGCTCGACCGCTACTCCAAGGGCAATTACCAGCTCCAGGCCTTCCCCTATTCGGCAAGGCTCGACCCGGCCCTCTCCTTCGAATCCGTGACCGGCCCGAAGGCGACGCAGCCGCGCAAGGTCTGGGACAATCCGGAGGCACAGGCGCTGCTCGACAAGTCGATGGTCGTCTCGGACAAGGCCGAGCGCCAGAAGCTGTTCGACGAGCTGCATCAACGCTTCATCGCCGAGGTGCCGATGGTGATGCTCTACAACGGCATCGACGCCGGCGCCTATGGCAAGCGGGTCAAGGGCTACAAATCCTCAATCCTGTCGAAGCCGCGGCTCTGGGAGGTGACCGTCGCGGATTAGGCGGCGCCGACAACCGGCTTTGCGAGCGGTGAGACCTCACCGACCTGTGGGACCAACCGTCAAGACCGCCTACGCTGCGCCGCTGACCTCGATCAGGTCCTTGAGGATGTGCTGGCTGATCAGCTCGGCCAGACGCTCGCCATCCTCGGCGCGGATCGCCGCGACCATGGCGTGGTGGTCCGCGTCGCTGGCGAGCAGGGCCTGATGCGAGGCCCAGACCGTGACCGCCGAACCACGCGAGCGGTCGCGCAGGCTCCAGATCGTCTCCACCAGAACCGGATTGCCGCAATGGGCATAGATCAGGCTATGGAAGGCACGGTTGATCTCGCTCTGCTCAATGCGTGTGCCACTCTGCACCGTCCGGCTGAACTCGTGGGCAAGCCCGTCGAGCCGGGCGAGCGCATCGTCATCCAGCTTGCCGATGACAAGGCGGCAGGCGGCACTCTCCAGGATGATGCGGGTGTCGCGGATCGCGCGGTAGGTGGCGAGATCGACCTCGACGACACGGTAGCCGCGATTGGGCACATGTTCGATGGTCTTGCGTACGGCGAGCTCGTCGAGCGCCGTGCGCACGTCGAAGCGAGTCGCCTGGAAGGCTTCTTCGAGATCGATCTGCCGCAGCCATTCGCCCGGGCGATAGGCGCGGATATGGATCGCCTTGGCGATCTCGTTGGCCAGTTCGCCCTTGGCGCGCTGGCGGGTTTTTGGACGGCTGGCCATGACGGGTCTCTAGAGCAATTCCAGCAGGACTGTGAAGCAGTTTTTGCGTCAGGGACTATGAAAAACAAAGACTTAGGGTGCCGCGATGACGCTTGCAAACCGGCTCGCCTGCTCTGGACGCAGGCGCAGTCGAATCCGGCTTGCAGGCTCCTTCATATCATGCAACAAAATTGGCGCCAATCTTACAGCCAATCAAGAGGCGCCGCATGACCGCTCCCGTCGCAAAGCCCGCCAAACAGGACGACGCGGCCGCCATCGCTCGCGCGCTCTACGATCTCGGCCCGACGCCGGTTGTCGCCTGCAAGGGCGATCCGCGCTTCAGCTATTGCCTCTATGTGCCGAAGACCCTCGGCAAGGGCGGGCAGGCGCCCGAGCTCGTCGTCACCATGCACGGCACCGGACGCGGCTTCACCGGCTATCGCGACGCATTCGAAGCCTTCGGCCGCTGGAACAACTGCATCATCCTCGCCCCGCTCTTTCCGATCGGCGTGATGGGCGACGGCAACCGCAACGGCTTCAAGTACATGGTCGAGGGCGGGGTCCGGTACGACCACATCCTCCTCGCCATGGTCGAGGAAGTCGCCCAGCATTACGGCCTGCGCTTCGACCGCTTCGCCCTGTTCGGCTATTCCGGCGGCGGCCATTTTGCCCATCGCTTCCTGATGCTGCAGCCGAACAGGCTCTGGGCCGCCTCGATCGGCGCGCCGGGCTCGGTGACCCTGCTCGATCCCGCTCGCGACTGGTGGGTCGGTACCCGCAACATGCCCGAACTCTTCGGTGCCGCCCCCGATGTCGAGGCGATGCGCAAGGTTGCGGTCCAGATGATCGTCGGCGCCGCCGATCTCGAGACCTGGGAGATCACCCACAAGCCCGGCGACCGCAGCTGGATGCCGGATGCGAACCATGCCGGCGCAAACCGTCCGGCGCGGCTCGATACCTTGCGCCGCAACTTCGAGGAGCACGGCATCGAGGTGCGCTTCGACCTTGTGCCGAACATGCCGCATGACGGGCTCAAAGCCGTCTCGCGGGTCGAGGACTTCTTTGCCGACGTACTCGCCGAGCGCCGATCCGGCGCGGCCAGAGCGGCCTGAGATCGCCTGCGACCACCAGACAACGACAAGACAAAAAAGGGGAATGCCGATGAACCGCCTGCTCGCCTCCGCCTTTGCCTTGCTGGCGCTCGCCAGCCCCGCTGCGGCGCAGTCCATCACGGTGGCGGTCGCCGCCGACATCCGCAGCAACAATCCGGGCGTCAATCGCGACGACAACACCGACGATTTTGCGCTGCAGCTGGTCGAGGGCCTCGTCGGCTACAATGAAGGCGGCGTCGCCACGCCGCTGCTCGCCGAGAAGGTCGATCTCTCCGCCGACGGCAAGACCTACACCTTCACGCTGCGCCAGGGCGTCAAGTTCCACAACGGCGCCGAGCTCACCTCGGCCGACGTGCTGTGGAGCTGGAACCGCTACATGGACCCGAAGACCGACTGGCGCTGCACCTCGGAGTTCGACGGCCGCTCGGGCCTCAAGGTCGAGGAGGCGACGGCGCCGGACGCGCGCACCTTCGTCATGAAAATCGACAAGCCGAACGCGCTCTTCCTCGACACGCTCGCCCGCACCGACTGCGCGATGACCGCGATCCTGCACAAGGATTCGGTCAAGGCCGACGGCTCCTGGGACAAGCCGATCAGCACCGGCCCCTACAAGTTCGGCGAGTGGAAGCGCGGCGAATATTTCACCATGACCGCCTTCGAGGGCTACAAGTCGCCGACGGATGGCGGCAAGGCCGACGGCTATGTCGGCTCCAAGCGCCCGCTGCTCAAGGACGTCAAGTTCCTGATCGTCAAGGACCCGGCGACGGTGAAGGCCGGCCTGATCTCAGGCGCGCTCGACCTCAGCGAGATCCTGCCGAGCGATGCGGCCGAGCTGAAGAAGAACCCAAAGCTCTCGGTCGTGGCCGAGCCCAATGCCGTCAGGCACGTCTTCCTGATCCAGACCAAGGACGCGGTGATGGGCAACCAGAAGCTGCGCCAGGCGATCGCCGCTTCGCTCGACATGGATGAGATCGTCGCGGCCTTCTACAACGACCTCGGCAAGCCCAACACCTCGCCGATCTATTCCGGTTCGAGCTATTTCGGCGAGGTCGAGAAGAAGGGCCTCAGCTTCGATGCCGCCCGCGCCAAGGCGCTGCTCAAGGAGGCCGGCTACAAGGGCGAGAAGATCGTGATCCTCGCCAATAAGCGCCCGGTCGTGCCGAGCTTCCCGGCGGCGGTGGTCGCGCAGCAGATGCTGCAGAGCGTCGGCGTCAACGCCGAGATCGAGGTGCTCGACTGGGCGACCCAGCTCGATCGCTACAACAAGGGCAACTACCAGATGCAGTCCTTCTCCTTCTCGGCCCGCTTCGACCCGGCCATCGCCTTCGAGCAGTTCTCGGGGCCGAAGGAGAAGCAGCCGCGCAAGGTCTGGGACAATCCGGAAGCGCAGGCACAAATCGACAAACTCTTCGTCACCTCCGACCGGGCCGAGCGCCAGAAGCTCGTCGACGAGCTGCACAAGCGGGTCATCGACGAGGTGCCGATGATCTTCGCCTTCAACGGCCTCGACATCGTCGCTCATGCCAAGCGCATCCAGGGCTTCAAGCCGTGGCAGTCGAAGCTGCGCATGTGGGAAGTGACGCTGGCGAGCTGACGCCGGCAATCGTCAAGCACCGGGGAGGAAACCGATGCTGCGCTTCGCGCTGACGCGCATCCTGATGTCCGTGCCGACACTGCTGATCGTGTCGATCTCGGTCTTCGCGCTGATCCGCCTGATCCCGGGCGATCCGGCCTCGCTGATGCTGGGGGACCTCGCGACCCCGGCCTCGATCGCCGACCTGCAGGCCAGGCTCGGTCTCAACCAGAGCGTGCCGGTCCAGTTCGGCATCTGGTTCGGCAACCTGCTCAAGGGCGATCTCGGCCAATCGATCAACTCGCAGCAGGCGGTGCTGCCGCTGATCCTGCAGCGTTTCTGGGTGTCGGCGCAGATCGTCCTGGTTGCGGTCGCGCTCGCCAGCCTCGTCGCGGTGCCGGCCGGAGTGCTCGCCGCCTGGAAGCAGGATAGCTCTCTCGACCTCTCGCTCGTCGCCGTCGCGACGCTGCTGCTGTCGATCCCGACCTTCTGGCTCGGCCTGCTGCTGCTACTGTTCTTCGGGCTCAAGCTCGAATGGCTGCCGGTGGTCGGCTACGTCTCGATCGCCGAGAACCCCGTCGCCGGCATCCTCTACCTGATCATGCCGATCATGACGCTGTTCCTGCACGAGATCGGCGTGATCCTGCGCATGGCGCGCGCCTCGACGCTGGAAGTGCTGCGGCTCGACTACATCACCCATGCGCGGGCCAAGGGCCTGACCGAGAGCGCCGTGCTCTGGAACCACGCCTTCAAGAACGCCTTCGGCCCAACCTGGACGCTGATCGGCCTCGTGCTCGGCAACCTGCTCGGCGGCATCGCAGTGGTCGAGACGGTCTTCACCATCCCAGGATTGGGCCGGCTGCTGGTCGATTCAATCTTCGCCCGCGACTACCCGGTGATCCAGGGCTGCATGCTCTTCGTCGCCTTCACCTATGTACTGGTCAATCTCGTGATCGACCTGTGCTATCCGATCTTCGACCCGAGGGTGACGGCGCAATGAGACTGCCAGCTCCCAACGCTTTGGTCGGCGGCACGCTGATCGGCTTCCTCGCCATCGTCGCAAGCGTCAGCGCGGTCTGGACGCCCTATGACCCCTTGCGGCTCTCCTTCCGCGCCAAGCTCGCGGCGCCCTCGGCAGTGCACTGGCTCGGCACCGACGAGTTCGGCCGCGATGTGCTCTCGCGATTGATGGCGGGCGCCGCCACATCGGTCTGGATCAGCTTGCTGACGGTCGCGCTCGCCGTCTCGCTCGGCACGGTCATCGGCCTGTTCTCGGGCTATGTCCGCGGCTGGGTCGACCGTACCATCATGGCCTTCAACGACGCGCTGCTCGCCTTCCCCGGCATCCTCCTGGCGCTCGGCCTGCTCGCCGTGGTCGGCGCCAACAAGTATGGCATCATCCTCGCCCTCGGTATCGCCTATGCGCCCTCGGTCGCCCGCATCGTGCGCGGCACCGTGCTCTCGCTGCGCGAGCGGGAGTTCATCTCGGCCTCACGGGTGATGGGCAATTCCGAGGGCTTCACCATGGCCCGCCACATCCTGCCGAACTGCATCGCGCCATTGACCGTGCTGGCGACCTCGATGTTCGGTTGGGTGCTGCTGGCCGAAAGCTCACTCTCCTTCCTTGGCCTCGGCGTGCCGCCGCCGGCCCCGACCTGGGGCAATATGCTGGCGGGCTCGCGGCCCTATATCGGCCAGGCCGTCTGGCTCGGCATCTTCCCGGGCCTCGCCATCTCGCTGACCCTGCTCGGCATCAACCTGCTCGGCGACGCGCTGCGCGACAAGCTCGACCCGCGAATGAGGGGTGCGCGATGACCAACGCGTTTGCAAGCGAAGTCGGCACCGTTTCTCGGCAGGAAAACGTGTCGCGCAAGAGCACCAAGCCCCTGCTTGAGGTCAATGGCCTGACGCTCAGGATCGGCTCGACCGGTCGTACCGTCGTCAACGATGTCAGCTTCTCGGTCTCGCCCGGCGAGATCGTCGGCATCGTCGGCGAGTCCGGTTCCGGCAAGACGCTGGCGGCGCGTGCGGTGATGGGTTTCATCCCGCCGGCGGTGCGGCTGATCTCGGGCTCGATCCGCTTCGACAGCGAGGAGGTCACCAGCATGGCTCCGAAGCGCCTGCGGGCGATCCGCGGCGCCAGGGTCGGCATGGTCTTCCAGGAGCCGATGACTTCGCTCAATCCGTCCATGCTGATCGGCCGGCAGCTTGAGGAAGGATTGGCGCTGCATCGCAAGCTCGACGCTGCCGGCCGGCGCGAGCTCATCCTCGACATGCTCCGGCGGGTCGGCATCCGCGATCCCGAGGGCGCCTTCAACGCCTATCCGCACCAGTATTCCGGTGGCATGCGCCAGCGCATCATGCTGGCTTCGGTGATGCTGCTGAAGCCGGCGCTGCTGCTCGCCGACGAACCGACCACCGCGCTCGACGCCGTCGTCCAGCGCGACGTCATGGAGCTGATGGTCGACCTGACCAAGGAGAACGGCACCGCCGTGCTCTTGATCTCGCATGATCTCGGCATGGTCGCGCGCTATTGCAGCCGCATCGTCGTGATGTGCCAGGGCGATGTCGTCGAGCAGGGCAAGAGCGAGGACATCCTCGCCCGGCCGCAGCATCCCTATACCCGCAAGCTCCTCGCCGCGATGCCGCATCGCGAGCCGGCGCGCGCCCTGCCGGAGGCGGCGACGCCGCTGGTCTCGGTCGACGATCTCGTCGTCGACTATGGCGGACGCCAGGGCTTCTTCCGCAAGGAACAGGGCAAGCGGGCACTGCACGGCATCAGCCTCTCAGTGAAGCCCGGCGAGGTCGTCTCGGTCGTCGGCGGCTCCGGTTCGGGCAAGACCACGCTCGGCCATGCCATCGCCGGCTTGCTCAAGCCAAGCGGCGGCCAGATCCGCTTCAATGGCAAGTCGATCGACAGGAGCGACGCCGCCTGGTGGGACTATCGGCTGAACTGCCAGATGGTCTTCCAGGACCCCTATTCCTCGCTCGACCCGCGTATGACCATCGGCGAGCTCGTCGGTGAGCCCTTGCGGCTGGTCAAGGGCATGGGCGCCGCCGAGAAGAAGGCGCGGCTCGCCGAAGTGCTGGGCGAAGTCGGGCTCGGCGACGGCTTCGCCGAACGTTACCCGCACGAGCTCTCGGGCGGCCAGCGCCAGCGCGTCGCCATCGCCCGCGCCATCATCCGCCGGCCGAGCTTCGTCATCGCCGACGAGCCGGTCTCGGCACTTGATGTGACGGTGCGGGCGCAGGTGCTCGAGCTCTTCGCCGAGCTGCAGAAGAAGCACGGCTTCTCCTGCCTGTTCATCAGCCATGATCTCGGCGTGGTCGAACAGGTCTCCGACCGCGTCGTCGTCATGCATGAGGGCCGCATCGTCGAGGAAGGCACGCGCGACGACATCTTCGACAATCCCCAGCACGACTACACCCGCAAGCTGCTCTCGGCCGTGCCCGGGCTGGAAAGCACGGAGGATGGCGGCGTGCGCCTGTTCTGGCGGCTGGCCGAGCCGGCGCGATGAAAGCCGTCCTGCTCGGCCTTGTGCCGAGCATCCACGTCTTGAACACGCCCTCGACCAGCAAAGACGTGGATGGTCGGGACAAGCCCGACCATGACGGGAAGTGCAATGCGAACTGAAGAGCCCGCACCATGAAGAACGGAATGATCGTCGCCCCGCAGCCCGAGGCGGTCGAAGCCGGCGCGGCCGTGCTGGAGCGCGGCGGCAATGCGATCGACGCGGCGATCGCCTGCGCCTTCATGCAGGGCGTGGTCGACCCGCTGATGTCCGGCATCGGCGGCTTCGGCTCGATGCAGCTCTACATGCCCGGCAAGGGCGTCCACGAGATCGTCGAGTTCTACGCGCGCGCCTCCTATGCCGCCAAGCCGGACATATGGCAGGCCAAGCTGCGTGGCCAGTCGCGCGACGGCTTCGCCTTCCTGCTCGATGGCGGCATCAACGAGTTCGGCCATCTCGCCGTCTGCACGCCCGGCAGCGTCAAGGGCTACGATTATGTCCTCTCGCGCTTCGGCACGATGGACTGGGCCGATGTCATGGCGCCGGCGATCAGGCAGGCACGCGAGGGCGTACTGGTGCGCCCGCACATGCACTGGTTCTGGACGCAGGATCAGAGCGGCTCAGGCCAGGTCAACACCTCGGACAAGCTGCGCTACAGCGAGACCGGTAGGCGCCTCTATTTCCGCCCAGATGGCAGCGCAAAGCGCCCCGGCGACATCAACGTCAACCCCGACATGGCCAACACCCTGGAACGCCTCGCCAAGGGCGGCGCCGACCTGTTCTACCATGGCGAGCTCGCCGAAGAGATCGCCGCCGACTTCGCCAAACATGGTGGGCTGATCTCGCGTGAAGACCTCGCCCGCTACGAGCTCTCCGTCGCCGAGCCGATCTGGGGCTCCTATCGCGGCCATCGCATCTCGACCTCGCCGCCGCCGGCGAGCGGCATGTCGATGCTGCAGATCCTCAACATGCTCGAGCCCTTCGACATCGGCTCGCTGCCCCATGGCAGCGCCGAACATGTCCGCCTGCTCGCCGAAGCGATGAAGCGCATGACCATCGACAAGGACCAGTTCATGGGCGACCCGGCCTATGTCGACGTCCCGGTCGAGCGCCTGATTTCTAAGGAACATGCGACGGAGCAAGCCGAGAGCATCCGCCGCGGCGAGCGCGCCAACGTGAAGCGGCTTGAGCGCTCCTCGCAGCGCGAGACCACCCATGTCACCGTGGTCGACCGGCACGGTAACGCCGTCGCGCTGACCCATACGCTCGGCAGCCCGTCCGGCGCGATCACCGAGGGGCTCGGCTTCATCTACAACGGCACGATGAGCCGCTTCGACCCGCGCCCCGGCCGCGCCGGCTCGATCGCGCCCGGCAAGCGGCGCTCCTCCTCCGCCGCGCCGACCATCGTCTTCAAGGGCGACACACCCTTCATCGTCATGGGCGCGCCGGGCGGCAGCTATATTGCCCCGGCCATGGCGCAAGGGATCATGAACGTCATCGATTTCGAGATGTCGATGCTGGAGGCAGTGGCCGCGCCGCGCGTCATGGGCGTCTCCAATTCCATCGATATCAGCAACCGCATCCGCCGCAGCGTCGAAGCCGAGCTCAAGGCCGAAGGCTATGACGTGAAGCGCTCGGCCCAGAGCTATCCCTTCGCCGCGCTCCACGGCGTCAAGATCGAGGACGGTCTCGCGACCGGCGGTGCCGACCCGCAGCGCGACGGCATGGCGATTTCGGTTCCCTGGCAAGCCGAGGCTGCTTGAGCCTGGCCGGCCTGCCAGAGCTTCGTTTTGAAGTTTGCTCTGCCATGAAAGATGACCGGCAACATCGCCGCATGGCAATGTGAAGGCTGCGTCCGGCGCTTCTTAGGCCCGCACTGGAGCGCAGGCACAGTGCAGCTGCCGGGCCATGGCGGTTGCGGCGTGATCT
>NZ_JXTJ01000029.1 GCF_001509835.1 Allobosea sp. WAO
GACCATGGCAAGACGTCTTTGACGGCGGCGATCACGAAGGTTCTGGCCGAGGTGGGCGGCGCGTCGTTCACGGCGTATGACCAGATCGACAAGGCGCCTGAGGAGAAGGCCCGCGGCATCACGATCTCGACCTCGCATGTCGAGTACGAGACGGCTGCGCGCCACTATGCGCACGTCGACTGCCCCGGGCACGCCGACTATGTGAAGAACATGATCACCGGCGCTGCGCAGATGGACGGCGCGATCCTGGTGGTTTCGGCCGCCGACGGCCCGATGCCGCAGACCCGCGAGCACATCCTGCTGGCGCGCCAGGTCGGCGTTCCCGCGCTGGTCGTGTTCATGAACAAGGTCGATCTCGTCGACGACGCCGAGCTGCTCGAGCTGGTCGAGATGGAGATCCGCGAGCTTCTGTCGAAGTACGACTTCCCGGGCGACGACATCCCGATCACCAAGGGCTCGGCCAAGGTCGCGCTGGACAATGGCGACAAGGCGATCGGCCATGACGCGGTGGTTGCGCTGATGCAGACGGTCGACGACTACATCCCGCAGCCGGAGCGTCCGATCGACCAGCCGTTCCTGATGCCGGTCGAAGACGTGTTCTCGATCTCGGGCCGCGGCACGGTGGTGACCGGCCGCGTCGAGCGCGGCATCGTCAAGGTCGGCGAGGAAATCGAGATCGTCGGCCTGAAGGACACCGTGAAGACGACCGTCACCGGCGTCGAGATGTTCCGCAAGCTGCTCGACCAGGGCCAGGCCGGCGACAACATCGGCGCGCTGCTGCGCGGTACGAAGCGCGAGGACGTCGAGCGCGGCCAGGTGCTGTGCAAGCCGGGCTCGGTGAAGCCGCACACCAAGTTCAAGGCCGAGGCCTACATCCTGACCAAGGAAGAGGGCGGCCGTCACACCCCGTTCTTCACCAACTACCGCCCGCAGTTCTACTTCCGCACGACGGACGTGACCGGCGTGGTGCACCTGCCGGAAGGCACGGAGATGGTGATGCCGGGCGACAACATCTCGATGGAAGTGCACCTGATCGTGCCGATCGCGATGGAAGAGAAGCTGCGCTTCGCCATCCGCGAAGGCGGCCGCACCGTCGGCGCCGGCGTCGTCGCTTCGATCCTCGCGTAAGCGCAAGGACATCGCCCCGGCCTTCCGGCCGGGACAGAATCCGGGAAGGGCGGTGGCGACACCGCCCTTTTCCTTTATGCATGCGCGGCCCGGGCAGGGGCCCGTCGCAAACGCCCCTGCACCCGCGGCGCGCCCCGTGCTCAATGGGCGAAACCGGCGGGGCAGCCCGCACGAATCTCAGGGAGGAATTCGAGATGGCCTTCAAGCCGCCCTTCACCGGCATTCATGCCATCGCCTTTGCGCTGTTCGACGCGCAGGAGCGGCTCGACCGGGCGGCGATGAAGCGCCAGACGGAAATCTGCCTCGGTCTCGGCGTCCACGGCATGGCGGCGCTGGGGCTCGCCACCGAGGTCTCCAAGCTCAGCCTGGCCGAGCGCCGGACGGTGATCGACTGGGTGGCGGAGGACGTCGCAGGCAAGGTGCCGCTTGCCTTCACCATGTTCGGCGGCTCGGTCGCCGAGCAGGTCGAGCAGGTCAGGGCGGCCGAAGCCGCCAAGGCCGATTGGGTGATTCTGCAGCCGCCGATGGTCGGCTCCTTCGGCGCCGCCGAGTACATCCGCTTCTTCGGGCGAATCGCCGAGGCGACCTCGCTGCCGGTCGCGATCCAGAACGCGCCAGCCTATATGGGCCGCGGGCTCTCCTCGGAGGATATCCGCGAGCTGGTGCGCCAGCATCCGAACATCTGCCTGATCAAGGGCGAGGGACCGGCCACCGACATCCAGCAGCTGATCTCGGTCACCGAGGGCCGCCTGCCGGTGATGAACGGCCGCGGCGGGCTGGAGCTCGCCGACAATCTGCGTGCCGGCTGCGTCGGCCTGCTGCTGGCGCCCGATACGATCGACTACGCGCTGCGCGCCTATAACCGATTCCTGGCCGGCGACGCCGAGGGGGCGGAGGAGGCCTATCGCGAGGTGCTGCCGGCGATCGTCTTCATCATGCAGTCGATCGAGAGCCTGCTCTGCTACGGAAAGCGCATTTTCGGGGCCCGCGCGGGCATCGAAATCCATGATCGCAGCCCGGCGCAGCGGCCGAGCGCCTTCGGGCTGGAGCTGGTCAAGCGCTATGCCGAGCAGCTCGGTCCCTACGCCGCCTGAACGGGGTTGTGAACTTTCCACGGCGCCGTGTGTTTTCGACTTGAAATGCCGACGCCGTTCGGGCTAAGCAACCCGCGACTACAGGGGTGTAGCTCAGTTGGTAGAGTACCGGTCTCCAAAACCGGGTGTCGCAGGTTCGAGCCCTGCCGCCCCTGCCAGGACTTCATCGCGATGAGCGATCGGAAAGGGCGGTTCCACTGCGGTGGAGCCGCCCTTTCTCGTTATAGGCTCCGGCGTCGCGGGACTGTCATGGGCGAAGGCTACCGGGACGGGCAATTCCCGGATCCGAGCCATGCATCATCTGCCGCCAGACGCCATCGCCAGCCTTTCGCTCTTCGCCCTCTCCGCCATGGGCATCCTGACCTGGCTCTGCATCGTCTAGGTAGCCGGCCTTGCCGCTCTGCCAGTGCCAATGCGCGCTGCGTCTGGGCGCTTCGAACCTGCTCCTGTCTCGGTCTTTCGGGCGTCGCCGCGAAAGCGCTTGGCTAGCGCGCCATAGCGTTGTAAGAAGCGGCTCACGACGGCGCGCGGCTCCCTGAGCCCCGCGCCGCGAATCTTTCAGGACGTACCGAATCGTCGCTCGCGCGCTTGGTCGCGGCGGCGCTCCGGAACCTTAAGGTGACGGCCCGATGGCGAAGACGAACCCGTTCAGCTTCCTGCAGCAGGTGCGCAGCGAAGCCTCCAAGGTGACCTGGCCCTCGCGCCGCGAGACCTTGATCACCACCGGGATGGTGCTGGTCATGGTGCTGGTCTTCAGCCTGTTTTTCCTCTTCGCCGATACGATGATCCGCTGGGGTCTCGGCCTCATCCTCGGCGCGCGCTGAACGGAACCTACGAACGTGAACACTCGCTGGTACATCGTCCACGCCTACTCGAACTTCGAGAACAAGGTCGCCCAATCGATCAAGGATCAGGCGGCGCAGCGCAATCTCGCCGACAAGTTCGAGGAAGTGCTGGTCCCGACCGAGAAGGTCGTCGAGGTCCGACGCGGCCGCAAGGTCGACGCCGAACGCAAGTTCTTCCCCGGTTACGTGCTGGTGAAGTGCGAGATGACCGACGAGGTCTATCACCTCATCAAGAACACGCCGAAGGTCACCGGCTTCCTCGGGGCCGACAAGGCCAAGCCGATGCCGATCCCCGAGAACGAGGCGATGCGCATCAAGGGCCAGGTCGCCGAGGGCATCGAGCGGCCGAAGCCGACGGTGGTCTTCGAGATCGGCGAGCAGGTCAAGGTCGCGGACGGGCCGTTCGCCTCGTTCAACGGCGTCGTCGAGGATGTCGACCATGGTCGCGCCCGCCTCAAGGTCGCGGTCTCGATCTTCGGCCGCGCCACGCCGGTCGAGCTCGAATACAGCCAGGTCGAGAAGCTCTGAGTCGATTCGGGCGGTCCGATCACGCGATCGTGTCGGAAGCGCCCGGGCCTCTCCAATCCGGTTTTGCAGGACCCGCGCCGTCATCCGGTGCGGGTTTTTGCTTATCCGGAAGGCTGCGGCCGCAGCGCCGGCCGCCGTGGCCGGCGGTTCCGGTGGAAGGGCTTCCCTTTCCGATCGTCCTGTGCCATAGGGCGCGCCTCACATGCGTGGAAGGTAAGGCCGGCCGCCAACCGGGATGTCCTGCCGCACCACGCTCTGCAACCACCCCGATCCGGAACGATATCGGTTCCCGGGCGGGGCGTCGTCGTTCCGGTAGGCGCCGGGGCGGACGACAGGAGCAGCCATCATGGCAAAGAAGATCACGGGTTACGTGAAGCTTCAGGTTCCGGCGGGCGCGGCCAATCCGTCGCCGCCGATCGGTCCTGCGCTCGGTCAGCGCGGCCTCAACATCATGGAATTCTGCAAGGCCTTCAACGCGAAGACCGCGCAGATGGAAAAGGGCATGCCGATCCCGGTGATCATCACCGCGTATCAGGATCGCTCCTTCACCTTCGAGATGAAGCAGCCGCCGGTCTCGTACTGGCTGAAGAAGGCTGCTGGCCTGACCTCGGGTTCGAAGACCCCGGGCAAGGGCGCCAATGCCGGCAAGGTCACCGCCGCGCAGGTCAAGGAGATCGCCGAGAAGAAGATGGCCGATCTCAACTGCAGCGATGTCGATTCCGCCATGTCCATGATCCGCGGCTCCGCCCGGTCCATGGGCCTGGAAGTCGTGGGCTGAGGGGGAACTGACAATGGCACACGTCGGAAAGCGCGTCGTCAAGGCCCGTGAGGGCATCGACCGTACCAAGCTCTACCCGCTCGCCGAAGCCGTCGCGATGATCAAGGATCGCGCCAGCGCCAAGTTCGACGAGACCGTCGAGGTCGCGATGAATCTCGGCGTCGATCCGCGTCACGCCGACCAGATGGTCCGCGGCGTCTGCAACCTGCCGAACGGTTCGGGCCGCGTCCTGCGCGTCGCCGTCTTCGCCCGCGGCGCCAAGGCCGAGGAGGCCAAGAAGGCCGGTGCCGACATCGTCGGCGCCGAGGATCTGGTCGAGAGCGTGCAGAAGGGCGAAATCAACTTCGACCGCTGCATCGCCACCCCGGACATGATGGGCCTCGTCGGCCGCCTCGGTAAGGTGCTCGGCCCGCGCGGCCTGATGCCGAACCCGCGCGTCGGCACGGTCACTATGGACCTGACAAACGCCGTCGCCGCCTCGAAGGGCGGTTCGGTCGAGTTCCGCGTCGAGAAGGCCGGCATCGTGCATGCCGCCGTCGGCAAGGTCTCGTTCGACGCCGAGAAGCTCTCGGAGAACATCAAGGCGTTCGTCGACTCGGTCTCGAAGGCCAAGCCGGCCGGCGCCAAGGGCACCTATATCCAGCGCGTCGCGATCTCGTCGACCATGGGTCCGGGCGTCAAGATCGAGCCGAATACGGTGATGGGCGGCTGAGGCCGTCCTGGGGCAGGGCGCGAGGGGCCGGTTCCGGTTTTTCGCATCCTGCCTTCGCGGCCGCCTCATGCGGCCGCGCCCCGCCTTGCGGAGTGCCGCGAGGATTACCACTTGGCAGAAGCCGGGGGAGCCGCTATGAGCCTCCTCGTGTTTCCATAAGTGTCGGGGCTTCCGCGTGCTTGTCACGAGGGGGTCCGTTTCGCGTTTTTCGGTGGTTCGCCGCCGAAGAATGGATGCCGGGAGCGGGGAAAGCGATTTCCCAGGGCCTGGCGTCCAGTCCTGTCTGAGACTGCAGGTGCTCCCGGACTCCGTCCGAGGGCATAATTTCGCCAAGAGGCCTGCATAGACGGTGCAAGAACTCTGCCGGTGCCGAAGGGCGCCGAACGAGGTTCGAACCATCTCGCCCGATCACGGCTTCGGCCATGGCAGGGGACAGGGCACTGAGCGTCGCTCCAGCGAGGGGTCGGTGTCAACCGGCGCCTCTCAAGAGCGGCACGTGCAACTGGCGACGGGTGTGAAAGCCTGTCGCCTACCGGAGAGAGCCCAGTGGATAGAGCGGCAAAATCAGATGCCGTCGCGACGCTGAACGATGTCTTCTCGAAGACGTCGGTCGTTGTCGTGGCCCACTATGCGGGTTTGACGGTGGCCCAGTTCCAGAAGCTTCGTCGCGAGATGAAGGCCAATGGCGCCACCGTGAAGGTCGCAAAGAACAGGCTGGCCAAGATCGCTCTTGAAGGCACCGACGTCGCGTCCATCAGCCCCCTGCTGAAGGGCCCCACCCTGATCGCTTATTCCAGCGATCCGGTCGCGGCGCCGAAGGTCGCCGTCGCTTTCGCCAAGGACCACGACAAGCTCGTGATCCTGGGTGGCGCGATGGGTACGACCGCCCTGAACCCGGACGGTGTCAAGGCCTTGGCCACGATGCCCTCGCTCGACGAACTGCGCGCCAAGTTGCTCGGCCTCCTGCAGGCCCCTGCGACCAAGATCGCCCAGCTCTCGACCGCGCCTGCTGCGAAGCTCGCGCGCGTGTTCCAGGCATATGCCGACAAGGACGCTGCTTGAGCAGCCCTCAAACCCTTATCGTTCGAACCTCTTACATCAGGAAGCTAAACAATGGCCGATCTCGCCAAGCTCGTTGACGAACTCTCGTCGCTCACCGTTCTCGAGGCTGCTGACCTCGCCAAGATGCTCGAAGAGAAGTGGGGCGTCTCCGCCGCCGCCGCCGTCGCTGTCGCGGCTGGCCCGGCTGCTGGCGGTGGCGCTGCCGCCGCTGCTGAAGAGCAGACCGAGTTCACCGTTGTCCTGGCCTCGGCCGGCGACAAGAAGATCGAGGTGATCAAGGAAGTCCGCGCCATCACCGGCCTGGGCCTCAAGGAAGCCAAGGATCTGGTCGAAGCCGCTCCGAAGCCGGTCAAGGAAGCCGTCGCCAAGGACGAGGCCGAGAAGCTCAAGAAGCAGCTCGAGGCCGTCGGCGCCAAGGTCGAGCTCAAGTGAGCAGGGCCGGCTGATGCCGGTCCGAAACTAGTCGACAAGGACAGTCCCGGGGTGGTTCGCCACCTCCGGGGCTGTTGCGTCGTTTCCGGTTTTCGGAGCGGCGCGTGCAAAGGGCCCGAGCGCGACGGCGCGACGGCTTATCCAGTTCAGGTCGGCGCCGTTGAGCGCCGAACGGCTCACCCGGCGGCCTGACCGCCTTCGAGACCCGGACCGCCGGGTGAGCCGTCCGAGATTGCGAGGAACACCATGGTCAATTCTCTCCAGGGCCGCAGGCGCGTCCGCAAGTTCTTCGGAAAGCTCAAGGAAGTCGCCGAGATGCCGAACCTCATCGAGGTTCAGAAGGCGTCCTACGACCAGTTCCTGATGATCGACGAGCCTAAGGGCGGTCGTGGCGACGAAGGCCTGCAGTCGGTCTTCAAGTCGGTCTTCCCGATCGGCGATTTCTCGGGCGCCTCGCTGCTCGAGTTCGTCAAGTACACGTTCGAGCCGCCGAAATACGACGTCGACGAGTGCCGCCAGCGTGGCATGACCTTCTCGGCGCCGCTCAAGGTGACACTCCGCCTGATCGTGTTCGATATCGATCCGGACACCCAGGCCAAGTCGGTCAAGGACATCAAGGAGCAGGACGTCTACATGGGCGAGATGCCGCTCATGACGGACAACGGCACCTTCATCGTCAACGGCACCGAGCGCGTCATCGTCTCGCAGATGCACCGTTCGCCGGGCGTGTTCTTCGACCACGACAAGGGCAAGACCCATTCCTCGGGCAAGCTGCTCTTCGCCGCCCGCATCATCCCCTATCGCGGTTCCTGGCTCGACATCGAGTTCGACGCCAAGGACATCGTCTACGCGCGCATCGACCGCAAGCGTAAGATCCCGGTCACCTCGCTGCTGTTCGCGCTCGGCATGGACGGCGAGGAGATCCTCAACCGCTTCTACAACCACATCACCTACACCCGCGACGGCGATGGCTGGCGCGTGCCCTACGATGCCGAGCGCATGAAGGGCTTCAAGGCGAGCGTCGACCTGATCGACGCCGACACCGGCGAGGTCGTGGTCGAGGCCGGCAAGAAGCTCGTCGCGCGTACCGCGCGCCAGCTCGCCGAGAAGGGCCTGAAGTTCCTGCGCGCCACGGATGACGACCTCGTCGGCCAGTATATCGCCGAGGACCTCGTCGATCCCTCGACCGGCGAAGTTCATGCCGAGGCCGGCGACGAGCTGAACCTGGCCGCGGACCCGAAGTCTGGTGAGGTCAAGGGCAACCTGCTCGACCTGATCAACAAGGGCTACACCGAGATTCCGGTGCTCGACATCGACCACATCACGGTCGGTCCCTACATCCGCAACACGCTCCAGGTCGACAAGAACTCGCGCCGCGAGGAAGCGCTGTTCGACATCTACCGGGTGATGCGCCCGGGCGAGCCGCCGACGCTCGAGACCGCCGAGAACATGTTCCAGTCGCTGTTCTTCGACGCCGAGCGCTACGACCTCTCGGCCGTCGGCCGCGTCAAGATGAACATGCGCCTCGACCTCGACGCCGAGGACACCGTGCGCATCCTGCGCAAGGAGGACATCTTCGCGGTCGTCAAGGCGCTGGTCGACCTGCGCGACGGCAAGGGCGAGATCGACGACATCGACCATCTCGGCAACCGCCGCGTGCGCTCGGTCGGCGAGCTCATGGAGAACCAGTACCGCCTGGGCCTGCTCCGCATGGAGCGCGCCATCAAGGAGCGCATGTCCTCGGTCGACATCGACACGGTCATGCCGCAGGACCTGATCAACGCGAAGCCCGCGGCCGCCGCGGTGCGCGAGTTCTTCGGCTCGTCGCAGCTCTCGCAGTTCATGGACCAGACGAACCCGCTCTCGGAAGTCACTCACAAGCGTCGTCTTTCGGCGCTTGGCCCGGGTGGTCTGACCCGCGAGCGCGCCGGCTTCGAGGTGCGCGACGTGCACACCACGCATTACGGCCGCATCTGCCCGATCGAGACGCCGGAAGGCCCGAACATCGGCCTGATCAACTCGCTCGCGACCTTCGCCCGCGTCAACAAGTACGGCTTCATCGAGAGCCCGTACCGCCGCATCCGCGACGGCCGCCAGACCGACGAGATCATCTATCTCTCGGCCATGGAAGAAGCGAAGTACAACGTCGCCCAGGCGAATGCCGTGGTCGACGGCGAAGGCCGCCTGACCGATGACCTGATCGTCTGCCGCCGCGCCGGTGAAGTCATCGTCACGCCGGTCGACAAGGTCGACTTCATGGACGTCTCGCCCAAGCAGGTCGTCTCCGTCGCCGCCGCGCTGATCCCGTTCCTCGAGAACGACGACGCGAACCGGGCGCTGATGGGCTCGAACATGCAGCGCCAGGCGGTGCCGCTGGTTCGCGCCGACGCGCCGTTCGTCGGCACCGGCATGGAGGCCGCGGTCGCCCGTGACTCCGGCGCTGCCATTGCGGCCCGCCGCGCCGGCATCGTCGATCAGGTCGACGCGACCCGTATCGTTATCCGCGCTTCCGACGAGATGGACCCGACCAAGCCGGGCGTCGACATCTACCGCCTGCAGAAGTTCCAGCGCTCGAACCAGTCGACCTGCATCACGCAGCGGCCGCTGGTGCGCGTCGGCGACGTCATCAAGAAGGGTGACATCGTTGCGGACGGCCCGTCGACCGAGTTCGGCGAGCTCGCGCTCGGCCGCAACGTGCTCGTCGCGTTCATGCCGTGGAACGGCTACAACTTCGAGGACTCGATCCTGCTCTCGGAGAAGATCGTCTCGGACGACATCTTCACCTCGATCCATATCGAGGAATTCGAGGTCATGGCCCGCGACACCAAGCTGGGCCCTGAGGAAATCACGCGCGACATTCCGAACGTCTCGGAAGAGGCGCTGAAGAACCTCGACGAAGCCGGCATCGTCTATATCGGCGCCGAAGTGGCGGCCGGCGACATCCTGGTCGGCAAGATCACGCCGAAGGGCGAGAGCCCGATGACGCCGGAAGAGAAGCTGCTGCGCGCCATCTTCGGCGAGAAGGCTTCGGACGTCCGCGACACCTCGCTGCGTGTCCCGCCGGGCGTGCAGGGCACGATCGTCGAGGTCCGCGTGTTCAACCGCCATGGCGTCGACAAGGACGAGCGCGCCCAGGCGATCGAGCGCGAGGAGATCGAGCGTCTCGCCAAGGACCGCGACGACGAGCAGGCGATCCTCGACCGCAACACCTTCGCGCGTCTGGCCGAGATCCTGACCGGCAAGACCGGTCTCGCCGGTCCGAAGGGCTTCAAGAAGGACACGGTCATCACCCGCGAGGCGATGAGCGAGTTCCCGCGCTCGCAGTGGTGGCTGTTCGCCACGGCGGACGACGCCCTGATGACCGAAATCGAGGCGATGCGGAAGCAGTACGACGAGTCGAAGAAGCGCCTCGAGCAGCGCTTCCTCGACAAGGTCGAGAAGCTGCAGCGCGGCGACGAACTGCCTCCGGGCGTGATGAAGATGGTCAAGGTCTTCGTCGCGGTGAAGCGCAAGATCCAGCCGGGCGACAAGATGGCCGGCCGTCACGGCAACAAGGGCGTGGTCTCGCGCATCGTGCCGGCGGAGGACATGCCGTTCCTCGAGGACGGCACCCATGCCGACATCGTGCTGAACCCGCTGGGCGTGCCTTCGCGCATGAACGTCGGTCAGATCCTGGAGACCCACCTTGGCTGGGCTGCTGCCGGCCTCGGCAAGCAGATCGGCAAGGCGATCGACGCCTATCGCAAGGCGCATGACTCCAAGGCTCTGCGGGCCTCCTTCGACGCCGTCTACGAGGATAACGAGATCATCGCCTCGATGGACGACGCCGAGCTCATCGAGATGGGCCAGAACCTGCGCCGCGGCGTGCCGATGGCGACGCCGGTCTTCAACGGTGCCAAGGAAGCCGATATCGAGCGGCTCCTGGAGCAGGCCGGGCTGCACAGCTCCGGGCAGTCCACGCTCTATGACGGCCGTACCGGTGAGCCTTTCGACCGCAAGGTGACGATGGGCTACATCTACATGCTGAAGCTGCACCACCTGGTCGACGACAAGATCCACGCCCGTTCGATCGGCCCGTACTCGCTCGTCACCCAGCAGCCGCTGGGCGGCAAGGCGCAGTTCGGCGGTCAGCGCTTCGGCGAGATGGAGGTCTGGGCGCTCGAAGCCTACGGTGCCGCCTACACGCTGCAGGAAATGCTGACGGTGAAGTCGGACGACGTGGCGGGCCGTACCAAGGCCTACGAGTCGATCGTGCGCGGCGAGGACAACTTCGAGGCGGGCATCCCGGAGAGCTTCAACGTGCTCGTCAAGGAAATGCGTTCGCTCGGCCTCAATGTCGAGCTGATCAGCAACAAGCTGAAGCCGGGCGAGCTGCCCCCGGCCGAGGCGGCCGAGTAAGGCGCCGGGCCCGCAGGGGCACGGCGGCGTTCGTTACTCATGCCGGCGGCACTCACGCCGCCGGCCCATGGATTACAAAGAGCCGGGCAGGGCGGTTTTCTAAAACCCCGCCGGCTTCAGGAGACAGGCGATGAAGCAAGAGGTCATGAACCTTTTCGGCCAGCAGCCGGTGCAGCAGGCGTTCGACGCGATCAAGATCTCGATCGCGAGCCCGGAGAAGATCGCGTCCTGGTCGTTCGGCGAGATCAAGAAGCCCGAGACGATCAACTACCGGACCTTCAAGCCGGAGCGGGACGGGCTGTTCTGCGCCCGCATCTTCGGGCCGATCAAGGACTACGAGTGCCTGTGCGGCAAGTACAAGCGCATGAAGTTCAAGGGCGTCATCTGCGAGAAGTGCGGCGTCGAGGTGACGCTGGCGCGCGTCCGGCGCGAGCGCATGGGCCATATCGAGCTCGCGGCTCCGGTCGCCCATATCTGGTTCCTGAAGTCGCTGCCCTCGCGCATCGGCCTCCTGATGGACATGCCGCTCAAGGACCTCGAGCGCATCCTCTACTTCGAGTCGTATGTGGTGCTGGAGCCGGGCCTGACCCCGCTCAAGGACCGGCAGCTGCTCTCCGAGGAGGAGTATGTCCGCTGCCAGGAGGAGTACGGCGCGGACACCTTCACCGCGATGATCGGCGCGGAAGCCATCCGCGAGATGCTGCGCGCGCTCGATCTCGACCAGATCAACGCCGACCTGAAGCATGAGATCGCGACCACTACTTCGGAGCTGAAGCCGAAGAAGCTGATGAAGCGCCTCAAGATCATCGAGGCCTTCCAGCTTTCGGGCAACAAGCCGGAATGGATGGTGATGACCATGATCCCGGTCATCCCGCCCGATCTGCGTCCGCTGGTGCCGCTCGATGGCGGCCGCTTCGCGACCTCCGACCTGAACGACCTCTATCGCCGCGTCATCAACCGCAACAACCGCCTGAAGCGGCTGATCGAGCTGCGCGCGCCCGACATCATCATCCGCAACGAGAAGCGGATGCTGCAGGAGTCGGTCGATGCGCTGTTCGACAACGGCCGCCGTGGCCGCGTCATCACCGGCGCCAACAAGCGCCCGCTGAAGTCGCTCGCCGACATGCTGAAGGGCAAGCAGGGCCGCTTCCGCCAGAACCTGCTCGGCAAGCGCGTCGACTATTCCGGCCGCTCGGTCATCGTCGTCGGCCCGGAGATGAAGCTGCACCAGTGCGGCCTGCCGAAGAAGATGGCGCTCGAGCTGTTCAAGCCGTTCATCTATGCGCGCCTCGACGCCAAGGGCTACTCGACCACGGTCAAGCAGGCCAAGAAGCTGGTCGAGAAGGAGAAGCCCGAGGTCTGGGATATCCTGGACGAGGTCATCCGCGAGCATCCGGTGCTGCTGAACCGCGCCCCGACGCTGCACCGCCTCGGCATCCAGGCCTTCGAGCCGGTGCTGATCGAGGGCAAGGCGATCCAGCTGCACCCGCTGGTCTGCGCCGCCTTCAACGCCGACTTCGACGGCGACCAGATGGCCGTGCACGTCCCGCTGTCGCTTGAAGCGCAGCTGGAAGCGCGCGTGCTGATGATGTCGACCAACAACATCCTGCACCCGGCGAACGGCCTGCCGATCATCGTGCCGTCGCAGGACATCGTGCTCGGCCTGTACTACCTCTCGATCATTTCCGATGGCGAGCCGGGTCAGGGCAAGGTCTTCGGTGACTTCGGCGAGCTCGAATACGCGCTGCACGAGAAGGTCGTGACGCTGCATTCGAAGATCAAATACCGCTGGACCGGCGTCGGCGCCGATGGCCAGCCGTATACGAAGATCTACGACACCACCCCTGGCCGTGTGATCCTTTCGACCGCGCTGCCGGAGCACCCGGCCATGACCTTCGACGTCGTCAACAAGCTGATGACGAAGAAGGAGATCTCCAACATGATCGACGCCGTCTATCGCGGCTGCGGTCAGAAGGAATCGGTGATCTTCTGCGATCGCGTCATGGGCCTCGGCTTCAAGCACGCGTTCAAGGCCGGCATCTCGTTCGGCAAGGACGACATGGTGATCCCCGAGAACAAGTGGGAGATCGTCGATACGACCCGCGTGCTCGCCAAGGATTACGAGCAGCAGTACCAGGACGGCCTGATCACCCAAGGCGAGAAGTACAACAAGGTCGTCGACGCCTGGGCGAAGTGCTCCGACAAGCTCGCCCAGGAGATGATGGCTCGCATCTCGACCGTGAAGAAGGACGAGAATGGTCGCGATAAGCCGATCAACTCGATCTACATGATGAGCCACTCGGGCGCCCGTGGTTCGCCGGCGCAGATGCGCCAGCTCGCCGCCATGCGTGGCCTGATGGCCAAGCCGTCGGGTGAGATCATCGAGTCGCCGATCATCTCGAACTTCAAGGAAGGCCTCGACGTTCTCGAGTACTTCAACTCGACCCACGGCGCCCGTAAGGGCCTCGCCGACACCGCGCTGAAGACGGCGAACTCGGGTTACCTGACCCGTCGTCTCGTCGACGTGGCGCAGGACGCGATCATCTCCGAGGTCGATTGCGGCTCGGACAACGGCATCAAGATGCGCGCCATCATCGATGCCGGCCAGGTCGTGGCTTCGCTCGGCATCCGTATCCTCGGCCGCTCGGCGGCGGAGGACGTCACGGATATCGACGGCAACGTCCTCGTGCCGAAGGGCACGATGATCGAGGAAAGCCATATCGAGAAGATCAACGCCGCCGGTGTCCAGGAGGTGAAGATCCGCTCGGTGCTGACCTGCGAGACCAAGAACGGCGTCTGCGCCACCTGCTACGGGCGCGATCTCGCCCGCGGCACGCCCGTCAACATGGGCGAGGCCGTCGGTGTCATCGCGGCGCAGTCGATCGGCGAGCCGGGTACGCAGCTCACCATGCGTACCTTCCACATCGGCGGCGCCGCCACGATCGCGGACCAGTCCTTCGTCGAGTCCAATTTCGAGGGCACGGTGAAGATGCGTAACCGCAACGTTGCGCGGAACTCCGATGGCGACCTGATCGCAATGGCGCGCAACATCGCCATCGTGATCGTCGGTCCGGAAGGCGCCGAGCGCGCCGTGCACCGCGTCCAGTTCGGCTCGAAGCTGCGGGTCGACGAGGGCGACAAGGTCAAGCGCGGCCAGCGCCTGATCGAGTGGGACCCCTATTCCCGCCCGATCCTGGCGGAAGTGGACGGCAATGTCGGCTACGAGGACCTCGTGGACGGCATGTCGATCACCGAGACGACCGACGAAGCGACGGGCATCTCGAAGCGCGTCGTCATCGACTGGCGCGGCTCGGCCCGCACCTCGGATCTCAAGCCGGCGCTGACCGTGCATGGGCCCGACGGCAAGATCGCGAAGCTCGCCCGCGGCGGCGACGCCCGCTACATCCTGCCTGTCGACGGCATCATCTCGGTGGAGCCGGGCTCGTCGATCAAGGCCGGCGACGTGCTCGCCCGTGTCTCGACCGACTCGGCCAAGACCCGCGACATCACCGGCGGTCTGCCGCGGGTGGCGGAGCTGTTCGAGGCGCGTCGTCCGAAGGATGCGGCGATCATCGCCGAAAAGGCCGGCGTCATCGGCTTCGGCAAGGACTACAAGAACAAGCGTCGCGTCACGCTGACGCCGCATGACGGCTCGGAAGGGCTCGAGTACCTGATCCCGAAGGGCAAGCACATCCATCTCCAGGACGGCGACGTCGTCGAGATGGGCGACTACATCCTCGACGGCAACCCGGCCCCGCACGACATCCTGGCGATCAAGGGCGTCGAGGAGCTGGCGGCTTATCTGGTGAACGAAATCCAGGAGGTCTATCGCCTCCAGGGCGTCGGCATCAACGACAAGCACATCGAGGTGATCGTCCGGCAGATGCTGCAGAAGGTCGAGATCACGGATGGCGGCGACACCGACATCCTGACCGGCGACCAGATCGACCGCATCGAGCTGGAAGAGGTCAACGCCAAGATGCGCGAAGAGGGCAAGAAGCCGGCCTCCGGCGTTCCGGTCCTGCTCGGCATCACCAAGGCGTCGCTGCAGACCCGCTCCTTCATCTCGGCGGCGTCCTTCCAGGAGACCACCCGCGTCCTCACCGAGGCGGCGGTCAACGGCAAGCAGGACACGCTCGAGGGCCTGAAGGAGAACGTCATCGTCGGCTCGCTGATCCCGGCGGGTACGGGCGCGCAGGTCGCCCGGATCAAGCAGGTGGCGACGCGTCGCGACGATCTGATCGTCGGGCAGAAGGCCGATGCTGCGGCGAAGGCCGCGGCCGCGGTGCTGCCGGCCGCCGAGTAAGCGCGGCCAACAGGCTCAGACCAATGTGGAACGGCCGCCCTCGGGCGGCCGTTTTACTTTGTCTTGACGCTCGGGTGGCCGATCTGCCTAAGCTTACGCAGCGAAACGTGCCGGGGGGCTGACGATGCGCTGCTTGATGGGCTGGGGCTATGGATGAGCGTTTCCTGGAAAGCCTCTATGAGGCCGCAGTCGTTCCTGAGCTGTGGCCGCAGATACTGAGACGGTTCCAGAGCGAGATGCGCGGGGCAGGGGCGGTCATGGTGACCGTCGCTGGCGGGCAGGCGCGCTGGATCTCCTCCTCGCCGGAATTCGACGAGGTCGTCGCGACCCATTTCGAGCGCTTCCCCGGCAATGGACGTACGGCCCGGCTGATCGGACGCAACCATGCCGGCTTCCTGCGCGATATCGACATCTTCACCGAGGCGGAGATGGCGCTTGAACCGGTCTATGCCGATTTCCTGATCCCACGGGGTCTCGGTATCGGCGTCGCCACGGCGATCGCCTCGCCGAGCGGCGAGTCCTTCATCCTGCATGCCGAACGCGAGCGCCGCGAAGGACCGATCGACGGCGAGCAGATCGCCCGGCTCGACCGGATGCGGCCGCATCTGGCCCGCGCCATGCTCCTCTCGGCCCGCCTCGATTTCGAGCGGGCCCGCGGAGCGACGCAGGCGCTGGAGGCGATGGGCCTGCCTGCTGCGGTTCTCGATCGGAGCGGGCGGCCGCTCTCGATCAATGGGCTCTTGGCCGCGATGATCCCGGACGTGGCCCAGGATCGGCTGTCTCGGCTGACCCTGACCAATCCTGCGGCCGACATGCTGCTGGAAACCGCGTTGGCGACGATGGGCCAGAATGCGAGCGGGGCAGTGGTGCGCTCGATCCCGATTGCTCAGGAGGGGGATCGGCCGCCGCTGATCGTTCATCTTTCGCCGGTCCGCGGCGCGGCGCACGACGTCTTCACGCGCGCCAGGACGATCCTGGTGGTGACCCCGGTGGTGCTCGGCGACGCCCCGAGCGCGGCCGTGGTGCAGGGGCTGTTCGACCTGACGCCGGCCGAGGCCAGGCTCGCGGCGCTGATCGCCGCGGGCAGCCGCCCGCGCGATGCAGCGGCGACGCTCGGTGTTACCGAGGAGACCGCACGCACAACGCTAAAGCGGGTGATGGCCAAGACCGGGCTGCATCGGCAGTCCGAGCTGGTCGGGCTGCTGCGCGGCGCCCGGATCGGTACGACAGGCGAGGGGGCCGCCTGAACGACGCGTCAAGCGGTGGCCATCGATCCTGTGCAAGGCTCCGCTCGGCAGGCTTGGCTTTCGCTGCCGAGGGGCGCTAGATTGCTGAACGTGCCGGAGCGGCAGTTCTTCCGAGCGAGAAGACTGAACGCATCGTAAATCCGGGGTTGACGCGAATCTCCAGCTGAGTCATAAGCGCGCCACAGTCGACGGTTGTCGGACACGTTTGTCGCTTGCCTTTGTTGTGAGCGAATTTCGCGACCGAAACTCCGTCGGAATTCCAGCGTCGATAGACGACATGGCAGGACGCATGAATGCGGGTATTCCGTGTTCCTCTGCATGGCGAACGCGCCTGAGGCCTCTTAAAGGGCGCCGATGGCGCGGCTTCGTTTGTGTCATGGCTTCGCCGGTGCCGGGAGTACCATGAGATTTTCCAAACGCTCAAGGGAGCGAGAGGCCTTAAATGCCGACAATCAGCCAGCTGATCCGCAAGCCGCGTTCGCCCGTCAAGGCGCGCAACTCCGCTCCGGCGCTTGAAAACTGCCCCCAGAAGCGCGGCGTCTGCACGCGCGTCTATACGACGACGCCGAAGAAGCCGAACTCGGCGCTTCGTAAGGTCGCCAAGGTGCGCCTGACCAACGGCTTCGAGGTCATCGGCTACATCCCGGGTGAAGGCCACAACCTTCAGGAGCACTCGGTCGTCATGATCCGTGGCGGCCGCGTCAAGGACCTTCCCGGCGTGCGCTATCACATCCTGCGCGGTGTGCTCGACACGCAGGGCGTCAAGAACCGCAAGCAGCGCCGCTCGAAGTACGGCGCCAAGCGTCCCAAGTGATTTTCTGCCTGACCGGCTGGCCGAGAGACCGGCCGGTTCGCAGCTTTTGAGATTTGACCGGAGACTAGACGATGTCCCGCCGCCATAGCGCCGAAAAACGCGAGATCATCCCGGACGCCAAGTTCGGCGACGTGATCGTGACGAAGTTCATGAACTCCGTCATGTACGAAGGCAAAAAGTCGACCGCCGAAGGCATCGTCTATGGCGCTTTCGACATCATCGAGGGCAAGCTGAAGAGCGATCCGCTCGCTGTCTTCAAGAGCGCCCTCGAGAACGTCGCTCCGGCGATCGAGGTCCGTTCCCGCCGCGTCGGCGGCGCGACCTACCAGGTTCCCGTCGAGGTTCGCAGCGAGCGCCGTCAGGCTCTCGCGATCCGTTGGCTGATCGCTGCCGCCCGTGCGCGCAACGATCGGACCATGGTCGAGCGTCTCTCGGCCGAGCTGATGGATGCGGCCAACAACCGCGGCAATGCCGTGAAGAAGCGCGAAGACACGCACCGGATGGCGGAAGCCAACCGCGCCTTCTCGCACTATCGCTGGTAATCCGTCCGCGACCCCCCGGAAAGACAGAGCACTTCAATGGCCCGTTCCCATCCCATCGATCGCTATCGCAACTTCGGCATCATGGCCCACATCGATGCGGGCAAGACGACGACGACCGAGCGCATCCTGTTCTATACCGGCAAGTCGCATAAGATCGGCGAAGTCCATGATGGCGCCGCCACCATGGACTGGATGACGCAGGAGCAGGAGCGTGGCATCACGATCACCTCCGCCGCGACGACCTGCTTCTGGCGCGACAATCGCCTGAACATCATCGACACCCCCGGCCACGTCGACTTCACCATCGAAGTCGAGCGTTCGCTGCGCGTGCTCGACGGCGCCGTCTGCGTGCTCGACGGCAACCAGGGCGTCGAGCCGCAGACCGAGACTGTCTGGCGTCAGGCTGACAAGTACGACGTTCCGCGCGTCGTTTTCGTCAACAAGATGGACAAGATCGGTGCCGATTTCTATCGCTGCGTCCAGGACATCATTGACCGCGTCGCCGGCAAGCCGGTGTGCCTGCAGATTCCGATCGGTTCGGAATCCGAGTTCGTCGGTGTGGTCGATCTCATCAAGATGAAGGCGATCGTCTGGGATGGCGAAGCGCTTGGCGCTTCGTTCTCCGAGCAGGAGATCCCGGCCGATCTCGCCGACAAGGCTGCCGAGTATCGCAACAAGCTCGTCGAAGCCGCCGTCGAGATGGACGATGCGGCGATGGAAGCCTATCTCGAAGGCAACGAGCCCGACGCCGACACGCTGCGCAAGCTGGTCCGCACCGCGGTTCAGCGCCGCGCCTTCCACCCGGTGCTCTGCGGCTCGTCCTTCAAGAACAAGGGCGTCCAGACCCTGCTCGACGCGGTCGTCGACTTCCTGCCGTCGCCGGTCGATCGCGGCGCGGTCGAAGGCATCGACTTCAAGACCGAAGAGCCGACCACCCGCGAGCCGACCGACGAAGCTCCGTTCTCCATGCTCGCCTTCAAGATCATGGACGACCCCTTCGTCGGCACCATCACCTTCTGCCGCGTCTATTCGGGCAAGGTCGATGCCGGTCAGGGCGTGATCAACTCGACGCGCGACAAGAAAGAGCGCGTCGGCCGCATGCTGCTGATGCACGCGAACAACCGTGAGGACATCAAGGAGGCTTATGCCGGCGACATCGTCGCCCTGGCCGGCCTCAAGGACGTCCGCACCGGCGATACGCTGTGCGATGTCGCCAATCCGGTCATCCTGGAGCGCATGGAGTTCCCCGAGCCGGTCATCACGATCGCGATCGAGCCGAAGTCCAAGGCCGACCAGGAGAAGCTGGGCCTGGCCCTGTCGAAGCTCGCGAACGAGGATCCGTCCTTCCGCGTCTCGACCGACCAGGAGAGCGGCCAGACCATCCTCAAGGGCATGGGCGAGCTGCATCTCGACATCAAGGTCGACATCCTGCGCCGGACCTACAAGGTCGACGCCAATATCGGCGCGCCGCAGGTTGCCTATCGCGAGACCATCACCAAGAAGGTCGACGTCGACTACACCCACAAGAAGCAGACCGGCGGTACCGGCCAGTTCGCCCGTGTCAAGTTCACGGTCGAGCCGAACGAGACCGGCAAGGGCTTCGAGTTCGAGTCGAAGGTCGTCGGCGGAACGGTTCCGAAGGAATACATTCCGGGTGTCGAAAAGGGCCTCAACTCTGTCATCGGCTCCGGCGTGCTCGCCGGCTTCCCGGTGGTCGACGTCAAGGTCACGCTGACCGACGGCGCCTTCCACGAGGTCGACTCGTCGGCTCTGGCCTTCGAAATCGCCTCGCGTGCCGGTCTGCGTGAAGGCCTGCAGAAGGCTGGCGCGGTGCTGCTCGAGCCGATCATGAAGGTCGAAGTCGTGACCCCGGAAGACTACACCGGTTCGGTCATCGGCGACCTGAACTCGCGTCGTGGCCAGATCCAGGGCCAGGACATGCGCGGCAACGCCGTCGTGATCAACGCGATGGTGCCGCTGGCGAACATGTTCGGCTACGTCAACCAGCTGCGTTCGTTCAGCCAGGGGCGTGCCAACTACACGATGCAGTTCGACCACTATGAGCAGGTTCCTTCGGCGGTCGCCGCCGAGGTCCAGGCCAAGTACGCCTGAACTGACAACGACTTAAACCGAACACTTGAACAAGATTTGACGGACGGAGGCTGACATGGCCAAAGAGAAGTTCTCCCGCACGAAGCCGCACTGCAACATCGGCACGATTGGTCACGTTGACCATGGCAAGACGTCTTTG
>NZ_JXTJ01000003.1 GCF_001509835.1 Allobosea sp. WAO
GCGACGCTGACGATCACGATCACCGGCCGAACAGACGGCGCACCCACGATCGTCCCGGCAGACATGAACGGCGCGGTGAGCGGCGAGAACAGCGTCAGCGAGCGCGGCCTCGGCGATACCGGCGACGCCAGCGAGACGACGACCGGCGCGGTGACGGTGGCGGCACCGGACGGTCTTTCGACCGTGACGGTCGGCGGGCGGGTGATCACGCTCGCCGAGCTTCAGGCGCTGGGCACGACGCCGATCACGGTGACCACGCCGAAGGGCGTTCTGACGATCAACGGCTTCACGCCGGGCACGACGGTCGGTGGCGTACCGGTCTCCGGCGAGCTGAGCTACAGTTACACGCTCACCACCGCACAGGACCATCGCGGTGGTGCTGTCAGCGACGTGTTCGCGCTGGCGATCGGCGATGCCGGCGGCGGCACGGCGACAGGTAGCCTGACGATCGCGATCGCCGACGACGCTCCGCAGGCGCGCAACGATGTCGCGACCATCGAGGAGGATACCCCCTCCGTCGCGGGCAACGTCATCACGACCGGCGCAGGCGCGGACCGCGTCGGCGCAGATGGCGCAACGGTGACCGAAGTCGGCTTCGGTGCGACCACCGGCGCGGTCGGCAGCGCGCTCTCCGGAGCCTACGGCGCGCTGACGCTGAACGCCGATGGCAGCTACAGCTACGCGCTCGACAACGACAATGCCGCGGTCAGCGGGCTGCGCGACGGCGAGACCCTGACGGAGGTGTTCACCTATCGGATCACGGACGCTGACGGCGACGTGTCGACCGCGACGCTGACGATCACGATTACCGGACGCAACGAGCCCCCCGCGCCCATCCTGCCGGATCGGGACGCCGGTGCCGGGATGCTGCCGGGCCGACTTCCGGGAGCCGGTTTTGTCGAACTCGGGGCGAACTCCTATCTCGAAGGGCGCCCCTACGATCGCTACCTCACCTTCGGGCAGGTGGTGTCGCAGCAGGTCCTGTTCCGGATGGGGGGCACCTCGACCCCGGGCACCTTGCACTATGAAGCGGCGCTGGGCATCGACCAGCCGCTTCCTTCCTGGATCAGCTTCGATCCGTCGCTGCAGCTGGTAACGGCGCGGCCGACCCGCGATGTCCCGCCGGGGCTCTATCTCGTGCGTGTGACTGCACGTGACAGCAACGGCAACTACGCCGAATCCTCGGTCTCGTTCCGGATCCTGCGCGATATCGACGAGGCTGTCCGCGAGTTGCGTGCGGCGGTTCCCGCCATCGACCTGCCCAATCTGCTCCCAGCGGGAGGCGAGCTGCCTGAACCCGGCTCCGACGGCGAGACGCGACGCGACCAGCCGGTGCGACAGGAGCCAGAGCAAGAGGCTCCGTCCGAACAGGCCCCGGACAAGCAGGCCCGCTCATCTGCACCGACAGCGGCGGAAGCCATCTCCGCCGGCAACGCGGCGCTCTCTGGTGAGGGGCAGCGGCCAAGCCGGTCGCTGACGCAGTCTTTGATCAATTCCGGGCTCGCCGGCCAGATGATCGAGGCGGCGCGGCTTCTCGAAGCGCTGACCCCCGAGCGCCCGCCGAGAAGCTGACACCGTCCTCCCGCTTCCGAACACAATTTTTGCCAGAGTCCCGATGCGCCTGATTCTTCCCACCCTTCTCCTGTCCGCCGGGCTCTCGGCCTGTATCGCTCAGCCCGAACCGTTCACTCAGGCCGACAACGAAAAGCGAGCTGCCCTCGACCTCAGCGCCATCGGCGCGAACAGCCCGCTGCCTTCCCGCCCGGTGACGTTGGCGGAGGCTCAGGCCCGCGCGATCAGCTACAATCTCGACACGCGCCTGCAGATGTTCAATTCGGCCCTGCAGCGTGAGCAGCTCGACCTGACGAAGCTCGACATGCTGCCGAACCTGACGGCGAACGCCGGCTATGCGGGGCGCGACAAGCACCTCGTCAGCTCGAGCGCGAGCTATCGCAACGGCACCGTGCTGCCGTCGAATTTCGAGACGACCTCCGTCGATCGCGACCGGGTCTTCGCCGACCTGACCTTGTCCTGGAACGTCATCGATTTCGGCCTGAGCTACCTCCAGGCCAAGCAGCAGGCTGACCGGGTCAACATCGCCGACGAGCAGCGGCGCCGGGTCGTCAACAACGTCTTCCAGCAGGTTCGCAACGCCTACTGGGTCGCGGTAGCCGCCGAACGCGTCCGGCCGCAGCTGCGCGCGGTCCTTGCCGAGGCCCGGCGGGCCCAGAACGCCTCGCGCCAGATGGAAGCCGAGCGCGAGCAGAAGCCGGAGCAGGCCCTGCGCTACCAGCGCGACCTGCTCGAACTCATCCAGGAGCTGGAGGCCGTCGACGACCAGCTCGCCATCGCCAAGACTCAGCTCGCGCAGCTGATGGGCCTGCGTCCCGGCGCGCCCTACAAGCTCGCGGTTCCTTCCACGCTTCCCGGCCTCGGCCGGTTCGGCCTGTCGGTCGAGCAGATGGAGCGGGTCGCCCTCGTCAACCGCTCGGAGCTGCGCGAAGAGGGTTACAACGCCCGCATCGTCCGCAACGAAGGCCATCGCGCCCTGCTACGCCTCGTTCCGGGGGTCACCCTGCTCGGCTCGCTGAATTACGACAGCAACAGCTACCTGCTCTTCAACAACTGGCAGGAAGGCGGAGTGCGCGTGGCCGCGAACCTGCTCCGCATCGTGACCAACTATCCCAAGATCAGCCAGCTCAACGAGGTCCAGTCGGAAATCTCCGAAACCCGGCGGCTGGCGACGACGATGGCGGTCCTGGCGCAGGTCCAGGTCTCGGCCCAGCAATACCAGATCGCGCGGAAGAGCTATGAGCGGCTCAATTCCATCTCGACCATCAACAGGCGCATTGCCCAGCTCTCGCGCGACGGTCAGGAGGCCCAGACGACCTCCGAGCTCGATGCGATCCGCGAGAAGGCCGCCTCGGCGCTGACCGAGCTGCGCCGCCACCGCGCCTATGCCGATCTGCAGAACGCCCATGCCGCGATCAATGTCAGCCTCGGCCTCGACCCGGTTCCGGCCGAAGCCTTTGGCCGCGATCTCGGCGAGCTGACGGCGCAGATCAATCGTCGCAATGAGGAATGGCGGGCCGGCCGCATCGCGGTTCCGCGCATCGATGAGGTCGAGCAGCCGGCAAAGCCGGGCACGATCGCCGCCAACGCACACTAAATGGCCTCGCCGCGACCGGATCGTGACGGGCCCGCGCGGGCCAGGGCTGGGCGGGCGGTGCGCTTCCCGGCCAATGTCGTCGCGGCCGCGCTGCTGTCAGGCCTGACGCCGGTGCTGCCGGCCGCGGCCGAGTCCGCCGTCGAAGTCCGGGTGCAGATCACCCCGCGCCATGCGACCATTCTGTCGAGCGAGATCGCCGGCAAGATCAGTGAGCTGCCTTTCCGGGAGGGTGAAGCCTTCGAGAAGGGGCAGGAGATCGCTTCGCTCGACTGCGATTCCTATCGGGCCCGGCTCCAGCTCGCCGACGCGAAAGTGAGCGGCGCCGAACGCAAGCTGGAGGCGATCCGCCTGCTCGATCAGCGCAAGGCGGTGGGGCGCATCGACGTCGATCTCGCGGGAAGCGAGTTCGATGCCGCCAAGGCCGAGCAGCAAATGGCGGCCAAAGACGTCAGCCGCTGCACCGTGCATGCCCCGTTCAGCGGCCGCATCGCCGAGTTGCGGGTGAAACGCTATCAGTATGTCGCGAGCGGCGAACCGCTGGCCGATATCCTCAACGAGCGCGAACTCGAGATCGAGCTGCTCGTGCCGTCGCGCTGGATTTCGTGGCTGACGGTCGGAACCACGTTCACGACGCGGATCGAAGAGCTGCAGCGCGACTATCCTGCCGAGGTGACGCGCATCGTGCCGCGCATCGACCCGGTGAGCCAGACGGTGAAGCTCTACGGCAGGATTGCGGGCGACCGTCCCGAACTGGTCGCCGGAATGAGCGGCGCCGCCCGCCTGGCGGCGCCCGCCCGCGCGCCATGAACAGCCAGTCGTCCCAGCCGCTGCTGCGGCTCTCGCTGCTGCTGCAGCTCGAGCGGAGGGCGCGGGCGGCCAAAGGCGACGAGCTCGCCTTCCTGATCGCGAACGAGACCTACGGGCTTGTGCCCTATCGACAGGCCTTCCTTTGGAGTGGGGCGCCGCAAGAGCGGATCCTGGCCATGTCCGGGATCGCGACGGTCGAGCGCAACGCGCCAATGGTCGCCTGGCTCGAAAGACTGTTCGGCACGATCGCACGCTCGAACGCGTCCGGGCCGCGCACCCTCACCGTCCAGGATGTGCCGGAGGCCTTCACGCAGGACTGGCCGGAATGGCTGCCGCCCTATCTGGTCTGGCTGCCACTGGGGCACGGGGCGGATGTTCTCGTCCTCGGACGAGAGACCGACCTTGCCGAGGGCGATCGACAATTGCTCGGTTTCCTCGTCGATGCCTACGGCCATGCCCTGGCAGCGCAACGCCCCCGCGGCCTCACGGCACGCTCGCTCAACCTGGCCACCCGCCGGAAACGGCTGATCGTGGCGGGCGCTGCGGCGCTCGCTTTGCTCGCAGCCTTCCTGCCGGTGCGGCAGACGGCGCTGGCGCCGGCCGAGATCGTGCCACGCGAGCCGGCGGTCATCCGCGCGCCTCTGGAAGGGGTGATCGACCGGATTCTGGTCAAACCCAACCAGCCCGTTGCCGAAGGTGACGTGCTGTTCAACCTCGACGATCGCCGCCTGAACAATCAGCTCGACGTCGCAAATGGCGCCTTGCAGGCGATCGAGCTCGAATTGCGGCAGGCAAGGCAGCTCGCCGTCGTCGACCAGAAGGTGCGCTCGACGCTGCCCATGCTGCAGGGCAAGTTCGATCAGCAGCGCGCCGAGATCGCCTATCTGCGCGAACAGCTGGCGCGGATCGAGGTGCGGGCACCGCGCAGCGGCGTCGCCGTGCTCGACGATCCCAATGAATGGCTTGGGCGGCCGGTCGCGATCGGCGAGAGGGTACTGGTCGTCGCCGACCCGGCGAAAGTCGAGGTGCAGGCGAGGCTCTCCGTCGCCGATGCCATCCGGCTCGACGACGAAGCGCCGGTGCGCCTGTTCCTCAACATCGCGCCGGAGCGGCCACTCGATGCTGTCCTCAGCCAGTCCTCCTATCAGGCAGTCCAGGGCACGGACGGCGTGCTGGCCTATCGCCTCAAGGCACGCCTGACCGGCGAGGAGCAGCCGCGGATCGGCCTCAAGGGAACCGCCAGGATCTACGGCGAGCCCGTGCCGCTGGCCTATGCCCTGTTCCGCCGCCCCTTCGCGGCACTGCGGCAATGGGTCGGGCTCTAGCCATGGCGACCGCCGCCGGGGCCTTGTCCGCGGATGCCGCGCTGCCGCCGCTACGCGACGAGATCATGCTCGAACCCGGCCCCGTTCTGCGCGGCGGCGCGCCGAGCTGGACGCTCTGCGACCCCACACGCAACCGCTTCTTCAGGATCAGCTGGGTCGAGTTCGAGATCCTCTGCCGCTGGCGCCTGCGCCGCCCGCAGGAGATCGTGCGCAGCGTCAATGCTGATACCACCCTGACGATCGAGCCCGAGGATGTCGAGAGGGTATCGTCCTTCCTGGACCAGGCCGAGCTGCTGCGCCGGTCCACCCCGGAGGACACCGGCCAGCTCGTCGCGCGCCGGCGGGCCGGTCGGAAGGACTGGCTGAGCGTGCTCCTGCACAGCTACCTCTTCGTGCGGGTGCCGCTGCTGCGGCCGGAGCCGATGCTCAAGGCGCTGCTGGCCGCCGTGCCCTGGGTCTATGGCAGGGCATTCTTCCTCGTGAGCCTGCTCGCGGGGCTGACCGGCCTCTTCCTGGTCACGCGGCAATGGGACAGTTTCGTCTCCGCGCTGCCATGGTTCTTCTCGCTGGAAGGCATGGTCGTGGCGGGGCTGGCGCTGTTCGCCGCCAAGGCACTGCACGAAATCGGGCACGGGCTCACCGCTGTCCGCTATGGCTGCCGCGTTCCGACGATGGGTGTCGCCTTCCTCGTCATGGCCCCGGTGCTCTACACCGACACCAGCGCCGCCTGGCGCCTGCGCGAGCGCCGGCATCGGCTCGCCATTGGCAGCGCCGGCATCGCAGCCGAGCTCTACCTCGCGCTCTATGCGCTGCTGCTGTGGAATTTCCTGCCGGATGGCGTCTTGCGCAGCGCGGTCTATCTGTGGGCGACCAGCACCTGGATCCTGACCGTCCTGGTCAACGTCTCGCCCTTCATGCGCTTCGACGGCTATTATCTGCTCTCCGACATCGTCGAGATTCCCAATCTGCAGGAGCGTGCCTTCGCCCTGACGCGGCACCGCATCCGGCAGCTGCTGTTCGCGTTCGACGAGGAGCCACCCGAATACTGGCCGGAGCGCACCCGCCTCTTCCTCGTCTCCTGGGCTGTCGCGACCTGGATCTACCGCTTCTTCCTGTTCCTCGGGATCGCACTGCTCGTCTATCACATGTTCTTCAAGGCGCTCGGCCTTGCGCTCTTCGCCATCGAGATCTGGTTCTTCATCCTGAAGCCGGTCACGCGCGAGCTGCGGGAGTGGAGCCAGCGGCTGCGGAAAGACGGCTTGAACCGGCGCAGCCTGGTGACCCTAACAGTGCTTGCCGCCTTGATCGCCGGCCTGTTCGTTCCGTGGCGAACCTCGTTGCATCTGCCAGCGATCATGGCCGCGCGGGAGCGCACCCAGCTCTATCTCCCCGTTGCCGCGCGGGTGAAGACCGTTCATGCCGGCGTCGGCGACAGCGTCGCCGCAGGGCAGGCCATCGTCAGCTTCGAATCGCCGGACCTCGCCTTCAAGCTCGCCCAGGCCGGGCGAAACGTGACGAGCCTCGCCGCCCAGATGCAGGCGATGGCGACCGGAGCGGGCGATCCGGCGCGCGCTTCGGTCCTGGTGGAACGGCTCGCGGCCGCACGCTCCGAGGTCGCGGCCCTTGAGCAGGAGAGCGCGCGCCTGGTGGTCAGGGCCTCCTTCGCCGGCATCGTTGCGGAACTCGCCGAACCGCTCGGGAACGGTGAATGGTTCAAGGCCGGTGAGGCGGTGGCCTATCTCGTCGATGCCTCCGCCGTCAGGATCGACGCCTATGTCGAGGAAGCCGATCTTAGCCGGCTCGCGCCCGGAGCCGGTGGCAGCTTCATCCCGGCGGATCTGTCGCAGGCCAGCATCGGCGTCCGCGTCGCCGCGATCGACGAGACGGCGGTGCGGGCATTGCCGGATCGCGAACTGGCTTCGCTTCATGGTGGCCACATCGCCGTGCGCCAGGATGAGAACCGGCAGGCCGTTCCGGAAGTCCCGGTCTATCGCGTCGCGATCGAGCCCCTGTCCTATCCGCAGGTGCGGCAGACCATCGTCGGAACCGTGGTCGTCGAGGCGAAGCCAGTCCGCCTCTACAGGCTGATCGTCAATTTCGCGCTGAGGATATTTTATCGGGAAGGGGCGCTCGGCTGACCAAGCTGGCGAAGAATCGGCAGTCGCGGTTGAGCAGATACTGACGGACCTTCCTAGGTATCAATGTCCGTCTGATCTGTTACAGGTTTTGTAACGTCAGAATGGACAGAAGCCCTTTTCCGTCAAGAGTATCAGCCAGATCTAAGGGGATGGGCTGGTGCTGCGAGAGAGGATTGAACTCTCGACCTCTCCATTACCAATGGAGTGCTCTACCACTGAGCTACCGCAGCAGGATCGTGCCGTCTGCGCCTGGCCCTTGAAGGGCTTGCCGGCGCCGCGTCGTTCCGAAGCGGCGTCCTGATGCCACAAGCCCCGCCCCGACGCAACCTGTTCCGCGCATATCTCTGTGCCCGAAATTGATGGGCTGTGGAATCTCGCCGGCGCGGCGTGATTTTTGTCCACAGATCGCAATCAGGCCGCACCGCCCGACGCCTTCAATCGGGCAGGAGCAGGCGCTGGTCGATGCGGAACAGCCGGCCATCGCCGAGGATATGGGCGGAAAGCCTCAGGCCGAACAGCGGCCGGAAGGCCGCGTCGCGGACATTGAGGCCGCCGGCATAGGCGCCCATGGCCGGCATCACGCAGCGCGTTGGCGACAGCGCAAAGCAGCGCCGGCGCAGCGCCCGGCCGCGCATCCGGACCTTGGCGGCGGGGTGCAGATGCCCGGCGATCTCCGGCATCGCCGCGGCAAGGCTGGGCTCGTGCCGCAGCGTGACGCCGGAGATTTCGAGCTCGTCCAGCACCGCTCCGCCCATCGCCGCCGAGATCTGGGGGTCGTGGTTGCCGCTGATCCAGAGCCAGTCGCGGCCGGCCTGGAGGGCCCGCAGCGTCGCAAGACAGCGCTCGTCGATCCGCGCTTCGGCGCCGCGATCATGGAAGCTGTCGCCGAGCGCGATCACGCGCGCGGGCTGGTAGCGCGCAATCGCCGCACCCAGTAGGGCGAGCGTCGCGGCCGAATCATAGGGCGGCAGCAAAACGCCGCGGGCGGCATAGGCCGAGCCTTTTTCCAGATGCAGGTCGGCGACGACGAGGGTGCGCTCGTCCGGCAGATAGAGCGCGCCGGAAAGGTCGGGCACGACGGCGAGCCGGCCGAGAATGAAGGCTTCGGCCGCAACGCCCGTCATCTCTTTCGTCGCCAGGTTCACGCCATCGCCTCTTCGAGCATCTGCGCTTCCGCCTCGGCCAGGATCTCGTCGGCCGCTTCGCCACTCACCGCCTCGCGGCCGATCTCGAGCATCACCGAAACCGAGAGCGGCGAGACGTGATCGAGCGGCTGATGCACGATTCGCCCGCTGATCCGTGTCAGCATCTGACCGAGACGGCCGATATCGAGCAAGCCGGTCGCGGCATCGGCGCGTGCGGCGCGCAGCAGGACATGGTCGGGCTGGTGCCGGCGCAGCACATCATAAACGAGGTCGGTCGAGATCGTGACCTGCCGCCCGCTCTTCTCCTGGCCGGGGAAACGCCGCTCGATCAAGCCGCCGATCACGGCGCAGGAGCGGAATGTGCGCTTCATCAGCGCCGATTCGGCCAGCCATTCCTCGAGATCGTCGCCGAGCATGTCCTGCGCGAAGAGCTCGTCGAGCGAGAGCGCGCCGCGCGCAATGGCAGCGCCCATGTCACCGAGCGTCCAGACCGCGATGCCGTAGTCGTTGCAGACGAAGCCGAGCGGCCTGAGCCGCGCGCGCTCCAGCCGCCGCGTCAGCAGCATGCCGAGCGTTTGGTGGGCGAGGCGGCCCTCGAACGGGTAGGCGACGAGGAAGAAGCGCCCGGCACGCGGAAAGGTCTCGACCAACAATTCGCCCGGCTTCGGCAGGCGCGATTTCAGGCGCTGTGCATGCAGCCAGGACGAGACTTCGTCCGGCAGCTTCGCCCATTCCTTCGGCGTGGCGAGGATGGAGCGGACGCGCGCGGCGAGAAAGGTCGAGAGCGGGAACTTGCCGCCGTTATAGGACGGAATTTTTGGATCGGTGCCGGCGGCGGTGCGCGAGCAGACCACCTCGTTCTCATTGATGCCCTCGAAGCGCAGCACCTCGCCGGCGAAGATGAAGGTGTCGCCCGGCGTCATCGTCTCCGCGAAATACTCTTCGAGTTCACCGAGGACGCGTCCGCCGCGCGAGAGCATCTGCTGGCCGCCGGGGCGAGCCGGGCGCGAGCGCCCGAGCCGGACCTTGAGCATCGTCGATTCGACGATGGTGCCGACATTCATCCGGTATTGCTGGATGGTCTGGGCATTGCTCGCCCGGTAGAGCCCATCCTTGCCCCGGCGCAATTTGGCGAAGCGCTCATAGCTCTTCAGCGCATAGCCGCCGGTCGCGACGAAATCGACGACGGCGTCGAAATCGGCGCGGGTAAGATCGGCATAGGGCGAGGCGGTCAGGACTTCCTGGTAGAGCACGTCGGGCTCGAAGCCGTCGGAGCAGGCGACCCCCAGCACATGCTGGGCGAGCACGTCGAGCGCCCCGATACGCGGTGGCGGGGTATCCTGCGCCGCCTCCGTCACCGCATCGAGCGCGGCGCGGCATTCGAGTAGCTCGAACCGGTTCGACGGCACGAGAAACGCCTGTGAGGGCTCGTCCATGCGGTGGTTGGAGCGGCCGATGCGCTGCATCAGCCGGCTCGCGCCCTTGGGCGCCCCGACATTGATGACGAGGTCGACATCGCCCCAGTCGATGCCGAGATCGAGTGTCGCGGTGCAGACCACGGCCTTGAGCTTGCCCGCCGCCATCGCCGCCTCGACCTTACGGCGCTGGCCGACATCGAGCGAGCCGTGATGCAAGGCGATCGGCAGCGTCTCCTCGTTCACGCTCCACAGCGCCTGGAACATGAACTCGGCCTGCATGCGTGTGTTGACGAAGACCAGCGTCAGCTTGTGCGCCTGGATCGCGGCATAGATGTCGTCGACGGCATGAGCGGTGATGTGCCCTGCCAGCGGCAGCCGCCGGCTGGTCGCCATGATGCCGATCTGCGCCTTCGCGCCGCCCTTGACGGTGACGAGGCCGGACGGCGTTCCGGCGCCGCCGAGATAGGCCTGCAGATCGGCCGGCTCGCGCACCGTGGCCGACAAGCCGACCGCGCTCATCTTTGGCGCGAGGCCGCGCAGGCGGGCGAGATCGAGCGAGAGCAGGTCGCCGCGCTTTGAGGTGACGAGCGCGTGCAACTCGTCGAGCACAACCCGGCGTAAGGATGCGAAGAAAGGCTTCGCGTCGCGATGCGAGACCAGGAGCGCAAGCTGCTCGGGCGTCGTCAGCAGGATGTCTGGCGGCCGTTCGATCTGGCGGGCGCGCTTGGCGGGGGAGGTGTCACCGGTGCGGGTCTCGACCTTCACCGGAAGCCCCATCTCGCGGATCGGCGTCTCGAGATTGCGGGCGATGTCGACAGCCAGCGCCTTCAGCGGTGAAACATAGAGCGTGTGCAGCCCGTCGCGCTCCCCGCCGCGTTCCGTCAATTCGACCAGCGAGGGCAGGAAACCGGCCAGCGTCTTGCCGGCGCCGGTCGGCGCGACCAGCAGGGTCGAGCGTCCGCCCCGGGCCTCTTCCAGCAGCGCGAGCTGATGCGGCCGCACGTTCCAGCTGCGACTGGCGAACCAGGCGGCGAAAGCAGGGGGAAGGGGAGAGGCGACCGCGTCCATGCGCCGACAGAGATAGGCCCTGCCGAACGAAATGGGAACGGTGGGTTCGCGTCATTCCAGGGCGACGCGTAGCGACGACCAGAGAAGCTCGTGATGACGCCGGGCTCAGTGCTCCGCGACGACGATCAGCCCCGGCACCGGTTCGCCACGGTCCATGCGGACGCTCTGCGACTCGACCAGCATGGGTCGCAGTCGCGCCAGGCTGAGCGCTTCCCTGATCCAGCCTTCGGCATGGGCGAAACGACGATCCCGGCCCACAATGATGCCAGCGCCCTGATGGCTCTGCACCGTGAAGGCAAGGAGGCCGCCCGTTTTGAGCACGCGCGCGCTCTGATGGAAGCTCGGAGCAAGGTCTCCGACATAGATGAAGACGTCGGTGGAGACGACGAGGTCGGCCGATGCGTCGGGCCGGCTCGCCAGGAAGGCGGTCAGGTCCACAGTGGCGAGCTTGTCGTAGAGCGGGCTGCCATCTGCGCACCTCTTGGCCTGCGCTTTGGCGATCATTCGGGGCGAGAGGTCGCAGCCGGCGAGGAACCCCGCCTCGGCGCGGATGGCCTCGCCCATCAGGCCGGTGCCGCAGCCGAGGTCGAGGGCGGTTCCGAACTGGAAGGGCCGGCTGGCCTGTGCGCAATGGCGCGCCAGCGCCTGCTTCAGCAACGCCGGGCCCTGGTATTGCAAGCTGCCGACGAGGTGGCTGTCGAAGCGCTCGGCATAACCGTCGAACAGCGCGCCTGAAAAACTCTCCGAGGTCGCCTGCTCGGCGGCGAGCGCGCCGATGCGGGCGAGGTCGAGCCTGGCGCCAACACGGTCGCTCGGGTCGAGGTCGAGGTATTGCCGCCAGGCGGTCGCGGCCTCCTCATTGTGCCCGAGCGCCTCCTGAGCCAGCCCATAGAGATGCCAGGCAGCGGTGAAACCGTAGTTCTCGGCGAGCGTTTGATCGAGGATGTCGATCGCCGCCTGCGGATCGCCACCCTTCAAGGCCTCCTCGGCCCAGGCATAGCGGCGGTCGAGACGCTTATCGCCGGAACTGGCGGAATACACGCTGCTGCCCTTTTCGATCATGCTGCGGGTTTAACGAAGGTGCATAACACTGGCCAGACGATGAAGCCTTCCGATCTGCTGACGCCGACCCCGGCCGGGCTCTACTGCCCGCCGGCCGATATCCATATCGACCCCGTTCGTCCGGTGGCGCGGGCGCTGATCACCCATGGCCATTCCGACCATGCCCGCGCTGGCCATGGCGCGGTCCTCGCGACGCGTGAGACGCTGGCGATTATGGCGTTGCGCTATGGCGAGGCCTTTGCGGGCACACAGCAGGTGGCGGCGCCCGGCGAAACCGTTCGCATTGGCGCGGTGGAGTTTCGCTTCGTCCCGGCCGGCCACGTCCTCGGCTCGGCCCAGATCGTGGCCGAGCACAAGGGCCTGCGTATCGTCGTCTCCGGCGACTACAAGCGCGAGCGCGACCCGACCTGCGCGCCCTTCGAGCCGGTTCCCTGCGACGTCTTCATCACC
Organism: Allobosea sp. WAO; assembly: GCF_001509835.1. GTDB lineage: Bacteria > Pseudomonadota > Alphaproteobacteria > Rhizobiales > Beijerinckiaceae > Allobosea. The sequence goes on from NZ_JXTJ01000003.1 coordinate 12,583, forward strand.
GAGGCGACTTTCGGCCTGCCGGTGTTCCGCCATCCGCCGGCGAGTGCCGAGACCGCCAAGCTGCTCGATTCCGTCAGGCTCTTTCCCGAGCGCACGCATATCGTCGGGGCCTATTCGCTTGGGAAGGCGCAGCGGCTGATGGCGCTGATGCGTGAGGCAGGTTACGAGCGGCCGCTTTTCATCCATGGCGCAGTCGAGAAGATCACCGAGCTCTACCAGGCCGAGGGCATCCCGCTGGGGGAGATCCGCAAGGTCGAGCCCGGCGAACGCAAGGCGCTCGCGGGGGAAGTCGTCATCTGCCCGCCGAGCGCGATCCAGGACCTCTGGTCGCGCCGCTTTCCGGACCCTGTCACCGCCTTCGCCTCGGGCTGGATGCGGGTCAGGGCCCGCGCCCGCCAGAAGGGCGTCGAATTGCCGTTGATCATCTCGGACCATGCCGACTGGGACGATCTTCAGGCAACGATCCGGGAAGTGCAGGCCGGCGAGATCTGGATCACCCATGGCGAGGCCGAGGCGCTGGCGCATTGGTGCGGCACGGTCGGCCTCAAGGGCATGCCGCTGCATCTCGTCGGCTATGGCGACGAGGGCGAGGCTGAAGCCGAGGGGAAGCCCGCGGAAGCCGGTTCGGCGGAGGCTGCTCCATGAACCGTTTCGCCTGGCTGCTCGACCGCCTCGCCTATGAGCCGCGCCGCAACGGCAAGCTCGCGCTGATAGCCGACTATCTGCGCACCACGCCTGATCCCGATCGTGGCTATGCACTCGCGGCGATGACCGGCGGGCTGGTGTTCCAGAACGCGAAGCCCGGCCTGATCCGCGCCTTGATCGCCGAGCGTACCGACCCGGTGCTGTTCGCGCTCTCCTATGACTATGTCGGCGACCTCTCGGAGACGGTCGCGCTGATGTGGCCGGCCCGGCACGGCGCCAACGACGTGCCGCATCTGCCCGACGTCGTCGCCGGGCTGCGCAATTCCGGCAAGACCGAGCTGCCGCGCCTGATCGCCTCCTGGCTCGACGCGCTTGACGAAACCGGCCGCTGGGCCCTGCTCAAATTGATCACCGGGGCCCTGCGTATCGGCGTCTCCGCCCGCCTCGCCAAGACCGCTGCCGCGAGCCTCGGCGGTGTCGCGCCCGACGAGGTCGAGCAGGTCTGGCACGGGCTCGAGCCGCCCTATGCCGCGCTCTTCGCCTGGCTCGAGGGCAGGGGGCCGCGTCCCGAAGCGACCGATCCGGCGCCGTTCCGCCCGGTGATGCTCTCGCATGCGATCGAGGACGGCGATTTCGAGAAGCTAGACGCCAGTGAGTTCGCGGCCGAATGGAAATGGGATGGCATCCGCGTCCAGGCGGTCGCCGGCACGCGCGCGGATGGCAGCCGCACCGTCCGGCTCTATTCGCGTACCGGCGAGGATATCGGCGCCGCCTTTCCGGATCTCACCGAGGCGCTGACGCAGGACGGGGCGCTCGACGGCGAATTGCTGGTGATGCGCGAGGGCGCCGTCCAGAGCTTCAACACCCTGCAGCAGCGGCTCAACCGCAAGGCGGTGACGGCGAAGATGCTGGCCGAATTCCCAGCCCATATCCGCGCCTATGACCTTCTCGCCGATGGTGCCGAGGATCTGCGCGAGCTGAGCTATGTGGAGCGCCGCGTCCGGCTCGAAGCCTTCCTCGGCAGGCTCGACGACTCCCGCTTCGATCTCTCGCCGCAGATTCCCTTCGCGCATTGGAAGGAACTCGCCGCCGCCCGCGCCGATCCCGCATCAGCCGGAGCCGGGGGCGATGCGGAAGCGGTCGAGGGCTGCATGCTCAAGCGGCTTGATTCGTCATATCTGCCGGGTAGGCCGAAGGGCTATTGGTACAAATGGAAGCGCGATGCCCGGCTTGTCGACTGCGTGCTGATGTATGCCCAGCGCGGCCACGGCAAGCGCTCCTCCTTCTATTCCGACTATACTTTCGGCGTCTGGCGCGTCGGAGACACAGGCATGGACGAGCTCGTTCCTGTCGGAAAGGCCTATTTCGGCTTCACCGATGAGGAGCTGATCGAGATCGACCGCTATGTCCGCAAGAACACTGAAAACCGCTTCGGTCCGGTGCGCGAGGTGACGCATACGCCCTCGAGCGGCCTCGTCTTCGAAGTCGCGTTCGAGGGCCTGCAGCGTTCGACGCGGCACAAATCCGGCATCGCCATGCGCTTTCCCCGGATCAGCCGCATCCGCTGGGACAAGCCGCCGGGCGAGGCCGACCGGATCGAGGCGCTGGAGGCGCTGCTGCCGGCCGCGAACTGAAAAAATGCGAGGCGCGGCAGGCTGAAAGAGGCCGGATCGCGACATTCTCCGACACTTGGGCATTGACAGCGCCGGAGCCTGGGCGCTTGAAATTTTAGCGGGCGCGCATGTGCCCGAGCCGGGGGGCGGCGCTGGAGATGGCTATGACGGGGCATCCGACACGGATCGTGATCGCGGACGATCACCCGCTGTTCCGTGGCGCCTTGCGCCAGGCGGTTTCGCATGCGCTGGCGGGGGCCGAGGTCAGCGAGGTCGGCTCGCTCGAGGCTTTGGGCCAGGCGCTGGCAGAGGCCGCCGATCTCGACCTGATCCTGCTCGACCTGACGATGCCGGGCGTGCAGGGCTTCTCTGGCCTGCTCTTCCTGCGCGCGGCTCATCCGGAGATCCCGGTGATCGTCGTCTCGGCCAATGACGACCCGGCGGTGATCCGCCGCTGCATCGAGTTCGGGGCGCTCGGCTTCCTGCCGAAGACCGCCGAGGTCGCGCAGATGGGCGAGGCGATCCGCGCCGTGCTCGATGGCGGGGTCTGGACTCCGCCCGGCGTCGATCTGTCCGCACCGGTCGACCATGAGACCGCCGACATGGTGCGGCGCCTGGCGACACTGACGCCACAGCAGGTGCGTGTCCTGATGATGCTGTCGGAAGGGCTGCTCAACAAGCAGATCGCCTATGAGCTCGGCGTCTCCGAGGCGACGGTCAAGGCGCATGTCTCGGCGATCCTGACCAAGCTCGACGTCGACAGCCGCACCCAGGCGGTGATCGCGGCGGCGAAGATCGCCGGGGCCGGCTGGGCTGCCGCCGGCGCTTCCGCGACGAGCTGAGACGGCGCTTGCCGGGCTGACGCGCTGGCGTTACCTGCTGAGGCAGGCGAGGCGCTGTTCAGGCTTGGTTCAAGCCACGAATGGCTGGTCTCGGCGTCACTTTGCAAGGGGACTACGGCATGGCCAATGGCGGCATCGAGCGCTTTCTCGGCGGCTCCGTTCTCAGCGTCCTCGTGCGCCTGCTGTTCATCTCGCTCCTGGTCGGCGCGGCGATGGCCTTTCTCGGCCTGTCGCCGACGGGGCTCTATGAGAGCGCCCTGCGCTTCGTGCGCTCGCTCGGCAATCTCGGCTTCGGCGCGGTGCGCGAGGTCGGCGGCTGGGCCATCGCCGGCGCGCTGATCGTCGTGCCGCTCTGGCTGATCAGCCGGCTCTTCGCTTCGAAGCGGTAGTTTGCAACTGTCGGCTGGCCGGCAATGCGCCGGCCACGCTGTTCTACCCTCAGATGGTCTCGCCGCGGGCGATCGCCGCCGCATCGCGGCCGACCAGCGCGTCGAGGCGCGGCAGGCCCGCCTTGCGCACCTCGCTGGCGAGGCCCTGCTTGATCTCGCCGATCAGCCCCGGCCCCTTGAACACCAGCGCCGAATAGAACTGCACCAGCGCCGCGCCGGCGCGGATCTTGGCGAAGGCCGTCCGGGCCGAATCGATGCCGCCGACGCCGACCAGCGGGAAACGTTCCTCGACGCGCAGGAAGGTCTGGGCGAGGAGCCGGGTCGAGGGCTCGAACAGCGGCTTGCCCGAGAGGCCGCCGGTCTCGGCCTTCGCCGCGCCGCGCAGGCTCGCCGGCCGCGCCACCGTGGTGTTGGAGACGACCATGCCGTCGATGCCGCGCTTCAACGCCACGCCGACCATACCGTCGAGTTCCGGCAGGCTGAGGTCGGGCGCGATCTTGAGCAGGATCGGTGTCGGCCGTCCGCCGGCGGAAGCCTCGTCGCGCGCCGCCAGCACGCGGGCGATCAGATCGTCGAGCGCATTCTCCGCCTGCAGGTCGCGCAGGCCGGGCGTATTCGGCGAGGAGACGTTGACGGTCAGGAAATCCGCCAGCGGCGCCAGGCGGCGAGTCAGGATCGCGTAATCGGCGCTGCGATCGGCCGAATCCTTGTTGGCGCCGAGATTGACGCCGACCAGCCCGCCACGGCGTCGGCGGGCCGCCAGCCGCGCCGCCACCGCCTCCATGCCCTCGCTGTTGAGGCCGTAGCGGTTGATCACGGCCTCGTCCTCCGGCAGGCGGAAGACGCGCGGTCGGGCATTGCCCGGCTGCGGCAGCGGCGTCACGCCGCCGATCTCGACGAAGCCGAAGCCGAGACCGAGCGCCCCGTCGATCGCCTCGGCATGCTTGTCGAAGCCCGCCGCCAGCCCGACCGGATTTGAAAAGCGCAGGCCGAAGGCCTCGACCGCGAGCGCAGGATCATCGCTCGCCGGCCGCAGCGGCGGGGCGGCGGCGAGCGCCGCGATGGTGAGCCGGTGCGCCGACTCCGCGTCGAGCTTGTGGATCAGCGGCCGGGCGAGGCCGAACAATTTGCCGATCACAAGACGTCCTCCGGAAAACGATGACCTTCAGGCCCGAGCGACAGCGGGGCGATCCAGCGGACTTGGCCAGGATCGAGGGACCCGTAGAGATGCGGGAACAGCGCCCCGCCACGCGACGGCTCGTAGCGCAGGGCGCCGCCGAGCTTCGCCGGGTCGACGGCGATCAGCAGCAGACCGCCTTGACCGGCGAAGTGCCTGGCGGCGGTCTCGCGCGCCTGGGCGCCCGTCGAAAAGTGGATATAGCCGTCGGCGAGGTCGACGGGGGCGCCGGCGAAAACACCGGCGTTCTCGGCTTCACGCCAGAGGCTCTCGGGGCAGATCTTGTAGATCAGCGGCATGGGGTCGGAAGGCATGGCTGACGGCATATCGCCAGAGCCGGTGCGGCAAAAGCCCAAACCGAGCCTGAGCGCAAAAACATGTTCGGCAATATCGGGCGGCATCGATTTCCCGAGGCTCACCCTGCTGCTCTCGAGTCTTTTCGTCCGGTACCGAAACCGGCTCCGAGATCGATAAATCTGCAGGATTTGGATTGCAGTCTTACGCGATAGGGGATATTTCCTATTCAAACCCCCACTAGCCCGTCGGCACCGTCAGGAAAGAGGCCTCCTCGATGCTGTCCCATGACCAAATCTGGAGCGCCATCGATGCGCTCGCCCAGCGCTATGGCCTCACCCCGTCGGGCCTTGCCCGCAAGGCCGGGCTCGATGCCACGACCTTCAACCGCTCAAAGCGAATCGGTTCCGACGGACGCGAGCGCTGGCCCTCGACCGAATCGATCGCCAAGATCCTCGCCGCCACCGGCGCCAGCTTCGACCAGTTCATGAATGCGGTGCGGCAGGGCGCGGCGCCGGTTCATACGATCCCACTGATAGGCTTCGCCCAGGCCGGCTCCGGCGGCTTCTTCGACGATGGCGGCTTCCCGGTCGGCTCCGGCTGGGACGAGGTCGCCTTTCCAGGCGTTCCGGACGAGAAGGCCTATGCGCTGGAGATCGCCGGGGACTCGATGCTGCCGCTCTATCGCGACGGCGACACCATCATCGTCTCGCCAGCGGCTGCGGTTCGGCGTGGCGACCGGGTCGTGGTCAAGACCGTCGATGGCGAGGTCCTGGCCAAGCAACTCAGGCGCCAGACCGCCAAGACTGTCGAGCTGGCTTCGCTCAATCCCGAGCATCCCGACCGGGTGCTGGCGCTGTCCGAGATCGCCTTCATGGCGCGGGTGATCTGGGCGAGCCAGTAGGCGAGGCCTGCCGAGAAGCCTGCTTCTGCCGGCCTAACGAAGCGGGGCTCAGGCTCGGGCATTGTGCCCGGGCAACGTCACCTTGAACACGGCGCCGAGCTCGGACGGTTCGAGATGGATCATGCCGCCATGCAGGCGGACGAGCTCGGCGGCAATGGCGAGGCCGAGCCCGGTACCGCCGGGGGTCACCGAGCCGCGAAAGGCCTGGAACAGGTTCTGGCGCGCGCGTGCCGGAACCCCCGGGCCGTTGTCGGCGACGCGCAGCACCAGCTCGTTGCCTTCGAGGCCGCCGCTGATCGTCAGCATCGGCGCCCGGCCGTCCTGCTCGGCGCCGTCGTCCAGTGCCCGGATTGCGTTGCGCATCAGGTTGGAGAGCACGCGCGCCATCTGGTCGGGATCGACGTTGGCAACGAGGCTGGTCGGCAGCCGGTTGGCGAAGCCGACGGCGCCGCTCTCGCTCAGCCCGAGCAATTCCGCCTGCTCGGCGACGAGTTGGCGCAAAACCACCTCGCGCAGGCGCGGCGTCGCCTCCGCGGCGCGGCCATAGGCCAGCGTCGCCTGGCAGAACTCGATCGCCCGGTCCAGCGTCGCGATCAGGCGGGGGGCGAAGCTGCGGATCTTGGTGTCGCGGGTTTCGGTCAGCCGGTCGGACATGAGCTGCGCCGCCGCCAGCATGTTGCGCAGGTCGTGGTTGATCTTGCTGACCGCGAGCCCGAGTTCGGCAAGGTGCTTCTTTGCGCGCAAATCGCTGGCGAGCGTCGCCTGCATGCGTGCCAGCGCCCGCTCTGCCTCGCCGACCTCGTCGACCCGGTCCGTCGGCGTGATGATCCGATAGGGGTTTTCCGGATCGTTCTCGAATTCCATGACATTGGCGGCGAGACGCCGGATCGGCGTCACGATCAGCCAGTTCAGCGCAAAATAGATCATCCCGGCGCTGAGTGCAGAGATCAGCAGCGAGATCAGCAGCAGGTTCCAGGAGAATTTCAGCATCGCCTGCCGAAGCGGTGCCTCGTCGATCACCATCTCGACGAAGTCGGCGGCGCCGACCGCCTGCCCGACCACGCGGATCGGTAGCTTATGGGCAGGCCGCAGCAGCAGCGAGACCGCTTCCGCGATAGAGGCCATCCGACCGAGATTGCGCAGGTCGACCGTCTGCGCCACCTCGGGCGGCATCGCGTCGAGGCTGAGCAGGCGGCGCGCCCCGCCGACGCGTGCCGCGATCGCGCGGGCGCCGACGCCGGTGAGCAGGCGCTCCTCGCTGCCCTCCGGCAAATTGTCGTTCGGTGCGCCCTCGAGCACCAGCACGGCTATCTGCGCCGCCGCCAGACGGTCGTTCAGCCAGTTGCGCCTGTAATTTGCGATCGAGGGCAGGTAGATCAGCACCTCCGCCAGCATGACGAAGAGCGTCGTCAGAATCAGCAGCTTTGCCGACAGGCCAAGGCGCGTCAGGCTACGCGGCTGGCTTATCGACAGGCTGTTGGGATCGAAATCTCTCTCCGGCATGAAGCGCAGTCTATCCGAAGCGCCGCAGGAAGCCGATCAGTCGGCGAATGCCGGGCTTGGAGGCGAGCGGCGCATGAACGGAAAGGGCGGCGCGCTTGGAAATCTCCGATAGGGTGGGCGAGGGCAGGACCAACCCGGCCACGTCCTTGACGGCGAGGCGCTGCTGCACCGCGAGGCACCAGAGCCCGATCAGTTCGCCCGCCTGAGCACCGACGATGGTGACGCCGAGAATCCGGCCCCTCTTGTCGGTGATGAGCTTGATGAGCCCTTCGCTGTGGCGTTCGGCCTGGGCCCGCTCGTTCTCGGCATAGGGCCAGCGTAGCACACCGATCGCCCCCTGCTCGCGAGCCTCGGCCTCGGACACGCCGAGGCTCGCCACTTCAGGCTGGCAGAGGGTCAGCCGGGGGATCGCCTGGCCTGTGGCGTTGATCGGCAGGCGAAACAGCGCATTGCGCACGACCAGCGCCGCATGGTGCTCGGCGGCATGGGCCGAGGGTGGCGCTCCGGCGATGCTGGCGCAATCGCCGATCGCGAAGATGCGGCGGTTCGCGGTCCGCAGGCCGCGGTCGACCGGGATCGCGCCCGCGTCGCTGCTTACGCCTGCAAGGTCGAGATCGAGTTCCGTGAGCGCCGGCGCCCGGCCGGTAGCGACAAGCAGGTGCGTGCCCTCGATCGTGATGCCGTCACCGCCGTCGCTTGAGGCGAGCACGAGGCGCAGTCGATGCCGGGAAGCCCCCGCCCGCAGGACGGCGCTGCCTTCATGTAATTCGACACCGTCCCGCAGCAGGGCGCGCCGAACGAGATCGGTCGCCTCCGGGTCCTCCTGCGGCAGCAGCCCGTCTGGCAGGACGAGGACGACCTCGCTGCCAAGTCGGCGCATCGCCTGCGCCAGTTCGATGCCGTTCGGTTCGCCGCCGAGGACGAGCAGCCGCTCGGGCCTGCGCGGCAAGGCCGCGAGCGCCGCGCCGGTGAGGCAGGGCAACTCGGCAAGGCCGGGGATCGGCGGCAAGGTCGGCTGCGCACCGACCGCGACGACGAAGCGCCTGGCCCTGATCCGGTGCTCGCCGGCCGCGAGCGTGTGGCGGTTGAGAAAATGCGCGTCGCTCTTCAGCAGGACGATGCCGAGAGCCGCGAGGCGCTCCGCCGAGCCGTTGGCCGCAAGCGCGGCAGCGATCTGGCCGGCATGGCTGCGCAGCTGCGCTGCGTCGACCTGCGGCTCACCCGTGGAAATTCCGAAGCGCCGGGCCTCGCGGATGGTCTGGACCCGCTCTGCTGCGGCGGAGAATGCGGCGGACGGGGTGGAGCTGGCGCCTGACCGGTCGGAGCCGCGGGCGGTCTCGACCAGTACGACGGAGACGCCGAACAGCGCTGCGGTGGTCGCGACCGTGAGTGCGCCGGGGCCGGAGCCGACGACGCAGATATCTGGCGTCATTGGCCCGGGGCTGGCCAATGCTTTGGCGGTCTCGGTCAACGCCGCGTCTCCGGACTCGTTTCCCTAGCTTTGCTGATGCGTTGCCGGAACCGCGGAATCAAGGCCGCATCGTCGTGAAGGGCAGGAATCGAGCAACGCGGGCGGCAGACCCGGACGAGTTCAGGCTCGCTTGCGAGAGTCGCTTTTGACGAAGTCGGAGACCGGCTCGGGCTTGCCGAACAGATAGCCCTGCGCCCGCTGCGCCCCGAGCAACTGCACCGCCATGCGCTGCGCCTCGGTCTCGATGCCCTCGACCACGACATTCATCGAAAGACGGCGGGCAAGCTGGCAGACCGCTTCGATGATCGCCTTCGAGGCTTCGTCGGCGTTGACGTTGCGGCTGAAGCTCTGGTCGATCTTCACCTGCGAGAACGGGTAGGTCGAAAGATAGGCCAGCGATGAATAGCCGGTCCCGAAATCGTCGAGCGCGAACTTGATCCCGATCGTGCGCAATTCGTTGATCAGCTCGAGCGTAGCCTTGTTGTCCTCGATCAGCAGCGATTCGGTGACTTCCAGCGTCAGCCTGCCCGGCGCGAGGCCGGCCGCGAGCAGGGCGTCCTTGACGGTCTGCACCAGGCGCAGCGGCTCGCGGAACTGCAAGGGCGAGACGTTGACCGAGACGCCAACCCCGTCGGGCCATTTCGCCGCGTCGATGCAGGCCTGGGCGATCGCCCAGTCGCCCATTGCCGCGATCAGGCCGGACTGCTCGGCGATCGGGATGAAGACGTTGGGCGGAACCATGCCGCGTGTCGGATGCGACCAGCGCATCAGGGCTTCGCGGGTCACGACCTGCTGCGTGCGCAGGTCGATGATCGGCTGGTAGTAGAGCTGGAGCGTGCCTTCGGCGCTGGCCTGGCGCAGGTCGACCTCGATCTCGTGACGGTCGAGCATCTCCTCGGCCATCAGCGGGTCGAAGAATGTCGCGGTGTTGCGGCCCGCTGCTTTGGCCTTGTAGAGCGCGGTATCGGCGTGGCGCAGCAGATCGGCGGGGTTGGCGCCATCCACGGGTGCGAGCGCGATGCCGATGCTGGCGGTGACGTAGACGGTCTTGGTATCGAGCACGAAGGCGCGGCCCATGGCCTCGATCATCCGCTGCGCGATGACCCTGACCGTATCGACATCGGCAGCCGGCAGAATGAGCACGAACTCGTCGCCGCCGAAACGCGCCAGCATGTCGCTCTGCCGGATGGCGCTCTTCAGCCGTGCCGCGGTCTGGACCAGGACCTTGTCGCCGATGTCGTGGCCGAGATTGTCGTTGACCTGCTTGAAGCCGTCGAGGTCGATATACAGCAGCGCGAATGCCTGACCCGTGCGCTCCTGCTTCTTGAACGCCTCGGCGAGCTGGCCGTTGAACTCGAAGCGATTGGCGAGCCCGGTGAGCTCGTCGAAGCGCGCCATCTGCTCGATCAGCGCCTCCGTCGCCTTCCGCTCGGTCGCGTCCTCGGTCAGCATTAGCACACCGCCCTCGGCTGCCGGCGCGATGGTGACCACCAGCATGCGGCCGTTGCGCGACTGGAACTCGTAGATGGCGGCCTGCTGCGTCGCCTGCACCCGGTCGAGCGCGGTCTTGATCGCGCGGACCTGCTCGGCGCTCGCGATCTGACGCTCGACCAGGAAGCGGGCGATGGCGGTGATCGGCGTGCCCGGCAGGGTCAGCGTCTCCGGCATGCCATAGAGCGCGGCATGCGGAGCGTTGGACACGGCGAGCTCGAGCTTGCGATCGAACATCGCGAGCCCGTGGATCATGGTGTTCAGTGCGGCATCGAGGGTCAGGTTCTGCGAATGCAGGGCCGTGGCCAGCGCCTTGGATTGTTTGGTGGCGTCGCTCAGCGCCAAGAGATTGCGATGCAGCGAGTTGGTGATCGCGATGTTCGCCGCCACATAAAGAAAGGCGAAATAGCCGATATAGTGATAATACGGGTTGTGGGCCTGGATCAGGCCCACCGCCATCGGCACGCAGAAGGTGAGGAGCTGGACAGCGACGAACTTCGGCCGGCCGGCATTGCGCGCGACGTAGCCGGAGGCAAGTGCGATCGTGGAAGCGACCGAGGTGATGTGGGCCGCCGCATCGTCGGTGTGCGCGAGCGCGACATAGCAGCTGTAACCGAGCACGGCGCTGAAGACGGTCGCGCCGGCGAAGTACTCGCGATCCCAGCGCCGCGTTTCCTCGTAGGTATCCTCCGAATGATCGAGCCTGCGGTAGCGGATCACGGTCAGGATGCGCAGCACGACCACCAGCGCGACCGACAGCGTCAGCGTCATGAAGATCTGAGCGCCGGTCGAGAGCCAGCAGAGATAGGGCGTCAGGATGCCGGCGATGCCGCCCGGGATGATCGAGCCCGGCGAGGAGAACAGGGACGAAACCAGCAGCCGATAATCGGCGAGATCGACCTCGCCCGCGCTGCCATATGCGATGGCCGGCGGCTCCGTCATCTCGCCGCGCACATCCATCGCGCGCTGCCGGTTCGGCGCTTCCGCCATAAACTCCTGCCCTTCGACGGCCACGGGGAGGCAGCGACAGCTTGGTCGTTCGCCTCGTTCTTAAACCGCTTTAGGTCAGAAAGGTAAAAGTTCCGTGAGATTTACGCTACCGAGTCGTGGGATCGCCCGGTGCCGCCCGGGCGCTGCGCCTCAGTGGCGTCCGGAGCCGGAGGTGCTGGGCTCTCCCTGCCGTTGGTAGACGCGCGCGAGCATGCGGTCCTGGGTCTGGGCGATGCGCTGCAGCTTGGAGATCGCGGAGGGGTGCAGGCGCAGCATGCAGTCCGTCCAGATCTGGCCGAGATGCTCGAGTTCCTCGCGCAGATCGCCGGCCCGGCGGTTGAAGGCCGAGAACAGCGCCGTCTTGGCGGCATGCATCGGTAGCGAGTCGGCAGCGTATTTGCGGATCCAGTCCTCGCCCGTGCCGGTCGGCACGACAGCTTCGAGACCGCCGGCTGCCATGAACTCCTCTGCGCTCATTTCTTCGGCCGAAAGTAGCATCCGTTCCGCGGCGCGCGCGCCCATGCGGCGCGACAGGATCGCCACCGCGGTGATCGGAAAATGGTTGAACTTGATCTCGGGGTAGACGAACGAGGCCTGCTCTTCGGCGATCATGATGTTGCATGAGCGCGGCGCGTCGATCCCGCCGCCGATCGCCTTGGCGTGGATCGTCGACAGCGTCACCACGAGCCCGTTCAGGCCGCTTGCGTTGCGGACGGCTCCTTCGATCGACAGGCGGGCATATTCCTGCAGCGCGGCCCGGTCGTTCTTGGCCAGGCAGTCGAGATAGAAGTCGAGATCTCCGCCGAGCGTGAAGAACGGGCCGGTGCCACGGAAGGCAAGGAAGCGCACGGGCGCGGAGTGGTAATCCTCCGGTGCGCTCCAGAGATCCATGATCGCCTGCTGCACCTTACCCAGACTGTCGAGCAACTGCAGCGTGAAGACCGGCTTCAGCTCCGGTTTGATCGTGACCCAGAGCGTCCTGATCTCCGGCTCATAGGCGAGCTGCACCTCCGGCAGGAAGCCGGCGCTGTGGCGGATCGCCTCGATCACCTCCTTGCCTGTCAGTCCCCGAGCCGGCGCGCCGCCGATCGCCGGTGCATAGCTCTGGAACATCCCGCTCTCCTCGTCTCTCGACCCGCCGGAAAGGTACGTGAAGTTAATAATCTGTAAACGCAAACTCCCGGAAATGGTTAATTCCATTAGGATTTGTGAGCCTTCTAAGCAGTTCGGCACGCTCTGCGCCGACGCGTCGGCGCCCCAAAACTCGACGGGTTCCTGCGGTTTGCCGGCTCACGCAATGGTTGTGCCGAGGTTGCGGTCGATAGCGGTGCATGTGCCCGGAAGAGAAGAAACCGGCGGTGCCAGGGGAGCTGACGGGCGATTTCGCCGCCGCTCGACCTGCATTCAGAGAAGGAAGCCGCGGTCGGAAGGCTTGCCGCCCCGTCGCCGGCGCCTGCGGCTGTCTCGCGTCTGTGCCGGTTTGGTCGCAGTTGTGCCGCAATCGGCCTGCCAAAAGGTTTGCAGAGCGGTTGGCGCTTCTCCTGCGCCGGCTGTCTTGTCCGCAGGCGCCCGAGCGGCTAACCATTCCAGCGCCCGACGCCTCGCTGCGGCGGGACATTTCCGACGAGCTGACGACTTGAGCCGCCAGACCGAAGCCGACGAGCAGAAAAGGGCGCGCCTTGCTGCCGCCCTGCGCGAGAACCTGAAACGCCGCAAGGCGCAGGCGCGCGCGCGGCGGACGGCCGAGACGGAAGCGACAGACGACACGCCGCCCGCCCAGGCCGAAACCTCCCGGTCCTGACCTAATTCCCTTCCGCCGGCGCTCCCACGCCGGCCGCGCCAGCAGGACGAGCCAGATGGACCGTATCCGCATCACCGGCGGCCAGCGCCTTGACGGCGTCATCCCGATCTCGGGCGCCAAGAACGCGGCGCTGCCGCTGATGATCGCCAGCTTGCTGACCGACGAGACGCTGACGCTCGCCAATGTGCCGCGTCTCTCGGACGTCAGCGCGCTCTCGCGCATCCTCTCCAATCACGGCGTCGATCGCTCGATCGCCGGCAAGCGTGCCGGCCAGACCTCGGAGACCGGCCAGACCTTCGCGTTGACCGCCCGCCAGATTGTCGACACCTGCGCGCCCTACGAACTGGTCTCGACCATGCGCGCCAGCTTCTGGGTGATCGCGCCGATCCTGGCCCGGATGGGCGAGGCCAAGGTCTCGCTGCCCGGCGGCTGCGCCATCGGCACGCGCCCGGTCGATCTCCTGCTGATGGCGCTGGAGCGCCTCGGCGCCAAGATCGACATCGAGAACGGCTATGCTTTGGCGCGGGCTCCGAAGGGCCTTAAGGGTGGCGATATCGTCTTTCCGAAGGTCACGGTCGGCGGCACCCACACCGCCTTGATGGCGGCGGTCCTCGCCGACGGCGTCACCACCATCGAGAACGCCGCGCGCGAGCCCGAAGTCGTCGACCTTGCCGACTGCCTCAACAAGATGGGCGCGAAGATCGAAGGCGCCGGCACCTCGACCATCACCATTCGCGGCGTCGGCCGCCTCGGCGGCACGCATCATGCCGTGCTGCCCGACCGGATCGAGACCGGCACCTATGCCATGGCGGTGGCGATGACCGGCGGCGACGTCCTGCTCGAAGGCGCTCGTGCCGACCTGCTCCAGTCAGCGCTCGACGTGATGTCCGAGGCCGGCGTCGAGGTTTCGACCAGCAATGAAGGCGTCCGGATCCGCCGCAATGGCGCGGCGCTCGAGCCGGTCGACGTCACCACCGACCCGTTTCCTGGCTTCCCGACCGATCTTCAGGCGCAGCTCATGGCGCTGATGACACGGGCCAATGGCACCTCGCGCATCCGCGAGACGATCTTCGAGAACCGCTTCATGCATGTGCAGGAGCTCGCCCGGCTCGGCGCGAAGATCAGGCTCGACGGCGACGCCGCCTATGTCGACGGTGTCGAGAAGCTGACCGGCGCCCCGGTGATGGCGACGGACCTGCGCGCCTCGGTCTCGCTGGTGATCGGCGGGCTCGTGGCCGAGGGCGATACCATGATCAACCGCGTCTACCATCTCGATCGCGGTTTCGAGGCACTTGAGGCCAAGCTCGGCCGCTGCGGCGCCCAGATCGAACGCATCAGCGGTTGACGCCGGCAGGCGTCCCGGCCAGATAGGGCGCATGTCCGATCCTGTCGCCGAGCCGCTGAAGCTGATCGCCCTCGACGCCGAGGATCTCGCGGTCGTCTCGGCGCATCTCCAGGACGCGGTGGTGCGCAAGGGTGACATCGCCTGGCTCCCGGCCGAGCAGCGTTTCGCGCTCGCCTTGCGCCGCTTCGACTGGGAGGGCGCGGAGCGCGGCCAGAAGCGCCGTCGCCTCGCGGCGCTGCATTTCGAGCGCGTCACCAGCGCCCGCAGCGTCAAGATCGAGCCCGGCGCCCAGGATGCGGTCCTCAGCCTGCTCGCGGTGACCTTCGCCGAGGCGCAGAGCCCGGCCGGGGAGGTCACCTTGCATTTCTCCGACGGGGCCGCGATCCGGCTCGGCGTCGAATGCATCGAGGCCCAGATGAAGGATCTCGGACCGATCTGGGAGGCCGCGGCCACCCCGACCCATCCCGATCAGGGCTGAACTCCTCTTCCGTTCAGGACTTTCCATGCCGATCAGGCTTGATGCACGTGATGCCGGTTTCGAGCAGGCCTTTGCCGCCCTGCTGGCGACCAAGCGCGAGGTCTCGGAGGACGTCGACCAGGTCGCGGCCTCGATCATCGCCGAGGTGCGGGCGCGCGGCGACGAGGCGCTGCTCGATTACACCAGCCGCTTCGACCGGCTCGACCTGACGCCGGCGACCCTGCGCGTCACCGAGGCCGAGATCGACGCGGCCGTCGCGGCCTGCACGCGTGCGCAGCTTTCGGCGCTCGAGACGGCGCGCTCGCGCATCGAGGCCTATCATCTGCGCCAGAAGCCCGCCGATTCCTGGTCTCGCGATGCGCTTGGCGTCGAGAGCGGCTGGCGCTGGAGCGCGATCGAGGCCGTCGGCCTCTATGTCCCCGGCGGCACGGCGAGCTACCCGTCCTCGGTGCTGATGAACGCGGTGCCGGCCAAGGTCGCCGGCGTCGAGCGTCTCGTCATGGTCGCCCCGACCCCGCGCGGGCAGAGCAATCCTCTGGTGCTGGCGGCGGCACGGCTCGCCGGCATCGACGAAATCTACCGCATCGGCGGGGCCCAGGCGGTCGCCGCGCTCGCCTATGGCACGGCGACCATCGCGCCGGTCGCCAAGATCGTGGGGCCCGGCAACGCCTATGTCGCGGCGGCCAAGCGCCGTGTCTTCGGGACGGTCGGCATCGACATGATCGCTGGTCCCTCCGAGGTTCTGGTCCTCGCCGACGCCGGCGCAAATCCCGACTGGATCGCGGCCGATCTGCTGGCGCAGGCGGAACACGACACCGCTTCGCAGTCGATCCTGATCACCGACGATGCTGCGCTCGCCGGCGAAGTCGAGTGTGCGGTCGCAAGCCAGCTCAAGACGCTTCCGCGGGCCGAGATCGCAGGAGCGAGCTGGGCCGATTTCGGCGCCGTCATCCTTGTCGAGACGCTGGACGCCGCGGTCCCGCTGGTCGACCGGCTGGCGCCCGAGCACCTTGAGATCGTCACTGCCGATCCCGAGCGCCTCGCCAAACGCATCCGCAATGCCGGCGCGATCTTCCTCGGCGGCCATACGCCGGAGGCTATCGGCGACTATGTCGGCGGCTCCAACCACGTCCTGCCGACGGCGCGTTCGGCCCGTTTCTCTTCCGGGCTCGGCGTGCCCGACTTCATGAAGCGGACCTCGCTGCTGAAATGCGATGCCGGTGCCTTGCGGGCGCTCGCGGGCGCGGCAGTCGAACTCGCCGAGGCCGAGGGCTTGCAGGCCCATGGCCGTTCCGTGACGATCAGGCTGAACTGAGGCGCCGATCGCGATTCCGCACCTTCGGCGCCGGCAGGGGAGGGCACATGTCCGAAACCAACCGCCTGGTCGGCGTCACGCTCGATGAAGCTTCGCTCGGGCGCGGCACGCCGGATCAGGAGCATGAACGCGCCATTGCCATCTACGATCTGATCGAGCGCAACCATTTCGCCCTGCCTGAGTTCGATGGCGGGCCCTATGCGGTTCATCTGGCGCTGGTCGAGCGCCGCCTCGCCTTCGAGGTCCGGGACGCCGGCGGCACCGCTCTCGTCACCCACCATCTCTCCCTGACGCCGCTGAAGCGGCTGATCAAGGACTATGAGATGGTCTGCGAGAGCTATTATGCCGCGATCAGGACTGCGACCCCGGCCCAGATCGAGGCGATCGACATGGGCCGGCGCGGCCTGCACGACGAGGCGGGGGCAATCCTGGTCGAGCGTCTGGCAGGCAAGGTCAAGCTCGACCGCGAGACGGCGCGGCGCCTCTTCACCCTGATCTACGCGCTGCACTGGAAGGGCTGAACGCTTGGAGCCGGCCTCCCGCAAGCTCCAGAGCGTGCTGTTCATGTGCGCGCTGAACGCAGTCCGCTCACCGATGGCGGAGGCGATGGCCAAACACTTCTTCGGCAAGTCGATCTATGTCCAGTCGGCCGGCGCGAAGAAGGGCGAGACCGACCCGTTCGCGCTCGCCGTTCTCGATGAAATCGGCATCGACGCCCGCAAGCACAGGCCGAAATCGATCGAGGAACTGGAGGAGTGGGAGGGGCTCAACTTCGACCTCATCGTCACGCTGTCGCCGGAGGCGCATCACAAGGCGCTCGACCTGACCCGCACCACTGCCGCCGAGGTCGAGTACTGGCCGACGGCCGATCCCTCCGCGGTGCAGGGCTCGCGCGAGCAGGTGCTCGATGCCTATCGCGACGTCCGCGACGGACTGATGCGCAGGATCAAGGCGCGGCTGAGAGGGTGAAGCTGGAAGCCGGAGGCGGTGTCATCCCTGTGCCGTCTCGTGACGAGCAGGAAACGCAACGTTTCGAGCGGCTAGTTACGGTTAACGGCCGGCTAAAGCAGTGAAGTGCGCTTGTTTCATGGAAAATTAAGCGGGCAGCCTCAAGCCAAGCGTTCGAACTCCGTGCCTAGCTACGCCGAAAGCCCACGACGATATGCGGCAAAGCCTTATCCCCTCACACACGCGATCCGAGGGGCGTGCCCGTCTGCGTGACGGTTCGGCGATCGCAGCGCTCATCATCTCCTCCGGCCTCATTGCACTGACCGGCCTCCCCGGGCGGAACGACGCGCGCGCCGAGGAATTGGCGGCGGTGTTCCCGCCTTGGACCAGCAGCTCCGAGGCCGCGGCGAGCAGTCTCGCCGCTGGCATGCGCGTCCTGCGCAGCGGGGCGTTACCCTTCGTGATGATCGTCGCGGCGGGCGAGGACGAAGCCGCCAGGCCTGCCGGGGCCTTGCTGCTGCTGCGGCTCGAGGGCCTGGCCGGCTGTCTTTCCGGCGGAGGCGCCGCATGATTCTGACCCTGCCCGGCCTGCGCGACCTGACGGCGCGTGGCCTGATCGGCCTTGCCTTCCTCCATGTGCCGATCCTGGCCGCCACGGCGTCGATCCTGGGCAATCCCGCCTTTGCTCCCGCTGCCGGCGCCTTCGTGCTGGCTGCGGCGGCCTTCCTGGCCTATCGCGCGCGCGGCGCAACGACAGCGACCCAGCTTATGATCGCGACGGCCCTCATCGGGCAGGTCTCGATCTTCGTCGCGAGCTTCGCCGGCCATCCCTGGCAGCCCGACAGCCACATGTACTACTTCGCTGTGCTGGCTTTGCTGGCCGGTTTCTGCGACTGGCGGCCGATCGTCATGGGTGCGGCGCTCACCGCAGCGCACCACCTCGTCCTGCAATACGTCCTGCCCGCTGCCGTGTTCTATCAAGGCGGTAGTCTGGCCCGCGTGCTGCTGCACGCCGTCATCGTCGTGGTCGAGACCACCTTCCTGACCGCTATCGCGGTGATCACGGCCCGCATCCTCGCCGAGAACGACGCCAATCTGCGCCGGGCCGAGGAGCTCGTCATGCGTGAGCGCCGCGCCAGCGAGCTCGAGAAGAAGAATGTCGAAGAGGTCGGCGCGCGCTCACAGGCGATCCGCGAGATCGTCGGTGGCTTCCACCGCGAGATGGAGCACGCCATGGCCGTGCTCGACCGGGCGGCAGAGGCCATGCAGACGAATGCCCGCGACCTGACGGGGGCTTCAGAGCAGGCGCGTCAGCAGAGCAGCGCAGTCGCCCATTCTTCCGGCGAGACGACACGCAGTATCGATCAGACCGCCGCGGCGGCCCAGGAGCTCGCCAGTTCGATCGCCGAGATCGGCCGCAGCGTCACGCATTCCGCCGACAGCTCGAAAGCGGCCGCAGCGCTTGCCCGCGCCGCGAGCGCCGAGATCGAGGCCCTGGCCCGGACCAGCGAAAGCGTCGGAGCGGTTGTCGAGATCATCCGTGGCGTCGCGGCGCAGACCAGCATGCTCGCGCTCAACGCGACGATCGAGGCGGCCCGCGCCGGCGCCATGGGCAAGGGCTTCGCCGTCGTTGCCAGCGAGGTCAAGACGCTCTCGACCCAGACCGCCAACGCCACCGAGGAGGTGGCGCGCTCGATCGGCGCCATCCAGACCGCCTCCCAGCGCTCGCTGAAGTCGATCCGTGCGATCGTCTCGGCGATCGGCGAGGTCGAGACCGTCTCGATCTCGATCGCGCATGCGGTCGAGGAGCAGAACCGCGCCACGAACGAGATCGCCCATGAGGTGCAGATCTCTTCGGACGGGGCCAATCGCAGCGCCGAGGCGCTCGGCGGCTTCCGGGCGGTGACGGCCCGCACGCATGACGCCGCGGAGGAGCTGCAGCAGTCCTCGGATGAGCTGGCGCAGCAGGCTTCGAAGATCCGCCGCGAGGTCGCCGAGTTCTGCGAGAAGGTAGCCGCCGCCTGAAAAGGCCTGCCTACCAGCTCCGCCCCGGACCGACGGCGCCGATGTCGAGCCAGGTTGCGAGCTTCGCTGCGATGTCGGCGAAGCTCTCGCGGCGACCGATCGGCCCGGCGGCGACGTCCGGTCCGAAAGCCAGGATCGGGACATGCTCGCGGGTATGGTCGGTCCCCGGCCAGCTCGGATCATTGCCATGGTCGGCGGTGATGACAGCGAGGTCGCCCGGCCTCAGTCGCGCCTCCAGCGCAGGCAAGGCGCGATCGAACGCCTCCAGAGCCGCCGCATAGCCGGGAATGTCGCGGCGATGGCCGTACTCGGTGTCGAAATCGACGAGATTGACGAAGCAGAAGCCGCCATCGGGGAGCGTCTCGATCGCTTCGAGCGCGGCTGCGAACATCGCAGCATTGCCGAAGGGCTTGATCTCTCGGCCTGTGTGGCGATGGGCGAAAATATCGCCGATCTTGCCAACGGTTACGGTCGCACGGCCATGCCGGGCCAGCCGGTCCAAAATGGTCTCGTCCGGCGGCGGGATGGAAAAGTCCTTGCGGTTGCCGGTGCGGGTGAAACCGGTCTCGGGCGAGCCGATGAAAGGCCGTGCGATGACACGGCCGATCCTGAGCGGGTCGACCAGGAGGCGGACCTTCTTGCAGAGGTCGTAGAGCCGCTCCAGCCCGAAATGCTCTTCATGCGCCGCGATCTGCAGCACCGAGTCGACCGAGGTGTAGCAGATTGGCTTGCCGGTCCGGATGTGCTCCTCGGCAAGTTCGTCGATCACCGCGGTGCCCGAGGCATGCTTGTTGCCGAGGATGCCAGGCAGGGAGCCGTCGCGGATGATGGCGGCGACGAGTTCCCCCGGAAAGGAGTTCTCCAGCGCGGTGAAGTAGCCCCATTTGAACGGGACGGGGCAGCCGGCGATCTCCCAGTGGCCGGACGGAGTGTCCTTGCCCTGGCTGACCTCGACGCCGTAGCCGTGCTGGCCCTGGGGCGCTTCCGGCCGCACAACGCCGGCGAGCGGCTTGCCGGTCGAGGCCTCGCAGGCATGGCTGAGCCCGAGCCGCGCGAGATTGGGGATCGCGAGCGGCCCGCTGCGGAGCCCCTTCCGGTCGCCGCGGCCATCGGCGCAGGCCTCGGCGATATGGCCGAGCGTATCGGCGCCTGTATCGCCGTAGGCGGCGGCATCCTCTGCCCCGCCACAGCCGACGGAGTCGAGTACGATCAGGATGGCGCGCGTCATCGTCAGTCCCGCACCGCGGCCGCTTCGGCCGGCTCGAGGTTGAGGGCGGCGGCGAGCAGCGCCTTCGTGTAGGTCTCGCGCGGTCGGGAGAAGACCTCCTCGGCCTGCCCTTCCTCGACGACCTTGCCGTTCTGCATCACCAGCACCCGGTGCGACAGCGCCCGGACCACTTTCAGGTCGTGGCTGATGAAGAGATAGCCGAGCTTGCGCCGCGTCTGCAGCTCACGCAGCAACTCGACGATCTGGGCCTGAACCGACATGTCGAGCGCCGAGGTCGGCTCGTCGAGCACGACGAATTTCGGGTCGAGCGCCATGGCGCGGGCGATCGCGATGCGCTGGCGCTGGCCGCCGGAGAATTCGTGCGGATAGCGGTCCATGGCGGCGGGGTCGAGCCCGACATCGGCGAGCGCCTGCGCCACGATCTCGCGCTGGCGCTGATAGCTCAGGTCCTTCTGCTGCACGGTCAGGCCCTCGGCGACGATCTCGGCCACCGACATGCGTGGCGAAAGCGAGCCATAAGGGTCCTGGAAAACCACCTGCAGATCCCGGCGCTTCGGCCGGACGGCTGCGGCCTTGAGCCCGTCGATCCTGTCGCCGAGGAACAGGATCGGCCCTTCCGACGAGATCAGCCTGAGGATGGCGAGGCCGAGCGTCGTCTTGCCGGAGCCGGACTCGCCGACGACGCCGAGCGTCTCGCCCTCGCGGACTTTCACCGAGATGCCATCGACAGCCTTCACATGGCCGGTCACGCGCCGCAGCAGGCCGCTCTTGATCGGGAACCAGACCTTGATCGGCCCGGCTTCGAGCAGTGTCGCGGCGCCCTCCGCCACCGGCTCCGGCCGGCCCTTGGGCTCTGCCGCCAGCAGCCGCCGCGTATACTCGTGCTGCGGCTGGTCGAAGATCTCCGAGACCGGGCCCTGCTCGACGATCTTGCCTTTCAGCATCACGCAGACCCGGTCGGCGATGCGCCTGACGATGCCGAGGTCATGGGTGATGAACAGGACGGCCATGCCGAGCCTCTCCTGCAATTCCTTGAGCAGGGTCAGGATCTGGGCCTGGACGGTGACGTCGAGCGCCGTGGTCGGCTCGTCGGCGATCAATAGGTCGGGCTCGTTGGCGAGCGCCATCGCAATCATCACGCGCTGGCGCTGGCCGCCGGAGAGCTGGTGCGGATAGGCGTCGAGCCGGCTTTCGGCGTCCCGGATCCCGACGAGGCTGAGCAGTTGGAGCGTGCGGGCGCGGGCCTTCTCGCCGCGCAGCCCCTTGTGCAGCTCGAGGATCTCGCCGATCTGCCGCGCGATCGTGTGCAGCGGGTTGAGCGAGGTCATCGGCTCCTGGAACACCATGGTGATGTCGTTGCCGCGCACCTTGCGCATCGCGTCCTCATCGGCGGCGATCAGGTCCTGCCCGGCG
This sequence comes from Allobosea sp. WAO, assembly GCF_001509835.1. Classification (GTDB taxonomy): domain Bacteria; phylum Pseudomonadota; class Alphaproteobacteria; order Rhizobiales; family Beijerinckiaceae; genus Allobosea. Next base: position 34,455 of record NZ_JXTJ01000003.1, read on the forward strand.
AACAGCACCTTGCCGGAGGGATGATGCGCTGCCGGGTAGTTCAGCAGCTTCAGGATCGACAGAGCCGAAACCGACTTGCCCGAGCCGGATTCGCCGACCAGCGCCAGCGTCTCGCCCCTGGCGATCTGGAAGGAGACCTTGTCGACGGCGAGCGTCTCCTGCCCGCCCTGGCGGAAGGCGACGGAGAGATCCTGGACGGAGAGGAGGGGAGCGGTCACGCGAAGGTCTTCCTCGGGTCGAAGGCGTCACGGACCGCTTCGCCGATGAAGATCAGCAGCGACAGCATCATGGCGATCACCACGAAGCCGGCGAGGCCGAGCCAGGGCGCCTGCAGGTTCGCTTTTCCCTGCGCCAGGAGCTCGCCGAGCGAGGGCGAGCCGGGCGGCAGGCCGAAGCCGAGGAAGTCGAGCGAGGTCAGGGTGGTGATCGAGCCGTTCAGGATGAAGGGCAGGAAGGTCAGGGTTGCGACCATGGCGTTGGGCAGGAGGTGCTTGACCATGATGGCGCGGTCGGTGAGCCCGAGCGCCCGTGCGGCCCGGACATACTCGAAATTGCGGGCCCGCAGGAATTCGGCCCTGACCACGCCGACCAGCGCCACCCAGGAGAACAGCAGCAGGATGCCGAGCAGCACGAAGAAGCTCGGCGTGATGATCGCCGCGACGATGATCAGGAGGTAGAGCGCCGGGATCGAGGTCCAGATTTCGATGACGCGCTGGAAGATCAGGTCGGTCCAGCCGCCGAAGTAGCCCTGGATCGCGCCTGCGGCGATGCCGATTACCGAGGAGATCGAGGCGAGAATCAGGCCGAACAGGATCGAGATCCGGAAGCCGTAGATCAGCCTGGCGACGACGTCGCGGCCCTGGTCGTCGGTGCCGAGCCAGTTCCATTCGAGGTCGCGGCAGGTCGAGCCGCCCGTGCGCTCGGCGATCGGGCGGCACTGCTCGTCCTTCAGCATCCAGGTCGGCGGGGCAGGGGCCGGCACCGGCAGGTCGAGATTATGCGTCCGGTAGGAGTAGCGGATCGCCGGCCAGAGCGCCCAGCCATGGGCCGCGATCTCCTTGGCGATGACCGGGTCGCGATAATCGGTGGTGGCGAGGAAGCCGCCGAACTTCTCCTCGGGATAGTTCACCACGACCGGGAACAGCGTCTCGCCCTTGTAGCGGACGATCAGCGGCCGGTCGTTGGCGATGAACTCGGCGAACAGCGAGAGCGCGAACAGGGTCAGGAAGATCCAGAGCGACCACCAGCCGCGCTTGTTGGCCTTGAAATTGTTGAGCCGGCGCCGGTTGATCGGCGAGAGCTTGAGCCAGCCCTGCTGCGCGGCGGCCGGGGCGCTTGCCGGGGCGGCGCTGCGCAGGGCAGGCGGTGGAGCGTCGAGCAGCGTGTCGCCCATCTCAGGCCTCCCGCGATTCGAAGTCGATGCGCGGGTCGACCCAGGCGTAGGTCAAATCGGTGATCAGGTGCACGACGAGGCCGATCAGCGAGAAGATATAGAGATTGGCGAAGACCACGGGGTAGTCGCGGTTGACGATCGCCTCGAAGGAGAGGAGCCCGAGCCCGTCGAGCGAGAAGATCGTCTCGATCAGGAGTGAGCCGGCGAAGAGCGCGTGCACGAAGGCGCCGGGGAAGCCGGCGATGACGATCAGCATGGCGTTGCGGAAGACATGACCGTAGAGCACGCTGCGCTCCGACAGACCCTTCATCCGGGCGGTCAGGACGTATTGCTTCCTGATTTCGTCGAGGAAGGAGTTCTTGGTCAGGAGCGTCGAGGTCGCGAAGGCCCCGAGCGCCATCGCAGTCACCGGCAGGGCGATGTGCCAGAGATAGTCGAGCACCTTTTCGAGCGGGCCGAGCTGCGCCCAGTTCTCCGAGGTCAGGCCGCGCAGCGGGAATATCTGCCAGAAGGAGCCGCCGGCGAAGAGCACGATCAGCAGGATCGCGAACAGGAAGCCGGGAATCGCGTAGCCGACGATCACCACCGCGCTGGTCCAGGTGTCGAAGCGCGAGCCGTCCTTGACGGCCTTGCGGATGCCGAGCGGGATCGAGATCGCATAGGAGAGCAGCGTCATCCACAGCCCGAGCGTGATCGAGACCGGCAGCTTCTCCTTGATCAGCTGCAGCACCGGCGCATCGCGGAAATAGCTGCGGCCGAAATCGAAGGTCGCATAGTCCTTGAGCATCTTCAGGAAGCGTTCATGCGCCGGCTTGTCGAAGCCGAACTGCTTCTCCAGCTCCTTGATGAAAGCCGGGTCGAGCCCCTGCGCGCCGCGATAGGCCGAACTCGCGTCCATCGACTGCGCCCCGGCGTCGCCGCCGGCGCCGCCGCCGACCCGATCGGCCGCGCCGCCGCTGTTCGGGTTCTGCAATTGCGAGATCACGCGCTCCACCGGGCCGCCCGGTGCGAACTGCACGATGACGAAGGAGATCAGCAGGATGCCGAACAAGGTCGGCACCATCAGCGCCAAGCGCCGGGCGATGTAAGCCAGCATCAGCCCTTCCCGATCCGCTTCGCCTTTTCGGGATCATACCACCAGATCGCAGGGGCTCCGGAGGAGTATTTCGGCTTGGTCTGCGGCCGGTCGTACATGTCCCAATAGGCCAGCCACTCGCTGGCGTTCCACCACATCGGGATCCAGTAGCGTCCGGCCCGCAGCAGCCGGTCGAGGCACTTGGCCGCGACGACGACCTTGGCGTAGCTGTCGGCTTGGCCGATGCTATCGAGCATCGCGTCGATCGCCGGGCTCGAAATGCCACCGACATTGCGCGAGCCGCGCGTCTTGGCCGCCTCCGAGCCGTAGACGACGCGCAGCGAGTCGCTGGGTATCGCGCTGCCACTCATCGCCCGGCTGATGACGTCGAAGTCGAACTCGTCGAGCCGGCGCTGATACTGCGCGCCGTCGACGATACGCGACGTCGCATTGATGCCGAGCCGCTTGAGATTGGCCTGGAAAGGCTGGGTGTGCGGCTGCAGCGACGGCGTCGAATCGAGAAACTCGATCTCGAAGGGCTGGCCGTTCGGCAATTTCAGCACGTTGCCGTCGCGCTTGCAGCCGGCGGCGCGCAGCATCTCGTCGGCGCGGCGCAGCAGGTTGCGGTCGCTGCCGGAGCCGTCCGAGACCGGCGGCAGGAAGGGCTCGCCGAATACCTCGTCCGGAACCTTGCCGCGGAAGGGCTCGAGCAAGGCGAGCTCCTCCGGAGAGGGCATGCCCACTGCCTTCGAGTCCGAATTCTCGAAATAGGAGGTCGCCCGCGAGAAGGACGAGAACATGATGTTCTTGTTGGTCCACTCGAAATCGAAGGCGAGGCCGAGCGCCTCGCGAATGCGCGGATCGGCGAATTTCTCGCGCCTGAGATTGTAGATCCAGCCCTGCGAGCCGATCGGCTCGGTCTTCGGCAGGGCTTCCTTCTTGACCTTGCCTTCCTTGATCGCCGGGAAATCGTAGCCCGTCGCCCAGATCCGCGAGGTGAACTCCTCCTGGAAGGTGATCACGCCACTCTTGAACGCCTCGAAGGCGACCTGCCGGTCGCGGAAATACTCCCAGCGCACCCGGTCGAAATTGTTCGTGCCGACATTCACCGGCAGATCCTTGGCCCAGTAGTCGGGCACCCGGTCGAACTCGATGAAGCGGCCCTGCTCGAAGCGCCCGACCTTGTAGGCGCCGGAACCGAGCGGCGGCTCCAGCGTCGAGGCCTCGAAGTTGCGGGTCGACCAATACTTCTCCGAGAACACCGGCAGGCCGGCGACGATCAGGTGCAGGTCGCGGCTGCGCTTTGGCGAGAGCTTGACGACGACGAAGCCGTTGCCCTCGGCGGTGGCCGATTCCATCTCGTTCAGGATCAGCCGGTAGCTCGGATGGCCCTTGGTCTTGAGGATGTTAAGGCTGAAGGCGACGTCGCTGGCGGTGACCTGCGAGCTATCGTGGAATTTCGCCTCGGGCCGCATGCGGAAGCGGTAGGCCAGCTTGTCCGGGGAGACCGCGACGCTTTTCGCCAGCAGGCCGTAGAGCGAGCCGGGCTCGTCGCCGGAGCCGGCCATCAGGCTGTCGAAGCAGGCATCCATGCCGGCTGCGCCATCGCCCTGCAATACATAGGTGTTGAGGGTGTTGAAGGTGTCGAAGCCCTGATTGCCGCCGGCCCGCTTGATCTGGACGGTGATCGAGCCCCCCTTGGGCGCTTGCGGATTGACATAAGCGAAGTGCGGGAAGTCGGGCGGCAGCGCGAGTTCGCCGAAGGTCGAGAGGCCATGGACTTCTGCCTCCTGCGCGAGAGCGAGCCCCCCCGGCAGGCTCGCGGCTCCGACCAGGGCGCCACCGGCCTCCAGCAGCCTGCGACGAGTGATCCGCACAGCCATTCCGTCCCCCTTGCGATTCGTGCCCTGATTATCCCGTTGGAGCGGGCCAAGGCCAGCGCCATGCGCATAGACCGGCATGGTGACGGCATTTGGATGGCGACCACAAGCAAAAGCCGGGCTTTCGGCCCGGCTCGCAAAGTCGCATCAGTGCAAGGGTTGCCGCCGGATCAGGGCTTCGGCAACGGCTTCGGCGCGTCAGCCAGCGTGTTGAGATAGGCCACGACATCGGCGCGGGTGTCGGGCTTGCCGAGGCCGGCGAAGGCCATGGTGGTACCCGGCATGTAGGCCTTCGGGTTCTTCAGGAAGCCGTCGAGCTGTTCGGCTTCCCACTTCTCGGACGCCTTGCCCTTCATCGCGGCCGAATAGCCGAAGCCCTCGACCGAGCCCTTGGCGCGGCCATAGACGTCGAACAGATGCGGGCCGACCTTGTTGGCGCCGCCCTTCTCGAAGGTGTGGCAGGCCTTGCAGGCGCCGACGGCCTTCTCGCCCTTGGCCGGGTCGGCCTTGGCGAGGCGCACCGCGATCGGCTCGTCGGCCACAGCCGCCGGGGCCGCACCGCCGCCGGCAGCGGCCGGCTCCAGGCTCGGCAGGTCGAAGCCGGGGATGGCCGGCTTCTTCGGGGCGAAGACGATGCCGGCGCCCATGTTGAGGGCCATTACGACGAGCAGCGTCGAGAGGCCCGCGCCGGCGATCTTGTTCAGTTCGATATTCATCGTCTCGGGACTCCCGGCCTCGCCGCGCGCGAAGCAAGATAGCGCTCTGGCCGGAGGCTCGCGCACTCCGGCACTCGAAGGCTGCTTAACCGCTTTGCGCGCTGCATTGCAACTCGTATAAGCACGCTCCGCTTTGAGACCATTTGACGCTTCCGCCGAGCAAGCCCGCCACGATGCCAAATCCGCTGATCCTGATCCCCGCCCGCATGCAGGCGACGCGCCTTCCGGGCAAGCCGCTCGCTGACATCCTCGGCGAGCCGATGATCGTCCGCGTCTGGCGCCGGGCGGTGGAATCGGGCGTGGGCGAAGTCGTGGTCGCGACCGACGAGGCCCGCATCGTCGAGGCGATCGAGCAGGCCGGCGGCAGGGCGGTGATGACCAGCCCGGCGCACCAGACCGGCTCCGACCGCATCAAGGAAGCCGCCGACATCGTCGATCCCGAGCGCCGGCACGACATCATCGTCAACGTTCAGGGCGATTTCCCGACGCTGGCGCCGACCGCGATCGCCGCGGCTGTGGAGCCGCTCGCCGATCCCGCCGTCGACATCGCGACGCTGGCCGGCGAGATCACCGACGAGGAAGAGAAGACCGCGCCGAGCGTCGTCAAGCTGATCGGCAGCGAGATTTCGCCCGGCCGCATGCGCGCGCTCTATTTCACCCGGGCGACGGCGCCCTATGGCGATGGGCCGCTCTACCACCATGTCGGCCTTTACGCCTATCGCCGCGCCGCGCTCGACCGCTTCGTCTCGCTGCCGCAATCGCCACTTGAGCTGCGCGAGAAGCTCGAGCAGCTGCGGGCCCTCGAGGACGGCATGCGCATCGACGCCATGATCATCGATCACGTCCCGCGCGGCGTCGACACTCCCCCTGACCTGGACCGCGCCCGCGCGTTCCTGACCCCCCGCGCCGGAGCCTGAAGACCATGTCTGTCGTCGTATCCTATCAGGGCGAGCCCGGCGCCTTCTCGTCGCAGGCCGCCTTGCAGGCCTTCCCCGATTGCGAGCTCCTGCCGTGCCCGACCTTCGAGGATGCGCTCGCGGCCGTCTCCGAGGGCAAGGCGCGCTATGGCATGATCCCGATCGACAATTCGATCGCCGGCCGCGTCGCCGACATTCATCATCTGCTGCCTCGCTCGGGCCTGCACATCATCGGCGAGCATTTCCTGCCGATCCGCTTCCATCTGATGGCGGTCGAGGGCGCGACGCTCGCGACCCTGAAGACGGTGCAGAGCCATATCCATGCGCTCGGCCAGTGCCGCAAGATCATCCGCAAGCTCGGCCTCAAGGCCGAGGTCGCGGCCGATACGGCAGGTTCGGCCAGGCAGGTCGCGGAAGCCGGCGATCTCACCCGCGCCGCGATCGCGCCGCACATCGCGGCCGATGTCTACGGCCTCAACATCCTGATGGAGGATATCGAGGACGAGAAGCACAACACCACCCGCTTCGTGATCCTCTCGAAATATCCGGAATTCGCCCGCCATGGTTCGGGAAAGACGGTGACGACGCTGATCTGGCAGGTCCGGAACATCCCCGCCGCGCTCTACAAGGCGCTCGGCGGCTTCGCCACTAACGGCATCAACATGACCAAGCTGGAGAGCTACATGGTCGACGGCCAATTCGCCGCGACGATGTTCTACAGCGATGTCGAGGGCCATCCCGACGATCCCGAGCTGAAGCGTGCCCTGGACGAGCTCTCCTATTTCTCGAAAGAGATGAAGATCCTCGGCGTCTATCCGGCCCATCCCTTCCGCGACACCTTCCCGGAAGCCGGCGAGTAGCGCCGCCGACTGCCGATACGGCAGGCCGGGATACGAAACCAGGGGGCAGGTGCTTGCGCCGCCCCCTGGGTCATAGCCTACGGCTTGCTGCAGGAGGCAGGCCATGGCGAAAAAGGCGCGGGCGCAGAGCGCCCCAGTGAAAGAATGGCTCGCGGCGAATGAATGCGCCCGGCGCATCGGCATCACGGTGCGGGCGCTGCGCGTCTATGAGCAGCGCGGGCTGATCCGGCCGCGGCGCACGGAGAAGGGCTGGCGTCTCTATGGCGCCGACGAGATCGCCCGCCTCCACGAAGTTCTCGCTCTCAAGCGGCTCGGCCTGAGCCTCGCCAGCATCGTCGCGCTGCTGCAAGGCAAGGCCATCGACCTCGACCGAACGCTGACATTGCAGTCCGCGGCGCTCTCCGAGCAGCGCGCCAGGGCGGAGCGCGGGCTGGCCCTCGTCGAGGCCGCCCGGTCGACACTCGCCGCCGGCCGCACGCTTTCCATCGAAGATCTCATCAAGCTGGCGAAGGAGGCCAATATGCCGGAGCTGACACAAGACAGCGTCGCTAGGCGCCGCTACGAGCAGGCGAGACCGCGCACGCCGATCAAGCTCGATCCTTCCCTGTTCGAGCGCCATGTCGGCCATTACCGGCTGCCCTCGGGCACGATCATCACGATCACGAGACGCGGCGACAGCCTGTTCGCCCAGCTCACCGGGCAGCCGGCGCTCGAATTGTTCGCGGAGGCGGAGGGCGCATTCTTCCTGAAGGCGGTGCCGGCGCAGATCAGTTTCGCGGCATCGAAGGGGGCGTCGTCGCAGAGCCTCACCTTGCATCAGGGTGGCTTCGACACTCTCGCCCTGCGCGTGCCGGCTGAGGAGGCCGCGGCACTGGAGGCCGCGGTCGCTGCGCGCATCCGCAACAGGACACCGCAGCCGGGAAGCGCCGCGGTGCTGCATGCGATCATCGTCGAGCAGCAGAAGGGGCGTATAGGCGAGGAGCGGATGAGCCCAGAGCTTGCCATCGTCGTCGGCGAGCAGTTCCCGATGCTGCAGGAGGAACTCGACGCCAAGGGCGACCTGCGGCAGCTGGTCTTCAAGGGCGTCGGGCCGGATGCGGCCGACGTCTACGAAGCCCAGTTCGCCAATGGCAGGCTGGACTGTGGCATCTTCCTGGCCGATGACGGCAAGGCCCATATGCTCTGGTTGACGCCCTCGCTCTGACGGTAACGCCCGTGGCCGTCAGGCCCCGGCCGTCGGCGTCTCGCCGTCGATCGCCCAGGCCTTGAGGATCGTGCTGGCGATCGCGATGTGCTGCGGGCAGGTCAGGCCGTCCGGATGCCGCCCGTCGATCATCAGCAGCGCTTCCTCGCGGCTGAACCAGCGACCGTCCTCGAGCTCGGTGCCGTCGAGCACGATGTCGTCGTTCAGCGCCTCGGCGATGCAGCCGATCATCAGCGAGCTCGGGAAAGGCCAGGGCTGCGAGGCGATGTAGCGCACCGCCCCGGTGCGCAGCCCCGCTTCTTCCCAGGTCTCGCGGCGCACCGCATCCTCGAGCGTCTCGCCGGGTTCGAGGAAGCCGGCGATGCAGGAATACATCTTCGGTGCGAAGCGGGCCTGACGGGCGAGCAGGCACTTGTCGCCGCGCACCGCCAGCATGATCACGACCGGGTCGGTGCGCGGAAAATGCAGCGCGCCACATTGCGCGCATTCGCGGCGCCAACCGCCGCTGACCATCAGCGCCGGGCCGCCGCAATTGGCGCAGAAACGATGCCTCGAATGCCAGTCGAGGATCGCCTTCGCCTCGCCGAGCGGGCCGACTTCCTCGGCAGGCACGAGGCGCTTCAGCGCGACGCTGCGCAGATCGGTGACGACGAGGTCGTCGCGCTCGCGCAGCGCCTCGGTGAGCTGGCGCTCGATCAGCCGCCCGAAGCAGGCTTGCCCCTCCGGATGGATCCCGAGGAAGACCTCGTCGAGCGCCTTGCCGACGCCGTCGGCCTGCGCCTCGTCGAACCAGATCGTCAGGTCCTCGGGCCCGATTCGCCGCAGGATCGGCGTCTCGCCGGCGACGACGGCATGGCGCGTGCCCGGGCTCGCGCGATAGCGCGCGACCGCATCGGGCTGGTCGCGCTGGTCGCCGCGTCGGTCGAGCGGATTGGTGGCGAAGCCGGTGAGGGCGGAGCGTTCGCGGGGGCGGGAGGCGTCGTTCATGCCTCCCGTCCTAGCGCGCTTTCGGTTCGACCGGAACGGCCGAATACGAAGAATTCGTATGCGCGCAAATGATCCTCCGGTGCGCCGTTACTTCCCCTCGCGGCCGCGCAGCAGATGGATGATGCCGGAGAAGTCTGTGCCGCCTTCGCCCCAGGCATTGTGGAGGGCGTAGAGCTGGGCCGCCGCGGCGCCGAGCGGCGTCGAGGCGCCGGCCGCCTGGGCCGCTTCCTGCGACAGCTTCAGGTCCTTCAGCATCAGCGCCGAGGCGAAGCCGGGTTTGTATTCGTTGTTCGCTGGCGAGGTCGGCACCGGGCCGGGCACCGGGCAGTAGGTGGTCAGCGACCAGCATTGGCCGGACGAGGTCGAGGCGACGTCGAACAGCGCCTGATGCGACAGGCCAAGCTTCTCGGCGAGCACGAAGGCCTCGGAGACGCCGATCATCGAAATGCCGAGGATCATGTTGTTGCAGATCTTCGCCGCCTGGCCGTTGCCGGCATCGCCGCAATGCACGACCCGCCGACCCATGGCCGAAAGGATCGGTTCGCCCTTGGCGAAAGCCTCGGCGCTGCCGCCGACCATGAAGGTCAGCGTTGCGCCCTTGGCGCCGCCGACGCCGCCGGAGACAGGCGCGTCGAGCGAAAGGCAGCCGCGCTCGGCCGCCAGCGCATGCGCCTTGCGGGCGCTCTCGACGTCGATGGTCGAGGAATCGATCACCAGCGCGCCCGGGTTCACCGCGGGGAGAATGTCGGCCCAGACGCCGAGCACATGCTTGCCGGCCGGCAGCATGGTGACGACGATCTCGGCCCCTGCGACCGCAACTTTCGCGGAGGCGGCGATGCCGACACCAAGCTCCGAGGCCGCGTCCTTGGAGGCCTGCGACAGGTCGAAGGCTTTGACCGTATGCCCCGCCTTGACGAGGTTGCCGGCCATCGGCCCGCCCATATTGCCGAGGCCGATGAAGGCGATCGTGGTCATGCTCGTTCTCTCCCTGCCTTTATTTCGGGTCGTCATCCCGGCCGAAGCGAAGCGGAGAGCCGGGATCCATGCCTGAACCGTTCCGGAATGGATCCCGGGTCGGACTATGTCCGCCCGGGATGCCCCGGCTTTGCTAGTTCCCCTTGGCCCGTCCGACCAGCGAACGCGCCACGATCATCCGCATCACCTCGTTGGTGCCTTCGAGGATCTGGTGGACCCTGAGGTCGCGAACGATCTTCTCGATGCCGTAATCGGCGAGATAGCCGTAGCCGCCATGGATCTGTAGCGCCTGGTTGGCGACCTCGAAACCGGTATCGGTCGCGACCCGCTTCGCCATGGCGCAGAGCTTCGTCGCATCCGGCGTCTTCTCGTCGAGCGCTGCCGCGGCGCGCCACAGGAAGGTCCGAGCGGCCTCCAGCTCGGTCGCCATGTCGGCGAGCTTGAACTGCAGCGCCTGGAAATCGGCAATGCGGGCGCCGAAGGCCTTGCGCTCCTGCGCGTAGCCGAGCGCCTTGTCGAGCGCGCCCTGTGCGCCGCCGATCGAGCAGGCGCCGATATTGAGCCGGCCGCCATCGAGTCCTGCCATGGCGATCTTGAAGCCGATGCCTTCGGGGCCGATCCGGTTCGCCACCGGCACGCGGCAGTTCTCGAAGATCACGGCGCGCGTCGGCTGGGCGTTCCAGCCCATCTTCTTCTCATTGGCGCCGAACGAGAGGCCGGGCGTGTCCTTCTCGACGACGATGGTCGAGATGCCCGACGGGCCGGCCTCGCCGGTGCGCACCATCACGACATAGATGTCGGAGACGCCGGCGCCGGAGATGAACTGCTTCTGGCCGTCGAGCACATAGTGATCGCCGTCGAGCACGGCCTTGGTCTTCAGCGCCGCAGCGTCCGAACCCGCGCCCGGTTCGGTGAGGCAATAGCTCGCCAGATGCTCCATGGTGCAAAGGCTCGGCAGGAATTTCCGCCGCTGCTCGTCCGAGCCGTAGCGATCGATCATCCAGGCGCACATGTTGTGGATCGAGATATAGGCCGCGACCGTCGGGCAGCCGGTCGAGAGCGCCTCGAAGATCACTGCCGCGTCGAGCCGCGACAGGCCGGAGCCGCCGACATCGTCGCGGATGTAGATGCCGCCCATGCCGAGCGCCGCGGCGGCGCGCATTTCCTCGACCGGGAAGTGCTTTTCCTCGTCCCAGCGCACAGCATGTGGCGCCAGGGTTTCGGTTGCGAAACCCTGGGCCATGTCGCGGATCGCGATCTGGTCTTCGGTGAGGGAGAACATGCCCTGGTCTCCTTCGCCGTCGGCCTCAGCCCATCGTCGGGATGACGAAGCTGGCGCCGTCCTTGATGCCCGAGGGCCAGCGCGCCGTCACCGTCTTGGTCTTGGTGTAGAAGCGGATCGAGTCCGGGCCGTGCTGGTTGAGGTCACCGAAGGAGGAGCGCTTCCAGCCGCCGAAGGTGTAGTAGGCCAGCGGAACCGGGATCGGCACGTTGATGCCGACCATGCCGACCTGGACCTTCGAGGCGAAGTCGCGGGCAGCGTCGCCGTCGCGGGTGTAGATCGCGGTGCCGTTGCCGTATTCGTGGTCGTTGGTCAGCTTCAGCGCCTCGTCATAGGTTTCGGCACGGACGACCGAGAGCACCGGGCCGAAGATCTCTTCCTTATAGATGCGCATGTCCTTGGTGACGTTGTCGAACAGGCAACCGCCGACATAGAAGCCGTTCTCATAGCCCTGCATCTTGAAGTCGCGGCCGTCGACGACGAGCTTGGCGCCTTCGCCGATGCCGACATCGACATAGGACTTGATCTTCTCCATCGCCGCCTTGGTGACGACCGGGCCGTAATCGGCCGAGGTGTCGGTCGAGGGGCCGATCTTCAGGCTCTCGACGCGCGGGATCAGGCGCTTGACCAGCTCGTCGGCGGTCGCCTTGCCGACCGGGACGGCGACCGAGATCGCCATGCAGCGCTCGCCGGCCGAGCCGTAGCCGGCGCCGATCAGCGCATCGACCGCCTGGTCCATGTCGGCGTCGGGCATGATGACCATGTGGTTCTTGGCGCCGCCGAAGCACTGCACGCGCTTACCATTGGCGCAGCCGCGAGCGTAGATGTACTCCGCGATCGGAGTCGAGCCGACGAAGCCGACGGCCTTGATGTCATGGTCGTCGAGGATGGCGTCGACCGCCTCCTTGTCGCCGTTGACGACATTGAGGATGCCGGGAGGGCCGCCCGCCTCGACGAAGAGTTCGGCGAGGCGCATCGGCACGCCGGGATCGCGCTCCGAAGGCTTCAGGATGAAGGCGTTGCCGCAGGCGATGGCGGGACCGAGCTTCCAGAGCGGGATCATCGCCGGGAAGTTGAACGGGGTGATGCCGGCGACGACGCCGAGCGGCTGGCGCAGCGAATAGATGTCGATGCCCGGGCCGGCGCCGTCGGTGAACTCGCCCTTCATCAGATTGGGCACGCCGAGCGAGAACTCGACGACCTCGACGCCGCGCTGGATGTCGCCCTTGGCGTCGGGGATGGTCTTGCCGTGCTCGCGGGCGAGCAGTTCGGCAAGCTCGTCATTGTTCTGGGCGATCAGGTCGAGGAACTTCATCAGCACGCGGGCGCGGCGCTGCGGATTGACCGCTGCCCACTTCGGCTGCGCCTCCAGCGCGTTCTCAACCGCCGCGCGCAGCTCCTTCTGCGAGGCGAGCGCGACCTGGCCGATCACCGAGCCGTCCATCGGCTGATAGATGTCGGCCGTGCGGCCAGAAGTTCCCGCGACATGCTTGCCGCCGATAAAATGCCCGACCTGACGCATGGCGTCCTCCCGATTGTGCTGCGAAAGTTCTGCTTGCGCTTACCCCTACCATTATCGTTTGTGCACGACTATAGGGAGATTAAGTCGCCTGTCGTGCATAAAAGCAGATATGGAGGAAGCGTCATGGAACGGTTCGACTGGGACGATCTGCGCTTTTTCCTCGCAGTCGCCCGTTCCGGCCGCCTGACGGCGGCCGCCCGCCGGCTCGGCGCCGATCACGCCACGGTTTCGCGCCGCATCACCTCGCTGGAGGAATCGCTCAAGGCCAAATTGTTCGAGCGCCGGCCGCAGGGCTACGCGCTGACCGGCCATGGCGAGCAGCTGCTCGCCAAGGCCGAGAGCATGGAGACCGAAGCGCTCGCCATCCAGAGCGAGATCGGCGGCGCCGACATGGCGCTGTCCGGCACGGTGCGGATCGGCGCGCCCGACGGCTTCGGCGCTTCCTTCCTGGCGCCGCGCCTGGCGACCCTGGCCAAGGCCTATCCCGGGCTCGAACTGCAGCTGATCGCCATGCCGCGTCTGCTCTCGTTGTCGAAGCGTGAGGCCGATGTCGCGATCACGCTGGCGCCGCCCAAGGAGGGCAAGGTCGTGGCGCGCAAGCTCTGCGACTACCGGCTCGGCCTCTACGCCTCGCGCGAATACCTCGACTCGATGCCGCCGATCACGGCGCCGGAGGACCTCTTCGCCCACCGCATCGTCGGCTATATCGACGACCTGATCTTCACCCCCGAACTCGACTATCTCGACGAGATCGCCAAGGGGCTGCGGGCCCAGATCCAGAGTTCGAGCGTCATCGCCCAGATGAATGCGGTCGCCTCGGGCGCGGGCATCGGCGTGATCCACCATTTCATGGTGCCGTCCGAGCCACGGCTGGTGCCGGTGCTGCCGGAAAGCGTCTCGATCACCCGCTCCTTCTGGCTCCTCGTCCATGCCGACCTCAAGGAGGTTGCCCGGGTGCGCGCCATCGTCGATTTCATCGTGCGCGAGGCGAAGGCTTCGCGCAGCCTGCTGATGGGGGAGGCGAAGGCGGAGCAGCCGGCGCCGTAGGCGCCGCAGCCCCGGCCAGAGCTTCCGTCAGAACTGCATGGAGGCGCCGAGCACCGGCCCGTGCTGTGTGACCTTCCATAGGAAGCCGCCGTCGCGATAGTCCTGGTACAGCGCCCGGTAGCCGGCGCGCAGCATGGTCGGGCGGCCGAGCAGGGTGGTGCGGTAGCCGAGATGGGCCTGGGCGTTGTAGGTGATCCGCGAGCCGACGCCGAAGCCGCCGACATCCGCCTCGGCGAAGAGGTTCCAGCGTTCGTCGATATCGAGCGTCATGCGCGCGCCGACCAATGGATCGAGCCAGCTTTCGGTCTTGGAGAGCCCGATCCCGGCGACGCTGATGCTGCCAGTCATGCGCGTCCAGCGTACACCGGCGAGTGGATCGAGCGCGAAGATACGCGGCGTGCCATGGACGGTGTCGCCGCCGAGCGCAGCCTCGAAGAGGCGGTAACTGGCGCCCGCGGCCAGCATCGTGCTCTGCGATCCGACGCCGATATCGAGCCAGCGCAACCGCTCATGGCTTTCCACGTCGGTGTACTGGCCGTTGACGAAGAAGCCGAGCTTGCCGCGCTGGACCTCGACCGCGCCCATGATCCCGAATTTGAGATCCTTCACGGTGTCGCGGAAAGGCACGTCGACCGCGCGCTTGTGGTGGAACACAGCCGCGTCGCCGTTCAGGCTGGCTCCCCAGAGATAAGGCGAGACGGTTACGGTCCAGTCCGAGGCAGTGCTCGGCGGCGCTACTGTCTTGGGCGCAGCAGCGTCGGCGGCGCCGGCCGGCGCTGCAAAGGATAGCCAGGCTGTAAGGCCGATGGCCGCCGCGCCGACGAACTGCCCGAAGCGGGCATGCGAGAATCTGGATTTCATGATGCTTGGCCCCCCGGCCGGAATGCTGTGGCTTGGTCGGAAGCCGGGACGGCTGGTGCCGCCCTGGCGTCTCGGATGCTGTTCGCCTGCTCAGGGCTTGACGAAGGGAAGTGCCGGCGCCGCCATTCCCGGCTTGAGTTCGGCGCTGACGATGGTCTTGGCGTCGAGGTCGAAGCCCTTGAGGTCGATCGCCCGCAGCACCGGGTCGCTATAGGTCTTCACGTAGAAGACGCGGTTGGTCAGGTCCGCCACCGTCGACCACTGGGTGTACTCCAGGGGCTCCTCGCCCGCCCTGATCCAGCCTTTCGGGATGTCGAAATTGTTGACGATGTGCTCGGCCAGACGGACGCTTTCGATGCCGCTGGGCCTGGGCTGGACCGAGAGCGTATAGCCGAGCGCGCGCAGGAACCGGGATGGCGGGGTCGGGTCGCCGGGGATGCCGAGCAGGCCAGAACCTTCGCCGAGCGGCGCAAAGCTCTGCGAGCCGACCTTCAACGGCGGCGCATTGTGGGGCGAGATCTTCACATAGTTGCGCAGATTGGTCAGATGCCAGTCGAAGGGTGGCGAATTGGTCATTACCCCCAGCGGGTTGTCATAGACCTTGAGCTTCCCGTCGATAGGCTCGATCACCAGCGAGGCGCCCGAGGCATCGTGCAGGGTGTAGTGCACGGGCGGCACCATCTTCATCAGCGGCTGCTCGACGCTGATCACCGTCATGCCCTCGAGCGCGGCCTTGACCTCGGCCACCGTGGCAAAATTCGTCAGCGTCCAGGTCAGGACGTCCCAGGGCGCGAGCGATTTCGCCGGGTCGGACTTGGCTGCATCGGCATAGCCGGCATAGCCCGGGAAATAGAGGATGCCGCCGACGAGCCCCTTCTCGTTCATGCCGTCGACCAGAGCGGTCACGCCGAGCGCGTTCAGCCCGACCGCGGCGTACTTGCCGGTCCAATTGGCGGCCGGCTTGCCGCCCGCGCCCGTGCTGGCGAGCTTGTAATTGCGCGGGATCACCATCGCACGCGATTCGAGCTCGAAGCCGAACTCCATCGTCCGGCCGTAGACGGAGCCGTTGTCCGAGGTCCGGATCAGGAAGCTGGTGCAGGCCGAGGCGGTCTGGGAGGCAAACAGGCTGGCCGCGAGCACGATGGCGCCGAGCGAGCGAAGTCGCTTTGCTTGCGATCGTGCCAAGCTAACAGAATTTCCGATCATGGATTTGTTTCCCCCCGAATCGTAGGCCGGGCGGAAGGTGGCATGCCGCCAAGCCCCCCGGAAGCAACGGGCGGCGATGTCAGCATGCTGTCAGTGCAGGGCGGGCGCTCGGACCGTGCGTGGGAGGCGGCCGGCGCTCGCCGAACAGGGCGATGGGTTCGTGCGGGGACGGCGGGTGCCGAGGCGGCGCTACTTCAGGCCGCCTGAACGCAGACCCGGTTGCGGCCCTCGCGCTTGGCCGCATAGAGGGCACGATCGGCGGCGATCAGCGCCTGGTCGAAGCTGCCGTCCTCGTCGATCTCGGCGACGCCGATCGAGGCGGTGAGGGCGATCTGATGATCGCCGATCATCACGGTCTCATGGGAGACGTCGAGCCGCACATGGTCGCTGCGGCGCATTGCCGCCTTCGCGTCGAGGCCTGGAAACAGGATGGCGAACTCTTCGCCGCCGATGCGGGCGAGCAGGCTGCTGCTGTCGTCGACCGATTGGGCGATGCAGCGCGCCACCCCGGCCAGAACCCGGTCGCCGAGATCATGGCCATGGCGATCGTTCAGCTGCTTGAAATCGTCGATGTCGAGTATGGCGACCGCGCTCTTCTGCCGGCGCGCCCGCGCTTCCGCGATCAATCCCGGCGCCTGCTCGAAGAAATGACGGCGGTTGAACAGGCCGGTCAGGGCGTCGCGCGAGGCCAGATTGCGCAACTGAGCGATCTGCTCCTGCGTTTCGGCATTGCTCGCGATCCGGCACTGCAGCTCTTCGGGCACGAATGGCATCGAGATGAAGTCGTTGGCGCCGGCCTTGAGGAAGCCGACGGACACCATGCGGTCGCTCGACGACGAGACGCCGATCACGCGCAGGCCGCTGGCGGCGAAGCGGCGGCGGATATGACGGGTGAGCTCATAGCCGTCCATGTCCGGCATATTGTAGTCGCTGACGACCAGGCGGATATCGGGATTGGCTTCGAGGAACGACAGGGCCTCGGCGCCGGAGCCGACTTCGGCGACGTCGTATTGCTGCACGGTCAGCATATGGGCGAGCAATCTGCGGGTCGCCTTGACGTCGTCGACGACGAGGATTCGGGTCTGCCGGTTGGCCAGAGCGCGCTTGACGGCGCGGACCAGCGTATCGAGCGCAAACTCGCTGTCCTTCGGGACATAGTCGATGACGTCGCGCTCCATGATCCGGTTGCGCGTCTCGATATCGAAGCTGCCGGTATGGACGATGGTCGGGATGCCGCGCTGGACCGTGAAGTCGATCGCCTCGCCGCGCGGGGCGTCTGGCAGGTTCAGGTCGACCACAGCCAGGGTGTAGGCCGCAGCGTTTTCGGTGACGGCCTCGTGCAATTCGTTGAGCGAGCGGCAGGCGACGAGTTCGAGGCCGACCTCTTCGATGAGGCGGCGGCAGAGTGCCAGCGAGTAGGTCTTCGAATCCTCCACCACGAGGATCTTGCGGTCGTCGGCGTAGGGCCCTTGCGGGAGGCGGTCGGTGGCGCGGTAGGCCATTGGGCTCGAACGTCCTTGACCGAGGCCGCACGGGATGGCGGCTTCGACCCTCTAATCTTTGCAGCGGAAGGCGAATGCCATCAATGGCGAACATCCGGCGAGCGCGTTAATTTCCGCTTAAGTAACGCAGCCCGCTTGCGAATATCGCGATGGTCCCCTTCGCAGTCAGATTCGCCAGGGCAGGATCTGCGCCGGCAGGCGCCGTCCGGCGAGGTC
Organism: Allobosea sp. WAO; assembly: GCF_001509835.1. Classification (GTDB taxonomy): domain Bacteria; phylum Pseudomonadota; class Alphaproteobacteria; order Rhizobiales; family Beijerinckiaceae; genus Allobosea. Next base: position 52,098 of record NZ_JXTJ01000003.1, read on the forward strand.
GAGCCCGAGCATCGTCAGCAGGATCACGGCCGAGGCGCTGATCGCGACCGCCGCCGCCTCGCCGGCGAGCCCCGCCTCCTTCAGGCTGAACAGCACGACGCCGAGCGTCTCCGTTCCCGAAGACCAGAGCAGCGCCGAGACGGTCAACTCGTTGAACGCGACGAGGAAGACCATCAGCGCACTGACCGCCGCTGCCGGCGCGAGGATCGGGGCAACGATGAAGCGGAGCATCTGCCAGAGCGTGACGCCGTCGAGCTTGGCCGCCTCCTCGTGATGCGCCTCGATCTGCGCCATCGCCGCCACCGGGGCCTTCAAGGCCAGCGGCAGGAAGCGGGCGAGATAGGCGAACAGGATGATGAAGGGCGTGGCGTAGAGGCTGAACCCGAGCAGCGGCAGCGGCTTCAGGAAGAGCAGGATGTAGGCGATGGCGAGGACGACGCCCGGCAGCGCATAGGGCAGCTCGATGACGAGTTCGACGGCCCGCCTGAACCGTCCCATGCGCCGCTCCAGCGAATAGGCGAATGCGATCGAAAGCAGCGCGAGCAGCAGCGCCGCCGTCCCGGCGAAGAGGAGCGAGTTGCGGAAGGCCCGCACGGTCACGTCCTGCCGCAGCAGCACCTCGGCGAATTTGTCGAAGGTCAGGCTCTGCCAGGAGAGTGCGACGCCCAGCGCTGGCGTCAGCGCCTCGCCGAGCAGGGCGAGCAGCGGCAGTCCGAGCTTGAGCGCGAGCAGCAGCCAGAGGCCGCCGGCGACGAAGGGACGGGCGCGGCCGAGTTGCCAGAAGGGCTGCAGCGGGCGTTCTATCTCGACCTTGCCGCCGGCCTGTCGCATCGCCAGCATGCCGGCGAGGATGCCGAGCCCGGCGACGACGGCGACCAGGATCGAGAGGGCCGCCGCGTCCGGCAGGCCTTCCGGGCCGAAGCTCGAGAGCCGGCGATAGATCAGCGTCGGCAGGGTGAGATAGTTCACCGGCAGGCCGAGCAGCGCCGGGATCCCGAAATTGCCGATGCCGGCGACGAAGGCGAGCAGCGCGGCGGCGACGATATGCGGCCGCAGCACCGGCAGGAGGATTCGCGCCACGATGGTCTGCGGGGCGGCGCCTTCCATCTGCGCGGCCTCGACCAGCGAATGCGGCACGCTGCGCAGGCCGGTCCAGAGCGTGATCGCGACCAGCGGCGCATGATGCAGCGCCATCACGAGGATGATGCCGCCGCGGCCGAGCAGCGGATTGGGCGTGCCGGGCGCGGGCGAAAGCCCGACCAGCGCCAGCACCGGCGAGTTCGGCGCAAACAGGCTGAGGAAAGCGAGCGCCGCGACCTGCGGCGCGATCATCATCGAGAAGACCAGGCAAAAGGCGAGCGGGCGCTTGCCGCGCAGGTCCGTGACGGCGAGCAGCAGCGCAAAGCCGCCGCCGACCAGAAGGGCGCCAAGCGCCGAGAGGCCGGCTGTCTCGAGACTGTGCAGGGTCGCATTGACAGCCGAGCGGCTGCTCATCACGTCGAGCGCCGCGCCCGGCGCGAACGTCCCGCCCGGTGCGAAGGCGGCGACGGCGAGGCGCAGGAAGGGCAGGGCACCGAGCAGCATCGCGACGAGCGTGACCGCGGCCGGAAGGGCCAGTCCCTCGGGCAAGCCAAGGCGCGGCAGGGCCAACGGCAAGCGCGCCTGCCGCAGCCCGGGTTGCGGCAGGTCCGATGATGATGGGGCGGCGAGCGTCATCCGCGCTCGCCGGGTTCGCAAGGGTGGCTCACGCGAAGCAGCTCACTCGAAGATCGCGCTGAAGCGCTTGCGGGCGGCCGGCTCGTCGGCGAGCGCCTTAGCGGCGTCGAAGGCCATCAGCTTGATCTCGCCGCGAGCGGGATAACCGGCGGGCAGCGCCACCTCCGGATGAGCCGCGACATAGCCCTGCTTCAAGGCCAGCTCCTGGCCTTCCTTCGAGATCAGGAAGTCGACGAAGGCCTTCGCGGCTTCCGCGTTCTTCGTGGTCTTGAGGATCGCGACCGGCTCGCTGACCGCCGAGACGCCCTCCTTCGGGAAGACGAACTCGACCGGTGCGCCCTTGGCCTTCTCGCGGATCGGCATGAAGTCGACGATCATGCCGTAGAGCTTCTCGCCCGTGGCGACCTGGCGCAGGATGTCGCCATTGGCGCCGGCGGCGAGCGCGCCGTTCTTCTGCAGCTCCTCGTAGAAGCTCCAACCGCCGGGCAGGCTGCCGGTCAGGGTGATGGTGTGGATCATCGCCGCGCCCGAGTTCAGCGGGCTCGGCATCGCCAGCAGATTCTTCGCTTCGGGCTTGGTCAGGTCGAGCCAGCTCGTCGGCTTCAGCGTCGCTTTGGTGTTGTAGACGATGCCGGTGGTGATCAGCTTGGTGGCGAACCAGAACTTGGCGGGATCGTGGATGCCAGCCGGATAGGCCGCGGTCTGCGCCTTGTCATGGGCGAGTAGGCGGTCTTCCTTCTTCAGGCCTTCCATCGTGACCGCATCGGCGATCAAGAGCACGTCGGCCTGCGGCGCGCCGGCCTCGAATTCGGCCCGCAGCTTGGCCATCACCCGCGGCGTTCCGTCGCGCACGAAGCTGATCTCGATCTTGGGATGCTTGGCCTTGAAGGCGTCGATCGTCTGCTGCGCATCGGTGTTCGGCTGGCTGGTATAGAGCACGAGCTTGCCCTCGACTGCGACGGCCGAGTCGATGGCGGGGAAGGCGAGGCCGAGCGCGAGCGCGGCGGCGATTGCGTGGGAACGCATGGCAGTCTCCATGGACCTTATGGGTGGAAGGCCTGCCTCCGCGCTCTTGCAGGACGGTGTCGCGGCCTCCTCTGCGAGGCCGTTAGGCCGCGTAGACGACACATTCGTGACAATCGTGGAGGTGCGGGACAGGATTGAGGTCACATGGTCCGAACCGACCATCGACGCGGAGTGCCATCGCTGCCCGCCTGCTGTCTGAAACGTGCGAATTTCGGTCGTTTGGACGGCTTGTTTATCAGGGGGGTTTTCGACTAGCTTCGCGCTCAGGCGGCGAGAAACGCTAAATCTAAACGTTTTAAATGGGAGGTTTTCGATGAAATCAATGCGCAATCTGGTGAGCGGTGCTGCCCTGGCCGCGCTGGCGGTCGGCTGGTCCGGAGCTGCCCTTTCGCAGGAAACGGTGACCGTCTGGTTCACCAAGGGCTTCTATAAGGGCGAGGACGACGCGCTGCTCTCCGTCGTCGACAAATTCCAGAAGGCGACCGGCGTCAAGGTCGACCTCTCCCTCTATGCGACGGAAGACTGCGTCACCAAGTCGGTCGGCGCGGTCCAGGCCGGCACACCGCCGGATGTCGGCTTCTGCACCACCTATGACTTCCGCACCACCGGGCAGTGGGCCTTCGAAGGCAAGCTCGAGGACGTCACCGACGTGATCGAGCCGATGAAGGGGGAGTTTCAGCCGCAGGCGCTCGCCACCACCTTCCTGATGAACGGCAAGACCAACAAGAAGGCCTATTACGCCTTCCCGGTCGAGCAGCAGATGATGCACATCACCTACTGGAAGGACATGCTGGAGGAGTTCGGGTTCAAGGAAAGCGACATTCCGAAGACTTGGAACGGCTACTGGGACTTCTGGTGCGACAAGGTCCAGGGCGCGGCGCGCGCCAAGGGCAAGCGCATCTACGCCGTCGGCCATCCGCTCGGCGTCGCGGCGTCCGACACCTTCTACAGCTTCCTGACCTTCGCCAACGCCTATGACGCGAAGATCGTCGACGAGAACGGCAAGATCGTGCTCGACGAGCCGAAGAACCGCGCCGCGATGATCGAGGCGGTGAAGTCCTACGCCAACATCATGCAGCGCGGCTGCACGCCGCCCTCCTCGGTGAACTGGCTCGATCCGGACAACAACGTCGCCTTCCATAACCGCACGACGATCGCGACCCATAACGCGACCATCTCGATCGCCGGCAAGCATATGGACGACATGAACAACCCGGCCCTGACGCAGGAACAGCGCGACGCGGCCAAGAAGAACTATTACGACAACATCCGCACCGCCGAGTTCCCGAAGAAGCCCGACGGCAGCAACATGACCAACCTCGCGGCGGTCAAGACCGCGGTGGTCTTCGCCGACGGCAAGAACAAGAAGCGCGGCAAGGAATTCATGGCCTTCCTGATGAAGGACGAGAACCTGCGTCCGTTCGTCGAGGGCTCGGCCGGCCGCTGGGTCTCAACCACGCTCGCCGGCATCGAGGCGCCGTTCTGGTCGGATGGCAAGGATCCGCACCGTGCCGTCGTCTACAAGCAGTACAAGGATGGCACCGTGCCGTTCCAGTTCGTCTACAACTACAAGTTCACGGCGGTGAACGCCGAGAACGTCTGGGCCAAGGCCGTCAACCGCGTTCTGGTCGACAAGGTCTCGCCCGAGCAGGCGACCGACGAGATGATCGCCCGCATCAAGCAGATCGCCGGCTGACATCCAGCCTGCGCGCTGATCACGACGGCTTTGGGCCATCGGCCCAAAGCCACAGAAACGTGATCGATTCTAAGCGTTTAGAGCGAGTTCAATGCGAAGAATCGGTTCCCAGTTTTTCGCGCCCCGCTCTATCTGACCAGACAGGCATCCCGCAGCGGATCGCGCTGTGGGATGCCGACGCGTCTCGAAATGGCCTGAGCGCAGAGGAGACAAGAAGATGACCGCCACAACGATGGCAACCTCCAGCCCGGCTCCGAGCGACGCGACCTCGGGGCAGGCACGCGACCGCGCCTTCTGGGGCGTGCTCATGCTCGCGCCCTATATCCTCGTCTTCGCCGTGATGGTGGTCTATCCGGTCGTCTACGGCCTGTGGATCGGCCTGAATTTCCAGTCCTACAAGGCGCTGTTCGCCGATCCGATCTTCTTCCGCACGGTGATCAACACGATCATCTTCCTGTTCGTTGCGGTGAACCTGAAGTTCCTGATCGCGCTGTTCCTGTCGGGCTTTTTCGTCGCCCAGCGCGCCTGGGTCCGCATCGTCCTCGTGCTCTTCATCCTGCCCTGGGCTGTGCCCTCTATCCCGACGATCCTGTCCTTCCGGGTGATGCTGAATCCCGAGAACGGCATGATCAACCAGCAGCTCTTTCAACTGTTCGGCATCATGGAAGGGCCGGGCTGGCTGACAGATCCGACGCTCGCCTTTGCATCCTCGATCGTCGTCCACATCTGGAAGTCGCTGCCGTTTTGGACGCTGATCCTGGTCACTGGCCGGCTCGCCATCGCGCAGGACCTCTATGAGGCCGCCAGCGTCGACGGCGCCAATAAATGGCAGCAGTTCCGCTTCATCACCTGGCCGTCGCTGGCGACGCTCTACGTCACCTCGACCCTGCTCTCGATGATCTGGACGCTCGGCGACTTCAACAGCGTCTACCTGCTCACCGGCGGCGGTCCCGGCGACCTCAATCACGTGCTGGCGACGCTCGGCATCCGCTACATGCGCAACAACAATCTCGACCTTGGCGTCGCATCGATCATCGTGGCCATGCCGCTGATCCTGCCCATGGTCTGGTTCATGGTGAAGCGTCTCTCGAAGGGAGCCGAATGATGAAAAGGCTCCTCGACGAGGGCAAGCTGATCCTGATCGCCATTCCGGTGCTGATCTGGACGATGCTGCCGATCTATCACCTCTTCGTGCTGTCGATCTCCAACCAGGAATCGATGCTGGCCGGCAAGCTCTGGCCCGACCAGCCGACGCTGCAGAACTTCCAGATCGTCTTCAAGCAGCAGCACTACTACCTGACCAATTTCTGGCTGCAGCTCTTCAACAGCTTCCTGATCGCGATCACGACCGGGCTGCTCACCCTGTTCATCGCGACCTGCGCGGCCTTCGCCATCTCTCGGCTGAAGGCGCCGGGCGGCCGTTCGATCATGAACTTCGCGCTCGCGACCTATCTGATCCCGGCCGCCTTCCTCGCCATACCCATGTACAAGGCGATGGGCACCTTCGGGCTGCTAAATACGCGCACGGCGCTGATCCTCGCCATGGTGGCGTTGGCTTCGCCCTATGCGATCTGGGTGCTGAAGCAGGCGTCGGACAAATTGCCGAAGGAGCTCGACGAAGCCGCGATCATGGACGGCGCGACCTCGCTGCAGCTTTTCCGCATGGTCTATCTGCCGCTGATGAAGCCGTCCATGGTGGTGATCGGCATCTATGCGCTGCTGCTCGCCTGGAACGAGTATCTCTACGCCTTCCTGCTGCTCTCCAGCGAGAAGGAGTTGCCGCTCGCCGTCGGCCTCGGCCTGTTCCTGTCGGCCGACGACGCGCCCTGGAACCTCTTGATGACGGCCGGCCTGATCTACGCCATCCCGCCGGCGGTGATCTATTACGGCTTCCGCAACAACATGGTCTCGGGGCTCACCTCGGGTGCCGTGAAGAGCTGACGAAAGCATCGATGGAGCGGTCCGGCCCGGGCGTAAGCAGGGCCGGGTTGCGTCGCTTTCGCTCGCAATGACGGTCGTCAGGCCTCATACTGAAGGCACGACCGATAGCAACGCTTACGGATGACATGATGACCGCTTCCAAGCTTGAACAGCTCCGCGCCATGACCACCGTCGTCGCCGACACCGGCGACATCGAGGCGGTGCGGCGGCTGAAGCCGGTGGATTGCACCACCAATCCGACGCTGATCCTGAAGGCGGTCGAGACCCCTGCCTATGCCGCCCTCGTCGACGAGGCGATCGCCTGGGGCAAGCGGCAGGGCGGGGCCGGCGCGGTCGAGGCAGTTTGCGACCGGCTCGCTGTCACCTTCGGCGTCGAGCTCACCAAGATCGTTCCCGGCCGCGTCTCGACCGAGGTTGATGCCGACCTCTCGTTCGACACCAAGGCGACGATCGAGAAGGCGCGCGCCATTATCGCGGCCTACCAGGAGCGCGGCGTCGGTCGCGAGCGCATCCTGATCAAGATCGCCTCGACCTGGGAAGGCATCCAGGCCGCCCGCGTGCTGCAGGCCGAGGGCGTCGACTGCAACCTGACCCTACTGTTCGCGCTGCCGCAGGCGGTCGCTTGTGCCGATGCCAAGGCCTTCCTGATCTCGCCCTTCGTCGGCCGCATCCTCGACTGGCACGTCAAGGCCGGCGGCGGCCCCTACACGGCCGAGACCGACCCTGGCGTCGTCTCCGTCCGGAGCATCTACAGCTATTACAAGGCCCATGGCATCGACACGGTGGTAATGGGCGCCTCTTTCCGCAACACCGGAGAGATCGAGGCGCTGGCCGGCTGCGACCGGCTGACCATCGGCCCCGGCCTGCTCGACGAACTCCAGGCCGCGACCGGCGAACTGCCGCGCAAGCTCTCCCCGGACAGCATCGGCAAGGCGCCCGAGCGCCTCGTGCTCGACGAGAAGGCCTTCCGCTTCGCGATGAACGAGGACGCGATGGCGACCGAGAAGCTCGCCGAGGGCATTCGCGGCTTCGTCAAGGACCTGCGCGGCCTGCGCAAGCTCGTCGCGGCCAAGCTCGAAGAGGCCAAGGCGGCGTGAGCGCAGCGACTGTCGCGAAGGTCGCCGTCGTTACCGGCGGCGCCAAGGGTATTGGCCGCGCCGTCTGCGAGCGCCTCGCCGCGGACGGTTTCGTTCCGGTGGTCTGGGATCTCGCGCAGGGCGAGGGCGGTCAAGCCTTCGTCGCCTGCGACGTTGCCGATGAGGCGCAGGTCGCTGCTGCTCTCGCCCGGACGGAAAGCGAGCACGGCGCCATTGCCGTGCTCGTCAACAATGCCGGGTTGACCGGCCCGTCGACCACAGTTGCGCAGACGCCGCTGGCGCAATGGCAGAAGGTCCAGGCGGTCAACCTGACCGGCACCTTCCTGTGCTCGCGGGCGGTCGCGGCTGCGATGGCGCCGCGCGGCTATGGCCGCATCGTCAACATCGCGTCGCTCGCCGGCAAGGAGGGCACTCCGACGCTCGCCGCCTACAGCGCCGCCAAGGCCGGCGTGATCGCGCTCACCAAGGCGCAGGGCAAGGAACTCGCTGGCAGCGGCGTGCTGGTCAATGCCGTGGCTCCGGCAGCGATCGAGACCGAGCTGCTCCAGCAGATGAGCGAGGAGACGGTCGCGACCATGATCGGCAAGAGCCCGCTCAAGCGGCTCGGCAAGGTCGAGGAACTGGCCGAGCTTGTCGCCTGGCTCGCCAGCGAGAAATGCAGTTTCTCGACCGGAGCCGTCTTCGATCTGTCCGGCGGTCGCGCGACCTACTGAGCCAGCGAGATCGCGTTCTCGGCGTTGACCTTCTGAATGAGCGCAGCGGGGCTGACCGAGCCATCATTGCGGAAATAGGCCCGCCCGCCGGCAGCCGCGGCCTGCAGCGTCTGCTGCTGCGCCTTCGGCAGTCGCTTCGTGTCGCCGAGCGCCGTGAAGGCTGCCGGCGAGTGCTCCGAAGCGCTGCGGCCGTCGAAGACGACGACGCCCCCGCGCGTCACGAGGATATCGCCTTTGCGTAGCGTCGGGTCGTGCAGATACCAGTGAGGATCGGTCGCCGGATCGAGCTTGACCGCAGGTTCCGCCGGCTTGGTCGACGCCGCCGCTGCGCGCGGCTTCTGCCGTTTCGGCTTTACCGTCATCTCGAAGGGATCGCTGCCGATGAATGGATCGCGGCCGATCATCGCCGGCGGCGTCGGGCGCGCCCCGAAGATGCGCGCCAGATCGTCGAGGAAGCCGGCCGCCTGCGCCTGGGGAGCCATGGCGAGGCCGAGCGCTCCCGCCAGTCCCATTGCCAGTACCATGCGCCGTGACATTGTCGTTACTCCCTGCCTGCTCTTCCAAACGAAGCGCGAGCCAGAAAGTTCAATGGCACTGGCAGTCGGGTTTTCGCGGGAGCGATCGCTTCCGGGATCATCAGCTTGGTGTTCGGTGGATCAAGCCAGGTGAGGATGGCCTTTGAAGCGGTCTCGGCACTGAGTCCCGAGACGATCACGCTCGATTTGCCAGGGCGCTCGATCGGCACGATCAGCGCATGAGGTCGCCGAAGCGCGGCTATGGGGGCTGGTCGTCAGGTACTTCTGCGCGACGTCGCCCGCGGTCTGCCGGATGGGGGTGGGATAGTCGCGAACTGGCGCCGGGCGCTTTGAAGACGCTGACGGTCACAGCAATAGTCGCCAATGCGAAGAAGCCCGGCCTTGCGGCCGGGCTTCTCGTTCGTTTCCGAAACTCGCTTCGGGATCAGAAGCGATAGTTCACGCCGGCGCGCACGATGCTGAACTTCGTGTCGTGGTCGACGCGCGCTCCCACGGTGCCGGCCAGAGCCGGGATCGAGCCGGTGTAGATCGAGCTGTAACGCTGCTTGCCGAGGTCGACGTAAAGATACTCGGCCTTCAGCGACAGGTTGTTGGTCAGCGCGTACTCGGCGCCGGCGCCGAGGGTCCAGCCGATACGCGTGTCGTTCTTCGAGCCATGCCAGCTGTCGGTCGCGACGGCCACGCCGTTGAACAGGAAGCGGTCGGTCTCCGCCGCCGAGGCCTTGACGTTGCCGTAGGCGAGACCACCGGTACCGAAGATCATCAGGCGTTCCATCGGCGTGACGCCGACGCGGGCACGCAGGGTGCCGAACCACTCGACCTTCGTCTTGGTCGAGAAGGTCTGCTCGTTCGCGAACGCGCCGAAGGCGACACGGCCGAAGCCGTCGCGCTTGCTTTCGATGCTGCCGTAGTTGAAGTCCGTCTCGACGCCGAGAACGAAGCTGCCGGTCTGGTAGTTATAGCCAGCCTGGGCGCCGCCGGTGAAGTTGACGTTGTCTTCCGACTTCCGCCACGCGCCGTTGACGTTGATCGTGTTGAACCAGCCCGCAGCGGGAGCCGCGATGCCGGTCGAGCCGTGCGACCAGGAAGCGCCGGCATTCAGGCCGACGTAGAAGCCCGTCCAGGTGAAGACCGGAACAACCGGCGCGACCGGCGCAAACTTGCGCGAGGGAAGGTCGGCCGCGAACGCGGACGATCCGATGAGGGATGCGAGGGCGATGCCGCCGGTAAGGAGATGCTTGATCGACATCATGTGCCTTTGTCGAAGTTTCAGGGCGCTTCCTTCGAAGCGGCGAGATCTACAAAAATCTGCTCTTCTATTGCTTATTAGCCCGCAGGGAAGTCAATGAACGGATGGCGGGGCGGTGTTCTAAAATTCGAAGTGATGCTGTTTTGCAACAAGTATACTGAATAGTAAAAAAATCCTCTACGGCAAGCGAGGTGATTGCGCCGATCAATATTGATGAAGGTGCATTTGATTCGCCGATTCTAGCGACCTGAATTCGAAAGGCATCCCCCATTTGGGGTATGAAAAGTCAGGACGAGCTTGGCTACGAGAGTATGGCTTGGTTGCAGCCGAGCGGTGGGGAGCCTGGCCGCTCGGGTCGTTGTAAGGCCGTCGGCAGAGTATTCCTCCGCTTCTACGAAATGCACGAGCGCTCGAGACCTTTGTTGTTTCGCGCTTTCTCTAGCCGTTCGGCATCAGCTTTATTGACGTCATGGTCTAGGATGCGCGGTGGTCCGGTGGGGCAGGGTGGCGAGATCGCAGCTGCGGCCGTTTCGCGGCGCTTCTGATGTCAACTCTTCGTGTGAGGCTGCGTCTGCCACCGCCACGCCATCTTTCGGGCCGTCCGTCGCGCCATGAACCGACTTGCTGTGTCCATGCTCGCGCTTTTGGCGGCCGGTGCGGCGGTCGCCCAGACCTCCCTGTCGCTGCGGCCGGGAGCCAGCGAGGTCGGCTTTGTGGCGCGCCGTTTCGGCGTGCCGACCGCCTCGGGCCAATTCCAGCATTATGACGGTGTCGTGGCCCTCGACTTCGCACGGCCGGAGCGCAGCCGGATCCGCATCACCATAGAGACCGCATCGCTGCACACCGGCGCGTCGCTGGTCGACGACTTCATCAAGGGCGAGAGCATGCTCGACACCGCCCATCACCCGGTCGCGAGCTTCACCTCGGACAGCGTGACCCGGACGGGCGATCGCAGCCTGACGATTCAGGGGCGGCTGACCATCCGCTCGGTCACCCATCCGGTGGCGGCGACCGCCGTCGCCGAGGACGATGTCGGGGCCGCCGAGCGCGGTGGTCGCCTGCAGTTTCGTGCCAGCGCTGCCTTCTCGCGCTCGGCATTCGGCATCGGCCGCGAGGTCAATGTCGTCGACGATCAGGTCGAGATCGCGATCAAGGGGCGGCTCGGGCAATGACCGCGGCGGTCGCGAGGCCGCCTCGCTGGCATCCGGCCCTCGTCGCCCTGCACTGGCTGACGGTTGCGCTCATCGCAGTCCAGTACGGCTTGTCGCGTTTGATGGGCGACGAGAGCCGCGATCTTCTCGGCCGGTTCGTCCTTTATCAGTGGCATAAATCGATCGGGCTGACCGTCGCCCTGTTCGTCGTGATGCGGCTCGGCCTGCGGCTGGTCGTCCCGGATCCGGAGCCGTTGCCCGCCAGCGCCTGGCTGCGCCGGGCGGCGCTGGCCGTGCATGCCGGACTCTATCTGTGCCTGCTGGCGCTACCGGTCACGGGTCTGCTGATGGTCTCGGCTGCGCCGATCCAGATCCCGACCCTGTACTTCGGCTGGTTCGCGATCCCTCATCCCATCGGCCCGGACAAGGCGACCTATGAGCTGATGCGCAGCCTGCACGGGCTGGCTTTTGACAGCCTCATGGTGCTGGGACTGTTCCATCTCGGCGCGGCGCTGGTTCACCAGTTCGTCTGGCGGGACCGGCTGCTGCGCCGGATATGGTTTTGGCGCGCGGGCTCAGGCGCCCTGTGACGCCTGGGCCGCGATCGCCTCGGCCCGGATCGTCGAGAGCGTTTTGGCCGGCGTGATCGCCTCGGGATCGAGCAGGCAATGGATGATCGCCGGCTTGCCCGAGGTCACCGCCCGCTCGAAGGCCGGCGCGAACTGCTCGGTCGTCTCGACCCGCTCGCCATGGCCGCCGAAGGCCTTGGCATAGGCGGCAAAGTCCGGGTTCTTCAGCGTCGTCGCCGAGACACGGCCGGGATAGTGCTTCTCTTGGTGCATGCGGATCGTGCCGTACATGCCGTTGTCGACGACGATGACGATCACCGGCAATTCGTACTGCACCGCGGTCGCGAAATCCTGACCGTTCATCAGGAAACAGCCATCGCCGGCGAAGGCAACCACCGTTCTTTCAGGGAATAACCGCTTGGCGCCGATCGCCGCCGGCACGCCATAGCCCATCGAGCCTGAGGTCGGGGCGAGCTGCGTCGCGAACTTGGTGAAGCGGTGGAAGCGGTGCACCCAGGTCGCGTAATTGCCGGCGCCATTGCACATGATCGCGTCGGCGGGAAGGTTGCGGCGCAGCCAGGTCACCATCTCACCGGGATGGAACTTGCCCGGCACCGGCGCCGGCTGCTCGCTCCAGGCGAGATAGGCCTCATGCGCTTCGGCGGCGGCACCGGCCCACGGGATTTCCTGCGGCGGATGTACGGTCTCGAGCGCGGCGCAGAAGGCGGTTGGCGTCGCATTGATCGCGAGCGACGGGCGGTAGACCCGGCCGAGTTCCTCCGGATCGGGATGGACATGCACCAGCGGCCGGCCCGGATTGGGAATGCCGAACAGCGTGTAGGACTGGCTCGGCATCTCCGACAGCCGCCCGCCGACCAGGATGACGAGATCGCTCTCCTGGATGCGCTTCAACAGCTTCGGATTGGGACCGATGCCGAGATCGCCGCCGAAGTTCGGATGATCGGCAGGGAACAGCATCTGCCGGCGGAACGAGACGACGACCGGCAGGTCGAAGCGCTCGGCGAAGCGCTGGAAGCGCTCGATCGCCTGCGGATTCCAGCGCGAGCCGCCGAGGATCGCGACCGGCTTCTTCGCCGCCCAGAGCCGCTTCTGCAGGTCGATGGTCTGCAACAGGGAGGGATGCGTCTCGGTGACCTGATAGGGCTCGGCATCGGCGACGTCGGCGAGGTCGGTCAGCACGTCCTCGGGCAGTGCGATCACCACCGGGCCGGGCCGTCCGGAGGTCGCGACATGGAAGGCGCGGCTGATGATCTCGGGGATGCGCGCGGCATCGTCGATCTCGGTTGCCCATTTCGTCATCGTGCCGAAGACGGCGCGATAATCGAGTTCCTGGAAGGCTTCGCGCTCGCGCATGCCACGCTCGATCTGGCCGACGAACAGGATCATCGGTGTCGAATCCTGGTCGGCGATATGAATGCCGGGCGAGGCGTTGGTCGCGCCGGGGCCGCGCGTCACGAAGCAGATGCCGGGCTTGCCGGTAAGCTTACCCGCCGCTTCCGCCATCATCGCCGCGCCGCCTTCGGCGCGGCAGATCGTGACCTTGAGATTGGCATCGTGCAGCGCGTCGAGCACGGCAAGATAGCTCTCGCCCGGCACGCAGAACGCATCGGTCGCGCCGTGGATCAGGAGTTGGTCGACGAGGATTTGCCCGCCGGTCCGTTCAGCCATGTCGTCCACTCCAGGTGGGGTCGTTGAGGATTTCGTCTTGGTGCTCGCCGAGCCTCGGGCTCGGCCGGCCGGCGACCTGACGCACCCCGTCGATCACGATCGGCGAGGCGACGGTCGGGATCGCGCCGGCCCTGGCGGCGGCGCTCTGCAGCTCGGTCTTGATGCCGCGGGCGATCACCTGCGGGTCGGCGAAGACCTCGCCGACATCGTTGATCGGCCCGGCCGGGACGCCGGCGACTTCCAGCGCCGTCAGCAGTTCGGCCTTGTGGCGGCGCGCGGTCAGCGAGGCCAGCATCGGGATCAGCACGGCACGGCCGGCGACGCGGCCCTTATTGTCGGCATAATCGGGATTGCTGCCGAGATCGGCACGGCCCAATACCTCGCAGAGCCGGCGATACTGCCCATCATTGCCGGTGGCGATGATGATGTGGCCGTCCGCCACGGGGAAGACCTCGTAGGGAACGATGTTGGGGTGGGCGTTGCCGAGCCGGGCCGGCGGCTTGCCGGAGACCAGATAGTTCAGCGCCTGGTTGCCGAGCACGGCGACCTGCGTGTCCATCAGGGCGAGGTCGATCGTCGCGCCTTCGCCCGTCTGGTCGCGCCGGCGCAGCGCGGCGAGGATGCCGACGGTGGAATAGAGCCCGGTGAAGATGTCGGTCTTGGCATAGCCCGCCTTGGTCGGCTGGCCGTCGGGCTGGCCGGTGATCGACATCGAGCCGGCCATGCCCTGGATCAGGAAGTCGTAGCCGGCGCGCTCGGCATAGGGACCGTCCTGGCCGAAGCCGGTGATCGAGCAGTAGATCAGGCTGGGGTGGAGCTTGCGCAGGCTCGCGGCATCGAGCCCGTATTTGGCGAGCCCGCCGACCTTGAAGTTCTCGATTACGATATCGGCGTGGCCGGCGAGCTGGCGCACCAGGGCCCGGCCTTCCTCGCTGCGGAAATCGGCGGTGATCGAACGCTTGCCGCGATTGCAGGAATGGAAATAGGCGGCCGAAAGGTGCTCGCCATCGAGTCCCTCGACGAAGGGCGGCCCCCAGCTGCGGGTGTCGTCGCCTTCCGGGCTCTCGACCTTGACGACGTCGGCGCCGAGATCGGCGAGAAGCTGGCCGATCCAGGGACCGGCGAGGATGCGCGCCAGCTCGAGGACGCGCAGGCCGGCGAGGGGAGGGGTCGAAGTCATCGCGGGAATCCACGTCGTCGTCCCGGCCGCAGCGCAGCGGAGAGCCGGGACCCATGCCGGAACAGTTCAGGCATGGGTCCCGGGTCGAGCTGTGCTCGCCCGGAACGACCCGAGAGGGAGGACTAGAAGAACGCCTGCAGACCCGTGACGGCCCGGCCGAGGATCAGCGCATGAACGTCGTGCGTGCCCTCATAGGTGTTGACCGTCTCGAGGTTCGCCGCATGGCGCATGACATGGTACTCGATCGAGATGCCGTTGCCGCCGTGCATGTCGCGGGCCTGGCGGGCGATGTCGAGCGCCTTGCCGCAATTGTTGCGCTTCACCAGGGAGATCATCTCCGGCGCCATCTTGCCCTCGTCGAGCAGGCGGCCGACGCGCAGCGAGCCCTGCAGACCGAGCGTGATCTCGGTGACCATGTCGGCGAGCTTCTTCTGGTAGAGCTGCGTCTGGGCCAGCGGCTTGTTGAACTGCTTGCGGTCGAGCCCATACTGGCGCGCGCGGTGGAAGCAGTCCTCGGCGGCGCCCATCGCGCCCCAGGAGATGCCGTAGCGGGCGCGGTTGAGGCAGCCGAAGGGACCCTTGAGGCCCGAGACGTTCGGCAGCAGGTTCTCTTCCGGCACGATCACGCCGTCCATGACCACTTCACCGGTGATCGAGGCGCGCAAGGAAAGCTTGCCGCCGACCTTCGGCGCGGAGAGGCCCTTCATGCCCTTTTCGAGGATGAAGCCGCGGATCTCGTTGTCATGCGCGACCGATTTCGCCCAGATGACGAAGACATCGGCGATCGGCGAGTTCGAGATCCACATCTTCGAGCCGGTCAGCTTGTAGCCGTCGGCAACCTTCTCGGCGCGGGTCTTCATGCCCGCCGGGTCCGAGCCGGCGTCGGGCTCGGTCAGGCCGAAGCAGCCGACCCATTCGCCGGAGCCGAGCTTCGGGAGGTACTTCTTGCGCTGGTTCTCGTCGCCATAGGCATAGATCGGGTACATCACCAGCGAAGACTGCACGCTCATCATCGAGCGATAGCCGGAGTCGACCCGCTCGACCTCGCGGGCGACCAGTCCATAGGAGACGTAGTTGGCGCCGGCGCAGCCATAGTCCTCGGGAACCGTGACGCCGAGCAGGCCGAGCTCGCCCATCTCGTTGAAGATGCCGCGCTCGGTCTTCTCCTCGAGATAGGCCTCCGCGACGCGCGGCTGCAGCTTCTCCTGCGCGTACTGGCGGGCCGTGTCGCGGATCAGCCGCTCATCCTCGGTGAGCTGCTCGTCGAGCAGGAAGGGATCTTCCCAGCTGAACTGCGCGAGCTTGTGGCTATGGGCGGTCTTGCGGGCGGCCTCGGCCATTGGTCGTCTCCCTGCTTTTTTGGATCGTCATGGTCGGGCTTGGCCCGACCATCTCGGAAACCGGCTAGCTGGTCCTGAGATTCTCGGGTCTGCGTTTCGCTTCGCCCGAGAATGACGGGTTATCGATCACGCATCCACGTCGAAGCTGACGCCCTGTGCCAGCGGCAAGGTGGTGCCGTAGTTCACCGTGTTGGTGGCGCGGCGCATATAGGCCTTCCAGGCGTCCGAGCCGGCCTCGCGGCCGCCCCCGGTCTCCTTCTCGCCACCGAAGGCGCCGCCGATCTCGGCGCCGGAGGGGCCGATATTGACGTTGGCGATGCCGCAATCCGAGCCTTCATCCGAGACGAAGAGCTCGGCTTCGCGCATGTTCAGCGTGAAGATCGAGGAGGACAGGCCAGCGCCGACCGCGTTCTGGATGGCGATCGCCTGGTCCAGACTGTTGTACTTCATGACATAGAGGATCGGGGCGAAGGTCTCGCGCTCGACCGGGCCGGTCTGCGCGGGCATCTCGACCAGCGCTGGGCGGACATAGAAGCCGCCGGAGCCGACATCGACCTTCTCGCCGCCATGGACCTTGCCGCCGGCGGCCTTGGCCTCGGACAGCGCCTTCTGCATGCCCTGATAGGCGGCCTCGTCGACCAGCGGGCCGACCAGCACGCCGGCTTCACGGGGATCGCCGATCTTCACCGAGCTGTAGACCTTGATCAGCTTCGGGATCAGCGCGTCATAGACGCTCTCGTGCACGATCAGGCGGCGCAGCGTGGTGCAGCGCTGGCCGGCGGTGCCCATCGCTGCGAAGGCGATGCCGCGCAGTGCGATGTCGAGATCGGCCGAGGGGGCGACGATCGCGGCGTTGTTGCCGCCGAGCTCGAGGATGGCCCGCGCGAAGCGCGCCGCCAGCTTCTGGCCGACTTCCTTGCCCATCCGGGTCGAGCCCGTCGCCGAGACGACGGGGACGCGATGGTCCTGGACCAGGATGTCGCCGATCTCGCGGCCGCCGATCAGGATTTCGGAGAGGCCGGCGGGGGCTTCCGGTCCGAAGCGCTTCATCGTCTTCTCGACGATCGCCTGCACGGCGAGCGCGGTCAGCGGAGTCTTCTCGGAGGGCTTCCAGACGACGCTGTCGCCGCAGACGAAGGCGAGCGCCGCATTCCAGGACCAGACCGCAACCGGGAAGTTGAAGGCCGAGATCACACCGCAGACGCCGAGCGGGTGCCAGGTTTCCATCATCCGGTGGTTCGGGCGCTCGGTGGCGATGGTCAGGCCGTAGAGCTGGCGCGACAGGCCGACGGCGAAGTCGCAGATGTCGATCATCTCCTGAACCTCGCCGAGGCCCTCCGAGGTGATCTTGCCGGCTTCGAGCGTCACCAGCAGGCCGAGATCGGCCTTGTGCGTACGCAGCTCTTCGCCGAGCAGGCGGACGAACTCGCCGCGTCGCGGCGCCGGCACCTTGCGCCAGGCGAGATAGGCCGATTGCGCCCGGCCGATGGCGGCCTCGGCCTCGGCCGGCGAGGTCTCGCGCAGGGTCGCGACGGTCTCGCTGGTGATCGGGGAGCGGGCCGAGAGGCCGGCGCCGGCATAGGCGGCTTCCGGCACACCGAGGCGCTGGAGGAGGGCGAGGGCGTCTTTGGGAAGGGAAGTGGTCATCTCGTACCTGTGCCTGGCGCTCCTGCCCGGCGCGGGGAGAAGCGCATGAAACGGATCGCCGTCCGGTCCGCGTGGACCGCGGCGGAAGGCGAGCGTCGAAAAGCCTGTCGGTTGCGGCGGAGAATGCCCTCTTTCGGTTGTCGGGGGCAACCGATATGTTCTCATATATTGATGAGGTTTTCTCATGACGTCTGAGCTCGTGCCCGGGCGCCTCTCGGTGCCCTCCCTCTCGGCGCTCGCAGCCTTCGAGGCGGCGGCGCGCCATGGCAGCTTCACCCGCGCCGCCGAGGAGATGAACCTGACGCAAGGGGCGGTCAGCCGCCAGGTCGCCCTGCTCGAGCAGAGCCTCGGCCTGAGCCTGTTCGAGCGCGTCAAGAAGCGCGTCAGCCTAACACCGGCCGGGGCCGCCTATGCCGCGGAAGTCCGCGACGGCCTGTCCCGGCTCGCCGCAGCCACCTTGTCGGCTATGGCCTTTCGCGGCGCCGCCGGCTTGCTGCATCTCGCCATTCTGCCGACATTCGGCACGCGCTGGCTGATTCCGCGGCTGCCGCGCTTCACCGAGGCGCATCCCGGCGTCACCATCAATTTCTCGACGCGGATCGTGCCTTTCGACTTCGCCCATGATCCCGCCGATGCGGCGATCCATTTCGGCCATCCGGTCTGGCCGGGTGCGCGGCTGCACCGGCTGATGGGCGAAGAGGTCGTGCCGGTGGCAGCGCCGGCACTG
The DNA here is from genome assembly GCF_001509835.1 of Allobosea sp. WAO. Taxonomy (GTDB): domain Bacteria; phylum Pseudomonadota; class Alphaproteobacteria; order Rhizobiales; family Beijerinckiaceae; genus Allobosea. The sequence goes on from NZ_JXTJ01000003.1 coordinate 70,375, forward strand.
GTCGCGCGCGCCGGCCTCACCGAGGCCGCCGACCTATTGCGCCAGCCTTTGCTGCAGCAGTCGACACGGCCGCGAGCCTGGGCCGACTGGCTGGAGAAACAGGGCCTGCCGCCGGAGCGTGCGCTGATGGGCCCGCGCTTCGAGCAGTTCGCCATGGTGGCGCAGGCCGCGGTCGCCGGTCTCGGCATCGCCATCGTACCGCGCCTCCTCGTCGAGGACGAACTGCGCTCCGGTGCACTCGTCATACCCGTAGACCGGCCGGTGCGCGGTCCGGAGGGCTACTACCTCGTCTATCCCGAAGCCAAGGCGAGCCTGCCGACCGTGATCGCCTTCCGCGACTGGCTGCTCGGCGAATGCGAGGGCGCCGGCTAGCGCCTCTCGACAGGATAGGAAAGCCGCGCCAATCATGCGAAAAGGTCACGAACCTTCCCTTCGCAGTCGCAGGTCCCCGCATGCCCTCCGCTCCTGAAACCGCAGATGTCGTGATCGTCGGTGGCGCCGCGATCGGCTCCTCCGCTGCCTATCATCTCGCGGCCGATCCCGGCTTCAACGGCAAGGCCGTGGTGATCGAAAAGGACCCGACCTATCGCTATTCGGCTTCGGCCCTGTCGGCGGCCTCGATCCGCCAGCAGTTTTCGAGCGCGGTGAACATCCGCATCTCGCTGCATGGCATCGGCTTCCTACGCGGCATCGGCAGCCATCTTTCGGTCGATGGCGAAGTTCCCGCCATCGATCTGCATGAGGGCGGCTATCTCTATGTCGCGAGCGGCGAGGGCGCTCCGGTGCTCGAGGCCAATCAGCGGCTGCAGCAGGTCGAGGGCGCCGATATCGCTCTGCTGTCGACCGAAGCGCTCGGCGCCAAGTTCGGCTGGCTCAACACCTCGGATCTCGCCTGCGGCACCTATGGCGTCAGCGGCGAGGGCTGGTTCGACGGCTGGGCCCTGCTCCAGGCTTTCCGCAAGAAGGCCCGCTCGCTGGGCGTCGAGTACCGCCAGGGCGAGGTCAGCCGCTATATCGTCGAGGGCGGGCGGGTCATCGGCGTCGAGCTCGCCGACGGCAGCCGCATCGCTTGCGGAGCGGTGGTCAACGCCGCCGGCTCGCACGGCGCGCGGCTCGCCGGGACGGCCGGCGTCTCGATCCCGGTCGCGCCGAAGAAGCGCTACGTCTTCACCTTCACCTGCAAGGGCGAGGTCGACAACTGCCCGCTGCTGATCGACACCTCCGGTGCCTATTGCCGGCCGGAGGGCAAGCGCGGCGCCGAAGGGCAGATGTTCATCTGCGGCGCTTCGCCGGTGGGCGGGCAGCAAGATCCCGACTGGGACGAGAAGGCCGCCGATGTCGAGGATGTCGACTGGTCCTTCTTCGAGGAGACGGTTTGGCCGGCGCTGGCCCATCGCATCCCCGCCTTCGAGGCGATCCGCCCCGGCCGGGCCTGGGCCGGCCCCTATGACATGAACGGGCTCGACGGCAACGCGATCGTCGGCCCCGCCGTGGGGGTGGGCAATCTCTATCTGGCCAACGGCTTCTCCGGTCATGGCCTGCAGCAATCGCCGGCAGTCGGGCGCGGCCTCGCCGAGCATATCGCGCACGGCCGCTATCTGAGCCTCGACCTTGCCGATCTCGGGCACGAGCGCATCGTCGCCGGCCGGCCGCTGCGTGAGGCCAACATCATCTGAGGCAGGCTCCGCGGCTCCTCGGGATGAGGGCGGCGGGAACATCCAAGCCAGAACGAGGGGAGCAACGCCGTGATCGATGTCGCCTATGCCGTCACCATGGCGCGCTACAACGCCTGGCAGAACGAGAATCTCTACGGTGCCGCCGCGACGCTGAGCGATGCGGCGCGCAGGCAGGATCGCGGCGCCTTCTTCGGCTCAATCCACGGCACCTTCTGCCATCTGCTCTGGGGCGACCGGATGTGGCTCCACCGCTTCTCCGGCACGCCGAAGCCCGACGTGCCCGGCAGCGAATCCGCCCGCATGATCGAGGACTGGGACGAGCTCATCGCCGAGCGGCGCGCGACCGACGCCCTGATCGGCGACTGGGCGGCCGGGCTTTCTGCGGAATGGCTCGCCGGCGACCTGAGCTGGGTCTCCGGCATCTCGCGCCGCGAGCTTGCACGGCCTCGGGCGCAACTCGTCGTCCACTTCTTCAACCACCAGACCCATCATCGCGGCCAGGTCCACGCCATGCTGACAGGTGCTGGCGTGAAGCCGGGCGATACCGACCTCGTGCTGGTCGACATGCGCGGCTGAGCCCGGCCGATCCCTCGCTGGACGCAGGCGTTTGCCCATGGGCCATGCCGCTCCTGCATGTGTGGCGTCTTGTCCGGATTCGAACGCTCTGCGCATGGTTCGGCTATCGGATCCGGAGAGATCACCATGCCTGAACTATCGACCTTGCTGGCCTTCACTCTGGTCGCCCTGGGGATGGTGCTGACGCCCGGGCCAAACATGGTCTACTTGATCTCGCGCTCGATCGCGCAGGGGCCGATGGCGGGCATGGTCTCGCTCGGCGGCATCGCGCTCGGCTTCCTGTTCTACGTCTTCTGCGCCGCCTTCGGCATCACCGCGCTGATCTTCGCGGTGCCCTATGCCTATGATGCGCTCCGGCTGCTTGGCGCCGGCTATCTGCTCTGGCTGGCCTGGCAGTCCCTGCGCCCGGGTGGCCGCTCGCCCTTCCATGTCCGCGATCTCCCGCATGACGGGCCGCGCAAACTCTTCATGATGGGTTTGCTGACCAGCCTGCTCAATCCGAAGATCGCGATGTTCTATCTCGCGCTGCTGCCGCAGTTCATCGATCCGGCGGCGGGCAGCGTGCTCAGCCAGTCGATCCTGCTCGGGCTGATCCAGATCGTCGTCAGCGTCAGCGTCAATACGCTGATCACCTTCGCCGCGGGCGGCATCGCACTATTCCTGCGCACCCGGCCGCTCTGGTCGCTCGCCCAGCGCTGGCTGATGGGCACGGTGCTCGCCGGCTTTGCCCTGCGGATGGCCTTCGAGGCGCGGCGCTGAACGCCGGTCGCCGCGCGGCATCTCAGATGCTGCGCGCGATCGTGAAATCGCCATTCGCAAGGGCAGCTGCCGAGGCCGAGGCTTCGCGGCGCTCGATATCGGCGACCCTGGCGCCGCGTGGGCCCTTTCTCGCCTCGGCCACCAATGTCTCGACTGTCTCCGGCGCGCCGCAGAGCAGGGCTTCGACCATGCCGTCGCTCCGATTGCGCACCCAGCCGGTAACCCCCGCCGCGAGCGCGCGCTCCCGCAGCCATTGCCGGTAGCCGACGCCTTGAACCACGCCTGAAATGACGATGTGAAGCATCATCCTCGCATCCTCCGCCCCAGAATGCCCTCGGCATGATCATGGCCGATGACGGCCTTCAGAAGGCGAAGCAGGCGAAGCCTTGCCGGCACAACGGGGAGGACAGGCGCGAATGCCGGTTCCCTGCCGCCGCACTGATGCTCTAGCTTCGACTTCCTCCGCATTCGGAACCACAGAGAGCGCCGACGATGAGCGACATGACTGCCGAAGAAGCCAAGGTGACCAGCTGGCTCGGCGAACGCAAGCAGGCGATGATCGACCTCCTACGCGAGATGGTCGACACCGATTCCGGCTCGTACGACAAGGCGGGCGTCGACCGGGCCGGGCAGGTGCTGGCCCGCTTCCATGAGGCGAACGGCCTGAGCGTCGAGATCGTGCCCGACGCCCGTTATGGCGACGCGGTCAAGGCGCGCCTGCCCAACCCCGGCGCTAACGACCAGCGGCCGGTGCTGTTGCTCGGCCATCGCGACACGGTCTTCCCCGAGGGCGAACCGACGCGCCGGCCCTTCACCGTCAGGGACGGCCGCGCCTACGGACCAGGTGTCGCCGATATGAAGGCCGGTCTCGTCATCGAGGCTTTCGTCGCCGCCGCCTTCGCCGCCAATGGCGGGCTGAAAGCGCCGCTCATGATGCTGACCACCAGCGACGAGGAGATCGCCTCGCCATCCTCGCGTCCGGTGATCGAGGCGGCGGCGCGCGAGTCGCGCTGCGTCTTCAATGCCGAGCCGAGCCGGCTTCCGGCCGGCACCGAGTTCGACCGCGACCGCCGGCAGTCGGTCACCTCCGGCCGCAAGGGAGGCGTCTTCATGCGCGCCGATTTCCAGGGCAAGGCCGCCCATTCCGGCGCGAATTACGAGAAGGGCGTCTCGGCCATCGTCGATCTCGGCCACAAGATTCCGCAGCTCCAGGGGCTGACCGATCTGGAGGTAGGCGTCACCGTCAATGTCGGGCTGATCGGTGGCGGCCAGACGGTCAACACCGTCGCCCCGCATGCCTGGTGCGAGATCGACCTGCGCTACCGTACCAAGGCGCAGCGCGACGAGCTGGTCGACGCCATCCGCACCATCGTCGAGACGCCGGTGGTCGAGGGCTCCTCGGCGCAGCTCACCATCAAGGGCGAATTCCTGCCGCTGGAGACGACGGCGGAATCGGCCGAGCTCTACGAGGCCTATCGCGACGCGGCCGCCAGTTTCGGCATTGCCGTCACCGCCGAATACACTGGTGGCTGCGCTGATTCCGGCTTCACCGCGGCGCAGGGCTGCCCGACCCTGTGCAGCGTCGGCCCGGTCGGCGGCATGGCCCATACGCCGGACGAGTTCCTCGAGGTCGAAAGCATCGTCCCGGCCGCGCAGACGCTCGCGCTCGCGGTGATGCGCACGGCCGCAAGGATGGAGTGAAATCCTCGCAGCCCGTCAGGCTCGCCCCTGTGGCGAGCATCCACGTCTTGAACACCGCGCTTGTCGAAGGAAGACGTGGATGGTCGGGACAAGCCCGACCATGACGGAAGGTGCCTGGAGGTATCGTCTCGTCTTCCCGGCCGAGAATGACGCCGCAGAAAAAAGGGCGCCGCTCGCGCGACGCCCTTCGTTCCACATGACAGCGCAAAAGTTCAGTTCAGCGCGACTCCGGCCGGCCGTGCCTCGCTCGCCGCGGGGAATTCGCCCAGCATCAACCCGGCGGGCCCCACCGTCAGCGGCACGCTCTCGCCGTCGCGGACGGTTCCGGCGAGCAGCAGTTCGGCCAGCGGGTCCTGCACCGACTTCTGGATCACCCGCTTCAGCGGGCGGGCGCCATAGGCGGGGTCGTAGCCCTTGTCTGCCAGCCAGTCGCGGGCCTCGTCGGAGAGCTCGAGCGCGATCTTGCGATCGGTCAGGAGCTTGCCGAGGCGGGCCATCTGGATGTCGACGATCGCGCCCATATCCGACCGCCGCAGGCGGTGGAACAGGATGATGTCGTCGATCCGGTTGAGGAACTCTGGCCGGAAGGCATGGCGCACCACGCCCATCACCTCGTCGCGCACGGCATCGCTGTCCTCGCCCTCGGGCTGGTTCACCAGATACTCCGAACCGAGGTTCGAGGTCATGATGATCAAGACGTTGCGGAAGTCGACCGTGCGGCCCTGTCCGTCGGTCAGGCGTCCGTCGTCGAGCACCTGCAACAGGACGTTGAACACGTCCGGATGCGCCTTCTCGACCTCGTCGAACAGCACGACCTGATAGGGCCGGCGCCGGACCGCCTCGGTCAGCGCGCCGCCTTCCTCATAGCCGACATAGCCGGGAGGCGCACCGATCAGCCTGCTAACCGAGTGCTTCTCCATGTATTCGGACATGTCGATCCGGACCATCGCCGTCTCGTCGTCGAACAGGAACGACGCCAGCGCCTTGGTCAGCTCGGTCTTGCCGACGCCGGTGGGGCCGAGGAACATGAACGAGCCGATCGGCCGGTTCGGATCCTGCAGCCCGGCGCGGGCGCGCCTGACCGCCTTGGAGACGGCTTCGACCGCTTCCTCCTGGCCGACGACGCGCTTGGCTAGGCTCTCCTCCATGCGCAGCAGCTTGTCCTTCTCGCCTTCCAGCATCTTGTCGACGGGCACGCCGGTCCAGCGGCTGACCACCTGCGCGACATGGTCGGGCGTCACGGCCTCCTCGACCATGCCGGACGAGTCGCCATTGGCCTCGATGTCGGCGAGCGCCTTCTCGAGCTGCGGGATCTCGCCATAGGCGAGTTCGCCGGCGCGCTGGTACTCGCCCTTGCGCTGCGCCTGCGCCAGTTCGTTGCGGGCGTTGTCGAGCTTGGTCTTGATCTCCGCGGCCTGGCCAAGCTTGTCCTTCTCGGCCTTCCAGCGCGCCGTGATCGTGGCGGAGCGGGCTTCAAGCTCGGCGAGCTCGGCCTCGAGCCGCCGCAGCCGCTCCTGCGAGCCGACATCGCTCTCCTTCTTCAGCGCCTCCTGCTCGATGCGCAGGCGCACGATCTCGCGGTCGATCGAGTCGAGCTCCTCGGGCTTGGAATCGACCTGCATGCGCAGGCGCGCCGAAGCCTCGTCGACGAGGTCGATCGCCTTGTCGGGCAGGAAGCGGTCGGTGATGTAGCGGTTCGACAGCGTCGTCGCCGCGACCAGCGCCGAGTCGGTGATGCGGACCCGATGGTGCTGCTCGTACTTCTCCTTCAGCCCGCGCAGGATCGAGATCGTGTCCTCGACCGTCGGCTCGTCGATGAAGACGGGCTGGAAGCGGCGTGCCAGCGCCGCATCCTTCTCGACGTATTTGCGGTACTCGTCGAGCGTGGTCGCGCCGATGCAGTGCAGCTCGCCGCGCGCCAGAGCCGGCTTCAGCAGGTTGGAGGCATCCATCGCGCCGTCGGTCTTGCCGGCGCCGACGAGGGTGTGCATCTCGTCGATGAACAGGATGACGCCGCCCGCCGCGGCCGAGACCTCGGAGAGCACGGCCTTCAGCCGCTCCTCGAACTCGCCGCGATATTTCGCGCCGGCGATCAGCGAGCCCATGTCGAGGGCGAGCAGCTCCTTGTCCTTCAGGCTCTCCGGCACGTCGCCATTGACGATGCGCAGCGCGAGGCCCTCGGCGATCGCGGTCTTGCCGACGCCGGGCTCGCCGATAAGCACGGGATTGTTCTTGGTTCGGCGCGACAGCACCTGGATGGTGCGGCGAATCTCCTCGTCGCGGCCGATGACCGGGTCGAGCTTGCCCTCGCGCGCAGCCGCGGTGAGGTCACGCGCGTACTTCTTCAGCGCGTCATAGCTCTGCTCGGCCGAAGCGGAATCGGCGGTGCGGCCCTTGCGGATCGCCTCGATCGCGGCATTCAGGCTCTGCGGCGTGACGCCGGCCTTGGCCAGCACCTTGCCGGCCTCGGTCTCCTTCTCGATCGCGAGCGCGAGCAGAAGCCGCTCGACCGTGACGAACGAGTCGCCGGCCTTGTCGGCGGCCGTTTCGGCGGTGCCGAAGACGCGCGCCAGGGCAGGCGTCAGCTGCGGGCCGCTTGCGCCGGAGCCGCTCACCTTGGGCAGCTTGGCCAGCGCCGCGTCGACCATCTGCTTGGCCAGGCGCGACTGGCCACCCGCGCGGTCGATCAGACCCGCGGCCATGCCTTCGCCGTCATCGAGCAGCGCCTTCAGCACATGCTCGGGCGTGAACTGGGGATGGCCCTCGCGCATCGCGATGGTCTGCGCGGCCTGCAGGAAACCCTTCGCCCGGTCCGTGTATTTCTCAATGTTCATCAATATACCTCCGCCCGCCGGTCGCGCCCCGTGGCGGCGGAGCCGGCTGCCTTTCATCAGGATGGAGCCCCCTGTCGGGCGACCCCTCGTCCAGACAGATAGGTGTTGCATCTGCGCAACGTAAGGGGGGCGGCGGCGGTTTGGGATTGACGATCGCTGCTGCCCCCGCCCAGCGTGCGGCCATGGTCGGGACTAAGCGGCAACAAGCGATTCGCAAGGCGCTGCGGGCGCTGGCGCCCGGCATTCCGCTCAGCGATGCCGAGATGGTGCTGGAGCTCGCAGGGCGCAACCAGATGAAGGCCTTGCCGCCGAAGACGGCGCTCTGGCTTGCACTCGGCAGCCATGTCCGCCACAGCCACACCGATTACGACCGGCTGCTCGCCGAAGGCTATGAGCGCGACGCTGCGCGCTTCTTCGTCGTCGACCAGACCGACGACGTGCTCTCAAGCTGGGGTTGCCAGCGCTCCGTCGCCGATGGCGACGAGGATGGCGGCGAGGGGCCCGCCTCCTGATCGATCCGATCTAGGCATTTGATCGATCCCTGCAAGCTCGGCGCTGGATTGCCGGCACCCTGGCATGGCAAGGTCCCGCCCCGCCGCACTACCGAGGACAAGATCATGCGCGTCGCATCGCTCTACCGCTATCCGGTCAAGGGACTCTCGCCGGAGCCTCTGGCGAGCGCGGCGCTGCCGACCGGCGGCTACTTCCCGGGAGACCGGCTCTTCGCCATCGAGAACGGCCCGTCAGGCTTCGATCCGGCCGAGCCCGTGCACCAGCCCAAGATCAAATACCTGATGCTGATGCGCAACGAGTCCCTCGCGCGGCTCAAAACCCGCCATGACGATGCTAGCGGCGAGCTGGTGATCGCGCAGGAGGGCAAGGAGGAGCTGCAGATCTCGCCGGCAAGCCCGGAAGGCCGGGAACGCCTCTCGGCTTTCTTCGAGGGGTTCATGCCGGACGAACTGCGCGGCCGCCCACGCCTGCTCGCGGCGCCGGAAGGTTATCGTTTCACCGATTCGCGCTCGGGCTTTCTCTCGATCATCAACCTGGCGAGCGTCGCCGATCTCGCGGCGCGGATGGGCGCGAACATCGATCCGCTGCGCTTCCGCGGCAATGTCATGGTCGAGGATCTGCCGGCCTGGGCCGAGAATGATCTGGTCGGGAGAGAATTGCAGGGGCCGGGCGGTTTGCGTCTCTCGGTGATCAAGCGGATCGAGCGCTGCGCCGCCACCAATGTCGATCCGCAAACCGGTGTTCGCGATTTGCAGATCCCCAAAGCTCTGATGCAGTCCTATGGCCATGTCGACTGCGGGATCTACTGCCGGGTTCTCGCTGGCGGCACCTTGTCCCGCGGAGCCCGGCTCGAAGCCGTCGCAGTGTCCGAGCCTGTATCGGCGAGCATAGCCTGACACGAAAAAGGGCCCTTGCGGGCCCTTATCCGTTCTTGGTGATCGCGTGGCCGCAGCCCGCGCTCACTCGGCCGCGGTATCGCTGTCCGAGCCGAGCGCATCCATGACCTCGCGGGGCGAGCGGCGGCGGCGCGGCGCGCGCTTGGGCTTCTCGCTCTCGGGTGCGGCGTCGGCGGTCTCCCCCGCAGTTTCTGCGGCGGGGGCAGGGACAGGCGCAGGAGCGGCGACTTCCGGCTCGTCGGAAGCGATGGCAATCGGCACGCGCGTCGGCGTCGTCAGGAAGGCCGGCAGTGCAGCGGCGATCTCCTGCTCGGCCGCGACGACCGGAGCCTCGGAGCGACGCTGGCGCTCGCCACGCGGCTGACGTTCCGGACGCCGCTCGCTCTGGCTTGGGGCTGGGGCCGGAGCGAAATCAGGCTGCTCGGCGCCCGGCTGGGCTTCGGGCCGCGGCGTATAGGGGGCCGGCTGCCCGTCCTGCCGGTCGAACCGGCGCTCGCCACGGTCTCCGCGCTCCTGCCGCTCGCCGCGCTCCTGCCGGTCGTTGCGGTCGAAGCGGCGCTGGCCGTTGCGATCCTGATTCCGATCCTGATTCCGATCCTGGTTCCGGTCGAAGTTGCGCTCATTGCGATTCGGCCGCTCGAAGCGCTGGCCGCCGGGCTGGCCTTCGCCGCCCTCGCCGTCCTGTCTCTGCCCGCCATGACCGTTGACGCCATTGCCGTTGAAGGGCTGGCGCTCGGCCTGCTGGCCACCGGGCTGGAACGCGCCAGCCTCCTCCTCACCCTCTTCTTCGCCCTCGTCCGGGTCGTCGCTGAAGGCGCGGTTGGGCGGGAAGCTGTGGCCGAACTGCTGGGCCATCTGCTCCTGCGCTGCGAGCAGGATCCGATAATAATGCTCGGCGTGTTGGAAATAGTTCTCCGCCGCGACCGGGTCACCCGAAGACTGGGCGTCACGTGCGAGCTGGAGGTACTTCTCCGCGACATGCTGAGCCGTGCCCCTGACCTTGACGTCGGGGCCGTTTGATTCGTAGCTCCGCTGCAACGGGTTGGGAGACTTCCGGTTGCCGCTATTATTGTTGTTATTATTGTTGTTACGGCCGCGCATGCGCCGGTTCTGACCTGGTCTCATTCGCGTCAATCTCGCGTTCTGTTCATTCAAGGCAACCTTGCAAGGGCGTCACATATGTCGTGACGCGCGGCGGGTTGCGACGCCGCGCTGAGGCAATCCGACCTGAAAGGGCTCTGCGCCGATATTGGTCTTCACGCGCTCTTTTCCAACGGAGCTTCTGCAGCTCCCGACTGAGCGGCGATCTCGCGCGCTCGGTGTCTCGATCTTGCTGTGCCAGTAGCGTCTGTCTTGGCAGTGATCCAAAAGCCAGGCCGCTTCGCTGGACCTCGCTAAAGGCTATGTGCTGACGACACCGTCTTCAAGACATTGCGTGCATAACCGGTTTTCTCCGCCCTTCCAAGCAAATTCGCGCAGGAAACTGTGCAGGATCACATTTCTCCGGCGAAGACCAGCGCGCGGGCATGACCCCCGAGGTCGCGATGCGACCGCAAATGCCGCAGCCCGGCCGCCGTCATCAGCGCGCATACATCGTCTTCCTGACCAGCGCCGATCTCCAGCACGGCTCTTCCTCCCGGCGCCAGGCGGGCGGGCAGCAAGGCAGCGAGTGCGCGGTAGGCATCGAGCCCGTCTGGCCCGCCATCGAGCGCCAGCAACGGATCGTATTCGCGCACGTCGGCATCGAGCCGCGCGATTTCGTCAGTGGCGATGTAAGGCGGATTGGAAAGGACGAGATCGAATGTGCCGCTCAGTCCCTCGTCCCAGCGCGCTAACCGGAATTCGGCGCGCTGCGCGACGCCGTTACGCGCAGCGTTGCCAGCGGCAGTCGCGAGCGCATCCTCCGAGAGGTCGACGCCGATGCCGCGGGCCCGCGGGAACTCACTCAGCGCTGCGATCAGCAGGCAGCCCGTTCCGGCGCCGAGGTCGAGGAAGTTCAGCGCCTCCTGCCGGCGCTCGCCGAGGTGCTGCAGGGTGGCCTCGATCAAGGTTTCGCTGTCGGGGCGGGGCTCGAGCGTGCCCGGCGAAAGGCAAAAGCTCAGGCCCCAGAACTCGCGCGCACCGAGAACACGCCAGAGCGGCTCACCGGCGAGCCGACGCGCCAGTGCGTCTTGAATGCGGCTGGCCGCGGCGGCGTCGAGCGTGTCGCTGCTTCCCGCGAGGTCTTCGATCAGGATGCGCGCTTCGAAGGTGAAATCGGCGATTCCAACCTGCCGCAGCGCCCGCGCCAGCGCGCGCCGGGCGTCGGAAACGGCATCGCCCGCCGCCGGTGAGGCAGCGGGCGCGGGATTGTCGGCAGGGTGGCCGGTGTGCGGCAAATCGGTCCTTGGTGCCGGCCCCGAGGCCGGATCAGTTGCCCTGCATCGCTTCCTGGACGCAGGCGTTCATCTTGATCCGCAATGCGGATTTGCTCTCCTTAGCGCCGCGAAACTGGCGCTGGCAATCCTGCTTTGCCTGTTTCTCGGTCTTGGCCTTCTGCAGATGGGCCGGCTCGCCACTGAAGACCTTGCGCGCGGTCTGCGATCCGGTCTGGGCCTCGGCCGCCAGCGGCGTCAAGGCGATGGCGGCGACAAGGGCGATGCTGCTGAGCAGGGTCTTCATGTCTATCCTCCCCGGACGATGTTACCGATCAAACAGTAACGCACGAACCGGGGCGAGGTTTCACACCGTGCCTTGCTCGGCCAGAAGTTCCGCCTGGCGGGCTGCCGTCAGGGCATCGATGATTTCGTCCAGCACCAAGCCCTGCATCATCTCGTCTAGCTTGTAGAGCGTCAGGTTGATGCGATGGTCGGTGACGCGGCCTTGCGGGAAATTGTAGGTACGGATGCGCTCGGAGCGATCGCCGGAGCCGATCTGGGAGCGTCGGTCGGCCGAGCGCTCGGCATCGGCGCGGCTGCGCTCCATGTCGTAGAGCTTGGCGCGCATCAGCTCGTAGGCGCGCGCCTTGTTCTTGTGCTGCGAGCGCTCGTCCTGGACCAGCACGACGATGCCGCTCGGAATATGGGTCAGCCGCACCGCCGACTCCGTCTTGTTGACGTGCTGGCCGCCGGCGCCCTGGGCCCGCATCGTGTCGATGCGCAGGTCCTTGTCGTCGAGGGCGACGTCGACCTCGCTGGCGAGCGGCAGGGTTGCGACGGTCGCGGCCGAGGTGTGGATACGTCCGCTCGCCTCGGTGTCGGGTACGCGCTGCACCCGATGCACGCCCGATTCGTATTTCAGCCTTGCATAGACGCCCTTGCCGGAAATCTCGGCGATCACTTCCTTGAAGCCGCCGACCGTGCCTTCGCTCTCCGAGAGAATGTCGAGGCTCCAGCCCTGGTGGGCGCTATAGCGCTGATACATTCGCAGCAGATCGCCGGCGAAGAGCGAGGCTTCGTCGCCGCCGGTGCCGGCGCGGATTTCGAGGATGACGCCGCGCTCGTCGGCGGCATCCTTCGGCAGCAGCGCGATCAGGATCTCGCGACCGCGTGCCTCGATCTCGGCGCGGGCATGGTCGCGCTCCTCATAGGCGAGGTCGCGCATCTCGGCATCGGTCGCCGGGTCGTCGATCATCGCCAGCGCCTCGTCGAGGCCGGCCTGCGCCTTGCGCCAGGCGGCGATGGCGGCGACCACCGGATCGAGCTCCGCCAGCTCCTTGGCGAGCTCCACCACCCGCGCCGGCTCGTTCGCATGGTTGATCGCATCGCTGGCGGCGGCGTGGCGGGCGACGATGCCGTCGAGGCGGTCTTGCGGGAGGAGGAGCGACATGGCGGTGATGCGATCTTGCTTGAAAAAGGAGGCCGGCAATTGCCGGCCGGCACGGTCGTGAGTGTCGCTAGACCGGAACCTTCATTTCGGCGGCGAGCGCGCCGAGGAGCGGGCGCAGACTCGCGGCGCCGTCGGAGGCGGCTAGCCAGGCGTCGAGCCGCTGGCGCGCCTTGCCGGCGTCGAGCGCCCGCAGCATCGCCTTCACCGGCCCGACCGAGGCTGCCGACATCGAGAACGAGCGGTAGCCGAGCGCGATCAGCGCCAGCGCCTCGATCGGCTTGCCGCCCATCTCTCCGCAGACGGTGACCGGGCAGCCCGCCCGGCCGGCCTCGTCGATGATCGCGCGCAGGGCCCTGAGGCCGGCGGCGCAGAGCGGGTCAAAACGCTCGGAGACGCGCCGGTTCTCGCGATCGGCCGCGAACAGGAACTGCATCAGGTCATTTGTGCCGATCGACAGGAAGTCGGCCTCGCGGGCGATTTCGGGCAGCTCGAACAGCAGCGACGGGACCTCGACCATGACACCGAGCTGCAGGCTGGACGGCGCCGGGCGGCCGTCGCGCTCCAGCACGGCGAGCTCGCGGCGCACGATCAGCCGGGCGCGCAGGAACTCGTTCACGGTCGCGACCATGGGCAGCATGATCTTCATGTCGTAGCCGGCGCCGGCGCGCAGCAGGGCCCGGACCTGAGCCCGCAGCAGGCGCGGCTTGTCGAGCCCGATCCGGATCGCCCGCCAGCCCAGGGCCGGGTTTTCCTCCTCGACGCGCTCCATATAGGGCAGGACCTTGTCGCCGCCGATATCGAGCGTGCGGAAGGTCACCGGCCGGCCATTGGCCGCCGCCAGTACCGCGCCGTAAAGCGCCTGCTGCTCGGCGGTGGTCGGCATATGCTGCGCCACCATGAACTGCAGTTCGGTGCGGAACAGACCGATGCCCGAGGCATTGGTCTCCTCCAGGTTCGGCAGGTCGACGAAGAGCCCGGCATTGATCTGCAGGGTGATGTCGACGCCGTCCTTGGTCACCGCCGGCTGTGTCTTGAGCTTGCGGTACTGCTCCTGCTTGCGGGCGCGCAGCCGCGCCTTGTCCTTGTAGGCGTTCTCGACGTCGGGCTGCGGCCGGATCTGGACCTCGCCGGCCTGGCCATCGACGATCACCGCATCGCCGGCCTCAATCAGCGCCGTGGCATTGGCGATCTCGCCGACGGCCGGGATGCCGAGCGCCCGCGCCACGATGGCGATATGGCTGGTCGGGCCGCCTTCCTCCAGCACGAGCCCGCGCAGATGGGAGCGGTCGTAGTCGAGCAGCGCCGCCGGGCCCATCGAGCGGGCGATCAGAATGGCGTTCTCAGGCAACTGCTCACGCGCGACTCCGTTCGGCTTGCCGACCAGCGTCCGCAGGAGACGGTTGGCGAGATCGTCGAGATCGTGCAGGCGCTCGCGCAGATAGGGGTCGGTCTGGCGCTGCATCTTGGCGCGCGTGTCCGATTGGACGCGCTCGACCGCGGCCTCCGCGGTGAGCCCGGTCATCACCGCTTCGCGCATGCGCCGCAGCCAGCCCTGGTCGTGGGCGAACATCCGGAAGGTTTCGAGCACCTCGCGATGCTCGCCGGTATGGGCGACATCGCCGCGCTCGATCAGTTCGTCGATCGCGGCGCGCATCTGCGCGATCGCCGCCTCCAGTCGCGAGACCTCGAAAGCCGGGTCTTCGGCGATCAGATCGGTGATCGCGACGCGCGGTTCGTGCAGCACCGCGTAGCCGAGGCCGACGCCGTCGGCCAGCGTCGTGCCGATGCCGTGGATCGGACGTTCGAGGCCGATCGCGGCGCCGGGCCTGGACAGGGCCTTGAGCCCGCCGGCCGCGATCATCTCGGCCATGATCATGGCCGTGGTCTGCAGTGATTCGGTCTCGTCCTCGCTGTAGATCCGCGAGGCCCGGTTCTGGATGACGAGCACGCCCATCACCGCGCCGCCGCGCAGGATCGGCACGCCCAGGAAGGAGCGGTAGATTTCTTCGCCGGTTTCGGGGCGATAGGAGAAGGCGGGGTGCGCCTGCGCGTCCGAGAGCGCGATCGGCTCGGCCTCGCTGGCGATCAGGCCGACCAGGCCTTCGCCGGCGCGCATCGTGGTGTGGTGGACCGCCTCGCGGTTGAGGCCTTCGGTGGCATAAAGTTCGAGCGAGCCGTCTTCGCGCAGGACATAGACCGAGCACACCTCGGCCACGAGATTGCCGGCGATCAGGACGACGAGCCGGTCCAGCCGCTCCTGCGGGCTGACCGGCGCTGCCATCACCTCGCGGAGCCGGCGTAGCAGAACGCCCGATCCCCCGAGTGCGCCTCGCATCAAATGCCCTCCGCCCGCCTCCACAGCCTAACAGGCCGACGTGTCGCTCCAGACCTGACATCGTCGCGCCAGAGTTGCAAGCGAGGTCCGATCCGCGCCTGCTTCTAGCGAGGTGAGGCGGCGTTCGGCAAGGGCTTGGAACCGGCTCGTTGCCCGAAGCTGCCGCGCTTCTCGCCCAAAGGCGCGTCATTTGCCGCCTGGGCCGGCTGCAAGGCGGTTTTCGCGGCCGGCTTTTTCGCCGCTGGGCGGGTTGTCGCACGCTGCCGCGTCGCTGCCGGCTTGCGTGTGATTCCGCTTGCTTTCCGCTGTGGCTCGGGTGGTGCCACGCTGTCGCTGGCCTCGGCGCCGGTCAGTGCGGCCAGATAGCGCGAGGTCCACCATCCGATATCGCTCGCCGCGATCGTGGCGTAGAGTCGCTCGAAGCGGCGCACGCGCTCCGATTGCGGCATGGCGAGCGCGGTACGGATCGCCTCGGCGACCTCGTGGGTGTCGTAGGGGTTGACGATCAGCGCCTCGCCCATCTGGTGCGCCGCCCCGGCGAAGCGCGATAGCACCAGCACGCCAGGATCCTCCGGGTTCTGCGCGGCAACATATTCCTTGGCGACGAGATTCATGCCGTCGCGCATCGGCGTCACCAGCCCGACCTGGGCGCGCCGGTAGAAGCCGGCCAGAGCGCTGCGCGAATAGGCTTTCTTGACGACGCGGATCGGCGTCCAGTCGAACTCGCCCAGGGCGGCGTTGAGGCGCCCGGCGACTTCGTCCGACTGCCGGTCGAGCTCGGCATATTCCGGCACGTCGCTGCGCGATGGCGGCGCGATCTGCAGCAGGCCGACATTGCCGCGATGCTCGGGATGGCTGCGCAGGAACAGGCCGAAGGCCTCGAGCCGCTGGACGATGCCCTTGGAGTAGTCGAGCCGGTCGACGCCGATCACCAGCTTGCGGCCGCCGAGCGGGCCGGTGGTCGCCCGGATCGGCTGGGTGGCGGCGCGCACGGAGGCGACCGCGAGCTTGCGGAAGGATTCGACGTCGATGCCGATCGGAAAGGCCCGGATCAGGGTTTCGCGCGGTCCGGCCTTGACCCGCTCTCCGTCGCGATGGGCGCCGCGTAGCGCCACCAACCCGCCGATCAGATTGTCGGCATCGGTCTGTGTCTGCATGCCGACGAGATCATAGGCCGTCATCGTGCTGATCAGCGTGGCGCTGAAGGGCAGGGCGCCGAAGACCTCGGCCGAGGGCCAGGGGATATGATGGAAATAGCCGATCCGGTTGGTGACGCCGCGGCGGCGCAGTTCGGCGGCCAGCGGGATCAGGTGATAATCGTGGATCCAGATCACGTCGTCGGGCTTGAGCTGCGGCACCAACAGCCTGGCGAAGCGGCGGTTGACGCCGAGATAGCCGGCATAGTCGGAGCGGTCGAACTCGGTGAGGCCGAGCCGGTAGTGCATCAAGGGCCACAATGCCCGGTTCGAGAAGCCGAGATAATAGCTCTGGCGCTCGGCCTCGGTGAGATCCGCGACGGCATAGGAGACATTGCCGACGCGCACCGGGTCGACGCGGGACGAAGGTTCGGCGCTCGTCTTTCCGCTCCAACCGAACCAGAGGCCGCCATGCTTTTCGAGAGCGGAGCGCAACGCCACCGCCAGCCCGCCTGCTGCCGCTTTTTCGCCACGTTCGGGCATGGTGACGCGGTTGGAAACCACCACAAGACGCATAATGCCTCACTGTTCGTTGACGAATGCCGCGATGGCGCGGGAACAGAACGCGCTGGCAGACGTAATGTTTCGTGTGCACGCCGGCCTTCTTGGCCGGATCGCGTCGTCGCCGTGACCGGATGATGGCGACCGCCGGAACCTGAACCCCGAATGTGGCGAGGGGACGGACGGTCGTCCTTTTGCCCGTTTCGTCCCCTAGCAAGGCTGCCATGTCGCAAGCTCAGAGCCCCGAAGCCGCCGAGCCGCACGCCCCGCCTGCGGTGCGCACCTCATCAATAGCATTGTTTCTCGATTTCGACGGAACCCTGGTCGAGATCGCCCCCTCACCCGAGGATGTCAGGCTAGACCGCCGCGTGCCGGGCGCGCTGAATGCGCTGCGCCAGCGCCTCGATGGCGCGCTCGCGTTGGTGTCAGGCCGGCCAGTCGCGTTTCTGGACGCGATGACAGCGCCTTTTCGCTTCGACGCCGCCGGCTTGCACGGTGCGCAAATTCGACTGGGTGATGAGGAGGCGCCGCTGGCGGAGCCGTCCGAGGCGCTGCACGTCGCGACGCGGGCTATGGTGCGCTTCGCCAATGCGAATGTCGGCATCATCGTCGAGGACAAGCGCCAGTCGGTCGCGCTGCACTGGCGTCTGGCGCCCGCGCTGGCTGACGAGGCGTTGGAACTGATGGAGCGGCTTGCGGCCGAGATCGGCCCTTCGATGCGCCTCCAGCGCGGCAAGGCGGTCGCCGAGCTCGTCCCGGCCACGGCGAGCAAGGGCGGTGCCATCGCCTGGCTCATGCAGCAGCAGGCCTATGCTGGCCGCCAACCCATATTTGTCGGTGACGACATCACCGACGAGAACGGATTCGCCGCGGTCAACGACGCGGGGGGGCTGTCGATCCGGATCGGGGAGGGGCAGACTTGCGCCCGGCACCGGTTGGCTTCGCCGACCGCACTGCACCGTATCCTGCTCGGCGCCGCCGATGGCGGCGACCTCACGCTCGAAACCTTCCTCCAGAACTAAACCTTCCAACAAGACCAGCTGCATCAGGGATAGGCATGACTGTCACCACCGTCGCCCCGCCGGGCGTGGCCTCGCTTGATCTCGGCGTCATCGGCAACTGCTCCATCGCCGCTCTGATCGACCGGCAGGCCCGAATCGTCTGGGGCTGCTTCCCGCGGTTCGACCGCGACCCGGTCTTCTGCTCGCTGATCGACAACAAGATCGAGGATGGCGATGCGATGCCCGAGAAGGGCGTCTTCGCCATCGAGATGGTCGGCATGACCCGCTGCGAGCAGAGCTATCTCGACAACACCGCGATCCTCTCCTCGCTCCTCTCCGATGACCAGGGGAATGCGCTGGAGATCCTCGATTTCGCGCCGCGTTTCGTGCGCTATGAGCGGTTCTTTCGGCCGCCTCAGCTGGTCCGTCGGGTCAGGCGCATCTCCGGCCGGCCGCGCATACGTGTCGTCGTGAAGCCGTGCCTCGGTCTGGGCGAGGTGCCCGACGAGATTACCCGCGGCTCCAACCATGTCCGCTTCGTCGGCGCGGACCAAACCATCCGCCTGACCACCGATGCACCGATCTCCTATGTGCTGGAGAGCATTCCCTTCGCGGTCGAGAAGCCTTTCTCCTTCTTCATCGGCTCAGATGAAGCCTTGCGGGCCGAGATCGAGACGACCTCGCGCGAATTCCTCGACAAGACCACGGACTACTGGCGCGACTGGGTCCGTTCGCTCTCGATCCCCTTCGAATGGCAGCGCGAGGTCATCCGCGCCGCGATCACGCTGAAGCTCTGCTCTTTCGAGGAGAGCGGCGCCATCGTAGCGGCCCTGACCACCTCGATCCCCGAGGCGCCGGGCACGCAGCGCAACTGGGACTACCGCTTCTGCTGGCTGCGCGACGCCTATTTCGTCGTGCATGCGCTGAACCGCCTCGGCACGACGCGGACGATGGAGGATTATCTCGGCTTCATCACCAACATCGTCGACACCTTCTCGGAGAACGGCGCCGAGCACCTGCCGCCGCTTTATCCGATCACCCGCGGCGGCGAACTCCGCGAATTCGAGGTGCCGCAGCTCGCCGGTTATCGCGGGCACCAGCCGGTGCGCGTCGGCAATGGCGCTGCGACGCAGATCCAGAATGACGGCTATGGCGCGGTCGTGCTTGCCGCCACCCATTCCTTCTTCGACCGCCGGTTGATTCAGCCGGGCAAGGAAACGCTCTTCAGCCAGCTCGAACGCATGGGCGAGCGTGCGATCGAGGTCTTCGACAAGCCCGATGCCGGCCCCTGGGAGCTGCGTGAGAAGCAGGTCGTCCACTCTTTCTCCAGCGTGATGTGCTGGGCCGCCTGCGACAGGCTTGCCCGCATCGCAGGCACGCTCGGCCGGGTCGACCGCAAGGAATACTGGCGCGGCGAGGCCAAGCGCCTGAAAGGCATCATCGCCGACCGGATCTGGAACCAGGAGAAGGGCCATTTCGTCTCGACCTTCGACGGGGCCGATCTCGACGCGACCCTGCTGCTGATCGCCGAGCTCGGCTTCGTCAAGCCGGATGATCCGCGCTACATCGCGACCGTCGAGGCGATCGGCCGCGACCTGCGCCGCGGCGACCTGATCCTGCGCTATGGCACGGCCGATGATTTCGGCTTCATGCACACCGGCTTCCTGATCTGCGCCTTCTGGTATGTCGATGCGCTGCATGCGATCGGCCGCAAGGACGAAGCCAAGGAGCTGTTCGGCCGCATCCTGCAGCGGCGCAACAGCTTCGGCCTGCTCTCCGAGGATGCCGATCTCGAAACCGGCGAGCTCTGGGGCAATTTCCCGCAGACCTATTCGATGGTCGGGCTGATCAATTCGGCGATGCGGCTCAGCCGCAACTGGGAAGAGGCGTTCTGAGGGGGTGTCATTCCGGGGCGCTGCGCAGCAGCTAGCCCGGAACCCAGAGCCGATGCCGTTCCAGGACAGGGCGTTCGGACGCAGTGCGTCGATGAATACGCGCCTCGCTTCTGGGTTCCGGCTCAAGCCTTCGGCCTGCCCCGGAAAGGCGGCGGCGCTACCCTCGCTTCAGCAGGAACACCGCCTGCGCGCCAAACAGGTTCCAGAACCACCAGGGCGCGCTGACGCCGACCTTGCCGCCGGCGACGTCGAGCGCCACCGCGCGTTCCTTCTCCGCGCCGATCGTGTCGCAGAGCACGACGAAGTCGCGGATCGTGCAGAAATGGATGTTCGGCGTGTCCCACCAGGAATAGGGCAGGGCCTCGGTCACCGGCATGCGGCCGAGGAAGAAGACCTGGCTGCGCATGCGCCAATGCCCGAAATTCGGGAAGGAGACGATGGCGCGCCTACCGATCCGCAGCATCTGCTCCAGCACCAGCCGCGGATTGCGCGTCGCCTGGATGGTCTGCGACAGGATGACATAGTCGAAGGAATCGTCGGGATAATCGGCGAGATCGGTGTCGGCGTCGCCCTGGATCACCGAGAGCCCGCGCGCGACGCAACCGGCGACGCCTTCGCGCGACAGTTCGATGCCGCGGGCGTCGACGCCGCGGGTTTCGGCGAGCAGCGCCAGCAATTCGCCGTCGCCGCAGCCGACATCGAGCACGCGCGAGCCGGGCGTCACCATCTCGGCGACGAGGCGCAGGTCGATGCGGTTGGTGTGGTTGTCCGCCGCCGACATGCTCACAATCCCCGCGCCCGCGCCGCTGCGCCGATGAAGCCGCGCGTCGTTGCGAACAGGTTCGGCTCCTCCAGCAGGAAGGCGTCGTGGCCCTTGTCGCTCTCGAGCTCGACGAAGGAGACCGAGGCACCGGCCGCGTTCAGCGCATGCACGATGGCGCGCGAATCGCTGGTCGGGAACAGCCAGTCGGAGGTGAAGGACGCCACGCAGAAGCGGGTCTTGGTGCCGGCGAAGGCCTTGGCCAGCACGCCGTCATGGTCGGCGGCAAGGTCGAAATAGTCCATCGCGCGCGTGACATAGAGATAGGAATTGGCGTCGAAGCGCTCGACGAAGCTGACGCCCTGATGGCGGAGGTAACTTTCAACCTGGAAATCCGCATCGAAGGTGAAGGTCGGGGCGCTGCGCTCCTGCAGCCTGCGGCCGAACTTGCGATGCAAAGCGGGTTCCGAGAGATAGGTGATGTGCGCGCCCATCCGCGCCACCGACAGGCCCTTGGCCGGGCGTGTGTTCTCTTCGAGATAGCGCCCGCCGCGCCAGTCGGGATCGGCCATCACCGCCTGGCGGCCGACCTCGTGGAAGGCGATGTTCTGGGCCGAGTGCTTGGCGGCGGTCGCCAGCGGCAGCGCCGAGAACACCCGCTGCGGATAGCTCGCCGCCCATTGCAGCACCTGCATGCCGCCCATCGATCCGCCGACGACGCTGAACAGGCTGTCGATGCCGAGCGAGTCGAGGAGATGCGCCTGCGCCCGCACCATGTCGCGGATCGTCACCATCGGGAAGGAGAGGCCCCAGGGCTTGCCGGTCTCCGGATTGGTCGAGGCCGGTCCGGTCGTGCCCATGCAGCCGCCGAGCACATTGGCGCAGATCACGAAGAAGCGGTCGGTGTCGACCGGCTTGCCGGGCCCGACCATCGCCGTCCACCAGCCGCCCTTGCCGGTGATTGGGTTGCGGCTGGCGACATGCTGGTCGCCGGTCAGCGCATGGCAGATCAGGACGGCGTTCGACCGAGACGCGTTCAACGAACCATAGGTCTGGTAGCCGATCTGCCAATGCTCGAGCACGGCGCCGGAATCGAGCTGGAGCGCCCGTTCGGGGCCGAATTGCGCGAGCAGGCTCGATGGCCGGTTGGCTTCGGTCAGCGCGTCGGCCAGGGCCTGGTCTTCCTGGGTCGTCCGATTTGGCATTCCGATTTTTCTTGTCGCCCGGCCTGTTCGAAATAGCGGACATAACCGATGGCGCGCCGCTCGTGCCCTGTCAACGCGCGGATGTGCGCGGACGGCTTTGCCAAGGCGGGCCGGCGCGGATAAGAGACCAGAGAAACCTCAGCCTTCACCCTGAGGAGCGATCCCCAGGGATCGCGTCTCGAAGCATGTTCCAGCGCCATCTGGACCATCCTTGGAGACGCCGCTGCGCGGCTCCTCGGGGCGAGGGCTTGAGGCCGTTCCTTCTGGAGGTTGGTCGAACCCCATGGCCGAAGCCGCTCCGACGACCCTTGCCGATCTGCGCAGCGAGATCGATCGTATCGATGCTGCCATGCACGGCCTCCTGATGGAGCGCTCCTCGATCATCGAGACGCTGATCGCCATCAAGAAGACGCAGGTTTCGGGTTCCGCCTTCCGCCCCGGCCGCGAGGCCGATATGATGAAGCGCCTGGCGCTGCGCCATCAGGGCCTGCTGCCGCTCGACACGGTCGAGAGCATCTGGCGCATCATCATCGCGACCTTCACCTTCGTGCAGGCGAATTATTCGGTCCATGCCGACATCTCTGGTGGCGATGCGGCGATGCGCGACAGCGCCCGCTTCCATTTCGGCTTCACCGTGCCTTACGTCACGCATGAAGACGCGCGCGCCGTGATCAAGGCGGTCGCGGAATCGACCGGCGACCTCGGCATCTTCCGCATGGATCTCGGCGCCAGCGCCGGCGTCTGGTGGCGTGATCTGATCGGCGAGGACAAGCCGAAGATCATCGCCCGCCTGCCCTTCATCGAGCGGCCGGACCATCCGGCGGGAACCCCGGTCTACTGCATCGCCAAGCCGCTGGCGGACGCCGCCATGCGCGAGATCGTGCTCTATGCCGCCCGCGTCGAGCGCTGGTCGGAGACGCTGCGCGCCGGCCTTGCCCAGCATCTCGCCGAGGTTTCGGCCAGTGCCGCTGACGGCTCGCATCTCGGCCTGCTGGTAGCCGCTTCCGGAGAGACCTCGCCGGAGGCGATCCGGAGCGCGCTCGTGCCGGCCGGCCTCAGCGAGTTCGCCGAGATCGGCAGTCACGCCGCCCGCTTCGCCTTCAAATCCACCCGCTCCTGAAATGAACCCTCATCGCTGAACCCTCTTCGTCATCCCGGACAAGCCGCAAAGCGGCGCCGATCCGGGATCCATGCCCAGAACGTTCCGGCATGGATTCCGGTCTCCCTCCGGTCGCCCGGGATGACTTCGGTGGTTCGTACTAACGCCTGAAACCGAAAGCCCATGCCATGACCTCGCTTTCCCGTCCCGTTCCGCGCCCCGGCGTCCTCGACATCGAGGCCTATGTTCCCGGCAAGTCCTCGGCCCCGGCGGGCGTCAAGCTGCACAAGCTCTCCTCCAACGAAACCCCGCTCGGAGCGAGCCCGAAGGCGGTCGCCGCCTATGGCGCGCTCGCCGGCAAGCTCGAGCTCTATCCCGACGGCTCGGCGACGAAGCTGCGCGAGGCGATCGCCGGCCGTTACGGGCTCGATGCCGGCCGCATCGTCTGCGGCACCGGCTCGGACGAGCTCCTGCAGCTGATCACCAAGGTCTATCTCGGCGAAGGCGACGAGGGCATCTTCACCGAGCACGGCTTTCTCGTTTACAAGATCGCCATCCTCGCTGCGGGCGGCACGCCGGTCGTCGTGCCCGAGAAGGATCTGAAGACGGATGTCGACGCGATCCTGAAGGCGGTGACGCCGAAGACGAAGATCGTCTTCCTCGCCAACCCCAATAATCCGACCGGCACCTATCTGCCCTTCGACGAGGTCAAGCGCCTGCATGCCGGCCTGCCGCGGCATGTGCTGCTGGTGTTGGATGCGGCCTATGCCGAATATGTCCGCCGCAACGACTACGCCTCCGGCCTCGAACTGGTCGCCGAGAGCGAGAACGTCGTGATGACGCGCACCTTCTCGAAGATCTATGGCCTCGCCAATCTACGTCTCGGCTGGCTCTACGGGCCGGCCGAGGTCGTCGACGCGCTCAACCGCACCCGCGGCCCGTTCAACGTCAACGGCGCGGCCATCGAGGCCGGCACCGCCGCGATCGCCGACGATGCCCACATCGCCTCGGCGATCGAGCACAACGACAAATGGCTGGCCTGGACCACGGCCGAGCTCGAGAAGCTCGGCCTTACCGTGACGCCCTCGGTCGCCAATTTCATCCTGATCCACTTCCCGGCTGCCGCCGGCAGGACGGCGAAGGAGGCCGACGCCTTCCTGACCCAGCGTGGCCTGATCCTGCGTTCGGTCGCCTCCTATGGCCTGCCCGATGCGCTGCGCATGACCATCGGCGGCGAGGAGGCGAACCGCCTCGTTGTCTCGGCCCTGACCGAGTTCCTGGGCAAGGCCGCGTGAGCGCGGCCGAAACCTTCGCGCCGCGCCGCGACGAGCCGCTCTTCGGGCGGCTCGCCATCATCGGCATCGGCCTGATCGGCTCCTCGATCGCGCATGCGGCCAAGGAATTGAACCTCGCCGGCCATATCGTGCTGAGCGACCGCGACGCCGATGTCCGGCGCCGCGCTCGCGAACTCGATCTCGGCCACGAGGTGGCGGAGAGCGCGGTTGATGCCGCACGTGGCGCCGATCATGTCGTGCTCTGCGTGCCGGTCGGCGCCTGCGGCGCGGTGGCGGCGCAGATCGCCGGCGTTCTGAAGCCCGGCGCGATCCTTTCGGATGTCGGCTCGGTCAAGCATGCGGTGGTTGAGGCGGTCAGCCCGCATCTGCCCGAGGGCGTGCATTTCGTCCCGGCCCATCCGGTTGCCGGCACCGAGAATTCCGGCCCCGATGCCGGCTTCCCCAGCCTCTTCCTCAACCGCTGGTGCATCCTGACGCCGCCGCCCGGCACCGATGAGGCAGCGATCGCCCGCACCCGTCAGTTCTGGGAAGGCATGGCGGCGATCGTCGAGGTGATGGGCTCGCAGCACCATGACCTTGTCCTCGCCATCACCAGCCATCTGCCGCACCTGATCGCCTACAACATCGTCGGCACCGCCGAGGATCTGGCGGCGGTGACGCAGTCGGAGGTAATCAAGTTCTCGGCCGGCGGCTTCCGCGACTTCACGCGTATTGCCGCCTCCGATCCGACCATGTGGCGCGACGTCTTCCTCGCCAACAAGGAGGCGGTGCTGGAGATGCTCGGCCGCTTCAACGAGGACCTCGCGCTGCTCACCCGCGCCATCCGCTATGGCGACGGCGATACGCTGCACAAGCACTTCACCCGCACGAGAGCCATCCGCCGCGGCATCGTCGCGCTCGGCCAGGAGAAGGCCGAGACGGAGAAGCTCAAGAAGGGCTGAAGGTACGGCGCTCCCGCGGTTCCGGGAATTTCGCCCTCAAGGCTGAATCCCTGTGCCTTGTGGCGCTTGTCCGCCTTGTCAAAAGGGGGGCGGGCTGGTACAGCCCCACCCGTCGCCGCAATAGCTCAGCTGGTAGAGCACCTCATTCGTAATGAGGGGGTCGGGGGTTCGAATCCCTCTTGCGGCACCATCCAACCCTTTCAGGTTGTTGATCTCCCTGCTTCGTCGACCTTGCTGGGCCGATTCGTTCGTCGGTAGGCCGGCGTTTGCCGCCCTGGAAGGGCACGTCGCCTTTTTCCAAGCCCCTTCGGATAAGCTATACTTGGCCCGAGCAGCCTTCATCGCCACAAGGCGGGGAAGGGGTGCTCGATTGTCTCCCAAAGGGGAGGACGCCATGGGACGCAAGTTCATCGATTGCCGTGCATTCCCGAGCGAGATGAAGTGCTCGATCGCGATCAGCGCCGATTCTGAAACGGAGTTGCTGGAGGCTGCCGTCCAGCATGCCATCGCCGTGCATGGCCACAAGGACAGCCCGGAACTGAGGGGGCAGCTCAGGGGCATCATCAAGGATGGCATGCCGCCTGCGACGATGCCGGGGCGCGCCGCCTGAGTCCGGAGCCCTGAGAGCCTTCGCCCTCCGGGCCTCCAAACATAACTCGCTCCACGCTATCGCCGCGCCGGGCGCCGTCGTCCGGTGAACGCGCGCTTGTGCCTAGGATCGCAGGTGCCGGGGAAACCCGCGCGCCTGCGTCGCGGTTGCCAGGGCGCGTGAGCCGCCGAATACTGTGCCTCCCGGCCAAGCATGGAGGCGCACGCGATGACGCTGTCGATCAAGACCGAGAATTCCCTGCTCAAACAGGACGAGATCGCCTTCGTCGCAGGGACGCATTACCCGGCCATCGTCGATGCCGACGACAAGGCGCTGGCCGAGATGCGCAAACGAATCCGCGACCTGCAGGAGAAGGAGCGCACCTTCGTCCGGCAGATGCGCCGTAGCATCCGCGGCAAGGCCGATGCGCGTGGCGCGAGCTTTCCAGGTGAGGTGGAGCGTCCGTCCCGCCGCAAGCAGGTCTGGGCGCAGGCCGCCAAGCGGCTCAACCGCGAGACGGCGCGCCGCCGGGCGATCGCCGCCCATGAGGAGATGAAGGAGGCTGCCCGCAGGGCGCTGGCGCTCAAGGCCGGCAGCAAGGCCAAGGCCCGGCCGGCCGACAAGACCGCGGGCGACGGCATGATCGCGATCGAGAGCCGCAAGCGTCGCTTCAGCGTCAACCGGGCCAAGGTCGGCAGCGTCTCGCAGGCCGGCAAGCGCGCTCAGGCCAGGCGGGACGCAAAGGGCGCGTAGGCGCCATCAGGGCAGGGCGGCGCCGCGTTCGACTGGCGCCGCTCAGTTTCTCACTGCGCCGCGCTGACGGCCGCCGCGACGGCAAAGCCGCAGACGATCATTGCCGCCATCCTGTAGGAATGCCGCCGCAGCCTTGCCGGCAGGCTTGCGCCGAGCAGCGTCCAGCCGAAGCCGGCGGCAATCGAGAGCGCGACGAAGGCCAGCAGTCCGAGCGCCGGCTGCCCCGGCAGCAGGGCCGGGATCGAGAGCGTCCCGACAAGCATGGCCTTCGGGTTGAGGAGGGTGGTGACGAGTACTCGGGCAAAGGCGCCGGAGCGCGCGGGCAGGTCGGGAACGACCGGCAGCGACCAGAGCTTGCGGGCGGAGAGCAGCAGCCAGCAGGCAGCAATCGCCTTCATCGCCGGCAGTGCCTGGGGCACATCCTTGAGCAGGTTCGCGACCGAGAGAAAAAGGCCAATGGCGAGCGCATAGCCCAGCGCTTCAGCCAGCGGCAGCAGCCTGGCCTGCCGCAGGCCCATTGCAGCGCCGGACGCGGCCAAAATCGTGTTGGTCGGACCCGGCGTTAGCAGGATCGCAGCGGATGTCAGCAGGAAGGTCGCGATCTGCAAGGGGCGCCTCGGGGTAGCGGTCGCAATCTGCTACCCCGAGGCCGCCGCCGGCACATTGACTTGCCGCAAGGCGGCTTGGCTTCCCTTCGGAAATCACCGCGAGGACCCGGCCGTCGGTATGTGGGCGGCCGGGCCAGTCGTTCAGTCCTTGGCCGCCATCGCGACTTGCGCCGGTTCCGGCTTCGGCTTCTGCTCGGGCTTCGGCTCCTTGGAAGCGAACAGCTTCATGACGACGACGAAGAAGGCCGGCACGAAGAAGATCGCGAGCACGGTCGCCGAGATCATGCCGCCGAGCACGCCGGTGCCGATCGCGTTCTGGCTCGCCGCGCTGGCGCCGGACGCGATCGCCAGCGGGACGACGCCGAGCGTGAAGGCGAGCGAGGTCATCAGGATCGGCCGGAAGCGCAGATGCGCCGCCTCGACCGTGGCTTCGAGCAGCGGCTTGCCTTCAGCGTGCAGGTCCTTGGCGAACTCGATGATCAGGATCGCGTTCTTGGCCGACAGCCCGATGATCGCGATCAGCCCGACGAGGAAGTAGACGTCGTTGGGCATGCCGCGCAGCGTCACCGCCGCGACCGAGCCGATCACGCCGAGTGGCACGACCAGCATCACCGAAAGCGGGATCGACCAGCTCTCATACAGCGCCGCCAGCAGCAGGAAGACCAGGAGGATGCTGAGCCCGATCAGCAGTGGCGCCTGAGAGCCCGACTGGATCTCCTGCAGCGACTGCCCGCTCCACTCGTAGCCGAAGCCGGGCGGGAGCTCGCGCGCCAGCCGTTCCATTTCGGCGATGGCGGCGCCCGAGGAATAGCCCGGGGCAGCCTGGCCACTGATGCGCACGGCCGGATAGCCGTTATAGCCGACCACCTGCGAAGGGCCCTTCGACCATTCGATGGTGGCGAAGGACGAGAACGGCACCATGCCGCCATGGGCGTTGCGGACGTTCAGCCGCAGCAGGTCCGCGGTCTGCATGCGCTGGCTCTCATCGGCCTGGACCGTCACCCGCTGCATGCGGCCGGCATTGGGGAAGTCGTTGACATAGGACGAGCCGAGATTTGCCGAGATCGTCGCGTTGATGTCGGCGAAGGCGACGCCGAAGGTGTTCGCCTTCTCGCGGTCGATGACCAGGATGACCTGGGCAGCGTCGGCGAGCCCTTCGACGCGCAGACCGGCCAGAACCGAGCTCTGTGCGGCAGCCGCGAGGAGTTGCGTGCGTGCCGCCGCGAGTGCCTCCTGGCCCATGCCCGCCCGGTCCTGCAGGCGGAAGGTGAAGCCGCTGGAGTTGCCCAGGCCCTGGATCGGCGGCGGCGACAAGGCGAAGGTCTGCGCATCCTTGATCTGGAACATCTTGCCGTTCAACCGGGCCGAGATCGCGTCGGCGGAATCATTCGCCCCACGTACGCTCCAGTCCTTCAGCGTGATGAAGGCGAGCGCCGCGTTCTCACCGGCGCCGCCGAAGCTGTAGCCGGAGATGCCGACCATGCGGTCGACCGCCGGCTCGGCGAGCGCGATCTTCTCGATCTGCTTGAGCACGTCGAGCGTGCGGTTGGCGCTGGCTTCGGGCGGGGCTTGGATGTCGACGATCAGGTAGCCCTGGTCCTCGTTCGGCAGGAAGGCCGAGGGCAGGCGCATGAAGCTCCAGCCGAGGCCGACGAGCAGCGCCAGATAGACCACCATGTAGCGGCCGGGCCGATGTGTGATCTTGCCGACGATGCCGCCATAGCCGCGCGACAGCTTGTCGAAATTGCGGTTGAACCAGCCGAAGAAGCCCTTCTTCTCCTCGTGATGGCCTTTCGCGATCGGCTTCAGGAAGGTGGCGCAGAGCGCCGGCGTCAGCGTCAGCGCGAGGAAGCCGGAGAACAGGATCGAAACGACCATGGTCAGGCTGAACTGCTGGTAGATGATGCCGACCGCGCCGGGGAAGAACGCCATCGGCACGAACACCGCCGTCAGCACCAGGGTGATGCCGATGATCGCGCCGGTGATCTGCGTCATCGCCTTGCGGGTGGCTTCCTTCGGCGAAAGCCCTTCCTCGGCCATGATGCGCTCGACGTTCTCGACCACGACGATGGCGTCGTCGACCAGGATGCCGATCGCCAGCACCATCGCGAACATGGTCAGGACGTTGATCGAGAAACCGGCCGCGAACATGATGGCGCAGGTGCCGAGCAGCGCGACGGGAACGACCAGCGTCGGAATTACCGTGTAGCGGAAGTTCTGCAGGAACAGGAACATCACCACGAAGACCAGCGCCATCGCCTCGAGCAGGGTGTGGATCACCTTCTCGATCGAAACCTCGACGAAGGGCGAGGTGTCGTAGGGAATGTCGTGTTTCAGGCCGGCCGGGAAGAAGCGCGCGAGCTCATCCATCTTGGCCCGAACCGCCTGCGATGTCGCGAGCGCATTGCCGGTCGGCGAGAGCTGGACGCCGATCGCGGCGCTCGGCTGGCCGTTCAGGCGGGTCGAGAAGTTGTAGGATTCACCGCCGACCTCGATCCGGGCGACATCGCGCAGGCGGACGGAGGAGCCATCGGTGTTGGCGCGCAGCACGATCGCGCCGAACTGCTCGGGCGAGGTCAGCTGCCCCTTGACCAGCACGGTCGCGGAGAGCTGCTGGTTGATCGGATTCGGCTGGGCGCCGATGCGGCCGGCTGCGACCTGCGCGTTCTGGGCTCGCACGGAGGCGATGACGTCGGCCGTGGTCAGGCCGAGACCGAGCATCTTCTCCGGGTCCATCCAGATGCGCATCGAGCGCTGGGTGGCGAAGAGCTGGGCGCTGCCGACACCCGCGACACGGCGGATCTCGCCCAGCACGTTGCGGCTGAGATAATCGCCGAGGCCGACCGCATCGACCTTGCCGTCGGCCGAGGTCAGCGTCACCAGCATCAGGAAGCCGGTACCGGCGGGCTCGACGCGCATGCCCTGCTGCACCACGGTCTGCGGCAGGCGCGGCTCGACGCGGCTGATCCGGTTCTGGACCTCGACCTGTGCCTCGCCGATCTTCGTGCCGGGCGCGAAGGTGACGGTCAGGTTGATCCGGCCGTTCGCCTCCGAGGTCGACTCGAAATAGAGCAGGCCGGGAACGCCGTTGAGCTCCTCTTCCACCGGGCGCGTGACGCTCTGGTAGATGTCTTCCGGCGAGGCGCCGGGATAGTTCGTGCTGATCGTGATCTGCGGCGGTGCGACATTCGGATACTGCGCGATCGGCAGCATCGGAATGGTGATGACGCCGGCGAGCATGATGAAGATCGCGACGACCCAGGCGAAGATCGGGCGGTCGATGAAGAAACTCGGCATGATGCTCAGCCCTGCTTTTCGGTGGCGGCGGCAGGGTCGGCGGCAGCCGGCTTCCATGGCGTGCCGGTGAACTTGG
Source organism: Allobosea sp. WAO (assembly GCF_001509835.1). Taxonomy (GTDB): domain Bacteria; phylum Pseudomonadota; class Alphaproteobacteria; order Rhizobiales; family Beijerinckiaceae; genus Allobosea. The sequence continues at coordinate 100,688 of NZ_JXTJ01000003.1, forward strand.
CGCCGGGGCGGATCTTCTGGAAGCCCTCGGCCACCACCTCTTCGCCGGCCTTCAGGCCGTCATCGATCACCTGGCGGTTGTCGAGCGTGCGCCCCGTCCTGACCGGACGAAGCTCCAGCGTGCCGTCAGCCTTCAGGACATAGAGCTGCGCCTGGCCGCCGCCATCGCGCTGGATCGCCTGCAGCGGCACGGCGAGCGCGTTGCTCTGCGCGCCCTGCTCGAGGACGACGCGGACATACATGCCCGGCAGCAGATCGCCGTCGGGGTTGGGGAACTGGCCGCGCAGCGTCACCTGTCCGGTGGTCACGTCGACGGTGGCTTCGGAGAACAGCAACTGGCCGCGGTGCTTGTAGGTGGCACCGTTGTCGAAGAGCAGCTGGACATTGGCGGCGCCCGGATTGGGGCCGGTCAGCGCGCCGAGCTTGAGCGCCTGCCGCAGGGCGAGCAACTCGCCGGCCGACTGGGTGAAGTCGGCATAGACCGGGTCGAGCTGCTGGATCGTCGCCAGGATGTCGGCGGCGCCGGTGCCGACAAGGGCGCCTTCGGTGATCAAAGCGCGCCCGATCCGACCGCTGATCGGCGCCCGCACCTCGGAATACTGCAGATCGAGCTGAGCTGCGTCGAGGCCGGCGCGGGCGGCGGCGACATCGGCCTCGGCCTGGGCCAGTTGCGCGACCGCCGTCTCCTGCTGCTGGGTGCTGGCGACCTTGCGATCGAGCAGCTCGACGATCCGGTCAGAGTGCTGGCGGGCCTGAAGCTGGCTCGCCTCGGCGCGCTTCAGCGCCGCTTCGGCGCTGGCGACCCGCACACGGAACGGCGCCGGGTCGATCCGGTAGAGCACATCGCCCTGCTTGACCATGGTGCCCTGCTGGAAGACGCGCTCGACGACGATGCCGGAAACGCGTGGGCGCACTTCGGCGATCCGCGTCGGCGCGATTCGGCCCGGCAGGTTGTTGGTGACCGGCAGGGTCTCCGGCTCGACCGTGATGGTGCCGATAGCGACCGGCGGACGCTGGGCGCCAGCGCCCTGCGCCGGCTTCTTTTCTTCGGAGCAGGCGGCGGTGAGCAGGAGCGCGCCGAGCAGGAGGCCGCGGCCAAGGTGCGAGATCTGGAAGGTCATGCGGAGGATCCGTAGGGGGACGGTTCGGATGAGTAAGGGCGAAGGTCGGGCCTGCTGCGGCAAGGCCGTCTGCTAGCGAGCCGGCGAGGTCGGAGATTGGTCCACCAGCCAGCCGATGTCGGCGACGAGGCGCTCGCGCTCGTCGGCGGACCAGCAATGCAGCTCGAACCATTCCATCATCATCAGCCCTTGGGCGGCGAGGAAGGCGAGCATGGCTCCGCGCGGATGGGTGGACTGGCTGGCGATCTCGGCGACCTGTACGCGGTTGATCTGCTGGATCGGTTCGCGCAACCCGGCATCCTGGGCCAGCGCCGCGCAGAGGTTGAACGCCACGGCGCGCTCCTCGTCGGAACGAGGCCGGGAGGCGGCAGCGAGCCGGCCGCGGATCAGCGCGTCGGGCTCACCGGCCAGCGCATCGACGAAGGTCTGGATGTAGTCCGTCTCGACGGCGACGCGCCGCTCGATCACCGCGCGGATCAGGGCGCGCTTGGTCTTGTAGTCGTAGAGCACGCTGGCCTTGCTGATCCCGGCTTCGGCCGCGACAGCTTCCAGCGTCAGATGCGCGGCGCCGTCCCGGCTCACCACCTTTTCGGCGGCGTCGAGAACGGCTTCCCGGTCGATGGTGCGATGGCGGCCCATATACCCTCATTGAAAATATCCGACCGGTTGGATATAAATAATATTGCGATATGTCAAACCGGCCGAGTCGGATCGGCGTCATCGTCGCCGATTGCGGCAGGGAAGAGGCCGCGCCGGAAAAGTCGCGCGAGAAAGGCAGGGATCTTGCGGTCAGGATGTTTCCACGATGCCGAGAACGACATCCTCCTCATCGAGAAGGAGGGCGTGCTGACTGTCACGCAGAATGGCCGGTCATATCTCGCCCTGCGCTGGAAAATGACCGAGGAGGTCGCGGCCGTGGTCCAGACCGCCATCCGTTTTGGCCTGTCGAAGCTCTGGCAGGACGGCCACCCCAAGGGCCGGCAGAGCTCTCACATCAGCTTTTCTTGCAGCCACGAACCGGCCTCATGGGTCTTCGCCCTCGGGCTGGAGGCCTGTCCGCCGCGGCTGCAGAAGATCACCTTCAACAAGCGCTTCCTGCCGATTTTCGAAGCCAGTCATATCGAGTGGACACGTCAGAAGAGCGGCGGGCATATTTTCGTCCCGCCCGGCAGTCTTGCCGAGGTGCTGGGCATTCTTCGCGCGCGTGTGACGCGTTCGGTGGTTCCGGAGTAGGCACAAACCCCTTCGTGACGGCTGGTCAGGAGGTGTAGGACGGCTTGTCATTCGCATGTCGCGTCATGCTGGCCGCCATGGCGGGGTTGTAGCCGGGCAGTACGCGCGCATCGATCAGCACCGGACGACCCTGCCGGGCGAGTAGCGCGGCGTCCCGCACGGCCCGCGTCAGCGCTGCCGTCGTCGTCACCGGGCCGATGCCTTCCAGGCCCTGGGCGCGCGCCATTGCGGCGATGTCGATGTCGGGCTCTGCGATGCGCTGGCCGATCCATTTGTTCTCGACTGGACGCTGGCGCTGCTTGGCGACGCGCTCCTGATGGATCTCGTCATTGAAGAAGGAGCGGTTGTTCGAGACGATTGCCATGAAGGGCAATTGGTAGTGTGCGGCGGTCCAGAGTGCGGAGACGCCCATCAGCGTGTCGCCGTCGCCGAGCACCGCGACAGGAAGCCGGCCGGTATCCTTCAGTGCCAGCGCCGCGCCGACCAGCATGCCGGGACCGGCTGCGATGCCGCCGCCGCCATCGATGCCGAGATAGTCGAGCGGATGCCGGAAATGCCAGGATTCGCCGGCCCAGCCGAGCGGCAGCCGGACCAGCGAGATCACCTCGTCGCGCAGCGCCTCGCCCATCGCGGCGGCGAGGCTGACGACGTCGAGTGGCCGGTCCTCCTCCACCTGCAAGGCGGGGAGGGCGGGCAGCTCGCCGGGTGCCTTGCCGGCGTCGATGCCGAGCGCATCGGCGATGAGATGCAGGGCCGCGTCCGGCGGGCAGGCGAGGTGGAGATCGGCGGGAGCGAGCGCCTGATGGTCCATGCTCCAGCCATTATGGAGCTGATGGTCGGGCGAGATGTTGACGATCCTCGCTGCCGGCAGGCCGCCCGCCTGCTTCAGCATGCCGCCGAGATCGACGCAATCGAGCGCCAGGATGACATCGGCGGCGCGGATCGCCGCACTGGCGGCTTCGTCGAGGAAGAAGCCGGGCTTGGTGACATGGAGCGGATGGTTGGTCGGGAAGCTCGCGCCGGTCTTGATGTCGGTCAGGACCCTCGCACCGAGATGCTCGGCGAGCGCGACACGCCTTGCCCAGTCGGTCGGGTTGCGCGACATCCGGCCCATGAGCAGGAGTGGCATCCTTGCCGCGGCGAGCCAGTCGGCCGCGGTCCCGATATCGGCAGCGGCCGGAACCGGGGCCGAGGCGACGGCGTAGCGATTCGGATCGGGCAGGGTCGGCATCTCGTCGAGCGCTTGCTCCTGCATCGAGACGTCGAGGCAGACATAGGTCGGCCCGCAGGGCGCCGTGCGGGTGAGGTTGGCCGCCCTGGTCAGCGCCTCGATCGCGGCGGGAACGGAGACCGGCTGGTCGTCCCATTTCACGTAAGGGCGGATCAGCGCGCCCTGGTCCTTGGCTGTGTGCAGCCAATCGATCCACGGGCGGCGCTGGGCAGCGTCGACCGGGCCAGTCGCACCGAGGATCAGCATCGGCACCCGGTCACACCAGGCATTGTAGATCGCCATCGTGCCGTGCATCAGCCCGACATTGCTGTGCAGGATCACGCCCATCGGCCGCTCGGTCACCTTGGCATAGCCATGGGCGAGCGCGACCGCGTGCTCCTCATGCAGGCAGAGCAGCATTTGCGGCGCCTGGTTGCCGGTGTGGTTGACCAGGCTGTCATGCAGGCCGCGGAAGCTGGAGCCCGGATTGAGCGCGACATAGGGGATGTCGAGCGCCCGCAGCATCTGCGCGACGACGTCGCTGCCCCAGACGCCATTGTCGGCGGAGGGCAGGGGCTGGTCGATGCCGGCGAGCTTGCCCCCGGCCTTGCCGATGTCGATCATGAATACGTCTCCGCAGGCATTGGTGGGGGCGTTCAGGCGCCGAGCCGCGCCTTCCAGAAATCCCAGAGCCGAGTCTGCACCAGAGGTCCGAGATTGAGGCTGGCAGCGAGCTCGATTTCCCTTGGCGTGAGGGGCGAGACCTCGCCGAGCATCGCCGACTGGAACTGCAGTTCGGCGTTCTGCTTCAGATGGACCGAGCGGAACACCATCTCCTTGACCGAGCGGCCGAGATTGCAGGCGCCATGGCGGCGCAGCAGGACACTCCAATGTGGACCGCAGGCCCGCGCCAGGGAATCCGCCTGCGCCATGTTCTCGACCAGGAGGTTGGTGTCGCCGAACTCGTCGCGGCTGTCCCAGAACGGCACTTCGGCACCGATCACCGCGCCGATATGGAAGACCGGCACGACCGGCATCCCGGTCTGGCAGTACGGCATCACCGAAGCGGCATGGTGGTGGCTGACTGCCATCACATCGGGCCGCGCCTTGTAGAAGGCGGCGTGGATGACGCGCTCGACATAGAGCCCCACCGAAAGCGGCGCCTCGGGTTCGCCATTCAGGTCGAGTTCGACGATGTCGGCGGCGGTGACGAGGGCCGGGCTGCGCGATCGTGAGATCAGGAAGCGCTCGGGTCGTTCAGGATGGCGGGCGCTGACATGGCCGAAGCCGTCGAGCACCTCCTCATTGGCGAGAATCCGGTTGGCGTCGACGATGTCCTGGATGGTCTGGGCGACGGCGTCTGACATCGGCCCTCAACCTTTCGCCTGCTTCAGGCTGATGTGGATGTTCTTTTCCTGAGTGAAGGCGATCAGCTCGCCCAGGCATTCCTCGCGGCCGATGCCGGATTGCTTCCAGCCGCCGAAGGGCGCGCCGAGGAAATGCTTCGAGACCTCGTTGATCCAGACATAACCGGCCTCGACCTCCATGGCGGTGCGATGCGCCTTGCCGAGATCATGGGTCCAGATCGAGCAGGTCAGGCCGTATTCGACGCTGTTGACCTCCGCCAGCATCGCCGCCTCGTCGCGCCAGCGCGCCACGGCCAGCACCGGTCCGAAGATCTCTTCGCGGGCGATCTGCATGGCGGGCGTGACATCGGCGAAGACGGTCGGCTCGACATAGAATCCGCGGGCGAGTTCCGGTGCGTCCGGTACCTTGCCGCCGGTGACGAGCCGGGCGCCTTCGGCCTTCGCCGAGGCGATGAAGCCGAGGATGCGCTCATGCTGGCTGGCGCTGACGATTGCACCCATGGTTGTCGAAGGCTCGGTCGGAATGCCCGGCACGAAACGGGCGACCTTGGCCGGAACCCGCGCCAGCACCGCCTCGTAGATCTCGTCGTGCAGGAAGGCGCGGCTGGTCGAGCCGCAGGACTGGCCGCACCAGGTGAAGTTCATGCCGCTGACGATGGCATCGGCGACGGCATCGGGGTCGGCATCGGCGAAGGCGATCAGCGCGTTCTTGCCGCCGAGCTCGAGCAGCACCGGCTTGATTGTCTCGCTCGCCGCCCGCATCACGGCGCGGCCGGCCGGCACGCTGCCGATCAGCGCGATCTTGGCGATGCCGGGATGGCAGGCCAGAGCCGCGCCGGCCTCGCGCCCGCTCGGCAGCACACTCAAGACGCCGGGCGGCAGCAGGCCTTCGAGCAGTTCGGCGAGCCGCAACGACGAAAGCGGTGCCTGCTCCGGCGGCTTGACGATCACCGTGTTGCCGGCTGCCAGCGGCGCCGCGATCTTGCCGGCGCAGAACATGAAGGGGTGGTTGAAGGCGAGGATGCGCGCGACCACGCCGAGCGGCTGGCGCAGGCTCAGATTCAGCGCGTCCGGCCCCATCGGGATGGTGTCGCCCTTCATCTCGGTGACGAGGCCGCCGAAGAAGTCGAGCTGCGCAGCGGCGATCTTGGCGTCTCCCAGCATTTCGGTGACCGGGTTGCCGCAGTTCTGCGCGTCGAGTGCGGCGAGCTCGCGCGCGTTCCTGCGGACGATCTCGGCCATTTCCTTGAGGATCCGGCCGCGTTCGAGCGGGAGGGCGCGGCGCCAGTCTCTGAAGGCGGCGCTGGCGGCCGCGACCGCGGCGTCGACATCCGCGGCGCCGGCTTCCGCCACCTCGCAGATCGGCTCGTTCACGCCGGGATCGAGCGTCCAGGCATAGCGGCCGGACGCCGGATGATGCCAGCCGCCGCCATAATGGAGGCTGCGGCCGGCCGGGGCGGGCTTGTCGAGCATCGGCGTTTCCATGCGTTAGGCTTGCTGCGCTGCTTGGTCGGGACACTCGCCCGGCCGCGCCTCGCATTCCAAGACTTTCGCAATTGGGCACCGATACGGGAAACTGGATGGCGAGGTCGAGCAGACATCCTCAGCCTTCACCCTGAGGAGCCGCAAAGCGGCATCTCGAAGGATGGTTCGGTCGGGCGCTGGAGCATTCTTCGAGGCGCGGGCTGAAGCCCGCTCCTCTGGATGAGGGGTCGCAGGGAACGCCTCAGCGCCGCCCGGCGCCTGCCATTTCTGCCTCCGTCTCGTCCTGCTCCAAGCCTTCCAGAACCGCGATCTCCTCGTTGGAGGCGCCGAGCTTCCGCCAATCCTCGCTCTTGGGCACGATGCCCTGATAGGAGGAAAGCCTCGCCTGCGGGATGTGCGGCTCGATCCGGCCGATCGCCTCGCCGCCGGCCGCGAGCTTGCGCGCCGCGTCGATCATCACCCGCCGGAACTGCACGATCGCGATGTCGCTGGCGCCGAGGCGTTCGCTGGTGCGGTCGGCGATCGGCCCCATCGATTCCCACATCATGATGTCCTGGTTGGGGATGCCGGGCACGCCCGTGAAGTCGCCGAGCTTCATCGCCTTGCGGTCCTGGAGATAGTCGTTCTCCTTGCTGCGCAGCATCTTGCGGTAGTTCTTGTCGAGATCGATGCCGACCTGCGCGACGCAGAACTTGCGCCAGGCTTCCTGGTCGATGCAGTCGTCATTGCCCCAGGCGATGAAGTGGAAATAGCTGGAGACGTCGTCCTTGGGCACGATCACCGTCGCGACATTATAGGACGAGTTCGGCGGGATCAGCGCCGTATAGGGCGCGACGAAGACGGTCAGCCGGATGTAGTCATGCGTCTGCGCATTGGTGATCGGTCGGCGGATCGCCGCATAGCGGAAGCCGTAATTGGTCAGCTGGACCTGGATGCGGGGGTTCTTGTCGGTCGAGGGCCGCGTCCAGTGCGTCGCATTGGCCCCAGCCGAGGTTACGCGCGCCGGCTTCATGTCGGAGGAGTGCAGGCTCGACGAGTGCGCCGAGTCGATCTGCCCTTCCATGATCTGCGCCCAGTTCACCGGCAGGTCGATCTTTACGATCGAGACCTTGGCCTGTGGCGTCGGCGCCCAGGCCGGCGCCTCGAAGTCCGGCTTCAGTTCGGGCGGGCCCATATAGACCCAGATGAAGCCGCCGGCCTCCTCCACCGGATAGGCCTTGTGCTTGACCTTCTCGGCAAAGCCGCTCTCCGGCGGCTCGGAGACCATCTCCAGGACGTTGCCGTCCACGTCGAACTTCCAGCCGTGGTAGAGGCAGCGCAGCCCGCATTCCTCGTTGCGGCCGAAGAACAGCGAGGCCTTGCGATGCGGGCAGTACTCGCCGAGCACGCCGATCCGCCCATCCGTGTCGCGGAAGGCCACGAGGTCTTCGCCGAACAGCCGCACCCGGACCGGCGCGCCATCGCTCTCGACGAGTTGCTCGGAGAGCAGCGCCGGCGTCCAGTGCCGCCGCATCAACTGCCCCATCGGCGCATCGCCCTCGACGCGGGTCAGGATCTCGTTCTCCTCATGCGTCAGCATGGCGGCCTCCCCGGAGCTTGCCCCGGTACTAGCCAGAGGCAAATTACTTAGTTATCTAAGTCTTAGATTAGTCGGGTTCAAAACGCTTGTCGAGAGAGGCAGGCGCGGGGCGCTGGGCAAGGCGGTGCGCATGGCTGACGGAAGCGGGGCGATCACCCTCAGGATCGCCGAGAAGACGATGATCGCCGAGGATATCTGCCTGTTCGAACTGCGGGCCGGCGATGGCTCGGATCTGCCGGCCTTCACAGCCGGGGCGCATCTTTCCGTCACCGTCCCCAATGGCGAGATCCGCAAATACTCGCTCTGCAACGATCCGGCCGAGAGCGATCGCTATGTCATCGCGGTCAAGAAGGAGGTCGGCGGCCGCGGCGGCTCGGTCTGCCTGATCGAGAAGGCGCAGCAAGGCGACGCGATTTCAGTCGGCACGCCGCGCAATGATTTTGCGCTGAAGTCCGGCCCGGCCAGCTACATCTTCATCGCCGGCGGCATCGGCATCACCCCGATCCGCGCCATGATCAAGCACCTCACGGCGACCCGGGCGAAGCCCTTCAAGCTCTACTACTTCACCCGTTCGCCCGAATTGATGGCCTTCCGCGAGGAGTTCTCCGCCCCGGAGTTCCGCGGCAAGGTGGTGATCCACCATGACGGCGGCGATCCCGACAGGGCCTATGATCTCTGGCCGGTGTTGGAGGAGCCGAAGGGCGCCCATCTCTATTGCTGCGGACCGCGCGGCCTGATGGAGGCGGTGCGCGACATGACCGGGCACTGGTCGTCTTCCGCCGTGCATTTTGAGGATTTCGGCGCCGCCAGGGCAAGACCGGAAGACAACAGGCCTTTCACGGTCAGGCTGGAGAAGAGCGGCGGCAGCGTCGTGGTGCCGGCCGACAAGTCGATCCTCGAGGCGTTGCGCGAGGCCGGCAAGGTCCTGCCCAGCTCCTGCGAGAGCGGCACTTGCGGCACCTGCCGGACGCGGCTGATCGCCGGCGAGCCCGACCATCGCGATCTCGCTCTGTCAGAGCACGAGCGCGCCCGCAACATCATGATCTGCGTCTCGCGGGCGAAGTCGTCCGAGCTGGTGCTGGACCTCTAGAGGAGCCGCCGATGAGCGACCCCCTGCGCCTCGGCGTCCTCGGCCTCGGGCGTGCCTTCATGCTGATGCTGCCGACCCTGTCGCAGCATCCCCTCTGTCGGCTGGTCGCCGCTGCCGATCCGCGGCCTGAGGCGCGGGCGCAGTTCGAGGCGGATTTCTCGCGGCCCGGCGCGCCCGCAAAGGCTTATGCCGAGATCGAGGCGCTCTGCGCCGACCCGCAAGTCGAGGCGCTCTACATCGCGACGCCACACCAGTTCCATGTCGAGCATGTCGAACTCGCCGCCTGTCACGGCAAGCACGTCCTGGTCGAGAAGCCGATGGCGCTCACCATCGCGGATTGCCAGGCGATGATCGCGGCGGCGAAGCAGGCCGGCGTCCATCTCATGGTCGGCCACAGCCACTCCTTCGACACGCCCTATCTCCATGCTGCGGCGCTGATCCGCTCCGGCCGCTTCGGCGCCGCCCGGATGATCTCGGCGCTGAACTACACCGATTTCCTCTATCGCCCGCGCCGGCCGGAGGAACTCGACACCGCCCAGGGCGGGGGCGTCGTCTTCAGCCAAGGCGCCCATCAGGTCGATGTCGCCCGCCTGCTCGCCGGCGGCAAGGTCGAGAGCGTGCGGGCGATCACCGGGCGCTGGGATGCCTGCCGGCCGGCCGAGGGTGCCTATCAGGCGCTGCTCACCTTTGAAGGCGGTGCCAGCGCCAGCCTGACCTATTCCGGCTATGGCCGCTATGACAGCGACGAGCAGTTCGGCTGGCTCGGCGAGCTCGGCCAGCAGCGCGACCCCGACAATTACGGCGCGGCCCGACGCGGCCTCGCCAGGGTCGCGACGCCGGAAGAGGAGGCGGCCCTCAAGAACACCCGCACCTACGGCGTCGCCAAGAGTTCGGTCGCTGCCGCGCCCGTCGCCCACAACCATTTCGGTCAGGTCGTGATCTCCTGCGAGCGGGCCGATCTGCGCCCGCTTGCAGACGGCGTCATGGTCTATGCCGATGCCGAGCGCTGGTTCGAGCCGCTGCCGGCGCCCGCGGTGCCGCGAGCCGAGGTGATCGACGAGATGTTCGCAGCCATTCGCGACGGTGTGGCGCCGCTGCACTCCGGCGAATGGGGCATGGCGACGCTGGAGATCTGCCTCGCGATCCTTGAATCAGCCGAAAGCGGGCGCGAGGTCCGGCCGCAGCATCAGGTCGGGGTGGGCTGACCTACCAATCCTCATCCTGAGGAGCGGGTGTCAGCCCGCGTCTCGAAGGATGGTCCAGCCACCGCGGGAACCTCCTGAGGCATCCTTCGAGACGCCGCTTCGCGGCTCCTCAGGATGAGGGTGGAGTCATCGGGGGAAGGGCAGCGTCACCGCCGGTTCGGCGGCTCGATCGGCGGCGGATTGTTCGCGGCGGCGGAGAGGATCGCGATCATGTCCTGCTCGGCGGCGGCGGCGCTCTTGTAGCGTGGGGCGGTCGTCACCAGTGGCCGCTCGGCATCGGCCGGGTAGTGGATCGCGATGGCATAGCGGCCGGTCTGCGGATCCTCGAAGGGCTCGATGCGCAGCAGCATGGCAGGGGTCTCCGATCTCGACTGTCGTCATTGAACCCGCCGGGGCGCCGCAGTCCAAGACAAAGACGCATTCGCAGCGAGGCCTTTTCGCACTGGCGGCGCGTTGCCGCCGCCGCCCGCACGCCCTATCCCTGGAGGCAAGGGATAGATCAGGGCGGGAAGCGCATGGCGGGTGAGACCAGCATCGGCACTTTCGACTATGTCATCATCGGCGCCGGCTCGGCCGGCTGCGTGCTGGCGAACCGGCTCTCGGCCGACCGCCGCAAGAATGTCCTGATCCTCGAGGCCGGCGGCAAGGACGACTGGGTCTGGTTCCACATCCCGGTCGGCTATCTCTACGCCATCGGCAATCCCCGGGCCGACTGGCTGTTCCAGACCGAGCCGCAGCCCGGCCTCGGCGGCCGCTCGCTCGCTTATCCGCGCGGCAAGGTCGTCGGCGGCTGCTCGGCGATCAACGCGATGATCTACATGCGCGGCCAGTCGGCCGATTACGATGGCTGGCGCCAGCTCGGCCTCGAAGGCTGGGGCTGGGACGACGTCCTGCCGCTGTTCCTCAAGCAGGAGGACCATATCGCGCCGGCCAACGCCTTCCATCGCTCGGGCGGCGAATGGCGCGTCGAGCATCCGCGCGTGCGCTGGGACATCCTCGACGCGGTTCGCGACGCGGCCGAGTCGGCGGGCATTCGCAAGATCGACGACTTCAACACCGGCGACAACGAGGGCTCCTCCTATTTCCAGGTGAACCAGAAGCGCGGCCGGCGCTGGAGCGCGGCCCGCGGCTTTCTCGAGCCGGCGCTCGACCGCGAAAACCTCCGCGTCGAGCTCGGCGTCACCGTCGAGCGCATCATCGTCGAGGACGGCAGGGTGACCGGCGTCGTGATCAGCGATGCCGATGAGAGCTTCATCGCCCATGTCTCCGGCGAGGTCATCCTCAGTGCCGGTGCGGTGGGCTCGCCCGCCATCCTCGAGCGCTCGGGCATCGGCGATGGCGCGCGCCTGCAGAGCCTCGGCATCGAGACGGTCCAGCACGCGCCCGGCGTCGGCGAGAACCTGCAGGACCATCTGCAACTGCGGCCGATCTACAAGGTGGAGGGCGTGCGCACGCTGAACACCGAATATGCCAAGCTCTGGCGCCGGCCGCTGATGGCGCTCGAATATGCCGCGCGTCGTACCGGCCCGCTGACCATGGCGCCCTCGCAGATGGGGGCCTTCGCCCGCTCGGACCCGCATTACGCCACGCCCAATCTCCAGTTCCACTTCCAGCCGCTCTCGCTCGACAAATGGGGCGATGGCCTGCACCCGTTCGGCGCGTTCACCGCCAGCGTCTGCAATCTTCGACCCACGAGCCGCGGCAGCGTCCATCTCAAGACCCCGGACCCGAAGGCGGCGCCGGCCATCTCGCCGAACTATCTGGCGACGCAGGAGGACCGGCAGGTCGCGGTCGACGCGCTGAAGCTGGCGCGCCGCATCGTCGCGCAGCCGCCTCTCGCCCGCTTCCGGCCGCAGGAGTACCTGCCCGGCCCCGGCTGTGACACCGACGAGGCGATCGCCGAGGCGGCCGCCCGCATCGGCACGACGATCTTCCATCCCGCGGGCACGGTGAAGATGGGCCGCGACGATGATCCGATGGCGGTGCTCGACCAGCGCCTGCGGGTGCGCGGCGTCAAAGGCCTGCGCGTCATCGACGCCTCCGTGATGCCGGCGATCACCTCCGGCAACACCGCCGCGCCGACGATGATGATCGCCGAGAAGGGCGCGCAGATGATCCGCGAGGATGCCAAGGCGGCGGGAGCTTAGCGACGTCTGGATCGGGCGCAGCGGCGCGCTATGGCGCTGCGCCCATTCTCATTCCGCTTCGAGCACCAGCTCCAGCGTCATCAGCACCGGGTTGTCGCCGCGCTTGAGCGGGCCTTGCGCCATGCCGCCGGTATAGTCGACGAGCGCAATGGCGATCTCGGCTTCCAGGCCGCCGTCCCGGCCGGGCGCGACATGGCCGGCCGTTATCGCGATCTCGGTGGCGAAGGGCTCGATGACCTGCCCGTCCACGAAACGCGCGCCGATCGTCGAGCCGACGCCACCATGAATGGTGGCGCGGGAGATGCCGCGCTCGGCGCAGAACCCTTCCAGCGCCCCAAACACATCCTGGTTCGGGCGCAGCCGCAATACGAAGAAGCGATCCTGCGGTGCCGGCACGAACTCCGCCTTTTGGGCCGGCATGAACAGCTTGAAATTGGTCTCGGGATCATGCCCGGCGACGAAGCCGGCGCCATCTAGCCCAACCGCCTCGACCGTGATCGGCTCGAAAAGAAAGCTCTGGTCGGGCAGAATATGGCCGCCATTGCGCCGGCCATCGGCCTCGCGCCAGAGCGCATGGCCGTGGAAGAAGGGTGCTCCGTCGCGCGTGCCGAAGGTCAGCGCGCCCGTCTCGATCCGTGCCACGCCATCCGGCCTGAACGTCTCGCTGTAGAACGCGGCGTATTCCGGCGTCGCCGAGAGCGCCGGCATCACATAGGCGAAGGGCGAGAGCGCCAGCCCTGCCGGCAGGCGCAGCACGCCGCTGCTGAAGCCATGCGCCGCGAAGGCCTCGCTGACCGCGTCGAGCAGCAACTGGTCGGGCTTTAGTTCGAGGCTCAGCCGCTGCCCGCGCGCCTGCGCCCATTGCACGCGCTCGGGCTGGGCCGGCCCCGGCTGGCGGACCGTCCTCATGTGCCGGAGCCCGGCGCGCGCAGGAAATCGAGCAGGCCGCGCTGCTCCAGCTCGTCGCGGACGAGGCGTTTCGGCACCTTGCCATAGCCGGATTTCGGCAACTCATCGAAGAAGAAGAAGCGCTTCGGCATCTTGTAGCGCGGGATCTTCTCGCCGAGATATTCGGCGAGCTCCGCCTCGCTCGGGCCCTTGCCGCGGGCGACGCAGACCGCGATGCCGATCTCACCCCAGACCGCATCGGGCACGCCGAGCACGGCGGCTTCCGCGATGGCGGGATGCGTCAGAATCTTCTCCTCGATCTCGCGCGGATAGATGTTCGAGCCGCCGGAGATGTACATATCCGAGGCCCGGCCGGTGATGTAGACAAAACCCTGCTCGTCCATATGGCCGAGATCGCCGGTGCGGAACCAGCCGTCGCGGAAAGACTTCGCATTGGCCTCCGGGTTCTCGTAATAGCCGGCGAAGACCGCCGGGCCGATCACGCAGATCTCGCCGGTCTCAAAGGGGGCGAGTTCCTTGCCCTCGTCGTTCTGGATCTGGACCTGGATGCCGGTGCGCTCGACGCCGCAGCTGCCGATCCTCGCCTGCGGCCCATCCTCGGCCTCGTGCAGATAGGGCGGCAGCACGGTGATGTTGCCGGTGACCTCGCCGAGGCCGAAATACTGCACCAGCACCTTGCCGAGCTTCTTCAGCGCCGTCTTCTGGTCCTCGCGATACATCGGCGCGCCGGCATAGATGACATGGCGCAGCGAGGAGTGATCGTGCTGGTCGACGGCCGGATGCTCGACCAGCATCTTCAGGATCGTCGGCACGGTGAAGATGTTGGTGACCCGGTACTTCGCGACCAACCGGAAGGCCTCGTCGATGTCGAAGCGCTCGGTCGGCAGGAGGATGCTCGGCGCGCCGCGCGCCGAAAGCACGAGCTGGTGCACGCCGGCGCCGTGCGAGAGCGGCGCGACGACGAGCGAGGCGTCCTCGTCGGTCGAGCCCGGCACCAGATCGGCGAGGTGGTTGGTGATCACGAAGCCCATCTGGCCATGGGTCAGCACTGCCGCCTTTGAACGCCCCGTCGTGCCGGAGGTGAAGAAGAACCAGCAGGGATCGTCGCGCTCGACCATGGCGTCGGCGACGCGCGCGCCTTCATGCGCGGCGATGGCTTCGCCGACCGTCGTCTCGCCGAAATCGCCGGCGCCGATTCGCCAGGTGAACTGCAGGGCCTTGCTTTCCTTGGCGACGGCCGCCGCATGCTCAGGGAAATCGCCATGGCAGAGAAAGCCCTTGGCGCCCGAGGAGGTCGCGAGATAGGCGACCTCGTCCGGCATCAGCCGGAAATTGGTCGGCACCCAGACGGCACCCAGCCGGAAGGCGGCGAACATCGAGAAGAACATCTCGTCGCAGTTCTTCGAATGCACGAGGATGCGGTCGCCCTTGCCGATGCCGCGGGCGGACAGCGCCGCGCAGAGCGCATGCACGGCGGCGTCGATCCTGGCCCAGCTCCATTGCCGCTCGCCCCAGATCAGCCCGGGCCTGTCGGCGAAGCGCCGGCCATTGCGGGTAAGGAAATGCGCGAGGTTCATCACCCGCGTCGAGACGGGCTTCAGCCCGCCGAGCGGGCCGGAGGCCTCTCCGGATGTCGTCATCAACTCGTCTCCGCTGCCTGTTTCGGGGCGCGTGCCGGTGCATCTGGCGGCACGTGCTGGAATTGCTGCCGGCTCAGCATGCCGGCGAGGCGTTGCTCGACCTGTTTCGCCTCGTGCCGCAGCGTGGCGCCGAGCTCTTCCTGGCGCTGCGGCCGCATGCGGGCGTCGATCGCGGCGATGCTGAGCGCGCCGGCGACGCGCCGGTCGGGGTAGCGGACGGCGACGCCGATGCCCCAGGAACTGGCGACGATGCGGCCGGGGTTGAGCGAGAAGCCCCGCTCGCGGGCCTGCGCCACATCGGTGCGGATGCTTGCCGGCGTATAGCTCGGATAACTCTCGACCAGGATGGCGCGATTGGCCTCGATCATCGCCTCGACCTCGTCGTCGGTGAGAGCGGCGAGCATGGCGAGCGAGCCCGCGCCGATGCCGAGCGGGTGCTGGTCGCCGGCCTGGAGCGCATGGGTCCGGACCGGCCAGGTGCCTTCCTCGCGATGCAGGCAGACGGCAGAGCGGTCGCGCCTGACCGAGAAGAAGCTGGTGTCCTGGGTCGTGTCGGAGAGCCGGCGCAGGCTCGCCATGGCGAGATCGAGCAGGCCGTGCCGGCTGCCGGAGAGCAGCCCGAGCACGAAGGCCTCCTCGCCGAGATGATAGCGCTTGGTCGCGTCCGCCTGCTCGACGAGCCCGGCGCGCATCAGCGCCAGCAGCAGGCGCCGCACCGTCGGCTTGCTCAGCCCGGTCTCGACCACGATCTCGCTGAGTGGCAGGCCGGCTGCACTCTCGCGGCCGACGAGCGAAAGCAGGCGCAAGGCGCGGTCGACGCTTTGCGAGCCCTGCAAATCTGGCGTCGGCATGGCTCCTGCTCGCATTTCCTCGCACTCATGGGTCCATTATGCGGACCTTCAATTTGCCCTTAAATCTGTAGTTCGACGCGGTTACGATTGCAACGACCCTCGATCCGTGTATGGTCCAGCCGGAAACAATGGCCGAAAAGGCCATGATATGGACCTGCAGCCGGCGCTAGATTCGGCGGATCGGGTGAATGGGAGGACGGCCGGATGGCCGATACGGGTACGAGTGACGGCGCCGCCGCCGTCCTGGATAGTCTCGATCACGAGCCGGCGCGCACCGGCTCGCCGCTGGTGCGGCCGCTCGAGATGGTCGCGGCGGCCCTGCTGGTCATCATCATCACCCTGCTGCTCGGCGGCGTCACCTCGCGCTATGTGCTCTCGATCCCGGTCGTCTGGATCGACGAGGCCGCTTCGATCTCCTTCCTCTGGCTTGCCATGCTCGGCGCCGCCATCGCGATCGACCGCAACGAGCATCTGCGCCTGACGCTGTTCGTCGGCATGCTGCCCGAGAAATGGCGGGGTCCGGTCCACGCCTTCGGCCTATTGGTGGTCGCGACCTTCCTGCTGGTGATGACCTGGCCGGCGATCGACTACGTCATCGAGGAATCCTACGTCACCACTGCCGCGCTCAACATTCCCGCGAGCTGGCGCGTCTCGGCCATCGCCTTCGGCATCATCGCGATGCTGGCACTGGTGCTGAGCTATGCCGTGCGGGTCTGCAGCTTCCGCGACCTCCTGATGGCGGGCCTGCTGATCGCTGCGGTTGCCGCGATCTGCTATCTGATGACGCCGGTCTTCAAGACGCTCGGCTATCTCAACATCCTGATCTTCCTGATCGGCGTCGTCGGCTTCTGCCTCGTCGCCGGCATCCCGATCGCCTTCTGCTTCGGCATGGGCGCGCTCTGCTTCCTCGCCTTCAGCACCTCCGTGCCGATCTTCGTGATGATCGGCCGCATGGACGAGGGCATGTCGAGCCTGATCCTGCTCTCGGTGCCGATCTTCGTGCTGCTCGGCTGCGTGCTCGACGCGACCGGCATGGGGAAGGCGATCGTCGATTTCCTCGCCTCGATGCTGGGCCATATCCGCGCCGGCATGTCCTATGTGCTGCTCGGCTCGCTCTTCCTGGTCTCGGGCATTTCCGGCTCGAAGGTCTCGGACATGGCGACGGTCGCCCCGGCGCTGTTCCCGGAGATGAAGCGCCGCGGCTACCAGCCGAAGGAGCTGATCGCGCTGCTCTCGACCGGCGCGGCCATGGCCGAGACGGTGCCGCCCTCGATCGTCCTGATCGTGCTCGGCTCGGTGGCCGGCGTCTCGATCGCCGGTCTCTTCACCAACGGCCTCGTCGTCGCCACCGTGCTCCTGCTGGTGCTCGCCATCCTGGCGCGCTGGAAGGCCCGGGGCGAGGTGCTCAAGGGCGTGCGCCGCGCGCCGCTCGCGGTCATCGGCAAGACCGCGCTGATCGCGACGCCCGCGCTGGTTCTGCCCTTCCTGATCCGCGGTGCGGTCGGTGGCGGCGTTGCGACCGCGACCGAGGTCTCGACCATCGCCGTGCTCTATGCGCTGATCGTCGGCGTCGTGCTCTATGGCGGCATCGGCTGGCGCAAGTTCTACGGGATGCTCGTCGAGACCGCGGCGCTCTCCGGCGCGATCCTGATGATCCTCGGTACCGCCTCGGCCATGGCCTGGGCGCTGACGCAGACCGGCTTCGCACGCGATCTCGCGACGCTGATGACCGGCCTGCCCGGCGGCTGGGTGACCTTCATGGCCGTCACCATCGTGGTCTTCATGATCCTCGGCTGCGTGCTCGAAGGCCTGCCGGCGATCGTGCTGATGGCGCCTTTGATGTTCCCGATCGCCAAGAGCCTGGGCATCAACGACGTGCACTATTCGATGGTCGTGGTCACCGCGATGAATATCGGCCTGATGACCCCGCCGATCGGCATCGGCTTCTACATCGCCTGCAAGATCGGCAATGTGCAGCCCGACGAGGCGATGGGGGCGATCTGGCCCTATCTGCTGGCGCTGATCGCGGGCCTCTTGATCATCGCCTATGTGCCGTCCTTCTCGACCATGTTCCTGTGATGCTGCGCGTGGGCGAGGACGCTGCAATGCCGACGCGTCGCCCTCGCGGTCAGACTTCAGTCGAAGAGGCGATGCGGGGGGATTGCACAAGCCCCGCCGGATTGCTTCGCTTCGCCCCCAGTGACGGCGCAGACCGTCGCCATCGATAACAACGCTCCCGGAGGAAACACCAATGTCGATTTCACGCCGCACCATCCTGCAGGGCGCGACCGCCGCTGCCACGATCGGGACCTTCTCGATCGCCCGCGCCCAGAGCGCCGAATTCACCTACAAGTACGCCAACAACCTGCCGCTCGCGCATCCGATGAACGTGCGCGCCGCCGAGGCGATGGAGAAGATCAAGGCCGAGACCAACGGTCGCGTCGTCATCCAGATCTTCCCGAACAACCAGCTCGGTTCCGACACCGACATGCTGAACCAGGTCCGCTCCGGCGGCGTCGAGTTCTTCACGCTGTCGCCGCTGATCCTCTCGACCCTGGTGCCGAACGCCTCGGTCAGCGGCATCGGCTTCGCCTTCCCGAACTATGACGCGGTCTGGAAGGCGATGGACGGCGATCTCGGCGCCTATGTCCGCGGCCAGATCGCCAAGGCGAACCTGCATGTCATGGACAAGATCTGGGACAATGGCTTCCGCCAGATGACCTCGTCTAAAGGGCCGATCAATTCGCCGGCTGACCTCAAGGGCTTCAAGATTCGCGTGCCGGTTTCGCCGCTCTGGACCTCGATGTTCAAGGCCTTCGATTCCGCCCCGGCCAGCATCAACTTCGCCGAGGTCTACACCGCGCTGCAGACCAAGATCGTCGACGGCCAGGAGAACCCGCTCGCGATCATCGCGACCGCCAAGCTGTTCGAGGTCCAGAAGTATCTCTCGCTGACCAACCACATGTGGGACGGCTTCTGGTTCCTGGCCAACCGCCGCGCCTGGGAGCGCCTGCCGCAGGACCTGCGCGCGATCGTCGCCAAGAACATCGACGCTGCCGCGATGAACGAGCGCGCCGACGTCGCCAAGCTCAATGCCGGCCTGCAGGCCGAACTGACCTCCAAGGGCATGGTCATCAACGAGACCAAGCCCGACGAATTCCGCGCGGCGCTCCAGAAGGCCGGCTTTTACGCCGAATGGAAGGGCAAGTACGGCGATGAGGCCTGGGCGATCCTCGAAAAGGCGGTCGGCGGCAAGCTCGCCTGATTTCTTCTCGACTGCCACCCCTGGGCACCCTTCGGTCGCCCGGGATGACAAGGCTTCTACATTTCAGGGCGTGGCGCTTCGGCGCCGCGCCCTTTTTGCTGGCGACTGTCCAAACTCCTTCTTGCCGGATGCCTTCCATTCGACTACCTACCGTCCGGTAGGTAGTCGAATGGAAGGCACTGCGCAGACGGTGCCCGGGAGGATCGCGATGACGGCAGCGGAGAGCTTCGGGGCAGGGCACATGGTGCAGCGGCGCTCGCCCTATTTCAGCGAGGAGCACGAGGCGCTGCGCGACCAGATCCGCCGCTTCGTCGAGACCGAGGTCAAGCCGCATGGGCTCGCCTGGGAAGAGGCCGGTATGGTGCCGCGCGCCGTGCTTGAACGCATGGGCGCGCTCGGCTTCTTCGGCATCCGCTACCCCGCCGAGTATGGCGGGGCGGAGATGGATACGCTCGCGACCGTCATCCTGGCCGAGGAGCTCGGTCGCTCGACCTTCTCGGGCTTCGCTATCACCGCGCTGGTCCACACCGACATGGCCTCGGTCCATCTCTTCAATGCCGGCAGCAAGACGCAGCGCGACCGCTGGATGCCTGACGTCGTCGCCGGCAAGGCGATCTGCGCGGTTGCCGTCACGGAGCCGGATGCGGGCTCGGATGTGAAAGGCATCCGCACCACGGCGCGGCGCGACGGCGACCATTACGTGCTGAACGGCGCCAAGATGTTCATCACCAACGGCGTCCATGGCGATCTCTATTGCGTCGCCGCCAAGACCGATGCTTCGGCGAAGCCATCGCAGTCGGTCTCGATGTTCCTCGTCGAGAAGGGCACGCCGGGCTTTCGCGTCGGTCGCGCGCTCGACAAGCATGGCTGGCGCTGTTCCGACACCGCCGAACTGGTCTTCGAGGATTGCCGTGTGCCTGCCGAAAACCTGCTCGGCGGCGAAGGGCGCGGCTTCTACGCGATCATGAGCAATTTCCAGAACGAGCGCACCGTGATCGGCGCCATGGCGATGGGCGAGGCGCAGGCCGCCATCGAATTGACCCTCGAGCATGTCCGCACGCGAAAGGCCTTCGGCGCGCCGCTGTGGGAGAAGCAGGCGATCCGCCAGAAGCTCTCCATGCTGGCCGCCAAGGTCGAGGCCGGGCGCCAGCTCGTCTACCATGCCGCCTGGCTCGACGCGCAGGGCTTCGATGCGACGCGCGAGGTCTCGATGGTCAAGGCTTATTGCGGCGAGCTGGTCAACGAAGTCATGTATGCCTGCGTCCAGTTCCATGGTGGCATGGGCTTCATGCGCGAGAGCGCGATCGAACGCATGGCGCGCGATGCCCGCGTCCAGGCGATCGGTGGCGGCGCCACCGAGGTGATGCTGGAAGAGGTGGCGAAACGGCTGTGACGGCGCCAGCGATCCGATCCGGGCGGGCAGTGTCGGAGGGCGGTTCCCGCCGGCTGATCCTCGACATGGCGGCGCGGCTGCTGCGTTCCGGCGGCTACCACCAGACGACGCTGCGCGAGATCGCCGAGGCGGTCGGCATCCGCAAGGCCAGCCTCTATCACCACTTCGCCTCGAAGGAGGAGATCGTCGAGGCCGTGGTCACCGATGGCGTACGCTTCGTTCACGAGGCGGTCGCGGCGGCGCTGGAGGCGGCGGTGCAGGCCGGGCCACGCCAGCGGCTGGAGGCGGCGGTCGCCGCTCATCTTTCCGCCCTGCACGGCCATGGCGACTATACCAGCGCGGCGATCAAGGTCTTCACCTTCGGCAGCGGGCCGACGCCGCAGGGCGTGCGCCTGTCGCGCCGGCTCTACGAGGATGTCTGGCGCGGCCTCGTCGCCGAGCTGCAGCAGGCGGGGGCGATCGCGCCGGGGCGTTCGCCCGAGGCGCTGCGCCTCTTCCTGCTCGGCGCGATGAACGGCTCGATCGACTGGTATCGGCCCGAGCGCTTCGATATCGGTGTGCTTTCCCGTGAATTTGCGGCACTGGTCGCGCCCGATGGTCAAGGCATAGCGAGTTAGCGTCGTTTTCTGCCATTTTCGGTTGAAGGCAGCAGCCGGCTTTAACCTCGCTTTGAGGTTCGCCGGCAACGATGGCGCATGGCGCGCGACAACCTGTTTCGATTCGGTGGCGAGTTTCTCGATTCCGCCCGCGAGGCGACGTTTCGGCAGGCGCGCCTTGCCGAAACGCTGCGACAGTGCCGCCTGATCTTCCTGGTTTCCGCGGTCCTCAACACGCTGTTCCTGGCGAGCGATTGGCGCTTCTACGGCACCTCGCATTTCTTCGTCGCAGTTCCGGCCCGGCTCCTCGTGGTCGCTGCTTCGCTGCTCTGCTACGCGCTGGTACGTAAGGCGACGCGCTTCGACGAGGCGCAGACCATCCTGATCGGTTGGGAGGTCGCGACCGCACTGGCGGTGGCACTGCTCGTCTCCTCGCGCAGCGATCTTGCGCTCTTCGTCGTCCTGATGCTGCCCTCGATCTTCTATCTGGTCGCGCCGACCGCCTTCCGCTGGACGATCGCGCTGGGGATAGGCTGCAGCGTCCTGATGCTCGCCGGTTATCTCGGCCGCGGTCCGTTCCCGACGACCCTGCCGGGGCTGGTCCTCGTCCTGGTCATGCTGAATTTTGCGCTCGGGCTGGTGGTGATCCATGGCAACCGCCTGCGCCGGCTCGAATGGACGGCGACCCAGGCCGAGCGCCAGGCCAAGGATGCGCTCGGCGTCAGCCAGGCGATGATCGAGCGCCTGTTCATGGCGGTGCCGATCCCGCTCGTGGTCGCCTCCCGCGAAGATGGCCGCTTCCTGCGCAGCAACGATGCGGCCAAGCGCTATTTCGGCCGCGAGCAGCTCGCCACGGCGCGGGTTTCCGACATCCTGTTCGCGGAGCGCGACCGGCGCGAGATCCTGCTCAAGCTCGAGCGCCAGGACCAGATCGCCGGCTACGAAGCGCAGATGCGCGGCGGTGATGGCGTCCGGCGCGACGTGCTGATCACCGCGACCGGCGTGCCGATCGATGGCGGCCTCGCCGTCGTCGCCGGCATTGTCGATATCACCGATCGCAAGGCGGCGGAGGCTCGCACAAGGCGGCAGGCGACCCATGACGCCCTGACCGGATTGCCGAACCGCCTGCTGTTCCAGGAACGGCTGCAGCAGGCGCTCGACGTCATGGCCGAAGCCGGCGGCACTGTCAGCCTGTTCCTGATCGACCTCGACGACTTCAAATCGGTCAATGACACGCTCGGGCATGATGCCGGCGACGAGCTGCTTTTCCAGGCGGCAGCACGGCTCGCCGGAGCCATCGGCCCGGCCGACATGGTCGCCCGCCTCGGCGGCGACGAGTTCGTCGTGCTCTCGCAGGAGGCGCTCGACATCGACGGGGCCCGTCTCAAGGGCGCAATCCTGCTCGATGCGCTGCGTGAGCCCTTCGAGCATGCCGGCCAGATGATCAGCGCCCGTGCCAGCCTCGGCATCGCCCTGGCGCCGGAGCACGATCTGGATGGCGGCGAACTGATGAAGGATGCCGATCTCGCCCTCTATCGGGCCAAAGCCAGGGGCCGCAACATCGCCGTCGTCTACGAGCCCTTGATGCGGGCTGCGATGATTCGGCGCGTCGCGATCTGCCGCGACCTGGCGGAGGCTCTCCGGGAGGACCGGATCCTGCCCTTCTACCAGCCGCAGGTCTCGCTCGCGGACGGCAAGATCGCGGGCTTCGAGGCGCTGGCGCGCTGGCGCCACCCGGAACGCGGCATCATCCCCGCAGCGGCATTCCAGGAAGCCTTCCAGGATGTCGAAATCGCCGCCGGAATCGGCGACGCGATCGTTCGCGCCGTCCTGCGCGACCTGCGCCAATGGCTCGATGCCGGCCTTGATCCGGGCGTGGTCTCGGTCAACCTATCGGCCGGCATCTTCCGAGATCCGGAGCTGCCGGAGCGCCTGCTCGGCAAGCTCGCGACGGCCGGAGTTCCCGCGCGCTGTTTCGGCCTCGAGGTCACCGAGAGCGTGCTCCTGACCCGAAGCGCCGGAGAGGCCGAGCGGACCTTGCAGGCGCTGCGGGCTGCGGGGCTGCATGTCTCGCTCGATGATTTCGGCACCGGCTACGCCTCGCTCACCCATCTCAAGCGCTTTCCGGTCGATACGATCAAGCTCGATCGCGGCTTCGTCAGCCAGGTCGAGGAAGAGGGCGACGATGCGGCGATCGTCCGGGCGATGATCGGCCTCGCCGCCGATCTCGGCCTCGGCATCGTCGCGGAAGGCGTCGAGACGCCGGGACAGGAGGCCTTCCTGCGCCGGCATGGCTGCGGGCTCGCACAGGGCTACCGCTATGCGCGCCCGGTCGCGGCGGCGCGTGTCCCCTTGCTCCTGCAGCAGCCAAACCTGTTCCCCGGCGCCTCCGCCATGCGTGACGACAGCGCCGCCGCCTGATCCTGCGCGCTGGTGGCGCCGCACTTTTCATGGCCGAATGGCGTTCATCCGAGCTTTGAAGCGAGTCGAACCCGCATGCGTGCCTTCTATCATCCCGAGCAATCGCTCCACGATCCCCAGCAATATATGCGTTTCGGCCGCGTCGTCGCGCCGAAGGACCTGCCGGAGCGGACGGAAAAGCTGCTCGCCGCGCTCGCGCGCCACGGTATCTCGCCCGAGACTCCGCAGTTGCACGGCACGGCGCCGATCCTGGCCGTCCATGACGAGGGTTTCGTCCAGTTCCTTGAAACCGCCTGGGCGCGCTGGCAGGAGCTGCCGGCCGAGCGCGGGCCGGAAGTCTGGCCTGCGACCTTCCCCTATTGGAGTGGCAGGCCGGACGAGGACAAACGCCCGCCTTGCCGCCCGAGTGGCTTCCTCGGCCAGCTCGGTTGGTACCTCGGCGATCTCTCGGTGCCGATCGGCGAGCATGGCTGGCTCTCGACGTTGCGCTCGACCGAGACGGCGGTCTCCGGCGCCGAGGCCGTTCTCGCCGGCGAGCGGGCTGTCTATGCACTGTGCCGCCCTTCCGGCCATCATGCCCGCGCCGACCGCGCCAGCGGCTTCTGCTACCTCAACAACACCGCGATCGCCGCGCAGCGCCTGCGCAGCCGCTTCGGCAAGGTCGCTATCCTCGATGTCGATGCCCATCATGGCGACGGCACGCAGCAGATCTTCTATCGGCGAGACGATGTGCTGACCGTTTCGATCCACGCTGACCCCTCGAACTACTACCCGTTCTTCACCGGCTATGACGATGAGCGCGGCAACGGGCCGGGCGAGGGCTGCAACCTCAACCTGCCGCTCGTCCACGGTGCTGGCGGGCCGGAAATGGAGGCAGCGGTCGACCGGGCCGGACGGGCGATCCGCGAGTTCGGCGCAGACGCCCTCGTGCTGGCGCTCGGCTACGATGCGCACAAGGACGACCCGATCGGGGTGCTGAAGCTGGAAGCCGCCGATTTCGGCACGATCGGCCGCCAGGTCAAGGCGATGGGCCTGCCAACGCTAGTGGTGCAGGAGGGCGGCTACGCCATCGAGGCGATCGGCGAGTGCCTCGATGCCTTCCTGGGCGGGTTCAAATAGGGCTTCCTTCTCCCCTCGGGGGAGAAGGTCCCGGCAGGGGGATGAGGGCGCTTTGACTGGGTGAAACGGAGAAGGGGCGCTCGCGCGACCCTTCCCTCATCCGTCAGCGCTTCGCGAGGGGAGAAGGGGCTGTGTCGCGGATCGTTACTCCGCCGCCTCGCGCCGCGGCAGCACCCAGTCCGGCCGGACCCAATGGCAGGTATAGCCGGCCGGATAGCGTTCCAGATAATCCTGGTGCTCGGGCTCGGCCTCCCAGAAATCGCCCTCGGGCTTCACCTCGGTGACGACCTTGCCCGGCCAGCGGCCCGACGTGTTCACCTCGGCGATCACCTCCTCGGCGACCTTCTTCTGCGCCTCGTCGACATAGTAGATGCCGGATCGGTAGCTGGTGCCGAGGTCGTTGCCCTGGCGGTTCAGCGTCGTCGGGTCATGAATCTGGAAGAAGAACTCGACCAGCTGCCGGTAACCGATCTTGGCGGGGTCGAAGACGATCTCGATACCCTCGGCATGGCTGCCGTGATTGCGATAGGTCGCATTCTTCACGTCGCCGCCGGTGTAGCCGACGCGGGTCGTCTCGACGCCGGGGAGCTTGCGGATCAGGTCCTGCATGCCCCAGAAGCAGCCGCCTGCGAGTACAGCACGTTCGGTCATGTCAAACCTCCTTGATTGCGCCGAGATAAGCATCGACAGGCGAATTC
The DNA here is from genome assembly GCF_001509835.1 of Allobosea sp. WAO. Classification (GTDB taxonomy): domain Bacteria; phylum Pseudomonadota; class Alphaproteobacteria; order Rhizobiales; family Beijerinckiaceae; genus Allobosea. Next base: position 126,016 of record NZ_JXTJ01000003.1, read on the forward strand.
GCCACGTCACCGCGTTTGGTTACGGTTGGCAACGGTGATCGCATCAGGCGGCCGCCCGGAGACGGCCGCCGGGTTTCGGCTTGAGCCACGTCCTTCAGCCGTCACGGACCCGGGAACTCAGATCACCGCCTCGATCAGGAACGGGCCCTTCCGGCCGAGCGCGCCCTTGAACAGCCTGGTGAATTCCTCGGCCGTGCTGGCGCGCCCGGCTTCGACACCCATGCTCTTCGCCATCGCCACCCAGTCGAGCGCTGGCTGGTCGATGTTCAGCATCTGCGTGGCGTTCTTGCCGAAATCATTGACGCCGACGGCCCGCATCTCACCATGCAGGATCGCATAGGTCCGGTTGGCGAAGATCACGGTGACGACGTCGAGGTTCTCGCGGGCCTGCGTCCACAGGCCTTGGACCGTGTACATGCCCGAGCCGTCGGCCTGCATGCCGATGACCTTGCGATCCGGGCAGGCGACCGCCGCGCCGATCGCCAGCGGGATGCCCTCGCCGATGGCGCCCCCGGTGAGCTGTATATAGTCGTGCTGCGGCGCGTGATGGCACTGCGCATAGAACATCCGGCCCGACGAGATCGACTCGTCGCAGATGATGCTGTTCTCCGGCAGCAGGGTCGAGACGATGGTGCAGACCTTGTCGGCGTCGAGCGTGCCCGTCGGGAGCGTTCCGTTCGCGGGGGCGGCTTCGGCGATGAAGGCCGGGGCGATGGCGCGGGCCGACAATTCGTCCGCCAGCGCCGCGATCGCGCCGGACAGGTCATCGCCGGGCGCTGCGAGCGTCTCGACCTGGCAGGCGTCATGGACGAGCCGGCCGGGCTTGCCGGGATAGGCGAAGAAGCCGACCGGCACCTGCGCGCCGACCAGCACCAGAAGGTCGACGTTCTCGAGCTGCTTCAGCGCCATGTCGATCGGGTAGGGCACCTTCGGCAGCGCGACGCGCCCGGCGCCGCGTTCGATGCGTCCGTTCGACATCTGGCCGAAGACGCGCGCGCCGGTCGCCGCGCAGATCCGCGCGGCCATCTCCATCGGATCCTCGCGCAGTGCCAGGCCGGTCATCATCAGCGCGGCGCGCGAGCCGTGCTTGCGCAGCAGCGCCGCGATGTCCCGCACCCGGGCTGGGTCGGCGCTCTTCAGGGCCGGAACCTTGGTCGCCGCGAGCGCCGCGGGCTCGACGCTGCCCCAGGCGCAGTCGGCCGGCAGGATCACCGTGGTGACGCCGGGCAGGGAGAGCGAGGCGGCATAGGCCTCGCCGATCGCCGGGCCGACATCCTCCGGGTTCTCGATGCGGCGGACGAAATGCGACATCGGCCAGGCCAGCCCCTCGATGTCGCTGGTCAACGGCGCGTCGTGCTGGAGATGGTAGGTCGCGTGATCCCCGACGACATTGATCATCGGCGTGCGGGCACGCTTGGCGTTGTGCATGTTGGCGAGCGCGTTCGCCATGCCCGGCCCGCAATGCAGCAGCGTCGCCGCGGGCTTGTCGGCCATGCGGGCATAGCCGTCGGCGGCGCCGGTCACCACGCCCTCGAACAGGCCGAGCACGCAGCGCATCTGGGGCTTGCGGTCGAGCGCCGCGACGAAATGCATTTCGGAGGTGCCGGGGTTGGCGAAGCAGACGTCGACGCCGTTGATGAGGAGGGTGTCGCAGAGGCGGTCGGCGCCGTTCATTCGGGAAACCTCGTCCAGATGGCGCTCCGCGCCGGGGAGGCGAGGGGAAGAGATATCCCCTTTGCTGTCAAACAAGAGAAATTCATTGCCTCCCCCAGCGGCGTTGATGCCGGCTTGACTGATTTGCATAGGCATTTAACCTGCCTTGGAACAAAGGTTGCATCGTGCCACGACGAGGCTGTTTTGAGCTCCGCCGCGCGAGGCCGGCGCAGATATCAGGGGAAGGGTTTCGGATGACGGGTATCAAGCGTATCGGAGCGGCGGCAGGCCTCGGGCTTGCGGCATTCCTGGCGGCGGGCGCCGCCCAGGCGCAGACCAAGGTGACGATCGGCATGTCCGGCTGGACCGGCTTCGCGCCGCTCACGCTTGCCAAGGAAGCCGGCATCTTCGCCAAGAACGGCCTCGACGTGACGATCAAGAAGATTCCGCAGAAGGACCGCCATCTCGCCATCGCCTCGGGCGACATCCAGTGCGCCGCGACTACGGTCGAGACCTGGATCGTCTGGGATGCCGCCGGCATCAAGACCAAGCAGATCTTCCAGCTCGACAAGAGCTACGGCGCCGACGGCATGGCCGTGCGTTCCGCGACCGGCTCGATCAAGGATCTCAAGGGCAAGACGGTCGCCGCCTCTGCGCCCGGCACCTCGCCCTATTTCGCCCTTGCCTGGTTCCTCAAGGAGAACGGCATGTCGGTGAAGGACGTCAATGTCGTGAACATGGAGCCGGGTCCGGCGGCGCAGGCCTTCATCGCCGGCCAGAACGACGCGGCGATGACCTATGAGCCCTATCTCTCGGCGGTGCGCGACAAGCCCGATTCCGGCAAGATCATCGCGACCACGCTCGACTATCCGATGGTGATGGACACCTTCGGCTGCACGCCGAAGTTCCTGAGCGAGAACGATGCCGCAGCGCAGGCGCTGACCAAGAGCTATTTCGAAGCGCTCGAGATGATCAAGGCCGAGAAGGACAAGGCCTATACGATCATGGGCGCCGACGTGAAGCAGTCGGGCGAGCAGTTCGGCAAGTCGGCCGGCTTCCTGCGCTGGTCCGATGCCGAGGGCAACAAGACGTTCTTCGCCGGCGACTGGCAGGCCTTCACCAACAAGGCGGCCGACCTCCTGCTCGAGATCGGCCTGATCAAGACGAAGCCGGACATCAACACGCTGGTCGAGACGAAGTACGTCGCCGGCAAGTGAGCGATGATGTCCTGCCGGATGTGCTGACGCCCGGCCTGCGTGTCGTCTTCTGCGGCACGCAGGCCGGAGCGGCCTCCGCCCGGCGGGGCGCCTACTATGCCGGCCCCGGCAACAAGTTCTGGAAGACGCTGTTCGATACAGGGCTGATTCCTCAGCCGCTGGGTCCTTCGGATTTCCCGGATTTGCCGCGATACGGCATCGGCTTCACCGACGTCGCGAAAGCGACGTCGGGGCCCGACTCGGCGTTGACGCGGCAGCATTTCGATATCGCGGGCTTCCTGGCGAAGCTTCATGTGCATGCTCCGTCGATCATCGCGTTCAACGGCAAGCGTGCTGCTCAGGCTGCGCTGGGGGAGGAAAGGGGACATGGGCTCGCCTATGGTCTCCAGCCCTCTCGCCTTGTAGGAAGCCGCGTCTTCATCCTGCCCTCAACCTCCGGGGCGGCCTCCGGCTACTGGTCCATCGAGCCCTGGCGTGAACTCGCCGCTCTCGTGAAAGAAACAAGTTTCTGACGATGAAACCCCTCCAGCCGGTCTCCGGCGGCGTCCGCATCGGTTACGGCGTCGCCTTCTTCGCGCTTTTCGTCGCCTTCTGGTCGGTCGCGACCTTCGGCGGCTATGTCCAGAAGCTCTTCCTCGCCGATCCCCTGACCATGATGGCGGAAGGCTGGAACCTGCTCACCGTCCACGGCTTCATGTTCGATATCGGCATGACGATCTGGCGCGTGCTCGGCGGCTTCGTGCTGGCGGTGCTCGTCGCGCTGCCGCTCGGCATCCTGATGGGCGCCTACAAGCCGATCGAGGCCTTCCTCGAGCCCTTCGTCTCCTTCGCGCGCTATCTGCCGGCCTCGGCTTTCATTCCGTTGCTGATCCTCTGGGCCGGCATCGGCGAGACCCAGAAGCTGCTCGTCATCTTCATCGGCTCGGTCTTCCAGATCATCCTGATGATCGCGGTTTCCGTCGGCTCGATCCGGCGTGATCTGGTGGATGCGGCCTATACGCTGGGTGCCAGCGATTCCTCGGTGGTGCGCCGGGTGCTGCTGCCGAACGCAGCTCCCGAGATCGCCGAGATCTTCCGCCTCGTGCTCGGCTGGGCCTGGACCTATGTCATCGTCGCCGAGCTGATCGGTTCGTCCTCCGGCATCGGCCATATGATCGTCGACAGCCAGGCGCTGCTCAACACCGGGCAGATCATCTTCGGCATCATCGTCATCGGCCTGATCGGCCTGATCTCCGATTTCCTGTTCAAGGCGGTCAACCAGCGCCTGTTTCCGTGGGCGCAGGCATGAGCAAGCTTCTGATCGACCAGGTCGGCAAGGTCTTCCCGGCGCGCGGCAAGGGCCAGCCCACGCGCGCGCTGATGCCGACCTCGCTGAAGGTCGCCGACAACGACTTCATCACCATCCTCGGGCCCTCCGGCTGCGGGAAGTCTACGCTCCTGCGCATCATCGGCGGGCTGGAGACGGCGAGCGAGGGCAAGATCCTGCTCGACGGTGCGCCGGTCACCGGGCCGGGAGCCGATCGCGGCTTCGTCTTCCAGAGCTACACGCTCTTCCCCTGGCTGACCGTGGTCCAGAACATCGCCTTCGGCCTGCGCGAGAAGGGCGTATCCGAGCGCGAACGGCTCGACATCGCCCGCAAATGGGCGGAGCGCGTCGGGCTCGCCGGCTTCGTCGATCATTTCCCGAAACAGCTTTCCGGCGGCATGCAGCAGCGTACCGCGATCGCCAGAGCGCTCGCCAATGATCCGAAGATCCTGCTGCTCGACGAGCCCTTCGGCGCGCTCGACAACCAGACCCGCGCGCTGATGCAGGAAATGCTGCTCGGCATCTGGGAGCGCGAGCAGAAGACCGTGCTCTTCGTCACCCACGACATCGAGGAGGCGATCTTCGTCGGCTCGCGCGTGGTGGTGATGAGCGCGCGGCCCGGCCGGATCAAGGCCGACATCGCCATCGACCTGCCGCATCCCAGGCCCTACACGATCAAGACCACGCCGGACTTCGTCGCGCTCAAGGAGCGGCTGGTCGAGGAGATCCGCGTCGAGGCCGTGCTGGCGGCCGAGGGACACTGAGGTGGGTGCCGCAGCGGCACCGCGCTGCGGTTGCATGCTGGGACGGGCCCGGCGGCACTGGCGGCCGCTAGGGTGAAACCCCATCTTTCCTGCAAATGGGGCTGACCGCCGCGATATGCGGTCCGCTTAGGGCGGAATTGCATTGGCTCATCTGCCGCAAGGCGGGGCGCCATTGCCATCTTTGCCTGCAAAGGGGCACTGCCATGAGGTGGGGCCATGCGCGCACTGATTGCAAGGATGCTGTCCCGGTTGGTCCGGGAACCCAGGATTGACGTCGTCTTCGCCGATGGATCGCTGCATTCGGCCGGGTCGGGCACGACCCCGGCCGTGCGGCTGAGGATTGCCGATCGCGAGACCGAATGGCGGCTCGCGCTCGATCCCGAGCTTGCCCTTGGCGAGGCGGTGATGGATGGCCGCGTCATCGTCGAGCGCGGCACGCTCTATCAGCTGCTCGAAGCCTTGGTCTGCGGGCTGTCGCGCCAGCCGCCCTCGGCCTGGGCCGGGGCTTTGGGGCGGCTGCGGGCTTCGCTCCGCCGCATAAAGCAGCACAACACGCCGAGCTGGGCGAAAAGCAACGTCCACCACCACTACGATCTCAAGCGAGCCTTCTTCGAGCTCTTCCTCGACGCCGACCAGCAATATTCCTGCGCCTTCTTCGAGCGGCCGGACGCCACGCTGGAGGAGGCGCAGGAGGCCAAGAAGCGTCGGATCGCCGCGAAGCTGGCGCTGGAGCCAGGCCAGCGGGTTCTCGACATCGGCAGCGGCTGGGGCGGGCTCGGCCTGAGCATCGCGCGCCAGACCGGCGGCCACGTCACCGGCATCACGCTTTCGGAGGAGCAGTTCGCCCGCTCCAGCGAGCGCGCGGCGGAGTCCGGCCTGCCGGTCGAGTTCCGCCTGCAGGACTATCGCGACGTGAAGGAGCGCTTCGACCGGGTCGTCTCGGTCGGCATGTTCGAGCATGTCGGCGTCGGCTACTACCGTGACTACTTCCGCAAGATCTCGGAGCTGCTCGTCGATGACGGCGTCGCGCTGATCCATACGATCGGGCGCGCCACGCCGCCCGGCGCCACCAATCCCTTCATCGCCAAGCATATCTTCCCGGGCGGCTATATCCCGGCCCTGTCGGAGATATCGGCCGCCGTCGAGAAGGAAGGGCTGGTCATCGCCGATGTCGAGGTGCTGCGCCTGCACTATGCGCAGACGCTGAAGGCCTGGCGCGAGCGCTTCCTGGCGCGCCGCGGCGAGGCTGTCGAGATGTATGACGAGCGCTTCGCCAGGATGTGGGAGTTCTATCTCGCGGCCTCCGAGGCGAGCTTCCGCTATGACGGGCTGGTCGTCTTCCAGCTCCAGCTCGCCAAGCGCCTCGATACGCTGCCGATGACGCGCGACTACATGGTGCCGGGCGTCGCCGCCGGGGCGGGGCCGACATAGCGGGCACGCGGCCGGATCAGTCTTCCGGTCTCGTTCTGCTCCAGCGCATGGGCGAGCCAGCCGGAGCAGCGCGCGGCTGCGAAGATCTGGAAGGGCGCGTCCGCCGGCAGGCCGAACCGCGCAGCGAGCGCGGCCAGCGCGAAATCGATGTTCGGCTCTTCTCCGGTCAGCGCAGCGATGGCGGCCTGCGCCCGCGCATAGGCGGGCTGCAGCGCGAAGGCTTCCAGCAGCACCCGCGCCCGCGGATCTCCGTCGGTGTAGAGCGGGTGGCCGAAGCCCGGCAGCCCCGCGCCGGTCTCCAGCCGCGCCGCGAGGGTCGTCTCCAGGCCGTCGCGCGCGATATCCCGCATCAGCGCCAGCACCCGAGGCGCGATGCCGCCATGTAAGGGGCCGGAGAGCGCGGCGAGGCCCGCCATCGCGCAGGCGGCGAGCGAGGCCCCGGTCGAGGCGGTGACGCGGGCCGCGAAGGTCGAGGCGTTGAGCTCATGGTCGGCGAGCAGCACCAGCGCGCGCCGGATTGGCTCGGCGCCTTCCACTTCGCAGCCCCAGGCTCGCGCCAGCCTCGCATGGATCGGCCCTTCGCCCGGCTCGCCGGCGATGGCGTCGACCAGCGCGTCGAGCACGGCGGCGGCTTCGAGATAGAGCGCCTTCTTGGCCCGCCCGGCCATCGGCCGGTCGCTCGCGGCCCGTGCAGCGATCACTGCGAATGTCCGCGCCAGCGGCTCGCCCGGCGGCACGATCGTCGCCTGCGGCGGGAAGCGTTGGGAGCCGCAATCCCAGAGCAGGCGGGCGATATCCTCCAGCTTGGCGTTCTCGGCGAGGCGCGCCGCATCCTGCCCGCGATACCAGAGGCCGCCGCGCTCGATCGTGGTGATGGCGGAGGCCAGCACCGGCTCGCCATAGGCGATCGCATCCTCCGCGATCGCGGCCGGACGACGGCCGCGCGCCTTGCGATGCTCCAGCCGGGCGACGTCCTCGGCCCGGTAGAGGCTGCGGCGCGAATCTCCGGCATCGCTGCGCGCCTCGATCAGCCCGCGGCTGACATAGGCGTAGAGCGTCTGCGGCTTCAGGCGCAGCCGCGCCATCGCCTCCTGAGCCGTCAGCCAGTCCTGCATCGCTCCTCCATCCGATACATTGATTATATTGTTCAAGATTGATTGTAGCAATGCGAGAGCCGATTTTCGAGACGAACGCTTTTGAGGAGTTCCTGACATGTCCGATGGTCTCGATGACGTCGTCGCCGCTCATACCGTGCTCTCCGAAGTCGACGGCGCGGCCGGCCGCCTAGTGATCCGCGGCCATAGTCTCGCCGAGCTCGCCGGCCGCACCAGCTTCGAGGAGATGGCGGCGCTGATGTTCGACGGCTTGCTGCCCGGTCTGCCGCAGGGCCGCGAGCTCTCGGCGGCGCTCGCCAAGGCCCGCGCCGACCTCTTCGGCATCGTCGAGCGCACTGCGCTCTCGGACGGTCTGGGCCCGGTCGAGGCGATCCGCGCCTGGACGGCGCAGATCGCCGATGGCGAGGGAGCCGACACTGCGCTCAAGTTGCTCGCCGCGCCGGCCGTCTTCACCGCCGCCGCCGTCCGCAAGGGGCGCGGCCTTGCCCCGATCGCCCCTGATCCGGCGCTATCACAGGCGGCCGACACATTGCGCATGCTGCGCGGCGAAGCGCCGACCGCGGCCCAGGCTGCCGCCCTCGACACCTATCTCGTCACTGTCGCCGATCACGGCCTCAACGCTTCGACCTTCGCCGCGCGCGTCGTTGCCTCGACCCGGGCCGGGCTGGTCTCGGCCGTGCTCGCCGGGATCAGCGCGTTGAAGGGCCCGCTGCATGGCGGCGCGCCCGGGCCGGTGATCGAGATGCTCGATGCGATCGGCGAGCCAGCCAATGCCCGCGCCTGGCTGGAGGGTGCGCTCGATCGCGGCGAGCGGCTGATGGGCTTCGGCCATCGCATCTATCGCGTCCGCGATCCGCGCGCCGATGCGCTGAAACAGGCGATCGCCAAGCTCGGCGCCGATGCCGGGCGCCTGCGCCATGCCGAGGCGGTCGAGCAGGCGGCGCTCGCCATCCTGCGCGAGCGCAAGCCCGGCCGTTCGCTCGAAACCAATGTCGAGTTCTACACAGCGCTGCTGCTTGAGGCGCTCGGCTTCCCGCCGGAGGCCTTCACCTGCGTCTTCGCGCTCGGCCGCACCACAGGCTGGCTCGCCCATGCCCGCGAGCAGATCGAGACGGGCCGCCTGATCAGGCCGCAATCGGTTTATGTCGGCCCGCAGCCGCTGCGGGCGGCGTGAGACGTCAGGCTCCTGGTGTGAGGCGGATCGCATAGAGTTCCACCTCGCTGCCACTGACAACCAGCTCGACACGCCCCGGCGCGTCGAGGATCGCACTGTCTCCGGAGGCTAAGCTCGCGTCGTTCACCAGCCAGTCGCCCTTGCGGGTGACCAGCACCAGGAGGCCCTCAGTCGCAGTGAGCGAGCGGGCACCGGAGAGCCGCTCGACAAGGTGCCGCCAGCGACCGCGCCGGCTCATTACGTTGAGGTCGTCGATCGGGCCATCGACCAGCGCGCCGTCGACTGCCCGGTCGGCGGCGAAGGGGTAGGGCGCGCTGCTGCGGTCGAGGTGCACGCGCTCGCCATCGCCGAAGGCCAGGGTAATGCCCGAGCCGGCCAGGACTGACAGTGTCCGGTCGATGCCAGGGAAGGACGAGAATGGCCCGTCCTGCCCGACATGGGCCATGCTGATGCGCCAGTCGAAATCGTTGAGCGAGGCGCCTTGGGGCGCCACCGCGATCTCGGTCGTCGTCCCGCCACCGTTCTTCCACGGCATGACCAGGCAGTCGGCAGCATGGATGATGCGCATGAGGGGCCTCGACCTTGAAGTTCACAGACGCCGTCATTCCGGGGCAGGCCGAAACGCCTGATCCCGGAACCCATGGCCACGACGTTGCTCCAGTTCGTCATGCTCGCCCTTGTGGCGAGCATCCACGTCGTGAGCACCACTGCGATCGCGAAGCGAAAACGTGGATGGTCGGGACAAGCCCGACCATGACAGGGAGGGGCGGTGTTCATGGGGGCCGGGCTCGGCGCTGATGCGCCGCCCCGGAAAGACGTAGAGGTTCGTCAGCCCAGAATTCCCGGCAGCTTCAGCCCCTTCTCCCGGGCGCAGTCGAGCGCGATGTCGTAGCCGGCATCGGCATGGCGCATCACGCCGGTGGCGGGGTCGTTCCAGAGCACGCGCTCCAGGCGCTTGGCCGCTTCCGGAGTGCCATCGGCGACGATGACGACGCCCGAATGCTGCGAATAGCCCATGCCGACGCCGCCGCCATGGTGCAGCGAGACCCAGGTCGCGCCACCTGCGGTGTTGAGCAGGGCGTTGAGCAGCGGCCAGTCGGAGACCGCGTCCGAGCCGTCCTTCATCGCCTCGGTCTCGCGGTTGGGCGAGGCGACCGAGCCGGAATCGAGATGGTCGCGGCCGATCACGACCGGGGCCTTGAGCTCGCCCTTCGCCACCATCTCGTTGAAGGCGAGGCCAAGCCGGTGGCGGTCGCCGAGGCCGACCCAGCAGATCCGCGCCGGCAGGCCCTGGAACTGGATGCGCTCGCGCGCCATGTCGAGCCAGTTGTGCAGGTGCTTGTCGTCCGGCAGCAGCTCCTTGACCCGCTGGTCGGTGCGGTAGATGTCCTCCGGATCGCCGGAGAGCGCGGCCCAGCGGAACGGGCCGATGCCGCGGCAGAACAGCGGGCGGATATAGGCCGGCACGAAGCCCGGGAAATCGAAGGCATTGTCGACGCCCATGTCCTTGGCCATTTGGCGGATATTGTTGCCATAGTCGAGCGTCGGCACGCCCATGCGCTGGAAGTCGAGCATCGCCTTGACGTGCTCGGCCATCGACTTCTTGGCGGCCTCGATCGTGCCGGCCGGATCGCGCTCTTTGCGCTCTTCCCATTCTTCCAGTGTCCAGCCTGCCGGCAGATAGCCGTTGAGCGGGTCATGGGCCGAGGTCTGGTCGGTGACGACGTCGGGGCGGATGCCGCGGCGGACCATGTCGGGGAAGATCTCGGCGGCATTGCCGAGCACGCCGACTGAGACGGCCTTGCCCTTGGCATGGGCGGCTTCGATGATCTCTAGGGCTTCGTCGACGCTGTCGGCCTTCTCGTCGAGATAGCGGGTGCGCAGGCGGAACTCGATCGAGGACGGCTTGCACTCGACCGCGATCATCGAGGCACCGGCCATGGTCGCGGCGAGCGGCTGGGCGCCGCCCATGCCGCCGAGGCCGCCGGTCAGGATCCACTTGCCCTTGAGGCTGCCATTATAGTGCTGGCGGCCGACCTCAACGAAGGTCTCGTAGGTGCCCTGAACGATGCCCTGCGTGCCGATATAGATCCAGGAACCGGCCGTCATCTGGCCGTACATCATCAGCCCGGCCTTATCGAGATGATGGAAGTGCTCCCAGTTGGCATAGGCCGGCACGAGGTTGGAGTTCGCGATCAGCACGCGTGGCGCGTCGGGGTGCGTCCTGAAGATGCCGACCGGCTTGCCGGACTGGACCAGCAGGGTCTCGTCGGCCTCGAGTCCGCGCAAGGCGCCGACGATCCGGTCGAAATCCTCCCAGGTGCGGGCGGCGCGGCCGATGCCGCCATAGACCACGAGCTCGCCCGGCTTCTCGGCGACATCCGGGTCGAGATTATTCATCAGCATGCGCAGCGCCGCTTCCGTCAACCAGGACTTGGCGGTGCGGTCGGTGCCTCTCGGGCTGCGGATGACGCGGCTGTTGTCGATGCGGGTCATGACTTCGTCCGTTCGATTTGGCTGGCCGCTGCGAGCGCGGCTTCGATCATGGCGGAGAGGGCGGATTGCAGGCTGGCGGCGCGGGCGGCGTCGAAGGTCCAGGGCGCAGCTTCGTCTTCGAGGTAGGCCGAGAGCGCGATCTCCATCTGGAGCGCGTGCACATGGTCGGCCGGATGGCCGTAGTGGCGGGTGATCCAGCCGCCCTTAAAGCGGCCGTTGACGACCTGGGTGAAGGCGCTGCCGGCCATCGCCTTGACGGCCGCCGCCTCCACCGCGGGTGCAGCACTCAGCCCGGAATTTGTGCCGAGATTGAGCGTCGGCAGGGTGCCCTCGAACAGGCGCGGGATCACCGATTTGATCGAATGGCAGTCCCAGAGCAGGCAGAAGCCGTGTTGCGCCTTGGCATGCGCGATCTCGGCGGCGAGTGCCTGATGATAGGGGTGGAAATAGGCGCCGCGCCGGCGCGCGATTTCCGCCTCGTCGGGAGCCGCTTTCCAGATCGGCGTGCCGTCGAAGGTGGTGGTCGGCACGAGTTCGGTCGTCGCCTGGCCGGGATAGAGCGAGACGCCGGCCGGGTCGCGATTGAGGTCGATGACGAAGCGCGACAGCTGCGCCTCGACGATGGTCGGCTGGAAGCGCTCGGCGAAGCCATAGAGCTGGCGCATGTGCCAGTCGGTGTCTTCGACCAGCATTCCGCGCGCGTTGAGCTGTGCCGCGACCCCGGCCGGCAGAGCCGTGCCGGGATGCGGCATCGACAGGACGAGCGGCGAGGAGCCGCGCGTGACGGAGACGATGTCGGCGCTCATGGGTTGTCTCCCGCGTCATGCTCGGCCTTGTGCCGAGCATCCACGTCTTGAACACCACGCTCGCCCAGCGAAGACGTGGATGGTCGGGACAAGCCCGAAGATGACGGCAAGGGCGCGCTCCTCACGCCGAAAGCTCCGCGAAGCTATCCACCCCCGCGGCCTTGCCGAGCGCCCCCGAGAGCACGAGCTCCGTCGCCGCCGCGAGGTCGGGCGCGAGATAGCGGTCTTCCGTCAGCGGGGCGATCTTGGCCCGGATCAGCGCCAGCACCGGCTCAAGCCGCGGCGAGGTCTTCAGCGGCCGATGATGCTCGATCGCCTCGGCCGCGGCCATCAGCTCGACCGCAACGATGCTCGCCGCGTTCTTCGCCATCTCGATCAGGCGGAAGGCGCCATGCGTCGCCATCGAGACATGGTCTTCCTGGTTGGCCGAGGTCGGGATGGTGTCGACGGAAGCCGGATAGGCCTTCTGCTTGTTCTCGGAGGCCAGCGCCGCGGCGGTCACCTGCGCGATCATGAAGCCGGAGTTGAGGCCGGCATCGCGGGCGAGGAAGGGCGGCAGCCCGCTCATCACGGGGTCGACCAGCAGCGCGATCCGGCGCTCGGCGAGATTGCCGATCTCGCAGACGCCGATCGCCAGCATGTCGGCGGCAAAAGCGACTGGCTCGGCGTGGAAATTGCCGCCCGAGACGATCTCGCCCGGCCCCAAAACCAGCGGGTTGTCGGTAACGGCATTGGCCTCGATCGCCAGCGTCGCGGCGGCGTTGCCGAGAAGGTCGCGCACCGCGCCCATCACCTGCGGCTGGCAGCGCAGCGAATAGGGGTCCTGCACCTTGCTGTCGCCGAAGCGATGGCTCTCGCGGATCTCGCTGCCCGCGACGAGGTCGAGCAGCAAGGCCGCGACCTTGATCTGGCCGGGCTGGCCGCGCAGTTTCTGGATGCGCGGGTCGAAAGGCGTGTCGGAGCCCTTCAGCGCATCGACCGAGAGCGCGCCAGCGATCAGCGCCGCATCGAAGACGCGGGCGATGCTGGCGAGCCCGGCGAGGGCCAGCGAAGCCGAGACCTGCGTGCCGTTGATCAGCGCCAGGCCTTCCTTGGCGCCGAGCGCGAGCGGCGCCTGGCCGATGCGCTTCAGCGCCTCGGCGGCCGGCAGCACCTCGCCCTTCAGCCTGATCTCGCCGACGCCCATCAGCGCGGCGGTCAGATGGGCGAGCGGGGCGAGGTCGCCGGAGGCGCCGACCGAGCCCTTGGCAGGTACGACCGGAAGCGCGCCGGCCCGGAGCGCGCCGACCAGCGCCTTGACCACGACGGGCCGCACGCCCGAGGCGCCGCGCGCCAGGCTCGCCGCCTTCATGGCGAGGATCAGGGCGACGACTTCGTCGGGCAGGTCCGGACCGGTGCCGACCGCATGCGAGAGGATGAGATTGCGCTGCAGCGTCGCAAGGTCGGCATCGGCGATGCGGACGCTGGCGAGCTTCCCGAAGCCGGTGTTGACGCCATAGGTCACGGTGCCGGCGGCAACGATGTCGTCGACGATCGCCTGGGCGCCGGCGATCGCGCCGGTCCCGGTCAGGGTGACGGTGGCGCCGTCGAGGACATGGCGCCAATCGGCGAGGCGGGCCTCGCCGGGGGTGAGGGAGAGCGTGGTCATTGTCCGTTCCGGATGCGGGCGTAAAGCGGGTTGAAGCCGATGCGATAGGCGAGCTCGGCCGGGCGCTCGATCTCCCAGATCGCGAGATCGCAGGCTTTCCCGGCCTCCAGCGTGCCGGTTTCGTCCTGAAGGCCGAGCGCGCGGGCGGCGTTTCGGGTCATGCCGGCCAGCGCCTCCTCCGGCGTCAGCCGGAACAGGGTGCAGCCCATGTTCATGGTCAGGAGCGGCGAGGTCAGCGGCGAGGTGCCGGGATTGGCGTCGGTCGCGAGCGCGATCGGCACGCCGTGCTGGCGCAAGAGCTCGATCGGCGGCTTCACAGTCTCGCGCAGGAAGTAGAAGGCGCCGGGCAGGATCACCGCGACCGTGCCGGCCCTGGCCATGGCGACGACACCGGCCTCGTCGAGATGTTCGAGATGATCGGCCGAGAGCGCGCCCATGCCGGCGGCGAGCGCTGCCCCGCCGAGATTGGAGAGCTGCTCGGCGTGGATCTTGATCGCAAGCCCCTTCGCCTTAGCCGCGGCGAAGACGCGCGCGGTCTCCTCGGGCGAGAAGGCGATGCCCTCGCAGAATACGTCGACGGCGTCGGCGAGGTCGCCGGCCGCAACGGCATCGAGCATCGGCCCGGTGACAAGGCCGATATAGTCGCCGGAGCGGCCCTTGAACTCGGGCGGCACGGCGTGGGCGCCGAGGAAGGTGGTGACGACCCGAACCGGGCGCTCGCGGCCGAGCCGGCGGGCGACGGCGAGCACCTTGACCTCGCTTGCGGTGTCGAGCCCGTAGCCCGACTTGATCTCGACGGTGGTGACGCCCTCTGCGATCAGCGCGGCGAGGCGCTTGTCGGCGCTGGCGAAGAGCTCGTCCGCACTCGCCGCGCGGGTCGCCTTGACTGATGAGACGATGCCGCCGCCGGCGCGGGCGATCTCCTCATAGCTCGCGCCCTTCAGACGCAGTTCGAACTCATGGGCGCGGTCGCCGCCATAGACGAGATGGGTGTGGCAATCGATCAGGCCGGGCGTGATCCAGCGGCCCTCGCAATCGATGGTCTCGGCTGCCGAGAAGGCGGGCGCCGTGCTGCGCGGCCCGGCGTAGATGATGCGCCCGTCGCGTGCCGCGATGACCCCGTCCTCGATCGCGCCATAGGGCGCATGGGCGTTTGCCGCCATCGTCGCCAGGCGCGCATTCAGCCAGAGCCGGTCGCAGCTCAAAGACGCTTCCGCCACCATTGCCCCTCGTACCCTCTCGACTTCGCTTTCGTTCCGGGTAAGCTAGCCAATTGCATATGCAAAAGGCAAGCGTTTAATTGCATATGCAATTGAAGAGGTGGATGGCATGGCGGCCAGGCAGGAACTGTATCTTGAGGAAGTGTTGCTGCCTGAAGGCTTCGCACGCGGCGTCACGCTGCATGTCGAGGACGGCGTCATCGCCTCGGTCTCCCGTGATGGCGCGGCTCCGACGGGAGCGACCCGCCTGCCGGGGCTGACCTTGCCCGGCCTGCCGAATCTGCACAGCCACACCTTCCAGCGCGGCATGGCCGGCCTGTCCGAGCGGCGCGGCGCTTCCGAGGATTCGTTCTGGACCTGGCGCGAGGTGATGTACCGCTTCCTCGACCGGCTGAACCCCGACGATGTCCAGGCCATCGCCGCTCAGGCCATGGTCGAGATGCTCGAAGGCGGCTTCACCGCGCTCGCCGAGTTCCACTATCTGCATCACGACAAGGACGGCCGCGAATATGCCGGGATCGCCCGCATGGCCGAGGCGATCGCGGCCGCGGCGGAGGAGAGCGGCATTGGGCTGACCCTGCTGCCGGTGCTCTATCGCTATGGCAATTTCGGCGCTGCGCCGGCGGCGCCCGGCCAACGCCGCTTCCTCAATGACCGCGACGCCTATCTGCGGCTTCTCGCAGGCAGCGAGAAGGCGGTTGCATCCTTGCCGGATGCGCGCGTCGGCGTCGCTCCCCATTCGCTCCGGGCTGTGGCACTCGACGACTTGCCGTGGATCGCGGCGCTCAGGCCTGAAACGCCGATTCACATTCATGTCGCCGAGCAAATGCGCGAGGTCGAGGACAGCATCGCGATCACCGGCCGTAGGCCGGTGGAGCTGCTGCTTGAGAACGCTGAGGTCGACGAGCGCTGGTGCCTGATCCACGCCACGCATCTGAGCGAGGCCGAGCGCGACGCCATCGCGCGCAGTGGCGCAGTCGCCGGACTCTGCCCGATCACGGAGGCCAATCTCGGCGACGGCATCTTCGACGGGGTCCATTATCGCGCCGCCGGAGGACGCATCGGCGTCGGCAGCGATTCCAACATTGAGATCGGTGCGGCCGGCGAATTGCGGATGCTGGAGTATTCGCAGCGCCTGCGCGACCGGCGCCGCGCGCTCTGGGCCGAACCGGGCACCTCGGCCGGCGCCCGCCTCTGGCAGGATGCCTGCGCCGGCGGCGCTCAGGCCTGCGGGCGGGCGATCGGCGTCATCGCGCCGGGAGCGAGGGCCGATCTGGTGTCGCTCGATAGCAACCATCCGGCGTTGATCGGCAAGGCCGGCGATTTCGCGCTCGACAGTGCGGTCTTCGCAGCCCCCGCCTTGCCAGTCGAAAGCGTCATCGTCGGTGGAAAGCCTGTGGTCAGCGGCGGCCGGCACATTGACCGGGCCCGCATCGCCGCGCGCTATGGCACGGTCATCCTAAATCTGCTCGCCTGAGCCGGAAAGAGTCCATGTCCGCAAGCCAGATCGACGCCGTAGCTCTCGATGGCGCCGGTCCGCTCTATGACCAGATCCGGCGCGCCATCCGCGACCTGATCCTCAACGGCGCCTGGCCGCCGGGGACGGTCGTGCCGCCCGAACATGCCCTGATGGAGCGCCTCGGTGCCTCCCGCATGACGGTGCACCGCGCTCTGGGCCAGCTTGCGCGCGAGGGGTTGATCACGCGCCGACGCCGCTCCGGCACGATCGTCGCGAGCCCGCCGGCCAGCCATGCCATGCTCGACATCCTCTCCATTCCCGAAGAGGTGCGCGGGCTTGGGCATGAGTATTCCTACAGGATCCTGGCGCGGCGGGATGGTCGCGCGCTACGGCCGGTGGTCGCGCTGTTTGAGCTCGGTCGTGCCGTCGAAGTGGTGCGTCTGACGGTGCTGCACTATGCCGACGGCGTGCCGCATGTGCTGGAAGAGCGGGTGATCCATCTGGCCACCGTGCCGGCGGCGGAGCAGGAGCAGTTCGTCGCGATCCCGCCGGGCGACTGGTTGCTGCAGAACAGCCTGTGGTCACAGGCCGAGCACGCGATCAGCGCTGTCGCCGCGGAGGCCGATCAGGCCAAATTGCTCGCCATCGGCGAGGGCGAGCCCTGCCTTCTCGTCGAGCGGCGCACCTGGAACCAGGGCGATCCCGTCACGGCGGTGCGCCTGCTTTATCCCGGCGGCCGTCATCGCTTCGTCGGCCGCTTCGGGCCTTACGGCAACGTCTGACCACCGACGAGGGCGGCCGCGCCGACCCTCGTCATCGAAATCATCCAATCAGGCCTGCTCAGCAGGCGTAGCTGACGCGGCGGCCCCACTCGTCCCGCCCGACGCAGACCCGGTCGCGCGTGGTCGCATTTCCAATGATCGCGCCGCCAACGCCGCCGATCGCAGCGCCCGCCACCGCGCCACCGGCGCGGCCGGTCGCGAGCCCGCCGATAAGGGCGCCGGTGCCGGCGCCGATCACGGCGCCCGTCGCCGTGTTCTCCTCACGCGCCGTGCAGGCGCCGAGGGACGCGGCGGCCAGGGCGACGATGATGAGTTTTTTCATGGCTTTAGTCCTCGCGTTGAGCCGGAGGCGGGGAGGGGCTGCCTCGCCTCCTCGGCTGGGTCGTCATTCGCCGGGGCATGATCCGACACGCTCCGGGCAGCCACCGCAGGAGGCGGCGACGGCCCATCACCTGCGGCATCAACGAGGCGCGCCGGCGAAGGTTCCGGATCGGGACCAGGCCCGTGGGCGACGGGTCTGAAATCCGGATGTGACCACCTGCAGCAGCCATGATCGCCCAGCCGGCGAGGCTCGTCGAATTTGTCTGTCTTGCCGTGGAACAGCGACCGCATTGCGGCGTTGGTTTGGCAGGCCGGTCGAACTGGCCCAGTGAATTCGACGGAGGGAAAAAGATGAGCGCAACGATGACCGCGGCGGCAGCCGCTGCCAACCCGCTGATCGCCGGAGCCCGCGTCGCGGGAACAGATGTCTACAACGCCACTGGCGAGCATCTCGGCTCGATCTATGACGTGATGCTCGACAAGGCCACGGGCAAGGTCGCCTACGCCATCATGTCGTTCGGCGGCTTTCTCGGCCTCGGTGAGAAGTATCACCCGGTCCCGTGGAGCATGCTCGACTACGATGTCGATCGTGGTGGCTATGTCGTGCCGCTGACCCGCGAGAAGCTCGAGGCCGCGCCGATGTACGGCAGCGACGGCGAGCCCGACTGGCACGACAAGGACTATGGCAAGCGCGTGCACGACTACTACGGCACCATGCCCTACTGGATGATGTGACGGCCCCTGCGGCTTTCGCTTCTCCAAGGCGCAGGTCGCGGCGATTGCTATCCCCCCAGCCGGATCGCTGCGACAGCGTGATGCGGGCCGAAAGGCCCGCATCTTTTTTAGGGCAGGTGCCCGTGTCGAGGCTGCTGCTCATGCCGACGTCGGTTCAGGCCGCAAATCGGCGGTGACCGGCGAGTTCCACAGTGATCGAGGAGCCTGGAATGCAGATCCGCTACGGCTATCGCATCGAGATCGTCTGTGACCGGCCGACCGCGCTGGTGACCATGCTCGACGTCCATCCCTCGCGGCGCCACGACCGGCTCGAGCCGGACGAGATGCATGCCACCAGCCTGCTGGACAGCGGCGTTCCGCTGCCGGTCGACCGGCATTTCGACACGTTCGGCAACATCTGCCGCCGCATGGTGGCGCCGGCAGGCGGCGTTCGGCTCGAAGCGAACGGCCTGATCTATGATGGCGGCAGGCCTGACGTGGTCGCACCGTCAGCGCGCCAGCAGTCACCGGCCGAGCTTCCCGCCGATCTCATGGTCTTCCTGCTCGGCAGCCGCTACTGCGAGACCGACAAGCTGATGGACACGGCCTGGAACCTGTTCGGCCACCTTGAGCCGGGCTGGAGCAGGGCGCAGGCGGTCGTCGATTTCGTCCATAACCACCTGACGTTCGGCTACGCCTTCGCACGCAGCACCCGCACCGCCGCCGAGGCCTTCGAGGAGCGCATCGGCGTCTGTCGCGATTTCGCGCATCTCGCGGTTGCCTTCTGCCGCTGCCTCAACATCCCCGCCCGCTACTGCAATGGCTATCTCGGCGACATCGGCGTGCCACTGAATCCGGCACCCATGGATTTCAACGCCTGGTTCGAGGTCTGGCTGGATGGGCGCTGGTACACGCTCGACGCGCGGCACAACCAGCCCCGTATCGGCCGGATCGTCATCGCCCGTGGCCGGGACGCCACCGACGTCCCGATGCTGAACTCCTTCGGTTCCCACATGCTGCAGCGCTTCGAAGTGGTCACCGAGGAGGTCTTCGAGGAGATTTCGCTGCGCGCCTCGTCGCCGCGGCCGTGCCTTGTGCCCGAGCAAAGCGGTGCCCATATCGCCGCCTAGCCATGCCGGATCTGTCGGAACCATCGGTCGAGCCTGAGGCGAGGGCGCAGCTCCGCTGCTTCCGGGTGATCGCCAATGCGCGTGCCGGTACCGTGCTCGAGGCCGGCGCCGATAATTTCTCGCACCGTCTCGAGCAGGCTTTCGCCGCGGCCGGCTGCCGGGCCGAGATCGAATTGCTGCCGCCGCGCCAGCTTCAGGAGCGCCTGCGCGCAGCGATCGAGGACGAGAGCATCATTCCTGTGATCGCCGGCGGCGATGGCACCGTCAACGGTACCTTGCCCGTGCTACTCGGTTGCAAGCGGGCGGTCGGGATCCTGCCGCTCGGCACCGTCAACGTGCTCGGCCGCGATCTCGGCCTCCTCGGCACTATCGAGGAGCGGGTCGCGGCGCTGTGCAGGGGCGAGCCGGTGGCCATGGACCTCGGCAGCATCAATGGGCGACCGTTCCATTCGATTTCCGGTATGGGCTTTTTCAGCCTGATGGCCCGCGAGCGCGAGCATGCCCGCCGGCGCTTTCCCTTCAGCCGCACCATCGCCTTCGCCTTCGCGGCGACGCGCTCGATCCTGTTCACCCGGCCGATCCGCGTCGCCATGGAGATCGGCGGCGAGCAGCGCCAGGTCGAGGCCGACGCCGTGCTGGTCACCGTCAACCAGTTCGATGGCGCGGAGTGGCGTCGCAACCGGCTCGATGGCGGCCAGCTTGAAGTGCACATCCTCGATACCGGCGGCCTGCTCTCGCGCGCCAAGGCCGCGCTTTCCATGCTGACCGGCAGCTGGCGCACCTCACACAACCTCGTCTCGCTGACAGCCGAGACGGTGACGTTGACCCGTCGCGACAAGAGGCGCGGCCATGTCACCTTCGACGGCGAAGTCGAGCGCCGCGCCGGCTCGCTCGAATACCGGTTGCTGCCGGCCGCGCTGCAGGTCATCGCTGCGCGGCCGGCCGAAATCTGAACATGCTTTCGTCATAGGCAGCCGCCACTCCCGCCTGGATAGCTCTCGATGTTCCTCCTGCAGCCGCGTTTCCTCCTGCCGACCGCCGCGGCTTTCGGCTTCCTCGGCCTCGCGATCTTCGTCATCGCCGGCCGGGATTTCGCCTTCGACACCAGATTGGTGATGCTGTTTCGCGACGCAGCCGACCCGTCGACCCCGCTCGGCCCGGCCTGGTTCCGAGAGATGATGCGCGATGTCACCGCGCTCGGCAGCTTCGTCGCACTCGGCACGATGACGGTGGTGGCGGCCCTCACTTTACGGCTCTGCGGCCATTGGCGCCTGGCGCTCGGGCTCATCGTCACGGTGCTGTCGGGGGTGGCGGCCAGCACGCTTCTGAAGATCGCGATCGGGCGCGAACGCCCCGACATCGTCGAGCATGCGGCCCTGACCTTCACCGCGAGCTTCCCGAGCGGGCATGCCTTCCTCTCGGCGGTCGTGTTGCTCGGCATTGCCGGCTTCGTCGGCATCGCTTCGCGCCGGGCCGATATCTCGCGGATCTGTCTCTGGGTCGCCTGGCTCCTGATCATCGCGATCGGCGTCAGTCGCATCTATCTCGGTGTGCACTGGCCGAGCGACGTGCTCGGCGGCTGGTGCCTCGGCATCACCTGGTCGAGCGTCGCGGTCGCCTGGCTCGGCCGGCTCGCGGCCGACGCCGAGGCGCGCGAGGCTGGCGCAGCCGCCGGGCTCGGCCTGTCTGTGGGAACCGCGCGCGAATAAACGCGTTTCAGTCATGGCGCCGCGCGAGAGCGGCGCTTTTTCATGACTGGAGTTCTATTTCATGACCATCTCGCGCAACCTGCTCTTCCTCCTCGTCGGCCTGCTCATCGCTGGTCTCGCCGCGACTAGCTACGCGCTCTATCAGGAGAAGAAGCAGCCGGAAGGCGTCGAGATCTCGGTCGGCAAGAACGGGCTCTCGATCAAGGAGAAGTAAGGCTGCTCAGGCCGCGAGCGGCGTGGCCTGCACCACGCGGTTGCGCCCGTCCCGCTTGGCGGCATAGAGCGCCTCGTCGGCCTGCTTCAACAGGCTCTGCAGCGAGGCGTTGGTAGCGGGACAGCAGATCAGGCCGATGCTCATCGTGATGCGGATCGGCCTGCCATTATCGAGCGTAAGCTCGATGTTGGCGCAGGCCTCGCGCAGGCGCTCTGCCACGGCCAGGGCGTCGGCCGGTTCGATCTCCGGCAGGACGATCGCGAACTCCTCGCCGCCCATCCGCCCGAACAGGTCCTGTGGTCTGAGCAGCGCGCCGATCTGCCCGGTCAGCGCGACCAGCGCGGCATCGCCGGCGGCATGACCGTGCTCGTCATTGATGCGCTTGAACTGATCGGCATCGAGCATCAGGAGGGCGAGGTTGGCGCCCCGGTGGGCGCTTTCCGCCAGCACGGCTTCGCTGCGCTGCATGAAAGCCCTGCGCGACAGGGTCCCGGTCAGGGAATCCTCGTTGGCGGCGCGGTTCAGCTCGTTCACCAACTCGCTGCGCGCACTGTTGATGCTGGAAACCATGATCGGCCCGAGCGCCAGCAGGGCGAGGCTGAGACGATGCGCGATGACCGCGGGCAGGAACTCCGCCGCGCTCGGCGGCAGGTTGGTCACCAGAGCCGTGCCTTGCCAGAGGCCGGTGGCGAAGGTCAGCACCGCCGTCGGGAACACGCCATAGCTCAGCGCGCACCAGAGCAGGGCGGGCATCGGGGCCGAGATGGCGCCCGATCCGCCGATCATGCTCCCCGCCGCGATCGAAATGAGCAGCGCAGCTACCGGCAGGAGGGGGCGGACCGAGCGGCCGAGCGCATTGGCATGCTGGCGCAGGGCCCGTAGCGGCGGCGCCGTCAGCACCATCGGCAGCACCACGAGATTGCTGGCGAGCTCGCTGGTCAGGTAGAGCTCGACGGCGTGCCGCAGGCTCCCGCCGAAGAAGATGATGATGCTGCCGCTGCCGACGATCGTCGCCGCACCTGCGGCGGCTGCGCTGATCAGCAGCAGGAAGAGCAGTGATTGCGGCCGTTCGAGCCTGCGATCTGTCGGGTCGATCCGCTGAAACAGCAGGAAACCAGCGACGACGCCGGCGAGATTGGCCGCGGTCAGCCAGAACGTCAGCAGGAGCCCGCCGCCCATGGCGAAATCGGCGGCGAGATATCCCGCGGCAATGGCGAGCCAGCCCGACGGCGTGGCAAGCTGCGGGGCGCGGACGAGGATACCCAGCAGCAGCGCGTTTGCGACCCAGAACGAGGCGAGGAAGCCGACGGGGCGGGTGAGATGGCCGAACAGCGCGGCTCCGAACGCCATGGCCGCGAGCAAGGCGGCGTGGCGCAGGACCAGGACGGCCGGAGATGCGGTCTGGCCGGAAACGGCGGCGCTGGCTTCACGCGGAGGGGATGGGTCCCGGCCTACGGTCATATCGCTTCGAACCGTGCCCGCAAAAGGTTAAGGCCAACTGTCGCGTTTCGACGAAAGCTCCTCTCTACCATGGCCGATCTCGTCGTGGCCCAAGCATGCGCTGACGGCGCGACCGCCGGGCATTTCGGTACGTGCTGCGGCATGGCCTTGGCTGGCCAAAGGCGTTAAGACCGGGACCTCTTCTGATCAGGCGCGAGGTTTCTCGATGAATGCTCCTTTCAAGAATTTGATCGCCGGCGAGTGGACCGGCTCGCAGAACGCCTCGCGCAACATCAACCCCTCCAACACCAATGAGGTCGTCGGCGAGTACGCCCAGGCGACCGTCGAGGACGCCAACAACGCCGTCGCCGCTGCCAAGGCCGCGTTCCCGGCCTGGAGCCGGACCACGCCGCAGGAGCGCTACGAGATCCTGAAGAAGGCTTCCGACGAGATCCTCGCCCGCAAGGAGGAGCTCGGCCGCCTCTTGTCGCGTGAGGAGGGCAAGACGCTCGCCGAGGGCATCGGCGAGGCCGGCCGCGCCGGCCAGATCTTCGCCTTCTTCGCCGGCGAGTGCCTGCGTCTGAACGGCGAGAGCATCCCGTCCGTGCGTCCCGGCGTCGGCGTCGAGGTCACCCGCGAGCCGGTCGGCATCGTCGGCATGATCACGCCCTGGAACTTCCCGATCGCGATCCCGGCCTGGAAGATCGCGCCGGCCCTGGCCTATGGCAACTGCGTCGTGATCAAGCCGGCCGATCTCGTGCCGGGCTCGGCCTGGGCACTGGTCGACATCATCCAGCGCGCCGGCCTGCCCAAGGGCGTGCTCAACCTGGTGATGGGCCGCGGCTCGGTCGTCGGCCAGGCACTGCTCGAGCACAAGGACGTGCACGCCATCTCCTTCACCGGCTCGGTCTCGACCGGCCGCAAGGTCGCGGCTGCCTGCATCGCCTCCAACCCGATGAAGAAGGTCCAGCTCGAGATGGGCGGCAAGAACCCGCTCGTGGTGCTCGACGACGCAGACCTCAAGGTCGCGGTCGAGGCGGCCGTGCAGGGCGCCTTCTTCTCCACCGGCCAGCGCTGCACGGCGTCCTCGCGCCTGATCGTCCAGGCTGGCATCCATGACCGCTTCGTCGAGGCCTGCATCGAGCGCCTCAAGGGCCTGTCGATCGACGACGCGCTGAAGGCCGGCACCCATATCGGCCCGGTCGTCGACCAGAGCCAGCTCGACCAGGACCTGAAATACATCCAGATCGCCCGCGACGAGGGCGGCAAGCTGGCCTGGGGCGGCGAATTGCTCAATCGCGAGACACCCGGCTTCTATCTCCAGCCGGCGCTGTTCACCGAGACCAGCAACGCCATGCGGATTTCGCGCGAGGAGGTCTTCGGGCCGGTCGCCAACGTCATCCGCGTCAAGGACTATGACGAGGCGCTCGCCCTCGCCAACGACACCGATTTCGGTCTCTCCGCCGGCATCTGCACGACCTCGCTGAAGCATGCGACGCATTTCAAGCGCAACAGCGAGGCCGGCATGGTGATGGTCAACCTCGCCACGGCGGGCGTCGACTACCATGTGCCGTTCGGCGGCCGGAAGGGCTCCAGCTACGGCCCGCGCGAGCAGGGCGCCTACGCCCGCGAGTTCTACACCACGGTGAAGACCGCCTACACGCTCGCCTGATCCAGGGCGTCATCCGGAACATTGGGGTCGCGCCGCGAGGCGCGGCCTTTTTTCGTGGCGGATCGAGTATCCCTTGAGGCCTGTTCTTGCGCTTCTGGAAAAAGAACGGGTCGTCCGGGATGACGGACGATGGATCTCGAAACCTGACTTTCCGGGTGCGCGACTAGTCGAACAGCGCCTGCTCCAGCTCGGTGACGCTCGGCAGCAGGAGATCGCTGAGCGGGCGCAGGGTCTCCGCGCTGCCGGCGCCGGTCAGCACGGCGATGCGCAGGCCCGCCCCGGCCGCCGCCGCCATATGCATGTCATGAGCGGAATCGCCGATCACCGCGATCGTATCCGCCGTCAGTCCGGTCGCGCGGCAGAAGCCTTCGACCATGCCGGGCTCGGGCTTGGCGCCATGGCCGGAATCGTAGCCGCAGAGGAAGTCGAGCCGCCCTGCGATGCCGAAGCGCTCGGCGGTGGCGGAGACGGCCGCCTCGCTGTCGCTCGAGGCGATGCCGAGCGCGAGACCGCGACCGGAAAGTCCGGCGAAGAGGGCGGTGAGGTCGCAGACCGGCACGACACCGGCGACGCCGGCCTGGAACAGGGCGTCGAGCCGTAGCGTCAGCTCTGCGACGGCGAACTTGCTGCCCGCACTATGCCAGGCTTGTGCGACCTCCTGCGTATTGCCCGCCGCGAGCAGGCCGTCCGAGGTCGAGAATCCGGTGGCCGGGTCGACCCCGGCAAGCCGCAGCAGATGGTCTTCGAGCGCCGCATCGCCCTGAGCCGCAAGCCGGCCGGCGCGCAGATTGATCGGTGCCCAGCTCGCCTGGTAGTCGAGCAGCGTGCCATCCTTGTCGAACAGGATGCCGCGTATCGCTCGACGCGCGCTCATGAGACGGGGATCACGTCGACCTTGACGTCGAGCTTCTGGCTGCCCGGCCCGACCAGCACGCCGTCGAGTGGGGAGACGTCGGCATAGTCGCGGCCGGTGGCGGTGATGATGTGGTCGTCGCCGACGATCAGGTCGTTGGTCGGGTCAAGCCCGATCCAGCCGGTCTCCGGCCCGCACCAGATCATCACCCAGGCATGGGTCGCGTCGGCGCCTTCGAGGCGGGGCTGGCCCGCCGGTGGGATGGTGCGCAGATAGCCGCTGACATAGGCCGCCGGCAGGCCGAGCCCCCTGAGCCCGGCGATCATGATGTGCGCGAAATCCTGGCAGACACCGTGGCGCTGCGCGAAGGCCTCGCGGATCGGGGTCGAGACCTCGGTCGCTTCGGGGTCGTAGGTAAAATCCCGGCGGACCCGGCCCATAAGCTCGCGGGCCGCCTCGAACACCGGGCGCCGAGCCTGGAAGCTCTCCTGCGCATAGGCGGTGATCTCGTCGACGGTCGGCACCAGCCGGCTGGGATAGATATACTGAGCCGGTGAATCCGGGGCGAGACTCTGTGCGCCCTGGGCCAGGGCCGTCACCTCCTCCCAATTGCGCGTCAGCGCCGGGAATGGTGCGGCGGCGCGGTTCACCTCGACCCGCGATCTGGTCTCGATCCGCAATTCGCGGTGCGGCTTCGCGATGGTCAGCGTGGTCGTGTGGTTGCCGAAGAAGCAGATCCCGTCATGCCGCTCGACGGAGCGTGGCGTCACGCTGAGCTCGCTTGCGACGACGTGCTGGCCGTCGCCCTCGCGCGGCAGTACGCGCAGGATGCAGCGCGCGAACGGTACCGGCCGCGCATAGGCGTAGCTGGTGAGATGTCGTATTTCGTAGATCACTCGGCTGCCGTCATGCGAGCTGCGTCATCCGCGACCCTTCGGGATGCGCGTTCTGCAGGAAGTAGCGGTCGGCGACGGCGTTCGACAGCCCCATCAGCAACTGCTCGAACAGAAGGATGCTGGCGCGGTCGAGCCGGCTCGCCTCGGCCGTGCGGCATTCGGCGGCAAGCCTCAGCGCCAGCCGGCGCGGCTCTTCCAGCATGCCGTCGTCGCTGAGTGTCGGCAACGCCGCGATCTCCTGGTCGAGCCGCTCCACCTGGAAGGCGACCGAGCGCGGATTGTAGGGGTCGAGCATGACGAGATCGAGGACCGGCTGCAGCGCCGCGCCGAGCTGATAGCGCGAGCGATAGGTGATCTGCGAATCCGTCAGGTCGAGCAGGGCGTCGAGGCAGTTTCCAGGCGTGCCGCTCTCGGCGAAATGCCGGGCATAGCGGCAGGTGGTGACGCCGCGCTCGAGCCGACGGCCGATATCGAGGAAACGCCAGCCGGCGCCGCGCACCATGTTCTCCTGGGACAGGCCGGAAAAGGCGGCGAGCGATTTCAGGGCGCTGTCGGCGACCTCGAAGGCCTCGCCCTCGCTCACCGGCTTGCGCGGCGCCGTGAGCTGGCGCTGCAGGTCGCCGAACAGGCGCCAGGCATCGACCGAGAGCCGCTCGCGGATCACCGAGGCGGTCCGGCGCGCTTCGCGTACGGACGCCGCAGCGGAGCCGTACTCGTCCAGCCCGAAAAGGGCGCTGGTCGCCTGGCTGGCGATGGCCTTTCCGCGGCCGGACGGAGCAGCGCCCCAGGCCACCAGCAGGTTGGCGAGGCGTTTGATCGTCTCGGCATGACCCGGTGCCTGGTCGTCGGCGTTGATCAGCCGGCCGAGCACGGCGCGTACCAATCTTAGCGTCGCCTCGGTTCGCTCCAGATAGCGCCCCAGCCAGAACAGGTTGTCGGCCGCGCGGCTCGGCAGGATGCCGACGATGCGGCGGATCGCGATCTTGTCGGGGCTCGGCAGCAGCGTTACCGGCTCGACCGGCCTGTCCGAGGTCACCCAGACATCGCTGGAGCGCACGCCCGAGCGCATCGTCACGGCGCGCGCATCGGCCTCGTCGGAGATGCGGCAGAAACCGCCCGGCATCACCTGCCAGCCCTCCGGCGTCGCCGCCGCGAAGACCCGCAGCGTCATCGGGCGCGGTTCCAGCCGGCCGTCGTGCAGGACGGGCATGGTCGAGAGCCGCACCACCTCCTGTCCGACATGGTCGAGCCCGCGCTGTTCGATCGCGGCACGCAGCCGTTCGCGCGCGGCGCCGTCGAGGTCGGCGACCAGGAGCGGCTGATCGTCGAGGCTTCCGCCATTGGCGCGGAAGGCGGGCGCGATGCTCATCTCGTCGAGCCGGTCGAGCACGATCCGGCGCTCGTGCGGCTGGCCGCACCACCAGGTCGCGATGTTCGGCAGGATCAGCTCCTCGCCGAGGATGTTGCGCGCCAGAGCCGGCATGAAGCTCATCAGGGCGCGGGATTCGACCACGCCCGAGCCTAGCCCGTTGGCGACGACGACATTGTCCTGGCGGATCGCTTCGACGAGGCCGGGCACGCCGAGCGCCGAGGCGGCGTTGAGTTCGAGCGGGTCGGCAAAGTCGCCGTCGATGCGGCGCCAGATCACGTCGGCGCGCTTGAAGCCGGCGATGGTGCGCACATGCACCAGCCCGTCGCGCATCACGAGATCGCCGCCCTCGACCAGGAGGAAGCCGAGATAGCGCGCGAGATAGGCCTGTTCGAAATAGCTCTCGTTGAGTTGGCCCGGGGTCAGCAGGCAGATGCGTGGCTCGACGCGCTTGGCGCGGGCGACGAGTCCGGTCCGGAAGCTTTGGAAAAAGGCCGCCAGCCGCTCGACATTCATCGTCCGGAACAGATCGGGGAACGCACGGCCGAGCGCCAGTCGGTTCTCCAGCGCGTAGCCGGCTCCCGACGGCGCCTGCGTCTTGTCGCCGAGTATCCACCAGCGCCCATCCGGCCCGCGCCCGAGATCGGCGGCGTAGGTCTGGAGCTGGCCGGCGCCGTTCGTTCCCTGCAGGGGCCGCAGATAATCGGGGCTGCCGGTGATCGCCGCTGCCGGCAGCGCGCCTTCGCGGACCAGCCGGCCCGGCCCGTAGATGTCACCAAGCAAGGCGTTGAGCAGTTGCGCGCGCTGGGCGACGCCCGCCGCGATCACCTGCCATTCGGCGCCGGTGATCACCAGCGGGGCATGGTTCAGCGGCCAGGCCCGCTCGCCGGCGAGCGGGTCGTTGGCATCGACGTCGCCGTGGACACGGTAGGATACGCCGGTGTCGCGGACATGCCGGTCGGCGAGGCCGAAGCGGCGCTGCAGTTCGTCGGCGGAGAGACCGGACCACTCGGACAGGAACGGCTCCCATTGCGGGCGCACGGTTCCGTCGGGAGCCATCAACTCGTCATAGGCGCCGGGCAGCGGACGATAGCCCGCCAGCAGCGCATTGCGCCGCTCACCCCGTGTCCGCGCCGAGTTCAATCTGCCGTGCTGCGCCATGGCGCGAACTAAACCCCGATCGGGCGACGCAAATCGAGGGTCATGGGGAACTCCGGATTGCGCTCTTCGGCGGGAATCGCCAGGGGACCGGGACTATGGCCGATCGCCTCGAAACGGGCGAGTCTTCTCGCCTCGGCCTCGTAGGAATTCACCGGCGGCGTTTCGTAGTTCCGCCCGCCTGGGTGGGCGACATGGTAGACGCAGCCTCCGAGCGAACGGCCGGCCCAGCTGTCGACGATATCGAAGGTCAGCGGCGCATGCACGGGAATCGTCGGGTGCAGGCCGGAGGCCGGCTGCCACGCCTTGAAGCGCAAGCCGGCGAGGCTCACCCCGGAGGCGATCTCGTTCATCGGCAGCGCCCGTCCGTTGCAGGTGATGACGTGTCGGCCGGGCACGAGGCCGCTCGCCTTGACCTGCAGACGCTCGACTGAAGAGTCGACATAGCGCACCGTGCCGCCGATCGCGCCTTCCTCGCCCATGACGTGCCAGGGCTCCAGCGCCTGCCGCAGTTCGAGTTCGACGCCGCCTTGGGCGACCTTGCCGAAGAACGGGAAGCGGAACTCCTGCTGCGCGGCAAACCAGCTGGGATCGAAGGCATAGCCGGCGCCGGCGAGGTCATCGAGCACCTCGCGGAAATCCTGCGCCACCATCTCGGGCAGCATGAACCGGTCGTGCAGGGCCGTGCCCCAGCGCACCAGCCTGCCGCGCTGCGGCGCGCGCCAGAACCAGGCGACCAGCGCCCGGATCAGCAATTGCTGGGCGAGCGACATGCGCGCGTCCGGCGGCATCTCGAAGGAGCGGAACTCGATCAACCCGAGCCGCCCGGTCGGCCCGTCCGGCGAATAGAGCTTGTCGATGCAGATCTCGGTGCGGTGGGTGTTGCCGGAGACGTCGACGAGCAGGTTGCGGTAGAGCCGGTCGACCAGCCAGAGCGGGATCGCCGGCTCGCCCGGTCCGGGCGTCTGCGCCAGCGCGATATCGAGTTCGTAAAGCTGGTCGTGCCGTGCCTCGTCGATGCGTGGGGCCTGGCTCGTCGGGCCGATGAACAGTCCGGAGAACAGGTAGGACAGCGACGGATGCCGCTGCCAGTAGAGCACGATGCTCTTGAGCAGGTCCGGCCGGCGCAGGAAAGGGCTGTCCGCCGGCGTGACGCCGCCGAGCACGACATGGTTGCCACCGCCGGTGCCGGTATGGCGACCGTCGACCATGAACTTCTCGGCGCAGAGCCGCGATTGCCTGGCCTCCTCGTAGACGCCGCGGGTGATCGCGACCGCCTCCGCCCAGTTCCTCGCCGGATGGACGTTGACCTCGATCACGCCTGGATCTGGCGTCACCTTGATCACATTGAGGCGTGGATCATGCGGCGGCGCATAGCCCTCGATATGCACCGGCTGTCCGCCCGCCTCGGCCGCCGCCTCGATGCTGGCGATCAGGTCGAGATAATCCTCCAGCCGCTCGACCGGCGGCAGGAAGACGCAGAGCACCCCGTCGCGCACCTCGATGCTGAGCGCGGTCCGCACCGCGTCGGCCGTGAGGTCCTGCTCGACCACGTCCTGCCGTGCGGCCGGGTCTGCGCTCGTGACGGGGCGGGACGGCTGGATCGGGCTCGCGGGAGGCGCAGCTGCGACGGCACTGATTCCCGCCGGCGGAGGCGGGGCCGCGGCGGAGGAGCCCGGTAGAGGGCCGCGCGGCTCCAGCGGGTCCTGCGGGTGGATGTGCGGATAGGCGCTCTTCGGCAGATGCGGCAGCGAGCCGAGCGGCAGGCGATAGCCGACCGGGGAGTCGCCCGGTACGAGGAAGAGCCTGCCGCGCCGGAGCTTCCATTTCTCGGAGCGCCAGCGGCGGTCGTTGGCTTCTGCCTGCCAGCGCTGCACCGGGATGACATAGCCGCTCGGCTTGTCGAGCCCGCGCTCGAACACCCGCACCATGCGGGCGCGCTCCTCGGGGTCGGAGAGCTTGGGATCGAGCGGGTCGACATTGGCCGGCAGCTGCCCCTCCCTGGCCAGCCAGTGCCCGGTATCCTCATAGGCCGGCAGGACATGATCGGGGCCGATACCGAGCCGTTCGGCGAGGCCGGCCGCGAGCGTCTCGACGGCTGCCGGTGTCGGTACGACCTCATGCTCGCGGTCGCTGCCGGTGAGGGCGCCGGGCTCGCGCGCGATCAGAGCCGCATTGCGCCAGATCGGCTCGCCATCCTGGCGCCAGTACAGGGCGAAGGCCCAGCGCGGCAGGCTTTCGCCAGGATACCATTTGCCCTGGCCGTAATGCAGCATGCCGCCTGGCGCGAAGCGCTCGCGTAGCCGTCGGATCAGCACATCGGCACGCTGGCGCTTGGTCGGCCCGACGGCGGCAGTGTTCCATTCCTCGCCCGACTGGTCGTCGATCGAGACGAAGGTCGGCTCGCCGCCCATGGTGAGGCGGACATCCTGGGCTGCAAGGTCGGCCTCGACCTGCTCGCCGAGCGCATCGAGCCGCATCCAGGATTCGTCGGAGAAGGGCAGGGTGATGCGCGGCGCCTCATGGACGCGCGTCACCTCCATCTCGAAGTCGAACTGCGTCTCGGCATAGCTCGCCATGCCGCTGACCGGCGCCGCCGAGCGGTAATGCGGAGTCGCCGCCAGCGGCAGATGGCCCTCGCCGGTGAGCAGGCCCGAGGTTGGGTCGAGCCCGATCCAGCCGGCGCCGGGGATGTAGACCTCCGCCCAGGCGTGCAGGTCGGTGAAGTCCTTGTCGGTGCCGCGCGGCCCTTCCAGCGGGTCGATGTCCGCCTTCATCTGGATCAGGTAGCCGGAGACGAAGCGCGCCGCGAGGCCAAGATGCCTGAGGATCTGGACCAAGAGCCAGGAGCTGTCGCGGCAGGACCCGGCCTTCAGTGCCAGAGTCTGCTCGGGCTCCTGCACGCCGGGCTCCATCCTGATGCCATAGGCGATCAATGTCTGGAGACGTGCGTTGAGGTCGACGATGAAGTTGACGGTGTTGGTGGGCTCGCGCGGGATCGTCGCGAGAAGCTCGCTCAGCAGCGGTCCCGCCGGCTGGGTGACGAGATAGGGGGCGAGCTCGTCATGCAGCTCTTCGGGGTAGGCGAAGGGGAAATTCTCCGCTTCGCTCGCGACGAAGAAATCGAAGGGGTTGATGATCGAGAGCTCGGTGACGAGGTCGACCTCGATGCGGAATTCGCTGACGGGCTCAGGGAAGACGTAGCGCGCGAGCCAGTTGCCGTTCGGATCCTGCTGCCAGTTCACGAAATGCTGCGCCGGCGTGACCTTGAGCGAATAGCTCTGCACCGCCGAGCGGCAATGCGGGGCCGGACGAAGCCGGATGATCTGCGGCCCGAGCGTGACCGGCCGGTCGTAGCGGTAATGCGTGACGTGATGCAGAGCAGCGATGATGGCCAAGGGCGGGCGCCTGCGTTCAGGGTTCGCCGGGCCGGGCGGCCTGACCTGTCCACGATAATCGGGGAGTGGACCGGAGCAAGCCCGTCCTTGCGCAAGAATGCGCCGGAAACCCGCTCCGTTTGCGCAAGAAGCGAGCAGTCCGGGCAGGGCTTTTGGGACGCGTTGCGAGGCGCTGGACATCCGCCCCGCTCTGGCGCCACATTGCGCCGCAACGGGCGCCGCAGCGCCCGCAAAACTGCACAATGGGGATTTCCATGCGTCATGTCGCGAAATTGATGGCGGCTTCGGCCTTCGCCGTCCTGATGGCCTCGACGGCCCAGGCCCAGACGCCGAAGGACACCATCGTCATGGCCAAGCAGATCGACGACATTATCACGCTCGATCCGGCCGAGGCCTTCGAATTCTCCGGCGTCGAGGTGGTCACCAACCTCTATGACAAGCTGATCGGCGTCGACCTCAAGAACAACAACGCGCTTATCGGCGAGCTCGCCCAGAGCTGGACCGTCAGCCCGGACAACCTGACCTACACCTTCAAGCTGCGGCCCGGCGTCAAGTTCCATTCGGGCAATCCGCTGACCGCCGCCGATGTGGTCTATTCCTTCCAGCGTGCCGTGACGCTCAACAAGTCGCCGGGCTTCATCCTCACCCAGTTCGGCCTGACCAAGGACACGGTGCTCGACAAGGTGAAGGCCGCCGACGACCAGACCGTCGTCATCACCGTCTCCAAGCCCTTCGCGCCGAGCTTCTTCCTGAACTGCCTGACCTCCGGCGTCGCCTCGATCGTCGACTCCAAGCTGGTCAAGGCCAATGAGAAGGATGGCGACTGGGGCAATGGTTGGCTGAAGCTGGCCTCGGCCGGTTCCGGCGCCTACAAGGTCCGCGCCTATCGCCCGAACGAGCAATATGCGCTCGACGCCAATGAGGGTTGGTACAAGGGCGCGCCGAAGACCAAGCGCGTCATCGTCCGCCATGTCGCCGAGCCGGCCTCGCAGCGCCTGCTGCTGGAGAAGGGCGACATCGACATCGCCCGCAACCTCTCCAAGGACCAGCTCGCCGCGGTCAAGGGCAACGCCAATGTCGAGATCGTCCAGGGCGACAAGGGCTACATCCTCTATCTCGGCCTGAACCAGAAGAACCCGAACCTCGCCAAGCCCGAGGTACGCGAAGCCTTGAAATGGCTGGTCGACTACGACGCGATCGAGAAGAACATCGTCGAGGGCACCTATAAGGGCCACGAGGCCTTCCTGCCCAAGGGCTTCCTCGGCGCGATCGACGACAAGCCCTACAAGCTCGACGTCGCCAAGGCCAAGGAGCTGCTCGCCAAGGCCGGCCTGCCGAACGGCTTCACCGTCACGATCGACACCCGCTCGGTCAACCCGATCACCGACATCACCCAGGCGATCCAGTCGACCTGGTCTCAGGCCGGCATCAAGCTCGAGATCATCCCGGGCGACGGCAAGCAGACGCTGACCAAGTACCGGGCCCGCACCCACGACATCTATATCGGCCAGTGGGGCCCGGATTATCTCGACCCGCACACCAATGCCGAGACCTTCGCCATCAACGAGAACAATGGCGAGGACGCCAAGTCGAAGACGCTGGCATGGCGCAATGCCTGGGACATCCCGGACATGACCAAGGTCACCCAGGCCAACGTGCTCGAGACCGACGCGGCCAAGCGCGCCGCCGTCTATGGCGATCTGCAGCGCGAGCACCAGAAGGTCTCGCCCTTCGTCATCATGTTCCAGCAGGTCGAAGTCTCGGCGCAGCGCAAGAATGTCGACAACTGGGTGATCGGACCGAGCTCCGACACCAATTTCTACGCGCCGATCGCCAAGAACTGAGGCGTCTGTCGCCGCCGCAACCCGCCGTAGCCCGATAGGAGGCTGCGGCGGGTTTTCTGCTTTGACGCGAGGCGGCGCCAGCGAAAGCCCAAGAACAACAAGAAGAGCCAAGAACAACAAGAAACGGAGCCGCCCCATGGCCTCGACTACCGCATCGACACCGCCTGCCGCATCCCGATCCGGAAACCGTGCCCTGCGCTGGGGCAGGCTCCTCGGCCGCGAGCTGACCACGGTCGCGATCACCATCTTCGGCCTGCTGCTGGTGACCTTCCTGATCGCCCGCGTCATGCCGATCGACCCGGTCCTGGCCGTGGTCGGCGACCGGGCGCCCGCCGATGTCTACGACAAGGCGCGGCTCGAGCTCGGCCTCGACAAGCCGCTCTGGGAACAGTTCGCCATCTATGTCGGCAAGGTCTTCACGGGCGACCTCGGCACCTCGGTCCTGACCGCGCAGAAGGTCACGGACGATATCAAGACCGTCTTCCCGGCGACGCTGGAGCTGGCGACGCTCGGCACGCTGATTGGCGTCGCGCTCGGAGTTCCGCTCGGCATCCTCGCCGCGGTCAACCAGGGCCGCTGGATCGACCAGGTCGCCCGCGTGATCGGCCTGATCGGCTACTCGATCCCGGTCTTCTGGCTCGGCCTGATGGGCCTGCTGCTGTTCTACGCCAAGCTCGGCTGGGTCGCAGGCCCGGGCCGGCTCTCGATCGCCTATCTGGATTTCGTCACGCCGATAACCGGTATCGTCATGCTCGATGCCGCGATGCAGGGCGAATGGGAGGCGGTCGTCGACGCCTTCTGGCATCTCATCTTGCCGGCTTCCGTGCTCGGCCTGCTCTCCGTCGCCTATATCAGCCGCATGACCCGCAGCTTCATGATCACCGAGCTGCAGCAGCAATATGTCGTCGCCGCGCGGGTGAAGGGGCTCTCGGAATGGCGGGTGGTCTGCGGCCATGCACTGCGCAACGCTTTCGTGCCGCTCGTCACCGTGATCGCGCTGTCCTACATGCACCTGCTCGAAGGCTCGGTGCTGACCGAGACGATCTTCGCCTGGCCGGGGCTCGGCCGTTATCTCACCAATGCACTGCTCAACGCCGATATGAACGCGGTGCTCGGTGCCACGCTGGTGGTCGGGGCCGTCTTCATCGCGGTCAACCTGTTCTCCGACATTCTCGGCCGGCTGGCCGATCCGCGGGCGCGCTGAGGAGGATGGCCATGACCGATCACGCCTCCGCCCCCGTCACCTGGCAGGCCTGGCTGACCACGACCTCGCCGGAATCGCGCCGGCAGGCCCGGCTCGGCCAGCTCTACCGGCAATGGCTCGCCTTCAGGAAGAACCCGGCCGCCATGGTCGGCCTCTTGATCGTGCTCGCCCTGCTGCTGCTCGCAGCCTTCGCGCCGCTGGTTGCGCCGCACGATCCGCTCGCCCAGGCGCTCGATCAGCGTCTGCTGGCGCCGTCCGCCAAGCACTTGTTCGGCACCGACGCACTCGGCCGCGACATCTTCAGCCGCGTCGTCTACGGCACCCGCGTCACGCTGGTGATCGTCATGCTCGTCGTCATCACGGTTGGGCCGCTCGGCCTCTTGATCGGCTGCGCCGCCGGCTATTTCGGCGGCTGGGTCGACACCGTGCTGATGCGCATCACCGACGTCTTCCTCGCCTTCCCGCGCCTCGTCTTGGCGCTCGCCTTCGTCGCCGCGCTGGGCCCTGGCCTGGAGAATGCGGTCATCGCGATCGCCTTCACCGCCTGGCCTCCTTACGCCCGCGTCGCTCGGGCGGAGACGATGATCATCCGCAATGCCGACTACATCTCGGCGATGCGCCTGCAAGGCGCAAGCCAGATGCGGATCGTGCTGAAGCATGTCGTGCCGATGTGCGTTCCCTCGCTGATCGTGCGCACCACCTACGACATGGCCGGCGTCATCATCATCGCCGCCGGCCTCGGCTTCCTCGGCCTCGGCGCCCAGCCGCCGATCCCGGAATGGGGCGCGATGATCTCGACCGGCCGCGAGCAGATCTTCGACCAGTGGTGGGTCGCGACCTTCCCGGGCATCGCCATCTGCGTCGTGGCCCTCGGCTTCAACCTGCTCGGCGACGGCCTGCGCGACGTTCTGGATGCGAGGTGAGCGCCAAGATGACCGCAACCTCTGATGCACCTCTGCTGACGCTCGACGAACTGCGCGTCGACTTCCACACCCCGACCGGCATCGTCAACGCGGTGCGCGGGCTTTCCTTCACGCTTGGCCGCGAAAGGCTCGGCATAGTCGGCGAATCCGGTTCCGGCAAGTCGATGACCGGTCGCGCCATCCTCGACCTGATCCCGCATCCCGGGGTGGTCACGGCAAAACGGATGGAATTTCGCGGCAAGGATCTGGCGGCGATGGACAAGGGCAGCCGCCGCAAATTGCGCGGCCGCCATATCTCGATGGTGATGCAGGATCCGAAGTTCTCGCTGAACCCGGTCCAGACCGTCGGCGACCAGATCGCCGAAGCCTATCGCGTCCACCACAAGGCGAGCGCGCGGCAGGCGAAGGAGCGCAGTCTTGCCATGTTGGAGGCCGTGCAGATCCGCGAGCCCCAGCGCGTCTACGATCTCTACCCGCACGAGGTCTCGGGCGGTATGGGGCAGCGCGTCATGATCGCGATGATGCTGATCGCCGAGCCGGAGATCCTGATCGCGGACGAGCCGACCTCGGCGCTCGACGTCACCGTCCAGCTCCAGATCCTCAAGATCCTCGACGATCTCGTCACCAGCCGCGGCATGGGGCTGATCTTCATCAGCCATGATCTCCATCTGGTGAAGTCGTTCTGCGACCGCGTCATCGTCATGTATGGCGGCAAGGCGATGGAGACCCTACCGGCGCAGGAACTCGACCGGGCCCAGCACCCCTATACCCGTGGGCTGCTCGGCTGCCTGCCCGATCTCGACCATCCCCGCGAGAAGCTCGCGACCTTGACCCGCGACCCGGCATGGCTGGCATGAGCACACAACACGCCATCACCGCCGAGAAGCTCAACGTTTCCTTCGGCGATTCCCATGTCGTGAAGGACCTCTCCTTCGCCGTCTCGCCCGGCGAGAGCTATGGCATCGTCGGCGAGTCCGGCTCCGGCAAGTCGACCGTGCTGCGCGTGCTCGCTGGCCTCAATCGCGACTGGAGCGGCGAGGTCGACATTCTCGGCAAGCGACAGCCCAAGATCCGCGACAAGGCGTTCTACCGGGCCGTTCAGATGGTCTTCCAGGACCCTTACGGTTCGCTGCACCCGAAGAAGACCGTCGACGACACGCTGGCCGAGCCGCTCGCCATCCATGGCATCCGCGATGCCGAGGCGAAGATCACCCGCGCCATGGCGGATGTCGGCCTGCCGT
Organism: Allobosea sp. WAO; assembly: GCF_001509835.1. Classification (GTDB taxonomy): domain Bacteria; phylum Pseudomonadota; class Alphaproteobacteria; order Rhizobiales; family Beijerinckiaceae; genus Allobosea. The sequence continues at coordinate 163,173 of NZ_JXTJ01000003.1, forward strand.
CCTCCTTCCGCTTCCGCTTCCCGCATCAGCTCTCCGGCGGCCAGCGCCAGCGCGTCGCCATCGCCCGCGCTTTGGTGCTGGAGCCGACGATCCTCCTGCTCGACGAGCCGACCTCGGCGCTCGACGTCTCGATCCAGGCCGAGGTGCTGAACCTGCTGCAGGCGCTGCGCCAGGAGCGCAAGCTCACCTACATCCTGGTCAGCCACGATCTCGCCGTCGTCGGCCATATGTGCGAGCGGCTACTGGTCATGCAGTTCGGCCGCGGTGTCGAGGAGATGAGCGCCGAAACGCTCGCCGCCCGCACGCCGCAGACGGACTATGCCCGGCAATTGCTGATCGCGAGCGAGGGCTTTCGCCGCGCGGGGTAGGGGCGTCCTCACCTTCTCCCACTTGCGGGAGAACGTGGAACGAAGGGCCGGATGAGGGGTCGCTCTGACCTTTCCGTCATGCTCGCACTTGTGGCGAGCATCCACGTCTAGAACACCGCACTCGACCAGCGAAGACGTGGATGGTCGGGACAAGCCCGACCATGACGGTGAAGCGTCGCGCGACCCCTCACCCTAACCCTCTCCCGCAAGGGGAGAGGGGACAGGCCGCGCCATCCCGCCGCCCAAAGCGTTTGGCAAGCTGCGTGCTTGGTCGCATTGTCGTCGCAGGATTCGGTTCGACTGAAGCTCGGGCCGCCCAGGAGTACGCCGTCATGGATGCCATCGCCGAACGCCTTCTGAAGCCGGAGGCTGCGCCTGAGCGCACGCCGGTGCCGCCCTTCGACCTGGTGATCTTCGGCGCCGGCGGCGACCTTGCCCTGCGCAAGCTCTTTCCGGCGCTGGCCCAGCGCAACGAGGAGGGCGTGCTGCCGGCCGAAAGCCGCATCCTCGGCATCGTCCGCAAGCAGGAGGATCTCGAGGGCATTCCGCGTGAGATCGCCGGCAAGCTCGCCGCGGCCGGGCTTTCGCCCGAGCGCATCGCGGCCTTCCAGCGCCGGCTGACCATGGTCATGCTCGATGCGGTCAAGCCCGAGACCTATGGCGCGTTGAAGGAGGCGCTCGGTGAGTCCGAGCATGTCCGCTCCTTCTATCTCTCGACGCCGCCGGACCTCTTCATCCCGATCTGCGAGAACCTCGCAGCTGCCGGCATATTGACGCCGACCTCGCGCGTCATCCTGGAGAAGCCGCTGGGGCGCGACCTTCACTCGGCGCGGGCGATCAACGACGCCGTCGCGCGCATCCTGCCGGAAAGCCGGACCTACCGGATCGACCATTATCTCGGCAAGGAGACGGTGCAGAACCTGCTCGTCCTGCGCTTCGCCAACACGCTGTTCGAGCGTTCCTGGTCGAGCCGCGACATCGATAATGTCCAGATCACCGTGGCCGAGACGGTCGGGCTCGAATCGCGCGCCGGCTATTACGACAAGGCCGGGCACCTGCGCGACATGGTCCAGAACCATGTCCTGCAACTGCTCTGCCTCTTCGCCATCGAGCCGCCGAACCTGCTCGAGGCCGATGCGGTGCGCGACGAAAAGGTCCGCGTGCTGAAGGCGCTGCGACCTATCGTCGGCCCCGATGTCCAGCGCTGGACCGTGCGCGGCCAGTACGGGCCGGGCGTGATCGAGGGGCAGCGCGTCAAAGGCTATGCCGACGAGCTCGGCCACGCCAGCAACACCGAGACCTTCGTCTCGATCCGCTGCGAGCTCGACACCTGGCGCTGGGCCGGCGTCCCGATCTATCTGCGCACCGGCAAGCGCATGGCGCAGCGCTATTCCGAGATCGCCGTCACCTTCAAGCCGGTGCCGCATTCGATCTTCGGCAATCCGGGCGATTGCGGCCGCCTCGATGCCAACCGCCTCGTCATCCGCCTGCAGCCCAATGACGGCGTGCAGATGCAGCTGATGATGAAGGTTCCGGGCTCTGGCAAGCTCAAGATCGTGCCGCGCCAGCTCGACCTGCGCTACGAGACCGCCTTCGACGTGCGCACGCCCGACGCCTATGAGCGTCTGCTGACCGACGTGATCCGCGGCGACCAGACCCTGTTCATGCGCCGCGACGAGGTCGAGCAGGCCTGGACCTGGATCGACCCGATCCTTGCCGGCTGGCAGGAATACTATCCCCAGCCGCATCGCTATGCCGCCGGCTCCTGGGGCCCGTCGCAGGCGATCGGGCTGATCGAGCGCGAGGGCCGCTCCTGGGCCGATCCGGAGTTCGGCGAATGACCGCTGCCGGCCCGTTGCTGCGCCATCGTTTCGAGACGTTGGCCGATGCCTCCGCGGCGCTGGCCGAGGCCGTCGCGGTCAGGCTGCGCGCCTGCGTCGACGAGCGGGGCAGGGCGCTTCTCGCCGTGCCCGGCGGCACGACGCCGGCGCGTTTCCTCGCCGCCCTCGCCGAGCACGAGCTGCCCTGGGAGAGTGTCACGGTCCTGCCGACCGACGAGCGCTTCGTAGCCCCGGACGACCCGGCCTCGAACGAGCGGATGATCCGTGCCGCCTTCGCGCCCTTGCGCGACGGGCGCGCCGGCTTCGTCTCCTTTCACAGTTGCGGCGATGATCTCGCCGCCGCGGCCGCCAGCCTCGACCGGCTGCTCGCCGGCCTGCCGGCGCTCGACATCCTGGTCAGCGGCATGGGGGCGGACGGTCACATCGCCTCGCTCTTTCCTGGCGACGAGCGCGGCTTGTCGGCAGGGCCGGGCGTCCACGCCATCGCGGCGAGCCCGCCCGACCTGCCGCCGAGGCTGTCGCTCTCTCCGGCGCGGCTGCGCGATGCCGGCCATGCCTGCCTGCTGATTTCTGGCCAGGACAAGGAGCGGGTTCTGGCTTCGGCCGCCGAGCTGCCCGGGGCTTTCCCGGTCGGCCTGCTGCTCGGCCGTCCGCAGGGGCTCGACGTCTACTGGGCGAAGGCTTAAGCCGGGCTCCTAGAGAAGCAGCGAACATCCTCAGCCCTCATCCTGAGGAGCCGCGAAGCGGCGTCTCGAAGGATGCTCCAGTTGTCTTCGGAACCTCTGGAGAATCCTTCGAGACGCGCTCCTGCAGAGCGCTCCTCAGGATGAGGGCTGAGGGAGAGATCAGGAGAGATGTCGATGTCCACCGCCCCCGAGATCGCGCGCCTTGGCGCCTGCGGCGTCGTGCCGGTCGTCGTCATCGACGAGGCGGAGATCGCCGTGCCGTTGGCAGAGGCCCTGCTCGCCGGCGGCATCGACGTGATCGAGATCACCCTGCGTCGCCCGGCTGCCATGGCCGCTCTGGAGAAGGTGGCGCGCGACCTGCCGGAGATCCTGCCGGTTGCGGGCACGGTGGTGACGCCGGCACAGGCGGCCGAGGTACAGAATGCCGGTGCCCGGGCCGTGGTCAGCCCAGGTTTTACCGAGAGCGTCGACGAGGCCCTACGCAAGACCGGCCTGCCCTGGCTGCCCGGCGTCGCGACAGCCTCCGACTGCATGCGCGCCGTCTCGGCGGGCCGCCTGCACTGCAAATTCTTCCCGGCCGAGCAGGCCGGCGGCGTGCCCGGCCTCAAGGCGCTTTCCGGCCCGTTTCCGCAGATGAAGTTCTGCCCGACCGGCGGCGTCTCGCTCGGCAATCTCGGCAATTACCTCGCCTTGCCGCAGGTGCTCTGCGTCGGCGGTTCCTGGCTCGTTCCGGCGGATGCCGTGAAGAATCGCGACTGGGCGCAGGTGACGAAGCTCGCCCGCGAAGCGCGCGAGAAGGTCGCGGAGCTGCGCGGCTAGTCCCGATCACGCAGGCGGCTCCAGGCCAGTTCCTGCGCATAGGTCCTGATATCGGCGGGCCAGCCTGCTGCATGCTCCCCGAAGCCGGCCTCGTCGCCGGCGAACAGGGCGCGTGACGCCTCCTCGAAGCCGGACAGGTTGCCGGCCAGCGCCGCCATGAACCGGTAGGCGTTCTCGGCGGCGATGCGGGCCTGCGTCTGTCCGCCATCGCCGCGTCGTGCCTCGTCGACGAGCCGGCGCAGCGCCTGCGAGGCTCCGCCCGGCTGGGCCGAAAGCCAGTCCCAATGTCGTGGCAGCAGGGTCACTTCCCGCGCCACCACACCCAGCTTCGGTCGGCCGCGCCCGCGCGGCTCCGAACCGCCGAGCCGCGCGACGATCTCCGCCTCGGACCCCCGCAGATCAAGGTCGACCACTCGTCCCGTCGTATCATCGAAGGTCAGTACGCTCGCATCCGGGCGCTCGGCCAGCCGTGCCTGCACGGCGAGCGCGACTGCGGCAAGCGGCCCGCGCGCCAGCAGGGTCTCGCCATCGAAGGCAGTGCAAGGGCGGTCGGCGGTGTCGGTCATATCCGGGTTCCTGTGTTGCGATCTAATTACCCGGATAAAATTTGTTGAGTCAATATCGCCCGGGTGATATTTGCGCCGTTCGATTGCGACAGGAGAGTTGGATGCTGAACGAGGACAGGAAGGCGGCCGTGGCGGCCTACAAGGAGCGCAAGGTTGTCGCGGGCATTTATCAGGTCCACTGCCTCGCCACTGGCGAGCGCTGGGTGGGACAGGCGCCCGATCTCTCGACCATCCGGAACCGCGTCTGGTTCACGCTGCGCCATGGCAGCCACCGCCAGCGCAGCCTGCAGGCTGCCTGGAACGCGCAGGGCGAGGGCGCATTCTCGTTCGAGGAGATCGAGCGGCTGGACGAGAAGGCGCTGGAGGCCGGCCGTGAGCGGGTCATGAAGGCGCGGCTGGCGCATTGGCGCGCGGAGTTGGGGGCGGAGGGGTTGTGAGACCCGCTCCGTCATGCTCGCCCTTGTGGCGAGCATCCACGTCTTGAACACCGCACTTGCCGAACGAAGACATGGATGGTCGGGACAAGCCCGACCACGGGACAAGCCCGACCATGAGAACGGCGTCAGTGCGCCAGCCGCTCGACCACCATGTCCGCGATCGCCAGCGAGCTCGTCAGCCCTGGGCTCTCGATGCCGAGCAGGTTGACCAGTTGCGGCACGCCATGCACGGCCGGGCCGTCGATGCGGAAATCCGGCATCGGCTCGGTCGGCCCGTGTAGCTTCGGCCTGATCCCGGCGTAGTCGGCGACGAGCGCGCCATCGGGAAGACCCGGCCAATAGGTCCGGATCGCCGCATAGAACTTCTCCGCCCGCGCGGGATCGACGACGAGGTCCTGGTCGTGCTCGACCCATTCGACATCGGGGCCGAACTTGACCCGGCCCGCCATGTCGATCGTCGCGTGGATGCCGAGGCCGGCCGCTTCCGGGATCGGATAGACCAGATGGCTGAAGGGCTGCTTGCCGAGCAGCGAGAAGTAATTGCCCTTGGCGAAGTACTGCTTCGGTACATGCTCCGCCGGAAAGCCTTCGAGCCTGCCGAGCAGGCGCGGCGCGCCATGGCCGGCCGCGTTCACCACCGTCGTCACGGAATAGCTCGCCGGGTCCTCGCCGCCGAAATCGACGCTGAAGCCATCCGCCTCACGGCGCCAGGCCAGAATCGGCGTGTTGAGCGCAAGCGAGCCGCCCGCCGCCTCGCATTCGCCGAGCAGCGAGAGCATCAGCGCATGGCTGTCGACGACGCCCGTCTCCGGCGAGAGTAGGGCGATCTCGCAGGTGACCTCGGGCTCCAGCGCCCTGGCCTCGGTGGCGTCGATCCAGCGCAACGAGGCGACGCCGGAGGCTTCGGCGCGCGCCGCGATCGTCTCCAGCGCCGGGCGTTGGCCGGCATGGGTGCCGACGATCAGCTTGCCGCAGGCCCTGTGCGGCAGGCCGCGCTCGCGAAGGTAGTCGTAGAGCAGCTTGCGGCCCTCGACGCAGACCTTGGCCTTCAACGAGCCCGGCGGATAGTAGATGCCGGCGTGGATGACCTCGCTGTTGCGTGCCGAGGTCTGGGTGCCGATGCCTTCGGCCGCCTCGGCGATCACGACCTCGCGGCCGGCGAGCGCAAGCGCACGCGCTGTCGCGAGGCCGACGACGCCGGCCCCGATGACGAGACAGTCGATGTCGCTCATGCGATCCGTGCTCAGCCAGCCCGTTGCGGCATGGCGATTTCGACCAGGCTCGCCCAATAGGTCATGCCGACGGGCAGGGCCTTGTCGTTGAACTCGTAGGCCGGGTGATGCAGCCCGGCGGAGTCGCCATTGCCCATGAAGATATAGGCGCCGGGCCGCTCCTCGAGCATGAAGGAGAAGTCTTCCGAGCCCATGGTCGGCGGCACCTCGGTGTCGATCGCCTCCTTGCCGAAGACGTTCTTCGTCGCGCTGGTGACGAAATCGGTCTGGCCGGCATGGTTGAAGGTCACCGGATAGCCGCGCTCGTACTCGATCTCGAAGGTCAGGCCGAAAGCCTGGGCCGTGCCGGCGACGATCTCGCGGAAGCGCTTTTCGGCGAGGTCGCGCATCTCCGGCGAGAGCGAGCGAACCGTGCCCTTGATCACGACATGCTGCGGGATGACGTTGAAGGCCTCGCCGGCCTGCAGCGCTGTCACCGAGACGACGACGGAATCGAGCGGGTCGGCATTGCGCGAGGCGATGGTCTGCAGCGAGGAGACGAGCTGGCAGGCTGCGACCAGCGGGTCGACCGTCTCGTTCGGCTTGGCGGCATGGCCGCCGCGGCCCTCGAGCTTGAGCAGGAAGCGGTCTGCTGCCGCCATCATCGGCCCCTTGCGGATCGCGAACTGGCCGACGGGCAGGCCGGGCATGTTGTGCAGGCCGTAGACCTCTTGCACGCCGAAGCGCTCCATCAGCCCGTCCTTGCACATCTCCCGGCCGCCGCCGCCGCCTTCTTCGGCCGGCTGGAAGATCATGATGGCGGTGCCGTCGAAATCGCGGGTGTCCGCCAGGTACTTGGCGGCGCCGAGCAGCATGGCGGTATGGCCGTCATGTCCGCAGGCATGCATCTTGCCGGGCACGGTCGAGCGATGCTCGAGATTGGTCTCCTCATGGATCGGCAGCGCATCCATGTCGGCGCGCAGGCCGATGACCTTGCCGGAATTCTGGCCCTTGCCCTTGATCACGCCGACCACGCCGGTGCGGCCGATGCCGGTGACGACCTCGTCGACGCCCCATTCCCGGAGCTTGTCGGCGACGATGCCGGCTGTGCGGTTCACATCGAACAGCAGCTCGGGATGGCGGTGGAAGTCGCGACGGATCGCGGTGATCTCGGGCTCGATCGCCGCGATGAGTTCGGATTTGGGCATCGTATCCTCGGGCCGTTTGGTGCAACTTCGCAGAAATCGGGTTGCCTGATGCGGCAAGCTAGCCCGAGCGGGCGCACCCTGTCCAAGCCGATTGCGGCATGAGGGGGAGGAAGCGCGGGAATGGCGATGCGCCGCTGGGGCAGTGACCCCCGCCGTCTGCGGGCGCTAGACTGGGGCAGCGCCCCTGGCGACATCTCATGCGCCACGAACTTGCGAGGACCATCATGGAGATCAAGCGAAGCGGATCGCAGCCTTCGGGCCAGGGCCCGGCCGACTACTTTACCGGTCAGGTGCGGATCGACCCGCTGTTCAACCCGCCCGAGCCGGCGCGCATCGCGACCGCCCTCGTCACCTTCGAGCCGGGAGCGCGCACGGCCTGGCACACCCACCCGCTCGGCCAGACGCTGATCGTCACCGCAGGCTGCGGCTGGGCGCAGCGCGAGGGCGGCCCGGTCGAGGAGATCCGGGCCGGCGACGTCGTCTGGTTCCCGCCCGGCGAAAGGCATTGGCATGGCGCCGCCGCGACCACGGCGATGAGCCATATCGCCTTGCAGGAGCGCCTCGACGGCGAGACTGTCAAATGGCTGGATCACGTTACGGAAGAGCAGTATCGTCGCTGAATTCGGGAGCTGCTTCCGAGTTTTCGGCGGCCGCTTTCGAAAGGATGGAACGTGCGTCACCTTCGCGCGTTCGGGGTGTACCGCCATCGCTTTGAATGGGAGGCCGCCATGCGCCGCCTGATCGTTCTTGCCGCGTCCTTCCTCCTTGTCGCGCCCTTCATGGCCAGCGAAGCCGATGCCCAGGGGCGCGGCGGCTGGGGCGGCCGCGGCGGAGGCTTCCATGGCGGCGGGTTCCAAGGTGGCGGCATACGCGCCGGAGGGATCGGCATGAACCGGGCCTTCGCCGGCCCGGGCTTCGGCTATCGTGGCGGCGGCGTTAGGGCCGCGGGCTTCGGCTACCGCGGTGGCGTCTATCGCGCTGGCTTCTACCGTGGCGGCGGCTGGGGATGGGGACCCAATCGCTGGGGCGGCTATTACGGACGCGGAGCCTATTGGCGGCGCGGCTACTACAACAACTGGGGCTGGGGCGCCGGAGCCCTCGCCGCCGGGGCGGTCATCGGCGCCGCAGCGGCCTATCCCTATTACGGCTCGTCCTATTACTACGACACGCCCGGCTATTATGGCGGCGACTATTACAGCGGAGCCTACTATGCGCGGCCCTATTACGCGGCGCCGGTCTATGCCGCTCCGGTCTCGTCGGGAATAGGCGGCTATTGCAGCACGCCGGTCCGCACCTGCCAACTGATCAATGTCGCGGAAGTCGGCAGCGGCTGCTCATGCAGCGTCGCCGGCGGGCGGGCTCGCGGAGCCGTGATCCCATAGGTTTACTCGGAGCGGCCCCGAAGGGCGCGCAGTAGTGCTGCGCGCCCGATCTCGTTCTGCTCAGAGCCCGAACTGCTGGCGCCAGCTCTCGATATCTTCGAGCGCGACATTGGAGCCGCAGAGCACCAGCGCGACGCGCTCGCCCGGCTTGAAGCTGTCCTTGCGGGCGAGAGCTGCCGCGACCGTGCAGGCGGCGGCCGGCTCGAGCAGCACGCGGCCGTTCTGCAGCACCCAGAGCAGTTCGCGCACGGCGTCCGCATCCGGCACCAGCACGATCTCTTCGAGGAACTCGCGGGCGGCCGCCATGGTCCGTTCGGTCGCGAAGGGCGCGCCCAGCGTGCGCGCGATCGAGGTCGGGCGGATCGGTACGGGCTTTCCGGCCTCGAGCGCCTGCGTCATCGTCGTCGCGCCCTCGGTCTCGACGCCGTGGATGCGCACGGCCGGATCGAGCCCCTTCAGGGCCGCTCCGACGCCGGCCGAAAAGCCGCCGCCGCCGATCGAGATGAAGACATGGTCGAGCCGGCCGCCGGCATCGGCCGCGAGCTCGAGGCCGACGGTGCCATGGCCGGCGATGATCGCAGGATCATCATAGGAGTGGACATTGGTCATGCCCTTGGCGGCATATTCGTCGGCCTTGGCGAAGGCTGCGATCGAATCCTCGCAGAGCTCGACCTCGCCGCCGGCCTCCTTGGTCAGGCGGATGTTCAGCGGTGCGACGTTCTTCGGCATCAGCACCAGTGCCTTGATGCCGAGCATGCTCGCCACCAGCGAGACGGCGATGGCGTGGTTGCCGCCGGAGACGGTGACGACGCCGCGGGCCTTCTCCGCGTCCGACAGGCCGAGCAGCTTGTTGTAGCAGCCGCGCACCTTGAACGAGCCGGCGAGCTGCAGGCTCTCGACCTTGACGACCGTCTCGACGCCGAGGCGCTGGGAGAGCCCAGCACTGAGGAAGGTCGGGGTACGCCTCACCTTGCCCGCGATGCGGCTGGCGGCGGCCTGGATGTCGGCGAGGGTGACGTCGAAGGACATGGCGGACTCACAGGGAAAGCTCGGTTCGGTCGGCACAACAGCGCGCCGGGTGCGGCCGGGTCAAGCGCGGTGCGCGCATGACCCTTGGACAAGCGTGCGCAACCGGAAGTCCCGCCGTCGATGCCGGGAGCAGTGGCCGTCATGCGTTGGCTCGGGCGCCGGCGCACCACGGCCGGTGATTGACCTCCTGCGGCGTGAGCTTAGCCTGCCGGCACGGATCATGCCTGTCGGCCAGTCTCTGGAGAAATCTGCCCGTGCGTTACACCCCGAAGGAAATGCTGGCCAAGCTGGTCTCGTTCAACACCGAATCGCAGCGCAGCAATGTCGAACTGATCCATTTCTGCCGCGACTATCTCGCCGCTCATGGCGTCGAGAGCACGGTGGTGCCGAGTCCGGACGGCTTCAAGGCCAATCTCTACGCCACCATCGGCCCCAAGGTGGATGGCGGCGTTGTCCTCTCCGGCCATACCGACGTGGTCCCCGTCGAAGGCCAGGACTGGAGCTCGGACCCGTGGACGCTGACCGAGCGCGACGGCAAGCTCTATGGCCGCGGCTCCTGCGACATGAAGGGTTTCGATGCCATCGCGCTCGCTTTGGTGCCGGAGATGCTCGCGGCCGGCTTGAAGCGGCCGGTTCATATCGCCCTGTCCTATGACGAGGAGGTCGGCTGCATTGGTGCTCGCTACCTGATCGACGCGATGTCCGCGGCCGGGGTCAAGCCCTCGGCCGTGATCGTCGGCGAGCCCTCGATGATGCAGGTCGTCACCGGCCATAAGGGTGGCACCCGGATGCGCACGACCGTCCGCGGCCATGCCGTGCATTCCAGCCGCGTCGACATCGGCGTGCCCGCCGTGATGGTCGCCGGCAAGCTGATCGCGTGGCATGACGAGGTCATGGACGAGAACAAGGCGAAGGCGACAGCCGGCATTCCCTTCGAGCCGCCTTATTCCACGCTGCATGTCGGCGTCGTCGAAGGCGGCACCGCGGTCAACATCACTGCCGAGCATTGCGCCTTCAGCCATGAGGTCCGCGTCATGCCGGGCGACGATGCCGACTATGTCGCCCGCTATCGCGCGAAGATGGCGGAGCTCGAGGCGCCGATGAAGGCGATCGCGCCAGAGACCGGCATCGTCATGGAGATCACCTCCTACACCCCACCGCTCGCGCCGGAGAAGGAGGGCGAGGCCGAGCAACTGGCGCGCCGCCTCACCGGCGACAATGCCAGCCATGTCGTCGCCTACGGTACCGAGGGCGGCCTGTTCCAGGCGGCGGGCTGGTCGACCGTGGTCTGCGGGCCCGGCGATATCGCCCAGGCGCACCAGCCGGACGAGTTCATCACCGTGGCCCAGCTCGATGCCGGCTCATCGTTCGTGCGTGCGCTGATCGCGGACCTGGCCCGCTGACGGCGCAGGGCGGAGCGCCTTTGCATCGGAAAGTCACCCTGTGCTCGCATGAACGTGCGCAGGGTGATTAGTATATGCAATAAAGTTCGATCTCGGGGGAAGCGCGCGGCCCGCACTGGACGCGGACTTCGAAGCACCTCTAATCTGCCGCCTTCCTCGGATCGTCGCCAATGTACGTGGCGGTCCGGGCGCCGCTCCTGGGGAGGAGTGGGAATAACCAATCGGGAGAACGTTCTTCATGTCCTTCAAGACCCATTGCCTGGCAGCCGTAGCGGCGCTGGCTCTGATGTGCGGTACGGCTCAGGCGCAGACGCTGCGCTATGCCAACCAGGGCGAGTTGAAGTCGCTCGACCCGTACACCGTCAACGAAACCACCACGAACGCCCATATCGGCCACCCCTATGAGGGGCTGACGGCGCGCGGCAAGGATCTCAAGATCGAGCCCGCCCTCGCCGAGAAGTGGGAGGTCTCCGATGACGGCCTGAAATGGCGCCTGTTCCTGCGCAAGGGCGTCAAGTTCCATGGCGGCGAGGACTTCACCGCCGACGACGTGATCTTCTCCGCCGAGCGCGTCCGCGCCCAGGGCTCGAACTTCACCACACGCATCCCGACCAGCGCCAAGTTCGTCAAGGTCGACGACCACACGGTCGATGTCGTCCTCACTGCGCCGAACCCGATCCTGAACGCGCAGTGGGACACCTGGTACATCATGTCGAAGAAGTGGGCGGAGGCGAACAACGCCGTCGCTCCGACCCCGGCAGCTGCGACCACGCCGAGCTATGCCGCGCTCAACGCCAACGGCACCGGCCCCTACAAGATCGAGAGCCACCAGCCGGGCGTGAAGACCGTCTTCAAGCTCAACGAGAACTACTGGAAGAAGATCGAAGGCAACATCAAGGAGATCGTCTTCACGCCGATCGCCTCTGACGCCACGCGCGTCGCCGCGCTGCTCTCCGGCGAAGTCGACGTGATCGAGCCGGTTCCGATCCAGGACATCCAGCGCGTCAACGCCTCGGGCAACGCCCAGGTCCTCACCGGGCCGGAACTGCGCACGATCTTCCTCGGCATGGACCAGACCCGCGACGAGCTGCTGGAATCCAGCGTCAAGGGCAAGAACCCCTTCAAGGACGTCCGTGTCCGCCAGGCCTTCTTCCAGGCGATCGACATCGAGACGATCAAGAGCCGCGTCATGCGCGGGCTCTCGACGCCTTCGGCCCTGATGATCGCGCCGGAGCTGTTCCCGCATGCGGGCTTCACCCGTGCCAAGTTCGACACCGAGGCCTCGAAGAAGCTGCTGGCCGAAGCCGGCTACCCGAACGGCTTCGAGATCGGCATGGACTGCCCGAACGACCGCTACGTCAATGACGGCCAGATCTGCCAGGCCGTCGTCGGCATGCTGGCGCGCGCCGGCATCAAGGTGAACCTGAACGCCCAGCCGAAGGGCCAGTATTTCGCCAAGGTGCTGAAGTCCGGCGGCTACAAGACCTCGTTCTACCTGCTCGGCTGGACGCCCGGCACCTTCGACAGCCACAACGTCCTGCACGACATCATCGGCTGCCGCGATGTCGCCGGCTCCTCGCGCGGCGAGTCCAATCTCGGCAACTACTGCAACAAGAAGGTCGACGAGCTGACCGACAAGATCCTTGTCGAGTCCGACACCGCCAAGCGCGACGCGATGATCAAGGAAGCCTACAAGATCTCGGTCGACGAATTCGGCTACATCCCGCTGCATCAGCAGGCGCTGGCCTGGGGCGTGTCGAAGAAGGTGAAGCTCGCCCAGCGCGCCGACAATTCGGTGCTGCTCTACTACGCCACCAAGGAGTGATGGCGCGCGGTGTGCGGGCCAAGGCTCGCGCACCGCGTCCGTTCCACGTCGAAGCATCTTAGCCCTGCCGGGCCGCCTCACGGCGCGGCAGGGACTGACGGGCTTGTTGGCATAGACGGGCGTTCCGGTGGAGCTCCCGCCCTCATAGATTCCTCGTAAAGGCGGCCATGCTCGCTTTCATTCTGCGTCGGCTGTTCCAGTCGCTTCTCGTCATGCTGGCGGTGGCGCTGATCGCCTTCGCCATGTTCCGCTTCGTCGGCGATCCCGTGAACCAGCTCGTCTCGCTCGACACGCCGCAGGAGCAGGTCGCGCAGATCCGCAAGTCGCTCGGGCTCGACGAGCCGGTCGTCGTCCAGTTCGCCCGCTACATCTACAATGCGGTGCGGCTCGAATTCGGCGTTTCCTACCAGTTCCGCCTGCCGGTGATCTCGCTGCTCGGCGAACGCGCCCCGGCGACGCTCGAACTCGCCTTCATGTCGGCGCTGTTCTCGCTCCTCGTCGGCATTCCGATGGGCGTCTACACCGCATTGCGGCGCGACAGCTGGCTCGCCAAGCTCTTCCAGACCGTCTCGCTCGTCGGGATCAGCCTGCCGACCTTCCTGATCGGCATCCTGCTGATCTACCTGTTCTCGGTCACGCTCGGCTGGCTGCCCTCCTTCGGGCGCGGCGAGGTCGTCAAGATCGGCAACTGGTGGACCACCGGCCTGCTCACCGCCTCCGGCTGGAAGGCGCTGATCCTGCCCTCGATCACGCTCGGCCTGTTCCAGATGACGCTGATCATGCGCCTCGTCCGGGCCGAGATGCTGGAGGTGCTGCGCACCGACTACATCAAGTTTGCGAGGGCGCGCGGCCTGAAGACCCGCGCCATCCATTTCGGCCATGCGCTGAAGAACACGCTGGTGCCGGTCATCACCATCGCCGGCCTTCAGCTCGGCTCGATCATCGCCTTCGCCATCATCACCGAGACGGTGTTCCAGTGGCCGGGCATGGGCCTGCTCTTCCTGAAGGCGGTGCAGCAGGTCGATATCCCGATCATGGCGGCCTATCTCATCCTGATCTCGTTCCTGTTCGTCAGCATCAATCTGATCGTCGACCTGCTCTACGCCGCGGTCGACCCGCGCCTGCGCGCGACGATCGGCGCGCATTGAAGGCGGGAGACAAGCCATGACCGCTCAGACCCCGTCCTCTACCCCCGTCGCCCCGTCGACCAAGCCGCCCTCGCTCTGGGCCCGCATCCTCGACAGCGACATCCTCGCCAGCTTCCTGCGCTCCAAGGTGACCATGGTCGCCGCGGTGATCGTGCTCCTGATGTTCATCGGCGCGGCCTTCTCGCCCTGGATCGCGCCGACCAACCCGTTCGACCCGGCCACGGTCTTTCTTTCCGATGCCAACATCCCGCCGGCCTGGCAGGCTGGCGGCGATCCCAAGTTCATCTTCGGCACGGACGACCAGGGCCGCGATCTCTATTCGGCGATCCTCTACGGCCTGCGCGTCTCGCTGATCGTCGGCGGCCTCGGCGTCGCGCTCGCCGCGACGATCGGCATCACGCTCGGCCTGCTCGCCGGTTATCTCGGCGGCCGCGTCGACTCGCTGATCATGCGCATCGCCGATGTCCAGCTCACCTTCCCGGCGATCCTGATCGCGTTGCTGATCGACGGCGTCGTGCGCGGCATCTTCAAGGGCGCCAACCGCGAGGACACGGCGCTCTACGTGCTGGTGATCTCGATCGGCCTCAGCTTCTGGGTGCAATACGCCCGCACCATCCGCGGTTCGACCCTGGTCGAGCGCAACAAGGACTATGTCCAGGCGGCGCGCCTCGTCGGCTTGCCGGCGCCCTTGATCATGCTGCGCCATGTCCTGCCGAACGTGATCGGCCCGGTGCTGGTTATCCTGACAATCAACCTGGCGCTGGCGGTGATCACCGAGGCGACCCTGTCCTTCCTCGGCGTCGGCCTGCCGCCGACCCAGCCTTCGCTCGGCACGCTGATCTCGATCGGCAACCGCTACCTGTTCTCGGGCGACTGGTGGATCGTCGCCTTCCCGGGCCTGACGCTGGCGATCCTGGTGCTCGCCGTGAACCTGCTCGGCGACTGGCTCCGCGACGCCCTCAATCCGAGGCTGAGATGAGCGGAAATCTCCTGCGCGCGGTGCCTGCGAGAGAGGCAAGTGCCACTTTCCGCTATGTGTTTCGCGCAGATTAGACCCGTGACAGACAAGGGGCCCAGCCCTAACATCTCGTCCTTTACCGGCCCTGGAGCAGGGCCGCGACCGGGAGGTTCGTTATCATGAAACCGCGTATGTTTGCCTTCGCAGCCGCGCTGATCGGGGTCTCCGCGCTGGCGCTCGGCGCCGCCGAGGCAAGGCCGCTGAAATGGGCCTCGGCAGGCGATGCCCTGACCATCGATCCGCATGGCCAGAACGAGGGCCTGACCACCACGGTCAACCAGCAGATGTATGAGGCGCTGACCGAGCGCGACCATGCCGGCAAGCTTCACCCGCTGCTCGCTTCGTCCTGGAAGGTGCTCGCGGACGATCCGACGACCTGGGAATTCAAGCTGCAGGAGGGCGTCAAGTTCCATGACGGCTCGCCCTTCACCGCCGACGACGTGGTGTTCTCCTATGAGCGCGCCATGCAGCCGACCTCGGACTTCAAGGGCTACCTCACCTCGGTCGAGAAGGTCTCGAAGGTCGACGACCTGACGGTCCGGATCAAGACCAAGGGGCCGAACCCGCTCCTGGTCAACAACACCTCCGCCATCCGCATCATGAGCAAGGCCTGGGCGGAGAAGAACAACGCCACCAAGGCGCAGGATTTCAAGAACAAGGAAGAGAATTACGCCGTTCGCAACGCCAACGGCACCGGCCCCTTCATCCTCGTCTCGCGCGAATCCGACGTGAAGACGGTGATGAAGCGCAACGACAATTACTGGGCCAAGGCAAAGGTGCCGCTCGAGATCACCGAGCTTACCTATGTGCCGATCAAGCAGGATGCGACCCGCATCGCGGCGCTGCTCTCCGGCGAGGTCGATCTCGTCCAGGACGTGCCGGTGCAGGACATCGCCCGGCTGAAGAGCCAGCCCAAGGTCCGCGTCACCACCGGACCTGAGAACCGCACCATCTTCTTCGGCATGGACGTCGCGTCCAAGGACCTGAAGGGCGACAATGTCGAGGGCAAGAACCCCTTCGCCGACAAGCGCGTCCGCCAGGCGATGAATATGGCGCTCAACCGCGGCGCGATCCAGCGCGTCGTGATGCGCGGCGAGTCGATCCCGACCGGCATCATCCTGCCGCCCTTCGCCAATGGCTGGACCAAGGAACTCGACGCCGCGCCGGCGACCGATGTCGCCAAGGCCAAGGCGCTGCTGGCCGAGGCCGGCTATCCGAACGGCTTCTCGGTGACGCTGCATTGCCCGAATGATCGCTACATCAACGATGAGGGCATCTGCCAGGCGGCGGTCGGCATGTTCGGCCAGATCGGCGTCAAGGTGAACCTGGTCTCGCAGTCGAAGTCGATCCACTTCAACCTGATCCAGAAGAACCCGCCGGAGACCGAGTTCTATCTCGTCGGCTGGGGCGTCCCGACCTTCGATAGCGACTACGTCTTCTCCTACATGTACCACACCCGCACCGGTTCGCAGGGTAGCTGGAACGCGACCGGCTATTCCGACAAGGATGTCGATGCGCAGATCCAGTCGCTCTCCAAGGAGATCGACATCGCCAAGCGCGACGCCGCCATCGCCAAGATCTGGGCGAAGGTGAAGGACGAGACGATCTACCTGCCGATCCACCACCAGACGCTCAGCTACGGCATGAATTCGACGCTCGACGTGCCTGTCGACGTTCAGAACCAGCCGAAGCTGAAGATGGTTTCGTTCAAGGGCTCGTAGAGCCGGCATCCTGTCGCGGGGGCCGCATCAAGACGGCCCCCGCGACCTTCGTTTCTATAAGGGGTTCAAGACGCGATGCTCGCCTATATCCTGCGCTCGCTGATGCAGGGGCTGGTGGTGATGCTCGCCGTCGCCTTCATCGCCTTCTCGATGTTCCGTTTCGTCGGCGATCCCATGGTCAACATGCTTGGCCAGGAGGCGACGCTGCAGGACCGCGCCGAGCTGACGCAGCGCCTCGGCCTCAACGATCCCGTGCCCGTGCAGTTCGCCCGCTTCGTCGCCGATGCGGCGCGCGGCGACTTCGGCATCTCCTATCGCCAGGGCCGCAAGGTTTCCGAGCTGATCCTCGAGCGCTTGCCGGCGACGGTCGAGCTCGCCGTGCTTTCGGCGGTCTTCGCCTTCATCGTCGGCATCGGCTTCGGCGTCTACGCCGCGATCCGCCGCGATGGCTGGGTCGCCAATCTCATCATGTCGGTCTCGCTGATCGGGGTCAGCCTGCCGACCTTCCTGATCGGCATCGGCCTGATCTACATCTTCGCTGTCGAGCTCCGCTGGCTGCCCTCCTTCGGGCGCGGCGATACGGTCAAGATCGGCTGGTGGAGTACCGGCCTGCTGACCGTAAGCGGGCTGAAATCGCTGGTCCTGCCGGTGCTGACGCTCGGCTTCCTCCAGCTCACCCTGATCATGCGGCTCGTCCGTTCCGAAATGCTCGAGGTGATGCGGGCCGATTTCATCCGTTTCGCCCGCGCGCGCGGCATTCCCGAGCGCCGCATCGAGTTCCGCCATGCTCTGCGCAACACCATGATCCCGGTCATCACCATCGCCGGTCTCCAGCTCGGCGGGGTCATCGCCTTCGCCATCGTCACCGAGACGGTGTTCCAGTGGCCGGGGCTCGGCGCGCTCTTCGTCAACGCCGTGCAGTTCGTCGACGTTCCCGTGATGTCGGCCTATCTGCTCTTCGTCGCCTTCGTCTTCGTGGTGACTTCGCTCCTGGTCGACCTTGTCTATGTCGCGCTCGATCCGCGTCTGCGGTCGGGCTCCGCGGTTCCGGCGAAGTGAGGCGGCGATGAGCGACGAACCTCTGCCTGTGATCCCGCCCAGCCGTCTCGCCCGGTTCTGGGACTCCGATCTGGTCTATTCCTTCCGCTCCTCGCCGGTGACGGTGGTGGCGAGCGTCATGGCGTTCCTGCTCGTGCTCGCCGCGATCTTCGCGCCGCTGATCGCGCCCTATGATCCGTTCGATCCGGCCTCGCTCGACCTCTCCGACGGGTTCTCGCGCCCGATGCAGCCCAATGAGATTACCGGCAAGGTGTTCTGGCTGGGATCGGACGGGCAGGGGCGGGATATCTTCTCGGCCATCCTCTACGGCTCGCGCGTCTCGCTTCTGGTCGGTGCGGCCTCGGTCGTGTTCTCGCTGATCCTCGGCGTCGGCCTCGGCCTCGTCGCCGGCTATGTCGGCGGCCGCACCGAGGCGCTGATCATGCGCATCGCCGACATCCAGCTCTCCTTCCCGGCGATCCTGGTAGCGCTGCTCGTCTTCGGCGTGGCGCGCGGGCTGATCCCCCCGGCGGCGCAGGAGCAAGCGACGCTGCTCGTCCTCGTCATCGCGATCGGCCTCGCAAACTGGGCGCAATATGCCCGCACCGTGCGCGGCTCGACCCTGGTCGAGAAGAACAAGGTCTATGTCGACGCCGCCCGCCTGATCGGCCTCAAGGCCTGGCCGGTGATGCTGAAGCACGTCCTGCCCAATGTCGCCGGGCCGGTGCTGGTCATCGCCACGATCAACCTTGCGCTCGCGGTGATCGAGGAGGCGACGCTGTCCTTCCTTGGCGTCGGCATGCCGCCGACCCAGCCCTCGCTCGGCACGTTGATCCGCTTCGGCCAGCAATACCTGTTCTCCGGCGAGTGGTGGATCCTGCTGTTCCCGTCGCTCGTCCTGATCCTGCTCGCGCTGTCGATCAACCTGTTCGGTGATTGGCTGCGCGATGCACTGAATCCGAAGCTGAGGTGAGAGATGAACCGCACCCCGTTCAAGTCCAGGCCTTCGGAGCAGCGATGACCCAGCCCGTCATTTCCGTGAACGAACTGACCGTCGAATTCGTGACGCGGCGCGGCACGTTGCGCGCCCTCGACAAGGTCTCGTTCGACGTCGCCCGCGGCGAGGTGCTCGGCGTAGTCGGTGAATCCGGCGCCGGCAAGTCTGTCACCGGTTCGGCCATCATCGGCCTGATCGATCCGCCCGGTCGTATCGCCGGCGGCGAAGTCCTGCTCTCCGGCGCGCGCGTCGACAATCTTCCGCCCGAGGCGATGCGCAAGATCCGCGGCAAGCGCATCGGCATGATCTTCCAGGATCCGCTGACCAGCCTGAACCCACTCTACCGGGTCGGCGAACAGCTGATCGAGACGATCCAGACCCATACCGATCTCAACGCGGCCGACGCCCGCAAGCGCGCCATCGCCCTGCTCGACGAGGTCGGCATCCCCGCGCCGGAGCGCCGCATCGACGGCTACCCGCACGAGTTCTCGGGCGGCATGCGCCAGCGCGTGGTGATTGCGCTCGCCCTCTGCGCCGAGCCCGAATTCATCATCGCCGACGAGCCGACGACGGCGCTCGACGTCTCCGTGCAGGCCCAGATCATCGCGTTGATCAAGCGGCTCTGCAAGGAACGTGGCACCTCGGTGATGCTCGTCACCCACGACATGGGTGTCATCGCCGAGACGGCCGATCGCGTCGCGGTGATGTATGCCGGCCGCGTCGCCGAGATCGGTCCGGTCCGCGACGTGGTCAAGCAGCCGCTCCACCCCTATGCGGTCGGCCTGATGGGCGCGATCCCCTCGATCGAGGGCGATGCCGAACGGCTCGTCCAGATTCCCGGCTCGATGCCGCGCCTCTCCAACATCCCCAAGGGCTGCGCCTTCAATCCGCGTTGCTCCAAGGCGTTCGCCCGCTGCTTCGTCGAGCGGCCGGAACTGATCGATGTCGGCGGCCGCCAGGTCGCCTGCCACCTCTACGACCAGTCGAAGGCTCCGACTGGCCAAAGCCCGACCGACAAAGCGGAGATCGCCGCGTGACCCAGGACGTCTCCAAGGCACCCTTCGTCCAGGTCCGTGACCTGAAACGCGTCTTCGACGTCTCGAAGCCCTGGCTCAACCGGGTGATCGAGAGTGCCCCGAAGCAGTATCTCAAGGCGGTCGACGGCGTCTCCTTCGACATCCGCAAGGGCGAGACCTTCGCGCTGGTCGGCGAGTCCGGCTCCGGCAAGTCGACTGTGGCGCGCATGGTCGTCGGCCTGCTGCCGCCATCGGGCGGCACCGTCTCGATCGACGGCGTCTCGATGACCGATGCCGCCGCTGCCCAGGAACGTCAGCGTCTGCGCCGCCGCATCCAGATGATCTTCCAGGACCCGTATGCCTCGCTGAACCCGCGCTGGCGTGTCGGCCGGATCATCGCCGAGCCGATCCGCGCCTTCGACATCATTCAGGGCGACCGCGAGATCGAGGGGCGCGTCGGCGAATTGCTCAGCCTGGTCGGCCTGCACCCCGACGACGGCAAGAAGTTCCCGCACGAATTCTCCGGCGGCCAGCGCCAGCGCATCGCGATCGCCCGTGCGCTCGCCTCCAATGCCGAGTTCATCGTCTGCGACGAGCCGACCTCGGCGCTCGACGTCTCGGTGCAGGCGCAGATCCTCAACCTGATGCGCGATCTGCAGCAGAAGTTTGGCCTGACCTACCTGTTCATCTCGCACAACCTCGCCGTCGTCCGACACATGGCGTCGCGGATCGGCGTGATGTATCTCGGCCGCTTGGTCGAGGTCTCGGAAGGTAAGCAGCTCTTCTCCGCGCCGCGTCACCCCTACACCAAGATGCTGCTCGATGCGGTGCCCGATCTCGCCATGGTCGGCAAGGCCCGCGAGGGCGTGAAGGGCGAGATTCCGAACCCGATCAGCCCGCCTTCGGGCTGCACCTTCCACCCGCGCTGCCCGCTGGTCTTCGATCGCTGCCGGGTCGAGAACCCGCCGGTGATCGACGGCGTCGCCTGTCATGCGGTGAACCAGGGCAGGGCGGCGGCTTAGGAGCAAACGGAACACCGTCTTTCCGGGGCGCCGCGCAGCGGCGAGCCCGGAACCCAGCAGCGGCGAACGCCGCCGCGGAAGCGCTGTCGTGCCTGAGCCTCGTCCAAAGGCACATTGGTTCTGGGCTCCAGACTCAGGCCTGCGGCCTGCTCCGGAATGACGCTGCTGCGACCTACTGCCCTGCAGGAAGGGTCGGCGCCTTCGGCCGCCGGCTTAGCGGCGCGACCGGCCGCTCAGTCCGGTACTGGCCGCGCGCGATCGCGGTGAAGAGCAGGGCGACGGCGGTCAGCGTCATCAGCCACCAGGTCTGGAACGAGGCGAAGCCGAGCGCCGCCAACGAGAAGGCGGTGGCATAGGCGGCGACGCCGCCAGCAGCCAGCGCGCCCGGCATGCGCCCGGCGGCGCTGATCGCGAAATAAAGGGCGAGCGCCGCGGTCGTCGCTCCGACGAGGCCGAGTTCGTACCAGGTCTCGAACAGGATCGTGGTCGGCACTTCGAGCGGCAGGGCGCCGGTAATGCGCCCGCGCAGCACGGTGTCGAGCCCGTGACCGGTGATCAGCTGAATCGGCCGGCTCGAAATGATGTCGGCCCAGATGTCGAGCCCGACGGCAACCGTGCTGAAGGCGTTCGGCGACAGCCGCAGGAGCGGCGCCAGCAGGAAGGGCAAGAGCGGTGCCAGCAGCATCAGCCCGGCGCAGACGCCGCCGACCAGCCTCGCACCGAAGCGCCTGTTGGCGCTGACCACGCCGAAGGCGATGGCGCCGAACAGCATCGCTGCCGCTTCTCCGTCCTCGAAGCGTGTCAGCGCCAGGAGGCCGACGACGAGGGCAAGCCCGAGCGCCGTCAGCCCACGCTCGCGCGACAGGAGCCAGGCCAGTGCCGGCCAGGACATGATCAGGACGACACTGACGCCGCGCTCGACGCTGCCGGCCTCGTTGGCGGCGCGCGAGCCGGCCGGGGTCAGCGCCTCGGTCAACAGCAGGCCGAGCGCCAGCAGGGCGGCGAGGCCGGTACCCAGCGCCGCGAGGTTCAGGTTCGAGGCGCGCATTCGCTCGGGCAGGGCCGCGGCGCCGGCAAAGCCGAGCACGACGGCGAGGAAGAGATTGGCGGCCTTTTCGCTGGCCGAGCCGGTATAGGGGCTCCAGACCAGCGACAGCACCGCCCAGGCTACGAGCGCCAGCAGCGTCAAGCCGGCGAAGCCGGAGAGCGAGCTCTTGAGGTTGTCGCCGAACTCGGAAGGGTTCTCGATCAACGCGGCGATCACCAGCAGCACGACGCCGATCGGTGCCAGCACCACCGCGGCGCGGCGCGAGACCAGCGAGGCCAGCGGCAAGGCGAGCGCCAGTGTCGCAAAGCCGATGCGGCGCAGCAGCAGCGCCGAGGAGGCAGCAGGGTCGAGCGGGGTCGGGGCGTTCGGGCGGATCATCGATGGTACGCGTTCGGGCACGAGGCCGCTTCTCCGGAGGGATCGCCGGCGCCAGCCCTCGCCACCCTAGCGCCTACCGGGGCCGGCGGCTGTAGGTGCGGCGCAACACTGGCGCGGCATCTCGTTGCGGAAGCGTTGCCGGGTGCGGCGAAAGCCCACTGGCCGCAACCGGTATTCCATGAGATGAAGGGAGACATGAGCGCTCCACTCGCCGCGATCGTCTATGCCTCCGGCTTCCCCATCGACGAGTTGATGGCGGAGGTCGCCGGCCGCCTCCGGCAGGAGGCCGTGCGGCTCGGTGGCGTGGTCCAGCACAATCAGGATGATTGCCAGCGCGGTTGTGCCGCCATGGCGCTGGAGGATCTCGCGTCGGGTCGGATCTTCGCGATCAGCGAGGACCGTGGTGCGGGAGCGACCGGTTGCCGGCTCGATGCTGCCGGGCTCGCCGCTGCGGGCGGCGCGGTGGCGAGCGCTATCGACGGAACCGTCGATCTCTTGATCATCAACAAGTTCGGCAAGCAGGAAGCGCTCGGCCAGGGCCTGCGCGCCGAAATCGCGGCCGGTTTCCTCAGCGGGCTGCCGCTCCTGACCGCGGTTCGCGAGGACATGCTGGGTGCCTGGGCCGAGTTCGTCGGCGAGGCCTGGCAGCGCCTGCCGCCGGAACGTGCCGCCATCGAGGGCTGGGCGCTGTCCTGCCTGCGCCAGCCCGCCTGATCGCCTGCGCGGAGCTTAGAGCAACCTTGCCGACCGGTGGCGATTTCCTCGACGACTATCTCGTCCGCCCGGACCCGGCGGCGGCACGGCTCGGCGCCACCGTGCGCGGCATCGACCAGACAGGAGCTGCGGTCGAAACCCGGGTCGTCACCGAGCGGGCGCTGACGCTCTATCTGAACGCCCAGGAGATCGTCACCATGATGACGATCGGCGACCATCCCGACTATCTGGCGCTCGGCTATCTGCTCAACCAGAACATGCTGAAGCGCGGCGATCTCGTCGAGGCGGTCGACTATGACGAGGAGCTCGAGGTCGTTGTGGTGCGCACGCCCGAGCGCACCGATTTCGAGCAGAAGCTGAAGAAGAAGACGCTGACCTCCGGCTGCGCCCAGGGTACCGCCTTCGGCGACCTGATGGAGGCGATCGACGAGATCGAGCTGCCGAAGGCGGAACTCCGCACCAGCTGGCTCTATGCGCTGACCCGCAAGATCAACACCACGCCTTCGCTCTATCTTGAGGCCGGCGCGATCCATGGCTGCGTGCTCTGCGAGCAGGACAAGCCCTTGGTCTATATGGAGGATGTCGGCCGCCACAATGCCGTCGACAAGGTCGCGGGCTGGCTGTTCCGTCACGATGTCGATCCCGGCAGCATGATCTTCTACACCACCGGCCGCCTGACTTCGGAAATGGTGATCAAGACGGTGCGCATGGGCATTCCGATCCTGGTGTCGCGCTCGGGCTTCACCGAATGGGGCGTCGAGCTCGCCCGCAAGGCGGGATTGACCCTGATCGGTCGCGCACGCGGCAAGCGCTTCATTGCGCTCTCGGGCGAGGATCGCATCGTCTTCGATCAGGACCCGGAAAGCGTCGAGGACGAGGGCGGCAAGCACCGTCGCAAGGGAGCCGGCGGCGATGACTGAGCCGGCAGATGAAGCGCGGCCGGGGACGCTCGGCCTGCTGCTGGCGGGCGGGCTCGCCCGTCGCATGGGCGGCGGCGACAAGCCGCTGCGCACCATCGCCGGTCGCACCATCCTCGCCCATGTGATCGAGCGCCTGGCGCCGCAATGCGACGGGCTGCTGATCAACGCCAATGGCGACCCGGCGCGCTTTGCCGATTACAGCTTGCCGGTCGCCGGCGACAGCGTGCCGGATTTCGCCGGGCCGCTCGCCGGCATCCTCGCCGGCCTCGACTGGCTGGCGGAGAACCGTCCGGGCGTCGATTGGATGGTCAGCGTCGCCGCCGACACGCCTTTCATCCCGCGCGATCTCGTCGCGCGCCTGCACGCCGTGCGCCTTGCCGCGGGGGTGCCGCTCGCTTGTGCCGCTTCGGGCGGCTGGACTCATCCGGTGATCGGGCTCTGGCCGGTCTCGCTGCGCGCTAAGTTGCGCCATGCGCTGACCGTCGAGGATGAGCGCAAGATCGACCGCTGGACCGCCCGCCACGGCATCGCCAGTGCCGAATGGGCGACCGAGCCGGTCGACCCGTTCTTCAATGCCAACCGCCCGGAGGACCTCGCCGAGGCGGAGCGACTTCATGTCCTGCTGGGCGCGGCTTGATCGCCTCCGACGGAGTGACTAGCTTCCTGCAATAAGCTCTGCCTATCGGCATGCTATTTGGGGGAAACAGCATGAAGTCCTTCGTTATCGCCGTCATTTTCGCCGTCACGGCCGCCTATGCGGCCAGCCTCGTGCTCGCCAATTTCCAGCGCCCCGTCGAGGTGGCCTTCGCGACCAGCGGCGTCAGGCTCTGAGGCCGCAGCGGCCCTCCAGCAGGGCCTTCAACCTGGCAAGATCATGCGCGACCCAGGCCGCGTCGCGCTCATACTCTTCATCCGTCACGCCACCGCGCCGATAGAGCGTGAACACCAGTTCGCAGCCCTCGCCATTGGCGAGGAGGCGCATCGGGTTGTGCATCGGCGCGCCATTGTCGGGGATGACGCTGTGGTCGAGCACGCCATGCGCGTTGCGGGCGCTGAAGCGCAGCGTCATCGGCCCCATCGGCGTCTGCGCCCGCCAGTCGAGCCCGCCCGCGGGCTCGAAGGAATGGCCTAGCCCTGACGCCCATTGCGGAAAATTGGCCGGCTCCGCCAGGAACTCGTAGGCCTCCGCGAAGGGGCATGCGATGCCGATGCCGATATGGCGCGCCGGCTGGACAGTCATGGATACTTTTCCTTTTTCGATGGAACATATAGTGAACGTTGGTGGGTTTGACCTTACGTTGCCAGAGGCGCGCCGCTGGGAACTTGCATGCCGCGCGGCGGCATGGTCCGGTTCGCTCCGCCGGATTCGCCGCAGGCTAGACCCGTGCAACGCGCATGGCCGCGGCCGGGAGCGGTAACGGGGAAGGAGAGCGAAGGCTGGCCCGATGAGCGACACTGCCGACGCCTCGAGGAAGATCGTCCGGATCGCCGGCTACGGCGCGGCGCTGACCGCCGGCGTACTGCTCGTGGCGGCGCTGACGCTCTGGCTGCTGGACCTCTTCTTCCCGGTGCCGGTGCCCCAGACGGTTCCGCCGCCAGCCGCACTCCTTCACCCGTCCGAGGCGCCGGCCCTTACCTCCCAATCCACCCCTGTGCGCTCGCTCGCGCCGGCCTCCGCGCCGCGGCCGAATCAATTGCAAGGGATCAGGGCGGAGCTCGCCGCGGAGATCGCCGGCGGTCTGCTCACCGTCGACCGCTTCGGCGGCTTCGTAGCGATCCGCATCGCTGGCCCACTTAGCTTCGAGCCGGGCCGCGCCGATCTGCTTCCCGGTTTCGCCACACTGGGACAACGCCTCGCCGCGATCCTGGAGCGAGAACCGGGCATTGTCCGCGTCGTCGGCCATACCGATGATCGCGCTCCGCCCCGAGGCAGCAAGTTCAAGGACAATCAGGCGCTTTCGGCGGCGCGGGCGGTGGCTGTCGCCGACTGGCTACGCAAAGGCCTGAGCGACAAGACCCGCCTCGGCGCCGATGGTCGCGGTGGTAGCGAGCCGATTGCCGCCAATACCACGGCCGATGGCCGCGCCCGCAACCAGCGCGTCGAGGTGCTGGTGACGCGGTCGCAGTGACCGCTGCGCCTACTCGATGACGATGCGTGGTGCCGCCCGCACCGGCCCGCTCAGCCCATCCCGGACCTGCCGCGCGATCGCGAGATAGGCCTTGGCATGGGCGCTGTCCGGGTCGCTCGCGACGATCGGGCGACCGCCATCGGAGGTCTCGCGGATCGGCATCGCCAGCGGGATCTCGCCGAGGAAGGGCACGCCTTGCCGCTCCGCCTCGTGTCGCGCCCCGCCATGGGCGAAGATGTCGGAGCGATGGCCGCATTCCGGACAGACGAAATAGCTCATATTCTCGACGATGCCGAGGATCGGCACCTCGACCTTCCTGAACATGGCGACGCCGCGGCGGGCATCGAGCAGAGCGAGATCCTGCGGCGTCGAGACGATCACGGCACCGGCGAGCGGGGTCTGCTGGGCCATGGTGAGCTGGGCGTCGCCGGTGCCTGGCGGCATGTCGACGACGAGCACGTCGAGCTCGCCCCAGGCGACCTCGCGCAGCATCTGGGTGATCGCCGAGATCACCATCGGCCCGCGCCAGATCATCGGCGTTTCCTCGTCGATCAGGAAGCCGATCGACATTATCTTCAGCCCATAGGCCTCCATCGGTGCCAGCGTCCGGCCCGAGACCAGCCGCGGCTTGCCGGAGATGCCGAAGATCTTCGGAACCGAGGGGCCGTAAATGTCGGCATCGAGCACGCCGACCTTGAGGCCGAGCGTCGCCAGCGCCACAGCGAGATTGGCGGTGGTCGTCGACTTGCCGACGCCGCCCTTGCCGCTGGCGACGGCAATTATCTGCTTGACGCCGGGTACACCGGCGGCCTTCGGCACGGCGCCGCCCGGCCCGGCCTGCGCCTGGCGGCGTGCCTGCGTCGCAGCCGATGCCGAAGCCGAGGGCGCCTTGTCGGCGGTCAGGCCGACGAGCACCTGCCGCACACCCGGCAGGCCGCTCACCGCGCTTTCTGCAGCCTTGCGCACGGGCTCCATCGCCGCTGCCTCGGTCGCGTCGATGCCGATGGCGAAGATCACCTTGCCGTCGTCGATCAGCACATCGCCGATCCGGCCTGATGCGGCGAGCGATTGCCCGCTCGCCGGCAGCTTCACCAGTTCGAGCGCGCGCAGAATGTCGTTTCTGGAGAGGACCACGGTTGCGGGCTCCGGTTGCTGCAGGCTGGCGGCGTCAGGCCGCGGCCTTGCGGATATGGAAGACGAGCAGGCCGTCCTCGGCGCTGCTTTGCTCGATGGTGTCGCCGGTCTCGCGCATCAGGTTCGGGATGTCGATCGCCGCCATCGGGTCGGTGCATTCGACCAGGAAAAGCGCGCCGGGCTCGGCCCCTTTCAGCGCCTTGCGCACGCGCAGAGCGGGGAGGGGGCATTTGAGGCCCCGCAGATTGAGCGGGATCGAGGTCATCGGCGCAGCCTGTCGAAAACGATGCATTTCATATGACGGCTTTTTGCGCGGGGGCAACTGCGGCGGTTTATCTCTCCGCTGTGGCTGCGTGCGGGACATGCCTTGCCAAGGCCGCAAGCTGCGACATGATCGCAGCATGAGAACGCTTTGGACCGCCCTTTTCGGATTGCTTGCCCTCCTGCCTGCCAGCGCCCCCGCGCAGGAACTGCGCGGCCATGGCGGCCCGGTGCGGGCCGTCGCCGTCTCGGCCGATGGCAGGCAGGCGCTGACCGGCTCCTTCGACCAGTCGGCGATTCTCTGGAACCTCGCCAGCGGCAGCGCCGAAAAGGTGCTGCGCTTCCATCAGGGTGCGATCAATGCCGCGGTGGCGATCGCAGGGCGAGGTTTCGCGACCGGCGGCGAGGACGGCAAGGTCGCGCTCTGGCAGGGCGCCGCCGCCGAGCCGGCGAAGGTCTTCAACGGGCATAAGGGGCCGGTTGCGGCGCTGGCGCTTTCGCCTGACGCAGCGCTGCTCGCTTCCGCCTCCTGGGACGAGACGGTGCGGATCACCTCGCTCGCCGATGGCGCAGTGCGGGTGCTCGAAGGTCACAAGGGGCCGCTCAACGGCGTCGCCTTCCTGCCGGGCGGCGGGATCGTCTCCTCGGGCTATGACGCGACGCTGCGGATCTGGCCGGCCGATGGCGGCGTGCCTGTCGTCGTGACCGTGCCGGCGCCACTCAACGGCGTCGTCGTCGCGCCCGATGGCGAGATCGCCGTCGCCGCCGCCGATGGCCGCCTGCGCCTTTTCGGACCGGACGGCGCGGCGCGGGCCGAGATCGTCATCGGCGAGACGCCGCTGATCGCGCTCGCCATCTCCGCGGATGGCGCGACGATCGCGGTCGGCGGGCTGCGCGGCCAGGTCGCGCTGGTCGAGCGCCGGACACGGGCGATCCGCGCCACCTTGATCGGGCCGGGGCTGCCGGTCTGGTCGCTCGCCTTCCTGCCCGATGGGCGCGAGCTTCTCTCCGGTGGGGCCGACCGGCTGGTCAGGCGCTGGAACGCGGTGACAGGCGAGCATATCGGCACGGTCGTGCCGCGGGCCGGGGAGGACACGCTCGCGGCCTTCAAGGGCGAGCGCGGAGCCGAGGTCTTCCGCGCCTGCGCCGCTTGTCACACGCTGACCCCTGTCGATGGCAACCGGGCCGGGCCGACACTGCACGGCATCTTCGGCCGCCGCATCGCCACCGCTCCGGGCTATGCCTTCTCGGCGGCGCTGAAGGACATGGACATCGTCTGGAGCAAGGAGACGGTGTCAAAACTGTTCGAGGTCGGTCCCAATGCCTACACGCCCGGCACCAAGATGCCGGAGCAGACCATCGGCTCGGCGGCTGACCGGCAGGCGCTGGTCGACTGGCTCGAGAAGGTCACGCGCTGAGCCAAAAGAAAAGGCGGCCCTCAGGCCGCCTTCTTGCCCGCGTCGAACGGGATCTCGATGTCGACGGCGAGGGTCGAGACCTTCGCGCCGCGCTCCATCTTGACGGTGACCTTCTCGTCATCGATCTGCACATGCTTGGCGATGACGCGCAGGATCTCCTCGCGCAGCTTGGTGACGAGGTCCGAACCGCCGACTGTGGCGCGTTCATGGGCGAGCAGCACCTGCAGCCGATCGCGCGCGGCAGGGGCCGACTGGGAGCGGGAAAACAGGCGACGGAAGTTCATGCCGCTTTCCTTCCGAAGATCTTGCCGAAGAAGCTGCGCTTTTCGCCGGGAACGGCGATCGGCAGGGTCTCGCCCTTGAGGCGGCGGGCCGCTTCGAAATAGGCGATCGCCGGGGCGCTGCGATTATCGGCCAGGGTGACGGGCGAGCCGACATTGGAGGCGCGCAGCACGTCCATGCTCTCGGGGATGATGCCGAGCAGCGGGATGGAGAGGATCTCGAGGACGTCGTCGACCTTCAGCATGTCGCCGCGCTCGGCCCGGACGGGGTCGTAGCGGGTGAGCAGCAGGTGCTTCTCCATGCGCTCGCCATTCTCGGCCTTGAGCGTCTTGGAATCGAGCAGGCCGATGATGCGGTCGGAATCGCGCACCGAGGAGACTTCCGGGTTGGTGACGACGATGGCGACGTCGGCATGGCGCATGGCGAGGGTAGCGCCCCGCTCGATGCCGGCTGGGCTGTCGCAGATCACCCAGTCGAAGGCGGATTTCAGCGCGGCGATGACCTTCTCGACGCCTTCCTGGGTGAGATTGTCCTTGTCGCGCGTCTGCGAGGCCGCGAGCAGGTAGAGCGTCTCGACTCGCTTGTCGCGGATCAGCGCCTGGGCCAGCTTGGCTTCGCCCTGGATCACGTTGACGAGGTCGTAGACCACGCGCCGCTCGGCACCCATGACGAGGTCGAGATTGCGCAGGCCGACGTCGAAGTCCACCACCACGACCTTGTCGCCGTTCTGCGCGAGGGCGGCGCCGAGTGCGGCGGAGGACGTCGTCTTCCCGACGCCGCCTTTGCCCGATGTGACTACGATGACCTTGCCCATTGACCTCTCCCGTTGATGTGGACGCGCCGTCATTTCAGGCGAGTGATCCGACCTTGAATGTCTCGCCTTCCAGCCAGAACTGGACGGTCTTGCCGTGGAGGTCGGCCTCCAGGTCCTCGGCCGTCTTGTAGTAGCCGTCGATCGCGACGAGCTCCGCCTCGAGCTTGCGGCAGAAGATGCGCGCCGAGGCGTTGCCCATCGTGCCGGCCATCGCCCGTCCGCGGAGCGTGCCGTAGATGTGGATCGAGCCGCCGGCTATGACCTCGGCGCCCGACGCGACCGAGCCGACGATGGTCACGTCCCCCTCGGTGAAAATGATCGACTGCCCCGAGCGCACCGGCTGGGTGATGACGATGGAGGGCGTCGCCTTCACGGGCTGCGGCTCGGCGGGAGCCCCGGCCTCTGCGGGTTCCGCGCTTTCCGCCACCGCGGTTTCCTGGACCGGCTCGGCGGTCGGGGCCTCGAAATCCGATGCCTCGCGCCCGCCCGACATCGCCGGCGGCAGGTCCGGGCTCAGCCAGGACGGCCGCGCGCCCTCGATGCCCATGATCCGCACCTTGCGCGTCGAAAGCTGGGCGACCAGCTCGCGAAGCTGCTGGCGATCGATCTCGAGCCCTTCGAGATCGAGCACCACCGGGCGCCGCAGGAAGAACCCGGCGGAACGGCCGGCGAGATCGTCGAGCCGCGCCAGCCAATCCTCGAAGGGAAGCTCCGGGTTCAGCGTCAGCGCGAGATAGGACCGCCCCTTGAGGCGTATCGGCCGAGATTGGGTTAACACGTTGGTCATCTTGGTTAATTTTGCGTTTCCCGGATGTAGCCAGGGAATGGTTAACAAGCGGTAAAGCTTTTCGGGCTGACCTATCGGGAGGCGCTCGCCAGAGATCGCGCCTTAGAGCAGAAAAGCATTTCTTATCAGTATGATAAGAATGGCTTGCCGCCCTGTTGAAATGCTCCGGGCCGCCTCCCCCGGACGCTTCCTTGGGCCGGTGCTCAGTGAGCGCGCAATCGTGCTGCGCGGGCAAGCATTTGCAGCGGCTTGCGTGAGCTTTCGTCGATCTCGGTCGAGCTTACTCGGGGCACGGTCGGCGTGAATCGGTGCAGCCCAAGGCAGGCCGGAATCAGCAGCGACCTCCTCGAATCGCTCCGGCCGGCTGCGGTATCGGAAATTGCCGATACCGAGCCTGATGGAAGTGGAAGGTAGTCCGCCACGCGTCGTCTCTAAGCCGCAGGCGGACATTCGCGCGAACAGCGGCTATCACCGGGGCTCGATCGGAGTACATGATGGTTTCGAACTGCCCCACACCGCCCGAGGCACTGGCCATTGCGAAGACGGTGCTTGCCTCGCGCTATCCGGACGCCGCTTTCGCCTTCGCGGCGGGGTCGATCATGCGCGGGGAGGGGACCTGGCTTTCCGACATCGATCTCGTGGTGATCTACGACCATCTGGAAGCCGCTAGGCGAGAATCCTTCATAGTCGATGGCGTGCCGATCGAAGCCTTCGTGCACGATCCGGAAACGCTGGCCTGGTTCGTCGATGCCGATGTGGCGCGCGGCTGCCCGAGCATTCTCAACATGGTGGCTGAGGGGGCGATCATCGGGAGCGCTCAGGAGCGCGCCGAGGCTGTGCAGCGCGACGTCGCGCGGCGGTTGGCCGAGGGGCCGCCGCCCTTGGCTCCGGGCCGGCTCAATGTGCTCCGCTACGAGATCACCGACGCGGTCGACGATCTTCGCGGCAAACGCAGCCCAAGCGAGATCATGGCGATCGGCGCCGTGCTGCATCCCCGGCTGGTGGAGCTTGCCTTGCGCGGCCGGGGCCGTTGGAATGGCACGGGGAAATGGGCGCCGCGGCTGCTCGCGGCGGCCGATGCCGGCCTCGCCGAGCGCTTCGACGAGGCCTTTCGCGCCCTGTTCCGGTCGGGAGCCAGCGACCTCGTCATGGCGCTGGCCGAAGAGGAGATGGCGCCGCATGGCGGTCGGCTCTTCGACGGCGATTGCCGGGCCGCGTCTCCCGCCTGGCGCGCCTGATGCGTTGCAGGCGGCGCGGGTCGGCTACTGCAGCGGGTCCTCGCCGCGTTCGGCGCGTTCGCGCAGATAATCGTCGGTGGTCCGGACCGGCGGGCGCTGCGGCGCCAGATGCGGGTCGAAGCTCTCATTGACCACGACCTCGACCCGGCAATCCTCGCACATGCGCAGGATCGAGGCGCGCTTGGCGCCTTCGCCGGCGAACATCCAGTGCCGGTTCTCCAGCTTGGCGGCGATCTTCTCGATTGTGCTCTTGACCCCGAAGGCCTTGCCGCAGGCGATGCAGTGAAACGGCTCCTCCTGCTTGAGGACGCGGCGGCCGGACTTCCAGGCGTCGAAGTCGATGCGCGGTTCGAGCGTGATCACCTTTTCCGGGCAGGTCGCGGCGCAGAGCCCGCATTGCACGCAAAGGTCCTCCTGGAAGCTCAGCGTCGGCCGCTCGGGATCGTCGCCGAGCGCCCCGACCGGGCAGGCGGAGACGCAGGCGAGGCAGAGCGTGCAGCCATCGGCGTCGAGATTGACCGTGCCGAAGGGGGCGCGGGCCGGCATCGCCACGCTGCCGACCTGCTCGGGCGCCGCCGCGTGCAATTCGCCGACGATCTGGTGCAGCAGCGGGCGCCCGTCGCCCATCGGCCGGAAGCGCGCCGGGATCGGCGCCGTCCGGCCCGGCGCGACCCGCGTCAGCGCCGCAGCGAGCGCCTCGGGATCGTCGGTCTCGATCAGGGCGGCGCGGGCCTCGCCGAAGCCCAGCGCACCGGCGAGCGCATTGGCGTAGTCGAGATTGCGCGTGAGACCGGAAAGGTCGTGCTTCGGCTTCGCCCGTCCGAGCACGCGCGCCGCCGCCGCGCCGAAGGCGAGCGCGGCCGCGAAGGTCTCCATGCCGATCTGGGTGACCTCGTTGACGCGCAGCGGCAGGACGCGCGCCGGCAGGCCGTCGCCATGGCGCGCCAGCGCGTCGATCAGCGGCTCGCCGTGATCGGCGTCATGCAGCAGCACGACGGGCTCATGCCCGCCCGCCTCGGCATAGGTGACGAGCAAGGTCCGCAGCTTGCGCAGCAGCGCGTCGGTCGGCGGCAGGGCATAGGTCACCGCGCCGGTCGGGCAGACTGCGGCGCAGGCACCGCAGCCGGCGCAGATCTCGGCGGAAATCGCGACATGGTCGCCGGCCGGGGTGATCGCGCCGGTCGGGCAGAGCTCGAGGCAGCGCGTACAGCCGGTCCGGCTGGCGCGCGAATGGGCGCAGAGCCCTTCATTCAACGCGACATAGCGCGGCTTGTCGAATTCGCCGACGAGCTGCGTCGCCGCGAAGGCGAGGCGCTCGACCGCGGCGGGATCGCGCGGGTCGGCGCGCAGATAGCCGGCGCGCAGGTCTCCGGCGGGGAAGAGCGGCGTGCCGCCGCTGATGTCGATGACGATGTCGCAATGCGAGACCGCGCCGTTGCGCGGCGCTTCGAAGACGAGCTTGGCCCGCGAGGATGGGGCAGGCGCGGCATAGTCGTCGACGCTGAGCTCGAAGGCGCCGAGCCAGCCTGTGGCGCGTCCGATCGTGCCCTTCAGCACCGGGAAGCCGTCGAGCCGGGGCGGCGCGATCTCGCCCGGCCTGGTCAGGAGCACGGTGACGTCGAGATGTTCGGCGAGGCGCTGCGCCAGGGCGATCGCGCTTTCGTCGCGGCCATAGACCAACGCCACGCCCTTGCTGGCGAGCGTGGTGAAGCTGGCCGGCGGCATCGGCTCGCTCGCGGCGGCCAGCAGCGCCGCCATCTTCGGACCCGCGGCCCTGGCCTCGGTCGACCAGCCGGCACTTTCGCGGATATTGGCGAAGACGAGGTCTCCCGCGTAGTCGAGATCGGCCGCCACCTCCTCGAACAACGGCGCTTCCTGCGTGCAGGCGACGGTGATCGCCTCGCTCTTGGCGAGCATCTCCTGGAAACGCTCGATCTGGCTGCGGCAGAGATGTCGGTGCTGGCTGATGCCGGCGCCCTTGCAGCCGCGCTGCAGGGCGGCACCGTCGAGGGGCATCGTGTCCTCGCAGGAGCAGACCATCAGCGTGCGTGCGACTTCGGTCATTGGGCGCGTTGTCCTCAAAGGCTGGCGAGCGCGTCTTTCGTCGCCCTTGCGATAATCCATGCTTATATGGAATTGGAACGACTCCAAAGAAGCAAGCCCGCTTCGAACGGGTCGCGGGAGTGCGGAGGAGATGGCGGCAGGGGTGGCTAGGTCGGACGATCTCAGGCGCGAACCGGTGCTTCCGCCGGGGTTTTCGCTGGTAACGCTGCGCGAATCCGGCGACGCCTTCGGCCATGCCCAGACGATCGCCGCCGAGGCGGGTGCTGCGACCTTGGTCTGGGTGCGACGTTTCGACATCATCGAATTCGCGGTGGTGCTGGAGCCCGATGCGATTCTCGCCGAGGCGCGGCTCGCCCACTACCTCGCGATGAACGCCCTCGCCGACGCGCTTGCCATCTATTCGCCGCCAGAGCGCCCAGTGCTGTTCCGCTGGCCCGACGCGCTGACCTATGATCTCGGCCTGATCGGTGGCGGGCGGCTGGCCTGGCCGGCCGATTGTCCCGAAAACCATGTGCCGGACTGGCTCGTCTTCGGCGCCATGGTCCGCGCCACCACCATGTCGCCCTTCCAACCCGGGCAGACCGGCGTCGGCATGGCCGAGGAGGGCTTCGAGGAGGTCGATGCTGTAGACCTGATCGAGGCCTTTGCGCGCCATCTCATGCTCGGCGTCAGCCGCTGGCAGGAGGAGGGGGCGAAGCCGGCGGTCCGCCGCTGGCTCGACCGGCTGGAGAAGGTGACCGGCGTGCGCCACGGCATCGAGCCCAATGGCGATCTGGTCGCGACCTCGCAGCATGGCGACGAGCGCAAGGGCCTCGTCGAGGCGCTGGCCAGGGTCGACTGGCTGGACCGCGAGAACGGAGCACCGAAGCTGTGACGGGCAATGGCCGCGAGGCCTCGTGTTCGCTCCTCAAGATGAGGGTTTCGTCGTGAGCGCGCCTCTCAAGCTGCCGCGGGCGATCAGGCTCGATCCTTCCGACGGTTTCGTCTTCCGCCGCGCCGCCGGGCCCGGCGAATGGCTCGTCAGCGGCTCTTTTCTGTTCGATCCGCAGCGTGTCGCCGAGCTCGATGCCAAGGGCCGCGCCGCCTTCCGCTCCGGCTTCCTCGGGATCGACAGTTTCGGCTGGAGCACGCTCGCGGTCGTCACGGAAGCGACGGCGGAGGAATATGACCAGGCCTTGGCGCTGCTCGCCGGGCGCTTCGTCGAGAGGCTCGGCGCTCCCGATCTTCCTGCCGCACGGGCTGCGGCCGGCGAGGAACTCGCCTTTGCCGCCTCGCTCTGCGATCATCCCGCCCAGACGCTCCTCGCCTTGCACAGGACGCTGGAGGATGGCGCGATCCGCGAGCGCTTCCGGGTCCTGCTACCGCGCGACGACCGGCCGAAGGACGCCTTCCGGGCCTTCGAGTTCGTCGAGGTGGAGGGCGAGGACGAGGTCGTCGAGCGGGTCGACCTGATGAATCTCGGTAAGGGCGGCACGCCATGACGCATTTCTGGGCGAGCTCAGGCCATCTCCTGCTCGATCGCGAGCCGGGCGGCGGCCTCGTGGTCACCGATGATTTCCTGAAAGCCTATCTGGCGCGGCCGGAAGTGCTTCCGCCGGAGGAGGCTTGCGATGCCGAGCGGATGCTGCACGCCAGGTTGATGGCTTCGCCACAGGCGGATGTCGGCGAGCGCGAGATTGCGGCCCTCGCCGATGCCGATGCACGCGAGAACTGGCGCTTCCTGCTCGGCTGGCGCGACCGGCTGCTGGCGGCGCCGACGCTGGAAGCCGCCTATGCCGGCATCGTTCGCAAGGGTGTTTCGGGCGTGCCGCCGCTGTTTCTCGACCAGCTCGTGCACGTCATCCTGCGCGCTGCGCTCGACGAGGAGGACGATCCTTTCGTGGTCCGGGCCGCCGAGTGCCTGTTCCGGCCGCAGCGCGTCACCTTCCACGAGAACACCATCCTCCTGGCCGATGCCGAGATGATCGAGGGGCATGAGGCCGACCGGCACGCCTCGCCGCTGCTCGCCATGCTGGGCGGGCCGGCTGCGACCGCGCTCGATCTCCTCAAAAGCGCCAATTCGGCGCAATACTGGCAGCGTTCGGACGCCTTCGACATGGTGCTCGATCTCGGCGGCAAGCCTTCGGGACGCGCCGCACTCGGCCAGGCCCTGCGCCACTGGATCCGCCAGATCCACGGCTTCGACGTCGCGATCGAGGCGGTCGAAAGCGTCAAGGATGCCGATTGGCGCTGGTTCGTCGGCCTCGATGCGCAGGCGACGGCGGTCGGCAATGCGCTCTGGCGGGGCGAGAGCCTGGAGCCGGAATCGGCGTCGCGGCTGATCGCGCTCTACCGGCTCGACCTGCCGGCCGAGATCCCGGTCGTGCCGGCGGCGAAGGGGCGGCCGGTCTATCTGCTGGCGGCGATGGGGCAGGACAAGGTGCTGCGCCTGAAGCCGCAGAATCTCGTCGTCGGCCTGCCCCTGGCCGAGCACGAGATGGCGAACTGAGGAGGCGGCGATGACCCAGCTTTACCATGAGGTCGGCATCGTCGTGGAGCGCCGCTCCATCGACTCGCCCTGGGCCGACCATGCCTGGGCGCCGATCGCGGTGCTACCCGAGCCGCCGGACCTCGCGCCCTGGGCGAAGCTCACCGGCACGCCGGAGCGACAGCAATTCTATCTCGGCCCGGCGACATTGACGCTGCACTCGGTCGACACCGCGCATTTCCGCGAGAATTTCGAGAGCGGCCAGGCCAAGCTCTGGGTCTCGGTCCGGCCTACCGGGATCGAGCCGGCGCTCGAAATGGTTGGCGTCACCGCCGACCCGTTCGAGGGCGAGGTCTTCTGCGAGAATGTCGACGATGTCGTCGAAGCCGTGCCGATGCCGGCGGCGATCGCCCGGCTGGTGCTGGCCTTCTTCGAGGAGCACCATGTCGAGCGCGAATTCGTCAAGCGCAAGCGCTCCGAGCATGACCCGCGCAAGGGTGGCCCCCGGCCGCGTCCCGGCCTCGAACGCGGAGGGGACTGATGTCCGCCCGCGGCGAGGATGACGGCGATGATGGCTTCCTCGGCCGCTGGTCGCGCCGCAAGCGCGCCGCCGCCATCGAGCAGGCAGCGCCATCGGTTGCGCCGCAGCCGGCGCCGAAGGCCGCGCCGGACCCCGCCTTGCCGCGTGAGGCCGAGCCCGAAATGGTCGAGCCGCCCGCGCTCGATCTGGTCGACAAGGATTTCGACCTCGCCCATTGGCTTAAGCAGAACGTTCCCGAGAGCTGGAAGCGCGCCGCGCTGCGCCGCGCCTGGGAGAGCGATCCGGCGATCTCGGGCTATCTCGACCCGGCGCGCGACTACGCGCTCGACTGGAACACGCCGGGCGGCGCGCCGGGCTACGGTCCGCTCTCGGCCTCCGACAATGTCGAGGAGATGATCGCCAACATCTTCGGCAAGCAGCCCGAGCCGCCAGCCGAAGCGGCTGTTTCCGATCCAGCGGCGGTGCGTGATGTTGCCGCAGATGGTCGACTTTCGTCTAATGAGGGCGAGGCTGAAGCTCTGGGTGCGCTGCAGCAGGAAGAGACCGAGCCGTCGCAGCAGCCTCTGCCCGTTCGCCGCAGTGATGCGCCGGAAACGATAAAAACTGCAGAAAATGCCTCCGAACTGCCCTCGCCAACGACAGAGGTTTCTATTGCGGTGCGGGATGAGCCCTGGTCGCAGCCACCTTCGGCCCGGCCGCGCCGACGCGGTGGCGGAGCGACGCCGCTCTAAGTTTCAGTTGAGAACAATTGAAATCTGCGGTGATAAGGGAGCATTATCACCGGCGCTCGAACGCGCCTGAAGACGCGCGAGCAGGGGAGGTGGCATCGTCCATGCGGGATCAGGCTCTTGAACGGGCAATCGGAGCGGCAGGCGGGGTGAGAGCCCTGGCGCGTGCGCTCGGAGTCTCGCAGCCGGCGATCTCGAGCTGGAAGCGCGTTCCGGCCGACCGGGTGCTCTCGGTCGAAGCCAGCACAGGCGTCCCGCGCGGCGAGCTTCGGCCCGACCTTTATCCGCAAGAGCCGATCATCGTCCCGAAGGACGTTCCTGAGCTAGACGAGATCGATGCGGCCCGGGCCAATGAATGCGAGCTGATCGGTGCCTTGCTCTGGCGCGCGCCGACGGCCGAAACGCTGGCGGCGCTGCAGGGCCTGCGCGGCGACGCTTCGCCGCTGGGCATGGCCCATCTCGCTCTGGCTGAAGCCGCAGGAGAGACGACGCCGGAGGCGGTGCGCGACGAGTTCTTTGAGCTCTTCATCGGCGTCGGCCGCGGCGAGCTCCTGCCCTATGCCTCCTACTACATGACCGGCTTCCTGCATGAGCGCCCGCTGGCGCAGGTGCGCGAGGATATGGGCCGGCTCGGTCTCGCCCGCGACGAGCGAGCCGGCGAGCCGGAGGACCACATCGCCGTGCTGATGGATATCCAGGCGCAGCTGATCCGCGGCGAGGCCGCCGGCGAGGGCGTCGATGAGCGCTCCTTCTTCGAGCGCCACATCCAGCCCTGGGGCGAGCGCTTTTTCGCTGATCTCGAGGTTGCCAGGACGGCGCGTTTCTACCGCGCTGTCGGCCGGGTCGGCAGCCTCTACCTTTCGATCGAGACGCAGGCCGCGAGCCTGCCCGCATGATGAAGCCCGGCGCGGAGGAGACGACGATGTCGCAAAAGAGCAAGGAAACGGGGCTCGACCGCCGCAACTTCTTCAAGGCGCTCGGTGCTGGCGCCACTGCGGCTGTCGCGCCCGTCGCCGTGACGCCGGCCGCTGCCGTCGACCCTGGCAAGGAAGAGACGAAGTCTCGCTATCGCGAGACCGACCACGTCAAGAACTACTACCGCACCAACCGCTACTGAGGAGGCTGGCGTCATGCTGATCAAGCGCAAATCCGCCGATGTCCAGCGCGGCCGTCTCCAGTCCGCTCTCGGTGGCCTCGCCGCCGGGGTGATGGACCGCCGCTCCTTCCTGCGCCGTTCCGGCCTCGTCGCGGGTGGCGTCGCGGCTGCCGGTACCTTGCAGATCGGTGCCGTCCGCAAGGCCGAGGCCGCGAGCCCCGGCCCGGCGACCGGCACCAAGATCGTCAAGAACGTCTGCACCCATTGCTCGGTTGGCTGCACGGTCAAGGCCGAAGTCGCCAACGGCGTCTGGGTCGGCCAGGAGCCGGCCTGGGAAAGCCCGATCAACCGCGGCACGCACTGCGCCAAGGGCGCCTCGGTGCGCGAGCTCGTCCATGGCGACCGGCGCATCAAGTATCCGATGAAGCTGGTCGACGGGAAATGGCAGCGCCTGTCCTGGGATCAGGCGGTCAGCGAGATCGGCGACAAGATGATGGAGATCCGGGCCAAGTCCGGCGCGGATTCCGTCTATCTGCTCGGCTCGGCCAAGTTCTCCAACGAAGGCTCCTACCTGTTCCGCAAGTTCGCGGCCTTCTGGGGCACCAACAACGTCGATCACCAGGCGCGCATCTGCCACTCGACCACGGTCGCGGGCGTCGCGAACACCTGGGGCTACGGCGCCATGACCAACTCCTACAACGACATCCGCAATTCGAAGACCGTGCTCTTCATGGGCTCGAACGCCGCCGAGGCGCATCCGGTCTCGATGCAGCACATCCTGGCCGGCAAGGAGACGCAGCGCGCCAACGTCATCGTCTTCGATCCGCGCTTCACCCGTACCGCGGCGCACGCCACCGACTATGTCCGCTTCCGCTCCGGCACCGATATCGCGGTGATCTGGGGGCTGATGTGGCACATCTTCCAGAACGGCTGGGAGGATAAGGCCTTCCTCGCCAGCCGCGTGCACGGCATGGACGACGTCCGAAAGGAGGTCGAGAAATACGATCCGAAGACCGTCGAGGACATCACCGGCGTTCCCGCCGAGCAGATGAAGCGCGCTGCGCAGACCTTCGCGACGGTCAAGCCCGCCACCTTCGTCTGGTGCATGGGCGTCACCCAGCATTCGGTCGGCACGGCGAACGTGCGCGCCATCTGCAACCTCCTGCTCGCGACCGGCAATGTCGGTTCCAGCGGCACCGGCGCCAACATCTTCCGCGGCCACTGCAACGTGCAGGGCGCCACCGACTTCGGCCTCGATGTCTCGAACCTGCCTTGCTATTACGGGCTGGTCGAGGGCGCCTGGCGTCATTGGGCCCGGGTCTGGAACGTCGATTACGACTACTTCGTCTCCCGCTTCGACGAGGTTCCGGCCAAGGGCGGCCGGCCGGCGCGCACGCGCAAGGCCAATATGGAGACCTCCGGCCACACCTCGACCCGCTGGTTCGACGCGGCCAATCTGCCGGCCGAGCAGGTCGACCAGATGGACAACCTCAAGGCCATGTTCGTCATGGGCCATGGCGGCAACACGATCCCGCGCATGCCCGATGCGGTGAAGGGGCTGGAGAAGCTCGACCTCCTCGTCGTCTGCGATCCGCACCCGACCAACTTCGTTTCGCTGGGCGGCCGCAAGAACGGCACCTATGTCCTGCCGATCTGCACCCA
The DNA here is from genome assembly GCF_001509835.1 of Allobosea sp. WAO. Lineage (GTDB taxonomy): Bacteria > Pseudomonadota > Alphaproteobacteria > Rhizobiales > Beijerinckiaceae > Allobosea. The sequence continues at coordinate 203,589 of NZ_JXTJ01000003.1, forward strand.
GTTCGAGACCTCGGGCTCGCGCACCTGCTCGAACCGCTCGCTGCAATGGGGCGAGAAGGTCGTCGAGCCGATCTTCGAATCCGCCAGCGACTACGCGGTCATCTACAAGCTCTCGCAGAAGCTTGGCTTCGCCGAGGCTATGTTCAAGCCTTATGAGATGGTCCAGGGCAAGATCGGCCCTGAGCCGACCGCCGAGTCGATCCTCAAGGAGATCAACCGGGGTGGCTGGTCGACCGGCTATACCGGCCAGTCGCCGGAGCGGCTGAAGCTGCACATGGCCAACCAGGACAAGTTCGACCTGGTGACATTGCGCGGCGCCAAGGGCTCGCCGGTCGAGAACGACTTCTACGGCCTGCCCTGGCCGTGCTGGGGCACGCCGGAGTTCAAGCACCCCGGCACGCACATCCTCTACAACACCTCGCTGGAGGCCAGGGATGGTGGCGGCACCTTCCGTCCGCGCTTCGGCCTGACCCGCGAGCGCACCTTGCCCGATGGCAGCAAGGTCAATGACACGCTCCTGGCCGAGGGCGGCTCGTTCTCGCTCAACTCGGAGATCAAGGACGGCTATCCCGAGTTCACCATGGGCGTGCTGAAGAAGCTCGGCTGGGACAAGGACCTGAGCCCGGCCGAGCTCGAGGTCATCACCGGCATCGGCGGCAACAACATCGATGCCGTCAGCTGGTCGACCGACCTCTCCGGTGGCATCCAGCGCGTCGCGATGGAGCATGGCTGCGTGCCCTACGGCAACGGCAAGGCGAGGGCGAATGCCTGGAACCTGCCCGACCCGGTGCCGACCCATCGCGAGCCGATCTACTCGCCGCGCGTCGATCTGGTGGCGAAATGGCCGGCCCGTCCCGACGAGCGCACCTTGCGCATCCCGAACCTGCACACCTCGATCCAGAAGGCGGCGGTCGAGAAGGGCATCGCCAAGTCCTTCCCGATCGTCCTCACCTCGGGCCGCCTCGTCGAATACGAGGGCGGCGGCGAGGAGACGCGCTCGAACAAATGGCTGGCCGAGCTGCAGCAGGACATGTTCGTCGAGATCAACCCGGCCGACGCCAGCGATCGCGGCATCCGGGATGGCGCCTTCGTCTGGGTCTCCGGTCCGGAGAACGGCTCGAAGGCCAGGGTCAAGGCACTGGTCACCGACCGTGTCGGCAAGGGCGTCGCCTTCATGCCCTTCCACTTCGGCGGCTTCTTCCAGGGCGCCGACCAGCGCGGGAACTATCCGCCCGGCACCGACCCGATCGTGCTCGGCGAGTCCGTCAACACGGTCACCACCTATGGCTACGACCCGGTGACGGGCATGCACGAAGGCAAGGTTACGCTTTGCCAGATCGCGGCGGCGTGAGGAGGCACTGAACCATGGCCCGGATGAAATTCCTCTGCGACGCTGACCGCTGCATCGAGTGCAACGCTTGCGTCACCGCCTGCAAGAACGAGAACGACGTGCCTTGGGGCATCAACCGCCGGCGCGTCGTCACCATCAACGACGGCAAGCCAGGCGAGCGCTCGGTCTCGATGGCCTGCATGCACTGCACCGACGCGCCCTGCGCGGCGGTCTGCCCCGTCGACTGCTTCTATACCACGGCGGATGCCGTGGTGCTGCACAACAAGGACCTCTGCATCGGCTGCGGCTATTGCTTCTACGCCTGCCCGTTCGGCGCGCCGCAATATCCGAAGCTCAGCAATTTCGGTTCGCGCGGCAAGATGGACAAGTGCACCTATTGCGCCGGTGGTCCGGAGGCTGATCTCTCGCCGGCCGAGTTCCAGAAATACGGCTCGAACCGACTGGCTGAGGGCAAGCTGCCGCTCTGCGCCGAGATGTGCTCGACCAAGGCGCTGCTCGCCGGCGACGGTGAGATCATCGCGCAGATCTACAAGGAGCGCGTGGTCAAGCGCGGCTACGGTTCCGGCGCCTGGGGATGGCAGACCGCCTATCGGGAAACCATCGCCATCTGACTTCTGGGGGGGAGGGGCGCGCCACGGCCGGAAAGGTCGGGTGCGTTCCCTCGCAGTTCCGCATGCCTTCGCGAAAGGACGCCGCAATGTCGTTCGGTGCTCATCTCCGCTTCCTGCTCAGCGGGCTCCTGCTTGCGCTGGCGCTCGCCGTCGCGGCTCCAGCCGGGGCCCAGCAGATCAACCCGACCGCGAACTCGGTCCGGGAACAGCAATTCCTCGACGCGCTGAAGCAGAATCCGTCCGCGGAGCTGCGCGGCCGGATCTCCATTCCCGATACTAGGGCCGCCACGCTCGAGCGTCCGGCCGGGCGCGACTGGCGCACCTTCCACCAGGGCACCATGGTGCGCATCGGCGCCGTCGCCGTGCTCGGCATGCTTGTCGTGCTGACCGCCTTCTACCTGTTCCGCGGTCGGATCAGGATCGAGGCCGGCCCTTCCGGCCAGACGATCACGCGCTTCAACGGTTTCGAGCGCTTCATGCACTGGCTCACCGCCGGCTGCTTCATCATCCTGGCGCTGTCGGGGCTGAACGTCACCTTCGGCAAGGCGCTACTGCTGCCGCTCATCGGGCCGCAGGCCTTCACCAATCTCTCGGTGGCAGCCAAATGGTCGCATAACTTCCTGGCCTGGCCGTTCATGCTCGGCGTGGCGCTGATGTTCCTGGTCTGGATCAAGGACAACATCCCCAATCTGGGCGATCTGCGCTGGTTCCTCGCGGGCGGCGGGCTGATCGGCAAGGGCCATGCGCCGCCGGCCCGGCGCTTCAATGGCGGCCAGAAGGTGGTCTTCTGGGCGGTGGTGCTCGGCGGGGCGGCGCTCTCGGTTTCCGGCATCTACATGCTGTATCCGAGCTTCTCGGGCGGCGTGCTCGACATGCAGTTCTGGAACGTCGTCCATGGCATCGTTTCCGTGCTGATGATCGCGGTGATGCTGGCGCACATCTATATCGGCTCGATCGGCATGGAAGGCGCCTTCGACGCGATGGGCTCCGGCGAGGTCGATCTCAACTGGGCGAAGGAGCATCATGCGCTCTGGGTCGCCGAGGAGATCGAGAAGGGCCGCGCGCCCGGCGCCACGCTGCAGCCGGCGGAGTGACAATCGGCGCGCTTGACCCGCAAGGTCGATCTGCAGGATGAAAACCGGGCGCGCTTTGCGCCCGGTTCTGTTTTGGAGATGTCGTTTTCGATGCGCGTGATCGGGCTGGCGGGTTGGAGCGGAGCCGGCAAGACGACCCTTCTCACCCGGCTGATCCCGGAATTCGCTGGCCGCGGCATCGCCGTCTCGACCATCAAGCATGCCCACCATGCCTTCGATCTCGACACGCCCGGCAAGGATTCCTGGGCGCATCGCGAGGCGGGTGCTGCCGAGGTGCTGATCTCCTCGGCAAGGCGCTGGGCGCTGCTGCACGAATTGCGGGACGAGCCGGAGGCCAAGCTCCCCGAATTGCTCGCCCGCCTCTCGCCGGTCGACCTCGTCATCGTCGAGGGCTTCAAGCGCGATCCGCACGCCAAGCTCGAAGTCTATCGCGCCGCGAACGGTAAGCCGCCACTGTACCCGCAGGACGACAGCATCGTCGCAGTGGCGAGCGATACGCCTTTCCCGCAGGCGGGCCGACCCGTGCTTGGGCTCGACGATATCCCGAGCATCGCCGATCTTCTGTTCGCCCGCGCCCAGCCATTGGCGCAGGTGCTGGCGCGGGCGCGCGAGGAGGCTTGAGATGGCGCAGCTTAGCGAGGATGCCAAGGTCTTCGGGCCGCTGATGACCATCGAGCAGGCGGCGGCGCTCGCCGCCGAGCGCATCAGTGCCGTCCGGGAGATCGAGACCGTGCCGCTGGCCGGCGCGGATGGCCGCGTGCTGGCGACCGATATCGCCGCGCCACGCGACCTGCCGCCTTTCGCCAACTCGGCCGTCGATGGCTACGCGGTGCGCTTTTCCGATCTCGCACCGGAAGGCGAGACCCGATTGCCGCTCTCGGGCCGGGTCGCGGCGGGGGCGGATGCGGCGGGTCTCGCCGTCGCCGGCTTCGCGGTGCGCGTCTTCACCGGTGCGCCGATGCCCGGTGGCGCCGACACCGTCTTCATGCAGGAGGATGTCGCGCTGGAGGATGGCTTCGTGCGTCTCCCGGCCGGGTTGAAGCCAGGCGCCAATGCAAGGCCGGCCGGCGAGGACGTCGCCAACGGCGCTCCGGTGCTCGCGGCCGGTCGCTGCCTGCGGCCGCAGGATCTCGGCCTGCTCGCCGCTCTCGGCCTCACCGAGGTCGCGGTGCGCCGCCGCGTCAGGATCGCCGTGTTCTCCACGGGCGACGAATTGAATGAGCCCGGCGTGCCCTTGCCGCCCGCCGGAATCTATGACGCCAATCGCAGCGTGCTGCGGGCCCTGGTGGCGCGGGCCGGCGCCGAGGTCGTCGATCTCGGCATCCTCCGCGACGAGCCGGCCAGCTTGGGCGAGCGCCTGCGCGCCGCGGCGCGCGATTGCGACCTGATCCTGACCTCCGGCGGCGTCTCGACCGGCGAGGAGGACCACGTCAAGACAGCGGTCGCGGAGGTCGGCGAGCTCGCCTTCTGGCGCATCGGTATCAAGCCCGGTCGCCCGGTCGCCATGGGCTTGATCAACGGAAAACCCTTCCTCGGCCTGCCCGGCAACCCTGTCGCGGTCTTTGTCACCTTCGCCTTCGTCGCGCGCGCGGTGATCGCGCTGCTCGCCGGAACGACGCCGGCCCGCCCGCGGGCGCTGCCGGTCAGGCTGGCATTTCCCTATCGCAAGAAGGCTGGCCGGCGCGAATATGTCCGGGTCTCGCTGGCACCGGGCGCCGACGGCATCGCGGTGGCCAGCAAGCACCCGCGCGACGGCGCCGGCATCCTGACCTCGCTGACCGAGACAGACGGGCTGGTGGAGCTCGCCGAAGAGCTGACCTCCGTGACGGCGGGCACGATCGCGCCCTTCTTCGCCTATGATCTCCTGACCGGCTGAGAGGTGCCCGCCGCGCCGGCGGGCCACCCCGCTCAGTCGCGGCGGAAGATCGTCGTCGCCAGCCAGCCGAAGAGCAGCGCGAGCGCCGCCGTGGCGAGGCCGTAGAGCAATGGCCGCTCATGCGCGGCCGAAGCCAGGCTCTGCTCCATACCGGTTTTGACCACCTCGAAATTGGTGGTCTGGCGCGCCAGTGCCGCTCCACCGGCATAGAGCACGATCTCGATCTCGTAGGAGCCCGTCGGCGCGGTCGCCGGGACGTTGATCGGCGCGCTGAACAGCGTCGGCGACAGGAAGGTGACGCCGCGTTCGTTCTCGGCGTAGAGCCCCTTGTCTTCCATGATGCGAATCAGCGCATCGCGATAGGGCCCGATCCCGAACTCGAAGGCGTTGGTGGCTGCGGTTCTCTGCGCGTTCGCCAGCCCGACACGCTCGCGCCGCGCCGCTTCGTCCGACAGGATCTCGGAGATTGGCCGGTTGGTCGAGACGGTCAGGAACACCGGGCGTTCGGGAAAACGGCGTTGCTGGCGGTTGATCCACAGCGGCCCGACGCGTTCCTTCTCACGTACGATCAGCATCCGCGGCGGGCCGCGCACCGTGACGACGATGTCGTAGGGGTCGGCACGCGCTGCGGTGCGGCCTTCGCGCTCGACCAGCCCGAAGACCGTCAGTTGGTCGCCGGTATAGTTCGAGGTAATGGCGATCTGGTGCGTTGACAGCGCCGCGATCAACGTCTCGGCCTTGGCCGGCAGGCCGGCGAGGAGGCCGAAGCCAGCGGCGAGAAGCGCGTTGCCGAGCCGCTTCATCGTGCGCTCTCCGGCATGACCACCGAGAAGGGCTCGGCCGGGGGCAGGAAGAGTTCGATGGCGAAGCGCAGCCCGACCGAGAGGATCAGCAGGGCCAGCAGCAGCCGGAACGAGCCGACATTGAGGTTGCGCGCCGCCCGTCCGCCGAACTGCGCGCCGATCACGCCACCGATCAGCAGGAGGATCGCCAGCACGATGTCGACGGATTGGTTGGTGACGGCGTGCAGCACCGTCGCGCCTGTCATGGTGACGAGGATCTGGAACAGCGAGGTGCCGACCACGACGGCAGGCGGGACCCGGAAGAAGTAGAGCAGCGCCGGCACGAGGATGAAGCCGCCGCCGACGCCGAGCACGGCGCCGATGAAACCGATGACGATCGCGAGCCCCGCGATCGGGATCACGCTGGCATAGAGCTGCGAGCGATAGAAGCGCATGCGCCAGGGCAGGCCCATCCAGGCTGGATGCATGCCGGCACGCCTGCGCAGGCGCGCCGGCTTGCCCTTGCGGTCGCGCAAGGCCGCCCGCACCGCGTCGAACAGCATCAGGCCGCCAATGCAAGTGAAAAGCGTGACATAGGCGAGGGTAATGACCAGCTCGAGCTGGCCGAGCCGGCGCATCGAGTTGAAGAACAGAACACCGAGGACCGTGCCGACGATACCGCCGCCGACCAGCACGCTGCCTAGCTTCAGATCGAGCGCGTTTCGTCGCCAATAGGTCAGCACGCCGGTCATCGACGACCCCGCGACCTGGGCCGCCACGGTCGCGACGGCCACGGCCGGCGGGATGTCGAGAAAGATCAGCAGCGGGGTCAGCAGGAAGCCGCCGCCGACGCCGAACAGCCCGGAAATGAAGCCAACCGCGCCACTCAGGCCCAGCACGAGCAGGATGCTGATCGGCAACTCTGCGATCGGAAGATAAATCTGCACCCTTCTCAACCTTGTCAGCCGGCGCGACGCTTCCCATGCGAAGGCGTCGAAACGGTGACGCTAGAGCAAAATCCCTTTCAGATTGCTTCGCTCTGAGAAGATTTCGCTCGGCTGAGGCGCGCTTCGTTCGCGCGCGCCTCAGCCGCGCGTCGGCTTCGCCGGTTTTCTGGCTGCCGCGGCCGGGCTGTCTTCCCAGCCCTTGGCCGGAGCTGCGACCTCGTTGGCGAGCGCCTCCAGCGGCTTCGGCTTCCAGACCTCGACCGCGGATTTTGCGGTGGCGAGATCGGCCGCGGAGAGGCGGCCGGCGACCTCGTCGCGCTTGCGGCCGGCATCCTCGTCGCCCTGCGCCGCCGCGATGGCGAACCAGCGATAGGACAGGCCGAGATCGGCCGGGGCTCCGAGCCCGCGTCCGAGGAGGACGGCGAGGTTGTATTGACTGTCGCGAACCCCGAATTCGGCGGCCCGGCGGAACCACTCCGTCGCGGTCCCATAGTCGGGCTTGCCGTTGGCGCCCTCGGCGTAGAGCACGGCGAGATTGTGCATCGCCTTGGCGTTGCCGCGTTCGGCGGCACGCGAGTACCAGAGCCGAGCGAGTGAAATGTCGCGGTTCGTCCCGATGCCCTTCTCGAACATGTTGCCGAGGCGGAACTGCGCCGGAGCCAGCCCCGCTACGGCGGCACGCTCGAACAGGTGCAGTGCGAGCTTCGGATCGCGGCCGGCGCCGGGCTTGTCGACCGCGAGGGCGGCGAGCTCGTAGACGGCACGGGCATCGCCCGACTGCGCCGCCTTGCGCATGCCGCTCGTTCCCAGCGTCGCCGGGAGCTCGTTGAGCCCGGTTACGCTTTCGGGCGGCTCGGCGGCAGTGGCGGGCGGCAATGCCGCGACCATCGGTGCGGGCGCCACACTGGCTTCCGGCTGCTGTGCCAGGCTGGCCTGCGGCGCGGCCAGGGCCTGGGTGGTGCCGAGCTGCATCGGCGCCAGGATGGCGTTCTGGTCCTTGTTCGGCGCTGCCGAGGCAGTCGTCTCGACGCTGTCCTTCTCCGCTGTCGCGGGGGGCGGCGTGATTTGCGCAGAAGCGTTTGCGACGTGCTTCTTGGTATCGCCGGCCGGCGGCCCCGACAGCACATGGGCGGCGCCCATGGCGAGGATGACCGCGGCCAGGCCGAGCAGCAGCGGCCGGCGGCGCTTCTCCATGATCTCCTTGAGGCGCCCGCCGGTCGGGGCAGCCTTGCCGGGCTTGGCAGGCTCGGGCGCCACGACGGGCGCGGCGCTGGCCGCTTCCGAGGCTGCCTTGGCGGAGCGCCGCGCTGCGGCGATCAGGCTCTGGCGCACCGATTGCTGATCGCCCGGGGCTGAGGCCGTCTCGACGCGCGGGCGACCGGAGCCCGGCTCGAGCGGCACGTCGAAGGCGGCGGCGGGCCCGCGCGAGGCAACGAGGCGCTCCTCAACCTTGGCGCCGAGCTGGGTCGCGGGCGGCAAGGTCGCCGTCTCGATCGTCCTGGCGCGCGGCGGCAGTGGGGGCGTGCTGCGCCCACCTTGGCCACGTTCGCTGCCAAGTTCGGCCTCCAGGCTCGCGAGCCGGGCGATCACCGTTTCGAGCGTCTGGTGAACGGCGCCGATCGCATCCTGGGTCTGGCGGCCCGAGGAGGCGTGGGTGTCGCGCAGGCCGGTGACCAGGCTGCTGAGTTCGGCGAAGCCCGCGCCGCGCGGTGGTGCCATGTCGGCCATCGCCGCGCGGGCGGCGCGTTCAGCCGCGGCAGCGGTGTCCTCGCGCATGCTCTGCAGATGGACGACGAGGTCCTGCAGGGTCCGCTCGATCCCGGTCTCGGCCGAGCGGGTGGCCGCCGCCTCGTCGAGCCGGTGGGCCAGGCCCGCGATCTGCTGCTCGAGCGCGTCGAAGGAATCGGCACCGGCGCCGGGGCGCCCGGCTTCGTCGATCTTGCCGGCGAGCTGACGCAGCATGTCCTCGACCGGCCGCATGTCGACCTGCGCCACCGGCACGCCGCCATCGTCGACGATGCGGGAGAGGTTGCTGGAGGCCGCGAGCGCGTCGATCCGGCCGGCGAGGGCCTCGATCTGCTTCTCGACATTCGACGGGCCCTGACGGGCGATGGTTTCGAGCTGCTGCTGAAGTACGTCGATACGTTCGTCGAGCGGGTTCGCGGAGCGGTCCGCGAGGCTCTCCAGCCGGATCACCAGCGCTTCGATGCGGCCCGAGAGCTCGTTCGAGGCCGGACGGCCCATGGCATCGAGCTCGTCGAGGCGGGCGATCAGCTGGTTGACCTGGCTGTCGATCACCGAGGCCTTCATCGAAGGCAGCGTTTCGATCTTCTGCGCCAGCGATTCGACCTGACGCGAAAGCGCGAGCAGCGGGGCATTGTCGCCGGATCGCTCGCGCGAGCGGTCGCTCAGCAGACTGTCGCGCACGTCCTCGATGGCGAGCGAGAGATTGCGCAGCTCGCGCCCGTCCGGCTGTGCGTCGCGCAGGCGCCCGATCTCGGAGGACAGCGAGGAGAGCTGCTGCGAGAGGTCGTCGAGGCGCCGGCCGTCGGAGCCGGCTGCCATCAAGTCGCGCAGCTCCGCGATTTCCCGCAGCACCGGCGCGATCGCGGCACGATCGCCGCCGCGTGCGACGAGGGCATCGACCTTGGCGGCGAGATGCGCGATCTCGAGCTCGAAGCGGCTCAGCCCGTCCTGCGAGCGGTTGTCGGAAATGCGCGCGATCTCGGCCTCGATCCGCGCCAGCGGCTTCAGGACGGGGTCGAGCCGGTCGCGGCCGTCGAGCCGTTCGAGCCGCGAGCCGAGATCGCCGATCGCACGTTCGAGTGGCTGGAAGGCGGCACGTTGCTCCTCGATCCGAACGGCCGGCGAGACCACGGGCTGGGCCGGGGCGATGCGGGCGCTGAGGTTGCGCAGGTCCTCACGCAACCCGGCAAGCGTCTGCGCCGCATTGCCGCGGTCATGAATGCCGCGCTCATGGGTCACAGGCGCGTCCGGCTCACCGTCGAGCGTGCGCTGGCGGGAGCGGATGTCGGAAACGGCTGCTGCCAGCCCGTCGCGGCTCAGGAAGGGACGATTCTGGGCGGCGGGCGGCGGCGTGGGGGCGGCAGCCTTGCGGCTGGCTTCCGCCGTCTTGCGCTCGATCTCGGCGATACGCTCGCCCATCGTCTTGATCGCGTCGGCGATGACGTTGGTGGCGCGCTCCTGCCGTTCGGCGGTGGCGCGCTCACCCATCGACAGGCGGCTTTCGGTCTTCTCGATCCATTTCGCGATCGAATCGAGGGCGCCGGCCGTCTTGGTGCCGGTGTCACGCGTCAGGCGTTCGGCCATCGCGGCCTGGGTGATGAATGCGTCGATCCGCTCGCGCGACAACTCGGGGGCCGCCTTCGGGATAGGGGTGGGGGCGGGCGTGGGCGTGCTGGCGGTCTGCATCTCGCCCTGCGAGAGCCTGGCGAGGCGCTCCGAGAGCGCGGCGATGTCGAGTTGCTCGGTCTGGGGCGGCGGGGCTGCGTCGCTCTCCGCCTCGTCGCGGATCTTGTTGTCGAGCCATTCGCCAAGCGTCATGCCAGCGCGACGCGCAGCGGCCTTCGCCGCGTCGCGGGTGCGCGGATCAACGCCCTTCACGCTCCAGGGCAGGCTAGTCGCCATTGTCACGCTCGCCTACGGGGCCGGTCCTCACTCCGGGATGCGCAGCCCCCTGCGCCGCAGCTTCCCTTCGCGACACCATGAAACGTGAATGTCCGGTTGCCGCGGGCATTCGTCATGGTCGCGCTACCGACTTTTCGCAGTCACGGTAAACGGACGGTTAAGAAACCGGCCACGGAGGTTAATTTTCTGGAAACAGCCCCCGAAAAAGGCCGCCTGGGCGGTCTACGTAACGGTAACTTACCTACGGAGAGGGGGAAATTACCTGACGTAAGGGAGTGTTGCGCCTTATGTCCCGCCGCAATACGGATCGCTGCAGCCATCGCAGCCGCCCAGCGCCGTTGCCCCAAAACGTCCTTCGAGGATCACATATGTCGCGCCAAAGCTCCGCTCTGGCGGCCGCTTCAGTTCATGACGGCCGTAACCCGATTCCTGCTGCCGAGGTGTCCAACGACGCTGCCGGAGGCTTCACCATCAGCGACCTCGCCCGCGATTTCGGCGTGACCCTGCGCACGCTGCGCTTCTATGAATCGCGTGGCCTGCTCTCACCGGCCCGCTCCGGCATGACCCGGATCTATTCCGGCCGCGACCGCGCCCGCCTCGCTTTGATTCTCAAGGGCAAGCAGCTCGGCTTCACCCTCGTCGAGATCCGCGCCATGCTCGCCAATGAGGAGAGCAAGGGCACCGAGGGCCAGGAGAAGTCGGCCTCGGTCGGGGGCCTCCAGCTCACCCGCACTCAGATCGCCGAGCAGCTCGAGCTGCTGCGCACCCAGCGCACCGAGATCGAGACCGCGATCGCCGAGCTCGAAGGCACGCTCGCCCGCCTCGGCGCCTGATCTGCCGCGCTGCGGCCATTGGCCGCCAGCCATCGTTGCGACGCCTCGGACCCCAAGGTCCGGGGCGTTTTTGGTTTGCCGGTCGCGTGAAGCTGGATAGCCTGCGCCCGGGCAGCGGGCCGGCGGCCTAAAAATCCTGCACTCCCCCTTGGCAATGGTCGGCCTAATAGTTTATATATGAACTATCTTGGGGCGCTGCCGCCATCTTGAGCCGGCAGGCAGTCTCGCCAGAATGCGACCATCTGCAGGGAGGATGCGATGCCGGTCTACAAGGCCCCCGTTGAGGACACGCTGTTCCTCCTGAACGATGTCTTCCAGTTCGAGCGCTACAACAACCTGCCGGGCTTCGCCGATGCGACGCCTGATCTCGTCGAGGCCGTGCTGGGCGAGGGCGCAAAGCTCTGCGAGGAGGTGTTGCAGCCGCTCAATCATTCCGGCGACCAGGAAGGCTGCAAGCGCAACGCCGATGGTTCGGTGACGACGCCGAAAGGCTTCAAGGAAGCCTATCGCGCCTATTCCGAGGGCGGCTGGATCGGCCTTGCCATGGACCCGGAATATGGCGGGCAGGGCCTGCCCTATACGCTCGGCGCAGTCATGAACGAGTACGCCTCGGCCGCCAACATGGCCTTCGCCATGTATCCCGGCCTGACCATGGGCGCGATCGCGGCGCTCTATGTCCATGGCTCCGACGAGGTGAAGCGCACCTATCTGCCGAAGATGATCGAGGGCGCCTGGTCGGGCACGATGAACCTGACCGAGCCGCATTGCGGCACCGATCTCGGCCTGATCAAGACCAAGGCCGTGCCGAACGGCGACGGCTCCTACGCCATCACCGGCACCAAGATCTTCATCTCGGCTGGCGAGCAGGACATCACCGAGAACATCATCCACCTCGTTCTCGCCCGGATCGAAGGTGCGCCGGCCGGCGTCAAGGGCATCTCGCTCTTCGTCGTCCCGCGCAACGAGATCGCTGCCGATGGCTCGGTCGGAGCCAACAACAAGGTCTCCTGCGGCTCGATCGAGCACAAGATGGGCATCCATGCCAATTCGACCTGCGTGATGAACTATGACGGCGCGCAGGGCTGGCTGATCGGTACCGAGAACAAGGGCCTCAACGCCATGTTCGTGATGATGAACGAGGCGCGCCTCGGCGTCGCGATCCAGGGCTTGGCCCAGTCCGAGGTCGCCTACCAGAACGCCGTCGCCTACGCCAAGGACCGCCTGCAGGGCCGCTCCCTGACGGGCGCCAAGAACCCCGACAAGCCGGCCGACCCGCTGTTCGTCCATCCGGACGTCCGCCGCACGCTGATGTCGATCAAGGCCTTCAACGAGGCCGCTCGCGCCTTCGTGCTCTGGAACGCGATCAAGTCCGACGTTGCCCATCGCTCGGGCGACGCCGCCGAGCGCCAGGCGGCCGACGACCAACTCGGCCTGATGACCCCGGTGCTCAAGGGTGTGCTCACCGATGTCGGCTTCGACAACGCAGTGAAGGCCCAGCAGATGTATGGCGGGCACGGCTACATCGCCGAGCACGGCATGGAGCAGTTCGTGCGCGATGCCCGCATCGCCATGATCTACGAAGGCGCCAACGGCGTTCAGGCCATGGACCTCGTCGGCCGCAAGCTCGGCCGCGACGGCGGGCGCGCGATCATGGCTTTCTTCAACGAGGTCGGTGCCTTCGTGAAGGAGAACGAGGGCGACGAGGCGCTGAAGCCGCTCCTGGTTTCGCTCGCCGCTTCGCTCGGCCATCTCCAGCAGGCGACGATGTGGTTCATGAACAACGCGCTCGCCAAGCCCGACAATGCCGGCGCCGGCGCGCATGACTACATGCACCTGCTCGGCTTAGTCTGCCTCGGCTACATGTGGGCGAAGATCGCCAAGGTCGCGCAGGACAAGCTCAAGGCCGGCGCCAATGGCCAGGCCGAGCGCATGAACGCCAAGCTCGTCACCGCCCGCTTCTTCATGGAGCGTTCGCTGCCGGAGACCGCGGCGCATCTGGCTCGGATTACCTCCGGCGCCGACGCCACCATGGCGCTGAGCGCCGAGCAGTTCTGATTGCAGGGTGCGCTATGGCCATGCCCACTAAGGATCGGCCTGCCGCGTTGAAGCTGGTCTTGTCTGGGGAGGATTGCGGTACGGTGAACAGCCCGAACCTGGACGATACCTTGAATCTGCTTTTCGAGCTCGATCCAGCCGATGGGACTGGCTTCGCTTGCCTGGCCGAGATCGGGGACTTCGGCGATTACGTGCAAGTGGCGGGCGGTTACGATCCCGAGGCTAATGATAAGAGGTACTGTCTCGAGCGTAGGATTTACGCGAGATCGCATGACGATCGAATCGTATCGCCTTATGATTATGACCATCTCATTGCAGGTCATCGCCATGACGGCGCCGCTACCGAGACCTCCGTCAAGACGAACGGGTTCAAGGTGGATTGTAGGACCAACGAGGTACTGTTCCTGGAAGACGTGATCGATATCTTCCAGGCCTTTATGCACGCGAGAGACCTGCCGAGGGACTACGAATGGCGGTCGAACCGGGCGGAGGTCGACCTGATCGGCAACTGCCACCGAAACTAGCGTCGTCGACGTTCTTGAATATGCCTTGGCGCGACCTTGGCTCTGGAGGAATGAAATGGCTGAAGCCTTCATCTACGATCACGTCCGGACGCCGCGCGGCAAGGGCAAGGCCGACGGTTCGCTCCATGAAGTCACCGCGATCGAGCTGGGCACGCAGACCCTGCGCGCCATCAAGGAGCGCAATAAGCTCGATCCGAAGCTGGTCGAAGACGTCGTCTTCGGCTGCGTCGACCCGGTCGGCGAGGCCGGCGCCGACATCGCCCGCACGGTTGCGCTGAAGGCCGGCTACGGCAAGGAAGTGCCGGGCGTGCAGATCAATCGCTTCTGCGCCTCGGGCCTCGATGCGGTGAACCTCGCCGCGGCGCAGGTCATGTCCGGCCAGAAGGAGATGGCGATCGGCGGCGGCGTCGAGAGCATGTCCCGCATCGGCATGGGCGCCTCGGGCTTCGGCATCGCGGTCGACCCGTCAGTCGCGATCGACACCTATTTCATGCCGCAGGGCGTCTCGGCCGATCTGATCGCGACCAAGTACGGTTTCTCGCGCGACGATGTCGACGCCTATGCCGTGCGCTCGCACAAGCGCGCCGCCAAGGCCTGGGAGGAGGGGCGCTTCAAGAATTCGGTGATCCCGGTCACCGACGTCAACGGCCTCGTCATCCTCGATCGCGACGAGACCATCCGCCCGAACACCGACATGCAGGCGCTCGCCGCGCTGAAAGCCTCCTTTGTCCAGATGGGCGAGATGGGTGGCTTCGATGCGGTCGCGACCGCCGCGCATCCGGATGTCGAGTTCGTCAACCACGTCCACCATGCCGGCAATTCCTCGGGCATCGTCGATGGCGCCGCTGCCGTGCTGGTCGGCTCGAAGCGTGCGGGCAAGGCAGCCGGCCTGAAGCCGCGCGCCCGCATCAAGGCCTTCGCCACCACCGGCTCCGATCTCGCGCTGATGCTGACCGGCCCGGTCGACGTCACCGAGCTCGTCCTGAGGAAGGCCGGCATGACGCCGAAGGACATCGACCTGTTCGAACTGAACGAGGCCTTCTCCTCGGTCGTGCTGCGCTACCAGCAGGCCTTCGACATCGATGACGCCGTGCTCAACGTCAATGGCGGCGCCATCGCCATGGGCCACCCGCTTGGCGCCACCGGCGCGATGATCCTCGGCACTGTGCTCGACGAACTCGAGCGCACCAACAAGCAGACCGCCCTGGTGACGCTTTGCGTCGCCGTCGGCATGGGCGTCGCCACCATCATCGAGCGCGTTTGAGGAGAGAAGCGATGAACCTCACCAATTTCCGCTTCGAGACAGACGCCGACGGCATCGCGACCCTCACCTGGGACATGCCCGAGCGCTCGATGAACGTCATCACCCCGCAGGTGATGGAAGAGCTCAACCAGGTCGTCGACAAGGTCGCCTCGGACGAGGCGATCAAGGGCTGCGTCATCGTCTCCGGCAAGGAGAGCTTCTCCGGCGGCGCCGACCTCACCATGTTGCAGGGCCTGCGCGACCTCTATGTCGGGCTGGCCAAGGAGCAGGGCGAGCAGGTCGCGATGCAGCGCTTCTTCGACGAGAGCCGCAAGCTCTCGCTGCTCTACCGCAAGCTCGAAACCTGCGGGAAGCCGTTCGCGGCGGCAGTGCACGGCGTCTGTCTCGGCGGCGCCTTCGAGCTCGCGCTCTCCTGCCAGCTGCGCGTCGTCTCGGATGATCCCTCGACCCGCGTCGGCCTGCCCGAGATCAAGGTCGGCCTCTTCCCCGGCGCCGGCGGCACCCAGCGTGTCGCGCGCCTGATGCAGACCGGCGACGCGCTGCAGATGATGTTCAAGGGCGAGCAGATCAAGGCGCTTCCGGCCCGCAATATGGGCCTCGTCCATGCGGTGCTGCCGCGTGACCAGATCGTCGCCGCCGCCAAGGAATGGCTGAAGGCCAATCCGCAGGCCAAGCAGCCCTGGGAGGACCCCAAGTTCAAGCTGCCCTCCAACAAGGTCCACTCGCCGGCCGGCATGCAGATCTGGCCGCCGGCCAACGCGATCTATCGCCGCGAGACCAACGACAACTACCCGGCCGCCCGCGCCATCCTCAGCGCGGTGTATGAAGGCCTCCAGCTGCCGATGGACCTCGCCCTCAAGGTCGAGAGCCGCTACTTCGCGAAGATTCTGCGGACGAAGGAGGCGGCCTCGATGATCCGCTCGCTGTTCGTCTCGATGCAGGAGCTGAACAAGGGGGCCCGCCGCCCGGCCGAGGTCCCACCGAGCAAGCTGAAGAAGGTCGGCATCGTCGGCGCCGGCTTCATGGGCGCGGGCGTCGCCTATGTAACGGCGCTCGCTGGGCTTGATGTCGTGCTCGTCGACCGCGACATGGAAGCGGCCGAGAAGGGCAAGGCCTATTCGCACAAGCTGGTCTCAGACCAGATCATGAAGGGCCGCGCCAAGACCGCGGATCGCGATGCGCTGCTCGGGCGTATCAAGCCCAGCGCAGACTATGCCGATCTTAAGGGCTGCGATCTCGTCATCGAGGCGGTGTTCGAGGACCCGAAGGTCAAGGCCGAGGTCATCGCCAAGGTCGAGGCCGTGGTCGGCCCCAAGACGATCTTCGGCTCCAACACCTCGACTTTGCCCATCACCGGCCTTGCCGCGCATTCCCAGCGGCCGAAGAACTTCGTCGGCATCCACTTCTTCTCGCCGGTCGAGAAGATGCTGCTGGTTGAGATCATCAAGGCCAAGAAGACCGGCGACAAGGCGCTCGCCATGGCGCTCGACTATGTCCGGGCCATCAAGAAGACGCCGATCGTCGTCAACGACACCCGCGGCTTCTACGCCAATCGCTGCGTCGGCAACTACATCCGGGAGGGCCACCTCATGCTGATGGAAGGCGTGCCGCCGGCGATGATCGAGGCGGCCGGCAAGCAGGCCGGCATGCCGGTCGGCCCGCTCTCGCTCAACGACGAGGTTGCCGTCGACCTCGCCTGGAAAGTGCTGAAGGCGACGAAGGCGCAGCTCGGCGAGACTTCGGTCGACCCGGCGCAGGAGAAGCTGCTCTCCGACATGGTCGAGAAGCATGGCCGGCTCGGCCGCAAGAACAAGAAGGGCTTCTACGACTATCCGGAAGCCGGCCCGAAGCGGCTCTGGCCCGGCCTTGCCGAGCTGACGGCGAACCGGCTCGAGCCCGAGCTGATTGACATGGAGGAGCTGAAGCATCGCCTCCTGGTCACGCAGGCGCTCGAAGCGGCGAAGACCTACGAGGAAGGTGTGGTCACCGATCCGCGCGAGGCGGATGTCGGCTCGATCATCGGCTTCGGATTCGCTCCCTATAGCGGCGGCACGCTGAGCTATATCGACAATATGGGCGCGGCCGCCTTCGTGAAGCTCTGCGAGAGTCTCGCAAAGAAGCATGGCGAGCGCTTCAAGCCGAACCGGCTCCTGAAGCGTATGGCCAAGACCGGCGAGAGCTTCTACGGCTCGGCGGAGAAGAAGGCCGCCTGATCGGAGAAACCGTGGTCGCCGACAGCAAGACCCGCTTCAACGCCGTCGCGGACGATTACGCGGCGGCGCGCCCCAACTACCCGCCGGCGCTGCTGCGCTGGCTCTGCGGCGCCGTGCGTGCCGAAGAGAAGCAGGTCGTCGTCGATGTCGGCAGCGGCACCGGCATCTTCACCCGCCAGCTCCGGCAGGAACTCGCGCCCGCCATCGCGGTGATCGGTGTCGAGCCTGCTGCCGACATGCGTGCGCAGGCGAGCGGGCGCATCCTGGCCGGCGAGAAGCTCGACTATCGCGAGGGCACGGCCGAGGCACTGCCGCTGCAGGATGGCGTTGTTTGCGCCGTCTTCGCTGCCACGGCGGCGCATTGGTTCGACCGCCTGGCCTTCTTCGCAGAGGCGGCGCGTGTGCTTGCTCCTAGCGGGGTCATCGGCATCACCGATTATGTTCGCGACGAGACCAATGCGGCCGTCGCCGCCGCGACCGCTTTCCTGCGCGATCATGGCGGGCCGCGCGTCTATGAGCGACCGGACTATGTCGCCGAGCTTGCCGCTGCGCCCGGTTTCGGGGAGACGGAGGCCTATCGCGAGCATGCGGCCCTGCTGCTCGAGCCGGAGCGTTACGTCCGGCTCGTCCTGTCATCTTCGCATGCTGTGCCGGCGATCGCCGCATTGGGAGCGGAGAAGGCGCGCGAAATCCTGCTCGGGACGGCGGCCGAGCTCGCCCGGGCTGACGGCCTCGTGCCCTACGCCTACGAATTCCGTGGCTTTCGCGCCCGGCGCGTCGCTTCGGCTGCCTGACAGAGCCGAGCTTCCGCGCGCCATCACAGCAGCAGCCGTTCCCGCAGCAATGGCTCCAGCCATGCGATGAAGACGCGTAGGCGGCGCGAGAGATGCTGCCGGTGCGGGTAGAGCAGCGCGACCGGCATCGGCTCGGCGCGAACTTGCGGCATGACTTCTACCAGCGCACCGTCCGCGATCTCGGCGGCGACGTCATATGCCGGGATCTGGATCAGGCCGAGTCCGGCGAGGCAGCAGGCAATGTAGGCCTCGGCGCTGTTGACCGTGACGCGTCCGGGCAGTGCGAGGCTATGGACGCGCCCGGCTTCCAGCCATTGCCAGTCGTCGACCCGCCCGCTCGATGGCGAGGCGTAGTTGACCGCAAAATGCCCGGCGAGGTCGCCTGGCACGATCGGCGTGCCGTGACGCGCGAGATAGGCCGGGCTCGCGACATTGATCAGGCCGAGCTCGCCGAGATTGCGGGCGATCAGGCTGGAATCGCTGAGGGGGCCGACGCGCAGCACGCAGTCGACGCTGTCCTCGACGAGATTGACGGCCCGGTCGGTGACGCCGAGTTCGATCGCGATATCCGGATAGCGCGCCAGGAAATCCGGCAAGGCAGGGGCGATGATCAGCCGGCCGATGCGGCCGGGCACGTCGACCCGGAGCTTGCCGGCGGGCCCGTCGACAGCGCTGCGGAACAGCGTCTCGGCCTCCTCGACCTCGGCGATCAGTCTCAGGCAGCGCTCATAGAAGGCGAGCCCGTCCTGCGTCGGTGCGACATGGCGCGTGGTGCGGTGGAGCAGCCGTGTGCCCAGCCTGTCCTCAAGCAGGCGGATCGCCGCCGACACCGAAGAGCGCGGCTGGCCCAGCGTCGCGGCGGCACGCGTGAAGCTCGCGCATTCGACGACGCGGGCAAAGATGGCGAAGAGATCGATCCGGTCCATCGCCGCACAGTGGGATTGTTCGCCAGGGCTGACAAGTCATGTCAGCTTATCCAGCTTTATCGAGACAATCGGCCGGTTACCTTGCTGGCGGGCGAAGCGAACTCGCGACGACGACAGGAGACGAGGTCATGGCCGACCACAGCATCAAGGGCAAGACAGTCATCATCGCCGGTGGCGCCAAGAACCTCGGCGGGCTCATCGCACGCGACCTTGCCGCGCACGGCGCCGGGGCGGTCGCGATTCACTACAACAGCTCCGCCTCCCGGGCCGATGCCGAGGCGACCATCGCCGCCGTCAAGGCCACGGGGGCCGAGGCCGTCGCCTTCCAGGCCGATCTGACCAGCGCCGGCGCGGTGGAGAAGCTGTTC
This sequence comes from Allobosea sp. WAO, assembly GCF_001509835.1. GTDB lineage: Bacteria > Pseudomonadota > Alphaproteobacteria > Rhizobiales > Beijerinckiaceae > Allobosea. The sequence goes on from NZ_JXTJ01000003.1 coordinate 222,875, forward strand.
GCCGACGCGACCGCGGCACTCGGCAAGCCGGATATCGCGATCAACACTGTCGGCAAGGTGCTGAAGAAGCCGATGGCCGAGATCAGCGAGGCCGAGTACGACGAGATGGCCGCGGTGAATTCCAAGTCCGCCTTCTTCTTCCTCAAGGAGGCCGGCAGGGCGCTGAACGATAACGGCAAGATCACCACCGTAGTGACTTCGCTGCTCGGGGCCTTCACGCCGTTCTATGCCGCCTATGCCGGCATGAAGGCGCCGGTGGAGCACTTCACCCGCGCCGCCTCGAAGGAGTTCGGCGAGCGCGGTATCTCGGTCACCGCAATCGGGCCCGGTCCGATGGACACGCCGTTCTTCTACCCGGCAGAAGGTGCGGATGCGGTCGCCTATCACAAGACCGCCGCAGCCCTGTCGAAGTTCTCGCCGACCGGCCTGACCCATATCGAGGACATCGTTCCCTTCATCCGCTTCCTCGTCTCCGAGGGGTGGTGGATGACCGGCCAGACCATTCTGGTGAACGGCGGCTACACGACGAAGTGAGGTACGGCCGGCTAATATTCCCGAGCTGGCCGGCCGCTTTCCTTGCCGGGAGCTGAAGCGTTCATTCAGCTCCCGTCCACCCTGGCGAAGGTATCGAGACGATACGGAACGCGTTTCCCGCGCGGAGAGACAGCATGCACATGGCGATGGTGATCGGCGGCGGCGTTGTGCTGCTCGGCCTGTTCCTGCTCTTCGGAAAACTCTGGGGCGGGGCCGAGCCGGCCTTCGCAATGGCGGCAAAACTGTTCGTGCCGGCCTGGCTCGCGATCGCCTTGGTCAACATGTGGGTCGGCGTCACCAAGGCCGGTTGTTCGGTGCGCGAGGAACTGCCGATCCTTGCCGTGGTCTTCCTGGTGCCGGTCGCGCTCGCGGCTCTCGTCGCCTGGCGCATCGCGCGCTGATCGGTGGCTTCGTTCGTCAGCGACAGCCTACCCACGGCTTCTCGGCAGCGGTGAATTCAGGCCTTCCCCCTATGGCCGCATGGAGCGGAGTGGGGCTAGGCTCGTTTGGTTTCGGATCAGGGAAGACTTGAATTCATGCCTCTCCGACCGATCCTGAGTTTTCCCGACCCGCGTCTGCGCCTGACCGCGGGCCCCGTCCTGCGTTTCGACGCCGATCTGCGAGCGCTCGCCGACGATCTGCTCGAGACGATGCGGGCAGCGCCGGGCATCGGCATCACCGCGCCGCATATCGGCGTCCTGTCGCGGCTCGTGGTGCTCGAACTCTCACCCGGCGACGTCCGCATCTATGTCAATCCGGAGCTGGACCAGGTTTCGCGCGAGACCATCCGCCACACCGAGGGCAGCGTCTCGATGCCGGGGGTGACCGACGAGCTCGAACGCCATGCCCGCGTGCGCGTGCGCTATCAGGACCTTGACGGGAAGGAACGGAGCGAGGAGGCCGACGGCCTGCTCGCGATCTGCCATCAGCATGAGATCGACCAACTCGACGGCATCTTCTGGATCGACCGCCTGTCGCGCCTCAAGCGCGACAGGCTGGTTGCCCGCTACAACAAGCTGCGGCGGCTTTAGGAGCCGGCAGCTTCACTTCTTGACCAGTGGGCACTCGCCCTCGGCAAGCGGGCGGAAGGCCTGCTCGCCCGGGATGGTGCGGATCAGCTTGAGATAATCCCAAGGGTACTTGGATTCCTCGGGCTTCTTGACCTCGAGCACATAGAGGTCGTGCACCATGCGGCCATCCTCGCGGATCACGCCGTTCTTGGCGAAGAAGTCGTTGACCGGTGTCGCCTTCATCTGCGCGGCGACCTTCTCGGTCTCGGCCGTGCCGGCGGCCTTCACCGCCTTGAGATAGTGCAGGATCGAGGAATAGGTGCCGGCCTGGCCCATGGTCGGCATCGCCTTGTGGCGCTCGAAGAAGCGCTTCGACCAGGCGCGGGTTTCCTCGTTCAGGTCCCAGTAGAAGGCCTGCGTCAGGATCAGCCCCTGCGCGTCCTGCAGACCGATCGCGTGGATGTCGGTGATGTGCAGGTAGAGCCCGGCGAGCTTGACGCCGCTCTGCGGCAGGCCGAACTCCGTCGCCTGCTTGATCGTGGCGATCTGGTCGGAACCGGAGCTCGCGATGCCGACCATCTTGGCGCCGGAGCTCTGGGCCTGCAGCAGATAGGAGGAGAAGTCGGTGGTGCCCTGCGGATGCTTGACGCCGCCGATGATCTTGCCGCCGGCCTTCTTCACCGCGTCCGAGGTGTCGCGCTCGAGCGCATGGCCGAAGGCGTAGTCGGCGGTGATGAAATACCAGGGGCCATCCTTGGCCAGCGGCAGGCCGGTGCCGACCGCCAGCGCATAGGTGTCGTAAGTCCAGTGGATGCCGGTTGGGGCGCAGAACTTGCCGGTGAAGTCCGAGGAGCCGCCGGTGGAGGCGAGCACGAGCTTGTTCTTGCGCCGGCCGATCTCCTGGATGCCCAGCAGCACCGAGGAGGTCGGGATGTCGGCGATCACGTCGACGCCGTCCTCGTCGATCCAGCGATTGACCAAGGCCGAGCCGATATCGGGTTTGTTCTGGTGGTCGCCGGCGAGAATCTCGATCGGCCGGCCGAGCACGCTGCCGCCGAAATCCTCGACAGCCATCTGGGCCGCGATCACCGAGCCGGGTCCGGCCATGTCGGCATAGATGCCGGCCATGTCGTTGAGCACGCCGATGCGCAGCGGCTTCGGCGTCTGGGCAAGGGCGGGAGCGAGCAGGAAGGGCGTGAGAAGGGCGGCCAGCCCGGCGGAAATGCTGCGAAGCGACATCGTCGATCCCAAGAGAAACTGCGAGGATTTGCAGAGCCTTAGGTTTCGCTTTGTCATGCGGTCAATACCGCAGTGCACAAATAAGAACGAGCCGCTGAACAACCGGATTCAAAGAGATGGTACCGGTCGTCGAGGCTGTCGAAAGGGGAAATTTCTTCTCCCTGATCGGCCGCAAGCGGCGATCACTGCGCCAGGGCGCCGAAGACGAACTCGTTCGCGAGCTTGGCCGACATTCGCTCGCCGCCGGGCTTGTTGTAATTGCCCGCGGCGATGGCGATGACGAGCTGCTGCCTGGGCGAGACGATGAGGCGCTGGCCGCCATTGCCGAAGGCGCCGAACCAGGGCTCGCCGGCGCGGTCACGGCCGAGATACCACTGATAGCCGTAGCCGAGCCCGTCCTTGGTCTGCGTCTGCGCCGTCAGGCACTGCTCCAGCCAGTCGGCGGGCACGATCTGCCGGCCGGCATGGCTACCCTTGTCGAGCAGCAATTGCCCGATCGCGGCGAGATCGCGCGGACGCAGGCGCAGGCCCGATGCGGCGGCCTCGCGGCCATCGAGGCCGTTCGTCCAGGCGAAGCGATCGATCCCCAGCGGTGCGAACAGGCGTTCCCTGGCGAACTCGCCGAGCCGCTTGCCGCTGCCCTTGGCGATCAGGTGCCCTAGCAACGCCGTTGCGCCGCCGCTATAGGCCCAGGCCTCGCCCGGCGGGCGCGCTATCGGTCGGTCGAGCACGAAGCGATAGCGATCCGGGGCGTACTCCATCGCGATCTCGCTGTTGCGCGGATCGCTGTAGGGCAGCGACTCGTCCCAGGCGAGGCCCATGGTCATGGTCAGGACGTGAGCGACCTTGAGCTGCTGCCGTTCCGGGTCGGCGGCGAGGTCGGGATAGTCCGGAAAGCTCGCCAGGAGCGGCGCCTCCGGCTTCGGGACCAGCCCATCGGCGAGGGCAATGGTATAGATCAGGCCGACGATACTCTTCGATACCGAGCGCAGATCGTGCAACTCGTCGGCGTTGAAAGCGATGACGCCGCGGCTGTCGCCCCAGATTTCGTCCGCGCCGGAAAAATAGCGCTCCAGGGCGATCTTGCCGTGCCGGAGCACGACAAGCCCGTGCAGGCCGTTCAACTCTCCACTGGCGAACGCCCTGTCGATGCGCTCGCCGGCATCAGGCAGGAAGCCTGCTTCGGCGAGCGAGAGTTCATGCCATTGGCGCGCCTGGGTCTGCGCTGCGGCGGGGTGCGCCAGTAGCATGGCACTTGCCGCAGCGAGAAAGGCGCGCCGGTCCATGGCGTTTGGCCGCTCAGTTCGCCACGGCCCGGATCGCCCGGCGCAGCTTGCCGATCAGCTCCTCGACCTGGCTTTCGGTGATGATCAGCGGCGGCGAGAAGGCGATCGTGTCGGCGGCGGTGCGGACCATCAGCCCTTCCTCGCGGAAGAGGCGGTCCATCGCCTCGAAGGCGCGCTTGCCGACACCGTCGGCGCGCGGTGCGAGGTCGACGGCGCCGACCAGGCCGACCGTGCGGATGTCGACGACATTCGGCTCGCCCTTCAGGCTCATCACCGCATCCGCCCACATCGGCTCCATGGCGCGGGCGCGCTCGAACAAGCCCTCGTCGCGATAGATGTCGAGCGTGGCGAGGCAGGCCGCCGCTGCCAGCGGGTGGCCGGAATAGGTGTAGCCGTGGAACAGTTCGATGACGTTGTCGGGCCCGTTCATGAAGGCGTCGTAGATGTGCTTGCGCACGATCACGCCGCCCATCGGCACCGCGCCCGAGGTCACGCCCTTGGCGAAGGTGATCATGTCGGGGATCACGCCGTAGCGCTCGGCTGCGAAGGCGAAGCCAAGGCGGCCGAAGCCGGTGATCACCTCGTCGAAGATCAAGAGGATGCCGTGCTTGTCGCAGAGCTCGCGCAGGCGCTTGAGATAGCCCTTCGGCGCCGGCAGCCCGCCGGTCGAGCCGGCCATCGGCTCGACGATCACGGCAGCGATGGTCGAGGCGTCGTGCAGCGCGACGACGCGCTCGAGATCATCGGCGAAATGCGCGCCGTATTCCGGTTCGCCCTTGCTGAAGGCCTGCTTCTCGCGGTCATAGGTGTGCGAGATGTGGTCGGTGCCGGTCAGGAGACCGCCGAAGAACTTGCGGTTGTTGACCATGCCGCCGACCGAGATGCCGCCGAAACCGACGCCATGATAGCCGCGCTCGCGGCCGATCAGCCGGGTCTTCGACCCCTTGCCCGAGACGTTCCAATAGGCGAGGGCGATCTTCAGCGCTGAATCGGCCGCTTCCGAGCCCGAGCCGGCGAAGAAGACATGGTCGAGATCGCCGGGCGCCAGCGCCGCGATGCGCGCGGCGGCTGCGAAGACCTTGGGATGGCCGTACTGGAAGGACGGGGCGTAATCGAGCTCGCGCGCCTGCGCCTGGATCGCCTGGATGATCGGCTCGCGGGCGTGGCCGGCATTGCAGCACCACAGCCCGGCAGTGCCGTCCATCACCGGTTTGCCCTCCGGCGTGTAGTAGAACATGCCCTCGGCGCGGGCGACCATGCGTGGGTTCTGCTTGAACGAGCGGTTCGCCGTGAACGGCATCCAGTAGGCTTCGAGGTCGTTCGGCGTGGCGATCGCGCCCGTCGCGGAGGTCATGATCCGATCCCTTTAGTTTTTTAAAACCTCCTCAGCCTAGCAGCGTGCTACGGGCTGTAAATCCGCGGTCGGGCGGGGCATCCCTGCGTCGCGCGAGCGACGAGGGGCGTTTGCGCGGGTGACGTAACGTCGTTTCTGGCGTAGTTTCGAGGAGGGGAGAACACTGGACCACGCCCCAATGGTCGTTCGCGCCTCAGCTCTGGACAGAGACGACGGGCTCTCGCCGGATGAGATCCGCGCGCAGCTCGAACGCGTGCTCGCCTCCGATATCTTCCGTGCCGCGCCACAGCTGACCGCCTTTCTGGGCTACATCGTCGAGCAGACCCTGGCCGGCCGGGCCGGGGAGCTGAAGGGCTATACGATCGCCGTCGAGGCCTTCGGCCGTTCGCCCGATTTCGATCCGCAGACAGACCCGATCGTCCGCGTCGAGGCCGGGCGCCTGCGCAAGGCGTTGAATCTCTATTTCGCGGCCGATGGTGTCGCCGATCCCGTCCGGATCACCGTTCCCGTCGGCGCCTATGTCCCGGCCTTCGAGCGCGTCGCGACGGTGGCGCCTCCGGAAGAGGAGGTTCCCGCACAGGACGGCCCTGCTGTGCAGGAGGAGCAAGAAGAGAGGCCGGCGTCGGTCGAGAACGGCGCTGCCGCTGCCCGGCCTTCGCGTTACTGGCTTTATGTCGCCGGCCTCGGGCTGTTGCTCGGCCTTGCCGCGATCGGCTTCTGGTACTGGCGCACGGCACATGGCGCGGGGAAGATCGCGGCCCAATTGCCCGACCTCGCCTCACAATTGCCACCGCCTCCCGCCGCACCGCGCTCGGCGCCGCTGCCGACGGTCCAGGCGGTGATCCCGGTCAAGGCGCGCCTGCCCGTCGTCTCGGTCGAGATTGCGGAGGCGGTGACCGATCCTTCGCTCGACGACCTCACGCGCAATTTCGTGCGCCAGGTCGCGGACACGATGGCGCGCTTCGACGATCTCGTGGTCGTCAAGCTGCCGGAGCCGATGACGCGTTCGGGTGAGGGCGCAGATTATGTCCTGACGGTCAGCTTCTCGCGGGTCGGCGACGCGATCGAGGGCCATGCACGGCTCAGCACCGCCAAGGGCGGCCGCGTCGTCTGGACCACCTCGCGCGAGCGCAGCATTGGCGATTTCAATGACGCAGCGAGGCTGCGTGACACGGCGCAGCAGCTGGCGATCCGGCTGGCGCAGCCATTCGGCGTGTTGCACGCCGATGCCCGTCAGTCGCCGCCGACGCTCGAGGCCGGCTGTCTGTACCTCGCCGTGAACCTGCGTCGCACTATGAAGCCGGAGGACCATCTGGCGGCCCGCACTTGCCTGGAGGGTGTCGTCGCCCGCGATCCGGAGTTCCACCCGGCCTGGTCGCAGCTCGCGCTGCTGACCCTCGACGAGTATTCTTCCGACTTCAACGCGCGGCCGGGCTCCGCGCTCGACCGGGCGCTTGCCGCCGCAGTGACCGCCGTTAGGCTCGCCCCCGCGAGCGCTCGCGCGCATCAGGTGATGATGGACGCCCTGTTCCTGCGCGGCGCGGTCGAGGATGCGCTGAAATCCGGGCAGGAGGCCCTGGCGCGCAATCCCTATGACCCCGACGTATTGGCTTCCGTCGGCGCACGCTATGTCCAGCTCAATCGGCCGGCGGAAGGCCTGCCTCTGCTCGAGCGGGCCGTCGCGCTCAGCAATGGCCGGCCGCCCTGGTACGACTTTTATCTCTATCTCGCGGCCTATCTCACCGGCGCGACCAGGCTCGCAGAAGCACACGCGGCCCTGATCAATGCCGAGGAGACGCCGCTCGGCCTGATCGGTCGCGCCATGGCAGCTGCGGCGAGTGGTGACGGCTTTGCGCAGGAACATGCGCTTCAAACCTTGCGGCAGAAGGTGCCGCTCTTCGATCTCGATGCGCGGCTCTATCTCGCCCGCCGGGGCTTCTCCACGGAGGTCGCCGAGCGGATTCTCGCCGTAATCAATTCCGGCGGACTGCGCCCGCGCTAGAAGGCCGGGGCTTCTGGGCCGCCAATGCGGGATTTCCGCGCATTGAATGCGGCTCCCGGCGCGCCGGCCCTCGCGGCAGCAGGCGCCCCCGGCTATCCTGCGGGCGCGGCAGGTGATTCGCCGCTTTCGCGTTCCCGCCCACCCTCTTTTTGCGTGATCCTGCCCTTGGCTCGCATCCGCCTCAGCGCACTCCCACCGGCCGCCAGCAGCGTCGCCGGTTTTTCGCTGGGCGCCGCGGCCATGCTGTTGCTCCCGGGCGGGCTGGCCAATGCGGTCGGCCTACTCTCGGCCGGGCTGGGACTCGCCGGTTCGGCAGCGCTGGTTCGCCGGAACTGGGCAGCAGAGCGCGAGCAGCTCCTGGCTGGGCTCGGCGAGGTCAAGGTTAGGCTGGCGACCAATGCCATCCGCCTCGATGCGATGGGCAAGCGCATCGACCAGTTGCCGATGAGCGAGGGCGATGCTGCGCCGGCCCGGGCGATGCTGAACGAGCTCACCGCCGAGGTTGGCCTGCTCGGCGATCTCCTGCAGCAGGTCGCGACGACTCTCGGCGACCATGACGATCAGTTGCGGGTGGTTCAGGACAAGCTCGCCGCGCCGCCGCAGCCGCCGGTGCGGACAGTTGCGGTGGTGGCGGAACGTGCGCCCCTGCGTGCGGCCGAGCCACTCGTCGCTGTCCGGCAGTCTCCGGCGGAGATTGCCCAGGCGCGGGCGCAGGAGGAGCGCGTCGCCAGGATCAGCGATGCCCTCGCCAGCGGCCAGGTCGAGGTCCATCTCCAGCCGATCGTCCAGCTGCCGCAGCGCCGGACTCGCGGCTATGAGGCGCTGGTGCGGCTGCGCCTCGACGAGAAGACGTTGCTGCTCCCGACCGAGTTCATGGAGACCATCGAGCAGCGCGGCTTCGGCCCGACGCTGGATGCGCTCGTCCTGACCCGTGCGCTGGCGATCGCCCGCCATCTCGGCACCAAGGAAGGCGGGCTCTTCGTCTCCTGCAATTTCAGCGGCGCGACCTGGGGCTCGTCGCGGGCCCTGGCGGCGCTGGCGCGCATCCTCGAAAAGTACCACGCCCATATCGGCAATCTCGTCATCGAGATGCCGCAGCGCGTCTTCCGCACGCTCGAGCCGGCGAGCCTTGGCCTGCTCGGGGCGATGTCGGCCAATGGCGTGCGCTTCGCGCTCGACCATGTCGCCGATCTGCGCCTCGATCCTATCTCGCTGCACGATCGCGGCATCCGCTTCGTCAAGGTGCCGGCCTCGCTCCTCCTGGCGGAGGCGAGGGGAGCTGCGGTAACCGATATCGCCACCGGTGACCTTGCCGCCCATCTCGCCCGCGGCGCGATCCAGCTCGTCGCCGACGAGGTCGAGGACGATCCGATGGTCGCCGACATGCTCGATCTCGGTGTCGGCTACGGCCAGGGCGACGTCTTCTCGCCGCCGCGCCCGGTGCGGCCGGAGGTCTTCGCCGAGCCCGAGGCGGCGGCACCCGCACCAGCGGCTCCTGCGCCGGCACCGCAGCCCGCTGCCGAGGTCGTCAACTATCCGTCTCCGCCTCAGGCTCCGGCTGCGCCGCCCACGCCGACGCGCGTGCCCTTCCGCGACGTCCTGCGACGCGCGACCGCCTGAACCGGACCCGACGCCTGCGCGTTATGCCGTGACAGGGCTGGCCGGCCGGCGACCGGCGGCGTATTGAGCCCGCAAGCCGAACCGCTATGCCGTGGCGCCAGTCGCCGCCCACTCCAAGCCGGAGCCCGCCTGTGCCGACTTCCACCCGCCTGCTTTCCGGCGTTGCGCCGATCATCGGCCAGTATGAGCTTTGCCTCTGCGATATCTGGGGCGTCGTCCATAACGGCGTTGCGCCGTATGCCGAGGCCTGCGCTGCGCTGGCGAAGATGCGGGCCGGCGGCGTTACCGTCGTGCTCGTCTCGAACGCGCCCCGCCCGCGCTCCGAGATCGCGATCCAGCTCGGCCGTCTCGGTGTGCCGGGCGATGCCTTCGACGCGATCGTCACCTCCGGTGACGTCGCCCGCGACCTGATCGCCCATCGCGCCGGCGATCCGCTCTATCATCTCGGCCCGGATCGCGACCTGCCGCTGCTCGCGGGGCTCGATGCGCCGCGCGTCTCGGCCGCCGAGGGGCGCTATGTGGTCTGTACTGGCCTGTTCGACGACGAGACCGAGACGGCGGAAACCTATGCCGAGCAGCTCGCCGATTTCGCCCGTCGCGACCTCACCTTGATCTGCGCCAATCCCGATCTGGTGGTCGACCGCGGCGGCCGCATGGTGCCCTGCGCCGGCTCGATCGCGCTTGCCTATGAGCAAATCGGCGGCCGCGCGATCTATGCCGGCAAGCCGCATGCCCCGATCTACGAGCTGGCGATCCGCCAGGGCCAGGAGCTGCGCGGCGAGAATGTCGAGAGGTCGCGCATCCTCGCCATCGGCGACGCGATCCGCACCGATATCGCCGGCGCCGTGCACTACGGTCTGGGATCGCTGATGTGCCTGGGCGGGATTCACGCCGAGGAGACTGGTGAACTCTCGCCGACGGAGCTGGAGGACTGGTTCGCTCGCCAGAGCCATCGCCCCGACTACGCGATGCCGCAGCTGGCCTGGTAAGCGGTTGAAAGGGCCAACAGCCCCGGCACTCAGAGTTTCTTTGGAAGCTCCCGGCCTCATCCTGAGGAGCGCCATGGGCGCGTCTCGAAGGATGCTCCAGCTGAGCCCCCTGAACCATCCTTCGAGACGCCGTTCCCTACGGAGCGGTTCCTCAGGATGAGGGCTCAGTTCAGCTGGTGCCCGGCACTCAGGCGGCGCAGACCGACTCGATCTTGGATTTCAGCGTCTGCGCGTTGAACGGCTTGACGATGTAGTTGTTCACGCCGGCCTTCTTGGCGGCGATGACATTCTCGGTCTTCGACTCCGCTGTGACCATGATGAACGGCGTCGCGGCGATCTCTTCCTCGTTGCGGACCTGGCGCAGCAGCTCGAAGCCGGTCATCGGCTCCATGTTCCAGTCCGAGATCACCAGCCCGTATTTCTTGTCGCGCATCTTGGCGATGGCGCTGCTGCCATCCGAGGCATCGTCGACATTCTCGAAGCCGAGCTGCTTCAGGAGGTTGCGGATGATCCGCACCATGGTCTGGTAATCGTCCACCACCAGGATCGGCATCGACGGGTCAAGGGCCATGGTGGAACTCCGAGCATGCAAGTACGCACCGGCCATGCCGATGCGCTGGCCGCTCTCTCAGAGCGGCAATCATGGGGCAATCCTGATAGCGAAGCCGCGTTTCAAAGCGGTTAATTCGATCGAAAACTGACGCAGCGTCATCATCCGAAAGGCGACCACGCACAGGCACGAAAGTTCTATGGTGCAATGCAGCGAATTGTGAAACGCTGCCATCCCCTGTCTCGTGCGGCAGCGGCATTCCCACCGTTGCTGCGCACGCGAAACGACCGATGATGACCAGCACGCTCTATCAGGTTCATGCCTTCGAGGATCTGGCGATCGGCCAGCGCGAAAGCCTGATGCGCACCGTGATGGAGCGCGACATCTCGCTCTTCGCCGACCTCTCCGGCGATGCCAACCCGATCCATCTCTGCGACCGCTACGCGGCCGGCACGAAGTTCGGCCAGCGCATCGCGCATGGCATGCTGACGGCCAGTCTGGTTTCGGCCCTGCTCGGCACTCGCCTGCCGGGGCCGGGTGCGGTCTATCTCTCGCAGACCTTGAACTTCCTCGCCCCGGTCAAGATCGGCGATGTCGTCACCGCCCGGGTCGAGGTTGTCGAGCTCGTGGCCGAGCGCCGCCGCGCCCGCCTGTTCTGCGAATGCCTGGTCGACGGCAAGGCGGTTCTCGAAGGGGAGGCCTGGGTGGCGCTGCCGAAGGCGGCAGCGAAAGCCTGACGGGGAAGTCTTGACGCTTCCGCCGGCTTGGGGCCAAACACGCCCCGCCGGATGGTCCCGGCGCCCGGACGCTTGCGCTCCATGACCTCATCCGCCGAAGCGCCGCGCCCCGATATGCCGGCTGCCTTCATCCTCGAACCGGGAAAGCCCGTGCCCGACGCCTTGCGCGGGCGGGTGCTGGTGCTCGGAAATTTCGACGGCGTCCATCGCGGCCATGCCGAGCTGGCGCGGGTCGCGAACGAGATGGCGGCAGCGCACGGCGGCCAGGCGGCGGCTCTGACCTTCGAGCCGCATCCGCGCTCGGTCTTCCGGCCGGACCAGCCGGTGTTCCGGCTGACCCCGGCGGCGCTCAAGGTCGAATTGCTCGCCGGCGAAGGGCTCGCGCCGAGCTTCGTTGTGCCCTTCGACCGTGAGATTGCCGCGGTCGCGGCCGAGGCCTTCATCGACGAATTGCTGCTCGGCCGGCTCGGCGCATCCGGCCTGGTCTGCGGCTATGATTTCCATTTCGGCGCGGGCCGCACCGGTTCGCCGGAGATGTTGCAGGCGCGGGCTTGCGCGGCGGGTGTGCCGGTGACAGTGGTCGCGCCTTATTCCTGGCAGGGCGAGCCGGTCTCCTCGACCTTGATCCGCGCGGCGCTGGAGCAGGGCGACGTCGCCCGTGCCGCCGAATTCCTGGGTCGGCCCTGGTTGGTGCGCGGCGTGGTCGCCCATGGCGACAAGCGCGGGCGCGAGCTCGGCTACCCCACCGCCAACATGCATCTGCCCCGCGATTGTCGTCTGCGCTATGGCGTCTATGCGGTGCGGATGCGCGTCGACGGCATCTGGCGCGACGGCGTCGCCAGCTTCGGCAGCCGCCCGACCTTCGACGATGGTGCGCCGCGGCTCGAGACCTTCCTGTTCGATTTCTCGGGTGATCTCTACGGCAAGACCGTCGATGTCGCCCTCGTCGCCTGGCTCCGCGGCGAGGCGAAGTTCGACTCGCTCGAGGCGCTGATCGCGCAGATGGACGCCGACAGCCTACAGGCGCGCGACATTCTCGGCCGGACGCCGCCCTTCCTTCCCTAGGCAACGCCTGCTAGAAGCCGCTCATGTCCGCTTTCCGCGCCACGATCATCGCACTGTCCCGGCGAATTACGAGCCCGGCTGCCGCCCTGCGCTGACGCGCGGGCGCCTGCGCAGTCCGGGATTTCGACCGCTTTCCCAGTTTCCGCGGACAAGAGCGCAGCGCCAGACCGATCTGGCCCGCCTGTCCGAACCGCCAGAGCCGGATCATGAACGACAAGACCGCCGCCCAGGACGCCAAAGCCCAGGATGCCAAGGGTCAGGATTACTCGCAGACCCTGTTCCTGCCGCAGACCGAGTTTCCGATGCGGGCCGGCCTGCCGCAGCGCGAGCCGGAACTGCTCGCCCGCTGGGCCAAGATGGACCTCTACCGCAAGCTGCGCGAGGCCGGCAAAGGCCGCGACCGCTTCGTCCTGCATGACGGCCCGCCCTATGCGAACGGCAACATCCATATCGGCCATGCGCTCAACAAGGTCCTGAAGGACCTCGTCACGCGCTCGCAGCAGATGCTCGGCCACGATTCCAACTACGTGCCGGGCTGGGACTGCCATGGCCTGCCGATCGAGTGGAAGATCGAGGAGCAGTATCGCGCCAAGGGCCTGAACAAGGACGATGTCCCGGTCGTCGAGTTCCGCAAGGAATGCCGCGCCTTCGCCGAGCACTGGGTCGACGTGCAGCGCACCGAGTTCAAGCGCCTCGGCGTCGAGGGCGATTGGTCCGATCCCTATCTCACCATGGCCTATCCGGCCGAGGCGCAGATCGCCCGCGAGATCATGAAGTTCGCCGAGAACGGCATGCTCTACCGCGGCTCCAAGCCGGTGATGTGGTCGGTGGTCGAGAAGACCGCGCTCGCCGAGGCCGAGGTCGAGTACGAGGAGCACACCAGCGACACCATCCATGTCGCGTTCCCGGTTCTCGGCTCGGGGTCGCTCGCGGGGGCCTCGGTGGTGATCTGGACCACGACCCCCTGGACGATCCCCGGAAACCGGGCGATCTCCTTCCACCACAAGGTCGCCTACGGCCTCTACCGCGTCAGCGCGGCGCCGGAGAACAACTGGGCCAAGGTCGGGGCGACCTATATCCTCGCGAAGAACCTGGCCGAATCCGTCTTCAAGGCCGCGAAGGTCGAAGCCTACGAGTTCGTTCGCGACATCGCCGCCAGCGAGCTCGAAGCGGCGGCCACCGCCCATCCGCTGCGCGGCCAGGGCTATGATTTCAACGTGCCGCTGCTCGATGGCGACCATGTCACCGACGATGCGGGTACCGGCTTCGTCCACACCGCGCCGAGCCATGGCCGCGAGGACTTCGACGTCTGGATGGCGAATGGCCGGATGCTGGCCGAGCGCGGTATCGAGACCCGCATTCCCTACACCGTCGACGCCGATGGTCGCTTCACCAAGGAGGCGCCGGGCTTCGAGGGCGCGCAGGTCATCACCGACAAGGGCGAGAAGGGCAACGCCAACGACGTCGTCATCAAGGCGCTGGCGGCGACCGGCCATCTCGTCGCGCGCGGCCGCCTGAAGCACCAGTACCCGCATTCATGGCGCTCGAAGAAGCCGGTGATCTTCCGCAACACGCCGCAATGGTTCATCGCCATGGACAAGCCCTATGGCGATGCCGGCGCGCCCGATCCGGCGGCTCCCGCGCCGACGGCGGGCGGCAATGCCGACACGCTGCGCAACCGGGCGCTGAAGGCGATCAAGGATACCGAATGGGTTCCTGCCGCCGGCGAGAACCGCATCAACGGCATGATCGCCAACCGGCCCGACTGGGTGGTCTCGCGCCAGCGCGCCTGGGGCGTGCCGATCACCGTCTTCGTCGAGAAGGAGACCAAGGAGGTCCTGGTCGACGCGAAGGTCAACGCCGCGATCGCCGAGGCCTTCGAGGCCGAAGGGGCGGATGCCTGGTTCACCGACACCGACGGCGCCCGCTTCCTGAAGCCCTTCGGCTACGACCCGGCGCTGTATGAGCGCGTCACCGACGTGCTCGACGTCTGGTTCGATTCCGGCTCGACCCACGCCTTCACTTTGGAGAAGCGCGCCGACCTCAAGACGCATCGCATCGTCGACGGCGGCAAGGACAAGGTGATGTACCTCGAAGGCTCGGACCAGCATCGCGGCTGGTTCCATTCGAGCCTGCTCGAAAGCTGCGGCACGCGCGGCCGGGCGCCCTATGACGTCGTCCTGACCCACGGCTTCTGCCTCGACGAGAAGGGCGAGAAGATGTCGAAGTCGAAGGGCAACGTCACCGCCCCGCAGGACGTGATCAAGGACAGCGGCGCCGACATCCTGCGCCTCTGGGTCGCGGCGGCCGACTATTCCGACGATCTGCGCATCGGGAAGGAGATCCTCAAGACCTTCGTCGAGACCTATCGCAAGCTGCGCAACACCATGCGCTGGATGCTCGGCACGCTCGCGCATTTCAGCGAGGAGATCCGCGTCGCCGAGCCGGCCGCGATGCCGGAGCTGGAGCGGCTGATGCTGCACCGCCTTGCCGAGCTCGGCCCGCAGGTCGAGGAGGCCTACCGGACTTACGACTACAAGAAGGTCGTGAACCTGCTCTCGCAGTTCATGAACACCGAGCTCTCGGCCTTCTATTTCGACGTCCGCAAGGACGCGCTCTACTGCGATCCGACCTCCAGCCATGTCCGCAGGAGCGCGCTCACCGTCGTCGATCATCTCTTCCGCTGCCTGACGACCTGGCTCGCGCCGATCCTGGTCTTCACCGCCGAGGAGGCCTGGCTCGAGCGCTATCCGCAGGCCAAGGCCGGCGAGGGTTCGGTCCATCTCGAGCTCTTCGCCGCGGTCGAGGAGAGCTGGTTCGATCCCGAGCTCGCCGAGCGCTGGGCCAAGGTCCGTCGCGTCCGCCGCGTCGTCACCGGCGCGCTGGAGCTCGAGCGCGCTGCCAAGCGCATCGGCTCTTCGCTGGAGGCGGCGCCGGTCGTCCATATCGCCGACCCGGATCTGCGCGCCGCTGTGAGCGGGCTCGACCTCGCCGAGATCTGCATCACCTCCGGCGCCAGGATCAGCGATGTCGAGGGGCCGGAAGACGCCTTCCGCCTCGCCGACGTGCCTGGCGTCTCGGTCGTGCCGGCGCGGGCCTCCGGGGTGAAATGCGCCCGCTCGTGGAAGTACTTCGACCCTGCGACGGCCGAGCCCGACTATCCCGACGTCACCCCGCGCGACGCCAAGGCGCTGCGCGAGCTCAGCCGCGCCGCATGAGCCAGCCGGAGCCGAACGCGCTGCCGGCCGGCGCCGGCCTGACGCCGCTGCGCCGTTTCGGCGTCATCCTCGCCGTGGTCGTGTTGTTGCTCGACCAGGCGAGCAAGCTCTGGCTGCTCTTCGGTGCCCGCATTGCCGAGGAGGGACCGTTCCAGATCACCTCGTTCCTCGAGTTCGTGCTCGCGTGGAACCGCGGCATCTCCTACGGCCTGTTCCAGCAGTCGACCGATATCGGTCGCTGGCTGCTGGTTGCCGTCTCCTTCCTGGCGCCGATCTGGCTCGGCCGCTGGATGTGGCGTTCGGACGACCGGCTGACGATCGCGAGCCTTGCCCTGATCATCGGCGGCGCACTCGGCAATGGCATCGATCGGGCCGTCTTCGGGGCCGTCGTCGACTTCGTCCATGTGCATTTCGGCAGCTTCAGCTGGTATATCTTCAACATCGCCGATGCAGCGATCGTTGTCGGCGTGGCCGGGCTTCTGTATGAGTCCTTCCGGCCGGGCGCCGGTAAAGCCGTTTCGCACTAGTTTGCTTGCCATGGTTTTGCCGCGCCGATCGATCATGACGGGGTCACGTGCCCTGGGACGGAGAATGGACATGGCTCATCGGATCCGCGCCTCGCGCATGCTGCTCGCTGGCGGCCTGCTGCTGGCGGCGACCCCTGCCTTTGCCCAGGAAGGCATGCTCTTCCAGAACCTGGTGAAAGGCATGGGGCTTTTCGGCAGCGACAAGGACGATATCGACTACAAGCAGCGCGCGCCTCTGGTCGTGCCGCCGTCCACGACCCTGCCGAAGCCGCAGGAGCCCGGCGCGACGCGCACCGCCGCGTGGCCGGATGATCCGGATGTCGCCCGCCGCAAGGCCGAGCGCGACGCCAGCCGCTCGCCCTTCGCCAGCACCGAGGCCTATCGCGCCAACAACCGGCCGGAAATGTCCCAGCAGGAGCTTCGCCGTGGCCGCGTCGCCGGGCGTGCCAATGGGCCGGATGGGATCGTTCCGGATCACAACAACTACAACAACCAGATCGCGCCGATCCGTATCGGCCGCGAGATGGCGGCGCGCCAGGCCCAGACCGACACCAACAATCTGACCTATGGCAGCGAGCCGGCGCGGAACTACCTCTTCGAGCCGCCGGTCGGTTATCGCCGGCCGGCGGGCACGGCCCCGCTCGGCCCGGGCGCTTCCGGCCCGCAGGAAGACAAGCAGGCCGTCGGCCAGCGCGAGTTCCTGACCGGCACCACGCCGATGCGGTAGCGGCCCGAGGCGCGCTGGTACGGCGCGCCTTTGCGGCAACCGCGCGGGCTGGTTTCCGGCGACGCGCAGGCCTATCTTCCGGTGGAGCCCATTACCGGCTCGGGCCTCCAAGGCTGCCCGGGCTGGCTTCCCGTCCCGTTGTCGCAGGAGACCGACCAGCCCCATGACGGTTCACACGCCGCCGAGCAGCGTCGCCAGCACGGTCGAATCCTTCCGGCTCTCCAACGGCCTCGAGGTCGTGGTCGCTCCCGACCACCGGGCTCCGGTCGTGACCCACATGGTCTGGTATCGCAACGGCTCGGGCGACGATCCGGCCGGAAAGTCCGGTATCGCCCATTTCCTCGAGCATCTGATGTTCAAGGGCACGGCGAAATGGCCGGCCGGCGAGTTCTCCAAGATCGTCGCCGGCTATGGCGGCCAGGAGAACGCCTTCACTTCCTTCGACTATACCGCCTATTTCCAGCGCGTGCCGAAGGAGCATCTGCGCGCGATGATGGATTACGAGGCGGACCGGATGACGGGCCTCGCCTTCGACGAGAGCGTGGTCGGGCCGGAGCGCGACGTGGTGCTCGAGGAGCGGCGCATGCGGGTCGACGCCGACCCCGCAGCCCAGCTCGGCGAGGAGTTCTCCAGCGCGCTCTACGTCCATCACCCCTATGGCACGCCGATCATCGGCTGGGAGCATGAGATCGAAGGGCTGTCTCGCGACGATGCCTTCGCCTATTACCAGCGCTTCTACACGCCGGAGAACGCGATCCTCGTCGTCGCCGGCGATGTCGAGCCGGCCGAGGTGCTGCGCCTGGCGCAGGAGACCTATGGCTCCATTCCTGCGCGCGGCGAGCCGCCGCGCCGGAACCGGCCGGCCGAGCCTGATCCGCGCGCCGCGCGCCGGGTCTCGCTCTCCGATCCGCGCGTCCAGCAGCCTTCGCTGCGCCGCGCCTGGCTGACTCCGACCTATCTCTCCGATCAGCGCGACCATGCTTTCGCGCTGGAGCTCGCGGCCGAGATCCTCGGCGGTGGCACCACCTCGCGGCTCTACCGCAGGCTCTGCGTCGAGCAGGAGCTTGCGGCCGGGGCCGGCGCCTATTTCATGGGCTCGATGGTCGACCGTTCCGCTTTCCAGGTGTCGGTGAGCCCGCGTCCCGGCGTCGAGATGGCGACGCTGGAAGCGGGGCTCGATGCGACGCTTGCCGCCTTCATCGCCGACGGGCCGACCGAGCTCGAGCTCGCCCGCGCGCGCACTCGCCTCGTCGCCGAGACGATCTTCGCCCGCGACAGCCAGTCCTCGCTGGCGCGCATCTTCGGCGCTTCTCTTGCCGTCGGCGAGACCGTCGAGGACGTGCAGCTCTGGCCGCAACGCGTCGAGGCGGTCACCCGCGAGCAGGTCGTCGAGGCGGTGCGCCTCTATCTCAGGCCCGACCGCTCGGTCACCGGCCTGCTCCTGCCCGCCGCCTGATTCACCAGCAGGCGGGCGTTAGGCGTCACGCCGTCAGGGAATGTCATGAACGCGCCGATCATACCTGCCCTTGCCGCACCCGGCCCTGCGCTTGAAGTGCAGCGCGTCACCGCCTCCTGCGGTGTCGAGGCCTGGCTCGTCGAGGAACACAGCCTGCCCCTACTGGCGCTCGATTTCGCCTTCGACGGCGGTGCCAACCGCGACCCCACCGACGCCGCCGGCAGCGTCAATCTGATCTCCGGCCTGCTCGACGAGGGTGCCGGCGATCTCGACGCCGAGGCCTTCCAGGGCCGCATGGCCGACCATGCCATCAGCCTCTCCTTTGATGCCCGCCGCGACGATTTCCACGGCCAGGTGCAGACCCTGTCGCGTCATCGCGATGTCGCCTTCGAATTGCTCGGCCTCGCCGTCAATGCGCCGCGCTTCGACGCCGACGCGGTTGCGCGCGTCAAGGCGCAGGTGATCGCGGGCCTGCAGCGCCAGGCTCAGAACCCCGACACGCTCTGCCGCAACGCGCTCTTCGCCGCCGCCTTTCCCGGCCACGCCTATGGCCGGCCGGAACGCGGCGACGTCGCCAGCGTCGGTGCCTTGCAGCCGGACGCGTTGAAAGGGCTCTCGCGTCAGCTTCTCAGCCGTGGCGGCCTGAAATTCGTCGCGGTCGGCGACATCACCGCCGCCGAGCTGGTGCAGCGCCTGGATGATCTTTTCGCCAAGCTCCCGGCTGGGCAGCCGCGCGTCATGCCGGAGGCCGGCCTGCCGATCGCCAGCCTCGGCGAGACCCGCATCGTCGACCTCGACGTGCCTCAGACCGTGCTGCGCTTCATCGGCCCCGGCTTGATGCGGCATGACCCCGATTTCTTCGCCGGTACCGTTCTGAACCACATCCTCGGCGGCTCGGCCTTCACCTCGCGGCTCTTCATGGAAGTGCGCGAGAAGCGTGGCCTCGCCTATGGCGTCTCCTCGAGCCTGATGCCGCTGCGCCAGAGCGGCTTCCTGATCGGCGGGACTTCGACCCGCAATGACCGCGTCGCGGAGTCGATGACGGTGATCCGCGAGGAAATCGCCAAGCTCGCTGCCGAGGGGCCGAGCGAGCACGAGGTCGAGGAAGCCAAGCGCTACATCATCGGCTCGTACCCGCTGCGCTTCGACACTTCGCCCAAGATCGCCGCCGAACTGCTCGGCTTGGCTGTAGTCGGCTTCGAGCCGGAATTCCTGGCCGAGCGCAACCGGCATTTCGCCGAGGTCACGCTCGCCGACGTCAGGCGCGTTGCGGCGCGGCTGTTCGGTGATGGCCGCCTGCTGGTGCAGGCTGTCGGCCGCCCGGTCGGGCTCGCCTGAGCGTCGCCTTCCTTCCTCAAGCCTTCCGGATCCGATCCATGCTCCAGCAAAGCCTCGATCTCGCGCTCGTCTCCGGTGTCGGCGAGGGCGGCATTCCCGACGCAGCCTTCGACCAGGCTGTCGCCGATCTCGCTCCGGCTCTGGCCCGGCTCGCCGGCGAGGCCAAGACCCTGCCGCTGCTCGGCCTTCCCGCCGAGACTGCCGATCTCGAGCCTGTGCGTTCCGCCGCCGAGCGCCTGCGTGAGGGCGCCAGCGACGTGCTCGTGCTCGGCACCGGCGGCTCCAGCCTCGGCGGCCAGACCCTGGCGCAGCTCACCGGCTACGGCACGGCCGGGCTCTCGGCCTTCCTGCCGGAGCCGCGTGTCCATTTCATCGACAATCTCGACCCGCTGACCTTCGCGGCGCTGCTGAAGACGCTGCCGCTGAAGACGACGAAATTCGTCTCGATCTCGAAATCGGGCGGCACCGGCGAGACCCTGCTGCAGACCATTGCCGCGATCACCGCGCTGCGCGGCGCCGGCATCGCCGAGGACAGGATCGGCTGGCATTTCCAGGGCCTGTCAGAACCGGCCAAGCCCGGTAAGCTGCACGCGCTGCGGGCGCTGCTCGAGCCGTTCGGCGTGCCCTTCCTTGAGCACCACACTGGCGTTGGCGGGCGCTACTCGGTGCTGACAAATTGCGGCCTGTTGCCGGCGGCGGTGCTTGGCCTCGACATCGTCGCGCTGCGCCAGGGCGCCGCCAAGGCGCTTGCCCCGGTTCTCGCCGGCAAGGGCGTCAAGGAGACCCCGGCCGCGCTCGGCGCCGCCATCAACCTCGCAGCAATGCGCACTGGCAAGAACATCGCGGTGCTGATGCCCTATGCCGACAAGCTCGCTCTGCTGACCCGCTGGTGGATGCAGCTCTGGGCCGAGAGCCTCGGCAAGGACGGGCAGGGCACCCAGCCGGTCGGGGCGCTCGGCCCGGTCGACCAGCATTCGCAGCAGCAGCTCTATCTCGCCGGTCCCAAGGACAGGCTCTTCACCGTTTTGACCGTCGCCAACAAGGGCAAGGGCCCGGCGATCGACGCCGCGCTGGCAAAGCAGATCGGCGAAGGTGACTTCGCGGATAAGACGATCGGCGACCTCGTCGCGGCGCAGGGCCTTGCCATGATCGACACCTTCGCCAAGAACGGCAGGGCGGTGCGCAAGCTCCATGTCGACGTGGTCGACGAGGCCAGCCATGGCGAGATTCTGATGCACTTCATGCTGGAAACCATCCTCACCGGCTACGCCATGGGTGTCGATCCCTTCGACCAGCCGGCGGTTGAGGAAGCGAAGATCCTCGCCAAGCGCTATCTTGCCGAAGGGCGCGGCTGAGCGATTTGCGGCGCGCCGTCGTTTCGGGGCGCGCCGCAGGTGCGAGCCCGGAACCCATGAACACAGGTCTGTCATGGTTCTTGATGTCGGCGTATCGCGCTTTTCTGTCGTGTTCGTGGGTTCCGGGCCTGCCGCTTCGCGCCATCCCGGAATGACGGTGGCACCATGACCGTCCGCCGCCTCGACCCTGTCCTCGTCGACCGCATCGCCGCAGGCGAGGTGATCGAGCGGCCGGCGGCCGCCGCGAAGGAGCTGGTCGAGAACGCCCTCGATGCCGGTGCCCGCTCGATCGCGGTCACCATCGCCGCTGGCGGGCGCGAACTGATCCGCGTCGTCGACGACGGCGCCGGCATGACGCCGGAAGACCTCGCGCTGTCGGTCGAGCGCCACGCCACCTCGAAGCTCCCCGATGGCGACCTGTTCGCCATCCGCTCGCTCGGCTTCCGTGGCGAGGCCCTGCCCTCGATCGGCTCGGTGGCACGGCTCTCGATCACGACGCGCCGGCGCGAGGCGGCGCAGGGCGTAGCCTTGGTGGTCGAGGCCGGCGTCAAGGGGCCGGTGCGGCCGGCGGCAGCAGCCCTCGGCACCCGGATCGAGGTCAGCGACCTCTTCATCTTCACCCCGGCGCGGCTGAAGTTCCTGAAGAGCGACCGGGCGGAGGCGCAGGCCGTCTCCGACATGCTGCGCCGCCTCGCCATCGCCCATCCCGAAGTGCGCTTCTCGCTCGAGGGCGAGCATGTCAGCGCCTTCGACTGGCCGACGGAGCCGATCGGCGCGGAAGGGCGCCTGCGCCGTCTCGGCCGGGCGCTCGGGCGCGACTTCCCGGAGAATGCGCTGCCTGTCGAGGCCGAGCGCGAGGGCGTCAGGCTTTCGGGCTTCGCCGGCCTGCCGACCTTTCATCGCGGCACCTCGGCCGGCGTCCACATGGCGGTGAACGGGCGCCCGGTGCGCGACAAGCTGCTGCTTTCGGCGGTGCGCGGCGCCTATGCCGACGTCGTGCCCTCGGACCGGCACCCGGTGCTCTATCTCGACGTGCTCTGCGACCCCGCCGCCGTCGACGTCAACGTCCATCCGGCGAAGAGCGAGGTGCGCTTCCGCGATCCCGCCCTGGTGCGCGGCCTCGTTGTCTCCAGCCTCAAGGCGACGCTGGCGAGCGCCGGCCACCGCGCCACCTCGACCGGTGGCGCCCGCACCCTCGAAGCCTTCCGCGCCGTCTTCTCGGGCGGCGGCTCAGGCGGCGGTGCTGGTTCTATCCAGCGGCCGAACTTCGGCAGTGTCGCAGACTGGCGCATGCCCGAGCCGGCCGCACGGGCGGAGCCGCTCCAGTCGGGCTTTTCCGATTTCGCCATGCCCTCGGCCGATGCCCGCGCGCATCTCGCCGAGCCGGCGCAGGATGCGCTCGACCGGCCGCTCGGCGCCGCCCGCGCCCAGGTGCACGGTACCTATCTCATCGCCCAGACGCGCGACGGCATGGTCATCGTCGACCAGCACGCCGCACATGAGCGGCTGGTCTATGAGCGCCTCAAGGCCGAGCGCGAGAAGAGCGGCATCGCTCGCCAGCCCCTGTTGCTGCCCGAGGTGGTCGAGCTCGATCCGGTCGATGCCGACCGGCTGAACGCGGCGGCGCCCGATCTTGCCTCGCTCGGCCTCGTCATCGAGAGTTTCGGCCCCGGCGCCGTGCTGGTGCGCGAGGCGCCCGCCGCCATCGCCGGCGGCAATCTCCAGGGCGTCGTCCGCGACGTCGCCGACGCGCTGGCCGAGCATGGCGATGCCGGCTCGCTGGAGCGCCGGCTCGACCATGTGCTGGCGACCATGGCCTGCCACAACTCGGTCAGGGCAGGGCGCCGCCTGCGGCCGGAGGAGATGGACGCGCTGCTGCGCGAAATGGAGGCGACGCCGAATTCCGGCCAGTGCAATCACGGCCGCCCGACCTATGTCGAGCTCAAGCTCGCCGATATCGAGAAGTTGTTTGGGCGAAGGTAGGGGCGACGACCACGCTAGGTCGGCTTGTAGAACCCGCTGTCGAGGCTATCGAGCGCCATTCCGGCATCTGCTGCCTGTGGATACCATTTCGAGTCGGCAATAGCCCGAAGCTCGCGACGGGCGGCCAGATAGTCGATCGTAAGCGTGGCATGAGCGGCCGTAAGGCGCGCTTGCATGTTAGAGTGGCCGAATAACTGCATGAGAACTCGACGTTGGTCCCCGGGGCGTGATTTCAACTCGTCCTGGATGGCCTGGATTTTGTCATATCGACGGTTGAAGATCGCGATTTCATTACGCTCCAAAGCGTCGTACTGCTCGATGCACAGCTTCTCGAAGAGAGCCTTGAGTTCCGCTGTGGAGAGCTTGACCAGGAGGGAGGACTTCATTTCAGCACTCCAAATCGTCTCAGTGCATAATGACCTATCTGGACCTGCTCAGCCCAGCTTCGATCTTGCAGATACTGGCGCGGCGAAAGACCACCGAACTGCGGATTTTTCTTCGCATAACATCCCGTAATCTCATGATGCCTGTATTTGGGCACGCTGACGACATTGTCCGCGCCGTCGATTTGCGCGCGTGAGAATCCTTCGCGCCCGCCGGCGCCTCGCTCGACTATGTGGTGGTCCTCATACCCCGGTCGCCTTTTGCTTGCATGCTGCTGCAGTTCGGCGAACGTCTTCGGCTCGTCCTGATAGGATCTGATCGAAGGGGACTCGGAGTAGAGCCAGTGCCCCGCTTCGATCGCCAGGACCGCTACCCCGACAGGACCGGCTCGGCGTAGAGCCTGGAGCGCCAACTGCTTCGCCAGCGCCTTGGCGGCCTGCGTGCGCGAGGGCTTGTCCTGCGATGGCTCCTTCGGAGGCTCGGGTGGGTCAAGCGAAGGCCCGCCATTGTCGCCGATGCCGGCGGCTGCCGGCCGCTCCATCGCTGCCCGCCCATTGGCTACCATCGGGATTTCCGGCCGGTACGCGCGGCTGGTCGGGGTTGAAGCCAGCCTTCTCGGCAAGTGCCTGGAAGCGGGCGAAGGCCGCCATCATGCGCTGGCCCGCCAAGTGGCAGGTCAGAGCGGGCGCGTTCAGCCGCGTTGCGCGTCCTGGTTGGGAAGAAGGGTGTTTGGGAAGCATCCGTGCGCATCTCCGCGACGGACACGGAGATTAAGCGCGAAGATCACGACGGGTATAAGCTCCCGGACTATCCCCGCGCGCGGCTTGTCAGCGACGCTTCTTCAGGGCGGTGGATATTGCGAGGCTGACTGACGACCACAGCTCGTCCCGGAGCTACGCGGCTTCGCCACCGGTCCGGGGACGTAGCGCCCCCTTGATGTCTTCACACCACCCGCAAGAACCGCACCTGCGTCTCGCCATAGTCGCGGCGGTCGAGCTCCTCGAAGCCCTCGTGGAGGGCGAATTCCGCACCAGACGCTTCCTCGAACAGAACAAGTGCGTCCTTCGCCAGCCAGCCGCCTTCGCGCGCCGAGGCGAGGGCCCTCTCGCCCAGCCCCTTGCGATAGGGCGGGTCGCAGAAGACGAGGTCGAAGGGCGCCATTGCGCTGATCGGCCCGAGCTTCGTCGCGTCGCGCCGGAAGATCCGGCTGACTCCGGCGAGCCCGAAATTCATCTGGTTCTCGCGGATCAGGCCGCGCGCCTCGGCGCCGTCATCGACCAGGAGCGCGAAGGCGGCGCCACGCGACAGCGCCTCGAAGGCCATCGCGCCGGTGCCCGCGAACAGGTCGACCACCCGCGCTCCGGCGACGGCGTCGTCATAGCCATGCGCCAGCACGTTGAAGAGCGATTCCCGCAACCGGTCCGAGGTCGGGCGGATCGCGCCGATACCCGGCTTCGGGCTGGCGAGAGGTCGCCCGCCGAAGCGGCCGCCGACGATCCGCATCAGTTCGTCTCGTCTCGGGCGGGCATGATCTCACCCGAGAGCCGGTTTCCGCTTTTCGGCATCATGCCTGCCTCAGCCACGGCGGTCGCGCCCGCCGCCGCCTGAACGCGGCGGTCCCGAGCGCGGGCCGCCCTTGCCACCCGGCTTGCCGCCGCCGGGGCGGGGGCCGCGGCCGCCCGGCCTGTCGCCTGCGGGCCTGTCACCGAAAGACTTGCCGCCGAACGGCTTGCCACCGCCGGACCTCTCGCCGAACGATTTTCCCCCGCCGGACCTTTCACCAAAGGGCTTGCCGCCGAAGGATTTGCGGCCCGCCGGCTTGTCGCCCGCGGGTCTTTCGCGGAACGGGCGTTCGGAGGTCGCCTCATCACCGCCCGCGCGCGGCGGGCGCTTGCCGCGCGGCGGACCCTCGGCCCAGTCGCCGCTGCTCTTCCAGGGGGATTCGCCGCTGCGATCAGGGCCGAACGCCTCCTGCGGTGCCCGCGACGGACGCTCGCCGCGCGGCGCGCGCGGCTTCAGGCCGGCTTCGCGCGGCTCTTCCGCGGGGGCGGCGGCGCGGACGCGCTCGACCTTGACCCGCCGGCCGCTCGGATCCTCGATCGCCTTGTCGCGCACGCGCACCACCTTACCGCTCGCCTCGCGGGCCTGGCGCTCCTCCTTTGGGTCGGCGCCCCGGCGCGGCGCGGCGCGGCGCTCGCGCTGCGGCTCGGCGTCCTCGTCGCGCCAGACGGTGCGCTTCCACGGCTTGTCGCTACGGTCGTCCTGCGAGGGCGTGCGCTGGACGAAAGGCATGCCGTCGGCGTCCTCGCGCGGGCGCCGGCGCGGCCGGTCGTCGCCGGCTGGAGCCCGGGGGCGGGCAGGGCGCTCGCCCGCCGGCAGTTCGTCGCGGCGCGGCGCCTCGAAATCGACGCCGGCCTTGGCCATCAGCTCGGTGCCGAGCTGGTCCTTCAGTACCTTGGAGCGGATTTCGTCGGCCTCGCCCTCCGGCAGGTCGCCGAGCTGGAACGGGCCGAAGGAGATCCGGATCAGCCGGTTCACCTGCAGGCCGATATGCTCGAGCAGGTTCTTGACCTCGCGGTTCTTGCCCTCGCGCAGATCGACGATCAGCCAGGTGTTGGCGCCCTGCTCGCGCTCGAAGCGGGCGGTGACCGGGCCGTAATTGACGCCGTCGATGGTGACGCCGTCCTTCAGCGTGTCGAGCCGCTCCTGCGTGACATGGCCGAAGGCACGCACGCGGTAGCGCCTGAGCCAGCCGGTCTCGGGCAGCTCCAGCATCCGCGCGAGGCCGCCATCATTGGTCAGCAGCAGCAGCCCTTCGGTGTTGATGTCGAGCCGGCCGATCGAGAGCACGCGCGGCAAATCCTCCGGCAGCGCGTCGAACACCGTCGGTCGCCCTTCGGGATCATGGTTCGTCGTCACCAGCCCACGCGGCTTGTGGTAGAGCCAGACCCGGGTGCGTTCGCGTGCCGGCAAGGGCTCGCCGTCGATCAGCACGACATCGGAAGGGCTGACATCCAGCGCCGGGCTCTCGATCACCTGGCCGTTCACCGTGACGCGGCCCTCGGCGATGATCGCCTCGCAATCGCGGCGCGAGGCGACTCCGGCGCGCGCCATCACCTTGGCGATGCGCTCGGGCTCCAGAAGCGACGGAAGAATGGTCGGGCCGACTGCCTCGGCAATCGCGGCGGCGCTGCGATGGGCCCGGTCGGGCCGGCTATGGGTCGGGTTGCTGCCCCGCGGCGCATCGAAGCGCTTGCCGCCGGAGCGCGGTCCGCCGAAGCTGCGGCCCTCGCCGCCCCTGCCTTCGCCCGGCTTGCCGCCGAAGCGCTTCTCGCCAAAGCTCCGTTCGCCGAAGCTCTTGCCTGCCGGCCTTTCGCCGCGAGGCCGCTCGCCACCTTCGCGGGGCGGGCGCGGCGCGCCGTCGCGGTCGGGGCGCTCGAAGCGGGTGGGTCTTTCGCTGCGCGGCCTGTCGCCCTCGCGGGGTGGCCGGTTCGCGAAGCGGTCCTCGCTACCGCGCTCGCGGAACGGCCGCTCGCCGCCTTCGCGGGGCGGGCGTGATCCGGCATCGCGGCCGGGCCGCTCGAAACGAGCCGGCCTGTCGCCGCGGGGCCTGTCGCCCTCACGCGGCGGACGGCTGGAGAAGCGCTCCTCGCCGCTGCGCTCGCGGAAGGGGCGCTCGCCGCCCTCGCGGGCCGGGCGCTCGCCGCTCGGGCGCTCGCGGAACGGCTTCTTCTCGAAGGGCTTTTTCTCGAAGCGCTTGGCCGGGCGTTCGCCCTCGAAGCGACGCTCGGCACCTTCGGCGGGAGCGCGCCGCGGGCGCTCATCGCCTTCGCGCGAACGGAAGGGCGGCTTGCCCGCGCCGCGGCCTTGAGGCCTGCCGCCGCGCGGGCCGCCATCGCGTCCACCGCCGTGGCCACCGCTTCCGCCCTTGCGCGGGCCGCGGTTTTTCTGGTTGTTGTCGTCGCTCATAATGGCTCCAAGAGCAGTCTCGTCGTCGGCCGCGATGGGGTTCGCAGGGGCCGCGAGGCAAGCCGTCTCCAAATTGGTCGTAGCCGGCGCTTGTAGCAGGGCCGGCGGCGCGCCGCGAGCGGCAATGATGAGGGTTCGATGACATCTGTCGACGCAGGGCGCATCGAGCCCATGTCCCAGACGCCCATGTCCGAGACGCCCGACGCTGGGACGTCCGCCGCGCCGATGGCGCTTGCGATGGCGCAGGCGCGCGCCGCGGCCCTGCGCGGCGAGGTTCCGGTGGGTGCGGTCGTCGTGCGGGATGGAAAGGTGCTCGCCAGCGCCGGCAACCGTACGCTGGAGCTGAAGGATCCGAGCGCCCATGCCGAGATGCTGGCGATCCGCATCGCCTGCCAGGTGATCGGCTCCGAGCGGCTGATCGATTGCGACCTCTACGTCACGCTCGAACCCTGCCCGATGTGCGCGGCGGCGATCTCCTTCGCCCGTCTCCGCCGGCTCTATTTCGGCGCCTATGATCCCAAGGGCGGCGCGGTCGAGAGTGGCGTCCGGCTTTATGCCAGCCCGACCTGCCACCATGCACCAGAGGTCTATGGCGGGCTGAGCGAAAGCGAGGCCGCGGCCCTGCTGCGCGATTTCTTCAAGGAGCGACGTTGATGCCGGGGGGTGGCGAGGCGGTCGACATCCGCGCTGCGACGGCTGCCGACCATGACGCCATCGCCGCGCTCAACCGCGCCGCCTTCGGCAGTGATGAGGAGGTCGGCATCATTCAGCGCCTGCGGGGCGACGATCTCGTCGCCGTCGAACTGGTCGCAGTTCGGGCCGGGGCGATCATCGGCCATATCCTGTTGAGCGCGTTGCCCACGACCATGGACGGTCGCCCGGTCAGCGCGCTGGCCCTGGCACCGATGGCCGTCCTGCCCGGCCGGCAAGGCAAGGGCATCGGCGGGCGCCTCATCGAGGCGGCCTTGAACGAGGCGCGCCGCCTCGGATACGCGGCGGTGATTGTCCTCGGCCATCCCGACTACTATCCGCGCTTCGGCTTCTCAGCGGCGTTGGCGCGCAAGCTGGCTGCGCCCTTCTCAGGCGAGGCCTTCATGGCGCTTGAACTTGTGCCGGGAGCGCTGGCGGGGCAAGCGGGAACCGTGGCCTATCCGCCGGCCTTCGGGTTGTGAGAGGTGCGTCTCGGGATGTCTTTTCGACCGGGCGGGCCGCCCTGCAGGATGCTTCGATGAATTCGGGGGAAGAGCCGGATCAGGAGGCATGGGATGCCTGGCATCCGTCCGAGCTGGCACGCCGGCTGGCAGATGTCTCGCTGCCCTGGTGCGTTGTCGGCGGCTGGGCGCTGGATCTCTGGCTGGGATATCAGACCCGCGAGCATGAGGATCTCGAATTCACGATCCTGCGCGGCGACTTCCGCAGGTTCCGACAGGCTCTGCGCGGCATGGCGTTCTATACGGCTGATAGCGGCATCGTTGCGTACCTGCCCGACCATCAGGAGCCGGCGGTCTCGATCTGGCAGGTCTGGTGCCAGGATGTGGTCGCGCAGAGCTGGCGCGCCGACATGATGATCGAGCCGGGGACGCCGGAAATCTGGGCCTACAAGCGCGATCCCGGCCTCGTTCGTTCACGCGCCGAGATGGTCGAGACCACGGTCGACGGCGTGCCTTACCTGAAACCTGCGGGCGTACTGCTGTTCAAGGCGAAGCATCGCAGGCCAAAGGACGAAGCCGACTTCCAGAACGCATTACCGAAGCTGCCGGCGCGCGAGCGGTCCTGGCTGAAGAAGAGCCTCGCAGCGACGTATCCCGGCCATGACTGGATCGGAATGCTGTAGGCCATGGCTTTCACGGGCTTCAGCCCATCGTCCGCAGCACCAGATAGCATCCCAGCGCCAGCAGCCCGGCGAAGAAGCAGAGCTTGAAGGTCGCGGCCGAGATGCGCTGCCGGATCGCCTGACCGACGCCCATGCCAGCCAGCGCCGGCAGCAGCGCCAGCAGCGAGGCGCCGGCGATGGTCCAGTCGAGCGCGCCGGCGCCGACGAGCCCGAAGGCGAGTGCGACCGTCGAGACGATGAAGGAGAGGCCCAGCGCCTGCACCAGCTCCTCCTTCTCGAAGCCGAGCGCCTGTAGATAGGGCACCGCCGGGAGCACGAAGACGCCGGTCGCTGCTGTGGAGACGCCCGTCAGCACGCCGACGACCGGTCCGAGCCAGCCTTCGTGAGCGGCCGGCACGCGCAGCTTCGCGGCCTTTAGCCCGACCAACGCATAGAGGACGAGCGCGATGCCGAGCCAGAGCGTCGCCGAGCCGTCCTTGGCCTTTTCCAGCAGGCCGGCCCCCGCCCATGTGCCGAGGCAGGTGCCGGCCAACATCGGCCAGAGCCGAAGCGCGATCGCCTTGAATTTCGGGCCGGAGAGCTGCCAGCTATTGGTCACCAGATTGGGGATCACCAGCAGCGCCGCCGCCTGCGCCGGCGCCATCACCACGCCGAGAATGCCGACCGCGATAGTCGGCAGGCCGAGCCCGATCACGCCCTTGACGAAGCCGGCGACCACGAAGGTCGCGGCGATGAAGAGAAACAGCGTCGTCTGGTCCATGATGCGGCCGGGCCTGTCAGTCGGTTGCCATTGACCGCTTGTGGCAGTCCGGCGGCTCGCTGTCGCGCCCCGACACTACGGTCGTGGCCGTAGTGTCGCTGCTTGCCTGCTGTGCCGTGCGGGTGATGATGTGCGAGCAATTGGAGGCTCGGCCATGGCCATGAACGGACCTTATCTCGCCGAGATCGCGCATCTAATCGGCGATCCCGCGCGCGCCAACATGCTGCACGCGCTGATGGATGGCCGTGCGCTCACCGCCAAGGAACTCGCCTTCCTTGCAGGCGTCGCGCCGCAGACGGCGAGCGGCCATCTTGCCAAGCTGCTGCAGGGCGGATTGCTCGGCGTCGCCGTGCAGGGGCGCCACCGCTATTACCGTCTCGCCGGGCCGGATGTCGCCGCAACCCTGGAGGGGTTGATGGTGCTCTCCAGTGGCCAGCCGACCAGCCGGCGCCTGCCTTCGCGCGTCGGGGCCGATCTCGCCGAGGCACGTACCTGCTATGACCATTTCGCCGGCCGGCTCGGCATCGCCATCCATGATGCGCTGGTCGAGGGCGGGCATCTCTCGGTTTCGGAAGGCGGCTATGGCCTGACCCGTTCCGGCGTCGCGATCTTCGCCGGGCTCGGTATCGATCTCGCTGCCGCGCAGAAGAGCCGGCGCGCGCCGCTGCGGCCCTGCCTCGACTGGAGCGAGCGCCGCCCGCATCTTGCCGGCTCGCTCGCGGCCGCGCTCGCCTGTCGCTGCTTCGAGGCCGGCTGGGTCCGGCGGATCAAGGACAGCCGCGCCGTGCAGCTGACCGATACGGGCCGAGAGGCGCTGGAGGCGGGTCTGCCCGGCTTCCGTTGCGATGCGCCGGAGCAGCCTAAGCCCGTTGTTCGAGCGCCTGCGACAGCTTCCGCTTGACCTCCTCCTTCACCGGCGCGGCGGCGTCGAGGATCGCCTGCGTCTTGAAGAAGTCGAGCGCGCCGAAGCCGTCGCCGCCGGCGCGGATCAGGATGTCGGGCGGCTGGCGCTCGACCATGCGCTGGACGAGGGCACGGGTCAGGATCTGCGAGACGCCGACGAGGGCTTCGAGCGGCTCTGGCACGCGGCTGTCGCTAACCATGGCCGGGGCGCTGGTATCGATGGCGAGCACGATGCGATGCGGGGCGAGCAGCCGGTCATAGGGCAGGGGATTGATCGCTCCGCCATCGATCAGCACCCGCCCGCCGATCGTCACCGGCCGGATCAACCCGGGGATCGCCAGCGATGCGGCGACCGCTGGGGTCAGCGGGCCATTACCGAGCACGACCTCCTCATGTAGGTGGTAATCGGTCGCGACCGAGAGGAAGGGGATGCCGAGCTCCTCGAAGCGGTCCGGCACCTTTTCTGGCCAGAACAGGTCGAGCAGGCGCTCGCCATCGAGCAGTACCGGATTGCCGAAGCCGCGCCAGAGATCGGCGAACTTGCCGACCCGGGCGTCGAGCAGCCGGGTGACCACCTTTGCGCGGTCGCGGAAGGTCTTCTCGACATGCTCGCGCAACTCGCCGCCGGCGAGACCCGCGGCATAGGCGGCGCCGATGATCGCACCCATCGAGGAGCCGGCGATCAAAGCGGGCCTGATCCCGAGCTCGTCGAGCGCTTCGAGTACGGGAATATGGCTGAGCCCGCGCGCCCCGCCGGAGCCGAGCACGAGGACGAGCTCCGGCGGGCTCGCCGGGGCGGGAGAAGGCGAGGCGGTCATGCCGCGGGCCGGGCCAGGAACGGCTTCAGGGCAGCCAGGGTCGCCTGCGGGTTTTCCTCGGGCAGGAAGTGGCCGCTGGCGATGGCCTGGCCCTCGGCCTGGGGCGCGAAGGTCTGCCGCCAGATCTCGAGCGGGCTTGCGCCCTTGGCCGGAATGCCGCCATCGCCCCACAGCGCCAGAACCGGGCAGAGAATCCGCTTGCCGGCCGCAAGGTCGGCCTTGTCCTGGGCGAGATCGGTGGTGGCGCCGGCGCGGTAATCCTCGCAGGCGGCGTGGATGCGCGAGGGATCGTTGAACGACTCCGTATAGGAGGCGAGCGCCAGCGGATGGAAGGCTTTCAGCTCCTTGGCCCGCGTCCAGCTCGCGATCGTATGGTCGAGCCAGCCGGCAGGATCGCCCTTGATCAGGTTTTCCGGAACCGGCTCGGGCTGCGCCAGGAAGGTCCAGTGATAGACCTGCATGGCGCGCGCGGCGTTCATGCCCTCCCACATCGAGAGCGTCGGCAGGATGTCGAGCAAAGCGAGCCGCTCGACCCGGCCGGGATGGTCGAGCGCCAGGCGATAGGCGACGCGCGCGCCGCGATCATGGCCGACGACCGCGCAGCGGACATGGCCGAGCGCGTCCATGACAGCGACGATGTCCTCGCCCATCCCGCGCTTGCTGTAGGTCTGCTGGCCGCCATCGCCATGCGGGGCGGCCGACCAGCCATAGCCGCGCAGGTCCGGGCAGATCACGGTGTGGCTCTTCGCCAGTTCCGGCGCGATCGCGTGCCATTCGGCATGGGTCTGCGGGAAGCCGTGGATCAGCACCAGCGGCGGGCCTTCGCCGCCGACGCGGACGAAGATCTTGCCGACCGGGCCGTTGATCCAGTGCGAGGTGAAGCCGGGGAAGAGCGAGTCGATATTGGTCATGGCGCGTCCTCCGCAGGCCCGGCAGCCGAGAGCATTCGGCCGTCACAGCCTATCTAGGCCGCGTACCCGGTTCTGTCAGCCTTCGCGCTCGCGCTTCACCGCCTGCCAGCCGATGTCGCGGCGGCAGAAGCCGCCCGGCCAGTCGATCAGGTCGACAGCCGCATAAGCGCGCGCCTGCGCCTCGCTGACGTTCTTGCCTAGGGCGACGACGTTGAGCACGCGTCCGCCATTGGCGACGAGCTTGTCTTCCTTGTCCTGCGTGCCGGCGTGGAAGATCAGCACGCCGTCCTGCGCCGCCGCCTTCTCGACGCCGGCGATGACGCTGCCCTTCTCCGGTGTGCCGGGATAGCCCTTCGCCGCCAGCACGACGGTCAGTGCCGCCTCGTCGGACCAGCGCAGGTCGAAAGCATCGAGCACGCCGTCGCAGGCGGCGAGCAGGGCGGGTACGATATCGCTCTTCAGGCGCGGCATCAGCACCTCGCATTCGGGATCGCCGAAGCGGACATTGTATTCGATCAGCTTCGGCCCTTCGGCTGTGATCATCAGCCCGGCGAAGAGCACGCCCTTGAAGGGCGAGCCGCGCCGCGTCATGCCGGCGAGCGTCGGCTGGATGATCTCGGCCATGACGCGCGCTTCCATCGCCTTCGTCATCACCGGGGCCGGCGAATAGGCGCCCATCCCGCCGGTATTGGGCCCGGTGTCGCCGTCGAAGGCGCGCTTATGGTCCTGCGCCGAGGCGAGCGGCAGGGCATGCAGCCCGTCGCAGAGCGCAAAGAAGCTCGCCTCTTCGCCGATCATCCATTCCTCGATGACGATCTCCTCGCCGGCGGCGCCGAGCCCGCCGGAGAACATCATCGCGATCGCGTCATTGGCCTGCTCGACCGTCTCGGCCATCACCACGCCCTTGCCGGCGGCGAGCCCGTCCGCCTTGATCACCAAGGGCGCACCATGCTTCGCCACATAGGCTCGGGCGGCGTCGGGATCGTCGAAGCGGGCGAAGCTCGCGGTCGGAATGCCGAACTCGGCGCAGAGTTCCTTCGTGAAGGCCTTCGAGCCTTCGAGCTGGGCCGCCGCCTTCGACGGGCCGAATGCCTTGATGCCGGCCGCCGCGAGATCGTCGACGATGCCCTCGACCAGCGGACCTTCCGGCCCGACCACGACGAGGCCGATCCTTTGCAGCTTGCAGAAATTGGCGACCGCCTCATGATCGGCGATGTCGATCACGACGTTCTCACCGCATTCGCTCGTGCCCGGATTGCCGGGCGCGATGAAGAGCTTGTCGCAGAGCGGCGAGGCCGAGATCGCCCAGGCCAGGGCATGCTCGCGTCCGCCCGAGCCGATCAGAAGGATGTTCATTGCGCCGTCTCCGCTTGCTCAGGGCGCAATAACCCTCGCGGACCGGCGGGGCAACGCTTCAGCTATCGCGCGGGCGCCGGTAAGGTCCGCACCATGGACAACGAATCGCCTCAGCCTGCCGGCAATGCCCCCGAATGGTCGGTCTCCGACCTCTCCGGCGCGCTCAAGCGCACGCTGGAGGACGCTTTCGGCTTCGTGCGCGTGCGCGGCGAGATTTCGGGCTATCGCGGTCCGGTCTCTTCCGGCCATGTCTATTTCTCGCTGAAGGACGTCAACGCCAAGATCGACGCGGTGATCTGGAAGGGTGTCTTCGGCCGCCTGAAGACCAGGCCCCAGGAGGGGCTGGAGGTGATCGCCACCGGCAAGATCACCACCTTCGCCGGCAAGTCGAGCTACCAGATCGTCATCGATTCGCTGGAGCCGGCCGGCGTCGGCGCGCTGATGGCGCTGCTCGAGGAGCGCCGCAAGAAGCTCGCCGCCGAGGGCCTGTTCGACGAAGGCCGCAAGCAGTTCATCCCCTATCTGCCGGCGACGATCGGCGTCGTCACCTCGCCGACCGGCGCCGTCATCCGCGACATCCTGCATCGGCTGGAGGAGCGCTTTCCGCGTCGCGTGCTGGTCTGGCCGGTGCGTGTCCAGGGCGAGACCAGCGCCGCCGAGGTCGCCAACGCCATCAACGGCTTCAACGCGCTGCCGGAGGGGGGCCGCATCCCGCGCCCGGACGTGATCATTGTCGCACGCGGCGGCGGCTCGCTCGAGGATCTGATGGGCTTCAATGAGGAGGCGGTGGTGCGTGCCGCCGCCGCCTCGCTGATCCCGCTGGTCTCCGCCGTCGGCCACGAGACAGACTGGACCCTGATCGACCACGCCGCCGATTTGCGTGCGCCGACGCCGACCGGCGCGGCCGAAAAAGTCGTGCCGGTGCGGGCCGAATTGCTGGCGCAGGTCACCGACCTGTCGCGCCGCCATGCGGGCGCGACCTTGCGCCTGTTCGACCGCCGCCGCAGCGATCTGCGCGCGCTCGGCCGTGCCTTGCCGACGCCCGAGAACCTGCTCGCCGGCCCGCGCCAGCGGCTCGATCTCGCAGCTGCGCGGCTTGGTCCCGCGCTGGCGCGCAACGCCCGCGCTTATGAACAGCGGCTTGCCCAGCTTGATCGCCGCCTGCACGTACAGTCACCAGCGGCGCGACTGGCGACGCTGGCGGTGAAGCTCGACAGCCTGGGCGGACGGCTCGTCCTTGCCCGCGGTAATGTCGTGCTTCGGCAGCGCGAGCGCATCGCCCGTGCCAACGATCGGCTGGAGGCTGTCTTCGCCCGGGCGCAGGCAGCCTTCGCGCGCCTCGTCCAGCGCCGCCGCGATCGGCTGGGCGGCCTCTGGTCGCTTGCCGCCTCGCTCGGTCCGCAGGCTGTGCTGGCGCGCGGCTACGCGCTGGTGCGCGACGAGAACGGCGTGCTGCTGCGGCAGGCGGCGGCGGCGCGGCCGGGCATGGCCCTGCAGGTCACGCTCGCGGATGGCAGCTTCGGCGCCGTCGTCCCGGGTGGTGCGACGCCGCGTCCGGCGCCGCGGAAGACCGCGGCTCCCGGCGGGCAGGGGGATCTCTTCTGAAATAGTATCGCCGCGCTACCGTTCAGGCAGCGTTCAGCAAGCGCCGGCTAACCGCAATCTATCGACGGTTGGGGGTGCCTGATGCGGATTCGGATCCGGACGGCCTATGCCTGCGCCTTGGCGTTGCTTTCCCTGCCGGGCCTTGCGCTTGCGCCGGCGAAGGCCTCGGAGTTCGTCTGCAGGCCAACCTCGCTCATCACCACCGCTGCTGCCCCGGATTTCGCTGCGCTCTGGCGCAAGGGCGACGGGCCGCTGCGCCTGCTCGCGATCGGCTCCTCCTCGACCGAAGGCGTCGGTGCCAGCGCCAAGGACCGGACCTATCCGGCGCGGCTTGCCGCCCTGCTGCGTCAGGGGCTCTCCGGTCGGCCGGTCGAGATCGTCAATGCCGGCATCGGTGGCGAGATCGCGCCTCAGACCCTGCAGCGCCTGAAGAAGGCGCTGGCCGAGACGCGCTACGATCTGGTGATCTGGCAGGTCGGCACCAATGATGCCGTCACCGGCGGCGATCTTCAGGCCTTTCGCGCGCTCATTGCCGATGGGATCGCCGCGGCCCGCCAGGCGCAGACCCGGCTCGCCATCCTCGATCCGCAGTTCTATCCGGGCATCAAGGAGACGGCGCGCTATCGCGCCTATGTCGACGCGATCGCCGAGATCGCCCGTGCCAATGGCGTGCCTGTGCTGTCGCGCTTTGCGGCTATGTCGGGCTGGTATCAGCGCGACGCCGAAGGCTTCATGGCGGCGCTCGCGGGTGACCGTTTCCACATGAGCGATGCCGGCTACTCCTGCCTCGCGCAGGATATCGCCCAATCCCTGCTCGAGCGGGCGCCCGGCGTGACGCTCGCTTCGACCGCGCGCTGAAAGCTCGCTCCGGGGCAGTCGCCCCGAGAGCGCGAGCCATCGATCACTTCCCTGCCAGGAATTCCTTGACGCGCCGGATCGCGTCCTCGCGCGCCGCCGGATCGGTGCCGACCGTCGCCTTGCCCGTGCCCGTCGCCGAATAGGCGATGTCGTCGCGCTGCTTCATATCGAGGCGCGGATGGTCGAAATCATGCACCGCGCCCTCGTAGACCACGAGATTGACCGACTCGCCGCGGGCGCGGGCGGCCTTCGCCAGATAGTCGCAGGGCGCCGGCGGGGTCCAGTCATCGGCACTGCCCATCAGGATCAGCACGGGCAGGCGCGCGGCGAAGCTGCGTGATTCCAGCTGCGTGCGACAGCCCGGATAGAAGGCCACCGCACGCTTGAAATCCAGTTGCTTGTCGGCCGGGCTCCGGTCGGTGCGGACCGCGGCGAGGATGGTGGAGCCGCCGCCGGACCAGCCGAGCAGCGAGATCGCCTCCGCGCGCACATCGGTGCGGCTCTGCAGCCAGTGCCGCGCGGCGACCGCGTCGATCACCCGTTCGCGGCTCGCCCGCACGGTCAGCTCCTTGACGCCGCATTGCGAGCCAAGGCCGCGCGAGCCATAGCTGTCCGGCATCAGCACCATGAAGCCGGCGGCGGCTAATCGCTCGCCCCAATCGCTATGGCGGGTGGAGAGCTTGTCCTTGTCGCGCCAGAGGCCGCCGCAGCCATGCAGTGCTACCACGGCCGGGAAAGGGCCCGGTCCCTGCGGCCGGTAGAGCACGGCATTGAGCTGGACATCGTCGAGCGCGATGCGCACACGCTCATAGCCCCCGGCCCCTGCGGCGGCGGCAAGGCAGGGCAGCAGCCCTGCCGCGAGGAGCAGGATACGGACCAGACTGGACATCATCGGCCGGAACGTTAACACAAGAGCGCCATGATCAGGCAATTTATTCATACACTTGTCTCTGCGCCCCGTGGCAATGGCCGCGGCGGTGCCTGTCGCATCACCGCAGACCGGATCCGTCATGAACATCAATGAGCGCCTGCCGTCCGCCGGCTCCGAGGCCCTGCTCGACTACGGTCATGGCGAATTTCGTGTCGTGCGCCCGGGTGCCTTCGTGCGCTGCGCCGTCACCGGAGCGCCGATCCGGCTTGAGGATCTGCGCTACTGGTCGGTCGAGTGGCAGGAAGCCTATGTCTCGCCGGAGGCGGTGCAGCTAAGGGTGCGCCGCGGCGGCCGCCCCTGAGTCGGACATCGCCTGCCGTAGCAGCGCGGCGAGCGCGTTCTCGTCCTCGAAGCCGAGCCTGACAGGCACCGCGAGCAGGCGTTCGCGCTCTTCGGCAGGCCAGAGCGGCGCCAGCTTGACCATATCCTTCTCGGTGACGGCGACGACGCAGCCCTGCGCCTTTGCGTCCGCGATCAGCGCCGCGACATCGCTCGCGGCATAGGGGTGGTGGTCGCCATAGCGACGCTCGCGGACGACGCTCGCGCCGTTCTCGCGCAGGGTTGCCGCGAACTTCTCTGGCCGGCCGATCCCTGAGGCGGCGAGGACCGAAAGCCCCGCGATGCGGGCCCGAACCTCCGGCGCGACCGAAAGCGCGGCGCGCAGCACCTGGCGATCCGCCGCCTGAGCTCTCCTCGCGACAGCCTCTCCCGGCTCGCCGGCGCCGATCACAATGACCGCATCGGTTTCTCCGAGCTGCCCTTCGATCGGGGCCCGCAGCGGCCCTGCCGGAAAGCAGAAGCCGTTGCCGATGCCGGCGGCGCCGTCGACGACGGCGAGCCGCAGATCCTTGCGCAGCGAAGGGTTCTGCAGCCCGTCATCCATCACGATCAGGCTGGCGCCCTGCGCGCGTGCCAGACCCGCGCCGGCCGGCCGATCGCGGGCGACGATCACCGGGACATGCCCGGCCATCAGCAGGGGCTCGTCGCCGATATCGGCCGCACCGTGGCGCGCAGGCTCTACACGCAGAGGGCCGGCCTCGCGCCCGCCATAGCCGCGCGACAGCACGAAGGGCTTTTCGCCGATGGCGGTGAGCCGCTCCGCCAGCGCGAGAACGGTCGGCGTCTTGCCTGCCCCGCCTGCGACGAAGTTGCCGACGCAGATCACCGGGATGCCGGCATCGGCGCCGGGGCGGCGCATGCGCGAGAGCGTGGCCGCTCCGTAGAGAGCGCCGAGAGGTTGCAGCAGCCGGGCAGGGACGGCCGGTGGCGTCCGCCACCAGAAGCCCGGCGCTGACATCATGGCGCCGTCTCGCGCTGGCCGAGCGCGACGCGCATCAGCAAGGGCTCCAGCGCCTGCACGGTGCGCTCCAGCGCGCCGCCGAGCTGGGTGCTGGTCTGAGCGGCGGCGCGGGCTGCCTGGCGGGCGGCTGCGGGGTCGCTGAGCCAGCGATGCACGGCGCCGGCGAGCTCCTGCCGGTCCGCGACCTGGCGGGCGCCGCCACCGGCGTCGAAGGCGGCGAAGAGATCGGCGGATTTGTGGACCAGCGGCCCATGCAGCAGGGCGCAGCCGAGCTTGGCCGGCTCGATCGGATTGTGGCCGCCGATCGGGGCGAGCGAGCCGCCGATGAAGGCAACCGGCGCCAGCCGATAGAACAGACCGAGATCGCCGAGCGTGTCGGCGACATAGAACTCGACCTCGCGCTCCGGCAATTGCCCGCGCGAGCGCCGCGCGCTGACGACACCATTCGCCTGGGCGAGCGCCTCGACCTCGTCGCCGCGGTCGGGATGGCGCGGCGCGACAATGGTCAGGAGCTTCGGCAGATGCGCCTTGATCCCGAGATGGGCGGCGAGCACGTCCTCTTCCTCGCCTGGATGGGTCGAGGCGGCGACCCAGACCGGGCGGCCGGCCATCAGGCCATCGAGCAGGGCGAGCGTATTGGGATCGGCCGGCGGCGCCGGCACGTCGAACTTCAGATTGCCGGCGATGCTGACGCGCGGGGCGCCGAGCTGGGCGAGGCGCTGCCCGTCCTCCTGCGACTGGGCGAGGCAGCGCTCGAAGCCGGAGAGCAGATAGCGCGAGGTCTTCGGGAACTTGTACCAGCGCCGGAAGGAGCGCTCGGACATGCGGGCATTGACCTGGACCAGCGGAATGCCGCGCTTGCCGGCCTCGATCATCAGGTTCGGCCAGATCTCGGACTCGCAGACCAGGCCGAGATCTGGGCGCCAATAGTCGAGGAAGCGGCGCATATAGCGCGGCACGTCGAGCGGTAGGTACTGATGGATCGCGCCGGCCGGCAGGCGCTGCTCCAGTAGCCGCGCCGAGGTCACGGTGCCGGAGGTGACGAGCACCGCGAGGCCCCTGCGCTGCAGGCGCTCGACCAGCGGCAGCAGCGTCACGGTTTCGCCGACGCTGGCGCCATGCAGCCAGACCAGGGTCTTGTCGGGCCGGTCTACACTCGGATAGCCGCGCCGCTCGGCAATGCGTGCCGGATCTTCCTTGCCGCGACGCCGGCGCCAGAGCAGGAGCCCAGCGGCAGCAGGCTCTAGCAGGGCCGTCAGCGTGCGGTAGGTGCTGATGATCAGGCTGCGGCCGATCATGGCGTCGCCGCCTTCGCCGCCGCGGTCGCGGCGTCCTTGGCGGCTGCGGCCTCGCGCAGGCCGGCGCCGGGATCGCGCGCGCCGATCAGCGCATAGGCCCGCTCATGCGCGGCATCGAGCCCGGCCTGGACGGCGAGCCTCGCCGCCTCGCAGGTCGCTTCGTCGGCATCGCGCGCCACGGTCACGGCTTCGCCGACGACGATGGCGCCACGGCCGAAGGGCAGGCCGATCGAGGCCCGGTCCCAGCTGTTGAAGT
This sequence comes from Allobosea sp. WAO, assembly GCF_001509835.1. Taxonomy (GTDB): domain Bacteria; phylum Pseudomonadota; class Alphaproteobacteria; order Rhizobiales; family Beijerinckiaceae; genus Allobosea. The sequence goes on from NZ_JXTJ01000003.1 coordinate 263,048, forward strand.
CGATCCGCCGGCTGGTCACCACGGCGATCGGGTGTATCGGCCGGCCTGATGCACGCGCCAGCGCGACGATTCCGGCGCCGCAGACGCGGGCGCGCTTGGGGATGTCGGCGGTCAGCACCATGGTCTCGCCGGCCGCGAGCCGGCGCATCATCGCGAGGAAGGCCGGCGCGCCGCCCTTTTCCCGCACCTTCTTGCCCATCGCACCCGAACCGCGGATCGCGCCGATGCCGAGCTCGCGCAGCGCGACCGCGTTGAACCCGCCATCGCCATGGCGCGAGACCAGCGAACAGGCCGGCATCCAGTCCGGCCGCGCGAACGGGATCATGATGTGCTGGCCATGCCACATCGCGATGATCAGCGGCAGGTCCGGACGCACGCGCTCATAGATGTCGGCCGGCTCGACGACGAAGCGGTTCGTCCGGCGCACCAGGCGCAGATACCAGGCCAGGCTGCGCCCCAGCGCCTCCTGTGCAAATCGCGTCTTGAGCAGCGAGAAACCCATTGAACGGTGCGAGGTCGCCTCTGCTCAGCGCTGCGCCGTCGAGGGGTCGAGCAGGCGGTGCAGGTGCACGACGAAATAGCGGGTCTGCGCCTGGTCGACCGTCGCCTGTGCCTTGGCCTTCCAGGCGGCATGGGCAGCGGCATAGTTCGGGTAGACACCGACGATGTCGAGCTTCGAGAGGTCCTTGAACTCGACACCGTCGAGGGCGCTCAGTTCTCCGCCGATCACCAGATGCAGAAGCTGCTTGTTTTCCTGGCTCTCGCTCATCGACTCCCTCCGGTTCCGGGTTGCGGGCTCTCCAGCGAGAGCAGGCTCATGGCGCCGCCCGAAAACCGCTCCGGGCGACCGTGCGCCATGCGCGCCGCGCGTTCAGTTAAGCCATTCGGGTCGCGCGCGCGAGCGCCGATTTCGAGCATTTTTGTACGCAATGACGCGCCAATAGTCGCATTGCGCCATCGAGCGGCGCTCAGCCTCGCTGCGGTGCGCTCTCGCGCATGCGGCGCAGCGCCCGGTCGAGCGGCGAAAGCAGCTCCGTGCCGGATGCGACCAGCATACCGTGGATCGGGCTCTCGCGGTTGTAGCGCACCGGCGCGCCTTCGGCTGTGGTCAGCTTTCCGCCTGCTTCGCTCAGCACGAGATCGGCGGCGGCGAGATCCCAGTCGCGCGAATCCGGTGAGACCAGCCCGGCATCGATGCTGGCATCGGCGATCCGCGTCAGCCTGAGCGCCAGCGAAGGAATCTTGTCGACGGCGACGAAACTATGCTGCCGGGCCAGCGCATCGAGCATCGGCTTGGGCCCGGCGATGCGGGCCTGTGCGAGATCGCTGACGCCGCTCGTGCGGATCGGCGTATCATTGCGCAACGCGCCGCCGCCGCGCAGCGCCGAATAGCTCGCGGCACTGGCGGGGGCATGGACCACGCCGGCGATCGGGAGGCCGTCGTCGAGCAGCGCGACACAGACCGCCCAGTCCGGTGAGCCGCTCATGAAGGCGCGTGTGCCGTCGATCGGGTCGACGACCCAGACGTAACGGCGCGACAATCTGATGGCGTCGTCGGCGGTCTCTTCCGAAAGCCAGCCGGCCTCGGGCAGCAGCGCCGAGAGGCGGATGTGCAGGAAGGTGTCGACGCCGATATCGGCCTCCGTCACCGGCGAGCCGCCGGCCTTCGCCCAGGTCCGCGCTGCCGTCTTCTCGCCGGGGCGGAACAGGTCGAGCGCGAGCTGGCCGGCCTCGGCGCAGGCAGCGCGAATGGCGGGCAGGAGATCCTTGGCGTGGGGCGGGGATATGGGATGCATGATGCCCCGTTATGACTGCCGCAGATGGCGGAACAAGGAAAAAGCCGCGCGCCAGGGAAAGATTTCGTCAAGCATCAGGTCGGAAAGGGGCCGGATCGGCCCCGAAAAGGCACGCGATACCTTTGTTTAACCGAAGCTCTTAAGCGCTCGGACAGACCCGGGACGCAATCTCACCCGGCAAGCACGAGAACCCCGCATTCGACAGAGGGTTCCGGGCAGCAGGGAATTAAGAGAGGCGTTAAATCCATGGCAAGCGTCACGCCAGCCGCCGGGGAAACTGGCTTCCAGCCAGCCTGCCCCGGTGGCTCCAGCAACTACAATGGACAGCCCTTCAGGACGCAAGGGGCCCCGTCGCAGCAGGCGGAGGCGCCGCGGATCGAGCGGCTCGGACCTGTTCGCATCCTGCGCGGCAGTGCCGGTTGGCGCGGCATCGCCTTGCGTCTAATCAGCAGCGAGGGTGAGGACGCCCGTTTTCAGCTCGCCCTCACGGCCGGCGACGGCCGCTCGGTTACGGTCGCGGTCCTCGGTGAGGATGAGGCGGTCGCCACCTGGCGTGATTTCGGGCGCTCCAGCGGCTTGCCGCTGCTGCTCGAATCCACCGACGGCGTCATTACCGAGCCCTTTCCGCAACTCGGCCGGCTCGCGCTTGGGCCGGTCCGCATCCGGCGCCGCTACGCTTTGCTGGCCGGCCGGCGACCGCGCTTCCTGACCCGCCGCAAGACTGGCCGCTTCACGGAGCGCCCAGTGGTTATCCAGGGCGAGATCCTGTCGGGCTGAAATCAGCCGCGTCGGTCGCGACGAAACAGATAGCTAGGCCGGGGTCCGCATCGCGAGCCTCGGCCTGATCTGTTTAGGCTGACTTAAGAGTGTTGTCCGCTGGCGACTGCTCCGCTCAGTCCGAGCGCGCTGCACTTCCTAACTCGGCCTATCGGCGGTCGTCGGTGAAAGACGCATCGGCCCGCGAAGAGTAGCTGATCCTACAGCGCCGCCTTGGCCGCTGCGTCGAGCGCAAAGCCGGCGGCGAGGATGAGGCCGGCATTGCGGTTCGAGCGGAACAGCATCAGCGCGGTCGGCCCGTCGGCGCTGCCGATCAGGCGGACCTGCCAGCCAAGATGCAGCGCGAACAGGGCAAGTCCCGCGAAGGCGACGAGGCCGCCACCGGCAAGCCAGGTGGCGAGACACGCCAGGAGGACTGCGACCGCATAGCACAGGCCGACGGCCTGCTGCGTGTAACGGCCGAAATAGCGCGCGCTCGACTTGATGCCGGCGATGACGTCGTCCTCGATGTCCTGCATCGCGTAGACTGTGTCGTAGCCGATGGTCCAGAACACCGCGGCGAAGTAGATCAGGAAGGCCGGCGGATCGAGACGGCCGAACACCGCGCTCCAGCCGACCAGCCCGCCCCATGAGAAGGCGAGGCCGAGCACGAACTGCGGCAGGTTCGTGATGCGCTTCATGAACGGATAGATCGCGACGATGCCGAGCGAGGCGATACCGGCCGCGATCGTGAAGGCGTTGAACTGCAGCAGTACGATGAGGCCGATCAGCGACAGGCCGACCATGAAGAGCGCGGCGGCGCGCGGGCTGACCTGGCCCGAGGGGAGGGGCCGGCCGCGCGTGCGCGCCACCTGCGCGTCGAGCTTGCGGTCGACGATGTCGTTGAAGGTCGAGCCGGCGGCCCGCATCACGATCGCGCCGACCAGGAAGAGCAGGATATGCCAGGGATTCGGGTAGGGCAGGCCTGCCGCGATCGCCGCGAGGCCGGCCGCCCACCAGCATGGCAGAAGCAGGAGCCACCAGCCGATCGGGCGCTCGATCCGGGCGAGCTTCAGATAAGGCCGCAATTGACGCGGCGCGCGCGTGTCGACCCAGTGGCCGCGGAGCGCATCGGGCAGCGGCGCGTCGGCGAGCTCGGGCGAAGGCGCCATAGCAATCGGGCTTTCGGGTTAGAGCGCCCCTTGCGGGACACGCATCGGGCCGCCGGTCAGCGAGTCGGAGCCGCCGAACGGGTTCGCGCCCTGCTGCTGCTGTGCCTGCTGCTGGGCCTTGCGCTGCATCGCCTCATGCTGCTTCACCGCATTGCAGGCCGAGTTGCGGATCGTCGCAGCCTTGTCGTTGTCGGCCTTCATGCCGTCGATGAAGCTCGGCGGAATCTGGCACCAATCCTGGTTGGCGCTCGCGAATTTGAGCGTGGCGTTGCCATTGCTGACGAGGCGGCCGAGCGTGCTGCAGGCTTGCTGCGGGGTCAGCTTGCGCTTCGCCTTGCTGGAAGCGTTCAGGCTCTGCACGATCGACTGGCGCTCCTGCAGAAGCTTCTGCATGTTCTCGCAACCGGAAGGCGACTGTGCCAGCGCCGGCTGTGCCAGGCTTGCACCCATCAAACCTGCGCCTGCCAACGCCGCCAGCTTCAGGGTAGCGTATCGCCGCATCGTCCCGCTCCGCATTCTTCACCATCCGCGCCGTCCCGGCGCCGCATGTCCATAACAGCCACAGCCGCACACCGCAAAGTGTCGACTCGCTTTGGTCAGAGATTTGCTTGCTACTAGCTGCCGATTGTGGCGGTTTTCGCATCCGGATAGGCGGTGTCCCCTTGTGTCCCGCCGCCGCATGGACGGGTTTTTGCGATCGGGCGCCTGGCCGACTATGTGATCTCGCGCGCCTTGGCTGACGCGGCCGTTCCGGCCGATAGGCGGCGCCCCAGCAACGCGGACCGACGGCGCATGCGCGATTTCTCGAAACACAGGCTGTATTGCGACGCGGCGCTTGCCGTTGGGGCGTCGATCGAGCTCGCCCGGGAGCAGGCGAACTACCTGCTCAATGTCCTGCGTCTGCGCAGCGACGACAACATCCTGGTCTTCAACGGGCGTGACGGCGAATGGCTTTGCGCGGTCAGGGCCGAGGGGCGCAAGCAGGCCCGGCTCGAGGCCCTGCGGCAAATGCGAGCCCAGCCGCCCACGCCCGATCTGGTCTATCTCTTCGCGCCGCTGAAGCATGCGCGCCTCGACTATATGGCGCAGAAGGCGGTCGAGATGGGCGCGGGCGTGCTCCAGCCGGTGCTGACCCGCCACACGCAGGTTTCGCGTCTCAATCTCGAGCGGCTCGCAGCCAATGCCCTCGAAGCAGCCGAGCAATGCGGCATTCTATCTTTGCCGCAAATCCGGCCGGAGTTGCCGCTGGCGGCGGCGCTCGCCGGGCTGGAGCCCGACCGTCTGCTGGTCTTCTGCGACGAGGCGCTTGCGCCAAACGGGCCGGTCGCGGCGCTCCAGTCCGCGCCGCGCGGGAAGGTCGCGGTGCTGATCGGCCCGGAAGGTGGCTTCGACGAATCAGAACGCGCGCTCGTGCTCGCGCGCGAGCCCACTCTGCGGCTTTCGCTCGGCCCGCGCATCCTGCGCGCCGATACGGCTGCGGTTGCCGCGCTCGCCCTCGTCCAAGCGACACTCGGTGACTGGATAAGCCAATAGCTCCCGGAGTTTGCGTCAGGCGATGCCCCGCCGGCGTCGCGGAACGCGGCTGTCTCCTGCCGAGTTGAGCACAGGGAATGAGGACCGCGGTCGCAGTTCCGACTCAATGACGGGCAGTCTGGCGCCGCGCCGAGGAGGCGCCGGCCAGGGGGAGGGTGAACATGGCGAGCAAGACCTATCGCTTCGGAATCGAGGAGGAGTACTTCCTGTCCGACGCCGAGAGCCGTGGCATCGCGCGCAAGATTTCTCCACAGTTCATCGAGGCGGCTCAGGCGGCTTTCCCGAACGAGCTGCAGCGCGAGATGCTGCAATCCCAGATCGAGGTCATGACGCCGGTCTGCGAGAACATGGCGCAGGCGAGGCTGTCGCTGTCGCGGCTGCGCGCCGGGCTCGCGGCGATCGCGCTCGACCACGACATGCTGCTGCTGGCCTGTGGCACGCATCCGAGTGCGGCCTGGGCACGCCAGCGCGCCACCGAGGCCAAGCGCTACGACGGCATCATGCGCGATCTGCAGATGCTCGGCAGCCGCAACCAGCTCTGTGGCCTGCACGTTCATGTCGAGGTGCCTGAGGAAGACCTACGCATCGGCATCATGGTGCGGATGCTGCCTTTTCTGCCGCTGTTGCTGGCGCTGTCGACCTCCTCGCCCTTCTGGCAAGGGCGCCGCACCGGGCTGATGGGCTATCGCCTGTGCGCCTATGCAGAATTGCCGCGCACCGGCCTGCCGGAGCTCTTCACCAGCGCGGCTGACTACCGCGCTTATATCGACACCATGGTCGCCTCCGGGGCGATTCGCGATTCGAGCTTCATCTGGTGGTCGATCCGCCCTTCGGAGAAGCACCCGACGCTGGAGTTGCGGGTCGCCGACAGCTGTACCCGGCTCGACGATACCCTCGCCATAGCGGCGCTCTATCGCTGCCTGGTGCGCCATCTCGCCCGCAAACCCGAGCTCAACGGCAAGCTTACCGCGGCCTCGCGCGCCATCGCAGCCGAGAACATCTGGCGGGCGCAGCGCTATGGGCTGCATGGCGGTTTCGTCTGCGAAGCCCGGCGTGCCATGCGCCCGGTCGCCGAAGTGCTCGACGAGGTGCTGGCGATGTTGGCCGAGGATGCCGCGGCGCTGGGTTGCGGCGGCGACCTCGCTGCTTGCCGTGGTATCGTCGCCGGCGGCACCAGCGCGGACATGCAGCTCGCCATCTTCGAGGAGGCGCGCGCCGGCAGCGGCGGCCAGGAGGCCGGCATGCGCGCCGTGGTCGACTGGCTGGCGGCGCAGACCCGCGCAGGCGGCAACGGGCAGGCCGGCACGACTATGCGCGGCGCGGCTTGATCCGCGGATCATGCATTTCGGCAAGATTGTGACCACACCCCCGCATCCGTGATCGTTGTGGTCATGGCGGCGCTCGCCTATGTCTGGCGCTCCGAAGCCTTCCTTGCCGGAGCGCCTGATGGCCCGCGACGTGTCCGATTCCACTCCGATCAGCTCGAAGGCCGAACTGATCGGCTGGATCGCCGAAGGCGAGAAACCGGCTTCCGCATTCCGGCTCGGCACCGAGCACGAGAAGTTCCCGTTCTATGCCGATGATCTGAGCCCGGTGCCCTATGAGGGCGCGAAGGGCCGCGGCGGCATCCGCCATCTGCTCGAGGGCATGCAGCAGCGGCTCGGCTGGGAGCCGATTCTCGACGACGGTTACATCATCGGCCTCGCAGGGCCCGATGGCGGCGGCGCGATCTCGCTGGAGCCGGGTGGCCAGTTCGAACTGTCCGGCGCGCCGGTCGCGAGCGTGCACGAGACCGCGGGCGAGCTCGCCGCCCATCTTGCCGATCTCTACGCGGTGGCGGAGCCGCATGGCATCCGCTTCCTCGGCCTCGGCCATTCACCGCTCTGGACGCTCGCCCAAACGCCGATGATGCCGAAGCGGCGCTACAAGATCATGGCGAACTACATGCCGAAGGTCGGCACGCGCGGGCTCGACATGATGTTCCGCACCTCGACCGTGCAGGTGAACCTCGACTTCGCCAGCGAGGCCGACATGGTCGCGAAGCTGCGCGTCTCCCTCGCCCTGCAGCCGCTCGCGACCGCGCTCTTCGCCGCGTCCCCGTTCAGCGAGGGCAAGCTCAACGGCCTGCAGTCGATGCGCTCCGAGATCTGGCGCGACACCGACAATGCCCGCTCGGGCATGCTGCCCTTCGCCTTCGACGCCGGCATGTCCTACGAGGCCTATGTCGACTGGGCGCTCGACGTTCCCATGTATTTCGTCAAGCGCGGCGACGTCTATCACGACGTCGCCGGCGCCTCCTTCCGCGATCTCCTCGCCGGCCGCCTCGCGCAGCTGCCGGGCGAGCACGCGACCATGTCGGACTGGGCCAACCACCTCTCCACCCTGTTCCCGGAGGTGCGGCTGAAGCGCTACATCGAAATGCGCGGCGCCGATGCCGGCCCGGTCGAGATGCTGAACGCGCTGCCGGCCTTCTGGGTCGGGCTGCTCTACGACGAGGCCTCGCTGGCTGCCGCCTGGGACATTGTCCGTGGCTGGAGCGCAGAAGAGCGCCAGCGGCTGCGCGACGACGTGCCCAAGGCAGGCCTCAATGCCAGGATCGGCGGCCGTCCGCTGCGCGACATCGCGCGCGAGGTCGTCGAATTGTCGCGCGCCGGTCTGGCGCGCCGCGCCCGCCCTGATGCGCAGGGCCGCGACGAAACCCGCCATCTCGAGCCGGTGATGGCCATCGCCGACAGCGGCCGCAGCCTGGCCGAGCGACTCGCCGTACGCCAGCAGGGTGCCTGGGGCGGGCGGATCGAGCCGGTCTTTACCGAACTGGTGCTGTGAGGCGCTGGGGCAGGGCGGACAGGGCATGCGCGACGGCTTCGCGCCGATAATTGCGCTTACCCCCGAATTTGGGGCTTCGAATTAACGAATTCTCCGCAGCTTGCCGCTAGCAATAGCGGCATGAAGCCGATTTTCGCCCTTGCTCGCGACTTTCTGCATGATGACCGTGGTGCCACGGCCGTCGAGTACTGCCTGATCGCCGCGATGATCTCGCTGGCCTGCGTCACAGCGGCGACGACGATGGGGCAGAGCGTGCTCGGCTTCTTCCAGCAGGCGGCCGCCGGCTTCAATCCCTGATCGACGACCGCCCGTGCTGCCGAAGCGCCGGCTCGGCGCGCCGGCGTCTGCCGCAGGGATCGGCCCGAAATCGCGCGGGATACTTTCATCAAATTTTACCATGATCGGGCTGATCGGGCCTTTCGCACCCGCTCATCCGCCGATACCCCCGGTTTTCACCAGCCCGCGCAAGATTTTGTCAATCCGCCGCCGCGTACGGTTTTCGCACTGTCGCGCTGTGTTTTCGGCGCTTTCCGCGAGGCTTTGGAATGACGCCCCTGTTTCGCACCTTCCTGAAGGATGCTCGCGGTTCGACCGCGTTGATGTTCGCCCTCAGCCTGCCGGTGCTCGCGCTCGCCGTCGGCGGCGGCATCGACTACAGCCAGGCGGCCGCGCGGCGTCAGGCAATCGCCAGCGTTGTCGAGCTGAGTTGTCGGGAGGCCGCCCTCGACATCAACGTCGAATCGCGAAAGACCGGTGCCGACCCCAAAAGGGACTATACCTCGTTCGCGAAGACCAAGATCAACGATGCAGTCAGCAAGCTCTCCCAGCCCGGAGTCAGTGGTGTCGTTGTGGACACTAGGCTGTCGAGCAACGTTATCACCGCGACTGCGACGGCTGCGAGTGCCAATGCCTTCAGCGGCATTCTGGGCTATGAAACAGTTTCGCTTCGTGTCGAGCGCAGATGCGACTACGTCGTGGGAACTCCGGGGACGCCGCCCACCACCGGACCCGGCAAGGTCCTGTTCGCAGAGTCCTTCGAGACCGGCCATAACGTCGCCTCGAACAGCTGGACGGTGCTGAAGAATTGGAACGGCTGGACCACCCAGAGCAGCCAGGGCGGTATCGAGATCAACGGTATCCCGTCGCTCGCCGCAAACGAAATACGCTTTGGTAACTTCTTCGCCGAGCTAGATTCGCATTGCTATACCTCGGGCTGCAAGACCAATTCCAGCATGTGGCGCGAGTTCACCAACCTCGAGGTTGGTGATTACGAGCTGAGCTACTGGTACATTTCGCGCGAGCGGAATCCGGCCTATGCCGGCAAGACCTATTGTGCCTTGAGTACCGACGTGAAAGCGAAGTGGGATGAGGTCAAGGCTGCGACCTGGAGCCAGCAGACCAACCGCATCGAGGTCTTCTTTCAGAAGAAGGCGAGCTCCTATGCCACGCCCTCCAAGGACGTGGACAAGGCCACCGACCAAGTCGACGTCTGTGTGCACACCGACAAGTGGACCGAGCGCAAGATTCCGCTGAAGGTCACGACGAAAGGGACCTACCGCATCTTCTTCCAGGCCGCCGGCCGGGAAGATACCTATGGTGGGCTGATCGACTACATCCGGTTCTGCAGCGGCAACTGCCCGTGATGGAGTGCTGAGGCGATGCGGATCGGTGGCTCATTGGTCGAAGCGAGGCGCCTTGCGGAATGTCTCCGGGCCTTCCGTCGCGACAGAAAGGGCGCGGTCGCGGTCGAGTTCGCGTTCATCGGCCTGACGTCGATGGTCCTGCTGCTCAGCATCCTCCAGTTCGCTCTCGCTTTCCTGGCGCAGATGTACATCCATGATGCGGTTGCCGAGGCGGCGACCGGGCGCACTGCCGGCACCTACGCCGGCAACCGCGCACAAGTGGCGCAGCAGATTTGCGCGCGGATGATCGCGCTCGAGAACTGCGGCGGCAATCTGCGGCTCGAGACCCAGCCGTTGTCGAGCTACGCGGTGACCGCCCAGCCGATCACCGGGGCGACCTTCGTTGCCGGACCCTCCGGTACCTTGATGATGATGCGCGCCCGGGCGCCGGTGATCACTTTCGTGCCGGGGCTGCCGACGCTGCACGTCTCTTCCGCCGCGCTCTATACGAGGCCGTGATGAAGCCTATCGCCAGACTGTTTCGGAATGCGAAGCGGCGTGACCTTGTCCGCGACCAGAGCGGCGTCGCCGCCGTGGAGTTCGCGCTGATCAGCACGGTGATGTTCGCGATGTTGTCAGCCGCCGTGGATGCGACCCAGGCGGTCACCATCCAGCGCGATCTCAACCGCCTCACGGTTGAGATCGCTCAGTCAATCGCGATCGCCTGCAAGGGAGCTTCGGGCTGCTCCATTTCTGCGATGGATGCGATCCGGCTGAGGCAGGCGAATATCGCGCCGAAACTCGCGACGATACAGCTCGGCATGGCGACGTTCATGAAGAAGAACAACAGGGCCGACGATATCGTCGGCACGATGACTTATCTTCCCACCGACATGAATACCGAGGCCATGGCGAGGATGGCGGAGGGAGACAGGGGCGTGGCGGTGCTCGCGACTTACACCCATACGCCGATCATTCTTGGTCTTGCAGACGACTGGGGATTCACCACCAAGAACTTCCGTTCGGCCCGCGTGGTTCTTTCTTCCCGCTCCTGACGCGCCACGCGTTCGCCTACTCCGCCGCGGTCTTGAAGCTCTGCAGATTGTCGAGGCTCTGGATGATGTGCTCGGCAAGCGCGTTCGAGAGGATCGACGGGTCGTGCCGGGTCCTGAGCAGGCCGATCTTGCAGGAGGGCAGGCTGGCATAGCCTTCCGATGCGCCGAGGATGCGCATGCCGGGCCTGACCGCGCTCTCCGGCAGCACCGAGACGGCGAGTCCGGCGACCACCGCCGCACCGACCGCGGTCGAGTTCCAGCTGGCATAGAGCACGCGGAAGCGCCGCCCCTTGTTCTCCAGCGCCTCGACCGCCGCCTGTCGCCAGTTGCAGGTCGGCCGCCCGAGCGCCAGCGGCAGCGGGTCCTCCTCATGCACGCAATGGCGGGCCGACGTCACCCAGAGCAGCGGCTCGATGCGGATGATCTCGCCCTGGCCGCGGCCCTCGACATGGGTGATGATCGCAAGGTCGATGTCGCCGGTGGCGATGCGCTCAGCCAGCATCGGGGTCGGCTCGCAGACCACGGTGACTTCGGTGCGCGGGTTCGAGCGGGCGAAGCGCGCCAGGATCTCCGGCAGGTAGCGGTCCGCATAGTCGTCGGGCACGCCGAGCCTGATCCGGCCCTTCAGATCGGCCTCTGTGAAGCTCGCGACGCATTCCAGGTTCAGGCGCACGATCCGGCGGGCATAGTCGAGCAGGCGCTCGCCATCCTCGGTCAGCTTGGCATGGCGCCCGTCACGGCCGAACAGGGGGCGCCCAACCCGCTCCTCGAGCCGCTTCATCTGCATCGAGACAGCGGACTGGGTCTTGAAGACGATCTCGGCGGCGCGGGTGAAGGAGCCGGTGTCGGCGATGGCGACGAAGGTCTTGAGCTGGTCGGCGTCGAGCACATGAGCCATGCCGGCATCCCCCCGGAGGAATATCAAAATTGGTTGTGCCAAACATCATAACCATTCGTTTGGCTGATGACCAGCGGGGAGTTACCTTTGGGGCACTTTCCGGTTCCTGTCATGGCGTGTCCAGCGGACCCGGAAAATCCGATCCGCCGTTCAACCCGAGGAGGCCGTCATGCTGCTCATGACCTATGCCGCGAAGTCCACGTCTGCCCTTGGCGGCAGCGCGACGCGTGCCGCCATCCAGACGGTCACCGGTTTCAAAAATCTGATCCGCGCCTGGGTGCATCGCCGCGAAGTGCTGCAGCTCAGCGAACTCGACGAGCGCGGCCTGAAGGATATCGGCCTCGTGCGTTCCGATGTCGAGGGCGCGCTGGCGACCTCCTGGCTGCGCGATCCCTCCGCCGTCCTCTCGGCCCGCTCGGCGCAGCAGCAGTCGGCCGCCGCGCGCCGCCGAGAGGTTGGTCTTCGACATGCCGTAGCCCAGCCGGCCGCCGCGCCGTCCGCGCGGACCATCGAGATCGCGTGCAACGCCTGACCCCTTGGCGTGACGCGTTCCTGCGGGCGGTGGCTTCGGCCGCCGCCCTTTTTCTTGCGCCCTGTCCGCCGAGAAGGTGAGGCGGCCCGGCCCCCGAACGGAGCCGGCCTTGCAGCAAGCCTCAGGCGCGGCGCTGGCCGCCGCCGAGCATTGCGTCGAAGATCGACTTCAACGCATCCTGATGGCTGTCCTGCACTTTGCGGCCATGCTCGAACATCTGGTTGAGCGCATCGAGGCCGATCGAGCCCGGACTGGTCTCGCCGGAAGGCGCGGGCTGCTGCGGCTCGGGCTCCGGTGCCGGCTCGGGCTGGCGGCGCTGCGGCGCTGGCTTGGGTCCCTCCTGTGGCGGCTGGCCGCCGCCGAACATGCCGGTCAGGATCTGCCCGAAGATGTTGCCCATATCGGCCGGGTTGCCCGGCATAGGCGCGCCGCCGAACGGGCCGCTGCCCGGAGCCTGTCCGGTCGCGGGCGGCTGGCCGCCGAACAAGCCGCCGAGAATGGCTTCGAGCGGATTGCCGGGGCTGGCCTGCATGCCTGGCTTCGGCTGGTTCGGGGCCTGTCCGCTCATCATTTCGGCGAACTGGCCGAGAATGCCGCCGAGGCCCTGATTGCCGGCCGATTTGGACAATCCGCCCATCACCATCGCCGCGATCACCGGCAGCATCTGCTTCAGGATCGCCTGGCCGACGCCGCTAGTCGCGGCCGCCTGGGCGGTTATGGCGTTGCTGACCTCCTTGGAGCCGAAGAGCTGACTCAGCACGTCCTTGCCCATCGGCGTCGCGGAATCAGGGATACCGTCGCCATCGGTGTCGTACATCTGGCCGAAGGGCGTCGCCGTCATCATCTGGGCGAGATTGCCGAAGGCGTAGGGGTTCTGCGTCTGCCGCTGCAGGCCCATCGAGAAGGCCGGCAAGAGCGCATCGAGCGCGGCTTGCGTCTGCTGCTGGGAGAGACCGTATTGCCGCGCCAGATTCTGCATGGCCTGGCCATTCTGGGCCGTCTGCATCATCTCGAAAAGGTTCATCATGGCATGCTCCCTTGCGGGCTCGGTCCCGCCATCGGCGCGCCTTCCGTTCGGCCGGAATCGGTCGAACCACCGGAGCGCGCCAGCCATTCACCCGACGATATCAGCCGGGCGGCATCAGGCAAGCGAGGCCGCTTGCGCCGTCGCTTGCCGCTCCAGCCTGCCGATGGCGCGGTAGGCGAAGACCAGCGCCAGCACGCCGAACAGCACCGCCCCGAGCGCCACACCGGCCAGCGCTCCTTTCGGCCCGGCATAGTGTGCGCCGATGAACGCCATCGGCACGGTGCCGAGGGTTGCCCGGCCCCAGCTGAACACGGTGGAGTAAAGCGGCATGCCGAGATTGTTGAAGGCGGCGTTGGCGACGAAGAGCGCGCCTACGAACAGCCACATCGGCCCCGAGATCAGGCAGAAGAACACCACGATCTCCGCCGTCTCGCCGCTCGCGTCGAATAGGGTCGTCAGCGGGTGGCGCAGGAGCACCAACAGCAGCCAGGCGACGGCGACGCAACCGGCGGCGAAGCAGACCGAGTCGGTCAGCGCCCGGCGCATCCGGTCGAAGCGCAGCGCGCCCCAGTTCTGGCCGAGGATCGGCCCGATCGCGCCGGACAGCGCGAACAATGCGCCGAACGCCACCGGGACGAGCCGGTCGATGATCGCGGTGGCGGCGATCGCCTGGTCGCCGAAGCGGGCGATGACGCTGGCGAAGAAGGCGTTCGCGATCGGCGCGGAGAGATTGGTCAGGATCGCCGGGGCGGCGATGGCGAAGGCCCGCCCGGCATCGGTGCGCACTGCCGCGAATGTCGGCCGCGCCACGATGCCGTGCACCTTGACCGCGCCATGATAGCCAACCGCGACGAGCATCAGCCGCGAGATCACGGTGGCGATGGCGGCACCGTCCGGTCCAAGGCCGAGGCCGAAGATCAGCAGCGGGTCGAGGCCGGCGATGACGATGCCGCCCGACAATGTGACATACATCGCCCGCTTGGCGTCGCCGACGGCGCGCAGCACGGCGGAAAAGCCCATGCCGAGCGCCATCAGCACATTCGACGGCAAGGTGATCCACAGGAAGGAGTGGGCGACGGCGTAGGCCTCGCCCCGCGCGCCGAGCTTGGTCAGGAGCCATGGCAGCAGCGGCAGGATCAGCGCGCTCAGCACGAAGGCCGCGACGGCCATCAGCGCAAGCGAGGAGCCCGCGAGCCGGCGCGCGGCGGAGCGATCTCCGGCGCCGAGCGCGCGCGCCGTCAGGGCGGTCACCGCGATCATCAGGCCGACATTGAAGGAGACGACGAGGTAGAGGACGATGGTGGCGTAGCCGACGCCGGCCGTCGCCGCAGGACGCCCCAGCCGCGAGACGTAGAGCAGTGACAAGAGGTCGACGACGAACACCGCCATCAGGCCGACGGAAGCGGTCGCGGTCATCACCGCGACATGGCGCAGGGTCGAGCCGGTGACGAACACGGCAGGGCTTTTGCTGGGTGCGTTCACTCGGCAGGTTCTCCGACCCCGCCGACGGCGACCTCGGCACCGCCATCCTCGATGACCTCGCGCGTCTCCTCGGAGAGCGCCTTCGACTTGGCCTTGGGCTTGACCAGCGGCTCGGGCGAGACGCGCGGCACCTTCTGCAGGCCTGCGGCGATGCCCTCGCTGAACTGGATCTCCATGCGCTGGGCGTCGCGTTCGCGCACGTTCTCGATCACCAGGCTCGCCTCCTCATAGTCGAGCCCGAGTCCCTCCAGCGTCACCCGGCTGAAGCCGAGCGCCGATTCGAAGGTCTCGCGCATCTGGAAGTCGACATCGGCGCGCATCAGGTCGATGGCGTGGACGCGGTCGAAGGCGCGCGCGTGCAGTCGCACCGTCGGGAACTCGGCCTTGGCCATCTCGACGATGCGCAGCGCCGCCTCACGATTGTCGATGCAGATGCACACGATCCTGGCCTTGCCGGCTCCCGCTGCGCGCAGCACGTCGAGCCGCGTGCCGTCGCCGTAATAAATCTTGAAGCCGAACTTCGCGGCGGAGCGGATGCGCTCGACATCGGAATCGATCACGGTCACGTCGATATGCTGCAGCAGCAGCGCCTGCGTCACCACCTGGCCGAAGCGGCCGAAACCGATCACCAGCACGGAAGGCGTGGTGCCGCTGAAATCCTCCTCGATCTCCTCCGGCGGGGCGGCGCGCGCCAGCAGCCAGGCGTCGATCAGCTTGGCGAGGATCGGGCCGATCAGCATGCTGAGTGCGGCCAGCGCCGTGGCGATGGCGCCGTGATGCTCGCTCAGCAGGCCGAGCGAAGCCGCCATCGGCAGCATCACGAAGGCGAACTCGCCAGCCGGCGACAGCAGGGCTCCGGCCCGGATCGCTTCGGTCCAGGTCGAGCAGGAGGCGCGCAGGATCGCGGCGGCGACGGCGATCTTGAACAGCACCAGCGCCGGCGCGGCGATGGCGAGCAGCAGCGCATTGTCGAGCACCAGCTTCAGGTCGATCGACATGCCGACCGCCATGAAGAACAGGCCGAGCAGCACGCCGCGGAAGGGCTCGATATCGGCTTCCAGCTCATGCCGGAAATGCGAGTCGGCCAGCAGCACGCCGGCGAGAAAGGCGCCCATCGCCATGGAGAGGCCGACCTGTTCCATCACCAGCGCCGCGCCGAGCACGACGAGCAGCGCAGCTGCGGTCATCACCTCGCGGGCGCCGGATTTGGCGAGCAGCCGGAAGAATGGGTTCAGCGCGTAGCGGCCGGCGAAGACGAGTGCCGCAACTGCGAGCAGCGCCGCACCGATGCCGGCCAGGGCCTGCATCGCGTTCTCTTCATTGGCCGCGCTGGTCGTCGCCAGCAGCGGCAGCACCGCGAGGATCGGCGCGATCGTGATGTCCTGGAACAGCAACACGGAGAAGCAGCGCCGGCCATAGCGCTCGGCTCCGTCCCCGCGCTCCTCGAGCAACTGCAGGGCGATCGAGGTGGCGGAGAGGGCGAGCGCAAGGCCGACCGCGGCCGCCCCGGCCGGGCTGAGCCCGAGCCGCCAGGCGATGCCGCCGATCACGCCCGCGCTGAGCACCATCTGGGCGAGGCCGGTGCCTAAGATGTCGCGCCGCATCGAATAGAGGCGCGAGGGCTGCAATTCGAGCCCGACCAGGAAGAGCAGCAGCACGACGCCGAGCTCGGCGATGCTGCGAATGGCGTCGGGATCCTTGACCAGGGCAAGCAGCGAGGGGCCGATCGCGATGCCGGCAGCGAGGTAGCCGAGAACTGCCGAGAGCCCGAAGCGCCGGAACAGCGGCACCGCAACGACGGCGCCGGCACAGAAGGTCAGGATCGGCGGCAGATAACTGGCATGGGTGGCATCGGCCATGAGGAATCCGTGCTGACGGGAGCGGCCGGGCGCGAGCGCGGGGTCGATCGGGGCTATTTAGGCGTTGTCCGGCGCGCCGGGGAGGGCGGCAGATGCAGGGGGCTCCTGCGGCCTGCGGCGAGCCGCTTCCTTGACATCATTCGCGTGAGACCGAAAGAAGGCGCAGCCCTCGCCGGAGCCTCTGAAACTTCGTGACCGCCGCCCCGAAACCGCCGCTGGACATTCTGCTCTGCGCCCCGCGCGGCTTCTGCGCCGGCGTGGTTAGGGCGATCGACGCCGTCGAGAAGGCGCTCACGCTGCATGGCGCGCCGGTCTATGTCCGCCACGAGATCGTGCACAACAAATACGTGGTCGAGTCGCTGAAGCGGAAGGGCGCGGTCTTCGTCGCCGAGCTCGACGAGGTCCCGGATGCGACGCGCCCGGTGATCTTTTCGGCCCATGGTGTTGCGAAGTCGGTGCCGGCAGAGGCGCAGGCGCGCAATTTCTTTGCCATCGACGCAACCTGTCCGCTGGTTACCAAGGTGCATCGCGAGGCCGAGGTCCACCATAAGCGCGGCCGGCACATCCTGCTTGTCGGCCATGCCGGCCATCCCGAGGTGATCGGCACCATGGGGCAGTTGCCGCCGGGCGCGATCACCCTGATCGAGACGCTCGAGGACGTCGCGGCGCTGACCCCGCCCGAGGGCAAGCCGCTGGCCTATGTCACGCAGACGACGCTTTCTGTCGACGACACCCGCGGTATCGTCGAGGCGCTGCAGGCGCGCTTCCCCCAGCTGATCGCGCCGCACAAGGAAGATATCTGCTACGCCACTACCAACCGGCAGGAGGCGGTCAAGCGCGTCGCCCCGCTGGTCAACGGGCTGATCGTTGTCGGCTCGCCCAATTCCTCGAACTCGCAGCGCCTGCGCGAGGTCGCCGAGCGTGCCGGCTGCCCGGTGGCGCGCCTGGTGCTGCGCACCGACGAGATCGACTGGTCGCAATTCGGCAATATCCGCCGGCTCGGCCTGACCGCCGGCGCGAGCGCGCCGGAAGTTCTGGTCGAGGAGATCATCGACGCCTTCGCCGAACGCTATGACGTCACGGTCGAGACCGTCTCGACCGCCGATGAGAGCGTCTTCTTCCCCCTGCCGCGCGAATTGCGCGGCGAGCCGGCCTCGACCCCGGCCGAGTGAGCTGATCGTGGCCGTCTATACCGAAGTACCCGATAACGAGATGGCTGCCTTCGTGGCGGGCTATGGCATTGGCGACCTGTTGTCGGCCAAGGGCATCGCCGAGGGCGTCTCGAACTCGAATTTCCTGCTGCACACCACGCAGGGCTTCTACATCCTGACGCTCTATGAGGAGCGGGTCTGCGCCGATGACCTGCCCTTCTTCATCGGGCTGATGGAGCATCTGGCGCAGCGCGGGCTGATCTGCCCGCAGCCGCTGCGGACCGGGGACGGCGCCGCCGTCGGCCGTCTCGCCGGGCGCCCGGCCGCGATCGTCACCTTCCTCGACGGTCTTTCCGTCCGCCGGCCGACGGCCGCGCATTGCGGCGAGGTCGGGCGCGGGCTCGCGCTGTTGCACGAGGCCGGCCGGGATTTCGGCATGCAGCGCGCCAACGTCCTCTCCGTTCCCGGCTGGCGCCCGCTCGCCGAGCAGGCGGGTCCTGAGGCCGACACGGTTCTGCCGGGGCTGTCGAAGCGCATCTTCGCCGAGATCGAAGCGCATGAGCGGAACTGGCCGCAGGGGCTGCCGAGCGGCATCATCCATGCCGACCTCTTCCCCAACAACGTCTTCTTCATCAAGGACCAGCTCTCGGGGCTGATCGACTTCTATTTCGCCTGCACCGACGCCTTCGCCTACGACCTCGCGATCTGTCTGAATTCATGGTGCTTCGAGGCCGACGCCTCGTTCAACCTGACCAAGGGCCAGGCCCTGCTCGCCGGCTATGAGAGCGTCCGGCCGCTCGAGGCTGCCGAGGTCGAGGCCCTGCCGGTGCTCTGCCGCGGCTCGGCCCTGCGCTTCCTGCTGACCCGTCTGGTCGACTGGCTGAACGTGCCCGAGGGCGCCTTCGTCAAGCCGCTCGACCCGCTCGAATACGACCGCAAGCTCGCCTTCCACCAGCGCGTCACGGACGCGCGCGAGTACGGGCTGCGCCGATGAGCGACGTCGTCGAAGTCTGGACGGACGGCGCCTGCTCGGGCAATCCGGGCCCCGGCGGCTGGGGGGCGATCCTCAGCTACAAGGGCAAGGAGCGCGAGCTTTCCGGCGGCGAGCCGTTGACCACCAATAACCGCATGGAGCTGATGGGGGCGATCTCGGCACTGGAGACGCTGACCCGGCCCTGCACCGTCGCGCTGCACACCGACAGCCAGTATCTGCGCCAGGGCATCACCGCCTGGATCCATGGCTGGAAGAAGAACGGCTGGAAGACCGCCGACAAGAAGCCGGTCAAGAACGAGGAGCTCTGGAAGCGCCTCGACGCTGCCCTCAAGCAGCACAAGATCGAGTGGAAATGGGTCAAGGGCCACGCGGGCGACGAGATGAACGAGCGCGCCGACGCGCTCGCTAGGGCAGGGATGGCGCCGTTCAAGCCTGGGCGGTAGGCGGAAGCTTGGGGGCGGATGCTCGCGGCAACTCGCCGGCCGGATCGAATGCGCCACGTGCAGACATTGGATGACCCGCCGCGAGCAGACAGGGCCGGAGCGCTGCGCAGAGCTTCGTCAAACTCGACGCCACACCAATAATTGGCCCGAGGCGATCGACGCGCGCTCAGGAGGTTCGACCCGCGGCGCCAAGGCTCCAGAATGTTACGCGTCTGCCCACGCCGAGCGCGCAGTAATCACATGAAGGTTTTCGTGCGCGTGGTCGCGGCGTTGAGCAGCTTCGTCGCCGCCGCTCAGGGCGACGCCTGCGTCTGCCGTGTCGCGCGCAGCACCTCGCGCGGCAGCACGCCGGTCTGGCGCTCGACCATGCGGTGCACGACCGGAGGCTCAGGACCGATATGCAGGCTCCTGACCCGGTCGCCGATTTCGGCGTCAGCCTGGGTAGCGCGCTGGGCCTGGCGGACATATTCGACCCAGGTCGGGCTGTCATAGCGCTCAATCCAGAGTTCGGCATCGGTCAGGTCGCGCAGCAGCGACCAGTGGCGGGCGCCGTCGCGGCGACGGATGCGCCGACGCTCCTCCATCGCCTTCAGGAACTCGACCACGTCCTCCTGCCGGATCCGCCATTCGATGGTGACGAAGACCGGGCCGCTGCGCGGCTCGATGTCGACCGCGACGTTGGGCTCGCGCCAACGGCTGAGCGGATCGAGATTGAGCGCTTCGAGCGGCGGCAGCCGGTACCGCAGCCCGGCGGCCGCGCCGACGACGAGCGCAACCGCCGCCGCGGTAAGACCCCCGGCTGGGCCGGAATGGACGGTGACCCAGCCCCAGGCCCAGCTGCCCGCGGCCATGCCCCCGAAAGTCGCCATCTGGTAAAGCGCGAGGGCGCGTCCCACCACCCAGCGCGGCGCCGAGAACTGCACCGTCGAATTGAAGGTCGAGAGCGCCAGCACCCAGCAGGCGCCGCCGACAGCGAGCGCCGGCATGGTGAGCCACATGGTCGTGCTCAGGCTGACCACCAGGGCCGCACCCGCATAGGCCAGGAAGGTCAGCCGAACGAGGGTTTCGGTGCTGAAACGGCGGCGCAGCCGGGCACTGACGAAGGCCCCGGCGACCGCGCCGGCCCCGAAGGCTCCCAGCAGGATGCCGAAAGTCAGCGGGCCGCCGCGCACGAGATCACGTGCGATCAGCGGCATCAAAGCGAGGCCGACGATGCCGCCGAAGCCGAAGAGGAAGGCGCGCAGGATGACGGCGCGGATATTGGGCGACATCGCGACATAGCGGAGGCCTGCGCCCATCGCGAGCCAGAGCGTCTCGCGCGGCAGCAGCCGCTCGACGCGCGGCGGCTGCCAGCGGGTCAGCACGACGAGCAGGCCGACATAGCTGAAGGCATTGACGATGAAGGCGGCGACGGCGCCAAAGGCGGCGACGATGGCGCCGCCGATCGCCGGGCCGACGCTGCGGGCGATGTTGAAGGCGACGCTGTTCAGGGTCACCGCCGCAGGCACCTCGGCTCGCGGCACCATATCGCCGACCGAGGACTGCCAAGCCGGGTTGTTGAGCGCGTTGCCGCAACCGATCAGGAAGGTGAAGGTGAGCAGCAGCCAGGGCGAGAGCAGGCCGTACCAGGCGAAGACCGCCAGGATGATCGAGACGGCGAGCATGAAGCCCTGTGCCGTCAGCAGGATGCGGCGGCGGTCGTAGTTGTCAGCGATCGCGCCGGCGGCAAGCGAGAAGATCATCACCGGCAGCGCGGTCGAAGCCTGTACGAGCGCGACCATGTCCGGCGAATCGGAGAGCGATGTCATCAGCCAGGCGGCGCCGACCATCTGGACGAGACCGCCGAAGTTCGAGGCGAGGCTTGCGATCCAGACCGCGCGGAATATCGGCTGGCGCAACGGCGCAAAGGCCGAGTAGCGCCCGTCATGAGGCTTTAGACCCGCGGCGGCGAGGTCGGCTTCGGCGGTCTCGGCCGTGGTCTGCGTGGCGGGCTCTTGCGGCATGTCACAGTTAGAGCATGCCGGCGGGCGATTGGAAGTCGCGCGTCGCCATTGTCCGTCATCAGCGGACTCTGGCTCTTAGCCCGAAAGCTGAACCGTCCGCCGGCTCGGCGCGCTCCGCTCAGTTGAAGCGGCGAGTCAGAGGCGATTTCATCCAAAGCCCGAAGCGCCTTCCTCAGCGCCAGCCCAGCCCTGGCGCGACATGCTTCAGGATTGCCTCGATGACATGCGCGTTGTAGTCGACGCCGAGCTGGTTCGGCACCGTCAGCAGGAGCGTGTCGGCCTCGGCGATCGCCTCGTCCCTCTTCAGCTCCTCGATCAGCTTGTCGGGCTCGGCCGCGTAGGAGCGGCCGAAAATGGCGCGCGTGCTGTCGTCGATATAGCCGATCGAATCACTGCCCTGTCCGTCGCGGCCGAAATAGCCCCGGTCGCGGTCGTCGACCAAGGCGAAGATGCTGCGGCTGACCGAGACGCGCGGCTCGCGCTGATGGCCGGCCGCCTTCCAGGCCTCCCGGTAGCCGCGGATCTGCTTCGCCTGCTGGATATGGAACGGCTCGCCGCTCTCATCGGTCTTCAACGTCGAGCTCTGCAGGTTCATGCCGGCCGTCGCCGCCCAGATGGCAGTCGAGTCCGAGGCAGCGCCCCACCAGATGCGCTCGCGCAGGCCCTCAGAATGCGGCTCGAGCCGCAGCAGGCCGGGCGGGTTGGGGAACATCGGGCGCGGGTTCGGACGTGCAAAACCCTCGCCGCGCAGCACGTCGAGGAAGACTTCGGCATGATGGCGCGCCATGTCGGCGTCGCTCTGACCGTCCGGCGGCTCGTAGCCAAAATGGCGCCAGCCATCGATGACCTGCTCGGGAGAGCCGCGGCTGATGCCGAGTTGCAGGCGCCCGCCGGCGATGAGATCGGCCGCGCCGGCATCCTCCGCCATGTAGAGCGGGTTTTCGTAGCGCATGTCGATCACGGCGGTGCCGATCTCTATGCGGCTGGTCTTCGCGCCGATCGCGGCCAGCAGCGGGAAGGGCGAGGCGAGCTGGCGGGCGAAGTGATGCACCCGGAAATAGGCGCCGTCGGCACCCAGTTCCTCGGCCGCCACGGCAAGATCGATCGACTGCAGCAGCGTGTCGCCGGCTGAGCGCGTCTGCGATTGCTGGGAGGGGGACCAGTGGCCGAAGGAAAGGAAGCCGAGCTTCTTCATTGTGCAGCGCCTGTAGATGACCGCGAGCGCGGAACCGTTCCGCGCAAAGGAAAACGCCCGGGCGGCCGGCGCCGTCGGGCGTGCTTGTCCCTGATATAGGTGCGCTCTGCGGCTTCGCCTTGGCGTTCATGCACGCGGGCGAATGTCCCGATGCAATCTCGGCCGGCCGGCGCGACGGGCCGAAAAGTGGCGTCCGCTTTTCCGGAAGGAACGCTTTGCTTCTACCCCGAGACGGAGCCTCTACCTACACCCGCCGGGCACGCATCGATCTCGCGCTCACGCCCGCTCTTCGGCATCGTTCTCTCGTTCGAGCTTGTCTCGCAATGCAACCATGACGCGGTGGGCGGTCGCGAGCTCTGCCTCTGAAAGTCCCTCTGCCAGCATGTCCGCCTGCGGATAGTAGGTTTCCACCGCGGCGTCGTAGGCCTGTCGCCCCTTCTCCGTGAGCAAGACAAGCTGGGCGCGTCGGTGGTGCGGGTTCGGCGCGAACATGACCAGCTCGTCCTTGTGCAGGTCGTTGACGATGCGCTGAACGTTCTGGCGGTTGGCGCCGAGGTCTCGGGCGAGCCACGAGACCGGCTGAGGCCTCTCCGAGGAGACGATCGCGCCGAGAATCTGCCAGCGCGCGCTGGTCAGGCCAAAAGGGGCCACGAGCTTGTCGCCCCAGCTCAGCGTCAGGTTGTTCACCCGGAACAGTGTCAGGATGAGCCCGGTCAGGGCGTCTCGGGCGGGGAGGTTCCGTGTCTCGCTCATAAGGCATCTTAGAAACGATTTGACATCGTGATGTCAAATGATATAGGCAGCGTAGCGTCAAATTGACATTATGATGTCATTATGAGGTGATGCCGCCATGATCACGATCATGCACCCCGTCGCAGGTACGGTCGCGCTGCTGACGATCTCGACCTTCTGGCTCTCGACAGTCTTGGCCGAACTGCTCGCTTCCGAGGCGACCCTGGTTGCGATCAAAATGGCCATTCCCTGGGGCTTGCTTCTCCTCGTGCCGATGCTGGCCGCAGCAGGGGGATCGGGGTTCGCATTGGCAAAAGGACGCCGCGCCGGGCTGGTCGGAGGCAAGATCAAGCGCATGCCGGTCATCGCGGCGAACGGAATCCTGATTCTCATCCCGGCGGCGCTGTTCCTTGCCGAGAAGGCCGGGCGCGCCGAGTTCGACGGCGCCTTCTATGCGGTTCAGGCGCTGGAATTGGTCGCGGGAGCACTCAACATCGCGCTTCTCGGACTGAACATGCGCGATGGCCTGAAGATGCGGGGCCGGCTGAGGCGCCGTCCCGCCTGATCGTCGTGGTCGCTTTCAGGAATGACTGCGCCGCTCTGGCAGCGCCGCCGGCCGCCGGCACGACCAGCGCCCACCTCAGCCCAGCGGCTGCCGGTAGACGATGAAGCCCGATTTCTGCGCGACCTTGTCGTAGAGCTCCTGCGCTTGCACGTTGCTCTCATGTGTCTGCCAGTAGACGCGGAAGCAGCCCTTCTTCTCCGCCATCTGCCGGACGGCCTCGATCAGCTTGCGCCCGACGCCACCGCCGCGCGCCTCCTCGCTGGTGAACAGGTCCTGCAGATAGCAGATTTCCTTCGGGCTCCAGGTCGTGCGGTGGAGCACATAGTTGACGATGCCGATCGCCTTGCCGTCGCGTTCGGCGATGAAGCCGCCCATCGGCTCGCTGCCGCCGGTGAGGCGCGCGAAGGTGGTATCGGTCGTCTCGGGAGCGAGCGATGCCTTGTAGAAGGTCAGATAGCCCTGCCAGAGTGGCTCCCAGGCGGCGCGGTCGCTCGCAACGAGCGGGCGGATGGTGATCTCGGACAAGGGTTCCTCCATGAATGGGCCGGAGGCTAGCGCGAGCCGGGCGCGCCTGTCTCATGACCAAGCGTCATGATTTCGATCAGCATCCCTGTGGGGTCGACGTCCGCGCCGGGCTCGTGCGCTACTCGGGAACGCCGGCCTTGCGCATCCCTTCCACGAAGACCTCGCAATGCGCGTAGTGGCGCAGGTTCTCGCGCAGCACCGAGAGGTGCAGGGGCGGGCCGACGCGGGCGCGGGCGGCGATGAACTCCTGTGCCTCGTCGATCAGGCCAAGATGGCCGCAGCAGCTGATCAGCGTGTTGTAATGCCCGGAATACTCCGCGAAGGCGGAGACCGAGGCGCGCAGATGCGGCAGTGCTTCCGCAAAGCGCCTTGCTCCGAGCAGAGCGAGGCCGTGAATGGCGGTGTAGATCCCGGCGAAGCTGTCGGCCGGGCTCAGGCGCACCGCCTTGCCGGTCTCGGCGATCGCCTCGTCGTATCGTCCTGCCCGGAGTAGCGCCCAGCCATGGGCAGAGCGGCCGAGCGCAAAGCTTGGATTGAGCGCCAGCGCCGCTTCGAGCTCGACCAGCGCTCTGTCGTGCTGTCCCGCCGTGCTGAGGCTGAGGCCGCGAGTCATCCGCGAACAAGGATCGCTGGAATCGTGCGCGAGCGCGTCCTCGGCATGCTGCGCCGCCTGCCGGTAGCCCTCGCGCGTGTCCGGCACCCAGTAGCAGAGCGAGGCCCACCAGAGCGCCCAGCTCAGCAGCGCATGGGCTCGCGCATAGGTAGGGTCCATGGCGATGGCCTGGTGCAGCAGCGCCTGCGCCTCATCGCTTTGGCGCCGCCCGACCTTGCTGATCAGCCCCATCGCCCGCACCACCAGGCCCCAGGCATCGACGCTGCCGGGCGGCCGGCCCGAAACCCGCACGCCCTCCTCGGCATAGAGACGCGGCTCGATCGCCGCGACGACATGCTCGGTGATCTCGTCCTGAACGGCGAAGATGTCGGCAAGTTCGCGGTCGTATTTTTCCGCCCAGATATGCTTGCCGGTGCCGGCGTCGATCAGCTGGACGACGACGCGGATGCGCCCGCCGGCGGCCCGCACGCTGCCTTCCAGCACATAGCGCACGCCCAATTCGCGGGCGACCTGGCGCACATCCACCGCCTTGTCCCGGTAGACGAAGCTGGAGTTGCGGGCGATCACGAAAAGCCAGCGCAGGCGCGAGAGGCCGGTGATGATGTCCTCGCTGATCCCGTCGGCGAAATGGCTCTGTTCGGGGCCGCCGCTCATATTGGTGAAGGCGAGGACGGCGATCGAGGGCGCGTCGGGCAGGGGCGGCGGGGCATTGCAGCTCTGCCCCGGTGCCGGCTCGCCCTGCGCGAGCGCCGCGATGCTGGCCGGCGAGAGCGCATAGGCGCGCACCGGGCGCGTCAGATTCTTCAGCTGCTGCTCGCCGATGTCCTCGAAGGGATAGGGCAGCTTGTCCCGGACCTGCTCATGCACCATCCCGGAAATGCAGAGCCCGCCGGCTTCCGCCAGGGCCTGTAGCCGGGCGGCGAGGTTGATGCCGTCGCCGTAGAACTCGCCCTCGTCGAGGATCACGTCGCCGAGATTGACGCCGAGGCGGAAGGCGAACCGCCGTTCCGCCACCACCTCGCCCTGATGCGCCGCGATGGCCTGCTGGATCTCGACGGCGCAGGCGACCGCCTCGACCACGCTCGCGAACGCGACGAGCGCGCCGTCCCCCATCAGCTTGACGGTCCGCCCGCCGCGCCGCGCGATGCACGGCTCCACCGCCTCGGCCCGTAGCGCCTTGAGTCGCGCGACCGTACCGGCCTCGTCCACACCCATCAGGCGCGAATAGCCGACGACATCGGCAGCAAGGATCGCGGTGAGCTTGCGTTCGACCTGCTGCGCCTGTGCGACGCGGTTCCTGTTCACGGTGGGCGCTCGTCCAGAGAGCCGGGGCCCATGGTCCCCGGGCGTCCCAGAGGCATGGCGGCAGCGTCGGCTCCGCGTGGATGTTGCGCCTTTCCGGGGCGCTTGGCTATCGGCTGATGGCGTGAGCCGGCGCGGGCGAGTTACGAGGCGGGCGCAAAGGAAAGAGTTATCCGCCACTGGTCGCATCCAACCACGAGGCGGCCATCACGCATACTTCGGCGAGGAGCCAGGCACCGGTGGAACGGGACGCTCACGACCCGTTGCGGGCGTTGGCCTCGGCCCCTAGTCCATAGCGAAGTTCATCTGGTGCCCGCCGGCGGGTATGTCGCAAGCCTGATGAAGAGGGCAGGCCCCGCGATCGCGGTGCCCGCCTCAATGCCTGTCAAAACACTCAGTCGGACCGGCCTTTGGTGTTCTTAATCTGATTGATGACCTGATCGAGGTTGTAGCTGGCCGGATCCTGCATCGGCGGGAAGTCTTTGTAGGACAACAACTCCTTCATCCACAGCGCCTGACCGATCGGCAGCATGTTCCAATCGTAGACATAGGCGGTGGAAGGCGAGCCGATCGTGCCGCCCATGCCCATGAGCGTCTTGTACTGCGAGCCGATCGAGGTCTCGAACGGATCGCGCTTGATATTGACGACCTGGGCCCAGTGGAAGGGCAGGACGCCCGAGATGAAGCCGGCCGGCGAGTCCGACACCATCGCGAAGTAGATCTTCCAGTTCTTGTAGCGAACCGCCGACGGGTCCTTGCCGGAATAGTAGAAGAACGTGTCGCGTGCCGATTTGTCTGACCGCCCGAGGAGGTATTCGGCCTGGTCGACGCCGTCGAGCTTGGTCTTGACGATGCCGGGATAGCTGCCCGCCATAATGCGCTGGTTCAGTGCGTCGCCCTTGTCTCCGCCCGCGAGGTTGACCAGCGTGGGCAGCCAATCGAGCGCTGCGAAGATCTCGTTCTTGACGGTGCCCGCGCGGATGCCGCCGGCCGGCCAGCGCACCAGAAGCGGTGCGCGCATGCCACCCTCCCATGTGCTCAGCTTGCCACCCTTGAAGGGCGTCGTGCCGCCGTCCGGGAAGGTGATCGTCTCGGCCCCGTTATCGGTGGTGAAGACGACGATGGTGTTATTGAGCTGGCCCATCTCCTCGAGTTTCTTCAGCACGAGGCCGACATTGTCATCCAGCTGCTTCATGCCTGCTTCGTTCAGGCCCCAGTCCTTGCCGCCGGGTTCCCCGATCATCGCCTCGTATTTCGGCGAGAGGACGGTCGTGATGTGCATGCGCGCCGGATTGTACCAGGCGAAGAACGGCTTGTTGGTCCGCCTCGGGTCGTTGCGCTCAAGGAAGTCGACAACCTTGGCCGAGATTTCCTCATCCACAGTCTTCGAGCGTTCCAGGGTCAGCGGACCTTCGTCGCGGCAGGTCTGGTTGGCAGCGGTGCCGTTGGATGAGCTGCAGGCCAGCATGGGTCGTGGAGGCATCAGGCAAACCGTGGTTTGCGGGTCGAGCGCGCCGGTCACCGGGAGAAGACCCGGAATGGGCGTGTTTGCGCACGGCGGAGCGACGGTCTGCTGGGTGGAGCTCCTATTGATGTCTGGGAAGCTCACGCCCTGCATCGCATCGAGGTGGTACAGGTAGCCCCAGAATTCCTGGAAGCCATGGGCGGTCGGCAACGCGTCGGTGTGGTCGCCGAGATGGTTCTTGCCGAATTCGCCGGTGTTGTAGCCGAGATCCAGCAGGAATTTCGCAAGCGACGGGGTTCCGGGCCGCAGATAAGATGGGCTGCCGGGCAATTGCGGCGGGATCATCCCCGTCCGCAGCGGATGCATGCCGGTGAAGAAGGCGTTGCGGCCGGCCGTGCAGCTCTGTTCGGCGTAGTAGTGCGTGAAGAGTGCGCCTTCCTGCCCGATGCGGTCGATATTGGGCGTCTCTCCGACCATAAGGCCACGGTGGTAGATGCTCGTCTGCATCAAGCCGATGTCGTCGCCCATGATGAAGAGGATGTTGGGGCGGGACTGTACCGGGGGCGGCGTCTGTCCTTCGGCTGGTGCAAGCGCCGCAGCGCCAATGAGCGCTGTGGCGCCAAGCAGAGCTGCCCGGACTTGTTCATGCCAGCCAGAAAGCGCGTGCCGGCAGAAGTTCTTGAAGCCGGTAAGGCCACGCATCTCATTTTGAGGTGCCATTGTCATCTCCAACATTGCCTTGATCTGAGATCTGATGGAGAAAGACAATCTGCTGATGTCAGTAAGCAGTCTTTCATGTTCAGATCTTGATCTGATCTGCCAAAAGACAACTGTGCTTCTTGAGCGTGTTGGTGCAGGCGTGAGTGATTGACCTCAGCATTTATGGAGGCTGTCGCAGGGAATATTTTTCAGGATCGGCGGTCAATAACTCTATTTTCTTATACGCCGCTCCGGATTCGATGTGAAACGAATTCGGTTTCTGGAGCGTGCTGACCGTTTGAGGGCACTGAGAGGGGCCGTTCGTGGCCGCCTATGGTGTTCTCTGCTATGAGTCCCGAAAGCGGGATTTGTTGCGATGGTCCGGGAGGTCAGCGCATCACCCCTCTCGAATATTCGCCACATCAGGCGCCCGGATGCCTCCCGCCCAATAGAAAAAGCCCGCGCCGGGATGGCACGGGCTTAAAAAGCCAGCTGGGCCGGGATTGCGGCTCAGAGCTGGGCGAGCAGTGCCTCGGCGCCGGAGGCATCGGCCTTGCCGGGCGCCTCCTCGACGTTGAGCGCCGTGACCACGCCGTCCTCGACGACCATCGAATAGCGCTGCGAGCGCGTGCCGAGGCCGAAGCCCGAGCCGTCCATCGACAGGCCGATCTCCTTGGCAAAATCGGCATTGCCGTCGGAGAGGAAGCCGATCACGCCGGCGCCGCCGCTGGCCTTCGCCCAGGCGTCCATCACGAAGACGTCGTTGACGCCCGTGACGAAGATCTCCTCGACGCCCTTGGCCTTGATCTCGCCGGCCTTGGCGAGGAAGCCCGGCAGGTGGTTCTTGTGGCAGGTCGGCGTGAAGGCGCCGGGCACGGCGAACAGCACCACCTTGCGGCCCTTGAACAGGTCTTCTGTCGTCTTCGCGGCCGGGCCTTCGGCCGTCATCACCCGAAACGTCGCCTGCGGAAGCTTGTCACCGACCTTGATCGCCATCGTGCCGTTCTCCATCCTCGCGCTCTTCGTTCGGCCGGGCATGGCCGAACGACCAGAATGCGCGCTAGCTGACTATTGGTGGAGCATGTCCTGATCACGAAAGTGGTGTCCGCTTCCGTGGAACATGCTCGCGGCCGATGGCCGCCCCGCTGGCAGGGTTACGGCTTGCCGGCGCCGATGTCGAGTTCCAGCC
This sequence comes from Allobosea sp. WAO, assembly GCF_001509835.1. Taxonomy (GTDB): domain Bacteria; phylum Pseudomonadota; class Alphaproteobacteria; order Rhizobiales; family Beijerinckiaceae; genus Allobosea. Next base: position 292,482 of record NZ_JXTJ01000003.1, read on the forward strand.
GCGTCTCGACCGCGGCCGGCTTGCCGCTCAGCGTCACGATGAAGGGGGTGAGGCCGCTGGCTCCCTTCGGGCGGTCGACGATCTTGAGCTTGGCCGAGATGCTGCCGTCGGGGAGGGGGGTGAGCTGTGGGCGGCCGAACGACCATTGTCCGGCGCCCTCGACGAAGACATCGTCGATCGCGCCGCCTTCCGGAGCCTTCAGGATCAGCTTGAGCGCATGCTCGCTTTCCTTCTCGCCGCGCGTGACCTCGACGATCGAGAGGCGGTCGCGTGCGAGGCCGAGCTTGACGGGCTGCGGGATACGCGCCTCGAACTCCTCGAGCCGCGGCGAAGTCACCGAGGTCACGCCGGGTTCGAGCCAGAGCCGGGCCTCGCCCCTGGCAGGCACGCAGATCTTGTCGCAGACGGCATAGTCGAGCTTCAGCGCCACGGTCACCGGCCGCGTCGGGTCGACAGGCTGGACCGAGACCGGCACGACGATCTCGCCGACATAGCCGATGCCGAAGCCGTTCGCGTCCTCGAAGCGCTCGGGGGCCGGCCAGCGCACGTCGAGACCGCCGACATTCTCCGATCCGCTCCAGTCGAAGACCGGCGGAACCCCGGAGTCGCCTGGGCTGCGCCAATAGGTCTTGTAGCCGGGCGCCATCACGATCTCGACGCCGACGCGCTGCTTGCCCGAGGCGGCCGTGGCTCCGGCGATCAGCCGCATCGAGGAATGGGTGCTTTTCGACCAGAGCGAAACGGCCGCTTCCTGCGCCCCGGCGGGAGTGCCGAGCGTCAGGGCAGCCGAAAAGAGGGCGGCGAGAAATTTCACGACAGCTGATTTAGGCGATCCGGGAGAGAATAGCGAGAAACACGCAGTCGCGACCTCAAACATTTGCGTTAGGCGGGAACCGGCCCTCCCTGGCAGGCGAATGCGGCGCGAGCGGGACGCGATAATTTGGCAGCGCACCCCCGTTCCCAGCGCGCCCGCAAAGGCTTAGCATGGCGCCATGAAGATCGGATCGAACCAGCGCGTCAGCGGCCGCAGCTATCTCGACGGGCAGTGCCTGATCGCGATGCCGGGGATGAGCGATGCGCGCTTCGCCCGGACCGTGGTCTATCTCTGCGCCCATTCCGAGGATGGGGCGATGGGCATCATCGTCAACAAGCCGGCTGCCGATACGCGCTTCCCCGAATTGCTGGTGCAGCTCGACGTGATTCCGCCCGACCAGGCGATCCTCCTGCCGAGCCAGGTCGAGCGCGTCCAGGTGCTGCGCGGCGGCCCGGTCGAGACCAAGCGCGGCTTCGTGCTGCACAGCGCCGACTTCTTCCTGGAATCGGCGACGTTGCCGATCGATGACGGCATCTGCCTGACGGCTACGCTCGACATTCTGCGGGCCATGGCGCTCGGCAGCGGGCCGGAGAACGCTGTGCTGGCGCTCGGCTATGCCGGCTGGGGGGCGGGCCAGCTCGAGGCCGAGATCCAGTCCAATGGCTGGTTGCATTGCGAGGCCGATTTCGACCTGCTCTTCGATGACGGGCTCGACACCAAATACGCGCGGGCGCTGAGCAAGCTCGGCATTGATCCGGCCTTCCTCTCGAACCAGGCCGGACACGCCTGAAGGCGAACCGCGCCGTCTTTCCGGAGCAGGCCGACAGGCCTGAGCCCGGAACCCATGAACACCGTGATTGCGAAGAATACTGGCGGGTCCCGGCGCGGCGTCCGGCTGTGTCGTGGTCATGGGTTCCGGGTTCGCTGCTTCGCAGCGCCCCGGAATGACCGCAGATGCGTGTAACTACGCCGCCTCGGTCGATGCGCTCGATGCGCCGACCAGCCGCCGCGCTTCCGCTGCCGTCATCGGCTGCCCGAAGGTGTAGCCCTGCGCGTACTGGCAGCCGAGCTGGTAGAGTTCGATCGCATCCGACTCGGTCTCGGCGCCTTCCGCCACCACATCCATGCGCAGGTCGGCGGCGAGCTGGACGATCGAGCGCAGGATCACCGGCGGCCGGCCATTGCCCATCTGCCGCACGAAGCTCTGGTCGATCTTGATCGTGTCGAAGGGGAAGCGCTGCAGATAGGAGAGCGAGGAGTAGCCGGTGCCGAAATCGTCGAGCGAGAGCCCGGCGCCGAGATCGCGGATGCGCGACAGCATCTGCGCGGCGTATTCCGGATTCTCCATCACCAGGCTCTCGGTGATCTCGAGCTTCAGCGTGCCCGGCAGCACCCGGCGGCGCGCCAGCACGGATTTGACGTCGCGCAGCAGGTCGTGGCGCAGCAGCTGGCGGCTGGAGACGTTGACGCTGGCGAAGATCGGCGGCTCGACCTCGAGCGCCGCCTGCCAGGCCGCGAGCTCGCGCGCGGTGCGGTCCATCACATAGACGCCGAGATCGACGATCAACCCGGTTTCCTCGGCAATCGAGAGGAAGTCCTGCGGCAGCAGCCGGCCCTCGCGCGGATGGTCCCAGCGCATCAGCGCCTCGAACCCGGCGATGGTCCGGTCCTCCAGCCGCACGATCGGCTGGTACATCACCTGGATCTCGCCGCGCTCGATCGCCCGGCGCAGATCGCTCTCCAGCGCCAGCCGGTCGTTGCGGTCGTTGCGCATCGCCGGAACGAAGACCTCGACGAGATTGCCGCCCTGGTTCTTGGCATGGGCCATGGCGAGCTCGGCATTCTTCAGCGCGTCGTCCTTGCGCGCCGTCGGCGTGCCGTCGAACAGCGCGAGGCCGATCGACGGCGTCAGCACGATTTCGCGTTCGGCGAAGGTGACTGGCGTGGAGACGGCGCGGCGTACGAGCTCGGCCAGCGCCAGGATGCGCTCGGGCTCGCGCTCGGAAACGAGGATCATAGCGAAGATGTCGCCGCCGATGCGCGCCAGCGTGTCCTGCGCCCGCAGCAGGCGGCCGAGGCGCCGCGCCAGCGTAAGCAGGATGGAATCGCCGGCCGAGAAGCCGACGGACTCGTTGACCTGCTTGAAGCGGTCGATGTCGATGACGATCACCGTCGGTCGGATGCTCTCATCAGCCCGGCAGAAGCCGAACACGGCGGCGAGCCGGTCCTGGAAGAGCTCGCGATTGGGTAGGCCGGTCAGGTTGTCGTGCACGGCGTCGTGCAGCATGCGCTCCTGCGCGGTGCGCTGCTCAGTGACATCCGCGAGCGTGCCGATCACCCGGATCACCTCGCCATCGGATCCGATCACCGGGCGCGCCTTCAGACTGAACCAGTGATAGGCGCCATTGCCGGCCCGCAGCCGGAAATCAAGCTGCAGCTTGCCGCGGCGTTGCTCGATCACCGCATCGAGCGTGACGCGATAGCGGTCGCGATCGGCGACGTGCATGTATTCGAGCCAGCGCGCGGCCGAGCCTTCGAGCGCGCCCTTGGGCAGGCCGAGCAGGATCTCGGTCTGTGGCGAGACGAAGATCTTGTCGGCCGTGACGTCCCAGTCGAAGACGAGATCGCCAGAGCCGGAGAGGGCGAGCGCCCGCCGCTCGGTGTCGGACACCAGTCCCTGCGCCAGCGCGCCACCTGCGAAGGCGTGCTGCACCACGGTGAAGCCGATCAGCAGCACGATCAGTACGAGGCCGCCGATCAGCGCCGGAGGCACGAGATCGCGTGCCAGCTGGCCGGTCACCGTGAAGCCGGCGGCAGTGACCCAGACCGCCAGCAGGAACCAGGTCGGGATCAGCATCACCGCCCGCTCATAGCCATGGGTGGCGAGATGCAGGATCAGCACGAAGCCGACGGCGGCGACCGCCGCGATGGAGATGCGCGCCACGCCGGACGCCATCGGCGCGTCGATCACGGCGAGACCGACGAGCCCGGCGAGCCCGAGCATCCAGACCAGGGTGATGTGGCTGTAGCGCACATGCCAGCGCGACAGATTGAGATAGGCGAAGAGGAAGACCAGCAAGGTCGCCGCCAGCACCACCTCGGCGCCGGCGCGATATATTCGCTCGATCGCCGGCGTCAGCGGGAATATGCGCTGGAAGAAGCCGAAATCGAGCCCGGCATAGGCGAGGACCGCCCAGGCGAGTGCGGCCGCAGCCGGGAAGATAACCGCGCCTTTGACCACGAAGATGATGGTCAGGAACAACGCGAGCAGGCCGGCAATGCCGATGATGATGCCCTTGTAGAGCGTCAAGCCATTGGTCTTCTGGCGATAGGCTTCCGGCTCGTAGAGATAGAGCTGCGGCAGGTTCGGCGATTTCAACTCGGCGACGAAGGTGACGGTGGTGCCGGGGTCGAGCGTGATCTGGAAGACGTCGGCGTCGGGCGAATCCTCGCGCTCCGGCCGCAGGCCCTGGCTGGCGGTGATCGCCTCGATCCGGCGGTCGCCGAGATCGGGCCAGATCACGCCGGAGCCGATCAGCCGGTGAAAGGGGGCGACCAGCAGCCGGTCGATCTGCTCGTCGGAATCATTGGTCAGCGCGAAGACGATCCAGTCCGGCCTTGCACCGGATTCACGCGCCCTGACCGCGATGCGCCGGACGATGCCGTCCGGCCCGGGCGCGGTCGAGATCTGGATGACGTCGCCGTCGGATTTGTTGCGTTCGACCACGTCGGTGAGGTCGAGAACCGGCACATCGACCGGGACGCGTTGCGCCTCGACCGCCAGCGCCGGGCGCAGCGCCGAGAGCAGGGTCAGCACCAGGAGGCCAGAGATGGCGATGCCGAGCCGGAGGAAACGCTGCGTCGATGACAAGGTGGGCTCGGTCTTTCGGGCGGGTCTGAATGTTTAAAATTGTCCGGTCAGTCGTACCGGCCGGGCGTGGCGAGGGCAAGGCAGCCGTCGGCGTCTTCCTCAAGCCTTGCGGAGATCGGCTGCGAGCATGCCGTAGAGCAGGTGGTCGGCCCAGACGCCGTTGATCCGCAGATAGCCGCGCGCTTCGCCTTCGGGGTGGAAGCCGACGCGCTCCAGCAGCCGGCGGGATGGGGCATTGTGCGGCAGGCAAGCGGCTTCGACACGGTGCAAAGCAAGTTCGGAAAAGGCGAAGCCGAGCGCCCCGCGCACGGCTTCCGTCATATGGCCCTTGCCGGCATGACGCTCGCCCATCCAGTAGCCGAGCGTGCAGGCCTGTGCCACGCCGCGCCGCACCAGGCCCAGGGTCAGCCCGCCGAACAGGGTTTCGGTACCGGCATCGAGGACGAACAGGCAGTAGGCTTCGTCGGTCGCGATCTCGCGGGCGGCGCGCTTCACCCGCAGCCGGAACGAGTTCCGCGTCAGGTCGTCCTCGCTCCAGACCGGCTCCCACGGGGTCAGGAATTCGCGGCTTTCCAGCCGCAGCGCCGCCCAGGCGGAATAGTCATTGGCCAGCGGTGGGCGCAATACGAGGTTCTTGGTCCGGATCAGCGGCCGCGTCGGCGGGTCGGTCGCGAAGCGGAACAGGGCCATGGCGGTCAGGCCGGGCGGGCGAGGGCGGCGCGCAGGGCGTCAGCCGGCGCAAGATCGTCGAGCGGCCCGACGGCCGCCACCGTGGCGTGGCCCTTTAGCAGGCTGCGGCCGGCCGCCCGGACATCGGCGAGGCTCACCGCATCGAGCCGGCGCGCCAGCTCCTCGCGTGGGATCGCGCGGCCGAAGACCAGCACCTGCCGTGCCATCTGCTCTAGCTTGCCGCCGGGGCTTTCGAGCGAGGCCAGCAGGCCGACCTTCATCTGCGCCCGGGCACGCGCCATCTCGACTTCGCTGACATCGCGCACCGCCTGCCTGAGGCAGTCGAAGGCGACGTCGACGAGCTCGCCGACATCCTCCGGCGCGGTGCCGGCACTGATGCCGAAGACGCCGCAATCGGAGAAGGGCCAGTGGAAGGCGTCGATCGCATAGGCGAGGCCGCGGCGCTCGCGAACCTCCTGGAAGAGGCGCGAGGACAGGCCGCCGCCGAGCACGGCCGAGAAGATCTGCAGCGGATAATGCGCACCATCCTTGAACGGCTTGCCGGGGAAGCCGAGCACGACATGGACCTGCTCCTCGTCGCCGTCGATGCGCGCCTCGCCGCCACGGTACACTGCGAGGTCGCGGCCCGGCGCAGGACCGGCCGGGCGGGCCGGCAGCTTGGCCAGCGCCTTCTCGGCGAGCGCCACCAGCTCTGCATGGTCGACCGCGCCGGCGGCGGCCAGCACCATGTTGCCGGCATGATAATGCCGCGAGAGATAGGCGCGGATCGCCTCGGGCGTGAAGCTGTTTACCGTCTGCGCCGTGCCGAGGATCGGCCGGCCGAGCGGCTGGTCCGGGAAGGCGGCCTGCAGGAAGCGATCATAGACCAGATCGTCCGGCGTATCCTGGACGGCGCCGATCTCCTGCAGGATGACGCCCTTCTCGCGCGCCAGCTCCTCCTCGGTCAGGGCCGGCTCGGTCAGGATGTCGGCGAGGATGTCGACGGCCAGCGGCAGGTCCTGGCCGAGGACGCGGGCGGTATAGCAGGTGTACTCGACCGATGTCGCGGCATTGAGATCGCCGCCGACGCTCTCGATCTCCTCGGCGATCTGGCGGGCCGAGCGCCGCGCCGTGCCCTTGAACGCCATATGCTCGAGCAGATGGGCGAGCCCGTGCTCGTGCGGCAGCTCGTCGCGCGCGCCGGCGCCGATCCAGATGCCGAGCGAGACGGTCGCGGCATGGGCCATGTGCTCGGAGACGATGCGCAAGCCCGACGGCAGCGTGGTCAGGCTGACCGCCGGGTCATGCGCGAGGGCTTCTTCCTCGCGCTTGGCTGGCTTCGGCTTGCCGGTCCGGGCGTTGAGCGTCTTCATGCCGCGGCGCTCCGTACGGCTCTTGCACGCTCGGCGATGAAGCGTTCGAGCTTGCCCTGGTCGTTGGGCAACAGGCTGGAGCGCTCCTTGCGCTCCATCAGATCGGCGAGATGGGCCGGGAGCGCCGGGCGCACACCGCTCGCCGCCTCGACGGCGGCCGGGAACTTGGCCGGATGCGCCGTGCCGAGCGCGACGACCGGCGTCGCCGGATCGGCCTTCAGCGCCGCACGCGCCGCTTGGACGCCAATGGCACTGTGCGGGTCGAGCAGGTACCCGGCACCGCGCCAGGTCGTGCCGATCTCGGCCGCGACCGCCGCCTCGTCGATCGCGGCCGCGTCGAAATCGGCCCTGATCCGGGCGAGCGGGCCGGCGGCGATCTCGAAGCGGCCGGATTGCTGCAGCGACTGCATCAGCCGGCGCACCGCTTCGCTGTCGCGCTCATGCGCCTCGAACAGCAGGCGCTCGAAATTCGAGGAGATCTGGATGTCCATCGAGGGCGAACTCGTGGCGCTGACGCCGCGCATCTCGTAGACGCCGGTCTCGAGCGTCCGGGCCAGGATGTCGTTGCTGTTGGTGCCGATCGCCAGCCGGCCGATCGGCAGGCCCATCTGCTTGGCGATCCAGCCGGCGAGCACGTCGCCGAAATTACCGGTCGGCACGGCGAAGGAAACCGGCCGGTGCGGGCTGCCGAGCGCGCTGGCGGCTGTGAAGTAATAGACGACCTGCGCCGCGATCCTTGCCCAGTTGATCGAGTTGACGCCGGAGAGGCGCAGCTCGTCGCGGAAGCGGTGATGGTTGAACAGCGCCTTCACCAGGTTCTGGCAGTCGTCGAACGTGCCTTCGACCGCAATGGCGTGGACGTTGGCGGCATCGACCGTGGTCATCTGCCGGCGCTGCACGTCCGAGACGCGGCCTTCCGGATAGAGGATGAAGATGTCGACCCGCTCCAGGCCCTTGAAGGCGTCGATCGCGGCGCCGCCGGTGTCGCCCGAGGTGGCACCGACGATGGTGGCGCGCTCGCCCCGCTGGGCGAGGACATGGTCCATCAGGCGCCCGAGCAGTTGCATCGCCACGTCCTTGAAGGCGAGCGTCGGACCGTGGAAGAGTTCGAGCGAGAACAGGTTGTCGCCGAGCTGGACGAGCGGGCAGACGGCCGGGTGCCGGAAGCTGGCATAGGCCTCGCTGATCATCGCCTTCAGTGCGCTGCTCTCGATGTCACCATCGGCGAGAGCACCGACGACTTGCTCTGCGACGCTCGCATAGGGTTTGCCGGCGAAGCCTGCGATCTCCGCCGTCGAAAGGCGCGGCAGGGCTTTCGGCAGGTAAAGGCCGCCATCGCGGGCAAGCCCGGCGAGAAGAGCATCGGCAAAGGAGAGCGAGGGCGCATCGCCCCGGGTCGAGATATGCAGCACGACGGTTCCGTTTCGAGGTTGTGCCTGATCCTATAGGCCCGTTGGCGGGGGAGGGCAAAAGCAAAGGACCGCGCTGCCGGAGTGCATTGGAGCATGGCGCAGGAAAATTCCCCCCCGCCGCCGGGCGCGCGCGGTCAGGCGCTTTGCCGCCGCCTGCGATTTTGCCACGCGAAGACGGTGAACACACCCACAAGCGTCAGCGCCAGCCCGAACCAGGTCACGGCATATTGCAGGTGGTTGTCGGGGATGCGGGCGATCAACTCCTTGACGTCGACGCCTGCCGGCGGGGTCATGCCATCGCCGCTGCGCTCGGCCTCGAGATAGAACGGCGCGCCCGGCAGGCCGAGCGAGGCGGCGATCGCGGCGGGGTCGCGCGTGTAGAACTCGCGCTGTCCGGGAAGGTCTGCCGGGGTGAAGCTGTTGCGCGCCTCCGGCGCGCGCAGGAAGCCCGCGACGGTCGCGGGGCCGCTGGCCGGCGTGATGCTGGCATAGCGGCCTTCCGGCACGAAGCCGCGATTGACCAGGATCGTCGCCCCATCCTCGAGGCGGAAACCCTGGAAGACCCAACGGCCGAAGCCGGAGAGCTGGCGCGTGCCCGGAGGTCCGGCGGCGATGGTCGTGCGCACGCCGGCGATACCGTTGTCGAGATAGGTGCCTCTGGCCTCGACGCGCTGCAGGTCGAGGCGGCTCGGATCAAGGCGCGGCCATTCGGCCGAAGGCGGGATGGCCGAAGGCGGCCCGCCGGCCTGCGCCTGCAGGCGTTCGATGAAGGCGTGCTTCTCGACCATGCGCTGGAGCTGCCAGCTGCCGAGCAGGCAGAGCACGCCGACGCCGATGACGGTGAGCAGGGTGGGCAGGAGCAGTTTCTGTCGTGGCGGCGAGACGGTGGTGGGCATGGTCACTTCTTCATCCTGCCTTCCTGCGCCCGGTTCACATATTGCAGTGCGACCGCGATGCCCTTCATCGGCCGCAACAGGCCAAGGCAGGTGACGAGCGCCAGCGGCAGCCAAAGCGCGAGATGCAGCCAGATCGGCGGTTCGTAGGCGATCTCGACATAGAGCGCGAGGCCGAGCACGAAGAAGCCCGCGATCAGCATGATGAACACGGCCGGGCCGTCGGCGGAATCGGCGAAGGCGAAGTCGAGCCCGCAGGCGGCGCAGCGCGGCCGGAGTTTCAGGTAGCCGTCGAAGAGCTTGCCTTCGCCGCAGCGTGGGCAGCGGCCGGCGAGGCCGGTCGAGAATGGCGAGGGCTGGTGGGCCCGCTGCTCGGTCATGCGCTTCTCCTCAAACGGAAAGGGCGGCCTCGCGGCCGCCCTCGGGATCTGCGACCGCGAAGGGTCCCGTCTCAGTGTGCGGCCGGCGTGCCGGCGCCCCAGACATAGATCGCGGCGAACAGGAACAGCCAGACCACGTCGACGAAGTGCCAGTACCAGGCGGCGAACTCGAAGCCGAGATGCTGGTTCGGCTTGAAGTGGCCGAGATAGACCCGGTACAGGCAGACCGCCAGGAAGATCGTGCCGATAATGACATGGAAGCCGTGGAAGCCGGTCGCCATGTAGAAGGTCGCGCCGTAGATGTTGCCGGCGAAGGCGAAGGAGGCGTGCGCGTACTCATAGCCCTGGACGATGGTGAACATGCCGCCGAGGATCAGGGTCAGCCAGAGCGCCTGCTTCAGGCCGGCGCGATCGTTCTGGATCAGCGCATAGTGAGCCCAGGTCACGGTGGTGCCCGAGGTCAGCAGGATCAGTGTGTTGAGCAGCGGCAGGTGCCAGGGATCGAAGGTCTCGATGCCCTTCGGCGGCCAATGCCCGCCGGTGAATTCGGCGCGGGCGTACTGGATGGTCTCGCCGGTGAACAGGCTGGCGTCGAAGAAGGCCCAGAACCAGGCGACGAAGAACATCACCTCGGAGGCGATGAACATCAGCATGCCGTAGCGGTGATGGATCTGCACGACGCGGGTGTGGTGGCCCTCATGCTCGGCTTCGCGGACGACGTCCATCCACCAGGCCAGCATGGTGTAGAGCACGCCGAGCGTGCCGGCGCCGAAGACCAGCGGGCCGATCTGCATGCCGGCGACCGGCAGGTGCTTCATCCACATCACGGCGCCGATCGCCATGATCGTCGCGCTCATGGAGCCGACAAGCGGCCACGGGCTCGGATCGACCAGGTGGTAGTCGTGGTTCTTGGTATGGGCCTCGGCCATCGTGGTCGTCTCCGCGTCCGATAGAAGTGCAGCGCGCTGGCTAGCTGCTTATAGGCTTGATTTGGCTGCGTCACCCTTGCTTTCCGCGACCGGTTGCCCGGACTTCGACGGGAAGTAGGTGTACGACAGGGTGATGGACTTCAGGCTCGCGAGCTCGCGGTTCGCCTCGATTTCGGGGTCGATGTAGAACACGACCGGCGCCTCGATGCTCTCGCCGGGCTGCAGCGTGTTCTCCGTGAAGCAGAAGCACTGGATCTTGACGAAATGCGCCGCCGCCTGGGACGGCTGGACGTTGTACGTCGCGATCCCGGTGGCCGGCCGCGAGGAGGTGTTGGTGATCTTGTAGAACACCGTCTGGGTCTCGCCGACGCGGGCGTTGACCTCGGTCTGCTCGGCCTCGAAGCGCCAGCCCAGGGCCGGCGCGACATTGGCGTCGAAGCGCACTGCGATCGTCCGGTCGATGACGCGGCTCGCGCCGGCCGTGCCGATCATCGGCGTGCCGCCGAAGCCGGTCGCCTTGCAGAACATGTCGTAGAGCGGCACGGCGGCGAAGGAGAGGCCGGTCATGCCCAGCACCACGCCACTGCAGATCAGCACGATGCGGCGGTTCTTGGCGGCTGCGTCGGTCATCGCATCACAGGGGACGGTTGAGGATCGCCGGGCCGGTCTTGGCCAGGGTCACCACGAAGAAGAACAGGACGAGGCCGGCGAGCACGAGTGCCAGCGCGATCGAGCGGCGGTTGCGCCTTGCCATATCCTCCGGCGAGAAGGCGGCGGGCGGCTGGGGCTTGGACGGTGGGTCCTGGCGCTGCGGGTTCTCGCTCATCACAGCACCTTCGGCAGGGCCCACATCAGGCCGAGTCCGTTCTCCGCCAGCAGGACGGCGAAGAGCAGGAAGAGGTAGAGGATCGAGAAGCCGAAGAGCTGATAGGCCGCCTTGTAGGCCGCGTCGCCCTCGGTGACCTTGAGGACGCGCAGCGAGAGCGCGATCATCATCAGTCCGGTGACGACCGAGACGGCGAGGTAGATCATCCCGCCGAAGCCCATCAGTGCCGGCAGCACCGCGACCGGGGCGAGCACCAGCGTATAGGCGACGATCTGGCGCCGGGTCGCGGCCGGGCCGGCGACATTCGGCAGCATCGGGATGCCTGCGCGGGCGTAGTCGCCCGACTTGACCAGGGCCAGCGCCCAGAAATGCGGCGGGGTCCACAGGAAGATGATGGCGAAGAGGACGATCGAGGTGATGCCGAAATCGCCTGTCACCACGGCCTCGCCGATCATCGGCGGGAAAGCGCCGGCAGCGCCGCCGATCACGATGTTCTGCGGCGTCGCCCGCTTCAGCCACATCGAATAGACCACGGCGTAGAAGAAGATCGTGAAGGCGAGCATCGACGCCGAAAGCAGGTTGGCGACGAGGCCGAGCACCAGCACCGAGCCGACCGAGAGCGTGAGCCCGAAGGCGAGCGCCTCCGAGGGCAGGATCCGCCCGGCCGGGATCGGCCGGTTGGCGGTGCGCGTCATCACCGCGTCGATATCGGCGTCCCACCACATGTTGAGGCAGCCCGAAGCACCGGCACCGACCGAGATGGCGAGGAGGGCGGCAAAGCCGATGATCGGATTGACCGAGCCGGGTGCCGCGACCATGCCGCCGAGCGCCGTCACGATGACGAGGAACATCACCCGCGGCTTCAAGAGCGCAAAGAAATCGCTGGCCTCGCCGGTGGAGGTCGGAGCGGCGCCGTCACGGTGCGGGGCGATCTGATCGAACGCAGCAGACATCGATACTCGGTCTTCGTCTTTCTGAAGGCCCGCAACAGCGGACGGTGATCTCTAAAGGTTGGGGTGGCTGCTTGCCGCCCGCCTCCGGAACGCCTCGCTCGAGGCGCTCGGGAGAAGGGCGGCGGCGGGACTGGCCCGCCGCCGCTTTATTCTCAGTGGTCGGAGCCGGTGATGCGCGGCAGGGTCTCGAACTGGTGGAACGGAGGCGGCGAGGACAGGGTCCACTCCAGCGTCGTTGCACCTTCGCCCCACGGATTGTCACCGGCCGGAACCTTCCGGGCGAAGGCGACGATCACGCCGTAGATCCAGACCAGCAGGCCGGCCGCGAAAATGTAGGAACCGATCGACGACCAGAAGTGCCAGCCGGCGAAGGCATCGGGATAGTCGACATAGTGCCGCGGCATGCCCGCGATCCCGAGGAAGTGCTGCGGGAAGAACAGCAGGTTCGCGCCGATGAAGGCGATCCAGAAGTGCACATGGCCGACCCAGTCGGGCATCATGTAGCCGCTCATCTTCGGGAACCAGTAGTAGAAGCCCGCGAAGATGCCGAACACGGCGCCGAGCGACAGCACGTAGTGGAAGTGGGCCACCACGTAGTAGGTCGCATGCAGCGAGCGGTCGAGGCCGGCATTGGCCAGCACGACGCCGGTGACGCCGCCGACGGTGAACAGGAAGATGAAGCCGATCGCCCAGACCATCGGGGCGGTGAAGCGGATCGAGCCGCCCCACATCGTCGCGATCCAGGAGAAGATCTTCACGCCCGTCGGCACCGCGATGACCATCGTCGCGAAGACGAAGTAGCGCTGCGTGTTGAGCGACAGGCCGACCGTGTACATGTGGTGGGCCCAGACGATGAAGCCGACGACGCCGATCGCGACCATGGCGTAGGCCATGCCGAGATAGCCGAAGATCGGCTTCTTCGAGAAGGTCGAGATGATGTGGCTGATCATGCCGAAGGCCGGCAGGATCATGATGTACACCTCGGGGTGACCGAAGAACCAGAACAGGTGCTGGTAGAGCACGGGGTCGCCGCCGCCGGCCGGATCGTAGAAGGTCGTGCCGAAGTTACGGTCGGTCAGCAGCATGGTGATCGCGCCGGCCAGAACCGGCAGGGCGAGCAGCAGCAGGAACGCAGTCACCAGCACGCCCCAGGCGAAGAGCGGCATCTTGTGCAGCGTCATGCCGGGAGCGCGCATGTTGAGGATCGTGGTGATGAAGTTGATCGCGCCGAGGATCGAAGCCGCACCCGCGAGGTGAAGCGATAGGATCGCGAAGTCGACCGACGGGCCGGGATGGCCAGAGGAGGAGAAGGGCGGATAGACCGTCCAGCCGGTGCCCGCGCCGCGCGCGCCGGGCGCGCCTTCGACGAAGAGCGAGATCAGCAGCAGCACCAGGCCGGAGACCGTGAGCCAGAACGAGATGTTGTTCATCCGCGGGAAGGCCATGTCCGGCGCGCCGATCATCAGCGGCACGAACCAGTTGCCGAAGCCGCCGATGACCGCGGGCATGACCATGAAGAAGATCATGATCAGGCCGTGGCCGGTCACGAAGACGTTGTAGCTCTGACCGTTGGCGAAGATCTGCAGCCCCGGCTCCTGGAGCTCGATGCGCATCATGATCGACAGGAAGCCGCCGATCAGACCCGCGCAGATCGAGAAGATCAGGTAGAGCGTCCCGATATCCTTGTGGTTGGTCGAGAGCAGCCAGCGCCGCCATCCGGTCGGATGGGCGTGTGCGTGGGCGTCGTCGTGCCCGTAACCCTGGGCGTGGGGAGCCGAGGTGGCCATGAGGTTCGTCTCCTCCTGCGAAATAAGTTCGCGTGAGTTCAAGTCAATCGGGTTCAGCGGGTCGCGTCGGCGACCTTGCCGGCGGCGTCGGCCGCATTGGCGAATTTCTGCTTCGACTCGGCGAGCCAGGCGGCATAGCGCTCGGCGCTGACGACCCGGAAGGCGATCGGCATATAGGCGTGGTTCTGCCCGCAGATGAACGAGCACTGGCCGTAGAAGATGCCTTCGCGATCGGCGCGGAACCAGGTTTCGTTGAGGCGGCCCGGGATGGCGTCGATCTTCACGCCGAAGGCCGGAACCGTAAACTTGTGGATGACGTCGGCGGCGGTGACCTGCACGCGAACGATCTTGCCGACCGGAACCACCGCCTCGTTGTCGACGGCGAGCAGGCGAGGCGCCTCGGATTCGGCGATCTTCTTGGACTGGATCGCCTCGGCGCGCTGCTTCTCGTCGAGCATCAGCGAATCGAAGCCGAAGGCGCCGCCGTCCTGCGGGTACTCATAGGACCAGTACCACTGCTTGCCGGTGACCTTCACGGTGATGTCGGCCTTCGGAACCTCGAGCTGCAGCTTCAGCAGGCGGAAGGAGGGAATCGCGACCACGACCAGGATCAGGACCGGGATGATGGTCCAGGCCACCTCGAGCAAAGCGTGGTGCGTCGTCTTGGCCGGCACCGGATTGCGGCGCTCGTTGAAGCGGTAGGCGACGTAGACCAGCAGCCCCAGGACGAAGATCGAGATCACGAAGATCAGGACGTTGATCCAGTCGTGGAACCAATGAATGTAGGTCGCGACCTCGGTCGCGGCAGGCTGCAAATTCATCTGCCAGGGCTGCGGCATGCCGTTCTGGGCCGATGCGGCGGCCGGGAAGAACGCAATCAGCATCACGGCGAGCGCCGCGGCAGCGTCCCTGAGGGTCGAGGTCACAAATCGCATCGGTCCGACATAGCTCCTGTGATGCCGTGCCGGCCCTCGGTTCCGCCTGGGTCGGCTTGCACGCGTACAGGCAGCCCTTGCGGGCCGCCCCTTGTTCTTCGGCATTGCGATAAATCAAAGATCACGCTTGCGCCAGTGGGGCAATGATAGGCTGGTGCAAGGGCCGTGCGGCATAAGTACGCGAGGCGCAGGGCCACAGGCCCGTCCGTCATCGCTCAGATCCGCTTTCGTCAGTGGGCTTCGGCCGCCGAAAGCATGCTCCTTCTTGACAGGGAAGGGGCCACATGGTCCCAACGCACGTCGCCATTGAAGAGATCTCCCGGCCGCCGTCGCCGCTTACGCGCGCGGCGCCCCGATAGAGAGGAATGACAGGGATGCGCCAATTTCTTGGCCTCGCCGCCGCAGCCCTGGCGGCCGCTGGCTGGCTATGCGCCACGGCGCTGCCGGCGCAGGCGCAGGGCGCGGTGCGCTCCACGCATGGCGACTGGCAGATGCGTTGCGAGGTGCCTCCGGGCGCCAAGACCGAGCAATGCGCGCTGGTCCAGAACGTCGCGGCCGAGGATCGGCCGAATCTGACGCTGCTGGTGATCGTGCTCAAGACCGCCGATCAGAAGAGCCGGTTGTTGCGCGTCGTCGCGCCGCTCGGCGTGCTGCTGCCGTCCGGCCTTGGCCTCAAGATCGACAACAACGATATCGGCCGCGCCGGCTTCGTGCGCTGCCTGACCACCGGCTGCGTCGCCGAGGTGGTGATCGACGATACGCTGCTAGGCCAGCTCAAGGGCGGCAAGAGCGCGACATTCATTGTCTTCCAGACGCCGGAGGAAGGCGTCGGTATCCCGGTTTCGCTGAATGGATTCGGCCCCGGCGTGGAGGCCCTGCCGTGATTGATATGCTTTCTGGCCGCAAGGCCTGGCTTGTTATGCCTGTGCTTGCCGCCGCGCTGGCGGGCTGCGGTTCGTCGAGCTCCACCGGCGAGCCGAGTACTATGCAGAAATTCGGCAACATCATCGCCTTCCAGTCGACGACGCCGCCGCCGGTCAACCAGCTTCCGACCGATCCGGAAGAGGAGCTGATCTGCCCGGCCGTCATCATTGCCGATGGCGGCGCTGCGATCCGGGCGCAGTCCGGCCCCGACAGCGGGAGCCTGCGCCATCAGATCTCGATCCAGACGGTCGCCCGCGAATGCAAGGCCACGGGTCCGGGCGGCGGCTTCACCCTCAAGGTCGGCGTCGAGGGGCGCGTGCTGGCGGGGCCGGCCGGCGGTTCGGGTAGCCATAGTGCGACCTTGACGACGCAGGTGATCCGCAATGGCCAGGTTCTGGCCCGGCGCGCCGCGCGTGTCGGCGCGACGCTCTCGTCCAACCAGACGGGTGCTGATTTCACACATGTCGAGGACAACATCGTCGTGCCGCCGGGTTCCGGCGAGACCGAGATCGTCGTCTCGCTCGGCACGGGTGGAGCCGATCCGGTCCGCCGCCGTCGCCGCTAGGCTCCGCGCGTCCAGTAGGGCGCGCGAGCAAACGATCCATCACTATGCTCAAATATCGGGCCGAGGCGTGGTTACCACGCCTCGGCCCGATACTCTCGCCGGTATGGCAGTGCTTCAGCGCGATCGTGGACAGGCTGGCCGCCGCGCTTTGTCTCGATTGACTTAGAAGCGCTCTCGGCTATTGCTGCTTCAGCCGCATCATCCCCGCGGGAGAGACCGGGATCGGACTTGTCCGGACCCGGCGCCGAAGGCGCAACCGCCCCGGAAACGCTCAGGCAAACGGACCGCGTGGGAATTGGCGCTCTGGAAAGCGGCGGGCCGACTTGGCTCGCCCACCGACGGGGGTAACCTTCCGGCCTGATGCCGGCGGGGAAATCTCTCAGGTCCCGAGACAGAGGGGGCGCGCTCCGGACGATTCCGTCCGGGGCTCGCGCTCGATTCTGTTGAGGGGATGCCATGGCTGCCGAAGCCGAGACTGCAAGCACCGAGCCGCTGCTCAGGACGCCGCTTCATGCTCGCCATGTCGCGCTCGGCGCCCGCATGGTGCCTTTCGCCGGCTACGACATGCCGGTGCAATATCCGAGCGGCATCCTGACCGAGCATGTCTGGACTCGCGAGAATGCCGGGCTCTTCGACGTCTCCCATATGGGCCAGGCCTTCCTGATCGGGCCCGATCACGAGACCACGGCGCGCGCGCTCGAAGCGCTGGTCCCCGCCGATATCGTCAACCTCCAGCCCGGCAAGCAGCGCTATTCGCAGCTCCTGAACGAGGAAGGCGGCATCCTCGACGACCTGATGGTGACGCGCTCGGCCGATTCCGACGAGGATGGTGCGCTGCTGCTCGTCGTCAACGCCGCCTGCAAGTTGACCGACTATCCTCATATCGAGGCGCGCCTGCCGGCCAATGTGAAGCTGATCCGGGCCGAGCATCGCGGCCTGATCGCACTCCAGGGGCCGAAGGCCGAGGCTGCACTGGCGGCGCTCAACCCCGAAGTCGCCGAGATGAGCTTCATGTCGGCGCGCACCCTGAAGCTCGGGGGCGTCAAGGCGAACATCACCCGCTCCGGCTATACCGGCGAGGACGGATACGAGATCTCCGCTGCGGCTGATCGGATCGGCGAGCTCTGGGACGCGCTCCTGCTCGACGCCAGCGTCAAGCCGGTCGGCCTCGGCGCCCGCGATTCGCTGCGCCTCGAGGCGGGCCTGTGCCTCTACGGCCATGACATCGACACCGAGACCTCGCCGGTCGAGGCCGGGCTGAACTGGTCGATCCAGAAGCGCAGGCGCGAGGAGGGCGGCTTTCCGGGTGCGACCCGCATCCAGCGTGAATTCGCCGAAGGCACGGCGCGCGTTCGCGTCGGCCTGCTGCCGGAAGGGCGTGCTCCTGCCCGTGAAGGTGCCGAGATCGCGCTCGCCGACGGCACCATCGTCGGCAAGGTCACCTCGGGTGGCTTTGGTCCGACCCTGAACGGCCCCTGCGCCATGGGCTATGTCGCCAAGGAGCATTCGGCTCCCGGCACCAGGCTCGATCTGATCGTGCGCGGCAAGCCGCTGCCGGCCACCGTCGCCGCAATGCCCTTCGTTCCCAACCACTACAAGCGCTGAGCTTCACACCATTTCGCCGGAGGAAACCATGGCCGAGACCCGTTACACCAAGGACCACGAATATATCCGCGTCGAGGGCGACACCGGCACGGTCGGCATCTCCGACTTCGCCCAGGGCCAGCTCGGCGACGTCGTCTTCGTCGAGCTGCCGGCGATCGGCAAGACGCTGGCGAAGGGTGCCGAGGCCGCGGTCGTCGAGAGCGTCAAGGCGGCGTCCGAGGTCTATGCCCCGGTCTCCGGCGAGATCGTCGCGGTCAACAGCGAACTCGAAGCCGCTCCCGGCACGGTCAACGAGGACCCCGCCGGCAAGGGCTGGTTCGTCAAGATCAAGCTCAAGGATCCGGCCGAGCTCGCGGGCCTGCTGAGCGAGGCCGAGTACCAGGACTACGTCAAGACGCTCTGAACCTCACCGAGTCGTCCCGGACAAGCCGCGTAGCGGCGTCGATCCGGGGCCCATGCCTGAACGATTCCGGCATGGGTCCCAGGTCTCCCTCCGGTCGCCCGGGACGACCACGCAGTTTTGAACGGTCCCCGACCGTAGAGAACGGAACCTCCATGCGCTATCTGCCCCTGACCGATACCGACCGCGAGGACATGCTGGCGCGCATCGGCGTGCCCGATGTCGATGCGCTCTTCTCCGATGTGCCCAAGGGCAAGCTGCTCAAGGAGCCGCTCGACCTGCCGCGCGCCAAGGGCGAGCTCGAGGTCGAGCGCATTCTTGGCAGGATGTCGGCGAGGAACACGGCGGCCGGCGCGGTGCCGTTCTTCGTCGGGGCAGGGGCCTACAAGCACCACGTCCCGGCGACGGTCGACCATCTGATCCAGCGTTCGGAATTCCTGACCAGCTACACGCCCTACCAGCCTGAGATCGCCCAGGGCACGCTGCAATACCTGTTCGAGTTCCAGACGCAGGTGGCGGCGCTGACCGGCATGGAGGTGGCCAACGCCTCGATGTATGATGGCTCGACCGGCACGGCCGAGGCGGTGCTGATGGCGCATCGTGTCACCAAGCGGCGCAAGGCGGTGCTCTCGGGCGGCCTGCATCCGCACTACACCCAGGTCGTCGAGACGCTCTCCGAGATGGCCAATGACGAGGTCGTGGCGCTGAAGCCCGACGTCCGCGCCACCGAGGACATTCTCGCTGCGATCGACGACAGCGTCTCCTGCGTCGTCGTCCAGTCGCCCGACGTCTTCGGCAACCTGCGTGATCTCAAGCCGATCGCCGACAAGGCCCACGCCCATGGCGCGCTCCTGATCGCTGTTTTCACCGAGGTCGTCTCGCTCGGTGCGGTCGTCCCGCCGGGCGCCCAGGACGCCGACATCGTCGTCGGCGAGGGCCAGTCGATAGGCAACGCCCTGAACTTCGGCGGTCCCTATGTCGGCCTCTTCGCCGCCAAGTCGAAATATGTCCGCCAGATGCCTGGCCGGCTCTGCGGCGAGACGGTCGACGCCGATGGCCGCCGCGGCTTCGTGCTGACGCTCTCGACCCGTGAGCAGCACATCCGCCGCGACAAGGCGACCTCGAACATCTGCACCAATTCCGGCCTCTGCGTGCTGGCCTTCACCATCCACATGACGCTGCTCGGCCAGGCTGGCCTGACCCGGCTGGCCGAGGTCAACCACGCCAATGCCGTGAAGCTCGCCGATGCGCTTGCCAAGGTGAAGGGCGTCGAGGTCCTGAACGAGAGCTTCTTCAACGAGTTCACGTTGAAGCTCGCCAAGCCAGCTGCCGAGGTGGTCGAGGCGCTCGCCGCCAAGGGCATCCTGGCCGGCGTGCCGGCCTCGCGCCTGCTGCCGGGCGCCGGGCTCGACGATCTCCTGATCGTCGCCAATACCGAAGTGAATACGGATGAGGACCGGGCGGCCTTCGTGGCGGCGCTCGTGGAGGTGCTGTGATGTTGAACCGTCAGGGACGCCCGACTGCCGCCGGCGAGGCCGAGAGCCGCAGCCACGAGACTTTCACCGGCAACCGCGCGCTGCAGCAGATCGAGCCGCTGATCTTCGAGATCGGCCATCACGAGTCGACCGGCGTCGACATCGAGAAGCCGGCGCCGTTCAAGAGCCGCCTTGGCAAGCACGCTCGCCAGGGCGAGATCGGTCTGCCTGGTCTCTCCGAGCCCGAGGCGATGCGCCATTATGTGCGCCTCAGCCAGAAGAACTACGGCATCGATACCGGGCTCTTCCCGCTCGGCTCCTGCACGATGAAGCACAATGCCCGCCTCAACGAGAAGGTGGCGCGGCTGCCGGGCTTCTCCGACGTGCACCCGCTGCAGCCGACCTCGACCGTGCCCGGCGCGCTCGAGCTGATGTTGGAGCTCGCCCGCTATCTGATGACACTGACCGGCATGCCGGCGGTGGCGCTCTCGCCGAAGGCCGGCGCCCATGGCGAGGCCTGCGGCATGATGGCGATCAAGGCCGCTATCGAGGCCAAGGGCGAGGGCGCGACCCGCAACGTCGTGCTCGTGCCGGAATCGGCGCATGGCACCAATCCGGCGACGGCCGCGCTGATCGGCTTCTCGGTCAAGGCTGTGCCGGCCCGTCCCGACGGCACCGTCGCGGTCGAGGACGTCAAGGCGCTGCTTGGCCCCGAGGTCGCGGCGATCATGCTGACCAACCCGAACACCTGCGGCATCTTCGAGCCGGAGATCGTCGAGATCGCCGCGGCGCTGCACGATGCCGGCGCCTATTTCTACTGCGACGGCGCCAACTTCAACGCCATCGTAGGCAAGGCGCGGCCGGGCGATCTCGGCGTCGACGCCATGCACATCAACCTGCACAAGACCTTCTCGACCCCTCATGGCGGCGGTGGACCGGGCGCTGGTCCGGTCGTGCTCTCGGAGCGGCTGGCGCCCTACGCGCCCGTGCCGTTCATCCATGTCGAGGGCGGCAGCCCGCGCCTGGTCGAGCATAAGTCGGAGGCGCCTGAAGGCAACGACCCGTTCGGCCGGATGACCGCCTTCCACGGCCAGATGGGCATGTATGTCCGCGCGCTCGCCTATATGCTGAGCCATGGCGCCGACGGCATGAAGCAGGCTTCGGAAGATGCCGTGCTAAACGCCAACTACATCCGCGCCAGCCTGTCCGATCTGATGTCGCTGCCCTTCCCGGACCACCCCTCGATGCACGAGGTGCTGTTCGACGATGAGTGGCTGAAGGGCACCGGCGTCTCGACGCTCGATTTCGCCAAGGCGATGATCGACGAGGGCTACCATCCGATGACGGTGTATTTCCCGCTCGTCGTCCATGGCGCCATGCTGATCGAGCCGACCGAGTCGGAATCGAAGGCGGCGCTCGATCTCTTTGTCGCAACCCTGCGCGATCTCGCCATCGCGACCAAGGGCAACGACAAGAGCCGCTTCACCGCGGCGCCACACCACGCCCCGATCCGCCGTCTTGACGAGACCAGGGCCGCCCGCCAGCCGGTGCTGAAATGGGAAAAGCCCGCGCCGGTCAAGCAAGCCGCGGAGTAGATTTTTCAGAGGCGGGGGCCAGGCGCTCCCGCCTCTGCCCTTTCGTAACCTGTTTGCGCCTGCCTTAAGGCTTCCTTGACCATGTGCGAGGAATGCTTGGTTCCGTGCGTATTCTCGCACGCTGGGATCGGCTCATGCAGTGCGTTCGCCTTCGCCATTCTTTCGCCGCCGCCGTTGCCTTTGCGGCGATGCTGACGGCTTCGCGGGCCGAGGAGCCGGGCTACGGTCCGAAGACCTATGACCGCACGCTTGAGGCTCTGATCACCCATGAGGACATCGCCAATCGCGGCGGCTGGCCGAAGGTGCCCGGGGCTGCGACCGCGCTGAAGCCGGATTCGCAAGGACCCGATGTCGCGCTGCTGAAGCAGCGCCTGATGCTGAGCGGCGACCTGCCGCCCGCCTCGCTGCCGGGCGATATCTATGACGAGGCGGTGGTCACGGCGGTGAAGCGCTTCCAGAAACGCCACGGGCTCTCGGAGCTCGGCACCGTCGGCCGGCTGACTCTGAAGGCGCTGAACGTGCCGGTCGAGGTCCGCCTCAACCAGCTCACCGCGACGCTGGAACGCCTCAAGGGCAATGGGTTCAACTTCACTGAGCGCTATGTCGTGGTGAACATCCCCGGCGCCAGCGCCGAGGCGGTCGAGGGCGGCATCGTCCAGCGCCGGCATCTGGCCATCGTCGGTCGGCCGGACCGGCCTTCGCCGGTGCTCCAGACCAGCATCACCTCGGTCAACCTCAATCCGTACTGGACGGTGCCGATGTCGATCGTGAAGGCCGACATCATCCCGCATATGCGCAAGGACCCGAGCTTCATCGCCAAGTCGAACATGAAGCTGCTCGGCGCCGAGAACCGAGAGATCGACCCGGCGAGCGTCAACTGGGCCAGCCTGACCAACCCCTATTTCTATGTCCGGCAGGAGCCCGGCCCGACCAACTCGCTCGGCCAGATGAAGATCGACATGCCGAATGGCGAGGCGGTCTACATGCACGACACGCCGAAGAAGACGCTGTTCCGCAACGATGTCCGTTTCAACTCCTCGGGCTGCGCCCGCATCGAGGGCGTGCGCGATCTCGCGAGCTGGCTGCTCGAGGGCACGGAGTGGAATCTGCCGGCGATCGAGGCCGAGATCGCCAAGGGCGAGCGCAAGAACATCGTGCTGAAGAAGCCGGTGCCGGTCGCCTGGGTCTACATGACCGGCTGGCAGGATGCCGCGGGGCTGGTGCAGTTTCGTGACGACATCTATGGGCTCGATACCCCGCAAGGCATCGTCACCTCGACGATCCAGCCGCGCAAGCCGAAGCCCAAGCCGGCGGCCGTGCCTGCCGCCGCGGCAAAGCCCGTCGCACCGCGGCCGGCGGTGACGCCGATCCCGGCGCCCCGGCCGATCGTGCCGACGGCCGTAGCGATCCAGTAGGAGCAAGGGCAGGGCGCCTGCGCGCCGCGTGGGAAGGCTTCCATTTCCAACCAGTTGCGCTCCGCTCGAGCTAAGTGCTCGTCATTTCGGCGGGAGTGAAGCGGAATGCCGGAAGCTATCGTTGGCTCCACGGCTCCAGGATGGAATACTGGAGCTGCGTCACTTTGCGGCTTGTCCGGAATGACGGCCCATTGGGACGAAGTTCCGTTTCCAGCGCAGCAGCAAACGCCTGCGGCGGACGTTTGAAGATGCGTTGCTTCGCGCGCTCGCCGGCGGATGACGAGCGAGGCCCGAGCCAAGGAAAAGCACCTGCCCAAACGAAAACGCCGCGGTCCTTGGACCGCGGCGTTCTCTTTTCTTTCAGTCGCTTGCGCGAGGCTGGCTCAGTTGAGCTTGGCCTTGACGTCCTTGAGACCGGCGGCGACGAGATCGGCGCCCGCCTTGCCTGCGACCTGGCCGCGCAGGATGACCTCGGCAGCCTGGGTGGCGGCCTCGGCGGCAGCGGCGCGGACTTCCGCGGTCGCCTGGCTTTCGGCCTGGGCGATCTTGTCCTCGGCAGACTTGGTCCGCCGGGTCACGAATTCCGCCAGCTTCGCCTCGGCGTCCTTGGCGAGGCGCTCGGCCTCCTCCTTGGCGTTGGCGACGATGGTCTCGGCCTCGGCCTCGGCGGCCTTGCGCTTGGACTCGTACTCGGCGAGCAGCTGCTCGGCCTCGTGCCGCAGGCGGCGTGCCTCGGCCAGTTCCTTGGCGACCAGCTCGCCGCGGGCATCGAGCCCGGCGAGGATCTTCTTGTGACCGCCGACATAGACGACGATCGCGATGAAGATGAAGAACGCGATGCCTACCCAGAAAGTATCCATCTGTTCCTCCTCAGCGCGCCAGAGCGGTGTCGACGGCCTTGGCCGCCTCGGCCGCGCTGGGCGCCTTGCCGGTCAGCTTCTCGACGATCGCAGCCGCCGTCTCGGCGCCGAGATCGCGGACGCTTCCCATCGCCTTCGCCTTGGCGGCGGCGATCGAGGCCTCCGCCTGGCTGGCCTTCGCCGAGAGCTCGGCTTCGACCGCCTTGCGGCGCTCGTCCGACTGCTTGGCGCTGGTCTCGCGGGCGGTCTGGGCGATGCCCTGCGCACGCGACTGGGCCTGCGCCAGAGCCTGCTCATAGGCCTTCGCGCTGGCTTCCGCCTTCGCCTGGGCGCCGGCGGCCTCGTCGAGATCGCGCGACAGTGCCGCGGCGCGGTCGGCGAGGATGCCGCCGATGCGCGGCAGTGCCACCCTGGACATCAGCCAGTAGAGCGCGCCGAAGGAAACGGCGAGCCAGAAGAGCTGGCCGGGATAGGTCTTGCTGTCGAAGGGCGGGAAAGCGCCCTTGGCAGCGCCGGTATCGCTCGCCGCGAGCGCGACCTCCGGCAGGGCGAAAGCCGCAACGACCAGCGCCGTCGCAGCCGTCGTCCGGAGGAGGTTCGTGGCAATGCCGATATGCATCACGACGCCTTTCAGGCTGATCGGATTAGACACGCTCCCGCCGGACGCGAAGGCCCTGCGGGAGCGGATGAAGTCGTCGTCCTCAGACCACGAACAGCAGGATCAGGGCCACGACGAACGCGAAGATGCCCAGACCTTCGGCGAGCGCGGCGCCGATGAAGGCGCGGCCGAACTGGCCGTCAGCGGCCGACGGGTTGCGCAGGGCGCCCGACAGGAACTGACCGAAGATGTTGCCGACGCCGATGGCCGCGAGGCCCATGCCGAGACAGGCGATACCGGCGGCGAGGTACTTGGCGGCAGTGAAATCCATGGTCTTTCTCCGAGTGAACTTAGGGCGGTAGGGGGTGTTTAACTCTCGCGATACCTGCTGGCCTCAGTGGCCGGGGTGCAGGGCATCGTTGAGATAGACGCAGGTCAGGATCGTGAAGACGTAGGCCTGCAGGAAAGCGACGAGGAACTCGAACGCAGTGAGCGCGATCGCCAGGAGCATGGGCAGCGGGGCGAGCACGATGCCGACGCCGATCGTGCCGGTCATCATCACCACGAAGCCGCCGAACACCTTGAGCGCGACGTGGCCGGCCAGCATGTTGCCGAACAGACGCAGCGACAGCGAGATCGGGCGGGAAACGAAGGACACGGCCTCGATCAGGACCATGAAGGGCAGCAGCCAGCCCGGTGCGCCCTTGGGCACGAACAGGCCGAAGAAGTGGCTGCCATGCTTGACGATGCCGTAGACCAGCACCACGCCGATCACCAGGAAGGCAAAGGCGGCGGTGACGATGATATGGCTGGTGACGGTGAACGAGCCGGGGATCATGCCGAGCAGGTTCGCGGTCAGCACGAACATGAACAGCGAGAAGACGAAGGGGAAGAAGCGCATCCCTTCCTTGCCCATCACGCCCGTCAGCGTCGAGGCGACGAACTCGTAGGACATCTCGGCGAGCGACTGCAGCCGGCCGGGCACGGTGGCGCGCTGGCGCGAGCCGAACAGCGTGATCAGCGCGATGACGGCGACCGTCAGCACCATGAACAGCGCGGAATTGGTAAAGGAAAGGTCGAGTCCGAAGAGCTTCAGGCCGACGATCGGCTTGATCTCGAATTGGTGGATCGGATCGATACCGCCGCCGGCCGCCATTCTCTCAACCCTCTCAATGCGGCACTGGGCCGCGAAAAACTCAATCCTTGGGAGCGTTCTGCGCCCGTCCGGAGGTCGGCCGCGCTCCCAGTCGATAGACTGACCGGAAACCGGCGATGGTGCCGATTACCAGGAAGGCAATCAGCAGGAACGGCGAGGTTCCCAGCCACCGGTCGCCCAGATAGCCGATCAGGCCACCTGCGATGACGCCGCCAATGAGATCCGTCGCAGCGCGAAAGCCGGAGGACATCGCGCCCGCAAGCACCTTGTCCCTGTTCTCCGCTTCGACCTTGGCCTCTTCGGCCTTGCCGGTCTGCCGCAAGGCGGCGGAGAGCGATTCCAGTCTCGTGCGCAACTCAGGATCACCAGGTGTCTTGTCCGGTTCGGACATGCCGGGCCTCTTCGTTTGACCGTGAATTCGGCACGGTCACGCCAAAAACCTTCGCACACCCTTCCCGGCCCGATCACCGAGCCGTCGTCAGCACGGCCTCCTTTATTGGCCCCCCATACCGCTGTCAAGGCGGGGCTTTGGCATTCAACTAATTGAAGTAATTATATATTTTGCCGGGGTGCGGCATTTTTGCTGCATTGTGGCACGGATTCTGCCCGAATTCAGACGGCCTCGCGGATGCGCTCGGCGGTATCGAGGTCGACCGAGACCATCTGGCTGACCCCGCGCTCGGCCATTGTGACGCCGAACAAACGGTCCATCCGCGCCATGGTTATCGGGTTGTGGGTGATCAGGATGAAGCGCGTCGCGGTGTTGCGCGCCATCTCGTCGAGCAGGTCGCAGTAACGCTCGACATTAGCGTCGTCGAGCGGCGCGTCGACCTCGTCGAGTACGCAGATCGGCGAGGGATTGGTCAGGAACACCGCGAAGATCAGCGCGGTCGCGGTCAGCGCCTGCTCGCCGCCTGAGAGCAGGGTCATGACCTGCGGCTTTTTGCCGGGCGGCCGGGCGATGATCTCGAGTCCGGCCTCGAGCGGGTCTTCCGAATCGACCAGCGAGAGTTCGGCCATGCCGCCGCCGAACAACACGCCGAAAAGATGCTGGAAATGGCCGTTGACGACCTCGAATGCGGCAAGAAGCCGCTCCCTGCCTTCGCGGTTGAGCGCGCCGATCGCCTGCCGCAGGCGCCTGATCGCTTCGGTCAGGTCGTCGCGTTCGCTCGCCAGGCCGGAACGCTTGCCCTGGACCTCCGAAAGCTCGTCCTCGGCCCGCAGATTGACGGCGCCGAGGCGCTCGCGCTCGGCCTTGAGACCCGATAGCCGGCGCTCGACGCCCTCCGCCTCGGGCAGGGCGCCACCGGGCGCGATTCCCGCAAGAGCGCGCAGGCCGGGAATATCGGTGTCGAGCCCTTCGACGATCTGGCGGGAGATGTCGGCGAGGCGCTGTCTGGCCGCTTCCAGCCGGGCTTCGGCGCTGGCCCGGCCTTCGCGGGCGCCTGCAAGACCTTCGAGCGCTGCACGTGCCTGCCTGTCAGCTTCGGCGAGCGCCGATTCGCCTGCTGCGAGCTTGTCGGCTTCGGCCTTGCGCGCCTGTTCCGCCGATTCGATCTCGGCGAGGAGGCGCCGGCGCTCGACCAGGAAGGTGTCGGGAGCGTCGAGCAGGGTCTGGCGCTCGGCTGTTGCCGCCGCGATTCGGCGTCGGGTCTCGGCGGCGGTCTGTGCGCTGGCACCGGCCCGCTCGCGCCAGGCGCGGATATCCTGTGCGATCGTCTCGCGTCGGCGGGCGCGCAGCTCCGCCTCGCGCGCCCGGGTCTGCACCAATGCGCGCGCTTCCGACGCGGCGGTGCGGCGTTCGGCGAGCTCGGCCCGGGCCGTCAGCAAGGCATTCTCCAGCTCAACTGCCGGGGCCAGCGCGGCAAGGTCCTTGGCCGCAGCTTCGGCCTGGGCGCCGACATCACCGATGTTCTGGCCGAGCCGGCCTATGGCTTCGGTCAAGGCCGAGCGGCGCGAAGCCGTTTCGCTCGCCTTGCGCTCGGCCGCCGCGGCGCGCTCGCGCGTCTGGTCGAGTCGGCGCCGGGCTTCGCGCACCGATTCGAGCGCCTTCGTCTCCGCTTGGCCGGCGCTGCGGGCCTGTTCCGTCGCGGCGTCGAGCCCGGCGCGGGCCTGCTCGACGGCTTCGCGGGCACGTTGCACCTCGATTTCGAGGTCGCCGAGCCGGTTCTTCTCGCTGAGCCGGCGGGCTGCGGGCGAAGGGGCCTCCGCTGCGCTTGTCAGCCCGTCCCAGCGCCAGACATCGCCTTGGCGCGAGACCAGACGTTGACCCGGCAGCAGCAGAGCGCGCAGGCGGGCTCCGTCGCTCGCGGTGGCGAGGCCGATCTGGCGCAGCCGGCGCAGCAGGGCGGCGGGGCCGCGAACATGCCGGCTCAGGCTTTCCACCCCGTCGGGCAAGGCGGGGTCGGAATCGCCGGCGCCGGTATCGTCCCAATGCGCCGGCGCCGCAGGGTCGGCCGAGGCGTCGAGGTCGTCGCCCAGAGCGGCGGCAAGGGCTGCCTCGTAACCCTTGGCCACGGTGACCACGTCGAGGATCGCCGGCCATCTGCCGCCGCTCGCCGGTGCGAGCAGCTTCTGGAGCGTTCGTGTCTCGGTCTCGAGCCTTTGCGCCGCACGGTCCGCGTCAGCCAAAGGCGTGCGCAGCCGCGCTTCCTCGTCGCGCGCCGCTGCCAATGTTGCGCGCGCCGCGGCGGCGGCGCGATCGGCAGCCCGCATCGCCGTCTCGCCGGTGGCGACCTCGCGGCGCAGCCCGTCCAGAGTCGCCGCCGTACCGTCCTCATCGAGCGCCGCCTGGTCGCGCAGCAGCCGGTCGCGTTCGGCGGCATGGCGGGCCTCACGCTCCCGGGCTTCGCGGATTGCGCGCTCGAGCGCGCCGCGCCGCGCCGTCAGTTCCGACAGGCGCTGCTGGACCGCGGCATGTTCGGCTTCGGCTGCGCCCAGCCGCATCTCTGCAGCAGTCAGCCCGGACTCTGCCGATGGACCGGCAGTTGCGGCTGCCTCCGTCTCTTGGCGCAGGGCTTCGTCCTCTTCGGTCAAGCGCGCCAGCGACTGCGTGGCGTCCTTGCCGAGATTCTCCTGGCGGCCGAGATCTGCCTGCAATTCGGTCAGGCGCCTGCCGAGCTCCTCGCTGCGCTGCTTGGCGCGGCGGTTCTCGGCTTCGAGCTCGTCGAGCCCCCGCTTCAACCGGACGAGGGCGGCGGCCGCCGCGGCCTCGTTCTCGCGCAGTTGCGGCAGGGCGTGGGCGGCGATCGCCTGAAGGCGCGAGGCTTCGGCCTGGACACTGGTGCGCTCGGCGACTTCGCGCACCGCCCCCTGGAGCGCGCGTTCGGCGAGCGCATCCTGCTCGCGCGCCTCGCTATGGGCGATCAGCGCCAGCACCGCCTCGGCACGGCGGATGTCGGCGGCGAGGCTGCGATAGCGCGAGGCCTGCCGCGCCTGCCTCTGCAGGGCGTCGACCTGGCCGTCGATCGCGGCGAGCACGTCCTCCAGCCGGGTGAGATTGTCCTCGGCGCCACGCAGGCGCAGCTCGGCCTCGTGGCGGCGGCTGTGCAGCCCCGCGATGCCGGCGGCGTCCTCCAGGATGCGCCGGCGCGATTGCGGCTTGGCGGCGATGATCTCGCTGATCTGGCCCTGGCGGACCAAGGCCGGCGAGCGCGCGCCGGTTGCGGCGTCGGCGAAGAGCAGCTGGACGTCGCGGGCCCGGACCTCCTTGCCGTTGACGCGATAGGTCGAGCCTTCCTCGCGCTCGATCCGGCGCGTCACTTCCAACACTTCGGCATCGTTGAAGGCGGCTGGCGCCTTGCGGTCGCTGTTGTCGAGGGTGAGCGCGACCTCGGCCATGTTCCGCGCCGGCCGCTCTGAGGAGCCGGCGAAGATCACGTCGTCCATGCCCGAGCCGCGCATGTTCTTGAACGAGCTTTCGCCCATCACCCAGCGCAGGGCTTCGACGAGATTGGACTTGCCGCAGCCATTGGGCCCGACGACGCCGGTCAGGCCCGGCTCGATCAGGAACTCTGTCGGCTCGACGAAGGTCTTGAAGCCGGCGAGCTTGAGGCGCGTCAGATGCATTGGCGCGCCTCAGGCTTGGCCGGGAAATCAGCTGCCCAGCAGCGGCTCGATGATCTTCTCGAATTCGGCGATGCTGAGTGCACCGGAACGCTTCTGCCCGTTGATGAAGAAAGTCGGGGTTGAGTCGACGCCGGCCTTGGCGCCGCCCTCCTTAACCTGATTGACGGCTTCGTAGATGTCCTGCCGCTTCAGGCAGGCCTCGAAGGATTCCTGTGTGAAACCGGCCTGCTTCACCATGGTCGACAGCGCATCGACCGGCTTCTCGGTGAAGGCCCAGTTGCGCTGCTGCGCGAACAGCAGGTCGGTCATCGGGTAGTATTTGTCGTTGCCGTTGCAGCGCGCCAGCATGAAGCCGGCGGTGGCCAGCGGATCGAGCGGGAATTCGCGCAGCAGGAAGCGCACCTTGCCGGTGTCGATGTACTTGGCCTTCAGCGCCGGCCAGGTGTCGCGGTGGAAGGTGGCGCAATGGCCGCAGGTCAGCGAGGCGTATTCGATGATCGAGACCTTGGCGTCGGGCTTGCCAAGCCAGACATCGCCGAGAGGGCTTGCGACACCGACGTCCTGAGCCTGCGCAGCGTGGCCGGCCAGGAGGGGAGAAAGTGCCAAGGCGGCGGTGCCGAGCATCACTTGGCGGCGGCTGGTCATGGGTAATTCCTTGATGGCAATGACAGGGTGCGGACCATAATGGCCACGAGGATTGTGGCAAGACCGGTTCACGCTGCGGTTGCTTCGCTCACGAAGCCGTGTCGTCGCGGGCGTCCCGGCGGCGCTGTGCGATTCCCTGTCCCAGCCGCGCCAGCGCCTCGCGCAGGCCGTCATCCTCGACCCCTGCCACCTGCGCCGCGATCCGGGCGAGGGTGGCTGCGTCCGGCGGCGCCGGAGGTTTGGGGCGGGGCGGCGGGGCGACTGGCCCCTGCTTCAGCACGAGCTTGCCGACGGCGCGCCAGCCGAGATGCGTGTTGACCCGCTCCAGCACGATCGGCCCGAGCTGCTGCATCTCCAGCGCGAAGGCCCCCTCGACGCGCACCACCAGCGTCGCCGGGTCGGCCGTTTCGCCTGGCGCGTTGCGCCTGCGCGGCCAGTCGATCTTGAGCGGCCGCGTCCGCTCGGCCAGGCGCTCGCCGACGATCTCCGGCCAGAAGGTCACGACAGAGCGCCCGGCAAAGCCCTGCGCCGCCAGCGCCGGGGCAAGGCAGTCATCGATCAGTTCGGCGAGGGGTTTTGCGGCCATCACCTATTTTGCGCGAGCAGCCGCCGGCATGGCAAGCTCCGGCAAGTGTCCTCAAGCCGGGTAGCCCTCGGGCAAGGAGCAGGTCGGAATGCCGGTGTCGGCGCAGGATAATGCCAGCCAGTACGGCGATAGCCGCAAGCTGGCTGCGCGGGCGCGCCTGCATACGCAGTACATGGTCGCCGAGCAGGCTTGGTTCCCCTGGGTGGGCGAACGCCTGCCGCTTGCGACCGGCCAGCGTGTGCTCGATATCGGCTGCGGGCCCGGCTGGTTCTGGGCTGCCGTTGCCGAAAGTCTGCCGCGAGGGCTGGATCTCACGCTTGTGGATTTCTCGCCGGGCATAGTCGCGGAGGCGCAGGAGCGCTGCCGGGCCGGCCCCTTCGCAGTCCTGCGTGCCGAGCAGGCGGACGCCATCGCCTTGCCTTTCGCAGACGGCAGCTTCGACACGGTCGTCGCCATGCACATGCTCTATCATCTGCCGGATCCGGCTCGTGGGATCGCCGAGATGCATCGTGTGCTGAAGCCGGACGGCCATCTCGCCGTGACCACCAACGGCATCGGCAACATGCGCGACTTCTATCAGCTTGCGACGACGCTCGGCTCGGCCCCTGCCGACCCTTCGGCGCTCGCCTTCGGATACGACACCGCTGAGCGGCTGATGTCGGCGCGGTTCGGCGATGTAACGATGGCGCAGCACCCGGCGCGACTGCGGATCACTGATCCGGAGGATGTGTTTCTGGCGCTGACCTCCTATCCACCGGGCGACATCGCCGGCGAGGCCAAGCTCGCCAGTCTTCGCCATGCGATCGCCGAGGCGTTTTGGCGGGGCGGCGGCGTGCTCGATGCCGAAAAGCAGACCGGGCTCTTCCTCAGCCGCAAGCTGGCTTGAAGGGGCGCTCGTAGCGCCTCCCTATCCAAACGCTCGGTTAGCAACCGGGCCGTTTAAGCGACCCTCCGGCGGCGACCGGGAGCGCGTCGGGTGAGTGGCTTAGGACCTGGGCGCGAGCCATTAAAGGGTAATTTACCGAGGCTTCGCTTTTCGCCGCATCTTTCAGATCCCCGCGGCGTGCCATTCACGGTTGTTGCAGATGTTGCCGTTAGGAAATGGCCGTGCATCAAACACGGAGAAACATCGTATGCGCCTATGGGTTCGAGGCCTCGCCAAGCGGGCTACCGCGGTGGTCTTGGCGGGCTGGGCGGCCGGCGTCATGCCGGCTCAGGCCTGCACCAATATTCTGCTGATGGCGGCGGATGGGACGCCGGTCTATGGCCGCACGCTGGAATACGCCCTCGAAACCCAGTCCGACGTCGTCGTCGTGCCGCGCAACCACCAGTTCGTCGGCACGCGCCCGAACAATGGGCCGGGCGCCAAATGGACCTCGCGCTACGCTTTCGTCGGTGTCATGAGCTTCGGTCAGCCCTTCGTGTCGGATGGCATGAACGAAAAGGGGCTGGCCGGCGGCGCGCTATATTTCCCCGATTTTGCCAGCTACACGCCGCCGGCCAAGGCCGACCCGAATACCGCGCTCGCCCCCTGGGAGTTCCTGAGCTGGGTCCTGTCGAATTTCGCGACCGTCGCCGAGGTGAAGGCCGCACTCGACAAGGCAGTGATCGTCGATCTGCCGGCGCCGATGGTGAACTTCACCCTGCCTTTCCATTTCCCGATCCATGATGCGACAGGTGCCTCGATCGTCATCGAGCCGATCGACGGGAAGCTGAAGGTCTATGACAACCCGACCGGTGTCCTGACCAATTCCCCGCCCTTCGACTGGCATCTCAACAACATCCGCAACTACGTGAAGATGTCGCCGGTCGCGGCCGATCCGCTGAAGCTCGGTGGACAGACCTTCGCGCCGTTCGGCCAGGGCTCGGGCCTGCTCGGCATCCCCGGCGATCCGACGCCGCCTTCGCGTTTCATTCGCGCCCTCGGCTATGCCGCCTCGGCCAAGCAGCAGCCCGACGGCCCGCAGACCGTGCGCCTCGTCGAGCACATCATGAACAATTTCGACATCCCGATCGGCTTCATCGATTCGGCCGCGAAGGGCGGCGAGCTCGAATATACGCAGTGGACCTCGGTCGCCGATCTGCGGGCCAAGAAGTACTACATCAAGGGCTACAGGGATCAGGTGCTGCGGATGGTCGATCTCGCCAGCTTCGATCTCGATGCCAAGGGGCTGCGCGTCGCGCCGTTCAAGGTCAATCTGACACCGCCGCCGCTGGAATTCGCCAAGCCGTAGCGGGCCGCATCGGCTCGGGCGCGGCGGCGGCACCGGCCGACGGGGCCAAAGCGAAACCGACGTTCTGAGCGGCCGCGCTGGCAAGATTAGCGCGGCCGTTGGTCAATCGGTCATGGCGTTGCCGACAGGGGAAGCGAGACCGTGAGCAGTCCCACGGTTCCGAGCGCGCGGTTCTCGACGCTGAATTCGCGCAGCACCTTGATGCGGGTGGAGATCGGCGTCTTGCCGACCTGGAAATTGTAGGCGACCGTTCCGCCCAGGGCGGTGGTTCGGCCCTTATATGGACCGAGCTGCGCGCCGGCGCCGCTGTCGCCCGTGACCTGCTGGTAGTGATAGCCGATCAGCCCCGCCGAGAGAGCGCTGGTCAGGGCCTTCGAGGCCGCCCATTCGACATGGAATTCGGTCCCTGTCCGGTAATCGGTCGCGCGGTTGATACCGTTGAAGGTCACGCCGACTGCGGTCGAAAGGTCGATGCCCGTTTCGGGGTCGAACCAGGTCAGCGCGCCGGAGAGATCGCTCGCCCAGCGGTGGAAGGCGAGGTTGGCGAGCTGCCCGTCGCGATAATCGCCGACCGGGACATTGACCAAGGCGGTCGTGCTCCAATGGAATTTGCCCGAATGCCAGCCCAAGGTGGCGGACAGGACGGGATCGCCGACGATGGTCGCCTTGTCGCGGAGCGAGCGCCCGATGATGGTGTTCGTGCGTGGCGAGTCGAGCTCGACGCCGGCCGAGACCGCGACGCGGCCGACCGGCAGGACGGCGCCTACCGCGAAATTGCCGCCGAAAACCTCCCAGGGCGTCACCCATGTCCCGTTGAGGAAGTCGGCGCGAGCCTGGCTTCGCACATTCGCGACGACCCTGCCGCCCGCCGGAAGCGATTTCCGGGCATCGAGCTTCGCGTCGTAGGAGTAGGTGTCGCTCTCGAAATAGAAGCCGGGCGGCGGAAGAAACCCCGCCATCGGCCCGCGGCCGCCGAGCAGGTAGAAGCCGGTGCCGTTCTCTGCTGCCTGCACCGCTCCGGGGCTCAATACGCCGCAAGCGGCAATGCCGAACGCGGCAAGAGCCCGCGCTGCCCACAACCCGGGCGCTCTCCGCCGGGTTCCTTTTAGCCGAATCATAGTCACTGCCCCTCGCCGCGACGTCGCCGTTCCCTCGGCGAATCGTTGCTGCGACGCTAGTGGCTGACACTTGGCGAAACCAGCGCGCCCCACGCGCAGGACGCTGCTTCCTGCAAAGCGTGCAGAGCCGGCGAACTTCGCATTCTCACCAGCCTCAGGGCACGACGCCGCGGCAGGCCCAGGCGACGGATGCGAACGAGCGAGGGCCGTCCGGCTTTCCGGCTTCATAGGCGGCCCTGACGGCCTCTCTAAGCTTGGTCTGGCGTGGCTCGTCGAGCCCGGCGACGTACTTGCCGATCGGTCCCTCACCGGCCGAAATCGGCTCCCAGTAATCAGCGAAATTCTCGTAATCCATCCGGATCGTCAGCGAGCTTTCGGTGACGTCGCGCAGGCCCTGGGCGAGGAAGCTCCGGCGCATCTCGCCCGGCCCGGTCATCGGCCGGAAGCAGTACTCGCTGCGCGCCTCGCCTGCGCCTTCGTCGATCGCTGCCGCCGTATCCCAGAGCATGCGCATGACGGCCATACCGCCGAGATGGTCCCAGACCGCCGCGGCGACGACGCCGCCGGGCCGCACGATGCGGCGCATCTCGGCCACCGCCTTGTCGGCCTCGGGCACGAAATGCAGCACCAGCAGCGAGAGCGCCCGGTCGAAGCGCCCATCCTCGAAGGGAATGGCGGTGGCATCGCCTTGCCTGATCGCGATGCGCGGGTCGGTGTTGCGCCGCTGCGCCTCCTCGACGAAGATCGGAGAGAAATCGATCGCCGCGATCTCGCCGATCTCGGCTGCCTGCGGCAGCGTAAAGGTGAGGCTGCCGGTGCCGCAGCCGACATCGATGACCCGCTCGCCATCCTCGAGGCCGGCGAAGCGGATGAAAGGCTCGGCAAGCAAGCGACTCCAGCGGCCCATGAGGCGGTCATAGCCGGCGGCGCTGCGGACATTGAAGCTCGACGACATCATGCTGCTCCCTGCTCGCCCGGAAGCCCCGCTGCCGGTTCCGTGCCGCTGCATGACGCCACGAGCGGGCGTCGGCGCGCCCTTCGGAACCGGAGCGGGAGATTTCACCAGACCGGGCGCCGGCGCAATGCGCCGCCACTGGCAATTCCGGCTGAGCCCTAGCGGTGCGCGCACTTGCAGCCGGCCCGCGGCGCGTTAAACCGGTGCCATGGACGCCACCGCTCCCCAACCCAGGGCCGCCGATCTCCTCGCCTGGTATGACCGGCATCGCCGCGTCCTGCCCTGGCGCGCCCTGCCGGGCGAACAGGCCGATCCCTACCGGGTCTGGGCCTCCGAGATCATGCTGCAGCAGACCACCATCACGGCGGTGAAGCCCTATTTCGAGCGCTTCATGGCGCGCTTTCCGACCGTAGAGGCGCTTGCCGACGCCCCTTCGGAAAGCGTGATGCAAGCCTGGGCCGGGCTCGGCTATTATTCCCGCGCCCGCAATCTCCATGCCTGCGCCAAGGCTGTCGCGGAGCACCATGGCGGCCGTTTCCCCGACACCGAGGAGAGCCTGCGGGAGCTGCCGGGCATCGGCGCCTACACGGCCGGCGCGGTGGCCGCGATCGCCTTCGACCGGCCGGCGGCGGCCGTCGACGGCAATGTCGAGCGGGTGATGACGCGGCTCTTCGCGATCGAGGAGGAGATGCCCGGCGCCAAGCCGCTGGTCCGCGAGCGCGTGCTGGCGCTGATGCCGGATCGCCCCGGCGATTTCGCGCAAGCCTTGATGGATCTCGGCGCGACGATCTGCACGCCGCGCTCGCCGGCCTGCGGGCTCTGTCCTTGGCGCGCGCCCTGCCGGGCACGCATCGCCGGCACGCAGGAGACCTATCCGCGCAAGGCGGCGAAGAAGACCGGCAAGACCCGCTATGGCGCTGCCTTCGTCGCGCAGCGCGAGGATGGCGCCGTGCTGGTGCGCACCCGCCCGGCCAAGGGGTTGCTCGGCGGCATGGTCGAGGTGCCCGGCGGCGAGTGGCGGGCCGACTATCCGCTGGGAGAGGCGCTGCGCGATGCGCCGTTGCCGGCGGGGTGGCGCCGGCTGATCGCGCCGGTACGTCACGTCTTCACGCATTTCCCGCTGGAATTGACGATCTTCGTCGCCGCGCTGCCATTGGAGGCGCAGGCGCCAGCGGGCATGCGCTTCACCCCCTTCGCGAGGCTGAAGGAAGAAGCCTTTCCGAGCGTCTTCCTCAAGGCGCTCGAGGCGGGGCTGGAAGGGTTGCAGCGACATTGATGGCGCAGCCGCCGGTGGCCTGTGCCGTCACCACATGCTCTACTTCCGGCGGCGGCATCGCTGCCGCAGGGCAGGGCGCGCTATCCGGCGCGGCCGGGCGAAATGCTGGAGACCATGGTGACCGAAGCCGACAAGCCGATCATGCGCCTTGAGCTTCGCAGCGAGATCGTCTGCCCGGCCTGCAACCACCGGAAGATCGAGACGATGCCGGAGGATGCCTGCCAGTTCTTCTACGAATGCGAGGGCTGCGGCGCGGTGCTGCGGCCGAAGCCGGGCGATTGCTGCGTGTTCTGCTCTTACGGCTCGGTGCTCTGTCCGCCGATCCAGCTTGATGGGCGGCCATCCGGCGCGGCTGGCTGCTGCGCCGGATGCTAGGGGAGTCCGTCAGGCTGCGGAGAGCTGCGCCCGGATCTCGCCGCGCAGCGAGTCGAGCAGCACCGGCGCGCCCTCGCGTTCGACATGCCAGAAGGTCCAGCCATTGCAGGCCGGCAGGCCCTGCGCCAGCGCGCCGACCTTGTGGATCGAGCCAACTACCGGGTCGAGCAGCAGCGTGCCATCGGCGCGGATCAGCGCCTCGTGGCGACGCTTCACGTCGAACACCCGCTCGCCCGGCTTGACCAGCCCGGCTTCGACCAGGCTGAGGAAGGGCACCCGCGGCTCGCTGCGCTTGGACGGCGCCGTGGCGAAGGCTGCCGGCGGCAGCGGCTCGACCGCGTCGATGCGGGCACGCGCCGCCCTGGCATAGGACTGCTCGCGCTCGATGCCGATGAAGCGCCGGCCGAGCGCCTTGGCGACGGCCCCGGTCGTGCCGGTGCCGAAGAACGGGTCGAGCACGACATCGCCGGGATTGCTGGCCGACAGCATCACCCGGGCCAGCAGCGCCTCGGGTTTCTGGGTCGGGTGCACCTTGGCGCCGCTCGCATCCTTCAGACGCTCATCGCCGGTGCAGAGCGGCAGATACCAGTCCGAGCGCATCTGAAGGTCGTCATTGCCGCCCTTCAGCGCTTCGTAATGGAAGGTGTATTTCGAAGCTTCGCCACGCGCCGCCCAAATCAGCGTCTCATGCGCATTGGTGAAGCGCCGGCCGCGGAAATTCGGCATCGGGTTGGCCTTGCGCCAGACAATGTCGTTCAGCATCCAGAAGCCGAGATCCTGCAGGATCGAGCCGACGCGGAAGATGTTGTGATAGGAGCCGATCACCCAGAGCGCGCCATCGGGCTTGAGCACCCGGCGGCAGGCGGTGAGCCATGCCCGCGTGAACGCGTCATATTCGGCGAAGGACGCGAACTTGTCCCAGTCGTCGTCGACGGCGTCGACGAGGCTGTCGTCGGGCCGGCGCAGATCGCCACCGAGCTGGAGATTATAGGGCGGATCGGCAAAGACCATGTCGACGCTGGCCGGAGGCAGCGAGTCGATCGCCGCGACGCAGTCGCCGACGATGACCTGATCGAGGGGTAGTGCCGGGAAATGGCCCGTTGTGGATGGAAGGCTCTTGGCCTTCATCCGGGCCCCCAGTGCGGGCCGTCCGGTACGCGAGACTTGAATCCGGACGGCGGCACTGGCGGTCCCGGTACGCGAGATACTCATGACGCCCAGACCGTTACGCAACTTCAACGGTCATGATCTTGGGCCGGTCAGGGTAAAGACCGGGTTTCCGACTTGAAAAAAATGCGTCCCATTCTGGGGCTGCAGATTTTGCCTAGCCCTTTGAATGTGTTGATGAATCGGTAACGGAAGTTAAGGAAGGGTAAGCGCCCCGGGGCGCGGCGGACAGCGCCCTGCTGGGGCTTGACATGCGGGTCGCCGCTCGCCGGAGGAGGCTTTCCGGCAGCCCGCCTTCGAGGGCGTTCCGAGCCCTCACCGCGCTCCGTTCCGGGTAGGCCGAGCGTGGCCTGAAAGCCTTCAGTCCGGCCGCGTCCAGACGCCCTTCACCGGTGCGAAGGAATAGCGATGCGCCGGGCAGGGGCCGTGCTCCTTGAGGGCGCTGCGATGCTTGGCAGTGCCGTAGCCGGCATGGCCGGCAAAGCCATAGGCCGGGTAATGCCGCCCGAGCCGCGCCATCATGCGGTCGCGCGTCACCTTGGCGATGATCGAGGCGGCGGCGATCGAGGAGATCAGCGCGTCGCCGCCGATGATCGCCTCGCAAGGGCAGGGTAGGGTGGGCGGGTCGTTGCCGTCGACGAAGACGAGGCCGGGCGAAAGCGGCAGGGCCGCAACCGCCCGCCGCATCGCCAGGAGCGTCGCCTGCCGGATGTTCAGCCGGTCGATTTCCAGCGCCGAGGCGCTGCCGATACCGATGCCGAGCCCCTGCTGGAGGATGATGTCAAACAGCGCATCGCGGCGGGCCGCGCTCAAGAGCTTTGAATCGGCGAGCCCCTCCGGGATCGCGCCGGGATCGAGAATGACCGCTGCCGCCACGACCGGGCCGGCGAGCGGGCCGCGCCCGACCTCGTCGACGCCGGCGACGAGCTGGCATCCCTGCGCGATGGCGCGCGCCTCATGGCTGAAATCCGCGAACATGGCGGCAGGCTATGCCAGATCGGGGCGACGAAATCTGCCCCGGCACTGCCGGCGTCCACAGTGCCCGTATCGGCAAGCGGGCTCAGAACAGGCTGAGCTGTGCCTTCTCCTTCTCCGGCTTGACGAAGAGGTCGCTGCGCAGCCGCAGCCGCGCCGTGTTGAAGCCGAGCCGCTCGGCCGCCATCTCGAAGCGCCGGCCGATCATCCAGGCATAGGGGCCGGAGCCGACCTGCCGCTGGCCCCAGGCCGCATCATAGTCCTTGCCTCCGCGCGTCGAGCGGATCAGCGAGACGACATGGCGCATCTTGTCGGGGTGGTGGGTGACGAGCCAGTCCTGCACCAGATCCTTCACTTCGAGCGGCAGGCGCAGCAGCACATAGCCGGCCTCGCGCGCGCCGGCCGCCTTGGCAGCGTCGAGAATGCGCTCGATCTCGTGTTCGTTCACCGCCGGGATGATCGGTGCGACCAGCACGGTGACCGGGATGCCGGCTTCCGAGAGTTTGCGGATCGTTTCGATGCGCTTGGCGGGAGAGGCGGCACGGGGCTCCATGCCGCGCGACAGCTTGGCGTCGAGCGTCGTCACCGAGAGCGCGACCTTGACCAGGCCCTTCTCGGCCATCGGCGCGAGGATATCGATGTCTCGCTGCACCAGCGCCGATTTGGTGACGATCCCGACGGGGTGGTTGAACTTCGCCAGCACCTCCAGGATGCCGCGCATGATCCGCAGCTTCTTCTCGATCGGCTGGTAGGCATCGGTATTGGTGCCGATCGCGATGGTGCGCGGCTGGTAGCTGGGCGAGGAGAGCTCCTTCTCGAGCAGCGCTGCCGCATCTGGCTTGGCCGTCAGCTTGGTCTCGAAGTCGAGGCCGGGCGAGAGCCCGAGATAGGCATGGCTCGGCCTCGCGAAGCAGTAGACGCAGCCATGCTCGCAGCCGCGATAGGGATTGATCGAGCGGTCGAAGGAGATATCCGGGGAGTCATTGCGCGTAATGATCGTCCGCGGCTTCTCGATCGAGACCTCGGTCTTGAAGGGCGGCAATTCGCCGAGCGAGCCCCAGCCATCATCCTCGTCGAAGCGCTGCTCGGCCTCGAAGCGCCCGCCGGGATTGATCGTCGCGCCGCGTCCGCGCCGCCGCTCCGGGTCGATGCGGTGGCCGGCATGGGCCAGCGGATCGACCGGTGCGATCCGGGCGGAGATCGAGGCCGGCTCGGCATCGCGGCGCTTCAGCGCCTGCGTCGCCGGCGGCCGTGCGGAAGGTCGAGCTTGGCGCATCGGGTGGCTCCTCGCCGGAATCGCCGGCTTCACGACGAATGAATGTGAACAAAAAGAGAACATATGGCAAGTGACAGGATTGCGACATGTTGCGGTGCGTCATAGGCTTGGGCTCATGCTCACAGCTGTCATTCGCGCCAATGGCCGTTCCGAAGCTCTCGCCGCGACCTTGTCGGTTCTGATTCCCGCGGTGGCGGGCGGCACGATCGGCCACGCCGTCGTGATAGGCGCTGGCGACGATACCGAGACCGAGCGGCTCGCCGATGTGACCGGGGCGAGCTATGTCGCGGCGCACAACGGCGCTAGCTGGGCCGCGGGCGTCGAGCGTGCGCGCGGCGACTGGGTGCTGCTGCTCGAAGCCGGCGATCTGCCGGAGCCGCATTGGGCCGAGGGCGTCGAGCGGCATCTGATGACGGCCGCGACCACGCCGGCGCTGATGCCCTTGCGCGGCATCGCCGCGCTACGCGAATGGGGTGCGGTCTCGCTGCGCTCGCGCGGCGTCAGGGCCGGGTTGATCGCGCCGAAGAAGCAGCTGCTTTCCGGCCGCCTGCCGGCCTCGCCGCGCCGGCTCGCCGTACGCCGCGAGCGGGCGCAGGCGTAGGACCTGCCAGCACCGGCTCGTCAGAGCCGGTCGGTCTGGAAGGTGTTGCAGGCCTGCATCGAGCCCGAGTTGAAGCCGGCATTGAACCAGCGCATGCGCTGTGCCGACGAACCATGGGTGAAGGAATCCGGCACCACGGCGCCTCGTCCGGCCTGCTGCTGCAGCTTGTCGTCGCCGATCGCGGCGGCTGTGCGCATCGCCTCCTCGACATCGCCGGGCTCGATACGGTCCATCGCCTTGATGTTGTAGGCCCAGACGCCGGCGAAGCAGTCTGCCTGCAATTCGACACGCACCGAGAGCTGGTTCGATTCGCGCTCGGACAGCCGCTCGCGCATCTGGTTCACCTTGGGCAGGATGCCGAGCAGGTTCTGGATGTGGTGACCGACCTCGTGGCCGATCACATAGGCGTAGGCGAAGTCGCCGCCGCCGCCGAGCTTGCGCTGCATCTCCTGGAAGAAGGAGGTGTCGAGATAGACCCGCTGGTCGTTCGGGCAATAGAACGGCCCCATCGCCGACTGGGCGGTGCCGCAGCCCGAGCGCGTCACGCCGTCGAAGACGACGAGGCGTGGCGGCTGGTATTTCCGGTTGGCCTGCTGCGGCAGAACCTTCGACCAGATGTCCTCGTTCTGCGCCAGCACCGCCGAGATGAAGCGGCCCATATCGTCCTTCGGCGGGCCGGCGGATTTGCGCTGCTCCTGCGTCGGAGCACTGCGCCCGCCAATGCCGCCGATCATCTCGGCGCCGCCGATCAGGATGCGCGGGTCGATGCCGAGAGCCCAGCCGACCAGCCCGAGCACGACCATGGTGCCGATGCCGATGCCGCCGCGGCCGCCGGGGAGGCCGGCGAACTCACCGCCGCCGCCGCGCCTGTCCTCGAGGTTTTCGGACTGGCGGTAATCTTCCCAACGCATCGCGACGCCCTTGCTGCAGCGCTGCCAATTTCCGCGAGGCGGCGCCGGAACTCAAGCCTTCATTCCGCGCCGGCCGCCGGCTCCAATCCGATCCCGTCGGCTATGCTCAGTGGTAGCCGCTATCGGCCTTCACCTTGCCGCGGAAGGTCCAGTAGACGAAGGCGGTGTAGAACAGGATCATCGGCAAGAGGAAGCTGACGCCGATCAGCACGAAGATGTGCGAGCTCGGCGCTGCCGCCGTATCCCAGATCGTCAGCCCCGGCGGCACGAGATAGGGATAGTTTGAGATCGCAAGCCCGAGAAAACAGAGCACGAAGATCGCGATCGTGAAGGCGAAGGGCGTGAACTCGTGGTTCCCGTGCAGTCGCTTCCAGACCATGTAGCCACAGAACGCGGTGAGCACCGGGAACGGCCAGAGCAGCATGAGGTTCGAGGGCGTGAACCAGCGCTCGGCGATCCGCGGATGGGCGAAGGGCGTCCACAGCGAGACCAACGCCGCAAAGGCGAGCAGGCCGAGCAACAGCACCTTGGCCTGACGGCGCGCCCGCTCGGCGACCGGCCCTTCGGTCTTGAAGACCAGCCAGGTCGCGCCGAGCAGGGCATAGCCGACCACGACCCCCGCCCCGCACATCAGCGTGAAAGGTGTCAGCCAGTCGAACGGGCCGCCGGCGAACTGCCGGTCGACGACCTTGATGCCCTGGATCAGCCCACCGAGGATGACGCCCTGCGAAAAGGCCGCGAGCGTCGAGCCGAGCCAGAAGGCGAGGTCCCAGATCCGGTGCTTCGGCTTCGCGACCCAGCGGAATTCGAAGGCGACGCCGCGGAAGATCAGCGACAGCAGCATCAGCGTCACCGGCAGATAGAGCGCCGGCATGATCACCGCATAGGCCAGCGGGAAGGCAACCCAGAGGCCGGCGCCACCCAGCACCAGCCAGGTCTCGTTGCCGTCCCAGAACGGAGCGACCGAGTTCATCATCTGGTCGCGCTCGCCCTCGTCTCCGGTCGTCGGGAACAGGATCGCGATGCCGAGGTCGAAGCCGTCGAGCACGACATAGAGCATGACGGCAGTGCCGATCAGTCCGGCCCAGATTACGGGGAGATACCATTCCATCTGGATTCTCCTCAGAGCGCCGGCTGGATCTTGTCGTCGCCGGGCTTGCCGTCGCCGAAGAGTTCGGAGGCCGGCGCCTGGGCGGCTTTCAAGGTCCGCTTCGAGGGCTGCTCGGGCGGGTCCTCATGACTGATCTCGTCCGGCCCCTTGGCGATCAGACGGTTGATCAGGAGGATGCCGGCCGTGAACACCACGCAATAGACGAAGACGAACAGCGCCAGCGAGATCGCGACCTCGGCCGTGGTCACCGGCGAGACCGCGTCCTTGGTGCGCAGGATGCCGGTTGCGACCCAGGGCTGGCGCCCGATCTCGGTGACGAACCAGCCGGCGAGAATGGCGACGAAGCCGGCGGGCCAGGTGTACTGGGCGATCCAGAGCCAGCGCCGCGATTCGAAAATCCGGCCGCGCGACCAGAGCCAGGCACCGACCCAGCCGAACAGGATCATGCAGACGCCGAGCCCGACCATCAGCCGGAAGCCGAAGAAGGGGATCAGCACCGGTGGCCTGTCCTCGACCTTGAAGTCTTTCAGGCTCGGGAACAGCGCATCCATGCTGCCATGGGTGAGCAGGCTGGCGACGCCCGGGATCGAGATCTCGAAGCGGTTCATCTCCGCTTTCTCGTCGGGCCAGGCGAAGAGCACGAGGGCGCCTGGCTTCGACGAATCCCAATGTGCCTCGATCGCCGCGAGCTTGGCCGGCTGGTAGATAGCGGTCTGCTTGCCGTGGAAGTCACCGATCAGCGCCTGCAGCGGCGCGGTCAGCGCGATCATCAGGATCGCCATCCGCACCATGGTCTTGGCCGACTCGGTGCGGTGGCCGGCGAGGAGGTGGCGCGCGCCGGTCGCCAGCACCACGAAGGCGGTGGTGAGGTACGCCGCCGTCATCATGTGGGCGTAACGCAGCGGGAAGGTCGGGCTGAAGACGATCTTCATCCAGTCTACAGGGTAGACGATGCCGTCGCGGACCTCATGGCCGACCGGATACTGCATCCAGCTGTTTGCAGAGAGAATCCAGAAGCCCGACAGCGCCGTGCCGCCGGCGACGATCACCGCCGAGAGGAAGTGCAGCCAGGGTGGCACCCGCTTCCAGCCGAAGAGCAAGACGCCGAGGAAGGAGGCCTCCAGGAAGAAGGCACTCAGCACTTCGTAGCCGATCAGCGGTCCCAGCACATTGCCGGTGACGGCCGAGAACCGGCTCCAGTTCGTGCCGAATTGATAGGAGAGCACGATGCCGGAGACCACGCCCATGGCGAAGGAGACCGCGAAGATCTTGGTCCAGAAGCGCGCCAGCAGGTGAAATTTGGCATCGCCCGTCTTCAACCAGAGGCCGAGCAGCGTCGCGATATAGGCGGACAGGCCGATGGTGAAGGCGGGGAAGACGATGTGGAAGGAGATGGTGAAGGCGAATTGAATGCGGGACAGCAGTAAGGCGTCGATTTCCATCGCGTCGCTCCGGTATTCCGGCCAGCTGCATCACGGCCGTTAGACCCTGCGGGCCACAGGTTCTACTCTGTAGGCTGATTAATCAAGGAGAGGGGCTAGGGCAGCGCCCGACGATGACGCAGCGGCGTGATGCCGCTCCCGCTTAGAGCGCGTCGATCGCCGTCTTCAGCGTGCGCAGGTCGCGCCAGGCCAGGCGCTTGTCGAGCGGGCTGCGCAAGAGATAGGCCGGGTGCAGGATTGGCAGGGCGGGGATGGTCCGCCGGCCGTTGTATTCGAGCCAGCGCCCGCGCGCGGCCATGATGCTCTTCACGTCGAGCAGCGCCATCGACGAGGGCCGGCCGACGCAGACCAGGATATCGGGGTCGACGAGTTCGATCTGGCGTTCGATGAAGGGCTGGCAAATCGCCACTTCCTGCGGCGTCGGCGTGCGGTTGCCCGGCGGCCGCCAGGGCAGGAGATTGGCGATGTAGACATGTTCGGCCCGCGTCAGCCCGATCGCGGCCAACATCCGGTCCAGCAATTGCCCGGAGCGGCCGACGAAGGGCAGTCCGGCACGGTCCTCGTCGGCCCCCGGCGCCTCGCCGACCAGCA
This sequence comes from Allobosea sp. WAO, assembly GCF_001509835.1. GTDB lineage: Bacteria > Pseudomonadota > Alphaproteobacteria > Rhizobiales > Beijerinckiaceae > Allobosea. The sequence continues at coordinate 337,248 of NZ_JXTJ01000003.1, forward strand.
TCACCCGCGCGGCCGGGTTTCCATCGGCGAAGACGAGGTTCTTGGCCGTCGCCTTGAGCGCGCAGCCTTCGAAGCCCGCCATAGCGGCCTTGAGCTCGTCGAGCGTCGTCGCCTCGCGCGCAAGAGCACGGGCCGAGACCGCCGCTTCGTCCGGGGGGGCGAGCTCGCCGGGAGCGGCGCGGCGTATCGGGTCCGACCCGGGCACGAGCACCGGGCGCGGCGGCGCGGCTGGACGGGGCGCCGCGAAATGGTCGTGCGGTGTTTCGTCGAGCGCCTCGGTCACGCCCATCTCGGCATACCAGGCGATAAGCTCGGCGGGATGTGGCTCGACTGACGACATGATCGGGTCAGCTAGCACGGAAACAGCGGCGCAGGCGACCCGTCTGCCTCAATCCATCCGATGGTCGCCTCACTCCGCATCCAGACTAGGGCTAACTGCCGTTGTCCGCCGGGCGGGCAGGGGCTGACGATCTGCCGAGGTGCGACTTTTGGGACGCGCCGCAGCATTCGGGATTTGCCGCTTTCGCAGTTGCAAATTGACGCATGCGCCCGGATAGAAGGGTTCCAATCTCGATAAAGGTCCGTATTGAGCGGACGCGTCAGATAGTTCATATATAAACTAATCTGCGGATCGAGGCAGAGCGGGCCGTTGGCGGAGGGCAGGATGACACTCGAGGAAGCACAGAGCACCCCGCGCGAGAGCATGGACTACGACGTCGTCATCGTCGGAGCCGGCCCCGCAGGACTCGCCGCCGCGATCCGCCTGAAGCAGCTCGACGAGAACATCTCGGTCGTCGTGGTCGAGAAGGGCTCCGAGGTCGGCGCCCATATCCTCTCCGGCGCGGTGATCGATCCGATCGGCCTCGACAAGCTCCTGCCCGACTGGCGCGAGGACGAGGCCCGCCCGCTGCATACGCAGGTCAGCGAGGACGTGTTCTACTTCCTCGGCCCGGCCGGCGGCGCCCGCCTGCCGAACTTCGCCATGCCGAAGCTGATGAACAATCACGGCAACTTCGTCGGCTCGCTCGGTCTGGTCGCACGCTATCTCGCGACCCGCGCGGAAGCGCTCGGCGTCGAGATCTATCCCGGCTTCGCCGCTGCCGAATTGCTCTATAACGAGGATGGCTCGGTCGCCGGCATCGCCACCGGCGACATGGGTATCGCCAAGGACGGCAGCGTCTCGGACCGCTTTACCCGCGGCATGGAGCTGCGCGGCCGCTATACGCTGCTGGGCGAAGGCGCCCGCGGCTCGCTCTCCAAGATCGCGATCAAGCGCTTCGCGCTCGACGAGGGCCGCGAGCCGCAGAAATACGGCATCGGCCTCAAGGAGATCTGGCAGGTCAAGCCGGAGAAGTTCAGGAAGGGCCTGGTGCAGCACTCCTTCGGCTGGCCGCTCGACATGTCGACTGGCGGCGGCTCCTTCCTGTACCATTTCGACGACAACCTGGTTTCGGTCGGCTTCGTCGTCCATCTCAACTATACGAACCCGACGCTCTCGCCCTTCGACGAGTTCCAGCGCTTCAAGACCCATCCGATGATCCGCGACGTCTTCGAGGGCGCCAAGCGCCTCTCCTATGGCTCGCGCGCCATCACCGAGGGCGGCTGGCAGTCGGTGCCGAAGCTGACCTTCCCGGGCGGGGCGCTGATCGGCTGCTCGGCGGGCTTCGTCAACGTGCCGCGCATCAAGGGCAGCCATAACGCCATTCTCTCCGGCATGCTGGCGGCCGAGCATCTCGTTCCGGCCCTGGCGGCGGGCCGCTCCCATGACGTGGTCGACGGCATCGAGGACAGCTGGCGCGCCTCCGAGATCGGTCGCGACCTCAAGCCGGTGCGCAACGTCAAGCCGCTCTGGTCGAAGCTCGGCACGCTCGGCGGCGTGGCCTTCGGTGCCGTCGACATGTGGCTGAACCAGCTCTTCGGCTGGTCGCCTTTCGGCACGATGAAGCACGGCAAGCCTGATTTCGCCACGCTGCAGCCGATCGGGGACGTCACGCCGATCGTCTACCCGAAGCCGGACGGCAAGATCTCCTTCGACAAGCTCTCCTCGGTCTTCCTCTCGGCGACGAATCACGAGGAGGATCAGCCGGCGCATCTGAAGCTGACCGATCCGAACGTGCCGGTGCTGCAGAACCTGCCGCTCTATGGCGAGCCAGCGCGGCTCTACTGCCCGGCCGGCGTCTACGAGGTCGTCTACGCCGATCCCGACAAGAAGACGGAGCCGCGCTTCGTGATCAACGCGCAGAACTGCGTGCACTGCAAGACCTGCGACATCAAGGACCCCGCCCAGAACATCACCTGGACGGTGCCGGAAGGCGCGGGCGGTCCGAACTATTCCAACATGTAAGGACCGCAATTTCCGGCGCGGCTGATGTTTGCGCCGGGCAGAACCTTGCGTTTGCGCCCGACATAAGAAAAGCCGCGCCGGCTGGACCGGCGCGGCCTTGAAGCGACGGTGGCGCCGCGAATCAGCCCTTGCGGATGACCGGAGCAGGTTTTTCGGGGGCTGGCGTCGCGCAGCCACCAGCGAAGCTGGCGAGAGCGAGGACGGCCGCAAGCGCAAGCGAGACCTTCTTCATTTGAACTATCCCAAACGAATCGTCGCGAAAGGCCGCGACGGTTTGGAGGCTACGCCCGACTTCTTCACGAAATCTATCGGGAATACCGACAGCGCTTCGCACCGGGCGTTTCACGACAGCGTGACGCATCTTCTGCAATGCAGCGGCAGGCTTGTCGGGTCGCCCGGAAACAGCCATGTTGCGCGCTTAACCGATCAGGTCACGGTCCAGTCCACGGACAGGCTCCCGGCGGCGGGCGAGGGGCGGACCGAGGGAGAATGGCGAACGTGACGTTTCAGAGCGACGGCCGCGGCCGTGGCGCCGTGTTGGCGCTGGCTTTCCTGGCTTTTCTGCAGACTGGCGCATCGATCTCGGCGCGCGCGGAAGCGCGCCCGATCGAGAAGTTCGAGCCGGCAGAGAGCCTTGAGGGCAATTATCTCGCGGCCGTGGTCGCAGGTTCGGGGCGCGATCTCGGAGCCGCCTCGGTTTATCTGCGCGAGGCGATCAAGGATGACCCGCAGAACAGCGAATTGCTGGAGCGTGGCTTCGTCGCCTTCCTTGCCGACGGCGCGATGGGCGACACGTTCCGCGCCGCCGAGAAGCTGGTGCAGCGCGATGCCTCGAATGGGCTGGCGCAGCTTGCGCTCGGTGTGCGGGCACTGAAGCAGAAATCCTACGCCTCCGCCCGCAACCATCTCCAGCGCGGCGGTCGCGGCCGCTCGGCGGACATCACGGCAACGCTGCTGGCGGCCTGGGCCTATTCCGGTTCGGGCGACACCAAGCGCGCGCTCGAAACTCTGGAGCGGCTGCGCGGCGAACCGACCTTCGACCGGTTCCGCGACTATCACGCCGGCCTGATCCTCGACATTGCCGGCCGCAAGGCCGATTCGACCCGCCGGCTGAAGGCCGCCTACGACGCCGAGAAGACCAATCTGCGTCTGGTCGACCTCTGGGCTCGCCACCAGGCGCGCGCCGGCGACCGCGACGCGGCGCTGGCGACGCTCAACGAGTTCGAGCAGCGCGTCCGCCCGAACCATCCGGTGGTGCGCGACGCGATCGCCAAGGTCTCCGCCAAAGACCCTCTGTCCCGCATCGTCGGTAACGCCCAGCAGGGCGCGGCCGAGGTGCTCTATGGCCTTGCCAGCGCCGGTATTCTCCAGGGCGACGAGGCCACCGCGCTGCTTTATCTCAGGCTCGCCGTCTATCTCGATCCCGGCCACGATCTCGCCGTACTGACGCTGGGCGACATCCTCGAGCGTGCGAAGCAGACCGAGGACGCGGTCGACGTCTATCGTCGCATGCCCGAGACTTCGGCGCTGCGCCCTGTCGCTGACATCCAGGTCGGGCTCGGTCTCGAGGCGCTCGGCAAGACCGACGAGGCCGTGAAGCAGATGGAGATGCTGATCGCGGCGCGTCCCGACGATATCGAGGCGCTCTCGGCACTCGGCAACATCTATCGCTCGCGCAAGCGTTTCGAGGAGGCGGCCGAAGCCTACAACAAGGCGATCGCGAAGCTCGCCTCGCCCGGACGTTCGAACTGGGATCTCTTCTACTCGCGCGGCATCGCCTATGAGCGCACCAAGCGCTGGGCCGAGGCGGAGACGGACCTGCGCAAGGCGCTGGAGCTGATGCCGGAGGCGCTCGGCCGCGAGCGTGCCCTCGTGCTCAACTATCTCGGCTATTCGCTGGTCGACCGGAACCTGAAACTCGACGAGGCGCTCGGTATGCTGCGCCGCGCCGTCGAACTCAGGCCGCGCGATGGCTACATCATCGATTCGCTCGGCTGGGCGCATTACCGGCTCGGCCGCTATGACGAGGCCGTCGTCGAGCTGGAGCGGGCGATGGAGCTGCGCCCGTCCGATCCGGTGATCAACGACCATCTCGGCGATGTCTACTGGCGCACGGGCCGCCAGCTCGAGGCGAAGTTCCAGTGGAACCATGCCCGCGATCTCAGTCCCGAGCCGGAGGATCTGGTCAAGATCCTGCGCAAGATCGAGAAGGGGCTCGACGAGGCACCGCCCTCGGCGAACGCCGCCGAGCCGAAGAAGGATGGCGGCTGAGCCTTGCAGGCTCGTCTCACCACCCGCGCCCCGGCCAAGGTCAACCTCAGCCTGCGCATCCTCGGCCGGCGTGCCGACGGCTACCACGAGCTCGACAGCCTCGTCGCCTTCGCCGGTGTCGGTGACGCGCTGACGCTGCTGCCGGGTGCGGAGAGCGGTGTCGCGATCTCTGGCCCCTTCGCTGCCGGGCTTTCGGGGGCCCCGGATAATCTGGTGCTGAAGGCGGAAGCGGCCCTGCGCGATCAGGTGCCCGGGCTACGGTCCGGCAGGTTCCTGCTGACCAAGCGTCTGCCGGTCGCTTCCGGCATCGGCGGCGGCTCGGCCGATGCCGCGGCGGCGCTGCGCCTGCTCGCGCGGTTGAACGACCTGCCGGCGAATGCTCCAGCGCTCTATGCTGCCGCGGCGCGCGTCGGCGCCGACGTACCGGTCTGCCTTGCGGCGCGGGCTCGTATCATGCAGGGCATTGGCGAGCGGCTCGGGCCGCCGCTGCGCCTGCCGCGCCTCTTCGCGCTGCTGGTCAATCCGGGCGTTGCGGTCGAGACCGCCGCGGTCTTCCGCAATCTCGGCCTGCAGCCGGGGGAGGCGGCGACCCAGCCGGCTTCGGCGACGGACACGTGCTGGCAGCGCCATGCCTCCGTTCTCTCTGTAGTGGAAGCGCTTGCAGGCACGAGAAACGACCTCGAAGCGCCGGCTCGTGACGCCGCGCCAGTCATCGCTGATGTCCTGGAACTGCTCGCCGAGCTGCCGGGGTGCCGTCTGGCGCGGATGTCGGGCTCGGGCGCGACCTGCTTTGCCCTTTTCGACGATTGCCGGGCAAGTGCGGCCGCGGCCAGGATGCTCGCGCGCCGACAGCCGGGCTGGTGGATCAAGCCGACTGTGCTGGGGTGAGACGGTCGTCCTTCGGGGGCGGATAGGCCGAACTAGCGACCGGTCGCGCCGAAGCCGGGCAGCAGCCCCTTGAGGGTCAAAAGCCCGATCGCGGCGACCGTGGTCGCGTCCCTGATGGCGCCGTTCTCGATCATCGCTGCCACCTCGGCAGCGGAGAAGCGCCGCGTGACGAGGCCCTGTTCCTCATGGTCGAGCTGGCGCGGCACTGCTGAGAGCTGCCGTGCCAGGAAGATGTGGCAGCCCTGGTTCGAATAGCCGTAGCATTCGTAGAGGTACCCGGCCTTGATCATCTCGCCGGCTTCGAGCCCGGCCTCCTCGCGCAGCTCGCCACGGGCGACGGTCGCCGGCTCGACATCCGGCCGGCTTTCCCAGGAGCCTTGCGGCAATTCCCAGAAGCGGCCGCCCACCGGGTAGCGATATTGCTCGACGAGGTGCAGGTCGCCATTCGCCTCGACGGCGACGATCGCGACGAAATCCGTCTTCTCGACGACGCCATAGATTCCCCTGGAGCCGTCCTGCAGGAGGATCTCGTCCTCCCGCACCCGCATCCAGCGATTCTCGTAGACGAGGCGGGAGGACAGCGTGGCGATTTCCGCCGGCTGGTCCTCAGCCTCTCCGGAGGGCTTTCCGGCGGCGTCGTTCAATGGGCCCGCGCCACGCAGAAGTCGACGGCCTCGTTCAGCGCCTGCTTCATCGGCGATTGCGGGAACAGCCCGAGCGCGTCCTTCGCCATCTTCGCATAGTGGCGGGCGCGCTCGACCGTATCCTCGATGGCCCTGTGCTTGCGCATCAGCGCCTGCGCCTCGGCGAGATCGCCGTCGCGGATCTGGCCTTCCTGCAAGGTGCGGCGCCAGAAGCTGCGCTCGCTCTCGTCACCACGGCGGAAGGAGAGCACCACGGGCAGGGTGATCTTGCCCTCGCGGAAATCGTCGCCGGTGTTCTTGCCGAGCGCACCGGAGGAGCCGCCATAGTCGAGCGCGTCGTCGATCAGCTGGAAGGCTATGCCGAGATTGAGCCCGTAGCTGCGGCAGGCGGCGGCATCGGCCTTGGAAGAGCCGGCGATCACCGGCCCGACCTCGCAGGCCGCCGCGAAGAGCTCGGCGGTCTTGCCGCGGATCACGGCGAGGTACTCGTCCTCGGTCGTCTCGGTGTTCTTGGCGACGGCGAGCTGCATCACCTCGCCTTCGGCGATGACAGCCGCGGCGGTCGAGAGGATGTCGAGCGCCCGCAGCGAGCCGACCTCAACCATCATCTTGAAGGCCTGGCCGAGCAGGAAGTCGCCGACCAGCACGCTCGCCTCGTTGCCCCAGAGCATGCGGGCGGCTGCCTTGCCGCGGCGCATGTCGCTCTCGTCGACGACGTCGTCATGCAGCAGCGTCGCGGTGTGCATGAACTCGACGGAGGCCGCGAGCTTGACGTGGCCTTCGCCCTCGTAGCCGCATAGGGCCGCCGTCGCCAGCGTCAGCATCGGCCGCAGGCGCTTGCCGCCCGAGGAAATCAGATGGTTGGCGACCTCCGGGATCATCGTCACCTGCGAGCCCGTCCGCGACAGGATCATTGCGTTGACGCGCTCCATGTCGGGGCGGGTCAGGCCGACCAGCGCCTCGATCCCGGCCTTGCCGGCTTCCTTGTCTTCGAAGGCTACGACGACGCCCACGCTCAAACTCCGACTTTACCGACGGTGCGCGTCGCGCCCGCCTTTATCGCAATGCACTTGCCATGACCGTCGCATGCGTGGCCAGCCCCGGCAATCTCTGTCGCGCCGCACAATCTGGTGTGACGGTGTCGCAGCGCGGCGATTTTGGGCTTGCGCGGCCTATCCGCCACGGGCTCCATGGCGCCATGCATGAACTGGTCCGCTCCAATGATCTCGTCCTGCTCGGCGCCATCGAGGCGCTGCTGGCCTCGGCCAATCTCGATTGTCTGATTGCTGACCAGCATATCAGCGCGCTTGAAGGCATGATCGGCGCCTTTCCCCGGCGCCTTCTGGTGCGCGAGGCCGACCGCAAGCGCGCCCGTGCCTTGCTGGTCGAGGCCGGCTTCGGCGGCGAATTGCGGCCCGAGTGATCAGTCATGACCGATGAGATTCTGCCCGGCCTCGGTGCGATCGGCGAGGACCGTCTGCTGGATGGCCGGCTTCGCCTGCTGCAGCCGAGAAAGGGGCACCGCGCCGGCTCTGATGCGATTCTGCTAGCCGCGGCGCTGCCGGCCTTGGCTGAGGGGCCGCTGGTCGATTTCGGCGCCGGGGTCGGCACGGCCGGGCTCGCAGCCGCCTTGCGCCAGCCGGAGCTCTCGGTCGTGCTGGTCGAGCGCGATCCGGAACTCGCGGCGCTGGCCGCGCGCAACGCCGGTCTGAACGGTCTCGATGAGCGCATCAGGGTCGTCGTCGCGGCGATCGGCGAACGCGGCGAGGGCGCCTTGCAGGCAGGGCTGCCGGATGCCTCGGCTGCCTGGGTCGCGATGAACCCGCCGTTCTTCGAAGCCGGTGCCGCGCGGGTCTCGCCGGTGCCGAATCGCCGCGCCGCCCATGTCGCCGACACGCCGCTCGCCCTGTGGCTGAAGGCGGCGCGGCGGGTGCTGCGTCCGCGCGGCGGTGTGACGATCATTCACCGTGCCGAAGCGCTGGGCGAGATCCTGGCTGCGCTGGCGACGGGCTTTGGCGAGGTTGCGATTCGGCCGGTGCAGGCGCTCGCCGAGCGGCCGGCGATCCGCGTCATCGTCTCGGCCCGGCTCGGCAGCAAAAAGCCGGCAGCGCTGCTGCCGGCTTTGGTTCTCAACGGTCCCGATGGCCGCTTCACTGCTGAGAGCGAGGCGCTCCATCGCGGCGAGGCGGGCCTCGCCTGATCAGCGGCAGATACGTCTCTCGCGTACCACCCAGCCCCAGCCATCCCAGTAGCGGACCGGGCGGTAGAAGCAGCGCGGGCCGTAATAGGGGCGGCCGTAGCCATAGCCCGGCGGGCGACCGTAACCGTAATAGGGACGGTCATAGCCGCCGCCCCAGCGCGGGCCGTCATAATAGCCGTCGCCGAAGGGCTGGGCGGCAACCGGGGTCGAGGCGATCGCGGCAACACCGAGTGTGGCGGCCGCCGAAATGCCGAGAAGCAGCTTGCGAAGCATATCAAGGTCCTCCTTCGCGATATCGACGGCGATCTGCCGAGGCAATCGGGCTTAACCGTGGCAGAAAATCTAGGTCGGAGCGGCTGAACGGCAGCGGAGCGCGCCGTTCAGCCGGCCTTCATGCGGTTAGCGGCAGACCCGCACCGGGCGGATCACCCAGCGATAGCCGTTCCAGACCCGCCGGTCGCTGTAGAAGCAGCGCGGCCGGTAGACCGGGCGGCCGTAATAGCGCGGCCCGCCGCGGTAATAATGCGGGCGGCCGTAATGCCAGGCCTGCTGCACGAGGCCGCCGGCCTCGCTGCTGACGGCGGGCGCGCTGCCGGCGCCGATCGGCGCAGCATTGGCCGGGGCGGCGATCAGCGCAGTCGAAAGAAGGGCACCGGCGCCCAGCAGGGCGGCGGCGATACGGGATGACAGCATTGCAAAACTCCTGCTTGCTGGGCGCTGGTCCGGCTCAAGCGCTCGCCCCGAGCACCGCGGACCGCGATGGCAGGCACCCTAGGCCAGCGATGATGAACGAGGTCCTTCGATCGAGGTTCACCCGCGGTTCATGCGTGAAAGCTTGACCGGAAGCGCTGCCAGCCCCTAAGCACACCGCCTGTTTCCTGAAATTTCGAAGGCTTGAGCCCTTGGCCGCGTCGCCCTCCGCTTCGATGAATCCGACCCGCTCCTTCCAGGGCCTGCTGCTGACCTTGCAGCGCTTCTGGGCCGAACGCGGCTGCGTCATCCTCCAGCCCTACGACATGGAAGTCGGGGCCGGCACCTTCCATCCGGCGACGACGCTGCGCGCGCTGGGCCCCAAGCCGTGGAACGCGGCCTATGTCCAGCCTTCGCGCCGCCCGAAGGACGGCCGCTACGGCGAGAACCCCAACCGGCTGCAGCACTATTACCAGTTCCAGGTGATCCTGAAGCCGTCGCCGCCGGACCTGCAGCAGCTCTATCTCGACTCGCTGCAGGCCATCGGCGTCGATCTCGCTTTGCATGATGTCCGCTTCGTCGAGGACGACTGGGAAAGCCCGACGCTCGGCGCATGGGGGCTCGGCTGGGAGTGCTGGTGCGACGGTATGGAAGTCAGCCAGTTCACTTACTTTCAGCAGGTCGCGGGCGTCGAATGCGCGCCGGTCGCCGGCGAGCTGACCTACGGGCTCGAGCGCCTGGCGATGTACGTCCAGGGCGTCGAGAACGTCTACGATCTCAACTTCAACGGTCTCGAGGGCGAGGATCGCGTCAGCTATGGCGATGTCTTCCTGCAGGCCGAGCAGGAGTTCTCGCGGCATAATTTCGAGCATGCCAACACGCAGATGCTCTTCCGCCACTTCGCCGACGCAGAGGCCGAGTGCAAGGCGCTGCTCGCCGCCGGCGAGGCCGATGGCGGCGCCAAGCACCAGCTCGCTCTGCCGGCCTATGACCAATGCATCAAGGCGAGCCATGTCTTCAACCTGCTCGATGCGCGCGGCGTGATCTCGGTCACCGAGCGCCAGAGCTACATCCTGCGCGTGCGCGAACTCGCCAAGGCCTGCGGTGCCGCCTGGCTGAAGACCGCCGGCGGGGGAGCGAACTGATGCCCGATCTCCTGCTCGAACTCTTCTCCGAGGAAATCCCCGCCCGCATGCAGCGCAAGGCGGCGGAGGATTTGAAGAAGCTCGTCACCGATGCGCTGGTCGAGCGCGGGTTGGTCTATGAGGGCGCCAAGGCCTTCGCCACGCCGCGCCGGCTGGCGCTCACCGTCGCCGGCCTGCCGGTGCGCGGCCGCGATGTCCGCGAGGAGCGCAAGGGGCCGCGCGTCGGCGCGCCCGATGCCGCCGTTCAGGGCTTCCTCAAGGCCGCCGGTCTCGCATCGCTCGACCAGGCGACCATCGTCAGCGACCCCAAGAAGGGCGACTCTTACGTCGCCATCATCGAGAAGCCCGGCCAGGAGACGATTGCGGCCATCGCCGAGATCGTGCCGGCAGTGATCCGCGCCTTCCCCTGGCCGAAATCGATGCGCTGGGGCAAGGCCTCGGCCGCCGGCGCCAGCCTGCGCTGGGTGCGCCCGCTGCATTCGATCCTCTGCACCTTCGGCGCCGAGACCGAGGATCCGGAAGTCGTTAACTTCGAGGTCGACGGCATCAGCTCCGGCAACACCACCTATGGCCACCGCTTCCATGCGCCCGGGCCGATCACGGTCCGCCGCTTTGACGACTATGTCGCGAGCCTGGAGCGGGCGAAGGTCGTGCTCGATGCCGACCGTCGCAAGGAGATCATCGCGACCGACGCCAGGAACCTCGCCTTCGCCGCCGGTCTCGAGCTGGTCGAGGATGAGGGGCTGCTGGAGGAGGTCGCGGGGCTGGTTGAATGGCCGGTCGTGCTGATGGGCTCCTTCGAGGAACGCTTCCTCGACATTCCCGGCGAGGCGATCCGCGCCACCATCCGCGCCAATCAAAAGTGCTTCGTGCTGCGCGATCCAGCAACGGGCGAGCTCGCGAACCGCTTCATCCCGGTCTCCAATCTCGTCGCCAGCGATGGCGGCCTGGCGATCACCGCCGGTAATGGCCGCGTCGTGCGCGCCCGTCTCTCCGACGCCGCCTATTTCTGGGCGACCGATCGCGGCCCGTTGCCCGATCTCGACACGCTGAAGGACAGTGCCGAGAAGCTCGGGCTTGATCTGGGCAAGCCGCTCGACCAGCGCATGGCCAAGCTCGACAAGCTCGGCGTCGTCTTCCACGCCAAGCTCGGCACGCAAGGCGAGCGCGTCCAGCGCATCGCGGCGCTGGCGAAGGAGTTGGCCCCGATCGTCGGCGCCGACCCGGTTCTGGCCGAACGCGCGGCAAAGCTTGCCAAGGCCGACCTGCCGACCGAGATGGTTGGCGAGTTCCCGGAATTGCAGGGGCTGATGGGCCGGAAATACGCCGAGCTGCAAGGCGAGAACGCCTCAGTCGCGGCGGCCGTCGAAGAGCATTACAAGCCGATAGGCCCCTCCGACCGCGTGCCGGCCGATCCGGTCTCGGTCGCTGTGGCGCTCGCGGACAAGCTCGACACACTCGTCGGCTTCTGGGCGATCGACGAGAAGCCGACCGGCAGCAAGGACCCCTATGCGCTGCGCCGCGCGGCGCTGGGCGTCAGTCGGATTTGTGATGAGCACAATCTCAATAGGCTCCAGCTGGAGCGCCTACTGATGTCACTGTTTGGTCGTTGGTGGCCGAACGTCGATGCGCCTGTTGCTGCAGTCGACCTGATTGGCTTCGTCGTCGAGCGCATCAAAGTAATGTTGCGTGACAGAGGTATCGCTCACGACATCGTGGATGCTGTTGCAGGGCAGGGCATTCGTCGTGAGGTGATGATGCCCGGAATGGCGAACGTTCGGGTTATTTCGATTATCGTCAGAACAGCAGAGGCCCTCGGCCGCTTCCTCGAAACGGAGGACGGCAAGAGCCTGCTCGCCAGCTACAAGCGCGCGGCCAACATCCTCAAGGCCGAGGAGAAGAAGGATGGCGAGGGCGCCTTCGCCGCTGCCGCCGATCTCCAGCTCATCGCCGCCGCCGGGCTGATCGAGGAGAAGGCGCTCGCCGTCGCGCTCGCCCAGGCGACGCCGAAGGCCGAGGCCGCCATTGCCGCCGAGGACTATGAGGGCGCGATGGCGGCGCTCGCCGAGCTGCGCCCGGCCGTCGATGCCTTCTTCGACAAGGTCACGGTCAACGATCCCGATCCCGCCTTGCGCGCCAACCGCCTCAAGCTGCTGAACCAGCTCCGCGAGGCGACCCGCGCCGTGGCCGATTTCGGGCGGATCGCGGGATAAGGGGGACGTCATGCTCGCCCTTGTGGCGAGCATCCACGTCTTGAACACCGCACGCGATCGACGAAGACGTGGATGGTCGGGACAAGCCCGACCATGACGGCCTCGAACGCTGGCTCCAAAGCGCAAGCCAGCTCCCCCTTCCGGAACTTTTTCCCAGGGCTCCACGTTATCTTGCCCGAGTGCTATGCTTGCGAATGCCTCGCAGTCAGGGCCTCGGGGGGCCGGCTTTCGGCCGCGATAAGAGGATTTGAGCCATGGGTCTTTTGATTTCGCTTTTCATCACGATTTTGGTCATCGGTCTGGTGCTCTATCTGGTGCGGATGCTGCCGCTCGACGGCAACATCAAGAACATCCTCCAGATCATCGTCATCATCATCGGCATCATCTCGCTGCTGCGCTATCTCGCCGTGTTCTAGTAAGGGGCCGCCGTCATGCTCGCCTGTTGCGGGCGTCCATGTCCTGGCCGTCGCCTGCGATGGCTGTGATGATGGATGGCCGGAAATGCCCGGCCGTGACGGCGAGACGCCTCGGATTGGCGCCCTAAGCAGCCGATTGACGGTTGCCGCGCGCTGATCCACTCTTTCGCATGGTCCAAAAGGGCCCCGGGCGCTGCGCGCCACGGGGCCCTTGTCCATTCGAGAAGCGAAGCTGCCGATGACGTCGCAGAACCGCACCACGCATATCCGGCTGACCTCCCATCCCGAGCCCGGCAGCGCCGCCGCCCGTTTCCCGATCCACTGGGGCGCCGCCACGCCGCATGAACGAGGCCCGGTCATCGCCTCGACCACCAACCCGGCCGACCGCAATGTCATCGGCGCCCATGGCGGTTCCTATTCGGTGTATCGGGCGCTCGCGATCTCGGCTCGCGCCATGAACCCGGCGCAGCGGCCGGACCTGACCAACACCTACCCGACGGCCGATATCCTGCCGCAGCCGCAATGGTTCGAGCGCGGCAGGATCGTCTCGCTCGATCCGTTCGGCCATCGCGTCGCTCAGGATTTCGGCCAGTGGATCGGCGAGGGCGTCGACATTCGCCCCACCATCGCCGTCACCAAGGCGCGCCTGAACCTGCCGGAAATCCTCGCCGCCATGGCCGGTCACCGGCTCGCCGCCGACGGTCATATCCTGCACGGCTCCGGCGACATCAGCGTCACCAAGATCGCGGTCGACCCGGTCTGGCACCTGCCGGGCATCGCCGAGCGCTTCGGCACCAGCGAGAACGAATTGCGCCGCACGCTGTTCGAGCAGACCGGCGGCATGTATCCCGAACTGGTGACGCGGCCCGACCTCAAGGTCTTCCTGCCGCCGATCGGCTCGATCACCGCCTATGTCATCGGCGAGGTCGCGGCGATCGCCGACCCCAGGAAGACGCTCGCCTGCCGCGTCCATGACGAATGCAACGGTTCCGACGTCTTCGGCTCCGACATCTGCACCTGCCGGCCCTACCTCGTTCACGGCATCGAGGAAGCGGTGAAGGAAGCGCAGGGCGGCGGCGTCGGCCTGATCGTCTATAACCGCAAGGAGGGCAGAGCGCTCGGCGAGGTCACCAAGTTCCTCGTCTACAATGCCCGCAAGCGCCAGGAGGGCGGCGACTCCGCCGCGACCTATTTCGAGCGCACCGAATGCGTCGCCGGCGTGCAGGACGCCCGCTTCCAGCAATTGATGCCGGATGTGCTGCACTGGCTCGGCGTCAGAAAGATCGACCGGCTGATGTCGATGTCGAACATGAAATATGATGCCATGGTCGAGAGCGGCATCGAGATCGGCGAGCGCGTCGCGATCCCGCCCGAACTGATCCCGCCGGACGCTTCGGTCGAGATCGAAGCCAAGAAGGCGGCAGGCTATTACTCGCCGGACGGCGCGCCCGGCGACAATGCGCTGAAATCCACGGTCGGCCGCGACCTCGAGAAGTTCTGAGTGCCATGCCTGATCGCGATCCAGAAGCCGTCCGCCAGCTGCTGAAGCCGGCGGTTATCCGCGAGCGTGCTCAGGAGATGCTGCAGCTCGGCCTCGACGGCCGGCTCTCGCATTTCACCGTGCATCCCGAGCGGCTCGAAGCCTGCGCCGACTATGTGCTGGCGACGATCCGCAAGAACTATCCGACGCTCGAGATTCCCTTTCATGCGCGCTGGCGGCATTTTTCCGTCGCCGGCGTCGACCGCTGGCGCATCCTCGATGAAGCGGCCGGCTTCGCCGATGCCGGGGCGCGCGGGCGCGCCGCCTACGACCTCGCCATCGTCAGCGTGCTGCTCGACGCCGGCGCCGGTCCGGCCTGGCGCTATCGCGACGCGCTGACCGGTCAGCTGATAGGCCGTTCGGAAGGGCTGGCGTTGGCCTCGCTCGACATGTTCGCCGCCGGCCGGTTCTCCGGCGACCCGGAAGAGCCGCTGCGCGTCGATAGCGCCGCGCTGAAGCGGCTCGATGCGGCGGCTTTGGCCGAAGGTTTTCAGGCCGGCGAGGCAAATCCGCTCCTCGCCCTCGAAGGCCGCGCCGCCCTGCTCAACCGGCTCGGCGAGGAGCTCGAAAAGCATGGTCTCGACCGCCCGGGCGGCCTGTTCGACCGGCTCTTCGCGGCGGCCGAGGGCGGTACGCTCCGCGCCAGCTATATCCTGTCGCAGGTGCTGGAGGTGCTCGGAGGCATCTGGCCTTCGCGCCTGACCTTGGCGGGCATCCCGCTCGGCGATAGCTGGAAGCACCCGCTGATCGCCCAGGGCAGCATCACCGCCGGCATCGTGCCCTTCCACAAGCTCTCGCAATGGCTGAGCTATTCGCTGATCGAACCGCTGCAATGGGCCGGTGTCGACGTCGTCGGCATCGAGGAGCTCACAGGCCTGCCGGAGTACCGCAATGGCGGCCTCCTGCTCGACCTCGGGGTAATCGCGCTGAAGCATGAGGAGGATCGCTCCGGCGCCCATGAGGTCGGCTCCGAGCTCGTCGTGGAATGGCGAGCGCTGACCGTCGCTTTGCTCGACAGGATCGGAGAGCTGGTGCGCGGGCGCCTCGGCCTGACGCGCGAGCAGCTTCCGCTGGCCAAGGTGCTCGAAGGCGGGACATGGGCCGCAGGCCGCCGCATCGCGGCCGAGAAGCGCGAAGGCGGCGGGCCGCCCTTGACCATCGTCAGCGACGGCACGGTATTCTAAGGGCGAGGGCCATTGACATCTCAGGCCCGTCTCCCGAGGAGCAGGGTTTGCTCCTCGGGATGAGGGCTTAGACCAAAAACGAGGGGCTAACTGCATGGCAACGCATTCCGACGGCGTCACCGTCGTCGACCACCCGCTGGTGCAGCACAAGCTGACGCTGATGCGCGAGAAGGATCGTTCAACCAAGAGCTTCCGCCAGCTGCTGAACGAGATCGGCATGCTGCTCTGCTACGAGGTGACCCGCGATCTGCCGACCGAGATGATCGAGGTCGAGACGCCATTGCAGAAATCGATGCAGCCGGTCATCTCCGGCAAGAAGCTGGTCTTCGCGCCGATCCTGCGCGCCGGCGTCGGCTTCCTCGACGGCATGCTGGAACTCGTGCCTGCGGCCCGCGTCGCCCATATCGGCCTCTACCGCGACCCCGAGACGCTGCAGGCGGTCGAATACTATTTCAAGGCGCCCTCCGACATCGCCGACCGCATGATCGTGGTGATGGACCCGATGCTGGCGACGGCGAACTCAGCCGTCGCCGCGGTCGACCGCTTGAAGGAACGCGGCGCCCATGATCTGCGCTTTGTCTGCCTGCTCGCGGCGCCCGAGGGCATCGCCCGCATGCGCGACGCCCATCCCGATGTCCGGATCTGGACGGCGGCGATCGACGAGCGCCTCAACGATCACGGCTACATCGTCCCAGGCCTCGGCGATGCCGGCGACCGCATGTTCGGGACGCGCTGAGCGCCTGTCCTTGTTGTTCTGGCGATATGCCCCTATCTTGTAGGCATATTGCCAAAGGAGGCGATCGTGACGACGATCCGTGCAGTGGACGTGGTGGGCGGCCCGGAGGTGATCGGTGCTCCGCTCGACAGCGCCCGCGCGATCATCGCGGCGGTCCGACGCGGCTTTCCGGTGGCGGCGGTGGAACATGTCATCGCCAGCGGCCGCATGACGCTGGCCGAGATCGACGAGGTCGTGCTGCCGCGTAAGACGCTCAGCCATCGCCGCAAGATCGGTACCCTGACCAGCGAGCAGTCCGACCGGCTGGTCCGGGCCGCCCGCGTCATCGCAGAAGCCGAAGAGACCTTCGGCTCGCAGGAGAAAGCCGGCAGATGGTTGCGCCGGCCGACCGAGGCGCTCGGCGGTGAGAAGCCGATCGCGCTCCTCGATACCAGCGAGGGCGCGGCCGAGGTCGAGACGCTGCTCGGCCGGATCGCGCACGGCATCGCTGCCTGATGCGGGTCTGGCGCGTCTGCCGCGCCGCCTTCGCCGATCTCAGCGGCGAGGGGGCAAGGCTTTATGGCGGACGCTGGAACTCACCGGGCCGGCCGGTCGTCTACACTGCTGAAAACCCGGCTCTCGCCATTCTGGAGGTCAGGGTTCATCTCGATATCGAGCCGGACCTGATCCCTGACGATTATGTCCTGGTCGAGATCGACCTCGCCGACGCGGTTTGCGAGGAGGTCGCGACCTTACCGAATAACCCGAGAGAACTCGGCGACGCTTGGCTGGCGGAAGGCCGCACGCCGGTGCTGAAGGTTCCCTCCTTCGCCGCGCCGCGCAGTGCCAACTTTCTGATCAATCCGGCCCATGCCGGCTGGAGTTCCGTCGCGGTGATCGGGCACCAGAGGTTCAGCTTCGATCGCCGCCTCTGGTTGCCGCTGTCCCGCACGATTTTGTAGGCGCGACGCTCTTGTCACGCGAAAGGCCCGCCCATTTCTGGGCGGGCCCCCGCTGCCGGCTTTCACTCAGGCCGCGATGGCGCGAGCTGAGCCGGAGCGTTGAATCTCGTCGCTTATTCGATCACCTGGACGATGCGGCGGGTCTGCGGGTCGACCAGGACGGTGCGGTTGTTGACGACCGTGTAGCGATAATCGGTCACGCCGTACTCGCGCGGAACCTCGTAATAGCGGACGCCCTCGCGTGGCAGCGTCGCGCCGACCACGACCGGCTCCGCATAGGTGTAGGACGGAACGCGCTGCTCGACGACATACGTCTGGAAGCGCGGGGTGTTGTCGCCGATGATCGCGCCGACCACGGCACCGCCGACGCCGCCGACCACTGCGCCGACCGGGCCGCCGACCACGGCACCGCCGACCGCGCCGGCCGTCGCGCCGCCAACAGCGCCACCCTGGGCGCCCTGCGGGTTCTGCTGGGCAAAGGCCGTGGCCGGAACGATGGCGAGGGCCGCTACTAGAGCAAGCTTCTTGAACATTTCCGTTCTCCTTCTGAGGGAAACCTCGGCAGCAAGAACGGCAAAACGCCCGGCAAGTTCCGCAGGCTCGGGTCACGAGCTGTGAACGTTCATGAACGGCTTCAGGGATTGTCCTTGTCGATCAGCGGTTTCGCGGCGATCACGATCTCCATGCCGGTCGCGGCGAAATCGAAGACCTGCGTCCGCTGCGGCGGCCTGCCGGCATTGGCGAAGAGCTCGTCGACCGTCGCTTCCTCGGAGAGGAAAAGGAAATCGGCATGCGGCCCGGTTTCCGGATAGGCGTCGATCGCATGCCAGGTGCCGCGATGGAACATCACGCCCTCGCCGTCGAGGCGGAAGGCGCGCAGAGCCTCCGGCTCGGGCGGCGCCTCGGAAGGCTCTGCGACCACGATGATGGCCGGCGGCCCGCCGAGCGGCAGGCGCGCCTCGGTGACGTGGAGATGGCGCTCGATCACCGCCACGACGAAGGGCCGGGCATGGTAGCGCACGAGTTGCAGGCGCGGCCTGGTTTCGGCGGCGAAGGGCTGGACCCAGATGTCGTAACCGTCGCGACCTGCGTCGCGCTTGCCGGAGGGGGCGAGGATGCGGCCATAGGGCGCGAAGGTCTCCGGCGTCAGCGGCGCGACGGGAATGCGGATCGTCCGGTTCATGCTGCATCCTCTGCGAGATCGTGAGCCCTTCCGGGGCCCGAAAGCAAACGGCGGGCCTCGCGGCCCGCCGTTACGATGCTGTGCTGCTTCGTCGTCCGGAGCTTACTTCGGCGCGGCCGAGAGCACCGGCGAGAGCTTGTCGGCGTCGCGCTTGATCAGCGCGGCGAAGCCGGCGGGCTTGCGCTCCTCGGCGGTCGGGATGACCGTGCCGAGATCGAGCAGGCGCTTCTTGACGGTCTCGTCGTCCAGGGCCTTGTCGAGCGCGTCGACGAGCTTGTCGACGACCTCCTTCGGGGTGCCCTTCGGCGCGGCGATGCCGTTCCAGGCTTCGATCTGATACTCGGGCAGCCCGGCTTCCTTGGTGGTCGGCACGTTCGGCAGGGCCGGCGAGCGCTCGGCCGAAGCGATGGCGTAGGCCTTGATGGTGCCGGCCTTGACCTGCTCGGAGACGGAGACGATCTGGTCGCACATGAAGTCGATCTGGCCGGAGACCAGGTCGTTCAGCGCCGGGCCGGTGCCGCGATAGGCGACCGAGTTGAGCTTCGGCACGCCGAGCTGGCCCTTGAGCAGGGTGCAGGTCGTCCACGACACCGAGCCGACGCCGGCATGCGCCTCGTTGAGCTTGTCCGGGTTCGCCTTCACCAGCGCGACGAATTCCTTCAGGTCCTTCGGCGCCAGATCCTTCTTGGCGACGATCAGGATCGGCGTGCCGCCGGCAAGGCCGATCGCCTGCATGCCGTTGATCGGATCGTATTTCAGGCCGGGATAGGTCGCAGGCGCCGCGGAGAAGGTGCCGAGATGGCCCATCGCAATGGTGTACCCGTCCGGCGCTGAGGTCAGCGCGCGGGTGATGCCGGTCGTGCCGCCGGCGCCGGCGACGTTCTCGACCACGACCTGTTGGCCGAGCGTCTTCGACATGTTCTCGCCGACGATACGGGCGATGACGTCGGTCGGACCGCCGGCCGCGAAGGGTACGATCATGGTGATCGGCCGCTCCGGATACTTGGTCTGCGCCTGGGCCGGGGCGGCGAGCGCCAATGCGGCGACGACGCCGAGGGCAAGCTTCTTCATGCGTATTCCTCCCAATGAAACGTTGTTCAGAGCGTTGCGGGTTCGGGGCTGCTAGGCAACCCCGTCATTCGGTGAAGACCTCGTCGCGCTTCTTCGCCATCGAGGGCAGCAGCGCGATGACCAGGATCGCGACCGCGACGACCAGCAGGCCGGCCGAGATCGGCCGTTCGATGAAGGTCATGAACGAACCGCGCGAGATGATCAGCGCCTGACGCAGCTTCTCCTCCATCAGCTTGCCGAGCACGAAGCCGAGCAGCATCGGAGCCGGCTCGAAGCCGAGCTTGATCAGGAGGTAGCCGAACAGGCCGAACAGCGCGGTGAAGGCGACGTCGACCGGCTGGTTGTTCACCGAGTAGATGCCGATCGAGCAGAAGATCAGGATCGCCGGGAACATCAGGCGGTAGGGCACCTGCAGCAGCTTCACCCAGACGCCGACCAGCGGCAGGTTGATAATCAGCAGCATCAGGTTGCCGATCCACATCGAGGCGATCATGCCCCAGAACAGCTCCGGGTTCTTGGTCATGACCTGCGGGCCGGGGATGATGCCGTGGATCGTCATCGCGCCGACCATCAGCGCCATCACCGCATTCGGCGGAATGCCGAGGGTGAGCAGCGGGATGAAGGCGGTCTGGGCGCCGGCATTGTTGGCCGATTCCGGCCCGGCGACGCCCTCGATCGCGCCCTTGCCGAAGCGCGAGGGATCCTTGGCGATCTTCTTCTCCAGCGTGTAGCTCGCGAACGGGCCGAGCACCGCGCCGTTGCCCGGCAGGATGCCGAGCACGCCGCCGATGAAGGTGCCGCGCAGGCAGGGCGCGGTCGACTGCTTGATATCCTCCCAGCTCGGCAGGAGCCTGCCGATCTTGGCCTTCACGACGTCGCGTGCCTCGGGATTTTCAAGATTGCGCAGCACTTCGGCGAAGCCGAACACGCCCATCGCCAGCACGGCGAAGTCGATGCCGTCGGCGAGCGGCGGGAAGCCGAAGGTCATGCGCTCCTGGCCGGTCTCGAGATCGGTGCCGATGGTCGAGAGCAGCAGGCCGAGCATGATCATGCAGAAGGCCTTGAGGATCGAGCCGCGCGCCAGCACGACCGCGAAGCACAGGCCCATCACCATCAGCGAGAAGTATTCGGCCGGGCCGAACAGCAGGGCGAGTTTGGTCAGGGGCGCGCCGAGCGCCGCGATGATCAGTGTCGCGAAGCAGCCGGCGACGAAGGAGCCGATCGCGGCGGTACCGAGCGCCACGCCGGCGCGGCCCTGCTTGGCCATCTGGTGACCGTCGAGCGTGGTGACGACCGCGGTGGCCTCGCCGGGGATGTTGACCAGGATCGCGGTGGTCGAGCCGCCGTACTGCGCGCCGTAATAGATGCCGGCGAGCATGATCAGCGCGCCGACCGGATCGAGGCCGAAGGTGATCGGCAAGAGCATGGCGATGGTGGCGACCGGGCCGACGCCCGGCAGCACGCCGATCAGCGTGCCGACGAGGCAGCCGACGAAGGCGAGGGCGATGTTCTGCAGGCCGAGCGCGACGGAGAAGCCGAGCCCGAGATTGGCGATCATGTCATGCATCGTGTCAGATCCCGAAGAGCCAGGGAGCCAGCGGGATCGGCAGGCTCAGCGCGTATTTGAAAAGGAGGGCACAGCCGATGGTCATCACGATCGCGAAGATCGCCAGCTCCTTGAGCTTGACGTCCTCCGCGGCAAGACCGGAGACGAAGACGACGAGCGGTCCGGAAACCAGCATGCCGAGGGCGGGAACCTTGAGCGGGCCGATCTCGAAGCCGCGGATCGTCAGGCCGAAGAGGCAGGCGGCGCCGAGCACGAACAGCACGCCGCGCCAGGACCAGCCGGCGAGCTTCTCGCCCTTGTAGCGCAGCGAGTTCACGCTCAGCAGCAGGCCGAGCGCGCCGCAGATCACTGCGAAGGACTTCGGCAGCATGCCCGGTCCGAGCTGACGCAACGTGCCGGTCGCCAGATCGCGCGACAGGAACAAGGCGAGGCCGGCGAGGACGACCATGAACAGTCCTGCCGCGAAATCCTGGGTCGATCGGATACGCAGCCCCTGCGCCGACTCGATCTTGTTCAAACTCATCAATAACCTCCGGCTTGGGTCGCGACGGCGCGCATCGCGGGCTTTCGGGCGTGCACCGGCACGGTGAAGGGCAGGGTGATACGCTCGTCGATGAGCGTGACGCTCTCTCGCAGGATGGCAAGAAAATCGTCGCGCGCGGAAAGCTTCTGCTGCGGCCGCCAGGCAACGCCGACGAGCGCGCCGGGCGGCGGCGGGTCGAGCAGCGCGCCGCGCAGGCGGCGCATGGTGACGCCGGGAAAACTCAGTCGCGAAACCCAGTCCGGGGCCAGCGACATGCCGAGCCCGGCGGCGACCGCCGACATCATGGCCGGCTTCTCGGTCGCTTCGATGATGACGTTCGGCACGGCGCCGACGCTCTCGAAATAGGCCATGACGAGGTCGTAGGCGAAGGGGCGGATCCGCTTCGACGGCACCACGAAGGGCTCGCCTACCAGGTCCTGCATGGTCAGGTCGTCACGCGCCGCCAGCGGGTGGGCGTCGTTCAGCACGACGATCGGGCGCTCGACCCGCAGCACTTCGAAAGCGCAGTCGGTCGGCTTCCGCGGCGGGCGCAGCAGCGCGAGGTCGAGCTTGCCGGCCTCCAGCATCTGGACGAGCGGCGCTGTCATCGCCTCGACGAACTTGATCTCGATGCCGGGATGGCGGGCGCGGAAGGTGACCAGCGCCTCTGGCACGAAGCTGGACGAGGCGGCGTCGATCGCCCCGACCCGCAACACTTTGCTCGAGGCCAGCGAAGCCTCGCGGACCGAGCGCGAGGCGCGCTCCATCCTGACCAGGATGCCCTTGGCTTCCTCGAGCATGATCAGACCGGCGCGGGTGAGGGCGACCTGACGGGTCGTGCGCGTCAGCAGGCTGACGCCGAGTCCATCCTCCAGCGCGCTGATCTGGCGCGAGAGAGCGGGTGGCGCGAGGCCGAGCCGCTCGGCCGCTCGGCCGAAATGAAGCTCCTCCGCCACCGCGATGAAGCATCGCAGTTGCCGCAGATCCATGGTTGTCGCGTCTCCCCTCTGGCGTATCGCTTTTTGTGATATCGTCCAGTGATTTCTGTTATGCCCCTTTAGCGTCAACCGCTCAATTTGCGACCCTAGAGCAATTCATAATTTATTGGCAACAAAGCTCGTTGCCATGGGGACGGCATCCACAGGGTGAACGTCGCTCCCATGGCCGGGCGATGCCGTAATGGATTGATTCTTCGGGGTTTTTCCGCGCCCGGCCGAAGCCGGTCAAGCGGTCGGGGCACCCGCTCGTCTGGCGCTCCACAAGGTCGCGACCCGGCCGTCGATCAGCGCGAGTCCGACGAAGATCGCGACCATGCCGGCGAAGTGGCGCGGCAAAAGCTCTTCGCCGAGAAGGCCGGAGCCGAGCAGGATGGCGCTGACCGGGATCAGGAAGGTCACCAGCATGACGTTGCTCGGCCCGGCCGCGCGCATGATCCGGAAGAAGATGATGTAGGCCAGCGCCGTCGAGATCAGCGCCAGGCCGATCGCCGCCAGGATCGCCTGCTGCGAGGGGACCGGCAGCGTCCAGGGCGGATGCAGGAAAAAGACGATCGGAACGATCATGATGGTCGAGGCGGAAAGCTGTCCGGTCGCGGCAACGAGCGGCGAGATGCCACGAAAGCGCCGGCCGAACAGGCCGGAGAAGGCGTAGGAGACCGCCGCAAGAACGCAGGCGAGCTGCGCCGCCAGATTAGAACCGAGGCCGCCGAGCGCATCGGGGCCCATCAGGATGCCGACGCCGATGAGGCCGGCCAGAACGCCGCCGAGCTTCAGCCCGGTCGCCTTCTCATTGCCGAAGCAGTGCATCACCAGCACGGCGAAGATCGGTGTCGTGGCGTTCAAAATCGAGGCGAGGCCGCTGGCGATCTGCTGCTGGCCCCAGAGGAAAAGGCTGAACGGGATCAGGTTGTTGAGGATGCCCATGCCGAAAAAAGCGAGCCAGAGGCTGCGCCCGACCGCCATGGATTGCCCGGTGATTCGGACCACCAGCAGCAGCGACAGGGCCGCGAGGCCGACGCGGACCTGCACGACAGCGAAGGGCGGCCATTCCGCCACGGTGAGCTTGTTGAAGAAGAACGAGCCGCCCCACAGGACCGAGAGGGCGAGGAGCAGGAGCCACTCGGTCGGGCCCATGCGCAGCGCGGGAGCAGAGGTCGGCTGTGTCATGGTGCAATCTGTCTTCGCAGGGCGGGTCAGCCTGCGTCAGTAGGCAGCCGGGCTGCGCCCGGCCACCCGATTTCCGTGAGGCAGTCTCAGGCGGCTTCCGCCTCGCGCGCTGCCCACATCGCCTTGAAGCCCGGGCGTGCATGGCAGGCCTCGAGCCAGGCCTTGACGTTGGGGGCCGCGTCGAAGAGCTGCGCCGCCGGCTTGGCGTAGCGGATGATCTCGGCGACATTGATGTCGACGACGGTGAAGCGCCCACCCATCACGTAGCCGCCGCCTTCCGCCAGCGCCTTGTCGAGCACGGCGAAGGGGGCCGGCAGGGCGGCGAGCGCGGCGGCGACGATGGCCGGGTCGCGCTTCTCCAGCGGATAGGCGGCGAGGTGATAGGTCAGGTTGAGCGCATGCGTCTCGCATTCGGTCGCCGCCCACAGTGCCCACATCGCCGCGAGCCCTTCCTCCTGCACGTCCTTGGGCGCCAGCGGCCCGCCATGCTTGCGGGCGAGGTAGAGGTTGATCGCCAGCGATTCGTGCAGGACGAAGCCGTCATCGTCGATCGACGGGATGTGCCCGTTGGGGTTGACCTTGAGGAATTCCGGGCTGCGCGTATGGATCGGGGCGCCGGGCGCGTCGGGATCGGCGAGGCGGTAGGCCTGGATCACCGGCACCTGCTTGAATGAGATGCCGAGCTCGTTGGCGAGCCAGACATTGCGCGTCGCGCGCGAGCGGTGACAGCCATAGATGGTCAGGGTCATGAGAAAGGTCTCGCGGGGAAGGGCTTCGCTCCGAATCCGTCGCAACGGAGCGAAGAGAGCATACTGATTCTGAAAGGAAACGCATGTCATCCCGGGCTCGCGCAGCGAGACCCGGGATCCATGCCGGAGCATTTCCGAAAGAGGCTCAGGCATGGATCCCGGCTCTTCGGCCGGGATGACTAGTGTGTTTGAGCGACCGCGGTCTGCCCAACGGCTGGGCTACTTATCCCAGCTGGCGCAGGGTTTCACGAGCGATGATCAGGCGCTGGATCTCGGAGGTTCCTTCGTAGATCCGGGTGATCCGCGCGTCGCGGGCATAGCGCTCGACCGGGAAGTCGCGGCAATAGCCGGCGCCGCCATGAATCTGGATCGCGGCATCTGTGCAGCGATGCGCAGCCTCCGAGGCGAAGAGCTTGGCCATCGAGGCTTCCTTGGCGAAGGGCTCGCCGCGGTCCTTCTTCGCGGCGGCATCGAGGATCAATAGGCGCGAGGCGTGCAGATCGAGCTCCCGATCGGCGATCAGCCATTGCAGGCCCTGGAATTCGGTCAGGGCCTGACCGAACTGCTTGCGCTCGCGGGCATAGGATTTGGCTGCGTCCATCGCCGCCCGGGCGATCCCGAGCGAAACCGAGGCGACGCCGATGCGCCCGCCTGCGAGCTCGCCGACCGCGACGCGAAAACCGTCATTCTCCTTGCCCATCAGGGCCTCGACCGGAATGCGCGCGCCCTCGAAGCGGATCGTGTTGGTGGCCGAGCCGGTCTGGCCCATCTTCTTCTCGGCCTTGCCGACGCTGACGCCCGGCGTGTCGGCGGGAACGAGGAAGACCGAGATGCCCTTGCCCTTCGGCGCATCCGGATTGGTCACGCCCCAGACGACGAAAAGACCGGCATACTCCCCGGATGTGATGAAAATCTTCTCGCCGTCGAGGACATAGGTGTCGCCGTCGCGGCGGGCGCGCAGCTTCATCCCGGCCGGGTCGGAGCCGGCTCCGGCCTCGGTCAGGCAGAAGGCGCCAGCCGGATAGGTCCCGTCGGCAAGCTTCGGCAGATACTCGGCTTGCTGCTCTGAGCTGCCGACGGCCTGGATGGCTTCGCCGACCATGTTGGTCACCGAGGTCGTCACCGCCGTCGAGGCACAGGCCGCCGCCAGCTCCTCCAGTGCCAGGGCGAAGGCGACGGTGCCCGCTTCCGAACCGCCGAACCCGGCCTGGATGTTGAGGGCCATGAAGCCGTTTTCGGCGAGCAGTTTGAGATTGGCGAGGAACTCGGCCCGGCCTTCGCCGCGGTCGAGCGTCTCGGCCAGAGGCGCCAGCCGTTCGGTCGCGAGCTTGCGCGCGCTGTCGCGGATCAGCTCTTCCTCCTCGGTGAAGGCAAAATGCATGCAGGTTCGCTCGCTGGACTGGACGATCGGTGCGGAGCTTAGAGCGCGCCCGAGCCGGCGCCAACGCGAAGCTTCGCCGGCGGGTTTTGCGCCCACGGGCGCTCGCCCGAGCCACGAAGTTTCGACTTGACGGCGAAGATTGCGAGGCGCATGTGCCGCGCTGTTCGCCGGCTCGCGCCTTCGGCCTGTCCGGCGACCTCACAGGAACCTTTGAACCCCATGCCAAGCGACAGTCCCAGTCGACAGTCCTTGCCGTCGCCGGCCCGCCCGGGCGCCTGAGCCGTAAACCGGCAGGCTCGCCCGCGTTCGGCCGATCGACGGCCGAACGAAAGGAAGCGGGCCATGAACGCCGCTGTCACCGAAATCCTGCCCACCGTCGGCTTCGCCGCGTCGGCTCTCGCCGTCACGCTGAGCCGCGCCCATGTCGCCGACATCGTCGAAACGCTGAACGAGCACGAGCCGGCCTATGCGGCCGACGTCCTGCTCGATCTGCCGAAGGCGCGCGCGGTCGACGTGCTCGACCAGCCGGAACTGCGCGAGCCCGGCGCGATCCTGAAGGCGCTGCCGCTCGAGCGCGCCGTCGCCTTCATCCAGGCGATGTCGTCCGACCGCGTGGCCGAGCTGTTCCGCAACGATCTCTCCGAACCCGAGCGGCATCGCTACGTCGCCAAGCTCGACCACGAGACCAAGGCCGCTCTCGCTTCGCTGCTCGCTTACCCCGAGCACAGCGCCGGCGCGATCATGACGACGGAGTTCGTCAGCGTGCCGGCCGACTGGACCGTCGCGCGCACGCTGGACCATGTCCGCACCGTCGAGCGCACCCGCGAGACGGTCTATGCGATCTATGTGCTCGATCCCGTCGCCGGCGGGCTGCAGCAGGCGGTCGCGCTGCGCCGCCTGATCTCGGCCGAGCCGGGTGCGCTGGTCGGCTCCGCCGCCGGGCGGCGCGAGCCGGTCAGTGTCTCGCCGCTCACCGATCGCGAGGAGGTGGCGCGGCTGATCGCCAAGTACAACCTGCTCGCCGTGCCGGTGGTCGACGATAACGGCCGCGTGCTCGGTATCGTCACCGTCGACGACGTCATCGATGCGATGATCGCCGAGACCACCGAGGATGTGCACAAGCTCGGCGGCATGGAAGCGCTCGGCGTGCCCTACCGCGAGATCGGCTTCTTCAGCATGATCCAGAAGCGCGCTGGCTGGCTCAGCGTGCTCCTGCTCGGCGAAATGCTGACGGCATCGGTGCTGCAGCACTATGAGGGCGCGCTCGAGAAGGCGATCGTGCTGACCTTGTTCATCCCGCTGATCATGAGCTCTGGCGGAAATTCCGGCTCGCAGGCGACCTCGCTGATCATCCGGGCGCTTGCACTGCGCGAACTCCTGCCGGGCGACTGGTGGCGCGTCGCGCTGCGCGAGCTGCCGACCGGGATCACGCTCGGCGCGATCCTTGGGGCGATCGGCTTCGTCCGAGTCGTGCTCTGGCAGAAGGCAGGATTCTACGATTATGGCGAGCACTGGGGGCTGGTGGCCGCGACGGTCGGGGCGGCCTTGCTCGGCATCGTCACCTTCGGCTCGCTGACCGGCTCGATGCTGCCCTTCATCATGACGCGGCTCGGTTTCGATCCGGCCAGTGCTTCTGCGCCCTTCGTCGCGACCCTGGTCGATGTCTCCGGGCTGGCGATCTATTTCAGCATCGCCTCGCTGATCCTGACCGGGACGCTGCTTTAGCGGAACGAGCCGCGCCCGCCTTGTCCAGCGGGCGCGGTTCTTGCTTGAAGGCCACCATGGATATCCTGACCGAGCGGCTCTCGCTTCGCCCCACCAAATCCGCCGACGTGCCGGCGCTCTTCAGCTTTCTCGGCGACGCGCAGGCGATGCGGCACACCGCTCATTTCTCGACACTGCGCGCCTGCCGCCGCCACGTCGCCGGGCATGAGTGGCAGCGACGCCGGCTCGGCTGTGCGCCCTGGACGGTCCGGAGCCGGGCCGACGGGGCGATCATTGGCTGGGGAGGGCTGTTCGAGGACCCGTTCGATCCGGGCTGGGGTGTCGAGCTCGGCTACTGGTTCGCGCCCTCAACCTGGGGCACAGGCTATGCGAGCGAACTCGCGACGGCGAGCGTCGCCGAGGCGCGCGACCGGTTGCGGCTGCCGGAACTGCGGGCCTTCGCCCGCCCGGAGAATGTCGGTTCGTGCCGGGTTCTGGAGAAAGTCGGTTTCGTGATCGAGCGCTACGTGCCCGAGCTGGAACGCAATCTCTACCGGCACGCGCTCGCGCGCTGACCTCAGCCGGCCAGCACGCGCTGCGGCGGGAAGGTGACCTCGACCAGCGTGCCTTCCTTCTTGACGCTGGTGATGGTCAGCGCGGCGCGGTTGGCTTCGACCAGCGCCTTGGTCAGCGGCAGGCCGAGGCCCGTGCCGCCGGCCTTGCGTGTCGTCGGCACGCGGCGGAAGGGTTCGAGCGCCAGCGCGATCTCCTCATCGTCCATGCCGATGCCGGTATCGCGCACCCGCAGGATCGCCTCGCCCTGGTCGCCGAGTGCGGTCGAGACGATGACCTGGCCGCCGGCATCGGTGAACTTCACCGCATTGGAGAGCAAATTGAGCACGATCTGGCGCAGAGAGCGCTCGTCCGCGACGACGGGCGGCAGCTTCGGTGCCAGCCCCGAGCGCAGCACGACCCGTCCGCGCTGCGCCTCGGGCTGGAGCAGGTTCACCGCCGACAAGGCGATGTCGTTCAGGCTGACGCTGACGAAGTCGAGGTCGAGCTTGCCGGCCTCGATCTTGGCGAGGTCGAGCAGGTCGTTCACGAGGCTGATGACGTAGCCGCCCGACTGATGGATGTCGCGCAGATATTCCTTGTAGCGCTCGTTCTCGATCGGCCCGAAGCGCTCTTCGGCCATCACCTCGGCGAAGCCGATGATGGCGTTGAGCGGCGTGCGGATTTCGTGGCTGATCTTGGCGAGCACGTCGGATTTCTGGGCGCTGGCCTTCTCGGCCGTCTTGCGGGCCTCGACCAGCTCGCTCTCGGTCTTCTTCCAGGCAGTGATGTCGCGCAGCACCGCGCAGAACTTGCTGTCCGGGCCCTCCGCGATCCGGCCCATGGTCATGAACAGCGGGATGCGCCCGCCCTGACGGACCCGCCCAACGACCTCGCGCCCGTCATTCATCAGCGAGGCGACGCCGCCGCCGATCAACCCGTCGAGATAGTCGAGTGCGGGGGAGTGGCTTTCGGGCGCGAAGAGCAGGGTGAACAGCTCGCCCGCGACCTCGCGCTGGTCGTAGCCGAACAGCGCCTCGGCGCTCTTGTTGAGCGAGAGGATGCGGCCGCGGCCATCGACGGTGACGACGCCGTCGGTTGCGGTGTCGAGGACGGCGCTGAGCTCGGCAACGCGCGATTCGTTCGCGGAGCCTTCGAGTCTCAGCGAAGCGACGCGCGCGGCGGCCTCTTCCTCTTCGGCCTCGAACTCGGCGGCGAGCTCGTGCTGCTCGGCCTCTTCCTCCGACAGCAGCTTGAGGTCACCGCCCGGCACGCTGTTGCGGAAGGCCATCAGGGTCGCGGGTTCGCCCTGCCAGCCGATGCTGGAAAGCCTGCCGTCGACACTGACCAGCCCGCCCTTGCGGTCGACCAGGATCATCGCGCCGCCCGCGCTGCGGGTTGCGCCCTTGATCAGCCGGCTGACGCCGCCGGCCGCGGTGAGATCGTCGAGATCGGCATAGTCGAGCAGGTCGAGCAAGGTACGGTTGGCGTATAGCGCCGTCTCGTCGCGATTGACCAGCACTGCGATCGGCAGCCGGTCGAGGATCTCGGCATGGGCGTTGGCGACGCGCTGCCGGCCTTCGATGGCGGCTGGTGCAGGCTGTGCCTCGCTCTGGGCGTCGGCCTGCGCCTCCGCCTTGTTCTCTTCGCCCACCTTCAATGGCGCCGCGGCCGGCAGGCGCAACCCGGTCTCCTCGTCGTCACCGGCGATCCTCGCCCCGAGGGCCTTGGCGATCTCGCGGAAGGCGCTGCGCTCGGCCGAGGACAGCAGGGTCTTCGAGGGTTCTAGCACCGGGCGCACGCCGGTGAGCTGCCCGTTGCGCAGCGGCACCACATTGCCGGGGATCGGGGGCTTGTCGGCGGTCTCCGTGTTGGCAGCAGCCTCGGAGGCGGTAGGTTCGGAAACCTCTTCGTCCACGGCGGCCGTGGCGGGAGACACGGTTCCCTGTGAGGTTTCGTCTCTCACGGATTCTTCGTCGGCTTCGGCTGCCGCCGGCGCATCATTTGTGGTCGAAGCCTCGGCTCCGGCATCCAGCTCGGATTCGCTCGCCTCGGCTGCGTCGCGCTCGGACGTCGCGACGGGCTCGCTCGCTTCGGTGATGGCCGCGTCCGTAGCGCCTTCGCCGGCATCCGCGGTTGCCGGTTCGGCGGTCGGGACCGCGAGGTCGGCATCCGGCGCCAACGGCTGCGGCTCGGCCTCATCGGTGGAGGTGTGGGTGTCAACCGGGGCAACCTCGGCGATCGGTGTCGCCGATTCGACGATCGCTTCAGGCTCGGGGAAGGGCTCGTTCTCGCTTTGCCGGACAAGGCCGAAGCCGCGGAAGCCGGCAGGCGCCCGTTCCTTGTCGAATAGCGGGAAGCCGGAAAGCTCGACGCGCGCGCCTTCGCCAGGCGCAACGCGCCACATCACGGCGCGGCCGCTCCAGGTGTTCGAAGTCGCAAGACGTTCGGCAAGGTCGCCGTCGAGGTCGAGGATCTCGCGGCCGAGCAATTGGCTCCAGGTGCGGCCTGGGAGGGCCGCCGCCGCTTCCGCGCTAGCAAGCTCGGCGAACTCCGGCGAGGCGCTGGTGAAGCGGCCCTCGGCATCGCTTGCCCACAGAAATCGCAGATTGGCGCGGCGCCCTGGCACGGCAGGTGCCGGCGCTTCGCCAGCGGCGTTCTCGGCCGTCGCCTCGGCCTGTGCCGAAGCCGGGGCGATGGCCGCGGTCGGGGGGGCTTCCGCGGGGATGCTGATGCCGATTCGGCGCAATTCCGCGCCGGTGATGCCCAGAGCGAGTGTTAGGCCGGCCGGGCTTTCGATGAGCTTGCAGGCGCAGGTGACCATGCCGGAGAGGCCCGTGCCGAGGCCCAGGCGCTCGAGCCGGAGGGTGTCCGGCGAGGCGAGGCCACTGCCAAGGAGGCGCAGCCGGGCTTGCACCGCAGCCGGCAAACTGGCAGGTCCACGAGCGAGCAAGGCCTTGCCTGCCGAATTGGCGTGCAGAAGCTGCTGGCCGTCGAGCGACCAGAGCAGCAATGCCCCCCCGGCAACGAACGGCGCCATACCGCCGTCCAGCGTCACTGCGCTGCCCAAGGCCGTCCAATCCTGTTCGGATCCGCTCATTCCGTCCCGTTCTTCTCGGCGACTCTGCAATCGGGCGCGATTATGCCTAACAAATCTTTAATAGCGACCAAATCCTTGCGAAGCCATGCGGGAACAGGCGCTCTCCCCTGACGTTTCCAAACAGCGTTAATGTGGCTGGGAGGGCAGGCGCGCAGCGCGTTGTCATCGCATTGCAATAATGATATTGCAGTGCACAATAAAGCCTGGCGGAACATGCGGCAGGCCTCCGGTCACAACCATCAGGAGGATCGATCATGGACGGCAAGACCCCTTACGAGGTTCCTACCGAGATGCGCGAATTCGCCGAGAAGAGCGTCGACCAGGCGCGCAAGGCTTTCGACGGTTTCATCGGCGCCGCGCACAAGGCTGTCGATAGCGCTCATGGCTCGGCCGAGTCGGCCCGCGCCAGCGCCCAGGACGCGACCCGCAAGGCGATCGGCTATGCCGAGGCCAATGTCGCGGCCGCCTTTGAGCTCGCCCAGAAGCTGGTTCGCTCGCGCGACGTCAACGAGGTGCTGCAGCACCAGTCTGAGTTCCTGAAGACGCAGATGGCTTCCTTCCAGGCGCAGCTCAAGGATCTGGGCTCGGCGGTTCAGGAGGCTGCTGCCAAGACGGCCGAGACCGCGGCCAAGGCGACCAAGGTCAAGTAAAGCAGGTCAATTGACGCCGGCCTGCTGCCAGGGCGGAGCGGACTTTCATGATGCGTGGCCGGTGTCGAGCCGACCACGCGCTTGCAGGATCGCCTGGCCCGAAACATGAAGGAGAACGGTGATGGCGAAGCAGACTACGCCCGGCAAGGCTCCGATCAGCCTCGCTCCGGTCAAGGCGATGAGCGAATCGCAGCCCACCCCGAGCGCCGTGGCGGCGCCGGTTGTTCCATCGGCCCCCGCGCCGGCCGCTTCGGCTCCCGTCAAGGTCGAGCCGACCCCTGTCGTCCCCAAAGTTGCTGAGAAGCCCGCCGAGAAGCCTGCGGCAGTGGCTGCTCCGGCCAAGCCGGCCCCTGCCGCGCCTGCAAGCCCCGCGTTGGCTAAGCCTGGGCCCGTCGCGCCGGCCACCATGGTGGCAAAACCGGTCGTAGCCAATCCCGTCGCTGCCGCTGTCGCTGAAGTCGTTGCCGCAAAGGCCGCGCCGCTGAAGCCCCCTGCGCCCGCCGCTGCTCCGGCAGCGAAGAGATCGGACGAAAGCGCCGCCAAGACCGCGGCCAAGACCACCGCCGAGCCGGCGGGCAAGACCGTCGCGAAGGCGCCGAAGGCCAAGGCTCCGCCGCCCCGCACGGTAGCGGCCAGCGGTGTTGCCAAGGTGGCGGCGCCGCGTGCCAAGGTGGAGGCGCCGAAGGCGCCCAAGGCCGCGTCTGCCAAATCCGCTGCGGCCCAGGTTGTGGCGACCAAGGTGGTGCCTGCCAAGCCCGCACCTGCCAACGCTGTCGCGCCCGCGCCCCTTGCTGTCGCAGCGAAGGTGGTCGAGGTGGCAGCTGCTGTCCGCCCGGCCGTAGCAACGAAGCCGTTCATCGCCGCCATCGAGGTCATCAGCGAGCCGGTTTCGCCCTGGCTGAGCCAGACGCTGGCGCTGACCCGTGCCTTCGGCACGATCCAGGCCAAGGTGCTCGACCATGCCTGCGCCGAGCTGAAAGCGACGCTGGGCGAGATCGAGACTCTGGCCCGCACCCAGAGCGCGGCCGATGCCGTTGCGCTGCAGGCCAAGGCGTTCCGCCGCGGCTACGAATCGCTGTCGAGCCATCTCAGCGACCTCGCCGCGACCGCCCGCAAGGAGATGCCGCGCCCCTGATCGGCAGGCCGGTGCGAGTTCTGTGCACCGGCCGCAATTTCACCGTTGCATTCGGCGCGGCGCGGCACTAGGTTCCGCGCCGTCGCTGGATCGGCAACGAACCGGCGCCCGCCGGCCATGCCGGCAGGGATATGCATCGCGGATTTCGCGAAGCTGTGCAGCCATAGCTCAGTTGGTTAGAGCGCTAGATTGTGGATCTAGAGGTCCCCCGTTCAAGCCGGGGTGGCTGTACCATTCCCTCCACCAGGCCAGACATCGTTCGATTGCAGCGCGCCGCTCCGGCGGCCTAGTCTGCCGCGCAGGCCCCGTGCTGCGCTGACCCGCTCCTGGCGGGCCAATGCTACACATCGAATCCGTCAGGACCTGCGCCATGCCGATGAAGATCGACCGCCTCGACCCTGCTTCGCTCGCGCCGCCGGGGCGCTACTGCCATGTCGCGATCGTCAGCGCCGGCAGGCAGGTCCACATCTCCGGACAGATCGCGCTCGACGCGATGGGCCAGGTGGTCGGCGAGGGTGATCTTGCCGCCCAGGCCGAGCAGGTCTTCGCCAATCTGGCCGCGGGGCTCGCCGCCGCCGGCGCCGACTTCTCAAAGGTCTTCAAGACGGTGAGCTATGTCGTCGACCTGACGCCGGAGAAGGCGGCAGCGATCCACGGGGTGCGGGTGAAGTATCTCGGCGAGGGGCCTTATCCCGCCAGCACCATGGTTGGCGTCACCGCATTGGTCGATCCGCGCCTGCTGGTCGAGATCGAGCTGATCGCGGCGCTCGACTGAGCCTGGAACGCCTGCGGGCTTGAAGCCGGAACTGGCGCTCGCCATATCGTGAGCACGCAGTGGGGTTCGCCCGCTGCCGGCAGGGTGCTGCGCCAGCGGGCCCTGCGATCTTGAAGAGGCGCCTTTCAAAGGGCTTCGTGATGACGCGTCCGCCTAGCCTGTCGCATCCTTTCCTGCTCGGCTTCGATGATATCGAGCGGGCCCTCGACCGTGTCGCCAAAGGCGCCGGGGAAGGCTACCCGCCCTACAACATCGAGCGCATGCCGCGCACGGATAACGAACCCGACAAGCTTCGGATCACGCTCGCGGTGGCGGGATTCTCGCGCGAACAGCTCGAGATCACGCTGGAAGAGAACCAGCTCACCATCCGCGGTCGCCAGATCGACGACAAGACGCGCCAGTTCCTGCATCGCGGTATCGCCGCGCGGCAGTTCCAGCGGTCCTTCCTGCTCGCCGATGGCATGCAGGTCCTAGGCGCCGATCTTTCGAACGGGTTGCTGGCGATCGATCTCGCCCGTCCGGAACCGGAACGGCTCGTCCGGCGTATCGATATCATGAGCCGCGACTGAAGGAGGTCGGTTCGGGAACAGGCATGCGGTTTGCCTTCCGTTCATGATCATGAGTTCACAATCAAACCGCCTCGCACTGCTCTGAAGGAGGGCGCGATGACCGAGACCAGAAACACTCCCCTGACCACGGCGGAATTCGCCGCGCTCGGCGCCGGACAGGTCGCCTATCTCAAGCCGATGACCTCGGACGAGCTGGCGCGGATCTTCCCGCAGGCGCCGCATATCGAGCCCGGCCTGCAGCTCTTCGCGCTGCTCTCGGCCGATGGCGCGCCGATCCTGGTGACCGATTCGCGCGAGGCCGCGACGGCCAACGCCTGGGAGCACGACCTGAAGATGGTCAGCCTGCACTAGGCGCCCCGCGCCGCTCGGCCTTTCGGCCGGGCGGAAGAGGGCGCCGGCAGGGCGCCGGGCCATGCCTCAGACGGCTGCGGGGGCGATGCCCTCGACGGCCGCGACGAGGCGCTCGATGTCTTCCGGCGTCGACAGGCGGTGGTCGCCATCCTTGACCAGGGTCAGCACCACAGGGTCGTGCGGCAGATGCTCGACCAGCTTTAGCGCCTGGCCATAGGGCACGTCGGGATCCTTCATTCCCTGCAGGATGTGGACGGGGCAGCCGGTCTCGATCGGCTCGCCGAACATGAGATGCTTGCGCCCGTCCTCGATCAGCGCCCGCGTGATCGGGGTGGGCTCGGGCGAATACTCCGAGGGACGAAGCCAGACGCCGTCTTCCAGGATGGTCCGGCGAATCGCCTCGGGCATCTGCGCCCACATCAGTTCTTCGGAGAAGTCGACCGCCGGCGCGATCAGCACCAGCCCTGCCGGAGTCAGCCTTGCGTTTCGTTCGCGAAGGCGCCGCGCGGCGAGCAAGGCGAGCCAGCCGCCCATGGAGGAGCCGACGAGCACAGCCGGCCCCTCGACCTTCTCTTCCAGCACGGCGAGCGCGTCGCCCAGCCAGTCGGACAAGGTCCACTGCGCGAAGTCGCCAGATGATTCGCCGTGGCCTGCATAGTCGAAGCGGACGAAGCGCCGGCCCTTGGCCCGCGCCCAGGCCGCCAGAGCCTCTGCCTTTGTCGCCCGCATGTCGGAACGGAAGCCGCCGAGCCAGACCGCGGCCGGGCCGCTGCCGGGCTCGTCCAGCACGGCGATCTCGCGGCGCCGCTCACCCTCGCCGACGCTCAGAAATTGCGGTTGAGGCATATTCACCCTATTTCTCCTGTGACGAACCGCGGGAATCTGCACCGGGCCGCTGTGCTTCGCGCAAGCGCTATGCCCATCATGGCGCAGATAGCAAACCCGCCGTCTGCAAGAAGGCCCTTTCGAACGGTGACCACGACACTGCGCTCCGGCGCGCCACTCTCGCTGCCCTCGACCGAGACCCACCCGCTGAGTGGGCGCACGGTGCTGCAGATCATCCCCGATCTGGAGGCCGGCGGCGCCGAGCGCACCGCCGTCGACATCGCGGAGGGGCTGACGGAGGCCGGCGCCCGCGCTCTGGTCGCGACCGAGGGCGGCCGGCTCGTCGCCGAATTGCAGGCCAAGGGCGGCATCTGGCTGCCTTTCCCCGCCGCGTCCAAGAACCCGCTCGCCATGGCGCTGAACGTGCGCAAGCTCGCCAGGCTCTGCCGGCAGGAGCATGTCGATCTCGTCCATGCCCGCTCGCGCGCCCCGGCCTGGGTCGCGCTGGCGGCGACGCGGGCGCTGAAGCTGCCCTTCGTCACCACCTATCACGGCTCCTACAACAGCCGCTCGGCGGTGAAGAACCACTATAACTCGGTGATGGCGCGCGGCGACGTCGTCATCGCCAATTCCGCCTACACCGCCGATCTCATCCTGGCGCGGCACGGTTTTGCCCGCGATCGAATCCGCATCGTCAACCGCGGCACGGATTTCTCGGCCTTCGCGCCGGCGGCCGTCGGGCCCGAGCGGGTCAGCGCTTTGCGCCGCGCCTGGGGCGTCGAGCCGCATCAGCGCATCGTGCTGCTGCCCGGCCGGCTGACCGGCTGGAAGGGGCAGAAGGTCCTCATCGAGGCGGCACGCCTGATGCGCGATGCCGGCGACGAGGACACCGCCTTCATCCTTGCCGGCGACCCGCAAGGGCGCGACGGCTATGTCCGCGAGCTCGACGAGCAGATCGCCAAGGCCGGGCTGGAAAAGCGCGTGCGCCGTGTCGGGCATTGCAGCGATATGCCTGCCGCGATGCTCGCAGCGGCGATCGTCGCCGTGCCTTCGACGGAGCCGGAAGCCTTCGGCCGCGTCGCCGTCGAGGCGCAGGCCATGGGCGTACCGGTGGTGGTCTCCGATCTCGGAGCCGTGCCAGAGACGGTGCTCGCGCCGCCGCAGGTCGCTCCTTCCGAGCGCACCGGCTGGCGCATCCCGCCGGGCGACGCGCCGGCATTGGCTGCAGCGCTGCAGGAGGCGCTGGCCTTGCGTCCGTCAGCCAGGGACGCGCTGGCGCGGCGGGCGCGCCTGCATGTCGAGCGGCATTTCTCGCTGGCCGCGATGGTCAACGACACGCTGGATGTCTACTGCGCCCTGCTCGGGCGTTGAACCGGCGGACGGATGAGCAGGGTTCGCGGGCAAAAGCCTCCCCGCGAGCCCGCGATCTTCCGTTTTCGCCCGTCATTTGACTTTGCCGTCCATTGACAACGCTACGCGTTGTGCAATGTGTCTCATCAACGGCGCGTAGCGCGCCAATCACAGGAGAATACAGCCATTCGTCGTCCCTTCCGCGCCGCACCCACCCCGACCAAGGACGGGCCCCGCTCGAACCGCGACATTCGTGGCGTTCGTGATGTTCAGCTCATCGACGATACCGGCGTCAACCGTGGCGTGGTCTCGTTCTTCGAGGCGCTGAAGATCGCCGAGGACGCTGGTCTCGATCTGGTCGAGATCGCCCCGAACTCCGAGCCGCCGGTCTGCAAGATTCTCGATTACGGCCGCTTCCGCTTCCTCGAGCAGAAGAAGGCTTCGGAGGCGCGCAAGAAGCAGCGCACCATCGAGATCAAGGAAATCAAGCTGCGCCCCGGCATCGACAAGCATGACTACGACGTCAAGATGAAGGCGATGCACGGCTTCTTCGAGGAAGGCGACAAGGTCAAGGTGACCCTGCGCTTCCGCGGCCGTGAGATGGCTCACCAGGATCTCGGCGTGAAGGTGCTCGAGCGCGTCAAGGCCGACCTGGTCGACATCGCCAAGGTCGAGAGCGACTGGCAGCTCGAAGGTCGCCAGATGGTGATGGTGCTGGCGCCGAAATAGGCTGCCGCTTCGTCATGCGAATCCAGACAGGCCCGGCCCGCGTGCCGGGCCTTGTCATGTCTGGGGTCGCGATGCTTCGCTTCGGGTTCCCGAGCCAGCGCGAGGCCCTACGCCATGACCGTTCCGACCGTGACCGAACAGCGCCGCGACCTTGCTGCCGCCCTGCGCCTCGCCGCCAGGTTCGAGCTCAACGAAGGCATCTGCAATCATTTCTCGGTGGCGCTGCCCGACGGCCCGGACGGTCGACCGCGCTATCTGATCAACCCCTATGGCGTGCACTGGTCGGAGATGCGCCCGTCCGACCTCCTGCTGATCGACGAGCAGGGCCAGGTGCTTGAAGGGGAGGGCGAGGTCGAGGCCACCGCCCGCAACATCCATGTCGCCGCCCACAAGGCCAATCCGCGCCATGTCGCCGTGCTGCATGTCCACATGCCCTATGCCACGGCGCTGACCATGGTCGAGGGCGGCCGGCTGGAGATGGCGCACCAGACCGCCTGCCGCTTCCATGGCCGCACCCTTTACCAGGACCATTTCGGCGGACTCGCGCTTGATGAGGGCGAAGGCGAGGCGATCGTCGCGGCCAATCGCGAGCAGGGGCACGTCGATGTCACCTTCCTCGCCCATCACGGCGTCACCATCGGCGGGCCGTCGGTCGCGGTTGCCTTCGACGACCTCTATTTCCTCGAGCGCGCCTGCCGCCAGCAGGTGCTGGCGATGTCGACCGGCAGGCCGTTGAAGCTGATCCCGAATGACGAGATCGAGGCGACGGCCCGTGAATGGCGCCAGGTTCTGGTCTACCAGGCGACGAAGCATTTCGAGGCGCTGCGCCGGATGGAAGGGCTCTGAGTGGCGCTCAGGCCAGTAGTCGCTTTAGCTTCCTGACCGCGCTGTCCGGTGTGGTCAGCACTTTTTTGCCGGTCGCTGCCGCGACCGCCGGCGCGGCTCGCGCCAGGCTGAACTGGGCAAGGGCGATCAGGTCGCAGTTGGCGAGATCGCGAGCCGCCTCCGCCGCGAGCCGGTCATGTGTATCGCCGTCGCCGCGATCGAGCGCCGCCAGCGCGCCCTCCGCCAGCTTCGGCATGACGGCCAGCGTCACCGGAAACTCCGGCGGCATCGACTGAAGTGTCGGCGCAAAGCTGGCGAGGAGGCCGACCCGGCCGCCGATCCCTTCTGCCTCCTCGATCATCGCCTCGTTCGGCTTCAGTACGGGCATCGGCGCGAATTCGCGCTGCACCGCCCCGATGCAGGGGCCGAAGGCCGAGCAGGTGAACAGGATGCCGTCGGCGCCCGTCGCCTTCGCATAGCGCGCGAGGCTCAGGAACCGCCCGGTCATCGTCTCGGTGATCTCGCCGTCGCGGGCGAGGTCGGCCGAGAGGCTGTCGTCGAGCAGGTTCATCAGCCTGGCTTCGGGCCAGAGCCGCGCAAACGCCGCCTCGATCGGAGGCGGCGAATGGCGTAGCGCATGGATCAGCGCGATTCTCATCAAGCGGTCCTTATGCCAACGGCCAGTGACGCTGACGCGTCAGGCCGTTGCTCCAATCTGGATGTCTCAAATGCACTCAAAGGCTTGAGACATCCAGATGCGGAATCCCGGGGGCCAATTGCAATGGCTATCGGGATTATCGGATCGGGTGCGGGTATTGCAGTCCGCCCTTCGAAGCGAGGTCGTTGAGGCCGCGCTTCAATTGTAGCTTCGAGCCCATGCCGACATTGCGCTCGAAGCTCTCGCCGTAATTGCCGACATGCTTGATGATCCGGTAGGCCCAGTCATTGCTCAGGCCGAGCCCTTCGCCGAACTTGCCTTCGACGCCGAGCAGCCGCTTGATCTCGGGATTGGTCGATTTCAGCATCTCGTCGACATTGGCCTTGGTCACGCCGAGTTCCTCGGCATTGAGCATGGCATAGTGCGTCCACTTGACGAGGTTGAACCAGCTTTCGTCGCCGCGCTTCACCGCCGGGCCGAGCGGCTCGCGCGAGATCAGCGTCGGCAGGATCATGAAATCGTCGGGCTTGGAGAATTTCAGCCGCTCGGCGGCGAGGCCCGAGGAATCGGTGGTGAAGGCGTCGCAGCGCCCGGCCTCCAGGGCCTTGACGCCCTCTTCATTGGTCGCGAAGCCGATGATCTCGTATTTCAGGTTGTTGGCGCGGAAGAAGTCGGCGAGGTTCAATTCGGTCGTCGTGCCCTGCGTCACGCAGATCGAGGCGCCGCTCAGCCCCTTCGCCTCGCTGATGCCGAGCGCCTTGCGCACCATGAAGCCCTGGCCGTCGAAATAGTTGATGATCGGCCAGGACATGCCGGCCGAGGTGTCGCGCGACATGGTGTAGGTGGCGTTGCGGGCGAGCATGTCGACCTCGCCGGTCTGCACCACGACGAAGCGCATCTGCGGCGTCGTCGGCACGAACCTGATCTTGTTGGGATCGTTGAAGATCGCCGACGCGACGGCACGGCAAAGGTCGATGTCGAGCCCGTCCCAGCGCCCGTCAGGCCCCTGCAGGCCGAAGCCGGGCAAAGCGATATGGTTGCCGCAGATCAGCTCGCCGCGCGCCTTGACCCGGTCGAGCGTTCCCGATTGCGCCGCCGCCGGCGTGGACAGCCCGATTGCCGCGAGGCCGATCGCGGCGAGGCTCGCCTGTTTCAGTCGTTTCATCATAGTTCCCCTTGGTTGAGACGGGCTCTTTGGCGGCCCGCCTGGTGGTCTAGTCAGGCCGGCTGCACCGACCCCAGTGCCGCATCGACGGCGTCGCCCAGGCGCTCGACGATGGCGTCGACTGTGGCGGCATCGACGATGAAGGGCGGCGCGAGCAGGACATGGTCGCCCGCCGTGCCGTCGACCGTGCCGCCCATCGGATAGATCATCAGGCCGCGCTCCATGGCCGCTTCCTTGATCCGGGCATTCAGCTTGAGTGCGGGGTCGAATGGCGTCTTGCTCGCGCGGTCGGCGACGATCTCGACGCCCCAGAAATGGCCGCGCCCGCGAATGTCGCCGACATGGTGATGATTGCCGAAGCGCTCGCGCAGGCGCTGCTCCAACCTGGCGCCCTGGCGCCGGACATTGGCGAGGAGATCGTCGCGCTCGATCACCCTCTGCACGGCGAGCGCTGTGGCGCAGGCGAGCGGATGGCCGACATAGGTCTGGCTGTGCGGGAAGATGCCCGAGCCCCGCCGGACTGCTTCCGCGATCTGTTTCGAGACCAGCATGGCGCCGATCGGCGCGTAGCCGCCGCCGAGCCCCTTGGCGATCGCCATCAGGTCCGGCGCCACGCCCTCCTGCTCGCAGGCATGCAGCGTGCCGGTGCGGCCCATGCCGCACATCACCTCGTCGAGGATCAGGAGCACGCCATAGCGGTCGCAGATCTCGCGAACACGCTTGAAATAGCCCGGCGCCGCGGTGGCAGCGCCCAGCGTCGCGCCGACCACCGTCTCGGCAACGAAGGCGCAGACCGTCTCGGGGCCGAGCTCCAGGATCTTCGCCTCGAGCTCGTCGGCGACGCGCAGCCCGTATTGCTCGGCGGTTTCGTCGGGGCGGCGGCCGCGATAGTCGAAGCAGGGCGAGATGTGGCGCCCGGTCATCAGCATCTCGGCGAAGGCGGCGCGGTCCTTCATCCGGCCGCCGACCGCGAGCGCGCCCAGCGTGATGCCGTGATAGCTCTGCCGCCGCGAGATGAAGTTGACGCGTTTCAGCTCGCCGGTCTCGACGAAGTAGTGCCGTGCCATCTTCAGGCAGGCCTCGATCGCTTCCGAGCCCGAGCTGCAGAAATAGACCGAGCCCATGCCGGCCGGTGCCCGCGCGATCAGGTGGTCCGCGAGTTCCTCGGCTGCGTCGCTGGTGAAGAAGCTGGTATGGGCATAGGCGAGCTTGTCGATCTGCGCATGCATCGCGGCGAGCACGTCGGGATGACCATGGCCGATGCAGGAGACCGCGGCGCCGCCCGAGGCGTCGATATGCTCGCGGCCGTCGCGGTCACGCAGCACGACGCCGGTGCCCCCTTCGGCGACGGGATAGGTCTTGCCGAGGACCCGATGCAGGACATGGCTCATTTGCGGCCTCGTTTGGCGGCTCTGGGTTGGTGGAAGGTGCCGGTGGCGTGAAGTTCCGCCTCGTGGCGGGCGATGGCGGCGAGGGCGGCCGCGCCCTTGCGCGCCGTCATCAGGGCCGCCAGGCATTCGACCGCGGCGAAGGCCGGTGTCATCGTGTGGAAGAAGGACGGCGTCTCGGTCCGCACCAGGACCGTCGCATCGGCGAGCGCTGCGAGCGGCGAGAGCGGGCTGTCGGTCAGCGCGATGAGCCTCGCCCCCTTGGCTTTGGCGAGCTCTGCGGCCTGCAGGGTCAGGCGCGTATAGGGTGAGACCGAGACGGCGAAGAACGCGTCGCTGGGGCCGATCCGACGCAGAGCGTCGATGCCGCGCCCGCCTGCTCCGTCCGCCAGCACCGAACCGGCGCCGATCAGGTCACGGATATAGTCGAGCATGTAGGCGGCCGGGAAAGCCGAGCGCAGCCCGAAGCAGAACACGGTCTGTGCCTCGGCCAGCAGGATGGCGGCGCGTTCGAGCTGCGCCTGCGTGTCCGGTTCGCGCAGGGCCCTGAGATGGTCGGTGAGCGCTGCGAACATGTCCTGCGCGATCGCGCCGGCCCCTTCGTCGCCATGACGCTGCATCAATTCGCCGGCGCGGCCGGCAAAGCCCTCCGGGCGCTGCCGCAGGGCCGCGGCATGGATCGCCCGCAACTCGTCATAGCCGGAAAGGCCGAAGCGCTGGGCGAGGCGGGTCAGGGTCGCGGGCGAAAGGCTCGCGCGTTTCGCCTGCTCGCGGGTCGTCAGCAGCGCTACATCGGCAGGGTGATCTAGCACCCAGCGTGCCGCCGCCTGCAATTGCTGCGGCAATTGCTCGAGACCTGCGGAGAGGGCGGCGGTCAGATGCGGCTGGTCCACACGGCGACGCTAGCAGGCCGGGCTGCGATATGAAACATCTAATTCAGGAGCCGGAAACGGGCGCGTTTGTTTCGCTTCTTGCGAATGCACTCAAGGTCGGACGAGCAGCCCGGCGAGCAGGGCGTCGAAGGCGGCGATGGAATTCTGGGATGCCGCCCGGCCATCGGGTGCGTGGGCGATCCACTGCGCGGCATGCAGTGTCGCGCCGGCGATCAGCCGGGCGGCGGCCTCGGGGTCAATGGCCCGGATGACGCCGGCGTCGCGCAGCTTGCCGAGGCTGTCGGTCATCGAGGTGATGCAGGCGCTTTGCGTCGGCCAGGTCCAGGGATCGCCGAGCACGGCCGGCCCGTCCCGCAGCACGATGCGCTGGATTTCGGGTTCCAGAGCCATCTCGATATAGGCGGCGCATTCGTCGCGGAAACCGGTCCAGGGATCGGCCGCACGTGCCGAGACGGCGTTCAGCCGCTCGTTCATTTCGGCGTCGATCTCGGCGATGACCGCTGCGAGCAGCCCTTTCTTGTCGCCGAAATGATGATAGAGCGCGCCGCGCGTCAGCCCGGCCGATGCCGTCAGCTCGTCCATCGCGGTCTCGGCATAGCCGAGCGTGCCGAAGGCGTGGCGGGCCGCCGCGATCAGCTTGGCGCGCGTCTCGGCGATCATCTGCTGGCGTGGCCTGCGGCTCATCCCAACCCTCTTTGCGTACGCGCTGTATGTTAATTGACATGCGCAGTGTATGCAATTAGGCGTCCGCATACATGCCGTATGCGAACGCTGCGGCCTGCTACGGAGTCTCATAGTCAATGGCCAATCCCTATCGCGAGATCTTCCGCGCGCCCGGCGCTGTCGGCTTCTCGGCGGCCGGCTTCGTTGCTCGTCTGCCCGTGTCGATGGTGACGATCGGCATCGTCACCATGCTATCGCAGGCACGCGGCGAGTACTGGCTGGCCGGCAGCGTGGCCGCGACCTTCGCGCTCGCCAATGCGCTGATCGCGCCGCAGGTCTCGCGCCTCGTCGACCGCCACGGCCAGAGCCGGGTGCTGGTCCCCGCGACGCTGGCGACGCTCGTCGCGCTCGTTGGTTTGATGCTGGCGACACGCTTCGAGGCGCCCAACTGGGTTCTCTTTCTCTTCGCCGCGCTCTCGGGTCTGGAGCCGAGCATGGGAGCGATGGTGCGGGCGCGCTGGACCGAGATCTATCGCGGCACGCGGCATTTGCGCACTGCCTTCGCCTTCGAATCGGTGGTCGACGAGATGGTCTTCATGATCGGCCCGGTGCTGGCGATCGGCCTCAGCGTGGCCTGGTTTCCCGAGGCGGGACCGCTTGCCGCCACCATCCTGCTCGCCATCGGCATGACCCTGTTCGTGTTCCAGCGCAGCACCGAGCCGCCTGCCCACTCGCAGGCGACGAGTGCCGAGGGCTCGGCGATCCGCTTCGGAGCCGTGCGCCTCATCGCACTGGTGATGGTCGCCATCGGGGCGATCTTCGGCACGTCCGAGGTCACGACCGTCGCCTTCGCCGAGTTGCAGGGACAGAAGGCGGCCGCCAGCTTGGTGCTGGCCTCCTATGCCGCCGGCTCGCTGATCGCCGGCCTGATCTTCGGCGCCCTGCATCTGCGCCTGTCGCTGGCGCGGCAGTTCGTTCTCGCGATTGGTCTAGCCGCCGCGACGACGTTGCCGCTGCTCGCGGTCGGCTCGCTCTGGTCGCTGGCTGCGGTGTTGTTCATCGCCGGCGCCTCGATCTCACCGACCGTCATCGTCGCGATGGCGCTGGTCGAGCGCCATGTACCGCCCTCCAAGTTGACCGAAGGGATCACCTGGGTGATGACCGGCCTCGGTGTCGGCCTTGCCCTGGGCTCGGCGGCATCGGGCTGGCTGATCGACAACTACGGTGCGGCGAGCGGCTTCCGTGTCTCGGTCGTCGGCGGCTTTGCGGCGCTGGCCATCCTGTTGCTCGGCCTGCGAAAGCTGTCTGACGTAGCCTTGGACAGCTCGCGCCCGGCGCTCGCCTGAGCGGACAGGGCGGCCGCGCTTGCAAGGGCAGGGCTTTTCTGTCATATGCCCGGCCTTCGATCGCCCGGCTGATAAGGGCTGCCGTGGCGATCGTTATTTGCTTCCCGAAGCAAAATTCAAGCGGCGCAATTCGC
Source organism: Allobosea sp. WAO (assembly GCF_001509835.1). GTDB lineage: Bacteria > Pseudomonadota > Alphaproteobacteria > Rhizobiales > Beijerinckiaceae > Allobosea. The sequence goes on from NZ_JXTJ01000003.1 coordinate 381,911, forward strand.
GCGCTCGCGACCTATGAGGAGCTGAAATGCCCAAGATGAAGACCAAAGCGGCCGCTAAAAAGCGGTTCAAGATCACCGGAACCGGCAAGGTGCTCGCAGCCCAGGCCGGCAAGCGTCACGGGATGATCAAGCGGACCAACAAGCAGATCCGCAACCAGCGTGGCACGACGACCCTGTTCGAGGGCGATGCTGCCAACGTGAAGAAGTTCTTCCTCCCCAACGGCTGACGCCTGACAACCTTTCCGGAGATCAAACATGGCTCGCGTGAAACGGGGCGTTACGTCCCACGCCAAGCACAAGAAGACACTGAAGGCCGCCAAGGGCTTCTATGGCCGCCGCAAGAATACGATCCGCGCCGCCAAGGCGGCCGTCGATCGGTCGATGCAGTATGCCTATCGTGACCGCAAGAACCGGAAGCGCTCGTTCCGCGCGCTCTGGATCCAGCGCCTGAACGCTGCGGTGCGCGAGCACGGCCTGACCTATTCGGCCTTCATCAACGGTCTCACCAAGTCGGGTCTCGAACTCGACCGCAAGACCCTGTCGGCCCTCGCGATCGACGATGCTGCTGCCTTCGCTGCGGTGGTCGAAACGGTCAAGGGCGCGCTCGGCGCCGAGGCCAAGGCCGCCTGAGCGGTCTGACCTGACGAATTGCGAAAGGCCGGCGGAAACGCCGGCCTTTTTCTTTGCGCGGTTCGCATGCTCGACCCTCATCCTGAGGAGCGGACGAAGTCCGCGTCTCGAAGGATGCTCCAGTTACTTCCGAAGATTTCTGGACCATCCTTCGAGATGCCGCTGCGCGGCTCCTCAGGATGAGGGTTGTGAGAAGAGACAGTCTTACGTCTGCACGTTGTCGGCTGCGGCCGGGATCCAGCCGTCGCCGGCGCCCTCGACGATCCTTGCATAGGCCTCCTCCGGCGAGTCGGCGTAGCAGAACAGTTCGAGGTCCTCCTTGCGGATCAGCCCGGCCTCGGCCAGCCGCTCGAGGTTGAACAGGCCCTTCCAGAAGCTGCTGTCGTAGAGAATGACCGGGACGGGCGACATCTTGCCGGTCTGGGTCAGCGTCAGGATCTCGAACAGCTCGTCGAGCGTGCCGAAGCCGCCGGGGAAGGCGACGAGCGCTGAGGCCCGCATCGCGAGATGCATTTTGCGCATCGCGAAATAGTGGAAGAGGAAGGTCAGATCCGGCGTCGAGAAGGCGTTGGGCTCCTGCTCATGCGGCAGGGTGATGTTGAAGCCGATCGAGACCGCGCCCGCATCGCCGGCGCCGCGATTGGCCGCTTCCATTATGCCTGGGCCGCCGCCGGTGGCGATGACGTGGTGCCGGCCGCTCTCCTTGTTATCGAGCGCGCCGCCGCGCTCCGAGGCGATCCGGGCGAATTTTCGCGCCGCCTCGTACCAGGGCTCGCCCTCGCGCACCCGCGCCGAGCCGAAGACCACGATTGTCGAGACGATGCCGCGCGCCCGCAGATTATCCTCGGCCTTCTGGTATTCGAGCATGAAGCGCGCGCCGCGGGTGGAGTCGCCCAGGATGAAGTCCTGGTCGAGCGCGGCGAGGCGATAGGAGGGCGAGTTCTTCTGGGCGTGGTTCTCGGTCATGTCGGCATCTCCATACTGTCTCCTGCATAGCCGGGCAGGGAAGCGGCTGTCGCCCCTGCCGCCCGCATGCGGGGGCTGACTGCGACGGTCTTGTCATGAACCATCGGCGGACGGGGCCGAATGTGTGAAAACGCCGCGATCGGTACGCTTTGCCAGCGCAATTCGGGCTGGTATCCGCAGGGCCGAAGCCATAGAAGATGCCACGCCGGAACGCGCTCCGGCATTTTCAGGTGGTGCGAATTCCCGGCGGCCGGTCGGTTCCGGCCCGGCGGAGGACGCGCTAACGGACCAGATCAGGCATGAACGAGATCGATACCCTTCGCGATTCCCTTGTCGGTGAGATCGCCGCGGCGCAGGACGAGGCGGCGCTCGAGCAGTTGCGCATCGCGGCGCTCGGCAAGTCCGGCTCGGTTTCCGCCTTGCTGAAGACGCTCGGCGCGATGACGCCGGATGAGCGCAAGGAGAAGGGGCCGCTGATCAACGGCCTGCGCGACGGCGTCCAGCAGGCGCTCACCGCCCGCAAGGAGGCGCTGGGCGAGGCGGCGCTGGAGGCGCGGCTCGCTGCCGAGCGGCTCGACATCTCGCTGCCGGTGCGCGAGGGGCCGGAGGCGCGCGGGCGCATCCATCCGATCAGCCAGGTCATCGACGAGATCACCGCGATCTTCGGCGATATGGGCTTTGCCGTCGCCGAGGGGCCGGATGTCGAGACCGACGACCTCAACTTCACCAAGCTGAACTTCCCGGTCGGCCATCCCGCCCGTGAGATGCACGACACCTTCTTCTTCGCGCCCGACGCCAATGGCGAGCGAAAGCTCCTGCGCACCCATACCTCGCCGGTCCAGGTCCGCACCATGCTGGCCCAGGAGCCGCCGATCCGCGTGATCTGCCCGGGACGGACCTACCGCATGGATTCCGACCAGACCCACACCCCGATGTTCCATCAGGTCGAGGGTCTCGTCATCGACAAGAAGACCCATTTCGGCCACATGAAATGGGTGCTGGAGGAGTTCTGCAAGTCGTTCTTCGAGGTCGAGAGCGTCAAGATGCGCTTCCGTCCCTCCTTCTTCCCGTTCACCGAGCCTTCGGCAGAAGTCGACATCCAGTGCTCGCGCAAGGGCGGCGAGATCCGCTTCGGCGAGGGCGACGACTGGCTCGAGATTCTCGGCTGCGGCATGGTCCACTCGAACGTGCTCAGGAACTGCGGGCTCGACCCCGACGTCTACCAGGGCTTCGCCTGGGGCATGGGCATCGACCGTATCGCCATGCTGAAATACGGCATGACGGATCTGCGGCCCTTCTTCGAGGCCGATGTTCGCTGGCTCTCGCATTACGGCTTCCGCCCGCTCGACTTGCCGACGCTGACCGGCGGCCTGTCGTCGTGACGAAGGCGGGCTAGGAGAGGAAAGGGCGGGGATGAGCGCGGCGCATTGGGCCGGCCTGATCGCGGCACTGCTGGTGGCGGCCAATCTCCTGTGCCTGGCCATCGCCTTCGTGCGCCTGCGTCGCAAGCCGGTCGAATCCAGCCTGCTGCGCCAGCGCCCGCCGGTGACGATCGTGCGGCCGGTCTGCGGCCTGGAGAGCTTTAGCCGGGAAACCCTGACCTCCGGCCTCGTCCTCGACTACCCCGACTATGAGACGATCTTCTGCGTTGCCGACGGACAGGACCCGATCGTCCCGCTGGTCGAGGAGCTGATCGCCAGCCATGGGCCGGAGCGCGTGCGCCTGATCGTCGGCGATGTCGCGGTCAGCGCCAATCCCAAGCTCAACAACTGCGTCAGGGGCTGGGAGGCGGCACGGCACGACTGGGTGATCCTCGCCGATTCCAACGTGCTGATGCCGAAGGACTACATCCAGCGGATGCTGGCGGCCTGGCGTGACGATAGCGGCCTCGTCTGCTCGACGCCGGCCGGCTCGCGGCCGCTCTGCTTCGGCGCCGAGGTGGAATGCGCTTTCCTCAATACCTTCCAGGCGCGCTGGCAATATGCCGGCGAGGCGCTCGGCTTCGGCTTTGCCCAGGGCAAGTCGATGCTTTGGAACAAGCCCTTCCTCGACGCCAATGGCGGCATCGCGGCGCTCGCTGCCGAGATCGCCGAGGATGCGGCCGCGACCAAGCTGGTGCGCGCCGCCGGCAAGCATGTTCATCTCGTCGACCAGCCTTTCGAGCAGCCGCTCGGCCGCCGGCACCTGCGCCATGTCGTGCAGCGCCAGTTCCGCTGGGCGCGGCTGCGCCGTGTCACCTTCCTGCCGTTCTTCGCGCCGGAGATCCTGGTCGGCCCGCTCGTGCCGGCCGTGCTTGCCGCTTTCGCCGCCCCGGCCTATGGCCTTGCGAGCTGGCAGGCCGTCCTGTTGGTGCTGGCGATCTGGTACGCCGCCGAGATGGCCCTGGCGAAGGGCGTCGGCTGGTTCCTGAACTGGCGCACGCCGCTGGCCTATCTGACCCGCGATCTCGTCTTCCCCGGCATCTGGGCCTATGCCTTCCTCGCCGGCGAGGTCAGCTGGCGCGGCAACGCGATGAAAATCAGGACGGATGGCGACGACCGGCTGAACGACAATGCGCCGGAACTGTCGTCCGTGGCCGCACGGCGGGACGGGGCGGCGTGACCTTGGACATGCAAACCATCCCCGAACGCTATCGCGACTGCCCGAGCTTCTCCTTCGGCGATAGTCCCGAGCTCGCGACGGAGCTGGCGGCGCTGGTCGTCAGCGGCCGCAAGACCGCGACGGTGAACACGCTGGACGCACCAGACTGCCCGAAGCTTGGCGAGCTCTGGATCGTGCTCGACGGCGAGAAGCGTCCGGTCTGCGTGATCGAGACGCTCGAACTCACGCCCCGGCGCTTCGATGAGGTCGATGCGCAATTCGCCTTCGAGGAGGGCGAGGGCGACCGCAGCCTCTCCTTCTGGCGCGAGGCCCATGAAGCTTATTTCCGGCGCCTCGGCGTCTTCAGTCCCGAAATGCCCCTGCTTTGCGAGCGCTTCCGCCTGGTGGAAGCCTTCGCTCCGATGGACGTAACCACATGAAATTCACGCTCTCCTGGCTCAAAGACCATCTCGAGACCTCTGAAACCCTCGACACCATCTCCGAGACCCTGACCCGCGTCGGGCTCGAGGTCGAGGCCGTCGAGGACAAGGCCAAGGCGCTTTCCGCCTTCACCATCGCCTATGTCATCGAGGCCAAGCAGCATCCGAATGCCGACCGCCTGCGCGTCTGCATGGTCGACACCGGCTCGGGCGAGCCGGTGCAGGTCGTCTGCGGCGCGCCCAATGCCCGCACCGGCATGAAGAGCGTGTTCTCGCCGCCCGGCACCTATATTCCCGGGAAGGACATCACCCTCGGCAAGGGCGTGATCCGTGGCGTCGAGTCGAACGGCATGCTCTGCTCGGCCGCCGAGCTGCAGCTCTCCGAGGATCATGACGGCATCATCGACCTGCCGCAGGATGCGCCGGTCGGCCAGCCCTACGCCGCCTATGCCGGCTTCGACGATGCGATGATCGAGATCGCCGTGACGCCGAACCGAGCCGATGCGCTCGGCGTGTCCGGCGTCGCCCGCGACCTCGCCGCCGCCGGTCTCGGCGCGCTGAAGACGCCCTCGGTCGCGCCCGTGCGCGGCAGCTTCCCGTGCCCGGTCGACGTCAAGCTCGACTTCGCCCCGGAAGACAAGAAGCTCTGCCCGGCTTTCGCCCTGCGCCTCGTCCGCGGCGTCAAGAACGGCCCGTCGCCGGAATGGCTGCAGGCGCGCCTGCGCGCCATCGGCCTTCGGCCGATCAACGCGCTGGTCGATATCACCAATTTCATGACCTATGACCGCAGCCGGCCGCTGCACGTCTTCGACGCCGCCAAGGTCCATGGCGACCTGACGGTGCGCCGCGCTAGGGCCGGCGAGCAGATCCTCGCGCTCGACGGCAAGACCTACACGCTGACCGACGAACAGGTCGTGATCGCCGATGCGAAGGGCGTCGAATCGCTTGCCGGCATCATGGGCGGCGAGGCTTCCGGCTGCGACGAGAACACCGTCGACGTGCTGGTCGAGAGCGCGCTCTGGGATCCGCTGAACATTGCCCGCTCGGGCCGTGCGCTGGGCATCACCTCCGATGCGCGTTACCGCTTCGAGCGCGGCGTCGATCCGGACTTCACCCGACCCGGCCTCGATCTCGCGACTCAGATGATCATCGAGCTCTGCGGCGGCGAAGCCTCCGAGATGGTCTTCGCCGGCGAGCTGCCCGAGAGCGCCGGTGCCATCGATTTCCCCTGGTCGGAAGTGAAGCGCCTGACCGGTCTCGATCTGCCGCAGGTCGAGATGAAGCTCGCTCTGACCTCGCTCGGCTTCCATGTTTCGGGCGCCGGCGAGCGGGTCAAGGTCGCAGCTCCCTCCTGGCGCGCCGATGTCGAGGGCAAGGCCGATCTCGTCGAGGAGATCCTGCGCATCGCCGGGCTCGACCGGGTCGAGCCGGCGCCGCTGCCGCGGATCAAGGGCGAGGTCGTCAAGCCGGTCCTGACGGTGCTGCAGAAGCGCACGCGCCAGTCCAAGCGCCTGCTCGCCAGCCGCGGGCTGGTCGAGGCCGTGACCTGGTCATTCATCTCGCATGAGGCTGCCAAGCTCTTCGGCGGCGGCTCGCGCAAGCTCGTCCTCGCCAACCCGATCGCCGCCGATCTCTCCGATATGCGGCCCTCGCTCCTGCCGGGCCTGATCCGCTCAGCACAGGCCAATGCCGATCGCGGCTTTGGCGATGTCGCGCTGTTCGAGGTCGGCCAGGTCTTCCAGAGCGATGAGCCGGAAGGCCAGCTGATCGCCGCCGCCGGCCTGCGCCGCGGCACCGCGCGCCTGGAAGGCGCCGGCCGTCATTGGGATGGCGCGGCCAAGCCGGTCGATGCCTTCGATGCCAAGGCCGACGTCATGGCGCTGCTCGCCGGGCTCGGCGTGCCCGTCGGCGGCCTGCAGATCGTTGCGGGCGGCCCGTCCTGGGCGCATCCCGGCCGCTCCGGCACGCTCCAGTTCGGTCCCAAGGGCGTCATCGGCGCCTTCGGCGAGCTGCATCCGCGCGTGCTCAAGGCGCTCGACGTCAAGGGACCGCTGGTCGCCTTTGAGATCCATCTCGATGCGCTGCCGCTGCCAAAGTACAAGCCGACCAAGGTCAAGCCGAAGCTGGCACTTTCCGATTTCCAGCCGCTGACGCGCGATTTCGCCTTCATCGTCGACAAGGCGGTGGCGGCCGGCGACATGGCGAAGACCGCCCAGAATGCCGACCGCGCGCTGATCGCCGAGACCAGCGTCTTCGATATCTATGAAGGCGCCGGCGTCGAGCCCGGCAAGAAGTCGGTGGCGCTGGCGGTGACGCTGCAGCCGGTCGAGAAGACGCTGACCGAAGCGGATATCGAGGCCGTCGCGGCCAAGGTCGTCGCCGAGATGGCCAAGCGCTACAAGGCGGCGCTGCGCGGGTAACAGGTCGAGCCGGTCGTCCCGGACGGAAGAGGCGCCTTCGGGCGCCTTTTTTGTTGCAAGGAATTGAGGCCCGCGGCCCACCTCCCTTTGTGAGCTGTTTGAGGCCAGGTGCCGCCGGGTCATCGTTATTGATCATAATTATGAAATAATCGGCGCACGAAATCGTTTGAAAATCCGGCTATCGGCTCAGATTGTTGCAATCTGCGAGGCTGGATGTCCGTCACCGAGCTCCCCGTCGAAGATAATTTCTTCCCCGGCTTCAGGCTGCTCGACGTCGCGACCTCCGGCGCGCGCATTCGCGTGCGCGTCGGCGGGGAGGGGCCGCCGCTGCTCCTGCTCCACGGCTATCCGCAGACCCATATCATGTGGCGGCGCATTGCTCCGCAGCTGGCGCAGCGCTACAGCCTCGTCTGCCCGGATCTGCGCGGCTACGGCGATTCGGCGAAGCCGCCGACCTCCGCCGATCATTCCCCCTATTCGAAGCGCGCCATGGCGCAGGACATGGCCGAGGTCATGTCTGCGCTCGGGCACGAGCGCTTCTTCGTCGGCTCGCATGATCGCGGCGCCCGTGTCGGGCACCGGCTGGCGCTGGACCATGCCGAGCGCGTGCTGAAGCTCGCGACCCTCGACATCGCGCCGACGCGGGAGATGTATCGCGACACCGGCGACGCTTTCGCCCGCGCCTACTGGCACTGGTTCTTCCTGATCCAGCCGGCGCCGATGCCGGAGAACATGATCGGCGCCGATCCCGAATTCTACTGGACGAGCCGCCGCGCCTCCGACATGCGGCTGTTCGAGCCCCCAGCGCTCGCCGAATATCTTCGCTGCTTTGCCGATCCCGCGACGATCCACGCCAGCTGCGAGGATTATCGCGCCGCGGCGACGATCGACATTGCCCATGACGACGCCGATGGCGGCAGGAAGCTCGAATGTCCCATGCAGGCTCTCTGGGGCGATCGCGGAGCCGTCGGCAAGTGCTTCGACGTGCTCGCGCTCTGGCGTGAGCGGGCTGTGGATGTGCGTGGGAAGGCATTGCCCGGCGGGCACTATCTGGCCGAAGAGCTTCCAGACCTCGTCGCCGCAGAATTTGCCGCGTTTTTTGGAGAAGTCGCATGAGCCGGACCAATCGCGTCTACCGCATCGCCGTCATCGCCGGGGACGGCATCGGCAAGGAGGTGATGCCCGAGGGGCTGCGCGTGCTCGAGGCGGCTTCGAAGAAGTACGGTTTCGAGCTGCGGCTCGACGAGTTCGACTTCTCCTCCTGCGACTACTACGCCAAGCACGGCAAGATGCTGCCGGACGACTGGAAGGAGAAGATCGGCGGCCATGACGCGATCTATTTCGGCGCCGTCGGCATGCCCGCCCAGGTGCCGGACCATGTCTCGCTCTGGGGCTCGCTGCTGCTCTTCCGCCGCGAGTTCGACCAGTACGTCAATCTGCGCCCCGTGCGCCTGATGCCGGGCGTGCCCGGCCCGCTCGCCAATCGCAAGCCCGGCGATATCGACTTCTTCGTCGTGCGCGAGAACACCGAGGGCGAGTACTCGTCGGTCGGCGGGCGCATGTTCGCCGGCACCGAGCGCGAGATCGTCATGCAGGAGACGGTGATGAGCCGTGTCGGCGTCGACCGCGTGCTGAAATACGCTTTCGAGCTGGCCCAGCGCCGGCCGCGCAAGAAGTTGACCTCGGCCACCAAGTCGAACGGCATCTCGATCACCATGCCGTACTGGGACGAGCGGGTGAAGGAGATGGCGAAGAACTATCCGGGTGTCGCCGTCGAGCAGTACCATATCGACATCCTGACCGCGCATTTCGTGCTGAATCCGGACCGCTTCGACGTCGTCGTCGCCTCCAACCTGTTCGGCGACATCCTCTCGGATCTCGGCCCGGCCTGCACCGGCACGATCGGCATCGCCCCTTCCGGTAACATCAACCCGACCGGCGATCATCCCTCGCTGTTCGAGCCGGTCCATGGCTCGGCTCCGGACATTTATGGCCAGGGCATCGCCAATCCCGTCGGCATGATCTGGTCGGGCGCGATGATGCTCGACCATCTCGGTGAGACCGAAGCCGCCAAGGGGATCGAGGCCGCGATCGAGCGTGCTCTCGGCGACGAGCGCACCCGCACCCGCGATCTCGGCGGCAAGCTCGGCACCGAGGCCGCGGGCAAGGCGATCGAGCAGGCGCTGGGTTGACGATAGGGACGGCGCATGACCACAAATTCCGGCCGGTGCCGGTAAGACGCAAGACTTAGGGAGGCGACAAGGTGCCTGATCTGACGTTTTCGCTGCTCGAACCGGCGCTCTGGGGCAAGCTCTTCGAGATCATCGCGCTCAACATCGTGTTGTCGGGAGACAATGCGGTGGTGATTGCGCTCGCCTGCCGGGCGCTCGCGCCCGAACAGCGTGCCAAGGGCATCGCACTCGGCGCCGGCGTCGCGGTTCTGCTGCGTGTCGTCTTCACGGTGCTCATCGCCTCCCTCCTGAACATGCCGTTCCTGCACATCATCGGCGCGGCGCTGCTCGTCTGGATCGCGGTCAAGCTCGTCATCGAAGACGGCGAGAGCGACGAGAATGCGGTCGCTGCCAGCAGCAAGCTCTGGAAGGCGGTGCAGACGGTGGCCATCGCCGACATCGTGATGAGCCTCGACAACGTGCTCGCCATCGCGGCCGTGGCAAAGGACTCCATCCCGCTGCTGATCGGCGGGCTGATCATCTCGATCCCGCTGATCGTGCTCGGCGCCTCGCTGATCACTAATCTCCTCTCCCGTTTCCCGATCCTGGTCTGGGCCGGGGCCGGCCTGCTCGGCTGGGTCGCGGGCGAGATGTTCGAATCCGACCCCTGGTTGATCGGCAAGCTCGGCGAGACGCTGGCCCATCAGCTCGAATACCCCGCAGCCATATTTGGGGCCCTGCTCGTGCTCGGCCTCGGCTATTTCCTCAAGCAACGCCGGCCAGATCCGGCCCTCTGATACAGGGACTGACCGACCCATGGATTTCTCATCTTCAACCTTCTGGGCTTCGCTGCTCCAGATCATCTGGATCGACCTGCTGTTGTCCGGCGACAATGCGGTCGTCATCGCGCTCGCCGTCCGTTCGCTGCCGGAGAAGCAGCGCAAAATGGGCATCCTGCTCGGCGCCGGCGCTGCCGTCGGCCTGCGCATCCTCTTCGCGGTGATCGTTTCCTATCTGCTCAACATCCCGTTCCTGAAGGTGGTCGGTGCGCTGCTGCTGTTCTGGATCGCGATCAAGCTCGCAAAGGGCGAGGAAGAAGCGCATGGCGACGTCGCGGCCAGCGATAATCTCTGGAAGGCGGTGCGCACCATCGCCATTGCCGATGCGGTGATGAGCCTCGACAACGTGCTGGCGATCGCCGCGGCGGCGCGGGGGCATTTCGAACTCTTCATTTTCGGGTTGCTGCTGACCATCCCGTTGATCGTCTTCGGCGCCCGCATGCTGTCGACGATCCTCGAGCGTTATCCGATCCTGATCTGGCTCGGCGCCGCGCTGCTCGGCTGGATCGCCGGCGAGATGCTGCTCTCCGATATCGCCGTGCTGCAGTGGCTGCAGACCGCCATTCCGAGCTGGGTGACGAGCGTGCCGGTTTCCGATACCAACCCGGCCGGTCTCGCCCCCGCCAAGCTGCCGTTCTACTCGGCGGCGGTCATCGGCGCGGCCTTCGTCGTCGGCGTCGCCTACATTCTGAAGAAGAAGCCGGTCAACCAGCCGGGCTGAGTAGCGCTCACGCTAGCTGAATGAACGCGGCGGCCATGGTTTCATGGCCGCCGTTTTTTATGATCCGGCTGATGCCGCGGGCCGGCGCGCCCGGCCGGTCGGGGTCTTCGACCGCAAAGCCGTCGAGGCCCGCGAGCCGAACCTCGAAGCTCTCGGGCGGACGCCGGAAACCGGTGCCGAGCGCCTTCACATAGGCCTCCTTGGCACTCCACAATTGCGCGAAGGCGAGCGGCCGTGCCGGTGCGGGCAGGGCCTGAAGCATCGCCTGCTCGGAAGGATGCAGCGCCGCCAGCGGCGGTTGCGTCGCGATGTCGATCTGCTCGACATCGACGCCGACCGGGCCATGGGTCAGGGCGAGCGCGACAAGGCCCGCGCGCGTCGCCAACGAGACATGCAGGCCGCTGCCAAGGGGCGCTGCGATTACCGGCCGGCCGCCGGGCTCGTGCTCGATCCTCACGTCGTCCGGCTCAAGGTTGAACTGTGCGGCGAGAATGGTGCGCGCCAGCCCGCGCCGCAGCGCCGAGCGCTCGGCCAGCGTGGCGGGGCGGTGATCGGTCGCGACGAGCCAGACGGCCGGCAGGGCCGCAGCGCTTTGGTCGGGGGAGGAGAGCCAGAGCATACGCCGTTCTAGACGCGATCCGCAGCTCTGTCGTGACGGGCTCTCCATGCGCGGCCCGCCTTGCGCTGTATTCATGTGCTGGCCGCGTCGCCACCATTGACGCCGGCCCCCCGAGAAGCTTCGAACAACTCATGTCCCATCCGGAAACTTCCTCCGCATCCGCCGGCCCGGCACAGCTGACGCTCGCCGGCATGATGCTCGGCCTGCGCCGGGTTTCCGTGCTCCTGCCGGGCATCGTCGTCTTCGCCGTCGCCTTCGGAGCCGCTGCCTCAGCCAAGGGGCTGAGCCTGCTCGAGGCACTGTTGATGAGCGGGCTGGTCTATGCCGGCGTCGCCCAGCTCGTCGCCATGGAGATCTGGCGTCCCGAATGGACCTGGGGAGCGATTGCCGGGCTCGCCTTCGTGACGGCGACCGTCAATGCCCGCTCGATCCTGCAGGGAGCTTCGCTGCAGCCCTGGTTCGCCCGCTATCCGCGGTTGGTCAACGCCTTCCAGCTCTTCGTCTTCACCGACGCCAACTGGCTGATCGGCACGCGCTACCGCGCCGAGGGCGGCAATGATCTCGGCGTCGTGCTTGGCCCCGGCCTGTGCCTGTGGACCGTCTGGGTCCTCGCTACCATCCCCGGCTACCTGCTCGGCTCGCTCGTCGCCGATCCCCGCCAATACGGCATCGACCTCGTCATGCCGATCTTCTTCGCTGCCATGATCGTGCCGCTCTGGCGCGGCCGCCGCGCTGCATTGCCCTGGGTGATCGCAGGCGTGGTCGCGCTCGTCGCGGCCAAGCTGATCGACGGCTATGCCTTCATCATCATCGGCGCGCTCTCCGGCGCCCTTGCCGGAGCCTTCCTCGATGACGCTGCCTGATCCCGGCGCCTGGGGGCCTTATCTCGTCATCGTCGCGATGGCGCTGGCGACATATCTCTGCCGCATCTCCGGCGTGGTGCTGATGGGCTTCGTGCCGCTGACGCCGCGCGTCCGGCGCGGCCTCGCGGCGCTGCCGGGCTCGATCGTCTTCGCCACTGTGCTGCCGCTGATCGAGCGCCTCGGCCTGGCCGCGGGTCTCGCACTGGTCGCCGCGATCCTCAGCATGGTGCTGCGGCGCAGCGAATTGCTGGCGCTGCTCGTCGGCATGGCCACGGTCTCGCTGGCCCGCGCCTTCGGCCTTTGACTGCCGGCCTGTCCGAGAACGTGCCGGGCAGGCTGCGCGGATTTGCTCCTCACATCGCGACCCATCACCGGTTACGATCGGAGCCATCACATCATTCGTTCGTCGCGTCCGGGCCCCTGTGTTGACGCCACGGGGGCAGGGGCAGACGGTGCGGGTCAACAAGACTGACAGATCGGAGCGCCTTATGGCTTGGTATTCGCAAACCTGGAGCTGGTTCGAAGGGGAGTGGCACGAAGGCAATCCCGGCATCATGGGGCCGCGCTCCCATGCGAGCTGGCTGTCCTCGACCGTCTTCGACGGCGCCCGCCATTTCGACGGCGTCACCCCCGACATGGACAAGCACGCCGCGCGCGTGAACCGCTCCGCCGACGCGCTCGGTCTGAAGGCGACGGTCCCGGTCGAGGAGATCATCGCGCGCACCGCCGAGGGCGTGAAGAAGTTCGCTCCGGGCACCGCGATCTACGTCAAGCCGATGTACTGGGCCGAGGCCGACGGCCTCTCGACCATCATGGCCGACCCGGACTCGACCAAGTTCTGCCTGTGCCTGTTCGAGGCGGCGATGGGCGACCCCGGCAAGGGATTCTCGGTGACCAAGGGCGCCTATCGCCGCCCGACCATGGAGACCATGCCGACAGATTCCAAGGCCGGCTGCCTCTATCCCAACAATGCCCGCATCCTGCGCGAGGCCAAGGGCCGCGGCTTCGACAATGCGCTGGTGCTCGACATGCTCGGCAATGTCGCCGAGACCGGCACCTCCAACATCTTCCTCGCCAAGGACGGCGTGGTGAAGACGCCGGTCCCGAACGGCACCTTCCTCAATGGCATCACCCGCCAGCGCGTCATCTCGCTGCTGCGCGGCGCCGGCGTGCCGGTCGAGGAGACCAGCCTGAGCTATGCCGATTTCGAGCAGGCCGACGAGATCTTCTCCTCGGGCAACTACTCGAAGGTGATGCCGATCTACCGGATCGACGACCGGCAGGTTCAGCCCGGCCCGATGTTCCGCAAGGCGCGCGAACTCTACATGGACTTCGCCCACTCCAAGTAACCGGAGTTCCCCGCATGGCCCGCCTCGCCACCCGCCTGACCGAGCGCTTCGGCATCGAGCATCCGATCCTCTCGGCGCCGATGGCACTCGCTGCCGGTGGGGCGCTGGCGGCGGCGGTGACGCGGGCCGGCGGGCTCGGCCTGATCGGCGGCGGCTATGGCGATGGCGACTGGCTGAGGACGCAATATGAGGCGGCCGGCAACACGCGCACAGGCTGCGGCTTCATCACCTGGTCGCTGGCGAAGCAGCCGCATCTGCTTGGCGAGGTGCTTGCCCATCGCCCGGCGGCGCTGATGCTCTCCTTCGGCGATCCCGCGCCCTTTGCGGCCGAGATCGACGCTGCCGGCATTCCGTTGATCTGCCAGTGCCAGAGCATCGCCCATGTCAGGGCGGCGCTGGCAGCCGGCGCCTCCGTCATTATCGCGCAGGGCACCGAAGCCGGCGGCCACGGTCATGCCCGGGCGACGCTGCCCTTCGTTCCCGAGGTTGCGGATCTGCTCGCCCGCGAAAGCCCCGAAACGCTGCTGCTGGCTGCCGGCGGCATCGCGGATGGCCGGGGCCTCGCCGCAGCGCTGATGCTCGGCGCCGATGGCGTGCTCGTCGGTACCCGCTTCTGGGCGAGCCGCGAGGCGCTCGTCCACCAGAACCACCAGGCCGCGGCCATCGCCGCGACCGGTGATCAGACGGTGCGCTCTTCGCTCCCTGACATCGCGCGCCGCCTCGACTGGCCGAAGCCCTTCGACATCCGCGTCGGCGACAATGCCTTCATCGCCAAATGGCGCGGCCGGGATGCCGAATTGCTGGCGGCGGCAGAGATCGAGGGTCCGGCCTATCGCGAGGCCTTCATGGCCGGCGACCCCGATAGGGCCGCCGCGATCTATGGCGAGGCGGCCGGGCTGATTACGGATGTGCCCCCGGCCGCCGAGATCGTCGCGCGCATGGTCACGGAAGCGGCCGAGCAGTTGCGCCGTGGTGCTGGCATCGTCGCCGAAGGCTGAGCAGCGTCAGCGCAGCAGCCGCAGCAATCCCGCCAGCTTCAGCCCGCCGAGCGCGAGCGCGGCGTAAAGCGCTGCCGCCAGCAGGCTGAGCGCGCCGAGCGCCAGCAGCCTGGGCTCGAAGGCAAAGCCGGCGAGGGCGCCCTGGAGCGGCAGTGCCAGCAGGCGCGCGGCGAGCCCGGCGCAGGCGGCGGCTGCCGCGACGATCAGGATCAGGCCTGGAAGCTTGCGATCCGGCCGGGTCCAGCCGCTGCGCAGGGCGAGCACGAACAGCGCCCCGACATTGATCCAGGCACCGGCCGCGGTCGCGAGCGCGAGGCCGGGCGCCCCGAGATCGCGCCAGAGCAGCAGCTTCAGCGCGACATTGGCGGCGATGGCGGCGAGCGAGACGATCATCGGCGTCGTCGTGTCGCCGCGCGCCTGGAAGCTCGAGACCTGCGAGCGGATCAGCACGATCGCAGGCAGGCCGATCGCATAGGCGAAGAGTACGGTGCCCGACGCCTGGCTCGCGGCTGCGTCGAAGCGGCCGCGCTCGAACAGCGCCGAGACGATCAGCTCGGGAATGGCGAGGAAGGCTGCGGCGAAGGGCGCGGCCGCGAAGATCGTCAGCGCTATCGCTCGGTTCTGCGCCTTGTCGGCCTTGGCCTCGTCGCCGGCGGCGATGGCGCGGCTCATCGTCGGCAGCAGCACCGTGCCGACGCCGATGGCGATGACGCCGATCGGCAGCTGGTAGAGCCGCTCGGCATAATAGAGCGCGGCGTAGGCGCCGGCGGGCAGCAGCGAAGCGATGATCGTATCGGCGAAGATCGCGATCTGAACGCCGGCCGAGCCGATCACAGCCGGTCCGAGTGCCTTGAGGAAGCGCTTGACCTCGCCGTCGAGCCGCGGTCGCGTCAACGCTGCCGAAACGCCTTCCCGCCGGGCGGCGACCCAGAGCAGCAGCCATTCCAGCACGCCGGCGGCGGCGACACCCCAGGCGGCGGCATGCGCCGCGCTCGGGAACAGGAAGGCGACGGCGAGCGCGCCGATCAGGCTGACATTGAGCAGGATCGGCGCAGCGGCGGCGGCGGCGAAACGGTCGACCGCGTTGAGATTGGCCGAGAGCAGCGTCACCAGCGTTATGAACAAGAGATAGGGGAAGGTGATCCGGGTCAGCGCCACCGCGAGATCGAAGCGCTGGGGATCGCCGACGAAACCGGGGGCGAGCAGGCGCACCAGCTCCGGCATGAACGGCAAAGCGAGCCCCAGGATCACCAGCTGGACGACGAGGTTCAGCGTGAAGACCCGGTCCGAGAAGTGCTGCGACGCCGCCGCGCCCGATTTCTCGCGGATGCGGGCGAAGGCCGGGATATAGGCCTGGTTGAAGGCCCCTTCACCGAAGATGGCGCGGAAATGATTGGGCAGGCGCAGCGCCACCGAGAATGCGTCCATCAGTGGCCCGGCACCGAGCACGGCGGCGAGCACGATGTCGCGGGCGAAGCCGGAGACGCGCGAAAGCAGCGTGAAGCCGCTGACCGAAAGGATTTTTCTCAGCATCGAATGGCGGCTCGTCTCTCCCGCCTCGTCATTCCGGCCTCCCGCTGAAATGACGTCGACGATCATCCGGCAAGCGATGCCGTCGCCGGCGGCGATTGTCCAGCCCGCGACTAGCGGATCAGGGGCGGCAGGGCGTCGCCGCGCGGGTGGACGCTGTCGAGCTTCTCGAAGCCGATACGCTCGCCGACGAGGTAGAGCGGCCGGCGCTTCACCTCGGCGAAGATGCGCCCGACATATTCGCCGATCAGGCCGAGCGAGATCAGCTGGATGCCCGAGAAGAACATGATCGAGACGATCAGCGACGGGAAGCCGGGCAGGTCGGTGCCGAAAAGCAGGGTGCGGACCACGAAGAACAATGCGGTCGCCGCGGCGACGATGGCGATGAGGACGCCGAGCCAGGTCGCGATCTTGAGCGGCACGGTCGAGAACGAGGACAGCCCGTCGAAAGCGAAACTGAACAGCTTGCGGAAACGGAATTTCGTCTGGCCATGGGCACGCTCGGCGACCTCGAACGGCACGCCGGTGGCAGGAAAGCCGACCCAGGCATAGAGCCCCTTGGAGAAGCGAGCCCGCTCCGGCAGCGCCCGCAACGCCTCGACGACCTTGCGGTCGAGCAGACGGAAATCGCCGGCACCCTCGGGCAGCTCCGTCTCGCCGAAGCTGGCGAACAGCCTGTAGAAGGCCTTGGCGAAGCCGCGCTTCAGCCTGCCTTCGCCCTCGCGGTCGGTGCGCTGGCCATAGACGTTGAGGAAGCCCTCGCGCCATTTCGCCAGGAAGACGGGAATGGTCTCCGGCGGATGCTGCAGATCGGCATCCATGATCACCACGGCATCGCCGCTAGCATGGTCGAGCCCGGCGGCGATCGCGATCTCCTTGCCGAAATTCCGGCTGAAGGAGATGGCATTGATGCGCGGATCGGCTTCGTGCAGCAGGCGCAGCACCGAAAGCGTGCCGTCGCGGCTGCCATCGTCGACGCAGACGATCTCCCAGGAGGCGACGCAGCCATCGAGCACGCTCTTGAGCCGCTCGACCAACAGCGGCAGGTTGTCCGCCTCGTCATGGACGGGAACGACGACCGAAAGCTCGGGTCGCCGTAGCTGGGCGGCGGGATTGGCCGAGGCGGCGAGGGGCTGCGTGGCAGACAAGGCTTTGACGACCTCAGCGCGTGGGATAGGGGTGGCGTCGTGATGGTGCGGACCGGGACGCGCACCGGCTCCGCCGGCGGCTACTTACATCACGCTCGATGAACGAGGGACAACAGACCGTCATGACCCGCGGTTTCGTGCTCTGTGCCGATGATTTCGCCATGACGGTGGGCGTCAGCCGTTCGATCCTCGAACTGCTCGCGCGGGGCAAGCTCTCCGCCACCGGCGCGATGACCAACCGGCCGCATTGGCGTGGCCTTGCAGGCGACCTCGGAGCCTTCGCCGGCAGGGCCGATCTCGGCCTGCACTTCAACCTGACGAGCGGTGCGCCGCTCGCGGCCATGCCGATCCTCGCCCCGGGCGGGAGCTTGCCGAAACTGGGTGGACTTTCGCGTCTGGCGCTGGGCTCGGCGGCGGCGCGCCGCGAGATTGCTGCCGAGCTTGCCCGCCAGCTCGACGCTTTCGAGGATGCGCTCGGGCGCGCGCCCGACTTCGTCGACGGCCACCAGCACGTCCACGTGCTGCCGGGCGTCCGTCGCGCGGTGCTGGACGCCATCGCGGCGCGCTATCCGCAGGGCTCCGTCTATCTGCGCGACCCCGCGGATTCTGTGACCGCGATCCGCGCCCGCGGCGTGGCCGTCGGTAAGGCGCTGGTCATCGCCGGTCTCGCCTCCGGGCTGCGCCCTGCCGCGGCGCGGCGCGGAATCCCGCTCAATCACGGCTTTTCCGGCGTGTCGCCTTTCGATCCGACGCGCGATTTCGCCGCCGATCTGCCGCGCTTCCTGAAGCGGCCGGGGCCGGCGCATCTGGTGATGTGCCATCCCGGTTTCATCGACGACGAGTTGCGCGCGCTCGACCCCGTCATCGGATCCCGGCCGGTCGAGCATGCCGCGCTCCAGGCCTTCGTCCCGCCGCCTGGATTACGCCTCGCCCGCTTTCGCGAACTCGGCTGATACCGGCATTGTTGCACGCAATAATTGCATAAACCGATCTGGGCGTCGCAATCGAAAATTTACCCTGTTCTGTCATCTTCTCCGCCAGCGGTCTGGCTGCGCCAGCACGGCCGCGTCGGCTGCGCCCGCAAGGAAAAGAGCAAGATGAGCTGGTTCAAGCTGCGGGCGGAGAAACCGCAGGCCACGCCACCCGCAGGGGACCCATCCGAGGAAGCTTCGGGATCGCTCAGCAGACAGATCGCCGGTGCGGCCGTAGCGATCGTCGCGATCGCCATCATCATCGTGGTCATCGCCGTCGCCCGCTACAATGACGGTAAGACGCGCAGCGACCTCGAGCAGAAGATGAACTCTCTGACCGCGATGGTGGTCAACGCCGCGCCGGCCCTGATCCTGTCACGCGATACCACGACGCTGAGCTACATTCTGGAATCGCTGAAGCGCGACCCCGACTTCGCTGCCGGCATCGTCGCCGACGACGTGGTGGCGCTCGCCACCGCCGGCCGGGACGAGGATGCGCGGCTCTCACTGACGCCGAACAACCTCGCCAGGGCGCTGGGGCGCGAGCCATGGGATGCGCTCGGCGCGCACAGCCCGCTCCAGCTCGAGGACAAGACCTACCTCACCAAGCTCCTCGTCGTGCGGGTCGGTGGTCACCAGAAGCAGATCGGCTATGTCGCGCTGCGTTTCGACAAGAGCCGCCTCGTCGCCCGCGCAACCCGCGAACAGTTCGTGACCATCGCGCTGGGGCTCGGCCTTCTGCTCGTCCTTGGGCCACTGCTCTGGTTCTCGCTGTCGCGGACCATGAAGCCGCTGAAGAGCATGACACAGGCGATCGTCAGCATCTCCGACGGCAAGCTCGACACGCCGATCGACGCGACCGGGCGCCGCGACGAGATCGGCGCCATCGCCCGTGCGCTCGGAATCCTCAAGCTGCGCCTCGGCGAGCGCGCCACCCTGCAGGAACAGCAATTCGCGACCGAGACTGAGCGCCGTCAGCGCCAGCAGCATGTCGACGAGGCGATCGCGATGTTTCGCGGCGAGGTCGGCATCGCGCTCGAGGCCTTCAAGAGCAATGCCGACCGGATGGGCGAGGCCTCGGGCGGGCTTGCGCAGGTTGCAGCCGAGTCCTCCGAGCGCGCCGCCCGGGCTGCGCAGACCTCGCAGGGCGCTTCCGCCAATGTCGAGAGCGCCGCCCAGGCCGCCGAGGAAATGGGCGCCGCGATCCGCGAGGTCGAATTCCAGGTTCGCCGCGTCCGCACCGAGATTGTCGAGGCGGCCTCCGCTTCGCGCGACACGGCGGGGTCTGTGCATGCGCTGGATGAGACCGCACGCGCCATCGGCGAGGTGGTCAACCTGATCCGCGACATCGCCGCCCAAACCAATCTGCTCGCCCTCAATGCCACGATCGAGGCCGCCCGGGCCGGCGAGGCGGGCCGCGGCTTCGCCGTCGTCGCCGCCGAGGTGAAGAGCCTCGCTTCCCAGACCGCCGATGCGACCGACCGCATCGTCGCCCAGGTCAGTGCGATCCAGGGGGCGACGAGGGAGGTCGTCGGCGCGATCCAGAGCATCGCGAGCCGCATGGGTGCCATAGAGAGCTTCGCCAATGCGGTCGCGACCACGGTCGAGCAGCAGGCGATCGCCACCGGCGAGATCGCCAGCGGCGTCGCCATGGCGAGCACCTCCGCCCTGTCGGTGTCGAGCGACCTTTGCGTGCTGGCCGACAGCGTCGAGGAAACGGGCCGCTCGGCCGAGCAGGTCCGCCACGCCGCCGGTGAAGTCTCGGCCCAGGCGATGCGGCTCGATTCGACCGTCGATCAGTTCTTGAAGCGCGTCGCCGTCTAGAGCGTTCCGCGCCGGAAACGAAAACGGGGCCCGCGAGGGCCCCGTTCCGTCTTGGTCGCTTGTGGCCGGATCAGGCCTTGGCGCCGTCATAGAGCTCGGCGACGTAATCCCAGTTCACCAGGCTCTCGAGGAAGGCCTTGAGATAGTCGGGCCGGCGGTTGCGGTAGTCGATGTAGTAGGAGTGCTCCCAGACGTCGACACCGAGGATCGGGGTCGCGCCATGGATCAGCGGGCTCTCGCCGTTCGGGGTCTTGCTGACGGCGAGCTTGCCGCCCTTGACCTCGAGCCAGGCCCAGCCCGAACCGAACTGGCCGACGCCGGCGGCTACGAAATCTTCCTTGAACTTCTCGACGGAGCCGAAGGAATCGACGATCGCCTTCTCCAGCGCACCCGGCAGCTTGCCGCCGCCATTCGGCTTCATCCACTTCCAGAAATGCAGGTGGTTGTAGTGCTGGCCGGCATTGTTGAAGACAGCCGGGTTCTTGCCATACGAGGTCTTGACGATCTCCTCGAGCGACTTGCCCTCGAACTCGGTGCCCTTGATCGCATTGTTGCCGTTGTTGACATAGGCAAGGTGATGCTTGTCGTGGTGGTACTCCAGCGTCTCCTTCGACATGAAGGGCTGCAGCGCATCGTGGGCATAGGGAAGATCGGGCAGGGTAAAGGACATAGGGCCTCTCCTTGGGGCTGTCGAAATCGCGACGTGAGAATGGCTGCAATGATGTATCGCTTGAGCCGTCAGGCCCGGCGGAACGTCCGCCATTCCCCCGTTAGTTAAGCTGCGAAGGCGGCAGCGGCAACCGGCAAGCGGAGAGATCGCGGCAGCGCGGGCGTGGCTTGACTTCGACTCTGCCGTGCGCGGCGCCGGGCGCCCGGTTGGCAATACTGCGGCGTATGAATAGTTTAACCATGAGGCGGCAAGCTGTCACAGGACTCTGCCGTCTCGAAGGAGCGAGCGTTTGGTCAAGTTGTTCGTGGTACTCGGGCTCGCCCTGCTGGCCGGTGGCGCCTATGCCATCGTCGATGGCTGGCCTTATCGGGTCTTGGAGCGGGGGTTCACCGAGGTCATCCTCGGTGCGCTTTCGTTCGCGGCCGGTCTGCTGATGCTGTCTGCGGCGGCGATCCTCGCCGAAATCCGCCGGCTGAAAACCCTGGTGGCCAGCGCGGTGACGGCGGTTTCGTTGAATGCCGTCAGGCATGACGATCGGGCGCCGGTTCCGATGCCCACGCCGATCACGCCGCGCGACGAAGTGCGCCCCTCGGGGACGGGGCTAGGCGGCGCCGCGGTCGCGGCAGGCGCGGGAGCGATCGCGCTCGGTGGCGCGCTGACAGGATTGTCGAATCCCGAGCGACGCGCCGGCGATGACGAGGCAGCGGCCGAGCGGGTCGCTGCCTCGATCGCACCTGCCGCGGAGGAGCCGGAGCCGCTGGCCGAGCCCCCGGAGCCGAAGCTGGCTACCGATCATGACGACTGGCTGTTGCCGCCCGCCTCGCGTGATGCCGAGGTCCCGGGCAGCACCGAGGCGGTCGAGAAGGTCGAGCCCGACTTTTTCGAGGCCGCGCTGCTGCCGATGCCGGCGCAGGACCCGATGCGCGATCCGGAAGGGAAGCCGGCGGACCTGAGCGATGAGCCCGAGGCCGAGCCGGAAGCGGATCAGGCTTCGGAGAACCAGACCGAGCTCGCCTTCGAGCCCAAATCCGAAGTGCAGGAGGAGCCGGAGGCTGAAGCGAAGGACGATGCCCCGGCTGCCGAGGCGGCGCCGATCTGGTGGCCGCAGGTCGATCGCGCCGGCGATGAAGCGAAGACGGCGCCGAAGGCAGCAACAGCCGACGACGATTTCAGCGCGCTGCGCGCGCAATTGACCGACGCCTTGGCGAAGCCTGGCGCCGCGCCCGAAATCGAGCCGCCGCGGCGCTCGCTCGACTCGGTGAGCGACTGGATGGCCCCGCGCCCCTGGCCGCCCGTGACGCAGCCGCGCAGCAGTGACACGCTCGATGCGCTCGAAGAGCCGGCTGCCGCCACGGACGAGATTCCGGCGCACACCGAGGAAGCTGCGGAGGCTGCGTCCGAGCTGGAAGAGGAGGCGCTGCCGTCGGTTGCGACGGCAGAGGACGAGCCCGAGATTGCATCGGAGCCGGAAGCGCAAGCGGCCGCGCCCGAATTCGTGCATGGGGCGGAAGAGCCTGCGGCGCCGGAAGCCGAGGCTCCCGCCCCGGAGGCGGACAAGCCTTCCGCTTCCGAGGAAGGCATTGTGGGCGCCTACCAGGTCGGCGAGACGCACTTCACGATCTATGCCGACGGCTCGATTCAGGCGCGCACGCCCGACGGCGATTACGCCTTCGCCTCGATGGACGAACTCAAGGCTTATCTCGCCAGCGAGAAAAGCCGGCTGGATTCAAGACCGGGCTGAGCGCGCCATCCGGACGAAACCGGTGAACGCCGGAGCTTGAGGCTTCTGCGCGGACCCGCCCCCGTCATCCCGGACAACCGGGATGACGGCAAGTTCCGGCGGCGAGGCGACGCGGTTTACGTCGGCCGCTTCCAGCCGCCATTCGCGGCGGTGATCGCGAAGGCGTAGGCCAGCGCGGTCTCCTTCAGCGAGTCGAAGCGGCCGGCCGAGCCCGCATGTCCCGCTTCCATGTTGGTATGCAGCAGCACCGGCCCACCGCCGGTCATGGTCGCGCGCAGGCGCGCCACCCACTTCGCCGGCTCCCAATAGGTGACGCGCGGATCGGTCAGTCCGCCCATGGCGAGGATCGGCGGATAGGCCTGGGCTCGAATATTGTCATAGGGCGAATAGGCCCGGATCCAGTGAAATGCCGCCTCGTCACGGATCGGGTCGCCCCATTCCGGCCATTCCATCGGCGTCAGTGGCAGGCTCTCGTCGAGGATCGTGTTGAGCACATCGACGAAGGGCACCTCGGCAATGATGCCGGCGAACAGCTCGGGCGCGAGATTGGCGACCGCGCCCATCAGCATGCCGCCGGCGCTGCCGCCCTGCGCTACGATGTTGCCAGGCGCGGTGTAGCCCTCGGACGCCAGCATCTCGCCGGCGGCGATGAAGTCGGTGAAGCTGTTCGGCTTGTTCTCGCGCTTGCCGTCGAGATACCAGCGCCAGCCCTTGTCGGTGCCGCCGCGGATATGGGCGACGGCATAGACGAAGCCGCGATCGACCAAGCTCAAGGGGCGCGTGCGGAACGAGGCCGACATTGCCGAGCCATAGGAGCCGTAGCCGTAGAGCAGGCAGGGCGCCGAGCCGTCGAGCACGAGCCCGCGCTTGTGCAGCAGCGAGATCGGCACCTTGGCGCCGTCCTTCGCCGTAGCGAATATCCGCCGCACGACATAGGCCTCCGGATCATGACCTGAAGGTACCTCCTGTCGTTTCAGCAGGCCGCGGGCGCCGGTCGTCATGTCGTAGTCGAAGGTCTCGGCCGGGCGGGCCATCGAGGCGTAGATGAAACGCAGATGGTCGGTGTCGAACTCGTAGCCGGCATCCATGCCGAGGCCATAGGCCTCCTCCGCGAAAGCAATGGCGCTTTCGTCACCGCTCGCGAGGTCGCGGATCACGATACGCGGCAGGCCGTCTTCGCGTTCCATGCGGATCAGTCGTCCGCGCAGGCAAAGATGGTTGAGGACGAGCCGCCCCGGCTTGTGCGGCACGAGATCGACCCAGCGCTCCGGCGAGGGAGCGTCGATCGGGGCGCGCACGATCTTGAAGTCCTCGGCGCCGTCGGCATTGGTCAGGATGAGCAGCTCGTCGCCGTGATGCTCGACCGAATACTGCCGCCCGGCCTGGCGCGCCGCGATCAGACGCGGCCGGTCGGCGGGAAGGGCGAGGTCGACCATGCGGACCTCCGAGGTCTCGTGGTCGCTGCTCGAGATCAAGAGGTAGCGATGCGACTGGGTCTCGTCGATGTCGACGAACAGGCCGGGATCGGCTTCCTCATAGAGCAGTTCGTCCTCGCTCTGCGCTGTGCCGAGCCGATGGCGCAGCACCCGCGAGGGCCGGTGGTCGGCATCGAGCGCGACATAGACGAAGGCGGTGGCGTCCTGCGTCCAGATCATCTCGCCGCTGGTGTCGCGGATCTCGTCCGGCAGATCCTTGCCGCTGGCGAGGTCGCGCACGCGGATCAGGTAGAGCTCCGAACCGGCCTCATCGGCGCTCCAGGCGAGCAATCGATGATCGGGACTATGCGCGGTATCGCCGAGATCGAAGAATTCCTTGTCTTCGGCGAGCGCGTCGGCGTCGAGCATGATCTGCTCGCGCCCTGGCTTGCCTGCCGTCTTGCCATGGCGCGGCTTGCGGCAGATCAACGGGTGCTCGCCGCCGCGCCGGTAGCGCTGGTAGTAGAGGAAGGGGCCGTCGGGCTGCGGCAGCTCGC
Organism: Allobosea sp. WAO; assembly: GCF_001509835.1. Lineage (GTDB taxonomy): Bacteria > Pseudomonadota > Alphaproteobacteria > Rhizobiales > Beijerinckiaceae > Allobosea. The sequence goes on from NZ_JXTJ01000003.1 coordinate 406,363, forward strand.
TGTCGTCTTCCTTGATCCGCCCGCGCATCTCCTTGACGAGTTCGCGCTGCAGGCTTCGGGTCGGCTTCATCAGCCGATCGCACCAGGCGTTCTCGGCCTCGATATAGGCTCGGATATCGGCCGGCAGGGCTTCCGGCTCTCGCAGGACCTCTTTCCAGTTCTCGGCCCGCAGCCAGGCATACTCGTCGACCAAAGTAACGCCGTGAACCGTGCGGCGCAGAGGACGAGGCTCGGCAAGGGGAGGCGTCGCGGAAGATCTCTCAGGCATGTCCAGACTCTGTTTGCGGCGTAGCGCTCATCAGTCGCACCCGTTCAGGCGTTTACGATGGCGTCGACGGAGATCGAACTCGTAAAATCGGCTGAGATCGCTGGCAAGACAACCGTTGCGCGCAGATATTCGCGCCAGTGCATATTTGGTTGCCACATGCGAACACGAGATCGCCAATATTATGTATGAAACAACGTATTCGAAATGATCACTGCCGCTTGCAGTGTCATCTTTCTTGGATTAGACGATTGCACGACTGATCCGTTTTGCGCGATTCTATATCCGGCAGAATTCGACCTGCTGTCGGTGCAGCATCAGGCAGGCGCTTGCGCCGCCTAAACAGAGCGGGCCCAGTCGCCGATACGCCCGGTCCAAAAAAACAACGGAGCAACGCCACCATGGCTGACCACGACGGTTCGGACTTTATCGAGCTGACAGCAGATATCGTCTCCGCTTACGTCTCGAACAATTCGGTTCCGGCCTCGGAGTTACCGGCGCTGATCAACGATGTTCATCTTGCGCTGAGCCGCGTCGTCGGTGGTATCGCGCCGGTGGTTCCGGTCGAAGCGCCCAAGCCCGCCATCGCCGTCAAGAAGTCGATCACGGCCGACTTCCTGATCTGCCTGGAGGACGGCAAGAAGTTCAAGTCGCTGAAGCGTCATCTGCGCACGCAGTACAACATGTCGCCTGAGCAGTATCGCGAGAAGTGGGGCCTGCCGCCCGACTATCCGATGGTCGCGCCGAACTATGCCGAGGCGCGTTCGCAGCTCGCCAAGAAAATGGGCCTCGGTCAGCAGCGCCGCAAGCGCCGCTGAGAGATCAAGGCGAGCAGTCGCCGAGAAGCGAATTCCTTTCGAGTTGATGTCGAGCCGCCGGCCCTGCCGGCGGCTTTGTCGTTTGGAGCGCTGCTGCCAGGGTTTGGCAGGAGGATGTCCCCGACCTTGCTGGCGCGCTTGAAAAGCCGGATCAAGGAATATAGTCCTATGTTCGCTATCCTCGATCGCGTCTGGCGATCGAGGTGTGGGAGTGAACATATCATGAACATTGACTTCGCCAATGGGGCGGACCCTTTGTCCCGCAGCGTCAGGGCGCGGCTCGCCGAGGCGGCTGTCTGTGCCGCGCTGCGCCAGTCGCCGGCCAAACTTCGTCAAGGCCGGCGTGGCGTGAGCCGCGTCGCCTTCGGCCGTCAGGTCGCGATGTATCTCACCCATGTCGGCTTCGGGTTGAATCTCAGCCAGGTCGGCCTCGCCTTCGGTCGCGACCGGACGACCGTCCGCCATGCCTGTGCGCTGGTCGAGGACAGGCGCAGTGAGCCGGGCTTCGAACTTGCGCTCGCCGCGCTGGAAGCGGCGCTGACGCTAAGGCTACGGGCGTTAGCGCCGGAGGCTGGCCGATGAGCGCTCCCGAGATGACTACCGAGCGCCTGCTGCGACATCTCCGGCAGGCCGGGGCGTTTGCGGCCGAATCCCCCTTTGGCTGCGGCCGCATCGCGCTCTATCGCACCGTGGCCGGAGCGAGTCTTGGTGCGGGCTATGTGCCGGCAGGCGAGGACGCGCCATTGGTCGAGGCTGGGCTTGCCGTCTGGCTCGGGAGCGGCAAGGCGCGCCGCCTACATCTCACCGAGACCCGCCCCGTCGTCGTGACCACGATGGCGGTCGAGGGCGAAGTGCGGAAAGTCGCCCTGAACGAGCGCGAAAGCCCGCTGCTCTGGCTGCACCGTCGGCCTGGCAGGGACGGCAGGCCGCAGATCTCGGCCGCGGAATTCGCCGCCGGCGAGCGCTTCCGGGCCGACCTCACGCTGGCGCAGATGCTGCCGCGCGTAACCGTGAACTGGGATGCCGGGCTGGCTGCGGGAACCCATGCCTCGTCGCATGGCCCGGCCAGCGCCTCGGATGCCAGCCTGGCGGCGCGCCAGCGTGTTCGACAGGCCTGCAAGCGCCTCGGCCCCGAGCTGTCCGGGCTCGCGATCGACGTCTGCGGCTTTCTCAAGGGGCTGGACGAGGTCGAGCGCGAGCGAGGTTGGCCTTCGCGCTCGGGCAAGGTCGTGCTGCGCCTGGCTCTGGCGGCCTTGGCCGAACACTATGGCCTGGCGCGCAAGGTCGGCCGCCATCCCGTCGCGCACTACGCCTGGCAGGCGGTGGATGCCCGTCCGATGTTTCCTTCGCCGGGCTGAAGCTTGGTCAGGCGATGGCGGCGCGGGCGTCGCTCTTGATCCGCTCGATCATCGAGCGCACCCCGTTCGAGCGCTGTGGCGTGAGATGGGCGGCAAGGCCCAGTCGCTCATAGATGCCGAAGGCGTCGGTTGCCAGGATTTCGGCGGCGCTGCGACCGGAGTGGATCGCCAATGCCAGCGCGACCAGGCCGCGCACGATATGGGCGTCGCTGTCGCCGCGGAAATGTAGCAGCGTCGCCTCGCCGGGGCCGCCTTCTCGTTTCGTCTCGAGCCAGACCTGGCTCGCGCAGCCGCGGACCTTGTTGGCGTCGCTGTAGGCGTCCTGTGGCAGCGGCGCGAGCGTGCGCCCGAGTTCGATCAGGTAGCGGTAGCGGTCGTCCCAGTCGTCCAGGACCTCGAAATTGGCAATGATCTCGTCGAGGTTTTCGTTCATCGGCCGTCGCTCACCTTGCGGGCCGCCGCGGGGAGGCGGTCCGGCAGGCTGTCTTCGGCGCGCGGCCCGGTCAGGTCAAGCGTCAGCGCTGCGGCGTTTGGGCCTCGCCGCTGCGGCTCGTAGCGGCGGCTGCCGCCAGCGCCAGGACGCGGGCGCGCGTCTCGGGTTCCAGCCCGGCCAGCACCTCTGCCGCCTCGCGCAGGCTGGTCGCGCCTTGCAGGGCGGCCTTGGGGTCGATCTGCGCCAGCACGGAAATGGCGGCCTTCGCGTCGAAGGGCGCAGCCTCGGGCTCGCTTTTCGTGCCATGGACCGGCGAGTTCAGGGCGATCAGCCCGATCAACGCGATGCTGCGCATAAGATAAGCCATGGTTGTCCCCGTCGCTAGCGCGGGGCGTCCCGACCCCACACCCTCTCACCCTAACGCAGGGGGGGAAACACCGAGTGTGCCAGGCAGGCGCAATTTGAATCAAAAGCCGGTTTTGTTCTTCAGCTTCCATTCACCTTGCTGGCAACAAGCGGTAGCGTGGAAATTTTCGGCCGATTTGCGATAAGTGGCTGAAAATAAATGAAATAAATATCGTTTTGGGCACGCTGGCCGGCTTTGGTCCGGCTTCCCTTTAAGCCCCGCTTAAATGCAGCCCGCGAGGATCGCTCCCAACAAGGCCAGGCTTTTCGCCGAAGGCCGACAGAGGTTGAGTGTTGCGGTTCTCCAGCATGATGAAGGCGGTCAGGGCGCAGGTAGCGGCGATGGTTCACCCATCGGCGTTGCCGAACTCGCTCGAACGCATCCGGCATGAGCGCTTCATGCTGACCCGTCTGGCGATCGGTGCCGGCGGGCTCAGCCTGGTGCCCGCCTATATCGCCTGGCGCGGTCGGCTAGACCTGTTCGAGACCTTGGTGCTGGTGGCTGTCGGGCTGCCGCTGCTGGCAGTCTTCGTGCTGTCGCGCACTGGCCGTCTCGACCTCGCACATTGCATTTCCGGCGCGGCGCTCACGCTTCTCATCGTCGCGCTCGCCTGCATGACCGGCGGCACGACCTCGCCGCTGCTGCTATGGCTTGCCGCGGTCCCTGCGGAGGCGATGTTCTTCGGCTCGCGGCCCTATGTGGCGCGGGGCAGCGCCCTTGCCGCGATCGGGTTGGGCGCTGTGGTCGCGCTGCAGAGCTGGGGCGTCGTGGGCGAGCCTGCTCCCTGGATCTTTGCGGCTATGCCACTTCTCGTCACCATCGCGATCGTGCATGCGATGCTGATCGCCACTGCTTTCCTGCGCCGGCGCGATGACGAGCAGCGCGAACACCGCGCATCCGACGCCCGCGCGCGCCTCATGCTCGAGCATGTCGGAGACCTCGTGACCTGGCATGACCTGACCGGCGGCGTGGTCTTCGCCAATGAGGCCGCTCGTGCCCTGACCGGCTCCGAGCCGCCGCAGCTGCATGGCAAGGGGCTTTTCGAGCGCGTCCACATCGCTGACCGTCCGCTTTTCCTCAAGGCGCTCAGCGATGCCGCTCACGGTACCGGCCGGGCCAGCGCCAGCTTCCGCGTGCTGTTCGTGGCCAATCGCGCCGGAGAATCCGCCGGCGTGCCTACGGTTCGCTGGCTCGAGCTCAACGCCCGGCGGATCGATCAGGCCGGTCCGCGCACCGGAGCGGCTGTGGTCTGCGTCACCCGCGATGTCACCGACCGTCGCGTCCATGACGAGGAGCGCGAGCGCCACCATGCCGAGGCCGTCAGGGCAAGCGACGTCAAGGGGCAGTTCCTCGCGACGGTGAGCCACGAGCTGCGCACGCCGCTCAACGCCATCATCGGCTTCTCGGAGATGCTCAGCGGCGACCTCGCCAATGGTCTCGATGCCGAGCGCCGTAAGGAATACGCGACGATCATCCACGACTCTGGGCACCATCTGCTCGATGTCGTCAATACGCTGCTCGACGTCTCCAAGATCGAAAGCGGCGCGATGACCATCGAGCAGGCGCCGCTCGACATCGCCAAGCTCGCCGAGGATTGCTGCGCCGTGGTCGCGCTCAAGGCCCAGTCCGGCCAGGTGACGCTGGAGCGCGTGGTCGGTCCCGACCTGCCGCAGTTGCTCGGCGACCGGCGCGCCCTCAAGCAGGTGATGCTCAACCTGCTCTCCAATGCGGTGAAGTTCACCCGTCCGGGTGGGCGCGTGACGCTTGCGGTGGTGCGCGATGGCGGCATGATCGACCTCTCGATCTCCGATACCGGCATCGGCATCGCCGCCGCCGACCTGCCGCGGCTGGGCGATCCCTTCTTCCAGGCCAAATCTTCCTATGACCGCGCCTATGACGGCACTGGTCTCGGACTCTCGGTCGTGCGCGGACTGGTCGGCTTGCATGGCGGCACTCTCAGCATCGAGAGCGCCCCCGGCATCGGAACCCGCGTCGCGGTTCGCCTCCCGGTGGCCGGCATCGCCGCCGCCTGCGAGCCGGTCCGCATCGCCACACATGCCCGCGCCCCGCGCCGCGGCCTCGAAACCAAGCAACCCTTCCGCCTGACCGCCTGACCGAGAGCCGAGAAGATGTCCGCAACGCTCGCCGCCCGCGCCCGCAACGATGCGACGCTCTCCATGCCGCCGCGCCGCATCAGCGGCGGCAAGCGCCAGCCCTCGGTCACGAGCCGGCTGATGCGCTGGCTCGGCCGCAAGCCGGGCAGGGCCGTCGTCGTCCTGCTGTTCACTGCGGTCGCCGCGGCGATCACGCTCAACGCGCTGCTCTTCCAGAAGGTGCGTCATCCCGCGCCGATGCTGTCTGCGCCCTCCACCAGCCCGCCGCCGGCGCGTACGACCGAACGTCGTGCCGATGTGCCCGCCGCCCAGCCGCAACCGCAGTCACAGCCGGCCGTGCCGCAGGGCATTCCGACCCAGCAGGAATTCCTGCCGCCGGTCCGCCCCGGCAGCCTGCCACAGGCTCAGCGCGAGGCGGCGCCGCGTCCGCCGGCCGCCGTCGCGCCCGCGCCGCGGGCGGCCCAGTCGGCGCCCGCCACCCGCCCGGCGCCGTCGCGCGATCCGATTGCCGATCTGATCAACGGCGGCGACCTGCGCCCGCCGGCGGATATCCGCGGTGCGGCGACAGCGCGCTCCGGCGCCGCGCCGCGCTGAGAACTGAATCGAGACACGGCGCGGAGCAGAGCCGTTGGCCCGCCTGACCAGCGATTTCTGGGTGTCTGCCTATCTCAGGCAGGCGGCCCATGATGGCCTCGTCGCCGTGCTGCGCCGGCGCGGCGCCAGCGAGGCCGGTGCGATCTTCGTCAAGCTCGACCGGCTCGACGGCACTGCCGTGCTCTATGGCCCGGCGCCGCAGGCTCTCGCTGATGACGATGGCGGGCGCCGCTTCCAGCGTCTGCTCGAGGCCGATCCACTGACCGTGGAGGACCGCGTCGCCCGGGAGGTCCGCTTCGACGGCGATCTCTGGCTCGTCGAGATCGAGAACCGCGCCGGCGACCCGCGGCTGCAGCTGGTCGACTAACCCGTCTTGCCGCCAAGGCGGCGCAGCACCTCCTGCACATTGCCGCGCACTGCCGGCCGTTCCGCACCGGCCCTGACCGGGGTGCCGCTCGGGTCCATCGCCGGCTGCAGCGCCGGGCGGGCGCCGCCATGCTCCGAGAGCCGGCCGATCTGCAGGGCGAGCCGCCGCGCCGTCGCCGGTGTCAGCAGGCGCATCAGATCGGCGAGGGCGAAGATGCGCTGGACCGACATGGCGGTGTCGTCGCCGAGGCCGATCAGGAAGCGTGTCGCCTCCTCGGGGCTGGCGCCGCAGCCGACCAGTGTCAGGGCTGCGAGCTGTCGCGAATGATCGTCGGCGATGGCGTGGGCGAATCCGGGCCCGGCGCCGAACAGGTCGGCCAACGCTTCGAAGGCTCCTTGGCGATCGACGAGCGCGGTCGCGACAAGCCCGGAAAACTGCTCCTGGCTGATCGAGGGGCGCCGCGGCGAGGGGGCGAGCGCCTCATGCGCGGTCGCTGCCTCGATCATGGCCAGCCGCTTGTCGAGGCTCGCCTGAAGGAACAGCGGCGAAAGCTCCGCGACCGGCAGGTCGTCGCGGGCGAGGAGGTGCAGGCCGAGTGCAGGCAGCGCGCCGGCCCGCGCCACCAGCAGGTCGAGCGCCGCGCGCGGCAGCACAGCGGCCGCATTGCCGGCAAGCACCAGGGCGATGGCGGAATCCACCTGGCCGGCGAGCAGCGTGCTCGCCGCGGCGGTGAGATCTGGCCGCCCCGCCAAAGCGAGCTGCGCGGCAGGATCTCCCTCGGCAGCGATGTCTTCGACCTCGGCAGGAGAGAGCGGCATGCCTCGCCTGATCAATGCCGCCAGCACCTCGCCGCCGCGGGCCTGCAAGGTGGCCAGGATCTCCGGCGGCGTGTGGCGCCAGCCGGCGAGCTTGCGGGCGAGGATTAGGGCGGTCTGCTCGTCGACGATCGGGATCAGGGCGGCTGCCATCTCCCGGAAGGCCTCCATGTCCTCCGGCGACGGATTGGTGGTCGAGAGCAGGAGATCGGCCTTCACCCGCAGGGCGACCTGGCGCAGATCCAGCCCGCCATCGCTGGCGAGGCGGGCAAGCTGCGCGAGATCGGCGGCGATTCGAGAAGGCATTGGCGGGCTCGCGGGCAAATTAGTTCGATTCCCGCAAAAATATCCCCGATGCGTTAGCACTGCGTTAACCATGACAGTGCCTGATGTCGGAGAGGATGGCGTGCCGACGTCGCGCAGATTGCCTGACCCGGTGCGCCCTGAAGACAGGCTGCGCGTGGCGGGTGCCGGTTTGGCATGAATCCCGCTTCACGCTCCCAGGCGAGAGACGGACGAAGTTCGCGATTTTCCCGCAGGCGCCAACAAGGGAGGCGCATCATGGCCGACGTCATTCCTTTCGCGCCGCGCAGGCGCTTAGCCAGAACCGCAACCGCCGCGGCCGACGCAGCGCCGGCGCAGATCCTGTTCTTCACCGGGGTCCGCTATGAGCGTCAGCCAGAGCCGCCCGCGGCCAAGCCGCAGCGCCGGCCTCGGCCGGCCGGAGGCTCCGGCCGAGATGCTCGGCGCAGGCGGCCGGGGTGAGGCGCCGGGCCTTTTCGGCGCTTCTGTCCAGCCTCCTTCTCGCCGGTTGCACGACCGGTGATCTTGGCCGACCCCGCCCCAGCATCTTCAACGATCAGATCGTGCCCTCGATGGGCGAATGGGCCGCGCGCCTGCGCGGCGAGGCCTCTTCGCATTTCCATCTGACCGATGACGAACAGCAATTGCGGGCGCGCGCCTGGCGCCTGGTGATGCCGGCGCACGAGCGCAGCAGTTTCGAGATCGCGCTCTCGAGCCTCGCTCACACCCGCATGCTGCCGGCCGCGCTGCAGTCGAGCAGCATCTCCGACTATCAGCGGGCGCTGGTGTCCGGTTCGTTCGCCTCGCAGGCCTCGCGCTACAACCGCCTCGCAGAGGATGCGAATGCCGATCGGGCGTTGCTTGCGCCGTTCCGCGCCAATGCGATCCGGGTCGTCAATGCCGACCGTGTCCGGCTGCGCACGCTCGACGCCTCGACTCGTGTGCCGGCGGAAAGCCGCGATCCCGCACAGGCGCGCGTCATGGAGAACGAGGGGCTCGTCCTCTGGGTCTGCGAGCGCCTGCGTTTTCGCCTGGCGAGCTATCGCTACGCCCTCGACAATCTCGTGGTCGAGATGCCGTCGGGCGAGGCGGTCAGGGCGGAACGGGCGATCATGGGGCTGGAGGCCGAGATCAACCTGGTCTGCAAGCTGCCGCTGATCGGCGTGTTCGGTGGCGAGGGCGTGCCGGCTGCCGATCGGCCGGTCGTCTACAAGGGCTAGGAGCATCTTCGGGCGAAGCGGATACCGGTTCGCCCGAGAAAACGGCGATGGAACAACGGGCTAGTCTGCGCTGGTGCAGGCGACGCTGGTCGCCAGCGCTTCCGCTTCGCCGCGATCGACGGTGTGCCGGAGCATGACACGCGCCACGATCAGCCCCTGCGGCGAAGGCGAGACGACGCGCAGTTCGCGCGAGGTCTCGCCTTCCTCGTCCTGCGCCAGCCGCTCGTCGAGCTGCTCCTGCGTCATCACCACGAATTCGAGCACGCCGCGGATCGCCGCCCGGTCGGTGATCGCATAGGCGACGCCGCCACCATGGCGATGCAGCGTCAGGCCGAGCGGCAACGCGCCAGTCTGGGCGGAGACGCGCACGGGTCCGGTACCGAGATCGTAGCCGCAGACAGCGCTGACGCTGTTCGGATCGGGCTCCGCCAGCGCAGGCAGCCCTGCGGCAGGCGGCGTGACCAGCTCGGCATGCCCGCCATCGCCGAGCGCGGCATAGGCGGAGGCGGCATCGCGTTCGGCCAGAACCGGGATCAGCAGCACCGCGAGAATATGGACGATGCCGGCGAGGACCAGTCCCATCAGGGTCAGCAGGACGAGGCGACGCAGGCCGCGGCCGAGCAGACCCGGCCAGCCGGCGACCGATGTCCTCGGCGGCTTGGTGGCAGGCGCGGCGTGCAGTTCCCGAGGATCGTCGAGCGTGCTCATCGGCAATCCACCCGGCTGATTCGGGGCAGGGCTTCGGGCCGTAGCTCGCCGGCATGGCTGGAGATTGGCGTGTCGTAGAGCCGCAACCTGAACTGGAAGCGCCCGGAAGGCGGCAGCGGCAGCCAGTTGCCGGCTTCGGGCGTCGCTGCGGCGATGATCTTCAGGCCGCCGCGCTCGTCGCGAACCAGCTCGGCATCGCTGAAGCTTTCGCGGGCGACCGCGAGCTGGAGTGGGCGGCGCGCCGGGTCGGCGACGGCGAGCGACCAGCCGCGGGCAGGGGGAGTGAGACCCGTGACGGTATAGCGGCAGCGGCCGTCGAGCGGCTGCCCGGCATCGTCGCGCTCGGCGATGAGCAGCAGACCTTCGCCGGCGCCGAGCGGCAGATGGACGCCGCGCGCCAGATAGGCCCGCATATAAGGATCGGTGTCGCGCGCGCCGCTCTTCGGCCAGGTCGTCCAGGCGCCGATCTGCGCCCGACCGACGACGGGTCGCTCGGCCACGGCGTAATGCGCCGAAGCCAGCCCCAGCCCGGCGCCGAGCGCGATCACATAGGCAAGTTCGACAACGCGCATGATGCGGGGGACTGGCTCCCTTCGACGGTCCGGGGCGATGCGCCGAGTCTAGAGCACTTCCGCGCTTCGTTGAATCGCGGAAATGCTCGAGAGCGCCGGTCGGCGCAGAAGAAGCGCAATCTGCCGAGGGCGGCCGTCACGGCTCAGCGGAAGCGTGTCAGGCTCGGCCCGGCTGGCAGTTCGCCGATGCCGGCCTGGATCGAGGTCCGGGCTGCCCGCGGCGCCTCGACCGCCTTGAACATAGCGCCCATCGACGACAGCACCTCGAAGGAACGGCGCGGCATGTGCCCGGCATTGGCGCCGGCGCTCGGCTGCGCCGGGCCGGTGTTCTTCGCCACGGTCGCCTTGTCGGCGCCCTGCGGCGCGACGCCCGGAATCGGCTTGATCTCGATGCCCTGATGGGCGAACGCCATGATCTCCTTCCAGACCATCGCCGGCAGCGAGCCGCCGGTCATGTTGTTGGTCTCGGAGGAATCGTCGTTGCCGAACCAGACCGCGCCGACGAGATTGCCGGTGTAGCCGACATACCAGGCGTCCTTGTAGCCATTGGTCGTGCCGGTCTTGCCGGCGCTGATCACGCCGTCGAGCGCCGCCCGGCGGCCGGTGCCGGCCGTCGGCACGGTCGACAGCATCTGGTTCATTTCCTGCGCCACCTGGGTGCTCAGCACTTGGGCCGGGGCAGGCTCGTCGCGGTCGTGCCGGTAGATCTCGTCGCCGAGCGAGTTGCGGATCTCGAAGGCGGCATAGGGTTTGGCCCGCTTGCCGCCATTGGCGAAGACCGAGAAGGCGGCCGCCTGGTCGATCACGGTGACCTCGGCGGCGCCGATCGGCAGCGACACCGTGTCGGTGAGCGGCGTGGTCAGCCCCATGGCCCGGCAGGTCTCGACGATCTTGTTGCGGCCGATGCGGGCCGCGCGGGCCTCGTGCGTCTCGCCGGTCGCCTTGCCGATGGCGATCGACATCTGCACGGGGATCGTATTGATCGACTTGGCGAGCGCCACGGTGAGCGGCATCGAGCCGGAATAGGAGCGCCCGTAATTGTTCGGGCACCAGTTGCCGATGCAGACCGGCCGGTCGGTGACGATCGTCGTCGGCTTGTAGAGTCCGGCGCTCATCGCCGCGGCGTAGACATAGGGTTTGAACGAGGAACCGGGCTGGCGCAGGCTCGAGGTCGCGCGGTTGAACTGGCTCGCGCCATAGTCGCGCCCGCCGACGATGGCGCGCACGGCACCGTCCGGGTCCATGATCACCGTCGCAGCCTGACGGGCGCGGTAGGCCTGTCCGTGCTGGCGCAGGATGCTCTCCACCGCCTCGTCGGCGCGCTTCTGGATCGCCGGATCGTGCGGCGTCTTCACGGTCAGCACGCGCTCGGGACCGATCTTGCCGTCCTCGGCGAGCTTGCGGACCTCGTCGAAGGCCCAGTCGAGATAGTAGTCCGGGCTTGAATCGCGGCGCCGGTCGATCGGCTTGGCCGGGTTGCGGCGGGCGGAATCTATCTGCCCGGCCGTCATGAATCCGGCATCGACCATGGCGCCGAGCACGTCATTGGCGCGGGCGCGCGCCGCCGGCAGGTTGACATGCGGGGCGAACTTGGTCGGCGCCTTGAACAGGCCGGCGAGCATGGCGGCCTCGGCGATCGTGACGTCCTTGGCCGACTTGCCGAAATAGTAGTCCGCCGCCGCCGCGACGCCGAAGGTGCCGCCGCCCATATAGGCGCGGTCGAGATAGAGCTTCAGGATCTCGTTCTTGGTCAGCCGGTATTCGAGCCAGATCGAGAGGAAGGCTTCCTTGATCTTGCGGTCGAGCGAGCGCTCATTGCTGAGGAAGAGGTTCTTGGCGAGCTGCTGGGTGATCGACGAGCCACCCTGCACGACGCCGGAAGCCCGCGCATTGACGGTCAGTGCCCGGAAGGTGCCGAAGATGTCGATGCCGAAATGGTCGTAGAAGCGCCGGTCCTCGGTGGCGAGCACCGCCTTGATCAGATGGTCCGGGAGCTCCTCGAGCTTCAGCGAATCGTCATGCCTCGCGCCGCGATGGCCGATCTCCGAGCCGTAGCGGTCGAGGAAGGTGACGGCGAAGACCTGGTTCTTCAGCGCATCCTCGCGGCCTTCGCGAAAGGCCGGGATCGCCAGCAGCAGCATGACGATCGAGCCGGCAATGCCGACATTCAGGCCTTCGCTGACGAGTTCGGTGGCGAGGCGCTTCGGCCCGCGGACGGTGAGGCGGTCGGTCGCGCTGCGGATGCGCTCGTAGATCTCTCCGGCGCGCCGGCCGGCGGCATAGAGCGAATCGTCGAGCCATGAGTCTGCGGCGAGCGCCGAGCGCTTCAGGCGGGTCGTCCAGCGCGCCTTCCTGAACTCGATCACGGACCGGGCCACCTTCAGAATGCCGCGGGTCAGGCCCGCCGCGTCCCTGGACCGGAGGCAGATGTCCGGCCCAGCCTACCGAGATAAGCCTTGCCGGCCTCTGACGGAAGGGGCTTGCGCGGCCTGTGGTCACCAGCAGGTTTCAGGCCAGCACGCCCGTCTCGTTTCGGTACGGAAATGACCCACGCATCGTGCCATTTCTGGCGCTTCAGGCCTTCGTCGCGACCAGCGCGAAACGGGTGGAGGACACCAGCCGCAGAGCATCGTGCAGAGCGGCGCTGCGCTGCTGCGCCCGCACCACCTGCCGGTAATCCGCTGGCTCGATCCGGGCGAAGCCGGCCTCGCGCAGCATCGCGCCGAGGCGTTCATAGCTCAGCCCGTCGCGGAAGAAGAAGCGCTGGGTGATCGAGTCGAACGTCTCCCGGTCGCTGGTATGGACAGTGCCACCGCTGCGCTCGCGCAACCAGGTCGCGCTGCGGTTGATCAGGTTCTGAAGCCAGGAGCGGTTGATCCAGTCGCCGTCGATCACCAGGAGCTTGCCGCCGGGCTTCAGCACGCGGAACCATTCGGCGAAGGCGGCTTCAGGATCGGTCAGGGTCCAGACCAGATGCCGCGTCACCAAGGCGTCGTAGCTCTCGTCATCGTCGAGCAGGCGCTCGGCATCGCCCGCCAGAATCCTCGCCTTGTCGCCATGCTTGGCGCGGGCACGGGCGAGCATGTCCTCGGAAAAGTCGATCGCCGTCACCTTGTGGCCGAGCGAGAGCAAAGCGCGGGTGATCTCGCCGGTGCCGCAGGCAAGGTCGAGCACCTCGAGCGGAGGCGTCCCGAAGGATTGGCGCAGCAGGCTCTGGAAGGCGGCGAGTTCGGCGTCCGACTTGATCGCATGGCCGACCTGCTGGTCGAAGCTCGCGGCGCGGCTCGACCAATAGGCGCGGATCTCCTCCTTCAGCGAGTAGTTCGCGCCGGGGCTGTGTGCGTTGCTGTCTGGCATCGGCTTGCGTCGCTTGGAACGGTTGGCGGACCTGAAAGCACGGACCTCAGAGGGCGGCAAGCTCCGGCCTGCCACGTTGGCTGGACTTGCGCGCCGAGCCCTGGACCACGACGAAGGGGGCCTCGCCATCGCCGGTCTCGACCCGGGCGACGACACCATAGACCTCTTCGAGCAGCGCCGGGGTGATGATTTCGCGCGGCGGGCCGAGCGCGACGAGACGCCCTTTCGCCAGCACCATCACCTTGTCGGCGATGCGCAGGGCCTGGTTGAGATCGTGGATCGCGATCAGAACGCAGATCTTCTTCTCGCGGGCGAGGCGGGCGACGAGGCTCAGCACCTCGAACTGGCGGTGCAGGTCGAGCGCGCTGGTCGGCTCGTCGAGCAGCATGATCTCGGGCTGGCGCACCAGCGTCTGGGCGATCGAGACGAGCTGGCGCTGGCCGCCGGAGAGCTCGCCGAGGCCGCGAAAGGCGAGCTCGGCGATGTCGAGATCGTGAAGCGCCTGGTCGATCGCGGCGAGCTCCTCGTCGCCGACGCCCCAGGAGCCGCCCTGCTTACGGGCGAGCAGGACCGATTCATAGACGGTCAGCACCGCGTTCACGGCTGTGTCCTGCGGCAGGTAGCACGGCGCCTTGCCGGCGCTGCTGACGATCTCGACCGCGCCGGCGCCCGTGGCCATGCCGGCGATGCGGCGGAACAGGCTCGACTTGCCGGCGGCGTTCGGGCCGATTACCGCGACGACCTCGCCGCCGAGCATGTCGGGCGTGCTGATGCCGGTGAGGATCTGGCGCTTGCCATAGGCGACGCCGACTTCGCTGAGGGCGAGGCGCTTCACCATGAACGCCTCCGGCTGGTCAGGATCAGGCTGAAGAAGAACGGCACGCCGACCAGGGCGGTGACGACGCTGATCGGGAAGATCAGCCCGGGGATCAGCGATTTGCTGACCACCGAGGAGGCCGAGAGCAGCGCGGCTCCCGCCAGTGCCGAGGCCGGCAGGAAGAAGCGCTGGTCCTCGCCGATCAGCATCCGCGCGATATGCGGGCCGACGAGGCCGATGAAGCCGATCGTGCCGACGAAAGCGACCGGGACCGAGGCGAGCAGGGCGACGAGCAGCATCGTCTCCAGCCGCAGCCGCTTGACGTCGATGCCGAAGCTCGCCGCCTTCTCGTCGCCGAGCCGCAGCGTCGTCAGCGCCCAGGCGCGGCGGGCGAAGAGCGGCAGGCAGAACAGGAGCACCGCAGAGGTGATGGCGAGCTTGTGCCAGCTCGCCTTGGTCAGCGAGCCCATCATCCAGAACACCACCGCGCCCAGCGCCTGCTCGGAGGCGAAGAACTGCAGCAGTGCCAACAGGGCGTTGAAGGTGAAGACCAGCGCGATGCCGAGCAGCACCACGGTTTCGGTGGTGACGTCGCGGCGTTGGCTCAGCATGTGGATCAGCAGCGAGGCGCCCATCGCCATGATGAAGGCGTTGAGCGGCACGACATAGTCGATGGCGAACGGCACGATCGAGACGCCGAAGACCAGCGCAAGCGCCGCGCCGAAGCTCGCCGCCCCGGAGATGCCGAGCGTGAACGGGCTCGCCAACGGGTTGTTGAGCACGGTCTGCATCTGCGCGCCGGCAATGGCGAGCGCCGCGCCCGTGACCACGGCCATCAGTGCCACCGGCAGGCGGATGTCCCAGATCACCACGCGAACTGCGGCCGGTGCTGTCGACGGCGAGAGCAGGGCGTCGACGACCTGGCCCATGCTGTAGCGGGCCGGTCCGAGCATCAGGTCGACCAGGAAGCAGAGCAGCAGGGCGGCGGCAAAGCCGGCCAGCAGCAGCTTGCGGCGGAAGGCGAGCGCCCGATAGGCCTCGCGGCCTTGAGCTGGCGACGGTTCGGCCGCCGCCTTGTCCACCATGACGGGCGCCAGGCTCACTTGGCCGCCTCGAGCGAGACCCACAGGCCGGGCTCGTAAGGCAACGGCAGGAAGCGCTGGTGCAGCACCTTCATGGTTGCGTCGGGATCGACGTCCTTGAACAGATCGGGATGCAGCCATTTGGCGATCTGCTGGATCGCCACGAACTGGTAGGGGCTGTTGTAGAACTGGTGCCAGATGCCGTGGACGCGGCCGTTCTTCACCGCCGCCGTCTGCGTGAAGGCCGGGCGCTTCATCAGGTTGGCCAGCTTGCGGCGGGCTTCCGTCATGTCGGCGCCGGCGCCGAGGCCGACCCAGTTGCCGCCTGGGACGTAGCCGTCCCAGCTGCTGCCGGTCACGATCACGATATCGGGATTGTCGGCGACGATGCGCTCCGGGTTGATCGTGCCGAAGGTGCCGGGGATCAGCGGTGTCGCCAGGTTACGGCCGCCGGCGAACTCGACCATCTTGCCGAAATTCTCGTTGCCGAAGGACATGCAGCAATCGTCGGAATAGCCGCCGGCGCGCTCGACCATGACGAGCGGGCGCTTGAGATCGCCGACCTTGGCGAGGCGGTCGGTGACCAGCGCGATCTGTTCGGCGCGGTACTTGATGAAGTCCTCGGCGACCTGCTCCTTGCCGAAGAGCTTGCCGATCAGCCGCATCGACGGCTCGGTGTGCTCGAACGGCTTTTCGCGGAAGTCGACATAGACGACGGGGATGCCGACGGAAGCCAGCTTCTCGACGAGCTTGGCCTCGTCGCTGGCGACCTTGGCCTCGATGTTGAGGAAGAGCACGTCCGGCTTCAGCGCGATCGCCTGCTCGATGTCGAAGGCGCCTTCCTTCATGCCGCCGAAGGTCGGCAGCTTCGCGATCTGCGGATAGCGCGCGAGATAGGCCTTGTAGTTCTCGGGGTCGGCCTTGCCGAGATCGTCGCGCCAGCCGACGACGCGCTTGAACGGCTCGTCCTTGTCGAGCGCGGCGACGAAATACATCTGCCGGCCCTCGCCGAGGATGATCTTGCGCACCGGTGCCTCGACCTCGACCTTGCGGCCGATGATGTCGGTCACCGTGATCTTCTCGGCCGCGGCGGGCAGGATGGTGGCCGCCAGGACGCCGGCAGCGGCGAATGCGCGCAGGAAGGTCCGTTTCGTCAGCATCGGAGCGCTCTTGAATGAGGAATTCTTCGGTCCAAATAGGAGCGCAACAGTATTCGGTCAATAATCATAGATTTTAATCATTCTAAATAAAGATTAGAATCAATCAAAATTGATTAGGTTGAGCGCTGCCCATCAGGCGCCGCGCGGGGCTTGCGGTGCTTTCCTCGGCGCGCGTGACGGGGCATAAGCGGCCATGGCTTCATCACCGATCGAGAGCCCGCCCTTCTGGCGGTCGAAATCCCTTGAGGAGATGACCGAGGCGGAGTGGGAATCGCTCTGCGACGGTTGCGGGCGCTGCTGCCTGGTCAAGCTCGAGGACGAGGACACCGGACGCATCCTGGCGACCGATGTCGGCTGCCGCCTGTTCGATGCCGGGACCTGTCGCTGCCGCGACTACGAGAATCGTTCGCAGACCGTGCCGGATTGCGTGACGCTGACCCCGGACGCGGTGCGCACGCTCTCCTGGCTGCCGCCGACCTGTGCCTATCGCCTGGTCGGGGAGGGCAAGGATCTGCCCTGGTGGCATCCGCTGGTTTCGGGCGATCCGCAGACCGTGGTCGAGGCCGGCGTCTCGGTGCGGGGCCGCGTCTATGCCAACGAGGATGAGATCGGCGAGGACGAGATCGTCGAGCGCCTCGTCAACTGGCCGCTGCGCTGGCCGGCGGCGGCGCGCGTGAAGCCCGGAGCGGCTCGCGCCAAGAAGGCAGGTCGAGGCTGAGTCCGGCGTTCCCTTCGAAGATCCCCGAGCCGCATTGGCGGCAAGCGGGTCGGTCCCAGGTTGCGCTCATTGATTGTTCATCCGCTTTTGGGCATGACCACGCCGCGCGGGCGCGCTGCACAGGCAGGCTCCGCGGACTCGAAACCATGCGGGCGCGCCGGCGTTGATGGCGGCGACAAACTCGGAAGAGGCTGGGCTTATGGCAGGCGAGAAGTGGGTCTACACCTTCGGCGACGGCAAGGCCGAGGGCGAGGCGGGCATGAAGAACCTGCTCGGCGGCAAGGGGGCTAACCTCGCCGAGATGAGCAATCTGGGCCTGCCGGTCCCCCCCGGCTTTACCATCACCACCGAGGTCTGCACCTGGTACTACGACAACGGCAAGAGCTTCCCCGCTGCACTCGATGGCCAGGTCAGGGCGGCGCTCGCCGACATGGGCAAGCTCACCGGCAAGACCTTCGGTGACCCCGCCAATCCGCTCCTCGTCTCGGTCCGCTCGGGCGCGCGCGCCTCGATGCCGGGCATGATGGATACGGTCCTCAATCTCGGCTTGAACGACGTCACGGTCGAGGCGGTGGCGCAGGCCTCGGGCGATGCCCGCTTCGCCTGGGATAGCTATCGCCGCTTCATCACCATGTATTCGAACGTCGTGCTCGACGTCGATCACGGCCATTTCGAGGAAGCGCTCGAGGACTACAAGGAGCGCAAGGGCTACCAGCTCGACACCGAGCTCTCGGCCGATGACTGGAAGACCCTCGTCGGCAAGTACAAGGCGATAGTCCAGAAGGAGCTCGGCAGCGCGTTCCCGCAGGAGCCCGAGAAGCAGCTCTGGGGCGCGGTCGGTGCCGTGTTCTCCTCCTGGATGAACAACCGCGCCATCAAGTATCGCGAGCTCAACGACATCCCCGCCGCCTGGGGCACCGCGGTCAACGTCCAGTCGATGGTCTTCGGCAATATGGGCGAGACCTCGGCGACCGGCGTCGCCTTCACCCGCAACCCCTCGACCGGCGAGAACGAGCTTTACGGCGAGTTCCTGATCAACGCCCAGGGCGAGGACGTCGTCGCCGGCATCCGCACACCGCAGGACATCACCGAGGCCGCCAAGATCGCCGCGGGCTCCGACAAGCCTTCGATGGAGAAGGCGATGCCGGAGGCCTATGCCGAGCTCTGCCGCATCTACGGTATCCTCGAAAAGCACTACCGCGACATGCAGGACATGGAATTCACCATCCAGGAGGGCAAGCTCTGGATGCTGCAGACCCGCTCCGGCAAGCGCACCGCCAAGGCGGCGCTGCGCATCGCGGTCGATCTCGCCCGCGAAGGCCTGATCACCGAGAAGGAGGCCGTCGGCCGCATCGAGCCCGGTGCGCTCGATCAGCTCCTGCACCCGACCATCGACGCCAAGGCCGAGCGCCGCGTCCTGACCACCGGCCTGCCGGCCTCGCCCGGCGCCGCCGCCGGCGAGATCGTCTTCACCTCCGAGGCCGCCGAGGCGGCGAAGAAGGCCGGGCGCAAATGCATCCTCGTGCGGGTCGAGACCTCGCCTGAGGACATTCACGGCATGCACGCCGCCGAGGGCATCCTGACCACGCGCGGTGGCATGACCTCGCATGCGGCCGTCGTGGCGCGCGGCATGGGCAAGCCCTGCGTCTCCGGCGCCGGGCAGATCCGCGTCGATTACGCCAAGGCGACGATGAGCGTCGGCCCGACCACGCTGAAGTCCGGCGATTTCGTCACCATCGATGGCTCGACCGGCCAGGTCCTGCTCGGCGAGGTCAAGATGCAGCAGCCGGAGTTCTCCGAGGAGTTCAAGACGCTGATGGGCTGGGCCGACAACGTCCGGCGCCTGAAGGTCCGCGCCAATGCCGAGACCCCGCGCGACGCCAGGACCGCCCGCGAGTTCGGCGCCGAGGGCATCGGCCTCTGCCGCACCGAGCACATGTTCTTCGATGCCGGCCGCATCCTCGCCATGCGCGAGATGATCCTGGCCGAGGAGGAGGCCGGCCGACGCACGGCCCTCGCCAAGCTCCTGCCGATGCAGCGGCAGGACTTTGTCGAGCTCTTCACCATCATGCACGGCCTGCCGGTGACGATCCGCCTGCTCGACCCGCCGCTGCACGAATTCCTGCCGCATAGCGACGAGGAGATCGCCGAGGTCGCGGCAGCGATGGGCACGACGTCAGACAAGCTGAAGCGCCGCGCTGCCGAGCTCCACGAGTTCAACCCGATGCTCGGCTTCCGTGGCGTCCGCCTCGCCGTGGCCTATCCCGAGATCGCCGAGATGCAGGCGCGCGCCATCTTCGAGGCCGCGGTGATCGCGGCGCGCGAGACCGGCAAGCCGGTGATCCCGGAGGTGATGGTGCCGCTGGTGATCGGCTCGCCGGAGTTCGATCTGGTCAAGGCCGGTATCGATGCGATGGCGGCCGCGGTCCGTACCGAGACTGGGGCGAGCCTGAGCTATCAGGTCGGCACCATGATCGAACTGCCGCGCGCTGCGCTGCGCGCCGAGGAGATCGCAAGGACCGCCGAGTTCTTCTCCTTCGGCACCAACGACCTGACCCAGACGGCGCTCGGCATAAGCCGTGACGATGCCTCGTCCTTCCTCGGCTCCTATACGGCGAGGGGCCTGCTGACGAGCGATCCCTTCGTGACGATCGATCAGGAAGGCGTCGGCGAGCTCGTCAGGATCGCGGTCGAGCGCGGCCGCAAGTCGCGCCCCGACATCAAGCTCGGCATCTGCGGCGAGCATGGCGGCGACCCGGCCTCGATCGGCTTCTGCGAGAGCGTCGGCCTCGACTACGTTTCCTGCTCGCCCTTCCGCGTGCCGATCGCCCGTCTCGCCGCCGCGCAGGCGGCCCTTGGGGCGATCAAGGCCAAGGACGCCTGAGGCAGGCTAGAGCCCGTTCCGATCGATCAGCTTGCACCGCAAGCTGATCGATCCGGCTCTAAGCGTCGCCGCTGGTTCACGGCGTGATCAGGATCGCGCCGTTGACCCGGCGCGCTTCCGCGGCCTCGTGGACCGCAGCGATGTCGTCGAGGGAAAAGCGTGCGCCGATCTCCACGGCGACATCTCCCTTGGCCACGGCATCGAAGAGGTCGGCGGCATTGGCCCGAAACGTCGCCGGGTCGGCATTGTGCGGGAAGACGGATGGGCGCGTCAGGAAAAGGCAGCCCTTCTTGTTCAGCAGTTCCGGCTCGATCGCTGGCGCCTTGCCTGAGGCCGCCCCATAGCTGACGACGAGGCCGAAGGGCGCCGCGCAGTCGAGCGACTGGATCAGCGTGTCCTTGCCGATCGCGTCGTAGACGACCCGTGCCTTGCGCCCGCCCGCAGCCTCGATGAAGGCGTCGGGCCAGGCGGGGTCGTTGAGGTCGATCACCGCCTTGCAGCCTGCCGCCAACGCGGCGTCGCGCTTCTGCGGCGAGCCGGTGGTGCCGATGACAGTCGCGCCCAGCGCCGTCGCCCAGCGCGTCAGGATCTGGCCGACGCCGCCGGCCGCCGAATGGACGAGCAATAGGTCTCCGGGCTCGACGCGGTGCGTCTTGCGCAGCAGGTACTGCGCGGTCATGCCCTTGAAGAGCAGCGTCGCGGCGGCCTCGTCAGAGACACTGTCGGGGAGCTTGACCAGCTTGTCGGCCGGCACGTTACGCCTGTCGGCATAGGCGCCGACACCGGCATGCATGTAGGCGACCCGCTCGCCCATGGTCCATCCACTCACCTCTGCGCCGAGCGCCTCGATCACGCCCGCGGCCTCGAAGCCGAGCCCGGTGGGCAGCGGCAGCGGATAGACGCCCTTGCGCTGATAGACGTCGATGAAGTTGAAGCCGATCGCCGTCTGGCGCAGCGTGACCTCGCCCGGTCCCGGCGCCGGAAGCTCGCGTCGCGTGACGGAAAGGACGCTCGGCGGTCCGAAGGTTTCGAGAACAACGCTGCGGCTTGTCGTCATGTCGCTTCCGCTCCAGAGATGATCGTCGCAATGGGGCACATCACAAGGTACGATACAAGTCGTACCTTTCGCTGCTCCAACCTGAAGGGCTGACACGTTGCCAGATGAAAACGGCCATCCCGCCGTCGACGAAATCGAACTCGGCGCGGTTTTCGCGGCGCTGGCCGATCCGTTGCGCCGGCAGGTGGTGCTGACGCTCGCAGCGGCGCCTGACGAGATCCGCCATTGCAGCGCGTTCGACCTCCCGGTCACCAAGGCGACGCGCACCCATCATTTTCGGGTATTGAGGGAGGCCGGCCTGATCCGGCAAGTCGATCTCGGCAACAGCCGCACCAACCAGTTGCGCCTGTCTGATCTGCAGGCGCGCTTCCCCGGTCTCGCCGATCTCCTGCTGTCGGAGGCTGCGAACATCGGCACCGCGAAAGGAGGAGCGGCATGACGAGGGCGCTCACCACCATCGGCTTCGATGCCGACGACACGCTCTGGCAGAACGAGCAGTTCTTCCGGCTGACCGAGGACCGCTTCGTCGCGCTGCTCGGCGAGCATGGCGCGGCAGCCGAGATCTCCGGCAGGCTGCTCGAGGCCGAGAAGCGCAATCTCGGTTTCTACGGCTTCGGCATCAAGGGCTTCACCCTCTCGATGATCGAGACGGCGATAGACGTCACGCGGGGCCAGGTTTCGTCAGCCGTGATCGGCGAAATCCTTGCCGCCGGTCGCGAGATGGCGGCCCATCCGGTCGAGACCTTGCCGCACGCTGCCGAGACATTGGCGGCGCTCGCCGGCGATTATCGTCTCGTGCTGATCACCAAGGGCGATCTCTTCGATCAGGAGCGCAAGCTCGCCCAGTCCGGTCTCGGTGATTACTTCGACGCGGTCGAGATCGTCAGCGACAAGACGGTTGCGACCTATCAGCGGCTGTTCGCCCGCCATGGCACCGGGTCCGAGCGGGCGCTGATGGTCGGCAACTCGCTGAAGTCCGACATCGTGCCGGCGCTGGCTGCCGGCTCATGGGCTGCGCATGTCCCGCACGCCCTGACCTGGGCGCTCGAGCATGCCGAGGAGCCCGCGGGCGAAGTGCGCTTCCGGAAACTCAGCGATCTCGGAGGGCTCGTCGGCCTCGTTCGCGAGATCGGCTGATCCTCGCATAAGGTGCCTCCAACGGGTCGGGGAGGGCCGGATCGACCCGGAATCGGGCCTCTCTGGACCAATCTTGCAAATCGTGCTACCTCGCCCCACGTAAGACGAGATGCGGCCGGGTTCTGGCCAATCCTCCGCGCGGGTAACCGGTCGGCGGGCACGATTCAGATCCACCACACATCGCTACAAGACCATGATGAGGCGTCCGCGCGCCGAGCCATGGGTCGCAACGATACGCGGATCTGAAACGTAAGGATTTCATCCATGAACAAGGGCACCGTGAAGTGGTTCAATTCCACCAAGGGCTACGGCTTCATCACCCCTGAGAACGGCGGTCAGGACATCTTCGTCCACATCTCCGCCGTCGAGCGGGCCGGCCTGCGTGAGCTGCACGAAGGCCAGGTCGTCTCCTACGAGCTGATCGCCGATCGCAAGACCGGCAAGTCCTCGGCCGGCAATCTCGCCGTCGCCTGAGCGATCGAAATAGCGGGCGGGTCTCCGGACCCGCTCGTCCCCCTAGGCGGGCAAAAGCCTGCACGACACGATATCCTCCGGCGCAGTGGCTAGCGGTTCGCCGGACGGAAAGAACTTCATACGTAGACCGAGTATTGCATGACGCGGCGCTTCCGTTCTCCACGTGCGCCCCTTGCTCACCGGTCCTGGAAAGACCTGTTTTGACAAAATTCACCGACCTCGGCCTCGCCGAGCCGCTTCTCAAGGCGCTCGCGGCCGAAGGTTATGAGACGCCTACGCCGATCCAGGCGCAGGCGATCCCTGCGATTCGCGACGGCCGTGACCTGCTCGGCGCCGCCCAGACCGGTACCGGCAAGACGGCGGCCTTCTCGCTGCCGATGCTTCACCGGCTGCTCGGCCAGCCGCGGCGCATGCAGCCGCGCTCGGTGCGCGCGCTGATCCTCTCGCCGACGCGCGAGCTTGCGGCGCAGATCGAAGCCAATATCCGTGGCTACGCCCAGTTCACCTCGCTGAAGTCGACCGTGATCTTCGGCGGCGTGCCCGTCGGCAAGCAGATCCGCGCGCTCGGCCAGCATGTCGACATCCTCGTCGCCACGCCCGGCCGTCTGCTCGACCTCGTCGACCAGCGCGCTGTCTCGCTGCGCGAGATCGAGTTCCTGGTCCTCGACGAGGCCGACCAGATGCTCGACCTTGGCTTCATCCATGCGCTGCGCAAGATCGCGACGCTGATTCCGAAGCAGCGCCAGACCCTGCTGTTCTCGGCGACCATGCCGAAGGCGATCCGTGAGATCGCCTCCGCCTATCTGACCGACCCGGTCGAGGTCGCGGTCGCCCCCGTCGCGACCACGGCCGAGAAGATCGAGCAGCGCGTCATCTTCACGGAAGCCGGCCAGAAGCCGGCTCTGCTGGCGAAGACCCTGAGCGTTCCGGAGATGGAACGCGCCATCGTCTTCACCCGCACCAAGCACGGTGCCGACAAGGTCGTGCGCCAGCTCGAGCAGTCCGGCATCAAGTCGGCCGCGATCCATGGCAACAAGAGCCAGGGCCAGCGTGAGCGGGCGCTCGGCGCCTTCCGCGACGGCGAGTTGCGCATCCTGGTCGCGACCGACATCGCGGCGCGCGGTATCGACGTCGACGGCATCAGCCATGTCGTCAACTTCGACTTGCCGAACGTACCCGAGACCTATGTCCACCGCATCGGCCGCACGGCGCGCGCTGGCGCCTCGGGCGTCGCCATCGCCTTCTGCACGCCGGAAGAGCGCGGCGATCTCGCCGGGATCGAGAAGCTGACCAAGGTCGCGCTGACCCCGGTCGGCGAAGTGCCGTATTGGGATGGCCGCACGCCCAAGAAGCCGCCGCAGAACCAGGGCCGTGGCGGCCGTGGCCAGCAGGGCGGCGGTGGCCGCGACCATGGCCGCCCCGAGGGGCAGCGCCAGGGTCAGCGCCAGGGCGCCAAGTCCGGCAACGGTGGCGGCCATAACGGCGCCGGCCGCAATGGTGGTGGCCAGCGCAGCGATGCGCCACGTCCGAGCCAGCCGCGTGGCGAGCGTCCGGCACAGCGCAATGATGCGCCGGCAGCGCGAAAAGAAGCGGCTTCTGGCAATGAGGGGCTTGGCGGCGTCGCGTTCTTGCAGCAAAGAACGGAACAACGACGCACCAATGGCGCAAGGCGGCGCGCGAACTGACGCGCTGAGTGCCCGACGGGTCGGATTGCGGCAGGCTGTCGCTCCGACCCTTGCGCCGAAGAGAAGACGAAGGATCAGGGAATGGCGAAGGAAGAACTTCTCGAATTCGACGGCACCGTGGTCGAAGTGCTCCCGGACGGAAACTACCGGGTCAAGCTCGACAACGATCACGTCATCCTGGCCTACGCGGCCGGCAAGATGAAGAAGAACCGCATCCGCACCATCGCCGGCGACCGCGTGGTCGTCGAGATGTCGCCTTACGATCTCGATCGTGGCCGCATCAACTTCCGCCAGAAGACCGCGAGCCCCGGCCCGATGCCGCCGCGGCCGCAGAACTTCCGCCGGCGCTGAGCCGCCGATGCGCTTCACCAAGCCCGAGCAGTTTTTCATCGCTGCAGGCGTCGGGCTTGGCGCGGCGGCCTCGCTCGCCGCCAATACCGGCTGGATCGCGAAGGGGGGCACGTTCCCGCCCTTCGTCTACGTGCTGCTGGGCCTCGGCCTTGTTGAGGTCGCGGTCAGCCTCCTGATGCGCCAGCCGCCCGGCTCGCTCTTCACCTTTCCGGCCCGTATCCTCGCTTTCGCCCTCGGCGTCGGCGTGCTGATCCTGCTGACCGGCGGGCTCGCCTGAGCGAGCCGCGCTCCGACAAATCCTACTCGTCATTCCGGACAAGCGGCGTAGCCGTGCAGTTCCGGAATCCATCGTAGGGCGCAGGAGCCCTATGATGGATTCCGGCGCTTCGCTGCGCTGCGGCCGGAATGACGCGCGGGAGGGGCGCCGCCGCCTGTCCGTCAAAGCCACAAAAAAGCCCCGGCCGAAGCCGGGGCGTGAGTGGTATTTTCCGTGATGAATAGGGCTACGTAGTAAGGCTGGTGAAACTCAGTAGCGGGCCCGCGCCCATTGCTGCGAGCCGGGGCTGACCAGGACCTGGCGCTGGCGGGTGGCGTATTCGGCCGGCGCGGTCTCGTGCACCACCTGCGTGGCGCGGACCATGACGCGGCGGCTGCGCTGGCCGTAGACGGCTGGCACCACATCGTACTCGACCGAGGCCGGAGAGACCTCGACGGTGCGCTGCTGGTAGCCGTACTGCGCGGGAACGTCGACCCAGCAGCCGGTGGTCTGGCCATAGGCGTCGCGGCTGACCTCCCAGCGGCGCGTCGCCGGCGCGATCAGGACCTTTTCGGAGACGGTCTGGTACTGGGCCGGAATCCGCCGGGCGATGCGGCGCTCCGGCTGGACCATCACCTTCTCGATGACCGTCTCGTATTCGGCCGGAATGACCCGCGAGAAGGTCCGCTCCGGACGGGTGACATAGCTTTCCTCGACCGTGCCGTAGACCGGCGGCGTCGTCACCAGCTTGTAGCAGGACGAGCCGTAGCAGCCGCCGCCGGCAGCGGCCGGAGCAGCGAAGCCGAGCACCCCGACAAGGGCGGTGGCGGCGATGCCGGAAAGCGCGAGAACCCTGGATGCCATGTCTGACCTCTGCCCCGTTGCGCGGCACTGCGGCCGTGTTGTTGGGGAGAGAAAAGCCGGACCGAACTGATGAACGCAAGGTAAACGCTAAAACAAGGTAAAATTAACCATGGCGGCGATCGCCCTGCGGTTCAGCTCCGTTGCTGCCATCTTGCCGGATTTGCAGTCATTCGACCGGTTCGGGAAACCGATTATCAGTACTGGCGGGAAGGGCGGTTTCGGAAACCTCCCGCGCCCATCCCAGCGAAAGCTGCACTCTCCAGGAAGCTTAACCCGCGGTCCCCATCGGCTCGCACCGTCATTCCGGCTGGAGCGAAGCGGAACGCCGGAAGCCATCGTAGGGAACAGCGCCTCACGATGGATTCCGGAGCTGCGCACTTTCGGCACTTGTCCGGAATGACGATTCAGTCGGGATGAAACTTGCTCTCACAAAGATGCGGATGGAGATGGAGAGGGAGCGGCGCTCCCTCCCACAGGACCGCCCCCTCTCCGCAGGCATCCGGCCTGCGCTCGCCCCGGCTCTCGAGTGCCGTGTGCCGCCCGGCCCATTCCGAGGGGCCGAAGACGAACGGACTGGTCGTACAGGGGACAGGGCGTCGGGCGCGTTACGCCAGGATTAAGTCGGCGTTACCTTGGGGGAGACAGGCCAGGAAATCTGATAGCCTCAAGTCTGCCCCGGCCGCAGCTTGTAAAAAACGTGCCGGCCGATCGTGTCCATCTTCTTCAGCTTGCGGGCCCAATAGGGGCGGACATAGTCGGCGTGATAGTGGGTCGAGGCGCCGACATCGGCGAGATAGGTTGTGCCCTCATAGACTTCGCGGGCGATGCGGGTGGCGTCGCGCCAGGGGCCGGGCTCGGTGATGCGCAGCGACTTGCCTTCGCAGGCGAAGGTGAACTGGCAGGCGAGGTGGCGGTTGCGGTTCTGGTAGACGGTGCCGCAGACGCTGTCGGGATAGAGCCCGCTCTTGACCCGGTTGAGCACGACCTGCGCCACCGCGGCGCGGCCCTGCTCGCTTTCCGAGCGGGCCTCGAAATAGATCGCCTCGGCGAGGCAGCGCTGTTCCTTCGCCATGTTCTCGGGCGCGATCAGGCTGGTGTAGATCTGCTTGCCCTCGTTCGCGCCTTCGCCCGGCAGGCGCTCGCGGCCGGGCGTCGCCTTGGCGATGCGGCTCTGTGGCGCGGAGGCGCCGGCCGGCGGCGAGACGGGTGGCGGCGTCGCCGAGGCGAGCCTTGCGTCTGGCGTCGTTGAAGGGGTTGCCGAGGATTGCGCCAGGGGGGCGGCGACCGAAGGCGTCGAGCCGTCGATGCTCTCCCGGTGGACCTCGTCATGGCGTGGCGAGATGCCCTTGGGGATCGCCACCGGCGAGGCGTCCGACAGCGCGGGATCGGTGACGCCTTCGTCATGGGCCGGCGGCTCGAAGCCGATCTGCGGCCCGTCATAGCCTTCGAGCGCCTCGAGCGAGAAGCCGGCCGAGATCATACCGGGGGTCTCGCCGAAGACGATGTGCTCGAGTTCGCCGGGCGGACCATTGCGCGTCAGCGTCGGCCGCAGGCCGATGATCGGGTCGCCCTTGGCGCTGCGGTCGACCTGCGGAAAGGCGCCGGCAGAGCGCTTCATCTCCTCGCGCGGCAGGCGCGGATCGGAGACGAAGACGTTTTCGGGGATGTCGAAGGAAAGCCGGGCCGGCTGGATCACGCGCTCGAAAGCGCGCTCCGGCATGCGGAAGGCGCTCACGGCCACCAGCATGGACGGCCCTTCCGCGAGATCGGAATGCGGGTTCGGCGCGGCGCGCGCGATCAGCGAGGATGGCGAGGCGTAGGAATCGTGGTTCTGGCCGGCCGAAGCGGTGAAGGAGACCAGAAGGCCCGCCGAAAGCGCCCAGGGTGCGACCGTCGCCAGCGCCCATCTCAGGCGGGCACTGCGGTTTCGCTTCGATCGTCGGCGCGGACGCAACTGACTCAAGGCGCTCAACCCGAGAGGAATGGAACGGCGTGCGCGAGCTGCGATGATGCAAATTCGCGACATCTCGATAATCAGACATCAGGGTTGAGGGTCGGTTAATGGGCGGGGCCGGAGGCCGGTAAAGTCTGGACGCCGCCGCCCGCCGAAAAGCGCTGCCAGAGCCGTCGGGAGCGGCTATTCCGGGCGGATCGCTTGGGCGCGACGCGAAATTCCCATGCAGCGCTGTGATGCGCGATGTCACGGAAACGCGTTGGAAACATCGCGGCACAGGCGCTATCGTGCAGACACACGATCCCATCTCCGGAGCCTTGCATGAATTCCGCCGCCAAGCGCAGCCATGCGCCGGAGATCATTGTCGTCGCCGGCTGCCTGATCGCACTAATCAGCTTCGGGCCGCGCGCCAGCGCCGGCCTCTTCCAGATCCCGATGACGCTGCAATTCGGCTGGGGCCGCGACACTTTCGGCCTGGCCCTTGCTATCCAGAACCTGCTCTGGGGGCTTGGAGCGCCCTTCGCCGGCGCGATCGCCGATCGCTTCGGTATCGTCCGGGTGCTCTGCGTCGGCGCGCTGCTCTATGCCGCCGGCCTCGTCATGATGGCCTATGCCACGACGCCGCTGCAGCTGCATTTCGGCGCCGGCGTGCTGATCGGCTTCGGCCTCTCGGCCTGCTCGTTCAACCTGATCCTCGCCGCCTTCGGCAAGCTCCTGCCCGAGAGCTGGCGCCCGCTCGCCTTCGGTGCCGGCACCGCAGCCGGCTCCTTCGGCCAGTTCCTCTTCCCGCCGATCGGCAACATCCTGATCGAAACGCTCGGCTGGCAGCAGGCGCTGATCGTCTTCGCCTTCACCCTGCTGCCGGTGATCCCGCTGGCGACGATGCTCGCCATGCGCAAGACCGGGGCGGCCGTCGGACAGGCCGCCGCCGCCAACCTGCCGAACCAGACCATCCGGCAGGCGCTGGGCGAAGCCTTCAAGCACCGCTCCTATGTGCTGCTGGTCCTCGGCTTCTTCACCTGCGGCTTCCAGCTTGCCTTCATCACCGTGCACATGCCGGCCTATCTCAAGGATGCCGGCCTCCCGGCCTGGGTCGGCGGCTGGACGCTCGCCGCCATCGGCCTCGCCAATGCCGCAGGCTCGCTCGGCTCGGGCTGGCTCTCCTCGCGCATGCCCAAGCGCCATCTTCTCGCCTGGATCTATTTCGGCCGGGCGGTGGCGATCGCCGCCTTCATCCTGATCCCGGCGAGCCCGACGACGGCGATCATCTTCGGCATCACCATCGGCCTGTTCTGGCTCTCGACCGTGCCGCCGACCTCCTCGCTGGTGATGCTGATGTTCGGCACGAAATACATGGCGATGCTCTACGGCTTCGCCTTCTTCTCGCATCAGGTCGGCGGCTTCCTCGGCGTGCTGCTCGGCGGCATCCTTTATGAGCGCTTCGGCTCCTACGACATCGTCTGGTGGCTCTCGGTCGCGCTCGGCGTCGCCTCGGCGCTGATCAACCTGCCGATCGTCGAGAAGCCGGTGGCGCGCCCGCACGCCCAGCCGGCCTGATCAAACACGCACGGGCGCGCCGCTTGCAGGCGGCGGCCCGGCGGGGTCAACTCCACGACCA
This sequence comes from Allobosea sp. WAO, assembly GCF_001509835.1. GTDB lineage: Bacteria > Pseudomonadota > Alphaproteobacteria > Rhizobiales > Beijerinckiaceae > Allobosea. Next base: position 435,750 of record NZ_JXTJ01000003.1, read on the forward strand.
TGCGCGATTGAATCGCGTCAGCCCTCATCCTGAGGAGCGATCGCAGGTCGCGTCTCGAAGGATGCTCCAGCGCGCTCTGGATCATCCTTCGAGACGCCGCCTTGCGGCTCCTCAGGATGAGGGCTGGAGAACTGCAAGAGGGAGCGTAGCGATGACCACCTTCAAGGCCCTGATCGCCGGCAAGGGCGAAACCGGCACCAGCCTCGCCTTCGGCGATTTCGCCGAGGCCGATCTGATGGAAGGCGACGTCACCGTCCGCGTCACCCATTCGACGGTGAACTACAAGGACGGGCTCGCGCTCACCGGTCGTGCCCCGGTGGTGCGGCGCTGGCCGATGATCCCCGGCATCGACTTCGCCGGTCGGGTCGAGGCTTCCGACAATCCCGCCTTCAAGCCGGGCGATCTCGTTATCCTCAATGGCTGGGGCACGGGCGAGACGCATCTGGGCGCCTATGCCCAGAAGAGCCGGGTGAAGGCCGACTGGCTGGTGCCGCTGCCGGAAGGCATGAACCCGGGCGAGGCGATGGCGATCGGCACCGCCGGCTATACCGCCATGCTCTGCGTGCTGGCGCTCGAGAAGCACGGGCTGAAGCCGTCCGACGGGCCGGTCGTCGTCACCGGCGCGGCCGGCGGCGTCGGCTCGGTTGCGATCGCGCTCCTGGCCAAGGCCGGCTGGCATGTCATCGCCTCGACCGGCCGCGCCGAGGAGGCCGATTACCTCAAGGGGCTTGGCGCCGCCGAGATCATCGACCGCAACGAGCTCTCGGCGCCGGGTCGCCCGCTCGGCAAGGAGCGCTGGATCGCCGGCGTCGACGCCGTCGGCGCGCACACCCTCGCCAATCTGCTCTCGATGACCAAGTATGGCGGCGCCATTGCCGCTTGCGGCCTCGCCCAGGGCATGGACCTGCCGGCCTCGGTCGCGCCCTTCATCCTGCGCAATGTCGCCCTGCTCGGCGTCGACTCGGTGATGTGCCCGAAGCCGCGTCGGCTCGAAGCGTGGGGGCGCCTCGCCAGCGATCTCGACCGCGACAAGCTCGCGGCGATGACCACGACGATTCCGCTGGAGGACGTCATCGAGACCGGCCGCGCCATCCTCGACGGCAAGGTGCGCGGCCGCGTCGTGGTCGAGGTGGGCTGAGTCCTGGGCTTGCGGCGGCGGGCTGTCCCGCCGCCGGCTGCGCCCTCAATCCAGCTTGATATTGGCCTTCTCGATCACCGGCGCCCATTTCTTCAGTTCGCCGTCGAGGAAGGCCTTGAATTCCTGCGGCGTCATGCCGAGCGCGATGATCTTCGCCGCGGCGAGTTTTTCGCGCACCTCCGGCGTCGCCAGGATTTCGCGCACGTCGCGCGAGATCTTCTCGACGATGGCCGGCGGCGTCTTGGCGGGGGCGGCAAGGCCGTGCCAGGCGGTGACGTCGAAGCCGGGCAGGAACTCGCTCAGCGCCGGCAGGTCGGGCGCGAAATCGGCGCGCTTCGGGATCGAGATGGCGAGCGCCCTGAGTTTGCCGGCCTCGACATAGGGCCAGGCGACGGCGGCGCCATCGAGCGCGACCTCGATCTGGCCTGAGAGCAGGTCGACCATCATCGGGCCCGAGCCGCGATAGGGGACATGGGCGAGCTTGGTGCCCGTCTCCTGCTGGAACAGCTCCATACCGACATGCAGCGAGGTGCCGATGCCCGACGAACCGAAGTTGAACTTGTTCGGATTCTGCTTCAGCAGCGCGATGAACTCCGGCACGGTCTTGGCCGGCACCTTCTCCGGATTGACGACGAGCACGTTCGGCGTGATAGCGAGCTGCGAGATCGGTGCGAAATCGCGCTCCGGGTCGAAGGGCAGCCGCTCCTTGTAGAGCGCCTTGTTGAGGCCGTGGCTGCTCGCATTGATCAGGCCGATCGTGTAGCCGTCGGGCGTCGCGCGGGCGAGTGCCGCGACGCCGATATTGCTGCCGCCGCCGCCCATGTTCTCGATGACGACGCCCTGTCCCCAGCGCGCCTGTAGCCGCTCGGCGACGAGCCGCGCGATCATGTCCGAGGCGCCGCCGGCGGCGAAAGGCACGATCATCCGCACTGGCCGCGTCGGATAGCTCTCCTGTGCCGCCGCCGTCAGCGTCGAGGCGAGGACGAGCGCGGCAGCCAGCCCTGATTTCAACGACCACATGGTTTTCTCCCTCCCTTGATCTTGCCCTTGGCGTTGCCCCTCATGGTTGGGGGCGATCGATCGGTGCTAACGACTGGCGCGCCAGATGGCGCCGAGCCGGGCAATCTTCTCGTCCGACAGGTAGCCGTAGCGGTTGATGTGCAGGTGGCGGCACGGGCTTTCGAGCACGGCGCGGAAGCGGCGCTCGACATCGTCGGGCGGGCCGTAGCCGTGCACGATGGTCGAGAAACGTGACCGTCGAAGCGCGCCTGCGGCGGTTTCGACGCTCCGCCGCAGGCTGGCGTTGTCGGCCGGGTGCGGCTCGTCGGGCTCGGGATAGCGCAGCGCCTCGCGCGTCGACGCATTGCCGTTGAGGCCGAGTGCGCCATGCACGAGCGTGAACATCTTGTCGGGGTCGGCGCCCGTCGCCTGCGCCAGCCGCTCGACATAGCCCCGTTCGATCATCGGCCAGTGCATCGTGTAGTGCTTGACTGAGACCTCATCGACGGCGCCGTCGATGCCGGCGAAATCGAAGCCGGAAAGTCGGTTCAGCGGCGGCGGAAAGGCTTGCATCACGACGCCGACGCGCCCGCCGGAAACCGCCCTGACGATGGCAGCGAGATCACGGACATAATCGCCGACGAGCGCGGCACGGTAAGCCAGCAGGTCCGCCCCCCAGGAGCCGGTGGTCGCCAGCTTTTCGGAATCTACCGTCTCCGGGGCTGTCGCAAGACGAGGCGCCAGTTCGCGCAGCCCCTCCAGCACGCGCGCCCGGATCGCCTCGACATCGTGACCCAGCTCCTCGCCGCGCTTCACGGCCGCGGGGCTGAAGTCGAAGAGCAGGCTTTCGAGCGCATAGGGCGGATACTCCGGCCAGTCGAAGCGCAGAGCGTCGATCTCCGGGTAATTCGCCAAGAGGTCGGTGACGAGGGCGCGCATGTAGCGGCGCAGGCCCTGGCCGGCGAGGCTGAGATTGGCATCGACGCGACCGGGCACCGGCCGGCCGAAAATGGTCAGCGGTTGCTCGTCGGCGTAGTCGTCGTCGCGACATTGGACGCGCAGGCCTGGCGGGGCGGCGGCCATGAGCTGGAGTTGCACTTTCATGCCGGCGCGCTTCGCCCCGGCGAGCAGGCTGGCGACCGTGCCTCCTTCGCGATCGGTCAGCTCCTCCGGCAGCGGCGGCGGGTAGGGGCTGTCGCGATAGAGCGCCGGATTCGGCCGAAAACTGGTGGCCGTCTTCATCCACAGGGCCCTGTCGCCCCAGAGCGGGCGATCGAGCGTGCGGCCAAGCCCGGCACCGGCATCAGCCGGCGGCTCGCGCACCCCTGTCCCTTCCGGGCAGCGTTCGGCCACCGAAGGCGTGGTGCAGAGCACGGAGCAGCCGAGGCGCTCGACGATGTTCTCCAGAACGGCGTCGACACCCTCTGACTGGGCGAAATCGGGCATGATCGTAATGCCCAGTGATGGCTGGTCGGTGGTCATTCGGCTCGGATGTACGGGTGCTTGAGGCCGGCGATGCGGCTGAGAAAGCGGCCATGAGCCTCGATATGGGCAGCCATTGCGGCCCTGGCCGCCTCCGGCGAACCCGCTTCGATGCCGGCGAGGACGAGGCGATGCTGCTCCAGCGCATCGCCGAGTGCGCCGCGCTCCGCGATCCTGAGATGGTGCACGCGCTGCAGATGGGTCCGTGCCCGGCTGACGCTTTGCCACATCTGGTCGAGCTTTTGCGCGGCGAAGAGGGCGTGGTGGAAAGCCTCGTCGCAGGCATAGGCCCCGGCCGCGTCGCCGGCTGCGACGGCCTGTCCGTGCCGGGCAAGGATCTCGGACATCTCGCGCAGCAGGGCCGGGTCGGCCGCGCCCGCGGCGCTCGCCGCCGCCTCGCCCTCGAGCAGGCGGCGGATGGTGATCGCTTCCGCCACCGCCCGCGGGTCGATCAGCGAAACGAAGGTGCAGAGATTGGGGAAGACGTCGAGCAGTTGCTCTTCGCTGAGCCGGGCGAAGGCCTCCCGCACCGGGGTGCGGCTGATCGAGCAGGCTTCCGCGACATCGCCTTCGGAAATGGCGGTGCCGGGAGCGATGGCGAGCGAGACGATGGCCTCGCGCAGCCCGCGATAGACCTGCTCCGGCGCCCGTAGCGAGCGGTCGATCGCGAAGGCCGGCAATTGCGGGGCGCGGGCGGTGCGTGAAGGTCTGGGCATCTCACGTTCCTGGATACTGGAATACTGGTATACCGGTTTTTGGCGCGTGGCAACGCGGTTGCCTTTGCGAGGGCCGGGACGGCTTCGGAACTCTTGTGCCTGCCTCGGTCGCTGGATAGGGCGCCTCAGCCTGCCTCAGCCTGCCTCAGCCTGCCTCAGCCTGCCTCAGACAGTGCCTTCCAGCAGTGCGCGACGCTTCGCGAGTTCGCTGCCGCAAAAGTCCATGAAAGCCCGGACCCGCGGCGCATGGCGGATGTCGGGATGGGTCAGGATCCATAGTCCGGTGGTGAATTCGGGGCGCGGCGGCAGCAGCCGCACCAGTCCTGGCCGCTGGTCGGCGATGAAGCAGGGCAGGGGGCCGATGCCGATGCCTTGCTCGACAGCTTCGGTCAGCCCGAGGACGGCGGAGGAGCGCAGAGCGATCCGCTCGGGCTCGACATGGTCGCGGACATAGCGGGCCGCCTTCACATAGCCGAGATGGTCGCCGAGCGTGACCCATATGCGCCGGAACAGCGCGGTCGGATCGTCCCGTTCTTCAGCCGTGGCCGGCGCTTCGGCGCGGGCATAGACGGCCCAATTCAGATCGGCGAGCCGGCGCCCTATCAGGGTTTCGCCGGGCGAGTCGCTGGCGCGGATCGCGACGTCGGCATCGCGCCGCGACAGGTTGAGGGTCTGGCTGGCGATGACGACGTCGAGCCGGATCAATGGGTGCGCCGCGCGGAAATCGGCGAAGATCGGCAGCAGCATGTGCAGATAGAGCGTGTCGGTCGTCGTCACCCGGACCTCGCCGGAGGGAGCGAGGTCACGCCCGGCCAGGCGCCGGCCGAAGGCGGTGACATCCTCGTCGATCCGCGAGGCCAGAACCGCCATCTCCTCGCCGGCCGAGGTCGGGACATAGCCGGTCTTGCGGCGCTCGAAGAGCGCGTGCCCGAGCTGTTCCTCGATCTGGCCGAGCCGCCGGAACACGGTCGAATGGTTGACGTCGAGCGCCGCGGCCGCCCCGGTCAGCCCGCCGGCATCGGCAATCGCCTTGATCAGGCGGAAATCGTCCCAGGCTAGTTTCGACATCGTGAGCGGGGATCCCCGGAACGGTCCGGGCAGCATCGCGAAATCTTGCGCGATTGCAAGTTGGCTCAGGCGAGTCTGACGGATCGCGCGCGCCGCTGTCGGATTCAGCGCGGCGCGGCGGCCCGGCCGAGGCGGTTGTTGATCGCTTCGCCGAGCCCGTGCATCGGCACCGGAGCGATGGCTATGGTGGTCGCGCCGGCCTCGTCGAGCTGGCGCAGCGCCGCGAAGAGATTGGCGGCGGCCTCGTTAAGGTCGCCCTTCGGGCTGAGATTGAGCGCGAGTGCCGGCAGCGCATGCCCCTCCGGTTCCGGCCCGAAGCCGAGCCAGGCCTCGCCCGGCAGCGGCGCTGCCGCGCCCAGCCTGACGGCGGCATCCGGCGCATAATGGGAGGCGAGCAGTCCTGGCGAGATCGGCGCGGCACCCTGCGCCGCATCGGCGACGACGAGTTCGCGCCCTATCGCCGCTTCCAGCGCGGCGCGCGGCACGCCGCCGGGGCGCAGCAGCTTCGGTGCGCCGCCAAGGCAGGCGACGATGCTTGATTCCAAGCCGATCTCGGTCGGGCCGGCTTCGAGCACGGCGTCGATGCGCCCGTCGAGATCGACCACCACATGCTCCGGCAGGGTCGGGCTGACGCGCCCCGAGCGATTGGCCGAAGGGGCGGCGATCGGCCGACCGGCAGCGGCGAGCACGGCATGCGCGACCGGGTGCGAGGGCACCCTGAGCGCGACGCTGGCGAGCCCGGCGCGGGCGAGGTCGCTGACCGTGCAGCCCGGCGAAACCGGCACGATCAGGGTCAGCGGTCCCGGCCAGAAGGCCTTGGCCAGCGCGAGAGCGGCCGCGTCGAACAGGCCCTCGCGCCGGGCGGCGGCCATGTCCGGGAGGTGCGAGATCAGCGGGTTGAAGCTGGGTCGCTCCTTGGCGGCATAGATCGAGGCGACGGCGCGGCCGTCGGTCGCATCGGCGGCGAGACCGTAGACGGTCTCGGTCGGCAGGGCGACCAGCTTTCCGGCACGAAGCAGCCGTGCCGCTTCGGCGATACCGGCCTCGTCGGCCTGAAGGCGCTGCGTCTGGCGGAGTTCGGTCACGATCGCCCTTGAATGTTTACATGTGAACTATAACAATGCCGGGCCGTCTGCGCAGGGACGCACCGGCTTGCGCGTTGGCGGAGGGCATAGTTCGCCGCTAACATCGCCGTCAAACGCAACGCTGCAAAAATGCCCGCCGCGAATTCGGGGGGCGTCCAGGGAGAGGCTTATGTCGTATCGTGCTCCGGTCGAGGATATCCTGGCCACCATGCGCCATGTCGCCGGGCTCGATGCCCTGCTGGCCGATGGTCTCGTGCCCGAGTTGGAGGACGGTCTCACCGAGGCAGTGCTCGAGGAGGCCGCGAAATTCGCCGGCGATGTGCTCGCGCCGTTGAATGTGGTCGGCGACAAGCACGGCTCGACCCTGAAGGACGGTGTCGTCACCACCCCGCCGGGCTGGAAGGAGGCCTACCATGCCTGGGCCCAGGGCGGCTGGAACGCCTTGCCGGGGCCGGAGGCCTATGGCGGCCAGGGCCTGCCGACGCTGGTGCAATCCGCCTGCACCGAAATGTGGAATTCGGCTGCCTTCGCCTTCGCGCTCGGGCCGTTGCTCACGGTCGGCGCGATCGAGGCGGTGCATGCCCATGGCTCCGACCATCTCAAGGAGACTTATCTCGCCAAGCTCGTCTCCGGCGAGTGGATGGGCACGATGAACCTGACCGAGCCGCAGGCCGGTTCGGATCTCAACGCCTTGCGCTGCAAGGCTGAGCGCGTCGGGGATGGCACCTATCGCATCACCGGCCAGAAGATCTTCATCACCTATGGCGAGCATGAGATGACGGACAATATCGTCCATCTCGTCCTCGCCCGCCTGCCCGACGCGCCTGCCGGGACGCGTGGCATCTCGCTCTTCCTCGTGCCGAAATATCTGGTCAATGCAGATGGTTCGCTCGGCGAGCGCAATGATGTCCGCTGTACCGGTGTCGAGCACAAGCTCGGCATCCACGCCTCGCCGACCTGCGCGATGAGCTATGGCGACAATGGCGGCGCGATCGGCTGGCTGATCGGCGAAGAGAACCGCGGCCTCGCCTGCATGTTCACGATGATGAACAATGCCCGCCTCAACGTCGCCGTGCAGGGCGTCGCCATTGCCGAGCGGGCCTACCAGCAGGCGCTGGCCTTCGCCCATGAGCGCAAGCAGGGCACGGCGCTCGATGCGCCCAAGGGCGCGCCGATGAGCCCGATCATCGTCCACCCCGACATTCGCCGCATGCTGATGGAGATGCGCGCCAAGACGCAGGCGGCGCGCACGCTCTCGCTGCTCCTGGCCGCGACGCTCGACCGCTCGCATCGCGAGGCCGACGAGGCCAAGCGCAAGGCCGCGGCCGAGCGCGCCGCGATCATCACGCCGGTCGCCAAGGCTTACGCCACCGATATCGGCGTCGAGGTCGCCTCCACCGGCGTCCAGATCCATGGCGGCATGGGCTATGTCGAGGAAACCGGCGCCGCCCAGCATCTGCGCGATGCCCGGATCGCCACGATCTACGAGGGTACCAACGGCATCCAGGCGATCGATCTCGTGCTGCGCAAGCTGCCGCTCTCCAATGGCGAGGCGGTGAAGGCGCTGATCGGCGAGATGCGCGGCGTGGTCGAGCAGGTGCGCGAGGCCAATACGCCGGGCTTCGGCCACACGGCGGCGCGGCTCGGCGCTGCCGTCGACTCGCTGGAACGTGCGACGCAGTGGATGCTTCAGACCATGGGCGCCGACCAGGCGAGCGTGCTCGCCGGCGCGACGCCCTATCTCAAGCTCTTCGCCCTGGCGCAGGGAGGCACCGGCCTCGCCAAGAAGGCGCTGGGGCTGCGCGGCGAGGATGCCGGCGCGGCTGCGCTGGCGACTGCCCGCTTCTTCGCCGAGCACAACGTTGCCGAGGCGCCGGGGCTGGAGCTCGCGGTGACCGAAGGCGCCGGGGCTGTGGCGGATTCGGCCGCGGTCTTCGCGGCGTGACGCAGGCGCGCGCCCCGCTAGACGGCCGGGGCGGCCTTGCGGACGCGCATATGGAGGAACAGCGGCGCAACGAGCGTGTCGTCGAGATAGGGCAGGGCGCGGGCCGTCTCGGCATCGACCGAGGGCTCGTGCATCATCTCGATGGCAAAGCCCGTCGCGACGATCATGTTCACCCAATCGCTCAGTGTGCGGTGGAAGCGCGGCACCCTGAACGGCTCGACGCTGGCCTTCTCGTGCTCCGGCGCGGCGCCGAAGCGCCAGCTCTCGATTTCGCCGTCGGTGGGCCGGAAATAGTCGCGGACCTCGATGGCGAGGACTTTGCGGTTCTCGTCGCGGACGACCTTGCGATGCGGCGTCGCGAAGCAGGGATGCAGGATCGAGAATTGCAGGAAGCCTCCGGGCTTCAGCACGCGCAACGTCTCGGCCAGAACCTTGTCCTGATGCGGCATGTCCATCAGCGACATGAAGGCGCTGGCGAAGTCGAAACTGCCATCGGCGAAGGGCAGGGCCATGCCGTCCGCGACGCGATAGGCAATGCCGAGCGGCGCATCGGCCTCCGCCTCCTGTGCGTGGCGGATGAAGGTCGGGGCGATGTCGATGCCGGTCATGCGGGCGCCGGCCTGCGCCAGCTTGCGCGTGTTCGAGCCCTCGCCGCAGCCGATGTCGAGCCCTTCGAGGCCGGCGATATCGGGCAGGTTGGCGAGGAAGGCCGGCGTGTTCTGGGCATCCCGGTAGAGGTCGTAGCCGGCCCGCGCATGGCGGGTCCAGGTTTCGGCATTGGCCTCCCAGCAGGCCGCGACTTCGCTTGCGTCCATGGTTCGCCTCGTCGTTCGGGGGACGGGGCTTCTAGCTCAACGCGGGTTCGCAGGAAACTGCACCGTCATTTGAGGGCGCCGCGCAGCGGCGAGCCCGGAATCCGTGAGCACGGCTCTTGGCGTCATGGTCGGGCTCGTCCCGACCATCCACGTCTTCGTCTGCGCAGTGCGGTGTTCAAGACGTGGATGCTCGCCACAAGGGCAAGCATGACGAACCGGAGCAGCGTTGTGGCCATGGCTTCCGGGCTCAGCCCTGCGGCCTGCCCCGGAAGGACAGGGTGGCGCCGGTGACCTCCACTCCCCTTGCAAGCAAGATTTGCCTCGTCGCCGGCGCATCGCGTGGGCTCGGGCGCGGCATTGCCAGAGCACTCGGACAGGCCGGCGCGACGGTGATCTGCACAGGGCGTTCCAGCGAGGCCGGGCCACGGACCGATCAGCGGCTCGAGACCTTCGAGGATACGGCCCGCGAGGTCGAGGCCGCCGGCGGCAAGGGCCAGCCCTATCGCTGCGACCACACAAATGAGCGCGAGGTCGACCAGCTCGTCGCCTGGACCTTGCGCCGTTTCGGCCGGCTCGACTGTGTCGTCGATGCGGTCTGGGGCGGCAACGAGGGCTATGATGGCGAGCGCTATCCCGATGGTTCGGCCTTCGGATCGCCGTTCTGGCGGCGTCCTGCCGGCAGGCTCGGACAGAGTTTCGAGAGCGGCGTCTACGCGCAGTTGCTGCTCGCCCGCGCCGTCGCGCCGGCGATGGCGCAGATGCGCCAGGGGCTGATCGTCACGGTGAGCTTCGACACGGCCGGCGGCTATCTCGGCGATGTCTTCTACGATCTCGCCAAGACGGCGATGAACCGGCTGAGTTTCGCCATGGCGCAGGAGCTGGCGCCATTCGGCGTCACGGCGCTCGGCCTCTCGCCCGGACATGTCTTGACCGAGCGGGTGCGCGATGCCGGCCTTTCCGCGGAGACGACGGAGACGCCGCTCTATGCCGGCCGCGCCGTCGCGGCGCTGGCGGCCGACCCGCAGGTCGCGCGCCATGCCGGGCAGATGCTGCAGGTCGCCGACCTCGCGCGCCTCTACGGCTTCACCGATGCGGACGGCAGGCAGCCGGAACGCTTCACTCTGCAATCATAAGGCTGGAGGAAACCACCATGTCGCTCAAGGGCAAGACGCTTTTCATCACCGGCGGGTCGCGCGGCATCGGCCTCGCCATTGCGCTGCGGGCGGCGCGCGACGGCGCCAACGTCACCATCGCCGCCAAGACGGCCGAGCCGCATCCCAAGCTCGAAGGCACGATCTATACGGCGGCCGCCGAGATCGAGGCGGCCGGCGGCAAATGCCTGCCCTTGATGGTCGACATCCGTGAGGAGGAGGCGGTGGTCGCGGCGATCGCGAAGACGGCGCAGACCTTCGGCGGCATCGACATCCTCGTGAACAATGCCAGCGCGATCTCGCTGACCAACACGCAGATGACCGAGATGAAGCGCTTCGATCTGATGCACCAGATCAACACGCGCGGCACCTTCATGGTCTCAAAATACGCGATCCCGCATCTGGAGAAGGCGGAGAACCCGCACATCCTGATGCTCTCGCCGCCGCTCGACATGAGCATGCGCTGGTTCGCGCCGCATCTGGCCTACAGCATGGCGAAGTATGGCATGAGCCTGTGCGTGCTCGGGCTCGCGGGCGAGCTCGCGCCGAAAGGCATCGCCGTCAACGCGCTCTGGCCGCGCACCACGGTCGCGACCGCGGCGGTCAAGAACCTGCTTGGCGGCGACAAGATGGTGCAGGCGAGCCGCACCCCCGACATGCTGGGTGAGGCCGCCTGGATGGTCTTCAACAAGCCTTCGCGCGAATTCTCGGGCAATTTCCTGATCGACGACAGCTTCATGGCCGCCGAGGGTGTGACCGATTTCACGCCCTACCGCGTTGATCCCTCGGTGCCGCTGATGCCGGACTTCTTCGTGCCGGCCGACAGCAAGCCGCCGCAGGGCGTGAAGGGCGGGATCTGAGTCCGGCCGGGCTCAGAATTCCTCCCACTCGAGGTCCCGCGCTCCGCCGTTGGCGACCTTGCGGGCGGGCATCGGCGCGCGCTGCTCCGCGGAAGGCTGGGTGCGCCGAGCCGGTGCGCGCGGGGCGGAGCGGGTTTCGGACATGGCCGCGGCTGCGAGGTTGCGCAGGCGCTCGGGCTCGCTGCTCGCCCTGACATCCCCGCCGGCGATGCGGAAGGCCGCGACGAGCTGGTCGAGGCTGTGGATCTGGTCGGCGAGGGAGGCGGCGGAGGCGGCGCTCTCTTCGGCCAGCGCGGCGTTCGCTTGAGTCATCTCGTCCATATGCGCGACGGTCTGGCTCATCTCCTCGATGCCGTTCGCCTGCTCGCCCGCAGCCGCCGAGATCTCGACGACCGTCGTGGCGACCTGTCGCGAGGCCGAGACGATCTTGTCCAGAGCCGCTCCGGCCGACCGGACCAGCCTGACGCCTTCCTCGATCTCGGTCGTCGAGGATTGGATCAGGGTCGTGATGTCCTTCGAGGCCTCGCCCGAGCGCTGGGCCAGCGTGCGGACCTCCGAGGCGACCACGGCGAAGCCCTTGCCGGCATCGCCGGCGCGGGCGGCTTCCACGGCCGCGTTCAGCGCCAGGAGATTGGTCTGGAAGGCGATGCCGTCGATGACCGAGGTGATGTCGGTGATCTTGCGGGAGGCGGCCTCGATCCGCTCCATCGCAGCGACGGCGTCCTGCACGATCATGCCGCCCTGCTGGGCGACGTCCATCGCCTCGTCGGAGGCCGATGCCGCGACCTTGGAAGAGCCGGCGCTCGCCTTGACGGAGGCCGCGAGCTCCTCGGTCGTCGCCGCCGTCTCCTCCAGCGAGGCCGCCTGTTCCTCGGTGCGCTTGGCGAGATCGTCGGCGCCCGCCTTGATCTCGCGGGCCGAGGCCGAGACCTGGGAGGTCGTCGCCTGGATGCCGCCGATCGTGTCCGAGAGCCGCGCGACCGTGTCGTTGACCGAGTGCTTGAGCTCGGCGAAGCGGCCCTGATAGCTGGTGGCGATCCTGCGGGTCAGGTCGCCCTGCGAGACCGATGCCAGGATGTCGGCGAACTCTGTGGTCGCGCCGTCGACGACGGCATTGATCTGGTTGATCCCGTCGACCAGCTGCTGCATCTGCGCGTCGGCGCTCTCCAGGCGCAGGCGCGCGCTGAAATCGCCGGCCGCCGCAGCCGCGACGACAGTACCGACATCGTTGACCACGGCGATCATGGATTCCGTCCGCGCAGCCCGCTCGGCCGCGGCGGCGCGCTCCTGGGCCTCGAGGGCCTGGACACGCAAGCCGTTCTCCTTGAACACCCGGACCGCGGCAGCCATGCCGCCGATTTCGTCATTGCGGCCGCTGTCGATGACCTCGGCCGCGAAGTCGCCCTGGGCCAGCCGCTTCATCGAGGCGGTCAGCGACGTGATCGGGCGTGTCACCCGGCTCTGCACCAGCCAGAGCCCGAAGACGGCGAGCGCCAGCGCAGCCAGCAGAACCAGCCCGTACATCACGAGCGAGCGCATCGCGGCGTCCGCCTTGGCGTCGGCGGCGTCCGACAGGACATCGATGGCGCGGCTCGCCACGGCGCCGACCGTCTCGGAGGCCGCGACGATCTGGTCGCGCCACTGATCGGGATTGATCGAAGGCTTACGGCCGCCCGTCACATCGGCGACGAGGCCGGCGCGCACCGCCTTGAAGGATCCGCCGAAATAAGTGGCCTCTGCGGTCGCGAGCGCGTCCTTCAGCGCCTGCGGCGTGGTCGCCTGGCCGATGAGCTGCCTCACCACGCCCCATGCGAATTCCAGGCGTGCGTCGTTGACGACGACGGCATTGCTTTCCTTGGCGTCGAGCGGCCGGGCCTCGGCGATGGCGTTGTTGAGCAGGATCGTCGAGGACCCGCTGAGCGAGCGCGCCGCCCAGGCCATCGAACGGATCGAGGTGAGATTGGCGAAGCTGGCATCGAGAGCGAGGATGCGTTCCTCGAGCGTCGTCGACGCGGCCTCGAGTGCCGCCAGGAACTTTCCGGTCTGGGCCATGCTGGCGCCGACCAGTTCCTTGTCGCGCTCTTCCAGCGGCAGCTTCCAGTTGGCGTCAATCCGTGCCCGCAACGGCTTGAGCGCGGCGACATGGCCGTCGATCTCGCGCGATACGCTCGTCGCGACGTCGTAGCCGTTCTTCCGGACGATCGCCTCCGCCGTGGCGATGGCATCGTCCAGCCGCTTGCGCCGCGTCAGCACGTCCTCGATCATCCCGCCATTCTTGTCGGTCGGCATCGTCATCGCGCTCGAGCCGTTGCCGCGCTCGAAGCGCAGATTCTGGAGCGCCGTGAAATAGGCCGTGTTCAGGTCGGCGAGGGCCGAAACCTCGACTGCCGTGCTGTGCCGCGTCCAGGCTTGCCAGAGCGATTGCGTCGCGAGCGTTACGATTGCCGCACTGGCCAGACCGAGGACGGTCAGGAGCATGGTCTTGATGCTGAGGTTTCGTGCGGCGCTGAGCATGGAGAACTCGTGAGGGGCGATTGATCTCAGCGGTTTCCCATTTTGCGATTTATTTTATGCTAACCAGCCGCAGCCGCGCCCGGTGATCCTCCGGGCAGGGCCAGCTCTGGTTTTTCCCAAGGCGCGTCATCGGTTTGACACTGTCCGGGGATTGGAGTTGGTGCCGCACAGGTCGGCGCTCCGGCGCCCGCGTTTCCGGAAAGACCGCCGATGCTGCTGATCCATGGAATCTGCCCGACGCGGGGCGATCGTCTCGTCCACCAGACCCTGGGACCAGACGAGCCGATCCCCGCCGGGGCGATCTGGATCGACCTCCTCAATCCGACCACGCCGGAAGACGCCAAGGTCGAGCAGCATCTCGGCATCTCGATCCCCACCCGGGAGGAGATGCATGATCTCGAACCGTCCGAGATCATCTACGCCGAGAACGGCGCGCATTACATGACCATGCGGGTGATCTGCCAGTCGGAAAGCAACGTTCCCCGCCTGACCGACGTCACCTTCATCTTGACCGAGCAGGCGCTGGTCACGGTGCGCTACGACCAGCCGGGAGCCTTCAACATCTTCCTCAACCGCGTCGGCAAGCCGGGTGGCTGCAGCTTGGAGCCCGCCGGGGTGATCGAGGGGCTGATCGACGCCATCACCGACCGCGCGGCCGAGGTCCTCCGCGGCGTCGGCGACCGGATCGACATGCGCTCGCGCCAGATCTTCGACGGCAACAGCGCCAATGTCGAGCAGGGCCGCGCCTATCAGGCGGTGGTGCGCCGCATCGGCCAGTACGAGCACATCATCTCGAATGTCCGCGAAAGCATGGTCTCGGTCGAGCGCGTGCTGCTCTACCTCTCGGCCAACTTCAAGCGCACCAAGAAGGCGATGAGCGGCTTCACCCCCGAATGGCGGTCCGCGATCCGCGACGTCCAGGCGATCGAGGAGCACGCGACCTTCCTGTCCAACAAGCTGCAATTCATGCTGAATGCGACGCTCGGCCTGGTCAGCATCGAGCAGAACAAGATCATCAAGCTGTTCTCGGTCGTCGCGGTGGTGTTCATGCCGCCGACGCTTGTCGCCTCGATCTACGGCATGAATTTCGAGAAGATGCCGGAGCTGAAGTGGGAGTTCGGCTATCCGATGTCGCTTGGGATCATGGTGGTCGCGGCGATACTGCCTTATCTGTTCTTCCGCTGGAAGAAATGGCTCTGAGCCGGTGATCCGCCGGCGAGTGCTTCGTTTTTTCGGCTTCGCATCCGTCGCCCACGCCCGGTAAGAAGGCGCGGATGACCCTGCCGCAGATTCTCTCCTGCTCGCTCGTCGCCGCGATGATGGCTGCCTTCGTCTGGGGGCGTCTGCGCTACGACGTGGTTGCGCTGCTGGCGCTGCTCGCCGGCGTCGTGCTCGGCGTCGTACAGCCGAAGGACGCCTTCAAGGGTTTCTCCGACGACATCGTCATCATCGTCGCCAGTGCCCTGATCGTCAGCGCCGCGGTGGCGCGTTCCGGCCTCGTCGAGAGCGCGCTCTCGCGCATCGCGCCCGCCTTGCGCACGACCCAGACCCAGGTCATGGCGCTGGTCTTCACGGTCGCGGTGATGTCGGCGATCATCAAGAACATCGGCGCGCTCGCGATGATGCTGCCTATCGCCTATCAGCTCGCGCGCAAGGACGGGAAGTCGCCCTCGGTCTTCCTGATGCCGATGGCCTTCGCCTCGCTGCTCGGCGGCATCGTCACCCTCGTCGGAACCTCGCCCAACGTCATCGTCTCGCGGGTCCGCGAGGAGCTTGGCGGCGAGCCTTTCGCCATGTTCGACTTCACCCCGGTTGGCATCGGCGTCGCCTTCGCAGGCTGCCTCTTCCTCGGTTTCGGCTACCGGCTCCTGCCGAAGGACCGGCAGGGCTCGGCCTCGCTCGACCAGGCGCTCGACATCAAGGACTACGTCACCGAGGCGCGGATACCCGCCAACGCGCCGCTGAGTGGCCGCACCATCGCCGATCTCAGGAAGCCGGCCGATGGCGAGGTCGATGTCGTCGCCATCCTGCGCGGCGGCAAGCGCCGGCAGGCGCCGTTGCCAGACGCCAGCCTGAAGGCCGGCGACATCGTGCTGCTGCGCGGCGAGGCCAAGGCGCTGGAGCGCGTCGTCGCCGAAGGCAAGCTCGAGCTCGTCGGCCAGAACCGCCCGACCGAGACCGAGGGCTCGCTCGATCCCGCCCGCACCGGCGAGGCCGTGGTGACGCAAGGCTCGCTCCTCGCCGGCGCGACAGCCGCTGAGCTCGATCTGCACGCCCGCTTCCAGGTCAACCTGCTCGGTATCAGCCGCGCCGGCGAGCGCTTCACCGAGCGGCTACGCGATATCCGCCTCGCCGATGGCGACGTCGTCCTGCTGCAGGGCGACGAGAAGCTCCTGCCGGAGCGCCTGCGCGAGCTCGGCCTGCTGCCGCTGGCGGCGCGCAGCCTGTCGCTGGGCAGCGCCCGCAAGCGCCTGATCACCGGCGCGATCGTCGTCGGCACGGTGGCGGTGGTGGCGCTCGGCCTGGTTCCTGTCGCGATCGCCTTCTTCTCGGCCGCGGTGCTGCTGCTGGCGCTGCGGGCGCTCTCGCTGCGCGATGCCTATGCTTCGGTCGAGGCGCCGATCCTCGTCATGCTCGCGGCGCTGATCCCTGTCAGCGACAGCCTGCGTACCACCGGCACGACGGATCTCTTTGCCGGCTGGCTGGCGCAGGCGGGCGCGGGCCTGCCGGGCTGGGGTGCGGTCGGGCTGATCCTGGTCGCCGCCATGGCGGTGACGCCGTTTCTCAACAATGCCGCGACGGTTCTGGTCATGGCGCCGATCGGCGCCGGCTTCGCCAAGACGCTCGGCTACAATCCCGATGCCTTCCTGATGGCGGTGGCGATCGGCGCGGCCTGCGATTTCCTCACCCCGATCGGCCATCAGTGCAATACGCTGGTGATGGGCCCCGGCGGCTACCGCTTCGGCGACTATGCCCGGCTCGGCGCGCCCTTGTCGCTGCTGGTCATACTGCTGACCGTGCCGCTGATCCTCTGGGTCTGGCCGCTGCGCTGAAGCTCGCCTCTAGGGCTTGCGCGCCGCCGCCTGCACCGTGCCGAGCAGGTCCTTCACGATCTTCATGTCGCCTGCCAGATAGATGTCGTGCAGCACATGGGCCTCGTCGAGCCGGCCGAGCTCGGCGATGAAGGCGTCGTAGATGCGCAGATACTCTTCGCTGAGATGGGCCAGTTCCTCGCGATCCTCCTCTGTGCCGACAGCCTCCGGCAAGGCCGGCGAGGATGGCCGCAGGGCGTCGATCAGGCCGAAGAAGAAGATGTCCCGGTCGCCCTTGCTGTATCGGTCCCAGGCCTGGGCGATGCGCTCCTCCTCGATGCCGCCGGCCAGCCGCCAGAGGTCGCAGGCATAGGAGGCGAGCAGGTCGGTGTAGAAGGCGATGACGCGCATCAGCACGTCGCGCCGCGAATGCGCCTCGCTGCTGACCAGCGCCGCCGCCTGCTCGCTCTGCTGGCGGACGGATTCTTGCATCTCCTTGACCTGGAGCGCCAGCGAGCGGGAGTTCAGCGACAGTTCCGCACCCTGCTGGAAATAGCCGATCACCAGCCAGATGAAGGCGAGGGGGGCGACGACGCCGGAGAGGAAGTCGCCGATATCGTTGAGCCGCAGCCCGTCCGGGAAGCCGACATGCCAGAGCAGCCATGAGCCCATCGCGAGCCATGCGGTGGTGACGACCAGACCGGCGATCGTCATTTGCCGCTTCTGTCGCCGCAGCGTCCGTTCCATTTGCGCGGGAGGTTCGCTCATCATCGGCCCGTCTCGTCGCGCCGCTCTTGGGACGTCGCAGTCAGGCACAATGTGCCGCGACCGTCCGGGGTTGGCCGTTGCGCAGAGTAAAGGGCCTGCGGCCGATACGAAAAGGGGGAGCGCCGGGCTCCCCCTTTAAGACCTTACCGGGCGCGCCGGATCAGGTTGGCGATGTTGATGTCGTAGGGCAGTTCGCTGACCTGCCACCACAGCGAGGTCGCATCGCGATAGGCCATGACCTCGCCGAGGATCTTCTTGAAGGTTGGGTTGCTCGCGTTGATCTCGTCATAGGTCTGCTGGGCAGCATTGAAGCTCGCTTCCATGATAGCCGGCGAGAACGGGCGCAGGATGGCGCCGGCAGCGACCACGCGCTTCAGCGCGATCGGGTTCTCGTGATCGTACTTCGCCTGCATCCACTGGTTGGTGGCGGCGCAGGCATCGCTCAGCACGGCCTTGTAGCGGGCCGGCAGCTCATCCCATTTCGCGCGGTTGATCATCATCGAGATCACCGTGCCCTGGTCCCACCAGCCCGGGTAGTAATAGTACTTCGCCACCCGGTAGAGGCCGAGCTTCTCGTCGTCATAGGGGCCGGTCCATTCGGCCGCGTCGATGGTGCCGCGCTCCAGCGAGGAATAGAGGTCGCCGCCGCCGATCTGCTGCGGCACGACGCCGAGCTTGAGCAGGACATTGCCGGCGAGCCCGCCGACGCGGAACTTGATGCCCTTCAGATCCTCGACGGTGTTGATCTCCTTGCGGAACCAGCCGCCCATCTGCACGCCGGTGTTGCCGGCCGGGAGCGCGTAGAGATTGTGCTTGGCGTAGAACTCGTTGAGCACGTCGTTCCCGCCACCGACCGTCAGCCAGGCATTGGTCTGGCGGGCATTGGGGCCGAACGGGACGCAGGTGCCGAAGGCGAAGGCAGGGTCGATGCCGATGCCGTAATAGCTGCAGGTATGGCAGCATTCGACGGTGTTCTTGGACGTCGCGTCGATCACCGCCGCGCCGCCGGGGACGATCTCGCCGGCCGCGAAGGGCTGGATCTGGAACTGCCCGTCCGTGGCCTCGCTGACCCGGCGCGCCAGCTCAAGCGAGCCGCCATAGAGCGTGTCGAGAGACTTCGGGAAGGCCGAGACCAGCCGCCAGCGGACGGAGGGCGCCGATTGCGCGATGGCGGGGCTCGCGATCGGGGCGGCGAATGCCGCAGTCGCGCCGGCTGCAAGGAATTGGCGTCTCTTCATCGATGTTCTCTCCAGGCGTTGACCGCAGCTTTTGTCCGGCGTGCCGGTGCGGTTCGTTGAAAGCGCCGTTTGGTTAGCAGCGGTGTCCCGAGGCCGACAGGCCCGGAGGCGCACGCCTGCCCCGCGTTCTCTTGCCGGCAAAGGGATAAAACTCGCCGGGAATCGAGATGGAGTAGAATGATCCTGTCGCGGGCTGCGCGCAAAACAGAAATCTGCTCCTTCGCCTTATCTGCTGCGGCGCATTATATCCTCGCGTATAAATAGAGCCGCACGGCGGCGATTGACGAGTTCCTGCCATGACAACGATGACGTCCCCAGCCGGCGTGAAGAGCGCCGGCACAAAGCCGTTCTATTCCAGCTTCGGCTTTCAGGTCCTGCTGGCCATGGTGGTCGGGCTCCTGCTCGGCTGGGTCGCGCGTACTATCGGCCCGGATGCGGCCGGGCAGCCGAACGGGCTGACCGTCGCACTCCAGACCACCGGCTCGATCTTCGTGCAGCTGCTGCAGGCGCTGGTACCGCCGCTGATCTTCACGGCGATCGTCGCCTCGATCAGCAATCTCCGGCAGCTTTCCAACGCGGCCGCCCTGGTCTGGCAGACGCTGCTCTGGTTCGCCGTCACCGCTTTCATCGCGGTGCTGATCGGCATCGCGCTCGGCCTGATCATCCAGCCCGGCCTGAATTCCGGCGTCGCGGCCGCAAGCGCAAAGGCGCCCGCGACGGTCGGCTCCTGGCTCGATTTCCTGAAGGGCCTCGTGCCCGCCAACATGCTCGGCCTGCAGGCGACGACCCGCGTCGAAGGCGGCGCGGCGACAACCCGGCTCGGCTTCAACGTGCTGCAATTGCTGGTGATCTCGATCGTCGTCGGCGTCGCGGCGCTGAAGGTCGGCGAGCGGGCCAACAGCTTCCTTGCCTTCAACGAGTCGCTGCTGGCCATCGTCCGCAAGATCCTCTGGTGGGTGATCCGGCTGACGCCGATCGGCACGGTCGGCCTGCTCGGCAATGCCGTCGCGCAATATGGCTGGCAGACCTTGCAGCAGCTCTCCTGGTACGCCTTCGCGATCTATCTCGGCCTCGCGATCGTGCTGCTGATCGTCTATCCCGTCCTGCTCCTGCTGCACGGTCTCTCGCCGGCGCGCTTCTTCGCAGGCGCCTGGCCGGCGATCCAGCTCGCCTTCGTCTCGCGCTCCTCGGTCGGCACCTTGCCAGTGACCGAGGCCGTGACCGAGAAGAGCCTCGGCGTGCCCCGGGAATACGCAGCCTTCGCCGTGCCGCTCGGCGCGACCACCAAGATGGATGGCTGCGCCGCGATCTATCCGGCGATCTCGGCGATCTTCGTCGCGCAGTTCTACGGCCTGCCGCTCGGCCTGCAGGAATATGTGCTGATCGTCTTCGTCTCGGTGATCGGCTCGGCGGCGACCGCAGGCCTCACCGGCGCGACGGTGATGCTGACCTTGACGCTCTCTACGCTTGGCCTGCCGCTCGCCGGCGTCGGCCTCCTGCTCGCGATCGACCCGATCCTCGACATGGGCCGCACTGCGGTGAACGTCGCCGGCCAGGCTCTGGTGCCGACCATCGTCGCCAAGCGCCAGGGCATGCTCGATCAGGCGCAATACGACCGTGCCGGCGACATCGACGCGCTCGAGGCGGAGGCGCAGACCGCCTGAGGCGGCACTGCACCGGCTGGGCCATGGCCTCAGCGCGGCGGGAGCTGCGAAAGCAGCGCCTCGCCGCGCGGCGACAGCCGGTAACCCACTTCGAGGCTCTCGGTCAGCCCGAGGACTTTCAGCTTGCGCACATCCTGCTTGAAGGCGAGCGTCTCGCGGCCGATGAGGGCGGCGAGTTCCGGCGCGCGGCGGCCGGGATGGGCCGCGATCAGGGCAAGCGTTGCCGCCGTCCAGGGGCGGCGGGTATCGAGCCGGCCAAGGCGCGCTGCAAGCGCCTCGACCTCGTCCGCATCGAGCTCGGCCGCTTCGCGCAGCGCGAGCCGCGGATCGGGGCCCGCAAGGTGGAGGCGGATGCGGTAGAGGTCGCCTTCCCGGCCGGCGAGGCTCGCCAGCGCTGCCTCGCGCGAGGCGAAGCCGGCGGCTGTCGCCTCTGCGTCGTCGATATCGGCCTCGCTGACCAGCTCGACCGCCTCGATCGCAAGCACTCCGGCAGCCGTCGTCAGGCTGCCGCCGCTGCGGACGCTCGGCCGGCGCCAGCGTCGCAACACCCGGGTGATGCTGCCCTCGGCGATGCCTGCAAGCGTTCGCCGGTCGAGCAGCATGGGTTCAGGCCATCACCTTGGCCATGACATCCTTCAACCCGCCATTGCGTTCGAGCCAGCCGGGCACCGGCAGGTTCTTCGAGCGCAGGAACTCCGGATTGAACAGCTTCGACTGATAGCGCGTGCCGTAATCGCAGAGGACGGTCACGATGGTGTGGCCGGGGCCGAGCTCTCTCGCCAGCCGGATCGCGCCGGCGACGTTGATGCCCGAGGAGCCGCCAAGGCACAGACCCTCTTCCTCGAGCAGCTGGAAGCAGAGCGGGATCGCTTCCTCGTCCGGGATCTGGAAGGCGACGTCGATCGGCGCGTTCTCGATGTTCTTGGTGATCCGGCCCTGGCCGATGCCTTCGGTGATCGAGGACCCTTCGGCCTTCAATTCGCCGGTCTTGTAATAGGAGTAGAGCGCCGCGCCCATCGGATCGGCGAGGCCGATCCGGACCTTCGGGTTGAAGCCCTTCAGCGCGATGGCGACGCCGGCGAGCGTGCCGCCCGTGCCGACGGCGCAGATGAAGCCGTCGACCTTGCCGTCGGTCTGCTGCCAGATCTCCGGCCCGGTCGTCTCGATATGGCCTTGCCGGTTGGCGACATTGTCGAACTGGTTGGCCCAGATCGCGCCATTGGGGTCGGTCTTGGCCAGTTCCTCGGCGAGGCGGCCGGAGACCTTCACATAGTTGTTGGGATTGACGTAGCCGACGGCCGGGACCTCGACGAGCGTCGCGCCGGCGAGCCGCAACATGTCCTTCTTTTCCTGGCTCTGCGTCTCCGGGATGACGATCACGGAGCGGTAGCCGAGCGCGTTGCCGACCAGCGCGAGCCCGATGCCGGTATTGCCGGCCGTGCCCTCGACGATGACGCCGCCGGGGCGGAGCGAACCGCGCTTTTCGGCATCGCGGATGATGGCGAGCGCGGCACGGTCCTTGACCGACTGGCCGGGATTCATGAACTCGGCCTTGCCGAGGATTTCGCAGCCGGTTTCCTGCGAGGCGCGCTTCAGCCGGATCAGGGGGGTGTTGCCGATCGCCTCGACGACGCCGTTGCGGATAGTCATGGCCACTTCCTCTTTGGCCTGCCGCCGGTCCGATCCCGGCCGGGCGCAGCAGGTCGCCAACATAATCGGTTCGCCCGGGACTTCACGGGATAGTTCTTCCAAATCTCAGCGAAAAAAGATGATGATTTCCCTCCCGGCGCAGGAACTGATAGGCCACGCCTCTTCTTCAACCCTGCCCGGATGCGCATGTCTGCTCTTGCCATGAATGAAACCCTGACGATCGCGCGGCTCGGCCAGCGCGGCGACGGCGTGGCCGAGACGACGGACGGCCAGGTCTTCGTACCTTTCGCGCTGCCGGGCGAGAGCGTTCGCGCGGTGCGGGACGGCGAACGGGCGCAAGTCGTCGAGATCCTGGCGCCATCCGCCTCGCGCATCGCCGCGATCTGTCCGCTCTTCACCCGCTGCGGCGGCTGCGTCGCCCAGCACATGGGTGAGGGGCTCTATGCCGAATGGAAGCGCCAGCAGGTCGTGACGGCGCTCGGGCGCGTTGCCGCCGGGGTCGCGGTCGAGCCGCCGCTCGACGCCCATGGCACCGGGCGCCGGCGCGTCACGTTCCACGCCCGGCGCGAGGATGACGGCATGCGCATCGGCTTCATGGCGGCGCGCAGCCATGACCTGATCGCCGTCGATTCCTGCCCGGTGCTGGCGCCCGGGTTGTCGCGCGCGCCCGCTGTCGCCCAGCTCCTCGCCAACCGGCTCGGCGGCTCGAACAAGCCGCTCGATCTGCAGATCACCGCTTCCGAAGCCGGGCTTGACGTTGATATCCGCGGGCATGGCCCGGCCGGCAATTCGCTGCGCCGAACCTTGACCGAGGCGGCCGAACGGCTCGATCTCGCGCGGCTCTCCATGCATGGCGACATCGTCGTCGAGCGGCGCGCGCCCTTCCATGTCATGGGCAAGGCGGCGGTCACGCCGGGCCCGGGCGGCTTCCTGCAGGCGACGGCGCGCGGCGAGGAGATACTGGCCGAGCTCGTCCTCGCGGCGCTGCCGAAGGCGAAGCGCGTCGCCGATCTCTTCGCCGGCTGCGGCCCGTTCAGCTTCCGTCTCGCGGAGCGCTGCCACGTCACCGCCTTCGAGAGCGACAAGACGGCGGTGCAGGCGCTGCAGCGCGCCGCGAGCCGGGCGCAGGGGCTGAAGCCGATCGCGGCCGAGGTCCGCGATCTCTTCCGCCGGCCGCTGCTCGAGCATGAACTCTCCGCTTTCGATGCCGTCGTGCTCGATCCGCCGCGCGCCGGAGCGGAGGCGCAGGTCAGGCGGCTCGCGGGATCGAAAGTGCCCGTCGTCGCCTATGTCTCCTGCGATGTCGGCAGCTTCGCGCGCGACGCGGCGCTTTTGGTCGCAGGCGGCTATGCGTTGGAACGCGTGACGCCGGTCGATCAGTTCCGCTATTCCGCTCACATCGAACTCGTCGGCGTCTTCCGCAAGGCTGCCGGCCCCAAGTGATCACGTCTCGGGAGGCAGGATGAGCGCGTCCGTTACCGAAGCTCTGGCCGGCATCGTCGGCGCGAAGAATGTCGTCACCGACGCCGATGCGATGGTGCCCTATCTCAAGGAGCCTCGCGGCCTCTTCAACGGCAAGGCGCAGGCGGTCGTGCGGCCGGGCTCGGTCGCCGAGGTGTCGGCCCTGATGAAATGGGCGAGCGAGACCGGCGCGACGATCGTGCCGCAGGGCGGCAATACCGGCATGGTCGGTGGCCAGGTCCCGGTCGCCGACGGCCGGGAGATCATCCTGTCGCTGCAGCGGCTCGACAAGGTCCGTTCGGTCGATGTCGAAGGCGACACCATGACGGTCGAGGCCGGCGTCATCCTGCAGAAGGCGCAGGAGGCGGCCGAGGCCGCCGGGCGGCTCTTCCCGCTCTCGCTCGCCTCGGAAGGCTCCTGCACGGTCGGCGGCAATCTCTCGGCCAATGCCGGCGGCACCGCCGTGATCGCCTATGGCAATGCCCGCGAACTCTGCCTGGGGCTCGAGGTCGTGCTGCCCGATGGCCGTGTCTGGAACGGCTTGCGTCAGCTCCGCAAGGACAATACCGGCTACGACCTGAAGAACCTCTTCATCGGCTCGGAAGGCACGCTCGGCATCATCACCGCCGCGGTGCTGAAGCTCTTCCCGCTGCCGGCGGCGCGCGCCACCGCCTTCCTCGCCGTGCCCGATCCGGAAGCGGCGCTGGCGCTCCTGAACAAGGCCAAGGCCAGCGCCGGCGGCACGCTCACCACCTTCGAGCTGATGCCGCGCATCGGGCTCGACTTCGTCGTGCGCCATGCCGACGGAGCCCGCGATCCGCTCTCGGAGCCGTCACCCTGGTACGTGCTGATGGAGGTCTGCGCCCAGGCCGAGACCGGCCTGTCGGAAGCCGTCGAGAATTTCCTCGGCGAGGCGATGGAGGCCGGTCTGGTCACCGATGCGGTGCTCGCCGGATCGCTCGGCCAGCGCGCCGATCTCTGGAAGCTGCGCGAGATGCTTTCGGAGGTGCAGACCCATGAGGGCGGCTCGATCAAACACGACGTCTCGGTGCCGCTGCACGCGACGCCGGAATTCCTCAGGCGCGCCATCGCCAAGGTCGAGGAGCTGGTGCCGGGCTGCCGGCCGGTGCCTTTCGGCCATCTCGGCGACGGCAACATCCATTTCAATGTCAGCCAGCCGGTCGGCGCCGACAAAGCGGCCTATCTCGCCGGTTGGGACGCGATGAACGCCGCCGTCCACGCCATCGTCACCGAGCTCAAGGGCTCGATTTCGGCCGAGCACGGCATCGGCCGGCTGAAGCGCTCGCTGCTGCCGGGGGTGAAGGACCCGGTCGAGCTCGATCTGATGCGCACCGTCAAGGCGGCGCTCGACCCGAAGGGCGTGCTCAACCCCGGGGCGGTGTTGTAGGGCGGTCGCGAGCGGCGCCCGGGAGCCCGGGACGCTGATCTGGGCGGAACGGGAGTGTCATTATGGGGCAGGAGGCTCTATGCGGCCGCGCCGCCCTCGCGCACCCGGCAGATCTCGGCCAGCGCCAGCACCAGATGATAGAGCACCCGGACCGGGACCCGGTCGGCGATCGGCTTCCCGTTTTCGCCGAGCTGGTTGACCCATAGTCCGCTCTCGCGGTCGACGAAGTGCTGGAACATCAGCGCGACATGCTGATCGAGCCGGGCGGCGGCATCCGCATCGCCCTCGAACTCGATCCGCGCGACCAGGGCTTTCAGATATTCGGTCTGCGGCCAGAGCAGCGCGGCGCCGTTCAGCACGCGCCCTGCCGGATCGACCTCGTTCACGACGAGGCCTGAGCCGTTGCCCGGCGCATCGACCTGGCGCTGCCCGAAGGCGTGGAGTTTGTGCGCCGTCGCGCGGGCCTCCGTCGAGCCGGTCAGCCGCTCATGGTGATAGAGCAGCCAGGTCCACTCGAAATGATGGCCGGGCTCCCGGATCAGCCCGCGCGGGCCGGGGAAGGCTGCCCAGTCGTTGCCGAAGAATTCGCCGAGCGTACCACTGCCGTCCAGCATGCGCTCCCGCATCAGCCCAACCAGCCTGTCGGCGGTCGCCAGCCAGCGCGGATCGGGCGAGACCGCCGCGAGCGCGTGGCAGGCTTCGAGCAGGTGCATATGCGGGTTCTGGCGCCGGGGCTGGGTATCCAGCGTGTCCTCCCTGAAGCCGCCGGCCGGGTGCGCCAGCTCCTGCTCCAGGAAATCCATGACTTCGCCGGCCATTGCCAGCACGCTCTCGTCGCCGCTCGCCTTCGCGAACCAGCCGAAGGCGAAGAGCACGAAGGCGAGATCGTAGAAATCAGACCTGTCGTCGACGGCCTCGCCCTGCGCGTTGCAGGAATGGCTGTAGCGTCCATCGACGCGGCGGCAGGCGCCGGTCAGGAAGGCGATGCCGTGCCGCGCCGCTGCCAGCGCGCCGGGCACGCCGAGCAGATGGGCATGGCTGAAGACATAGGTGAGACGCGCCGTGACCAGCGTCGTGCCGATCTCGCCGAGCTCGGGCGTCCCGTCCGGTGTGAGATATTCGACGAAGCCCGGCCGCGCCGGATCGTAGGCACGCGCGATCCAGCCCGGCAGCAGGCAGTTCGTCAGCCAGGAGCGAAGATCATTGGCGGGCGTCGACATGCAAAATCCTCGAAGACATCGGCGTAACGGTGTTGGCTATGGTCACAGCTCTGCCATCGCGGCGCAGGCGAAGCCCCTGTTCAGCCCCGCGTCCGCTCAGGGCGTCGCGACATAGCCGTCGCGGCGTGGGTCGCAGGCGCCCGTCAGCTTGCCGTTCGCCGGGTCGCGCGCGACCGCCTGCATGCCGCCGACCCGCATCGTCCAGCCGACATCGAAGGGGGTGATCTCGTGGCCCCGCTGCCGCAGGGCGGCGATCGTCTCGCTTGGAATACGGTTCTCGATCTCGATGGCGCAGCCATCCCAGAGCCGGGCACGCGGCGCCTCGATCGCCTCCTGCAGCGGCAGGCCGAAATCGACATGCTGGACCATGGCCTGCGCCTGCGTCTGCAGGATGCCGTAGCTGCCGGGCGTGCCGAGCGCCAGCACCGGCTCGCCATTGCGGGTCGACAGGCTCGGCGACATGCACATCGGCAGTTCCGAGCCCGGCTGCGAGCGGTTCGGGCTGCCGGGCTGGACATCGGCCCAGTACAGGAAATTGTTGAGGCAGAGCCCCGTACCCGGCACGACCACGCCGCTGCCGAACGGGCTGCCGATGCTCTGCGTCACGCAGATCAGATTGCCTTCGCGGTCGGCGATCGAGAAGGAGGTGGTGTGGGCCGGGTCCTCGCCGGCGGGCGCCTCCGCCATCCATTGCTCGGTCGGGCCGGTGATCGGCTGGCCGTCGCGCACGCGGGCGCGCAAGGTCTCGACCGAGGCATCGGACAAGAGCTCGGCGAGCTTCTCCGGCTTCGGATTGTTGTGGGCGATGCGCTGGCCGGCGGCGAGGCGGATGGCGCGGTAGACGATGTCGAGATGTTCGGCGCCGTCGCGCTCCAGCCCGACGAGGTCGAAACCGTCGAGGATGCGCAGGGTCAGGAGGAACTGGAAGCCTTCGCAGGCCGGCGGCGGCACATGCACGAGCCGGTCGCGATAGGCGGCGGCGATCGGCTCGCGCCAGCGCGGCGCGACCTCGCCGAGATCGGCCATGGTCAGCGTGCCGCCCTTGGCCTTGAGATGCGCGATCACGGTCTCGCCAAGCGTGCCGCGATAGAAGTGCTCCGGACCCTTGGCCGCGATCTCGGAGAGCGTTCGGGCGAGATCGGGCTGGCGCAGGATCTGGCCGAGCTCGACCGTGTCGCCGCCACCCGGCAGGTAGTTCTTCGCCCAGTCGGCATGAAGCTCCGGGCGCTCGCGCAGGAGCGGTGCCTGCTCGTTGAACTCCGCGACGCCGAACTCGGCGATCGGAAACCCGTCAGCGGCCAGTGAGATAGCCGGTGCGAAGATCTCCGCCAGCGACAGGTGTCCATAGGTGCGGTTGAGTTCGCACCAGCCGGCGAGGTTGCCGGGCGGGGCGACGGCGAGCGCGCCGCGCTCGAGGTCCGAACGCTGGCTGAAGCGCTCGAGCGGGAAGCTGCCCGGCACGGGCGGCACGAAATCGAGCACGCGCACCCGCTTCTCGGCGGCGACCCACATCGTCGCCGAGCCCATTCCAGCGAGGCTCGACATGAACGGTTCGACCACGTTGAGCGCCGCCGCGACCGCGCCGACCGCGTCGAAGGCATTGCCGCCCTGGGCGAGGATGCGCGCTCCGGCCTGCGCCGCCAGCGGGTGGGCTGCGGCGACCATGCCGTGCAGGGAACTCATCGTCGGGCGGCGGCCATGCATGTCAGGCGTTCCTCCAGTCGGTCCTGTCGTTGGCCGAGAGTAAGCGCGCCGTCGCCCCCTGCGCTAGAACAGGCTGCCCTGCGCGTCGTCCTTGCCGCCCCGCCGCGAACGCATGGCGGGCTTCTGCTCGGGCGGCTTCGGCGCCGATGCGGGATCGAAGGGCTGCTGCAATTCCGGCCCGTCATTGGCGACCTTGTTCACGGCATCGCCGAGCCGGATCATCTCCAGCAGGTCGTCCGGGGGCGGGCGCAGCAATGGCCGAAGCGCTGCGGGCTCTGATGCCGGATCGAGCCAGGCGTCGTAGGCATCAGGGGCCAGGATCACCGGGGAGCGGTGGTGGATTGCCGCCATCTGCCCGTTGGCGGGGCCGGTCACCATCGCGACCGTGTCGATCTCCGAGCCGTCCGGGCTGTGCCAGGTCTCCCACAGCGCCGCGAAGGCGAAGAAGCCACGATCTGGCCGGCGGAAGAGATAGGGCCGGTTTTCCTGCCGGCGGCCCTCGCCGAGGCGGTGCCATTCGTAGAACCCGTCTGCCGGCATCAGGCAGCGCCGTCGGGCGAGGGCGGCGCGGAAGGAGGGCTTCTCGGCCGCGCTTTCGCTGCGGATGTTGATGACCAGCGGAAAGTCCTTGGGATCCTTGACCCAGCCGGGAATGAAGCCCCAGCGCATCAGGATGAACTGGCGCATGCCTTGCTCGAGCCTGACTACCGGCACCGGCTGCGTAGGCGCGATGTTGTAGCGCGGCGGAAAGTTCGGCTGCTCGCGATAGGCGAAGGCCTGGCGCATCGCTTCCGGCGGCAAGGTTACGGCGTAGCGGCCACACATGTCCTGTTCAGTCGACGTTCCGATACGTCCGATCAATACTTTATTTGGGTTTGGCCGCGCATATTCCCAGCGATTTCGAGGCCGCCTGTATGTCCGCTCCCGCAAGATCAGATGCGCCGAACGCGGCAGTCGGCTCCCGAACCGAGCCTTCACCGATGCGCCTCTCGACGGACTATCTGAACCGCCATAGCGAAGCGCTGATGCTGCTCGAGATGGTGCCGATGGACCGTGCGCTTCTGGTCGAGCTGCGTGCCTGGCAGGCGGTCAGCTATTCCGAGCATTTCGAAGCCTCGTCGCTGCGCTGCGCGGCGGAAGCGCGCGAGGCCTACCAGCGGCTCGGCGCGCGTGAGGTCGCGGCCTTCGACGAGCTCTGCGCCGCCATGGACCGCCTCGTCCTCACCGCGACCGCGCTGATCGAGGAGATGCCGGACAGCGAAGACCCCGCACTGATCGTCGATGTCGCCAGCCTGTCCCTGCGCCGCCTGATCGCGCGGGCTGCGGCCTTCATCAATGCCAACGGCCAGGGCGACGCCGCCAATATCGACCGGGGCGTCGTGCAGGCGGAGATCGATGCGCTGATCGCTGGCTGAGGCTCAGCGCGCCCCGCCGATCAGGAATTCGCGGTTGCCGTCGCCGCCCTCGATCGGGGAGGGGATCGGGCCAAATACCCGGAAACCGAGTTCGGCGGTGAGTTCGGCGATCTCGGCGCAGATCGCTTCCTGCAAGGCCTCGTCGCGCAACACACCCTTCTTGAGCGCCGAGCGCTTCGTCTCGAATTGCGGCTTCACCAGTGCGACGAGCTGCGCTTTGGGCGCCAGCAGCTTCGCCACGGCCGGCAGCACCAGTTTCAGCGAGATGAAGCTGACATCGATGACGGCGAGCGCCGGCGGCTCGCCCAGCAGAGCGGGATCGAGCGTGCGGATGTCCTGGCTCTCCAGGCTGCTGAGGCGCGGATGGCCGTGCAGGCTCTCATGCAGCTGGGATCGGCCGACATCGACGGCATGGACATGGGCTGCGCCGCGCCGGAGCAGCACGTCGCTGAAGCCGCCGGTCGAGGCGCCGACATCGAGGCAGGCGAGCCCGGCCGGATCGATGCCGAAGGCGTCGAGTGCCGCTGCGAGTTTCACCCCGCCGCGCGAAACGTATGGGTGGGGCGCCTGCGCCGCGATTTCGGCGGTATCGGGAACGGTCTCGGACGCCTTGCGCAGAACGACGCCGTCGGCGCTGACGAGCCCGGCTGCAATGGCGGCCTGGGCCCGTGCCCGGCTTTCGAACAGGCCGCGCTCGACCAGCAAAAGGTCGGCCCGGACGCGGCGCGGCAGGCCGGCGGTCATCGCTTCAGGCGCGCTTTACGGCGCTGGCCGGGCCGAGCGCCGCTTCGACGGCCCGCACGATGCCGGCGGCGTCGAGGCCGGCATCGGCATACATCTTCTCCGGCTTGTCATGGTCCTGGAAGCTGTCGGGCAAGGTCAGGCTGCGGATCTTCAGCCCGCCGTCGAGCAGGCCCTTCTGAGCCAGCAATTGCAGGACATGGCTGCCGAAGCCGCCGACCGAGCCTTCCTCGACCGTGATCAGCACCTCGTGCTCCCGGGCGAGGCGCGCGATCAGCGCCTCGTCGAGCGGCTTGGCGAAACGGGCATCGGTGACCGTCGTCGAGAGGCCGCGCTGGCCGAGCAGTTCGGCGGCGGAAAGGCATTCGGCGAGGCGGGTGCCGAGCGAGAGCAGGGCGATGCGCGTGCCTTCCCTGACGATCCGGCCCTTGCCGATTTCGAGCGGCACGCCGTGCTGCGGCAGCTCGACGCCGACGCCTTCGCCGCGCGGATAGCGGAAGGCGATCGGCCCGGCATCATAGGCGGCCGCCGTCGCGACCATATGGGTCAGCTCGGCCTCGTCGGCCGCGGCCATCACCACCATGCCGGGCAGGCAGGCGAGATAGGCGATGTCGAAGGAGCCGGCATGGGTCGCGCCATCGGCGCCGACCAGCCCGGCCCGGTCGAGCGCGAAGCGCACCGGCAGGTTCTGGAGCGCGACGTCGTGGACGATCTGGTCGTAGGCGCGCTGCATGAAGGTCGAATAGATCGCGCAGAACGGCTTGAAGCCCTCGCTGGCGAGGCCGGCGGCGAAGGTCACCGCATGCTGCTCGGCGATGCCGACATCGAAGGTTCGGCCGGGGAATTCCTTGCCGAAGGCGTCGAGCCCGGTGCCCGAAGGCATGGCGGCGGTGACGGCAACGATCTTCTCGTCCTCGCGCGCTTCCTTGATCAGGGCGTTGGCGAAGACATTGGTGTAGCTCGGCGCATTCGCCGGCGCCTTGGCCTGCTGGCCGGTGACGGGGTCGAACTTGACGACGCCGTGATATTTGTCGGCGCTGGCCTCGGCCGGGGCATAGCCCTTGCCCTTCTGGGTAACGACATGGACCAGGATCGGCCCGCTCTCGGCGTCGCGGACATTGCGCAGCACCGGCAAGAGATGGTCGAGATTATGCCCGTCGATCGGGCCGACATAGTAGAAGCCGAGCTCCTCGAAGAGCGTGCCGCCGGTCCAGAAGCCGCGGGCGAACTCCTCGGTGCGTTTCGCCTTCTCGTGGAAGAAGCGTGGCAGCTTCTCGGCGAGGTATTTCGCGACCTCGCGCAGCGAGCGGTAGGTGCGGCCGGAAACCAGCCGCGCCAGATAGGCCGACATCGCGCCGACCGGCGGGGCGATTGACATGTCGTTGTCGTTGAGGATGACGATCAGGCGCGAGCCGAGCGCGCCGGCATTGTTCATTGCCTCATAGGCCATGCCGGCCGACATCGCGCCGTCACCGATCACGGCGATCACGTTGTTGGCGCCGCCGGCAAGATCGCGCCCGACGGCCATGCCGAGCCCGGCCGAGATCGAGGTCGACGAATGGGCTGCGCCGAACGGGTCGTATTCGCTCTCGCTGCGCTTGGTGAAGCCGGAGAGGCCGCCCGGCTGGCGCAGGGTGCGGATGCCGTCGCGGCGGCCGGTCAGGATCTTGTGCGGGTAGGCCTGGTGGCCGACATCCCAGATCACCCGGTCGCGCGGCGTGTCGAAGACATGGTGCAGGGCGACGGTGAGCTCGACCACGCCGAGACCCGCGCCGAGATGGCCGCCGGTCACCGAGACCGCGTCGATCGTCTCGGCCCGGAGTTCGTCGGCGAGCTGGCGCAGCTGCGCATCGTCGAGCCGGCGCAGCGCCGCGGGATCGGGAACCTGGTCGAGAAGTGGTGTCTTGGGACGGGTCAAGGGCTGGCCGCTGCTGGCTTGATCGTCATTCCCGAATAGTCGCTCGGGGCGGCGCTGGCAAACCTCTGATGGTCGCAGCCCGGGCAGGAAACGGGTGGGAGCGCGCGCCGGCGCATGGGAAATCCGCGGCCGGACCCTGCGCATGCGGAACGCTCGCCATGAACCCGCCGACCCCGACGTCCCTGAACGCCCCGATGACGTCTCCGCTCTTCCTCGTCCTGCTGCTGACCGGCGTCGCGGCGCAGTTCGCCGACAAGCTGGCGCTCGACACGATCACGCTGGCGGCGACGGAGGCCGGCGCGAGCACCCGCTTCATCGGCCTGCTCGTCGCCGCCCAATCCGCCGCCTGGCTCCTCATCTCCCTGCCAGCCGGCGTGCTCGCCGACCGGATTGCGCCGCGCAGCCTGATCCTGCTCGGCGGCCTGCTGATGGCGGTCGGTTCTGCGGTTGGTGCGACCTTGCTCGCGGCGAGCATGATCGGCCCGGCGCTCGCGCTCTCGACCTTCGTCGCGGCGGCGGGCCCGGTCGTGATCGCGCTCTCGGTCTTCGTGCTGATGCCACGCGCGGTCTCGCTCGCCTTGCTGCCGCGGGCGAACAGCCGGCTCGAACTCGGCCGGGCGAGTTTCAGCCTGATCGCGCCGCTGATCGCCGGCTGGGCCGTGGCGCGCGGCACCGGCTGGTACGGGCTCGCGGCCTGTTCGGCGGCGGGGCTCGTCGTCGTCGCAGCGGCGCTGCGCCTGCCCGCCGAAGCGGTACCGGCCCGGCCGCGGCAGAAGCTGCATCGCGCCATCGCCGAGGGCGGCGCCTTCGTCGCCCGCCACCCTTACCTTCGGCCGATCGCGCTCTGCGCCATCGGCTGGAACCTCGCCTTCTTCGCCTTCATGGCGCTGCTCGCGCCCTACGCGCTGCGGGTGCTCCTGCTCGATCCGAAGGCCGTCGGCCTCGCTTCCTCGGTCTACGGCGCCGGGGCGGTTGCGGCGGCGCTCTCCGGCGCCTGGCTGATCGCGCGCCTGCCGACAGGGGCGCCGCTGGTCTTCGGCCCGGCCGTCTCGCTGCTCGGCGCGCTCGCCGTGGCGCTCGCCCCACCAGGGCTCGGCTGGCCGGCGCTGGCCTTCGCCTTCTGCCTGTTCGGCTTCGGCCCGATCCTCTGGTTCATCACCCAGACGACCTTGCGCCAGGCCGTGACGCCGCAACCTCTGCTCGGGCGCGTCAGCGCGACCATCACCACGGCGATGTACGGCATGCGTCCGCTCGGCGCGCTCGCCGGCGGTCTGGCGGGCGAACGCTTCGGACTGGAGACCGCGATCTGGCTGCCGGTCGTCCTGTTCGGCTTGTCGACGCTGGCGATCCTCGCCTCGCAGATGCCGCGGCTGAAGGTGATGCCGGCGGGGGCAATCAACCCAGTGGAATCGAAGGGCGCGACAGCATCAGCCAGATGATCGCCAGGACTGCCAGAAAGGCCGGAAAACCGCTGATGAACCAGATACGGTAAAGCCGATGGTAGGCAGCCGGCAGGGGCGTCGCCGCCGCGGCCGCTTCGCGCGCGAGGTCACGCAGGCGATGCTGTATCCACACGACAGGGAGCCAAAAGCATCCGGTCAGCAGGTAGAGTGCGAGCGAGAGTGCGATCCAGCCTTCCGTCAGCGGCCAGCCAATCTCGCGGGCCAGAAGATAGCCGGTGATCGGCTGTAGCAGCACGGCCGAAGCCGTGAACAGCCAATCGGCGATTACGACGGTCCCGGCGACGTGGGCTATCAGGGCCGGGTTGCCGCTTCGATGGGCCATCACCATGAAAAAGGCGATGCCGGCGCCTGTGCCGAGCAAAACCGTGGCGCCGAGAACGTGCAGCCATCGCAGAAGCATAGGCCAGTCCATCAGCGCTCCTCGGCCAGCGCCAGAACGGCCAGGGCCAGCCCGATTCCCGGCAGGACCTTGACGAAAGGCCCGAGCGGATCGGCCCAGAGCGCCGGTGTCAGGATCGTTCCCGCACTGAGGTAGATCAGCGAGACCGCGATGGCCGCGATGGCACTCGTTGCCAGCCAGCGGCGCAGCAGGAGGCCGATGCCGATCGCGATGTCGAGGATCGCGCCACCAATGACGAGGCCGACCGACAGACCGGCGGGCAGCCAGCCGGGCAGTACCGCGGCGGCGTGCCGCCATTGCCACAGTGCAATCAGGCCCGAGAACAGCCAGAAGAGCGACAATACCGTCACGAGAACCGGGAAGATCAGCTGCGACCTTGCGAAGACGCGCTCCTGCAAGGTCGACGGCAGTGCGGCGAGCGTGGCGCGGATCGTAAGCAAGCTGCAGCCGCCGGCGTCGCGCCAGGGGGCGGGGTCACCGAGGATGTCGCGCCCGAGGACCCTGAGCGCCGTGGTGCGCAGGGGCGAACGCCAGCCCAGCCAGCCGGCCAAGTCCGCCAGACGCGCTATGGCGTGTCCCGCCGCTGTCGGAAGTTCGAGAGTGACACGCGCCCGCGGCAAGCCGAGCCAGCGCCGCAACAGCGAGACGAGTTCCCTTAGGGTAAGGACTTCGTCGGAGACGAGATCGAACTCCCTGCGGGCCGGCACTTGGCCGTCCAGGCATGAGCCAACGGCCGCTGCGACGTCGTTCAGCGCGACGGTCTGGATCTTGGCGTCCGCGAG
This sequence comes from Allobosea sp. WAO, assembly GCF_001509835.1. Classification (GTDB taxonomy): domain Bacteria; phylum Pseudomonadota; class Alphaproteobacteria; order Rhizobiales; family Beijerinckiaceae; genus Allobosea. The sequence goes on from NZ_JXTJ01000003.1 coordinate 470,387, forward strand.
CACGAGCGCCTGCGCGGAGGGCAGGCCGGCCAGCATGCGCAGCAGCGCCGTCCCGCCATATGCGTTGGCGCCGATGACGAGGCCGGGCTTCAGGATGAACCATTCGAGCTGGCTGCGCATCAAGGTTCGGTCTGCCTCGCCTTTGGTGCGCATGAAGACGGTATCGGCGTCCGGGGCTGCGCCCGGCGCGGAAATCTGCACGAAGACGCGGACGGAGTGCCGCTCGCAAGCGCTGACAAGCGCCTGGATCGCATCGCGTTGAACAGCCGCCAGCTTGTCGCGGGCGCCGTCTTGCAAGGCCCCCGACGCATTGACGACCGCATCGATCCCGATGAGGTGCGGTGACCAGGCTTCGACGGAGCCGAGGAGGCCGAGATCGGCCTCGATCCAGGCGATATCCGGGAGGAAACGCTTTCCGGTCTCGGCATCGCGACCGAGACCGATGACGTCGTGGCCGGCTTCGCAGAGCTGTCGCGCGATTGCGAGCCCGATAAAGCCATAGGCGCCGAGAACGAGAACGCGCATCGTGGTTCCAGGAGCCCGGCCTCACCCCTCCGGCAGCGGGATGAACTCCTCGGAATCGCCCGGCACGGTGTCGAAGCGGCCGGTCTTCCATTCGGCCTTGGCCTGGTCGATCCGCTCCTTCGAGGAGGAAACGAAGTTCCACCAGATATGGCGCGGCCCGTCCATCGGCTCGCCGCCGATCAGCATCAGCCGGCTTTGGTCGACGGCGAGGATCGAGATGCGGTCGCCGGGCTTGAAGATCAGCAATTGGCCGGCGCCGAACTCGTCACCGGCGATGTCGATCTTGCCGGAGACGATGTAGACGGCGCGCTCGTCATAGTCGGGGTCGAGCGGCAGGATCGCGCCCGGCGCGAGCACCGCCTCGGCATAGAGCGTGTCCCAGGGGAATTTCACCGGCGAGGTCCGGCCATAGGCCGAGCCCATGATCAGGCTGATGCGCTTGCCTTCGCCGACGATGCGCGGCAGCTCCGGCGCGGCATGGTGGATGAAGTCCGGCGCGATCTCCTCATGCGTCTTCGGCAGAGCGAGCCAGGTCTGGATGCCGTAGAGCTTCGGCGCCTTCAGCCGCTCCTCCGGCGCGGTGCGCTCGGAATGGACGATGCCGCGCCCGGCCGTCATCAGGTTCACTGCGCCCGGCCGGATCGGCAGCGCCGTTCCCAGCGAATCGCGGTGCATGATCTCGCCGTCGAACAGATAGGTCACGGTCGAGAGCCCGATATGCGGGTGCGGGCGGACGTCGATGCCTTCGCCGAGCAGGAACTCGGCCGGGCCCATCTGGTCGAAGAAGATGAAAGGGCCGACCATCTTGCGGCCGATCGAGGGCAGGGCCCGCCTGACCGAGAAGCCGCCGAGATCATGGGCGCGCGGCACGATCACCTGTTCGAGCGCCTCGCAGGAGCGGGTGTCGCCGGGGACCGGGTCATGGTCTGGAAGCTGGGACATTGCGGGCTCCTCGCATGCGGCGCTGCAAAGGAGTCTGCGCGTGCCCGCCCCATTGGGCAAGCCGCATGACGCATGGCGGCAATTCGGCTCGACGCGGCCGGCCGGAAAAATTATCTATAAAAAAATGCCCGTGGATCGCGATGCCCAAGGACTAAGCCCGAGCACGATGCCCAAGGATAAATCAGAGACGCTCGCGATCCGGATCAGCCGCACCCTGGCCGAGCGGATCATTGCCGGTCAGCTCGAGCCCGGCTCGCGCCTGCGGCAGGACCATGTCGCCGCCGAGTTCGGCGCCAGCCATGTGCCGGTGCGCGAGGCCTTCCAGCGGCTGGAAGCGCAGGGGCTGGCGGTCAGCGAGCCGCGCCGCGGCGTGCGCGTCGCCGCCTTCGATCTGCGCGAGGTCCGCGAAGTCGCGGAGATGCGCGCCGCCCTCGAGGTTTTGGCGCTGCGCCATGCCGCGCCGCATCTGACGCGGGCGATTCTCGACGAGGCCGAGGAGGCCACGCGCGCCGGCGACAATTCTCCCGATGTTCGCGCCTGGGAGGAAGCGAATCGCCGGTTCCACCGCCTGATCCTGACGCCCTGCGCCATGCCGCGGCTGCTGGCCTCGATCGACGATCTGCACGCCGCCAGCGCTCGCTTCCTGTTCTCCGCCTGGCGCTCGGAATGGGAAAGCCGCACCGACCATGACCACCGTGCGATTCTCGCCGCCTTGCGGGCGGGGCGGGTCGACGAGGCCGAGGCGGTGCTTACCCGGCATGTCCAATGGATCGGCCGAAAGCCGGTCCGCACCGCTTCGGGGGCGACACGCGAGGCCTTCGCCATCGTCGGCTGAAGGTCTAGGCTTGCAATTCGCAGTCGCAGCATTGATCATAGATCGGTCTTCTAAATTATCTATAATTAGATTTCGCACGGAGAGAGACTGATGAACGACCTGACCCAGACCGCTCCGCGGCCCGGCTTTGCCCCGCTCGATCTCGGCGCCCGTCCGCTGACGGTCCAGATTGCCGCCGTCCTGCTCGGCACCCTCATCCTCGCGATTTCCTCGCAGATCAGCGTGCCGATGGTTCCGGTGCCGGTGACCATGCAGACCCTGGCGGTGACGCTGATCGGCGCGCTCTATGGCTGGCGCCTCGGCGCGATCACCATCACCGCCTGGCTGTTCGAGGCGGCGCTCGGCCTGCCGGTCCTCGCCAACGGCAATGGCAGCCTGCTCTCCTTCGTCGGCCCGACGGCCGGCTATCTCTTCGCCTTCCCGATCGTCGGCGCGCTGGTCGGCTGGCTGGTCGAGCGCGGCTGGAACGGCGCCCGCCCGGGCCTCGCCTTCGTCGCCATGCTCGTCGGCAACGGCCTCTGCCTCGTGCTCGGCGCACTCTGGCTCTCGACCCTGATCGGCGTCGAGAAGGCGATCATCGCCGGCGTCGTGCCGTTCCTGATCGGCGGCGTGCTGAAGTCGGCGCTCGGCGCCGCTATCCTCGTCGCCTTCGATCGCGGCCGGAAGCGCGCTGCGTGACATCGAAATCGCAGCCGCCGCGTCAGGCGGCGGCTGCAACTCGCATGTTGCTCGCCAGCCGGGCGAGCCGCGCGGCATAATGCGCGCCGAGCGCCTGGAGCGCTTCCTCATCCGCCTTGCGGGCGCCGTAGACCAGAAACGGTTCCTGCCAGGCGAGGCTGCAGCGATGGGCCATGGCTTCCAGCGGCCGCAGCAATTCGCCCAGCGGAAACAGATTGGCGCCGCCCGGCGCATAGGCCTCCGGCACATTGCCGGCCGTCGCCGCAACCAGCAGCGGCTTGCCCGCGAGCAGCCGACCCTCGCTCTCATAGGCGATGTAGAACATCCGGGTCAGCACCGCGTCCTGCCAGGCCTTCAGCAGGGGCGGCGTCGAATACCATTGCACCGGGAACTGCAGGACGATCCGATCGGCGGCAATGAGACGCGGGACCTCGGCATCGCTGTCGATCTTTCCGTCCGGATAGAGCGCCTGCATGTCGACGATCTCCGCGCCTTGTAAGGCGACGGCCTCGGCGAGGGCGCGATTGGCGCGCGAGCTCGCATAGCTCGGATGGAACAGCAGGATCAGGGTCTTGGTCATGGCGGCCTCCTTTGCGATGGGCAAAGGATGGGGCAGGCCAAGAAATCATTCCAATGGATGATCCATATATCATATTATCGACAGTATGAATTTACGGTCGGTCGACCTCAACCTGCTCGTCATCCTCGACGCCTTGCTCGACGAGGCGCATGTGACGCGCGCTGCCGAGCGCATCGGCCTGTCGCAGCCGGCCGCGTCGAGCGCGCTGGAGCGCTGCCGCCATCTCTTCGGCGACGCGCTGCTGTTGCGCGGCAGAGGGCGCATGCGGCTGACGCCGAAGGCGCGCGCGCTGCAGGCTCCGGTCAAGGATCTGCTGGCGCAGATGGTTGCGCTGCTCGATCCGCCGGCGCCGGAGCTTTCGACGCTGCGCCAGACGGTGCGGCTCGTCACGGCCGAGCTGCCGCCCGAGCTTCTGGCCGGCGGCCTCTATGCCCGGCTCGCGGCCTCGGCGCCCGGGATCACGCTTGCGATCATGCCCTGGCATGGCGCCGCTGCGGCGCTCGCGGGGCTTGCGCAGGGCGAGGCCGATCTCGCCGTCTCGGTCTTTCCCGCGGTCGAGACCGGCTTCGTGCGCCGGGAACTGCTGCGGGAGCACTATGTCGTCGCGATGCGCAGGGATCACCCGGCGGCCGAAGGCTTCGACCTTGAGCGCTGGCTCGCCTTTCCGCACGTGCTGGTTTCCGGGCGCGGCGAAACCTATGGCGCACTCGACGAGGCGCTGGCGCTCGAGGGCCGCAAGCGCCATGTCGGCATCGTCGTGCCGAGCTTCCTCAGCGTGCCGCCGCTACTGCTGGGCTCGGACCTGATCGCCCTGCTGCCGAGCCGGGTCCTCCCGGCGGAGGGGCGCGAACGCTTCGCCCTGCGCGAGCCGCCGGTTTCGGTGCCGGGCTTTCCGTTGCACATCGCCTGGCACCGGCGTAGCGAGCGCGATCCCGGCGTGCGGCATGTCGCCGGGTTGATCGAGGCGTTGCTGGCGGAAAAGCCGGCGCCGGCGTGAAGGCGCCGCCTATTTCTCGACGTCGAGCGGGGTCGTGCCGGTCGGCTTGCCGTCGGCGCCGAGGGTGATCTTCTCGATGCGTGCCTCGGCATGCTTCAGCAGCGCGTCGCAGCGCGCCTTCAGAGCTTCGCCGCGTGTGTAGATGTCGATCGATTCCTCCAGCGCGACATCGCCGCGCTCCAGCCGGGCGACGATCGCCTCGAGCTGCTTCAGCGCTTCCTCGAAGGGCAGGGTGGCGATATCGGCGTTGGGCTTGGCTTCGGTCACGGGGCGAATCCTGTTGGGCGCCCGTTATCGGCTCTGCCGGCTGCCCCCGCAACCCCGCGCAGGCTCAGACCGGCAGCGCGGAGCTCTTCTTGATGGTGCGCAGCGTCAGCGTCGATTGCACGCGCGTCACGCCCGGAAGCTGGGTGATGATGTCGGTGTGGATGCGCTCGAAATCGGCGGAATCGCGATAGATCACCCGCATCAGATAGTCGTGCGCGCCGGCCAGCAGATGGCATTCGAGGATCTCGGGCAGCCCCTGAACGGCCTGCTCGAATCCTTCCAGCGAGGCGCGGCCCTGCTGGTCGAGCGTCACGAAGACGAAGGCTGTGCCGGGGAAGCCGGCGATCTTCTCGTCGAGGAGCATCGCATAGCTGCGGATCAGCCCGCTCTCCTCAAGCTGCCTGACCCGGCGCAGACAGGCGGAGGGCGAAAGATGCACCTTCTCGGCGAGGTCCGAATTGGTGATGCGCCCGTCGCTCTGCAGGATGCGCAGGATCGTCCTGTCACGGGAATCGAGTTCGATCGACATGGTTGCGCAGCATCCTCGGGCGGTGGCGCATATTTGTGCGCCTGCTTTGGCGGCGGGATGTTTCTGCGAAAGAAGGGCCTCTGGCAAGCAGTTCCTTGCGTGCGTTGCGCCATTTTCTGCGCAGTGCAGCGAATCAGCGCGGCCTGCCGCACGATCCTGCCTGCTGCAGGGTTCAGTCGAGGTCGAACCGGAACGGCTTGCCCTCGAAGGCATCGGCACCGCGGCCGATCCGTTCGATCGCCGCCCGCATGCGGCCGCCGCGTCCGAGAATCTCGTCGGCGAGTGCTACCAGCCGGGCATTGGGCGTCGCCGATGGCGAGAGGGTGCGCAGCCGGTCGGCGATCTCGCCTTCGTCCCGCTCCGGCCGGAGCGCGCAGACCGCGATATAGGCGCCGGCCGTAGAGCGGCTGATCCCGGCCCAGCAATGCACGACGATCGGGTTCTGCCGGTCCCAGTCGCGGACGAAGCCCAGCAGGCGCTCGACATGCTCGCTGGCGGGGATGACGTGCCCGTCTATTTCGGCGGTGATGTCCGACATGGCGAGCATCAGATGTCGTTCCGCTGCGATGCCGGGGGGCGTCTCGACCATCGTCGCGGCGTTGATCAGGGTGACGACATGGCTCGCTCCGACCGCCGCGACGGTCTCGTTCAGCTTCGAAAGGGAGGAGACGTGGAGTGTCGGCATGAGCGAGCTTTCGAGAGCTGACAGCGGCGAATCTTTGAAGCCTGTCGATGACGAGCTTATGGCGCTGCTGCGGTTTCCGGCTACAAGCGCGGGAACTCCATCCACGCCGAAGGTTGCCGGGATGAATCTCTGGTTACGCCTGCTCTGGCTGCTGCTTTCCCGGCCGTTCCAGCCGCGGTTGAAGCCGCCTTTCGAAGCCTCGATCCTGCCCTTCCGGGTCTGGTTCCACGATCTCGACACCAGCCTGCACATGAACAATGCGCGCTATTGGGGGCTGATGGATCTCGGTCGGACCGACCTGATGCTGCGCAGCGGCCTCTGGCGCGCCATCCTACGCCATGGCTGGGTGCCGGTGGTCAACTGCGGTACGATCCGCTTCCGCCGCGAACTCAGGCTGTTCCGCCCCATTCGCCTGGAAACCCGCATGCTCTGTTGGGCAGAGGGCTGGGTGGTGATGCAGCACCGTATTCTCGCCGACGGGCGCGATGGCAGCGAGATCGTCGCCGCGGTGGCGCTGGTGCGCGCTGCCCTCTACGACCGGAAGGGCAAGGCCTTCGTTCCGGTCGCTCGCCTGCTCGCCGAACTCGGCGTCGAGGCCGAGAGCCCGCCGCCGAGCCCCGGGGTCGAGGCCTTCCTGCGCGCGGAGGAGGCGATGCGCCAGGCCGGAGCGACGGGGAAGGGGCTGACGGAGGCGTTGCCGGAGTAGGTTTACGGTCTCGCTGCATTCTGCGGTCGTCTGGGCGACCGATAGGGAGACCCGGGATCCATGCCTGAACCTCTTACTGAAAGGCTCAGGCATGGATCCCGGCTCTCCGCTGCGCTTTGGCCGGGATGACCGAGATTTGACGGCGCGCGTTTGCGGGCTGCCTCACTCCGCCGCCAATCGCGTCGCCCGCCATTGCGCGAGCAGGGCCCGCAAGGCGCCTGGCTTCAGCGGCTTGTTGAGCACGTGCACGTCGAGCGCTGCGGCGGCATCGCGCATTTCCGGCGAGCGGTCCGCCGTCAGCAGGATCGCCGGCAGGGTCGTGCCGGCACGCTGGCGCAGGCTCGATATCGCCGAGAGGCCGTCGCCATCGTCGAGATGGTAGTCGGCGATCACCACATCCGGGGTGAGCCCGGCCGCGACCTGCCCGAGCGCCTCGTTGAGGCCGCCCGCCGTCGCGACGGTGCAGCCCCAGCCGCCGAGCAGCAGGCGCATGCCGTCGAGGATCGAGGGCTCGTTGTCGATCGCCAGGATCTTCAGCCCCGATAGCTGCCCGCTCGAGGGCCGGCGCGTTGGCGCCGCGGTCACTGCCGCCGGCATCTGCGCTGCCGTCGGCACCAGCAGCGAGAAGCGGGTGCCGCGGCCCGGCGTCGAGGCAAGGCTCAGCTTATGGTCGAGTGTGCGCGCGATGCGCTCGACGATCGAGAGTCCGAGTCCCAGCCCGCGCGCCACTTTGGCGCCGGGGTCGAGGCGCAGGAACTCGCGGAAGACGATCTTCTGCTTGCTGGCATGGATGCCGAGGCCGGTGTCGAGAACCTGGATCGCGACATGCTCGCCGCGACGCCGGCAGCCGACCAGCACCTTTCCGCTCGGCGTGTACTTGATCGCGTTCGAGACGAGATTCTGCAGCAGGCGCCGCAGCAGGCGCCGGTCCGAGCGCACGGTCGCCGAGGTCGGCGAGAACACCAGCGCCAACCCCTTCTCCTGCGCGCTCGGCTCGAATTCGCGTTGCAGCTGGCGCATCAGCTCGTCGAGGCGGAAGGTCGAGATTTCCGGCTTCAGCGCGCCGCCGTCGAGCCGCGATATCTCGAGCAGCGCGGTCAGGATCTCCTCGACGGCGTCGAGCGAGGCGTCGATGTTCTCGGCGAGGTCGGGGCGATTCGCCGCCCGGTCGCGCTCGACCAACGCCGAGGCGTAGAGCCGGGCGGCGTTCAGCGGCTGCAGGATGTCGTGGCTGGCGGCGGCGAGGAAGCGCGTCTTCGAGGCATTGGCATCGTCGGCCTCGGCCTTCGCGCGCTGCAACTCGGTGTTGACGCGCTGAATCTCCTCGGTGCGCTCCACGACGCGGCGCTCCAGCGTCTCGTTGGTGCGCTCGAGCTCCTCCTCGGCCACGACCGAGTCGGTGATGTCGGTATAGGTGGTGACGAGGCCGCCATCCGGCAGCGGGTTGGAGCGGATTTCGATCACGGTCTTGGATGGGTAGAGCCGCAGCCGGACCGGCTCGCGGTCGTTGACCAGGCTCTCCAGCCGCGCCGCCATCAGCTCGTCCTGCGGGCCGTCGCCATAGGCGCCGCGCGCCGCATTGTAGCGCACGACCTCGTCGAGCCCGGTGCCGAAGCGCACCAGCGAGGGCGGCAGGTCGTAGAGCTGGATGAAGGCCTTGTTCCAGGCGAGCAGCCGCAGGTCGCGGTCGAGCACGGTGATACCCTGGCCGGCATGGTCGAGGCCATTCTGAAGAATATCGCGATTGTATTGCAGCGCCGCCGAGGCGTCGTCGAGCAGCTTGAAAGCGGCCTCTGTCGAGAGATTGCGCCGGCGCAGCAGCAGCGACAGCACGAGGCGTGACGAGGCGGCGCCGATCGCCGAGGAGAGGAGGTGCTCGCCGAAGCGCAGCATGTGGATGTCGGCCTCGCGCGCCCCGTTGAGCTCCTCGCCGCGCGACTGGGCGAAGCCCTCGAAGGCGCGTTGCGTCCGCTCCAGCCCGAGATAGCGGCCGATCGTCGATTGCAGCTCGGCCGCGGTGACGCTGGAGCGCCAGAGCGAGAAGGACTGGGCCATGGTGGCGCGATCGGAGTCGATGAACGCGTTGGCCTGGAGCCGCTCCATCGCGCTCGCCGGGCGCACCAGCGAGAAGCCGACATAGCAGGCGAAATTGATGCCGAGGCTCCAGAGCACGCCATGCGGCAGGCTGGGCAGCGACAGCCCGAACAGGGCTTCCGGCCGCAGCGCGCCGATGCCGAGCGGGCCGTGCTGGACGATCTCGCTCCAGAAGCCGCCGGGCTGGGCGAGGCTCGGCATCAGCAGCGTGTAGAGCCAGGTCAGGAGCCCGGCCCCGAGCCCTGACGCCGCGCCGAGCGCCGTGCCGCGGCGCCAGAGCAGGCCGCCGAAGAAGGCCGGCGCGATCTGCGCCGTCGCCGCGAAAGAAAGCAGGCCGATCGAGACCAGCGCCGCTTCGCCCGACGCGCGGTAATAGGCGTAGCCGAGCAGGATTACGGCGACGATCGCACCGCGGCGGATATGAACGACCTGCGAGCCGAGATCGCCGCCGGTCGAGCCGTTCGCGCTCCGTCCGCGCGCCCAGGCCGCCGTGGCCCGATCCGGGTCCGGCGCGACGCCGCGCCCGCGCAGCAGCAGCGGCATGACGATATGGTTCGAGATCATGATCGCCAGCGCGACCGAGACGACGATCACCATCGCGGTCGCGGCCGAGAGCCCACCGATGAAGACGAGCAGGGCGACGAGGCTGGCGCGCTCCTGCAATGGCAGCAGGAGTACGGTCATGTCCCGGTCGATGCCGGAGCCGGTCAGCATCACCTCGCCGGCCGCGGCGAGCGGCAGGACGAAGAGATTGATCAGGATCAGATAGAGCGGGAACATCCAGGCCGCGCGGCGCACGTCGCGCACGTCGCGGTTCTCGACGATCGCCATATGGAACTGCCGCGCCAGCAGGAGCGCGGCGAAAGCCGAGAGCACGGTCAGCGTCAGGAAGGTCGGCCAGTTCGAGGTCCGCTGCCAGATCGGCGGCGCATCGCCGGCGGCGCGGGTCGCTTGCGCCAGGAGGTCGGCGCCGCCGTCGAACAGCCCGTAGACCACGAAGAGACCGAGCGCCAGGAAGGCGACGAGCTTGATCAGGGACTCGACCGCAATCGCCAGCACCAGCCCGTCCTGGTGCTCAGTGGCGTCGATATGGCGGGTGCCGAAGGCACAGGCGAAGCCGGCGAGAACGAGCGCGACGAGGAAGGCGAGGTCGCCCAGGATCGGCAGGTCGGCCAATGGCGCCGGTCCGCCGGTCGCGGCGAGGAAGACCGAGAGCGAGTTCGCCACCGCCTTCAGTTGCAGCGAGATATAGGGCAGCGCGCCGATCACTGCGACGAGGCAGACCATGGCGGCGACGCGCTCGCTCTTGCCGTAGCGCGCCCCGACGAAGTCGGCGATCGAGGTGATGTTCTGCGATTTCGCGATCGTCACGATGCGCGCGACGAAGCGGTGGCCGAGGCCGATGACGAGGATCGGCCCGACATAGATGCCGAGGAAGTCGAAGCCATTGCGATGCGCGAAGCCGACCGAGCCGTAGAAGGTCCAGGAGGTGCAATAGACCCCGAGCGCCAGCGCATAGATCGTCGTGCGCGCTCGCCCGCTCATCAGGCGCCGGCCCGAGGTGTCGGCGAGATGGGCGATCGCGAACAGCGCGCAAAGATAGGCGAGCGCCGTCAGCACGACAGACCAGGCCGGAATCATCGGGCCTCCCTCGCAGCCACTGTTCTTATGTCCAACCTACTGCCGCCGGGCGCCGGCCGCCATCAGCCATTAGGCAGGCACGGACGCCGGCATTCTGTCCGGGGTTGTGGCGCCGCCGCTCGTGCATCCGATGGGCCTGCCGCAGTGCTCGTCGTCGCCTGATCTTTGCAAACTGGCTGAACAAGGCCTGAAAACTGCCTTTGCAGTAGGAAAGACCGAGGAAAACGGCTGGAAAGCTGTTTCCTCGGCCGGCGCGGCTGGTCTAGCGTGCGGCTGGGGGCGGCATTGCACAGCGCGGTGCCGAAAACTGGCCAAGCATTCGGAAAGGCGCTCCATGTTAAATGAATTCAAGGAATTCGCGCTGAAGGGCAATGTCGTCGATCTCGCCATCGGCGTGATCATCGGCGCGGCCTTCGGCAGGATCGTCGAATCGCTCGTCGGCGACATCATCATGCCGCTGATCGGCGCGATCGGCAGCGTCGACTTCTCCAACTACTTCTTTGGGCTGAACAGCGGCGTCACGTCGCCGGTCCTCGCCGATGCCAAGAAGCAGGGCGCCGTCCTCGCCTATGGCAATTTCCTCACCGTCGCGGTCAACTTTATTATCATCGCCTTCGTGCTGTTCCTCGTCGTCAAGGGCATCAACACCCTCCGGCGTAAGCAGGCGGCCAAGCCGGCCGAGCCGGTGGCCCCGCCGCAGGACATCGCCCTGCTCAGCGAAATCCGCGACCTGCTGAAGCAGAAGCAGGCCTGACTGCTTTCGCGGGGCGCCGCCGGCGGATCGGCCTGCGCCCCGCGAACCATCACTGCGAGCGATCGGGTCGATCTCGCGATTTCATGCCGCCGCGCCCGGCGATGGGCTAGATTGGCCAGCATGTTTCCCGCGAAGGATCGACCATGAACATGCATGCCCCGGCCGGCACCAGCCTGATTGCCGACCTGCGACCCGAGGCCCGCAGCGCGCCCGAAAGCGGGATCGTCGAGGTCGTCAACCATGGCAGGCTGAAGCCCGGCCTGATTCCGCTCTGGGTCGGCGAGGGCGATCTGCCGACGCCGGAATTCATCGTCCGCGCCGCCAACAAGTCGCTGGCCGACGGCGAGACCTTCTACACCTGGCAGCGCGGCATTCCGGAGCTGCGCGAGGCGCTCGCCCGCTATCATACCGCGCTCTATGGCCGGCCCTTCGCTGCCGATCGCTTCTTCGTCACCGGCTCGGGCATGCAGTCGGTCCAGATCGCGGTGCGGATGATCGCCGGTGCCGGCGACGAGATCGTCGTTCCGACGCCGGCCTGGCCGAACGTCGCCGCCGCGCTCGGTGTCGCCGGCGCCGCCACCGTCTGCGTCGCCATGGATTTCCATCAAGGCCGCTTCACCCTCGACCTCGGCAAGCTCGAGGCAGCGATCACGCCGCGCACCCGCGCCCTCGTCATCAATTCTCCGGCCAACCCAACCGGTTGGACCGCGACCCGCGACGAGCTCGCCGCGATCCTGGCACTCACCCGCAAGCACGGCATCTGGATCATCGCCGACGAGATCTATGCGCGTTTCGTCTATGACGGCTCGGCCCGCGCCGCCTCCTTCCATGACGTGATGGATCAGGAGGACCGCATTCTCTTCGTCCAGACCTTCTCGAAGAATTGGGCGATGACCGGCTGGCGCATCGGCTGGATCGAGGCCCCGCCGGCGCTCGGCCAGGTCATCGAGAACCTGATCCAGTACTCGACCTCGGGCTCGCCGGTTTTCGTACAGCGGGCCGCCGTCGCGGCGCTCGACGAGGGCGAGCCTTTCGTCGCCGAGCAGATCGCCCGGGCCAAGGAAGGCCGGCGCATCATCGCCGAGGGGCTGAAGGCGACCAACCGCGTCTCGCTGCAGGCGCCGGACGGGGCCTTCTACCAGTTCTTCGCCGTCGACGGCCGCACCGATTCGCGGGCGCTCGCCATCGAGCTGGTCGACACCGCCAATGTCGGCCTGGCGCCCGGCGCCGCCTTCGGCCCGGGCGGTGAGACCGGCCTGCGGCTCTGCTTCGCGCGCAAGGCGTCCGATCTCACCGAGGCGGTCGCGCGGTTGCAAAAGGCACTTTCGGCCTGAGCGCGAATGCATGGCCGACGCGCCCTGCGGGCGTTTGACCAAGTCGGCCGGGCCCTTCATTGATGCCGCCATGCGCCGAGCCGGCGCATGGCCTGAGGCATGCCCGTTCCGAATTTCCTGCCCTATCGCTTGCGGACGCTGTCGCGCGAAGCTGCCCTGATCGCCTGCGCCGCGGGCGGCGGCGGGCTTTTCGCCTTGCTCGACATTCCCGCCGCCTGGCTCTCGGGCTCGATGCTGCTCGTCTCGATCATCGGCGTGATCCGGCCGCTGCCGGATCTGCGCAAGCCCTGGTTCGATTCGACCATGGTGATGTCGGGCGCCCTGATCGGCTCTTCAGCTACGCCCGAGGCGCTGGCGGCGACGGCGCGCTATCCAGGCTCGCTCTTCATCTTGGTCGTCGCGCTGGCGGCGATCATGCTGGCGACGGGGGCGTATCTGCGCTTCGTAGCGCGCTGGTCCTGGATCGATTCCCTGCTCGCCGCCGCTCCGGGCGCGCTCTCGGCGGTGATCTCGGTGGCGCAGGACAAGGGCGCCAATATCGGCCGGATCGCCGCGATCCAGCTCTTCCGCATCCTGGTTCTCGTCGCCGTCCTGCCCAGCATCATGAAGCTGAGCAGCGGCGGTGGCGGTGCGGTCGGCGCCCCGCCACCTTTGCCGGTGATCAGCCTTCCCGACATGGTGCTGGTGCTCGGCTGCGCCCTCGCGACCGGCCTGATCTTCGACCGGCTGCGCGTCACGGCGCCCTATATCCTTGGCGCGACGCTGGCGAGCGCCGTGCTGCACGGCGCCGGCATCGTTCATGGCACGTTGCCGCCGGAGATCGCCACTGCGGTGATGGTGATGCTCGGCGCCGCCATGGGCGGGCGCGTCTCCAATCTCAAGCGCAACGAGATCGCGGCGCTGTTCCCGCTGGCGATCGGCGGCTTCGTCGTCTCGATGCTCGTCGCCTTCGCCTTTGCCTGGCCGGCGGCCTGGCTTGCCGGCGTGCCCTATGCCAGCGCCATGGCCGCTTTCGCCCCGGGTGGGCTCGAGGCGATGGCGATGCTCGCCTTCGCCATGGGACTCGACCCGCTTTATGTCGGCGCGCACCATCTCGCGCGCTTCATGCTGCTCGGGCTTTCGATGCCTTTCATCGTCGGCTGGATCAAGCCCGAGAAGCCGCCGCCGGAGAACTGAGCGTCAGCCGGCGCCGTTGGTGTGTGTCATCAGCGAGTACAGCGAGGTCGTGCCGCAGATGAACAGCCGGTTCCGCTTCGGCCCGCCGAAGCAGAGATTGGCGACGATCTCCGGCACCAGCACCTTGCCGATCAGCGTGCCGTCCTGGTGGAAGACGTGGATGCCGTCGGCGGCGCTGGTCCAGAGCCGGCCGGTGACGTCGAAGCGGAAGCCGTCGAACAGCCCGGCCGTGCTCTTGGCGAAGACGGAGGAGGCGCCGAGCGTCGTGCCGTCCCCTGTCACCGCGAGCTTGCGGATATGGCGCGGCCCGTTCTCCGGATCGTGGCTGGCGCCGGTATCGGCGATGTAGAGTTCGCTCTCGTCGGGCGAGAAGGCGAGGCCGTTCGGCTTGACGAAATCGTCGGCAACGATGCTGAGCGCGCCGGAATGCGGGTCGATGCGGTAGACATTGCAGCGCCCGATCTCGCTCTCGGCCTTGTCGCCCTCATAGTCGCTGAGGATGCCGTAGTCGGGGTCCGTGAACCAGATCGAGCCGTCCGACTTGACCACGACGTCGTTCGGCGAGTTCAGCCGCTTGCCCTGATAATGGCTGGCGAGCACGGTGATCGAGCCGTCATGCTCGGTGCGCGTCACCTGGCGCCCGCCATGTTCACAGGTGACGAGCCGTCCCTGGCGATCGACCGTGTTGCCGTTCGAGTTGCGCGCCGGCTGCCGGAAGATGCCGACATGGCCCGAGAGCGCGTCGTAGTGCATCATCCGGTCGTTGGGGATGTCGGACCAGACCACCGTGTTGTGCGCCGGGAACCAGGCCGGTCCCTCAGTCCAGCGCGCGCCGGTCCAGAGCCGCTCCATCCGGGCCGAGGCTGGCACGATCCTGTTGAAGCGCAGATCGTAGACCTCGACGCTGAAACCTTCGATGAAGCCGAATGTCATGCTTGTCCTCCCTGTCGGGAGGCAGGATCGGCGATCCCGGCTACGGCGGCAATCGACGCGCGCGTCTGGTGTCCATGAGTTCTGCGAGGACCGGAAAGCAGGCGGGCCGCTCTCAGAGTTCCAGCCCTTCATCCCAATACGGCGTCGCGCCGTAGAGTTCTGCGAGGAAATCCACGAAGGCCCTGACCTTCTGCTCCATATGGCGGCGGCTCGGATAGACCGCGTAGACCGCGACCCGTTTGCCGACCGAGTAGGCCGGCAGCACCCGCGCCAACGCGCCCGATTTCAGCTCCGGCCCGACATCCCAGGTCGAGCGCAGCGCGATGCCGACGCCGGCGAGCAGCGCCTCGCGCACAACCTCGCTGGAATTGGTGCGCAGCTGCCCGGTGACGCGTACCGTGACCGGCCCCTCCGGCCCGTCGAGCCGCCACTGATCGGCGTTGTGGGCGATCAGGGTGTGCTTCTGCAGTTCCTCGATCGTCGCCGGGCTGCCATGGGTGGAGAGATAGGCCGGCGTTGCGCAGAGGATGCGATGGTTCGGCGCCAGCCGCTTCGCCACCAGGCTGGAATCCTCGAGATCGGCGATCCGCACCGCGACGTCGAAGCCTTCGCCGATGATGTCGACGAAGGCGTCGGTCAGGATCAGGTCGACATTGACCATCGGATTGGCGTCGAGGAAGGGCTTGAGATGCGGGGCGATGTGCAGCCGGCCGAACGAGGTCGGCGCCGAGACGCGCAACGTGCCGCGCGCCTGGCCGACGCCGCTCGCCACCCAGGCCTCCGCCTCCTCGATCGAGCCGAGGATCGCGACGACCCGCTCATAAAAGCCCTGGCCGGCCTCAGTGAGCGAGAGCTGCCGTGTGGTTCGCTGCAGCAGGCGCACGCCGAGCCGCTCTTCGAGCCGCCGGATCCGCTTCGAGATCACCGCCGGCGACAGGTTGAGCTCGCGCCCGGCCGCCGACATGCTTTTGGCGGTGACGACACGGGCGAAAACGTCGAGGTCGCCGAACCGATCCACGTAGCCTCCATTTTTTCCGTTTCGGAAATAATCATGCACGTTACTCTCGCTGCAACAACCCGAGAATTGTTCTAGAGTCGTAAGTGGCAGGCGCGCGCGGACGGGCTTGCAGCCGAAGGATCGAGCATGAGCGCCATCGCATTTCCGGAGCCTCGGGCCGAGATTCTCGCCCGCCGAGAGTCGATTCTCGCTGGGCTCGCCCGACTCGTCGTGCCCGAGGCCCTGATCACCAGCGAGGATGAGCGCCGGCCTTACGAAACCGATGCGCTGACCGCCTATCGCCGCATGCCGCTAGCTGTCGTGCTGCCCTCGACCACGCAGGAGGTCGCCGCCGTGCTGCGCTATTGCGGCGAGCAGGGGGTGCCGGTCGTGCCACGCGGCGCCGGAACCTCGCTCGCCGGCGGCGCCATCCCGCAGGAGGACGCGGTGGTGATCGGCGTTTCCAAGATGAACCGCATCCTCGAGATCGACTACGCGAACCGCGTCGCGAAGGTGCAGGCTGGCGTCACCAATCTCGCCGTGACCGGTGCGGTCTCGGCCGATGGCTTCTTCTACGCGCCCGACCCGTCCTCGCAGCTCGCCTGCTCGATCGGCGGCAATATCGGCATGAACTCCGGCGGGGCGCATTGCCTGAAATACGGCGTCACCACCAACAACGTGCTCGGCGTCACTTTGGTCATGCTCGACGGGAGCATCGTCGAAATCGGCGGCGCCCATCTCGATGCGCCGGGGCTCGACCTGCTCGGCCTGATCGTCGGCTCGGAAGGACAGCTCGGCATCGTCACCGAGGCGACCGTCCGCATCCTGCGTTCGGCGGAGGGCGCGCGCCCGGTGCTGTTCGGCTTTCCGACCAGCGAGCAGGCGGGTGCCGCCGTCGCAGCCATCATCGGCGCCGGCATCATCCCGGTCGCGATGGAATTCATGGACAAGCCGGCGATCGAGATCTGCGAGGCCTTCGCCAAGGCCGGCTATCCGATGGATGTCGAGGCGCTGCTGATCATCGAGGTCGAGGGCTCGGACGCCGAGATGGACGCCCAACTCGCCCGCATCGTCGCCATCGCCAGGGAGCACGGCGTCAAGACGGTCAAGGAAAGCAAGTCGGCGATGGAGACGGCGGCGATCTGGAAGGGCCGCAAATCGGCTTTCGGCGCCACCGGGCGGATCGCCGACTATATCTGCATGGACGGCACCATCCCGACCGGGCAATTGCCCTTCGTGCTGCGCCGCATGGACGAGATCATCAAGGGCTATGGCCTGCGCGTCGCCAATGTCTTCCATGCCGGCGACGGCAATCTCCACCCGCTGATCCTCTACAACTGCAATGATCCGGTCGAGGCGCAGAAGGCCGAGGATGCCGGCAACGACATCCTCAAGCTATGCGTCGAGGTCGGCGGCTGCCTGACCGGCGAGCATGGCGTCGGCATCGAGAAGCGCGACCTGATGACGGTGCAGTTCAACGAGGCGGACCTGCATCAGCAGCAGCGGGTGAGGGCGGTGTTCGATCCGCGCTGGCTGCTCAACCCGGCCAAGGTTTTTCCGCTCGAAGGTCGGATCGCCGCGTGATGCTCCACACTCCCACGACAGAGGCGCAGGCCTGCGCCGTCGTCGCTTCGATCGTCGAGGCGCGGATTCCGCTTGCCGTTCGCGGTGGCGGCACGCGCTCAGGTCTGGGGCGGCCCGACAATGCCGTCAGCACGCTCTCCAGCGCCGGGCTCAGCGGCATCACCCTCTATGAGCCCGCCGAAATGGTGATCGGCGCCAGGGCCGGCACGCCGCTGAAGCTGATCGAGCAGACATTGGCCGAGCGCGGCCAGATGTTGCCTTTCGAGCCGATGGATCACCGGGCCCTGCTGGGCAGCGAGGGCGAGCCGACGATCGGCGCCATCGCGGCTGGCAATATCTCCGGCCCGCGCCGCATCAATGCCGGCGCCGCCCGCGACTCGCTCATCGGCATCAAGCTGATCAATGGCCGTGGCGAGCTGGTGAAGTCGGGCGGGCGGGTGATGAAGAACGTCACCGGCCTCGATCTGGTGAAGCTCGTCGCCGGCAGCTTCGGCACGCTCGGCTTCCTGACCGAGGTGACCTTCCGCGTCCTGCCGCGGCCGGAGCGCGTCGTCACGCTGATCTGGGAAGGCCTCTCCGACGAGGCGGCGGTCGCGCTGCTTTCAGCCGCGCTCGGCTCGCCTTTCGAGCCCATGGCTGCGGCGCATCTTCCGGCCGGGATCGGCGGCGAGGACGCCCGTACCTTGCTCAGGCTGGAGAACTTTTCCGCCTCGATCAGCTATCGCGCTGCCGAGCTCGCCCGCCTGCTCAAGGCCCATGGTCGGCCCGAACTGATCGAGGGGCGCGGCTCGGACAAGCTCTGGCGCGAGGTACGCGATGCCGCCTTCTTCGCCGGCGGCGACGAGGCCGTCTGGCGGCTTTCGCTGGCCCCGACCAACGGCCCGAAGGCGACGGCCGCGATCGCGCGCGCCATCCCGCAGGCGCGCTGGTTCTACGATTGGGGCGGCGGGCTCGTCTGGCTGGCCGTCCCGGCGCATGGCGATGCTGGTGCCGCCGCGATCCGCACCGCGACGAAGCCGCTCGGTGGCCATGCCACGCTGGTGCGGGCGCCCGATGCGGTGCGCGCCGTCGTGCCGGTCTTCGAGCCGCTGGCCGAGTCGCTGATGCGGGTTAGCGCCGATATCAAGAAAAGCTTCGATCCGGCCGGCATCTTCGAGCCCGGCCGGATGTATGCGGGGATTTGACCGTCGTTTCCATCATGCTCGGCCTTGTGCCGAGCATCCACGTCTTGCGGCGCGGATTGAAGGAAAGACGTGGATGGTCGGGACAGGCCCGACCATGACGTACAGGGCGACACGGACGAGATCATGCAGACCAATTTCAGCCCCGAGCATCTCGCTTCCGATCCGCGCCTGCCGGCGTCCGAGAAGATCCTGCGCACCTGCGTGCATTGCGGCTTCTGCACGGCGACCTGCCCGACCTACCTCCTGCTCGGCGACGAGCTCGATTCGCCGCGCGGGCGCATCTACCAGATCAAGGACATGCTCGAGAACGAGCGGCCGGCGACGGCGGAGGTGGTCAAGCATATCGACCGCTGCCTCTCCTGCCTGTCCTGCATGACGACCTGCCCCTCGGGCGTGCACTACATGCACCTCGTCGACCATGCCCGCGCCCATATCGAGGAAACCTATGAGCGCCCCTGGCATGACCGGGCGCTCAGACGCCTGCTGGCGGCGATCCTGCCCTATCCCGGCCGTTTCCGACTCGCCATGCTGGCCGCCCGGCTCGGAAAACCCTTTGCCGGGGCGCTCGGCTCGCTGCCGCATCTCGGCGCCTCGCTGAAGGCGATGCTGGCACTGGCGCCCTGGAGCCTGCCGAACCGCTCGGCGATGGAAGGCCCGCAGAATTTCCCGGCCAGCGGCGAGCGCCAGCGGCGCGTCGCCATCCTCTCCGGCTGCGCCCAGCCGGTGCTCGATCCCGGCATCAACGAGGCGACGATCCGGCTTTTGACCCGCCATGGCGTCGAGGTCGTGCTGCCCAAGGGCGAGGGCTGCTGCGGCGCGCTCGTCCACCATATGGGCCGCGAGCATGACGCGCTCGCCTTCGCCCGCGCCAATATCGACGCCTGGATGGCGGAGGTCGAAGGCGAGGGGCTCGACGCGATCCTGATCACGGCGTCCGGCTGCGGCACGACGATCAAGGACTACGGGTTCATGTTCCGCAGTGAGCCCGCCTATGCCGAGAAGGCGGCGAAGGTTTCAGGCCTGGCTAAGGACGTCACCGAGTTCGTCGAGACGCTGGAGATCGCGCCGGTGCGTGGTTTCGATCTCACCGTCGCCTATCACTCCGCCTGCTCGATGCAGCACGGCCAGCAGCTCAAGGATGGGCCGAAGCGCCTGCTGTCGCGCGCAGGCTTCAGGGTGAAGGAGGTGCCGGAGGGCCATATCTGCTGCGGCTCGGCCGGCGTCTACAACATCCTCCAGCCCGAGATCGCCGGACAGTTGCGCGAGCGCAAGGTCGGCAATATCGGCCGCACCCGGCCCGACCTCGTCGCGACCGGCAATATCGGCTGCATGACGCAGCTGGCGAAGGGCTTTGCCGACAAGGGCGCGACGACGCCGGTCGTCCACACCGCCGAACTGCTCGACTGGGCGACCGGCGGACCGATCCCTGAGAAGCTCGCGAAGGCGGGGATCGGGGAAGCGCAGGCCGCGGAGGTCCTGGTCGCGGCGGAATGAGCACGTCATGCTCGGGCTCGACCCGAGCATCTCGCGCCGGACGCGGCGCCCGAAAGCAGCTTCTCGTCATGAGATTCTCGGGCCTGCGCGGAGTCTATCCTTGGGCCGACCGACGGTCGGGCTCGAGGGCTTCGCCCGAGAATGACGTACTGCGCCTTGCCCCCCGCGCCCTCACGGTCTAACCCACGGGCGGATTTTCCCGTTCCGAGAAGTGACGCAAGACCGATGTCGAAGACCGACAAGCTGAAAGCCCGCCAGCCGCGTGGTTTCGTCGACCGCGGCCCGGCCGATGTTGCCGCGACCGAACGCATGCTGTCCGTCATCCGCGAGAGCTTCTCGCTCTATGGCTTCGATCCGGTAGAGACGCCCTTCGTCGAGTACACCGACGCGCTCGGAAAATTCCTGCCGGATCAGGACCGGCCGAACGAGGGCGTCTTCTCCTTCCAGGACGATGACGAGCAATGGCTCTCGCTGCGTTATGATCTGACGGCGCCGCTCGCCCGCTATGTCGCCGAGAATTTCGATGCACTGCCGAAGCCTTATCGCAGCTATCGCGCCGGCTATGTCTTCCGCAACGAGAAGCCGGGGCCGGGCCGTTTCCGCCAGTTCATGCAGTTCGACGCCGATATCGTCGGCTCCGGCACGGTCGCGGCCGATGCCGAGATCTGCATGCTCGCCGCCGACACGATGGAGCGGCTCGGCATCAAGCGCGGCGACTATGTCGTCAAGGTCAACAACCGGAAGGTCTTGGACGGGGTGATGGAGGCGATCGGCCTCGGCGGCGAGGAGAACGCCGGCCGCCGGCTGACCGTGCTGCGCGCGATCGACAAGCTCGACAAGTTCGGGCCGGAGGGCGTGCGTCTCCTGCTCTGCGATGGCCGCAAGGACGAGAGCGGGGATTTCACCAAGGGCGCGGGGCTGAACGAGGAGCAAGCCAACCGTATCCTTCTTCTAACTGGGCAAGTTGGTTTTCGCGAAAGCACGCCGGATTTGGTCGAAGCGTCCAAGCGTAGGGAAGAGCCGGCACCGGCGGGAGACCCGCCGGGCGAGGAGACATGGC
This sequence comes from Allobosea sp. WAO, assembly GCF_001509835.1. Taxonomy (GTDB): domain Bacteria; phylum Pseudomonadota; class Alphaproteobacteria; order Rhizobiales; family Beijerinckiaceae; genus Allobosea. The sequence continues at coordinate 491,382 of NZ_JXTJ01000003.1, forward strand.
CCTCTGACGAATTGACGCTTTCCTTTGCGCGAGATGCAGTCGCTGGTTCTGCGAGAGGCCTCGAGGGCGTTGAGGAATTGGCGCAGATCGCGAAGTTGCTTCGTGCAGCCGATTATGGACCGGGCCGCATCCGTATCGACCCCTCGGTCGTGCGCGGGCTCGAATACTATACCGGCCCGGTCTACGAGGTGGAGCTGACCTTCCCCGTCACCAACGAGGACGGTCAGGTCGTGCGCTTCGGCTCGGTCGCGGGCGGCGGGCGCTATGACGGCCTCGTCGGCCGCTTCCGGCCCGAGCCCGTGCCGGCGACCGGCTTTTCGATCGGCGTCTCCCGGCTCTATTCGGCGCTGAAGGCGGTGAAGTCGCCGATCGTCGACCAGAAGGCGGAGCTGCCGCTCGTCGTCGTCACCGCCATGGACAACAAGTCACCCGAGTTCATGCCGGGCTATCAGGCGATGGTGGCGCAGCTCCGGCAGGCGAAGGACGAAAACGGCAAGCCGCTGCTGCGGGCCGATCTCTATCTCGGTGCCTCCGGCTTCAACGCCCAGATGAAATACGCCGACCGGCGCGGCGCGGTCTGCGCGGTGATCCAGGGCTCATCGGAGCGCGAAGCCGGCACGGTCGTGATCAAGGACCTGATCCTCGGTGCAGAGCTCGCCGCCGCCGGCCGCGAGGTCAAGGATTCCGCCGAGCACAAGGCCCGGCAGGCCGAAGCGCAGTTTTCCGTGCCGGCGGCCGAACTGGTCGAAGGAGTCAGGCGAGTCATCGGGCGACATCGCTAGCGCCCTTCTCCCCTTGCGGGAGAAGGTGCCGGCAGGCGGATGAGGGGTCGCGCTGCGCTCGAATTGGCAGCGCTTCTTGCTCCCTATCGTGATGTCGCGCGACCCCTCATCCGTCTCGGCTTTGCCGAGCCACCTTCTCCCGCAAGGGGAGAAGGGAAGCGCTCCCTCCGATTCCCGCTAACCCAATTCCCTAAAAACCGTCGAAAATCAGAGCTGCCCCTGCTAGGACGGCGCCGCAACAGGACCAATGCCGTGACCGCGACCCGTGCCAGCATCGACACCGTGATCGCGCTGTTCGAGCGCGAGGGCTATGCCCGCGCCGAACCCGCGATCCTGCAGCCTGCGGAGCCCTTCCTCGACCTTTCCGGCGAGGATATCCGCCGCCGCATCTTCCTGACGCAGGATCTAGACGGCCGCGAATGGTGCCTGCGGCCGGAATACACGATCCCCGTCGCGCTCGCCCATATCGCCGCCGGCTCGACCGAGCCGGCGTCCTACGCCTATGCCGGGCCGGTCTTCCGGATGCGGGCCAACGAGCCCGGCGAGTTCGCCCAGGCCGGCATCGAATCCTTCGGTCGCGACGATGTCGCCGCCGCCGATGCCGAGATCATGGCGCTCGCCGTTGAAGCCGTCGCGGCGCTCGGCCTCCCCCAGCCGCGCCTGCTGATGGGCGATGTCGCCCTGCTCGCCGTCCTGCTAGACGGGCTTGGCGTGCCGCAGGCGGCCCGTCGCCGCCTGATGCGCGCCGTCGCCCAGGGTAAGGGCGCCGATGCCGTCTCGGCGCTCGATGCGCCGGCTGCCGCGACCGAGGCGACCCATGCCGGCCTGCTCAAGGCCCTGGAAGGCCAGGACCCGAAGGCCGCCCGTGCCTTTGTCGAGGACGTGCTCTCGATCGCCGGCATCTCGACCGTCGGCGGCCGTTCGGCCGGCGACATCGCCGAGCGCTTCCTGGCGCGGGCCGCCGAGCGCGACAATCCCGTGAATGACGAGGCGAGGGCGCTGCTCGGCCGCGCGCTGGCGATCAGCGGCGATCCCGACAGCGCCTCTGCCGCCTGGCGCAAGCTGGCGAGCGAGGCGGGGCTCGATCTCACTGCCGCGCTCGATGTCTTCGACGAGCGCACCGGCTTCCTCGCGGCGCGCGGCGTCGATGTCGGCAATATCGGCTTCTCCGCCGCTTTCGCGCGCAATCTCGATTACTACACCGGCTTCATCTTCGAACTGCATGATCCGGCGAGGCCCGAGCTGAAGCCGATCGCCGGTGGCGGCCGCTATGACGGCGTGCTGCAGCGCCTCGGCGCGCCCGGCCCGGTCGCCGCGGTCGGCGCCTCGATCTGGCTCGACCGGCTGGCGGGAGCGACGGCATGAGCGGAGCGGAGAATACTATGAACGATGCCCCGCTCGTCCTCGCCGTGCCGTCCAAGGGCCGGCTGCAGGAGAACGCCACGGCCTTCTTTGGCCGGGCAGGGCTCTCCTTCGTCCAGGCGCGCGGCTCGCGCGAGTATCGCGCCGCGATTGCCGGGCTGGAAGGGGCGGAGGTCGCCTTCCTCTCGGCCTCCGAGATCGTAGCGCAGCTCGCCTCGGGCGCCGTCCATCTCGGCATCACCGGCGAGGATCTTATCCGCGAGCAGGTCTCGGACGCCGATGCGGCGATCGAACTGTTGACCCCGCTCGGCTTCGGCAATGCCAATGTCGTCGTCGCCGTGCCGCAGGCCTGGATCGACGTCCGCACCATGGCCGATCTCGACGACGTCGCCGCGACCATGCGCGCCCGCACCGGCAACAAGCTCCGGGTCGCCACCAAATACCTCAACCTGACGCGGCGCTTCTTCGCCAGCCATGGCCTTGCCGACTACCGCATCGTCGAGAGCCTCGGCGCGACCGAGGGTGCGCCGGCCGCAGGTACCGCCGAGATCGTCGTCGACATCACGACCACCGGCTCGACGCTCGCCGCCAACGCGCTGAAGGTGCTGGACGACGGCGTCATGCTGGCCTCGGAGGCCAATCTCGTCGCCTCGGTTCGGGCTCCCTGGGGCGAGCGCGCCCGCAACGCTGCGGCCGCCATCCTCGGCCGCATCGCCGCCGAAGAGGAGGCACGCTCGCTGCGCGAGGTCCGCGCCGTGCTGCACGCGGTTTCGCCGCAGCGCCTCGGCGAGATCGCCCAGCGCCTCGGCGCCCGCCTGCCTTTCGGCGCTGGCGGAGAGGATGGGGTTGTGACCTTGCATTGCCCAAAGAAGGCGGTGTTCCCGCTGGTCGAGGATCTGACCCGCGCGGGCGCCGACGACATCACCGTGCGCGCGCTCGACTATGTCTTCCGCCGTACCAACCCGCTGATCGAGCGGCTCCAGGCGCGGATCTGATCGTCGAGAGAGGCCGCCCCCCCACCGGGAGGCGGCCTCCGTCCGCGCGGCCTTTGGGGGGAGTGGACGCGCGCCTGCGCCGGAATCCCGACGCATTCTCGGGTTACGCGGCTGTACCGACGGCGGATGCAGTGGCGCCGCCGATTTGCCGCGGCGGTATGTTTTTGCTGCGGCGGACTGCACCTTTGGGGCGATCGAGACTTGCGTTTCGCCCCGCTCTCGGTGCAGTGGTGACAATTGGAATTAACCTTTGCCCGTCGCGCTATTTCCTATCCGGGGTCTGGACCAGTTGAGCATGCAGTCGCGCCTCGGCCTTGCGGCCGCCATCGCCTTTTCCCTGTTGCCGGCCCTGGCGGGTGACGTCTTCGCGCAGGGCCGCCAGCGCCCCTCGCAGATTCCTGAGCAAGGGCAGCCGGCGCCGCCGCCCAAGCAGGAGAAGAACTTCCCGCTCGATGCGTCGTGGACGGCCGTGCAGTTCAACGGCAAGCCGCTCAGCGACCGGCGCATCACGCTGAAGGTCGACACCAATCTGCGTGGCACCGGCTTCTCCGGCTGCAACACCTATTCGGCTTCGGCCTATCCGCTGCGCCAGCAGGGCTTTGCCGTCGGCCCGGTCGCGGTGACCAAGCGCGCCTGCGACAAGGCTGCGATGGATTTCGAGCGCACCTTCCTGCTGGCGCTGCGCGGCGCCCGGCAATGGGACCTGGTCGAGGGGCGGCTCGTGTTGAAGACGGCCTCAGGCGAGATCCGCTTCGACCGCGGCATCTGACGCGCGCTCATCCTTCGGCGGAAATGCCGTCAGGCCTGCTCGCGGAAAAGCCGCTTCACCTTGTCTTGAGATCGACAGTTTCAGGATCGCCGCGCTTCCGATGGGAGGCGCGGCGTTTCGTGAGGCTTGAAAGGAGAGGCGGCCCCGCTTCTCGCTCCGAACACTAGACGGCGGGCTCCATAGCCCGGGCGCGCGGGCTGAAGGTGCCATCGCTGTTCTTCTCCATCGCGACCAGCCCGTCATGCAGGGCGCGCAGCGTCGAGCGATGGCCGATCGAGACGATGCTGGTCTCCGGCAGCTCACGCCGGATCATTGCATAAATCTCGTTCTCCAGCGTCTCGTCGAGCGAGGCGGTCGCCTCATCGAGGAAGAGCCAATCGGGCTTGGCCAGCAGCGCACGGGCGACCGCGAGGCGCTGTTGCTCGCCGCCGGAGAGGCGCTGGCCCCAGAGGTCGACCTCGTCGAGCCGGTCGGTGAGGTGGCCGAGCTTGACCTTCTCCATCGCGGCCTGGATGTCGCCGTCGCTGAAGGCGTCCGGCTCGGCCGGATAGGACAGCACCGCCCGCAGGGAACCTTGGGGCAGATAGGGCCGCTGCGGCAGCAGAAGCATGTGTTGGTCGGTGGGGGTCACAACCTTACCCTTGCCGAATGGCCAGATGCCGGCAAGCGCCCGAAACAGGGTCGACTTGCCGGAGCCGGAGGGGCCGACGACCAGCGTCGAAAGACCTGCCGGCAGGGTCAGGCCGGAGGCGTTCACGATCGGCTTGCCGTTCGGCAGCGTGAGCGCCAGCGTCTCGACCGTGGTGTCCTTGCCGGGCTGCTGGGCGATGTCGATGGCGGATTCCGTGCCGCCCGCTCCCTGCGCTTGCGCCTGGGCGATCGCGGCCTCGAAGGTGGTGAGACGGTTGATCGAGGCGACATAGGAGGCGATCGACTGATAGCGGTCGATGAAGAACGACATCGCCGTCTGCACCCGGTCGAAGGCCGAGGCGACCTGGGTCATGATGCCGAGCGTGATCTTGCCCGAGAAATAATGCGGCGCGAGCAGGATATAGGGCACGACGACATTGGCCTGCGCAAAGGACAGGGTGAAGGTCGTCAGCCGCACCCGTGCCCAGACCAGCCGGTAGAAGTTCGTGACGATGTCGCCGAAGCGTTCGCTGAGGTGGCGCTGCTCCGAGCCCTCGCCTCGCATCAGAGCGATCTGCTCGGAATACTCACGCAACCGGGCCAGAGAATAGCGGAAATTCGCCTCGCGCTTCTCCTGCTCGAACTCCAGCCCGATCATCGGGCGGCCGATCATATGCGCGATCCAGGTGGCGGCGACCGAATAGATCAGCGCCATCCAGAAGATGAAGCCGGGAATGCTGATCTCGGTGCCGGGCACGACGCTGGCGACCGGAATCGACCAGAGGATGATCGAGAACGAGACCAGGGTCGACACCTGCGTCAGCAACGGCAGGGCGAAATTGTACGTCTGATTGACGAAGGCGCGCGTGTCTTCGGCGATGCGCTGGTCAGGGTTGTCGGCGGTCCCGGCCAGCGAAATCCGGTAATGGTTGGCGTTGCTCAGCCAGGCTCCGCTGAACTTCTCGGCCATCCAGCGTCGCCAGCGAATCAGCAGCGTATAGTTCGCGACGATCTCGATCAGGTTGGAGATGACCGCAATCGCCGCCCAGACGCTGAAGACGTAGATGAGCTGGTACCAGAAGCCGTTCGCATCCTTCTCCTGGATTGCATTGTAGAAATCGCGGTTGAAGAAGGAAAGGCGCAGCGAGATGCCGACTTGGATCTGGTTGAGCACCACGAGGAAGACCAGCAGTGCGATACCGAGCCGGCCGGTGCCGATCCGGAAGGGCTTCACTGGCCAGAGCTGCGCCGTGGTCGCTTCCTGCGCCTCGAAATAGGGCGAGGCCAGCCGGGCGATGCGCCGGATAGCCGGGATAAACGAGATCCCGTAAACAAGGATGCCGAAGACGGCGATCGTGGTCGGCAGGCTCGCTGGCGGCGCGATCGCCTGCCAGTCGGTCGGCCAGAAACCGGTCTGTGCTAGTACTGCGCCGGCGCCGGTTGCCACGTACTCAACCGCGAAGACGACCGAGAAGATCTTCAGGAAGGTGCTGATCTCGGTCGCGCGAAAGGTGGCAAAGCTCAGCAGCACGCCGACCACGCCCATGCCGAGCATGCCGGGGCTGCCGCTTTGCTGTCCGACGATCAGCGCAATCAGGGCGAGCCCAGCGACAGCGAAACTCAACAGGCGCATGAAACGGTCCTTGTCGGAAATCGGCGCGGCGACGCGCCCGGTCGGAAGGCTGTTGTAGAGCAGCCGTGCCCACAAAAAAGGCCCGGTTCAAGGCCGGGCCTGGATTTTTCCGAGATCGTGATGGGCGCGCGTGCTGAAGGGCGACCGGCGACGCGGCTTGGCAAGGCGCGTCACCAGGTTTCCGGCGGCAGGCGCTGGCTGGAGTGTCTGTGCCGCCTCGTCGCGTCCTCAGTCCTTGTCGACCGAATAGGCTCCGGCGCCGGCAGCGAGGAGCACGAGGAAGCCGCCGGCGATGCCGAGGTTCTTCATGAACAGCAACTGCTGCATCGGCGCGGCCCAGTTCATGTGGAACAGCACCGAGGCGGCGATGGTGAAGCCAAACAGGGCGAGCGCTGCGAGGCGGGTCTTGTAGCCGACGACGATCATCAGCCCGCCGATCAATTCGACGATGATGACGAGCGGCAGCAGGATGCCGGGGACGCCGGCCGAGGCCATATATTGTTGGGTTCCGGAATAGCCCGAGATCTTGGACCAGCCGCCCATGACGAACATCAGGGCGAGGAGGATGCGGCCGACGAGCTTGGCGGCGTCTGAAAGCGCTGGGTTGTTCAGCATGGCTTGGCCTCGGCAAGGATCGGGGCGCGGCAGGATGCCGCACCTGTGCCGATCTAGGGCCTACAACCAAAGTCGACGCAAGCGCATGGCCGCACATGCCTGTGCAAAGTCGGCTCGTCTACGCCGCGGCCCGCTTGATCGCCTGCTCGGAAGAACGCGCCTCGCCGATCGCTTCGGCAATCGAGGCACGAACCGCCTCCCAGCTCAGCGAGAACACGTGGAAGCCTTGATCGGAGATGCGCTCCTCCGAGAAATCTTTCATCACCCGCTGGATCAGGAGATTGAGGTCGGCGCGGCATTTGTGCAGCGTCGCCAGATCATCCGCCTCCTGTGCCCGCGAGGCGATCTCGATCAGCTTGTCGTTGTAGGCGCTGACCCTGACCTTGCGGCGATTGCGGATCTGCAGCCGCAGCATCATCACGCCGGAATAGGCGATGGTCAGCATCGAGATCATGAAGGTGATCTCGTCGCGATATCGTACCAAAAGGAATGGTCTGGCTCCATCGTAATACGCTTTCGCACCGGCATGGATCGCCAGCGACGGGCCGTTCTGCGCCGGCCTCGCTATTCCTGCCGCGAGCGGCGTTCGGAAGGCGAGGCGCAGCTGCTCGTCGAACAGGATGCGGGTCAGCTCCTCGACCGCCGCGTCCGGCACCTTGGCGCCGGCAACGAGATTGATCCCGATCGCCAGCGTCGGCGTGTCCTGCTCCGGGACCGGAGGGTATCCCTGATAGGTCCCCTGGCTGATGATGCTTTCGCTGACGTAGGGCTTCACCAGCCGAATCGCCGAAGCCTGCTCGACCGGCACGAAAAACAGCCCGTCGCCGCGTTGCTGCAGGCGTCGCATGACCTCGACCGTGGCCGGATCGCGCAGCGCCCTGACAAAAGCGATCGCATCGATCTCGCCGCGCTCCAGCGCTGCGAAATTGTCGTTGACCGGTCCGGCGGTGATCTTGATCTCGGCCAGCGGCAGGTCGTGATGCTGCGCGAGCGCGAAGAAGTTCTGGTTGCCCGATGTGCCTTCCGGCGGCAGCGCAAGGCGCTTTCCGGCGAGGTCCCGCAGGCTCCTGATGCCGGACGAGCGGCGCGCGATCATCTGGAAGTGCTCGCGCGCTACGATCGCTACGGCCCTGACGGTCGGTGCGGTCATGATGTCGGCCTGGACTGAGGCGAGGGCGGCCTTGCCTTCGGCAACCAGGCGCGCGTTCGTCGCCGAGCCGTCCGTGTGCACGACTTCGAGACGGATGGTCTTCGACTGGCTTGCGACGAGGTCGCGGACCTCGCCCATCAGCTGATCGACATTGCCGCCCTTGCCGCCGACAGCCACCGACAGGACAGTCGGCGGAATGTCCCGGAAGGCGTACCAGCCGCTGGCTACTGCCGCCGCCACCGCCAGGAAACCGACCACGGCGTAGACGCCGACAGCCACGGCAGATCGCCGAACCATTGAAGATCTCCGTTCCGCCGGTCGTGCGGGTGTGGCCTCGTGGTCGCGCGCGATGGCAAGAGCCAGTCCGATTCATGCGATTCGGATAGTCGTGCGATGCCGATAGTTGGGAGAACCCTGCGGCAACTGACAAGATTACGTGGAGCGATATCGCCAAGATGTCGTGTCGTGTGACGAAAAAGGCCCGGCTTGCGCCGGGCCTTCCGTAGTGGTCGAACTTGAGAGACTGGGCTTCTTGATCAGAAGTCCATGCCGCCCATGCCGCCGCCGCCCATCGGGGGCATCGGGGCGTCCTTCTTCGGCAGCTCGGCGATCATCGCCTCGGTGGTGATCAGCAGGCCGGCGATCGAAGCCGCGTCCTGGATCGCCGTGCGCACGACCTTGGTCGGGTCGATGATGCCGGCCTTGACCATGTCGCCGAACTCGCCGGTCTGGGCGTTGTAGCCGTAGGCGTAGTCCTTCGACTCCAGCAGCTTGCCGACCACGACCGCGCCGTCATCGCCGGCGTTGTCGACGATCTGCTTGGCCGGAGCGGTGATCGCCTTGCGGACGATCTCGACGCCGGTCTTCTGGTCGTCGTTCTGGGTCTTGATCGACTTGACCGAGGACAGCGCGCGCAGGAGCGCAACGCCACCGCCGGGGAGAATGCCTTCTTCCACCGCAGCGCGGGTGGCGTTCAGAGCATCGTCAACGCGGTCCTTCTTCTCCTTGACCTCGACCTCGGTCGCGCCGCCGACGCGGATGACCGCGACGCCGCCGGCGAGCTTGGCCAGACGCTCCTGGAGCTTCTCACGGTCGTAGTCCGAAGAGGTCTCTTCGATCTGGGCCTTGATCTGAGCGACGCGGGCCTCGATGTCCTTCTTCTTGCCGGCGCCGTCGATGATCGTGGTGTTCTCCTTCTCGATGCGCACCTTCTTGGCGCGGCCGAGCATGTTGAGCGTCACGGTCTCGAGCTTGATGCCGAGGTCTTCCGAGATCATCTGGCCGGCGGTCAGGATCGAGATGTCCTCGAGCATGGCCTTACGGCGATCACCGAAGCCCGGAGCCTTGACGGCCGCGACCTTCAGGCCGCCACGGAGCTTGTTGACGACGAGCGTGGCCAGGGCCTCGCCCTCGACGTCCTCGGCGATGATCAGGAGCGGCTTGCCGGTCTGAACGACGGCCTCGAGGATCGGCAGCATCGCCTGCAGCGACGACAGCTTCTTCTCGAAGACGAGGATGTAGGGGTCCTCGAGCTCGGCGACCATCTTCTCGGCATTGGTGATGAAGTACGGCGAGAGATAGCCACGGTCGAACTGCATGCCCTCGACGACGTCGAGCTCGGTCTCGGCGGTCTTGGCTTCCTCGACGGTGATGACACCCTCGTTGCCGACCTTCTGCATGGCGGTCGAGATCATCTTGCCGACCGACTCGTCGCCGTTCGCCGAGATGGTGCCGACCTGCGCGACTTCCGCGTTCGAGGTGACCTTCTTGGAGTTCTTCTTCAGGTCCGAAACGATCGCCTCGACGGCGAGGTCGATGCCGCGCTTCAGGTCCATCGGGTTCATGCCGGCGGCGACCGCCTTGGTGCCCTCGCGGACGATGGCGGCGGCGAGCACGGTCGCGGTGGTGGTGCCGTCACCGGCGGCGTCGTTCTGCTTCGAGGCCACTTCGCGCACCATCTGGGCGCCCATGTTCTCGAACTTGTCGGCGAGCTCGACTTCCTTGGCGACGGTGACGCCGTCCTTGGTGATGCGCGGGGCGCCGAACGACTTCTCGATCACGACGTTGCGGCCCTTCGGGCCGAGCGTCACCTTGACGGCGTTGGCGAGGATTTCGACGCCGCGCAGCATGCGGTCGCGGGCATCGGTGGAGAACTTGACGTCTTTGGCAGCCATTTGACTACTCCGGATTGAGGATTTGAAGGGTCGTCAGGCTGATCAGCCGATGACGCCCATAATGTCGGATTCCTTCATGATCAGGAGATCCTGGCCGTCGATCTTGACCTCGGTGCCGGACCACTTGCCGAAGAGGACGCGATCGCCCTTCTTGACATCGAGCGCGACCAGCTTGCCGGCGTCGTCGCGGGCGCCGGGGCCCACGGACACGACCTCGCCCTCCTGGGGCTTTTCCTTGGCGGTGTCGGGGATGATGATGCCGCCCTTGGTCTTCTCTTCGCTATCAAGGCGACGGACCACAACGCGGTCATGCAGCGGACGGAACTTCATGGTTCTGTCTTCCTCTCGGTCAAATTCTGGGCGGGCTCTGGCGCTAGGCTGGCCCGTTATGGGTGCCTGTTAGCAGTCTCCTAACGTGAGTGCTAACGAGCACGGCGGAGATAGGCGTGCCCCTTTCCCGAGTCAAGGAAGCCTCCGTGCAAAAGGTGAATGCGTCGCTCATGCCTGCGGACCCGTGCGTTCGTGCCGCATGCCGGAGCGGCAGGCGGTGCGCCGAAAACGTGATCGTTTCTATGAGCTTAGAGTTTCTTCGCCCGCTAAAATCCGGTTCCCACTTTTCCGCGTAATGAACTATCCTGCCGTAATGACCACACCCAAGCCCGACCCGCGCCTCGACGAGATCGCCCGCTCCTGTGTCGTCCTGCATGTGCGGATGACGGCGCGCGCGGTCACCCGGGCCTATGACGAGGCGATGCGGCCGAGCGGCCTCAAGATCACCCAGTTCGTGCTGCTTTCGGCGCTCTCAACCGGCGCCTGGCGCTCGGTGACGGAGCTGGCCGACCGCTTTGCCCTGGAGCGCACCTCGTTGACCCGCAACCTGCAATTGCTGGCGGCGGAACAGTTGATCGAGCCGGTCGACTGCAAGGGCCGGGCGCTGGTCTATGCCGTCACCGACAAGGGCCGCGCCGCCATCGAGGCGGCGATCCCCTATTGGCGCGCGGCGCAGGACCGGATCGAGGGCGGGCTCGGTCGCGAGCGCTGGGGCGAGACCCGCGATGCCCTGAAGGCGGTCCGGCGTGCCGCCCGGCAGACCGTCTGATCGAGAGAGGCTGGCAAGGGAGATGCCGGGCAGGGCTTCGCTCTGCCCGTGGCGAAGCTCGCGCCAACGCTTGACCGGGCTGCAGCTTCCTTTCTATCGTGTATCTACACTAAATTGATAGAGGCCTTGCCCATGTCCCGCAGCGTCGGTGTCGTCAGCCGTGATGTCCTGCTCGCGGAGGACGGGGTTTCCTTCCTGCGCGGCATTCTGGAGGGGCGCCATCCCGGGCCGCCCTTCGCCGATGCGATGGATTTCGATCTCGCCGAGGTCGAGGAGGGCAGGGTGGTCTTCGTCGGAAAGCCCTCGCCGCGCTTCTTCAATCCGCTCGGCACGATTCATGGCGGCTGGACCGCGACGATCCTCGATTCCGCCATGGCCTGCGCCGCCCATTCGACGCTGAAGGTCGGCGAGGGCTACACGACGCTCGAGATGAAGCTCAACTATGTCCGCCCGGTGATGCCCGAAAGCGGCGAGGTTCGCTGCGAGGGCAGGCTGATCCATCGCGGCGGCACGATCGCGACCACCGAAGGGCGGCTGCTCGATGGTCGCGGCAAATTGCTGGCGCATGGCACGGAGACCTGCATGATCTTCGGTGCAAAGGCAGGAGGCGGGCGCTGAACAGCTCCGCGCACCTGTCTGAGAACAGAAGCGGATCGGGATGTTCGCGCCATTTGCCGACGCGGCTGTGGAGGCCAGGTTCCGGGCGCTGTCGGAGCCGCTTAAGTTACCCATGCTGCGCCTGCGCCAGACGATCCTCGACGTCGCAACCAGCAATCGTGAGATCGGCCCGCTGACGGAAACGCTGAAATGGGGCGAGCCCGCTTGGTTGCCGCAGCACCCGAGAATTGGGACGACCGTGCGGGCCGGCGCGCTGAAAGGCTCTTCGACGCACTACGCGCTCTACGTTCATTGCCAGACGAGTCTGATCGAGACGTTCAGGCGCCATTACCCCGAGCGGTTCAGCTATGACGACAACCGGGCGCTGATCTTCGACATCGGGAGCGAGCTACCCGCCGAGCCGCTGGCGCATTGCATAGCGCTCGCGCTGACCTATCACCGCTGGGCAAAGCGTTAGCGCCGCTCAGGCGCCGCGATAGGCGGTGGGGCTCGCGCCCATCACCCGCTTGAAGCGGCGGTTGAAGGTCGAAAGGTCGCCGAAGCCGCAATCGAAGGCGATCTCGGCGACCGGCAGGTCGCTTCGACGCAGCGCGACGGCGGCGCGGTGCAGGCGGGTGCGCAGCAGATATTGATGCGTTCCAATCTGCATTTCTGCTTCACGGCGCCGACACATGCCAGCGCCGACACATGCCAGCGTCGATGCATTCCACGCCGCAGCGTTGGCTGCGGGCGGCTCGGAAATGGTGCGCCCGGCCTGCGCGAGGCCTATGGGCCGGGCTATTATGCCGCATTCGTCGTCGATCCCGACGGCTACCGGCTGGAAGCCTATTGCGGATAGGCGCAGCTGCGATGATCGGGAGGGGCGGTGTGATCCGACGCCGCCGATCGACTGCTACATGATGTGCAGACGCCTATCCCGCAGATAGTCGGGCGATCTCGGAGCGTCGGTGATCTGACATGACTCTGCGTCTTGCGTGGATATAGACGGGTCGCTCCTGTCGATGAATCTGTTTCGTTCTAGAAGTAAGTGATCGAGTTATTGGACGTTTAAAGAATTTTAAATCTTGCTCTATTTGAGTAAATTTAGCTGGCTACCGCAATTTTAGCTTTGCAGAACGGAAGTGTATACATCGAATCGGCGGCAGTTTTATCTACCGTTAACTGCGGATGGCGCATTCTTGGGCAGTGTGTAACGCGCGCCGCTCACGATCCAATGCGCGCCGGAGTAAAGACGTCGATGTTCCTAAACCGATCGCTCAGGACAATTTTCGTCGGGCTGGCAGGGGTTTATGCCCTGCTTCTCGTCGCCATCGGTGCCACCTGGTATGGCGAGCAGCGTGCGGCGAAAGCCGTTGCCGAAGCCTACCGGCAGGAACATGCCTCCTATCTCCTGGCCGACGAGTTTCGTCAGAGCTCCGACGAGTTGACGCGTCTCGCGCGCACTTTCGCGATCACCGGCGACCGGCGCTATGAGGCGCAGTATCTCGAGGTTGCCGCCATGCGCGCCGGCGAGAAGGCGCGCCCGGTCGCACCGCATCGCATCTACTGGGACCTCGTTCTCGACAACAGCCAGCGTCCGCGTGGTCCCGGCGAGACCAAGGCCTTGCTGACCGCGATGAAGGAGGCCGGCTTCACCGCCGCCGAGTTCGCCAAGCTCGATCAGGCCCAGGAGCGGTCAGACGGTCTCGTCGCGCTCGAAACCCGGGCGATGCACGCGGTGAAGGGGCTGTTCGAAGGAACCTACGGCAAGTTCACGGTCCAGGGCGAGCCTGACTTCAAGTTCGCCCGCGATCTCTTGCATTCGGCCGATTATCATCGCTTCAAGGCCGAGATCATGAAGCCGGTCGATGAGTTCTTCCAGCTCGTCGAGGCCCGCACGCGGCGCTCCATCGAGGATTCAAACGCCCAGATGGGCAGGCTCGAACTTGTCCTCAACGCGCTCCTCGGCACACTCGTGCTGCTGCTGATCGGCTCGGCCGTGCTGATCGTCAGGCGCGTCACCCAGCCGCTCGCCGCGGTGAAGACCAGCATCGAGGGGCTCTCCGCCGGTGTCCTGGAAACGCCGATCCCGGCGGCGAAGCATGATGACGAGGTCGGCGCCGTCAGCTCCGCCCTGCTGGTCTTCCGCGACAAGCTCGTCCAGATCCGCGAGCTTGAGCGCAAGGAGCGCGCCGAGGCGGAGAAGCGCGTCGCCCGCGCCGAGGCTATGTCCCGCGTCGTCGCCGATGTCGGCGAAGTCGTGACCGCCGCCGCCGCCGGCGACTTCTCTGCCCGCCTTCAGGTCGAGGACGCCGACGAGCAGATCCAGAAGCTCGTCGCCGGCATCAACGAGATCAACGCCGTCGTCGATACCGCGACCACCGAATTTGCCGCCGTCCTGCATCAGGTCGCTGGCGGGGACCTGACGCAAGGTGTTGAGACCGCCTATCGCGGCCGCTTCGCCGATCTCAAGACCGCGATCAACGACACGGTGCGCCGCCTTTCCGAGACGGTGAGCACGATCCAGGCGACGTCCTCCGATGTCGGTCTCGCCGCGCGCGAGATCCATATGGGCGCGGACGATCTTTCGAAGCGTACGGAGGAACAGGCCTCCTCGCTCGAGGAAACGGCCGCGACGACCGAGGAGCTCGCGGCTTCGGTCAAGGCGTCCGCCGAAGCTTCGCGCCAGGCTGCGGCCACTGCCGAGGAGGCCATGCGTACGGCCGAGAGCGGTGGCCTGATCGCCGAGCAGGCGGTCGAGGCCATGGCCCGGATCGAAACGGCTTCGAAGAAGATCTCCGACATCACCCGCGTGATCGACGACATCGCCTTCCAGACCAATCTCCTGGCGCTGAATGCTGCCGTCGAGGCGGCGCGCGCCGGCGATGCCGGCAGGGGCTTTGCCGTCGTCGCCTCGGAGGTCCGGACCCTGGCGCAGCGCTCGGGCGAGGCGGCCAAGGACATCTCCGAGCTGATCTCCTCGTCCAACGCCCAGGTCAGCGATGGCGTCAGGCTGGTTCGCCAGGCCGGCGAGGCGCTGACCCACATCCTCGAAGCGTCGCAGAACGTCGCTGCCACCATCTCCGAGATCTCGACGGCCTCCGGCGAGCAGGCTAGCGGCATCGAGGAGATGAGCCAGGCGGTGGCGCATCTCGACGGGATGACCCAGCAGAACGCTGCGTTGTCCGAAGAGAGCGCAGCTTCCGCCAACTCGCTGTCGAACCGCATCGGCCAGCTCAACGAGTTGGTCGCGGCCTTCCGCACCAGCCGCGATCCGGCTCCCGGAAGCTGGGCGGCACCTGTCGTTGGCGCAGCAACGCCTGCGCAGGGATTGCAGCGCCTGCGGGAACTCGCCGCAGCCGCGGCGGCTTACGATGAGAAGCCCGCCGCTGCGAGGGCCACGAAGGTGCCGCGCAAGATCGCGGTGGGTGCCCACAGCGTCGCCGGGTTCGAGGAGTTCTGAGAGACCGGGCACCGGCGGGTTGCGATCACCTGCCGGTGCTCAATGCTCGGGCGGCAGCTCATGCGCCGCCCAGACGGCCCGCGGGACGGGCTCTCCGACCTGGAACTGGAAGCCTGCGACCTTGGTGCCGCCGGCCGCCAGTTCGCAGCGATAGCTGAGATTGTACCATTGCCTGCGGCTGCGGAAGGCGGCGCCTCCCGCCTGCAGAGCGTTCCCAGCCAATCTGGCCCGGCTCATGGCGTAGGCGACGACCCGGTCCGGCTCGAGATCCGCCTTCCAGGCATGGATCTGGCTCATCGCCTCGAGATTGCAGAGCTGCTCGATACGCTCGCTGCCCTCGAGTTGCGCCAATGCCTGCCGGGCTTGCCGGCTGCGCGGATTGGCCAGAACGCCTTCCGAGAACAGTTTTTGTGCCGTGATCATCGCTGGCGTCTTCGGCGCGGGAGCCGGCAGGGTCTCCGGCTCGACGGGTGGCGTTGGCGCGGTAGGGGCGGGCGGTTCATTGTCAGGCGGTGCCGCTGACTGGGGCGGCGCCGCGACAGCCGGGGTCGGTTGCGCCGCCTGGGCCGCCGATGGTGCGATCTCGTCCGGCGCGACGAGATCGACCGAAATGCCCTCTTCCGGTGGCGAGGGCAGACTTTCGAAGCGGGAAAGTGTCAGAAGCGCTGCGAGCAGGGCGAAGTGGAAGCAAAGCGATGCGGTGATGCCGCCTAGGCCGGTTGCGTTTCGCTGGCGGCCCGCGTCCCGCATGCCTCAGCGCCAGCTCGCGGAAGAGGTGTCGGCGACGGGGATCATTGTCACTGGCGCCGTCCGATCTGCTTGGCTCGGGGCAGAAGGCCCAGCAAGCCGGCGATTTTGCGGCCGGACCTAGCGCCGGCTGACGGCGAGGGCACCGGCGACGATCAGCAAGGCCCCGGCATAGGTCGTGAGCGGCGGCACTTCGGAGAAGACGAGCCAGCCGAGCAGGCTCGCCCAGATCAGGGCCGTGTACTCGATCGGTGCTAGCCGCGACGCGGGGGCCCGGGCAAAGGCCGAGGTGAGGAAGAGATGGCCGCCGACGCCGAGCGCGCCGGCAAGCAAGTAGGCCGCCAGATCCCGAGCGCTCATCGGCACGAAGTAGAGCCAGGCCGGGATGACGAGGCAGAGCGCCGGCCCGGCGTTCTGGAACAGCACGATGATCGCCGGATGCTCCTTCAGCGCGATCCTGCGCAGGAGGATCAGGTTGAAGGCGTAGGACACAGCCGAGAACAGCGCGGCGGCGACGCCGAGCTCGGCGCCTGTGACGCCGCCCTGCAGTCGTGGCCAGACCATCACCAGCATGCCGGCGATGCCGAAGCCGAGCGCCTGGAGGATGCGCCCGTCGAGCCGTTCCTTGAGGATCAGGGCACCGAGCAGCGCGACGAAGACCGGCGCCAGGAAGGAGAGCGTCAGCGCCTCCGCCAGTGGCAGCGTCGACACCGAGTAGAAGAAGCTGCCGGCGGTCATCACCACGACGGGGATGCGCAGGCTGTTGCCGATCACGCTCGCCCGCGTCGGCGCCGCCGGACGCAGGAACGCGACGACGGCGAGCGCACACACACCGCCCATCGCGAAGCGCATGAACAGCGCCACGATGAAGGGGTGTTGCTGCATCTGCGCCTTGATCACCACATCCATCAGCGTCAGCAGGGCGATGCCGAAGATGGCGCGCAGCGCAGTGCCGGGCGTCATGTCCTGATGTCGGCCAGCGGCTTGCGGAAATGGTATTCCCAGGTCGCCGAGATGTCGGCGAGATAGCGCTCGCCCGGCCAGCGCCGGAAACCGAGCTTCTCGTAGAAGCGATGGCCACGGGCGAAGCGGGTGTCCGACCACAGCATCATCTCGGCGCTACCACACTCCTGGGCGAAGGCGAGGGTGCGTGCGAACAGCGCCTGCGCCAGCCCGGCCCCGCGAAACTGCGGATCGACATAGACCTTGGTCAGTTCGACGGCGTCCTGCCCTGGGACAGGCGCGACACCGATAGAGCCGACGATGCGCCCGCCATCGCTCTCCGCCACCCAGAGCCGCCCGCCTTTTGCTGCGAAATGGCTGGCTGGTCGCCGGAGTTCCGGGAACTCGGACCAGTCGAAGAGGCAGCCGGGATACTCGGCGAAGCTCGCGGCGACGAGCGCGGCGAGCAGTTCGGAATCGGCGTCGGTGGCGTCACGAAGCGGCGGAAGGCTCATGTTCAATGCGCTTAGGGCCAATCGCGTCGGCTGCAAAGATGGCGTGCCCGCTCGCCCGCCATGCTCCTATCGCAGCAATGCCAGTGCCGCGTCGGCCGTCAGCTTCAGCGCCGCCGCGGCGAGCAGCAGATAGCAGGCGAAGAACAGCCGCTTCTGGTCGAGCCGGTCATGCAGCCAGCGCCCCAGCCAGACGCCGAGCGGTGCCGCCGGTGCGAGGGCGAGCGCGCCCCAGAGCAGGCCGGGCTGCTTTAGCGCCAGCGAAAGATAGGGCGGCAGCTTGAGCAGGTTGCCGAGCATGAAGATCGCGATGGTGGTGCCGACAAAGCTGGTCTTGGAGAGGCCGCGAGCCAGCAGATACATCGCGACCGGCGGTCCCCCGGCGTGGGCGACGAAGGTGGTGAAGCCCGACGCCGCGCCGGCGCCGAGGGCGAGCACCGGCGAAACCGGCAAGGTTCCGGGCGGTGCGAGGCGTCCGCGCAGAAACCAGTGCGCGGTGAAACTCAGCGTGGTCAGGCCGATGATCAGGGTGACGATTCGGGCGTCGACCATCAGGAAGATCGCGTAGCCGATGCCTATGCCGGTAACGAGGCCGGGCATCAGCCAGGCGAGATCGGGCTTCGACCAGGTGGCGACGCCGAAGGCGCGGATCGCGAACAGGTCCATTCCGGCGACCAGCAATGCGACGATGATCGCGCCCTGGAGCGGCTCGACGACGAGCGCGAGCAGCGGCACGCCGAGAATGGCGAGGCCGCCGCCGAAAGCGCCCTTGCCGATGGCGATCAGCAGCGTCGTTGCCCAGCCGACGAGGTAGAACAGCGGATCGGTCGGCATCAGGCCTCGTCATCCTCACGCCGGCCGACGCAGCCCGCGGATGCGGCTTTGGCTTGGAAAGCGCGCCAAATCAATGTCTTGAGCCTGTCCCGGCCGCAAAAGTGGTTTCCACTTTGGCGGAACATGCTCTAGGCGGGAAGGGCGCGCCGCTGCGCATCCGGCGTTGAGTCGGCTCAGCCCCTGGCGATGGCGTCATGACCGTTCTTCTGCCCTTCGTGATCAATTCCGGGCTGAACTTCGCTCTCGGCCTGCTGATCGCCTATTTTCTCGGGCCGGCCGAGTTCGGGCGCTACGCCATCGGGGCGGCGCTGATCGTGCTGCTCAACACCGCGCTGCTCGACTGGATCCGGCTGTCGGCCGTCCGCTTCTATTCGCTGAAGACGCGCGAGACCCAGCCCGAAATCCGCGCGACGCTCGACGTTCTGGCGGCCGGGATGACCATCGCGCTATCCGGCCTGCTGGTCGCGGCCTTCGTCGTCGGGATCGACTTCAAACTGCCGGCGATGCTGGTTGCGGCCTCGGTTGCGGGCGGCATCTGCGCCGGCCTGTTCGACTATCATGGCGCCATCGCGCGTGCCCGCTTCCTCGATGCCGCCTATGCAAGGCTGATCATTGTCAAGAACGTGCTGGCGCTGCTTCTGATGGTCGGCGGCGCCTGGTGGATGCGCGATGCCACCATCGTGATGTTCGGCGGCGTGATCAGCGTCATGGCCGCCCTGCTGGCGGTGCGCCGGCAACTGGCCGATGCGCCGCTCGCCTGGTCGGCGGCACGGCGCGACCTCGCCTGGAGCTTTGCGGTTTACGCGCTGCCACTGGTCGGGGCGAACGCGATCTACTCGCTGATCCCGCTGCTCAACCGCTCGCTGCTCGCCGATGCCTATGGCTTCGCCGAGGCCGGCTATTTCTCGCTCGCCGCCGATATGGGGCTGCGCCTGTTCGGGACGCTGGGCGCGACGCTCGAGATCGTACTGCTGCGCGAGATCCTCAGGCTCGACGAGACCAAGGGCCGGCGGGCGGCGCAGAAGCGCATCGCCGCCAACCTTATCATCGTGCTGATGGTGGCGCTGCCGGTGGCGGTCGGGCTTTTTCTGGTGTTGCCGGCTTTCGAGAAACTGCTCGTCCCCGCGAATTTCCACGGCCACTTCTCGGCCTATATGGTGCTGCTGCTGCCGGGTTTCCTGGCGCTGACGATCTTCGTCGCCGGGCTCTATCCGGTCTTCCTGCTCGGCAAGCGCACCGGCATGGCGACGCTCGCTGCCGCTTTCGGGCTCGCGGTGAATCTCGCCATCGTCTTCGGCTCTGCCGCGGTGCTGGGGCCGGAGCGCTTCGCACTCGGCCAGGCGGTCGGCTTCGTCGTCGTGCTCGCGATCACCGGCTGGGCGGCGCTGCGCGCATTGCCGGTCTGGCCGCCCGGACGCGACATCGGGCTCACCCTCGTTGCCGCCGCCGTCATGGCGGCCTTCGTCTGGCCGCTCTCCGGGCGCTTCCCGCCGGCACTCGAACTGCTCATGCAGGGGGTAATTGGCGCGCTGGTCTATGGCGGGCTGGTGCTGGCTTTCGACATCGCCCGCTGCCGCACATTGCTGAAGCTCTGGCTCGTCACGCGCAAGATGCGCCGCGCGGTGGCGAAAGGCGGCATCGAGGGCTGAACGGCAGCAAGATTTGATTCACCGCGTTCCCTTGGCGATCGCTAAGGTTAATATGGGGAATTGCCTGCTTTTACCGGCATTCCGGTGCGTCAGAGGCAACAATTCACCATTCGTTGCAAGGCCTTGGCCAGGCTCCTTCGGACATTGTGTCGAGAGAGTTGCGTCATGCGTTCGATCCGTCTCGTTTCCCTCGCCTTGGTCGGAGGGGTGGTCCACAGCGCCGGCCAGGCCCAGGCACAGACCTATTGGCGCCCGGCCGATCCGACGGTGGCGGCGGCCCGGGGCGGCGGCAATTATGGCGGTGGCTTCATCGAGATGATGATGACCGGCCGCGACCCGACCGAGTACGGCAGGGGCGGGGCGGTCTACAACCGGCCGGCGCGCGGCGCCTATGGTCAGCAGCCGACCCGCCGGCTTTCCGACTACGAGCCGGCCGTGCCCGTCTATGGCGATCCGCTCGAGCCGCGCCAAGAACGCCAGGAGCGCCGCAGCGCCGCCCTCGGCCAGCCCATGCCCGCCGAGCGGCCGATCGAGCGCGTCGTCGATCCGCGCTTCCAGAAGCAGGAAGTCGCCTATGACGGCCCGCACAAGCCCGGCACCATCATAATCGACACGCCGCGCCGCTTCCTCTTCCTGGTCCAGCCCGGTGGGCGCGCCCTGCGCTACGGCATTGGCGTCGGCCGTCCCGGCTTCTCCTGGGCCGGCATGAAGACGGTCAGTCGCAAGGCGGAATGGCCGAGTTGGACGCCGCCGGCCGAGATGCTCAAGCGCCGCCCCGACCTGCCGCGCTTCATGAATGGCGGGCCGGACAACCCGATGGGCGCGCGCGCGCTCTATCTCGGCTCCTCGCTCTACCGGATCCACGGCACCAACGAACCGAACACCATCGGCCAGGCGGTCTCCTCCGGCTGCATCAGGATGACCAATGACGACGTGGTCGACCTCTACGGGCGGGTCCGCGTCGGCGCCAAGGTGTTGGTGATCTGAGGCCGGCGGTTCTCGAAAGCCGCGTCTGCTGATTGCGGGCGCGGCGCGCCGGGGATTAGCCTGAGCAGCCAGCGAGCCTCCTCCGCTGGGGGCGCTGAATGCAACATTTGCCATCGAGCTGATGCCGGACATGGGACAGATCAGGCGCAGGCGACGCTGGTGGCGCGTTCTGGCGGCTTCGTTGGCCGGCTACCTGCTGCTCGCCTATCTGCTGCTGCCGCTGCTGTGGCGCCATTATGAGCGCGAGCCCGGCCTTGCCACGCTGCCCATGGTGACGCGCACTGCGAGCGGCATTCCGGGCGACGCGCTCAATGTCGGCTTCGTCGGTACCAAGGAAGATGGTCTGCGCGCGATGCATGCGGCGGGCTGGTACCCGGCCGACCCGATCACCTTGCGCACGAGCCTCGAGATCGTCGGCAGCGTGGTGCTCGATCGGCCGTATCGCGATGCGCCCGTCAGCCCGCTCTATTATCAGGGGAAGAAGGAAGAGCTCGCCTTCGAGAAGCCCGCCGGCACCAGCGCGGATCGCCGGCACCATGTGCGCTTCTGGATGGTCCTCGAGAAGGGGAGCGACGGGCGGCCTGTCTGGCTCGGCTCGATTACTTTCGACCGCGGCGTCGGCTTCAGCCATGATACCGGACAGGTGACGCACCACATCGCGCCCGACATTGACGCCGAGCGCGACCTGCTGATGCAGGATCTCGGCAAGGCCGGCATGGTCCAGAACGTCTTCCAGATCTCCGGGGTGGGCCCGACACTGTTCGGCCGCAATGGCGAAGGCGATCCCTATTACACCGATGGCGAGATCCACATCGCCACCCTGGTAGCTGACGGCGTGAGGCGCGCCGAGCCGCCTGCGGCTATCCCCGCGCCGCCGCTCATCGCGCTGAAGGACCAGATCTGGCACGGCGTCGGCGATGCATTAGGGAATTGAGCGCGGCCTTCTGCTCGAAGAATAGCGGTCGGATTTCGACCATTGCGGCCATTGCGGGTTCGAGAGCTCAAGCAGAAAGCGGACATTGAGCAACCAATGGGGTGTGCAAATTAGAAGATCTCGCGGCCAGCCGTCGGGCGTCTTCTAATCAGCCAGCCAGCGAAACGTCCGGCGCAGGAACGCCTGCCCGTCATTGGAGATCAGCGGGCCATGGGCAATGACCACCTTGTCCGTGGGCCATGTCAGAACGCGCTGGAGAGACTGGCGAGCGGCACGGCGGTCCGTGAAGGCGACCCGAAATTTGCGTGGCACCGCCGGCTCCTCCGCGACCATCAGGTCTAGCCGGGCAACGAGGGCCCGCCACCCCCTGAACCATCCGCGCGGAAACTGCTGAATAAGATCGGTGAAGATCGCCGTTCTGCTCTCACGGTGGAAGAAAACAACCTCTGTGGTGATCCGGTTGCCCCACATGATCGCGTGGTCGATCTCCCCCGCCCATTCCGCAACCGGGCCATCACTGAATATGGCGTCGAACCTGATATCCGTGCGTTTCTCTGGCAGGCTTGGCGGCGCGTAGACCTTGGCGTCAGGATATGCCCGCTGCCAATCCCCAAGGAATGTGTGGTGCAGGGAGTTGGGTGCAACCAGATACCGCACCGTCCCCAAGGCCCCGACCTCGGCGCGAAGATTATCCGAGAGCGCGGTCGGCGACCAAAGAACCAGATCACCATTGGTCAACCTGATGACGGCCATTCGCGTTGGATAGTGAAATCCGGCCGCCGCCTCTACCATCGGCCCCTCCGCGATCCAGATGTTCGGACCGAACGCCTTCAACACGTGGGGCTCCTGATAAATATTTACATCGGTATAAATTTATACAATTGTATAAGTATGGCAACCCCCAAACGAACCGAGCGATCCCGGCTCCTCATCCTCGATGCGGCCAACGCGGCGTTTCGGGAAATGGGGTTTCCTGCTACCTCGGTTGAGGCAATCGCAAACCGTGCCGGCCTGACCCGGAAGACGGTCTACAACCTGTTCGCCTCGAAAGACGAAATCGCCTCGCAGCTCATAGCCCGCGTGGAAGCAAATGATGCGCCCTACCGCGATCGCATGAAGGCGGGAGAAGGCGTGCTTCATTTGCTCGAAGGTGTCCTCCTCGACAGCGCGTATTGGTGCCTGGCGAATCCTTCGCTTGCAAAGCTGGCGCTCGCTCCTGCCGAAAGGCCAGCCCTCGAGCCGCCTCCCGACCGGCCATCGTTCCAGCGGCTTGTCAGGGACATCCTGGTGCTCGGCCAGAGCCAAGGGGTCATTCGCAGGGATGATGACCCCAATTTCATGGCGCTCGTCCTGCTTGGCATCTATGGGCAAGCGATGCTTTCAGTTCTCGCCGGACGGCGCTTCGCCGAGGACGAGATCAGACGCCTCATCCGTATCGTGGTTGAAGGCATTGGCGAGCGTTCATCGCAGTAAGCCGCGTTGCCGTGCCTATCTCGATATCGGCCGGAACCGACATCGAGTGGCAGCTTTGCACGCCGCCAGCCCAAAAGTTGTCTGTTCGGCCCCCATCCCGAGCATTCGCCGCATCGGCCGTCCGGGCGCGTCAGCACAATAGAAAAGACCCGCCCGTTGCCGGGCGGGCCTCTCCGTTTCATCTAACGGCTACGAAGCCACGGCTCACGCCCACTCGTCGTCGCCGAAGCCGCTCGAGCCGTCGTCATAGCCCTCGTTGCTGGCGTTCTGGTAGCTCGGCTCCTGGTAGCTGTGACCGGGATCCTCATAGGACTGGTTCGAGGCCGGCTGTGCATTCTCAGCCGTGGCGGTCTCGTTCTGCTGCGTCGCGTTGGCCTCAGCCGGCTTCGCCTCCGATGCTGCGGGCTTGCTGCCACCGAAGGCGTTCATCAGCATGTTGCCGGCGACCATGCCGCCGGCGACGCCGGCCGCCGTCGTCAGCGCGCTCGCCATGAAGCCGCCGCGCGCCGGCGCTTGAGCCTGCTGGTTCTGCCAGGGGCCGGGAGCAGGCGCGGCCGCCATGCCCTGCTGGCCCGGCTGGGCGCCCCAGGGCGGCGAGGCCGGCATCGGGGAGGCGGGCTGCGGCGCGGCGCGCTGCGGGAAGGATGGCACGGAGCCGCTGCGGGCCGGCTGGCTCGCGCCGCCGCCGAAGATCCCGGACAGGAAGCCGCCCGACTGTGCCGGCGCGGGGGCTGCGGCCGGCTGGCGGCGCAGTTCCTCGACCTCGGCCTGAAGCTGCTGGGCCTGGGCCTGCAGGTTGGCGAGGGCCTGTTCCTGGACATAGATCGACTGCGCCATCGCATAGGCGGCGTAGGGCTGTTCGCGCAGCCGCTCGGCGATGAAGTTCTCAGCCTCGGGGTCGCGGGGCTGATTGGCCGCCTGGCGCAGGCGGTCGAAAATCCCGGCGATCACGTCGCGTTCCTGCGGCGTCATCGTCATCTCCTCTCGTGTTGGGCAGGGCGGTTGCCCTGCCATGCGAGAGGTGGTGGAGCCCTATGACGTTATCAAGGCGACCCCGGGGAATTTTCGGCTCAGGCGTTGCCGATATTGACGTAGTCGAAGCCGCGCTCGCGCATCTCACTGGAGCGGTAGACATTGCGCAGATCGACCACAACCGGCTGCCGCAAGGCCGCCTTGACGCGCTCCAGATCAAGCGCGCGGAAGGCGTTCCATTCGGTGACGATCACCAGCGCATCGGCGCCTTCGAGGCAGGAATAGGCGTCGGGTGCGTATTCGATCTCGGGCAGGAGCGGACGGGCGCTCTCCATGCTTTCCGGGTCAAAGGCGACGACGTGCGCTCCGGCATCGATCAGCGCCGTGATGATGGCGAGCGAGGGCGCTTCGCGCATGTCGTCGGTGTTCGGCTTGAAGGCGAGGCCGAGCACGGCGATGCGCTTGCCACGCACCGAGCCGCCGCAGGCGGCGACGACCTTGCGGGCCATGGCGCGCTTGCGCTGGTCGTTGACCGCGACGACGGTCTCGACGATGCGCAGCGGGCTTTCCATGTCCTGCGCCGTCTTGATCAGCGCCAGCGTGTCCTTCGGGAAGCAGGAGCCGCCATAGCCGGGGCCGGCATGCAGGAACTTCGACCCGATGCGATTGTCGAGGCCGATGCCGCGCGCGACTTCCTGCACATTGGCGCCGACCCGCTCGCACAGATCCGCCATCTCGTTGATGAAGGTGATCTTGGTCGCAAGGAACGCGTTGCCGGCGTATTTGATCAGCTCGGAGGTTCGCCGCGCGGTGAACAGCAGCGGCGCGGCATTGAGATAGAGCGGCCGGTAGAGTTCTTCCATCACCTTGCGGGCGCGCTCGTCCTCGGTCCCGATCACGATCCGGTCCGGACGCTTGAAATCGGCGATCGCGGCACCTTCGCGCAGGAATTCCGGGTTCGAGACCACTGCGAAATCGGCATCCGGCCGGGCGTCGCGCATGATCCGCTCGACCTCGTCGCCGGTCCCGACCGGCACGGTCGATTTGGTGACGATGACCGTGAAGCCTTCGATCGCGGCGACGACGTCGCGCGCCGCCTGATGGACGTAAGATAGGTCGGCATGGCCGTCGCCGCGGCGCGAGGGCGTCCCGACAGCGATGAAGACGGCCTCGGCACCGCGCACCGAGGCCGCAAGCTCGGTGGTGAAGGAGAGCCGGCCGGCGCGGACATTGCTCGCGACGAGATCGTCGAGGCCCGGCTCGAAGATCGGGATCTCGCCGCGATTGAGCGCCGCGATCTTCCCGGCGTCCATGTCGACGCAGATCACCTCATGGCCGAAATCGGCGAAGCATGCTCCCGAAACCAGGCCGACATAGCCCGAACCGATCATCGTCACGCGCATGCGGCGCACACTCACCCTGTTGACCGGCAGGCCCGCCGGCTGGCGCAGCCCCTATAGCAAATCCGCCGCCTGGCAAAACGCGCAGCGCGCGAGGCTCAGGCCGAAGGCGCTTCCTCGGCCGTCGGATAGATCGAGGCGATCAGTCCACGCCCGGCCTCGCCGCGCAGTTTGAGCGGCCGCGCCGCGTCGATCCGCAGCGCCTGGTCGTGCGCGAGCGGGGTCGGGCTGCCCTCGACCTCGAAGGCGAGCGGGCCGGCCGCCGCGTAGATGATATGCGTGCCTGGCTGGAGGAAGAGCGCCGAGCCTTCCTGCAGAACAGCGAGCCCGATCCTGGCGAGGCTGCGGTCGGCGATCAGGTTGACGACCTCCACCGGCCCGTCCTCGAGCCGGCTGACGATGCTGAGGCCGCCATCATAGGCGATCGGACGGAACGGCTCGCGCAGGTCGATCTCGCCGCCGGGCGTGTCGAGCACCAGCCCCCGGCCGGCGACCACGACCTGCTGGCGATCATGGCCCGTGAGGTCGGAGAAGGGCGCCGGCGTCACGATCGCCGTGCGGCCGAGCCGCCAGACCAGCCCGTTCCAGGAGCCGGCGACCGCATCGTCGCGATAGCGCGCGGCGATGTCGATCGTGACACCGCCGCCGTTCTTCCAGGGCGCGCGCCCGTAATCGGCCGGGTCGAGCCGCGTCAGCGCAAGGCCGTCGGGCAGCGAGCGATCAGATGAAGTCGTCGTCGGGTGCGGGAGCATCCGTCTCCAGGAGCGGTTCGTTCGATGGGTTGCGGTTCAGCACCACCACCGTCGTGCCGGTCGGCACCCGGCTGTGCAGGTCGATGATGTCCTGATTGAACAGGCGGATGCAACCGGAAGACACGGCCTTGCCGATCGACCACGGCTCGCTGGTACCATGGATGCGGTAGAGCGTGTCCTGGCTGCCCTGGTAGAGGTAGAGCGCGCGCGCGCCGAGTGGATTCTCCAGCCCGGCGGCCATGCCGCCGGCCCAGCGCGCATTCCTTTCCGGTTCACGCTTGATCATCGCCGCCGTCGGGGTCCAGCGCGGCCAGGCCGCCTTGCGCGCGACGGTGGCGCGGCCACGCCAGGACATGCCCTGCTTGCCGACGCCGATGCCGTAGCGGATGGCGCGGCCGTTCTCGCGCACGAGGTAGAGATAGCGCGCGGAGGTGTCGACGATGATCGTGCCGGGCGCCTCATTGGTGCGGTAGTTCACTTCCTGGCGCAGAAAGCGGGTCTCGACCTCGGAAATATCGGTTGCCGGCAGCGGAAAGCTCTCGTCCGGCCGCTCATCATACATCGACAGGAAAGCTGCGTTGTGATGGATCGCTCCCTTCACTTCATAGGGCTGCTGCGACGTGCTGATGCAACCAGTCAGCGCGACCGGCGCGAACGCGGAGGCGAGGGTAACGAACCGACGGCGGGAGAGCAGGGCGGAGGCGGCAGGCTGGCGGGAGGGCATGAACTCGGCTCTTGGTGCGAAACTACGGGCGATAACATTCGATTTGCCGGCTGGTTCCAACGAACTACGGCCGGCGGACGTCTTTCACTTCACGGCTTCGCATGGCGCTCGGGTGAAGACGAGATGGCGAAATCAAGGCGGCTGCAATGCGTGTCTTCGTTGCAACAGTCGTGCATGCGCTCAGTGCATGACCGAGCGGGAGGCTGACGCCATTGCCAAGGCCAGACGGGCGAGCTGAACCGTATTGCGAGGAAGATGGGCTGCTCCGACTTGAATTGCCCAAGATGTAAGCAATTTTAAGCTGAACTTAAGCGTTTCCGGCAATGTTTTGTTTCGCCGTTTGGACGTTAGGCGCATTCCGCGTCCAAAATGCTGTTGTTTCTCGGGCACGGCGAGCTCGGGCTGGGGACGTAAGACGCGATGAAATCGATCCGCTTCAAGATACTGGCCATGCTCGGCATCATAGCCTTGGGTTCGGTGCTTTCGGCTGGCCTCAGCCTCTATGCGCTTTCGCGCTCCCAGGACCTCAATGCGCGGTCTGACGTGCAGGGTGAGATCACCTTGCTGACCGAACGAATCAACACGAATGTCTTCGCCGTGGTGATGGATTCCCGCGGCATCTACATGTCGAAGACTGCCAAGGAGGCCGAGCCCTTCGCCAAGACGAAGGAGGCGCGCTTCCCGGTGATGCGCAAGCTCGCCGCCGATCTCGTCGCCCGCGTGCCGGTTTCCGAAAAGGAAGGCGCCCTGAAGGTTCAGAAGTCGGTCGACGAGTTCATCGCCTTCCGTGCCGAGACGATCAGGCTCGGACGTGAGGTTTCGACCGCTGCGGCGGACGAACAGGGCAATAACGACCTCAACCGTGCCAATCGTCGGGCCCTGAACGACAATCTCGTCGCCTTCGCCAAGCGCAACGAGGCGGTCGGTGAGGCACTTGCCGAGGAAGCGGCGAGCTTCACCCGGCAGGTCCAGTGGATTCTGCCGGTGGTACTGCTCTCGACCCTGCTCGCCTCGTTCGCTGCCGCCATGCTCTTCGCGCAGCGCTCGATCACGCGGCCGCTGCTCGATCTCGGCGGCGCGATGGACCGCGTCACGGCCGGCGACACGCAGATCGAGGTTCCTCATACCAAGCGTGCGGACGAGATCGGCGCCATGGCGCGCGCCCTCGCGGTCCTGCGCCAGAGCACCGAGCAGGTCGCGCTCCTGCAGGCGCAGGAGAGGGCGGCCGCCGAAGAGCGCCTCGCGCGGGCCGAATCGATGGCTCTCGTCGTCTCGGATGTCGGCACCGTGGTCGCTGCTGCGGCGGCCGGCGATTTCTCGGCGCGCCTTGCGCTCGACGACGCCGATGCGGAGATGGCGAAGCTCGTCGCAGGGATCAATGAGATCAACCGCGTTGTCGACGCGGCGACGACCGAGTTCGCCGAGGCGCTGCAGGCGATCGCCGCCGGTGACCTGACCCACCGGGTCGACAGCGCCTATCGCGGCCGCTTCGCCGATCTCAAGGACGCGATCAACCAGACCGGCGAGAAGCTCTCGCAGACGCTGCGCACCATCCAGGCGACCGCCGGGGATGTCGGGCTCTCTGCCCGCGAGATCGCGACCGGGGCGGACGATCTCTCGAAGCGCACCGAGGAGCAGGCCTCGTCGCTGGAGGAGAGCGCCGCCACGACCGAAGAGCTCGCGGCTTCCGTCAAGGCCTCGGCGCAGGCCTCCCAGCAGGGCGTCGTCCTGGCGGGCGAGGCCATGCAGGTCGCCCAGGACGGCGGCGGCATCGTCAACGAGGCGGTGTCGGCGATGGCGCGCATCGAAGAGGCCTCGAAGAAGATCTCGGACATCATCCGAGTGATCGACGACATCGCCTTCCAGACTAATCTGCTCGCGCTCAACGCCGCGGTGGAAGCAGCGCGGGCCGGCGATGCCGGCAAGGGCTTTGCGGTCGTCGCCTCGGAGGTGCGTACGCTGGCACAGCGTTCGGGCG
Organism: Allobosea sp. WAO; assembly: GCF_001509835.1. GTDB lineage: Bacteria > Pseudomonadota > Alphaproteobacteria > Rhizobiales > Beijerinckiaceae > Allobosea. Next base: position 520,555 of record NZ_JXTJ01000003.1, read on the forward strand.
AGGCGGCCAAGGATATTTCCGGGTTGATCTCCTCCTCGAACGCCGAAGTCGAGGCCGGCGTGAAGCTGGTGCGCCAGGCCGGCGATGCGCTCACCCGCATCGTCGAGGCCTCGCGCAAGGTCCAGGCCACGGTGTCGGAAGTCGCGGCCGCTTCGGCGGAACAGGCCAACGGTATCGAGGAAATGAGCCAGACCGTGGCGCATATGGACGAGATGACCCAGCAGAACGCCGCCCTGGCCGAGCAGAGCGCGGCTTCGGCGGGCTCGCTCTCGGGCAAGATCGGCGAGCTCAACGCCCTGGTCGCGAGCTTCCGCACCGGCGGGTCGGCCTCGGTAGCGCCATTCGCGGCGCCGCAGTCCCGCCCTGCAGCCGCTGCCGCGAGCGAGACCGATAGCGAGCCGCAGCGCCTGCGTCAGCTCGCCGAGGCCGCCTTCGCCCAGCAGAAGGTGGCTCCGCGCCGCGAGCCGCGTCCGGCCGCACCAATGCGCAAGGTCGCCAATTCCCGCCAGGGCGATGCCGGTTGGGAAGAATTCTGAGGTGCGACAGGCCGGTTCCTGATCGAGCCGGCCCAAGCCTCAAGCAAAAGCTGATCGAGGGCCGCTCCCACCGGGAGCGGCCTTTTTTTCATGCTGGAAGCCGTGCCGGCTGTCTGACCCCGGCCGAGTCTCGTCGTTATCGCCGAGGACAGCGCCGCAGGGGAGGCGGCCTCGCCGCAGGATCAGCTAGCGTCGGTGGCCGTCGCCGCCCGGACCAGGCCGAGGCGCTCGCGGGCGAACCAGCGCGTCAGCATCAGCACGGCGACGATCGCAAGACCGGTCGCGAGACCAATCCAGATGCCGATGCCGGCGAGTGGCGTCAGGAAACCGAGCGCCGCCGAGAGCGGCAGGCCGATGCCCCAATAGCCGAGGCCGGCGAAGAGCATCGGCACGCGCGTGTCGCGAAGCCCGCGCAGGATCGAGACGCCGACCACCTGGATGCCGTCGACGATCTGGAAGATCGCTGCATAGAACAGGAACAGCATGGCGAGCTGCGCCACCTCGGCGGCGCGCGGTTTGCTGGCGTCGAGGAACGGCACGACGAGCCAGTGCGGGACCAGCAGCATCAGCAGCGCGGTGAAGCACATGAAGGCGGTTGCGAGCACGAGCGCGGTCGCGCCGGCCCGGGCAATGCCCTCCCTGTCGCCGGCGCCGAAGGCATGCCCGACCCTGACCGTTCCGGCCTGACCGATGCCCATCGGCACCATGAAGCACAGCGAGGCGATCTGGATCGCGATGGCATGGGCGGCGAGCGAGGTCGGGCCGAGCAGTCCCATCAGGAAGGCGGCGCCGTTGAAGATCCAGACCTCGAAGCCGACGGTGATCCCGATCGGCAGGCCCATCCGCCAGAAGGCGCGGTAGCGGCTCCAGTCCGGCCGCCAGAAGCGCCCGAACAGGTGGTAGCGCCTAAAGCGCCGGTCGAGCGAGACCACCATGGCGAGGCCGGCGAACATCAGGGTCGAGGCCAACGCCGTCGCCATTCCGGAGCCGGGCAGGCCGAGCGCCGGAAAACCGAGCCGCCCGAACATCAGCACCCAGTTGGCGAAGGCATTGAAGCAGACCGCGAAGAGCACGGTCACGAAGACCCAGAACGGGCGCTGCAGCGCCGCCAGGAAGCCGCGCAGCACAAGGTAGAGATAGAAGGGCAGGAGGCCCCATTGCAGCGTATGCAGATAGGAGGCGGCGGCCTTCGCCAGCGCCGGGTTCTGGCCCATCGCGGTGAGGATCGTCTCGGCCTGCCAGAGGCAGAGCCACATCGGCCCGGCCATGGTCGCGGCGACCCAGAAGCCCTGGCGCACCGTGCGGCGCACATCGCGCACCGAATGCCGGTTCCGCCCGAGCTCGATAGCGACCATCGGCGCGACAGCCGCCATCACACCGATCCCGAAGATCAGGAAGGCCATATAGAGATTGGAGGCGAGCGCGCCAGCCGCCAGCGAGTCGGGGCCGAGATGGCCCATCATGATCACGTCGGTCGCCGTCATTGCCGTCTGCGCGACATTGGTCAGCACCATCGGCCAGCTCAACGCCAGCATGGCCTTGACCTCGGTGAGCCAGGGGCTCGCCGGCCGCATCGGAAGCGCGATCTGTGACATGGCTGCCTTTTATCTGGGCAGCCAGCCGCTTAACAGCCCCTCTGGTGCCGTGGCAGGCGGCGCCTTGCGCGTGACGCGCCTTCGCTCCGCGCCACGTCGCCGATTCAGCCTCTTGCGCGCGCGGCCCGCTTCCTGCCTGCTGCATGTCCGAACCGATGCCATGCCTGCCACGGAGCGCCGACGAGATGAGCACCAACCTGCGGATCGATGGGGAGCGGCTGGTGTCGCGACTGGCGGAGCTTTCGCGCATTGGCGCGACGCCAGAGGGTGGCTGCCGCCGCCTGGCTCTCAGCGACGAGGACAAGCAGGGGCGCGACTGGCTGGTCGGCCAGCTCCAGGCGCTCGGGCTCGACGTGAAGGTCGACGCCATCGGCAACATCGTCGGCATCCTGAAGGGCCAGGAGGACGGGCCGGCCGTGGTGATGGGCTCGCACATCGACACAGTCGGCACCGGCGGGCGCTTCGACGGGGCGCTCGGCGTGATCGCCGGCGTCGAGGTGCTCGCGGCCTTGCGCGACGCTGGCCTGCAGCCGAAACGCGACATGGCGGTGATCGCCTTCACCAATGAGGAGGGCGCCCGCTTCCATCCCGACATGCTCGGCTCCTATGTCTGGGCCGGCGGCATGAGCGTCGCGGCAGCTCATGCCGAGAAGGACGCGGACGGGGCGGTGCTCGGCACCGAGCTGGCGCGCATCGGCTATCACGGCCCCGAGCAGCCGGGTTTCCTGAAGGCCCATTGCTATCTCGAGATGCATATCGAGCAGGGCCCGGTCCTCGAGAGCGAGGGCGGCGGACTCGGCGCCGTCACCGGCATCCAGGCGATCACCTGGCTCGAACTCACCCTGACCGGGCGGCCTAGCCATGCCGGCACCACGCCGATGCGCTACCGCAAGGATCCCGGCCTCGCAGCCGCCAGGATCAACATATTCGCCAATGAGCTGACCCGCACCATTCCCGGCCAGCTCGCCAATTCCGGAGTGATCCGCGTCCAGCCCGGCAACGTCAACGTCGTGCCCGAGACGGTGGTGATGACGCTCGATCTGCGCAACCCACTGGATGCGCCGCTCGCCGAGGCCGAGGCAGCCGTGCGGAAGTTCTGCGCCGAACTGTCGGCGCGCGACGACATCGCGATCAGCTTCCGCGATCTCGCCCGCTTCCCGGCGACGCCCTTCGCCGAGGAGTTGATCGCCAGCGTCGAGGCGAGCGCCGCCGAGTTCGGCCTGCCGATCCGCCGGATGATCTCGGGCGCCGGCCATGACGCGCAGATGATGTCGCGGCTTTGCCCGACGGCGATGGTCTTCATCCCCTCGATCGGCGGGCTCTCGCACAACCCGGCTGAGCTCAGCACCGACGAGGACATGGTCGCGGGCGCCAATGTCCTGCTCAGCGCCGCATGGCGCGCCGCCAACGCCTGATTGCCAGATTGTTCATGCTCTCCTCCGTCATCCCGGACGCAGCGAAGCGGAGTTCCGGGATCCATCGTAGAGCGCCGAGTTCTACGATGGATCCCGGGTCTGCGCGGCTGAAGCCGCTTGCCCAGGATGACGGTGAGGTTTCGATTCGATCCTTCTAACGGGTATTGCCATGACCGCCATCGCCTCCCTTTCCGCCGCCGAACTCGGGCCGCTCTACGCCTCCCGCGAGCTCTCACCCGTCGAGGTCGCCAGGGAGGCGCTGGCGCGCATCGAGCGCTTCGAGCCGCAGGTCAACGCCTTCGTCGTGCGCGACGACAAGGTTCCGCTCGCCATGGCCGAGGCTGCTGAGGCGCGCTGGCTGAAGAGCGAGGCGCTCGGGCCGCTCGATGGCGTGCCGGTGACGATCAAGGACAATCTCGGCGTCGCTGGCTGGCCGATGCGCCGTGGCTCGGCGGTCGCCTCGGACGCGCCTTTTGCCGCCGATTCGCCTGCCGTCGCCCGCCTGCGCGAGGCCGGCTGCGTCTTCCTCGGCAAGACCAGCATGCCGGAATATGGCTGGAAGGGCGTCGGCGATTCGCCGCTCTCGGGCATCACCCGCAATCCCTGGGACATTGCGACCGGTCCGGGCGGCTCGTCCTCGGGCGCGGCCGTGGCAGCTGCGCTCAATCTCGGCTGCATTCATCTCGGCACTGACGGTGCCGGTTCGGTGCGCATCCCTGCCGCCTTCACCGGCGTCTTCGGCCTCAAGCCGAGCTATGGCCGGGTCCCGGCCTGGCCGATCTCGGTCATGGGATTCCTCGCCCATCTCGGCCCGCTGACGCGCACGGTGCGCGACGCCGCGCTGGCGATGAACGCGATCGGCCGGCCGGACGAACGCGACATGACTGCGATGCCGGATATGCCGTCTGATTTCACCGATGGCCTCGAGGCCGGCGTGCGCGGGCTGCGTATCGCTTGGTCGCCCAGGCTCGGGATCGACGTGCCTGTAGATCCGGAGATCGCGGCGCTCACGCACAGCGCAGCCCTGGCCTTTCGCGAACTAGGCGCCAGCGTCGAGGAGGTCGATCCGGGCTTTGAAGATCCGATCGATACGCTGATGACGCTCTGGTCGGCTGGCGCAGCGCTCGCCTTGCGCAGCGCCGGACCAGAGGCACGCGCGCAGATGGATCCCGGCCTTGTTGCGGTTGCGGAAGCCGGCGAGCGCATCGATGGCGCCACCTATGTCGACGTGCTGCTCAACCGCCGCAATGCGCTGGCGCTGCACATGGCGCAATTTCATGCACGCTTCGACCTGCTGCTGACCCCGACCCTGCCGCTGCCCGCCTTCGCCGTCGGGCGAAACACGCCGGCCGATGGCGCCTATGGCGAGGACTGGACCCGCTGGACCCCGTTCACCTACCCGTTCAACATCACCCAGGCCCCGGCTGCTTCGGTGCCCTGCGGCCTCACCACGGCCGGGTTGCCTGCCGGTTTGCAGATCATCGGACCCTACGGAAGCGATTTTCTGGTGATGCAGGCGGCGGCTGCATTCGAGGCCCTACGCCCCTTCGCACGCGTCGATGCGCCGATTGAAACGGTTTAGGTAGGCTTCGCGCAATTTTTTGCCGGATAGTATCTGGCTTGCGCATTATTCCGCGATGTCGGCGCTGCGAGGCGCCGATATCTGCGCTCTGGCACGAACCCTGCAGGCTCTCTTGCCGTCGCGGACGGTTCGCGGAGCGTGTTGTCAGAGCGGATTTTTCCGCACACACTCGCCCCAAGGTCGCCCGCAAGAGGTGGCCGTATCAGGGGAGAGATTGATGGACCGCAGAAGTTTTCTGAAGTCTGCCGCAGGGACGGGCGTGCTTGCCGCTTCCGGGGGGCTCGCAATGCCGGCCCTCTCTCAGGGCGCCGCCGCCAAGACCCTGCGCTTCGTGCCGCAAGCCAACCTCGCGAATTTCGACCCGATCTGGGGAACCCAATACGTCGTCCGCAACGCTGCCGCGCTGGTCTGGGACACGCTCTACGGCATCGATTCCAAGTTCCAGCCGCAGCGCCAGATGGTCGAGGCCGAGGAGGTCTCCGCCGACGGCCTGACCTGGACCTTCAAGCTCCGCCCCGGCCTCAAATTCCATGACGGCACCCCGGTCCTCGCCAAGGACGTGGTGCAGAGCCTGAAGCGCTGGCAGGCCCGCGATCCGATGGGCCTGATGATCCGGGCGATCGAGAACGAGCTCACCGCCGTCGACGACAGGACCTGGAAATGGGTGCTGAAGCAGCCCTATCCGAAGATGCTGCTGGCGCTCGCCAAGAACAACGCGCCGTGCTCCTTCATCATGCCGGAGCGCATCGCCAAGACCGATCCGTTCACGCAAATCACCGAATATGTCGGCTCCGGCCCGATGAAGTTCGCCCGCGGCGAATGGGTTCCCGGCGCCAAGGCGGTGTTCGAGAAGTTCGCCGACTACGTGCCGCGCTCTGAGCCAGCCGACTGGCTCGCCGGCGGCAAGAAGATGCTGGTCGACCGCATCGAATGGGTGATCATGCCCGACGCGGCGACGGCCGCCGCCGCGCTGCAGAACGGCGAGGTCGACTGGTGGGAGACCCCGCTCTCCGATCTGGTGCCGATCCTGAAGGCCAACGCCAACATCAATGTCGATATCGGCGATCCGCTCGGCAATATCGGCGCTTTCCGCATGAACCACCTGCACCCGCCCTTCAACAATGTGAAGGTGCGCCAGGCGGTCCTGACGGCGATGAACCAGGAAGACTACATGCGCTCGATCGTCGGCGACGACGACAAGCTCTGGAAGCCGCTGCCCGGCTTCTTCACCCCTGGCACGCCCCTCTACACCGAAGAGGGCGGGGCGATGCTGAAGATGAAGAACATCGAGGCCGCCAAGAAGCTCCTGGCCGAGTCCGGCTACAAGGGCGAGCCTGTGATCTGTGTCGTCGCGCAGGACATGTCGGCGACCAAGTCGATGGGCGACGTCACGGCCGAACTGCTGAAGAGCATCGGCATGAAGGTCGAGTTCGTCGCCACCGACTGGGGCACGGTCGGGGCGCGCCGCGCCCAGAAGACCCCGCCGGGGCAGGGCGGCTGGAGCATGTTCCACACCTGGCACGCCGGGGCGGACTGCCTCAACCCGTCCTCCTACACCGCGATCCGCGCCAATGGCGACAAGGCCTGGTTCGGCTGGCCGGACGTGCCGGCGGTCGAGACCGAGGTCACCAACTGGTTCAACGCCAAGGACGTGGCCGAGGAGAAGGCTGCGATGGCCCGCCTGAACAAGGCCGCCGTCGAGAACGTCGTCTACGCGCCGACCGGCTTCTATCTCGGCTACCAGGCCTGGCGGAAGAACGTCACCGGTGTCGTCAGCGGCCCGCTGCCCTTCTTCTGGAACGTCGCGAAGGCCTAGGCCGCCGCCGACCCCGCCCGGCTCGTCGCCCGGGGCAGACGTCAGAATGCCGCTCGTCGGACCGGTTGGAATTTCTCCAGTTCCAGCCGGCCCGGCGCCCGCACTCGAATAAAAGTTCGCAATGCTCGCTTTTATCGTCCGACGTATCATCACGACGATCCCCGTCATGGCCTTCGTGGCGCTCTTCGTCTTCTCTCTGCTCTATATCGCGCCGGGTGATCCCGCCGCCGTGATCGCCGGAGACCAGGCCTCGCCTGCCGATGTCGAGCGCATCCGCGCCAGTCTCGGCCTCGACCGGCCCTATCTCGTCCGCTTCGGCGAATGGTTCTTCCGGGTTCTCCAGGGCGACCTCGGAACCTCGATCTTCACCTCGCTCCCCGTCACCCAATTGATCGCCCAGCGCATCGAGCCGACGCTCTCGCTGATGGTGCTGACGCTGATCCTGGCGGTTTCGATCGCCGTGCCGCTCGGCGTCGTCGCTGCCTGGAAGGCCGGTACTTGGGTTGACAGGGCGGTGGTCGGCTTCGCGGTGCTCGGCTTCTCCGTGCCGGTCTTCGTGATCGGCTACCTGCTCGCCTACACCTTCGCGCTGAAGCTCGATTGGGTGCCGGTGCAGGGCTACACGCCGATCTCGCAGGGGCTCTGGCCCTGGTTCAAGAATCTGATCCTGCCCGCGATCACGCTCGGCACCGTCTACATCGCCCTGATCGCCCGCATCACCCGCGCCACCATGCTCGACGTGCTGCAGCAGGACTACATCCGCACCGCCCGCTCCAAGGGCGTGGCTCAGAACAGCATCCTCTTCCTGCACGCGCTGAAGAACGCGGCTGTACCGATCATCACCATTATCGGCATCGGCGTCGCGCTGCTGATCGGCGGCGCGGTGGTGACCGAGAGCGTCTTCGCCATTCCCGGCCTCGGACGCCTCACGCTCGATGCGATCCTGCGTCGCGACTACCCGGTCATCCAGGGCGTCGTGCTGATCTTCTCCTTCGTCTACGTGCTGGTGAACCTGGCCATCGACCTGATCTACACGCTCGTCGACCCGAGGATACGCTATTGACCGTGCAGCAATCCGCCCCGGTTCCGGGCGACCTCGCGGTCGCTCCCGAACTGCCCGACGTGCTCAAGCCCAGGAAGCCGCTGACCGGCTTCACCGGCTTCCTGCGCAAGAACCCGTCCATCACTATCGGCGGCTTCCTGCTGCTGATCATGTTCTTCATCGCCCTGTTCGCGCCCTGGCTCGGCACCGTCGACCCGACAGCGATCTCGACGGCGCGGCGTACCCGCGTGCCCTCCGAGCTCTACTGGTTCGGCACCGACATGCTCGGCCGCGACATCTATTCGCGCGTCATGTACGGCGCGCGGGTCTCGCTGCTGGTCGGCTTCAGCGTCGCGATCCTGGCCTCGGTGGCGGGGCTGATCATCGGCCTTTTCTCCGGCTTCGTCCGCTGGGCCGACGGCATCATCATGCGGATCATCGACGGCATGATGTCGATCCCGCCGATCCTGCTCGCCATCGCGCTGATGGCGCTGACCCGCGGCTCGGTGCAGAACGTCATCATCGCCATCACCATCGCCGAGATTCCGCGCGTCGCGCGCCTAGTGCGTGGTGTCGTGCTGTCGCTGCGCGAGCAGCCCTATGTCGATGCGGCGATCGCCGCCGGCACGCGCACGCCGATGATCGTCTTCCGCCACATCCTGCCCAATACGCTGGCACCGATGAGCGTGCAGGCGACCTATATCTGCGCCAGCGCGATGATCGTCGAGGCGATCCTGTCCTTCATCGGGGCGGGCGTGCCGCCGGCGACGCCGTCCTGGGGCAATATCATGGCGGAGGGGCGTGCGCTCTGGCAGGTCCGTCCGCACATCATCCTCTTCCCCGCCATCTTCCTCTCGCTGACCGTCCTTGCCGTGAACATGCTCGGCGACGGCCTGCGCGACGCGCTCGACCCGCGCATGGCGAAAAGGCTCTGACGATGGCCCTGCTCGAGATCGACAAGCTCCAGACCCATTTCCGCACGCCAGACGGCATCAACCGCGCCGTCGACGGGGTCTCCTTTTCCATCGAGGCGGGGCAGACGCTCGCCGTGGTCGGCGAGTCCGGCTGCGGCAAGTCGGTCACCGCCATGTCCATCCTGCGGCTGATCCCGGAGCCGCCCGGCAAGATGGCCGGCGCCATCCGATTCCAGGGGCGGAACCTTCTGGAATGCTCGGATGCCGAGATGCGGCAGATCCGCGGCAACGAGATCTCGATGATCTTCCAGGAGCCGATGACCAGCCTCAACCCGGTGCTGACCGTCGGCCGCCAGATCGGCGAGACGCTCAGGCTGCACCAGAACATGTCCAAGGCGCAGGCGACCGAGCGCGCCGTCGAGATGTTGCAGCTCGTCGGTATTCCCGAGCCCCGTCGACGCGTCGCGGAGTACCCGCATCAGCTCTCCGGCGGCATGCGCCAGCGCGTGATGATCGCGATCGCACTCGCCTGCTCGCCCAAGCTTCTGATCGCCGACGAGCCGACGACGGCGCTCGACGTCACCATCCAGGCCCAGATCCTCGACCTGATGCGCGATCTCAAGGCCCGCGTCGGCGCCGCGATCATGCTGATCACCCATGATCTCGGCGTCGTCGCCGAGGTCGCCGACCAGGTCGTGGTGATGTATGCCGGCCGCAAGGTCGAGGAAGCGCCGGTCGGCGAGCTCTTCGCCAATCCGCGCCATCCCTATACGCAAGGCCTGCTCGGCGCCGTGCCGAAGCTGGGCTCCTCGCTCACGGGGCATACCGAGCGCCTCTCCGAAATCCCCGGCCTGGTGCCGAGCCTGAAGAAGCGGATCGACGGCTGCGTCTTCGCCGGCCGCTGCCCGAAGGCCACCGATCTCTGCCGCCAGGTCGCGCCCGGCCTCGAACTCAAGGCCGCCGGTCATATCGCCGCCTGCCATTATGCGCCGAAGGACGCGGTCGCGGCATGAGCACGACCCAGCCCATCCTCCAGGTCAACGACCTCAAGAAGCATTATCCGATCCGCGGCGGCCTGCTCTCCGGGATCACGGCGAATGTCTACGCCGTCGACGGCGTCTCCTTCGAGATCGCCAAGGGCGAGACGCTGTCGCTGGTCGGCGAATCCGGCTGCGGCAAGTCGACGGTCGGCAAGGCGATCCTGCGTCTGTTCGACATCACCTCCGGCGAGGTGGTGCTTGACGGGCAGCGCATCGACCAGCTTTCCACCGGCAAGCTCCGGCCGCTGCGCCAGCGCGTCCAGGTCGTGTTCCAGGACCCGTTCTCCAGCCTCAACCCGCGCATGCGCGTCCGCGACATCCTGGCCGAGCCGATCACCAATTTCGGCATCGTTCAGGGCAAGGAGGCTGTCACCGAGCGCACCATGGCGCTGATGGACAAGGTCGGCCTGCCACGGGACGCGGTGAATCGCTGGCCGCACGAGTTCTCCGGCGGCCAGCGCCAGCGCATCGGCATCGCCCGGGCGCTCGCCGCCGAGCCGGAGCTGATCATCTGCGACGAGGCGGTCTCGGCGCTCGACGTCTCGGTCAAGGCGCAGATCGTCAACCTGCTCTGCGACCTGCAGAAGGAGCTCGGCCTGGCCTTGCTCTTCATCAGCCACGACCTCGCCATCGTCGAGCACATGACCCACCGCGTTGCGGTGATGTATCTCGGCAAGATCGTCGAGATGGGTACCAAGGAGCAGATCTTCGGCGCGCCGCGTCATCCCTATACGGTGGCGCTGCTCTCGGCGGTGCCGGTGCCGGATCCGAAGGTGCGGCGCGAGCGCATCCTGCTCAAGGGCGACGTGCCGAGCCCGATCAATCCGCCCAAGGGCTGCCGCTTCAACACGCGCTGTCCTTACGTCTTCGACCGCTGCCGTTCGGAGGAGCCGGCCCTGCGGCCAATGGCGCAGGGCCATGTCGCGGCCTGCCATCTGCACGACCTGCCGGCCGCGGATAACCCGCTCCTGAAGCAGGCCGCGCCTGCGCTCGCCGACGCTTGACCGAGAGGCCGCGCGAGGCCGACGATCCGCCCATGCCAGACCCCAGCTCAGACCCCTCCGGTCCCGATTTCCTCATCAATCCGCGGCTCGATCGGAGGGCGCCTTACGGCGAGGATCTGCGCGCGATCCTCTCCCTTGAGAAGGGCCGCGCCGCCCACAAGGCGATCTCTGCCTGGGACGGCTATGCGCCGACGCCGCTGCGCGATCTTCCGGCCATCGCCGATGCGCTCGATCTCGGGCAGGTCCTCTACAAGGACGAGGGCGGCCGCTTCGGCTTGCGGAGCTTCAAGGCGCTCGGCGGCGCCTATGCAGTCGACCGGCTGCTGGCGGCGCGTGGCCCGGAGGGACTGACGGTTGCTTGCGCGACCGACGGCAATCACGGCCGCTCGGTCGCCTGGGGCGCCCGCCGCGCCGGCGTCAAGGCGGTGATCTACATCCACGGGAACGTCAGCGAGGGCAGGGCGGAGGCGATCCGCTCCTTAGGCGCCACCGTCGTCCGTGAGGGCCGCAATTACGACGACAGCGTTCGCGCCTGCGCGCAGGCTGCGAAGGCCAATGGCTGGCAGATCGTCTCCGACACCTCCTGGCCCGGCTATGAGCAGGTGCCGAAGGACGTGATGCAGGGCTATTCTGTCCTTTCCAACGAGGTCGAGGCGCAGGGCGCGCGCCCGACCCATGTCTTCGTCCAGGGCGGCGTCGGCGGCATCGCGGCGGCCGTGCTGTCCGATAGCTGGGAGCGCCATGGCGCCGCGCGGCCGGTCTTCGTGGTGGTCGAGCCGGAGAATGCTGCCTGCCTGCTTGAGTCGGCCAGGGCCGGGGCGGTCACCGCGGTTGGCGGCGATCTCGAGACGATCATGGCCGGTCTTGCCTGCGGCGAGCCCTCGATCCTGGCCTGGCGCATCCTCCAGCCTGGTGCCGACGCCTTCATGACGGTGCGCGATGCGGCCGCAGCCGATGCGATGCGCCAGCTCGCGATGCTTGGCGTGGTCGGCGGCGAATCCGGTGTCGCCGGGCTCGCCGGCCTGATCAAGGCGGCGCGCGATCCGGCCCTGCGCAGCGCGCTTGGCCTCGACGCCTCGTCCCGCGTGCTCTGCTACGGCACCGAGGGCGCGACCGATCCGGACGTCTACCGTGCCATCGTCGGCCGCAGCGCCGAGGAGGTCGGCCGTGCTGCCTGAGGGCGGAGCGGCGGCGCGCGGTCTTGCCCCGCGATCAACGGAGCAGGTCGACGACGCTCTCGCCGGAGGCGGCATCGGTGACGCCGCGCCCGTCGCCCAGATCCTCCAGCGTGTCACGGAAACTGTTGAGCGTGGCGATCATCTCCGGCCGCGCCGATTTCAGCGCCTCCGCGTCGCGCCAGCGGCCGATCAGGCAATAGGCGCGCTCGCCGGTGCGGATCATGTGCCCTTCGGCCAGGCCCGGCCAGGCGGCATTGCCGCCGCGATGCGCTGCGAGAAATTCCTCCTCGCGGCCCGGCTTGATGCGGAACCGCACGACATTGAACGTCGTCATCGCAATGTCCCCGGCGTCGCGACCGTCCGGAAACCGCGAGGCGACCATTCGCGGCGGTGCCGGCGAGCGACAAGGCGATGCTACGCCCGCCTCCATGGCCCCGCAATCGGCGCAGAAGCGGCGCCGGAGCAGCCCCGTGTCATCTTCGAAGTAGCCCTAAGGAGGGGCTGGGCATGAGCCGTATCCTGACCGTCGCCGCCGCCCAGCTCGGCCCGATCCACCGCGATGAGAGCCGCGCCTCGGCCGTCGCCCGGATGATCGCGCTGATGCGCCAGGCCAAGGCCAATGGCTGCGACCTCGTCGTCTTCCCGGAGGCGGCGCTGACCGCCTTCTTCCCGCATTGGTGGATGGAGGACGAGGCCGAGATCGACTCCTATTTCGAGAGCGCCATGCCCTCGAACGAGACCGCGCCTCTCTTCGCCGAAGCTGCGAAGCTCGGCATCGGCTTCCATCTCGGCTATCCCGAGCTCGCTCACGAGGACGGCCGCAAGCGCCGTTTCAACACCGCGGTCCTGGTCGACAAATCGGGCGCGATCGTCGGCAAGTACCGCAAGATCCATCTGCCCGGCCATCCCGAGCACCGCCCCGATGCGGTCTTCCAGAATCTCGAGAAGCGCTATTTCGAGACCGGTAATCTCGGCTGGCCGGTCTGGGAGACCATGGGCGGGCGCATCGGCATGATGATCTGCAACGACCGGCGTTGGCCCGAGAGCTACCGCGTCATGGGCCTGCAGGACGTCGAGATGATCGTGCTCGGCTACAATACGCCCAAGCACAACCCGCCGGCGCCCGACCATGACCGGCTCGGCAATTTCCACAACCAGCTCGTCATGCAGGCCGGCGCCTACCAGAACGCGACCTGGGTCGTCGGCGTAGCCAAGGCCGGCCTCGAAGCCGGTGTCGACCAGATCGGCGGCTCCTGCATCATCGCGCCGACCGGCGAGGTGGTGGCGCAGGCGGTCACCGAGGGCGACGAGCTCGTCATCGCCCGCTGCGATCTCGATCTCGGCAAGAGCTACAAGAACTCGACCTTCAATTTCGCGAAACACCGCGAGCCGCAGACCTACGGCATGATCGTAGAGCGCAAGGGCGCGGTGGGGCCGGGTTAGCATGATGGAATCCGCTGCCGGACATGTCCTGCTTGGCTCCGTCGGGGACTACCTGAAGCTCGGGCCTGTCTTGGAAGTGGACGAGTTTGGTTGGGGGCACACGGAAGTCGGCGCCCGTAGCGGCAGGTTTTCGGCCGAGATCGTTTGCCATACCTCGGCGCATGACCTCCGCGCTCTCAGCACAATTTTGCGGACCCAGCACGCGCAGCCGACGCTTCAGCAGAGCTGGAATTCGTGTGACGGTGAGTTGCGACTTGAGTTTAGCGGGGACATTCGCGGCGACGTTCGCGTCGCCATCAGGCTTGCCGATATCGGCGAGCGCGAACGGGTGTTCTCGTACAATCTCGATATAGATCAGAGCTACCTCCCAGCCCTGATCGAGCAGTTATCCCAGATTATTGTCAGTATGCCGGAGACGACCGCATGACCCACGATCTTATTCTCAAGGGCGGCCGGGTCATCGACCCCTCGCAGAAGCATGACGGCGTCCTCGACGTCGCCTTCACCGACGGCAAGGTCTCCGGCTTCGGCAAGGACCTGAAGGGCGCCAAGGAGATCCGCGACGTCTCCGGCTACATCGTCACGCCTGGCCTGATCGACCTGCACACCCATGTCTACTGGGGTGGGACCTCGCTCGGCATCGACGCCGACGAGTTCTGCCGGGTTTCCGGCGTCACGACCTCGGTCGATACCGGCTCGGCCGGACCCGGCAATTGGCCGGGCTTCCGCAAGCACGTCATCGAGAAGAGCCAGGCGCGTATCCTCGCCTATCTCCACGTCTCACATGCCGGCATCTACGGCTTCGACCACCGCGTCATGGTCGGCGAGAGCGGCGACCTCAGGATGATGAACCCGATCGACTGCGTCGAGGTCGCCGACAAGAACCGCGACCTGATCGTCGGCATCAAGGTCCGCGTCGGCCTGCACGCCTCGGGCACCTCCGGCACGGTGCCGCTCAACATCGCGCTGCAGGTCGCCAACGAGGTCGGCATGCCGCTGATGTGCCATATCGACCATCCGCCGCCATCCTATGAGGAAGTCATCGGCATGCTTCGGCCGGGCGACGTGCTGACCCACGCCTTCCGCCCCTTCCCGAACGCGCCCTCGACGGCGCAGGGCACGGTGAAGCCTGAGGTGCTCGCCGCCCGCAAGCGCGGCGTCATCTTCGACATCGGCCACGGCAAGGGCTCGTTCTCCTTCAAGACTACGCGCGCCATGCTGGCCAACGGCTTCGAGCCCGACGTGATCTCCTCGGACGTGCACAAGCTCTGCATCGACGGTCCGGCCTATGACCAGGTCACCACCATGTCGAAGTTCCTCTGCATGGGCATGAGCCTGAACAACGTCATCGCCGCCTCGACGCTGAACGCCGGCATGGCGCTGAAGCGGCCGGAATACGGCTCCCTGCGCGTCGGTTCGCTCGGCGACGCGACGATCCTGACGGTGAAGGAAGGCAAGTTCGACTATGTCGACGTCGTCGGCGAGCACCTGATCGGCGACAGGAAGATCGTTTCCGAAGGCGTGGTGCTGAAGGGCGCCTGGTGGCACCCGAAGCGCAGCAACAAGTTCAGGAAGGTCGCGGCGGCATAGCCGCGGCCCGAGCGTTCCTGCTACACCCGGAACGACTTCCCCGGACGCGGCGCTGAGCGGTGCCTCCGGGGATCGTTCCGGGTAGAAGAAGACGATGACTGCGACTGCTCTCCTTTGGCGCCCCATGGCGCCAGCCGACCTGCCGGGCGTGATGAGCGTCGCGGCAGAAGTCCATCCGGGCTTTCCCGAGGACGAGGCGGTCTTCGCCGAGCGGCTGGTGCTGTCGCCGGCCGGGTGCCTGTCGCTTGTCGATGCCGATAGCGGCCTCGCCGGCTATGTCGTCAGCCATCCCTGGCCCTTGTTGCAAGCGCCGGCGCTGAACAGCCTGCTCGGCGCGATTCCGCCTGATGCCGACGCCTACTACATCCATGACCTTGCTCTGCTGCCCCGTGCGCAGGGCAGCGGCGCGGCGTCGCGCGTGGTCGCGCTGCTGGAAGAGGAGGCGCGCAGGGCCGCGCTTCGTCGGATGGCGCTGATCGCCGTCAACCGCTCGGCCGGCTTCTGGCAGCGCCATGGCTTTCGCCTGACGCATGACGCCTCGCTTGATCGCAAGCTGGCGAGCTATGACGATGACGCCCGCTACATGACTCGCGAACTTTGATGGCCGGTGCCGAGACGGCGCCGGAATCTGCCTGGAGGAAATGCAAATGAGTGCCGAACAGAAGCTCAAGGATCTCGGTTTGAGCCTGCCGGACGTGCCGAGCCCGGTTGCGACCTATGTCAGCTTCAAGCGGGTCGGCGACATGGTCTACCTTTCGGGGCAGGGACCGAAGCGCGCCGACGGCAGCTATCCGACCGGCAAGGTCGGCGCCGACGTCTCGATCGAGGAAGCCTATGAGCATGCCAAGCAGACCGGCCTTGGCCTGCTCGCGGCGATGCAGAAGGCGGCCGGATCGCTTGATAAGGTCGAGGTCATCAAGTTGCTCGGCATGGTCAACGCAGCGCCCGACTTCTCGGATCATCCCAAGGTGATCAATGGCTGCTCGGACCTGTTCGTCGCCGTGCTCGGCGACAATGGCCGCCATGCCCGCTCCGCCGTCGGCATGGGCTCGCTGCCGAACCGTATGACCGTCGAGATCGAAGTGATCATCAAGGTGCTGCCATGACGACTGCGCTCGCTGAGGAAATCGCTCGCGTCTACGGCACGCCGGCCGTCGTCATCGACCTCGACAAGGTCGAGGCCAATATCGCCAGGCTCCAGGCCGCCTGCGACGCTGCCGGCGTCGCCAACCGCCCGCACATCAAGACGCATAAGTCGCCCGAGCTGGCGCGCATGCAGGTCGCGGCCGGCGCACGCGGCATCACCTGCCAGAAGCTCGGCGAGGCCGAGGTCATGGCCGATGGCGGCATCGACGACATCCTGATCAGCTACAACATTCTGGGCGAGGAGAAGCTCGGGCGCCTCGGCGCGCTGCAAAGACGCGTCCGCATGATCGTCGCCGCCGACAATCCCGTCACCATCGCCGGCCTGCCCAAGGCCGCCGAGATCGCCGGGCGCAATCTCGAGGTCGTGGTCGAGTGCGACACCGGCCGCAAGCGCGCCGGCGTCGAGACGCCGGGCGAGGCCGTCGAACTGGCGAAACAGATCGCTGCGTCCAAGGGCCTGACCTTCGCCGGCTTCCTGATGTATCCGCCGGAGACCGGTTGGCCGGCGACGCAGGATTTCCTCGACACCGCCAATGCCGGGCTCCGCGAGGCCGGCCTCGAAGCCGGCATCGTCTCGACCGGCGGCTCGCCCAACATCCCGAATATCGGCAAGCTCAAGGGCTCGACCGAGCATCGCTCGGGCACCTCGATCTTCAATGACCGCATGCAGATCGCGGCCGGGGTGGCGGGGCTGGAGGACTGCGCGCTGACCGTCTACGCGACCGTCGTCAGCCGGGCAGGGCCGGAGCGCGGCATCCTCGATTCCGGCTCGAAGACGCTGACGAGCGACAAGGGCAATCTCGACGGCCACGGCTATATTCTCGAGTACCCGCTGGCCCGGATCGCCCAGTTCGCCGAGGAACACGGCTTCCTCGACCTCTCCGGCAGCAATGAGCGGCCCAATGTCGGCGAGATCGTGCGCGTGGTGCCGAACCATGTCTGCGTCGTCGTCAACATGGTCGACCGTCTGGTGACGGTGCGCGGCGACAAGCTGATCGGCGAATTGCCGGTCGCCGCCCGCGGCAAGTTGACCTGAAAGACGCCTGTTCAGTACCACACCGTCATGCTCGCCCTTGTGGCGAGCATCCACGTCTTGAACACTGCAAGCCATCAGTGAAGCGAAGACGTGGATGGTCGGGACCAGCCGACCATGACGGCACTGCGTCAGTCATCTGGGTCTGCGCTTCGCGCCACCCGAGAATGACGCCGGGCCCAATTCAGCCCTTCCCGCCGGCCTCCAGAAACTCCACCAGATCGCGCCGGACCAGCTCGATATGGTCGACCAGCAGGCGCTCGGCCTCGCCGAGCTCTCCACCGCGGCAGAGCTGGATCAGCTCGTTGTGCTCGGCCTGCGCCCGCTCGATCGAGGAACCGCGCTGGAGTTGCAGCCGGGTATAGCGGTCGCTGGTCTGCAGCAGCCCCGAGACGATCGAAAGCGTGCGCGGCTGCGCCGCGCGGGCATAGAGCGCTATGTGGAAATCGGCGTTGAGCAGGCCCCAGCGGCTGATGTCGCCGGCCGACATCGCAGCTTCGAAGGCGGCCTCCATGCCGGCAACCGCCTCAAAATCAGCCGCCGTCATCGCCGGTATCGAGCTGGCCAATAGCCGCGGCTCGAGCAGTTTGCGCAGCTCGAAGACGTCGTTGATCTCGTCCAGCGACAGTCCTGAGACGATCGCGCCCTTGTGCGGCACGATCTTCACGAAACCTTCCGCCTCGAGCTGGAACAGCGCCTCCCGCACAGGGATGCGGCTGACTGCATAGGCCTGCGCCAGCGCGTCCTGCCGCAATTGCGACCCGGCCGGGTAGCTGCCGTCGAGGATGGCTTGGCGGAGCTGGTCGACGATCGCCGAGGACAGCGTCCGGTGCTTCAGAGTGGTTGACATGGCCGGGGCATCCTAGCGGGCCGCGTGGCGAAAAGCCATTGACATGTAGATTTTATACAATCTACAAATATCGCAAGGGGACACAAAAATGATCAACCAGGCGATGGCGGCGAAAAGCCGTGCGATGGCTGTTCCGGAGGTGGTGGTCGCGCTCTCAGGGCGCTGGCTACGGCTCGAGCACAAGGCGATCCAGGGGCTGATGTTCCTGCTCTCGGCCCTGATCCTGCTCAATGTCGCGACACGCTATGCCGGGCATCCGATCTATTGGATCGACGAATCCGCGGTCTACAGCGTGGTCTGGCTGACCTTCATCGGCGCCTCGGCCATGACCCGCATGCGGCTCGATTTCGCGGTGACCATGCTGACCGAGCGCTTCTCCGAGCGCGGCGCCGCGATCTTCCGGGCGGTCGCAACCTTCGGCGTGCTGCTGTTCGGCATCGCTCTTCTGGTGATGTGCTGGCTCTGGCTCGACCCGGTCGGGATCGCGCAGGCCGGCTTCGATGCCAGGGAATACGCCGGCCAGTCCTTCAACTTCATCTACACCGAGCGGACCCAGACGCTGAACTGGCCGACCTGGGTGATCTACCTGATCATGCCGCTCTTCGCGCTCACGATGAGCCTGCATGCGCTCGCCAACCTCTTCGAGGATCTCGGCCTCGTCGCGAAGCAAGACCTGCCCGGCTTTGCCGCCAATGCAGACGGGGTGGTGAACTGATGGCACTCACGATTGGAGCCTTCCTCGGGATCATGCTGGCGGGCGTGCCGATCGCGCTCTGCCTTTGCCTCGGCGCACTGATCTTCATCGCCGCCACCGGCAGCATGCAATTGCTGCCCAACTACCCGCTGCAGATGTTCGGCGGCGTCGACAGCTACGGGCTGATCGCGATCCCGCTCTTCATCCTGATCGGCGAGATCATGAATGGCGGCGGCATCACCCGGCGCATCGTCGACCTCGCCATGGCCTTCGTCGGCTCGCTTCGCGGCGGGTTGGCCTACGTCAATATCCTCGCCAACATGTTCGTCTCCTCGATCCTCGGCTCGGCCACGGCCCAGGTCGCGATCATGGCGCAGGTCATGGTCCCGGAGATGGAGCGCAAGGGCTACGACAAGAACTTCGCTGCCGGCCTCACCGCCTATGGCGGCATGCTCGGGCCGATCATCCCGCCCTCGGTGATGTTCGTCGTCTATGCCGTGCTCGCCCAGGTCTCGGTCAGCGACATGCTGATCTCCGGCATCGTGCCCGGCCTGCTGCTGACGCTGATGTTCTTCCTCGTCATCGCCGCCATGGGGTTCGTCTACAACTATCCGGCCGGCGAGAAGCAGACCCTGCGCGAGCGCGTCATGACCGTGCTCGGCGCCGCGCCGACCCTGCTGATCCCGATCGTCATCGTCGGCTCGATCCTCGGCGGCCTCGCCAATGCGACCGAGGCCGCGGCCGTCGGCTCCGTCGCGGCGGCGCTGATCGGGCGCTACTGGACCAAGGAATTCAGCTTCGCGAAGCTGCCCGAGATGATGCTGCGCGCCGGCGTCTATTCGGCGATCGTGCTCTTCCTCGTCGCCGCGGCCGCCGTGTTCTCCTGGGTGCTGGTCTACGGCAAGGTCCCGCAGAACGTCGCCGCCTCGATCCAGGCGATCGCCAAGGACCCGGTGACCTTCATGCTGCTGGTCAACGCGATCCTGCTGATCATCGGCACGGTGATCGACGGCATTCCCGGCCTGATCATGACGGTGCCGATCCTGCTGCCGATCGCGACCGAGGTCTACGCCATCGATCCCCGCCATTTCGGCGTCGTCGTGGTGGTCAACCTCGTGCTCGGCCTGCTCTCGCCGCCGGTGGGATTGTGCTTCTTCGTCGCCGCGGCGGTGACTGGCGCCAAGCCTGGCAAGATGTTCCTGGTGACGCTGCCCTTCTTCCTCATCTCCTGCGTCGTCCTGGTGCTGCTCTCGATCTACCCATGGCTCTCGCTGGCCCTGGTGAAGTGAAACCGCCTGTCATCCAATAAGGGGGAGTTCCTCATGACCATCTCGCGCCGTCATCTGCTCGCCGCTGCCGCCGTCCTGCCCGTCGCCAAGCCCGCGCTGCTGCGCGCGCAGGCCAAGGAGCTGCGCCTCGGCATCCTCACCCCGAACGGCCACCCCTGGAACCGCGCCGCGGTGAAGGTCGGCGAGGTGCTCAAGGCCGAGACCAATGGCCGGCTGAATCTCACGGTCTTCCACTCCGGCCAGCTCGGCAACGAGGCGGCGATGCTGCAGCAGATGCAGTCCGGCGCGCTCGACATGGGCTGGATCATGGCGGCCGAGCTCGGCTCGCGCGTCCCGGCGATCGGCGCGATCACCGCGCCCTACATCGTCGATTCCACCGCCAAGATCGCCAAGCTCGTCCGCCACCCGGTCGCGATGAGCCTGTTCGACGTGCTGCCCCGCGAGACCGGTTGCGTCGGCCTTGCCTGGGGCATCACCGGCATGCGCGCCGTCTTCGCCGCCAAGGAGATCGACGGCGTCGCCGGCATCAAGGGCATGAAGCTGCGCATCAACCCGACCCCGGTCTATCGCGACTTCTACCAGCTGCTCGGCGCCGCCCCAACCCCGATCCCGACGCCGCAGGTCTTCGACGCGATGACCAACGGCCAGGTCGACGGACTCGAGGCCGATCTCGAATTCTCCTGGAACCAGCGCTTCGACAAGGTCTCGAAGACGATCCTCCAGATGAATGCCATCTTCATGCCGGTGATCGCGCTCGCCTCTGGCCGCGTCTGGCAGGGCATGCCGGCGGCCGACCGCGAGCTGATCACCAAGATTACGCGCGCCGCGCTCGACCAGCAGATCGACGAGCTGGCCGTCAACGAGCCCAAGCTCGTTGAGCAGTTCAAGGCGGCCGGCGCCAACTTCAAGCTCGCCAACCCCAAGGATGCGGAGGCCGTTGTCGCGGAGTTCGACAAGATCTGGCTGCCCAAGGCGCCGGTCCTGGCCGAGCTGCGCAAGGCCGGCCAGTCGATCACGGCCTGATCCCGAGCTAATGTTGCGGCCGCCGCGCCCGGCGGCCGTCTGCCCCCTCAAAGCGGACCTTTTTTGTCATGACCCAGAATATCTTCAGCGGGACGATTCCCGCTCTGATGACCCCCTGCACCCCCTCGCGCGACGTCGACTATGACGAGCTCGTCCGCACCGGCCGCCACCTGATCAGCGCCGGCATGTCGGCCGTGGTCTATTGCGGCTCGATGGGCGACTGGCCGTTGCTCACCGACGAGCAGCGCATGGAAGGCGTACGGCGTCTGGTCGAGGCCGGCATCCCGCTGATCGTCGGCACAGGCGCGCAGAACCCGAAGCGGGCCGCCGCGCTCGCCGCCCATGCCAAGCAGGTCGGCGCGCAGGGCCTGATGATCATCCCGCGCGTGCTCTCGCGCGGCTCCTCGGTCCCGGCCCAGCGCGCTCATTTCGAGGCGGTGCTGGAGGCGGCGGTCGACCTGCCTTCGGTGATCTACAACAGCCCGCATTACGGCTACGAGACCCGGGCCGACCTGTTCTTCGCGCTGCGCGAGCGCTATCCGCACCTGCTCGGCTTCAAGGAGTTCGGCGGCGGCGAGGCGCTTTCCTACGCGGCCGAGCACATCACCAGCAAGGACCGCGCCCTGACCCTGATGGTCGGCGTCGACACGCAGGTGACGCACGGCTTCATCCGCTGCGGCGCGACCGGTTCTATCACCGGCATCGGCAATGCCCTGCCGAAGGAGGTGCTCCACCTCGTCGCCCTCAGCGAGAAGGCGGCGGCGGGCGATCCTGAGGCCGAGCGCCGGGCGCTCGAGCTGGAGCGCGCGCTCTATGTCCTCTCGAAATTCGACGAGGGCGTCGACCTCGTGCTGTTTTACAAGCACCTGATGGTGCTCGAAGGCCACGCGGCCTACGCGTTGCATTTCAACGAGAGCGACGCGCTATCGCTGGCTCAGCGCAATTTCGTCGAGGCCGAATGGCGCCGCTTCAAGAGCTGGTACGCCAACTGGGCCGGCGAGGGCAGGGCCGCCAAGGCGGCTTGAGGCAGGCGCCTCCCTTCTCCCATTGCGGGAGAAGGTGGCCCGAAAGGGCCGGATGAGGGGTCGCTCAGGTCTCTCCGTCATGCTCGCCCTTGTGGCGAGCATCCACGTCTTGAACACCGCGCGGGCCGAAGGAACACGTGGATGGTCGGGACGAGCCCGACCATGACGATGAAGCGTCGTCCGATTTCTCACCCTAACGCGCTCCCGCAAGGGGAGAGGTGACAGGTTGAGCCTATTCCGGATGCCGCTCGTTCCAGGCGGCGGCATATTCCGAGCACAGCCGATCGAGCTCCGCCCGGTCGGTCACGCCTGCGGGCCGCGTCCGCGAGGGCGAGGCCTTCTGGAAGGGCACATAGCGCTGATGCGCGATGCGCCAGATCCGCCGCAGCTCGGCGAGCGGGTCGGCATGGTCGTCGACGCGGATGTCGAAGCTCGGCACCGGGTCGTCGGCCCAGATCCGGATGGCGCAGGATTGCCGGCCGCGCTTGTCGCCGCCGGCCTTCTCGCCGGCTTCGAGCGCGACCAAAAGGCGCTCGTCGAAGTCGAGCCCCGAATTCTGCACATAGGCCTTGAGCGTCTCCTGGACGACCTCCGGCCCGGCCAGCATGTTGCCGGCCACCGAGACCTGCGGCCCGTCGACGGCGCCGCACCAGTCGATGCAGGCATTGCCGGTGTAGGAGGCGGTCTTGCCGTTGCGGTCGATCAGGTGGATCTGGCGGTGGGCGCGGCCCTCATCGGCGGCGGTGAGGCTGGCGATGATCTCGACCGCCGAGCGCCCTTCCTGCAGCAGCCGCAAGCCGTCGACGCCGTAGAGCGGATTGACGAAGGCCTGCGTCGCGATCGCGCCGACACGGCCGCAGCCATAGGGCACGCGCGATCCCACGGCGAAGGCACAGGTCGAGACTGCGACGCCATAGGCGCCGGTCGCTGCATCGCGCGCGACGATTGACCATGTCATGGATGCAGAACTCCTAGCGGCCGGCTGCGTAGGCTTGCATCAGACGCGGGGTTGCGGCCGCGCGCAAGAGCCCGTTGGCGCTGCGTTCGGCCGCCGTCAGCCGCCCGACCGTCCAGGCCGGAGCCCGTTCGACCGCATGGCCGCGCCGGACGAGCTCGGCCAGCGCGGCCTCGCCCAGGCTCTCCTCGACAGTGATCTGCCCCGGCCGCGCCTCGCGCGGATAGAAGCTCGATGGGAAATGCTGGGTGTGGAAAAGCGGCAGGTCGATCGCTTCCTGCAGGTTGAGGCCATGGTGGACCCGGCGCAGGAACATGCCGAGCTGCCATTGCTCCTGCTGGTCGCCGCCCGGTGTGCCGAAGGCGAGTCGCGGTTCGCCATTCTCGAAGGCAAGGCTCGGCGTCAGCGTGGTGCGCGGCCGCTTGCCCGGTGCCAGCGAGGAGGGCACCCCCTCCTGGAGATAGAAGGATTGCGCCCGCGAGTTCAGCGGGAAGCCGAGTTCGGGAATGACGGGCGAGGATTGCAGCCAGCCGCCGGAAGGTGTCGCCGCGATCATGTTACCCCAGCGGTCGATCACGTCGATATGCACGGTGTCGCCGCGGCGCGAGGCGGCGACCATAGAGGCCAAGGTCGGCTCGCCGACGGTCGCGCTGGCCGTTCCGCCGTTTTGGCCGGCGATGCGCAGATTGCCGAGCATGGTCTCGACCTGGCGCTCGTAGCCCGCGATCATGCCGGGGCGCAGCTCATGCGAGGCCCGCTCGCCGATCAGCGCGCGCCGGCCGTTGGCGTAATCCTCCGAAAGCAGCGTCGCCAGCGGCACCTTCACGAAATCGGGGTCGCCGTAATAGGCCTCGCGGTCGGCGAAGGCGAGCTTCATCGCCTCGACGACATGGTGGACATAATCCGGGCTGGCCGGGCCCATGCCGGCGAGGTCGATGCCCTCCAGGATCTTGAGCGTCTGCAGGAAGACCGGCCCCTGGCCCCAGGGCCCGGTCTTGAAGACCTCCCAGCCATGATAGGTCGTGCTCGCCGGCGCCTCGTAGCGCGGTTGCCAGCGCGCCATGTCGTCGGCGGTGAGTAACCCTTTGTGGCGCCGGCCCGAGGAATCGAGAACGGCCTCGCCGCGGCAGAAGGCATCCATCGCCTCAGCGACGAAGCCCTTGTACCAGGCGTCATGAGCAGCCTGGATCTGCTCTTGCCGGTCGCTGCCGGCGGCTTCGGCCTCGGCGAGGATGCGCTTGTAGGTCTCGGCGGCCGCCGGATTGCGGAAGAGCTCGCGGCCCTCGGGCACATTGCCGCCCGGCAGGTAGACCGCCCCGGAAGTCGGCCAGTCGCCGTTGAACAGCTCGGTCAGTCCGGAGATGGTGTCGGAGACGCGCGGCAGCATCGGGTGGCCGTTCTCGAAATAGCCGATCGCCGGCTCCAGTACCTCGCGCAGCTTGAGCCGGCCATGGTCGCGCAGCAGCGCCATCCAGCCGCCGAAGGCGCCCGGCACCACCGTGGCGAGCAGCCCGTCGCCCGGGATCATCTCGAGGCCGAGCGCCTTGTAGGCCTGGATCGTCGCCGCCTGCGGCGCTGTCCCTTGCGCGCACAGCACCTCGACCTTCTTTGTCTTCGCCGAATAGAACACTGCCGGCATGTCGCCGCCGGGGCCGACCAGATGTGGCTCGACCACCTGCAGCACGAAGGCGGCCGCCGCGCAGGCGTCGAAGGCGTTGCCGCCCTTCTCCAGCATCGCCATGCCCGAGGCGGTAGCGAGCCAGTGCGTCGAGGTGACGACGCCGAAGGTGCCGAGGATTTCGGGGCGTGTGGTGAACATGGGGGTATCCAATGCTTATCGGGAAGAGCAGTTGAGGCGGGAAATCGGCTGTGTTCCTGATCTCAGCCCTCATCCTGAGGAGCGCCGCAGGCGCGTCTCGAAGGATGATCTAGAAGCTTCGGGAACCGCGCAGTAAGCTTCATGTTTTGCGCCTGGCCAGTTCGGGTAGGGCTTCCCAGTTCCCGTCGATGATCGCCTGCTTCTTGCGACGCGACCAACCCTTGATCCGCCGCTCCATCGCGATCGCGTCGGTGATGCTGGGAAAGTGCTCTGCGAAGACCAGCGTCACTGGACGCCGCCTGAAAGTGTAGCTCTCCGGATAGACGCCGGCATTGTGCTGCCCAATGCGCGTCTCGACGCTGGCTCTGGTCGTTCCCGTATAGAATCTGCCGTCGCTGCAGCGCAGGATGTAGAGCCAGCATCCATCATGCTCTCGCATCTCCAGCGACGCCCCTCTTGCGGCTCGGCCAGGGCGCACCACAGCCCTCATCCTGAGGAGCCGTGACGCGGCGTCTCGAAGGATGGACCAGGAGGCTCTGGAAACATCTGGAGCATCCTTCGAGACGCCATTCCTAGTGGAATGGCTCCTCAGGATGAGGGCTGAGGGGGAGGGGCGCAATCAGCTCTCCTTCGGATCGAGCGCGTCGCGCAGCCCGTCGCCGAGGAGGTTGAAGCCGAGCACGGCGAGGAAGATCGCGGCGCCGGGCGCCACCGACATCCAGGGCGCCTGCTCCATGAAGTTCTTGGCGACGTTGAGCATCTGCCCCCAGGACGGGGAGGGCGGCTGCTGGCCGAGGCCGAGGAAGGAGAGGGCAGCTTCCAGGATGATCGCCTGCGCCATGAACAACGTCGACTGCACCACGATCGGCGGCAGCGTGTTCGGCGCGACATGGCGGAACAGGATGACGGAATCGCGCACGCCGACGGCGCGCGCACCCTCGACGAAATCCTCGGTCTTGACGCTGATCACCTGGCCGCGGACCAGCCGGATGAAAATCGGCACCGCCGACAGGCCGATCGCGATCATCGCATTGGTCAAGGACGGGCCGAGGACGGCAGCGAAGGCGATGGCGAGGATCAGGAAGGGGCAGGCGAGTAGCGCCTCGGTGATGCGCGAGATCACCGCATCGACCCAGCCGCCGTACCAGCCGGCGGCGAGCCCGACCGGGACGCCGACACCGAGCGCGATCAGCACCGAGACGATGCCGGCGAGCAGCGAGGCCTGGGCGCCGAAGAACAGGCGCGAAACCTGGTCGCGGCCGAGCTCGTCCGTGCCGAACCAGTGCAGCGCCGAGGGCGGCTTGCGGATGGCGAGGAAGTTCGACTTCAAGGGGTCGGCGAGCGGCAGCAATGGCGCCAGCAGCGCCATCAGCACGAAGACGAGCACGATCGTGCCGCCGATCAGCGCGGCCCGGTTGCGCCGGAGCTTGCGCCAGGCCCGGCGCAGCGGCGTTTCGGCGCCCGCGGAGCGGCCGGCGGCGCCGGCAGGAAGCGCAGCGTCCGCCATCAGGCCGTCCTCAGGCGCGGATTGACCAGGACATAGAGCACGTCGGCGACGAGGTTCATGAAGATGAAGCCGATGGCGGTGCACAGAACCACACCCTGCACGACGCCGTAGTCGCGGTTGAAGACCGCATCGACGATGAGCTTGCCGAAGCCGGGAATGGTGAAGATCTGCTCGGTCAGCACCGCGCCGGCCAGCAATTCGCCGAACAGCAGCGTCGAGAGCGTGATGATCGGCACCAGCGCGTTGGCGAGCGCGTGCTTGTTGACGACCTTGCTCTCGTCGAGCCCCTTGGCGCGGGCAGTGCGGATATAGTCGGAGCGCAGCACTTCCAGCATCGCCGAGCGGGTATGGCGCATGATGAAGGCGGCGAGCCCGCCGCCGAGCACGAAGGCCGGCATGATCAGCCGCTCGATCGCTCCCCAGGGATTGCTGAAGATCGATTCATAGCCCGAGGGCGGCAGCAGCTTGAGCTCGACCGAGAACAGCAGGATCAGCATGATGCCGAGCCAGAAATTCGGGATCGACAGCCCGGACAGTGCCAGTGCGCTCGTCGAGTAGTCGACAAAGGTGCCCTTGCGCCGCGCCGCCAGGATGCCGGCGGGAATGCCTATGCCGATCGCGATGATGATCGAGGCGGTGGCGAGCTGGATCGTCACCGGCAGTTTCTGCAGGATCAGGTTCAGCACCGGCTCGCCGGTTCGCAGCGAGCGACCGAAATCGCCCTGCACGACCTGTCCGAGCCAGGCGAAGAACTGGACGACGATCGGATCGTCCATGCGGTAGATCTCGCGCAGACGCGCGATCACCTCCGGATCGCGTTCCTCGCCGGCGATGACGAGGAACGGATCGCCCGGCAGCGCCCTTTGTAGGGCGAAGACGAAGAGTGACACCAGGAACAGCGTCGGGATCGCGATCAGGACGCGCCGGCCGATCAGGGCGAGCATGGGACGCTTCCGGATTCGCCGTCATCCCGGCCGCAGCCCTCGGATCCGACCTTCGGTCGGCCCAAGGACAAGCTCCGCGGAGCGCCGGGATCCATGATAGGGCGCGAGGCCCTTCGATGGATCCCGGACGACCGAAGGTCGCACCGGGATGACGGCGCAGTTGATGCTGGCAGGAGCAAGGCCGTTACGACCGCTTCAGCCCGGCGAGCCGGATCATCCCGTCGGGGTTGATCACGAAGCCCTCGATGTTCGAGCGCAGGGCGAAGAAGACGGTCTGGTTGTAGAGATAGACGATCGGCAGCTCGTCCGAGAGGATCTTCTGCGCCGCATCGTAGCGCTTCTTGCGCTCGGCCACGTCGTAGATGGTCCGGGCCTCGTCGAGCAGCTTGTCGACCTCGGCGTTCGAGTAGCGGCCGTCGTTCTGGTTGCCCTTGGTGGTGACGAACTGGTGGATGTTCCCGTCGGGGTCGATGCGGCCTGACCAGCCGATCCGGCTCATCTGGAACTTGCCCTGCTGCTGGTCGCGCAGCTGGCTGGCGAATTCGGTCGAGCGGATCTGGACGTCGATGCCGGCCTCCTGCGCCATCGCCTGGATGACCTGCCCGAGTTGCGCGTCGACCGGGTTGTTGGTGACGAAGAGCTCGACCGAGACCTTGCTCTGGCCGGCTTCCTTGAGCAGGGCCTTTGCCTTGGCGACGTCGCGCTCCGGCACCGGAAGCTTGGCGTCGACGAAGGTGCTGGTCGGCGGGAAGGGCTGCATGATCGGGGCATAGAGCCCTTCGAACACCACCTGGCTCAGCACCTTGCGGTCTATCGACAGCGACAGCGCCTGTCGCACCCGCTTGTCCTTGCCCATGGGCTGGTTGGCGGCGTCGGTGTGGTTGGTGTTGATGGTGATGCCCTGGTAGCCGAGATTGGGCATGCTCGCGACCTTGAGCGTCTTGTCGCCCTGCGCCGATTTCACGTCGGTCGGGGCGAGCCGCTCCAGCATGTCGAGCTCGCCGGCGCGCAGGTTCGCGAGCCTGACGGTGGTGTCGGGGATGGCGCGGTAGACCACCCGGTCGAAATGGTAGTTCGCCGCCTCCCAGTGGCCCTTGAACTTGTCGAGCACGATGCGGTCGTTCTGGACGCGCTCGACGAACTGGTAGGGGCCGGAGCAGACTGGCTTGGCGCCGATATCGGCGCCGAGGCTCTTGGGCGACAGCATCATGCCGGCGCGGTCGGTGAGCTGCGCGAGCAGGGTTGCGTCAGGCCGCTTCAGCTTCAGCGCGATTGTGGTGGGATCGACCACGCTGATGCTCTCGATCGAGGCGAGCTCGGATTTGCGCAGGGAATCCGGCAGCGTCATCGCCCGTTCGAGATTGGCCTTGGCGGCGGTAGCGTCGAAGGCCTCGCCATCATGGAACTTGGCGTCGCTTCGCAGCTTCATCGTCAGCGTCAGCCCGTCCGCCGAGAACGACCATTCGGTGGCGAGCCGCGGGACGATCTTCAGCTCGGGCGTGATGTCGAGCAGCTTGTCGCACAGGCCCTTGAAGACGATGCGACCGACGAAGGTGCGCGCCTTGTGCGGGTCGAGCACATCCGGGTCTTCCTGCAGGCCGATGCGCAGGGTCGAGGGCGACTGGGCCAGCGCCGGCAGGGCGGCGAGGCCGATAAGGGCGGCGGAAGCGAGCAATGCGAAGCGTTTCATCGTAACGTCCCCTCTTGTTGTCGTTCTATTGCGGTGGTGCCGCGCCTCCTGCGGCCTGCGCTGCGGCCTGCGCTGCGGCGAACAGCGCGATGCGGCGGCGGCGGTTCTGGCTCTCCGGCGGTAGCGCCAGCCCGGGGGGCTGGCCGGCGGCGATCTCCTCGGCGAAATGGCAGGCGACGGCATGGCCGGCGGCGCTCTCCCGCAGCGCCGGATGCTCCTGCCGACAGCGCTCGCGGGCATGCGGGCAGCGCGGATGGAAGCGGCAGCCGGGCGGTGGATCGGTCGGGCTCGGCAGGTCGCCTTCCGTGATCGGCTCGGCGCTGCGGGCGCGCGGGTCCGGCACCGGGATCGCCGCCATCAGCATGCGGGTGTAGGGGTGGAGCGGACGCGAGAACAGTGTCGCCGCATCCGCCAGCTCGACGATCTCGCCGAGATACATCACCGCGACCCGGTCGCTGGTGTGGCGGATCACGGCGAGGTCGTGCGCGACGAGGATGATGGTCAGCCCGAACTCGGCCTTGAGGTCCTCGAGCAGGTTGATCACCTGCGCCCGGATCGAGACGTCGAGGGCCGAGACCGGCTCGTCGCCGATCAGCAGGCTCGGGCCGCAGGCCAGCGCCCGGGCGATGCCGATGCGCTGGCGCTGGCCGCCGGAGAATTCGTGCGGGTAGCGGTTGGCATGGTCCGGCAGCAGGCCGACCTTGGCGAGCAGCTCGGCGACGCGCGCCGCCTTCTCCTTGCCGCTGGCGATGCCATGCACGGACAGCGGCTCGCCGATCAGCTCGCCGACGCTCATGCGCGGGTTGAGCGAGGCGTAAGGGTCTTGGAAGATCATCTGCATGCGCCGCCTGAGCCGGCGCATCTCCTCGGCCGGAAGGACGGTGATGTCCCGGCCCTCGAAGCGGATCGCGCCCGCGGTTGGCTCGATCAACCGCAGCAGCAGGCGCGACAGGGTCGACTTGCCGCAACCGGACTCGCCGACGATGGCGAAGGTCTCGCCGCGCCGGACCTGGAAGGAGACGTTCTCGACCGCCCGGACCAGCGGCGCCCTGGCGAAAAGCGAAGGCTTCTTCGCCTTGAAATGACGGGTGAGGCCAACGGCCTCGACCATCGTCTCCGCGCCCGCACCGCTCATGCCGCCACCATGGCGAGGTCCTCGACCGGCGCCCGGAAGCAGGCGGCCCTGTGCCCCCCGCCGAACTCGCGCAGCGGCGGGCGGCTTTGCGTGCATTCGGGCGCGACGAAGGGGCAGCGCGAGGCGAAGCGGCAGCTCTGCGGCCAGCGCGCCGGCGGCGGCACCGCGCCGGGGATGGCTGCGAGCTTGCCCTGCCGCGGCCCGAGCGAGGGCAGGGAGCCCATCAGCCCGAGCGTATAGGGATGCTGCGGATCCTCGAATATCCGCTCGACCGGCCCCTGCTCGACGATGCGCCCGGCATACATCACCGCGACCTCGTCCGCGACCTCGGCGACGACGCCGAGGTCATGCGTCACCAGGATCATAGCCGTGCCGGCCTCCTTCTGGAGGTCGCGGATCAGCTTGAGGATCTGGGCCTGGATGGTGACGTCGAGCGCGGTGGTCGGCTCGTCCGCGATCAGGAGCTTCGGGCTGTTGGCGAGCGCCATCGCGATCATGGCGCGCTGGCGCATGCCACCCGACATCTGGTGCGGATAGGCGCTCATGCGGGATTCCGGTGCCGGGATGCGCACCTTGCGCAGCATCTCGATCGCGCGTCGGCGGGCTTCTTCGGGGGAGATGCGCTGGTGGCAGAGCACGGCTTCCGTCAGCTGGTCGCCGATGGTGAAGGCCGGGTTCAGCGAGGTCATCGGCTCCTGGAAGATCATCGCCATGCGGTTGCCGCGCAGCCGCATCAGCCGTTCCGCCGGGGCGCCGAGGATCGCCTCGCCCTCCAGCGCAACGTAGCCGGAGGTGATGCGTGCCGGAGGGGAGGCGAGCAGGCCCATGATCGCCAGCGAGACCAGGCTCTTGCCGCAGCCGGATTCGCCGACGAGGCAGAGCGTGCGTCCGGCCTCCACCGAAAAACTCAAGCCGTCGACCAGCGAAAGCCCTTCCGGCAGGCCGTCGAAGCGGATCGACAGATCATCGACGGCAAGCACCGGCGCACCGGCCGGCCCCGGCCGGCTTGCCGTTTCCTGCTCAGCTTCGTTCCGGTCAGCCATGCAGATTGGTCCCACGCGGAACCAGCGTGGCGCATTCCACGGTCCGCGTCGATAGCATCGCCGCCGATAGCATCGCCTTGACCCCTCGCGCTTTTTTCAAGCTTGCATGCATCCTGCCCCGGCGGTGACGGCGGATGCAAGTAAGTGGCCATTCCACGGCGTTGCCCTGGCATGCATGGCTGAGGCGCGGTCAGGTCTGTCGCATCGCGGAGGAACTCTGTTATTCAGGCGCGCGTTCGGCGATCCTCCGGGCGACGCCAACGACCTGAAGAGCCGACGAGGAAGCGCAAGACCATGCTGCTGGGTGTGATCGCCGACGACATGACCGGGGCGACCGATGTCGCGCTGATGCTAAACCGCGCCGGCATGCGCACTCTCCAGGTCATCGGTGCGCCGGCCAAAGGGGCGAAGCTGCCCGAGGCCGACGCCGTCGTCGTCGCCCTGAAGTCGCGCACCAATCCGGTCGCCGAGGCCGTCGCCGATTCGCTTGCCGCCTGCGAGGCGCTGCTCGCCGCCGGCGCCCGCCAGATCCTGTTCAAATACTGCTCGACCTTCGACTCGACCGCGCAAGGCAATATCGGCCCGGTGGCGGACGCGTTGATGCAGCGCCTCGGCGCCAGCCAGGCGATCGTCTGCCCGGCCTTCCCGGCCAACGGCCGCTCGATCTTCCAGGGCTATCTCTTCGTCGGCGCCGTGCCGCTGCATGAAAGCTCGATGAAGGACCACCCGCTGACGCCGATGCGCGATTCCAACCTGATGCGCCTGATGGGCGCGCAGACGCAGCATCCGGTCGGCCTCGTCGCCTATTCGGCCGTCTCGCAGGGGGCGAGCGCCGTCCGCAAGCGCTTGGCCGAGCTCGCCGCCGACGGCGTGCGCTATGTCGTCACCGACGCGCTCGACAACGGCCATCTGATGGTACTCGGCGAGGCGATCTCCGACCATGTTCTGCTCACCGGCGGCTCGGGCATCGCGATGGGCCTGCCCGAGAACTTCCGCAAGGCGGGGCTGCTGCCCTGGCGCGAGACCGCGACGCATCTCTCCGCGTCGGCCGGGCGCGCCGGCATCATCTCCGGCAGCTGCTCGACCGCGACCCGCGGCCAGATCGCGGCGGCCCGCGCCGCCGGCATTCCCGCGCTGAAGGTCGACCCGCTCGCCCTGGCCGACGGCTCGCAGAAGGCGGCCGATCTCGCCGCCTGGGCGCTCGCCCAGCCGGCCGACAAACCCTTCCTGGTCTATTCCAGTGACGATCCGGCCGAGGTCGCCTCCGTCCAGGACAAGCTTGGTCGCGAGAAGGCCGGCGAGACCGTCGAGCACGCCTTCGCGGAGATGGCGCGTCTCTTGATCGCGGGCGGCGTTTCCCGCCTGCTCGTCGCGGGCGGCGAGACTTCGGGCGCGGTGGTGCAGGGGCTCGATGTGCGCACCCTGGAGATCGGGCCGGAGATCGATCCGGGCGTGCCCTGGACCCGCGTCGTCGACGGTCCCGAGCTGGTGGTCGCGCTGAAGTCGGGCAATTTCGGCGCGCCGGACTTCTTCCTCAAGGCCTGGGACCTGCTGCGCTGAGGCAGGGCGGCGCGCGCGTTTGCACTGCGGGAAACTCGTATAGGATACGGGTAGATCGGAGCGGGGGCAGGCATGGACATGGCGTTTCTCGGTGATCTCCTGACGAGCGTCGCGGATCGCGGACGGGCGCTGATCAATTTCGAGCGCTTTTCGTCCGGCCGCCGCGAGCCGCTGGCCAAGCTCTGCGAGCATCTGCTTTCGGGGCGCGGCGAGGCCTCGGGCATGGCGCTGGCGCAGGCGGTGCTGGAGGAATGGGAACGGCTCGACGCTGCCGGCCGGCTCGCCTTCTTCCAGATGCTGCAGGATCGCTTCGGGCCCGATCATGACCGGCTCGAAGCCGCGATCGCGCGCTATCGCGAGACGCCGGACGCAAGCGCCGTGTCGGAACTTCACCTCGCCTCCGAACCGCGCCGGCAGGAACTCTTCCGCCGGCTCAACCTGGCGCCCGGCGGCACCCATGTGCTGGTCCGGATGCGCGAAAGCCTGTTGGCGATGCTGGCGACCGAGCCGGGGCTGTCGGTGGTCGACGCTGATTTCCGGCACCTCTTCGCCTCCTGGTTCAACCGCGGCTTCCTGGTCCTGCGCCGGATCGACTGGCACACCCCCGCCAATGTGCTCGAGAAGATCATCCGATACGAGGCGGTCCATGCCATCGAGGACTGGGACGATCTGCGTCGCCGGCTCGAGCCGGCCGACCGGCGCTGCTTCGCCTTCTTCCACCCGCAGCTCGTCGACGAGCCGCTGATCTTCGTCGAGGTGGCGCTGACCGGCGAGATTCCCAAGCGTATCGACGATCTGCTCAGCGACCAGCGCGAGGTCCTGCCGGCTTCGGCCGCGACCACCGCGGTGTTCTACTCGATCTCGAACTGCCAGGAAGGCTTGCGCGGCATTTCCTTCGGCAATTTCCTGATCAAGCAGGTGGCCGAGGACCTGAAGCGCGAACTGCCGGGGCTCGACATCTTCGTGACGCTCTCGCCCGTGCCCGGTTTCGCGCGCTGGCTCGGCAAGGAGCTGGCCGAGCCGGCTGCGCTCGGCCTCGGCAACGAGGAGGCCTCCGCGTTGATGGCGAAGCCCGCCGAGATCGCGGCGCTCGACGATGCCGGCCGCGCCCGGCGCGACAAGCTGCTCGGCCAGATGATGGCGCAGTACATGCTGCGGGCGCGCACCAGCTCGGGCCGGGTGATCGACCCCGTCGCGCGCTTCCATCTCGGCAATGGCGCGAGGCTCGAGCGTATCAATGTCGGCGGCAACCTGGCGGAGCGCGGCCTGCGCGAATCGCATGGGGTGATGGTCAACTACCGCTACGACCTCGCCGATATCGAGGCCAATCACGAAGCTTTCGCCAGCCGCAGCACGGTCGTCGCCTCGTCCGCCGTGAAGAAGCTCCTGCGCCCGGCCGGCGCCTGAACACCACGAACCGACATTGCCTGAAAGGACCCGCACTCATGGGTAACCACCTCTTCGATCTCGTCCGGGCGCGGATTCCGGCGCCGGAAGCCCGTTTTGCGCTGATCGATGACGGCCGGGTCTTCAGCTATGCCGACATGGTGGCGGCTTCCGGCCGCTATGCCGGCGCGCTCGTCGCGCTCGGCGTGAAGCCGGGCGATCGCGTCGCCGTGCAGGTCGAGAAGAGCATCGAGGCGCTGATGCTCTATCTCGGCACGGTCCGCGCCGGCGCCGTCTTCCTGCCGCTCAATACCGCCTACACCCCGGCCGAGATCGAGTATTTCCTCGGGGATGCCGAGCCGGCTGTCTTCGTCTGCGACCCCGGCAGGGCCGAGGCGCTGCGCCCCTATGCCGAAAAGGCCGGCGCGAAGCTCGAGACGCTCGGCGTCGGCACCGGTAGCCTGCTCGACAAGGCCGCTGCCGCATCCGCCGACTTCGCCGATGTCGCGCGCGGCGCCGACGATCTCGCCGCGATCCTCTACACCTCGGGCACGACCGGCCGCTCCAAGGGAGCGATGCTCAGCCATGACAATCTCTCGTCCAACGCGCTGGCGCTGGTCGATTATTGGCGCTTCGGCAAGGACGATGTGCTGCTGCACGCTTTGCCGATCTTCCACACGCACGGCCTGTTCGTCGCGACCAATACGGTACTGTTCTCCGGCGCCTCGATGATCCTGCTGCCGAAGTTCGACCCCGACCAGGTTTTCAAATACCTGCCGCAGGCGACCTGCATGATGGGCGTGCCGACCTTCTATGTCCGCCTGCTCCAGGACACGCGCCTCGGCAAGGACTCGACGGCCCATATGCGCTTGTTCGTCTCCGGCTCGGCGCCGCTGCTGGCCGAGACCCATCGCGAATGGCGCGAGCGCACCGGCCACGCCATTCTCGAGCGCTACGGCATGACCGAGACCAATATGAGCACCTCCAACCCCTATGCTGGTAATCGGGTCGCCGGCACGGTCGGTTTCCCGCTGCCGGGCGTCTCGGCCCGCGTCGTCGATCCCGAGACGGGCAAGGAGCTTACCCGCGACGAGATCGGCATGATCGAGGTCAAGGGCCCGAACGTCTTCAAGGGCTATTGGCGCAATCCCGAGAAGACCAAGGCCGAGTTCCGCGAGGACGGCTTCTTCATCACCGGCGACCTCGGCAAGATCGACCCGGCCGGCTACGTCCATATCGTCGGGCGCGGCAAAGACCTGATCATCACCGGCGGCTACAACGTCTACCCGAAGGAAGTCGAGACCGAGATCGACGAGATGCCGGGCGTGATCGAAAGCGCCGTGATCGGCGTGCCGCATCCTGACTTCGGCGAGGGCGTGACCGCGGTCGTTGTCGCAAAACCCGGTGCGGACATCACGGCGCAGGGCATCGCCAAGGCACTGGAGCAGAGGCTCGCGAAGTTCAAGCAGCCCAAGCAGGTCTTCGTCGTCGCCGAACTGCCGCGCAACACCATGGGCAAGGTCCAGAAGAACCTGCTGCGCGACACCTACAAGGACATCTACGCCAAGTAGCCGAGGACGGGGGAAACCCCGGATTCAAGCCAGGTCATCCCGGGCGGACGACGTCCGACCCGGGATCCATGCCGGAACGGTTCAGCCGTGCATCCCGGATCGGCGCCGCTGGGGCGGCTTGTCCGGGATGACGAAAAGTCTGCTCAGGCACCCGCCGGCGCCGGGCACCTGATCTCGATCGTCTCGCCATCGGCTGGGATGCGCAGCCGATCCGCCCCGATTCCTTGGGCCTCGGCCGCCTGTCGCAGGGCGGCGCGGTCGACCGTCGCGTGGTCCAGCGCTTCCATATGGGTCGCGATCACGACGGCGCCCGGATGCGCCTCGCAGAGCTCCAGCGTCTGCTCCGCGTCCATCACGATCGGCGTGTCGTCCCATTTCGCGCCGCAGGAATGGGTTACGATCACGTCGGGCGCCGTTGCCGCGACTGCGTCGCGCAGAGGCGGGTAGAGCACGCTGTCGCCGCACCAGTACAGCGTCGGCTCGCCCGGTGCCTCGAAGGCCAGCCCCATCACCTGGCCCATTTTCGCGACCACCGCGCCGGTACCGTGCTGGGCTGGCTGGCGCGTGATCACGATCGGGCCGAGGCGCAGGAAATGCTCGAGCGGGGTCACGTTGGTGAAGCCAGCGGCCCGGATCGTCTCCTCGTCGCCTGGCTGGCAAAGCACCGGCAACTCCTTCGGAATCCGCTCCTTCGCGACCGCGTCGAAATGGTCGGCATGCAGATGCGAGACGATGACCTGGTCGACGCCGGCAAGGATGCTCTCGATCGGCTCAGGCAGGTCGGCCATCGGATTTTGCGAGCGGCCGGTGAAGGAAGGCCGGCTGTGCTTGGCGCCTAGATCGGGGTCGATCAGCAGCGTCCTGCCGGCATAGGTGAGCTTGAGCAGGGCGTTGCGCAGGAGCTGGATCTGCATGGCGGTTCCTAGGCAGGTGGATCGGTCCCTGCCGATCCTTCCGCCAAAGCGCCGCCGCGACCAGTTCGGATTTGTGAAGGAAACTGCATCGCGGCGTTAGCAAACGCCATCGACCTCCCTCACTCCTCATCCTGAGGAGCGCCCGCCGGGCGCGTCTCGAAGGATGGTCCAGCTGTCTCCCGAGCTCTCTGGAACATCCTTCGAGACGCCGCTGCGCGGCTCCTCAGGATGAGGTCGAGAGGAGAATCAGGCGGCGAACTGGCCGTAAGGCACGTCGGCGCGGGCACTGCGCAAGGCGCTCGCCCACCAGTGCAATTGCCCGAGCATCGTCGCCATCGCCCGCTCGGCGCGCTCGGCGTCCGCGAGCCGGCCGGTCTCGTCGAATTGGTTCCAGGCATTGGCGAAGCAGACGCCGTCGCGGATCGTCGCGGCATGCTGCTCGGCGAGGACGAGGCGCAGCTGCTCGACGGCGCGCAACCCCGCGGAAACGCCGCCATAAGAGACGAAGGCGACGGGCTTGCCGCGCCATTCCGGGCCGGTATCGTCGATCATCGCCTTCAGCGGCGCCGGAAAGCTGCGATTGTATTCGGGCGTCACCACGATGAAGGCGTCGGCGCGGGCGAGCCGCGTCTTGACCTGCGCAAGATCGTGCACAGCCGGATCGACCGCTTCGGCCGAGAACGGGCCTTCGCCTTCGACCTGCGCCAGCGTCCAGCCGGCGACCTTGTCGCAAAGGCGGCCTTCGCGTGAGCTGCCGTAGATCACGGCAAGGTGGATGGCGGGCGTGAGCCGGCGATGCATGGAAGGCGCTCCTTGGGCTGGCGAACCAGCGGAGCACCTCGTATAAGACCTCAACCAAGGTTGAGGTCAAGTGCCATGGTCGCAAAGGCAAGCAAGGTTTTTGCCGAGGATCTGAGCGTCGGCGAGGTGGCGCGCCGCAGCGGCCTTGCCGTCTCGGCCCTGCATTTCTACGAGGCGGAGGGGCTGATCCGCAGCCGCCGCAGTGCCGGGAACCAGCGCCGCTATGCGCGTGAGGTGCTGCGCCGGGTCGCGATCATCAAGGTCGCCCAGCGGACCGGCATTCCGCTGAAGACGATCCGCGAGGCCTTCCAGACCCTGCCGGCCGAGCGCACCCCGACGGCCGAGGACTGGAGCCGGCTTTCCGCGGCATGGAAGGTCGAGCTGGAGCGGCGCATCAAGCGCCTGACCAATCTGCGCGACCATCTCACCGACTGCATCGGCTGCGGCTGCCTCTCGGTGAAGAGCTGCCCCTTACACAATCCCTGGGACGAGCTCGGCCAGCAGGGGCCGGGGCCAAGATTGCTCGATCCGGATTGAGGTTGCGGCCGTCTCTGAGGCGCGGCGCCTCCACCGTCATGGTCGGGCTTGTTCCGACCATCCACGTCTTCCTTGGCGAAGTCCGGTGTTCAAGAGGTGGATGCTCGCCACAAGGGCGAGCATGACGCGTTTAGTCGATGTCGCTTGGGGATTCTGGATGCTTCGCTACGCGAGCTTCCTGTGAAGGCTGGATTTCACCCCGCCTTGTGGAGCGTCGCCAGCGGAAGCTTCGCGACATCCGCCAGGAGCTCGACGAAGCCTTTCGCCTGGAACTCGGCCGTCGTCTTGCCCTTTTCGCCGGTGGCGAGGCTGGCATCGCCGACCGCGCCGGAGGGGTTCACGTCCTGCGCCATCCAGGCGAAGGGGTGCGCCCCGGTCGGCCGCAGCCATTTGTAGTCCTCGGCCATGGTGACTGTCAGCGGCTCGAAGCGACCGGCCTTGCTCATGTCGACGAGGTCGGGCCGGAAATGCAGCATCAGCGAGGTCTCGACATCGCCGCCATGGATGCCGTGCAGCGCGTCCAGCGGCGCGAACAGGCCGGGCGGTAGGCCGAAATTACTCCAGGAGGTCGAGACCGCCAGCATGCCGTGGCTGACCCGCAACTCGCGGGCGACGACCTTCATCGGGTCGACATTGCCGCCATGCGAGGTGACGAGGACGAGCTTGCGCAGCCCGGCGCGCTTCACGCTCTCGCCGATCTCGATCCAGCTGCGGATCGCGCTTTCCCAGGAGAGGGTGAGCGTGCCCGGCGAATGCAGGTGCTCGTTCGACTTGCAGATAGCCAGCGTCGGCAGCACCAACACGTCGAGCCCGGCCGGAACCTGCGGCATCGCCAGCGCCAGCATCGCATTCATGACGGTGGTGTCGACCGAGACCGGCAGATGCGGGCCATGCTGCTCGATCGCCGCCAGCGGCAGGACGGCAATGGTGGAGTCGGGCGAAAGCCCCTGGAAATCGGTGGTGTTCAGATCGCCCCAGAAGCGCGCGCTCATCTCGTCTGGTCCTTGCTAGGCTCGGGTTCCGTCCCGCTGCTGTCTTCTACATCGCAAAGCCCGCGCGGGAACCCGCCTTCGTGAAGGCCGGGGAGGCGGGGCAGGCGGCTTAGCTGTGGATCGCGCCGGTTCAGGCGGCGCCATGCATGGACAAGCGCTGCCGGAGCCGCTGTCTGGCGCTTGTGCGCCGGCCGGGCAGGAGGCATTCTCCGCCCGTCGCCGCCCAGCGCTCGTGCGTCGCCCGCCGCGAGCCGCCACCCTGGTCAGTTGCGGAAGGGATTTCAGACATGACGATGAAGTATCGCCTGGATCGGCGCGCCGCGCTTGGTCTGATCGGTGGTTCGGCCGCTTCGGTGCTGATCCCGGTTCCCGGTGCGCGCGTCAACGCGCAGACGCTCGACAAGGTCAGCTACCAGACCAACTGGCGCGCCCAGGGCGAGCATGGCGGCTTCTATCTCGCCGCAGCCAACGGCATCTACAAGAAGTACGGCCTCGACGTCGACATCCGCCCGGGCGGCCCGCAGCAGAACCCGACGCAGCTCCTGCTCGGCGGCCGCGTCGACATGATCATGGGCAATTCGCTGGAAGCGCTGCATTTCGCGCAGGAAGGCATTCCCTTCCTCTGCATCGCCTCGATCTTCCAGAAGGATCCGCAGGTCCTGATCTCGCATCCCGGCCAGGGCAATGATTCGCTCGCGGCCCTGAAGGACAAGCCGATCCTGATCGGCGCGCAGGGCAGGGTGGCCTTCTGGCCCTTCCTCAAGCTGAAGTTCGGCTATCGCGACGAGCAGGTGCGGCCCTACACCTTCAACATGGCGCCCTTCCTGGCGGATAAGCGGCTCTCGCAGCAGGGCTTCCTCTCGTCCGAGCCCTTCGCGATCCGCAAGGCCGGCGTCGAGCCGGTTGTGCATCTGCTCGCCGATGCCGGCTTCGAGAACTACAACACCACCATCACCATCTCGAAGAAGATGGTCGACGAGAAGAAGGACCTGGTCCAGCGCTTCGTCACCGCCTCGCTCGAGGGCTGGGCCGAGTACATGAAGGGCGGGCCGGGCATCGCCGCGGCCAATGCCCGGATACTCAAGGACAACCCCGACATCGACCAGGAGAAGCTCGACTACGCCCTCAAGGCGATGAGCGAGAACGGCATCGTCCTGTCGGGCGACGCGCTCACCCTCGGCATCGGCGCCATGACCGATGCGCGCTGGGAGCGCTTCTACAACAGCATGACCCAGGCCGGGGTCCTTCCGGCCGGCGTCGACTTCCGCAAGGCCTACAGCCTGGAATTCGTCAACAAGGGCGTCGGCAAGGCCTGATCGCCGCGACCGCCCGGTTCCGCCGCTGCGACGGTTACAAGCCGGAGCGGGGAACCTTCTGGGGATGACAGCCCGGCATGACCGCAGCGCGCTTTGCGCCGCGGCTCATCCGGGTTATCGCCATTCCAAACAAGCCCTTACCGATTGGACTGTCAGGCTTTGGACACGGCCTATCTGAGCACATCCCCGGCGGCCTCGGCGAGCGGCGCAAATCCGCTGGTCAGCGTCCGCCGGGTCTCGAAGCAGTTCGCCAACGGCACGCTCGCCGTGCGCGATGTCGATCTCGACCTCGGCGCCGGCGAGTTCATCAGCCTGCTCGGCCCGTCGGGCTGCGGCAAGTCGACCCTACTGCGCATGATCGCCGGCCTCGCCAATCCGAGCACGGGCACGATCGAATGGAACAGCGCGGCCTCCGATGGCGCGGCGGGTGGCCGCCCTGATCTCGGCTTCGTCTTCCAGGACCCGACGCTGATGCCCTGGGCCAACGCCCTGAGCAACGTCATGCTGCCGCTGACGCTGAAGCATGTGCCGAAGCGCGAGGCGGCCGAGCGCGCCGCCGAGATGCTGGCGCTGGTCGGCCTGAAAGGCTTCGAGAAATCCTATCCGCGCGAATTGTCCGGCGGCATGAAGATGCGCGTCTCGATCGCCCGTGCGCTGGTGATGCGGCCGAAGATCCTGCTGATGGACGAGCCCTTCGCCGCGCTCGACGAGATCACCCGCCATCGTCTCAATGACGACCTGCTCCAGCTCTGGTGGAAGGAGCGCTTCACCGCGGTCTTCGTCACCCATTCGGTGTTCGAGTCGGTCTATCTCTCGCAGCGCATCGTCGTGATGGCGGCGCGCCCCGGCCGCGTCATGGCCGATTTTGCGGTCGACGCGCCTTATCCGCGCGACGATCTGTTCCGTACCTCGGCCGACTATGCCAGCCTCTGCAGGCTCGCTTCCGGCCGCCTCAAGGAGGCGATCGGCTCATGAGCGCCCCCGCCACAGCCACTCCGGCCCATGACGGCACCGATGCCGAGGCGCGTCCGGTCCTCGACCGGGAGCCGCATCTGCTCGGTCTGCCGGCCAGCGCCTGGCCGCGCTTGCTCGCGCCGCTGTGCATCGGTGCCCTGGCACTCGGGCTCTGGGAGTTCCTGGTGCGCTGGAACGAGGTGCCGTCCTATGTGCTGCCCGGGCCGCTGCTGATCGGCCAGACGCTGATCGCCGACTGGGCGACGCTCTCCGCCTCGCTCTGGATCACGCTGCGCATCACCTTCATGGCGCTGGCCGCCGCGGTGTTCTTCGGCGTGACGCTCGCCGTGCTGTTCACCCAGTCGAAATGGCTGGAGATGGCGCTCTTGCCCTATGCGGTGATCCTGCAGGTGACGCCGATCGTCGCGATCGCGCCGCTGATCATCATCTGGGCCGGCGATATCGACCTGTCCCTGCTGATCTGCGCCTGGATCGTCGCCTTCTTCCCGATCCTCTCGAACACCATCCTCGGTCTGAACTCGGCCGACCACAACCTGGTCGACTATTTCAAGCTGCATGGCGCGACTCGCTGGCAGACGCTGCGCTATCTCAAGCTGCCGGCGGCCTTGCCGTATTTTCTTGCCGGGCTGAAGATTTCGGGCGGGCTGGCGCTGATCGGCGCCGTCGTAGCCGAATTCGTCGCCGGCACCGGCGGCAGCGCTTCTGGGCTCGCCTACCGCATCCTCGAATCCGGCTACCAGCTCAAGATCCCGCGGGTCTTCGCGGCGCTGATCATGATTTCGCTGACGGGCGTCGCGATCTTCCTGGTGACGAGCTGGATCTCGCATCTCCTGCTGCGGCGCTGGCACGAGAGTGCGCTGAAGCGCGAGAGCTGAGGGGCCGCTGCAACGCAACGGAGCGCCAGTTTGCGCGGACGTGGGCGCCTGGCGGTCCAACGGCTGCCGTTCAGGCGAAGAATCTGAGCCGTTCTTCGGTTGGCAGTGAATCGATCGCCCGCAGATCCGCCTCGGAGTAGCTGATTTCGAGCCGGGCCGAGCTGACCGCCGGCTTCGCCGGCACCGCTTCGGCCGGCGAGCCGATATCGCTGAAGACGATGTCCTCGTCGACGATCGGACGGCGGGCGAACCGCCGCAGCCCCGGTGCCTTGCCGGACAAGGTGCCATCCTGAGCCAGCGGCGCGCGCTTGTGGGTGTCGATCTCGACGATGTCGATATCGCCTGGATCGGTCAGTGACGGCCGTGTCAGCGGCAGCGCCCTTGGTTCGGACGGCGGTTCGTCATGCGCCGACGCGGCCGGCTGCTCCAGGGCGAAGCTCGCCCCGTCGACGACCGCGCGCAGGCTCGAATCGAGCATGGCGACGGTGTCGGACATCTTCTCGATCTGGTCGGCGGAGGCCTCGACGGTCGCTGTGGCGCTGTAGATCTCGGTTGCGTGGCGGTCTAGCCGGTCGCAGATGTCCGCGGCGGCCCCGCTTTCGCGCAGCGTCCAGGCCGCTTCCTGAATGCCCTCGGCGGCGGCGATGATGTTCGAGGCGGCCTCGTGGATTCGCCCGGACAGACGCGACGACGACAGGTTGCCGACGCCGGCGCGGTCGAGATCCTCGCGCAGTTCGGCGATCGCCCGCGCTGCCTCGGGAAAGCCGATACCGGTGTCGAAGGCCGGTTTCGGTGCTGCGAAAAGACCTTCGAGCCTTGCTATGGCGGCGAGCACCTGCTCGGTGTCGGCCTGTCGGTTGCGCTTGCCATACTCGGCGAGGAACCAACGGCCCCGGCCGGTTTCCATCACCGCCGCAGCGATGGCCTCGTAGTCCGCCTCGCTCAGCGGGGTCAGCGAACGCGCGTCGCTCATGGCAAGGCTGCTCTCCATGGGCTGGTCAAATCGTATCTCGCCGATCGAAGATGCCCGCCCGGCAATCTGCTGGTGATTCTTTAAGAAATCGCTGCCAAGCGCATGTCCTCCTCCACCCCTCCCGGGTTCGGCTCCAGGCGCTGGCTTGCCGCACGCCTGTCGCTGATGCACGGGCTGAACTTCGTCGGCATCGGCTTCTACCTGCCGTTCTTTCCGATCTGGCTCGGCTCGAAAGGGCTGAGCGACGTCGATATCGGCTATGTCCTCGCAACCCCGATCCTGGTGCGCGTGCTGGCGGCGTCCTGGATCACCGGTCTCGCCGACCGGCATATCCCGCCGGTGCTGCTGCTGGCGCTGCTGAACGCCTGTGGGGCGGCCGCCTATTTCGGGCTGTCCAGGCTCGACACGCTCGTTCCAATCGCGCTCGTGACGACGCTCGCGGCCGTCGCGCTCTCGGGCGTCGTGCCGCTCGCCGATATCC
This sequence comes from Allobosea sp. WAO, assembly GCF_001509835.1. GTDB lineage: Bacteria > Pseudomonadota > Alphaproteobacteria > Rhizobiales > Beijerinckiaceae > Allobosea. Next base: position 564,244 of record NZ_JXTJ01000003.1, read on the forward strand.
TGACCACGACGCAGGTCCGCGCCGGCCGCTTGCGCGACTATGGCCGTGTGCGGCTTTGGGGCTCGGTCACCTTCGTGCTCGGCAATATCGCCGGCGGCTATCTCGTGGCGCGCCATGGTGCCTGGCCGATCCCGCTCGTGCTGGCCGGATGCAGCCTGATGGCGGCGTTGGCGGCCCTGCAGGCACCGCCGCTTCCCGCAGTGGCGGCAGTGGCGAGCGGGCAGGGGGCATCGGTGCGCGGCTTCTCGCCGACCTTCTGGCTGGCGGTGACGGCCGCCGCCTGCGTCAACGCCACCCATGCCGCGCTTTATGCCTTCGGCTCGCTGCACTGGCGCAGCCTCGGCTTCAGCGACGAACGGATCGGCTTTCTCTGGGCGATCGCGGTCGTCGCCGAGATCGGCGTCTTCCTGTTCGTCGGCAGCATCGCCGCGCGCGGTGCCGGCGGCCTGCGCTGGATCATCGTCGCCGCTCTGGCCGCGGGCCTGCGCTTCGGGGCGATGGCATTCGATCCGGGCTTTTCCGCCACGATCGGGCTTCAGTTGCTGCACGGCATCAGCTTCGCCTGCGCCCATCTCGGCGCGCTCGCCGCGGTCTCGGCCCTGGCGCCGGAGACGCGCCGGGCTGCGGCACAGGGCCGGCTGGTGGCGGTGGGCGCTCTCGCAATGGGCACGCTGACGGTGCTGTCCGGCTATCTCTATCGGCTGCTCGGCCCTGGTGTCTTCCTGGCCATGGTGCCCGTCGCGCTGGTCGGCGCGGGGCTCGCAGTGCTTGCCATTGCAAGGTTGCGCAGCGATACAGGCCGGGGGTGACAGAATCGATCGCAAAGGGGCGGGAAAACCCTCATGGCCGTCGTCGACGACGCTGAACCGCAGGCGATCTATCGCGATGATGACGGCGTGTTGGCGGTCGCCCTGGCCGGCAGCTGGAGCGCCGATCGCGCGCCGCGTCTCGAAGAGCTGGTTGCCGAAATGGGAGCGCGCGTCGCCGCGGTCCGGCAGGCCCGGCTCGACCTCTCCGCCATCGAGCGCCTCGACACGCTCGGCGCCTATCTCCTCGCCCGCCTCAAGGAGAACGGCGAGGCGGCGGGGGCCGGCGTCGAGCTCGCGAGCCGCCGCCCCGAGCATGGGGTGCTGCTGGGCGAGGTCAATCTGCGTGCCACCGAGTACGAGCCGCCGGCGCGGCCTACCGGCCTTGTTGCCGTGCTCGTCAATATCGGCAAGGCGGTCAGCAATTTCGGGAGCGATCTCGTCGGTGGCGCGGTTTTCCTCGGCGAGGTGATGATCGCCTGCGTCGGCGTATTGTTCGGGCCGCGCAAGTTCCGGGGGCCGTCGCTGATCAACCAGATCGAGCTGATCGCCTTCAGCGGCGCACCGATCATCATCCTGATCTCGTTCCTGGTCGGCTGCATCGTCGCGCAGCAGGGCATCTTCCAGTTGCAGCAGTTCGGCGCCACGGTCTTCGTCGTCAACCTGACCGGCATCCTGATCCTGCGCGAGCTCGCCGTGCTCCTGACCTCGATCATGGTCGCCGGCCGCTCGGGCTCGGCCTTCACCGCCGAAATCGGCTCGATGAAGATGCGTGAGGAGATCGACGCGCTGCGGGTCATGGGCCTGGAGCCGATCGAGGTCCTGGTCGTGCCGCGCATCCTCGCCTTGATGATCTCGCTGCCGATCCTGACCTTCATCTCGGCGATGTCGGGGCTCGTCGGAGCCGGGCTCGTCGCCTGGCTGTATGGCGGCATCGGCCTCGATACCTTCCTCGCGCGGCTGAAATCCGTGATCACCTGGCAGCATTTCGCGGTCGGTCTCATCAAGGCCCCGTTCATGGCGTTCGTGATCGGCCTGATCGCCTCGATCGAGGGGCTCGCGGTGAAGGGGTCAGCCGAATCGCTCGGGCGTCAGGTCACGGCCTCGGTGGTGAAGGCGATCTTCATGGTCATCGTCGTCGACGGGCTTTTCGCCATGTTCTTCGCCTCGATCCGGTTCTGAGAGGACAGGCAGCCGCGATGCAGGGCGATCTGGCGATGTCGGCGGCTCCGAGGGAGGCTGCTTCTCCCGAGGGGGGCGAGGCCGTCATTCGCGTGCGCAACCTCAAGGTCGCGTTCGGCGAGAAGGTCATCATGGACGGGCTCGATCTCGACGTGATGCGCGGCGAGATCCTCGGCTTCGTCGGTGGCTCCGGCCAGGGCAAATCGGTGCTGACGCGCACCATTCTCGGCCTGGTGCGCAAGCAGCGCGGGACGATCGAGGTCTTCGGCGAGGATGTCGACAAGCTCGACCACCGGGCCCATCGCACGCTCGAGCGGCGCTTCGGCGTGATGTTCCAGCACGGTGCCTTGTTCTCGGCGCTTACGGTCAAGCAGAACATCCAGCTGCCGATGCGCGAATATCTCAAGCTCTCGCCGCGCCTGCTCGACGAGCTCGCCATGCTCAAGATCGAGATGGTCGGCCTGCCGCCGGATGCCGCCGACAAGGCGCCGTCGGAGCTCTCGGGCGGCATGATCAAGCGCGCCGCGCTCGCCCGCGCGCTGGCTCTGGACCCCGAGATCGTCTTCCTCGACGAGCCGACATCCGGGCTCGACCCGATCGGCGCCGCGGATTTCGACGAGCTGATCATGACGCTGAAGCAGACTTTGGGACTGACCGTGTTCATGGTAACGCATGATTTGGACAGTCTCTTCGTTGCGTGCGACAGAATTGCCGCCCTGGCGGACAAGCGTGTCATTGCGGTTGGTTCGCTCGCTGACATGCTGGCCTCCGACCATCCCTGGCTGAAAGCCTATTTCGGTGGTGAGCGGGCCCGCGCCCGATTGCCGAAAGACAAGATGAGGACCTGACGGAGCATCATGGAGTCTCGCGCCAACTATGCTCTGGTCGGTTTGTTCACGCTCGCGGTGATCGCGGCGATGTTCGGCTTCGTCTACTGGTTCGGCAGCGGCGGCACCGGCCGCAAGCAGGATGTCAGGGTGATCTTCACCGGTTCGGTGACCGGGCTGGCGCGCGGCTCGAGCGTGCTCTTCAACGGCCTGCGCGTCGGCGAGGTCAAGCAGATCGGCCTCCAGCCTGACGATCCGAGCCGCATCTACGGGGTGATCGAGGTCGAGAACACGACGCCGCTGCGCAAGGATACGCGCGCGCGTATCGAGGCGCAGGGCCTGGCTGGTGTGGTCGCGCTGCAGCTTATCGGCGGCGAGCCCAACGCGCCGATCCTCGATGTGAAACCCGGCGAGAAGCTGCCGACGATCTACGCCGAGCGCTCGGAGTTCCAGGACATCATCGAATCCGTGCGCAATGTCGCGCAGAAGGCAGATCAGGTGCTCGGCAGCCTGGACGGGCTGATCAAGGAGAATTCCGGCTCGATCTCCGCGACTGTGCGCAATGTCGAGAAGTTCTCGGCCGCGCTCGGCAACAATGCCGACGGCATCGACAAGCTGATGGCGAGCTTCGGCCAAATCGCCGAGACGATCTCGCCGCTGACCCAGAAGCTCGGCGTGCTCAGCGAGGAGCTGACGGAGGTGGTGCGATCGGTCGACGACCAGAAGATCTCCAACATCGTCAACAATATCGACAAGTTCACCGCGGCGCTCGGCGGCTCCAGCAACGACGTCTCGAAGGTGGTGAGCGACGTCGCCTCGATCACCGAGAAGCTCAATCGTGCCGCCGATCAGGTCGAAGGTGTGCTGAAGGCGGCACAGTCCTTCCTGAACGCGGAGGACGGGCAGGGGGCACTCGCCGAGGTCGGCAACGCCGCGAAGTCGATTCGCGTTCTTGCCGACAATCTCGACAAGCGCACGGCCGAGATCACCGCCGGGATCAACCGCTTCACCGGCCCAGGCCTGCGCGATCTCGAATCGCTGGCTGCCGATGGCAAGCGTACCCTGTCCGACGTGAATCGAACTTTGCGTAGCTTCGAGCGTAATCCCCAGCAGTTCATCTTCGGCGGTCGCCCGCCGCTTCCCCAATATGGTGGATCACGCTAGTTCGATGCTGATGCCCAGCCCGCTTTCGTCGCTCCCTGCCCGCACGCGTGCCGTTTCCGGTGCGATAGCAGTCGCCTTGCTGCTGGCTGGCTGCGGCGGCGGCCCGGCCCCGACGACCTTCGATCTTTCGGCGCCGCGCGATTTCGGCCGTGTCGGCGGCTCGCAGGCAGCCCTCGTCGTCGCCGAGCCGACTACGGTTCAGGCGCTCGATTCGGACCGGCTCATCGTCAAGGATTCCGCCGGTGCACTGTCCTTCCTCGGCAGCGCGCAATGGGCGGACCGCGTGCCGCGGCTGGTCCAGACCCGTTTGATCCAGACCTTCGAGAATGGCAGCCGGATCGCCTCGGTCAGCCGGCCGGGCGAGCGCATGGTGCCAGACGTCCAGCTCAACACCGATATCCGCAGCTTCAACATCGACGCCGCCAGTGGCCAGGCCGTGGTCGAGATCACCGCCAAGCTGATCGGCGACCGCACCGGAAAAATCCAGCGGGCCAAGCTGTTCTCGGCGCGCGTTCCGGCCGGGACCGTCGACGGCGCCGCAGCTGCCCATGCCCTCGACAAGGCGCTGTCGCAGGTGCTGATCGACATCGTGCGCTGGGCAGGGCGCGGCTGAAGGCGCTGCCAGAGCGCCGAGCCGCCATGCGCGGAAAGGCGTGGCCGTCGCCCTTCGGGACAGCGCCTGCGCGAGGTGCGGCTGACCAGGTCGCGCACCCATAATGCTGGCGGTAGCTGCAAGGTTCTGATTCAAGCTTAAGGCGCCTCGAACGCTCGCAAAGGCGCTCAGGCAGGAGCCCGACCATGATCAAGATGAGTGTCTACTATCCGGCCGACGGCGGCTCGAAGTTCGATCACGACTACTACCGCACCCGCCATATGCCTTTACTCCAGGAACGGCTCGGCGATGCCTGCCTGCGCTACGAGATCGATAAGGGCCTTGCGGGTCGCGAACCTGGAAGCGCGCCGGAGTTCGTCGCGGCATGCCACGTCTACTCGCCGAGTCTGGAGACATTCCAGGAGGCGTTGGGTCCCCATCGCGCGGAGATCGCCGCGGGCGTCGCCAACTATACGGACATCGCCCCCATCGTGCAGATCAGCGAGGTCGTTGAAGGGTAGGGCTTCGACCTTGCTCTCGTCAAACTCGCTACAGCCAAATCTGGATGCGGTTTATAGGTCGGTGACCTAGAGCAACGGACCGAAAGGTGGAATCCACTTTTCGGTCGCATCCGACGCTTTAACAAAGAGATAGATCGCCAGCGTGCGTCCAGTAGGACGCTCGGCGATCTAGGTGCCGCAGAAGGTCGCGAGCACGCGCTCATGGGCGGCCGGCGGCAAGGCATAGTTCTCGCGCCCCGGCTGCTCCTCATAGGGCTTCGCCAGAACGGAAAGCAGTTCCTCGAAGGGCTTAAGGTCGTCCCGCTCCTCGGCGGCCTGGATCACCGCCTCGATACGGTGGTTTCGGGGGATGAAGAGCGGATTGACGGCGCGCATCGCCGCCCGCTGCGTCTCGGCCGCGCGTGGCTCCTTCTGCAGCCGCTGGCGCCAGCGGCTTTCCCAGCCATCGAATTCGGCGGGGTGCTCGAACAGGTCACGGCAGCCCTCGCCATCGGCGAGAGCCGTGGCGTCCTGGCCCAGCCGTCGGAAGGTCAGCGTGAAGTCGGCCTTCCCGCGCTGCATCGTTTCCAGCAGCGTCCTGATCAGCTCGATGTCCTCAGGTTCTTCCATGGTGAGCCCGAGCTTGCGGCGAAAGCCGGCGACGAGCCCGCTCTGGAACTGGGGCTCGAAGCGGTCGAGCGCCGCCTGAGCGATCGGAATCGCCTGATCGACATCCTCAGCCAGCAGGGGCAGCAGCGCCTCGGCGAGGCGGGTCAGGTTCCAGCGCGCGATCGCCGGCTGGTTGCCATAGGCGTAGCGGCCATGCTCGTCGATCGAGCTGAACACCGTGCCAGCGTCATAGCTGTCCATGAAGGCGCACGGCCCGTAATCGATGGTCTCGCCGGCGATCGACATGTTGTCGGTGTTCATGACGCCGTGGATGAAGCCGGTCAGCAGCCATTGCCCGACGAGGGCGGCCTGCGCTGCGATGACGGCTTCGAGCAGGCAAAGATAGGGCGCATCGCTGCCGGCGCAATCCGGATAGTGTCGGGCGATCGCGTGGTCCGCGAGCACGCGCAATCCCTCGCTATCGCTGCGCGCCGCGAAGAACTGGAAGGTGCCGATCCTGATATGGCTGGCGGCGACGCGCGTCAGGATGGCGCCGGGCAGCATCCGCTCCCGCCTGACCCAATCGCCCGTCCGCACCGCGGCGAGCGCCCGCGTCGTCGGGATGCCGAGCGCCGCCATCGCTTCGCCGACGATGTACTCGCGCAGAACCGGCCCGAGCGCGGCCCGGCCGTCTCCCCGGCGCGAGAACGGGGTCTGGCCCGCGCCCTTGAGCTGGATGTCGCGGCGGCCGCCCGCGCGGTCGATCACCTCGCCGAGCAGGATGGCGCGGCCGTCGCCGAGCTGCGGGTTGAATCCGCCGAACTGGTGACCGGCATAGGCGGTGGCGATCGGCGTCGCCCCCTCGACGAGGTTGTTGCCGGCGAGCGTCGCAATGCCCTGTGGGCTGCTCAGCCAGGCCGGATCGAGGCCGAGCTCCGTCGCCAGCGCCTCGTTGAGCCTGATGAGGCGCGGCGCGCTGACTGCCGTCGGCTCGACCTGCGCGAAAAAGCGCGGGGGGAGTCGCGCATAGGAGTTGTCGAAAGCGATCCTGCTCATCGCTCGTAGATAGGCCGGGCTGACGGCTTCGCAAAGGGACGGCGCCCGCGCGCCGCCTGCGCTTTCCGCTGGCAAGAAAAAGGCCGCCCTGACGGGCGGCCCTCGATCTTGCTGGTCCGGAAGGAGAGGGCGCTTACTCGAAGCGCCCGCTGGCATGGGCCAGCATGGTGTAGACCTTGCCGGTCTCCGAGGTCAGGTAGGTCTTGGCCACCATCGAGTCGCGGTCATCCTTGGCCGCCTCGCCGAGCAGGCGCTCGAACTCCTCGATATAGCGGTCGACGGTCTCCTTGAACTCGGCGTCGCGGCGATACTTGCGCCGGATCTCGTCGAAAGTCTGCTGGCCCTGCAGGGTGTAGAGCCGGCGCGTGAAGACGTTGCGCTCGCCGCGCTTGTAGCGATCCCAAAGCTCGACGGCGGCGTCATGGTCGATCATCCGGGCGATGTCGACCGAGAGCGAGTCGAGCTTCTCGATGCTGTGGGCGGTCGGCTTGGACGCTTCCGGCGCCCGCTCGTCGCGCGAGGCGCGGTTGAGCAGATCGGAGAGCCAGCCCGACTTGGCCGGGGCTGCCTCCGGCTGCCGGCGGGCGGTTTCCGTCCGCACCGCGTCCTGACGGGCCGGCTCGGCCGCCGGCGCGCGGGCGGGCTCGGCTCGGGTCGGCTCCGGCGTCGGGTCGATCGAGGCGCGCAGCGGCTCCATCAGTGCAGGCATGCGCGGGCTGGGCACCGCAACCGAGGCTTGCGCCGGGGCGCTCGCCTGGAAGCTGGCCGCGCGCCGGCTGCCATTCTCGGCTGCCGGGCGTGCGACATCGCTGCTGCGGCCCGAGCGGGTGACGATCTCAGTCAGCTCGTTGAGCGCCTTGATCTGGTCGGCGACGACCCGGCGCATTGCCGCGGTCGATTCCTGCGTCTCGCGCGGCAGGTCGAGCACGCCGCGCTTCAGCTCGGAACGCGTCGCCTCGAGCTCCTTCTGGATCTCCGCCGACATGCCGCGCATGTCCTCGGCCGCGCTCTGGAAGCGCTCCGTGACCTTGGCGATCTCGGTGCCGACCTCGCTGACCACCTGCTCATAGGAGGAGCGGAGGGCCTGCGTGATGCGCTCGCGCTCGCGGCCGCTGGCGGCGCGGATCGTGTCGAACTGCGCGGCGATCGCGTTGGTCGTGGCCTCTGCGGACTCGCTGAGCACGCCGCCGATCTCGCGGGTGCGGCCTTCCGCGGCACTGAGCGAAGCATCCAGCGTCGACGAGAAGGAGCGGGTGATCTGCTCGATATCGTCGGTGCGGGTGGCGATCAGCCCGTGCAGATGCTCGAGCGCCTCCTTGCGGTCGGCCAGCGCATTGCCGACGCGGGCCTCGACCTGCTCGAGACGGGCCGCGACCGAGTTCAGCGCCGCGGCATTGGTCTGCGTCGCCTCCGTCATCGAGGAGCCCTGCTCGTCGATCCGGGAGATCAGGGCCGTGGTCTCACGCAGCGTACCTTCCGAGAAGCCCTTAAGCGCCTCGATCTGGCTTGCGACCTGCATCGAGGCGCGGCCGGTCTCCTCGACCACGGTCGAGAGCACGTTCTGCAGCTCCTCGACACGCCCGGACAGGCTGCCTTCGATCGCGACCAGGTTCTTGTTCGCCCCGGTGACGATCTGCTGCATCAGCTTGTTCGCCTCGCCGAGGCGGCCGAGCATGCCGCCGAGCTCGGTGCGCAGCTGCTCATTGGTCTGGAGCAGGGCCTCGACCGACTGGCTGGTGCCGCTCTCGAGCGTCTCGCGCAGCTGGCTCGACGCGGTTTCGAGCGCGCCGGTGATGTCCGCGCCACGCTCGCGCAGCCCCTCAATGATCGAGGTGCCGCGGCTGGTGAGGCTCCGCACCACCGCTTCGCCGACATTCGCGACCTCGCCGGCGATTGCCTCGCCCTTCTGGCTGAGCGCTTCGATCATGCCGCCGCCGGTCTGGTCGAACAGCGCACGCAGCTCCGCGGTACGGGAGCCGAGAGCCGTCGCGAGCTCGCCGGACTTCATTTCGAGCGTCTGCGCGATCTGCGCACCACGCTGGTCGAGCGTGGCGATCACGCCGCCGCCCTTCTCGTCGAAGAGGGCGCGCAGTTCCTCGGTACTGGCGCCGAGCACGGCGGCGATCTCGTCCGACTTGCTCTGCAGGGTGTGGGCGATCATCGAGCCGCGCTGGCCGAGGGCGCTGACGGCGCTTCCGCCCTTCTCATCGAACAGGGCCAACAGCTGCTCGTTGCTGGCGCCGAGCGCGGCGGCGATCTCATCCGACTTGCTCTGCAGGGTCTGGGCGATCATCGAGCCGCGCTGGCCGAGGGCGCTGATCACGCCGTTGCCCTTCTCGTCGAACAGGACTCGCAGCTGCTCGCTGCTGGCGCCGAGCGCGGCAGCGATCTCGTCCGACTTGCTCTGCAAGGTGAGGGCGATCTGCGAGCCGTGCTGGCCGAGCGCGTTGATCATGCCGCTGCCCTTGTCGTCGAACAGGGCGCGCAGCTCCTCGGCGCGGGCGCCGAGCGTGAGCGATATGGCCTCGGAGGTGCCCTGGAGCCGCTCGGCGATCTCGGTGCCGCGCGAATCCAGCGTGCCGGAGACGCTGTCGAGCCGGTCGACCACACGCTCCTCGAAGCGCGCGACGCTCTGGTCGAGCGTGTCGGCGATCTGCAGGGCGCGCCCGCCCAGCGTCGCATTGATGCTGTCGGCCTTGTCGGCGAGCGTGCGCGTCAGCGCCTCGCTCTTCGAGGTTACGACCTCGCCGATCTCGTCGGCCTTGGCCGCCAGAGCGCGGGTGACCTCGCGCCCGCCCTCGGCCATGACGCGGGCGATGTCGACGGTGCGCTCGACCAGCGCCTCGTTGAGCGCCGTGGCGCGCGAGCCGAGATTGCCGTCGATGCGGTCGATGAGCCCGTCGAGCGAGGTCGCGATCTCGGCGCTCTTGGCGCTGGAACGCTCCTCGAAGATGCGGATCTGGTTCTCCATCGCCGCGGCCGCTTCCTGCGTCCGCGTGCTCATGATCTCGGCCGCGTGCTGCGAGCGCTCGCCGATGCGTTCCGCCAGGGCTTGGCCTTCCTCGCCGAGCAGCTTCTCGACCTGGCCGAGGCGCAGCGTCACCGAGTCGGTGAAGGAGCGGGCATCGTTGGCGATCTTCGAGGCCAGCGTGCCGCCGCGGGTGACGACGATCTCCTCGAGCGCGCCGAGGCGGGCGCCGATCGAAGCCTCGATCTCGCGGCCCTGGACGTCGAAGAGGCGGGTGAACGCGTCATGGCGCCCGGCCAGCAACTCGTTGAGCGCCTGCGAGCGAACATCGACCGAGCGCATCAGCGACTCGGCGTTCGCGGCCAGAGCCTCGTTGACGCGCCCGCCCTGTTGGGTCAGCGCGATCACCACGTCCTTGCCGGTCGCGGCGAGCAGGCTGCTCGCCTGATCGGCCTGGGTGGTGAAGGTCTCGCGCAGCGCGATCGTCGCGTCGCTGACGCGGTCGGCGACATGGCGGCCATCGACGTTGATCGTCTCGGCGAGCTTGCGGGCGGCATCGCCCAGGCGCTCGCTCTGCTCGCCGAGCAGGCCATGGACCTCGCGGCCGGTCGTGGTCAGGTCGGCGATAAGGGCCTCGCGCTGCGCGCCGATCAGGCCGTGAACCTCGCGCCCGGTGGCGGTGAGGCCGGCGATGATGCTCTCGCGCTGGCTGCCCAGCGTGCCGGCGACCTCGTCGCCGGTCTGCGTCAGGCGTGCGATGAAGGCTGCCTGCTGGTCGTCGAACACTGCGCGGGCGCTGTCGCTCGCCGCATTGATGCGGGCCGCGATCGCCTCGCCCTGGTCGCCGAGACGGTCGTGCAGGGACTGGCCGGCATTGGCGAGCTGGCTGATCAGCGCACCGCTGCGCTCGGCGAGCAGGCCGTGCACCGAGCGGCCGACATCGGCGACGCGGGTGACAAGGGCCTGGCTCTGGCCGGTGAGCAACTCCTGCATGTCCTGGCCGGTGGCGACGACGCGGCCGCTCAGGGCCTCGCTTTCCGCGATCAACAGGTTGCGCACGCCCGAGCCGGCCTCTGCCAGCTGCAGGATCAGATTCTCGCGCTGCTCGCCGATCGCAGCCTGGACGTCGGCGCCGACCTCGGAGAGGCGCGCCACAAGGCTCTCGCCGCGCTCGCCGAGCGCGCTCTGGACCTCGCGGCCGACATCCGACAGGCGCGACACCAGTCCGCCGCCGCGCTCCTCGATCGCGGTTTCGACCTCGCGGGTGACGTCGGCAAGGCGCGAGACCAGACCATCGCCCCGGGCGCCTATGGCATTCTCGATCTCGCCGGTGACCTCGGCGAGGCGGGAAACCAGACCGTCGCCGCGGGCACCGATGGAATTCTCGACCTCGCGGGTGACTTCCGCCAGGCGCGCGGCCAAGCCTTCGCCACGGGCGCCGAGGGCGTTCTCGACCTCGCGCGAGGCGTCGGCGAGGCGGGCGACCAGCCCGTCGCCGCGGGCACCGATCGTGTCCTCGACCTCGCGGGCGACGTTGGCGAGGCTGCTGACCAGCCCACCACCGCGCTGATCGATCGCGGCCTCGACATCGCGGGTAACTTCGGCGAGGCGGGCGACGAGACCGTCGCCGCGCGCGCCGATCGTGTCCTCGACCTCGCGGGTGACGTTGGCGAGGCTGCTGACCAGCCCGCCGCCGCGCTGATCGATCGCCGCCTCGACGTCGCGGGTGACTTCGGAGAGGCGGGCGACGAGACCGTCGCCGCGGGCGCCGATCGCCTCCTCGACTTCGCGGGTGACGTTGGCGAGGCGCGCGACGAGGCCGTCGCCGCGCTCGCCGAGAGCCTCCTGCATGCCCTTGCCGACTTCGGACAGGCGCTCGATCAGCGTATCGCCCTGGCTGCCGATGGCGCCGCGGACGTCATGGCCGATATCGGAGAGGCGGGTGACGAGGCTGCCGGCCTCTTCGGAGAACAGGCTGTGCACGGTCGCGCCGACGGCGGAGATGCGGGCGGTGAGTTCCTCGCCGCGTTCGCCGATCAGCGTGTTGAGACCCTTTCCGGCTTCGTCGAAGCGCAGGATGATCGAGTCGCTCTGCTCGCGCAGCAGCCCGTCTACGGTCTGCACCGTCTCGGTCAGCCGCTCGACCAGCGTTTCGCCCTGCTTGCCGAGCAGGCTGTGGACGGTGTCGCCAGCCTCCTGGATGCGCGAGGCGACGAGTTCGTTCTGCTTGCTGAGCAGCACATGCACGCCGCGGCCGACCTCGGCCAAGCGTGTGGTGACGCTCTCGCCCTCGTCCGAGATGGTGGTGCGCAGCGTCTCGCCGGTCTCAGCCAGGCGCGCGGTCAGGTTGCTGCTCTGCTCGTCGATCAGCCCGACAAGGGTGCGACCGCTCTGCTCGAAGCGCTCGGCCACGGTGGTGCCGCGCTGGGAGATCTCCTGCGCCAGCGTCTCGCCGGTGGTGCGCAGCGTTTCGTTGACGGTCTCGGCCCGGTTGGCGAGCGTCTCGGCAACCTGCGCGCCTGTCTCGCTGATGGCGCGGGTGACGTCGCGGGCGCCGGCGGTGAGGCCCTCGGTCAGTACCGCGCCGGTGCGCTCCAGCGAGCTCGCGATCTCCTGGACCCGGCTGTCGATCAGGCCGGTGACGCTGTGGCTGGCGCCGGTCAGGCGCTCGCCGACCTCGCTCGAGGTGACCTGCAGGCGCTCGACCAGCTCGTTGCCGCGGCCGCTGATCTCGTCGACCATGCGCTCACCGGCGCGGCCGAGCGCCAGCGTGATCTGGTCGCCCTTGTCGCTCAGCGTCACCGTGACGCGTTCGCCGGCCTGCGCGACCGCCTCGGCGATCGAGCGGCTGGCGGTTTCGAGGTCCTTGCTGATGTTCTCATGGGCGCCGCTGATGGCGAACTTGACCCGCTCGGCATTGCCGACGACGGATTCGCGCTGCGTCACCAGCTCGTCGATGAGCGAGCGCAGCCGGATTTCGTTGTCGGCATAGGCGCGCTCCAGCGTCGCGATCTCGCCGCGCACGATGGTCTCGAGCTCGCCGGCCCGCGCCACGGCGCGTTCGATGCCGTCGCCCATGGCGGCGACCTCGCGGCGGATGGTCTGGCTCAGCGAGAGCACGGAATCGGTGGCGACGATCTCGGGCTCGGCCAGACGCAGCGCGACCTCGGTCATCGCCCGCGAGACGAGGCGCATTTCCTGGGTGCGGCGATAGAGCGCCGCCAGGACGAAGAAGAAGACGACCGGCGCGCCGGCGCCGAGCGTGAGCAGGGCCCATTGCCCCGGGCCGAAGGCGGCGATGCCGGGCGGCAGGCCCTCGGTGAAGGAGCCGTAGCGGCTGACCAGCGTGAAGCCGACGCCGCCGAGCCAGGCGAGGGAGGCGAGGGCGGCGAGCCAGTAGGGCCTGCCGGAGGGGCGGGCGGAGAAAGCCTGGACGAGCGAGCTGGAATCGCGGCGGTCGTCATTGGCGACGCGGCTGGTGTCGGGGGCGATGGCCGGGCGCGGCGGCGGCGCGGGCTCGGCGGCCTCGGACTTGAGCGGTGCGGCCTCGACGCGCGGCAATTCGACCTTGAGGTCGCCCCCGGCAGCGGAGGGCAGCTTCAGCTCGGGACTGTCCGCGGTGTCGTCGCCCTTGGGCTGGTCCAGCCTCAGCGCTTCCTCGATCGCCGACATGGCGGCCTCGGTCGGATCCTGGAGCTTGTTCTGCCGGGTCATGAATGCCGCCTCGCTACGCTACTGGCGATGGACGTGTCGTCACACGCCGCACGACGAAAACCGGCCGCCTCAAGCCGAGATCCCGCAAGCGACACGACGCCCATCGTTTACTGTCTCGAAGCGTAGTTGAGGCAAGGACTGAATGAAACCAGTTTCCCTCGCCGATTCACAAACGTCGTTAACGCCTCATTCACCATGATGGCGCTTCCTAAGGGGTCACGAGACCGCGCCCGGCACGCGGTCTCGGACCTGAAAGTCGAGTACCACAATGAGCAATACAGCCATCGATCTCGAGCATCTCGCCCGCCAGACGGGCGGCGATATCGCGCTGGAGCGCGAACTGCTCGTCCTCTTCTCCCAGCAATGCGCCCGCCATCTGCGCACCATCCATGGCAGCGCCGACGATAACGCCAGGCGCGACGCCGCCCACACGCTGAAAGGTGCCGCCCGGGCGATCGGCGCCTGGCAGGTCGCCGATGCGGCCGACCTGATCGAGCAGCAGCTCGCCGCGCCGGGCTCGCATCCCCAGGAGGCGAGCATGGATGCGTTGACGCTGGCGGCGGCAGAGGCCCGTGCGGCGATTGCGCGCTTCGACTGCGCTGCCTGAAATCGCCGTTTCGCCCGCTTTCGAAATCCTCTAGAGACGATTTGGCTCGCGGCTGCCCGCGGGCCTCAATCCCATTTGCGGGCGATTGACGTGGCGCGTCTCCAGGACCGCGCCTGGCTTCGCCCGGACAGGTCAAGCCGCTAAGCCGCCAGGATGGCGTGCCGGAGTTCACCATGCCGCAGATCACGTTCATCGATGCCCAGGGTACCAGCCGCACGGTGGAAGGCGAGGTCGGCTCGACGGTGATGGAGGTCGCGGTCCGCAACGGCGTGCCGGGCATCGAGGCCGAATGCGGCGGAGCCTGCGCCTGCGCAACCTGCCATGTCTATGTCGATGATGCCTGGCTCGCGGCGACCGGCCAGGCCGAGCCGATGGAGGAGGACATGCTCGACTTCGCCTTCGACGTGCGCCCAGGCTCGCGCCTGTCCTGCCAGATCCGCGTCCGCGACGAGCTCGACGGCCTGATCGTCCGCACGCCGGCCCGGCAGGGCTGAGCGGCGGGCGGCCTATTCGGCCGCGGCGGGTGCCGTCGGCGCGAGCGTCGTCTCGTGCCCGGCCTTCGGATGGCGCGGCACCAGCAGCGACAGGGTGAGAGAGCCCGTGGCTACCGCCGCCCCGATATAGAAGACCAGCGCCGGATCGCGCAGCCAGATCAGGCCGAAGGTGATCGGCAGGAACACCGCCGCGATGTGGTTGATCGTGAAGGCGACCGCCGAGGTCGGCGCGATGTCGGCTGGGTCGGCGATCTTCTGGAAATAGGTGCGCTGGGCCAGGACCAGTGTGAAGAAGACGCCGTCGATGACGAAGAGCGCGCCTGCCACCAGCGCGCCCCAGGCGCCGAATTGGCCATGGCTCGCCAGCGCATAGCCGACGAACACCGCGATCAGTGAGATGTTCTCGAGCTGGATCGTGGCGCGCTCGCCGATCCGGCCGACCAGGCTGCCGAGCAGCGGCCCGGCGAAGGCGTTGATGCCATAAGTCGCGAGCAGCAGGGTCGCCGTCGCCGCGACGTCGTAGCCAAAGCGCTCGACCAGCAGGAAGCCGCCAAAGGCCATGAAGATCTGGCGCCGCGCGCCCGACATGAAGGTCAGCGCGTAATAAAGCCAGTAGCGCTTGCGGAGCACAAAACCCTTGTTCTGCGGCACCGCGCCCTGGAAGCGCGGGAACAGCGCCATTGCGACGATGGTGAGAGCGATGGTGACGACGCCGGCGCCGAGGAAGACAGTGGCATAGCTCGGCTGCAGCGTTCGCCAGATCAGCGCGATCGAGCCGAAGGCGAGCAATTGCGCGATCGCCGAGGCCCCGGCGATCCTGCCGAGCAGGCGCGGCGCCTCCGATTTCGGCAGCAGCTGCAATTGCAGGGATTGCTGGGCCGTCTCGTAATAGTGGAAGCCGATCGACATGATCGTCGTCGTCAGCAAGAGCCCGCCGAGGCTCGGATAGAAGCCGGTGAGCGCGACGCCGAGACCCAGCGTCAGCAGGCTCAGATAGGCCAGCATCTGCTCGCGCATGATCCAGAACAGGATGATCGCGGTGAAGGCCAGGAAACCCGGGATTTCGCGCACCGACTGCAGGATGCCGATGTCCTGACCGGTGAAGCCCGCCGCTTCCTTGGCGAAATTGTTCAGCAGCGCGCTCCAGCTCGCGTAGCCGAACCAGTTGACGAAGGCGAGCACCATCAGGAAGCTGGTCGGAGAGGCGAGGAGCCCGGTCAGCCGGCGAGGAGGGGAGGCTTCGGGCATCGGCGCATCCGGACAGGAGAATGCCACCATGGGGCGGCCTCCGCCGGACTGTTAAACCCATGCCGATCCACGTCAAATTCCGCGGCATCATGACGACCATGCGTGACGCCGGTTGATCGAGCGCAACGACCGGGAATCCGCCCGGTGCCAGAATCCATCCCAGTCGAGCACAGCGAGGAGAATGCGATGTACAAATCGATTCTGGTTCCGGTCGATCTCGCCGAAGCGGATTTGGCAGCCCCGGCCATCGCGGCGGCGGAATCCTTCGCGACAGCCTCGGACGGTACGGTGCGGCTGGTCTATGTCCGGTCGCTGGTGCCGATCACCTACATGGAGTTCGTCCCGGCCGATTTCGACGCCGGTCAGCAAAACGAGGCCGAGCAGCAGCTCGCCGAGATCGCCGCCAAGGTGAAGCTGCCGAGCGAACGCGTTTCAGCCAAGGTGCTGGTCGGTTCGGTCCATGGCGAAGTGCTGGCGGAGGCCGATGCCAGCGGCGCTGATCTGATCGTGATCGGCTCGCATGAGCCCGGCATGCTCGCCTATGTCATCGGCTCGAACGCCTCGACCATCGTCAGGCGCGCCAAGTGCTCGGTGCTGGTGGTGCGGTAGGGCGCGTACCCTTTCGCAGGAGAACAGCGGTCATCCCGGACAAGCCGCGAAGCGGCGTAGATCCGGTATCCATCGACGGGCACTGGAGCCTGATGATGGATCTCGGGCCGAGCTTCGCTCGCCCAGGATGACGAGATCGGCGCACCCGACGTGAATTGCTCGGGCATGGCCCGAGGTCCTCAGCTCTGTTTGCCTCCGGGTACCAGCGCGTCCGGCACTTCGCCGCATGACAGCTCGCTGGGGCGATTGAGCTTGACCATGGGCCAGACCTGCCAGAACGAGGCGGCGCCGAGCAGGATTCCGAGGAAACCGGCCGTGGTCGCCTCCGTCTGGAAGGCGCGCAGGGTGAACCAGGTCAGCATGACCAGCGAAAGCCCACCGACCACCGTCAGCGCCAGCCAAAGCGGAAAGGGCTTGCCGGCGACGAAGCGGGCCTTCGGGTTCGCCCGCGCGATCGCGGCCGATAGCGCGGTGACGAAGGCGTGGTAGCGCGCATCGTCGCGGTCGATATCGGTCAGCGAGCGCCAGGACAGGTTCCCGAAGGTGATACTCTTGCCGTCGGTGAGCCGCAGCTGCGTGCGATAGCTTTTCGACGTGACGTTGCTCGGTGCATAGAAGAAGCGCACCTGCTCGACCGCCGACAGCCTGACCCGGTCGACCTTGCGGGTGCTGTCGATCTCCAGCACGTCGCCGTCGAGGCGATAGGCGAGCTCGAAGCCGATCGGCTTGGGGCGTTGGCGCCAGGAGGGCGGGGGGGCGTCGTCGTCAACTTGCATGGCGCGAAGCTCTAGCCGTCATTTGCGGGCTGAGCAAAGCGCAGACACGAGAATCTCCCGGAGGAGACGCCCGAGCCAGCGAATTACCGCGTCAGCGCCTTCATCGCACCGTCAAGCCCGTCCAGCGTCAGCGGGAACATCCGCCCGCCCATCAGCCCGCCGATCTGAAGGATCGACTGGGTGTAGCTCCACAGATGCTGCTGCACCGGATTGAGCCAGACGGATTTCTGGAAGCGCTCGGTCAGCCGCCGCATCCAGACCTCGCCGGGCTCCTCGTTCCAGTGCTCGACCGAGCCGCCCGGCATGGCGATCTCATAGGGGCTCATCGACGCGTCCCCGACGAAGACCAGTCGGTAGTCGGGCGGATAGGTGCGCAGAATGTCGAAGGTCGGGATGACCTGGTCGTGCCGGCGCCGATTCTCCTTCCAGACCCGCTCATAAGGGCAGTTGTGGAAATAGAAATGCTCGAAATGCTTGAACTCGGCCCGGGCCGCCGAGAACAGCTCCTCGGCGAGCTCGATATGCCAGTCCATTGAGCCGCCGACATCGAGGAAGAGCAGGACCTTCACGGCGTTGTGCCGCTCGGGCCTGAGCTTGACGTCGAGATAGCCGTGCTTGGCGGTCTCCGAGATCGTCTCGTCGAGATCGAGTTCCTCGGCGGCGCCGGTGCGGGCGAATTTGCGCAGGCGGCGCAGCGCGATCCTTAAGTTGCGGACGCCGAGTTCGCGGGTGTCGTCGAAATCCTTGAACTCGCGCTTGTCCCAGACCTTCACCGCCCGGAAATTGCGGTTCTTGTCCTGGCCGATGCGCACGCCTTCGGGATTGTAGCCATAGGCGCCATAGGGCGAGGTGCCGGCGGTGCCGATCCATTTCGAGCCGCCCTGGTGGCGGCCCTTCTGCTCGGCGAGGCGCTGCTTGAGCGTTTCGAGCAGCTTGTCCCAGCCGAGAGCATCGAGCTGGGCCTTTTCCTCCTCGGTCAGGAACTTCTCGGCGAGCTTGCGCAGCCATTCCTCGGGAATGCCGGCCTGCTCGAAGGCCTCGCCAAGCGTCTCCATGCCCTTGAATACGTGGGCGAAGACCCGGTCGAAGCGGTCGAGATGGCGCTCGTCCTTGACGAGGCAGGTGCGGGCGAGATGGTAGAACTCGTCGACGCGGTGCTCGGCGAGGTCGGCTTCGACCCCCTCAAGCAGGGCAAGGTATTCCCGCAGCGTGACGGGCACCTTGGCGGCGCGCAGATCGGTGAAGAGGCGTAGGAACATCGCGCTACTGTGGGCAGCGCGGCGGCGCGGTCAAGGCCGAGCCGATTGTGCTGGCGGTATTCCAGTGCGCCTCAGGCGGCTCATGGCGAAAGCACGCATCGCGCCTTTCGCCATGAGCCAGCCATCGGCTAGCACATGGTCTCAGGCGACGGCGTCGGCCAGATCCTTGGTGACCTTGAACTTGACGACGGTCTTGGCGGGAACCTTGATCGTTGCGCCTGTCGACGGGTTGCGGGCCTCGCGGGCCTCGCGCTTGGCCGCCGCCAGCTTGCCGATGCCGCCGAGGGTGACGTCGCCGCCGGACTTCAGGGTCTTGGCGACGACGCCGGCGAGCGAGCCCAGGATGGCCGAGACGTCGGCCTTGGTCTTGCCGGTCTCGTCGGCGATGGCGGCGATCAGTTCGTTCTTGGTCATACAACCCTCCTGGAAGAGCAATGATGAAAGTAGCCTCGCTCCGGCGCCGCTTTTGAAGGCCGGAGCGTCGCGGCGAATCGGTGCGCTGTCGCGCGCGAACCCACCGTGTTGCATGGCTGCCATCCAAAAACGACAGCATTGGGTCTAGATACGCACAGAATACGGCATCGTTCCGCGGAAAAATGCGCTTTTCCGGCCCTGCCCGAGGGAGAGGGGCGAGGAGGGTGGGCGATTGACAAGCTTCGCGCTGATATTTCAAGCTTGAAATAATAATGGGGAATGAGCGCGCATGAAGGTCATCATCGTTGGCGGCGGCATTGGCGGCCTCTCCTTGGCGCTAATGCTGCACGCACGGGGCATCGCGGCGACGGTCTACGAGCAGTCCAGCGAGATCCGGGAGGTCGGCGTCGGCATCAATACGCTGCCGCACGCCATTCGCGAGCTCGCCGAGCTCGGTCTGCTGCCGGCTCTCGACGCCGTCGCGATCCGCACGCGCGAACTCGTCTACATGAACCGCTTCGGCCAGGCTGTCTGGCGCGAGCTGCGCGGCCTGCATGCGGGTGCGCCGGTCCCGCAATTCTCGATCCATCGCGGCCGGCTCCAGGGCGTGATCAGAGACGCGGTGGTCGAGCGGCTCGGACCCGACGCGCTGCGCTGCGGCCGTCGGCTACAGGGCTTCTCGCAGGATGAGGGCGGTGTCACCGCGCATTTCACCGATTCCCGCCGCGGCGAGGGCGGGGAGACGGCGCGGGCCGATCTGATGATCGCGGCTGACGGCATCCATTCCAGCGTCCGCGCACATTACTTCCCAGATCAGGGCGCGCCGCGCTGGAACGGCGTGCAGATGTGGCGCGGCGCCTGCGACTGGCCCGCATTCCTCGACGGCGAGAGCATGATCATCGCCGGCGGCATGGCCGGCAAGCTCGTGCTCTATCCGATCGCGGCGGGGAGCAAGCCGGGCACCCGCCTGACCAATTGGGTCGTCAACATCCGCACCGGCGACCCGGCCAAGCCGCCGCCGAAGGAGGCTTGGTCGAAGCCCGGCCGGCTCGAGGACGTGCTGCCCTTCGCCCGCCGCTTCACGATACCGGGCGTCGACATCCTCGCCTTGATCCAGGCGACACCCGGCTTCTGGGACTATCCGATGTGCGACCGCGATCCGCTGCCGCGCTGGACCCATGGGCGCGTGACCCTGCTCGGCGATGCCGCCCATCCGATGTACCCGGTTGGCTCTAACGGCGCCTCGCAGGCGATCCTTGATGCACGCTGTCTCGCCGACCATCTGGTCCGGGCCGAGCATTCGCGCCAGGCGCTCGCCGCCTATGAGGCGCAGCGCCTGCCGGCGACCGCCGAGATCGTGGCGATGAACCGGGCCGGCGGCCCGGAGCGCGTCATCGATGCCGTCGAGGAGCTGGCACCGAACGGCTTCGACGATGTCGAGCGCGTGCTGTCCTACGCCAAGCGCGAGATGATCGTGAAGACCTATGCCGGCAAGGCGGGCTTCGCGCGGGAACAGCTCGCGCCGCGCCCTTAAGGCGTCGGCGCCTTCACCAGAGGTGCGATCTTGTCGATCCGGTTAGTCCAGATGCCGGGCAGCGGCTGGCGCAGGCCTGCAAGGTCCTCGGCCCTGTCGATCCCGGTCGAGACCTCGCCGCCGACCAGCGGCCCGGCGACGATGACCTCGCTGCCGACAGCGCGCATGCGCGCCGTGAAGCGCTCCGGCCAGCCCCAGAGCCATTTGGTGTAGTTCGACGGGATGAGCAGCAATTGCTTCTCACAATCCTTCGGCGTGAGCCCGGCCCAGCCCATGGCGAGATAGCGCACGAGGCAGCGCTTCTCGGCCTGCGCCGACATGGTGACGAGCGAGGGCAGGGCCTCGCGCAAGGCCGCGACAGGCGGCTCGCCGCCATAGACCATCAGCCGGGCGAGCCGCTCCGGCGGCAACTGCGAAAGCCCCTGCGTGAGGCTGCGCCCTTCCTGCGGGTCGCGACTCTTGACGTTGATGAGCAGGCGCTGGTCCGGGAAGCGGGCGAGCACCTCGTCGAGCGAGGGCATCAGCCCGACGCCTTGACCGCGAAAGGGGAAGCTCTTGCCGCCATCGGCGGTGTAGCCATGGCCGATGTCGAGCACCTTCAGCTCGGCCATCGTCTTGTCGCGTGTCGTGCCGGAGCCGTTGGTGCGGCACTCCAGTGTCCAGTCGTGGAACACCGCGAACTGCCCGTCGCGCGTCGGGTGGACGTCGATCTCGACGATGTCGGCGCCAGCGGCGAAGGCTGCCTCCATCGAGGCGATGGTGTTCTCGATATAGCGATGCTCCGGCGGGTCGATCCGCGCCGCTGTGCAGGTCGCTGCGGTGATGCCCTCGGCCGAATAGGTCTGGGCCAGGCCGCGATGGGCGAGCAGCACCGGTCGTTCGGTCAGCTTCGGTGCCAGCAAGGAGCTGTTCTGGAAGGCGGCGAGCCCGGCGATCAGGCCAAGCGCCAGAAGCACGTATAGCGCGAATCGTTTCATGATTTCCTCCTCCGCGCGATGTCGGGGAGGAAGCGGGCGGAATTTCGGCTGGATTCAGCCTGCTTCGGTCAGCTGGGCGATGCGCGCCCTCAGCACGGAATTTTCCTGCTCGAGCTGCTTAAGCCGGCGCTGCAGATCGAGCGGAGCAGGCGCGTCATCCGTCTTGGCGGGCCTGGTGAATTCGACGCCCTGGCGTGCTCCGTCGCGCCAGCGCGCCCGCGCCATGCGGCTCTCGCGCTTGAGCGGAAAGTACAATTCGAACAGCTCGGGCGTCGCGATCGCGTCGGAAAGGACGAGCAGCGCGCCCTGCTCGGACAGGTTCCTGACCGTGCAATCCAGCGTCGACTGGCGCTGGTTGAAGATGATCTGGGCGCCGATCAGGGTGCGGTTGCGGGCGTGCTGGCGGCGTTCGGTGGTCGCGACAGGCATGGGCCGGGCCTCTGATGGAGCCCGTAGCATGCACCAGAATGCCGTTCCCGGCACGCTTAACCCTTGGTTAACCCTAATGCCGGGACCGTAACGACGACCTCAGCCGGCATCCGGGGGAGGCGGCAGGAAGTCGATCTCGTAGCGCGCCGCGAGCGCCACCACTTCGGCCGGGTTCTGCTCCTTCATCGAATGGATCGCCCAGAACAGGTCGTAGAGCCGGCCGGTCGGCGCGACCCAGAACAGGCACTTCACCGGCGCATCGCTCTTGTTGAACAGCCCGTGCGGAACGTTGCGCGGCAGCCGGATCAGATCGCCCGGCAGCGCATGCGATTCATGGCCGTCGAGCACCAGGTCGAGCCGGCCCTCCAGCATGTAGATGAACTCGTCCTGGGTCGGATGGATGTGCGGTGGCACGAAGGTGCCGGGCGGGAAGATGGCGTGCCAGGAAAAGCTGTCCTCGCTCAGCGTCTTCGGCACATAGGTCTGGCCCAGAATGCTCCAGGTGATCGCGTCGATGCCCTCATTGGCGCGCGTCACGCCGGCGGTCAGCGGCTTCATCTCGTTCCCTCCCGTTTACAGATTCAGGAAGCGGTCCTTGACCGCGCTATCGCTGCGCAAGTCATCGCTCGAGCCGCGCCAGACGACGCGCCCCTTCTCCAGCACGATATGCCGGTCGGCGATCTTCGCCAGCGCATCGACATTCTTGTCGATCACCAGGATCGACTCGCCTTCCGCCTTCAACGCCGAAAGGCAGGCCCAGATCTCCTGGCGGATGATCGGCGCGAGCCCCTCGGTCGCCTCGTCGAGAATGACGAGCTTCGGATTGGTCATCAAGGCGCGGCCGATCGCCAGCATCTGCTGTTCGCCGCCGGAGAGCTGGTTGCCGCGGTTGGCGCGGCGTTCCCTCAGCCGCGGCAGGAAGCCGTAGATCCGCTCCAGCGTCCAGCGCGGCTGGCCGAAACGGCTGGCCGCCGTCGCGATCAGGTTCTCCTCGACCGACAGCGTCGGAAAGATCTGGCGGCCTTCCGGCACCAGGCCGATGCCGGCCTGCGCGAGGCGGAAGGGCGCACTGCCGGTGAGGTCGACGCCGCCGAAGCTGACGCGGCCGGCCTTCGGCCGGATCAGGCCCATGATCGAGCGGATCGTCGTCGTCTTGCCCATGCCGTTGCGGCCGAGCAGGGTCACGACCTCGCCGGCGCCGACCGAAAGATCGACGCCGAACAGGATCTGCGCCTCGCCATAGCCGGCATCGAGGTTCTCGACCGTCAGCACGGTTCAGCCCTCCTCGCCGAGATAGGCTTCGCGCACGGCCGCGTCGGCCCGGACGGCGGCCGGCTCGCCCGAGGCGATGACGCGGCCATAGACCAGCACGCTGACCTTGTCGGCGAGCGCGAACACCGCCGCCATGTCGTGCTCGACCAGGAGCATGGCATAGCGGCCCTTCAGGCTGGAAAGCAGCTCGATCAATCGCTCGCCTTCCTCCCGGCCGACCCCGGCCAGCGGCTCGTCGAGCAGGATCGCGGTCGGTTCCAGGGCCAGCGCCATGGCGAGCTCGAGCGCCCGCTTCTCGCCATGCGAGAGACGGCCGGCGGGAACCTCGGCGCGGTCCGCGAGGCCGACCGCTTCGAGTGCCGCTAGGGCAGGGCGGTTCAGGGCCGCGTCGCGCGCCGCATTGCGGAACAGCGAGAGCGGATGAGCCGCCCTGGCCTGTACGCCGAGCGCCACGTTCTCAAGCACGGAGAGCGAGGCGATGGTCGAGGTGATCTGGAAGGTGCGAGCAAGGCCGCGCCGCGCCCGCTTCTCCGGTGTCAGCGCCGAGATGTCTTCGCCGCGGAAGCGGATCGCGCCGCTGTCGGGCTTGAGCATGCCGGAGATCTGGTGAACGAGCGTGGTCTTGCCGGCACCATTGGGGCCGATCAGCGCATGCAGTTCGCCGGGTGCCACGGAGAGACTGACATCGTCGGTGACCTTGAGGGCGCCGAAGGATTTGCGCACGGCTTCGAGAATGAGGACGGGCTCGCTCATGCGCCACCACCCCCACCCAGCTTGCGTATCATGCCGACGATGCCGCCACGGGTAAACAGCACGAAGAGCACGATCATCGGGCCGAAGATCACGCGCCAATGCTCGGTCAGGTGCGAGAGCGCGTCCTCGGCGATGAGATAGGCGATGGCGCCGATGATCGCGCCATGCAGCGAGCCGACGCCGCCGAGCACGGTCATGAAGATCAGTTCGCCCGAGCGCTGCCAGGACATGAAGGCCGGGCTGACGAAATCGGTGTGGTTGGCGAGGAAGAAGCCGGCGATGCCGGCGACCATGCCGCTGATCACATAGGCGATGAGGCGGATGCGGGTGACGTCGAAGCCGGTGACCGAGACCCGCACTGGGTTCTCGCGCGCCGCCCGCAGGATGCGCCCGAAGCGCGAGGCGACGAGGATGCGGACCAGCACATAGCAGCCGGCGAGGGCGGCGAGGACGCAGTAGAAGAAGCCCGTGCGCGTCGAGAACAGGTCGAGACCGGCAACCGTGCTCTTCTCGTAAAGCGTCAGCCCGTCATCGCCGCCATAGGCCGAGAGCGCCTGCGCCAGGAAATAGACCATCTGGCCGAAGGCGAGGGTGATCATGATGAAGGTGACGCCGCGGGTGCGCAGGCAGATCGCGCCGGTGACCGCGGCGAACAGGGCGCAGATGCCGAGCACGACCGGCAGGATCAGCAGCGCCTCGGCCCGGCCCTCCGTGATCATGATGCCGGTGACATAGGCGCCGATGCCGAGGAAGGCGGCATGGCCGAACGAGACGAGGCCGCCGACGCCGAGGATGAGGTCGAGCGAGAGCGCCGCGATCGCGAAGATCATCGCCCGCGTCAGCAGAGCGAGCCAGCCAGCTGGCATGCCGAGGCTGACAGCGAGCGGCGCCAGCGCCAGCAGGCCGAAGAGCAGGATAGGCAGCAGCAGCCGGATGTGCCGGCGCGGCGCCGGGGCGGCCGCCGTCTCCGCCAGGGCCGGCGCGGTGCTCATGTGCGGCCCCGCGAGGGCAGGAGCCCCTCTGGCCTCAGGAACAGCACCACCGCCATCAAAAGGTAGATCAGCATGGAGGAGAGCGCGGCACCGGTGGCACGGGCCGAGGGCGCGCTCATGAACAGGCGCAGCAGATCGTTCATGAAGGAGCGGCCGAGCGTGTCGACGAGGCCGACGATCAGGGCCGCGACGAAGGCGCCGCGGATCGAGCCGATGCCGCCTATGACGATGACGACGAAGGCGAGGATCAGGACAGTGTCGCCCATGCCGGGCTCGACCGAGAGGATCGGCGCCGCCATCGCTCCCGCGAAACCGGCCAGCATGGTACCGAAGGCGAAGACGATCATGAACAGCTTGCGGATGTCGACGCCGAGCGCCGAGACCATCGGCGCGTTCGAGGCGCCGGCGCGCAGCAGCATGCCGGTGCGGGTGCGGTCGACGACGAACCAGAGCAGGAGCCCGACCGCGAGGCCCGCGCCGATCAGCGCGAAGCGGTAGGTCGGGTAGAGAATGCCGTCGATCAGCGCGACATTGCCCGAGAGGAACTCCGGCACCGGCACTGAGAGCGGCGCGGCGCCCCAGATGATCTTGACGCCCTGGTTGAGCAGCAGGATCAGGCCGAAGGTCGCCAGCACCTGATCGAGATGGTCTCGTTCGTACAGATGTCGGAAGACGAGGAATTCGAGCGCCAGCCCGAAGGCGAGCGCCGCCGCGAGCGCGAGTATAAGCCCCAGGACGAAGGAGCCGGTCAGCGCGACGAAGGTCACTGCCAGATAGGCGCCGAGCATATACTGCACGCCATGCGCCAGGTTGATGAAGTCCATCACGCCGAAGACGAGGGTCAGCCCTGCCGCCACCAGGAACAGCAGGATGCCGAACTGCAGCCCGTTCAGGATCTGGACTAGGAGAAGGCCGGTGGTCATGCGCTTGCGCAACTCGGCTTAAGAACAACAGACGCCGTCATCCCGGCCGCAGCGAAGCGGAGGGCCGGGATCCATGCCTGAACATCGGTCGGTCTGGCATGGATCCCGGGTCGGGCTGAAGCCCGCCCGGGATGACCATTCAGGTCGCGATGAAGGACGAAAGCGTCACTTCAGCGCGCAATCCTTGGCGTGCGGGTCGGCATAGTCCGAGAACACCTTCTGCGCGATCTCGGTCTGGAACTTGCCGTCCGGCCGCTTGGCGACCTTGACCAGGTAGAAGTCCTGGATCGGGTAGCCATTGGTGTTGAACTTGAAGTTGCCCCGCAGCGAGGTGAAGTCCGCCTTCTTGATCGCGGCCCGCAGCTTGTCCTTGTCGCCGGTGCCGCCGGCCGCCTTCACGGCGGAATCGATCAGCTGTGCCGCGTCGAAAGCCTGCTGGGCATAGGAGCCCGGGACGATCTTGTAGGCGGCCTCATAGGCCGTGACGAACTTCTTCGTCTGCGGATTGTCCATGTTCGGCGCCCAGGTCATGCCGCCGAACATGCCGACCGCCGCGTCCTGCTGAGCCGGCAGGGTCGATTCATCGACCGTGAAGGCGGAGAGGAAGGGCACCTTGCCGGTGAGGCCGGCCTGCGACCACTGCTTGACGAAGTTGACGCCGAGGCCGCCGGGCAGGAAGGCGAAGACCACGTCGGGCTTGGCCGAGGCGATCTTGGCAAGCTCGGCTGAGAAATCGAGCGAGGTCAGCGGGACATAGACCTCGTCGAGGACCTCGCCCTTGAAATAGCGCTTGAAGCCGGCGAGCGAGTCCTTACCCGCCTGGTAGTTCGGCGCGATGATGTAGGCCTTCTTGTAGTTCTGGTCCTGCGCGTACTTGCCCAGCACCTCGTGGACCTGGTCGTTCTGGTACGAGGTCACGAAGAAGTTCTGGTGGCAGGCCTTGCCGGCCATGGTGGACGGGCCGGCGTTCGGGCTGATCAGGATCGCGCCGGAATCCAGCACCGGCTTCGCGATCGCGCCGAGGATGTTCGAGAACACCGGGCCGACGACGAAGTCGACCTTGCCGCCCTCGACGAAGCTGCGGACCTTGCCGACTGCGACATCGGGCTTCAGTTCGTCGTCGATGATGGTGATCTGCACCGGCACGCCGCCGAGCTTGCCGCCATTCTGGTCGACCGCGAGCTGGAAGCCGTCGCGAACCTGCTGGCCGAGCGCCGCCGCGGGGCCGGTCAGCACGCTGACCACGCCGATCTTCAAGGGTTCCTGTGCCTGGGCGGTAGCGAGCCCGAGCGCAAGCAGGCCGGCGCCAAGCGACAGAGTGAATTTGAGCGTCATGTCTGAAGTCCTCCCGGGACGTGCCAGATGCGGCCGCCGGCAGGGTTCCCCATCCCCGTCCAGGCGGTGTCGCAGTCATATTGTTTCAAGCTTAAAATATCTGCAAGGGGGTTCCTGCGGGTAATTTTGGTGCGTGGACGGAGGGCGTCATTCTCGGGCGCAGCGAAGCGCAGAACCGGGAATCTCTGGACGGGAAGGCGCTGTACGGCGCCTCCTTCGGCAAGAGATGCTCGGGTCAAGCCCGAGCATGACGCCAACTCGATAGCCGCCTTACGCCTGCACGCCGTCGACGTACCAGTCCATCTTCGAGAGCATCTCGTCCGAGGCGGTCTCTCCGGCCTTGAGACGCAGCGTGCCCTTCTGGTCCTTGAGCTCTCCGGTGAAGGGGTGGAGCGTGCCGGCAATGATGCCTTTCTGGACCTCGTCGGCGGCGGCGCGGGCTGCCGGCGTCATTGCGTCGTTATAGGGCGCGATCTTGACCATGCCTTCCTTGAGGCCGCCCCAGACGTCGCCGGTCTTCCAGCTGCCGTCCATCGCCTCCTTGACGCGCTTGATGTAGTAGCCCGACCAGTCGTCGACGATCGCGGTCAGGTGCGCCTTGGGCGCGAAGGCCTTCATGTCGGAGGCCTGGCCGAAGGCGAAGACGCCGCGCTGCTCGGCCGCCTGCAGGGCGGCGGGGCTGTCGGTGTGCTGGGTGATGACGTCCGCGCCCTGGTCGATCAGCGCCTTGGCGGCGTCGGCTTCCTTGGCCGGGTCGTACCAGGTCGAGGCCCAGATCACCTTGGTCTTGAAGTTCGGGTTCACCTTCCGGGCGGCGAGATGGAAGGCGTTGATGCCCATAACCACCTCGGGAATCGGGAAGGAGGCGATGTAGCCGGCCTGGCCCGCCTTCGACATGTGGCCGGCGATGGTGCCGATCACGGCGCGGCCCTCGTAGAAGCGGGCATTGTAGGTCGCGACGTTCTCGGCGCGCTGATAGCCGGTGGCGTGCTCGAAGAAGATCTTCGGGAACTGCTTGGCGACCTGGATGGTCGGGTTCATGAAGCCGAACGAGGTGGCGAAGACCAGCTTGTTGCCGGCCTGGGCGAGCTGGCGCAGTGCGCGCGTCGCATCCGGGCCTTCGGCGACGTTCTCGATGAAGCTCGTCTTGATCTTGGCGCCGTATTCCTTCTCGAGGGCGAGCCGGCCCTGGTCATGGGTCCAGCTCCAGCCATGGTCGCCGACCGGGCCGACATAGATGAAGCCGACGCCGAAAGGCTCCTGGGCGCTGGCGCCGCCGATGAGCGGCAGGGCCGAGGTCGCGGCCGCGCCGGCAAGAAGCGTCCTGCGGGTGATGATGGTCGACATTGTCTGTGCTCCCCGTTGTCGGTTTCGGCGCTAGGGCGCCGGGAAAGGCTTGCCAAGGCAGGCGGGCGCGTTGCGGCCGCCGGTTCTCGTTCCTAGCGACATCATCGTCAGAACCACAATGGTCGCAAGGTAGGGTGTCATCGCCAGCACCTCCGGCGCGATCCAGCTGATGCCGGCCGCCTTGGCCTGCAGCTCGAAGGTCGCGACCGCGCCGAAGAGATAGGCGCCGAGCAGCAGCCGGCCCGGCTTCCAGGCCGCGAAGACGACGAGGGCGAGTGCGATCCAGCCGCGCCCGGCGGTCAGCCGGTCGGCCCACATCGGCGTCAGCGCCAGCGAGAAATAGGCCCCGCCGAGCCCTGCGAGCGCGCCGCCGAAACCGGTCGCGGCAGCACGGATGGCCAGCACGCGATAGCCGATCGCATGGGCGGAATCGGCGTTCTCGCCGACGGCGCGCAGGATCAGGCCCATCCGGCTGCGGCGCAGGAAGAGGCTGACGGCGGCGACCAGCAGCAGCGAGAGATAAACCAGCGCGTCATGGCCGAAGACGAGGCGCAGCCAGGGATGCGCGGCGTAGTCGGCCGGGAAAAGCGGCCCGAGCCGCTGGATGGTGCGGCCGACATAGCCGGCGCCGAACAGCGAGGAGATGCCGATCCCGAAGATCGTCAAGGCCAGCCCCGTCGCGACCTGGTTGGAGCCGAGGCCGAGCGTCAGCAGGGCGAAGATCATCGCCGCCAGGAAGCCGGCGAACGCAGCAGCGACGACGCCCAGCGTGACGCTGCCGCTGCTATAGGCGACCGCAAAGCCCGTGACCGCGCCGCAGAGCATCATGCCCTCGACGCCGAGATTGAGCACGCCCGCCTTTTCGGTGACGAGCTCGCCTAGGCCCGCCAGCAGGATCGGCGTTGCCGCTGCCGCCAGCGTCATGAAGATCGAGACGAGGATCACGCTCGTCATGGCGCGACCTTCGCCGGATTGCGCCGGAAAGCGAGCCGCCAGCGCACCAGCACGTCGGTCGCGAGCAGGAAGAACAGCAGCATCGCCTGGAACATGCCGGTCGCCGCCTGCGGCAGCCTGACAGTGCTCTGCGCGATCTCGCCGCCGACATAGGTCACCGCCAGGACGAGCCCGCCGAAGACGATGCCGATGGGTGAAAGCCGCCCGAGAAAGGCGACGATGATCGCGGTGAAGCCGTAGCCGACCGGGAATTGCGGGGTGAGCTGGCCGAAAGGACCCGCTGCCTCGAACAGCCCGGCCAAGCCCGCAAGCCCGCCGCTGGCGAGCAGGGCGACCCAGGTGACGCGGCCGGCGTCGAAGCCGCCATGCCGCGCGGCGGCCGGCGCGCGCCCGACCACCCGGATGGCGAAGCCGGAAACCGTCTTGCCCATCACGAACCAGGCGGCGAGTGCCAGCAGCAGCGCCACGGGAATCCCGAGATGGACCAGCGAGCCCTCCGCCATGGCGGGCAGGACCTGGTCTGCGCTGAACATCTTGGTCTGCGGGAAGTTGAAGCCGCCCGGGTCCTTCCACGGCCCGCGTACGAGGTAATACAGGAACTGGACGGCGACATAGCTCAGCATCAGGCTGGTCAGGATCTCGCTGACCTGCAGGCGGACCTTCAGGAAGGCGGGGATCGCAGCCCAGGCGGCGCCGCCGAGAATGCCGGCGAGAGCCATGGCGGGCAGGATCCACCAGCCGGTCATGTCATGGGTGAGCAGCGCGACGCCGGTGCCGGCGATGGCGCCCATGACATATTGCCCCTCGGCGCCGATGTTCCAGACATTGGCCCGGAAGCCGATGGCGAGGCCGAGTGCGATCATCACCAGCGGCGCCGCCTTGACGCCGAGATCGGCCCAGCGCTGCGGCTCGACCAGCGGCGTGACGAAGATCGCCTGCACCGCGTGAAAGCCGTCATAGCCGATCGCGGTGAAGACCAGCATGCCGGTCAGCATGGTCAGGGCGATGGCGATCAGCGGGCTCAGATAGAGCATTGCCCGGCTTGGTTCGCTGCGGCGGCGCCATTCAAGCATGGGCATGGTCCGCTGCGGTCGCCTCGCCGTGGACGCCGCCCATCAGCAGGCCGATCTCCTCCAGCTTCAGCCCGGCGACCGGCCTTGCCGGCGAGAGCCTACCCTCGTTGATCACGCAGAGCCGGTCGGCCAGTTCGAGCAGTTCGTCGAGATCCTGCGAGATCACCACGATCGCCGAACCCCGTGCGGCGAGATCGACCAGCGCCTGCCGGATCGCGGCCGCGGCGCCGGCATCGACGCCCCAGGTCGGCTGCTCGACGATGAGGACCTCAGGATTCTGGCCGATCTCGCGGCCCATGATGAATTTCTGCAGATTGCCGCCGGAGAGCGCGCCGGCGAGGGCGTCAGGGCCGGTGGTGCGCACGTCGAAACGCTGGATCACCTCGCGCGCATAGGCGTCGACCGCGCCTTGCCGGATCAGCCCGGAGGGCGCCAGCGGCAGCCGATGCCGCGCCGTCAGCACGACATTCTCGGCGAGCGAGAAATCGGGAACCGCGGCGTGGCCATTGCGCTCCTCGGGCACGCAGGCGAGCCCGGCGGCGCGGCGCTTACCGGCATCGGCATGGCCGAGCGCCTGCCCGTCGAGCTTGACGGCATCGTTCGAGGCGGCGCGGCGCTCGCCCGACAGGGCGAGCAGCAGCTCCGCCTGGCCATTGCCCGCGACGCCGGCGATGCCGAGGATCTCGCCGGCGTAAGCGGTGAAGCCGATAGTCTTCAGGTCGGTGCCGAAGGGCGGTTCGCCCGCCATGTCGAGCCCGTTGACGACGAGGCGGGCGCGGCGCGCCTCGCCGGCCGCGGCCGGGCGCTCGATGGTCTTGAGCTCGGCGCCGATCATCAGCTCGGCCATGCGTGTCGTCGATTCCGTGCGTGGATCGCAAGCCGCGACCACGCGCCCGCCGCGCAGGATCGTCGCAGCCGAGCACAGCGCTTTGATCTCGTGGAGCTTGTGGCTGATGTAGAGGATCGAGCAGCCCTCGGCCGCGATCTGGCGCAAGGTATCGAACAGCCGCTCGACTTCCTGTGGGGTCAGCACCGAGGTCGGCTCGTCCATGATCAGGAGCTTCGGCTTCTGCAGCAGGCAGCGCACGATCTCGATGCGCTGGCGCTCGCCGACCGAAAGCGTGTGCACCTCGCGGTCGGGATCGAGCGGCAGCGAATAGCTGTCGAGGATCGTCCTGATCCGTTGCTTCAGCTCTTCCGCCGGGACCTTCTCGTCGAGGCCGAGCGCGATGTTCTCCAGCACGGTCATGCCGTCGAACAGCGAGAAATGCTGGAAGACCATGCCGATGCCGAGCCTGCGCGCCGCTTTGGGGGAGGGGATCTCGACGCGCTCGCCGTCCCAGCGGATCTCGCCCTCATCGGCGCGCTGCACTCCGTAGATGATCTTGACCAGGGTCGACTTGCCGGCGCCGTTCTCGCCGAGCAGGGCATGGATCTCGCCGGGGCGGACACCGAAGCTGATGTCCTGATTGGCCTTCACGCCCGGAAAGCTCTTCGAGACATGGGCGAGCGCCAGACGTAAGGGGGCCGTCTCGTCAGGCGGCTGCGTCATGGGCGGCTCGGCCTTTCTCTGGCACGGTGGCGTCCTTCCCCGCGAAGGCCGCCTTCTCGCCAAGCAACCAACGTACCAGCTCGGCCGCCGTCAAGGCCGCGATGACCTCGGGACGCTTGTCATGCACATCCGATCCACCGATCGGGCAGGTCAGGCGCGTCAATGCCGTGCTTCCTGGGTGTCGGCGGCGGAAGCTCGCCTCGAAGCGCGCCCGTTTCGTGCCTGAGCCGATCATACCGACATAGGCCGCGTCGCCGCGCAGAAGCGCCGCCTCGGTCAGCCGGTAATCGAGCGCATGGCTGTGGGTCAAGACGATGAACGCAGCGCCTGAGGGCGCCGTGGCGAGCGCCTGCTCGGGATCGTCGAGATGGAGGCAGGAAATGGCCTCGGGCAGGTCCGCGAACTGGCCGGGTCGGTCGTCGATCAGCGTCACTGCCAAAGGCAATAGGGAAAGGCAGTGCGCGAGCGCCCGGCCGGTATGCCCCGCGCCGAAGATCAGCACCTGCGGCCGGCCGGCGGCCGCCTTCGCTTCATTGTCGCGCAGGGCGGTGAGGTCGACAGCGATGGCGCGTACCAGCGAGACCTGCACCCGGCCGCCGCAGCATTGGCCCATTTGCGGGCCGAGCGGCAGGTCGACCCGGCGCCGATCCTCGCCGGTCGCCAGCATCTCGCGGGCGAGATCGAGGCAATGGAATTCGAGCTGTCCGCCGCCGATCGTGCCGGCGCTGTCATGGCGCGAGACGATCATCGTCGCGCCGGCCTCGCGCGGCGTCGAGCCCTGCACGCGTTCGATGCGGACGATGATCGCGCCCTCAGCGAGATGCCTGTCGAGAAAATCGGAGAGCGTCATGACGCGTCCTCCGCGCCTGCAGCCAGCACCCGGACCCGCTCGACCGCGTCGAATACACGCTCGGGTGTCGCCGGCGCGTCGAGCTTCGGACAGAAGCGATGCTCGCCGACGCTGGCGACCGCATCCGACAGCGCGTGCAGCACGCTTATCGCCAGCATCAACGGCGGCTCGCCGACCGCCTTGGAGCGATGGATCGTGTGTTCGCGGTTCGGGGCATTCTCAAGCAATGCGACATTGAAGACGCGCGGCCGGTCGGAGGCGACGGGGACCTTGTAGGTCGAGGGTGCGTGCGTCATGAGACGCCCCTTCTCGTCCCAGACCAGTTCCTCGGCGGTCAGCCAGCCCATGCCCTGGACGAAGCCGCCCTCAATCTGTCCCTTGTCGATCGCCGGGTTCAGCGAGTTGCCGCAATCGTGGAGGATGTCGACCCGTTCGACCTTGTACTCGCCGGTCAGCGTGTCGATCGCGACCTCGGCTGCCGCCGCGCCATAAGCGAAGTAATAGAAGGGATGGCCGCGCCCGGCCTTGCGGTCCCAGTGGATTTTCGGCGTCGCATAGAAGCCTGTGGCCGAGAGCTGGACGCGGGCCATGTAGGCCGCCTTGACCAGCTCGACGAAGGCGATCTCGCGCGCCCCGATCCTGACCCGCCCCGGCAGGAAGGCGATCGCTTCCGGTGCCTCCTGCCAGCGCTCTGCTGCGAAAGCCACGAGCCGCTGCTTGATCGTCTCGCAGGCGTCGAGCGCCGCCATGCCGTTGAGGTCGGAGCCCGAGGAGGCGGCGGTCGCCGAGGTGTTCGGCACCTTGCCGGTGGTCGTCGCGGTGATCCTGATCCTGTCGAGGCCGATGCCGAAGGCCTGGGCCACGACCTGCGCCACCTTCTGGTAGAGCCCCTGGCCCATTTCGGTGCCGCCATGGTTCAGCGAGACGGTGCCGTCTGTGTAGACATGCACCAGCGCGCCGGCCTGATTGTACCAGGTCGCGGTGAAGGAGATGCCGAATTTCACCGGCATCAGCGCTATGCCGCGCTTGATGACGGGGCTTTCCCGGTTGAAGTCGCGTATCGCCTGCTGCCGTTCGCGGTAGTGGCAGTCGCGTTCCAGCTCGTCGATCACCTCGCCGGCGATCATGTCCTCGACCTGCTGGTGATAGGGCGTCGTCAGCCGGCCCTCGCCGCCATAGAGATTGCGCTTGCGCACGTCGAGCGGGTCGAGCCCGGTCGCGTAGGCGACCTCCTCAATGAAGCGCTCGGCCCCGACCATGCCCTGCGGCCCGCCGAAGCCGCGAAAGGCGGTGTTCGAGACGGTGTGCGTGCGCAATGGTTCGGAGCGGGCCCGTACCGCCGGGTAGAAATAGCAGTTGTCCATGTGGAAGAGCGCGCGGTCAGTGACCGGGCCGGAGAGGTCGGCATTCCAGCCGCAGCGCGCCGCATAGGTCGCATCGACCGCGTAGATGTGGCCGTCATCGTCGAAGCCGATCTCGTAGTCGACGACGAAGTCGTGGCGCTTGCCGGTGATCACCATGTCGTCATCGCGGTCGGGCCTGAGCTTCACCGGCCGCTTCAGCTTGCGGGCGGCGAGCGCGGCGACGCAGGCGAAGAGATTGGCCTGCGTCTCCTTGCCGCCGAAGCCGCCGCCCATGCGCCTGACCTCGATCGTCACCGCATGGGCGCCGATGCCGAGCACGGACGCGACCATGTGCTGGACTTCGCTCGGATGCTGGGTCGAGGAGTGCACCAGCATGTCGCCATCCTCGCCGGGTATGGCGAGGGCGATCTGGCTCTCGAGATAGAAGTGGTCCTGTCCGCCGATCGCCATCGCGCCTTTGAGCCGGCGCGGGCTCGCCGTGAGCGCGGCCGCGACATCGCCGCGTTCGAGCTTCAGCGGCTCGGTGACGAGCTCACCGCCCGCGGCTCGGGCCGCTGCGATATCGAGCAGGGGCGCGGCTTCCTCGTATTCCGCCTTCGCGAGCGTCGCCGCCTGGCGAGCCTGCTCGCGCGTGTCGGCGATGACCGCAAAGAGCGGCTGGCCGTGATGCAGGATCGCCTCGGTCGCGAAGACCGGCTCGTCATGCTTGTGCGTCGAGGAGATGTCGTTCTCGCCGAGGATGTCGGCGGCGGTCAGGATCGCGAGCACGCCCGGTGCGGCTTCGACCGCCGACAGATCGAGCGACAGCAACCGGCCATGGGCGATGCTGGAGAGGCCGAGGCAGGCATGGGCGGTGCCCGCCGGCTCCAGGATGTCGTCGACATAGACGGCTTCTCCGGCGACATGCTTGGCGGCGGAGTCGTGTTTCAGCGCGGCGCCGACCGGGCCGCTCTCGGCGATGATGTCGAGGCGCTTGCGTGCGTCAGCCATGGGCGGCCTCCGCCAGCAGGCCGGCGACGCGGATCGGCGTCGTTGGCCCATGGCTTTCGAGCAGGAAGCGCGTGAGCAGGTTGCCGGCGACCTTGAGCCGGTAGCCGGCCGAGGCGCGCATGTCGGTGAGCGGCGTAAAATCTTGCGCCAGGGCCGACTTGGCGGCCGCGACGGCCTCGGCATTCCAGAGGCGGCCGAGCAGGGCAGCCTCCGCCGCCTGCGCCCTCTTGGGGATGCCGGCCATGCCGCCGAAGGCGAGACGGGCCTCGGCAATGCGGCCGTCGGTGTCACGGCGCAGGAAGAAGGCGCCGCACAAGGCCGATATGTCCTCGTCGAAGCGCTTCGAGATCTTCGAGACGTGGAACAGCGCATCGGCCGGCAGTTCCGGCACCAGCACGGCTTCGACGAACTCCCCCACGCGCCGGTCCTGCTTGCGGTAGTCGAGGAAGAAGCCTTCGAGCGGAATCTCGCGGCGCACGTTGCCCCGGCGCAGTACCAGTGTCGCGCCGAGCGCGATCAGGGCGGGCGGCAGGTCGCCGATCGGCGAGCCATTGGCGATGTTGCCGCCGATCGTCCCGGCATTACGAACCTGTTCGCCGCCGAAACGGCGCATCATCTCGTCGAGCTGCGGAGAGAGCCGAGCTAGTGCCTTTCGAACCTCGATATGGTTCGCCATCGCGCCGAAACGCAGCTGGTCGCCCTCGTCCGCTATGGCGCGCAGCTCCTCGATCCGGCCGAGATGGATCACAGGATCGAGCCGGCGCATGCCCTTGGTCACCCACAAGCCCACATCGGTAGCGCCGGCGACCAGCGTCGCCTGCGGGTGGGCGGCGAGGAGTTCCGCGAGGGCTTTCGTAGTTGCAGGTGCGAAATAGCGCCGCTCGCCATCGCTGACCGCGACGGTCTGCATGTCCCGCAGTTCTGCGAGGCGGGCAGCGACCTCGCCTTGTGCTTGGGCGAAATAGTCCTGCGAACGATCGACCGCAGCCGAGCGCAGCCCGGCCGCGATGATCGGCTCATAGCCGGTGCAGCGGCAGAGATTGCCGGCGAGCGCGTCCTCGATGCGCGCGACGGAGGGGGCCGCCTCGTTCAGCCAGAGCGCGAACAGCGACATCACGATGCCCGGCGTGCAGAAGCCGCATTGCGAGCCATGGCAGTCGACCATCGCCTGCTGCACGGGGTGGAGCGCGCCGTCGGCGCCTTTCAGGTGCTCCACCGTCAGGAGCTGGCAGCCGTCCAGCGTCGGCAGGAAGCGGATGCAGGCGTTGATCGCCTCGTAGCGCAGATGCCCGCCGTCGAGCCGGCCGATGACGACGGTGCAGGCGCCGCAATCGCCCTCGGCGCAGCCTTCCTTGCTGCCGGTGCGGCGCCGGTCGAGCCGCAGCCAGTCCAGCACCGTCCGGGTCGGATCGCAGCTCGCGATCTCGACCAGCTCATCGCCGAGCAGGAAGCGGACGGTCTCACGCATGGCAGCTCCGTCGAGAGCAAATCGCGAACATGCACTGAGATTAGGCATGTTCGTCGCTTGGCCGGAAGCTTTGATTTGGTGCAGATAAGATAGGTATCGGCGCCGGAGTGTGCAGGTTGAGCAGGCAGGATGCGGTGCGTGCCCTAAGGGGCCGGCTTCTCTGGTTCGTCGGCGATCCGTATGGCGTTGGCGCCGCTGCGCATCGCTATGTCGAGGACGGGCTGCTGGTGATTGCGGACGGGCTGATCCGGGCCGCCGGGGAGGCGCGGGCGCTGCTGCCGGCACTGCCCGCCGAGGTCGAGATCATCGATCATCGCCCGCATCTGATCATGCCGGGTTTCATTGACGCCCATATCCACATGCCGCAGACGCAGGTGATCGCCTCCTATGGGGCGCAATTGATGGAGTGGCTGAACAAGTACACCTTCGTCGAGGAGCAGAAGCTGGCGCAGCAGGGCCATGCCGAAAAGCTCTCGCGCTTCCTGCTCGACGAGCTCCTGGCGAGCGGCACGACGACTGCGGCGGTGTATTGCTCCGTGCACGAAAAATCGGCGGAGGCCTTCTTCGCCGAATCGCATCGCCGCAACACAAGGATGATCGCCGGCAAGGTGATGATGGACCGCAACGCGCCGGCGGCGCTGACCGACACGGCCGAAAGCGGCTATGCCGAGAGCAAGGCGCTGATCGGCCGCTGGCACGGCAAGGGCCGCCAGCTCTACGCGATCACGCCGCGTTTTGCGGTGACCTCCTCGCCCGAGCAGATGGCGGCCTCGCAGCGGCTCGTCGCGGAGCATCCGGGCTGCTTCGTCCAGACCCATATCAACGAGAACCGGGCCGAGATCGCCTTGGCGCGCGAGCTCTATCCCATGGCGGCCGACTACGCCGGCATCTACGAGGATTACGGCCTGCTGGGTCCTAAGAGCCTGCTCGGCCACTGCATCCATATGACCAAGCGCGAATGGCGCGCCTTCGCCGAGCACGGCGCGGTCGCGGTCTTCTGCCCGACCTCGAACCTCTTTCTCGGCTCCGGCCTGTTCGACTGGGACCGCGCCCGGCGCGAGGGCGTCAAGGTTGCGCTCGCCACCGATATCGGCGGCGGCACCTCCTATTCGATGCTGCGCACCATGGCCGAGGCCTACAAGATCCTGCAATTGCAGGGGCAGTCGCTCTCGGCCTTCGAGGCGCTGCACGCGATCACGCTGGGCAACGCGGTCGCGCTCGGCCTTGATCACCTGATCGGTTCGTTCGAGCCCGGCCGCGAAGCCGATATCGTGGTGCTCGATCCCGCCGCGACGCGGGCGATGGCGCACCGGCTCGAGACGGCGCGCGATCTTGCGGAGGAGCTCTTCGTGCTAGTCACCCTCGGCGACGAGCGCAATGTGGTCGCGACCTATGTGATGGGTGAGCTTGCATTCAGATGTTCAACGAATTGAAGAATTGTTGAACACCGGTTAATGTTCAACGGAATTGGAATTTGTTGAATACGAATGCTGGCAGCCACCTATCATTCGCCGATCGCGCATGCGGCCTATCATGACCTGCTGCGCTCGCTGCTGGACGAGGCAGTTTCGGCCGTGCGCGGGACGCCGACGCGCGTGGAGCGGAACGGACGCGTCTACTGGTACGATAGCTATCGCGTCGGCTCCGACGTCAGGAAATCCTACATCGGGGAGGACAGCGAAGGCCTGCGGCAACGCCTGGAGCGCATTCCGGCGCTGCGCGCGGAGATGGCGGCCGCAAGTTCCGCCCGGACGCGGCTGATCCGCATCCTGCGTGCCGAGGGCTTTCTCGGTGTCGATGCCGGCACCGGCAGCCTGCTGGCTGCGATGGCGAAGGCTGGCGTTTTTCGTCTTGGAGGCACCCTCGTCGGCACGATCGCCTTTCGCCTCTATGAGGGCGAGCTCGGCATCCGCTACGGCCTCGATCAGGCGGCGCAGACCAACGACATCGACGTCGCCAGCTTCGAGCGCCTGTCGCTCGCCCTCGGCGACGTGGTCGAGGAAGCGCTTCCGCGTCTGTTGGCGGGCTTTGCGTTCGAGCCTGCGCCGGTGCTCGACGAACGGCGGGCCTGGCGCTGGAAGCAGAGCCGCAGCGAGACCTTGGTCGAATTCCTGACGCCTGCCTTCTCGGAGCGCGAGGAGGCGCGGCCGCTGCAGGCGCTCGGCGTCCACGCCCAGTCGCTTCACTATCTGAACTATCTGATCGCCGAGCCCATAAAGGCGGCGATCACCTACCGCAGCGGCGTGCTGGTCCAGATACCGCGGCCAGAGCGCTTTGCCATTCACAAGCTGATCGTCTCGGACCGCCGGCAAGGCGGTCCCGACAGCCTCAAGGCTGTGAAGGATCGCCGCCAGGCGGCGATGCTGATCGATGTTCTCGCGCGCGATCGCCCGGACGAGCTGCGAGAAGCCTATGCCGATGCTCTGGGGCGGGGGCCGCGCTGGCGCGAGCGCCTCGCGGTCGCCATTGCTCGCATCGACGGACTTGAAAGGCGGCTGGCGACGCTATAGGCGCCGCTGCAGGCCGCTCAGCCCAGCACGCCCCCCTTGCGGGCGTGTTCGAGATAGATCTCGCGCAGGCGGAGCGTCGCCGGGCCGGGCGCGCCGTTGTGGATGCTGTGGCTGTCGATCGTGGTCACCGGCATCACCAGGCTGGTCGCGGAGGTGATGAAGGCCTCCTCGGCGTCGATTGCCTCGGCCAGCGTGAATTCGCGTTCCTCGAAGGTGAAGCCGCTTTCGGCGAGGAAGGCGAGCACCGCCTTGCGGGTGATGCCGGGCAGCACCTTGTTGGAGAGCGGGCGCGAGATCAGCGTCTTGCCCTTGACGATCCAGGCGGTCGAGGAAGCCCCTTCGGTGACGACACCGTCCTCGACCAGCCAGGCCTCCTGCGCGCCGTTCTCGGCGGCGAACTGCTTGGCGAGCACCGGCCCGAGCAGGTTGACGCTCTTGATGTCGCGGCGGGCCCAGCGCAGATCCAGCGTGCTGACGACCTTGATCCCGGTCTTGACCTGCGGCGTGTCGGCGAACTGGCGCGCCTGGGTGAACAGGACGATCGACGGTTTGATGTCCTTGGGGAAGGCGAAGTCGCGATCGGCGGCGCCGCGTGAGACCTGCAGATAGATCGAACCCTCGTCGAGCTTGTTGCGGGTGATCAGTTCCTGATGGATCGCGATCAGCTCGTCGCGGCTCCAGGCCAGCTTCAGGCCGATCTCGTTGCAGGAGCGTTCGAGCCGGATCAGGTGTGCCTCGCAATCGACGAGCTTGCCGCCAAGCACGGCCGAAACCTCGTAGATGCCGTCGCCGAAGATGAAGCCGCGGTCGAAGATCGAGATCGTGGCGTCTTCTTCTGGAAGAAAGGCGCCATTGACGTAGACGGTACGGCTCATCGCTCGGGTCTCTTGCTGGGTGGACAAAGGCGCACCTTTCCTATCCGAGCGGAGCAGGCGATGCGAGAGGGCAGGCCGTGTTGCCGCTCGGCGTCAGGCGCAGGGCGCGGCCGGTTCCCAAACCGCTCAGCACCGCAGCGCGGCGGCGATCAGGCGCTGCGTATAGGCCTGCTGCGGTGCCTCGAAGATCGCCTCGGTCGGCCCGCGCTCGACCACCCTGCCATCCTTCATCACCATGATCTCGTCGGACATAGCCCGGACCACGGCAAGGTCGTGGCTGATGAAGAGATAGGACAGGCCGTGCCGCGCCTGCAGCTGCTTGAGCAGGGCGACGATGCTGGCCTGGACGGTGCGGTCGAGCGCCGAGGTCGGCTCGTCGAGCACGACCAAGGCCGGGTGCAGGATCATGGCGCGGGCGATCGCGATGCGCTGGCGCTGACCGCCCGAGAATTCGTGCGGATAGCGATTGCGCAGGGCAGGATCGAGCGCGACTTCGGCGAGCGCTTCGGCGGCGCGCCGCTCCCGCTCGCCGCGCGACAGGCCGGGCTCGTGGACCAGCAGCCCTTCGGTGACGATCTCGCCGACGGTCAGCCGAGGCGAGAGCGAGCCGAACGGGTCCTGGAACACCGCCTGCAGGCTGCGGCGCAGCGGCCGCATCGCGGCCCGGTCGAGCCCGGTCAGCGCCCGGTCCTCGAAGCGCACCAGCCCGCCGGCCGGCACCAGCTTCAGGATCGCCCGGCCGAGCGTCGACTTGCCCGAGCCGGATTCGCCGACAATGCCGATGGTCTGGCCGCGGCGCAGCGTCAGATCGACGCCGTCGACGGCATGCAGCACGGCCTTTTCGCGCCGGAGGAAGCCGCGGCTGAGGTCGAAGCTCACGCGCAGTTCGCGGGCTTCGAGCAGCATGGGCGCACCGGCAGGAGGCGGAGCCTTGTGGCCGTGCGGCTCGGCCGCGAGCAGGGCACAGGTATACGGATGGGCCGGCGTCTCGAAGATCGTCGACGTCGCGCCGCTCTCGACGACCTCGCCCGCCTTCATCACATAGACGCGCTCGGCATATTTCCTGACGAGGCCGAGATCGTGGCTGATCAAGACCACCGCCATGCCGAGCCGCTGCCGGAGTTCGGCGATCAGCGCCAGGATCTCCGCCTCGATCGTGACGTCGAGCGCTGTCGTCGGCTCGTCGGCGATCAGGATGTCGGGATCGTTGGCGAGCGCCATGGCGATCATCACGCGCTGGCGCTGTCCGCCGGAGAGCTCATGCGGATAGGAATCGAGCCGCCGCTTTGGATGCGGGATCCGTACCAGCTTCAGCAGTTCGAGCGCCCGCGCCCGCGCCGCCTTGCGCGACAGGCCCTGATGCCGGCGCAGCGGCGCGGCCATCTGAGACCCGATCCGGAACAGCGGATCGAGCGAGGTCATCGGCTCCTGGAAGATCATCGCGAGCTTCCTGCCGCGATAGGCGTTGAGCCTGGCCGGGGAGAGGCCGAGTAGCTCGGTCCCGCGATAGCGGATCGAGCCGGAGGCCTCGCCATTGCTCGCGAGCAGCCCCATCGCCGCCATCACGCTCTGGCTCTTGCCGGAACCGGATTCGCCGACGATGGCGACGAACTCGCCGGCTCCGACATCGAGGTCGATGCCGCGCACCGCCTCGCACGGCCCGTCATTGGTGCGGAAGAGGACCTTGAGATCTCGAAAGGCGAGGACGGGTTCGCTCGCCATCTCAGCGATCTCTCGGGTCGAGCGCATCGCGCAGGCCGTCGCCGAGGAAGTTCAGCGCGAACAGCGTCGTCACCAGGAAGGCGGCGGGGAATGCCAGCATCCAGGGCGTCGCCTGGATCGCCCGCGCCCCGTCCGAGATCAGCACGCCCCAGCTCGTCATCGGCTCCTGGACGCCGAGGCCGAGGAAGGAGAGGAAGCTCTCGAGCAGGATCACCTTGGGCACCAGCAAGGTGACATAGACGATCACCGGGCCGAGCGTGTTCGGGATGACATGGCGCTTCAGGATGCCGCCGGTC
Organism: Allobosea sp. WAO; assembly: GCF_001509835.1. GTDB lineage: Bacteria > Pseudomonadota > Alphaproteobacteria > Rhizobiales > Beijerinckiaceae > Allobosea. The sequence continues at coordinate 606,285 of NZ_JXTJ01000003.1, forward strand.
GAGACGCCGAGCGCCTCGGCCGCCAGCACATATTCCTGGCGCTTGATCGAGAGCGTCTGGCCCCGGACGATCCGGGCCATGTCGAGCCACTCGATCGCGCCGACGGCGAGGAACATCAGGATGAAGTTCCGGCCGAAGAAGACCACCAGCAGGATCACGAAGAAGATGAACGGCAGCGCGTAGAGCACGTCGACGATGCGCATCATCAGCATGTCGATGCGCCCGCCGAGATAGCCGGCAGTGGCGCCATACGCGACGCCGATCACCAGCGCGACGCCGGTCGCGAGCAGTCCGATGGCCAGCGAGACCCGGCCGGCGATCAGGGTCCGGGTCAGGAGGTCGCGGCCATTGCTGTCGGTGCCGAACAGAAAATGCTGGCGCTTGATCGGTACGGCCAGCGCCAGCCGGCGGCCCTCCTGCTCGCTCGCGATGACGCGCGGCGTGCCGAACTGGTCGGAGCGGTCGAAATAGATGAGCAGGCGCTGGTCGATCGGCCTTTGCGCGCTCAGGACCAACCGGACCTCGTCGGTTCCCACGACGACCTCGCTCGGCGTCGCCCTTATGCGCGAGGCGATGCGCTGGACGGCGGCCGGCAGGGCCTCGGCCTTCGGGTAGGCCGAGAGGCTGGCGGGCACGCGGACATAGTCCTGATAGACCCGGTCGTAGGGGTGACCGGTGAACCAGGGTCCGAAGATGCAGGCCAGCGCCATCAGGGCCAGTACGACGAGGCTCGCGACCGCGGCGCGGTTGCGCAGCAGGCGGATGCGGGCATCCTGCCAGAGCGAGCGGCCGGCGGGCGGGGCGGGAAGGGGCACGACCGCGCTCATCGGCTCAATCCAGCCTGACGCGCGGGTCGAGCAGCGCGTAGAGGATGTCGACGACGAGGTTGAAGACGAGCACGAAGATGGCGACGACGACGACCGTGCCCATCACCAGCGTGTAGTCGCGATTGAGCGCGCCCTCGACGAAATAGCGCCCGATGCCGGGAATGCCGAAGATGGTTTCGACCACCACTGAGCCGGTGAGCAGGCTCGCCGCCGCCGGACCGAGATAGGAGATGACCGGCAGGGCGGCCCCGCGCCCGGCATGCAGGGCGATGGTCGTGCCCGACAGCCCCTGCGCCCGCAGGGTCCGGATATGGTTGGCACGCAGCGTCTCGATCATCGCCGCCCGGGTCATCCTGGCGATCACGGCGATCTGCGGCAGGGCCAGCGTCACGATCGGCAGCACGGTGTTGCGGAAGGCTCCGCCATTCCAGCCGCCGACCGGCAGCCAGGCCAGGCTCAGGCCGAAGACGATCTGCAAAACGGGCGCGACGACGAAGTTCGGAATGGTGATGCCGGCGGTGGCGAAACCCATCACCGCATGGTCGGCGCCGCCATTCTGTCGGAAGGCTGCGAGGGCGCCGAGCGGGCCGCCTATGGCGAGCGCGAGCAGCAGTGCCGAGGCGCCGAGCCGCATCGAGACCGGCAGGCCCTGCGCGAAGAGCTCGGCGATCGAGAAGTCGCGGAAATAGAAGGAAGGGCCGAAGTCGCCGCGCAGCAGGGCGCCAAGATAGGTCAGGTACTGGGCGTGAAGTGGCTGGTCGAGCTGGTAGATCCGCCGCAGGTTCTCCATCACCTTGGCCTCGAGCGGCTGTTCGAGGTCGAACGGCCCGCCCGGTGCGAGGCGCATCAGGAAGAACGAGAGCGTGACGATCACGAACAGGGTCGGGATCGCGGTGGCGAAGCGGCGCAGGATGTAGGTGAACACGGAGAGGGCCCTACGTCATGCTCGGGCTTGACCCGAGCATCTCATAATCGCTGGCGGTCGCCCGCTTCGGCTTGAGATGGCCGGGTCAAGTCCGGCCATGACGTGCTTCAGTCACGGCTTCAGGCTCATGAACCGCGTTGGCAGGGCGCCGCGCAGATTCTGCTGGAAGCCGACGAGCTTCGGCGAAACCAGGTTCTTCGAGGAATAGTACATCAGCGGGATCCACGGCATCTCGGTCGCGAGAATGCTGTCGGCCTCGCGCAACACCGCGGCGCGCTTGGCGAGGTCGAGTTCATTGGCGCCCTGCTGCAGCAGGGCATCGAATTTTGGATTGGCGTATTTGCCGGAGTTGAAGCCCTTATTGTCGCTGAGGAACAGGAACAGGAAGTTCTGCGGATCGGAATAGTCGCCGATCCAGCCATAGCGGGCGATGTCGAAATCGCCGCCGTCGCGCAGCAGCGCGAAATGTGTCTTGCCGTCGGTGTTGATGAAGCTGGTCTCGACGCCGAGCACCTTCCACTGTTCGGCGATGGCGATCATCGTGCGGCGGTTGTTGTCGGTGGTGTTGTAGCGCAGTTGCACCCGCAGCGGCATGCCGGGACCGTAGCCGGCGGCAGCGAGCAGGCGCTTGGCCTCCTCCTCGCGGTCGAGCGGCGAGACGCTCTTGAAATCAGCCTCGGCGCGTTCGCCGTAATTGCCGATATTCGGCGGGATCACGCCATAGGCCGGCAGCATGGTGCCGCCCCAGATCTCCTCGGCGATGAACTCCCGGTCGATCACCAGCGACAGCGCCCGGCGCACGCGCAGGTCGTCGAAGGGCTTCTTGGCGGTGTTCACGATCAGGAAATAGGTGCCGAGATAGGGCGCGACCTTGACCTGATTGCCGAGCTTCTCGCGCAGCTGCTGGATCTGGTCGGCCGGGATGTCGGTCGTCATGTGCAGCTCGCCCGCCTGGAAGCGGCGCGCGGCGGCGGCGAGGTCGGAGGCGGGATAGTACAGGATCGTGTCGATCTGCACGTTCGCCGCATCGTGGAAGCTCTTGTTCTTCTCCATCTTGATGTGGGAGTTCGGCACGAACTCCTTCAGCGTGTAGGCGCCATTGGAGACCCAGTTCTCCGGCTTGACGAAGTCCTTGCCGAATTTCTCGACGGAAGCCGGGTGCACCGGCAGGCCGGTCTGGTGGGTCAGCAGTTCCAGGAAATAGGGCGTCGGCCGCTCCAGGCCGATCTGCAGCGTCGTGTCGTCCAGCGCCTTGACGCCGAGCTCGTCCAGAGTGGCGCCTTCGCCTGATTTGTTGATCTTCTCGGCGTTGAGGATGGGGTACAGGATGTTGGCGTATTTCGCGCCGGTCGCGGGATTGACGATCCGTTTCAGCGAATAGACGAAGTCGCCGGCCTTGACCGGATCACCGTTCGACCATCTGGCGTTGGCGCGCAGCTTGAACGTGTAGCTCTTGCCGTCCTCGCTCATCGTCCAGCTTTCGGCGACGCCGGGCACGACCTCGCCGTTGATGTGGTGGATGACCAGCCCCTCGGAGAGGTCGCGCAGCAGGTGCGCTTCGCTGACCGTCGAGGTCTTGTGGGCGTCGAGCGTTTCGGGGTCGCCGTCATTGCCGCGGTGGAAGACGACCTGCCCCAGGGCGGCGGTGCCGAGGCCGCAGGCGAGGCCAGCGGCAAGGGCGAGAGGCCGCAGCCGGCGCAGGAACCGCCACTGACGCGTGAAGCTTTTCATGAGCGCTCTCCGAAGCTTAGCCGGACGGGCCCCTTTCCCGCTCGTGCGGGAAGTATGGGCCGATCCCAAGGCCGGAGCCAAGGAGGAAAACGGGGGCTTCAACCGTTCTTCGAGAAGTGCCCCGGCAGGTGCCGAAAAGGCCTCGCACTGCGGCTTGCGCTCGGTAGCAGACCGGGCGGGTGGACCCGCCCGGCTCGCTGTTCCCGTCTTCAGCCCTTCTGGCCGCGTCCCTGCGCCTCGACGACGGCGACGGCCGTCATGTTGACGACGCCGCGCGCCGTGACCGAGCCGGTCAGGATATGCACGGGCTTGGCCGCACCGATCAGGATCGGCCCGACCGGCAGCGCGTCGCCCAGCACCTTGGCGAACTGATAGGCGATGTTGGCCGCGTCCAGATTCGGGAAGACCAGGACGTTGGCGACGCCCTTCAGGCGCGAGGATGGCAGGACACGGTCGCGGATCGCCGCGACTAGCGCCGAATCGGCTTCCATCTCGCCGTCGCATTCGAGATCCGGCGCACGTTCGCGGATCAGCCCGAGCGCCTTGCGCATCTTCAGCGACGATGGCGTGTCGGCTGCGCCGAAATCCGAATGCGAGAGCAGGGCGATCTTCGGCGCGATGCCGAAGCGCTCGACATGGCCGGCTGCGAGCACCGTCATGTCGGCGATCTCTTCCGCCGTCGGATCGTGCTTCACATGGGTGTCGGTGAGGAAGAAGGCACCCTTGCTGGTGATGATCAAGGTCATCGCCGCGAGGTCGCAGACGCCGGGCTCGAGCCCGATGATGTCGCGGATATGGCGCAGCCGCGACAGGAAGCGGCCTTCGAGGCCGGTGATCATCGCGTCGGCCTCGCCGCGCACCACGGCGAGCGCCGCGATCACCGTATTGTTGGTGCGCACCAGCGAGCGGGCGGCTTCCGGCGTGATGCCGCGTCTTCCGGCTATGTCGAGATAGGTCTGGACGTAGTCGCGATAGCGCGGATCGTCTTCCGGGTTGATCAGCTCGAAGTCGACGCCTGGGCGGATCGTCAGCCCGAAGCGCTCGATGCGGGCCTCGACCACGCTTGGGCGGCCGATCAGGATCGGCGTAGCCAGGCCTTCCTCCAGCGCCACCTGCGCCGCGCGCAGCACGCGCTCGTCCTCGCCCTCGGCATAGACCACCCGCTTCGGGTCGGCCTTGGCCTTGGCGAAGAGCGGCTTCATCAGGAAGCCGGAGCGGAAGACGAAGCGCGACAGGTCCTCGCGATAGGCTTCGACGTCGATCAGCGGCTTCTTGGCTACGCCGGTGATCATCGCCGCCTCGGCGACGGCCGGTGCGATGCGCAGGATCAGGCGCGGATCGAACGGGTTCGGGATCAGCGAGGTCGCGCCGAAGGTCTGCGCCTCGCCGCCATAGGCCCGCGCAGCGATGTCGGAGGTCGCCTCGCGGGCGAGCGCCGCGATCGCGCGCACCGCGGCGAGTTTCATCGCCTCGTTGATCGTCGTCGCATGCACGTCGAGCGCGCCGCGGAAGATGTAGGGGAAGCAGAGGACGTTGTTGACCTGGTTCGGGTAGTCCGAGCGGCCCGTGCAGATCATCGCGTCCGGCCGCGCTGCCAGCGCGTCCTCGGGCGTGATCTCCGGATTGGGGTTGGCGAGCGCCAGGATCAGCGGCTTCGGCCCCATGCGCTTGGCCATGTCCGGCTTGAGCACGCCGGCGGCCGAGAGACCGAGGAAGACGTCGGCGTCGCCGATCACGTCGGAAAGCGTGCGGGCGTCGGTCTCCTGGGCGTAGACCTCCTTCCAGCGGTCCATCAGGGTGTTGCGGCCCTTGTGGACCACGCCTTCGAGGTCGGTGACCCAGATGTTCTTGCGCTGGGCGCCGAGCGAGACCAAGAGGTTGAGGCAGGCAAGGGCGGCAGCGCCAGCGCCGGAGACGACGATCTTGACGTCGCCGATCTTCTTGCCCGCAAGGTCGAGCCCGTTGAGGACGGCGGCGCCGACGATGATCGCCGTGCCGTGCTGGTCGTCATGGAAGACCGGGATGTTCATCCGGGCCTTGAGCTGCTCCTCGATCTCGAAGCATTCCGGGCCCTTGATGTCTTCCAGATTGATGCCGCCGAAGGTTGGCTCCAGCGCCGCGACGACCTCGACGAATTTCTCCAGATTGCGCTGGTCGACCTCGATGTCGAAGCAGTCGATACCCGCGAACTTCTTGAACAGGACGGCCTTGCCTTCCATCACCGGCTTGGAGGCCAGCGGGCCGATATCGCCGAGGCCGAGCACGGCGGTGCCGTCGGTGACGACCGCGACGAGGTTCTGGCGCGAGGTCAGTTCGGCGGCCTGGCTGGGATCGTCGACGATCGCCTCGCAGGCCGCGGCGACGCCCGGCGAATAGGCGAGCGCGAGGTCGCGCTGGTTGCCGAGCGGCTTGGTCGCCTGGATCTCGAGTTTCCCGGCCCGCGGCTGGCGATGATAGACGAGGGCGCCAGCGCGGAGATCCGCCGACAAGGTGCTCTTCATGTTTCCGATTCTCCAGGCGTTCGCCCGGCGCAACCGGCGCCGGTCCGCTCGGAGGTCGCCCGTAAGGCGGCCCGCGTCAAGCTGCGAACCGGCAATAATCCTTGTTCAGAACGTCCCGGCTGGAACGGGTTCTAAGCGGCCAGCGCTCCGACCCCGCCATCATGGAGATGGCAGGCCGCGACGTGGCCGGGCGCGATCTGCTTCAGCACCGGCCGCTCGGCCTTGCAGCGCGGTCCGGCCATCGGGCAGCGCGGGTGGAAATGGCAGCCCGTGGGCGGATGCAGGGGCGACGGAATCTCGCCCTTCAGAGGCGCAAAACGCTTCTTGCGCGCGGCGATCGACGGTACGTTGGCGAGTAGCGCCTGGGCGTACGGATGCTGCGGGCCCTTGAAGAGCTCGGCTGCCGGCGCCGCCTCGACGACGCGGCCGAGATACATGATCACCACCCGATCCGAGAGGTGCCGGACCACGCTGAGATCGTGGCTGATGAACAGGTAAGTCAGGTTAAGTTCGTCGCGCAGTTTCATGAAAAGATTCAGGACCTGAGCCTGAATCGATACATCGAGTGCGGCGACGCTTTCGTCGCAGACTAGGAATTGCGGCTTCACCGCCAGTGCCCGGGCGATGCCGATGCGCGCCCTCTGACCGCCCGAGAACTGGTGCGGGTAGCGTCGGCGATAGCTCGGGTCGAGCCCGACGCGTTCCAGCATTTCGACGACATAGGCGTCCTGCTGGGCCTTGTCGACGAGGCCGTGCACGACCGGTGCCTCGCCGACGATGTCGGTGACCCGCAGGCGCGGATTGAGCGAGGACATCGGGTCCTGGAAGATCATCTGGATCGCCAGGGTGGCGGCGCGGCGCTGCTGCGCGTCCATTTCGTCGGTGAACTGCCCGCGCCAGGAGACCCGCCCGGCGCTCGGCGGGTGGATGCCGGCGACGACGCGCCCGAGCGTCGACTTGCCGCAGCCGGATTCGCCGACCAGCCCGACGACCTCGCCCTGGGTCACCGCGAGGTCGACCCCGTCGACCGCGTGGACCACCTGCTCGGTGTAGCCGGCGCCCATCCAGTTGGCGAATTTCGAGGCGGCGTCGAGCGGCTTGGTGAAGCGCTTGGAGACACCGTCGAGGGTCAGGATCGGCGCACTCATGCCGCGACTCCGGCGAGGTTCAGCGGGTGATGGCAGCGCACGCCGCGCTCCCCCGGAAAGGCGGTGACGGCTGGTGCCTGCGCGAGGCAGTCCGCCTGCGCGTAGTCGCAGCGCGGTGCGAAAGCGCAGCCTTGCGGCAGCTTGGCCAGCGACGGCGTCGAGCCGCGGATCTGGCGCAGCGGCGCGCCGGGTTCGCCCTCGGCGGGCAGCGAGCCGAGGAGGCCGCTGGTATAGGGATGGAGGGGCGTGTCGAGCACGGGATCGACCGCGCCGGTCTCGACGATGCGACCGGCATACATCACCGCAATCCGGTCGGTGAGGCCGGCGACAACGCCGAGATCATGGGTGATCCAGACCAGCGCCGTGCCGGTCTCTGCGCAGAGCGACTGCATCTCGGCCAGGATCTGGCTCTGGATGGTGACGTCGAGCGCGGTTGTCGGCTCGTCGCAGATGATCAGCGGCGGGCGGTGCAGCAGGGCGATCGCGATCGCGACACGCTGGCGCATGCCGCCGGAGAACTGGTGCGGATAGGCATTGAGCCGCTCCTCGGGCGAGGGGATGCCGACCTTCGCGAGAGCGTCGCGGGAACGCTCCCGCGCCGCCTTGTGCGAGACCTTGTCATGGGCGGTGACGGCCTCGATCATCTGCGTGTCGACGCGCAGGACCGGGTTCAGCGTCATCATCGGGTCCTGGAAGATCATCGCAACCTCGCGGCCGCGGACCTTCCTGAAGCCTTCCTCGTCGAGCCCGACGAGTTCCTTGCCGTTGAGTTTGATCGAGCCCTCGACGATCTTCCCGGGCGGGTCGATCAGACCCATCACCGAGAAGCCGGTGACCGACTTGCCCGAGCCGGATTCACCGACGAGGCCGAGCACCTCGCCGCGGTTGACGTGGAAGGACACGCCATCGACCGACTTCACCGTGCCGGCGCGGGTGAAGAAATGGGTCTTCAGGCCGGCGACTTCGAGAACGGGCGCCATGCTCACTTCTCCAGCCGCGGGTTGAGCACATCGCGCAGGCGGTCGCCGACCAGGTTGATCGAGACGATGGTCAGGAGCAGCGCGATGCCGGGGAAGACCGAAATCCAGTACTTGCCCGAGAGCATGTACTGGAAGCCGTTGGCGATCAGCACGCCGAGCGAGGGCTCGGTCTGGGGCAGTCCGACGCCGAGGAAGGAGAGGGTGGCTTCGAGCGAGATCGCATGCGCCGTCTGCACGGTGACGATGACGATCACCGGGGCGAGGCAGTTCGGCAGGATGTGCCGGAACACCGTGCGGGCGTGGGAGAGGCCGAGCGACTGCGCTGCCTCGACATATTCCTTGCGCCGCTCGACCAGCGCCGAGCCGCGCACGGTGCGGGCGTAATAGGCCCATTGCACCATCACCAGCGCGATGATGATCTTGTCGACGCCCTTGCCGAGCGCCGCCACCAGGATCAACGCGACGAGCACCGAGGGCAGCGAGAGCTGCAGGTCGACGATGCGCATGATGATGTTCTCGGTGCGCCCGCCGGCATAGGCGGCGATCAGGCCGATCGCCATGCCGACGCTGGCGGCGAGGATGCCCGAGAAGGCGCCGACCATCAGCGAGATGCGCAGGCCGTAGAGGATGCCGGAGAGCAGGTCGCGCCCGACGCCGTCCGAGCCCAGCCACATGGTGAAGCCTTCGCCGGCGACGTCGCCCGGCGGCAGGCGCGAATCCATCACGTCGACGCTGGCGAGGTCGTAAGGATTCTGCGGCGCGATCAGCGGTGCCGCCAGTGCTAGCAGCACGATGACGACGAACAGGCCGAGACCGAAGGCGGCAAGCCTGTCCTCGAAGAAGGAGCGGGCGAAGCGCCGGAACGGCGTCTCCTCCTTCGCTTCGACCGGCGGGGTGGCAACGGCGGTGGGCAAGGTGGCCTCGCTCATGAGGTGGCCTCCGTCAGGCGCACGCGTGGATCGAGCGCGGAATAAATCAGGTCGACCAGGAGGTTGATCGTGACGAACAGCACCACGACGACCATGACATAGGCGACGATGACAGGCCGATCGAGGCGAGTAATCGCCTCGAGCAGCAGGCGGCCCATGCCGGGCCAGGCGAAGATCGTCTCGGTCACCACCGAGAAGGCGACCAGCGAGCCGAATTCGAGCCCGAGCACGGTGACGATCGGGATCATGATGTTTTTCAGGATGTGGACGCCGATGATCCGGCTCTGCGACAGGCCTTTGGCCCTCGCGAACTTGACATAGTCCATCAGCGCCGCCTCGCGGGCGCCGGCCCGGGCGAGGCGGATCACCAGCGAGATCTTGAGCAGAGCGAGGTTGAGCGCCGGCAGGGCGACATGCTGCCAGCCCTTGAGCGAGAGCAGCGAGGTGTCGATGCCGAGGATCGAGACGGTCGGTCCGCGACCAGTGGCGGGCAGCCAGCCGAGGCTTACGGCGAAGGTCAGGATCAGCATCAGGCCGACCCAGAAGGTCGGCAGCGAGAAGCCGAGGATCGAGATCGCCATGATCAGTCGCGAGATCCGGCTCTCCGGCTTCAGCCCCGCATAGAGGCCGAGCGGCAGGCCGATCAGGATCGCCATGAAGAGGGCAACGAAGGCGAGTTCGAGCGTCGCCGGCATGCGGTGCAGGATCAGCTTGATCGCCGATTCGCCATGCACGAAGGAGCGGCCGAGATCGCCCTGGACGGCGTTCTTCAGGAAGATCAGGAACTGTTCCCAGATCGGCCGGTCGAGACCGAGCGCGCGCGCCGTTTCGGCGATCTGCTGCTGGTCCATCTCGGGCGAGATCAGCATGTAGATGGGATCGCCGACGACGTTGACGCCGAAGAAGACGATCACGAGCATCGCCGCGATGACGAATAGCGCTTGCGCCAGGCGGCGCAGGACGAATGCCAGCATGGTCCGGGACCTTCCGGAGCGGGATGCGAAACGCCAACCGACCGGTGTTCCGGCCGGATGGCGCCCTCACATTCCAACAAGAAAAAAGTTTCGCGCCGTCCGGACCGGGCTTCAAGCGGGTCCGGACGGGCGTCGAGGTGTCCGGCTTATTCCTTCCGGATGCCGGTGGCGAGGGTGTACTCGTCCGTCCGGGCCTGGACCTTGACGCCCTTGCGCGAAGCCCAGGTGTTCAGCTGGTAGTGCGTCGGGATCAGGCCGACATCGTTCATGCCGATCTCCATCGCCTCGGCCAGGGCGAGGTCGCGCTTGGCGTCGTCGACCGTGCGCAGAGCCTCTTCCAGCTTGGCGTCGAAGGCCTTGTTGGAGTAGCGGCCGCGATTGGTCGCGCCCATGCCCTTCGGCGGGTCGAAGGTGGCGAGCAGCGCCTTGAGCGAGTCGGAGGATTCACCCGTGCCAGCGCCCCAGCCGACAAGGATGAAGGAGAATTCCGGCACGTTGCCCTGGCCGCCCTGCGAGGCGCGGGTGAAGAAGTTGGCCGAAGGCAGCGTCTCGACCTCGGTTTCGATGCCGAGGCGCGAGAACATCTGCGCCACCGCCTCGATGATCTTGGTGTCGTTGAGATACCGGTTGGTCGGCCCGTGCAGCTTCATCTTGAAGCCGTTCGGGTAGCCGGCCTCGGCGAGCAGCTTCTTGGCGCCGTTGAGATCAAAGGCGACGGGCTTCAGCTTCTTGGACGTGCCGAAGAAGCCGTCGGGCAGGAGCTGGCCGGCGGGGATCGCCTCCTTCTCCATGATGCGCTCGACGATCGCCGGGCGGTTGATCGCCATCGACAGCGCCTGACGGACCTTGAGGTTCTGCAGCGGGTTCTTGATCTCCGAACCGTCCTTGCCCTTGATGAAGGGCGAGACCTCGCGGAAGTGATCCATGTGGAAATAGATCACCCGGTTCGAGACGGTGCTCGCGACGCTGAGCTTGGCATCGCCCTTGAGGCGGGCCACGTCCGAGGTCGGCACGTTCTCGATCACGTCGATATCGCCCGCCAGCAGCGCGGCGACGCGGGTCGGGGCCGAGGTGATCATCCTGAAGGTGACCTTCGACCAGGGCTCCTTGCCGCCCCAGTAGTTCTCGTTCGGCGTCAGCACGACGCGGTCGCCCGCGACATATTCGGCCTGCTTGTAGGCGCCGGTGCCGCCGGTGGTGCACTTGCCGAGGTTGAAGTCCTCGGTGGTGGTGTCCTTGCACTTGGCCGGGATGATGCCGAAGGTCGAAAGGTCGGTCGGGACCAGCGGCGCCGGCGTCGCGGTCTTCACGCGGATGGTGAAGTCGTCGACCTTGCTGAACTCCTTGCCGCGCACATAGGCGGAGAAGCTCGACGGGCTCTTCGGCACGTTCGGCGCGCGCTGCATCGTGGCGATCACGTCGTCCGCCGTGAACGGCGTGCCGTCATGGAACTTGACGCCCTGGCGGAGCTTGAACTCCCAGGTCGTGTCGTCGATCGCCTTCCAGCTTTCGGCGAGCAGCGGCTTCAGCGTCTGCTTCTCGTCCTGCCCGACCAGCGGCTCGTAGATGTGCCGTGCCAGCATGTTGTTGGGCGAGACGTTATGATAGTGCGGGTCCATCGCGCTGAGCTCGGCCGAAATGCCGATGCGCAGTTCCTGGGCCGATGCCACACCGGCGGCAACCATCACGGGCGCCGCGAGAAGCGCGGCCTTCAGGCCCTTCAGCCCGATCTTGCTGATCTTTTCCATTCTGCCCTCCCGATGGCCTAAGCCACCATCTTGAACAACTGAACCATGACTGGCGAGTCGCCGGTTGCCCGGAACTTCCCCCTCTCTCGCCTTGGCGCGGACCCTAGAGCCGTTTTCTATGCTTGTAAATTATAGCTGGTGGTAGACTGTATAATGTCGGCGCATATTCGAATGCGGCATGGGGATAACTGCAGGATCGAGGGCGGTTCCGATGGAAAAGCGGGTGGCCGGCAAGGTGGGAGCAAGGCAGGCGCCCAGCCTGCGCGAGCTCGAGATCCTGCAGGCAATGATCGCGACCCGGAAAACCGTGGCCGCGGCGCAGATGCTCGGCATCTCGCAGCCGGCGGTGTCGCGAGCGCTCGCAACCCTCGAAGCGCATGTCGGCCGGCCGCTCTTCCTGCGCGAGGGCGGACGCCTGGTGCCGACCGGCGACGCCTTCGCGCTGGAGGCGGAGGCACAGCCGGTTTTCGATGCGCTGCAGCGTCTGGCGGGTTGGCCCGGGCAGACGGCGATGGCGAGCGTTCTGCGCATCGCCGCGGCGACGACGCTGGCTCAGTTCGTGCTGCCGCCCGTGCTGGCGCACTTCCGGATTCAGGAGCCGGATGTCGTCGCCAATGTCGAGATCGGCACCAGCACCTCCGTGATCGCACTGGTTGCCGACCGCGCCGCCGATATCGGCCTGGTCGACGTGCCCGTGCCGCATATCGGCGTTCGCAACGAGGTGTTTCGCGAGGCCGTGGCGCATGTGGTGATGCCGGAGGACCATCCGCTCGCCGCCCACGCGCTGATCGCGCCGCGTGACCTTGCCGACGAGCCGCTGATCGCCGCGGCACGGCGCTTTCCGGTTCGCTTCGAGGCCGACCGGGCCTTCGCCGACGCCGGCGTCGCGCCCCGGCTGGTCGCCGAAGGGGCGACTGCGACCTTCATGGCGGAGCTGGTGCGCCAGCGCGTCGGGCTCGCGCTGCTCAATCCCTTTCCGCTGACGCTCGGCGGCATGCAGGGGCTGGCGGCACGTCGCTTCGCGCCGCGGATCGTCTATCGCACCTCGCTGCTCTTCCCCGCGACCGGCCCGGTCGTTCCGGCGGCGCGCCGCTTCGCGGACCTCCTGCGCGCCTGGCAGCCCGAGGACGGGCTGACCACGCCGATCAGGTGAGCTGGGCGATCAGAAAAATCAGAACGCTTTGAAGGTGATGATGGTGTGGGTGTCGGCGATCTCGGGGATCGACTGCACCTTCTCGGCGACGAAATGGCCGATATCGACATCGGCGGCGACATGGAACTTGGCCAGGATGTCGTAATTGCCGGCGGTCGAGTAGATTTCGGAGGCGATCTCGCGGTCGGCGAGTTCGCTCGCGACCTCATAGGTCTTGCCGAGCTTGCACTTGATCTCGACGAAGAAGGTCTGCATCGCGCGCTCCGGAACCCTGTGCCCTGAATCGCTTCTGGATAGAGGCTTGCGCCGGAAGATCAAGCGCCGGCGAGGGCGGCGATGCGCCGGCACATGGCGCTTTCAGGATCGGGAAGCGTCGCCAGCACGGTAAAGTGGTTGGCGCCCTCGATCTCCTCATAGCGCGTCCGGACGCCGCCGAGACCCCAGACATCGGTGATGCGCCGGCTCTGCTTCAGGTACTCCTCGCTCTCGGCCCCACCGACCACGGCGTCCATGATCAGCCCTGAAGGGGCCGGCCAGAACAGCGGGCTTTCCAGCTCCGCTCCTTCCATCGTGAGGCCCAGCGCGTTGTTGATGCTGGTCTCGGTCAGCGGCTTCAGATTGTAGAGGCCGGAAATGCCATAGGCGGCATGGACCAGATGGGTCGGCAGCTCGGGGTCGACATTCTTCCAGTCGGTGGCGAGCAGGCAGGCCGAGAGCTGGCCACCGGCCGAATGCCCGGCCGCCACCACCGGCAGGTTGAAGCGCCGCCAGATCGCCGCTGCCGCCTGCTGCATCTCCCAGACTATATGGCCGACATCGACCTGCGGGCTGAGATCGTAGCCGGTGACGGCGACCGGCACGCCGAGCCGGTTCAGCCCGCGCGCCATATGCGAGAAATAGCTGGGGTCGAGCGCCTGCCAGTAGCCGCCATGGATGAACATAACGATCGCCCGGCTGTTCACCGTCTCCGGCTTGAACAGGTCGTAATACTGGCGCGGGCTCTCGCCATAGCTGATGCCGAGCTCCGAGACGGCTTCGCTGCGATAGGCGGCGGCATCCGCCGCCCAACCGGCGATCAGCGCGGGATGCTCGGGCACACGGGCGCGGTTGTTGTATTGCGTCTCGTAATCCTGGGACATGTCGTTCCGGCTGATGGGAGAGGTCTGCCGCGACGGGCGCCCGCCACTCTGCGCCATGGTCTTTGACAGGTCGAGCGACAAACGCGACAAACCCGGCACAGTTCCCCGGAGACAGCCATGGACAATCCCGTTCTCGCCGAAGTCACGCGTGGCGGCGTCGTCGAATCGCGCCATCGCGGCGCGGCGATCGTGGTCGATGCAGACGGGGCCGTGGTGCTGGCGCTCGGCGATGTCGAGCGCCCGGTCTTCCCGCGCTCGGCGGTCAAGGCGCTGCAGGCGCTGCCATTGCTGGAAAGCGGCGCCGCCGACCGCTACGGCCTGACGCCGGCCGAGATCGCCCTCGCCGTCGCCTCGCATTCCGGCGAGGAGGCGCATGCGCAGGCGGCGCTCGGCATGCTCCGTAAGGCGGGGCGCGAGGCCGGCTGCCTCGAATGCGGCGCGCATTGGCCGATGGGCGAGGCAGCCGCCCGCGCCCTCGCGAAGGCGGGCAAGGAGCCGACCGCTCTCAACAATAACTGCTCGGGCAAGCATGCCGGCTTCGTCTGCCTCGCCTGCGGTCTCGACGAGGACACGGCGGGTTACGTGAAGCCCGGCCATGCCGTGCAGCGTGCCGTCAGGGAGGCGCTGGAGGAGACGACCGGCGCCGCCCATAAAAGCGAGCTCTCCGGCACCGATGGCTGCTCGATCCCGACCTATGCCGTGCCGCTGAAGGCGCTGGCGCTCGGCTTCGCCCGCTTCGGCACCGGCCATGGCTTCGGTCCGCAGCGCGCCGACGCGGCGCGGCGGATCCGCCAGGCGGTGGCGGCCAATCCCTTCATGGTCGCCGGCACCGGCCGCTTCGACACCCGTTTCATGGAGGTCTTCGGGGCGCGCGCCTTCATCAAGACCGGCGCGGAAGGTGTCTATTGCGGCTCGCTGCCGGAGCTGGGCTACGGCATCGCCCTGAAATGCGACGATGGCGCCGGCCGGGCCACAGAGATCGCGATGGCGGCCCTGGTCGAGCGTTTCCTGCCGCCGCTGGCAGGGCAGGAGGAGGCGTTCGCGCCCTTCCGCGAGACGGTGCTGAAGAACTGGAACGGCATCGAGGTCGGGCGGGTCAGGGCCGCCGGAAGGCTTGTCGGCGCTGCTTGACGCCGGCCGGGGCCTGCGCGCAGGCTCGACCTGCCCGATCGGGTCCGCTGCATGCCGCAAGATCTCGACACTGCTGAGCGCTCAGCCGTCGCCAATGGAGGCGGCTCCTTCGGTCGTGACCTGCTCGCCGGGCTGACGCTGGCCGCAATCACCATCCCCGAGCAGATGGCGACGGCGCAGCTCGGCGGTTTCGAGCCGCAGCTCGGCTTCTTTGCCTTCGTCGCGGCGACGCTCGGCTTCGCCTGCTTCGGCGCCAGCCGTGTGCTGACGGCCGGCGCCGATTCGACGATCACACCGATCTTCGTCAGCGGCCTCGCGGCGCTTGCCGCGAGTGGCGCCTTTCCGCCGGGGGCACCCGCTTTCCTGGCTCTCCTCGTCGGCATCGCCCTGCTGATCGCGGGAGCGCTCAGGCTTGGCTGGATCGCCGACCTGCTTTCGGTACCGGTCCTGACCGGTTTTCTCGCGGGAATCGCGATCCACATTGTGGTTTCGCAACTGCCCGGACTCCTCGGCATTCCCGGCGGCGGCCACCACATCGCCGGACAGGTCCAGGTGATCTGGAGCCGGATCGGCGAGACCAGTCCCTTCTCTCTTGCTATCGGCCTGTTCACGCTGGCGACGCTGAACCTGTGCGAGCGGTTTGCGCCACGCCTGCCTGGGGCGCTGATAGCGCTGGCAGCAGCCACCGCCGCCGTCGCGCTGTTCGGGCTTTCCGCACGCGGCGTCGCGGTTCTCGGCGTCCTGCCCTCCGGATTGCCGACGCTGGGCTGGCCGCGGCTCGACTGGGGCGACATGCGTGGCCTCGTGCCGCTCGCTCTTTTGCTCGCGCTGGTGGTGATGATGCAGACAGCGACGGTGAGCCGCTCCTTTCCCGACGGAGAAGGGGCCGAACCGCGGGTCGATCGCGATTTCCTCGGTCTCGGAGCGGCGAACCTCCTGTCCGGTCTCGCTGGCGCCTTCCCCGTCAATGCCAGCCCGCCACGGACGGCGGTGGTCGTCGAAAGCGGCGGCACTTCACAGCGCGCGGCGCTGCTCGCCGCCGCTATCGTGCTGGCCCTGGCGCTCGCCGGCGGCTCCCTGCTGGCGCAGGTGCCGGTCGCGGCGCTCGCCGGTGTGCTGCTCTTCGTTGCACAGCGCATATTCCGTCTCCGGCAGATCCGCGCCATTGCCCGGCAATCCCCCGCGGAATTCGCGCTCGTACTGCTCACCGCCATCGCGATCGTCTGGCTGCCGATCGAGACCGGCGTTGCCATCGGCATCGCGCTCTCGCTGCTGCACGGCGTCTGGATGACCACGCGCAGCCGGCCGCTTGAACTCGGCCGGCTGGCCGGGACGACGATCTGGTGGCCACCGGGGAGTGGCCAGCCGACGCAGAGCGAAGCAGGCGTGCTGGTCGCAGCCTTCCAGGCGCCACTGCTCTTCGCCAATGCCGAGAGCTTCCGGCTCGGCATGATGGAGCTCATCGCTCAGCGACGGCCCACGCTCTTCATCCTCGAGGCCGGCGGCATCGCGGCAGTCGATTACACCGCCGCGCAGGCGCTGCTTGCCTTGATACGGGGTTGCCGGGAAGGCGGAGCCGCCGTCGCGATTGCGCGGGTCGAGTCGGTACGCGCGCTCGAGGCGCTGCGCCGCTTCGGCGTGATCGCCGAAATCGGAGAGGACCATCTGTTCCACAGTGTCGAACAGGCGATCCGGGCCCTCAAACAGCGCAGCGGCGGGAGTAACTGATGAAGTTCGAGATCGAGCCGCAACTGATCGCAACGGCGATCACCGATCTGTGCCCGACCCAGATCACCGTCGGCATGCGCGAGGTCGAGGCCAAGCGCATTCGCTGGCGTGAGGAGAGCGCCGGCAGGGACGCGCTCTATCTGGGCGGCCACGCGGTTCCGGTCGTCCTCGGTCCGAAGCGGCGGCCATATCTTGTCGATCATCATCATTTGGCGCTCGCGCTGCACCTGGAAGGCGAGCCACGCATCCTGACGACGCAGCTGGCCGACCTGAGCCGCCTCGACAAGCAGGCTTTCTGGACCTTCCTCGACAATCGCGGCTGGATGCACCCATACGATGCCGATGGGCGGCGTCGCGCCTACCGCCATATTCCGCGGAGCATTTCCGAGCTGGTCGACGATCCCTATCGCGCGCTCGCCGGGGCGCTGCGGCTTGCCGGCGGCTATGCGAAGACCGAGATGCCGTTTTCCGAATTTCTCTGGGCCGATCACCTGCGTCGGCGGATCAAGCGCGTGACCGTAGAGGGCGCCTTCAATAAGGCGCTGAAGCAGGCGCTGCTCGAAGCCAGGAAGAGCGAGGCCGAGCACCTGCCCGGCTGGTGCGGGGTGGAGGAATAGCCGGGGCTCATCCCACCGCGTTGTTCTCGACCCTGACGCCCGCCGCGCGCTTGTCCTCGGCCCTCGTCAGGTCGCCGGTGACGGCCTTGCCATATTCGGTCCCGACCACCGCGCCGAGCTTGGCTTCGCTGATGACGTTGTTGGCAATCAGTGCGTTGCGCTCCTTCGGCACCAGCGAGACCGAGATGCCGATGCCGGTCTTGCGCACCATGTTGCCGGTGGCGACGAGATTGCGCATGCCCCAGGACCAGCCGAGCGAGATGCCGACCTCGCTGGCGTTCTCGATGACGTTGCCGGTGACGCTGGCCTCGGCCTCGACATGCACGCCCATGCCGCCGATCAGCTCCTTGCCCTTCGGCGCCAGCCCCTTCTGGGCGTTGCGGACGATGTTGTTGGCGAAGACGGACAGGCGCCCGCCATGGTCGAGATTGGTGATGTTGGCGCCCTGGGCGCAGTCCTCGACCAGATTGTTCGCGATGATCGCGCCCTCGAAGGCGAATTCCGAATAGAGCGCGACCTCGCCGCAGCGCCGGCCCTGATTGCCGAGCATCTGCACGCCGGAGCCGGAATTGTTGCGGATGAAGGTCAGCGCGCAATCGCGAAGCGTGTTCCCTTCGATGATCACACCTCCTGCCCGGAAGAGGCTGATGCCATTGCCGTTCGGGCCGTCGCCGCCGGCATCGTTGCGGACGCGGTTCACCCGGTTGCCGCGGACGAGGCTCTGCTCGTCGCCGGCCTGGCTGCGCCAGAGCTGGATGCCGTTGTTGCCGCAATCCTCGACGGTGTTGGCCTCGATCGAAAGCCCGCGCGAATCCAGCGAGAACAGCGCGGAATCGCGCATGCTGCGGAAGCGGCTGCGCTCGATGCGTCCACCCGTCCGATTCAATGTCAGGCCGACAGAGCCGGCATTGGCGAATTCGCAATCGGCGAGGGCAAAATCGGGCACCTCGTCCACCGCGATCAGCCCGTTGCGCTGGCTGGCGCGGATGTCGAGCCCGTCGACGAGAATGCCGGAGATCGCTGCCCGCTTGATCCGGCGGGCGACCAGCAGCGGACCGGCCTGCGCCGCGATGAACTGCGTCGTGCCCGGGACACCGATGAGCCGCGCGCCCTCAGGCAGCACGACATTGGCGATGCGGTAGCGTCCTGGTGCGACCAGTAGAGGCGTATCGCGCTTGACCGCCTCTACGAGGGCATTCTGCAGGGTGCGCGACTGGTCGTCGGTCGAGCCGGGGCGCAGCCCGTATTGCGACGCTTCAAGGCCGAGCGAGCCGAGCGGAGCGGCCGAGGCGGCGCGCGGCGCAGATTGCGCCAAAGCGGGAGCGGTGGCGCCCGCGACTGTGCCAAACAGGGCCGTTCGCAGCAGATTCCGGCGCGAGACCGTCATGAAACCCTCCATCGGAGCGGAGGCCTTCAAGCGGCGTGCCGATTCAGCGGCTTGGCCGCCTCGCATTCTGCGTTCGGAGCTTGGTGGGCAGGGCGATGCCCGCCGCGGTTACAGGCCGAGCGCGCGCGCGATTTCGTCGGCGGCGAGCGTCGGCGTCATCTCGCCGCTCGCCACGGCAGCTTCGAGCTTCGGCGTGCGCGCCTTCAGCGCCGGATCGTGTCGCAGCTTGGCCTGGAGCCGGTCCTGGACCATTGCCCACATCCATTTCACGTCCTGCTGGCGCCGCTTCTCGGCGATGAGGCCCTTGGCCTCGAAGCGGGCCCGGTGCTCCCCAATCTTGTCCCAGAGCTTGTCGAGACCGTCCCCTGTCAGACCGGATACGGTCACGACCGGCGTCGACCAGAGCGCCGAGGCCGGTGCCAGGATGTGCAGGGCGGCCTTGTACTGGGCCGCGGCCGCCCGTGCGGCGGTCGCGCCCGCGCCGTCGGCCTTGTTAACGGCGATCATGTCGGCGAGCTCGATGATGCCCTTCTTGATGCCCTGCAGCTCGTCGCCGGCATTGGGCAGCATCAGCACCAGGAAGAAGTCGGTGAGGTCCGCGACCGCAGTCTCCGACTGGCCGACGCCGACGGTCTCGACCAGGACCACGTCGAAGCCGGCGGCCTCGCAGAGCAGCATGGTCTCGCGCGTCTTGGCGGCGACGCCACCGAGCGTGCCGGAGGAGGGGGAAGGGCGGATATAGGCGGCGGGATCGACCGCGAGCCTCGCCATCCGCGTCTTGTCGCCGAGGATCGAGCCGCCGGTGCGCGTCGAGGAGGGGTCGACCGCCAGCACCGCGACCTTGTGGCCGAGCCCGGTCAGATAGGAGCCGAGCGCGTCGATCGTCGTCGACTTGCCGACACCGGGAACGCCGGTGATGCCGACCCGGATCGCCTTGCCGGCATGCGGCAGCAGCTTCTGCAGCAGGGCCTGCGCCTGTTCGCGATGGTCGGCGCGGCGGCTCTCGGCCAGCGTGATGGCGCGCGCCAGCGCGGCGCGCTCGCCTGCCAGAATCGCATTGCCGAGTGCGTTCAGGTCGATCATGCCCTGCTGGTAGCAAGAGCATGGCCTCGGCGGAAGGGCACGATTGTGCAGGGGCTGTGTCCTGGCGGCACTTGCTCGGTTGGCACGGCGATGGGACGAGTCTCGGGTTGTTGGAGTGCCGCCTGTTGTCCCGGTTTCGGTTGATCGTGCTGGCCCTGCTGGCCCCGCTCGCGCTCGGCGCTTGCGGCGGCACGCCGCGTACCCTGGTTCTCGCCGATACGGCGCAGGGGGATACCGTCGCCAGTTTCCCGATCTTCGTCGCGACCACGCGGGCCCCCGCCGAAAAGCCGAGCTATTTCACCGGCGAGAGGGCTGCGACCCTCTCCTTCGCCCGGCTCGACATGACGGTGCCCCGGGCCCACAAGCCGGGCGAGCTCGAACTCCCAGCCGTCGGTGCGAAGGCCGATCCCTCGCTGCATTTCGCGGTCAGCAAGGTGACGGCGCTGGAACGCGACCCGGTCACCGCGCAGGTTCGCGCCGAACTTGCCAAGCGCAAGCCGGTCGACCGCGACGTGCTCGTCTTCGTCCATGGCTACAACACCAATTTCGCCGACGCCTCCTATCGCTTCGCGCAGATCGTCCACGATGCCGGCTTCAAGGGCGTGGCGGTGTTGTTTACCTGGCCCTCGCGCGGCGAATTGCTGCAGTATCCCTATGACCGCGAGAGCGCTTTCTACTCGCGCGATTTCCTCGAGGCGGCCCTGCGCGGCATCTCGCGCGATCTCGGGGCGAGCCGGATCGATGTCCTCGCCCACTCAATGGGCACGCTGGTGACGCTGGAGGCTCTGCGCCAGGCCGCGATCCGCGGCGACGGCAATTTCGGCGGCAAGCTGCGCAACGTCATGCTCGCCGCGCCCGACATCGATCTCGATGTGTTCAAGACGCAGATCGACGAGATCAAGCGCGATGTCACCGTCTTCGTCTCCGCCGACGATCGTGCGCTCGCCTTCTCGCGGCGCTTCGCCGGCGACAAGACGCGGCTTGGCGCCATCTCGGCCAAGGATACGGAGATCGTCGCCGATCTCGAACGGCGCGGTGCCCACATCATCGATCTCTCGGAGATCTCGACGAGCGATCAGCTCAACCACGGCAAGTTCGCTTCCTCGCCCAAGGTGGTGCAGTTGATCGGCCGCCGCCTCCAGGCCGACAGAGGCATCGCGGTCGCCGGACCAGGCTTCGGCGACAGGCTGGGCGACATCACAGGTGGCGTGGTTGGAGCCTTGGGATCGACCGTCGAGCTCGTGGTGACGGCGCCGTCGGCCATCGCCGGCCGCTGACCGGACGTCGCCGCGCCGCATTCTGGCCGCGTTGATTTGGCTTTAAGGCCAGCCGGCCAAAAAGGCCCCGCGCTCCCCAGTTCCGGATCTGCTCATGTCAGCCTCGCGGCCTGCCTTGTCTCGTCGTTCCCTCATCGGCCTTGCCTTGCTCTCGCCGACGCTCGCCTCCTGCGTCCAGAGCGAAGCTATGGTCTCGCCGTTCACCGGCCCGGCCGATGCCTCGAGCTTCGGCAAGGAGCCGCAGTTGCTGGTCGCCACCACGCGCAAGCCGACAGGTGACAGGCCGCCCTATTTTGGCTCGGATCGTGGCAGTGGGCTGGTTTTCGCCGAAGCGCGGTTGTCTGCGCCCGGGCGTGGCATGGCGGCACAGGTGAGTTCTGCCGTCAGCGGTGACTGGGCGGTGCTCGGCGTCCAGCGGCGCGGCTCTGCCGACGCGGCGCGGGCCTTCGCGGAGGCCGCCAATGGCCGGGACGTGCTGCTTTACATCCACGGCTACAACGAGACCTTCGAATCGTCGGCCCGCAGCGCCGGCCAGCTCTCGCACAGCCTCGCTTTCGACGGGCGTACTGCGCTGTTCACCTGGCCGTCCGGCGGCGGCCTGCTCGCCTATGCCTACGATCGCGAAAGCGCACTCTGGTCGCGCGACGGCTTCGTCCAGGCGCTGAAGGCGCTGGTCGACAACCCGATCGCTGGCCGCGTCCACATCGTCGCCCATTCGATGGGGACCTTCCTGGCGCTGGAAGGCCTGCGCGAGCTGCGGGACCTGCCGGGGTTTACGGACCGGATCGGCTCCGTCGTCTTCGCTTCGCCCGACATCGACATCGACGCCTTCGAGCAGACCGTCTCCAAGCTCGGGCCGATCGCCAGGCGCATGACCGTGATCATCGACCCCGGCGACAGGGCGCTCGCCGTCTCCTCGCGCATCGCCGGTGGCGTCGCCCGCGCCGGCGCCGCCGATCGCGAGCGGCTGGAAAATCTCGGCGTTCGGGTTGCGGACACGGCTGGGCGCGGCTGGAGCATGCTCCGCCACGATCTCTTCCTGTCCGACAGCGAGGTCACGCAGGTGGTGAGGCGGGCCATCGACCGCGCCGGCTCGTGAGCCTCACAGCGGCGGCAGGCCGACTCGCTTCTTGATCGTTGCCAAAGCGAAGTTCGACTCGACCGACTGGATGCATTTCAGCCGCGTCACCTTGAGCTTCAGGAAGCGCTCATAGCCCTCGATGCCGTCGGTGAGGACGCGCAGCAGATAGTCCTGCGAGCCGGTCATCAGATAGCACTCGGCGACTTCCGGCCAGCTTTCGACCGCCTTCTCGAATTCGGCGATGTGCTCCTGGGTCTGCTGGCTGAGGCGCACCGAGACGAAGACGCTGAAGGGCAGGCCATAGGCCTTGGGGTCGACGATCGCCGAGTAGCCCTTGATCACGCCGGTCTCTTCCAGCCGCTTCAGCCGGCGCAGGCAGGGTGTGGGCGACAGCCCGACCTTCTGCGACAGATCGTGATTGGTGATGCGGCCGTCCTCCTGCAGCAGAGTGAGCATGCGGCGGTCGGTACTGTCGAGCATGATCTGCTCCATGTGGGAGAAAGATGAGCGGAATCGTGCTCAACTGATCCTTAGAATGCCGATGATCGTTCATGCAATGGCGCCCGGATCGTCATAGGCTGACGCCACGAAAGCGGTGCGGTGCACCGGCAACGGAGGCGGATCATGAGCCAGGACGATTATCACAAGGACCGGATCGCCAATCGAAAGCTCCACCCCGAGACCCTGATGATGGGCTTCGGCTATTCGCCGGCCATGTCCGAGGGCTCTCTCAAGCCGCCGGTCTTCCTGACCTCGACCTTCGTTTTCGAGAACGCCCAGCAGGGTAAGGACTTCTTCGACCTGACCGCCGGCCGCCGCCAGCTCAAGCCGGGCGAGAAGTCGGGTCTGGTCTATTCGCGCTTCAACCACCCGAACATGGAGATCCTCGAGGATCGCCTGGCGATCTGGGACGAGGCCGAGAAATGCGCGGTCTTCGCCAGCGGCATGGCGGCGATCGCGACCACCTGCTTCGCCTTCCTGCGGCCGGGCGACACGATCATCCACAGCCGCCCGCTCTATGGCGGCACCGAGACCCTGCTGAAGAATCAGATGGGAGCCTTCGGCGTCACGCCCTTCGGCTTCACCGATGGGGTCGACGTCGCGCAGATGCGTGCCGTCGCGAAGGCGGCTGCCGCCAAGGGCCGGGTCGCGATGATCCTGGTCGAGACGCCGGCCAACCCGACCAACGGCCTCGTCGACCTTGCCGCCTGCAAAGCGATCGCCGACGAGCTCGAGAAGAGCCAGGGCCATCGCCCGCCGGTCGTGGTCGACAACACCATGCTCGGGCCGATCTTCCAGAAGCCGCTGAAGCACGGCGCCGATCTCTCGCTGCTTTCGCTGACCAAATATGTGGGCGGCCACAGCGATCTCGTCGGCGGCTCGATCAGCGGCTCGGAGGCGCTGGTGCGGCAGGTCAAGGCCTGGCGCGGCTCGCTCGGCACGCAGCTCGATCCGAACTCGTGCTGGATGCTGATGCGCTCGCTGGAGACGCTCGACATTCGCATGCATCGGGCCAACGAGAACGGCCGCAAGGTCGCGGAATACCTGCTGAACCATCCCAAGATCGCCAAGGTGCACTATCTCGGCAATCTCAAGGACGGCGATCCGCGCAAGGCAGTCTTCGACCGGCAGTGCAGTCAGCCGGGCTCGACCTTCGCCTTCGACGTGAAGGGCGGCGAGAAAGAGGCCTTCGCGGTCCTCGACAATCTCCAGATCATGAAGCTCGCGGTCAGCCTCGGCGGCACCGAGACGCTGGTCTCGCATCCTGCGGCGATGACGCATTCCGGCGTCGCCCGTGAGATGCGCGAGGAGATCGGCCTCACCGATGCGCTGATCCGGATCTCGGTCGGCATCGAGAACATCGAGGACCTGATCTCCGATCTTGCGCAGGCTCTCGAAGCTGCGTGAGGCAAGGCGGGCGCCGCGCTGTCGTCGCGGCGCTGGCCGCGACCTTGTCCTGTGGCTCGGCCCTGGCCGAGCCGCAGCAGGAAAGCGTGGCGCAGACCATCTGCCGCCTGATCGAGGGGGCGGCCAAGCAGCATGAGCTGCCGGTCGCCTTCTTCACCAGGCTGATCTGGCGCGAGAGCAGCTTCCGGCCGCATGTCACGAGCCCCGCCGGCGCGCAGGGCATCGCCCAGTTCATGCCGGGGACCGCCAACGAGCGCGGCCTTGCCGACCCGTTCGACCCCGAGGCCGCGATCCCGCATTCGGCCGCCTTCCTGTCTGCGCTGAAGGGACAGTTCGGTAATCTCGGCCTCGCCGCCGCCGCCTATAATGGCGGTCCGAACCGCGTCGCGCGCTGGGTCGCTCGTGGCGGCGCGCTGCCCTATGAGACGCAGGCCTATGTCCGCTTCATCACCGGCCGTTCGGTCGATGAATGGCGTCTCGGCCCCGGTGAGGCACCGCCTCCGGCGACGACGCAGGAGACGGATTGCCTGACCGCCGTCGCCTCGATCCGGACGACGGCGCCTGCCGTGCTGATCGAGGGTGCCTATGCGCCCTTCGGCGTGCAGCTCGCGGGAAATCCGTCGAAAGCGCGCGCCGTCGCCTCCTATCAGCGGGTCGTCGCCCGCTTCGCCTCACTGCTCTCGGGCAAGCCGACGATCGTTCTGGGAACGCCGGTGCCGGGCCGGGGCAGGGGGCGCTTCTATCGCGTCCGCCTGCCGGCCCACAGCCTGCGCGAGGCGACCGTGACCTGCAATCGCCTGCGGCAGGCGGGCGGGGCGTGCCTGGTGCTGCGGAATTGATAGGGCGCATCGTCTTTCCGGGGCATTGCGAAGCGATGAGCCCGGAACCCAGAACCGATATCCTCTTTGCATTGAGCGCTGCGACTGCCGCGGCCGATGATGAACGTCATCGGTTCTGGGTTCCGGGCTCGCTGCTACGCAGCGCCCCGGAATGACGGTGGTGGTTCACAATCCCACCCGCCCCCAGCCCGGTAGTTTCAGCGCCGGCTGGCGCAGGTCGAGGCCGGCGACGAGGCCGAGCAGGTTGATCTCGACGCCTTCGACCCAGCCGAGCGAAATGCCGGCGAGCCCATAGAGCGATGCCTGTACCCCGGTGCGGCTCGGCGTCCAGCCGGCGTAGAGGCCGCTTTCGCGCCAGTCCTTGCCGATCGCGGTCGGCGGCAGGGCGTGGCCGAGCTCCGGGACCTCCGCCAGCACGTGCTGGACGAAGCTGTTCGAGTTCGGTCCCGGCCAGGCGGCGTAGGTGCCGTACTCGCTGTAGCCATAGCTCTTCACGGCCTCGCGGATGCGCGGGATCAGCGCCGCCGCGGCCTCGCCCTTCACCTCGGCGACGAGTTCCGGGACATTGCCGAACCAGCGCCCATCGGCCTCGCGATGGTTGACGCGCACGGGATTGCCCCAGCCGACTACGTCGAAGCGGGTATAGGCCTTCGCCCCGGCCTCCTTCACCACCACCCAGGAATGATGCGCGAAGACGCCGCGCCAGCGGCCGACGCGCGCCGCGAAGACGTGCACGGTCGCCTCGGGTTCTATTGCGGCGGCCGGCAGCAGGGCCGCGCTCGACCAGTCGGCCCGGCGCCAGTCGGCGGCCAAGGGCTGCCATGACCACCAGGCCGCATGGCTGGCGAGCGGCAGCAGGAAAAGCACGGAAAAGAGGAGGAGAAAACGTCGTGTCATGCGCCGGTAGAAAATAGGGCCGAGCCTGCGCCTCGCAAGCTGTGGTCACCGCGCCAGGATCACGAAATCGAGGTTGAGCGTTTCAGACAAGCTGATAGCTTGCCGGCGCTAAAAGGTGAGAGACGGATTCACCGATCAGGCCAATTCAACCTGATCGGATCCGGCTCTGGCACAGCATGTCCGTGAGGAGGGGCAGATTGAGTGAATTGACGTCGGTTCTAAAACGCTTCGCGACCGGTGCGGCCCTCGGGCTCGCCCTTCTCGCGGGAACCCCGGCCCAGGCGCAGGACAAGGAACTGCGCATCTACAACTGGTCCGACTACGTCAATCCGGAGGTGCTCGACGCCTTCAAGAAAGAGACCGGCATCACGGTCGTCTACGACACGTTCGACCAGATGGAGACGGTCGAGACCAAGCTTCTCGCCGGCAAGACCGGCTATGATCTCGTCGTCGTCACGGCCTCCTTCCTGCCGCGGCACATTCCGCTGGGCCTCTACACCCCGGTCGACACCGCCAAGGTGCCGAACCTCAAGAATGCCTGGCCGGAAATCCAGCAGCGGCTCTCGAAATACGACCCCGGCAACAAGTTCGCCGTGAACTACATGTGGGGCACGACCGGGATCGGCTACAACGTAGCCAAGATCAAGGAACGGCTCGGCCCCGATGCGGTGATCGATTCCTGGAGCATCCTGTTCGACGCCGAGAAGCTGAAGAAGCTCTCCAATTGCGGCGTGCACGTGCTCGACGCGGTCGAGGAGATGTTCCCGGCGGCGCTGCGCTATCTCGGGCTCGATCCCGACTCCAAGAAGGAGGCCGACCTCAACAAGGCCGGCGAATTGCTGCGCAAGATGCGCCCGCATATCCAGAAGTTCCACTCCTCCGAATACATCAACGCGCTCGCCAATGGCGATATCTGCCTGGCCGTCGGCTATTCCGGCGACATCCTGCAGGCCAAGAAGCGCGCCGAGGAAGCCAAGAACAAGGTCGAGATCGCCTATGCGATCCCGAAGGAAGGTGCGCTGATGTGGTTCGATTCCTTCGTGATCCCGAAGGATGCGGCCAATCAGGAGGCGGCGCTGAAGTTCATCGACTTCGTCAACCGTCCGGAAATGGCGGCGAAGAACTCCGACTTCATCCAGTACGCCAACGGCAACAGCGCCTCGAAGCCGCTGCTCTCTGCGGCGGTGCGCGACAATCCCGGGATTTACCCGCCGGATGCGGTGATGGCGCGGCTCTACACGATCACGCCTTACGACCAGAAGACGCAGCGGGTGGTCAATCGCCTCTGGACCCGCGTCAAGAGCGGGCGGTGAACGCGCCATCCGGCGCCGCGACGCGGCGCGCCTCGCCAGGCAGCGTCCGTCGCGACTTCCAGCCCTGGAACGACCCGGCGGCGAAGCCGCTGGTCGAGTTCCGCAATGTCACCAAGCGCTTCGGCAAGGTGACGGCGGTCGACGCGCTGTCGCTTTCGATCCATGCGCGCGAGTTCTTCGCGCTGCTCGGACCGTCGGGCTGCGGCAAGACCACGCTGATGCGCATGCTCGCCGGCTTCGAGCAGCCTGACGAGGGCGAGATCCTGCTCGACGGCGTCGACATCACCACCGTGCCGCCTCATCAGCGGCCGGTGAACATGATGTTCCAGTCCTACGCGCTGTTCCCGCATCTCTCCGTCGGCGACAATATCGCCTACGGACTTAAGCGCGAGGGGCTGCCGAAGGCGCAGCTGCGCGAGCGGGTCGACGCGATGCTGAAGCGCGTCCGGCTGAACGGCTTCGAGGGCAGGCGGCCGGACCAGCTCTCCGGCGGCCAGCGCCAGCGCGTCGCGCTCGCCCGCGCCCTGGTGAAGCAGCCCAAGCTGCTCCTGCTCGACGAGCCCTTGGGTGCGCTCGACAAGAAGCTGCGCGAGGCGACGCAATACGAGCTGATGGACCTCCAGGCCGATCTCGGCCTGACCTTCATGGTGGTGACGCACGACCAGGACGAGGCCATGACCATGGCCGACCGCATGGCCGTGATGGATCATGGCCGGCTGCTCCAGATCGCGCCGCCCGACCTGATCTACGAGGCGCCGGCCAATCGTTTCGTCGCCGAGTTCGTCGGCGACATCAACCTGATAGAGGGCAGGGTGACCACGGTCGAGGGTGACCTCGTCACGCTCGCGAACGAGCATGTCGGCACGATCGAGCTCGACGAGGATGCGCCGTCCTGCAAGCCGGGTGATGCGCTCGCCATCGGCCTGCGGCCCGAGAAGATCGTGATCAGTCATGACGAGCCGCAGCAGGGCGTGAACAAGGTCGCCGGCGAGATCTGGGATATCGGCTATCTCGGCGACATGACGATGATCCAGGTGATGGTCGGCGGCGACGAGGGTAAATTGCTCAAGGTCTCGCTGACTAACCGCACGCGGCGCATCGAGCGCCCCTTCGCCTGGGAAGACAGGGTCTGGCTGTCCTGGGACGTCGAAGCCGGCATGGTGCTGGGATCGTGAGCGGCCCGGTTCCCCGAGCGGCCGGCGGGCGCGGGTTGCTCGTCGCCGCGATCCCCTATCTCTGGCTGCTCGCCTTCTTCCTGGCACCCTTCCTCATCGTGCTGCGGATCGCGCTCTCGGATGCGGCGACCGACCAGCCACCTTATGCGCCGCATTTCCTCGGCTTCGACGCGCTCGGCGAGTTCCTCGCCGGGCTCGATCTCGAGAATTTCCGGCTGCTCGGCGAGGACGCGCTCTATTGGCAGAGCTATCTATCCTCGCTGCGCATTGCCGGCCTGACCACCCTGATCGCGCTCGCGCTCGGCTATCCGCTGGCCTATGCGATGGCGATGGCGCCGAAGCGCTGGCAGGGCATCCTGCTCCTGCTCGTCATCCTGCCGTTCTGGACCTCCTTCCTGATCCGCGTCTACGCCTGGATCGGCATATTGCGGCCGGAAGGCCTGCTCGACATGGCGCTGGGCTGGCTCGGGCTGGCGAACGAGCCGCTGCGCCTGCTGAACACCGACACCGCCGTGCTGATCGGCATGGTCTATTCCTACCTGCCCTTCATGGTGCTGCCGCTCTACACCACCTTGCAGAAGCTCGACGGCACGCTGGTCGAGGCGGCCGCCGACCTCGGCGCGACGCCGCTGACCATTTTCCGCACCGTGACCCTGCCGCTCTCGCTGCCGGGCATCCTCGCCGGATCGGCGCTGGTCTTCATTCCGGCGATCGGTGAGTTCGTCATCCCGGACCTGCTCGGCGGGCCCGATACGCTGATGGTCGGCAAGGTGCTCTGGAGCGAGTTCTTCTCCAACCGCGACTGGCCACTGGCCTCGGCGGTGGCGATCGTGCTGCTGATCGTGCTGGTGCTGCCGCTCGTGCTGCTTCAGCGGGCGGGGAGGGCGGCGCGATGAGGCGCTTCGGCAGCTTCCACCTGGCCGCGCTCGTGCTCGGCTTCGCCTTCCTGTACCTGCCGATCGTCGCGCTGATCGCCTATTCGTTCAACGCCTCGCGGCTGGTCACGGTCTGGGGCGGCTTCTCGACGCATTGGTATGTCGCGCTGTTCAACAACCAGCCGCTGCTCGATGCCGCCTGGCTGACGATCCGCGTCGCGCTGGTCTCGGCGACGCTGGCGGCCGGACTCGGCACGCTCGCCGCGCTGGCGCTGACGCGCTATCGCAGCTTCGCCGGCCGCACCCTGTTCTCGGGCATGGTGCTGGCGCCGCTTGTCATGCCGGAGGTGATTACCGGCCTGTCGCTGCTGCTGCTCTTCGTCGCCGGCGATGTCGAGCGCGGCTATTGGACCGTGGTCGTCGCCCACGCGACCTTCAGCCTCGGCTTCGCCTGCATCGTCGTGCAGGCGCGGCTTGCCGGCTTCGACCGGTCGCTGGAGGAGGCGGCGCGCGATCTCGGGGCGACGCCGGTGACGACCTTCTTCACGGTGACGCTGCCCCTGATCTGGCCGGCGGTCCTCGCCGCCTGGATGCTCGCCTTCACGCTCTCGCTCGACGATCTCGTGATCGCGAGCTTCACCAGCGGCCCGGGCGCGACGACGCTGCCGATGCGGCTCTACTCGGCGATCCGCCTCGGCGTCTCGCCCGAGATCAACGCCGCCTGCACGATCATGATCGGCGCGGTCGCGGTGGCGGTGATAGCCGCCTCGCTGCTGCTCAAGCGCGAGGCACTCGCCGGAGAGAAGGGTTAAACGGCGGGTGAACGCCGGCCTCAATGCCGGTTCAGGCGGAGCCTGCGAATGTCCAGCGCAAGGGCGGGGAATGTCCCCGGCCACAGCACAGGACAGGAACCATGTTCCGCAAGCTCGCCACCGCCGGCCTCGCTGCCCTCGCCATCGGCACCGGGGGGCTCGCCATGCTGGGTCTTGCCGGCAGCGGCGAGGCCCAGGCCTATGACCGCTATGAGCGCCAATATGAACGCCGCGCCTATGGCTGGCGCCCGGCGCCGCCGGCTTTCCACGGCTATTGGGGCCAGCGTCGCTGGCAGCGCTGGAACGAGGAACGGCGCGACGATGCCTATGGCTACGGCCGGCGCTACGACAACCGCTAATGGCGCTAGGCGCCTGTCGAGCGGCGCGGCGCAAGCCGTGCCGCCATTTCCCCGCTACTCCGCCGCCGACTTCTGCGCGTATCCGAGGTTCCGGTTGAGTTCGTCGAGGAGCTTTTCGGCGGCGTCGGCGATCACGGTTCCCGGCGGGAAGATCGCGCTGGCGCCGGCCTGGATCAGGCTCTCGAAGTCCTGCGGCGGGATCACGCC
>NZ_JXTJ01000030.1 GCF_001509835.1 Allobosea sp. WAO
GCGACGATGTCGTTCTGGCCGGTGCGGGGAACGACGTGGTCGAGGGCGGCGACGGCGATGACGAACTGCATGGCGAGGATGGCGACGACGTCCTCAAGGGCGGCGCCGGCGACGACCGGCTGTTCGGCGGTGCGGGCGACGACGTGCTGAGCGGCGGCGCGAACGATGATCTGCTCGATGGCGGCGACGGCAGCGACACCGCCGACTACTCCGACGACACCGCCGGCGTCACCGTCGACCTGTCGCAGGGCATCGCCTTCGGCGACGAGAGCGGAGAGGACGAGCTGATCTCGATCGAGAACGTCATCGGCGGCACGGGCAACGACACCCTGATCGGCGATGACGGCGCCAACCGTCTCGTCGGCGGCGCCGGCGACGACGTGATCCTGGCCGGTGGCGGCGACGACATCATCGTGGCGGGTGCGGGCCATGACGTGATCGATGGCGGCGACGGCTTCGACACGCTCGACCTCTCGGCTGCGACGGGGGCGATCAGCGTCGACTTCGCCGCCGGCAAGGCTTCGGGTGATGGCATCGGCACGAACAGCTTCGTCAACATCGAGAAGCTGCTCTTCGGCGCCGGCAACGACGTCGTCACCGGCAGCAATGGCGACGAGGCCTTCGATGGCGGTGCCGGCAACGACACGCTGAAGGGCGGCGCCGGCAACGACACCCTCTGGGGCGGCGAAGGCGACGACGCGCTCGACGGCGGCTCGGGCGACGACGACGTCTTCGGCGGCACCGGCAACGACGTGATCAAGGCCGGCTCCGGCAATGACCGCGTCGAGGCCGGCGAAGGCGACGACGTCGTCGACGCCGGCTCGGGCGACGACCTCGTCCTCGGCGGCGCCGGCAACGACGTGATCGACGGCGGCTCGGGCGACGACCGCATCGAGGGCGGGGCCGGCGACGACATCCTGACCGGCGGCTCCGGCCACGACGTCTTCGTCTTCGCGCAAGGCTTCGGCAAGGACGTGATCACCGACTTCAGGACGACCGGCTCGAGCTCGGACGTGCTGGAGTTCGGGCTCGACGTCTTCGCCGATTTCGACGCGGCGATCGCCGCCGCGACCCAGAGCGGTGCCGACACGGTCTTCACCGTCGATGCCGACACCTCGCTGACCCTCAAGGGCATCCAGCTCACCAGCCTCGCCCAGGACGATTTCCGCTTCGCCTGAGGCTCGGGACAAAACGCTACGAGAAGGCAAAGGGCGCCTTTTGGCGCCCTTTGCATGTTCACCCGATGCGCCGGCCGCAGC
>NZ_JXTJ01000031.1 GCF_001509835.1 Allobosea sp. WAO
GAAAATCCAGAAAGCGCAAAAAGTTGGGCGGCCGGGCCTCTCAGTGCCGGCATTGGCGCAGGTTTGCCGCCCGAGATCGTCACCACCTCGATTGGGCGTGAGAAACTCGATGTCGACACGAGA
Organism: Allobosea sp. WAO; assembly: GCF_001509835.1. GTDB lineage: Bacteria > Pseudomonadota > Alphaproteobacteria > Rhizobiales > Beijerinckiaceae > Allobosea. Next base: position 124 of record NZ_JXTJ01000031.1, read on the forward strand.
ACAGCTTGAGCGCGCCCGAACCAACATTTGAGGAGGACGCGCCATTCGCGGACATTAGCGCATTGCCCAGAATCAGACGTTACGAGTGTGCTTGCCGAGGTTCCGCACTCGCCCAACTGCCGCATTCCCAGCAAGCCGCTGAGTGGTCAAAAGCGGCCCCTTTTTGGACGCTGGGGACGTCGGCTGCCGGGCAGTGTAACGGATGCCAATACCGCGCTCCCATTGCGCGAGGGCTTGGTGGTGCGGGTAGGTAACTCAATCCATCTGCGTAAGGAGGCGTAGCACACGCTGCGCGGCCTGCTAAAGTTCGCCGGTGATTCCCTAGCGAAACGCTGGGTGGCGGGGGCGTGAATTGACGGAGTCAGTGGTACGACGGCGAGCAGAGATCGCGTCCCATTTTCAGCGATCGCTAGAGGGGGACCACATAGTTGTCGCATCCCCCGATCATCCTCTTGTATTACGTTCTGCTGATGTTTTGGTCGGTGGACCTTCAGGTCTGACGGCCGTCATGATTGCTTCATCCGAAGAATTGCGACGCCCAAAACTTTTTGAAGCCAGGTTGACGCTTAACACCATGGCGCTCCCGCCTCATACGTCATTCATTCATATCAAATCACAGGGCGGATTACCGGAAATATACTCTCAATTATTCTTTGCCGAATTCGATTTTGAGAATCGAAATTTAAGAGCCGATCTGGTGAAGATCGCACGCGATCCCGGCAAGGCGTCCAGAACGAAGGTGTCTGAAAGCAAGCAACGGCGCGCTGAGCGCAGATTTGCTGACACCTATAGACTCGCTCAGACGCTTCATCATCATGCGGATCGATTTCATGACATCCCGCAAAAAGTCGCTCGCATGCCCGATCGCGACATATTTGAAAACGGAGTGTCCGGAGCATTTTTCCGGGGGGAGCCGTCGCTATCGGCCCTCAAGACATTCATCCTGGCAGAATGCGAACATTGGTTTGCGCCCACGATCAATGGCGTCGAGCTTAGAGATGAACCTGCGGGATTAGCGTTTGCACAGAACCTTCCCGAGCTTCCCGGTGACCCACTAAAAGCGCTCAGGGCAGCCGCGTTCGCGGGATGGGTCATCGCACCAGCGACTTTCCGGAGACGCTCTCCTCACCAAGTCGCTGAACTGGTCCACCGATACACGAGACTAAAATGAGCTCCAGAAGGTCACGTCACAAGCTCATGCAGGCGCTTGTCCGAGGGTCTCCTGCCTACGCGCTCAATCCGGACTTGCGGCTTGTAGATAGTGAGTTGGCAGAACTCGGCGCGTGTGTTCGTCTCCAGCCGCTAAAGCGCCAACGACTTCTTCAGGTCATCCATGCGAGCCGGGCGATGGACACATGCCTCGCATCGGTGCTGCGAAACAATGGGATCGACCCAAGGGCGGCGCCGGGAATCGGCAAGATGCTCGACAGCCTAAAGTCGCTCCACCCAAGCACGAGAGGGTATCTCGATCACCCTACGGCTACCGTCTTTAAGAGAGCCATTGCAGACAAACGTAATCTATACGCCCATCGAGCTGGATCGTTTCCAAATTCAACATCAGAAGTCGACATCTTCGTTTCAGATATCTACGCCTGCATGTCAATGGTGCTCTGAGATCGAGACGGAATATTATGGTCGACAAGAACAGAATTATAGATCGCCATGGCGCGGGTACGCTCCTTGAGCTGTTCGTTGAGCGCACTCGCCAACATCGTGCCGATGACATCGGTAAAGCGTTTCACGCGACGCTCACGGAACTCCACAATGACGGCACGATCGATGTGCTCGAAGCCGCACGCACGATTATCAGTTCTTCGATTAGTCAGCATGACTTCTTCACGGTCATGCATGTCTATTGCGATCTTATTCCAACCCTTCAAGCCGAGGTTCCGGCGATGCTCGCCGCGGTGAAGGCATTGACTGGCCGCGCTGGCAATGATCTGGCGTCCGGTATGCCCAATGGCGCGTATCGGACTTGGGCCGAGCAAGGCGATCGCGCGCGGACCACGCTCGTTACGATAGACAAGGAAGAACCCGAAAATGCGGCCTATGTGTTCCTTAGCCTTCAGGCGCTCGCCGCGAATTCACCCGATGAAGCACTCACCGAAGCGATCGCCTACCTCGAAGGCCCGGCGGCACCCGCGCGCTCGGCCGCGGCCAAGGCGATCGGGACGATCGTTCTAGTGACCCCCGAGGCACGTAGCCGCGCGACCGACGCCCTCGCGGCCGCCAGAGCTACTGCCGACGACAATAGTCTTGGTCATATCCTCACCGCCATATGCGAGATCGCACGTGTTCATCCCGATATGGAAGCGTCAGCCGTCGCGCTGATCCAAACTGCCGCGCCACAGGTCGGTGACCACGCGATCCACCAGCTCTCGTTTGAGCTCATGTTCCATGGCGAGGAGCTGCCGCCGGCAATTGTGGCTGGCCTGACGGCGATCATGCAGAAGGTCGCGATCGGCAATCGTGGAACGCTCGAGAATATCGATGCCGCCGGCGGTAAGCTGGTTTCGCATGGACGACTAGATGAAGCCCTCGCCCTGATCACGCCACTGATCGCGGCGCATGGCGAGCTCGCCTCGTTTGAGACGCTCGATGGCTTCTCATATGCACTGCTCCAGCTCGCACCCGATCAACTGGCTAAAGTAATGGTCGGCTGGCTGCTGTCGTGCAATCCCAACCTCGGCCGCGCCACCTTGTCGTTGGTCGGCGACTATCATGGTGATTCGCCGCTTGTCCTGGAGGTTGACCGCGCCACCCGCGGCCTGGCGGATGCCGACAGGGTCCTGCTTGCCCATCGTGCGATCGGCTATCTGTTCCTCCATCCGATTACGGCTGCTTCGCTGGTGCTCGGTCTCCTCCGCGGTGTCGCCGAGGCCCCACGCAACGCGATGGCGGAAATTCTCTTCGACCCACTGTTAATCAACTATTCGGGAGAATTGGCCGACTGGTTGGGCGACCGAGCCAAGATTGCAAGCGACCCGGCGCAGCCCGTCATTGAAGAACTCCTCGGCCGGCTCGATGCGTACATTGACGGCCTGCGCAAGGCTGGCCGTATCAAGGAGTTGCGCCCATCGGAGCGCGAACGGCTTATCGAAAGCCACCGCCAGCATGAATCGATGCGCCAAGCGCACAAGCAGGCCGAGAAAAAGTCGATACTGATGTCGGTCGTGAGCCGTTCGGTGCTACTCTACGGCAATCGCTCGATCAGTCGTTTCGAGGGACCAGACGGCAAGACGCAACGCCACGAGATGAAGCTTCACAGCTTCAGCCACAGTATCGAGTCGCCGCGCCTCGACATACTTGAACCGTTCGACCTTGATTATACCCTCCGTCTCTTTCGCGCGATGTGCATGGTAGCCAAGCCGTGAAGCTTGTCATTCGTGAGTATCTCGCCTCCCTACGAGAGCGCGGCGAGCTCGACGCGGTGCTGCCCGACTTGCTGACCGAGCTTGGGTTCACTGTCTATTCGCGTCCGGCGAGGGGCACACGCCAGTATGGCGTCGATGTCGCAGCAGTCGGCACCGGGCGGGATGGCGTTCAGCGCGTCCATCTATTCTCGGTCAAATCAGGCAACCTCGATCGCACAGAGTGGAACACGGCCTCACCTCAGAGTCTCAGGCCATCACTAGACGAGATTCTAGACCACTATATCGCGAGCCGCATCCCACCCGAATATGCCGCTTTGCCGATCGCCATCTGTCTCACTTTCGGCGGCGCAATCGACGAGCAAGTGCGGGCCGAAGTGACCGGCTATATGAACCGCAACACCACCGAGCGCATCAGCTATGAGGAGTGGAATGGCGATCGACTCGCGGACGTCATCCTCGACGGCATCCTGCGCGAAGGCTTGCTACCGCCCCCCTTGCGCAGTCATTTGCGTAAAAGTGTCGCGATGGTCGAGGAGCCCGACATTGCACTCGACCATTTCGGCCGGTTGCTCCGCGCGTTGACCGACGCGCCCGGCGCGACCCCGGCGGCGCGGCTATCGCAGGCCCGGATGATTAATATCTGCCTGTGGATCATGTTCGTCTGGGCGCGCGAGGCAAACAATGTGGAAGCCCCTTATCGCGCCAGCGAACGTGCGCAGCTCGAGGTCTGGCACCTTCTTAAGGCCGATGTCGCGCACTCGAACAGAGTGGCCGAAGCGGCAGGCATTGTTATCAACGAGCTCTTCGAGTTGCATTTCGCGATCTGGGACGAATTGTTCGAGACTAAGATCCTTCCGCACTCCAACGTCCGCCACGCACTCTCATCTGCGGTCGGATCCCATGCAGCGCTCGACGTAAACCTCAAACTATTTGAGCTTGTCGGTCGCCTATCGCTGCGCGGGCTGTGGCTAGTGTGGCAGCTTGCGCCGCCAAACGGCCCAGTCGTGCTCAACAACGATTTTCTCCAGACACTGCCGGCGATGATCGTAGAGACCACCAAGGCGACAACCGAGCGAATCGACGGGCTCTGCGCGCAATTGATCCAAATCGTCAGCAACAACCGGGCGCTGCTTTCGCCGATCGGCGATTGGCAGGCGATCGACATTGGTCTCGCCTTCACACTCCTCGCCTGCCGCCCTGGTGCCCATGGCGCAATCGATGAATGGGTAGAGGAGCTGGCGAAGCGCAGCATCTTCGCATTCAACGTGCACGGCCGCTATCCGGTGACAAGTCTCTCCTACTGGGACCTAGTCGATCATCCGTCCGAGCGCAGCGAGGAGTACCGCCAGAGTTCGACCGAGGGGAGCATCCTATACCCGATGCTGGCACAGTGGGCTGCGGCCCGCGGCAAGCAGGAGCTGTTCGACGAATTGGCTGCGTTCAAGGCCAAGTCGCTCGGCCACTGCACGTTCCAGACTTGGCTGCCGGATGAGGACAGCGAAGAAAATCTCTATCTCGGCCGGGATAATCACGGAGCCGCACTGACAGGCATTCCTGTTACTACGGGCACACGGGACGCGCTCGATTTCGTACTCGAGGAGGTCGCCAGCAACCCGCATTATGATGCGCTTTCGGCGGTCCGGCTCGGGCATTGGCCGATCGTACTCATGGCATGCCGTTGCCATCGGCTACCTGTGCCGCCGCAGGTTTGGCGCGACCTCCTGCCTGCAATACGTCCACGATCCACGGACGCGCCTCCACCTTCGGGTGACGGCGCATGCTAGGCTTAGCAATCACTCGCATTCGTCCTCTCACCGAGGGTAGTTTCAATGAGATCGTTGAGCTCGCAGGAGGGCGGCGTGCGCATCCTGATCAAGACCGGCGAGCCGCGCGAAACGCCGATTACATCCTCGGCGATGCAGTGATCGAACTGAAGATTCTTGACGATGAGGCTCTAAGCAAAGTCGAGCGGCAAGCGAAGCTTGCTGCTTTATTCACCGCGCTCGATCCGGACAGACCTGTTCACGTGTTGGATCGTGAACTCCTCGATCTGACGGGACAGCGTGCCTATGATCGGACAATGGAAGGCCCGATCAAAGGCGCGGTTAAAAGCGCAAAGGGCCAGCTCGTACAATCGCGCTCGGAATTTCCGGAATCCAAGCGATCGATATTGATGCTCGTCAACAACGCTAACACGGCGTTGGATCATGATGAGATCGTTCAGATCGTAGGGCGCCGCGCACGGAACGACACCGATGACATTGACGGCGTTGTCGTTGCCGGCGCCTACCTCCATAGCGATGGCTTTGATACCTTCGCTTTGTGGCCGATCGACTACGTGCCGATCTCACTTGATCAGGCCTTTCCTGAATTCGAATCCCTTCGGACGGCGTTTCACGGCTACGCTGAGCGCGCCATGACCGCCGCGATCATAAATGGCCAGTCGACAGATATGACGAAGGGCCCAATCCTCGATACAAAATTCGAATTTGAGGGAAAGACGTTCGTCAAGTCCGCCCCGCCGCTGGGTAATAGCTCCGATTTTTATGTTAGCGGCCGGCCGAGGCAAAATAGTTCAGGAATTGAGACAAGCCCAACCGTTGGACTTACGTTTCCGGACCTCACCCGCGATGAATGGTCCAAGTTTCGCGAGCAAATGCCTGAAGACGCCTCGCTAGGCGCGCGCTTCGAAGAGTGGCTTGCCGAGCGAGCGGAGGCGAATTCTCAAGGAACACCACTCAGACCCTTCGTCCCCATAGTGGTCACCTTCGATGGATGGATTTCGAGCATCAAAGGCGGCGCCGCCCCACGTCGTTTCAAGTCAGTGAGCGAATATGCCAATATGCTCTATCAGCAGGCGATCAATAACGTAATCGACGGCGCTCGCGATCTACAAGAAACTAAGGTGATTCCGAGCCGATACATCCTCGCTGTCACGGAGCTGATCGGCCAAGATCAAGCCAACGACTTGTCGCATATTTTCCTAGTTGAGGAGCGCTTTGGCAGTGAACCGCGGATAACAACCCTTGTCAGGAATGCGCGGATCTTCCATCGGCATGCCTGTACGCTGGGTGCATCCTATGCAGTGAAGCATGGTGTTACATCGCTGCGCTGGGAAAAGGTGATTACCTACGCATGGTCATAGAAACACGAGTGTGAGCGCCGCAGTCACTCCACCGCACAAACGCGCTGGCGGTAGTCGGAGCACTAACGGAAGAAGGTATCTTCTAGTCGCTGCGATAGCCCCACACGAGGCCGGAAGGCGAGTGTAGCCTGACGGAAAGCGTGAGCGTGGCTCGCCTCGAACTTGTCGACGAGGCAAGGAGGTTGAACAGCAGGGCTCGTCTCAGCAAGAAAGCCCGGTGGCCGATGCGCGTGCGACGTCCACGGGCAACCCCGCTGAAGCTTTAGCTTTCACGAGCCAGGGTAGTCATTGACCTGCCTGTTACAGGCGGAGCCGAGGCAGCTTCCTGCCTGCTGCGCCCTTCGCGACGTCGAAAGCGGGCCAGCGAAGTCATTGCAGGATGAGCCTTGGTTTCTCAATTTCCTCTTCCTCAGGCGGCTCATACTCGACAACGGTAATGTCGCTACCGTCTTCAGGTGGTGGTGGTTCATCCTTGATTGCGAACGTAACGGCCTTACCGGTCTTCAGGATTTCCTCGATCACCTTTGTGAGCGCTGCCGACTGAGGCAACGTCGTCCCGATCCATCCGCCTCGGACGAGTTCGACGAACTCTGAATTCGACATGCGCCTTGTGGCGTTCCTGTAGCCTAAAAAGCGTCCGCCCTTTGGGCCCTCGGTCGTAGAATGCGTAGCAAGCCTCTCCCAGAGCGCAAGCGGGAAGTACATGCCCGGGAACAGGCGAGCGCTGTCCGGCTCAAACTGAATTCGTCGGCAAATCTTTAAGAAGAAGGGATCTTGGCTGAAGCGAAACCCACGCGGTGAATCGTCAGGCGGCATCGCCTGAAGAACCGCTCGAAGGGCGACCATTCGCTGGATCTCCCCATCGAGATCGTCGCCCGCCTTCCAACGAAACACGGGAGGGTCTTCGGCTTCGCTCATCGCCTTGTACTGAACAAGAATTACGCAGCCGTGGGTGCGATTGTAGTAAATTAGGTCGGCGCCAGTTTGCTTTTCCAACTCAGTCCGGTTCGCCATGATAACCGTGAGCCTGTTTTTCGGGTTTTTGTCCTGCACAAACTCCTTCGCTGCGTAAGGCAGGTCTCTCACAGCTTCGAAGCCGGGGACCGTCGATAGATCGGAGATGATCATCGGATCTTCGCGCGTGTAGACTTCCGGGAGGCCTCGTAAGAAATTGTCGTCAATGTCATCCGTTGGGCTCCATTGAAGGAGCGCGTCTCGGCTGAAGCTTCCGATCCTCAGCGCAATATTCAGCGTCTCCTTCTGAAGCGCCAGATTCTGAATCTGAGCCTCGCTGTACTCCTCGATCCGACGAGAGCGTTCCTCGCCATAGCGCTCGAGCCGTGCAGAAAGACCGGGCACGATCTTCAAGAGTTCATCGATGACGTATCCCAGTGACTTCGGCGGAAGAAGGCCCCCGCTGGAAAACACGCGCTCCACATGTTGGCGGACTTTCGCCGGGGCTGCGGCTCTCAGTTGATCGAGGGAAACCGGTTGCGACAGGGGCTCCATGGTCTCAAGATTTAGCCGCCTCAATCCGCTACCCGCAGGCGCGCCTTGTCGGCCGGAGGCGATATGCGTGATTGCGCCCTCGTTCAAACAAGCAAATACGACGAGAGCTGTTGTCCGACTATGTTTGAACAAAGGGACTGGTTCGGCCGGTGTTTGACCGGCGTCGAGAGCCTCTAGAAGCTTTGACGCCCTTTTTGACTCAACTCGCAGCACATATCCACCAGCAGCCACTGTCATGCCCCCTGCATCAGCCGCAGTTCTAACAATGGTTTCCAGGCTGGCAAGCGTCCTGGTGGCTTGGGGTAGTGGCGCTTCTGCATTTGCTTTCCGAAAACCTAGACCTACAGTTGCGGCAGGATTGTTGTGGGGAATCAATCGTGGAAGGTGAAGCGGCGCCGTTGGAAACGCCTGATGCGTTTCTCAAAGCCTTAGGACAGAGTCTAAAGGCAAAGGAAGGTATAGACACCGACCTTACGGGCATCCTCACGACACATATTCTAAAAGCCGCGCCGGCGCAGAACGCTGTCGCTCAGGCGAAGGACGCAATTGTGAAACTCGCCGCCGAGCGGGCTAACCTGCGGAAGATGCAGGCCGCCAATGGCTGATCCATACTTCTTCCGATCGTTGTGCATCGCCGGATTTCGAGCCTATCTCCAGCCGAAAACGTTCGATTTCAGCAAAAAACGATGCTTGGCGATCTTCGCGCCCAATGGCAGCGGCAAATCCAGCATCATCGATGCGCTGGAATTCATATTCTCGAAGGACGGAACGCTCGAACGGCTCGGCCAGCGCACCGCTAACAACAAAGCCGGCCCTGCGGCTTTGGCACACTATCTTGCCGAAGAAGCGAAGATCGCGCCGATGGTAACGATCGACATGATCGCGGGCAAGGAGATCACGAACGGTAGTCGGGCAGCGGCTGGCCCGAAGCGAGTGATCCCGGCAATAGCGACGACCGTGAATGTCTGTTTCGCGGTGCCGCCGATCATTCGTGGCCATGCCTTACGGGCGTTCGTCGAAGCCCATACGCCGGAAGACCGCTACGCCGACGTGGCGAACTGGCTGCAACTCGGCCCGCTCGTTGACGTACAGAAGAACATTCGTTCGCTACGAACGCAGGTTAAGGCCGCGGCCGAAGACGAGACGGCGTTACAGCGCGTTGATACTCAGCTCGCCAGAGAGACATCCCAAACGGTGCAAAATTGGGATGCGGCCGCAGTGGTTTCATATGTCAACATGCTGGTCTGTGCGCCACTTGATCCGACGCTCGCGCTCGTGGCTCTTGCCGCGGTTGATCCGGCCTATGTCGAATTGGCAGCGCGCGCCAAGTCCGAGGAGAACAGGATCGGACTCGCTGGCATGCGCCAGATCCGCAACGCGGCTGCCGCCTTGTGGGTGGAGACGGTTGGCGAATATGGCGAGACCGCCATCAACGGCACAATTCCGGCTTTCGATGCCGCCGTCACGGCGTTATCGGTGGCCGTAGGTAAAGAAGTCGAGGAGCGGGACAAAGCGGCGGGGACCGTATTTCAGGCTGTGTGGAAAGCGGCTGAACCGCTTTTCGCCGAAGGAGCAACGCCACTCGACTCCTGCCCTGTCTGTACCACGCCGATCGCGGACACGGCGGCGGGCAGCGCGAAAGCAATCCAAGATCACGTCGCCAATCATCTCGAAGAACTCGCCGACTACGCCGCTGCCAAGAAGAAGCGCGACGATGCCAAAACAGCGGCGACCACGGCCCACAACCGATTGGTGTCGTCTCTGACCGGGCTGATTGGGTTGCTGGACGATGGTGACGCACCGCTCAAGTCCGATCTGGTCACCTATCAGGCGGACGTCGCCGGCTGGCCAAAGAGTGCCGCGCCAGCCTCGGCCAGCATCGTCGCCTCGATTGCCAAATTGCTAGCCACGCTCGATCAAGCCATCTCCGATGTGGAGGCAAAGCAAGGGGACCACACCTATATCAAAGCCAAAGCGAAGATCGATCGTCTGCTGGAGCTGGACGACGAACGGGATCTCGCACTGCGGACGAGCAAGGAGGTGGGCAAGCTGTCAGAAGCCCTGACGGCGCAGGCGGCAGCGATCTCGGCCGAAATCCGCAAAATGGTGCAGGCGCTGCTCGACAAACTCCAGACACCGATGAATGACATCTACAAGTTGATCCAAGGCACCAGAGCCCAGCCCATTCGGCTGGAACTGCCGGGAGAAGACGAAACCAATCAACAACGTCTCAATCTGCTTATCGATTTTGCCGCGAACCGGACGGGTGTGCAGCCGGGCGGCTACTTGAGCGACTCCCAGATCCATTCGGTGGCGCTGGCGCTGCGCATGGCGGCGATCAAGCAGTTCAACACCGGCGCGCCTGTCATCGCGCTGGACGATATCGTCACCTCCTACGATGCCGACCATCGCCGCACCATTGCGGCGCTCATCGCCACCATGTTCGATGACTGCCAAATCCTGATCACCACCCATGACGAGCGGTTCTTCAATTACCTGAAGGATCAGCTCGACGCGAAGACCTGGCATTTCACCCGCATCATTGGCCTCGACCCCTCTTACGGGCCGAGGTTCGCTGACCATAAGGTCAGTGACGCGATGATTGAAGCTCGCTGGGCCGATGGGCAGTCGGCGGCGAATGAAATGCGGCAAGCCGAAGAGGAATGGTTGCTCGGCATATGCCGGGACTTCGGGGTTAGCGTCCGGATCCGAGCACTGGAGAGGGCCTATTCCTACGAGCGCAGTGAATTGGCCTCAGCGCTCGGCGGCTTCCTCAAGGATGCCAAGCTGGAACCAGCGCTGGTGCCCGGCGTCAACAATCGCTTTCTCACGAGCTTGGCGACAGGCACGATCGAAAATTTCGGGAGCCATTTTCAAGACGTCCCTTACGGCGACGGCTCGATCGGTGACGAAAAGACCCGTTGGGACGAGTTTAAGACGTTCCGCAGTCAGTTCGCTTGCAAGAAGTGCAGTCGCACGAAATTCCAGCGACCCTTCACGTTGAAGAAGCCGGTATGCGCGCATGGTGGGTGCGAGGCTCAGTTTGAGTTTGAAGCAGCAATATCATGATAGGTGGTGATCATAAGTCGTCGAGCAGGCGACCTGGATGCCCCGCGGATCGTCCCTGAGATTCCGTCCCGTTCTCGACGAACCAGAGGCAAATGTTTCGATTTCTGCAGAGTGCCACGTAGATCTGAGCAAGCCCTTCGGCTCGATGCCGCAGGAACAGCCAGCGGACCTCTGCCGGAGTTCCGCCGCCTCGGCGATGCCGGACGCAACAGCCCGAAGCCGCCGAACCCGGGGCCAGAGTCAGACCGAACTGAACTGCCTAAGACCGGACGTTCCGAATGTCAGGAAGGGGCCGATACCGTTGAAAAAGTCGTC
>NZ_JXTJ01000032.1 GCF_001509835.1 Allobosea sp. WAO
GATCGTGATCGTCAGCGTCGCTTCGGAGGTGCTGCCATCGGCGTCGCTGATCCGGTAGCTGAACACCTCCGTCAGGGTCTGGCCGTCGCGGAGGCCGTTGACGGCAGCATTGCCGTTGTCGAGCAGATAGCTGTAGCTGCCGTCGGCGTTCAGCGTCAGGGTGCCGTAGGCTCCCGAAAGCCCGCTGCCGACCGTTCCCGACGTCGTGCCGAAGCCGACGCCGGTCACTGGCCCGCCGGTCGCCGGGCCGTCATTGCCGGCGCTGTCGGCGACATCGCCGGGGCCCACGCCGGAGAAGACATTGCCGTCGACCGTATCGGAGGCGTCGTCCTCCGCGATCGTTGCAGTATCGTCCTGCGCCTGCGGCACGGCGTCGGCGATTGCGATCGTCAGGGTGCCGGTCGCACTGCCGCCGCCGGCATCGCCGACCTCCAGCGCAAACACGTCATCGACAGCTCCGCCGCTGTGGTCCTGCAGCGTGGTCAGCTCGTAGCTGTAGCTCAGATCGCCTTCGATCGGCACGCCGCCGACCGTCGTGCCGGGCGTGAAGCCGGTGATCGTCAGAATGCCCTTCGGGGTCGTCACCGTGATCGGCGATGTCCCCAGCGCCTGGAGCTCGGCCAGGGTGATCACCCGTCCGCCGACCGTCACCGTCGAAAGACCGTCCGGCGCCGTCACCGTCACCGTGCCGGTCGTCGTCTCGCTGGCGTCCCCGGCATCGCCAAGGCCGCGCTCGCTGACGCTGTTCTCGCCATGCGCCGCGCCGTTCATGTCGCCCGGCACGATCTGCGTCGTGCCATCCGTGCGGCCGGTGATCGTGATGGTCAGCGTCGCCGTCGACTCGTCGCCATCGGCATCGGTGATCCGGTAGGTGAACACCTCCGTCAGGGTCTCGCCGTCGCGCAGCGCGTTGACCCGGGGATCGCTGTTGTCGAGCGCGTAGCTGTAGCTGCCGTCGGCATTCAGTGTCAGCGCCCCGTAGGCTCCGGAGAGCGCGCTGCCGACCGTACCGGTGGTCGCGCCGAAGCCGACTTCGGTCACCGTTGCGCCATC
>NZ_JXTJ01000033.1 GCF_001509835.1 Allobosea sp. WAO
TTTTGCGCTTTCTGGATTTTCTCATCTACCAGCCTATCAGAGCGGTGTGCTCCATGGCGCGGCGTTCCTGCGACGGAGCGCTATTCCGTTCACAAACTGACTGTCGCGCAGCGGCGGCTTACCGACAAAGACGGGACGGCGAAAAGCCAGAAGGATCTCATGCAGGCGGCGCCGCTCATGAGCGCGCTGATTGAATTGAGGCAAACGGCAGACCTTGCTGACGTCTATGCGGAGGCCTGCAATCGGGGGCCGACGTGGCGCGATCTGATTTTCAAGAGCCTTGGCAGCCTGTCATCGGCGGACGCTGGTGTGATTATTCCGGCGCTTGTGTCTGAACTGAAAAGGATTGGCTTAGAGCCCGCAGTTTACGGATTCGCGGAGAGATCGTTGCGGGTGATGCTGGGCGCTTTCTGAATCTCGTCCGTGACGATCAACGGGTATCAGTCATCCTTCGAAGTGACGGAGGACTGATCGTTGAGGCCCTGAAGATCGGCGCCGATATTCGGATGCGGAACTTTGCGACGATGGTTCCGCCGGACGCGGATTGTCATTCCGCATGTGGACTCATTTGGGTCTCTGGCGCCCGTCGCTACATGTGCAATTCGCTACTTCACCGCAGCCGCGCCGGACGAACTCGCGTTGTTATCGCCGGAGAAGGCGCGAGCGCTTGGCATCGACGTCTTTGAAAACAACGACGGCGCAATGACGACTCCGAAACAGGCCCCTACCGCCGATAGCCACGCAGATGCCTTTGTCTCGTATAGCTATCTTCAGACGCGATGCAGCGACGTGTTGAGCGTCGACAAGGACGCCCTCGCGGTTGGCATCAGGCGGGCCTTCGACGAAGGCAACAAGCTTGTTGGGCCCGATAAGTGGATCGATCTTTGGACGCCGATGCTCGACGACGTGAAGCGTCAGGTTTCCGAGAAGGGGATTCTCGGGCTGTGTCTCGAGACCGTTGAAGCGCTTCGCAACGGCGGGCAGCCAACAGGAATCAGTGGCCCGAGTTTCGATTGCGGGAAGGCAGCCACGCAGGTCGAGCAGGCGATCTGTGGTGACCAGGGTCTCTGGGCGAAGGATCGGGCGATGAATCAGTTGTATCTTGCTGGACGCGCCATGCCCGCGGCCGCGCGAAAGCGGTTCTTGGATGAGCAGCGCGCTTGGATGAGCGCGAGAGATCGTTGCTCCGATCGGCCGTGCGTGCATCAGGCCTATGATCAGCGACTGGGCGCTTTTCGGAAGGTCGATTTGAGCCAGCCGGGACGGTAGTCCCCCTAGCGCGAGGTCGACGCCTTGGGTCAGGCGGCTTTTGCCGCCACGCCATCAACGTATCCCGACGGGGCGCTCGGGAAATTAGCGCCTGCGCCCTTTGGCGGAGCGGTCCGCCCACCGTGTT
>NZ_JXTJ01000034.1 GCF_001509835.1 Allobosea sp. WAO
CCGCAACGATCTCTCCGCGAATATCGACGATCACCAAGCCACCGGGCAAGGTAAGTCGCTTAATCTCGGCTGCTTTGGAGAACGGGCTCATACTCAGCAGCACCGCGCCTAAGACACCAATGCACGCTAATACCTTCATGCCCGATCCCCCACCATGAATCTGGCTGCTAACCCAACAAGCTCGATCCGTAAACTGCGGGCTCTA
>NZ_JXTJ01000035.1 GCF_001509835.1 Allobosea sp. WAO
ATAGGGCTTGTTCGGATTGTCCGGCACCAGCGTGTCGAGGCTGGTGTCGACCCGGTCGGGCACATCGAAGCTCGGCCATTCCGGCACGCCCGCCGTGTTGTTGGCCGGCAGGAAGTCGATCAGCCGGCGCACCTGCAGCAGCGCCTCGACATCGTTCTCGAAGGAGCCGTCAGCGACCGAGGATTTGGAGGTATGGACCCTGGCGCCGCCCAGCTCCTCGGCGGTCACGGTCTCGTTGGTGACG
>NZ_JXTJ01000036.1 GCF_001509835.1 Allobosea sp. WAO
GGCCCGCGCCGCCTTGACCGCAAGGTCGAGCAGGTTGGCCTCGCCCGCGGCGCCCTCGGTCAACGCGGCGAGCGCCGCCTGGACATCCGCCTCGTTGCGCTCGGCCTTCAGCCGCCGGAGCTTGTCGAGCTGCTGGGCCCGGACCGCGGCATTGTCGACCTTGAGCACCTCGATCGCCGCCTCGTTGTCGGGCTTGAAGCAGTTGACCCCGATGATCGCCTGCTGGCCG
>NZ_JXTJ01000037.1 GCF_001509835.1 Allobosea sp. WAO
GGCCCGCGCCGCCTTGACCGCGAGGTCGAGCAGATTGGCCTCGCCCGCGGCACCCTCGGTCAACGCGGCGAGCGCCGCCTGCACGTCGGCCTCGTTGCGCTCGGCCTTCAGCCGCCGGAGCTTGTCGAGCTGCTGGGCCCGGACCGCGGCATTGTCGACCTTGAGCACCTCGATCGCCGCCTCGTTGTCGGGCTTGAAGCAGTTGACTCCGATGATCGCCTGCTGGCCG
>NZ_JXTJ01000038.1 GCF_001509835.1 Allobosea sp. WAO
CCGTTGAGGATCGGCCGGACCTGCGCCGCGATCGCGATGCCGTCGAGCGTGCCCTGCCAGACCGGCTCGCCGGGACGCCAGTCGCTGGCGAGCCTGACGCTGCGCCCGCCGAAAGCGATCGTCACCGCCCCGTTTTCGCCCGAGACCTCGCCCTCGAAGCGCTCGGCCCCGAGCTCAACGATGCGGGCGCGCTCGAACTCGACCTTGCGCCAGCCCTGCATCTGCGCCGAGACGTTGCGCTTGCGCTGGTTCATCCGGTGGTCGCAGGCGATCGCGATCGCCGCCATCCGCAAGGCGACCTCGCCCTCAGGCTGCGGCAGCGCAAAGCCTTCCGGGAACTCCTCGGCGATGAAGCCGGTCGAGAGCTCGCCGGAAATCCAGCGCGGATGCTGCATCAGCGCCGAGACGAAGGGGATGTTGTGGCGGATGCCGTCGATCGCGAAGGCGTCGAGCGCCCGCGCCTGCGCCTTGATCGCCGCCTCCCGCGTCGGCGCATGCGTGACGAGCTTGGCGATCATCGGGTCGTAATAGATCGAGATCTCGCCGCCCTCATAGACGCCGGTGTCGTTGCGCACCGTGGCGTCGCCATCGACGCCCTCGGCGGGCGGGCGATAGGTCACCAGCCGCCCGGTCGAGGGCAGAAAGTTGCGGGTCGGATCCTCGGCATAGACGCGGGATTCGACCGCCCAGCCCTCGAGCTTCACATCGGCCTGGCTGATCGCGAGCTTCTCGCCATGGGCGACGCGGATCATCTGCTCGACGAGGTCGATGCCGGTGACCATCTCGGTGACCGGATGCTCGACCTGCAGCCGCGTGTTCATCTCGAGGAAGTAGAAGGACTTGTCCTGGCCGGCGACGAACTCGACCGTGCCGGCTGAGTCATAGTTCACCGCCTTCGCCAGCGCGACCGCCTGCTCGCCCATCTTGCGCCGGGTCGCCTCGTCGAGCAAAGGCGACGGCGCCTCCTCGACGACCTTCTGGTTGCGGCGCTGGATCGAGCATTCGCGCTCGCCGAGATAGATCACATTGCCATGCTTGTCGCCGAGTACCTGGATCTCGATATGCCGGGGATCGACGATGAATTTTTCGATGAAGACCCGGTCATCGCCAAAGGACGAGGCCGCTTCCGAACGCGCCCGGGCAAAGCCCTCGGCCACCTCGCCCGAGGAATGGGCGATGCGCATGCCCTTGCCGCCGCCGCCGGCCGAAGCCTTGATCATCACGGGATAGCCGATCGCGTCGGCAATCTTCACGGCATGGTCGGGGTCTTCGATCACGCCGAGATGCCCGGGCACGGTCGAGACCTTCGCCGCCGCCGCCGCCTTCTTCGACTCGATCTTGTCGCCCATCGCCGCGATCGCGCCGGGGTTCGGCCCGATGAAGACGATGCCGTTCTCCTTGAGCGCCTGGGCGAAGGCCTCGCGCTCGGAAAGGAAGCCGTAGCCCGGATGCACCGCTTCGGCGCCCGTCGCCTTGCAGGCGGCGATGATCTTCTCGATCTGAAGATAGGATTCGGCGGCTGGCGCCGCCCCGATATGCACGGCCTCGTCGGCCATCTCGACATGCAGCGCCTCGCGGTCCGCATCCGAATACACCGCGACCGTCGCGATCCCCATCCGCCGCGCCGTCTTGATCACACGGCAGGCGATCTCGCCGCGGTTCGCGATCAGTATCTTCGTGAACATCG
>NZ_JXTJ01000039.1 GCF_001509835.1 Allobosea sp. WAO
TAGAGCCCGCAGTTTACGGATTGAGCTTGTTGGGTTAGCAGCCAGATTCATGGTGGGGGATCGGGCATGAAGGTATTAGCGTGCATTTGTGTCTTAGGCGCGGTGCTGCTGGGTATGAGCCCGTTCTCCAAAGCAGCCGAGATTAAGCGACTTACCTTGCCCGGTGGCTTGGTGATCGTCGATGTTCGCGGAGAGATCGTTGCGGCTGGCGCCCGTCGCTACATGTTCAAAACTTCGAGGATTGGGTTCCACGCCGCCTATCGGACGCGCAATGGGCAGGCGCAGGAAAGTGGGATGGGGAATGCCGAGATCGGATCGTTCTTGACCCACCTGGGCCTGCGCATCGAGGCAATTCGCTACTTCACCGCA
>NZ_JXTJ01000004.1 GCF_001509835.1 Allobosea sp. WAO
CTCAGCCAGATCCTGCACTGAGGTAGGCCTTTTCCGGCCTCGGGCCGGCCTTCGGGAACGGCGTCCGCTCAGGCGGGCGCCGTTTTCGTTTCGACACTCTTCTGGATCGGTCGCAGCCCGCGTTCACGATCGGTTCAAAAATTCCTGCCCATGGTCGCGCCAAGTCCGCGGCAGCCTCATCCGTTGCCGCCGTATCAGGAGAACGACCATGAAGCGCATCATCCCCGCCCTCGTCGCGGTTCTGCTCGCTGGCGGCGGCGCCTATGCCCAGAGCCTGAACATCGGGCCGGGCGGCATCACGGTCGACCCGCGCACCCCGCAGGAGCGCGCGATGGACCGCGAGATTCGCCGCGATGAGAGGGAGCGGGAGATCCGTCGCGAAGAGCGCGCCCGCGAGCGCGACGCCTATGAGCGTCGCCGTGAATGGGAACGCCGCCGCGAATGGGAGCGGCGTCGGGACTGGCGCGACGGTCGGCGCGGCGAGCGCTGCCGGACCATCACCACCACCGAGGAAACCCGCCGCGGGCCTGTGCGCCGGACGACCCGCATCTGCGATTGATCGGTCTTTCCCGACCACATCGGGCCGGCGCCGATTGCGCCGGCCTTTTTCGTTCCTCAGGCCGACGGGCTGCGCGTTCGGAACTTTTCGGCGATTTTCCCGTTATTTGCCCCGAAAGCGGAGGAAAACGTCATGAAACTTCTTCTCAGTACGCTCGCCGCCGGTCTGATGCTCGGCACTGTCGGCGCCAGCGCCCAGTCCGTGAACATCGGTCCCGGCGGCGTCACCGTCGATCCCCGCAGCCCGCGCGAGCGCGCGATCGACCGGGACATTCGCCGCGAGGAGCGCTGGCGCGAGCGTGACCGCTATGAGCGCCGCCGCGACTGGCGGGCCGAGCGCGGACGCGATTGCCGGACCGTGACCGAGACCCGCGAGACGCCGCGCGGCGAGGTCAGGCGCACCACCCGCGTCTGCGACTGACCACTGGACATTCCACAGCAGGGAATCGAAAGGCCCGTTCCGCAACAGCGGGACGGGCCTTGCTCTTGTCGGTCTGCTGTGCGGTGTCGGCTACTTCGCGTCGCGCGCCTTCACGGCCGTGCCCGGGAAATCGGAGAACAGCCCGTCGATGCCGAGCGCGAGGAACGCCTTGTACTCGGCAGCCGGATCCCCCTTGAAGTTGGAGGCGAGGCGCTTGGGCTCGCTGCGGAAGGTCCAGGTGTGGACGAACAGTCCGGCGGCGTGCGCGTCCTTGACGACATTGGTCGGCGCGATCAGCATCCGGTCCTGCTCGTCGATCTTGCCGTCGCCGTTCAGATCCTTCGGCTTGCCGTCGTCGCCGATCACCTGCTTGCCGGCCAGAATATAGGGCTTCCAGGGGCCGACACCGTCGGCATAGGTCTTGATCTCCTTCAGACCCTCGGCGGTGACGAGGTCCTTGAAGGTGCGTTTGTCACCGGTGACGACGAAATCATAGGGCTTGTCGAAGGGGGCGGCGAGCACGATGCCGCCGTCCTTGTCGACATCGTCGGCATCGACGAGCTGGACGAGGCGCAATTGCGTCTTGCCGCGCAGATATTTGAGATTGGCGGTCTCGAAGCTTTGGATGATCACCGGCGAGCTCTTCTCGGTCCAGCCGGCGGCCTTGAGCTGGTCGAGCATGCGATCCTCGAGCGGCAGGCCGATCGCGGCATGGAAGATCGGGTGCTTGGTCTCCGGATAGATGCCGATAGTGCGGCCGGTCCGGGCGCTCTCGGCCTTGGCGAGGTCGATCACCTGCTGCAGCGTCGGAATCTCGAACTTGCCGTTATGCGACTGGTCGCGATCGGCGAAGGCCTGCTTGGCCCGCAGGGTCTTGAGCTCGGCCAGGGTGAAGTCGCCGGCGAACCAGTCATTGGTGTCGACGCCGTCGACCTTCTTGATGGTCTTGCGCGCGGCGAATTCGGGCCGGGTCGAGACGTCGGTGGTGCCCGACAGCATCGGCTCGTGCCGCGCCACCAGCACTCCGTCCTTGGTCGCGACCAGGTCCGGCTCGATGAAGTCGGCGCCCTGTTCGATCGCAAGCTTATAGGCTTCCAGCGTGTGCTCGGGCAGGGTGCCGCTGGCACCGCGATGGGCGACGATCAGCGCCGGCTTGCCGTCGAGCGTCGGCGCCTGGGCGAGGGCGGCTGGCGCCGAGAGGGCGAGGGCGAATGTGGCCAGCAGCGAGGCCGAATGCAGCGAGGGCTTCATGACGATCCGATCCTTGGTCGCAAAATCAGGCGGCAAGCGTGGTCGGTCGATATGACAGCGCTTTGAAGGCGGCGCTCTTGTTGTTGGGGCGCCGGTTTCCGGCGCCCGCCTCGGCTCAATTCTCAGCGCCGGCCGCTTTCCAGCTTGGTCTTGGCATCGACCGGCTTGGCCGGCGGCGGGGTCAGGTCCTGCTGCTGGGTGGCGCAGGCGGCGAGCGAAAGGCAGAACAGGCCAGCGACGGCAAGGCGGGTGAGCTTGGACATTGACGACGGCCTCGAAGCTGGGTTGGCGTTGCGTAAGCTATTGTGTCGTCTTTCTGCTTGTGGAACGACGGCGTCAAGAGCCCCTAGCCCAGTTCAGAATCGGTCGAGATCGCGCGCGATCCGACAGGCATAATCCCAGGAAGCCGGACATGACTCCCGCCGCCCGCATCAGCGCCGCCATCGAGGTCCTGGCCGATCTGATCCAGCGCCGCCGGCCTGCCGCCGATGCCTTGAAGGATTGGGGGCTGGCCCGTCGTTTCGCGGGTTCCAAGGATCGCGCTGCCGTGGCCTCGCTGGTCTACGATGCCTTGCGGCGCCGGGCGTCCTCGGCCCACGCGCTCGGCGAGGAGACGCCGCGGGCGCTGGTGCTCGGCATGCTGGTCAGCCAGCGCGGGCTTCGGCCCGACGAGATCGCCGCCCTGTTCACCGGCCAGAACCATGCGCCCGCGCCTCTGACCGAGTTCGAGGTCGCCGGGCTCGCCACCTTCGATCTCTCGGCTGCGCCGGGCTGGGTTCGCGCCGACGTTCCCGAATGGCTCTGGCCCTCCTTCGTCGAGGCCTTCGCCGAGCACGCCATCGCCGAAGGCGAGGGGCTTGCGGCGCGCGCGCCCGTCGATATCCGCACCAACCGCCTGAAGACCGGGCGCGACGCGCTGCGCGCGGCCCTGTCGCATCTCCAGCCGGAAATGGGCGCCTGGTCGCCGGATGCGTTGCGCTTCCAGCCCGGCCCCGACGGGCGTGGACCGACGCTGCAGAGCGAGCCAGCCTTCTTCGCCGGCGAGTTCGAGATCCAGGACGAAGGCTCGCAGCTCGTCGCTGCCTTGGCCGGGGCGAGGCCGGGCGACAGCGTGATCGATCTTTGTGCCGGCGCCGGCGGCAAGACCCTGGCGCTCGCTGCCATGATGGGAAATGAGGGCCGCATCTTCGCGACCGATCTCGACAGTCGCCGGCTATCGCCGCTCCACGACCGGCTGACGCGCTCCGGCGCGAGCAATGTCGAGGTGCGCGTGCCGCGCAGCCGCGGCCATGACGCGCTCTCCGATCTCGCAGGCACGGCCGATCTCGTGCTGGTCGACGCTCCTTGCACGGGCTCAGGCACCTGGCGGCGCAATCCCGATGCGAAATGGCGCGTGCGCCCCGGCGCGCTCGCCGAGCGGATCAGGGAGCAGGCCGAGGTGCTGGACCGCGCGGCGGGGCTGGTCAGGTCGGGCGGGCGGATCGCCTACATCACCTGCTCGGTCCTGCCCGAGGAGAACGACGTCGCGGTCGAAGCCTTCCTGGAGCGCCATCCCGGTTTCGCCCTGGTTCCGATGCGTGACCTGTTGAGCGCCGGCGAGGTCGATTACGGCCTCCTCGCACGTTTCGCGACGCAGAGCGGGCTGCAATTGTCGCCGGCGCGAACCGGGACGGACGGGTTCTATCTGAGCTGCCTCGCGGCGCCGGGCTGAGCTGCGTCTGGGCCGTTGCGCGCTCGCCCGCGATGGCGTAACCGAGCGCGATGAGCGCCCAGCCCCAGAACCCCGTCCACGACTCCATCCTCATCATCGACTTCGGCAGTCAGGTGACGCAGCTGATCGCGCGTCGCGTGCGCGAGATCGGCGTCTATTGCGAGATCGCCCCGTTCCAGTCGGCTTCCGAGGCCTTCGCCCGGATGAAGCCGAAGGGCGTGATCTTCTCCGGCGGCCCCGCCTCGGTGCCGGACGCGAACTCGCCGCGTGCGCCGCAGGAGGTCTTCTCCTCTGGCCTGCCGGTCCTCGGCATCTGCTATGGGCAGCAGACCATGGCCCATCAGCTCGGTGGCAAGGTCGAGGGCGGCCATGCCGCCGAATTCGGCCGCGCCGATGTCGAGATCGTTACGCCGTCGGCCTTGTTCGAAGGCATCTGGGAGCAGGGCGGCCGCTACCCGGTCTGGATGAGCCATGGCGACCGCGTCACGCAGCTCCCCGCCGGCTTCACGGTCAAGGCGACCTCGGAGAACGCACCCTATGCGGTGGCGAGCGACGAGGACAGGCGCTTCTACTCGACCATGTTCCACCCCGAGGTGGTGCACACGCCGGATGGCGGCAAGCTGCTGCGCAACTTCGTCGTCGACATCTGCGGCTGCAAGCCCGACTGGAGCATGTCGGCCTATCGCGCCGAGATGCAGAAGAAGATCCGCGACCAGGTTGGCACCGGCCGGGTGATCTGCGGGCTCTCCGGCGGCGTCGACTCGGCCGTCGCGGCCGTGCTGATCCACGAGGCGATCGGCGACCAGCTGACCTGCGTCTTCGTCGACCACGGCCTGATGCGGATGAACGAGGCCGAAGAGGTCGTTCGTCTCTTCCGCGATCACTACAATATCCCGCTGGTTCATGTTGAAGCCGAAGAGCTTTTCCTCTCAGAACTCGCCAAATGCGGCTCCGACCCCGAGGCCAAGCGAAAGACGATCGGCCGGCTCTTCATCGATGTCTTCGACGCGGAGGCGGCCAAGCTCGGCGGCGCCGATTTCCTCGCCCAAGGCACGCTCTATCCTGACGTGATCGAGAGCGTCTCGTTCAGCGGCGGGCCTTCGGTGACGATCAAGAGCCACCACAATGTCGGCGGCCTGCCCGAGCGCATGAAGATGAAGCTCGTCGAGCCGCTGCGTGAGCTGTTCAAGGACGAGGTCCGCGTGCTCGGCCGCGAGCTCGGCCTGCCCGAGGCCTTCGTCGGCCGCCATCCCTTCCCGGGGCCGGGCCTCGCCATCCGCTGCCCCGGCGAGATCACCAAGGAGAAGCTCGACATTCTGCGCAAGGCGGATGCGATCTATCTCGAGGAGATCCGCAAGGCTGGGCTCTACGACGTGATCTGGCAGGCGTTCGCTGTGCTGCTGCCGGTGCGCACCGTCGGCGTGATGGGCGACTACCGCACCTACGATCATGTCTGCGCCCTGCGCGCCGTCACCTCGGTCGACGGCATGACCGCCGACTTCTACCCCTACGACATGGCCTTCCTCGGCCGCACCGCGACCCGCATCATCAACGAGGTCAAGGGCATCAACCGGGTGGTCTACGATGTGACGAGCAAGCCGCCCGGTACGATCGAGTGGGAATGATCCGGTAGCGTCGGGATAGGCTTTGCCTTTAGCTCGGCCTGCCGCATGAGGCATGCGCAACGTTCAATGGCATGCTCGTAGACCGCACTCGCCGACTGGCGAGTGCGAACTCGCCAGATCACCACGGGATCGGCGCACGAACACCTGTCGCGGCGAGATCAAGCCCTGTCCCGTCGAGGCCGCTCATCGCCAGGACATCGGCGCGCTGACGACTGGATGAGGCAAGTCGCGTCAGTCGAAGCGCCAGATTGACGATGATCTGGGACCCGGGCCAGCGCCCGAGCACACTCGTACTTTCATCCTGGCCCTGTTGCTGAAGCCTGTCGACCTGTGGTCGACGATCTTGTTCGAAGCGAGCCAGGGCAACGGAAATCTCCCCGTCCGGCTGTCCGGCCGCGATGTGGCTGGCAAGTGCCAGTGCGTCGACCAGGGCGCAGTTCGCGCCTTGGCCCAGGTTCGGGCTCATGGCATGCGCAGCATCGCCAATCAGGACCAAATTGCCGCAAGACCAGGCGTCACACCGCACGCTTCGGTGTTGCAGGCGCACCATGTCATCCCAACTGCTGTACTGTGATAAAGTGCGACGCATCGGGGGAAAGCGTCGGCATACATCGTCTCTCCAACCGGCGAACTCTCGGTCTGCCGCGCCGACGGCCGTTCGACTGGCTTCGCCCCAGAACCAGAACGTTACATCGCGCCCCATGGGCAGCATGCCGCAGGCCTCTGACCCGCTTAGATATTCTCCGTGGCAGTCGGCCTGAACCGAATACGGAACGACTCCTTGAACACTGCCTTCCACCACCGGCCAAAGATGAGTGGAGATTCCGGCCACCTTCCGTACCGCCGATTTGACGCCATCCGCGCCGACGATGAGATTGCCCGAAACCGATATGATTCCGTCTGCTGTTTCGCAGATCAGCGCTGACGCGGCCCGCCTCGTTTCGACGGCTTTTACTTTGCAGCCCAGGTGAGTTGTGACGCGCGCCCTGACACAGGCTTGCCAGAGAATGTCGTGCAGTCGGGCACGATGGATGCAGACCGGCCAGTACTGCGGAGGAAGGTGGACATTCACTTCGGTCGACGCCAGGCAGCGGCCGCTTGAATCGCGTAGCGCGAAGCGTGGTATTGCTGTTCCGAGGGCGCGAACCTGGTCGCCCAACCCGAGGGCGTCGAGCACCATCAGCCCGTTGGCTTGCAGCAGGATGCCCGCGCCCACAGGTGCAAAAGCGCGGACCCGTTCAACGATGGTGGCTTCGGCGCCGGCTTTTCGAAAGGCCAGCGCGGCTGCCAGGCCCGCTATGCCCCCACCGGCGATCGCAACTTCAAAGCGCCCTGGCATCGAAAATCCCTTCCGTGTTGGAAGCTACGGGAATTCGGTCGGGCTTCCGGTCAGTGGCCTCGCTCGTCTGCCGTACAGTCCGGCGCCGCAAGCATGCTCCGGAGCAGGTGATCGACGCCGCGAGCAAGCCGGCACTTGTCGATTTCCGGAGAAAGCACCGCGCGCCCGGCGATGCCGTCAAAGAGGGCGATCAGCAGGAACACCACGGTATCCGGGTCGAGCTCGGGGGCCACATGGCCGGCCATCTGTCCTCTCTGCAACGCGGCCGATAGTTGCTCACGCAGCTCCGTCTCGTTCTGCTCGAATGCCGCCTTGACCGCCGGGTTGCGGGTGGCTTCGGCCGCGACTTCGAGGGACAGGCGCCCATAGTTTTCGTCAGTCAGGCCGTTGACCAACTCTGGAACGGCATCCGCAAGCGCGGAGACGATGTTCGGCGATGCGTTGAGATGGGAAACGAGCTTTGCCGCTTCGGCGCGCTCTTCTTCGGCGAAGGCCACGATGATGGATTCCTTGGTCGGGAAGTAGCGGTAGAGTGCTCCGGCGCTCATCCCCGAGGCCTCGCAGATCTCCTGCATCGTGGTCTGATGAATGCCCTTGCGGGCGAAGCCATCGGCAGCCGCGCGGAGAACCTGCTGCCTGCGATGCTTGTGCAACTCGTCATTGCGCGTCCGGGCCATGATGTCCTCTACATAATGCGGTTGACCGTTCTCTTTTATGAAAGGGCACAGCGCGAGTCTATAAATAATAGAATGGCCATCCGCATTATTTATGCCAGTGGCGTACCGTTTTGCCTGGCTGCAAGCAGGTCGGACATCGCAGGCGGACTATGCCAAGTGGAGACGGCGTGAATTGCATGGCGCAGCCGGACGGTGGCGAGGCTCCGGCGCCGTTCGTCTTGGGGCATTGGAAGTCGGGGGCCCCGCGGACGCAATGTGGCAAACTGGCGGGAATGATCCGGCGCCAGAGCGGCGTCGCGGAGCGGCCGGCGGCCGGTGGCGATCTGCCGCTTCAAGGTATTGCCGCCCGAAGAGCGTGCGCCAGCTTGCCGACAGCGAGCTCGATTTCGTTCGGCGTATAGGCGGCAAAGCCCATCAGGAAGCCGGGCTTGCCCGCCCTCGAAGCGTAGAGCGACGACAGGCCCAGAAGCTCGATCCCTGCGCGTCGCGCCGCGTCGATGGCGGTGGTTTCCGCTAGGTTTCCGGTCAGCTCGCAGGGCATCTGCAGCCCGCCGGCCGGCACCTGGGCCTCGGTGATGCCCGAAAGGTGCTTGTCGACGAGGCCGGCCAGCAGGCCGAGGCGCTCGGCATAGATGCTGCGCATGGCGCGGACATGCGCGCCGAAATGCCCGCCTTCCATGAACCGGGCGAGCGTCATTTGGGCCAACGGCGCCGAATGCCCGTCGAGCAGAGTGCGCGCCACCGTCATCGGCGCGACCAACTGGGGCGGCAGCACGACATAGCCGATCCGCAGGCCCGGAAAGAGCGATTTGGTGAAGGTGCCGATATAGATGGTCCGCTCATGCGGATCGAGCCCCTGCACGCAGGCGGTCGGCTTTCCCGCGTAGTGGAATTCGCTGTCGTAATCGTCCTCGATGATCCAGGCCTGATGGCGGGCGGCCCATTCGATCAGCGCCAGGCGGCGGTCGAGCGACAGCGTCGCGCCGGTGGGAAACTGGTGCGAGGGCGTGAGGAACACGGCCCTGGCCCGGCGCGGCTCTGAGACGATCTGCTCGACCAGCAGGCCTTGGTGATTCAGTTGGATCGGGACGCAATCCAGTCCCGCCGCATCGAACGCTTTGCGCGCGCCGTAATAGGCGGGGTCCTCGATGAAAATGCGCTCGCCGGCGTCGAGCAGCACGCTCGCGCACAGTGCCAGCGCCTGCTGCGAGCTGGTCAGGATCAGAACCCGGTCGGGCGTGGCATGGGCGCCGCGCTCGAGGTTCACATAGTCGGCGATCGCCCGGCGCAGCGGCTCGACGCCTTGCGGGTCGCCATGAAGCAAGGCTGTCGTGCCGGCCTCCTTCAACACCTGCCGCTCCAGCCGCTCCCAGAGCCGCAGCGGAAAGCCGCGCGTCTCCGGCATGCCCGGCGCGAAGGGCCGCGGCGACAGAAGCTCGCGAACGCCGCCGCTGCGGAACATCGCCTCACCGCGCCGGCTGAGGTTTGGCGACTGGCTGCGAAAGGCAGTGTCACGCAAGGCGTGACGACGACTGGGCGCCAGCTCCGTCGCCTCCGCCACGAAGCTGCCGCTGCCGACGTGCCGCTCGATGAAGCCTTCGGCATGGAGCTGTGCATAGGCAGCTTCGACCGTGTCGCGCGACAGGCCGAGCGATTTCGCGAGGGCGCGCGAGGCCGGCAGCGGCTTCCCGCGCCCGAGGGCGCCGTCGAGGATGAGCTGGCGGATCGCACGCTGGATCCTGGCATGCAGCGGCAGCGCGGCGTGGGCAGGATGGGCCAGCCACGCCTTCACGGTTTCAAGTTGCGAATGCTTGAACAAATGGTCTGAGCCCCTGCTGGGAAGTGGCTGGGATTGTCAGACCATTGATCGGCTAGTTGTCAACGCGCCCCGCAGCGCCTGCGTCCCGAACCTCCCGGAAGACCTGTCACGATCATGCCGCCCGCTTCCACACCGTCCATCCGCCTGAACGATCTCGCGCATCCCGTCGTCGCGGGGCTGATCTCGGTGATCGTCAACTATGGCGGCACCTTCATCCTGGTCTTCCAGGCTGCCAAGGTCGCCGGCCTCAGCCCGGAGCTGACCGCCTCCTGGGTCTGGTCGGTTTCGATCGGCGTCGGGCTGACCGGGCTCTTCCTGAGCTGGCGCTATCGCGAGCCGATCATCACCGCATGGTCGACTCCGGCGGCGGCCTTCCTCGTCACCGCTCTCGCGACGACACCCTATGCCGAGGCGGTCGGCGCCTACATGATCTCCGCGGCGGCCTTCGTCGCGCTTGGTCTGTCGGGCTGGTTCGACAAGGTCATCCGGCTGATCCCGCCGGGTATCGCCTCGGGCCTGCTGGCCGGCATCCTGCTGCAATTCGGCATCGGCGCCTTCGGCGGCGCGAGCGTCGATCCGCTGCTGGTCGGCCTGTTGATCCTCGCCTATCTCGCCTTGAAGCGCTGGTCGCCGCGCTATGCCGTGGTCGGCATCCTCGTGCTCGGCCTCGTCTTCCTGCTGGCGCAGGGCAGGGTGGACTTGTCGGGCCTGCGGCTTCAGTTCGCGGCGCCTGTCTTCACCATGCCGGAGTTCTCCCTGAACGCGCTGCTCAGCGTCGCGCTGCCGCTGTTCCTGATCACCCTGACCGGCCAGTACATGCCGGGAATGCTGGTGCTGCGGAATGACGGGTTCAGGACCAGCGCCAGTCCGATCGTCACCGTGACCGGCTTCGGCTCACTGCTGATGGCGCCTTTCGGATCCCACGCCTTCAACCTCGCGGCGATCACGGCGGCGATCGCCACCGGCAAGGAGGCGCATGAGGACCCGGCGCGGCGCTGGATCGCCGGCATCGCGGCCGGCATCGCCTACATCCTCGTCGGAGTGTTCGGGGTGACGCTCGCGGCGGTGTTCATGGCCTTCCCCGCGACCTTCATCACGACGCTCGCCGGCCTTGCTTTGCTCGGCACGATCGGCGGTAGCCTTGCCGGCGCTCTGACGGAGCCAGCCTCCCGCGAGGCGGCGCTGATCACCTTCCTGGCCTCGGCTGCGAACATCCAGCTGCTCGGCATCGGCGGAGCGTTCTGGGGATTGCTGATCGGCCTCGTTGCGCACCTCATCCTGAACGGTCGTCTGCCGCGGCGTATGCGTGCCGAAACCCTCACAGGGCAGGGCGCAGGGAAATGATGACTCTAGCGCGGTCGCCGTACCGCCCTGAGCACGCCGCTCTTGCCGCCGCCGCAGTAGAAGCGGTCGCCGCCATCGGCCTCGAGGCCCGAGACACCGGTGCCGGCCGGCATGTCGAGGCGCTCGAGCACCGTCCCGGTTTGCGGATCGACGTGCCTGAGCTCGCTCTCGTCATTCTCCCAGGTGCCATGCCAGAGCTCGCCATGGCTCCAGGTGACGCCCGTGACGAAGCGGTTCGACTCGATGGTGCGCAGGATCGCGCCGGTTTCGGGGTCGATCTGGTGGATCTTGCGGTCGCGATGCTGGCCGACCCAGAGCGTGCCTTCCGCCCAGGCGAGCCCGGAATTGCCACTGCCCGGCGCCGGAATCGTATTCAGAACCGTGCCTGTCTGCGGGTCGATCTTCTGGATGCGGTCTTCGGCGATCTGGAACAGGTGTCTGCCATCGAAGGCGGTGCCGGCATCGGCGGTGACGTCGAGCGAGCGTTCCGTCTTGCCGCTCTCGGGATCGAGCGCGTTCAGCCTGCCGTCGGTCGCGAACCAGACGTGCCGGCCGTCATAGGAGACGCCGTGGACGCCATCGACGCCGGGGAAGGGGCCGTATTCGCGGATGATCTCGGCTGCTGATCGTTTCATGGCGCATCTCCGGAACGGGTTCGGTTGAGGCTTGCGACCTTGCTGTCGAGCGCAGTTCTAGCTGCCTGGGAAAGACGCCGGGAGTAACAAGACTGTCGGGAACCCCGGTACGGGCGGAGTCACCCAGCGCCGCGCCGGTCCGCGCCCAAAGAACTGGACCCGGCCTACCACGGCGAGCGCGTCGAGGGCGCGTTGCACGCTGCGCGAACTCGTCCCGAGTGCGAGCGCGAGCCCCGAGCTCGACCAGGCCTCGCCATCCGCGAGCAGGGCGAGCAGCGCCGCATGCCGTTCCTCGACGGGTGGGGCGAGAACCACGATCTCGGCGCCGCGGCGAGGACGCATGGCGAAGCCGTCGGCCGTCGCGTGGATCTCGGCGATGTCCCTGAGCTCGGCGCGCAGCCGCCCGATCTCGACCCGTAGCCGGGCGCGATGCGATTCATCGGCCTCTCTCGCGCGGAACGACCGCGCGACGAGAACGTTGCGCGACAGGTCGCCGGGCCAGGCCTCGGCAAGGGCGCGAGCGAGCGAAAACAGCACCGGCCGCGTCGCGAGCGAGACTGTCGCAGCCATGCTCCGCACGCTGTTTCGGCAGGCGTCGACGATCAGCGCTCCCGTTGCGGGAAGCCGCTCGACCTCCTCCAATAGGAGCAGCCTGGTCTCGCCTCGCGCGATCAGGCGGGCGGCCGGCGTGCGCAGCAGGGCCGCGGCGCTTTCGACCTCGGCTATAAGGGCGTCGATGCCGGACTGGCGGGCGGCGCGTTCGGCCTGCGCCACTGCGTCGTGGGCGATCTGCGTCCGCAGCCGCCTGATCGCGATACCGGCGATGACGAGCGCGTGTGCAGCCTGCAGGGCCGGCGGGAACGGGCTCGCGTCGATCTCGCTGAGCGCCTGTTCTGCTTCGTCGAGCTGGCCGATCAGGAGCAGACGGCGAACCGCGAGATGCCGGGCATGGGCGGCATTCAGGCGATCGCCATGCTGCTCCAGCACTGTCCTTGCCGACACGAGCGTCTTCGCCGGCCAGCCGAGATCGCGCGAGACCAGGGCGATCTCGGCTTCGGCGACGATGCATCTCGCGCGGGAAACGGC
Organism: Allobosea sp. WAO; assembly: GCF_001509835.1. Classification (GTDB taxonomy): domain Bacteria; phylum Pseudomonadota; class Alphaproteobacteria; order Rhizobiales; family Beijerinckiaceae; genus Allobosea. The sequence goes on from NZ_JXTJ01000004.1 coordinate 12,467, forward strand.
CTCTCTCGGCCCAAAGCCGCGCGCTGCCTTCTGCAGCAAGGCTTTGGCGCGGGCAAAGTCGCCGAGCCGGGCCATGGCGATGCCGCGCAGGGCCAGTGCCGGCGGGTCTTCGCGCAGCGCGACGCGGTTCAGCACTCCGAGCAGATCGCCCGCCGCCAGCGCACGCGCCGCGGCCGTGATCATCGAGTCCATTCAGATCCCGCCAAACTTGTCACTCCCACCGTCTCACGGCCGGCGACTACCAACAAGGCGACGCCGCACCGCCACGAAAACCTGCGGCGATGGACAGGCGACGACAGGAGACAAGACCGATGACGATGCATCAGACCGGTTCCCGCGACGAATGGCTCTCAGCGCGCATCGCGCTGCTCGAGAAGGAGAAGGAGCTGACGCGGCTCAGCGACGAGCTCGCCCGGCAGCGCCAGCAACTGCCCTGGGTCCGTATCGACAAGGCGTTCCGCTTCGAGACCGAGGAAGGCCCGGCCTCGCTGGCCGATCTGTTCCGCGGGCGCTCGCAGCTCCTTGTCTACCACTTCATGTTCGGGCCCGATTACAAGGCGGGCTGCCCGTCCTGCTCGGCGATCGCCGACGGCTTCAACGGCATCACGATGCATCTCGCCAACCACGACGTGACGCTTATGGCGGTGTCGCGGGCGCCGCTGTCCAGGCTCCTCGCCTACAGGGAGCGCATGGGCTGGGGCTTCCCCTGGGCCTCGTGCTCGGACGGCGCCTTCAATTTCGACTTCAACGTCTCTTTCACCGAGCAGCAGCAGCGCGACGGTGCGATCGAGTATAATTTCCAGCGCGAGCCGGCCTTCGTATGGCGTTCGCGTCTGGAGGGCGACAGCGCCTCGGTCACGGAGCGCTTCGCCGCCACGACTGGCACCGATGTTGCGAGCTATACTCGCGAGCGGCCGGGAGTGAGCGCCTTCGTCATCGAGGATGGCGTCGTCTATCACACCTATTCGACCTATGCGCGCGGCGTCGACGGCATCTGGAGCATGTATCCCTGGCTCGATCGGGCTCCCAAGGGCCGCAACGAGGCGAGCGGTCCGTGGTGGCGTCGCCATGACGAATACGGCCAGAGCTGAGACGGCCATGGCGAGCCATTCCGATTTCGCCGGTGTTGCATCTCTCCGTGCGGCGGACTGGCTGGCCTTGGTCGCTGCGCCGACCTTCGCCCTCATGGGCGTGCTCACTCTGGTCTTCGAGAACGACGCGCCGACGGTCCTTTGCGCGAGCATGCCGGACGCCGCGCCGATGAACGGCATGGCCGCGATGTATCTGCTGATGGGCGTCTTTCATCTGGCGCCCTGGCTCAGGCTGGCCGCTGGTCTGAGCTCAAGCAGCTCGGCCTGATGCCGGCAGCAAGGCGGGCGCGCTCGCCTTGCTGAAAATTCGCCAGCGGGCGCCAGGTTCTTGCGCTTTTGTTCTCTATATGTTCTTATTCATCGTGGGGGCGCATCCGAGGAGAGGCGCATGTTCATGGTCGAACCGGGCGGGTATTCCCGCCGCCAGCCTATCAATAGCTATTTCTTCGCGATCGTGCCGACCGCCGAGGCGGGCAGGGCGATCGACCGCATCGCCGACGGATTCCGGCGAGCCCACGACCTCCGCGGTTCGATCATCGGTCCCGGCCGCTACCATATCTCGCTCTGCGGTATCGGAGGGCCCGGTCCGGCGCCGGACGAGGTGCTGTCCAAGCTGCAGGCCATCGGCGACCAGGTTCGTTGCCAGCCATTCGATGTCGGTTTCGACCATGCGGTGAGTTTCAGCCAGGGCGTGCGCAAGCGGCCTCTCGTCCTCGCCAGCAGCGAGGGCTTGCCGGCGCTGGGCTGGCTTCAGGCCGGACTCAGGCGCGCAATGGCAGCCTGTGAACTCCAGGCGAAGAGCCAGTTCAATCCGCATCTGACCATGCTCTACGACGAGGAGATCGTGCTGGAGACCGGAATCCGGCCGCTGCGCTGGACGGTGCTCGACTTCGTGCTGATCCAGAGCGTGCATGGCGAAAACCGGCATCGCCATCTGGCGCGCTGGCCACTGGGCGGCGGGTAAGCATGCCCGCGTTCTTCAGGCGCTCTCCGCTGCCTCCGGCGCCGTTCGCGGAACAGTGCGGAGCACCTCCACCCGGATGCCGCCTTGGGCGAGGCGCTCGCGGCCGCCCATGCCCTCGATCTCGAAGACGAAGTGCGCCGTGTCGCAATGACCGCCGAGCCGGCGGATCAGCCGCGCGGTCGCCAGAGCCGTACCGCCGGAGATCAGGCAATCGTCGACGATCGCGACACTGCGGCCTGCCAGCCGGGCGCCTTTCGAGATCACGACGCCTTCGCCGAGTTCGTAGTTGGCCATTATGCTGCGCATCACCTCATTGCGCAGCGAATCCACCTTGCGGATATCAATGAAGCCGAGGCCGTTGCGATAGGCCAGCGCCCCTGCAAGCCCGAGCCCGCCAATGTCGAGACCGGCGAGCACCTCGATCTCGGCCGGTATCCACGAGGCGAGCGCATCGACGACGGAGCGCGTCCGGCTCGCTTCGCTGGTTGCGATGGAGAGGTCGGGGAAATCCACCCCGGCAGCCGGATGGTTCTTCCAGGAGCGGAACGGAATGTCGAGGTCGTGGTCGCTCGTCGTGGCCTGCTGCGATTGATCGATCATGGCGCGCCCGTCCGGTTCCTTGCTCGCCCGATACGCACCATCCTTGCCGGTCGGATGACAGAACGCGAGAGAGGCTGAATTGTTGGCGCTGCGACCGGCGATGGCAACGAGCCCGCGTGCGAAACACTCAGCTTTCTTCGCCGTCGTCCGGCAGCAAATGGCAGGATCGCTTGATCTCCGGTCGGCCGCATGCCACGCCCGCGCCGACGACAATCAGCGACGGTCGGAACGATGGTCACCCTCTACGGCATCCGCAACTGCGACACGATGAAGAAGGCCTGGAGCTGGCTCGACGCAAATCGTGTCCCTTACGAGTTCCACGATTACCGGGCCGTCGGCATCGACCGGGCGCGGCTGGAGGCCTGGTGTCGTGAACTCGGTTGGGAGAAGGTCCTCAACAAGGCGAGCACCACCTTCCGGGCCCTGCCCGAGGCGGACAAGCAGGGGCTCGATGCCGGGAAGGCTGTTGCCCTGATGCTGGCGCAGCCGACCATGATCAAGCGTCCTGTGCTCGACACCGGCGAGCGCCGCCTGCTCGGCTTCAAGCCGGACGCCTACGCCGCCGCCTTCGCCACCAAGGCCTGAAGCGTCGAACCGTTCGGCGGCGCCGGAACGTCCGGTCGGCGTCGGCTGCACTTCCTTCGCCGGCCCGGCTGGGCTAGGCCGGCGAAATGACAACCGATTTCAGTTTCCATCTGCTCGGCCGCGACGGCGCGGCGCGCACCGGCGAGGTCCGGATGCCGCGCGGCGTGATCCGTACCCCCGCCTTCATGCCGGTCGGCACCGCCGCGACCGTTAAGGGCATGTATCCCGAGCAGGTCAAGGCGCTCGGCGCCGATGTCGTGCTCGGCAACACCTATCATCTGATGCTGCGCCCCGGCGCGGAGCGCGTCGCCAGGCTCGGCGGGCTGCACAAGTTCATGAACTGGCCGCACCCGATCCTGACCGATTCCGGCGGCTTCCAGGTGATGTCGCTCGCCAACCTGCGCAAGCTGACCGAGGAGGGCGTGACCTTCCGCTCGCATATCGACGGCTCGAAGCATGTGCTGACGCCGGAGCGCTCGGTCGAGATCCAGAACCTGCTCGGCTCCGATATCGTGATGCAGCTCGACGAATGCGTCGCGCTGCCTTGCGAGCACAAGGTCGCCGAGAAGGCGATGCGGCTTTCGCTGCGCTGGGCCGAGCGCTGCAAGGCGGCCTTCGGCACGCAGCCGGGCAGGGCGCTGTTCGGGATCGTCCAGGGGGGCGACGTGCCCGCTCTGCGCGTTGAGAGCGCCCGCGAGCTCGCCGCCATGGACCTCAAGGGCTACGCCATTGGCGGGCTCGCGGTCGGCGAGCCGCAGGAGGTGATGCTGGCGATGATCGAGACGGTCGAGCCGCACATGCCGCAGGAAAAGCCGCGCTACCTGATGGGCGTCGGTACGCCCGACGACATCGTCGAGGCGGTCCGCCGCGGCGTCGACATGTTCGATTGCGTGATGCCGACGCGTGCCGGGCGCCATGGCCAGATCTTCACCCGCTTCGGCCGGATGAACCTGAAGAACGCCAAGCATGCCGAGGATACGAGGCCGATCGATCCGCAATCGAGCTGTCCGGCGGCGAACACCTATTCGCGCGCCTATCTCCATCACCTCGTCAAGGCCGAGGAGATGCTCGGCAAGATGCTGCTGACCTGGATCAACCTCGCCTATTACCAGGATCTGATGGCGGGGCTGCGCGCCGCGATCGCGGCTGGCCGTCTCGACGATTTCATCGCCGAAACCAAGGAAGGCTGGGCCAAAGGCGAGCCGGCGTGATCGAGCCCTGGCTCGGCCTGCTGCTTATGAAGATGGCGGTCGCGGCCGCCATCGTCGTCAGCTGTTCGCTGCTTGCCGAGCGGTCAGGGCCGCTGCTCGCGGCGATGATCGCGACGCTGCCGATCTCGGCCGGGCCGGTCTATGTCTTTTTGGCGCTCGATCACGATGCGGCGTTCATCGCCGGCAGCGTGCTCGGCAGCATGAACTCCAATCTCGCCAATGCCGGGCTGTCGCTGGTCTACGTCCTGCTGGCGCAGCGCTTCGGCACGGTTGTCTGCCTCGCGGCGGCCTTGCTGACCTGGCTGCTGATCGTCACGGGCCTGCAGAGACTGGCATGGCCGTTCGCCGCCGCATTGGTGGTGACGCCGATCGTCTTCCTGACCCTGCATCGCATCGTTCGCCCGTACCTCGCGGCGCGTCCGGCGATCACGCCGCGGCGGCCCTGGTATGCGATCCCCCTGCGCGCCTTGGCGGTTGCGATGCTGGCGGGAACGGTCACCACCATCAGCACGCGTGTCGGTCCGGCCTGGTCAGGTGTGCTGGCGACCTTTCCGATCGTCCTGTCGAGTCTGATCGCGATCCTGCAGCCGCGCGTCGGCGGTCCGGCCAGCGCCGCGGTCATCGCCAACGGTGTGCTCGGTCTGCTCGGCTTCGGGTTCGCGCTCGCGCTGGTCCATGTCACGGCCGTGCCGCTGGGTTCATGGACGGCGCTCGGCCTCGGCCTGCTGGTCTGTATCCTCTGGAATCTCGGCCTGATGGCGCTAGCGCGCCGCCGGGCGGCGCCATGAGGCGACGAACAGCCCGGCGATGATCAGCGCGATGCCGCCGATCTGCAGGCCGCTTGGGATTTCGCCGAGCAGGGGAATGGCGAGCAGCGTACCGACGACGGGGATCATCGGCGGGAAGCGCCCGGCGACCGAGGGACCGAGCACCGGCGTCGACCAGCTCCAGATCCACAGCCCGACGATGACGTTGAGCACGCCCTGATTGATCGCGTGCGCCAGCAGCACCCACCAGGGCGCCACGTCGAAGCCGCGAAAATAGAAGGCGAAGTAGATCGGCAGATAGGCCATCGACAGCACCGAGACGACGGCGGTCGCCTTCAGCGCGTCGACCCGCCAGAGCTGGATCAGAAGGGGATAGCCGCCCCAGATCAATCCGACGCCGAGGAAGCAGAGATCGCCGAAGACGATGCCTGGACTGGCATAGGCGGTACCGGCGATGCCGAGGCAGGCGAGGCCGATGAGCACGGCCGCGACGCCGAGCACCAGCTGCCGGGTCAGGACCGCGCCGAACAGGACGACGCTGCCGATGATCCCGATCACCGTGACGGTGCCGGGGCCGATCACCGCGCCATGCGCCGCCGGGGCGTAGGTCAACCCGGTCATGAGCAGGAAGCTCATCGGGAACCCGCTCATCACTGCCAGGACGAGGCCGCGCTTCCAGCCGAGCCCGGCGCAATCGCGCAGGCCCCCGGCCATCATGAAGCTGGGCAGCAGCAGGAAGCCGGCGGTCACGAAGCGCAGCGCCAGCATGTCATGTGAGGAGAGGCCGTTAAGCACCGCATGTCGGCTGACGACGAAGTTCGCGCCGAAGATCAGCATGGCCAGCGCCATGCCGCCGAAGGCCAGCCGACGCCGAAGGCGGGTCTTCGCGTCGGAAAGCGGCACTGTCTGATGCATGCTCCGGCTTAGCGCCGGAGCATGGGGTTCGTTAGTGGGTTTGCCGCATGGGCCGTGCGCGCCGCTCGCGCTGCGGCGCACAAGAAGTCGTCAGGCGAGCGCCTTGAGGGCCGAGCGGCCGGCATAGATCGCCTGGTCGCCGAGCTCCTCCTCGATGCGCAGGAGCTGGTTGTACTTCGCGGTCCGGTCGGAACGGGCGAGCGAGCCCGTCTTGATCTGCCCGCAATTGGTCGCGACCGAGAGGTCGGCGATGGTCGAATCCTCGGTCTCGCCCGAGCGATGCGACATCACCGCGGTGTAGCCGGCGCGCTGCGCCATATCGACCGCCGCCAGGGTCTCGGTCAGCGTGCCGATCTGGTTGACCTTGACCAGGATCGAGTTGGCGGTCTTGGCCTTGATGCCCTGCGACAGGCGGGTGACGTTGGTGACGAAGAGGTCGTCGCCGACGAGCTGGCACTTGTTGCCGACGAGATCGGTCAGCGCCTTCCAGCCCTCCCAGTCATCCTCGGCCATGCCGTCCTCGATCGAGACGATCGGATAGCTGCCGACGAGCTTGGCGAGGTACTTGGCCTGCGCTTTCGGATCGCGGGTTTTGCGTTCGCCGGCATAGACATAGGCGCCGTCCTTGAAGAACTCGGTTGCGGCGCAGTCGAGCGCCAGCGCGATGTCCTCGCCCGGCTTGTAGCCGGCCTTTTCGACAGCCTGCATGACGAAGTCGAGCGCCGCTTCCGCCGACTTGATGTTGGGGGCGAAGCCGCCCTCGTCGCCGACATTGGTGTTGTGGCCGGCGTCGTGCAGCGCCTTCTTCAGCGTGTGGAAGATCTCCGCACCCATGCGCAGGCCTTCGGCGAAGGAGGGCGCACCGATCGGCATCACCATGAATTCCTGGAAGTCGATCGGGTTGTCGGCATGGGCGCCGCCATTGACGATGTTCATCATCGGCACGGGCAGGACGCGGGCCTGGGTGCCGCCGACATAGCGGTAGAGCGGCAGGCCGGAGGCATCGGCGGAGGCCTTGGCGACGGCGAGCGAGACGCCGAGGATCGCATTGGCGCCGAGCTTGCTCTTGTTCGGCGTGCCGTCGAGATCGATCATCGCCTCGTCGATGGCGACCTGGTCCTCGGCGTCCATGGCGACGAGCGCTTCGGCGATCGTCATGTTGACCGCCTCGACGGCCTTCTGCACGCCCTTGCCGAGGTAGCGGCTCTTGTCACCGTCGCGCAGCTCGACGGCCTCATGCGCACCGGTCGAGGCGCCCGACGGCACGGCGGCGCGGCCCATCGAACCGTCTTCGAGAATGACGTCGACCTCGACCGTCGGGTTGCCGCGGGAATCGAGGATCTGGCGGCCGATGATGTCGATGATCGCGGTCATGGCAGGCTCCGGAGCAGGGGCGGGAAGGAGTGGATGCCGCGCTTCTAGACAAGAGAGGCGGCGACGGGAAGAGGTGGCTTTGACTGTTTGTGATTTATAAGTTACGTTCTATCGGAATAAGACCCGAGAGGATGCTGTGCTCCAACTCAGGCAGACCGAGACCTTCCGGAAGTGGGAGAGGCGGCTCACGTATCAGAAGGCGAGGGCGATGATCGCTGCGCGCCTTTTCCGACTGGCCAACGGCCTGGCCGGGGACGGCGCACCGGTCGGCGAAGGCGTCAGCGAACTGCGGATCCACTACGGCCCGGTTATCGCATCTACTTCAAGCGCCGAGGCCGGGAGATTCTCGTTCTGCTCTGTGGAGGCGACAAGTCCACACAGGAGCGGGATATCGCGACAGCGAAGAAGCTCGCCGAGCAATGGGACGAGTGAGATGGCGGAAAAACTGCACGATTACGACCCGGCCGACGCGTTGAAGACGGACGAGGCCGTCGAGGTCTTTCTCGGCGATGCCTTCGAGACGGGTGATGCGCGCTACATTGCGAAGGCGTTGGGCGTTGTCGCGAGAGCCAAGGGCATGACCAAAATTGCGCGAGAAACCGGTCTTGCGCGCGAACAGCTCTATAAATCGCTCAGCGAGCACGGTAATCCGACGCTCGAAACCACCCTGGCGGTCTTGAAGGCGATCGGCTTCGAGCTCACGGGCAAGCGCCACGCCGCCTGATCGCGACAATTTGGACAAAACGATATGACCCTCGACGCCTCGACCCTGCAGCTCGGCCAGGCCAGCGCCCTGCCGCAATCGCCGGAAGAAGCCCGCCTCGACCGCGTGCCGAACCCGCATGCCGGCACGGACTATCTCGCCCGCTTCACCTGCCCGGAATTCACCTCGATCTGCCCGGTCACCGGCCAGCCCGATTTCGGCATCCTGGTGATCGATTATCTGCCGGGCGACTGGCTGGTCGAATCGAAGTCGCTGAAGCTCTATCTCGGCGCCTTCCGCAACCACGGCGCCTTCCACGAGGATTGCACCGTCAATATTGGCAAGACGCTGGTCGAGCTGCTGCAGCCGAAATGGTTCCGCATCGGCGGCTACTGGTATCCGCGCGGCGGCATCCCGATCGACGTGTTCTTCCAGACCGGCGAGCCGCCGAAGGGGCTTTGGCTGCCCGACCAGGGCGTGGCGCCGTATCGCGGGCGCTGAGCCGTCGCCACTCCAGGCCTTGCCCCTGGGCGAAGGCCCGGAAAGACGAAGGTGGTTCTCAGGTCCTGCTGCCCCCGAGCCGCAGGGCCCGTGGCACCAAGAGGCCGAGCAGTCCGACCGCCACGGCGAAGGACAGGATCGCGCCGCTGGTGCCGAACAGGTGCAGGGCGGTGCCCATCAGGAGCGGCCCGAGTGCATGGCCGCAGAACAGGGCGCAGGCGAATAGCGCCACCGCCGACCCGCGTGCGCTCGGCGCGAGTTCGGTCGCCAGCGCCTGGAAGGTGCCGTGCATCAGGAAGAAGCCGAAGCCGCTCAGCGTGAAGATCGCGATCGCGCTCCACCAGGGCAGCATCGGCAGCGCGAACAGGCAGTAGGCCAGCGCCATCAGGGCGCCGCCGGCCGTGGTCATCCGCGCCGGGCCGAGCCGCTCGACCAGCACCCGCGTCAGGATGCCGTAGACGATACCGCCGAGGCCGGTACCGGCGATGACGATGCCGGCCTGCGAGGGGCCGACACCGGCGCGCTCGTGCAGGATCGCCGCGACATAGGGCGGCATGCCGAAGACCAGCGCGCCCTCGATGATGACGAGGCCGTAGAGCACCTTGGTCTGCGGGTTGGCGAAGACGGTGGCGTAGCGCGCCAGTGCGCCTGAAAAGCTCAGCTTCGGGCGCTGCGCGTCCGGCCTCGGCTTCAGCACGATCATCACGAGGACGCCGGCGATGGCGGCGAGCGCACCGGCAACCAGAAAGACGCCGCGCCAGCCGATATGCGTGGCTATAAGGCCCGAGCAGGCCGCGCCCGCCATCTGGCCGACGATCATCAAAACCAGGAAGCGCCCGAGCTGCACCTGGCGCTCAGCCATCGGAGCCCGGTCGCCGATCGCCGCCATCGCCGCCGGGATCACGCCGCCGGCGACGATGCCGGCTGCGGTGCGCATGATCGTCAGGGTATCGAAGGACCAGGCGAACGCTGCCGCTGCCGAGAGCGTGGCAAGCAGCAGCAGGCAGGTCGAGATGGTGCGCAGCTTGCCGAAGGAATCCGCCACGGGGCCGAGAAAGGGCTGCCCGATGGCATAGGCGAAGGAGAAGGCGGTCGCGATCGCGGCGACCTGCGGGATGCTGCGCGTGAACTCGTTCGCCAGCGTCGGCACCAGCGGATCGAGGATCCGCATGGTGAAGGTCGAGGCGAAGCCGCAGGCGCCGAGGACGAGGATCAGCGCCTTGAGCGAGCCGGGGGCGGGCCGCGGCTGCGCCGCCTCAGCCATGGGCTGGAGCCGCCTGCGCGAGGCGCTTGGCGACGCGGTCGAACTCCTGCAGCTGCCGGATCAGGGCCGGGAACTCGCGCAGCGGCACCATGTTGGGCCCGTCGGACGGCGCCTTGTCCGGGTCGGGATGGGTCTCGATGAAGACCCCGGCGACGCCGACCGCGACGGCGGCGCGCGCCAGAACCGGCACGAACTCGCGCTGCCCGCCGGTCGAGGCGCCCTTGCCGCCGGGCTGCTGCACCGAATGGGTGGCATCGAAGATCACCGGGGCGCCGATCTCCGACATGATCGGCAGGCTGCGCATGTCGGTGACCAGCGTGTTGTAGCCGAAGGAGGCGCCGCGCTCGGTCAGCATCACGTTCGGATTGCCGCTCTCCGTCACCTTGGCGGCGACGTTGACCATGTCCCACGGCGCCAGGAACTGGCCCTTCTTGACGTTGACGATCTTGCCGGTTGCGGCGGCCGCGACGAGCAGGTCGGTCTGGCGGCAGAGGAAGGCGGGGATCTGCAGGATGTCGGCGACTTCGGCGACAGCGGCGCATTGGCCGGCCTCGTGCACGTCGGTCAGCACCGGCAGGCCGGTGCGCTCGCGAATCTCGGCGAAGACGGGCAGGGCGGCCTCGAGCCCCATGCCGCGCTGGCCCTTGACGCTGGTGCGGTTGGCCTTGTCGAAGGAGGTCTTGAAGACGAGGCCGATGCCGAGTTCTGCGGCCATGTCCTTCAGCGCCAGCGCGACTTCCAGCGCGTGCTCGCGGCTCTCCATCTGGCAGGGGCCGGCGATCAGGGCGAGCGGCAGCGCGTTGCCGAAGCGGACCGGCTGGGCGAGATCGGCGCCGGCAGTGACGATGGCGTTGGCGCTCATGGCTTTGATCCTGCTGTCGGAGGGGCGATGGCCCACGCGCCCGGCAGGGAGATAGATCGGCCTGCCGCAGAATGCGGAGCCGCCCCTTCGGCGCGTCCCGGCTCTAGGGCCTCGGCAGGTTGTGGGTCAAGCTGGCGCGGAACGCAGACCTGTCACGACAAGGCGAGATAGGCGGCGACCAGCAGCATGCAGGCGCCGAAGACGATGCCCTGAACCCGAAGCGCGCCCGGCGAACGGAAGCGCCCGAGAATCACCTTGCCGCCATAGATCCAGGGGAAGTGGCAGGCGATTCCGACCAGCAGGAACGCCAGCGTGAACTGCCCCACCTGGGCCGCCGTTGAGCCGGCGGGATCGAGAAACTGCGAGAACATCACCGCGATCGTCGAATGGATCTTCGGGTTGAGAGCGACCGCCAGGAAACCATCGGCGAAGGTCAGCCTTGCCGGGCTTGCAGCTTCCGGTTCGGCCGCCGGCACCGAGCTGCGGATGAAGCTCCAGGCGAGGTAGACGAGATAGACGATGCCGCCCCATTTCAGTGCCAGCTCGAACTCCGGGTGGCCTTGCAAGGCCCGCCCCAGCCCCAGGCCGTAGAGCAGGCAAAGGGCAACGTTCGCTGCCTCGAAGCCTGTCCAGAACGGCACGGTCCCACTGACGCCGAAGCGTGCGCCGGCCGTTGCCAGCAAGGTGTTGCCCGGCCCGGGGCTGAACACCATCGGAACGGCAAAGCCCAGGAACAGCAGCCAGATATCCCAGGCGATCATAGTTCTCATCCATGCTGCTGGGAGCACCGGGCAACACCTTGCTGACGCCGGCGGCGCGAATAGAGCCCGCTTCCCGCTGCCGGCAAAGCGAACTATCCTCACCCGTTCGATAAGCTGGGGTCATCGAGCATGCGTCGTCTTCCGCCGCTCGGCGCATTGCGCGCTTTCGAGGCCGGCGCCCGTCATCTCAGCTTCACCAGGGCGGCGAGCGAGCTCTGCGTGACCCAGGCCGCGATCAGCCATCAGGTCCGTCAGCTCGAGGATTGGTTGGGCGTGCGGTTGTTCGCGCGTCGGGGGCATGCGCTGGCGCTGACGCCGGAGGGCGCTGCCTACCTGCCCGAGCTGACCGAGGCCCTGGACCGGATGGCCGCGGCGACGCAGCGCCTGCGCCGGCGCACGGACGGGCCTTTACGCCTGACCGTGCTGCCATCCTTCGCCATGTGCTGGCTGGTGCCGCGTCTCGGCCGGTTCCGTGCCTTGCATCCGCAGGTCGATCTCAGATTGACCACCACGGCGGAGCTCTGGAATTTCGCGAATGAGGGCTTCGATCTCGCCATTCGTTCCGGTCTGGGCCGTTGGCAAGGGCTGCGTGCGGACCTGATCGCGCGTGAGAGCCTGAGCCCGGTCTGCAGCCCGGCGCTGTCCGCAGGGCCGTCGCCGCTGCGCGAGCTAGGCGATCTGCGGAACGCGACGCTGCTGCACGATACACCGCGCTCCGGCTGGGCGCGCTGGCTCGCCCATGCCGGCATTACGGGCGTCGATGCCGGTATCGGCATTGCCTTCGACGATGCCGGTCTGGTGTTGCAGGCGGCGGCCGAGGGGCAGGGGATCGCCCTCGGCCGGCTGACCCTGGCAGCGGGGGCCTTGCAGGCCGGGCGCCTCGTCCAGCCGTTCGAGACGGTCCTGCCGAACGATTACAGCTATTGGTTGGCCTATCCGCGCGTGGCGCTCGAGCGGCCGGAGGTCGTGGCGTTCCGGAGCTGGCTGCTCGCGGAGGCGGAGAGCTAATCCTGCTTGGTTCCTGCGCGATTGCCGAACCGGCTCGCAATCTGCTGGCGAAAGTGCTACCCGGCAGGGCAGCAAGCATTCCCGAGGCGTTATGTCTGATATTTTCCGCGAGATCGATGAGGAGGTCCGCCGCGAGAAGGCGGCCGCCATCTGGAGCAAGTACAGCACCGTCTTCATCACTGTCGCCGTGATCGCGGTGGCGGGCGTTGCGGGTTGGCAGTTCTGGCAGCATCAGGAGCGGCAGAAGGCGGAGGCCGTCGGCGCCAAGTTCGAAACGGCGATCCGCGCTGCGCGCGACGGCAATGGCAGCGAAGCCGAAGCCACGCTGACCGAGCTCTCCGCCAACGCCCCGGCCGGCTACCGTCAGCTCGCTCGCTTCCGCCTGGCCGGCGAAGTCGGCAAGCGCGATCCGGCAGCCGGTGCCGCGGCCTTCGACGCGATCGCCAATGAAGGCTCGCTCGATGCCAACTATCGCGATCTTGCCCGCCTGCGGGCCGGGCTGCTGCGCGTCGATCTCGTCCCTTATGCCGAGCTGCGCACGGGGCTTGAGCCGCTTGCGACGCCCACGGGCAACTGGCGCCATTCCGCCAGGGAGGCCCTCGGCATCGCCGCTCTCAAGGCCAATCTCTACGAAGACGCCGGCCGCTGGTTCGACGCTATCGTGACTGACACCCAGACACCGCCGGCCCTGCGCCAGCGGGTCGAACTCTACCTCACTCTGGTACGCGGCGGCGCCGTCGAGACCAAGAACTGAAGCCGAACACCGGTCCGTATCGGCCGGTGCCGGCCCAACTGGACGGATCATGACCGCGACCATCGCCATTGTCGGCCGCCCCAATGTCGGCAAGTCGACCCTGTTCAACCGGCTCGTCGGCAAGAAGCTGGCGCTGGTCGACGACCGGCCCGGCGTCACGCGCGACCGGCGCGAGGGCGAGGCCAGCCTCGGCCATCTGCGCTTTTCGGTGATCGACACCGCCGGCCTCGAGGAAGCCGACGAGAACACGCTCGCGGCCCGCATGCGCGCGCAGACCGAGACTGCGATCGAGCAGGCCGACGTCATCCTGTTCATGATCGACGCCAGGCTCGGCCTCACCCCGATGGACCAGGTCTTCGCCGATCTGGTGCGCCGTTCCGGCAAGCCCGTCATCCTGCTCGCCAACAAGGCGGAGGGGAACAAGGGCAAGGACGGCGTCATGGAGTCCTATTCGCTAGGCCTCGGCGACCCTGTCCCGTTCTCCGCCGAGCACGGCGAGGGCACCTCCGACCTGCTCGAAGCCCTGATGCCTTATGTCGCCGACGAGCCGGAGGAGGACGGGGACGACGAAGAGCTCTGGGCCGATGCTCCCGCCGCCCTGACGGACGGTGAGGAGGAAGGCGACGACCCCAACAAGCCGCTGCGCGTCACCATCATCGGCCGCCCCAATGCCGGCAAGTCGACCCTGGTCAACCGGATGATCGGGCAGGACCGCCTGCTGACGGGCCCGGAGGCCGGCATCACCCGCGACACCATCTCGGTCGACTGGGAATGGCGCAGCAGTCCGGTCCGGCTGTTCGACACGGCGGGCATGCGCAAGCGCGCCCGCATCGAGGAGAAGCTCGAGAAGCTCTCGGTTGCCGATGCGCTGCGCGCCATCCGCTATGCCGAGGTCGTGGTCGTGCTGCTCGATTCGACGATCCCCTTCGAGAAGCAGGATCTGACGCTGGTCGACCTGACCGAGCGCGAAGGCCGCTGCGTCGTCATCGGCCTCAACAAATGGGACCTGGTCGCCGACAAGCAGGGGCTGCTCGCCGAGCTCAAGGAAAAGGCGCACCATCTGCTGGCGCAGGTCCGCGGCGTCGAGATCGTGCCGCTCTCCGGCCTTGCCGGCGAAGGCATCGACAGGCTGATGCAGGCGGTCTTCCGTGCCTATGGCGTCTGGAACCGCCGCGTCTCGACGGCGCGGATCAACCGCTGGCTAGAAGGCGTGCTCTCGGCCCACCCGCCGCCGGCCGTCGCCGGCCGCCGGATCAAGATCCGCTACATGACGCAGGCCAAGGCGCGCCCGCCGACCTTCGCGCTGTTCGGCAATCAGCTCGACCATCTGCCGGTGTCCTACACGCGCTACCTCGTCAACAATCTGCGCGACGCCTTCGAGCTGCCGGGCACGCCAATCCGGCTTCACACCCGCGGCGGCGACAACCCGTTCGACAAAAACAAGCGCTGATGGGGAGCGCGCCCGAAACGGTCAGCGCGCTCTTCCTCAGATCGGACGGCAAGGTCCTGCTCGGCCTGCGCGCCTCGTGGAAGCGCGCCTGGGCCGATCACTGGGATGCGATCGGTGGGCGGGTCGAGGTCGGTGAGGGCCTGGACGAGGCCCTGCTGCGCGAATGCGGCGAGGAGGTCGGGCTCGTGCCGACGGTCTATCGCCTGATGCTGTCGGCGCCGGAGCATTTCCCGGAGCGCAACGGCGCGGCGCTCCACCACATCTACGTGGTTTCGGCCTGGGACGGCGGCGACGCCGAGAACCTGAGCGACGAGCACAGCGAGATCGGCTGGTTCTCGCTCGATGAGATGGCGGCCCTGCCGAACCTGACGGTGGCCGAGCTGATCGCGGTAGTGCGGGAGTACGGAGCGGCGGCGTAAGGGCGCGTCACGCTCGGGTCTGACCCGAGCATCTCGTGATGAGAAAGGCGCCTCTGTCGGCCAGAGCTTCTCAGCTCTTCGCTACGCTCCGGCCGAGAATGACGGCCTTACGCCGGCATCTGCGGGCTGAGCACCTTGCCCTGCGGGAAGTCGAAGATCTTGCCGGTTTCGGTCCAGGCCGGTGAGGCGAGCTCGACGAGATGCGGCGCCAGCTCCTCCGGCGTCCTCAGCGTCTGCGGATCCTCGCCGGGCATGGCCTGCGCCCGCATCCGGGTCCGCAGCGGGCCGGGATTGACCAGCATGACGCGCAGCGGCGACTTCTGGGTCTCGTTGGCGTAGCTGCGCGCCATCGCCTCGAGAGCGGCCTTCGAGATCGAGTACGGCCCCCAATAGGCCATGCACTTATGCGCCGCGCCTGAGGAGAGCATGATCACCCGGCCGGCATCGGAGGCCTTCAGCGCGGGCTCGATCGATTTCAGCAGGCGCCAGTTGGCAGTGACGTTGATGTCGAAGACCTGTGCCCATTCCTTGGGGCTGGCATGGGTCAGCGGCGAAAGCGGGCCGAGGATGCCGGCATTGGCCAGGAATATGTCGAGCTTGCCCCAGCGCTGCAGCAGGGCCGGGCCGAGCCGCTCGATCGCGCCGGCATCGGCCAGATCGGCCGGCACAAGCGTGGCGCTGCCGCCGACTGCTTGGATCGCGTCGTCGAGCTCCTCGAGCGCGCCGGTGGTGCGCGCCAGCGCCACGACATGGGCGCCGGCTTCGGCATAGGCGATGGCGGCCGCGCGGCCGATTCCGCGCGAGGCGCCGGTGACGAGCGCGACGCGCCCCTGCAAAGGCTTGGTCATGACAATCCGCCGAAGGTTCAGCCGGCTTCGGCCAGCAGCGACAATTTCTGCTTGGCGCTCTCGCCGATCACGTCGGTCAGCGAGGTCGGGTAGTCGCCGGTGAAGCAGTGATCGGTGAAGGCCGGCTTGGCCGGGTCGCGTCCGGGATGCCCCATGGCGCGGTAGAGCCCGTCGACCGACAGGAACGCCAGCGAGTCGGCGCCGACGAATTGGCGCATCTCCTCGAGCGAATGCGTCGCGGCGAGCAGCTTCTCGCGGTCCGGCGTGTCGATGCCGTAATAGTCGGGATGGGTGATCGGCGGCGAGGAGATGCGGAAATGCACCTCGCGGGCACCGGCCTCGCGCATCATCTTGACGATCTTGAAGGAGGTCGTGCCGCGCACGATCGAATCGTCGACGAGGACGATGCGCTTGCCGGCGACGACGCTGCGATTGGCCGAGTGCTTGAGGCGCACGCCGAGCTCGCGGACCTTCTGCGTCGGCTCGATGAAGGTGCGGCCGACATAGTGGTTGCGGATGATGCCGAGCTCGAACGGGATGCCGCTCGCCTGGGCATAGCCGAGCGCAGCCGGAACGCCGGAATCCGGGACCGGCACGATGACGTCGGCATCGGCCGGCGACTCGGCGGCGAGCTGGGCACCCATGCGCTTGCGGCGCTCATAGATGCTCTGGCCCTTCACGACCGAGTCCGGACGGGCGAAATAGATGTACTCGAAGATGCAGGGGCGCTCGGCCGCGGGCGGGAAGGGCTTGTGGCTCTCGATGCCCTGCTCGGAGATGACGACGACTTCGCCGTTCTCGATCTCGCGCACGAACTTGGCGCCGATGATGTCGAGCGCGCAGGTCTCGGAGGCGAGTATCGGGCAACCGTCGAGCTCGCCCAGGACGAGCGGCCGGATGCCGAGCGGGTCGCGCGCGCCGATCAGCTTCTTGTTGGTGACGCCGACGAAGGCATAGGCGCCCTCGATCTGGCGGATGGCCTCGACGAACCTGTCGATGAAGCGGCTCTTGCGGCTGCGTGCCACCAGATGCAGCAGCACCTCGGTGTCCGAGGTCGACTGGTAGATCGCGCCGTCGCGAACGAGATTGCGCCGCAGCGTCAAACCATTGGTCAGGTTGCCGTTATGGGCGACCGCGAAGCCGCCGCCATGCAACTCGGCAAAGAGCGGCTGGACATTGCGCAGGATGGTCTCGCCGGTGGTCGAGTAGCGCACATGGCCGATCGCCTGCGTGCCCTTGAGCTTGTCGATGACGCCGGCATCCGAGAAGGCGTCGCCGACGAGGCCGAGCCGGCGCTCGGAATGAAAGCGCTTGCCGTCGAAGGAGACGATGCCGGCCGCTTCTTGGCCCCGGTGCTGGAGCGCGTGCAGTCCGAGCGCCGTCAGCGCCGCCGCATCGGCGTGTCCGAAGATGCCGAAGACGCCGCATTCCTCACGCAGACGGTCGGCATTCGGGTCGAACGCAGCCTCGCTATCGTGGATATGGCTCATCTTTGGCTCCATCGGGAGGGGCTCTCCAGTCAGGGACGCGGTGCGGCCGGAGCGGTGGTTCCGGTCGGGCTATTGGAATCGATCACGCGCTGCAGCGCCTGGCGGTCGGTCGCGCCCGGCGCCTGCGTGCGCCGCTGCGGATCGGTCGAAGGCGAGCCCGCGGGCGGGGTGCGCGGCTCTTCGGCCGGTGCCTCGGTCGGCTCGCCGCCGGCCTTGGGTTGCAGCAGCTTCTTGATGAACTCGGAATCGATGTCCTGCGGCAGCATGGTCAGCAGGCTGCGCCCGGTTTCCTCGAGGATCGGCTTCGAGCGGGAATCACGGGCCCAGGCCGGCTGCATCTTTTCGGGAACGAGCGCGGTGAAGAAGAGATAGCCGACGACCGCCAAGAGCAGGCCGCGGCCGGCGCCGAAGACGAAGCCGAGGGTGCGGTCGAGCGCGCCGATACGCGAATCGAGCACGAAGTCGGAGATCCGCGCCGTGATCAGCGAAACGATGATCAGCGTCGCCAGGAAGAGGCCGGCGATCACCACGACCAGCGCCACCGTCTTGTTCGGAATGTGCTGCTGAGCGAACGGCAGGAGCTGCGGATGGAATATCCAGGCGACGACTGCTGCGGCCGCCCAGGAGGCGATCGCCAGAACCTCGCGGGTCAGCCCGCGAACCGCCGCCAGCAAAGCGGAAACGAGAACCACGCCGATGACGACGAGATCGAGAAGGGTCACAGGCATGTCGGGGCCGCTTCGCTGAGAAACCGGGGCCAGCTCCCGAGAGATGGGGTGGCCATGCGGGTTTTGCTATACAAGTTCGTGTGTCGCACGTCACCCATGCAGTCGGCTCATTTTGCACTGCGAGAGCCGGGGTCGATCAGGGGGTATCCAGACTGAGCGGTGAACCGGTCTCGCCATGGTCGGACAGCGTTGTCTTAGCGGTCGGCTTGCTGGGCGCGCTGACCGGAACGGGCCCGCGGCGCCATCGCGGCAATCTCCGCGACGAGCTCGCCGACATGACTGAGCCGCTTCAGCCCGAGTCCGCCGCCATCGCCCGATTCGGCGCCGCCGACGGGCATGACCGCGCTGCCGAAGCCGAGCTTGGCGGCTTCGCGCAGCCGTGCGGCCGAGACGGAGACCGGGCGGATGGCGCCCGAAAGCGCGATCTCGCCGAAATAGACCGATCCTGCCGGCAGTATCGCGCCGGTCAGGGACGAAACCAGCGCCGCCGCGACCGCGAGGTCAGCGGCCGGCTCGGCGACGCGCAGGCCGCCGGCGACGTTGAGATAAATGTCGTGCTGGCCGAGCTTCAGCCCGCCATGCGTTTCCAGCACCGCCAGCACCATGGCGAGGCGGCTGTTCTCCCAGCCCACCACCGCGCGCCGCGGCGTGCCGAGCGCGGTCGGCGCGACCAGCGCCTGGATCTCGACCAGCACCGGCCTCGTGCCCTCGACGCTGGCGAGCACTGCGGCGCCGGGCGCGCCTTGATCGCGGCCAGTCAGGAACAGGGCCGAGGGGTTGCCGACCTCGGAAAGCCCCTGTCCGGTCATCTCGAAGACGCCGATCTCGTCGGTCGCTCCGAAGCGGTTCTTCTGGCCGCGCAGGATGCGGAAGGCATGCGCGCCCTCGCCCTCGAAGGAGAGCACGGCGTCGACCATGTGCTCGACGACGCGCGGGCCGGCGATCTGCCCGTCCTTGGTGACATGGCCGACCAGGATCAGGCAGGCGCCAGAGGTCTTGGCATAGCGGATCAGCGCCTGCGCCGAGCCGCGCACCTGCGTCACCGTGCCCGGCGCGCTCTCGACCTCGCCCGACCACATGGTCTGGATCGAATCGATTACCACCAGGGCAGGGCGCTGACCCTGGCCGAGGGTGGCTATGATGTCCTCGACATTGGTCTCGGCCGCGAGATCGACCGGCGCTTCGGCGAGGCCCATGCGCTGCGCCCGCAGGCGCACCTGGCTGGTCGATTCCTCGCCCGAGACATAGACGACGCGCCGCCCGGTCAGCGCCATAGCGGCGCAGGCCTGCATGAGCAGGGTCGATTTGCCGATGCCTGGATCGCCGCCGATCAGCAGGACCGAGCCCGGCACGAAGCCGCCACCGGTGACGCGGTCGAGCTCGCCGATGCCGGAAACGATGCGCGGCGCATCTTGCGTCTCGCCCTTCAGGCTCTCCAGCGCGAAGATGCGGCCCCGCGCCCGTCCGCCGCCATTGACCCTGCCGCCGCCGGGGACCGGGGCGGCCTGCGCCTCCTCGGACAGCGACGACCAGGTGCCGCAGGCATCGCACTTGCCCTGCCAGCGGTGATAGACCGCGCCGCAGGCTTGGCACGCATAGGTCGGACCGCGCTTCGCCATTGCGGCCTAGAGTCCGGTATAGCGCCGCGCATGGCGCCAGCCGAGGCTGGTGAGCACCTCGTATCCGATGGTTTTGGCGCCGGCACCGACCGTTTCGAGATCGAGCTCGCCGCCGATCAGGGTGACGGGCGCTCCGCGCACGGCCGTGCCGGCCGGGGCGTGGGTGACATCGACGATGATCAGGTCCATCGAGACGGTGCCGACGAAGGGGCAGCGCAGTCCGCCGACCAGCGCGGAGCCGCCCGGCGTGATATCGGTCCAGCTCGCATTGCGCGGATAGCCGTCGGCATAGCCGAGGCTGATCGTCGCCAGCTTGCGGCGCCCTGGCGCCGTCCAGCGGCCGTTATAGCCGACCTGCGTGCCACCAGCGATTTCGCGGACCTGGATGATGCGCGCCTCGAGGCCGATGACCGGCTGCATCGGATTGGGCTGGCCGGGGGTCGGATTGCCGCCATAGAGCGCATAGCCCGGGCGAGTGAGCTGGTAGGATGGGCAATCCGGCAGGAAATGGGCCGACGAGTTCTTCAGCGAGGCCGGCACGCCCGGAAAGGCTGCCGCGATCTCGGCGAAGGCGGCGATCTGGCGGGCATTGGCTGGATTGGCCAGATCCTCCGAAGCGGCGAAATGGCTCATCACCAGCCCGATCCCGGCAGCGGCAATGACGCCGGAGCGCTCACGGGCGAGGTCGAGCCCTTCGCCGACCCAGAGCCCGAGCCGGTTCATCGCCGTATCGACATGCAGCGCCGCCGGGCGGACCTTGGCGCCGCTCTGGCGGAATCCGGCCCATTCGAGCAGCTCTTCATGCGAGCCGAGCACAGGCGAAAGATTGTGCTCGGCGAACAGCCCGGAACTGTCGGGAGGCAGTCCGTTCAGCACATAGATCGTCGCTTCGGGAGCGGTCGCGCGGGCACGGATGCCTTCGGAGAGATGGGCTACGAAGAAGTTGCGGCAGCCGGCGGCGGCGAGCGCCGTCACGGCCGGTTCGATGCCGATGCCATAGGCATCGGCCTTGACCACGGCGGCGGCCTCGGTGTCGGCGCGCGCGCCGAGCGCGCGCCAGTTGGCGACGAGCGCGCCGAGGTCGATCTTCAGCAACGGGCCGTGGTCGGCATTGGTCGGTGTGTCGAAGGGGTTCATTCAAGACGCTCCGGAAGTCCGCTCTGGTCGGCCCTGTCGGAGAAGCGCGTCACGTCGGCGTCGAACTGCAGGGCGATGGTTCCGGTCGGGCCGTGGCGCTGCTTGCCGATGATGAGCTCGGCCAGGCCATGGGCCGCCTCCATCTCGATCTGCCACTTGTTGTGGTCTTCGGTGCCGGGGCGCGGCTCCTTGCCCTTCAGGTAGTACTCGTCGCGATAGACGAACATCACCACGTCGGCGTCCTGCTCGATCGAGCCGGATTCGCGAAGGTCGGAAAGCTGCGGCCGCTTGTCGTCGCGGGATTCGACCTGGCGGGAGAGCTGGGAGAGGGCGATGATCGGAACGCTGAGCTCCTTGGCCAGCGCCTTCAGGCTGGTGGTGATCTCGGTCAGCTCCTGCACGCGGTTCTGGCTGTTCTTCGAGGAACCGGCGAGCAACTGGAGATAGTCGATGAACAGGACATCGAGCCCCTTCTGGCGCTTCAGTCGCCGGGCACGAGCCATCAGCTGGGCGATCGAGATGCCGCCGGTCTGGTCGATATAGAGCGGCAGCTTCTCGATCTGCGCGGCAACGTCGCTGAGCCTGGCGAATTCGGCCTCGGTGAGACGACCCTGCCTGATCTTGTAGGACGAGATGCTCGCCTGCTCGGCGACGATACGGGTCGCCAGCTGGTCGGAAGACATTTCGAGCGAGAAGAAGCCGACGATCCCGCCATCGACGGATTTGAGTTCGCCGTTCTCCTGACGCTCGGCCCGCCAGGCCTTGGCGATGTTGAAGGCGATGTTGGTGGCGAGCGAGGTCTTGCCCATGGCGGGACGGCCGGCCAGCACGATCAGGTCGGAGCGCTGCAGGCCGCCCATCCGCTGGTCGAGGTCGCGTAGACCGGAGGAAATGCCGGACAAGCCGCCGGCTCGCTGGAAGGCGCTGGCCGCCATGTCGATGGCGAGCCGCATTGCCTGGTCGAATTTTTGGAAGCCGCCCTCATAGCGACCCTTCTCCGCCAGCTCGTAGAGGCGACGCTCCGCCGACTCGATCTGCTCGCGCGGCGGCATGTCGACCGGGGCGTCATAGGCGACGTTGACGAGCTCCTCGCCGACGCCGATCAGCTGCCGGCGGATGGCGAGGTCGTAGATGGTGCGGCCATAGTCCTGTGAGTTGATGACCGTAGTCGCTTCGGCCGCCAGCCGCGCCAGATATTGCGAGGCGGTGATGCCGCCGAGATCGAGCTCGCCTACATAGGTCTTCAGCGTGATCGGCGTCGCGATCTTGCCGGCACGAATCAAACCCGACATCAGCTCGAAGATGCGCTGGTGCAGCTCCTCGAAGAAGTGCTCCGGCTGCAGGAAGTCGGAGACCCGGTAGAAGGCTTCGTTGTTGACGAGGATCGCGCCCAGCAGCGCCTGCTCTGCCTCGATGTTGTGAGGCTGGACGCGGAAATTCGCCTCGCGGGTTTCGAGACGGGTGACGAGGGCGGTTGCGCTGGACATGGCCTTGGATAGGTCAGAGTCGCCGAGTCATGAACCTGAACAAAGTGGGAACGGATGGAATAGCCGGAACTCTGCCCGTTGTCCACAGTGCCAACGAAAAGGGCGCCGTGTTGCCACGGCGCCCATTGACTCCGGACAGGCCGGAAAAGCGATCAGCGATCGTCGTCGTCGCCGGCCTCGGCCAGCGCGGCGCCGACCTCGAGGCCGAGATCGTCGAGGTCGAAGGCCTCGCGTGCGGTGACGTCCTCACCACGCACCTGGCGCTCGGCCTCTTCGGCCGAACGGGCGATGTTGACGGTGACGGTGACCGAGACTTCCGGATGCAGTACGACCGGGACGGTGTGCAGGCCGAGCGTCTTGATCGGCGCGTTCAGGGTGATCTGGCCGCGTTCGACCGAGAAGCCGTCACCGCTCAGCGCCTCGGCGATGTCGCGGGTCGAGACCGAACCGTAGAGCACGCCGGATTCGCCCGACTGGCGCAGCATCACAACCGAATGGCCGTTCAGCGTCTCGGCGACCGATTCGGCCTCGTGCTTGAGCTCGAGGTTGCGGGTCTCGAGCTGGACGCGCTGGTTCTCGAAGCGCTTCTTGTTCTCTTCGGTCGCGCGCAGGGCCTTGCCACGAGCGAGCAGGTAATTGCGGCCGTAGCCGTCGCGCACGCGCACAGTCTCGCCCATCTGGCCGAGCTTGGCGACACGTTCGAGCAGGATAACTTCCATGGTCTTTCTCCTTGATGTTCGTCGAAAAGGTTGATGTCAGGCGGTAGGCGGCGTCGACGATCTGCGCCGGCGCAAGTCGATCAGCGCGTCGGCGATGCCGAGCAGCGCGAGGAACGGGAACACCGTGATCAGCATGATCAGCAGTGCCAGATAGACCGCGAACAGGGTCGGCATCCGCCAGGGCTTGCCGCGGCTGAGGTCGTGAACCGCGGCGAGGCCGGCGAGCCCGAAGGCTGCGATCAGCGCCCCGGTGATGGCCGCGCCAGCGAGACCGACGAAGCCCCCCATCAGGCTGAGCAGGAAGCCGGCGCCGAGGGCCGCGACGGCCTTGGCGGGCAGGCGGGTCGCCGGGATGAAGGGCCAGGGGCGGGGCAGGCGGCCGGAAAGCTGAACGGCCTTCGCTGCCAGCCAGAGATTGGCGACGATCATCGGCACGAACGAGGCACCGGCGGCGGCCGGAACCAGGGCCGCGAGGCGGGCTGCGAGATCGGCGACGTCGATGCCGCTCGGCAGGCGCACCGAGGGGCCGACGCCTTCGCCGCCGCTGAGCACCAGCTGCAGCCCGCGCGTCATGGCGCTGCGATAGGTCTCGTAGTCGGAGGAGATCGCCAGCGCACCGCCGATCGTCACCAGCGTCGCGACCGCGGCGATCCAGACCAGCAGCCGCCCTAGTGGATACCATTCGCTGGTGCCGTCGCCGTTGTCGCGCGCCAGCAAGGCGAGATAGGCGATCCACCAGGCCGGCAGCGCGGCGCCGATGGCGAAGGCGAGCCCGAGCGGAACTTTCAGCACGAGCGCGACGGCGGCCGTCCCGCAGGCCGCGGCGACGAGCCCGGCGCGATGGTTCCAGCCGAGCGCCGCGATGAAGACAGGAAGCGGGGCGACATAGGACAACAGCAGCGCCAGCGGCGATCCGGTGATCACCACTGTGAATAGAAGGGCTGAAACCAGCCCGGCGCCGATGCCGACGATGGGTAGCATGTCCGTCCTGCTGTCCCGCTGCTCTCGCGTGCTTTCCGTCAGACCGGAATTGGCTCGCGGCAGGGTGAGAGGGCTCTTCGCCTCAACATACCCGGAGGGGTTTCACCGCCGGGCGACTAGTGGTCTATCGCTTTAGAAAGCCGGTGGCGCCGAAGCGCCACCGGGAAACATTCAGCCGCTCAGCGGATGACGTAGGGCAGCAGGCCGAGGAAGCGGGCGCGCTTGATCGCCTGGGCGAGCTCACGCTGCTTCTTGGCCGAGACGGCCGTGATGCGCGACGGGACGATCTTGCCGCGCTCAGAGATGTAGCGCGAGAGCAGACGCACGTCCTTGTAGTCGATCTTCGGAGCGCCTTCGCCCGAGAACGGGCAGGACTTGCGGCGACGGAAGAAGGGGCGGCGAGCGCCAGCAGATGCGGTCGACATGGATCAGGCCTCCCCGGTGGCGGCTTCAGTGGCTTCGTCTTCGCGACGCGGGCGCTCGCGGCGCGGGCCGCGGTCGAAACGATCACCGCCGCCCGGTCCACGGTCGAAACGGTCGCCGCGCTCGTCGCGGTCGCGCTTCTGGAGCATGACCGACTGGCCATCCTCGAGAGCCTCGACGCGGATGGTCATGAAGCGCAGAACGTCTTCATTGATGCGCATCTGGCGCTCCATCTCGGCCACGGCGGCAGCCGGGGCGTCGATGTTCAGGAGCGAGTAGTGCGCCTTGCGGTTCTTCTTGATGCGGTAGCCCAGCGACTTGACGCCCCAGTACTCGACCTTCGAGACCGAACCGCCATTCGCCTCGAGGATTCCCTTGAACTGTTCGACAAGGGCCTCGACCTGCTGCGCGCTGACATCTTGTCGCGCGAGCAGAACATGCTCGTACAATGCCATGAGTGGCCTTCCTTCTTTCACCTGCTTCGTTCGGCGCGGAGCCCTTCGAGCCCTGGATAAGGCCCGACAGGATTTCATCGAAGGCGGAGACACGGGATGATGGCTGCCCAGGAGAGAAGCCGAGCGGAGCAGGTCCGGAAAGGAAAGCTCCGCCATCCGTTCAGCCTCCGGCCGAACAAGCAGAGGGCTCGTTACAGGCAGATGGCCTTCCGCGCAAGCCGAAAACACCGGAAAATGTCCGCGCAAGTCGAGTTTGAGGTCGTTGAAGCCTTGACTTGCCGGGCCGCGCGGTGCGACTGCGCCCCGCAACGTTAACCAGGCGCGATCTTCAGGACCAGCAGGACATGGCGACGGCTTTCATCTTTCCAGGGCAAGGTTCGCAGGCGGTCGGCATGGGCAAGAGCCTGGCCGAGGCCTTTCCGGCGGCCCGCGCCGTCTTCGACGAGGTCGATGCGGCTCTGTCGCAAAAGCTCTCGACTCTGATGTGGGAAGGGCCGGGCGAGGAGCTCACCCTGACCGCCAATGCCCAACCGGCATTGATGGCAGTGAGCCTCGCGGCGATTCGCGTCCTTGAGGCGGAAGCCGGCTTGTCGCTGGCACGCGACGCTGCCTTCGTCGCCGGTCATTCTCTCGGCGAGTATTCGGCCCTGGCCGCTGCCGGCACCTTCTCGATCTCTGATGCGGCGCGCCTGCTGCGCATTCGCGGCGACGCGATGCAGAAGGCGGTGCCGGCGGGCGAGGGCGCCATGGCGGCGCTGCTCGGCGTCGATCTGGATCAGGCTCGCGCGATCGCCGCCGATGCGGCCGAGGGCCAGGTCTGCGAGGCCGCGAATGATAATGGCGGCGGTCAGGTTGTGCTCTCCGGAGCCAAGGCTGCGGTCGAGCGCGCCATCGTTCTCGCGGGCGAGCGCGGCGTGCGCCGCGCCATGCTGCTTCCGGTCTCCGCGCCCTTCCATTGTGCCTTGATGCAGCCCGCCGCCGAAGCGATGCAGGCCGCTCTTGCCGAGGTCTCGATGCAGGCGCCGGTGGTGCCTGTGATGGCCAATGTCGGCGCTGCGCCACTGAGCGATCCGGCCGCGATCCGCGCCTCGCTGGTGGCGCAGGTCACCGGCACTGTCCGCTGGCGCGAATGCGTCGAGGCGATGGCCGGCGCGGGCGTGACGCAGTTCTACGAGGTCGGCTCAGGCAAGGTGCTGGCCGGGCTGCTCAAGCGCATCGCCGCCGGGGCGTCGGCTGCCTCGGTGGGGACACCGGACGATATCGCGAGCTACAAGGCCCAGCAGGGCGCCTGACTGGCTGTTACGAGACGGGCCGGCTCCTCGCATGAGCCGGCCGAGAAGACGGCAGAACGCCGAAAAGGAGGAAAAATGCTTGATCTGACCGGAAAGAAGGCGCTGGTCACCGGCGCCACCGGCGGGCTCGGCGGCGCCATCGCAAGGCGGCTGCATGCGCAAGGCGCCACCGTCGCCTTGTCGGGGACCCGGGTCGAGGCGCTGGAGGCTCTGGCGAAGGAGCTGGGCGAGCGTGCCGAGATCGCCCCGTGCAATCTCTCCGATCGCGATTCGGTCGAAGCGCTCGTGCCGGCGGCCGAGGCCAAGCTCGGCGGGCTCGATATCCTCGTCAACAATGCCGGCGTGACCCGCGACAACCTGTTCATGCGCCTCAAGGACGAGGATTGGGACCTTGTCCTCGCCGTCAACCTGACCGCGGCCTTCAGGCTCTCGCGTGCGGCCGTGAAGAGCATGATGCGCCGGCGCTACGGCCGCATCATCTCGATCGGCTCTGTGGTCGGTACCTCCGGCAATCCCGGCCAGGGCAATTATGCGGCGTCGAAGGCCGGCCTGATCGGCATGTCGAAGTCGCTGGCGGCGGAGGTCGCCAGCCGCAATATCACCGTGAACGTCGTCGCGCCGGGCTTCATCGAGTCGCCGATGACCGAGGTGCTGAACGAGAAGCAGCGCGAGTCCATCCTCGCCGACGTGCCGATGGGCCGTTTGGGTGTGGGTGACGACATTGCTGCCGCAGTGGCCTATCTAGCCAGTTCAGAAGCCGGCTACGTCACCGGTCAGACGCTTCACGTAAATGGCGGAATGGCAATGATCTGAATGGGTTGTTGAGTTTTCCTGGAGCGTGTCGAGGCTTTGGGACAACTCTCGCCAGCCCATTACTAGTGTGTTAACTACCCAGCCGGCCGCGCGACGATCGGCACCCGGGGGGCTTGACGCCAACCTGGTTGTTGCGTTTGTGCAGCCATGAACACCCCGACCGGCGCGCCGCCAGGTGCGAGCGCCGACCGGGAAACCGATTTCAACCACGCGTCGCTTCCGGCGGTGTGTTTTCAAGGTTTGAGGAAAGACCCATGAGCGATGTCGCCGAGCGCGTGAAGAAGATCGTGATCGAGCACCTCGGCGTCGACGCCGACAAGGTGGTCGAAGGCGCGAACTTCATCGAGGACCTGGGTGCAGACAGCCTCGACACCGTCGAGCTGGTCATGGCCTTCGAAGAGGAATTCGGTGTCGAGATCCCCGACGATGCCGCCGAGACGATCGTGACGGTCGGCGACGCCGTCAAGTTCCTGTCGAAGTCCGCCTGAGCGGCTCAGAGTCCGGCGCGCGAACCAGCGTCTTGACCGAGCGAGGAATACCGATGCGGCGCGTCGTCGTCACCGGACTTGGCATGGTGACCCCGCTTGGATGCGGGGTCGACGCGACCTGGTCCCGTCTGATTGCGGGCGAGAGCGGCGCTGGGCCGATCACGAGCTTCGACGCTTCTGATCTGCCCGCGCAAATCGCCTGCAACATTCCGCGTGGCGACGGCTCGGCCGGCACCTTCAATCCCGACGATTGGATGGAGCCGAAGGAGCAGCGCAAGGTCGACGACTTCATCGTCTTTGCCATGGCTGCAGCGACCCAGGCCCTGCGCGACGCAGACTGGAAGCCGGAATCCTATGAGGACCAGATCGCGACAGGCGTCGCGATCGGCTCCGGCATTGGCGGCCTGGGCGGCATCTACGAAGCCTCGATCCTGCTGAAGGAGCGCGGCCCGCGCCGCCTCTCGCCCTTCTTCATCCCGGGACGGCTCAGCAATCTTGCCGCCGGCTATGTCTCGATCGAGCATGGCCTGAAGGGCCCGAACCACGCCGTCGTGACTGCCTGCTCGACCGGCGCTCACGCCATCGGCGATGCGGCACGCATGGTCGCGCTCGGCGATGCCGAGGTGATGGTCGCGGGCGGTACCGAATCGGCGATCAACCGCATCGGCATCGCCGGATTCTGCGCCTGCCGCGCTCTGTCGACCAATTTCAACGATACCCCCGAGAAGGCCTCGCGTCCCTATGACAAGGACCGTGACGGCTTCGTCATGGGCGAGGGCGCCGGCGTCGTCGTGCTCGAGGAACTCGAACACGCTCTGGCCCGCGGCGCGAAGATCTATGCCGAGGTCGTCGGCTACGGCATGTCCGGCGACGCCTATCACATCACCTCGCCGGCCGAGGACGGAGACGGCGCCTATCGCTGCATGCAGGCCGCGCTGAACCGGGCCGGGCTGCGCGCTTCCGATGTCGACTACATCAACGCGCACGGCACCTCGACGCAGGTCGGCGACGAGATCGAGCTGCGCGCGGTCGAACGCCTGCTGGCCAATGCGCCGCAGCGGCCGGCCATGTCCTCGACCAAGTCGGCGACCGGCCATCTGCTCGGGGCGGCCGGTGCGATCGAGGCGATCTTCTCGGTGCTGGCGATTCGCGACCAGATCCTGCCGCCGACGATCAATCTCGATAATCCGTCCGTCGAGACCGAGATCGACCTTGTCCCGCACAAGGCCAAGCCACGGAAGATCGACGTCGCACTCTCCAATTCCTTCGGCTTCGGCGGCACCAACGCCTCGCTGGTCATGCGGCGTTTCGTCGGCTGATCCGGCGACAGCGCGCTTTCGCCATAATTTTCGCTAGCCTGTCGCCGCTGCCGTGCCAGAATGTCTGGAGCGCAGTCGACAGGTGGAATCCATGCCGGCAAAGCGGATCGTGATGTCGGGAGATCGAGCGTAAGCATCATGAATCAGCCGCCCCGCGTTGCGCCGAGAAGCCCGAACGAGGCGTTGAAGCCGGTGGCGCCGCCTTCGCCGCCGCCAAAGGTGCGCCGCCGCCGGCGTTCGCCCTTCATCGCCATGCTGAGCGGCCTGTTCACCACAGCTCTGGTGCTGGCTGGTGCGGTCGGCGGCGGCATCGCTTATCTCGACAGTCGCAGCAAGGCGCCCGGGCCGCTTGCGACCGATCGCGTCCTGATCATCCCGAAAGAGAATGGGGTGACGGAGATCGCCGACCTGCTGCAGCGCGAGGGCCTGATCGACCATCCCTGGGCCTTCAAGGTTGCGGCCTATACATCGGGCAAGGCAGCGAGCCTCAAGGCCGGCGAATACCTGTTCAAGGCGCGCGCCAGCCAGAAGGACATCCTCGACATCATCGCCGAGGGCAAGGCGGTCGAGCACTCCGTCACCATCCCCGAAGGGTTGACGAGCGAGCAGATCATCGCCCGCCTGAAGGAGAACGATCTGCTCTCCGGCGAGATCATCCAGGTACCGCGCGAGGGTGCGATCCTGCCGGATACCTACAAGTTCCAGCGCGGCTCGACGCGGCAGGCCATGGTTGACAGGATGACGCGCGATCAGCGCCGCATCCTCAACGATATCTGGGCCCGCCGTCCGGCCGACCTGCCGATCAAGACTCCCCAGGAGCTCGTGATCTTGGCTTCGATCGTCGAGAAGGAAACCGGACGCGCCGACGAGCGCACCCGCGTCGCCGGCGTTTTCATCAACCGGCTCAACCGCAAGATGAAGCTGCAATCCGACCCGACGATCGTCTACGGGCTGGTCGGCGGCAAGGGCACGCTCGGGCGCGGTATCATGCGGACCGAAATCACTCAGGCGACGCCCTACAACACCTATGTGATCGACGGCCTGCCGCCGGGGCCGATCGCCAATCCGGGCCGCGCCGCGCTCGAGGCCGTGGTCAATCACTCGCGCACCAAGGACCTCTATTTCGTCGCTGACGGCAGCGGCGGCCACGCTTTCGCCGAGACGCTCGATCAGCACAACCGCAACGTCGCGCGTTGGCGCCAGGTCGAGGCCGGCCGGCGCGAGGCGGGCAAGCCGGCGCCGGAGGCGAGCATCGACAAGGCCGAGCCGCCTCCGTCGCCCGATTCCCGCACCGAAGCGCCGGGCGGCGCCGGGCAGGGCATGCAGGCCTCGGGGCAGCCCGAGAGCTTCCCGGTGCCGGGCAACCGCCGCGCCGGTCAGACTGCGCAGGGCGGGACGGACGGTACCCGCGCACGCGCCTTCGACGCCTCGGAGGGGACCGATCGCGATCCGCTGCGCAACCGGACGTTCGACCTGAACAGCCCGAAGGTCGTTCCGGCCCTGCGGCCCTGATCGCGCCTTTCCACATCCCGCGCTTGTCGTCGTGACAAGCCCTGTCTAGGGTCCGGCCGCATTCGCGGGCAGGAATATCGCAATATGGCAATCGAAAGCATGACGGGCTTCGCGCGTGAAGCCGGGACCGTCGCCACCCACGCCTTTGCCTGGGAGGTTCGCAGCGTCAACGGTCGCGGCCTCGATGTCCGCGTGCGCGTTCCTCCCGGCTTCGAGCTGTTCTCCGAGGCCGCGCGCAAGCTGATGTCCGCCGCCTTCTCGCGCGGCACGCTGCACGTCAATCTCGCCATCACCAGCGCTGCGGCGCCGGCCCGGCCGCGGATCAACCAGGAGGCGCTGGCCGCCCTGGTCGAGGCTGCCTCAGCTGTGCCTCTGCCGGCCGGCATGGCGCCGGCCTCTCTCGACGGTCTTCTCGCCATTCGCGGCGTCGTCGAGATCGCCGAAGAGGCGGAGGACGCCGTCTCTGCGCTCGAAAAGCCGGTTCTGGCCGCTCTGGAACGCCTCGTCGCATCGCTCAAGCAGGCACGTCTCGCCGAGGGCCTTGCCCTGGAGGCTGTGATAGCCGGGCACCTTGCCACGATCGCCCGGTTGACCGGAGAGGCCGAGAACCATCCAGCGCGCAGCGTCGAGGCGGTGAAGGCGCGGCTCGCCGGCCAGGTCGCCGCGCTGCTCGAGGCCGGCCATGCGCTGGATCCCCAGCGCCTGCACCAGGAGGCGGCGCTACTCGCCGTCCGCGCTGACATTCGCGAGGAAATCGACCGGTTGCATGCCCATGTCGCCGGCTTGCGTGAATTGCTCGCGCAGGGCGGCCCTATCGGCCGCAAGCTCGATTTCCTGGCGCAGGAGTTCGGCCGCGAATCCTCGACGCTCTGTGCCAAGGCGGGCGATCCCGGCCTGTCGCGCATCGGCCTCGATCTGCGCACGACGGTCGACCAACTGCGCGAGCAGGTCCAGAACGTGGAATGATGGCGATGGCTGATCTCGTCCGCCCGGCCCGTCGCGGCCTGATGCTGATCCTGTCGTCGCCCTCCGGCGCCGGCAAGTCGACCCTGACGCGCACCCTGTCGCAGAAGGAGACCAATCTCGACCTCTCCGTGTCTGTGACCACCCGCGCCCGGCGGCCGTCGGAGATCGAGGGGGTCCACTACCATTTCATCGAGCGCGATCTGTTCGATGGTTTGCGCCAGCGGGACGAACTGCTCGAATCGGCCGAGGTCCATGGCAATGGCTACGGCACGCCGCGCAAGCCGGTCGAGGAGGCGCTCAAGGCCGGCCGCGACGTCCTCTTCGACATCGACTATCAGGGCACGCAGCAAATCCTCGAAAAGGCGCGCGAGGATGTCGTCGCGATCTTCATCCTGCCGCCTTCCATGGCCGAGCTGCGCTCGCGCCTCGTGCGGCGCGCGGAGGATGCGCCCGAGGTCATCGCCAAGCGCCTCGCCAACGCCCGTGACGAGATCGCGCGCTGGAGCGTCTACGACTACGTCATCATCAATGACGATCTCGGGGCGGCCTATGAATCGGTCCGCGCGATCCTCGTCGCCGAACGCCTGAAGCGAGCGCGCGCAACCGGTATGGCGAACTTCGTCGAGCAGCTGCTCGAGGAACAGACGGTCTGAGGGACGGAAGTGCCGCGCCGATCGCGCCGCCTGCTGGTTTACACCGCCTCGGCCAACGCGTTCGCCAGCCGCACGAAGCCGGAGACCGGGATTTCCTCGGCCCGCGCCGTCGGCAACAGGCCGGCGGCCTCGATGATCGGCGTCGGCTCGGCGAGCACCGGCTTCAGGCTCTGCCGCAGCATCTTGCGACGCTGCCCGAAGGCGGCGAGCGTCAAACGCTCGAGCAACCGGCGGTCGCAGGGCTCGGGATGCTGCCGTGGCACCAGCTGCACGATCGAGGAGGTGATCTTCGGCGGCGGCACGAAGGCGGTCTTCGGCACGTCGAACAGGATCTTCGCCTCGCAGCGCCAGCCGGCGAGGACGGCGAGGCGGCCATAGGCGGCGCGCTGCTCGGGCGTCGCGACGATGCGCTCGGCGACCTCGCGCTGGAACATCAGGGTCAGCGAACTCCACCAGGATGGCCAAGGCTCGGCGCTGAGCCAGCCGACGAGCAACGGTGTGCCGATGTTATAGGGCAGGTTGGCGACGATGCGGGCCTCGGCTCCGCCGAGCAGCTGCGACAGGTCGACGGCGAGCGCGTCTCCGTCGACGATTTCGAGCCGGCCGGGATAGTGCGCGGCGATCTCGGCCAGGGCCGGCAGGCAGCGACGGTCGCGCTCGATTGCGATCACGCGTCCCGCGCCGTTCGCCAGCAGCGCCCGTGTCAGGCCGCCGGGCCCGGGCCCGATTTCGACGACGGTCTGCCCGGCGAGCGGCCCGGCCGCGCGTGCGATCCGACCGGTCAGGTTGAGGTCGAACAGGAAGTTCTGGCCGAGCGCCTTCTGCGCCATCAGCCCGTGGCGCTCGACTACCTCGCGTAGCGGCGGCAGCCCGTCCTGCGCGAGGCCATCCGATGCGCTCATACTTTCGTCTCCGTCTCGGTCTCGGCCATCCTGGCTGCGAGCCGCAGCGCCGCGCACAGGCTGTCGGGCCGTGCCACGCCCTTGCCGGCTATGTCGAACGCGGTGCCGTGATCGGGCGAGGTCCGGATGAAGGGCAGGCCGAGCGTGACGTTGACGCCCTCGTCGAAGGCGATCGTCTTGATCGGGATCAGCGCCTGATCATGGTACATGGCGAGCGCGACATCATAGCCGGCGCGGGCCCGCTCATGGAACATGGTGTCGGCCGGATAGGGGCCTTTGGCGTCGATGCCGAGCGCGCGGAGCCTGGCTACCGCCGGGGCGACGACGGCATCGTCCTCGGAACCGAGCGCACCGCCTTCGCCGGCATGCGGGTTTAGCCCGCTCAGCGCCAGCCGCGGGCGGGCGATGCCGAAGCGGCGCGCGAGATCGGCCGCGACGATCTTTCCGGTTTCGACGATCAGTTCTGTGGTGAGCAGGGCTGGCACGGCCGACAGCGGCACATGGATCGTAACCGGCACGACCGCGAGCCCCTCCGACCAGATCATCATCACCGGTTGCGGCACGGCCTTGCCGCCCCGCCCGGCGAGCTCGGCGAGGAATTCGGTGTGGCCGGGATGGCTGAAGCCCGCGGCGTAGAGCACGCTCTTGGCGATCGGATTGGTGACTAGAGCCGCGGCCAGACCTGCATTGACGGCTGCGACACCGGCTTCGATCGCTTCGATCACGCCTGCGGCATTTGCCGGGTCAGGTTGGCCGGGGTTCGCCGGTGACGCCCCCTCGATCTCGATAACCGGGAGCGCTTCGTCGAAGCTCGCAGCGGCTTCATCCCAGCCGACGCGGAGGACCGGTACCGCGAGCCCAAGCTGCGCTGCTAGAGACTGCAGGGCAACAGCATTGCCGAGATAGACGAAGGCCGGCAGCCGCAGCTGCTTGCGCAGCAGCCAAGCCATCAGGCTGATCTCAGGGCCGACCCCGGCGGGATCGCCCTGGGTCAGGGCCAGAAGATGATTGCGCAAGCGCGGTCTCCCTCCGGAGCGATGGCGAGACCGCGTCTTGGCTTCGTCAGTTGCTGGCGACGCCGTCGCCCGCGCTGCTCGTGCCGAGATTCTGCGAGTAGCTGATCTCGCCCAGCGTGCGCAGCTCGAGCCGGAACATCACGGTTCGGGTGTCGTTCTTCGCGCCCGCCTGCCGGTCGGCATAGGATTGCGAATAGGTCACGTCGAAGATCGTGCACTCGTCCTGGTATCTCAGCCCTGCGGACAGAGACGCCGTCTGGAGCGGTCCGGTCTTGGGATAGATCGGCGCGGCATAGACGGCTGTATTGAGCTGGCTCAGCGCATAGGCGTCACGATAGCGCTCTCGGTCGTACTTGTACTTGTCGAGGTCGAACAGCACGCTGCCGCGGACGGTCCAGTACTGGGCGAAGTTGAACGACTGGCTCAGGCTGAGGCCCTCGCGACGCCGCGGAATGCCGAGTTCAGGCTGCGGCTCGTATCGGCTGTACCCGATCGTGGTCGAGAACAGTTTGTGCGAGTACGAGGCGGACGCGTCGATGCGCTGCGTTTCCCAGGTCGACTCGTCGAGCCGCGCTCCGCCCTGCAGGAGCAGGCCCTTGAACGGCTGGTACTGCGCCCGGGCGACATAGTCCGAGCGGCGGGTGTCCAGGCCGGATTCGAGCCCGGTATTGACCAGGTCGCCGGTGGCGTAGGAGTTGCGGCCGCCGAGATGATAGGACTGGCCGACCAGCAAGTTGGCGTAGGAATCCTTGCCGAAGGTCCCGGAGTAGCGCAGGCCGACATTGGCGCGGCTGCCGCCTTCCACGCGATCGTAGCCCGAGAACTTGTTCCATTCGAACAGGTTGGTGTCGTCGAAGACCAGGCTCTGGGCGTCTTCGTTGGCGACGCGCAGGCTGTTGGTTTCGTTCGGCCGAGCCACGACCTGGGCGACCGGCTCCAGGATATGGGTGCCCCAGGACGTCGTCGCCACGAACGGATAGCGATAGAGCAGTCCGGCCGCCGGCATCACGCGCCCGAACACCTCGTCCGACGTGTCGGCGATCGTGCGGACATGATAGTTCGTATAGTCGGTCGTGTTCG
Organism: Allobosea sp. WAO; assembly: GCF_001509835.1. Lineage (GTDB taxonomy): Bacteria > Pseudomonadota > Alphaproteobacteria > Rhizobiales > Beijerinckiaceae > Allobosea. The sequence goes on from NZ_JXTJ01000004.1 coordinate 47,624, forward strand.
GATTGATCGAGAAGATGTCGGCCCGCATCGATGCATAGGGCATCCAGACCTGACCGAAGGAATCGGTGAAGTTGCGGCGCCAGGCCACTTCCGCCGTCGCACGCGCGATGTTCCCGGCGAGGCCACGGATCAGGCAGGTGTCTTTCTGGTAGACCGCGCAGCCGTCGAACAGGGAGTAGGACGGTGTGTTGATGAGGTAGGTGTTCTGGTTCGGGATTTCCTTGAACGCCGCCGCCTCGCGCGTCAGATGCGTGATGTTGACGGTGAAGGAGAGCTCTCCGCCGATCAGCGAAGGCTTGTGAAGCCGCTTGTTGTAATCGACCACCGGTAGAGCGACGGGCTGCTGCTTCTGCCAGTCGAGATAGCTCAACGGCTGGAAATAGTAGCCGCGCATGTCGAACCAGGCATCGGGGCTCTGGCCGTTGAGCGAGACGGTCGAGGTCGATTCCTGAAGGAAGCTGCCGCTCGTGATGCTCTCGCTGCGAATGCGGTAGTTCTTGTAGAAGAACCGGTCTGTCGAGCCGGCGATATCCCAGCTGAAGGTCCAGCGCGGATTCAGGAAGACCTTGCCGGCGGTCTCGATCGAACCGCGGAAAGTGTCGTCGCCGGCGCCGAAGGGGCTCTTGAGGAAAGCGTCCTTGTCGCGCTGAAAGATCCCCGCGGCGCGGATGTTGTACGAGCCGTTCGAGAAACGATGGCGCCATTCCACCTCGCCGAGGAGGCCCTGGCGGGAGAGGTAGGTCGGCGTCAGCGTGACGTCGTAGTTCGGCGCGAGGTTGATGAAGTACGGCAGCCCGACGCCATAACCCAGCGCCGAGGTGTTGATGAACTTCGGCGACAGGAGGCCGGTCTTGCGCTTAACGGTCGCGTCCGGTCCGGACATATAGGGGATGTAGGCGATCGGGACGCCGGCGAATTCGAGCCGTGCATCCTCGTAGTAGATCATCTGCTCGGATTTCTTGTGAATGATCCGGGCGGCACGAACTTGCCAGAAAGGCGGCTTCTCAGGGTTCTCGGCGCAGGGCTCGCAGGCGGTGTAGATGCCCTTGTCGAAGACGAATACCTCGCCATCGGTCCGCTCTGCGCGCGGCGCCGAAAAACGCGTCTTGTCGGTGTTCACGACGCGCAGCGAATCGATGAATCCGTCGCGGAAATCGTCGGTCAGGTTGAACCGGTCGCCGGTGATGACGGTGCCGTTCGCTTCGGTGATGCGGGCATTGCCGGTCGCCACGACGCGCTTGCTCATCCGGTCGTAGACGACGCGGTCGGCCTCGATGGTGCGCCCCTGATACAGGATCTGGACGTCGCCGACGGCCGAGACCGTGTTCTTATCCTTGTCGTAGACGAGCTCGCGCGCATCGACGACCATGCGCTCCTGCGGCTTGGCCGCCTGTTGCGCGAAGGCAAGGTCGGGTCCCGCGAAAACCGGCGCAAGCGTCGTCGCGAGCGCGGTCGCTGCGGCAAGGCGCGCAATGCGTCTCACGCCGGGAACCATGAACTCAATCCAAAATTAACCATAGGCACCGTACTATCAGCCGTCTTCCTGATGAAGGAGGGCAAGAGCGCCGAGCAGGCTGCCCACGATTGCGGGCAGCCACGCGGCCACCGGGGCGTTGACGATCCCCGACGAGCCCAACTCCTCAGATAGTTGCGTCGCCACATAGAGCATGAACCCGGCCGCCACGCCACCTACCACCAACTTGGTGACACCACCAAACCGGAAAAATCTTAAGGAAACGGATGCTGCCACCAGAATCATCGCAATGAGCAGCAGCGGGCGGGCTTTCAGGGATTCATAGCGCAATTCATAGCGCGTCGTGTCCAGTCCGGCCTTGCGGGTTCGCTCGATCACGGTCGGCATGGACCAGAAGCCCACGGAGTCCGGTGGAGTGAAACTTTGCCGCACCTGCTCTGGCTCCAGATTCGTCGCGACGAGGTATGTCGGGTAGCTCTGTGGCTCTTCCATGACCGACGTCACGCGCGCATCCGACAACTCCCAGTAGCCGCGGTGCAGCACGGCTTGGCGGGCTTCGATGCGCTCGCTGAATCCACCGTCCGGGGCATAGTTGAAGAACGCGACCTGCGCCAGGCCGACGCCGTCCTCCAGCGCCGCCGCTGCCCGGATGATTGCCTGGCCATCGCCGCTGCGCTGGCGGATCCAGATCTCCTTACCGCTGGCCACCTGGCCGGTGCGCGCGAAGAGCGAGGCTTCCAGCTTGGTGGCGCGCTGCTTCAGTTCGGCCGCGACGGGGTTGTAGATGCCGATCGAGATCAGGCCGACCATGCCCGCGACCAGGGCGGCCGGTTGCAGGAATTGCCAGGCCGAGATGCCGACGGAGCGGGCGACCACGAGCTCGAGCTTCCGGCTCAGATTCAGCAGGGCGAACATCCCGCCGAACAGCACGGCGAAGGGGAAGATCTGCTCGGCGACCGAAGGCGCGCGATAGAGCGCGAGCTGGATGATGCTCGGTGTCGTCGCCGCCGGCGAGTCGCCGGCGCGGCGCATCAACTCGACGAAGTCGAGCGTCAGGATCAGGAAGAAGAACGTCCCGAACACGCTCAGAATGGCGCGGAAGAAGCGCTGGGTCAGGTAGCGCCCGAAAGTCTTGAAGAGCAGCATCAGCTTCGCCGCAAGCGGGCCGAGATGGCGAGGAAAGGGGCGGCCAGCGGTTCCGTCAGCCCGTCGACGAAAGCCCGTGCACGAGCACCGAAGGCGATCATGCTTGCCGAGACCGCGATGGTGACGAGCGGCAGCACATAGAGCAGGACGACGGCGAATTGGGAGCGCACGCTCGCGGTCCAGGCAGCGTAGGCGCCGATTCTGATCGCGCCGACCAGCAGGATCGCGAGCTGGATGGCGACTGCACGGCCCTGGCGGGTGGTGCGCGCCTCGCCGAGGAAAGCGAAGGCGACGAGCATGAAGGCGATCGGATAGAGCGGAGCCGAAAGGCGGTTGTGCAGCTCGGCGCGGAAGCGGCCTTCCTGGATCTTGTAGTAGGGTTCGTTCTTGTCCTGCGTCAGCAGCGCCCAGGTCGTCCGTTCGCGCGGCTTGTAGATCACCTTGTCGCCATCGCCGCCGCCGGCTCCATCGGAGTCGCCCGACAGCGCCGACAGATTGAGGGCGTAGCGCTCGAAGGAGATGATCGAGCTCGAATTCCGGTCGCGGCTCTCGCGCTGGATCGTGCCCTTCTCCAGCATCAGGAAGCTGTTGCCGTCGGCTTCCGCTGTCTGGCCACGCTCGGCGATGTATACCGCCGGTTGGTTCGGGTCGCGCCGGTCCTGCATGAAGATGCCGAGCAGCGCCTGGCCCGAGCGCTCGCGATAGTGGAACGTGACGCCGGAATCGAGTGCGACGAACTGGCCTTCCTTGACGACGTTTGCGACGAAATCGGCCCGGATCAGGGTGATCAGGTCGCGCAGCGAACGGAAGCCGGCGGGCATCACCGAAAGCGACATCCAGCCGACCAGCGCTGCCGTCACCAGCGTCAGTGCGACGAAGGGCCGGGTCAGGCGCTTGGGCGCGACCCCGGTCGCGTTCATCACGATCAGCTCGGAATCGCTGTTGAGTTTGTTGAGCGTGTAGAGCGTCGCCATGAACAGCGCGACCGGCGCTATGCCAGCGATCAGCGCCGGCAGCGAGAGCAGGGTCACGGTGAAGAAGATCATCACCGTCTGGCCCTTGCCGGTGATGAGGTCGACCTCGCGCAGGGCCTGCGTCACCCAGATGACGCTGGTCAGGCCGACGAGCAGGATGACCGTCGCCGCCGCGGCAATCTTGAGGATATAGCGGTCGAGCAGTCCAAAACGCACGCGGTCGATCCTGGGCAGGCGGGCACAAGGGCGGAAGGCGCTGCCCTTGGACGGCTCGCCTCGAAGCTCCTATGGTATAGCTTCGATCATGGCGCAAACGGGAATCGTTTGTGGCCTTCCCGAGCCATCGCCAGTTCATCCCGCCCTTTCCGTCCGCCCTCCGCCAATGTGAGCCGTCGATGTCGCAGCGCCTGAAGCTTGAGGTCAAAGCCCTGAATGCCATTGCCGGGGAGGATCTCGTCATCCTCGTTTCGGACAAGCTCGCGCCGGCCCGGGCCGCCGAGGAATGGCTGGGCGAGGGCGGTTCCAGCCTGATCGCCCGCGCTGCGGCGGCAGAGCGGTTCAAGGGCAAGTCTCTGTCGGGGCTGACGGTCCTGGCGCCCGAAGGGGCGGGCTATGAGCGTCTGATCCTGATCGGCACCGGGCCCGAAAGCGAGCGCGACAAGCTCGATTTCGCCCTGCTCGGCGGCGCCATCGCGGGCCGGCTCGGCCATGGCCGCAGCGCCGACATCATCGCAGCCCTGCCGGATAGCGAGCTTTCCGCCGCCGAGATCGCCGAGATCGGCCTCGGTCTGAAGCTCCGTTCCTATGCCTTCAATCAGTACAAGACGAAGAGCCGCGAGGCGGAGCAGTCCGAGCCGAAGGCTGCGATCCTGCGCGTCGCCGACACGTCCGCGGTCAAGAAGGCGCTGAAGGCGCGCGAGGCGATCGCCGGCGGCGTCGAGCTCGCTCGCGATCTCGTGAACGAGCCGCCGAACGTGCTCTATCCCGAAGAGTTCGCCGAGCGCGCGGCCAAGCTCGAAAAGCTCGGCGTCGAGGTCGAGATTCTCGACGAGAAGCAGCTCAAGAAGATCGGCATGCGCGCGCTGCTCGGCGTCGGCCAGGGTTCGCGGCGCGAGAGCCGCGTCGTGGTGATGCGCTGGAACGGCGCGGGCAAGGGCGACAAGCCGGTGGCCTTCGTCGGAAAGGGCGTAACCTTCGACACCGGCGGCATCTCGATCAAGCCGGCCGGCGGCATGGAGGATATGAAGGGCGACATGGCCGGCGCCGCCTGCGTCACCGGGCTGATGCACGCGCTCGCCGCCCGCAAGGCGAAGGTCAATGCGGTCGGGGTCATCGGCCTCGTCGAGAACATGCCGGACGGCAATGCGCAGCGCCCAGGCGACATCGTGACCTCGCTCTCCGGTCAGACCATCGAGATCATCAACACCGACGCCGAGGGCCGGCTCGTTCTGGCCGATGTGCTCTGGTACACGCAGGACCGCTTCAAGCCAGTCTTCATGGTCAATCTGGCGACGCTGACCGGCGCCATCCTCGTCGCGCTGGCGCAGGAGCATGCCGGCCTGTTCTCGAACAATGACGAGCTAGCGGAGCGGCTTGCCACCGCCGGCAAGGGTACGGGCGAGACGGTCTGGCGCATGCCGCTCGGCGCCGCCTACGACAAGATGATCGATTCCAAGTTCGCCGACATGAAGAACTCCGCCGGGCGCCATGGCGGCTCGATCACCGCGGCGCAGTTCCTGCAGCGCCATGTCAACGATACGCCCTGGGCTCATCTCGACATCGCCGGCACCGGCATGGGTTCGCTGAGCACCGAGATCAACCGCTCCTGGGGCTCGGGCTGGGGCGTTCGCCTGCTCGACCGGCTGGTGGCGAACCACTACGAGGCTTGATTCGAATTATCAGCCGACGCGCGTAAGCTGCTGGAAATACCGGCATCATGGCCGAGATCTGGTTCTACCATCTGCAATCCCGCCCACTCGAGCAGGTCTTGCCGACGCTGCTCGAGCGTTCGCTGGCGCGCGGCTGGAAGGTGGTGGTGCAGTGCTCTAGCCGCGAGCGCCTCGGCTCGCTCGACGACCGGCTCTGGACCTATGCCGACGATTCCTTCCTGCCGCACGCTGCCGCGGGCGAGCCGGATGCGGCAGGTAATCCGATCGTCCTCACCACTGACGCGGACAATCCGAATGCGGCGCAGGTCCGCTTCTGCGTCGACGGCGTCCGTATTCCCGACGCATTGGACGCCTATGAGCGCGTCATCCTGATGTTCGACGGGGATGATCCGGAAGCCTTGGCTTCGGCCCGCGAGGACTGGAAGAAATTGCGAGCGCGGGGCCTGGCTGCGACCTACTGGCAGCAGGACGACACCGGCCGCTGGGAGAAGAAAGCGTGAAAATTCCTGTTGCCCTGGCCCTGGCGGCTGCGCTTGCCGGCTGTTCCGTCGACATGGGCGGTTTTTCCTTCGTTTCCGACGAGCGCGGCACCCGCACCAGCAGCGCTTCGGTGCGTGCCGCGACCAGCGAGGCGGTGCTGATGCCGGACGGCGAGTGCCAGGCGGGCGCCTCGCTCGATCCTTCGACTCGGCCCTTGCCGGCCGAGATCGCGGTCGGCATTACCGAATGCGAGCTGGTCAGGCTGAAACGTACGCGCCCGACCGACGTGCTGATCGGCGAGAGCGGCAAGGGCCAGCGCGAGGTTCAGGTGCTCTATGCCGAGCCCGGCGGGCGCGAGATCTACATGTTCACCGACAACCGCCTGACCCGTATCGTCAAGCCGGGCCAGCCCGAGCAGCAGGGCTAGCCGGCCTCCAGGGAGCGCTACCCCATAGCCATCGAGCGCCGTCTCAGGCGCTCTCCAGTTCCTCGCTCAGCGAGAGCCATTCCTCTTCGGCGGCGCCGAGCGCCTCCGCGAGTTCGGCGCGCTGACGCGAGAGCTGCAAGGCCTTGTCCGGATCGCGCGCGAAGGCCGCGCCGTTGCCGAGCACCTCGTCGACCTTCTCGATCAGCCCGGTGAGCTTGGCGATCCGCGCCTCGGCAAGGTTGAGCTTCTGGCGCAGCGGCCCCTGCGCCGCACGCTTCTGGGCGTTGCCCTTGCGGTCATCGGCCTTGCCGCCAGGTGAGGCGGGCTCCTGCTTGCCCGCCTTCTCGCGCCGCGCAGCCTTGGCGCCGCCGAGCACGAGGCTGCGGTAATCCTCCATGTCGCCGTCGAAGCTCTTCACCGTGCCGTCGGCGACAAGCCAGAGCTGGTCGGCGCAGGCCTCGATCAGGAAGCGATCGTGGCTGACCAGGATCACCGCGCCTGGATAGTCGTTGATTGCCCGAACCAGTGCCGTGCGGCTGTCGATGTCGAGATGGTTGGTCGGCTCGTCGAGGATCATCAGATGCGGCCCGCCGAAGGTGGCGATGCCGAGCATCAGCCGAGCCTTCTCGCCGCCTGAGAGGTTCTTGACCGGCGTGTCGGCCTTGGCTGCAGGAAAGCCGATCTGCGCCGTGCGAGCGCGCACCCGGGCCTCCGGCTGGTCCGGCATCAGCTCGCGGATATGGCCGACCGGCGTGTCCTCCATCCGGAGTTCGTCGAGCTGGTGCTGGGCGAAATAGGCGGTCTGGAGCTTGGAAGAGCGCCGCATCTGGCCAATCTTCGGCTCGAGGCGCCCGCCGATAAGCTTGCAGAAGGTCGACTTGCCGTTGCCGTTCGAGCCGAGCAGGGCGATGCGATCCTCGGGCGAAAGCGTCAGGTTGAGTCGCGACAGGATGGTCCGGTCGCCATAACCGGCGCTTGCGCTTTCCAGCACGACCATCGGCGGCGACAGCGGCCTTTCGGGTGAGGGGAAGGAGAAAGGCTGGACGTCGCGGTCCTCGATGAGCGCGATCTCCTGCATCTTCTCCAGCCGTTTGACGCGCGACTGGGCCTGCCGTGCCTTGGTGGCCTTGGCTTTGAAGCGGTCGACGAAGGACTGCAGATGCTTGCGCTCGGCGTCCTGCTTCTCGCGGGCCTTGGCGAGATGCGCCTGCTTCTCGGCCCGAAGCTTCTCGAAGGCGCTGTAGCCACCGCGATAGATCGTCAGCTTGCCCTGGTCGAGATGCAGGATGTGGTCGACGCAGGTGTCGAGCAGTTCGCGGTCATGGCTGACCACCAGAACGGTGTGCGGGTAGCGCTCGAGATAGTCGTAGAGCCAGAGTGTGCCTTCGAGGTCGAGATAATTGGTCGGTTCGTCGAGCAGCAGCAGGTCAGGCTCGGAGAACAGCACGGCGGCCAGTGCGACGCGCATGCGCCAGCCGCCCGAGAAGTCGGAGCAAGGGCGTTGCTGGGCCGCTTCGTCGAAGCCGAGCCCGTAGAGAACCGTTGCGGCGCGGGCGGGAGCCGAGTGCGCGCCGATATCGGCGAGTCGCGTCTCGATTTCGGCGATGCGCATCGGATCGGTCGCGCTTTGCGCCTCCTGCATCAGCGCGGCGCGCTCGGTATCGGCCGCGAGCACGACGTCGATCAGCGACTCCGGTCCGCCGGGTGCCTCCTGAGCCACGCCGCCGATACGCATGCCCCTCGGCAGGCTGACGCTGCCGCCTTCGGGCGAGAGATCACCGGTGATGATGCGGAACAGGGTGGTCTTGCCGGTGCCGTTGCGGCCGACGAGGCCGACGCGCGCGCCGGTCGGCAGCGCCGCGCCGGCCTTGTCCAGCAGCAGCCTGTCGCCGAGCCGGTAGGTGATATCGCTGAGGGTGAGCATGGGCTGGCTTTAGGCAAACTTGCCTGCGCGATGCAAACGCGAAATCGCTCGAAATGATCGAGTCACGAATTCGACATATTCCAGCCACGCTGGAGCCCGCCGGCTCCCGCACCTCGAAGGTCTATGTAACGCACTGATTCGCAAAGAACAATCCATGCAGCTCGGCTTCCTTGTCCAGCAGCGGCGTCGCGTTTCGCTCATGGCTGTCTTCATCGTTCTTCTGGCTGTCGTCGTCGGCAGCGCCGCCGCGCTCGCGGCGCTGGCCCCGTCTCCGGGCTCCCTGCGAGGCGAGGCGGGGGCCTCGACGCACCAAACCGGCGTCTTCAAGCAAAGTTAACCGGCTTAGGATTGTATCCTCCGCAATCGACTGAAGATCGAGCGGGGATAGAGAGCAGTGTTCAGCCTCAGGGTGCGGCTTCCCGCCGCCATGCTCGCGCTCGCCTGTCTTGCTGCGATAGCCGTCGGTGTCTCCGCCTATCTCGCCGTCTCCAACTGGGCCCATGAAGCGGCGCGGGCGCGATTGCATGCGCTTGCCGAGAGCCATTCGCGCGCCATCGAGCGCCGGCTCGTGCTGCTGCGTTCCGAGCTCGCCGTCCAGGCACGCAGCGCCTACACGGTCTCGGCCCTGGACGAGCTCGGCAAATGGCTGGAGCTCGGATCGCATGATCTCAACAGCATCCTCTCGCATTATCAGGGGGACGGGATGCGGCCTGTGGCCGAGCGCATCGCGCTGTCCGGGCAGGACCATCGCCACGGCTACTCCTGGCGCCATACCAAGATCCACGAGACCTATGCGGCGGCCCTGAAGCAGTTCAACTACGCGGACATCTATCTCGTCTCGATGAAGGGCAGGGTGGTCTACAGCGTCACCAAGGGCCCAGAATTCGGCCGACTGGTTAGCGATCCGGCGCTTGCAGATTCAGGGCTGGCGCATGTCGTCGAGGCCGCCCGGGACAAGCCTGTCGGGACGCAGATTCTGCGCGATTACGCCCCCTACAACCTGATCGGGGGCGAGCCGCGGGCATTTCTCGCAGCTCCGTTCTACGATGCCGAATCGGGCGAAATCGAGCAGGTAGGCACGATCGTCATTTCGGTCGGCTCCGGGCTGATCGACGATGCACTCGGCGCCAACGCTGCCGGGACCGGCGACATTCGCGTCTTCGTCGTCGGCGATGATGGTCTGATGCGTTCCAACCCCGCCGCCCGCCGTGAGGCATCGGCGCCGCGCGATACGCTCGACCAAGGGCGCCTAGCCGGCCTGGCCAGCGACGCATTGCTGCGCATGTCGAGCCAGGATGGCACACCTCTCGTCGCCAGCGGCCAGAAGATCTCGGCCGGCGATTGGAACTGGCAACTCTGGCTGACCGAGCCGGAACGCACGGCCTTTGCCGTCGTCGGCGAGATTCGCGAGGCGATCGTCACTGCCGGCCTGCTCGTGCTGGCGCCTTTGCTCGGCTTTGCGATCCTGCTTGGCTGGTCGGTGGCGCGGCCGATCGGGGGGCTCTCCGATGCGCTGGCCGGCATCGCCGCCGGTCGCACCGACCAGCCGATCCCCGGCGCCCAGCGGCGCGACGAGATCGGCGGCATCGCCGCCTCGATCGCCGCGATACGCGAGACCTTGCAGCGCGAGGCACAATGGCGCGAGGCGCAGCAGGAGACGCGCCGTGCCGATGCGGACCGGCATCGCCGCAGCCTTCTCGGCGAGCTCGCCGGCGAGCTCGAGCAGTCGGTCCGGACCGTCAGCGGTTTGGTCGCGACGGCGGCCGAAGAGCTCGCCAACACGGCCAACCAGCTCAGCGAGAGCGCCGGCGAGGCCAGGACGGGTGCCGCCGACGCCGATGTCTCGACCGGAAACGCGATCGCCCGCGTCCATTCGATCGAGCGGGCGGCGCGGGAACTGCTCGGTGCGGTCGATAGCCTGTCGGCGGAAGTCCGCCATTCCGATCTCACGGCGGGGCAGGCGCATCGGCACGCAGACGAGGTCAGCCAGGTCGTCGATGGGCTGGCCACGGGCGCAGCCCGCGTCTCCGAGGTCGTGGGGCTGATCTCGGCCATTGCCGGCCAGACCAATCTCCTCGCACTCAACGCGACGATCGAGGCTGCCCGAGCCGGCGAGGCGGGGAGGGGCTTTGCCGTCGTTGCCGCCGAGGTGAAGTCGCTCGCGACCCAGACGGCCGGCGCGACCCAGGACATCGCGCTTCAGATCGACGCGATGAACCGCGCGACCGCCGCCACGGTCGACGGCATGGCCGGGATTCGCGCCATGGTGCAGGAGCTCAGCGAGGCGACGCGGCGCACCGCACACACCATGCTGCGCCAGCACGAGGCGACGCACGCAATCGCCGCCGACGTCGTCGCTGCGACGCAGGAGATCGTCCAGATCGGCCAGGCGACGGGGCAGGTCGCGCTGGCGTCGCATCAGACCGCCGGTTCGGCCGAAGCCGTGCTGGCCGCCGCCGGCGAGCTGACCGGGTTGGCGCAGGCGCTGGAAGGCCGCGTCGACCGGCTGATCGTCGAACTTCGCGTGGCCTGAGCGCTTGTCGTCGTCCGACGCTTTGGCTAACGCTGGAGTATGCGTACCGCCTTCTACACCGGCTCCTTCGATCCCGTGACCAATGGCCATGCCGACGTCATTGCGGCGGCGGCGAAACTATGCGACCGCCTCGTGCTGGCGATCGGCGTCCACCCCGGAAAGAAGCCGGTGCTGTCGGTCGAGCAACGCGCCGAGCTGCTGCGCATCGTCGCGGAGCCTCTGGCGCAGGCCGCCGGGGCGAGCGTCGAGGTCGTGACCTTCGACGATCTCGCGGTCGACGCGGCGCGGAAGGCCGGCGCCGGCATCATCATCCGCGGCCTGCGTGACGGCACCGATCTCGACTACGAGATGCAGATGGTCGGCATGAATGCGGCGATGGCGCCGGAGCTGCAGACCGTGTTTCTGCCGGCGACCCCGCTGACCCGCCATATCACCGCCACCCTGGTGCGCCAGATCGCTGCGATGGGCGGCGATATCTCGGCCTTCGTGCCGGCGCCGGTCGAGCACGCGCTGAAGGCTGCTTTCGCCGACAAGGCGTGATGGGGCTGTCCAGCGTTTAAGGCACTCGCCGGGTTGCAATTTCGCGACCGGGATGGTGTTTCTGGAACCTTGCCGACTCGCTGCGCCGGCCGGCGCAATCTCCTCCTGAAGAGCCCTGCGATGCGCCTCTCCCGCTATTTCCTGCCGATCCTGCGCGATACGCCCAAGGAGGCCGAGATCGTCTCGCATCGGCTGATGCTGCGCGCGGGCATGATCCGCCAGCAATCGGCCGGCATCTATTCCTGGCTGCCGCTGGGTCTGCGCGTGCTCAACAAGATCAGCGCCGTCGTGCGCGAGGAGCAGAATCGCGCCGGCGCCGTCGAGATTCTGATGCCGACGATCCAGTCCGCCGATCTTTGGCGCGAGAGCGGCCGCTACGACGCCTATGGCAAGGAGATGCTGCGGCTCAAGGACCGGCACGACCGCGAGATGCTCTACGGCCCGACCAATGAGGAGATGGTCACCGAGATCTTCCGCTCCTACGTCAAGTCCTACAAGGATCTGCCGCTCAATCTCTACCACATCCAGTGGAAGTTCCGGGACGAGGTCCGTCCGCGCTTCGGCGTGATGCGCGGCCGCGAGTTCCTGATGAAGGACGCCTATTCCTTCGATCTCGACCAAGCCGGCGCCCGCCATGCCTACAATCGCATGTTTACCGCCTATCTGCGCACCTTCGCCCGGCTCGGTCTGAAGGCGATCCCGATGCGGGCCGATACCGGCCCGATCGGTGGTGACCTCAGCCACGAGTTCATCGTGCTCGCCTCGACCGGCGAGAGCGAGGTCTTCTGCCACCAGGACTACCTCGGCTTCGAGACGCCGTCGGCCGACACCGATTTCGCCAGCGTCGCAGGGCTGCAGGGCGTGGTCGACAAGTGGACGAGCCTCTACGCCGCCACCGAGGAGATGCACGACAAGCCGGCCTTCGACGCCATCCCCGCCGACAAGCAGGTCTCGGCCCGCGGCATCGAGGTCGGCCACATCTTCTATTTCGGCACCAAGTACTCCGAGCCGATGGGCGCGACGGTCGCCGGGCCGGACGGGCGTGAGACGCCGGTCCATATGGGCTCCTACGGCATCGGCCCGAGCCGGCTCGTCGCCGCGCTGATCGAGGCTGGCCATGATGAGGCCGGCATCGTCTGGCCGGACGAGATCGCGCCCTTCGACATCGCGGTCCTGAACCTCAAGACCGGCGATGCCGCGACCGACGCCGCCTGCGAGCAGCTCTACAAGGGTCTCGCCGCCAAGGGCTATGACATGCTCTATGACGACCGCGACGAGCGGCCGGGCGGCAAGTTCGCCACCGCCGATCTGATCGGCATGCCCTGGCAGGTCATCGTCGGGCCGAAATCCCTCGCCGAAGGCAAGGTCGAGCTGAAGCGGCGCGCCGGCGGCGAGCGCGAGCTGGTTTCGCTGGAAGCGGCCCTGGCCCGCTTCCCCGGCAAGAACGCGTGAGCGGGGCGCGGCGATGAGCACGGCCAGCGAGGCGCCTCCAGCTGCAGCGGCGCCCACCGGCACGAAGCCTTTTGCCGGCTTCGAATGGCTGCTCGCCGGGCGCTATCTGCGCACGCGCCGCCGCGAGGGCTTCGTCTCGGTCATCGCCGGCTTCTCGTTTCTCGGCATCCTGCTCGGCGTCGCGACGCTGATCATCGTGATGTCGGTGATGAACGGCTTCCGCAAGGAGCTGCTGGAGAAGATCGTCGGCGTCAACGGCCACATCTTCGCCACCCCGATCGACCGGCCTCTCGACGATTACGAGGCGGTGGCGCAGCGGCTGCGCAAGGTGCCCGGCATCAAGTTCGCGATCCCGCTGGTCGAGGGGCAGGCCCTGGCCTCCTCGCAGGTCGGCAATGGCGGCGTGCTGGTCCGCGGCATCTCGGAGGACGACATCAAGTCGATCCCCTTCGTCGCCAACAACATCAAGCAGGGCACGCTCGACGGTTTCGGCACGTCCGGCGGCGTCGCCATCGGCCGGCGGCTCGCAGGCTCGCTCGGCCTGCAGGCCGGCGACACCATCACCATCGTCACGCCGCGCGGGGCTTCGACACCCTTCGGCACGGCGCCGCGGATAAAAGCCTATCCGATCACGGCGATCTTCGAGATCGGAATGTCGGAGTTCGACGCCTCCTTCGTCTTCATGCCGCTCGGCGAGAGCCAAGCCTATTTCAACCGCGACGGCGACGTGAACGTCATCGAGATCTTCATCGACAACCCCGACCAGACCCAGGCGGTGCGCGATGCGATCGAGGCGGACGCGCCGCGCCCGCTCGTCCTGTCCGACTGGCGCCAGCGCAACCGCACCTTCTTCAATGCGCTCGAGGTCGAGCGCAACGTGATGTTCATCATCCTGACCCTGATCGTGCTCGTTGCGACCCTGAACATCGTCTCGGGCCTGATCATGCTGGTTAAGGACAAGACCGAGGACATCGCGATCATGCGCACCATGGGGGCTTCGCGCGGCACGGTGCTGCGGGTGTTCCTGATCACCGGTGCGGCGATCGGCGTGATCGGCACCTTCGCCGGTTTCGTTCTCGGCCTGCTTTTCGCCAAGAACATCCAGACCATCAACAAGGGCGTGAGCAGCCTCCTCGGGGTCAACCCGTGGGATCCGACCGTGCGCTTCCTCAGCGACATCCCTTCGGTGGTCGACTGGCGCGAAGTGACCGCTGTGGTTGTGATGACGCTCGTCCTGTCGCTGCTGGCGACGCTCTATCCGGCCTGGAAGGCGGCGCGGCTCGACCCCGTCCAGGCCCTGCGCATGGGCTAGGGGCAAGGCCATGGCAACCGAGACCCCCTCGCTCTTCCTCTCGCAGATCGAGCGCTTCTATCCGCAGACCGACGGGCCGCTGGAGATCCTGCGCAAGGCCGATTTCGCGATCTGGCCCGGCGAGATGGTGGCGCTGGTCGCGCCGAGCGGTACCGGCAAGTCGACGCTGCTCCACGTCGCCGGCCTGCTGGAGAGCCCCGATGCCGGCGAGGTCTTCGTCGGCGGCGTCGCGACCTCGCAGCTCGACGACAAGGGGCTGACCCGGCTGAGGCGCACCGAGATCGGCTTCGTCTATCAGTTCCACCACCTCCTGCCCGAGTTCACCGCGCTGGAGAACGTCGTGCTGCCGCAGCGCATTCGCGGCCTCGGCAAGCGGGAGGCGTCAGAGCGGGCGACCGAGCTCCTGACCTTCCTCGGCCTGGGCGACCGGCTCGACCATCTGCCGAGCGAATTGTCGGGCGGCGAGCAGCAGCGCGTCGCCATCGGCCGCGCCGTTGCGAATGCGCCGCGCCTGCTGCTGGCCGACGAGCCGACCGGCAATCTCGACCCGCACACCTCGCTGCACGTGTTTTCCACGCTGGTGGCGCTGGCCCGGGCCTCTGGCCTCGCAGCGCTGATAGCAACCCATAATCTCGACCTGGCCTATCGCATGGACCGGCGCGTCACGATTCGCGACGGGTTGGTCGTTCCGCTCGACTAGCACCAGTTCGAGCAGGAGAGCTGGTCAGGTGGAAGCGAGCTGACCGGCACGTCCGCCAAATGCAGACGGCAGATTGGGGCAGGGCTCGACCGTGCGCGCCGCGCGGCTACTCGTGCTGGGCTCCTTGGCCCGGCTCAGGGCGCTCTCGGTTTCCGGCGCGGTGCGACGACGATCAGGCCGGCGATGACGATCACCGCGATCCCGGCCCAGGTCGCCGGCGCCGGAAAGTCGCCGAACACCGCGAGGCCCAGAGCCGTCGCTCCGACCAGTTCGAGATAGACCAGCGGCGACAGCGTCGAGACCTGGGCGAAGCGAAAGGCGCTGATCGTCATCAGATTGCTGGCGGCCGAGACCAGGCCCATCAGCAGGATCAGCATGATGCCCTCGCGGTCGGGCATGCTCCATTGGAAGATCACGAAGGGCGTCAGCATGGCGATGCCGAGCGTGAGCTGCAGCGTCAGCGTCGACAGCGGCGAGGAGGCCTTCGCCGTGGCGCGGGTCATCACGAGATAGCAGGCCATCAGCGCTCCCGAGGCCAGGGCGATGAGCGTGCCGCTGCTGGTCTCGGCACCGGGGCGAACGACCAGAAGTGCACCGGCAAAGCCGAGCCCGACTGCCGCGAGGCGGCGCCAGTCGAGCCGCTCGCGCAGGATCACGGTTGCGAGCAAGGTCGCGATGATCGGAGCGACGAAATAGGCCCCTAGCGCATCGGCCAGCGGCACATGCTTGATGGCCATGAAGTACAGCGTCATGGCGCCAACGAGGAAGGCCGTCCGGATGATCTGCGGCAGGAGCTGCTCGCGCGCGATCAGCGGTTCCGGCGAACGCCACTGTGCAACGGCGACGATTGGAAGCAGGAAGCCGAGCGCCGCGACATAGCGGGCCCAGCTCAGGAAGGCGGCCGAATGCGCGCCGCTGAGATATTTGGCGATCGCGTCGGAGCTCGGGATGATCAGCATCGCCCCTGCCATCAACGCGATGCCCATCGCCGTGTTGCGCCCGTGATCGGTCTGGCCCGGGCGGGGAGCTTCGGCCGCAACCGCTTCATCCAGGGCTTCGGACACCCCGTCCTTGTTCTGCGAGTTCATGGGCAGGTCCCGGCCACTCCGGCTCCGCCGTCATGGAAGCCGAGCCCGCGCCGGGCTTGACGCGGAGCCGTCGTCGGCGCAAGTCCGGCAGATGCTGCGAAAGGTTTTGTTAACCGCCGTCGAACGTGCGGCAGGTGGAACTAACCTATCGGCATTGACGTGAACAAAATAGGAACTAACCTGAACATAGATCGAACGAAGGAGACCGACATGCTGATCGCTCGCAAGCTGATGGCCGGCGCCGCCGAGTTTTTCGCCCTCGCGCTGTTCGTCGGGATGATCTGGGTCTGGGCGGCGCTGGCCTCCGCCCCGGGCGTCTGAGGAGGTTCCCGACATGCCTCGCGGCCCCGGCTGCGCGGCATGCGCCTGGCGTCCACAGCCCGGCCGCCGCAGCGTCTCGACCCCGGCGCAACGCTGCGCGATAACCCGCCCGAGAGGGCATCATGACCGACCGGAAGAACGATTCGCAGGTTGAGGACGAGGTCGGATTCGTCCACCTCCACGTCCATTCGAGCTATTCCTTGCTCGAAGGCGCGATCCAGGTCGGCGCGCTGGCGAAGCTCGCCGCTGGCGACGGTCAGCCGGCAATGGCGCTGACCGACACCAACAACATGTTCGGCGCGCTCGAATTCTCCGAGAAGCTGGCGGGCATCGGCGTCCAGCCGATCGTCGGCGTGCAGCTCGGCGTCGATTTCCAGGACGAGGAGGGCGGCGGCCGCAAGCCCGTCCAGCCGGTGATCGGCCATCTCGTCCTGCTCGCCATGAACGAGGCGGGCTACGGCAATCTGATGAAGCTGGTGAGCCAGGCCTGCCTGGCGGCCGGCGCCGGCCAGCCCGTGGTGACCATCGAACAGCTGCACGATGGACGCGAGAACCTGATCGCTCTCACGGGCGGCGCTGGCGGGCCGCTGGACCTTGCCTTGCGGGCTGGCCAGCCGGCGCAGGCCGGGGCGCGTTTGAAGCGACTGCAGGCGAGCTTCGGCGACCGTCTCTATGTCGAGCTGCAGCGCCATGAGCGCGATGACGGCCCCTCGGTCGAGGCCGGGCTGCTCAAGCTCGCCTATGACGCCGACCTGCCGATCGTAGCAACCAACGAGCCCTATTTCGGCAAGCCGACGGATTTCGAGGCGCACGACGCTTTGCTGGCGGTCGCGGCCGGCCGGCTTCTGTCCGACAATGAGCGCCGCCGCGTGACGCCGGAACACTATTTCGCGACGCGGGCCGAGATGAAGCGCCGCTTCGCCGATCTACCGGAAGCGCTGGCCTCGACTGTCGAGATCGCGCGGCGCTGCTCCTGGCGCGTCGGCACCCGCAAGCCGATCCTGCCGCGCTTCGGCGAGGAGGGCCGCGACGAGGCGGAGGAGCTGGAGAGTCAGGCGCGTGCAGGGCTCGCCGCCCGGCTGGAGAAGCATGGCCCAGCCCAGGGCTTCACCGTCGAGGACTACGACAAGCGGCTCACCTTCGAGCTCTCGATCATCACCCGGATGAAGTTCCCGGGCTACTTCCTCATCGTTTCCGATTTCATCAAATGGGCCAAGGACCACGACATCCCGGTCGGGCCCGGCCGCGGTTCGGGTGCCGGCTCACTCGTCGCCTATGCGCTGACCATCACCGACGTCGACCCGCTGCGCTTCGGCCTGCTGTTCGAGCGCTTCCTCAATCCGGATCGCGTCTCGATGCCGGACTTCGACATCGACTTCTGCCAGTACCGGCGTGAAGAGGTGATCGAGTACGTCAAGCACCGCTATGGCCAGGAGCGCGTCGCCCAGATCATCACCTTCGGTACCTTGCAGGCACGCGGCGTGCTGCGCGACGTCGGCCGCGTCCTGGAAATGCCCTACGGCCAGGTCGACAAGCTGACCAAGCTCGTGCCGCAGAACCCGGCCAAGCCGATCACCCTGCCGGAAGCGATCGCCGGCGAGCCGAAGCTACAGGAGGCGGCGGCGGAGGAACCTGTCGTCGCGCGACTGCTCGAGATCGCCCAGAAGCTCGAAGGCCTGCACCGCCACGCCTCGACCCACGCCGCCGGCGTCGTCATCGGTGATCGGCCGCTGGAGCAGCTCGTCGCGCTCTCGGTCGATCCGCGCACCGGCATGCGCGTCACCCAGTTCAACATGAAATGGGTCGAGCAGGCCGGGCTGGTGAAGTTCGACTTCCTCGGCCTGAAGACGCTGACGACGCTGACCATCGCGGTCAAGCTGATCGCCCAGCGCGACATCAAGGTCGACCTCGCGCAATTGCCGTTCGACGATCCGACGACCTACGCCATGTTGGCGCGCGGCGAGACGGTCGGCGTGTTCCAGGTGGAATCGGTCGGCATGCGCAAGGCGCTGGTCGAGATGAAGGCCGACCGGATCGAGGATCTGATCGCGCTGGTGGCGCTCTACCGCCCCGGTCCGATGGACAACATCCCAACCTATTGCCGCCGCAAGCTCGGGCTGGAGGAGCCGACCTATCTCCATCCCGGCATGGAGCCCTATCTCTCCGAGACACATGGCATCATCGTCTACCAGGAGCAGGTGATGCAGGTGGCGCAGGCGCTCTCGGGCTATTCGCTCGGCGAAGCCGACCTGCTGCGTCGCGCCATGGGCAAGAAGATCAAGGCGGAGATGGACGCCCAGCGCGATCGCTTCGTGAAGGGCGCCATCGAGAACGGCATCAAGAAGGACATCGCCTCCGAGATCTTCGACCTGCTGGCGAAATTCGCGGACTACGGCTTCAACAAGAGCCATGCCGCGGCCTATGCCGTCGTCGCCTTCCAGACGGCCTATCTCAAGGCCAATTTCCCGGTCGAGTTCCTGGCGGCGTCGATGACGCTCGACATCGGCAACACCGACAAGCTCTCGGAATTCCGCCGCGATGCCGAACGCCTCGGCATCAAGGTCGAACGGCCCTCGATCAACCGCTCCGGCGTCGATTTCGACGTCGCCGATGGTGCGATCCGCTATGCGCTGGGAGCGATCAAGGGCGTCGGACGCGCCGCGGTCGAGTCGATCGTCGTGGCGCGCGCCAAGGAAGGTCCCTTCCGCGACCTCGCCGATTTCGCGCGCAGGATCGATACGCGGCTGGTCAACCGCCGCACGATCGAGGCGCTGATCTGCGCCGGCACGCTCGACGAGATCGAGCCGGAGCGCGCCAAGGCGATGGCGGCGGTCGACGGCATGCTGGCGCTCTCGAACCGCATTCGTGACGAGGCCGCGGCTGGACAGCTCGACATGCTCGGCAGCGGCGGGAGCGCGGAAGCCTTCCGCATTCCGCCCTTCGAGCCCTGGGCGCCGGCTGAGCGCCTGCAGCGCGAGCACGACGCCGTCGGTTTCTTCCTCTCCGGCCATCCGCTCGACGATTACGAGCATGTGCTGAAGCGCCTGCGGGTCCAGAGCTATGCCGATTTCGCCCGCACCGTTCGGGCCAGCGGCACCTCGATCGCCAAGGTCGCCGCCTCCGTCATCGACCGATCGGAGCGCCGGACCAAATCGGGCAACAAGATGGGCATCGTCCAGCTCTCGGACCCGACCGGCCAGTTCGAGGCGATCCTGTTCTCGGAAGGCCTGCAGCGCTATCGCGACCTGCTCGAGCCAGGTGCGGCGCTGGTGATCAGGCTCTCGGCCGTGCTCGACGGCGAGGAAGTCCGTCCGCGCATCGAGGATGTCGAGCGGCTCGACGAACTCGCCTCGCGCCAGAAGCAGGATCTCTGCGTCTTCCTGCGCGACGACAAGGCGCTCGCCTCGATCGCCGAACGGATCAAACCGCGCGGCGACGGTGCCCGCGCCGTCGGCAAGGTCTCGCTGGTGATGATCCTCGACGATGGCGCACAGGAGGTCGAGGTCGAGCTGCCCGGGCGCTATCCGATCAACCAGCAGGTCGCGAACGCCGTCCGCGCTGCCCCGGGCGTAGTGAACGTCGAGCTGAGCTGACGGACCGCATGTCCAAGCAGGGCCTTCCTGGCCCTCATCCTGAGAAGCGCTCCTCAGGACGAGAGCTGGGGAAGGCCGCAAGCAGTTTCTTGAGCTTGCGCCGTAAGCCGCTGCTGCCTCAGAGTGTTTGCAGAAGACGATGACGTCCGGGGGGACATGATGAAGCAGTATGTCGCGCGCATTCCGATGAGCCTTGCCGTGCCGGATGCCATGCATTGGGCGATCAAGGACGTGCTCGAGGGTGAGTACGAGGCTGGTTTCGATGGCGTCGGTCTCGACATCCTCGATATCGGCGCCAATGTCGGCTCCTTCGCGCTTTGGGCGACGGCGCGCTGGCCGGGCAGCGTCGTCACCTCCTATGAGCCGCATCCCGGCACCTTCGAACTGCTCAAGCGCAATACCGATCGGCGCCGCGACATCCGGCCGGTCAATGCGGCGCTGTTTCCAGGTGGTCAGAAGACGGCGAGCTTCGTCAGCCGCTTCGCCGGCGACGGGGAATCGGGGCTGGCATCCTATGCCGGCGACACCTTCGTCGACGGCGCCATGCTCGAGCGCTACGAGGTCGCGGTGGTCGATCCAGCGAGCCTGCCCTCGGCCGATATCGTCAAGATCGACATCGAGGGCGGCGAGGGCGACGTGCTCGATCACATCGACCTCTCGCAGACCTCGCTCGTCCTGCTGGAATACCAGAACCGCAAGAACCGGCTGCAGCTCGAGGCTCGGCTCGCGGCCAATTTCGAGCTGATCGACACTGTGGAGCATATCTGGGACCCGCTGCTCGAGCAGCGCTGCTACCGCCCCGACCTGGCCGGAGACGTCTATGGCCGTATGTTCGCGGCCCGCAGGGGGATCACCCGGATGACCAGGTCAGCCACGCGATGATCGACGCCGGGACGGCGCTGATCGCCGTCGATCTCCAGAACGATTTCTGCAGCGGTGGCAGCCTCGCCGTGCCGGGTGGCGAGGAGGTCGTTCCGCTCGTCAACGCGCTCGGTAGCCGCTTCTCCACGGTGGTGCTCACGCAGGACTGGCACCCAGCCGGCCACGCCTCCTTTGCCTCGAGCCATCCCGGACGCTCGCCCTTCGAGGTCATCGAGATGCCTTACGGCCCGCAGGTGCTCTGGCCCGACCATTGCGTTCAGGGCGAAGCCGGTGCCGATTTTCATCCGGCGCTCGCGCTCAGTGCGGCGCAGGCCGTGATCCGCAAGGGATTCCATCGCGGGGTCGACAGCTATTCCGGCTTCATCGAAGCCGATGGCCGCACGCCGACGGGCCTTGCCGGCTATCTGCGCGAGCGCGGTGTCGGGTGCATCGTCATCGCCGGCCTCGCCACGGATTTCTGCGTCAACTGGACGGCGCAGGATGCCGTCCGGGGCGGGTTCGAGGTGCTCGTCGTCGAGGAGGCCTGCCGGGCCATCGATCTCGACGGCTCGCTTGATCGGGCCTGGGCCGAGATGGCCGCGCTCGGCGTCCGGCGTGTGAGCATGGCCGAGTTCGCCGGCTAGACCGCATCATGCTTCAGTAGAGCGCGGCGGCCGGGTGCAGCTCGGCGCGGTCGCGGCCGAGGCGCTTCGAGCGGTAGAGCGCTTCGTCGGCCTGCAGCAGCAGCGCTTCCAGGCGATTATCGGCAAAGCTGCCTTCGGCGACGCCGATGCTGAGCGTCGGCTTCACCCTGGTCTCGCCCCAGGCCGCCAGGGCCCGGCCGAAGGCGGCGCGAATCCGGTTGGCGACGCTGATCGCCTCGGCCGCCGTCAGATGCGGGAGGACGACCACGAACTCGTCGCCGCCTTGGCGCGCCAGGACATCGCTCGCCCGCAGTTCGCTGCGCGCCGCATCGGCGAAGATCAGCAGAATCTTGTCTCCGGCAGCGTGGCCATGGGTGTCGTTGAGTCGCTTGAAATGGTCGATGTCGATGAGCAGAAGCGCCAGCCTTTGCGGTCGCCGGACGGCCTCGGCGGTCAGCGCCTCGATCGAGCGCTCCAAGCCGTTGCGGTTCAGGGCTCCGGTCAGCGCATCCTGCTGGGCGAGCGAGACGAGCGCGTTGCGATGGCGCTCGGTGGCGAGCAGCAGCAAAGCGCAGCCGCGCAGCAGCAGGAAAGCGGTGCCGGTGACCGCCAGCCATGGCTGCGGCTCATTGGGCGTGAAGAGCTCGGGGCCGATCTGGCCGGAGGCGGCGAGGTAAGCGTTGAAGGCGAAGGTCACGGCGGTCGGCGCGAACAGGCCGATCAGGATCGCGCCCGAGACCAGACGCTCGCGCCGCAACAGGTTGAACCCCTCGCGGACCACGGCGATGTCGCAGCAGCTCGCCAGCACGGACATCAGGATGACGCGCTTGGTGAAGCCCTCCGGCTCGTTCCAGAGCACGAGCAGCATGCCGGCGATCGCAATCGCGACGAAATAGACCGGCAACCGCGACGGGCGCCCGGCGAAGCTCCTGATGCTGTAGAGCGTGAGCAGATAGCCGGTCCAGCTCACGAGATTGGCGAGCGGTATCGAGATCAGATCCGGGATGGTGCCGCGCAGGGCAACCCCGATCGTGCCGATCCCGATCAGCAGATTGCTCAGACCCCACCACAGCGGCCAGCGCTCGAATCGACCCGTGGCGAACGCGAGCAGCTGCACGAGCCCGAGCAGCGTGCAGGTGATCGCGCCTGCCAGATAGATTGTCCTCAGGTCGAGATCCACGCAGCCGCCAAGTCGATTCTGTCGTAGCGAAACGCCTAGCAGCATCACGTGAATGGTTGGTTCACGGCTCGCATGTCGCTCGGGAAACGGCCAGCCCGATCTGCCGGCGCAGCCGGCGACGATCCTGTCAATCAGTGTTCGCTCATGATCGTCATGCGCTTGTCTTCGGCCTGACGCAACGCTAGCTCGGACACGGCCGGGGGGCGCCACCGCATCGACAGATGCCATGATCGGAAACGGAAGATCCCCATGACATTTCCTCTGAAGTCTTTCTGCGCTGCCGTTGCGGTTTCCATCCTCGGCTTCAGCTCCGGCGCCTTTGCCCAGGCTACGGCCGACCAGATGGCCATCGCCTATCAGGCGGGGCGCAACCAGCTCGGTATCCTCGCCTATTGCGCGGACAAGGGTCATGCCGGGGCCGACGTCGTCGAGATCCAACGCAAGATGCTGGGCCTGATTCCGGTGCCTGCGGACAAGAGCGCTGGCGATTCCGCCGAGGAGGC
This sequence comes from Allobosea sp. WAO, assembly GCF_001509835.1. Classification (GTDB taxonomy): domain Bacteria; phylum Pseudomonadota; class Alphaproteobacteria; order Rhizobiales; family Beijerinckiaceae; genus Allobosea. Next base: position 70,665 of record NZ_JXTJ01000004.1, read on the forward strand.
GGGCCGCAAGGGGACGATCTCGATGATGGGCGTCACCCAGGATATCGAAACGATCGCCAAGGCGCAGGGCGGCTCGGCGGCGTCGTACTGCAAGCAGATCGGCGATGTCGTGAAGCAGGCCGGCGCCTCGCTGCCGAAGTAACGGCGATCAGGGCAGGGGCGTCGCCCCGCTAGGATTGCGAAACGTATTGCGCGGCATGCTGGCTCGTCACCACGACGACAATTCGAGATGGAGCCGGCACGCCGCGCGGTCGACTGGTCGCAGGGCGAGGCAAGGGAATTCCCGGCGTGTCTCAGGCCCGCCGCTGCTTCGGTGCCCCTGGCGTCGTGGGCGAGACCGGGGCTGCCGGGTCGCTGGCCGGGAAGCTCTCTCGCAAGGCCTCATCGAGCCGCTTCTCGGCCGAGCCATTGCCTTCCTGCTTCTGCTTGCGCTGTTCCTTGCGCAGGCTCTCGACGGCTTTGCTGGCGGGTTTCGTCATGGTTTCCCCCTGTCGAATGTCGCATTGCGCCGACCGGTTCGTGCCTAGCGCAGCTCACCTTTGAAAACGCCGGATTCGCCCGCAGGTTCCGAAGAGCAGTGCTCTGCCGATCTTGCCGGACCGCGGAAGAAATTCTCCTTCGCCGGGGAAATTTGGAATTTCACGCTATCATTTGTGAATTGAGCTTGCGCCCCGGCGGGGATATTGAAGTGTTCGTTTTACAGAACATTCGAGCGTCCCATGAAGCGATCGGCGGAGGGTGATGAAGGCAGCGCGATCCGCGCTGCCGCTGGACTGCCTGTGCAAGCGAGCGCCCTGGACCGGCTGAGCCGGCAAGCCGAAGATCTGGTTGCGGCGTTCGAAACGGCGGATGCAGCGGCAAGGCTCGCCGGGCTTTGCGAGCGGGTCGAAGGCCGGCTGGTTTTCACTACCAGCTTCGGCCTCGAGGACCAGGTCGTTATCCATCTGATCGCGACTCAGGGGCTGTCCGTCGAGATCGTCACGCTCGATACCGGACGGCTCTTCGCCGAGGTCCATGCGCTCTGGGCCCAGACCGAGGCCCGCTACGGGCTCGCCATCAAGCCGTTCTATCCGCGCCATGATGCGGTCGAAGGCTTCGTTCGCGACCACGGCATCAACGGCTTCTACGCCTCCATCGCGGCCCGCAAGGCCTGCTGCGGGGTGCGCAAGGTCGAGCCGCTCGGCCGCGCGCTGGAAGGGGCTTCCGCCTGGATCACTGGATTGCGCGCCGACCAGTCGGCCGCGCGCGGCGCTGTTGCGCTTGCGGAGGCCGATGCCGAGCGTGGCCTCGTCAAGTTCAACCCGCTGCTCGACTGGTCACGCGAGCAGGCGCTCGCCTTCGCGAGGGCGAACGCAGTGCCGCTCAACCCGTTGCATGAGCAGGGTTTCCTCTCGATCGGCTGCCAGCCATGCACCCGTGCCATCCAGCCGGGCGAGCCGGAGCGGGCAGGGCGCTGGTGGTGGGAGGAGGAGGCGGCCAAGGAATGCGGGCTGCATCTCGGTCCCGACGGGCGGCTCGTCCGGGGAAAGCCGGCTTTGGAGGTTTCGGCGTGATCCAGCTCAGCCATCTGCAGAAGCTCGAAGCCGAAGCGATCTTCATCATCCGCGAGGTCGCCGCGACCTGCGAGAAGCCGGTGCTGCTCTACTCGATCGGCAAGGACTCCGCGGTTCTGCTGCATCTTGCGATGAAGGCCTTCCATCCCGGCAAGCCGCCTTTCCCGCTGCTCCATGTCGATACGACCTGGAAGTTCCGCGAGATGATCGCCTTTCGCGACGACACGGCGCGCCGGCTCGGGCTCGACCTCATCGTCCACATCAACGAGGAAGGCGTGCGCGCCGGCGTGAACCCGTTCAGCTCCGGTTCGCGCCTGCACACCGACGTGATGAAGACGCAGGGGCTGAAGCAGGCTCTCGACAAGTACGGCTTCGATGCGGCCTTCGGTGGCGCCCGCCGCGACGAGGAGAAGAGCCGGGCCAAGGAACGGGTCTTCTCGCTGCGCTCGGCGCAGCATCGTTGGGACCCGAAGAACCAGCGGCCGGAACCTTGGCGGCTGTTCAACACGCGCAAGGCGGCAGGCGAGAGCTTTCGCGTCTTTCCACTGTCCAACTGGACCGAAAAGGACGTCTGGGACTACATCGCGCTCGAGAACATTCCGGTCGTGCCGCTCTATTTCGCCGCTCCGCGCCCGGTCGTGCGCCGGAACGGCGCCTGGATCATGCGCGATGACGAACGCATGGAACTGTTGCCCGGCGAGGTGGTCGAGACCAGGCTGGTCCGCTTCCGCACGCTCGGCTGCTATCCGCTGACCGGCGCGGTCGAGAGCGAGGCGGCGAGCCTTACCGACATTATCGCGGAAATGCGGGCATCGCGTTCCTCGGAGCGCGAAGGCCGCGTCATCGACCATGACGGCTCCGGCTCGATGGAGCAGAAGAAGCAGGAAGGCTATTTCTGATGGGCGCGCTCGCCGAAACAAGAGGCGCGCCGGCGCCCGCGGGCGCATTCCGCCCGGCCAATGACGAAGGCCAGAATGCCGAGGGCAGCGCCCGCGCCCTGCTGCGCTTCATCACCTGCGGCTCGGTCGATGACGGCAAGTCGACCCTGATCGGGCGGATTCTCTACGAGGCCGGTGCGGTCTTCGACGATCAATTGACCGCGCTCGATGCCGATTCCCGCAGGTTCGGCACGCAGGGGCAGGCGCCGGATTTCGCGCTGCTGGTCGACGGGCTCTCCGCCGAGCGCGAACAGGGCATCACCATCGACGTCGCCTATCGCTATTTCTCGACGGAGCAGCGCAGCTTCATCGTCGCCGACACGCCCGGCCACGAGCAGTACACCCGCAACATGGCGACCGGCGCCTCGACCGCCGATCTCGCGATCATCCTGGTCGATGCACGCAAGGGCCTGCTGCCGCAGACGCGGCGCCACTCCTTCATCGTCTCGCTGGTCGGCGTGCGCCGGATCGTGGTGGCCGTGAACAAGATGGATCTCGTCGGCTATGACGAGGCGGTCTTCCGGCAGATCGAGGCCGACTACCGCGCCATGGCGGCCGGGCTCGGCTTCAGCGCGATCGACTTCATCCCGGTTTCGGCCCGCGACGGCGAGAACGTCACGCAAGCCTCGCGCTTGACACCCTGGTATCGCGGGCCGGCTCTCCTGCCTTTCCTCGAGGCCGTGACCGTTGCGGCCGAGGCGCGCGACGAGGCGGGCTTTGCGCTGCCGGTTCAGTGGGTCAACCGGCCCGATCTCGACTTCCGCGGCTATGCCGGCCTGGTCGCGCAGGGGCGCCTCCGCATTGGCGACAGCATCACGGTGCTGCCTAGCGGGCGCCGCAGCAGCATTGCGCGCATCCTCGCGCCATCCGGCGAGGTCTCGCAGGCGAGCGCCGGGCAGTCCGTCACCGTGACGCTGGCGGACGAGGTCGACGTCTCGCGCGGTGACGTCATCGCCTCGCTCGCCGACGGACCGCTCGTCCGGCAGGACTTGCGGGCGCGGCTGCTCTGGACCGGCGAGGCGCCCTTGCGCGAGGGCGCCGAGTTCATCCTGAAGCTCGCCACCGCCACTGCGAATGCCAGCGTTACGCAGCTGCAGCACAGGCTCGATGTCGAGAGCTTTGCCGAAGTGCCGGCCGACAGCCTGCCGATGAATGCGATCGGCCTCGCGACGCTGCGGCTCGACAGGCCATTGGCGGTCCAGGACTATGCGGGGAGCCCCGAGCTCGGCGGCTTCATCCTGATCGAGCGGCTGAGCAACCAGACGGTCGCCTTCGGCTTCGTCGAGGAGCTGCGACCGGTGGCACAGCTTGGCACCAGTGATGCCGGGCAGGAGCCTGGCCTGCCGCTTCGCCTGCGCCACGCCCTGGTGCGCCGGGTTGGCCGGCCTGGCTCAGCCCAGCGCCGCGCCTTCGCCAGCGGCTTGAGCTGGCGGGCTGGGTCGAGCCTGGTGCTGGCTGGCGCGACGATCGCGCTCGGTGCCTCGGGCGGCTTTGCAGCCACACTCGCAGTCGGGGATTTCGTACTGCGGCCCCTGGCCCACCGCGCGCATAAGCGGCTCTGGCGCCGGGAAGGCGCCGGCGATTTGCAGGATGGGGCGGGGATCTGAGGTCTGCTGGAGGCGCGGCCCTCCCAGACAGTTCCCTCGTCATTCCGGACAAGCGGCGTAGCCGCGCAGCTCCGGAATCCATCGAAAGGCGCTGAACTCTACGATGGATTCCGGCGCTCCGCTTCGCTGCGGCCGGAATGACGAAAACACGGGAGGCGGTCTCAGCCCGCTAGCACCGCCGTCGCTTCGATCTCGACCATCGCCTCGGGCTCGACCAGGGCCGAGACGGCGACGACCGCCATGGCCGGGAAATGCCGGCCGAGATGGGCGCGGTAGACCGGGCCGAGCTCGGAGAGACAGCCGCGATAGGCCTCGATGTCGGTGACGTACCAGGTCAGGCGCATGATGTCGGTGACCTCGCCGCCGCCGGCTTCGATGACCGCCTTGATATTGGCGAGCGTCTGGCCGACCTGGCCGAGGAAATCCCTCGCGAAAACGCCGTTCACGTCCCAGCCGACGAGGCCGCCTGTGGTCAGGACTTTTCCTTGCGCGATCATGCCGTTGGCATAGCCGCGCGGCTGCGGCCAGCCGTCCGGCAGGACGGGGCGGGGCTTGTGCGTGGCAAGGTCGGAGGGCGGCGCACCGCTGGACATGGCGTGTTCCTGCAATCGTCTGGTATTCACGGCTTATCGGCCGCTTCGGCTCGCGCCATCTCACGCAGCGCGAAACGCTGCAGCTTCCCGGTAGGCGTCTTCGGCAGGCTTGTCACGAAGGCGATGGCGCGCGGATACTTGTAGGGCGCGATCGTCGCCTTGACGTGCTCCTGAAGCGCCTTGGCGAGCGCGGCGTCGCCGGTGAAGCCCGGGCTCAGCAGGACATAGGCCTTAACGATCTGGCCGCGGTCCGGGCAGGGCGCGCCGACCACGCCGCATTCGGCCACCGCCTCATGCGCGATCAGGCAAGCCTCGACCTCGGGACCGGCGATGTTGTAGCCGGCCGAGACGATCATGTCGTCCGAGCGGGCCTGGTACCAGAAATAGCCGTCGGCATCGCGCAGATAGGTGTCGCCGGTGATGTTCCAGCCGTCCTCGACATAGCGGGACTGGCGGCTGTCGGCGAGATAGCGGCAGCCGGTCGGCCCGCGCACGGCGAGGCGCCCGGGCGTGCCGTCGGGTACTTCCTTGCCGTGCTCGTCGACGATCCGCGCCTCGTAGCCGGGGACCGGCAGGCCGGTCGCGCCCGGCCGGATCTTGTCGCGCGGCGCGCCGATGAAAATGTGCAGCATCTCGGTCGCGCCGATGCCGTCCATCAGCGGCAGGCCGGTCTTGGCCTGCCAGGCGTCGAAGGTCGCCTTGGGCAGGGTCTCTCCAGCCGAGACGCAGATGCGCAGCGAGGAGAGGTCGCGCCCCTCTGCATGGCCAAGGATGGCGCGATAGGCGGTCGGGGCGGTGAAGCAGACGCTGGCCCGATGCTGCTCGATCGCGGCCGCAAGATCGGCCGGCCCGGTCTTCTCCGGTAGGACGATGGCCGCGCCGATGCGCAGCGGGAACAGCACGATACCGCCGAGGCCGAAGGTGAAGGCGAGCGGCGGCGAGCCGATGAAGCGGTCATCGGGCGAGGCCTGCAGCACCCGCGCGCCATAGCTGTCGCAGATCGCCAGCAGGTCGCGCTGGAAATGTATGGTGCCCTTGGGCTCGCCGGTCGTGCCCGAGGTGAAGGCGATCAAGCAGACATCGTCCTGCGCCGTGTCCGCGGCGGCGAACTCCTCATAACCGGGCTTGACCATCAGGGCTTCGAGCTTGCCGTCGCCCCATGACACAATGGTCGAGAGTTCCGGTGCAAGTAGCTGGGCCGATTTGAGATCGTCAATCACGCGATGGTCGCAGAGCGCGAGCGCGATCCTGGCCTTGCGGATCGGGTAGAGCAGTTCGCCGGTGCGAAGCATCGGCATGGTCGCGACGGCGACGCCGCCTGCCTTGAGCACGGCGAGATAGGCAGCGACCATCATCGGCGTGTTGGCGGCACGCAGCAGCACCCGATGACCGGGGACGAGGCCGAGATCGCGGGTGAGCGCATTGGCGATGCGGTTCACTGTCTCGGCGAGCCTCGCATAGCTCCAAGTCTCGCTCGGCCCGATCACCGCCTCGCGCTCGCCCAGCCCCGCCGCGACGTGCCGGTCGACGAATTCGCTGACGACATTGAGCCGCTCGGGATAGCTCAACCCGGCGGCTGCGAGGTCGAGCCGCGGCCAGCTTTCGCGCGGCGGCAGATTATCCCGCGCGAAGCTGTCCACATGTCCCGACCGCAAGAGATCTGCGGTACCCATCTCGTTCCCCTGGCCTTGTTTGTCTTGTCCGCGGCCCTCATCCAGAGGAGCGCCCCCCCAGGAGCGCGTCTCGAAGGATGCTCCGGTTGGTTCCGGAGTCTCCCCGATCATCCTTCGGGACGCCGCTTTCGCGGCTCCTCGGGATGAGGGCCGGAGCTAAGTCTTGCCGTTGTTCGATATTTTGACGTTCTTCAGCAGGTCGCGCGCGATCACGACCTTCTGCACCTCGCTGGCGCCCTCATAGATCCTGAGCGCCCTGATCTCCCGGTAGAGTTCCTCGACCTTGACGCCGCGGGTGACGCCGAGGCCGCCATGGATCTGCACGGCGCGGTCGATGACCCGCTGGGCGTTCTCGGTGGCGACGAGCTTGGCGAGCGCTGCCTCGCGGGTGACGCGGGCCGCGCCGCGATCCTTGGTCCAGGCGGAGCGGTAGACCAGCAGCGCCGCCGCATCGACCTCCGCCGCGCTGTCGGCGATGGCGGCCTGGGAAAGCTGGAGGTCTCCGAGCGTGCCGCCGAACAGCTTGCGGCCGTTCGCATGGCTCACCGTCTCGTGCAGGGCCCGCCTCGCAAAGCCGAGCGCGGCGGCGCCGACCGTCGAGCGGAAGATGTCGAGCGTCGCCATCGCGACCTTGAAGCCGTCGCCGGGGCCGCCGATGCGGTTTTCGACCGGAATGCGGCAGGCATCGAAGCGCAGCGTCGCCAGTGGGTGCGGCGCGATCACGTCGATGCGCTCGGTGATGGAAAGGCCGGGCGTATCGGCCTCGACCAGATAGGCCGAGAGCCCGCGTGCGCCGGGCGCCTCGCCCGAGCGGGCGAAGACGACGTAATGGTCGGCGATGCCGCCGTTCGAGATCCAGGTCTTCTCGCCGTCGATGCGGACATGCGCGTTGCCGTCCGGGGTCGCCGTAGTCGCCATCGCGGCGACGTCGGAGCCGGCCTCCTTCTCGGAGAGGGCGAAGGCAGCGATGCGCTTGCCGTCGCGCACGCCGGGCAGGATGCGCTGCCGCATCGCCTCGCTGCCGGCGATCGAGATCGAGCCGGTGCCGAGGCCCTGCATCGCGAAGGCGAAATCGGCGAGCCCGTCGCGAGCGGCTAGGGTCTCACGGGCAAGGCAGAGCGTGCGGACATCGAGCGCGGCGTAGAGCCCGCCATGGGCGGCGGGCACCGTGGCGCGCAGGAAGCCGGCCTCGCCGAGCGCCTTCACGCGGGCGCGGCAGGCGGCATCGACATCGTCATGCGGCAGGCCGGGCAGAGTAGCGTCGGCCCAGGCCGCCAGCTTTTCGGCGAAGTCGCGGTGCTGCGGCTCGAAGAACGGCCAGTCCAGCGTATCGCCAAGAATCCCGACGCCGAGCGAGACCATGTCAGTTGCCCTCGAAGACCGGCTTCTGCTTGGCGGCGAAGGCGTGGTAGGCGCGGGCGAAGTCCTCGGTCTGCATGCACAGCGCCTGCGCCACCGCTTCCGCCTCGATCGCTGATTCCACCGACATCGCCCATTCCATCTCCAGCATGCGCTTGGTCATGGCGTTGGCGAAGGTCGGCCCGTCGGCGAGCTCGGCGGCGATCGCCTGCGCCTCCGCCAGCACGTTCTCGCGGGCGACCAGCCGGTTGAGGAACCCCCAGCGCTCGGCCTCGTCGCCGCGCAGGACGCGGCCGGTGTAGAGCAATTCGGCGGCACGCCCCTGGCCGATGATCCGCGGCAGCATCGCGCAGGCGCCCATGTCGCAGCCGGCGAGACCGACGCGGTTGAACAGGAACGCGACCTTGGTCTCGGCGGTACCGAGGCGCAGGTCGGAGGCCATGGCGATGATCGCGCCGGCACCGGCGCAGATGCCGTCGATCGCGGCGATGATCGGCTGCGGGCAGGCGCGCATGGTCTTGACCAGCTCGCCGGTCATGCGCGTGAACTTCAGCAGGTCCTTGGTCTCCATCGCGACCAGCGGCCCGATGATCTCGAAGACGTCGCCGCCCGAGGAGAAATTGCCGCCGGCGCCGGTGACGACGATCGCCTTGATCTCCTCCTCCTTCTGCGCCGCGAGGAAGAAGTCGGCGAGCTCGCGATAGCTCTCGAAGGTGAGGGGGTTCTTCTTCTCCGGCCGGTTCAGGGTCACCGTCGCGACCTTGCCGGCGACCGAAAGCTCGAAATGCTGCGGCGTGAAGCCGGCGAGCGGCAGGGTGACGGGGTTGGCGCTGGTCATGTCTGGTCTCCCGCCGAATCCGGCGTGCCGCTCTGGCGGCGGCCGATGGCGTTGTGCAGCGAGGCCTTGGTGCGGCCGAGCAGATGGAAGAGCTGCGCCGTCTCGGCCGGTTCGAGCCCGGCGAAGAGTTCGGCGATCCAGTCCTCGTGGCGCTCCGCCATCGCCTTGAAGGCGCGGCGGCCCTGGGCGGTCAGCGTCAGCACCTGCACACGCCGGTCCTGGGCGGCGGGGCGCTTGTCGACCAGCCCGTCGGCGAGGAGGCCCGCGACGACGGCGGTGACATTGCCATTCGAGACCATCAGGCGCTGCGAGACCTCGCCGACCGTCATGCCCGTGGTCGATTTTTCGAGCTGGGCCATCAGGTCGAAGCGCGGCAGTGTCGTCTTGAACTCCTCGCGCAGGCGGGTGCGGATTTCGCTCTCGATCAGGGTCGAGCAGGTCAAAAGCCGGAGCCAGAGGCGAAGCTCGTCCTTATGGTCGCCGGGGCGCTCGCTCGCCTTGGTCTCGCGGTCGAGCAGCAGGGCGTTGACGGGGATTTCCATGCTCAGAACTCCCCGCCATTGATCAGGAGGGATTGGCCGGTGATGCCGCGGCTCTCCGGTTGGCAGAGATGCAGCACGCTCGCCGCGACTTCCTCTGGGGTGATCAGCCGGCCCTGCGGGTTGTCCTTCACCAACTGCGCCAGCGCATCCTGCGCCGCCACGCCGGTCTTGCCGGTGATTGTGGCGATGCTGCCGGCAACCATGTCGGTGTCGGTATATCCGGGGCAGATGGCGTTGACGGTCACGCCGCTGCGGGCGGTCTCCAGTGCGAGAGAGCGCACCAGTCCGACCACGGCATGCTTGGCCGCGACATAGGCGGAAACATAGGGGTAGCCGCGATGCCCGGCGGTCGAGGCGATGGCGATCAGCCGGCCGGAGCCGCGCTCGATTATCGCCGGCAGGGCCGGGCGGAAGCTGTTGACCGTGCCGACCAGGTTGATCTCGACCATGCGCCGGAACAGAGCCGCATCGCTCTTGCGGAAAGGGGCTGTCTCGACCGCGCCGGCATTGGCCACCACGATGTCGAAAGGCTGCTCGGCCGAGAGTTCCGCCAGGGTCCGGGCCATGGCAGCCTCGTCGGTGACGTCGACGGCCGCGGCCCTGTCGGCCTCGCCAGCGTCAACAACCTGCTGCAGGATGGTTCCGTTGCGACCGATAATCGAGACCCGGACGCCGGCACGGTGAAGCGCCGCGGCGATCGCGCGGCCAATGCCGCGCCCGCCGCCGCTCACCAGGGCATGTTGTCCCGCCAGAGCCGATGCCATGAAGCCGCCACTCCCGTCTTGTGGATCAATATATTTTAGGTCTGAAGCATTTTGCAAGAGACCGATGGGGCACCGGCGCGGCCGCGATCGATCTTATGAAAATGTATTATTTTTTAGTAGTTTGATTGATGGTGACAGTCGGCGTCAGGGCTCATGGACTTGACCTTTCGCGTCGCTGTTGAAAGAAAATTATTTCAGACCTAAAATAACTCGGTCAGCTTGCGGAGGAGCGTCATGCGCATTGCGGTGGTGGGCGGCGGGCCGGCAGGGCTCTATTACGCGCTCCTGATGAAGCGCGACTGGCCGGCGCTCGACGTCACGGTGTTCGAGCGCAACCGCCATGACGACACGTTCGGCTTCGGCGTCGTCTTCTCCGATCAGACGCTCGATCTCTTCAAGGCGGCGGACCAGCCGAGCTATGAGGCGATCGTCTCGCGCTTCGCCTACTGGGACGATATCTCGATCCATTTCAAAGGCACGCAGCAGCGGATCTCCGGCAATGGCTTCTGCGGCTGCTCGCGGCGCACCCTGCTGATGCTGCTGCAGGAGCGGGCGCGGCAGGTCGGCGTCGCGCTGCGCTTCACCGAGGAGATCGTCGACATCGCCGCGCTGAAGCGCGATTATGACCTCGTCGTGGGAGCCGACGGCATCAACAGCCGCATCCGCGAGGGCGATCGCGAGCGCTTCGCGCCCGAAGTCGATCTGCGGCCGAACCGCTTCGTCTGGATGGGCTCGACCCGGCCCTTCGACGCTTTCACCTTCTTCTTCAAGGAGACGCGGCACGGCGTCTTCATCGCGCATTGCTACCAGTACGAGGCGGGGCAATCGACCTGGGTGCTGGAGACCGACCCGGAGACCTTCGCCCGTGCCGGACTCGAGGCCATGGACGAGGCGGGCTCGGCCGACTTCCTGGAGGAGATATTCGCCGAGGAGCTTCAGGGCCACCGGTTGATCACCAATCGCTCGCTCTGGCGCCAGTTCCCGATGATCCGCTGCCGGAACTGGGTGGTCGACAATGTCGTGCTGCTCGGCGACGCCAAGGCGACCGCGCATTTCTCGATCGGCTCGGGCACCAAGCTCGCCATGGAGGATGCGATCGCGCTGCACGGCGCCTTCCGCAGGGCCGGGCTCGATGTGAAGGCGGCGCTCGCATCCTTCGAGACGACGCGGCGCGAGGAGGTCGAGAAGACCCAGCACGCGGCCGATGTCTCGCTGGTCTGGTTCGAGCAGCTCCAGCGCTTCTGGGATTTCGACCCGCTGCGCTTCGCCTTCGGGCTGATGACCCGCTCCAAGGCGATCACGTATGACAATCTCGCCCTGCGGGCCCCGGAATTCGTCGCGGCGGTCGACAGGCTCGTCGCTGAGAATCTCGGCGCGGACCAGGCGGTGCGACGGGACGGTTCGCCGGTGCCGCCGGCCTTCCAGCCCTTCCGGATGCGCGAGATGCAGGTCGCAAACCGCTTCGTCGTCTCGCCGATGTGCCAATACTCGGCGCAGGAGGGCATGCCGGGCGACTGGCACCTCATGCATTACGGCGCCCGCGCCATCGGCGGGGCGGGGCTGGTCTTCACCGAGATGACCTGCGTCTCGGCCGACGCCCGGATCACGCCCGGCTGCGCGGGACTCTACAGCGACGAGCAGGAGGCGGCCTGGAGGCGGATCGTCGACTTCGTGCACGCCAATTCGGCGGCGAAGTTTTGCCTCCAGCTCGGCCATGCCGGGCGCAAGGGCGCGAGCAAGCTGATGTGGGATGGGATGGACCGCCCCTTGGAAGAGGGCGCCTGGCCGATCCTCTCGGCCTCGCCGCTGCCCTATTATCCCGAGAGCCAGGTTCCGCGCGAGATGACGCGGGTCGACATGGACCGGGTCAAGGCCGATTTCGTGCTGGCGGCAGAGCGCGGCCTGCGCGCCGGTTTCGATATGCTCGAGCTGCACTGCGCCCATGGCTACCTGCTGGCCAGCTTCCTCTCGCCGCTGACCAACCGGCGCGACGACGCCTATGGCGGTTCGCTCGAAAACCGGATGCACTATCCGCTCGAAGTCTTTGCTGCGCTTCGCGAAAACTGGCCTGCGGACAAGCCGATGTCGGTCCGCATCTCGGCGACTGACTGGCAGGAAGGCGGCATCAGTGCCGAGGAGGCGGTGGCGATCTCGGAGGCCTTCGCAGAGGCCGGCTGCGACCTCGTCGACGTCTCGACCGGGCAGACCACGCCCAAGGCCCGGCCGCATTACGGCCGCATGTTCCAGACCCCGTTCTCCGACCGCATCCGCAACGAGGCCGGTGTCGCGACGATGTGCGTCGGCGCGATCACCTCGGCCGACCAGGCCAACACCATCGTCGCGGCCGGCCGGGCCGATCTCGTCGCGCTCGGCCGGCCGCATCTGGCGGACCCCTCCTTCGTGCTGCGTGCGGCGGCCTGGTACGGGGCGGATGTCGCGCAGCCCGTGCAGTACCTGCCGGGCAAGGACCAGCTGATGCGGAACACGCCGCGCGAGCGCGAGGAGCTGCGCGAGCTCAAGCTCAAGGCCAAACCCAGCCGCCATGGCGAGGGCGCCGTCGCTGTGCAACCGGCCCGGGCCGCGGAATAACGCGGGAACCTCGCGGCCTGCCGGCGGGTTGTCGTCCGAAGCTCTTTTCGGACGATGGGAGGCAAGGCCATGGCACGAGGCCGCACTGGAACGACCGTATTCGCACTGCTGATCGGCCTCGGGCTCGGCGCAGGTCAGGCCTTCGCGCAGGCCGCGACACCCGCCCAGCCTTCGCCGACGCCGAGCCCGCCGGAGCAGCCCGGTGTCGGCCCGCGGGCGACGCATCCGTCGCAGGTCGACAAGGGCCAGAACATGATCCTGCCTTCGGCCGGGCAGGCGGGGCAGTCGGCGGCGCCGACCATGGTCTATGATTGCGAGAAGAAGCCGCAGGACTGCACGACCCCGACGAGTCCGGGGGATCAGGCTGACAAGCCTGCCCTGTCGCCGCCGCCGGCGGGAGCGCCGCCCGCGAAGCCATAGAGTTCGTTGCATTTTCGCAATGTATGATTGTCGTGAGCTTGGCTTTATGGCGTGACGGCAATGCCTATCTTGGTGGCGACCGATGCAACAGCGTGCGTCGCCGAAAGGTGACGCCGCCAGGAAAGGGGCTCACGCCATGCAACTGACAGGCATTCACCACGTCACAGCGATCACCGCGCAGGCTGCGCAGAACCACCGCTTCTATGTCGAGACGCTCGGCCTGCGGCTGGTCAAGAAGACCGTGAACCAGGACGACACCTCGGCCTATCATCTGTTCTATGCCGACGGCGCCGGCTCGCCCGGTACCGATCTGACCTTCTTCGACTGGCCGACGGCGCCCGCACGGCGCGGCACCCATTCGATCGTCCGCACCGCGCTGCGCGTCGCGAATGAAGCCTCGCTCGAATGGTGGCGGCAGCGGCTCGCAGCTGCCGGCGTCACGGTCTCGGACATCGTCACCATCAATGGTCGGGCGGCGCTCGACTTTGAGGATCCGGAGGGGCAGCGCCTGACGCTCGTCGCCGATTGCGGAGAGATTCCCTTCGCGGTCTGGGAAAAGAGCTCCGTTCCGGCCGAGCACCAGATCCGGGGCCTCGGGCCGGTGACGATCTCGGTCCCGCAGATCGAGCGCACCGAACTCGTCCTGACCAAGCTGCTCGGGCTGGAGCGGACCTCGAACTACAAGCATGCGCCGCATGCCTCGGGGGACATTCACGTCTTCAAGATCGGCGAGGGCGGTCCGGCCGCAGAGCTGCACGTCGCGGTCGAGCCCGGCCTGCCGCAGGCCCGCGAAGGGGCGGGCGGCGTGCACCATCTCGCGCTGCGGACGCCGAGCTTCGGCGAGTACGACGCCTGGGCCGAGCGGCTGCGGGAATCTGGCTACCCCAATAGCGGGCCGGTCGATCGGTTCTATTTCCGCTCGCTCTATTTGCGCGAGCCGAATGGCATCCTGATCGAGATCGCCAGCGACGGCCCGGGATTCGCTACCGACGAGCCGGCCGAGACGATGGGCGAGGCCCTGTCGCTGCCGCCCTTCCTGGAAGCGAAGCGGACCGCGATTGAGGCCGGCCTGAAGCCGCTGTAGCAGTGCGCTGAACGGGCCGGGGTACCAGCCGAGAGGCAGGTGCCCCGGCCTTTTTGTTGCCGGATGTCGAGTCAATTTTCTTCGCCGCGATTCATCCAGGATTAACCAAGCGCGCGCTCAATGAGCGCACGAGGTTGGGTGCTTCCCGAAACCACGGATCGGCCGGCAACGCCCTGATCGCTGGATGAGCGAAGGGCGTCGTCGCTGGGTCCTGGCGGCGTGCTCATGTGTCCCGAGGCGTTGCGTATGCGTATTTCGAACAGGTCGGCCGGCTATGCCTATAGCCTCGGGCGCAAGCGTCGCCATGGGCCCTTCATGCGCCTTGCCATCCTGCTCACGGTCGGCGGTGCCGCCGCCGCCGGTGTCTCGTTCTGGCAGGGCAAGGGTAGCGGAACCAGTGGCGCACAGGTCGCGCGGACGTTGCCGTTCAAGGCTGCTGCCCCCGCGAACGTCGCGGCGATGCCGGTGCTGCGGCCCGGCTATGTCGCTGGTTATGTCGCGCGACCCATGGCCGAGAGCAGGCCGCTTGCCGGCGCCTTCCAGTCGGCGAAGCCGGCGCCGAAACTTGCCGTGCTCGATCCCGAGACGACCGGCTCGATCGCGCCGTCCGCGGTCTCCAGTCCCGCGGTCGCGGCCATCCTGCCGCCTGTCCCGCCCGCAGCCGATCCGGCGCCGAAGATCGCGCTGATCAGCCCCTTGCCGGTGCCGCGCCCGTCTGATCTCAAGCTGCCTTCCGTGCCCGAGCCGCGTGCCACGGCCCGCGCAGGCTCGCGCCGGAGCAAGGATGTCGCCGCCGCGGCCGAGCCCCAGGTCGACAACCGCTCCTTCCTCGAAAAGATCTTCGGTGCGCGGACGCCGAGCACTGGCACGCAGCTCGCCTATGCCGCACCGCAGGACGATATCACGGGGCGTCGCGGCAGCGGCCTGACGGTGGCTCCCGAGCCGGCGCCTGCGCCATCTCCGATGGCGTCGCCGATGAGCGTCGGTCCCAAGACGGCGGTCTACGACATCAGCGCCCGCACGCTCTATCTGCCGAATGGCGAGCGGCTCGTGGCGAATTCCGGCCTCGGCGACAAGATGAACGACCTGCGCTACGTCCATGTCCGGATGCACGGGCCGACGCCGCCGCATGTCTACACGCTGACCGAGCGTGAGGCGCTGTTCCACGGCGTGCGGGCGATCCGGATGCATCCGGTCGGCGGCGCCGGCAAGATATTCGGCCGCACCGGCCTTCTGGTGCACAGCTACCTGCTCGGCCCGCGCGGCGATTCCAATGGCTGCGTCTCGGTCAAGGACTATGACCGCTTCCTGCAGGCCTTCCTGCGCGGCGAGGTCACGCGGCTGGTCGTGGTGGCCGGGCGGGGCTGACGCGGCCGCTGATCGGATCGTGAACCGCGAGATCGGGGCTCAGCCATGGGCATGGCGACGCCGGGAGCTATAGTTCCCGGCAATCGCCAGAGCGCATAGGGAGCCAAGCCATGACCCATCGCAGCTTTCGCCTTTCGCCTTCCCGCCGGAAACTGCTCTCCTGGTCGCTGGCCGCGGTCGTTCCCGTCGTCGGCCCCGTGCTTGCCCATCATGGCTGGTCCTGGGCCGAAGGCGAGCAGATGGAGCTGAAGGGCACGATCCGCAGCATCTCGATGGCGCCGCCGCATCCGATGCTGATGGTCACCGCGGCTGACGGCAAGGTCTGGCAGGTCGATCTCGGCAATCCCAACCAGACCGAGCGCTCGGGCTTCACCGGCGCGACCGCCAAGCCGGGCGATGCGGTGACGGCGATCGGCAACAGGCATCTCGACAAGACCAAGGCCCATATGAAGGCGGTCCGGATCGTGCTGGCCGGCAAGAACTACGACATGTATCCGGAACGGATCCGCACGAACTGACGCTGCCGATGGATCTCGTCGCCGGTCTCGAGGCCTGGCCGGGCGCCGCGCTGATCCGCCAGTCCGGCACGGCCTATCTCTTCGTCAATGCCGCCCATATCCTCGGGATCGGCCTGCTCGTCGGCGCGATCCTGCCGCTCGACCTGCGGCTGCTCGGCTGCTTTCGCGCCGTGCCGCTGGCGGTGATCGGTGCCTTCCTGACGCGTGCCGCCGCGGTTGGGCTGGCATTGGCGCTCTCGACCGGATTCTGGCTGTTCACCGTCAAGCCGGCGGAATACCTCGCCAATGAAGCCTTCCTCTGGAAGCTCGGCTTGCTCGCCTTCGCCATCACCAATATCGGTCTGCAGCATGGTGGCGGCTTTCGTGCCGCCATGGCGCGTGGTGAGGTCTCGGGCGCGATACGTCTCCGTGCCGCGATCTCGGTGACGCTCTGGCTCGGGACGCTGCTGGCGGGGCGCTGGATCGGGTTTCTGTAGGGGGCGGGATGGCGAGGTTGCAGGCCGGGGCAGGGCGCCTGATTGCGGGGGCGCTGTCCGCCTTCCTGCTCGTCCTAACGCTACCAGCTGCCGCCGAGGTGCGCTTCGGCAACAATGTCCGCATCGGCGGGCATGACGCTTCGAACCAGCGCTTCGACCGAAGGAACCGCGGCGTCTATCATCTCTACGAGGGCAGGCCGCGCAATCCGGGCTGTAGCTGGCGTTCGGACGGCCGAGGCGGGCGGGTCAAGGTCTGCCATCTGCAGCGCATCACGCGGCGCTGACGGAGAGATTCTCTAAAAACGTCGCAGACACCGCCGGCTTTGGCGCCGAGCGGGCCCTCGCGGTCTGCGCGGCCCGCCCAGTCCTTCGCGTGGTTCAGAATTCCTCCCAGCCAGCATCCCCGCCACGGGCGTTGGCGATCTTGCGGGCCGGGGCGGGGGCATGGATTGCTGCCGGGCGCTCGCGACGCGGGGCGTGCTGATGCTGCACAAAGGCCGCTTCAGCCAGCTTGCGCAATCGCTCCGGCTCGGAATCGTTGGCCGGCTCGGACGAGCCCGAGTGGTACGATCCGGCGCCGATGCTCTCACCGGTCCGGAAGCCCGAAACCAGGGCGTTGAGCTCGCCGATCTTGCTCGACAGCGCGCTTGCGGAAGCCGCACTCTGCTCGGCGAGGGCCGCGTTGGCTTGCGTCATCTCGTCCATATGGGCGACGGTCTGGCTCATCTCCTCGATGCCGTTCGCCTGCTCGCTCGATGCGGCGGCGACTTCCGAGACGGTGGCCTGAACGTTCTGCGACGCCGCGACGATGCGGGTCAGGGCATCGCCGGCCTGCCGGACCAGCTTCACGCCGGCCTCGACCTCGGTGTTCGAGGAGGAGATCAGGCCGGAGATATCCTTGGCCGCCTCGCCCGAGCGCTGCGCGAGCGTGCGGACCTCGGATGCGACCACGGCGAAGCCCTTGCCGGCGTCGCCGGCCCGGGCCGCCTCGACCGCCGCGTTGAGCGCCAAGAGGTTGGTCTGGAAGGCGATGTCGTCGATGACGCGGGTGATGTCGGAGATCTTCTTCGAGGCCTGCTCGATGCGTTCCATGGCCGAGACCGCCTCGGTGACGATGCTGCCGCCGGTCTGGGCGACCTGCATGGCCTCGCCGGCCTGCCGCACGGCCTGCTGGGCGGCCTGTGCGGCGGCCTTGACCGAGGCCGCGAGCTCTTCGGTCGTCGCTGCGCTTTCCTCCAGCGACGATGCCTGCTCCTCAGTGCGCTTCGAGAGGTCGTCGGAGCCCGAGGTGATCTCGCGGGCCGAGAGGCCGACATCGGACGACATCGCCTGGATCGTGCTGACGGTCGAGGACAGGCGCGCCATGGTCTCGTTGATCGCATCCTTCAGCTCGGCGAAGCGGCCGCGATAGGCGGTCGACACCTGCTGGGTCAGATCGCCGGCCGCGAGCGCCTGCAGGGCCGCGACGAATTCGGTCGTGGCGCTGTCGACCACGCTGTTGATCTCGTTGATGCCCTCGACCAGCTGCTGCATCTGCGCGTCGCCATCGTCGATTTGAAGCCGCGCCGAGAAGTCACCAGCCGCGGCGGCCGTGACGACCTCGCCGACATCCGACACCACCGAGGCCATCGCATCGGCCGAGCGAATGCGCGCGGCGGAAGCCTCGCGCTCCTGCTCCTGGAGCAGCGCGACCTGCTCGGTGCTTTCGCGCAGCACGGAGACCGCGCGCGCCATCTCGCCGATCTCGTCACGGCGCGCCGTATGGGGAACCTCGATCCTGGTGTCGCCCGCGGTCAGGCGGCTCATCGTTCCGCCGAGATCGACGAGGGGGCGGATGATCGAGCGCCGGGAGAAGACGAGAGCGCCTGCAATGGCGCCGCCGAGAACCAGGATGAGCGCGGAAGGCAGCCAGATCCGCACTTGCCCCGAAAACGCGCTTGCCTCCGTGTCGAGTTCATTGGCGCGTGCCTCGTTGAAGCTGCTGAGCGAGGTGAGCCCTTCCTGAAGCGCTGCGCGGTTCTTCCTGCTCGCATCGCTGTTGCCCCAGGCTTCGGCGGCCCGGGCCGAAATCTCGCGGACCAAGCGCGTCGTCTCGGTCCGGATGGCGATGAACTCGGCGATGAGCCCGCTGATCTTCTCCATGCGCTCGGCCTCGCTGGAGGGCATTATCTCGGCGAGGTCCTTGCGGCGTTGCTCGACGTTGAACATTCCGGCTTCGACCGTCGTCGCCGCGATGCCCGCCATATGCGGGTTGCGGGCGGTGTAGATGAGGTAGGAATCGGCGACGACGAGGTTGACCGCCACATTGAGCCGCTCGGCGGAGAGCGCGACGTGGTTTTGTTGCGAGGATCGCGTATTCATCGTGTCGATGCGCGCCATCGCCAGCAGGGCGAAGCCGACCGCAACCAAGGCGCCGGTCGCGACAATCGCGATCAACCCCAGAATCTGGGTCCTGATGGATTTCATGCTGTTCCCCTGCGCCGTCGTTTTTAATTGCGGCGACGCAGGGTAACCCAGGGCATTGAATGCAGTGTTAACTGCGCTTGGCCCGGCCGGGACTAGTCCTCGGTCTTGGCGGCCTTCTTGGTTGCGCTGGCCTTCTTGGGCGCCGCAGTCTTCTTGGCCGCGGTGCTCTTTGCTTTCGCTGGTGCCTTGGCGGCTGCCGGCTTTGCACTTGCCTTCGCCTTGGTCTTGGCGCCACCGCCCGCCGCCGCCTTGGCGTTGACCAGCTCGATGGCCTGCTCGGGAGTGATCTCCTCCTGCGTCATCGATTTGGGCAGGGTGGCGTTGACCTTGCCCCAGTTGACGTAAGGCCCGTACTTGCCGGCGCGCACCACCATCTTGCCGCCGGCGGGGTGGTCGCCGAGCTCACGGCCGGGCGTCGCCGCAGCGCCGAAGCGCCGGCCGCCGGCACCGCTCTCCTTGGCGACGATCAGATCGATGGCGCGGTTGGCGCCGATGTCGAGGATGTCGTCGTCCTTGTCGATATTGGCGTAGGTCTTGCCGTGCTGGACGTAAGGCCCGTAGCGGCCGATGCCCGCAAGGATCGGCTCGCCGCTTTCGGGATGGCGCGCAACCTCGCGCGGCAGCGAGAGCAGAGCGAGCGCCTTCTCGAGTGAGAGCGTGGCTGCGTTCTCGCCCTTCGGCAGGCTGGAGCGCTTCGGCTTCTCGCCCTCGCCGAGCTGGACATAGGTGCCGAAGCGTCCCTCGCGCACGCTGACCTCCAGCCCGCTATCGGGGTCCGTGCCGAGCACGCGCACGCCGTTGACCATCTGGCTGCCGTCACCGGAGCCTTCGCCCTCGGCCGGTACGGTCAGCGGCCGGGTGAAGCGGCATTCGGGATAGTTCGAGCAGCCGACGAAGGCACCGAACTTGCCAAGCTTGAGCGAGAGCGTACCGGTGCCGCAGACCTGGCAGCGGCGCGGATCGCCGCCATCGGCGCGCGGCGGGAAGACATAATCGCCGAGGATGCCGTTCAGCGAGTCCAGGACCTCGGTGACACGCAGCTCCTTGGTTTCGCCGATCGTCGCGGTGAACTCTTCCCAGAACTCACGGAGCAGCGCCTTCCAGTCGATCTCGGCGTTCGAGACGCGGTCGAGCTTCTCTTCGAGGCTCGCCGTGAAGTCGAACTCGACATAGCGCTTGAAGAAGCTTTCCAGGAATGCCGTGACCAGCATGCCCTTGTCCTCAGGCACCAGGCGCTTCTTCTCGATGCGGACATATTCGCGGTCGCGCAGCGTTCCCAGAGTCGCAGCATAGGTCGAGGGACGGCCGATGCCGAGCTCTTCCATGCGCTTGACCAGGCTCGCTTCAGAGAAGCGCGGCGGCGGCTCGGTGAAGTGCTGGTCGGCGGCGATGGCGCGCTTCTCCAGCGGATCGCCGGCCTTCATGGGCGGCAGCTTCCTGGAGTCCTCGTCCTCCTCGTCGTCGCGGCTTTCCTGATAGAGCGTCAGGAAACCGTCGAAGAGCACGACCTGGCCGGTGGCGCGCAGTTCGAGATCGCGGGCGCCGACCTTGGCGGCGATGTCGACGGTGGTGCGCTCGATCGAGGCGGATTCCATCTGGCTGGCGATGGTGCGCTTCCAGATCAGCTCGTAGAGCTTGGCCTGCTCGGGCTCGAGATGACGCGCGACCATCGCCGGCAGCCTGCCGAGATCGGTCGGGCGGATCGCCTCGTGCGCCTCCTGCGCATTCTTGGCCTTGACCGTGTACTTGCGCGGGGAGCCGGGGACATAGTTCTCGCCGAACTCCTTGCCGATGACGCGGCGGGCGGCGGCGATCGCCGAGCTGTCCATGTCGACGCCGTCGGTACGCATATAGGTGATCAGGCCGACCGTCTCGCCGCCGATGTCGGCGCCCTCGTAGAGCCGCTGGGCCAGCTGCATGGTGCGGGCCGGGGCGAAGCCGAGCTTGCGCGAAGCTTCCTGCTGCAGCGTCGAGGTCTGGAACGGCGGTTGCGGGTGGCGCTTGACCGGCTTGGCCTCGACTTCGGCGACGCTGAAAGCCGCGGTCTCCAGCGCGGTCTTGAAGGCGGCCGCTTCCTCGCCGGTGCCGATGTCGAGACGGGTGATCTTCTTGCCGTCAGCGCCGCTCAGGCGGGCATCGAAGGTCGCGCCCGTCTTGGTCGCGAGTGTCGCGGTGAGAGACCAGTATTCGCGGGCCCGGAAAGCCTCGATCTCGCGCTCGCGGTCGCAGACCAGGCGCAGGGCCACCGACTGGACGCGACCGGCCGAGCGGGCGCCCGGCAGCTTGCGCCAGAGTACCGGCGAGAGCGTGAAGCCGACGAGATAGTCGAGCGCGCGGCGGGCGAGATAGGCGTCGACCAGGGCCTGGTCGATCTGGCGCGGATTGGCCAGAGCGGTCTGCACCGCCTCCTTGGTCACGGCGTTGAAGGTGACCCGCTCGACCGGGATTCCCTTGATGGCGCGCTTCTGGTTCAGCGCCTCCAGCACGTGCCAGGAGATCGCCTCACCCTCGCGATCCGGGTCGGTTGCGAGAATGATCTTCTCGGCGTTCTTGGCTGCCTTGGCGATTTCGGCGACCTGCTTCGCGCCGCGGCCCTCGGTCTCCCAGAGCATGGCGAAATCGTTCTCGGGATCGACCGAGCCGTCCTTGGCCGGCAGGTCGCGGATGTGCCCGAACGAGGCGATCACCTCGTAGTCGGAGCCCAGGTACTTGTTGATCGTCTTGGCCTTGGCCGGCGACTCGACGACGAGAAGCTTCATGATGCGGATACTCGATGAGACAGCCTCCGCCACCGCACACCCGGCCGAGAAGGCGGCAGGCGCGGCAGATGGAGGCTCCGAAGGTTCGGAATTTGCGCGCGAAAGTGGTTCAGCCCGCCGCCACTGTCAAACGGCGATTATGCTTTGCGTCAAGTGGGGAAAGGGGTAGGGCGCTCCCGCAACCGCGAAGCAGGCGGTGCGGCAGAAATGGGGGAGCGCCGATGTCCGTTCAAGTCCGGATCAACCGTATGACTGCGCAGGATGTCCGCCGGCGCAAATCTGGCGAGCCGATCGTCTCGCTGACCGCCTATACGGCACCCATGGCTGCGCTGGTCGACGAGGTCGCGGATTTCATCCTGGTCGGCGACTCCCTCGGCATGGTGGTCTACGGGCTCGACAGCACCGTGCCGGTGACGCTCGAGATGATGATCCTGCACGGGCAGGCGGTGATGCGGGCGACAAAGAAGGCGCTCATCGTCGTCGACATGCCGTTCGGCTCCTATGAGGAGAGCCGCGAGCAGGCCCTACGCAATGCGGCGCGGATCCTGAAGGAGACCGGCTGCGGCGCGGTGAAGCTCGAAGGCGGGCTGCGCATGGCCGACACGGTGCGCTTCCTGGTCGAGCGCGGCGTGCCCGTGATGGGGCATGTCGGGCTGACCCCGCAGGCGGTGAACACGCTCGGCGGCTTCAAGGCGCAGGGGCGCGACAGGGCGGAATGGCCGGCGATCCTGGCCGACGCCGAAGCGGTCGCGGAGGCCGGCGCCTTTTCGCTGGTGGTCGAGGCTGTGGCCGAGCCGCTGGCGGCGGAGATCACGCGGCGGGTCGCGGTGCCGACGATCGGGATTGGTGCCTCGGCTGCCTGCGACGGGCAGATCCTGGTGCTCGACGACATGCTCGGTCTGACCGGGCGCGTGCCGAAATTCGTCAAGACCTATGGCAGCCTCGCCGGGCAGGTGCGCGAGGCGGTGGCGGCCTATTCGAGCGAGGTCAAGGCGCGGCAGTTTCCGGCGGCGGAGCATGTCTATTCGGTGAAGGGCGAGTGAGGGGTAGCCTGGCGGCGCGAGCCGAAGCAGCGGCTGGCTGAGAAAGCTTGTGCAGCAGCCCGCGCGGCATCTTGCGCGCAGGTTGGGGCGCGCCTAAACAGCCTGCTTTAATGACATCGCAAGCGCCCCTTTATCCCCACCGCCATCTCCTCGGAATCGAGGGGCTTTCGCATCTGGACATCGAGGCGCTGCTCGACCGGGCCGAGGCCTATGTCGCGCTCTCTCGGCAGGTCGAGAAGAAGACCGCGACCTTGCGCGGGCGCACCCAGATCAACCTGTTCTTCGAGCCCTCGACCCGCACTCAGGCCTCGTTCGAGCTGGCCGGCAAGCGGCTCGGCGCCGACGTGATGAACATGTCGGTCGGCTCGTCCTCGGTGAAGAAGGGCGAGACGCTGATCGACACAGCGGCGACGCTGAATGCGATGCGCCCCGATATCCTGGTGGTGCGCCACCATGCGGCCGGCGCCGTGAACCTGCTCGCCCGCAAGGTCGGCTGCTCGGTGGTCAATGCCGGCGACGGCGCTCATGAGCACCCGACGCAGGCACTGCTCGACGCTCTGACCATCCGCCGCAACAAGGGGCGGATCATGGGGCTGACCGTCGCGATCTGCGGCGATATCCTGCATTCGCGCGTCGCCCGCTCCAACATCATCCTGCTCAACGCGCTCGGAGCCAAGGTCAGGCTGATCGCGCCCTCGACATTGCTGCCGGCCGGGGTGGAGCGCATGGGCGTCGAGGTCTTCCGCGACATGCGCAAGGGCCTCGAAGGCGCTGATATCGTGATGATGCTGCGCCTGCAGCTCGAGCGGATGAATGGCGCCTTCGTGCCGTCCCCGAAGGAATATTTCCGCTATTTCGGGCTCGACCGCGACAAGCTCGAACTGGCGGCGTCCGACGCGCTGGTGATGCATCCCGGCCCGATGAATCGCGGCGTCGAAATCTCCTCGGAGGTCGCGGACGGCGCGCAGTCGCTGATCCGCGAGCAGGTCGAGATGGGCGTCGCGGTGCGCATGGCGGTCCTCGACGCGCTTTCGCAGCATCTTCCCAATGTCTGAGGCGGCACAAGGCGCGGTTTCGAGCCTGTCGGTCGCTCTGAAAGGAAATTCCGATGTCTGAGGCCCGCGACATCGCCATTCTCGGGGCGACGCTGGTCGACCCCGCCAGCGGCCGCGAGGAGCGCGGCTCCGTGCTCGTGCGCGACGGCGCCATCGCCTCGGTCGCCTGGGGCGAAGCGGCACCGGCTCTGCCCGAAGGCGCCGAACGGATCGAGGGACGCGATCTCGTCCTGGCGCCCGGCCTCGTCGATATGCGTGCCTTCCTCGGCGAGCCTGGGGCGGAATTCCGCGAGACGCTCGGTACCGGCTCGCAGGCCGCCGCAGCCGGCGGCGTCACCACCGTGCTATGCCGGCCCGATACCGACCCGCCGATCGACGATCCCTCGGTGATCGACTTCATTAAGCGCCGGGCCCGCGACAAGGCGATCGTCAACGTCCTGCCCTCGGCGGCGCTGACCAAGGGGCTCGCCGGCAAGGAGATCACCGAATTCGGCCTGCTGCTGGAGGCCGGGGCTGTGGCCTTCAGCGATGGCGCGAAGGCGGTCCGCAACCCGCAGGTCATGCGCCGGGCGATGATCTATGGCCGGGACTTCGACGCTCTGCTGATCAACCATGTCGAAGACCCCGAGCTGCGCGGCGACGGTGTGATGAATCTCGGCGAGTTCGCCAGCCGCAAGGGCCTGCCGGGCATTCCGGTCGAGGCCGAGACGGTGATGCTGGAACGTGACATCCGGCTCGCGCGGGCCACGGGTGCCCGCTACCACGCGGCAATGGTTTCCTGCTCCGACTCGCTCGATCTGATCCGCCGCGCCAAGGCGGACGGGCTCGCCGTCACCTGCGGCGTCTCGATCAACAATCTCTGCCTGAACGAGAACGATGTCGGCGAGTACCGTACCTTCTGCAAGGTCTCGCCGCCGCTGCGCCATGAGGACGAGCGCCTCGCCATGGTCGCGGGCGTTGCCGAGGGGCTGATCGACGTGATCGTCTCCGACCACGACCCGCAGGATGTCGAGACCAAGCGCCAGCCCTTTGCCGAAGCGGCGAATGGCGCGCTCGGCATCGAGACCCTGCTCTCGGCGAGCCTGCGGCTGTTCCATGCCGGCCAGATCGGCCTGCCGGCGCTCTTCGCCGCCCTGTCAGGCCGGCCCGCCAGGCTGCTCGGCCTCGACTGCGGCCGGCTCGTCGCCGGTGCGCCGGCCGACCTTGTCCTGCTCGATCCCGATGCCCCCTTCGTCGTCGACAAGCGCAAGCTGAAGTCGCGGGCCAAGAACTCGCCCTTCGACGAGGCGAAGCTGCAGGGCATGGTGCAACTGACCCTGGTCGGTGGCGCCGCGGTCTACCGTGGCGAGCAGGGCTAAGCGGTCGGTGCGCGCCTGCACCGGCAGGCAACACGGCGGCAATGATGCGAAAACCGGTTCCTTCTTTGCGGAAACCTGCTCTAATCGCGCCCGAAGGGCAGGGGAGGCTCTATGGCTGAGACGTTGAGCTGGGCGCTGTCGGGCCCGCAGGGCGCGATGGCGCTCATTCTGGGCTACCTGCTCGGCTCCATCCCCTTCGGAATCATCCTGACCCGACTCTCGGGCGGGCCCGATCTGCGCAGCGTCGGCTCGGGCAATATCGGTGCGACCAATGTGCTGCGCACCGGCAACAAGAAGCTCGCGGCGCTGACGCTGGTCGGCGACATGCTGAAGGGCACGGTCGCGGTCGTGCTCGCAGGCTATCTGCTGGGCGGCAGGAATGCCGCGCTGGTCGCCGGCCTTGGCGCCTTTGTCGGGCATCTCTTCCC
This sequence comes from Allobosea sp. WAO, assembly GCF_001509835.1. Classification (GTDB taxonomy): domain Bacteria; phylum Pseudomonadota; class Alphaproteobacteria; order Rhizobiales; family Beijerinckiaceae; genus Allobosea. The sequence goes on from NZ_JXTJ01000004.1 coordinate 96,096, forward strand.
GATCTGGCTGCGCTTCAAGGGCGGCAAGGGCGTCGCCACCTATCTAGGCATCCTGATCGGGTTGAAATGGCCAATAGCGGTGACCTTCGCGGCGATCTGGCTCAGCATCGCCTATCTCAGCCGCTACTCCTCGCTATCGGCGCTGGTCGCGACGCTGCTGACGCCGCTGCTGTTCTGGTTCTGGGTGAGAGACCCGCAGGCGGCCGCGCTGATGGCGATCCTGACCGTGCTGCTCTGGTTCATGCACCGCGAGAACATCGCGCGGCTGCTGGCCGGCAGCGAAGGCAAGATCGGCCAGAAGGGATAGCGTCTCATGCCGGGACCGGCTCTCGACGATCGGCAGCGCCTCGAATGGCTTCGCCTGATCCGCAGCGAGAGCATCGGCCCGCGCACCTTCCGCGCGCTGCTCAATCGTTTCGGCGGAGCCGCCGCGGCACTCGACGCTCTTCCCGAACTCGCCCGCCAGGCCGGGAAAAGCCTGAAGATCTGTTCGCCGGCTGAGGCCGAGCGCGAAATCGACATGCTGAGCCGCCGAAGCGCGCGGCTGATCGCGCTGGGCGAGGCGGATTACCCGCTGCCTTTGCAGGCGATCGACTCGGCGCCGCCGCTACTCACCGTCCAGGGCGATCCCGCGGTCCTGAACCGGCCCTGCGTCGCCATCGTCGGTTCGCGCAATGCGTCTGCAGCCGGTCTGAAGCTCACGGCGGTGCTCGCGCGGGAGCTCGGCGAGGCCGGTTTCGTGGTCGTCTCCGGGCTGGCGCGCGGGATCGACACCGCCGCCCATGGCGCGAGTCTCGAAAGCGGCACGGTCGCGGTGCTGGCTGGCGGTCTCGACGAGGTCTACCCGCCGCAGAACCTGCCCCTGCTCGAACGTTTGTGCGAGCGCGGCGCGGCAGTCAGCGAGATGCCGATCGGTTGGGCGCCGCGTGGACGCGATTTCCCACGGCGCAACCGGCTGGTCTCCGGGCTGGCGCTCGGTACGATCGTAGTCGAGGCGGCGCGCAAATCCGGATCGCTGATTACGGCGAGGTTCGCCAACGAGCAGGGCAGGCAGGTCTTCGCGGTGCCGGGTTCGCCGCTCGATCCCAGGGCCGAGGGCGGCAATCACCTGATCCGCGAAGGTGCAATCCTCTGTGCCGAGACCGCGCATGTGATCGAGGTGCTGGCGCCTATGCTCGGGCGCAGCGATCTGTTCGCCCCTCCGCAGCTGCTGGCGCGCGAGGAGGGAGGCGAGGCGGCAGCCTCTCAGACGCTATGGGATGAACTCGACCTGCTGGGCATCGCCGCGGCGCCCGGCCTGAACGCTGGGGCAGTGTCGATCGACGCCGTGCTTGGCGCTCCGGATGGCGGAGATCGCAAGACGCGGTTGCTCGGCTTGCTCGGTACGGCCCCTATCGGCCTCGACGATCTCGTTCGGGCGAGTGGCGATCCGGCTCGCGAGGTCAGCCGGACGATCTTCGAACTGGAGCTGGAAGGGGCCGTTCAGCGCCATGCCGGAGGAGCCCTCTCGCGCCGCTTCTGATCATGGCTGAGCGGTCTGCGATCCAGCCTGTGCCTCGCAGCTTCTGCGGGTGATCTCCGCCTCCAGACGGGTCATGTCGATGAAGTAGGCCAGGCTGTCGAGGCGGGCGGTTCGCGCCATGACGGCGAGCTCCTGACTGATCTCTTCGATATAAAGAGCAACTGAAAGTTGTGTCTGCGTGGGTGGGGTGGGAGTGCCTCGCGATCCACGCAGAATCACACGCGCGTCAGACGGTATGTCTTCACTTATGGTATTGTTTTCAGGTTCTATTTTTGCGCGTTTCCGACGATTTTGCGAGGGGGTGCTCATCGAGTCTGGCTGCTTATGACAATCGTTTCAGCACAAGGTCGTACGCCGATCATGACCTCGCTTTGCTCAATATGCAATCTTTGCGTGTATTTTTTCAGACATGGAACCTTTCGGTCGCAGCGGCGTTTAATCCCGTCCGCGATTGTTCCGGAGGTTCAGGCGCAGCAACGGTCCTGGGCAGAGTCCGGCGGCAGGGCGGATGCTCTCTGAGAGGAGAAAACCATGTCTGAACTCGGAAAGAGGTGTCTCGCCGTAGCGGCGGCCGCCGCCTGCGGTCTCGTCGCTTTGACCACTGCCCCGGCGGTTGCGGGGGAGCGCGGAGATACGCGGCTCGACAGAGGTCGTCTTGACACTGCGCCCGCGGACTACACGCAATCTCGGCGTAACATGGTCTATGTCGAGCCCGGCTATCGATCTCCGGCCGTTCGGACCTATACGCAGAGCCCCTATGCCTATCCGTCGGACAGTATCCGGGATCCGGCTGGCGGCAGTTATGTTCAGAGATCGCCCGGTTATCTCGGTAGTAACGGCTACTACTACGTCGGTGGTCAGTATGTAGACAATATTCGAGATCCGGCGGGCGGAACTTATCTTCAGAAGCCTTATGTCTACTATCCCAGCAATACATGGGCCCCGATGGGGGATGGGTATCGCTGAGCTGTCGGCGCGGCCATGTTCTCGCAGAGGGGTGACAGCCCTGGGGAGCCTGATCGCGGCTGATCCGACATCGTGAAAGTGTCACCGCCTTTGGGCGGTGACGGCTTCTTGGGGGACAGCACACCGCCCTATCGGGCTTCTGCGAGCTTCGAGGACGATGATCGCTCCCTCCGGCCGCAGCTATGGCGTTATGATTCGTGGCTGCGTCCGCTCAATGTCACGACGATGACCGCTGGCGTCCCGCCCTGAGCTGCGGGCTAGTCTTCTTCCGGGGCTAGCCGGAGAGCAGCTGGTCCAGCGTGCCCTGGAAGGGGGGCAGCGGCCATCCCGTCGACAACCGCCGGCGCGCCTGGCACGCGACGCGTCAGCGGCGCCGAAAGGTGCTCGTCGCGTTCTGTCCAGGCCGCATTTCGGCCGCGATTGGTTCAGCAGCCATTCAACGGCCCGCGTCCAGATTCCGCGGCACGGGCGGAAACACCGCCGAGAGGAGAGAGCCATGCTTGAATTCGGAAAGAGCCGCCTCGCCCTGACCGCAGCCCTGGCCGGTGGCCTGCTGGCAGCGACGATAGCCCCGGTATCGGCCGAGCAGGGGCGCGCGATTTCGGTCGACAAGAGCCGCCTCGACTCCGCGCAGGCGGAGTACTCGCAGTACTATTACCGCCGCGGTTGGCGGTACAATCGCGGTGCAGCCGTCGCGGCCGGCGTCGGCCTCGGCATCCTCGGCGCTGCGGCGATCGCCGCCAGCCGTCCCGCTTATGCCGAGCCGGTCTATGGCTACGGGTATGGATATGGCTACGAGCCGCGTTATGTCTATGAGGAGCCGGTCTATGTCGCGCCGCGTCGCTATTACGCGCCGCGTTACTACGGCTACGCCCCGGATAACATCCGCGACCCGGCCGGTGGCAGCTATCGCTGAGTTGGGAGCCAGGGTCGATCAGCCTTAAGCAATTCTGAACTCACCCTCGCCTAGCATCCCGTCATGCTTCGCCATCGCCCTGGGCGATGGCGATTCTGGTGCAATGAGCAGGCCGTCGCGGCGGGCGTGCCGCTACCACAAATCAGTGCTGACCTGCGACCTCGGAGAACGAAGATGACATCCCCGCTGAAGTCCCTGCTGACCGGCTGCGGCGCCCTGGCGGTTGCCGCATTGTGGTCCGCAGCCGCGTCGGCGCAGTATTACAGCGATGACCACCGCCGCCCGGGCTATGAGCGGCGCGGCTACGATCGGGGATACGATGGCGGCTATGACCGCCGCGACGAACGCCGCAATGAGTATCGCAATGACCGTGCCTATGATCGGGGCTACGAACGCGGTTCCCAGCGCTCTCAGCGCGACACCGGTTTCGGTCCCGGACCGGCCGCGGGTCGGGGAAAGCCGCCAAACGCCGTCGACATGATGACGGTCGACGAGCAGAAGCGGGCGCTCAAGAACTACCGCGAAGCCCAGAAGAAGGCGATCAAGCGCGGTTACGTGCTGCCCTGATCGAAGTCCTCCTCCACCTCGGGTGCCAGGCGGCAAAGCCGGTCCAGCGCGCCCTGGAGGATGTAGGCGGCGGCCATCTTGTCGACGACCGCCGCACGCTTGGCGCGCGAGGCGTCGGCATCGAGCAAGGTGCGCGTAACGGCGAGCGTCGACAGGCGCTCGTCCCAGAAGGCGATCGGCAGCGATGTCAGCGGCGACAGGTTGCGGATGAAGGCCCGTGTCGACTGGGCACGAGGGCCTTCGGTGCCGTCCATGTTGAGCGGCAGGCCAATCACCAGCCCGGCGACAGCGTATTTCTCGGCGATCTTCAGCAGGGCTGCTGCATCGATACCGAATTTGACGCGCTGGATCGTCTCCAGCGGCGTCGCGATCTGGCGTTCGACATCGGAGAGGGCGAGCCCGATCGTCTTGGTGCCGAGATCGAGCCCAAGCAGCCGGGCGTGCGCCGGCAGGTCAAGATAGGTTTCTAACGGCACGAGATTGGCGGACATTCCCCGCCGGTAGCACGCGCCGCCCGCAGTTGCGAGCGGCGCGTGTGGTCGATCAGTTGACGTTCTGCTGGGTGACCCCGGCCGCCTTGAGCGAGGCCGCCCATTTCGCGATCTCGGCAGAGAAGCGCTTCGCATGCGCCTCGCGGGTCCAGTCGGCCTGCGGGAAGGCGCTGGTGCCGACCGCCTTGAAGCGCTCAAGCACGCTCGGCTGCTTCAGCGCGGCGGTGAGAGCCGCGTTGAGCTTGTCGAGCGCCGCCGCCGGCGTGCCCTTCGGCGCATAGAGGCCGTGCCAGATCGTCATGTCGATCTTGGTGCCGGCCTGCTCCGCAGTCGGGACATTGGGCAGCACGTCGAGGCGTTCGGCCGACGTCACCGCATAGGCGCGGATTTTGTCGCCCTGGACCTGCGGGACGGCCGTGGTCGACTGGTCGCAGAGCACGTCGACCTGGCCGGCGACGAGGTCGTTCATGGCCGGGCCGGTGCCGCGATAGGCGACCTGGGCGAACTTCACGCCCAGAGCCTGCGAAAGCAGGACCGCGCAAAGATGCGCGTTCGAGCCGACGCCGGCATGGGCGACGGTGAGCTTGTCGGCCTGCTGCTTGGCGAAGGGGAAGAAGGCCTTGCCGTCGACCGGTGGCAAAGCGAGCTTGCCGGCGACGACCATCGGGCCGGTGTTGACGAGGCCGACCGGCGCGAAGGCGGTCTGCGTGTCGTAGCCGAGATTGTTGTAGAGCGCGGGCGCTGCCGCCAAAGCAAGGTGGTGGATCAGCAACGTGTGACCGTCGGGTTCGGCCGTCGCCAGGCGCTTGGCGCCCGCCGTGCCGCCGGCGCCGGCGACGTTCTCGACGACGACCTGCTGCCCGAGTGTCCGGCCCATATGCTCGCCGAGCAGGCGGGCGATCACGTCGCTGGGGCCGCCGGCCGCGAAGGGCACGATCAGGGTGATCGGCTTGCTCGGAAAATTCTGGGCTGCCGCGGGCGCGCAAAGCGCGAATGCCATCAAGCCGGCGAGGGCGCTACGGCGCGTTGCCAGCAATCGTCTGAAACCTGCAATCATTCACTTCCTCCGGTTAAGTCTGACCGCTCTGCGGCGGCTTGCTTGGAAAGTGCGGTCTCTGCCGACCTCGCGCCCCTCAGCGCAGGTCGGAGAGGTAGTGGACCTCCTGTGTCAGGCAGAGGCTGAGCCGGCGCTCGACGGGCATGCCGTCGAGCGAAAGGGCGAGCCTGTCGATCTGCAATGCCGGCTCGCCCGTGGCGACGCCGAGTACGGCGGCATCCTCGGCCGCCAGCGCGATCGCCTTCAGGCGCTCGCGCGCGTGAGCGATCGTCACGCCGTAATGGCCGGCATAGAGGCTGTAGAGGTTGTTCGGGATCGGGCCGGCTTCTAGCCCGGGAAAGAGCTTCTGCGGCAGGCTCAGCGTCTCGATGATCAGCGGCGTCTCGCCGAAGGAGCGCAGACGCCGGATCCGGATGACGCTGTCGCTGTCGGCAAGGTCGAGCGCCTCGCGCTCGGCGGGGTCGGCGAGGCCGGTCGCGGTGCTCAAGACGACGCTGTCGGGGAAGCGCGGCGCGCCCTGGTCAGGCGCGAGCTTGAAGAACTGGAAGAGGATGCGGCGCTCGTCATGCTCGGCGACGAAGGTGCCGCGCCCCTGACGTCGCACCACCAGATTCTCAGCTGCGAGCTCGTCGAGCGCCTTGCGCACCGTGCCTTGGCTCACGCCGATCTCGGCCGCGAGCTGGCCCTCGCTCGGCAGCACGGCGCCGGGTGCCCAGACCCCATCGACGAGGCGGCGCACGAAGATCGCCTTCACCTGCCGATAGAGCGGCCGGAAGCCCAGAGCCTCGGGCATGCCGGCCGCATTGGATGGTGCTGCATTTTCCAGCTTGTGCACACTCATGTGTCTTATATAAGACTTGGCGCCGGGAAGGTCGAGCCCGATTTTCACGAGGCCCGACAAATCACCCGAGGAACAAGCAAGGAGGCCGGAATGAGCAAGCCGCATCTCTTGGTGCACGAGAAAAAGGACACCGTCGGCGTCGTCGTGGTCGAGGGCCTGAAGGCCGGGACCGACATGCTGGGCGTCATCACCCACGACAATTCCGATTTCCGGCTGACCGCCAAGATGGACATTCCGATCGGCCACAAGGTCGCGCTGAAGGACATCAAGACGGGCGACACGATCTGGAAGTACGGCCAGGACATCGGCAAGGCCATCGGCGACATCCGCCAGGGCGAGCATCTCCACGTCCACAATGTGAAGACTAAGCGCTGGTGAGCGCTGCCTGCCGCCATTCCTGAAATTCGGGCTCCCGCAGCCGGTAGAGCCTAAGTCGAGGATTTTCCCATGTCGTCCATCGTCGCCAATTTCGATCTCGTGAAAGGCAAGCTCGGCCGCGTCAAAGGCCGCAAGATCGAGGCGCCCGAGTTCAAGGTGCCGCAGATCAAGCGCCCCAGCGGCCGCTCGCTCGACTCCTTCTTCGGCTGGCGCCGCGAGAATGGCCGCGTCGGCGTGCGCAACCATGTGCTGCTGCTGCCGCTCGATGACCTCTCCAACGCCGCCTGCGAAGCCGTCGCCAACAACGTCAAGGGCACGCTGGCGATCCCCCATGCCTATGGCCGCCTGCAGTTCGGCGAGGATCTCGAGGTCCATTTCCGCACGCTGATCGGCACCGGCTCGAACCCGAACGTCGCCGCCGTCGTCGTGATCGGCATCGAGGATGGCTGGACCAAGCGCGTCGTCGACGGCATCGCCAAGACCGGTAAGCCGGTGGTCGGCTTCGGCATCGAGGGCCATGGCGACATCTCGACGATCGCCCGCGCCTCCTATGTCGCCAAGGAATTCGTGCAGTGGGCGACCGAACTGCAGCGCACCAAGTGCGGCATCGAGGAGCTCTGGGTCTCGACCAAGTGCGGCGAGTCGGACACCACCACGGGCCTGTCCTCCTGCCCGACCGTCGGCAACATGTACGACAAGTGGATCCCGCGCGGCGTCTACGGCGTCTTCGGCGAGACCTCCGAGATCACCGGCGCCGAGCATCTCTGCAAGGCGCGCGCGGCGACGCCTGAGGTCGGCGAGCGCTGGTACAAGATGTGGAAGGCCTATCAGGACGACGTCATCGAGGCCCACAAGACCGACGACCTCTCCGATTCGCAGCCGACCAAGGGCAACATCGCCGGCGGCCTGACGACAATCGAGGAAAAGGCGCTCGGCAACCTCGAGAAGATCGGCCGCGAGTGCAAGTTCATCGACATCCTGCAGCCGGCCGAGGCGCCTGCGAGCGGGCCGGGCCTGTACTACATGGACACCTCCTCGGCCGCGGCCGAGTGCGTCACCCTGATGGCGGCCGGCGGCTATGTCGTGCACACCTTCCCGACCGGGCAGGGCAACGTCATAGGCAACCCGATCGTCCCGGTGATCAAGATCACCGGCAACCCGAAGACGATGCGGACCATGCCCGAGCACATCGATGTCGACGTCTCCGGTATCCTGCGTCGCGACATGACGATCCCGCAGGCCGGCGACGCGCTGATCGAGAACATCGTGCGCACGGCGAATGGCCGCCTCACGGCAGCCGAAGCGCTGGGCCATCGCGAGTTCTCGATGACCAAGCTATACCGCAGCGCCTGAGGAGCTGCGTCTCCGGGCGCGACGAGGCAGAAGTGTCGGACAGGGTCCTTTCCAAGATCGTCTCATTGCATGCGCCGGGGCGGGACGTGTTGCCCGCCTACGTCCGTGCCTTGGAAGCGGGCTGGTCCCCGAACACCATGCGCGATGTCGCGCCCGAGCAACTCGCCGCAATCGCGGCGGACCCGGACGCCTTTCTGTCCGGGCTCACCGCGCGAGGCGGCAAGATCCGTCTGCACGATGGCAGCGAAGTCGACCGACTGCCGGACATCATCCGCTGGATCATTGCCACTGACCGGCCCGGGCGCCCGTTCGTCGGCAGTATCAACCTGCGCTGGCAGGAAGATGATGCCGGCAGGCCGGTCACGGAACTGCCGCCGCATGTGCTCGGCCATGTCGGCTACACTGTCCTGCCGAATCATGCCGGCAACGGCTATGCCAGCGCGGCCCTGGCGGCTGTTCTGGCCGAGGCTCGCACTGTCGGCCTGCCCTTCATCAAGATCACCTGCGATGCCGAAAATGCGGCCTCGCGGCGGATCATCGAGAAGAATGGCGGGTGTTTTGTCGAGAGTTTTGTCGCTCCGTTCTACGGACCCGAGGAGCGACTAATGTACCGGATCGAATTGCAATCATGACAGAAACAGCCGCCCCGCGCCTGGCGAAAGGCCTTGGCCCGCTCCTGCCGGGCATCGCGCTCTCGACTGCGGTGGCCATCGTCTCGGTGCTGGCCGAGCCGGTGCTGAAGCAGCTGGCTGGCGGCAAGGTCGGCATCCCCGCCGTCGTCATCGCGCTCCTGATCGGCATGGCGCTGCATCTGGTCGCGAACAACCAGCGCTTCCTTCCGGGCATGACTTTCTGTGTCAAGAAGATGCTGCGCTGGGCGATCGCGTTGCTCGGGCTGCGCATCGCGCTCGGCGACATCATCGCGCTCGGGCTCGGCACGGCGTTGCTGGTCGTGGTTTCGATGGCGGCCACCATCGCCTCCGGCTTCCTGCTGGCGCGCCTGCTCGGCCGCGAGACCGGCATGGGCGCGCTCGGCGGCGTCGCCACCGCCGTCTGCGGCGCCTCGGCGGCGCTCGCCACTGCGACGGTCGTGCCGGATTACCGCAACAAGGCGGCCGACATCGCCTTCACCGTCATCGCGATGAACGCGCTCTCGACGCTCGCAATGCTGGCCTATCCGCTGATCTGCGTCTGGCTCGGCCTGAACGAGCAGCAGACCGGCGTCATGCTGGGCGCGACCATCCATGACGTCGCCCAGGTCGTCGGCGCCGGCCAGTCTGTCTCGGACGAGGCGGCCAACGCCGCCGTGATCGTCAAGCTCTTCCGCGTCTTCATGCTGCTGCCGGCTGTTCTGATCGTTGGTTGGTGGCTGACGCGCCATGGCGGCGAGCATGGCGAGGCGAAGGTGCCAGTGCCGGTCTTCGCAATCGTTTTCCTCCTCCTGTGCCTGGTGAACAGCATCCTCGCCACGCAGCCTGCGTTCGCCGGGGTCTACGAGCCGATCCGCGCCGCCCTGCTCGAAGCCTCGCGCTGGGGGCTGCTGATCGCCATCGCGGCGCTGGGCCTCGGCACCTCGATCGCGGCGATGGTCCGGCTCGGCTGGCGCCATATCGCGCTCGTCACCGGCACGAGCCTCGTCATCCTCGTGGTCGCCACAGGCGGCCTGATCCTCATGGGCTGAAGCCAGCCAACCCTGCGAGACGCCATGACCGACATCGTCATCACCGAATTCATGGACGAGGCGGCGGTCGAGTCGCTCAAGGCGCGCTATGCCGTGCATCACGATCCCGAGCTGTTCGGCAAGCCGGAGGAGCTCGCCCGGCTCGTCGCCACGGTGCCGGCCCTGATCGTGCGCAACCAGACGCAGGTGCGGGGCGAACTGCTGGCGGCCGCCAAGAACCTCAAGGTCGTCGGCCGGCTGGGCGTCGGTCTCGACAACATCGACATAGCGGCCTGCGCGGCGCGCGACATCAAGGTCTTCCCGGCGACCGGGGCCAACAGCCTCTCCGTGGTCGAGTACGTAATCGGCACGGCGATGACGCTGCTGCGCGGTGCCTATTTCGCCAATGCGGCGATGCTCGCCGGCGAGTTCCCGAAGACCAAGCTGATCGGCCGCGAGATCGCCGGCAAGCGCATGGGGCTCGTCGGTTTCGGCGCGATCGCGCGCGACGTCGCCCGTCACGCGCAGGCGCTCGGCATGACCGTCGCGGCCTACGACCCCTATGTGCCAGCGGACACGCCGGTCTGGCAGGGCGTGGAGAAGCTCGAGCTCGATGCGCTGCTTTCGACCTCGGACGTGATCTCGATCCATCTGCCGCTGACGCCGGAAACGCGCGGCGTGATCGGCGCTGCCGCCTTCGGCAAGATGAAGTCCGACGCGGTGCTGATCAACGCGGCGCGCGGCGGCGTCATGGACGAGGCGGAGTTGGTTGCGGCCCTGAAGGGCGGCAGGCTGGCAGGGGCCGCACTCGACGTCTTCGAGCAGGAGCCGCTCAAGGCGGACGGTGCCAAGCTGTTCGCCGGCACGCCGAACCTGATCCTGACCCCGCATATCGCCGGCAACACCGTCGAATCGAACGGGCGGGTCTCCGGGCTCGTCGCCGAGCGGGTCATCGCTGCTCTGGAGGGCCGGGCATGACGCGGCTGTCGCTCGCACGGGCCGAGGAGAAGGTCGCGGGGCTCTTCGTCGAAGCAGGGGCATCGGCCGCCAATGCCGCCTCGGTAGCGCAGGCTCTGGTCGCGGCTGAGGCAGATGGCCTAAAGGGCCACGGCCTGTCGCGCGTGCCGACCTATCTCGCCATGCTGAAGTCCGGCAAGATCGACGGCCAGGCGGTGCCGACGGCACGCCAGCCCAAGCCCGGTGTGCTGGCGATCGACGCCGCCCATGGCTTTGCCTACCCGGCGATCGACCTCGCCATCGTCGAGTTGCCCGAGCTCGCGCGCCGGCAAGGCATCGTCGCGGCGCCGATCCGCCGTTCCAACCATTGCGGCGCAGCCGGGCTGCATGTCGAAAGGCTTGCCGAACAGGGGCTGGTCGCCTTGCTCTTCGCCAACACGCCGGGCGCGATCGCGCCCTGGGGCGGGGCGAAGCCGGTTTTCGGTACCAATCCGATCGCCTTCGCCGCTCCGCTCCCCGGTCGCGAGCCGCTGGTCATCGACATGGCGCTGTCCAAGGTCGCCCGCGGGCCGATCGTCGCAGCCAAGCAGAAGGGCGAGAACATCCCCGAAGGCTGGGCGCTGGACACCGCCGGCAAGCCGACGACGGATCCCGCCGCCGCACTCGCCGGCACGATGGTGCCGCTCGGCGATGCCAAGGGCGCTACGCTCGCAATGATGGTCGAGATCCTGGCCGCCGCGCTGGTCGGTACGCATTTCGCCTTTCAGGCTTCTTCCTTCCTCGACGACAAGGGCGGCCCGCCCGATACCGGCCAGCTCATCCTCGCCATCGACCCGGCGAGCATGGGCGGAAACTGGTTCGCAGAGCGCATGAAGATTTTGACGCATGCCATTGAGGAGCAGGACGGAACCAGGCTACCGGGCATGCGCCGCTACGGCCTGCGCGCGAAGGCGAAGGCCGAGGGGATCGAGGTCGATCTCTGACGCTCATCCGGCCGGCGCTGCGGCGACGGCCGGTTAATCGCGTGCCGTCGATTTTAGGGAACCGCGTCGCGAAACCTGAAGGTCTCTGCGCTAGTGGATCGTTCCTGCCGGCATAGGGGGCCGGGGGAACCGTTCAGGGACGAGATGAAGACGACTATGCTTGTTGCCGCGATCGCCGTGGCTTTGGCCGGATGCCAGACCACGCAGCAGGCGGCGGAGAACCTCCAGAGTAACTGGGTCGGACAGAGCGCCGATTCCTTCTTCGTCGCGAACGGCCCGCCGGTCACCGGCTTTCCGCGCGACAATGGCGGCCAAATCTACACCTGGCGCGGCGGCGAGGCGACCTCTTATCGCCCCGGCAGCTTCCAGACCCGTAGCGTGCCGACCCAGACGCTGGACGGCCGGCGCACCATGACCACGACCACGAGCTACCAGCCGCCGCGGCAGCTTAACTATGTCTGCGAAGCCCAGATCGCGGCCGATCCGCAGGGGATCATCGAGTCGATCCGCATCAGCCGGGATACCGGCGGCATGGGCCTGTCCTTCTCGCGTTGCGCGGAACTCTTCGCGCGCGACTGACGCTGCGTCCTCGACGCGCGGATCGGGGACGGCATGCCTCGCTAGACGAAGTCGAAGCGATCGACGTCGACCAGGCCCTTATCGGTGATCTTCAGATGCGGGATCACCGGCAGGGTCAGGAAGGCGACCTGCAGGAAGGGCTCGGCGAGAACCACGCCGAGGGCCTTTGCCGCCCTGCGCAGGCCCTCCAGACCATGACGGACCTCCTCGAAGGGCCGGTCGCTCATCAGCCCGGCGACGGGGAGCGCGAGCTCGGCCGTGACTTCGCCGGCTTCCGCCACGGCGAAGCCGCCGCCGAGTGCGATCAGCCGGTTCGCCGCCGCCGCCATCGAAGGTTCGTCCACGCCGACGACGCAAAGATTATGGCTGTCATGGCCGACCGAGGACGCGATGGCGCCGTGCCTCATTCCGAAGCCGTGGACGAAGCCAGTGGCGATGCCGCCATTGCGGCCATGGCGCTCGATCACCGTGACTTTGATCGCATCCTGGGCGAGATCGGGCAGGGCGGCATCGTCCTGTTCCGGCAGGCGCATGGACAGCCGCTCGGTGATGATGCGGCCGGGCACGACGCCAATCACCGGCGTCTCGCCGGGGCGGGCGCGGACCGTGAAATCATCCGGCGTCAGGTGGCGGCTCTTCACGCTGGAGAGGCCGACCGGTGCGACCGGCCGGCGATCGGCGAACAGCGCCTCCTTGACCAGCCTGCCGCCGGCGAAGACATGGGCAACGCGGCAGGCGGCGAGGTCTTCCACCAGCACGATGTCGGCGCGCTTGCCCGGCCCGATGAAGCCGCGGTCGAACAGGCCGAAATTGCGCGCGGCCGACAGGCTGGCAGTACGGTAGGTCGCAAGCACATCGGCGCCATGGGCGATCGCGGTGCGGATCATGAAATCGAGATGGCCTTCCTCGGCGATGTCGAGCGGGTTGCGATCGTCGGTGCAGAAGGCGAGGAAGGGCGAGGCATCGCGCGTGATCAGCGGGATCAGGGCGTGCAGGTCCTTAGAGACCGAGCCTTCGCGGATCAGGATCGCCATGCCCTTGGCGAGCTTCTCTCGCGCTTCGTCGAGCGTCGTCGTCTCATGGTCGGTGCGGATGCCGGCGGCGAGATAGCCGTTCAGGTCCTTGCCGCGGACCAGCGGCGCATGCCCGTCGATATGGCGTTCCGAGAAGGCCGCGAGCTTGGCGAGGCAGCCGGGATCGCGATGCAGCACGCCTGGAAAGTTCATGAACTCGGCGAGGCCGATCACTTGCGGATGGTTCATGAACGGCGCGAGGTCGCCGGCCTCGAGCGCCGCGCCAGCCGTTTCCAGATGCGTCGCCGGCACACAGCTCGACAGCTGGACGCGCAGATCCATCCGCATCGCCTGCGCGCAGGCGAGGAAATAGCGGATTCCCTCGACGCCCAGCACGTTCGCGATCTCGTGCGGATCGCAGATCGCGGTGGTGACGCCATGCGGCAGGACACAGCGCTCGAATTCGAGCGGCGTCACCAGCGAGGATTCGACATGCAGATGCGTGTCGATGAAACCGGGGACGGCGACCAGCCCCTTCGCGTCGAAGACCGCCTTGCCTTCATAACGGCCATGGGCGCCGACGATCGTGTCGCCGCAGAGCGCGATATCGGTCTCGACGAGGTCGCCCCCGACGAGGTCGAGCAGTTTTGCGCCATGGATGACGAGGTCGGCCGGTTCATCCCCACGGCCTTGCGCGATCCGGTGGGCGAGGGTGGCTGCGTCGGTCATGGCTGGGTCCTCCGCGTGCGGTTCGGCTTGGCGGCTTCATCTCGCCGTCCTAGACAGGCGCTGTCCAGATGCCTTTCGCGGAGACCGCCATGCAGCTCACCTGGTTCGGCCATTCGGCCTTTCGCCTCGACCTGCCTCAGACCTCGATTCTGATCGATCCGTTCTTCACCGGCAATCCGTCCTTCGAGGGCGATGCGGCAGCGGCGGCCAAGGGCGTCAGCCACATCGTTATCACCCATGGCCATGGCGACCATGTCGGCGACGCGCTCAGCATTGCCGAGGCGAACGATGCCACGGTGATCAGCAATTACGACCTTTGCATGCATCTCGCCTCCAAGGGCCTGAAGAAGTTCGAGCCGATGAACACCGGCGGCACGGTCGATCTCGGCGCCTTCTCGGTCAGCCTCGTCCGCGCCGATCACTCGGCCGGGATGGGCGAGGCCGGCGTCGTTGTACCCGTAGGCAGCCCCAATGGCGCCATCATCAAGGCGGCCGGCGAGAAGACGCTCTGGCACATGGGCGATACCGACATCTTCTCGGATATGGCGCTGATTTCCGAGATGCACGGCGTCGAAGTCTGCATCTGCCCGGTTGGCGACCGCTTCACCATGGGCGGCAAGGCTGCTGCCTTGGCGATGACCCGGTTCGTCAAGCCGAAGCTGGCGATTCCCTGCCATTACGGCACGTTCCCGATCATCGATCAGAGCGCTTCGGCCTTCGTCTCGGCGATGGCGGGCAGCGGCATCGAGGTGCTGGTGCCGCAGAAGGGCAAGGCGGTCGCGGTCTGAGGCGCCGCCGCCGTTGCGGCTGTCGGAATTCATCGTCGGCTTCACAGCTCTTCGTTGGTTTCCGGCGCCGCGCGGCTTTGCCGCTTGCCCGGAATGACGGCAGGTTCCGGCGGATGTGTTGCGAGCCGCCGATGGGCGCCGTATAGCCGCGGGGTAGCAGACCTATCCAAGACTGCCCGAAGTTCAGGAGCCCGCCCATGTCGGTCGACGCCGCCACCGTCAAACGCGTCGCACATCTCTCGCGCATCGCCGTCGAGGATGCTGATGTCGCGAAGCTGCAAGGCGAGCTCAACGCCATTCTCGGCTTCGTCGAGCAGCTCAACGAGGTCGATGTCGCCGGCGTCGAGCCGATGACCTCGGTAACGCCTATGGCGATGAAGAAGCGCCAGGACGTCGTCAACGACGGCGAGATCGCCAAGACGATCGTCGCCAACGCCCCCGCCTCCGAGGACGATTATTTCATGGTGCCGAAGGTCATCGAGTAAGGCGCGCGCTCGCCGGCGCGGCGAGCCCTGCGAGGCGGACCAGCCCTCGCGCCCGTACTGACGAAACGCCCGACAGCCCAGTTTTTCGGATTTTCCATCGTGACTGATCTCACCCACCTGACCCTGACCGAAGCCCGCGATGGGCTGAAGGCCAAGAGCTTCTCCGCCACCGAGCTCGCCAAGGCGCATGTCGCCGCTGTCGAGCAGGCGCGGGCGCTCAACGCCTATGTGCTGGAGACCCCGGAGCAGGCGCTGAAGCAGGCTGCCGCCTCCGATGCGCGGCTGGCCAAGGGCGAGGCCGGGCCGCTCGAAGGCCTGCCGCTCGGCATCAAGGACCTGTTCGCGACGCAAGGCGTGCGCACCACCGCCTGCTCGAAGATCCTCGGCAATTTCGTGCCGGCCTATGAATCGACCGTCTCGAGCCAGCTCTGGCGCGATGGCGCGGTGATGCTCGGCAAGCTCAACAATGACGAGTTCGCCATGGGCTCGTCGAACGAGACCTCGGCCTTTGGACCGGTGGTGAACCCCTGGCGCCGTGAAGGCTCGAATGTCGGTGCGGGTGCGGCCGGCAGTGTCGAGGGCAATCACCTCGTTCCCGGTGGCTCCTCCGGCGGTTCGGCCGCGGCCGTCGCCGCGCATCTGTGCCTCGCCGCGACCGCGACCGATACCGGCGGCTCGATCCGCCAGCCGGCCGCCTTCACCGGCACGGTCGGCATCAAGCCGACCTATGGCCGCTGCTCGCGCTGGGGCATCGTCGCCTTCGCGTCCTCGCTCGACCAGGCCGGGCCGATCGGCAAGACGGTGCGCGACTGCGCCGTGATGCTGCGCTCCATGGCCGGGCACGACCCGAAGGACACGACCTCGGTTGACCAGCCGGTGCCGGACTACGAGGCTTCCGTCGGTCGCTCGGTCAAGGGCATGAAGATCGGCATTCCCAAGGAGTACCGCATCGACGGCATCTCGCCGGAGATCGAGGCACTCTGGCAGCAGGGCATCGCCTGGCTGAAGGCCGCCGGAGCCGAGATCGTGGAGATCTCGCTGCCGCACACCAAATACGCGCTACCGGCCTACTACATCGTCGCACCGGCCGAGGCCTCTTCGAACCTCGCTCGCTATGACGGCGTGCGCTACGGCCTGCGCGAGCCCGGCCGCGACATCGTCGAGATGTACGAGAAGACCCGCGCCGCCGGCTTCGGCGCCGAGGTCAAGCGCCGCATCATGATCGGCACCTATGTGCTCTCGTCGGGCTATTACGACGCCTATTACCTGCGCGCCCAGAAGGTCCGCACGCTGATCAAGCGCGATTTCGAAGAGGCCTATGCCTCGGGGATCGACGCGGTGCTGACGCCGGCGACGCCGTCGGCCGCGTTCGGCATCGGCGAGAAGGGCTCGGCTGACCCGGTCGAGATGTATCTCAACGACATCTTCACGGTGACGGTGAACATGGCGGGCCTGCCGGGCATCGCCGTGCCTGCTGGCCTCGACAGCCAGGGCCTGCCGCTGGGCCTGCAGCTGATCGGCCGCCCCTTCGACGAGGAGACGCTGTTCTCGCTCGGCGAGGTGATCGAGCAGGCAGCCGGGCGTTTGGCCATCGGCGAGCGCTGGTGGGCCTGACCGACTTCTGACATCGGGCGGGCGCGGGCTGATCGGTCGCATTCCGAATCCTGATTTCCCGCGCGCGCACGCCGGTGGCAGTCTCCGTGCAACCTGATCGGGCTGCCGGAGAACCGCCATGCCGAATTATCCCTATGAGACCGTCGACGTCTTCACCGACCGGCGCTTCGGCGGCAATCAGCTCGCGGTCTTCACCGATGCGCGCGGCATGTCCGACGCCGAGATGCAGGCGCTCGCGGCCGAGATGAACTACAGCGAGACGACCTTCGTCCTGCCGCCGAGCGATCCGGCGAACACCGCCCGGGTCCGCATCTTCCATCGCACCGCCGAAATGCCCTTCGCCGGCCACCCCAATGTCGGAACGGCATGCGTGCTCGCGGCCCATGGCCGCGATCGCGACGGTCTGTTGCTGTTCGAGGAGATGGCGGGGCTCGTCGAGGTCAAGGTGGCGCGCGATGCCGCCGGGCTGGTGACCGGCGCCACCATCGCCGCGCCGCAGCCGCTCTCGCTCGGCCTGACGCTGCCGGTCGATGCGATCGCAGCCTGCGTCGGGCTCGCCCCGGAGGATATCCTCGTCAGCCGCCACCAGCCGCAGCAGGCCTCGGTCGGCGTCAAGTTCGTGCTGGTCGAGATCAGGCCAGAGGCGCTCGCCCGCGCAACGCCGGACATCAACGCCTACCGTAGGCTCGAGCGTGCGAACCCCGCGCTCGAGGGCCGGCTGTCCCTGTTCCTCTATGCCTGGGACGGCGGCAACGCTCGCGCCCGGATGTTCGCGCCGCTCGCCGGCACCTGGGAGGACCCGGCGACTGGCAGCGCCAGCGCGACGCTGGCAGCGCTGACATTGTCGCTCGGAAGCGAGGACGCGGTCGCCTTCGAGATCACCCAAGGTGTCGAGATGGGGCGACCGAGCCTGCTGCATGTCGCTGCGCGGCGGGTCGACGGCGAGATCCGCGCGACCGTGGGCGGCGGCTGCGTACCGGTGCTGCGCGGCGAAGCGACGCTGTGAGCAAGGCGCGTCATGCTCGGGCTTGACCCGAGCATCTCAGGCCGGATGAGCTTCCGATTGGCGTCTTCTCGTCCTGGGTTTCTCGGGTCTGCGCTTCGCTTCGCCCGAGAGTAGGGGCTGTCAGCCGCTCAAACCCAGTTCTGCACGCAGCTTGCGCGTCAGCCCGGCAGCGACCAGCCGATGGCTCTCGCGCAGATAGTCGCGAAAGGCATCGTCCGGCAGGCTCTCATCGGAGAAGCGCTGGATCCACTTCATGCCGCGCGAGGCGAGATAGGGCGCCGGACGGCACCCGGGCGCATCGCGCAGCATCTCATAGGCCATGGGCGAGCACTTGAACGAGACGAAGAGGGTCCCGTCGGCCTCGTCGCGGCCGAGCGCGAAGACCTTGCCGCCGACCTTCCAGACATCGGCGCCACCCCATTGCACGACATGGGTCGTCGCTGGCAGGGCGGCGCAGAAGGCGTTGTACTCGGCGAGGGTCATGCCGCCTCAGAAGCTCTCGGCGTCGATGCCGTGGCGCTTGGCGGCAGCGACGATCTGCGACCAGGTTTCGTCGTCGAGCGGGATGCCATCACGCTGCCGTTCGATCCGGGTCGCGCGCTCCTTGTCGCCCGGCGCCAGCACCGGCGCCGCCGGATCCTGCGGCGCGGCGGCGCGCACGAATGCAAGATAGCTCTCGATGCGCTTGCGGCGCAGGCTCGCGTCGGGCTCGAGGCGGGCAGGGTCGATCAGCACGCCGAAGAGCGAGTTGATGATCCAGCTGCGGTGCGGCTTCTCGTCGATGCGGGCGGCGCCCATCAGCCCGGCCGAGAGCAGCTCGGCGACCAGCGAGAGGCCGGCGCCCTTATGGTCGCCGAAGGGCAGCAGCGCGCCGAGCGGCAGGTCGGGAATGGCGTGCTGGAAGACGTGCTTGGGGTCGGTCGTCGGGCGGCCCTCGCCGTCGATGATGTAATCCTCCGGCACCGGCACGCCCTTGTTGAGCGCGACGCGGGCCTTGCCATGGGCCATGCGGCTGGTGGCGAAATCGAGGATGATCGGATCGTTCTCGGGCACCGGGATGCCGATCGCGTGCGGGTTGGTGCCGAAGCGCGCTTCCTTCGCGGCATAGGGCGCAACGATCGGCGGGCGGCCGGCGACATTGACCCAGAACAGCGAGATCAGCCCCGCCGCCGCCGCGACCTCCGCGTAATGACCGATGCGGCCGATATGGTGGGCGTCGAGCAGGTTCAGGATGGCGACGCCGCCGGCCTGCGCGATGGTGATGCCGCGCTCCACGGCATCACGGGCCGTCGGCTGGCCGAGCGCGACATTGCCGTCGGCGATCAGGAACGGCCCGGCCTCGATGCGGATCGACAGCTTCGATTCCGGCTTCAGATTGCCGTCGGCGAGCGAGTTGAAATAGAGCGGCAGCATGCCGACGCCGTGGCTGTCATGGCCGCTGAGATTGGCGAGCACGAGATGCTCGGCCGTCTCCCGGGCCTCGGTCTCGCTCCAGCCAGCGGCGGTGATCATGGCGGCGGTGAGGGCGCGGAGTGCTTCGGGCCGGTGCAGGCGATAGGTCATGGCGGCTTCTGGTCGGTATCCGGAAAAGGGAGATGAAGCGCCACAGTGCACGGGCAGCGATGCCGCGCAATGCACCAAGGTGAATTGGCGTGGCGGCGCCGGCGCATCTCGACGTTGCGTTCACCAATCCCTATGTTGCGGGATGCAATCCTGTTTTCACCGGACCTTGAATCCGGTCGAGGAGGGACGAGGGAATGTTCTCGATACCTGGTTTGAAAGTGGTCTCGCTGACCGATGCCGCTGCGGCGCGCATTCGCGAGATCATGGCGCAATCGGCCAATGACGATGCGGGGGCGCCCGCGCTCGGGCTGCGCGTCGGCGTCAAGAAGGGCGGCTGCGCCGGCATGGAATACACCTTCGAGGTCGCGCGCGAAGCCAAGAAGGGCGACGAGGTTGTGACCGAGAAGGGCGCGACCGTGGTCGTCGACGGCAAGGCCGTGCTGTTCCTGCTGGGTACCGAGCTCGATTTCAGGACGGACCGCTTCTCGTCGACCTTCGTCTTCAACAATCCCAATCAGGTCTCGGCCTGCGGCTGCGGCGAATCGGTCGAGATCAAGCCGCGGGCGGAGAGTGCAGTCGCGGCGCAGTAGCGCCCGGGCGGCCCTCAGGCGACCCTGGTCGAATCCATCACAGCGTCCTCGGTGACGGTCCGATTGCGGCCGTCGCGTTTGGCCTGCATCAGCGCGCTGTCGGCCCGCTCGACGATAGAGCTGATCGTGTCGCCGCGATGATAGACCGCGACGCCGAGCGAGATGGTGATGCGGCCGAGGTTCTCATTGGTCGAACGCTTGACCAGCTCGCGCGTCAGCAAGGCCTGCCGCACGGTCTCGGCACCGAATTTTCCGGCGGTGACGTCGGCATCGGGCAGGATGATCGCGAACTCCTCGCCGCCGAAGCGGGTGATCACCGCCTTGTCCTTGAACTTGTCCTTCATGGTCCGCGAGACCAGGCGCAACACCTGGTCGCCGGTGAGGTGGCCATGTGTGTCGTTGAAATGCTTGAAGAAGTCGATGTCGGCCATGACCAGCGCGAAGGGCTCGCGCCGCAAGGTGGCCTGATCGATCGCCTTCTGCAGCATCTCCTCGAAATGGCGGCGGTTGGCGAGGCCGGTCAGCGGGTCGGTCAGCGCTTCGGCGCGGGTCGATTCCAGTGCCTCGCGCAGATTGCGGATCTCATGGGCGCTTTCCCGCAGCTGGGTTTCGAGCTGGGTTTTGCGCGCGACTTCTTCACGGGTCGAAAGAACGAGCGCCTCGACCCATTCGCGCAAGCGCTGGCGATCCGCCGAAGGCGGAACTTCGTCGGACATGGCGCAGAGCCGGCCATGGTACTTTTCGCTGGAGGCGAGGGTCTGGTCGACCAGCGCCATCATCGCGTCGATCTCGCCGAGCACCTGCAGGCTGGTACGCTCGGCCTGGCGGGAGAGCCGCTCCGTACCGATGAAGCGCTCATAGAGGGTGTCGATATCGGCGACGCCGACCTCGCCATTGCTGCCGGCGATGATCGCATTCATCGCGATGCTCAGTGCCGGCATCTCGCCGCTGAGATGGGCGTACCAGACTTCGAAGGCGCGGGGATACCCGGGCGAGTAATGTTGACGCATGGCGGCGACGACGCGCTCCGCCAGATCGTGAACCTGCGGCGAAGCTGAATTGTCGGTACTCATCACGCCTGTCCCCCGCCGGGCGATCACTCGTCTTGCGACGATGACCGGCCCTGCATCAACCGAAACGGGACATCCTGTCCTGGTCTGGCTGGAACAAGCTTCCCGCCGAAAGCCGGCGAGCGCCGACCTTCAACCCGGACGGGACCTTAAGGGAGTGGGGTTAAGGCAACGTTTCCTTGCCGAATTCTGCCGTTCGGCGGGCTCGATGCTTGAGGAAGACTTCAGTCGGCCCGAACCGAGCGCAGCAGGAATGCCGGCACGTGATCGCCGAGGCCCTTGACCTTCGGCCCGTCGTCGAGATCGTCCCGACGCGGAGTGCGCGGCCGCTCGCTGTTCCGACGCGGAGCGTGGTCGGCGACCGGCTCGTGGCGCGGCTGACGCTCGCGCTGCGGCGTCGCCTCGCGGGTGGCTTCGGCGTCTGCCTTCGGCTCGCTGCGCGGCGGCCTGGCGTCGCGACCGCCGCGGGTGTTGCGTCCACCCCGGCGCTCCTCGCCGCGGCGACCACGGCGCTCTTCGCGCGGCTCCGCCGGCGGCAGGGAGTCGAGGCCCGGGCCTTCCCATTCGATGGTCTTGCCGGTCAGCTTCTCGATCGCCGCGACCAGTTTGTCGTCATGGCGTGTCACGATGGTGAAGGAGGCGCCTTCGCGCCCGGCGCGGCCAGTGCGGCCGATGCGATGGACATAGTCCTCGGCGTGGGTCGGAACGTCGAAATTGAAGACGTGGCTGACCGCAGGGATGTCGAGGCCGCGGGCCGCGACATCGCTCGCCACCAGGATCGGGTTCTCGCCGGTGCGGAAGGATTCGAGAGCCGCCATGCGGGCGTACTGGTCCATGTCGCCATGCAGGGCGACAGCTGGGAAGCCGTGCTTCTGCAGGGACTTGTGCAGCGTTGCTACATCGCGCTTGCGGTTGCAGAAGACGATCGCGTTCTGCAGGTCCTTGGCGTCGCGGATAAGCTTCCGCAAGGTCTCGCGCTTCTCGTAGTCCTGGCTGTTCGAAGCGATCAGGCGCTGGGTGATGGTGGCGGCGGCGGTCGCCGGGCGCGAAACCTCGACGCGCACCGGGTTGTGCAGGAACTGCTCGCTGATCCGCGTGATTTCCGGCGGCATGGTCGCCGTGAAGAACAGGGTCTGCCGGGTGAAGGGCACCAGCTTGCAGACGCGCTCGATGTCCGGAATGAAGCCCATGTCGAGCATGCGGTCGGCCTCGTCGATGACGAGCAGTTCGACGCCGGTGAGCAGGAGCTTGCCGCGCTCGACATGGTCGAGCAGACGACCGGGCGTCGCGATCAGCACGTCGACGCCGCGGGTGATCTTGGCATCCTGGTCGCCGAAGGAGACGCCGCCGATCAGCAGCGCGACCGAGAGCTTCTGGTTGACGCCGTAGCGGGTGAAGTTCTCCTCGACCTGGGCCGCGAGCTCACGGGTCGGCTCGAGGATCAGGGTGCGGGGCATCCTGGCGCGGGCGCGGCCGTTCTCCAGGATGGTCAGCATCGGCAGGGTGAAGGCCGCGGTCTTGCCCGTTCCGGTCTGGGCGATGCCCAGAACGTCCTTACGAGCCAGGACATGCGGAATGGCCTGGGCCTGGATCGGCGTCGGCGTCGTGTAGCCAGCGTTAGTGACGGCCGTCAGAACTTTATCGCTCAGGCCGAGTTCGGCGAAGGACATCGAGGGTTGCGCTTCTTCTGGGTCGGTGACACGTGGCGGGATGACCGATCGACCACCACGGTGGCGCGACTTTGCTTGCCTGCGCGCCTTCGGACGTTCGTGGAATGCAGAAAAAGCAGGGCAAAGTCAACATTCTAGCGAGGTTAGGCGATGATGAGCGCGAGAAGCATGGCAGTTCCCGAGCCCCTGGTGCTGATCCCGGGGCTGAATTGCACCGCAGCGCTCTATGCGCCGCAATGGCCGGCTTTGGCGCCCGGAAGGCCGATTCTTGTCGCTGAAACGAGTTCTGACGAGACTATCGGCGCGATCGCCGAACGTCTGCTGGCGGCCGCGCCCGAGCGTTTCGCACTCTGCGGATTGTCGATGGGCGGCTACGTCGCCTTCGAGGTGATGCGGCGTGCGCCGAAGCGCGTGACGCGGCTGGCGCTGCTCGACACCAGCGCGAAACCCGCGACGCCGGAAACCAACCAGCCCCGCGAGCAGATGATCGCGCTCGCCGAGAAGGGTGCCTTCGACAACGTCACGACCCTGCTGTGGCAGAAGCTGGTGGCGCCGGCGCGGCTCGCCGACGAGGCGCTGCGGCTCGTGGTGCGCCAGATGTCCGAGGAGGTCGGCGCCGAGGGTTTCGTGCGCCAGCAGCGGGCGATCATGGGGCGGATCGATTCACGCCCCGGACTGTCGGCCATCGCGGTGCCGAGCCTGGTGATCGTCGGCGCCGAGGACGAGATCACGCCGCCGGCCGAGGCGAAGACGATTGCGAGCGGAATCGGCGCCAGCGCGCGCTATCTGGAGATTCCGGGCTGCGGCCATCTCTCGACGCTGGAGGCGCCGGAGATCGTGACGAAGGCGCTGCTCGACTGGTTCGGCTGAGGCTTCAGCGCTGGACGACGCACGGGTCGAGCCTGGTCTCGCCGGCGCGCTTGGCGAGCGAGCCGGTGACCATCGGGTCGACGATCTGGCCCTTGGCGGCGGCGGTGGCGGCTTGCCGCATTCCGTCACGGTCGAGATGGGCCGTCTGGTAGGAGACGAAATTGGCTGCGATCACCGAAAGGAAGGCGATCGCTGCGCCGGCTTTGGCGACATCGGCGACCATGCCGCCGTGTTCGTTGCGCAAGAAGGCCATGACGAGGCGCATCGCGCTCTCCTGAAAGAAGGCATGGCGTCAGACGCCGACAAGCAGAGAATGCAACCGAGCCTGTAAAGACTTGGTTAGCGAAATTGTCGCGTGGCCGAAGACTGCATAAGGCGCCGGCCTGGAAGGTCAGGTCGCCGAGGGCAGGGCGCCGATGCCTCTGCCGACCCCTTCCAGATTCGCCCGGTTCTCGCGGAAGACCCGGCGCAGCTCCGCCAGCACGGCAAGCACCGCCGGGCGCTGACGGGCGATCTCGTGCGAGACGAGGAAGATCGCGTCGGCGGTCGCCTCCGGTGGCTCCTCGATGCGGACGAGGTTCTCGTCGGCATCGGCGATGAAGCAAGGCGCCATCGAGACCGCGCCGGAAGAGCGGATGCTTTCGTAGCGTGCGGCGGAATCGGCGACCCGCGCCGCGATCGGCCGGCCGGCGGCCCAGGCGAGGATATGCTCGTCTATTCGTGAGGAGACATCGCGGCTGACCGAGATGATCGGCGCCTTGGCCGGGTCGACGCCGCGCTTGGTATAGAGCGCCTGCACGAGCCGGCCGACCTTCTGGCCGAAATAGCCGTTGCCCTCCGGCGGCTTGCGCATGCGGATCGCGATCTCGGCCTCGCCGCGGGCAAGGTCGAGCCGCTCGCGCGTGCTGAGTATCACGATCTCGACGCCGCCGGCGGCCGCCGAGAGCCGCGTCGCGTTCATGGTGAGGAGCAGGCTGATCGAGGTCGTCGCGGTGATCCGCACCGGCGCATCGTCGGCGGGCAGGGCTGCCTTCGCGCGGTTGGCGAAGCGGGCGGCCGCCGCGGCGACTGCTGCCGCCTCCTGCGCCAGCGCCGCGCCGATTTCGGTCGGGATCAGGCGGTTGGCGCCGCGCTTGAACAGGGGAAAGCCGAGCCTCGCCTCGAAGCTGCGCAACCGTCTTGCGACCGTGGTCTCGCTCAGCCCGAGCGCCACCGCCGCCACGGCCAGCGCACCGGCGGTCGCGACCGCGTGGAAGATCTCGATATCCTCCCAAGGCATGGCCCCGGGCACGCCGTCGCGTCGAGATGGAGAGGAAGCAGGCTGCCCCATGCGATCAGCTGCCAGCGGCAGGGCGTGGAGGCTGGATGCTCCGGCGTTTCATGGCAGGTACAGGATGAGAGGTTTCGCATGCGGACAGGATGTCCGCATGGCAGTGTTCCCGCAGCCCGGCAGGAATGCGGGGGAGCCCGGCGCGGTCGCCGCTGCCGGGCCGCGAGATCACAGGTCGATCAGCTCGCCGGCGAACGCGGCGCGTTCCTGGATGAAGACGAAGCGGGCTTCGGGCTTGTTGCCCATCAGCCGTTCGACCGTATCCGAGGTCTCCTGCTTGTTTTCGTGATCGACCATCACCTTCAGCAGCAGACGCTTGGCCGGGTCCATGGTCGTCTCCTTGAGCTCGGCCGGCATCATCTCGCCGAGGCCCTTGAAGCGGCCGATCTCCGGCTTCTTGCCCTTGAACACCGTCTCGAGCAGTTCGGCCTTGTGGGCGTCGTCGCGGGCATAGACCGACTTGCTGCCGTGGCGTAGCCGGTAGAGCGGCGGCACGGACAGGTAGAGGTGCCCCTTTTCGATCAGGCGCGGCATCTGGCGCCAGAAGAAGGTGACCAGCAGCGAGGCGATATGGGCGCCGTCGACGTCCGCGTCGGTCATCACGATGACCTTCTCGTAGCGCAGGTCGTCCTCGCGGAACTGCGTGCCGATGCCGCAGCCGAGCGCCAGGATCAGGTCGGCGAGCTGCTGATTGGCGTTGAGCTTGTCCCGCGTGGCATTGGCGACGTTGAGGATCTTGCCGCGCAGCGGCAAGATCGCCTGCGTCTTGCGGTTGCGGGCCTGCTTGGCCGAGCCGCCGGCCGAGTCACCCTCGACGATGAATAGCTCCGAGCCGGCCGCGCCGGCATTGCTGCAGTCCGCGAGCTTGCCGGGCAGGCGCAGCTTGCGCGTCGCGGTCTTGCGCGAGACTTCCTTTTCGAGCCGGCGGCGCAGACGCTCGTCGGCGCGGTCGACCGACCAGTCGAGGAGCCGCAGCGCTTGCTGCGGCGAGGCGGCGAGCCAGTGGTCGAAGGCATCGCGCACGGCATTCTCGACGATGCGGGCCGCCTCGAGCGTCGCCAGCTTGTCCTTGGTCTGGCCCTGGAATTCCGGCTCGCGGATGAAGACCGAGAGCATGGCGGTGCAGGTCGCCATCACGTCGTCGGAGGTGACCTGAGCCATGCGCTTGCTCTGGCCGATGCGCTCGGCGTGGTCGCGCAGGCCGCGCAGCAGGGCGATGCGCAGGCCCTGCTCATGCGTGCCGCCCTCAGGCGTCGGAATAGTGTTGCAGTAGGAGGAGCTGAAGCCGTCCTCGCCGGTGGCGAGCCAGGCGACCGCCCATTCGAGCGAGCCGTGGCCGCCTTCCTTGGTGACCTTGCCGCCGAAGATCGGCTCGGCGACCAGATCCTTGCCCTCGATCTCGCCGGCGAGATAGTCGCGCAGGCCGCCGGGGAACTTGAACACCGCCTCGGCCGCGACATCGCCCTCCGGCTTGAGCAAACTCGGTGCGCAGCGCCAGCGGATCTCGACGCCGCCGAAGAGGTAGGCCTTCGAGCGGGCCATCCGGAACAGGCGTGCCGGCACGAAATGCGCGCCCTCACCGAAGATCTGGGCATCGGGATGGAAGCGCACGCGGGTGCCGCGCCGGTTGGCGACGCGCCCGACCGTCTCCAGCGGACCCTGCGGAATGCCGCGCGAGAAGATCTGGCGGTACAGCACCTGCCCGCGTGCGACCTCGACCTCGAGCCGGTCGGAGAGGGCGTTGACGACGGACACGCCGACGCCGTGCAGGCCGCCCGAGGTCTCGTAGGCCCGGGAGTCGAATTTTCCGCCGGCGTGCAGGATCGTCATGATCACTTCGAGGGCGGACTTGCCGGGAAACTTCGGGTGCGGATCGACCGGGATGCCACGGCCATTGTCGGTGACGGCGAGCGAACCGTCCTCGAAAAGCTCGACATCAATGAAGGTGGCGTGGCCGGCGACGGCCTCGTCCATGGCGTTGTCGATCACCTCGGCGAAGAGGTGGTGCAAAGCGCGCTCATCGGTGCCGCCGATGTACATGCCGGGGCGCCGGCGCACGGGCTCGAGCCCTTCCAGCACCTCGATCGCCGAGGCGTCGTAACCGGCTTCCGAAAGGGTCCCGGAGCGGGCAGGGGCACGCGCCGACTTCGGCGGCGCGGCGGCGGGCGCGTGCGATTCCGCGCGCTCCAGCTTGCCTTCGTCGTCGCCGAAAAGATCGTCAGCCATCGCTTTTGCGCCCAGGTGATTCGTAACACGAAAATATAGCGCATTCGCTGCCCGGCAGTGGCAAGCAAGGCGCTACCTGCCCGCAATAGACCGATATCGCCTCCGCCGGAAGGCCGGATGGCAAGCGGGGGACCGAATGTCACGGCGCCGTCACGCTCGCCTGTCAAGAGCAAGGGAACTTCAAGCGCCGCTGCGCGGTTCAGGCATCGTTAACCATACCGCCCCGATGCTCGCCATTGTCCGGCGCGGGCTTGGCTTGGTCGGTGGTTTGGATATGCTGGTGCTCAAGGGGAGGAATGCCGTGGCGTCGCGTGCCGTAGTGCCGAAGATCAGGCTTGCCGGGCTCGAACGTGCGGCGCGCCATGCCGGCGAGGCTTTCGCCTATGAGGAGCTTTCCGGCCACCCCGACACCCGTGACGCTGAGACAGCGCAACTGCGCCGTCTGTGGTGGCTCGCCGCGGCGGTTGCGCTGGTCGGACTGGTCGCCCTCGCACTGCGCTGAGGCGGCGTCAGCCCTTCTTCAATCTTTCGCCGTTAGAAGGCCTCTGCGGAGGTCGTCATGCGCGTAGTCGTCGTCAGTGATTTCGGTGCCGTCAACGGCGGCGCCGCCAAGGTCGCGATCGAGAGCGCGCGCGGGCTCGCCGAGTTGGGCGTCGATGTCGTCTTCGCCTGCGCGATCGGCCCGGTTTCCGACAGGCTGGATCACCCCCGCATCACCGTCGCGCGCTATCCGGGCGAAGAGGTCTGGCAGGTCGGCAGCAAGATCGTGGCGGCCCGCCAGGGCATCTGGAATGCAGCCGCCCATGATTTCCTGAGCGCCTTGCTGGCAGAGCAGCCGCGCCGCGAAACCCTCGTGCACCTGCATCAGTGGACCAAGGCTTTCAGCCCGGCTGCGATCGCCGCGGCTGGCGCCAGCGGACTGCCGGTTGCCATCACCATGCACGACTACTTCTCCTTCTGCCCGACCGGCGCCTATTTCGACTTCAAGGCCGGCGCCGCCTGCCAGCAGAGCCCGATGTCTGTCGGCTGCATTACCGCCAACTGCGACCGGGCGTCCTATGTCCACAAGGTGGTGCGCGTCGCCCGGCAATGGCGTTCAGACGAGGCGATGCGGAGCCTAACGGCACCACTTTTCATCCATGTCAGCGATTTCGCCCGGCGCTTCGCCGAACCCTTCCTGCCGAAGCGGGCACGGCACGTCGTGGTGGAAAACATGATGGAGGCGCAGCGGCGGGCGCCTGCCGATGTGGCGTCCAACAAGCACGCGCTGTTTCTCGGCCGTTTCACGCAGGAAAAGGCCGGAGATGTGCTGGCGCGCGCTGCGCTCATCGCCGACATGCCGGTGCGCTTCGTCGGCGAGGGGCCGCTTACCGGTGAGATCGCCCGGATCAACCCGCGCGCGGATATACGCGGCTGGGTGTCGGCCGATCATGTCTTCGACGAGATCGCGCAGGCGCGCTGCCTGGTGCTGCCCTCGCTTTGGTATGAGCCTGGACCTCTGGTGATCGCCGAAGCGCGTTCGCTGGGCGTGCCCGTCGTGCTGGCGCGCACCACCGGTCCGGCAAGCTGGATCGCGGATGGCGAGGACGGAATCCTCGTCGAGGGCGGCGATGTCGATGGGCTGAGCGAGGCCTTGATGCGGATGCAGAGCGACGAGGTTGCGGCGCGCATGGGCGCAGCCGCCTATCGCCGCTACTGGGACGACCCGCTGACCACGGGGCGCCATGTCGAGCGCACGGTCGCGGCCTATCGCAACCTGCTGACAGTCGCCACAGATCAGGCCGCCAGCGCCTGATCCGCAATGATCGCAGCCCATTGCGATGATTGCTTCAGCGCGATCAGGTTGTAGCCCTTGGTGCGGTCGCGCTTGTGCGCGTCGAGTTCGCCCGCTTCCGAGATAGCGACGATGCCGTCGTCGAGCAGCAGATGGACCGCAAGGCCACGCTCTTCGAGGATGTGCCGGGTCAAGCCATGCGTCGGGTCGGAGCCGTGGTCTTCGTAGATCACCAGCGCGTCGCCGCGCAGCGCCTGCTCCATCCCAGCGAGTGCCTCGCGCTCGACACCTTCGACGTCGAGCTTGACCACCAACCGTCGCCCCGTCCAGCCCTGCTCGGCGAGCAGGTCGTCGATCGAGATCGAGGTGACGCTTTCGCCGTTGGAAGCTTCGCCGTCGGACGCGATGCCACGGGCTTCGTGTGCCTCCGCGTTGAGCCAGACCGCCACGCCCGAGCGATCGAGGATGGCACGATGGAATGCGGCGACCCTCTCGGCGTGCGGCGCGACGTTTTGAGTCAGCAAGGCGAATGTCGGAGCTGAGGCCTCGATCGCGAGGACCGGCTTGCGGCCTCCGGTGCGAGAGGCGACGAACACCGACCAGTAGCCGATATTCGCACCGCAATCGACGAAGCCATAGTCGGCTCCGGCAAGCAGCCGCAGGAAGCGCGCCATTTCCGGCTCGTGATCATAGGATCGCAGCAGCATCCGGTTCCAATAGGGATCGCTGGCGGGAAAGCTGATCTGAGCGTCCGGGCCGAGCCCGATCCGCGCGGTGCGTCCGGCCCAGGCCGTGTTGCCGACCAGCCGGCAGGCTTTGTAGAGGCCGCGTTGCATTAGGGGGCGCGAGAGTGCGCCATAGGCATCGAGTGCTCCGATGAGGGCGCGCTGGCGCCAGTCGCCGGCGACCAGGCGCCCGGTGCTGCGGTCGATGGCGATGTCGGCATTGCCGGGGGCGGCCATGGCGTGGCTCCGCTGAAAAGGGAGCCCAGCGTTAGCGGAAAGTCTTTGCCGGCCGGTAAAGGCGCCGACGGAAACTTGCCGCAACCGCTCCGCCGCAGCGCAAAAAACCGGGGCGTCGCCGCCCCGGTTCGTAAGGTGGATCGCGAACAGGTCGCGATCGGGAGGAAATCCTTGGCTGAGCAGGCGCTC
Organism: Allobosea sp. WAO; assembly: GCF_001509835.1. GTDB lineage: Bacteria > Pseudomonadota > Alphaproteobacteria > Rhizobiales > Beijerinckiaceae > Allobosea. Next base: position 126,245 of record NZ_JXTJ01000004.1, read on the forward strand.
AGTAGGAGTAGTACATCGCGAACTCGACCGGGTGCGGCGTCATCTCATAACGCATCACGTCCTGCATCTTGAGCTCGATATAGCTCTCGATGAAGTCGTCGTTGAAGACGCCGCCGGCCTTGAGGAAGGCGTTGTCCTTCTTCAGCGCGTCGAGCGCCTCGCGCAGCGAACCGCAGACGGTCGGGATCTTCTTCAGCTCGCGCGGCGGCAGGTCGTAGAGATCCTTGTCCATCGCCGGGCCGGGATCGATCTTGTTGATGATGCCGTCGAGGCCGGCCATCGTCAGCGCGGCGAAGGCGAGATAGGGGTTCGCCATCGGATCGGGGAAGCGGACCTCGACGCGCTTGGCCTTCGGCGAGGTCGTCCACGGAATACGGCAGGAGGCCGAGCGGTTGCGCGCCGAATAGGCGAGCAGCACCGGGGCTTCATAGCCCGGGACCAGGCGCTTGTAGGAGTTGGTCGAGGGGTTGGTGAAGGCGTTCAGGGCCTTGGCGTGCTTAATGATGCCGCCGATGTACCAGAGGCACTCCTGCGACAGGTCGGCGTACTTGTTGCCGGCCATGATCGGCTTGCCGTTCTTCCAGATCGACTGGTGGACGTGCATGCCCGAGCCGTTGTCGCCATAGACGGGCTTGGGCATGAAGGTCGCGGTCTTGCCGTAGCTCTGGGCGACGTTGTGGATGCAGTACTTGTAGACCTGCATCTGGTCGGCCATGTGCGTCAGCGTGTCGAACTTCAGGCCGAGCTCATGCTGGGCCGAGGCGACCTCGTGATGGTGCTTCTCGACCTTGGCGCCCATGGCGGCCATGGCAGCCAGCATCTCGCCGCGCATGTCCTGCGCCGAATCCTGCGGCGGAACCGGGAAATAGCCGCCCTTGGTGGCGATGCGGTGGCCGAGATTGCCGCCTTCGTACTCGGTCATGCCGTTGATCGGCAGCTCGACGTTGTCGAGCTTGAAGCCGGTATTGTACGGGTCGGCAGCGATCTTGACGTCGTCGAAGACGAAGAATTCGGCCTCGGGGCCGACATAGACGGTGTCGCCGATGCCGGTCGACTTGAGGTAGGCCTCGGCCTTCTTGGCGATACCGCGCGGGTCACGGCCATAGGGCTCGCCGGTGGCCGGCTCGAGCACGTCGCAGGTGATGACCATGGTCGAGGCCGAGAAGAACGGGTCGATGCAGGCCGTCGTCGGATCGGGCATCAGCAGCATGTCGGACTCGTTGATCGCCTTCCAGCCGGCGATCGAGGAGCCGTCGAACATCGTGCCCTCGGCGAAGATCTCTTCGTCGATCATGGAGATGTCGAAGGTGACGTGCTGCCACTTGCCGCGCGGGTCGGTGAAGCGGAAGTCGACGTATTTGACGTCATTGTCCTTGATGGCCTTCAGCACATCCTTGGCGTTCTTCATTTTCGGCATTCCTCTCGACTGCATTTCTCACGACCGGCGTCGTCCGCGGCTTCCTTGCCGCCGGTGCACGCCTGCCGGGTTCCGGAAAAATTCCTCAGATCGCGTCCGCGCCGGACTCGCCGGTGCGGATGCGGATCGCCCCCTCGATGGACGATACAAATATCTTGCCATCGCCGATGCGGCCCGTCTGGGCCGCCTTCTTGATGGCTTCGATGGCGCGCTCGACCATGTCGTCGGCGAGCACGATCTCGATCTTCACCTTGGGCAGGAAGTCGACGACGTATTCGGCGCCGCGATAGAGCTCGGTATGGCCCTTCTGGCGGCCGAAACCCTTGGCTTCGAGGACGGTGATGCCCTGGAGGCCGACTTCCTGGAGCGCTTCCTTCACCTCGTCGAGCTTGAAGGGTTTGATGATCGCCTCGATCTTCTTCATGCGCCGACCAGCCTCCGTGGCGTAAGATTACCGAATTCGCAGTCCAGGCCTGGTTCTCACCATGGCGACGGTCGAGCATCAACCGTGCCGGGTCAACCAAGCCCCGCCTGCTTTGCTCATAGCATCGGCGCGGCCCGCTCGCCATGTCGGCACGCCCGCAAAAGCGCCCGTTCAGGCGGCAGAAAACAGGCTAAAATTTGTGCATATGCTGCATAATTGGACATTGTGGCTCAATGGGCCGTCCTTGTCCGTGTGCGATGGCTCATGGATGATCCGGCAATGACCGAGCCTACGCCAGATTCACTCGCTTTGCTCAGCGTCGCCGAGATGGCGGCTGCGGACGAGGCGGCGATTGCCTCAGGGATCGCTGGCTTCACACTGATGGAGCGGGCTGGCCGGGCTGTGGCCGACGCGGTCTCGCGACGCGGCCGGCCGGGCGAGCGCGTGCTGGTGCTGTGCGGCCCCGGCAAGAACGGCGGGGACGGATTCGTCGCGGCGAATCTCCTCGCCGGACGCGGCTTTTCGGTCACGCTCGCGCTGGCGGGAGAGCGTGGGCGGCTTACCGGCGATGCTGGCCAGGCGGCTTCGGGCTGGCAGGGGTCCGTCCTGGCCATTGCGGAGGCTGCACCGGAAGAGCACGACATCGTCGTCGACGCCTTGTTCGGGGCAGGGCTCAACCGGCCTATCGAAGGCGCGGTTGCCGTGCTGGTCGAGCGCGTCAATGCCGGCGGTCGCCCGGTCGTCGCGGTCGACGTACCGAGCGGCGTCTCCGGCGACAGCGGCATGACGGGCGGCCCGACTATTAGGGCCGACGAGACCGTCACTTTCTTCCGCCTCAAGCCCGGGCACCTTCTCTATCCCGGCAGGGCGCTCTGCGGTGTCGTCACCCTCGCAGACATCGGGATCACCGCCGAGATGGCCTTCGGCCCGGGCAAACCCGCAGCGATGACCTTCAGCAACGAGCCGGCGCTCTGGCAGGGACAGCTTCCACGGCACGAGGCGGGCACGCACAAATATCGGCGCGGTGCGGTGGCTGTCGCTGCCGGCGGACTTTCCGGAGTCGGTGCGCCGCGGCTGGGCGCACGGGCGGCGCTGCGGATCGGGGCGGGGCTGGCGACGATCATCTGCCGGCCGGAGGCGCTTGCGGCCCATGCCGGGCGTGGCCCGGACGCACTGATGCAGATGGCCGCGTCGGACGGTGCGGCTTTCGCGGCGGTGCTGGCGAAGCGAAAGCTGTCGGCGGTGCTCGCCGGGCCGGCACTTGGGCTCGACGACATGGCTGGGGAGGTGGTGACGGCGGCGCTGCGCTCGAATCTGCCGCTTGTGCTCGATGCCGACGCGTTGACTGTCCTGGCCGCCCGACCGGAGTTGCTGGTCGAACTCACCGGCCGGCGGCCGGCACCGACCGTGCTGACGCCGCATGAAGGCGAATTTCTTCGTCTATTCGGCGATCGCCACCCTTACGCCTCCGGCGCATCACGCCTTGTCCGCGCGCGAGCGGCCGCGGCTGTGACCGCTTCAGTGGTTGTATTGAAGGGGCCGGATAGCGTGATCGCCGCCCCGGACGGTCGGGCGGCCATCAACGCGACGGGCTCGGCCGTGCTTGCGACGGCTGGCTCCGGCGATGTGCTCGGCGGCATCGTCGCCGGCCTGCTGGCGCAGGGCATGCCAGCTTTCGAGGCGGCCTGTGCAGCAGTCTGGCTGCATGGCAAGGCGGGAGAGGCACTCGGCCTCGGCTTGATCGCCGACGACCTGCCCGAGGCGCTGCCCGCGTTGCTGCGGTCGGTCTGAGGCCGAGGCATCGACAAAAAAAAGCCCGCCTCCTTTCGGAGGCGGGCCGCATTTGCGGGCTGAGCAGGACTCAGCGGGCGGCGTAGGTCACGGCCGGAGCGCTGGTGAGCTGCTCCTTGCTCATGGTGATCTTGCCGTGGTCCGGATACATCTCCGGCGCGCGGGGCGTGGGAGCCGGCGCACTAACGACGCCACCACCGGTACCACCGGTCGGGGCCGGCGCTGCAGCCGCCATCGGCTGGTCGCTCCAGGTCACCTGGTCGAACGGGATTGCGACATCCTTCGAGCCGATGCCCAGGAATCCGCCGACTCCGACCGTGACCAGCTCGATCTTGCCGTTCTTGTCGAATACGACCTCGGTGACGTCGCCGACCTTCTTGTTGTCGGGGCCGTAGATGTCGACGCCCATCAGCTTCGAGGCGCGCCATTTGCCCTGGCCGGCCAGGTTGTTCTCCGGCGCCTTCGCCGTGTCGGCGGCAGGGGCGGGCATCGCCGGCGCAGTGGTCGCCGGCGCGGACGGCTGCGGGCTCGGGGGCGTGCTGGGAGACGTGGTCTGGGCGACCGCAGCTGCGGCAAGCATGACGCTACCGATCGCGGTCAATGCAACGTGACGCTTGAACATCGTTTTCCTCCTGTCGGCTTCCGCATGATGCGGGATGCCTGAACAACGCCGACAGCAGGGTTTTGTTCACGCCGTCTTGAACAAGCGCTCTGAAAGAGGGGCAAAAGGGTTCATACTCAGCAATTCTTTGCGCTCAGTGCGGCTCGTTTAAGGGAAAAGCGCGAGGCTGGGCTTACGACTTGAAAGGCGACCGGATGCACAGGAGCTTGATCATCGCTGCCCTTGCCGTCGGCGTCACGAGCGTGGTCTCGCCGGCGGAGGCGTTCTGGCCACGCACGCAGCTGCAGGCCTGTTCGGCGGTCGCGAACGAGGCCGATTTCCAGCGCTGGCGCTGCTGGGAACTGGATGGGCAGGTGCCGATGTTCTTCGGCGCGCCAGCAACCGATTTCTACCCTGGCCCAACGGCGCGGGAATGGCGGCGACCATCGTCGCGCCCCGGGCCGATCGTCAGACGGTTGGGCTGATGGCCGCCCGCGCGCCAGGGCCCGAAGGCTGAGTAGGCAGGCCGGGCGCTCGCTTGCGCCGCCCGGCCCTTGAGCATGTGCTCGACCCGAGCCCCGCGTCAGCCCCAGACCCAATGACAGCGCTGCACACGGCGGCCCCAGCGATCGAAGTGAATGCGGCAGACGCGGCGGCGGCGAACATGGCGCCGATGGTAACGGTGCCGCCGGTTGCGGTGATGCCAATGCACCGAGTTGCGATTCTGGGCGGACTCGATCGGAGTTCCGTCGGGCGCCGCCATGGTCGTGTCCAGGGCTGCCGCCTCGGGCAGCAGGGAGATGATTCCCTGCGCTGCGGGCGCCGCCTCGGCCTCGAGAGCGGCAAAGGTTCCGGTGCCGCCGGCGGCGAGCGCCAGCAGTCCGGTGATGAAAGATCGACGCTGCATGCTTGCTCCTCGGTCGTCGTCCCGTCGCCCCATGACGATCATGCATGCGGACGAGGGGAGGTCCAGCCGTGCCGACCTCACGGAAGGCGGGCAGGGGCCCTCATCTCCGGTTGGGTATCACAGCCGGTGCCGCGTTGAAGGCCGGCAGCAAGTCCGTCCCGAAGTGGAGGAGGGTGCCTAGAGCCAGCAGAAAAGGAGCAAGGTGCCCGCGCCTGCGAGGTTGATCAGCGTCGTCAGCCAATGCGGCATGGCGGCGACCAGTTGCGCTTGAAAGCGCCATTCATATTCGCATCCCGGCACGTCAGATTCCCCCTTTTCGAGAGAAGTGCTGACTTTCGCGTGCCCGTGCGCCCCCCAAATGGGGGCTTTCATCGCAAATCAGTGTCGTTGGCTATGGGCGTGCGATGCGCCCCGCGGTCGTCGGCCTGAGCATCTCACGCCGATCGCTTGCGTTGAATCAAGTTCGGTTCCGTCTCGGGCCGCTAGCTTTGGGTTCAGGAAGTTCCCGAACAGGATTTTGCTATGTCCAACACACCGCACACCTTGGCCGAAGAGTTTCCGGGTCAGCAGGACGCGATCCACAGGCTGAAGGTGAAGGATCCCGATTTCGCGCAGCTTCTGGCTCGCTATGACGAGGTGAACGATCAGGTCCACCTGGCGGAGACGAACATCGCTCCCGTCGGGGAGCTCGCCGAAACCGAGCTGCGCAAGGAACGCCTTCGGATCAAGGACGCCATCAGCCAGGCGCTGTCCAGAAGTTGAGCCGACGGCTCGCCGCAGGCCGGCCCGACCGGGCCGCTCGGACCTCAGAGAAAGGATGATTTCCGATGAGCACACTGCCGCGCAGTTTCAGGCATGTCCGGCTCGTGCTGGCTCGCGAAAAGGGCGCGCCTCAGGGCGACAGCCACAATGGCTACGACCTCCTGGCTCCGCTCGATGAGGAGAATCGGCTCGATCCGGCCGAATGGAAAGCCAACCGTGCAGCCTGCCGCGTTCGTCGCTTCCAGCCGGGACAGGCCGACATGATCGGCCTCCTGCGTCGCAAGCCCGGCGGAAGCTGGTTCATCGACTATAAGGACGGGGACGACGACGACGAAGCCGGCTATCGCCTGGGCGAGGAACGCTTCGTCGCCGGCGAGTATGTCTCGATTCACGATGGCGACCAGATGCACACCTATCAGGTGCTCTCGGTCAATCGCCCCTGATGCTGCGAGCTCGCTCCCCCCAAGGGGGAGCGAGCTCGTTCTTTCGCCGATTTTCCGTCGAGCGCGATGACCGGTCCGGCTCGGGCCGGGCGGTCGCATGCGACGGTTCGACCAAGGCGGCGCCGGCCGCGACGCCGCCAGTCCGAGGCGGACGATCGGCCGCTTACGCGCAGGTTCTGTATTGGGGCGGTGCTGGCAGGAACGTCCTCTGACGGGTCGTTGGAAGCCAGGCCGGTCATTCCGGCTGCGCAATCTTGCCTTGAAACCCTGGTCTGGCGACCTAAGTCCCGACAATAACGGCCTAGGCCGTGGTGAGCGGGGAGGGGATCGAACCCTCGACCACATGATTAAAAGTCACGTGCTCTACCACTGAGCTACCCGCCCTCACTGTCGCGCTGAATAGGCAGGGCCGGCGTTCCGGTCAACATTGTTCGTAACGCTTCAACATGGCAGAAGCGCCGCAGAGGTTCCCGATGTTACCGTTCGCCATGTTTCGACAGCCAAGCCAGATGCAGATCGCCCCCGCCGGCGCGGTGTCGGGCGCCCCGCCATGGTACTGGCTCTCAGCGGCCGTCTGAGCCGATGGCGACTGAGGAAATCCGCCGCTGGCGCGGCTGGACGAAGACTTTCGGACTGACGGCGCTCGGGTCGATCGCCGCCCTGTTGGGCTTCGTCGTACTGCTCGATCCTTACGGCGCACGCGTTCAGGCCGGCCAGTCGGCGCGGCCGCTGATGGATCTCAATCAGCGCTTCATGTATCCGCAGCTGGTGCGCTCCGGCGCCTTCGATTCCGCGATTCTCGGCACGTCGACCCTGCGGCTGCTCGACCCGGCGATTCTGTCGCAGGGCCTTGGGGGGCGCTTTGCCAACCTCGGCATGAACGCCGCGACGCCCTGGGAGCAGATCCAGATCGCCGGCCTGTTCGCGCGCAAGACCGCGGCGCCAAAATTCGTGATCTGGGGCATCGACCTGCCCTGGTGCGAGGCTGATGCGACGCAGGAGGAGCGCCGGCTGACGCCACGGCCGTTCCCGCCCTGGCTTTATGACGATGCCTACTGGAACGACTGGGCCGAGCAGCTCAACTTCACCGCGCTCGAAATCGCCGTTCGCCTCGCCGGGCATCGCCTCGGGCTGGTGCCGCCGCGGATTCGCGGTGATGGCTACGAGGTCTTTACGCCGCCCGAGCCGAGCTACGATCTCGCCCGTGCCCGTTTCCACTTGTATCGCGGCAACGACGGCAAGCCGTCCGACCTTGCACCGCTGACGGCGCCGGAGGCGGTCACGCCCGAGCAGCGGTCCGCATGGCGCTTCCCGGCCCTGGCCTGGCTCGATCAGGCGCTGGCAGCCTTCCCGGCGCAGACGCGGCGCATTCTGGTCCTGCCGCCGATCCATGGCGGGGCGCTGCCGCGCGAGGGGACGGTGGCCTTTCAGCGCCAGCTGGCCTGCAAGGCGCAGCTCGGTGCGATCGCCGCCAGGCATGGTGCCGTCATCGCCGATTACGCCCATCTCTCGCCGTTGACCCGGGAGGATGCGAATTACTGGGATCCGGCCCATTACCGGCTGCCGATCGCGCGACGGATCGAGGTCGACCTGATCGCGCTCGGCAGGGGTGAAAAGCCGCCGGCGGACCCGGCTCTGCATGTGGTCGAACCCATTCGTTAACGCGGCATAAACCAAGCCGTTCTAGCCTCGCGGCATGGTCATTCGTCGCGGCGTCCGCTCCATCCTGATCACCTTGGCGCTCTACCTCGTCTCGAGCGGGGTCGTCGGCTACTTCCTGTTCCACGCGCAGCACGGCGCGCGCGGACTGGAGGCGCTGGGCGGGCTGCGCGAGAAGCTCGGCGAGATGGAGGTCGAGATCGCCGAGCTCACTGCCGAGCGGCAGGTCTGGGAAAAGCGTCTCAGCCTGATGCGCGACCAGGCCGTCGATCGTGATCTTCTCGAGGAGCGAGCCCGGGCCAGCCTCGGGCGGATCCATCGCAACGATGTCGTGGTGATGGGGCGCTGAGGCGGTTCCGATCCCTGCAATAGTCGCAAAAAGATCGATTAACCGAAATTGAGTTAAGTCGATATAGTTATGTAATTGCAGCATGTTAAGTCATGTTGCACTGCGAGATATCTATCTCGCCAAGGCTTTTGCGTTCCTCTACAACCGAAGCAGTTGAGCTTCGGAGGACTGCTTATGGCCATTGCCGCGCGTAAGACGAAGGCGGGTGCTCCTGCCAAGGCGGCCGGAAAGACCCCGGCGAAGGCGGCCAAGAGCGACAGCAAGGCGATCTCCAACATTCCGGTCTTCGACAAGGACGAGGAGTTGCACGCCTATCGCGAGATGCTGCTGATCCGGCGTTTCGAGGAGAAGGCCGGCCAGATGTATGGCATGGGCCTGATCGGCGGCTTCTGCCATCTCTATATCGGCCAGGAGGCCGTGGTGATCGGCATGCAGATGGCCTCCAAGGAAGGCGATCAGATCATCACCGGCTATCGCGATCACGGCCATATGCTGGCCTGCGGTATGGAATCGCGCGGCGTGATGGCCGAGCTGACCGGCCGGCGCGGCGGCTATTCGCGCGGCAAGGGCGGCTCGATGCACATGTTCAGCCGCGAGAAGAACTTCTATGGCGGCCACGGCATCGTCGGCGCGCAGGTTTCGCTCGGCGCCGGTCTCGGCTTCGCCAACTGGTATCGCCAGGACGGGCGAGTATCGATGGCCTATTTCGGCGACGGCGCCGCCAATCAGGGCCAGGTCTATGAGAGCTTCAACATGGCCCAGCTCTGGAAGTTGCCGGTCGTGTTCGTGATCGAGAACAACCGCTACGCCATGGGCACTTCGGTCAATCGCGCCTCCGCGCAGACCGATTTCTCGCGCCGCGGCGTTTCCTTCGGCATTCCCGGCGAGCAGGTCGACGGCATGGACGTGCGGGCGGTGCGTGCCGCCGGCCAGCGGGCGATCGACCATGCCCGCTCCGGCAAGGGCCCCTACATCCTGGAGATGCAGACCTATCGCTATCGCGGGCACTCCATGTCCGACCCGGCGAAGTACCGCTCCAAGGACGAGGTCCAGCGCATGCGCGAGGAGCACGACCCGATCGAGCAGGTCCGTGGCCGCCTGATGCGCGAGCACAAGGTCGGCGAGGAGGAGTTCAAGGCGATCGACGCCAAGGTGCGCGAGATCGTCAACGACGCGGCCGAGTTCGCGACGCACGATCCCGAGCCGGACGTCTCCGAGCTCTTCACCGATATCCTGCTGGAGCCGGCGCAGGCCTGACCGGCACTGCGCTCCCATATCGACCTTTCAGCCCCGACGGGCTTTCCAGAAATCCAGGTGCGTTCATGCCGATCGACATTCTCATGCCTGCGCTGTCGCCGACCATGGAGCAGGGCAAGCTCGCCAAATGGCTGAAAGCCGAGGGTGACAAGGTCAAGGCCGGCGACATCATCGCCGAGATCGAGACCGACAAGGCGACGATGGAAGTCGAGGCGGTGGACGAGGGCATCCTCGCCAAGATCCTGATCGCCGACGGCACCGAGAACGTCGCGGTCAACACGCCGATCGGCGTGATCGCCGCCGATGGCGAGGATGTGAACGCCGCCGCCAGCGGTGCCGCCAAGGCGGAGGCGCCGCCCGCCGCTGCTGCCGAGCCGGAGAAAGCTCAGGAGGCGCCGGCCGAGAAGCCCGCGTCGGCATCGGCCCCGAGCGTTCCGGCCCAGGCCAAGTCCTATGACGCCTCGTCGGAGTTCCCGGCCGGCGCCGAGGTCGTCACTATGACGGTGCGCGAGGCGCTGCGCGACGCGATGGCCGAGGAGATGCGCCGCGATGCCGACGTCTTCGTGATGGGCGAGGAGGTTGCCGAGTACCAGGGCGCCTACAAGGTCACGCAGGGCCTGCTGCAGGAGTTCGGCGCGCGCCGCGTGATCGATACGCCGATCACCGAGCACGGCTTCGCCGGCATCGGCGTCGGTGCGGCGCTGACCGGCCTGCGGCCGATCGTCGAGTTCATGACCTTCAACTTCGCCATGCAGGCGATCGACCAGATCATCAACTCGGCCGCCAAGACGCTCTATATGTCCGGCGGCCAGATGGGCTGCCCGATTGTCTTCCGCGGACCGAACGGCGCGGCCGCCCGCGTCGGCGCACAGCACAGCCATGACTACGCCGCCTGGTATTCGAACGTGCCGGGCCTGAAGGTGGTGATGCCCTACAGCGCCTCGGACGCCAAGGGCTTGCTGAAGAGCGCGATCCGCGATCCCAACCCGATCATCTTCCTCGAGAACGAGATCCTTTACGGGCGCTCCTTCGAGGTGCCGAAGGGCGACGACTTCCTGGTCCCGATCGGCAAGGCCAAGGTCGTTCGCCCGGGCACGGACGTGACCATCGTCTCCTTCGGCATCGGCATGACCTATGCGCTCGGCGCCGCCGAGGCCCTGGCTAAGGAAGGCATCGAAGCCGAGGTCATCGACCTGCGCACGATCCGGCCGATGGACATCGAGACCGTTGTCGCCTCGGTGCAGAAAACCAATCGCTGCGTCGCGGTCGAGGAGGGCTTCCCGCAGTCCGGCGTCACCGCCGAGATCGGCATGAAGATCATGGAGGCGGCCTTCGACTATCTCGATGCGCCGGTCGCTCGCGTCACCGGCAAGGACGTGCCGATGCCCTACGCCGCCAATCTCGAGAAGCTGGCGCTTCCGAATGTCGGCGAGGTCGTCGCTGCGGCCAAGGCCGTCTGCTACAGGGCCTGACGCGTGCAGCTGACGATCGGAGCCATGATCGCTTCGGTCGCCCTCGCGTTGATCGGGGGGCTGTCGGCCTATGCCTATGTCCAGCCGAAGCGTCGGCTGGCGCCCCGCCCGCTGGTGCCGCGCGATCTCGCTTTGGCGAGGCTCAGCCTGCACCGCGTCGACCTCATCTCCTTCGTGCTGGCGGCGGCCGGTGTCCTGACGCTCATTCCTGAATCGGTCCAGGCCTTCGCGCCTGAACTGATGAGGGGACGGACACTTGCCGGCACCGCGCTCGAACGTCTCGACTATATCGCCTTCGTTCTCGTCTCCCTCAGCTTCGGCATGGGCACTGTCCGCCGTATGCTGGTCATCGCATTGGAAAAAGCGAGCCTCCCGTCATGCCCGTGAACATCCTGATGCCCGCACTGTCTCCGACCATGGAGAAGGGCAACCTCGCCAAATGGCTCAAGAAGGAAGGCGACGCGATCAAGGCTGGTGACATCATCGCCGAGATCGAGACCGACAAGGCGACCATGGAGGTCGAGGCGGTCGACGAGGGCGTCCTCGCCAAGATCGTCGTGCCGGAGGGCACTGCCGACGTCGCCGTCAACGAGATCATCGGCGTGATCGCCGGCGAGGGCGAGGACGCCAAGAGCGTCTCGGCCCCGAGTGCCGCGCCGGCTAAGGCCGAGCCTGCACCGAAGGCGGAAGCCAAGGCGGCGGCGCCCGCTCCGGCAGTGTCCGCTCCGGCTGCACCAGCACCGGCCGCGGCGCCCGCTGCCCAGGCCCAGGCCTCGGCAGCGGCCTCCGGCGAGCGTCCCTTCGCCTCGCCGCTGGCGCGCCGCCTCGCAAAGGACGCCGGCATCGATCTCGGCAAGGTCCAGGGCTCGGGCCCGCATGGCCGCATCGTCGAGAAGGACATCGAAGCCGCCAAGCAGGGCGGCGCCGCGAAGGCCGCTCCGGCTGCGGCCGCCGCTCCGGCAGCTGCTGCGCCGAAAGCCGCCGCGGCACCGCTCGCCAGCGGTCCCTCGGACGATCAGGTCAAGAAGCTGTTCGCTGCGGGATCCTATGAGGAGATCCCGCATGACGGCATGCGCAAGACGATCGCGCGCCGCCTGACCGAGGCCAAGCAGACCATCCCGCATTTCTACGTGACGGTCGATTGCGAGCTCGATGCGCTGCTGAAGCTGCGGGCCGAGCTCAATGCCGCCGCTCCGGAGAAGGACGGCAAGCCGGCCTACAAGCTCTCGGTCAACGACATGGTGATCAAGGCGCTCGCCCTGGCGCTGCGGGCTGTGCCGGACGCCAACGTCTCCTGGACCGACGGCGCGATGCTGAAGCACAAGCATGCCGATGTCGGCGTCGCGGTTTCGATCCCGGGCGGCCTGATCACGCCGATCGTCCGGGACGCCTGCCACAAGACGCTCTCCCAGATCTCCAACGAGATGAAGGACCTCGCGGCCCGCGCCAAGAACCGCAAGCTCAAGCCCGAGGAATACCAGGGCGGCACGTCGGCGGTCAGCAATCTCGGCATGTTCGGGGTCAAGGACTTCGCCGCGGTGATCAACCCGCCGCATGCGACGATCCTGGCGGTCGGGGCCGGCGAGCAGCGCGCTGTGGTCAAGGGCGGGCAACTCGCGGTCGCGACCGTGATGTCGGTGACGCTCTCGACCGATCACCGCGCCGTCGACGGCGCGCTCGGGGCCGAGCTGCTCCAGGCCTTCAAGGGCTATATCGAGAAGCCGATGGCGATGCTGGTCTGAGGCGGCCATGACCCGCCAGGCCCGCATCCTCGCCTTCGGCGACTCCCTGACCTGGGGGCGTATCGCCAACCGGCCGGAGCGCCATGGCGATGACGTCCGCTGGCCACGCGTGCTCGAAAAGGCGCTCGGCGGCTATGCGACGGTGATCGAGGAAGGGCTGAACGGACGGCGGATCGCATTGGAAGACCCGCTGCGGCCCTACCGCTCTGGTATCTCGCTGTTGCCGCTGTTCATCGAGTGCCATGCGCCGCTCGACCTCGTCATCCTGATGCTCGGCACCAATGACTGCCAGCGCCAGCACTCGCTGGCGCCCTATGATGTCGCTCGCTCGATGCGGATGCTGGCGCAGGTGGCGCAGCGCCCGCCGGTCGAGCCCGGCATGCCGGTGCCGGAAGTGCTGATCGTCTCGCCGCCGGTGGTTCGCATGCCCGATGATCCCGAGCATGAGGCCAACTTCTTCATGGAGGGCGCTCCGGAGAAGATGGCATTGCTGGCAAAGTATTATCGCCGGATCGCCGACGAGGTCGGCGTCCATTTCTTCGACGCGGCGGCGGTCGCGAGCGTCACCGGTGCCGACGGCATCCATCTCGACGCCGAGAACACCCGCGCCATCGGGCAAGCCCTTGCGCCGGTAGTCGACGGGCTGCTCGGCCTGCCGCTGCCGGCCCGCGGGCCGGCGCTGCGGATCACCGGTCCGTAATAGAAATTACCGGGGTAGCGCCCCCGCAACATCAACGCCTCCCAAAGATGGGAGGGAAGAGCCGAGGTGCCTTTCATGGCTGATTACGACATCATCATCATCGGTTCCGGCCCAGGCGGCTACATTGCGGCGATCCGCGCGGCGCAGCTCGGCTTCAAGACGGCGATCGTCGAGCGCGAGCACCTCGCCGGCATCTGCTCGAACTGGGGCTGCATCCCGACCAAGGCGCTGCTGCGCTCGGCCGAGATCCTGCATTACGGCCAGCACGCCAAGGATTACGGCCTGACGCTCGAAGGCACATTCAAGGCCGATCTCGAAGCCGTGGTGAAGCGTTCGCGCGGCATCGCCGCCCGGATGAACAACGGCGTCCAGTTCCTGATGAAGAAGAACAAGGTCGACGTGATCTGGGGCGAGGCCAAGCTCAGCAAGGCCAACACCATCGTCGTCGCGCCGACCAAGAAGCCGGCTATGCAGCCGCAGGTGCCGCCGCCGAAGAACGCCAAGGGCGAGGGTACCTACACCGCCGACCACATCATCGTCGCGACCGGCGCCCGCCCGCGGGTGCTGCCGGGGCTGGAGCCCGACGGCAAGCTGATCTGGACCTATTTCGAGGCTCTGGTACCGCCGACCATGCCGAAGTCGCTGGTGGTGATGGGCTCGGGCGCGATCGGCATCGAATTCGCCTCGTTCTACCGCACGCTCGGTGCCGAGGTGACTGTGGTTGAGGTGATGCCGCAGGTCGTCCCGGTCGAGGATGCCGAGATCGGCGCCTTCGCGCGCAAAGCCTTCGAGAAGCAGGGCATGAAGATCCTGACTTCGACCAAGGTCACCAAGGTCGAGAAGGGGGCGAACTCCGTCACCGCCCATATCGAGGACGACAAGGGCAACAAGCAGACGATCACCGCCGAGCGGATGATCTCGGCTGTCGGCGTCGTCGCCAATGTCGAGAATCTCGGGCTCGAGGCGCTCGGCGTGAAGCTCGACCGCGGCGTGATCGCGATCGACGGGCTCTGCCGCACCAATGTAAAGGGTGTCTATGCGATCGGCGACGTCGCCGGCCCGCCGATGCTGGCGCACAAGGCCGAGCACGAGGCGGTGATCTGCGTCGAGGCGATCAAGGGCCTGCATCCGCACCCGATGGACAAGGCGATGATCCCGGGCTGCACCTATTGCCACCCGCAGATCGCCAGCGTCGGCCTGACCGAGGCCAAGGCCAAGGAAGCCGGGCATCAGCTTAAGGTCGGCCGCTTCAACTTCGTCGCCAACGGCAAGGCCGTGGCGCTCGGCGAAGACAGCGGCATGGTCAAGACGATCTTCGACGCCAAGACCGGCAAGCTGCTCGGCGCCCATATGGTCGGGCCCGAGGTCACCGAGCTGATCCAGGGCTTCGTCGTCGCGATGAACCTCGAGACCACCGAGGAAGAGCTGATGCACACCATCTTCCCGCATCCGACCCTGTCGGAGACGATGAAGGAGGCCGTGCTCGACGCCTATGGCAAGGTGCTCAACGCCTGAGACTTGCGACTGCACGGTTGCGTTTGGAGGGCGCTAGCGCAGGTCGATCCTGATGCCGACGCCGATGAAGTTCGAACCGGACTTCTTCGGCGCGATCAGGCCGAAGACGCCAGAACGGTGATGCAGCCGGGTGACGAACGAGACGCCCGGCGCAGAGGCGTGCGAGAACTCCGCCTCGAAGGCGAGATAGTTCAGCACCCGCGAGGGACGGACGTCGATGGCGCCCTCGAAACGCGGCCGCTCCGACGCGACTGACAATCCCTCTCCGACCGCGAGATTGGCCTCGAGCCCGCCTCCGAGCGGGATCTGCCCGGTTCTGAACATCAGCGCCAGCGTGCCCTCCCAATGGCTCTGGCCGCCGAAATGCTTGAGGACCTGGCCTTCCAGCTCGATGCGGTTGCCGCGGAAGGCAAAGTCGGTGAACGGCAGCGGGATCGAGAACGAGGGCACGATCACCCGCGACAGCCCGACACCGGCGAAATTCGTGTCCGAGAAGCTCAGATTGCCGGTGATCGCCCGGCTGGGCACGTCGAGCAGATCGGTGTTGACCCAGCGACTGACATAGCCGGTCGCGTGCCAGCGCCGCTCTCCGGAACGCTCGAAGGCCTCGGCAACCGGACTGCCACCGAACGCAGCCGCAAGAAGCCCTCCCGTCATCAGCACGCCCGAGTGGCGTGGCCGGGTTCTGCCTCCGGGGTCGATAACGCCGTCGCAGCAGGGCATGGCCGGCATCCTCCTCCACGCTGCCGTAGAGCCAGAGCCTCCAGTCCAAGGCGGTAGGGAAACGCCAAAGCGCCGTTCCGTCAACCGCAGCGGCTCGTGAGGGGGGCTCGTGGGGGGGGGGGGGGCGGCGCGTGCATTCGGCCACGAGGACAATTGTTTCCTGGCCGCTCCCATCTATCCTCTGTTGCCGAGGCGCGTTTCCCGTGGATTTGCGCCGAACAGGTGCAAGGTCGGTCGCTTCCGGAGGTTTCCAATGGATATGCGTGCAATCCTCGTCGCCATCGTCATCGGCCTCGTCGCCGGATGGCTCGCCAGCATCGTGGTCGGTGGCGGCGGACTCATCCGCTACATCATCACCGGCCTGATCGGCTCCTTCGTCGGCAGCTTTCTGCTCGCCGCACTCGGCATCAATCTCGGCATCGGCAACCCGCTGGTCTCGCAGATCGTCACCGCGACGATCGGCGCGATCGTCGTCGTCTTCCTCGCCCGGCTGATCGCCTGAGCGCTCACCTCTGGAAACGACGAGGCGCGATGCGCATATCGCGGCGATGACGACACGCACGCGCAAGGCCCGAGGTCCCGGCCGGGTCATCGAGGACGACAAGGTCGAGATCCTGCCGCCGAAGCGGGGCATCGCCGTCGACTGGCGCCGGCTGCTGCCGCCTGTGGCGTTCGGAACTGCGGCGGGCTTCATCGCCAGCCTCGTCGTCGGTGGCGGCGGCTTCCTGCGCCATGCCGTGGTCGGCCTGCTCGGCATGCTGGTCGGCCAGGGCATCGTGCGCGTCACGGGTTGGCGGGTCTCCACCGGCTCGCGCTTCGCCGACGACATGGCCATGGCCGTGATCGGAGCGATCCTGGTGGTGCTGCTGGCGCGGTTCATCGCCTGAGGGACGGGAACCGGCCGGCAAGGCCGGCGTTGAACGCAAGGCCGCGGGTGCCGCGGCCAGCGAGGGCAGGGGGACTACTATGAACAACGAGATCGTCGCCGCGCTCGGCACGCCGGGCTACGGCTTCTTCATGACGCTGCTGATCGGCATCATCGCCGGCTGGATCGCCGAGAGGGTGACCTCCTCCGACCATGGGCTCTTCACCAACATGATCGTCGGCGTCGCCGGCTCCTTCGTCGGCAGCCGGCTCGCCGATCTGCTGGAGATTCCGGTCTATGGCTTCTGGCGCACGCTTACTGCCGCCATCGCCGGCGCCTGCCTGTTGATCGTGGTCTGGCGCGCCCTGCGCAACTGAGTCACGCGCCACCGCGGGTTGCCCGCGAGGCGCTTCGGGATTAGCTAGACGGCGAGGTCGCCTTTCTCTCGCGGCCGCAGGAAACGGACCCATCCATGGCCGTCGTGCTCGACCTTCTGAACCGCGACCCGCGTCCCAATATCGGCAATCCGAAGGCCGAGCCGAAGCCGGGCGGCGAACTGCGCCACCCGGAGAAGCAGAAGCGCGCCGAGAACCCGATCCTGCGCAAGCCTGACTGGATCCGCGTCAAGGCGCCGGGCTCGCCGAAATGGGCCGAGACCCAGAAGATCGTGAAGGCCGAGAAGCTCGTCACCGTCTGCGAGGAGGCGGGCTGCCCCAATATCGGCGAGTGCTGGGAAAAGAAGCACGCCACCTTCATGATCATGGGCGACACCTGCACGCGGGCCTGCGCCTTCTGCAACGTCAAGACCGGCGTGCCGGAAGCGCTCGACCATGAGGAGCCGCGCAAGATCGCCGAGGCCGTCGCCAAGCTCGGGCTCGAGCATGTCGTGATCACCTCGGTCGACCGCGACGATCTCAAGGACGGCGGCGCCGAGCATTTCGCCCGCGTCATCCGCGCCATCCGAGAGACCTCGCCGACGACGACCATCGAAATCCTCACGCCTGACTTCCTGCGCAAGCCCGGAGCGCTCGAGGTCGTGGTTGCGGCCAAGCCCGACGTCTTCAACCACAATCTCGAAACGGTTCCCGGCAAGTACCTGACGGTGCGTCCCGGCGCCCGCTATTTCCATTCGCTGCGCCTGCTGCAGCGGGTGAAGGAGCTCGACCCGACCATCTTCACCAAGTCCGGCATCATGGTCGGCCTCGGCGAGGAGCGGAACGAGGTCCTGCAGCTGATGGACGATCTGCGCTCGGCCGAGGTCGATTTCATCACCATCGGCCAGTATCTGGCACCGTCGCGCAAGCACCATGCGGTGATCCGCTTCGTCACGCCCGACGAGTTCAAGAGCTTCGAGACCATCGCCTATGTGAAGGGCTTCCTGATGGTCTCCGCGACGCCGCTGACGCGCTCGTCGCATCACGCGGGCGAGGACTTCGCCAAGCTGCGGGCGGCGCGCGCCGCGAAGACGGGCGCCTGAGAGCCGCTCTCCGATGCCGATGTTCAACAACACCAGGCGGGTGAAGCACTCGCCCGCCGAGATGTTCGCTCTCGTCGCCGACGTAGAGAAGTACCCGCAGTTCCTGCCGCTCTGCGAGGGGCTCGTGGTACGCCGGCGCACGCCGCGCGAGGACGGAGGCGAGGTGCTGCTCGCCGACATGACCGTCGGCTACAAGGCGATCCGCGAGACCTTCACCAGCCGGGTCACGCTCGATCCCGCCAATCTGAAGATCCTGGTCGAGTATGTCGACGGGCCGTTCCGCTATCTCGAGAACCGCTGGAGCTTCCGGCCGGCCGAGAAGGGCTCCGAGGTGGTGTTCTTCATCTCCTACGAGTTCGCCAGCCGCATGCTCGGCCTGCTGATGGGCGCGATGTTCGACAAGGCTTTCCGCAAGTTCGCCGAGGCCTTCGAGCGTCGGGCCGATGTGGTCTATGGCGCCGGGGTGCAGCTCACCTCAGGCTGAGCGAGGCTTCGCGCAGCAGGTCGAGCGCTTCAAGCACGCTGAGGCGGCGGATCTCGTCGCGGCCGAGCGCACCGAAGCGCCTTTCGCGATGCAGGGTCCGGTTGGCGCCGGCGCAGGCGAAATGGACAAGGCCGACCGGCTTTTCCTCGCTGCCGCCATCCGGGCCGGCGACGCCGGTGATCGAAACGGCAAGACGCGCGGAAAGCCGTTCCCGGCCGCCTTCGGCCATGGCCCTCGCCACCGGCTCGCTGACCGCGCCGTGCCGAAGGATCAGTTCGGCCGGAACATTGGCGAGCGTGGTCTTGGCTTCGTTGGAGTAGGTGACGAGGCCTCCAAGAACCATGCTCGACGAGCCCGCAATCGCCGTCAGCGCGCCGCAGACGAGCCCGCCGGTGCAGGATTCGACGGTGGCGACAGTGACCCCACGCTCGCGCGAGATATTCAGCAGTTCAGCGGCGAGCGAGCGGGTTTCGAGGTCGAACATACTCTCACTCCGGTTCCGGCAGGCGGATGCTGGCCGAGGCCTGTGCCGCCAGCCCTTCGCCGCGCCCGGTGAAGCCCAGGCGTTCAGAGGTCGTTGCCTTGACCCCGACCTGGTCGAGCCGCAGGCCGGCGATCGCCGCGATGCGGGCGCGGATGGCGTCGCGATGCGGGCCGACCTTCGGCGCCTCGCAGATGATCGTCAGGTCGAGATGGTCGATCTTACCGCTGCGGGCCGCGACCCGCTCCACCGCGAAGGCAAGGAAGCGATCGGACGAGGCGCCGCGCCATTGCGGGTCGCTCGGCGGGAAATGGCTGCCGATATCGCCATCGGCGAGGGCGCCGAGCAGCGCGTCGGTCAAGGCGTGCAGGCCGACATCGCCGTCCGAGTGCGCGGTCACGCCGCGCGTATGGGGAATGCTGATCCCGCCGATCCAGACATGGTCGCCGTCGGCGAAGGCGTGAACGTCGTAGCCGGTTCCGACCCGGGTCACGAGGTTGCGTCCCAGCCGCTGCTCGGCGGCGATGAAGTCTTCGGGGTGGGTCAGCTTCACGTTCATCGGGTCTCCCGCAAAGGTCGCGACTTCGTGGCCGGCCCATTCCATGATCGCTGAATCGTCGGTGAAGCCGTCGGCTCCTGCCGCGAAGGCCGCCTCGTGCGCGGCGAGCAGCGGCGCGAAGGCGAAGGCCTGCGGCGTCTGCACCGAGACGAGACGGTCGCGCGGAGGCGTCTCGACGATCCGGCCGTCGGCATCGAGGCGTTTCACCGTGTCGGTCAGGCCGAGGGCGGGCACGGCGGCCTGCGTCTTGCGCGCGGCGACGAGCGCCCGGTGGACCAGTTCGGGCGAAACGAGCGCGCGGGCGGCGTCGTGCACCAGCACGGCGCCGGTGAAACCTACCTCCGACAGCGCCTTCAGCCCGGCCCGGACCGAGGCCTGGCGGGTTTCGCCGCCATGGGTCGGCGGCAGCAGGCGGGCGCGCTCGGCTTCGCCGAGTTCCGCGACGGCATTGCGGTAGCGTGCGTCGTCCCTGGCGCCGATCACGACCAGCACCGGGCCGATGCGGGCCTCGGCAAGGAACGGAGCGAGTGCCCGGCAGAGCACCGGCTGGCCGCCGAGGCGGCGGTACTGCTTCGGCGCCTCGGCACCGGCGCGCAGGCCGCGTCCGGCGGCGACGATCAGGGCGGCAACGGCCATGGTCATGAAAGCGTCGTGGGCTCCGGAATCTGCTGGTGCTGGGTGATAGGCCGCACGGCGCCGATAGCCAAGCGGCGGAGGCGCCGCAGGGCCGTGTTGGCCCCATTGCACATCGGAAAGGCAGCTTGCGCCGCCGGCTTGCGACAATGGTGCAATGCAGCATTGCTCAGAAATCCCTTGCGCACTGCAATAGATGTCCAATAAATCACCACAATGGAATCTGCCTCAAAATCAGGCGACGCAGCTGCGGCCATTGGCGGGCTCGCTCCGGCCACTCGCGCCTTCCTGGCGCCGATGTCGGGCGTGACCGATGTGGTCATGCGCCGGATCGCCGCGCGCTTCGGTGCTGGCCTGGTCGTTTCGGAGATGGTTGCTTCCGACGAGTTGGTGCGTGGCAGCGAGGAAGCGCGCCTGCGGGCCGAGGGTTCGGGCGTGACGCCGCATGTGGTGCAGCTCGCAGGTTGCGAGGCGCGCTGGCTCGCCGAAGCGGCGCAGGTCGCCGAAGCCTCCGGGGCCGAAATCGTCGATATCAACATGGGTTGCCCGGCCAAGAAGGTCGTCGGCGGCTGGGCGGGCTCCGCCCTGATGCGCGACATCGACCATGCGATCGGCCTCGTCGAGGCGGTGGTCGCGGCCGTGAAGGTACCGGTGACCGTCAAGATGCGGCTCGGCTGGGACGATGCCTCGCGCAATGCGCCGGAACTCGCGCGCCGCGCCGTCGCGGCCGGAGCTGCTGCGATCACCGTGCACGGTCGCACCCGCCAGCAGTTCTACAAGGGCGTCGCCGACTGGGGTGCGATCGCGTCGGTCCGGGAAGCCGGCGCCTTTCCACTGGTCGCCAATGGCGATATCGCGACCGCGGCACAGGCGCGCGACTGCCTTGAACAATCCGGTGCCGACTATGTGATGATCGGCCGTGCCGCGCTCGGGCGTCCCTGGCTGCCCGGCCAGATCGGCGCCGTGCTTGCCGGGCGCGAGCCCGACGCAATCGCGCTCGAAACCAAGGGCGAGGTGGCGCGCGAGCACTATGAGGGCCTGCTCTCGCTGATGGGCCGCGAAGTCGGCGTCCGTCACGCCCGCAAGCATCTTGCCGCCTATGCCGACGAGGCGCTGGCCTGCGGGCTCGCGCCCGATGAGCAGGCCCGGCGCGAGCTCCTGACCACGATCGAGCCGGCCCGCGCCCTTGCGGCGCTAACGCGCCTGTTTTCGACCGAGCGCCTCGGCGCCGCCGCCTGAACACGAGGAAGATCGCGTATGACCATGGCGATATTCGGCGAAAGCGGAGAGACGCCGGATGGGGGGCTGTTCGACAGCCTCGAGATCCAGGCGCTGAATGTGCTGCCGATGCCGGTCGTCGTGGTCGGGGATGGGCACGCGGTGCTCTACGCGAATACCGCGGCTGAGGATTTCTTCCAAGCCAGTGCCGTGGTGCTGAAGCGCCAGCGCCTGCAGGATCTGATCGCCTTCGGCTCGCCGGTGCTGTCGCTCGTCGAAGAAGTCCAGCGCCGCGGCGCCAGCGTCAGCGAATACCGGCTGGAGCTCGGCTCGCCCCGGCTCGGGCTCGATCGGATCGTCGATGTTTTTGCCTCGCCATTGCCCGGCCAGCCGGATGCGGTCGTGCTTCTGCTGCAAGAACGGACAATTGCCGAAAAAATGGACAGGCAGCTGACGCATCGCGGAGCAGCTCGCTCAATTACTGCGCTCGGCGCAATGCTGGCGCATGAGATCAAGAACCCGCTCTCGGGCATTCGCGGCGCGGCTCAGCTGCTGGAAACCTCGGTTCCGGATGACGACCGCCTGCTGACTCAGCTGATCTGCGACGAGGCCGATCGCATCGTGAAGCTGGTCGAGCGCGTCGAATTGTTCGGTGACGAACGGCCGAGCGAGCGTGGCCCGGTCAATGTCCATGACGTGCTCGATCACGTGAAAAGGCTGGCCCAGTCCGGCTTTGCCCGGCACATCCGTTTCAGCGAGGCCTATGACCCATCGCTTCCGCCGGTCTCCGGCAATCGCGACCAGCTCGTCCAGGTGCTGCTCAACCTGGTCAAGAACGCCGCCGAAGCGATCGGCTCCGATGCCATCGACGGCGAGATCACGCTGACAACGGCCTACCGGCCGGGAATCCGCATGCAGGCCCCGGGATCGCATGCGCGGCTTGCCCTGCCGCTTGAGATCGGCGTGCGCGACAATGGCCCCGGCGTGCCCACCGATCTGCACGCCCACCTGTTCGATCCCTTCGTCACCACCAAGGCTCAGGGCAGTGGCCTTGGACTTGCACTCGTCGCCAAGGTGATCGGCGATCACGGCGGAATCGTCGAGTGCGAGTCCGTGCCGCGGCGCACGTCATTTCGAATCCGGTTGCCGCTGCACGAAGCGCGTGAGCGCCAGGCAGGGTAAACCCCACCAGGAAGCAGGACTGCATGCCGACGGGTAACATTCTCATCGCCGATGACGACGCCGCCATCCGCACGGTCCTCAACCAGGCGCTCGCCCGCGCCGGCTACGAGGTCAGGACCACCGGACAGGCGGCAACGCTGTGGACCTGGGCGGCCCAGGGGCTCGGCGACCTGATCATCACCGACGTCGTCATGCCCGACGGTAATGCCTTCGACCTGCTGCCGCGGATCAAGCGGGTTCGACCCGAACTGCCGATCATCGTGATGAGCGCGCAGAACACCTTTATGACCGCGATCAAGGCCTCCGAGCGCGGCGCCTATGAATACCTGCCCAAGCCCTTCGACCTGAAGGAGCTGGTCGCGATCGTCGGCCGCGCCTTGTCGCGTCCGCGCGGCGAGGTCGGGCGCGGGCATGCGGCGGAGCCCGACGATATCCCGCTGATCGGCCGCTCGCCGGCCATGCAGGACGTCTATCGCGCCCTGGCGCGCCTTATGCCGATAGACCTCACCGTGATGATCAACGGCGAATCCGGAACCGGCAAGGAATTGGTGGCGCGGGCGCTGCACGACTACGGCAAGCGCCGCAACGGCCCGTTCGTCGCGATCAACATGGCGGCGATTCCGAAGGACCTGATCGAATCGGAGCTGTTCGGCCATGAGAAGGGCGCCTTCACCGGCGCCTTGACCCGCTCCTCCGGCCGCTTCGAGCAGGCCGAGGGCGGCACGCTCTTCCTCGACGAGATCGGCGACATGCCGATGGAGGCCCAGACGCGCCTGCTGCGCGTGCTGCAGCAGGGCGAATACACCACGGTCGGCGGACGCACGCCGATCAAGACCAATGTCCGCATCGTCGCCGCGACGAACAAGGATCTGCGCATCTCTATCGCGCATGGGCTGTTCCGTGAGGACCTGTTTTTCCGGCTGAACGTCGTGCCGATCCGCCTGCCGCCGCTGCGTGAGCGGGTCGAGGACGTGCCGGACCTCGTCCGCCATTTCTTCGGGCTGGTCGAGAAAGAGGGCCTGCCGCGCAAGCAGATCGATTCCGAGGCGATGGACGTGATGCGGCGCTATCGCTGGCCGGGCAATGTCCGCGAGCTGGAGAACCTCGTCCGGCGGCTGGCGGCGCTCTATCCGCAGGAGACGATCACTGCTCCGATCGTCGAGGCGGAGCTCCAGCCTGCCGCGGCGACGCCGAGCTATGCCGGGTCCAGCAGCGGCCAGGAACGGGCCGAGACGCTTTCAGGCTCGATGGAGCGCCATCTCAACCAGTACTTCTCTGGTTTTGGCGACCATGTGCCGCCTCCGGGGCTCTATCATCGCATCCTGCGCGAGATCGAGCCGCCGCTGATCGCGGCGGCGCTGGCGGCGACACGCGGCAATCAGATCCGTGCCGCCGAGCTGCTCGGTCTCAACCGTAACACCCTGCGCAAGAAGATCCGCGAGCTCGACATGCAGGTGGTGCGTTCACCGCGCTGAGGCGGCGGGCGAATGCGATCGAGCGAGGCGCCGCGCCGTCAGGGCGCGCGCCTCGGCCGATCACTTCGCAGCTAGATGAGTCACTAGGCCCTGCATCGCGGTCGGCTGGATCGATATCTTGCCGACGAACGGTCGGTCATGCGCCAGGACCACGAAATAGGCCGCGGCGGCGACCAGCACATAGATGTGCGACGCCAGGATCTGCATGCGGAAGGTGTGGCTGTGGCAGATGACGATCAGCAGCAGCGTCGCTGTTGATATCAGCCACATCGCGCTCCATTGCGCCCAGGTCGTTCCGGCTCTAGAGGCGGCGAGGCGCGCGAGCCGGGCGTGCCGGATCTCCAGCAGTTGACCGAGCAGCGGTGAGTAGCTCGTTCCGTTGGCTAGGGCGCGATTCTGCCGCGCGATCAGGTCGATCGCTCCCAGCAGATGTTTTTCCGACTGGTCGAAGACCGCATCGTCGAGCGACGTGCTTCTGGCCATCGCCGGCCAGTCGACTGCGATGACGTCCTTAAGATAGGCTTCGAGCCCGCCGTTCAACTGGCTTTGCACTTCGTCCGGCAAGCCCGCGGAAACCACCAGGGCGTTCTCCACGGCATCGGCTTCGCGCTGGACGGAGGTGCGCGCGGAAACCGCGTCGTTCCAGATGCCGGCTGCCGAGAAGGCGACGATCAGGGCAAAGAGCGCGCCGCAGGCATTGATGAGGGAATCGCGAATCGGCAGCGGCTCGCTCAACCGGTAGCCCATGCGCGGAACGGCGAACCGGACCAGGCCGATCAGCAGCCAGCAGATCGCGGTGCTGATCGCCCAGACGACGAGAAACATCGCGGCCAACGGCAGTTGATGGAAAGCGATGAGCATGATGGCCTCTGCGGTGCGGCTAATACACAGGCTAGAGGCTGTCTGAGAGGGGGCAAAGAGGCCCCAAGCCGACTTCAACAGATTGGCTTGCAGGAGTTCGGTCCGCCGGACGTCGCCTGCCTTGCCCGTGTCATATTTTGACAACACCGTTGCGGCGGCGCATCACAGCGCCGGATCGCCCGGCTGCCCCTCGGCCTGTGAGCGTCCAACGGAGCTTAGACATCGCATTGACTGCCTCGATCGGCGACCTTCGCATGACGCCGCGCACGGAAGAGACGCCAAGGCGGGTTTCGGCCTGGCTCGGAGCCATGGTGGTCTGCTTCGCACTGGTCTCGGGGCTCGCGACCTTCCTCGTGCTCGCGGGCGCGACGCCGGTGGCGCCGGTGCACGAGGTCGTGCTTGGCCTCTTCGTCCTGAATGGCTTCCTGATCCTGCTGCTGCTGGTCATCGTCGCCGTCGAGGCGGCGGTGCTGATCCGGGCGAGGCGCGCGGGTGTCGCCGCCGCCGGGCTGCATGTGCGTATCGTCAGCCTGTTCAGCATCGTCGCCGCCTTGCCGGCGGCCTTGGTCGCGGTGGTCGCGACCGTGACGCTGGAGCGCGGCCTCGAACCCTGGTTCTCCGACCGGATGCGCGACGCGATCTTCAAATCGGTCGAGGTCGCCGATGCCTATACGGCCAGCCAGTGCCGGTCTCTCGGCCGTGAAATCCGCCTGCTGGCCGATGATCTCGGCCGGGCCAAGCCGGCTTTCGACGTCGACCGGCCGTGGTTCGAGAATTTTCTGACGGCACGTGCCACCGCACTCGGCCTGCCGGTGGTCTGGATCATGAAGCCGCCGGACACCGTTGTCGTCCGGGCCAATATCGACGTGCTGCGCGGCGCGAGCAAACCCGACGCAGCCGCTTTCGAGGATGCCGAGACCTCACCCGAGCCGATCTGCGTCATACCGACGACAGGCCGTGTCTTCGGGGCGTTGGTGAAGCTCGCCTCCTATGATGGTGCGTTCCTCTATGTCGCGCGCGAGGTCGATCCGCTTGCGGTCGAATTCCCTGCGGTGGCTCGTGCCGCGGCGGTGGAATATCTCGGCATCGATGCGCGCAGGAAAGGCGTCCAGGTCGCCTTCGCCTCGATGTACGGGTTGATCGCGGTGATCCTGCTGCTTTCGGCGAGCTGGCTCGGGCTCAACTTCGCCAACGGTCTGGTCGCGCCGATTCGCCGGATGATCCACGCCACCGACCAGGTCTCCAGCGGGAACTTCTACGTGCAGGTTCCGATCCGACGGGCGGAGGGCGATCTCGCTCATCTCGGCGAGACCTTCAACAAGATGACAGCGGAGCTCAGGCGACAGCGCGACGGGCTGGTGACGGCGAGCGAGGTGATAGACCGCCGCCGCCGCTTCACCGAGACGGTTCTTTCCGGCGTCTCGTCGGGCGTACTGAGTCTGGACGAAGGCGGCCATGTGACGATCAGCAACCGCTCGGCCGATGCCCTGCTCGGCACCGGAGGGCGCCTGCTCGGGCGCCCCATTGCTGAGGTTGCGCCGGAGATCGCCGAGTTCGTCTCGGAAGCGATGGCCAATCGCCAGCGCCTGAGCTCCGGCCAGGTCGCGATCACCCGTGGCGGGCGCGACCGCATGGTCAATATTCGCGCCGTGCGCGAGGGCGAGGGCGCCGGGGCCGGGCTGGTCGTGACGCTCGACGACATCACCGATCTCGTCACCGCCCAGCGCACTGCGGCCTGGGCCGATGTGGCGCGCCGCATCGCGCATGAAATCAAGAACCCGCTGACGCCCATTCAGCTCTCTGCCGAGCGCATCCGCAGGAAGTTCGGCAAGGTCATCGTCGAGGACAAGGAGATCTTCGACCAGTGCACGGCGACGATCGTGCGGCAGGTCGACGACATCCGCCGCATGGTCGACGAATTCTCGTCCTTCGCGCGGATGCCGAAGCCCTCGCTGGCGCAGGAGGACATCGTCGAGACGGTTCGCCAGATCGTTTTCCTGATGCGGGTCGGCAATCCCGAACTCACCATCGCCGACACGCTGCCGGCCGAGCCGGTGATGGCGCAGTTCGACCGCCGGTTGATCTCGCAGGCGCTGACCAATGTCATCAAGAACGCCACGGAGGCGGTCGAGGCGGTTCCGGCCGAGGAGCGCGGCAAGGGCCGGATTGACGTTACTCTGGAGCGCCATGGCGACGGCCGCATCGTCATCGACATCGTCGACAACGGCAAGGGCCTGCCCGCCGACCAGCGCCACAAGCTGCTGGAGCCCTATATGACGACCCGTGACGGCGGCACCGGCCTCGGCCTCGCGATCGTCGGCAAGATCCTCGAGGACCATGGCGGCGGCATCGAGCTGCTGGACCGGCCTGACAATGCGCGGGGTGCGCAGATCAGGCTCTGGTTCGTCGAGACCGGGCCGCCGGACAGTGGCGAAGAAACGTCAAAGACACGCAATGGATCGGCGGAAAGCGCCGGAGGACAGATGAACGGGACCCAGGCATGAGCGCTGACATTCTCGTCGTCGACGACGAGGCCGACATTCGCGAACTCGTCGCCGGACTGCTCGAGGACGAGGGCTACCGGACACGCAAGGCGGGTTCGGCCGACGAGGCGCTGGCGGCGATCGCCGCACGACGACCAAACCTCGTCTTCCTCGACATCTGGCTGCAGGGCAGCCGGCTCGACGGCTTGCAGGTGCTGGAGCTGATCAAGGAGAGCCATCCCGAGCTCGCCGTGGTCATGATCTCCGGCCACGGCAACATCGAGACGGCGGTCTCGGCGATCAAGCACGGCGCCTACGACTTCATCGAGAAGCCGTTCAAGGCCGACAGGCTGGTGCTCGTCGCCGAGCGTGCGCTCGAGGCGTCGCGGCTGCGCCGCGAGGTGCGCGACCTTAAGACGCGCTCGGTCCAGGCGAGCCGGATCGTCGGTCGGTCCACCGCAGTCAACCAGCTCAGGCAGACGCTGGAGCGCGTGGCGCCGACCAATGCGCGGGTGCTGATCACCGGGGAACCCGGCTGCGGCAAGGAGCTGACGGCGCGGACCCTGCACGAGGCTTCAACCCGCTCCGGCGGCCCGTTCATCGTCATCAATGCGGCGACGATCACTCCCGAGACGATGGAGGAGGAGCTCTTCGGCATCGAGGGCGGCG
This sequence comes from Allobosea sp. WAO, assembly GCF_001509835.1. Classification (GTDB taxonomy): domain Bacteria; phylum Pseudomonadota; class Alphaproteobacteria; order Rhizobiales; family Beijerinckiaceae; genus Allobosea. The sequence continues at coordinate 154,394 of NZ_JXTJ01000004.1, forward strand.
AGGGGCGCTCGCGCCGCGTCGGCGCGCTCGAGGAGGCGCATGGTGGCTCGCTCTATATCGACGAGATCGGCGACATGCCGCGCGAGACCCAGAACCGGATCCTGCGCGTGCTGGTCGACCAGAATTTCCAGCGCGTCGGCGGCGCGACCCGCGTCCATGTCGACGTGCGGATCATCTCATCGAGCAGTCGCGACCTCGTCAAGCTGATCGCCGAGGGCCAGTTGCGCGAGGATCTCTATCACCGCCTCGGCGTGGTGCCGATCCGCGTCCCGGCGCTGTCGGAGCGGCGTGAGGACGTGCCGGAGCTGATCGAGTTCTTCATGGAGCAGATCTCGGTCGCCAGCGGCCTGCCCAAGCGCCGCATTGGCGGCGACGCGATGGCGATCCTGCAATCGCATGAATGGCCGGGGAACGTGCGCGAGCTGCGCAACAACGTCGAACGGCTCATGATTCTGACCAAGGGTGACCCCGGCGCGGAGATCACCGTCGAGATGCTGCCGGCCGAGGTCGGGGCGATGGTTCCGACGACGCCTTCCGGCTCCGGCGGCGAGAAACTGATGAGCCTGCCGCTGCGCGATGCCCGCGAGATCTTCGAGCGCGAGTACCTGATGGCGCAGATCGCCCGCTTCTCCGGTAACATCTCGCGCACCGCGGAGTTCATCGGCATGGAGCGCTCGGCGCTTCATCGCAAGCTGAAATCGCTGGGGGTGGGGTAGTTCCGGGCGCGCGCAATGCGTTTCGCGCAAGGCGATCGCCTAAAAATGGTGCACCGCAACCCTTGCGCGACAAGGCCCCCTCACGATCTAATGAAGTGTCGGTGTTCCGAAGCGCGACGGCTCTCGTCGTAGTCCAACGGAACGATCTGGATCGCATGCGCAAGCCGATTGCGGTCCCAACAACAGAGGCAAAACATGGCCGCAGAGCGGGCTCAAAATCTCCAGGACACGTTTCTCAACCACGTCCGCAAGCAGAAGATTCCCCTCACCATTTTCCTTGTGAACGGCGTCAAATTGCAGGGCGTCGTCACCTGGTTCGACAATTTCTGCGTGTTGCTGCGCCGCGATGGCCACTCGCAGCTCGTCTACAAGCATGCGATCTCGACGATCATGCCCGGTCATCCGGTGCAGCTGTTCGAGTCCGAGGAACAGGAAAAGGCCTAAGTCGTGGCCGGCATGGCCGGAACTGACGACGACGCCTCGGCAGGCAAGCCGATCGACGCGGCCGAACATGCGGTCGCAGCCGGTACTCGCGCCTTTGTGATCGGCCCCTATCTGGCGCGTCAGGCGCCGGGTAGGGCGATCGCGGCCGACGAGAACCAGCGCAGCTACGCGGCGCGTCTCGACGAGGCGATCGGTCTTGCAGGCGCCATCGACCTGCAGGTGGTCGAGGCGATCCAGGTCATGCTGAGCGCTCTGCGTCCTGCGACCTATCTCGGCAAGGGCAAGGTCGAGGAGCTGGCCGAACGGGTCAAGCTCGAGGAGATCGGGCTCGTCGTGATGGACTGCGCGCTGTCGCCGGTGCAGCAGCGTAACCTCGAAAAGGCCTTCGGCTGCAAGGTCATCGACCGGACCGGGCTGATCCTCGAGATCTTCGGCCGTCGCGCCCGCACGCGCGAAGGCACGCTGCAGGTCGAACTCGCGCATCTGAACTATCAGAAGAGCCGTCTGGTGCGGTCCTGGACCCACCTCGAACGGCAGCGCGGCGGTTTCGGCTTCCTCGGCGGGCCGGGCGAAACCCAGATCGAGGCCGACAGGCGGGTCATCCAGGAGCGGATGACCAAGATCGAGCGCGATCTCGAGACGGTCAAGCGCACGCGGTCGCTGCACCGGGCGAGCCGCAAGCGTGTGCCCTATCCTATCGTGGCGCTGGTCGGCTACACCAATGCCGGCAAGTCGACGCTGTTCAACCGGCTGACCTCGGCCGAGGTGCTGGCGCAGGACATGCTGTTCGCGACGCTCGATCCGACGGCGCGGGCGCTCAAGCTGCCGCATGGCGCGAAGATCCTGCTCTCAGACACGGTCGGATTCATCTCGGATCTGCCGACGCAACTCATCGCCGCCTTCAGGGCGACGCTGGAAGACGCGATCGAGGCCGACGTGCTGCTGCATGTGCGCGACGTCTCGCATGAGGACACGCAGGCCCAGGCCACCGATGTCCGCGCCATCCTGCGTGATCTCGGGATCGATCCGGAGGATGGCCGGCGCGTCATCGAGGTCTGGAACAAGGCCGATCTGCTCGAAGATGCGGAGCGCGAGCGCCAGGCGGCGCTGGCCGAACTCAAGCCGGAAGCGACTCGCCCCGTTCTGGTCTCTGCCCTGACCGGCGAAGGCATGGCCCGTTTGACCGATGCCATTGAGGCGAGGATAGCCAAAAGCCGGCCGGTCTACAGGCTGGTGCTGGCGCCGGGCGATGGAAAGTCGCTGGCTTGGCTGCATGCCAACGGTGAGATCCTGACGCGCAGCGACGGCGAGGACGGGGCGCTCAGCCTGCTGGTGCGTCTGCCGCCCGAGCGGGAAGGGGCCTTCACCGCACGCTTCCCTGAGGCGGAGCGGGAACGGTAGTTCGTTTCGCCTGCCGCTGGGAGCAGAGTTGCGATTCGCTCTTCCTCAGAGCGCGCGCTTCGTCCGAGAGCCCCCTCCCGGCTTTCGGACAGATTCTCCAGCCTAGTTCAGCTCGACCTTGTCGAGCCGGTAGCGCCCCTTGCGATCGCGTCGGAAGAATTCGCGCGCCTGCGGATGGCGGATCGGCTGGCCGGTCTCGTCGCTGACCAGGTTCTGCTCGGAGACATAGGCGACGTATTCAGTCTCCTCGTTCTCGGCGAACAGATGATAGAAGGGCTGATCCTTGGACGGGCGCAGATGTTCGGGGATCGCGAGCCACCATTCCTCGGAATTGGAAAAGACCGGATCGACATCGAAGATCACGCCGCGGAACGGGTAGACGCGATGGCGTACCACCTGCCCGATGCGGAATTTCGCGGTTCTTGCTTCCATGTTCCTTCGATCTGTTTCTGAGATGACAGGGATTCGCCCCGCCAGCATGCGTCGCCATCCAAGGCCTGACCTAGGATTGCGCCGGCAATAGGTCAATCTCCGCCGCAGTCACGACTTCGCGTCAGAAGCCGTAGCGCGCCGCCAGGGCCGGGTCCCGTCCCGCAACCTGCTTGGCCAGGTCGACGATGACCTTCGCCTGCTTCCAGGTTGCGTCGTCCTGCATCTTGCCGTCGATCATCACCGCGCCGGAACCGTCGGGCATGGCTTCCAGGATTCGCTGGGCGAAGGCGACTTCGTCCGGGTCCGGGCTGAAGACGCGCTTGGCGATTTCGATCTGCGAAGGATGGAGCGTCCAGGCGCCGGCGCAGCCGAGCAGGAAGGCATTGCGGAACTGCGCCTCGCAGGCGGCCCCGTCCGAGAAATCGCCGAAAGGACCATAGAACGGCTTCAGGCCGGCCGAGGCGCAGGCATCGACCATCTTCGCGAGGGTATAATGCCAGAGGTCCTGCTGGGCGACGGCACGGGGCCCGCCATCGGCCGTGGGGTCGGCGATGACCTTGTACTCCGGATGTCCGCCGCCGACGCGCGTCGTCTTCATCGCGCGCGAGGCGGCAAGGTCCGCCGGGCCGAGGCTCATGCCGTGCATGCGCGGGGAGGCGGTGGCGATCGCATCGACATTCTTGACGCCCTCGGCTGTTTCCAAGATTGCGTGGATCAGCACGGGCTTGCGCAGGGCGTGCCGCGCCTCGTACTGCGCCAGCAGCTGATCGACATAGTGGATGTCCCAGGGGCCCTCGACCTTAGGCACCATGACCACATCGAGCTTGCCGCCGATCTCGCTCATGATCGCGGTGATGTCGTCGAGGAACCAGGGCGAGTTCAGCGCATTGACCCGCGTCCACAGGCCGGTCGCGCCAAAATCGGTCTCCTTCGCCAGTTCGATGAAGCCGTCGCGCGCCGCCTGCTTGGCCTCGACCGGGATCGCATCCTCGAGGTTGCCGAGCACGATGTCGACTTGGCCGGCGAGTTCGGGGACCTTGGCGCGGACCTTCTCCAGATGTGGCGGAACGAAATGGATCATCCGCTCCAGGCGCAGCGGCAATTCGCGATAGGGTTCCGGCGCGCCGATCGCCAGGGAACGGAAGAACTGGCGAGGCGTCTTCGTAGTCATGCTCGGCTCCATGCTGCGCTGCAGCGAGTGTGGCCGAGAGAGCCGGCGCCGTCCACTCGCCTTTGGGCGGAGCTGGGCAGGTTAATTGTCCTAGGAAAATAAGCCTTCAGCCAAGAGCAGGAAAATGATCCGTTCGGCGCGGCGCAATAAAGGAGCCTGTCGGAGCTCCGGCGAGTTCAGTTCCGGGTGAAGGGCGTTTCAAGGACGACGCGCAGCGGGCTGCCGATACGGTCGCGCGGCTCGATCCCGCCGCGCAGGTTGAGCGCGTCGCTGGCGAAATCGGGATCGTGCAGGCTCGCCTCGCGCACCCGCAGCTTGCGCTGGAAGCTGCGCATCTCGGCCTCGCGGTGAGAGATTCCGACCCTGGCATCGATCTCGCGCCGCTGGTTCGCGTTCAGGTCGGCAGAGGCCCGGAAATCCCGGAAATCCGAGGCCGTGTACGGCCATTTCGTCGAGCCGGCGAAGGTTCGCACCTTCCCGTCCAGAACGACGCTGTCGCCCGGCCGCAAGGTGATGTCGCGCAGCAAGGAGACGCGACGCTCGCCCCGGTTGACGATGGCCGGACGGCAGGCTGGATCGGAGGATTGCTCGTAGCCATAGGCGACCGGGAGGGCGCCATAGGTCTTGCCGTCGGGGCCGACGGCACCATCGATCGTCGTGGCACCGGCGGCAACCTTGAAGACCTTGACCGGAATGCCGGGATTGCTGGCCTGGCAAAGCGCCTCATGTGCCTTCAGATCGCTCTGGCTCCTGAGATAGCCGATCGGGGCGTGGAAGCCGTCGCACATGCGCACGCAGATGGTGCGCGTCACGTCGGCCGCGCCGGAGACGGTGTCGTAGCGGATCGCTGGCTGGCGCTTGGCTGCGCGCTTGGGCGTCGCCTCGCGCCGCTTGAACGGGTTCAACTCGACCGCCGGGTGCCGGATCACGCCGTCGGGACGAGCCTGCCAGAGCGGCAGAGTCCAGAGATTGCGGTCGGGGGCGTAAGCTCTCGTGGAGGCATAGACCGCGCGCGGAGCCGCTTCGCGTTGCGCCTGCCGGGTTGCTGCCTCCTGCCGATGGAAGGCGCGGATTCCGGCATCGTCCTCGGCCTGGACGAGGGAAACCGTAAGCACTGCGCCGCTCGCGCCAAGCGCAAGACCAAGCCCCGTCATCGCTGCCAGACGCAAGGGCTTGCGCCCGCGGCCTGGCAGAGAGGTAGAATCTGAAACGGAAACGGCGGCAGGTGCCGCCTTGGAAGCAATCGATTCGATATTACGGACACGAAACACCGCGATCACTCCATCGCTCGCTGGTTCAGCTGTCCGCCGCAAACGAGCCATAATTTACTTTTTGTTAGTATTCAATCGCCGGACGCCGCAACGGCAAACGGGCGCGATGCTTAACGTCGCGCCCGCCGCGAAGCTCAGTCGATGGCTTGTTCCTGCGTTAGCGCAGGATCGTCTCGCGCAATGTCGCTGACAGCGGCGTATCGGCGCCGAGCGTGCCGCGAAGTTCGGCGATATCTGCGAGTTCGCGCGGCGCCTCGCGCACCTGCAGGCTCTGGCGCAGGAGCTTCTGGCGGGTCTCGGCCTGGGTGATGCCGACGGTCTCGTCGATCATCCGTCTCGTCGTCGAGCCGAGCTTTGCGGCCTGGCGGAAATCCGCGAAATCGCCGGCTTCGTAGGGAAAGGCTGAGGAGCCCGTGAAGGTCTCGACCTTGCCGTCGAGGACGATGGAGTCGCCCGGACGCAAGGTGATGTCGCGCAGCAGGGAGATGTGCCGTTCGCCGGCGGTGACGATGGCCGGCCGGCAGATCGGATCGGCCTTCTTCTCATAGGCATAGGCGTTCGGCAGCGCGGTATAGCTCGTGCCGTCGCCGGCGACGGCGCGGTCGACCGATATGGCGCCCGCCGACAGCCGGAACAGCTTGACGGGAACGCCGGGGTTCTGGGCCTCGCACAGGGCCTCCTGCGCACTGAAATCCGCTCGCGAGCGGGCATGGCCGAGGGGGGCATGGAAGCCGTCGCAAAGCCGCACACAGATCGTGCGTCCGGCTCCGCCGCTCCAGGCAATGCTCTCCTGATTGCGAGGCGTAGCTAGCCGCAGCGTCGGACGGACCGGCTGGCCGAGGCGAAACTCGGCTCGCGTTGCGAGGGGTGGGCGGGCGAACCGGAAAGGGCTTGGCGCAAAGGCCGCGCTCGTTGCCGGGCGGCCGGCCGATCTGGCTGCTTCGTCACGGTGGAAGGCACGGATGCCGGCATCGTCCTCGGCGAGCACCAGAGTGGACGCCGCAAGCGCTGTCGCAGCGCAAAGAGCGGCCGTGAGGAGGCCGAGCGGGCGGATGCGGCGCGGCCGCTCTCCCATACCTGCCCGAACGCCTGACATATCCTTGCGCTCCCCCACGAAGCTCGTCTCGGGGAAAGCGATAGGTCGAAGGCTGTTCAGAACGCTCGAAAAAATCCTCGAAAATTTGAACGATCGAACCGCAAGAGCCGAGGATCCTTAACGGATCGCGATCAGCTCTCGGCCCGGTGCAGGGCTTGCGGGACGGCAACCGGCACCGCCGCGCCAGGCACTTCCGCCGGTTCACCCCGGCCGCGACCGGAAAGCCAGCTGTCGACCTTGTCGAGATAGAAGTAGATCACCGGCGTGATGTAGAGCGTCAGCAATTGCGAGACTAGGAGGCCGCCGACCACGGCGATGCCGAGCGGCTGGCGCAGCTCGGCGCCGGCGCCGGCACCGAGCGCGATCGGCAGCACGCCGAAGATCGCGGCGAAGCTCGTCATCATGATCGGACGGAAGCGGACAAGCGCGGCCTCGCGGATCGCCGAGAGGGCATCGTCGCCATGGCGGCGGCGCTCGATCGCGAAGTCGACCATCATGATCGCGTTCTTCTTGACGATGCCGACCAGCATCAGGATGCCGATGATCGCGATGACCGACAGATCCATGTGGAAGTACTGCAGCGCGAGCAGGGCGCCGAGGCCGGCCGAAGGCAGGCCGGAGAGGATCGTGATCGGGTGGATGAAGCTCTCGTAGAGGATGCCGAGGATGATGTAGATCACCAGGATCGCCGCGAAGATCAGCAGTCCCTGGCCCTTTAGCGCATCCTGGAAGAGCTGGGCCGAGCCGGCGAAGCTGGTGACGATCGAAGCCGGCAGGTTCACGTCGCGCTCGGCCGCACGGATCGCGTTGACGGCGTCGCCGAGCGAGACACCGGGCGCGGTGTTGAAGGAGATCGTCACCGCCGGCTGCTGCGAGATGCGGTTGACCGCGAGCGGGCCGACGCTCGGCTTGATCGTCGCCACCGTCTCCAGCGGCACGTTCTGGCCGTTCGCGGCCTTGAGCAGCAGCCGCGAGAGCACGCCCGGATCCTGTTGATAGGCGCGGTTCGCCTCCATGATCACCTGATAGTCGGTGGCCGGCGTGAAGATCGTGGCGATCTGGCGCGAGCCGAAGGCATTGCCCAGCGCCTGGCGGATCTGGTCGCTTGAGATGCCGAGACTGGCGGCGCGCTCGCGGTCGATGTCGATCGAGAGCTGCGGATTGCGTAGCTGAAGATCGATATTGGCGTCTCGCAGCTGCGGGATCTGGCTCAATCGCTGCTGCATCAGCGGCGCGTAGTTGAACAGGGCTGCGAGATCCGGCCCCTGCAGCGAATACAGATACTGCGCGCGCGAGGCGCGGCCGGCATTGAGGTTGATGTTCTGGACCTGCTGGAACACCGCCGTCATGCCCGGCACTTCCGAGGTGGCCCGGCGCAGCCGCGCGATCACCACATCCGCCTTGTCGCGTTCGGATTTGGGCTTCAGCGCGATGAACAAGAAGCCGTTATTGGTCGCGTTGAAGCCGCCGATATTCGAGGTCAGGTAGTCGACCGCCGGGTCGGCCCGGACGATCTCGGCGACGCGGGTCTGGCGCTCCGCCATCGCCTCGAATGAGGTGTCCGGCGGGCCCTCGGTCGCGCCGCGCAACAGGCCGGTATCTTCCAGCGGGAAGAAGCCCTTGGGGATGTCGATGTAGAGCTGGACCGAGACATAGACCGTGCCGAGCGTGAACAGCAGCATCAGGAAGCGGGCCTTCAGCACATGGTCCAGCGTCCAGCGATAGGCTGACAGCATGCCCTGGAAACCGGCCTCGAAGGTGCGATCGAGCAGGTTTGGCTTCTTGTGATGGTCATGCGCCTTGAGGAAGCGGGCGCAGAGCATCGGGGTCAGGGTCAGCGAGACGAAGCCGGAGACGATGATCGCCGCGGCGATCGTGCCGGCGAATTCGGCGAAGACCTTGCCGACGACGCCGCCCATGAAGAAGACCGGGATGAAGACGGCGACCAGCGAGATGGTGATCGAAAGGATCGTGAAGCCGATTTCGCGCGAGCCGTCGAGCGCCGCCTGGAACGGCTTCTTGCCCATCTCGATATGCCGGATGATGTTCTCCAGCATGACGATGGCGTCGTCGACGACGAAGCCGACGGCGAGCGTCAGCGCCAGCAACGAGATATTGTCGAGCGAATAGCCGAGCGCATACATGATCGCGAAGGTACCGATCAGCGAGATCGGCAGGGCCAGCGTCGGGATCAGCGTGGCGGTCAGGTTCTTCAGGAACAGGAAGATCACCATGATCACCAGCACGATGGCGATCATCAGCGATACCTCGACATCCTCGACCGCCTCGCGGATCGGGATCGAACGGTCGTTCAGCACCACGAGATTCATCGCCGCCGGCAATTGCGAGCGATAGGATTCGAGCCGGTCCCTGATGCTGTCGACGACCTCGACGGTGTTGGCGTCGGACTGGCGATAGACGGCGAGAATGATCGAGCGCTCGCCATTGTACCAGCTCGCCGTCTGGTTGTTCTCGACGGAGTCGAAGGTCTGCGCGACGTCGCTGAGCCGGATCGGGATGCCGTTCTTCTGCGAGATGATCAGGTTGCCGTATTCGGCGGCGCGCTCGAGCTGGCCGGTGGCGCCGAGCGTCAGGCGCTGGTTGATGCCGTTCAGAGTGCCGACCGGCGAATTGGAGTTGGCGGCCGAGACCGCGTTGCGGACATCGGCGAGCGAGAGGCCGCGCGCCGAAACGGCATCCGGATTGACCAGGATGCGCACGGCGTATTTTTGCGCGCCGAAGATGTTGACCTGGGCGACGCCCGGCAATTGCGCGATCTGCTGCTGCAGCACGTTCTCGCCGAATTCATGGACCTCGTAGAGCGGCTTTGTCGCCGAGGTCAGCACCATGAACAGCACCGGCTGGTCGGCCGGATTGACCTTTCTGAAGCTCGGCGGGGCAGGGAGCTCGGGCGGCAGGCGCCGCGTCGTGGCGCTGAGCGCCGCCTGCACGTCGAGCGCGGCGCCGTCTATGTTGCGGTTGAGGTCGAATTGCAGGGTGATCGAGGTCGAGCCGAGCTGCGAGACCGAGGACATCGAGGTGATGCCGGAGATCGAGGCGAATTCGCGTTCGAGCGGGGCGGCGATGGAGGAGGCCATTGTCTCCGGGCTCGCACCGGGCAGGCGCGCGCTGACATTGATGGTCGGGAAGTCGACGCGGGGCAGGGCCGCGACCGGCAGCTGCTTGAAGGCGAACAGCCCGAAGATCAGGAACGTCGCCATGACCAGGGTGGTCATGACCGGGCGACGGATGCAGAGCTCGGGCAGGTTCATCAGCCGGCGCTCCCTCGCTGTGAGGTCTGGTTCGGCGGCGGGCTCTGGCCGCCGCGGTCGCGATTGCGCTCGATGGTACGGGCGCCCTCGGTCAGCAGGAGCTGGCCATCGACCACCACCGTCTCGCCGCCGCTGAGGCCGGAGGCGATCACCACGCGGTCATCGACCGTGCGGTCGACCACGACCGTGCGGGCTCGCGCCATCCCATCCTCGATGATGAAGACGAATGAGCCGTTCTGCCCGGTCTGGATGGCCTCGCGGGGGACGGTCACGGCCTCCGGATCGACCCGCAGTGTCACGCGGACCTGACAGAGCGCGCCGGGCCAGAGTGTCTCGTCGGCATTGTCGAAGGAGGCACGGATCTGGATGGTGCCGGTCGTTGCATCGACCAGGTTGTCGATGACGGCGATCGTGCCCTCGACGCTTTTCGAGACGCCATGCTGCGTCGCCTGCACGACGGCAGTCCCTGCCGCCATCGCCGCACGGATCTCGGGCAGATGGCGCTGGGCGACGGCGAAGCTGACATAGATCGGGTCGATCTGGTTGATCGTCACCAGCACGGTCGAATTGTCGCCGGTCTTGGCGATGTTGCCTTCCTTCAGCCCGGCGGCGCCGATGCGGCCCGAGACGGGAGCGAGGATGGTGTAATAGCTGAGCTGGACCTTGAGGGCCTCGACCGCAGCCTCACCGCCGCGAATGGCCGCCTTCAAGGTCGCGACCTGGGTGCGCGCAGTGTCGAGCCGCTGGTCGGTGGCGAAGTCGCGCTTGGCGAGTTCCTCGGCCCGCCTGAGATCCGTCTCGGCCGAGGCGAGCGAGGCGCGGTCCTTCGCGACACTGGCTTCAGATTGCTTGATCAGCGCCTCGGCCAGGCGTGAATCGAGCCGGAACAGCACGTCTCCCTTCTTGACGTAGCCACCATCCTTGAAGGCGACCTCGGTGATCTGCGTGTCGACGCGCGAGCGGACATTGACCGACGAGATCGCCTGCACGGTTCCGATCGCATCGAGGCGGACCGGCATCGCCCGGCGCTCTGCCTTGGCGGTAACGACCGTGACAGGCGGGCGGTTGCCCGCGGCGCCGCGCCCACTCGGTGTCGCGGCGACCGGCGCAGGCGGCTTTGCCTGCGTCGGGACCAGCTTGCCGAAGGGGACCTGATCGAGCGGCCAGGGGATTGGCCGGCCGGTGTAATGGAGTGCGGCGCCGACTGCGAGGATGCCCGCAGCCGAAAACAGAGCTAGACGCCCGAAACTCAGCCTTGCCATGAAAAGCCTTGCGCCATGCGGGCGGCCCGGCCGAACCTTTACGGAACCGCCGCCCCTCCAACCATCGCCGCCGCCGAAATCAAGCATGCAGAGGGTGGTTTGCCGGCGCAAGCCGGCATCACGCATTGTTGCGGCATGTAGCGGCAATGTGACACGGCCGGCGAATACCTGTCGCCGGCGTTCGCTTTCAGTGCCGGCGGGCGCGAAGCGCGCCCGATCACAGTATCGCGATGACGATTCCTATCCACATCAAGAACAGGCAGGCGACGCCGGCTGCGTAGACGAGGGCGCGCTGGCGCAGATCGTTGCTGCCGGTGTGGATCAGCGTATGCACGATGCGCGTCGCTACGAAGGCCCAGGCCAGGACCACCATGACATAGCCGGTGGCGCCGACATGGATCGCGATCAGCACCAGCGCGAAGAACAGCACCGGCGTCTCGAACTGGTTGCTGAAATTCGCGGCGGCGAGCCGGGCCGGCTCCGGATAACGCTCGGTCGAGACGGCGACATCCGCCGTCCTGACCTCGCGATTGTCGAAGGCCTTCTTGCGACGCAGGAACACGATCATAAGCACGACGAATGTCCAGAAGACCTGGGCAAGCGCCGGATAGATCAGCTTGAGCGTCATGGCCTACCTCGTGAAGGACCTGCTGCAGACGTGCATCAAAGCAGGTTTCTCACGAGCGGGTGGGATAATTCGGGCTCTCGCGCACGATGGTGACGTCGTGGACATGGCTTTCGCGCAGGCCGGCGCTGGTGATGCGGATGAAGCGGGCCTTGGCGCGGTAGTCCTCGAGGTTCCTGCCGCCGACATAGCCCATCGCCGCCCGCAGGCCGCCGGCGAGCTGGTGCAGCACATTGGCGACCGGGCCCTTATAGGCGACCTGGCCCTCAATGCCCTCAGGCACCAGCTTCAGCGAGTCCTTGATGTCCTGCTGGAAATAGCGGTCGGCCGAGCCGCGCGCCATCGCGCCGACCGAGCCCATGCCGCGATAGGATTTGTAGGAGCGACCCTGGTACAGGAACGTCTCCCCGGGGGTCTCGTCGGTGCCGGCAAGCAACGAGCCGACCATGGCGCAGGCGGCGCCTGCGGCGAGCGCCTTGGCGAGATCGCCCGAATACTTGATGCCGCCATCGGCGATCACCGGGATGCCGGCCTTGTTGGCGGCGGAAGCTGCATCCATGATCGCGGTGAGCTGCGGCACGCCGACGCCGGCGACGATGCGGGTGGTGCAGATCGAGCCAGGGCCGATGCCGACCTTGATCGCATCCGCGCCGGCATCGATCAGGGCCTGGGCGCCACCGGCCGTGGCGACGTTGCCGGCGATGATCTGGACGGCGTTGGAGAGCTTCTTCACCCGCGTTACGGCTTCCAGCACCTTGGCGGAATGGCCATGGGCGGTATCGACCACGATGATGTCGACGCCGGCATCGATCAGCATCTCGGAACGCTCGAAGCCGAGATCGCCGGTCGTGGTCGCGGCGGCGACCAGCAGGCGGCCATGCGCATCCTTCGCGGAGTTCGGATGCGCGACCTGCTTCTCCATGTCCTTGACCGTGATCAGGCCGATGCAGCGGAAATGGTCGTCGACGACGAGCAGCTTTTCGATCCGGAACTGATGAAGCAGGCGGCGGGCCTCGTCCTGGCCGACGCCTTCGCGCACCGTGATCAGCCGGTCCTTGGTCATCAGCTCGGAGACGGGCTGTTCAGGATTGGCGGCGAAGCGGACGTCGCGATTGGTGAGGATGCCGACGAGGCGGCCTTTATGGCCCTGCGGGCCGCGCTCGACCACCGGGATGCCCGAGATCGAGTTGTGCTTCATGATCGCGAGGGCATCGCCGAGTGTCTCGTCCGGGAAGATCGTGATCGGGTTGGCGATCATGCCCGACTCGAACTTCTTCACCAGCCTGACCTGAGCGGCCTGCTGATCGGCCTCCAGATTGCGGTGCACGACGCCGAGGCCGCCGGCCTGCGCCATGGCGATCGCCATTCCGGCCTCGGTCACCGTGTCCATGGCGGAGGCAATGATCGGCAGGTTGAGCGAGATCGTCTTGGTCAGCTTGGTCGAGACATCGACATCGGCTGGCATGACCTCCGAGGGACCCGGCTCGAGCAGGACGTCGTCGAAGGTCAGGCCGTCGCGGATAAGGCCGTCGGTGATCGTTGCCATCGTCAACTCCGGGGCCGGCGGGGCCGGCGCTAGTTCATGGCCGGGCAGGGGCGCCCATGGCCGAGTTGACGAGGCCCGTTATCATGCGGGCGCCGAGGCCGCTAGGGGGCCACGGCGGAAAGTTGTCATGGACGCGCCGCGAGGCGCGTCCACATCCGGACCGGTTATTGCTGCCGACCCGCGCGCGAACGTTCCAGCTCGGCCGTCGGGGTCGTCGAGGGACTGACGAAGAAGCAGCCGCGCTCCATCATCATGGCGCCCTTGGCATTCGCCATCGCCTGGCATTCCTTCTGGCGGGCGCAATTGTAGACGCGCAGCGCATCGCCGGAGCCAGGCGAAACCACGCGCTCGGCGCAAGCGCGTTCCCAGCTGTTTGACTGGGCGGTCGCCGCGGTGGAGCCGAGGCCTGGGAAGGCGAAACCGGCGAGGATCGCGAAGGCGGCGGCTCGGACAGGCGCGCCAACCGGCGCCATGCGAAGAGAATGCTGCACTTGATTAGACATGGGACACCTTCGCCGGCGCACCGGCCCTTCCGATCTCGAATGTGAAGATCTTCGCCCCGGACCTCACATAGGGACGCGGCCCCGTCTTTGACCTGCCGCGAACGCATGGCCAGTTTGTCATCACGTATCCGTGCCAAGGCTTGCGCCTGCCTCGCAGTCGCCGTGAGGCAGTTGGATGGATTCGTCATGCAGCAGGCGCAACCCGCGCAGGCCAGCGATTCGTACCACCGTGCTCTCGTCAGCGGGCGGATCGCGGATTAAGGCTGACGCGCAGCCCGCCAGAAAGTCCGCCCGTGCAGCGCGCCAAGCTCCTGCCCCTGATCGTCGCCTGTGCGTTGTTCATGGAGAACACCGACTCGACGGTGATCGCCACCTCTCTGCCGGTCATCGCGCAATCGCTCGGCGAGGACCCGATCGCGCTGAAGCTGGCGGTGACGTCCTATCTCGTCAGCCTCGCGGTCTTCATCCCGATCTCTGGCTGGATGGCCGACCGGTTCGGCGCCCGCACCACCTTCCGCACGGCGCTCGGCGTGTTCATGCTCGGCTCGGTGCTCTGCGCGCTCTCGAACTCGCTCGGCGCCTTCGTCGGAGCCCGTTTCGTGCAAGGCATGGGCGGCGCGATGATGGTGCCGGTCGGCCGCCTCGTCATCCTGCGCAGCGTCGAGAAATCGCAGCTGGTCAGCGCGCTCGCCTATCTCACCGTGCCAGCGCTGGTCGGCCCGGTGGTCGGGCCGGTGCTGGGCGGTTTCATCACTACCTATTTCGACTGGCGCTGGATCTTCTTCATCAACCTGCCGATCGGCCTGCTCGGCATCGTGCTGGCGACGAAGTTCTTCGAGGATATCCGCGAGGAGGATGTGGCGCCGCTGGACATCAAGGGCTTCCTGCTGTCCTCGACCGGCTTCGCTGCCCTGATGCTCGGCCTGGTCACGGGCGGGCGCCATCTCGTGCCCGAGAGCGTCTCCTACGCCTGCGTCGCATTCGGCGTCCTGGCACTGGTGGCCTACTGGTTCCACGCCCGGCGCACCCCCTATCCGGTGCTCAACCTCACTTTGCTGCGGATCCCGACCTACAATATCGGCGTGATCGGTGGCTCGATCTTCCGCATCGGCATCGGCGCGATCCCCTTCCTGTTGCCGCTGATGCTGCAGCTCGGCTTCGGCCTGAATGCGCTGCAATCGGGGCTGATCACCTTCGCCTCGGCGGCCGGCGCGCTGATCATGAAGACCCTGGCGAAGACGATCCTGCAGCGTTTCGGCTTCCGCCGCGTGCTGACCTTCAACGCCCTGGTCGGCGCCGCCTTCCTCGCCGCTTCCGGCCTGTTCACGCCTTCGACGCCGCATTGGCTGATGCTCTCGGTTCTGCTGATCGGTGGCTGCTTCCGCTCGCTGCAGTTCACCGGAATCAACGCGTTGAGCTATGCCGATGTCTCGAACCGCGACATGTCGAGCGCCACCAGCCTGTCGAGCGTCGCGCAGCAATTATCGCTCAGCCTCGGCGTCACCATCGGCGCCTTCGCGCTGGAGACGGCGAACGCCTTCAATGGTGGCCAGACACTGGGCGCGGCCGACTTCTGGCCGGCTTTCGTGCTGGTCGGGCTGATCGCGGCCTCCTCGGCGTTGTGGATGGTGCGCCTGAAGCCCGATGCCGGCGCCGAGGTCTCCGGTCATGCGCCGGTCAGCGCCCGCAAGGCGACGGCACAGGCGATCGAGGACCAGAAGCCGCTCGAATGATTGACGGCATGTCCCCCATACGGTTGACGAACGCGCCCCGCCGGGCGACCGGTGGCAGATGACTTCCGTTTCCCAGCGCGCCTTTCTCGGCGTCGAACGCTCGGCGCTCGGGCGCCCCTGGCGCGACCGGCTCGACATTGCGGGGCTGGCGCGCGCCGAGGCCCTGGCCCAGGTCGAAGGCGTTCCCGACGCCGTGGCGCGCATCCTGGCCGGGCGCGGCGTCGCCGCCAGCGAGGCCCTGCGCTATCTCGAACCGAAGCTGCGCGATCTGCTGCCCGACCCGGCGGTGCTGCTCGACATGGGCGCCGCCGCACAGCGACTGGCCGAGGCGGCGGTGCGTGGCGAGAAGGTTGCGATCTTCGGCGACTACGACGTCGACGGCGCCTGCTCGGCCGCGCTGCTCGCGATCTTCCTCAAGCAGGCCGGCGCCCGACCGCGCGTGCATATTCCCGACCGGCTGATCGAGGGGTACGGCCCCAACAGCGAGGCGATCGCCATGCTGGCCGGGGAGGGCGCGACCCTCCTGGTCACGGTCGATTGCGGCACGACCAGCCATGAGCCGCTGCGTGAGGCCGCCAGGCTTGGGCTCGACGTCGTCGTGCTCGACCATCACCAGGCGCCGGAGCAGCTGCCGGCTGCAGCCGCCATCGTCAATCCGAACCGGCAGGACGATCTCTCCGGCCTCGGCCATCTCTGCGCGGCCGGCGTTGTCTTCCTGACGCTGGTCGCCACCGCGCGCGAGCTGCGCCGGCGGGGGCATTGGGCGAGCCGGGGCGGGGAGCCCGACCTGCTGGCGCAGCTCGATCTCGTCGGCCTCGCGACCGTCGCCGACGTCGTGCCGCTGATCGGTCTCAATCGCGCCTTCGTGCGTCAGGGTATTGCGATCCTCAGGCTGCGCCAGCGTCCCGGCCTTGCGGCGCTGCTCGATGCCGCCGGGCTCGACGGGCCGGCCCAGCCCTGGCATCTCGGCTTCCTGCTCGGCCCGCGCATCAATGCCGGCGGTCGGATCGGCGATGCCGGCCTCGGCGCCCGCCTGCTGATGACAGATGACGAGGTCGAGGCGCGCAGCATCGCCGCCGAGCTCAACCGGCTGAACCAAGAGCGGCAGGAGATCGAGCGCGCAGCCGTCGAGGAGGCCGTGGCCGCGGTCGAGCACCGTCTCGGCGACGCGGCCGAGCATCCTGTCCTGCTGGTCGGTTCGGCCGATTGGCATCCGGGCGTGGTCGGGCTCATCGCCGCCCGACTCAAGGAGCGGTTTCGCCGGCCGGCCTTCGCCCTGGCACGGCATCCCGATGGCGGCGCGACCGGCTCCGGCCGTTCCGTCCCCGGCGTCGATCTCGGCGCCGCGGTACGCCGTGCCGTCGAGGCCGGGCTCGCGATCAAGGGCGGCGGCCATGCCATGGCGGCGGGAATCACCCTGGCGCCGGGACAGGAGGCACCCTTCACCGCCTTCATGAGCGCAGAGCTCGCAGCCAGTGTCGCGGCCTCGCGAGAATCCGAGGCGCTGCTGGTCGATGCTGCGATCAGTGCGGGTGGTGCGAATCCCCGTCTGCTCGCCGAGATCGACCGCGCCGGCCCCTTCGGCTCCGGCTGCCCCGAGCCGGTCTTCGTGCTGCCGGCTCATCGGCTCGCCGATGTCGTCGAGATCGGCAGCGGCGGGCATTTACGCGTCAGATTGCGCGCCGGAGACGGTAGCAGCATCGGCGGCGTCGCCTTCAGGGCGGCGCAGGAGCCGCTTGGCCAGGCGCTGCTGGCGGCGCGCGGCGAGCAGGTCCATCTCGCCGCGACGCTGACCCTGAATCGCTGGGGCGGCTCGGAGAAGGCGGAGCTGCGCGTGCTCGATCTGGCAAGGCCGCTGTGAACGGTCGACAGAAATCCGAAAACCGGGCTTGCCCAACCGCGGCAGGGTGACTATAGCTCGCCCCGCTTCGCAGCAACGCCGCCTCGCGGCAGAAGCTCGCGACCTTCGTCTATCGGTTAGGACACCAGCCTTTCACGCTGGGGAGACGGGTTCGACTCCCGTAGGTCGCGCCACTCAACTATGGGTGGCCCAAGTGGTTGAAAATCAGCGACAATCAGAGATGAAATATCGAGCGCGCTGCCCGCGATGTCTCGTACTTGGATCCCTGCCATAGAGCTTTCGGACCTTGTGTCATCAGTGTTGCACAGTGCTGTCGGCTGCAAATACGGTTCCGATTCAGGCTACTAGCGGCCAACCCGCACCGCTGCTGATGTCCTCCCATCGCTTGCGGTCGGCGGTCGAACTCAAGCTGCGGTTGGGTGGCGTGTTCCTAATTGCCGCGCTACATCTTCCCTGTCCTGACGGCCGAGTATGAGGGATCTCACCGGGAGAAAGGTCGCGTGCCGTCAGTTCGGTACAGATGCGCTGGTATCACGGTCGAGACCGGCCGATTGGACGCAACGCTGCTCGACGTATCGATCGCTCACAAGATCATCCACTGGCATGAATGCGGCGGCCATGGTCGCTGCACGACTTGCCGGGTCCGCATTCTGGACGGCGCATCGCACCTGTCGGAGCCGACAAGGCGTGAGGCGGAGCTTGCGAAGGCCCGGGGTTGGAACCCGACGATTCGGTTGGCGTGCCAGACGTCCGCGAGCGGAGATGTCACGCTGGAGCGGATCGTGCTCAGCGAAGCGACGGCGAGCCAGCTTCGGGCCGAGACAATCGGTCGAGAGGCCGGTTCAGAACGTCAGCTGGCAATCCTCGTCTGCGATATGCGCGATTTCACCGCGCTCGCGGATTCGAACAGCGCATTCGACGTCGTCCATATTCTCAACCGCTTCTTCGAGGCGCTCGGGGATCCGATCCTCCTCAACGGCGGCATCATCAGCCACTATGCCGGGGACCAAATCTGCGGGCTTTTCGGACTCGATGATACGAATCCCACCCGGATCTGCAGTGGAGCGATACGGTCTGCATTCGGGATGGTGGAGGCGATCGAGGGGCTGAACGAGGAGCTCGCGCGCGCCTTCGGCATCCGGCTCAGGATCGGGATCGGGGTGCACTTCGGCAACGCCATCCTCGGCGAAGTCGGCCATCCGACGCTTCGCAGGCTCACCATAATCGGCGATGACGTGAACACTGCGAGCCGCATTGAGTCGATGACGAAGGAGCTGGGGGCCACGATCCTCATCTCGCGGGCCGTCGCTGAAAGAATGGCCGCCGGGTCGCTCTCAGTCGCTGAGACCAAGTTCGCCCGCTTGCGCGGAAGGCGGAACGACGTCGAGCTTCTTGCGGTTGACGGCTTCACCGACCCCAGCCCGTTCACCCTGGCGCAGCGCTCTGTCGGCCGGCTCCTCAACGCGCCTTCCGCGTTTGCCACGCAGTTCTACGCGAACCTGTTCGCCATGCGACCCGAGCTGGAGAAGCTCTTCGTCAACGGTACCGGCGCCCAGGGAGCGATGCTTTCTCACATGCTTCGGAGCGTCGTGTCGAGCCTTGAGAAGCGCAAGCATGTACCGATCGGTCTGCAGACGCTGGGTCGCAAGCACGTCGGGTACGGCGTCGAGCTGGATCACTACGGCACATTCAAGGCCGCGATGCTGAAGACGATCAGCGACGTCATCGGGCCGGGGCCAACCGGCGATATCGAAGAGTCCTGGTCGCAGACTCTCGATGTGATCCTCGCTCTCATGAAAGAAGGAGCTGGCACCGAGCTCCGTCGAAACTGAAGCGAGGAAAGGCGAATGGCTTTCGTCGAATCTTCTCGATTGGGGATGCTGGGCTCTGCGCGGACGCGCCGCTCAGACCGAACTCAGAAGGATGCTGGTTTCGCTGTTCAGGACGCCGTCGATGGTGCGGACCTCGCGCAGGACGCGGTCGAAATCGCTCAGGCTGTCGGCGCGGACCTCGGCAACGAGGTCCCAGCCGCCATTGGTGGTGTGCAGGGAATGCAGTGCCGGCAGGCCGCGCAATTGCCGGATCACCGCCGTCGTCGAGCGGCCGGTGACTTCGATCATCATGATCGCCCGGATCGCCTTGTCGTCGGTGTCCTGCCGGAAGCGGACAGTGAAGCCGAGAACGGCCCCCGATTCGAACAGCCGGTCGAGACGGCTCTGCACGGTTGCGCGCGAGATGCCGAGGATCGTGGCGAGCTTCGAGATCGGCGCGCGGCCATCCTCGCGCAGGGCGGAGATCAAGCGATGATCGAGCTCGTCGAAAACGTGCATGACAAAGTGCTCAATTATGATTGGCAGATTGCTCTTATTTCTGCCTCTGAGTGAACTTGTTCGCAATTCTTAGTGCAAACTGCCTTGTCGTAAAATGGAGAGAACGAGATAGCGGAGGAGGGCGCGCGATGATGCGGTATGTGGGCGTCGACAACATGGTCCGGCTGGTGAGGGCCGTCGGGGTCGAGGCCTATCTGGCCGGGCTCGCGGGCTATATCGAGGAGGACTTCCGGCGCTGGGCCGAGTTCGAGAAGACGCCGCGCGTCGCCAGCCATTCCCGCGATGGCGTGATCGAGCTGATGCCGACTAGCGATGGCGCGCTCTACGGCTTCAAATATGTCAACGGCCACCCGAAGAACACGCGTGCCGGGCTGCAGACCGTGACGGCCTTCGGGGTGCTGGCGGATGTCGGCACCGGCTATCCGCGCCTGCTCTCGGAGATGACGATCACCACCGCTCTGCGCACGGCGGCGACCTCTGCCGTCGCAGCCCGCTATCTCGCCCGCAAGGATGCCGAAGTGATGGCGATCATCGGGCTCGGCTCGCAGTCGGAGTTCCAGGCGCTCGCCTTCAAAGCGCTGAACGGCATCAGGCGCCTGCGCGTCTTCGATATCGATTCGAGCGCGACAGAGAAATTCCTCGCCAATCTCGCTGGTCAGGGCTTTGAGATCGAAGTGGCGGCGAGCGCACAGGAGGCGGTCCTCGGCGCCGACATCATCACCACCGTCACCGCGGACAAGCTGAAGGCGACGATCCTCTCCGACAACATGGTCGGCGCCGGGGTCCACATCAACGCGGTCGGTGGCGACTGCCCAGGCAAGACCGAACTGCAGCGCGAGATCCTGCTGCGCGCCGACGTCTTCGTCGAGTTGCCGGAGCAGACCAGGATCGAGGGCGAGATCCAGCAAATGCCGGCGGACTTCCCGGTGACCGAGCTCTGGCGCGTGATCGTGGGCGAGGCGGAAGGCCGCCGCGCCCACGACCAGATTACGGTCTTCGATTCCGTCGGCTTCGCCACCGAGGATTTCTCGGCGCTGCGCTATCTCAGCGACCTGATCGAGGGCACCGACTATTATGACGAGATCGACCTGCTGACCGAGCCCGAGGATCCGCGCAACCTGTTCGGCCTGCTCGCCGCCTAAAGGCCGCGGCCAAGCGCGGGTGCGGAGAGGCGAGGGGTGCGCTTCACGCCGCTCCCTTGCCTGCGAGTGCACGCGGACCGGGAGCGTTTTCGGAGAGCGCCTCCAGAGCGAGTCGCCTCAGCCGGTCAGGCTCACTGGTCGCGGAACGCGCGACCGACCGTGAGCCTTGCGCCGCAGACGGGTCGACCTTGAACGTCGCGACCAGCCGGTCCAGCGCCTGGACCTGGCTCGAAAGTGCTGCTGCAGAGGCCGCGCTTTCCTCAGCCAGCGCGGCATTCTGCTGCGTCGTCGCATCCATGATCGCCAGTGTCTGGCTCATCTCGTCGATCCCGCTCGCCTGCTCCGACGAGCCGGAGGAAATGCCGGATACGGCCGAGGCCACCTGCTGCGATGCCGCGACGATCCTCTCCAGCACGGAGCCGGCGGAGCGTACCAGGCTGACACCGCGCGCGACCTCGGTGTTGGAAGCGCTGATCAGCGCATTGATGCCCTTGGAGGCTTCGCCTGAGCGTTGCGCGAGGGTGCGCACCTCCGAGGCGACCACGGCGAAGCCGCGGCCGGCATCGCCGGCGCGGGCCGCTTCGACGGCGGCGTTGAGCGCCAGCAGATTGGTCTGGAAGGCGATGCCGTCGATGAGGGAGGTGATCTCGGCGATCTTCTTCGAGGCATCGTCGATCCCCGTCATCGCCTCGACCGCCTGACGGACGATCGCGCCGCCCTCTTCGGCGACCAGCATCGCTTCGCGGGCGGCCTGCTCGGCGTTGCGCGAGGTTTCGGCGTTGCACTTGACCGAAGCGGCGAGCTCCTCGGTCGTCGCGGCGCTCTCCTCGAGCGAGGCCGCCTGTTCCTCGGCCCGCTCGGCCAGATTCTGCGAGGCCTGCGAGACCTCCCCGACGCTGGAACGAATATCCCGCGTCGTCGCGAGGATCGTTCTCATCGTGTCCTGCAAGGTGGCGACCGCCGCGTTGAAGTCATCGCGGAGCTGGCTGTACTCGGCCGGCAGGTCATCAGGCATGCGATAGGTGAAGTCGCCCTGGGCCATGGCAGCCATGGCCTGCCCGACGGAGCTGACGACCGCTGCGCGCTCCTTTTCCAGCACCTCCCGCTCGCTCCTGAGGCGAGCGGCCTCGGCCGCCTCCAGGTAGACCGAAATCGCAAAGTCCATGTCCAGCAGCGTCGCCTTCGCGACAGCGCTCACCTCCGCGCTCACCGATCGGGCACTGGCCGCGCCATCGCTCTTGCTTTGGCGAGCCCGGAACGCCTTTCCGAAGACGCCTGCCGCCCCTTCCTCGTCGGCCTGTGGCCAGCGCGCCGCGATGATCTTGCCGATCAGGGCTTCCAGAACGAGGCCGTAGCCACCGATATACCATCGCGGCGCAAGGCCGATCCGGGCATGGACCTGGCCGACCTTCGAGACGGCGCTGACGTAGCCCTCGTCGAACCGGCCGCCTGAAATCATGTCCCAGTGAGCGATCTGCTTGCTCTTCGCCCCGGCGATCTCGGGTTCGTCTGAAAAGAACGCCTTTGTCTCGGGAAATGCTCGAACCTGATCGTAGAAGTCATCGAGCGCCCTTGGCAGCGCTTCCATGATGATCGGTCTGGCGCTCCGGATGCTGTCCAGGGCGGCCTTGTCCAGCTTCATGAACTGGAGACGTTCGGATAGAGCGCTCGACGACGACATGTGACTATCCCGATGGCGTGAGTTGCAGGCTTGGATCGAGGGCAGGCCAGGTAAATTCGTTCGTTGCGATGAGTTCTGCGTGCGGGCGCTCGGTCAGGCGGCTCTCACCGTCGACAGGAAGATCTCGGCTTCGGACATCAGGCTTCCGGCCTGCCGCGCGAGGTCGGTCGTGGCCGACAGGGCATGCGCGGATGCCGCGCTCGACTCCGAGGCGCGCCTTGTCACGCCGACGATGCTGTTCGCGACCTCGGCCGAGCTCTGCCAGGCCTGCTGGAGATTGCCTGCGGTTTGCTGGGTCGCCTGTTCCTGGTCCGCGATCGCGCGCGCGATATCGGCTCCGATCGCGTTCATTTCGTCGATGGTTCGCCTGATCGTGCCGACCGCGGCTGCCACGTACTGGGTGAAGTCGCGGATGGCTCCGATCTGGGCATCGATCTCCGAGGTCGCCTGGGCCGTATGAGTGGAAAGCAGCCTCACCTCCGCTGCGACGACCGAGAAACCGCGGCCGGTTTCGCCCGCGCGCGCCGCTTCGATGCTGGCATTCATCGCCAGCAGCCTGGTCTTGCCGGCGATCTCCCGGATCACGTCGACGATCCCATCGATCCGGTCGACGGAGCCGGTCAATTCGCCCACTTGGCCGCTGATCTGCTGGGCTTCGGTCACCGCGCGCGTCGAAACCAGGCCGGAGGCCGCGATCTGGCGACCGACTTCGCTGAGGGAGAGCGCGAGGGCGTCGGTCGCTCCGGCGACCGCTTCGATGTTCGTCGTCGCCTCGAGCGAGGATTCCGTGGCGGCGTCGGCCTGCTGCAAGGTCTCGCTCGACGAGACGGCGAGTTGCCCCGCCGAAGCCTGCAGATCGTTCGCGGCAGTGGTGACGGAACGGACGACGGTGGCGACCACCTGCTCGAAATTGCCGGCCAGGCTTTCCAGCGTTTCCCGCCGCTTGCGGCGCTCCGCTTCGAGATAGACGCCGATTGCCAGATCCATGTCGAGCAGGGCGGCACGGTTGAGCGCGATCGCCGCGCGCTGCATCCGGTGCTCCCTGCCGATGCGCCATCCCGCCTTTGGCCTGCCGATGCGGGCGATCAATCGCGCCAGGATGAAGTTGTAGCCGCCGATGTACCAGCGTGGCTCCAGCCCAAGCCGGCAATGCACCTCGCCGATACGCCTGACCGAATTGGCGTACTGGCTGTCGAACGCCGCCTGCGTGATCAGTTCCCAATGCGCGATCTGCATCTGGCGAGCCCGCGCGAGCACGGTCTCGTTCGGGAAAAGCCGGGACACCTCGGGAAAATGCCGGAGGTGACGGTAGAACACGTCGAGCACGCCCGGCAGTTCAGCCGCGACGATCGGACGGATCTCGCGGAGCAGGGCGCGGGCCTCGTCGTCGATCCCGGCGAAACGGAGCCTTTCCGAGATGTCGTCGCAGCACGGCGCATGGCCCGGACCGTTGCCGGAGAGAGGGCGACCAATCAGGGATGGATTGGCGCGCTCGGAGCCTCCGGCGAGCGCTTCCGCAACCCTTTCAGGTCCAGGCAGACTCATGGAATAACTGCTCCCTGCGCCGTGATCGCCTCGCGGAACGGGGACCGAGAGGATGTGAACGATTCCGTTCTTATTGAGTACCGTAGCGTACGTTACGCAAGGTTAATAGAAGATTGTCCGCCATGGCCCAGCGCAACGCCCGGGGGAATGCTTGAAGCAAGAGTTGAAGGGCGATTTCGATATCCGGAATCAGGTGTTGCTCTCGGTTCGGCCCGAGGCGCGGGCCTTCATCGAGCCGCGCCTGATCACGCGGCGACTATCTCTCGGCCAGACGCTGAACCAGGAAAACGAGCCCTTCACGCATGCGATCTTCCCGCATGAAGGCGTGATCTCGCTCAAAGCCGAGATGCGCGACGGGCGCAGCGTCGAAAAGGCCTCGATCGGCTATGAGGGCTTCATCGGTATCCCGTTGATCATGGGCGGAAGCGAAGCGATCAGCCAATCGACGGTCGCGGTTCCCGGCTATGCGTCCTGGCTGTCCATCCAGGACCTGGACGATGCGATCGCCGGCTTTCCCTGCGTTCGCGAAGCCATGCTGCGCTACGCCAAGAGCCTGATCATCCAGCTGCTCGAAACGGTGGCCTGCAACAGCCTTCACAGCGCCGAGGAACGTATCGCGCGCTGGCTCGCGCATGCGCATGACCGCGTTGTGGGCGACAGTTTCCAGCTCACCCAGGCGGCGATCTCGCAGGCGCTCGGCCTGCGTCGGGCGACCGTCAACCAGGTCTGCTCGAAGCTGATGGAGAACGGTGCGATCGCCTATTCGCGTGGCGACCTGACCGTCCTCGACGCCGACCGGCTCCAGGGCCATGCCTGCGAGTGCTATGGCCGGGTCCGCAAGGCGTTCGAGATCAATGCGAAACCCGTCGAGCGCTTCATCAGATAGGCTGCGCACGACCCGGCAAAGACGGCAGGGCCGTTGCCGGTGATCGGGCGCGCCATGACTGAGGCGCATGGGTGCGCAGGTTCTCATCCACCGCCCCGCATCCTATAAGGCCGTACCGCGTGGTTCGCCTTTTTCGGGAAGGCACCAGGTGGACGAACCCACCGAGTGCAGCGCCCGCATGGCCGACCTCGCCAATCTCTTCAATCTGGTTGCGCCCTTCTTCGGGCTGATCGTGCTCGGCTTCGCCGTCGGCCGCTACAAGCAGCTGCCGGAGGAAGGGCTCGCATGGATGCAGTTCTTCCTGATCTATGTGGCGCTGCCCTGCCTGTTCTACCGGCTGATCGCCGACAAGCCGCTGAGCGATCTGACCAATTGGGGCTTCGTCGGCGTGACGACGACGGCGACCTTCCTCGCCTTCGTGCTCTCCTTCGCGCTCGGCTACAGATACACGCGGGGCAACATGCCCCAGGCGGTGATGCAGGGGGTCGCCGGCTCCTATTCGAATATCGGCTATATGGGGCCGCCGCTGATCCTGGCGGCGCTCGGGCCGGTCGCGAGCGCCCCCGTCGTCCTGATCTTCGTCTTCGATAATCTGCTGCTGTTCTCGCTGATCCCGTTCCTGATGGCGGTGGCCGGCGTCGAGAAGCGTAGCCTCGCGGCAACTGCCGGCGACGTCGCCTGGAAAGTGGCGACGCACCCCTTCAACCTAGCGACCGTCGCCGGCGTGCTCGCGGCCTTTACCAAGCTCGAACTGCCGACCGCGATCGACAAGATGACGCTCTGGCTGTCGCAGGCGGCGGCGCCCTGCGCATTGTTCCTGCTCGGCGTCACAGTCGCGCTACGGCCGATGAAGCGCATGCCCGGCGAATTGCCGGCGCTCGTCTTCATCAAGCTGGTGCTGCACCCCTTGCTGGTCTGGGTGCTGCTCTCGGCGTTGGGCAATTTCTCCGATGCCTGGATCTATGCGGCGGTGATCATGGCCGCGCTGCCGCCGGCGCTGAACATCTTCGTGATTTCGACGCAGTACCGCGTCGGCGTCGAGCGCGCCTCGGCCTGCATCCTCGTCGGCACCATCGTCTCTACGGTGACGCTGACGGGCTTCCTGTGGCTGGTGAAGACGGGCAGGATGCCCGCCGACCTCTTCCACTGAGCGCCCGGCCGGGCCTCGCCAAGGGCCAGCCCGACGATGCAGCCGCTTTCCGACCTCCTCGTTCTCGACTTCTCGACGCTGCTGCCGGGGCCGCTCGCCAGCCTGTTCCTGGCCGAGGCGGGCGCGCGGATCGTCAGGATCGAGCGGCCGGAGGGCGAGGACATGCGTCGCTTCCCGCCACGCCTCGGCGAGACTTCGGCGCCGTTCGCGGCGCTCAATCGTGGCAAGACCAGCCTCGCCATCGACCTGAAGGCTCCCGACGCGGTGGGACGCCTGCGCCCGCTGATCGAGACGGCCGACATCCTGATCGAGCAGTTCCGCCCCGGCGTGATGGCGCGGCTCGGCTTCGGCTTTGAGGCCATGCGCGCCATCAACCCGGGGCTGATCTATTGCTCGATCAGCGGCTATGGCCAGGAAGGACCGCGCGCCTTCGAGGCCGGGCACGACATCAATTATCAGGCGATCGGCGGGTTGCTCGGCCAGTCGCTGAAGCGTGGCGAGCCGGCGCCGCTGCCGCCGACGCTGGTCGCCGACATCGCCGGCGGGGCGATGCCGGCCGTGCTCAACATCCTGCTGGCGCTGCGCGAGCGCGACCGCTCGGGACAGGGCTGTCATCTCGACATCGCCATGACCGATGCGATGCCGACCTTCGCCTGGTACGGGCTGGCACAGGGGCAGGCGAGCGGGCGCTATCCGCAGGGGGGCGAGGGGCTTTTGACCGGCGGCAGCCCGCGCTACGGGCTCTATGCCACCGCCGATGGCTGGTTCCTCGCCGTCGGGGCACTGGAGGAGAAGTTCTGGGCGACATTCTGCGCGGCGATCGGCCTGGACGAGACCCTGCGCGATGACCGCAGGCAGGCGGAAGCAACGCGCGCCGCCGTCGCGACGCTGATCGGCGCGCAGCCTGCCGAACACTGGCGCGCGCTGCTCGAGCCGCTCGACTGCTGCTGCACCGTGGTACGGACGCTGGAGGAGGCCCTGGCCGATCCGCATCTCACCGCCCGTGGCCTGCTCGACCGGCAGGCGGAGGAGCCGGGCGGGCGCCGGATCGTCTCGACGCCGTTGCCGCTGGCGCCGGTCTTCCGCGATGCGGCACCCGCACTGCGCAAGGTGCCGGCGGTCGGCGACGAAGTGCCCTGAATCTTGCTTTCAGCCCGCCGCAGTGCCGCCGGCAAGGCCCTGGCGCATGACGAGCCGGCGCAACGGGCCGAAGCGCGACAGCGCGAGCAGGCCGGCACCGCGCAACAGGTCGGCCGGCAGCAGGTCGGTCAGCAGCGTCCGGTTGAGGGCATCGACCGCGCCAGTGCGCAGCCGCACATCCGCCTGGCGCGAGAGATCGTAGCGCGCCAGCGGGCCCTCGGCGCCGGGATCCTCCGCCTCGATCAATGCGTCGCGTAACGCTGCGACATCGCGCAGGCCGAGATTGAGGCCCTGCGCGCCGATCGGCGGGAAGACATGGGCGGCCTCGCCGATCAGCGCGGTGCGGTCGGCCGAGAAGCGCTCGACGGACAAGCCCCCCATCGGCACGCGCCCGCGCCGGCCTTCGACAGTCATCGCGCCGACGATGGAATGAGTCTGGCGCTCGACGGCGCGGGCGAAGCCGGCATCGTCGAGCGCGGCGATCTCGTCGGCCTCGCGCGGGGCAAGCAGCCAGACCAGCGAGGAGCGCCGGCCGGGCAGCGGCACCAAAGTGCACGGCCCGGCACGGGTATGGAACTCGGTCGAGGCGTCGCCATGCTCGCGGCGATGGCCGAGGATCGCGGTCAGCGCGACCTGCGGGTAGGTCCAGTCGCGCGTCTCGATCCCGGCCGCGGCGCGAACCCGCGAATTGCGGCCGTCCGCGCCGACGACGAGGGCCGCATGCATCGGCTCGAAGCCGGCGCCGGAAAGCCGCACCGCTTCCGGTCCGATCTCGATCTCCTCGACCGGCCGCGGCACCATGCGGATCGCCGGCTCCTGCGCGGCACGCGCGGCGAGCGTTTCGACCAGCGCGGCGTTCTCGATATTCCAGCCAAAGGCCGAAAGCCCGAGCTCCGCGGCCTTGAACTCGACCGGCGGCTGGCGGAACAGGCTGCCGGTATCGTCGACCAGGCGCATGATCTCGAGCGGGGCGGCGATGCGCTCCAGCGCCTTGCCGAGACCGAGCTCACCGAGCAGGCGCCAGGAGCCGTCGAGCAGGGCGACGGTGCGGCCGTCGCGCGGGGCGGTCGCAGCGCCGAACAGCACGCTCTTGCGACCGGAGGCGGCGAGGGCGAGCGCGGCGGCGAGCCCGACGGCGCCGGCGCCGACGATGGCGATCTCGCAATCCTGCTTTGGTTGATCCGTCATATCCCTTGGCTAGCCCATGTCGGCGGCGCTGGCGAGCGCCCGCTTGCCGCAGCTCAGACCTCGCGAAACCTCACCAGTTTCTCGTCGATACCTTCATGGCCGAGAACGCGGCGCACCGGTGCCGTGGCGCCGAGGATCTCGACCCTGGCGTCATGGCGGATCGCCTTGTCGACCATCGCCCGCAAGGCCACGGCAGCGCTCGAATCCGCGAAGGGAACGTCCGAGAGGTCGAGCACGATGCGGGCGGGGAAGGGGCCGGTCCGGTCGAGCACGGTCGCCACGCTCATGCTGGCTCCGAAGAAGAGCGGGCCGGAAATGCGATAGCGGAACGTGTCCCCATTGCCGTTGCGGGCTTTTTCCACTTCCGTGGGCTCGGCCGCGTCGTCGTCGTCGACAAGAGCCGGGTCCATGCCGGCCTCGACGGTGACGACATTGGCCATGCGGTGCATGAAGATCAGCGAGCCGAGCACGACGCCGACGCCGATGCCGACCATCAGATCCTCGAAGATCACCAGCAGGAAGGTTGCGAGCAGCACCACCGAATCGGCGCGGGAATGCCTGAGGATGGCGATGAAGGCCGCCTTCTCAGCCATGTTCCAGGCGACGACGGCGAGCACACCGGCCAGAGCGGCCAACGGGATGTAGGAGGCGAGCGGCGCCGCGACCAGCATGAAGAGCAGCACGAAAAGCGCGTGAAGCATGCCCGCCACCGGAGTCTGGCCACCGGCTCGGACATTGGTCGCGGTGCGCGCGATCGTCCCGGTCACGCAGATGCCGCCGAACAGCGAGGCGCCGATATTGGCGGCGCCCTGCGCCACCAGCTCGGTGTTGGAGCGGTGCCGCCGCCCGGTCATGCCGTCGGCGACCACCGCCGAGAGCAGCGACTCGATACCGCCGAGGATCGCGATCGAGACCGCAGCCGGCAGAACCGCGACCAGCTTGTCGAGGCTGAATGCCGGCAGATGCGGGGCCGGCAACGAATTCGGGATGCCGCCGAAGCGGCTGCCGATGGTCTCGACCGGCAGGTTCAGGAGGAAGACCAGCGCGGCGGAGAGAGCGACCGCGATCAAGAGCCCCGGCCAGCCCGGCCGCCATCGGCGCAGGCCGAGGATGATGGCGATGGTGAGCGCCGAGAGAGCCATGGCCGCCGGGTTGACCGTGGGCAGCGCCTGCCAGAGCGCTTGCAGCTTCGGCAGAAGTGCTGCCGGCTCCTTGCCCGGCAGGGTCAGGCCGAAGAGGTCGCGGATCTGGCTGGCGAAGATGATGATGGCGATGCCGGCGGTGAAGCCGACCAGGACCGGATGCGGAATGTACTTGATGTAGGTGCCGAGCCTGAGCAGCCCGATGGCGATGAGGATGGCGCCGGCAACGAGCGTGGCCAGCACCAGCCCGTCGAAGCCGTGCTGATCGATGGTCGCGGCGATCAGGACGATGAAGGCGCCGGCCGGGCCGCCGATCTGATGGCGGCTGCCGCCGAGCGCCGAGACCAGGAAGCCGCCGATGATGGCGGTGAAGAGGCCGGCTGCCGGGGTCGCGCCGCTGGCGATGGCGATCGCCATGGAAAGGGGCAGGGCGACGATTGCAACCGTCAGCCCGGCGAGCGCGTCGGCCCGCAATCGGGCTGGGCCGTAGCCCTCCCGCAGCACGGTGAAGAGCTTGGGAGCGAAGGTTCCATGCGAAGCCGTGTCGCTGCCAAGGCGTGCCCCTGGCTCGTTCATGTCTTGTTCCTGCGTTGCGATTCCGCCAGCCCGACCGCGCTCCGGCACGCGACTCGCGCCGGACGCTGATCCCCATGCGCAGTCCAGCCGTTGCGCCGGCCGGATGCAAGTCCCTATGGTCACGCACCTGCCTCGAGGAGAGATTGCCATGGTGAAGGCCATTCGCGTGCACAAGACCGGCGGACCGGAGGTGCTCCAGCTCGAAGATGTCACGCTGCCGGCGCCGGGCGCCGGCCAGTTGCTGATCCGCAACCGCGCCATCGGCCTCAACTTCATCGACACCTATTTCCGCACCGGCCTCTACCCGGCGCCGCTGCCGTTCACGCTCGGCAATGAATCGGCCGGTGACGTGCTCGCCGTCGGCCCCAATGTCAGCGAGTTCAAGCCGGGCGACCGTATCGCCTGCGTCGCGGGCCTTGGCGCCTATGCCGAGGAGCGGATCGTTCCCGCGGCCGCGGCCGTGGCCTTGCCCGATGCGGTGTCCTATGAGGCGGCCGCCAGCATGATGCTGAAAGGCCTGACCGCCGAGTACCTGCTGCACCGGACCTACAAGGTGAAGCCGGGCGACACGATCCTCGTCCACGCCGCAGCCGGTGGCACCGGCACCATCCTCTGCCAGTGGGGCAAGGCGCTGGGCGCCAAGGTGATTGGCACCGCCGGCTCGAAGGAAAAGGCCGACATCGCCAGGGCTCATGGAGCCGACCATGTCATCCTCTACGGCGAGGAGAACGTCTCCGTGCGCGTCAAGGAGATCACCGGCGGCCAGGGCTGCGACGTGGTCTATGACGGCGTCGGCAAGGACACCTTCATCGCCTCGCTCGATTCGCTGAAGCCGTTCGGCCTGCTGGCGAGCTTCGGCAATGCATCGGGCGCGGTCGACGGCGTCAATCTCGGCATTCTGGCGTCGAAGGGTTCGCTCTATGTGACCCGGCCGACGCTCAACACGCATACTGCCAAGCGCGAGACCATGGTCGAGATGGCGAAGAACCTGTTCGGCGCGGTGAGCTCCGGCAAGGTCACGGTGGCGATCAATGCCCGCTTCCCGCTGGCTGAGGCGGCGGCTGCCCATCGGGCGCTTGAGAGCCGCGGCACCACCGGCTCGACGGTGATCATTCCGTAGGCGCTGCCGCACCGGGAGCGCTATTCCGCCCGAATTACCGTTTAGGAAACCTCCTGCCGGAAGCGTTTTCCGGCTGGAGCGGGCTGCGATCTCGGAATGAAAAGGGTACGGCTGGCGCTGCTGCTGGCGCTCGGGCTCGGTGGCGCGGGGGTGCTCGTCGCTCCGCCGGCCTTCCGGCTGTGGGAGCTTCACGCCGCAGCCGACGATCCCGTGGCGCTGTCGCGGCTGCGCCTCGCCGAGACGCTCGATGCATCGCGCGTCACCACCGGTATCGATGAAGCGATCAATGCCGGCGATGTCGAGC
Organism: Allobosea sp. WAO; assembly: GCF_001509835.1. GTDB lineage: Bacteria > Pseudomonadota > Alphaproteobacteria > Rhizobiales > Beijerinckiaceae > Allobosea. Next base: position 185,931 of record NZ_JXTJ01000004.1, read on the forward strand.
TCGCCGACAGCTTCATCTCGCTCGCCGCAGAGCGCGGCATCGCGGTGGCGCCCGAGCTGCTCGGGCGGTTGCAGGCGTTGCGCGACGATGCCTGGCTGCGCGCCGCCTCTGATTTCGGCCATGGTTTCGTCGCCGGCGCACGCGATAGCGACGCCGCCTTCGCCGGAGCACTGGCGAGTGATGTCGCCGGATTCGGCGATCTGCGCGACCTCGCGCTCGAAGGGCGAAAACTGCTCGGCGGGGAGGGCGCTGACGAGACAATCCTCGCCCTGTCCGCCGTGGGGCTCGCCGTCAGCGCCGCCACCTGGGTCAGCATGGGCGGCGGCCTGCCCGCTCGTGGTGGCCTGAGCGCAGTCAAGGCCGCCGGCAAGGCGAAGTTGCTTTCGCCTGCCCTCACCGCCAGTCTCAGCCGTGCCGCCGCCGGCGCGCTCGACCGACCGGCGCTCACCGCCAGCCTCGGCGCAGCCGCGCGGCTCGATCTTGCCGCGGCGAAAGTCGCCGCCGGCGGCATCGTTCGCCCCGCGGCCCTGGCACGCTTCACGGCGCTCGGCCAGGATGCCGGCGTCCTCTATGCGCGCACTGGCCAGCGTGGTTTGCGCCAGGTGCTCTCCGTCGCCGAAGATGCGGGCGATATCGGCAAGGCGGCCCGACTCGGCGCGGCAAAGCCCTCGACCTTGCGTGCGACGCTGAAGGTGCTCGGCCGCTCGGCGCTGGCGCTCGGAGCACTCAGCCTCAGCGCCGCAGGCTGGATGCTCGCCCTGCTCGGCTATGTGCTGGTGCTCGCCGTGGCCGCACAGCGTTTCGGCTGGTGGCTGGGGCGCCTCGGCCGTCGCCGCCGTCAGGAGCGAGCGGCGCGAAAGCGGGCATCGGCCCTTCGCTGGAATCCACCCCTTCCTGCCGCAGCGTGAGCCTGCGCGGAGGTCAGATCTCGCAGGCCGACACCATGGCCGAATTGACCTGAAAAGAAAAAAGCGAAAGCAGGCGAAAGCGAAAGTCGAAAGCGGTTCTGCCGACGGCAATGACCGGGAAACAATCACCTCCCGGACCTTACGTCATGTACCGTTTCCTGCGCCTTGCAGGCTTCAGCCTCTCCTTCCTGATCGTCGCGACCGTGCTCTACGGCCAGCTGACCAGCCGGCCGACCATCCACGTCGCGCTTCAGCTCGAAGAGGGCCAGGCCCGGCTCGAGAAGCCCTCGCGGATGCGCATCGGGCGTGTCGCCGAAATCCGCCGCATGCCGCGTGTCGTCGGCGCGACCTTCGCCTGATCAGAAGGAGCGAAGGGAGGCCTCGCTCAGACCGCAACCCCGTGGAGGTCATAGGCGTCGGCGCGCTCGACCTTGACCGTGACGATGTCGCCCGGACGCAGCGGCCGCCGGCTCGCGACATAGACATTGCCGTCGATCTCCGGCGCATCCCATTTCGACCGCCCCTTGGCGACCGTCGGGCCGGCCTCGTCGATGATCACCGGAATGCGCTTGCCGACCCTTGCCTTGGCGAGGCGGGCGCTGACCAGCGCCTGCGTCTTCATGAAGCGGTGCCAGCGCGCTTCCTTCTCCTCCTCGGCGATGGCGGGCAGGCCGAGATCATTGGCCTTGGCGCCCTTCACCGGCTCGTATTTGAAGCAGCCGACGCGCTCGAGCTTCGCTTCCTTCAGCCAGTCCAGCAGGAACTCGACATCCTCCTCGGTCTCGCCGGGGAAGCCGACGATGAAGGTCGAGCGGATGGCGAGGTCAGGGCAGATCTCGCGCCATTTGCCGATGCGCTCCAGCGTCTTCTCGTGATGGGCCGGCCGGCGCATTGCCTTCAGCACGCTCGGCGAAGCGTGCTGGAAGGGGATGTCGAGATAGGGCAGCACATTCCCCTCGGCCATCAGCGGAATGACCTCGTCGACATGCGGGTACGGGTAGACATAGTGCAGGCGGACCCAGATGCCCATCTGGCCGAGCTCGCGCGCCAGCTCGAAGAAGCGGGTGCGGATCTCGCGATCCTTCCACATCGAGGGCGCGTACTTGATGTCGAGCCCATAGGCGCTGGTGTCCTGCGAGATCACGAGCAGTTCCTTGACCCCGGCCTTGACCAGCTTCTCGGCCTCGCGAAGCACATCCGAAATCGGCCGCGAAACCAGATCGCCGCGCAGGTTCGGGATGATGCAGAAGCTGCAGCGATTATTGCAACCCTCTGAAATCTTTAAATATGCGTAGTGTCTCGGCGTCAGCTTTATGCCCTGGTCGGGAACCAGATCGACAAAGGGGTCGTGCTTCGGCGGCACGGCCTGGTGCACGGCCGAGACGACGCTCTCATAGGCCTGCGGGCCGGTGATCGCGAGCACGTTCGGGAAGGCGCCGCGGATCTGCTCGGGCTCGGCGCCCATGCAGCCGGTGACGATGACCTTGCCGTTCTCGGCCATGGCCGAGCCGATCGCCTCCAGCGATTCCTGCTTGGCGCTGTCGAGGAAGCCGCAGGTATTGACGATGACGAGATCGGCGCCCGCATGGCTCTTGCTGAGCTCATAGCCCTCGGAGCGCAGCGAGGTGATGATGCGCTCGGAGTCGACCAGGGCCTTGGGGCAGCCCAGCGAGACGAAGGAGATTTTCGGCGCGACGGCATTCATCGGCGGCAGGACTCGACGTCAGGAAAAGGGGAAGGCGCGGCAGGGCCGGCGCATTGCCGCTTCCTTTGATCCTTTTTGGACGAATTTGCAAATGCCGGATGAGCGCGGGCCAACTTCGAAACGGCTTTCGGCATGATCGTCGTCGTGCCGAAAGCCGCGCGAACCGGTGTTTGCCTGGCCCGAAAGCTCTAGCCGACCGCGGTCGCGACCGGGCGCTCGGGATCCTGGGTCCAGTCGGTCATCGAGCCGTCATAGAGCGAGACCTCGTCGCGTCCGAGCACCTCGGAGAGCACGAACCAGTTCAGCGCCGCGGTATGGCCGGTGTTGCAATAGGAGATCGCCGGGCCGCTCGGTACGGCGCCATAGAGCGCCCCGAGATCGCCATGCGGCTTGAGCTTGCCGGCAGCCGGATCGAAGGCCGCCGCATAGTCGCGCGAGACCGCTCCGGGGATATGGCCGGCGCGCGTCGCCTCCGCCGCCTTCTCGCGACCGTCGAAGTAGCTGGCGGCGCGCGCGTCGACCAGCGTGGCAAGCTTGCCGCGCGCGGCGACGAAGGTCGCATCCGCCGTGCTGCGCAGTTCCTGCTTCACGACGACGGGATAGGGGGGGGCAACCGCCGGCCGCGAGGGCCCGGTCGCGATGGGGCGTGTCGGATCGGCCTGCCACCCCCGGAAACCGCCATCGAGAATCGCCTGCTGGCCATGGCCGATCAGCTTCAGCGTCCAGTAGACGCGCGCCGCCGCCGCAAAATCCGTGGCGGCGTGCCCGGCGGGGACGATCACGACCCGGCTTTCCGGGCGGATGCCGAGGCTGCCGGCGAGGGCGGCCAGATGGTCGAGCGGTGGCAGCATGCCCGGCGCATTGCCGACCTTGGCGCGCCAGCCCGCGGCGGCATAGTCGCTATGTACCGCTCCGGGAACATGGCCAGCCTCGAACGCCACCTGTCCGCCTTCGGCGGTGGCGCGGATATCGAGGATGACGAGATCCGGCCGGCCGAAGGCGGCCTGCAGGATCTCGGGCGAAACCAGTCCGGATACGGGAAAATCGCTCATTCGGCTGCCACCTGCTTCAATTCGTCGATCACCTCGAGCGAGGCGCTCATCTCTGCGGTCGCGCCCAGCATGATCGAAGCTGAGCAGTATTTTTCCTTCGACAATGTGACGGCGCGCTCGGCCTTGGCCTGGGAGAGGCCGCGCCCGGTGATGCGATAGGAGATGTGGATCTTGGTGAAGACCTTGGGATCCTCCGTCGCGCGCTCGGCCTCGACCTCGACCTCGCAGCCGGTCACGTTCTCGCGGCCCTTCTTGAGGATCTGTACCACGTCGAAGCCGGTGCAACCGGCGAGACCGATCAGCAGCATCTCCATCGGCCGGATGCCGATATTGCGGCCGCCATATTCAGGCGCGCCGTCCATGATCACGGCATGGCCGCTGCCGGCCTCGCCCATGAAGGCCATGCCTTCGACCCAGCTTGCCCGCGCTTTCATCACTGTCTCCTTCGACTTAGTCCGCTACCGGAATAGCCCGGCGAGGCTTGCGAAGCGAGAGGGTCAGGCTGCGGCGAACAGGCTGCCATGGGTGATGCGCAGCCGCACGCGCTCGCCGATCGCCGGCGCGACCTGGCTGGCGAGGTCGACATCGAGGCGCTTGGGCAGGCCTTCGACGGCGACCTCGGCGCGGCGCAGCGGCCCGTTGCGGCGCAGATGCTCGACGACGCCGGGCAGGGCCAGCGGCGCGTCGTCGACGATGCGCAGATGCTGCGGGCGGACATAAAGCGAGGCTGGCCCGCCCTGGTTCTGGGTGAGCCCGCCAAGTACCGGCCGGTCGAGGAAGAAGGCTTGGCTGCCGACGACCTTGACGGGGAGGTGGTTGGCATCGCCGAGGAACTCGCAGACGAAGGGCGTCGCCGGGTGGTCGTAGACATCGTCGGGCGAGCCGACCTGTTCGAGGCGCCCATCGCTCAGGATCGCGACACGGTCGGCGAGCTCGAGCGCCTCTTCCTGGTCGTGGGTGACGAAGACGGTGGTATGGCCGGTGCGCTGGTGCAGTTGCCTCAGCCAGGCGCGCAATTCCTTGCGGACCTTGGCGTCGAGCGCGCCGAAGGGCTCGTCGAGCAGCAGCACCCGCGGCTCGATGGCGAGCGCACGGGCCAGCGCGACACGCTGGCGCTGGCCACCAGAGAGCTGGCTCGGATAGCGCTTCTCCAGCCCGGGGAGCTGGATCAGTTCCAGCAGCTCCGCGACACGGCGGCGGATTTCCACGGGCTCAGGCCGCTCGCCACGCGGGCGCGACTTCAGCCCGAAGGCGACATTCTCGCCGACGGTCATGGTCTTGAACAACGCATAGTGCTGGAAGACGAAGCCGATGCGCCTGTCGCGCAAGGAGAGATCGCGCGTGTCGATGTCTCCGAACAGGACGCGGCCGCGCTCGGCCTGCTCCAGCCCAGCGATGACGCGCAGCAGCGTGGTCTTGCCCGAGCCGGACGGGCCGAGCAGGGCGACGAGCTCGCCCGGCTGGATATCGAGCGAGACGCCGCGCAGGGCAGGGAAGTTCTGGAAGCGCTTCTCGACGGATTCGATGGTGACGGCGACGGACATGGGCTGAGCTCTCAATGGCGTCGGCTGGCGGCGATCGCGTCGGCGAAGTGCCATTCCAGCAGGGTTTTCAGGGCGAGCGTGACGAGGGCGAGGCCCGCCAGCAGCGAAGCGACGGCGAAGGCGGCGGCGCCCATGTACTCGTTGTAGAGAATCTCGACGTGCAGCGGCATGGTGTTGGTCAGGCCGCGGATCTTGCCGGAAACCACGGCGACCGCGCCGAATTCGCCCATCGCACGGGCGTTGCAGAGCAGGACGCCGTAGAACAGGCTCCATTTCACATTTGGCAGCGTCACGGTCAGGAAGGTGCGCCAGGGCGAGGCGCCCAAGGTCAGCGCCGTTTCCTCCTCGGCCGAGCCGAGAGACTGCATGTGCGGGATGAGTTCACGGGCGACGAAGGGAAAGGTGACAAAGATCGTCGCCAGCACGATGCCCGGCAAGGCGAAGACGATCTGGATGTCGTGCGCTTTCAGCCAGAGCCCGAAATAACCCTGCGCGCCGAAAAGCAGCACGAAGACCAGCCCCGAGATCACCGGCGAGACCGAGAAGGGCAGGTCGATGAAGCTGGTCAGCAGGCTCTTGCCGCGGAACTCGAACTTGGCGATCGCCCAGGCGGCGGCAATGCCGATGACGATGTTGATGGGCACCGCGATGGCGGCGACGAGCAGCGTCAGGCGGATGGCGGCGAGCGCATCCGGCTCGAGAATGGCTTCGCGATAGGCCTGCCAGCCGCGCGCACTGGCTTCGACGAAGACCGTGATCAGCGGCAGGAAGAGGAATAGGCAGAGGAAGGCCAGGGAAATCGCGACCAGGCTCCACTGCACCAGCCGGGACTCGCCGGAGACGTGCCGGGCCGCGCGGGCGGGCTCGAGGTCTTCCGCCTGAAGGGGGAGGCTCGCATCAGACATTGCCGAATCTCCTGCGGGCGCGGGCCTGGACGAGATTGACCAGCAAGATGAGGGCAAAGGAGAGCAGCAGCATCAGCGTCGCGACGACGGCGGCGCCGGCATAGTCGAACTGCTCCAGCCGGATCACGATCAGTAGCGGCGCGATCTCCGAGACCATCGGCACGTTGCCGGCGATGAAGATGACCGAGCCGTACTCGCCGACTGCGCGCGCGAAGGCGAGCACGAAGCCGGTCATCAGCGCCGGCAGGACCGGCGGCAGCAGCACCTGGAAGACGGTGCGCCAGCGGCTGGCGCCGAGCAGCGCGGCCGCCTCCTCGATATCGGCCGGCAGCTCCTCCAGCACGGGCTGGACGGTGCGCACGACGAAGGGCAGGCCGATGAAGATCAGCGCGACCATCACGCCGAGCGGGGTATAGGCGACCTTGATGTCGTAGGGGGCGAGCAGGCCGCCGACCCAGCCATTGGGCGCGTAGATTGCCGCCAGCGCGATGCCGGCGACGGCTGTCGGCAGGGCGAAGGGCAGGTCGACCGCGGCGTCGATCAGGCGCCGGCCTGGGAACTCGTAGCGCACCAGCACCCAGGCGAGGATCAGGCCGAACACGGCGTTGACCGCGGCGGCGAACAGCGCGCCGAGGAAGGAGAGCCGCAGCGCCGCCAGCGTCCGCGGCGAGGTGGCGACGGCCCAGATATCGGCCGGGCCGGCGCTCGCCGCCTTCAGGAACAGGGCGGCGAGCGGGATCAGGACGATCAGCGACAGCGCCGTCAGCGTGATGCCGAGCGCCAGGCCGAAGCCGGGCAGAATACTGGGCTCACGCCAGCGGGAAACTGTCGTGCTCATGGCTCAGCGCGTCGGCTTGTAGAGCTGGTCGAAGGTGCCGCCATCGCCGAAATGGACGGGCTGCGCCTTGGCCCAGCCGCCGAAGGCGGCGTCGATGGTGATCAGCTCGACCTTCGGGAAGCGCGCGATATCCTTGGCGTCGGCGGCTTCCGGATTGCGCGGCCGATAATAGTGCTTGGCGATGATCGCCTGGCCCTTCGGTGTGTAGAGGAAGTCGAGATAGGCCTGCGCCTCGGCCCGCGTGACCTTGGCGTCGACATTGCCGTCGACGATCGTCACCGGTGGCTCGGCCAGGATCGAGAGCGAGGGGACGACGATGTCGAACTTCTCCTCGCCGAACTCCTTCAGCGCCAGGAAGGCCTCATTCTCCCAGGACAGGAAGACATCGCCGATGCCGCGCTGGGTGAAGGTCGTGGTCGCGCCGCGTGCGCCGGTGTCGAGCACCGGAACGTTCGCCAGGAGCTTGGCGATGTAGTCGCGGACCTTGGCCTCGTCCTTGTTGAAGGCCTTCTCGGCATAGGCCCAGGCGGCGAGGTAGTTCCAACGGGCGCCGCCCGAGGTCTTCGGATTCGGCGTGATGATCTGGACGCCTGGCTTCACCAGGTCGCCCCAATCCTTGATCGCCTTCGGATTGCCCTTGCGGACGAGGAAGACGATCGTCGAGGTGTAGGGCGAGGAGTTCTGCGGCAGGCGCTTCTGCCAGTCGAGCGGCAGCTTCTTGGAACGCTCGGCGACGGCGTCGATGTCGCCGGCCAGGGCGAGCGTCAGCACGTCGGCATTGAGGCCGTCGATGACGGTGCGCGCCTGGGCGCCGGAACCGCCATGCGACTGCCGGATCGTGCGGATCGTCTTCTGAGGATTCTTGGCGTTCCAGTCGGCGATGAAGGCCGCATTGACCTCACGATAGAGCTCGCGGGTCGGGTCGTAGGATACGTTGAGAAGCTCGGTCTGGGCGCGGGCTCCGGTGACGACCCCGAAGCAGAGCGAGAAGGCGCCGAGCGTCAATCCGGCTTGCAGAAGGCGGCGAAGTCTCTGTCGCGTCATGTCAGTGCTCCGTGTTGAACGGTCCGGGTGGGATGGATCGTTCGGAATAACAAACGAAACGTACTGAATTGGCGGCGTACACTCAACGGCGTGCGGCAGTAGAGCCCTTCCAAACATTAATCGCCAGAGAGAAAACGCCTCTCCGCTCGATCGGTTCAATCTCAGGCGCGGGCCTGGCGGTGCTCGGCAGCCGAGACGACCGCGCCCATGGCGTGGCCGATGATCACGAGGACCGGCCCCTTGCTCGGCAGCTCGCCGAGGCGCTCGGGCAGATCGGAGACCGTCCCGGAAACCCGTGCCTCATCCGGCCGGGTCGCACCGAAGACGGCGATGGCCGGTGTCGCAGGGTCGATGCCGGCGGCGAGCGCGCCATCGCGGAAGGAGGCGAGGGTGGCCCGCGCCATGTAGACGACCGTCGTCGCGACCGGGTCGGCCATCGCGGCCCAGTCGATATCCTTGGGCAACTGGCCGTCGCGGGCATGGCCGGTGACGAATTGCAGGCGCCTTGCATGGTCGCGATGGGTCAGCGACAGGCCGAGCGAGGCCGCGGCGCCCTGAGCTGCCGAAATGCCGGGTACGATCGCTACCGGAATGCCGGCCTGCGCGCAGGCTTCGATCTCCTCGCCGGCGCGGCCGAAAATTCCGGGGTCGCCGCCCTTCAGCCGGACGACATGCTTGCCCTGGCCGGCGAGCGCCACCAGCATCGCATTGATGTCGTCCTGCTTGACCGAGGGGCCATAGCCCTGCTTGCCGACCAGCATGCGCTTGGCCTCGCGCCGGGCGAGCTCCAGCACATCGGCGGAAACGAGATCGTCGTAGAGGATGATGTCGGCGCTCTGCAGAGCCCGGATCGCCTTCAGCGTCAGCAGCTCGGGATCACCGGGACCGGCCCCAACCAGGGTGACGCGGCCGCCGCCCGAGCCCGAGGCCTCGATCTGGTCGAGCGTGCTGCGCAAGCTGGCATGATCGCCGGAATCCGGCCGGCGCTGCGGCTCACCGAAGGCGAGACTGGTGAAGCTCTCCCAGAACGAGCGGCGCGCTGGAAAGGCCAGTTCGCGCGCCTGCACGGCCGGGCGCCAGTCCTTCGCGGCCTGGGCCCAGTGCTTCAGCCCGGCCGGCAGCAAAGCCTCGATCTTGGCACGAATCGCCTGGCCGAAGACGGGCGCCGCACCATCGGTCGAGATCGCCACGACCAGCGGCGAGCGATTGACCAGCGAGCCGAAGGCGAAATCGCAGAACTCCGGCTTGTCGACGAGATTGACGGGGACGCCGAGCTGGCGCGCCGCCGCGGCGAAGGCCCTTGCCTCGTCGGCCTGCTCCATATCGGCGATGGCGAGCGCCGCGCCGTCGAGATCGGCCGCCTGCCAGTTGCGCGAGAGGACTTCGACCTTCCCCGCTGGCGGATCCACCGCGAGCGTGGCGAAGAGCTCTGCCGAGTCGCCAGCGAGAATGAGCAGGTCGCAGCCGGTGGAGGCCAGCAGCTCCGCCTTCCAGAGCGCACCCTCGCTCGAACCGGCCAGCACGACCTTACGCCCATCCAGCTTGTGGAACAGCGGCAGGGTCGCGAGCCGCTCGATGCGGCGCGGGGCAGTCGGGCGCGGGGCTCTGTCGGTCATTTCTGCGTCACTGCTGCTTTCACGTCCGGCGGCCTCTGCGTCTCGCTGTTCGGCGGCATGAACAACCAAAGCCCGGCGAGCGCAAGGATGATAAGGCGGAAGCAAAGATCGAACCAGCGTTCGCGGGGACCGGGTTTGGCCTGGTCGAGGGCGCTCGTCAGCATGGCTTCCTCCCAATGATCGTCGCTATGCCGATCCGCCGGCTGCAGTTCACGCCGCTGCGCCGCGTTGCTCATGGCCGTCAGCCCGCCGCCTGCGCGAGGCGCTTCGCCCGGCGCTGGTCGAGAATGTTGCCGCCATCGCCATAGCCGCGCTGATAGCGCGCGCCGACATGGCTGAGCGCTCGCTGCCATTGCTCGGCCGGCTGGCGCCCGGCGCTGGAGGCCGGCAGCGCGATCTCGTCGAAGCCGCAGAACAGCGCATAGGCGAACTGGTCGACGATCAGCGGGCCGCTGGCGCGCAGCCTGCCGGTGAAACCGGCGCGCCGGAGCCGCCTCGCGAGGCTGAAGCCGCGCCCGTCGGAATAGGCGGGGAAGCCGATAGCGATCAGCGCAAGCTCCGGCAGAAGCGCCTCGATCTCGGCGATGGCGAGGCTGCCGGGAACGACGACGCCGATCTGCTGGCCCGGTACCCTGTTGGCGAGCGCTTCCGGCAGCGCCTCCCAGGGCACGAGGGCGAGCGGGATGTTGCCGATGGCGGCGCCATCGCTGTGTGTCCACGAGTCGGACGCGGGTCCGTTGCGGTCAAGCAGCACGGTCGAGCTCCAGGAAAGCGGCCTTGAACGGAGCGAGGCCGAGGCGCCGGACATTCTCGATGAAGCTCTCGCCGGCTTGGCGCTGCTCCAGATAGACCGCGACGATGCGTTCGATCGCATCCGGCACCTCCTCGGCGGCGAGGCCGGGGACGAGAATCTCGCCGATCGCCGCATCCTGGGTGGCGTCGCCGCCGAGCGTGATCTGGTAGGATTCGATACCGCGCTTCTCGAGGCCGAGAATGCCGATATGGCCGACATGGTGGTGGCCGCAGGCGTTGATGCAGCCGGAGATCTTGATGTTGAGCTCGCCGATCTCTTTCTGCCTCGTATCCTCGGCGAAGCGGCGGGCGATGGCCTGGGCGATCGGGATCGAACGCGCCGTGGCGAGTGCGCAATAGTCGAGGCCGGGGCAGGCGATGATATCGGTGATCAGACCGATATTGGCGCTCGAGAGCCCGGCTTCGCCGAGCCGGCGCCAGATCGCGAAGAGATCCGACAGCTTCACATGCGGCAGGACGAGGTTCTGCGCATGGGTGACGCGGATCTCCGAGAAGGAGAACTCCTCGGCGAGATCGGCGACGAGCCGCATCTGTTCGCTGGTCGCGTCTCCCGGGGCTTCGCCGACCGGCTTGAGCGAGATCGTGATGGCCGCGTAGCCCGGCTGCTTGTGCGCGGTGGTGTTGACCTCGACCCAGCGGTCGAAATCGGGATTGCCGGCCCGGGCCGTTTCCAGCGCCGTGCTCCTTTCCGGCAGCGCCCGGTAGGTGGGCGGAGCGAAATAGGCGGCGATGCGAGAGACCTCTGCGGGATCGGCATTGATCGAGGGGCCGTCGAGCTCGGCGAACTCCGCCTCGACGCGGCGGGTGAATTCCTCAAGGCCCGTCTCATGGACGAGGATCTTGACCCTGGCCTTGTACTTGTTGTCGCGCCGGCCCTCGAGATTGTAGACCCGCATGATCGCCTCGAGATAGGCGAGCAGATCGGCCTTGGGCAGGTAGTCGCGCACCACCTTGCCGATCATCGGCGTGCGCCCGAGGCCGCCGCCAACGCTGACCTCGTAGCAAGTCTCGTGCGTGTCCGGATGGCGGCGGATGCGCAGGCCGATATCATGGGCCTTGATCACCGCCCGGTCCTGCTCGGCACCGGTCACCGCGATCTTGAACTTGCGCGGCAAGTAGCTGAACTCGGGATGCTGCGACGACCATTGCCGGATCAGTTCGGCGGTCGGGCGCGGATCCTCGATCTCGTCGCGCGCGATGCCGGCGAAATGGTCGGCCGTGACATTGCGAATGCAGTTGCCGGAGGTCTGGATGCAATGCATCTCGACATCGGCGAGCAGGCCGAGGATCTCGGGCACGTCGCGCAGCTTCGGCCAGTTGAACTGCAGGTTGGTACGCGTCGTGAAATGGCCGTAGCCGCGGTCGTAGCGCTCGCCGATCAGCGCGAGCTGCCGGAGTTGGCGCGAAGACAGCGTGCCATAGGGAATGGCGATCCGCAGCATGTAGGCATGGAGCTGGAGATAGACGCCGTTCTTCAGCCGCAACGGCTTGAACTCGTCCTCGGTCAGCGAGCCGTCGAGGCGGCGGGCGACTTGGTCGCTGAACTGCTCCACCCGCTCGCGCACGAAGCGCTCGTCGAATTCGTCGTAACGATACATCTGTCAGGCCCTCTGGCCGGAAGGCGCAATGCCTTCGCCTGCCTGCTTGCCGAGATCCCGGCGATTGCTGGGTCCGAGCGTCTTCATCCGCTCGCGGTAATGGCGCGGCACCGGGCGGCCGGTGCTCGTCTCGACGTCGACGAGATAGGCGTCGACGACGCGCTGCGCCGCGAACTCGGACACGGCGAAGGCTTCCAGACGCTCGGCGCCGGTATCATCGTCGGCGACGAGCGCCAGCGCCGGGTCGCGCGTCCAGGCCAGCGTTTCACCTGCCGCGGAGGCGAAGACGACATCGCCGTCGAGCAGGTCGTTGGCGAGCAGGATTGCGGGCAGGGCGGGGCGCTTCGCTACGGCCGCCATCACGCCCCCCTGCCGTTTCGGCGGGGTGCGATATGCACGCGATCGATCGGATTCTGACGGGGCACTGGCGCTCGCTACGTTCGCTATTACGAACGCTGAAAATAAACTGGCGAACGGCCTCCATCAATTCACGTTGGATAGTGTGATTTTTCTTATTTCCGTTCCAATGTGGGAAATTCCTCTTTCGAGGCTCCTTCGCTGAACGGGCGGGTAGACCGATCTTTCGTCAGGCGAGGCCGCCTAGCCGGTAGCCGACACCGGGCTCTGTCTCGATCAGACGGGGAGTCGAGGGATCGTCCTCGAGCTTCTGGCGCAACTGACCGATGAAGACCCGCAAGTACTGCACGTCGTGCTCATGGGCAGGGCCCCAGACGGCGGTCAGGATCTGCTTGTGCGTCAGCACGCGGCCATGGCCGCCGGCGAGGCAGGCCAGCAGGTCGTACTCTTTCGGTGACAGCTTGACGGGATTGCCGGCGCGGCTGATCCGGCGGTTGACCAGATCGATCTCGACGCTGCCGGCGACCAGCACCGGTTCGGCGCCCTGGCGCTCGATGCGGTGGCGCAGCGCGACGCGCAGTCGGGCCAGCAATTCGCCGACACCGAAGGGCTTTTCGACATAGTCGTCGGCGCCGGCGTCGAGCGCGTCGATCTTCTCGGTCTCGCGGTCGCGGGCCGAGAGGATGATCACCGGGCCGTCATAGAAGGCGCGCGCCTTGGCCAGCGCCTCCTTGCCGTCCATGTCGGGCAGGCCGAGATCGAGAACGACGGCGTCGGGCGGCTTGCGGGCGATTTCGCGCAGGCCCGCCGTGGCATCGTCGGCGCGGATCGGCTCGTAGCCGGCGGCATCGAGCGCGGGCCCGAGGAAGCGATGGATCTGCGGCTCGTCGTCGATGACGAGTATGCGGGGGCGGAAGGCGGTCATGCTTTGGGTTCTCCGCCCGCAATGTCCTTGCGCAGGCTGATCAGGATACGGGTGCCACCCTTCGAGCCGTCGGGCCGCTCGCGGATCGGGCTGGCGGCGGCGATGCGCCCGCCCATGGCCTCGACGAAACCCTTCGCGATGGCAAGGCCGAGGCCGGCGCCCTTGCCGCGCTCGCCGCCGCGATCGATCGCTTCTTCGAGCCGGCGGAACTTCTCGAAGACCCGTTCCAGCTCGGCGGTCGGAATGCCGCGCCCCTCGTCCTCGATCGAGATCACGACATTGCCGCGGTCCTCATAGGCCGCCGTCTCGATCAGCGCACCATCCTCGCTATAGGCGATGGCGTTCTCGAGGATGTTGACCAGCACCTGTTCGAGCAGGACGGGGTCGGCCCTGACCATCGAGAGCTCGGCAGGGAAATCGCGCAGCGCCCGCCGCTCGCCGAGGCGACGCGCGACGCGCGCGAGCGCCGCGGCGATGACGTCGCGGACATCGATCCAATCCCGGCGCGCCACCAGCGCACCGCCTTCCAGCTTCGTCATGTCGAGGAGGTCGCCGACATAACGGTTGAGCCGCTCTGCTTCCTCTCGGATCGAGAGCAGGAGGTCGTCGCGGACGGCGGACTTCATGCCCTTGCCATAGTCGATCAAGGTGGTCGCCGAGCCGAGCACGGTCGCCAGCGGCGTACGCAGGTCGTGGCTGACCGAATTGAGTAGTGCCGCGCGCAAACGGTCGCTGCGGCGCAGGGCTTCGGCATCGACGGCCGCGGCGGCGAGCTCGGCGCGCTCGATCGCGATCGCGCCCTGGTCGAGCAGGGCGAGCGCGAAACGCTCGTTTTCGGCAGTCGCAAGCGCGCTCGGCTCGAAGCCCACGACGCCTGAGCGCAAGCGCACCCCCTGCAGCGCGCGGAAGGTCCAGCCGGCATTCGGCAAGGTGCCGGTGCCGGCGCCAGCAGGCTCGCCACGGTTCCAGGTCCAGCGCGCGGCGGTCATATCGGCGGTCGAGAGCGGTTCCAGATCCGGGGCGCCCGCGGTCGCGGCGATCTCGCCGCCATCGGTCGGCAACAGGACCACGACCTTGCCCGAGGTCGCGGCCGAGACCTGCTCGGCGAGGATCGCCGCGGCGTCCTCCTTGCGGGCGGCGCCGGAGAGGCGGCGGCTGGCGGCGAGCAGGGCGGTGATGGCCGAGGCGCGCCTTGCCGTAGCCGTCGCCTGGTCGCGGACACGGCCGGTCAGGCTGCCCGTCGTCATGGCCACGGCGAAGAAGACGAGGAAGGTCAGGAGGTCGGCCGGGTGGCCGATCCAGAAGGACAAGCGCGGCTGCAGGAAGAAGAAATTGTACGCGAAGGCGGCGAGCGCCGCCGCCGTCACGGCCGGCCAAAGCCCGAAGGCGAGGCCCGAGCCGAGGGCGCTGACCATGAACAGCATGGCGAGATTGGCGTTCTCGACATGCCGGTCGAGCAGGGCAGCGAGGCCGACCGCGGCGCCGACCATGGCGATGGCGCCGACATGACCGCGCCATTGGAACTTTGATTTCGGGCCCGGGAAGGCGGGAGCTGCGGCCGGCGCAGCGACCGTCTCGGTGATGATGTGGAGTGCTGCGCCGTTCTGCGCCTTCAGCAGTTCCGGGGCGAGCGAGCGGCGCAGCCAGGCTCGCCAGCCGCGGCGATGTGATTTGCCGACCACGATCTGGGTAACGTTGTTGCGCCTGGCATAGTCGAGCACGGCGCCAACGAGATCATCGCCATTGAGGACGACGGTCGTTCCGCCGAGCTGCTCGGCGAGCTTCAGGGCCTCGACGAGCGGCGCGCCCCGGCCGGGATCGCCATCTGCGCGGTTCGGGCGCTCGACATGGGCGACCGTCCAGGGCGCGTCCATCATCATGTCGGAGAGCCGCCTTCCGGCGCGAACCAGCGGGCCGGCCATGGCGTCGGGGCCGATCAGAACGAGGATGCGCTCGCCGGCCGCCCAGGGCCCCTCGACGCCGGCGCGCTTCATCGCCAGGCTGAGCTGGTCGTCGACGGTCTGCGCCGCCCGGCGCAAGGCGAGCTCGCGCAGCGCGGTCAGGTTCTCGGGCTTGAAGAAATTGCTGGCGGCGAGCCGCGCTGTCTCGGGCAGGTAGACCTTGCCCTCGTCCATGCGCTGGCGCAGCTCGGTCGGCGTGATGTCGATCAGCTCGATCTCGTCAGCGCGGCTGAGCGCGCTGTCCGGCACCGTCTCGCGTTGACGCACGCCGGTGATCTTCCAGATGACCTCGACCAGGCTTTCGAGGTGCTGGACGTTGAGCGTGGTCCAGACGTCGATGCCGGCCTGAAGCAGCTCCTCGACATCCTGCCAGCGCTTGGGATGCCGGCTGCCGGGCGCATTGGAATGGGCGTATTCGTCGACCAGCAGCAGCCGCGGTTTGCAGGCGAGCGCCGCGTCGAGATCGAACTCCATGAGGATACGGCCGCGATGCTCGATCGGCCGCCGCGCCATGACCTCCAGCCCGTCGAGCAGCGCTTCGGTCTCGCGCCGGCCATGGGTCTCGACGACGCCGACCAGCACCTCGCCATGCTCCGCCTGAGCGCGGCGCCCCTGCGTCAGCATCTCGTACGTCTTGCCGACGCCCGGCGCCATGCCGAGAAAGATCTTCAGCCGGCCGCGCTTGCCGCGGCCGGCCGATGACAGCAGGGCGTCCGGGTCCGGGCGACCCGCCTCGCGGAACTGGGATTCGTCGCTGGCCATTACCCGGACGTTCTCAACCATCTTTCATGGTCACCCCGGGCCTGCGCTTCGCTCGGCCCGGGACGACCAAACCTATAACCTGTTTCTGATGCTAGCGCTGCGGCTGAGGCCAGCGCGCGTCGAGCGCCAGATTGGTCGCGAGCACGTTGACGCGCGGCTCGCCGAGCACGCCGAAGGTCGAGCCCTCGGTGTTGGCGGCGATCACTGCCAGCACCTCGGCCGGCTGGGCCTTGCGGGCGGCGGCGATGCGCGCGACCTGCCGGGCCGCATAGGCCGGCGAGATGTGGGGATCGAGCCCCGAGGCGGAGGCAGTGACCGCGTCGACCGGGATCGGCCCAGCCGCCTCGGCCCGCAAGGTCTCGGCTTCGACCTTGATACGGGCTGCGAGATCCTCGTTCAGCGGGCCGAGATTCGAGCCCGAGGACGAGGACGCATCGTAGCCGTCCTTGCCGGCGGCGGAGGGGCGGGGACGTAGATAGGCCTCGCCCTTGAAGTTCTGGCCGATCCATTGCGAGCCGACGACCACGCCGTTCGCGTTGCGGACCAGCGAGCCGCCGGCCTGGGCCGGGAACAGCGCCTGGGCGAGGCCGGTCACGCCAAGCGGATAGGCGAGACCGAGCAGCAGGGAGAAGAAGACCATCGAGACGATGGCAGGGCGCAAATGGGAAGTCATGACCTTTGTCCTTTCCCGCAGCTCAGGCGAGCCCGAGCGCTGAAACGAGCATATCGATCAGCTTGATACCGACGAAGGGAGCGATCAGCCCGCCGATGCCGTAGAGGGTGAGGTTGCGCGAAAGCAGCTTGGCCGCGCCAATCGCCCGGTAGCGCACGCCGCGCAGCGCCAGCGGGATCAGTGCGACGATGACCAGCGCGTTGAAGATCACCGCCGAGAGGATTGCGCTCTGCGGGCTCGACAGGCCCATGACGTTGAGCGCCCCCAGAGCCGGCAGCGAGACGACGAACAGGGCCGGGATGATGGCGAAGTACTTCGCCACGTCATTGGCGATCGAGAAGGTGGTGAGCGCACCGCGGGTGATCAGCAGCTGCTTGCCGACCTCGACGATCTCCAGGACCTTGGTCGGGTCGCTGTCGAGGTCGACCATGTTGCCGGCTTCACGCGCAGCTTGGGCGCCGGTCTGCATGGCGACGCCGACATCGGCCTGGGCGAGCGCCGGGGCGTCGTTGGCGCCGTCGCCGCACATGGCGACGAGGCGGCCCTTGGCCTGCTCGGCGCGGATGATGCGCAGCTTATCCTCGGGCGTCGCCTCGGCAAGGAAGTCGTCGACGCCGGCCTCCGAGGCGATCGCTGCGGCGGTGACCGGGTTATCGCCGGTGATCATCACCGTGCGAACGCCCATGCGGCGCAGATCGGCGAAGCGTTCCTTGACGCCCGGCTTCACCACATCCTTGAGGTGAATGATGCCGGCGAGCGCGCCGTTTTCGCTGACCGCGAGCGGCGTGCCGCCCGAGCGGGCGATGGCGTCGACCGCCTGGCGCAGTTCCGCCGGAACCTGCGCTTCGCTGAGGTCGAGCGTCCTGATCACGGCATCGACGGCACCCTTGCGCCAGGACATCTTGCCAGCGTCCTTGCCGTCATAGTCGAGGCCGGACTGACGGGTCATGGCGCTGAACGGGATGGCGTTTGCCCCGCTCGGAATCTCGGCGGTGACGCCGAGGCCGCGGGCGAGATCGACGATCGACCGACCTTCCGGCGTCTCGTCGGCGAGCGAGGCCATCAGGGCGGCGCGCAGGGCCGCTTCCGGGCGCATGCCGGGAGCGGGAATGACCTCGACGGCCATGCGGTTGCCGAAGGTGATGGTGCCGGTCTTGTCGAGCAATAGCGTGTCGACGTCGCCGGCGGCCTCGACGGCGCGGCCAGAGGTGGCGAGCACATTGACCTTCAAGAGCCGGTCCATGCCGGCGATGCCGACGGCGCTGAGCAGGCCGCCGATCGTGGTCGGGATCAACGTGACGAAGAGGGCGCCGAGCACCATCGGGTCGAGCGAGACGCCCGAGAAGGCGCCGAGCCCGGTCAGCGTCACCACTGCGATCAGGAAGACTAGGGTGAGGCCGGCGAGCAGCACGGCGAGCGCCAGCTCGTTAGGCGTCTTGCGACGGTCGGCGCCCTCGACCATCGCGATCATCCGATCGAGGAAGGAGGAGCCCGGACGCGAGGTGACCCGGACCTTGATCCAGTCGGAGACGACGGTGGTGCCGCCGGTGACGGCCGAGCGGTCGCCACCGCTCTCGCGGATGACCGGCGCGGATTCTCCGGTGATGGCGGCCTCGTTCACCGAGGCGACACCCTCGACGATCTCGCCATCGGCTGGGATGACGTCGCCGGCCTCGACCAGGACGATGTCGTCCGGCGCGAGCTCGTGCGCCGGCGTCGGGATGATAGCATTGCGCGAGGCGTCGATGATCAGCTTGGCCTTGGTCGTGACGCGGGTGGCGCGCAGCGAATCCGCCGCGGCCTTGCCGCGCCCCTCGGCGATCGCCTCGGCGAAGTTGGCGAAGAGCACGGTGAGCCAGAGCCAGACGGCGATCTGGATGGCGAAGCCCGCGGGCTGGCCGCCGGTGATGGCGACCGCGGCCGAGACCGTGGCCAGCATGGCCACAACCTCGGTGGCGAGGATCACCGGATTGCCGGCGAGCGCGCGCGGGTCGAGCTTGGTAAAGGCGCTCTTCAGGGCCGTCATGATGACGGCTTGGTTGAAGGCACCGGATCTGGCGAGAGATACACTCATGAATGCGTTCTTTCGTTGGCTCAGCGAGCGGCCGCAAGCACCTGGAAGTGCTCGACGATCGGCCCGAGCGCGAGCGCGGGGAAGAATTGCAGGCCGCCTAGGATCAGGATGATTCCGATGAGCAGACCGACGAAGAGCGGGCTGTCGCTCGGCAGCGTGCCGGCGGTCGGCTTGAGCTTCGGCTTGGCGGCGATGGCGCCCGCCAGGGCGATCACCGGGACCATGTAGGCGAAGCGACCAAGCAGCATCGCGATGCCGAGCGTGGTGTTCCACCACGGCGCGTTGGCGGTCAGTCCGGCATAAGCCGAACCGTTGTTCCCTGTAGCCGACGAATACGCGTAGAGTATCTCGGTGAGGCCGCGCGGTCCCTTGTTCAGCAGGCCTTCCAGCGCGACCGGCAGCACGGCAGCGATGGCCGAGAAGCCGAGAATGGCGAGCGGCAGGATCAACACCGCCAGCATGGCGAACTTGATCTCGCGCGCCTCGACCTTCTTGCCGAGGTATTCGGGCGTGCGCCCCACCATAAGCCCGGCGACGAAGACCGAGAGCAGCGCCATCACCACCATGCCGTAGAGGCCGGAGCCGGCACCGCCGGGCACGATTTCGCCGAGCTGCATCAGGAACATGGCGACGCCGCCGCCGAGCGGCATGTAGGACGCGTGCATCGAATTCACCGAGCCGTTCGCGGTGCCCGTGGTCTGGGCAGCCCACACGGCCGAGGCGGCTGCGCCGAAGCGCACTTCCTTGCCTTCCATATTGGCGGGCGCGTCGGTGATGCCCGCTGCAACCATGGCAGGCTGCGGCGTCAGCGTCTCGGCGGCATAGATCGCTGCGGCGCCGAGGCTGAGAAGGATCACCATCGCCGAGATCAGCGCTCGCGCCTCCTTGCGGGCGCCGGCGACACGCCCGAAGGCAACGACGGTGGCGAAGGCGATCGCATTCAGCGAGACGACCTCGATCAGATTGGTCAGCGGCGTCGGATTCTCGAACGGATGCGCCGAGTTGACGTTGAACAGACCGCCGCCATTGGTGCCCCATTGCTTGATCGCCTCCTGGCTGGCGACTGGGAAGAGCGCGATGATCTGGTCGGCGCCATCGAGCGTCTTGGCCGTGACGTTGGCGAGCAAGCTTTGCGGTACGCCGGCGGCGACCAGTGCCAGCGCGGTAATGATCGAGACCGGCAGCAGCACGTAGAGCGTGCTGCGGGTCAGATCGACCCAGAAGTTGCCGAGCGTTTCGCCACGATCGGCGGCAAAGGCGCGCGCCATGGCCGCCGCCACCGACAGACCGACCGCGCCCGAGACGAAGTTCTGTACGGTGAGGCCCAGCATCTGGCTGAGGCTGCTGACCGTCGTCTCGCCGCCATAGGACTGCCAGTTCGTATTGGTGACGAAGCTGACGGCCGTGTTGAAGGCTAGATGCGGCGACAGACCGTCGAAGCCCTGCGGGTTCAACGGCAACTGCCCCTGCAGCCGCAGGAGCGCATAGAGCAGCACGAAGCCGGCCGCGCTGAAGGCGAGCACCGCCCCGGCATAGCCGAGCCAGCCTTGGCCCTTGCCTCGATCGATGCCGAGCGCCGAATAGAGCCCGGCCTCGACCGGGCGTAGCACGGGGTCGAACCAGGTTCGTTCGCCCGCCCAGACGCGCGCCATGTAGATGCCGAGTGGCCAGCCCACGGCCACAGTCAACGCGATCGTAAAGACGATCTCGGCCCAGCCCCGCCATTCCATGCGAGGTCTCCTTTGTTCTCGAAGTTCAGAAGCGGTCGGGGCGCAGCAGCGCGGCGACCATGTAGACCGCGAGCCCGAGGGCCGCGGCGGCGTAGAGGATGGTGAGCGCCATGGTCGTCAGACCTTGCGCAGCAGCGCCGCATAGAGGCCGAAAAGCGCAAAGGCTCCGGTCCCAAGCGCGAAGAAAAAGATGTCGGCCATATCGGTCTCCAGCCTGTGTTTCAGACCGGAGATGTGGGGGCGGGCCGGGTAAGCGTTCGAGCGGGAAGGGCCGTGAAGGGCATAAGGGCGGCGTAAAGATCAGGATCCTTCCAAGGGAAGATCGAGATCGAGTTCGCCATAGCCCATGCCGTCGAGGAGCCTTCGCGTGCGGCGCAGGATGTCGTTCGGCGCACCAGGGACGGGATGGTCGAGCACAAGTGCGGCCAGAAGGTCCGGCGGCAAGTCAGAGGTGATCCCACCTAGGGACGCGCCTCGGGCATCGAACACTGTCGCAACGGCTTGATCATGTCTGAAGTTGCAGCGCCAGATCTCCCGGCGGCGATCGCGGCTCCGGATATCGATCGAACTGATCGAGAGCGGTTCCTCGGACAACGACCGACGGTGGAGCGAAACCTCGGCGAGGCGCTCTATGCCGTAGAGCAGGAAACGCGAGTGATACCCGATCGGATCGGCGCCCGGCGACGTCTGATCGATCCAGCTCTGATGCGCACGCTGAGGGTCCACGATACTGAGCAGGAGCATGCCGTCGTGCAGGCGCTGCGCCGCGATCAGTCGCTCATGGGCCCGGTAGGCCCGTTGCCCGGCCGCGATCGTCATGGGTTTCAGCAGGAGGGGAAAGCCGCGGCGAAAGATATACTCCCTGCTGAACTTGAGTTCGCCGGGCTGGTCGGGCAGTGGCGCCAACAGGCCGTCCGGTGTCGCAGGCCAGGTGCCCGCCTGGAATTGCGGCTCCGCCACGCTCTCGCGTAGATGTTCCGGCAACTCGGCGGGGAAGGGAGAGGGCTCCCAGATCGACGCGATCTTGAGCGCCTGGACTGTTCGTTCCTCCCGCTCGCGGAATTCGGCGCAGACCGCCTTGACGTCACGATCGAGGAGCTGCCGCTCCTCGGCGAGCCAGTGCGCCCAGATGGCGTCCCTTGCCTCGAGACCGTCTATGATTGTGCTGGCCGTTTGGGGCCGCCCGGCCAACAGCAAGGCCACGACGCATGCAGACACCTTTTCTCGATTGCTCTCCAATCGACTGCTCAGCCCTTCCAGAGTGGTGATGGATCCGACATCGGCGAACACATCATGAAGCAGCGCATCTTGCAGCAATGGCATGAAGTGGCTTGCCGTAACGTCCCAGAGCGATCCATGGATCGGTTCCAGGCACCCGGTGGAAACCGGACATCCGTAGAGCGGTTGGAGGTACGGCCAGATCCGGAAGCGAGTCCGTTCCCCTGTGCGATCGAACAGTGCGCCGCGCAAAATGTGGCGAACGGGCCGGATCAAGAGGTGCCGACCGACAAGGACGAGGTCTTCCCGTTCGGCCAGGAGGCCTTTCAGGTAGCGCTTGATGTCCGCCGGGCGCGTTCCTGGTTCAGCTGGACCGCACCTTGCGCCCGCCGCCTCGATATACTGCCTGGCATGGTCGATCGCTTTGCCCGCGCCCTGCCACTTGCCTGATCCCTCATCGAGCACCATGCCCTGCGTCAGCCTAGCCAAGGCCGCCGCGACGCAAAGGCCGACTATGGCTTCGTCCTTATCGCTCGCCCAACGCAGACTGACACGATGTGAGAATGGCTTGCCGGTCTCGGGCGCCTCGATGTCGCTGACGGCGTCGGGGCCGCCGTGGACATCGATCTCGCAGCCGGATTGCTGGTGCCGCAGCATCGCCGGCAGGAAGCCACTATGGTCGGCAAGACGACCGTCTCCATATCGAATCCTGACGGGGAAACCGAGGCGCTTCAACTCGGCGTTGATGTTCCCGACAGCTGGCAAGGCCGCATCGAAAAGCACATGCGCTTCACTCGCCACGGCGGGCCCTTCGTCAGTGTCCGCCACAACCATAACGGGAACGCGGCGCAATGCACGGCTTCGAACGAGCTTGACCGCAGTCGTGCCGATCTGGTTTCGGAGATGAAAGCTGCGAAAGCGCCGGAAGGCCGCCCTTGCCGGTCAGCTCGACGCTTCGAGCCCCGCCGTGGTGATGAAGGCCGAAATGGCGAGGCCGGCCCAGAAGAGGTCGTTGAGAATACCCTGCAGGGGCACGCCCCCCATGGTCACGGTTGAAAGACCGCCGGCCAGGAACAGCGCCGAGACCGTAACAAGGCTGCTCATGATATCCTCCCGCATTTTTGGCTCCGAACGCGGCGAGGGTGATTCGGTTCCCTTCATTCGATCTGATGTCGAGTGATTTGTGTTGATGGAACTCTCGTATGACCTCACGTTCCGTGATGTGTTGTGGCTCCAAAGGAACATCACGGTGAGGGGTTCGTCCGCCTGGCGCCTGCCATTGGTTATGTCCCGATAGGCCAGATCGGCTCGCCGACGTGAAGAAGGCCGATCAGGAATAGCATGACCCGCGACCACTTCGGCGGCTGAATCAGGCCTGCTGGCGAGCCCATACGATCGAGGATGCCGGGCCTTGAGCTACTATCCGGATTTGGGTGGCATCAGCGCGAGCAGACGCTCGCGCACCGCATCGGAGAAGGGGCGTGACCTACGTGTCGCCTCGTCCACCAGGACGATGACCGTGACAGCATTCGCGGCACAGCGCCCAGACTGAAAGATCACCTGCTCGAGCCGAACTGAGCTGCGGCCGATTGAAGCGACGCGCATTCCGCTCTCGACCTCGCCGGGCCAGAGCAGCTCCGCCCGGAAATCCACCTCCAGCCTGGCGATGACGAAGGCGGTACCGGGCTCCGCCAGAGGCTGGACGGGATCGTAGATCAGCTCGACGCGGCCGGTCTCGAACAGCGTCGAAAACACGGCATTGTTGATATGCCCCTGTCGATCCGTGTCGCCATAGCGCAGCTTGTCACGGGTCCGAAGGGGAAAATCGGCAAGGGCGATTTCGACGGACAAGGCGGCCTCCGGTCGCGGCCGGAAACTTGCCGCCGGTGATGGCGGAAGGGGTGGGATTCGAACCCACGGTAGGCTTTCACCTACGGCGGTTTTCAAGACCGCTGCCTTAAACCACTCGGCCACCCTTCCGGTGTGACCGTCATTGCCGCCGGTTGCGGCGTTTTGCAAGCGCCTCGCGGCCCTGCGCTGCCGAAAGTGCGCCATCCAGGACCGGCGTCGGCTAGAAAACCCATACTTTTCCGTGTTTTGGATGATTTTCCGATTCGGCGTGTGCGCTCGGGAGGCCGCGCTACAGGCGCCGTTGCGCCGCTGCCACGCCGGTCCAAAAAATGGCGGAGAGATGGAGACGGGTTGACAGTTGCCGCATTTCCGACACCTTTGTGCCCGCCCAAAGGGGGCAGCTGGGCTTTTGTTAACGGTGTCGCCTTCGCGCCTCACCGCCTTAACGATCCCTTAATTGAATCGGCCGAAAGCTGCCGTATCGCTGCGTTCGCGCGGCGGTGGCATTGCGTTTTTTTGGCGAACCGCAGGAATTTGGGCATGATCGGACGCGCAAGCTCTTCGGCACCGGTGGTATCCAGCGCCAATGAAGCCCGCTACGACTCCCGCTCCTGCTCGCACCTTAAGACCGTAGCTCGCCTCGGCTGCGTCATGGTGGCTGGGGTCTTTCTGGCCAACTGCGCCAATGACGGTGTCGCCCGGCGCGGCAAATCGAAGGAAATCGGCGCCTTCCCCTCGTCGAAATATGGCCCGGCCAGCGCCCGCGTGGTCGCGGATGGCGAGCCGGTTCCGAAGGGAGGCGGACGGCAATTGATCGGCCGCAGCTACACCGTCGCCGGCAAACGCTACACGCCTTACGACAAGCCCCTCGGCCATACGCTGGTCGGCACCGCCTCCTGGTATGGCGAAGCCTTCCATGGCCGCCGTACCGCCAATGGCGAGGTCTATGACCGCTACGCCATCAGCGCTGCGCATCCGACCATGCCGCTGCCAGCCTATGCCCGCGTCACCAACGTCACCAACAGCCGCTCGATCATCGTGCGCGTCAACGATCGCGGCCCGTTCCATGGCGGGCGTCTCATGGACGTGTCCCAGCGTACGGCCGACGCGCTCGCCTTCCGCCATCTCGGCACGGCGCGCGTCAAGGTCGAGTATCTCGGTCAGGCTTCGCTCGGCGGCTCCGACGACAAGATGCTCCTCGCCTCCCTGCGCACCGACGGCCAGCCCGCGTCGATCCCGGGACAGAGCTCGCGTAGCCTCGTCGCCGGGAACACACAGGTCGATCTCGGCTCCGAAGTCGAAGAACAACGCCCGCAGCCGGCTCCGGTTCCCGTTCGTGCAACGCCGGTCTCGCAGCCAGTGGTTCAGGCCTATGCCGAACAGCCGCAGCGCGCCTCGCTGCAGAGCCCGATCCAGGTCACGACCGTCAGCGCGCCCGGCGACGGCGTGCCGATGCGCGGGGTGAGGCTGCCGCCCGAGCGGCCGTTCGATCTCGACACCATCGCCAATGCCGGCAAGCCGGTCCCGGTGCTGCGGCCGGCCGTCATGACCTCGGCATCGACGACGCCGCGCACCAGCGTCGCCAGCCTCTTCGCGGCCCCGGAGAGGGCGCCGACCGCGCGCTTCGCCGCCGGTCATCCGCTGGCCGCAGGCGTCAAGCCGCAGATTCTTCAGCCGCTTGCGCGGAATTGATCCGCGCCGGGCTTGACCGCCCGCACGGCGCCATCATCTGATCGAGAGATGGCGCGAGGTCGTTCGATGCTGGTGTTCGGCCGTTTTCTGGCGCGTGGCGGGCGCTCCCTCGGCGCTGTGGCGTTTCTGCTCGCTGCCATTCCCGGCGCTGGCGCTCAGAGCTTCCAGTCCGCCGCACCGCACGCCGTCCTGCTCGATTCGGGCAGCGGCGCCATTCTCTACGAGAAGGCCGCCGACGAGCTGATGGTTCCGGCGAGCCTTGCCAAGATCGCGACGGCGCTCGTCGCCTTCCAGGAAATAGAGCAGGGCAAGATGACCCTCGACACCGAGATCACGATCTCGGAGAACGCCTGGCGCAAGGGCGGGGGTGTCTCGGGCGGCTCGACCATGTTCGCTTTGGTCAACAGCCGGGTGAAGCTCGGCGACATCCTGCAAGGGCTGATCGTGCAATCCGGCAACGACGCCGCGATCGCGCTTGCCGAGGCGGTCGCCGGCGACGAGGCGAATTTCGCGAGATTGATGACGGAGCGGGTGCGGGCGCTCGGCCTGAGCAAATCGGTGTTCCGCAACGCCTCGGGAATGGCCGACCCCGAACAGAAGGTCACCGCCCGCGAGCTCGCACGGCTTTCGGACCACATCATCAAGACCTATCCGGAGCTCTACAAGATCTTCGGCCAGCGCGAATTCACCTGGAACAAGATACGGCAACAGAACCGCAACCCGCTGCTCGCGATGGATATCGGTGCCGACGGGCTCAAGACCGGCAATGTCGACGATTCCGGCTACGGCCTGGTCGGCTCGGCCGTGCAGAAGGACCAGCGCCTGATCGTCGTCGTCGCCGGCTTGAAGAATGCACGCGACCGGGCGAGCGAGGGGCGCAAGCTGCTGGAATGGGGCTTCCGATCCTTCGAGCAGCGCCAGGTCTTCGCGGCGGGCGAAACCGTCGGCGAGGCCAGCGTCTATGGCGGTGAGAAGGGCAGGGTGGCGCTGAAAGCCAAAGGTCCGGTCAACCTGCTGGTGCCACGGGGCAGCAGCGAGCGGCTCAATGCCCGCATCGTCTATCGCGGGCCATTGCAGGCACCGGTGGAGGAGGGCGCCCAGGTCGCGCGGCTGCTGGTGACGCGCGGCGAGGTCAAGACGCTCGACATCCCGCTCTACACGGCCGAAGCGGTCAAGGTCGGCAGTCTGCAGCAGCGCGCGCTCGATGCCCTCTTCGAGGTTTCGACCGGCTGGATCCGCAAGGCGCTGGGGCGGAGCTGAGCGCGGGGATGGCAGAGCAGGATCCCAAGGCAGCCGAGACGGACGCCGGGCACTTTATCACCCTGGAAGGCGGCGAGGGCGCCGGAAAGTCGACGCTGGCAAAGGCGCTCGCAGCCCGGCTAGAGGCTCTCGGCCTCGTCGTCGAGCTGACGCGCGAACCCGGTGGCTCGCCGAAGGCCGAGCGGATCCGCAACGCGCTGCTCACCGGACAGATCAAGCCCTATGGCGCCTTCGCCGAGGCGCTGATGTTCTCCGCGGCCCGCATCGACCATGTCGACCGGCGCATCGGGCCCGCCTTGGAACGCGGCGCCTGGGTGATCTGCGACCGCTTCATCGACTCGACGCGGGTCTACCAGGGCGCCCTGGGCGAGATCGGGGCCGAGAAGCTTGCAGCACTGGAGACGATCGCCATTGCAGGGCTGAAGCCGGAACTGACCTTCATCCTCGATCTCGCTCCCGAGATCGGGCTGGCCCGGGCGGCGAGCCGTCGACAACCGGGCGAAACGGTCGATCGGTTCGAGGGCGAGACCCTCGCCTTCCATCGCCAGCTGCGCCAGGCCTTCCTCGATATCGCCGCGGCCGAACCCGACCGCTGCGTCGTGCTCGATGCCGGCCTTACCCCCGACCAGCTGGCCGAGCAGGCTTGGCGGGCTCTGGCCAGCCGGCTGCCGCTGCCGCAGATTGCGCCGGCATGATCGAATCGACCAACGAGCCCGACCGCCTGCCGAACGCGCCGCATCCGCGCGAAACGCTGGCGCTGATCGGACACGAGCATCAGGAGCAAGCCTTTCTCGCCGCCCTGCGTTCCGGGCGGCTGCACCATGCCTGGCTGCTCGGCGGCCCGGAAGGAATCGGCAAGGCGAGCTTTGCCTATCGCGTGGCGCGTTTCCTTCTGGCGGAGGGCGACCCGATGCAGCGGGCCCGCGCCACGAGCGATCTTTCCATGCCGGCCGAGGACGCCGCGACGCGCAAGATCATGGCGCAGTCGCACCCGGACCTGCATCTGCTGCGCCGGATCTCGAAGCCTGACGGCAAGAGCTTCACCAGCAACATCCCGGTCGATCTGGTCCGCCGGGTGCTCGAACGCTTCGGCTCCAGCGCCGGGGAGGGCGGCTGGCGCGTCTGCATTGTCGATTCCAGCGAGGAGCTCGACCGCTCGGCGGGCAACGCCCTGCTCAAGCTGCTCGAAGAGCCGCCGGCCCGCACGCTCTTCCTGATCGTCGCGCATGCGCCGGGCCGCATCCTGCCGACGATCCGCTCGCGCTGCCGGCTGCTCGGCTTCGAGCCCCTCTCCGAGGGCGACGTCGCCGAGGCCGGCCGGATCGCGCTCGAGCGGATGGGCCTGCCCTATGACGACTCTGCCCTGCAGCGCGCCGCAGCGCTCTCCGAGGGCTCGGTGAAGCGGGCTCTAAGCTATGTCGATCCGGCGACGCTTGCACTGGTCGAAGCGGTGAGGGCGCGGCTCGACGCTCTGCCCGGCGTCGACCTCCCGGCCCTGCTGGCGCTCGGCGAGGAAGTCGCGGGCAAGGCCGGCGAGGCCGAGTTCGCGGTGATGCTCGAGACCGTGCAGGGCTGGCTCAGCGGCCACCTGCACGCGCATGCCGCCGCCGGCCCGGCCCGGCTTGCGCCCCTCGCGGAGGTATGGGAGAGACTTGCGCGCGCGGCCCGGGAGGTGGAAACCTACAATCTCGACCGCCGCCCCCTCGTCATGTCGCTGTTTCACGATCTGTCGGAGGCGGTAGCGCGGTCGCGCGCAGCCTGAAACGAGACAGCACCGGACAGATGATGGCCTCGGCCCCGACATTCTATATTTCGACGGCGATTTCCTATCCCAACGGCGCGCCGCATATCGGCCACGCCTATGAGGTGGTGGCAGCCGACGCGATCGCGCGTTTCAAGCGGCTCGACGGCTACGACGTCTTCTTCCAGACTGGCACCGACGACCACGGGCTGAAGATCTTCCAGGCCGCCGCGAAGCAGGGCATCACCGCCCGCGAGCTCGTCGACCGGACGGCGCCGCGCTTCCAGGCGATGGCCGACACTCTCAACTGCGCCTATGACCGCTTCATCCGCACGGTCGATGCCGACCACCTGCCGTCGACGCTCGAACTGTGGCGCCGGATGGAAGCGAACGGCGACATCTATCTCGACCGCTATGCCGGTTGGTACTCCGTGCGTGACGAAGCCTATTACGGCGAGGAAGAGACTCATCTCAACGCCGATGGCGTCCGCATCGGCCCGCAGGGCACGCCGGTCGAATGGACCGAGGAGGAGAGCTATTTCTTCAGGCTCTCTGCCTATCAGGACCGGCTGCTCGCCCATTACGAGGCCGACCCGTCCTTCATCGGCCCCGACACCCGCCGCAACGAGGTGGTGAGCTTCGTCAAGGGCGGGCTGCAGGATCTGTCGATCAGCCGCACCACTTTCGACTGGGGCCTGCCGGTGCCCGGCGACCCGAAGCATGTGATGTATGTCTGGGTCGACGCGCTCAACAATTACGTCACGGGCTGCGGCTTCCCCGACGAGAACGATCCGCGCTGGCGCTTCTGGCCGGCCGATGTCCACGTCATCGGCAAGGACATCATCCGTTTCCACGCGGTCTACTGGCCGGCCTTCCTGATGTCGGCCGGGCTGCCCCTGCCCAAGCGCGTCTTCGGCCATGGCTTCCTGCTCTCCAAGGGCGAGAAGATGTCGAAGTCGCTCGGCAACGTCGTCGACCCGTTCGACCTCGCCAAGGCCTATGGCGTCGACCAGTTGCGCTACTTCTTCCTGCGCGAGGTCTCCTTCGGCCAGGACGGCAACTACAGCCACGAGGCGATCGTCGGGCGCATCAATGCGGACCTTGCCAATGATCTCGGCAATCTGGCGCAGCGCTCGCTGTCGATGATCGCCAAGAATTGCGAGGGCAGGGTGCCGGCGCAGGGCGCACTGAACGAGGCCGACCGGGCGATGCTGGCGCAGGTCGACGGGCTGGTCGCCAAGGCGCGCACCGCCATAGACGAGTTCGCATTGCACACGGTGCTGGCCGATATCTGGGCCGTGGTCGCCGAGGCGAACCGCTATTTCGCCAACAACGAGCCGTGGAAGCTCTCCAAGAGCGATCCGGCGCGGCGCGATACCGTGCTCTATGTCACGATCGAGGCCCTGCGGCAGGTCGCGATCCTGACCCAGCCGATCATGCCGGAGGCGATGGCCAAGCTGCTCGATCTGCTGGCGGTCGACGCTGGCGCGCGCGACTTCGCGGTGCTGGGCGAGGCCGGCCGGCTCGTTGCGGGCACGGCCTTGCCGGCGCCGAGCGCGGTCTTCCCGCGCTATGTCGAGCCCGAGGAGGCTGCGGCCTCCTGATGCTGATCGATACGCATTGCCATCTCGATTTCCCCGACTTCGCCGAGGATATCGAGGCCTATGTCGCGCGGGCGGAAGACGCGGGCGTCGGCCGCATGGTGACGATCTCGACGCGGGTCGCGCGCTTTGCGACCTATGCCGCGCTGGCCGAGCGTTTCCCTTCCGTCTGGTGCACCGTCGGCACGCACCCGCATGGCGCCCATGAGGAGCTCGACGT
This sequence comes from Allobosea sp. WAO, assembly GCF_001509835.1. Lineage (GTDB taxonomy): Bacteria > Pseudomonadota > Alphaproteobacteria > Rhizobiales > Beijerinckiaceae > Allobosea. The sequence goes on from NZ_JXTJ01000004.1 coordinate 216,019, forward strand.
CACGGCCGCGCAACTGGTCGAGCTGTCGCGCCATCCGCGCTGCGTCGCCATCGGCGAAGCCGGGCTCGACTACCACTACGACAAGAGCCCGCGCGAGGCGCAGGCTCAGGGATTGCTGACCCATATCGATGCGGCGCGGCAGACCCAGCTGCCGCTCGTCATCCATTCGCGCGAGGCGGATGAGGACATGGCGGCGATCCTGCGCGCGGAAATGGGGAAGGGCGCCTTCCCTGCCATTCTGCACTGCTTCACCGCCGGCGAGATGCTGGCGCGGACCGGCGTCGAGCTCGGCCTCTATGTCTCGTTCTCCGGCATCCTGACCTTCAAGACCTCCGAGGCGCTGCGGGCCATCGCCCGCGAGGTCCCGCTGGAGCGCCTTCTGGTCGAGACCGATGCGCCCTACCTTGCTCCGACGCCTTATCGCGGCAAGCGTAACGAACCCTCCTATGTCGTTGAAACAGCGAAGGTTCTGGCCGAGGTGAAGGGCGTGTCCTTCGACGAGATCGCGCGCGTCACCTCGCAGAATGCGCGTCGCTGCTACTGGAAGATGGATCACGCCACGCGCCCGGCGCAGGTCGGCTGAGCCGGGTCGGTGTCCGCATGAGCCTGAAGGTCACGATCCTCGGCTGCGGTTCCTCCGGCGGCGTGCCCAGGCCGGGTTCCGGTTGGGGCGCCTGCGACCCCGGCAATCCAAAGAACCGCCGCCGGCGCTGCTCGGTGCTGGTCGAGCGCGAAGGCGCCGATGGCACGACGAGCGTGCTGGTCGACACCACGCCGGATCTGCGTGAGCAATTGATCGGCGCGGATGTGAAGCGACTCGATGCGGTGCTGTTCAGCCATGACCACGCCGACCATACCCATGGCATCGACGATCTCCGGGCGCTGGTCCTGCACATGCGCAAGCGCATTCCGGTCCATGCCGACGCCGTGACCGGCGCGACGCTCCGGTCACGCTTCAGCTATCTGTTCGAGACGCCGCCCGGCAGCCTCTATCCGCCGATCCTCGATCTGTGTCCGCTGGCGGCCGGCGAGCTTCACGCGGTCGACGGACCAGGCGGCACGATCGAGACCTTGCCGTTCCGGCTTGAGCACGGCCCGGGCTACGACGCGCTCGGCTTCCGCTTCGGCGGCATCGGCTATGCTCCGGATGTCAGCGCGATCCCGCCGGAAGCCCAGGCGGCCATGACAGGGCTCGACCTGCTGATCCTCGACTGCCTGCGCGAGGCACCGCATCCCAGCCATTTCAATCTCGAGCAGGCGCTCGACGCGATCGCACTGCTGAAGCCGCACCGGACCGTGCTGACCAACCTGCATGTCGATCTCGATTATGCGGCTCTTTCCAAACGTTTGCCGCGAAATGTCGAACCAGCCTATGACGGGATGGTGCTGGCGGCCTGACGCGCCGTGAGCCTGCGACCGGAGTCAGGCGCATCTCCGGCTATCAATTTAAGTTCCATAATATGTCTTATGCGAATCGTAGATAGGCAGGCCCCCGCTCAAGAATGCTCCGCCTTTGTCGTGTAGCCCGATTGGCCGTCGTTTAGCCCATATAATCGCGCGATGTAGCCCGATTGAACGTCGCACGGATTTTGATGCGTGCTTAGCGAGGCGGCAATGGCGGTGCTAGGCACGGTGATCATTGGCAGATTGGGGTCCACCGGTCGCCTCACATGGCGTGGCAGGCCTCAGTTCGCGATTGCGCCAACCTGCACAGTGCAAATGGCCTCTAGACCGGCGGCCGACGCGAAGCGTTGTGACATGCGATCGCGAACCTGACCTCGGCAACAGCGCCGCTGCATGGTTTGTTTCGCGACCGCTTCTCCGAATACGGCCTAGCCCAATCCTGGCTACCTACGGGCGCTGATTTTCACGCAAATTCATTCGGTACGCCAGGACGGGAAGCAATACCTTGATAAGGGCGGCCGAGTCTCTCTCCCGGAGCCGCGCGGGCTTCTCGCTCGCGAGGCTTATCCGTAGCCGCCACCCCAGCTACCTAAACCGCTACCGAGGATACCTCTTGAACAACTCGTGTTTCCTTATTTTCGAAATTCCGGAATCATGAATTTGGACTCCTATCCTTCACAACCGGCGAGCAACCCGCGAAGATACAAGCATACCGCCAGGCGCTCCCATGGTTTTTGGCATTGCGAGTTCGACCAACATGGACGCGGAAGCATTTCGAACGGCGCGACGGGACCTTGGTCTGACAGAGATCGGGTTTGGAAATGCGTTCGGAGTTTCGAGGCGAACAGTGCAGAACTGGTCCAGGAAGGGACCGCCTCCTTACATCGCAGAGCTGCTGCAACTGGCCCTTCTCATGCGCATAGTTGGGCCGGGACGCTCAGACGCCGTGCCATCAGTGGCCCCTGCCCTTGACGCTCTTTTGACCTCGGCTGTTGCTGCAGGCTGGAATAAGGCCGCCGTGCTTGCGGCAGTCGACACATGGGCGGCGGGCCAGAAATGAGCGGTGGTCGTTAACCATAATGGATGATGAGCATCATCGTTAAAGTTTTAGGGATTGAAAGCGCACAATGTGCGCTTCTATAATGTATGCATCGTCAACGGCCCGACGCCCCGGCTGGCAGCTCAGACTCGAAATAGCGAGCGTCCGATCCCACTAGCCAAATGACGAGCCCCCTCGCTCGGCTGGCCGATTAAAGCCTGTGCCGATCTTCTCGCCGTTCTTCAAAAGCCTGCGTACAAGTCCTTTCAATGGAGGCGTGCATGCTCGCTCAGCGCCGTGTTGGTCGCTCGAAACGACGGTCTTTGATTCTCTCGCTCCAACGTAGAACGAGCGGCGACCGCCATGGTCGCGACCTTGTCGTTCTGCGCGAGATGAACAGAAGGAGGGTGCCTATGATCGCACCGTCCGCCGATCTCATTGATGATGACTTCGACGAGCTCGACTGCAGCGCCGAGGTTCTGTTGCAGCTGGCGAACCAGCTCTGATCGTAGATTCTTGTGCGGAATTGCGCTCGTTTTGCGCGCCGCCTAGCTGCCCCGCCTTCGCCTTGAACCAAACGAGCGCCGGTCCGCGCGCCCGGAGGAATCGTCATGTCTCGAACGATGTCCAAGCCCCCCTCTCCTGCCCCCTCAATCGCGGCCCGCCCTGATCTGCTGGCCAGGGCCTATCTCGACATCCTGGCGCGTGAGGAAGGCGCCATGGTGAAACCGATGCTGCGCAGCAATCAGGTCGATGCCATCGAGCATCTCTTGGATGATCTGGATGGTGGAAGCACAGACAATAACCGGCTCGTGCTACGTCCTGATCTTGCTGCCGTCGCTGTCTTGGTGGCGAGAGCAATCGAGGCCGAACCAGGGCTGGCTCGACGGCTGCGCCGCGAAGCCCCCATCGTCATCCTGGCAACGCACGGACCGGACACTGTCCAGATGACTGAGGACATCGTCACGCGTTGTGCGCTGGCGCCGAATGCGCGGGTGTTAGGACCTCAGAGCAACCTGCAATCATCCCATCGAGACGGTGCCGTTCTGCTCGTGGCCCACCCATTACGTGATCGGCACCGGCGCCAACGATCCGCAGAAGATGGACCCGAAGGCGAGCCGTGAGACGCTCGACCACTCGATCATGTACATCTTCGCCGTCGCGCTGGAGGACGGCGGCTGGCATCATGAACGCTCCTATGCGCCCGAGCGAGCCAATCGACCCGAAACGGTCGCGCTCTGGCACAAGATCTCGACGGTCGAGGATTCCGAGTGGACGCGGCGCTATCACAGCCACGACCCCAAGGAGAAAGCCTTCGGCGGCCGCGTCGTCGTCGCGCTTCAGGATGGTTCGACAATCACCGACGAGCTCGCCATCGCCGATGCCCACCCGCTCGGCGCCCGCCCCTTCGCCCGAGCCCAGTACATCGAGAAGTTCCGCACGCTGGCCGAAGGCATCGTCTCGGCAGCCGAACAGGAGCGCTTCCTCGGCGCGGTCGCCCGGCTGGAGCGGCTCAAGGCGGATGATCTCGCGAGCCTGAACTTCGCGGTCGACCCCGGCCTGCTCGGCACGCGCACCACCGGCATCTTCGATTGGAACGGCGGCAATGGCGAGGCCCGCTCCGGGCTTTCCGTCGTGGCCTGACGAGGGAGGACATCATGAGCCAGGAGAGCATCGCGCCGAAGCCGGCCCCGAAGAAGTCCGTGGCCCTGTCCGGCGTCGTCGCCGGCAACACCCCCTGTGCACCGTCGGGCGGACCGGCAACGACCTGCACTATCGCGGATACGACATCCTCGATGTCGCCGAGACCTGCGAGTTCGAGGAGATCGCCCATCTCCTCGTTCACGGAGCGCTGCCGACGACGGCCGAGCTTTCAGCCTACAAGGTCAAGTTCCGCTCCCTGCGCGGCCTGCCGGCTGCGGTGCGGGCCACTCTGGAAGCCATCCCGGCCGCGGCCCATCCGATGGACGTGATGCGCTCGGGCGTCTCGGCTCTCGGCTGCGTCCTGCCCGAAGCACACGACCATAACCATCCCGGCGCGCGCGACATCGCCGACCGGCTGATGGCCTCGCTCGGCTCTATGCTGCTCTATTGGCACCACTTCGCTCAGAACGGCCGCCGCATCGAAGTGGAGACCGATGACGACAGCATCGGCGGTCATTTCCTGCACCTGCTGCACGGCAAGCGGCCAAGCGCGGAGCATGTGCGGGCGATGCATACCTCGCTCGTCCTCTATGCCGAGCACGAGTTCAACGCCTCGACCTTCACCGCCCGTTCGATCGCCGGAACCGGCTCCGACGTTTATTCGGCGATCACCGGCGCGATCGGCGCATCGCCCGAGCCTCCGGCCTGCCTCTGCTGGTCGATGGCGATACCGGCTATGGCGAGGCCCTCAACGTCATGCACATGGTCCGCGTCTTCGAGGAGGCAGGCGCCGGGGCCGTCCATATCGAAGACCAACTCCTGCCGAAGAAATGCGGCCATCTGAACGACAAGAAGCTGGCCGATGCCCATGACATGGCGGCCAAGGTCGCCGCGGCGGCCAGGGCCCGCCGGCACCTCTATCTCATCGCCCGGACCGACGCGGCGGCGAGCGAAGGCATGGACGGCGCGGTCGCGCGCGCCAAGCTCTTCGTCGAGGCCGGCGCGGACGCCATCTTCCCGGAGGCGTTGACGACTGCCGAGATGTTCCGGGAATTCGCGCGCCGCATGCCCGGTGTGCCGCTCCTCGCCAACATGACCGAGTTCGGCCGCACGCCCTTCTTCACCGCCGACGAATTCGAAGCGATGGGCTATCGCATGGTGATCTGGCCGGTCTCCTCGCTGCGCGTCGCCAACAAGGCCCAGCAGCGCCTCTACGCGGCCATTGCGCGTGATGGCGGGACCCATGCCATGGTCGAGCACATGCAGACCCGCGCGGAGCTCTACCAGACGATCGGTCTTGCCGACTACGAGACGCTCGACGCCTCGATCGTTGCGACGATCGTCCCGGAGGGCATGCCGCAGCGCGAGCGCAAGGCGTCGTGACCTCTGAGGTCGTAGGCGTCGCGGGAGGTTCGTCGGCTTGATCTAGGCCGATATCCGACGCGCGGTTGCGAGAAAGCCGGCGATGAAATCGATCGCCTCGTCGCCAGTTCTCAAGCCCAGATGGATGCTTTTCTGGATTCCGGCCCCGCCGATACGGACGGGACGGACGCCCAGCACCTCCTCCTGCTGGCGCAACAGCCAGTTCGGGATCGCGCTGACCCCGCGCCCCGCCGCCACGAGCTGAAGCATCATCTCGGTGGTCTCCACATTCCGGTGGTGACGCGGGCCGCGATTGGCGGGCACGAGGAACTGCGTGAAGATGTCGAGCCGCTCGGGTGGCACCGGGTAGGTGAAGAGCGTTTCTTCCAGCAGGTCTGCCGGCTCCGCATGGCCCGTGGCGGCCAGCGGATGATCGGCCGGGACGGCTAGGACCAGTTCATAGGCGAACACCGGCAGATAATGGATGCCCGGCGCCTCGAGCGGGTCCGGCGTGATCAGGATGTCGATCTCATATCCCGTCAGGGCGGCCACACCCCCGAAGGCGAATGATGTCGTCAGGTCCAGGTCCACATTGGGCCATGCCATGAGATAGGGCTTTGTCACGCCCATCAGCCATTGATGGCAGGGATGACACTCCATGCCGATCTTGAGCGACCCGCGCTGGCCATCGCGATAGTCCGACAGCGCCTCCTCGGCCCTCTCGATCTGGGGCAGGACGCGTTGAGCCAGGGTCACGATCGAGCGCCCGGCTTCGGTGAGGCGAACCTTGCGCCCGTCCTTCTCCCACATCCCCACGCCATAGCGTTCCTCCAGCTTGCGGATCGTGTGGCTGAGCGCGGATTGGGTGACGTTCAGCCGCTCCGCCGCGGCCGTCAGGCTGCCCATTCGGTCCACCTCACGCAGGATCGAGAGATGTTGCCTGTCCAGCATGGTTTTGCCCGCCCGCTTACCCGGACCTCACCACGAACGATGACGTCTGCTCATTGATTCATGAAGCAATACCATTTTTTGTCACCGATCGCATCCGCTATAACGAACGACATGTTTCGCCTGAGACGTCGCCACGGCTGCTGACGGAGATGCCCCGAAGAAAACTGGGGCATCCCGGATAGGCAGGCGGTCATCTAGGCATCGTCTTAGAAATCGGGGTGCCGGATCATGCAGAGTCAAGTTTTCACGTTCAGCATCAAGGCGATCCGCTTCGACGAGAACTATCAGCCGTCGGAGAATACGCGCGCCACGACCAATTTCGCCAATCTGGCCAGGGGCAACAACCGTCGCGAGAACCTGCGCAATGCGCTGAAGATGATCGACAGCCGGTTCAACAGCCTGGCGCATTGGGACAACCCGAACGCGGACCGTTACTCCGTCGAAGTCGAGATCATTTCCGTCGAGATGAACGTCGGCGAGGGCGACGTCAGCGGTGCGTTTCCGCTTATCGAGATCCTGAAGACCAACATCATTGACCGTACGACGAACGAGGTGACCGAAGGCATCGTCGGAAACAACTTCTCGTCCTATGTCCGGGATTACGATTTCAGCGTGCTCCTGCCAGAGTACAACAAGAACCGAACCGAGTTCAGAACGCCGGATAAATTCGGCGAGCTACACGGCAACCTGTTCAAGCTGTTCCTGAATTCAAAAGCCTACAGGGATCATTTCAGCAAGCCGCCCGTCATCTGCCTTAGCGCGTCCAGCAGCAAGACCTATCAGAGGACGGACAATCATCACCCCATCCTCGGCGTCGAGTACGTTCAGAACGAGTTTTCTCCGACGGACGAGTATTTCAGGAAGATGGGCTTGAAGGTTCGCTTCTTCATGCCGCCGAACAGCGTCGCGCCGTTCGCCTTCTATTTCATGGGCGACATTCTCCGGGACTATACCAATCTGGAACTCATCAGCATCATCGCCACGATGGAGACGTTCCAGAAGATCTACCGTCCCGAGATCTACAACGCCAATGCCGTCGCCGGGACGTGCTACCAGCCGAGCCTAAAGAACCAGGACTATTCGCTGACCCGGATCGTGTACGATCGCGAGGAGCGCGGCCGGCTAGCCGTCGAGCAAGGAAAGTTCGCCGAGGAAAAATTCATATCGCCCTACAGGACCATGCTCGAACAGTGGTCCGCCAACTACGCTTCCTGACGAACCGAAGAGAATAAGGCTGCCGATCATGAAGACACTGTTGCCCACCTCGACCGCCGGCAGCTTGCCGAAGCCGTCCTGGCTTGCAGAGCCCGAGAAGCTCTGGTCGCCCTGGAAGCTTCAGGATGAGGAATTGGTCGAGGGCAAGCGGGATGCGCTGCTCCTGTCCCTGGAAGCTCAATCGCAGTCCGGCATCGACATCGTCAGCGATGGCGAGCAGACGCGCCAGCATTTCGTCACGACGTTCATCGAGAACCTCGACGGCGTCGATTTCGAGAAGCGCGAGACCGTCAGAATTCGCAATCGCTATGACGCGAGCGTGCCGACGGTTGTCGGCGCAGTGTCTCGCCCGAAGCCCGTTTTCGTCAACGACGCCAAGTTTCTGCGCCAGCAGACCAAGCAGCCTATCAAATGGGCCCTGCCCGGCCCCATGACGATGATCGATACGCTCTTCGACGCGCACTACAAGAGCCGCGAAAAACTGGCTTGGGAGTTCGCCAAGATCCTCAATGAGGAAGCCAGAGAACTGGAGGCTGCCGGGGTCGACATCATCCAGTTCGACGAGCCCTCGTTCAACGTCTTCTTCGACGAGGTGAACGACTGGGGCATCGCCACGCTGGAGAAGGCGGCAGAAGGCCTCAAATGCGAGACCGCCGTGCACATCTGCTACGGCTACGGCATCAAGGCCAATACGGACTGGAAGAAGACCCTCGGTTCGGAGTGGAGGCAATACGAGGAGACGTTCCCGAAGCTTCAGAAATCCAGCATCGATATCGTCTCTCTCGAATGTCAGAACTCCCACGTTCCGATGGAGCTTATCGAGCTGCTCCGGGGCAAGAAGGTCATGGTCGGGGCTATTGACGTCGCAAGCGATACCATCGAGACGCCCGAGCAAGTCGCCGGCACGCTCAGAAAAGCGCTCAAGTTTGTCGATGCCGACAAGCTCTATCCTTGCACCAACTGCGGCATGGCACCTCTGTCTCGTAGCGTAGCCAGAGGCAAGCTGCGCGCGCTGGGGGCAGGTGCCAAAATCGTTCGAGAAGAACTCGGCGCGGCCTAGCGCAAGCGAACTTGCCGAAACGTTGGCGACCTGATCACCAACGGGACTGCCAACGGATTCAACATGGTGCCCTCGCGCTTGCCGGACAACCGCGCCGATCTCGTCGGGATCCGCGGGCCGATCTTTCCAGGCGGAGGGTGCCGCAATCTGATGCGAGCAAGGGATGGTGTGCGACCGCTTCGGCTGTGCTCGCCCAGAGCTTTGTTGAGAGGCTGGATATGGGGATGATGGACCACCGCTTCGACATCGTGGACAAAGCCGCATTTCGCAACGGCATGTCTCGCCTCGGCTCGGCGGTCAACGTCGTCACCGCCATGTCTGGCGGTAAGCGCTACGGTTTCACCGCCTCGTCGGTTTGCAGTGTCAGCGACAGCCCGGCAACGCTACTCTTCTGCATCAATCGCGCGAGCTCGTGTTTCCACGCCTTTGAGAACGCGCGCCATTTCTGCGTCAACACGTTGATGCCGGGCCAGGAGGATATCTCCAACGTCTTTGGCGGAAAGAATCCGTGGGAGGACCGATTTGAGCTTGGCGAATGGCGGGACGGCCTCACCGGCGTCCCGGTCCTGGCCAACGCCTCGGTCAGCTTCGAATGCGAGCTCTCCAATGCCGTGGACGAGGCAACCCATCGCGTCCTGTTCGGTCGCGTCATCGACATTCGCGAGCACGACGAACAGGCGACGCTGCTCTACTGCATGCGTCGCTATCTCAACGGCTAACCATCAAGGCGGCTCACGCTCAAGGAAGGCGAAGGGTTGGCCTGCTGCCGGCTCTGTGGACAGGCGGTACCCGCCCTTCACCCTCACCGACCGCGTCAGCCTTGTTCTCGACGGGCGCAATAGCCTCGAGGAGCGGATTGCCAAACACCTTGCAAGCATAGGGGTCCGCGTCATCGGCGGTCCGGCCGAGCGATTTCGATTGGAGGCGAACGGCTTGAGCCTGTGCTGCGCTGCTGGACGGCTTTGCTTCGAAGCGGTCTATCCCGCACTCGGATCACGCATCCATTCTGAGCTTGCGACAGGCTTAGGAGCCGATGTCACCAAAGAAGGCTGCATCAAGGTGGATAGCCGCCACGACGATCCGAAACGACCTTGCTCTGGTCCGTCAGAAACTTCGCTAGGTATGTCGCCGCCACTCGATTTCCTGATCCGACACCCCTGCCAACGCTGATGACGCTATCAGTCAGCATCGAACCAAGGAGCCCCGGTCTTAGGCACTACATTTTGGCGACCGACGCGGGTCAATGCGATACGACGGCGAAAGCGAGTGCCATCGCTGCAATAAGACCGCCATAAGCGAGCCAGATCGGGTATCGGCTCAAAAGCCAGATCCTGTATAAATTCCAGTGTGAGATGACGCTTGTCATTGTGATCTCCGAAGTCCTGTTAGCGGGGAATTTTCAGTATTCCCGAACTGTCGGCTCGAAGTCAGAGTTAGGCGGATTCTCGGCTGACGACGCAGTCCGCAAGGTCCGCCGAGCGGCTCCCGACCATGGTTGCCAGCCGCGATGCGAAGCCGGTTGGTGCAGAACCAGTCTCAAAGGCTTTCGACCATGCGACCGGCAAATGTCAGATGGTCCGCGCCGATCGAAGTGATCCTGATATGGCACCGCCCACCGTCGTCGGTCTCCAGCATCAGATCGCCTTGAAGGTCGGCAAGAGCCAATATGTTGGGGTCGCAGATGAGCTTGCCAGATCTCTCTTTCGACATGTCACAGACCAGCTCCGCACGCTGTCCTGTCTTCGTGATTAGACGAGCCATGGCTCAAAATCCTTCTGCGCGAGGCTGAAAGCCGCATGGGCATCGGAATGATGAGCTGCCAACTCCGGCAGGTCCCTAGACGGCCCGCGCGGGCGTCGAGACTCCAATATGGCTACTGAAACCACGATCGACAGAGCGTGGTAAAATAAAAATCAGCAAGGTGTCTGAAAAAACAAAATAATAATTCACGATATCAGCGCTTTAAAACGATTCTTGATAAGAAAAAATTCTATGAGAACAATTCTCGGCGCGAATTTTAAAATGAATCTTACTTTATGGCTTGTTTCAGGCTGAATTTGTCCCATATCCACATCACGAGCCCACGGCAATGAAATCGCTGATTGCGAGCGACGGGCTGCTGCCTGGAGCGCCTTACCGTGTCGTCAGAAATCTCTGACGCTTCAGGGGCGCACCTTAGGAAGGAAGCCGTCGTGACCAGTCGCACCACGCAGATCTCCGTCCATTTTTCGTCTCCGTTTCTGCTGCCCGGTTTCGAGGCACCTCTGCCCGCCGGGGAGTGCCCGGTCGACTACGACGAGGAATCAATCGAGAGCGCTTTCAGGCTCGCCTGGCGACGTGTCGGCGGCTTTGTCCATTCGCGGGCTATCGGAGCGGCCGGGTCTTTGCATCAGATGGTTCCGGTCGAGCCGGCTCAGCTCGCAGCGGCCCTTGAAAACCACCAGCAGCTGCCTTGACCGCCAGGACTTGAGAGCCGCGGGCAGGAGCCCGGTCGCTCTCGCAGAGGCAAAGCCGCTACCGGCGCTGCCTTTGACGACATCCATACCTTGCCGGCCCCGCCGCAGCACCGTTCGACAATCCGGTCGAACTGTCGAAGCCCGGCGACTTTGGAGTTCGCCATGGCTCTCGAATTGGTTCGCTTGCAGGCCGTTCCGAAACCCTGGGGCTCACGTGATCTCCAGCCCTGGAGCGGGGTCGATCATCATGGCGCCGCCATCGGCGAAATCTGGTTGCAGCGCCTCGATCCTGCTCTTGATCCCGCCTTGCTATTCAAGCTGCTGTTCACGAGCGAAGCTCTCTCGATCCAGGTGCATCCCGATGACGACGCTGCCCACGCCATGGGGCTTGCACGCGGCAAGACCGAAGCCTGGTACGTGCTCGCCGCCGAGCCCGGCGCCACGGTGGCAGTCGGCCTGAAGTCGTCACTCTCACAGGCACAGCTGCGAGCCGCAATCGAGGACGGTTCAATCTGTCAACGCATGTCCTGGCGAACCGCCGCGGCGGGTGATGTGATCTTCGTGCCGGCAGGGACTATACACGCGATCGGCCCGGGCCTCGTGCTCGCCGAGATCCAGCAGCGCAGCGACACGACCTTCCGCCTGTTCGATTACGGTCGCGAACGCGAGCTTCATATCGAGCCCGGTGTTGCTGTCGCCCATGCCGGACCGGCCGCAGGACAGGCGCCGACGCGGCGTTTGAGCGATGCCAGGACGCTGCTCCTGGCGACCGCGTTCTTCAGCTTCGAGCGCTTCGAGCTTGCGCCGGAGTCGCTATGGAAACTCCGCGCGCAGGCCGAGACTTGGCTGCTGGTAATCGCTGGAGAGGGCCGGATCGGGCCGTGGCGCGCGCAAATGGGCGAAGGCTGGTTCGTGCAGGCTGAGACCACGCATCTCGCCGCCGGGCGAACGGGCCTGACTTGCCTCGTCGCCTATGATGCCGCCTTGCCCAGCCATGACCTTCTTCGGCCGATTGCAGTCCGAAATACGACCACCCCAGCCCACAGCACGAGTCACCGGCCGCTGCTGCCCGCCGCCGGGGCGAATACGCAGAGTCCAACCACAGAGGCACGAGCATGACCGCACTTCACCGGATCGCCTTCATCGGCAACTCGCTGCCACGCCGCTGCGGCATCGCGACCTTCACCACCGATCTACAGCAGGCGGTGGCCGCATCGGCCCCCGATCTGGTGACGTCGATCGTAGCGATGAACGATAGCGACGGTTACGACTATCCGAGTTCCGTCGGGTTCCAGATCCGCGATGACCGAATGGAGGACTATGCGCGCGCTGCCGACTTCCTGAACGAGAGCCGGTTCGACGTCGTCTCGCTGCAGCACGAATTCGGCATCTTCGGCGGCGAGGCGGGCGCGCATGTCGCCGGATTGCTGTCACGCCTGACGATGCCGGTCGTCACCACGCTTCATACCGTCCTGTCGAAGCCGAGCCAGGCGCAGCGCGGCGTCATGGAGCGCATCGTCGACGCCTCGTCCCGCGTCGTCGTCATGGCGGAGAAAGGGCGCGACATGCTGCGCACCATCTATCGGCTTCCCGCCGACAAGATCGAGGTGATCGCGCATGGCATCCCGGATTTTGCTTTCGTCGAACCGGACGAGGCCAAGGCCAGGCTCGGCTTCGCCGGCCGCTCGGTGATCCTGACCTTCGGGTTGCTCTCGCCCAACAAGGGCATCGAGGTGATGATCGATGCGATGCCGTCGATCCTGAGACGGCGGCCCGACGCCATCTATGTCGTCCTGGGGGCCACCCACCCCCATCTCGTCCGCGAGCAGGGCGAAGCCTACCGCACCGGCCTGCAGAAGCGCGTCCACGAGCTCGGCATCGAGGATCATGTCGTCTTCCTCGACCAGTTCGTCGATCGCGAGACGCTGCTCGGCTTCATCGCGATGTGCGACGTCTACGTGACGCCTTATCTCAACGAGGCGCAGATGACGTCGGGCACTCTGGCCTACAGCTTCGGGCTCGGAAAAGCGGTCGTCTCGACGCCGTATTGGCATGCCCAGGAACTGCTCGCCGATGGCCGAGGCGTGCTGGTGCCGTTCAGCGACGTCGTCGCGACCGGAAACGAGATCGCAGGATTGCTGACCGACACGACCAGGCGACAGGCCATGCGCCGGCGCGCCTATGCCTGCAGCCGCTCCATGACCTGGGAGCAGACCGCAAAGCGCTATCTCGCCACATTCGAGTCGGCGCGGCGTACCCGTTTGCTGAACGTGATTGCCGGGACAGCGCAGATAAGACCACCCCTTCAGCCATCCGCACCACCGGAGCTGCGGACGGACCATCTCCATTGCATGTGCGACGACACTGGCCTCTTCCAGCACGCCGTCCACTCTGTGCCGGACCGCGCGCATGGCTACTGCGTCGACGACAATGCCCGGGCGCTGCTTCTGTCCTGCCTTCTCGGCAGCGCCGGCGAGCAGCACCTGTCCGAGCCTCTGGCAGCGCGGTTCGCCTCTTTCGTCCAGCATGCCTGGAATCCGCAGGCGCGGCGCTTCCGCAACTTCATGAGCTTCGATCGACGCTGGCTCGAGGAGGTCGGCTCGGAGGACAGCCATGGCCGGACGCTCTGGGCTCTCGGCGAATGCGCCCGCAGCGACACCAGCCCGTCACGGCGGCGCTGGGCCGCCGCGCTGTTCGCCGAGGCCCTGCCCACGGTCGAGAGCTTCAGCTCGCCCCGTGCCTGGGGGTTCGCCTTGCTCGGCCTGGACGCCTACTGCACCGCGGTCGCGGCGCCGTCGTCCACCGTCCAGCTGCGCTCCCTGCTGGCGGACCGTCTGTTCGCCCTGCTGTCGACGGTCGAGACGCCGGACTGGGTCTGGTTCGAGGAAGGTCTCTCCTATGACAATGCCCGATTGCCGCAGGCTTTGATCGCCACCGGGCGTTCGATGCAGGTCCCCGCCTATGTCGAGGCCGGCCTGCGCTCGCTGCGCTGGCTGGTCGGGGTGCAGAGCACGCCTGCAGGGCTTTTCCGGCCGGTGGGCTCGGAGAGCTTCGGCGACAGGCTCAGCCCGCCGAAGGCGTTCGACCAGCAGCCCCTGGAGGCCACGGCGACCATCTCGGCCTGCCTTGCCGCCTGGCGCGCCGATGGCGACACGCAATGGCGGGCGGAGGCGATGCGCGCTTTCGCCTGGTTCATGGGAGACAATGATCTGTCGACCCCGCTGGTCGATCTGGAAACCGGCGCCTGCCGCGACGGCCTGCACCGTGACCGGCCCAATGAGAACCGCGGCGGCGAATCCGTGGTATCCTACCTCCTCAGCCTCGCCGAAATTCGCCAGCTCTCCCGCATGACCGGGGACCGCCCGAAACTGGCGCCGCTTCGGGTCCTGCACGCCTGAGCCTTTGGCGATCCGCCCAAACTGAATTGAGGCCGCTTTGCCGCTAGCCACCTTCCTGAACCGGCAGGCCTTGCATCTGCACCCTGATCCCGCCCGGGTCGTGGTGCGCCGCTTCGGACCTTCGCCCGATCCACGCGACATGAACCCCAGGGACAAACTCCGGGCGAACCACATCGTCGCGCGCGTGATGGGAATTGGCCAAGCAGCGGCGGCCAGCCAACTCGCCGAGGTGTTGGAGAACTTCAACGGCCGGCACCGGAACCTGCTGGAACGCTTCGAGGCACGCGCCGACGAAATGGAGGAGGTATTCACGGCGCACGGCGAATTTACCAAGACGCAACGCCAACTGATCGGATCCTATTTCCTGCACGAGTATTCGTTCGAGGCCGCGGCGCTCTTCAACCCGAGCATCGTCTCGCACCCCGACCAGTCCGGCGCTCCGCCTGGTGGACGTCGCTTCATTCTAAGCGTGCGCGCCGTCGGCGAAGGGCATATCTCATCCCTGACCTTCCGCTCCGGCACAATCGCTGCCGACGGCTGTTTGAGCGTCGATCCGACCTCGCGCCTCGCGACGATTGCTACCTTCCGCAACCGCATGGTCCGTCTCGATGGCGACGACGTCGAAGTGGTCTTCAACTCAGACGGCGACATCAGCGAGCGGGTAATCTTCCCCATCACGGCGTCGCAGTCGAACGGGATCGAGGATGCCCGCTTCGTCGAATTCGACGAGGACGGGCGAACCTTGTTCCGCGCGACCTACACGGCCTATGATGGCAGGGGGATACGCTCCGAGCTGATCGAGACCACCGACTTCCTGTCGTTCCGGATGTCGCCGCTGCGAGGCAGTGCGGCGGTGAACAAGGGTATGGCGCTGTTCCCTCGCAGGATCGACGGCCGCTACGCCATGATTGCGCGGCAGGACAACGAGAACCTCTATCTCGTCTATTCGGACGACTTGATGAACTGGGACGGCGGAGTCGCTATCCTGAAACCGCAATACCCCTGGGAGTTCATTCAGATCGGGACCTGCGGCTCGCCGATCGAGCTCGACGAGGGCTGGCTGCTGTTCACCCATGGCGTAGGACCGGTGCGACGCTATGCGATCGGCGCCGTTCTCCTCGATAAGCGTGACCCGTCGAAAGTGCTTGCGCGATCACGCGAGCCCCTGGTCCGGCCGGAACCGTCCGAGCGCGAGGGCTACGTCCCCAACGTCGTCTACACCTGCGGAGCGATGCGCCATCGGGACCAGATCGTCCTGCCTTACGCGGTCTCCGATACCTACTGCAACTTTGCGACGATCAGGATCGAGGCACTGCTGCAGGCCCTGAGCCCAATCACCGCGGATGAGACGCACGATTTGCGGCAGGACGCCCCTCCCTGAAAGGAACATAAAAATGACCCAGCATGAAGCAGTGACCCAACGCTCGATCGAGCCGGGAGACGTGGTCCGGCTTTCCTTCGGCTTCGCTGATCGATCCGGTGCCGGCGAGTATGAGGTTGTTCGGATCATGCCGACGCGCGCGAACGGCGAGCGCGAGTACCGTGTTCGCGGAGCCGACGGCCATGAACGGGCTATCGGGCATGATCAAATCGTTTCGGACAGCTTCGGGGCCGTGCTCAGCCCCGTCGGGCGACGAGCGCTACAGTATTGATTTCATTCCGCAAGCCGACACCCTCCGGAGAAGGCAGATGGTCAAAAACTCGAAATCCCGCGCGGCTGCAGAGGCCGCGTTCCTGAGGACACAAACCCAATCCTTGTCGCGCAATCGCGTAGTTTCTGAAACGGAGAGCATCAACCATGCGCGCGACGCCAACACGGCCCGCTTGAAAGCGCTGCGACTGCAGAAGGAAGCGGCCGAGCGTGCCGCTGCAGAGTCAGCGTCGCCTATGATCAAGCGCAATCGGATTGTTTGACTGGCGCTACGTCGATTTGGGAGCACGCGACCAAAAGACCATGGACTGGCTAAAGTCTGCACCTTGAGCCTGTGGGATCGCGGCATCGACCGACGGAGTTCGCTTGGACATCGACGTCACACAAAATCCGAATGGAACGGACTGGTTTCTGACCGATCTGCTCGGTCGTGACATGGGCTATGTCGAGGACAGCGGGGCGGGCCAGTTTACGGTCTATCCGGCAGGTCACGCACTACAAACGATGGAGAACATGCGGCGGGGCCCCTTCAACTCCCTCGATGACGCGCTGGCCGAGATCGAACGCTTTACGCGGGGGACCTGCCGGCGACTGTGTGCAGATGAAAGATCTGGTGGGAGTGACTGAGCAAGGCCAATCGGCCCGGCCTCGGCGCGGATCAAACCGACTTCGCGCCAGCCCCCCTGACGCGTCGCTTGAGCGGCGTGCCATCCGGAAGGTCGATCAACGTTGCTTTTCGCGAAGCCTTGACCTGATCGGAGATCGGAAGCCCCGAAAGCGCTTCATCAATATGGCGCCCTGCCACCGATCGCGCCTTCCGCTGTTGCCGCTTCCTGACGATGTTGCTCGGCGCGTCTACGGGGAGCGACAGCTCCATGTCATGGTCTACGTGCGAGCCGTCCGCGGCCTCGGACTGATTGGCAGGCAGTGTCGGTGGAATGGTCCTGGAACTGATCATGACGAGCCAACCATTGCCCGAGTCGTTTTGTTCCGACCTGCGGCAATAGGCCCAGAGTCGGGCTCGTTCCGGGATAAGCGACGGGCCTTTCGAGTTCCTACCGCCGGCTCTCCTGCATCGAGCCGGCATGGGGGGACGCAGCAATGACCGCACCCTGGTGGCCGAGCGGCGTGATCTACCAGATCTATCCGCGCTCGTTCCAGGACAGCAACGGCGATGGGATCGGCGACCTCCCGGGTATCACGCGGCGGCTGGGCTATCTCGCCGAGCTCGGCGTCGATGCGATCTGGGTTTCGCCGATCTATCCCTCGCCGATGGCCGATTTCGGCTACGATGTTTCCGACTATTGCGACGTCGATCTGCGCTTCGGCACCCGCACCGATTTCGACGACTTGCTCGCGCAGGCCCATGCGCGTGGGCTCAAGGTCCTGCTCGATTTCGTGCCGAACCATACTTCCGACCAGCATCCCTGGTTTGTCGAAAGCCGCTCCTCGCGCTGCAATCCGAAACGGGATTGGTATCTCTGGCGCGATCCGGCCCCCGGAGGCGGACCGCCCAACAATTGGATCAGCGATTTCGGCGGATCGGCCTGGGAATGGGACGAGGCCAGCGGCCAGTACTACTACCATGCGTTCCTGAAGCAGCAGCCGGACCTGAACTGGCGCAACCCGGGCGCGCAGGCGGCAATGCACGACATCATGCGCTTCTGGCTCGACCGCGGCGTCGATGGCTTCCGTATCGACGTGCTCTGGCACCTGATCAAGGCGGCCGATTTCCCGGACAATCCGCCGAACCCGGCCTACACATCAGCGCTCGGCGAGATGGATCGCCTGCTCCAGCTGCATTCGACCGACCAGCCCGAGGTCCATGACATCGCAGCCGGCCTGCGTGCCTGTGCGGATGAGTATCAGCGCGTGGGACAGGGCGAACGCCTGCTGATCGGGGAAATCTATCTGCCGGTCGAGCGGTTGATGCGCTATTACGGCGAGGGTCGACCCGGTGTGCATCTGCCCGGCAATTTCCAGTTGATCGCGGCGCCCTGGCAGGCACGGGCGCTGGCCGCGCTCATCGCCGCCTACGAGGCGGCTCTGCCGCCCGGCGGGTGGCCGAACTGGGTGCTCGGCAATCATGACCGCCCGCGCGTCGCGACCAGGCTTGGGGAAAGCCAGGCGCGGGTGGCGGCGATGTTGCTACTGACCCTGCGCGGCACGCCTACCCTCTATTACGGCGACGAACTCGGCCTGAGCGATGTGCCGATCCCGGCCGATCGGGTCCAGGATCCGCGCGAGCTGCGCCAGTACGGCAAGGGCCTGGGGCGCGATCCGGTCCGCACGCCGATGCCTTGGGACGACAGCGCGCATGCCGGCTTCAGCACCGCGCCCCCCTGGCTGCCGCTCAACGCCGACTGGCCAGCCCGGAACGTGGAGCGCCAATCGGCCGAGCCTGGCTCGATGCTGGCGCTGCATCGCCGATTGCTCGCAGCCCGGCGCACCCATCCTGCACTGACCATCGGTGATTTCGCGCTGCTCGATGCCGAGGGCGACATACTCGCCTACGAGCGTCGGCATGGTGCAGAGCGGCTGATCGTGACGCTCAATCTCGGGGCGCGGCCGCAACGCCTGGAGTTGCCGGACTGGGCGCATGGTTGCCGCTCCCTTCTGTCCACGCTTGCTGATCTGACGCCTGTGCGGAACGGCGCTTTGCTCCTGCGGCCGAACGAAGGCGTGATCCTGACGCTCGTCGACTGATCAGAGGTAGGAACGAACGGATGCGTATCGCTATGCTGGCGCCGATCTCCTGGCGCACGCCGCCGCGCCATTATGGCCCCTGGGAGCTGGTGACGAGCCTGCTGACCGAGGCGTTGGTGGCACGCGGCGTCGACGTCACCCTCTTCGCCACACAGGATAGCCGCACGGCCGGCACCTTGGCCGGCATCTGCCCGGCGCCATATTCCGAGGACCCGGCGATCGACGCCAAGGTCTGGGAGCTGCTGCACGTCGCGCATGTTTTCGAGCGCGCCGGCGAGTTCGACCTGATCCACAACCAGGCCGATTTCGTGCCGCTCGCCTTCTCGCGCCTGGTCGAGACACCCGTGGTGACGACGATCCACGGCTTCTCCTCGGAGCGCATCCTGCCGACCTTCAAGGCCTATGAGGACCGGGTCCATTATGTCGCGATCAGCGCCGCCGACCGGCATCGCGATCTACGCTATGCTGCGACGATCCATCACGGCATCCAGATCGAGGAATTCCCGTTCGATCCGGTCGGGAGCGACGACCTGCTCTTCTTCGGCCGCATCCACCCCGACAAGGGCGCGGCCGAAGCGATCGCCGCCGCGCGCGCAGCCGGGCGGCGGCTGGTCATGGCCGGCATCGTCCAGGACCGCGGTTACCACGAAGCGCAGGTCGCCCCCGCGCTCGAAAGCGAGAGCGTGGTCTATCTCGGGCCAGTTGGCGGCGCCGCTCGCACGCATGCGCTCGGCTCGGCCAAGGCGCTGCTGCACCTGATCAACTTTGAGGAACCGTTCGGCTTGTCGGTCATCGAGGCGTTGGCCTGCGGCACGCCCGTTATCGCCTTCCGCCGCGGCTCGATGCCTGAACTGATCGAACACGGCGTGACCGGCTTCCTGGTCGATAGCATTGAGGAAGCAGTGGCTGCGATTGGCCGTCTTCCCGAGATCGAGCGCGCCGCCTGCCGGGCAGCTGTCGCAGCGCGCTTCACCGTAGACCACATGGCCGATCGCTATCTCGAACTGTATCGCTCCATCCTGGGATGAACCACATGCGCTCCCGGCTGACGGAAGCGCACGGGTCCCGAGGGGTGGCCGCGAAGAAACAACGTGCGCTTTCCCCAGCCCTGGCCTAGGCTGCAACCCTGCTTCGACATGACTTGCCTGGGTCCCTCCCCAAGGTAGCCGCAGCAGCAGCTAGCCGGCCGCGCTGCACCGAGCACTTGCTCGCTTCTCCTGAGTGACATCCGCGCCTGCAATCTCGCATGCGTATTTCGATAGGCGACTGCCTGCGAGACGCCCAGCTCCGGCCGGTACGACCCGAGAGATCGCGACCCGCAATCTCCGAACGAGGACGAGAACGGCATGTCAAAAGGCGAACGACGTGGGAACCGCGAGGCCAAGAAGCCAAAGCAGGACAAGCCGAAGCTTGCAGCTCCCGCCCCCAATAGTCTTGCCGCTGCGGTCGTGAAGGCCGCAGTCTCGAAGAGGAATTAGCGCTCTGAGCTCTTGGGCGGCAGTCCCTTGGGACCGAGTTCATGCGAGCGTCAGCCAACCACAGGACAGTGATGATCCGTTTCAGGACGATCGAGCCGAAGCCGGCTGCAAACACTAATAAGCCGACAATCGCCCCGACAGCCGCACCTTCCCCATCCACGCCAGCTGTTGGTGCCGCAAAGGCCACGCCGCAGCGGCCAGAAGACCGCGAGAAGCCTGTCGGCCGGCCGCCAAGGGCGAATCCCAAGTCAGACTAGAAGTCGGAAGCCGTCAAGCGATGGTAGCTCTTGCGCTTGCGGGAATAGGCTGCCCCGGCGGCCTCCCGGATGGTAGCGAGATGCCCATCGTACGCCCGCAGCATCGACGCTTCGCCCGGGCCCGCCGAAGAGTCGATGCTGCGCAACGCTGCGAGCTCGACCTCGAATGCGATCTCCAGGGCAGAATCAGAGCCCCAGAAGCATACGCAGTCCCGCGCGGTGTCATATCGTCGGATTGGATTGGGGAATTGGAGGCTCATCGGATCATCCTCGAGGATTGGCCAGTTCAGGCGTATCGTGGGTCCGCTGGGGCAGTTGTCGCGCGACGCTGAGAAGGTGCGTCGCGCAGCAAGGCGCAGGTTGGGGTGCCCCGCAACGCGCGACCGAAAGATCTCAGCTTCTTGTAATGCCGAGGGCTATCGCACAGGCCTTGGCCACATCGGAATCAGGCGAGGAGCTGCCCGGCATCGTCGCCCCCCCTCCTTTTGCGATGAAATCACCCTGTTGCCAGGAGCTGATTTTCTTGAACTCGGCGAGCTGCTCGGTCGCATTGGCCTGCTGCTGGAACTTCGCCACGCAGATCGGCGAGAGAGCTGCCACAAGGGCCGTGCTCGAACGCGTCCTGGCCTCTCGCTCCGCCGTGCTCTGTGTCACCCAGCCGCCCCAGGTAAAACCGATGATCGCAAGGGCAATAGCGCCGCCGACGGCGCCCCAGGCGGCCGGCTTTAGTTCTGCTGGAATTTTCATGATGTCGGACTTTCCGAACCGGAAGAAAATCTTCTGTAAAATATCATATCACGTTTTGCGTGCGGTAGATCATCATTCAATTCGATTTGCTTTCGTTGCTTTAAGAGATATCTGAGATTCAGAAGGCGCAGATCTCAAAAAGCGTAAATCCTATCTTTTCTTCGTTGTTCGCCGTCGGGCCGGCGCTTGGTATCTTAGGCTCGTCGCGGGGCAGGGGGCCGATCAGATCGAGTTGCCGGGCCGCGCCATGGATGGACAACTCGCCAGCTCCATTCGCATAGGACAGAAGTAAATTGCGCTGGCGAGCGAATGCGTGAGACCGACGGCCCCTACGGTGCTACAGATTGAGTCTCTGTTGCTTTGACCCGCATCGGGCGATGGAGGAGCCGGGGGTGGTGGCGTTGCCATCTTCGGCTCGTCTCTCTGGCTCCATGTCGTTGGTCGGGGCGTTCAGCCGCCGGCCGGTGAAGCATAGTCACAGCGAGTGTGCTCAAGCCGCCCGAATGCCCAGTTCAGTCGGTGCGGCTTTGTCTTCGCCGGCAGGCTTGATGGAACGATCAGCGAATTGGTCCTGCGCTAATCGCGTGACAGTACCGCAGCCGAAGTTGCTATCGCCATCTCATTTGGACTGAATATTCTTGCTTGGTTCAATCGAACCCAAACGAGAAGATATAGCAGCTGCATTGAAAAGCGCCCTAAATAGGCCTCTTGCCAGCCTGAGAGCGGGGCACCTCCATCAAACGCAAAGAGCCGGTGTTCCCGTCGAGCGGTGCTTCACTGAAAATTCGCGGAAGTCGACGTCCGCCACAGCGGCCAACGCCAACTCCGGCTCACTGCCCATCGCCAAAATGAACTGCCCTAAACCGGACGCTCCGAACGTCAGGAAAGGGCCACCTTCGGCTGTCGCGTAGGCGGGCGTGATATTGGCTCACAGCGTCTTCTTCCCGCTTGCGTCGAGCAGCTTGAGGAAGGCCGTCAGGTCCTTGATCTCCTGCTCGTTCTTGATGCCGACGAACACCATCTTGGTTCGACGCCGGAGCAACTTGCGCGGGATCGCGAGAAGGTGCGGTTCCACAATGACAGGATCAAGCGAATCGAGGGAGGGTATGCAAAGCGCGAGTGACTTCGTCCCCACTTAAAGTGGGCGTCCGCGGCGCTCGTCGTGTCCTGTCGCGCGCTCCACCTTGCAGTTGTGTAGCCCAATTAAACGTCGCACGCTTCACAACGCTTAATCGAGCTACACAACGCCCTGCACGACGTTCAATCGGGCTACATCGCGCGCGCAATTGGGAGCCAAATCGACTGGACTCATTGGAAAATTTGGCGTGGCAGCGCCAATAATCGGGCTGCGCCCCAGCCTTGTCGCCGGGCAAGCCGCGCCTATGCAACGGTTTCCCGGTTCAGCCTGGCCGCCTTCCCGGCCGCGGCTACGCCCCGGTGCTTTTCGCCCGTACGAAACGAGGCTCGACCGCGGCAATGTAGGCGTCCCGCGACGGCCCCAGATGCTGGCGGCAGAGCGCGACCAATTGGTCCCGATCTCCGGCCTTGATTGCTTCGATCATGCCGAAATGCTCGTCGCGCGCGCGTGACAGATGCTCCGCGCTCGCGGCGGTGATCGAACGGGCGCCATGGACCTTCTGCGCCATCGTCTGGATCAGCTCGACGAGATGAGGATTGCCGCAGGCGGCGAACAGCGCCTCGTGGAAGGCCATGTTGGCGCGGAAGGCAGCGCGTGCGTCGCCAGACGCTACGGCGGCACTGTGGGCGCCCTGAATCTCCTCGAGCCGCAAAAGCAGCTCGTCCGGTGCGGACAGTGAAATCTGTTCGGCCGCGAGCGTCTCCAGTGCCTCGCGCACCAGGTAGATCTGCCGCACCTCGACCGGATCGAGCAATTTCACGAAGGCGCCGCGGTTCGGAACCCGCTCGACGAGGCCGACGCGCTCCAGCTCGGCCAAAGCCTCGCGCACGACGTGCCGCTTCACCGCGAGCCGTTCGGCAAGCTCCTCCTCGATCAGGCGCTCGCGCGGCATGAGCCAGCCGAGAACGATTTCCTCCTCGAGCATCGCGGCAACGCCACGAACGCGCTCGGCAGTCTGGGCTTTCAGGGCGACTACGGTCATGCCAGTTTATAACTCTTCGGCATAATTGTTGACAATCCTGTTGCCAGATATTCTGCTGGCGCCATGAGCACGTCCGATAGCGATCCCCGATCGAAGCCCGCTCCACGCGGCATGCGCCGCAATCTCGCAACCTATGGCGACCCCGGCTTCTCTCTGTTTCTGCGCAAGGCCTTCATCAAGGCTGCGGGCTTCTCCGATGATGCGCTGGACCGCCCGATTGTCGGAATCACCAACACCTTCAGCGACTTCAATCCCTGCCATGGCAACGTGCCGCGGCTGATCGAGGCGGTGAAGCGCGGCGTCATGCTGGCGGGCGGCTTGCCGATGGAGTTCCCGACGATCTCCATCCACGAATCCTTCGCCAACCCGACCTCGATGTTCCTGCGCAACCTCATGGCCATCGATACCGAGGAAATGATCCGGGCACAGCCCTGCGACTCCGTCGTGCTGATCGGCGGCTGCGACAAGACAGTGCCGGCCCAGCTGATGGGCGCCGTCAGCGCCGACATTCCGGCGATCCAGTTGATCACCGGCCCGATGCTCGTCGGCCACCACAAGGGCGAGGTGCTCGGCGCCTGCACCGATTGCCGCCGCCTCTGGGGCCAGCACCGGGCGGGCCAGATCGACGAGGCCGAGATCGAAGTGCTGAGCGGCCGCCTCGCGCCCACCCAGGGCACGTGCATGGTGATGGGCACAGCGAGCACCATGGGCTGCCTGGTCGAGGCGCTCGGCATTGCCCTGCCCGGCTCGGGCACCATCCCCGCCACCCATGCCGACCGCATCCGCGCCGCCGAAGCGAGCGGGCGCGAGGCGGTCAGGCTCGCCAGCGGTGGCCCGAAGCCTAGCGATATCCTGACCGAAACCGCCTTCAGGAATGCGCTGACCGTGCTTCAGGCGATCGGCGGCTCGACCAACGGGCTCGTTCACCTGGCCGCGATCGCGCGTCGTGCGGGGCTTTCGATCGACCTCGATGAGTTCGACGCGATCGGCCGCAAGGTTCCCGTGCTGATCGACCTCAAGCCTTCCGGCGACCACTACATGGAGCACTTCCATTGGGCCGGCGGCGTACCGAAGCTGATGAAGGAGCTCGGCGACCATCTCGATCGGTCGGCCCCGACGATCGACGGACGCACCATCGGCGAAGTCGCCGACGCAGCGGAGGACGTGCCGAACCAGAGCATCATCCGCACCGCCGCGAGTCCGGTTAAGCCGACCGGTGGCATGGCCGTGCTCCGCGGCAACCTCGCTCCTGGTGGCGCGGTCATCAAGCACTCGGCCGCCTCTCCTGCCCTGCTGAAGCATACCGGGCGCGCTGTCGTCTTCGCTTCGGTCGAGGACATGGTCCGGCGGATGGACGATCCCGACCTCGACGTGAAGGCGGACGACGTGCTCGTTCTGACCAATGCCGGCCCCAAGGGGGCGCCCGGCATGCCGGAAGCGGGCTATATTCCGATCCCCAAGAAGCTGGCGCAGACCGGCGTCAAGGACATGGTCCGGATCTCGGATGCGCGCATGAGCGGCACCGCCTTCGGCACGATCGTCCTGCATATCACGCCGGAATCGGCCGTCGGCGGCCCGCTCGGGCTCGTCCGCGATGGGGACATGATCCGCCTCGACGTCGAGGCGCGCGAGATCGCGCTCCTGGTCGAGGATGCCGAGCTCGAGCGGCGCAAGGCCGAATGGCAGCCGCCGGCGCATCTCTCCGAGGCCACGCGTGGCTATCGCCACCTCTATCTGACGACCGTCCTGCAGGCCGACGAGGGCTGCGATTTCGATTTCTGCTGATCGGCCGCCCCGGCCCAAAAGTTCCCGACGAGGCTGGAGCCAACCAGTCCGCGTGACCCTTCCGGAGGATACCCCATGCTCGACCGTCGCCACCTGATCGGCGCGCTCGCCGGCCTTTCGCTGGCTCTTCCTGCTACGGCTTTCGCGCAGGCCTATCCGCAGAAGCCGATCACACTGATCGTGCCCTATGCGCCTGGAGGCGCCACCGACATCATCGGCCGCGTCGTTGCAGAGGAGCTGTCGAACAGCCTCGGCCAGCGTGTCGTCGTGGAAAACCGGGCCGGTGCCGGCGGCAATGTCGGGGCACAGGCCGCCGCGCGTGCCACGCCCGATGGCTACACCCTGATGCTCGGTGCGCTGACCAGCCACTCGATCAACATGAGTTTTCAGGCCAAGCCGGGTTTTGATCTGAAGAAGGATTTCGTACCCGTCGGGCTCGCCGGCAATGTCGGGCTCGCTTTGGTCGTCCATCCTTCGGTACAGGCCAAGACCGTGCCCGAACTGGTCGCACTCATCAAAGCCAATCCGTCCGACTTCTCCTACGCCTCTTCGGGCCAGGGTTCGCCCCAGCATCTTTCGGGCGAACTCTTCAACTTGAAGGCAGGTACCAAGATGCCGGTCGTGCCTTATCGCGGCTCGGGGCCCGCGATGACCGACATGGTCGGCGGCCAGGTCAAGATCATGTTCGATACCATCCCTGCCGTCCTCCAGCATGTGAAGGCAGGCTCCCTGCGCGCCATTGCGACGACCGGCCGGAAGACCTCGCCCTTCATGCCGGAAACGCCGACCGCGATCTCGCAGGGGCTGGACGGTTTCGAGGTCTCGTCCTGGTTCGGCCTGCTCGCCCCGACAGGCACGCCGCAACCGGTTCTGGACAAGTTGAACGCCGAGTTGAACAAGGCGCTGCAGAGCACGAAGGTGAAGGAAGCGCTCGCGCTGCAGGGCGTCGACCCGAAGCCGAGCACGCCGGGCGAGGCGTCGAAGCTGATCGAAAGCGAGATCACGAAATGGGCCGATCTCATCAAGGCAAGCGGCATCAAGCCCGAGTGACGAGCGCGGGGCGCAACTGATGAGTGATGTAGTCAAACGCCTCGCCATCGTCGGCGCCGGCATGATCGGCGCCAGCTGGGCAGCTCTCGCCAGCGCCCATGGGATCAGCGTCTCCGCCTACGATCCAAATCGCGAGGCCGAGGCGCGCTTCCTGGGCTATGTCGAGCGGGCGCGGGCGCAATTGGCGGAACTCGGATTGACGGGCTCCGGCGCCGTCGGCTTCTCGGACGATCTTGCGACTTCGCTTGAGGGCGCTGGTTTCGTTCAGGAAAACGGTCCGGAGAGCGAGACCGTCAAGCGTAGGCTACTCGCCCAGATCGATGGCCTGCTTCCGTCCGAGGTCGTCATCGCGAGTTCGACCTCGGCTCTGGTCCGCAGCTCCATCGTTGCCGATTGCGCGCAGCCTGAGCGGATCATCGTGGCGCACCCGTTCAATCCGCCGCATCTCGTGCCGCTGGTCGAGATCGTCGGGGCCGATCCCGGGATCGTCGCCCGCGCGGCAGCCTTCTATCGCGGGCTCGGCCGGCGCCCGGTCGTCCTCAATCGCGAAATGCCCGGCCATATCGCCAACCGTCTCGCCTCTGCGCTTTATCGCGAGGCGGTGTATCTGGTCGAGCAGGGCGTCGCCAGCGTCGCCGATATCGATGCCGCCCTCTGCAACGGTCCGGGCCTGCGCTGGGCCCTGATGGGACCGCACATGACCTATCATCTCGGCGGCGGCGAAGGCGGCATCGCCGGCTACCTCGCCCATCTCGGGCCGAGCCAGGTGCGGCGCTGGCAGTCGCTCGGTAGTCCATCGCTCGACGCCGATGTCCAGGCAAAGATCGTCGCAGGCGTGGCGGAGGAAGCGGGTGGCCGCTCTATCGCCGAGCTCGAGGCGCGCCGCGACGAGGGCCTGCTCGCCCTGTTGAAGGCGCGCACGCTGGTCAGCGACTGACGGGCCACTCCATCGTAGGCACTGGTTGCGGAGCGCCACCGAGGCACACCGTCTCTGGCTCGGTGTCTTTCCGGAGAACCTGCGCGCCCGACTCGCCTATGAATCCGCAGGTTTCATCTCCGAAGGCGTGGCGCGCGGCGCGGCCTTCTTCGGCGGTGTCCAGCGCGACGAAATGATCATGGCCATACTGAGAGCCGACGGCGCGAAGGCTTCCGGCCGGTCGAGGCCGATCGCGGCCACGACGCTTTGATCGGAGCTGGCCGACAAGAGGTCCAGCGATGCGCCGCTAAGGCGCGCATAATCCTGCTGCGCGACAAATTCCGCCTGCCAGCCGGTATCTGCCGTCGCCCTGCTCTAAATCTGCAGATGTTGCAGGATCGAAGGCCTCGGCGTAACGGCGGCGCTCTCTTGCCATTCGTCAGCAGTGATGTCCTAATCCTCGCGAACGCCCGGCCGCCATTGCCGGGCGGCAGGCGGGTACGAGGCCGCAAAGAGCCTCTTCCGCATTCCATTGGGGAGGATCAGAATGCTTAAATCCGGTTGGCTCGGCGCGATCGCGCTCGCCGCCATCGTCCAGTTGGTGCCCGCAGCGCCGGTACAGGCACAGGCCTGGCCGCAGAAGCCGGTGACCTTCATCGTGCCCTTCCCTGCCGGGGGCGGCACCGACGCCTTCGCCCGGCCGCTGGCGGCGCAGCTCGAGCAGCAGCTCGGCCAGCGTATCCTGATCGACAATCGCGGCGGTGCCGGCGGCACGGTCGGCGCCTCGGCGGCGTCCAAGGCGGCCGGTGATGGCTACACCTTCTTCATCGGCGCGGCCCATCACGCCATCGCGCCGGCGCTCTATCCCAAGCTCGACTACAACATCCAGACCGACTTCATCCCGATCGGGGTCATCGCGCAGCCGCCGCAGGTCGTGGTCGTCCACCCCGGCAAGGTCGAGGCCAAGACGCTGGCCGAGCTGATCGAATACGGCCGGAAGAATCCGGACAAGCTCAACTACGGCTCGGCCGGCAACGGCACGACCCATCACCTCGCCGGTGAGCTGTTCAAGCTGATGTCCAAGGCCAATTTCACCCATGTGCCCTATCGCGGCGCCGGCCCGTTGATGCAGGACCTGGTCGCCGGCCAGGTCGATCTCGCCTTTGACGGGCTCGGCTCCTCGGCGGCGCAAATCTCCGGCGGCAAGCTCAGGGCGCTGGCCGTCGCCGCGCCGAAGCGCACCGCCGCCTTCCCGGACGTGCCGACCGCCGCTGAAGCCGGCTTGCCCGGCTATGAGGTTTCGACCTGGTACGCGATGTGGGCGCCGAAGAACACGCCGCCGGAGGTCGTCGAGAAGATGACGGCCGAGGTGAAGAAGGCGCTCGCGACGCCAATGGTCAGCGAAGCCTGGAAGAGGAACGGCTCGGACACCCCGGACCTCTACGGCGCGGCGTTCGGTGCCTTCGTCAAGTCCGAGGTCGAGCGCTGGGGCAAGGTCGTCGCCGACGCCAACGTCAAGCCCGACTGAGGCTTTCAATCCAAGGCCAAGCCTATATCTCGCCCGCATCGTCGATCACGGCGCGGGCGATTTTCATGCTGAAGCCGGCGCGCGCGAGTACGGCAAGCTGCTTCTGGCGATCCGGCTCCGAGCCGGGGCGGCTCCAGGGGCCCAGCCGCTTGCGCCTTGCGGCGATCCGCGCCGCCGCAAGCTCGTCCTCCTCGCTATCAGGCAAGGCCGCCGCGACGATCTCGCGCGAGACGCCTTTGGCTGCCAGACCGGCCGAAACGGCGCGGGCCGAACGCCCCTTGCGCCGCAAGCTCGCGGCCCGCGCTTCGGCAAAGCGCTGGTCGTCGACGAGGCCGGCCCTGACGCAGGCTGCAACCGCATCCGCGACCATGCTGGCAAACTCGCTAGGTTCGCCGCCATGATGGCGGCAGCTGCGCTCGACCTTGCGCTCGAGAACCCGCTGAAGCTGGCTCGACGAGGCCGCATAGCGATGGAGATAGTGCATCGCCGCCCGCTGCAGATAGGTCGGGGTGATCAGCCTAGGCACCCGGCCCTGCCCCGCGCTTCGTGCCCGGCTTGCGCCGGTGTCCGTCTCAGTCATCGCCGGGCTTGCCGGCCCGCAGGCTCTTGTCGCGGCTGCGCTTCGCTTTGGAAGCCAGCCGACGCTGTTGCGAACCATAGGTCGCCTTGGTCGGCCGGCGGGTCTTTTGGCGCTCGGCTGCCTCACGCAGAATCGCGAGCAGGCGTTCGAGCGCGTCCTGGCGGTTGCGTTGCTGGTCACGAAAGCGCTGCGCTACGACGATGATTGTGCCGTCCTGCGTCATCCGCTTTCCGGCGACGCGCGGCAGCTTCTCACGCAGATGGTCAGGCAGATTGGCCGCTGCCGCGTTGAAGCGCAGCTGGACCGCCGACGAGACCTTGTTGACGTTCTGCCCGCCCGGCCCCGAGGCGCGCACGAAGCTTTCCTCGATCAGGCTCTCGTCGATCGCAATGGACGGGGTCACTTGAATCATGGGAGGACGGTAGCGCACCCCAAGGAGAATTGCAGCGTTGAAGCCCGATCGCGACATCGCCCGCCTGATCGAGATCATGGCGGCCCTGCGCACGCCTGGAACCGGCTGCCCCTGGGATCTGGAGCAGGATTTCGCCTCCATCGCCCCCTATACGGTCGAGGAGGCCTATGAGGTCGCCGACGCCATCGTCAGGGGCGATCTCGTCGACCTCAAGGACGAACTCGGCGACCTCCTGCTGCAGGTGGTCTTCCATGCACGGATGGCCGAGGAGGTCGGCGCTTTCGCCTTTCCCGACGTGGTCGAGGCAATCACCAGCAAGCTCATTCGCCGCCATCCGCATGTCTTCGGCGATGCGCGCGATCTCTCGCCGGCCGAGGTCAAGGCGCTGTGGGGCCAGATCAAGGCGCAGGAGCGGGCCGACAAGGCGGCGGCGCATCTGGCGGCGGGTCTTCCGACCAAGCCTGACGCGGAGGGTGTACTCGCCGGGGTGCCGACCGCCCTGCCCGCCCTCACGCGCGCCTGGAAGCTCCAGGCCAGGGCCTCGACCGTCGGCTTCGACTGGAAGAATGCCCGGCTGGTGCTCGACAAGATCCGCGAGGAGACCAGGGAGATCGAAGAAGCGCTTGATGGCGGCGACCAGGGGGCCATCGCCGAGGAAATCGGCGACCTGCTCTTCGTGGTCGCCAATCTCGCCCGCCATGTCGATGCCGATCCCGAGGCATGCCTCGCCGCGGCCAGCGCCAAGTTCGAGCGCCGCTTCGCCGGGATCGAGGCGAGGCTCGCCGATGAGGGACGCAAAGCTTCCGAAGCATCACTCGACGAACTCGAGGCGCTCTGGCAGCGGGTCAAGCAGGCCGAGCGCACCGGCCGCAACTGAGCCGTTCCGGCGTTATTCTCGGGACAACGAAAAACGCCGGACCTTTCGGTCCGGCGTCGATGGTCGAAAGCTGGCGACCGATCAGGGCTTCGGCGCAGGAGCCGCGCCAGGCGCGGGCATTGCGCCGATACCCGGAGCCGCAGGCGCGCCGGGCGTACCCGGAGCTGCGCTTGCGCCGCTGCCGCCGAGGCGCTTGCGCAGCTCGTCCTGGCGCTTGGCGAGCTCGTCCTGGAGTTGCTTCTGCTGGTCCTCGAGCACCTTCGGGTCGATCGGCGCACCGTCGAAGCCCTTGGCGAAGTCGGTCAGCGGGATCGAGAACGAAACCTCGCGGGCGCCCTGGTTCTGGACGCTGATGTTCAGGTTCGTGCCCTTCCTCATCTGGTTGATGAAGTCGTCCTTGATCTGCGCCTCGGCGAAGCAGCCGTTCGGGAAGCAGATCGCGAAGCGGCCGGGGGTCGGCTGGGCGGTGTCGACGCCGAAGCGGATGCCGGGCTGCAGCAGCAGGCCGAGCGGCATCAGGAAGCGCACGATCTTGTTCGGGTCGCCCTTGACGTCATAAACGGCGACGGCGAGCACCGGCTGGCCCTGATCCGAGACGAAGTCGCGGGTGGTGTAGCAGATTTCCTTGTTGGCGGCCGGATCCTTGCCGCAGACCTTGGTCCATGTCGTCTGCGAGGGCTCCGGCTTGACCTGAACGACCGTCGGGCCGGTCTGCGCACCTTGGCCCTGCGCCGGAGCCGGCTGCTGAGCCGGAGCCGCGGGCTTGGCGGCAGGACGCTGCGCCTGGGCCATGGCGGAGAAGGGGGCGAGCGCGACGGCCGCGCCCAGGACGAACGCGAGGCCGCGGATCGTGCTCTTCGCGGTGGCGCCCTTGTGCAGGGGCAGGCAAGACGAAGCGGACATCTGAAGTTCCTCGAACATGCAAACTGGCTAAGCGGCACTAGGAAGGCCGCGCGCAATACCGAAAGCTCAACCGGCATGGTGCCGGAGCCGGGGGCGGCATGAGCACATCAGGCGCGATTAAGGCGTTTGAATGACGCCCCGGCTTGCGTTTAGCGAGTTCTTCCACCGGTTTCCAGCCCGAAAGAGCCGACGCAACGTAAGTTTGCACCCCGGTGTTTTGCCTCTCATCTCAGGCTTGGGCCGCATGGTATGGTCCGATAGGGAATCAGGGCCTTTCATGCTTCGGAATCTTGTCGCATCCGCACGTCGGCGTTGCGTTCTCGGGCTCGTGCTCGGAGCGGCGGCGGGGCTTGGCCTGCTCGCGGGCGCGCCGCGCGCGGCCGCGCAGACGAGCGACCACGCCATCGCCATGCATGGCGAGCCGGCCCTGCCGAAGGGATTCACGCATCTGCCCTATGCCGACCCGGCAGCGCCGAAGGGCGGGCGAATCATTTTCGGCCAGCAAGGCACCTTCGACAGCCTGAACCCGCTGGTCGTGCTCGGCGTCGCACCGGATGCCGTGCCGCGTTATGTCCAGCAGAGCCTGCTGTTCCGTTCGGCGGACGAGCCTTTCACCGCCTATGGCCTGCTCGCCAGCCGGGTCGAGCTCAACCCGGAACGGACCCGCGTGATCTTCGAGATCGACCCCCGCGCCCGTTTCTCGGACGGGCAGCCGGTGACCTCCGCGGACGTGATCTTTACCTATGAGATGCTGAAGACCAAGGGCAAGCCGTTCCACCGCTCCAGCCTTGCCCGCGTCACCAAAGCCGAGGCGCCCTCGCCCAATGTGGTGGTGTTCGAACTCGGCGACGGCTCTAACCGCGAACTGCCGCTGGTGATCGGCGCCATGCCGATCTTCGCCAAGCACGCCACCGATGCGGAAAAGTTCGGCGACACCAGCTTCAAGCCGGCGCTCGGCTCGGGCCCCTACCGGGTCGAGGAGGTCAAGCCGGGCGAGATGCTGGTGCTGAAGCGCCGTAGCGACTTCTGGGCGGAGGATCATCCGCTGACCCGCGGGCTCTTCAACGCCGACGAGATCCGATACGATTTCTATCGTGACTCCAACGCCTTGTTCGAAGCTTTCAAAGCAGGGCTTTATGACGTCCGCGTCGAATCCGACCCGACGCGCTGGATGACCGGCTATGACGTGCCGGCGGTGCGCGACGGCCGGATCGTGCGCGATACGCTGCGTTTCCAGACGCCGAAGGGCATGACCGGTTTCGTCTTCAACACGCGCCGGCCGATCTTCGCCGACATCAGGGTGCGCGAGGCATTGGCGATGCTCTTCGACTTCGAATGGGCCAATCGCAACCTGTTCTACGGCGTCTATCGGCGCGCCGGCAGCTTCTTCGCCGATTCCGAGCTTTCGGCGCTCGGCGTGCCTGCAAATGAGCGGGAGAAGGCGCTGCTCGCCGCCTTCCCCGGCGCGGTGCGCGACGACATCCTGGCCGGAACCTGGGCGCCCTCCGCGACCGACGGCTCCGGGCGCGACCGCGACCAGGCCAGGCGTGCGCTCGATCTGCTAGAGGCGGCAGGCTACGAATTGCGCGACGGCCAGTTGCGCAAGCGCGGCGACGGCACGCCCTTCGGTTTCGAGATCACCGTGACCAGTCGGCCGCAGGAGCGGCTTGCGCTGAACTACGCCGCCTCGCTCTCCCGGCTCGGCATCGCCGTCTCGGTCCGCCTGATCGACGATGTCCAGTACTGGCGCCGCCTCTCCGCCTTCGATTTCGACATGATCCAGTGGACCTGGGCGGCCTCGGCCTCGCCCGGCAACGAGCAGGTCGGGCGCTGGCAATCGACCAATGCCGACCGCAAGGGCGCGCTGAACTATGCGGGCGTGCGTTCGCCCGCGGTCGATGCGACTCTGAAGGCGCTTCTGGCAGCCGAATCGCGCGAGGATTTCACCGCCTCGGTCCGCACGCTCGACCGCCTGCTGCTCTCCGGCTTCTATGCCGTGCCGCTCTATTATCTCCCCGAGACCTGGATGGCGCGCTCGCGCGATGTCCTGCTGCCGCAGCGGCGGCCGGCCTATTTCTTCTCCAACGAGGTCCTGGCTCGGGCGCCCTCGGCGCCAGCGCCGGCGAATTGAGACCGGCGCATGCGGCCCGAGCAGGACGAGATTTCCATCGCTGCGCTGGTCGAAGGGCTGGATTTCGACGGCCTGCTCAAGGCCCTCGCCGCCAAGCGCGGCCGTGAACCGGCCTTCCGCGACCCGCCGGGCCGACGCGACTGGAGCGGCGCCGCCCCCGGGGCCTTTGGCTTTGCGGAGCTGGACCGCCGGGTAGACCGGCTGGCGGGACTGCTGACGCTGGCGCGGCCCCAGCCCGGAGCGCGCGTCGCGATCCTGGCCCCCCTCGGGCCGGAAGCGCTGATCTCGATCCTGGCCTGCCTGCGCGCCGGCCTGTCACCGCTGCCGCTGCCGCCCCATGCCGGGGAGAGCGAGCTGCTCGGCATGATCGAGCGCTCCGGCGCGGTGATGGCGATCGGTGTCGCCCGCATCGGCAACCTCCGGCCGCTCCTGCTGCTGCGCGATGTCGCTGCGCGGGCCTTCGGCATGCGCTTCATTGGCGGATTCGGAAGCGATGTGCCCGATGGCGTCGCCGCGCTCGACCAGCTTCTCGGCCACGGTGCCTCGCAACCAGCCGTGCCAACAGTGGCACGCTCGGCGATCAGCGTCGTCGACGGCAGGAGCTTCGCCGGCCCGTTTGCGATCGGCGAGAAGGAGGTTCTCGCCAAGGCGCTGGAAATCTCCCGCGTACTGAAGCCCCTCGCCTCCTCGCGCGTCATTACCACATTGGTGGGTGCCGACCTCCCCGCGCTGGCGACCGGTCCCGGAATCGCCCTGCTGACCGGTGTTGAGTTGCTACCGCTCGGCCTCTTCGTCCTGGACGATCTGCGCGCCTGCCTGGAAGGCGGGCGCATGGTGCATCTCGTGGTGCCCGCCACGATGGAGCCGGCGCTGGCGCGCTCGCGGCTCGGCGAACACAAGGCGCTTTCAAGTCTGGTCGTTGTGCGGCGCGCCGGCGAGGACGAAGGCCTGCCACGCCTCGACCGGCCGGATCTCGCCATCGTCGACGTGATCGCGCACGAGCCGGAGCGCCTCGAAATCAGGCGGCGGGCCAGCGACTGACGGCGAGCGCGGCGGGGGTGAGCCGCGTCGCCTTTCCGGGGCGCCGCGCAGCGGCGAGCCCGGAACCCATGAACACATCGCCATTCTGGAACGCACGGTGACCGCGCGCCCCTCATACAAGGGGTCAGCGGATATGGGTTCCGGGCTCTTCGCTATCGCGAAGCCCCGGAATGACGGAGAGGTTCAAGCCTGACCTACGCCGCCTTCTTTCGCTCGGCGATACGCGCCAAGTCCGTGAGCAGCCGGCGCGTGCCCTTGAGCCGCTGCTCTGCGTCTTCAAAATCGTCGATGAAGACGACGCGCATGTCCGGGCGCACCTTGGCGAGCGTGCCCTGCTTGGCGACGTAGCCGACGAGCCCTTCTGGGTTGGCGAACTCGTTGTCGCGGAAGGCGACGATGATACCCTTCGGCCCGGCCTCGACCTTCTCGACATTGGCGCGCTTGCACAAAGCCTTGATCGCGACGATCTCGAGCAGCTGCTTCACCTCCTCCGGCAGTGGACCGAAGCGGTCGACCAGCTCGGCGCCGAAGGACTGCAATTCGGCATCGTCGTCCATGGTCGAGAGGCGCTTGTAGAGTGTCAGCCTCAGCGTCAGGTCGCTGATATAGTGCTCGGGGATCATCACCGGCGCGCCGATCTGGATCGACGGCGACCAGTGCGCATCGCTCTCGATCTCGACCCCGGCCTTGAGCGCAGCGACAGCCTCCTCCAGCATCTGCTGGTAGAGCTCGTAGCCGACCTCCTTGATATGGCCGGACTGCTCGTCGCCGAGCAGGTTGCCAGCGCCGCGGATGTCGAGGTCGTGGCTGGCGAGCTGGAAGCCGGCGCCCAGCGTATCGAGCGATTGCAGCACCTTCAGACGTCGATCGGCCTGGTCAGTGAGCTTGCGGTTGGCCGGCACGGTGAACAGCGCATAGGCGCGGATCTTCGAGCGGCCGACGCGGCCACGCAGCTGATAGAGCTGGGCGAGGCCGAACATGTCGGCACGGTGCACGATCAGCGTGTTGGCGGTCGGGATATCGAGCCCGGATTCGACGATCGTGGTCGAGAGCAGGATGTCGTACTGGCCCTCGTAGAAGGCCGTCATCACGTCTTCCAGCGTGCCCGCCGCCATCTGGCCATTGGCGATGCCGACCTTGCACTCCGGCACCTGCTTGTCGAGGAAGTCTTTGACCTCGGCGATGTCCTCGATGCGGGGCACGACGTAGAAGGAGCGGCCGCCGCGATAGCGCTCGCGCAGCAGCGCCTCGCGCACGATCAGCGGATCGAAGGGCGTGACGAAGGTGCGCACCGCGAGCCGGTCGACCGGCGGCGTCGCGATGATCGAGAGCTCGCGCACACCGGTCATGGCGAGCTGCAGCGTGCGCGGGATCGGCGTAGCGGTCAGCGTCAGCATGTGGACCTCGGCGCGCATCTCCTTCAGTCGCTCCTTATGGGCGACGCCGAAATGCTGCTCCTCGTCGACGATGACGAGCCCGAGATCCTTGAAGTCGATGCCCTTGCCGAGCAGCGCATGCGTGCCGACGGCTATGTCCATGGTGCCGTCGCTGATGCCCTGTTTCACCGCCTTGAGGTCGGGCGCCGAGACGAAGCGCGAGGCCTGGCCGACCTTGATCGGAAGCCCGGCGAAACGCTCGGCGAAATTGCGATAGTGCTGGCGGGCGAGCAGCGTCGTCGGCACCACCACCGCGACCTGCTTGCCGGCGAGCGCCGCCGTGAAGGCGGCGCGCAACGCGACCTCGGTCTTGCCGAAGCCGACATCGCCGCAGACCAGCCGGTCCATCGGCCGCCCGGCCGCGAGGTCGTCGAGCACCGCGTCGATGGTGTTCTGCTGGTCCTCGGTTTCCTCGTAAGGGAAGCGGGCGCAGAACTCGTCATAGAGCCCGTCCTGCGGGACAAGGCGCGGCGCCTCCTTGAGCGCGCGCGCCGCGGCGATCTGGATCAGCTTGCCCGCCATCTCGCGGATGCGCTGCTTCAGCTTGGCCTTGCGGGCCTGCCAGCCGCCACCGCCCAGCCGGTCGAGCACGACCTCGGTGTCCTCCGAGCCGTAGCGCGAGAGCAGCTCGATGTTCTCCGCCGGCAGGAACAGCTTGGCGTCGCCGGCATAGTGGATTTCGAGGCAGTCATGCGGCGCCCCGGCCGCCGTGATCGTCTGCAGGCCGACGAAGCGGCCGATGCCGTGGTCGACATGGACGACGATGTCGCCAGGTGTGAGCGACGAGAGCTCGTTGATGAAGTCCTGCGGGCGGCGGGCCTTGCGGCGCGGCCGCACCAGCCGGTCGCCGAGAATGTCCTGCTCACCGATGACCGCGAGCTTGCCGGCCTCGAACCCGGTCTCCAAGCCCCAGACCGCCAGCGCCGTCGTGCCGGGCTTGAGATCGAAGGCCGCGCGCAGCGAGCCTGTCATCTGCACGGTCTTGAGGCCGTGGTCGGCGAGGACATGGGCGAGGCGCTCGCGCGAGCCCTCCGACCAGGCGGCCAGGATGACGCGACGGCCTTCGGCCTCCAGCGCCTTCACATGCGCGACGGCCGCGTCGAAGACGCTGCCGGTATTGTCGGCGCGCTCGGCCGCGAAGCTGCGGCCCTGCTTGCCGCCGAGATCGACGATGAGCTTGCCCTCGCTCTCGGGAAGCTGGAATGGCGTCAGCGAGGCGACGCCGGCCTCGCCAAGGATTGCGCGCCAGTCGGATGGCGAGAGATAGAGCGCCTCCGGCAACAGCGGCTTGTACGGGATAGAGCCCGGCGAAGGCTGGTCGAGCGCGCTCTTGCGGGCGTCGTAATAATCCTTGATCAGGCTGATGCGCTCACCGACCGCGTCGTCGGCGTGATGGTCGAGCACGATCGGGACATCGGGCAGATAGGTAAAGAGCGTGTCGAGCTTCTCGGCCAGCAGCGGCAGCCAGTGCTCGAGGCCGGCCGGGCGCCTGCCCTCGCTCACCGCCTCGTAGAGCGTGTCGTCGCGCCCCGGCGTACCGAACGTCGCGATATAGGACTGGCGGAAGCGACGGATCGAGTCGCTCGTCATCTGCGCCTCGGACATCGGCACGAGGTCGAGCCCGCGCAATTGCCCGGTGGTGCGCTGCGTCTCCGGATCGAAGGTGCGGATCGATTCCAGCGTGTCGCCGAAGAAGTCTAGCCGGATCGGCGCCGGCATGCCCGGGGGATAGAGGTCGACGATGCCGCCGCGTACCGCGAACTCGCCGGTCTCGCGCACGGTCGAGGTCCGCAGGTAGCCGTTCACGTCGAGCCAGCGCGCCAGCTCCTCGGTGTCGACCATGTTGCCCGGTGCAGCCGAGAAGCTCTCGGAAGCGACCTTGCCGAAGGCCGGCACGCGCTGGAGCGCCGCGTTGACCGTGGTCAGCAGAAGGCGCGGCCGATCGCCCGACTTGGTCTTGGCGAGCCGCGAAAGCGTCGTCATCCGGTGCGCGACGATGGACGGCGCCGGCGAGACGCGGTCATAAGGCTGGCAGTCCCAGGCCGGGAAGCTCATCACCTCGAGATCGGGCGCGACGAACTGCAGCGCGTTCTCGATCACCTGAAGGCGCTGGCCGTCACGGGCGACGAAGACGAGCATCGCCGGCCCTTCGGCCTTCTTGGCGCGGTTGCGCGTCAGGTCGGCGAGCACGACCGCGTCGAAGCCGTCGGGCACGCCGGCGAGCGTCGGCTTGTCGCCACGGCGCAGCGCATCGAGGATGCGCTCGAGCTGCGGCTTGGCGATCTGGGCGGGCGGGGGGATGCTCATCGGGACATTTATCTCAGGGCGTCATTCTCGGGCTTGCCCCGAGAATCTCATAACCAGTGGGCGCTGGTTTGCCAGATGGTCGGGTCAAGCCCGACCATGGCGACAGCTCACACATGAATCGGCTTGGTGTGGTTGTGGAACTGCTTCAGCCGGCGGAACAGCGCGCTGTCATAGTTCTCCGGCACCTCCGCTTCTCCGGTGATCCAGCTCAGCAGATCACGGTCGAGCACTTCGATCAGGCGCTCGAACTCGTCGAGCTCGGCCTCGCTCAGCCCGCCGATCTCGGCATCGGCGAAGCGGCCCATGATCAAATCGGTCTCGCGCATGCCACGATGCCAGGCACGGAACAGGATCTTGCGCCGGCGCGGGTCGAGATCGGCGCTGCTGCGGGTCGAGCCACTCATCGTTTTCCCTCGGCGAATGCGGAGCGGACCAGCCCGTCGCCGAGCCAGCCTTCGCGGGCTATATAGCGAGGGAACCCGACGAAGTCAGCGGCGCATGCGCCGCGGTCCTCGCACTCCTGACATGCTGTGAGCGGCCCCTTTGCGTCCCTCTATCCTCGATCCGCTGTTCGCGCCCGCCACCACGCTCTCCGGCGTCGGACCGAAACTCGGCAAGCTGCTCGACAAGTTCCTGGGTGACGAGACCCACGACGCCCGCGTCATCGACCTGCTTTTCCATCTGCCGAGCGGCGCCGTCGACCGCCGTCCGAGCGAGAGCATCGCGGAGGCGCCGATCGGCGAGATCGCGACCTTCGCGGCGCGGGTGAGCGAGCACCGCCCGCCGCCGCCGGCCAAGCCGAAGGCGCCCTACCGCATCGTCGTCGAGGACGAGACCGGCGACGTGACCCTGGTCTTCTTCCACGCCGATGTCCGACACCTGCTCCAGACGCTGCCGGTCGGCGCCTACCGACTGATCTCGGGGAAGCTCGAGCTCTGGGACGGCATGCGCCAGATGGTGCATCCGGACCGGGTGCTCGATCCCAAGCTCGCTGCCACCCTGCCCTCGATCGAGCCGGTCTATCGCCTGACCGAGGGCGTCGGCGGGCGCATCATGGCACGGATCGTCGCCGGAGCGGCCGAGCGCTGCCCCGAGCTGCCGGAATGGCAGGATGAGGGCTTTCTGGCCAAGGCCGGCTTTCCCGCCTTCCAAGCTGCGATTCAGGCCTTGCACCACCCGCCTGATATGCGGGCTGTCGAGGGCGACACGATCGCGCGCCGGCGTGTCGGCTATGACGAATTGCTGGCGAGCCAGATCGCGCTCGCCCTCGTCCGGCGCCAGCAGAAGAAGGCGGCCGGCCGCGTCACGGCGGGCGACGGTGCGCTCCGCCGGGCGATTGAGGCCGCCCTGCCCTTCAAGCTCACCGACGGCCAGCAAAAGGCCATCGCCGACATTCATGACGACATGGAGAAGCCCGAGCGCATGCTGCGCCTGCTGCAGGGCGATGTCGGCTCCGGCAAGACCGTGGTCGCGCTGATGGCGATGGCCGCGGCCGCCGAGGCAAAGCGGCAATCGGTGCTGATGGCGCCGACCGAAATCCTCGCCCGCCAGCATGCCGAGCGCCTGGCGCCGCTCGCCGAGAAGGCCGGGCTGAAGCTCGCTCTGCTGACCGGCCGCGAAAAGGGAGCGGGGCGGCGCCAGGTCCTGGCCGGGCTCGCCAGCGGCGAGATCGACATCGTCGTCGGCACTCATGCGCTGTTCCAGGAGGGCGTCGACTTCCATGACCTCGCCCTCGCCGTGGTCGACGAGCAGCACCGTTTCGGCGTGCACCAGCGCCTGCTGCTCGGCGCCAAGGGCGAAGCGGTCGACGTGCTCGTGATGACGGCGACGCCGATCCCGCGCACGCTCGCCCTGACCTGGTTCGGCGACATGGATGTCTCGATCCTGTCGGAGAAGCCGGCCGGCCGGAAGCCGATCGCCACCAAGGCGATCTCCTCGGAGCGCTATGACGAGGTCGTCGGGGCTGTCGGCCGCGCTATCGAGACCGGAGCGCAGGTTTACTGGGTCTGCCCGTTGGTCCAGGAATCCGACACGCTCGACGTAGCCGCGGCACAGCAGCGCTTCGAGGCCCTGCAGGAAGAGTTCGGCGCCAAGGTCGGCCTGCTGCACGGCCAGATGCCGGGCCGCGACAAGGATGCGGCGATGGCGGCCTTCGTCGCGGGCGAAACGCGCCTGCTGGTCTCGACGACCGTGATCGAGGTCGGCGTCGACGTGCCCAACGCCTCGGTCATGGTGATCGAGCATGCCGAGCGCTTCGGCCTCGCCCAGCTCCATCAGCTCCGCGGCCGGATCGGGCGCGGCTCGGCCGCCTCGACCTGCCTCCTGCTCTACAAGGGCCCGCTCGGGCCGGTCGCCGAGGCGAGGCTGACGATCATGCGCGAGACCGAAGACGGTTTCCGCATCGCCGAGGAGGACCTTCGCCTGCGTGGCGAAGGCGAGGTTCTCGGCACCAAGCAGTCCGGCTCGCCGGACTGGCGCATCGCCCGACCGGAGGTCGATGGCGACCTGCTCGCGGCAGCCCGCGACGATGCCCGGCTGCTGATCGAGCGCGACCCCAATCTGGAGACGCCGCGCGGCCAGGCGATCAGGACGCTGCTCTATCTGTTCGAGCGCGACGTCGCGATCAGGCTGCTCCGCGCGGGCTGAGACGGCGCTCAGCCTTATGCGGCCGGCGAGCTTTCGCCAGCTTTGGGCGGCAGGCGGGCGATGACCTTGAGCTCGAAATCGAAGCCGGCGAGCCAGGTCACGCCGACAGCCGTCCAGGCCGGATAAGGTGGCTCGCCGATCTCCTCGGCCCGGACGGCCAGAACCGTGTCGAACTGCGTCTGCGGGTCGGTGTGGAAGGAGGTGACGTCGATCACGTCGTCGAAGCTCGCGCCCGCCGCCGCAAGCACGGCCCGCAGATTGGCGAAGGCGCGCCTGACCTGGTCCTCGAACACAGGCTCGGGGGACCCATCCTCGCGGCTGCCAACTTGTCCCGAGACGAAGAGCAGGTCGCCATGCCGGATGGCGGCCGAATACTGATGGACATCATAGAGGGCGTGGCGGTCGGCGGGGAAAATCGCGTCACGTTTCTGCATGGCATCGCCTCGAGGAAGTTCGAATCAGAGGTTGGATTGAGACCCAGCCGTATTGTGCTTGGTGGGCCGGCTGGATGAACGCTTAGAGCCGCGCGAGCTCGGCCTCGGTGAAGTCGGCCGCGACCGAGATCTCCTTCTGGCTGTCGAGCTCTTCGATCCGGCCGCTGAGCGCCTTCCGGATGCCGGCATAGGCGTCGGCGCCGAGCACGAGCCGCCTGGGGAGCGGTCCTTTCTGGTCGGCGAGCCTGATCATCGCCTCGGTCACCCGTTCGGGATCACCCTTGACTACCCAGGAGCCGCGAACCGCCGCGCGGGTCTGCCCGACGGGCGTCTCCTCGTAGGCTGCAAGCGGTTCGGCGTGGGCGAGATTGCCGCCGAACTCCGTGCGCGTCGGACCGGGCTCGACCAGGGTGAGCTCGATGCCGAAAGATACCACCTCGAGCGCCACGGTCTCGACGAAGCCCTCGATGCCCCATTTGGTCGCGTGATAGAGACCGAGGCCGGGATAAACGATCTGCCCGCCCTCACTCGAGAGCTGCTGAATCCGGCCGCCACCTTGTTTGCGCAGATGCGGCAGAGCCGCCTGGATCAGCGTGATCGAGCCCATGAGATTGGTCGCGACGATGTCGCGGACCTGCTGGTCGTTCACCTCTTCGGCCGCGCCGACGAGACCATAACCGGCATTGCTGACGACGATGTCGATACGGCCGCGCTCTTCGAAGGCGCGGTCAACTGCAGCGCGCACCGAAGCCTGATCCCTGAGGTCGAGCGCGACGATGCTTAGTCGCTGCGGATAGCGTTCGCACAGGTCTCGAAGCGTGTCAGCGCTGCGGCTGGTTCCGACGACGTTATCGCCGCGCGCCAGCGCCTTGCGCGCCAAGAGCCGGCCGAGCCCGGACGAAACGCCGGTTATGAGCCAGGTTTTCTGCATGTCCCACATCTCCTGATTTGACACCGGCATGAGATAGAGGCGAAGCATTGCGCGGATTAGCCGTTGAAATCGGCACAGGTTGATGCAGAATTTCCAGCAATGGCTCGGCCTTCGCTCAACGACCTCACGGCTTTCGTGGCCGTCGCCACCCGGCGCAGCTTCCGCCATGCGGCCGATGAGCTCGGGATGGCGCCGTCCACGCTGAGCCATGCGATGCGTGCCCTTGAGGAGCGCATGGGCGTGCGCCTGCTCAACCGCACGACGCGCAGCGTCTCACCGACCGAGGCGGGCTTCGAACTGCTCGGCCGACTTCAGCCGGCCCTCGCCAGCCTGGACGATGCCCTTGACAGCATCGCGGCGTTCCGCGGCAGCGTGACCGGGAACGTCCGGATCAATGTGCCGCGGCTGGTGGCCACGCTTCTGGTGCGCGAAGTGCTGCCCGTGATGGCCGAGCGCTTTCCGGGCGTGGTCGTCGACATCGTCGTCGAAGGGCGGCTGGTCGACATCGTATCGGCCGGCTTCGATGCCGGCGTGCGCCTCGCCGGATCGATCCACAAGGACATGGTCGCCGTGCCGCTTGGCGCCACGATCAGCTTCATCTGCGTTGCGTCACCGGCCTATCTCGAACGCTTCGGCGAGCCGGGCAGCCCTGAGGAACTGGAGAGCCACCGCTGCATCGGCCACCGGATGCCCAGCGGCAAGCTCTATCGCTGGGAGTTCGAACGGGCCGGACAGGAGCTGACGATCGAAGTTGGCGGACCGGTCATCCTCGACGATGAGGAACTGATGGTGGACGCCGCGATCAACGATCTCGGCATCGCCTATGTTGCCAGCCCGGCCGCCGAGACGGCCTTGGCCGCGGGACGCCTG
Organism: Allobosea sp. WAO; assembly: GCF_001509835.1. GTDB lineage: Bacteria > Pseudomonadota > Alphaproteobacteria > Rhizobiales > Beijerinckiaceae > Allobosea. The sequence goes on from NZ_JXTJ01000004.1 coordinate 259,354, forward strand.
CGACGGATACTCACCGCCTGGACGCCGGCTCCGGAAGCGGTGGCGGTCTATTTTCCCGGGCATCGCGCCGTGCCGCCGGCGCTGCGGGCCTTTCTCGATGTCGTCAAGACGCTGCAAAAATAGCCGGCAGCAATCCCGATCAAGCACGCATATCGCGGCCTCGTCATGGTGCCGACGCTTCGTGAGAACCCTATGGACCCGATCAAGAAAGCGCTCTGGTGCATCGAAAGCCGCTTCGCCGCGCCGCTCTCGCTCGACGAGATCGCCGAGGTCAGCGGTGTCTCTCGCTTCCATCTGGTGCGCGCCTTCGGCGTGGCGACCGGCCGCCCGGTGATGCGCTATGTGCGCGAACGGCGGTTGACCGAGGCGGCGCGTCAGCTCGCCAATGGCGCGCCCGACATCCTCTCGGTCGCGCTCGACTGGGGCTATGGCTCTCACGAGGCTTTCACCCGCGCTTTCCGCGAGCAGTTCGGCCTCACGCCGGAAGAGCTGCGGGCCCGGCGCGATCTGTCGTCGCTCACCCTCGTGGAGCCGCTTCCCATGAACGCCATGTCTTCCAGCCCGCTGGCCGAGCCGCGCCTCGTCACCGGAAAACCGTTGCTGATCGCCGGATTCGGCGGCCATTTCTCGGTCGAGAATACCGCCGGCATTCCGCTGCTCTGGCAGAAGATGATCCCGCATTTCGGGCATATCCCCGGCCAAATCGGGCATGTCGCCTTTGGCGTGAGCCATAACTGCGACGAGCACGGAGCCTTCGACTACATCGCCGGTGTCGAAGTCTCGAGCTTCAGTGAATTGCCGGAGGAGTTCGCGCGGTTGCGCGTGCCCGAGCAGAACTATGCACTCTTCGAGTACGACGGACACATCACCGGAATCAAAAAAGCGTTCGAATTCATCTGGCGCGACTGGCTGCCGCGATCGGGGCGCGAGCCGGCCCTGGGGCCGACCCTGGAACGGATGGACGAGCGCTTCGACGGGAAGACCGGCAACGGCGTCGTCGAGATCTGGCTCGCCCTCAAGGGCTGATCCGGCCCCCATCGCCGTTGGCGCCGTTGCGTCCCGGGGCATCGCCAGGCTGGATCATCCCGGCGGACATGATCAGCTTGGCGCCCTCCTCGACCGAGATCGCGACCTCGACCACCTCCCTCCTGGGCAGATAGAAGAAGAAGCCGGTGGTCGGGTTCGGCGTGCAGGGCAGGAAGACGCCGATCTGCTCGTCGCCGTCAGGCAGCTTGCCGGCGATCTCGGGCGCCGCCTCCTGCGCGATGAACACGATCGACCACATGCCGGGCTGCGGAAACTGCACCATGCCAACCTTGCGGAACGAGGTACCGGACTGGGAGAAGATCGTCTCGAAGACCTGCTTCACGCCCTTGTAGAGCCCGCGCACCACCGGCATCCGGTTGAGCAGCGCCTCACTGGCGCCGATCAGCGTGCGCCCCACGAGATTGGCGGCGAAGAAGCCGAGCAGCGTCAGCCCGACCAGGGCGAAGACCACGCCGAAGCCGGGCACCGGAAAGCGCAGATAGGTGTCCGGCCAGAACTGCGCCGGAACCAGCGGCTTCACCCAGCCATCGACCAGATTGACGAACCACCATGTCACCGACGCGGTGATGGCGAGAGGCGCCGCCAGCACAAGCCCGGTCAGGAAATAGCGCCGCAGTCGGGTGCCGAAGCTCGGCCGCAACAGGTCGGGATGGACGACGAGATGCGGATCGGGCGGGCGGTCTGCGACCATCGACTATCCTGGGCTTCTGTCGGATCCAAGCTCTGCGGGGGGCTGCAACCCTGCACCGCAATATGCGACGATAGCCGAGCAGCCGCTTCTGGCTAGTCCCTGATTCCTAGGTATCGACAGGCGCGCGTGTCCGAGCCTTCCAGAATGCCGAGCCCCTGGCGCCGCCACCTTTACTTCGCCGCAGGCTGGTTGCTGACCGCCATCGGCGTGATCGGGCTCGTGCTGCCGCTGATGCCGGGCACCATTTTCCTGATCGCCGCGGCCTGGTGCTTCTCGCGCTCGTCGCCGCGCTTCGAGGCTTGGCTGATCGGCCATCCCAAGCTCGGACCGCAGGTCGTGGCCTGGCGGCGGACCGGTTCTATCGCGCGGCGGACCAAGTACATCGCCTGCGGCTCGATGGTCCTGAGCTTCGCGCTGGTCGCGGCGAGCGACGCGCCGCCCGTCGCCTTGTGGGTGACCGGTGCCTGTCTGATCGCGGCGGGCACCTATGTCGCCAGCCGGCCGGAGCCGGCGGGCGATTGATTCAGGCGCGGTTGGAGCATGGGCCCCGAAAAGTGGAGTGCGGCTTTCGAGGGAGCCGATGCAGAATCAAAGGGCTAGACCATCGGACCGAGTATCGTATTCGGTCCGATGGTCTGGCGCTCACTCGACCGTGACCGACTTCGCCAGATTGCGCGGCTGGTCGACGTCCTTACCCATGAAGACGGCCGTCTGATAGGCGATCATCTGGATCGGCACGGCGTAGACGATCGGCGCGAAGAGCGGGTCCATCTCCGGCATGATGATCGTCGCCTCCGGCACGATGCCGCATTCGGCGGCGCCCTTGGCGTCGGTGATCAGAATGATTCGGCCACCGCGCGCCGCGACTTCCTGCATGTTGGAAGCCGTCTTCTCGAAGAGCGCATCGTGCGGCGCGATGACGATGACCGGCATCTCCTCATCGATCAGCGCGATCGGGCCGTGCTTGAGCTCGCCCGCCGGATAGCCTTCGGCGTGGATGTAGCTGATTTCCTTGAGCTTCAGCGCACCTTCCAGCGCCAGAGGGAAGGCTGTGCCGCGGCCGAGATAGAGCACGTCGCGGGCCCGCGACAGCTTGCGGGAGAGCTTCTCGATCTCCGGCTCCAGAGTGAGCGCCTCTGCCATCAGTCCCGGCAGCGCGATCATTTCCTGGACGTATTTCGCTTCCTGCTCGGCAGTGAGCGTGCCGCGCGCCCTTGCCGCCGCGAGGGCGAGGCCGGCGAGCGCCGTCAGCTGGCAAGTGAAGGCCTTGGTCGAGGCGACGCCGATCTCGGGGCCGGCCAGCGTCGGCGCCACGACATCGCTCTCGCGGGCGATGGTCGAGGTCGGCACGTTGACGACGGAGAGCACGTGCTGGCCCTCCTGCCTTGCGTAGCGCAGGCAGGCGAGCGTGTCGGCGGTCTCGCCGGACTGCGAGACGAAGAGCGAGAGCCCGTTCGCCGGCAGCGGCGCCTCGCGGTAGCGGAACTCGGAGGCGACATCGATCTCGACTGGCAGGCGCGCCAGCCGTTCGAACCAGTACTTGGCGGTGAGGCCGGCGTAATAGGCGGTGCCGCAAGCCGAAATCGAGAGGCGCGACAGGCTCTTCCAGTCGAAGGGCGGCTCGAAGGGCAACCGCGCCTGACCGTTGGCCATGTCGATATAGTGGGTCAGCGTGTGGCCGACCACCTCCGGCTGCTCGTAGATCTCCTTGGCCATGAAATGGTGGTGATTGCCCTTCTCGACCAGGAAGGCGCCGGCGGCGACACGCTGGGCGCGGCGCTCCACCTGGGTACCTGAGGCGTCGAAGAAGGTGGCGCCCCTGCGGTTCAGCACCACCCAGTCGCCCTCGTCGAGATAGGCGATCAGATTGGTGAAGGGCGCCAGTGCCAAGGCATCGGAGCCGAGATACATCTCGCCATCGCCGATCCCAACAGCCAGCGGCGAGCCCTTGCGCGCGCCGATCAGCAGATCCTCTTGCCCCTCGAACAGGAACGCGAGCGCGAACGCCCCGCGCAGGCGCGGCAGGCAGGCGCCGACCGCCGCGACCGGGTCCTTGCCGCGGTCGAGTTCGCGGGTGACGAGATGGGCGACGACTTCGGTGTCGGTCTCGGTTTCGAAGACATGGCCACCGGCCTGGAGCTCTGCCTTGAGCTCTCGGAAGTTCTCGATAATGCCGTTGTGAACGACCGCGAGCTTGTCGGTGGCGTGCGGATGGGCGTTGGTCTCGTTCGGCCTGCCATGCGTAGCCCAACGGGTGTGACCGATGCCGATCAACCCGTCGAGCGGCTCGCTCGAGAGCCTGACCTCGAGATTCTTGAGCTTGCCTTCGGCGCGGCGACGGCTGAGCCTGCCACCTTCGAGCGTGGCAACCCCGGCGGAATCATAGCCGCGATATTCGAGCCGCCGCAGCGCCTCGACGACCTGGCCGGCGACTGCCTGCTTGCCGAGAATGCCCACGATCCCGCACATGCGATGCCTCTTAACGTCGTTGTCGGTGCGAACCGCCATAAAGCGCGGCGTCGCGAATGCGAAATCACGTTGGGTGTCCAACTGTGAACGAAAGCGAGGCGACGGCGCCGCGCCACGTCCGGACATCGGCGTCGCCGACCCCCAGCGCCCGGCCCGGACGAGGCCGGTCGCGTCTCGTCAGCCCCTTCTAGCGCCTCACGCGCTAAAGGCCAGCTTTTCGCGCCTTTGCAGCGGCACGGAACGCCGCTGCCCAGCCCTGGCGCTCGATCTGCCTGCCGCGCGCGACTGCGAGAGAATCTGGCGGAACATCGCGGGTGATCACCGAGCCGGAACCGACATAGGCGCCGGCGCCAATCGTCACGGGCGCGACCAGCGCCGAGTTCGAACCGACGAACGCGCCCTCGCCGATCACCGTCTTCGACTTGAAGAAGCCGTCGTAATTGCAGGTGATGGTACCAGCGCCGATATTGGCACCGGCACCGACCTCGGCGTCGCCGATATAGGTGAGATGGTTGACCTTGGCGCCCGCCCCGATCGTCGCGGCCTTGATCTCGACGAAGTTGCCGACCTTCGTCCCCTCGGCGAGATCGGCGCCCGGCCGCAGCCGGGCATAGGGCCCGATCGTCGCGTTCGCGCCAATGCTGGCGCCTTCCAGATGCGAGAAGGCGTGGATCACCGCGCCATCGGCGATGCTGACGCCTGGACCGAAGACGACGTTGGGCTCGATCAGCACATCGCGGCCGATGTGCGTGTCATGGCTGAAGAACACGGTTTCGGGCGCGACCAGGGTTGCGCCGGCCGCCATCGCCTCGAGGCGCCGGCGCTTCTGGAAATCCGCCTCCGCGCCGGCGAGCTGCGCCCGGTCGTTGACGCCCTGCACTTCGGCCTCCGGCGCGATAAGCGCGACCGTCATCAGCCCCTGCCTGCGTCCGACTTCGACGGCATCCGTCAGATAGTATTCGTTCTGGGCGTTGGCGCTGCCGATCGCTTCGAGGATGGCGAGGGCGTGCTTGCCGTCGAGCGCCATCAGGCCGGCATTGCAGAGGCGAATGGCGCGGGTCGCTTCGTCGGCATCCTTGTGCTCGACGATCGCCTCGAGCTGGCCGTCACGGGTGACGAAGCGGCCATAGCCGGCGGGATCGCGTGCCTCGAAGCCGAGCGCCGCGACGCCTGCCCCCTGTCGCAGCGCCTGCCTCAGGCCGGCGTAGGTCTCAGAACGGACCAGGGGCGTATCGGCGAAGGCGACGAGCACATCGTCATGGCCTTCGGCGAGGCTCTCGCGCGCAGCCAGGACGGCATGAGCAGTGCCCTTGCGTTCCACCTGCACTGCGATCCGGGCATGGGGAGCGAGCCTGGCCACCTCGGCGGCGACGTCCGGTCGGTCGGGACCGATCACCACCACGAGCGAATCCGCTCCAGCGGCCGAGACTGCCGCCAGGGCGTGCCCGAGCAGCGACCGCCCCGCCATTTCGTGAAGCACCTTCGGCCGGGCGGATTTCATCCGCGTCCCCTCGCCGGCCGCGAGGATGATGGCGAGGCAGGTTCGGGCGGACTGCATTTCCGTCATGATCTTCGAGTCTCATGCTGTCGGTGCGAAAATCGGTCAGCGCGGCTACATCCGAAGCAAGCCATCGATCCGGCGCAGGCGGGTGCTGCGCCGGGAGTGGATAGCCGATCCCATGCGGATTTGGCAAAGTCGGCTGCGAAGGCGAAAGCGAAGTTGCCGCAAAGCCTTGGCAGGGAGGGGGCGAGCGATCCTGGGGGATGACCTTGCGAAGGCACGCAAGGTGCTTTTTTTCACCTTACAAAGTGGCGTCCGCTTTCCAGCCCGCCGTAAAATGCTCTAGAAGCGCAAAGCGGCCGCTCCGCTGACGGCGCAAGTTGGAACTGATGTCGAAATCCTTGAATCGTCGTCGATTTTTAAGCGCAGCCGCGACCGGCCTCGTCGCCCAGCGCCTGATGTCCGGGGCGCCGGCCCAGGCCCAGTCGAGCTGGGCCGGGCTCGTGCAATCCGTCATCGCTGAAGGCCAGCGCTTCGAAGCCTCGCTCGTCGTCGAAGCGGCTCGGATGCTGTCGCGCCGGCCGATGGTTCCGCTGACCGCGACGGATCTGCCGGAGGGCTACGCCACCTTGCCCTACGACCAGTATGTCGGCATCCGGGCACAACCGGGCGGGCTGATCTGGGCAGGCGAGAATCGCGGCTTCACGATCGAGCCGACACATCGCGGCTATGTCTTTTCGGCGCCGGTCAGCCTGTTCACGATCGAAGACGACATGGTTCGACGCGTCGCCTTCGACCGCGGCAAGTTCGACTATGGCCGCGTCAATCCGCCTCCGGCCGGCGTCGATCTGCAATTCTCTGGGTTTCGGGTCGCAACCGGGCTCGAGCGGCCTTTTGAAGTCGCCATTTTCCAGGGCGCGACCTTCTTCCGCTCGCTGGCGCGCGGCCAGAATTTCGGCGCGCTCGCCCGGGCGCTGATCCTGCGCCCCGGCGAAACGCGCGGCGAGGAGATTCCGTTCTTCCGGGCCTACTGGATCGAGAGGCCAAGTCCAGCTTCGGGCGTGCTGATCATCCATGGCTTGCTCGATTCGGAGAGCGTGACGGGAGCGGTGCGCATGACCTTGCGCCCCGGTGACCTCACCTTCATCGACGTCGAGATGACACTGTTCGCCCGCGCCAATCTCGACCATGTCGGCTTCGGCTGCACGATGGGCACCTTCTTCGCCGGGCCGCAAAGCCGGCGCACCTTCGACGATGTGCGGCCTTCGATCCACGAACTATCCGGCGTCCAGATGCAGTCCGGGACCGGCGAGTGGATCTACCGGCCGCTGAGCAACCCGACCAATCTGCAGGTCTCCTCCTTCCAGGATTCCAACCCGCGTGGTTTCGGCCTGGTGCAGCGCGAGCGCGATCCAAACGCCTTCATCGACGACGACCAGCGGTTCGAGCTGCGGCCGAGCGTCTGGATGGAGCCGCTCGGCGAGTGGGGGCAAGGCTCGGTTCAGCTGATCGAGATCCCAACCGAGTCGGAGCAGAACGACAACATCATCGCCTATTGGCGGCCGCGCCAGCCGATCGCTGCCGGCAGCGAGACGACCGTGGCCTATCGTCAGGCCTGGTGTTGGCAGCCGCCAGATCGGCCGGCGTTGGCGGTCGCCACCCGCAGCCGGCAGGGCCGCGGCTCGCAAGGCCGCCGGCGCCGCTTCATCGTCGATTTCACCGGCGAGCGGCTAAACGATGCGGGCCTCATCGCAGCGACACGCGCCGTCGTGACCGCAACTCCCGGAGCGGTCCATAATCTGCGCGTCTGGCCTTTCCCGGAGCGGCGGACTATGCGCGTCGCCTTCGAGGTCGACCCCGGCAACGAGAATCTTTCGGAACTGCGCCTCGTGCTTGATGCAGGCGGCCAGGCGGTATCCGAGACTTGGCTGAATCGATGGACGTGGTGAGCATGCAGGAGGCCGTTGTGGACGAGATCGTCCGCAAGCCCGAACCCGAGACTGCGACCTGGCCGGCGCCCTTCGAGGCGACGCCGCCGGATAACCGGCTCGACATGCCCGTGCAGTCCTTCCGCCGCTGGAAGGGCTCGGAGCGGCGCGCTCCGGCCGCGCCTTCGGCCTGGCGCACGCCCTGGCTGGCGCGCCTCTTCGTCTTCGGCGGCGCCTGGGCACTCACGGCCTACGGCGCCTGGGAAATGTACAATGTCGTGTCGGTCAGCCGCACGACCTTCCTGCAGTATGTGCTGCTCCTGCTGTTCACGGTGAACTTCTCCTGGATCGCGCTCGCCTTCACCAGCGCCATCCTCGGCTTCGTCACGCTGCTGTTCGGACTGTTGAAGAGCCCGCGTGCGGAGACTCTGAGCCAGAAGACCGTGGTGGTGATGCCGATCTACAACGAATCGACGGCGCGGACCTTCGCGGCACTGGCCGCGATCCGCGAATCCGTCGAGGCGACCGGGCTCGGCGAGCATTTCGACTATTTCATCGTCTCGGACACGACCAATCCCGACATCTGGGTCGCGGAGGAGCGTGCCTTCCTGGCCCTGCGCCAGCGGCTAGGGCCGGAAGCGCGGATCTATTATCGCCACCGGCCGAAGAACCATCACCGCAAGGCCGGCAATATCGCGGACTTCGTCACCCGCTGGGGCGGGCATTACGCCCATATGGTCGTGCTCGACGCCGACAGCCTGATGACCGGCACCTGCATCGTGCGCCTCGCCGCGGCGATGGAGGCCGACCCCGATGCCGGCATCATCCAGTCGCTGCCGCTGATCATCAACCGCAACACCTTCTTCGCGCGACTGCAGCAGTTCGCCGCCCGCGTCTACGGGCCGGTGATCGCGACCGGGCTCGCCGTCTGGTCAGGCCGCGACGGCAACTACTGGGGCCATAACGCGATCATCCGGACGAAGGCCTTCGCCGATCACTGCGGTCTGCCCGATCTCAAGGGCAAGCCGCCCTTCGGCGGCCACGTCCTCAGCCATGACTTCGTCGAGGCGGCACTGATCCGCCGCGCCGGCTGGTCGGTCTACATGCTGCCCGACCTGACGGGCTCCTATGAGGAGAGCCCGCCCTCGCTGATCGACATCGCGACGCGCGACCGGCGCTGGTGCCAGGGCAATCTCCAGCATTCGCGCATCATCGGCGCCAAGGGACTGCTGCTGGCGACACGGCAGCATTTCGCCACCGGCATGATGGCCTATCTCGCCTCGCCCTTCTGGCTTATGCAGCTGGTGGTCGGCATCCTGATCGTGCTCCAGGTCAATTACGCGCGCCCGGAATACTTCACGCACGAGTTCACGCTCTTCCCGGTCTGGCCGCGCTTCGACCCCGAGCGCGCCTTGAACCTGTTCGCCCTGACCATGGCGATCCTGCTGGCACCGAAGCTGTTCGGCCTGCTGCTGACGCTGTTCGACGGCAAGCTGCGGCGCGCCTGCGGCGGCGGCATCCGCCTGACCCTTTCGGCCCTGCTCGAGGTCCTGTTCTCGGCGATCTTCGCGCCGATCATGATGGTGATCCAGTCCGGCTCGGTCTTCCAGATCCTGCTCGGGCGCGACACCGGCTGGAATCCGCAGCGCCGCGACGACGGCTCGATCCCATTCAAGGACATCGTCCGGCGGCACCGCACGCACACCATGCTCGGCCTGATCGCCGGCCTATCGGCCTTCATGATCGCGACCTCGCTTTTCGCCTGGATGTCGCCGACGATCGTCGGTCTCGTGCTGGCCATCCCGCTGTCCTGGGCTTCGGGCCAGCTTGCGCTCGGCCTTTGGCTGAAACGGCACAATCTGTTGGTCACGCCCGAGGAAGGCGCTCCGCCGCCGATCGCGACGCGTGCGAACGCGCTCCAGGCCGAATTCGCCAAGGCCGGCTTTGACGACGCGGACGGCCTGCTGGCACTGCACGCCGACCAGGTCCTCCGTTCGGCCCATGAGAGCATGCTGCCGCAGGTCCAGCCGCGGCGGCGCGGCGAGATCGAGCCCGAGCGCGCCGTGGCCCAGGCCAAGCTGATCGACGCCGAGACCGTCTCCGACGCGATGATCTGGCTGAAGCCGAAGGAGCGTATGGTCGTGCTGCACGACCGGGCGCTGCTCGGCCTGCTAGCCAATCTGCCTGAGGGCCCGGCCCATGCCGGCGCCGAGGCGCCGGCTCGGTAACGAGAGGGTTCGTTCCTCAGCCCTGCTCGAAGACGATCGCGCAGCCGCGCGCGCTGGCAGCCGGAACGATGATCCGGCGCTCTGAGCGGCGGTGCTCGATGCCCTGGCGCGCCAGCCTCTCTTCGACCGCGGCCAGCTCCGGCACCGTAACGGCGAAACCGGCAAAATGCGGCGTTTCCGCCGCGGATTCGACAGTGCCGAATGCCAACTCGGCAGCTCTGGGCGTAAGCACCTCGATGCGGCCGCGCGGCAGATCGAAACGCAGGCCGCCATCTGCCGTCGCAATCGCCGCCGCACCGGAAAAGCCCGAGAGAAAGTCGCGCTGCGCCAGCGGCTCGGCGGCGACCATGAAGGTCGCGGCGAGCCCGCTCGCGCCATTCTCGTGCTGCTGGAAGGCCGGGTTCCAGAAGTTCTGCGGCTCATGCTGTTGGCAGACGAAGAAGCCGCATTGGCGCGCAGCCGGATTCTCGGTGAAGGCCAGGCTGAAGGCGACGCGAACTTCCGTGCCGTCGGGCCTCTTTGCCTGCCGCTCGAAGAAGAAGGGCTCGAAATCGCCGATCTCCGCCTGCCTGAAGGCTTCTGCATCGGCGCGAGAATCGCGGCTTTCGAGCACCAGCATCGACATCCCCTCGCCGCGCGCCAGGGCATCGCGGACGAACGCGCCGAAGGAGAACAGGCGCTGGCCGTGCGGAGGAATCGCCGAGCCGTCGCCGATGGTGATCAATTCGAGGAAGGCGCCCGGAAACTGGACGATGCGGTTCTCGGTTCCCCAGGGATGGCGGTTGCGCGCGCCGACCCGAAAGCCGAGGCGAGCATAGAAGTCGCCGGCAGCGTCGAGATCGGCCACGCCGATGACGAGATGGTCGAGCCCGCGCGAGGGCGATGGCTGGTTCATGGCGGGTAGGCCTCGCAAAGTCAGGATCGGCGATTCGCGCCATGATAGCGCATCGCTCGCACCAGGCGCGTCCGATCCTAGGCCTCGATGAAGTGCGGCACGAAGCGCGAGGTGTTCTTGGTGATCGGCGTTGCATCCTCCCGGATGCCGAGCCCGCAGGGCTGCGAGGCGACCAGCCAGGAGCCGAGCACCGGGTAGTTACCGTCGAAATTCGGCAGCATCGCCGTCGCCTGCAGCACGAAGCCCTCGGCTCCATAAGGACCGTCGTCGCTGTCGCGCACCTTGCCGCCTTCGACCAGCGTCACATTGGCGCCCTCGCGCGAATAGAGCGGCTTGCGGACATGGCTGGCGCCGAGCGCGGCGCTGCGAGGATCGCCCTCGAAGAAGGCCGGCAGCAGATTGGGGTGGCCGGGCGCCATCTCCCAGAGATAGGGTAGCAGCCCCTTGCTGGAGACCAACGCCTTCCAGGGCGGCTCGACGAAACGGCAGCGCGAGCCCGCGAGCGCCCCGGCGTATTGCTCGCGGAACAGCCATTCCCAAGGATAGAGCTTGAACAGCGTCTCGATCGGCAGGCTGGCACCATCGCAGAAGCGCCCATCGGCGAGGAGGCCGATCTCCTCGATGAAGGTGAAGCGCGCGTCGATCCCGGCCTGCGTGGCGCAATCCATCAGGTAGTCGACCGTGCCCTTGTCCTCGGCGCTGCCCTCGACGCAGGTGAAGTGCATGCGTTCGGGCGCCGGCGCGCGTAGCTGGCCGAAGGCCGTGACCAGCCGCTCATGCAGCGAGTTGAACTGGTCGCAGCCGCGCGAGAGCCTCCCCTGCGCCATCGCCTGTTCGAGCCAGTCCCACTGCACCACGGCGGCCTCGAACAGCGAGGTCGGCGTGTCGGCATTGTATTCGAGCAGCTTCGCCGGTCCCTTACCGTCATAGGCGAAGTCGAGCCGGCCATAGAGGTTCCGGTCGCCGCGCTGCCAGCTTTCGCGGATCAGCTGCCATTGCGCTTCCGGCACGGCGAGCCGGCGCATGATCTCCTCGTCGACTATGGCGCGCTCGACGAAGGCGAAGCAGAGCTCCTCGATCGCTGCGCTCGGCGCCTCGATATCGTCCTCGATCTGCCGCAGCGTGAAACCGTAGGCGACGCTCTCGTCCCAATAGATCTCGCCGTCGATCGTGTGGAAGGCGAAGCCGAGGCGTTCGACCTGGGCCTGCCAGTCCGGGCGTGGAGATAGGGAAAGCCGGCGCATCGTCAGGACGAGGAGTGGGAGGAATAGGAGCGCGAGCTCGAGCCGAAGCCGCCGCGCGAGGCGACGCTCGGCGTGCTCGCCATCCCAGTCGACGAGATGTTGCGCGCGACCATCGCCTGCCCCGAGGTGGTGGTGTAGGCGCGCGAACGGCTGCTGCTGCCACCATAGTAGCCGCCGCTGGACGATGAGGATGATGAAGAACTGCGTGCCGGCTGCTCGCATTCCGGGCGTCCGGAACCGGCCTGACGGGTACCGGGTGGGCAGGCAGAACTGGTCGGCGGCAGGAGCGGCTGGGCCGCGCCGCCGCCAGACATGAACTGCCGCGCCAGCATGATGCCGGCGAGCGCGGGAATGGCGACCTGCGCCCCGTTCCAGACCGCGCTCTGGCAGCCACCGCTGCCATATTCCTGCTCGCAGGCCGCCGTGCTCGTGAACTTCTTGGCCTCGCGCAGATGGTTGGCGGAAGCCTCGTTGAAGCGCTGCTCGCACTGGCTCGCGGTCAGCTGGTTGGCGGCACGGCACTCCGCGACGTTGTTGTATACAAGCGAATCGTGGGTTTCGCCGCCGGAGAGCGACCAGTAGCTTGCCACGAGCACGACACCCGCCGCGGCCAGACCGATCTGGGTCGAGCGCTTCATGCCGGCCTCCTCATTCGGTCATGCTGGCGGCAGCCAGGGTCCCGCTGACGATCGCGATCACGGCCAGCATCGCGGCAGAGGGGATCCGGTCCTCCTCGATCTTGCGCGAGAGCTCCGGGATCACGATGCGGGCAAATCCATAGGCGCCGAACTGGATCAGCATGGCGATGACCGCCCAGATCACCAGGTCGGGAATGCTGCTGGCCTGCTCGATCGCCTTTTCCAGCGGCACGGAAAAGCCGACGACGTTGCCGCCAAAGGCGATCGCGGCGGAAAGATTGCCGTTGCGGATCAGCGCGATCTCGTCATGGGCGGTGAGACGCAGATAGGCCACCGCAAACCCGGCGATCAGCGCAAAGCCGACACAGAAATAGAGCAGGAATGCCGGCAAACCGGCCATCGAGATCGTCATGCCGCCCCCCGCGAAGGCCTAAGCCGAGAGGGCTCACTATACGGCAGCGGCAGGGATGCGCCAGACTGTCGCAGGGCAGATGGAAACGGCATTGCGCGCCTCGCCTCCATGAAGAAATGCGAAGCGCGCCTTGTTGCGGTTTGGGCGAAAATCGCGCGTCCAAGGGCCGCTGCGCTCTTGGCCCTTATCCCGAGGAGCAGCCTTCATCAGGCTGCGTCTCAACGGATGGTTCAGGCAGTGCCGGAGCCTCGACTTGCATGCTTCGAGACGCCGCGATGCGGCTCGCCGGTATGAGGACGGAGAAACTCCGAACGGGCCGTCAGAACAGCCGGCTCTGCACCACCGCAGCTTCAATGAAGCTGGCGAAGAGCGGATGCGGCTCGAACGGCCGAGACTTCAGCTCGGGGTGGTACTGCACGCCGATGAACCAGGGATGGTCGGCGTATTCGACCGTCTCCGGCAACAGCCCGTCGGGCGAGACGCCGCTGAAGCGCAGGCCGCGCGCCTCGAGCTGCTGGCGGTAGCTCATATTGACCTCGTAGCGATGGCGATGGCGCTCCGAGATCTCGGTCGAGCCGTAGATCTTGGCGATCTTCGTGTCGGCCGAGAGATGCGAGGCGTAGGCGCCGAGCCGCATCGAACCGCCGAGATCGCCGCCGGCTGCGCGCTGCTCGATCTCGTTCCCACGCATCCATTCGGTCATCAGGCCGACGACGGGCTCGTCGGTCGGGCCGAACTCGGTCGAATTCGCGCCCTCGATGCCGGCCAGCGAACGGGCTGCTTCGATCACCGCCATCTGCATGCCGAAGCAGATGCCGAAATAGGGCACCTTGCGCTGCCTGGCGAAGGTCGCCGCCTTGATCTTGCCCTCGGCGCCGCGATGGCCGAAACCGCCGGGCACGAGGATGCCGTGGACATGCTCGAGGAAGGGGGTCGGGTCCTCCTTCTCGAAGACTTCCGACTCGATCCAGTCGAGATTGACCTTGACCCGGTTGGCGATGCCGCCATGGGTCAGCGCCTCGATCAGCGACTTATAGGCGTCCTTCATCCCCGTATACTTGCCGACGATGGCGATGGTGACCTCGCCTTCGGGGCTCTTCACGCGCTCGGAGATGCGCCGCCAGTTGCCGAGGTCGGGCTCGGCGCCAGCCTCGATACCGAATGCCGCCAGCACCTCATTGTCGAGGCCCTCGGCATGATAGGAGAGCGGCACGTCGTAGATCGAGGACACGTCGCGGGCCTCGATCACTGCCGTCTCGCGGACATTGCAGAACAGAGCGAGCTTGCGGCGCTCCTCGCGCGGAATCTCGCGATCGGTGCGGCAGAGCAGGATGTCGGGTTGGATGCCGATCGAGCGCAGCTCGGCGACCGAATGCTGGGTCGGCTTGGTCTTCAGCTCGCCCGCGGTCGGGATATAGGGCAGCAGCGTCAGATGCAGGAAGATGCACTGGCCGCGCGGCAATTGCTGGTTGGTCTGGCGGATGGCTTCCAGGAACGGCAGGCTCTCTATGTCGCCGACCGTGCCGCCGATCTCGACCAGCACGAAATCGTAGCCCTCGTTGCCGGAGAGCACGAATTCCTTGATGGCGTTGGTGACGTGCGGGATCACCTGGATCGTCGCGCCGAGATAGTCGCCCCGGCGCTCGCGCGTCAGGATGTCCATGTAGATGCGGCCGGTGGTGATGTTGTCGCCCTTGTTGCAGGGCCGGCCGGTGAAGCGCTCGTAATGACCGAGATCGAGATCGGTCTCGGCTCCGTCATCGGTGACGAAGACCTCGCCATGCTGATACGGGCTCATCGTGCCCGGATCGACATTGAGGTAGGGGTCGAGCTTGCGCAGGCGGACCGAATAGCCACGTGCCTGCAGAAGGGCTGCGAGAGCCGCCGACGCCAGGCCTTTGCCGAGCGAGGACACCACGCCGCCGGTGATGAAAACATACCGCGTCATGGGAGGTCACCTTTAACGCCAAGATTGCGATTCGCTAAGCGCGCCGACGAGGGTCGGACCTGCGCTGCGTGCTTGTCCACAAAAGAGAGATGCCGATCTTCCGGCGCTTCCCCCTCAAAAGAGAAGGGCCGGTTTCCCGGCCCCTGCCCTACTCCGATCACTGTCCCGGCGCTGCCGGGGTCGGCGGCTGCGAGCCGCCGGGATTCTGCATCTGCCGCAGCTGGTCGAGGACGCCGCCGGCATTGGGAGCCGAAGGCGCGCTCGGGGCGGCCGGAGCCGTGGCGCCCGGAGCCGGTGCGCCGTCGATGATCGAACGCTGGGTCCGGCCATGGGTCGCGAGCACGGCGAGCGTCAGCGAAGTGATGAAGAACAGGCCGGCCAGGATCGCCGTGGCGCGCGTAAGCGCGTTGGCCTGGCCACGGCCGGTCATGAAGCCGCCGACACCGCCGCCGCCACCAGACCCCATGCCGAGGCCGCCGCCCTCCGAGCGCTGGAGCAGGACGACGCCGACGAGCGCGATCACGATGATCAGGTGGATGACGATGAGAACGTTCTGCATGGCTCACGAAATGGGTATGGCGCGCCTGTTCGCCAAGATGGACGATCCGGCACGGATCCGCGTTTTCGGCGGTGCCCATAGCATGGGCATGCGCATTGCACCACCGGCGATTTCAGCAGATCTGGCTCAGCCGCAGGCGCGGGCGATCGCCAGGAAGTCCCCGGCCTTGAGACTGGCGCCGCCGACGAGCGCGCCGTCGACATCCGCGACGCTCATCAGCTCTGCGGCGTTGGACGGCTTCACCGAGCCGCCATAGAGCAGCCTGACGCCGGCAGCAGCGGCTTTGCCGAGGATGCGGCCGAGATCGGCGCGGATCGCGGCATGCATCTCGGCGACATCGGCGGTCGTCGGCGTCAGACCGGTGCCGATCGCCCAGACCGGCTCGTAGGCGACGACCAGCGTCGCGCCCGTCGAGCCTTCCGGGACAGAACCGCGCAGCTGCTTCTTCACAACGGCGAGTGCCTTGCCGGCCTCGCGTTCGTCCTTCGTCTCGCCTACGCAGACGATCGGCACCAGCAGCGCGGCCTGCGCCGCCTCCGCCTTCGCCTTCACGGTCGCGTCCCGCTCGCCATGCAGGGTGCGGCGCTCGGAATGGCCGACGATGGCAAACTGCGCGCCGGCATCGGCCAGCATCGCGGCCGAGACCTCGCCGGTGAAGGCACCGCTTTCGCGCAGGCTGCAATCCTGGCCTCCGGTGGCGATGCGCGAGCCGATCAGCGCAGCCGACATCGCATAGAGCAGCGTCGCGGGCGGGCAGATGGCGAGGTCGACCTTCGTCCGCAGGGCGCCGTCATGGCCCCGCGCGATCTCTGCGGCGATGCTGAGATCCGCCTTGAGGCCATTCATCTTCCAGTTGCCCGCCACCAGCGGCTTGATGCTTGCCGTCACGCCCATTCTCCAATTTGCCTGCAAGGGCACTAGCAATGCCGGGAACGGTTCGCAATCGGCTGCGAGCTGCGGCGATTGCCGAGCCGGGCCTCTGTTCCTATAAGCGGCGCGCAAGTGCGCGATCGCCGACAGGACAGGAAGATACCAACATGATGATGCAGGGCATCCGCAAGGCGGGGCAAAGCCTGGTCGGCAAGCTCCTGATTGCCTTGATGTTCGGGTTCCTGATCTTTTCTTTCGCGATCTGGGGCATCGGCGACATCTTCCAGGGCTATGGCCGCAACGCCGTGGCGGTGATCGGCAAGAAAGAGATCACCATCGAGCAGATGCGCACGGCCTATCAGAACGAGGTCCAGCTGCTGACTCGCCAGCAGCGCCGTCAGATCACGCCCGAGATGGCTCGCGCGATCGGCCTCGACCAGCGCGTCCTGTCGCGCCTGGTCACCGAGGCGACGCTCGACCAGGTCGGCGACAGGATGGGTCTCGCCGTCTCCGACGACACCGTGCGCGACACGATCTTCAACGACCCGAACATGAAGAACGCCGCGGGCGCCTTCGACCGCAACCGCTTCAACGAGCTGCTGCGGGCGATGGGCCTGACCGAGCAGGCCTTCGTTCGCGAGCAGCGTGCCGCGACGATGCGCCAGGAGCTCGCCGAGATGGTGATCGGTGGCATCTCCGCGCCCGTCGCTCTTCAGGAGCTCGGCCACAGGCTTCGCAACGAGCGGCGTGACGTCGCCTATGCCGTGATTCCCGAGAGGGCGGCCGGCGAGATCGCTGCGCCTGCCGAAGAGGTGCTCAAGCGCTATTTCGATGAGCGCAAGACCGCCTTCCGGGCACCGGAGTTCCGCAGCGCCAATGTTCTGGCCCTGACCGCTGACACCCTCGCCGATCCGACCAAGGTCTCCGAGGCGGATGCCAAGGCCCATTACGAGACGATCAAGACCCAACGCTACGGCTCGCCGGAGCGCCGCACGATCCAGCAGATCGTCTTCCCGACTGTCGAAGAGGCGCAGGCCGCCAAGGCCAAGATCGACGCCGGCGAGACCTTCGAGGCGATCGCCGCGGCCCGCAACATCGCCGAAGCCGACCTCGCTCTCGGCACTTTCGCTCGCGAGGGTCTGTTCGACCCGGCGGTGCGCGATGCCGCCTTCGCCCTCGCCCAGGCCGCGGTCAGCGCGCCTGTCCAGGGCGGCTTTGGCCCGGTGCTGCTGCGTGTCACCGAGATCGAGCCGGCGCGCCTCAAGAGCTTCGAGGAAGTCGCCGACGAGGTCCGCAAGGAGGTCGCGACGAGCAAGGCTGCGGCCCAGATGACCGAGCTGCACGACAAGATCGAGGACCAGCGCGCCTCTGCCCGGCCGCTCACCGAGATCGCCAAGGAGTTCGGGATGACCATCCGGCCGCTCGGCCCGATCGATTCCGGCTTGCGCAAGCCCGACGGCACGCAGGACACCCAGCTCCCCGGCGGCAGCGCGACGCTGACCGCGATCTTCGGCTCGGACATCGGCGTCGACAACGAGGCGATCCGCCTGCCTAACAATGGCGGCTATGTCTGGTTCGAGGTCACCAAGATCGATCCGCCGCGCGATCGCAGCTTCGACGAGGTCAAGGCCGAGGTTGTGCGCCAGTGGCGTGCCGACGAGGTCTCCGCCAAGCTCGCAGCCAAGGCGCGCGAACTGATCCAGCGCCTCGACGCAGGGGAAGCCTTCGCGACGGTGGTGACTGCCGCCGGGCTCAAGCCCGAGGAGGCGAACGGGCTCGGCCGCCAGGACCAGAACGATACCCTGCCCCAGAACGTCGTTTCGCTGATCTTCGGCACCCCCGTCGGCAAGAGCGCTTCGGCCTCGGTCGAAGGCGCAGGACGTGTCCTGTTCCAGGTGAAGGCGGCGACGGTGCCGCCCTATATGCGGACGACCGAAGAGGCCGAGAATTTCGTGCGCCTGTTCACCTCGAGCATGAGCGACGACGTGCTGACGCAATATGTCGGCAAGCTGCAGAAGGACCTCGGCGTCTCGCTGAACCAGGCCGCCTTCCGCAACGCGACCGGCGGCACGCAGAACTGAGAGCTCGCAGCATGGCGCCGGCCTTCGACCTCGAACGTTTCACCGCCGGCTATGATGCAGGCCAGCCCCAGCTGGTCACGCTGAGCTTGGTCGGCGACTGCGAAACGCCTGTCGCGGCCTTCATGAAGCTGCGCCATGCCGGCAAGGGCCCGGCCTTCCTGCTCGAATCGGTCGAGGGCGGCGCGGTTCGTGGGCGCTATTCGATGATCGGGCTGGAGCCCGATCTCATCTGGCGCTGCCATCATGGGCAGAGCGCGCTCTGCCGGCCGGCCCTGGGGGACAGCTTCCTGCCGGACGCGCGCCCGGCCTTCGAGAGCCTGCGCTCGCTGCTCGCCGAAAGCGCGGTTCCCGACCAGGACGGTTTGCCGCCCATGGCCGCCGGTGTGTTCGGCTATCTCGGCTACGACATGGTGCGCCTGATGGAGCGCCTGGCCGACCCGAAGGAGACCGGCGTCGGCGTTCCCGATGCGATCCTGATGCGGCCGACGCTGATGGTGGTGTTCGACGCGGTGCGCGACGAGATCACCGTCGTGACGCCGGTGCGGAATCAGCCGGGCGTGTCGGCGTCCATCGCCCATGAACAGGCGCAGGATCGGCTCGAGGCCGTGGTCGCCGCGCTGGAATCCCCACTGCCCGCCGAAGCCGCGATCGACATCGCCGGGCTCTCCCATCCCGAGCCTGTCTCGAACACCAGCGAGGCCGAGTACGAGGCGATGGTCCTGAAGGCGCAGGAGTACATCCGCGCCGGCGACATCTTTCAGGTCGTGCTGTCGCAGCGCTTCGAGGCGCCGTTCGAGCTGCCGCCCTTCGCACTCTACCGGGCTCTGCGCCGGATTAATCCGGCGCCGTTCCTGTGTTATCTCGACTTCGAGGACTTCCAGATCGTCTGTTCGAGCCCGGAGATCCTGGTCCGGATGCGGGACGGCAACGTCACCATCCGCCCGATCGCGGGGACACGACCGCGCGGTGCGACGCCCGCCGCCGACGCTGCCCTGGCGGATGATCTGCTGGCCGATCCCAAGGAACGCGCCGAGCATCTGATGCTGCTCGATCTCGGCCGCAACGATGTCGGCCGCGTCGCCGAGATCGGCAGCGTCAGGGTCACGGATTCGTTCTTCATCGAGCGTTACAGCCAGGTGATGCACATCGTCTCGAACGTCGAGGGCCGCCTCGCCGCAGAGCATGATGCGCTCTCGGCTCTGGTCGCCGGCTTCCCGGCCGGCACCGTTTCGGGCGCGCCGAAGGTCCGGGCCATGGAGATCATCGACGAGCTGGAGAAGGACCGGCGCGGCGCCTATGGCGGCTGCATCGGCTATTTCGGCGCCAATGGCGAGATGGACACCTGCATCGTGCTGCGCACCGCCGTGGTCCAGAACCGGCGCATGCAGGTTCAGGCCGGCGCCGGCATCGTCTACGATTCCAACCCGGCTTCCGAACAGACCGAGTGCGTCAACAAGGCCAAGGCGCTGTTCAAGGCCGCAGAGGAAGCCGTGCGCTTCGCCGCTCGGGCGAAGCGCGGACAGTAGGACCCGGCCGATCCTCCGATCAGATTCCGACCGAGCTCATCCACTTGTGCAGCGCCGTCTTCTGGACGTTGCAGTCCGCGCCGGCCCTGCCCCCGAAATCCCCGAACAGGTCGCCGCAGCATGAGGTCGCCTTGACGCAGACATGGGGAATGACGTGCTCCTTGCGCACGTCATACTCGCGCATCAGCCAGCGGATCAGAGCCGCCGATGTCCGCGCCTGCGCCGGCGTGATCTTGTCACCGAGCGCTGCGACATGCTCGATCCCGATGGATCGCGCGTTCATTGCCGAACTGCCGGCATGCCAGGCTCGCTCGCTGTCGTTGATCATCTGAACGAGCGCGCCGTCGAGACCGATGATGTAATGCGCCGAAGTCCGTGGGCTGCCATGCTTGAAATGGCTGATCGTGCCTTCGATGTTCCGCGAAGTCGTGTAGTGCACGACGATATGATCGATATCGACATTGTTCCGGCTCGACATATGCGATGTCGGTTCCCAGCGGTTGACCACCGGCTTTTCCATCTCCTCGTAGGAATCATCGCCGCAAGCCTCGCAGACGATGTTTGAAGTGTCTTGCTCGCTCGTCGCGGCGGCCAGCAGGCGCTCCGCCTTTCCAAGCAGGTTGATCACCTTCTGCGAGTACTTCTCATCGGCGGCCCATATCGGTCCGACAAACCCGATGAACTCCTCTGCACTACCGGCCCTTTTGCGCCACCCGTCATACGGCTTGCGATCGAGGAAAGCCCAGTACCCCTTGATGAACTTTTCGAAGGTTTCAAACTTGCAATAAATATCCACGCCGTCATGGGCATTGTAAGAAATCTTGCTCGCATATTTCTTGATTTCATCGCGGTACTTCATACCGGCGAAATTATTATGCTTATCTGCGAGATCTGATTTTCCCCAACCCGATTCCACAATCCAGCTCGCAAGCGAGACTGCCTTGAGATCAGGAAATTCGATATCCGTATTCTTGTATACAGAGATCAATTTCGACATCTTTTTCGACGGATTCACGGACGACCTCCCCCGATCATCGCTTTTCGACCCTGTATTATTCGACTATGACCAAGCGGAAAGCAAGACTTTCTATGTAATTCGCGCAGCTATTACGTGCACCCTCCTTTGACGAACAGCCCCGCCACGGACCGCCGGGATCTAAAACAGGAGGCCATGAAGACGCGCATCCGGGCATGCGGTTCTCTCACTTGCGCGGGGTAATTTCGCGCGGGCATAGTGGCGCCGGTCGCAGTGGTCGGTCCCTGCCCGGGGCGCTCTGGACGGCCCGATATCAGCCATTGTCGGCTCTGCCGTCCGCCACGGAGATCTGAATCCGGCGAGGCAGGGCCCGGCAACCGATGGAGAGAACACTATGCGTTTGCGCGCAACCATGATCGGTAGCGGTCTTGCTCTGGCGCTTCTGGCCGGCACAGCCGCATTCGCGCAGCAGGCCCAGCAGAAGGTGACGGTCGCGGTAACCGCCATCGTCGAGCATCCGGCGCTCGATGCCGCGCGCGATGGCGTCAAGAAGGCGCTGGAGGAGGCCGGCTACAAGGACGGCGCCAACCTGACCTTCCGCTATGAATCGGCTCAAGGGTCGCCGGCGACGGCGGCGCAGATCGCCCAGAAATTCGCCGGTGAAAGCCCGAACGTCATCGTCGCGATCGCGACCCCCTCCGCCCAGGCGATGGTGACGGCGACGCAGACGATTCCGGTGGTCTTCACCGCCGTGACCGACCCGGTCGCGGCCCAGATCGTCAAGGACCGCAAGGCGCCCGGCGGCAACGTCACCGGCATCTCCGACTTCTCGCCGCTCGAAGCCCAGTTCGACCTGATCAAGGAGCTGGTGCCCACCGCCAAGAAGATCGGCGTCGTCTTCAATCCCGGCGAAGCCAACAGCGTCGCGCTGCTCAACGCAGTCAAGGCGCTGGCGCCGGCCCGCAGCCTCCAGATCGTCGAGGCTTCTGCCGGCCGCACCGCCGATGTCTCCGCCGCCGCCCAGAGCCTCGTCGGCAAGGTCGACGCGATCTACCTGCCGACCGACAACACCATCATCTCGGCGCTCGGCACTGTCCTCGCCGTCGGCGTCGACAACAAGCTGCCGGTCTTCACCGGCGACACCGAGTCGGTCCAGAAGGGTTCGGTCGCCTCGATCGGCTTCGACTATTTCCAGGTCGGCGTGGAAACCGGAGCGGTGGTCGTGCGCGTCCTCAAGGGCGAGAAGCCCGGCGCCATTCCGGTTGCCAACGCCAGCGGCAGCAACCTCGTGATCAACGCCAAGGCCGCCGCCGCCATGGGCGTGACCGTTCCGCCGGCCGTGCTGGCGCGCGCCAAGCAGGTCATCAACTGACGTGAAGCGGCGGCGCAACCGCCGCCGCCTCCAACGGCCGCCTATCTCGCCGTTTCCGACAAGAACAAGCAGGGCGACCGATGAGTCTCATCGCCACTCTGGGCGCCATCGAGATCGGACTTGTGTTCGCTCTCGTGGCGCTCGGCGTCTACATCACCTTTCGCGTGCTCGATTTCCCCGACCTGACGGTCGACGGGACCTTGCCGCTCGGCGCTGCCGTCGCGGCGGCGATGATCGCGGGCGGCGTCAATCCGATCTTCGCGACGCTGGCGGCGATCGTCGCCGGCTGCCTCGCCGGCACGGTCACCGCCTGGCTCAACATCCGTTTCGCGATCCTGCACCTGCTCGCCGGCATTTTGACGATGACCGCGCTGTTCTCGATCAACCTGCGGGTCATGGGCGTACCCAATATCCCGCTGATGAACCGGCCGACGGTGATCGACTACTTCGCCTGGCTTAACCCGCTGATAGCCGCCACCGGCCTGCCCGGCCGTCCGAGCCTGCGCGTGCTCGCGCTGCTGATCATCGTCACCGTGATCGCCGCGCTGCTCGCGCGTTTCCTCAAGACCGAGTTCGGCCTCGCCATGCGTGCGACCGGCGCCAATCCGCGGATGGCGCGGGCGCAGGGCATCCGCACCGACATGCATATCTATGCCGGCGTCGCCCTCTCCAACGGCCTTGTCGCCCTGGCCGGCGCCCTGTTCGCGCAGACCGCGGGCTTCGCCGATGTCAGCATCGGCACCGGCACCATCATCGCCGGCCTCGCCGCCGTGATCCTCGGCGAGACGATCTTCCGTAGTCGGTCCATCGTCGTGGCGATCTTCTCCTGCCTGATCGGCGCCATCGCCTACCGCCTCGCCATCGCGCTTGCGCTGAATGCCGGCTGGCTCGGCCTGCGCGCCTCCGACCTCAATCTCGTCACCGCTGTGCTGGTCGGCATCGCGCTGATGCTGCCTGGTGTCGCCAACCCGCTGCGCGGCCTGTTCAAGCGGAGCGCGCCATGATCAGCGTCCGGGATGTCCACGTCACCTTCGGGCGCGGCACGCCGTTGGAGAACCGGGCGCTGCGCGGTCTCGACTTGAAGGTGGCCGACGGCGAATTCGTCACCGTCATCGGCTCGAACGGCGCCGGCAAGTCGACCTTGCTCAATGTGCTCAGCGGCGATGCCCGGGCCGAGCGCGGCACGGTCGAGGTCGACGGCATCGACGTGACGCGCTGGCCGACGCCGAAGCGGGCCGGCCTGATCGCGCGCGTCTTCCAGGACCCGATGGCCGGCACCTGCGAGCGCCTGACCATCGAGGAGAACATGGCGCTCGCCCAGGCACGCGGCCGGGCACGCGGCCTCGGCGCTGCGCTCGACACATCGTGCCGGGCCCTCTTCCGCGACAAGCTGGCGATGCTCGGCCTCGGGCTGGAGAACCGCCTCGGCGATTCCATGGGGCTGCTCTCGGGCGGCCAGCGCCAGGCGGTCAGCCTCTTGATGTCGACGCTGGCAGGCACGAAGACCCTGCTGCTCGACGAGCACACCGCTGCGCTCGACCCGCGCACCGCCAGTTTCGTGCTCGACCTGACCCGGCGCATCGTCGACGAGCAGAAGCTGACCGCCCTGATGGTCACCCATTCGATGCGCGACGCGCTCGACCATGGCAGTCGCACGGTGATGCTGCACGAAGGCAAGGTCGTCTTCGACATCGAGGGCGAGCGCCGCAAGGCGATGGACGTGCCCGACTTGCTGCGACTGTTCAAGCAGGTGCGCGGCGAGGAGCTTTCGGACGACAGCCTGCTGCTGAGCTGAGCCCTCCGTCGTCATTCCGGGGCGACGCATCTGGTATCCATGAACACCGCAGCGCCCTCCAGTTCGTCATGCTCGCCCTTGTGGCGAGCATCCACGTCTTGGACGCCGCACGGGATCAGGGATGCGAAGACGTGGATGGTCGGGACAAGCCCGGCCATGACGGAAAGGACGGTGTTCATGGTTTCCGGGCTCAGGCCTTCGGCCCACCCCGGAATGATCGCAGATGCGCTCAGGCTCGAATCTTCACATTCCGCGTCAGGAAATCGATGAAGGCGCGCATCCGCGCCGGCACGAAGCCGCCCTGCCCGAGATAGACGGCGTGAATGACCTCGATGTCGCCGGGGTTGAAGTGGTCCAGCACCGTGACGAGCCGGCCCGCGGCGATCTCCGCCTCGACATGGAAGCGCCCGAGCCGGGCGAGCCCGATGCCGGCGACCGCGAGTTGGCGCGCGATCTCGCCGTCCCCAACCAGGGTGTTGCCGACCGCGGCGATCGAGATCAGCCCGCCATCGACGCGAAATGGCCAGCCCTCGACCGAGCGGGCGAAATTGAAGCCGATGAGATTGTGTTTCTCGAGCTCGGCCGGCGTCTTCGGCGTGCCATGGCGCGAGAGATAGTCGGGCGAAGCGACGACCGCGACCCTGCTCTCGCCGATCTTGCGCGCCATCAATTGGTTGCCGCGCAAGGGGCCGGGCGCGACCCGGATCGCGATATCGGCCCGCTCCTCCAGGAGATCGACGACCTGGTCGGTCAGGACGAGGTCGATGGAAAGCTCCGAATGCTCGGCCAGGAAGGCCGGCAGCAGCGGCAGCAGAATTTGGTTGCCGAAGGCGACATTGGCGTTGACCCGCACCCGCCCGCGCGGCGCCCGCCCCGCTGCCACCTCACCCTCGGCTTCGGCGATGTCCGAGAGAATGGTGAGGCAGCGCTGGTGGAAGGCCTGCCCCTCCGCCGTCAGTTGCAGCTTGCGCGTCGAGCGATTGATCAGCCGCGCGCCGAGCCTAGCTTCCAGCCGCGTCACCAGCTTGCTGACCGCCGACGGCGTCATGCCGAAGAGCTTGGCCGCGGCTGAGAAGCCGCCGCGCTCGACCACGGCAGAGAACACTTCCATCTCACCGGAGCGGTTGCTGAGTAGAGCTGCCATGATGAATTCAAGTCACAAGTGATGTTACGGGCAGCATCCTAGTTCAAATCGTTGCATTGCACCATCTGGCTGGCTCCAGTCTCGCTTGGCGCGGAGCCTCCCATGCCCATTGCCGTCTACGCCCTCACCGCCGGTGCCTTCGGCATCGGCACCACCGAATTCGTCATCATGGGTCTGTTGTTGCAGGTCGCCAGCGACCTCCAGGTCTCGGTGGCGATGACCGGCCTGCTGATCTCCGGTTATGCGCTCGGCGTCTTCGTCGGTGCGCCCATCCTGACCCTCGCCACCCGCAAGCTACCGCGCAAGCAGGTGCTGATTCTGCTGATGGCGATCTTCACCCTCGGCAACATCGCCTGTGCGCTCGCCCCGAGCTACGGCCTCTTGATGGCGGCGCGCATCGTCACCTCGCTGGCGCACGGCACCTTCTTCGGCGTCGGCTCGGTCGTCGCGACCAGCCTCGTCCCGGAGGACAAGAAGGCTTCGGCCATTGCCGTGATGTTCACCGGACTCACCATCGCGACCCTTCTCGGCGTCCCCGCCGGCGCCTGGCTCGGCCTGCATTTCGGCTGGCGCGCCACCTTCTGGACCATCGCCGTGATCGGTGTCGTCGCCATGCTGGTGCTCGCCCGTTTCGTTCCGGCCGACAAGGGCAAGGTCGAGGTCGCGCCGCTGCGCGACGAGCTTGCAACCCTCGCCGACCCGCAGGTGCTGCTCGGCCTCGCCATGACCGTGCTCGGCTTCGGCGGCGTTTTCGCGGTCTTCACCTATATCCAGCCGATCCTCGTCGAGATCACTGGCTTCTCGCAGGAGGCCGTCTCGCCGATCCTGCTGCTCTTCGGCCTCGGCCTGCTCGTCGGTAACATGCTGGGCGGCAAGCTCGCCGACCGCAATCTGCCCGTCGCCCTGCTTGCGACCACGGCGAGCCTCGCCATCGTGCTCTTCGCGATGACAGCGACACTGCACTCGCCTGTCGCCGTGACGATCTTCGTCGGCCTGATCGGCGCCGCCGCCTTCGCCACGGTCGCCCCGCTGCAGATGCGCGTGCTCGACAAGGCCGGACCGGCCGGGCGTAATCTCGCTTCCAGCCTCAACATCGCCGCCTTCAACCTCGGCAATGCCTTCGGTGCCTGGCTCGGCGGCGTCACCATCGAGCATGGGCCGGGGCTCGCCGCCGTGACCTGGGTTGCCGCCATCGTGCCGCTGGCGAGCCTGATCCTGGCCGTGATCAGCCTGCGCCTCGACAAGCGCCCGCAGGCGGCGCTGCAGACCGCTCCCGTATCCTGCCCGCAGTAAGCGTTATCAAAGACCTCGCATAAGGAATTCAACCATGGACTACAGATATCTCGGCCGCTCCGGCCTCAAGGTTCCCGCCCTGAGCTTCGGCGCGGGTACCTTCGGCGGCCAGGGCCCGCTCTTCGGCAACTGGGGTACCAGCGACGCCAAGGAAGCGACCCGCCTCGTCGACATCTGTCTCGAGGCTGGGGTCAACCTGTTCGACACCGCCGATGTCTACTCGAACGGCGCCTCCGAGGAGGTCCTTGGCGCCGCGATCAAGGGCCGGCGCGACAAGGTCCTGATCTCCACCAAGATGAGCCTGCCGATGGGCGATGGTCCCAACGATGCCGGCTCCTCGCGCAGCCGGCTGATCGACGGCACCGAAGCCGCGCTACGCCGGCTCGGCACTGACCATATCGATCTGCTCCAGCTCCATGCCTTCGACGCCTTCACGCCGATCGAGGAGGTGCTGTCGACGCTCGATGCGCTGGTTCGCGCCGGCAAGATCCGCCAGGTCGGCGTTTCAAACTTCGCCGGTTGGCAGCTGATGAAGTCGCTGGCCCTCGCCGAGAGGCACGGGTTCCCGCGCTATGTCGCGCATCAAGTCTACTATTCGCTGGTCGGCCGCGACTACGAGTTCGACCTGATGCCGCTCGGCCTCGACCAGGGTGTCGGCGCCCTCGTCTGGAGTCCGCTTGGCTGGGGCCGCCTGACCGGCAAGATCCGCCGCGGCCAGCCTCTCCCGGAGGGCAGCCGCCTGCACCAGACCGCCGATTTCGGCCCGCCGGTCGACGATGAGAAGCTCTATGCCATCGTCGACGTGCTCGACGAGCTCGCGGAGGAGACCGGCAAGACGGTTCCGCAGATCGCGATCAACTGGCTGCTGCAGCGTCCGACCGTCGCCTCGGTGATCATCGGCGCCCGCAACGAGCAGCAATTGCGCGACAATCTCGGCGCCGTCGGCTGGGCGCTGACGCCGGAGCAGATCGCCCGGCTCGACGAGGCGAGCGCTACGGTCCCGCCGTACCCGGCCTTCCCGTATCATCGCCAGGAGGGCTTTGCCCGGCTCAACCCGCCGGTGGTTTAGCTCCTTCTTCGCTCACATCGTCATCCCGGACGCAGCGAAGCGGAGGTCAGGGATCCCTGCCGGAGCCTTCCCGATCTAAGTTCAGGCATGGATCCCGGGTCTCCCTTCGGTCGCCCGGGACGACATAGTCTGGAGGAACATCGACGCGGCTTGATTTTTTGCGCTCCCGCCTGTCGGCTGCGGGCCCGGCCAGACGTCCTTGGCCATGAGAGGAGCCGCCGATGCACTACGCCATCCTTTGCTATCATTCCGAAGAGGTCGTCACGGCCTGGACGAAGGAGCAGAACGAGGAGGTCATGGGCCGCCTCGAAAAGGTCCGCCAGCGCATCGCCAAGGAAGGCAAGCTCGGCCCCGTCGCGCGCCTGCTGCCGACCACGGCGGCAACGACCCTGCGCAAGGATCGTGACGCGCCGCTTATCCTCGACGGCCCCTTCGCCGAGACCAAGGAGCAGTTCCTCGGCTTCTACATCGTCGACGTCGCCGATCTCGACGAGGCGCTCGGTATTGCGCGCGAGCTCGGCGAGGCCAATCCCGGCGGCGCCTTCGAGGTTCGCCCGCTTGCGGTCTACTATCCGGCGGGAGTCTGAAGATGGCCGACCTCGCCTGGATCGATGCGGCGCTGCTTGCGGCCCGCCCCCAGGCGATCAGCGCATTGCTGCGCTATTTCCGCGATCTCGACATCGCCGAGGAGGCCTATCAGGAGGCCTGCCTCAGGGCGCTCAAGACCTGGCCGCAGAACGGGCCGCCGCGCGACCCAACCGCCTGGCTGATCTTCGTCGGCCGCAATGTCGCGCTCGATCAGGTCAGGCGACAGAAGAAACAGGAACCGTTGCCGCAGGACGACCGGATTTCCGACCTCGGCGATGCAGAAAGCGATGTCGCCGAGCGGCTCGACGGGGCCCACTACCGCGACGACATCCTGCGGTTGCTGTTCATCTGCTGCCATCCGGAGCTGCCGGCGACGCAGCAGGTCGCGCTCGCCCTGCGCATCGTCTCGGGGCTGAGCGCCAAGCAGATAGCGCGGGCCTTTCTCGTCGGCGAAAGCGCGATGGAGCAGCGCATCACCCGGGCCAAGGCGCGGATCGCCGCCGCCGAGGTGCCATTCGAAGCGCCCGGCCCTGTCGAGCGCGGCGAACGGCTCGCGGCGGTCGCGGCGATGCTCTACCTCGTCTTCAACGAAGGCTACTCCGCCTCGGGAGCGGAAGCCGATCGTCGCCGGCCGTTCAGCGAGGAGGCGATCCGCCTGGCCCGGCTGCTGCTCAGGCTGTTCCCGACAGAGCCGGAGATCATGGGCCTGGCGGCGTTGATGCTGCTGCAGCATGCGCGCGCCGCGACACGCCTAGACGATAGCGGCGCGATCGTGCTGCTCGACGACCAGGACCGGGCGCTCTGGGACCGGCATCTGATCGCCGAAGGCCTGGCCTTGATCGACAAGGCGATGCGCCACCAATCCCCGGGTCCTTACCAACTCCAGGCGGCGATCGCTGCCGTTCATGTCCGTGCGGTGCGGCCTGAGGAGACCGACTGGGCGCAGATCGACCTGCTCTACGCCACGTTGGAGCATGTCCAGCCCTCGCCGGTGGTGTCGCTAAACCGTGCCGTCGCGGTCGGCAAGCTGCGCGGGCCCGCAGCCGCCTTGTCCTTCATCGAGCCGTTGGAAGCGTCGCTAGCCGGCTACTTCCACTTCTTCGGCCTGAAGGGCGGGCTGCTGCTGCAGCTCGGCCGCGGTCGCGAGGCGCGGATCGCCTTCGACCGGGCGATCGCGCTCGCGAACAGTGCCAGCGAGGCGGCCCATATCCGCCTACATATCGACCGGCTGATGCGAGAGAGCGAAACCTCGAGCGCCGGCTGACACCACATCTAGCCGGACCGTGCAGCGCAGACGCCACTCGCATATTCACGCGTCAAATCAATGTACTGAGGTACGATCCTCGCCCTTTAGATCAGCGATCGAGACTTAGTGCCAGCCGCGTGAGCAGGCGGGCGAGCTCGGCCTGCTCTGCCGCGTCCAGCCCGCCGAGCAGCCGGTGCTCCAGCGCCATGTCCTCGCGAAAGGCGGCCTCGGCCTTGGTCCGCCCGGCTTCGGTCAACTCGACCAAGAGGCTGCGCCGATCCTCCTGCGCCTCGCGGCGCCGGATCAGCCCAGCGGCCTCCAGTCGATTGAGGCGCGCCGTCAGGCCACCGGAGGAAATCATGAGCGTCTGGTAGAGCTCGGTCGGCGTCAGCCGCCAGGGCTCGCCGGAACGCAGCAGGGTCGAGATCACATCGAACTCGCCGGCATCGAGACCGTGCCGGGCGAAGACTGCCTCGATATCTGGCCGCAGCCGCAGGGTGATCCGCCTGGCGCGGCCGATCACCGCCATCGGGCTGGTATCGAGGTCGGGCAGTTCGCGCGCCCATTGCGCCCGCAGCCGGTCGACATGGTCCTGCCGCTCTCCAACCGCACCATCCATGCCGTTCCCCTGCTCCTGTCCAATCCTGTCAGGAGAACGCTGGCTATATCTTGACGTCAAGACATTATCGCATTTATCTTGACGTCAAGATAAATGGAGGAAGCGATGTCAGCACAAATTCCATTCACGCTAGCCGGGCTGGACCATGTGGTGTTCCGCACCAGCGATCCCGCCCGCATGCTGCGCTTCTACCAGGACGTGCTCGGCTGTCCGCTCGAGCGCCGCCAGGACGAGCTCGGGCTGGCGCAGTTGCGCGCTGGCCGCTCGTTGATCGACCTCGTTGACATCGCCGGCCCGCTCGGCCGTGCCGGCGGCGCCGCCCCGGGCGCGGAAGGGCGTAATGTCGATCATATCTGCCTCGGGATCAGGCCTTTCGACGAAGAGGGCCTGCGCGCCCATCTGGCACGTCATGGCGTCGCGATCGTCGCTGCCGGTTCGCGCTACGGCGCCGAGGGCGAAGGCCAGGCGATCTACATCCGTGATCCCGACGGCAACGCGATCGAGCTCAAGGGAGCCGAGTGAGCACCGAGACCGGCCTCGGAAAATAATTCACGGCCTTTGTCGGCACCGGAAGGTCGTCAACGTCCTAGCGTCAGGCCTCCGGAAAACCCGGCCGGCAGAGACGAAACCAACGTCCAACAGCAGCAAAAGAGGGAATTTCGCCATGTCGCAAGCAGCAACCGCCCAAAAGCCAGAAGCCCAGCCCGAAACCCGCGGCGGCGTCGTGCCCTATATCAGCGTCGATGGCGCGGTGAAGGCCTCCGAATTCTACCAGAAGGCCTTCGGTGCCGAAGAAGTCGCCCGCCAGCCGGTCGACGACAAGGGCCGCACCATGCACATTCACCTCTACGTCAATGGCGGCTCGCTGATGTTGAGCGATCCCTATCCGGAGTACGGCTACCCCTGGCAGGCGCCGCAGGGCTGCACGATGACCCTGCGCGTCGACGATATCGACTTCTGGTGGAAGCGCGGCGTCGAGGCCGGCATGGAGGTCGTCACCCCGGTCGAGGTAATGTTCTGGGGCGACCGCTACGGCCAGTATCGCGACCCGTTCGGCTTCCTCTGGGCGCTGGTCTCCGCGGTCAAGTAAGCGCCCCGCCGGCACGCAAAGCCAGTTTCACGAAGCTCTCGCCGGCCGCCCCCGCGCGCCGGGCCGGCGAAGCCATGCCCGATCAAACCATGCCGTTCCGGAGAGAACCATGCACTCGGAAATCCAAATCACCGCTTCTCCACCCGTGACGCTTTGGATCGGCCGCGTGATGAGCGGGCTGGTCATTGCCTTCCTTATCTTCGACGGTGGCATCAAGCTCGCACCTCTCTCGGTGGTGACCGAGACGATGCAACAGCTCGGCTATTCCGCTTCGCCGGAGCTGGCACGCGGGCTCGGCGTGATGACCCTGGCAATCGCTCTGCTCTACGCGCTGCCGCGGACCAGCATTCTCGGCGCGATCCTGCTCACCGGGCTGCTCGGCGGCGCCATGGCAACACATCTGCGGGTCGGCAGCCCGCTCTTCAGCCATCTCTTCTTCGGCCTCTATCTCGGCCTGATCGCCTGGGGCGGGCTGTACCTGCGCGATGAGAGGCTGCGCCGCCTGATCCCCTTGCGTGCAGAAATCTGACCGCTCGCCAAATACGCGCCCCTATCCTGTCGCAAACTGACGGGAAGCCGTCGCACCTTCTTCAGCAAGCCTTCTCGGAGGCGCCAACACAGGAGGAACACGCCATGTCCAACATTGTTGAAGCCGAAAAGACGCAGGACTTTTCCGGATGCATGCCGGCCAAGCCGCAGCAGGAGCATGAATGGCTGCACAAGCTCGTCGGCGAATGGACCTATGAGGCCGATTGCCTGATGGGCCCGGACCAGCCGGCGATGAAATCGAGCGGGACGCATCGGACGACCTCGTTCGGCGGCCTCTGGATCGTCGGCGACGGCGAGGGCAAGATGCCGGACGGCTCACCCGCGCAGACCCGGTTGACCCTCGGCTACGATGCCTTGAAGGGCGCGTTCGTCGGCAGCTTCATAGGCTCGATGATGTCCAATCAGTGGGTCTACTCCGGCAAGCTCGACGCTTCCGGCAAGATCCTCACCCTCGACACGGAAGGCCCCGACTTCACCACGCCGGGCAAGACCGCGAAGTATCAGGACATCCTCGAGATCAAGAGCGACGACCACCATACCCTGTCATCGCAGGCGCAGGGCCCGGACGGGACGTGGCACAGCTTCATGACCGCGCATTATCGCCGCAAGCGGTAGCGCCAAGGCATCACACGCAGCTGCGGCAACCATTGAACGAGGGCGCGGGCCGGCCGGCTCCGCGCCCTCGTGCTTGACCCGCACGCGCGTTCGGGGCCATGTGCAATCGCAATGACAACGGGTGGGGACGGCCCCGGACGGCGATGCGCATCCTGCTGATCGACAATTACGACAGCTTCACCTGGAACCTGGTCCACCTGATCGGCGGGCTCGGAGCCGAGGTCGAAGTTCGCCGCAACGACTCGCTGACGGTCGCGGAGGCGCTTTCCGGCGGCCACGGCGCGATCGTGCTTTCGCCCGGCCCGTGCACGCCGACCGAAGCCGGCATCTGCCTCGACCTCGTGCGCGAAGGCGCCGGCAAGGTGCCGATGTTCGGCGTCTGCCTCGGCCTGCAGACGATCGGCCAGGTCTTCGGCGGCGAGGTCGTGCGTGCGCCGCTGCCGATGCACGGCAAGGTCTCGACCGTGACCCATAGTGCGCGCGGCCTGTTCCACGGGATAAATGGGCCGCTCGAGGCGACGCGCTACCATTCGTTGGTGGTGAAGCGCGAGACCTGCCCGGAGGTCCTTTCGATCGAGGCGGAATCCGGTGACGGCATGATCATGGCGCTCTCGCATCGCGAGCTTCCGGTGCATGGCGTGCAGTTCCATCCGGAAAGCATCGCTTCGGAGCATGGCGCGACGATCCTGCGCAATTTCCTCGATCTCGCCGAACGATGGTCGGCTGCGTCCGACTCCGCCGCCCTTTCCGCGACAGCCTGATCGATCGAGTTCCCATGGAAGACTTCAAGCCCTTCATCGCCAAGGTCGCGACCGGCGCCTCGCTTTCGCGCGAGGAGGCTAGAGACGCCTTCGAGACCATGCTTTCGGGCGGCGTCACCAACGCCCAGGCCGCCGCCTTCCTGATGGCGCTGCGCGTGCGCGGCGAGAGCACCGACGAGATCGCCGGCGCCGTCAGCGCGATGCGCGCCCGCATGCTCACGGTCTCCGCCCCCGCGGATGCGATCGACATAGTCGGCACCGGCGGCGATGCGTCCGGTTCATACAATGTCTCGACGCTGGCCTCGATCATCACCGCCGCCTGCGGCGTGCCGGTCGCCAAGCATGGCAACCGCGCGGCGTCCTCGCGCTCCGGCGCCGCCGACGTCCTGACGGCGCTCGGCGTAAAGGTCGGCCTGGAGCCGGCCGGGATCGAACGCAGCATCCGCGACGCCGGCGTCGGCTTCATGTTCGCGCCGGCCCATCACGCCTCGATGCGCCATGTCGCACCGGTGCGCACCGAACTCGGCACCCGCACGATCTTCAACCTCGTCGGCCCGCTCTCCAACCCGGCCGGCGTGAAGAAGCAGCTGGTCGGGGCCTTCTCCGAGACCTGGCTCGAGCCGATGGTCAAGGTGCTCGCCTCGCTCGGCTCGCAGTCGATCTGGGCCGTGCACGGCTCGGACGGGCTCGACGAGATCACCACCACTGGTCCGACCCGCGTCGTCGCGCTGAAGGACGGCAAGATCGAGAGTTTCTCGATCTCTCCCGAGGATGTCGGCATCGCCCGGGCGAAGCCCGAGGATCTGCGCGGCGGCGAACCGGAGCAGAACGCAAGAGCCTTGCAGGACGTGCTCGACGGCAAGAAGAGCGCCTTCCGCGACATCGCCGCCTTCAACGCCGCCGCAGCTTTGGTCGTCGCTGGCAAGGCCGGCACGCTCGGCGGCGGCCTCTCGCAGGCCTATCAGGCGCTCGACAGCGGTAAGGCCAAGGGGGTGCTCGCCGCGCTCGTCTCAAGCTCGAACGCCTGAGGCCGCCATGTCAGACATCCTGAAGCGGATCGAAGCCTATAAGCGCGAGGAGATCGCGGCGGCACGCAGCGCCGTGCCGCAGCCCGAGATCGAGCGCCGCGCCGCCGCCATGCCGCCGGCGCGCGACTTCCTCGGCGCGCTCGAAGCCAAGCGCGAGGCCGGACTGCCGGCGCTGATCGCCGAGATCAAGAAGGCGAGCCCGTCCAAGGGCCTGATCCGGCCGGATTTCGACCCGCCGGCGCTGGCGAAGGCCTATGCCGAAGGCGGCGCCGCCTGCCTTTCGGTGCTGACCGACACACCCTCCTTCCAGGGCCAGCCGGAATATCTGGCGCAGGCGCGCGAGGCCTCCGGTCTGCCGGGCCTGCGCAAGGATTTCATGTTCGAGCCCTATCAGGTCTTCGAGGCACGCAGCTGGGGTGCCGACTGCATCCTTGTGATCATGGCCTCGGTCGACGATGCTGCGGCCCGCGAACTGACCAATACCGCCAAGGCGCTCGGCATGGCGGTGCTGGCGGAGATCCATGACGAAGCCGAGCTTGAGCGAGCGCTGAAGCTCGACACCCGCCTCGTCGGCATCAACAACCGCGATCTGCGCAGCTTTGAGGTCAGCCTCGTCGTGACCGAACGCCTCGCACCGCTGGTGCCGACCGACCGGCATCTCGTCGGCGAGAGCGGCATATTCAGCCATGCCGATATCACCCGGCTGCAGGGCTGCGGCGTCAACACCTTCCTCGTCGGCGAGAGCCTGATGCGCCAGCAGGATGTCGCCGGTGCGACCCGCCAACTCCTGACCGGAAAGACGGCGGAGGCGGCGGCGTGAGCCGGCTTTCGCATCTCGACAGCCAGGGCCAGGCTCATATGGTCGATGTCGGCGACAAGGCGGAATCCGCCCGGATCGCCGTCGCCGAAGGCAGCGTCGTGATGCAGGCGGAAACGCTTGCGATCGTGCGCGCCGGTGAAGCCAAGAAGGGCGACGTGCTCGGCACCGCGCGCCTCGCCGGGATCATGGCAGCCAAGCGCGCGCATGAGCTGATCCCGCTCTGCCACCCCTTGCTGCTGACCAAGATCGCGGTCGATCTTACCATCGACGAGGCCCTGCCCGGCGTGCGCGTGCGGGCCGAGGTGCGCCTCACCGGCAAGACCGGCGTCGAGATGGAAGCGCTGACCGCCGTCAGCGTCGCCTGCCTGACGGTCTACGACATGGTCAAGGCGGTCGATCGCGGCATGCATATCGAAGCTATCCAGCTCGTCCACAAATCCGGCGGCAAGTCCGGCGCCTACGAAGTTGCGGAAGGGCAGAGATGAGCCTGACACCGGTTGCCGTCGCGCTGCGCGCGCTGCTCGACAGCGCTCCCGGAACCACCGGCGCCGAAACGCTGCCGCTGGCGCGCTGCGCCGGCCGGGTGCTGGCGGCCGATGTCGCGGCGCTGCGCACCCAGCCGCCTTTCGCCAATTCGGCCATGGACGGCTATGCCGCCCGCGCCAATGACCTCCAGCCCGGCAAGGAATTGCGGGTGATCGGCGAATCCGCCGCCGGCCGCGGCTTTGCCGGCTCCGTGGCGCCGGGCGAGGCGGTCCGCATCTTCACCGGCGCGCCGCTGCCGGAGGGCACTGATGCCATCCTGATCCAGGAGCATGCGGAAGGCGTCGACGGCCCGGTGATCCGCGTCACCAAGGCTGCGAACAAGGGTCAGTTCGTTCGTGCCGCCGGGCTCGATTTCAGCAATGGCGAAGTCCTGCTCGCGGCCGGCCGCCGGCTCGACAGCGCGGCGCTCGGTCTTGCCGCCGCGATGGGGCATCCGGAGCTTCCGGTTCGCCGCAAGCCCGTGGTCGCGATCCTCGCCACCGGCGACGAGCTCGTCCTGCCGGGCGAGCCGGTCGGCCCCGACCAGATCGTCGCCTCGAACAGCTATGCGTTGGCCGCGCTGGTCGAGCAGGCGGGCGGCACGGCGCTCGATCTCGGCATCGCCCGCGACAACCATCCCGACCTTGCGGCCCGCATCGAGGCGGCGAAGGCGGCGAATGCCGATGTGCTGATCACGCTCGGCGGCGCCTCCGTCGGCGCGCATGACCTCGTCCAGGCTGCGCTCAAGGCCCAGGGCATGGATCTCGGCTTCTGGAAGATCGCGATGCGGCCGGGCAAGCCGATGATGATGGGCAGGCTCGGCCCGATGGTCGCGCTTGGCCTGCCGGGCAACCCGGTCTCCTCGATCGTCTGCGGACACCTCTTCGTCACGCCGCTGATCGAGGCCCTGCTCGGCATGGCCGAGCCGGAGCGCGACCGCGGCGAGCCCGCGATCCTCGCCGTCGACCTGCCGGCGAATGACGAGCGCCAGGACTATCTGCGCTCGACCTTCGTGACCGAGGCGGGCGAGCGCCGGATAAAGCCCTTCCCCAAGCAGGATTCCTCGATGCTGGCGAACCTCGCCCGGGCCGAGGCGCTGGTGATCCGGCCGGTCTTCGCCGAGCCGGCCAAGGCGGGCGATCCCTGCCGGATCATCCGGCTGCGCTGACTGGCGGGTCAGCGGCAGCGTCGATAGCGCGTGCCGCCATAGACGACTTCATCGTTCGAGACGACCTTGAGCGTCCGGCTGGCACGGCGCTTCGGCCCGTCGATGCTGAAGCAGGTTCCGTTCAGCCGGTATTCATTGGCGGAGACGCGCTCGATCCGGCTGAACTGACAACCGCCCTCGCCGGCCTCGCCGGTGCGGCCGCCGCGGTTGAAGCCGACATAGGCGCCCTCGGTTCCTTCCTTGAGCCATCTGCAGCCCTGCTGCGCGGGATCGCCGAACTCGCCGCGGATCGGCAGTTCGGCGGCACTCGCCACGCCGGCCGCCGCGATGGTCATGATCCCGCTCAGAATCGTCAACCTGACCGCCATTTCCGCCTCCGTCCCGTCTCGGTGCCCTCTGCTCTGAAATCTTCACTTGCAAGAAGAAGGGAGGCTTTCGCGCCTGCCAATACGAGCCGTAGACCTCTCTTGCGGAACACAAGGCGAACAGGTATGTTGTTCGCGCTTTGTTTCGATTCCGATGCGAAAGGCTGGGGCGGCAAGATCATGCTGACACGCAAACAGTTCGAACTGCTCCGCTTTATCCACGAACGGCTGCGTGAATCCGGCGTGCCGCCTTCGTTCGACGAGATGAAGGACGCGCTCGACTTGCGCTCCAAATCCGGCATCCACCGGCTGATCATGGCACTGGAGGAGCGCGGCTTCATTCGCCGGCTGCCGAACCGTGCCCGCGCGCTCGAAGTGATCAAGATGCCGGACGGAATCGGCGGACCGCAGTCGCAGCGTGGGCGCTTCAGCCCCTCGGTCGTCCAGGGTGGCCTCGGACAGACACCGCCGCCCGCACCGGCAGCCAACCTCGCCAAGCCGCGCCCGGCGGGCACCGAGGAGAACGGGCGCTCGACCGTCTCGATTCCCGTCATGGGCCGCATCGCTGCCGGCACGCCGATCTCGGCGATCCAGGACCGCAGCCATAGCGTCTCCATGCCGGCCGACATGCTCGGCGGCGGCGAGCACTACGCGCTCGAGGTCCGCGGCGATTCGATGATCGAGGCTGGTATCCTCGACGGCGATACCGTCGTCATCCGCAAGCAGGACACCGCCAATACCGGCGACATCATCGTCGCCCTGATCGACGATGAGGAGGCGACGCTGAAGCGGCTGCGCAAGCGCGGTTCCTCGATCGCGCTCGAGGCGGCCAACCCCGCCTATGAGACCCGCGTCCTCGGCCCGGACCGCGTCAAGATCCAGGGCCGGCTCGTCAATCTGATGCGGCGCTACTGAAGTAGCCCGCTTTCCTCCGCCTGCTCGGTCGACGCGTTCGCGGGCGCACGTGCCGGCTCCGATGAGGAAGACGCGGCGGGCCGGGCACGGGTCCAGGGGCGCAGGCGCGTTGCGTCCTCGGCGGTGTAGGCGCGCCAGCTGTTGCCGCGCGAAGGGCCTAGCGCCGTCGCTCCATCGCGGGTGAGTGCTGCCCGGTCGATCAGCCGGGCGGTGCAGGTGCCGTTGGCGTGGAGCGGCGTGACGACGAGGTCGGCGCGCTGGCAGTCTTCGACGATGGCAACGCGGTCCCGGGTATAGGCGACGCTGCGGCCATCCCTGAGGCGGATCACGCAGCCGCGCGCATCGCAGGCGGCGCCTTCCCGCAAGGCGGGATCATCCGGGGAGCGGGAATCCCCGTCGGCATGGAGCCATTGCGCCAGGACGAAACGGCTCGGCTTGCCCGCGAGGACGAGCCGTCCTTCAGCGCCACGCACCAGGATACCGGAGCCGTCGCGCTCGATCAGGATGTCGGGCCGCGTCGGGTCCGAGGCGAGCGCCAGGCCGGCGCAGAGCGGCAGCGCCGCCAGGAAGCGCAGCGCGGTCGTCCACAAAGTCAGCCAGAGCAGCGCCAGCGCGAATAGGGCGAGCGCCGCAGCGTCGAAGGCCGGCAGCACCACCGTCGAGCGCTCGATCCCGGCAACCCAGTGGGCGAGCCGCAGGACGAGGCCGGAAGCCCAGCCCATCAACGCCCAGGCCGGCCAGTCGAGCCCGAACGGATAGGCCAGCACGCCGAAGACCGCGGCCGGCATGACGATGAGCGACACGAAAGGCAAGGCGAGCGCGTTGCCGAGCAGGCCGAACGGGTTGAAGGTCTGGAAGTGATAGACGCCGAAGGGCGCGGTGGCGGCCGTCGCCAGCAAGGTGGTGACGATGATGCCGACGGCCGAGAGCCAGAGCGGCCTTAACGGCCAGGGCCAGCTGGCGGCGGCCGCATCCGGCGGGCGCTCCTGCCAACGCTCGGCGAAGGCGATCAGCGCGGCGACCGCGCCAAAGGACATCTGAAAGCTCGGCCCGAGCAGCGCTTCCGGTTCGCGCAGCAAGACGATGATCGCGGCCAAAGCGAGATTGCGCATACTGAGGGCCGGCCGGTCGACCAGGATGGCGCCGAGCATCACCAGTGTCATGATCAGCGAGCGCACGGTCGCGACCTCGGCGCCCGAGAAGACGCAATAGGCGGTGGCACCCAGCATGGCGGCGAGCGCGGCGAGCTTCTTGACCGGCCAGACGAGCGCAATGGCGGGCGATAGCGCCAGCAACGCCCGCGCCAGCCAGAAGATCGTCCCGGCCGCCAGAACCATGTGCAAGCCCGAGATCGAGACGATGTGGTAGATGCCGGCGGCGCGCAGATCGTCATTCGTCGTCTCGGTGATCAGACCGCGCTTGCCGGTGACCAGCGCGGCCGCCATCGCGCCTGCCTGCCCGCCGCCGATCGTGGCGATGCGCTCGGTCAGCGCATTGCGGGCCTGGTCGATGGCGACGCTCCAGGCGAGCTGCCGCGACGGCGGCACCGGTGCCGGGGCCAGCGCGACCTTGCCGGCGATGCTGCCGACCGCGCCGATGCCGCGGAAGAAAGCGTCGCGGGCAAAATCGTAGCCGCCGGGACGCGCCGGGCCGGGCGGTGGCAGAAGCCGAGCGGTCGCAACGATGTGATCGCCCGGCTTCAGCGTCGTCGCGACCGTGCTGACACGGATCCGACGCGGCCTCTGCTGCGGGTCGACGCCCGGCATGTCGGTGACCAGCACGACAAGCCGGACGCCCTTCTCACGCTGCTCCAGCGCCTCGACGAAGCCGGTGACCTTGCCGACGTGGAGGCGGGCGAGCGCTGGCGCAGCGATGCTCGCCGTGCGCCAGGCTCCAGCGGCGAAGCCAGCGAAGAGAGCGGCGAGCGCCACGCAGATCGCCATGGCGCGCCGCTTCCGGCGCAGCAGCAGCGCCGCGAGCGCCGACAGCGCGAAGCCGAGCAGCGGCGCGGCCAGGCCCGGCTCGCGATCGGCGAGGAAATACAGGATGACGCCGAGCCCGAGCGGCGCGGGAAGCCAGTTGAAGAGACGGCGCCGTTCGATCTCGGTTTCGAGCATGGCGCCGAAGCGCATGCGCCAGCTCGCGGGGTCCCAGGCCGGGCTCTGCGACAGCCGACGCGTCCACCCTGCCCCGCCCTGCAAGGCAAGGACAGCCCCAACGGCCTTGCGGCGACGCCCGGGCGGAACGGAGAGCAATCGGCCTCCCTTTCGCCGCCGGCGCAGGAAGGCGCTTAACGGCGGCCGCAAAGCCATGTTACAGCGACCGCGCCGGTTGTCAGCCCCGGCCGAGACCGCCTGTGAGCCGGCCCTCGCCCTCCCTTCGCCCGTTCCGTCGGAGTCCTTCTTTCATGAGCGATGAGGTCGTCACGCGCTTTGCGCCGTCGCCTACCGGATTCCTCCATATCGGCGGCGCCCGCACCGCCCTGTTCAATTGGCTCTACGCCCGCCGCCATGGTGGCAGGATGCTGCTGCGTATCGAGGATACCGATCGCGAACGTTCGACCGATGCCGCGATCGCCGCGATCCTCGACGGGCTGTCCTGGCTCGGCCTCGATTGGGATGGCCAGACCGTCTACCAGTTCCAGCGCGCAGCCCGCCATCGCGAGGTCGCCGAGCAGATGCTCGCCGCCGGTCGCGCCTACCATTGCTATGCGACGCCGCAGGAACTCGACGAGATGCGCGAGAAGGCCAAGGCCGAAGGCCGGCCGATGCGCTATGATGGGCGCTGGCGCGACCGCGATCCCGCGACGGCGCCGGCCGGCGTCAAGCCGGTGATCCGCCTGCGGGCCGACCAGACCGGCGAGACCGTGGTCGAGGACGAGGTCCAGGGCCGCGTCGTCTGGCAGAACGAAAATCTCGACGACCTCGTCCTGCTCCGCTCCGACGGCAACCCGACCTATATGCTCGCCGTGGTCGTCGACGACCACGACATGGGCGTCACCCATGTCATCCGGGGCGACGACCACCTCACCAATGCGGCACGGCAGACGCAGATCTACCAGGCGATGGGCTGGAAGGTTCCCAGCATGTCGCACATCCCGCTCATTCACGGCGCCGACGGAGCCAAGCTCTCCAAGCGCCATGGCGCGCTCGGGGTCGATGCCTACCGCGCCATGGGCTATCTGCCGGCCGCCTTGCGCAACTACCTGCTGCGCCTCGGCTGGAGCCATGGCGACCAGGAGATCTTCTCGACCGAGGAGATGACGGCGCTGTTCAACCTGTCCTCGATCGGGCGCTCTCCGGCGCGCTTCGACTATGCCAAGCTGGAGAACCTGAACGGGCTCTACATGCGCCAGTCGGACGACCGCGAGCTGCTGGAGGCTCTCAAGGCGATCCTGCCCGAGATCGGCCCGGCCCGCGGGGTGCCGGCAAAGCTCGACGCGGCACTCGAAAGCCGCTTCCTGGCCGCCATGCCCGGGCTGAAGGAACGCGCCAAGACTTTAGTCGAACTGCTGGACAGCGCCTTCTATCTCTATGCCCAGCGTCCGTTGGCCCTCGAGCCCAAGGCGGCCGCGCTGCTCGACGACGCGGCGCGCGAGCGGATGCCGAAGCTCGCGGAAAAGCTGGCGGCACTGCCGGAGTGGGAAACCCCGGCACTCGAAGCCGCCGTGCGTGAATTCGCCGAGACTAGCGGCGTCAAGCTCGGCCAGGTGGCGCAGCCGCTACGTGCCGCCCTTACCGGCCGCACCACCTCGCCGGGGCTGTTCGACGTGATGGCCGTGCTCGGGCGCGAGGAGGTTCTGGCGCGGCTCTCCGACGTCGCCTGAGCCGGACCGGCGCAGGCGGCAATGCCGCAGTGCGGGAGGGAACAGCCGTGGCCATGTCGCTCTCTGTTGAACCCCTCCCGGAAATGGTCTAGCAACGCGGCGTGGCGGCTGCTCCCTCCCCGGAACAGCAGCCGCCAAAAATGCTTCAAAATCAGTCTGATGAACGCTTCCTCGCCGCAGCGGCACCCTCACATTCCGTCATGGAGCCGGCATTGCGGAGCTTCGGACGGCGCCTGATGACCAGTGATCGGTCGGAACGACATTCGGCCGCTGAGATGATTTGAGATCGAGCCTGAAAGGATCGGCATCCATGAGCGGAACCACGAGTCAGTTGAATGTTGACGGCAAGACCGTCGACATGCCGGTCAAGACTGGATCGATCGGGCCTTCGGTCATCGACATCAGCAAGCTCTACGCCCAGACCGGGATGTTCACCTACGATCCCGGCTTCACCTCGACGGCGAGCT
This sequence comes from Allobosea sp. WAO, assembly GCF_001509835.1. Lineage (GTDB taxonomy): Bacteria > Pseudomonadota > Alphaproteobacteria > Rhizobiales > Beijerinckiaceae > Allobosea. The sequence goes on from NZ_JXTJ01000004.1 coordinate 301,622, forward strand.
GCGAGTCGCAGATCACCTATATCGACGGCGACGAGGGCGTGCTGCTCTATCGTGGTTACCCGATCGAGCAGCTCGCCGAGCATGGCGACTTCCTCGAGACCTGCTACCTGCTGCTGTACGGCGATCTGCCGACCGCGGCCCAGAAGGCCGATTTCGACTATCGCGTCACGCGCCACACCATGGTGCACGAGCAGATGGCCCGCTTCTTCCAGGGCTTCCGCCGCGATGCGCATCCGATGGCGGTTCTGGTCGCCTCGGTCGGCGCCATGTCGGCCTTCTACCACGACTCGACCGACATCTCGGACCCGCAGCAGCGCATGATCGCCTCGATGCGGATGATCGCCAAGATGCCGACGCTGGCGGCGATGGCCTACAAGTACACGATCGGCCAGCCCTTCGTGTATCCGCTGAACTCGCTGGACTACAGCTCGAACTTCCTGCGCATGTGCTTTGCGGTCCCGGCCGAGGAGTACAAGGTCAACCCGGTGCTGGCGCGCGCCCTGGACCGCATCTTCATCCTGCACGCCGACCACGAGCAGAACGCTTCGACCTCGACCGTGCGTCTCGCCGGCTCCTCCGGCGCCAATCCCTTCGCCTGCATCGCGGCCGGCATCGCCTGCCTGTGGGGGCCCGCCCATGGCGGCGCCAACGAGGCGGCCCTCAAGATGCTCGAGGAGATCGGCTCGGTCGACAACATCCCGAAATACATCGCCAAGGCGAAGGACAAGAACGATCCCTTCCGCCTGATGGGCTTCGGGCATCGCGTCTACAAGAACTACGATCCGCGCGCCAAGATCATGCAGAAGACCACGCATGAGGTGCTGAACGAGCTCGGCATCAAGGACGACCCGCTGCTCGATGTCGCGATGGAGCTGGAGCGGATCGCCCTCTCCGACAGCTACTTCATCGAGAAGAAGCTCTATCCGAACATCGACTTCTATTCGGGCATCACCCTCAAGGCGATGGGCTTCCCGACCTCGATGTTCACGGCGCTGTTCGCGCTGGCGCGCTCCGTTGGCTGGATCGCGCAGTGGAAGGAAATGATCGAGGATCCGTCCCAGCGCATCGGCCGTCCGCGCCAGCTCTACACCGGCGCGCCGAAGCGCGACTACGCGCCGATCGGCCGCCGCTGAGCCGCACGCCATTCAAAGCCTTTTGAGGCCGCGACGGGAAACCGCCGCGGCCTCATTGTTTCCAGGGATTGAACTTAAGCCTGATCGTGACGCGCGGCCTCGACGCGCTACAGTCGGCTACAACGTCCAGGAGGGTTTGAATAATGCCTCGTCCAACCGATCTGAGCCGCCGCAGCTTCCTCGTCGGCGCCTCGGCACTTCCGCTCGCCGGCGGGCTCGTCGCCCCGTCTCATGCCCAAGCCAACTTTCCGACCCGGCCAATCACCCTGATCGTACCCTTCGCCGCCGGCGGCTCGACCGACATCGTCGCGCGCCTGGTCGGCCAGAAGATGGGCGAGCTGCTCGGCCAATCCGTGGTGATCGACAACCGCGCTGGCGCCGGCGGCAATATCGGGTCGACGGCGGTCGCACGCGCAGCACCGGACGGCTACACGCTGCTGATGGGCACGATCTCGACCCACGCGCTGAACCCCGCCATCCTGAAGACGGTGACCTTCGACGCGGTCAAGGATTTCACTCCGATCTCGCTGCTGGCAGTGGTGCCTAATGTGATGGTGGTGCATCCGAGCTTCCCGGCCAAGACCGTCCAGGAGGTCCTGAAGGTCCTGAAGGACAACCCAGGCAAATACTCCTACGCCTCGTCCGGCGTCGGCACGCCGCTGCACCTCTCGGGAGAGCTCTTCAAGTCTCTCGGCGGCGTCAGCATGAACCATGTGCCTTATCGCGGCGCCGGGCCGGCGCTGAACGATGTCGTCTCCGGCGCGGTGCCGATCATGTTCGACAACCTGCCCTCCTCGGCCCAGTTCATCCGCACCGGGCAGCTGCGCGCGATCGGCGTGACCACCAAGGAGCGGGTTTCGTCCTTCCCGGATCTGCCGACGATCGCCGAAGGCGGCCTTGCGGGCTACGAGACCTATACCTGGAACGCGCTCTTCGGCCCCGCCAACATGCCAAAGGCGGTCGTCGACAAGATCAATGCCGCGGCGAACAGTTCGCTTACCGATCCGACCGTGAAGCAGCGCCTGGAGGATGTCAGCGCGGTGATCGTCGGCTCGACCCCGGAAGCCCTGGGCGAGCACGTCAAGGCGGAGCTCGCGAAATGGGCGCCGATCGCCAAGGCCTCGGGCGCCGCCCTCGAATAGCGCGGCGCTATCGTCCGGACGCGGCGGCCGCTCGCGCTTCTACCAGCGCGAGCGCCGCTTCGACGGCATTCGCGGCGGGGCTTGGCCCGGCGCTGCGCATGTTGTGCTCGACCCTGGCAAAGCCGTCGAGTTGGCGGCGGCGGGCAGCCCCCTCCGGGATCACTGCGAGCAACGCCTGCGCCAGCGCATCCGGCGTCACATCGTCCTGGATGAACTCGGGAACGACGTTCTCACCGAGAATGAGATTGGGCAGGATCACGGTCGGCAGCTTGATCAGGCGGCGGGCAAGCGCCGCTTCCCACCCGGCGCCGCGATAGGCCGCGACCGTCGGAACCTGTGCCAGAGCAAGCTCGAGCGTGACCGTTCCAGATGCGGCGAGAGCCGCGCGTGCCTGACGGAAAGCCAGAAGCTTGGCCGCTTCGCCCGTGACGATCTCCGGCTTCACCGACCAGTCGGCAACGACCTGGCTGATGGTCTCAACCAGACGCGGCACGGCCGGCAGGACGAAGCGCGCCTGCGGCAAGACCTGGGCGATGCGAGCGATCGCCTCGCCGAAGGCGGGCATGAGATGGCGGATCTCAGAACCGCGGCTGCCGGGAAGCACGAGAATGAGGGGCGCAGCCGCATCAGCTCGCAAGCGGACCTCGTCGGCGTCGGGGCGCAGCTCGTCGAGCCGTTCGATCAGCGGATGCCCGACATAGACCGTCTCCGGGCCGCCGAGGCGCGCCAGCGCCTCCGGCTCGAATGGCAGCAGTGCCATGATGCGGTCGACATGCGGGCGCATGCGCCGCGCCCTGCCCTGACGCCAGGCCCAGACGCTCGGACAGACCCAGTGTACGATCGGCACGGCCGGATTGAGCCGGCGCAGCTTCTTGTCGACGCGCAGGCTGAAATCCGGCGCGTCGATCGTCAGCATCAGATCGGGAGCGAAAGCCGCTGCAGCCTTGGCAGCGTCCGATATTCGCCTCAGCAGCAGCGGCAGGCGCGCTACGACCGGGCCGAAGCCCATCACCGCGATGTCTTCCTGGGGGAAGACGCTCTCCAACCCCTCGGCCGCCAGCACCTCGCCGCCGACGCCGTGCAGGTCGAGCGGCCGGTCGCCGAGGTCACGGCGAAGCTGCTGCACGAAGCGGGCACCTAGCGCATCGCCCGAGGCTTCGCCCGCGACGACAAAGAGCCGGAACGGCCGGCTGCTCACGCCACGCCCTCGATGAAGATGCCGGCAGCATCGGCCTGGGCCGCAAGGCGGGCGCGGTCGCCGACGAGGACGCCTCCGGCCCGGACGGCAATCCCAGCCAACCCCGCCTCCGCGACGCGCGCGACGGTATCCGGCCCGATCGCCGGCATGTCGACGCGCAGATCCTGGCCGTGCTTCGGCGCTTTGACCAGCACGCCATCGCCCTTGCCGAGCTTGAGGCGCCCTGCCCTGACGAGACCTGCAACGCGTTCGAGCATGGCATCGGTGCCCTCGGCCGCCTCGACCGCAATCACGCGATGATCGGCGACGACGGCGCCCTGGCCGATGTCGAAAGGAGAGAGCGCCGCCAGCAGATCGAAGCCGCGCAGCAAGGCTTGGCGTGTCATCTCGGCTGGGCGGGTTCGTCCGAGCACGCCGAGCGGGGCAACGATTTCGGGCGCCATCTCGGCGGGGCTTCCGACCCGGAACCCCTGCCCCTCGAAGAAGCTCACCACCCCCTTCAGCAGGTGATCGTCACCGCCCTGGAAGGCACGTGCGAAATGCGGCAGGTACTTCAAGGTCGAAAGCTCTGGCGCCAGCGCACCGAAGCTGGGGCGCGGCAAGGCGCCGATCATCACGATATCGGTGACCTGGCGGCGCTTGAGCGCATCGAGAAGCCGGCCGAGCTGACCGAGCCGGTACTCGTGCGCCTCGCAGCCGGGGAAATCTGCGATGCTCGCCGCGCCTGAAAGCGCCGCGACGTAGACCTCGGCACCTGCGGCCCGCGCATTGCGAGCGATATGCGCCGGGTACTCGCCGGCGCCGGCCAGGATGGCTAGGCGCAGCCCGGCTCGTCGACCGGGCCCTTCCGCCGGACTAGTGCTCACCGGTCCGGCGCGTTGACGTCATGCGGCACGCAGATCGCCCGCTCGCCACCACTGCGAATGAAATCGAGGATCTCGTGGATCAGCGGATGCGAGGCGAACTCGCTGGCGACGTCCTCGACGCGCTCCGACAAGGTGCCTTCGTCAGCGAACAGCAGGCGGTAGGCACGGCGCAGCTCATGGATCTGCTCGCGGGAGAAGCCGCGGCGCTTCAGGCCGACGAGATTGAGGCCAGCCAGATGGGCCGGGTTGTCACGCACCATGCCGAAGGGAATGACGTCGTGCATCACGCCGGCACCGCCGCCGATAAAGGCGTGATCGCCTACCCGGATGAACTGGTGCAGACCGGTGCCCCCGCTGACGATGACGAAGTCGCCGACAGTGACGTGGCCGGCGCACATCACATTGTTCGAGAAGATGACGTTGCAGCCGATGATGCTGTCGTGACCGACATGCGAATTGGCGAGGAAGAGGCCGTGATCGCCGATCACGGTCTTCATGCCGCCGCCCTCGGTCCCGGGGTTCATCGTGACGCCTTCGCGAATCACGCAATCGGCACCGATGGTTAGCGTCGAAGGCTCACCCTTGTACTTAAGGTCCTGCGGCGGATGCCCGATCGAGGCGAAGGGATAGATCTTCGTGCGGGCGCCGATGCTTGTGAGGCCAGCAACCGCAACATGGCTGATCAGCTCGACCCCGTCACCGAGCGTGACCTGCGGACCGACCGTGCAGAACGGACCGACGATGACGCCCTCGCCCAGCCGTGCAGCGGGGTCGACGACCGACATCGGGTGGATCGTAGCACTCATGAAATGGGACCTGTCGACTTGGTTTCTGGTCGGAATCAGCGGCGCGGGATCAAATTGCGCCGCGTCTCACATCACCATTGCGGAGAGCTCTGCCTCGGCGACGAGAACGCCGTCGACCTTGGCCTCGCCGCGGTAAAACCAGATATTGCGCTTGCGTGCGATCTTCGTGAGGTGGAAACGCAGGCTGTCGCCGGGGACGACGGGCTTGCGGAACTTGGCCTTGTCGATGGTGGTGAACAGCACCGTGGAGACGGCGCTCTCATCCTCGCCGCGCGAGCTGACGACAAGCACGCCCGCCGTCTGCGCCATCGCCTCGATCATCAGCACACCCGGGAACACCGGCCGTCCCGGGAAATGGCCAGTGAACTGAGGCTCGTTGACGGTGACGTTCTTGATACCGACGCCGGAAGCATCGCCATCCATCTCGACGACACGGTCGACAAGCAGAAAAGGATAGCGGTGCGGGATGCAGGCCATGATCTTCTGGATATCGGCCACGCCGAGCGATTTCGTCGCATCCGTCATCGTATCACTTCTCCTAGAGCGCCTTCCGGCCATGCCTCCGGTCGCTCATTCTCTGCCATGCAAGCTGCATTGCCGGAAAAGCCGGCCGCAGATCAAGCGCTTTCGTCGCCACCCGTCGCCTTGCCGCGCTTGGCGACGAGCTGTTTCAGCAAGGCGGTTTCGCGCGCCCAGCTCAGCGCCGGTTGCGCTGGAGAGCCGCCATAGCGGGCGCCACGCGGAACATCGCCGGCGACGCCGCTCTGGGCCGCGATCTGCGCGCCCATGCCGATCGTCAGATGGCCGGCTAGGCCGACCTGCCCGCCGAGAACGACGAAATCCTCCAGCGTGCTGGAGCCGGCGATTCCGACTTGCGAGACGATGACGCAATGGCGGCCGATCACGCAGTTATGGCCAATCTGGACGAGATTATCGATCTTTGTGCCTTCGCCGATCACCGTATCGCGGCTCGCGCCGCGGTCGATGCAGCTATTGGCGCCGATCTCGACATCGTCTTGGATGATCACGCGGCCGACCTGCGGCACCTTCATGTGCCCCCTGGGGCTCATGGCGAAGCCGAAGCCGTCTTGGCCGATGCGCACGCCCGGATGGATAATGACGCGGTTGCCGATCAGCGCGCTCTGCAGGGAGCTGCCGGCGCCGATGCTGCAGTCGCGGCCGATCCGGACCTGCGGTCCGATCACCGCATGCGGGCCGATGATGCTGCCGGCGCCGATTTCCGCACCGGGTCCGACCACCGCGCCGGGATCGACGGTGACGTTGGCCTCGAGCCGGGCCGTGGCATGGACGAAGGCGCCCGGAGCCACCCCGGCCGAACCGAACATCGAGGCCGGCCGCAGGGCCTGCGGGTGGAAGGTGGCGAGCAGCTTGGCGAAGGCGTGATAGGGCGCCGGCGTCACCAGCGCGACGGTGCCGGCCGGCACGCGATCGGCAAAGCGCGGCGAGACGAAGCAGAGCCCCGCCGAAGTGCCGGCAAGCGCCGCGACATATTTCGGGTTGTCCATATAGGCGGCGTCGGTCGCGCCGGCCGTCTCGAGCGGCGCGACCCCTTCGACGCGGCGCGCCGGGTCGGCGCCTTCCGGCAAGGTGAGACCGCAAAGCGAAGCGACCTCGTTGAAGGACAACGAGGTCGCCACGGGAAAGAAGCTGGGATCTGCCATGAGCGAGTCCAAAGCAGGGCGGACTACGCCGCCCTGCTGGGGGTCAGAAGCGGGCGCCGCCCGAGAAGCGGAAGGCCTGCAGGCGATCGCCGCCGTACTTGCCGGCAATGCCGGTCGCCGGGTTGACACCGTACTGGCCGTCATCCTTCGACAGCGCATAGGCGTAGTCGAAGCGGATCGGACCGAGCGGCGACTGCCAGAGCAAGCTGACGCCGACCGAGGAGCGGATCACGTTCTTGTCGCGAACGCAGGCCACGTTGTTCTGGTAGGCCGAATTCGTCGCAACGTTGAACTGGCGCGCTTCCGAACCGTTCGGGCAGCCCGCGAACGCGCCGTTGGTGATGCCCTTCGAGCCGCCATCATAGTTGAACAGCGTGCCCGCATCGGCGAACACCGCACCCTTCAGGCCGAGATCGCGCGGCAGACCGAAGATCGGGAACTGCACTTCGAGCGAGCCACCGAAATAGGTGGTGCCGCCGAGGGCATTCGCCGTCGGATCGTTGAGCACGTCGCGCGGGCCGATACCGGACGGCGCGAAGCCGCGCACCAGCGTCGGTCCAAGGAAGTAGTGGTCGATCATCCGGAGCTCGCCGCCACCGGTCGACTGGACGTGACCGCCCTGGACACGCGCGATACCGACGAAGTCCTCGAGGAACTCCTTGTAGTAGCGCGCATCGGCGCTGACACGGAGAAACTTCGAGTCGCCGCCGACACCGGCGAATTCCGGCTTGAGCTCCGCGATGAAGCCGTTGCGCGGGCTCTGGTAGTTGTCGAGCGAGTTGTAGTTGAAGTTCAGGCCGACCAGAGAGGTCAGCGTCGTGCCCTGAGCTTCCTTGACCGCGATGGACGCTTCGCCATTGGTCAGGCAGTTGTAGATATTGTCGGCGGAGGGGCCGCCCACCGAGCCGGGCGTGATGCCGGGGATCGGATAGCTACAGTCGTTGTAGGGACGACTGAAGTTATTCGGGATCTTGATCTCGGTCGTATAGAGCGAGTAGCGCGGCGTGATCGAGAACTCCTCCGTGATCGGGAAGGAGAAGCGAATCTGTCCGCCCGTCACACGGCTCTCGAAACGGCCGATATTGTAGTTGTCGTTGAACTTCGAGAACAGGTCGAAGCCCGCCGCGATCCGGCGACCGAGGAAATAGGGCTCGGTGAACGAGAAGTCGATGCCCTGGGTGCGCTGACCGAGCGTGCCGGCGATGCGGACGAACTGGCCACGGCCAAGGAAGTTCGATTCGGAGAGCGAGACCTCGCCGATCATACCGTCCGAGGTCGAGTAGCCGCCGGCGATCGAGAACGAACCGGTCGCCTTGTCCTCGACGTCGATGTTGACGACCACGCGATCGGGCGCGCTGCCCGGCTCGTTGGTGATCCGGACCTTGTTGAAGAAGCCGAGATTGTTGAGGCGGCGCTCCGCACGGTCGATGAAGACCTTGTTGTAGGCATCGCCTTCGCCGAGGTCGAGCTCACGGCGCACGACGTAGTCACGCGTCCGTGTATTGCCGCGAACGTTGATCCGCTCGACATAAACACGCGGACCTTCCTCGACGACATAGGTGATGCCGATCAACTGGCCGTTCGCATCACGCTCGCCGCGCGGGCGGACCTGCGCGAAAGCATAGCCGCGGCGCGAAACCTCGGTCGTCAGATTGACCAGCGACCGCTCGACCGCCTCGGCGTTGTAGGTATCGCCGGCGGAGGTGGTGACCAGCCGCTCGAGCGCGCCGGGATCGATGTCCCGCAACTTGGAATCGACCGAGACGTTTCCGACGCGATAGCGCTGACCTTCATCGACCGTAACGTCGATGATCCAGCCACCCTTGGCGTCGTCGAAGCGCGCATCGTTCGCGACGATCCGGAAATCGGCGTAGCCGTTCTTCAGATAGTAGCGCCGAACCAGTTCGAGATCGGCAGCGATACGATCGGGATCGTAGACGTCGGACGTCTTGATGAAGCTGAGGAAATTGGACTCCGTCGAGCTCATCAGATTGCGCAGGCGCGACGAGGAATAGACACCGTTCCCGGAGAAATTGATCTCCTTGATACCGGTCTTGCCGCTCTCGACGATCGTGAAGACGACGTCCGAGCGGCCGTTCGGCAGCGCCTGGATACGCCCGGAAACGGTCGCCGAGCCATAGCCCGCGCGACGATAGACTTCCTTGAGGCGCTCGACGTCGGCGTCGATCAGCGCCTGGCTCATCGGACCGTTCGCCTTGGACTGGACCTGACCGAGCAGCACATCGCTCTTCAGGCGGCGATTACCCTCGAAGGCGACGCGGTTGATCGAGTCGTTCTCCTGGACGGAGACGACGGTCTGGGAGCCGCGACGGCTCACCTGAACATTGGAGAAGAGCCCGGTAGCCAGCAGATTCTGACGAATCTCCGCCGGATTTCCGGCTCCCTGCGCGGTCACGTAGGAGCGGATCGTCTCCGCATCGACGCGCCTGTTGCCTTGGACAATCACGGCCTGCGCAAACGCCACGCCACCGCTTACGGCCAACATAAAGGCCGAAAGTCCGACTGATCGAGAGAGCCGAGTTCTCAAGGGCCGGCTCTGAAGCGTCGACGTCATCGGGTCGCCTATTCCATTCTTGGGTCACCATCCCCGCGAGGGGACCCCCGCGAGTAGCGGGAGCACGGCGACATTGAAGACCAAACGCTTCTACAAAGTTTCCTGCGGGACGCAAACCAGCATTGTCGTTAACAAAGTGTTTTTACGCCGTTCGTTGCCGTCAGGTCACGCGCGGCCCCCGATAAATTCGGGCGCCGCCGCCGGAAACGGCCAGAAAATGCCATAATCCGGCGAGGCAGCGTGGCGGGGATATCACAACCGGAAAGGTTGGATTCGGCAATTTCCGTTAACGCGCCGCCGCTCAGAGCAGCGAGCGGACATGGACGAGATCATTCCATGTCACGAACAGCATCAGCATCAGCACCAGGCCGAGGCCGACCCTGAAACCGATCTCCTGCGCCCGTTCGCTCAGCGGCCGGCCGCGCGCGGCCTCGATCGCGTAGAACATCAGATGCCCGCCATCGAGCATCGGCACCGGGAACAGATTCATCAGGCCGATCGAGACCGAAAGGATCGCGGCGAGGTTGATCAGCGCCAGCAGACCACCGCTGGAGGCGACCATTCCGGAGACCTGGGCGATGCGGATCGGCCCGGAAAGCTGGTCGGTCGACTCCTTCCCCTTGATGAGCTTGGCGAGGTAGTCATAGGTCCGCTCGACCACGAACCAGGTCTCGCTCACGCCGAGCTTCAACGATTCGACCAGGCTGAAATGCTGGGTGGTCCAGTCGCTTGGCTTCGACGACGCCTGCACGCCGATGATGCCGAGGCGCTGCTTGCCCAGCGGCGAGGATGTCTCGACCAGATCCGGCGTCACGGTCAGGACCATGGTCGCCCCGTCCCGCTCGAAGGTCACTGGCAGGGGCTCGCTCGGACGGGTCGAGATCTGGCGCTGCAGGTCGGCGAAGCTCTTGATCTCCCGATCCTCGACCTTGAGGATCAGGTCGCCGGCTTTAAGGCCGGCCCGCTCCGCCGCGCCTCCGGACGTGACCATCTCGACGCGAGGCGCCAGCACCGGCTTGCCGAAGCTGTAGGCGGTGGCCGCGAAAATCGCGATCGCAAGCAGGAAATTGGCGATCGGCCCGGCAGCGACGATCGCCGCGCGCTCGCCGACGGATTGAGCCGGGAAGGAGCGCTCGCGCTCCTCGCGGCTCATATTCGCAACGGCTTCGCCATCCGGCGAGCTCGAGGCGTCGGCATCGCCGGAGAACTTGACGTAGCCGCCGAGTGGGATCAGCGCGAAGCGCCAGCGCGTGCCATGGCGATCGTTGAAGCCGAAGAGTTCCCGTCCGAAGCCGATGGAGAAGGTTTTGACGTCGACGCCGCACCAGCGCCCGACCAGGAAATGGCCGAGCTCATGGACGAACACGACGATGGTCAGGACGAACAGGAAGGGCACGAGGTAGCCCAGCAGGAAGCTTCCCGCGTGCCAGACCGATCCCAGGATATCCATAAAACTCTCCCGACTTGCCGCCACTAGGTGACAGCGAAGCGGCCTTCCGACAAGAGGAGGCGCGTCCGGTTTCTCGCATCTTGGTCAATCGCGAGCGCCGCGGCGACGCTGTCGGGGGCCTGACGCCCCTGCCCGGCCGGCTGCGCGCAGACGGCTTCGACCAGGGCTGGGATCGCCCAGAACGGGATCTGCCGCGCGAGGAACGCTGCCACGGCGATTTCGTTGGCCGCGTTCAGGATTGCCGGCGCAGCCCCGCCTTCCGCGAGAGCGGCCATGGCCAAGCCTAGAGCCGGAAAGCGCGTGAGGTCCGGGCGCTCGAAGACAAGAGGCGCACAGCCCGCGAGGTTCAGGAAGCGGTCCTGCGGCGCATCAAGCCTGCCGTCGACACCGAGACAATGCGCCGCGGCAACGCGCATGTCGGGGATAGCCATGCCGGCGCTGACAGAACCGTCGCGAAAATTCACCAGGCCGTGCACGATCTGCTGCGGATGGACCAGCACGTCGACCTGATCGGCCGAAAGCCCAAACAGGAAACGGGCTTCGATCAGCTCGAGCCCCTTGTTCATCATGCTGGCGGAATCGATCGTGATTTTGGCGCCCATCGCGTAGTTCGGATGGGCGAGCGCCTGCTCCGGCGTCGCCGCGGCGATCTGCTCGGCGCTCCAGGTCCGGAACGGGCCGCCCGACGCGGTCAGCGTCATCGTGCGGATCGCCGAGACCGGCTCGGCGCCGAGCACCTGGAACAGGGCATTATGCTCGGAATCGAGCGGCAGGATGCGCGCGCCGACCCGGGACGCCTGGGCCATCACGGCCTCGCCGGCGCAGACCAGGCTCTCCTTGTTGGCGAGCGCGACGACGCGTCCGGGCAGCAGCGACGCGAAGGTCGCCTCCAGGCCGGCCGCGCCCGAGATCGCGCTGACAACGATGTCGCACTCTAGGCTCGCAGCTTCCAGCACCGCCGAGCGCCCCGCGCCATGCGCGATTCCGCTGCCGGCGAGCGCCTCGCGCAGCGCGCCGGCAAGCGCTTCGTCGGCGACCGCGGCAAAGCGTGCACGGGTTTCGCGCGCCACACGCGCAAGGCCGGCCACGTCGCGCCCGGCGACGACCGCGGCAACCGCGAGGCGGTCCGGATTCTCGGCGATGACATCGCGTGTCGAGCGACCGACGGAGCCGGTCGCTCCGAGGATGGTGACGAGGCGGCGCATGGTACGATCAGTGCCCCAGGCGGGCGAGATAGAGCAGCATGCCGGCAAAGACCAGCACGGCCCAGTAGCCATCGAGCCGGTCGAGGAAACCGCCATGGCCGGGAATCAGGCGGCTGGAATCCTTGGCGCCGAAGCGGCGCTTGATGGCGGATTCGAACAGGTCCCCAGCCTGGCTGAAGATCGAGGCGACGAGCGATATCGCCAGAACCAGACCAAGGCCGAACCCGGTCGCCGGAGCGAGATACCAGACGGCGACGCCGCCCGCCGTGCCGGCCGCCGCTCCGCCGAGCGCCCCCGACCAGGTCTTCTTCGGGCTGACGCGCGGCATCAGCTTGGGCCCGCCGAGGGCGCGACCGGTGAAATAGGCGGCGATATCGGTGAACCAGACCACGGCGAAGGTCCAGACGATCAGGAACAGCCCGATCTCCGGCACCTGGCGCAGCGCCGGGGCGACCAAAGCGAAGCAGAGCGCATAGGCGACGCCGCAGGCCTCCAGAATGCGTCGATCCTCGACGCGGGTGGTCACGACCGCACCCGCGAGGGCCAGTACCGCCGAGACACCAGCCAGTGCCGGATCGCTCAGCGGGGCGAAGCCCAGCGCGAAGCCGGCCAGGGCGACACCGACCCCGCCCGCTACGGCGTTGCGCGCGTTGACGATGGCGAGCCACTCATAGGCGACGAGGCCCGCGACCAGAACCCAGAGGAAGCGAAAGGCGGGACCGCCGACCAACGTGACCGTCAGGACCACGGCAGCCAGCACCAGCGCGGACAGGACGCGCAGGCGCAGTTCGGAAGCGCCGGCCTTCACAGCGTCGCCGGAAGGCTCATTCACGCGACCCCCACATTGCGGGAGGCCGCTTCCGTGACGCCGCCGAAGCGGCGCTCGCGGCGGTGGAACTCGGCCACCGCATCCTCGAGCGCCTTGCGGTCGAAATCGGGCCAGAGCACGGGCGTAAACACGAACTCCGCGTAGGCGGCCTGCCAGAGCAGGAAGTTCGAGATCCGGGTCTCGCCAGAAGTCCGAATGACAAGATCGGGCTCCGGAAGGTCTCCGGTGTCGAGCCTGGAGGTCAGCATGTCCTCGTCGATCGCCTCCGGGCTGAGGCGGCCGGCCGCGACGTCTGCGGCAAGAGCGCGGGTGACCCGGACGAGTTCGTCGCGGGAGCCGTAATTGAAGGCAACGACCAAGGTGAGCCCGTCATTGCCGGCGGTCATGCTCTCGGCGCGTTCGATCAGCTGGCGCAGATCCGGCGCGAGATCCCGGCTACCGATGATGCGGACGCGGACGCCGGCCTCATGCAGCTCGGCGAGATCGTTCTCGACGAAGCGGCGGAGCAGGCCGAGCAGGAAGGAAACCTCCGCCTTCGGCCTGCGCCAGTTCTCAGTCGAAAACGAGTAGAGCGTCAGGACCCGAATCCCGAGCTCGCCGGCATTGCGGACCGTACGGCGCAGGGCCTCGAGCCCACGGCGATGGCCTTCCTGCCTCGGCAGGCCGCGCATCTGCGCCCAGCGGCCATTGCCGTCCATGATGATCGCGACATGGGTCGGGGCCGATTCGATGCCGGGCGATACCGGGCGCGGGCCGTCTGCCATTCCTGTGCCTCTTCGGGCCAAGCCCGTCCGTCGATGATTACAGGCCTGCGCCGAAGCTCAGACGTGCAGGATTTCCTTTTCCTTCGACGCCAGCGCCTGATCGATCTCGCCGATATGCTTGTCGGTCGCCTTCTGGACCTGGTCCGACTGCTTGGTGACGTCGTCCTTGGGCAGGTGGCCGTCCTTCTCGAGCTTCTTGATCAGGTCGATGCCGTCGCGGCGGACATGGCGGACCGCGATCTTTGCCTCTTCGGCGTATTTATGCGCGACCTTGACCATCTCCTTGCGACGCTGCTCGTTCAGCTCGGGGATGCGGATGCGCAGGACCTGCCCCTCGGTCTGCGGGTTGAGGCCGAGATCGGATTCGCGGATCGCCTTCTCGACCGCCTGAACCATGCTGCGGTCCCAAACCTGGACCGAGAGCAGCCGCGCTTCGGGCACGCTGACCGTGGCGAGCTGGGAGAGCGGCGTGCGCGCGCCATAAGCCTCGACCGTGATCGGATCGAGCACATTGGCCGAGGCGCGGCCGGTGCGCAGCGAAGCGAGATCGCTCTTGAACGACTGGACTGCGCCGTCCATGCGGCGGTTCAGATCGGCGAGATCGAAAGTGGTTTGGGCCATCGTCTTCAAAACCTTGTCGAAACCCGGCAGAGGACCGAACCGGAAATGCGCGCGACCATGGCGAGCGGCTCGCGCAGGGTCAAGGATTTCATGCCTCGGTGGCACTTTGCCGGAGCAAGCTGGATATCAGCCTCCCGGTCGCGTGTATTGCACCTGTCCGGAAAGCCTTGCGGCGGCGAACATGCCGCCCTTTGCTTCATAGCCGATCTGGAAGGCTGCGCCAGCCCATCGGCCCTCCATTCTGAACAGCCGAGGAGCAAGCACGTGCCCCGCCTCAACCGCATCATCGAGACCGCGCTCTATGTCGACGACCTCGAGCGTGCCCGCGAATTCTACGAGGACAAGCTCGGCCTGGCCCCGCTGCTCAAGACCGCCACGCTGTTCGCCTACGATATCGGCGGGGCGAGCGTGCTACTGCTTTTCCTGCGCGGCCAGTCGCTCAGGACGCAAATGTCGGCCGGTGGCAGCATACCGCCGCATGACGGCTCCGGCCCGCTCCACATCTGCTTTGCCGTCGATCTCGACGAGCTCGCCCTCTGGGACGAGAGGCTGCAGCAGCAGGGGATTGCGATCGAGGGCCGGATGAGCTGGGAGCGCGGCGGCAAGAGCCTCTACTTCCGCGATCCCGACGGCCACATGCTGGAGCTGGCGACGCCCGGCCTGTGGCCGAGCTACTGAGGCCAGCCCCTTGATGGCGCGCCCCGATCAGGGGGTAACGTAGGTCGCCCTGCCCTCGCCGCGCAGGACGGCCGCGAGCATGCCGGGTTCGGCAATCGAGAAGACCACGATGGTCAGACCGGCATCGCGTGCCAGCGCGAAGGCGGCCGTGTCCATCACCTTGAGGTCGCGGGTGATCGCCTCGACATGGGTCAGCCGCTCGAAGCGAACCGCATTCGGGTCCTTCTTCGGATCGGCGGTGTAGACGCCGTCGACCTGCGTGGCCTTGAGCAGATGGCTGCAATCGAGCTCGGCCGCACGGAGCGCAGCGCCGGTATCCGTGGTGAAATAGGGATTGCCGGTGCCGCCGCCCAGGATCACCACCTTGCCGTTGCTGAGATGGTCAAGCGCCCGTTTGCGGGCATAGCTCTCGCAGAGCGAGGGCATCGGCACGGCCGACATGGCGCGTGCGGGAGCACCAGCCGTCTCGATCGCATGTTCGAGCGCGAGCGCGTTCATAACCGTGCCGAGCATGCCGATCGAGTCGGCGCTGGTGCGATCGAGACCCTTGTTCAGCCCCTGGACGCCGCGGAAGAAATTGCCGCCGCCGACGACGATGCCGATCTCGACACCCTCGCGCGCCGCAGCGGAGATGTCGGCAGCGAGCGCCGTCAGCGTCGCGCCGTCGAGGCCGTTTCCGCTCGCTCCGGCAAGGGCTTCGCCCGAGAGCTTCACAAGCACGCGTTTGGGTCTCATCGGGGCTCTCCGTTTCGTGCCGCCACTCTCGGATTGGGAGCGATGTCAGCTTCTTGCAAAAAAGGCCGCGCGATGCGCGGCCTTTCTGGTCTCTATCAACCGGCTTTTCAGCCAGCCGTCCCGCCGGCCGCGGCAACCTCGGCCGCGAAATCCTGCTCTTCCTTCTCGATGCCCTCGCCGAGCGCGAAGCGCGCGAATCCGGTGACCTTGATCGGTCCGCCGACCTTGCCCTCGGCCTCCTTCAGCACCTGCGAGACCGACTTGGAGCCGTCATGGATGTAGACCTGCTCGAGCAGGCAGTACTCCTTGGCGTAGCTCTTCATGCCGCTCTCGACGATCTTGGCGAGGACGTGCTCGGGCTTGCCGGCGTTCTTCTCGGCCAGGATGCCCTTCTCGCGTTCCAGCACGGCCGGATCGACCGAGGCGAGATCGAGCGCGACCGGGTTGCTGGCGGCGATGTGCATGGCGACCTGGCGGCCGATCGTGGCGAGTTCCTCGCCCTGGCCCGACGTTTCCAGGCCGACGATGACGCCGATCTTGCCGAGACCGTCGGTGACCGCGCCATGGACATAGGAGCCGATGACGCCGGCCGAGACCGAGACCTGCGCAACACGGCGCAGCGTCATGTTCTCGCCGATCGTGGCGATGGCGTTGGCGATCGCGTCGGCGACCGTGCCGCCGCCCGGATAGTGATGGGCGGCCAGCGCCTCGACGTCGCCGCCACGCTCGAGCGAGACATCGGCGATGGTGCGGGCCAGCGCCTGGAATTCGAGGTTGCGGGCGACGAAGTCGGTCTCGGAGTTGACCTCGACCACGACGCCGCTGTTGCCGCGCACGGCGACGGCGACAAGGCCCTCGGCGGCAACGCGGCCGGCCTTCTTGGCGGCCTTGGACAGGCCCTTGGCGCGCAGCCAGTCGATGGCGGCTTCCATGTTGCCGTCGGTGGCCGACAGGGCGGCCTTGCAGTCCATCATGCCCGCGCCGGTCTTGTCGCGGAGTTCCTTCACCATGCCGGCGGTGATCGCAGCCATTTGCGTCGTCCTTGCTCTCTTGGCGGCGCCGCCCGATGGCGTGCCGCAATCCTGGTCGTGGTTCCGATCGGCAAACGCCGACGCTCCGTTTCCGGCCGTCGGCGCTGCTTCGGCTTTAGTCAGTATCGAAGTGCGACGCGCCGATGACGCGCCGCAATCCTGGAAAATCAGGCGTCGACGAGATCGCGCGCCTGGGCAACCCAGCCCTGGCTCTCGATGCGGCCGGCGAGCTTCAGGTCGTGGTCGACCTTGCTGACATCGGCCGGGCTCATGGCAGCGAGCTGCCAGAAGTGGAAGACGCCGCCGTCATTGAGCTTCTGCACGATCTCCGGGCCCATGCCCGAGAGCTTCATGAAGTCGTCCGGGGCGCCGCGCGGCGCGGTCAGCAGCTCGAAGGCCGGGGCAGCGTCGGCAGCCGGTTCGGCGAGAGCGGTCTCGACGATCGGGGCCTCGGCAGCGCCGAGGTCGATGCCGTGATCGCCCGAGGCGCGCGAGATGCCGTCGATGGCCGAACGGGCGATCAGGTCGCAATAGAGCTGGATGGCGCGGCCGGCGTCGTCATTGGCCGGAACCGGGAAGGTGATGCCGTCCGGATCCGAGTTCGAATCGACGATAGCGGCGACCGGGATGCCGAGGCGCTGAGCCTCCTTGATCGCCAACTGCTCCTTGTTGGTGTCGATCACGAAGATCATGTCGGGCGTGCCGCCCATGTCCTTGATGCCACCGAGCGCCTTTTCGAGCTTGTCGCGCTCGCGCGCCAGCATCAGGCGCTCCTTCTTGGTCAGGCCGGTGCCGGCGCCGGCAAGCAGCTCGTCGACCTTGCGCAGACGCTGGATCGAAGCCGAGATGGTCTTCCAGTTGGTCAGCATGCCGCCGAGCCAGCGGGAGTTGACATAGTACTGGGCCGAGCGCTTGGCGGCGTCGGCGATGGCGTCCTGCGCCTGGCGCTTGGTGCCGACGAAGAGGACGCGGCCGCCACGGGCGACGGTGTCGCTCACCGCCTGCAGGGCGCGCGACAGCATCGGCACCGACTGCGACAGGTCGAGGATGTGGATGTTGTTGCGCGTTCCATAGATGAACGGCGACATCTTCGGGTTCCAGCGGTGGGCCTGGTGGCCGAAGTGAGCGCCGGCCTCGAGGAGCTGGCGCATGGAGAAATCAGGCAGAGCCATGGTATTCTTGTCCTTCCGGTTGAGCCTCTGGGGAGCGAATGAGCCGGGCATCGACTGGCCGGTCACCGGAACGCCTCGGTATCGAGGTGATGCTCCCCATGTGGAATGGCCTGCGCCTTACAGGGCGCGCGGCGAAATTGCAAGGCGGCACCTTGGAAATTCCAGGAGCCGAACCGGCCGACCTCAGCGGACGCCCCCGAGCCCGACCGCGAGCTTGTCGCCAATCTCGATGAACTTCAGCGGATTGCGCGCCTGATCGGACAGGCGCGTCTCATAGTGCAGATGCGGCCCGGTCGAGCGCCCGGTCGAGCCGACTCGGCCGATCATCTGCCCGGCCGCGACAAGCTGGCCCGCCTTGACCTCGAAGGCGTTGAGATGGGCATAGCGGCTGGTGACGCCATTGCCATGGTCGAGCTCGACGAGATTGCCATAGCCGCCCGAGACTTCGGCGCGCAATACCTGCCCGGCCCCTGCGGCGCGCACCGGCGTGCCGATCTCACCCCGAAAATCCATGCCGGCATGCATGGCCGTCTGGCCGGTGAACGGGTCGCTGCGCGGGCCGAAATTGCTGGTCGTGCTGTCGTCGCCTTCGAGCGGCCGCTGGAACGGCACGATGGTGGCGAGGTCACGCCAGCGCCCGTAGACCGAGCGAGCCTGGTTGAGCTGCATCAGCGCGTGCTCGAAGCTGCCCGGCCTGATCGAGGCCGAGAGCGGAACCAGCGGGCCGCCCATGCCGGCCCGCGCCGCCGGCAGCTTGACCTTGGCGGGATCGAGGCCGATCTCGCCCAGCGCCGCCCTGACCTCCTGGACCCTGCCGACGAACTGCCGCCCCAGCCCGGATATCTGTCGGCTCTGGCCGGTTTCGACCCGGTCGAGCGACTGGCCGAGCAAGGCGATGCGCTGATCGAGCGACAGGGCCTCGCCCGCCTTGACCTGTGCCGAGACTTGCCGGCGCTGCTGCGCCAGCACCGCCGGATTGATCTTGTCGATGATGCTGGATTCGCCGGCGAACTGATTGCCGCCCGGCACCTGCGCCCCGCCCTGGGGCAGCACCGGCCCGACCGCCTGCCCGGCCAGCGCCCCCAGCAGCGCCTGGCGCGCCTCGAGCTCGATCTGCCGGGTGATCAGGTCGGCGAGTTGGTCCTGCGTGCCTCCCCCGGCGACGGAGGGCGGCTGCCCCGGCTGCGCCGGCACGCCCGGCGAAGCGCCTTGCGCCATGATCGCGCCGACCAGCCGCCGCTGCAGCGCCTTCAGCTTCTCGTCATAGCTGCTTTGCAGGAAGGCCTGCTCCTGCTCCAGCGCCGCGACGCGTCTCTTCTCCTGATAGAGCAGATAGCCGGTCACGCCGGTCGCGAGACATGCCGCGACTGCGACGCTCCAGGGCAGCAGACCACCACGGCCGCGCAACGAGCCACCGGAGCCTGAGCTCCGTTGCCGCGGCGAAGGGCCGAGCGCGGTCGGCGAGCCGGGCGCCGGCGCGGCGGCCTTCTCCTCGTCGCGCCGTTTCAGTCGAACGGGCTGCATGGTCGTCGTTCCGATCCAGAGCCGTCAGTTCGCGCTGCCGGCGAGCCACGGGCGGTGACGCGGCACAGGGGAGCGTCACCGGATCGGGTACAAGTATAGCGCAAACAGGGGCTTGCCGCGATCCTCAGGACTTGCGAGGCCAAGGCCGGCCTCCTCCTGCGGAGCTGGGCGTACGCCGCTGCCGAACGCCCCGATTACCGCCGGCACCGTCATGCACAGGCATAGCGGAACTCGCCATTCTCGACGCTGACGCTCGCTCTGGTCAGCGGCTTCTTCTCCAGTTGCAGGTTGAGGATGCTGCGCGACAGCGCCGGCAGCATCGAGTTGGTGATGATGTTGTCGATCATGCGGCCGCCCGAATCCGGATCGTTGCACTGGGCGACGATATGCTCGACGACTGCATCATCGTAGCTGAAGGCCGCGCCGTGATTGTCGCGCAGGCGCTTGCCGATGCGACCGAGCTGGAGCCGCACGATACCGCCGAGCATCTGGCCGGAGAGCGGATAATACGGGATCGTCACCAGACGCCCGATCAGCGCCGGCGGGAAAACCTTCAGCAGCGCCGGCCGCAGGGCCACTGCGAGCGCCTCGGGATCAGGGCGGCTCGCCTCGTCGCCGGCCATGCGCATGATCTCGTCGGTGCCGACATTCGAGGTCAGGATGATCAGCGTGTTCTTGAAGTCGATGCGCCGGCCGGTGCCGTCCTCCATCTGGCCCTTGTCGAAGACCTGGAAGAACAGCTCGTGCACATCCGGGTGCGCCTTCTCGACCTCGTCGAGCAGCACCACCGAATAAGGCTTGCGGCGCACCGCCTCGGTCAGGCGCCCGCCTTCGCCATAGCCGACATAGCCGGGAGGCGCACCTTTCAGCGTCGAGACGGTGTGCGCCTCCTGGAACTCGCTCATGTTGATGGTGATGACGTTCTGTTCGCCGCCATAGAGCGACTCCGCCAGCGCCAGCGCCGTCTCGGTCTTGCCGACGCCCGACGGGCCGCAGAGCATGAACACGCCGATCGGCTTGTTGGGATTGTCGAGCTTCGCCCGGCTGGTCTCGATGCGCTTGGCGATCATCGAGATGCCGTGCCCCTGCCCGACCACGCGCCGGTTCAGCGTTTCGGCGAGATTGAGCACCGTCTCGATCTCGTCCTTGACCATGCGGCCGACCGGGATGCCGGTCCAGTCGGAGACCACGGAGGCGACCGACTGCTCGTCGACATGGGCGTAGATCATCCGGTTGGCCGGATCGATCTCGCCGAGCGAGTTGAACTTCTCCTTCAGGCTGGCGCGCGTCGCCTCGGGATCGACCGGAGCCTCCGCGGAGGCGGAGTCGGCCGCCGCTGCGCCACCATCGGCAGGCGGCGCTTCGGCGGCCGGTTTTTCGCCGAGCTTGCCGCGCAGCAGCGTGATCTCCTCGACCAAAGCAAGCTCGGAGGCCCAGTCCGCCTCGAGCTTTTCGAGCTTCGCCTTCAGAGCTGTGCTCTCCTCCTCGATCTTGCCGAGGCGCTCGTCCGTGGCGTCACCGAGATCCTGGTCGGCGATCAGCGCCACCTTCTCCTTTTCCAGCGCCGCGAGGCCGACGCGAGCATCCTCGATCGCAGCCGGAACCGCGGTCTGGCTGATCGCGACGCGGGCGCAGGCCGTATCGAGCAGGCTCACAGCCTTGTCCGGCAATTGCCGCGCCGGGATGTAGCGTGAGGAAAGCTGCACGGCGGCGACGATCGCTGCGTCGGAGATACGAACCTTGTGATGCTTCTCCATCGGCCCGATCAGCCCGCGCAGCATGGTGCAGCAGCACGCGACGTCCGGCTCATCGACCTGCACCGGCTGGAAGCGCCGGGTCAGGGCCGGGTCCTTCTCGAAATACTGGCGGTATTCCGACCAGGTCGTCGCCGCGATGGTGCGCAAAGTGCCTCGCGCCAAAGCCGGCTTGAGCAGGTTGGCGGCGTCGCCCGTGCCGGCCTGTCCGCCTGCGCCGATCAGCGTATGCGCCTCGTCGATGAACAGGATCACCGGGGTCGGCGAGGACTGGACCTCGTCAATCACAGAGCGCAGGCGCTGCTCGAACTCGCCTTTCATCGAGGCGCCAGCCTGCATCAGGCCGATGTCGAGCGCGCAAACCTTGACCCCGCGCAGCGGCGGCGGCACGTCGCCCGAGACGACGCGTTGCGCGAAGCCCTCGGCGATCGCCGTCTTGCCGACGCCGGCCTCGCCGGTGAGGATCGGATTGTTCTGACGCCGCCGCATCAGTACGTCGATCACCTGGCGGATCTCGTCGTCCCGGCCCAGGATCGGATCCATCGTGCCCGAGCGTGCCTTCTCGGTCAGGTCCTGCGAGAAGCGGTCGAGCGCCGTCGTGCCCTTGGGCCCTTCCGCCTGCTCGGCGCCGGGCGTGCCGGCGGCACGCAGGCCCGAGCCGTCCATCGGCCGCAGGTTCTCTTCCTCGGAGTCCTTCCAGATCTTGGCGTGCCCGGCCGCGAGTTCCTCGACCGCGATCTTGCCGAACTCCCGGGAGATCGCGGCGAGCGCCCGACGCAGCTCCAGCGACTTCAGGGCCGCGACCAGGACATGGCCTGTCCGGATCTGGGTCTCGCCGAAGAACAGGGTCGCGTAGTGCCAGCCGCGGTCGAGCACGTCGACCACGTTGTTGGCGACGCCCGGCATCTCGGTTTCGTTTTTGCGGAAGCCCTCGATGACGCCGCCGATATCGGTGGCGAGCCGCGCCATGTCGAGGCCGTAATGCTGCGCGGTGAGGCCGATATCGGTCGAGCGCCGCTGCAGGATCTGGGCGAGCCAATGTGCCAGCTCGACATTGCGGTTGCCCGCTCCCTTGGCCTGGCGCAGCGCCTGGATGAAGGCCTCATAACCGACGCGGTTGAGCTTGCCGGTGACGGCTTCGAGACTGATGTCGGCCATGCCTGTCTCCTATCGTCGGTCTTTTGGGCGGGTATCCTTTGAGCGTCGATCCTGACTTTGCCGGCTACGTTTCTGGCGCATGCGCTCGGCGGGGTGGAAACGCGCATCGCGCCGGAGCGTACCGTCGGGCACATCCCAGTTCGGCGAGAGCCAGCTCGACCAGCCGAGCGCCCCGAAGCGCCCGAGCTGTGCCGGCCTGACCTTGCCGACCGGCAAGGCGAGCTCGACATCCCATTCGAACTGCTCGCCGAGGTAGAAGAACACTGCATCGGCCAGCGGCTCGCAGCGATCGCCATTGGGCAGGAAGCGGTTGAACTGCTCCATGTCGCGGGCGACGATGCGCAGCCGGAACTTGTCCTCGACGCTGTAGACGCTGGCGCCGACCAGGGCATTGCTGCCAATGGCGCATTGCCCACGGCCGAGCCTGGTGCGGTCGGCCGGATCGAAGGTCAGCCACATGCCGACGAACTGCTCGACCTCGACCTCGATGTCGAACAGGCCGGCGAGCAGGTTGCGCAGTCGCGAGGCTGATTTGGCCTGCGCCCCGGTCAGCCCGGCATGGGCGAGCTTCTCGGCGTCCGGCACGCTGTCCAGGTTCTGGTAGGGCTTGGAGCCGAGGCCGGTCATGCTCCCGACATAGGCGACGAACCTGTCGAGATCGGGCCGGTCATGCTGGGCGATCGGCCGCGAATCCGCCCAGGCCCGGAAGAAGAGCTGCAAGAAACGGTGATTGAAGATGTCGAGGAAACGCGGGAAGGCGTCGTCGTGCGCGATCTGCCAGTGATAGCTTTCCTCGGTGGTCGCCAGCGGCAGCGCGCCCTGCGGCCCGAGCAGGCCAAGGAACTTGACGAAGAGCCGTAGCCGCCCCTGTCCGTCCCGATCCGCCCCAGCAAGGGACGAGGCCGGGAAATCCATATAAGCCTGCTCGCCCAGTGCCAGGTATTCATCGCGCCGCGCCGCCACGTCGCCGATGCGCTCGCGGTCGGGAAAGCTGCGCTCGATACGTCGCAGCACCGCATAGAAATCGTGGCGCCAAGGCTCGGCCCGCAGCGCCTCGACGAAGGGCGGCTCGACGCGCAAGCCTTCGAGCACGGCCGGCGGGACCGTATCGTTCTCCGCGCTCACAGGATCCGCCTCGTGCCGGCACGCGGCGGAAAGCGCATGATCTCGCCGCGCTCGACGGTGCGGATCACCGTCTGGGTGAAGTGGTTCATCCCGGCGTATTCGGCGAGGAAACGATCGAGTACCGCCCCGAGCAGGAAGACGCCGCTGCCCTCGAAGGCCTTCTCGTCGAGCAGCAATGTGACCTCGAGCCCCCGGGCCGCGCCGGTCCCCGCCCGCTGCGGGAACCGCCTGACGACCGGCCTACTGTCGACGCTTTTGACCCCGCGGATGCGGCGCTCGATGGCGCCATCGGCGAGATCGGCGAAAAGCGAGAGCATTTCGCGCAGCGCCTCGCCATTGCGCCCGGCACCGTGCTGGACGAGGCCGAGCTGGTTCAGGCTGAGCAGGTTGATCAGACGCCAGGTGACGACGCCCGTGCTCGCCGTCTCCGAGCGCAGCCTGAGTTGCGAGACGATCGGTTCGCGTGGCGGCGTCGGCCCCGCGAGGCAGACGACGTCGAGCGCGACATTGTCGATCAGGCGAAAATCGGCACCGCCGGTCCCGGTCGGCAAATGCTCGGTGAGGTGGCGGTTCGAGCACAGCGCCCGCACGCTGAGCTCGGCCACGGAGGCTGCGTCGCTGACTGTTGCGGGCTCGGCCAGCGAGATGAACATCTCGGTGCCGACATAGTCGGTTTCGCGCCCTTCGCGGCGCTCGGCCGCCGAACGGCGGCGCGGCAGCCGGCGTTGCGTGTAGAGCAGCCCCTGCGCCGGCGAAGCCCCCTCCGGAGAGGAGTAGAGCGGGTGCACCTTCTGCTTCTCGCGCCCGCCGACATAATGGGCGTAGACATCGAGGATACTGTGCGGCTCGTAATCCAGCATCCGGCTGCGATCGGGCACGACGTGGTACTCATGCTCGTTCTTGCGCACCGGGATACGGTCGGTCGTCTTCTCGAACAGGTTGACGGCCGGCGCGGCATAGAGCGCGAACATCGCGCGCTGCACCGCCGCCGCGAGCCGGGCATTGACCTCGTCGAAGACGAAGATCACGTCGACGTTGTTGGACTTGAGGCGCGGCATGATCCGCTCCAGGCCGCCGAGCCTGAAGCCCAGGAACTTGCGCGGAAACCAGAAATACTCGCGCAGCAGGTCGAAGCCGCGGAACACCCGCGTGTCGGCAGGCAGCAGGGGCTCGTCCTCGTCGAAACCGATCTGTTCGAGCGTGCATTCGGCGCCCGAGGTGATCACGGGGTCGCCGAACGCGTCGAGGTGGCGGAAATGGATGCCGACGCAGTTGGCGAAGAGCTGCTCGTAGAGCGCGACCGCATCGGCCTCGCCGCCGAGCAGATGCACCTTCAACTCCCGGCATTTGCAGCCGGCAAACCAGCTCATCGGCAGCTTTGCCGCCTGTGCCGGGCCCGGCTCGTCGGCAGGGTCGCTGGCGGTCCGGTGGGTCAGGGACAACCGCAAACCCGACAGCATGCGCGCATCGGCCGGCAGGCCCAGCGCCTGCAGCGGGCCGGGCGCAGGAATGTACTCGGCCGCCGCCACGTCGAACGGCCAGAGCGTAACGTCCGCCCCCAGCCGGTAGCGGCAGGCGATGCGCCGGTCCCGCTCGACATAGGTAGCGTCGAGATAGGCTCCGCGTGGGACCTTCACCCCCTCGCGCAGGCCCGGATCGGCATAGAGCGGCATAACCCCGGCTAGCAGCGCCGAGGGAGTCGGCGCGAGATAGTTCGGGATCAGCTGTTCGAGCAGGTTGTTGGTGAATTCGGGAAACTCGTGCTTCAGCTTGAGCTGGACGCGCGCCGCGAGGAAGGCGGCACCATCCAAAAGCCCGCGGACCATCGGGTCCATGCGCTCGCCGACCAGGCCGCCGAGCCGCTCCGCGATCCCTGGATACTCCTCCGCGAACTCCTTGGTGTGCTCCTCGAAGAGCCGAAGCTCGCGATTGTAGAAATCCAGGAACTCTTGGTTCATGAGGCGCTATCGGCTCTTGATTGCGATCTTGCCGGTGTCCAGCTCGACATCGGCGACGAATTGAACCGGCACGTCGACCGGCTCGCAGTTCAGGTCGGCCCGGACGAGGAAGCGGACCTTCAGTTCGGCCTTGTCGACGCTCTCATCGCGCTCGACGGCGATGGACTGCCGGATCAGACGCGGCTCGTAGCCGATCAGCACATCGGCCAGCTCGTCCCTGATCGAGCCGACCCGGTACTCGTCGATCGAACGGTTGGTGATGTCGGGGAAGCCATGATTGAGCACCGAGCGCCGGACATGCTCGAAATGCGAGAGATCGGTCGAGGAGGCGAGGTTGGTGGAGTTGACCAGCGCGTCGAGATCGAGCGCGATCTCCTGCCGCAGCTTCTGCTCGGTGATCGCGGCGCGTGGCGCGGCGCGGCGCCCGGCGATGACCCGCTCGCCGCCGGCATCGCGCAGGTCGAGCGGCGTCTTGGCGTCCTTGCTGCGATGCGCCTCCCGGAACGCGAACATCAGCGGCGGGCGCAGTCTGTTCTTCGCTCTCGCATCCATGACCGAGCCCTCCAGCCGCCGCGTGAAGGCCGGACGCCGCAGCGTCCGGTCATCGTTTCCCCGTGAACCCCGCAGGACGCAGCCCCTGCTTCCCGGCCTTCGAACATCGCTCCCAGAAGACCGGAAGCGCAGCCGCCACTGTGTCTCCCGCACGAGCGACCGTCGCGTTCCCGCACGCGGCATGCGGAGCCCGGCCGCCTTTGCGGCCGGGCTCCGGCCTGTCATTCCTTGTTGGCCTTGATGTCCCAGGTGCCGGTCGAAGGCGGACCGAGCGTGCCATCATCCTTCTGGAACTTGTACTCGAACTTGATCTTGGCGAAGTTGAGCGAGAACTGGTCGGTCGGGACCGGGTTGCCGCCGGTCGAGTCACCGGACTGGTAGCTCGAGACGAGAAGATCCTGCAGGGTCACAGTATAGAACTCCTGCTGATCCTTGCCCTGCTTGCGGACGAACAGGACGGCCTTCTTGATGTGCTTGCCCGAAGCGCAGGACAGCATCAACACGGGCGAGGCCTTGTTGACATTGGCCGTGCAATGGAGATCCTGAAAGCTGACTTTGCCGGCACCGCCGCCGGACCCGGCCGAATGCGTGCCGGAGTTGCTCGCCCCCCAGGAGAAGGATTCGATCTCGATCGTTTCCTTGTGCTTGGAATCGTGGCTCTCGCCCTTGATCCCCTCGATCTCGAGCAGGAAGTCGCTTGCCATTTCTCTCTCCAGTGCTTGACCGTCATGAGACGAGGTCGATTGCGACGGCGCATCGCTCGCGGGGTTGCACCGGCGCGCGACCGCTCAGCCCCCGACGCGACCGGCGCGGGGTAGGCACAGGCTGGCGACCCCGCGCGCCCGAAAGCGCGCGACGCCCTACTCCTTTCGCCCGGGTAGGCGCGAGACCAGGCTCAGGCCGATATCCATTCCTTCGAGCTGGAAATGCGGCCTGAGATAGAACTTGGCCGAATAATATCCGGGGTTCTCCTCGTCTTCGAAGACGTCGATGCGCGCATCGGAAAGCGGACGACGCGCCTTCGTCTCCTCGCTGGAATTGACCGGATCGCCGTCGATATAGTCGGTGATCCATTCCTGCAGCCAGCGACGCAGGGGTTCGCGCTCCTTGTAGGAGCCGACCTTGTCGCGCACCATGCATTTGAGGTAGTGCGCGAAACGCGAAACGGCGAACATGTAGGGTAGCCGCGACGACAGGTTGTCCGACGCGGTCGCCGCGACGCCGTCGGGACCGAAGAAGGCTTTCGGCTTGTAGAGCGACTGCGCCCCGATGAACGCCGCCTTGTCGGTGTTCTTGCGGTGGATCAGCGGGATCAATCCGGACTTCGCCAGCTCCGCTTCGCGGCGATCGCTGATCGCGATCTCGGTCGGGCATTTCAGGTCGACGCCGCCATCATCGGTCGGGAAGGTGTGGGTCGGCAGGTTGACGACCTCGCCGCCCGACTGCACGCCGCGAATGCGGGTGCACCAGCCATATTCCTTGTAGGCGCGGTTGATGTTGACCGCCATCGCATAGGCCGCGTTCATCCAGGCGTACTTCTCGCCCCGGTGCCCGTCGGTATCCTCCTCGAAAGCGAACTCCTCGACCGGCTCGGATTTCGCGCCATAGGGCACGCGCGACAGGACGCGCGGCAGGCACAGGCCCATGTAGCGCGAGTCCGCGGCGTCGCGGAGCGACTTCCAGGCCGCATAGTCCGGCGTGTCGAAGACCTTGCCGAGATCGCGCGGGTTGGAGAGCTCCGTCCAGGCATCCATGCCCATCAGCACCGGGTCGGCACCGGCGAAGAACGGAGCATGGGCCGAGGCCGCAACCTTCGACAGATCGCGCAGCAGCTGCACGTCGGTGGCGAGATGGCTGAAATGGTAGTCACCGATCAGGCAGCCGAAAGGCTGGCCGCCGAGCTGACCGAACTCCTGCTCATAGACCTGCTTGAAGAGCGGGCTCTGGTCCCAGCGCGCGCCGGGATAGGTCTTGAGATTGCGGTAGAGCTCGTTCTTGCCGACATTCATCACCTTGATCTTCAGCTGCGAGTCGGTCTCGGAGTTGAAGACAAGGTAGTTGAGACCACGCCAGGCGCTCTCGATCTTCTGGTATTCGGGCGCGTGCAGCACCTCGTTGATCTGCTCGGTCAGCTTCGCGTCGAGCCGCGCGATCATTTCCTCGATCGTGTCGAGCACGTCGTTCTTGATCAGCGTGGAATCTGCGAGCGCCTGGTTGACCAGCGTCGCGACCGCATTCTCGACTTCGGTCGCGGCCCGCTCGGTCTTCGGCTTGAAACTCTGCTTGAGAACGTTCGCGAACTCGTCCGCGTCGCGCGTCTCGGTGGCCGCTGCGCCGGGCTGTTGGATCTGTGCTTCCGCCATGACCGCCTCGCTTACCCGTTGCCGTCTTGCTTGTTGCCGTCAGCCGATTTCTCGCCGAGCCTGTCTTTCAGCGCCGCCATCAGTTGCGGATCGGCGAGCAGCGCCTTGATCTGGTCGCTCGCAGCCATCTTGCCGTCCATGTAGCGCAACAGGTTGGCGAGCTGCTCGCGCGCCTCCAGCAGTTTCGCCGTGGCTGGAATCTGGCGGGCGATCGCCGCGGGGTTGAAGTCATCGAACTTCGAGAACTTCAGCGCGACCGAGAGCTTCTCGTTGCCGTCGCCTCCGAGCTTGTTCGGCACGTTGAAGGCGATGCCGGGTTCGATCGCCGCCATGCGCTGATCGAAATTATCCATGTCGATGTCGAGGAACTTGCGCTCGGAGATGTCGGGTTTCTCGACGGCCGACGCATTGCCGGAAAGGTCGGCGAGGACGCCCATCACAAAGGGCAGTTCGATCTTCTGCTCGGCGTTGTAGGGATCTTCATAGGTGATGTGGACGCGTGGCGGCCTGTTGCGGCGAATGAACTTCTGCCCGGAATCCCCAGCCATCTCAGTGCCCCTTCGTTCAGAGGCATCACGCAAAGGTAGCGTGACACCACGCCAAGTCACCTAGCTCGCTATACCATACACATTTGCCGTCAGCTTGACAGTTCCCGTCGAACTGCTCGCCTCGTATCGGCTGGTCATGCAGTCCGGTCGCGAATTCGTGAATTCGCGACGGCCGAAAGGCAGCACGACAACATTCGCGGGGCGAACACCTGCCCGGTCGGACAGGCATCCGGGTGCTTACTCGTCGCTGCTCCGACGTATGCCTACTTCTGGAAGGATATCGCTGAGCAGCGATATAAAATCCTGCTGCGCCATGGCGCAGGCCTTATCCATCAGGAGCGGTACAGGGTTCGAAGGCTCGACCTGACGGTAGAACGCCGCGACGGCCTTCATCCGGCCCACCGCCTCCGCTCGGGTCGCCACACTGGCCATCGAAGATTTCGCGGCAGGCTCTGCTTCGATGAATGTCTCCTGCTCTGCAGCAGGCTCGGCTTCGCCATCTCCGCCCTCGCCTTCCCCTTGCTCGGTCTCGCGTCCTTCTTCGGCTGCCCCCTCCTCCCTGGGCGCCTCGTCCCAGGAGCCCGCAGTCTCCTCATCTTGTCCGGAATCGTATTCGCCGCTGCCGGAACCGCAATCGTCGCCATAGCCCTCCGACGCATTGAGGCGTTCGAGCGGCAGCTGGAAGCGCGGCTCGGTGCCGATTTCGAGGATCGCCTTGTCGACATGCTCCGGGAACATGATCTGGATCACCTCGATCAGCGACTTGCCGATCAGGCGCTGCGCCTGCCCGATCAGCAGCACCGCCGGGCTGGAAGGCTCGGCCCGGCGGAAATAGGCCAGGCAGCCGGCGAGTGCTGCGCGCGCCTCCTGCACCGAGGTGCAAGAGCCCGGCGGCAAGGGGACGGAAGGCACCGTAGCCGCGGCCGGAACTCCGGAATCCCCGGCGGGCTCGGAAGCTTCGGCCAGAGCTCTCCGCCCGACGAACGGCTCCAGGAAGTCGACGATCTGGCCGATAAGCGCCGAGAGCCGTGGAAAGCTCAGCGCCTGGACGCCACCCGCTCGCTCGATCCAGGTCGTGCGGATCCGGCCAAGCGCCTCGTGGATCGCTACGACGTGTCCGAACGCCGTATTCAGCTCCGCAGCGTCGTGCTTCGCGAGCTCCTTGAGCGTGGCCTCGATCGCACCGGCTTCCGGATGCTCCTCCCCCTCGTTGGGCTGGACGGCGCCGATGGCGACGAGCTGGCTGCGGAAAGCCAGAGCCCCGATCCGCTTGCTGTTCAGGAGCGGCGCATGCTGAAGCGGCAGCACCACCGTGGCGAGATCGTCGAGGCTCTGCAGCGCGACCTCGCGCAGGACGAGGCTGCCTCCATCGGGGCGGGGGTGCACCTCGTTCCAATATTGCGAGAGATGGGCGGCGACCAGGTCTAGGCAGGCGGAAAAGCCGGGGATGTCGCGGTTGAGCAGGCAGAGCTTGCCGGCCAGCACCAGCACGCGGATATCGCGGCTGAGTTTGAGGAGCTTGGTGACATCGCCGAAGGCGGCGGGGAAATCGATCGTCGACCGGTCGAAAGCGACCAGCCCGCCCTCCGTCTTGGATGTGAAATAGGACGTCGGCAGCATCACTTCGAGATGCGCGATGATGTTGGTGAGGTCCGCGTCTTCCTCGGGATCCGGTCCGCACGGACCACCCACCGAAACCGGGCCGGCGAGGTCAGCGAAGTTCAGCGCCGCCATAGGCCCTCTCGGTGGTTAAGGGGCGCCAAGCAGCGGCCGGCAAGAGCCACGCTCACTCCACCTTGATCCTGGTCTCAACTCGACGATTATCGCCCGAGAACGGGTCGGCGACGATCGGCTTGCTCTGGCCATAACCGCGCGGCACCAGCTTGGCGGCGTCGACGCCGCGCTCGCTGAGGTAGCCGACCACGGCCTTCGCACGCCGTTCGGACAGGTTCAGATTATAGTCGGCCGAGCCATGGGCGTCGGTATGCCCTTCGACCAGAAAACTGTTCGTCGCCAGCTGTGGGTCCTTCAGCGCCTTGGCGAACTCGTCGAGATTGCTCTTTGCATCGGGCTCGAGCGCGTCGGAATTATACTTGAACCTGACGACGAGATCGAAGGCTGCCGCCGGCTTCACGCCATGTCCAGCCTTGTTGCATTCCGCTTCCGTGCCGATGCAGAGTCCGCGCGAAACGCCGAGATCGGACTTCCCGCCTCCGAAGTGCTTGATGATGTCATCCGCCTTGTAGCTCTGTGACAGTGCGGGCAAGGATAAAAACGTCCACACAACCGCAGCGAAAGCGGCGCCGACGCTCGCAATGGCCTGCTTGCGCACCGTCTTCCTCCCGTTTAACTTCAGGAACGGCGGTTGAAGACTGAATACGGAGATTATGACTCGCAGCACCCGCTGCGTCAATGTCGTGTCCGAGCACAAGCGACGAGGTTTCGTTGATGCCCGCCGAACTTCGACAGTCAAAAAGACTTGCCTCCTTCACGACTCCTCTGGAGGCAGACTTCTTTTCACTTATCAAGTTCGAAGCGCGCGAAGCTCTTAGCGAATTGTTCGTCTATCAGGTCGAAGCGACGAGCATGACTGCCAATGCCGACCTGCAAAGCATCATCGGCGAAAAATGCTCCGTCAAGATGACTTTGAAGAACGGGCAGGAGCGCGTCTTCAATGGCGTTCTGGTCGATGCGCAATGGCTCGGCCGCGAGAATGACATCGACAGCTATCGTTTCATCCTGCGCCCCTGGCTCTGGCTGCTCTCGCAACGCTCCGATTGCCGCATCTTCAAGGACAAGACGCCGATCGAGATCGTCAAGACGATCTTCGGCAAGGAAGGCAAGGCAAGCTTCGACGACCGGGTCAGCGACAAGCCGACCGCCATCGACTACTGCGTGCAGTACCGCGAGACCGATCTCGACTTCGTGCTTAGGCTCCTCGAGAAGTACGGCATCTATTACTATTTCAAGCATACGGACAACGATCACCAGCTCGTCCTGTCCGATGCCCGCTCCTCGCATGATCCCGTCATGGCCGCCGCCGAGCCGACCTTCGCCGGCGCCGGCACGGACTATCCCTTCATGCCGAAAGACGGCCGGCAGCGCCGTCAGATCGAGCACATCACGCAATGGTCTACGCTTCGACGCCTGCGCACCGGCAAGATCGAGCTCAAGGACTACGATTTCGAGAAGTCGACCGCCGACCTGACCGCCAAGGCCGAGGAAGGCTTTGCGCGCAGCAAGGCCTATGAAAGCTATGACTATCCGGGCGCCTATCTCGACCGCGGCAAGGGTGAGCGCTTCGCCAAGGTGCTGGCACAGGCCGAGCAGGCGCAGGACGACCGCCGTCAGGCCATGGGCGAGGCGCCCAGCCTGCATCCGGGCTCACTGATGAAACTCGGCGTCCACCCGGTCGGCTCCGAGAACGCCGAGTATCTGGTGGTGCGCGCCACGCACAGTTTCGGCGTCCAGAGCTATCGCTCCTCGAAGCGCGCCGACGATGCGATCTATCAGGGATCCTACGAGTTCCAGAAGGTCGACAAGCGCTTCCGCGCGCCCCTCGTCACGCCCTGGCCGGTGATCGTTGGGCCGGACACCGCCAAGGTCGTCGGCGAGAAGAACAAGGGCGAGGAAGGCGATATCGACGTCGACAAGTTCGGCCGTGTCTGGCTGCGCTTCCACTGGGACCGCGAAAAGGATTCGACCTCCTGTCGCGTCCGCGTCGGCCAGGTCTGGTCCGGCAAGAACTGGGGCGGGCAGGTCATCCCGCGCATCGGCCAGGAGGTCATCGTCGAGTTCATCGAGGGCGACCCCGATCGCCCGCTCGTCACCGGCACGGTCGTCAACGACGAGCATATGCCTCCCTATGCCCTGCCGGGCAGCAGGACCCAGTCAGGCCTCAAATCGGAATCGACCGACGGCGGCGGCAAGAGGGGCAAGTTCAACGAGATCAAGTTCGAGGACCTCGCGGGCAACGAGGTCTTCAGCATGCAGGCCGAGAAGGACCACAAGACCGTAGTCTTCAACACCGAGACCCGCGATGTCGGCGAGAAGTTCGAGGGCGGGCCGACCGATTTCACCCGCACCACCCAGATCATCGGCGGCAGCGACAAGCTGCACGTCAAGGATGGCAAGCGCTATGTCGAGGCGGCCCTGGAGATCAAACTGGTCTGCGGCCAGAGCACCATCACCATGACGCCGACCGAGATCACGATCTCGTCGCCGACCATCAAGGTCACCAGCACCCTCAAGACCGAGGTTCACGCCGACGCGACCACGATCATCACCGGCGGCATCGTCAAGATCAACTGAGCAAGGTTCAACCAGGCACGAGATGTCCCGCCTCCGCTTCAGTTCGGCCCGCGAGGTCTTCGAGAGCTTCCCGGCGCTGCGTCAGCTCGTAGGCACCGCGCCCACCACCGAGCCGCCGCTGACCTTTCTCGCCCGCCTCGCCGCCGGCGCGGAGCCCCAGCAGGCTATCGGCTTCTGCGCCTTCCTGCTGCCGCGGCGCGAGGCCGTCTGGTGGGCCCTGCAGAGCGTCCAGCGGCTGCGGCCGCCCGGGGCGCCCGCCGACCCCGGGCTGCAGGCGGCCGAGGCCTGGGTTCGCGATCCCAGCGATGCCTTACGCCGCGCTGCCCTCGACATCGCCGAAGCTGGCGACAGCGCCGAGCCCGGTACCTGGGTCGCCTGGGCGGCGGGCTATTCCGGCGGCAGCATGCTGGCGAGCCATCCGGTCCCCTGCCCGCCCGACCTCACGGCCAAGACGGCGCGCATCGCGGTGTTAACCGCACTCGGCCGCGTTCCGGCCCGCGAGCGTGATGCCGCATTGCGGAATTGCGTCGAAGCATGCTTTCGTTTGGTCGATGACGAAGGCGGCGGAACGCGGACGTAGAGCTGGCGTGGCGATGCCGCCGGAGCGGCGGAAGCCTTGTGGCAGCGATACGGGCATTTCCAGATGGCGCTGACGCTGACGATCGAGAACGAGACCTCGCTGCCCGATGGCGGCCCGCTCAGCGTGACCTTGAGCGGCGGCCGCGGCCTCGACATCGGCCGCGACCAGCATCTCGACTGGGCGCTGCCTGACCCGACGCGCGCCATTTCCGG
This sequence comes from Allobosea sp. WAO, assembly GCF_001509835.1. Lineage (GTDB taxonomy): Bacteria > Pseudomonadota > Alphaproteobacteria > Rhizobiales > Beijerinckiaceae > Allobosea. The sequence goes on from NZ_JXTJ01000004.1 coordinate 335,594, forward strand.
CCGGCATTGCGAAATCCGCTATCGCGACAACGCCTATTGGCTGCGCGACATCTCGACCAACGGAACCTTCGTCAACGGCGGGACCCACAGGGTGCAATCGCCCTATCGGCTGCAGCATGGCGACAGGCTCGAGATCGGCCACTACATCATCGCGGTGACCATCGACGAGGCGGACCGCCAGGCCGCGGCGATGGCCGAACGCCCGCCCGCCCCGCCACCACCAGGGCAGTCCCTCTGGGACGGGAATGGCGACGAGGCTCCGCCGATCGCGCGCCGGGACCTGATGCCGCTGCAGAAATACAAGCCGGTCCATGCCGGTTTCATCGACTGGGCGACCGACATCCCCAATCCCGCCGACACGGGCCAACCCGCCTTCACGCCCTATGCACCATCACATGCGCCTGCGCCGCCACGGCAAGATGACCTCGCCTGGGCTCCCTATCAGCCGCCGGCGGCTCCGGAACCCGAACCGATCGCGCCGATCCCGACACCACGCCGACCGGTGAGCCAGCCGTCGGCAGGCGATCCCTGGGGCGAGCCGACGACCGCCGCCCAGCAGCCATCCGGATTCGGTGCGCCGCTCCATCAACAGCCCCCGCCGCCCTCGCCGACTCCTCAGCCCGTTCCGGCAGGCGCACCTGCCATCTCGCCGGCCGAGTTCATCGCCCGCTTCGCGCGCGGCGCCGGCCTGCCCGTCGAAGAACTAGCCTGGCAGGACCCCGGCGCCTTTGCCGAGCAGACCGGCATGCTGATGCGGCTGATCGCGGTCGAGCTGAAGCAGTTGCTGGCGGCGCGCGCCGAGAGCAAGCGCATCGCCCGCAGCGCCAACCAGACGATGATCCAGGCGCAGGACAACAACCCGCTGAAATTCTCGCCGACGATCGAGGACGCACTGAAACTCATCTTCGGCCGGCCGACCAGCGGCTACCTCAACGCCCAGAAGGCGTTCGAGGAGAGCTTCAAGGATCTGAAGATCCACCAGATCAAGACTTACTCGGCCATGCAGCACGCACTGCGCATGCTGGTCGAGGATCTCGATCCCCAGGCCGTCTCGGAAAGCGTCAATACCGAGCGCGGCCTCGAAGGCCTGCTCTCCTCACGCAAGAGCAAGCTCTGGGACGCCTATGTCGCGCGCTGGGAGGCCAAGACCGCCCCCTATGAGGACGGGCTGGTCGACGCCTTCATGCTCTATTTCGCCGAGTGCTACGACCGTGGAGGCCGCTGAGCCCCCGCCGCGCTCATAGTCCGAGCAACGTGCGGATCGCCTGCGGCTCGAGTTCGCGTGGCGTCTCGTCGAAGCTCGCCCGATAGTAATCGAGCATGCTCAACTGCTCGAAGCGGTTCCGCAGACTCTTGTCGTTCATCGCCGCGCCGCGCTCCTCCAGGTTCGCAATCATATTGTGATTGGTGCCGTCGGGATCCTCGAAGACGAGGTCGGGCACCTGTGGTTTGACGCGTAGCGCGGCCGCGCCGGCAGCGATCCCGGCGAGCGCTCCCGGTGTCCAGACCCGGGCATAGGCATCGGCGACATCGCGTTCGGGCGCGCCGGTCCCGGTCAACACCGCGCGGCAGGCATCGGCGAAGGCCTCGACCATGCCGCTCCGCTCGGCCCACCAATCTGCGCGGTTGAAGTTGGCGTGGATGGGTTCGACATAGGCGAACTCGTTCTGGAGCAGCCGGGCCGGTTCGCCCTGCAGGTAGAGCCAGGGCTCGGCATTGTCGATCAAGAGCTGCCCCGGCAGCAGATGCGCGGCCTGATCGTCGCCGGTGGCGCTGAAGAACTGCTGGCTGGCCCCTCGACATGTCACAGTCGGAGATGCTGAAAGCGGCTTGCCGGGGCGTCCGGGAGCCCGGATCAGAACCATGAAGGCCAGTACCTTCGCGACCCCTGCATTGCGCGAGCGCCCGTGCCAGATCGCAAGGTCCGGATGGCTTTGGAAACGCTCGACCTCCACCAGCCGAAAGAACTCGGCCTGCTCGACGACCGGATCGGGAGAGCTGCGCTTGCCCATCTCAGCCGCCTTGGAAGGCCTGGAAGCGGCCGCAACGATCACAATCCAGCGCGTGCGAGACCTGCATCATGCTGCTGCTCCACCGAAAATGGCCGCGTAATTCCAGCAGCCTACAGCCATCTGTGACGGCCTGCTATGATTTCGCGTCCCTACCGCAGCGAAAGCGGCTCAAATTGTTGCAATGGCGCCTTGCGAATACCTCACGCCGCAGGGTGACGCTGGTTGACGAGCTGTATATGCTCTTGCCCTAGCCTAGAGATAGCGAGAACCGGATGTCGTGGTACAGCAAGGTTGTCTGGTCCGAAGGCCTGTTCCTGCGACCGCACCATCTGCAGCAGAACGACCGCTACCTCGAAAACCTACTGGAAAACCGCGTCCGGCACACCACGCCCTACCCGTGGGGATTTTCGGTGCTGGAGATCGACCGCGACCTCGCCCAGCAAAGCCGCATCGGCCTGCGCCGCGCCGTCGGCGTGATGCCGGATGGCACACCCTTCGCCATGCCCGACAACTCGCCGCTGCCGCCGGCGATCGAAGTGCCGGACAATGCCGCCGGGCAGGTCGCCTGGCTCTCACTGCCGCTGGCCTCGGCCAACACCCGCGAGGTCGAGGACAGCCTGAACGGCAGCGCCAGCCGCTTCTTCCCGTCGACGGAGATGCTGATCGACTCCACTGCCTCGCTGCGGATCGAGGAGGAGATCGACATCGCCCATCCGCGCATGGCGCTGGAGCTGCGCAAGACCGCCAAGCCCGGCTTTGTCGGCCTTGCCCTCGGCCGCATCCTCGAAGTGCGCGACCGCGCCGTCCTGTTCGACGAAAAATTCGCCCCTCCGATTCTGATCTGCTCGGCGCATCCGGTCGTCGACGGCTGGATGGACCGGGTCATCGGCTGGATCGACAACAAGCTCGAGGAACTCGCCCGCTACGCCGCCGACCCGACCGCCGGCGGCGGCCTGCAAAGCGCCGACTACTTCATCCTGCAGATGCTGAACCGGCACATCCCGGTGCTGAAGCATATGCGCGGCTCGCGCTTCGTGCACCCAGAACGGCTGTTCGTGACCTTGCTTGCCATCGCCGGCGAGCTCGCCACCTTCACCACCGCCGAGCGCCGCGCCCGCGATTACCCGGCCTATGACCATGACGACCTCGAGGGCTGTTTCACGCCGGTCGTGCGCGACATCCAGGACTTTCTCTCGGCACAGCTAGGCCGCCGGGCCATCCGCCTCGAAATCGTCGAGCGCGCCCCGAACGCCTTCATGTCGACGATCCGCGACCGGACCCTGGTGCGCAATGCGACGCTGATCCTCGAGGTCGCGGCGCGCCGGCCGCTCACCGAGATCCAGGCGCAGTTCCCGCATCTCTTCAAGGTCGGCCCCAACACCAAGATGAACGAGATCGTCCATGCCCATCTGCCGGGCATCAATCTCGTCCATCTGCCGACGCCGCCGCCGCAGATCCGGGCGCTGACCGACCACGTCTATTTCTATCTCGACCGTACCTCGCCGCTCTGGCCGGAGTTCAGCACGGCGAGTTCGATCGGGATGCACTTCTCCGGTGACTGGCCCGACCTCGAAATGGAGCTCTGGGCCGTGCTCGAGGGCAGGAGATGAGTGACAAGGGCTCGCCGTACGATCCGTTCGGCCGCTCAGACCGAACGATCATCAAGCCGAACCCCGCCGGAAGGCGAGCACCTGCGCCCTCGCGCCCCGATCCGCAGCCCGCCACGCCGGGCTATCCGCCCGCGCCGCCCGCCTCGCCTTATGGACACCACCCGTCGACGGCGCCCCAATACCCGCATGCCGCCTCGCCCTCGCCCGGCGTTCCCGGCGGTGAGGAATGGCTCTCGGCCCCGCCGCCGCGGCCAAGCGCTCCGGCTCCGCCGGGCTATGCCCCGCAGGCCCTGCCGAAGCGCGAGCAGATGCTCACGCCGAACGCCAATCCGATGCTCAAGGCGGCGGGCCCTCTGCTGCTGCTGCTCGGGCGTATGCGCGCCTCGCTGAGCAGCGCGCCGGCAACCCAGATGATCGGCCAGGTCGGGGAGACGATCGAGGCCTTCGAGCAGGAGGTCCGAGCAGCCGGTGCCTCGCCCGAGCAGACGCGTACCGCGAAATACATCCTCTGCGCCTTCGCCGACGATATCGTCCAGAACATCCCCGGCGAGGATCGCCATGTCTGGACGCAGTACAGCATGCTCTCGCGCTTCTTCGGCGAGCGCACCGGCGGCGTGCGCTTCTTCGAGGAGCTGGACCGAGCCAAACGGGATCCAGCGGGCAACTACGACCTGCTCGAACTGATGCATGCCTGTCTGGCGCTCGGCTTTGAGGGCATTCACCGCACCTCGGCCGGCGGGGCCGCCAATCTGCAGATGATCCAGCGCAGCCTGTTCGAGACGCTGCGGCGGGTGAAGCAGCCCGATCCGGAATTGTCGCCGCGCTGGCAGGGGCAGGCGCTGGTCTCGCGCATTGCCGGCTTCAAGATTCCGGTCTGGTCGGTCGCCGCCGTCGCCGCCGTCGCGGTGCTCGGCCTCTACTTCATCCTCCGAGCGCTGCTCGGCGGCAATGCCGAGGCCTCCGCCTCCGCTTTGCTCGCCGTTCATCCCAAGGGCGAGCTCTCGATCGTCCGGAAGGTCTTCTCCAAGCCACCGCCACCGCTGCCACCACCGGCACAGCAGCCGAAAGTCTGCACCGCAGTGCGCCCGCCGATCACCTGCCAGGTCACGCCGAACCTGATCATCGTCCGGCTCGTCGACATCACCCTGTTCGAGCCGGGGCAGGCGGTGGTGCGCGACGAATTCCGCCCGCTGATCGAGCGGATCGCAGCGGTGCTGAACGAGGAAGGCGGGGCGATCAAGGTCGTCGGCCACACCGACAGCCAGCCGATCCGCACCGCGCGCTTTCCCTCCAACCAGCAATTGTCGCTGGAGCGCGCCAAGGCGGTCGGCGAGCTTCTCAAGACCAAGCTGAACCAGAAGGATCGGATCAGCGCCGAGGGCAAGGGCCCCGACGCGCCGATCGCCAGCAATGCCACGCCTGAGGGACGCGCCAAGAACCGCCGGGTCGAGATCCTGATCCAGCGCGAGAGCTAACTACGGAACTCGCACCGCGAGAGAGGCCATGAGGGAGATCGATACGAGATGAGCGTCGCGATCTGGCTCAGGATCGTCGCGATCGCGGTCGGCACGCTGGCCCTGGCCCTGCTGGTCTGGTTCGGCGGGCCCTTCGTCGCGATCGGCGAGATCAGGCCGTTCGAGCCGCTCTTCGTGCGCGTGCCGCTCGTCCTCCTACTTGCGGTCGGCGCGGCCGCCTGGATCGCCCTCGTCGTCATCCGCAGGCGCAAGGCGGTGGCTGCGTTGAGCGAGGCGCTGGCCAAGGAGGAGAACGCGACGGGCGATGGCGCGGCGCTGAGCTCGGCGATGCGCGATGCCCTAGCGACGCTGAAGCGGACCCGCGGCAAGGATGGCGGCGACTATGTCTACGACCTGCCCTGGTACGTGATGATCGGCCCGCCCGGCGCCGGCAAGACGACGGCGCTGGTCAATTCCGGCCTGAAATTCCCACTGGCGCGCGGCGGCCAGGCCCCGGCCGCGGTCGCCGGCAATGGCGGCACGCGCTACTGCGACTGGTGGTTCGCCGAAGAGGCGGTGCTGATCGACACCGCCGGGCGCTACACCACCCAGGACACCGACACCAAGGCCGAGCGCGCGAGCTGGCTCGCCTTCCTCGACCTCTTGAAGCACAACCGCCCGCGCCAGCCGATCAACGGCGTCATGGTCGCGATCAGCGTCGAGGACCTGCTGACCTCGACGCCGGAACAGATCGCCGCCCATGCCGAGGCGATCCGCGCCCGCCTGCTCGAGCTGAACGAGCGCCTGAAGATCGATTTCCCGGTCTATGCCGTCTTCACCAAGGCCGACCTGATCGCCGGTTTCAACGAGTTCTTCGGCGGACTCTCCGAGCCGCAGCGGCGCATGGTCTGGGGCCATACCTTCCAGACCCTCGACAAGACCCGCAACATGATCGGCGACGTGCCGCCGGAGTTCGACGCGCTGATCGAGCGCCTGAACGAGCGCCTTTCCGACCGCCTGCAGGACGAGCCCAACCCGACCGCGCGCGCCCAGCTCTTCGGCCTGCCGAGCCAGATGGCGGCGCTCAAGCCGATCGTCGTCGACTTTCTCGGCCGGGTCTTCGAGCCGACGCGCTACCAACAGAGCGCGACGCTGCGTGGCTTCTACTTCACCTCCGGCACGCAGGAAGGCACGCCGATCGACCAGCTGATCGGCACGCTCTCGCGCAATTTCGGCAGCGAGCATGCCGGCGCCGGCAGCTTTTCGGGCCGCGGCAAGAGCTACTTCCTGACCGACCTGATCCAGAAGGTGATCATCGGCGAGTCCGGCTGGGTCTCGACGGATCTGCGCGCCATCAGGCGCTCGGCGCTGCTGCGTGCTGCCGGTTTCACCGCGGTGGCGCTGGTCGCGGTCACGCTCGCCGGGCTGTGGTGGACAAGCTATTCGCGCAACAGCGACCTGATCAACCAGACCAATTACGCTCTCGCCGATTACCGCTCGAGCGCCGCTCCGGTGCTGCAGGAGACGACGATCTCGGAGCGGAACTTCAGCCGCGTTCTGCCGCTGCTGCACAAGCTGCGACATATGCCGGCCGGCTATGCCAGCAAGGACGAGCCGACGCCCGTCGCCGCAACCTTCGGCCTGAGCCAGCGCGAGCGCCTGCAATCGGCGACGCAGATCAGCTATCAGGAGGCGCTGGAGCGGATGCTGCGCTCGCGCATCATCTTCCGTCTCGAAGAGCAGCTCGAGGCCAACGCCAACAATCCCGGCTTCATCTACGAGGCGCTCAAGGTCTATCTGATGATCGGCGGCCGCGCGAAGCTGGACCGCGATCTCGTCCTCGCCTGGATGCGGCTCGACTGGGCCGAGAACCTGTTCCCGGGCGCCGCCAACGCCAAGGGCCGCGAAGCGCTGGAAGAGCACCTTACCGCCTTGCTCGACCTCGACGAGGGCGCCGAGCCGCTGGTCAAGCTCAACCAGACCCTGATCGAGACCAGCCAGCAGACTCTGCGGCGGATGAGCATCGCCGAGCGCGCCTACGAGTTGCTGCGCACGCAGGGGCGCAACGCCAACCGCGACTGGGTCGCGGCGCAGCGCGGCGGCTCGGATGTCCGGCTCGTCTTCGAAGGCGTCTCGGGCGAGGATCTCGACTCGATCCGGGTGCCCTATTTCTACACCTATGACGGCTTCCAGAACGCCTTCGTCGACCGCCTCGGCGATATCGGCGAGCGCATCGAGAAGGAGCGCTGGGTCCTCGGCGAGAATGTCGACCAGGCGGCGATCACCTCGCAATATGCCAGTCTTTTTCAAGATCTTCTGAAACTTTATTCACGCGACTTCACAGCATCCTGGCAGCGTGCCCTGCGCCGGCTGAAGCTGCGCCCGCTCAATGCTGACAAGCCCAAATACGTGGCGCTTTCGGCGATCGCCGCGCCGACCTCGCCCTTCAAGCAATTGCTGGAATCGGTCCGCGACGAGACGCAGCTGACCAAGGAGCGCGCCGCCCGCCGGCCGACCGCCGCGCAGGCGGCGGCGCAGGCCGGCAAGGAAGCCGCAGCCAAGACGCTGGAGGAGCGCGCCAATGCGGCGCTCGGCCGGCTCGGCACATCGCTGCCGCTGAGCGCGTCGGGCGTCGACCGGGTGCTTTCCGGCGGCAGCGAGGCGCTAGGTGCCAATATCGAGGCCGGCTTCAAGCAGTACCATGTCCTGGTCGATGGCGATCTCGGACGCCGCCCGGTCGATCAGGCGCTGCAGATCTTCGCCGAGATCAACCAGAACCTCGCAATAGCCGCGACCACGCCGGTCCAGTCGGCAGCGGCGAATGCGGCGATGGTGCCGCTGATCTCCTCGCTGCGCGGCAATTCCTCGCGCTACCCCGCCCCGTTCGATGCGATGATCGTCTCGGCGGTCAACGATTTCGAGGGCGACGCTACCAGCGCGACCATCTCGCTGCTGCGCCAGGCGCTGGGCGACGACGTCAGCCGCACCTGCACCAATCTCCTCGCCAATCGCTACCCCTTCACCAAGGCCAGCACCCGCGACATCGCCTTGTCGGACTTTGCCCAGCTCTTCGCCCCCGGTACCGGCGCGATGGACAAGTTCCTGAAGGAGCGGCTCGACCCCTATATCGACAAGTCCGGCGCGCAATGGACCTGGCGCGCCGACAGCCGCGTCGCCCGCTCGCTCTCGCCGACGACATTGCGTGAGTTCCAGCGCGCCAGCGACATCCGGGAGGCCTTCTTCCCGACGGGCGGCAACCTGCCCTCGTTCCAGATGGTGGTGGTGCCGACCGCCCTTTCCTCCGACGCCTCCGGCGCCAAGCTCGAGATCAACGGATTCACGGTGGCGAGCCAGCAGGGCGTCAACACCCCGACCCCGGTGATGTGGCCGGGCGCCGGGCTGGCAAAGACCTCGATCACCCTGACGCTCGGCGGCGGCGCTGGCAGCAACAATGCCGGCGGCATCTTCGGCGGCGGCTTTTTCTCGAACAGCCCGACACCGGCCGCGCCGAGCGAAGTCAAGCTGTTTGAGCGCGACGGCGTCTGGTCGTTCTTCCGGTTGCTCGATGCCGGCTCGGTGCTGCGCCAGGGCGATAATGTCGTCTTCACGCTCGCCGCCGGCGGCCGGCAGGTCGGCTACCAATTCGGCGTCGGCTCGCTGAAGAATCCGCTGGTGCTTCCCGCACTGCGCGAAATCCGCTGTCCAACGGGGATTTAAGCTATGGCGTGCGGGCTGTTCGGGAAGCTGCCGGGCAAGCGCGACTTCATCGCCCTGGGGGCGTCCACGGTCTTTCTCTCGGTCTACGAACCCTGGCTCCAGGGCGGGCTGACCGCAAGCCGGCTCGATCTCGGCGCCGGCTGGCAGGATGCTTTCCTCCACGCGCCGATCTGGCGCTTCTGGTTTGGCTCCGCCTATGGCGGCAACACCGTCGCGGGAGCGTTCATGCCCTCGGTCGACGGCATCGGCCGGTACTTCCCGCTCACGGTCTTCGCGGTCGCGGGTCCCGGCGCGGCGATCCCACCTCCCGAGACCGACCCGCAGGATGCCTGGTTCGACCGTGCGGAAGATTTCCTGCTGAATGCGCTGGAGCCCGAAGCGAGCTTCGAGACCGTTGCCGAGGCGCTGGCCCAGCTGCCGGCTCCGAATGACGAGCTGAAGGCCGCCCCGCCGGCCGACATGGTCAGGCTGTCCGACGGCACCATCGTCAGTGCGCTCGAGCCGGCGAGCTTCCCTGCCCGGCTGGCGGCGCTGCGGGTCGAGGACCATACGCGTTCCTACGCCCATGCCTGCTATCTCTGGACCGTCGGTGGCGAAAATTTCGAGCCGCTCGCCTTGGTCGGCCAGGCTCTGCCGAGCCCCTATCTGTTCAGCGGCCTGCTGACCGGCCGCTTCGACGCCTTTCTCGGTGTGGGAGCAGCGTCATGAACCATGCCGGCGCCACACTTGCCTTCGAGACCGGCGCGATCAGCCATCCCGGCCGCGTGCGCAGCCACAATGAGGACAATCTCGTGACGCGGCCCGAATTCGGGGTCTGGGCTGTGGCCGACGGCATGGGCGGGCACGAGAATGGCGCCATGGCGAGCGCCACCCTCGCCGCCGCGCTCGACGGCATCGGCCCCGCCCTCTCGGCCGCCGATCTCTTGGCGCGGCTGGAACAGAGCGTGCTCACCGCCAATGCCGAGCTGCGCCGCCGGGCCCAGGCGCGCGCCGGCGCGACAATGGGATCGACGCTTGCCGTCCTGCTGGCGCATGACAGCCACTTCGCCTGCGTCTGGTCGGGCGACAGCCGAATCTACCTCGTCCGCCACGGATACATCACCCAGATCTCGCGCGATCATACCGAGGCGCAGGATATGATGGATCGCGGCCTGCTCAGCGCCGAAGAGGCGCGGAACTGGCCACGCCGGCACGTGATCACCCGCGCCATCGGCGTCCACGATCTGCCCTCCCTCGAGATCGACCATGGCGAGCTCGAAGGCGGCGACACCTTCGTGCTCTGCTCCGACGGCCTGACCGGCCATGTCGAGGATGACGAGATCCTGCGCGCCGCATCCGGCCCGGATGTCCAGGGCGCGTGCGATGCCCTGCTGGCGCTGACGCTGGAGCGCGGAGCGAGCGATAATGTCACCGTCGTCATTGTCCGCTATCATCACGATCGCCGCGTGCAGACCCGCTGGATGCCGAACATGCGTCAGCCGAAGAACGAGGCCTCATGACCGATTCCGAGCGCACGATCATCATGCCGCGCAACGGGCTTTCAGCCGGCACCAGGCTGAACGGCATCTATGAGATCGAGCGCCTGATCGCCGTCGGCGGCATGGGCGAGGTCTACAAGGGCCGGGCCATCCAGACCGGCGATGCGGTGGCGATCAAGATGGTCCGCCCCGACATGGCGCAGGACGAGGCAGTCGTCACCCTGTTCCGCAAGGAAGCTGCGGCGCTGCACAACGTCTACAACGAGGCGATCGTCCGCTACTACGTCTTCACGGTCGACCCCGGCACGCAGGCGACCTACCTCGCCATGGAGTTCGTCGACGGACAGCCCCTGTCGGAGCGGCTCAAGCAGGGCCCGCTGTCGCCGGAGGAGGTCGATCTGCTGCGCCGGCGCATCGCCAGCGGTCTGCATGCGGCGCACATGCTCGGCATCACCCATCGCGACGTCTCGCCCGACAATATCATCCTGCCCGGCGGTCAGGTCGGGCGCGCCAAGATCATCGATTTCGGCATCGCCAAGTCCAGCGTGCTGGGCGAAAAGACCGTCATCGGCACGGGCTTCGCTGGCAAGTACAACTATGTCTCGCCGGAACAGCTCGGCCTGTTCGGCGGCGAGGTCACCGGAAAGTCCGACATCTACAGCCTCGGCCTCGTCCTCGCCGAGGCGCTCGGCGGCCGCCCGCTCGACATGGGCGGCACCCAGATGCAGATATTGGAGAAGCGGCGGCGCGTGCCCGACGTCGCCTCGCTGGACAAGAGCCTGCGCCCGCTGCTGGCCCGCATGCTCGCACCCGATCCGAAGGACCGCCCCGCCGACATGGCCGAGGTCGCGTCCTGGCAGCCGAAGGGCAAGCAGCCGACAACCGGCGGAGGCGCTCCCTGGAAGGCGCTTGCCGGCGTCGCTGCGCTCGTCCTGATCGCTGGCGGCGGTTTCGTCGGCTGGCAATTGCTGGGGCAGGACGATAGCTCACCCATCTCCCAGGCCCCACCGGTGCTCGCCGGTCGCAGCGATGTCCCGCCCGCACCAAGCCTGCAGGGCGTCGCGCCCGAGCCGAATGCTCCAGACCCGCCCCAGGCCCGTCCGGACCGAACACCGCCGTCTTCGCCCCAGGCCGCGCCGACCCCACAGCCACCGGCCGGCAGCTTCGCCTCCGACCGCCAGGAGCCGCAGCAGCCGCCCTCGCAGCGCCGGCCAGCCTCGACCTCGCCTCCGGCGGCCACACCGGCCCCGTCGCCGGCGCCCGCGACGCCATCGCAGAATGCCGCCCGACCGGAGCCTCCGCCGGCCGCTCAGGTCCAGGCGCCACCGCCAACCCCGCTGCCGCCTGTCGCCGTTCCTCCCGTCACGGCGCCCCCTGCCGCCGCCCCGCCGCCAGCGGAGACCAAGACGGCAACCAACACCCTCGAGCCGCCCCCCGCCACCGCGACGGAGCGCATCGAGCGCTATATCGCCGGCTACGATGGCGGTGCCTGCTTCTTCCTCTGGCCGACTGCGATCGGCGACCGGCGTGCGACCATCGAGGGCTTCGGCAGCTCGGCGCCGCCCTTCGTGGCCTTCGACACCGCCTTCAAGCGGAGCCAGGGCTTCGAAGCCCAGATCAGCCTGCGTTCGATCTCGACGGCGCAATGCCCGATGGCCGATTTCCTGCGCCAGCTCGGGCGCGGCATCGATCGCAGCCCGGTCATGCAGATCGGCGCCTTCACCATGAAGAGCGGAGACACGCTGAGCGGCACGGTCGAGAGCGACCCGAAGCAGAACCTCGCCGTACTGCTCGTCGGCGATGACGGGCTGGTCTACAACCTCGCCAACTTCACGCGGCGCGAGGGCGGCAAGGCGAGCTTCAATCTCCGGCTCCAATCGACGGCCGCGCCAGGAACCCCGGTCCGGCCGCAGGCGGTGATAGCGCTGGTCAGCCCCGCGCCTCTCCCGACCTTGTCCGGGCCGAACCCCGCTCCGGCAGGCGATATCTTCCCGGGCTTGCGGCAGGATGCTTCCCGCATCGGCGGCAAGCTCGGCGTCGGCATCAAGTATTTCCGGATCGAGTGAGGCCCGGCTTCAGTCCTCGCGGTAGAGGATGCCCCAATCGTCCTGCCAGAGCCCCTGCCCGTCCTCGACGACGATCGGCGCCTTGATCTCGTTGGCGAGCCTGACCGCCGAGCGGAAAGCCTCGACCGGCTCCAGCTCGTCGCTGAGGAAGTCGTTGACGAGATGGCCGCCCGCGAGTTCCGCCGGGCAGGCGATCCTGCCGAAGGTCTTGCCGTCGCGCTGGCCGAGGCTCAGCGTGATCGCATCCGGTTGCTGCTCGTCGACCTGTTCGAACCGGTTCTTCGCCGCCGCCATAACCCGCTCCCGGATTGCCGCAACGGCAGCGATCATGAGCCAGGAAGCCCGGGCCGGCAAATCCTAACGTGAGAGTTGCCGCGCTGGGGCTACGGGCGCTGGCCCGCCGCGCACCACCTTGTAGCGGTCGAGCCGCACCCTGATCATCTCGTTGAACTTCTTGTGCACCTCCGAGACCGAGAGCGTCTTGGTCTCGCCGCCGGCCTCGGCATAGAAGATCGGCCGGTTGGCCTGGGCCGGACGCGGCAGCAACTCGGCCGCGCTGGCGCCGGGCGTCTCCTCCATCGTTTCGATGAAGGTCTGCGCCGCATCCGGGCCGAGGAAGTGGATCAGGTAGATCTCGCCGCCGGTGAGATGGCGGCCCATCGCCTTCTCGAGCCGGAGCGTGTCGCGCTTCAGCATCTCCGCTGCGAGCAGGGCCGAAAGATAGGGCTCGCGCCTGAGATCGAGGATGCGCTGGCGCTCATTGGCGTCGGCGACGACGAACTGCCGGCCATTGCGCGTGATCAGCGCTGCCTCGGCCACCATGCCGTGCTTGCGCCCGAACTCGAAGACGACGCCGAGCCAGGTCTGCTCGATGAACTGGTAGAGCCCGGTCGCCGAGGAGGTCTTCGCCTGGACCGTGGTGGCGAAGGAGGATTCCTTGTCGGCGACCGCCATCAGCAGCGTCGGGTCGGCCCCGACGATCCGCCCCGCGCGCACGATGATGTCTACGAGATGCCGGCGGATGCGGATGGGCCCAAAGGTCAGGATCTGGTCGGGATCGCCGCTGGTCGTCATCGGCGCGCGCGGCAATTGCTGGCCCGGCGTCGCGGTCGGAACCGGCGCGGCGCCGGGCTTCGCCGGCAGTTTCGGCGGCACCAGCAGGATGTTCGAAGGCGGCAGCACCGGCAGCGGCAGGGCCGGCGCCTGCGGCGATGCCCCGGAGGCTTCGTCCGCCGACTGTTCGGTCAGCGCCGCCAGCGAAGGATCGTTGCTGAGCGCGAACTGCGTCGCCTGCCGCGCCGCTTCAAGATCGCCCTCGACCGAGGACAGGATCAGCGAGGGCCGCATCGGCGCCTGCAGCGAAGGCGCGTCCACCGTCTCCACCGGCGTGAAATCGGGGTCGGGAACCGGCGCGGGAGCAGGTGTCAACGTCGCCACCGCCACCCCTGCCATCACCGCCACGACGACGGCACCGGCGCCCGACAGCGCGAGCAGTCGGCCGCGGCCTCCGCCGTCCGCCGCCAAGGCGCCCGCGGAGCCCCCTGCGCCCGAGCCCACGGCGCCCGTCACCGGGACCGGAGTAGCGTCGCCCGTGACCGCCTTGCGGGCGGCCGTGAACCAGCCGCGCCCATCCTCGGCGGCGGCTTCGAGCTCTCCGACCATCCGGCGGGCTTGCTCGATCGAGATGCCCGCCTCGCGCTCCAGCGTCGACGCTGCTGCCTTGGGCCCCTGCTCGGCCAGCACCCTGACCGCGAAGAACCAGAGCTGCAGCGAGGTCCGGCGGTTCTGCAGCGGCGTCCCGGCGCAAGGCGAGACCAGGAAGTTGCAGTGCCCGCAGGCATAGGCGCGCAGCTTGATCCGCGGCACGAAGGCCGAAACCCGGCCGCAGGCCGGGCAGGCGATGCTGATGCCGCCCCGGCTCGCCTGCATCATCGCCTCGAGGCAGGCATCTTCCCGGAACGCGGCCTGGAACTGCTTGAAGCGCTGGCTCATGCCTCGCTACCGCCGGCAATGTCGGCCGCGCCCGCGAGCGCGCAGCCCGACAGCCGCCTTCTGCTCGGGCAAGGCCGAAGGATACGCGTGAAGCCCCCTCCCGACAACGTCACCCCGCCAGCAGGCCGAGCCGGGCGACGTCGCGCAGATGCATTTCGACCTCCTCCGCCGTCGCGTGCTGCGGCAGGCGCGTGCCGTCGCCTCCCGAGGCATGCGCCTCGGCCAGGAAGGCGTTCATCTCGGCGAGCAGCATCGGCGCCGTCCGCGTGCCGTCGAGCAGGCTGACGAACTTGCGCACCACGACGCCGTCAAGCGCCACGGCGCGGTGGCGCAGATCGGTGACCTCGTTGCCTGAAAGCGCCTGCCGCCGTGCCAGCAGGCTCGCCACCGGGCGCTCGCTGACGGCCGTGGTGAGCCGGTGCGGCTCCAGGGCGATCTCCAGCAGGCCGGCCCGGTAGATCGCCGTCAGCGCCTCGTCGAGTCGGCCGGTCTCGCGCGCGATATCGGGACCGAGGCTGTCCCTGGCCTCGCCCAAGGCGATCGCCACGAGCTCGGCATGGCCGATGCTGCCGGGCCAGGCCCGGCCGAGCGCCCGCAAGGCCGCCTTGGCGCTTTCGAGATCGACGGCAAGCCGGACATCGCTGCCGAACAGGAACCCGCCGACGCCGGGCCTGTCGTCTTGCTCCTCGGCCTCGCGAACATTCGCGGCGAGATGATAGGGCGCGAGCGCAAAGCGCGCGAAGCCGCGATGGAGCACGACATCCGAGCGGCAGAGCAGCGTCTGGCGGAAGCAGCGCCCGATCAGCAGGTCGAGCGACTGTTCCTGGCGCAGCGGCTCGTCGACCGGGATCGCGTTCAGGATCTGCTGGGCCGGCCCCTGCGCTCCGCCGAAGTTATTGGGGAACGAGGTCTCGGCCAGAAATTGCAGCCCATGCGGCGCTGCCGCGTCCAGCACCTCGTGCAGCGCGAACGCCCGCGCGCCGGGATTGAGATCGTCATGGTAGAGGACATTGTCCGGAATCTCGTCGATCTGCTGCAGGCGCTCGCGCAGGGCCGCGCCGTAGAACGAGCCGGGATCGGTCGCCTCGGCGAAGCGCCTGATCGCGGCCCGCGCGACCCTGACCCGCTCCAGCGGCTCATCGATGTCGCGCGTCTCGTAGAGCATGATGTCGCGGGCGAGATCGCGCAGCCGGCAGCCCGGCAGGGCATTGTAGCTGACATAGGCGATGCCTTGGGGCCGCAGCAATTGCCCGAACAGCGCAAGGATGCGCTCGCGCACGAAAGGCGGCACCCAGGAATAGACACCGTGGACCAGGATGTAGTCGAAGCTGCCGAGCCCGGCATCCGCCGCCATGATGTCGAGGTGGTGGAAGGTGATATTGTCGAGACCGAGTTCGCCGGCCTCGGCCTTGGCCCGGGCGATCGCGCTGGCGCTGAGGTCGATGCCGACGAAGCTGGCGCCGGGCGATTGCAGCGCCATCGGGATCAGGTTGCCGCCGCTGCCGCAGCCGAGCTCCAGTACCCGCATCGTCGCCGTCGGCGCCGGCTCCATGCCGTGGAAATGCGCGATCGTCGCCAGATGGCCGGGATGGGTCTGGGAGAAGGCATGGCCGGGATAGGCGACGGCATCGTAGGGGTTGGTGCTCGTCTCGCTCATGCCCGCGGCCCGTCCGTCACGCCAACCTCCTGCGTCGTGCCGCTCAGCAGCCGATGACCTTGAACTCGACCCGTCGGTCGAGCGCGTCGCTGGCATCGTCCTTTCCGGTCCCGATCAGGTTCTCGTTGAAGCCCTTGCCGGTCGCGATCATGCGGTTGCGGCTGTCGGGCGCCCCGGCCTGGAGCAGTTCCATCACATATTGCGCGCGCAGCACCGAAAGTCGCTCGTTGAGGTGCTGCGTGCCGGTGCGCGAGGTGTGCCCGACGATCTCGATGCAGGCGCCCTTCTGCCGGGCCCGTGTCGCGATCTGGCTCAGCCACATCGGATAGGGCTCCGTGATCTGCGGGTTGGCGATGAACTGCGTCGTTCCAGGCTGGAACAGCAGCTTGACCATCAGCTGGTTGCTGGTGAGGCCACTGTCGACGAGATCGCCGAAAGCATCGACCGCATCCTCGCCACGGCCTAGCTTGCTGGCGGCGAGATAGGCACCGACCCGGACGCGATGCTGGTCGCCGCCGGGCAGGCTTCGCGCCGTGCGATAGAAGGCCAGCGCCTCGCGATAACGCCGCGCCTCATATTCGAGGATGCCGTCATTGATCAGCGCCGCGGCGTTCAGCCGCTCGAGATAGACGGGGTCGATCGGCTCACCGAGCCTGGTCCCCTGGCAGACCTTGATATAGGCCTCGGTCGCCGGGTCCTTCGTCCACATCGGCGTATCGCGATAATAAGTCGTCGGCGTCACGTCGACGCCCTCCGGCCGTGCCCGAGCGACGCCTTTCGAGACGACACGCTTCGATTTCATATCCGCGAGCGTCAGGCAGATCCGGTAGGCGTCGCGCGCTCCCTTCGCGTCGCCGGCGTTGTTGACCGCGGTGAAGGTACCGACCAGCACGACCGGCTCGCGTGCCAGGCTCTCGGTTGTGAAGGGCTGCAGCTGGAAGCGTGGATATGATTTCGAGACGATCTCCGCGAGCGTCTGCTGCATCGAGCGGGTCGAGGCCGACTGCGCACCCGAGACGCCGTCGATCAGCGGGTCGATTACCAGCGCGATCCGGTCGCCGGCGAGATCGGCCTTGGAGAACAGGTCGGCGGCGGCGCGCTGCAGCGCTTCCGGGAACGGGATCGGCGTCGGCGCGGGCGCTGCGGCCGGAGGCGCCCCGGAGGGCGCCGGCGCCTGAGCGGACACCGCCGCGGGCACGACGAGCATGGCAAGGAGGACGCAACAGGTCAGGGAGGATCGACGCGCACGGCCAGTTGCCGAAGACATGGTCCGAGACGCGTCCATCGTTCGCTCTCCCATCGATCGTCAAAAGCCCCGCTCAGCGGCAACCCTGCAATGAACTCCCGCCGCCGTCGCCGAGTTGGGCCCGCATCAGCTCCTCGTTGCAGTCGCGTGCGCTGCCCGGCCGTCGGTTCCTGCTGCCTCGCGCCGGCACAGAAGCGTCGCTACCGCCAAGCGTGTCGTTGGACCGGCGGTCGACGACCGTGCGCTCCTGCGGCTGCGGCTCCTGACGGGGCAGGCGGGCGCTCGGCAGGAGAGGCTTCTCCGGCACCGGCAATTCCTTGACGGCGCCGCCGGAGCTGATCCGCGCCGCGACTGCCTTCTCGCGCTCCTGACGCTCCTGGGAGAGCTTGACCTTCTCGGCTTCGAGCACCGCGAGTTCCTGCTCGCGCCTGGCGAGTTCGCGGGCGAGGCGCTCGCGCTCGCCGGCCTCGGAAGGCTTCGTAGCGGGAGCGATCGCAACCGGCGCCGGCGCATCGGCAGGCAGTGGCGCCGGGCGCCCGGCACCGATCTTTCCAGAATCGCGATCGGCGAGGTCGGTCGCGGCCTGCTGCCGGCTCTTCTCCGCCTGCTGGAGCCGCTCCAGCAGAGCCCTTTCCCGCGCAGCGAATTCGTTTTCTAGCTTCTCGCGCTCGCGCGCCGAAACGCTGCGGCGCTCGAGCAGGTCGAGCCTTGTCCTGGCGTCGACGGCGAAGAAGCTGGCGGGGAAGCGCTGGATGAAGGCCTTGATCTCCGCCGCGTCGTCGCTGCTGCGCAGCCTCTTCCAGATGTCCGCGTCCGTTTCCTCGCGGTTCAGGTAGAAGTCGCCGAGCAGCGACAGGGTCAGCTCCGGCGTCTGCTTGCCGCCGGTCGCGTCGTAGACCACCTTCTGCACCCGGCGGAACATCGTCGCGATCTCGAGCCCGGGCTGCTTCATCTCCTGCACCAGCGCCGCCGTGAACGGGCTGTTGCGGCCCGAGCCATCGGCCGCGACATCGTTGGCCTGCGTCGCATAGGCGGTGACCATGCCCTGCGCCCGCGCGATCGGCGCAAGACCGGTGCCGACCGAGAAGCTGCGCGTCGCCTGGTTCTTCGAGAGCTGCGCGACGAAGGGGTTGTTGCGGCAGGCGTCGAGCACCATGATCTTGACGCCCTTGGCGAAGCCCAGCGCCGTGATCACTTCGCTGAGCTTCAGCGTCTCGTACTGGACCGAGACCTCGTCATCGATCCTGGCCTCGACCGGCACCAGGAAGTTCTCGCCGTTGAACTGGAAGCCGTGGCCGGCGTAGTAGAACATCACAGCATCGGCGTCCCGGGCCAGCCTGGCGAAGCGAAAGAGCGCGGTATCCATGTCGCGCTTGTCGAGATCGACACCGTCGACCACTTCGAAACCGACTTTGCGCAGGGCGTCCGCTGTATCGCGGGCGTCATTGACGGTGTTCGGCAGGGCGGGCGCATTCTTGTAGGCGGAATTGCCGATGACCAGCGCGACGCGCCGGTCCTGCGCCAGCGCCGGCAGGGCCAGCAACTGCGAAAGAAGAGCCACCAGTGCACAGAGCCTGAGCGCAGCGTTCATGGCACGCATTCCCTGCGTCAGCCTAAAGAAAGGCAAGGTGAAAATCCAGACCTATCCATTATTGCCACGGGCGGTTTGCTTGCTCCTGCGATAGCGGCCTGATAGTTTCGAGGTCCGTGCCGCGCCCTCAGGAAGAGCGCCGATGCAAGGTATCCGGCTGAAGCTCATTGTCGGCATCTCGGCGGCTTTCGCCTTGCTGGCGGGAGACGCCGGCGCACAGGAGCGCCCGCGGCAGCGTAATCCGGCCCCCGCGAACGCCAAGGTTTCCTTCGTCGATCTCGGCGATAACGCCAAGGTTCCCGGCAAACTGCTGGTGCGTTTCGCCATCACCGGCATGGAGATCGCGCCAGCCGGCACGCAACGCCGCAATGCCGGCCACCATCATCTGCTGATCGACACCAATCTGCCCCCGCTCGGCCAGCCGATCCCGAGCGACTTCAACCATCTGCATTTCGGCGGCGGTCAGACCGAAGCCGAGATCCTGCTCTCGCCCGGCCGCCACACCTTGCAGCTGCTCTTCGCCGATCACGATCACGTGCCGCACGACCCGCCGGTGATGTCCGAGAAGATTACCGTCGAGGTCGAAGCCATGCCGGAGGAGAAACCGCGCACCGCCGCCGCACCGAACGCCCAGGTCTTCTTCGTTGGGCTTCAGGATGGCGCGACGATCCCCGCCCGCTCGGTCATTCGCTTCGGCACCGCGAACATCGCGATCGTCCCGGCCGGCACGAAGCAGGACAATGCCGGCCACCACCATCTCCTGGTCGATGCCGAACTGCCGCCGCTCGACCGCGAGATACCCAGCGATTTCAACCATCTGCACTTCGGGCGCGGCCAGACCGAAACCGAGCTGACGCTGCCGCCCGGCGAGCACACGCTGCAACTGCTCTTCGCCGACCACGAGCATGTCCCGCACGATCCGCCGGTGATGTCGCAGAAGATCAAGGTGCGCGTCGAGGCGGCCTCGGCAACGCAGGCGCCAGCTGTGCCTCAGGCTCCAGTCGGCAAGCCGGGGCGCACGCCCGCGCCCAACGACGCCGCCGTCTATTTCATCTATCCGCGCAATGGCACGACGATCTATGCGACCTCGACGATCCGCTTCGGCCTACGCAACATGGGCGTGGCTCCGGCCGGGATCATCAAGCCGAATACCGGCCATCACCATCTCCTGATCGACGTACCGACGCCGCCGCTCGACGTCGCCATTCCCAGCGACCTCAACCATCTGCATTTCGGCAACGGTCAGACCGAGCGCAAGATCACCCTTCCTCCCGGCAGGCACACCCTGCAACTCATCCTCGGCGACGATCAGCACGTGCCGCACGATCCGCCGGTGCTGTCCGAACGGATCGAGGTCTTCGTCGGCAATCCCCGAAAGCGGAGCAAGCGTCGATGAGCAGGCCAGTGCGCATCGCCGAGCCACCTGCTTCCTTCCGCATGCGGCGGCTGACTGCCCTCGCCTGCCTCGCCCTGCTCTGCCCGCTGCTTGCGGCCACGGCCCCGTCCGCGCAGACGGCCCAGCGCCAGCCATCGCCGCGCGGCGCCCTGCTCTACTTCCATTACCCGCTCGACGGCCTGCGCGTGCCAGAGCGCTTCACCGTGCGGATGGGGCTGAAAGAGATGGGCGTCGCGCCGGCCGGCATCGACAAGCCGCTGACCGGCCACCATCACCTGCTGATCGATGTCGAGCCGCCGCCGCCGGACCAGCCGATTCCAGCCGACTACAATCACATCCATCTCGGCAACGGCCAGACCGAGGTCGTCGTCACCCTGCCGAAAGGCACTCACACGCTGCAATTGCTGCTCGGCGACCACCTGCACACACCGCATCAGCCGCCGGTTATGTCTCAGAAGATCACAGTCTATGTCCGCTGAACCTTCACGCCCGTGACGGCGCGGGCGGCCTGTCGGAGCGCTGAACCGAATGTCCTGGTACCGCCAGCTCGCTACCTTGCTTTTGGCACTGGCCGCCCTACTCGCTCCGGCCTGGCTGCCGACGCCCGCCGGCGCGCAGGGCGGCGGGGCCCCTGCAAGGCTGGCGCTGGTGATCGGCAACGCCGGCTACAAGGACGCAGCGCTCGCCAGCGCCGTGACCGATGCCCGCGCCGCCGCCGAGATCCTGCGCCAGGGCGATTTCGACGTGATAGCCGTCGAGAACGCCGACGCCGCCGGGCTGGAACGGGCGCTGAGTTCGTTCAAGGACAAGCTGACACGCGGCGCCCAGGTCGTCGTCTTCTATGCGGGCCATGCGGTCCAGCTTCGCGGACGCAATTTCCTTGTCCCGGTCGATGCCGCGATCAGATCGCCCGGCGATCTCAGCCGCGCCGCAATCGACTTCGACCGTCTGCTCGACGCGCTGATCGTCAGCCGGCCGGCAAGCGCGGTGATCGTCCTCGACGCCGCCCGCGACAATCCCTGGCAGGCAGCACTCGGCGGCAACCTCAAGGGGCTCGCTCCAATCGAGCCCATCGAGAATATAGCGGTGATGGCGCCTGCCGCTCCCGGACGGACCATCGCCGAGCCGGCCGGGCGCTCCAGCCCGGCGGTCGAGGAATGGTTGAAGGCGATCCGGACGCCCGGGCTCGACATGGCTGCCGCCCTCACCCGCAGCCGCGATGCCCTCGCCCGGCGAAAGCTGCAGATCTGGATCTCGTCGCTCCCCGCAGCCGGGCTCGTGGTCACGCCGACGGCGAGGCCTGCCGTCGCCGCACAGGCGACGCGCGGCGTCATCACCGCGCCGCCGCCGCCCGGGCCGCAATCCGACCAGCTCGGCCCCTATGAGCTCTCCTTCTGGGAGACCATCCGCAACAGCGAGAACCCGGCCGAATACCGCGCCTATCTCGACGCCTATCCCAATGGCCGCTTCGCCAGTCTCGCCCGGACGCGGGAAGAGTTCTTCAGGAGCCGCGGCCAGGGCCGCCCGGCCCCCAGCTCACCGCCCCAGACCGCCAGCGTCGCGCCTGGGCGAACGAGCGCCGCCCCGGGACCCGCCAGAATCATCCGCGATTGCGATGATTGCCCCGAGCTCGCGCTGATCCCCGCAGGCGGCTTCGAAATGGGCTCGAACGAGATGTTCGAGTTCGAGAAGCCGGTGCGCACGGTCACGATCGGCAATCCCTTCTATATCGGCACGCGCGAGGTCACTTTCGCCGAATGGGACGCCTGCGTCGCCCAGGGCGGCTGCAGCCATCGCCCTGGCGACCGCAATCTAGGCCGCGGCAACCGGCCGGTCACCGACATCCATTGGAACGATGCCGGCGCCTATGTCGTCTGGCTCTCGCTGAAGACCGGGCGGAAATATCGCCTGCCGACGGAGGCTGAGTGGGAATATGCCGCCCGCGCCGGCACGGCGACCAGCTATCCCTGGGGGAACGCCATCGACAAGGAGAAGGCCAATTGCGTCGGCTGCAACGCACAGCCGCGGCGCCAGGCCATCGAGGTCGGCCAGTTCCCGCCCAACGCTTTTGGCCTCTACGACATGGCTGGAAACGCCGCCGAATGGGTCGCCGATTGCTGGAGCGAGAGCTATCGGGCCTCGCCACGCGACGGCAGCGCCTATTCGCCGCCGGGCTGCCGTGAGCGCGTGCTGCGCGGCGGCTCCTTCAACAACGACCCGCGTTACCTGCGCTCGGCCGCGCGCTTCAAATACGAAAGCGACGTGCGCTTCTACACCAATGGCTTCCGCGTCGTCCGCGAGCCCTGACCGGCAACAAGCCACGGCCTGAAACGAGAAAGGCCGCTGCGCAGGCAGCGGCCTTGCTCATGCCTCGGATGAACGTCCGCTCACCACATGTCGAGCGCGACGCGCGCCTCGTCCGACATGCGCGACTGATCCCAGGGCGGATCGAAGGTCATGTTGACCGTGACCGAGGCGATGCCCGGCACCGCGCCAACCGCGTTCTCGACCCAACCGGGCATTTCGCCGGCGACCGGACAGCCGGGCGCGGTCAGTGTCATGTCGATCGTGACCTGGCGGTCATCGGCGATATCGACACGGTAGATCAGCCCGAGCTCGTAGATGTCGGACGGAATCTCGGGGTCGTAGACCGTCTTTAGCGCCGCCACGATATCGTCGGTCAGACGATCGATTTCCTCCGGCGGCAGGCCGGTGCTGGCGCCCATCGTGGGCGCGTTCGGCTTGATTTGCTCGGCAGTGTCGCTCATGGCGCTTCCAGTTCAGGCAATCGGCGGTTCAGGAGAACAGGTCTTCCGCCTTGCGCAGGGCCTCGACCAGCTTATCGACTTCCTCCAGCGTATTGTAGAGGCCGAACGACGCACGGCAGGTCGACGTCACCCCATATCGTGCGAGCAGAGGCATCGCGCAATGGGTACCGGCCCGCACGGCGACGCCGGCCCGGTCAATCACGGTGGCGACGTCGTGCGCATGCGCGCCCTTCATCTCGAAGGCGACAATCGCGCCCTTCTCCTTCGCCTTGCCGAAGATGCGGATCGAGTTCATCTCGCCGAGCCGCTGCATGGCGTAGTCGTGGAGGCGCGCCTCATGGGCCGCGATGTTCTCGCGTCCGAGCGCCATCATGTAGTCGAGCGCGGCACCGAGGCCGACCGCCTCGATGATCGCCGGGGTACCGGCCTCGAAGCGGTGCGGCGGATCGTTATAGGTAATCGCGTCCTCGCTGACGGTCAGGATCATCTCGCCGCCACCCTCATAGGGAGGCAGCTTGGCGAGCCATTCGCGCTTGCCCCAGAGCACGCCAGAGCCGGTCGGCCCATAGTTCTTGTGGCCGGTGAAGGCGTAGAAATCACAACCGAGCGCCTGTACGTCGACCGGCAGATGGACCGCGCCCTGGCTGCCGTCGACGACCAGCGGGATCCGGTAGCTCTGGCAGATCTTCGCGACCTCGGCGATCGGGACGATGGTGCCGATCGCGTTCGACATATGCGTCAGCGCCACCACCTTGGTCCGCGGCGAGATCAGCTTCTCGAACTCCTCGATGAGGAAATTGCCGTCCTCGTCGACCGGCGCCCATTTGATCACGGCGCCGTGGCGCTCGCGCCAATAGTGCCAGGGCACGATGTTGGAGTGGTGCTCCAGGATCGAGAGGATGATCTCGTCGCCTTCCTGGATCTTCAGGTGCTGCCCGAGCGACGAGGCGACAGCGTTCAGCGCCCCCGTCGAGGAGCGCGTGAAGATGATCTCCTCGATATGGGCGGCGTTGAGGAAACGCCGCGCGCTTTCGCGCGCCGCCTCATAGGCCTCGGTCGAGGCATTGGCGAGATAATGCAGGCCGCGATGGACGTTGGCATAGTCCTCGCGCATCAGCTTCGTCATCGCCTCGATAACCGCCTCGGGCTTCTGGGCCGAGGCGGCATTGTCGAGATAGACCAGCGGCTTGCCGTAGACCTCGCGCGAGAGGATCGCGAAATCCTTGCGGATGGCCTGGACGTCGTAGGGCTTCGCGATCACGTTCATGGCTCAACCCTTTCCGGGCTCGGGCGTGCGGTTGGCGACGAGGATGCCGGCATGCCCCCAATCCTCGCGCTCGATCTCCTGGATCACGATATGGGTGTTCTGCGGGTTCTTGCCGAGCACGCGCACCAGAGTCTGCGTGAACTCCTTGACGATCTCGGCCTTCTGCTCGCGGCTCGCGCCCTTGGTGAGCTGCAGGTTGACGTAAGGCATCAGATCGTCTCCAGCTTCGGCGCCGCCTCGCGCTGCGAGAGCCAGCGGTCGATCTCCCGCATGACGATCTCGCGCACTGCCTCGTCGCCGACGAACTCGGTGACCTCGCCGGCAAAGGCGGTGAGCACCAGCGCCTCGGCCTGCGGCCGCGGCAGACCGCGCGCCATCAGGTAGAAGAGCTGCTCGCCATCCATCTGCGCGACGGTCGCACCATGGCCGCAGACCACGTCGTCGGCGAAGATCTCGAGCTCGGGCTTGTTGAACATCGTCGCGCCGTCATTGAGCAGGAGCGCGTTGCTCTTCATGCTGCCGTCGGTCTTCTGCGAATGCTGGCGAACGACGACCTTGCCCTGGAAGACGCCGGTCGCCTCACCCTCTATGATGTTCTTGAACAGCTCGCGGCTTTCGCCATGGGCCGCCGCATGATCCATCACCAGCGTGACGTCGGAGTGCTCCTGCTTGCGCAGCAGGTTGATGCCGCGCAGCGCCGCCCGGCTGTGCTCGCCGGCGTAGCGCACGAAGCTCTGCTGGCGCAGCACGCCGCAGCAGGTCGCGAGCGCGACCGAGGCGAAGTTGGCATGCGCGCCGATCTCGGCGAGCAGCGACTGCACCCGCACAGTCTCCGGCCGCTGGCGCGTGACGATGCGGACATGCTCGACCTCGGCATTGTCGCCGACGGCAAAGGACAGCGCGCTGTTGATCTGGCTCGGGGCCGCGCCGACGCTCTCGCACTGCTCGACGACCGTGGCCTTCGCCCCGGCGCCGACCGAAACCAGCACGCGGGAGAACTGCGCGGTCTCCTTCGCGCCGGAATCGATGCCGAGAAGCAGGATCGGCCGCGAAAGCTCGACGCCGGGCGCGATCTCGATGACTATGCCGTCCCGTGCGAAGGCCGCGTTGAGCATCAGCGCGCTGTCGTCGCGCGCCACTTCCGGCAGCGCGAGCGCCGCCGCCGTCGCCTCCGGCGCCTCGGTCAGCGCCTCGGCAAGGCTGCGGACCGTGACGCCCTCGGGCAGCGTGTCGAGGTCGGAATCGGTCGGGCTGAAGATGCCGTCGATGCTGACCAGGCGCGGGCCCGGGATGGTCTGGATGGCGAGACGGTCGGCCACCGCCTGCGGACGCTCGGAGCGGCGCGCCAGCGGCATCGCCTCGCGCACGAGCGAGCGCAGATCGGTATAGCGCCAGGATTCGAGCCGGCGATGCGGCAGGCCTTTGGCCTCGAAGCCGGCGAAGGCATCCTCGCGCAGCTTGCGCACCGCGCCGGCGCCCGGCAGCTCCGCCTTCACATTGGCGAACTGCTCGGCGAGCTGCTGCTCGGCCGCGGTCTTGAGGGGGGTGATGATCGCCATTACGCGGCCTCACCATAGGACGCATAGCCGCTCTTCTCGAGCTCGAGCGCCAGCTCCTTGCCGCCGGTCCGCACGATCTTGCCCTTCGACATCACATGCACGGTGTCGGGCACGATATGGTCGAGCAGGCGCTGATAGTGGGTGATGACCAGGAAGCCGCGGTTCTTGGCGCGTAGCGCGTTGACGCCGTCGGCGACGATGCGCAGCGCGTCGATGTCGAGGCCGGAATCGGTCTCGTCGAGGATGCACATGGAAGGCGCCAGGAGCGCCATCTGCAGGATCTCCATCCGCTTCTTCTCGCCGCCGGAGAAGCCGACATTGAGCGGGCGGCGCAGCATATCGCGAGCGATACCAAGGCTATCTGCCGCAGTGTTGACCTGCTTGATGAAGTCGGGCGTCAGCAGCTCGGCCTCGCCGCGCGCCTTGCGCTGCGCATTCATCGCCGCCTTGAGGAAGGTCATGGTGGCGACGCCGGGGATCTCCAGCGGATACTGGAAGGCGAGGAAGATGCCGGCGGCGGCGCGGGCATCGGCCTCCATCTCCAGGATGTTCTCGCCATTGAGCAGGATCTCGCCGTCGAGGACCTCATAGTCCTCCTTGCCGGCGATGACGTAGGACAGCGTCGACTTGCCGGAGCCGTTCGGCCCCATGATCGCGGCGACCTCGCCGGCGTTCACGGTGAGGTTGAGGCCGTTGAGGATCTGCTTGTCCTCGTCGGCGATCTTGACGACCAGATTGCGAATTTCGAGCATTTATTTCGTTCTTTCGTGAGCCCTCATCCTGAGGAGCGCGCGCAGCGCGCGTCTCGAAGGATGCGTTTCAGGAGCAAGCCCACCATCCTTTTAAGACGCCGCCTCTGGCGGCTCCTCAGGATGAGGGCTGGTGAAAATCAGCCGACCGAGCCTTCCAGCGAGATCGTGATCAGCTTCTGCGCCTCGACGGCGAACTCCATCGGGAGCTGCTGCAGCACCTCCTTGACGAAGCCGTTGACGATCAGCGCCACCGCTTCCTCCTCGGAGAGGCCGCGCTGCTGGCAGTAGAACATCTGGTCCTCGCCGATCTTCGAGGTGGTCGCCTCGTGCTCGAAGATCGCGCTCGCGGTCTTGGCCTCGATATAGGGGATGGTGTGCGCGCCGCACTGGTCGCCGATCAGCAGCGAGTCGCAGTTGGTGAAGTTGCGCGCGCCCGTCGCCTTGCGGTGGGCCGAGACCATGCCGCGATAGGTCGAGTCCGATTTGCCGGCCGCGATGCCCTTGGCGATGATCTTCGAGGTCGTGTTCTTGCCGAGATGCAGCATCTTGGTGCCGCTATCGACCTGCTGGGCGCCGTTCGACACGGCGATCGAGTAGAACTCGCCGCGCGAGCCGTCGCCGCGCAGGATGCAGGACGGGTACTTCCAGGTGATCGCCGAGCCGGTCTCGACCTGCGTCCACGAGATCTTCGAGCGCTTGCCGCGGCAGTCACCACGCTTGGTCACGAAGTTGTAGATGCCGCCCTTGCCCTCGGCGTCGCCCGGATACCAGTTCTGCACGGTCGAGTACTTGATCTCGGCATCGTCGAGCGCGATCAGCTCGACCACCGCCGCATGCAGCTGGTTCTCGTCGCGCTTGGGCGCCGTGCAGCCTTCGAGATAGCTGACATAGGAGCCCTCGTCGGCGATGATCAGCGTGCGCTCGAACTGGCCGGTATTCTGCTCGTTGATGCGGAAATAGGTCGACAGCTCCATCGGGCAGCGCACGCCCTTGGGGATGTAGACGAAGGAGCCGTCGGTGAAGACGGCGCAGTTCAGCGTCGCGAAGTAGTTGTCGGTCACCGGAACCACGGTGGCGAGGTACTTCTTCACCAGCTCGGGATGCTCGCGGATCGCATCCGAGATCGAGCAGAAGATCACGCCGGCCTTGGCGAGCTCCTCCTTGAAGGTGGTGACGACCGAGACCGAGTCGAACACGGCATCGACCGCGACGCGGTTCTCCGGAGCGACGCCGGCCAGAATCTCCTGCTCGCTGAGCGGGATGCCGAGCTTCTTGTAGGTCTCCAGGATCGCCGGATCGACCTCGTCGAGCGATTTCGGCGCGGCGCCCTTCTTCGGCGCGGCGTAATAGTAGATGTCCTGATAGTCGATCGGCGGGTACTGCACCCGCGACCAGTTCGGTTCGGTCATGGTCTTCCAGCGCCGGAAGGCGTCGAGGCGCCATTCCAGCATCCATTCCGGCTCGTTCTTGCGCGCCGAGATGTAGCGGACCGTGTCCTCGGTCAGGCCCTTGGCCGGCTTGTCGACTTCGATCTCGGTGACGAAGCCGTACTTGTACTCGGTCACGTCGATCGACTTGACCTGGTCGATGGTCTCCTGGACCGCTGCCATATCTACTCTCCTGTCGCGGGTTCAAGGCCCGCCGGTTTGGTCTTCGTCTTGTTGGTCGTGTTCGTCTTGCCGCAGGGTTCAGGCCGCCGCCTGTTCCTGCCGGTTCGGTATCGTGGCCACCGCCTTCGCATAGGCCACGAGAAAACGCTCGATATCTGCCCCGGAGGTGGTCCATCCGAGCGAGGCGCGCAAGGCCCCCGCGCTCATGGCAGGGTCTACTCCCATGGCGGCGAGCACATGCGAGCGCTTGACCTTGCCCGAGGAGCAGGCCGAGCCCGAGGACAGGGCGACACCAGCGAGATCGAGCATGATCAGCGCCGTCTCGGCCTTGATGCCCGGCGTGGCGAAGGCGCTGGTCCCCGGGAGCCGGGCAACCTTGCCGCCGAATACCATGGTCTTGGGCGCCAGCTTCGCGAGGCCGACCTCGAGCGCATCACGCAGCCCGGCGAGCCTGACAGCCTCGCTCGCGAGAGCAGCCTTCGCTTCTGCGGCAGCAACGCCGAAGCCGACGATGCCGACCACGTTCTCGGTGCCGGCGCGCCAGCCGCGCTCCTGGCCACCGCCACGCATCGGCTTGTCGGCGAGCTCGAGCGCCCCGGTCCGAAAGACGATGGCGCCGACGCCCTGCGGACCGCCGAGCTTGTGCGCCGACAGCGTCAGGATGTCGACGCCGAGCGCCTCTATGTCGATGGCGACCTTGCCGGCCGCCTGGACCGCATCGCTGTGGATCAGGGCGCCATGGCGCCGCGCGATGGCAGCCGCCTCGGCGACCGGCTGGATCACCCCGGTTTCGTTGTTGGCGAGCTGCAGCGAAACCAGCGCCCGTTCGGCAGGCCGCTCCTCGGCATGGCGGGCCAGCCGTGCCGCCAGCCAGCCAAGATCCGCCAGACCGTCGCCATCGACGGGAATTGCCTCGACGGAGCCGGCCGCAAAACGATGGCCATCGCGCACGCAAGGATGCTCGGTCGCACCATGGAGCAGGAGCGCCACCGGCGCACGCACGCAGTCGCGCCCGCCGCTGCAATCGCTCAGGCCCGGCGCCAGCACCGTCGCGTTCGCCTCGGTTCCGCCGCTGGTGAAGACGACATTCGCGGTCTTCGCCGCACACAAAGCCGCGACCTGTTCGCGCGCCGCTTCAATGGCTGCGCGCGCGGCTCGGCCCTCGCCATGCACGGAGGACGGATTGCCGGTCGTTTGCAGCGCCCGCAGCATCGCCTCCGCCACGGCCGGGCGCACCGGCGTCGTGGCGTTATGGTCGAGATAGCTCCGGTGCGTCGCGTTAAACAGCGTCATTGCTCCATGTCCACACGGGCCTGCCGCGGCTGCGGCACGAAATGCTTGAAACTGCACCCCTGCGCCGTGCTATAGCCGCCCGTCCGAGCCGCACGGACTGGAGCGGCAAGCGTTCACCCGCCTGCTTGTTCCCGTCCTGTTCACGGCTGTTAGAACCATTCTAAGCGCTTGATTTAGGGCGCGAGCGGCGGGGCCGTCAAGGGCGAGCGCATGCATCGGTGGCATTCCTGCCGCTTTTGCGCGCTTGCTCCGCAGCTTTGCCCAGCAAAAGGCGAGATACGATGCCCGAGGTGATTTTCAACGGACCGGCCGGCAGGATCGAAGGCCGCTACCAGCCCGCCAAGAAGCGCGGCGCGCCACTGGCCATCATCCTGCATCCGCACCCGCAGTTCGGCGGGACGATGAACAACCAGATCGTCTACAACCTGTTCTACACCTTCGTGAACCGGGGCTTCTCGGCGCTGCGCTTCAACTTCCGTGGCGTCGGCCGCAGCCAGGGGCATTTCGACCATGGCGCCGGCGAACTCTCGGACGCCGCCGCGGCGCTCGACTGGATGCAGGCGCTGAACCCCGAGGCCAAGAGCTGCTGGATCACCGGCGTCTCCTTCGGCGCCTGGATCGGCATGCAGCTCCTGATGCGTCGTCCGGAGATCGAGGGCTTCCTCTCAATCGCCGCGATGGCGAACCGCTACGACTTCTCATTCCTCGCACCCTGCCCGTCCTCCGGCCTGTTCGTGCACGGCTCGGAGGATCGCGTCGCCCCCGTCAAGGAGGTGATGGCGGTGATCGAGAAGGTGAAGACCCAGAAGGGCATCCAGATCGAGCATGCCGTGGTCGAGGGCGCCAACCACTTCTTCGACGGCCGCGTCGATCAGCTGATGGAGCAGGTCGGCGTCTATCTCGACCGCAAGGTCGGCCCGGAAATCCTGAAGACCGAGCAGGAACAGGCCTGAGATTTCGCCTATCGGCTTCGAACCGTCATGCTCGCCCTTGGGGGCGAGCATCCACGTCTTGAACACGGCGCTCGATCAGTGAAGTGAAGACGTGGATGGCCGGGACAAGCCCGACCATGACGGCAAACCGTCAAACCATCGAGTCCACCATGACCACCTTTAAGTCCGACTTCCTGCGCACCCTCGACGAGCGCGGCTTCATCCACCAGATCTCAGACCCGGAAGGGTTGGATCAGGCGGCGCTGAAGGGGCCCATCTCGGCCTATATCGGCTACGACGCGACGGCGACCTCGCTGCATGTCGGCCATCTCATGCAGATCATGATGCTGCACTGGATGCAGGAGACCGGCCACAAGCCGATCGCGCTGATGGGCGGCGGCACCACCATGGTCGGCGACCCATCCTTCAAGGACGAGGCGCGCAAGCTCCTGACCCAGGAGACGATCGAGCAGAACCTTGCGGGCATCCGCTCGGTGTTCTCGAACTATCTCGACTTCTCCGGCCCGGCGACGATGATGAACAACGCCGACTGGCTGCTCGGGCTGAACTATCTCGAATTCCTGCGCGATGTCGGCCGGCACTTCTCGGTCAACCGCATGCTGTCCTTCGACAGCGTCAAGACGAGGCTCGACCGCGAGCAGTCGCTGTCCTTCCTCGAATTCAACTACATGATCCTGCAGGCTTACGACTTCGTCGAGCTCAACAAGCGCACCGGCTGCATCCTGCAGATGGGCGGCTCCGACCAGTGGGGCAACATCGTCAACGGTATCGATCTCGGCCATCGCATGTCGGACGTGCAGCTCTACGCGCTGACCTCGCCGCTGCTGACCACCGCCTCGGGCAACAAGATGGGCAAGACCGCCTCCGGCGCCGTCTGGCTCGACGCCAAGCTGCTGCCGGTCTTCGAGTTCTGGCAGTACTGGCGCAATACCGAGGACGCCGATGTCGGCCGCTTCCTGAAGCTCTTCACCAAGCTGCCCATGGCCGAGATCGCCCGGCTGGCAGCCCTGGGCGGGGCCGAGATCAACGAGGCCAAGAAGGTGCTCGCGACCGAGGTCACGGCGCTGCTGCACGGCAGGCAGGCGGCGGAAGCCGCGGCCGAGACCGCGCGCAAGACCTTCGAAGAAGGCGAGACCGCTCAAGATCTGCCGAGCGTCGAACTGCCGAAGGCGCAGTTCGAGGCCGGGCTCGGCGTGCTCAGTGCCTTCGTCAGCGCCGGCCTCGTGCCCTCGACCGGCGAGGCCCGCCGCCAGATCAAGGCCGGCGGCCTGCGCGTCAACGACCAGATCGTCACCGACGAGCGCGCCAGCCTCGGCCTCTTGGACCTGACGGACGGCACCGCCAAGCTCTCCTTCGGCAAGAAGAAGCACATCCTGCTGCGGGCCGTCTGACTGCCCAATGCGAAGCCCGGGCAGCGTCCCTGCCCGGGCGAATCGAAATCTCAGGAACTCACGACAAACGACTGAGAAAACTCACAGTTTCGACCAGAGATTGCCGGGGTCATTCCCGTTGCCGCAAAACCGGCGACGCACGAGCCAGCCGCCGCTCCTCCACGAACTGCGAGCGGCCGCATCCTGAGCCTCAGCGCTCAGCCGTATCGGGGACCTTGCCCTGCGGTCGCTGCTCGAGCGGGCCGCCGCCAAGCGGATCGATGAAGCGGCGCAGGATGCCGGGCGCGATCGCCGAGAGCGGATTGACCGTCATGGTCGGCGCCGTCGCCGAGCCCGAGACGCGGAAATTCACCGCGAACAGCCCGCCATACTGGCCGCCGCCGAGAATCATCCCGACCACCGGAACCTGCGCGAAAGCATTGTTGAGCGCATAGCCCGGCACGAACGTACCGCCGATATCGACCCGGTCGCGGCCGTAATCGACATTGCCCTGCAAGGTGAAGCCGACCTGCTGGCCCCAGATCACCGCCTCGCTGATGTCGATGCGGCTGGCACTGCGGGTGAACTCGGCCCGCATCTTGGTGAAGGCGACCTCGCTGACGTCGATGCGCTGCGGGATCGGCGCGCCATTGCGATCGAGCGCGCTCGGGGCGGTCGTGCTCTGCGCCCCGACGACGCGGCGCAATGCCGGCTCGTCGCGCACAGTGAAATTCCGCAGCAGCACCTCACCGTCCTGGCGGACATCGCCCGCCCCAAGGCGCAGGACGAGATCGCCACCGTGAGCGCGACGGTAGAGGTCGAAGAATCGCAGCGTCGCACCGCCATTCTCCGATTGAAGCACCAGCGGTCCGGCCCCCTCGCCCTGCCGCGCCTGCTTGATCGAGAGGTCGGCCCGCCCGATCCGGCCGGTGTAATTGATCGATCGGACGACGCCGCCACGTCGCGACAGCTTGAGCTGCGAGTTGCCGAGCGCCTCGTTGTTGAAGCCGGTCAGGATCGGCACGTCGAGATCGAGCTCGTAATCGGGGCCGGCTGGCGCCGCGCCACGGGCGCCGCGCGTCGGTGCCGCCGGCGCGCTCATCAGGTCACGGATGAAGGGGCGGACATCGAGCACGGCGCCGCGCACGGAGAGCTTCGTCACCGCCCCGTCGCGGGAAATCTCGACCTTGTTCAGATTATCGCCCGGAGAGAGCCTGAGCTGCGACAGGCTGGCGCTTTCGAAGGCGTTCTGCTTGTTCAGTGAAACCCGGCCCTTCACCAGGATCGGGGCGCTGTCGATGGTCAGATCCTCGAAATCCGGCCCGTCCGCATCCGCCACGTAAGTGAAGACCGCCCGGCCGGCCCGGCCGGCCGGCTTGCCTAGGCCGGGAATGGGGCTGTCGATCGCCGCGCGCGCCAGGTCGATCTCGACGCGTGGCGGCGCCTCCGGCGTCTTACCGAGCGTCTTGATCACCTTGACCTGAAGCACCCCGTTGATGCCGGCTTCCGGGCCGATACCGCGGCGCTGGCGGGCGGCGTTGTCGAGCGTCAGCGAAACCGTCGCCTCGCCCTGCCCCTTGGCGTTCTGGCGCAATTCGATCGGCCCACGATCGCCGCCGATGCGGCCTTCGCCCTTGATCGACAGCTGGCCACGGTCGTAGTTCAGCGTGAGATTGGCGCCGTCCAGCTTCTCGTTGCCGAGCAGCGTGTCCGACGCGACGCCGGTCAGCGTACCGTTGCTCTGGATCACCACGTCGGCAAAGCTCAGATCGTTCACCAGCGGCAGCGAGATCTGGTTCTTCAACTCACTCGTCCCGCGCAGCGATGCCGGATCGATCTGCAGCGGCGAGAACTCCTTGAGCGCCGGAAATCCGAACAGCGAGAGCAATGCGTCCATCGAGCCGGTCGAGCGGAAACCGATCCGTGCCAGCGCTCGATCGGCCCAGCTGTCCGTCATCGTGAAGCTGCCCTCGTCCAGCATCAGCTTGCGGCCATTGCCGAGATCGGCCGCCGCCTGAGCGATGCCGAGCTGCACCGTGCGACCGGTAATCGTGCCGGCGACGCTGGCATCGACCAGCGGAGGCAAGCCGGGGCTCGGCAGGAAACGGACCTGCGAGCCCTTGAGCACCACGGTGATGGCATCGTCGTCCATGCCCTGGCCGCCATGCAGGCGCGCATTGGCCTCAGGAGACATCGCAAGATCGACCGTGATCTCCTCGACCCGTCCGCCGAGGATCTGCCGGCTCAGGGTCGCATGCAGATCGGGCGAGGTCACAGCCGGCCAGACAGCGAGCGCAGCGCGCATGTCGGAATTGACGGCCCTGATCTTGAACTGATGCGAATTGCGCTCGCCGATGCGGCGGGCGGCCCCGGAGCCCTCAGCATCGATCAGCGGTCCCTTGACGACGAGCTGCTCGATCCGGACTTCGCCGGCGGCAGGCTCGACCTCAAAGGCGGCCCGAAGCTTGTCGACTGCGACCGGTGCATCATGGTCGACGCCGGCGACCTGCCCGGCCCCCTCGAAGCCGACCTTCCAGACCCCGCCCTCCTCGCGCGCCTGCCCACGCCCGATCAGCTTCGTCGCCCCCGCCTCGATCTCGGCCGTGGCGATGCGTACGGTCTTGAGGCCGTCCTCGCTGTCGAAATCGAGGCGTGCGCCCTGAATCTCGAGCGGCTCGAGCGCTGCGCTGCGGAGATTGACGACTCCAGGCGCGACATTCAGCCCGGCCGCGATCTTGCGAGCCCCGTCCGGCATCTGGGTCAGAGAGATCTTGCCGCTGAGCGCCAGCCCGTCGAGCGCGACAGTCGCGTTGCCGAAGGCGAGGGCCACCGCCTCCGACGGCTCGAAACGCCGGATATCGATGCTCGCCCGGCGGGTACCGTCGGGACTGCTCGACAGATCGAGGGTGACATCCTTCCAGCGCGACCCGGTGCGTCCCCGCGCCGCGAGCCTGGTCAGCCCGCCGCCAAGCCGCTCCAGCCTGACCTCGACATCTTCGAGCCCAGCCTTCTGGCGTCCGGAAGGGTCGATCAGCGTGACCCGCGCGCCGCCCATGCCGGCCTGCTCGAGCGAGCCGAGCAGGCCGTCACCCTCGGCGAGCGCGCCGATCGCGTTCATCACGCCGGTGAAGGCATTCCAGTCTGCGGGATCGCCGACGACCGGCGCATTGGGCAGTGGCACGGCTTGGGCGCCCTGCTCCAGCAGCAGTGCACCGTCCTGGGTGACGCCGAGACGGATATTGACGCCGCGTAGATCAAGGGAAACCAGCTTGATCTCGCCGCGCAGCAGCGCGAACGGCTCATAGCCGAGCACGGCCTCCGGCGCCCTGAAGGAAGCGCCGCCCGAATGACGGAACGAGACCTGCTGGACCCGCAGCCGCGAACGGCCATCGACACGGTCGAGCCCGGCCTGCTCGACCTCGACTTTCCAGTTCGGGCCGAGCCTTTCTTCGATGGCGTTTGAAATCCGGCCTTCCAGTCCCGAGAGCGGAATGAAACCGCTGACGAGCAGGGCGCCGGCCGCCAGGCTCAGCGTCACGACAGCTACGACAATAGCGACGCCGATCGTGACCACGCCCTTCCAGGCGCGCTTTGCCACCGCGGCGGGGTCACAGGCTTCCGCTTGCGTCGGAGCAGGCGCCGCGGCGATCGGCGCCGGAGTGTTCCTGTTGTCCTCGGTCAAGAAGGATTCGCTTCATGTCTTGCGGTTGAAAGGCCCGGCATCCGGTCAAACGCCCTTCCGGCACAATGCGCGCGACCGCCCGACGGGTACAGCCCGCGACAAAGTAACCGATTCTCCGGCCGCATGTTCCTGCTCTCTGGCCTCAGCCGGCTCAGCGTCCTATGGCTCGCCAGCCCATGCGGCGCGATATCGACCAAAGGAAGGCAGACATGGCCCTGAACGAAGGCAGCTTCGCCCCAGACTTCACCTTGCCGAAGGACGGCGGCGGCACTGTGACGCTCTCGGAGCTGAGAGGCGGCAAGGTCGTGCTCTACGCCTACCCCAAGGACGACACCCAGAGCTGCACGCTCGAAGCGACCGCCTTTAACGGCCTGCGCAAGGCTTTCGCCGCCGCCGGAACGCGAATCATCGGCGTCTCGCCCGATTCGGTCGCCAGGCACGACCGCTTCAAGCAGAAATATGACCTGGAGATCGATCTCCTCGCGGACGAGAACCGCCAGATGATCGAAGCCTATGGCCTGTGGGTCGAAAAGAGCATGTATGGCCGCACCTATATGGGAGTGGAGCGCACCACCTTCCTGATCGATGCTTACGGCAAGATTGCCCGGATCTGGCGCAAGGTGAAGGTGAAGGGCCACGCCGAAGAGGTGCTTCTGGCCGCCGAAACCCTCTAAACCGCGAAAAGGGCGCGGTTTTCGGGGTCGCTTTGCGATTGATTAACCCTAACAGGGTCTAATCGGATCATCGCAGCGTCACAGTCGGTATTGCGTATGACACTCCCCGATTCCGCGGACCACCCCCGCGCGCCGGCACTCGCCGTGACCGGCATCCTCGCCCGTCGCAGTTTCGCCATCCGCCGTTCGACGGCGCTACTGGGGCTCTCGCTGCTCGGCCTGACCACGGCCTGGAGCGGCGCGACCACTTGGTACATCCTGCGCAAGGATGATCTCGCCGCCCGGCTGATCAACCGCGAAACCTCCAGGCAATACGCCTATGAGGACCGCATCGCGGCCCTGCGCGCCGATATCGACCGGCTCGCCAGCCGCGCCCTGCTCGACCAGGACGGCGTCGAAGCCCGCGTCGGCGAGATCGCCATGCGCCAGGCCGAGCTCGAATCGAAGCAGGCGCTGGTCAGCGCCGTCACCGAGACCCTGAAGGCCAACGGCATCGGCATCACGCAGGCCTCGAAGTCCGCCGCGGGGCCGCGCCTGATCAAGCCGGAAGCGCCGACCCGGGCCTCCAGCGTCAGCAGCTTCGCACCGCTCGGCCCATCCAAGCCGACCCCGGCACCCGATACCCCCCTGCTTCGCGGCGCCGAAGATCGCAATGCCGGCCCATGGCAGTCCGGCGAGGCACCGGAGCCGGTGTCGCCGGCGCAGCGCGTCGCCGAAGCGCTGGAACAGCTCGATCAGGCGATCGACCAGACCGGCTCGTCCCAGCTCGGCACGCTCCGCAACATCGACCGCAGCCTCGGCGAAACCCAGAAGACGCTGCGCTCGGCGCTCGCGGAAACCGGCCTCGACACCGACCGCCTCGCGGCCACCACGAGCATTGCCAAGGGCGTTGGCGGCCCCTTCGTTCCGATCAAGATCGACCCCGCCGCCGGCCCGTTCGAGGCGACGCTACACAGCCTGCAGCCGCGCATCGCCGCGGTGTCGCGCCTGCGCGAGCTCGCGCTGCAATTGCCGCTGCGCCGCCCGCTCCAGGGCGAGATCGACATGAGTTCGAACTACGGCTACCGCGTCGACCCGTTCACTCGCGGCCCGGCCATGCATACCGGAATGGATCTGCGCGCCGAGACCGGAACGCCGGTCCGCGCCACCGCCGCGGGCAAGGTCGTGACCGCCGAATATTCCGGCGGCTATGGCAACATGGTCGAGATCGAACATCCCGGCGGCATCAGCACCCGCTACGCCCATATGTCGGCGATCCTGGTTTCCGTAGGCCAGAACGTCAGCGCTGGCACCCTGGTCGGCCGCGTCGGCTCGACCGGCC
Organism: Allobosea sp. WAO; assembly: GCF_001509835.1. GTDB lineage: Bacteria > Pseudomonadota > Alphaproteobacteria > Rhizobiales > Beijerinckiaceae > Allobosea. The sequence goes on from NZ_JXTJ01000004.1 coordinate 373,062, forward strand.
GCTCGACGGGCCCGCATCTTCACTACGAGACCCGCATCGACGGCGACACGCTGGATCCGATCCGCTTCCTGCGCGCCGGAGACAAGCTCGCCGGCCAGCTCTGACGGGCAAGCAAAAGCCCCGCGAAGTCTTCCGCCCCAAGGACAGGACTTCCTCGCGAAGATCTTAATCAGCCTCCTGAAGAAAGAACCTTCAGGAGGCTGATTTGATTCGAGAATCCCGCATCCCGTGGAAAAGCCGGACCGCCGTTCGAAGCGCCGCGGCTCGCTTCCTGGCCGTCCCGCAGGATTTCGGCCAAGCGCGCTAGCGCAACGCCTCCGCGATCGCCGCTGCGGCAACCGCGTGGCCATACTCGTTCCAGTGCGCGTCGGAGTGGAAGTCGAAACGCTTCTGGTTCTTCGCCCAGTCCGACAAGAAAACCGGATGGAGGTCGAGGAAGGGAATGCCGTGCCGGCCTGCCATTTCGGCAGCGATGCGGTTCAGGCGCAATGCGCTGCTGTCGCGCCCGGCATAGATCGCCTGCCGCTCGCCATCCATGACGAGCTGGAGCTTGGCGCCGACCGCCTCGGCGCGCGCCTTCAGCCGTCCGAACAGGTAGTCGATGGCGACTCGGATGTCGGCCTCACGCGCCAACACGCCGGCAACATCGATATTGGCGGCGAACCCGCCCTCTCCCGCGGCCTGCGCCGGCCCGAGGATGGCATCCAGCAGCACCTGCGGCCGCACCTGCCAGCGATAGAGCAGGAAGCGCGCTGTGGCGGTCTGGCGCAGGCTCTCGAATGCGCCGGGATGCCAGGGCTCCGGCGGCACCTCGCCGGCGACGCGGCCGTCCTCGATGCGCAGCTTCAGGAAGCTCGAGGTGTAGCGACCCGGCTTGAAGACGAAGCTCTCGTCGAAATCATTGTGGACCAGCATCACGACGATGCGGTCGGGACGACGGCTCTCGACCTCGCGCTCGACCATCTGGAGGTACTGGCTGAGCGGAGCGCCGGCGACGCCGAAGCGATAGCCCTCGACCGTCCCCTCCGGCCCCAGTGCCGCCACCGTCTTTTCGGCGAATGTCCGGTCGAACGGCACCTGCAGGGCCTCGACGAAGCTGTCACCGACGAAAGCGATCCGGGAAATGCCGGGCCGACGCTCGATCGGATAATCCGGGAGGGGCGAATTCCAGCCCTGCGCGTTGATCTTGAACGGCGCCGCGATCTCGTCTCGGACGCGCCAGGTTCCGGCCTGCCCAGGCTGATAACGCACGACGCCGTTGAAGAAGGCGTTGCGTGGCACGTCGCTGCCAGGCAGCAGGAAGCGGAACAGCACCAGCTCGCAAAACAGCGCGAAGAACAGAATGCTGCCGGCCAGGACCGCGAGATTGATCAGGATCTCGCGGCCGCGGGAACGCTTCTCCGCGCTCAATCGATGTCCTCGACTTCGACCTCGGTTCCGTAGACCCGCTGCGCCAGCGAGGCCTCCATGAACGGGTCGAGATCGCCGTCGAGCACGTCGGACGGAGCCGTCGACGCGACGCCGGTGCGCAGGTCCTTCACCAACTGATAGGGCTGCAGGACATAGGAGCGGATTTGATGGCCCCAGCCGATATCGGTCTTGGAAGCCTGCTCGGCATTGGCCTTGTCTTCGCGCTTCTTGAGCTCGACCTCATAGAGGCGGGCGCGCAGCATGTCCCAGGCCTTGGCCCGGTTCTTGTGCTGCGAGCGCTCCTGCTGGCAGGCCACCGCGATCCCGGTCGGGATATGGGTGATGCGCACCGCCGAATCCGTGGTGTTGACGTGCTGGCCACCGGCGCCGGACGAGCGATAGGTGTCGATCCGGCAGTCGGATTCCTTGATGTCGATCTGGATGCGGTCGTCGACCACCGGATAGACCCATACCGAGGCGAACGAGGTCTGCCTGCGGGCGTTGGAGTCAAACGGCGAGATCCGCACCAGGCGATGCACGCCCGACTCGGTCTTCAGCCAGCCATAGGCGTTGTGGCCCTTGAACTGCAGCGTCGCCGACTTGATGCCGGCCTGGTCGCCGTCCTGATAGTCGAGCGTCTCGACCTTGAACTTCCGCCGCTCGCCCCAGCGCCGATACATGCGCAGCAGCATCTCGGCCCAGTCCTGGCTTTCTGTGCCGCCGGCGCCGGGATGGATTTCGACATAGGTGTCGAGCATGTCGGCCTCGCCCGAAAGCAAGGTCTCGACCTGCCGGCGCGCCGCCTCGACCTCGACGGCCTTGATCGCCGCTTCGCCCTCGGAGACGGTGGCCGCATCCTCTTCTATCTCGCCGAGTTCGATCAGCGTCAGCGCGTCGTCGAGATCACGCTCGAGCTTGGTGATGCCGTTGATCTGGTCCTCGAGCGAGGTCCGCTCGCGCATCAGCTTCTGCGCGGTTTCGGCATCGTTCCAGAAATCAGGGCCTTCGGAAAGAGCGTTCAGCTCTGCGAGACGTCTTTGCGCGACATCCCAGTCAAAGATGCCTCCTCAGCAGTCCAATCGACTGCTTGGCGTTATCAAGTTGCGTCTGGATTTCTGGGCGCATGATTCTGAGTCTGTTTCCGTCTGCCGCTTTGGCCTGGGCGCTGAGATAGGGGCGAAAGGACCGGCTGTAAATGGCACAGGCTCCCCTCTCCCGAACGGAGAGGGTCGCGTGCGCCCAACAGCGAACGAGGTGCTAGTACAGCCCGCCGGTTCCGGAGCCGACGGCACGACCGCCAGCCGGAGCGACGCTCATCGCCCCACCTGAACCGTCGCCGGCCGCGCCGATCACCGAATAGCTATCCGGCGGCGCCGTGCCCGGCTTGAAGGCCTCGAGGATGCCACCTTCGCCACCGGCGCGCATGCCGGTGCGCGGATCGACTCGGATCAGCTTGATGCCAGCCGGGACACGGAACGGCGTCGCCGGCTTGTCCTTAAGCGCCTGCATCATGAAATCGCGGAAGATCGGCGCGGCGTACTGACCGGCGGTCGCCGAGTTGCCGAGCGATTTCGGCTTGTCGAAGCCCATATAGACGCCGACCGCGAGATCGGGCGAGAAGCCAACGAACCAGACGTCCTTGGCGTCGTTGGTCGTGCCGGTCTTGCCGGCCAGCGGCTTGCCGACGGCCTTGACCACTGTCGCGGTACCAGCGTTGACGACGCCTTCCAGCATCGAGACCATCTGGTAGGCGGTCAGCGGGTCGAGCACCTGGTCGCGATTGTCGACGAGGCGCGGCTCGCGCTGGTTGGCCCATTTATCGGCGTTGCAGCCTTCGCAGACGCGCTGGTCGTGCCGGTAGATCGTCGAACCGAACCGGTCCTGGATGCGGTCGATCAGGGTCGGCCGGATGCGCTTGCCGCCATTGGCGAGCATCGAATAGGCCGCGGTCATCCGCATCACCGTGGTCTCGCCGGCGCCGAGCGACATCGAGAGCACGGGCAGCATGTCGTCATAGATGCCGAAGCGCCGCGCATATTCGGCGATCAGCGGCATGCCGACATCCTTGGCGAGGCGGACGGTCATCAGGTTCTTCGAGAACTGGATGCCGTAGCGCAGTGTGCGCGGCCCGGTGAACTTGCCGTCATAGTTGCTCGGCGCCCAGACACCGAGGCCGCCGCCCTGGTCGACCTCGATCGGCGCGTCCAGCACGATGCTCGACGGGGTGTAGCCATTGTCGAGCGCGGTCGCGTAAACGAACGGTTTGAACGACGAGCCGGGCTGGCGCAGCGCCTGCGTCGCGCGGTTGAACTCGGACTGGTCATGCGAGAAGCCGCCGACCATGGCGAGCACGCGGCCGGAGAACGGATCCATCACGGTGATCGCACCGTTGACCTCCGGCATCTGGCGCAAGCGCACCTGCCCGGGCTTGCCATCGATCGGCTCGACATAGACGACGTCGCCGACCGAGACCGCCTGCGAGACACGCGTGCGCCTCGTCCAGCGAATGCCTTCGGCGCCGAGCGTCGCAGTCTCGCGCTCGGGCCGGAGATGGCCCGAGGTCTCGCGGATCGGCTGCAGGCCGACGCGGGCGCTGTCGCCGGCGACATCGAGCACGACCGAAAGCCGCCAGGGCTTGACGTCGCCGAGCACCGGCAGTTCGCCGATCGCGACACCCCATTCGCGGCCCGCGAGATCGAGCTTCTGCATGGCACCGCGCCAGCCGCGCGCCTCGTCGAAGCGCACGAGACCGTCGACCAGCGCCTTGCGGGCCATCAGCTGCATCTTCGGATCGACCGTGGCACGGACCGAGAGACCGCCCTCGAGCAGCTTCTTCTCGCCATAGCGGTCCTGCAGTTCGCGGCGGATTTCTTCGGCGAAGAAGCCTGCGGCGATATTGTTCGGCGAAACCGTGCGCGGGTTGACGCCGAGCGGCTGGTTCTTCGCGGCGTCGGCCTCGGCCCGCTTGATCACGCCGTTCTCGGCCATGCGGTCGAGCACGTAATTGCGGCGCTCGATCGCGCGCTCGCGGTTGCGGAATGGATGCAGGTCGGTCGGCGCCTTCGGCAGCGCCGCGAGATAGGCGGCTTCCTGAGCGTTGAGCTCATGCACCGACTTGCCGAAATAGTTCAGCGCCGCGGCGGCGACGCCATAGCTACCCTGCCCCGGGGCCGGCGCGCCGAGATAGATTTCGTTGAGATAGAGTTCGAGGATCTTGTCCTTCGAATAGGTCGACTCGATGCGCAGCGCGATCAGCGCCTCGCGAATCTTGCGCTCGATGCTCTGCTCGGAGCCGACGAGGAAGTTCTTCGCCACCTGCTGGGTGATGGTCGAGGCACCCTGCGGCCGACGGCCGGAGCCGCGGTTGCGGAAATTCGAGATCGCGGCGCGCGCCAGACCTTCCGGATCGACGCCGAAATGCTTGTAGAAGTTCTTGTCCTCGGCCGAGAGGAAGGCGTCGATAATCAGCTTCGGCACCGCCTGGATCGGCAGGTAGAGCCGGCGTTCCCTGGCGAATTCGGCGATCAGGCTGCCGTCGCCGGCATGGACGCGGCTCATCACCGGCGGCTCGTAATTCCGCAGCTGAGCCGAATCGGGCAGGTCTTTGGAGTAGTGCCAGACGAGGCCGGCCGCACCCGCCACGCCGATCACGAAAATGATCGTGCCGGCGGCGAACGCCCACCCGAAAAGGCGCAGAATGAACCGCATCGAGAAACTTGACCTCGTCTAGCGGCAGCGGCGTCGCTCGAATCGACGGCATGCCCTGCCCGGGTGATCGATCTTTAACTTCATTCTATAACATGGCGGAAATGGCAGAACCGTGGCTGTAAGACCACAAAGCCTCATCTTCGCCCCGCTACGTCACCGCCGGCTCTCTGCTGCCTTGCCGGGCGGCTGGGTGCGATCAAAATACTGGTCGACTGCGCCCTGCACCGCAGTTACCGCCTGCGCCCGCCAGCTTTCGGAATTCAAGAGCTCGGCGTCCTTCGGGCTCGACATGTAACCGAGCTCGATCAGCACCGACGGGACGTCCGGCGCGGTCAGCACCCTGAAACCTGCCGAACGCAGCGGCACCTTGTGCATCTTGACCGAGCCGCCGAGATTCTCGACGAGGTTGCGCGCGAAGGTGGCCGAGAAGCCGCGCGTCTCCCGCTTGGCGAGGTCCATCAGGATGCCGGCGACGTCCTGCACGTCCTCGCTGGCGTCGAGACCGGCGACGGCGTCGGCCTGGTTCTCCTTGGCGGCGAGCCGCGCGGCTTCCGCGTCGCTTGCCCGCTCGGAGCCGGTGTAGATCGTCGCGCCGCGGACATCCTGCGCCTGGGTGAGCGAATCCGCGTGGATCGAGATGAACAGATGCGCCTCGACGCTGCGGGCGATCCGAACGCGGTCACCCAGCGCTACGAAGCTGTCATCGGCGCGGGTCATGATCACGCGGTAGCGCCCCTGCGCCTCGAGCTGCTCTTTGAGCTTCAGGCCGAATGCCAGCACCACCGACTTCTCGGCGATCGAGGCGACGACGGCGCCGGGATCGATGCCGCCATGGCCGGGGTCGATCACCACGATCCTGCGCTGGTCGCCTTCCGCCTTGGCCTCGACAGGCACATGCGGCAGCTGGGCCTTCGCGGCAGCGGCCCGCGCCAGTGCGGCGAACTCTTCACGGCTGGCGCGCTTGAGCTCGATGACGAGCTCGCCAAAACCGCCGCGGAGCGGCTTCACCGAGACATCGGCGACTGCGGCCGGCTGGGCGAGGTCGAGAATCAACCGGGCCCGGTCCGGCGTGAACAGGCCATAGCGGAAGCCGGAGACGAAGCCGGCGGCTTTGCGTGCATTCGAGGCGGGTATCTGGAAATTGACCGATGGCAGGTCGACGATCACACGGTCGGGGCCAGCCATCACGAAGGCGCTTGCCGTGACCGGCTGCGACAGGGTCAGCGTCAGCCGCACGTTCTCGCCCTGGCTTTCGATTCGCGCCTCGCTCGCGACCGGAAAATCGCTGGTCGCCCGCCCCTGAGGATTCGCCGCTGCGCCCCCCGCCAGGATCAGGGCCGTCAGGAGCAGCGCCGGACGCACAAAACGCCGCACCGCGCCGGCGAGACGGCCGGCGACCGCGGCAGCACAAGAATGAAGGCCCGAAGACAGGGGCAGCTCCTACATTTGCGGCGGCAATGCTTAAGGGCTCTTAACCATAGCGCTGCAACCCGTTGACAATCGGTTACCACGTCGAGCCTAGGGCGGAAACCGGCCGATTTCTTGTCCGGGCGCGTTCTCCCTTGCCAAATATGGCAAGCTGTCTGTAATGGAGTCGGTCGCATCGTGATGGCTTCCGCCGCGCGCAAGCAGGGTCGCAATAACCCGTTGACGCCCGACGAAAAAGCCAACCGGCCCGGTCGCTCGAAGCGATCAGGATCGGCGCGAAGGCGGCTAGCAACAGATCGTCCGCGGACGGGCCGGCGTCAGGCAGAAATCGACGCCGGGTTCGGCATTCCGCGAGCGTGTCAACGCGGTGCGCTTCGCCTTGCGGCAGGCGCGTCGCAGGTCAAAGGTAAGATGTCGGGGCATACGACGCCGCTTCCCATTTCGGTGTTTCGTCGAGACCTTCACGGTTGCGACGGGCTTTCTGCCCGTTCCGCCGCTCGCCTCCGCTATCCGGCCTTGGCTGATTTTTCCTCCCTGCAACATGCCGGCGCGAGCCGGCCGACGCGCGGCGCCCCTGCCCGCGGCAGCGGACTTGTGTCCGCAGCCCGGCGGGTACCAAAGGCAGCTGCGCAGATGGACCTGTCCTATGGCCAACAAGATGCTGATCGACGCCACCCACCCGGAAGAGACCCGGGTCGTGGTGTCCCGCGGTTCCCGCATTGAAGAATTTGATTTCGAATCCGCCAGCCGAAAGCCGCTCCGCGGCAACATCTATCTGGCGAAGGTGACGCGGGTCGAACCGTCCCTTCAGGCCGCCTTCGTCGAGTACGGCGGCAACCGCCACGGCTTCCTCGCCTTCTCCGAAATCCACCCGGACTATTACCAGATCCCGGTCGCCGATCGGCAGGCGCTGCTTGCCGAAGAGGCCCGCGCCGAGCGCGAGGAAGAGCGCGACGAGGAGAAGCGCGAGAAGCGTGGCCGCCGCGACCGCGGCCGCCGCGGGGACCGTGACGGGCGCGCCAAGCGCGCCAGCAATGGCGACGAGACCGTCAGCGCCGAAGTCCAGGCAGAGAACGGCCAGGGCGAGGCCGAGCATGTCGAGACGGACGGCAAGGAAGCCGCGATGGTCAACGAGGGCGCGCCCGCCTTCGGTGAGTACTTCGCGCCCGCCGTTGCCGAGTCTAACAGCGAGAGCGTCGCCGAGAACGCTGCGCCGCTGACCTTCGAGACCGTTAGCGAGCCCGCAGCCGAGGCCGAGACCGAGGAAGTGCGCGCCCCGTCCGAGAACGGCGACGAGACCGGCGGAGACGACAGCAACGACGACCATAGCGGCGACGACCACCCTGAGGAGGAGCCCGAGCAGCTCGGCGGCGGCGATGCCCTCGACGACATGCCGGAGCGCCCGCGCCATTCGCGCCGCCAGTACAAGATCCAGGAGGTGATCAAGCGCCGCCAGATCATTCTGGTCCAGGTCGTCAAGGAAGAGCGCGGCAACAAGGGCGCCGCCCTCACTACCTATCTCTCGCTCGCCGGCCGCTATTCCGTGCTGATGCCGAACACCGGCAAGGGCGGCGGCATCTCGCGCAAGATCACCAATACCGAGGACCGCAAGCGCCTGAAGGAGATCGCCCAGGAGCTGGAGGTTCCAGAGGGGATGGGCATCATCCTGCGCACCGCCGGCGCCTCGCGCACCAAGCCCGAGATCAGGCGCGATTACGAATACCTGATGCGGATGTGGGAGAGCGTGCGCGAGCTGACGCTCGGCTCGGTCGCCCCGGCGCTGGTCTATGAAGAGGGCAACCTCGTCAAGCGCTCGATCCGCGACCTCTACAACAAGGACATCGACGAGGTTCACGTCGCCGGCGAAGCGGCCTATCGCGAGGCCAAGGACTTCATGCGCATGCTCATGCCGAGCCATGCCAAGAGCGTGAAGCCCTATCGCGAGCAGACACCACTCTTCGCCGCCTTCGGCGTCGAGAGCCAGCTCGATGCGATGTTCTCGAACACCGTGACGCTGAAGTCCGGTGGCTACATCGTCATCAACCAGACCGAGGCGCTGGTCGCGATCGACATCAACTCCGGGCGCTCGACCCGCGAGCACAATATCGAGGACACCGCCCTCAAGACCAATCTCGAAGCGGCGGAGGAAATCTCCCGCCAGCTGCGCCTGCGCGACCTTGCCGGCCTCATCGTCATCGACTTCATCGACATGGAGGAAAACCGCAACAACCGCGCCGTCGAGAAGAAGCTCAAGGACTGCCTGAAGAACGACCGAGCCCGCATCCAGGTCGGCCGGATCTCGGCCTTCGGCCTGCTTGAGATGTCGCGCCAGCGTATCCGCACCGGCGTGCTCGAGAGCTCCTCGGTGCCCTGCCCGCATTGCGCCGGCGCCGGCCTCGTCCGCTCGACGCCTTCGATCGCGCTGCAGATCCTCCGCGCGCTGGAAGAGGCGCTGATCAAGAGCGCCTCGCACAATCTCGAAGTCCGCACCCGTCCCGAGGTCGCGCTCTATGTGCTCAACCAGAAGCGCGCCCATCTGCGCGACCTGGAGGAGCGCTTCAACATCGCGATCACCGTCTCGGCCGACGCCGCCCTGCTCGGCACCCGCTATTTCGAGGTCGAGCGCGGCGAATTCGTCGGCAACGAGAACCGCGTGATCCCGGTCAGCAGCATGCGCGCCGAGGCGATCGTCGAGGAGCCCGAGGAGGATGAAGTCCTCGATCTCGAAGCCGAGAGCGAGGAGAGCGGCGAGGCCGAAGCCACCCCGCGTTCGGCCAACGGCGAAGGCGAAGAAGCTCGCGGTGAAGGCGAAGGTGGACGCAAGCGCCGCCGCCGCCGCCGCCGCCGGCGTGGTGGTGAGCGCGATGGCGAGGGCCAGCGCCTCGAAGGTGGCAGCGACGAGGCTGACGACGGCCAGGATGACGACCAGGATGCATCGGGCGAACAGGCCGATAGCGCCGAGAGCGGCGAGCCCGTCGCGGAGGTCGTCGAAGTCGTCGCCGAGGCTGCCGCCCCTGTCGTCGAGCCGGTTGTCGAAGAACCTGTCGAAGCCGAGGCCAAGCCGCGCCGCGGCCGTCGCGGCGGACGCAGCAAGAAGGCCGAGGCCGAAGCGGCGACTGCCGAGGCGGCCGTGACCGAGGCCACGGAAGCCAAAACCTCCAAGACCCCAGCCGCCAAGGCTGCGGGCACCAAGGCCGCGAGCGCGACCGAAGCGGCGGCAGAGACTGCTGCGGCGCCGGTCGAGACGGCGGCCGAGAAGCCCAAGCGCAGCCGCGCCCGCAAGAAGGTGGTTCCGATCACCGAGGACGGCGCCACCGCCGAAGCCGCCCCTGCGGCGGAAGCCACGCCTGCCCCGGCAGCCGCGCCTGAAGCTCCGGTCCCGGCGGCAGCCGAACCGGTTGCCGAGGCAGCTGAACCGGCCCCTGCGCCGCGTGTCGTCGAAGAGCCGGTCGCGGTGGTGCTGACCCCGCCCGATCCGGATCGCCCGAAGCGCGGCGGCTGGTGGAACCGCCTCGCCGGACGCAAGTGAGACCAGAGCCCGCTGCTATCGCAGCGGGCTTTTTTCATAACCCAGGGCAAGCCGCGGGCGCGCCGGGAACCGGACCGGCATTGAACAGTGCCACGGTGAGACAAAACGCCGCCTGGAAAACCGCCATTAGTCAGGAATGGCCACAAAGTCGCCGAACTCCATGTCCATAGCGAGCGTAATTCGACGCAAGAAAAGCGACACAGGAGGCTATAAAATATTGACGTAAAGTAACTTACAAATAAGCCGCTACAAGGAATTTCGGGTTAACTATCGACTACTCTGGATTGCGCACCGCTAGCGCAGCCGCTTCTCTGATGATCCACTCTCCGGTCACCGCAAGAGACAGGATCCCCCCGCCTACGTCACCACTCTGCCTATCGGTGACGACGCGCGAGAGCGCACTGCCTACCCGGTCCAGCCGCGACGAATGACCTGCGCCCCATCGCAGGCTCGCGGCGCTCCTGAGTGTCAGTCGGCAAGTACGCAGAATGGCCGTGCCGCAAGGCGCGCGGTCGCTCGTCTCATCGCGGCTGGTGAAGCGCCAGAGCGCCCCAACCCCGCCCCAAGCCGACCAGGTCAAAAGAGCCGCTGATCCTGCCGCCGTTCCCCCGGCGCCGCAAAGGCTCGGCCTGTTCCCGATCCCGGAGTTCCCCATGAAGCGCCTCGCCCCAGCGGCGTCGCTTGCGCTCGCGGCCTTTGTCGCGCTGCCCGCCAAGACCGCGCCGGCCACGCTGCCTGCCCTCCCCGCAATGCCGCTCGGCATCGACCGCGACCTGCTTCCCTTCCCCGGCAAGCCGATTCATCTGATCGGCGTCGATGCCGGTGAGACAGGTCTTTTCGGCAAGCCCGATCTCACGACTGCGCTGACCACCGCGAGCCTCTCCTTCGACGCGCTCCAGGGCGAAGAGCACCGGACCCCGTTGCATGACGTTCTCCCGCAGCCACGGGGCGACCAACAAACCGAATCCGATCCGCCTGAGCCATTATCGCCGCCGACGATAGCGCCGCCGACCGGCGACGGAGCAACTCCGGCGGTGGCTCAAACTGCAGCGCAAGGCTCGGCCACGCCAACGAGCGAGCGCACCGCCCACGCGGCCGCCTCATCGACGCCAGCGGGTCGAAAGCAGCCCGAGCCGCAACAGCTCTATGCCGGGCTGATCAAGTCCGAAGACATGGCGCGCGAGCAGCGCTGCCTGGCCGAAGCGGTCTATTTCGAGGCGCGCTCGGAACCGGAAGAAGGGCGCGCCGCCGTCGCCCAGGTCGTGCTCAACCGCGTCAAGAGCGGCGTCTACCCGACCTCCGTCTGCGGCGTCGTCTACCAGAACCGGCACCGCAAGCTCGCCTGCCAGTTCACCTTCGCCTGCGAGGGCAAGTCGCTGCGCATAAAGGAGCCCGAGTCGTGGGAGATAGCCGAGCGCATCGCGCGCGAGGTCTACGAGGGCAAGATCTACCTCACCGAGGTCGCCGCCTCGACCCATTACCACGCCGATTACGTATCGCCCCGTTGGGCGAAGAAGCTCAGGAAGATGGACGTTATCGGCCGGCACATCTTCTACAGCCTGGAGCCGAGCAGGGTTGCGCAGGCTCGGTGACGCACTCGCTGGAAGAAACCGGCTGCCGGCCTTGACCCGACGGCGTCGGAATGCGGAACTGGCTACGGTCTCCCTCAGCATGCGGAGCCGTCATGCCGCCGCCGCGCAGTCCCGAACGTCTCATCCTCTCGGCCTTGTGCGGAGCCGGCCTGCTCGGCCTCGCCTGGCTCGCCCTGCAGGCGATCGGCTGGTTCGGGGTCGGCCTGCTCGGCCTCTTCGTGCTGTTCGTCGCGGTGCGCTTCGAGCTCGAAGGCAATCTGCCGATCGGCCCGCAGATGACGCCCGATCTCTATGCGAGCCAGTTCCGCAAGCACGGGCGCGAGCACGCCAGCGACCGGGCCGAGCAGCGCACGCTGCTCAGCCGCCAGCTTTCGGCGGCACGCCTCGCCGCCGGCTTCGGCGTGCTGCTGACGGTGATCGGCTTCGGCTTCTTCTTCATGCTCGAGCTCGGCCGATGATCCGGCCGGGCCTTACTCCGCCGCCGGTGCGAGCGGCGATGGCGGCGCCACGGCGGTGATCGCAGCCGCTCCCGCGGCCCCCTTGCCGCCGCCCTCGCGCACGGTCACCGCGGTCGAGGCGAACGGCACCTCGGCCTCGATCAACCCGCGATAGACCCGCTTCAACGCCTCGCGCTGCAGCATCGAGGCCTGGGTCGGCTTGGAGGTGAATTTCAGCCGGATCACGATCGCCGCGTCGGTAATGTCCGCGACGCCCTGCATCTTGAGCTGGGCGATGAAGTGCGGGCCGAATTCGGGGTCCTCCAGCAGAGCGAGGCCGACCTTCTTGATGGTCTTGCGCGCCTTCTCGATATCGGCCGAATGGTCGAGCCGGACATTGAACTTCACCGTCGCCCAGTCGCGACTGGCATTGGTCAGCGACTGTACCTGCCCGAACGGAACGGTATGGATCTGGCCGCTCTGGTGGCGCAATTGCATCGAGCGCAGCGAAATCTTCTCGACCGTGCCCTTGAGGCGCCCGGTGTCGACATATTCGCCGACGCGGAAGGCATCCTCCAGCATGAAGAAGAAGCCGGAGACGATGTCGCGCACCAGCGCCTGCGAGCCGAAGGAGATGGCGAGGCCGAGAATACCGAAGCCGGCCAGAAGCGGCCCGATATCGACACCCAGTCGCGACAGCAGCACCAGAATTGTCAGGCCGATCACGGCGGTCAGTACGACGCCGCGCAATACCGGCATCACCGTCGCCAGCCGCGACGGGATATTGTCTTCCGGCATCACGTCCTCGTCCACCGGACCGGTGGAGCGCGGGCGCGGCGCATAGGCATCGAAGAAGCCACGCAGGAAGACCATCACGACCCAGCCGGCGAAAGCCAACACGGCGATGCTGGCGATCTGGCGGGAAATCTGGCCGAACTGGCCGGAGCTCATGCCGAAGAGCAGGCCGGCCCAGATGCGCGCTACCAGATAGAAGCCGCCGGCCCACATCACGCCGCCGGCGGCCGCGCGCACGGCATGGCCGAGCGCCTGCGCCAGCGGCGTCGGCCTGGCGATGGCGGCACGCCGCGCTTGTCGGCAGGTCAAGAGGCTGTTGACCCCGACCGAGAGGATCGGCGCCAGCACGACGATGATCTGCGTCAGCTCGGCCGCCTCGGACCAGCGGCCGCCATTCGGCATCATCGCCGCCGCGCGCCCGACCATCCAGAGCAGGACCGCGATCGCGACATAGATCCAGGGCATCGCCAGCGCCAGGAACCTGCGACCGGGGCCGGGCTCCGCACTGCCGCTCAGGACGAGCGCGGTCAGATCGTAGCGCGCGTCGACGAACCACCAGATCTTGTAGGCGGCGAGCACGAAGCCGCTGAGCGTCACCAGTCCGGCGACCGGCTCCGGTCCACCGGAAACCCGATGGGCCAGCAGCGCGGCGACGATGAAGACCGGTACGAGCACGGCGTAGGTGCAGAGCAGGCGGAAATGCCGCTCCGCCCGCGGCAACGGCATCAGCCGGCGTTCGGGCTGGCCGGGAGCGAGCAGGAAACGGCCGGTTGCGACATAAGTCGCCCCGACCGCCGTGCCGTTGGTAATGCCGTGCAGGGCGTGTGCCGCAAGATCGTCCGAAGGCAGCCAATAGCTTCCGGCGAGGCGCGCCACCACGAGGCCGAGCACGATCGTCAGCATATCCTGCAGGAGGCCGAAGCCGGACGCGATAAGCCTTGCCGTGAAATACTCGGCGCGCGGCCTCATCCGGGCGGCGAACCATCTTGCCGTGGCGAAACGGAACAGCAGGGCGATACCGAGCGCCAGGGCGAGCGATGCGAGGAGGCGCGTCGTCGGCGAGGCATTGCGGTTCAGCGACCAGCTCCGCAGCCAATCCGACGGCAGGAACCGGACGCTCGGAATCGCGGCGCGGCCATAGTCGAGGCCTGAGACGAAGTAGTCGGCCAGGGCCTCAGCCTGCGAGTCCGCCGTCTCGACGGCGGATGGCGCGGGAGCAGGCTTAGGCGCGGTCGCCGCTTTCCCCGCCGGGGCGGCTGGAACGGCAGCGGGCGCTGGCACATCGGCCGGCACCCCGCCGATCCGGACCTCGACCCGGCGTCCGCCGGCCGAAAGCGCATCGACGAGCTTGCGGACCGTCTCCGGGGTTTCGTCGCCGCGCAGCGTCAAGAGCAGCGGCTCTCCGGGCGCAGCATTGGTCTGCGCCGCCGCCGGCCCGGCGAAAGCCAGGGCCATCATCGCCAGCAGGAACCAGCGCACTGCGGCCATTCCCGGACCAATCCACTTCCGACGCATTCCGTCCCCCTGCCTCGTGAGTTCAGATTGCTGCCGCTCGGCCCGGATTGGCAAGCAAGATCAGCGTGTCTTGAGCCAGCGCCCGAGCCGTGCCACGGCATCCTCGCATTCCGCCAGCGACCCGGCGAAGGAAAGCCGCACCGTGCGCGCCCCGCGCCCCTCGTCGAAATCCAGCCCGGGCGTGATCGCGAGCCCGGCCTGTTCGAGAGCGTCGCGACAGAAGCTCATGGAATCGTTCGAGTACTTTCCGATGTCGAGATAGATGTAGAAGGCGCCGTCGACCGGCAGGAAGTCGCCGAGCCCGATTTCCGGCAACGCCTTGAGCAGATAGGCGCGATTGGCGGCATAGCCGTCCTTGATCGCCTCGCATTCGGCTGTCGCGTCGAAGGCCGCCTCGCCCGCGACCTGGCTCAGCATCGGCACCGAGATCGAGAGATTCTGCTGCAGCCGCTCGATCGTCCGGACCAGCCGCTCCGGCACCACCAGCCAGCCGACGCGCCAGCCCGTCATGCAGTAATACTTCGAGAAGGAGTTGACGACGATCGCGTCCTGATCGGCGGAGAGCGCCGTCGTCGCCGGCTGGTCGTAGGTCAGACCGTGGTAGATCTCGTCGGAGATGTACCAGAGGCCGAGCCGCCGGCATTCGGCCGCGACGGCTGCGATCGCCTCCGGCGTCATCACCACGCCGGTCGGATTGGCCGGGCTCATCGTCAGCACGCCGGCGAGCGGCGCCTCGGCATGGGCCCTGGCGATCAGCTCGGGCGTCAATGCGTAGCGTGTCTCCGGGCCGACCGGGATCGCGACCGGCTCCAGCCCCAGCGCCACCAGGATGTTGCGATAGGCCGGATAGCCCGGTGCCGTGATCGCGATACGCGCACCCGGCTCGAAGCAGGCGAGGAAGGACAGGATGAAACCGCCCGACGAGCCCGTGGTGACGATCACCCGCTCGGCCGGAACCTCGACGCCGTAGGCCTCGCGATAATGCCGGGCGATGCGGGCGCGCAGCGAGCCGATGCCGAGCGCCTGCGTGTAGCCGATGCGCCCGTCGTCGAGCGCCCGCGCCGTGGCAGCCCTGATGCTTGCCGGCGTCGGCGCCGAAGGCTGGCCGACTTCCATGTGGACCACCGAGCCGCCCCGTCGCTCGATCGCCTCGGCGGCATTCATCACATCCATGACAATGAAGGGGGCGACGGCTTCCGCCCGCGCGGCGGGTTTCGGCGCCGGCGGCGTGCCGGATGCGGCAATGGTCATGCGTAGCCTCGACGAGATTGGCGTTGCGCCGAGCCATGCCCCGCCGGCGCGCGGATCGCAAGCCGCTCAGCCCGCAATGCCACCCGGCCGCGAAGGCGAAACGGAGGCATTCTCGCCCGAGCGCAACTCGCTGTGCCGGACGATCGCGGCGCTCATGCTGACATGATAGCGCCGGCTCAACCCTGTCGCATCCAGCGCCCGCACGGCCGGCGTATCGGGGATCAGGAAGGCGGCGGCATAACGCCGGGCCTGATACTCCATCGACCGCAGCTTTGGCGAGAAGCGCTCCGCAGGACTGCCGGAAGGGCTGCGATTGAACGTACCTTCATGGCCGAGCAGAGCGTGGCCTACGGCATGCGCCACCGCCATCAGTGCCCTGCCCTCGCCGCGATCCGCGCCCTCGAATATGGTGTCCGCTATCAGCAGGCGCTTGGCCTGTGAATCCCATTGCGCCTCGGCTTCGCCGAGGCTGTCATCGGCGAAGCGCTCATAGGTGAAATTGGGATAGCGTGCCTTCAGCCGGGCCATCAACTTCGCAAAGTCGATGGCCCGATCGTCGCGAAAGCCGAGCCCGCGCCGATGCGCCAGGGCGCGCGCGTCGATCTGCTCGTCGGTCAGGAAGGCGTGACGCATGGGCGAGCCTCCGGGGCAGGCCAACCATACCTCTGGTGCCGCGGCGGCTCAATGAACCGCGCGGGACGCCTCAGCTCGCCAGAATCGCCTCGACGATCTCCTGCACGTCGAGCGCCTCCTGAAGCGTCGCCAGCTGATGCGGCTCGCCGCGGGTCAGCCTGGCGACGCCTTCGAGCTGGCGCTTCAGCGCAACCGGCCGCGCTTCGAGCTGCGACAGTGCATCGGGCGCGCGCTGCCAGGAACCGTCCGGCAGCCGCCGCTCGGCCAGCGACCAGTCGCAGAGCCGGACCGCCCCTTTGTCGCCTTCCAGCAACCAGATGTTGTGGTCGTCCTTGGCAGTCGTGCCGACACCGCCCGTCAGGGTCAGAGGAAGCTCGCCGGCCAGGAGCTTTGCCTCGATCGCGCGCTCCGAGCGACCAGCTTCCGGAAAGCTCGCGCGCGCTTCGAGCCCGTGCAGTGGGCCGAGCAGGCGCCGGCTCAGGAACAGGAAATGCGAGACGACCTCGCGGGTGAAGCCGCCCTGCTCGCGCCGGTCGAGCCAGCCGGCCGCATCCGCCTGCCAGGGTCGCGGCCAGCGTGCGAAAGCGACCTCGATCGAGACCTTGCGGAGCGTGCCGAGCTCGCCCTTCGCGATCCAGACCGCCAGCGTTGCGACCGCTGGCGAGGAGGCGAAGGGGAAGTTCACCGCCCCGCGCCCGCCGGCCTCGGCAACGAAGGCGCGGGCATCGGCGAGGTCGACCGCGAGCGGCTTTTCGCAGAACACGCTGCGGCCGGCGCCGAGAGCGGCACGGGCATGGCCGAGATGCGAGGCCGGCGGCGAGGCGACATAGACGCAGTCGCTGGCCGCGACCACGGCCGCTGCATCGGCCAGGGCGGGGACCTGCGGCAGCTCCCCAGCGATTCGCGCCATCGCCTCGGCCGAAGGATCCCAGATGCCGGCGGCACGGACGAGATCGGGCGACTGGTCGAGCACGGCGCGCAGCATGCGCTCGCCCATGATGCCGGCGCCGATGATGCCGATGGAAACGGGTGCGGGCATGGGAAGCGGCCTTGTTGCTGAAGGAGCGCACCGCATAGCAGGTGTCGTCGCGGCGAGACAGGCGGATCCGTGCGCGATCGCCTTGCCGTCAAGCGCGGCGACGTATCTCCGCGGAGAGCGTCTCGACCTTGGCGATCGCACTGAACTCGACGCGGTTCCGCCCCAACGCCTTGCTGGCATAGAGCGCCGCATCGGCGCGCTGGTAGAGTTCCGGCATCAGCTCGCGGCCATCGAACGCCGTCGCTCCGATGCTGATGGTGATATGCCCCGCCGTCGGCGAGGCCGCGTGCTCGATGCCGAGTTCCTCGATCGTGGCGACCAGCCTTTCGAGCTGCGCCAGCCCTTTCTCGGGAGCGACGTCGTAGAGCAGGAGACCGAATTCCTCGCCGCCGAGGCGTCCGGCCAGGTCCATCGGCCGGCGGCCTGCCGTGGCGATCGCGCCGGCGATCAGGCGCAGCGCCTCGTCGCCGGCCTGATGGCCGTAATAGTCGTTGTAGCGTTTGAAATGATCGACATCGAGGATGGCGAAGACGATCGGAACGCCATCGCGCCGCGCCTGCTGCAAGGCCGAGGCGACATTGTCCTCGAACCCACGGCGATTTGCGATTCCGGTCAGCGGGTCCGACATCGCATGGTCGTGCAGCATCCGCCGCAGCAGGAACTGGTCGCGCTGGGCGCGCTCGCGCAGCCAGGCGCCGACGCCGCCGACGAAGACCGCGAAGAACAGCAGGATCGAGAGCCGGATATGCTCTGTGAGATGGGCGGCATCGCGCAGCATGACGAAGCCGAGCGCGGCGGTGAACAGCGCGACGAACAGCGCGACGGCTGAGCTCTGCAGGAAGGTCAGCCCGACCGGCAGGAAGACGGCGGCGATGATGACCAGTTGGGCGATATCAGCCTGTGGTAGTCCGCGTAGCTTGAACATGTTGGCGATGAAGGTGCTGGTCGCACCGATCAGGGCGAGCACCAGCATCGAGAGCCGGTGATAGGCGCCCGGCAGGCGCTGCGTCGCCAGCATGCTGATCTGGATCAGAAGGACGCCCAGCGTCACCAGCCGCAGCGTGATCGCGAGCGGCACGTCCCGGTCGCCGGCGAGCATCGCGGCCCAGCCATCGAGCCGCGTCAGATCGAGCCCGATGAAGATCAGCCAGATGCCGAGCGCAGTGATCAGGCAGACCAAAGTGCTGGTGCGCTGGTCGGCCCGCATGTGCAGGCGGTACTCGTGCTCCAGCTTGGGCTCGAAATGCAGGCCGTCGATGCGCCACCGTGAAGCAGCGCGCTGCGGCTGCGCCTCGGCGGGCACCTCCCGTCCGGGCGCGAAACTGTTTCGGGGGCTTTGCACGTGCGCGATCCTGGCCACGACAAGCTAATGGGAGTTTGACGCGGCTCAACGGAAGCGGATGCGCCCCTACAGTTTCAGCCGGGAAGGTTTCGGGCCGCTTGCGCAATTGCCGCGCATTCGAACGATCTCGCGAGAGACATCGCGCGCCGCTTGACCCTCCATCAGATGGAGACGCTACGACGTCCCCATGACAGACCAACGCTACACCATCGGCGAGCTCTCCGGCCTCAGCGGCGTGCCGGTGCGGCGCATCCGCTTCTATTCCGACAAGGGCCTGCTGCCGCCGTCCACCCGAACCATGGCGAACTACCGCGTCTATTCGGATGCCGATGCGGCGCGGCTCGCGCTGATCCAGGCACTGCGTGCCATGGGAGCCAGCCTCGCGGCGATCCGCGGCATCCTCGCCCGCAAGACCTCGCTCGCCGAATTGCTGGCGCTGCGCCTGTCGGCGCTCGAAGCCGAGATCGCCGGAAAGCGGCGCATCGCCGCGACCCTGCGCGCCGCACTGCGCCATCCCGAGCCCACCCCGGACGACATCAGGAGACTATGGACCATGACCAGCCTGTCCAATGCCGACATGCGCAGCCTGACCGAGCGCTTCTTCGAGGAGGTCACCGGTGACAGGATCAGCCCTGAGTGGAAGCGAGAGGCGCTCGCGGCCGGAAGCCCGGAGCTGCCGGAAGATCCCTCTCCGGAGCAGATCGACGCCTTCGCCGAGCTCAGGGCGATGCTGACGGATCCGGCCCTGATCGCCAGCGCCAAAACGGATGCCGCGACGATGTGGACCGCGGATTTCGATCCAGCCGCCTATCATGCCGCCGCCGAGCGGATACTCGCCGCCATCCGCCTGGCCATGGCGAAGGGCGAGGCTCCGGACTCGCAGAGCGGCCAGGCCATCGCCCGTGACTGGCTGGACGCCTCGGCGAAGGCGATGAAGCGCGCGCCGGACGCGAACTTTCGCGACTGGCATCTCGACCAGTATCGCCGCCATCACGACCGATCGCTGCGCTATCAGCAGTTGCTCGCCATCCTGCGCGGCGAAGACGCGCCCGGGCGCGAATGGTGGTGGATCAACGAGGCGCTGGCGGCGCTCGCGCTTTAGGCGCACGGGCGGCCGGCCCCGCAGCCGCTTCCGTCGCGTCGCCGCGCTGGCTATCACTGCGCCCGATTCCGTCTTAGGGAACGAGGTGCCGCCGTGGATATCTTCGACAGGCTGAAAGTCGCAGCCGCAGCAGACTGGGCCGCCTATGTCGAGCATGATTTCCTGCGGCAGATGGGCGACGGCTCGCTGCCGCAAGCGGCGTTCCGGACCTATCTCGCCCAGGACTATCTCTTCCTGATCCAATTCGCGCGCGCCTATGCGCTCGCGACCTATAAGAGCCGCACGCTCGCCGACATGCGGGCGGCCAAGGCCGGTCTCTCGGCGATCCTCGATCTCGAAATGGACCTGCACATCCGCCTCTGCAGTCGCTGGGGCCTGTCGCCGGCCGATCTCGAAGCGGCGCCCGAGCACCAGGCGACGGTCGCCTACACCCGCTATGTGCTCGATTGCGGCCAGTCCGGCGACCTGCTCGACCTGCATGTCGCGCTGGCACCCTGCGTCATCGGCTATGCCGAGATCGGCGCTCGGCTTGCCGCCGAAATCGGCCCGGCGCTCGAAAGCCACCCTTATCGCGAATGGATCGGCGAATATGCCGACGAAGCCTTCCAGAACGTCGCCCGCGATGCCCGCCGCCATCTCGACGAACTCGCCGCCCGCGCCATGACCGAACGGCGCTTCGCCGACCTCGCCGCCCTGTTCGGCAAGGCCTCGCGGCTGGAAGCCGACTTCTGGCAGATGGGGCTGGACGAAGTGGGAGCCTTCGCTCAGGCTCGCTGAGAGGCAGGCAGGGGCGAGGCGCTGCAACCGCCCCTCGCCCATAAGCAAGACGGTCACGCCGCGCGGATGACGCGTGCGGCTCGCTGCGCCGCTCTCGCTGCGGCAGCAGGCCAATGTCGTAGCGTCATGGACAGGCTCGCCCCGCCTATTTCTACGCGCGCAACGTTTTCCCGCCGATGATCGCTGCCGCCCCCTCTTTCACCATACGGGCCGGCACGTGGTTCTGCAGAACTCGTCTCGGCAGAAGCCCAGCTTTACCGCGCCCTTCAGCTTTCCCGAATCTGCTCAGAGCAAATCCGTCGCCGCGCCCCAAAAGCAGACCCTGAGCAATGTTCGCGATCTTGGCAGCAAGGCGTCGTGTGCTACCTTTCCCTTAGAGCGGATAAAAAAGCCGCCTTCGGCCTCGCCGTTGAAACCTTCGGCGTGGTCAGACACGAAGGGAGGAGATTCGATGCGCAAGGTGCTTTTGACCGCCGTCGCGGTCTGTAGTCTCGTCGCAGCCTCTTCGGTTGCCGGCGCCCAGGAAAAACTCAAGATCGGCATGATGGCGACGCTGTCGGGCGCATTGACGTCCGGCGGCGAGGATGGCGTGCGCGGCGTCCAGGTGGCGCTGAAGCAGCTCGGCAACAAGATCGCCGGTCGGGAAGTCGAGTTGATCATCGCCACCACCGATGCCAGCCCGGATTCCGCGCTGAGGGCCGCGCGCAAGCTCGTCGAACAGGACAAGGTCCAGGTCATCGTCGGGCCGCTCTCGGGCTCCGAGGGTATCGCCATCCGCGACTATTCGAAGACCGTTCCGAACGTGACCGTCGTCGACGGCTCCTCGGGCGCACTCGAGACCACTTACGTCAATCCGTCGCCGAACTATTTCCGCTTCAACAGCAACGGCGCGATGTGGATGGCCGGGCTCGGCGACTACGTCTTCAAGGACAAGGGCTACAAGAAGGTCGCGGTGATCGCGGAGGATTATTCCTTCCCCTACACGCAGGTCTTCGGCTTCGCGCTCGGCTATTGCGGCGCCGGCGGGCAGATCACCCAGCGCCAATGGGTACCGCTCGGCACCAAGGATTTCGGCTCGGTCATCGCCAATATTCCCGATGATGTCGATGCGGTCTTCCTCGGTCTCGGCGGCGGCGACGCGGTCAACTTTCTGAACCAGTACAGCCAGACCGGCGGCAACGCGAAGTTCGTCGGCGGCTCGATCATGGTCGACCAGACCGTGCTCTCCTCGCGCGGCGCGGCCAAGAAGCTCCTCGTCGGCACGCCGTCCTCCGGCGGCGTCGCGGATGCCTGGGACGACCCGCGCTGGAAGGCCTGGGTCAAGGCCTATCAGGACGCCTTCCCGGCTGACAAGCGCTTCGCCAGCCCATCCCTCTTCGCGACCAACTACTACAACGCCTTCACCGCGCTCGCGACAGCGCTGGGCAAGGTCAATGCCGATCTCTCGGACGGCGGCGCGAAGTTGCGGGCAGAACTGGCCAAGGTCGAGCTCGATGCGCCCAACGGCAAGATCAAGCTCGACGACGACCGTCAGGCGATCGCGACGACCTTCATTACCGAGGTGGCGGAACTGCCGAACGGCGAACTCACCAACAAGTTCGTCCGCACGGTTCCGAACGTGAACAAGACGATGGGCCTGTCCCCCGAAGCCTTCAAGGCGGTGGGCCTGCCTTCGCGCACCAACCCGGAATGCAAGAAATAGACGCCTGACGAAGACTGCCGAAGGGGGAGTTACGCGAGATGCGCGCCCCCTTCGTCCCTGTGACGTCCCGGTGCCGCCGCCTGCGATGATCTGCGCAGGCGACGGATGGCGGCTGGCCTGACGAGGCCAATGTCGCGCCGCCGGACTTGTTTTCGAGAGGAACCATGAGTCGCGCAGTCGCGGTCTGCCACGGTCCGTTCGGCCGGGTTTCGATCTACGATCTCGACCGGCCCCTGGTGCTGCACGCCCATCGCGAGGCCCATCTGATCTTCTTCCTGGAGGGATCGCGTGGCCTCGTGACCGTCGGCAGCCGTTCGACGCGCGTCGACCCCTTCATGGGTGTCGCGATCAATCCGTGGGAACCGCACAATTTCCAGCCGGAGAGCAAGGGCTGCTTCGGCCTCTTCCTCGTCGTCTATCTCAGGCCGGAATGGCTGGCCGCCCAGGGCATGTCTCCCTTCGGGGGATCGTTCTTTCCGTCATCGGAGCTGGTCGTGACCCGCGAGCTCGCCGCCTGGCGCGACAAGATCGTCGAGATGCTGCTCTGCTCGCGCCGGGACCTTAATCTCGGGCCGGTGCTGATGGCGCTGGCACAGGCCTCCAGCGAGCCGATCGAGCCGACGCTGGCCTCTTCCTTCGCTCATCTCGCGCCGGAAGGCGCGCTCGATCGCCGGGTATTGCGAGCCTGCCGGCTGCTCGAAGATCACCCGAGCTATGACGGCGCGCTCGAGCGCGTGGCCCGGGAAGCCGGGCTGTCGCGGGCGCATTTCTTCAAGCTGTTCCGCCAGCAGGTCGGCGTGACGCCGACGGTCTTCTCGAACACCGTCCGCCTCGATGCGGCGCTCGACCGGCTGGTCTTCTCGCAGGACCCGGTGACGCGGATCGGCAACGGTCTCGGCTTCTCCTGCCAGAGCGTCTTCACCCGCTTCTTCACCGCCCATATGGGCATGGCGCCGCGCGATTATCGCCGCGTGCTGCGCACGGTCGGCCCGGCGCCCATGCAGGCGGCCCATGTCTGACTTCGTCGCGCGCCGCCCGATCTGGTCGCTGGTGATCATCTTCGCGGTCGGCATCCTCGCCTGGCTGATCTTCTCGGTCTGGACGCCGGGGATGGAAGCGATGCTCGGCCGCAAGCGCGTCTTCCTGAGCGCGCTGTTCAACGGCATCACGCTCGGCGCGCTCTATTTCCTGGTCGCCAGCGGCTTCACCCTGATCTTCGGGCTGATGCGCAACGTCAATCTCGCCCATGGCTCGCTCTATCTGTTCGGCGGCTATCTCGGCTACAGCGTCGGCCATCTCACCGGTTCCTGGCTGCTGGCGCTCCTGGCAGCCTTCATCGTCGTCGGCATTGTCGGCGTGCTGATGCAGGTGCTGCTTTTCCGCTGGATGGAGGGCCAGGACCTGCGCCAGACGCTGGTGACCATCGGCCTCTCGATCATCTTCGCCGACCTCCTTTTGTGGAACTATGGCGGCGACACCTTCCAGGTGACGACGCCGGACTGGCTTTCCGGCCCGGTCCAGCTGCCCTTCGTCGTGGCGCTGCGCGGCAATGGCGACCCCGTGATGATGACCTATCCGCTGGTGCGCCTCGCGATCCTGGTCGGGGCGATCATCGTCGGTGTCCTGATGTGGCTTGCGCTCAACCGGACGCGGGTCGGCATGCTGGTGCGCGCCGGCGTCGACGATCGCGACATGCTCTCGGCGACGGGCGTGCGCGTGCAGCTCGTCTTCGTGATGATCTTTGCGTTCGGCGCCGGGCTAGCAGGGCTCGCCGGCGTCATCGGCGGCACCTTCCAGTCGCTGCAGCCGGGCGAGGACACCAAGATCCTGCTGTCGTCGCTCGTCGTCGTCATCGTCGGCGGCATGGGCTCGATCCCCGGCGCGGCGATCGGCGCGCTGATCGTCGGTCTCGCCGAGCAGTTCGGCTCGGTCTACATGCCGACCTATGCGGTGATGCTGACCTTCGTCATCATGGTGGCGGTCCTGGCGGTGCGGCCGCAGGGCCTGGCGGCGAGGCGTTGAGCATGGCGATCGCCGATCTCAACCTCGAGCAGCGCGCCCGTACCCGGGAGGGTTTTCCGGCCTGGCTGGCGCGCCGCGGCACGGCGTTCTGGGTCGTGGCGGTGCTGCTGCT
Source organism: Allobosea sp. WAO (assembly GCF_001509835.1). Classification (GTDB taxonomy): domain Bacteria; phylum Pseudomonadota; class Alphaproteobacteria; order Rhizobiales; family Beijerinckiaceae; genus Allobosea. The sequence continues at coordinate 397,456 of NZ_JXTJ01000004.1, forward strand.
GGTGATGCCCGCGATCGCGAGCCCCTTCTGGCTCGTCCAGATCTTCGCCTATTCGATGATCCTCGGCCTCGTCGCGCTCGGCCTGATGTTCCTCGCCGGCTATGGCGGCATCGTCAGCCTCGCGCAGATGACGGTGGCGGCCTGCGCCGGCTATCTCGTCGCGATCCTCGGCGACAGCGCGATCTCGCAGATCAGCCTGCATTGGCCCTGGTGGATGGCGGCGCCGGTCGCGATCCTGGTCGCGACCTTGTTCGGCACGCTCAGCGGCGCGCTTTCGGTGCGGACCGAGGGCATCTACACGATCATGATCACGCTCGCGATCGCCTCGGCCTTCTATTACCTCGCGCTGCAGAACTACACGATCTTCAACGGCTTCAGCGGCTTCAACGGTATCAAGCCACCGGTCTTCCTCGGCGTCGACTGGGGCCAGAACCTGCCCTTCTACTACCTCACGCTCGCCTGTTCCGCTTTGGCCTATGGCGCGGTGATCTATGTCTCGCGGGCGCCCTTCGGCCTCGCCTTGCAGGGGACGCGCGACAATCCGCGCCGCATGGCCGCCCTCGGCTTCGACGTCGTCGCGCATCGCATCGCGGCCTACGCCTTCGCCTCGTTCATCGCCGCCTGCGCCGGCGTATTGCTGGTCTGGTATCAGCGCCAGATCTCGCCCGGCACAGCCGGGGTCGGCCCCGTCGTCGACATGTTGATCATCGCTGTCGTCGGCGGCCTCAGCCGCCCGATCGGCCCGTTCATCGGCGCGCTGGTCTATGTGCTGCTGCGGACCTTCTCGCTCGACATGCTGGAGGGGGTCGGCCTCGACGGCAAGCGCTACCAGCTGCTGATCGGCCTCGGCTTCCTTGTCATCGTGCTGTTCTCGCCCGACGGGCTGATCGGCATCTGGCAGCGCCTGCGCGAGCGCTATCGCAAGGGCAGCGAGGCCCGCGAGGCCGGCATGCGCATCGGCGGGGGCTCGCCATGAGCGCCGTCCCCGCACGCGAGAGCCTGGCGTCCGCCGGCTCGGCCAATGCGCTGGAATTGCGCGGCGTCTCGCGGCTGTTCGGTGCGCTCGCTGCGCTGTCCGACGTCACGCTCTCGGTGCGCCCCGGCGAGCGGCGCGGCGTGCTCGGCTCGAACGGCGCCGGCAAGACCACCCTGTTCAACTGCATCACCGGGGATTTCGCACCGAGCACCGGCCTGATCCGGTTCTTCGGCGAGGATGTGACCGCCTTCCCGCCCCAGGAGCGCATCCGCCGCGGCCTGCGGCGCACCTATCAGATCTCCTCGCTGTTCACCGGACTCTCGGTTCTCGACAATGTCTATCTGGCCTGCCGGGGCGTGTCGCGGAACCGCTTTTCCCTCGTCCGACCGCGCCGCGACGATGCCCTTGTCCACGCCGCCGAAGGGCTGGTCGAGGCCGTGCATCTTTCTGCCGTCAAGGACCGGCTGGTCGGCGAGCTCGCCTATGGCCAGCAGCGCCAGCTCGAGATCGCGCTCGCCCTGTCGGGCGCGCCGCGCTTCATCCTGTTCGACGAGCCGGCGGCTGGCCTCTCGCCGACGGAGCGACGCGACCTCGTCCATATCCTGACCTCGCTGCCAGCCCATATCGGCTACATCATCATCGAGCACGACATGGATGTGGCGCTGCGCGTCGTCGAGAGCGTGACGATGATGCACAACGGCCGCATCTTCAAGGAAGGCCGTCCGGACGAAATCGAATCCGACCCCGAGGTGCAGGAACTCTACCTCGGAGGCGGCCATGGCTGAGCGCTTCAGGCCGCCGCCCGCCGCCGGCGTGCCGATCCTGCAGATCGCCGGGCTCAACGTGTTCTATGGGCGCTCCCATGCCCTGCAAGGCGTCGATCTCACGCTGGAGAGCGGCGTGCTTTCCGTGGTCGGCCGCAACGGCATGGGCAAGACGACCATGTGCAAGGCGATCATGGGGCTCGTGCCGATCTCATCGGGCTCGATCCGCTTCTTCGGCGAGGAGATCTCCGGCCGCTCGCCCGCCGAAATCGCCCGTCTCGGCATCGGCTATGTCCCGCAGGGGCGCCGGCTTTGGCGTTCGCTGACTGTCGACGAGCATCTCCAGCTGATGCAGCGCGGCAAGCGCGGCGCCTGGACGCGGGAGCGCATCTACGAGGCCTTTCCCCGGCTCGCCGAGCGCCGCAACAACGGCGGCGCGCAGCTTTCCGGCGGCGAGCAGCAGATGCTGGCGATCGGCCGGGCACTGATGCTCAACCCGCGCCTGCTCGTCATGGACGAGCCGACCGAGGGGCTGGCGCCGGTGATCGTCGCCCATGTCGAGGAGATGCTGGTCCGGCTCGCCGATCAGGGCGATGTCGCGATCCTGGTCATCGAGCAGAACATCGGCGTCGCCACGCAGATGTCGGATCCGGTCGCGATCATGGTCAATGGCCGGGTCAACCGCATCATCGCCTCGGCGACGCTCGCCGGCGACCGGGACCTGCAGCAGCGCCTGCTCGGCGTCGGGCGGCATGGCCATGACGAGACCGACGGCGCGCCGGAGCCCACGGCCGGCGCTGCCACGGCCGCGCGTCCCGCGCCCCCCATCGCCGCGGGCCCGACCCGCGTCTACAATGCCAACCCCGTCATTCCCACCCGCTGGTCGCAGCCCATTCCGGCGGCGCGGATCGAGGCTCAGGCGCGCACGATCTCGCGCCCGACGCTGGCGACGCGCAATGGCGAGCCGGTCGGCGCGATCCGGCCGCTCGCTGCCGCGGCGACCGCGGGCGAGCCCTATGTCGTCGTCGCCGGAACGCTCGACACCAAGGGCGAGGAGCTGCGCTATATCCGCGACCTCGTCCGCGCCGAGGGGCTGCGGACCCTGCTGGTCGACCTCTCGACCTCGGGCCGGAGCGCCGGCGGCGACGTCACGCCCCAGCAGGTTGCGCTCGCTTCGGCCAGGGGCTCGACCGGCATCTCCTCGGGTGATCGCGGCACGGCGGTCGCGGCGATGACGGAGGCCTTCGCCGCCTGGCTGCCGCGGCAGGAGGGTGTGCTCGGCATCATCTCCGCCGGCGGCTCCGGCGCCACCGCGATCGTCACGCCAGCGATGCAGGCGCTCCCCGTCGGTGTGCCCAAGCTCATGATCTCGACCATGGCCTCGGGGGATGTGCGCGCCTATGTCGGCGCCACCGACATCACGATGATGCACGCCGTCACGGATGTGCAGGGGCTGAACCGCGTCTCGCGGCTCGTGCTCGGCAATGGCGCGCGCGCGGTCGCGGCGATGGCGAAGGCACGGCTCAGCGAACTCAAGCGCGAAGGCGCGCCGCGGCGGGCCGAGGCCGAGAAGCCGCTGGTCGGCCTGACCATGTTCGGCGTCACGACGCCTTGCGTGCAGAAGGTTGCCAAGCTGCTCGAGGCCGAGTGGGAGCCGCTCGTCTTCCACGCCACCGGCACCGGTGGGCGCTCGATGGAGAAACTGGTCGATTCCGGCCTCGTCGATGCGGTCATCGACGTCTCCACCACCGAGATCTGCGACATGATGATGGGCGGCTTCCTGCCGGCGACGGAGGACCGTTTCGGCGCGGTCATCCGCACGCGCATCCCCTATGTCGGCTCGGTCGGCGCGCTCGACATGGTCAACTTCTTCGCGCCCGAGACGGTCCCCGAGCGCTACCGCGGCCGCAAGCTCTACCCGCACAACCCGCAGATCACGCTGATGCGGACCACGCCGGAGGAGAATGCGCGCATGGGCCGCTGGATCGGCGAGCGGCTGAACCAGATGGAAGGCCCGGTCCGCTTCCTGATCCCCGAGGGCGGCGTCTCCGCGCTCGATGCCCCGGGCCAGGCCTTCCACGACCCGGCCGCCGACGCCGCGCTGTTCCAGGCGCTGGAGCAGACGGTGCGCACCAGCGCCAACCGGCAGCTCATCCGCCTGCCGCTCCACATCAACGACCCCGCCTTTGCCGCGGCGCTGGTTCAGCAGTTCCGCGCACTGCATGCCGGCCGCCGGCGCGAGCGGGCCAGCGGAGGCAGGTCATGACGCCTTTCGACAAGAAGACCCTGCTCAAGCGCTTCCGGGCCATGATCGCCAAGGGCGAGCCGATCATCGGCGGCGGCGCCGGCACCGGCCTCTCGGCCAAATGCGAGGAGCTCGGGGGCATCGACCTCATCGTGATCTACAATTCCGGCCGCTACCGCATGGCCGGGCGCGGCTCGCTCTCCGGCATGATGCCTTATGGTGACGCCAACGCCATCGTCATGGAGATGGCCGCCGAGGTGCTGCCCGTGGTGAAGCAGACGCCGGTGATCGCCGGGGTCTGCGGCACCGATCCGTTCCGGCGCATGGATGTCTTCCTCGACGAGATCGGCCGGATCGGCTTCGCCGGCGTCCAGAATTTTCCGACGGTCGGGCTGATCGACGGCGTCTTCCGCAAGAATCTCGAAGAGACCGGCATGGGCTACGGGCTCGAGGTCGAGATGATCGCGCTCGCCAACCGGAAGGGCCTGCTGACCACGCCCTACGTCTTCTGCGAGGACGAGGCGCGCGCCATGGCGAGGGCCGGAGCCGACATCATCGTCTGCCATCTCGGCTTGACGACCGGCGGTTCGATCGGCGCCGACACGGCCTTGCAGCTGGCGGATTGCCCGGCGCTCGTCGACAGCTGGGCTGCTGCGGCGCTGGCGGTGAAGCAGGACGCGATCGTCCTCGTCCATGGCGGGCCGGTCGCGGAACCGGCCGATGCCGATTTCATCATGAAGAACACGAAGCACTGCCACGGCTTCTACGGCGCATCCTCGATGGAGCGACTGCCGGTCGAGATCGCGATCCGCGACCAGACCCGCGCCTTCAAGCGGATCGGGCGCCGGCAAGAGACGACGGACAAGCAGACGACGAAGAGACCGGCGCGCCAAGCCGGCAAGTCGAAGTGACCCGAAGGACGGGCGGGAGGATGAGGACATGACGGGACAGCTGATCGGATCGCTGATCCTCTGGCTGATCGTGGCGGTGATCGTCATCGCCATCGTCGTCTATCTGGTGAACTGGCTCTATCGCCGCTCGTCGAAGGAGGTGTCCTTCGTCCGCACCGGCCTGTTCGGCGAAAAGGTGGTGATCAATGGCGGCGCCTTCGTGCTGCCGATCATCCACGACGTCACGCCGGTCAACATGAACGTGCTGCAGCTCGCCGTGACACGCGCCAACAACGACGCGCTGATCACCCGCGACCGCATGCGCGTCGATATCGACGCCGAATTCTATGTGCGGGTCAGGCCGCAGCGGGAATCGGTCTCGGTTGCCGCCGCGACGCTCGGCCGGCGCACCTTGCAGCCGGACCAGCTCAACGCCCTGCTGTCCGGCAAGTTCATCTCGGCGCTGCGCACCGTCGCCTCCGAGATGACGATGGAGGAGATGCACGAGCAGCGCGGAACCTATGTCCAGCGCGTCAAGGACGCCGCTGCCGAGGCGCTCGACCAGAACGGCCTCGTGCTGGAATCGGTCGCGCTCACCGATCTCGACCAGACCGACCTGCAGTTCTTCAACCCGTCGAACCGCTTCGACGCCGCCGGTCTGACGCGGATCATCGAGGAGATCGAGGACAAGCGGAAGCTGCGTAACGACATTGAGCAGGACTCGATGATCCGCATCCGCACCCGCAATCTCGAAGCCGAGCGCCAGGCGCTCGACATCGAGCGCGACAGCGAGGCGGCGCGGCTCGAACAGCAGCGCGAGATCGAGATCAAGCGCGCCGTGCAGCGGGCGGAAGTCGCCCGCGAGCGGGCAGCACGCGACACCGAGGCCGAGCAGGCGCTGATCTCCTCGCGCGAGGAGATCGAGAAGTCGCGCATCGCCAATGAGCGCGCGATCAGCGAGGCGCGGATCGCCTCCGAGCGCGATATCCGCCAGCAGGAGATCGCGCGCACGCAGGCCGTCGAGGAGGCCGAGATCGCGGCGCGCGAGACCGTCGAGAAGGCGCGGATCGCCAACGAGCAGACGATCAACGCGGCCCGCATCACCTCCGAGCGCGAAATCCGCCAGAAGGAGATCGAGCGCGCCAAGGTGTTGGAGGCGGCGGAGATCGCCGCTCGCGAAGAGACCGAAAAGGCCCGCATCCTCCAGGAGACGGCGGTGAGCGCCGAGCGCATCGCCCGCGAGCAGGAGGTGCGCAACCGCGAGATCGAGCGCACGCGTACGCTCGATCAGGAGGATATCGCGGCGCGCGAAGCGGTCGAGACCGCTCGCATCGCCCAGGACGAGCGCGTCCGCGCGCTCGGCATTGCCCGCAACCGGGCGCTCGACGAGGCCGAGATCGCAGCCCGCGAGGCGATCGAGAAGGCCCGCATCGCTCAGGATAATGCGATCACGGCCGATCGCATCGCCCTCGAACAGCGCAAGAGCCTGCTTGAGATCGGGCGCACCGAGGCGGTCGAGGCTGCCGAGATCGCCGCCCGCGAAAGCGTCGAGAAGGCGCGCATCGCGCAGGAGCGTACCGTCTCGGGCGAGCGCATCCGCCGCGACGAGGAGGTGCGCAACCTCGAGATCCTCCGCAATCAGGCGATCGAAACCGCCGAGATTTCGGCTCGCGAGGCCACGGAAGCGGCGCGCATCGCCCAGGAGAAGGCGGTTGCCGCCGAGCGGATCGCCGCCGAACTCGCAACGAAAGAACTGGAGATCAAGCGCAACACCGATCTCGACGCCGCCGAGCTGAAGCGGCGCGACTCGGTCGAGCGTCAGCGCATCGTTACCGAACTCGGGCTCGAGAAGGAGCGGATCGACTCCTCCAAGACCCGCGAGATGCTGCAGATCGCCCAGAAGAAGGCGGTCGAGGTCGCGGAGGAAGAGCGCGCCATCGCCGTCGCCGCCAAGAAGGTCGAGCGGACCGACGCCGACAAGACGCTGCGCCAGGCCGAGATCACGGCACGCCAGCAGGTCGAGACCGTCGACATCACCCGCGAGCAGGCACTGGAAGCGGTACGGATCGAGCGGCGCCGGGCCCTGGAGCAGCTGGAGATCGCCCGCAATCAGGCGCTGCAGGAGGCTCAGATCGCTTCGAACGAGGAGGTCGAGCGCGCGCGGATTTCGTCCGATCGCGGGCTGGACGAGGCTCGCGTCGGCCGGCAGCGCGAACTGCGCAAGCTCGAGATCGAGCGCGAGCGCGAGGTCGAGAGCGCTGCGATGGACAAGGCGATCGCGCTTTACGCCAAATCGCTGGAGGAATCGGCAGCGCAGGCCAATGCCGAGATCGCCCGCGGCAAGGCTGTCGAGGCCGAGGAAAAGGTCAAGACCATCCGCGAGAGCGAGGGCGCCAGGCGCCGGAAGACCGTCGAGGTCATGCTCGCCGAGAAGGCGGCCGAGGAATCACGCATCGCGGCCGAGGCCGACAAGGTCCGCAAGGCTGTCGACGCCGAGGCGCAGAAGCTGCTCTACGAGGCCGAGAACGTGCTCACCGACGGTGCCCGCTACGGGCTGTTCCGGCGCCGGCTGCTCGACCGGATCGAGGGCATCGTGCGCGAGAGCGTCAAGCCGATGGAGAAGATCGAGGGCATCCGTATCCTCCATGTCGATGGGCTCGCCGGCGGGGTGGGAGCGAGCGGGGCCGGCGGCGCGGCGCGCTCGCCGACCGACGAGGTGATCGAATCCGCCCTGCGCTACCGCGTCCAGGCACCGATGATCGACCAGGTGCTGAAGGAGATCGGCATCGAGGGCGGCAATCTCGCCAAGATGGGTGGCCTGATGCGCGAGGCGTCCGACATGCAGCGCGTCGCCAAGGAAGCGCAGCCGGCCAAGCCCAAGGGCGGCAGCTCTGGCGGCGGCTCCGGCGGAAGCGGCGGCGCCGACGGCGCGCCCGAGACGAAGGCTTGAGGACAGAGCATCATGGCCCGCGTCTACGTCTCCAGCGTCATCGCCGCCCCCGCCGCCAAGGTCTGGGCCCGCGTGCGCGATTTCAACGGCCTGCCGAACTGGCACCCGCGCATCGCGGAAAGCCGGATCGAGAACGGCGAGCCCGCCGACAAGGTCGGCTGCATCCGCGCCTTCAGCCTGCGCAGCGGCGACAGGCTGCGCGAGCAGCTTCTGGGTCTGTCGGATTACGACATGTTCTGCACCTATTCGATCCTCGACTCGCCGATGCCGCTGACCAACTATGTCGCGACGCTCAGGCTGACGCCGATCACCGATCAGGAACGCACCTTCATCGAGTGGTCCGCCGATTTCGACTGCGCGCCCGAGCGCGAGGCCGAGCTGGTCGAGGGGATCGGCACGAACGTCTTCCAGGGCGGGTTCGACGCGCTCAAGCGCGCATTCGGGGGATGAGGCCATGCCTCACGTCGTCCGCAGCACCATCATCGACGCGCCGGTGGACCGGCTCTGGGCGATCCTGCGCGATTTCAACGGCCATGATCGCTGGCACCCGATCGTCGCGCGAAGCGAGATCGAGCGCGGGCACCCTTCCGACAGGATCGGCTGCGTGCGTCGCTTCTCCCTGCAGGACGGCAGCGAGCTGCGCGAGCAGCTCCTGACCCTCTCGGATCTCGAAATGACCTTCAGCTATTGCCTGCTCGACACGCCGATCCCGCTCTTCAACTACGTCGCCCATGTCCGGCTGCTGCCAGTCACGGATGGCAACCGGGCCTTCTGGCACTGGGAGAGCCGCTTCACCACGCCGCCCGGCCGCGAGGCCGAGCTCGCGCGGATCGTCGGCGACGAGGTCTACACCAACGGCATCGAGGCGGTGCGCCGCCTGCCCGAACTGGCCAGGGAGGGCGTCTGACATGCTCGGCGTGAGAAGCTGCGCGACGATCGCCGAGGCCGCTGGCATTCTTTCCGGGGATCGCCAGGCCGTGCTGCTCGGCGGCGGTACGCTGGTGATGCGCGACGTCAATGAAGGGCGCCTCACCGAGGGCACGCTGGTGCGCATCACCGACCCCGCCTTCCGGCAGATGAGCACCGGAGGCCCGCGGATCGAGCTCGGCGCCGGCGTCACCATGGCGCAGGTGCTGGCCAGTCGCGAGCTCGCCTTCCTGCACCCCGCCGCACGCGCCATCGGCGGCCCGGCGATCCGCACCATGGCGACGGTCGGCGGCAATCTCTTCGCGGCCGCCCCCTATGGCGACTTCACGGTGGCGCTGCTCGCACTCGATGCGCAAATCGTGCTGCAGGCCGGCTACGGCACCGGGCGCGGCGTGCCGCTGGAAGAGTTCCTCGCCGGTCGCGATCGCGGCAGCGTCTCGGGACTGGTCGCCGGCGTTCAGTTCTCGCGGCCGGCCAATCCCGGCGAATTTCACTTCCGCAAGGTCAGCCGGGTCAAGCCGAAGGGCATTTCGGTGCTCTCCATCGCCGCCCATCTGCCTTTGCAGGGTGGGCGCGTCGCGCAGCCGCGCATCGCCTATGGCGCGATGGCGCCGACACCGATCCGGGCGCGCGGGGTCGAGCGGGTACTGGACGGCAAGGCGCTCGACGCCGCCGCGATCCAGGCCGCCAGGCAGGCCGCGCTCGAAGGCTGCCGTCCCGCCACCGACGCCATCGCGAGCGAATGGTACCGCCGCGAAGTGCTGCCCATCCATCTCGGCCGGCTGCTGGCCGGCGAGCCCCGCTGAGGAGGTCGCCATGGCCAAGATCCCGGTCCAGTTCCGGCTCAACGGCTCCGACCGTGCCGCCTTCGTCGACGCGCAGGAGACGCTGCTCAACACGCTCAGGCGCGGCCTCGGCGATTTCTCGCCGAAATATGGCTGCGGCCAGGGAACCTGCGGCGTCTGCTCCGTGCTTGTCGACGGCGAGCCTCAGCTTTCCTGCCTGACGCTCTCGGTCGCCTGCGAGGGCCGTCATGTCGAGACCGCCGCGGGGCTGGCCGACGGGCCGAACCTGCATCCTTTGCAGGCCGCCTTCATGGACCATTTCGCCGCCCAGTGCGGCTTCTGCACGCCGGGCATGCTGACCGCGGCACGCGCCCTGCTCGCGAAGAACCCGAGCCCGAGCCGCGACGATGTGATCGAGGCGATCAGCGGCAATATTTGCCGCTGCACCGGCTATGAGCCGATCGTCGCCGCGATCCTCGCCGCCGCCAGCGCGCCCGGCGCGCGCCGAGCCTGAGGAGCCTCGCCATGCTGGAAATGCGCAAGGACATCTTCGCCGACGAGCGCGACGACAACCTCAATGTGATCGGCAAAGGGCTGCAGCGGCAGGACGCGCCCGGCCATGTCACGGGGCGAACGCGCTATTTCGACGACCACGCATTCGAAGGAATGCTGCATCTCAAGGTGGTACGCAGCCCGCATGCCCATGCCCGTATCCGCTCCATCGACATCTCGGCGGCGGAGCGCGCGCCCGGCGTGAAGCGCGTGCTGCGCGGCGCCGACGTGCCGGTGAACAAGAACACGCTGCTCAGCCTGATCAATTTCGGCAAGGACGACGAACCGACGCTCGCCGTCGACAAGGTCCGCTACAAGGGCGAGCCGGTGGTCGCGATCCTCGCCGACAGCGAGGCGCAGGCGCTGGCGGCGCGGAAGCTGGTGCGGATCGACTATGAGCCGCTGCCGACCGTGTTCGATGTCGAGGAGGCGCTGAAGCCCGGCGCGCCCGTCGTCAACGAGACCTATCCCGGCAACTACTTCGAGTATCACGAGCGCTTCGACCATCAGAAGCTGCGCTTCGGCGATGTCGAGCGCGCTTTCTCCGGCGCCGACATCGTGATGGAGCATCGCTACCAGATGTCGCCGATCGAGCATGCGCCGACGGAGACCAACGGCACGATCGCCGCGCCCGAGCAGAATGGCCGCTTCGTCGTGCACTCCTGTGCGCAGGGCCTGTTCTTCGCGCTGGGAACCACCGCCAAGATCGTCGATGTCGAGTCGAACCGGTTGCATTTCATCGGCGGCACGGTCGGCGGCGGCTTCGGCGGCAAGGTCGACTCGCTGACCGAGCCGTTGGCGGTGCTCGGCGCGATGCTGACCGGCAAGCCGGTGCGCTTCGTCCTCGATCGCGAGGAGGAGATGCTCTACGGCTCGCCGCGCGGGGCGGAGCGCATCTACATCAAGGATGGCGTGATGCGGGACGGGCGCATCGTCGCCCGCTACATCCGCAGCTATTTCGACGCCGGCGCCTATACGCGGCTGTCGAGCTATGCGGCGATCAAGTGCACGGCGCATGTGCCGGGACCTTACTGGATCCCCAATGTCGCCTCCGACATCTACGTCGCCTACACCAATCGCTGCCCTTCGACTGCTATGCGCGGCTTCGGCGTCACCGCTGTCGACTTTGCGCTCGAGGTCCAGATGGACCGGCTCGCCGAGGCGGCGAGCATGGACCCGATGGAGTTCCGCATCCTCAACGCCTATCGCGACGGGGACATGAAGCCGCACAGGCGTGCGGCCAAGAACACGGCGCTGGTGGAATGCGTCCAGGTCGCCGCTGAGAAGGCGAACTGGCCGCTCTCGGAACAGGCCAAGCGGCAGTCCTCGCTCACAGGCGGCGCCGGCGAGCGCGGCCAGATCCCGGCAACGACAGTCGACACCAAGGGGCAGATCGGGCGGCCCGAGACGCGAACGGGAACGGCCACCCAGACGCTTCCGGCCGGAACGGCACGCATCCCGCTCAGCAAGCAGCCGGTGATGGAAGGGGCTCGCGACGGACGGGCCGCGCCGACGCAGGTGCCGCGCTACGAGCCGGCCCGGCCGGCGGCGGCTGCGACACCTGCCTATGCACCGCCGCCCTATCAGCCGGCCAGCCCTCCGGCTGCACCGTCCTACCAGCCCGCGCCGCCGCCGGTTTCGGCACCGGCCTCCCCGGCCCAGACGCAGCACGGCGCGGTGCGGTTCTCTTCCGTCTTCGGCACGAGGAGGCGCTGACATGGCCCGTCACGAAGGCAGGGGCATGGCCTCGGTCAACTATCCGATCGGCATGAATCTCGGCGGCGACCCGAGCCAGGCGTTGATCCACTCCAACCCGGACGGCAAGTTCACCGTCGCGCTCTCGGCGATCGACCTCGGCCAGGGCATGAAGCAGGTCTCGCGGCAGATCGCGGCGGAGACGCTGGGCGTGCCGATCGAGGACGTCTTCGTCGATACCGCCGACAGCGACACCGGCCCGCACGATATGGGCTCCTTCGCCTCGCGCGGCACGCACCGCATGGGCAACGCCATCATCGTCGCGGCGCGGGAGGCGCGCGGCGTCCTGCTGGAAGCGGCGGCCGAGGAACTCGAGGTCAATGCCAGCGACCTCGTCACCGACGGGCGCGGCAACATCCATGTCCGCGGCGCGCCCTCGAAGACGATCACGGTCAAGGCGACGGCGCAGGCGGCCCAGTTCAAGCAGGGCAAGACCATTGCCGGGCGCGGCATCTTCCTGATCCCGCTCTCGGCCGTCGATGCCGAGACCGGCGAGATGAACCCCAACACCGCCTTCGCCCATGCCTGCCTCGTCGCCGATGTCGCCGTCGATGATGAGACCGGCGAGGTCGAGGTGCTCAGGATGACCAGCGCCTACGAGCTCGGCCGGGTCATCAATCCGCGCATGGTCGAGCAGCAGCTGGTCGGCGGCGCCTGGATGGGCATCAGCCACGCGCTCTACGAAACGCCGGAGCCGTACTATCCCAACCCCGAGCATGGACCGCGCGACTTCAACGAGTATCTGATGCCGGGCCCGGGCGAGATCGCGCCCTATCACGTCACCGTGCTGGAGCGGCCGGCGCCGGACGGACCGTTCGGCGGCAAGGGGCCGGGCGAGATGTGCGCCAATCCGGTGCTGCCCGCGATCGCCAACGCGGTCTACAACGCCGTCGGCGTCAGGGTCGACGAGTTGCCGATCACGCCCGAGAAGATCCTGCGCGGCATTAAGGCCAATGGCGGCGCCAAGCCCGGCCCGCGCCGCGGCGGCCCGGTGAACTGGCGCTGACGCGATGGCCTTGCGCACGACCGTCGCCGGCATCTCAAGCCCCGAGGACCTCGCCGAGGCCCTGACGGCGGCGATGTATCTCGCCGATGACGGCATCGCGACGGCCGGCTACCTGTCGCTCGCGCTCGGCAAGCCGCTGCTGCTCGAAGGCGCGCCCGGCGTCGGCAAGACCGAGGCCGCCAAGGCGATCGCCGGCATTCTCGGCCGGCAGCTGATCCGCCTGCAATGCTTCGAGGGCATCGACGCCTCGGCGGCGCTCTATGAATGGAACTATCCGCGCCAGATGCTGGCGATCCGGCAGGCGCGCGAGGGCGAGGTGCTCGACATCTACCGCGACGACTTCCTGATCGAGCGGCCGATGCTGACCGCTTTGCGGCGCCCCGAATCCATCGTCCTGCTGATCGACGAAATCGACCGCTCCGACCATGAGTTCGAGGCCTTCCTGCTCGAATTCCTCTCGGATTTCTCGATCTCGATCCCTGAGCGCGGGACGCTGCGCGCGCCCGAGCGGCCGGTCGTCGTGCTGACCTCCAACCGCACCCGCGAACTGCACGAGGCGCTGCGTCGGCGCTGCGTCTACCACTATATCGCCTATCCCGAGCCCGAGCGCGAAGCGCAGATCATCATGCTGCGTTCCTCGGCGGTGGCGGAAGGCACGGCGCGGGCCGTCGTCCAAGCGGTCGGCCTGCTCAGGCAGGAACCGCTGGCCAAGCCGCCGGGCGTCGCCGAGGCCGTCGACTGGGCCGAGGCCGCGACGGCGCTCGCACAGAGCGGCGCGCCCTGGCCGGAAGCCTTCCGGCGCTCGCTCGGCACCGCGATCAAGGACGAGGAAGACCTCGCACATCTGCGCCCGCGCCTGCCGCTGTTCATCCCGGGACTAGCGGCATGATCGAGCCTCTCCCCGCCGCCGCCCGGCTCTTCGTTTCCTTTCCGGCGTTGCTGCGCCAGCACGGCATCGCCGTCGCGCCCGAGCAGACCGTCTCTTTTCTCAGTGCGATCGAGCTCCTGGGGCCGCGCAGCCTGGAGCATATCCGCAAGGCGGCCGTTGCGACGCTGGCGCCGCATCCGGAGCAGCGCGAGCGCTTCGAAGCGCTGTTCGATGCCCATTTCCTCGGTGCCATCGCCGAACCCGGCGACGAGGACTTCGCGCCCGATGACGACGTCTCGGTGCAGGAGGACAGCGGCTCCCGCGAGGTCCTGCTCGGCGAGGAGATCAACGAGACCGGCCAGGCTGCGACCGGCGCGGAGGCGCTCTCGGTCCGCCTGCTAAAGCCACTCGACGAGAACGAGACGCTGCGCCGCTTCGGCCGGGAGCTGCCGGCAGCGCTGCCGCGCCGCCGCGGCTATCGCCAGCGTGCGGCACGCCGGGGCGCGACCGTCGATCTGGCGCGCAGCCTGCGCGATGCGATCCGCCATGACGGCGAGGTGATGAGCCTCAAGAAGCTGCGCCGGGTCACGCGGGCGCGGCCTATCCTGCTTCTCATCGACGTCTCCGGCTCGATGAAGCAGCGCAGCGACGCCAATATCGCACTCGCCCACACCGTCGTGCAGTCCGTTCCGCATGCCGAGGTCTTCACCTTCGGCACGAGGTTGACGCGTCTCACCAAGGCGCTGCGTCGCAAGCGCCGTGAGCACGCGCTGGCCGATGCCGCCGGGCTGGTGGCCGACTGGGATGGCGGCACCCGCATCGGCGATGCGCTGCTTGCTTTCCTCGCCGTGCCGCGCTTTGCGGCCTATGCGCGCGGCGCCGTCGTCGTCGTGCTCTCGGACGGGCTGGAGCGCGGCGATCCGGCGGCGCTCGTGACGGCCGTGGCGCGGCTCAGCCAGCGTGCCCACCGCATCGACTGGCTGACCCCGCTCGCCGCGGATCCGGAGTACCGGCCGGAGACGGAGGCGCTGCGCCTGATCGCGCCCCAGCTCGCCAGCCTCGGCAACGGCGCCAGCACGGCGCGCATCTGCCGGCACATTCTCTCGCTCGGAGGCCTGCAAGCAGCATGACCGGCTTCGTCGATTCCCATTTCCACATCTGGCGGCAGGCGGACCTGCCCTGGCTTGTCGGGCCGATGCAGCCACGCATCTTCGGGCCCTATGAGCCGATCCGGCGCGACTATCCGGTCGCCGAATATCTCGACGATTGCCGGCCGGCCGGCGTGACTGAAGCCGTCTATGTCCAGGCAAACTGGGCGCCGGCGCGCCATCTCGAAGAGGTCGAGTACGTCTCGCGCGCCTCCGACGAGAGCGGCTTCCCGATCGCCATCGTCGCCTATGCCGACATGCTGGTCGATGATGTCAGGTCGCAGCTCGATGCGCTGGCCGCCAATGGCCGCGTCCGCGGCGTGCGCATGCAACTGCACTGGCACGAGAACACGCTCTACCGCTTCGCCAGCGGACCCGACCTGGCACGCGATCCGCGACTGGTCGCCAATATCGGGCGGCTCGCCGCGTACGGCTTCAGCTTCGATCTCCAGGTCTTCGCCGGCCAGATGGCGGGCGCGGCCGAGCTCGCCGCCGCCTGCCCGAAAGTGACCTTCGTGCTCCAGCACGCCGGCATGCTGGAGGACCTCTCGCCGGAGGGCATCGCCGCCTGGCGGGGCGGCATGAGATTGCTCGCCGCCCAGCCCAACATCACGAGCAAGCTCTCCGGCCTCGGAACTTTCCTGCGCCGCAACGACCCGGAGCATGTGCGCTTCATCGCCGAGCAGACCCTGGCGCTGTTCGGCGCCGGCCGCTGCCTGTTCGGCTCCAATTTCCCGATCGAGAAGCTCTGGACGACCTACGCCGAGCTGATCTCGGCGCATCTTGCGGCGGTGCCGGAAGGCGACCGAGGAGCCGTGTTTAACGAGACCGCGAGGCGGGTCTACCGCCTAGGCCAATAGATTCAGGGGAGGCATGTCCATGGCGCTCGAAATCAAGATCCTCGACTACGGCGATATCGAGCTGGAATCGAGCTTTCTCGTGCTCGGCCGCGATTGCGGCCGCACCCGCCGCGTGCCGACCTATGGCTTCCTGATCCTCGGCGGGCCCTGGCCGGTGGTGGTCGACACCGGCTACCGTCACAACCAGATCATGGAGAGCCTCGGCATGCGCGGCCTCCAGTTCCACGAGAACATGATCGAGAACCAGCTCGCGAGGCACGGCGTGCGAATGGGCGATGTGCGCTATGTCATGCACACCCATCTCCATATCGACCATGCCGGGAAGGACGAGCTCTTCCCGATGAACACGACCGTGCTCGTCAACCGCCGCGAGCTCGAATACTCGGTCTCCGGGCTGATGCACCCGCAATATCCGGCGCCAGACATCAAGCACCTGATCGACCGCCTGCACACCCGCGATGCGCTGCGCTTCGAGGACCTCGAGCTCTCGGGAATGATCGAGCTCTTCCCGGGCTGCTATCTCGAAGCCGCCGGCGCCCATACCGAGGGCTCGATGAACGTCCATGTCGACACGGCCGAGGGCCGCGCCATCATCTGCGGCGACGTGATCTACGACTTCAACGATCAGATCGTGACGCCCTTCCACGAACTCCACGCCAACGAGCCACGCACGACCGGCAATCACGGCGTCTCGAAGCGCGAGGAGAAGGCGGCGATCAAGAAGCTGCTGGCGACCGGCAAGTTCCTGCTGCCGGTGCACGACAAGCCGGCCAAGATCGCCCATGGTCAGGTCGTCGGGCGCATGGACATGGCCGTGCCGGGCCCCGTGGTGCAGTCGCTGCCGCCGCGCAACTGGTTCGCGGCCTGAGCGAGGCCCGCGCGATGACCACGCACACCGCCATCCACCCGCAATTCGCCGAGCTAGTCGATCTCTGGGCGCCGGTCCGCCAGCTCGGCAGCGGCTTCCAGTTCTGCGAGGGGCCCGTCTGGCATCCGCAGGAGCAGCATCTGCTGTTCTCGGACATGCCGGGGGATGTGCGCCGGCGCTGGGACCGGAGCGGCGTACACGAGGTCATGCGGCCGGCGAACAAATGCAACGGCATGACCTATGATGCCGAGCTCAACCTGATCGTCTGCGAGCACGCGACCTCGAGCCTGGTTCGCGAACGGCCGGACGGGCGGCGTGAGGTGCTGTCCTCGCATTTCGAGGGCTCGGAGCTCAACAGCCCGAACGACGTGGTGGTGAAGTCGGACGGGGCGATCTATTTCTCCGATCCCTGGTATGGCCGGATGCCCGTCTTCGGTGTCGAGCGGCCGCGCCAGCTGGGTTTCCAGGGCGTCTACCGCATTCCTCCGGGCGGCGGCGAACCGCAGCTCGTGGTCGACCGCTACCTGTTCGACCAGCCCAACGGGCTCTGCTTCTGTCCGACGGAAGACCGGCTCTTCGTCAACGATACCGTCCAGCACAATATCCGCGTCTTCGACATCCTGCCGGACGGGCGGCTCGGCCCGCCGCGCATCTTCGCCTCAGGCATCGTCGGGGCCGAGCCCGGCGTTCCCGACGGTATGAAATGCGATGCCAAGGGCAATCTCTGGGTCACCGGCCCCGGCGGCGTCTGGGTGTATACGATCAAGGGCGAGCTGATCGGCAAGCTGCGCGTGCCGGAACTCGTCGGCAATCTCGCCTGGGGCGGGCCGGACTGGCGCACGCTGTTCCTGACCGCGAGCCATTCGCTCTACGCGATCGACACCAAGGTCGGCCCGCGGCCCGAACCTTTCATGAAGCCACGCGCCGGCGCCGACCGCGCACGCCAGGCCGACGCGGCGCCGGCCGCCAGCGTCTCGCGCAACGGCACGAACAAGGCGGCGCCCGGCTACCGGCTCGAGCCCTCGCGCTGCGCGCTGCTGATCCAGGACATGCAGAACGACGTGGTGATGGAGGGCGGCGCCTTCGCCGCCTCAGGCTCGCCGGCACATTGCAAGGAGCAGAACGCCATCGGCAACGCAGCAAGGCTGGCGCAGGCGGCCCGCATGCGCGGCATCCCGGTGATCCATGTCTGGTTCGTGGTCGAGCAGGGCACGCCGGGCGTGACCATGAACGCCCCGCTCTTTGAGGGGCTCGCCGATGCCAATGCGCTGGTCCGCGGGACCTGGGGCGTGGCGCCGGTGCCGGGGCTGGAAGCGCAGGGCGGCGATCACGTCGTCGAGAAGCAGCGCATGAGCGCCTGGGAGGGCACGCGGCTCGAGACGGTGCTGAAGGCGCTCGGCCGCGACATCGTCATCGTCACTGGCGCCTGGACCAACATGTCGATCGAGCACACCGCCCGCACCGGCGCCGACAAGGGCTATTTCATGGTCGTGCCGGAGGACGCCTGCTCGACCATGAATGCCGAATGGCATACCGCCTCGGTCAATTACGCGCTGCAGAACGTCTGCGTCGTGACCGATGTCGACGCCGTCATCGCCGCAACGGACACGTAAGCCGATCGCAGCAACGCGGCCTGCATCGGCACTGCCGCCGGTCCTGCGTACCGGCGTCACCAGTGCCCCTCATGGAGAGGTCGCATCGGCAACGGAGTCGCCGATCGGTCATTGGAGGCCAATCTCGCCAAGGCGGCCGCGACAGTGCTGTAGGAGCTTGCCCCCCGCCTGTTCGCGGACCCATTTCTGGCGCTGGCTCAGAGCGCAACGTCGCGATTGACGTTCTTGTAAAGCAGGTAGCAGGCGTCGCTGTAGCCGGTCGGGTAAAACTGCTGCGGGCAGAAGCCGCCCATCCAGATGAAATCCTGCGCCCAGATTTCGTGCCAATCCTGTCCGAGCAGGTAGAGCCCCTGCCCTTCCAGCATATAGAGGCCATGCTCCATCACATGGGTTTCGACGGCGGGGAAGCAGACGCCCGGCTTGAACCACATCAGGTTCATCTCGAAATCGAAGCGCATGTCGCCATAGGGCAGCAGGAACTGGAAGCCTCGCCCTTCCATGCCCGTATGGTTCGTCATCGGCACGGCGTCCTGATGCGACAGGATCGGCTCCGGTGGCGTCAGGCCGGGCGCAGGCTCATACCGCTTGCGCAGCGTCAGGACGCGCGCCGTCTCGGCCGTCTCGTTGCGCAAGGTGAATGGTGTGCCGGGCGGCAGATAGGAGAAGCCGCCGGCCGTAAGCCGCTTCGGCGCGTCGTCTCCGATGCCGAACGTCACTTCTCCTATCAGCACATAAAAGAAGTGCTGGATGCCCGCCTCCCGGAACGGAGCCGCGTTTCCGCCTCCGGGCGCCACCTCGAGAACGTACTGGGCGAAACCGGCCCCGAGCACCGGAGCTGCGAGGACACGCGCGATCGTTCCCTCATACTGCGGCAGGCGGCTGACCAGCACGCCCTCCGGCGGCATGAAGGCGTAGTTTCGCCGAACGACGCCACGATTATGGCCAATCGCTCCTGCCGGAACACGACCGGCAGCAGCCGGAAATTCACGCTGTTTCATCGCGACTCCTGACATTCGACAGGCCTGCATATCACCTAAGCCTGACAAGGCGGGCCCTGATCACGACGGAGAGGTGAGGCCTGCCGCTCGATCAGATCACGCTGCGAACACATTGCCCGATAAGGCGCGCCACGAGCTCCCCTGCTTCGACATGGGGCATATGCCCGACGCCCTTAAGCCTGTGGCAGGCGACATGGCCCGGCAGATCGTTCTGGTGCGCATGCGGGATGATGCCGTCGGCGCTGCCCCAGATAACCTTGAGCGGCCCGGAGAAGCGGCCAAGGTCGCCGGCGATCCGGATCGCTTGCGTTCCGTCCGGGAAGAGCGTCTGGGCGACTTCGGCCTGGGCCGCTCCGACGCCGCAGCGTTCGCGCTCGCGCAGCACGGCCTGAGCGTAGCCGCGCGGCAGCGTTGCGGCGTCGCCGACGAGGCGGTCGAGCCAGGGCTGCAGGCCTTCCGGGGTACGGGCCGTGAGGAAGCCGGCCAGGAAAGCTCCGTCGATCTCCGGGCCTAGGCCGGCCGGGGCGATCAGGGTGAGCGAGCGGACACGGACAGAGAGATTGCCCGACAGAACCGCCGCGACGGCGCCGCCGAGCGAATGCCCGACGAGGTCGCACTCGCTCGCGCCGCTGGCTTCGATCTGTTCGAGAACGGCTTCGGCGAGACCGTCCAGCGAGGGCTTCGACAGGGCCGCGGTGCGGCCATGGCCCGGCAGTTCCGGGGTCAGTACCTGGCGGACGCCATCGAGATGCGGCCGGAGCATGTTCCAGGCGGCGGCATTGGCGCCGAAGCCGTGGATCAGGACGAGCGGCGCGGCGGTCGTCGCCGGCATCGCGGAAGCCGGCCGGGCTGGCGGCGCAATCGCGGCAGCCGGAACCGGCGCGCACTCGCGCAAGGCCCGCTCCACGTCGCGGCTCTTGATCCGCCCGCCCGGCCCGCTACCGGTCAGCTCCGCCGGATCGAGCCCAGCCTGGCGTGCAAGGCGGCGTGCCAGAGGCGAGATGCTGATGCGCCGGCCGACCTCGCCGCTGACCACGATAGCGGGCATTTCCGGCGTTGCCGGAGCCGGCAGCGGGACTTCGACCATTGTCACGGCCTGCGGTGCCGATGCCGGAAGGCTGTCGGCGATACGGCCGAGCACGGCGCCGATGCCGACCTCCGCGCCTTCCGGAGCCAGGATCTCGGCGAGCACGCCGTCGCGCTCGGCCTCGATCTCGGTCGCGGCCTTGGCGGTCTCGACGACGACGACAACCTCGCCGACCTTGACGGGCTCGCCGAGCTTGGCCGACCAGGAGACGACGGTCGCGCTTTCCATGTATTCGCCGGCGCCGCCGGCGAGCGTGATGTCACCCGACATATCCACTCCTCAGGCCAGCGCCCGGCGTGCCGCCGCCGCGATCTTGGCGGCATCGGGCAGGACGGTGCTTTCCAGCGGCTCGCTGTAGGGAATCGGGATGTCGTGGGTCGCGACGCGCTCGACCGGGGCATCGAGATCGTCGAAGCAGCTTTCCATGATCGTCGCGCTGAGCTCGGCAGCATAGCCGCAGAAGCGCCAGCCCTCGTTGACCACGACGGCGTGGTGCGTCCTGGCGATCGAGGCCCGGATCGTGTCGCGGTCGAGCGGGCGCAGCGTGCGCAGGTCGACGACCTCGGCCGAGATGCCTTCCTTCGCCAGTTCCTCGGCCGCCTTTAGGGCGTCGACCACCATCTTCGAGGACGCGATGATCGAGACATCCGTGCCGGCGCGGGCAATGCGCGCCTTGCCAATCTCGACGAGATGTTCGCCGTCAGGCACCTCGTCACGGGTGTTGTAGAGCAGCTTGTGCTCGAGGAAGACCACCGGATGGTCGTCGCGGATCGCCGCCTTGAGCAGCCCCTTGGCGTCGGCCGCCGTCGCCGGCGCCACGACCTTGATGCCGGGGATGTGCGCGACCAGCGCGTCGAGGCTCTTGGAATGCTGCGCCCCGGCGCCGGCGCCGCCGCCGCCCTGCGTGCGCAGCACGAAGGGCATCGTGACCTGCCCGTTCCAGATGTAGTTGTAGATCGAGGCCTGGTTCATCAGCGCATCGACGCTGAGCGGCAGGAAGTCGGCATACATGATCTCGAGCACCGGCCTAGTGCCGGCCATCGCCGCCGTCACCGCCATCGCGGTCAGCGTCTGCTCGGAGATCGGCGTATCGCGAACGCGCTCCGGCCCGAACTCCTCCATCAAATCCTTGGAGACCTTGAAGACGCCGCCATAGACGGCGATGTCCTCGCCCATCAGCCAGACGGATGGATCGCGCTGCATCTCCTCGCGCAGAGCCGCACGCAGCGCCTCGGCATAACGCATCATCGCCATGGTCAAGCTCCCGCGACGGTGTAGGGCGCGCTCGGCGCATGGTCGGTGAAGGTGGGTAGCGGATCGCTCAAGGCGCGCTCTACCGCGGCATCGACCTCGGCACGCGCTTCCGCGGCGATCGCGTCGAGACGCTCGGCCGCGATGCTGTCGGCCAGCACGGCGCGCGCCAGCACGATCGGGTCGCGCTCGCGCCAGGTGGCGAGGTCCTCGTTCTTCTGGTAGCCGCCGACATCGCTCGTCGAGAAGCCGACCATGCGATAGGTCTTGGCCTCGACCAGAGATGGCCCCTCGCCGCGCCGTGCCAGCTCGACGGCGGCGCCGACGGCGCGGTGGACGGCGATCACGTCGTTGCCGTCGACGATCTCGCTCGGCATGCCGTAGCCCGCCGCACGTACCGAAAGGTCGGGCACAGAGGACTGCGTCGAGTGATGCGCGGTCAGCCCGTACTGGTTGTGCTCGAGCACGAAGACGACGGGCAATTTCCACAGCGCCGCTATGTTCATCGATTCGTGGCAGATGCCGGTCTGCGCGGCGCCGTCGCCGAAGATGCACATGGCGACGCGCTGGCCGCCATCGGCCCGGTTCTTCATCTGCAGCGAGACGGCAAAGCCCGTCGCCGCCGGAATGCCGCCGCCGACAATGGCGTTGCCGCCGAGCAGGCCCTTCTGCATGTCGGCGATCAGCATGTGCCCGGCGCGGCCGGCGCAGGCGCCGGTGACGCGGCCGAGGATCTCGGCGACGATCGGATGCATGCCGACACCCTTGCCGACATAATGCGCGTGGCCGCGATGGGTGCTGGTCAGCAGGTCCTCATCGTCGAGCATCGCGGTCGCGCCGATGCCGACCGCCTCCTGGCCGTCGCAGCGATGGATCGGCCCGCGCGTCTTGCCGGCCTTGTGCAGTTCGCCGAGCCGCTCCTCGAGATGGCGAACCGCCACCATGCGTCGCAGCATCTCGAGCTGCTCCTCGACAGTCGGTGAGTTCTTCATCGCCAGCCTTCTCCCCGCGTCGCGCACCATCGCCCGCTCTCGAGCAAGCAAGCGCGGCTCCGACGCCATGCCTTTTGCCGACAGGGACCCTAGCGCAGTCGTCGGCGCAGCGCTATAAGTGTCTACACAAGATAATGCAGTCTTGCAGCGAGCGGCAAAACCGGCGCGCGGCGGCAGGCGGCCATGCCCGATCGCGAGCAGCGGCGGGCGTTGCCATCGGACAGAACGGGCGGCTTTCCGCCGGAACATGGAGAAGGACGATGATCTTCGACCACCGCGTCTATACGGCCCGCCCGAACCGCCTGAACGACTTCCTGAAGCTCTATGAGGATGTCGGACTGCCCATGCAGCGCCAGTATCTCGGCGAGCCCTTCGGCTTCTTCCAGACCCATATCGGCGACCTCAGCCGGGTCGTGCATCTCTGGAAGTACGACAGCCTGGCCGATCGCGAGGCGCGCCGTGACGCCATGGAGGCCGATCCGGCCTGGCAGGCCTATCGCCGCCAGGTGGTCGAGGCCGATCCACTGCTCGACATGCGCAACCAGATCCTCAAGCCGGTCTCGTTCTTCAACCCGAAGGGCTGAACCAGCCCGCTCCGCGCCGGACGCCATTCATGAAACTCGACTTTCACATCGGCGACACGCGCTGGCGGATCGCCTGTGATACCGCCCGGGCGCCGCGAACCCTCGCGGCGCTCAGCGCGACGCTGCCGGCGGCACTGCAACTGCACACGCCGAAGATCGCCGGCCAGCACATCTACTGGCACGCGCCCTTCGTCGAGGACGCCGAGGGCGGCGTCGATGTGATGGAGGCACAACCGGGCGCCTTCCTGTACTGGCCAGCCCGGCAATTCCTCGAGCTGATCTTTGCGCCGCTCCAGGCCGAGACGGCCGAGGTGACGCTGCTCGGCCGGATCGAGGGCGGCTTGCCGGAACTGCAGGCGCTAGGCCTGAAGCTGCGCGAGCAGCACGGGCGCCGGCTGTTCGCCGGCAGCCTGAGGCCTACCGAAACCGCCCCGCAGGCGGCCGCGCCTGCCTCACCTTTGCCGGCTGATCTCGTTGCCCTCAGGCAAAGGCTCTGGGACGCCTCGCCGGCCGATATCGAGAGCCTGCTGGCCTCGCGCGCGACCATGCACCCGGCCGGGCCGCTCTTCCTCGCCGAATCAGAGGCTCGCATCCTGCACGAGTTGCTCTGGTGGGTGCGCGGCGGCCTCTCCCGGGAAGAGCCGCAGATCTCGCGCCGCATCGCCGCCCTGGCCTGCAACAAGGCCGGAACGAGGCTGCGCGACTTCTGCCATCTCGGCGAAAGCGCGGCTGGGATCTTCGCCCTGGAGGCAGCGTTTGGCCGCGAGGAGCTTCCGCTCGCCGAACTGACAGACGAAGCGATCCTCTGCGCCGGCCGGCTGGCGGCCTGGCTCGATCTGCGCATTCCGTGGTCGGCGGTAAACGAGGCCGCGAGATCGGCCCTCGACAAGGCCGGCGCCGAGGCGAGCGCGTCATGAACACCGCACTCGCCTCCCTCCCCGATGGTGGGGCCCTCGCCTACACGGTCCGCGGCGAAGGCCCGGCGCTCGTGCTGATCTCAGGACTGGGCGGGCTGGCCTCGTTCTGGAGCGCGTTCGCTGAGGTCTGCGCCCCGTATTTCCGGGTCGTCACTTACGACCATCGCGGCGTCGGCCGCTCCTCGCCGCTGGAAGGGCCGACCAGCATCACCGCGATGCGCGAGGACCTGATCGGCCTGCTCGACCATCTCGGCATCGCCAGTGCCGCCATCCTCGGCCATTCGACCGGTGGCGCGATCGCGCAGAGCCTGGCGCTTTCGCACCCTGGGCGCGTCTCGCGGCTGGTGCTGTCGGCGACCTTTGCCCGCCCCTGCGCCTATATGCGCCGGCTCTTCGCCGGGCGGATCGAACTGCTCGACCAGCTCGGCATCGACGCCTATCGCCGCCATGCGGTAACGCTGCTCAACGCCCCCTACTGGCTCGACGCGAACGACGCCATCGTCGACGCCGAGCTTCAGGCAGCCGCGGCGCGCTCGAAGCCGACCGATGCGGCGGTGGTGCGCGAACGCATGCTCGCCGTGCTCGGTCATGACGCGCAGGACCAGCTGGCGCAGATCGCCGCCTCGACGCGCGTCGTGGTCGCCGCCGACGACATCGTCACGCCCGCCTATCTGTCGCAGCGCCTCGCCGACGCGATCCCACAGGCCGAGCTGCGACTGCTGCCGCGCGGCGGCCATTACGCGATGCGTGCCGAACCCGCGCTCTACCGCGAGGCGGTGCTGGATTTCCTGCGCGACGGGCTCCCCGCCGCCGAGACGAGGACATGACCATGGACATCACCCCTGAGCGCGGGCCGATCGGCGTCGTCGGGCTCGGCACGATCGGCCAGCGCTGGGCGGCGACCTTCGCCCATCACGGCTACGAGGTCTCCTGCTACGATCCCGATCCGGAGCGCTGGCAGGCTTTCCAGGCACTGCACCCGGCGCTGATCGACGATCTCGAGCGGCTGGCGCCGGCGCGGGTCGCGCGCGGTCCCATCCGCTTCTCCAGCGATCTCGGCAAGGCCCTCTCCGGTGCCGCCTTCATCCAGGAATCCGGCCCCGAGCGCCTCGACCTCAAGCAGGACCTGCTCGCTGCGATCGAGCGGCATGTCGGCGAGGATGTGGTGATCGCCTCCTCATCCTCGGCACTGCTGGTCTCGGAGATGCAGGCGAAATGCGCCCGGCCGCAACGCGTCGTTCTCGCCCACCCGTTCAACCCGGTCCATCTGATGCCACTGGTCGAGATCGTCGGCGGCCGCGACACGGCGCCCGAGGTGGTGGAGCAGACCCGCGCCTTCTACGAAGCGCTCGGCAAGAAGCCGGCCGTGTTGCGCAAGGAGGTCACCGGCCATCTGGCGCTGCGCCTGATGGGCGCGATGTGGCGCGAGGCGATCGCGCTGGTCGAGAGCGGCGTCGCCAGCGCCGAGGACGTCGACCGCGCCTTCTGCTACGGCCCCGGCCCGAAATGGACCCTGCAGGGCTCGTTCATCTCGAACCACCTCAACGCCGATGGTATCGAGTCCTTCCTGACCAAATACGGCAAGACCTATCAGGACATCTGGGACGATCTCGGCGACGCGAAGCTGCAGCCGGAGACGATCACGCGCGTCTCGCGCGAGGTTCGCGAAGCGATCGGCGAACGCAGCGACGCCGAATTGCGCAACCAGCGCGATGCCGGCCTCGTCGACCTGCTGCGCGTGATGACGCAGCGCGCCGCCCTCTGATGACCGCAACGGGAGCCCCCGCATGGCCACGCAATTCGCCTACCGCACAGCGCTCGTTACCGGCGCCTCGCGCGGCATCGGAGCCGCGATCTGCCGCCGACTGACCGGGCTCGGCATGACCGTCTACGGCGTCGCCCGCAGCCGCGAGGCGCTCGACGGCGTCGTTGACGAACTCGGCGTCGTACCCGTCGTCGCCGATGTGCGTGACGCCGACGCCATCGTCGCCGGCCTGGCCGGCGCCGAGATCGACGTTCTCGTCAACAATGCCGGCATGGTCGCGACGGTGAAGCCGCTCTACGAACAGAGCGCCGAGGAAATCGCCGAGACGATCGCGGTCAACCTGACCGCGCCGATGCTCCTCATGCGGGCCCTGCTGTCAGGCATGGTCGCGCGCCGGCGTGGCCATGTCGTCAACATCACCACCACGGCTGCGCGCGGCGTGCTCGCCGGAACCTCGGCCTATGGCGGCGCCAAGGCCGGCCTGTCCCATGCCTGCCGCTCGCTGCGCTACGATCTCGCCGGCAGCAATGTGCGGATCACCGACCTGGCTCCGGGACGCGTCGAGACCGAGATTTATCTGCGCGCCTTCGGCGGCGACCGCGGCAAGCTGCACGACACGATGTACGGCAATGTCCGGGCCTTGCAGCCGCAGGACATCGCCGAGACGATCGCCGCCGTGCTCAGCCTGCCGCAGCATGTCGACGTCACCGAGATCGAGATCTCGCCGACCGACCAGGCCGTAGGCGGCCATGTCTTCAAGTCCGTGCAGGGCTGAGCCGCCAAAGCGCTCAGGCGCCCCGGTCGACCGGGGCGCCGTCGGTCAGCTTCGCCAGCACGGCGTCGCAGGCCAGCTTCCAGCTCGCCCCGACATTCTCGGCCGCGAGCACCTCCAATCCGCACTCGGTGATCCCGCCCGGCGTCACCAGGCTCTGCAGCAGCGCCTCGCCCGTCTCAGGCCGCTCGGCGATCATCCGCCCCGCGGCGACGAAGGTCTCGGCCGCCAGCCGCCTTGCCGCGTCGGGCTGCATGCCGTGCGCGACGGACCAGTCGCTGCCGAGGCCGATCAGCATCTGCGCCCAGCCATAGATCGCGGCACTGACGGTCGCGGTCTCGAACTCGGCCTCGTGCGAGAGTGGAATCACCGAGCCGAGCCGCCCCAGCAGCGGCCGGAGCTCCGGCAGGTCGGGATAGACCGTCGTCGGGCTCGCCCCGAGCGAGGAGGCGGTGAGCGGCATGATCCGCACGACCTCCGCCGGCGCCGCGGCCGCCCGGAGCTCCTTCAGCGGCACGCCGGCGCAGGCCGAGATCAGGATCTGTCCGGGACGCCAGCCGAGACCGCTAACCGCCGCGACGGCATCGCGGGGACGTGTCGCCAGCAGGACGATATCGGCCGCGGCCACCAACTGCAGATTGTCGGTTGCGAGGTCGATTCCATGTCGCGCCGCCAGCTTCGGGCCATAGCCGCGCGAGGACAGTATGAGTTCCGATGCCGGCTGCCCGCTGCGCAGGAGACCGGTGATGATCTCCTCCGCGAGATGGCCCACGCCGAGAAAGCCTATTTTGGTCATGATGCATCCATGAGTGCACACACCACCGGGCGGGTTTGCGATCGGTGGTTGATTTTTGGTCGCGACACCATTTGAAACGTCGAGCGTCGTGAGGCCGCGAACGTGGCGGCAGGAGATCGGCCGTAAAGAGAGGCGGAATGCCGGACACCTCGAAGGCCCCCAGCGTCGACCCCGACAAGACGGGCGGAAAATCCACCGCGCCGCGCCGCGCGGCCGACAGCGCGGAACGCGCCTACAAGGCCATCCGGCAGCAGCTCGTCGAATTCAAGATGCGTCCGGCGGAGCGAATCAACGAGGTCCATCTCGCGCAGATGCTCGACCTCTCGCGCACGCCGGTCCGCGAGGCGCTGAACCGGCTCGCCTCCGAAGGCTTCGTCGTGTTCACGCCCAATCGGGGTTTCTGCTTCCGCGGCGTCGATATCGACGATCTGCTCGACCTGTTCGAGATGCGCTCGATTATCGAGACCGGAGCCTTCGCCCTCGCCTGCGAACGCGCCGACGAGGCCGGCATCGCCCGGCTCCAGGCCTTCTGGGCCGATGCCCGCGTGCGCTACGAAAACAAGGACCCCGACGAGATCCTCGAGCTCGACGAGGGATTTCACGTCCATCTCGCCGAACTCGCCAACAATCCCGAGATCGTCCGCCAGCTGATCGGCGTGAATGCGCGCATCCGCTTCGTCCGCCGCGTGCAGATCGAGAACGGCCCGCAGCACTGGAGCCTGGTCGAGGATCACAGCCGCATCGTCCAGGCGATAGTCGACCGCGACCGCGACCGCGGCATCGAGATCCTGCGCAGCCACATCTCGCTGACCTTCGCCGAAGCCCGCGCGGTGCTCAAGGAAGCCCTGCTCAAGATCTTCCTGCCCGAGCAATCCGCGCCGCGCAGCGGCCGTGCCCGCGCGCGAAAATAGCCCGGCGCGCTCGCCCGGAGCATGCGCGAAATCATGACGGGAGGCCCCGGCTAACGCCGGGGCCCGGCACGTCCCGTTTATCAGCTTTCTCTGGTTAGGCACTGAATTAAAAGCGCTTTTCTTCGTTTGACAGTGACTGATCGACCCGCGCCGGACGCGGCTTTGCCGCCTGTTTCACCAGCCGGATCCGAGATTTGTGCAGCAGCCGATCATGCCATCACCAAAAGTGCCTGTACAACTGCATGCACTTATGACACGGTCCTTCCATCGGGGAAATCCCGCCTCGCATGGAACCTTTGCCAGATGCGCGACCACGTCCTTGGGCTCGACCACATCGTCATCGCCGTGAGCAACCTCACGGCGTCGGCCGAACGCTGGCAGGCTCTCGGCTTCACCGTTTCGCCGCGCGGGCTGCATAGCGACTATCTCGGCACCGCCAACCACACGGTCATGTTCGACGACGACTATGTCGAACTCCTCGGCGTGCTCGCAGCGACCGAATTCAACGCGCCGACGCGCGCCTTCCTCGCCCGCGGCGCTGGGCTGGAACGCCTCGCCATGCGCACCGACGACGCCGAGGGCGGGCTCGCCGCCCTGAAGCGCGACGGCTTCGATGGCAGCACCGGCCCCTTCGAGTTCCGCCGCCCGGTCGAGATCGACGGCGGGCGCACCGGCGAGGCCGGCTTTCGCATCTTCCAATGGCCGCTGGAGCCGGCGCCCGGCGGAGCACGCCTGTTCGCCTGCCAGCATCTCACCCGCGAAACGGTCTGGCTGCCGAGCCTGGTCAAGCACCGCAACGGCGCCCGCGCCCTGAAGCGCATCGAGATCGTCGCTGCCGACCCGCGTGCCGAGGCGGAGCTTTGCGGCCGGCTGCTGTCGCTTTCGGTCGACGAAAGCAATGGCGCCCACACGGTCGCGATGCGGCCGCGCGGCGCGGATTTGGTGTTCGTCGATGCGGCGCGGTTCGCGCAGCGCTGGGGCCGCAATCCCGGTGACGCGCTCCCGCCCTGCGGCATCGTGCTTGCCTGCGACGACTTTGCGCGCGCGCAGCCCTTCGCGGAATGGACCGGCCCGGGCGCCCTGCCCTGCGCCGCCGTCGACGGGGCGCTGATCGGTTGGGAGACGCCTTCGCGCCAGCCGGGCTGACCGGCGGAAGGCCTGGAATTCACAAGCAAACGCAATAATGGAGGGGATTATGACTGCAGGACATCCGACCCGGCGCCATCTGCTCGCCAGCGCCGGCGCCCTTGCGCTGGCAGCGGCCTTGCCCGCCGGCGCCTTTGCCCAGGAGCCGAAACGCGGCGGCACCATCACGGTGCACATGCCGCAGGAGCAGCGCATCCTGAACCCCGCCCTGCGCGCCTCGACGGGCGTCTATGTCATCGCCTCCAAGATCATGGAGCCGCTGGTCGACCTCAACGAGAAGGGCGAACTCGAGCCCATGCTGGCGACGAGCTGGGAAGGCTCGCCGGACGGCAAGACCATCACCATCAAGCTGCGCGAAGGCGTGAAGTGGCATGACGGCAAGCCCTTCACCTCGGCTGACGTTCAGTACACGGCGATGGAGCTCTGGAAGAAGCATCTGAACTACGGCACGGCGCTGCACTCCGCCCTGGAGGCGGTCGACACGCCGGACGCGCATACCGCGATCTTCCGCTACAGCCGCCCGATGCCGATGGACCTTTTCATGGGTGCGGCGCCCGACCTCGGCTACATCGCGCCCAAGCACATCTACGAGGGCACCAACATCCTCGACAACCCGGCGAACGTAGCGCCGATCGGGACCGGACCGTTCAAGTTCGCTCAGTACGAGCGCGGCCAGTACGTCATCGCCGAGCGCAACCCGGATTACTGGCGCAAGGGCTACCCCTATCTCGACAAGATCGTCTGGCGCTTCATCACCGACAAGGCCGCCGCGACCGCCGCGATCGAGGCCGGCCAGGTCCATATGAGCAATTACTCCTCGCTGCCGCTGGCCGATATCGACCGGCTCGGCAAGGATCCGCGCTTCGAGGTCTCCTCGCGCGGCAATGAGCGCCAGCCCTTCCAGAACACGATCGAGTTCAACCTGCGCCGCAAGGAGCTCGCGGACGTCCGCGTGCGCCGCGCCATCATCCACGCGGTCGACACCGACTTCTTCATCGAGAACTTCCTGTACGGCAACGGCAAGCGCGCGCATGGACCGATCCCGTCGGTCTCGACCAACTTCTACAAGCCGGGCGCACCGGACTACGCTTTCGACGTCAAGAAGGCGAACGCCTTGCTCGACGAGGCCGGCTTCAAGCGCGGCGCCGGCGGGGTGCGCTTCTCGCTGAAGATGCTGAGCCCGCCTTTCGGCGAGGATATTCCGCTCTGGTCGACCTTCATCCAGCAGTCGCTGCAGCAGGTCGGCATCAAGGTAGAGCTCCAGCGTCCGGACGCCGCGACCTATCTCACCGCGGTCTATCGCGACTGGGATTACGACCTCTCGACCGGCTGGCACATCTACCGCGCCGACCCGGCGATCAGCACCATGGTCTGGTACCGCTCGGGCAGCCCGAAGGGCACCGCCTTCACCAACCAGTGGGGCTGGGTCGACCCCAAGGCCGACAAGATGATGGACGATGCGGCGTTCGAGATCGATCCCGCCAAGCGCAAGGCGGCCTATCCGGAGATCGTCAACCTCCTCAACACCGAAGTGCCGCTATGGATGGCGACTGAGCGCCAGTTCATCTCGGTCACCAGCAAGAAGCTTAAGAACCACCACAACAATCCGCGCTGGCCGTCGAGCCACTGGGCGGATCTGTGGATCGAGTCCTGAGTGGACGCACCGGAGCTGCCTGTCCCTGGCGACAGGCAGCTCCGGGCCTGACGAACGTCTTTTGACAAGCACCGCTTGGCGATCTCGGATGGCCCGCCTCGTGCGGCCATCCCGGCTTGCTCGGCGCTGGAAGAGCACGCCATGCAAATTCTGAAGCTGGCCGGACGACGGCTGATGAGCAGCGTGCCGACGCTGCTCATCCTGCTCGCCGGTTTGTTCATCCTCCTGCAGTTCGCGCCCGGCGACACGGTCGATGCGCTGATGGCGCAGATGGGCGGCGGCGATCCGGCGCAGGCAGCGGAGCTGCGGCGCTTCTACGGGCTCGAAGGTAGCGCCGCCGTGCGCCTGCTCGACTATCTCTGGCGGCTGGTCCGGCTCGATCTCGGCTTCTCCGCCATCTACAACAAGCCCGTCGCGACCGTGATCTTGGAACGGCTGCCGGCGACGCTGATGCTGATGTTCTCGGCGCTGAGCTTCGCCTTCTTCGCCGGCATGGTGCTCGGCATCGTCTCGGCGCAGCGCGTCAACGGCTGGGCCGACACGCTGATCTCGCTGCTCGGGCTGCTGTTCTACGCGACGCCCTCCTTCTGGCTCGGCCTGATGAGCATCGTCGTGTTCTCGATCTGGCTGGCCTGGTTGCCGCCGGGCGGGCTCTACGAGATCGGCTCCGGCGCGACCGGCATCTGGCTGGTGCTCGACATCGCCCGCCATCTCGTCCAGCCGACGATCACGCTCGCGCTGATCTTCCTCGCCATCTACCTGCGCATCATGCGCGCCTCGATGCTTGAGGTCTCGACCCTCGACTTCGTCCGCACGGCGCGGGCCAAGGGCCTGACCCGCGGCGAGATCGTCCGCAAGCACGAGCTGCGCAACGCACTCCTGCCGATGGTGACGCTGATCGGCCTGCAGGCCGGCACCATGCTCGGCGGTTCGGTTGTGATCGAAAGCGTGTTCTCGCTGCCCGGCATCGGCCGCCTCGCCTACGAATCCGTGGTCCAGCGCGATCTCAACACGCTGCTCGGCATCGTCTTCGTCTCCGCCATCATGGTCATCCTCGTGAACTTCATCGTCGACCTGATCTATGCGCGGCTCGACCCACGCATCGCGGCGGGAGCCTGAGCCATGAAGGCCCTCAAGCACTTCCTGATGAGCCCGGCCGCGATGCTCGGCCTCCTGCTCCTCGTCGGTATCGTCGGTCTCGCCGTCTTCGCCGACCTGCTCTATCCGCGCGATCCGCTCGGCCTAGCCGGCCGGCCGCTGCAATGGCCCAATCCCGCCGGCCGCTTCCTGCTCGGTACCGATGCCTCGGGTCGCGACATCGCCGCCCAGATCGCCCATGGCGCCCGCACCACCCTGCTGATGGGCATCGTCTCGACCCTGATCGCGATCGCGATCGGCATCGTGGTCGGTGCTGTCGCCGGCTTCTATGGCGGGCTGACGGACGACGTGCTGATGCGCCTGACCGAAGCCTTCCAGACCCTGCCGAACTTCATCCTGCTGCTCGTCCTCGTCGTCGTGGTCGGCTCCAACATCACGGCGGTGACGATCGCGATCGGCGTCGTCTCCTGGCCGGCGGTGGCCCGGCTGACGCGCGCCGAGTTCCTGACGCTGCGCAACCGCGAATTCGTCCAGGCCTGCCGCACGCTCGGCCTGACCAATCGCTGGATCATCTTCCGCGAGGTGCTGCCGAACGCGCTTGCCCCGATCATCGTCTATGGCAGCGTCGTGATGGCGACCGCGATCCTGCTGGAAAGCGCGCTTGCCTTCCTCGATCTCTCCGATCCGAACATCGCCTCCTGGGGCAATCTGATCGGCCAGGGCCGCAAGGTGCTGCGCAGCGAATGGTATGTCTCGGCCATCCCCGGCGTCGCCATCCTCCTGACCATCCTCTCGGTCTCGCTGGTCGGCCAGGGGCTGAACGACGCGCTCAATCCGAGGCTTCGCAACCGATGAGCGCCGCTGAGATGATTGCTTCCGCGCCGGCACCGCTCGTCCGGATCGAGGACCTGACCATCGCCCTGCCCAAGGGGGCCGACCGGCCCCATGCGGTCGAGAACCTGTCGCTGACCCTGAACGCCGGCGAGATCGTCTGCGTCGTCGGCGAAAGCGGCTCGGGCAAGTCGATGACCGCATCGGCCCTGATGGGGCTGCTCCCGCCGATGCTGCCGATCCGCGGCGGCAGGATCATGCTCGGCGAGCGCGACATCGTCCGCCTGTCCGAGGACGAGATGCGGGCGATCCGCGGCCCCGAGATCGGCATGATCTTCCAGGAGCCGATGACGGCGCTGAACCCGCTGCGCACCGCCGGCGACCAGATCGCCGAGATGTTCCGCGCCCATACCGACCTGCCGAAGGCCGAGATCGAGGCGCGCGCGCTCAAGCTGCTCGACGAGGTCGGCATTCCCGAGCCGGCCTCCGCCTATCGCGCCTATCCGCACGAGCTCTCCGGTGGCCAGCGCCAGCGCGTGATGATCGCAATGGCGCTGGCGCTCGAGCCGAACATCCTGATCGCCGACGAGCCGACGACGGCGCTCGACGTCACGATCCAGGCGCAGATCCTCAAGCTGATCCGCAACATCCAGCGCCGCACCGGCATGTCGGTGCTGTTCATCACCCATGATTTCGGCGTGGTCGCCGAGATCGCCGACCGAGTGATGGTGATGCAGCATGGCAAGGTGGTCGAAAGCGGCAGCGCCGAAGCCGTGCTGGAGAACCCGCAGCACCCCTATACCAAGGCGCTGATCGCGGCCGTGCCGAGCCTGACGCCGCCACCGCCGCGCACCCTGCCCGACCGCAGCATCGCGACGGTGAGCGACCTCTCCAAGACCTATCGCAGCGGCGGCGGCTGGTTCGGCCGCAAGCAGCGCGTGACCTATGCGGTCAAGTCGGCGAGCATCGAATTGCCGAGCCGGGCCACCCTCGGCATCGTCGGCGAGTCCGGCTCCGGCAAATCGACGCTGGCCCGCTGCATCGTGCGCCTGCTCGACCCGGACCAGGGCGCGATCGAGCTCGACGGCGTCGATTTCGGCAAGCTCGAAGGCGAGAGCCTGCGGCGCCACCGCCATCTCGTCCAGATGGTCTTCCAGGACCCCTATGCCTCGCTCAACCCGCGTCGCACGGTCGGCGATCTCGTCACTCAGGGCCTGATCGCGCGCGGCACCAGGCATGGCGCGGCGATGGCACGGGCCAAGGAGCTCTTCACGCTCGTTGGCCTCGACCCCAACGCCACAGACCGGCTGCCGCACGAATTCTCCGGCGGCCAGCGCCAGCGCATCGGCCTCGCCCGGGCCCTGGCGCTGGAGCCCAAGGTGCTGGTCGCGGACGAAGCGGTCTCGGCGCTCGACGTCTCGGTGCAGGCGCAGGTGCTCAAGCTGCTCGTCGAGCTGCGCGACAAGCTCTCGCTCTCGATGATCTTTATCACCCACGATCTGCGCGTCGCGGCGCAGATCTGCGACCGGATCGCGATCATGCAGCGCGGCGAGGTCGTCGAGCAGGGCGTGACGGCGGAGATCTTCGCCGCGCCCCAGCACCCCTACACTCAAAGGCTGCTCTCGGCCGTGCCGGGACGAGCCAACTGACGGAGTCTTGCGCCATGAGCGAAGTCCACGAACCCGGCGAGACCTTCGTCGTCCAGCCCGGCACGGCCACCAGCTTCTGGCAGCCGGTGCCGGCCAACGGCCATATCGAGGTCGCGCTCGACCCGTCCAAGGTCAAGATGGACAACCCGCTGGCCTTCGGCACCCAGACTGTGCCGCCCGGCGGCTATGTGCGCGAGCATAGCCATGACCGCCACGAGGAGGTCATCTACTTCATCAAGGGCAAGGGCCGCGCCGTGCTCGACGGCAAGGACGTCCCGGCCGTGCCCGGCACGGCGATCTTCGTCGGCAAGAGCCGCCGCCACATGTTCATCAACGACGGCACCGAGGACCTCCACTGGGTCTGGCTGATCGTGCCGAACGGTCTCGAGGACTTCTTC
Source organism: Allobosea sp. WAO (assembly GCF_001509835.1). Classification (GTDB taxonomy): domain Bacteria; phylum Pseudomonadota; class Alphaproteobacteria; order Rhizobiales; family Beijerinckiaceae; genus Allobosea. The sequence continues at coordinate 432,512 of NZ_JXTJ01000004.1, forward strand.
CGCCTGATCGGCCGCCCGCGCACCGCCGGCGATCCGGCGCCGGAGAATTTCCCGCGGCCCGAGAACGTGCTCGAGATCGAACGTCAGACGGTCTTCGCGGCGCAGCCCACCGACCAGCGCAAGCCCTGACGGAGACCGGCATGGCGAGCAAGCGGCGCCTCGCGCTGATCGGCTTCGGCACGATCGCGCGCGACATTCACGCCCGCCTCGGCGGCGAGGGCTTCGCCTTCGCCTGCCTGCTGCGGCCGGGCTCGCCGAGCCGGGCAGACCTGCCTGCCGGCGTCACTGCGCTGGATAGCCTTACCGAGTTACTGGCCTGGCGCCCCGACCTCGTGGTCGAGGCAGCCGGTCATGCGGCCGTCGCCGAGATATTGCCGCAGGTGCTCGCCGCCGGCATCCCGGCGCTCCCAGCCTCGACCGGCGCGCTGGCCGACGATGCCGTGCTCTTGCGCATCGCCGAGGCCGCCCAGGCCGGGAATGCCCGGCTGATCGTTCCCTCCGGCGCGGTCGGCGGCCTCGACTATCTCGCGGCGCTGCGCGAGACGCAGGACGCAAAAGTCCGCTACACCTCTCGCAAGCCACCGGCAGCCTGGGGGCCGGAGCTTGCCGCGGCCGGCCTTGCCGAGAAGGCCGCTCAGGCCGAGATCGTGCTTTACGAAGGCTCGGCGCGCGAAGCCGCCAGGCGCTATCCGAAGAATCTCAATGTCGGGCTGACCATCGCGCTCGCCGTCGGCCATGACCGCCTTTCGGTCAGGATCGTTTCTGACCCGGCCGCCCTCGGCAACACGCACGAGATCGAGGCGACGAGCGCGCTCGGCACGGCGCGGATGAGCTTCGTCAACCTGCCCTCGCCGACCAATCCGAAGACTTCGGCCTTGACGGCGGCGAGCCTGACAGCCGCGATCCGCCGCCAGTTCGACCGCATCGCGGTCTAGCAGGCAGGCCGGTGGAGAACGCCAGATGACCGCGCCTGTCTTGCCCCCGCTCGCCGACCTCGTCCCGCCCCGGCTTCGGCCCGGCCATGAATTGCTGACCGAGGGCGCCGTGATGGCGCGCGAATGGCAGGTCGGCCGCAACCTCTTCCTCAATACGGCGCAGGTTGCCTGCGAGGCCGATTACAAGCGCCGGACGGCTGCCGAAGGCCGGATCATGCAGCATGCCCATATCGGCTTTCGCAGCGTCGAACGCACGCTGGAAGCGATCCGCAGCGTGCATGAGAGCTGCGCCGGGCACGGCGTTACCGTCGACCGCTTCGGCATCACCCTCGACTGGTCGATGGGCTACCCGCTTGCCGAGCGCGACAAGCGCCCACGCGGCACCGGCATCGTACTGACCGGGCCGGAGGATTTTGCCCGCATCACCGGCGTCGTCCCGGCCGCGGCGCATTTCGGCGATTTCATGCTAGGCCTGCCCGGCGCCGTCGAGAACACGCGCGCCGCGCTGGCGGCGGGCGTCACCACGGTCGGCAATCTCGGCCAATATTTCACCTTCCGCCTGCCGGATTGGGACGACGACGTCGCGACGACCGAGGCGACCGTGACCGCGCTCGGACTGATCGCGGCCCAGCCCGTCGAGGTTCTCGTCCACTCCAATCTCGACGACGGCTTCGCCGGCCTTTTCTCCGACATGAGCTCGGCGCTCGGCATGGTTCTGGTCGAAAAATACATCGTCGAGGAACTGATCGGCGCCCGCGCCTCGCATTGCTATGGCCATCATTTCACGGCGCCACTGGTGCGGCTCGCCTTCCATCACGCGCTGATGCAAGTGACCGACACGCCCGGCAGCATGATCTTCGGCAACACGGTCAGCTACAAGTCGACCGCGGCCGGCAACTTCGCCAGCCTCGCCAGCTATCTCCAGGCCGATATCTGGTCGCTGCGCCGGCAACACAGCGGCCACGCCATCAACCCGGTGCCGGTCACCGAGAACGAGCGCATTCCCGACACCGACGAAATCATCGACGCCCAGACCTTCGCTGGAAAGCTGGTCGAGCATGCCTCCGCCAGCCTCGGCTTGATCGACCTCGCCCCGGTGGATGCGATGGCGGCGAAGCTCGCCACCGGCGCGCGCCAGTTCCGCGACCGGGTCCTCGCCGGCTTGGCGGAGATCGGCGTCGATATCCGCGATCCCGCCGCCACCATGCTGGCGCTCCGCCGCATCGGCCCGCGACGGTTGGAAGCGCTCTACGGCGTCGGCACGCTCGACCGCGCCGCCTGGGGCGGACGCCGCGCGCTCGTCGAGGCCGAATGGGTCGAGGAGCTCCGCCACGAGACCGAAGCCTGGCTCAGCAAGGTCGCGGCGCCGGTGCGTGCAGGCATCGGCCGGGCGGGCTTGAAGGTCTGCGTCGCCAGCAGTGACGTGCACGAGCACGGCAAGAGCCTGATCGAGCATCTTCTCACACAGCTCGCGGCCGAGCCGGTCGATGGCGGCACCTCGGCCGACCCCGACGACCTCGTCGCCATAGCCCTGGCCAATGGCTGCGACGTCATCGCGATCAGCACCTACAACGGCATCGCCCTGCGCTTCGCGACCGAGGTGCTTGCGGCGCTGGAGCGCGCCGGCGCGAAGCTGCCGGTCTGCATCGGCGGCCGCCTCAACCAGATCCCGGAGGATTCCAATTCCGGCCTGCCGGTCGACGTGACCGACGATCTCGAACGACTGGGAGTGATCCCCTGCAGCACGCCGGAACGGCTGGTAGAGGAACTGAGCGCCTTCGCCGGTCGCCGTTGAGAACGCGACAGAGTTGGTCGCCAGGGCATCATCCTAGGACGCTTGCAGTACCTTCTGACGGCGGACGGCCGCGCTCGCTGGCCCGGCCGTCATCATGCTGCCGGGTGCATTCCTCGACGCCATGTCGGAAGGCGGGCCGGGCTGGCAGCTCTTAGGACAATCGGCCGAAAGATTATCCTCACGCGGCCGAAGGCCTGTAGGAGCACGGATTGCGCCTCCACGCGGATGCCTCCACCGCCTGACCGAAACCGCACATAGGCATTGCCGGAGTCAGCGTGGTAGGGGTGCCTCCCGAGACGACGGAGCAGGCCATGTTCGAAGCCCCCAGGATCGCGAGCGAGAACAAGCTGGAATTCTACCGAGAGCTCGCAGCACAGCTCGAGGCGCTCCTGGCCGGCGAGACCGACCCTGTCGCCAACGCAGCCAACACTTCGGCCCTCCTGTTCCAGATGATGCCGCTTCTCAACTGGTCGGGATTCTACTTCATGCGCGGCGGCGAGCTCGTGCTCGGACCATTCCAGGGCAAGCCGGCCTGCGTCCGCATCCCTGTCGGGCGCGGTGTCTGCGGCGCCGCGGTTGCGCGCGCGCAATCGCTCCTGGTCGAGGACGTACATGCCTTTCCCGGTCACATTGCTTGCGACGCGGCCTCCCGGTCCGAGCTGGTCGTGCCGTTGATCCGGGACGGCCATGTTCTGGGCGTGATCGATCTCGACAGCCCGGAGGCGTCACGCTTCGATGCGGCTGATCAGGCCGGCATCGAGCGCATCGCAGCGATCTATCTCGCGGCAAGTGCTGCCGAGGCCGTGCCGGCTGCAGCTTGACCACCGGCCTGATTCAATTCGAGCGACCAGCACTGGGCTACGTCTCGCCCATCGAATGCGAAGGGCTGAACCGTGAACCCACCTGCCCCGCCATAGTCGCGAACAGTCCACGGAAGCGGGTCAACTCCAGGCTCGCATAAGCCTATTCAGAAGATCATTTTGCTCATCGCTTCCATGATCCGCCAATTGCGCAACCTCCTAAAGCGCTGCACGGCGGAAAATCTGCGAGGGTGGGTGGCGCTCACCTTTCCCTGAAGATCCTGCTGGCGTGATCCGTGAAGGGTTTCACGAGATAGGACAGGGCCGTGCGCTCTTCGGTCTGGATAAAGACCTCGACCGGCATGCCGGGCAGCAGCCTGCGGTTCTCAACCAGCGCCTCGTTCTCGAGTTCGATATCGCCGGAATAGAAGGTCGAGCCGTTACTCGGATCGCGCGAGGTCGCGGGCGAGATATGGATCACCTTGCCTGGGAATTCCGGCGTGGTGTTCTTGGCGAAGGCCGAGAAGCGCAGCCGGGCCGGCTGATCCGGCTTGATCTGGTCGATATCGGCCGGTGCGATCCGGACCTCGACCGTCAGCTTTGCCTGCCTCGGCACGATCGTGGCCAGGCGTGCCGCGGGCGTGATGACGCCACCGACTGTGAAGACGGTCAGCTCGTTGACGGTGCCGGCGATCGGCGCGCGGATCTCGGTGCGCGCGAGCCGGTCCTCGGTCGCAAGGCGTCGGTCGCCAAGCTCGGAGATCTTGGCTTCGACCTGGCGTAGCTCGCGCTGCGCCTCGGTGCGAGCCGTCTCGTCGACGGCGATGATCTGCAACCGGGCCTCGCTGATGCGCAGCTTCGCGCGGGCGAGCGCAGCGTCGATCTCTCCGCGCTCGCCGAGCAGGCGGGCCCATTCGCGGTTGACGGTATAGACGCGCGCGCCATCGATCAGGCCCTTCGCGAAAAGACCTGAGTATTTTTGTTTCTCGAGCTCGACGAGGCGCAGTTCCTCGATCTTGGCGACGTGGCGTGCCTCCAGGCCCTTGATCTCCTCGCCGGACTGGACGATGCCGATCTCGAGCTGCTCCTTTCGGCTCTCGCGGTTGGTCCTGTTGCCGTCGAAGAGCCGCGTCTCGCCCTCGATGATGTGCGTTGCGTCATCGGAAAGCCGCGACAGCTCCACCGGAAACTGGACCGCCGCAAGGTTGTCGCGCTCGGCGGCGAGCCTGGCCTTGCGCCCGAGATTCTCGCCCAGCTGCGAGTGGATGATCGAAAGCTCGGCGCGCATCTGCACGTCGTCGAGCCTGAACAACACCTGCCCGGCCTCGACATGGTCGCCCTGGCGTACCATCAGCGCCTGGATGATGCCGCCATCGCGATGCTGCACCTCCTTGAGATTCTGGTCGACCTTCACCGCGCCCTGCGCGATCACCGCGCCGTTGAGGTTGGCCGTCGCCGCCCAGCCGCCGCATCCGAGTACCAGCATGAGCATGAGCGCGGAGCCGGCCGCCACGTGCGGGCCGAGCCGGAAGTTCGTTTTCCGATCGCCGACCCCGGCTTCGGCTGCATCGACCTGCTGGGCTGTCACGCTACTCTCCCTTTCCGGCACCGTGGCGCCTGAAACGCGTCAATTCGGCCGGTTCAGTAGTAATAGAGCCGATGGCTGCCGAGGATTTCGATGGAGAAATCCCGCTCATCCTGCTGCTCGACGAAGACGTCGACGAAGGTCCATTCGTGATCGCCGATCTTCTCGATGCGGAACCTGAACGGCTGATCGTCATCGTCCTTGTCGCCGTAGTTTCGCTCGAAGCGATCGTCCTCGCTGTCACGCTCTCGATCGTCGTCATCGTCCCAGTCGGAGCGGATCTGGTACTGCTTGATGACGAGACGATCGCCCGCCTCGAAATCGAGGATGTCGTGAACGAGCGCGCGGTCCTCGTCGTCGAGGCTGACATCGAAGGTGAAGGTGTCGCAGCCTTCGCCGCCACTGAGCGTCATTGCGTTGGCGCCGACAGTGAAGTGATCGTCGCCGCTGCCGCCGATGATCTCCTCGAGGTCGAAAATCCGGTTGTGGCCGATCTCGATGCCGATCGCCGTGCCCTCGACGAGGTCGATATCGACACTGCGTCGCGCCTGCGACAGGTCGAGCGTGTCGTGGCCGTCACCGCCATCGTAGCAATCGTCATCGCCATCCAGCGCGGCGACGATGCGGTCATCGCCGGTACCACCGCGAACATGATCGCGGCCGGCGCCGTCGCGGAGTGTGTCGTGACCGCTGCCGCCCTCGATGCGGTCGTCGCCATTGCCGCCATCGACGACGTCGTTCCCCTCGCCGCCGTCGAGATCGTCATCGCCGTCGCCGCCGAACATGCTGTCGTCGCCGGCTCCACCTTTGGCTTCATCGTCGCCGCAGGCCAGCATTATCACGTCGTTGCCGTCGCCGCCCTCGGCGTAGTCGTCGCCCGCGCCGGCGTCGATCGTATCGGCGCCGTCGCCGCCGTAGAGCCTGTCCTTGCCGGCGCCGCCCGACAGGTAGTCGTTGCCGGCCCCGCCATCGAGGACATCGTCACCGTCCTCGCCACGCAAGGTGTCGTTGCCGTCCTCGCCGAACAGGCGATCATCGCCATCGGCGCCGAAGGCAGCATCGTCGCCGCCGCCGAGCCTGGCGGTGTCGGCGCCTGCGGCGAGCTGGACCATGTCCATTCCATTGCCGCCGATGACCAGGTTGTTGCCACTGCCCGTGACGGTGACCGTATTGATGCCCGAGCCGGTCGAGATGACGTTGTTGCCGGAGCCGCCATCGATCTGATCGTCCCCCTCGCCGCCGTCGATGACGTCGTCGCCATCGCCGCCGAGAATGACGTCATTGCCGGAACCGCCGATGAGATGATCATCGCCAGCGCCGCCCGAGAGCAGGTCGTTACCGCTGCCACCATCGATCATGTCGTTGCCGGCGTCGCCATGGACAACGTCGTCGCCGCTACCCCCGGAGATACTGTCGTCTCCCTCCCCACCATGAATCTCGTCGTTGCCAGAGCCACCCGACAACTGGTCCCGGCCCGCGCCGCCGACGATCAGATCGTCACCGTCATCGCCGTTGATGACGTCATCGCCATCCCCGCCATAGAGCCTGTCATTACCGGCGCCGCCATGGATCGTGTCGTTGCCGCTGCCGCCATGGATGATGTCGTCGCCGCGCCCGCCATAGATCAGGTCATCGCCGGCCCCGCCGTAGATGACGTCGGCGCCGTCGCTGCCGAAGACGATGTCGTGGCCGCCGCGCGCGTCGATCATGTCGTTGCCCGCGCGGCCATCGATCAGGTCGGCGCATTCGGTGCCGACGAGGCTATCGTCGCCATCGGTGCCGATGAGCTCGACAAACGTAACGACGCTGAGAGATGCCACCTGCACGACGCTCGCGTCGCCGTCGCTGATCTCGTAGCTGAACGTCACGGGGCCGTAATAGCCTTCCGCGGGTCTGAACTCCCAGCCACCATCGACCGCGACGATCTCGCCCGAAGAGGCTCGGAGATTGACGATGGTGAGCGGGTCGGCGTCGGCATCGGATGCGCCCGCCAGGAGCGCGACGGCCGTGATCAGGAAGCTCTTGCAGATGCCGATATCGCCCAGCACGACCGGTGCCGCCACCCGCGGCGCCCGGTTGCGCGGCGTCGGCGGATCCTGCGGCTGCGGCGGATCGATATCAGTGTCGTCATCGTGCGGCCGAGGCACGGGATCGGGCGTGACGATCACCGGCGCAAACGGGCCGACCACCACCGGCAGGCTGCTCCGCGCGCCCGTTTCGAGACCGCTGCCGGCGGCAACGCCGTCGACACTGTCCTCGCGGTTGCGGAGACCAGTTCCCGTGGACGAATCGCCGAAGGAAGCGACGCCGACATTGTCGTTGCCGACACGCTCGCGGCCGTAGTCGAGATCGAAGTCTCTCGCCAGCTGGCGTGTCGGCAAAGGCAGCAGCGCGTAATCGATGGCGGGTGAGTCGATCCCCATGAAATCGGCGATACCGCCAACGGCGTGGAGGAGGCCGCCAGAACCGATCGCATGGTCGGCTTCGCCCGGCTTGTCGTCGAGCGAGCCGGTCTCGTCCTCGGGCTGCCTGTCCTCTTGCGCCGGCACGTCCTCGGCGCGGGCCTGCCGCATCCGACTTTCCCCAGTTTCCTCCGCTTCCGGTTGCCTGACGGGCGAACTCGGATCGGATTGGGAAAAACCGGGAAACATGCTCTTGAGGTAGATGGCGACGGAAGTGAGCGCCAGCACCAACACCGCCGGCCAGCGCGAGGGGGCCGGCTCAGTCGTCGGGCCGCGATAGATTTCCTGCGTCGCTGGAAGCTGCGCTGCCTCGGGTCGGAAGGATCTGACCTCGATCGTCATGCCGACACCCGCTCGTGCAAGGCGTTGAGGTGCTCGCTAACCCGCGGCAGCCTGGCAGGGCCAGGAGCCGCGGCAGGCGCCTGGGCGGGCTGCGGCACCGGTCCGGCCTGGCTCGCCGCTGGCGCGAGAATCTCGCTCCGCGGGCCGAAGCCGGCGAGCTTGCCGTTCTGCACGACGCCGACGAGATCAACCGCGGTCAGGGCGCTCGGCCGGTGCGCGACGATGACAGCGATGCCACCGCGCGCCTTCACCGATTCGATCGCCGTCTTCAGCGCTGCCTCGCCCTCCCCGTCGAGATTGGAGTTGGGCTCGTCCATGACGACCAGGAACGGCTTGCCGTAAAGCGCCCGCGCCAGGCCGATACGCTGACGCTGGCCCGCTGAGAGCGAGGCGCCCTGCGGTCCGAGCTGGGTCTTGTAGCCCTCCGGCAGGCGCAGGATCATCTCATGAATGCCGGCGGCCGTTGCGGCCGCCACGATGTCGAACGCGTCGGCATGCGGATCGAGGCGCGAGATGTTCTCCTCGACCGTGGCGTCGAGCAGGCTCACCTCCTGCGGCAGATAGCCCATCGAGCGTCCGAGGGTCTTCTCCGGCCATTGGCCGAGCTCTGCACCGTCCAGCCGGACCGAACCGCGCAAGGTCGGCCAGATCCCGGTCAGAGCCCGGACCAGCGTCGTCTTGCCGCCGCCACTGGGACCGATGATGCCGAGCGCCTTGCCGGCGGCGAGCTCAAAACTGACATCGCTAAGCAGGATCTGACCGGTCCCTGGCGCAGCCACGGAGATCTTCTCGAGCTTGAGAGAACGGGACGGTGTCGGCAGCTCCATCGGCTCGCTCGCCTGGCTGAGCGCGACCACGGTCTCGCGCAGGCGCTGGAAGGCCGCGCGCGCCGAGACGAAGGGCTTCCAGTTGGCGATCGCCTGGTCGACCGGGGCAAGGGCACGGGATGAGGCGACCGAGGCGGCGATGATCGCACCCGCGGACAGTTCGCCCTTGATGGTGAGATAAGCGCCCAGCCCCAGCGTCGCCGATTGCAGGACCATGCGCAGCACGCGCGAGATGGCGCCGAACGTGCCGCCGAAATCGTTCGACTTCGTCTGCAGCACGAGATGCTCGCGATTGGCCTGGTCGAAGCGCTCGGCCGCGCGGTCGGCAAAACCCATCGCCTTGAGCACCTCGGCATTGCGGGCGTTGCTGTCGGCGATCGTGTTGCGGGCAATTGCTGCCTGGCGCGTCGTGCCGTTGATCTGGCGCGTCGCGACCTCGCTCAGCACCGTCAGCACGGCGAGCACGAAGGCGCCGCCAAAGGTCAGGGCGCCGAGCCAAGGGTGCAGAAAGTAGACGAAGGCAAGATAGAGCGGGATCCAGGGCAGGTCGAACAGGGCGCCCGGCCCCTGGCTGCCGAGGAAGCCGCGCACCGTATCGACGTCGCGGCCGCGCTCCAGAGCTTCTGCGCTCGAGAAGCCGAAGCGTGGCATGTCGATGGCGACGCGATGCGCGATCGGCGCGATGTTGTGGTCGAGCCTTGCACCGAGCCGCACCAGCACCTGCGAGCGGATGACGTCGAAGGCGCCCTGGAAGAGATAGAGCCCGATCGCCAGGATCGAGAGCGCCGCCAGGGTCTGCACGCTGCCGCTGGTCAGCGCCCGGTCGTAGACCTGCAGCATGTAGAGCGAGCCGGTCAGGGCCAGGATGTTGATGATGCCGGAGACCAGGAACAGGAACAGGAAGGCGTTGCGGAAGCCTTCCGTCAGCTTCGCGACATCGCGCTTGCGGGCACTTGCGAGGCCTTTGGACATTGCCATGGCGGCAGACCGTGAGTTCGAAATTTATGAGGAAACGCGGTGGAGGCAGGCGGGGCTTGTCCCCGCCTGCCCTGGCTGCCTGGCGCTCAGAGCGAGAAGTTTCCGGCGTTCAGGTTGTGGCTGCCCTTCAACTCGATGCGGAACTCTTCGTCGCTGTTCGCATCGACGCTGCCGCTGACGATCGTGTAATCGCCGTCCTGCCGGGTCTCGTAGGTCACTGCCAGTTGAGCCGCGCCGGTGAGCGGACCGTTCACCAGCGTGAAGCTCTGGTTGCCGGCCTGTCCCGTATTGGCGTCGATGCCGCTGAGATCGAGTCGGTCCCCCGGTTCGAAATCGAGGATCGTGTCGCCGTCGGCCGCCGCGGTGCTGAGGAAGCGGAAGGTATCGTTGCCCGCGCCTCCCTCGATCACGTTGACGGCGTTGCTCGCCGTGATCGTGTCGTTGCCCGCGCCGGTCGCGACATTCTCGATATTCCAGAGCGTGTCGCTGCCGCTCTGTGTGCTGAACGCGCTGCCGCGCCCGAGCAGGCCGTTGCCGAGATCCACGGTCAGGTTCGCGGTGATCGCCGACAGGTCGAGCGTGTCGTTGCCCGCGCCGCCGCCGATATCATCACCGAAATAGGTGTCGTTGCCGTCACCCTGCTCGCCGACGATCACGTCGTCGCCGCTGCCCGCCACCACCGTGTCGTCGCCGGCGCCGGCCACGATCCAGTCATTGCCCGCCTCGCCGAAGAGCCGGTCGTTGCCGGCCTCGCCGTGGATCAGGTCGTCGCCGGCACCGCCGAAGACCTGGTCGTCGCCCGATCCGGCGAAGACCACGTCCTTCCCCGCTCCGGCATCGACGAAGTCGGCGCCCTCGGCTGCGGAGACCGCATCGTCGCCCGCCTCGCCGATCAGCACATCGTCCCCGGCGAAGCCGACGATGTTGTCGTCGCCGGCCGTGCCGGTCAGAACGTCAGCCTGCGGGGTGCCGGTCCGCGGACCAGTGGCCTGCGGCTGGGTGTCGTCATCATCGTCGCAGCCGCAATCATCATCGTCGTCGTCGCCACCCTGATGATCATCGTCATCTTCGTGATGGCCAGAGCCGAACTGCGGCATGCCGTCATCGCCCGCCGTGAAGCAGATGCTGTGCGCCGGGCTCGTCATCGTGGTCACGCCGTTCTCGTCGGTCGTGATCTCGTAATCCTCCGGCGTCGCCCCGGCGGGCAGCTCGATCACATCCTGCGGTCTTAGCGAGCCGACGATCGTGTCGTTGCCGCCGTTCGAGCGGAACACGATGCGATGGGCGGAATCGAGGCCCGAGATATCGACTGTGTCGTCGCCGGCACCGCCGTCGATGGTGATCGTGCTGAAGTTCAGGCTGGTGCCGTTGAAGTTGCCGACCACCTGGATCGTGTCGCCGCCGTTCGTGCCGCCGCCCGCACCGCCCGGGCTGGTCACCTGCAGGGTGTTGATCCGGATTTCCTCGATATTGTCGAGTTCGGCGATCACCGCGCCATTGCGGGCGATGACGATCTCGGTGCTGGCCGCCAACGACAGCCCGGCGATGGCCGAGACGGCGGCGGCACGGGAATAGACCACGAAAGTCTCGGCGCCGTTCGAACCATTGAGCTGGTAGGTATCGGTGCCGTCGCCGCCATCCACCAGGTCACGGCCGCCCGCGTTGCTGACCTGCACGATCGTATCGTTGCCTGCGAAGCCGAATATGGCCTGCGAGCCGTTGCCACCGTTGAGATTGTTGTTTCCGGTCGTGCCCGCAACCACCGTATAGGTCGCCCCGGCAAAGCTGAGCTGCTCGATGCTGTTCAGCGTATCGGTGCCGTCGTTTCCGACGGTGTCGGTAACCACGATGTTCGTGCCATTGACGCCGAGGCTGTAGTTGGAGATCGGCCCGGAGAAGGCGGCGGTATCGGTGCCCGTCCCGCCGAGAAGCGCATCGTTTCCGGCGCCGCCGACGAGAATGTCGTTGCCGCCGCCGCCGTTGAGCTCGTCATTACCGGCGAGTCCGAGGACGATCTGGTTGCCGTTCGCTCCGTTGTTGCCGTTCAGATTGTCGTTGTTGCCGTCGGTGCCGAGCACGACGCCGAACGTGCCGTCATCGAATTCGAGCGCCTCGATGCTGGTGAGCGTATCGGTGCCGTCCGGGCCCGACACGACCAGTTGCCCCGCCGTGTTGACCGAAACGAGATAGTCCGAAGCGTCGCCGTTGAAGATCGCAGTGTCGTTGCCGGCGCCCCCGTCAAGGATGTCATCGCCGCCGCCTCCCGCCAGCTCATTGCTGCCCGAGTTTCCGGTAATCACGTTGGCGAGCGCATTGCCGGTCCCGCCGATATTGCCCGTACCGGTCAGGACGAGATTCTCGACGTTGGCCTCCAGCGTGTACGTCACGGAGGAATTGGCTGTGTCGGTGCCGCCTCCCGCCGCCTCGATGATCCGATCGCGCGAGTTTCCAGTGGCGTCGTCGATGAAATAGGTGTCGTCACCGAGGCCGCCGGTCATCGTGTCAGCGCCAGCACCGCCGTTCAGGACGTCGTTGCCTGCGCCGCCGTTGAGCGTGTCGTCACCGCCGCCGCCATTGAGGACATCGTCGCCGTCCGCCCCGGTCAGCGTATCGTCGCCATCGCGGCCGTTGAGAAGGTTTGGCCCTGCCGTTCCGGCCAGCGTGTTGCCGCCGGTGTTCCCGACCCTGGCCGTCATGACCGAGGTCACGGCTTCGACGTTTCCGGCGAGGTCAGTGAAGCTCGCGGTGACGCGCAGAAGCTGGCCGACGAGGTTCGTGGGAACGCTGAAGCTTTGGCCGTTGGCGCCGGCGATGACCGTCCAGGTCGTGCCGTTATTGGCCGAGGCCTCCCAGACATAGGCGAAGCCATTGGCTGGCGGTACACCGTTGACGTCGGCGATGCCCGAGATGTCTGCCGTCAGGATCTGCTCGGTGCCGGTGATGGTCGGCGCGCCGGTCGCCGGCGTATTGATCAGCTGTTCGATCGGATACTCGATCGTGCCGCCATTACCGTCGCCGAAGCGCAGGCGTTCGATGTTGAACAGCCGGTCGATACCGTCGGAGATTCGATTGCGGCCCGTGACGGGATCGATCACATCCGACTGCTCGACGTGCTCGACAGTGATGCTGCCGTCGGCGTTCTCCGTGAAAGTGTAGTTCTCCCTGACGTCCCAGTAGACTGCGACGTCGACATCGCCAGCCTCGTCGCCATCCAGGATTTCGCGCACGATGTTGAGCTGGGTCGGGACGATCGCGCGCGAGAGCATTAGCTCGGGCAAGGTCCGGCCATTCCAGGCGGAGACCAGCGCGCCGGTGATGACCTGGTCGAGGGTGTCGACCGTGGCGAGCTGGTTGCCCTCGTCATCGCGGATGCTGATGCGGACGTTCAGCCATTGATCGCCATCGATGATGTCGTTGCCGGCCTTGCCCTCGATCACGTCGCTACCGCCGCCACCGAGGATAATGTCCGAGGCATCGGCCGTATCCATGACGATGGTCTCGGTCTTGCCGGCGACGGTGACTGTCCTGCGTTCGAGGTGGGCGACCAGCGCGTCGAGCCCGTCGATCAGGTGCAAGTTCTTTTCGAGGAGCGCGTTCGAGTAGGAATCCAGCGGCGCGTCCGGATCGACTTCCGTGGCGTTGCCGTCGGCGTCGTAGGCGCCCATGACGACCTCGCGGCCGACCAGCTTGTCGTCGTACTTCCAGCCCGAGAGGCCTTCGACGAGGTCGAAGCGGTCGCGCAGGATGTTGTTCTGCTGGTTCTGGAAGATCGACACCGTCATGTCGGAGTCGGCAGCCTGTTCATGGCCCTTGTGGATCGCCCAGTCGAAGCCGGCCATGCCGTTGTTGCGCTCGATACCCTCGCCCTGGAACATGATGTCGTCGCCAGACTCGGCATCGTAGTCATTGTCGTTGCCACGGCCGTTCAGCACGTCGTGGCCGATGATCGAGGAGTTGAAGAAGAGCTCGGAGTTCTCGCCGGCGAGCGTATCGAAGCTGTCGCCGCCCTCGATCCAGTCGTCGCCCTCGTTGCCGGCGAGGAAGCTGATGCCCGTGCCGCCGCGGATGAAGTCGTTGCCTTCGCCGCCCGAGACCGTCTTGGCCTCGGTCCCGCCATAGATGAAATCGTTGCCGCGGCCGCCGAAGATCAGGTCGAGGCCGTTGCCGGGGGTGATGACGTCGTGCCCGTCATCGCCGTGGATGACGTCGGCCGCGCCGATATCGGTGCCGCTGTCGGTGATGATGTCGTTTCCGGCACCCCCGTGAAGGTGGTCGACGCCATAGCCACCCTCGAGGCGGTCGTCGCCGTCGCCGCCCCAGAGCGTGTCATCGCCTTCGCCGCCGATCAGCGTGTCGTTCTGGGCGGTGCCACCGAGCACGACGTGCTCAAGGCCGGTGTAGCGCAGGTAGTTGGTGTCGACCTCGCTGGTCGCCGGATTGTCGCGCACGACGAGCGGGCTCATCGCCTGCAACACCGGGTTGCTATGGAGCGGGTCCGCCTTGCCGTCGGCACCGAGGCCAGTGATCTGCCTGGCCTGGTCGACCTCCAGGATATAGGCGGCGGTCTGGAATGCGGCGCCGTTGATATGCGGCGCATTCTCGTCGCCGGCCGTGGTGTTGCGCATGATCAGCTGCGCGAAGGAGTCGCCCTCGAGCTCGTTCAGCAGGTTCAGGCCCTGCGTGCGGCTGAGATAGTAGAAGCGGTCGCCAGCCTGGAGCTGCTCCATCTGGTATTCGAAGACATAGGTGAAGCTGGAGCCCAGCATCGCGCCGAAGGTCATCTTCTTCTCGGCGAGGCCGCCGATCCAGAAATCGACCTTGTCGAGGCCGGTGATGGTCACGCCATCCGCATCATTGGCCCAGGCGCCACTGCCGTTGAGGAAGGCGAGCCGGTCGGCCGGCGCCCCCGTTCCGCCCATCACCAGGAGGGTCGCGGCGTCGCGCTTGTCCTCGAGCGTCGTCGCCGAAGTGATCGTCGCATGCGTGCCATAGGCCGCGACGAAGTTGATCAGCGATGCCGGATTCTTCATCGACAGGGCGAAGTCGAACCAGCTCTCATACGGCTTCACGCGACTATCCTGGCTGTCCTCGTAGAACTGCCGGCGCGCCTCGTTCAGCGATGGCACGCCCGTCTCCCGGGCGCGGGCGATGTTGATGGTGCCGAGGTCGAGCGGCAGGCCGACGAGGTTGTTGCGCAGCGCGTCGGTGATGTGCTCGTCGATCTCGTTTCCGGTCTGGCGCATCATGCCGCGCAGGATCGCGGCGGAAGCGTCCTCCGCGCTGGTCCCCGCCGCGTTGAACGCGATCGGATTGAGGAAGGCCTCGATCAGCCCGATCTCCGACGCGACGGGTACGCCGCCGGGGCCCGCCTTGAGGATGTCGACCGTGTCGGTCAGCATCGAATGGCCGAAGCGGTAGACCACATGAGCGAACTCGGCGACGATGGCGCCGTCGACCGTGGTCGTGTTCGAGAACAGGAACGGGTCGACATCGGGCGCGACCGCCCGCGCGAACTCCTCGAAGACGAGATGCTGGTAGACCATCTCGGTCGAGAAGCGGGCGGCCTGGAACAGACGCTCACCATCCCATGCGAAGCCAGCGTAGAAGGCGTCGATCGCCTGCTCGTTCGGCGTCGGCGCATTCTCCAGCGCCAGCAGCTGGGCCCTGGCCGCGCTGAACTGCTCCTGAGTCAGGTCGGTCACCAGCCACTCGTTGAGGAACGCGACGCTGGCGTTCTCCGCGGTGAACAGCTCGTGCTTGATCTGCTCCACGCGCAGATTGTGCTCCGCATGGAAGATCTGATGCACCGAGGTCAGGCCGATATTCTCGTTGCCGCGCCCGTCGCCGACGATGAAATGCGCATCGAGCAGCTCGTTGTCGTAGGTCGTGGCGATGCCGAACATGTTCGGAATGATGGCGTTTCCGGCGACGTCGTCGTCATCGGGCAGCACCTCGACAGCCGGCGTATCCGCGTTGCGATCATGATCGACCGGACCGGACGGAGCCGCGCTGTGGGCGATGTCGTTGAGGAAGGCCCGCCCAGCCGGAAGCGCCTGAGAAGCCAAAGCCAGAGCGTCGGGATCACCCTCGACGAAGCCGGATGCCGTCACGAGCTGCGGAAAGCCGTTCGCGCCGCCGACAAACTGGCCATAGAGGTCGGTCAGGACCGCGGGAACCCGCAGCACGTCCATGTCGGTCAGCTGGATGCCCAGCATCTCGGCCGCCTGGGTCTTGACGTCGGCCCAGGTCGCAGGGCCACCGCTGGCGCCTTCGAGCATGCGGCCGGTCGCGACCGGCTTGCCATCGACCAGCGCGTATTCACGCAGAAAGACCTGATGCGACGGGTTCGAGGTGTAGACCTGGTTCAGGTCGATCCAGGGCGTCGTCTCATTGTTGTGGTCGCGCGTATCGTCCGCGGTCCCGAGCTCGCCATCGGCGCCGGCGCCGATGACCGGCGTCGCGCGGGTCAGCACCATGAAGTTCGTGGCGCTGCCAGGCACATAGAGCGGGTCGTCGGGCTGGAGCGGGATGTAGACCGTACCCGCGCCGCCCTTGCTGACGAGGTCGAGGCCATGGTCGAAGAACTGGCCGAACAGCGTGAAGAAGCCATTGAACGGAGCCGTGTCGCCGAGGTCGGGCGCGACGTTCGGAATCAGGACCGAGTCGCCCTCCATGGTCACCCCGAGGGTATCCTCGAGAGCTGCGTAGGCAGCGTTCTTGGCCAAAGTCGCTGTGTTGAGCACGTTTACGGTGACGTCGATTACCGCCTGCATCGCGGCGACCGCAGACGGGGCCGGCGGCGGGCCGTAATAGAGGTTTGCCAGCGCCTGCTTCGCCGTCGCGACACCCTTCTCGGCCTGCACATAGGTCTCGTAGGCCGAGACCGCCCCGTCATAGACCGCCTTGTTCGCGGCAATCGCGAGGAAGGCGTAAGGATCCTCATGGCCGAGATTCATCAGCGCGGAGATGATCGTCGCCGGGTTGGCAAGGGTCTGGTCGGAGATCAGGTTCGAGATCAGACGCGGCTGGGAATCGTAGACGTTTCCGGAGGTCTGCTCGTAGCTGGTCTGTGTAGTTCCTGCGGGCGATCCCGGACCATGGAGGCCGGCAGGGGCTGTCTCTGCGTCATGGAAGACCGGATCGAGCAACCGCGGCATGATCTGGTCGGATGAGCCAACCCATTCGCGCCCGGGGGTGAGGTTGTTCCACGAGCCATCGACCGTCCGCAGGCCATAGGGGACGAGCGGGTTGTCGACGAGATCTGTGAGCGAGGCCCCTTCGGTATGAGCTTCGGAGATCTTGATCTGCTTCAGGATGAATTGCAGGTCATGCGTGTTGAGTTTCATCACACCCTCGCTCACGAAGACAAATCGAGTATGGAATAAGCTCACCGACGTCGGGACGACGGCGGCAGATTAATCCTTCGTTAGCGAGATAGTGCGGTAACTAAACAGAGCGAGTGAGAGAAATAGGTCCGATCAATTTCGAGACCAAATCTGGTGGCAAGAAAACGACTTAAGAACACTGAAAAATCTGAACCGTGGTCCAGTGGTGTTTCTGGTCTTTGGACCAGTTTGGCGCGCAGCGCTCCAGGCATCGGCGCGCGACGGAGGATGAGGTGAGACCAGGTCTTCGTGGCGTTCCCGGCCGCGGCCGGGCTGCTCCGGGAGAACGGCCACTCGGCAGCTTGTCCGCCCAGTTCCTGGTCGCAGGCGGTCTGCTGCTCTTGATAGCGATGCTGTTCGCCGGCTACGTGATCAGCACTCTCGTCACGCGCAGCACGATCAATCACAAGGCGGCCGCCACAGCGCTTTTCATGCAGAGCCTGGTTGCCCCCTTTACCGATGAGCTCGCGAGCGCCGGTCACCTGTCCCCGGCATCATCCGCCAGGCTCGATGCACTTCTGTCGAGCGAGCAGTTGAAGGATCGCTTCCCCTATTTCGAGATCTGGAAGCCCGACGGAACCGTCGCCTATTCGAATTCGGCCCAGATCATCGGGCAGCGCTTTCCGCGATCCGCCGGACTTTCGCGCGCGCTGAAAGGCGATGTCGTCGCCGACTATGCGGACCTGCGCGCCGGCGAGCACCGCGTCCGGGACATCGACACGCCCTTTCTCGAAATCTACAGCCCGATACGCTCCGGCGTCGAAGGGCATATTCTGGGTGTCGCTGAAATCCATGAATTCACCCAGCCGCTGCAGCAGGACCTCGCCAATGTGCGCTGGGGCAGCTGGCTGGTCGTGGCGGGAAGCACGTTTGCGATCATGCTCGGCCTTTACGGCATCGTCCGTCGCGGAAGCCGCACCATTGAAGCGCAGCACACCGCCCTGGAAGCCCGTATCGCCGAAGCCGAGCGCCTGGCGACGTTGAACCAGAGCCTGCGAGAGCGCCTGCAGCGCGCTTCCGCCCGTGTCGCCGAGCTCAACGAGCAGTTCATCCGCACCGTCGGCGCCGAACTGCACGACGGTCCGGCCCAGCTCGTCGGCTTCTCAAAGCTCAAGCTGGACGAGATCTCGGCCGCTTCCGATTCCGCGACGCGTGGCCGCCTGGTCCAGCACTTGGGCACGGTGCTCTCGGAAGCCCTGCACGAGATCAGGACGATCGCAAAAGGGCTTCTCTTGCCCGATCTAGCAGGCCTACCCTTGCAGGACGTCATCGCGCGAGCAGTGAGCACCCACGAGGCGCGGACCAACACGCAGGTAGCGCTGGTAATCGAAGCGGTCGACATCGAGGTGTCGGATGCAGTGAGAGCTTGCGTGTTCCGCTTCGTTCAGGAAGGCTTGAACAACGCTTTCCGACACGCCGCCGGTGCCCGCCAGTACGTCAGCAGCACGCTTAGCGGAACGATGCTCTCGGTCGCGGTCGCAAATGACGGCGCCGCCGCCGTCCAGCATGATGCCGTGGAGCGGGACCGAGAGCGGCTCGGCTTGCAGGGGCTGCGCCATCGCATCGAGAGTCTCGGCGGAGCCTTCACCGCCGAGCTCCGGCAATCGGGAGAGACGCGGATTTCGATGAACCTTGAACTGGTCGGAGGACTGCTTGAGCACTGACAGACGATCGATCGTCGTCGTCGATGATCACTCGCTCTTCCGAAGCGGCGTGGTTCAGGCCTTTCGCGACGTCGACGATTTCAGCGTCGTCGGCGAAGGGGCGAACGCCGAAGACGCGATCGATCTGGTCGAGCGCCTCGCGCCCGATATCGCACTGGCGGATGTCTCGATGCCCGGGGGCGGCCTCGACGCAGCTCAGACCATCTGTAAGCGCTGGCCAAAAGTGAAGGTCATCATGCTGACGGTTTCCGAAGATCAGGAAACCATCTTGAAAGCGCTCGATGCGGGCTCTGTCGGATATGTTCTCAAGGGTGTGTCCGCGCCTGACTTGGTCAAGATCGTGCGCTCGATCGCAGATGGCGAGCGCTACGTCCCCCCCAGCATGGCGGTCCAGCTTCTGACGGCAATGCGCAACCCTCAGGCGGTCGATCCGGTGCAGGCCAGGCTTGCCCTGTTGTCTCGCGCCGAGGCGCGTGTCCTTCGCCTCCTCGCTCATGGTCTGAGCAACCGGGAAATCGCGCAGGCGACCGGCGTCCAGGTCAAGACAGTAAAGTTCCATGTCTCGAACATCCTCTCTAAAGGGGGGTTCAAGAACCGCACCGAAGCCGCCGTCGTGGCCCAGAAGTACGTTCCGGCAGCCGATTGACCGTCACCGAGCCACGCACCGGAACGTCATCAGGGCTCAGAGATTGCAGGCCGAAGAAACAACTACTCGGCAAATATAAATGCTGAATTCTAAAATCTTGAAATTGATCATTGTCCTCGAATGAACAGGTGCCGAACGGTCATCGCGCCCGATGTTCCTTAGCCAAGGCCAGACGCCCGATTAACATTAAATTTACCACCTTGTTTACATCGCCTCTAAATCACGCAATAGCTCTCCTGGCTCATTTCGAAACAAGAGCAGAGCGGGGACAAGGGTGATCTCGGTCGGCATCGTCGATGAACATCCACTCATGGCGGAGGGGATCAAGTCCGTTCTTCGGCGGAGAACGGGATTTGCCATCACGGTAACGGGATCGAGCGTCGACGAAATCATCGCGTCTCCGTCAAAATGGCAGGTCGATGCAGTGATTATCGGTCTCAATACGCCGGAGGCAGACTTCCAGGCGATGACGAAACTCCGCAAGGAGCGGCCTGAGACGAAGATCATCGCCTTCGTTTCCTTTGCGGACGCGGACCATGCAATGCGCACTCTCGATTCCGGCGCGGATGCCTACTTGCTGAAAAGCGGCCGCGCCGACGAACTCTTCGAGGCGATTGAAGCGGTGCAGCGGGGTGAGATCTACGTAACACCGTCCTTCGCAACGAAGGTAATTGGCGCGCTGCAAAGCAAGGCTCTGGAAAAACGTACGGCGGAAAGCACGAGGCTCAGCATCAGGGAAGAGCAGATCGTACACCTGCTCCTTTGCGGCAAGCGCAACAGAGAAATCGCTCGAACGCTGGCGCTGAGCGAGAAGACGGTCAAGGGTTACATGACCGGTCTCATGAACAAACTCCGCGCGCGCAACAGGCTGGAAGTGGTCATTGCAGCGCAAAGGCTGAACAGCGCGCCGCGCCGGCACGAGCTAAACGACGGTAATAGAGCTTGAAAGGCCTGCGCAGCAAATCACGCGCGTCCGAAGCAGCGATCAGTAGGACTTCACCTGCCCGAGCACCCTCTCGCCGATGAATGACAGGATGAGTTGCTCGCTGACCGGTGCGATCCGCGTGACCAGGACCTCGCGCAGCAGGCGCTCGACCTGGTATTCCTTGGCATAGCCCATGCCGCCATGGGTCAGCACCGCCTGGAGGCAGGCCTCGTAGCCAGCGCGGGCGCCCAGGAATTTGGCCCCGTTCGCCTCTGCGCCGCAGGGCTTGCCGGCGTCGTAGAGCGTCGCCGCCTTCATCGCCATCAGCCAGGCGGCTTCCAGCGCCAGCCAGCGCTCGGCGAGCGGGTGCTGGATGCCCTGGTTCTGGCCGATCGGCCGGCCGAAGACATGGCGCTCGCGCGCATAGCGTGCCGCCCGCTCCAGCGCGTCGCGGCCGATGGCGATCGCCTCGACTGCAACGAGCACCCGCTCCGGATTCAGACTGTCGAGCAGGTAGGAGAAGCCCTTGCCCTCCTCGCCGATGCGGTCCTCGTCGGGAATGAAGACGTCGTCGATGAAGACCATGTTGGAATCGACCGCGGCGCGGCCATGCTTGGCGATGCTCTTCACCTCGAATTTCGAGCGGTCGAGATCGGTATAGAAGATCGTCATCCCGTCCGTCGGGCGCCTGGCGTCCTTGCGCGCCGTGGTCCGGGTCAGGAGCAGGACCTTGCTCGCGACCTGCGCCGTCGAGGTCCAGATCTTGCGGCCGGAAACGCGGTAGCCCCCCTCGACCTTCGTCGCGAAGGTCGTGATGTTGGTGGTGTCGAGCCCGGCATTCGGCTCGGTCACGCCGAAGCAGACCTGATCCTCGCCCGAGACCAGCCGCGGCAACCAACGCGCCTTCTGCTCGGGCGAGCCGTGGACGACGATCGGATGTGGGCCGAACATGTTGATGTGGATCGAGGAAGCCGCCGCCATGCCGCCGCCGTGATTGGCGACCGTGTGCATGACGAGCGCCGCTTCGGTGACGCCGAGCCCGGCCCCGCCGAACTCCTCCGGCATGGTTACGCCGAGCCAGCCATCGGCCGCCATCGCCTGGTGGAACTCGCGCGGGAAGCGCGCCTCGCGCTCGCAGGCGGACCAGTACTCGTCGTCGAAGCGCCTGCACACGGCGGCGACGCCGTCGCAGAGGGCGCGCTGGTCGTCGTTCAGCTCGATCATCACGGATTTCTCGCTGGTTCTAGAATGCGGTCTTGTCGGCGCCCTTGAGGCCGAGCATGGCGCGGGCATCGGCCGGGCTTGCGACCTCGAGCGAGAGCTCGCCGAGGATGCGCTTCATCTTCTCGACCTGCTCGGCGTTGGAGCGCGCCATCACGCCCTTGCCGAGATAGAGCGAGTCCTCCAGCCCGACGCGCACGCAGCCACCAAGGATCGCGCCCATCGTCACAAGGCTGGTCTGGTGGCGGCCGGCGCCGAGCACCGAGAGGATGTAGTCGCTGCCGAACAGGCTGTCGGCGACGCGCTTCATGTGCATCAGGTTCTCGGCATCCGGGCCGATGCCGCCGAGTACGCCGAAGATGCACTGCACGAGGAAAGGCGGCCGGACGAGCCTGCGCTCGACGGCCCAGGCCAGATTGTAGAGATGGCCGACATCGTAGCACTCGAACTCGAAGCGCGTCCCATGCTCGCTGAGCTCACGGATGCCGCGTTCGATCTGCGCGAAGGTGTTGGAGAGGATGAAGTCGCGCGTCATCTCCAGATAGCCCTGCTCCCAGGGCTGCTTGTAGGACTTCATCCTCTCGGCTGCCGGGAACAGGCCGAAATTGAGCGAGCCCATGTTCATCGAGGCGAGCTCCGGCTTCAGCGTGTTGGCCGCCAGCAGGCGCTGGTCGAGGCTCATGCCGAGGCCGCCGCCCGTGGTGATGTTCACCACCGCGTCGCAGCCCTGCCTGATGCGCGGCAGGAAGCACATATAGTCCTCGGGCGCCGAAGAGGGCGAGCCGTCGGTCTCGTTGCGGGCGTGCAGGTGCAGGATCGCCGCCCCTGCCCTCGCCGCGCCCAGCGCCTGCTCGGCGATCTGGTCGGCATTGACTGGCAAGGCATCGGACATTGACGGGGTGTGGATCGAGCCCGTCACGGCGCAGCTGATGATGACCTTGTCGAGACGCTTCATGTTCTAGGCTCCGGCTTGGCGGCAGGCGGCGACGATCGAGGCCGCCACAGTGCGGATCTCGGCATCGACCGCCTCGACATGGTTGTGCAGCCGGGCGAAGCCGTGCGGCAGGCCCGCCGCGCAACGATGGCTCGCCGGCACGCCGGCCGCCGCGAGCTTTTGCGCATAGGCCTCGCCCTCGTCGCGCAGCACGTCGTATTCGGCGGTAACGATCACCGCCGGCGGCAGGCCCGACAGGTCGGACGCACGCATCGGCGCGATGTCCGGGTCGTCATGGCGCTCGCGCGGCGCGTAATGGTCGAAGAACCAGAGCATGTCCTGACGCGTCAGCGGCAGGCCCTCGCCATGGGCGCGATAGCTCGGCCGCTCGAAATCGCTGTCCGTCACCGGATAGAGCAGGAGCTGGAGCGCAAATTCGGCACGCCCACGCAGCCTGCGGGCCGCGACCGTGCCGAGATTGGCTCCGGCGCTGTCGCCGGCCACGATTAGCGGGACGCGCGCGCCAGCAAGTTCAGCGATCGAGGTCGTGGCGAAGATGAGCGCATCCTCGCAATCATCGAGCCCCGCCGGGAAGGGGTACTCCGGTGCAAGCCGATAATCCGGCAGCAGAACGGCGCAGCCGCTCAACGCGACGAGCCGGCGCGCCAGGACCTCATAGTCGTCGAGCTCGCCCAGCACCCAGCCGCCGCCGTGGAAATAGACGACGAGCCCGGCGGGCGCGGCCTTCGGCAAGAGCAGCCGCGCTGGGACCGCGCCGGTGCGAGTCGGAAGCGCAAGGTCGCGGACGCTGCCGATCTCCGCACCCGGCCCGAGCGCCGCCCTCCCCGACGCGACGAGCGCCCGGCCCTGCTGCGGTGTGCCGGCCGACAGCGCCGGTCGCCCCGCAGCGGCGAAGCTTGCCATCATTGTCTCGAAGAACGGATGCAGCGCCATCGCCCGGCCTCAGGGCGTCAGCACGACGCGGCCGACGACCTTGCCGAGGCGCAGGTCATCGAGGGCGGCGGCGGCTTCCGCAAGCGGCCGTCTTTCGACCGGCGTCGAAGGCAGGCCACGCTCGCGCACCAGCGCCACCAGCTCGCGCAACTCGTCGGGACTGCCGATATAGCTGCCCTGGATCGTCAGCGCCTTCATCGGCACCAGCGGCACGGCGAGGTTCATCGCCCCGCCGAACAGGCCGACGATGACGAGCCTGCCGCCCTTGTCGAGCGTCTCGACGGCCAGCGTCGCGGTCTCGCCGCTGCCGACGAGGTCGAGCACGCCGAGCACGCTGCCGCCGAGCGCGGCGCGCAACTGGGCGGTGGCGTCCGGCACCCTAGGATCGATCGTTGCCAGCGCGCCCGCGGCCATCGCCGCCTCGCGCTTGCGCGGATCGAGCTCGACCACCACCGCGCCCTTGCCGCCGAGATGCTTGAGCAGGCCGATCGCGATCAGGCCGAGCCCGCCGGCACCGATGACGGCGAGCGGCTGGCGTTCGAGCAGCGGCCCGAACTTCTTCAGCGCGCTGTAGGTGGTCAGGCCCGAGCAGACCAGCGGAGCCGCGGCGACGGGATCGAGATTGCCGATCTCGACGAGGTAGCGCGGGTGCGGCACGAGGATGTACTCGGCATAGCCGCCATCGCGGTTCACGCCCATGAAGCGCGGCGCGGTGCAGAGATGCTCGTCCCCGGCCGAGCAGGCGACGCATTCGAGGCAGCCGATCCAAGAGCAGACCAGGCAGTTCGCGCCCATCGCGACGCCTTGCGCCTGCGGACCGAGCGCCACCACCTCGCCCGCCGATTCATGGCCGAGCGTCAGCGGCAGCTTCAGCCGATCGGCGAAGGAGAGCCGGCGCTCGCCGCCGAGATCGTAATGCCCTTCCCAGAGATGCACGTCGCTATGGCAGACGCCGGCGCCGCGCACCTTGACCAGCACCTCCGTCCCGGTCGGCTCCGGGCGCAGCTGCTCGCTTTCGGCAAGCCCCTGCCCGAAACCGGTCAACTGGTAGCAGCGCATCATCGCACGCATCGGCCTGTCTCCTCCCGGCGGCGCTTCTTCGGCATCGCGCCTAGCTCGATAGGCATATGGCTACTCCCCAAATATTTAATCGTCAAATGGTTTGACCATTTAACATCGCCTTGCTATCAGAACCGAAACGGGAGGATGGGATGGATGCGCTCGCGACGCCGATCGCTGGGACTGCGGCCGGCGGCTATCCCGCGGACGGGCTGCAGCTGCTGATCGGCGGAAAATGGCAGGCGGGACGCGGCTCTCCGCTTCGCATCAGCAACCCGGCGACAGGCCAGACCCTGGCCGAGCCGACCGGCGCCTCGCAGGAGGATCTCGACGCCGCGCTGACTTCCGCCGAAACCGGCTTCGCACTCTGGCGCCGGACGCCGGCGACCGCCCGCGCCGCGATCCTTTCCCGGGCAGCGCAGCTGCTGCGCGAGCGAACGAAGCCGCTCGCCCGGCTGCTCACCCTCGAACAGGGCAAGCCGCTGGCGCAGGCGGAACTTGAAATCACGCTCTGCGCCGAGACCTTCGACTGGTACGCGGCTGAGGCCGGGCGTGCCTATGGCCGGATCATTCCGGCGCGCAGCCCTGGCGCGCGGCAGATGGTGCTGCCGGAGCCGATCGGCCCGGTCGCCGCCTTCACGCCGTGGAACTTCCCGGCCCTGCTCGCCGCCCGCAAGGTCGCGCCGGCGCTGGCGGCGGGTTGCAGCTGCATCCTGAAGCCGGCGGAAGAGACGCCCGCCGCGGCGCTCGGGCTCGGCCGCGCCCTCGCGGATGCCGGCCTGCCGGACGGCGTACTCAACATCGTCTTCGGCGATCCCGCTATGATCTCGCGTCATCTCATCGCCTCGCCGGTGATCCGCAAGATCACCTTCACCGGCTCGGTCCCGGTCGGCAGGAGCCTCGCCGTCCTGGCGGCGCAGCAGGTCAAGCCCTGCACGCTGGAGCTGGGCGGCCATGCGCCGGTGATCGTGCTCGACGACGCCGATATCGACGCGGCCGCCGCCCTGTCGGCCATCGGCAAGACGCGCAATGCCGGCCAGGTCTGCACCTCGCCGACGCGCTTCTACGTCCAGCGGCCGGCCTATGAACGGTTCGTCGAGCGCTTCGGCGCGGCGCTCGGGCAAATCGCACTCGGCGACGGCCTAGACCCGAGATCCGAGATGGGTCCGCTGGCGAATGCCCGCCGGATCGAGGCGATGGAGCGGCTCGTCACCGATGCCACCCGGCATCAGGCGGAGATCGTGACCGGGGGAGCCAGAGAAGGCGACCGCGGCTTTTTCTGGTGCCCGACCCTGCTCGCCAACGTGCCCGACGACGCAGCGGCGATGACCGAGGAACCGTTCGGCCCGCTCGCTCTGGTGAGCCCGTTCGACGAGCTCGACGAAGCCATCGCCCGCGCCAATCGCAGCGCTGTCGGCCTCGCCGGCTACGCCTTCACCCGCTCGGCCGCCGCCGCGGTCCGGCTCGGCGAGGAGTTGGAAGTCGGCGTGCTCGGCCTCAACTCCTTCGCGGTCTCGCACACCGAAGCGCCGTTCAGCGGCGTGAAGGACAGCGGCTACGGCTACGAGGGCGGCAGCGAAGGCCTCGCCGGCTTCCTGCACCAAAAATACGTCCACCACAGCTGACGGAAGAAACGCGCCGGACAGGCCTCGACGCCCGTATCGGCAGATAGACGCTCAGGGAGGAGCAGCCATGTCATCGAACGCCTTCGTCCAGTCGCCGACCTCGCGCAGCCGGCGCTGCCTGCTCGGCAGTCTCGCCGCCCTGCCGCTCGCGCTTTGCCTGGTGCCCGGCGCACTCCACGCCCAGCAGCCGGCCCCTTTCAAGATCGGCGCGCTCAGCGACATGTCGGGCATCGTCGTCGACCTGTCGGGACCGGGGACGGTCACCGCGATGAAGCTCGCAGTCGAGGATTTCGGCGGCTCCGTCCTCGGCCGGCCGATCCAGATTCTCGAGGCCGACCACCTCAACAAGCCCGATGTCGGCATCACCGCGGCCCGCAAATGGTACGATGAGGGAGTCAGCGCGATCTTCGACATCGGCATCACCTCGGTCGCGCTCGGCGTGCAGGAACTCGCCAAGGACAAGAACAAGCTCGTCGTCTATCTGAGTTCGGCTTCCAGCGACCTCACCGGCAAGAACTGCAGCCCAAACGGAATCCACTGGACCTACAACAACTACAGCCAGGCGCTGGGCGTCACGAAATTCTACACGGATGCCGGCGAGAAGAACTGGTACTTCATGACCGTCGACTACGCCTATGGCGTCAACGTCCAGCGTGACACGACCGCGATGATCGAGGCGGGCGGCGGCAAGATCACCGGCGCCGCCCGCCATCCTTTCGATACCAAGGACTTTTCCTCCGACCTGCTTAAGGCACAGGGTTCCAACGCCAACGTGATCGCGCTCGCGACCACGACCGCGCATGTCGCCAACATCGTCAAGCAGGCCGACGAGTTCGGCATCCGTCCCAAGCAGAAGCTCGCCGCGCTCAGCCTGACCTTGCACGACGTCAAGGGCATGGGCCTGCCGACCGCGCAGGGGCTGATCGTGACCGCCCCCTTCTATTGGGACCAGAACGACGAGAGCCGCGCCTTCGCCAAGCGCTATTTCGAGCGCTTCAAGAAGATGCCGAACATGGTCCAGGCCAGCGCCTATGGCGCCGTCATGCACTATCTCAACGCGGTCAAGGCGGTCGGTGAGGACGATGCCGCCAAGGTTGCGGCGAAGATGAAGGAGACGCCGATCAACGACTTCATGACCAAGAATGGCCGCATCCGCGCCGATGGCCGCGTTATCCGCGACATGTACATCTATCGCGTGAAGGCGCCGTCCGCCTCGAAGGGCGAGTGGGACCTCTACGAGACGCTCGCGACCATCCCCGGCGAGGAAGCCTTCCAGAAGGCCGACCCGGCTCTCTGCCCGCTGGTCAAGGGCTGATCGCTTCCGCCGCTCCCTGTCCCATGCCAGGGTGCCGCGTCATGGTGAGAGCAAGGACAAGCCGATGAAGAACCGCCAGTGGCGCCTCGCCTCCCACCCCCAGGGCATGCCCTCGCTCGACACCTGGAGCCTGCACGACGCGCCGATGCCCGAGCCGGGGCCAGGCCAGATCCTGGTCAGGACGCAATGGCTCTCGCTGGACCCCTATATGCGCGGCCGCATCAGCCCCTCGACGAACTACGCCAAGGGCGTCGCCCTCGGCGAGGTGATGCAAGGTGGCGGGGTCGGCGAGGTCATCGCCTCGAACCACCCGGACTGGAAGCCGGGCGACATCGCCGAGGCGATGGGCTTCGGCTGGCAGGAATATGCGGTGCTGGCGCCGGACCTGCCCGGCGCGGCCAAGGTCAACAAGGTCGACCCGGCGCTCGCCCCGCCGCAGGCGACGCTCTCCTGGCTCGGCATGCCCGGGCTCACGGCCTATATCGGCCTCTTCGAGATCGGCCGGCCGAAGCCGGGGGACACGCTCGTCGTCTCTGCGGCGTCCGGTGCGGTCGGCCAGCTCGTCGGCCAGATCGGCAAGCTCTGCGGCGCCCGCGTCATCGGCATCGCCGGCTCCGACGAGAAGCTCGCCTGGTGCCGCTCCGTCGGCTTCGACGAGACGCTGAACTACAAGACCACCCCTGATCTCGCCAGCGCCCTTGCGGCGCTGGCGCCGGCCGGCATCGACGTCTTCTTCGACAATACCGGTGGACCGATCCACGATGCCGTCATGCGCAACCTTGCCGTCGGCGCGCGTGTCGCTATCTGCGGGCGCATCGCGCTCGCCAATGATTTCGAGCAGGAGGATGTCGGACTGCGCGCCTCCTCCCGCCTGATCGTGACGCGCGCCCTGGTCCAGGGCTTCATCGCCTTCGACTGGTGGCACCGGCGCGGCGAGGCGATGGCGCGGCTCGCCGCCTGGCACGGCGACGGCAAGATCACGACGAAAGAGGATGTCCTGGACGGTTTCGAGCGCATGCCCGAGGCCTTCCTGCGCATGATGACCGGTCGCAATTTCGGCAAGCAGCTCGTACGACTGGTGACGTGAGCGATTCCAGAGCACCAACTCCCCCGCCCTTCGCCGGCATCCGCGTCGTCGACCTCACCGCCATCGTGATGGGGCCGCTGGCGACGCAGCTGCTCGCCGATCTCGGGGCCGACGTCATCAAGATCGAACCGCCTGAGGGCGACATCCTGCGCAAGGCCGGCGCGCCCCCAGGATCGGACCGCGGCCCGCTCTTCGTCCATCTCAACCGCAACAAGCGCAGCGTCGTGCTCGACCTCAAGAAGCCCGACGACCACGCAGCGCTGCTGCGGCTCGTCAGCGGCGCCGACCTCCTGGTCCATTCGATGCGCCCGCAAGCCATGGAACGGCTCGGTCTGGGCTATGAGACGCTGGCCGCGCTCAACCCGCGGCTGATCTATGCCGGCCTGTTCGGCTTCGGCCAGCGTGGCCCCTATGCCGAGCAGGGCGCCTTCGACGACCTGATCCAGGCGATCTCCGGGCTTGCCGAGCTGCTCGGCCGCACCAGCGACGGCCGACCGCGCTATGTGCCCGCCAATCTCGCCGACCGGACGGTCGGTCTCTACGCCTTCGGCCTGATGAGCGCGGCCTTGTTCCAGCGCGAGCGCACCGGCGTTGGCTGCGAACTCGGCATCCCGATGTTCGAGACGCTGGCCAGCCTGCTCTTCGGCGATCATCTCTTCGGCGCGACCTTCACGCCAGCCTCCAGCCCGCTCGGCTATCCGCGCCTGATGGTCCGCGACCGCGGCCCGTTCCCGACCAGGGACGGCTACATCTGCTGCATGATCTACACCGATGCGCAGTGGCGAAGCTTCCTCAAGGTGGTGGGACGCGATCCTGACCTGTCGCGCGACATCCGGCTCTCCGACATGACAGCGCGCACGGTCCACAGCGATGCCCTGTTCGAGATGGTGAGCACGATCACCCGCGACCAGCCGACGGCCCATTGGGTCGCGACATTGCGAAAAGCAGGCCTCACCGCCGTCGCGATGCGCTCACTCGAAGAGCTCTGCGACGATCCCCACCTCGTCGCCACCGGCTTCTTCCAGGACGCGACCTGCCCCGACGGAGAGAAGCTGCGCCTGTTCGGCCCGGTCGGCGACTGGAGCAACTGGCGGCCGGAGCTGCGCCACGCGCCGCCGCATCTGGGCGAACACACACGGGACGTCCTCGATCGGGGGGGATGGCGCTGACCGCGACGCTCGACGGCATTTGCTCTTACCATTAGATCTTTTTTCGTTTATAATCCCGCCTTCTGCCAGCGGAACTGATCGAGATGACGAAGCCGGACGACACTCCGGAGCCGATGCTGGGACGGATTTCCGTTCCGAAATCCTATGAGGTGCTGGCCGACAGGCTACGCCAGACGATCCTCGACGGCTCGCTGGCGGAAGGCGAAAGGCTGCCGACCGAGCGCGAGCTCGTCAGCCAGACAGGGCTGAGCCGGGGCTCGGTGCGCGAGGCGCTGCGCAAGCTCGAGGTCGAGGGCCTGGTCAAGACGAAGCTCGGCCGGCTCGGCGGCAACATCGTCAGCCGCCCCGGCAACGACTCGATGGCGCATGTCATCACCCAGTTCGTCCGTGGCCGCCGGCTCTCCCTGCGGACCTTGCAGGAGACGCGCGAGGCGCTCGAGCCGAGCCTGGCCCGCCTCGCAGCCGAGCATCGCAGCAAGGACGACATCGTCCGGCTGCGCGAACTGAATGCGGAGATGGGACAGGCCCTCGACGATCGCAACCGCTTCGCGGCGATCAACATCGCCTGGCACAACGCCGTCGCGACCGCCAGCCGCAACGACCTGCTCGCCGCCTTCCTCTACGCGATCTCCTACGATGTCGTGGCCTCGACCGTGAGCGAGGAATACGACACGCCGGGCCTGCGTAAGGAGGTGGTGGGCGTGCATGAGCGCATCATCGTCGCGATCGAGGCTGGCGACGGCGACGCCGCTTTCCGGCGCATGGAACGCCACGTCAAGGCGACGCGCGCCAAGACGAGGGCTCGCGAGGACTCCGACCTGCCGCCCGACTAGCCTGGCGGTTCAGCCTTCCGCCGCTGCGACGATGGCACGGGCCAGCTTGAGATGCGGGATGTCGTACATCTTGCCGTCGATACCGACCGTGCCGATGCCGGGATCGGCATCGAAGGCAGCGACGATCCGCCTGGCCTGCGCCAGATCCTCCGCCGACGGCGAGAAGCAGCGATTGATGGTCTCGACCTGATCGGGATGGATCGCGATGCGGCCGGTGAAGCCGTCGCGCTGCGAAATCCGGCAGCTCTCCTCCAGTCCCGCCGGGTCGCGGAAATCAGCGTAGAGCGTGTCGATGCGCGCGACCTCCGCCGCCGCCGCCGCGAACAGGCACATGCTGCGGACGACACGGTAAGGCTGCGTCCAATCCCCGTCCGGCTGCTTGTTGGCGCTGGAGCCGACCACGGCGCCGAGATCCTCCGCGCCCCAGGTCAGGCCGGCAAGGCGCTCGTGCGCCGGCGCATAGCTGCCGAGATTGAACATCGCGACCGCAGTCTCCGTAGCCACGACAACGATCTTCACCGTGCCGCGTGCCATGCCGGAACGCGTCTCCAGCGCATCGAGATAATGGCCGATGCGCACGATGTCGGCCGCGCCATTGGCCTTCGGCACCATGATGCCGTCGAGCCCCGGCCTCACCACCGCCGAGAGATCCGCGAGTGTCAGCCCGGTATCAAGCGCATTGATCCGGACCCAGAAGCTCCAATTCCGGTGATTGTCCTTCGCGAGCAGCTCCTGGACCAGCTGGCGGGCCTCCGGCTTGCGGGCCGGTGCTACGGAATCCTCGAGATCGAGGATCAGCCCGTCGGCGCCGCTGGCCTGGGCCTTGGCGAATTTCCGCTCGCTGTCGGCCGGAACGAAGAGCAGTGAACGCAGCCTCATCGGATCCTCTCCCTCCTGTCAGGCCGACAGCGTTAGCGCGCTCGGTCGATAATCGTCAAATGGTTTGACCATTTTATATTTTGCTCTAGCCTAGTTGCAACGGACGGCTGAACGCGCCGCCACCAGGCAGGAGGTGACGATCCATGGCGAAGGACGCAGGCGGCGTACATGCCGGTCAAAGCCGCTTCGATGTCGTGATCGTCGGCGCCGGTTTTTCCGGCCTCTACATGCTGCACCGGCTGCGAAGGCTCGGCTTCTCGGTCCACGTCTTCGAGGCGGGCTCGGATGTCGGCGGCACCTGGTACTGGAACCGCTATCCCGGCGCGCGCTGCGACGTGGAGAGCATGCAGTACTCGTACTCCTTCGACGAGGCGCTGCAGCAGGAATGGCGCTGGAGCGAGCGCTTCGCCGGCCAGCCGGAGATCCTGCGCTACATCAACCACGTCGCCGACCGCTTCGACCTGCGCCGCGATATCAGCCTCGATACCCGCGTCGCATCCGCGACCTATGACGAGGACGCCGCCGAATGGACGCTGACGACGCGGGCGGGCGCGCGGATCGCAGCACGTTTCTGCATCATGGCGACCGGCTGCCTCTCCGCCGCTCGCACGCCCGATTTTCCCGGCATGGCCGCCTATCGCGGCCGTATCTTCCACACCGGCCACTGGCCGCATGAGGGCGTCGATTTCAGCGGCCTGACCGTCGGCGTCGTCGGCACCGGCTCGTCGGCGATCCAGGCGATCCCGCTAATCGCGGCGCAGGCCAAGCAGCTCACCGTCTTCCAGCGCACGCCGAACTTCAGCGTGCCGGCGCGCAACTGGGCGATGACGGAAGCCTACGAGCAGTCCTGGAAGAGCGACTATGCCGGGCTGCGCCGCCGCGCCCGCGAGGAGACCCGTTCCGGCACGATCTACGAATTCAGCGACAAGGGCGCGCTCGCCGTCGATGCCGAGGCGCGAGAGCGCGAATATGAGCGGCGCTGGCAGAAGGGCGGCGCCAATTTCATGCACGCCTTCAACGACATACTGGTCGACAAGGCCGCCAACGACACCGCCGCCGATTTCGTCCGCAACAAAATCCGCCAGAGCGTCACCGATCCGCGGACGGCTGAGGCGCTGCTACCTCACGACCATCCCCTCGGGGCCAAGCGCATCTGCGTCGACACCGACTATTACGAGACCTTCAACCGGGGCAATGTCGCCTTGGTCGATGTCCGCGAGGCGCCTATCGAAGGACTGACCGCGGCGGGCCTGCGCGTCGGCGGGCGCGACTACGCCTTCGACGCCATCGTGTTCGCCACCGGTTTCGACGCGATGACCGGCGCGCTCGACGCGATCGACATCCGCGGCTGCGACGGCTCCTCGCTCAAGCAGGCCTGGTCGGCCGGCCCGCGCAGCTATCTCGGCCTGATGAGCGCCGGCTTCCCCAACCTGTTCACCATCACCGGCCCGGGCAGCCCCTCGGTGCTGAGCAACGTCATCGTCTCGATAGAGCAGCATGTCGACTGGATCGCCGACTGCCTCGCGCATCTGCGGCGCAACGGCCTGAACCGGATCGAGGCCGACCGGCAGGCGCAGGAGGACTGGGTCACCCATGTCAACGAGGTCGCCCACCGCACGCTCTATCCGCAGGCGAACTCCTGGTACATGGGGGCGAACATCCCCGGAAAGACCCGCGTCTTCATGCCCTATATCGGCGGCGTCAACGTCTACCGGCAGATCTGCAGCGACGTCGCGGCCGAAGGCTATCGCGGCTTCCGCCTCGCCGCCGCGCCGGCACAGCAAACCAAAAAAGAACAGCACGCAGCGCTCTAGCGCATGCGCGGGAACGATCATCCAGGGAGGTCGGGAATGAAGGGTATCATGGCAAGAGCGCTGCTAGTCGCGGCCGCGCTGGCGGCTGGGCTCGGTGCAACGCAGGCGCTGGGCGAGACCTTTCCGCAGCGCCCGGTCACCCTGATCGTGCCCTTCCCGGCGGGAAGCGCCACCGACGCCGTGGCGCGCAAAGTCGGCGAAGGTCTGCAGCGGCATCTAGGCCAGGGCTTCATCGTCGAGAACAAGGCCGGTGCCGACGGCATCATCGCCGCACGCCAGGTCGCCGGTGCAGCACCTGACGGCTACACCCTGCTGATCACCACCAACACCACCCACGCGGCCAATCCGAGCATCTACCGGCAGTTGCCCTACGATCCGAAGAAGGACTTCGCGCCGATCGGCGGGATCATCCGCATCCCCTACATGCTTGCGGTCCGCGCCGACTTTCCGGCCAGTGACTTCGCCGGTTTCCTGAAGGCGGCGAAGGCGGCCAATCCTCCGCTCTCCTATGGCAGCGGCAACACCGGCGGCCGGGCCTCGGGCGAACTGCTGAAGTCGCTGCTCGGCTTCGACATGGTCAACGTGCCCTATCGCGGTACGCCCCAGGCGATGACCGACCTGATCGGCGGCCGCATCGACGTCTTCTTTCCGGACCCCGCCAGCGCGCTCGGCATGGTGCAGGAGAAGAGATTCAAGGTGCTGGCGGTGACCGGGCCGAAGCGCATCGCGAGCCTGCCCGAGCTGCCGACGCTGATGGAACTCGGCGTCCGCGACTTCAACATCGTCGCCTGGGTCGCCGCCTTCGCGCCGGCCGGCACGCCGCAACCGGTGGTGCAGAAGCTCAATACCGCGCTCAACACGCTGCTGCGCGAGCCGGAGATGATCGCCTTCGTCAACCAGATCGGCTCGGAGATCCTCTCGACCAGCCCGGCTGAGCTCGGGACCTTCGTCGAGGAGGACGCCAGACGCTGGGTCGACCTCGTCGAGATCGCGAAGATCGAGCGCAAATAAGCGCCGGCGCTCACTCGGACAGCAAGTGAAGGCGCCCTGTCAGGGCGTGGGAGACAGATTGTGGTCAAGCCACTCCAAGGTGTGAAAGTTCTCGACCTCAGCAAGGTCCTCGCCGGCCCGCTCTGCGCCCAGTATCTCGGCGAGATGGGCGCCGACATCATCAAGGTCGAGCCTGTCGGCACCGGCGACGAGACGCGCGGCTGGCCGCCCTTCCGTGCCCCGGGGCTCGGCGCCGTCTTCCTGAGCGCCAATCGCAACAAGCGCAGCATCGCGGTCGACCTCAAGACCGACCAAGGCCGGGCGATCGTACATCGCCTGGCCGAGACGGCGGATGTCGCGATCGAGAGTTTCAGCACCGGCGTCGCCGAACGGCTCGGCATCGACGCGCCGACCCTGCAGGCCCTCAATCCGCGCCTGATCCATTGCAGCATCTCCGGCTTCGGCCGGACCGGCCCGATGCGCGATGCGCCCGGCTACGACGTGATCCTGCAGGCCTTCTGCGGAGTGATGGCGCTGACGGGCGACGCGGCCGGCGGCCATATCCGCTCCCCGATCTCGCCGATCGACCAGATGACCGGCACGCATGCGCTGAGCGGCATCCTCGCTTTGCTCTACCAGCGCGAGCTCACCGGACAGGGCGGCACCGTCAACGTCTCGCTCTACGACACGGCGATGGGCCTGCTCGGCTACAACCTCCAGACCTTCTGGGAAAAGGGCGTGCAGCCGGCGAAATGCGGCTCGAGCCACGAATCGCTCTGCCCCTACCAGGCCTTCGAGGCCGCGGACGGGCCGATCATGCTCGGCGTCGCCAACGACAATCTCTGGCGCAAATTCTGCGCCGCCGCCGGCCTGCATGAAATCGTCGACCATCCGGACTTCCGCAGCAATGCTGACCGGGTCAGGAACCGGGCGAGGACGCTGGCCCATGTCCAGGCGGCGCTCGCCCACGGCACGGTCGGCCATTGGCACGAGACCTTCTCGCAAGCTGGTATCCCCTGCTCGCCGATCAACTCGCTGGAGCAGCTGCTCGCCCATCCGCACACGGCCGCCAGCGGCATCGTGATGGAGTACGAGCATCCCAAGGGCGGCGCGCTGAAGGCGATCGGCCAACCCGTGCGCTTCGACGGCAAGCCGCCTGAGCCCGGCCTGCCCCCGCCCGATCTCGGCCAGCATACCGATGCCGTCCTCGCAGAAATCGGGTTTTCCGGATCCGAGATTACGGCGCTGCGCGCAAGCCGCGCGATAGGCTGAACGGGAGAACCTCGATGTCGATCGATCTCGCCATCGACGGAGCGGTCGCGATCGTTACGATCAATCGCCCGGAGCGGCGCAACGCCATGGACGCTGAGCACTATGCCGGCCTGTCCCGGGCCTGGATCGAGGTCCGCGACAATCCGGCGATCCGCACCGCGATCGTCACCGGGGCCGGCGACAAGGCCTTCAGCGCCGGCGCCGACCTGAAGAGCTTCACCGCCGATGCGCCGCCGCTCGCCGACACCCTGCTGACCCAGCAGGGGCAGTTGCTCAACCGTGGCCTGGAAGTCTGGAAGCCGGTCATCGCGGCCGTCAACGGCGCCTGCCTCGGCGGCGGCACCACGCTCCTGCTCGCGACCGATATCCGCATCGCCGTGCGGCACGCGACCTTCTCGGTCTCCGAGGTCAAGCGCGGGCTCTTTCCCGGCAATGGCGGCACACAGCGCCTGATCCAGCAGCTGCCGCATGCGATCGCCATGGAACTTCTCCTGACCGGCGACGGCATCGACGCTGCGACCGCCGAGCGCTGGGGGCTCGTCAACCGTGTCGTCGAGCCGGACGAGCTGATGCCGACCGCACTCGCCTATGCCCGGCGCATCGCCGAGAACGCGCCGCTCGCCGTGCAGGCCGCCAAGGAGCTCGCCCTGCGCAGCCGCGATGTCGATCTCGCCACCGGGCTGAGGCTCGAGCAGCTGATGCTGCGCCTGCTCCAGACCAGCGCGGATGCGCGCGAGGGCTCGGATGCCTTCGGCGAAAAGCGCCCGCCCCGCTTCACCGGCGCCTGACCGGCGCTGCCATCACCCGAGGACACAGATCATGGCAGGCCTCTACTTCGACGAGCTCACTGTCGGGCAGCTCTTCCGGCACGAAATCCGCCGCACCATCACCGAGGCCGACAATGTCTGGTTCAGCGCGCTGACCCACAATCCGGCCTATCTCCACCTCGACGAGGAGTATTGCCGCACGCAGACCGAGTTCGGGCAGCGCATCGTCAACAGCGCCTTCACGCTCGGCCTGATGGTTGGCATCTCGGTCGGCGACACCACGCTCGGCACCGCCGTCGCCAATCTCGGCTGGGACGAGGTCCGGTTTCCGAAGCCGCTTTTCCATGGCGACACGATCAGGGTCGAGACCGAAGTGATCGAGCTCCGCGAGAGCCGCTCGCGCCCGGATGCCGGCATCGTCACCTTCCTGCACCGCGCCTACAACCAGCGCGAGGAACTGGTCGCGCAGTGCCGGCGCAGCGGCCTTCAGCGCAAGCGGCAGGAGAGGCAGGCTCCGCCCACACTCTGATGGACCAGAATTGATCCCGATCAGCGGAGCTTCCCAGCCGCCACGGTAATCGGTCACCGCCTTCCACCCGCGCACAAGCTGACCGCAAGCACGGTGGCTGGAGCGCGCCCTTTTGAGGCACACTCCAGCCAAGCACTCGCCGATGGTCAGCCCCGCACCGACAGCGCTCGCCATATGACCATCTCGCATCGTCATTCTCGGTTCGCGCACGGCGGATCGGGAGCGGCTCACATCCCAAGATAGGCGGCCTTGAGCGATCCGTTGTCGCGGATCATCCGCGGCGGGCCCTCCGCCACGATGCGCCCCTGCTCCATCACATAGAGGCGGTCGGCGAGCTCGATCAGCGCTTCCGCATCCTGTTCCACGATGAGAACCGAGATGCCCTCGTCGGCGATTTTGCGGACGGCCTCAAAGATCTGGACCTTCAGGCCGTGCGCGATGCCGACGGACGGCTCATCGAGGATGAGCACCTTCGGCCGCCCCATGAGAGCCCGTCCGATCGCGACCATCTGCTGCTCTCCACCGGACAATGTCCCGGCGCGCTGGCCGGCGCGCTCGGCAAGCTTGGGGAACAGCGCATGGACTTTCGCCATCATCGCCGCATTGGCGTCGGCAGTGTGTATGAAGCCGCCGAGCTCCAGGTTCACCCGGACCGGCAAGTCCGGAAAGAGCCGTCGCCCCTCCGGGCAATGGCAAAGGCCGAGCCTCACCAGTTCGGGCGCGGCGACGCCTTTCAAGCTCCGCCCCTCGAGAAGGATATCGCCGGAGGCAACATCCATCATGCGCGAGATGCATCGCAGGAGCGTCGTCTTTCCGGCGCCGTTCGCTCCCAGGACCGCCAACAATTCGCCCTGACGCAGATCGAGGGAGACGTCGTCGAGCACGCGGATCCGGCCGTAGCCCGCCACGACATTCCTGACAGTCAGGAGATCAATGCTCATAGGCTCTCTCCCCAAGATAAGCCGACAGGACCTTCGGATGTTTGACGACCTCGGCAGGCGTTCCTTCCGCGACCACTTCACCGGCCACCATCACGATCACGGTTTCGACGAGCTTGAAGAATTCGCGCAGCTTGTGCTCGATGATCAGGACCGTGACCTCTTCCCGGTCGCGGATCTCGTGGATGAGCTGCGATACGGTCTCGATCTCTCCGGCTCCGAGCCCAGCGAAGGGCTCGTCGAGCAAGAGAAGCTTCGGGCGCAGCATCAGGGCGCGCGCGATCTCGAGCCGCCGCAGGTCGCCATAGGTAAGGGACTCCGAGGTCGCCTCCGCCTTCGCCGCGAGGCCGACGCGATCGAGCAGATAGGCCGCCCGCTCACGCGCCTGGCGCCGATCCTGTCCCGCCCCGACGCGCAGGGCCGGCAGCAGGACTGTCTCCTCCACTGTCAGGCCCGCCAGCGGTTTTGCCAGCTGGAACGTCCGGACGAGTCCTCGCCGCGCCAGGAGGTGCGGCGGGAGGTTGGTGATGCGCTCCTGCTGCAGATAGACCTCGCCCGCGCCGGTCTTGGTGAAACCGGTGAGCAGATTGAAGAAGGTTGTCTTGCCAGCGCCATTCGGACCGAGGATGCCGGTGATTGAGCCGGTGCGCACCGCGATCGAGACGTCGCTGACGGCTTTGATGCCGCCAAAGGCGCGCGTGAGGCCGACTGCTCGGAGTATCGGGTCAGTCATGCCAAACGCCCCTTGAGCCAGCGCCAGAACGGATCGACGAAGCCGTGGCGCGTCAGGCGCACCACGACGAGCAGGATCAGGCCGTAGACGAGCAGGCGGTACTCGCCGAAGCCGCGCAGATATTCCACGATCAGGGCGAGGAAGAGCGCCGCGACGGCCGGGCCGTAGATCGTGCCCATGCCGCCGACATAAGCCATGACCACGATGGTTATCGACAGGCCTGAAGAGAGCAGATCGGGCGCCGCGGTCAGTTGATAGCCGGCAAATAACGCCCCTCCCAGCCCGGCGAAGGCAGCGCTGAAGGCGAAGGTCGTGATCTTGTAGGCGTCGACGTCGATGGCGGCCGCCCGGCAGATTGCCTCGTCGGAGCCGATGGCGCGCAGCACAAGCCCGGCATCGGACAGAGCGAAGAGCTTCATCGCGGCGATCGAGACGAAGCCAATGGTCAGGACGAGGTAATAGTAGTCCGACTGGGAGCCCGCCATGGGCAGAATGCCTGACAGGCCCTCCTCGCCGCCCGTCACGCGCCAGAGCAGCAGACAGAGCGTGTGGGCGATGGCCGAGGCGACCAGCGTCGCGAGCGCGAAATAAGGCCCTTGCAGCCGCAGCGTCGGCAATCCGATCAGTGCGCCGAGCGTGCCGCTCACGAGCGGCGCGACGACGATCCCCCAGCCAAGGTCGATGCCGTAGGCCGTGTTGAGATAAGCGGCGGCATAGGCGCCGGCGCCGATGAACAGGCTGTGGCCGAAATTCTCCCGCCCCGTCAGCCCCGAGAGCAGATCCCAGCTGCCGGCCCAGATGGCATAGCAGATGGCGGTGATCAGGATGCCGAGAACATAGTTGTCGCTCGTCAGCAGCGGCACCGCGGCGAGCAGTGCCAGCGCGGCGAGGCTCACGACGCTATCCGTCCGATTAAAGAAGCGCATGGTCGTCCTCCTCATTTGCCGAAAAGTCCGGACGGGCGGACGACGAGCGTGACGAAAACGGCGACGAGGGATACGATCTGCGCCCATTCGGTCGAGACCAGATAGGAGACGATCGTCTCGCTGTAGCCGAGGAGCAGCGCAGCCGCGATGCTCCCGCCGATCGAGCCGAGCCCCCCGACGATGACGACCGAGAAGGCCTTGATCATCGGCATCAGCCCCATCTCGGGCGAGACGGTCTGCATCGGCCCGACGATCGCCGCGCTCAGCGCCGCCATCGCGGCGGAGACGGCGAAGACAACGGCGAAGACCGTGCTGGTCCTTATCCCGACGAGTTGGGCGCCGACCGGATCCTGGGACGTTGCGTAGATCGCCTTGCCGAGCTTCGCCTTGTGCAGGAAGAGCCAGAGCGCACCGATGACGACGATGGCGACAGCGATCAGAAGCAGCCCCTGCGCGCCGATCCGCACGCCGAGCAGCGAGACCGGCCCGTCGAGAATGAGCGGAATGTTGCGCGATTGCGAGCCGAACGTGATCAGCAGAGTCTGCTCCGCAACGATAGACAAGGCCAGCGTCGACATCAGCACCGCCATCGGGCGCGCCCGCAGCGGCTCGACGAAGAAGCGATTGACGATCGCTCCCACGGCGGCGAGGACGGCGATCGCGGCCAGGACTGCAATCGCAGGGGCGGCACCGAACGCGGCGCAGAAGCCGTACATCGCGTAGGCTCCGCAGGCGTAGAAGGCGCCATGGGCGAGGTTGAGGACGCGGGCCACGCCGAAGACCAGCGTGAAGCCGACCGCCATGAGCGCGTAGGACGCGCTACTGGCCGCGCCGTAGAGCAGTATCTCGGCCATGGATCACGGCTTCTTCAGCCAGGGGGCGGAAATCATCGGGCCAGTCGCCAGGTCCTTTGGCCAGATCACGACGCGCCTTCCACCTTCCTGCCACTGGATCCAGAGCGCGTTGACGAGCCCGGGACCGGCGACCAGGTCATGGCGCTTGTCGAAGGTAATCGTGCCACGGACGCCGGTATGACGGGTGTTTTCAAGCGCGCTCACGACCGCGTCGCTCGCGAAGGACCCGGCACGTTTCACCGCATCCGCATAGACATGGACGGCATCGTAGGCGCCTGGCGCCGTGAATTGCGGCTCGCGCCCGAAGCGCGAGACGAACTCGTCCCACCAGGGGATGGTCTTTGCCGTCAGCGGCGCGCGGGTGATGTAGTTGATGGCGGTTTCACTCAGCGACTTCCCGCCGATCCGCTGGAAGAAGTCGGCGTCGAGCGACCCTGTGTCGACGCCGCCCATCTCGACCGGGACGGCCATGTCGTACCACTGCTTCACGAAGAGATCGGAAGGCGTCGCGGCGAGCATCGGGATCATGTACTGGGCGCCGCTTTTTGCGACCTTGCTGAAGAGCGGGGCGAAATCGGGCGTCGCCGGATCGAAGTACTCCTCGAAGACGATCTCCACCCCGGCCGCCTTCGCGATCTCGGCAGCCGGTTCGATCATGTCGCGAGCCCATTTCGCGTTCTCGGCGACGATGGCGACCTTCTTGAAGCCTCGCTCCCCGTAGACTTTGCCGACGATGAAGTCGCCGATCGACTTGGAGATGTCGATGGAACTCAGCGGATTGACCCGGAAGATGTACTTATACGCAGCGTAGTTTTTCTCCACCATGTCTTGGATGGCCGGCGCCGATGCACCGACACCGAGATATATCGTCTTTGCGCGGGACAGATGTGGAAGCTGTGCCAGCGTGATGCCCGAATTGTAGCCGCCGACGACGACATCGACCTTCTCACTGATCAGCTTGTTGATGGCACCGACGCCTTCATTGGTCGTCTTCCCCTCATCGGCCACGACGAGTTCGATCTTCCGCCCGGCAAGGCCCCCGGCGGCATTGATCTCGTCGGCCGCCATCTGCGCGGCCGAGACCGTATCCTTGCCACGATCGAGCTGAATTGCTGTCGCAATACCGATCTTCACGGGTTTGTCGGAAGTTTGGGCGAGAGCCACCGAACTCGATAGAGCGGCAAACACGCCGATCGCGAGCTTGATGCGTGTTTTCTGCATTTCTGTTCCCCTCATTTTTTCAGCTTGTTGAATTGCGTTGAACCGCTTCGTCCTCTCCTCAGGGAGAAAGCGGTTCTCCCGGGCGCAGCGACGCCCAATCGAGGGCGGCTTCGATTTCGGCCGAGACCGACAGGATGAGCGCTTCGGATCCGAGCGGCCCCGTGAGCTGGACACCGATGGGGAGTCCGCTGTCAGCCCAGAAGGTGGGCAAGCTCGCCGCTGGGAGACCGCAGACATTCGCCGGCGCGGTGAAGGCGAAGGAGTCGATCACACGGCGATACGCCTCCTCGTCACTTGAATTCCTCGGGTCGAAGAAGCCGAGGCGCGGAGGGGGAAAGGTCACCGTAGGCGTCAGCCAGAGATCGAAGCTCTCGAAGAAGGCGCCGAAGCTGCGTGTGAGACTTTGGAAGGTAACGAGGTCCTGGATGTAATCGACTGCGAGGCGATTGCGGCCGAGGCGGAAGATGTGCTGGTTGAGCGGCTCGAGCTCGGCGGCCAGGACGTCGACGTCGACCGCGCGCGCCGTGGCCAACGCGGAGAGCGCTCTGGCGATGGTCATCGGCCAGAAGCTCGCCAGGGCGTTGCGAAACACCTCCGCATCGGCGCGCGGCCTGGCGATCTCGATCACATGGCCTTCCGCCTCGAGAAGCCGGGCTGCCTCCTCGACAGCGCGGCGGCAATCCGGAGCGAGTTCAGTTTCAAACAGCGCTTCATACGAAACGGCGATCCGAAGGCGGCGTGGCGGCTGCTTCGTCGCGGCCAGGAAGGAGCCGTTGTCCTCGGTCGTCACGTAAGGGTCGCCGGGCATGCCGCCGGCCGTGGCGTCGAGTACGGCGGCGCTGTCGCGGACCGAGCGGGTCACCACATGCTCGGCGGTGATGCCGCCGATGGATTCGCCGACATCCGGTCCCAGCGTGATGCGCCCTCGCGAAGGCTTCAGCCCGTAAAGCCCACAAAAGGCTGCCGGAATTCGCGTCGAGCCGGCGCCGTCATTGGCATGGGCGATGGACACCATGCCGGCTGCGACGGCCGCGGCCGAGCCTCCGCTGGAACCGCCGGCGGTATGGCCGAGGTTCCAGGGGTTGCGGGTCGGACCGGTCGACGAAGG
This sequence comes from Allobosea sp. WAO, assembly GCF_001509835.1. Classification (GTDB taxonomy): domain Bacteria; phylum Pseudomonadota; class Alphaproteobacteria; order Rhizobiales; family Beijerinckiaceae; genus Allobosea. Next base: position 475,084 of record NZ_JXTJ01000004.1, read on the forward strand.
TTCCGTGGTGCCGATCGTCACCATTTCAGGCACCGCGGTCTTGCCGAGGGCAACGAAGCCGGCCCGGCGATATCGGGCCATGAGTTCACTGTCGTGATCGATGATGTTGTTGGCCAGCAGCAGGGATCCGCCGATGGTCGGCTTTCCCTGCATGTGACAGTAGAAGTCCTTGACCAGGAACGGGACGCCACGGAACGGCCCGGCCGGCAGCCCGCGACGCGCAGAGGTCAGCGCCTCGTCGAAATAGCGTTGCGTCAGGGCGTTGATCTGAGGGTCGAGGCGTTCGATTCGCCGGATGGCTGCAGCGACGAGTTCGTCGGCACGGATCTGTCGGGTGCGAACGAGTTTCGCCTGCTCGACGCCGTCGAGCCGGAGGATGTCTTCCATAACGATGTCCCGTCTTGTATCGGCTCAGTGCCGGTCCAGCGCGTCGAGAGCCCGATGGAAGCGCCCGAAGAGCTCCTCCAGTTCGCTCTCCGTGATGATCAGAGGCGGACAGATCGCGATCGTGTCCCCAAGGGCCCTGATGATGAGCCCTTCCGACAGAGCGAGATCTAGGAAACGTCTCCCAGTCGCTCCGTCGCCGTGTCCGCGCAGCTCGACAGCCCCCAGCAGCCCGACATGCCGGGAAGCCTCCACCACTTGATGGTTTGCGAGCGAGGCAATCAGGCGCCCGAAAGGCAAAGAGAGCGACCGCACGCGGCCGAGCAGGTCCATCTCCTGATAGATCTGCAGGGTTTCGAGCGCCACGGCGCTCGTGACGGGATGGCCGGCATAGGTGAAGCCATGCCCCAGGACGCCGAGTCGGCTCGCCTCTTCGGCGATGCCCTCGTAGACGGGCCCCGACAGGATCGTCGCGCCGATCGGAAGATATCCGGACGAGATCGCCTTGGCGGCGCTGACCATGTCGGGCTGGAAGCCGAAACTCTGGCAGCCGAACCAGTGGCCCGTGCGGCCGAAGCCGCAGATTACCTCGTCGCTCAGAACGAGGATATCGTGATCGCGCAGCAGATGTTCGACCCGCGGGCAATAGCCTTCCGGCGGGATGATGACGCCGCCGGCCCCCATGACCGGCTCCATGATCATCGCGGCAAGGTTCTCGGCGCCCTGCGCGCGGATCAACTCGGCCAGTTCGTCGATCAGGCGATCGACGAATTGCAGCTCCGTCTCACCAGGCCGCGCATCCCGCCGAAAATCCGGAGCCGAGGCGAATACGACCTCTGCGTTCGGCGAAGCGAAGGCTCCCCTGACAGCCTCGATGCCGCTCAACGCGGCTCCCATGACGGTATTGCCGTGGTAGGCCTTGTGTCGACTGATGATCTTCCGCTTTTCCGGCTTGCCGCGCCCCGCCTGATAGAGCCAGGCGAACTTGATCATCGTATCAACGGCTTCCGAGCCGGAGTTCGCGAAGGAAATCCGGGCATCCGGCATCGGCGCGATCCCGGCAAGGCGCTCGGCTAGAGCGATGGCTCGCGGGTTGGAACGGCGGTTGAAGGTATGGTAGGTCGCGAGTTCGCGCATCTGCTGCGACGCGACATCGGCCAGCCGCTCATTGTCGAAACCGAGCGCTGCGCACCACAGGCTCGACATGCCTTCGATATAGGTTTTGCCGGCCGTATCGGAAACGGTCACCCCATCTCCACGTTCGATGATCAGCGGTCCCATCTCGGCCAGTTGGCGGGGATTGGTCTGCGGATGGAGATGTGATTGCAGGTCCGAGGTGATCAATGCGTTCTGCACGGCGGCCTCAGATGTCCGAGCGAGCAGCGATGCCGTCGACTTCGAGACGCCATTCCGGGCGTCCGAGCTTCGGAACGAGGACAAGAGACATCGCCGGAAAGGGCTCCTTGAGACGGCTGTCGCGGACACGCCTGATTTCCGGCAGGTCGTCGGAGGAAACGACGAAGAAGTTGAGCTTGACGATGTCCTCAGGCCCCATGCCGGCAGCCCTGAGGATCAGGTCGATATTGTCGAAGATGCGGGCGGTCTGGGCGGCCGCGTCAGGTGGAAGTGTACCGTCCCGCTCGACACCGACCTGACCAGCGATATGCAGCGTCCTGGCGCCCGCCGGCACCTCGACGGCATGACTGTAAGGCCCGAAAGCCGGAGCCATCTCTTCGGGACTGAAATGCCTGTTTGATGACATATGACATTATCCCTATGTATTCGTTTGCTAGAGGGCGGAGATGCGCTTGATCGCTGCCGTATAGACCTCGGCATTCTCACGAAAACGCTCGGCCGGCGCAGACAGGGCGATCGAGAAAGGAGAACTTCCTTTCTCCAGCGGCGCGGCCATGCAGCACACCCCCATGGCAAACTCTTCGAGATCGGTGGCGAAGCCTTGCTGACGGATCCGCGTGAACTCCTTGTCGAGTTCCGCCGCCGTGGTCAGCGTGTGATCCGTCAGCCGGATCGAGGGGTGACGGGCCAGATAGTCCCGACGCCTGTCGATCGGCGAATAGGCGAGCAACAGTTTACCTGCCGCTCGCGCATGGGCGTGCTCGTAGTGTCCATGCGGCATCTCGGCCGTCCGCACCGGGTTCGTCCCTGGTGCAACGGACAGCACCACGATCTCTCCTTGAGACCATCCGACGCCGTAGCTGGTCTCGCCCGTTTCCCGGGCGAGGGTCCGCACGAGTTCGTTGAGATAATCCGGCGCCGAGAATTGCCGTTGGAACGGTTCGATCAGGTTCCCGATACGAACACCCAGCCGATACCGACGATCGACATCGCGGGCGATCATCTGAAGATCATCGAGCGTATGCACCAGATGATAGGTCGTCTGCCGTTCGATCCCGATGAGATCGCTGATCTCTCTGACGGTCAGCCCGTTCACGCTCTTCGCGATGGCCTGAAGAATATTCACCGCCCGAACGACCGAATTGATCTGCTGGCGGCCGCCGGAGGCCTCCTTCGTCGACCTTTTGGAAGTCTGTTCCATTATCGTGCCCTCGTCTTTCGCGGCCTCTCGACGACCAATTCCAGGGCGGCGGATCGGATTGCGGCGCTGTTCGGCAACAGGGCCGATTGGAGCACCGGCGAGGCGGGAATGCGAACATCCGGCGTCGCCACACGACGAAACGCGATGCCCTCGGGCAGGCGCTCCAGCAGGCGCGTCACGATCTCGGCGCCGAAGCCGCCCGTCAGATTCGCCTCGTGCACCACCACGACCTTGCCGCCGCATTCCGAGACCGCCTCGCAAATCTGATCGAGATCGAGCGGGGAGAGCCAACGCAGGTCGAGTACGGCTGCCGAAACTCCGTCCTGGGTCAGTTCATCGGCCGCCGCCATGACGGCCGGCAGGGTCGATCCCCAGGTAACGAGACAAATATCGGTGCCGTCACGACGGCGCACAGAGCCCGCGGTCGGCTCGATAGGCGCCGCAAGAGCGACGGGGCCCTTGTCCCGGTACAACGACCGCGATTCGATGATGATCGTCGGATCTTCCGACGCCACTGCAGCACGCAGCATGGAGTAGGCATCCTGCGGTGTTGCGGGCAACCCGACGCGCAAGCCGGGAATATGGCTCAGTAGCGCTTCGAGGCATTGGGAGTGCTGAGCCGTCGAGCCGGGAGTAGCTCCTTGCTGCACGCGCACGACCAGGGGAACGGTTTTCTCGCCCCGCGTGAGATAGCGGATGTTCGCGGCCTGATTGATGATCTGGTCCAGGGCGACGAGCAGGAAGTCGGCCCACATGATCTCGACGACGGGACGCTTTCCCGAGATGGCTGCGCCGACGGCCGAACCGAGGATGGCCGCCTCGGCGATCGGCGTGTCGAAGACACGCTCCTCCCCGAAATCACGCTGGAGATAGCGGGTAGCTCCGAAAATGCCGCCAGCGTGACCGACATCCTCGCCGAAGACGATGACGTCATCCCGCGTTTCGAGCTCCGCTCGTAGAGCGGCGTTGACGGCTTCGATGTAAGCCATTTCTTTCGTTGAGACTTCGGCGGACCCCGGTGGGACCACCTTCGGCCATTCGATTGCGCCGATGACGTGCAGTCGCGCGGTGCTCGGATCCGGCGTCGCACTTTCCTTCGCAAAGGCGACCGCCGCCTCGATCTGCTTGTCGACCCTCTTCCGGATCAGGTCCAACTCGTCGGCGCTGGAAAGCCCCTTCGCGACCAGCGCCTCTTCCAGCCGCAGGATCGGATCGCGCCCGCTCGCATCTTCGCGATCCGCCTTAGGGCGATAATGCTCGATATCGCGGTTGTAGTGGCCCCAGAGGCGGGGAACGGTGCATTCCAGCAGCACCGGACCGTTGCCCCTGACCAGCTCCTCCCGCGCCATCGCGACGGTATCGCGGACAGCGATAGGATCAGTGCCGTCGATCGTTGCGCCCTTGAAGCCGTAGCCGGCTGCCCGGCCGGCTATCCGCTTCGTCTTCAGGATGCGCGAGGTCGGCGTCATCTCCGACCAGGAGTTGTTCTCGCAGACGAAGACGACCGGCAGGCTTCTGCTGGCGGCAAAGACGAGACTCTCGTGCAACGCCCCCTGGCTGGTCGCGCCGTCTCCGAACGACACGACCGTCACGGCGTCGATATCGTTGAGGCGGGCAGCCAGCGCAACGCCGCAGGCGATCGGCCCGCCCGCTCCGACAATCGAATTTTCGCCGATGAAGCGGTGGTTCGGAAAAGTGACGAGAGCGGAACCGGACCGACCTCCGTTCACGCCGGTCGATTTGTGCAGCAATTCCGCCATCAGGCCTTCGACGGAAACGCCGCATTCGAGAGCCCAGCCATGTCCGCGATAGGTCGCGATCACCTGGTCTTCTTCTTCGAGCGCCAAAGCAGCTCCGACGGGAACCGCCTCCTGGCCGGCACAAAGATGCACCGAACCTGCGATCGACGGCTCCTTCTCGATACTCAGATCGTAAGCAGCCTGCTCGAACCGGCGGATCAAGCACATCCGCTCGAAGGCCCGAAGCTGTAGCTCGTAATCGTTTGCGCTGCGCATTCGCCTAAATCCGGCCTCGTTCCGTCAGCCGCCAGTCGCGGCCGAACAAACATGCCCTACCGGCAACTTGAGTCAATAATATTTTTCTATTATCATTATTTTGACAAAACGCCTGCTTTTCGGCGCTGAACTGCGTGTGGGTCGCGCAGCAGCACCGCGGCGCGCTCCAATGCCGGCAACAGCAGATTGGGGCCGTTCGGACGTTGGCTTCCAGAAAGAAGCAGCCTGATGAGGCTGCGATTTCGGCCGGCTCAGGCGTGGCCGTACTTCGCCAAGGCCGGCGAGCGAGAACCCGAGCGAGGGCCCCTGTCGAATCTAGACCTCGACGGCGGTCGGCTGCTCGGCCTCGGCCAGCACCTATTTGATCCGCGACGCAGAATGTCGCCACCGAGCTAAGGCAAGGCGTCGCGCTCCTGCACCAGCTTCAGAAATAGATCTTCTCCTCTGACACGCACGTGACCAGTGTCAGAGGAGAGAGAAACAATCGACGATCGATATCCATTCCTGGACGCCCTGATCGTTTTCAGTCGGGGGACCAAGATCTAGGCTGTTTCGGCTGGTCACCGGCGGAATGCTGGGCTTTGCGGCCGTGTCTTGGTGGACCTCTAACCCGGCGTCCTATTCCCATTTCGGGGATTCATCGCGCTCATCTGAACGGAGGCGAATATTGCAGCCCTCCCGCCGTCCACAGCGCGTTGGGACCGCGCGGCAGCTTGATTCGCGACTGGCCGCCGAGATTCCGGTCGAAACTTTCGCCATAGTTGCCGACTGCTGCGATTATCCGAACGACCCAGTCATTGGTCACACCCAGCCCCTCGCCGAATTTGCCGTCCTTTCCGAGCAGCCGGCGGATCTCGGGATTGGTCGAGGTCTCCGCCAGTTCCTTGACGTTGGCCTGCGTCACGCCGAGTTCCTCCGCGTTGATCAACGCAAAGAGCGTGAAGCGCACCAGGTTGAACCAGGCGTCGTCATCGCTGCGCACCCAGGGCCCCAGAGGCTCCTTGGAGATGACGTCGGGCAGAATGACGTGCGCGTCCGGATCGTGGAACTTCAGGCGTTCGGACGAGAGACCCGAAATATCGGTGGTGTACACATCACAGCGGCCGGCCTCATAAGCCTTCAGCGCCTCCTCGGTGGTGGAGAACGCGATAACCTCGTACTTGATGCCGTTGCGGCTGAAGAAATCGGCGAGGTTCAGCTCACTGGTTGTCCCCTGTGGCACGCAGATCGAAGCGCCGTCCAGCTTGGCGGCGCTCGAAACGCCGAGCTTCTTCGGCACCATGAACCCTTGCCCGTCATAATAGTTCACCGCCGTGAAGGTCACTCCCTGACCGGTGTTGCGCGACAGCGTCCAGGTCGTCGTGCGGGGCAGCACATCGACCTCACCGCTCTGGAGCGCCACGAGGCGATCCTTCGACGAGAGCGGGACGAACTTGACCTTCTCGGCATCGTTGAAAATCGCGGCGGACAATGCGCGGCAGATGTCAGTGTCGAAGCCGTTCCAGCGCCCCTTGGCGTCCGGGATCGAAAAGCCGGCGACACCGACGCTGCTGCCGCAGATCAGTTGCCCCCGGTCGGTAACCCGCTTCAGCGTATCCGCGGCCTGGCTGGCCGACGCCACCCCCAGGATCAAAGCCGTGGCCGATAGAAATCCCATGGCCCATTGATTCATCGGAATATCCCCTTGTTTTCGTTGGCGAGTTTGAGCGTGCGGGCCGAGTTCCACATGGTCGCCGTTGGCCGTCTCAGGCGACCTTCGCGACATCCGCCTTCAGCGCGTGCAGCATCTCCTCGATATCGGCCCAGAGATCCTGCGGATCCTCAAGGCCGATGCTGATGCGCAGAAGTGTGCCTTGTCGCGTCCAAGGACTGACTGTGCGCTCTCCCGCGACCGCCATGGGAGCGACGAGGCTGCGCGTTCCGCCCCAGGAGGCGCCGATCGCGAAGACCTTGAGCGTCGCCAAGGCCGCCTGCAGCGTCTCATCGGCGACGGGCCGGAGCGCGATGCTGAAGACGCCGGAAGACCGGCCCATATCCCGTTTCCAGACCTCATGGCCGGGACAGGACGGCAAGGCAGGGTGCTGAACGGCTTCCACGGCGGGCGCCTGGGCCAGCCTGCGCGCGAAATCCTCTGAAACGCGGCCGATATGGGCGAGGCGTACGCCCATGGTCTCGATGCCGCGCAAAGCGAGCTGGCATTCGTCGGGCGAGACGCCGATGCCCATGCCGCGCAGCGTCGTCACGATCTGCCGGCGCAGCCCGAGATCGGACACCGTGATCGAGCCGAGCAGGAGGTCGGAATGGCCGCCGACATATTTGGTTAGCGCTTCGCAAGCGAAATCTGCTCCATGCGCCAACGGCTTGAAGATCAGCGGCGTCGCCCAGGTGTTGTCGCAGCCGACGAGTGCGCCCTTGGCCTTGGCTGCGGCGGCGATCGCCGGAACGTCCTGGATCTCCATCGTTCCCGAGCCGCAGGGCTCGACCCAGACCAGCTTGACGCTGTCATCGATCAGGCCGGCAATGCCAGCGCCGATCAGCGGATCATAGACCGCATAGTCGATGCCGCGGGGCTTCAGATAGTCGCGGCAGAAGCTGCGTACCGGCGGATAGACATGATCCGGGATCAGCACCTTGTCGCCCGGCATCAGCACCGACAGCATGACGGCCGTGACCGCCGCCTGCCCCGATGGAACGAGGATCGTGCGCTCGCCACCATGCAGCGCTGTGAGCTGGGCCTCCAGCACCCGCGTCGTCGGTGTGCCGTGGAGGCCGTAAGTGTAGTCGTCGAGGCTGCGCTGGTGGCGCGCCGCAAAACTGTGCGGATCCGGATAGACGATCGTCGAAGCCCGGTACGTGGCGACGGCGAGGCTGGCATAGCCAGTCTCGTTCACGGCAGGGTGGTGCACGCAACGTGTCAGATCCAGCATCGTCCGCTCCTTCATCTGGAGGAACAATGACTCTGCGGCATGGCCTATACCATGCCTTGGACATCTGGATTCGATCCGCTGCAGTTATGACCTGCGCTCAACGCGCTTCCATCAGGCAGTCGATCAGATCGCGCACCATGCCGGAAATCGGCCGGTCCATCGGCAGGACAAGAAGGCTTTTCGTGTGGATCGCCGGCTCGAAAGGACGCAGCACGACCTTCGTGGCATCGATTCCCGCCGCGGCATAGGCACTGACCAGACCGACACCCAAGCTTTCGGCGACGAGCGCGCAGACCGTCGCGGCATAGAGCGTCGAGACCACGATGCGCGGTGCGACGCCGGTCTCGGCGAAAACCCGGTCGAGCTGCTGGCGCGCCCGATCCTCCCGCACGTAGTTGACGAAAGGGATGTCGGCCAGGTCCTCCGGGCGGATGACGCTCCTGCCGGCGAGCGGATGCCCCGCAGGCATGATGCAGGAGAGGCGCGGGCGAACGAACAATCGCTGCTTGACCCCGCTCACATCGATCTCGTCGGAGGTGAGGCCGAGATCGAACGCCCCCGAGACCACCCCGTCCCGGATGTCGCGCGACGGCAGCACCATCAGCGTGACCTCGCTCTGCGGATGCCGCTCGCGGAAGCGCTGCAGCGCCCTGGGGACCAGGGACGAGCTCAGCACAGACTGGCAGCCGAGCCGCAGGCCTCCCGATCCATGGTCGCGAATTCGGGCCGCCGTGGCGCGCAGGTGATCGAGCCCCCGAAACGAGGCTTCCACCTGGTCGTAGAAGAGCCGGCCCTCATGGGTGATCACCAGGCGGTTGCGTACGCGATCAAACAAGCGGAAGCCCAAAGCCTGCTCCAGCTCGCCGATGCTGCGGCTGACCGCAGGCTGGCTGATACCAAGGGCTTCAGCGGCGCGCGACACCCCTCCGGCCTTCACGATCGCCTGCAGGATCTCGATGTGCCGATGGTTCAAACGTAGCACCTGCCGACGGGAGCGATCATGCTCGGCCGCCCGCCGTCTGGGCACGCCGCCAAGGAAAGATACCTATCTCGAAAATCCGCTCAACAGCCCCATCGACATCCCATCGATTGAATAGCTTCTAGTCTTGCTTAGTCCCGGCACTCGACGGATCGGATAACTCTTGAACGTCGTATTCGCGGTCGTCTCGCCTTCGATCTCGGGCAGGCGACTGATCCCATGTTGCTGCAAGCAGCGATTCTGGAACGCCCGCGTCGGCGTCGGGATGCTCAGTTGCAGGGCTTAGCGGCAATCGTCGAGCGGGAGCAATGTGTGGCGCCGAAGGGCGATGCTCACCGCCTCTTCGACGACCATCAGGCCCCTCCAAGTCGGGTTCTTCCGCCCCCCAAGCCGCTCGGCGTTGGCTACACCGCCTTTGCGACCGGCTGCCAGGCCTCGGGAAGACCGAGGTTTCCGCGCAGCGTGGACGCGGCATAGTCCTGCCGGAAGACCTTGCGCTCCTGCAGGATCGGAATGACCTTCTCGACGAACTCGTCGAAGCCGCCGGGCGTGAGATGAGGCGCGAAGACGAAACCGTCCGCCGCATCCGCCTGGACATACCGATCGATCTCCTCGGCGACCTGGGCCGGCGTCCCGACGAACTGTTTGCGCGCGGTCACCTTGATGATGAGTTCGCGGATGCTGAGCTTCTCGCGCTCAGCCACTTCGCGCCAGGCACGCGCGGTCTCCAGGCGGTTGTCGTAGCGGGCGGCGCGCCCCTGGGCGAGCTGCTCGACAGCGACGTCTGGATCGACATCCGGCAGCGGACCGTCCGGGTCGTAGGCCGTGAGATCGCGGTTCCAGACCTGTTCGAGAAAGACGATGGCGTTCTTCGGACTCACCTGCTGCAGGCGGATGGCCTTCTGCTTTTCCAGCGCGTCTTCCAATGTCTCGCCCAGGACGAAATTGGCCCCCGGGAGGATTTTCAGGGCATCGCGGCTGCGCCCGTATTTCGCGAGCCGCTGCTTCACGTCGGCGTGGAAGGTCTGCCCCTCCTCGAGGGTTCCATGGCGCGAATAGATGAGGTCGGCATGGCCGGCGGCGAGCTCCCTACCATCGTCGGAATCGCCGGCCTGCGCGATGACCGGAGCGCCTTGCGGCAACGGGCCCCAGCCGGTGCGGCCCGCAATGTCGAAATGGGGCGAGCTGGCGTAGAAGTCGCCGCCCCGCCACACCGAGCGCGCGGTTTCGAGAAAGTCCCGCGCGCGTTCGTAGCGCTCGCGGAACGGCAGATGGTCGCCGCGGCGGAAGTTCGCTCCGGTGAAGGCTCCGGGCGAGGTCACGACGTTCCAGCCGGCACGCCCGCCGGACAGAATATCGAGCGTCGCGAGCTGGCGCGCGAGCGGATATGGCTCGTTGAACGTCGTGGTCAGCGTCCCGATCAGTCCGACATGCCGGGTGATCGAGGCAAGCGCAGTGAGGATGGCCAGCGTGTTCGGTCGACCGACGACATCCAGCTCATGGAAGCGCCCCTTCTGCTCCCGAACCCTCAGGCCCTCGGCCAGGAAGATAAAGTCGAACTTGCCGCGCTCGACGCTTTCGGCGAAGTGCCGGAAGGAGGAGAATTCGATCTGGCTGCCGGCGGCTGGATCGCTCCATACCGTGAAATTGTTCACGCCCGGAAACTGCGCCCCGAGGATGATCTGCTTCTTGGACATGATGTTCCTCCGGGCTCAGGCAGCCGCGGCATAGCGATTGCGGACGGCAGGCAAGCTGAAGCGGCTACGCAGATGTCCGCCCAAAGGCGGATCGGCCAGGACGTCCGCGCGTAGAGCGGGCACCAATGTGTCGACGACGTCTGCGATCTGTCGGTGCGGGTCGGGCAAGATCAGGCGGACGCCACGGGCTCCCTGAGCCGCGGAAGTTCTGATGGCGGCAGCCAGATCCGAGGCGTCCCATCCATCGGGCCCGACGTGCAAATCCGCAATGAGCTTTGGTTCCTTGCCCGGGCCATCGCCCCGAAGCTTCGCCGCCATTCCGGCAAGGTCGCCCGCCGCTGGCACGAAGACCACATCGGCCGCGCGCGCCAGCGCCAGATCCGCATCCGCTGTCCAGCTGACAGCGACCGCCGGTTGGCCCTGAGGAGGTCTGGGCGTGATCGACGGCCCGAGCACGCGGAAATCGGCATTCTGGAAGTCGATATAGTGAAGCTTCTCGCCATCGACATAGCGTTGGCTCGCGACGTCGCGGATGACCGCATGGTCTTCCCAACTGTCCCAGAGCCGCCGCACCACTTCGATGGCGGCCAGCGCGTCGCTGTCGAGAGACGGCTGTTCGATCGCCGGAAAGCCGTTCAGCGCTCCGATCGCGCGACCAGCCTCGGCGCTCCGCTGCCAGCCGAGGCGCTGGGCCAGGAGGCCTGCCCTGCCCTCGCTCACATAGTCCAGCGTGGCGATCGCGGTCGAGACATGGAACGGCTCGACGAAGTTTAGAGGCGCTCCCGCGATGATCCCGATCTGGCGGGAGCGCGGCGCGAGCCAATTTGCCAGAAGGATGGCATCGAGCCCGTCCTGGCCGGGATCGGCAAAGCGATCTTCCAGGGTCAGGAATTCGGCCACACCGTCGAGACGGCCGACCAAGCCGCCCCAGAAGCCGCGCCAGTCCGGATCGTCCCCATGGGCACCGGCATGCAGTCCAAGGCCCAGCAAGAAGTTGGATGTCTGCGTCATCGTTCAATCCGATCCGGTATATGCTCAGGCCGCCGAAGCCAGATGGGCCGCCAGCCGCGCGGATACCTTCGCTTCCTGCTCGGCTTTGATCACGGCGACGCGCTTCGTAGCGTCCTCCAGTGACGTGGCGGGCGCATAGACCGGGTAGGTCCCGGCCTGCCCCGCCTTTGCGCCGATATGCTTCTCGAAAGGCAGGGAGCGGTAGAGCGTGGGGTCGACGGCCGTATCGAAGAGCGGCCGATAGCCAAGCGCGATGTACAGGGCCGATGCTTCGGGCTGCCGAAACCCGGTCGTCAGGTAAGCGCGCGTATAGCCCAGCTCGGCCGCCGCCTCTTCGAGGGCGAGGACGATTTGCCGGGCAAGACCCTGCCGGCGCAGATCCGGGCGCGTCCAGATACGCTTGAACTCCGCCGTCTCGTCGTCGTGACTCATGAACGCCCCGCCAGCGATCGTTGCGCCGTCGCGCTGCACGAGCAGGAACACGCCTAGCGGCGGCGCGAACGCCTCGGCCGGGTAGCGCGTTATCTCGGAGCGCGCCCCGCCGGGCCGGCTCGCCGGGCCGTAACGCCCGTCATACTCCGAGATCAGGCCCTCGAGCAGCGGCTCCGCCGCCGTGTCGAGAGGCGAAGACCGCACAAAAAGGTCAGCCATGACATTCTCCGAAATCGCCGCGGCCTCGCTTGCTCGCTGGCGCTTGATCAATCAATCTATTAATTCTATAGACTATTAGAACAACATGAACTGTCAATGCCCGACGAGGCCGAATGCCCTACCGACTGAGCTTCCTCGACAAGAGTCCCCTGCAGGCGAACGAGACCTCCGCCGACGCGCTAGCGCGGACGCTCTCACTGGCAAAAGCGGCTGAAGAACTGGGTTTCGCGCGGTTCTGGCTGGCCGAACACCACAACGCGGCGAAGCTGGCGAGCTCGTCGCCGGAGGTTCTGATCAGCTTCCTGCTGGCACACACCAGCCGCATCAGAATCGGCTCCGGCGGCGTGATGCTCCAGCACTACAGCGCCTACAAGGTCGCCGAGAACTTCAACCTGCTGGCGGCGCTGGCGCCGGGCCGCGTGGATATCGGTATCGGCAAGGCGCCGGGCGGGATGCCACTGTCGACCGATGCCCTGCAGGGCGCTTACGACCCGGCCCGCAAGCCGAGCTTCGACGCGCAACTCGTGGAGCTCGACCGCTTCCTGCGCGAGCACCATGACGGCAGCGACGCCGGCAATCGGCTCGCTGCCTTCCCGGCGCCGGCGCAGCCCCCAGGCCGCTTCCTGCTCGGCGCCAGCATCGAGAGTGCGCGGCTTGCCGCCAGTCTCGGCTGGAGTTTCGTCTATCCCGGCCACATCCATGGCGAAGAGACCGCTATTCGTGAATCCCTGTCGGCCTATCGTGCCGCCGGCGGCACCTCGGCGCTCCTCGCCGTGGGCGTGGCTACCGCCGAGACCGACGACCTGGCCCGAACTCTCGCGCCCGATGCGCGTCGCTTCCGCGTCGATATCGAGAACGGCCCGGGCGTCAACGTCACGAGCCGGGAGCAGGCCCTCGAATACGTCCGGCAGACGGGCTCGCGCGAGTACCGCATCGACGAGCGCAGTTCGCTGCTCCTGCGTGGCGTGCCGGAACGTATCCATGCCGAGCTGCAGCGGCTGCAGCGGAAGTTCGGGATCGACGAATTCATCGTCGATTGCCCCGTCAACGAAGGCGCATGGCGCCTGAGGACAATCGAGCTTCTCGCGGCGGCGGCCCGCACCTCCCTCGCCGCCTGAGCCCGTCAGAAGGATTGGACATTATGATCACACGAAGAATGCTCCTGGGCGGAGCGGGTGCAGCGGCGCTGGCGGCGGCGGCGCCGGGCCGAGCCGGCGCGCAGACGAAGGAAGCGCCCGTCAAGGGCGGCTCGCTGACCTGGGGCGTGGAGACCGAGCCCGGCACCCTCAATCCCCATCTCAACGGCCAGGCGAAAGCCAAGCTCATCCTGCGCAATGCCTACGAGACGCTGCTCGCCCGCACGCCCGATGGCGGCTACGTGCCCTGGCTCGCGAAGGACTACGCCATTTCGGAGGATGGCCGGACCTACACCTTCACGCTCAGGGACGACGTGTCCTTCCACGATGGCGAGAAGCTGGATGCGGCCGCCGTCGCACTGAACTTCACCAAGCTGAAGGAACCGGCCTATTCCGGCAGCATCAGCGCCGGACATGTGTCGCATGTATCCGAAGCGCTCGCTGTCGACGCCCGCACGCTGGTCCTGAAACTCAGCCGTGTCTACGCACCGTTCCTCGACGGCGCGGCCGGGCTCGAGATCCTGTCGCCGAAATCCTTCGCCTCGCCCCAGCTCAAGGCCGGCGGCCCGGACATCGCCGGAACGGGGCCCTTCAGGATCGAGCGCTATGTGAAGGGTCAGGAGATCCGCTTCGTCAGGAACGCAGCCTACAACTGGGCGCCGGCCAATGCCGGGCATCAGGGCCCGGCCTATCTCGACCGCGTCACCTACCGTTTCCTCCCCGAAGCCGCGGTCCGGACCGGGGCGCTGACCTCTGGCCAGGTGGATGTGATCGAGGGCGTTTCCGGCAACGATGCCGGCCTGTTCAAGGACAATCCCGAATTCACCTATCAGAGCGCGCTCAACACCGGCACGCCCTACACGCTCTACCTGAACGTGACGCTAGGGCCGACCGAGGATGTCCGGGTCCGGCAGGCCGTCCTCGCCGCCATCGATGTCGAACGGGTCATCCGCTCCGTCTATCGCGGCGAACGGCAGCGCGCCTGGGGCATCCTCACGCCCGCCGACACGGACTTCTACGACCGCAGCATCGAGGGCAGCTACGGCTTCGATCCGAAGCGCGCCAATCGGCTGCTCGACGAGGCCGGCTGGAGCAGCCGCGATGCGGAAGGTTTCCGCACCAGGAACGGCCAGCGCCTCAGCGTCGAGATCGTCCAGTCGCAGGCGACCCTGCGGGACCAGCGCGACGTGCTGCTCCAGGCGGTGCAGGCCCAGGCGCGCCAGAATGCCGGGCTGGACATCGTCCTGCGCTATGTCGACGCCGGCACCTACACGACCCGCCAGAACGACGGCCAGTACGGCATCATCCCGAACTCGACCACGACGCAGGAAAACGGCGTCACGATCTATTTCCACTATCTGCCCCGCAACAAGGGCGGCTCGATCAATTACAGCCGTACCGAGGCCCCCGAGATCTCGGCATGGCTCGACGAGGCGGCCTCGACGCTCGACGCAAAGAAGCGCTTCGACATCTACGCGCGGCTCCAGCGCTTCGCTCTGCTGGAGCAGGCCTATGGCCTGCCGCTCTACGTGCCCGACGATCAGATCGCCGCCTCGGCGCGCGTCAAGGGCGTCGGCTTCCGGCCGTTCAAGCGCCTTCCTGAAAACGCCTACGACATCTGGCTGCAGGCTTGAGCCCGCAGCCCGCCAATCGACCCACACGGAGACTATCGAACATGCTCGCTCGCAGGCATTTCCTGAGCCTGAGCGCCGCGCTTCTGACGGCGACCGCCCTCGTCTCGCCCACTCTGGCAAGCGACCGGAAACCCGCAAGAGGCGGCAAGCTGACCTGGGGCGTCGAGACGGAGCCGGCGACGCTCAACCCGCAATTGAACGGCCAGGACAAGACCAAGCTCCTGCTGCGCAATGCCTATGAATCGTTGCTCGCCCGCACTGCCGATGGCGGCTACGTGCCCTGGCTCGCGACCGGCCACGAGATCTCGCCGGATGGCCGCACCTATACTTTCAGACTCCGCGAGGGCGTGAAGTTCAGCGACGGGCTGGCGTTCGACGCGGCCGCCGTCGCGACGAACTTCAGCAAGCTGAAGGATGCGAGCTATTCGGGCAGCGTCAGCGCCGGCCCCGTCGCCCGGATCGCCAAGATCGACGCCCCCGACGCGCGGACCGTCTCCTTCACGCTCGACCGGATCTACGCTCCGTTCCTCGACTACGCCGCCGGGCTGGAACTCCTCTCGCCCGGCGCCTTCGCCTCCGCCCAGATCAAATCGGGCGGCCCTGAGATTGCCGGCACTGGCCCCTTCATCTTGCGGCGCTACGCGAAGGGCCAGGAAATCCGCTTCGTCCGGAACCCGGACTACAACTGGGCACCGGCCAACGCGGGACATCAGGGCCCGGCCTATCTGGACGAGGTGACCTATCGCTTCCTGCCGGAATCCTCGGTGCGTACCGGCGCCCTCGCCTCGGGCCAGGTCGATCTCATCGAAGGCGTCTCCGGCAACGACGCCGGTCTGTTCAAGGACAGCGCCGACTTCAGCTATCAGACGGCGCTCAACACCGGCACACCCTATTCCCTGTTCCTGAACGTCACCTGGGGCCCGACCCAGGACGTCAAGGTGCGCAAGGCGCTCATCGCCAGCATCGATGTCGATGCGGTGCTGAAATCGGTCTATCGCGGCGAGCGTACCCGTGCCTGGGGCATCACCTCGCCCATCGACACGCAGTTCTACGACAAATCCATCGAGAAGACCTACGGAGCCGATCCGAAACGAGCCAACCAGCTTCTCGACGAGGCCGGCTGGACCGGCCGCGACCCACAGGGCTTCCGCACGAAAGACGGGAAGCGCCTGACGATCGAGGTCGTGCAAGCCCAGGCGACCGTGCGGGACCAACGCGACGTCCTGCTTCAGGCCCTGCAGGCCCAGGCCCGGCAGAATGCCGGCATCGATCTCGCCATCGTCTTCGTCGACGCCGGCACCTACACCGAGCGGCGCAAGACGGGCCAGTTCGGCTCGATCGCCAACTCGAACACACCGACCGACGCGATCGACATCGAGTACCACTACCTGCCGGTCGACCAGGGCGGCTCGATCAATTACAGCCGCGCCGCCGCGCCGGAGTTGTCGCAGTGGCTGAAGGAAGCTGCCGCGACGCTCGATCACAAGACGCGCTTCGATCTCTACGCCAAGCTGCAGCGTTTCGCGATCCTCGACCAGGCCTACGCCCTGCCGCTCTACGAACCTGAAGATCAGGTCGCGGCGGCACGCTACGTCAATGGCATCAGCTTCCGCCCCTTCAAACAGATGCCAGAGAGTGCCTACGGGGTCTGGCGCAGCGAATAGCCGATCTCACGCCTCATCCGCAGCCGGCGAGCGCCGGCTCATGCGCTGGAACGGACAAGCATGGATTCCCGGAACACTTCCGTCGCCACCCCTGTACCTGCCTTCGCCGTCTCGCGCCTTTTCCGGCTGCGGCGCAATGGCTTGACGGCGCAAATCGCGGGCAGGATCGGCTCCGGCCTGCTCGTGCTCTGGGCCGCGGTGACGCTGAGCTTCGTCAGCGTGCATCTCGCGCCCGGCGATATCGTCAGCCTGCTGATCGGCGAGCAACTGCGGACCCCGGAGGTCGAAGCGGCCATCCGCGCCGAATGGGGGCTCGACGAGCCGCTGCCGGCGCAATATCTCAGCTATCTGACGCGCGTCCTGCACGGCGATTTCGGCCGCTCCTACATCCTCCAGACGGAGGTTTCGCAGCTCGTCCTGTCGCAGATCCTGCCGACCCTGAAGCTCACCGCCGCCGCACTCTTCGTCGCGATCGTTTTCGCGCTGGTGAGCGCCGTGCTCTCCGCCGGCCGGCGCGTCCCGCGCAGCATCGCGGGCGCTCTCGAGCTGACACTCGTCTCGACGCCGTCGTTCTGGCTCGGCATCCTGCTGCTGTACCTGTTCTCGTTCACGCTCAAGCTCTTCCCCGTCTCGGGGGACCGCAGCTTTTCGGCGCTGGTGCTGCCGGCGCTGGCGCTGGGCCTGCCGCTCGGAGCGGTGATTGGCCAGGTACTGCGGCAGGGGTTGGAGCGCGCCCTCGAAGAGCCTTTCGCGCTGACCGTCCGGAGCTGGGGCACCAGTGAGTTCGTGCTGCGGCTAAGGCACGGGCTGCGCCATGCGGCCCTGCCGGCGGTGACCCTGACGGGCTGGCTCGTCGGCAGCCTGCTATCCGGCGCTGTCATCACGGAATCGGTGTTCGGCCGGCCGGGTCTCGGCCGCGTCACGGTCGAGGCCGTGCTGGGCCACGACATGCCGGTGGTGCTGGCCGTCGCGATCCTCTCCGCCCTTGTCTATGTGACCCTGAGCACGTTGGTCGATGTGCTCTATCTGTGGCTCGACCCGCGCCTGCGCAGCGACAGCCGGGAGGCGGTCCGATGAGCGCCCTTTCATCACGGGCAAAGCGCGAGACCGCACCCGCCAGCCAGTTCCTGCGCTTGCTGCCGGCCAATCCTGGCCTGGCCCTGGCGGCACTTTTCCTGGCCGTCATCGCGATCGCCACGGTTGCGCCGGCCCTTCTGACAACAGCAGATCCCATCGCCGCCGACCCGCTGCAGGCTCAGCTTCCGCCCTCCTGGGAGCATTGGTTCGGCACCGACCATCTCGGCCGCGACGTCTTCGCTCGCGTCGTTCACGGGGCACGCTACTCGATCCTCATCGGCGTCAGCGCAGTCGCGCTCGCCGCGACGGCTGGCTCCCTCCTCGGCCTGGTCGCCGGCCTGTCCCGCGGCCTCGTCGACGAGGTCGTCACCCGCCTTCTCGATGTCGTTTCAGCCTTTCCCGATCTGCTGCTGGCGCTGGTGCTGATCTCCTTCACCGGCCCTGGCACGACCAACCTGATCTTCGCATTGGGTGTCGCCTTCGTCCCGCGCTTCGCGCGCGTCGTTCGGGCGCAGACCTTCGTGATCGCACGCAGCGGCTACGTCGAGCAGGCGCGGACCTTCGGCCTGAGCCGAACGGTCCTCGTGCTGCGTCACGTCCTGCCGCATGCCGTCGCGCAGGTGCCGATCCTCGCCACCATTGGCCTCGGCAGCGCGATCATCGGCGCAGCCGGCCTCAGCTTCCTCGGCATGGGCCCACAGCCCCCGGCACCGGAATGGGGAGCGATGCTGGCCGAGGCGCGCAATTACCTGCGGGTCGCCTGGTGGATCGGCGTCTGGCCCGGCCTCGCAATCACCCTGACGGTCATCGCGATCAGCGTACTCGGCCGGCGCTGGCAGGCAGCCTTCGAAGGCAGGAGGTCGGAATGACGCCGCTCGTCGATATCCGAGACCTCACCATCGCCTTTCCCCACGGACGGCAGGACAACCGCGTCGTCCATGGTATCGACCTGACGATCCATGAAGGCGAAACCGTCGCCTTGGTCGGCGAGTCCGGTTCAGGCAAGTCGGTGACCGCTCGCACGCTGATCGGTTTGTCCGCCGGCGTCGTCGGCGCGAGCCGCTTCGACATCGCCGGCGACAGCACGCTCGGTTTCCGCGAGCGCGACTGGCGGCGCCTGCGCGGCACGAAGATCGGTTTTGTCCTGCAGGATGCGCTCGTCTCGCTGGACCCGCTGCGCACGGTGTCGCAACAGCTCTCGGATGCCTTCGGCCATCCCGGCTACTTCGGCCGCCGAGACGGTCGCGAGGAAAGCAGCGCCCTGCTGCTCTCCGTCGGGATTCCCGATCCCGAGCGCAGGCTGCCACAATACCCCCATCAGCTGTCGGGCGGATTGCGGCAGCGCGCGCTGATAGCCACCGCGATCGCCCGGCAGCCTTCCCTGCTGATCGCGGACGAACCGACCACCGCGCTCGACGCGACCGTCCAGAAGCAGATTCTCGACCTGCTGGCGGAGCGAAAACAAGCCGGTCACACGCTGCTCCTGATCAGCCACGACCTCGCGGTCGTCGCGCGCCTGGCCGACCGCGTGCTGGTGATGAAGCAGGGGCGGATCGTCGAGCAGGGACCGACCAAGCAGATCCTGACCCAACCGACGCACCCCTATACGCGCCAGCTCCTCGATGCCGTGCCGTCCGCCAGTTCCCGGGGGTTTCGGCTATCGCCCGCGACGCAATCCGAGACCGACGCGCCCGCTTTGCCCGCCGCGCCGGTCCAGCGGCGTCTTCCGCTGCCGCCGAAGCGGATCGACGCGACGCAGCGCGTGCTCTCGGCCAGAGGCCTGGTGAAGCGCTACGGCGTCGATAGCTTCGCGGTCAACAATGTCTCCTTCGAGTTGGCGGCCGGCGAAGCGCTCGGCATCGTCGGCGAGTCGGGCTCCGGCAAGACGACCGTGGCGAAGATGGTGCTCGGCCTGGTCGAGCCCGACTCCGGAACGGTGCTCGTGGATGGCCAACCCTGGAGCCACCGCAGCGAGGCCGAGCGCCGCGCCCGCCGCGCCGGCATGCAGTTGATCGCCCAGGACGCGCTGAGTTCGTTCGACCCGCGCTACACCGTCGAGAAGATCGTTGGTGAAAGCCTCGACACCGTCGGCGTGTTCGGACGGGACCGGCGCCAGCGTGTCGTCGAGGTCCTCGATGCGGTGCGCCTGGGGCCAGATCTCCTCCACCGCTATCCGCGCGAATTGTCCGGCGGGCAGCGCCAGCGCGTCGCCATCGCGCGCGCCTTCGCACCCCGCCCGAAACTCCTGATAGCCGATGAGCCGGTCAGCGCGCTCGACGTCTCGGTCCAGGCTCAGGTGCTGGACCTGCTGGCCGAGCTCCAGGCGGCCTCCGGCACCGCCCTGCTGTTCATCTCCCACGACCTTGGCGTCATCCATCATCTCACCGACCGCGTGCTGGTCATGAAAGACGGACGCACCGTGGAAACCGGCGCGGTCGAGACGGTCTTTGCCGCGCCAGCACACAGTTACACCCGCGCTCTGCTCGATGCCGTGCCCGCCCTGCCCTGAGCGGCACTGGCTGGCACATCGGAATCCCCCAGTCACAAGCGATCAGGATAAGGACGCTCACATGTCGTTGCCCACCCGCCGCCGCCTCAAGACCCTGATGGGCGCCTCCAACGTGATCGCCGCGACAAACGATGCCGATCCGGCAACCGGGGCGAAGCGCGCCGCCGAATTCGCCCGGAGAGCCGAAGCCGAGAAGATCACCGGGCTCTTCACCGCCGACCTGCTGCAGATCGACCCCGCAGGCCTCGCCGGCACGGCCGGGGTGCAGGACCCTCTGATTGCGCTCGCCGCGCTGAGCCAGGTTACGTCGCATATCGGCCTCGTCGCGACGATTTCGACGACATTCCATCATCCCTACAATCTGGCGCGTCTGATCGGCACGCTCGACCATGCCAGCGGCGGCCGCGCTGCGTGGAATGCCGTCACCTCTTCGGTCGGCGAGGAGAATTTCGGCGCCGCCCTGCTCAGCCCTGAGGAACGCTATGCCCGCGCTGCGGAATTCATCGAGGTCGTGAACGCTCTGTACGATGCGAACGAGAACGACGCCGTAACGCGCAAGGCCTCCGGCGCGCTCGCTCTTGATCCGGCCAAGTTCCACCGCATCGACTATCGCGGCCGGCACTTCACCGTTCAGGGCCCGCTCAACGTGCCGCCGCTACCACAGGGCCGTCCCGTACAGTTCCAGGCTGGCCAATCCGAAGCGGGCATCAATGTCGGCGCGCGCTATGCCGAGGTGGTGTACACGTCGCAGCCGAAGCTGGAAGGCGCGATCGCCTTCGTAACCGAGCTGCGTCGACGGGCTGCAAGCTTCGGACGCGGCGCCAACCTGCCCTTCGTGATGAACTCGTTCCATTCGGTGATCGGGGAATCCGACGCGGACGTCGCCCGGCGCCTGAAGGAAAAGCACGAGCGTATCGATTACGAGCTCGGGCGCCTCAAGCTCGCCGACATGCTGGGTGGCGATATCGACCTGTCGGGGCTGCCGCTGGACAAGCCCCTGCCCGACAGCCTGCTGCCCGAGATCACCAGCACCAACCGGCGCCGCGGACGTGTCGAGATCTTCAGCCGCTACGCGAAGCAAGGCCTGACTCTCCGCGAACTCATCATCGAGGCGCAGGAAACCGGGCATTGGTCCGTCGCGGGCACGCCCGAGCAATTGGCCGATGCGATCGAGGAGCGCTTCCGCGCCGGCGCGCTGGATGTCCTCACCCTTCACGGCCTCGGCAACCCGGACCAGGAAGACCTTCTCCTGAACGGCCTCCTGCCGGAGCTTCGCCGTCGCGCGCTGATCGATACCGACTATGTCGGAGACGATTTCCGCTCCAATCTGGAGCTTCCTCGCCTAGCACCGGCCGCCCCATTGGCCCGGAGCGCGTGAGCGCGCCCAGGGAACGGGCCTCCCCGCCCGTTCCCGCCAAGCCACGCCAATCGCAGCATCGAGATCGTTTTTCTCCGCAGTCGCGACGCATAGAACGATCGTATTGAAATTAATCCAGAACTTGATAGGAAAACTGTACATTTAACGCGTGGATGGCTCCGGTGCTGACCAACAAGGGCAAATACGGCCTCAAGGCGATCGTGCACCTCGCCCGGCTCGAAGCCGGCGAGACCGCGCAGGTTGCCGATGTCGCTCAGCGGAACAACATTCCCAAGAAGTTCCTGGACGCCATCCTGCTCGATCTGCGCAATGCCGGCATGCTGCGCAGCAAGAAGGGGCCGGGCGGCGGCTACGCCCTGGCCAAGCCGGCCCGGTCAATCAAGGTCGGTGCCGTGATCCGGGCACTTGAAGGGCCGATCGCCCCGATCGCCTGCGCCAGCCGCTCGGCCTTTCGGGCCTGCGAGGACTGCGGCGACATCGCCACCTGCCCCGTCCGCTCGGTGATGAGTGACGTACGCGATGCCATCGCTGGGGTCGTCGACAATACGACTGTGGCCGACCTCGTGCAGCGCTCGATAGCGAACGCCCCGGTCCATGCCGATTACACAATCTGATTGTCTACTAATTTTATAGACAATAAGACAGCGACCGCTTAAGACACGCGGGCGGCGTTCGGAGCCGCACGAGGATGCGGTCACGGATGAATCAGCAGGCTTCACCTGTCGCTGGTCGCGACATTCACGTCGATGCCTTCAAGGCGGTGATGAGAAATGTCGCCGGCGCCGTCAGCGTCGTTACCGCGGCCCATGATCGACGCCGCGCCGGCCTGACCGCGACTTCGCTGACAGCACTCTCCGCCGATCCGCCGACCGTCATCGTCTGCGTCAACCGCAATGCCTCGGCCTGGCCGACCATCGAGGCCGCCGGTCATTTCGCTATCAACGTCCTCGCGGCCCGACACCAGAGCATCGCGGACCGCTTCGCCGGGCGCGGCGACTTCAAGGGCGAGGCGCGCTTCGACGAAGGCGACTGGGCGCGCCTGACAACCGGCGCTCCGACGCTCGACGGCGCGCTTGCCGTGCTCGACTGTCAGACAGAAGAGGCGATCGAGCGCTACTCGCACACGATCCTGATTGGCCGCATCAAAGCGATCCGGCATGCGCAAGACGAAGGCGCCCTGCTCTATTGGCGTGGCCTTTATGGCAAGCTCGACGAAAGCTTGCAGCACGGTGCCGGCATCTAGATCGACGGCTTCAGCAAGCGTTGGACATTCGGATTGGCGAGATAACTGTCCCTAAACCGGCACCAGGGCAGGCAACCGTCCTCTAAATCAGTCCAAATTTGCCAATCCGTTTCATTGACCGAACGCATTGGCCGGGCCGATGATCGACGCAGCACGAGGGAGCTGCGCCATGTCCGTCCTCATCGTTCCCGGTCTCCACGATTCCGAGCCCGCGCATTGGCAGAGCCGGTGGGTCGCCGAGATTGACCAGGCCGAACGCGTCCAGCAGCAGAACTGGCACCAGCCGGATCTCGAAACATGGCTCCATACGCTGCATCGGCATGTGCTGCGGCGGCCAGGCGCCGTGCTCGTCGGCCATAGCCTCGGCGCTACGCTCATCGCGCATCTGGCGGCACGCTTCCCCGAACTGCCGGTCAATGGCGCCCTGCTGGTTGCGCCAGCCGATCCCGAGCTGAGAATCTCAAAAATTCACGGCATCGCCTCGTTCGGCCCGTTGCCGGACGTGCCCTTTCAGTTCCCCGCGATCGTGGTGGCGAGCCGCACCGACCCGTACATGGCGATCGAACGCGCACGGATCATCGCCAACATATGGGATGCCGCCTTCGTCGACCTGGGCGATGCGGGGCACATCAACGTCGCCAGCGGCCACGGCGGCTGGACCGAGGGGCTGCGCCTGCTGGACCGGCTCCTTTGCCGGCGCAGTGCTGGGCGGGAACACCAGACTGCCCCGTCAGGCCCGGTATCCCGGCTGCATTGAAGCCGCGGGAGGGTGAATCATCCCTTGGCACCGGCAGCCACAGCGAATTCTTACCCGCACCCGAATGTAATTGGAAAGACATTCGATTGACGAGGAGCCGGCATCGAACAATAAATAATACTGTCATCACAGCCAAAACCATGATGACCGCGGGATTTGCTGGAGCAGCTTGCACCGCGTCACCAATGCTAAAAGCACCACGCGCATTGCCGTGGGCTCCTTTACGCGAGGAAGACCCGTGATCATCCCATTCAATTTTATCGTTCACGTCCTGCTGCGCCTGTCGGCATTCCTGCACTGGGCGCGCACCGGCGAAACCCGTCGCCGCATCGGCAAATAGCGCATCGGCACCGGCGCACACCTCTAACGACCATCGATTTCCGACACGCCAAAGGCTTCAGGTTGCAGCCGTCGCAGGCGCACGCCTATGCCCTTTTGTTCCGAAGGCAGCTCCATGAACCAGGCCGATTTTCCCACGCTCCACCGCAACTCGCAGTCACGTCATCAGGAAAACTCGAGGCTCCGCGGACGTTACCTACGCGCGGCGATTGCAGCCTTCACCCTTCTTGCCGCCGGATCTCCGGGTTTCGCCACCGACAACCAGGCGGGGGGCAAGCCCGTCGCGGGAGGCACGCTGACCTTCGGCCTAGCAAGCGACACCGCGATCATCGATCCCTCGATCACCGGCAATTCGATCACGGCGCTGATCACCCGCAACCTCGTCGATTCCCTTGTCGGCCAGGCCGAGGACAACCGCTTCACGCCGTGGCTGGCGGAACGCTGGGAAGTGGATGCCGACAACACGGTCTACACGTTCCATCTTCGTAGCGGTGTGACCTTCAGCGACGGCACGCCGCTCGATGCAGCTGCGGTCAAGTTCAACTTCGACCGCATCCTCGATCCAAAGACGACATCGAGCTATGCGAAATCCCTGCTCGGACCGGTGGCTAGCATCGCCGTTCCCGACGCCAGGACGGTCGTGATCTCCTACAAGCAGTCCTTCGCGCCGCTGCTGCAGGGGTTGAGCCTGCCCTATCTCGGTATCCAGTCGCCAACCTATCTGCGCGACGCCAAGAGCACGACCAACACCGTCGTCGGTTCCGGTCCTTTCCTGCTCGAGAGTTTCACCAAGGGCAGCGGCAGCCGGCTGACCAGGCGTGCCGATTACAACTGGGGGCCCGGCTATGCCGCGCATCAAGGTCCGGCCCATCTCGATGCCATCGTGTTCCGCTACCTGCCGGAATCGGCGGTTCGCCTCGGCGCGCTCAGCAGCGGGCAGGTCCAGGCGATCGACGAGGTGCCGCCGGCCAATTTTCGTTCCGTTCAGGCCGATAGCCGCCTGCAGGTGGTGACGCGCGAAAACCCTGGCGTGAACCGCTCGCTGTTCCTGAACACGAGCAAGGGCCCCTTCGCCGACGCGCGCGTGCGTCAGGCCTTTCAAAGCGCCGTCGATGCGCCCGGCGCCGTCAAGGCCGCCTTCTTCGGCAGCCTCAAGCCGGCGGACAACATATTCGGCCCCTCGACGCTGTATTACGACCCAAAGATCGCGGGCAGTTGGGGCTTCGATCAGCAGAAAGCCGCGAAGCTGCTCGACGAGGCTGGCTGGAGCACGAAGGATGGCGAGGGCATCCGCTCGAAAAGCGGCGAGCGGCTGAGCGTCCGCTTTGTCTACGACGCCGCAGCGTGGAGCGCGTCGGACCAGACGGTAGCCCAGGCGGTGCAGTTCTCGGTCAAGAAGGCTGGCTTCGACCTGCAGCTCGACCCCGTCGACGCCGGAGGATACACTGCCCGGGCGGCGGCGAACGACTACGATCTCACTTCGCTTTACTATGTGCGCGCCGAGCCGGACATCCTGCGGACCGTCTTCCATTCGGCCTATATCCCACCGAACGGCGCCAACAATGCGCGGGTGAAGAGCCTCGACGAGATCCTGACCAAGGCGATCGGCGCGTCCGGCGACGAGCGGCAGCGCCTCTACGCCCAGGCTCAGGCCGAGATCATCGGCCAGGCCTATGCCGTGCCGCTCTATGTCGTCGCCTATCAGCTCGGCGCCTCGAAGAAGCTTCAGGGCATTAGCTGGGCGACGAACGCGAAGCCGAATCTCTACGATGCCTGGCTGGCTCGCTAACGCCCTGCCCACGGGGCTGAAACGCCTCGGGGTGATCGTCGCCGTGCTCTGGGGCGCGGCCACGATCACCTTTGTCGCGGTCAAGGCAATCCCCGGCGATCCTGTCGCGGTTCTCACCGGGGGCGAGAACATCGTCGATGCGGCCGAGCGTGAGATGCTGGTCCGCCAATTCGGGCTCGATCAGCCGCTGCCAATCCAGTACGCGCGCTATATCGGCCAGGCACTGCTCGGCGATTTCGGCCAGAGCTACCAATATCGGCAGCCGGTCATCGACGTGATCAGCGAAGCCGCCGGGCCGACGCTCCAGCTCGCAGGCACTGCGATGGCGCTGGCCCTCGGCTTGGCCTTCGTCAACGCGCTTGCCACCGCCGGACGGCGAAAGGGGCTGCGAACCGCTCTCGCGGGGCTGGAACTCGTCGTGCTGAGCACGCCGGTCTACTGGGTCGGGCTCCTCCTGCTGACGGTCTTCAGCTTCTATCTCGGCTGGTTCCCGATCATTGGCGGCGAGGGCATCCATGCGCTCATCCTGCCCGCCATCGCGCTGAGCCTGCCGCTTGCGGCCCTGCTCGCGCAGGTCCTGCGCGACGGGCTGGAAGAGGCGTTGCTGCAGCCCTTCGCCCTGACCGTGCGGACGCGCGGCGTCAGCGAGACGCAGTTGCGCCTGCGCCATGCACTACGCCATGCCGCGCTCGCCGTCTCGACGCTGACCGGCACGCTTTTCGCGGGCGTCCTGGCCGGCTCGATCCTCACCGAGACCGTGTTCGGACGGGCCGGCATCGGCCAGATCACCTTGCAGGCGATCAAGACGCGCGACATGCCCCTCTTGCTCGGGCTGGTGATGCTGTCGGCGCTCGTCTCCGTGCTGATCAACCTCGCCGTCGATGCGCTCTACCTGCTGATCGATCCGCGGCTGCGAAGAGCGACACGATGAGCCAGGCCCTCGACATCATCGCTCGCGTCCGCGGAGGTGAGCGGGCGGGAAATCCGTGGCGCTCACCGGGTCTCGTCGTCCCGCTCGCCCTCGTGCTGCTTCTCGTGCTGGCAGCCAGCGCGCCGCACTGGTTCACTGCACTACCGCCCGATGCAGTCGATACCGACGCGATCCTGCTGCCTCCCGGCCTGACCCACTGGTTTGGAACCGATCAGCTCGGCCGGGACGTCTTCACCCGTGTCGTCTATGGTACCTCGCAATCCCTGGGCATCGGCATCGGCGCGACGCTGATCGGCTGCGCGGGCGGCGTGCTGCTGGGCACGGCAGCCGGCCTCGCCCCGCCCGCTCTGCAGCGTGTGCTCGCGCGGCTGATCGACATCCTGCTCGCCTTCCCCGAGATCCTGCTCGCCCTGCTGATCATCGCCGTGCTCGGCCGGGGGCCGACGAACACGCTGCTCGCGGTCGGGCTCTCGAGCATCGCGGGCTATGCGCGGCTGGTGCGCTCCCAGGTGCTGCGCGTCTGGCAATCCGGCTATGTCGAGCATGCCGTCGCGCTCGGCGAGACGACGCCAGCGATCATTGCCCGACATGTCGTCCCGAATGCCACCCGGCCGCTCGTCGTCCTGGCCACGATCGGTGTCGGCAATGCCATTCTCTCCGCCTCGGCCCTCAGCTTCATCGGGCTCGGCGTGGTGCCGCCCGCCGCCGAATGGGGAGCCCTTTTGGCCGATGGCCGGAACTTCCTCGATACCGCGCCCTGGATCAGCTTCCTGCCGGCTACCGTCGTCGCGGTCTCGGTCATTGCGATCACGATCCTCGGGCGCCGCCTGCAGCTCCTGCTCTCACAGGGAGACACGCCATGAATGTCCAGCTCGTAAGGCGGCAGGACATGGCCGCGGCAGCACCGGCTCCCCGCCCAGCGATCCTCGAGGTCGAGAATCTACGCATCAGCTTCCCGAGCGGGCGCGGGCCCCGGGAGGTCGTGCGTGGCATCTCCTTCACCATCGGCGCGGGCGAGATCCTCGCTATCGTCGGCGAATCCGGCTCGGGAAAATCGGTGACCGCCCGCGCGCTCGTCGGACTGGCGGGGCCTGGATCACGGGTGCGGGCCGACGCGCTGCGCCTCTCGCGCCCTGGCGATGAGTCAGTTGAGCTGATCGGCCTTCCAGAACGGCAGTGGTCGAAGATTCGCGGTCGGGAGATAGGCTTCGTACTGCAGGACGCCCTGGTCTCGCTGGATCCTCTGCGCACGATTGGCCGGGAAGTCGGCGAGCCGCTCCTGACTCACGCACTGGTTCCACCCAGCGAGCTCGGCCTGGAAGTCGAAACCCTGCTCGCACGCGTCGGCATTCCCGATCCGGCGGTTCGGGCCGCGCAGTATCCCCACGAGTTGTCGGGCGGGCTGCGGCAGCGAGCGCTCATCGCCTCGGCGCTAGCCGCCAGTCCGCGCCTGCTCATCGCCGACGAACCGACCACGGCGCTGGATGTCACCGTCCAGCAGCAGATCCTCGGCGTATTCGGAGGGTTAGCCGAGGCCGGACACGGCATCCTGCTCATTACGCATGATCTGGCGGTCGCAGCTCAGCTCGCCGACCGGATCGCCGTCATGCAGAACGGCGAGCTGGTCGAGACCGGCCCGGCGCGGGAGGTTCTGCGGAAACCGCGCCACGCCTATACGCGGCGCCTGCTGTCTGCCGTGCCCGGCGCGGCGACGCGAGGTCGCTGGCTGTCCGAGGCCGGCACGCGGCCGGTCAAAGCGCAGCCCGACCTTAGCAGGCCGATCCTCGCGATGCGGGACATTGCCGTCAGCTTCGCCCGCCCGGATCGCGGCGTGACCCATGCTGCGAACGGCGTCTCGCTTCACGTCTACCCAGGCGAAACCCTCGGCATTGTCGGGGAGTCAGGTTCCGGCAAGACGACGATAGGCAAGGTAGCGCTTGCGCTGCGAAAGCATGACGCGGGCGAGGTCCTCTTCCGTGGTCACGCGTGGAGCCAGCTCTCGGAAGGCGACCGCCGACCGCTCCGGCGGCATATCCAGACGATCGTTCAGGACCCGCTGAACTCCTTCGACCCGCGCTACACCGTCGCGCAGATCATCGAGCAGCCGCTGCGCCTCGACACCGACCTCGGCAAAGCAGAACGGGCAGCGCGCGTGCAGGAGCTGGTGCGACTGGTCAATCTTCCGCCTGATATTCAGGACCGAAGGCCGACCGCATTGTCGGGAGGCCAGCGGCAGCGCGTCTCGATCGCGCAGGCGCTCGCCAGCGAGCCCGATCTGCTGATTTGCGACGAACCCGTCTCCGCACTCGATGTCACGACCCAGGCACAGGTGCTCGATCTGCTGATTGCGCTCCAGCATCGGCTCGGGCTGGCCATGCTCTTCATCTCCCACGATCTCGGCGTGATCCGGCACATGAGCGACCGCATCGCCGTGATGAAGGACGGCATCATCGTGGAGACCGGCCCGTGCGAAGATGTCTTCGTCGCTCCCAAACACGCCTATACGCGCCGCCTGCTCGAAGCGGTGCCGCGGCTTTAGCGGCCGGCTCTGCTGTGGCCCCTGAAGTGGCCTGCCCCGCGTTGGGATCTCGCTGCCGACGAAACACCGGCTTCGGCTGTGCAGCGGTGACGATCAGTAAGGTTGGTGTAAGGCGGGCCGCCCTAAGGTCCTCTCACGGAACGACCCGGCCCGGACGGTCGGACGAATGGAGAGAGGAAGAAGCCGATGACCAAGCAGGACCTGAACAACATCGCCCTGACCGACGAAGAGCTCGAGGCCGCGGCCGGCGGCGCCGGTCAGTGGGTCGCCCCCGTCAGCGGCCAGTGGTGGGTCTGGAAGGAGAGCCAGGCTTCGTTCACCGGCAACAACGCCGGCTTCCATGCGACGGGCGGCAGCGGTAGCGGCAACGTTCGCAGCGAGCTGATCGACGGCAAGCGCCACTTCATCAAGTTCGACGGCACCAAGGAGGTCACCGTCGCCATCCGTTGATACGGTTGCGGTGATCCTTTGATCGCCCGGCTCCCTGGGGGAGCCGGGCGATTGTGTTTTGAGAAGACGTGGCAGCGCCCTGCTGCGTCGGCAAACCCTGTCGGCCAATCGCCCGTGATCGTCGGCGGTTACGCCATCTGGCGGCGGATCAGCCCGGCGAAGACTCCGCCGGCCGCGGCCAGCGTCTCGTAATTGCCCTGCTCGACGATGCGCCCCTCCGACAGCACGTAGATCAGGTCGGCATCACGCACCGTGCTCAGCCGGTGGGCGACCACCACGCGAGTCACGTTCATCTCTGCGAGCGTTGCCATGACATGGGCCTGGGTGGCGTTGTCGAGCGCGCTCGTCGCCTCGTCCAGCAGCATGATCCGCGGCCGCCTCGCAATGGCGCGGGCAAGCAGGAGCCGCTGGCGCTGGCCGCCGGACAGGGTCGCACCGGCATCGTCGACATAGGTGTGCAGCCCCATCGGCATCGCCGCGACGTCGGGACCGAGGCCGGCGAGACTCGCCGCTTCGAAGGCCGCCTCCAGGCTCATCGGCGCGGTGCCGGCGATGTTATGGTAGAGGCTGCCCGCCTCGATGCGGCTGTGCTGCAGCACGACGCCGAGCTGGCGCCGGACGGCGGCCCGGTCGAGGTCGCGCAGATCATGGCCGTCGAGCAGCACCGCGCCGCTGTCGGGCTGGTCGAAGCCGAGCAGCAGCCGCAGCAGCGAGGATTTCCCTGAACCGGAGGGGCCGACCAGCGCGACGAAGGCGCCGGCGGGAATGCGCAGCGAGACATCGTCGAGCGCGCTCTGGCCGCCGGGATAGCTGAAGCTGACGCGCGACGCCTCGATCTCGCCCTGTAGCGTTCCCGGCTGAAGGCTCCCCTCATTGTCCTCCGTCGGCTCGACCAGGATCGGGCGAGCGCGCTCCCACAAGGGCAGCACCGTCGCCAGCGCCGGGATCAGCCCTGCGAGCGAGAGGATGGCCGAGACGAACTGGGCGGAGACGCCGGAATAGGTGACGTAGTCGCCGAGCGACATCTTGACCCCGCCGAAGCCGACGAGCCCGATCAGCGCCGCCATGACGAGGATGTTCCAGCCGGCGCCGAAGGCGCTGACCGCACTGCCGACCACGTTTGCGCGGAAGTTGACGGCCTGATCGACTGCGAAGAGATGGGTCCAGCGCGCCAGGAAGCGGTTCTCGGCGGCGGCGACGCGCAGCTTCGAAATGCCCTGGAAGATCTGCACGGTGAGCGTCTGCATCGCTCCGCCATTGGCGAGGGCGCGCCGCTGCAATTGCAACTCGAACAGAGTCATGCCGAGCAGGATCACCAGCTGGACGGCGCAGACCGCAAGCGCGAGCAGAGCGGGCTTCAGCCCGTAGCTCAGCAGCACGACGAGGTTGACGCAGGAGAACAGCACGCCGAGCAGCGCCGTGATGCTGGCGACGCCGACGGTCCGGCGGATCTGGTTAACCGCATCGGCGCGCAAGGCGAGATCGCCTGCCCCGTAACGGCGGAAGAAACCGGGCGAGAGTCGCAGCAGCCGGCTCCACAGCGCGCCCTCGACGGCCGAACCAAGCACGGATTCGACGCGCAGCACAGCAAGGCCGCGCACCAGCTCGAACCCCATCACCCCGAACGCGACCGCGACCATGATCAGGATGAGCTGCAGGATCTCGCTGCGCACCCCGTCCGGGATGACCGCTTGCACCAGCATGCCCGAAAGAAACGGTGTCGCCATGGCGAGCAGGCCGGCAGCGAGGCTCGCCAGCGCGATCAGCGCCATCTCCCCGCGCACGATCGCGAAGACGAAGGCGGCCAGCGCCCGGCCGGGACGCTCCTCGCTGCCCGAGAAGCTGCGATAGAGGACATGGGCATGTCCGGCCAGCGTGGCCGCGACGCCATCGTCGACCCCGATGTCTTCGTCGCTGCCGGGGCGGACCATCCGCCAGCCGCTGCGCGCCGGCAGGAGCGCGACCGGCGTGCCGTCGCGCAGCTGACCGACCATCGCTTCGCCCGCCCGGCGCCACCAGCCCTCCTGCAGCCGAAGCTCGCGTGATCTCAGCCCGGCCTTTGCCGCGTAGGCCGCCAGGGCGTCGTCGTTCCCGCCGGCGGCGCGCAGGCGGCCGAAATCGGTCGGCAGCCTGACGCCCGTCGCCCGGGCGACTGTCCGGACCGCCGTCGCGACCGGTGGCTCGGCGCCGGGGCCTTCCTGCGTCGCGCGCGGCGCAGCCCGTCCCGCGACCCTTGCCATTGCCGCCGAGAGCGCGGCGGCATCCGCATCGGCGACAGTCGCGACATGCTGGCTGAGGGCGGCCATCCTGGCGTCGGACCAGGTCTGCAACAGCCGGCCGAGCGCATCGTTGAAGTCCGCGAGCGCGGCAAGCAGGGTGCCCTCCCGCGCCAGCGTGCTGCTATCCGCGATGAGGATCTCGCTCGCCTGTTCCGCACGCAGCGGTGCGCTGCGCAGCAAGGGCACCGGCGGTTGCTGGGAGCCGGCGCTCCGCCCCCAGTCATTGGCGCATGCGCCCGCCTGTGCCCGGCACCAGAGCAGGATATGCGATCCGCCCGGGAGGGCGGCTTCGCCCACAGCCAGGCTGTGAAGCCCGGGCTCCAGCCGGTGCGGTGGCAAACTGTCGGTAGCGCCTGTGTGCGCCGGAAGCTCGGCCAGATGCCGTGCGCGTTCGGCCATCACCGCGATCCAGGACTCGGCGTAGCGCGCGAAGAGGTCCGGCCTTCCGGCCAGATCGTGCAGGGTGGTCGTCTCGACCTGAGTACCGTCTTGCGGGATCAGGACGAAGTGCATGCCTTGGCCCGCGAGACCGAAGGCAGCGGAGCCTACGCCGAGCGTCGCGATATGGCGCAGGCTCCCCGCCTGACCCTGCTGCGCGATGAAGAGGTCGGCACCCGCGCCGGTCAGCCGGTAGGCGAAGCCCTCCTCGCAGGTGATGCGGGTTGGGGCTTGCTCGCTTGCAGCCACGGCACGTTCGAGCAATTCACTCTGCACGGATCAGCTCCGCATAACGGCCCTCGGCGGCGATCAGCGTCTGATGCGTGCCACGTTCGACGACACGGCCGCGGTCGAGCACGATGATCTCGTCGCAGTCGCGCACCGTGCTGAGCCTATGCGAGATCACGAGGGCGCTGACGCCGCGCCGGCGCAGATTGGCGAAGACCTCCGTCTCCGTGACGGGATCAAGCGCCGAGGTCGCCTCGTCGAGGATCAATATCGCCGGGTCGATCGCGAGCGCGCGGGCGAGCTCCAGGCGCTGGCGCTGGCCACCGGAGAAGTTCAGCCCGCCCTCGGCGACATCGGCGCCGTACTGGCCGCGTCGGCGCACGATCTCCTCATGGACGCCGGCATCGCGCGCCGCCGCGATGATCCGGGCATCGTCGAGCGAGCCGTCCCAGAGCGCGATGTTGTCGCGGATCGAGCCCGCGAACAGCACGACGTCCTGTTCGACATAGCTCAGCGAGCCCGCGAGCACGCGGCGCGGCACGTCGCCGGCCGCGGTTCCGTCGAAGCTGATGCTGCCCTCGGCCGGTTGCAGCAGTCCCGCCACCAGCCGCGCCAGGGTCGACTTGCCGCTGCCGGAGCCGCCGACCACCGCGACCCACTGGCCCGGAGCGATGGAAAGGTCGAGCTTCTCGATCAGCCCGGCCTGGCCGGGATAGGCGAAGCCGAGTCCGCGGATATCGATCCGGCCGGAGAGCCGGCCCTGCTGCGCCGGCCAGTTTGCGGAGACCGCCGCATCGCCTTGCAGGCGGGCGGCGGGCGCATGGCGCATCGTGTCCTGCACGCGCTCAAGGTCGCCGCGCAGCTCCTGCAACCCCGCGACGGCGCCGACCAGCGACTGGACGGGCGTGTGGAAGGCCTGGAGCACGGCGAGGAAGGCGATAAGCGTGCCCACCGTCATCTCGCCGTCCATCACCTTCAGCGCGCCCCAGCCGAGCAGGGCGGCATAGGACAGGCTCTTGATCACCGAAGGTGCCAGGGTGAGGAAGAGCGTCGAACGCTCCAACTCCTGCATCATGTTGAGCAGCTGGGCCTGCGCGCCCATCAGCTTGGCGAAGAAGGCATCCTCCGCGCCGGAGGCCTTGATCGTCTCGATCGACTGGATGCCGCCCAGCGCGACGCTGGCCATGCGCGCGCGCTGGACCACGACGCGCCTAACGCCCTCGACCCGGATGCGGGTGATGAAGGCGATGGCCGCGACGTCGGCGGACGCGAAGGCAAAGCAGGCGAGCGCCATCGGCACGTCGTAGACCATCATGATGGCGGCGCTGATCAGCGCGCCCATGATGCTGAAGAGCGCCGAGGAGATCGAGACCACGGCGCTGTGTGACAGGCGGCGCGCGGCCTCCATGCGCGA
Organism: Allobosea sp. WAO; assembly: GCF_001509835.1. Classification (GTDB taxonomy): domain Bacteria; phylum Pseudomonadota; class Alphaproteobacteria; order Rhizobiales; family Beijerinckiaceae; genus Allobosea. The sequence goes on from NZ_JXTJ01000004.1 coordinate 509,110, forward strand.
GGCGATGTCGCCGACATGGCGCTGCACGAAGAAGCCGATCGGCAGGCGCAGCATATGCGCCATCAGGCCGACGGCCGATTCCGTGCCGAGCCGCCGCTGCAGCCGCGCCAGTACCAACCCGTGCAACCAGGACAGCAGCATCGAGAGCAGGGCCGAGCCGATCAGCGCCAGCAGCAGCGGCCGCAACCAGCTCGTCGCGTGCTGGACCATGATGTTGTCGGCGAAGATCTTGCCGGCCGCGGGTACGAAGATCGGCGGCAGCACGTTGCAAAGCGCGATGATGCCGAGGAAGCCCAACGCCGCGCGGGTTTCGCCGCCCTTCGGCAGCAGCGCGCGCAAGAGGCTCGGCCGCTCGCCGCCCGGCTTGAAGCCGGGTGTGGGCGCGAAGGTCAGAAGGATGCCGGTGAATGCGCCGTCGAACTCGGCCGCATCGACGCTGCGCCTGCCGTGGGCGGGATCGTTGATCTGGACGCGCCCGCGCGCGACGCCCTCGATCACGACGAAATGGTTCATCTGCCAGAAGGCGATCGCTGGAAACCGGTGCTGCGCCAGCGCCACCGGCTCGACGCGCCAGCCCTTGGCCTCCATGCCGAAGCTGCGCGCGGCGCGCAGCAGCGATGCTGCCGTGGCGCCGTCGCGCGTCACCTGGCAGGCCTCCCGCAGCCGCTCCAGCGGCAGCCAGAGCCCGTGATAGGCCAGCACCATGCCGAGCGCCGCGGCGCCGCATTCCACGGCTTCCATCTGCAGCATTGTCGGCACGCGGCAGGGCCGGCCGGCATTCGGAAGGGGCGGCGCGGCTGCCGCCGCTGTCGCGCTCTCAGCCATGCTCGCGCGCCCTCAAAGCCCGGTCCAGCGGCGCAGGGCGGGGATGATGAGTGTGATCGGCGCTGCGCGCCTCACCGTGACGTTCGCCGTGAGAAGCAGCCCGCTGCTGAGCGGGATTTCCTGCCCGCGCTGCGAGGTCCAGGCATAGCCGCCGGCCTCGCCGGGCGCTGGCTCCAGCGTTGCCCGCACTTCGAAGGGCGCGCCGTTGCGCGCCATCTGCCGCGCGAGGTCGGGATTGCCCAGCCTGTCCGCGATCTCGGCCTGCCCCTCCGGCTGCGGCGAGATCGAGACGACCTTGCCGACGACCATGCCGTATTCCTCGCGCGGTGCGATCGAGGGCGAGATCCGCACCTCCATGCCGGGCGCGATGCGCTTGCCCATGTCACCGGGGACGAAAAACAGTGCCTCCAGCCGCTCGCCGCCGGTTTCAAGCGTTACGATGCGCTGGCCGGCGCTGACGAGGGCATTCACCGTGACCGGCACCAGGGCGACCACGCCGTCGCGCGGCGCCCTGATCTCGTCGGCGAGCTTGCGGCTCAGCCTTGCCTGTTCGAGCTGTCCCCTGAGATCGAGGATCTGGCGCTGGCTCGCCTCCAGCTCCTGGTCGCGCGTTCCGCCCAGCGCGAGGATCGCGCCGTTCAGGGCGGCGAGCTCGGATTGCGTGCGCGACAGGCTCGAGCGCGCGCTGAACAGCCGTTCCCGCGCCTCCTGCACGCGGTCGGTGGTGCCCGCGCCGCGCGAGAACAGCATCTCGCGATTGGCCAGCGTCCCCTCCGCCTCGGTGATCCGATGCCGGGTCAGGTCGACCGCCTCGTCCAGCTCCTCGCGCCGGCGCTGCTGCGCGACGGTCTCGGCGGCGACGCGAACCTCGTAGCGCTGGGTGATGGCAGTGCGGTGATCCTCGGCCTGGTCGATGCGGCGCTCCAGGTCGGCGATGCGCGCATCCTCCTCCGGCGTCGTCAGCGACGCCACGATCTCGCCGGAGGCGACCTTCTGGCCGGCCGGCACGAGCCCGTCGACCCAGCCCGATTTCGGCGCGTTGAGGCCGATGAAGACGCCGCCGCTGCGCACGAACATGCCCGGCCCCTCGACCGTTTCGCGATAGCGCGCGAAGCAGGCCCAGATCACGACGCCGATACAGAGCGCCAGGCAGAGCAGGCCGGCGATCCATTCGACGCGGCCCACCACGCGCAGCGGCGCGTGGAAATCCTCCGGCCGGTCCAGCTGCTGCAGGGACTGCTGCCGGAACAGGCTCCCGGCTCCCCGCTGCGTCGCCGGGGGTGACTCAACCTCTGACATCCGCAGCGATCCCGACCTCTCCGTATCGCCGGCAGCTAAGCTGACCAAACGTTGAGTATTCGCAAATGCCAGCGGTATTTCTGCCGCCGGCCAGGCTGTCAGTCTGGTGTAAGCGGCCTTCGCTAGGATCTCCTCATCGAAACGGCGGGCACGGAGCCCGAACGATGCGGAGAGACCATGAACAGCCCGATCAACGGCGCCGCCCTGAACGACGAAGCCCTCGAGACCGTCGCCGGTGGCGGCCTGAAGAACGCAATCACTTTCGGCATGGCCGGCTCTCAGACCGGCGTAATGGGCGGCGGTTTGGTCGGCGGCCCGGCCGGAGCGTTGATCGGCGGGGTGGTCGGTGGCCTCGGCGGCGTGATCGGCGGTGCGCTGACCAATGACGATCCGAAGGGCACCATCCACGTCATGTATTGAGTGACCGGCAGGGCAAGCGGCCTGTGCCCGATCTACATTCGCGGCGCGGAAGGGACGGTCCGCCAATGCGATCCTCAAGCCCGCGCCGTGCCGCGTCCGGGCCTTTACCATCACGCTCTGGCCGGGCCAGCCACACCGGCTGCCGGATCCTATTCGTGCGCCTGCTTTTCTGGGACCGTGCAGCCAGAGCTAGAACAAAACTCTGGCTGCCAGGAGCAGAACTTTGGGTCCCGCATGTGATGAGGCGCGAAGTTCGCCGCACGAATCGGCGTAAGTCATTGAACTATTTGTCAAGCGATTCGCGATCCTAAGGCCGAACTGCCGATATTTGAATCAATGTTGTTCCGCAAACCCTGGGTTGGCGCTCGAAACGACTTGCCAGGGCGCATAAAAAAAGCCCGACAGGAGGTCGGGCTTTTCTTCGACGCTGAACGAGTTTCCGCCTACAAGTCGGTCGGAATATCCGCCCGTCGATAGAATGTAGCCGGGATCGTTGGCTTCCCAAATGCGGGCGCGATGCCGCGTGAGGTCATTTCTTTTTTGAAGCGGCTGAAATGCATATGCCTTTCAGCCGCGAGCTCATTGAGCGAGCCGTACATTTCACGAAAAGCAGCGAGGTCTTGGGCTCGAACAGCCGTGAAGGGGCACCTGTTCATCGGGCTGATCGCTCGTTCGGTTGGCAGTATCCCTGACCGGATCAATGACTTAACGACGGGGTACGTCGTCTTGAGGGACGACAGCACAACGTGCACTGGAAGCCAATTGCCGTACTCGCCTCGAACTAATTTTCGAACTTCGGCTACGTCGACGAGAACGGACATATACCCAGTCTCACCAGCAATCTGGCCAACCCACTTCAAATCGCCGTTCAAGATCGCGCGTACGATTTCTATAGCCGTGCAGTTTGAGCCCTTCGCCGCCTCGGGAATCCGACAGACCGGCTTTACGTGACCTGTTACGATCTCCGCTCTAGCCGTCAGGAGAACAAGAAACGCGTCGAGCTCGCGGGTATCATAGACAGCATTTCCGATGCTCTCCGGTTCGAGGTCAGTAAATGGCCGGATCAGGCCCTCACTGGCGAGCAACTTCGTATGGACGCGGCCAGCATTAAGGTAATCCTCGGCTTCTCGTCCGCTGATTGCATGCTTGGCCTTCAGAAGGATCTCCTCTGCGTCGGGCGCTGAAAAAAGGACCCTGTCGTCAGACAGACCACCATGATCCGGTCGGATCTTTTCACAGGCCGCCAGAATGCGCCGAAGGCGTTTCGGATGAAGACCTGTTTCGAGTGCGGCCGTTCGGATCGAGTGGAGCCGCCGGCGTTCGATGATCTGACGGCCGAATAGCCGATCCTCTGGACTGACAGGTGCGATATCTCGAACCATATCCACGACGATTTCGCGCAACGGGTCCAACCCCGGCGCGTTCGTGCCGGCAAGCCAAGTATGAAGGCGGCCAAACCAAGCCTGCGGCCCGCTCGGGTCGGTGCGGCTTTCGGGATATGTCGACCGCAGTTTATCGAGGCATGCGCGGATTCCGACTCCGCCATTAGCCGCGATCTCGAAGCCCGCCTCGCCGGCCTCCCGCCACTGCTCGTCCGTCATCCTCCTGATAGGCGCCTTTCGTCCGAAGACCACGACGGCGCCGACCATCTCGCAGGTCTTAGCCGCAGCATGCCAAGGCAAATTGTCCAGCCATGCTGGGCCCTTGTGACCATCGAGCCGGTCGAGGAGATATTCCTCTAGCGGTGATGGTGCCAGCTCGACCAATTGGTCAGCCAGCCAGCCGATCCGCTCGATCGCAGGAGTCACCAGACGAGCGAAGTCGTGCAGCATGCCGGGAGCATTCGCGTTTGAGACCTCGGTCAGCGCCACCCGATGGTGGCGGCAGGTTCGGATCGGATCAAGCGACCAAGAAACGCGTCCGCTTACCATCCATGGCTTCCGATCTTCGCTGAGATCGTTAGCGAGACAATGGGGGCAGACGACCACCCGAGCGCGGCGAAGCGTCGGCTTGACGAGTCCCTGACCGCGCAACGAAAATTCGCCGTCTTTTCTTACGATGGCGGCGTCCGAGATCGGCCCTAGGGACAGGTTGGCCAGGCTAGCGAGCCGGTCGAGCGCTTCTGCTTCTCCGTCTACGAGAGCTTGAAAGCCGATGTCCATATCCAGGCAGAATGTCCGAGCCGTCTGCGCCCGATGGAGGAGAGCCAGCCTGGAGACCAAGCTGGTAGGCGTTTCATCGGCGCGATGAGAGAGTGAGGGAAAAAGCGTCATTTCACGCCTTGCTCTTCCGCGCGCGCCTCTTCCGTGGCTTCGGATCCTCTGGCAAAACGGGTTCGACAGGCATCTCGTTGACCAATACGGCAGTGGCGTCGATATCCGGCCAGTCGGGTGCGATGAATGGGTTCATCCTATCCCCGCAGCCTGTGCGACCGGTATAGGCTGTCGCGAAATGCGCGATATCCAAGGTGTCGGCTCTATGAAGCAGAGCCGCTTCGATCGCTTCGTGGATGAGCTCTACAACTATTCCGTAGCGCTGGAGTCCAGCATGTGACAGGCGCGAGCCGGCATACTCGGTGAAGCCATCAGGCACCCGAATATCCGCGATCTTGCAGCATCGATTGAGCGCTTCATCGACGAGATCGGAATCCGTCGGCATCGACAACAGCGGGATGCGAATGAACCGCCCCCGACGGCGGACCTCATCAATTTCACGCATTGCTGGAACGAGGCTCGGGAGTCCGCTTATCACCAGACCGACCGGCCACTCGTGGGATACCAGGAGCGTCTTCAGCGATTTCCTGATAGCATCCAGTTCCAAGATGTTGGCCTTGTCGGTCAGATTATGCATCTCATCGAGATGTAGAACGATCTTTCCAGACGTCTGCAGAGCCTCGTGAACACGCCTCCAAATCGTGTGCTCCTTCAGATCTCGCGAGAGCGGATATCCAAGCGCATGCAGGATGGCGACACCAAGCGCCTTCAAGGTGCACGGTGCGGGGACGACGATGCGAGCAACCGGGCATCCCGAGTCGAGGATGTCGTAATTTCCCAAAGTGGGATGGGTCCGGAACATGCGATCGAGCGAAGAAGTCTTGCCGGTTCCCGCCTCGCCGACAACGACGAGCGCGAGCGTTTCGTCACGGCGCCTATTTTTCTCCGGCGCTCGGCGGCCGATCAGAGTCCGGAGCATGGCATCGATCGAATCGCGAAGGCGATCGTCGAGATCGGTTTCGATATATTCGGCGCGAATGAGCGCCATCTTGTCGGCGAGAGCAAGTTCCGCCGACGGCATGGACGCGCGAATTCGTTCAATGATGGAGCTATCGAGCACTTCACTGACTCCTCGGCTTGATGACGCGGGAGGGCTTGGTTGGCGCGATCGGCGAGATTTCGGCCGTTCGAGCACCTGATGGGATGGCCTGTGCCATGAGATCGGGTGCGGAAGGCGAGTTCAGCCGTTCGTCAGGCGCAGGGAAACCGATGCCGAGATGACGCTCGATGCGATCGAGTTCCTCAGTCGTCGGTCGTGTCGAAAGAATCCCAGTCCTCTGCTGGGCCTTGCGGGCCATGTCCCAGGCGTCGCGGACCGCCGCTGCTATGACCGCATCGTTCAATTTCGCCTCGGCGACAAAGCGACGCCTCAGGTCAGCAGTGGCAGCCTGCCAGATCGATGAGGGCAGGCCATCGGTGCCTGGCCGCATGCACCGCACCGGGATCCATCCGTGGTCACCCACGCGGGCAGAAATGTACCCGAGATCGTTTGGATCCAGCTTGATGTCGATTGCAACACCACCGACCTTTCGCCGATATTGCTGCAGCTCCAGGTTATTGAAAAAGAGCCCTAAGACGCGGACTCCCCGCGAAGACATCACTCGCCGCAGATCAATCCCGAAGATGGCCCTTCGGACGTGACGGTCTGGCGGCGGAATGATGCCGTATTTGCCAACCAGCCGTTGCCAAGCATTTGCGGGCGTTTCCCCGCCTAAGCCAGCATGTTGAGAGTTGTGGTAGATATCAACGACCCAGCGGACGAGAACGCGGCAGAGTTCGTCGACAGTGAGGCTCGCTCGGGCGGCCGGGTCATAGTCGCCTTTCTCGACGACATTCGAGAAGGATCTTCCGGTGAACGGCGCCAACGCCTGCTGGTCGATGGTGCGGAAGAACCTTTCGATGGTACCGCGCAGCCACGGCATCCCAGCCGGAGGAGCATCGGCGTTGCATCCCAAGTCGATGATCGCTCGCCTGAACGCGGAAGACATAAACGTTGCCCCCTGGTCGTGGCAGACCTCCTCCGGGGTGCCGTGCTGATACCAGCCACGCGAAGCATCCGCTCCGGCAGCAAACGCGTCCTTGGAGGTTACAACCATCTCAAGGGTCTCAAGCGCGAGGTTTGCACTGACGCTGGGAGCTATGCGCATCCCGAGGATGCAGCGTGTGCCGACATCGATGGCGACGCAGGCCCAGAAGCGCCGCCGGCGGAGCTCGTCCTGCTGCTCTGATGACAACGTCTCAAAGAGGCCGATGCCCTGGATGATGGTCATGAGGTTGATGCGCCATTCGTCAATCTCGACGCGTTGAAGGGGGCGCTCGATCTGGGTTCCGCTGCCGACGATCGCGAATTTCCGAACAGCTGCTGCCGTGCCATGCCGACCCGCATAGACCTCGAAATCCGGAATGGATCGGATCTCCCGAAGCACGCGGTCATAGCTGGGCTTGGGGAGAGGAGGCATACCCGCGAGCACTCGGTCGCGATTGATTGCCTCGATGTCCGCCACAAGGCGTCTGTGAACATCTATAGCCGACGGACGCGTTTCCGACGCATACTGGAGGGCGGCGAGCTGCAGCATCTTCCGCACCTCACCCGGAAACCGCTGGGTGTGACGGTCCCCGCAATGCCGGAACGCGGGCCGCAACCCGGTTGCGCGGAGCCCCGCCTGCTGAAACATTGTGAGCCAGGTCCGCAAAGTACGGGGGCTTGGAGGCTTCCGAACGCTCATTATGAAGCCGGCGCGAGCGACCGGAATTGTCCCGTTACTGCGTGGAAGCTGGATAAGCGCCGCCTCCTGCTCAAGGAGTTCGCCCTGCAGCTTCGCTATGGCTCGCTTCATTGATTTGTCGGAGCGCGACGCATTGCCTTCGGCCTCCATCTTCATGAAGCCCGCGCAAAAATAGCGGCGCCAGAGGACAATCTCCTGCTCGTTCAGCGATAGGTCGGACACAAAATTGGCGTCGCTGGCCAAGCGAGTTGCGACGGCTCTCACGTCGAAAGCGCCACGCTCGAACCGGAAATCCGGTTGCTGCGACAATTCATGCAGTTGTTCGTGCGTCACCTCCTCGACGATCTGCGGATCGTCGAGCCTAGCGAAAATGTAGCCTTTCGGCAGATGACGGCGGACGCGGTATTCGACGCCCCGCAGCACCAGCTTGTCTTCGGGAGCGATGCGGAAAGAGGGAGCAAGCTGGTTCATCGCGCGGTCTCCGCAACGTTAGAGGGAGTTGGAGCTACGCGGGTGGCGTAGCCAATGCGCGCGCCATCGAGCCTCTTCAGCATGCCGACGGAGATCATCCGCACGATAGAGCGAAAGGCGACGCCGCCGAGACCGCTCACACGGACCAGCTCGCCGATTGAAACGGTATGATGCTGCGTCGCGAGAGACAGCATGAGGTTATCGACCTCGGGATCCGGTGCTCGCCGGGCCTGGTGCATCAGAGCGGCGTCCGCAACGAGATCACGCGGAAGATCCGCGTCGGTCAGAAGCAGGATTCCATCGGCGAAAGTGACCGGAACCTGAGCCGCTATCATCGACAGCTGCTCGCTGAACCGTTTGCGCTCGGCAATGGCTTGCGGTTTGACCGCCACGGCGAGCCTGCGCCCATCCTTGAGGTCGGCAAGGAAGTCGAAGGTGTGCCGATGCCGAACACCAGCCATGTCGAGCCATTCGACCGGAGGCGGCTGTTCTCGGAGGCCGGTCACATGAGGATGCGTCAGAAGAAAGAGCGCCGCCTTTTTCTCCAAGCCGCTCTCACAGCGGATTTCGCGGGCACGGGCGCCACCTACGACGGACGGGCGGCAGGCGCCCTTGCTTGCCGCATGCACCTCCCGAGAGGCCGCCGATGGAAGAGGTGGAATCCAAGCGGCTCCCGCGGAGGCGGAGATTGCAGTGTCATGTTGCACGTTTGGTTTGTCCTGATCTGAAGAGCGAGCATCTATTCGGCGCGTGAAGACGTCGCGGTGCGCGCGGCTTCCAGTTGCCGCGAAAAGACGGCAGCATGGATGCTACGCAGCCACGAATGACTCGCTCGGTGAGTTGCTATGGGGAAGAATAGGGGCGTCGTGCCTATGACTTGGGCATTGGCGCCCCTACCGCCTCACTTGGCGCGCGGCGCAATATCGTGCCGGCTAGCTTTCATGCGCGGGGTACAGCGCGAATTTCCGCGATCGCGTTGCGTGATCGGCGGAATCGATGAACAGGACGAGTTCCTCGATATCGTACAGTTCCCCGGCATCTTCGAATTCGAGTTCAGGAATCGGCGTTTGCATATGTCTAACGTCGCCGGCGCTAGCGGGCATGGACCGATAAGCGCACGTACGTCGAAGCGCCGTGGTACCAATAAGGGCGTGAGTCATCGCTTCCTCCGACGAAAATCGGTTGAATTTCGAGGTGGACCCGTGTATAGCTCAAGCAGGTTCGTCGATTAATTCGACGTCCCTTTTGAACTTGGCGTTGTGTAGAAGATTTGGTTCTTCAGTGCTTCGTGTTCATGCTCGTCTCCGGGTTTGATTGCGAACGAAGCATTTGCTGCAGAGCAACGCCTCGTGGCCCTTGAGGGGCCGACGCGGTTGAGAGGTTGGCCCCTCTCAGCCGCGTTTCTTTTTGTTCGTGCCTTTAATCGCTAACGGGAGGTGATTGAAACATCGAACCCGAAGAATGTTATGGTGATTCTTGAAAATTTGCAATACAATCCTTGTGCACCATCGGATGAAGCTCCATAAAATCACGATCTTAAGAATTATTACTTCAATTCTTGTCGTGATGATGGATTGTATGCTTGATTCAACAACGAGCTATGGATTGAGGCGCGAAGTCCTTCAACCGGTCCTTGCAGGGACGGCCGATCGGCAAAATCAACGACTAGGACGGAGCTAACATTCCTTTTGAGAAACGGTCTTTTTTAGGATCCGAGGGGCACGCGAACCAGGTGTCTTCCGGCCCGTCAACGGCTGGCGAAATGATCATGCAGGTACGCCTGCAGACGAAGGAGCGGGCCAAGGTTACCTGTTATCATGAGGTCCAAAGGGCGCCGGCCGTCGAAAGCTGCATTTGGCGCCTTGACCCATCTGTAGCCCCGGCTCGGATCCTTGAAGAAGAGACGCAGCCCCGTGTGGATGGAGATCAATATCGACAGTCGAACTCCAAGTTCGTGATCGACTGCGTCCATTTCGTCACGCTTCCACCGTCGGTACGCAGCGCGGGGTAGTGGCCGCAGGATCCGGAGCGCATCCCTGTCAGAAACTTCCCATCTCTTGAAAAGGCGGATCACGGCACGGGCCGCGGCTTGGAGCTCAGTCCGCGTGAATGAGACCGATCCAAAGCCAGCGGCTTGCAGGTGCGGACCGGTCGTTGCGATATGACGCCGAATTCCTGTCGCTGGTCCTCTCCGAGCGGTCAGAGTTGTCCGGTTTCGCGATAGCTTTCTCGCCAGGAAGGCGCTCGGACGCGGGACCATGACGATGGCGAGTTCATTTTGAGCGATGCGTTCCTGGTCAACTCTTAGGATGTGGTCGGAAGGGCCGGGATGTTCCAGGTGAGGTCCTTCACCCTCGACGATGCAAGCGGGCGGGCTACGGGTGACTAGAAATCGAGAAAGATTGGGTATCCGGGCGCGTCTCTTTGTCGACAGCCTCACAACGATGACGTCTGCGCCGATGGCCAGAATTACGGGTAACGCATTTGCCGGGCTTAACAGGACGACCGTGCTGCGGCCGAGAACGACAAAAGACCTCATGGCCCGCCTGCCTCCGGCTCCGGCGAGGGCGCGTCAGTGGGCGGCGACGTGCATTTACCAAGGCGATACCAGCGACTCAGAGTGCGAGCGATCGTTCGATCCTCGCTGACCCAGATGAGCGGGCTTGTTGTGATCAGCCTATCGCCGAGGATCGGATGCCCGGTCGATCGGCCCCAGAACACCGTTTGACCGGTGAGCGGATCGCGCCCGATCATCCAGTCCTCGAGGATCACGGCGTCACGTAGGTCTGCGTCGGATGGAAGCCAGCCTTCTTCGAGCCGCCGGAGATCCGCAGCAGCGTCGGTAATCTTCTGCACCAATTCCCGCATGGACTATTCTCCCAGTGCGCGCGAGCAACCAGCCGGCCTCGTCGATCGGCCACAACGGCGTTGCAGTGACGGGGAAGCGGGGTTCAGGTCAGCGCGAGCGGGCGGTCATCTGCGTCTTGCCTATTCCTCTGAGCCGCTCGAAGTCGGCGCGCCGTTCGACGACCGATGCCAGGGCGCACAGTGCGTCCACGGGATCGACCCCCAACGTGGCTGCGAGATCATGGGTCGCCTTGAGGAGCCGGGTTTCAACTTCGGGCAAAGATTCAGCCGATGGGTCGTTTTTGAGCACTTCGTCCGGGTGGGTCACGCGCACCTCCCAAATTCGTCCTGAGCCTCACTGAGTTCGACAGGACCGACCTCGACAATGGATTTGATGTCGTCGCCGGACAGATAGCCCTGGGCAGCAAGCGCGTTGGCGAGCGCGATCAATCTGCCTCGCTTTCGATCCAGTAGGAGCCGAGCTTTGTCCTCGGCGTCGTTCAGGTGCTCGTTGACCGCTTTATGCAGCTCAGGATGCTGGGCAAGATTTCTGATCTCGGCGAGATAAGCGCTGCCCGAGATGCCCAGCCCGCACTGAGTCTCGACGAGCATCGCGAAACCGGTGGCTCGCGCCAGATCGGAAGAGATGCTCATTCCGGCACCTGCACTCGCATCCCCCAGGATGAGACGCTCGGCAGCTCGCCCGGCCATGAGGACGATTATCTCGCTTTGAAAGCGATCATAAGTTGCAGACCCCGTCAGGTTGCTTTCGAACTCGAAGAACCCACCCCGAGAATGGAGAGAGATGCCGCAGACCGACCCGGCCTCCAGCTCGTGAGCAGCCAAGGCATGGCCGCTCTCATGGACCGCGATGCGCCAACGTGCGTCCGGCGAGAGGGCCGGTGCGTTTGCAGCAATGGCAGACAGCAGCTCGTCGAGCGTGAGATCGCGCCTGGCGCGCCGGGCAGTGCCTTTGGCGCCACGAACGAGCGCCTCGACATCGGCGCCGGTCGCGCCACGAGAAGCCAACGCCAGCGGTGTGAGATTGGTGGATGGGGGAAGTGCAGCCCCGATGTAGTACCGGAAGATCTCGACCAGCGCCGCGGTATCCGGTCGATCGATCTGGATTTCTCGATCAAGCCGTCCAGCCCGCTTTATCGCGGCATCAATCCTATCGGGATGGTTCGTAGCGGCGATAACGACGACGCCAGGGCGTTCCTCGATGCCCGCGAGCTGTTCGAGCAGCAGGTTGACGATTTGCGTCCAGTACTCGACGTAATCGCCCTGGAGCTTCGATCGGTCAGAAATGCCGTCCAGCTCGTCGATGAACAAGATGCTCGGCGCCTGCCTGCGCGCTTGCGAGAAGGCATCGCGGATAGCCTGCAATGTGCCCGAAAGAAAAGGCGCAGCATTCCACTGAGCCACCGACGTCGAGACGAGCGGAACCCGCGCGGATTTGGCCAAAGCGCGCGCAAATTGGGTTTTGCCCACCCCAGGAGGTCCCGACAGGAGAAGGCCCTTGTGATCAAGATCAGCCCAGCTGAGTTTCCCCGCGCGATACTCGCTCAGATCGTCGGCCAGCTGCAGGCCCCACTCTCGGGCCGCTCCGTATCCCGCTAGCTCACTGAGAGAGGGTCCCTGGATCAGGTACTCACCCTTCTTCCTAACGACATCTTCGATCGCAGCGAGGCATGCGTCGCCGGCTCGTCCGAAGCGGAATGCCAATGGGAGATCATCGACATCAAGCAGCCGGATTAGGTCCGGGTCCATTGCGCGTGACGGTGCACGTCCCGTCACCACGTCAATGACCAAGGCCAGGGCGGTTTGATCCAGCGTGGGAAGAACAAGGCGAAACTCTGCCGTCCGCATAAGCGCCTGTGGCAGGTGCCGAGTCGGGTCGGGTGCGATACCCATCACCGGAATCCGACGCTGGAGCGCCGCTGTGATCTCCTTATTACCCTTCTCGGGGCGATCCTCTCTCGCCGAACCATCCCGGGCCACGAGGACAGCGCGGGTCTGCGAGCCGACAATTGAGCCGGCCTCCATCACTCGCGAGTGCGACGGCAGCACGCAGCTCTGCGCAACTTCCTTGGCCATTTCGACGAGGTTCGGGCTATGAGTAGTCAGCACGACGATCGGAGCGTCCCGGCGGATGCGACGCGCCAGGCCAGAGACGCCCTCAATTGCACGGGCTATCAGGACCGCGACAGCCGCCAGATCGGGCCTGAGGATCGAGACACCACCACCGTCGAAGCTATCCTCGAGGTCGTCGATCAGGCGCTCTAAAGCCTCATCAGTGCAATCGGCGCGGAGCATAGGCTGGATTTTTGCTCCCGCCTCGCGGGCAAGGATTTCGATGTAAGCCCGCGCTAGCAGGTCCTTTCGGGCTGGAATGGAGTGGCGGTCAGCTACAGACGGTTTTCCACGCGGCATGAATCCTCCCGTGCGATGTTGGCCAGAGAAGTCGATTGGAACGTGAGTGCCGACGGGGCAGCCGCTGAGCAGCCGTACGCCCGCTCAGTCGATCAGGGTTGGTTCGCCAGCCTCAACAGTCGCTCAGGCTCGCAAGAGAGCTCATCGAACTCTTCGTCTAGCAGCGCCGAGCTATCGTCGCCGCCGAAGAGGCCGGCGGCGCAATATATGCTCTTCGCCCAGGGGCGGACCCTAGAATGCGCTCCTCCGAGCGCGAAGCCGCCCGCCGCGGCAAAACTGCGAGATCCTCGGTAGGCCGAACCCAAGCGCTTCTGTTCCACCATGAATGGCTCCGCGATGTGGTCGAAGACAGCAGTCCTGGCACCTAAGATGTGGAAGGGGCTGCTTGGTCGATTGGATGGAGCGATGGCGGTAACCGGCCAGCAGTCGCGAGGCCGCATATGGACATCGGCAATCGCTGCCGCTGGTCGCCATCAGCGCGGCATTGCCATCAATTCGCGCTGAACGGAATATAATATACCAGGGGTATAAAAAATTTGATACAATTTGAGTGAAATATGGTTAACGCGACCCCGCCTTGTCGCGGTCGAACAATCAGCGGCGTTCGTCGCTCCTGGTCGTGTACACCACGACGCCAACGATATCCTCGCCGTGCACAAACTGCGCACCGGCCTGTTCGAGGGCTCGCCTGATCCTCAAAGTCAATGCAGTTTTTGGGGCGGCATAGCCATTTTCGAAGTCGTTGATCGTCTTTTTAGACACTTGCGCGTGCTCTCGCAGCCAAGACTGCGTCACATCCAGCAGCTCCCGGGCGGCCTGAGAGAGAAAACCTGGGAGCACACGATCCGGTGGCATCGGCATGAAACCTGTGGCGCTGATAGGAGAAGGAGGACCGTCTCCAAAGTGGAAAATCTTCATACCGCTGGTGTAATTCCATTCTCTGATTGCGTCAGATTTCCTGGCGTTGGGGCTAACGTGCTCGACAGCGCGGGCGCCGGGCTTCGCGCTCCGCACTTCCTTCAGATCCGCACGATTCGAAGCCGGATGCTGCGACTCATTAGTGACGGCTGGCTTGACCGGCATTAGGGGCGCCTACACGACCATTGGTGGCCGGTTAAATGGACTGACGCCTTGGATTGTAGGATTGCACAATCAGTTCTTGCAAACGGCAAAAATGCCGACACTCAGGGTGCCTTTGCCCAGCGGTTATCACGCTGAGCCCCAACGCATGGCAATAGCGCTCAAAATCGGGGGTACTTGGATTGATATCTTTCTTGAGGAGCTAGCCATTCCGAGAGAAATCGAAGGGGATCTTGCTCCCCAAGCATTGATCTGGCCAACGCTAGGCGGCCTTCAATATCGGGCCGCCGCTCGTCATCGATCTTTGCTAGGCGCGTTTCGGCTTCCTGAAAGAAACGTTCGACTGCGGTAGCGGCCGCCCACTTCTCCATGATCTCAGCGAGTTGCCCTTTGCTGTCCGCCAGCGCTCTCTCGACGGCCTTGCGATCCTCTTCACGGAGGTATCGTTCATGCGCCTCTGCCCACTCCTTGCGCCGTTGGGCAGCCGCCTTCTCCTCAGCCACGATCAACGCGCTAAGCTCCGCTTCGGAGCCTTGAAGCCGTGCGACTATCGAGGGTACGAGCGACTTGAGGTCTGCAGCTTGCGTGTCCTGCCAGTTCGCTGACCAGTCGATGTTCGCGAGGGGGCAGTAAGCGACGAACCGAAAGCGGCCGCAGGGTAGGTCTTGCTCCGTGGTCCAGGAGTGCGTGAGTTGCCAAGGCCGGGCGGAGCGGACCAGCTTGCTGTCCTCGCGCACATAGGAGCCGTCGAGGTACCGCATTGTCACGCGCTCGGTCATCTCGGTCAGCACGAGACCGACGGGGATCGAGCCGACGTAGGTGACCGTGGGACGGCGCGGCGACCAGATGCTGCCCGTCTGATACCGCCCATACTTGCGGTCTTTGCGCGGAACCTCCTGCTCGTCGACGTGTATGCGCCGCATCTCCTGGTCTACGGGCGCAAACATGACGCGATGCCCTCTCTGGTCGAGGGCGTTGTAAATCTCGTTTGCGATGTCGAGTGCGGCAGGCAAGTGGTCGGCCGAAGCCACGATATCGGGCAGGAGATACTTGTAGGGCCGCAGGAACTCGTTCTTTTCGTCGGTGCGCGACTTCCGGAAGGACTCGTCGACGCCGATCAGCATGGGGTGGCGCGTCGGCCTTCGAGGGCGATCGGCCGCTTTCGGCTCCACACGGCGGTACGCGCGCTTCGGCGGAGGTGCTGAGAGGGGTGTGCCTTTATCCCAACGGACTTGGTATCCAGGTAATGCGGCGGGCAGGTCGGGACGGGGCGCTTGTTTCCCAACCGCCTTCTTCTGCCAGTATCCAGCAGGTGGCCTCGGCACATTGAGCGCCTCGCAGACGCGCGCGAGATAGTAGTGAGTCACACCGAGTTCTTCGGCGAGCCGGTTGATGGGCTCGGCCCAAACGCGCTCATACAGGTCGTCGCGCGCGATGCTAGAGAAAGCAACTGGTGTGGTTTCCGTATCCATTTTCAGCTCGCTGCCGCACTAACGCCCCGCTCCGGTTGCGACATTGGCCTTGCTTGCACCTGAACGAAAGCGTCGTCGTACACTGCAACATGATTTCGGTGAGGGCGGCTTCGCTCAGCTTCAACGAAGCAATTAGTTCTTTAATGTGCGCGTCGGAACGGCAGCAAGTGAACGGCAAGGCCTACGCCGCGAAGAATTCGCGCCGCCGCCGCGATCGGCAATGCGACCGCGCGGACGGCTGAGCAACTCCACCCCTTCGTCGTCTGCGCTGGCCTCGAGGCCAGCCGGCACTCGCTAGGAGCGAGCAGACGACTGCGCATCCTCTCCCGCTAGTTGCGGTCGATTCTGGAGGATGTAAGTATAGATGTGCTCGTCCGTGCCGGACGCCTGACCGTTGCACGATCGAAGCCATTCAATGGACGGGTATGAAGTAGGCTTTGAGCCTGCATCGTACAATTATTATATAGAAGCACACGTTATTCGGGTAGTGGGCGCTAGCGCTTCGATTTAACGGAAGGTAACATTTCAACAGCCGCAACACTCCTTGATTCCCCAGCGGCGGGCGGACCAGAGTCGATCACGCGGTGGAAACGAAGCTGCTTTACGCGCATGTCAGGCTCCCGCGCCACGGGGGCGCGCACATGATTTACTTGGACGCTAACGCCACAACTTCTTGTTCGGAAGCGGTCACCGCGGAAATTGCGCGTGCTTTGGTGGCTGCGCCCGCCAATCCATCGAGCATCCACGCCGCAGGCTCGGAAGCTCGTTTTGCATTGGAGCGCGCGAGAGACAACATTTGCACCTTGATCGCGGGTGCCACGCCGGAGGGGGTTGTTTTCAATTCGGGGGGTACTGAGGGCAACAACGCGATTCTCAAGGGAATCGTTGGTGCCGCGATCGTCACGAGCAATGTTGAACACCCGTCGATCGCTTACCCAGCCCATGCCAGCGGCCGGCATATAAAGATACCTGTCAACAAGAATGGCTTGGTGGAGCCGCTCCAAGTTGCAGAGGCGATCCCTCACGACGGTCCTGTCATCGTCAGCATTCAATGGGCGAACAGCGAGACGGGCATCATTCAACCTATTGAAGCGATTGTCTCGGAAGTAAGGTCGAGGCGGTCGGATGTGTTCGTTCATGTCGACGCGGCTCAGGCAGTTGGTCGAGTGCGCGCCGATATGGATAGTGTGGATGCGCTGACGTGCTCAGGCCATAAACTCCACGGGCCGGCAGGCACCGGCGTCATTGTCTTTAGAGATCCTGACGAGGAGCGAATCGCGCCCTTTTTGCTAGGCGGAGGGCAGGAGCGCCGGCGTCGTTCGGGGACCGAAAACGTTCCAGGCGCGATCGGTCTTGGCTTGGCTTTCCAAGAGAGAGCCGCGTCCTTCGAACGGGATGTATCAGCAATGCGCGCGATGAGAGACGCATTCGAAGACCACATCCTGCGGAAATTCAAAGGCGTAAGGATCAACGGCGCTGATACCCTGCGTGTCGCCAACACTTCGAACATCATGTTCCCTTCGATCGAGGCGGCGGCGCTCGTTGCGCGTCTGGATCAGGAAGGGATTGCATGTTCGGTGGGGTCGGCTTGTTCGAGCGGCCGCCCGGAGCCCTCGCATGTCCTTCTTGCGATGGGGCTCACCGAAAAGGAGGCCTACCAAAGCGCCCGTTTTTCGTTCTCCGTGATGAATACTATGGACGAAGCACTGCGCGCAGCAGATGTGGTTGTCCGGACCGCGAGTGCCTTGAATTGACCCCTGCCAATGGCGCTTCCCGCATCCGGTTCGAATACAGCCGGCATGAGACCTTTGCGATCCGCGAAGGATGGATCCCGAAGGGGCTCGCTCTGCTTGAAGAACGCGATGGGGACTTCAGGCCCGATCTCGAAACGGCCGACGCGCTCGGGCTCGGCAGCAAGATGGTGAAGTCGCTCGGCTATTGGCTCGAAGCGGTAGGGATGTCCGAGACGACCGGTGTCAGGAAGGAGCGGGCAATTCGGCTGACCCCGCTTGCGCAGATGATTAGCATGCATGACTCCTACCTCGAATTCCCAGTGTCGTGGTGGATTATGCACATAATGCTGGCCCGCCGGGAGGGCAGCGTCTGGAACTGGTTCTTCAACGACTTCAACGAGCGTGTTTTCGATCGAACGACCTGCGTCGAGGCCTTTCTCAAGCACGTCCGAGATCGAGCGCTTAATCCTACTTCGCCCACCACCGCCCATCGCGACGTGGCTTGCCTCCTAAGCTCCTATGCCCTTGTCTCAGGGGGAGAGCAGCCGGACCCTGAGGACGCAACGACCTGCCCCTTCCGGTCGCTTTCGCTGGTGGTTAAGCATTCCGACACCGGGCGTTTTGAGAAGACGCGCTCGCTTGACCTGATTCCGGTCGAGGCATTTCTCGCTTGTGCCGGTCTTGTTGCGAGAGACATTGGCAACGATAGCATCACCTTTGTCGATCTCATGCGCCAACGGAACGCGCCGGCGCGGCTGCTGGGCCTCGATGGCGATGCAATTGATGAGCTCGCCACGGCGGCGGCGGCTCTTTATCGCAAGCACGGTGTCAGCATCTCGATGCTCGGTACCAACCGAACGCTCACGATTCCACGTCTGGAGCCAAGTGAATGGCTTTCCAGGCACTTTGCCAGGATCGGGGGAGCAGCGTGAGCCGCGCGATCCTGCGATCAGTCAATCTACGCGAAGACATCTCCGTCCCATCGCGCCTCGACCATTATCAGCCGACGAGCAGGTCGCTTCCGGTTGCTGCTGCCGTCCTGCAGGGCAATGCCAACATGGTCATCGCGGCCTATGGCAGTGGCAAATCACTCGCCGCTGGTATTGGGGCGATGGCCGTCGACAACGATCCGGTGAATAGGGACGTTCTTCGCGAGGTCGCGCATCGGATCTCGCAAGTCGATCGCGAGTTCGCGGCCGCCTATAGGGATCGAGTGGAGGACGGCCACAGAGGCCGCGTCGTGGTGCTCTCGGGCTATGTCCGGGACGTTGCCGCCTCGCTTGCGGCCGCATTGGAACTTGGACAGAAGGAAGATCTCGAAGAAGTAGTCGCCGCGATACGCAAGCGGCGCGATTTCGACCAACTCGCCATCATCTGGGACGAGTTCGGGCGGCATCTTGAAGGCCTGATCACGGAAGGCCGATCGCGCGACCTTGATCTAGTGCAACGCCTGGCCGAATTCGCCGTTCGCGCAAAGGCCCCGTCGGTTGGGCTGACTGTGCTGCTTCACCAGAATCTGCTGGCCTATGCCGGCAGCCTCAACCAGACGACCCGGAACGAGTGGCGCAAGGTCGAGGGTCGCTTTCGCCAGATCCGGTTCATCGAGGACAGTCGAGAGCTTTATGCGCTCGTCGCAGCGGTAGTCGATGCCAGCCGGCCCCGCCGCAAGGGCAATTTGGCAAGTATCTTGCCGATCGCGCATGGGGCGATCGAAGCGCGCTGGTTCGACGGCATGGAAGACCCGCAACGCGTCAGCACGATGTTGTCGATGGCGCATCCGATCAGTGGGGGCGCCTTGCAGGTCCTACCGAAGCTGGTTGCTCGGGTGGGACAGAATGAGCGAAGCCTGTTCGCCTTTCTGGAGACCATGGACACTTCAGCCCCGGTTGGGCTCGACGAGATCTACCTGTCGTTCTCCGAGTCCCTGCGATCCGATGTAGGCGTAGGTGGGCTACACCGGCGTTGGGTCGAAGTTGAAAGCGCGCGGAGCAAAGTGACGGATCCCGTCGAACGCGAGGCTTTGTCGTCTGCGTTCATGCTCCAGATCGGAGCTCATGGCGAGCGGCGCCACCTGCCGAGATCAGTGCTGGAATTAGCGATCCGCTCGAAGGGGTATTCGGAGTCCGCAGCCAAGAGTGCTGTCGATAATCTCGTAGATCGAAAGCTGCTGCTCTATCGCAAGCTCAACGACGATGTGTCGGTCTGGCATGGGGCCGACCTCGACGTTGCATCCCGGCTTCGTGATGAGCGGATGCGCCGCATCAATTCGTTCAACCTGTCCGCCTTCCTCGAGGCGCAGCACCCCGCACCGTTCCTGAGACCTGTGCGCCACAATTCGGAGCGAGGTACGTCGCGCTACCTGAAGGGCAGCTACATCCAGTTCGCGTCGCTACAGGATATCGAACCGAGAATCGAAGCCGGGGTTTGGGGCCGCGTCCTCTATGTCATCTGCAATTCTAACGACGATGTCCGCCAGGCTAGGCAGTTTGCCGAAGATGCGAAGTTGGAGCGCACAATCCTCGTCGTTCCGACCGAGCCGGTTCCTGCATTCGATGCCGCTCTTGAGATCGACTGCCTCGTGGCGTTGCGCCGTGATGCCGGCCTTCTGAGCGAGGACCCGCTCGTCGGCCAGGAATTGGACGAGCTCCTTGCCGTCGCTCGCCGGCAGTTGACGCTCGCCTTGCACCGGTTGACCAGCGACCGGACGGCCAATGCGAGCTGGTACTATCAGGGCAAGGTACAGGCGGTCACACCTGAGCGTCCGGCAGGCATCGTCGTGTCCGGCCTCATGGACGAGTGGTTCCCGCTTACGCCGCGCATCGTCAACGATCAGATCATGCGCGGGCAGCTCTCTCGACAGATGCAGACTGCGCGCATCAGGTCAGTGCTGAGACTCATGGAGCATTCCATGAAGCCGATGCTCGGATATAGCGACGACGATACGCAGCCTGAATCGTCGATCTACCGGACTATCTTCGCCAGGACAGGGCTTCACGTCCGGGACGGCGAGCTTGGGCGATTTGCGGACCCTAGTGAGCTCCACGATCCGGGTCTGAGTAAGGTCTGGGTCTTGGTTCGGGCCTTCTTCACTACGCCGGGCCGCAAGTCCCTCCGCGAGATTGTCGAGCTTCTGTCGAGCTCACCGTATGGTCTGGCGGCGGGCGTGATCCCGTTGATCGTCATGGGCGGATATCGTGCCTTTGGCCGAGCAGTTTCGCTCTGGACGGACGAGAAATATGTGCCCGACGTGCTAGGTTTCGACGCGGTCCGGATGTTCTTGGAACCCGACCGGCACGTCGTCGAGGTCCATTCGAACGATCCCGCGGTCCTGGCCTACCTGGCAGAGATCGCGGATCTTTTTGCCCACAAGCGGCCCGGCCCGCATGACGAGCTGGTGCGCTTTGCCCGGGACGCCCTACGCGTCTGGCGCTCCGGGATTGCCGATGGAGCCACCCGCTCGCGGCGGATGACCGATGATGCGCGGCTGTTCCTGCGGCGCTTCTCGGAGGCGTCGGACCCGGCAACATTCCTGATCTCGACGCTTCCGGAGACGCTAGGCGGCTCGCACAAAGGCGAGAAGCGTTACGCGCAGACGATCAAGTCGTTGGAGCGAGCTCGAAACGTCATCGACGGGCTCGTCGACGGCTATCTCCGGGATGCTGTCGAGGTGTTGACGGATGTCCTACGGGTCGGCGAAACCGGCCACGTCGTCGAAGGCGTCAGGGCCTGGATCGCGTGCCTTGATGTTACGGAACTGATGAAGCGCGAGGACCTGAAGTTAACAGACAAGGCGGTTCTGCGGACCGCGCGCGACACGCTGGGAGGTCGCTTCTCGCCGGAGACCCTCGCAAGGACGGTGAGCTCGGTCTTGCTCCAACGCGGAATCGAGAAGTGGCAGGACGACACCAAGGAGCAGCTTCGCAAGGAGCTGCGTGAATGCAAGCTGAGGATCGAGGCGGCCGCGATGGATGTCGAACATCCCTCGGAGAAGCTCGCGCCGGTCATCGAAGCGCGGATCCTACACCTTCAGCGGCAGCTGGAGCGTATCCGCAGCGGGCAAGTTTCAGGGGGCATTGAACGATGAGCACTACACCAACCCGGATGGTCGATGCAGCGCTCGATCGTGCCGCGCGTCACGTCGTCCCGTTGTCGGGAGGCAAAGACAGCACCGCGATGGCGATCTACCTCGCGAAGTCCTATCCGGACATGGAGTTCGAGTATGTATTCTCGGATACTGGCGCCGAGTTGCCTGAGACATACGAGTACTTCGAACGCCTGGAGCACGTCCTCGGCAAGCCCGTGACCCGAATCACGGCCTTGGAGATGCTCGGCGTCGAAGAGCGTGCCGGCCGCTCGCCATTTGACGTCGTGCTCTATGAGCACTTTGCTGGTTTCCTGCCAAGTCCGCGAACGCGGTGGTGCACCAGGATGCTCAAGATCCATCCCTATGAGAGGTACATCGGATCGGACAGGGCCTTTTCCTACATCGCGATCCGCGCCGACGAGAATCGTTCGGGCTATCTTGGGAAGGGCAAGCCCGTCTTGCTATCCGAAGAGCCGAACATCACGCCGGTTTATCCATTCAAGGATGACGGCATCACCATCGGCGACGTGCAGCGCCTGTTAGATGATTCCGGTATAGGTCTGCCGAAATACTATGAATGGCGGTCCCGCAGCGGCTGCTATTTCTGTTTCTATCAGCAGATCGCTGAGTGGCAGGGGCTGAAGGAGCGTCACCCCGACTTGTACGAGCTGGCCAAAACGTACGAGCAGGGCAAGAATGGCCGCAAGTACTCTTGGGTCGATGGCCGTACCCTCGACGATGTTGAGAAGATGTCCCGCCGGACAGTCAAGGCCAAGTCGGACGACGACGGCTGCGTGATCTGTCACCTCTAATGCCCGGGACCCAAGCAATGAAAAAGGGCAGTTCCTTCGTTGATTTCCTCAGAACCTATGGGCCTAGCGCTTCCTCGAAGGCGATGTACGACGAGCACGTCCATCAATCGTCGGTGGAGCACGGGGTCGAGCCGATCTACGTGGAAAGTGACCTAGTTCCACAGCTCATAACGAATTTCGAGAGCCAGAACCCTCGCAACGTCATCCTGACCGGAACGGCCGGCGACGGGAAAACGTGGCATAGCCGCCAGGTTTTTCTCGGGCTCGGGGGGGATATTGGCGCCTGGAACGCCAGCGACGGCATCGTCGAGCTGGTGTTACCTTCCGGGCAGCGTCTTTCGATAATCAAAGATCTCAGTCAGTTCCATGAGGATCCTAGGCAGGAGGCCATCCTGGGGGAGATGCTCGCGGCGATCCTGCGTCGGAACAATACGACCGCCTTTCTCCTCTGTGCCAATGACGGACAGCTCCTGAGGTTCTTCAGAACCTATATGACCCGCCATCCGGATGCGGTTGGGGTCGAAGAGACGCTCCGGACGATGCTGAAGGAGGACAAAGAGAGCGATCCATCGCTTCACCTCGACATGTTCAATCTGAGCCGGCGGCCACAGGATGATCTCTTCGACCGCCTTGTCGACGCCGTGGCGAGCCATTCGGGTTGGGAGGATTGTGACACGTGCCCCTCACGCTATCCGGAGCGTGATCCGATCCGTCGCAACTTGCATGTCCTGTCGAAGACGTCGATGCGTGACCGGCTGCGCGACCTGATCAGGATCGCCGCGGCCAATGACACGCATCTTCCGATGCGCCACCTTCTACTCCTGATCGTCAACATCATCCTTGGCGTGTCGGGCCAGAAGAAGACAGGCCTCATGACCTGCAAGCTTTCAGGCATTCTCGCTGACGATGACGAGGCGCATCTTTCTAACCCCTATGACAATGCGCTCGGGCTTAATCTCAAGCTCGACGGCAATCGCGACTACCTCGCCTTCACGGTTTTCCGGAATTTCGGCATCGGGCAAGAGACCAACAACCCGATCGACAGCATGCTGATCGAGGGCACCCCTGATGACCTCTATCAGCGCTATGTCGGCAGTGACGAACTGCATGGCTCGAAGCGCTTCGAACAGACCCGCCTTCAGTATCGACGCGGCGAGGCCGATAGCTTCAGTCGTTTTCAGCAGGCGTTGGAATCGCAACGCCGGCGTCTCTTTTTCGTCCTGCCTAATGACGCCAAAGGCAGTGAGTTGGATCCCTGGCGACTGTCCGTGTTCATGCACGGTGGCGCCTATGTCGAGTTCTGCGAAGCACTGCAGAATGGACAGCGAGCTGATCGAACCGTTGGCCGGCTCGTGATTGGCTTGAATCGCAGCTATTCTGGCGTGATGTGCGATGACGCCGATCGCGTCTGGTTCACAGCGCCAGCTGCAAACACCCAAAGCCGTGTCGGACGTGTGCTCGACATCGAGCTCCCGCTCGGCGACGCCCCCCGCAACATGATTTCTGTCAACTTCGATGCGGAAGGCCCTTATCGGCGTCCAAGGATCGTTGTGACGATGCGCGAAAGCATGGGGGCACCAGCCACCGTCGTTGAATCGAACCCTCTGCAACCGCTCCTCTTCGAGTATCTGCTCCGGGTTCAAGGCGGCAGCCTTCCAGGGAGCTTCTCCCGCCAATGCTTCGAGGAGCTTCGGCAGTTCCGACTGCGCGTCGTTGCCAAGCTCTCGCAACTCAAACTGATCGAGCTCGACAACCTGAGCCATATGATGATCGTCAAGCTCGGGATGGATGGGCGTCTCCAACAAGACAGCATCGGCGTGACGAGGACCGTCTGACATGCCAGCCAACGTCCTGCCAGGCTCAATGCCGCTGCCGGAGCAGCTCGAAATCCGCAATATCGAGATCTGGATCGAGCAACAGGTCTGGGGCCACCGCCTCATAGCCGACCAGACACCTTGGTTCCTCCTGCTGGAGGCACTTGGCGTCATGGCTTCGCGTGCTTCCGATAGGAACCACGACCGAATTTTCCCGGGCAAACCTGTCGACGGTAAACACGAAGACTTCAGCTACTCCATGGCGACGAGAAGCGCGCTTCGGATGCTGCTCTTCAAGGATCGCTACATCGACGAGATCGCCGATTCACAGGCTGTCTCGGATTCCTCGATGTGGACGAGATGGTTTGACCTGGTGCCTGGTGGCGAGGAGAAGTTCGGCTATCTGCGCGACCGCTTCACCCGCTTCTCCAGCTTCCGCAACGCGGTAGCATTACTGCGTGGCGCTGAGATCGAGAGCGAGCGTAAGCGCCGTCCAAACTCGAGGCATCTGGCGCCGCGCGGGCCGGACATGCTAGCCGCGGATTTCGGCGAACAGGCTAATGGAGGAGTGAACAAGGATCGGCGCTTCTTTGCCCGGGGCGGCGAGCTGCTCTATCTGATGCTCAACCGCAGCAACCTCAAAGACGCTCTCGAAGAGGCTGTGCGCGATCGCCTCTTGACGCCTGGCAGTCGTTGGAACGCCTTGGCCAGAATCCTGCAGCCCGACAGCCCCCAACCCGTAGCTACCTTCGAAAACGGCTATCTGCCTCTCGGCTATCACCGCGTCTACGACGTGCTCGCAGAAGACTGGCTCGCGCTGCTCTCCCTCAGAGGCCTTCCCGACGACAATCTCCCCGAACCCCTGATGCGCATCTCGGGGCTCGCGATCATCAATTACATGACGCTTCGCTCGGCTGAGATCCTTGGTGTCCCGCCGACTGAGTTCCCCGTCGACATGGTTAGCCTCGACACCCTTAGCGTACAGAAGATCTCGAAAGATTGCTTCCGGCGCCATCGAGACCAGTCCAGGCTCGCCATCTCCAAGATCGTGGACGATTTCTCAAAGAGCCCAGAATTCGCGGAGGCCTCGGGGCAAGCGAACCCGTTCCGGGCTGTGAAGGAACTCGTCAGCTCTCGGTTCAACTATGAGCTGGACGACACCCCGCTCGCCAAGATCCCGGCCGAGCTCAAGGAGCAGGCGATCTCGAACCACGATCAGCATCTTGGTCGTGTCGTCGGCTTCTATGCTGAGCAGATCGGGTTTGCCGTCGCCCGACGCGGCAACGGTCGTTGGTATGCGGCAAGCGACGGCCTGATCGAGGCGCTGGTGCTTGCCAATGTCAAACATCCCATGGAGTTCGAGACCTTCCTCGAAACACTTTGGACACGGTACCGGATGGTCGTAGGGAGCGAGGTAGGATGCCGCGAGTTCCAGACAGTCAATTATGCGCATCTGAAGGCCAATCAGCGGCTCCTGGAAGATCGTCTCCGGGTGCTGGGTTTGCTGAAACGCCTGTCTGACGATTGCGCCTTCGTCACCAATCCGTTCGTGGAGTGAGCTGATGGACGCCCGAGTGACTCATGCGGCCATCGAGCCCGATCTCGCCCTCATCGCCTCGGTTGCTGTGGTTCGCGCGCAGTTGGAAATTGGGGATTCCCTAGATCAGAAGTCTTTGTTCCGGATCGTCGGGTTCGACGCGAAGGTGACATCTGCCATTGCGAAAGCGCTCGCTGCCCTGCCAGGAGCAGAAGTTCACGTCCACAATGCCCTCGACGATGGAACTTTGCCGCCAGAGATGTTGACGACCAAGAGCGCGACGCATTTCCGGAATGCCGAGCGCAGCAGCGGTGGCGGGCTTATCGTCTTTGCCGTTCCGACGGACCATCTCGACGTCGTCGGCGCCACCGTAGGAGAGATCAAGCAGATCTCCCAGGAATCGCTTTGTGCCTCACCTGACGTCTGGTTTGATTGCTGCCCCGAGCTCTCGACCATGGATGAGCGCAGTCGGCTCAATGTCCGCAATGCTCTCCTAGGTGCACTGGCCGCTGGCCTGCTTACCGACGGCATCCGGATGATGGCTCGGTTCATGATCCTCCTCGACGCAAAATTCGTGTCGACTTCGATCGAACGCGCGCTCGACGAAGCGCTGCCAGCCTTCCACATCCCAGCTGGGGCTGGTCGCTTCAAGGATTTCGGCGCCAAAGGTCGGCTGAAAAGCAAGGAAGCCTGGAGTTCCGAACTCTTGGCATTGCACGACCGAGCCGAGGATGCGCTCTACCTTCGGAATGATCGCGGCGCGCCGCTTGATCGGAATGTCATCCGCAATCGGCTTGCGGTGCTCGTATCGGAGGCCAAGGTCACCACGGAGGATGCTGACACCTTCAACGCCCTTCTCGATGACGACAGCCTACAGGCAGGACGCTGGCGACCGAGTCAAGAAGGCGTCACCCATTTACGCTGGGAGGTGGTCGAACGGATACTAAAGGCGACGCGCGAGACCAAGAAGCCCAAGCTTGGAGAAGCGACGATCGACATGTTCCAGAGGCACATGCCGAAGGAACTCGATGCGGCCGACAAAGCCCTCCTGGAGCCGCTAACTGGAACGGAAGAGGCCGACGAGCACGAGCGCGACTTCTTCTTCCGGCACCGCGAGCATCTTCAGGAGGACAAGAAGCTCCTGAAGCAGTGGGAGAACTTCGTCTTCCACAAGATCGGAAACCACCCCGATCTGCTATCCGGCCTACTACTTTCGACCGCGGACCTGATCCGTGCGTCCGAACAAATCCCTGCGAAGCCGAAGATCGTCGTGCGCCTCGACGGTGCCGACAAACTTGCATTCTGGAAGGCGCGGAACACCGACATCGGTATGTTCCTCAGAGATCGCTATCGCGGGCTGAAGGAGTTGCTGGAGCCGACAGTCGAAATCGATTTCGGCATGTGCTGGACGCACACTCTCGACAAGGGCAAGGGCAGAGACAAGAGCTCCACAGCGGCCCGCTCCTTCAAGTTCGATATTTCGCTTGTCTCGGAGGACGATCCTCCCGGAAAACTCGCGACAAACACCACGCAGCTCACGTGGATGTTGCCCCCCAATTCGTTCGCCAATGCCTATTCGGAAAACATGGAAGAGATCGCCCAGGCGGAAGCACCAACGGCTCTCTTGGCGCGCGGACGTTTCTCGCGAGCGCAGCGTACCCAACGTGTCGTCGACGGGATCATCGACCTTGAGGACCGCTCGACGATCCAAGACGCTTTCGACAACCCCGACGGCCGGCTTGTCGACGTCAATGCTCGCGACCTGGACATGGGTGAAGCCTTCAAATCGGCGCTCGCGAGCGTAGAGGGAACACTTCTCGACAAGGCGGTAGCAGCTGAGATCCGGAGTGCCTTCGATGCTTTCCACGCCTCATACACGACCGCAGTTCGCGCTTTCACGTCCACAGACGGCAAAGGACTGATGGAAGATGCTCTAATTGAGCAATCCGAGCTTTACGGGAAGCTCCTCGCACTCCTACGTCGGAAGGCGCGCAAGGATGAGTGCCGCTCCAAGCTCTGGGAGCCAATGCTCTCGATCGGACTCGCACGTTCAATCGACAAGCCTACGGTTGCGATCTCGTGCCCATGGCATCCTTTCCGGCTGGCAGAGGCAAAGGCCAAGGCCTTGCGGCTTGCCAATGCTTTCAAGGCGATGGTCGCCGCCGGCGGGAATGGGACCGACCTCAGAACTTTTGCCCGCGAAGTGACGGCGTCTGTCGATCGCGGCTGGCATCCGTCTATGTCGTTGGTGCCAGACACTCCTCGTCCTCGGTTGTTGATCGAGACGGAACATTTCGCCGACTTCGGCCTGCTTGAGCCTCCGACTGCCGATGAAGGAGCGGAAGGCGCTTTTGACGGTTATTCGAAGGAAGCCACCGCCGAGTTCCTGAGTGTTGCTCAGGAGTACCTCGACCTCAATCCGCACGAGCGAGCCAACTTCTCGATCGTGCTGTACAACGCCGATAATCGCGACCTGCCGTCCAGACTTGCGGATCAGCTTGCACGAAAGATCGAGGCCGAGACGGACCTGCGTTGCGATCTCGTGCTCACGCACACTGATCAGAACCGGCTCCGGCAGATCTACTCCGAGCAGAACATCACGATCTCCCGCGAGATGGACGGAGTGCTCGCAACCGAGGCCGCGCAGACGTTCCTGTCGCGCCTACGTGTCGGTTTTCTCGACGTTGATACCGTGAAACGCGGCGCTCCAGAGGGGCGCAACTCCGACATGGTGTTTCTCCACGACGTGATCGCCCGCAATGCCCATGCAAGCTGGCGCAAATGCGTACCGCCCGAGGCTGGGTGGCCGCGGTTCCTTGATCACGTCCCGGATTCAGAAACACGGCGTCAGTCTTTCGAGGCTGGCACCCGTAAGACCGAGGTCCTGCTCATCCCTTCGGAGCGCCCGGCTGAGGTTCAGTACTACACGGACCTGATCCACGACCTTCATCGGGATCAACGGGATGCAGCGCTCGATCATTATGTGCCTGTCCGCGAAGTTTCTTTCGACGAGGACACGGTCAAGAATGCGATCGACCAGGCGCACGCTGTCGCCACCTGGGTCGTTACCTACGACGGGATCGCGGACCTGCAGCTGCTGCGAAACAACGGGGTCCAGATTGTCCGCTTCATCACCCGTCCGGGTTCAAGTCACAACCTCGTCGTCTCGACCAAGCAGAACAGCAAAACGCTACGCCAGCGTCTAGTCGATATCATCGGCCCGATCATCGGTGGGGTGGGGGCGCCAATCGATGCTCTCGCCGATACTTGCATTGAACACGCTGCTCACATTTCCGGACGGGTGGTCCTTCGCGCTGCACGCTTGGAGCGCAATGCGCTCGAACTCTTGGGGCTCGTGCTCAGCCGGCAGGTCGTGACCGACTCGCTCCCCGCCGGAATGGTTCCTGTCTGTTGGCTGCTCCTCGACGACTTCGCCGACTGGCTTGGCCACAAGGGAAAGAAGGCTGACATCCTTCTGCTCTGCATCGGCGAGCAAAACGGCAAACCGGTTCTTGACCTCGTTGTCATCGAGAGCAAGTTCGTCGGACAAGATGGCGAAGCTGCAGAATCGAAATCGTCCCTCGAACAGACGAAGGCGAGCACCAGTGACCTGCGAGATCGCATTGTCCAGGACGGCGACCATCTGAATAAGACAACCTGGCGCGGCCGGCTCGCTGACTTGCTCCTCGAACACGGCATCTTCCGTCAGCGCGTTGGCGAGCGAAGTCCAAAGGAGTGGGCGAGTCTTCTGCGGACCGGGACCGCCGCCATCCGCATCCGCGGCGCCTCGATGGTATTTATCCACGATTGCACTGACGAGAAGCCGTTGGCGATCGAGGCTGACAGCTCCGAGCAACGCCAGTACATCTTCGACCGAACGGAAATCGCGCGCGCCCTCCGCAGGGTCACTGACCCTAACGCCGGCGCGTTGACCGTCGACCTGGCCGCGCCCGTCTCAAGCCAGACCACTCCTGCTACTGAAGCCGAGTCAGCTGTCGAGACCGATGGCTCAGCGGCCCCGGAGCTGCCTCCAACGCCACTAAAGGCAGCGCCCGATCCGGCGGTCACGCCCCAACCCCAGCCAGCAGAGCTCACATTCAACGGTCCTGGCATGTTTCCAGCCTCCGTCATCGAGTTCATTCGTGAGAAGAGAGGGGAGACGGACGACAATTCGGTCCTGGAATGGTTGGAAGCCACCAAGAGCAGGCTGCGTGGGGCGCTGCGGGGATATGGTCTTACGGCCGAGCTCCTGGGAGATCGCCTCACGCCCAACGCTGCCCTCGTTAGGCTCAAGGGTTCTGACAAGATGACGGTCGCCGATCTTGAGCGGCGTAAGGGCGTTCTCCTGACCACACATCAGATCGACGTGATCGACATCCGTCCGGGAAGTGGTGAGGTGATCGCAACGATCTCGCGGCCAAAGCGTGCCAAGCTCTCGCTTGAAGACCTGTGGCGCAGGCGCAAACTTCCAGAGTCGGCACCGTTGCAGAACGGCAGTTTTCTAATCGGCGAGAAAGAACACGATGGAGAGCTGCTCTATCTGAACCTCTTCGAGGAGTTCAACGGGCAGCCGCAGCATGGCCCCCACACCTTGATCGCCGGCGAGTCTGGCGGCGGCAAAGGCATCCTCACACGGAACATCTTGCTCGACCTGTTGGCGACCAATTCGCCACGGAACGCTCGGGTTCGTTTCGTGGACCCCAAGTTTGGTGGCGACTATCGCTGGATCGAACAGATGCCTCATCTCGATGGTGGCATCATTTCGAACCAGGCTGATGCAATCGACACGCTCAAGGACTTGGTTGAGGAAATGGACCGGCGCTATGTCGAGATCACCAAAATCGCGTCGAACATCGATAAGTTCAACGCGAAGATTTCACCAGAGGCCCGACTGCCGCGCATCTTCCTATTCCACGACGAGATTGGTGATTGGTTGGCTGATGCCAGCTCGAACTATCGCCAGGCTGTCGAAACCTACGTGGTCAGGCTTGCATCCAAGGCTCGTGCTGCCGGCATCCACCTGTTCATGGTCACTCAGCGCCCGGACAAGGATGCCATGCCCGGCCAGGTGAAGGCCAATCTCGGCAACAAAATCTGCCTTAAGGTTTCATCCTCCGTGAATTCGCGGATCGTGCTTGATGAGAGCGGCGCAGAGAACCTGCTCGGGCATGGACACTTCATGGCCAAACTCGCAAACGAGAGGATCTCAAACCAAAGCAGCCTCATTTACGGGCAGGTTCCGTTCTCCGATGAGGACGAAGCCTGGGATCTAGCCATGGCCATCAAGGCACATTGGAAATAGGCTGGCCGTGAACTAATGCGGCTTGAACTCGATGCCCGGCACCTCGTCTCAAACCAAGCGTCAGGTGCCTGGCAAACGAGTAGGCGGGTTTCTCTATATCCACCGGACGGCAGTTGGCCTGCTGGATCCCGCGGACGCCAGTGCTATCGCCGACGCGGCGGGCCTTATCGAGAACGGCAGCTGGAACGTTGCCAAGATCAAAGGCTCAGATCTGTCGCTTCTGCTCTACGAGGAATTTGACGACGTTGCCTTCCCGGTACTCCTGACCTCCTGGAAGATCGATCGCACCTCGAGGACCGCCGCGCTTCGAGACTATCGCGGGCGGGCGAACCCGCCCATCCTCCACCGCAAAGAAGCGCTGCTTCGCTTCGACGATCCGCGGATCCCGCGCTTCACTGCTCTGACCCGCCAAGCAGAGGATTTTGGTCTCTTTTCCGACACCAAGACTATCGGAACACGAGCACGTTGGGAGGAGCTCATTCGAAAGCATGGGCTCTTGCTGCATGGGCACACATTGGTCAGGAAAGAGGAGACGGTCGTCGACGTCGAACGCCACAGGACAGCGATTGTTCGTCGGGATCTGTCGCAGCCAGTCGCGCTGATGCGGCGCCTTGGGATCATCGATCAAAACAGCTCAACCTTCGACTACGGATGCGGCCAGGGAGATGACGTCGCTGCATTGATCGAGAATGGCTATGACGCTTTTGGGTGGGATCCACACTTCGCTCCGAACGGTCTCCGGCGAGCAGCGGACGCTGTGAATCTTGGCTTCGTCGTCAATGTCATCGAAGACCCCAACGAACGGGTGGAGACCGTGCGGGCCGCATGGTTCTTCGCCAAGAAGGCCTTGGTCGTTTCTGCTATGCTGACGGGGAAAGCTCCGGTTTCCGGCCTGAAGCCCTATAAGGACGGCTTCCTCACAAGCCGCGGCACCTTCCAGAAATACTTCACGCAAGAGGAGCTTCGGGCGCTTGTCTCGACGGCTACAGGCCTGAACGCGTTGTCTCTCGGGGCCGGCATCGTTGCAGCATTCCGCGATAAGGAACTCGAACAGGAGGTCAACTATCGGAGGCGATCGAAAGCATCTATTCTGTCGGAACGCTTTAGGGTCCCGAGACGGCTTGATCAGTCGAATCCAGAATTCACCATCGGATCGCCAATAGCCTCTGAGCGCATTGCCGTCGAGCTGGAAGCCATTTGGCGTACAGCCCTCAATCTTGGTCGGATGCCAATTGCCGGCGAACTCCCCCCCGATATCCGGTCCGGGCTGCTTGGCGCTCGCGTCGCCGTGGACCGCGCGCTTGCAATCTGCCTGGAGACATTCGACCGAGCAAGCCTCGGCCAGGCAGCCGAAGCGCGCCGGGAGGATCTGCTTGTCCATTTCGCGTTGACACTGTTTCCTGGGGCCCCGCGCTACTCGACCTTGCCGCGATCAATCCAGCGAGACGTGAAGACGTTCTTCGGCAGCCATACGACGGCGATGCAGTACGCCCGAAATGCCCTGTTTGAGGTTGGCGAACCGGGAATGGTCAACAGGGCGGCCTGCCAGGCTGCGGACAAGGGCATCGGCAGCTTCGATTCCGCCTACCGCTTCCAAATGGAATCGCTCTCACGAACGCCAAGCCCAATTCGCATCATCGTCGGCTGCGCAGAGGTCATCGAACCGGACGTTGGGACTGCGGATTTCGTGGAAATCGACGCGCCACTGGGGATCGTGCGCACAATCCGATGCAGCGACCCTAACAGAACCATGCCGCTCGTCGTCGAGGTTATCGAGGTCGATCTGAAAGCCCTGAAACGCAAACGCATTCGGCCCAAGGACAGGATCCTCTATCTGAAGGCGCGGTACATGACGGCCGATGACCCAGCCCACGCCGAACAGACTAGCGTGGACGCCAAGCTCTTGAGGGCAGGGCTAGTCAGTTCAGCCGGGGATGGTCCGGACGCCCTATCACTCGCTAGGTTACTACTCAGCGCGAGCCCACTGTGATCGAGCAAATGCGGTGTTGGCGCAGGACCTCCGTCTGGCCGGCAGGAACAGCGACTAAAGCTTGTCGAAAACAGACCCCATCCGCGGGCTAAAGAGTCTATCATACGTTTTTAGCAGAAAGGCATCTGTCATCCCGGCTACGTGATCGCAGATCACTCGAATGTTCTTGCCGGAAGTTGTATAGTCAAAAAATGCGTCTTCCGGAAGAAATGCTTTAGGGTCGGAAGCTAGCGCCTCAAATACTGAAACTACCATTTTTTGACCTTTAAATTCAAGGTGTTGTACTTCAGCGCTTTTGATAACCTTTTGTACGACGAGCTCTTGCAAAGCGTCGAGAAAATCTCTTTGGCTTGGTGGTAGAACCGCTTTGTAACGAATCAACGGCTCGTTGAATTGCGGCAAAATTTCAATCCGAATGTTCGTTATGAAATGATGTACAATTCTACTAATATAGTGTTTCCGCGATTTTCCGCCACCAAATAGACAGCTGACGAGTGTGTCGTAGACGTTGTTCTGGCTCTCCGTTGGATATTTGAATTTCAAAGAATCGAGAAATTCCGTGCATTTATCCTCGCCGGCAAAAGACCTAAAATCCTTCTCGTCGAGCAAGCCTAGGGCGATAGCGTCTTCGAGGTCGTGAACGCCGTAGGCGATATCGTCCGCAATATCCATGATGCTGCAATCGAAAGACTTGAATAGTGGAGTGGCGTGCTCCGTTGGGACATTCTCGACGGATTGGAACAGCGCTCGATCTTTATCTGTCAGCAGTTCAAGGACCCAAGCGACAACTTCGCGCTCGCTATCCAGAAAGCATTTGGGCGGCTTCGATCTTTTTCGGTCAATAATCCGTATGGATTGGGGAGTGCTATCAATGGCAGGAATGATTTCTGGATTGGCGGCGATTCCAAAACCGACTGGGTACTTCAAAACTCCCAGAAGTGTTCGCCTCGCTAGATCAGCCCCATTCAATGCGGAGAAATTCTCTAGCCTTGAAAGTATACGCAACGTATGGCCATTTCCTTCGAATCCGCCATTGTCTCTCATGCAATAATTTAAAGCGATCTCACCGCCGTGCCCAAAGGGAGGGTGCCCCAGATCATGCGCCAAGCCGATGGCCTGTATTAGGCTAACTGGCGGAAGATAGGAGTGAGCCTCATGTGAGCTCAAGGTGCCAAGTTGGCGGACGATACTGCTAGCGATCTGCGCGACCTCCAGAGAGTGCGTCAACCTAGTGCGATAGAAGTCGCTATCGCCCAAGTTCAGGGTCTGTGTTTTGCCCTGCAGCCGACGAAAAGAGCCGGAGTGGACGATCCTCGCATAATCGGCATCGAACGGGGTTCGAGCATCCTCCGGGTGTTTCTTCCAACCACTCCGTCTTGCTTCCCATTCCATCATTCCGCTTTCTCCCCCTTTGGATCGGCGCTGAGCCAATTTGGATAGCATGCGATGAGCATGGCTTTCGTTCTCAGGCAAGGCCCTCTCTAAGTGCAGAGCGTTTGACGACATGCCGCTCACGTGTAGGGGGCTGGCGAGGCGGCCATCGCGATCCATTCCACTTCCATTGTGTCAAACCGCGAGTAAACAGACGCTCGATCGGCGTCATCGTTGTTCGGCTGGAGCAGTCGCGAGAATCGCATTGACCGGGCCAAGCCTCTGAACGGTATCGTCGCGCCAAAGAAAATGCGGGCGACCATGGCGCATACCTACACCCGCAAGGAGCTCTACGACCTGGTCTCGCCCGGGCCGCTGCGAACCCTGTGCACGCAGTTTGGAGTTTCGGACGTCTCCGTGGAAAAGGCCTACAAGAAGGCTGATATTCCGACACCGCCGCAGGGGTATTGGAACAAGGTCCAGGCCGGCAAGAAGGTGTCACGCATCACACTGTCACCGCGGGGCTTGGGGCAACCCGACGAGGTCGTCATCGGCGCCGGCCGCCGGGGATACTAAAACCACGATCCAATAGCGCCGATCCCGCCGGAGCCTACGTTCGACAACGACGAGGCGATCATCCGGAAGGTGGCGGCGAAGCTCGTCGGCACGGTCACCATTGCAAACGACTTCTCCAGGGCCCACTCCCCGCAGGCTGCGATGACGAGTCGTCCGATCGTCTTCAGAAAGGCACTAACGGCGCGGCCTATTGGTTCGGAAGCGGGACGACAGCGATGTGGGTTGGCTCGCGCGTCTTCGCTTATATCGGTATCACCAAGTCCTCAAAGAACCGGCGATACGTACCTACACAGAAGTTGAATTCATTTTTAGTGTGATGATATTTTTGTGCCACCTTTGCGTTTTTGTGGTTCACGCCGGAGCAGATGACCTCTCTCGCGCGGAGCATGTAGTCGCTCCAATTGTGTATGTAATTTGGAAAGAATTGGAATGGAAAATACCTCAGATAAAGGAAACCATCTTCCGCCATATCCATTGTGGGTGGATGGGCCGGAAATACTGATGGGAACGAATCATAGATCTCGGAAAGATTCTTGTCGAAAATAATACGTGGAACATCGGCGGTTGACTCTAGTTCATACGCGTTCATGTAAGCACTTCCCGCAATTATGTCCTGGTCGTGGATAAGCGGCCCTCCAGAGATGGCCCCGCGACATAGGTATCCATCGCAAAGAAGGTCAGTCCAAATCTTAGTAACTTTCTGGCATATGGATTTTAGACCATCTGCATTTCTTTCGGTAGAAATAATCAAGCAATCTGAGATATATGTAATCTGAGGATAACCTAGATCTTTATCTGTAAATATATTGTCGTTTTTTGTGTATATTGGTAGGTCTGGATCTAGATTCGATGTGTTCCGCTCTTCGCTCATAAAATTGAGGCAAGATCGGAGTCGTTCGTAAGTCAAATTGTCCCAATTTTTCTCAAGATCGAGAATTCGATTGGAGAATCCGAGAATGTCTATGAAGGCGCAGTATCTATCTTTGAACATCGGTTAAGCTCTTATCTGGATTCATTGCGAAATCGGCTTTATCACGTGAGAGGCGTCTGCAAAGATGTGAGCGTCGGCGAGCGATACGTGGTTAGGTCTTCGGCGATCAGGCTGTCGGGCCACGCTAGTGCTCGTCCGTTGCCGCCGGCCACGAAGGGAACGTCGAACTCGGGAAACTGAAGACACGGCCAGCTGCCGCCGCTCAATCTCGCTGGATGTTGCTCATGAGCTCATCCCAATAGTACTCTGCGGCCCCCTCGAAGGTCAGGTGTTGCCTTTCGCGCCCGACACCGAAACGCGACATGCCCATCATTGGCTTCAGGAACATTCCCTGAGCGTCGGTCTCAATGGAGAGGCTTTCGTTGCAGCTGTTGTCGGAGGCCTGGTCGTTCGAGGAATACGAGATACCGCGACCGAGCATTCCACCGAGCATGATTTTGCAGCGCGAGACGGCCTTGCCGTTCCTATAGATCACGGCGGTGAAGCGGTTCGCGTCGATGCGCTTGAAGGTGGTGTCGATCTCCGGATTGCGCGCCTTGAGCTCAGAAAGGGATCCCTCAAAGAACTTGGCCATGAAGTCGAAGGCTTCGTCCAGGAAGTGATCTTGATCGGCTTCGGTGAAGGTCTTGCTGATGCGAAGGTTGCTTGACCGGGGCCCGGCAGCCGCCACCTGAATGACTGTTGGAGCGTGCTCGCGATTAGCTGGGACGGGGGCAATCGGCGCCTTAGGCAGCGCATCCCGGATCTTCTTGGCCACGTCGAGGAAAGCCTCGTCCAGATCGGGCCAGGAGCGGATCGGCTTGCCATCGCGGGGGGCGGCCATAAGCTTTCCGAACGGCGTTGGATGCCAATCGCAGGCGCGCAGGATGACGGGGATCACCCGCGCCTCGCCGGTACGATGCCGTTCCAGGGCCCGCGTCATCTCGACATCGTAGCAATAATTCGAGGCGATGAAATCCGGCGATACCAGCAGAAGGATGACGTCGGCCCGCTCCAGCTCTTGTCGGATGCCGGGGTCGAACTCGTCACCGGCTCGCAGCATGCGGTCGTGCCACGTCTCGATGAGGCCCTGACGCTTCAACGTTGCAAGAGCCACCTCAAGCCTGTCTCGAAGCTCTTCGTCCTTGTGGGAGTAGGAGAAGAAGACGGACGCCATTCTTACCTCTTGGGATGCATGGAGGGGCGCAAGTCAGATGGCGCGCGCCCACGGCACGTTGCCGAGACGACCCACATTAATCCGAGCAGATCACCCGCAGGTCCACATCCACCGTCTGCTTGATGTAGGCGGCCGCGGCTCCCAGCACGATCGCCTGATCGTCGGTCACCCTCTGTCGGGAAACGCCTGGCTGAACGACGCTGATCTCAAGGACGATCGGCTTCATCTTGGCGCTTTTCGCGATGGCGTTCAGGCGACCGACCGTGCCGTGAACGAAACGGTCCCGCAATTCGCTGCCATTCCCGTTGATCTTCAGCCTCGCCATCATATGCCGGTGAAGGCGATCAAAGTTTCCGCGCCAGACCGCGGACCTGACCGCCTGCGAGGCAACCTCCACGACATCCTTTACGCGCTCGCCCGGGTCCGCTGCGCCGGAGTATTTGCAGTGGACCAGCGCCAGCCGGATATGGTCGTCCTCCTCCTTCAGGCAGATCAAATCCGCCGCCTCTCCCGCGTCGTCGTCGTTGAAGACGACATGGAAGCCGTTGTCGACGTAGTCCTTCGCCACGTGCGTCTGGACCGAGTTGGTTCGCTCGACGCCCTTCTTCCAGGTCGACTCGATCTTAATGTCCACGCCCGTCCACTTCCAGGGGACGAGCCGATCCTCCTCGATGCGGACCTCGGTCACGTCGTGCTGAACGTAGAGGAGGTTGCCGTCGAGCTCCTTCAAGCTGACGTAGCGAACCAGCAGCGGATTGTCGCGAAGATATTCTTCCAGGGGGCGATCCTCGCGGCCGCACTTCATCCGGAGCGTCTTCTCGTCGCTCTTGAACAGGTAGCCCTTGTCGGCATCGAGGTGCAGGGAGACACGCTCGTTCAGCTCGCCTGACGCGGAGACGAGGCGAAAGGCCAGTCGGTCAGGACCCGAGGCAGCCGGTTCATGGTGCCATTCGCAGGCGGCGAGAGGCACCTGTGCCACGTCCTTCTTCGACACGAAGAAGCGCTCATCGGTAGTCTTGAGCGTCTCGTGAGGCCATTCCACAGACAGGATGTGCTCGTCGGGAAAGCGATCGGTCAATTCAGTCGGGATGAGGACGTTTCGCAGGATCTGCGGCACGTCGATCGTCTCGTCGATCAGTTTCCGACCGAGTGGCCTGCACCACTGAAGCCACTTCGGG
This sequence comes from Allobosea sp. WAO, assembly GCF_001509835.1. Lineage (GTDB taxonomy): Bacteria > Pseudomonadota > Alphaproteobacteria > Rhizobiales > Beijerinckiaceae > Allobosea. The sequence continues at coordinate 547,500 of NZ_JXTJ01000004.1, forward strand.
ATGGTTCCCTGCGCCTTCGACCAGACCCGGCCCTTGGCCGAGCATCCCGGAGCGACGACGGCGCCGTTCTCCCAACCGCGACCATCCAGGTTGGACTTCGTGGCACCGCTCGTTTCCGTTATCGTGAGCGCCTGCTGGACGTCGGCGCCGGTGTACATGGCGAAGCTCATGTTGCGGCGCCCGTGCTTGCGCACGCCGATGTTATTGAAGACTAGGCGGTTGATCCTGCCCAGGGACCGAAACGTGTCCTCCTTGTCGATGAGCCTGCTTCCGCCGACGGCTTCGGCCAACCCACCGTGCATGCTGTCCTTGTCAGACGAATTGATGTGGAGCAGCGCGGCATCCTTGTCATGGAAGAGCACGAACAGATCCCACTGGCGATCTCTCAGCTTCTTGCCGCGACTCCAGCGGACCCGATCCTCCTTCCTTGTGACGAAGTAGATGAGGGACTCCTTCTCGTTCTCCCATGCTGCATGAACCTGGACGTCCTCGGACAGGCCGCGCTGGAAGGTCTTCGGCGAGAAGTCGCTGCAGCGGTAGACGATCGTGCTGAACTTCGGGCGCAAGAGGTTCTTCGATATGCGAAGGCCTTCGACCTCCTCTTCGTCGACCAGCGGCTTCGAATTCCTCAGGAACTCGACCAGCTCGGCATGTTCGCGGGCCGCCTGGGAACTCGCCTCGCTCAGCAGCTTGTTCCAGTCGGCGCTCTCGCTGTAGAGGCGCTCCAGTTTCGCGGATACCTGCGGATCGGCGATGTTGGCCACCACGGTAGCGTCCCCGATGTCGGACGCCGAGGTCCTGGTGAACCGGCCGGTGAACTGGAGCAGGACCGGCAGGCTCTTATGAAGATCGTGAAGGACAGCGATCTTGAGCTCCGGCAGATCGAATCCTTCGCCCAGCATGTTGACGCAGATGACGATCCTGCTCCGGCCTGCTCGGAGATCAGCGAGGGCGGCGTCGATCAAGCCCTGCGAGATATCCGAATGCACCAGGATCGGATTGTGGGCGGGGGCCAAGCGCTTGTATAGGGCCAGAAGTTTCTCGCCTCGGGGGATGCCGGCGCACCGCGCCATCATCAGGTGATTCAGCCCTGCCTTCAGATCCGCATCAAGGGCGGCGATGCCTTCGATGGCCATCTCCTCGTCGGCATCGTCCTTCTCGATCTGGAAGATCGAATGGAACCTGATCGGCTTGAAGTAGCCGTCGCGTTGTGCCGCCGCGAGCGGATAGCTGAAGATCACCCGTCCATCGACAAGCTTGCCATCCAGCCGGAATGGGGTGGCGGTGAACTGCACGATCTGGTGGGCCTTGAACGCCGCTCGGAATGCGCTCCAGCTGTCGGAGGGAACGTGATGTGCTTCATCGACGAAAAGGGTCGCAACGGCGTTGGAGATCTTGGGAAACAGGGGCTCGACCGACGATGCGCCCAATGATGCCATCACGCCGATGGTGACGTTCGTGCCCAGGAAGATGCTGAGATCCGCCTCAGACTTGGGTTCCTTGGTCACGACGGCGACGATGGGGTTGGGCGTGTCATCGTCCAGCAGTCCCAGCGGCTTGCGGAGAAGCCCCAGCGACCGGAACTTCTTCGCTGTCTGGTTCCGCAGCGCCTTCGAGGGGACCATTACGAGGGTCGGGCCGCGGCGGTAGTTCACGGCGGCGCTCAGCATCGTCTCCGTCTTGCCGGTCCCGGTCGGCATGACGACCGTCGCCAGCTCGTTGGCGAAGACGCTCCAATGAGCTCCGACCGCATGAAGGGCGCCGATCTGAGGAGGACGAAGACCTTCGTCGCCAGGAGCGACCTTTCCGTCTTCCCCGGCCACCTCGGCGCGGAACTTGAAGCGGTCCCGCCACGCGTTCTCGATGCCCTTGGCGACGGCGAGGGGATCGGCGGCGAAGTCGTTGCGGAAATTCTGGTGGCGACGGTGCCACTGCCACCTCAGACCGCCTGATGTGGTGATGAGCAATCCATCGATGCCGCCGGGGATCGATGACAGCCTCTTGTCGGCGACCGCGATGACCTCCCCATCGTCGAGCGTGAAGACGTCGACCTCCGTCTTCCCGGAAATCCGCAGCTTCGAGGCCGCGACGATCTCTCGGCGCTTCGCCGGCGTGAGCAGGCAGAACCGAAGGCCGATGGAATGCTTCTCCCGAAATTCCAGGTCGGGCAGATCGAGATATCCGACAGGCTTTTGGACGTCCGTGAGGACATCATCGGACTTGGCGACTTCCACGTGGACCTTGTCGAGCATCGTATCCTCGGATGTGAGAAAGACGGTCGGCGTAATGAGTATTCACGATTTGTTCGGTTCAGTGGAGGGGGGCGGCAAATGATGCCGCCTCCCAGATTTTGCGGAAGTTCATGTCCGATTGGGCGGAACTTCGCCCCTCATTTCACCGCATCAACACATTCGACCTAATCAGCTGCAGCCCGTGGTCGAGCCGCAGGTGTTGCACTTCAGGCAGGTGCCGTTGCGGACCAGCGTGAAGTTGCCGCACTCGCCGCAGCTGTCGCCGACATAGCCTTTCATGATCGCCTCGGCCCGGCGCTCGGAAGCGCTCGGCTGGGCGGCCGGTGCGGCGAAGCCGAGCTTGGCCATCTCGGCCTCGCCATAGGCCTCCGGCTCCTCCTTCAGCGCGGTGGCGCCGGCTGTGGCGAGCGCCGTGACGCTGGCACCCGAGCGGGCGACGGCATCGTTCGCCGCCGAGCCGCCCTGGATGGCGAGCAGGTTGATCGGCTTGCCGCGGCGGAAGCCCGATGAGGCCAGCGGGGTCGAGGTGATCGGACCCGCCGCTTCCGGCGCCGCCCTGCCCTGCTCGACGCCGCCGCCCATCACGTCATGACCGATCTCGCTGGGATCGACATGGGCGAGGTCGTGCCGGCCGAGATAGGAGATCGCCAGCTCGCGGAAGACGTAGTCGAGGATCGAGGTCGCGTTCTTGATCGACTGGTTGCCCTGCACGAAGCCCGAGGGCTCGAAGCGGGTGAAGGTGAAGGCCTCGACATATTCCTCGAGCGGCACGCCGTATTGCAGGCCGAGCGAGACCGCGATGGCAAAATTGTTCATCATCGCCCGGAAGGCCGCGCCCTCCTTGTGCATGTCGATGAAGATCTCGCCGAGGCGCCCATCGGCATATTCACCGGTGTGGACATAGACCTTGTGGCCGCCGACCACCGCCTTCTGGATGTAGCCCGTGCGACGCGCCGGCATCTTCTCGCGGTCGCGCACCCGCTCGACCCGCTCGACGATGCGCTCGACGATCTTCTCGGCGACCTGCGTGGCGCGCGCCGCCATGGGCTGCTGGTGCAGCGCCTCGATGGCGTCGTCAGCATCATCGTCGTTATCGGCAATCAGGGCCGAGTTCAGCGGCTGCGACAGCTTCGAGCCGTCGCGGTAGAGGGCGTTGGCCTTGAGCGCCAGCTTCCAGGAGAGCAGGTAGGCGCTCTTGCAGTCCTCGACGGTCGCGTCGTTCGGCATGTTGATGGTCTTGGAGATCGCGCCCGAGATGAAGGGCTGCGCCGCCGCCATCATGCGGATATGGCTGTCGACCGAGAGGTAGCGCTTGCCGATGCGCCCGCAGGGGTTGGCGCAGTCGAAGACGTTGTAGTGCTCCTTCTTCAGGTGCGGAGCGCCTTCCAGCGTCATCGCCCCGCAGACATGGACGTTGGCGGCCTCGATCTCGGCCTTGGTGAAGCCGAGGAAGGGCAGGAGCTCGAAGGACATGTCGGCGAGCTTCTCGGCCGGGACTTTCAGCGTGCCGGTGAGGAAGTCCTCGCCCAGCGTCCACTTGTTGAAGACGAACTTGATGTCGAAGGCGGCCTTCAGGTCCTTCTCGATCGCGTCGATCTTGTCCTGCGGGAAGCCCTTGGCCTTGAGCGAGCCATGGTTGACGCCCGGCGCCTGCGCCAGCGTGCCGTGGCCGACCGCATAGGCCTCGATCTCGGCGATCTCGCTCTCGCGATAGCCGAGCGCCCGCAGCGCGTCCGGCACGGCGCCGTTGATGATCTTGAAGTAGCCGCCGCCGGCGAGCTTCTTGAACTTCACCAGCGCGAAGTCGGGCTCGATGCCGGTGGTGTCGCAGTCCATGACGAGGCCGATCGTGCCGGTCGGCGCGATCACCGTCGCCTGGGCGTTGCGGTAGCCGTACATCTTGCCGAGCGACAGCGCCTCGTCCCAGACGATGCGGGCGCGCTCAGAGAGCTTGATGCTGGAGCCGCCGAGGCGCGCCAGCGTGCCGTGGTCGAGCGGCACCGGCGTGACCTGCAGCCCCTCATAGCCGTCGGCCTGGCCATGGGCGGCGGTGCGGTGGTTGCGGATCACGCGCAGCATGTGGCTGGCGTTCTTCTTGTATCCCGGGAACGGGCCGAGCTCGCCGGCCATCTCCGCCGAGGTTGCATAGGAGACGCCGGTCATGATCGCGGTCAGCGCGCCGGCGAGCGCCCTGCCCTCGTCGCTGTCATAGCCGAGGCCCATGGTCATCAGCAGGCCGCCGATATTGGCGTAGCCGAGGCCGAGCGTGCGGTACTCGTAGGAAAGCTCGGCGATCTCGCGGCTCGGGAACTGCGCCATCGTCACCGAGATCTCGAGCACGACCGTCCAGAGCCGGCAGAGGTGCTCATAGCCCTCGACGTCGAAAGCCTTGGTCTCGCGGTCATAGAACTGCAGCAGGTTGGCGGAGGCCAGATTGCAGGCGGTGTCGTCGAGGAACATGTACTCCGAGCACGGGTTCGAGGCGCGGATGCGTCCCGAGGCCGGGCAGGTGTGCCAGTCGTTCATCGTGGTGTTGAAGTGCAGGCCGGGATCGGCCGAAGCCCAGGCGGCGTAGCCGATCTTCTCCCAGAGATCGCGGGCCTTCAGCGTCTTCGTCACCTTGCCGGTGGTGCGGGCGACGAGGTTCCAGTCGCTGTCCGACTCGACAGCGCGCAGGAAGTCGTCGGTCAGCGAGACCGAGTTGTTCGAGTTCTGGCCGGAGACGGTGAGATAAGCTTCCGAATCCCAGTCGGTGTCGTAGGTGTCGAACTGGATGTCGGTATAGCCCTGGCGGGCGAACTGGATGACGCGCTTGATATAGTTGTCCGGCACCATCGCCTTGCGGGCGAGCTTGATCTCGCGCTTCAGCGCCGGGTTCTTCTCGGGATCGAAGCAGGCATCGTCCGCGGCCTCGCAGTTGACGCAGGCCTTCATCACGGCCTTCATCGCCTTCTGGACGATCTTGGAGCCGGCGACGAGCGCCGCGACCTTCTGCTCCTCCTTCACCTTCCAGTCGATATAGGTCTCGATGTCCGGATGGTCGACGTCGACCACCACCATCTTGGCGGCGCGGCGGGTCGTGCCGCCCGACTTGATCGCCCCCGCAGCCCGGTCGCCGATCTTCAGGAAGGACATCAGGCCGGAAGAGCGCCCGCCGCCGGCGAGCTTCTCACCCTCGCCGCGCAGCATCGAGAAGTTCGAGCCGGTGCCGGAGCCGTATTTGAACAGGCGCGCCTCGCGCACCCACAGGTCCATGATGCCGCCCTCGTTGACGAGGTCGTCGGCGACGCCCTGGATGAAGCAGGCATGCGGCTGCGGGTGCTCATAGCTCGACTTCGACTTCACCAGCTTGCCGGTCTTGAAGTCGACGTAGAAATGGCCCTGGCTCGGCCCGTCGATGCCATAGGCCCAGTGCAGGCCGGTGTTGAACCATTGCGGCGAGTTCGGCGCGACCATCTGCGTCGCCAGCATGAAGCGCAGCTCGTCATGGAAGGCGGCGGCGTCCTCCTCGGAGGAGAAATAGCCGCCCTTCCAGCCCCAATAGGTCCAGCAGCCAGCGAGCCGGTCGAAGACCTGCTTGGAGGAAGTCTCGGAGCCGTAGCGCTTGTCCTCCGGCAGGGCGGCGAGCGCCGCCTCGTCCGGCGCAGAGCGCCAGAGGAACGAGGGAACGTCGTTCTCCTCGACCTTCTTCAGGACGGCGGGGACGCCGGCCTTGCGGAAATACTTCTGCGCGAGCACGTCGCTCGCGACCTGCGACCAGGCCTCGGGCACCTCGATGCCCTCGAGCCTGAACACGATCGAGCCGTCGGGATTGCGGATTTCGCTGACAGCCGAGCGGAACGGAATCGCCTGGTATGGCGACTGGCCGGCGGCGGTATGGCGGCGCTCGATGCGCATGTCTTCATCCCCAATGCATGCCGCGGGCTCGGGAAAGCCTCGCGCGGCCGGTTGCTCACCGGCTCCTGATGTCAGCCCAACTCGGTTTGATGCCCTGGATTCCGCGACGGTGTGGTCCCGCCGTCGAAACGCCTGTAGCGGCCAGCCGGGACGCACGTCGCCGTTCGCCGTCGCCGATATCGGCGCGCCGCGGTGATCGCTTCGACCCGTCTGGGAACTCTTTTCGCGGGGATCGAAGGCGTCTCCGCCAGCCGTCTCGCGACCATCAAAATCTAGTCCCGACCGGGTCGCGCCGTCAAGGATTAGTGCGAGCCGATAGGTGTGGATACGACATCTGGTAGGAAGATGTGGATCATGGGGATAAGTTTCAAGCAACCGGCTAAACCCAAGGAATCGCATGGGGAATCGGCGCCGCGTTGCCAGATTGCAACGATCCGCCGCCTCGCGAAATCCCTAAAATCCACCGGACCATGGTTAACCAGCCCTCAACCGGAGCCCACCTGACCCACTAGTGGAAGCGCGCTCTGCAGCAGCCGCCACAAGTGCTTGAATCCGCGCGATGCTTGGCCGGCTGGCGCGATCCTGCGAGCGGCCTCGGCGCGTCGCGAACCGTGACCGAATCGTGGCGGAATTCTGGATGACGCTGCTGACGGAGTTGGGCAGCCCCGCTGCCTAGCGGAAACACCAGCGAGGGGAACGCCAGCCGAAGGAACGACATGACCGACACCGTCTTCGAACTGCGCCGCTACAGCCTGAAACCGGGCGCGCGCGAAAACCTGATCGGCGTCTTCGACACCTATCTCGTCGAGACCCAGGAAGCCGCCGGGATGAGCGTCGTCGCCCAGTTCCGTGATCCCGCAGCGCCCGACCAGTTCGTCTGGTTCCGTGGCTTCGCCGATCAGGATTTCCGCATTAGTGCCCTCGCGGCCTTCTATGGCGGCCCGGTCTGGGCGGAGCACGGCCCCGCGGCGAACGAGACCATGCTGACATGGCACGATGTGCTGATGCTGAAGCCTGCCGCACCCGGCCTTGGCTTCGACACGAGCGGGCTCAGGCGATTACCCCCGGGAACCGTCGATCGCGAAGACGGGCGCCCCTACCTCGTCGCCATCGACCATCTCTCACCAGACAGCAGCGACACCGAAGCAGCCGAAGCGGCGCACCAAGTCGCGCAGGCCGCCCGGGCCGCCGGCGGCGAGATCCTCGCCAGTCTGATCAGCGACCGCAGCGAGAACGGTTTCGCGCGCCTGCCAGTGCGCGAGGGGGAATGCGTCGCGGTCACGCTCGTGCGTCCAGCAGCCCCACAAGCGATACCGACGCTCGAAACGGCCTTGCGCGACATGCGCTCCGGCCTTGGCAGCGCTCTGGACATCGCCCGCCTCCTCCCGACTGCGCGGTCGCTGCTGCGTTAGCTCCGGAAGTCCGGCCCTGGCGCCGCATAGTCGCCGGGATTGCCCGGCCTGATGGCGCCGCGGACACCACGGACCCAACCGATGCAACACCTGCTCGCCATCATCGCATTCTGCCTTTGGGTGATGCCGGCGCAGGCCGAGCCCGGCCGGCAGTGGCGGAGCATCGACCCGGCCTCGGCCGGCTGGTCCAGCGCCGCACTGCTGCCGTTGCGGGACTATGCCGACTTGCGCAAGCCGACGGCCTTGATGCTGGTGCAGAACGGTGTCGTCGTCGCCTCCTTCGGTGAGCCCACCCGCAAGGTCGGTGTCGCCTCTGTGCGCAAGAGCCTGCTCAGCGCGCTCTATGGCATCGCTGTCGCCGAAGGACGGATCAGCCTCGACTCGACACTCGCTGAACTCGGCATCGACGAGAAATCGCCCGGCCTCACCGAGCAGGAGAAGGGCGCGACCGTCCGCAACCTGCTGACCGCCCGCTCCGGCATCTATCTCCCGGCTGCCCACGAGACGTCTGAAATCAGGGAGAAGCGGCCGGCCCGCGGCAGCCATGCGCCGGGGAGCTTCTGGTTCTACAACAACTGGGACTTCAACGCGCTCGGCACGATCTATCGCGAGCGCACCGGCGAGAACATCTTCGAGAGCTTTGCCCGCCGGATCGCGGGCCCGATCGGCATGCAGGACTTCTCCGCCGCGGACGGTCGCTATGCGCAGTCACCGATTTCGCGGAACCCGGCCTATCCGTTCCGGATGAGCGCGCGCGACCTCGCCCGCTTCGGCGTGCTCTTCGCCAATGGTGGCAGCTGGGAGGCGCGCCAGCTCGTGCCGGCAGCCTAGGCGCGCGAATCGACAACCACCCATGCCGCGACCGACCGGCCGGCGCGGGGTTATGGCTATATGTGGTGGACCTTGCCGGAAGACGGCTTCGGCAAGGGCGCAGCGCTCGCCTCCGGCTATGGCGGGCAGTTGCTCGCTATCGTCCCGAGCAAACGTCTGGTGATGGTCCAGACCGCCGAATCCGGGAACAGCCGAAGAGGAACCCGCACCCGGGACTTCATCGGCCTGCTGCGGCGGATCGTGGCGGCAGCGCCGTAGCGATGCATGCCTGCTGCGCCCGGCCGCACTGGACATCGCGTCCTCTGGACGACATAAGTCGCGCGAGCCCGAGCGCCTCCGGACACGAGCGATGAACCAGACCCTGCTTCAGATCTTCACCTGGTGGAACGGCCAGACCATGGGCACCCGTTTCCACACCTGGCGCTTCGGCGAGAAGGTCGGCGAGGACCAGTTCGGCAACGTCTATTACCGCACCAAGGGCGGCGCCAAGGACAAGGCCCTCGGCCTCCAGCGCCGCTGGGTCGTCTATAACGGCCCGATCGAGGCCTCGACGATTCCGTCGGGCTGGAATGGCTGGCTGCACCACACCGTCGACGTCGCGCCTTCCGAGGAAAAATATGCGGCCCGCGACTGGGAACAGCCGCACCAGCCGAACCATACCGGCACCGCCCTCGCCTACCGCCCGTCCGGCTCGACCCTGGCCGAGAACGAGCGCCCGCCCGCGACCGGCGACTACGAGGCCTGGACGCCGGGGCGCTGAGCGCCAGTTTGAATCTTGCCTGAGCGCTCATCCTGAGGAGCCATTCCGCGAGGAATGGCGTCTCGAAGGATGATTCAGGATCCTCTTCAGACGACCAGAACATCCTTCGAGACGCCGCTGCGCGGCTCCTCAGGCTGAGGGCCCATGGGTATTCGGGCGGCGGAGCACCGCGACGTGACCACTCAGGCCTCCCTCGCCGCTACCTCGCGTTCGATCCCGCGCAGCGTCTGGCTGCTCGGCCTCGTCAGCATGTTGATGGATATCTCCTCCGAGATGGTCCAGACGCTGCTGCCGCTCTATCTGGTCACCGGGCTCGGCGCCTCCGCCATCACGGTCGGCCTGATCGAGGGCCTCGCGGTCGCGACCGCGATGGTCACCCGGCTATTCGCCGGCGTGCTCTCCGACTGGTCCGGGCAGAGGAAGCCTCTCATCCTGCTCGGCTACGGGCTGGCGGCCCTGTCGAGGCCGATCGTGCCGCTCGCCGACACCGTCGGCTGGATCGCCGGCGCCCGCTTTCTCGACCGGGTCGGCAAGGGCATCAGGAGCGCGCCGCGCGATGCTCTGATTGCCGATGTCACGCCGCCCGAACTGCGCGGCGCCAGCTTCAGCCTGCGCAAATCGCTCGACACGGTCGGCGGCTTCATCGGCCCGCTGGTCGCGATCGCGCTGATGCTTCTGACCGGGAACAATTTCAGCACGGTCTTCTGGATCGCCGCGATCCCGGCCCTGATCGCCGTCGCGGTCATCGTCGTCGGAATCCAGGAGCCTATTGGCCGGTCTGCCGGGAAAGGGGGCGAGCGCCCTCGCCTCGCCGCGCTGATTCAGCTCGGGCCGGGCGTATGGGCCGTGATCGGGCTCTGCGCCGTCCTGACTTTCGCCCGCTTCAGCGAGGCCTTCCTGCTGCTCAAGGCCCAACAGGCCGGATTCGCCCTGGCCTGGATCCCACTGATCCTGGTGCTGATGCATCTGGTCTACGGCCTGACCGCCTATCCCGTCGGCGTTCTCTCCGACCGGATAGGGCGCAATGGCATGCTCGCTATGAGCCTCGTCTTCCTGATCGGCGCCGATCTCGTCCTCGCCTTCGCGCAAACGCCGGCTCTGCTGCTTGCCGGCATCGTGCTCTGGGGCCTGCATATGGGCTTCTCGCAAGGCATTCTCGCCACGCTGATCGCTGACAGGGCGCCCGCTGCCGCACGTGGCACCGCCTTCGGCGCCCTCAACCTCGCGACGGGCCTAGCCGTCCTCGCCGGCAACCTGATCGCTGGCATCCTCTGGGAGAGCTACGGCGCCGCCGCGACCTTCCTCAACGGTGCGGCCTTCGCCGCGCTCGCCCTGATTGGTTTCCTGCTGATCGGCCGGCGCAGGCATTGACCGCACCGGCCTGTCGGCGACCTGTCAGGCCGGCAAGCGCGCCATGAACGCGCGGATACGCTCGGCGATCTCATCGGCATGCGTCTCCAGCGCGAAATGGCCGGCATCGAACAGGTGCACCTCGGCGCCCGGCACCTGCTGCTTCAGATAATCGACGCCCTCGAGCGTGAAGAACGGGTCGTTCTTGCCCCAGACGATCAGCATCGGCGGCTGGCGTTCGGCGAGATAGCGCTGCCAGGCCGGATAGGCCGCGAAATTGCTCTGGTAGTCGTGCAGCAGCCGCAGCTGGATCTCGCGATTGCCGGGCCGGTCGAGCCCGGCCTGATCCACCGTCCAGGCATCGGGCGACAGGCGCTCGGCGCGGGTGGCGCCATGGGTGTACTGAAAACGCGTCGTCTCCGGCTTCAGCAGATCGGCGAAGGGCTTCTCGGTTTCGGCGTTGCGCTCGCGCCAGAACGGCCCCATCGACGCCGTGATCTCCGGGTTCCAGCCCTCGGCATTGGCGACGGCGTTCTGCACGATCAGGCCGCGCACGCGCTCCGGCCGGCGCAGCGCCAGGCGGAACCCGACCGGGCCGCCATAGTCCTGCAGATAGAGCACATAGTTCTTCAGCCCGAGCCGATCGACGAGTTCCTCCACCACATCGGCGAGACGGTCGAAGCGATAATCGAACTCGGCCGGCGACGGCGCGGCACTGTGGCCGAATCCGGGGTAGTCCGGAGCGATCACCCGGTACTGCCCGGCGAGGCGCGGAATCAGGTCGCGGAACATGTGCGATGAGGACGGGAAGCCGTGCAGCAGAAGGAGCGCCGGCGCATCCTGCGGCCCTGCCTCGCGATAGAAGATCTCGGTGCCGGCTATCGTGGCGCGGCGGAAATGGACCTGGGCGGGATCGATAGCGGCGACGGGCGTCATGGCGAGACCTCTTGAGGTGAAAGCGGCGGCTGCAAGGCGGCAGCGGGAACCGAGCGCCGTCAAGCAAGTAACCATTGTCCTTATGATTTGACGGTGTCATTTGATTTGAAACCTGTCAACTGATAAATGACAGGTTACAATCGACCTATCCGCAGAAGGTGCGAAATGGCGTCCGCGACCGAGATCTCCAGCGAGTTCCGCGAAGGCTTCCTTTTCGTCGGTGGCGCGACATGGCTCGACCTGCTGAACACCACACCGGCAGGCGAAGCCGGCCCTCAGGAGTTGATCGACAGCCCCGAGCGCGCGCTCGCCTGGCTGGCGGCGGCTGGACTCGGCGATGGCCCGGCAGACGGAAAAATGGCGATGCACGATCTGCGCGCGCTGCGCGCCGAGTTGCGGGGGGTCTTCGACGGGCTTCAGGCGGGCGAGCCGCTGCCCGATGCCGCTCTGGCATCAGTGAACCGCCGGCTGGCAGGTCTGAGCGGCCATCATGTCCTGCAACGGGGCGAGAACGGACCAGTCCTCACGCTGGCGCTCGCCCCGGTTGCCGACCCCGCCGCGCCGGTCGCGCTCGATTTCGCGCGCTTCGTCTGCGAGGCCGAGCCGGCGCGGCTGAAGCGCTGCGCCGCCGACGACTGCACGCTCGTCTTCTACGATCGCGGGCGCAACAATACGCGGCGCTGGTGCACGATGGGCCAGTGCGGCAACCGCGACAAGGTCGCGCGCTTCCGCGCCAGGCGCGCTGGAAGCTAGGCGACGTAGGCGGGACCGCAGCGTCGCCCTCAGCCTGCCCCACCGGCGAAGTCGACCAGCAGCTTGAGGTTCAGCGCCGCGATCACGAGCGCGATCAGCACGGCGAAGGCGACGAGCCAGCGCGGCGCGACGAGTTCGCCCATCTTCGTCCGGTCGGCGGTGAACATCACCAGCGGGAAGACCGCGAAGGAGAGCTGCAGCGAGAGCACGACCTGGGTCAGGATCAGCAGCTGCGCCGTGCCGCTGTCGCCGTACCAGATCGTCACCGCCGCCGCCGGGATGATGGCGATGCCGCGGGTGATCAGCCGGCGCAGCCAGGGCGGCAGCCTGATCTTGAGAAAGCCTTCCATCACGATCTGGCCGGCGAGCGTCGCCGTGACCGTCGAGTTGATGCCGCAGCAGAGCAGCGCGATGCCGAACAGGGTCGGGGCGATCGCCAGCCCGAGCAGCGGGCCGAGCAGCTTGTGGGCGTCGCCGAGCTCGGCGACGGAGGTCTGTCCGGTCTTGTGGAAGGTCGCGGCCGCCAGGATCAGGATCGAGGCATTGATGGTCAGCGCGAACATCAGCGCCACAGTCGAATCGATTGTCGCGTATTTCAGCGCCTGGCGCTTCTCCGGCAGGCTCTCGCCATAGGCGCGGGTCTGCACGATGCCCGAGTGCAGATAGAGATTATGCGGCATCACCGTCGCGCCGAGGATGCCGAGCGCGAGATAGAGCATCTCCGGATTGCGGACGATTTCGGTCGTCGGCGCGAAACCGCGAACCACCTGCCCCCAATCGGGATCGGCGAGCGCGATCTGGATCGCGAAGCATAGCGCGATCACGCCGAGCAGCGTGATCACCAGCGCCTCGACCCAGCGGAATCCGAGCTTCTGCAGATAGAGGATCAGAAACACGTCGAGCGCCGTGATGATGACGCCGAGCTCGAGCGGAATGCCGAAGATCAGGTTCAGGCCGATCGCCGTGCCGATCACCTCGGCGATGTCGGTGGCTATGATCGCGATCTCGGCCAGCAGCCACAGGACGAAGGAGACCGGCTTCGGATAGGCGTCGCGGCAGGCCTGGGCGAGGTCGCGGCCTGAAGCGATGGCGAGGCGCGCGCACAGCGATTGCAGCACGATCGCCATGATGTTGGAGACCAGCGCGACGACGAGCAGCGTGTAGCCGAACTTCGAACCGCCTGCGAGCGAGGTCGCCCAGTTGCCTGGGTCCATGTAGCCGACGGCGACGAGATAGCCCGGCCCGACGAAGGCGGCGGCTCGTCGCCAGCCGGGGCCGGTCGGGCGCACCGTGATCGAGCGATGGACATCGGAGAGGGAAGCTTCGCCCCGCTCGCTGCGCCAGCCGGGCTGCGGCCTGTCGACCCGTGCGTCCATTGCCGTCCAATCTGCAACTGCGATCTATTCGCAAGATAGACAATTGCGAATGGATCGCAAGAGCATTGTTGGAACACGTCGTCCTTCGGCTCTTCCCCGCCTTCCGCCCTTTTTCCGCTGCGATTGCCGTGCTACGTCCGCGCCGACGCGGCAGCGCCGCGCTGCAAGAGAATCGCAAAGCCAGCATGCCATCGCTCCGCAGAGTCATCGCCCTTGCCGCCCTCTCAGGCGCCGCGCTAGCGCTGGCTGCGCCCGCCAAGGCCGACCGCATCCGCAATCCGGTCGCGGTCTTCGCCGGGCTCGACAAGATCACGGGCCGGATCATCTCCTTCGAGGTGGCGATCGACGAGACCGTGCAGTTCGGCGCGCTGCAGTTGACACCGCGTGTCTGCTGGACGCGGCCGCCGACCGAGGCGCCGCAGACCACGAGCTTCACCGAGGTCGACGAGGTCACCTTCAACAACGAGTACCGGCGCATCTTCACCGGCTGGATGTATGCGGCGAGCCCCGGCCTGCACGGCGTCGAGCACGCGATCTACGACGTCTGGCTGACCGACTGCAAAGGCGGCACCGAGCTGGTGGTCGATCCGAAGGAGCCCGAGGCCTCCCCGCCGCCGACGGCCGGCCAGCGCCCCGAGCGTCCGGTGCGCCCGGCCCGCGAGACACTCCCCCCCGGCGTGCCTGGCGCGCCTGGTGGCAACCAGCGCATCGACGTCGCGCCGCCGCAGGGCGTGCCGGTGCAGCCGCGCGCGCCGACGCAGCGCTTCTTCCCGACCAACCCCACCGGCGGCGGGCGCGATCCGGCTGGCGGCAACTGAGCCATGGCGCGCGTCACCGGCATAGGCGGTCTTTTCTTCCGCGCCGGTGATCCGCAGATGCTCGCGGCCTGGTATGAACGCCATCTCGGCATCGACGACCTAGCCAAGGCTGTCTGGAGCCAGGACGCCGGGCCGACCATTTTCGGCCCCTTCGCCGCGACGACCGACTATTTCAGCCGGCCCGAGCAGCAATGGATGGTGAATTTCCGCGTCGACGATCTCGACGCGATCATGGCCTCGCTCAAGGCCGCCGGCATCGCCGTGGAAACCCGGACGGAATGGGATTCCGAGGTCGGCCGCTTCTGTCGCATCCACGATCCCGAGGGTAACCCGATCGAACTCTGGCAGCCCTCGGCCCAGGCGTTTCCGCCCCCGGATGCTCAGGCATAGGCGACCCAGCCGCGGAAGCTGAACCCCGCATAGAACAGGCCGACATCCGAGAAGCCCGCCGCGCGCAGGATCGCCTCGTCCTCTTCGGGGCTGAGCAGTGCGAGATGGGCTTCGATGGTGGCGCGCGCCTTCTCCACCTTGACCGGATCGGTGCCCGCGGCGACGGCGAAGGCGGCGTAGCGCGACAGCCAGCGCCCACGCTCGCCTTCGCCCTGCGGAAAGCTGGCATGGGCGACGACCAAGGGCGCGCCCGGCCTGAGCCGCCGCCGGATCTCGCTGGCGGTGCGCCGCCGTTCCTCGGGCGCCAGGAAATGCAGAGTCAGCAGGCAGGTGGCGGCATCGAA
This sequence comes from Allobosea sp. WAO, assembly GCF_001509835.1. Lineage (GTDB taxonomy): Bacteria > Pseudomonadota > Alphaproteobacteria > Rhizobiales > Beijerinckiaceae > Allobosea. Next base: position 562,619 of record NZ_JXTJ01000004.1, read on the forward strand.
CGGTCCTTCCGGCGCGGCGTCGATATAGCCCTCGTGCAGCCGCACGCGCGCGCCGAGCGGCCCCAGCGTCTCGGCTGCCAGCTTCAGCATTTCGGCGGCCGGATCGACTCCGTCGAAGCTCCAGCCCGGATAGGCCTGCGCCAGCGCTTTGAGCTCCAGCCCGCCCCCTGCCCCGAGAACAAGCACCCGAGCCGCCGCCGGAGCGCGCTCGGCCAGCAAGATGCCGGTCATGCGGTGCAGGTCGTGGAAGCCGGGCACGATGCGCGGTGGGCCCTCAGGATAGCGGGCAACTGCTGCAGGGTCGGAGAACGGCGCCAGCTGCGGGTTCTGATCAGCCTGCATGGACGGACTCCAGATCGTGACGGCCGCCGCGCGCGGCGAGGCGCTCCTGCAGTCCGGCGTTGAGGGCAGCGAGCGTAACCTCTCCCAACCGGGCGAGCAGCACCGCCTCCGCCTCCGCAAAGGCCTGGTCGAGTTCCGCATTCACCGCTTGCTCGACGACGCAGGCCGGGCTCTCCGAGCGATTGCCTATCGCCAGCAAGGCGGGGCGCCCGAGCGCCATGTAGATGTCGTGCAAGGTGACCTTCGAAAGCTCGCAAGAAAGGGTCCAGCCGCCGCCATGCCCCTTCTCCGAGCGGACATGGCCCTGCTCGCGCAGCCCAGACATGATCCGCCGGATCACCACGGGATTGGTCGCCATCGCCTTCGCCAGCACCTCGGAAGTCACTGGCCCGTCCTGCTCGGCCATGTGGAGCAGGACGTGCAGCACTCCGGACAATCGACTGTCGCGCTTCATGAAACTTCATATGTTGCGTGACATGATCAAGGTCAAGACCTCGCTGGCAGGCTCCTGCTGCAGCGCCGCCATGGTCCTGTTCACTCAGGGAGGCGGAGAAGCGCCTTCCAGCTCCGCCAAGGCCTCACTGCCGCTGACGCGCTTGTCCCGCGGCCAGCTCCACCACTGCGCCTCGACAGCGATCGCCGGCTCGAGAATGCCGCGATAGACCGCGCGCGGCAGCTCGCGCGTGCCGAACTGGGAGAGATGGGCGGTCTGGAACTGGGCGTCGAGCAGGTGGTATCCGCCCCGCCGCAGGCGAGCCACAAGATACACCAGCGCCACTTTCGAGGCGTCGGTCTCGCGATGGAACATGCTCTCGCCGAAAAAGGCCCCGCCGAGCGAAAGCCCGTAGAGCCCGCCGACCAGTTGCCCCTCGCGCCAGCATTCGACCGTATGGACGAAGCCGAGCGCGAACAGCTCGCCATAGAGCGCCCGGATGCGCCGGTTGATCCAGGTCTCCTCGCGGTCCGGGCGGCTCTCGGCGCAGGCGGCGATCACCGGCTCGAAAGCGTGGTCGACCCGGATCTCGAAACGGTCGGAACGAACCGTGCGCCGCAGCCGGCTCGGCACATGGAAGGCGTCGAGCGGGATGATGCCGCGGATCTCGGGCTCGACCCAGAACAGGCCGGGATCGTCGGCGCTCTCGGCCATCGGAAAAACGCCGCCCGCATAGGCGCGCAGCAGGATTTCCGGCGTAATCGTGGGCGCGCGCACGGGGGTGGAACGGGCCTTCATGCAGTGATGGGAGCGCGGGCGCGCGAGCCTGTCAAACCGTCGGCGTCCTTCTCGGGTGGAGCGAAGCGCAAACCCGAGAATCTCGTGCAGGAAATCTGCCGCTAGAAGCGCCCTCAGGCCCATCATGCTCGGGTCAAGCCCGAGCATGACGTAGCGCCGGGCCTCAGCCCTCGCCGGGCTGCCCCATGCCGCCATTGGCCAGGAATTTCTCGAGCCAGTGGATGTTGTAGTCGCCATTCAGCATGTCCTGGTTGCGCACCAGCGTGCGGAACAGCGGCAACGTCGTGTCGACACCGTCGACGACGAACTCGTCGAGCGAGCGGCGCAGGCGCATCAGGCACTCGTCGCGATTGCGGCCGTGCACGATCAGCTTGCCGACCAGCGAGTCGTAATGCGGCGGGATGACATAGCCCTGATAGGCCGCCGAATCGACGCGGACGCCGAGGCCGCCCGGCGTGTGGAACGAGGCGATCTTGCCGGGCGACGGCCGGAAGTTCGCGGGATGCTCGGCATTGACGCGGCATTCGATGGCGTGGCCCTCGATGACGACGTCTTCCTGGCGGATCGACAGCGGCGCGCCGGCAGCGATGCGGATCTGCTCGTTGACCAGATCGATCCCGGTGATCATCTCGGTGACCGGATGCTCGACCTGGATACGGGTGTTCATCTCGATGAAGTAGAACTCGCCGTCCTCGTAGAGGAACTCAATCGTCCCCGCCCCGAGATAGCCCATGTCGGCCATCGCCTTGGCGCAGATATTGCCGATCCGGTCGCGCTCGCCGGCGTTGAGGGCCGGTGACGGCCCCTCTTCCCAGACCTTCTGGTGGCGGCGCTGCAGCGAGCAGTCGCGCTCGCCCAGATGGATCGCCCGGCCCTTGCCGTCGCCGAGCACCTGGATCTCGATATGGCGCGGCTTCTCGAGATATTTCTCGATGTAGACGGCGTCGTCGCCGAAATTAGCCTTGGCCTCGCTGCGGGCGGTGGCGAGCAGGACGGATATCTCGTCCTCGCTGCGCACGACCTTCATGCCCTTGCCGCCGCCGCCGGACGCCGCCTTGATGATGACGGGCAGGCCGATCTCTCTGATGATGCGCAGCGCCTCCTCGTCATCGGCGACGCCGCCTTCCGAGCCCGGAACGCAGGGAATGCCGAGGCGCTTGGCGGTGCGCTTGGCCTCGATCTTGTCGCCCATGCTGCGGATATGCTCGGCCTTGGGGCCGATGAAGGTGATGTTGTGCCGCTCGAGAATCTCGGCGAAGCGGGCATTCTCGGAGAGAAAGCCATAGCCGGGATGGACCGCGTCGGCGCCGGTGATCTCGCAGGCGGCGATCAGCGCCGGGATATTGAGATAGCTCTCGCGCGCCGGCGGCGGACCGATGCAGACGCTCTCGTCGGCGAGGCGCACATGCATGGCGTTGGCGTCGGCGGTCGAATGCACCGCGACGGTGGCGATGCCGAGCTCCTTGGCGGCGCGCAGCACCCGGAGCGCGATCTCGCCACGATTTGCGATCAGGATCTTGTCGAACATCTTCAGCCCGCTCCCGTCCGGCGCCGGCCTCACTCGATCACCAGCAGCGGCTCGCCGTATTCGACCGGCTGCCCGTCCTCGACGAGGATGGCGATGACCTTGCCGGCGCGGGGCGCCACGATGTCGTTGAAGGTCTTCATGGCCTCGACGAGCAGGACGCGCTCGCCGGCCTTAACTTCCTGGCCGATCTCGATGAAGGGCTTGGCCTCCGGCGAGGGCCGGCGATAGGCGGTGCCGACCATCGGCGAGTTCACCGTGCCGGGATGGGCGGCGGCGGCCTTGGCCTCGAGCGGCGCTGCGGCGACCGGCGCCGGCGCGGCAGCATAGGCCGGAGCCGCAGCGACGGGAGCCATCACGGTCGCGGTGATGGTGCGCGCCACGCGGATGCGCAGATCGCCCTTCTGCACCTCGATCTCGGTCAGGTCCGTCTCGTTGATCAGCTGCGCCATTTCGCGCACGAGTTCCGGATCGATGGGGCTTTTGGTCGCCATGGCGGACTTCACCGTCTTTGTGAGCTCGATGGATGGGACGGCACGTCCCGAAGGAGAAGCGGATATGCGAATGAATGGCGCCGGATCAAGCCGGCGGCCGCGCCGCGTCGGCGGGTATTAACCGGAACAGCGGTTCAGGGAAAGGGAGAAGGCGAGCGCTTTCCCCCATTTGCAGGCCGAAAGCCGCCGCCGCACCCCAAAAAGGCGCGGCGGGGGTTCCGATCCTTCCCCGCTCGGCTGGCTCTGCCGCTCAGCCGCTGCAGGTCGCCTTGCCGCATTTGCGGACCGATTCGATCTTCTGCTTCAGCGCGGGAGCGCCGACCGCGCCGAACACCACCTCGTCGCCGATCACGAAGGCCGGCGTGCCGGTCAGGCCGAGCCGGTCGCCGAGCGCCACCGTGTGCTCGATCACGGCGCGGGTCGCCGGCGCATCCATGTCCTTCTTCAGGCGCTCGATGTCGGCGCCGGCCTCCTTGGCGATCTCCATCGCCTTGGCGCCGTTGATGCGGCCCTTGGTAGCCATCAGCTTGAGATGGAAGTCCCAGTACTTCTGGCCCTGGAGCTGCGCCTTGGCGGCGATCGCGACCCGGCTGGCCTCGACCGAATCCGGCCCGAGGATCGGGAAATCCTTGATCACGACCTTCAGCTTCGGGTCGGCCTTGACCAGGTTGTTGACGTCTTCCATCGCCCTTTTGCAGAAGCCGCAATTGTAATCCATGAACTCGACGATGGTGACGTCGCCCTGCGGATTGCCGGCGATGACCGAGGTCGCGGGGTCGACGAGGCTCGCCTTCTCGGCCGAAAGGGCGTTGCGCTGCGCCTCGACCTGGGCGAGCTGGTTGCGGCGCTCCAGCTCGACCATCGCCTCCTGGATCAGCTCCGGGTTCTTCAGCAGCGTCTCGCGGACGAGATCGACCACGGCCTGGCGCTGCTCGGGCGTCAGCGCCGGAGCCTGGGCCTTGGCCGGCATGGCACCGAGGCCGAGCGCGGCCGCAGCGAGGCCGGCCATGGCGAGGCGGCGAAGCGGGGAAAGCAGCATTGGTGAAGGTCCTTTCAGGGCTGCGGCGGCTGGCCGCTAGCGTTGCTTGTCGGGAGGAACATAGTCGACGATGTCGCGGGCGCGTAGCGCCGCCGGCGAACCCTTCGGCAATTTGCCGAGCGCCCGGCTGGCTTGCGTATGCGCGACCGTCCAGTCGCCTTTGACGAAGGCATATTGCGCCGCCGAGAGTTCCGCCATCGCGATGTTGCCCTTGGCCGCGTAGGCGTTCGAGAGATGCTGGTGCGCGTCGGCGGAATCGGGCTCGCGCGACGCGGCGTTCGAGAGTTCGCGGATCGCTTCGTCGAGCAGGGCCGACTGCCCGGTCGAGAGCAGCGCATGGCCGAGCATCTGCCGGATCAACCCGGCATTGGGCGCGAGCGCGACCGCCTGGCGCAGCACCGGCACAGCCTCGCGGGCGCGACCCGCCTCGAGCAGCGCCTGCCCCTTGAGCTCGAGGAAATAGGCGTTGCGCGGCTCTTCGGCGCTGAGCTGGTCGATCGCAGCGAGCGCCTGAGCCATCCGGCCCGAGCGGTAATCGCTGATGGCACGGGCGTAGCGTGCCGCCATCGAGCGATCGGCCATGCCGTAGCGCCGGGCCACGCCGGCCTCGCGCTCGACGAAGCCCATCAGCTTGGCGCGCATCAGATCGTGCCGCGCCTGCAGCTCCGGCGGATCGAGCTTGTTGAAATGCGGGCTCGCCTTGGCCAGCGTCTCGAGCTGGGCAATGCGCTCGGTCGGCATCGGATGGCTGAGCGTATAGGGATCGATGTTGCGCGACAGGAAGGCGCTGTTCTCGGCGAAGCGCCCGAAGACGGTGAGCATGCCCTTGGCCGACATGCCGGCAGCACCGAGATAGCGCACCGCTGCCCGGTCGGCCGCCTGCTCCTCCGAGCGCTGATAGGCGAGCAAAGACCGGCGTACGAGTTCCTGCGGCCCGGTCAGGGCGCCCATCGCGCCGATGCCGGCATTGCCCATCGAGCCGCCGCCGCTGCGGGCGCCGGCGACCACGGCCCCCGCGCCTGCCAGCAAGCCCGCGATCGAGAGGATCTGTGCGCCCTGGATCTCCTGGCGCAGCCGGGCGAGATGCCCGCCGGCGAGGTGGCCGCTCTCATGCGCCAGCACGCCGATCACCTCGTTCGGCGTCGCGGCATCCATCAGCACGCCGATATTGACGAAGATCGACTTGCCGTCGGCGACGAAGGCGTTGAAGGCGCGGTCGTTGATCAGGATGATTCGGGTGCCGCGGGCATTGATTCCGGCCGCCTTGAAGATCGGCGCCGCGTAGTCGCGCAGCAATTGCTCGATCTCGGCATCGCGGATCAGCGAGATCGAGCGCTTCTGCGCCTCGGCCGCCACCGGAACGATGGCCGTAAGCGCGCCGCTCAGCGCAGCGACGATGCCGCGACGCGCGGAAGCCGGCAGGCTCCGTGCGGGCGATCGTGGCGGACTGAGGGTTCGCGCAGCTGTCATGACCTTCGATTCTTGTCGTCCGGCGCGGGGCGCGCCGTCAATTCACGGCTTTGCCAGCCCTTTGCAGCACGATCGTGATGCAGGCATGGCAGCCCGGCAACCGCCGCAGCGAAACCCCGGCCCTGCCAGCGAAAACCCTTGTGACGTACACAAGGGAGCGACCACTATGCAGCTCGAACCTTGCGAGGCCCACCATGTCGAAGCCTATCCTCCTCGCCTCCGCCATCGGCCTCGCTTTGCCCCTGCTCTCGGCAGCGACGCCGGCCGCGGCCCAGAGCTGCGAGGCGCTCTGGTACCAGCGCAACGAGATCTACAAGGCGCAGGGCTACTGCTTTCGGACGCAACGCGGCATCCGCGCCTTCGGCAATGCCGGCTGCCAGTACGACAATGTCGAGGATGTCCCGCTGTCGGCGAACCAGCGCCGGCAGGTTGCCGATATCCAGCGCGAGGAACGCGCCTATGGCTGCCCGCGCTGAACATCGACCATCGCCTGCCGTTTTCCGGTCGTAGCGAAACGGAGCCCTGGAACTCATCGTAGGGCTCGGCACTGTTTGACCGATTCCGGAACTGTGCGGCTTCGGCGCCAGTCTGGAATGACGGTGTAGTCTGAAGCGGTTAGCCGGTCGCCTGGAACCGGACCTCGCCCGCGTTCAGGAAGCAGGCCTTGCTGAACAGCGAGAGGTCGAGCGGATTGGGCAGGCGGACATCGTCGAGATCGGGACAGGGCTTCGTCGCCGGATCGTAGGATCGGTCGATCTGCGAGATGAAGCCCAGGATCAGCCCCCTCTCCCGCGCAAAGGCCTTGAGTGCGCTGATCTGCGCGCCAAGCTCGGGATTGCCGCGCTTCTGGTCGAGCAGCTGCAGATAGTCGACGATCGCCAGCGTGCCATCAGGCGCATCGGCCAGCACCTGCATGATGTGATCGGCATTGATCGCATCGGAATCGTCGAAGGTGAACAGCGCCTCGAATTGCGCCGGCTCGGCGCCGAGCGCCCGGAAGCAGCCGAGCACGTCCCTGGTCGTATATTCCAGTGTGAAGAAGACCGCCCGGCGGCCGGCCTTCATCGCCTCGACGGCGAGCTGGAGGCTCAGCAGCGTCTTGCCATGCCCCGGCCTCGCGCCGATCAGCAGCAGATCTCCCGGTGCGAGGCGATCAAGGAGCCCGGCGGCGGACAACATTTCTGCAGATTTGGCCGAAAGCAGACTCCAGGCGCCGACCCCCTCGCCGATGGCGATGCGGTCGAGCGCGCGATGCAGCGGAATGTTTTCCTTGCGCGAGAGTTCCCTGGCCTTGCGCTTCAAGCGGTAGACGGGTGCGGAAAGCTTCATCGGTGACCTCCTGATGCGAGCTACATCCGCAACCCCTCCTTATGCGCAGCGCTCGAACAGTCGGTTCGATGATCGGATCGGCCCTGCACGGCAGCGTGCTTCCCGATTGGAGGGTGGAGGCGCGGGCAGCGCCTGGAATCGGATCATAGCCGATCCCGCTCAGGCCGTCGCCTCGTGCCTGCTCCATTCGAAGCGCCGCAGATGGTCGACGAGCGCGCGCAGCTTAGGCGCCATGGCGCGGCGCCCGGGATAGTAGAGATAGAATCCCGCAAAGCTCGGGCAGAACGGCTCCAGCAGCGGGACCAGCTCGCCGCGCGCCATCGCCGGCTGGAAGCTCTCCTCCATGCCGAAGGTGATGCCGGCTCCCGCCACCGCGAGCTTGATCATCAGCGCCATGTCGTTGGTCGTGATCTCGGGCGCGACCGCGACGCTGAACTCCTTGCCGCCCTCCGCGAACTCCCAGCGATAGGGCGCGAGCTTCGGCGCCGGTCGCCAACCGATGCAACGATGCGCGGCGAGTTCCCTTGGATGCGCCGGCACGCCGAAACGCTCGCGATAGGCCGGCGAACAGACCGCCAGCTGGCGCTCCTCGCCACCGATCGAAACCGCGATCATGTCCTGCTCGATGACCTCGCCGAGCCGAACGCCGGCATCGTAGCCGGCGGCGACGATGTCGAACTCCTCGTCGGTCACCGTGATGTCGAGCTCGACCTCGGGATTAGCCGCCACAAAGCTCGCGAGAAACGGCCCCGACAGGAAGCGCTCGGCGATCGACGAGACGGCGAGGCGCAGGCGCCCGCGCGGTCCGGCCCGCAGATCCCGCGTCGCCTCGACGGCGGCGCGCAGATCGGACAGTGCCGGCGCGAGATCGGCGAGAAGGCGCGCGCCCGCCTCGGTCAGGCTGACGCTGCGCGTCGTGCGGCGGACCAGCGCGATGCCGAGCCGCTCCTCGAGCTTCCTGATCGTCTGGCTGACGGCCGAGCGCGTCACGCCGATCCGGTCGGCCGCCCCCCGAAAGCTGCTCTCCTCGGCGACGAGGGCGAACACGGCGAGCGCATTGAGATCGGGCTCCATTGGTTAGAATTTCTCTCCAGATCAGAAATAACAAGGCCGCTTATCGCGACAATGCCGCGCGCCTAGCTTTCGGGCAACCGCAATTCGCGGTGACAGGAACAAGCACGGAGTTCGACATGCCTCTCGACAAGGTCGTCCTGATCACGGGCGCCTCCAGTGGAATCGGCGCCGGCATTGCCCGCGAACTCGGCGCCGCCGGAGCCAGGCTGATGCTCGGCGCGCGACGTACCGATCGCCTCGATGCCCTCGCCCAGGAGATCCGGGCCGCAGGCGGCGAGGCTCGCATCCGCCGCCTCGACGTGACCGACCGCAGCGATGTCGCAGCCTTCGCCGATGCAGGCCGCGAAGCGTTCGGCCGCATCGACGTCATCGTCAACAATGCCGGCGTCATGCCGCTCTCGCTGCTGGCCTCGCTCAAGGTCGAGGAATGGGACCGGATGATCGACGTCAACATCAAGGGCGTGCTCTACGGCATCGCCGCCGTGCTGCCGCAGATGACGGCCCAGGGCTCCGGCCATGTGATCAACATCGCCTCGATCGGCGCGCTCGCCGTCTCGCCGGCTGCGGCCGTCTACTGCGCGACGAAATACGCGGTACGCGCAATATCCGACGGGTTGAGGCAGGAGCATGAGGAGCTGCGCGTCACCTGCGTCCATCCGGGCGTGGTCGAGAGCGAGCTCGCCGATTCGATCACCGATCCGATGGCGGCGGCACTGATGCGCAGCTACCGCGCCATCGCGCTCCAGCCCGACGCGATCGGCCGGGCGGTGCGTTTCGCCATCGAGCAGCCCGGCGACGTCGACGTCAACGAGATCGTCATCCGCCCCACCGCCGCCCGCTGAGGAGATCGCAATGAACGCTTACATCAGTACACCGCTCAAGATCGCCGCCACGGCCCTCTTCCTGGCCACACCGCTGCCTGCCGCCGCAGAGACCACCGAGGAGCGCCTGAAGCGCGGCGATGCCGTGATCCGCAGCCTCAACAAGGGCGCACCGCAGCCGGCGCTGGAGCGCCTGCGGCAGGAGTTTCCCTTCCTGGCCGAGGCGACCGAAGGCTATGCGCTCGGCGACGTCTGGTCCCGTACCGCGCTGGACAGCCGGACGCGGCAGCTCGCCGCCGTCACCGCCTTCGCCGCGCTGGGCGAGCTGCCCATCATGAAGGTCCATGCCGGCTACGCGCTCAATATCGGCGTCAGCGAGGAGCAGCTGAAGGAGGCGATCTATCTGGTGACCGTGACCTCCGGCTTTCCGCGCGCGCTCGCCGCTTCACAGGCCCTCTCCGAACTCTTCGCCGAACGCCGGAGGCAGCAATGACCAGGAGCTCGAACAAGAACCGCCTGCTGGCGGTGGCCGGTGCATGCGCCGCGGCCATGACCATCGATCTCGCAATGGAAGGTCCGATCCGCATGACGGTGACGCGAGCCGCCTCGGCCCAGACCCCGCAGAGCCACCCCTATGTCGGCATGTGGGTGACCGAAGACGGCCATGTCCGGCACAACCTCCTGCCCAATGGCCGCTATGACGAGGCCCGCGGCAGTCGCGAGAGCGCCTATCGCGGCCGCTACAGGGTCACCGGCGACCATATCGACTATTGGGACGATACCGGCTTCACCGCGGACGGAACCTTCATCGACGGCGTGCTGCACCATGGCGGCATGGTGCTCTACCGGCGCGAATAGCGGCCTCGCTTTATGCCCGAGGCGCTCCGGTATTTTGTGGATGCGGCGTTAGGCAGCGCTTCTAGCCCGCGCCGCGTATGCTAGACCTCGCGCCCGCCCGATCCGCACCGAATCGGGCCGCTGGAGCCGGATCCGGTCAGGCTGAATCGTCCTGGCTGGCGAATCCGCTTCCAAATGATTGATAGGGCACGCAGTTTCTGGCCGGTTTGCATCGCAATCCGACCGGCGCGTGCCCTAGGACCGAAAGCGACGCGCAAGCAGGCATGAAGACTGGCATCGACATGGGTTCGACGCGCAGCGGCGAGCCCGCTGAGCTCGATCTCGCCGAATTGCTGGCGACGCGGCTTCTGGTCCAGGGCAATTCCGGCTCGGGAAAATCGCATCTGCTGCGCCGCCTGCTCGAGCAGAGCGCGCCGCTGGTGCAGCAGGCGGTGATCGATCCCGAAGGCGATTTCGTCTCGCTGGCCGACCAGTTCGGCCATGTCGTGGTCGACGGCACGGCGAGCCCGCCCGAACTGCAGAAGATCGCACTGCGCGTACGCCAACACCGTGTCTCCGTCGTCCTCAATCTCGAGGAGCTCGATGCCGACGAGCAGTTGCGCGCCACTGCCGCCTTCCTCGGCGGGCTGTTCGATGTCGACCGCTCTTGCTGGTATCCGATGCTCGTCGTCGTCGACGAGGCGCAGCTCTTTGCCCCGGTGATGGCGGGCGAGGCTTCCGACGAGGCCCGCCGCCTCTCGCTCGGCGCCATGACCAACCTGATGTGCCGCGGTCGCAAGCGCGGGCTGGCCGGCGTGATCGCCACCCAGCGCCTCGCCAAGCTCGCCAAGAACGTCGCGGCCGAGGCCTCGAACTTCCTGATGGGCCGCACCTTCCTCGACATCGACATGCAGCGCGCCGCCGACCTGCTCGGCATGGACCGCCGCCAGGCCGAGATGTTCCGTGACCTCGAGCGCGGCCAGTTCGTCGCGCTCGGCCCGGCCCTGTCGCGGCGCCCCCTGCCGGTGCGCATCGGCTCCGTCGCCTCGGTCGACCGCGGCGGCGCGCCGAGCCTGCTGCCTCTACCCGACCAGGCCCCCGAGGATGCGAGCAAGCTGATCTTCACCGCCGGCGAAGGCGAGGCCACGCCCGCCCCCTGGCCGCGTCAGGCGCGCCCCCGTCCGGTCGTCGCCCCGGAGATCATCCGCCGGATCGAGACGCACCAACCGCCGGCGCCGCCGCCGGAACCCGAGATCGAGATGACGCCGGAGGAGCGCGAAGCGGCGCTCGTCGAGATCCTCAACGAGCTGCTCGACGATACCGAAGCGCGCGACCGGCCGGTCGCCGTGCTCTACCAGGACTTCACCGTGCGCTGCCGCATGCGCCGCGTCAGCGGCCCGGAGACTGGACTGGAGGCCTTCCGCAAGCGCCTCGCCGTCGCCCGCGCCGGGGCGAGCGAAGCGGTGCTGTCATCCGATGCCTGGGAGAAGGCGCTCACCGCCGCCGAGACGCTGCCGGAGGACCTGCACGGGCTCTTCCTCTTCATCGCCCGCAGCGCGATCGAGGGCGTCCCCTGCCCGTCCGATGCAGAGCTCGCCGAAGCCTATGGCAGCCATTCGCCGAGCCGGGCCCGCCGCCTGCTCGGCTATATCGAGGAGCGCGGGCTGCTCGTCTGCCATGTCGACTTCCGCGGCCAGCGCACCCTCGCCTTGCCGACGCTCGGCGTCGAGACCGCCGCCGGCCAGGCCGCGCCGCTGGTCAAGGGCCTGCCGCCGCGCCGAGCGCGGGGGTAATACGCGTCATTCTCGGGCGCAGCGAAACGTAGACCCGAGAATCTCCTGACGAGAAGGCGCTGTATTGACGCCTCCTCCGGCCCGAGATGCTCGGGTCAAGCCCGAGCATGACGCGTTTTGAACGTCCTCAATGCCCCTTGCCGCTGCCCACAGTCATCTTGTCGACCCAGGCGATTCCGAGCGCCGAGACGATGAAGATGGTGTGGATCAGCGTCTGCAGCAGCACCCCCGTGGTCGTATAGTTCGTCGCCGTCGGCCCGCCGATATTGCCGGCCTCGATGAAGGTCCGCAGCAGGTGGATCGACGAGATGCCGATGATCGCCATGGCGAGCTTGATCTTCAGCACAGAGGCGTTGACGTGGCTGAGCCATTCCGGCTGGTCGGGATGGTTCTGCAGCTTCAGGCGCGAGACGAAGGTCTCGTAGCCGCCAACGATCACCATGATCAGCAGGTTCGAGATCATCACCACATCGATCAGGCCGAGGACGACGAGCATGATCTGCTGCTCGGTGAAGTCGAAGGAGTGGGTGACGAGGTGCCAGAGCTCCTTGAGGAACAGGAAGACATAGACGCACTGCGCCACGATCAGGCCGAGATAGAGCGGCACCTGCAGCCAGCGCGAGGCGAAGATGATCATCGGCAGCGGCTTGAGCGCGGCGGAGGCCGGCAGCGCGCCGGCGGGTTCGACGGGGTGCGACATGTCGGGTTCTGGACCTCTGAGGGAATCGGACGCGAGGCGTCTTGTGCAGCGCGAAATGGTGCGTTGTTGCGACGTTCGCAAGCGAAATTGCTGAATTATCGCCGAGAACGTTGAAGTTTCGCCGTTTTTGGCGATTAGTGCTTTTGGCTACGTAGCGCCGCCACCGATGGCGGCGGTTACTCGGGGGAACTGTTTGCGTTCCTCTCGCGTTGGAGAGGAAAGGAGATTTCTATGCTCAGGACGACCATGATCGCAGCCGCTGCCGTTGCGGGTGCATTCGTTCTCGCCGCCCCCGCCGGCGCCGCTCCGCTGGCCCCGGCCACGGCAGCCGTCGCGGCCTCCGCCAGCGAAGGCTTGGTCGAGGCGGTTCAGTATCGTCGCTATTACGGGCCGCGCTACGGCTATCGCGGCGGCTACTATGGCGGCTATCGCTACAACCGCGGCGCCGCCGTCGGCGCCGGCATCGCGGCTGGTGCGATCGGCGCACTCGCGGCCGGCGCCCTGCTCGCGCCGGGCCCGGTCTATGCCGAGCCGGTACCGCCGCCCTATCGCGGGCCGGTCTATGCCACGCCGGATGCCGACGCGATCGCCTATTGCTCGCGCCGCTTCCGCAGCTACGACCCCGAGACCGGTACCTATATCGGCAACGGCGGCGTGGTCCGCGCCTGCCCGTAAGGGTCGCGCTTGTCGAGACGCGTCGAGGCCTCCCCGGATCGGGAGGCCTTTTTCGTCCGCGGCCGCGCGACGGGCTCCCGGTCGTTCGCCTCGGCGGTTGCTGGCGGAGCGCGGATCATCTACCCGAGGCCGGGCGTCGCGCGATGCCGCCGAAAGCGCGGTGCTATGCCCGTCCGGGCTATGCTGGGGCCAGAATCGGACCGAGAAGCGGAAACCGCGTTTCGGAGGAATCCGATGCTTAGACTAAGGGGATAGATCGCCGTTTTGCGTCCACCGGGACGCATGGCGATCGAGCACTATCCGATGCCGATCGAGCGTTTTGACACCGTCATCCTGGGCGCCGGTGCTGCCGGAATGATGTGCGCCATCCATGCTGCATCGCGCGGCGGGCGTGTTCTCGTTGTCGATCATGCCAGGGCCCCCGGCGAAAAAATCCGCATCTCCGGCGGGGGGCGCTGCAACTTCACCAATATCGGCACGAGCGCGCGCAACTTCCTTTCCGGCAACCCGCATTTCGCCAAATCGGCGCTCGGGCGCTACACGCAGCACGATTTCATCGGCCTGGTCGAGAAGCATGGCATCGCCTACCACGAGAAGACGCTAGGCCAGCTCTTCTGCGACGATTCCGCCAAGCAGATCATCGCGATGCTGCTCGACGAGATGGCGCAGGCAGCCTGCGAGCTGCGCCTCGGAACAACGCTGGAAGCTCTCGAACGAAGCGATGACGGCTTTGCGGTCAGGCTTGGCGGCGACGGCGCGGCCGACATCCGGTGCCGGCACTTCGTCGTGGCGTGCGGTGGCAAGTCGATCCCGAAGATGGGCGCGTCCAGCCTTGGCTACCAGATTGCCGACCAATTCGGCCTGGCGGTGACGGAAACGCGCCCGGCCCTGGTGCCGCTGACATTCGGCGACGAGGTTCTTGCCGGATTTCGCGAAATTGCCGGCGTCGCCGCCGATGCACGGGTCTCATGCGGCAAGACCAGCTTCGAAGAGGCGCTGCTGTTCACGCATCGCGGACTTTCCGGTCCCGCGATTCTGCAGATCTCGTCCTACTGGCGGGAGAAGCAACCGATCAGGATCGCCCTTCTCCCCAGGCTCGATTTTTTTGCCGCCTTGCGCGCCTCCCGACAGGAGAACGGTCGCAGGAGTATTTCAAACACCCTCGCCGAGATTCTTCCGAAGCGGTTGGCGGCCCACCTTGCCGATGCCAATGGCTGGGCGGGGCCGATCGGAGATGCCAGCGACAAGAAGCTCGCCGCGATCGCCGCGATCCTCCATGGCTGGGAGGTTCTGCCCATCGGATCGGAAGGATATCGGACCGCGGAGGTCACGCTGGGCGGCGTAGACACCTCCGGTCTGAGCTCCCGGACGATGGAAGCAAGGGCGGTCGACGGCCTGTACTTCATCGGTGAAGTCGTGGACGTAACCGGCTGGCTCGGCGGCTATAATTTCCAATGGGCGTGGTCGTCGGGATGGGCTGCGGGGACAGCGATCGCGGAACGGAGTTCGCCGCGCAACTGAGCCCTCTACCCGCGGCTTCAGGGTTCTTCCCGGTCCAGACTCCGCGCATTGCGGGGCGGGCCTCCTGGGGGCGAGACGCCGGCCCCCTCTTCGCCTGGTGAGGTTGCTGACTTGCCTTGGCGCCCACCCCGGTCCTTATGGTGCACACCAGTAGAATCCGGAGTCAGCCCGTGCGTATCGCCACCTGGAACGTCAACTCGGTCCGCCAGCGGCTTCAGCACCTGCTCACCTTCCTGAAGGAGGCCGAGCCCGATGCGCTCTGCCTGCAGGAGCTGAAATGCGTCGACGGCGACTTTCCGCGCGCCGAGATCGAGGAGGCCGGCTGGCAGGTCACGACCCATGGCCAGAAGGCCTTCAACGGCGTCGCCATCCTCTCGCGCAGCAAGCTCGAGGATGTCCGGCGCGGCCTGCCCGGCGACGATGGCGACGAGCAGGCGCGCTATCTCGAAGGTGTCCTGCCGCATGGCGACGGCGTCGTCCGTCTCGCCTCGATCTACCTGCCGAACGGCAATCCACCCAACACCGAGAAATATCCTTACAAGCTCGCCTGGATGGAGCGTCTGGCGGTGCATGCGCGCGGCCTGCTCGCGCATGAGGAGCCGCTGGTGCTGGCCGGCGACTACAACGTCATCCCCGAGCCGCGCGACGCGCGCGATCCCGCTGCCTGGGTTGGCGATGCGCTCTTCCTGCCGCCGACCCGCACCGCCTTCCGCAAGCTCGTCAATCTCGGCTTCACCGAGGCATTGCGCGCGACCAGCGATGCGCCCGGCCTCTACACCTTCTGGGATTACCAGGCCGGCGCCTGGCAGCGGAACAACGGCATCCGCATCGACCATCTGCTGCTGTCGCCACAGGCGGCCGACCGGCTCGCCGGCGTCTCGATCGCCAAGCATGTCCGCGGCTGGGAAAAGGCCTCCGACCACGTCCCAGTGCTGATCGAGCTGAACTGAACGCAGTTCAGCTCCCTGCCCAGCCGGTTGTCCTGATCGCCCGTCATCAGCGGCCGCACAGCAGCTTGATCAGGATGGATGCAGTCGGCGGCCGAGGGGGGCCCAGCCGCGAGGCTGCCCTGCCCTGTTGGACTGCTGCGGTGCAACGTGGCGCTGGAAGTCCAGGCCGTCAGCGACGCCCGCCGCGGCCCGCCACCTGCTGGCGTTCAACCAGCGCCAATGCCGCGGTCCGGTCGGCCGGGCTTGCGGCCGCAAAGGCCGCATCATAGCGCTCGACGATCCAGCCTTCGCGGGTCTCGTCGGCACCCTCGCGGGCCAGCGCCAGCCACATCAAGCCGAGGATCGGATGGCGCGGAACGCCATCGCCGCCACGCAGGAGCATGTCGCCGAAGACAGCGCGCGCCGGGGCATGCCCCTTCTCGGCGGCGAGCTTCATCCAACGGGCCGCCTGGCGCGGATCGCGCTGCGCGCCGGTGCCGTTCATGTAGAGCCGGGCGAGATTGTACTGGCCGTCGGAGTCGCCGAAATAGGAAGCGGCATAGTGGAACATGTCGAAGGCACGGTCGGCATTGGGCTTCACATAGGTGCCCTTGATGCCGTCAAGGAAATAGCCCCCAAGCGCCACGAAGGCGCTGGCGACGATTCGCGCATCGGAGGTGCCGGGAATTTGGTCGGCGTTCTCATCCGCGATCTTCGAGAAATACTCGAAGGCTTTGAGATCATTGACTGGAACACCGTCGCCGCTGGCGTAGACGCGGCCGAGCTTGAACTGTGCCGCGAGGTGGCCGCGCGAAGCGGCGAACTCGAGGGCGCGCACCGCGCCGACCTGATCGCCGGCCGAGGAATCGCGCATCCAGGCCTTGAGCGCGTCGCGCGCACTGGTGAAGGGAGCCAGCGGCAGGGCGGTATGCGCAGCAGGCCCGCTCGGCGGGGCGGCGATGGCACGGCCGCCGGCGAGCGGGGCGGGTTCGCCGACCGCGCCATCCTCCGGCTCCGGCAGGGCGATGCCGGGAATCGGCCGCGGCGGCAGGAGCCCGCGCGACTGGCCCGACGCCTCCTGTGCCCAGGCTACCGACTGGCAGCCCAGGGTGAACAGGAACCCGGCGAGGATGGTTTCAGATATCCGCATAGCAATGGGTCTCGGCCGCCCCTCCGGGGTGGGTAACGGCCCCTCCCTTGGCGGAGCCGACAGTCTGCGCGTATTTCCAGAGCGCGCCGGAGTTGTAGTCGGTCCTGCGCGGCTTCCAGGCCTTACGACGCTCCTCAAGTTCGGCATCAGAAAGGCGGACTGCGAGCTTTCCTGTGATGGCATCGAGCTCGATGATGTCGCCGTCGCGAAGCAGTCCGATCGGCCCACCGACGGCGGCCTCGGGACCGACATGGCCAACGCAGAAACCACGCGTCGCGCCGGAGAATCG
This sequence comes from Allobosea sp. WAO, assembly GCF_001509835.1. Lineage (GTDB taxonomy): Bacteria > Pseudomonadota > Alphaproteobacteria > Rhizobiales > Beijerinckiaceae > Allobosea. Next base: position 579,838 of record NZ_JXTJ01000004.1, read on the forward strand.
CCCATCGGTGATCAGCGCGACCTTATCGCCCATGCCCTGGCCGTAGAGGGCTGCGGTCGTCGCCAGCATCTCGCGCATGCCAGGGCCGCCCTTCGGCCCCTCATAGCGGATCACCAGCACGTCACCGACCTGGTATTCACGATTGGCGACGCATTTGAACGCGTCCTCCTCGCAGTCGAAGCAGCGCGCCGGGCCGCTGAACACGAGGCTTTCCTGCGGCATGCCGGCGATCTTCACGATCGCCCCTTCCGGCGCGAGATTGCCGACCAGGCCGACGACGCCGCCATTGTCGGAAAGCGGCTTGTTGGCCGGGCGGATCACGTCCTGCTCGTCATTCCATTTCACCGAGGCGAGGTTCTCGGCGATGGTGCGGCCGGTGACCGTCATGCAGTCACCATGCAGATAGCCATGGTCGAGCAGGGTCTTCATCAGAAGCGGGATGCCGCCGACCTCGAACATGTCCTTGGCGACGTATTTCCCGCCCGGCTTCAGGTCGGCGATGTACGGGGTCTTCTTGAAGATCTCGGCGACGGCGAAAAGGTCGAAGTCGATGCCGCATTCATGCGCGATCGCCGGCAGGTGCAGCGCGCCATTGGTCGAGCCGCCGGAGGCCGCGACGACCATGGCGGCGTTCTCGAGCGCCTTGCGGGTGACGATGTCGCGCGGCCGGATGTTCCGGGCGATCAGCTCCATCACCATCTCGCCGGCGGTGTAGCAGAAGGTGTCGCGGACATCGTAGGGCGCCGGCGCGCCGCAGCTATAGGGCAGCGCGAGGCCGATCGCCTCGGCGACCGTAGCCATGGTGTTGGCGGTGAACTGCGCGCCGCAGGACCCGGAGGACGGGCAGGCCACCTCCTCCAGTTCCTTCAGATCCTCGTCCGACATCGCGCCGACCGAATGCTTGCCGACCGCCTCGAACACGTCCTGGATGGTGACCGGCTTGCCCTTGAAATTGCCGGGCAGGATCGAGCCGCCATAGATGAAGATCGACGGCACGTTGAGGCGCACCATCGCCATCATCATGCCGGGCAGCGACTTGTCGCAGCCGGCGAGGCCGACGAGCGCGTCATAGCAATGGCCACGCATGGTCAACTCGACCGAGTCGGCGATCACTTCGCGCGAAGCCAGCGAGGACTTCATGCCCTGGTGGCCCATGGCGATGCCGTCGGTCACCGTGATCGTGCAGAACTCGCGCGGCGTGCCGCTCGCCGAGGCGACGCCCTTCTTCACGGCCTGGGCCTGGCGCATCAACGCGATGTTGCAGGGCGCAGCCTCGTTCCAGCAGGAGGCGACGCCGACGAAAGGCTGCGCGATCTGGCGGGAGGTCATCCCCATCGCGTAATAGTAGGAGCGGTGCGGAGCGCGGGCCGGGCCGACGCTCACATGTCGGCTGGGTAGCCTAGACTTATCGAAAACGCGTCCGTCCATCGTACTCTGTCTTCCTGACCCCAGACCGCGCCTTCTGCGCGGCTTGGATGTGCCACGCGGCCAGCGCGGGGCGCAACGTCACCTCGCCGCCTCCAGGAAGCATGAAACCCTTTCCGGAAATCCGGAAAAACAATCTCAAATCTTCCATAACGCGACGAATTGACGGGATCATTTGCTGAGAGCGCTTTGTGGCGGCTTCGCGGCAATTGCGGCGCTCAGCTTTGGGCGCGCTGCAATCCGAACAATTGTTGTAGAAATATCACGAATTTTCGAGCGGAAATCGCGGCATTCAGCGGCGTTTTCGCGTGCCGCACCGCAGCATGTCCCCGCCAGCCCGTCCCGCGCCGCAACAGCCACCTGCGCGCGCCTCGAGCGCCTCGGCCGTACCACTTCCAGAGCGATCGGCAGGCATTAGTTTAGAATTCCTAGAAAGAGAGATTACTTTAGAATAGATATAACTCATTGATTACAAAGCATATTTCCTTGACCAAGCGCCTTCCGCGGACTACCCCGAGCGGACACCCGACGAGGTTCGGGGACCGTATCCAGGAGTGAGCAATGTCCGTAAAGTCCCGCCTCTATGCCGCAGCGCTGACCTCCTGCCTGCTCGCCGGCCCGGCTTTCGCACAGAGCGTCAACCTCTACACCACGCGCGAACCGGCCCTGCTCAACCCGGTGATCGAGGCCTTCACCAAGGACACCGGCATCAAGGTCAACGCTGTCTTCCTGAAGGACGGCCTGCAGGAGCGCATCAAGGCCGAGGGCGCCAACAGCCCGGCCGACGTGATGCTGCTGGTCGATGTCGGCCAGATCAATGATGCCTCCGATGCCGGCATCACCCAGCCGATCCAGTCGGCCCTCGTCGACAAGACCGTGCCGGCCGCGCTCCGCGGCCCCGGCAACAACTGGGTCACGCTGACCCAGCGCGCCCGCATCGTCGTCGCCTCGAAGGACCGGGTGCAGCAGGATGCGATCACCTATGAGGAGCTCGCCGATCCCAAGTGGAAGGGCAAGTTCTGCATCCGCGCCGGCCAGCACCCCTACAACAACGCCTTCTTCGCGGCCTATCTCGCCCGCAACGGCGCGGAAAAGACCGAGGCCTATCTCAAGGCGCTGAAGGCCAACACCGCCCGCAAGCCCGGCGGCGGCGACCGCGAGGTGGCGCGTGACATCCTCTCCGGTCAGTGCGACATCGCCGTGATCAACACCTACTACATCGGACTGATGAGCCAGGCGAAGAACGAGCAGAAGGGCTGGTACGACGCGATCAAGCCGCTGAAGAGCAGCTTCGCCGGCGGCGGCACGCATGTGAACGTCTCGGCTGCGGCGATCGCCAAGAACGCGCCGAACAAGGAGAACGCCGTCAAGCTGGTCGAGTACATGCTCGGCGAGAAGGCCCAGCATCTCTATGCCGACGGCAATTTCGAGTACCCGGTCAACGCCGATGTGAAGGAGGCCGCCTCGGTCAAGCTGCTCGGCGCCCTCACCCCGGACACGACCCCGCTCGGCGACGTCGCCAAGAACCGCAAGGCCGCTTCCGAGCTGGTCGACAAGGTCGGCTTCGACAATTGAGCTCGGGTGCCTTCAGCACCCTGAATCGACGGCCGTCACTCTCGTGGCGGCCGTCGACGCGTCTTGCCTGGCTCGCCGCGCTGGCGGCCGGCCTCGTGGCACTGCCCGTTCTATCGCTCGGCCTCACCGCGCTCTCGCGCGAGGCGCTGGCGGTCTGGCCACATCTCACCGCCAATGTCCTGCCGGCTGCGCTCGGCGACACGCTGCTGCTGCTCGCCGGCGTCGCCGCCTTCTGCGGCATTGTCGGCGTCGGCACCGCCTGGCTGGTCACCCAGCACGATTTTCCCGGCCGGCGGAGCCTGGAATGGCTGCTCGTCCTGCCGCTGGCGATGCCGACCTACATAACGGCCTATGTCTATGTCGAGATCCTCGGCTTCCAGGGGCCACTGCAGAGCGCCCTGCGGGCACTGACCGGCTGGCGCACGCTGCGCGACTACTGGTTCCCCGATCCGCGCAACCTCACCGGCGCGATCCTGATCCTCGGCCTCGTGCTCTACCCTTACGTCTATCTCAGCGTGCGGGCACTGTTCGGCATGCAGAGCGCCGCCATCGTCGAATCGGCGCGCACGCTCGGCGCCTCGCGCTGGACGTTGTTCCGGCGCGTCGGCCTGCCCATGGCCCGCCCGGCATTGGTCGCCGGCCTGACGCTCGCTCTGCTCGAGACCCTCAACGATATCGGCGCCAGCGAATATCTCGGCGTCCGCTCGCTGACCCTCTCGGTCTACACCACCTGGCTCAACCGCTCCTCGCTGCCGGGTGCCGCGCAGATCGCCTGCATCATGCTGCTGGTCGTCGTCGGCCTGATCATCGCCGAAATGCGCACCCGTGGTTCCCGTCGCTTCGCCCTGCCGGTCAAGCGGCTCCGGCCGGTCGGCCGCAGCAGACTGCCCCGTGGCTGGTCACTGGCGGCGACTGCGGCCTGCGCTCTTCCCGTCCTGCTCGGGGCGCTCCTGCCCCTCGCCTTTCTCTTCAGCGAGTTCCTGCGTCGCGACCTGATCGCGCAGCTCGACGCGGCGATGCTGCGCTCGCTCGCCAACACGCTGGCCATCTCGGCGGTTGCCACCGCTCTCGTCGTCGCCGTCGGCCTCGGCGTCGCGGCGGCGGTCAGACTTGGGCGCGAGCCCTGGCTGCCCAGCGTCGCGAGGCTGGCCTCGCTCGGCTATGCCCTGCCCGGCACCGTGCTGGCCCTCGGGCTCCTTGTGCCGCTCGCCGCCTTCGACAATCTCGTCGCCGATGCCAGCCGCGCCGCCTTCGGCGCCAGCCCGGGGCTGATCCTGCTCGGCTCGGGCGCCGCGCTGATCATCGCCTACCTCGTCCGCTTCCTGTCGATTGCGCTGGCCGGCACCCAGAGCGGCCTCGCACGCATCTCGCCGCGCATCGACGATGCCGCCCGTTCGCTCGGCGCCGGACGTCGCGAGTTGCTGCGCCGGCTACACTGGCCACTGGCCCGCCCCGCCGTCGCCGCCGCCGCCCTGCTGGTCTTCGTCGATTGCATGAAGGAATTGCCGATGACCTTGCTGCTGCGGCCGCTGAATTTCGACACGCTCGCGACGCTGGTCTATGGCCACGCCTCGCGCGGCGTCTTCGAGGACGGCGCGCTGGCGGCGCTGCTGATCGTGCTGATCGGGATCTATCCCGCAATCATGCTGGCGCGCGCCGGCGACGGCGAGAAACTGGCCACCGGCAGTTGAGATCGGCCCGGCAAACTCGACATTCGCGAGCCGGGGGAATACACCCTTTGCCGCGCGAGTGCCGTTCCGGCCCGATTGGCGCCGATTCGCTTGCGATTTTTTCGTGCACCGCGGCCCGAAACGGCAGCCGCAGCGCAGACCGAGGCCCATGACACGACGCGCTTCCATTCTCGGCCTGGCAGTCGCCGCGGTGCTGCTCGCGCTCGGGTTGCAATCCTGGGGACTGGCGCTGGCGCTGGTCGAGCGTCATGTCGTCGCCGGTATCGAGAAGCGCGTCGGCCTTAAAGTGACCTCGCTGAAGCGGGCCGAATTCGCCTTCCTGCCCTTGCCGCGCATCAGCCTGTCCGGAGTCACCTTCGCCGCTCCCGATGGCAGCCTGTCCGGTACGGCCGTGCGCCTGCGGGCCCGGGCGCGCCTGCTCTCGCTCGTCGCCGGCCAGCTCGATTTCGACCGCGTCGACCTGATCGGGCCGGAAATCGACATCGCCGTCCCCAATGAGCCCGAAAGCTATGCCAACTGGGTCGCACCGCCCTTGGCCTATCTGTCCGCCCTCAAGGGTGAAACCCAGCTCGTGATCAGTTCCGGAAGCCTGATGGCACGCTCCGGCAGCACGATTCTGACCACGTTGCGCGACGTCAATCTGGTCATCGAGGACCGCGACGAGGGCGAGCCCGTCGCCTTTGCCGGCAGCTTCACCTGGCGCGGCGAGACGACAAGGGTCAACCTGCTCTGGCCGGTTACCGGCGAACGGGCCCGGGTCGCGCTGGCGCTCTCCTCGAACCTGATGAGCTTCCGCCTCAACGGCACGCGCCTCGGCGCCCAGGGCGTCACGACCGGCCAGATCGAGTTCAACGCGCGCGCCCTGCCCGACGCGCTCGCCTGGATCGGCCCGCGGCCGCGGATCGCGACGCTGGTGCGCCAGGTCGAACTCACCGCCGAGGCACAGATCGCCGGCGACAACATCTCGCTCAGCAACGTCATCGCCAAGCTCGACGGCGACCAGCTCGAGGGGGCGCTCAAGCTCGACGGCAGTGGAGCGCGCCGGGTGCTCTCGGGAACGCTGGCCGGCGCCGAGTTCGATCTCGCCCGGCTGCTCCGGCAAGCCGGCCAACCGCTGTCGGGTACCGGCGTGGCAGACGAGACACCGCTCGAGTTCGATAGCTGGACCGCCCACGACGTCGATCTGCGGATTTCGCTCGACGCCGCCCGCATCGGCACCGCCAAGCTCGGCGACCTCGCCGCCCAGCTCCTGGTGCGCAAAGGCCGTTTCGAAGCCGCGGTGCTGCGCGCCGCCGCCTATGGCGGTTCGGCCCGCGCCCGCATTCTCGCCACCGCCGTTCCGGCCGGCGCCGAAGTCAAGCTCCAGCTGGGTCTCGACCGGGTCAACCTCGCCCAGGCCGGCGCCGATCTGCCGGAGCTTCTCGGCGGCCTGACAGGCTTCGCCACCGGCCAGATCGCTCTCGATGGCAGCGGCGACAGCTTCGAGCAGGTCGTCGGCTCGCTGACCGGCCGTGCCAATGCGACCCTGCGCCAGGGCGAGTTCAAGGGCATGGCGTTCGGCGAGTTGCTGCGCCGGGCCGAGAAGCCCGCGGCGGCGCGCGACTGGCGCCATGGCAAGACCGCTTTTGATACCGCGCAGTTCGCCGCGCTGGCGAACCGCGGCGTGCTGACCCTGACCGAGGCGCAGATGGCCGGTCCCGGCTATGCCCTGTCGATGACCGGCAGCGCCGATCTCGGCCGGCGCTGGCTCGAGCTCACCGGCCAGTTGAGTGCGACCAGCGGCTCCGCCCGCACGCCTTTCGAAATCCGCGGCCCGTTCAACGACGCCGCCTTCACCCCGACCTTCGACGCCGCCATCCATCCAACCGGATCGCTCAGGTAGCCGGGCACTCCCGCCTTCCTATTGTCTGGGGCATTGCCAGCGACGATCGGGCGTATCCGGCCGACACACGCTGCGCCGGCCATTCCCCACGACCCGGCTTGCGCCCTCAAGACAGCCGAACGAAACGGGGCGCCGCTGCCTGGCCAGGCAGCGGCGCCCCGATAATGCGTCCAGCTTCGTAGCGAAGGTGGGGTTGCTCAGGCCTCGCCGCCGGCCTCTCCGGCGTCACCGCCCTCGCCGCCCTCGCCGCCTTCGGCCTCCGCCTCGCCTTCGCTATCCTCGCCGGCGTCGCCGATGCACTCGACCGAGACGACCTTCTCGTCGCCATGGGTGTTGAACACGGTGACGCCCTGGGTCGAGCGGCCGGCGATACGGATGCGATTGTTGGGCCCGGCATCGACCGGCACGCGGATCACCTGGCCGCCATCGGTGACCAGCATGATCTGGTCGGTGTCGACGACCGGGAAGGAGGCGATCAGCTTGCCGTTGCGCTCGTTCACCACCATGGCGACGATGCCCTTGCCGCCGCGCCCGGTCACCCGGTACTCGAAGGACGAGGTACGCTTGCCGTAGCCCTTCTCCGACACGGTCAGGATGAACTGCTCGGAAGCGCCCATCTCGGCATACTTCTCCTGGCCGAGCTCGATGTCGCCGACGGCCTCTTCCGCATCGGCGGCCGGTGCGCTCGCCTCCTCGCCATCACCGGTCACGGCACGCCGCGCCGCCGAAGCGAGCTTCAGATAGGCGGCGCGCTCGTCGGCCGTGGCATCGAGGTGATGCAGGATCGCAAGCGAGATCACCTCGTCGCCCTTGGCGAGGTTGATGCCGCGCACGCCGGTCGAGTCGCGGCCCTTGAAGACGCGCACCTCGGGCACGGCGAAGCGGATGCACTGGCCTTCAGCCGTCGTCAGCAGCACGTCGTCATGCTCGGAGCAGATCTGCACGTCGACGATGGAATCGCCCTCGTCGAGCTTCATCGCGATCTTGCCGTTGCGGTTGACCTGGACGAAGTCGGACAGCTTGTTGCGGCGGACATTGCCGCTCTTCGTCGCGAACATCACGTCGAGACGGCCCCAGCTCTCCTCGTCCTCCGGCAGCGGCATCACCGTGGTGATGCGCTCGCCCTGGTCGAGCGGCAGCATGTTGTTGAGGAACTTGCCGCGCGCATTCGGCGCCGAAAGTGGCAGGCGCCAAACCTTCTCCTTGTAGGCCTGGCCCAGCGAGGAGAAGAAGATGATCGGCGTATGGGTGTCGGCGACGAAGAGCCGGGTGACGAAATCCTCGTCCCTGGTCGCCATGCCCGAGCGGCCCTTGCCGCCGCGCTTCTGTGCCCGATAGGTCGAGAGCGGCACGCGCTTGATATAGCCGGCGTGGCTGACGGTGACGACCATGTCCTCGCGGGCGATCAGGTCCTCGTCGTCGAGGTCGGAACCCCAGTCCATGATCTCGGTGCGACGCGGCGTGGCGAACGCAGCCTTCACCTCGGAGAGCTCGGTCTTGATGATCTCCTGGATGCGCTGGCGCGAACGCAGGATGTCGAGATAGTCGGCGATCTCCTTGGCGAGCTTTGCAAGCTCGTCGCCGATCTCGTCGCGGCCGAGTGCGGTCAGGCGGGCGAGACGCAGCTCCAGGATCGCCTTTGCCTGGGCGTCGGACAGCCGATAGGTGCCGTCGGCGTTCATCGGATGGCGCGGATCGTCGACGAGCGCGATCAGCGGCGCGATGTCCTCGGCAGGCCAGTCGCGCGCCATCAGGGCCTCATGCGCAGCCGACGGCGTCGGCGCCGTGCGGATCAGGCGGATGACCTCGTCGATATTGGCGACGGCGGTGGCAAGGCCGCACAGCACATGGGCGCGCTCGCGCGCCTTGTTGAGCAGATAGCGCGTGCGCCGCGAGACGACCTCTTCGCGGAACTCGACGAAGGCCGAGATGAAGTCGCGGAGGTTGAGCACTTCGGGCCTTCCGCCGGTCAGCGCCACCATGTTGGCGCCGAACGAGGTCTGCAGCGGCGTGAAGCGGTAGAGCTGGTTCAGCACGACATCGGCGACGGCATCGCGCTTGATCTCGATGACGACGCGCACGCCCTCGCGACTCGACTCGTCGCGCAGGTCGGAGATGCCCTCGATCCGCTTCTCGCGGACGAGATCGGCGATCTTCTCGACCATCGTCGCCTTGTTCACCTGATAGGGAACCTCGGTGACGACGATCGCCTCGCGCTCCTTGCGAAGCTCCTCGATATGCGTCTTCGAGCGCATCATGATCGAGCCGCGGCCGGTGTGATAGGCCGAATGGATGCCGCTGCGGCCCATGATCAAGGCCCCGGTCGGGAAATCGGGACCGGGCACGATCTCGATCAGCTCGTCGATCGTTATCTCGGGATTTTCGATCAGCGCGATGCAGGCGTCGATGACCTCGCCGAGATTGTGCGGCGGGATGTTCGTCGCCATGCCGACGGCGATGCCGCCGGCGCCGTTGACCAGGAGGTTCGGATAGCGCGCCGGCAGGACCGTCGGCTCATGCTCCTTGCCGTCATAGTTCGGCTGGAAGTTGACCGTGTCGAGATCGAGATCCTCGAGCAGCGGCATCGCCGCCTTGTCGAGCCTCGCCTCGGTGTAGCGATCGGCCGCCGCACTGTCGCCGTCCATCGAGCCGAAATTGCCCTGGCCGTCGATCAGCGGCAGGCGCAGCGAGAAGTCCTGCGCCATGCGCACCAGCGCGTCATAGACCGCGAGATTGCCGTGCGGATGGTACTTACCCATCGTGTCGCCGACGATGCGGGCGCATTTGGTGTAGGGCCGCTCGGGCAGGTTCTTGTTCTCGTGCATCGAGAACAGGATGCGCCGGTGCACCGGCTTCAGGCCGTCGCGGACATCGGGCAGAGCGCGGCTCACGATCACGCTCATCGCGTAATCGAGATAGCTCTTCTTCATCTCGTCGGTGATCGCGATCGGCTTGATGTCGCCACCGAACTGCGAGCCGTCGTCGCGCTTGTCGTCGTTGTCTTCGCTCAAGGGAAAATGCCCCGATTCAACCCAGTTTTTCAGCTTTCTGGCTATCCGATTCCGTGCGCCGAAGCCAGCAAAAGGCGAGACAATCCAGTGAAAATAAGTCTCTGATTTTTCAGCGCTTTACCGCCCGTTCCTGAATCGGTTCCGCAGGCTTACCGCAATCTCGCCATGTTTCGCGCGTGACGCCGGCGCGGCAGCATGCGTAAGGTCGCCGGATGTTCGTCGAATATCTCACTTCCGCCCTCGTCACGCTGCTGGTGACGCTCGACCCGCCGGGGCTCGCGCCCATCTTCCTGTCGCTGACCCGCGGCATGACCAATGACGAGCGCCGCCAGGTCGCGATCCGCGCCTGCCTGATCGCCTTCTGCATCATGGCGTTCTTCGGCCTGGCCGGAGACCTCGTGCTGAAGGCGCTCGGCGTCTCGCTGCCGGCCTTCCGCATCGCCGGCGGGCTGCTGCTGTTCTGGATCTCGTTCGAGATGGTCTTCGAGCGCCGCAACGAGCGCAAGCAGGCGACCGCCGAGACAGCGATCACCCAGGATCACATCCGCAATGTCGCCGCCTTCCCGCTTGCGATCCCGCTGATGGCCGGGCCCGGTGCGCTCACCGCGGTCATGCTGCTCGCCGGTCGCGCCGGCGGCGACGTCGCGATGCTCACCTCCCTCGCCGTGATCTGCGGGCTCGTCATTCTCTCCTGCCTCGCCGTCTTCTTCCTGGCCGTGCCGATCGCGCGCCTGCTCGGGGTTACCGGCAATGTCGTGCTGACGCGCCTGCTCGGCGTCATCCTCGCGGCGCTCGCCGTGCAGTTCGTGATCGACGGCGTGCGCGCGGTCGTCGGCGGCGGCTAGCTCCCCGCAGGCGGGACAGCACAGCGGCGCAGCACGGCCGCGAACTAAGGAGTGGTAAATCCGCTCGCTCGACTTGAAAGGCGTGGGAAGAACAAAAGCTTACGCCCTGCGGCTAAGACGAGGCTGCATCGGGAGATCAATATGCGCCTCGTCATCCTATCCGCCTGCTTCGCACTCGCCACCGCCGTCAGCCCCGGCTCCGCCGCCGGCCTCGACGGCTCGCTCTGGGACCATAACGGCTCCGCCATGGTGCTGGAGCAGAGCGCCGGCAGGATCGTCTATGACGAGCCCAAGGCCGCGATCACGGGCACGGTCCGCCGCGGCACGGTGCTGTTCGAAGGCCGTTTCTCGGGCAAGCGCATCAACGGCACCGCCTATGTCTTCAAGAAGGGCTGCGAGCCGGCGCCCTATCCGGTCTCGGGCGTAATGGAGAACAATCCGCGTGGCTTCGGCTCGCGGATCGTGCTCACCGGCCCAGCGCCCCGCCGCGACAGGAATTCCTGCGCCATCATCGGCACGACCGGCGCCCATTCGCGCCTCGTTTTCGAAGAGATGGGCGACATCTGAGCATGCCTCGCATCCTCGAGACCTGCACGCATCGGCTCTATTGCGGCAGCCAGGACGAAAGCACGGGCAGCAAGGGCGACGCCCAATGGGGCCATGTCGTTCCCGACAGGGCGGCGCTGGACGAGCAGCTCGCTGCATTGGCAGCGGAACTCAGCGAAGGCGGCTGGGAGATCAAGGCGGTCACGCCGCTGATCGCCAGCTACTACTACGCCGCCAGCCAGTACATGGTCTCGCTCGACCGCTCGAACTGGGGCGGCTACGGCGTCGGCTATGGCGCGCCCTATACCGAAGGCCTCGTCGTGGTCGCGCAGCGCTGGGTCGAGATCACTCGGGAGCAGCAGGACGAGCGTGAACGCCGGGGCGCGGAGCGCGCGGCGGCAGAGGCGGCCGCGGCGCTTGAGGCAAGGCGCCAGGCACGCGAGGTCGAACTCGCCAGGCTCGCCGCCGAGCCGGTCGGCAAGGCCGGGCTGCTGCGTGACAAATGGCGCTTCCGCGGCCAGGACTATCCCACGGAAGCGCTCGCCCAGAGCGCAAAGGAAGCTGCCTACAAGGCGTTGCGGGACCGCCCGCTCTAGCCTGCGCGAGGGCCCATGTCCCCGGCGCCGCGGCTGAGCCGCGCCGGGCAGAGACCGCCGACGCGCGCTCCATGCTCGGCTGCTCAGGCCGGCCTGGAGAGCCGCCAGCGGACGAGATCGACGAGGCAGAACAGCGTCAGGCTGACGCCGACCAGCGGCAGCGCCCAGCCCAAGGCCGCAGCCATCCCGATTGTTGCCGTCCGAGCCGGCCAACCCAGCCGCAACCAGGCGACAACGAGCGTGCTCGGCAGCCCACCGGGCGCCGGCCGCTGGCGCCACCAGATCCGGTAGCCGAGCACGGTCGCCACCATCAGCCCGAGGCCGAGCAGCGCCATCAGCAACTGGTTGGGCCAGCCGAACAGGACGCCCATATGCGCGTCGATCCCCCAGCGGACCAGCTTGGCGACCAGCGGAAAGGCTTCGAAATCGGCCCGGCTGACCACGGCGAGGTCGCGCGGGTCGAGTGCGAGCGTGTCGACCTGCGTCGGCCAGCTCCGGTCATACTCCCGCACCAGCCAGGCCTGGCCTTCGCCGCGCGGCGGCCGCATCTCGACATGCCCGGAATCGATCCCCGCTGCCTTCGCCGCCGCGAAGACGGCGTCGAGCTGGCCGACACTGCCGGGAGCAGCGCCTCCCACCGAAGGGCCGTGATCGCCGTGGTGGGCGTGCTCGCCACCCGCTGCAGGCGCGGCACCGAGCTTCAGCGAGACCGAGGGCGTCACCCAGCCGAGATTGGCCCGGAGCGCGTCGATCCGATCGCCGGCATATTTCGACCAGGTCAGCCCCGTCACCGACAGGAAGACGAGGCCGAGCGAAAGCGTCAGGCCGATCAGCCCATGCCAGCGCCGGTCGCGTAGCGCCGGGTTGTTGCGGGCGCGCTCGGCCGCTTTCGGGTGGCGTCGCCAGAACCACATCAGGATGCCGCCGAACACCACAGCCCAGAGCCACGATGCGGCCAGCTCGCTGTAATTGCGACCGAACTCGCCGAGCAGAAGATTGCGGTGCAGATAGTCGAGCTGGGTTCGGAACGGCAGGATGCCGCTGGTGCCATAGGCGATAAGGTCGCCCTTCACCGCCAGGGAGACCGGATCGACGAAGATCGCCCGGCTCTCGGAATCACCGAGCCTCGCCTGCGCGAACATCACCCGTGTGGTCTCGCCGGATCGCGGCGCCGGGCGGATCGCAAAGAAGCGCGGCCCCTCGCCGATATGCCGGCGCGCGGCCTCGACCTGCGCGGCGAGCGAAGCAGGCTCGCCCGCGCTCGTTGCTGTCAATTGCTCGCGGTAGATCAGGCTCTCGATCTGCGGCGTCAGCACATAGAGCGTGCCGGTCAGCGCCGCGATCAGGATGAAGGGGCCGACGAGCAGCCCGGCATAGAAGTGCAGCCTCGTGATGAAGGCCTTGAATTCCGACGACAAGGCGAAGGCGCGGCCGGAATTGGCGCGCGTCTGGACATCCGCGTGAGCGGTCATTGCTGAATTCCTCGATGGACCTGCCGACGCTCCACCGGCGACTGGGATTGGGCGGAGCTTCGGTCATTGCGACAGGGCGGCCAAAAGGCCGCTGCGGCGTCAGGTCAGGTGAGGAGGACCTCTAGGACGGGCGGCGAGCCGCTCCTGCCCGGGCAGCGGCGGCGCTATGAGATCGCCGAAGCTGACGGGCTCGACACTGGGCTCTGCTCGCTCTGCTATCGCGGCCCGAACCGGCGGCGCATGGGCCGCGCCGATCCAGGCGCAGCCGAGCAGGCAGCACGCCGGCAGGTGCGGCGTCCTTTCCTCCCCCGGCAGCGGCAGGCTCTCGGAGCCCGGCGCGCACAGCGTGAGATGGATCGTCCGGTCGAGCAGCGCCGGCGCAAGGCTCTGCCCGGACAGAACCGCGCCGAACAGCCCCTGCAGCACGAGCACATAGGCCGCTGCGATCGCAACCCAGGACCTCGTTCTGATCGACCTTGTTCTGACGGACTCGGCTGCGCTCAAGGACGGGCTCTCCTGCACCGTCGATAGCGATGCCCCGGAAACTTGTCTATCAGCCGAACTGCCGCAGCGGCACTAGGCCTTGACGTAGACAAAGGCTTCCTTGCCCGAGGCGAGCCGGACGCTGATGCGCTTGTAGTCGGCGACCTCGTAACGGTCGGCCGCCGCGAGTTCCTCGGCGCTGATGCTGAAGACCTTGCCGGGCACGCTGTCGGCCGGGTCGTCGCTCGGCGCCACCACCGGATGGAAGCGCTTGCCGCTGGCGCGGATCACCTCGGGATCGGTGATCTCCAGCATGGTCTGGGAATAGCCCGGCATGGCGTCGTCATGGCCGTCGAGCAACCGCCCGAACGAGGAAAGCTGGACGTTCTCCTGCTGCAGCGTGCCGTAGGAAAACAGAAGGATGCTGCGTTCGTCGGCCATGCTCGCTCCGGATCAGCCGCGGCTCACGACGCCGCCAGCAGTTTTTCGCGTGCGGCGCGCGAGCCGGCAAGGCGCCGCCGCGCCGCAGCCAGGATCGCCTCGGGCGCCTCCTGCGGCGTGCCGGCCTTGAAAGGCGGCTCCGGCGCGTATTCGAGCGAGAGCTGGATCAGTTGCGCCTCCTCCTCGCCGAGCAATTCTGCGATCACCGTCAGCCCGAAATCGATGCCGGCGGTGACGCCGCCAGCGGTGATCAGATTGCCGTCGCGCACTACGCGCCCCTGCGTCGGGATCGCGCCGAAACGCGCCAGGAAATCATGCGCGTTCCAGTGGCTGGTCGCGCGCTTGCCTTTCAGCAGCCCGGCCATGCCGAGCACCAGCGATCCCGTGCAGACCGAGGTGAGATAGCGCACCTGCCCTGCCCGCTCGCGCAGGAAGGCGAGCACGGCCTCGTCCTTCAGCAGGGCGTTGACCCCGGCACCACCCGGCACGCAGAGCACATCGAGCGGCGGGCAGTCGGCGAAGGTCGTGGTCGGCGTCAGCGTCAGCCCCGTCGCGGCCTTGAGCGGCGCGGTGTCCTTCCAGATCAGATGCACCTGCGCATCCGGAGCCGAGGCGAAGACCTCATAGGGGCCGGTCAGGTCGAGCTGCTGGACTTGCGGGAAGACGAGGATGCCGAAGCTGAGCGACATGGGATGATCTCCTGGTTGACGAGAGCACCCTACAGAGAGATGATCTGGCCGAACTGCCAAGCATCCCTCGCTTCATGCCAAACCAGCGCCGCATCGAAATCCTGACCTTCCCCGGCGGGCAATTGCTCGACGTTGCCGGGCCCTTGCAGGTCTTTGCCACCGCCAACGACCTCGCGCATGTCGCCGGATGCCCGCTACCCTATGAGACCGCGGTGGTGGCGGCAGAGGGCCGCGTCGTCACCAGCGCGAAGCTGGAGCTCGGCGCAGCGCCGCTCCCGGAGCCGTCCGCACCGCTGCACACGCTGGTCGTCGCCGGCGGCTATGGAGTCAACGCCGCCTGTAGCGACCCCGCCCTAGTCGACTGGGTCAGGCAGCGCTCCAAGGCAGCGGAGCGTGTCGCCTCGGTCTGCAGCGGCGCCTTCCTGCTCGCTGCGGCCGGCCTGCTCGACGGCAGGCGCGCCGTGACGCATTGGGGCCGCTGCGATGAATTCCGGGCGATGTTCCCTGCGGTGCGGCTGGAGCCCGACCCGATCTATGTCCGCGACGGCGATGTCTGGACCTCGGCCGGCGTCACCGCCGGCATCGACCTCGCGCTCGCACTGGTCGAGGCCGATCTCGGCCGCGAGCCCGCGCTCGCCATCGCGCGCCAGCTCGTCGTCTTCCTCAAGCGCCCCGGCGGCCAGGCGCAGTTCAGCGCCGCGCTCACCCTGCAGGAGAAGGATGAGCGCTTCGACCGGCTGCATGGCTGGATCGTCGAGAACCTGCGCAGCGACCTCTCGCTGGAGGCCCTCGCCGGGCAGGCCAATATGAGCCTGCGCAGCTTCGCCCGGCATTATCGCCAGGCGACCGGGCGCACGCCGGCTCGCGCCGTCGAGGAGATCAGGATCGAGACGGCGCGCCGCCTGCTCGAACAGGGGCTTTCCGTCGCCCAGGCCGGCCGCCGCTGCGGCTTCGGCTCCGAGGAGACCTTGCGCCGCGCCTTTCTGCGCCGGCTCGGGGCGAGCCCGCAGGCCTACCGCGAGCGCTTCGCCGGGTAGCGCCCGCGGCCTCTTGGCCGGCCGGCGTTCAGCCGACCTGCTTCATGCCGGCGGCAAAGCGCTTCCAGTTCTTGACATAGCCGGTCGAGGCCCGGCGCAGCCCCTCGACGGCCGCCTCGTCGAGCGAGCGCAGCGCCCGGGCCGGCGAGCCGACGATCAGCGAATTGTCCGGATACTCTTTGCCCTCGGTCACCAGCGCATTGGCGCCGACCAGGCAGTTGCGACCGATCTTGGCGCCGTTGAGGATGGTCGCGCCCATGCCGACGAGGCTGTTCTCGCCGATCGTGCAGCCATGCAGGATCGCCCGGTGACCGATCGTGCAGCCGGCGCCGATGGTGAGCGGGAAGCCCATATCGGTGTGCAGCACGCAGCCTTCCTGGATGTTCGAGCGTTCGCCGATCTCGATCCACTCGTTGTCGCCGCGCAGCACGCAGCCGAACCAGATCCCGACTTCATGGCCGAGGCGGACCCGGCCGATGACATGGGCGTCGGGCGCGAGCCACCATTCCCCCTCCGGCGCTGTCTCCGGCGCGGTTCCATCGAGCGAATAGAGCGGCATGGGCATGATCCTCGTTAACAGGCGACGAGGAATGCAAGCCCGGCGCCCCTGCCGTCAAGCCGCGCCGAGCATCAACAGGAGGTCGAGCACGACGCGCCCGCTGATCAGGCTCCAGAGCGAGGCGATCATGCTCGCCGCCATCACGAAGAAGAAGGGCCGTCCCTCGATGCGCCGGCCACGCACCGTGTTGCGCAGGATCAGGAAGGGCGCGCTGAAGACCACGACCGGCACGCTCGCCACCGCCCTCACCCCACCAGTCTCGAGCAGCTCGAAGCCGGCCCGGCGCTGCGTGAACAATTCGAAGGCGCTGGCCAACAGCCCGGCGAAGGCGAAGCCGATGAACAGCGATTTCAGCGCCTCGACGGCGGCGGGTTCGAGCGACACGGGGACACGGGCCTTACGCTACTGGCGATGCCCGACCATGCCGCAGGCAGGCCAAAGCGGAAAGCGGGATCGTAACCTTTGGTTAACCATGACGACCTCGCCCCTTTCGAGGCCGCCCCGGCGAACATGGTTTACGCGCCGTTAAGCGCGCTCTGGTTCAGTCTTGGGAAGGCCGCAGCGGCGGCCATCCCGGATGCCCTGATCATGAGCCTGCACGCCCCCCCGGAACGCCATTACCCCGGTCACGGCGCCGCCGATGTCGCGACGCTGATCCGCACCCGCCTGCAGCGCCGGCCGCCTCCGGTGCTGCCGAGCGGCGACCGGGCCCTGCTGCGCCTCGCCGTAGCCGTGCTCTTCCTCGGCGCCGCCGGCACCGGTCTCGCCTTGCTGGCGACGCGGAAGCCGGCCGATACCGGCAACGAGCTCCAGGCGACGCGCGTCGGCGACACCGTGCTGGCGATCCCCGAGAATCTGACCGGCGCCGATTCGGAAGAAGGGCGCCTCGTCGGCATGGCGCGGCTGCGGCTGGACTGGCCGAGCCTCGGCCCGGTCACGCCGGAGACGCGTAGCCGGTTGCTGGTGACCCTGAGCCCGCAGGACAAGGTCAACGAACCGGCGACGCAGCTTTCGGTCTATGCGCGCTTCCTGACCAATACGGTCTGGTCCAATCCGGGCGGTCTCGTGGTCCGCGGCTTCCGCAAGGGCTCTCCCTATCAGGGCGACGAGCTGTTCGTCTCGGTGCCCGACGGTCGCGGCTTTGCGGCGCGCTGCCCGATCGCGGTGCCGGCCTCGGGGCTCGACGAGCTTTGCCGCGTGACCTTCCGCCATCGCGGCATGGATGTGAACATCCGCTTCCCGCGCGCCATCATCGCCGATTGGGAACTGATGCTCGGCGGCGTCCGCCGCGCAGTCGACCGGCTGGTGCGCTAGGACCGCCGCACGCTCCTAGCGCCGTCGCTCTGGCTGGGACAAAGCGAAACGCCGGAATCCATCGCAGGACCCCGGCGTTCGAAGATGGATTCCGGCGCTACACGGCTTCGCCGCGTCTCCGGAATGACGAGCTTGGCCTAGCGGAAAAGCACGTTTCCACAGAGCCTTAGAAGCCTCAGTCGTCGAGATCGACGTCGAGGATCGCCATGGTGAAGTTGAAGGAACGGTCGCCGTCCTCGTCGTCGACATGGATGATGCCGATGAACTCGTCGGCGAGGTAGACCTCGGCGGAATCGGTCTTCTTCATCCGCGCCCGTACGCTGATCTGATGGTTCGAGAAGGTGCGGCGAAGATAGGCTTCGAGCTTGGCGAGTTCGGTCTTGTCCACGTGGGCGATCCTTTTGCGTTGGGCGGACGGATGCCATGCGAGGCCGGCGAGAGCAAGCGAAACGGCATCTCGCCCGGACGAGCGCGACCTGCATGGGCCCATCCGCCGGAGCACCTGACGCAACGGCGCCGCGCGTGACATGTTCCCGCTGAACCGGCTCGAAGGATAGGTCTAGCGATGAAACCCTGGTTGCCCGCCGCCCTCGACTATATCGGAAGCTGGCTCGCCTTCCAGCGCCGCCATCACGACCAGCCCGGCTGCGCGGTGGCCGTCGCCAGCGGCGGCGAGATCGTGCTCGAGGCCGCCTTCGGCAAGGCCGATCTTTCCAGCGGCGAGGCTCTGACGCCGCGGCACGGCTTCCGCATCGCCTCGCATTCGAAGAGCTTCACCGCCGCGGGCCTGCTGCGCCTCGCCGAGGCCGGCCGCCTGCGCCTCGACGACAAGGTCGGCGCCTATGTGCCGGGCCTGCACGAGGACGTCGCGAAGGTCACTCTCACCCAGCTCCTCTCCAACAGCGCCGGCCTCGTTCGCGACGGCGCCGATTCCAGCCAGTTCTTCGATCGTCGTCCCTATCGCCGCCGCGACGAATTGCTGACCGACCTTGCCCAGCCGCCGGTCTACCCGGCTGCCCAGCGCCTGAAATACTCCAATCACGGCTTCGCCCTGCTCGGATTGGTGATCGAGGCGGTGACCGGCGAAGCCTATCCCGACTGGATTCTCCGCGAGATCGTCATCCCCGCCGGCCTGCGCGAGACGCAGCCCGATATCGGCCTCTGGACCGGCCCGATGGCCAAGGGCCATAGCGGCACCCAGCCGCTCGGCCGGCGCGTGGTGATCCCCGCCGACAATCCCGGCAACGCCATGACGGCGGCCGCCGGCTTCGTCGCCACCGCCGCGGATGTCGCCCGCTACTTTGCGCAGCTTTCGCCGCGCGCCGAATCCAGCATCCTCTCCCCGCTCAGCCGGCGCGAGATGACCCGTCGGCTCTGGCCCGACAGCGAGAGCAGCCTCGGCCGGCATTACGGGCTCGGCACCATATCCGGCGGCGAAGGAAGCTGGCACTGGGTCGGCCATTCCGGCGGCTTCCAGGGCTTCATCACCCGCACCGTGATCCTGCCGGAGCATGACCTGACCGTCTCGGTCCTGACCAATGCGATCGACGGCCTCGCCCATCCCTGGCTCGACGGCATCGTGCACATCCTCAAGGCCTTCTGCGAGCACGGCGCCCCTTCCAAGGCGACGCAGGATTGGAGTGGACGTTGGTGGACGATCTGGGGCGCGGCCGATCTCGTTCCGGTCGAAAGCAAGGTGCTTTGCGCCAATCCGGCCCTGTTCACGCCCTTCCTCGATGCACAGGAGATTGCCATCGAGGCGCCCGATCGCGGCCGCATCGTCAGGGCGTCGGCCTTCAACAGCCCCGGCGAGCCGGCCCGGCTCGAACGCGACGACGCGGGCAATGTCGCGTCGGTCTGGCTGGGCGGCGGCCAGGCGATCGGCGAGGACGCCCTGCGCGCAGAGATGCAGGAACGCTATGGCCGGGCCGGGAGCTGAAGCGAAGGCGCTCAGACCGATTTCAGAAGTCGTCCCGGGCGACCGGAGGGAGACCCGGGACCCATGCCTGAACTTTCCCGAAAAATGGCCCGGCATGGATCCCGGATCGACGCGGCTGAAGCCGCTTGTCCGGGATGACGGCGCGGGTAGACGGAGGAACAACGCGGGCGAGGAGCAGGCCGTCGAAACCTAACCAAGCATCCCCAGCGCCAGCGTGTGCTCGACGCAGGCGTTGACATGGGTGCCGAGCACGGCGGCGGCGCGCTCCTGATCGCGCTTTAGCGCGCAGTCGAGCAGAATCTGGTGCTCCTCGGCCGCGATCTGCCCGCGAAAGATCACCGCGACCATCTGGTAGCGCAGATACTTGTCATAGATCGCGGCATGCGTATCGAGCAGAACTTGCGAGCCGCAGGCCGAGATCAGCGCGTGGTGGAACTCCCAGTCATAGCGCTTCCAGAGCTCGGCATCGGCCCGGCCCTTGTCGAGCATGCGCTTTTCCATCTGGGCGAGCTTGTGATGGGCGGCGACGACCCGCCCTTCCCACTCCATGTCGCCCGCAGCGAAGGACTGGGCCAGCGCATGCCCTTCGAGCAGCAGCCGCATCGCAGCGATCTCGCGCAGATTGGTCGCCGAGACCGGCGCGACCATGAAGCCCTTTTGACCCTCGGCCGCGATCAACCCTTCCGAGGCGAGCCGGTTCAGCAATTCCCGCAAGGTGCTGACGCTGGCGCCATAGCCCTCGCGCAGCACCTCCAGCTTGAGCTTCTGCCCGGGCGCCAGCCTGCCGAAGATGATGTCGGC
This sequence comes from Allobosea sp. WAO, assembly GCF_001509835.1. Lineage (GTDB taxonomy): Bacteria > Pseudomonadota > Alphaproteobacteria > Rhizobiales > Beijerinckiaceae > Allobosea. Next base: position 600,144 of record NZ_JXTJ01000004.1, read on the forward strand.
GCGGATGCGGCGATAGGCCAGCTCTCCGACAGACGCGTCCGGCGGGGCGATGTTGAGCATCTTCACGGCCTCGATGCGGGTGAACGGATCATGCCGGCGCCGAAGCTCCCGCCCCGTGCCGCCGGCCAATGCTAGCGCAGTGCCGCCGGATTGCACAATCATCCGGCAAAACCAAAAACATCATACGAAACTGAAAATCGAGGTTGCGCCTGTGCCGAGCTGTGGCGATAGTGCGCCGCGACAGGCGGCACCATAAGCCGCCATGCAGGAGGGATCGGCATGACATTCAAGCTCGACAGGCGCGCTCTGCTCGCTGGCGGCGCCGCCGCGGCGACGGTTGGCTTCACCGGTGCGGCCATGGCCCAAGGCAAACCCAATCTGCGCTTCTCCGCGGTGTTCTCCGAGCAGGACATCCGCGCCGAGATGATGAAGAAGTTCGGCGAGGCCATCAAAGACGACTTCACGCTCCAGCCCTATTACGGCGGCAACCTGTTCAAGCAGGGCACCGAGCTGGTGGCGATGCAGCGCAACAACCTCGAAATGGGGAACATCGCGCCGCAGGACGTCTCGAACCAGATCCCGGCCTGGTCGATCGTGACCTCCGCCTATCTCTTCCGCGACGCCGACCATCTCAAGAAGGTCTTCGCCAGCCCGGTCGGCGCCGAGCTCAAGAAGATGGCCGAGGACAAGCTCAACATCAAAATCCTTGGGCCGACCTATTTCGGCGCCCGCCAGGTCGGCCTGAAGCCGAAGAAGAAGATCAACACCCCCGCCGACATGGCCGGCATCAAGCTGCGCATGCCCGGCGGCGACGCCTGGCAGTTCCTCGGCCAGTCGCTCGGCGCCAACCCGACGCCGATGGCCTATGCCGAGGTCTATACCGGCCTGCAGAGTGGCGCGATCGACGGCCAGGACAACCCGCTGCCCAACGTCCAGAACATGAAGTTCTACGAGGTCTCCTCGCAGATCGTGCTGACCTCGCATCTCGTCGGCTTCGACCTGCTCTGCGTCACCAAGCGCGTCTGGGACGGTATGGATGCGAAGAAGCAGGCCGCCTTCCAGGCCGCCGCCGATGCCGCGATCGACTGGAGTACCAAGGAGCACCTCGCCAAGGAGGTCGAGCTCGCCGACTTCTTCAAGAAGCAGGGGCTCGAGGTCTACACGCCCGACCTCAAGGCCTTCCGCGACTTCGCCCAGAAGAAGTACCTGGAATCCGACCTCGCCAAGGGCTGGACGCCGGGCATGCTCGACAAGATCAACGCGCTTTAGAGCCGCTCCGGCCGGGTCGATACGGGTCCGGCCGGAAGCTCCACCTTTTGAACCATCGATCGGGAACGCATGATCCGGTCAGCCTGCTCGGTGGGCTGACTGGCGTGGGCTCTGTCGTCACCCGCCTTCGGCCAGTGGCCGGGCGATCCAGTTTCTGCGCTGGCCTCCTTGGGGCCGGCGCGGCCCGCCGAGGCGCGGCCCGCCGATTGAGGGGTCGGCGGGCCGAATTTCACGGGAGGACCGATGCTGCGCTCGCTGAAACCGCTCGGAGCCTGGCTGGCGCGCCGCGCCGAGAATGTCCTCGTGCTGATGCTCGGCGCGATGTTCGCCGTGTTCCTCGTGCAGATCGTCTTCCGCTACGTCTTCAACCTGCCGATCGGCTGGACGCATGAGATCAGCGTCCTGCTCTGGCTCTGGCTGGTGCTGTTCGGCGCCGCTTTCGTCACCCGCGAGAGCGACGAGATCCGCTTCGACATCATCTATGGCGCCGTCGGCCCTAGGGCCCGGCGCGTCATGGCGGTTGTCACCGCCGTGCCGCTGATCGTGCTCTACACGATCTCGCTGCCGGCCATGGCGGACTACGTCTCCTTCATGAAGGTCGAGCGCACCGCCTATCTGAAGCTGCCCTTCAACTGGGTCTATTCGATCTACATCGCCTTCGCGGTCGCCGCGATCGTGCGCTATCTCTGGCTCTGCACGCAGGCCCTGCGCGGCAAGGCACCGGAAGCCTTCGACCCGACCAAGGCGGGCTCCGGCGTATGAGTCCCTTCGCCCTCTGCATCGCGACGATCGTCGCCCTGTCGCTGCTCGGCCTGCCGATCGGCCTGCTCGGCCTGCCGATCGGCCACGCCATGATCGCCGGCTCGATCTTCTATCTGCTGCTGGCCGGCCAGGACCTCTCCATCGCCGCCGAGCAACTGCTCAACGGCATGTACACCAACTACGTCATCCTCGCCGTGCCGCTCTTCATCCTGGCGGCCGAGCTGATGAACATCGGCAGCATGACCGAGCGGCTGCTGCGCTTCTGCGATGCGCTGGTCGGCCGCTTCCGCGGCGGCCTCGCCCAGGTCAACGTCGTCCAGAGCGTCATCTTCGCCGGCATGTCCGGCTCCGCGATCGCCGACGCGGCCGGCACCGGCCGGATGATGCAGGCGATGATGACCAAGGACGGCAAGTACCCGCCGAGCTTCGCCGCTGCGCTGACGGCGGTCACGGCCGTCATCGGGCCGATCATCCCGCCCTCCATCCCGATGGTGCTCTACGCCCTGGTCTCGGATGCCTCGATCGGCTTCCTCTTCCTCGGCGGCGTCATCCCCGGTCTGCTGATGGCCCTGGCGCAGATGAGCCTGATCGGCGCCACCGCACGCCGCCGCAATTTCCCGGTCGAGGCTCCTGTGCCCTTGCGCGAGCTACCCGGCATCACCTGGCGCGCCTTCCCGGCGCTGATGATGCCGGTCGTGCTGCTCGGCGGCATCTATGGCGGCGCGACGACGCCGACCGAGGCCGCAGCGGTCGCCGCCGCCTATGCGCTGGCGATCTCGGTGCTGCTCTACCGCAGCGTCTCGCTGCGCGCCTTCTACGCCTCGCTCGCCTACAGCGCCCGCACCACCGCCTCGATCGGCATGCTGATCGCCGGCGCGCTGGTCTTCAACTACGTCGTCACCATCGAGAACATCCCGGAGAGCCTGAAGGTCTTCCTCTCCGGCTGGGATCTTTCGCCCATCGGCTTCCTGATCCTGGTCAACCTGATCCTGCTCGTCCTGGGCTGCCTGCTCGAAGGCACCGCGATCCTGCTGATCGTCGTGCCGGTCTTCATCCCGACCGCCAAGGCGCTCGGCATCGACATGGTACATTTCGGCGTCGTCGTGGTGGTCAACATCATGCTCGGACTGATCACCCCGCCCTATGGCCTGCTGCTCTTCGTCATGACCAACATCACCGGCGTCCCGCTGCGCGACATCGTCCGCGAATGCATGCCCTTCCTCGGGGCGATGCTGGTGGCGCTGGCCCTCATCACCTTCATCCCCGAGCTCGTGCTCTGGCTGCCCCGGCTGATGGGTTACCAGGGCTGAGCGCCGATGAACGGAAACCACGAACAGGTGCTGCCGTGAACAAGCCGATCTATGTCCTGAACGGGCCGAACCTCAATCGCCTCGGCAAGCGCGAGCCGCATATCTACGGCAAGACCACGCTCGCCGAGGTAGAGACCATGTGCCGTGAGACGGCCGGCGACTGGCCGGTCGAGTTCCGGCAGAGCAACCGCGAATACGAGCTGGTCGACTGGATCCATGAGGCGATCGACGAAGGCAGCGCGATCATCATCAACCCCGCCGCATATTCCTTCACCTCGATCGCGATCCTCGACGCGCTGAAGATGTTCCCGGGCCCGATCATCGAGCTCCACATCTCCAACATCCACCGCCGCGAGGCGCACTACCACAAATCCTATGTCTCGCTCGCCGCGACCGCGATCATCGCCGGCCTCGGCGCCCGCGGCTACGCCACGGCGATCCGCTCGGCGATCGAGCTGGTCGAGGGTTAGCGGCGCAGTCATTCGGAGCTGGCCTACCCATCCCACAGCCCTCATCCTGAGGAGCCATTCCGACAGGAATGGCGTCTCGAAGGATGCTTCAGGAGGCTCCGGAAGCAGCTGGACCATCCTTCGAGACGCAACCTTCGGCTGCGCCTCAGGATGAGGGGCTTTTCTACCCGTGCCGGCCGCGCGGCACCGGCCTCAGCGCATATAGTGCAAACTGGTGAAAAGCTTGCGGAAGCCGCTCACCTCCTGCGCCACCGTCTCGGCCGGGCGCGCACCTGACAAGCCGTCGGCAATGTAGCCGGCAAGTTCCGGCATATGCTCCGGCTTCATGCCGAAGCGCACGATCTCCGGCGTACCGAGCCTGAGCCCGTTCACGTCTCCCGGCACTTCCGCGATCGGCAGGCCGATGCCGCAGCTCAGGATGTTGGCGGCGCGAAGCCGCTTCGCCGCCGCCTGGCCGCCGCCATAGGCGCCCGCCTCGATGGCGAACTGGTGCGATTGGGTCATGCCGCGCTCGCGTGCGAAGACCGGCACCTGCCGCTCGACCAGCGCGTCTGCCAGCGCCTTGGCCGTCGCCGCCATCATCTGCGCATAGTCACGCCCGAACTCCTGCCAGTCCATCAGCGTGATCGCCAGCGACGCCGATTTCGCCACGTCGAAATTGGCGGTCAGCCCGGGATAGGCGATGGCGTCGAGCTTCTTGGCGATCGCCGCGTCATTGGTGACGATCAGGCCCGAAGGCGGCCCGCCCAGGCTCTTATAGGTGCTCATCGTCATGACATGGGCGCCCTCGGCCAGCGGCTGCTGCCAGGCATGGCCGGCGATCATGCCGGAGAGATGGGCCGCGTCGAACAGCACGATCGCGCCGACCTCGTCGGCGATGGCGCGGATCTCGCGGATCGGATGAGGGAACAGGTTGAGGCTGCCGCCGATGCTGATCAGCTTGGGCTTCAACCGGAGCGCATCCGCGTGCAGCTTGTCGAGATCGACCGTGTAGTTCTGCGCATCGACCGGGGCAGGATGGGTAACGATGCCGTAGAGCCCGGCCGCGCCGGCGCCGTGATGAGTGACATGGCCGCCGATCGCCGGTGGCGGCGCGATGATGCAGTCGCCCGCCTTCGCCGCGGCCATGAAGACATAGAGATTGGCGATGGCGCCGGATGGCACCCGGATCTCTGCATGGCCCGCGCCGAAGACCTCGGCAGCGAGCTCGGCGGTGACGATCTCGATCTGCTCGATCGCCTCCAGCCCCATCTCGTATTTGTCGCCGGGATAGCCGAGGGAGGGCCGCGCGCCCATGCCCTGGCCGAGCACGGCCTCGGCACGCGGGTTCATCACATTGGTCGCCGGATTGAGGTTGACGCAGTCGCGCTCATGGATCGCCCGGTTCTCGGCAACGAGCCCGGCCAGCCGCGCCTCCGTCGCCGCCCGGTCCTGCCCGGCGACCTCCCCGGCGATACGCAGGACATAGTCCTCGCTCGCCGCCGGCACCCAGTCCCGCCTCGCCAGTTTCGCGCTCATCCGCCTGCCCTGCCCCAACCCCGTGTTTCGTGGCGCCATTGGAACGGCTTGGCACGCGCCGCGCAAACCAGTTATCGTCGCCGGAAGGCCTAGGAAATCTAGGTCTGAGCCAGCGAACCCGATCCATGCCCGTCGCACCGCCGCGCCCGCCCATGCCGCCGCTCAACGCGCTGCGCGCCTTCGAGGCGGCGGGCCGGCTAGGAAGCTTCGCCCGCGCCGCCGAGGAACTCGGCGTCACGCCCGGCGCCATCGCCCAGCAGATCCGCCAGCTCGAAGCGTTCCTCGGCTTTCCGCTGTTCCGTCGCCTGCCCCAGGGTGTCGCGCTGACGGACGCCGGCAGGCAGGCACAGCCGCGCCTCAGCGCCGCCTTCGAGGCGCTCTCGCTCGCGGTGCACGATCTGCGCGCAAGCCATACCGGTCAGGCGCTCGCCATCGCCGCCCTGCCCTGCATCGCCCAGCTCTGGCTTTCGCCGCGCCTGCCGGCCTTGCAGCAGGAGTTTCCGGAGCTGCAGATCTCGATCTCGGCGATGGAGGAACCGCCAACCGGGCCGCGCGAGGCCTTCGACCTCGCTCTGTTCTATCTGGCGGAGCCGCCGCCGGGAGCCCTCGCCCTTGCCGAAGACAGCCTTGCCCCGATCTGCTCGCCGCATCTGGCTCAGCAGTTGCTCACGCCCTCCGATCTCCTGGGCAAGACCCTGCTGCACGATGCGGTCTGGCGCAGCGACTGGGCGCGCTGGCTAAGGCATGCCGGTGTGACCGGCATCGATGCCGGCCGCGGCCCGTCTTACTCGCTCTATGCGCTGGCGCTCGATGCCGCGCTCGGCGGCTCCGGCATCCTGATCGGCCGCGCGAGCCTGGTCGCGCCGCTCCTGGCCCAGGGCCGGCTGGCCACGCCCTTCGCTGATGCGATGCCGAGCGGCGATCGGCTGACGATCCTGTCCCCGGCGACCCGCACGCCGCACCCGCTGCGCGAGCAGGTTCTGGAATGGCTCGGTGAAAGTGGCTGAGCCAGGCCGGCGAGGCGCGGCCATTCGAACCGGGCGGATGAGGCTGCTGCGATCGGTTCCAAGCTCCCCCAGGCTCGTCGCAAGCACTTTGCGCAGCAGCGTCCCTCGACCTTCTACAGCGCCAGCTCCATGACCCTTTCGCCATTGGCGCGGGTCTCGCCGGTATCGACGAAGCCTTGCGCCAGATAGAAGCCGTGCGGCCCGCCATCGCCGGGTACATAGCTGGTTTGCGCCAGCCTATATCCCTGCGACGGCAGGACCTTCAGCCAGAGCGCGATCGCCTCGCGCCCATAGCCTCTGCCCTGATGGCGCCCGTCGATCATGAAGCGCCAGAGGAAGCAACTCGCGCCGTCATCGCCGGGCCGCCACATGATGAAGCCGACCGGCTCCTCGTCGGCATAGATGGCACGAAACACCGCGGCCGGATTGAAATGGGCCTGCGCGATCGAGACCGCATTGGGCGCGACGAAGCCGCTTTGCGCCCCGTGCGGCGCGAGTTCGCAGATCGTGCGCACGGTCTCGGCCGTGACCTCCTGCAGCGAGACCGTGGTCTCTCCCAAGCGAGCCCGCCTCACTTCTCGAGGAACGCCTTCACCGCCCCTTCCGCCTGCTTCATGGAGATCACCCCGTCGAGATGGCCACGTGTGCCCTGGATAGTGACGTGGGAAACGTCGCGGCCGGCCTTCTTCGCCTCGGCGACGGTGCGCTGGATCATCTCGTCCGGGAAGACCAGATCCTTCGGCTGGCTGACGATAAGCAGCGGCGCCTTGATCCGGCTCATCCCGTCGGCAAGCGACTTGCCCCCCGCGGCATAGAGCTGGTTCGCCTTGACCAGATAGAGGAAATGGTTGGCGTCCGAGAGCTTGGCGCGTGCCTCGCCGGCATTGTCGAGCACGCTCTGGACCTGGAACTTGTTGCCGAGCGCCTTGGCCGGATCGTCGCCCTCCTTGGCCGGGCGGCGGCCGAAGGTGCCATTGGTCCAGTCGCCGTGATTGGCCTGCAGCGTCACCGCAGTCAGCGCCTTGGCGAGGCCGGCATTGGGTGGGGTCTTGCCGTAATAATCGCCCTTGTTCCAATTGGGGTCGACCAGGATCGGCGCTGCCCAGACATCGAGCCAGGCGATCAGCTGGGCATCCGCCTCCGCCGCGCCGATCACCGCCATCGCCTTGCCGACCATGTCGGGATGGCTCGCGGCCCATTCATAGGTCTGCAGCGCGCCCATCGAGGGACCGGCGACCATGACCAGTTTCCTGATTCCAAGACTCTCGACCAGTGCCTTCTGGACATTGACGAAATCGCCGATGGTCACGACCGGGAAGTCGAGCGCGTAGGGCTTAGCCGTATCGGGATCGATCGAGGCCGGGCCGGTGGTCGTGGTCTTCGGATCGCCGGTGTTGAGGTTGACCAGCGTGTCCGAGGACAGGACGAAATACTTGTCGGTGTCGATCGCCTTGCCCGGGCCGATGATCGCGTCCCAATAGCCGGGCGCGGCATCGGAGGCCGCATATTTGCCGGCGGCATGCGAATTCGCCGAGAAGAAATGGCAGATCAGGATCGCGTTGGACTTGTCGGCGTTGAGCGTGCCGTAGCTCTCCCAGCCGACCTTGACGTTCTTCAGCGTGCGCCCGCCCTGCGTGGTGTAGCTCGGCAGCTCGAAGATCTTCTTCTCGACGATCAGCTCCTGAGCCTCCGCCATTCCCGTCACCACCATCCCGACGACACCCAGCACGCCCGCGATCCAGCCCTTCATGCCGCGCTCCCTTGCTCCGGCCGGTTTCTCGGCCTTGAGGCGGATCAGAGCGGATTTGGCCGGCTAACGGAAGGGGGGGTACACCCCGTCATGCTCGCCCCTGTGGCGAGCATCCACGTCTTGAACAGCGCATTGTAGGAAGGAAGACGTGGATGGTCGGGACAAGCCCGACCATGACGCGGAGTGCTAAAGCGTCTCCAGCAAGCCCTTGATCAGCGCCCGGCGCGGGGCGATCGACGGGATCAGCCCGTATTCCTGCAGGGTGTGGGCGCCGTCGCCGTCGATGCCGAGCCCGTCCAGCGTCGGGACGCCGAGCGCCGCAGTGAAATTACCATCCGAACCGCCGCCGGTCATCGGGCAGTCCTGCAGGTCGAAGCCGATGCCGGCCGCGATCGCCCTCGCCTTCTCGTAGAGCGCCGTGACATCGTCGCTCTTCTCATAGGGCGGACGGTTCATGCCGCCGGTGACCGTGACCTTCACATCCGGATCATGGGGCTTGAGGCCGAGGATGCGCCGTTCCATCGCCACGCCGTCCGCCACCGTGGTGACGCGGCAATCAACACTGAACCAGGCATGCTGCGGCACGACGTTCGCCGCCGTGCCGCCGCCGACCAGCGCGACCGTGGTGGTGATGCCGCGCGAATAGTCGGTCATGCCCTCGACCGCGAGGATCTGGTGCGCCGCCTCGCGGATGGCGTTGCGGCCATCGGCATGGCGCGAGCCCGAATGCGCCGGGCGCCCCTCGATCTTCACCTCGAAGCGGCCGACGCCCTTGCGCGCCGTGACGATCCGGCCGCCCTCGCGCGCCGGCTCGGTGACCAGCACCGCCATCGACTTGCGCCCGATATCCTCGATCAGCCCGCGCGTTGTCGGCGAGCCGATCTCCTCGTCCGGCGTGAACAGGAAGACCATGGGCCGCCGGGCCGCGCCGGCCTTGGCGGCGTCCTTGAAGGCCTGCAGCGCCAGCCAGGCGCCGCCCTTCATGTCATAGACGCCGGGCCCGTAGAGCCGCTCGCCCTCGACCCTGACCGGCAGGTCCTTGGCACTGGTGCCGACCGGGTGAACCGTGTCGAGATGCGACATCAGCGCGACCGCCTTCTCGCCATTGTCGACGCCGGCGCGCAGCACCAGGCTGTCGCCGAGCCCGTCACGGCCGGGAATGCGCTCGACGGCGATCGGCAGGCCTTCGACCTCCCTGGCGACGAGGTCCATCATGCCGTTGACGCCGGGCACGTGATGGGTGGGGCTCTCCAGCGCAACCCAGACGGAGAGCGCGGGAACGGCGGGATCGTGAATGGTCATGATGGCTGGGTTTCGCAGGACAGCGTGGCGATAACGAGGAGATTGGCCAATTTGCCGGCTTTGTCCATCGCCGCAAGCGGGCAGCAGCCCTGCGGTTCGCGGGAGCCCGCGGGATGATCCGGCCGGCCGGCAACGCACCGCGCAGCGGCGGTGTTCAGGTGAGTTCCTTCGGCCCGGCCGGCGTCTCGATCTGCGCATGATAGCGCAGCCTTTGCGCCTGAGTGAGCGCCGGAGCGCCCTCGACCGCGAGCTCGCGATAGAGTGCCGCGACGGTCTCCGGTTGCGGATGCGCGAGCGAGAAGCCGCGTAGGCGCGCCCCGAGATCGGCGATCCCAGCCATCGAGCGCGGCTTGCCGCGCCGGTCGATCAGAGAGGGAGCTGCGCCGTCGAGGGGCAGCGAGCCATCGTCGGGAATGGCGAAGTCGAAGGTCGGGTCGTTCGCGGGAAACGCGACCTTGCGGCCGAAGATACCGCCGCGGCCTGCGAGCACGGCATCGATCGCATCGCTCCGCGCGACCCAGCCGCGCAGGCGCCGCCCTTCCCCCCAATCGGCTCTGACCTGCCTTTGATCGTCGAGGCCGAACCAGCGCGCCCGGCCGGGCGCCTCACCCTCGGGGTCGAGCGCCACGATCTCCAGATAGACGCCGTCGCCGAGCTGCAGCAGGTGGTTATGCGTGCCCATATAGGGATGGCGCTGGCCGAAGGGCACATCGAGGTCGAGGCAGGCGCGCACATGCCCGACGCCCTCGGCGAGCGTCGGGGCTATCACGGTGAGATGGTCCAGCTTCAGCATGCCCTGCTCACCATCCCTGCCCGCGTCCCATCTCGCAGATATGAAAAGAGGCGCCTCCTGCGAGACGCCTCTCCATTGACCAGGCCCGTGTGAAACCCGCCCGCCGCGAAGGCTAGAACGGAATGTCGTCGTCGAGATGGCTCGAGGACCGCGAGGAACCACCGCTCGAACCGCCGCCAGACATCGCCGGCTGGCGCGAGCCACCACCGCTGCCCATCGGGCTCTGGCGGCCGAAGGAGCCGCCGCCAGAGGAGCGATCCTCGAAGGAACCACCGCCGCCCTCGCCATACTCATCCGAGCCGCCCTGGCCGCGGCTGTCGAGGATGGTCAGCTCGCCGCGGAAGCGCTGCAGCACGATCTCGGTCGTGTACTTCTCGACGCCCTGCTGGTCCTGCCATTTGCGGGTCTGCAGCTGGCCCTCGATGTAAACCTTCGAGCCCTTCTTCAGATACTGCTCGGCGACCTTGGCGAGGTTCTCGTTGAAGATCACCACCGAATGCCACTCGGTGCGCTCCTTGCGCTCGCCCGACTGCTTGTCGCGCCAGGTTTCCGAGGTGGCGATGCGCAGATTGACGACCGGCTCGCCGCTGCCGAGGCGCCGCACCTCGGGGTCGCGCCCGAGATTGCCGACCAGAATGACCTTGTTGACGCTACCAGCCATGACAGGCTCCGTTTTCCTGCGCACTTCACCACAAACCGGCCGATCGACCGGAAGCGGACCCTAGCGATCCCGGCAGGGACTATCAATGATGTTCCTGTTTTGTTCAAGGACAAAATCGGAAGTTGTCCCCGGAGATTCGCAGCCGGCAGGTCAGCGTGGACCGCTCGCAGCAGGGTCAGGGGGAGGCCAGCGGACATTCTGCAGCGCACGCAGTTGCCGCCGACCGAGCAGGGGTGGCCATCGGGTGGTTGCGGGGAAGCCGGTATGGCCACGCGGGCCTGACCTTTGGCCCGCCTTGGTGGACCGGAGGCGCGTACCTCGAAGGCTCGAAGGCGCGGTTGGTCATGATCCGCGCCTCCAGACAACCGTAGTTCACGGCCGCCACATGATCCCGCCATGTCCCCATAGCGGCGCGTTGGGGCTTTGTTCCGGCAGCAGGCCGATGTCGCGCAGATCACCGGGCGTGAGCCGAGGACCGGGCTGCAGGCTGCGCCATAGAAAGCGCGTGGCGGCGAGCGCAACCGACAGGCAACGAGCAGGCAGTTCCCTGATGGCAGACAAGCGCCGGGAGACTTCATGCGGCCTCTCGGAGTGCGAGATCGAAACGCTTTGCAGAAGGCTCATCCCAACCTCCCTCGAAGAGCGGCCCAGCCAGAAGCGGGTCGCGGGAAGGACCGTCGCGCTCGGTGCCGGCAAAGTCCTGAGGCGACGTCGGAATCGCGCTGAGATTGCGTTTATGCTTTTCTGAGGGATCACCGATCGCCGGAACGCTCTGATGAACGAGGCAGCCGGAAAGATCCTGCGCTTTGCCGGCATCACGCTCGATGGTGCGCAGGGCCGCCTGCACGATCCGAACGGTCTGGAAGTGCGGCTGGCACCGAAGCCCTTCGACCTGTTGCTCGTGCTCGCGCGCAATGCAGGACGCATCATGAGCAAGGACGCCTTGCTCAGCGCGGTCTGGCCAGGCGTGCACGTGACCGAAGACAGCCTGTTTCAGGCGGTCCGCGAAGCCCGCAGGGCCATCGGAGATGAGGCGGGTCGCGTGCTGCGCGCGCTGCCCCGGCGCGGCTACATCCTGGACTCCGATGTGATTGTCGTCGCCGAGGCACAGGGCACCGAGAGACCACTCATCGCGCCGGCTTCCGCTCGTTTGGTGCCCCCGGCGGACAAGCCGTCGATCGTGGTGCTGCCGTTCACCAACATCAGCGCCGATCCGGAGCAGGATTACTTCGTCGACGGCCTGGTCGAAGACATCACGACCGCGTTGTCCCGCATTCGCTCATTCTTCGTCATCGCTCGCAATTCGGCCTTCGCCTACAAGGGCCGCGTCGTCGACGTGCGAGAGGTCGGACGGGAGCTCGGGGTCGGCTACGTGCTGGAAGGCAGCGTCCGCAAGGCGGGCGGACGCATTCGCGTCACGGGCGAGCTCGCGGATTCGAGGACCGGCGCGCAGATCTGGGCAGACTGGTTCGACGGTCCGCTGGACGAGGTTTTCCTTCTGCAGGATCGCGTGACAGAGGCCGTCGCCGGCGCGATCGAGCCACACCTGCAGCGGGCCGAGATCGAGCGCGCGCTACGCCGGCCAACGGAAGATCTCGGCGCCTATGACCTCTATCTGCGTGGGATCGCGGTGTTCCAGGATATCACGCCCGACAGCATCAGGGAGGCGCGGGACTATTTCGTCCGCGCGTTCGCTCAATATCCCAATTATGGCGCGGCCTACGGCATGGCGTCGCTGTGCGTCGCCCAGTTGAAGACCCAGTGGGACCCCGATCTGTCCGCAGCAACCAAAGCGGAAGCTCTGGCCTGGGCGCGGAAGGCCGCGGAAACCGGTCGCGACGATGCCACGGCACTGTGGACCGCCGGGATCACCGTGACCTATCTCGGCATGGACCCCGAAGCCGGCATTCTGCTGCTCGACCGGGCTTGCGCGATCAACCCGAACTCGGCGCGGGCCAGGTCCCGCGCCGGCGCGGCGCAGAACTATCTCGGCGATCCCGCAAAGGCGATCACGAGCTATGAGCGCGCGTGCCGGCTCAGCCCGCAGGATCCGCTCCGCTATATCGACCTGAATGGCATGGCCTTCGCGCTGATGCAGGCGGGCGCCTATGAGGAGGCGGTGGCCTCGGCCGCGCGCTCGGTCAGCGAAAAGTCCGGCTGGGCCTTAAGTCAGCGCAATTTCGCTGCTGCGCTCGCCCTGTCGGGCCGCGTGAAGGAGGCTCAGCACGCAATGGCGGAGCTGTTGCGGCTCGCGCCGACGATGAGGCTTGCCATGATGGCCGAGTTCAGCGGTCCGCTGCGCAATCAGGACTACGTTGCACGATTGGCCAAAGCATTACGCTTGGCCGGCATGCCCGAATGATCGCGGTTCGGCGTCTGAAGCCAATGTCCTGAACGCCGCGCTAGTCCGCGTTCAGTTTCCCGATGTTGCGCGGAAGGCCCGAGAACGGCAACTCATTGTCCGTCAGCAATTGCCGGCCCAGCCATTCCTGGCTCTCGAACATGGTGATCGCGGCAACGAGCAGTCCCGGCGGTGGTTCAGCCTCGCTGCGCAGCAGCCTTTCGACCTTCTGCCTGCTGGAGCCGGATCGCTGAACGAGTTCGACGATCCAGTCCGAATGTGGAAAGCGACTAGCCATGTGAGAGGCCAGTTCCTTCCCTGAAGAGACTGTCTCGGGAAAGCTCATCGCCTTGCCTCGTCTGTTTCGCCCGTCACGAAATCTGCCACGACCTTGGGGCCGTCATCAACTTGGGTTGCCAGAGTGCTAGCGCGCTTCGGCCCGGAGATTTACAGTTCCCTCGGCAATCTGGAGGCGCTGATGCTGATCGATCGACTTCTGCCTGAAGCTCGCGAGCTGCTCGTGACCATCAAGGATGGCTCTCCCCTCATCGACGCGGCCAATCAGTTCCGAAAGGGAATTGACCTTGTCGTGGTCTGCGACGAAAGCGGTCGCGCCTGTGGCGTCGTGACGAAAACCGACGTGGTGGCGAAAATGAGCCAGTGTGGCGGTGCCAGTTGCACCGAGCCTGCTTCCACCGTCATGACGCGGAAGATCGTCTCCTGCCAGGCCTCTGACTGGGGAACGGCGGTCTGGGCCTCGATGAAAGAGCATCGCCTGAAGAACCTGCCGATCCTCGACGGCGAATCCCGCCCGATCGGCGTCATGACGGCTCGTCTCGTGCTGCAACTATTGCTGGAAGAGACGAGCGACGAAGAAGCCCTGCTGCGGGACTACGTCATGAATGTCGGCTACCACTGAGCGCGCCACGCGCCGAAAGGCGTGTCGAACGGACCCGAGGAAGGACCTCGGCTCGGCGATCACTCGGAGTCTTCAGGATGAACACTGCGAACCTCCAACTCGAAGGCCTCCTCCTCGCGACCGCCGCGCTCTTCGGAGAGTTGAAGCGAAAAGGCCTGCTGGACAGCAGCCAGATCGAGGCAGCGCTCGATCGTGCCGACGAAGGCGCGTCCGCCAGGGCGACGGAATTGTCTGGCGCCAATCGGGAGGCGATCCACTTTCCGGTGCGCTTCCTGCGCCAGGCGCTTCGGGACGATGCCGGCCCGCTCGACTATCGCACCATCGCCGTCGAGATTGGCCGTTCGCTGGACGCCAAGCCGAACCAGAACACAGGCAAGTAGGTTGTCCGAGCTGCCGTTTCGGAGTCGCCGCCGAAGCGTCAGCCGCGCCCCTGCTGCCGATCGAGCGCGCCCTGCAACTGCTCGACGCGGATGGCGAGGGCTTCCCTGGTCAGGTTGATGCCTTCCGGCGCGCCGTCTATCGACAGAAGGACGCCGCGCTCGGCCATGTCGAGCTGCTCCTGTGCGAGCTCGAGATGCTTCTTCAGGACTTGTGTGACGCGGTCCTTGGCCGCCGGGTCCGTATCCATAGCGCCCTCGCCTGTTCGCCCCCGAGCGCGCGACGATCGCACGGCCGGGGCCACTCGCCAAACATTCGGGCATTCCGCGGCCTAGACCTGCGACTGAAGCCCTGAAGCCTGCAGGCTCTCTCCGCCTCCGGCCTGCGGCACCCGCGCGAGGCGCTCCGCCATGACACCGGCAAGCGCCTGAGGCGCGCACCGCCGCTGCCACCAGTCGAGTGAGCGCCTGTGCAATTCTTCGAGGCGCTCCGGGTCGGCGAGCAAGCCGTTTACGCAAGGGCCGAGCTTGGACCAGTCGTCAAGCTGGATAAAGGGGCAGTCCGCGAAGAACCAGTGCCGAGGCACCCGATCGCAGATCACGACGCAACCCTGACGCATGCCCTCGAACAGCCGGAACGTCTCGGTCGAGGAGCCCCGCGGGGCGAGGCAAATCCTGGAGTCCGCCATCAGCTCGGAATAACGGACCCCGTCGGAGAGCACCCCGTTCATGTAGGAGCCGGTATCGGCGAAAAACACCTCGCCCGGCATGGTTTCGGCGAGACGCTGCAATTCGTCGAGCATGCGCGAGCGCGCAATGTCCTTCGGCGTTCCCAGCAGCGCCCGGATGGAGAGCGGATGGTAGGCGCGCTGCTTCACGCTGCCGACGAAGGAGACCGCGTAGCGGCGCTCGCCGAAGGGCTTGCCCGGCAGGTCCGTCTGCCTGGCATAGCCAAGCGGCACGGTCATGCCGCCCTCCTCGCGGGCGATAGCGCCCTTGTGCCGGAGCGCCAGCAGGCCGCTGCTGGAGGCCCAGCGCGCGGCGTCCCGGACCGCCTTCAGCATCAATGCCAGGCTCGCGCCGAGCTGAAGCGTGTTCACATAAGGGAAGAAGCCGTGCGTCTTGAAGACGTAGCGAACCTTGTCGAAATAGGGCGGTATCTCGCAGAACTCCTCCATCAGGAGCAGGACCACGACGTTCTTCCCATAGCTCGGCAGCTCCCGCACCGTCTCCGTGCCCCAGACGATGTAGAAGACGAGGCCCTCTGCATCGAGCAGGACCTCGAGCATCTTCAGGACACCGACCCAATACGCCAGGAAGACGTCGACGAAAGGGTCGACATACTCCGACAGATTGATCTCGACGGGATCGTGCGCGTGGCGGCACAGGAAGTATCGGAACTTGCTGTCCTCGGTCATTCCGCCGAAAGCCCCAATGCCGGCGCGCGAAGGCGCCCGTCACACACCCAGTTGCCATGGTGGCGTCGAGGCCGGCGCAAGGCCACGGCTCTTCGGAGGTAGCCCTGCGGACATGGCCTCGCCGGAATCCCGTTCGGGATCCGCCCCGTCGAGAGCGGCGGAAACGACAACGCCGCCGCTTTTTGGGAAGCGGCGGCGGATCCTGCTGCGCAATTGCAGCCGTTTCGTCAGCTTTAACCTAGGCCGGCAGGACGACCACCTTCGTCTTCACCGGGGTCTGGGCATAGAGGTGCATCATGTCCTGGGTGAGCAGGCCGACGCAGCCGCTGGTGATGCCGTTGCCGATCGATTCGGCATCCAGAGACGCATAGATCGTGTAGAGCGTGTAGGCGCCGTTCTGGTAGAGATGGAGCGTGCGCGCGCCGAGCGGGTTTTCGAGGCCGCCCGGCATGCCGCGGGCGTATTTCGCCACCTCGGGCTGGCGCTTGATCATCTCCTTGGGCGGCGTCCAGGTCGGCCATTCGGACTTGCGCCCGACATAGGCGTTGCCAGTCCAGCGGAAGCCGTCGCGGCCGACATTGGCGCCATAGCGGGTCGCGGTGCCGTCACCGGCGACGCGATAGACATAGTAATTGCCGGGATCGACGATGATCGTACCGGCCGGCTCCTTGGTATCGTAGGCGACCGTCCGCCGGAAGTACTTCGGATCGACCTTGCTGACGTCGATCGCCGGAACCGGGAACTTCTCCTCGGGCACCGGGCCGTAGAGCTTCTGCGCCTCGGCGAGGCTCATGCCGTCGGATGTCGCGCAGCCGCCTAGCGCCAGCGCGCCGAGACCGGCTGCCGAACCGGCCAGAAACGACCGGCGGTCGAGCCCTCCGATCCGGCGCCCGCGCAAGGCGGCCGCGTGCAGCTTGCCGGCATCGGCATTCCTATCGTCGATGATCATGATTCTGGGCTTCCCATGTCCTGTTTCCCGAAGAAAGAACGCTTCGGCATAGGCCCGCTGATGGTATCGCTGGGCTGAGATTGCCGTCATCCCGCCGCGCTGGCAAGCGCGCGCCTGCGCTGCGGCGGGCTTCCACACACCGGGATCGGTGCCTTCCGCCCACTCGAACCGCCTCGCCTGGCGTCGAATGCGACAGGTTGCAGTCGCTTATTGCATGGGCATTGCCCGCTCAGGGCGCCTCGCCCTCGAAGCGCACGCCGAGCGAGGCGAGCGCCCGCCAATACTCCGGATAGGTCTTCGCCACGCATCCGGGATCGAGGATGGTGATGCCGCCGATCTTCAACCCGGCCAGCGCGAAGCCCATCGCGATGCGATGATCGGCGAAGGTGTTGATCTCGGCCGGCAGGGTCTGCCCGGCGAGCGAAGGATCGGAAGCGACGAGGAGATCGTCCCCCTCCTCCACCCCGAGCCCCGGCCGGATCCGCGACAGGCCTTGCGACAGGGCCGAGACCCGGTCGCATTCCTTGACGCGCAGATTCGCGATGCCGGTGAAGCGCACCGGCGTATTGTTGAAGGCGGCGAGCACCGCGAGCGTCGGCACCGCGTCCTGCATCTGCGAGCCATCGATCTCGGCAGGCAGATTCGGGAAGGCGGCGATCAGCGCATACGCCTTGGCGTCGGGCTGGGTGAAGGCCGCCGCCGGCACGCCGAGGTCGATCTTGCCGCCGGTCAGCACTTCCGCCGCCCAGAGATAAGTCGCCGCCGAGGCGTCGGGCTCGATCAGGTAATCGGCGGCACGGTAACCGGTCGGCTCGATCCGCCAGGTCGCCGCGTCCGGCTGCGAGACTTTCGCGCCGAAAGCCGCCATCGTCGCGAGCGTCAGGTCGACATAGCCGCGCGCGCCGATCTCCCCGCTGTCTCCGAGGCCGCTGAGCGCGACCTCGACCGGCCCGCGCGCGCAGGCGCCGGCCATCAGCAGCGCCGAGACATATTGGCTGGAGAGCCCGGCATCGACCTCGACCCGGCCGCCGGCGAAGCCGCCCTGCCCCGCGATCGTCACCGGCGGGCAGCCGCTCGGCGCCTCCACCGTGACGCCGAGCGTCCGCAGCGCCGTGACCAGCGGCGCGATAGGCCGCTTGCGCATATGCTCGTCGCCATCGACCACGACCTGCCCCTCGACCAGCGCTGCTGCGGCAGTAAGGAAGCGCGTCGCCGTGCCGGCATTGCCGAGGAAGAGCGGCGCCGCCGGGGCGCGCAGGCGGCCATCGCCGGTGACGACGAAGCTGGTCGCGTCCGGCTCCTCGACGGTGACGCCCATCGCCCGCAGCGCCTGCGCCATGTAGCGGGTGTCGTCGCTCTTCAGCGCGCCCGAAAGCCGGCTGGTGCCCTTTGCCAGCGCCGCGACCAACAGCGCCCGATTGGTGATCGACTTCGAGCCCGGCGGCGTCACCTTGCCGTGCAGCGCCCCGGCGAAGGGCACGATGGTGAGTTTGCGGACTTCGGAATCGGTCATGACAGGCTCGCCCTCGCCGTTCGGCTGCGTTGCGAGGCTCTTAGCCCGAGCGATCCGCAAGCGGAAGCCGCGCCGGTCATGCCGGCCCGTCACTGCCGTCACATCGAAACGGAGCCCCGGAATCCACCACAGCGAGCCGCGGCTTTTCGGACGATCGGCATTCGCCGGCAAAAGCCCGCCGGCCCGCGAGCTATCACGACAGCCAATGCGGCATGTGGGCCTTCACCCAGTCGAGGTGATCTTCGAGCAGTACCGCCGGCCGGTTGGCCTCGATCCAGTCAACGATGCCCGGCACCTGCTCGCGGTAATCGAAGGGCGTGTCGACCTCCGCGAAATGCTGGGCCCAGGGCTCCTTGAAGGTCAGGCGCCGGATCTTCGCATCCATCAGCGCGGCCCTGAGCTGATCGGAAACCATGATCTTCCTACTTTGCGGAACCCAACGGGTCCGCCAGAGATGGCGACCGGCAATCGTCGTCCGGCTGGCGGACATTGGCGGCCTTTTACCCATCCAGGACATATACGGCATCCCTTCAAGGCCGAGGGCGACCATGCTGCCCCATTCGAAATCGATCCCCTTGATCAGGATGCAATCGAAACGCTGGCGGACATTGATCAGGAAATAGGGCTCCGCATAGGCGACCCGCTTCCGCGATTTGAGCTGGATCGGAAAGAACTCATGGACGCCCGGCTCGAAGGACTCCACGATCGCCCGAAACCGCTCGCTGACGCAGTTGAACCCGGGCAGCGGGAAGACGTCGACGAGCGGCTTGCTGTCGGTCTGGGTCGCGCTCGTGGGGACCGGGCAGCCGATGCGGCTATGGAGCGCGCCCCATCCCCAGCCAAACCCCCATGGCGCTTCTCCGGCGCTGTCCTTGTCGATCTCGAAGCCCGGTTGCGCGGAGACGAAGTCGATGTCGAGCTTCCAGGCCATTGGCGCTTCCGGTTTCCGAAGTTTCTCGTCACGTCTGCCGCGCGACGTATCGTCAACCTAGGCCCAAAAAGCTGAAAAACGGTTAGATGCGAGCGGCGTCGTCCTCAGCCACGCGCCAAGCCATGCCCACCTACCGGCTCGGTCACGGTGTGATTATCGAAACCTGCGATCAGTGGGCGGGCCTTGGCGATTGCCGCCTGCACCGCCGGCAGCTGCAGCGAGGCGGCATGGCTTTCCTCGCGATCCCAGACCTCCGTCACCCAGATCGCATCGGGATTGGCGGGATCGCGGGCGACGACATAGCTCAGGCAGCCGGGCATCGCCGCGCTACTGCCGAGGATATGGCCGATCAGCGCCTCGCGCTCGCCGGGTTTGGCCAGCATCCGTCCGATCAGACCATACATGGCGCCTCTCCCCGAGTCCTTGCAGCCGGCAAGCTGCCGAAGCGCTGGGGCACGCGCAACAGGCTCCCTGACGGCCGATGTCAGCAGCCTCAGGGCACGCCGGGCCGGCGCGGAGAACGTTGCGCGCGGAAGATCGCCTGGGCGAGCCGGTCGAGCAGCACCGCCAGCAGCACGATGCCGAGCCCGCCGACGAAGCCGAGGCCGGGATCGGCGCGCTGCAAGCCGAGGAGCACGGTCTCGCCCAGCCCCTTGGCACCGATCATTGAGGCGACGACGACCATGGCGAGCGCCATCATGATCGCCTGGTTGAGCCCTTGCAGGATCGCCGGGCGGGCGAGCGGCAATTCGATCAGCCAGAGGCTCTGCCGCGCGCTCAGGCCCAGCGCCCGCGCCGCCTCGACCGCGCGCCCGTCGACCTCGCGCAGGCCAAGTTCGGTCAACCGGGCGAAGGGCGGCAAGGCATAGATCAGGGTCGCGACCAGGGCCGGCGCCCGCCCGAGCCCGAGGATCATCGCGACCGGGATGAGATAGACGAAGCTCGGCACGGTCTGCATGAGGTCATAGAGCGGGGCGAGCGCCCGCGAGATACGCGGCGTCCTCGCCGCCGCGACGCCGAGCGGCAGCCCGAACAGCACGATCAGCACGACGGCGACGACGATCAGTGCCAGCGACTGCATCGCGGCCGGCCAGACCCCGAGCAGAGCGAGCATCAGCACGAGCGCCGCCATTCCGGCCGCGAAGGCGATCCGGCGGGTCGCGAGCCAGGCGGCGAGCCCGACCATGGCGATGCCCGCCTCCGGTGGCACCTGCGCCAACGCGCTTTCGAGCAGCCTGACCGGCGCGGTCAGCCCGTCCGAAACGGCATCGAGCTTGTCGCCGGAACCGGTGACGAGCGCATCGACCAGCCGGTTGACGGCGCCCTGGAGCGGCTTGCCGAGATCAGGCAGCAGGCCAGCACTCACAAGCCGGCCTGAACCTTCGCAGCGACCTCGGCGGTGACCCAGTGGCGCCAGTCATCCGGCCGGTCCTTGAGGAAGCGCAGCGCCTGCTCCTCCGGTGTGATCCCGGCCTTGCGGGCATCGCCCAGCATCTGCGAGGTCAGCGCGCTGCTGATGCCGTAATTCTTGAAGAAGCTCGTCAGCTGCGGCGCCGCCTGGGTGAAGGCGAGATTGGCGCCGATCACTACCTTGCTGACTGGATAGGCGGTCGCCCTGGTCGGCTTGTCGCTCGCCTTCAGCTCGGCCCAGATCGCCGGGTCGAAGGCCGGCTCGCCGAGCTTGACGAGGTCATAGGCGCCGATCAGCCAGCTCGGGCTCCAATAATAGAACAGCACCGGCTGCCTGCGGTTGAGGTTCGCCTCGATCGCCGCGACCAGCGCCTCGCCCGAGCCGCCACGGACATTGTTGTAGTCGTCCGCAAGCCCATAGGCTGTGAGCTTCTTGGTGTTGATGCCTTCGCAGACCCAGCCGGCGACGCAATTGTAGAAGCGGCCCTTGCCCGGCTCTTCCCGGTCGGGGAAGAGCGCCTTGTGGCGCTTGAGATCGGCGACCGTCTTCAGGTCCTTCGCCTTGGCATCCGCGCCCTCGACGAGATAGCGCGGCACATACCAGCCCTCATTGGCGTCGGGAAAGGTCGTGCCGAGCGGAATTACCTTCCCGGAGGCCTCCGCCCTGGTCCAGGCCTCGACCGGGTTGGCCAGCCAGATCTCCATGATCACGTCGACATCGCCGCGCGCCAGCCCGTTGACCAGCGGCGCGACCACGCCGGGCACGCGCTCGACCTTGCAGCCAAAGCCCTTCTCGACCACGGCCCGCGCCACGGCGGTGTGGAAGGCGGCGGAATCGTAGTCGAGCCCGGCGATCTTCAGCGGCCTGTCGAGCTCACAGGAGAGAACGGGCGCGGCCAGCCCGAGGCCGAGCAGCAGAGTTGCAGTGCGCAGAACGGCTTTCATCATGACGATCCCCCGCTGGCTGCTGTGCCCGGTCTGGGCACCTGACGGTTGGGCATGTCCACGAAGCGCGAAAGCGAGCGAAATGTTCCGCCCGGCAAGCGACGACATTAACGCCACTTCCCGCCTTGGGCACTGCGCAAACGGGTGATGGCATGGACCGCCCCTCCGACCAGGCCTGTCAGCAGCGCTGGCGGCCGCTGGCCATCAACATGAGATCTTGTCGTCCAATATGAGATCGAGTCGTCCCGGACGCAGCGAAGCGGAGATCCGGGACCCATCCCTGAACCCCTATCGGTGAAGTTCAGGCATGGGTCCCGGGTCGCACTTCGGTCGCCCGGGACGACGATGCGATGGCGAAGCGCTCAGGATGAACGGCTCGGTTCCGCAGAGCCCTCAGCCGAGCGTGCCCAGCGCCCGCAGCGCCTTCAGCGTCTCGCGCAGGCCGCGATGCAGCGGCTTGTCCTTGCGCAGGACGAGGCCGAGCGTGCGATGCACCCGCGGCGACAGGGAGCGAACGATCAGCCCCTCGCTCTCGCCGCGCACCGCCATGCCGGGCAGCACGGCGCAGCCGAGACCGGCGCCGACCAGCCGCTTGATCGCCTCGACGCTGCCGAGCGACATCACTGGCTTGAGCGTCACGCCGGCGCGGGCGAACCATTCATCGGCGATGCGCCTAGTGATGCCGCCGGGCTCGAACAGCAGGACAGGCAGGCGCGCCAGCGCTTCCGGCGTCAACCGTGCCGGCAACTCCATGCCCGGCGGCGCGATCACCGCGAACTCGTCCTCCAGCAGCGGCGTCACCTCGAGGCTGCGGCCGGCGGCCGGCAGCGAGACCAGGCCGATATCGATCTGGTTGTCCTCGATCGCCTTGACGATATCCGAGGTGTTCCCGGTGCTGACGGTGATCTCCAGCGTCGGATGGCGCTGGCGCAGGTCGCGCAATAGCGGCGGCAGCAGGAAGATGCAGGCGGTTGCGCCGGTGCCGATCCGCACCCGGCCCATCGCCCCGGTCGCATGACGCGCCATCGCCTCTTGCGCCGCCGCCACCGCCGCCTCGATCCGCCCGGCATGGTCGAGCAATTCGGTGCCCGCCGCCGTCGGCTGCGCCCGGCGCCCGACGCGCTCGATCAGGGTCACGCCGAGCCGCCGCTCGAGCTCGCGGATCTGCAGGCTGACGGCCGGCTGGCTCAGGCCGAGCCTCTCGGCCGCCGCCGAGAAGCTGCCGAGCGCGATCACCTGGCGGAAGCTGTCGAGCTGGTCGAGGCGAAGGTCGCGCATCTCAAAGAAATTCTCATGCTCTGCATAACTTTGAGAAGCTTCATTTATGGCGCGGCGAAACGCAAGTTGCCCTGGCGATTCGGCAAGAGCCCGGCCGCGGTAGGGCGCAAGCGATGAGCGGGATATGGTCTGCGGGACAATGGCTGTTGCGCGAGGCAGCAGATTATATCGGCGCCTCCCAGCATTCGCGCTATCAGCAATTGCGGTCCCTGCGCGAGCTCGACGACCAGCAACTCGCCGATATCGGCGTGACGCGACAGGAGGCGCTGACCGGGCGCCCCGACCAGACGGAAAGGCGGCCCTCCGGGGCCGGAACAACTGCGATGACGACGACCGAGTTCGCCGGCCACACCACGCCGCCCATCCTCGTCCGCGATGCTGGTGAGGCCGACATGGCCGCGATCCAGGCGATCTACAGCCACCATGTCCTGCACGGCCTTGCGAGCTTCGAGGAGACGCCGCCGAGCGTCGAGGACATGCTGGCGCGCCGGCAGGCGGTGCTGGGCCTCGGCCTGCCCTATCTCGCCGCCGAGCAGGGCGGGAGGGTCGTCGGCTACTGCTATGCGACGGCCTATCGACCCCGCCCCGCCTACCGCCACACCATCGAGGACTCGGTCTATGTCGCCGACGGCTTCGGCGGCCGCGGGATCGGCTCGACCCTGCTCGGCGCGCTGATCGCCCGTTGCGAGACCGGCCCCTGGCGCCAGATGCTCGCCAATGTCGGCGACAGCGCCAATGCCGGCTCGATCGGCCTGCATCGCCGCTTCGGCTTCGAGCCTATCGGCACCCTGCGCTCGACCGGCTTCAAGCTCGGCCGCTGGGTCGACACCGTCCTGATGCAGCGCAGCCTCGGACCGGGAGACCGGACGCTGCCCGGCGGAGCGAGATAGTGCTGCGTCAGTTTAGAACTCTAATCATCCCGGGCGACCGACCGGAGACCCGGGATCCATGCCAGCGCGCTTCCGATGGAGGTTCAGGCATGGATCCCGGATCGGCGCGGCTTTGCCGCTTGTCCGGGATGATCGCGTCGGGGTCGAGTGTGACTGCTTGCTGCCGTCAATGAGTCCGCGATGATCTCTCGCAGCACCGTCTTCTGCCTCGGGCTGGCGCAGCTCATCTCCTGGGGCGTCTCTTATTATCTCGTTGGCGCGTTCGGCGAGCGGATCGCGAGTGAGCTCGGCTGGTCGCAGGCGGTCATCCATGGCGGGCTCTCGGCCGGCCTGCTGGTGATGGGTTTGACCTCGGGCGCGGTCGGCCGCCTGATCGATCGCCATGGCGGCAGGACCGTGATGTGCGCAGGTTCGCTTCTCACCGCCGCCGGCATCGCCGGGCTCGCCTTCGCCCACACGATCGCCGCCTATTACGCCGCCTGGCTCTGCCTCGGCCTCGCCATGCGGCTTAGCCTCTACGACGCCGCCTTCGCGGCGCTGGCCCGGATCGGCGGCAGCGCCGCGCGCAGGCCGATCGCCCAGATCACCCTGCTCGGTGGCCTCGCCTCGACCGTGTTCTGGCCGCTCGGCCATGCCCTCGCCGAACAGTTCGGCTGGCGCGGGGCGCTCCTCGTCTATGCCGGCTTCGCCTTGCTGACCCTGCCGCTGTACCTGACCTTGCCGGCCGTCTCCGCCCACCCACTGCCCGGCGCAGCCGCTGCGAAACCCGCCGTCGCGCTCAGCCCAGCCGACACCCGCTTCGCCGGCCTGCTCTACGCCCTGATCGTCACCTTCGCCGGCATCCTCAATGCCGGCATGTCCGCGCATATGATCGGCATCCTTGCCGGGCTCGGCCTACCCGCTGCCGCCGCGGTCTGGATTGGTGCGACGCGGGGCATCGGCCAGTCGCTGGCGCGGCTCGGCGAGGTGCTGTTCGGGGCGAAGACCAGCCCATTCGACCTCAACCTCGTCGCCTGCCTCGTCCTGCCGCTCTGCTTCGTCCTCGGCCTCGCCGGCGGCGCGAGCGCTTTCGCGGCGCTGGCCTTCGCCTTCTGCTACGGCGCCGGCAATGGCGTGCTGACGATCACACGCGGCACCTTGCCGCTGATGCTGTTCGATCCGAAGAGCTATGGCGCCTATGTCGGCCGGCTGCTGGCGCCGGGCTTCGTCCTCTCCGCCGCCTCCCCGCTCGCCTATGCGCTGCTGATCGAGCGCTATGGCGCAGGGGCGGCGCTGATCCTGTCCGGGGCGCTGGCGCTCGCCATGCTCGCCTCCGCGATCCTGCTCCGGAGACGCTTCCGCAGCCTGCCACGCTCCTGACAGCGCCTGTCAGCAAGCGCGACAAGAACAATGCAGCAACATCCGCGGCTGCGTGCTACTCATGCCAGCCTTTCGTCGGGCCGCACTGGCAGGACCCGGCATTTGCCCTATCTCTACGGCTTACCCGAACCGGACACCGCAATGGCTCGCAAGACCACGCTCGCCGAACAGGCCGCGACGCTCGAAGACATGTTCGACCGCAACCGTGCGGCCGACCCGAACTCGCGCGTCATCTCCGTGCGCGGCGCGCGCGAGCACAATCTCAAGAATGTCGACCTCGCCATTCCCCGCGACAAGCTGATCGTCTTCACGGGGCTTTCCGGCTCGGGCAAGTCCTCGCTCGCCTTCGACACGATCTATGCGGAGGGCCAGCGCCGCTATGTCGAGTCGCTCTCGGCCTATGCCCGCCAGTTCCTCGAGATGATGCAGAAGCCCGATGTCGACCAGATCGACGGGCTCTCCCCGGCGATCTCGATCGAGCAGAAGACGACCTCGAAGAACCCGCGCTCGACGGTCGGCACCGTCACCGAGATCCACGACTATATGCGCCTGCTCTGGGCGCGCGCCGGCATCCCCTATTCGCCCGCGACCGGCCTGCCGATCGAGAGCCAGACCGTGCAGCAGATGGTCGACCGGCTGGTCGAGCTGCCGGAGAAGACCCGCGGCTATCTGCTCGCGCCGGTGGTGCGCGGCCGCAAGGGCGAGTTCCGCAAGGAGATGGCCGAGTGGCTGAAGCGCGGCTTCCAGCGCGTCAAGGTCAATGGCGAGTTCTACGAGATCGCGGACGCGCCCAGCCTCGACAAGAAGTTCAAGCACGACATCGACGTCGTCGTCGACCGCATCGTGATCCGGCCCGATCTCGGCGCCCGCCTCGCCGACTCGCTGGAGCAGGCGCTCGACCTCGCCGACGGCATCGCCGTCTTCGAATATGCCGACGAGAAGGAGGAGAATGGCGATGCCAGGCGCGTCACCTTCTCCTCCAAGTTCGCCTGCCCGGTCTCCGGCTTCACCATCCCCGAGATCGAGCCGCGCCTGTTCTCGTTCAACAACCCGTTCGGCGCCTGCCCGACCTGCGACGGCCTCGGCCACGAGATGCGGATCGACCCGGAGATGATCGTCCCGGATCATTCGCTCTCGCTGAAGAAGGGCGCGATCGCGCCCTGGGCCAAGTCGACCTCGCCCTATTACGGCCAGACGCTCGACGCGCTCGCCAGGCACTTTGGCTTCTCGACCACAAAACCCTGGTCGGAGCTGCCGCAGCAGGCCAAGGATTCGATCCTGTTCGGCACCGGCACGGAAGCCGTGCGCATGGCCTATAACGATGGCCTCCGCGCCTATGAGGTGAAGAAGCCCTTCGAGGGCGTGATCACCAATATGGAGCGGCGCTGGAAGGAGACCGAGAGCGACTGGGCCCGCGAGGAGATCGGCCGCTTCATGTCGGAGACGCCCTGCGCCGCCTGCAACGGGTTTCGCCTGAAGCCCGAGGCGCTGGCGGTGAAGATCGACATGCGCCATATCGGCGAGATCTCGCAGCTTTCGGTCAAGGACGCGCTCGCCTGGGTCACCGCCCTGCCCTCGCGCCTCTCCAACAAGCAGAACGAGATCGCCCCGCGCATCCTCAAGGAGATCCGCGACCGGCTGACCTTCCTGCTCGATGTCGGCCTGGAATACCTGACGCTGGCGCGCGGCTCGCGCACGCTCTCCGGCGGCGAGAGCCAGCGCATCCGGCTGGCCTCGCAGATCGGCTCCGGCCTCACCGGCGTGCTCTATGTGCTGGACGAGCCCTCGATCGGCCTGCACCAGCGCGACAATGAGCGCCTGCTCGGCACGCTGCGCCGCCTGCGCGACCTCGGCAACACCGTGATCGTCGTCGAGCATGACGAGGACGCGATCCTGACCGCCGATTATGTCGTCGATGTCGGCCCCGGCGCCGGCATCCATGGCGGCGAGATCGTCGCCAAGGGCACGCCGCAGGACATCCTCGGCGATCCGAACTCGCTGACCGGCAAATACCTCACCGGCGAGATGAGCGTCGCCGTGCCCGGCAAGCGCCGCAAGCCGCAGAAGGGCCGGAGCCTGAAGATCGTCGGCGCCCGCGGCAACAACCTCAAGGACGTCACGGTCGACATCCCGCTCGGCCTGTTCACCTGCATCACCGGCGTCTCCGGCGGCGGCAAGTCGACGCTGGTCATCGACACGCTCTACAAGGCGGTGGCGCGCAAGCTCAACGGCTCGATCGAGCATCCTGCCAGCCATGACCGCATCGAGGGCATGGAGCATCTCGACAAGGTCATCGACATCGACCAGTCGCCGATCGGCCGCACGCCGCGCTCCAACCCGGCGACCTATACCGGCGCCTTCACGCCGATCCGCGAATGGTTCGCCGGCCTGCCCGAGGCCAAGGCGCGCGGCTACCAGGCCGGCAGGTTCAGCTTCAACGTCAAAGGAGGCCGTTGCGAGGCCTGCCAGGGCGACGGCGTCATCAAGATCGAGATGCATTTCCTGCCCGACGTCTACGTCACCTGCGATGTCTGCAAGGGCAAGCGCTATGACCGCGAGACGCTGGAGGTGAAGTATCGCGACCGCTCGATCGCCGATGTGCTCGACATGTCGGTCGAGGAGGCCAAGGACCTGTTCAAGGCCGTGCCCTCGATCCGCGACAAGATGGTGACGCTCGCCCGCGTCGGGCTCGACTATGTCAAGGTCGGCCAGCAGGCCACCACCCTGTCGGGCGGCGAGGCGCAGCGCGTAAAACTCTCCAAGGAGCTTTCCAAGCGCGCCACCGGCCGCACCCTCTACATCCTGGACGAGCCGACCACCGGCCTGCACTTCCACGACGTCGCCAAGCTGATGGAGGTGCTGCACGAGCTGGTCGAGCAGGGCAATTCCGTGGTGGTGATCGAGCACAATCTCGAAGTGATCAAGACCGCCGACTGGATCATCGACATGGGCCCCGAAGGCGGCGACGGCGGCGGCGAGGTCGTGGCCCAGGGCACGCCGGAGGATGTCGTCCGGATCGGCAAGGGCCACACCGCGCGCTTCCTCAAGGAAGTGCTGGAGCGGCGGCCGTTGAAGGGCAAGGGGGCAAGGCAGGCGGCGGAGTAGAGCGTCGGCTTGGGCCCGTCATTGCTTTCGATTAACGACAGTCCTCCTCGGGGAGGACTTTACACAATTGCCGGGAGCGGAACCGGCGTTGGAATGCGTGACAGAGCGCGCAACAGTTCTCTGGCTCTATCTATCCGACCACCTTCAGCTTTCTCGGGCTTCCGCCTTGCCGTTTCTGCCCACGGGTCACTGTAACTTTCCGAGGCAAGTAGGACTGCTGTCGCCGCCAATTCCAGCTCGATGGCGTCCGCGTTAGCGGCAGCTCTAGCGAACTGTCGGCGAAGATCGCCCACCTCTGCTTCCGCAGGCGCTGTGGCTGTGTAAATCGAATAAGACCCGCCCCAAGACGTGGACTGCTCGGTCTCGGTAAGCTCGCCAAAAAGGCTGCCCATTCGAGCTGCTGTAGCCAAATCTTCGCTATACGGACCGTAGTGCTTATAGCTAAACGCGAACCCGCTCTCCAGCCCGGTCACAGTCAGTAGGTAGGCAATTTTTTGGAGGCGAGTACGACCAACCACGCGGCCGCCAGCATCAGCGACGATAGCCGCGACCTTTTTCGCGTCATTTAGCGGCATGCCTGGACCTCCTGATCGATAATAGCGCCAATCGTTTTGCACGCCTCCTGATCACCACGATCATGATAGACGCGCAAAAGCATAAAATCGGCTAGATTCGCAACAACGCGAGAACGCTGTTTGAGATCCACCAAGCTGCCCCCATCGGTCCGCACGTTGATAGTTTCGATTGGTCCTCGTGCGCCAACAGCGTCCTTGTAGGGAGAACGCTTTGCCTCATCGATAAGAATCCGGGGAATATCCCCAGGTTGAGCGTTAGCCCATTCAGTTAATTTTGCATTTACCCTTGCGCAGCAGGTTTCGATTTTTGCCACCCTTTCGGGAGTGCCAACGATATCGGGATCAAATTCGTGGCTTATCCGCGCACGGATGTCGAAGCACTTATAGAGCTTGCGATCCCTAAGCCGCACAGCGAATTGACTCACAAGCGGATCATCCGCATCGCTCATCAGTGCCAGCGCACCCCATATGACGGTGTCATCAAGGCAAAGGACTATATCGAGGCTCTCTGGATCCAGCGCAAACCGGATCAGAGGATGGCGCTCAGGTAGCCCTGTCTTGGCCGCCAAACCGTTCCTAGCGAGATCCACAACTCGAACCAGTAATTCACAAAATATCTTCTCTGCACCCCTAGTAGCTTTATGAAAATAAACGGTAGGGTAAAGCTGAAAAAGCCCCAAAATGTAGCCTTCAGCAGCATGAACTGCCTTTGGGCCAATAACAAAAGTCTCAACAGACCCAGTTTGATGCTCATCAACTCCAGTCGGCAGAGACGCGATCTCAAGGTTAGCTATAAGCCAATTGAAATCGATGGCAGCATGCTCGGTACCTGTCATAAGACGATCTCGACGCATATAGTCAAGCCGATCAGCATCAAACTGACTAGACACGACAGCGTTATGAACCGTCGCGTGACCATCTTTCTTAATCATATCTGAAACATCTACAGCAAATCCGCTCCCCATTGCGTTAAGTATTTCAGCAACCTCGCCATCCTTAATAAGCAAATCACTGACATGCTCGTGATCGGCAAGCTTGAGGCCAAGCCGTTTTCCTACTGTCTCGAACGCGTGACTAAAGGGACCGTGGCCTAAGTCATGAATCAGCGCAGCTGCCAATGCGATGCGCTCTCGACTCTCAGAGCGCGCACGATAATTCCTGACAACCTCCATGAGCTGTCTGGCCGTAAAGAAAACGCCCACACTATGCGCAAACCGAGAATGACTGGCGCCCGGATAGACTAGATCAGAAAAGCCTAGCTGCTTTATGCGCCGCAGCCTTTGAAAGGGACGTGCTTGCAAAACACGCCATAACGTCCGCTCAAGTTCATTATCCTTGAACTCGACAAGATTGTGCAGAGGATCGCGAATTCGCTGCAGCGCCATAATAGATGCAATACGCGATTCGCACGCTGGTGACTGCCGCTGTGCTGCAAATTTCTCTGCGCTAGCACGACGACCTGATATACGGCCTCGCTCGCTCTGCCATGCACGGCTCAGCTCGAGCCTCATCGGAAAAATATCGCGACCAAACCTGACATAGAAAGAATGCCTCATTCGCCCCCACTTAAGACTGACGGGAACGCCCCAAAATTCCGGCCCACAGAAACAGAACAAATAGAGAACAATTTCACCGATGTCGATAGCAGAAGCGAGTCTGCTAGCCTTTATCCCCGCTGCCAAAACCTCGCGTACAATCCCCTCGCCCATCACCCATACGGGGCGGCCGTCCGGAGGTATGCCAGAGGCTGGGTGAGGGTCGGCGCCTGCGGGCGGGGGTTACGCCCCGCTCCCGGGAGGCTTCGGGAACCGACCTGGGGGCATTACGACCCCTGCGCGAGGAGCTCGCTAGACTGCGCCGGCCGCAAGGCCGGCGCGATAGAAGCGCGGCCCGGAGACTTAAAGAGCCGAAGGCGGAGCGCCACGGGGCGTGCGGATGGGGACCATCCGCGCCGCTTCCTGGCTCAACGGAAGCGGATCTCACGACGCGCCTCGCGGCGCTCCGCCAGCCCCGTATGATTCAGCGCCCGCAGGCAGGCCTGCGGGCGGGCAGGCTCATGCGTCATTCTCGGGCGAAGCGAAGCGCAGACCCGAGAATCTCAGGACGGGAAGGCGCTGGTTGGAATCTTCTCCGGCCTGAGATGCTCGGGTCAAGCCCGAGCATGACGCTTGTGGGGAGGCCGCAGCAGAGCCGCTGCGCTTTCTGCGGCAGCGACAGGCCCTCATCCGGCGCTCCGCGCCACCTTCTCCCATCCGGGAGAAGGCAAGAGGCGGCAAGTCGAGCCGCGCGTCGCAGGCGGTGTTGACGTAGCTGCCGGACAGGTCGAGCCCGTCAGCGCCGGCGGCGCGGGCTTGCCCATGCGGTCGTTTTTCGTGGAGCAGCTGCGCGAGGCTGCGGCTTTTGTTTACCCTCTGCCCCTCTAATCTCGCCGCAAACAAGAAGCGGGGGATTCGGATTTTGACGGGACGACATCGCAGAGGGCGACGCTGGGCCATCGCGCTGGCGATGGCGGCGAGCACCGGTCCGGCGCTGGCCGAGCCGCGCTCCTCGCCGGTCGAGCAATGCGCCTATTGCCATGGCGAGGACGGGATCGCGCGCGATACCGAGGTGCCGCATCTCGCCGGCCAGAACGAGAAATATCTGTTCAACCAGATGATGGCCTTCCGCGCCGGCAAGCGCCCGCACAAGGAGATGCGCTTCATGGCCCGCCATATGACGGTGCAGGAGGTCGCGGCGATCGCGGCCTATTACGCCGCTTTGCCGCCGCGCTGAGGCAATCATGCTCGCCCCGGACGACCTTTCCGCCTATCTCGCCCGCATCGGCTATGATGGCGAGGTCGCGCCGACGAGGGTGGCGCTGGCGCGGCTGCATTTCCTGCATCCGCAGGCGATCCCGTTCGAGAATTTCGACGCGCTGGCCGGAAGGGGCGTGGAGATCGGGCTGGCGGCCGTCTTCGAAAAGCTCGTCGGCCGGCGGCGCGGCGGCTACTGCTTCGAGCACAACACCCTGTTCCACGCCGTGCTCGAGGCCTTCGGCTTCCCGGTCACGGCGCTCGGCGGGCGCGTCCTCATGGGCCAGGCCGAGGATGCGCAGGTCGCCCGCAGCCACAAGCTGCTGCGCGTCACCTGCGAGGGCGAGGATCTGATCGCCGATGTCGGCTTCGGCGGCATGACGCTGACCGGTCCGCTGCGCCTCGCTGAGGGCGCCCCGCAGAAGACGCCGCACGAGCCCTACAGGCTCGACCGCAGCGGCGAGGATTGGTGGCTGCGCGCCGAGATATCGGGCGAATGGCGCCTGCTCTACCGCTTCACCCTGCAGCCGGTTCCGGCGATCGACGAGGTGGTGGCGAACCATTATGTCGCGACCCACCCCGCCTCCGCCTTCACCTTCACCCTGCGCGCCGCCC
This sequence comes from Allobosea sp. WAO, assembly GCF_001509835.1. Taxonomy (GTDB): domain Bacteria; phylum Pseudomonadota; class Alphaproteobacteria; order Rhizobiales; family Beijerinckiaceae; genus Allobosea. The sequence continues at coordinate 632,403 of NZ_JXTJ01000004.1, forward strand.
GCATCCTGCCGCATGGCCGGCTGACCCTGCTCGACCGCCGCCTGACCGAGCACCGGCTCGGCGAAGCCTCGCTGCCGCAGCAGATCGAGGATGACGCCGCGCTGCGCGCCGCGCTCGAAACCCGCTTCGGAATCGTGCTGGACGACGACCAGTGGCAGGCCGCGCTGGCGCGCATCGCGGCCGCCCCCGCGCCCTGACGCAGATCGTCGCTACACGCATTTTTGACGATCTTTTTTACGCCTCGTTAATCTCCGAGGTTTCATCCCTTGCTCAGGCAAAAGGAGATGAGGCTATGATGAAACTGACGGCGCCAGCGGTGTTCCTGCTTCTTGCCGCTGCCGGAACGGCACAGGCCAACCCCGCCAAATCCATGGGACAGTTCAAGGATTGGAACGCCGCGTCCTACCAGAACGGAAATAGCCAGCGTTGCTATATTACGAGCACGCCTACAACATCGAAACCAGACCAGTTGCGGCATGGAGACGTATTCTTCTTCGTCCAGACCAGCGACGGCAAGGCCAGCAACACCGAGACGAGCTTTCAGACCGGCTATGAATTCGCCAAGGACTCGGTCGTCCGCATCACCATCGGCGATGCGGAATTCCAGATGCTGACGCTCGGGAAGGGCGCCTGGCTGAACCGGCTGGAAAACGAAGGCGACCTGCTGGCGGCGATGAAGGCGGGCTCGTCCATGCTGCTGGAGGCGACCTCCGCCCGCGGCAACGACACCAGCTACACCTTCTCGCTCAGCGGCATCACCGCCGCCTCGCGCCTGCTCGATCAGTGCGGCTGAGGCCAGCCGTCAACCGCCTTTCCCGTCATGGTCGGGCTCGTCCCGACCATCCACGTCTTCACTGATCGCATGCCACGCTCGAGACGTGCGGGCTCGCCACAAGGGCGAGCATGACGTGGAGATTCAGAGCACGCCGTGACGCTCGAACACCGAGCGCAGGCTCGCGCCCGCCAGGAGTTCGTCGCGGGTGCTGTCCTCGGCCTCGATCTTCTCGAGCGCCAGCTTGACGGCCTCGGCCGCGATCTTCTGCGGCACGATCACCACGCCATCGACATCGCCGAAGATGAAATCGCCGGGCTCGACGCGGGCGCCGGCGACCTCGACCGGTTCGTCGGCCGCCATCATCTCGGCGCGGCCCTTGGTGTCGAGCGGCCCGATGCCGCCATGGAAGAGCGGGAAGCCGAGCTCGCGGATGCGGCGGACATCGCGCACCAGCCCGTCGGTCAGGCAGCCCGCCGCCTTGCGGACCATCGAGGCCGTGGTCAGCAACTCGCCCCAGGGCGCGATCCGGTCAGTCGGCCCGTCGCAGGCCAGGACTGGGATCTCGCCGGGCTTCAGGCTGTCGATCAGGTCCATTTCCAGCGCGTAGGGATTATGCCCCTCCGGCAGATGATAGCGCTTCATGTAGAGCCCGGTCCGGGCGAAGCCGCAAAGGATCGCATTGTCGTCGACCGGCCGGACGAAAGGCTTCACCGCCTGATTGGGATAGCCGAGCTGGTCAAGCACGTCCGAGAGGACGGCCGAATAGAGCCGGGTCTTCAGAGATTCCAGATCGAACGTAGCAGCCAACTCAGACATCGCTTCCCCCATGTTTTGCGGAAGCTTGTCGGCGCCCTGCCCGAGGGTCAACCGATCCGGCGGCCTTGGGGCAGTGCGGGAAACGCAGGGCTGCGGGCCAAACCAAAAAAGGACGGGGCCGCAAAGGCCCCGTCGAAACACTGGATGCCGCTTCCGAAGCCCGCGGAATCAGCCGGACATCGCGTCAAGCCGAGCGTAGCTCGCCTCCATGCCGTGTTCCATGCCGGTCGCCAGCATCGCGGCGCGGGTCGCGCTGTCCGGAAGGGTCATGCGCATGATCATCAGCGTGCCGGTGCCATCCGCTTCGAAACGGGTCTCGATCCGGTTGTCCGGGGTCGGGTCGGGCATATGGAAGCGCTCGATATGAACGATACGGCCGAACGGCTCGAGCGCGACATATTCGCCGGTGAGAAGAAGGCTGCCGCCCTTGCCGTCGCTCCATTCATAGCGGATCCGTCCGCCCGAACGCGCCTCGTTGATGCAGACCGGCATCGTCCAGCCTTCGGGGCCGAGCAGCCATTTCTGGATCAGCTCGGTCTCCGTGTGGGCGCGATAGACCGCTTCGGGCGAAGCCTTGAAGCGGCGGGTCGCGAGGATATGCGTATCGCCCTCGAGCGTCAGCGTAAGCTTGGTCATGTCTGGCCGTCCTCCTTGCTTGCTTCCATCTCGGCCAGAAGTTGGTCCAGCCGGTCATAGTTGGCCTCCAGGGCTCGCCGGAGCATGGCGAGCCATTTGTCGATCTCCTCGAGCGCTCCCGGCGCGAGCCGGCAGGGCCGCTTCGTTCCCTCGATCCGCCGGGTGATCAGCCCCGCTTCCTCCAGCACCTTGAGGTGCCGAGACACCGCCGGCTGGGTCATCTCGAATGGCCGGGCCAGCTCCATCACCGTGGTCTCGCCCAAAGCCAGTCGCGCCAGGATCGCCCGGCGGGTCGGATCGGCGAGCGCCGAAAAGGCAGCATCAAGCCCGTTCATCTCCATCTCCTTATATAATTTATATGTTATATAAAGGGGCGCGTATCGTCAAGCACCCCCGGCAGCCTGAAACGAGACAGAATTCCCTTGCGGAACACCAGAGCGGGGCAGACGATCCGATGCAGCGCCGCCAGTTGCCGCGACGCAGGAAACAAGGCTCGCCATCCCCGAACGGAGAGATGCCGCCATGCACAGCCTTCTGAAATTCGCAGTCCTGCTCACTGTCGGCGCCGGCGGCTTTCTCGCCCTGGTGCCCGCGATCTCGACGCCGGCCGAGGCCGTGGTCTGCGCCCGCGGCGTTCGCGGCGCGGCCTGCGCGGGGCCACGCGGCGCGGCGGCGGTTCGTCGCCCTGCCCCGGTCGTCGTCGCCCCGGCTCGCCGCGGCGCTGTCGTCGTGCCGGCACGACGCGGCGCGGTGGTCGTGCGCTGAGCAGCACGCGGCCGGCAGCGAGCCTAGATGCGACCCGATGGACTGCGATGCGCGATCGCAACGCGCAGCAGCAGATAGAGCACGGTCGCGTTGAGCAGATGCCAGGCCCAATGCAGCCCGAACGGAACCTGCTTGCAGAGCGCCCCATCGAGCGAACGAAGGGTCAGGGAAAGAGCGAAGACAAGGCCCGCCAGCCCGATCTGGCGCGCGGCACCAATCTGCGCCCGCAAAGCCAGCGCGAACGCGACCCCGAGCAGCGCGAGCACGAAGCCGGCATAGCCGGCCGAACCACGCGCCGCCGGCGGCAGCCAGAGCCCGACGACGGTCGCCAGCGCCGAGGAGCCGACCAGGAAGGCGAGCGTGCCGAGAATCGCGGCTGCCGGCGACAAGCCGAAGAAGCGGTGCAGCACCAACCCGAAATAGAAGAAGGCGAAGAGCTGGATCGGCACCACATCGGCGAGCAGCGTCCAGCGCTGCGGCATGGTGTGGAACAGGAAGGAGCCGGCCGCGATCGCGAACACCAGCGCGATCAGGAGCGCAGCCGGCCGATCGGGCCGACCGGCGCGCCAAAGCAACACGAGGCCGGCCAGCCCCGCCAACACGAAGGCGCCATTGCTGACCGCATTCAGCGGCTCGGCCCAGAAGGAGGGATCGGTGCGCTCGCAATAGCTGGAACCGTTCATCCGCCCTCGCCTCCCGCCCCAGCCCTACGTCCGCCTTGTCATTGCCTGACGACGCCTTCGCGACCATATCGCATGCGCGAAATCCGTCATGGTGAACGGTCGGTTTCAACCGCCGGGACGCCCCTAACCATATTGCAGCGCAACATCGCATGACAGAGAGGGGCAATCTGGCGCCAATTTAGGCGAAACTCAAAACGCCCGCCGACCGTGCCTGGTACTGCTCACTGGATAGGCACGATTCTCACGGTTCCTATCAAATTGTTAAGCGCCCTGCGCGGGTCTGGGGAACTTTCCAAACGGTCTCTTAATTCATCATGCACCCAGAGCATAACGGAACTGATGGAACAGCCCCTGCAATAAGCAGCCTGATCGCTCTATATGCAGTGCACAACGAATTCATCGCTGTCAGGGGTTGAGCCCTGCAATAACAAGGAGAACCACCATGTTCGTCACCATGATCGCTGCCAAGATTCGCGCCTATCTTCGCTACCGCGAGACCGTCCGTGAGCTGTCCCGCCTGACCGACCGCGAGCTCGACGATCTCGGCCTGTCGCGCTCCGAGATCCAGTTCGTCGCGCGCTCGCACGCCGCGGTCTGAAGATAAGACGCCTGATTTCTCCCGGACCGTGTCCTCCCCTCGGTCTGGTCGAAGAGCGAATGCCCGCTTTCGAGCGGGCATTTTGCGTTTTAGGGACTGTTTCAGGCCGAGGGCGCATCCTGCCCCTTGACCTTCCGGTCGCGCGCGGACACATCGCGGCGATGAGCACCTCACCCATTCACGTCGTCGGCGGCGGCCTCGCCGGCTCCGAAGCCGCCTGGCAGATCGCCCAGGCCGGCGTTCCCGTCATCCTGCACGAGATGCGCCCGGTGCGTGGCACCGACGCCCACAAGACCGAGGGGCTGGCCGAGCTGGTCTGCTCCAACTCCTTCCGCTCGGACGATTCGACGAGCAATGCGGTTGGCCAGTTGCATTGGGAGATGCGCCGGCTCGATTCGCTGATCATGGCCAAGGGCGACGCCCATCAGGTCCCGGCCGGCGGCGCGCTCGCGGTCGACCGCGACGGATTCTCGCAGGCGGTGACGGCGGCGCTCGAGGCGCACCCGCTCGTCACCATCGACCGCGGCGAGATCGCCGGCCTGCCCCCGGCCGAATGGGACAAGGTCATCATCGCCACGGGACCGCTGACCTCCCCGGCCTTGGCCGAGGGCATCAAGTCGCTGACCGGCGAGAGCGAGCTCGCCTTCTTCGACGCCATCGCCCCGATCGTCCATTTCGACTCGGTCGACATGGACACGGCCTGGTTCCAGTCGCGCTACGACAAGCCGGGCCCCGGCGGCACCGGCGCCGACTACATCAACTGCCCGCTCGACCGCGACCAGTACGAGGCCTTCATCGACGCGCTGCTGGCCGCCGACAAGACCGAGTTCAAGGAATGGGAAGGCACGCCCTATTTCGACGGTTGCCTGCCGATCGAGGTCATGGCCGAGCGCGGCCGCGAGACGCTGCGCTGGGGGCCGATGAAGCCCGTCGGCCTGACCAACAAGCACAACCCGACGGTCAAGGCCTATGCCGTCGTCCAGCTCCGCCAGGACAATGCGCTCGGCACGCTGTTCAACATGACCGGCTTCCAGACCAAGCTGAAATATGGCGAGCAGGCCGCGATCTTCCGGATGATCCCTGGCCTGCAGAACGCCGAGTTCGCCAGGCTCGGCGGCATCCACCGCAACACCTATCTGAACTCGCCGAAGCTGCTCGACCCGACGCTGCGCCTGAAATCCGATCCGCGCCTGCGCTTCGCCGGGCAGATCACCGGCTGCGAAGGCTATGTCGAGAGCGCCGCGATCGGCCTGCTCACCGGGCGTCTCGCCGCTGCCGAGCGCCTCGGGCGCGAGCTCGAACTGCCGCCTGCGACGACGGCGCTGGGTGCGCTGGTCAACCACATCACCGGCGGCCACATCGTCACCATCGACGAGGGGCCGCGCTCCTTCCAGCCGATGAACATCAATTTCGGCCTGTTCCCACATATCGAGGGCCACGCCACGCATGGGCCGGACGGCAAGCGCCTGAAGGGCCCGGCCAAGAGCGTCGCCCGCAAGCAGGCGCTGACGGCGCGCGCCAAGACCGCGCTCGATGCCTGGATCTCGGGCACGCAGGCGCAGGCAGCCGAGTAGAACGGCGGCATCCACACGAATGTGAACGGCGTCGCCCGGTGCGGCGCCGTTTCCGATGCCCTTCCGTAAGCTGAATCTCGCCCGCAAGCGGTTCGCTCAAACCTTTGATATACAATCGATTTCGAGAGCCCGTCCGGGACTCCGCCGGCGCACGCGCGGGCGGCGGCGCGAGCGCCTTCGACGCGCCTGCCCAACGCATGGCAGGCAGGCCCTGAGGTCGTGGCCGCGCGCGCTCAGCGCCTCTAACAGTCCTGCATCAAATGCAATTCCAAGGACTGGAGACGCTCTAAATTATGACTGATACGCATAGCTCGCGGCCGCAGGCCAGCGCCGCGAACATCCGCAAGGCCGTGACCGCCGCGACGGTCGGCACGGTCATCGAATGGTATGACTACGCGCTCTACGGCGCCGCCTCCGGGCTGATCATCAACAAGCTGTTCTTCCCCAACCTGTCGCCGGCCACCGGCCTGCTCGCCGCCTTCGCGACTTTCGCCGTCGGCTATTTCGCCCGGCCGGTCGGCGGCATCGTGATCTCGCATATCGGCGACAAGTTCGGCCGCAAGCCGGCGCTGATCCTCACCATCCTGCTGATGGGCCTCGCCACCGTCGCGATGGGCCTGCTGCCGACCTATCAGAGCATCGGCATCGCCGCGCCGATCCTGCTCGTGCTGCTGCGCCTGGTCCAGGGCTTCGGCGCAGGTGCGGAGCTCGCGGGCGCGATCGTCCTCGTCGCCGAATACGCCCCGGCGAACCGGCGCGCCTTCTACACCGGCCTGCCTAACGCCGCGACGCTGGTCGGCATCATGCTGGCGACGCTCTCCTTCCTGGTGATTTCCTATCTGCCGGAAGAGGTGCTGCTCGGCTGGGCCTGGCGCGTGCCGTTCCTGCTCTCCGGCGTGCTCTTCCTCGTCGCGATCTACATCCGCAAGCATCTCGACGAGACCCCCGAATATGTCGAGGCCATGGCCCGCGCCGAGGCCAAGAAGCACGAGCAGCAGGTCCCGCTCGGCGAGCTCTTCCGCAAGAGCCCGAAGGAAGTGCTTTTCGGCTTCCTCTCGGTGACCGGCCACAACGCCAATGCCTACATCCTCAGCGCCTTCTCGCTGAGCTACATGACCAACACGGTCGGCATGGCGCGCACCGACGGCTTGATCGCCGTCACCATCGGCTCGCTCTTCGGCATTGCCGGCGTGCCCTTCATGGGCACGCTGGCCGACAGGATCGGCAGCGCGAAGGTCTATATGGGCGGCGCGCTGTTCGTGCTGCTGCTCGCCTATCCGCTGTTCTGGATGTTCGACACCGGCAGCCTGTTCTGGTCGACGCTCGGCATCAGCCTCGGCTACGGCATCGGCTTCGGCGCCATGGCCGGCGCGCAGGGGGCGTTCCTCACCAACCTGTTCCCGACGCGCTATCGCTTCTCGGGCCTCGCCATGTCGCGCGAGCTCAATGGCGTGCTGGTCGCCGGACCGACGCCGCTGATCGCCCAGGCTCTGGTCGGCGCCGCCGATGGCCGGCCGACCTATGTCGCCGCCTATCTGATGGCCTGTTGCGCGCTGGCGATCTTCGCGATCCTGGTCATCCAGAATCGCTCGGTGCACGAGTAAGCGCCCACACGACACACGCCGGCGCGTCGCAGGCGCGCCGGTGACTGCCTCCTGCGAATACCGCCTTCTAGAGTTTAGAGTTTCGCCTCAGCGCGCGCGAGACGCGCGCCAGAGCGCCCATTGCCGGCGCAGCGGCGAGAGCGTGACGATGGTCCGGTAGGGATCGTAGCCGCGCCGCTCCATCGCCTTCAGATAGGGCTCGACCAACGCCACCGGAAGGAAGGCCGGCATGATCGCGGCCGGGACCGTGGCGCGCAGATCGTTCATCTTGCGCAGGTGGATCCGCGCCAGAGCCCGCAATTCCTTCAGCGAATAATCGACGCCGGGGCCGCCGCGGCCGCGCACGATGTCCTCGCGGGTGACGCCGTTGCGGGCGAGAATGTCGGCAGGCAGATAGACCTGCCCTCGCGCCGCATGCCAGGGGAAGGCCCGCATCAGCCCGGTCAGCGCATAGGCGACGCCGGCATGGCCGGCAGCGGTCGCCCCGCCGGGATCGCGCCCCTGCCCCAGCACGAGGCAGGCAAGCCGGATCAGCGCGCTCGATGTCTCGCCGGCATAGCCCTCGAGATCCGAGAGCGAGGGCATCGGATCGTCATAGAGATCGAAGACGCGCGCCTCGACCAGCCCGGAAAGTGGCGCGATCGGCAGGCGGAAGCGGCGTACCGTGTCCAGCAGCGCCTGCGCCACCGGGTGCGCCGAGCTGCCGCCGGCCTCGCCGTTTTCGAGAACGTCGCGCCACCATTGCAGGCGCACCTCGCCCGGAAGCGGCTCGCTGACCTGCTCGCGGACGCGCGCGATCTCGTGACTGAAGGCATAGAGCGCATGCAGGCCCGGCCGCAGCGCCTCCGGCGCATAGAGCGAGGCGACGTAGCGGTCGGGATCGGCCTCCCGCAGCAGCGCAGCGCAATGCGCATAGGCCTGCGACAGCGGGGCCGGTGCGGTGCCGGCGCGATGCTCGGTTTCGGTTGTCATGCACCCTCCCGCGATCGCTGTGACGCGATCCGAAGTCGCCGGCAGTCTAGGCTCGCCATTCCCGATTGGCTACGCGGACCGGGCATGGCCGATGGGATTTGATCGATACCCGTCATTCTCGGGGAAAGCGCAGCGCAGACCCGAGAATCTCAGGACGAAAAGGCACGGACCACAGCTCATCCGACCTGAGCTACTCGGATCAAGCCCGAGCATGACGTGATCACTCCACCGCGATCAAGGCCGCAGCGACCCGCCGCTCCTCGCCGACCAGGACATTGTAGGTCCGCGCCGCCGCCGGCGTCGCCATCGCCTCGACGGTGATCCCGACCTCGCGCAGCGGATCGCGCAGGCTCGGCGGCAGGAAGGCGATCTCATGGCCGATGCCGAGGATCAGGAAGTCGATCGCCTCCGCCTCGTCGAAGACGGGCTTGAGGCTCTCCAGGGTCAGTTCGGCGAAGCGCGTCACCGGCCAGATCCTGACCCCGCCGGGCGTCGCCAGGATCGAGCCGCGATGGCTCATCTCGGCGAAGCGGAAGCCGCCGTCGCCAAAGGCGTCGATCAGGTGCCTGCCGGGCACGAAGCCGTCGAAGCGCGCCATTATCCGGTCCTGGCTAGAGGCCGCTCAGACGCGGGCCTTGGCCTCGGCGGCATCCTCGCCCTGGTCGAGCCGGCCGGCGCGGACGTCGAGATAGAGCAGAACCGGCGTCGAGATGAACATCGCCGAATAGGTACAGACGATCACGCCGAACAGCATGACGAGCGCGAAACCCTCGATCGCCGTGCCGCCGAAGAGCACGAGGGCGATCAGCGCGAGCACGGTGGTGGTCGAGGTGATCGCGGTGCGCGACAGCGTCGAGTTCACCGAGAGGTCGAGCAGTTCCTCGACCGGCATGGTCTTGTAGCGGCGCAGCAGTTCGCGCGTACGGTCGAACACAACGACCGTCTCGTTCAGCGAGTAGCCGACGATGGTCAGGATCGCCGCGATCGAGGTCAGGTTGAACTCGAGTTGGGTGATCAGGAAGAAGCCGAGCGTCAGGACGATGTCGTGCATCGTGCCGACGATGGCGCCGATCGCGAGCTGCATCTCGAAGCGGAACCAGAGATAGATCAGCACGCCGATGATCGCGAGCACGACGCCGATCGTGCCGGCCTGGACAAGTTCGCCCGAGACGCGCGGGCCGACGGTCTCGACGCGGCGGAAATCGTATTCCTGCGCGAAGGCGGCGCGCGCCTTGGTGACCACCGCCTGCTGCGCGACCTCGCCGCCGGGCTGCAGCGCGAAGCGCATCGAGAGATCGCCGGCACTGCCGAACTCCTGGACCTCGACCTCGCCGAAGCCGAAGGCGTTGGCGGTCTGGCGGACATGGGCGATGTCGGGCTTGCCGCTCTTGGCCTGCATCTCCATCAGCGTGCCGCCGCGGAAGTCGATGCCGAAATTGAGCCCGACGGTGACAAAGAGCACTAGGGTCAGGATCGAGTACAGCGCCGAGAACGGGTACGAGAACCGCCGGAAGCGGACGATCTTGAAACGGGTATTGTCCGGAACGATGCGAAGCAGACGCATGCTTTTATATCTCCTGAACCAGCAGCGTCAGAACGGCAGGGTCTTGGGCCGCGCCAGGCGATACCACAGCGCGATCAGCATCCGGGTCAGCGTCACCGCGGTGATGACGGTGGTGAGGATGCCGAGGATGAAGACGACCGCGAAGCCGCGCACGGGGCCGGAGCCGAGCGAGAACAGCGCCACCGCTGCGATCAGCATGGTCACGTTCGAGTCGATGATGGTCGCGAAGGCGCGCGTGAAGCCCGCCTCGAGCGCCGAAACCAGCGACCGGCCAAGATGCGATTCCTCGCGCATGCGCTCGTAGATCAGCACGTTCGAGTCGACCGCCGTACCGATCGTCAGCACGATGCCGGCGATGCCCGGCAGGGTCATGGTCGCCCCGAGCAACGACATCAGGCCGAAGATCAGGCAGACATGGACGAGCAGCGCGACGCTCGCGATGACGCCGAAGATGCCGTAGTTGCCGATCATGTAGAGGATGACGAGCACGGTCGCGATCAGCGTCGCCATCTTGCCCGCCTGGATCGAATCCTGGCCTAGGCCGGGGCCGACGGTGCGCTCCTCGACGATGGTCATCTTGGCTGGCAGCGCGCCGGCGCGCAGCAGGATGGCGAGGTTGTTGACCGCCTCGACCGTGAAATTACCCGAGATCTGGCCGGAGCCGCCGGTGATCGGCGACTGGATGACCGGCGCCGAGATCACCTTGTTGTCGAGCACGATGGCGAGCGCGCGGCCGAGATTCTCGGTCGTCGCCTGGCCGAAGCGCTGGGCGCCGCGGATGTTGAAGCGGAAATTGACGATCGGCTGGCTGGTGCGCTGGTCGAAGGCCGGCTGCGCGTCGATCAGGTCCTCGCCCTCGACGATCACCTGCCGCTGCACCGGGATCGGCTGGCCGCCGGCATCCTGCGAGGGCAGCATGTCGACATCGCCGCCCGGCGAATCCGCGACCATGCGGAACTGCAGCTTGGCGGTCTGGCCGAGAATGTCCTTCAGGCGCTGCGGATCCTGCAGGCCGGGGACCTGCACCAGGATTCGGTCGAGGCCCTGGCGCTGGATGTTCGGCTCGGTCGTGCCCAGCGCGTCGACGCGCCGGCGCAGCACTTCCATGGCCTGCTCGACGGCGCGGCGGATGCGCTCGTTCGAGCCGGCCTCGGTGACGTTGAGCTGGATCAGGCCGTCGGGGGTCTCGCTGACCTCGATGGTCTGGTTGCCCGACGGGCCGAAGGCGCCGAGCGTCCCGACCGGCTGCGCCAGCTCGCGGAACTTCGGCAGCAGCTTGGCCCGGTCGGCGGCGTCCGGCACGCGCAGCTGCACGCCACGCGGCGTCAAGCCGATGCCGCCCTGGAAGGAGACGCGCTCCTCGCGCAGGATGCGGCGGACGTCGTCGCGCAGCTGCATGACCTGGCTGCGGATCAGGTCGGCCCGGTCGATCTCGAGCAGGACGTGCGAGCCGCCCTGCAGGTCGAGCCCGAGCGTGACCGCATGGATCGGCAGCAGGAACTTCGGAATCCAGGACGGAGCGCCCTGCTCGATCGCCTTGCGCGTTTCGGGCGAGAACAGATTCGGCAATGCGAGCCCGCAGCCGAAGAGCAGGACGAGGAGGACGACGATGACCTTGCGGGCCTGGAAACGAAGCATCTGCTTGGGAAGCCTTTTCTGCGTCGGCACGGTCCGGGGGCGTCGAAGGGAAGCCGATCAGAAGACCGGCTCCCGCTTCAGATGCCCTGTCCGGCCGCGCCTAGCGCGCCTTCAGCTCTTGACCGGCTCGCCCTTGGAGCGAACGTCCTGGACCATGCCCTTGAGAATGCGCACGCGCACGCCGTCGGCGATCTCGGCCTCGATCTCGGTGTCGTCGACGACCTTCGAGACCTTGGCGATGATGCCGCCGGAGGTGATGACCGTGTCGCCGCGACGGACGTTCTTGATCATCTCCTGATGGGTCTTCACCCGCTTCTGCTGCGGCCTGATGATCAGGAACCACATGATGATGAAAATCAGGACGAACGGGACCAGCGACATCAGGATGTCGTTGGTGCCGCCGCCTCCAAGGCCCTGGGCAAAAGCGGGGGTGATCACGGGAAGGCTCCTTCACGTCGCCGGGCCGAGTGCTCGGCCGGCCGGCGCGGGGGTTGCAAAAACGGGCGGACTATAGTCAGCGGCGAGCTGAAATCAATGCGAGGAGGCGGTTTTCCCCCTTCGCCGCCCTCACCTATGAGGTCCCTGCCCTTCGCGCAATGGTCTTGATTTCAGCCTTGCGCTGCGGTCTATGGAGCGTACCGTACCGTTCGGTACAATCCAGCCCAGCGGAAGCCCTTTCCGATGACCGACATCGCCGCCGACCAGACCCTCGACACCCTGCTGCGGATCGCCGCCGCGCTGGAGCGCCTCGCCCCGCCGGCAAAGCGCGCGCCCGACCTCACCGCCGCCGACGCCTTCGTCTGGCAGGCGGCGGGCCATGCTCTCTCCCCGGTGCCGAAGGTCAACCGTGTCGCTCTCTCCCTGCTGCGCGGCGTCGACCGGGTCCGCGACACGCTGGCCGAGAATACCGAGCGTTTCGCCCGCGGCCTGCCCGCGAACAACGTCCTGCTCTGGGGTGCCCGCGGCATGGGCAAATCGTCGCTGGTCAAGGCAGTGCATGCCGACACCAACCAGCGCCTGCCTGCCGGAGCCCTGCCCCTCAAGCTGATCGAGATCCATCGCGAGGACATCGAGAGCCTGCCGGTGCTGATGGGGCTGCTCAAGGCGGACCCGCATCCGGCCATCGTCTTCTGCGACGATCTTTCCTTCGACGGGCAGGACACCTCCTACAAGTCGCTGAAGGCGGCGCTGGACGGCGGCGTCGAAGGCCGGCCGGCCAATGTCGTGTTCTATGCGACCTCGAACCGCAGGCACCTGCTGGCGCGCGAGATGGTCGAGAACGAGCGCTCGACGTCGATCAACCCCGGCGAGGCCGTCGAGGAGAAGGTCTCGCTGTCGGATCGATTCGGGCTCTGGCTCGGGTTCCACAAGTGCAGCCAGGACGAGTACCTCGCCATGATCGACGGCTATGTCAGCCATTTCGGCCTGGCGATCGAGCCCGAGCAGTTGCGCCGCGAGGCGCTGGAATGGGCGACGACGCGCGGCTCGCGCTCGGGCCGCACCGCCTGGCAATACATCCAGGATCTTGCCGGCAGGCTGGAAAAGAAGCTGGAGGGGTAAGCGCCAGTCATTCTCGGGCGAAGCGAAGCGTAGACCCGAGAATCTCAGGACAAGCTGCCTCTGGTCTCCGAGATGGTCGGGTCAAGCCCGACCATGACGTCGTTCAACGAATAGAAAACGGGGCGGCCTTTCCTGGGACCGCCCCGTCTCGTGTCGACCGGCAGGGTCTCGCGAATCCGGTCGAATGGTGAATTCGGCTCAGTTGTTCAGGTAGGGAACGGGATCGACCGGCGTCGAACCCTTGCGCAGCTCGAAATGCAGCTGCGGCGAGTTGACGTTGCCGGACTGGCCGGACTTGGCGACGACCTGGCCACGCTTGACCTGATCGCCACGCTTGACGTTGAGCTCGCCATTATGGGCGTAGGCCGAGACGTAGCCGTTCGGGTGGCGGATCAGCACGAGATTGCCGTAGCCCTTGAGCTCGCTGCCGGCATAAGCGACGACGCCGCCCTCGGCTGCCTTCACCGGCGTGCCTTCCGGCACGGCGATGTTGATGCCTTCATTGCCACCCTTACCATTGTAGCCGGCGATGACGCGGCCGCGGGCCGGCCAGCGGAAATCGGCGCTCGGGCCGGCAGCCGGCTCTTCCGCCTTCGGCGGCAGGCTGGCGGTGGTCTGCGGCTCGGCGACCGGCTTCGGCTCCGGCCTGGACTGCACGGCCGGCTTCTGCTCGGCCGGCAGGCTCGCAACCTGGGTCGCCGCCTTCGGCTTGGCCGCAGCAACGGGCGCCGGGGTCGGCGCAACCGGCTTGGCCTCGGCCACCGGCTTCGCAGCCGCCTTGGCCTTGGCCTCGGCGGCGAAGCGGGCCCGGGATTCGCTCATCGCCTTAGCGTCGGCGGCAGCCTTGGCCTTGGCTTCGGCAGCGGCCTGAGCCCTCGCCTCGGCGGCACTGACCGCCTTCGGAGCGGCTGCGATGGGACGGGCAGCAGGAATAGCGGGTGCAGCGGCGACCGGACGCATAGCCGGCGGCGGAGCGAGCCGGCTGGCGTCGTCGCGGCCCTCGCTCGGCGAAGGCTGGCGCGAAGCGGTCTGGCTGCCGCTGGCATTGTAGACGGGAACGACGATGCGCGTACCGGGCGTGACCTCGGCGCTCGACAGGCCGTTCGCCGACATCAGCGCCGAACGCGGCACGCCGTAGCGGCCGGAGATCGTGTCGAGCGTCTCGCCATGCGCCATCACGATCGGGGTGCCGCCCTGGGCGCTCCAGCCATTGGCCGAGCCGACGACGGCAGGAGCCGACGACGCGACGGGCGCGGAACGCAAAGCCACGGAGGAGGTCGGCGGCGGCAGCGGCTGACTGCGGACACCACCACCGGAGGCGATGGGCGACGATTCATACGGACGGGACGGCGCCGATTGCGGCGCGCTCCGGCCGATCGAGCCGGTCGTCGTGGGGTCGTAGCCCGACGGGGCCTGAGCGGTCCTGAAGGGATTGCTGAACGGCGCCTCGGTGAAGCGCGTAGCCTCCGAGCAGGCCCCGAGAGCGACCGTGAGGGCGCACACCGACACGAGGCGGACCAGGGGCTTCGGCATTGCCAACTCAACTTGCTTACGCATGGACTCAGCACTCGCGAACGACGCAACTCTATGGTCCGTATTAAAACGGCGGTTAGGTTACGAAACCGTTTCGCAGTGGCTGGTCGGCGTAAATTTTGAAGCCGACTGAACCCGGCTCAGAGGGCCCGCGCCAGGCCGGGCGCCAGCGGCGGCAGGCGGATCGCCGGGCCGAGCGCATGGTCGAAACCGTTCTCGCCGCTCGTCACCACGACGCGTCGGGTGATGCCCTCGACGCGCAGCGCCGCGACGAGGCGCCCGCTTTGCCCCAACCGCGCCAGCAACGCTTCGGGCAGGGCCTGCGTCACGCCATTGACGAGGATGCGGTCGAAACGGCCGAGGGCACGGTCGGGCTGGAAGCCGTCGGCATGGTGCAGCTCGACCGATTTCGAGAAGCCGCCGCCGGCCAGCCGCTCATGGGCGGCGAGCGCCAGCGTGCGGTAGCGTTCCAGCGAGACGACCTGCGCTCCCATCGCCGCGAGCAGGGCCGCGACATAGCCCGAGCCGGAGCCGATCTCGAGCACCCGGCAGCCCGGCTTGATCTCGAGCGCCCCGACCAGCGCCGCGACGGTGTGCGGCGCCGTCATGGTCTGGCCGCAAGCCAAGGGCACCGAGACGTCCTGACGCGCGAGATCGGCGAAGCGCGAGGGCGCGAAATGCTCGCGCGACACCTTCTCCATCGCCCGCAGCAAGGGGAGATCGCGCACGCCGCGCGCGCGCAGGGAGAGGAGGAAGGCGACGGTGCGCTCGCTCTCGCTGCTGGCCCCCTCCTCGGTCATCGCTGGCAGTGCCTTATCTCCACGGCCCTCATCCTGAGGAGCGATCCATAGGACCGCGTCTCTAAGGATGCCCCGGATAGCCCCCTCGCCTCCTGGAGCATCCTTCGAGGCGCCGCGGAGTTTGTCCTTGGGCCGGCCAGAGGCCGGACCCGAGGGCGGCTCCTCAGGATGAGGGCTGTGGAAGACATGTCAGTCAGCTCAGGCAAAGACCTGCGCAAAGCGGGTCAGCGTCGGCTCGTGGGTCAGGTCGAGCTCGAGCGGCGTCAGCGAGATTTTGCCCTCGGCCAGCGCCCGCAGATCCGTGCCGTTCGCCGGGTCCCGCTTCGAGCGCTGGAAGGCGATCCAGAAATACGGGTTGCCGCGGCCGTCCTGGCGCGGCTCCAGCCGCACGAGCTCCTGGTCGCGCCGGCCCTGCACCGTCACCGCGACGCCCTTGACCTCGGCCGGCGGGATGTTCGGGAAGTTAAGGTTGAAGAGGATGTCCTTCGGGATGCCCTCCTCCAGCAGCTTGCGGATGATCGATGGCGCGTGCTGCTCGGCGCAGTCCCAGCTGATCTTGCTGCGGTCGCCCGGCGTATAGGCCTGGCTCACCGCGATCGACGGGATGCCGAGCAGCGTGCCCTCCATCGCCGCGGCGATGGTGCCGGAATAGGTCACGTCCTCGGCGACGTTCTGGCCGCGATTGACGCCGGAGAGCACGAGGTCGGGCTTGGCGTCGGCCAGGATCGAGCGCACCGCCATGATCACGCAATCGGTCGGGGTGCCCTGCACCGCATAGCGCTTCTCGCCGATCTCGCGCAGGCGCAGCGGGTTCGACAGCGAGAGCGAATGTGCGACGCCCGACTGGTCGGTCTCGGGCGCGACGACCCAGACATCGTCGGAGAGCTGCGCGGCGATGCGCTCCAGCACCGCCAGCCCCTCGGCATGGATGCCGTCGTCATTGGTCACCAGGATGCGCATGGGATCAGGCCGCCTTCTCGATGCGGGTGACCCCGCGCATATAGGGAACCAGCGCGTCCGGCACGGTGATCGAGCCGTCAGCGTTCTGGTAGTTCTCCATCACCGCGATCAAGGCGCGGCCGACCGCCGTGCCCGAGCCGTTGAGGGTGTGGACGAAGAACGGGCCCTTGCCGTCCTTGGTCTTGTAGCGGGCGTTCATGCGCCGCGCCTGGAAATCGCCGCAGACCGAACAGGACGAGATCTCGCGATAGGTCTTCTGGCCCGGCAGCCAGACCTCGATGTCGTAGGTCTTCTGCGAGGCAAAGCCCATATCGCCGGTGCACAGCGTCATCACGCGATAATGCAGGTCGAGCTTCTTCAGCACACTCTCGGCGCAGGCGAGCATGCGCTCATGCTCGTCGCGCGACTTCTCCGGCGCGGTGATCGAGACCAGCTCGACCTTCTCGAACTGGTGCTGGCGCAGCATGCCGCGCGTGTCGCGGCCGGCAGAGCCCGCCTCGGCCCGAAAGCACGGCGTCAGCGCGGTGAAGCGGCGCGGCAGTTCCTCCTCGGAGAGGATCGATTCGCGGACCAGATTGGTCAGCGGCACCTCGGCGGTAGGGATGAGCCAGTGGTCGTCGCCGGCGCGGAACTGGTCGTCGCGGAACTTCGGCAGCTGCGCCGTGCCGAACATCGCGTCGTCCCGCACCATCAGCGGCGGATTGACCTCGGTGTAGCCATGCTCCTCGACATGGGTGTCGAGCATGAACTGGCCGATGGCGCGGTTGAGCCGCGCGATCTGCCGGTCGAGCACGACGAAGCGCGAACCCGAGAGCTTGGCCGCCTTCTCGAAGTCCATCTGGCCGAGCGCCTCGCCGAGCTCGTAATGCTCCTTGAACTGATTGAAGCCAAAGAGCCGCCCACCGGATTTCTCGGGTGCCTCGCCATGGCGGCTGTATTCGACATTGCCGTGCTCGTCGGCGCCTTCCGGCACATCCTCATGCGGCTGGTTCGGGATCGCGGCGAGCTGCTCGCTCAGCGTCTCGACCGCGGCCTTCTCCTCGGCCTCAAGCGCCGGGCCGGCCTCCTTCAGCGCCGCGACCTCGGCCTTGAGCTTGTCGGCGAGGGCGACGTCCTTCGCCCCCATCGCCTTGCCGATCTCCTTGGAGAGCGCGTTGCGGCGTTCCTGCGCGGCCTGCGCCTTGGCGATGGCCGCACGGCGGGTATCGTCGAGCGCGAGCAGCGATGACGACAGTGGCTCCAGCCCGCGCCGCTTCAGCCCCCGGTCGAACGCTTCCGCATTCTCGCGAATCCATTTGATGTCGTACATCGCCAGTCACGCCGTTAATCGAAAGAGCGTGATGCTGTAGACCGGGACGGCGCGCGAGGGAACTGCCTGTGTCGCGCAGGCCGCAGATCGCCTTGCGCCGTCATGCTCGCCCTCGTGCCGAGCATCCACGTCTTGACCGCGCTTCAGCCGACAAAGCCGTGGATGGTCGGGACAAGCCCGACCATGACGGGGAACTGTCCGAAGCGAGCCCTACTCGCCGGCCTTCTCTGCCGCCTCCTCGGCAGCCTTCTTCTCCTCGCGCTTCTTCTCGACATGGCGGACCGAGAACACCGAGAGCTCGTAGAGCAGCAGCATCGGCACCGCGAGCATCAGCTGCGAGATCACGTCCGGCGGGGTCAGAACGGCGGCCACCACGAAGACGAAGACGATGGCGTAGCGGCGCTTGTCCTTCAGGAACTGCGAGGTGATGATTCCGGCCTGGCCGAGCAGGGTCAGGATCACCGGCAGCTGGAAGGAGACGCCGAAGGCGAAGATCAGCGTCATGATCAGCGAGAGATACTCGCTGACCTTGGGCAGCAGCTGGATGCCGGCCTGTCCCTCGGTCGCCGCCTGCTGCATGCCGATCGAGAACTTCATCAGCACCGGCATGGCGAAGAAGTAGACCATGGCCGAGCCGAGGATGAAGAAGATCGGCGTCGCCGCGAGATAGGGCGCGAAGGCCTGGCGCTCGTTCTTGTAGAGGCCCGGCGCGACGAACTTGTAGATCTGCGTCGCGATCACCGGGAAGGCGAAGAAGCCCGCGCCGAACGCCGCGATCTTGATCTGCGTGAAGAGATATTCGAGCGGCGCCGTGTAGATCAGCTGGACATTGGCGCCCGGCCCCGCCGCCCAGACATAGGGCTGGACCAGCAGGTTGTAGATCTGCGTCGCGAAGGCGAAGCAGACGAAAAACATGATCAGGAAGGCGACCAGCGACTTGATCAGCCGCGAGCGCAGCTCGATCAGGTGGTCGATCAGCGGCGCGCGCGAGGCCTCGATCTCATCATCGCCCTCGCGGCCCGCAGGCGTCTTCACCTCGGCGAGACTCATGCCGGGCTCCCGTCTTCAGTCTCTGCGGCCTTGGGCTTGCGCTTGCGGGCGGGCTTGGCGGCAGGCTCCGGCGGCGCGGCCTCGGCCTCCGGGATGACGGGCTCTTCGGTGGCCACGGTCTTGCGCTTGCGCTTCGGCTTCGCCGGCTCTTCGGCAGCCGCAACCGGCGCCGGATCGATCACGACCTCGGGCAAGGGCTCCGGTCCGGGAATCGCCGCGAGCTTGGCCTCGGCTTCCTTGACCGCTGCATCGTCGGGCTTCGGCGCCGCCGGCGTGCCAAAGTCCTTCATCGGCTCGATCGGGTCGAAATTGGTCGAGGCCTGCACCGAGGTGCCGATATCCTCGACCTGCTTCTTCAGATCATGAAGCTCCGCCTCGCGCATCGCATCGTTGAACTGCCCCTGGAATTCCGCGGCCATGCGCCTGACCTTGCCGACCATCTGTCCGGCAGTGCGCAGGGCGCCCGGCAATTCCTTGGGGCCGATCACGATGAGCGCGACGCCCCCGATCAGCAATAACTCGCTCCAGGCGATGTCGAACATCGACGGCTAGTCCTCTCGCCACTCACGCCGCTCTAGAGCATGCGCAGCCGCAAGTGGAAACCACTTTTGCGGGCCGACCTGCTCAAGATATCGATCCGGCGCGCTCTCCTGCGTCCGGCCGCATACGGCCGATCGGAAAGCGCGCTGGCGGCGCGCCCTCAGGCCTTGGTTTCGGCCTTGGCGGGGGCGGGGTTGGCCGTCTGCGCGGTGTGGTCGATCACCTTGGGATCGGCCGGCTGCGCGGCGGTCTCCGGCGGATCATCCTCCGCCATGCCCTTCTTGAACGACTTGATGCCCTTCGCGACGTCGCCCATCAGCTCCGAGACCTTACCGCGGCCGAAGAGCAGCATGACGATGACACCGACGACGACCCAGTGCCAGATACTGACGCCACCCATCGAAAATTCCTCCGAATTGAACCCAGCCTCCGACCTCCCAGCCGGGCCAGTCGCTTGTGCCGGAAACTAGGTGTCCCCGCTAGGGAACACAAGGACTTCGTCGGTCGAGATGTCGAGGCCGACATCCTCGCCCTCGCGAACGGACCCCGGTTGCGCGAAGCGCACGGTCAGCGGCTTGTCGAGCCCGTCGACCGCGATCTGGAGATCGTCGACCTCGCCAAGGAAGCGCCGCGTCACCACCCTCCCCGGCAGGCAGAAGCCCCTGGGCACGAGCCGAACGCCTTGCGGACGCACGCAGACCACAGCCGCCGCGCCTTCGGCCAGTCCATTCGCGGGAAAGCGGCCGATCGGCGTATCGACGGCGCCGCGCACGACCGTCCCGTCGATCTCGGTAAGATCGCAGAAAAATCGGGCGGCAAAGAGGCTGACGGGCTTGCGGTACAGCTCCTCGCCCGTCCCGATCTGCACGATCCGGCCCTGGCGCATCAGCACGATCCGGTCGGCGATCCGCATCGCATCCTCGGGATCATGGGTGACGATGATCGAGGTCGCGCCGATTTCGTCGAGCAGCGCCATGGTCTCGTCGCGCACCGTATCGCGCAGGCGCCGGTCGAGATTGGAGAAGGGCTCGTCCATCAGGAGCACGCCGGGCCGCGGCGCCACCGCCCGCGCCAGCGCGACGCGCTGCTGTTCGCCGCCCGAAAGCATGTGTGGATAAGCCTCGGCGAGATCGGCGAGACCGACGCGGGCGATCGCCCGCAGGGCCGTGGCATCCGCCTGCGCGTCGCTGTAGCCGCGCAGGCCGAAGCGGACGTTCTCGCGCACGCTGAGATGCGGGAACAGGGCGTAGTCCTGGAAGACCAGCCCGACGCCGCGCTCCTCCGGCTCGACGAAGGCGTCGGCCGAGGCGACATCCCTCCCCTCGAGCAGAACGCGGCCGGCGCTCGGCCGCTCGACGCCGGCGGCGAGCCGCAGCAGCGTCGTCTTGCCGCAGCCGGAATGACCGAGCAGCGCGATGACCTCGCCCGGCGCGACCTTCAGCGAAACATCGTCGAGCGCGGTCACGCCGCCGAATCGCTGCGTCACCCCCTCGAAGCCGAGCGAGACCGGAATGGCGGCGCCAGCGGTGCCGCGCCGTCCCCAGCCCAGCCAGCGCGTCATGCTTTCGGTACGGGCCAATGCGTTCTCCTAGGGCACATTCCGTCATTCCGGGGCGCGGCGCGGCCGCGAGCCCCGAACACAGAACCGATACCGTCACCAGAAGGAGCGAACGGGTGCAGTGCCCTTGCGACAGGCGATATCGCTTCTGGGTTCCGGGCTCTTCGCTCCGCGAAGCCCCGGAATGACGGCGTAGTTCCGTAATCCACTCTCCGCGCTGTGCGGCGGCTAGTCGCCTTCGTCAAGCGGGCTGAACAGGTCGCCGAGCGGATCCTCGTCGGCGCGCAGGTCCGGATCATCGTCCGGAATCGGCACCGAGAGGTCCTTGGAGAGCCGCCCCTCGATGAAGCCGGCCCCCTTCAGCTCGTCGAGCCCGGGCAGGTCGTCGATGCGGTCGAGCCCGAAATGGTCGAGGAAGCCCGGCGTGGTTCCGAAGGTCACCGGCCGCCCCGGCGAGCGGCGACGGCCGCGCAGCCGCACCCAGCCGGCCTCGAGCAGGATGTCGAGCGTGCCCTTCGCCGTGGCGACGCCGCGGATCTCCTCGATCTCGGCCCGCGTCACCGGCTGGTGGTAGGCGATGATCGACAGGATCTCGAGCGCGGCGCGCGAAAGCCTGCGCGGCGCCTCGGCTTCGGGCGCGAGCAGATAGGCAAGATCGGGCGCAGTACGGAAGGCGAAGCCACCGGCGACGCGCTTCAACGTCACGCCGCGCATCGCATAGGTTTGTTCGAGCTCCTTCAGCACCTTCTCGATCGGCACATTGGCCGGCACCGACTTGGCGAGCGCCTCGGCGGAAAGCGGCGCGGCCGAGGCGAACAGCAGCGCCTCGGCGATGCGGCAGGCGCGGGCCAGCGCCTCGGCACCGTCCCAGTGCTCGTCATCCTCGTTCCTCTGGGCCTCGGCCTGCGCCATCCGGATCAGGTCCTCACAATCCCAGCGATGGCGGCCGGGCCGAGCGCCGGCGGACATAGAGCGGCGCGAAGGCGCCGTCCTGGCGCAGGTCGAGCAGCCCCTCGCGCACCATTTCGAGCATGGCCGAGAGCGAGGAGGCCTTCACCGTCGCCGTCATGGTCTCGGCCGGCATGCCATGGCTCTGCATGTACTGCGCGAGATAGAAGTCGATCGCCGTCCACTCCCCGGCCTCGCCGACCAGCCGGGCCAGCGCCTCGCGCGCCTCGACCAGCGAGAGCACCTGTCGGTGGCCGACGCTCATCGGCGTGCGGACATGGCGCTGGCGCTGCTGCGCATAGGCCGCCAGCAGGTCGTAGAGCTCGGCCTCCCAGACCGGGCGCACGCCCGCCACCACCGCCTCCGGCGCGCCGCGCGCGAAGACATCGCGGCCGAGCCGCTCGCGCACGGCGAGGCGCTGCGCCGCAGCCCGGATCGCCTCCAGCCGCTTCAGCCGCAAGGCGAGCGCCGTCGCAAGCTCGGCTGCGCTCGGCTCCTCGCCCTTGGGCGGCTCCGGCAGCAGCAGACGCGATTTCAGATAGGCGAGCCAGGCCGCCATCACGAGATAGTCGGCGGCGAGTTCGAGGCGCAGTTCCCGCGCCCGCTCGACGAAGGAGAGATACTGCTCAGCCAGCGCCAGGATAGAGATCCGCGCCAGATCGACCTTCTGGCGCCGGGCCAGGTCGAGCAAAAGGTCGAGCGGCCCTTCATAGCCGTCGACGTCGATCAGGAACGCCGGCTCGTCCACCGCGCGCTCGGGCGCGGCGCTCTCCTCGAAAGGCAGTTCAGCGGCCATCGGTGGCCCATCCCCATATCCGGCGAACGGCCTATCGCCGCGCCACAGCCCCGTGGGACAGGTTCGGCCTAACGCCCGCCCATGGCAAGCGCACTGGCGAGCTGCGCGCGCGCCGCGTCGACGTCGAGCGGCTCCGGCTCATGACGAATGCGCGCCAGCGCCATCGCCGCACGGCGCGCTCGGTGGCCGGTCATCATCGGCACCGCCCCGGCGACCGCGACCATCTCCTCCATGATGCCGTGGCAATGCAGAACGACGTCGACGCCGGCCCGGATCGCCGCCTTCGATTTCTCGGCGAAGCTGCCCGAGAGCGCCTTCATCGAGATGTCATCGGTCATGATCAAACCGTCGAAGCCGAGCTCGCCACGCATCACGTCGCGGACGATCCGGCGCGAGGTCGTCGCCGGTTTGCGCTTGTCGAGCGCGGTGAAGACGACATGCGCCGTCATCGCCAGCGGCATGTCGGCGAGATGGCGGAACGGCGCGAAATCATGGGCGCGCAGCTCCTCGAGGCTCGCCTCGACCACCGGCAGGTCATGATGGCTGTCGGCCTTGGCCCGGCCATGGCCGGGCATGTGCTTGACCACAGGCAGCACGCCGCCGGCGAGCAGGCCCTCGGCCGCAGCGCGCCCAAGCTTCGCCACCATCGCCGGATCGCGCGCATAGGCGCGGTTGCCGATCACGTCATGGCTGCCGACGACCGGCACGTCGAGCACCGGCAGGCAGTCGACATCGATGCCGACGGTCTTGAGGTCATGCGCCATCAGCCGCGCCGAAAGCCGGACGATCTCGCGCTGCTGCACGGGATCGTTGATGGCGAGGAAGGCCAGCGCCGGCGGATAGGGCGGCCAGTGCGGCGGCCCCATGCGTTGAACCCGCCCGCCCTCCTGGTCGATCAGGATCGGCGCCTGCCAGCCGACGCATTCGCGCATCGCGGCCGTCAGCGCCGCGACCTGCGCCGGGTCCTGGGTGTTGCGCTTGAACAGGATGAAGCCCCAGGGCCGGGCGTCGCGGAAGAAGGCGCGCTCGTCTTGGGTGAGGCTCGTGCCGAGGCAGCCGGCGATGAAGGCGCGCGAAGTCATGGCACAGGCGTAGGAATGCCGGCCCTGCCGGTCAAGCGGGTGGCAGCGCCGAATTGTGGGTTGGCGCTTGCGGCCGCCGCTTCCCTGCCTAGACTTTCGTCAGGCCCCGTGACGCGAGACTGCATTGCCATGATCGACGAAGCCCCGCTGCTGACCATCCGCAAGACCTTCGAGCGCCCGCAGGCCGGGCTGGTCGCAGCCTTCAAGGGGGTTCCGACGGCCCAAATCTCCGACGCCATGCATGCCGGCGGCGCGATGGATTTTGCGATCAAGCCGCCGCCCGGCATGCCGGAATTCTTCATCGGCACCGCCCTCACCTGCGATTGCGGTCCCGGCGACAACCTCGCGGTCTGCGCCGCCGTCGCTTTGGCCGAGGCGGGCGACGTGATCGTGGCGGCGACGCACGGCTTCACCCAGGCCGGGATCATCGGCGATCTCCTGGCGGGGATGATGCAAAATCGCGAGGTCGCCGCCTTCGTCACCGACGGCGTGGTGCGAGACATCGCCGATCTGCGCCGCATCGGCCTGCCGGTCTTTTCCAAGGGCGCGACGCCCGCCTCGGTGCACCGCTCGGGACCCGGCACGGTCGGGCTGCCGATCGTCTGCGGTGGCATCGCCGTCGAATCGGGCGACATCCTGATCGGCGACCCCGACGGCGTCGTCGTCGTCCCGCATCGCCGCGCCGCCGAGATCGTCGAGCGGCTGAAGGTGGTGCGGACCAATGAGGCAGGGTTGCTCTCGGAGGTCACCGCCGGGCTCGACGCCCCCGGCTTCGCCATCGAATTGCTGGCGAGCAACCGGGTCCGCTATCTCGACTGAGCCCGCACCAGCCAACGCCCGCTTGAATCAGATTGTATGGACCCGGCTGCAAACCATTGATGGAGCGACCGGATCGCCGCCACCCGCAGCGCGGGTGGCATTCGTTGCGAACCGCTTCATCATCCCGGCCGGGCCGCGCCCAGCCGGGATGACTGTGTCGGGTCTGCCGCTCAGCGCAGCTGCGCCGCGGCCTGGGCGTTGAACGCGTCGAAGGGCAGCTCGGCGACGCGGAACCAGAGCTGTTCCTTCTTCCAGTAAGGCAGGAAGGAATCCCAGAACGTCTTGAAGTTCGGGTTGCTGGCGGCGAGCTCGGCGTAGAGCGCGAAAGCCTCCTTGAAGGCGGCCTGCATCACGTCCTGCGGGAAGGGCCGCAGCTCGGCGCCGGTGCCGACGAGGCGGATAAGCGCGTCCGGGTTGCCATGGTCGTACTTCGCCATGCACAGCGCGTTGGCCTCGGCGCAGGCGGCCTCGACGATCGCGCGGTAATGCGCCGGCAGCGCATTCCACTTGTCCATGTTGGCTATGAAGCTGACATTGGCGCAGCCTTCCCAGAAGCCCGGGTAGTAGTAGTACTTCGCCACCTTCTGGAAGCCGAGCTTCTCGTCGTCATAGGGGCCGGAGAACTCGGCCGCGTCGAGCGTGCCGCGCTCCAGCGCCGGATAGATGTCGCCGCCGCCGAGCGTCTGTGGCACCACGCCGAGCTTCGACATGATCCGCCCGCCGAGACCGGCGATGCGGAACTTCAGGCCCTGCAGGTCGGCGACCGACTTGATCTCCTTGCGGAACCAGCCGCCCATCTGCGCGCCGGTGTTGCCGGAGGGGATGGTGTGGATGTTGAACTTCTTCATGAAGTCGCGGCAGAGCTCGAGCCCGCCGCCGGCATAGAGCCAGGCGTTCTGCTGGCGGGTGTTCAGGCCGAAGGGCAGCGAGGTCTCGAAGGCGAAGGCGGTGTCCTTGCCGATGTAGAAGCTCGCCAGGGTGTGGCTGCATTCGACCGTGCCGTTCTGCACCGCGTCGAGCGCCTGCAGCGCCGGCACGATCTCGCCGGCGGCGAAGGTCTGGATCTGGAAGTTGCCGTCGGTCGCTTCCGCGACGCGCTTGGCGACCTGGGTCGAGATGCCGAACAGCGTGTCGAGGCTCTTCGGATAGCTCGAGGTCAGGCGCCAGCTAACCTTCGGCATCGACTGGGCCACCGCCGGAGCGGCGATGGCGGCACTGGCGGCGGCACCGGCGCCGGCCGACTTGATGAATTTACGGCGATCCATGGCTTTCCTCTTTCTCGCGAGCCTTCGGCGCCTCTCGGGCGGCACTGCTCGTCAGGTAGCGCGACGCTACTGCTACCGCCCTAGCCGCAAAACGGCACGGCCGGAAGAGCGACATGCGCCTCAGGCAGGGCGGCAAGCCGCATCGGCCGCGCCGCAGATCGCATGCACCGGCCGGGCAGCGCCAGCGGAAGCTGCGGGCGCACTCAATCGCCCGGGCGTAGGCCAATCGAAGCGCGCGCCGCGGCGCTGTTTCTGCGTTACCGCAAGAATGCCGCGCAAGGCGCTGAAGCGATTCGCGTTCAGCGCCTTGCGCCTCTGGCGAGCAGCCCCGCCGCCAGCATGGCGAGACGGCAGACCGTCCGCGTACCGAGCCCGCCGATATCCTGCTGTGGCACGAACTCGACGATGTTGAAGCCGATGATCGGCGCGCGCTCCGCGACGCCGTTCAGCAGGTCGACGACATCGCCGAATCCGAGCCCGCCCGGCGCGCGGCCGAGCACGCCCGGCACCACCGAGGGATCGAAGCCGTCGACATCGAAGCAGACCACGACCGGGCGGCCGGCCGGCACGCATTGCACGGCGTGAGCGATGCCCTTGGCCCTTAGCGTGCGCATGTCGATCAGTTGCGCTCCGGCGGCCCGCGCATCGGCCACCTCGGCCTCGCGGGCGCTGCCGATGCCATGGGCGCCGACCTGGACGATCGCCTTGACGCCGGGGAGCTCCGAGGCGCGCCGCATCGTGCTCGACAGCCCGAAGCGCTCGCCCTCGACCTCGTCGCGCCAGTCGATATGCGCGTCGACCTGCAGGATGCTGATCTCGCCGCGAGCCGCGAAGGCGCTCAGCGCCGGAATCTGGACACTGTCGTCGCCGCCGAGCAGGAGCGGCGCCGCCCCTCGCTCCAGCAGGCTCGTATAGACCGCTTCGATCCGCGCCCGGTTGCCGGCGAAATCGGCCGGATCGAAAGCGATATCGCCGCAATCGACCAGCCTGTCCTGCGCTCGCAGCAGCGGCCCACCGAGGTCGAAATCATAATGCCCGCGCCGCGCGGCCTGGGGTGCGCTCGCACTGCGAATCGCAGCCGGCGCCGCCTCGCTATGGCACGAGCCCGATCGGTAGGGCGTCGCGCCGGGAATACCGATGACCGCCACCGAGCCAGGCGTCACAGCCTCGTAGTGCACGGTTTCGGCGCCGAGGAAAGGCACGAACCCGGCAGGCCGGGGGGTCGGATCGGAAAGCATGGCAGGCGGACCGCAGGCTCGAGAGCAACGCGCCCAGCCTGCCCCGCCGTCGACGCCGCGCGCAAGCGTGCGACACCGCCCTCACCCCGGCGCCGCTCCCAGGGCGTAAAACGAAAGCGCCGGCCGCGATGCTCGCGGCCGGCGCTGATCGAGTGACGGCGACGCCGTCAGATCCGGTGTCGGCGGATCAGTTCTTGGCGATGAAGCACTGGCCGCCCGCTGCCTGCAGGGCCGTGCACATCGTCGCCGCATCCTCGCGCGAATACGGGCCGACGCGCAGGCGGTAGACGGTCTTGCCGCCGGCGAGCTCGGTCTTGCGGACGATCGGGCTCTGGCCGCCGAGCTGGCCGGGATATTTGCGCTGCAGCGCCGCGAAGGTCGCGCGCGCCTCGGCTTCGCTGCCGGGCGCCGCCAGCTGGACGGCGAAGCCGCCATTGGCGTCGGTGCGCGGAGCGGTCGCAGCCGCGGTCGGGGCCGGGCTGGCCGGCGGGGTCGGGTCGAGCGCGGCCGTGCGGGTCCGCGGAGCCGGAGGCGGCGTTACCGCAGCCTGCGGCGTGGTCGCGGCAGCAGCGCGCTCCTGCACCTTGGCGGCATCGGCCGCCGGCGTCGCAGCCGGGCGATTGACCGGGGCGGAGCCGGTGACCATCGGCTGCTGGGCCGCCGCAGCGGCGCCATTGCCTGCCGGCGGAACCGGCGTGCCATCGGGGCGAATCGCGACGGTACGGACCTTGCGGGGCTCGCCGAGGCCGGGCACGGGCGGAACCGGAATCAGCCCGGGCTCGCCGGCAGCCATCGCGGCAGCGGCCTGGTCGGACGAGACCGGGCGCGACGGCATCGAGCGCGCCGCCTGCTGAACGTCGACCGGCTGCTCCTCGCGGGAGACCACCTTCGTCTCGGCGCCGACAGCGTCGGCCGAGCGCTCGTAGATCTGCTTGTTCTGGTTCGGGATCTCGGCACCGCCCGGATTCACCGGCGCGACCTTGGTCGGCGCGTTATCGGCGGCGATCACCGGCGGCTGGCCATCTGGGCCCGCTGCCGGGCGCGAACTACGGAAGGTCATGGCGAGGCCGACGCCTGCCACGGTGACGGCAATCAGCGCGGCTGCAGCCCAGAGCCCCTTGCGCGAGCGCGGCTTCTCGTAGTCGCGCCCCTCATCTTCCGCCTGCGGCTGCTCGGCATATTGCGGCTGCTCGGAATAATCCTGCGGCAGCGCGTGGTCGTAGCCGACCGGGTAGCCCTGCTGCGCGGCCTCGTCGAGATCGCGCGGCTCTTCCGGAACATAGGCATGGGGGCCGGTCTCGACCTGCGGCGCGTAACCCTGCGGCGCATAGGCCCGCGGAACCGCGGCCGGCTCGGCATACTCCGGATAGGCCGGCTCATGATGGGGCGGCTGCTCGTACTGGCGCGCCGGCACGGGAGCAGCAGGCGCGACGGGCGCCCTTGCCGGCTCGGTGCGGCGCAGCAGCGCCTCGAACTCGTCGAGCGCCCCCATGATCTCGGCCGGCGGCTGCGAAGCCTCGACGGGCGCCGGTTTCGCCGGCGCCGGGCGGAAGGAAGGCTCGGCACGAGGCGCCTGCCACTGCGCCGGCGCTTCCACCGCAGGTCGTGCAGGAGCGGCTGCGGCAGGCGCACTGCGGCCGCTGAACAATTCCTTGAGCGGATCGTCCTGGCCGACGAGCCTGGTCAACTCCATCAACGGGTCGTTCGCAGCACCCGGCTTCTGCGGCTGCGCCGCGCCGCGCAGCTGGCGCTCGAGGTCATCCAGATCGAGGGCGAAACGGTTTCTAGCTGGCTCGCTCATGACGTGATCCATTCCGGCGCGCTGCCAACGCCATCAAAGAACGGCGGCCGCGCGCGGTCAATCTGACGAAAGCCCGGCCAGCCTGCCTTCCGGCACGCCCAACCAATCCCGCTCCCGCATCGATCCCGGCAAGCGCTGGCCGGATCTTCTGATCCGCAAGGCGCCCGAGGCGACGGGGGTCAGACCCGTCAGCGCATCTCTTCCGGCGCCGTCACACCGACGACCGCCAGACCGGAAGCAAGGACGCTGCGCACCGCATGCACGAACGCCAATCTTGCTGCGGTCGACTTTCGATCAGTTTGATTAACGAACCGTAATTGCGGCGAGTCTTTGCCCTTGTTCCAGAGCGAGTGGAAGGCACTCGCCAATTCGTGGACGAAGAAGGCGACACGATGGGGCTCATGTGACGAAGCCGCGGCGTCGATCATCCTCGGATAGGCGGCAATCATCTTGACGATGCCGATCTCCGCTTCGTCGGTCAGCAAGCCGAGATCGGCCAGCGCCAGCGCCTGCGGCGACAGGTCGAGATCCGGGAAGGCTTCCTTCGCCTGGCGGAAGATCGAGGCGCAGCGCGCATGCGCGTACTGGACGTAGAAGACCGGATTATCCTTCGACTGCTCGACCACCTTGGCGAGATCGAAGTCGAGCGTCGCGTCGTTCTTGCGGAAGATCATCATGAAGCGCACCGCATCGCGGCCGACCTCGTCGATGACCTCGCGCAGCGTGACGAAGTCGCCGGAGCGCTTCGACATGCGGACTTGCTCGCCATTGCGCAACAGGCGCACGAGCTGGCAGAGCTTGACGTCGAGCGCGCCCTCGCCGTTCGTCACGGCCTTCACCGCCGCCTGCATGCGCTTCACGTAACCGCCGTGATCGGCGCCCCAGACGTCGATCATCTCGGCGAAGCCGCGCGTGAACTTCGAGCGGTGATAGGCGATGTCGTTGGCGAAATAGGTGTAGCTGCCATCCGACTTCAGCAGCGGCCGGTCGACATCGTCGCCGAACTTGGTGGCGCGGAACAGGGTCTGCTCGCGGTCCTCCCAGTCCTCGTCCTTCTGGCCCTTGGGCGGCGGCAGGCGGCCCTCATAGATCAGGTCGCGGGCGCGCAGATCCTCGATCGTCTGGTGCACGGCGTCGGAGTTCCCGTCCCTGCCCTGCAGCGAGCGCTCCGAGAAGAAGACTTCGTGGACGACGCCGAGCGCAGCGAGATCGTCGCGGATCATCGCCATCATGCCGTCGATCGCCGCCTGGCGCACGGTCGGCAGCCAGTCCCATTCGGCCTTGCCGAGCAGGGCCTGCCCATGCTCGCGGGCCAGCGCCTGGCCGACCGAGACGAGATAGTCGCCGGGATAGAGCCCCTCGGGGATCGCGCCGATCTCCTCGCCCAGCGCCTCGCGATAGCGCAGGAAGGCCGAGCGGGCGAGAACATCGACCTGCGCGCCGGCATCGTTGATGTAGTACTCGCGGGTGACGTCATGACCGGCGAAGGCGAGCAATGCCGACAGCGCATCGCCGAACACGGCACCGCGGCCATGGCCGACATGCATCGGCCCGGTCGGATTGGCCGAGACGTATTCGACGTTGATCTTCGGCACGGGCTTGGGCTGACCGCGGCCATGCTCGGTGCCGGCGAGCACCGCGGATTTCAGAACCGCCGTGAAGACGGCCGGCTGCAAGGTGAGGTTGATGAAGCCCGGTCCGGCGATCTCGGCCTTGAGGACATCGGCGTCCCTGGAAAGTTCGGCGACGATCAGCTCGGCGAGCGCGCGCGGCGCCATGCCGGCTTCCTTGGCGAGCACCATGGCGGCGTTGATCGCGAGATCGCCATGGGCCGGATCCTTCGTCGGCTCGACCACGACTCGCGCCAGCGAGAGGCCGGCGGGGATGCGGCCGGCCTCGGCCATGCCGGAGAGGGTGGCGGCAAGGCGCGCGGAGAAAGTCTCGAAAATATTCATGGCAACCAGCGATTTTCGACGGAGATTGATGGATTTCGAAGGATTAACCGGCCCGGCCCTATCGCAGCGACGGGGTGGCGTCAAACAGGCGGCGATGCTCGCCCAGCGCGTAGGAGTCGGTCATGCCGGCGATGTAGTCGGCGATTCGGCGCGCCCGGCGCCCTTCGTCCAACGCTGCGCAATCGGCCGACCACTCGCCCGGCATCGCCTCCGGCGAGGCGTTGAAGCGGTTAAACAGGTCGCGCACCACATCAGCCGCCTGCTGGCGGATCACCTTGATGCGCGGGTGCCGGTACATGTTCGGATAGAGGAAGCCCTTGATCGCCTTGTCTGCCGCGGCGACCTTGTCCGAGAACGCGACGACCGGCGCCCCGGCGCGGCGGATCGCATCGACATCGGCCGGAGCGAGCGCCGCGATCAGCGCCTCGGAATTGACGATCACATCCTCGACGAAGCGGGTGATGACGCGCCGCACCAGCTCATTGGTCGCGCGCGGCTTCTCAAGCCCCGGATGCAGCGTTTCGATCTCGTCGAGCAATTCGGCGAGGAAGGGCACGGCGCGCAGCTCGGACAGCTCGAACATCCCGGCGCGCAGGCCGTCATCGATGTCATGGGCGTTGTAGGCGATGTCGTCAGCGAGCGCCGCGGCCTGCGCCTCGGCCGAGGCGTGCGTGTCGAGCCAGAGGTCCTGCTTGGCCTGGTACTCGACGATCGCCGCCGGAATCCCGTTGACCGCATAGCGCGGCACCGGTTGGCCATCGGCGCCGAGCAGCGGGCCGTTATGCTTGACCAGCCCTTCCAGCGTCTCCCAGGTCAGGTTCAGCCCGTCGAAGCCGGCATAGCGCCGTTCGAGGCGCGTCACGATCCGCAGGGTCTGTGCGTTGTGGTCGAATCCGCCGAAATCCCTCATGCACTCGTCGAGCGCATCCTCGCCGGTATGGCCGAAGGGCGTGTGGCCGAGGTCGTGCGCCAGCGCCAGCGCCTCCGCCAGGTCCTCGTCGAGGCCGAGCGCCCGGGCGAGAGCGCGCGCGATCTGCGCGACCTCGATCGAATGGGTCAGCCGGGTCCGGAAATGGTCGCCTTCATGCGAGACGAAGACCTGGGTCTTGTGTTTCAGCCGGCGAAAAGCGGTCGAATGGATGATGCGGTCGCGGTCGCGCTGGAACGGGTTGCGCGTGGCCGAGCCCGGCTCCTCGACCAGCCGGCCGCGGCTCGTCGCCGTGCGACAGGCATAGGCGGCGCGCCAGCGATCGCCGGGTTCGCGTGGAAGGGAATGGTCTGGTGCTGACGCCATGTTCGCCTGCTGCCTGTTCGCGCGCTGCCTGGCCGCCCACCGGCGGACGCGGCTTGAACGGGCGCAGGCTGGCCATTACCTTTGCAGTCGAGGCAGGAGCAAGGATGTTCTGCGCATGACCACCGTGATCGAGGCCAATCCGCACGCGATCTCGCTGACCGACAAGGCAGCGGGCCGCATCGTCGCGGTCATGGCCAAGGAACCGCCCGGCTCGATGCTGCGTGTCAGCGTCGTCGGCGGCGGCTGCTCGGGCTTTCAATACGTGTTCGACATCGACCAGGAGAAGGCGCCCGGCGATCTCGTGATCGAGCGCCGCGGCGCGACGGTCCTGATCGACGAAACCTCGCTCGACCTGCTCGAAGGCTGCACGATCGATTTCGTCGACGATCTCGTCGGCCAGTCCTTCAAGATCACCAATCCGAACGCGACCGCGTCATGCGGCTGCGGGACCTCGTTCGCGCTCTGAGGGGATCGAGCGCCGGGCAGGCGCCACGCCGGTAGCCGGAGTTCGAAGGCGCACGCTTCGCCGCGATTTGCTGGAAGCGCCGAGACCGTTTCGCCATGGCGCCCGTTAGTCGGCGGCGGCCAGTTCCAGCCAGCGCGATATCGCGATCTCCTCCAGGAAGCGCCGGTCGTGGCTGACGACGAGCAGCGCCCCATCATAGGCGCGCAAGCCGCCTTCGATGATCTCGACCGATTCGATGTCGAGATGGTTGGTCGGCTCGTCGAGGATCAGGAGGGCCGGCGGATTGGCCCCGCCCAGCACGCAGGCGAGGCCCGCTCGCATGAGTTCGCCACCGCTCAGCGTAGCCACCACCTGCAAAGCGGCATCGGCCCTGAACCTGAAGCGGGCCAGTGCGGCGCGACAGGCATTCTCATCGGCACTGGGATTGAGCTGCCGGAAATTGTCCCTGATCGAGCCTGACGGGTCGAGAATGCCGACGCTCTGGTCGAGCAGGGCCCAGTCGACATCGAGGCGGATTTCTCCCGTCGACGAAGGCAGTTCGCCGGTCAGCAGCCTGAGCAGCGTCGACTTGCCCGAACCGTTGGGGCCGGTCACCGCGACGCGTTCCGGCCCGATGATCGAGAACGACAGATCCCGGACGATCGGGCGGTGGGGTGCGTAACCGCCACTCAGGCCATCGACCCGCAACACCATTTTCCCGGACGCAAGCCCCGACGTGGGAACCGCGACCGAAAGCGGCTGAAGGACCTCGATGTGACTGCGCGCGGCCTCGATCGCTGCCACGGCCTGGGCCTGCTTCCGTTCGGCCAGGAGCGCGGCGTTCCCGCCGCTGTTCTCGCTCCGGTTTTGCCGCGCTCCCATCAGTATACGCGGCATGTCGCCTTTGGCACGCTTGCGCTGGCCGGCGCCGTCCTTGCGCGCCTTGCGCTCGCTCGCGAGCTGCCTGTCCCGGGCCGCCTCCGCCAGGCGCTGCTCGGCGCTCGACAGATCATGCCGGGCGGCAGCCAGATCGAGCGCCTTCCGCTCCCGGTAATGGGACCAGTTGCCGCCGTATCGCGTCGCGCCGAGGGAATTCAGCTCGACGATGGCGTCCATGGTTTCGAGCAGCTCCCTGTCGTGACTGATCACGATCGCCCCGGCGCGCCATGTCGCGAGCATGCCGATCACCGCGTCGCGACCATCACGGTCGAGATTGTTGGTCGGCTCGTCGAGGACAAGGAAGTCGGGCTCGGCGAAGAGCAGCGCGGCA
The DNA here is from genome assembly GCF_001509835.1 of Allobosea sp. WAO. Lineage (GTDB taxonomy): Bacteria > Pseudomonadota > Alphaproteobacteria > Rhizobiales > Beijerinckiaceae > Allobosea. The sequence goes on from NZ_JXTJ01000004.1 coordinate 666,251, forward strand.
AGACCGGCCCGGGTCCGCTGGCCGCCGGACAGCGAGGCGAGCGCCGTGTTCGGGGCCACGGCAAGTCCGAACCTGGCGAGGGCCGCGGCGAGGCGCGTCTCCAGGGTCCAATCCGCTTCGGCGAGCTCGGCGCTTGTGGCGATCCCGCGCTCGGCACGGCCCAACAGGGCCAAGGCCGGGGCCGCGCCGAACAGCTCCGCCACCGTTTCTGCGGAGGCCTGCGGGACGGCCTGGGCCAGCACCGCGAGCTTGCTGCTGGTGACGACGCTACCTGAAGCTGGCGGCAATTCGCCCGCGATCAGCCTGAGCAATGTGGTCTTGCCGACGCCATTGCGCCCGACGAGACCCGTACGCTCAAGGCCGAATGAAAGATCGAGATCGGAGAAAAGTCGGCGCCCTTCAGGCGTGGACCAGCTCAGTCTGGACAGGGTGATCGAAGCAGGCATGGATATGGAATTCCCCGGCGGCAAGGCGAAGCGGCGTTGCGGTCAGGTCGAAATCCATGTCTGCGTTCATCCTCTCTGGTGTCGTGCTCCTCGGCTACACCGAGCATGCGGCGCATTCAAGTCGCTTGGCCGGGCCGGCCCGGCCGCGACCTCATTCCCGTCAATTCGGCAGAGCGACCTGCCTGAAGACGCGCACCAGATCGGCGTCGAGCTTGCCGACCATCGTCAGCAGCACCCGGTAGGCCTCCTCCGGCGCCATCGGCGCGCGGTAAGAGCGCCTTTCGATCAGCGCGCCATAGACGTCGCAGATGGTGATCATCCGCACGAGGTCGGAGATCTCCCCTGCGCGCAGCCCCTGCGGATAACCGGAACCGTCGAGATATTCGTGGTGGCTGCGGGCGACCTCGACGATGTCGGGAGCGAAATCACCCTGCCGGCGCAGCATTTCGTAGCCGATCTGCGGATGCTCCCGCACGATCAAAAGCTCCTCCGCGGTCAGTGGGCCAGGCTTGTGCAGTACGTCGATCGGAATGCGCGCCTTGCCGATATCGTGCAGCAGCGCTGCGCCCGTCACCAGCCGGCGGGCATGCTCGGGGAAGCCCAATCGCTGGGCGAAGGTGGCAGCGAGGCCCGCGACCAGCAGGCAGTGCTGGTAGGTCGCATCGTCATGGTCCCAGACCAGCTCGAGCCAGGCGCCAAGGTCACGATTGTCGGCGGCGCGGTTGATCGCCTCGACCCCCTCCTCGATCGCGGCAGCCGGCAACAGCTCGCCGCGGGCGGCGCTGGCCAGCATGTCGGCCACGGCCACCGAGGCCGAGAGGAAATGCTGCTGGACCGGCTCGGGCCCGCCGCCGCCATTCAGCATGCGGCCGACTTCGCCGAGCAGGACCTTGACCGGAACATCGGCTGGCAGGACGGCACTGGCGCCGATCGCATTCGCCTGGACCTTCGTCCGGGCTGAACCGTCCCGAACAAGACAGAGATGCGGCACACTCCGCTTTTGGCCGGCGAGCGCCCGGCGCATCGCCTCGACCGAGGCGCGGCTCGACAGATCGACGTCGCTGATCAGCAGCTGCCGCGTTTCGGGCAGCTTGGTCATCGGCCGGTTCAGGTCGATGACCGCGCACCGGCCCCACAGCGACAGCAGCCGGTCGAGCTTGTGACTTTGTTCTGGGCGGTCGGTGATCAGCAGCACGGCGATAGGCATGTCCTCATAACGAGGTCACCCTAGCCAGGAATCCATGAGACCTGATGAAACGGAATCGTTCAAATTCGCCGGTTCTTACGCAAAGCGCGAAGCGCACGGGTGCAGCTCAGGAGCCCAGGGCCTGCCGTCGCATCGCGCTCGCCTCGGCATATTGCAGCAGAAGGTCTAGGTCCTCGCGGGCGATATCGAAGGAATCCCCCATCTGCGCCAGAGCCTCGTCGATATCGGACGGACTGAACGCCGCCGCCGGAACGGCCCGGGGCATCACAGGATCGGCCGCTGGCGGACGATGCGGATAGCTGCGCCGCGTCAGGCCGTGGAAGGCGGCCCCGAGCGCAACCAGAGACAGGGAGCAAAGCCCGATCGGAACGAAGGGGAAGAGCAGTCCCCACTTCATCACGGCGGGACCGCCGAGTACGGCCGTCAGCGCGACGGCGCCGCCCGGCGGATGCAGCGAGCGCGTCAGCGACATGACCGCGATAGCAAGCGCGACCGCCAGCGCCGCCGCGATCGTCAGCTCCGGCACCGCCCAGGCGACCACCAGCCCGACGAAGGCCGAGATCACATTGCCGCCGATCACCGGCCAGGGCTGCGCCAGCGGGCTCGCCGGCACCACGAACACCAGCACCGCCGAGGCTCCGATCGGAGCGACGACGAGCGGGGCATGGATCGGAAACATGAAGCCGGCCGCGGCGGTGAGCGCGATCGCCGTGAAGACACCGGCGCAGGCTGCCGTGCGCTCGGCCAGCGTCGCACCGGCCAGGATCGGATGGAACAGCTTCACGGCCGGCTCTCCGGAGCTGCCCCGCCGGCCTTCGGGCCGAACCGGACAGGCTCCAACACTTAGTTTCGGCCGCCTCTATAATGGGCATTACGCATAAAACAACGGCAAAATCGTCAATTCACATCGTTGGACGTCATTTGCTGAAATCCTCCTCCGTGCGCGTTCGGCGCAATAAAAAAGGCGCCCGCAGGCGCCCTTCCGGAGAGTGTTGTTCTCAGTGCGAGCTCGGCGGCCCGCCCTGCTCCAGCCGGATCTCGGCCGCCATCAGCCCCTTCGGTCCCGGCCCGTAGCGGACCAACACGGTCTGGCCCGGAATCAGCTCGACGATGCCGTAGCGCCTCAGCGTCTCCATGTGGACGAAGATGTCGGGCGCGCCCTCGCCGGCCGAGACGAAGCCGAAGCCGCGCAGCCGGTTGAACCACTTCACCACCATGCGCTCAAGCCCGCTCGTCGGCGTCACCGTGGCGTTGGTGCGCGCCATCGGCATCTCGGCCGGATGGCGCCCCGAGGAGGTGTCGATTGAGAGCACGCGGATGGCTTGCCGCCCCCGCGCCTTAGCGACAACTTCGAGGACGATGCGAGCCCCCTCGGCGATGGCGTTGAAGCCGTCGCGCTTCAGGATCGTGACGTGGACGAGGATGTCGCTGCCGCCATCTTCCGGCACGACGAAGCCGTAGCCCTTGCTGACATCGAACCATTTGACGTAGCCGACCAACTCGGTGCCTGCGTCGGCGATGCCAGCCTCGGGCCCGTCGAGCCGCACGACCCGGTTGAGCGATTGGATCGGTCCGAGTGGGGGCCTCCCACCATCGCCGTACTCGTCGGACATGTGCCGCTCATCTCCGATGCGAAATCTGATTCGTCTTGCGACGATAGCACCGCAGCGGAGTCGCGAAACAGCGCGAACGCTTCCATCCACATGATCGAGGTCGAAAATATACTGGGATCGCGCCCCGCAGGACGGTTTGCGCTCCGATGGACGACCGCTCGCCCGGCCACGCCTTCACCGGGCGAGGTGGCGTGACAGGCAAGGGCCGGGCTCACGACCAGCAGCCGGCGTGCGCGCGATCCGACCGCCTGCGGGCCGGCCGCGGCAACTTGGAGCGCCGTTGGGTAAGCGAAGCTTAAGCGCAGCCTTCCTACGGTGCGCCCGCGTGGCTCTTGGGGGGCCGCTTCGAGACGGCGCCAAGCGGGATGAGCGGAATGGATAAGCAGCAGATTTGGGATCAGGTGCGGTGGCAGGCCATTGCGACACCCTCGATCTATGGAGCCGTGGATTTCGACGCCGTGCCGGAGCGAGTTGCCGGCACCGCCAATGACCCGAACGAACTGCGCACGGCAACCGCGGAGGAGCGCGCTCAGCTCCTCGCCGATGACCGCCTGATGACGCTGATCCGCGCCTACACTTTCATGGGCGACCGCGTCGCCGATCCCTATGCCGCCCTGATGCCGGAATATGGCTTCAAGCGACTGATCGAGATGCTCGAACAGGCCTGCAGGCACGGAATCGATTCCGTCGCCGACGCACCACCCGAGCTGCGCAGCTTCATCGCAGCGATGGAAACCGTGCCCGACTGGCTCGACATGGCGATGGTCGAGGAAGGCGCGCGCATCGAGCGTGCGCCCATGGCGATCATGAGCCCGATCGCCATCCGCGCCGCCTTCATCGCGACCTTCATGAACCGCTACGCCGCACTGCCTATGGCACTGACCGGGACGCTTTCGAATGCGAGCGCAGCACGGCGCGTAAAGGAGACGGCGACGTTCTTCGCGACCTCGGTGCTGCCCGGAGCGCTCGCCCGCGACGGCGAGGGCTTCCGCGCGGCGGCGATGGTCCGCCTGATGCACTCGATGGTGCGTTTCAACGCCATGCGCAAAGGCCGCTGGGACGTTTCTGTCTACGGCATCCCGATCCCGCAGGTCGATCAGATGCCGGCCGGTCTCATCGGGGTCACCATGATGTCGGCCGGCATTCTGCGCGAGGGCCGCAGCGAGTTCACGGCCCAGGAACGCGCCCGCGTCGAGCTCAGCCGCTACCGCTGCTACCTGCTCGGCCTGCCCGAGGCGCTGCTCGGGACGACGCCGAAGGAGATCGTAACACTGATGGCCGCGAGCCTGGCGACATTGCGCTCAGGCTTCGATGACGAGACCTGCGGCAACCTGCTGCGGGCGACGCTGGGCGCCTACCTCCCGGCCGACAACTCCCTGACATCGCGCCTCTTCGACCGTGTCGAAAAGGGATTCTCGAAGGTGTTCTTCGTCAAGAACTATGCGGGCGGGGACAAGGCGAAGGCGGCCGGCATGGGCGTGGTTCCCGATGCCCTGGACAAGCTCTGCTATGGCATCGCCGGCGCGGTCGCCGGCAGCCGCCTCCTGACCTACCAGTTCGCGATGAACATACCCGTACTCGCAGCTGCGGTGGATCGGCGCCTGGTCGCGATCATCCGCAAGCAGCTCTCCGACTGGGGACACGCCCATTTCACGACCGATGCCTCGGCTTACCGGCCGACCACGCCCTCGGCAGCGCGGCCGATGCCGGGTGAGCCGACTGGCGAGCAGCGAGAAGCGGCGGCGGCGACACGCGGCCGGACGTGACGCGAGCAGCCCCTCAAGCTGCTCCCGCGTCTTGCGCGGACCTGTCGGTTCGTCGGTCCGGGCGCTGGCACCGGCCCTGACGACGGGCAGCGGGGCGATCGGTTCACGCGAATCCGGCCCTAGAGCCTTCCAGCGTTTCCCCGAATCGCGGGAAGGCTCTAGCTCCTTGTTTTATCGCATTTTCTTCACGCGAACCGGCGTCCACTTCGCTCGAAAATGCTCTAGGATCGCGTGATCCGCGATGGAGACGTTAGGACATGCCTGATCTCGCGACGCTCGCCTTGTTCACGCTCGCCTGCGCCGTGCTGACGGCGACGCCCGGGCCCGACATGCTGCTGATCGCCTCGCGCAGCCTGGGCCAGGGCCGGGCCGCCGGTTTCATGACCTATGCCGGCATCGCCGCCGGCAGCTATCTCCAGGCCCTCGCAGCAGCCTATGGCCTGTCGAAGCTCTTCCTGCTCGTTCCAACCGCCTATGACGCGCTGCGCTGGGCCGGCGCCGCCTATCTTGCCTATCTCGCCTGGAAGACCCTGCGCTCGCCCGCGGCCCTGTTCGCTCCCAAGGCGGAAGCGGCACGCTTCCCGCTGCGCCAGATCTTCCTGCAGGGGCTCTTCACCAACCTGCTCAATCCGAAGATGGCGCTGTTCATGCTGGCGCTGCTGCCGCAGTTCCTACAGCCCGAAGCCGGCTCGCTCCTGCTTCAGGTCGTGATCCTGGCCTCGATCCTCAACCTGATGGGCCTTATCGCCAACGGCATCGTCATCCTGGGCGCCAGCCGGCTCGGCCGCGCCATCGCGAGCCGTCCCCGGCTCGCGCTCTGGCCACAGCGCGTCCTCGGCGTCGTCTTCGGCGCGCTGGCCCTGCGCCTCGCCTTCGCCGCGCGCGACTGATCAGTTTGCCAGCCTTGCCAGGGCCGCGCCGATCTCAGCCCTCACCACGAGATCGGCGATCGGGTCGAGATCGGTCGGCTCGCGGTTGAGAATCACGAGCCTGGCGCCGTTGCGCTTGGCGACGACCGGAAAGCTCGCCGCCGGGAACACGACCAGCGACGAGCCCGCGACGAGATAGAGATCGGCCGAGAGCGTCATCTCATGGGCGCGCAGCATCTGCCGCTGCGGCATCTGCTGACCGAAGGAAATGGTCGCGGCCTTCACCACGCCACCGCACATCAGGCAGTCCGGTGGCTCGCCCGAAGCCTCGAACGCCCGCCGGATCGCCGCGAGTTCATGGCGCCAGCCGCAGCTCAGACAGGTCGCATAGGTGCCGTTGCCGTGGAGCTCGATCACCGCCTCCTCGGCGATGCCCGAGGCCTGGTGCAGCCCGTCGATGTTCTGGGTGATCACGCCGGGCGAGCGCCGTTCCGCGACCAGCGTCGCCAGCGCGCGATGGCCGCGATTGGGCCTGGCATCGGGAAAATGGTCGTCCATGGCGAACTTCCGCCGCCAGGCCTCGACGCGTGCTTCCCGACTATGGACGAAGACGTCGAACGGGATCGGCTTGTTGACCATCCAGGGCGAGCCCGGCGAGCGGAAATCGGGCACGCCCGATTCGGTCGAGATGCCGGCGCCGGTGAAGGGGACGATCACCCGGGCGCGGTCGAACATCGCATGCAGTTCCTCGATCGCGTCCTGTGTCTCTTCATCCATGCCGTCGGGCTCCGGATCGTCATTGCTTCCCGGCGAATATGGCGGCGGGCGCCCCGCGCTCCAAGACTACAGGCGCCCAGGCGTTGACGGCGCGGCGCGGGCGCCGCAAAGCTCAGCCATGCCTTCGCCGTCCCCCGCCCCGCTGAACCCCGATCTCATCGACACCGCCACCCCGCCGATCCCCGAGGCGCAGGGCTGGGCGAGAGCCTATGACGGCCGTCGCGGCCCGCTGATCGACCTGTCCCAGGCCGTGCCGGGCTCGCCGCCGCCCGCGGCGCTGCTGGAGCGCCTCGCCGAGGCGGCCGGCCGCCCCGACCAGACCCGCTATGGCGCCATCACCGGCGACCTTGCCCTGCGCGAAGCCTATGCCGCCGAGACCAGCGCCTTCTATGGCGCGCCGATCGCGCCGCAGGAGATCGCGATCACCGCCGGCTGCAACCAGGCCTATGTCGTGACGATGATGGCTGTGGCCCACGCCGGCGACAATGTGCTGCTGCCGACGCCCTGGTACTTCAACCATGAGATGACGCTGAACATGCTCGGCGTCGAGCCGCGCCCGCTGCCCTGCGATCCCGAACAGGCCTTCGTGCCCGATGTCGCGACGGCCGAGAGCCTGATCGACGAGCGCACCCGCGCCATCGTGCTGGTAACCCCGAACAATCCGACCGGCGCGGTCTATCCGCCTGCCACCATCGCCGCCTTCGCCGCGCTCTGCCGGCGCCGCAAGATCTGGCTGGTGCTCGACGAGACCTATCGCGATTTCCTGCCGGACGGGGCTGGCCGCTCGCATGAACTCTTCGCCGCAAGCGACTGGCGTGATTCGCTGATCGGCCTCTACAGCTTCTCCAAGGCCTATGCCGTGCCGGGCTGGCGGCTGGGCGCGATCACCGCCGGCGAAGCGGTCCTGGCGCAGATCGGCAAGGTGCTCGACTGCATCCAGATCAGCCCGGTCCGGGCCGGCCAGGGCGCCATCGCCTGGGGCATCGACGGCATCCGCGCCTGGCGCGAGGCCAACCGCGCCGAGATCAATGCCCGAGCCGGTCTGTTCCGCCAGACGCTCGCGCCGCTCAACGGCTGGAACGTCCTCGCCGCCGGCGCCTATTTTGCCTATCTGGCCCACCCCTTCGAAGGCGTGCCGGCGGCCGAGGTAGTGCGCCGCCTGGTTCAGGAGCGCGGCGTGCTCGCCCTCCCCGGCCCCTATTTCGGCCCCGGCCAGGAGCGGCATCTGCGCATCGCCATCGCCAATGTCGGCGCCGACCGGCTCGGCGAGCTCGGCGACCGGCTGCGGGGCTTCTCGCTCTGAGCGCACAGCGCCCTTGAGCACTCCAAGGCCCTCATCCTGAGGAGCCATTCCGAAGGGAATGGCGTCTCGAAGGATATTTCAGGAGGCTCGGGAGACAGCTGGACCGTCCTTCGAGACGCAGCCTCTGGCTGTTCCTCGGGATGAGGACTGAGGGTCGAAAGGCGAGGCTCAGCCCTTCACCGCCGGGCAGCGGCTTTCGGAGAGCGGCCAGACGGTCTCGGACGGCTCGATCTTGCGCACGATCTCGAAATAGTCCCACGGCCCCTTCGAATCCGCCGGCTTTTTGACCCGGGCGAGATACATCTCGCGCAGCACGCGGCCATCGGCGCGGATCGTCGCGTCTTTGGTGAAGGCGTCGTTGATCGGCATCGCCCGCATCGCGGCGGCGACCTTGTCGGGATCGTCGGTGCCGGCCTGTTTCACCGCCTTGAGATAGTGCAGCACCGAGCCATAGACGCCGGCATGCAGCATGGAGGGCATCATCCCGGCCTTTTCCAGGAACTGCTTCGACCAGGCCCGCGAGGGCTCGTCGAGATCCCAGTAGGAAGCGGTCGTCAGATAGGTGCCCTGCGTCGCCTTGAGGCCGAGGCTGTGGACGTCCTGCAGGAAGAAGATCAGCGCCGCGAGGTTCTGCCCCTGCTCGGCCAGCCCGAACTCGCCGGCCTGCTTGATCGCGTTGACGGTGTCGTTGCCGGCATTGGCGATGCCGACGACCTTGGCGCCGGAGGACTGCGCCCGCAGCAGGAAGGAGGAGAAATCGGCATTGTTCAGCGGGTGGCGCACCGAACCGACGACCTTGCCGCCATTGGCCTCGACCACGTCGCTGGCATCCTTCTGCAACTGGTGGCCGAAGGCATAGTCCGAGGCCAGCATGAACCAGCTCGTCCCGCCGGCCTTGACCACGGCCGAGGCGGTGCCGCGCGCCACGCCATAGGTGTCGTAGGTCCAGTGGAAACCGTAGGGCGAGCACTGCTCATTGGTCAGCGCCGTCGTGCCGGCGCCGGAATACATCACGATCCGCTTCTTTTCGCGGGCGAGCGACTGCAGCGCCAGCGCCACCGCCGAATTGGGCACGTCGACCACCGCGTCGACCTTGTCGACGTCGAACCATTGCCGGGCGATCGAAGTGCCGACATCGGCCTTGTGCTGATGGTCGGCGGCGACGATCTGGATCGGCTTGCCGAGCACGGTCGCGCCGAACTCCTTCAGCGCCAGCTCGGCCGCGATCACCGAGCCCTTGCCGCCGATATCGGCGGTGACGCCGCCCATGTCGGTCAGCACGCCGATCTTCACGACATCGTCGCTGACCTGCGCCAGCGTCGGCAGATTGGCGAGCGCCAGCATGGCGCCGCCCAACAGAAGCGACCGCATCACATTCCTCCCGAGCTCGTTGTCTCGCCGGCTGCGACAAGCGCCGGCGTTCTTCACGTCAAAGACCCTTGGCCTCCAGCCAGGCGACGATCAGGGCCGCGATCTCGTCGCTGTTGTCCTCGCACATCGGCATATGGCCGTTGCCGGCGATCCCCCGCTCCGGCAGCCAGACGAATTCGGCGCCGAGATAGCGGGCCGTAGCCTCGTCGACCGCGCGCGGATGGCGCGGGTCGCTGTCGCCGGTGACGATCAGGATCGGATGCCCCGCCAGCGCCGCAGGATCCCCGATCCGCAAGCCTTTGCCGCCAATATTGAAGCGCTCGTTCATCAGGCGTGCGCTCTCGGGCACGATCGAGCGCCGATAGACCTCGAAGGCCTGTTTCGGGAAGCGCTCGGAGTTGGCCCAGTAGGCCCGCATGAATTCGGGCGGGATGAAGAGCGGCCTGTCCTCCTCGACCCGGACCGGGCAACCCAGGCTCTCATCATCCTTCAGCTTCGCCACCGCCTCGGCATCGTCGGGCAGCACAGGCAGGAGATTGGCCGGGCCGCCCGGCGCGACTCCGACGATTCCTGCGACCGCCTCCGGAGCCTGCTCGGCGATCCACCAGGCCATCGGCCCGCTCGCCGAATGCACCAGCAGCACCGCCGGCCCGACCTGCTCCAGCAGGCGCATCAACGAGGTCGCGATCTCCACTGTCGAAAGCGTCGCGAAATCCGGCCGCATCGGCGAGCGGCCATGGCCCGGCCAGTCCGGAACGAAGACCTCGCGGCCGGTGGCGGCGAAGGCATGTGCCCAGCCGGGCCGGCCATCGGGCGTCGTCAGATAGCAGGCGCCGGTATGGCCGCCGCCATGGACGAGCACGATGGGCAGGCGCCCGGCCCCGGCCGCACCGAGCCGGTCGACATAGATCGGATGGGCCTCGGTGCCCGAATAGAAGCATTGCCGTTGAAGCGCGCGCGAATGCGCCTGCCGCCCTGTGGCACCAGCCTGGTCCATCGCCTCCTCCCGGCGCGGCAAGGCCGTGCCATCTGTTGCCGAGGATGCTAGGACCGGCTCATGGCGCGCGCAACAAAAAAGTCTAATGTGAGACTAATTCAACAGGACGAGTCCGCCGGGCTGGACGCCGCGCAGCGGCGCGCCATCCTGGACGGGACGGCGATCCCGACCGCCTACAAGATCGGCTACGTCCTGAATTTCTATCGGGAGCCCTCTTTCCGCATGATCGAGACGGAGCTCGGGCTGACCCGGCCGGAGATCGTCATCCTGATCTTCCTGACCGTCCGCGACGGCGCGAGCGCGAGCGAGTTCTGCGAATTCTCCGGCCATCTCAAGGCGAGCGTCAGCCGCGCCGTGATCCTGCTCGACAAGAAGAAGCTGATCCGCCGGGAGCCCGACCCGGCCGACAATCGCCGCCAGCTGCTCTACCTCACGGCCGAGGGCCGGGCGCTCTACGAGCGCTACATCCCGATGCTGCAGGCGCGGGAGGCGGCAATGCTCGCCTGCCTCGACCCTGGCGAACGGGCGCAGCTCGGCAAGCTGCTCGACAAGCTCGCGACCCATGTCCCCGAATGGGGCTCCGCCTCCGATCTCTGACCGGAGGCGGCGGTCTCGGACGTCGTCAACGCAGCAGCGCCGCATAGCGGCCGCGATAGGCGAAGACGAGCAACGCGCCGCAGATGGCGACGATCGCCGCAACCGGAATCCCCTGCGGGTTGAGCTCGGCATGGAACAGCACGATCACCGTCATCACCGGCGCGATCAGCGCCAGCCCGAGCGCCGGCGCGATGTTGAGCAGCAGCAGGAGCCCGCCGACCAGGTTCACGCTCTTCAGCAGCGGCAGGAAGAATCTTGCCTGCTCCAGCGAGCGTTCCCAGGCGAGGCCGATTTCCGTCACCGGCGGATGGATCAGGTGATTACCGGTCGCCAGATACCAGAAGCCGTCGGCGGCACTGACCAGGAAGAGCAGGCCGAGGGCGGTCCGGGGCAGTGTGACCATTAGAAAATTGCGCATTGTCGGGGGTCTTGTCCGTTATGATGCGCCGGACGAATGCCGGCGCGGCTGCATTGCGACCGCCTGAGCGGATTTTGCCCCTCTCTCGCGCTTGTGACATGCATCCGGATGCAAAGAATGCTCTGCACTGCCGCAGCGGCAATGCGCCGCGAGCGGAATGGATGGCGATGACGATCGAACTGACCCGGCGGAAATTGTTGCGACTGGCCGGAACGGCCTCACTCGCCGTGGCCGCCGCCGCGGCCCGGGCGGAGGGAACGCCGACAGCCGGGGCGGGCACGATTGCGGCCACCGCCCCGGGCTTTGCCGGCAGCACGCCAATCCGCTGCGGCGCCATCGGCCTGCGCGTGCGCGATCTCGACCGGATGAGCCGCTACTACCAGTCCGTGCTCGGCTTCGCCGTCATCTCGGCCAGTGCGGATGGCGTCACGCTCGGGGCGGGCGGCGTCCCCCTCGTCTTCATGGAGGCGCGGCCACAGGCGCAGATTGAACCGCGCAACGCCGCCGGCCTGTTCCACACCGCTTTCCTGATGCCCTCGCGTCGCGATCTCGCGCGCTGGCTCGTGCATGTCGCCCGCAACCAGACGCCCCTCACCGGCTTCGCCGACCACAGCGTCAGCGAAGCCGTCTATCTCGACGATCCCGAGGGCAACGGCATCGAGGTCTATGCCGATCGCGACCCGCGCCTCTGGCGCTGGGAGGGCGAGCGCGTCGTGATGGGCACGCACCGGCTCGACGTCGACGGCATCCTTAGCCTCACCGACACCAGCCGCAACGACTACAGCTCGGCTCCCGCCGGGCTGCGCATCGGCCACATGCATTTGCGCGTCGGCGACATCCAGCAGTCCGAGAGCTTCTACCGCGACGCCATCGGCCTCGATTCGACCTCGCGACGCGACACGGCCAGCTTCCTGTCTTCAGGGCGCTATCATCACCATGTCGCGCTCAACACCTGGAACAGCGCCGGCGCCGGCAGCCGCGACCTCGCGGCAACCGGTCTCGACTGGTTCTCGCTGGAGGTCGCCGATCCCCGCCTGCTCACGGCGCAGCGCGAACGCATGGCGCGCGCCGGGTTCGCTCCGACTGAGGTCGCACGCGGCTTCGAGAGCACCGATCCCTGGGGAACCCGGCTCAGGCTGGTCGGGGTCTGACGCGCCCGGAACCGTCATGCTCGCCCTCGTGGCGAGCATCCACGTCTCGAACACCGCATGTGAGCAAGGAAGACGTGGATGGTCGGGACGAGCCCGACCATGACGGGGAAGGCTCAGGCGCAGCTAACGGCTGCCCTCACATCATCGCGCGGGAACAACGAAGCCAAAGCCGCTCAACCCAGCCGCAGCTCGCGCAAGACTTGATCGACGATCGCTTCCTTGCTGGCCTCGACCTGGACGACGAGCGGCTTCTCGTCCGCACCCGGCTCCTCCAGCGTCGCGAACTGGCTGTCGAGCAAGGCCGGCGGCATGAAGTGGTGCTGGCGCGCCGCCATGCGCTGGCCGATCAGTTCGCGCGAGCCCCTGAGATAGACCAGCGTGACGTCGGGCCGGTCGCCGACGATGACGTCGCGATAGGCCTTCTTCAGCGCCGAGCAGGTGACGATGCCGTTGCCGCCGGTCGTGCGCAGCCCGTCGATCCAGGCCGCGATCGCCGCCAGCCAGGGCTTGCGGTCCTCGTCCGTCAGCGGCGTCCCGCTCGACATTTTTGCGACATTCTCGGGCGGGTGAAAGCTGTCAGCATCGCGGAAGGGCCAGCCGAGCCGCTCCGCCAGCCGCTCGCCGAGCGAGGTCTTGCCCGAACTCGCGACGCCCATGACGACGATGACGGCTGGCTTGCCGTTACTGTTCGAGACGCTCATTCGCTCAGCCCTGCTTCTTCGGCTCGACATGGCCGCCGAAGCCTGCCCGCATGGCGGAGAGGATCTTCTCGGCGAAGGTGTGGTCCTTGCGCGAGCGGAAGCGGGTGTAGAGCGAGGAGGTCAGCACCTCTGCCGGCGTCGCGGTCTCGACCGCGGCCTGCACGGTCCAGCGCCCCTCGCCCGAATCCGAGACATGGCCGGAATAGGCCGAGAGCTCCTCGTCTGCGGCGAGCGCCGCGGCGGTCAGGTCGAGCAGCCAGGAGGTGACGACCGAGCCGCGGCGCCAGACCTCGGCGATCTCGGCCGTGTCGAAGTCGAAGCCGTATTCCTCCGGCAGGCCGTCCTTGGCCGAGGCGTTGCGCAGGAGGTCGAAGCCCTCGGCGAAGGCCTGCATCATCCCGTACTCGATGCCGTTATGGACCATCTTGACGAAATGCCCGGCGCCGGCCGGGCCGCAATGCAGATAGCCCTGCTCCGCCGTCGGGTTGCGGCCTTCGCGATGGCCGGTCGGCTCGATGTCGCCCTTGCCCGGCGCCAGCGCCTTGAAGATCGGCTCCAGCCGGTCGAACACGCCCTTGTCGCCGCCGACCATCAGGCAGTAGCCGCGCTCGAGACCATGCACGCCGCCGGAGGTGCCGATGTCGAGATAGTGCAGCCCCTTGGCCGCGAGCTCGCGCCCGCGCCGGACATCGTCCTTCCAGAAGGCGTTGCCGCCGTCGATCAGCGTATCGCCGGGCTCGAGCATGCCGGCGAGCTCGGCAAGCGTCCCTTCGGTGATCTCGCCGGCCGGCAGCATGATCCAGATCGCCCGCGGCGCCTGAAGCTTGCCCACCATCTCCTTGAGATCGCCGACATTGACGGCGCCGTCCTTGGCCAGCGCTGCACCCGGCTTCGGGTCGCGGTCGTAGACGACGCAATTGTGCCCGGCGCGGTGCAGCCGCCGGACGATATTGGCTCCCATCCGGCCGAGGCCGACCACTCCAAGCTGCATCGCAAACGCTCCTGCTGCCGGGCCAAAGCCGGCTTTGGGCACGCTACATGCCCCGATGCCGGGCTGCGGGCAAGCGCGGCGCCCCCGCTTTCGGCAGCGTCCCAAAGGTCATTGCCGAGCGCTCGCAGGCTCCGGCCGCAGCCGATCACCAGCTTTTGAGCGTGTCCACCGGCGATCGAACGCTTGCCTAAATCCGGCGGGGGCCTTCTTTGTCGAACAGGCGCGCCTCTGCGCCGGCAGCGGCAGCAGGGAGCGTCATGGCAGCGCAGGGCTTTTCTCCGGAGCTGGTTCAGGCCGTCGGGCTTCTGGGTGCGGGCGTCATCGCCGTCCCGATCTTCCGGCGGCTGAAGCTCGGCTCCGTCCTCGGCTATTTCGCCGGCGGCGTCCTGATCGGCCCTTCGGGAATTGGCCTGTTCCCGCATCCGGAAAGCGTGCTGCACCTCGCCGAATTCGGCGTCGTGATGTTCCTATTCATCATCGGGCTGGAGATGCAGCCGGCCCGGCTCTGGAATCTGCGCGGCGAGATCTTCGGCCTCGGTGTCGCTCAGGTCGGGCTCTGCGGCGCGCTTCTGACCGGCGTCGGCATTCTCGCCGGCCTTGCGCCGGCTGCCGCCTTCATCGCCGGCATGGGCTTCGTGCTCTCCTCCACCGCCGTCGTGATGCAGATGCTGAACGAGCGCGGCGAAGCCTCGACGCCGCACGGCCAGCAGGCGGTCTCGATCCTCCTGCTCGAAGACCTCGCCATCGTGCCGCTGCTCGCCATCGTCGCGGTGCTGGCGCCGGCCAAGGCGGCCGGAAGCGGCGGGCTGATGCCGCTGCTGATCGGCGCCGGCTCGCTCGTCGGCCTCGTCCTCGCCGGCAAATACCTGCTCAACCCGATGTTCCGCCTGCTCGCCAATGCCCAGGCCCGCGAGGTCATGACCGGCGCGGCCCTGCTCGTCGTGCTCGGTTCGGCGCTCGCCATGCAGCTCGGCGGCCTCTCCATGGCGATGGGCGCCTTCCTCGCCGGCGTGCTGCTCTCGGAATCGACCTTCCGCCACCAGCTCGAGGCCGATATCGAGCCGTTCCGCGGCCTCCTGCTCGGCATGTTCTTCCTGGCGGTCGGCATGTCGCTCGATCTCAAGCTGATCGCCCAGGAATGGCGCGTCGTCGCGCTCGGCGTCGCCTCCTTCATGCTGGTCAAGGCAGCCGGCATCTTCATCGTCGCGAAGCTTTTCGGCACCCGCACGCGCGATGCGATCACCCGCGTCGCGCTGTTCTCGCAGGGCGGCGAATTCGCCTTCGTGCTCTACGGCGCCGCCACCGCGGCCGGCATCTTCGATGCGAAGGTCAACGCCATCACCAGCGCCGTGGTGATCCTTTCCATGGCGCTCACCCCGCTCGTCGTCCTCCTGATCGACCGCTTCATGCCGGCCGAACGGGAATCGCTCGACGGCGTCGAGCATGCGGAAGGGCTGGAGGGGCGCGTGCTCGTCGTCGGCTTCGGCCGCTTCGGACAGGTGGCGAGCCAGGGCCTCCTCGCCCGTGGCTTCAGCGTCTCGCTGATCGAGACCGATGTCGAGATGATCGAGGCCGCCGCGAGCTTCGGCTTCAAGGTCTATTACGGCGACGGCACCCGCGCGGACATCCTGCACGCCTCGGGCGCGCATCATGCCGAGGCGATCCTGGTCTGCGTCGAGAACCGCGACACCGCGAACGCGATCGTGCGGGTGGCCCAGGCCGAGTTCCCGCATGCAAAGCTCTTCGTCCGCTCCTTCGACCGCGGCCATTCCATGGACCTGATCCGCGCCGGGGTGGAGTACCAGATCCGCGAGACCTTCGAATCCGCCATGGTCTTCGGCGGCGAGGTCTTGCGCGCGCTGGGCGTGCCGGAGGACGAGGTCGTCGAGATCGTCGAGGATGTTCGCCGCCGCGACGCCGAACGGCTCGACCTCCAGGTCGCGAGCGACATCCATGCCGGCCTCGACCTGCTACACAGCAACCAGCCGACTCCCGCCCCGCTCACCAAGCCGAAGACGGTCGGCACGGTGATCGGTGATCTGCCGGACGTGGCCGTCGCCGGCATCGCCGCAGCACGGCCGCCGTCACCTTAGAGGAGGAAGGCCTCCGGCGGTGCGGCGCCGTCATTCCCGGGCGAAGCGCAGCGCAGACCCGGGAATCTCATGACGCGAAGGTGCAGGCCGGAGCCTCATCCGGCCTGAGATGGTCGGGTCAAGCCCGACCATGACGCCAGGCCTCGCCGAGCAAGAAGCGATTCCGCTTCAGCGCCTTGGCAGCCAAACCTGAATCGAGCTCTGAGCCGGCGCCGGATCGCAGGAGCAGGCGCCGATCCCGTCACGGAAACATCAGCGGCAGCGGCTCGGCCTGCCAGGTCGCTTCGAGCGCGAGCAGCCTGATGGCGGCCGGAGCTACCCCTTCGCCAGCAGCCTCGGCGGCAAAACGTGCCGCCTCGACCGCATCCGGGAAGCCGACCGCCAGCACGACGCTGGCGGACGGCGCGCGGTCGCGGGCGACGAAGCTGAGCTTCGCGCGTCCGCTAAGGCCGAGCCGGCCGACACGCGCCAGCAGCGTCTCGCGCAGATCATCGCGCTCCGCCGCGATCTCACAGAGGACGAGCGCCTCCATGGCGCTCAACCATTGCGGAAGGTGTAGCTGTAGCCGTTGATCGCCGGCACGCCGCCGAGATGGGCGTAGAGCACCTTAGATCCAGCCGGGAAGAAGCCCTTCCTCACGAGGTCGATCATGCCCTGCATCGATTTCCCCTCATAGACGGGGTCGGTCATCATGCCCTCGAGCCGGGCCGACAGGCGGATCGCCTCGATCGTCTCCTTGGAGGGCACGCCATAGACCGGATAGGCGTAGTCCTCGTTCAGCACGATATCGTCGGCCGTGATGTCCTTGCCGCCGACCAGCTCGGAGGTCTTCTGCGCGATGTCGAGCACCTGCGCCTTCGTCTGCGCCGGAGTGGCGGAAGCGTCGATGCCGATCACCTTGCGCTGGCGACCATCCTTGGCGAAGCCGACGACCATGCCGGCATGGGTCGATCCGGTGACGGTGCAGACGACGATGTAGTCGAAGGTGAAGCCGAGCGCTTCTTCCTGCGCCCTCACCTCCTCGGCGAAGCCGACATAGCCGAGCCCGCCGAACTTGTGCACGGAGGCACCGGCCGGGATCGCGTAGGGCTTGCCGCCCTTGGCCTTCACATCCGCCAGCGCGTTTTCCCAGCTCGCGCGGATGCCGATGTCGAACCCCTCGTCGACCAGCTCGACATGCGCGCCCATCACCCGCGACATCAGGATATTGCCGACCCGGTCATAGACCGCGTCCTCATGCGGCACCCAGCTTTCCTGAACGAGGCGGCATTTCATGCCGATCTTGGCGGCCGTCGCTGCGACCATGCGGGTGTGGTTCGACTGAACGCCGCCGATCGAGACCAGCGTGTCAGCGCCGGACGCGATCGCATCGGGGACGATGTATTCAAGCTTGCGCAGCTTGTTGCCACCGAAGGCGAGGCCGGAATTGCAGTCCTCTCGCTTGGCATAGAGCTCGACCCCGCCACCGAGATGCGCGGAGAGCCGCGACAGCTTCTCGATCGGCGACAGCCCGAAGGTCAGGGGATAGCGTTCGAACTTGGCGAGCATGGCGGGTTTCCCTTCTGAAATGGCCCGCAAACGCTAGCAAAACGGCCCTGAAAGGTGCTCCCGAACTTGGTTCGCAATTTTCTCTCTGCTTTCGCCAAACCTGTCATCTGCTAGGCTATGGCGACATTGATGGCAGCCAAAACGGAAGAATCGTTCATGGAGCCGGAACTCGACCGCACCGACCTCAAGATCCTGCGACTGCTGCAAGCCGATGGGCGCATGGGCAATGCCGAGATCGCCAAGCGCGTGAACACCAGCGCGGCCACCTGTCATCGCCGCATCCAGCGCCTGTTCGCCGAGGGGTATGTCACCGGCGTCAGGGCGCAGATCGACCCGCACAAGGTCGACAAAGGCACGCTCGCCATTGTCGGCGTGGTGCTCGACCGCTCGACGCCGGAGAGTTTTGGCCTGTTCGAAGAGGCGGTGAAGCAGCTCCCCGTCGTGCTCGACTGCCACATCGTCGCCGGCGATTTCGACTATTTCCTCAAGATCCGCGTGCGCGACCTCGCCGACTTCAACAAGCTGCATGCCAAGGCGCTGCTCGCCCTGCCCGGCGTGCGCCAGACCCGCACCTTCTTCGTGATGAAGGAGGTCATCGACAACGCGCCGCTGGAGTTTTGAAGGGGGCGCTGCCGAGCAGCTGACCCTGAATTAGCGGGGCAGGTCTCCGTCATGCTCGCCCTTGTGGCGAGCATCCACGTCTTGAACACGGCATTCTATCAGCCGGGCAAGACGTGGATGGTCGGGAACAAGCCCGACCATGACGGAAAGCGATTCCGCCTCAACGCATTGGCCGTCAGACCTGAATCAACCTTTGAACCTGCGCGCCATCTAGCTCCGCCATCGGTCCGGCCAGCACGACCTCGCCGCGGTCCATCACGAACATCGTGTCGGCAAGGTCGCGAGCGAAGTCGAAATACTGCTCGACCAGCACGATCGCCATGCCACCCTTTTGACGGAGGTAGTCGATGGCGCGGCCGATATCCTTGATGATCGAAGGCTGGATGCCCTCGGTCGGCTCGTCCAGCACCAGCAGCCTGGGTCGGGTGACCAGCGCCCGCGCAATCGCGAGCTGCTGCTGCTGGCCACCCGAGAGGTCTCCGCCGCGCCGGCCGAGCATCGACTTCAGCACGGGGAACAGGTCGAACAGTTCGTTCGGGATGTAGCGTTCCTTGCGGGGCAAGGGCGCGAAGCCGGTTTCGAGGTTCTCCTTCACCGTCAGGAGCGGGAAGACCTCGCGGCCCTGCGGCACGAAGGCGATGCCGGCGCGGGCCCTCGCCTCGCTGCGCAGGGTCGATATATCCTGGCCGTCGAGGCGGACATGGCCGCCGGAGATCGGCTGCTGGCCGACGATCGCGCGCATCAGCGAGGTCTTGCCGACGCCGTTGCGGCCCATCACGCAGGTCACCTTACCGATCTCGGCGGTGAGCGAGACGCGCCGCAGAGCCTGGGCGGCGCCGTAATGGAGATCGATGGCTTCGACGCTCAGCATGGGAGGTTTCCTGAACACGCCGCGGCTTTGCAAAGAAGGCCGCCGTCATCCTGGCCGGAGCGAAGCGGAGCGCCGGGATCCATCGTACAGCTCCAGAGCACTACGATGGGTCCCGGAGCTGCGCCGCTTCGCGGCTTGTCCAGGATGACCGCGCGGTTTGAAGATCGGTCGTTGCGAGTGGAATGAGCCATGGCCCTCACCGCCCCAGATAGACTTCGACGACGCGCTCATTGGCGCTGACCTGATCGAGCGGCCCTTCGGCCAGCACCGAGCCCTCGTGCAGCACCGTCACCTTGACGCCGAGCTCGCGGATGAAGCCCATATCGTGCTCGACCACGATCACCGAATGATCCCGCGCGATCTCCTTGAGCAGCACCGCGGTCTGCGCCGTCTCGCCATCGGTCATGCCGGCGGCCGGCTCGTCGACGAGCAGGAGCTTGGGATCTTGGGCGAGCAGCATGCCGATCTCGAGCCACTGTTTCTGCCCGTGCGAGAGCGAGCCGGCGAGGCGCTCGCGCTTGTCGGCGAGCTTGACGATGCCGAGAATGTCGTCGATCCGCTTTTGCTGCGCGCTCGCCGTCTGCCAGAACAGCGTCTTCAGCACGGTGCGCTGCGACTTCAGCGCAAGCAGGATGTTGTCCTCGATCGTGTGGAAGTCGAACACGGTCGGCTTCTGGAACTTCCGGCCGATGCCGAGATTGGCGATCGCCGCCTCGTCGAGCCGGGTCAGATCGACCGAGCCGCCGAACATCACCGTGCCTTCGTCGGGCCGGGTCTTGCCGGTGATGATGTCCATCATCGTCGTCTTGCCGGCGCCGTTCGGGCCGATGATGGCGCGCATCTCGCCGGGCGCGATGGTCAGCGACAGGCCGCGGATCGCCTTGAAGCCGTCGAAGGAGACGCTGACGCCGTCGAGATAGAGCAGCGAGGAGGTGAGAGCGCCGGGCACGGGAGCGTTCATCGCATCTACTCCGCCGGAGCCGGCTCGGCCGCCGGCAGGGCCGCGGGCTTGCGCCGCTTCTCCCACCAGCCCTGCGCGGTGCCCAGAATGCCCTTGGGCATGAACAGGGTGACGAAGACGAAGAGCACGCCGAGGGCGAACAGCCAGTACGGCGCCATGAAGCCGGAGGTGAACATCGTCTTCGCCCAGTTGACGACGACGGCGCCGAGCGCCGCGCCGACCAGCGTGCCGCGCCCGCCGACCGCGACCCAGATCACCGTCTCGATCGAATTCGCCGGGGCGAACTCGCCGGGATTGATGATGCCGACCTGCGGCACGTAGAGCGCCCCCGCGACGCCGGCCATGCAGGCCGAGACCGTGAAGACGAAGAGCTTGAAGCGGTCGACCCGGTAGCCGAGGAAACGCGTCCGGGATTCCGCGTCACGGATCGCGATCACCACCTTGCCGAGCTTCGACGAGACGATGCCGCGGGCGATCAGGAAGCCGGAGGCGAGCATCACGCAGGTCATGGCGAAGAGCGCGGCGCGTGTCGTCTGCGCCTGCACGCTGAAGCCGAGGATGTCCTTGAAATCGGTCAGCCCGTTATTGCCGCCGAAGCCCATGTCATTGCGGAAGAAGGCGAGCAGCAGCGCATAGGTCAGCGCCTGGGTGATGATCGAGAGATACACGCCGGTGACGCGGCTGCGGAAGGCGAACCAGCCGAAGACGAAGGCGAGCAGCCCGGGAACGGCCAGCACCATCAGCATGGCAAAGGGGAAGGACGAGAAGCCCCACCAGTACCAGGGCAGCTCCTGCCAGTTCAGGAACACCATGAAATCGGGCAGCACCGGATTGCCGTAGACGCCGCGCGAGCCGATCTGGCGCATCAGGTACATGCCCATCGCATAGCCGCCGAGCGCGAAGAAGGCGCCATGGCCGAGCGAGAGGATGCCGCAATAGCCCCAGACCAGATCGAGCGAGAGCGCGAGCAGCGCGTAGCAGAGGTATTTGCCCCAGAGCGACATCGTCGCGGTCGAGACATGGAAGGGCGAGCCGGCCGGGACCAGCAGGTTCGCCAGCGGCACCAGCAGGCCGATCGCGGCGACGAGCGCGAGGAAGACGTAGCCTCGCCTATCCATGTTCGAGAGCAGGAAGCGGCTGATCATGCTTCCACCGCCCTGCCCTTCAGCGCGAACAGGCCGCGCGGGCGCTTCTGGATGAACAGGATGATGAAGACGAGCAGCGCGATCTTGCCGAGCACGGCGCCGGCATAGGGCTCGAGCAGCTTGTTGGCGACGCCGAGCGTCATCGCGCTGATCAGCGTGCCCCAGAGATTGCCGACCCCGCCGAAGACCACGACCATGAAACTGTCGATGATGTAGCTCTGGCCAAGATTGGGACTGACATTGTCGATCTGCGAGAGTGCGACGCCGGCGAGCCCGGCCACGCCCGAGCCGAGCCCGAAGGTCAGCGCGTCGATCCGGCCGGTGCGGATGCCCATCGCCGCCGCCATCCGTCGGTTCTGCGTCACGGCGCGCATCTGCAGGCCCATCGGCGTCAGTTTCAGGATGGCAAGCAGGGCGACGAAGACCAGCGCCGCGAAGACGATGATCCAGAGCCGGTTCCAGGTGATGGCCAAGCCACCAAGCTCGAAAGCACCGGACATGAAGCTGGGCGCGCCAACTTCGCGATTGGTCGGGCCGAACGCGGTCCGCACCGCCTGCTGCAGGATCAGGCTGATGCCCCAGGTCGCCAGCAGCGTCTCCAGCGGCCTTCCATAGAGGAAGCGGATCACGCCGCGCTCGATCGCGATGCCGACCGCGCCGGCGACGATGAAGGCGGCCGGCAAGGCGAAGGCCAGCGACCAGTCGAACAGGTAGGGTGCATTGGTGCGGATCAGCTCCTGCACCACGAAGGTGGTGTAGGCGCCGAGCATCACCATCTCGCCATGGGCCATGTTGATCACGCCCATCACGCCGAAGGTGATGGCGAGGCCGATCGCGGCGAGCAGCAGCACCGAGCCGAGCGAGAGTCCGTACCAGAGGTTCTGTCCGGCCTGCCACAAAGCGAGCTTGCCCTCGATCTCGGAGATGGCGCGCGCCTGCACCTCCTTCAGCGCCGGCGAGGCATCGCCCGGCAGGGCGCGCAGCGTCGCCAGCGCATCCTGGTCGCCGCGCTCGCGCAGCACGTCGACGGCGGCGATGCGGTCGAAGGGCGGCGCATCGGTCTTGACGATCAAGATGGCGGCCTGGGCCTCGCGCAAGGCACGGCGGGCCCTATCGTTGCTTTCGTTGGCTATCGCAGCTTCGAGCACCGGCAGCGCCGAGACGTCGCGCGCCCGGAACACCGCCTCGGCGGCGGCGACGCGCTTGGCAGGATCGGGATTGATCAGCCCGAGGCTGCCGAGCGCCGCCTGGATCGCGCGCCGGACATTGTTGTTCAGCCTGACCGCGCTGACACCGCCCGGCTCGGCGGAAAGCGCCTGCCCGGTGCGCGCGTCTAGGAAGCCGCCGTCCTTGGTCTTCGCCCCTACGGCACCGCCCCCGGCGAGCAACCGCCCATCGGCCAGCGCCTCGATGATGACGCCCGCATTCGGATGCGCGCTCTGGACGAGGATATCGACGGCGCGCGCCGTGTCCGAGAAGCTGTCGGCGTTGAATCGCGCGAAGGCTTCTTCGGCAGTCTGTGCGAAGGCGACGGCGGGCGCGGCGAGAAGCGCCACGATGACGGCCAGCATGCGTATGAGGCGGATAGCAAGAGACATTGTCGGAAAGTCTCGGGGTCGGGTCGTCCCGGGCGACCGCAGGGAGACCCGGGACCCATGCCTGAACCCTTTTCGGAAAGGCTCAGGCATGGGTCCCGGCTCTGCGCTTCGCTTCGGCCGGGACGACCGAGAGGGCATTGTCAGTTCGAAGCGTAGACGGGAGCGGAAATTTGCGAGGGGCGGCCGGGCGTTGATCGACCGTGCCGCCCCTCCCCCTCGTTAACTCAGGCGCCGCCGCCGCACTTGCCGGTCTTGACGTTGAAGTTGCCGCACTTCTTCTCGACCCAGTCGCCGACTAGGTCCTTCGAGCCGTCGAGTTCCTTCGACCAGGCGTCGCCGGCGACGAGGCCGGTCTTCGAGACCACGTCGAACTGGCCATCGGCCTTGATCTCGCCGATCAGCACCGGCTTGGTGATGTGGTGGTTCGGCAGCATCTTCGAGACGCCGCCGGTCAGGTTCGGCGCCTCGATGCCCGGCAGCGCGTCGATCACCTTGTCGGGATCGGTAGAGCCGGCCTTCTCGACCGCCTTCACCCACATGTTGAAGCCGATGACATGGGCTTCCATCGGGTCGTTGGTGACGGCCTTGTCGTTCTTCTTGAAGGCCTTCCACTGCTTGATGAAGGCCTCGTTCTCCGGCGTCTTGACCGACTGGAAGTAGTTCCAGGCGGCGAGATGGCCGACCAGCGGCTTGGTGTCGATGCCGGCGAGCTCCTCCTCGCCGACCGAGAAGGCCACGACCGGGATGTCGGTCGCCTTGATGCCCTGGTTGCCGAGCTCCTTGTAGAACGGCACGTTGGCGTCGCCGTTGATGGTCGAGACCACGGCGGTCTTCTTGCCGGCCGAACCGAACTTCTTGATGTCGGAGACGATGGTCTGCCAGTCGGAATGACCGAACGGCGTGTAGTTGATCAGGATGTCCTCCTTCTTCACGCCCTTGGCGAGAAGGTAGGCCTCCAGGATCTTGTTGGTGGTGCGCGGGTAGACATAGTCGGTGCCGGCGAGAACCCAGCGTTCGACCTTCTCCTCCTTGGCGAGATAGTCGACGGCCGGGATCGCCTGCTGGTTCGGTGCGGCGCCGGTATAGAAGACGTTGCGCTCGCTCTCCTCGCCCTCGTACTGGACGGGGTAGAACAGGATCGAGTTCAGCTCCTTGAACACCGGCAGCACCGACTTGCGCGAGACGGAGGTCCAGCAGCCGAACACGGCCGCGACCTTGTCCTTGACGATCAGCTCGCGCGCCTTCTCGGCGAAGAGCGGCCAGTTCGAGGCGGGATCGACGACGACGGCCTCGAGCTTCTTGCCGAGCACGCCGCCTTTCTTGTTCTGCTCCTCGATGAGCATGAGCATGACGTCCTTCAACGTCGTCTCGGAGATCGCCATCGTGCCCGAGAGCGAGTGCAGGATGCCGACCTTGATCGTGTCCTGCTGCGCGGCTGCGGGAAGCACCGTGGAGAGAGCCGTGGCGCCGAGGAAGGCAGCACCCAATACAACGCGACGTGTGAGCTTCATCGAGATGTCCCCCGATCGATTCTGTTGACCGCGCCCCTGCCGGGCGCGGCGCAGCCTTGCTGGCTGGCGAAAGGAGGATCGCAAGCGACGTGCCAACTGCCTCGCTCGCCTTCGCAGGCGCAACAGACGCGGCAAAAGCTGCGGTTTAGGTGGGATTTGCGGCAGGTTTCTGCGAAATTATGCACCGAACGCGACATTGTAGGCGCATTTGCATAAAACGCAGGCAGATCGGCCGATGAATATTTGGGCATCCACTGTGCAGCGCACAAAAACGCCGTCGAATTCGGCAGTGGACAGAGAAATCGGCGCTGAATCTTTGTCGTTTACGCACTCGCTGGAATCACCTTAGCCTCATCTTGTCGGTAACAACTGAAAGGAGGTGATCCAGTGTCTCATTGTCATCAACCGCTGTCGCGGGGACTGCATGGCCTGGACTCGTCCCATGAGGGGTTCGGTTCCGTTTGAGTTTTCGCGACGCTAGGCCCGGTTACCGGGGCTGCGGTTCGGCAATGGAAGGGCTGCCCGCGAGGGCAGCCCTTCTCTTTTGCGCGATCGGCCTTGCGCGGCCGCTTCTGGCGCGTTGCGGCAGGACATGCCAGAGAGAGGCGTGATCTTTGTGCAGCGCCATATCCTGATGAGGCCGCCGCTTGCCAGCGCCAGCCCCTGACCTTCCCCGCCAGGCCATCCTCGCCTTCATCGAGGAGGAGCGCGCCGCCGGCCGCGAGCCCGGCCGCCGCGACATCGCCAAGGCCTTCGGCCTCGATGCCGGCGGCAAGATTTGGCTCAAGCGCCTGCTGCGCGAGCTCGAGGATGAAGAGCATATCGACGCGGCCGAGGACGGCTCGCCGGTGCGCAAGCACAGCGCCCTCCCCGCCGTGCTGCTCTGCGAGATCAAGGCACGCGACCGCGACGGCGATCTCGTCGCCGTGCCGCTCGAATGGAACGAGGCCGACCAGGGAGAGGCACCGAAGGTCCTGATCGAGAGCGGCCGCCCGTCGCGCTCGCGTCGCACCGGCCCGGCGGTAGCAGCGCCTGGCATCGGCGATCAGGTCCTGCTCAAGCTCTCGCGCCTGCGCGGCGCGGCCGGAATATCCTGGTCCGGCCGCGTCCTGAAGATCATGGGCAAGGCCAAGGCGCAGGTGCTCGGCATCTTCCGCGCCGTGCCCGACGGCTCGGGCCGGCTCATCCCGGTGGACAAGAAGGCGCAGGGCCGCGAGGCGCTGATCCCGAAGGGCCAGACCGGCAACGCCCAGGATGGCGACCTCGTCTCGGTCTCGTTCCGGCGCGAAAGCCGCTTCGGCCCGCCGGAGGCACAGGTACGCGAGCGGCTGGGCTCGCTGAAATCCGAGCGGGCGGTGTCGCTGATCGCGATCCATGCCCATGGCATCCCCAACGAATTCTCGCCGGCGGCACTGGCCGAGGCCGAGGCTGCGCCGAAGGCGACGCTGGCCGGCCGCGAGGACTGGCGCGACCTGCCGCTGATCACCATCGACCCCGCCGACGCCAAGGACCATGACGACGCGGTCCATGCCGCTCCGGACGAGGACCCTGACAATCCCGGCGGCCATGTCGTCACCGTCGCCATCGCCGATGTCGCCTCTTACGTCCGGCCGGGCTCAGCGCTCGACCGCGAGGCGCTGGAGCGCGGCAACTCGGTCTACTTCCCCGACCGCGTCGTGCCGATGCTGCCGGAGCGGATCTCGAACGACCTCTGCTCGCTGCGCGGCGGTGAGGACCGGCCGGCGCTCGCCGTCCGCCTCGTGCTCAAGGCCGACGGCTCGAAGAAGGGTCACAGCTTCCACCGCATCCTGATGCGGTCGGCCGCAAAGCTCTCCTACCAGCAGGCGCAGGCCGCGATCGACGGCCAGCCGGACGAGGCGACGGCCCCGATCCGCGAGAGCATCCTGATGCCGCTCTGGGCCGCCTATGGCATCGCGGCACGGGCCCGCGATGCACGTCAGCCGCTCGATCTCGACCTACCCGAGCGCAAGCTGATCCTGAAGGCGGACGGCTCGGTCGACCGCGTCATCGTCCCCGACCGGCTGGCGACGCACAAGCTGA
Organism: Allobosea sp. WAO; assembly: GCF_001509835.1. GTDB lineage: Bacteria > Pseudomonadota > Alphaproteobacteria > Rhizobiales > Beijerinckiaceae > Allobosea. The sequence goes on from NZ_JXTJ01000004.1 coordinate 692,867, forward strand.
TCGAGGAGTTCATGATCCTCGCCAACGTCGCCGCGGCGGAGACGCTGGAGAAGGCCGGCAGCCTGCTGATCTATCGCTGCCATGACGAGCCCTCCCTCGAGAAGATGCGCGTGCTCGGCGAGGTCCTGGCCTCGATCGGCATCAAGCTGCCCAAGGACGCCGCGCTGCGGCCGGTGCTGTTCAACCGCATCCTGAAGATGATCAAGGGCTCGGAGAACGAACTCTTCATCAACGAGGTCGTGCTGCGCACCCAGGCCCAGGCCGAGTACGTCGCCGAGAATTACGGGCATTTCGGCCTCAACCTGCGCCGCTACGCCCATTTCACCTCGCCGATCCGGCGCTATGCCGACCTCGTCGTCCACCGCGCCCTGATCGCGACGCTGAAGCGCGGCGATGACGGACTGCCCAAAGCGACGACGCTCGCCGAGCTGCGCGAGGTCGCGACCCGGATCTCGGCGGCCGAGCGCCGCGCCATGGCGGCCGAGCGCGAAACCACCGACCGGCTGATCGCGCATTTCCTCGCCGACCAGATCGGCGCGAGCTTCGACGGCCGCATCGGCGGGCTCAACCGCGCCGGGCTCTTCGTCAAGCTCGACGGCACCGGCGCCGACGGCTTCGTCCCCGCCTCGACTCTGGGCGCCGACTATTACCGCTATGACGAGGCAGCCCATGCACTGATCGGCGAGCGTAGCGGCGAGAGCTGGCGCTTGGGCGACCGCGTCCATGTCCGCCTGGTCGAGGCCGCCCCCGTCGCGGGCGCCCTGCGCTTCGAGCTCCTGAGCGAGGGGCGCACTGTGACATCGAACCGCTCTTTCAAAAAGGCCACGCGTCCCCTAGCTGCAAAGCGCAATATGGCCCGGCCAGGGCGTGCCAAGCCCGGCCGGAAGCGCTGAGGCCGAAGCCTCGAAGATGAAGAGTGCCATGTCCGTTCAGTATCACGACGTCGCGGCTCCGGCCGACGAGCGCGATTGGCGCCGGGCGATCAAGCGCGGCATGCGATGCCGCTGCCCGCATTGCGGCGAGGGCCGCCTGTTCCGCGCCTTCCTGAAGCCCGTCGATGCCTGCGAGGCCTGCGGCGAGGCGCTGTACCATCAGCGCGCCGACGATCTGCCGCCCTATATCGTCATCACCATAGTCGGCCACATCGTCGTCGGCGGCCTGGTGCTGGTCGAAAAGTATGGCGACTGGTCGATGGCCATGCATATGTGGGTCTGGCCGCTGCTGACGGTGGTGCTATGCCTTGCTCTCATGCAGCCGACGAAGGGCGCAGTCATCGGGCTGCAATGGGCGTTGCGCATGCACGGCTTCGGCGGCTCCGCGCCGCAGGTCGAGGTTCAACCCGCAGCAAGCAGGACGGGCGGCCAGTGAACGATCATACCGTAACCCTCACCCAGGCCGAGCGCGTCCGCACCGCGACCAATCTGCGGCCGGTCGATGCCGCGACCATGCTGATCCTCGATCATTCCGGCCGGCAGCCGCGCGTGCTGATGGGCAAGCGCCATCCCAGCCACAAGTTCATGCCCGGAAAGTACGTCTTCCCCGGCGGGAGGATCGACCCCGAGGATCGCCACATGACTGCGACCGGCGCCCTTCCCGGCCCCTGCGAGCAGCGCCTGGCGGCGCGCTGCGCACGCCCGAGCGCCCAGCGTGGGCGGGCGCTGGCTCTGGCCGCGATCCGCGAGACCTTCGAGGAAACCGGCCTGCTCTTCGGCAGCGCCGAATACGGCGCGCCTGAAAACCCGCCGGCCGGGATCTGGTCGGAATTCGCAGCGAAAGGCATCTTTCCCGATCTCGGCGCCGTCACCTTCGTCGCCCGTGCGATCACCCCGCCGCGCCGGCCGAAGCGCTTCGACACGCGCTTCTTCACAGTCGACGCCAGCGCCGTCGCCGGCAAGGTCGAGGGAATCATCGGGCCCGACTCGGAGCTGGTCGATCTCGTCTCCGTCACCTTCGACGAAGCCCGCGAACTCGACCTGCCGACCATCACCAAGGTGATCATCGCCGAGGTCGAGGAGCGGCTGAAGGCCGGATTCGCTCCTTATCTGCCCGTGCCCTTCTATTGGGAGAAGCGCGGCAGCTTCGTGCGCGAGCTGATCTGAGCGGTTTGGCTGGCGAAAGCCGGCCATTTCGCGGGTGGCTGAGACCGCCGCCCGATATTCCTTGACTTGCAGGCTCCGATACGGCATTCCGGCGCCATCGGATTGCCGGGCTCGCCCGGCCGTTTTCTTTTTCATGCGCGGGTCGAGAACGGCCCCACCAGTTCGAGGGCTCCGCCATGGCCAAGGCCGTGACCATCAAGATCAAGCTCGTCTCGACGGCTGACACCGGGTTCTTCTACGTGACCAAGAAGAACTCGCGCACGATGACCGAAAAGATGTCGAAGAAGAAGTACGACCCCGTCGCGCGGAAGCACGTCGAGTTCAAGGAAGCCAAGATCAAGTAAGGCTCTCAGCCTTACAAGCTTTCTGCTTTTGCGAGAACCGCCCTATCCGGGCGGTTTTTTGCGTTTGGGGCACACATTCCAGCGAAATGGCGCCTGCGCGCCCCAAGCAGCATGGGTCCTCTGGCGCACTCGCAGCATCGTTCCTAAGTTGCGCAGCGTCCAGCGCCCTGCTCTCTCACCCGGAGCCACGCCTTGAACGGCCCGCCCCCCGCCGAACCGCGCCAGCCCAGCATCGGGCCACTGCGCCGCTTCCTGCGCCTGATCGTCGAGGTCGACGAATCGCGCCTCTGGCTGCACCGCGTCAGGGCAGCGCTGCTCTTGCTGGGATTGCTGGCGGCATTCGGGCTGCTCGGCTATTGGCTGCCGGCCTTGCTGGAGCGCGCCTTCCGCTGAGCGCGGGCCCCGCTCCTCGCCTTCGGAAAAAATAGTGGCCGGCCGATAGCGGATCTGATGAGGCCAGATATCCCGCTACCGACCGGCCGAGCCCACCGGTTTCCCAGGAGATGCGGCGGAACCTGAGTTCCCGAGGGGCGTTCCGGGCGACCGCTTGTCGCTGTCGCCTGTTGAAAACGACCCTACCCGGAAGCCCCTGCGAATCAATCGTTTAGGGTTGATTCACCATTCTTCATCATCCTTTAACCTTACCGGATAACCCTCGGCATTTACTGTAAAAACTATGGTAAATGAAAAATATTCAAATTTTACATAACCTTACCTAGGATCGCCAGCGCAAACCTTGCGTAGCACCTGCGGAAGGGGCCGTACGGGCGACAGTCAGCAATCGGCGATCTTCGAGAGCCCTTCCGGCAACGGAGCGCAGGCTAGGTCTTCACGGCCGTGCGCATGTCGACGTCGGCCTTCCATCCGGGCACGCACATTGGTCGAAGAGCGGCCGTCAGTGCCGGCCCAGGCTTCGCGTGACCGTCGATCTCAGGCAGCGTTGGCGACGATGACGCGATTGCGGCCGCCGGCCTTGGCGAGATAGACCGCCTCGTCGGCGCGTTTCATCATCTCGGCCGGGCCGGAATCACCCGCCCGCCGGCTGGCGACGCCGATCGACACCGTGACCGCGATGCTGCGGGCGCCGTCCTGGATCTGGAACAGCTCGCCCTCGACCCGCTCGCGGATTCGCTCCGCCACTGCCCGGGCGGCCTCTAGCGCCGTATCGGGTAGGACGACGACGATCTCCTCCCCGCCCATGCGCGCGACGAGGTCTATCCCGCGCGTGCAGGCGCGGACGCGGTCGGAGAACTCGCGCAGCACCTCGTCCCCGGCATCGTGGCCCCAGCTGTCATTCACCACCTTGAAGTGGTCGACATCGAGGATGAGCAGCGACAGGGAGCGCGCCCGGAGCGCGGATTCGTCGAAGAGCACCGCCAGGCGGCCATCGAGATAGCGGCGATTGTACAGCCCGGTAAGCTGGTCCATCACCGCCATTTCCATCGAGGACTGCACGCTGTCGCGCAGCCGCTCGGCGAAGCGCTTGCGGCGCACCAGCGTCCGGGCGCGCGCCAGCAACTCGTTGCGGTCGATCGGCCGGACGAGGAAGTCATGGGCGCCGATCTCGAGGCCGCGCAGCACGCGGCGGCGATCATCGGCCTCGCCCAGCATCAGCACCGAGAGGTTGCGCGTGCTCTCCAGCGAGCGCAGTTGGCTGCACAGCCGCAGCCCGTCATAGGATTGCAGGTCGAGGCTGACGAGCACGATCTCGAAATCGCCCTCGGCGGCGCGCGCCAGGGCGGTTGGCGCATCGGACTCGACCTCGATCGAGTGGAAGGTCGAGAGCGCCTGCGTCAGACGCTCGGCGATCAGCGGTCGGTCCTCGATCAAAAGGATGCGGCCGTTGAGCCCGGTTTCAGCTGCCGCGGCGGCCAGCGGATCGGCGATACCGAGCCGGCGCGAGGCCAGCGCCCGCTGCCGCAGCTCGTCGGTCACCGCCTTCAGGCGCACCAGGCTGCGCACCCTCGCGAATAAGGCGGTGTCGTCGAGCGGCTTTGTCAGGAAATCGTCGGCGCCGGCATCGAGCCCCTTGAGGCGGTCGCTCGGCTGGTCGAGGGCCGTGACCATCACCACCGGGATATGCGCCGTGGTCGGCCCGGTCTTCAGGCGCCGGCAGACCTCGAAGCCGTTCATTACCGGCATCATCACGTCGAGCAGTACGATGTCGGCTTCGCCGCGTTCGCAGATCGCCAGCGCGTCGATGCCGTTCGTCGCCGTCACCACATCGAAATACTCGGCCGAGAGCTTGGCCTCGAGCAGCTTCACATTGGTGGCTACGTCATCGACGACCAGGACGCGGGCTGACATGATGCAGGCTCGTCCCTTCAGGCCGCGCCGAGATAGGCGCGCACGGTCTCCAGGAATTTGCCCACCGAGATCGGCTTGGAGATGTAGGCCTCGCAGCCACCATCGCGGATCCGCTCCTCATCGCCCTTCATCGCGAAGGCCGTGACGGCGATCACCGGGATGCTTTTCAGGGCATCGTCCTCCTTGATCCATTTGGTCACCTCCAGCCCGGAGACTTCCGGCAGCTGGATGTCCATCAGGATCAGGTCGGGATGGTGCCTGCGGGCGAGTTCGATCGCCTCGATGCCGTCGGCCGTCTTGAGCGTCGCATAGCCATGCGCCTCCAACAGGTCGTTGAAGAGCTTCATGTTGAGCTCATTGTCCTCGACGATCAGTACCGTCTTTGTCATTCCGCCCCCAGTCCGCCGCATCAAGGGTATCCGATATCCCGGACTTCCCAAGCCGGCAGCCCCGTTCGATGATGAAGTTAGCACGCGAGCCGTTGACGAAACGCAAACCCGATCGCAGACACACCGAGCAAATCGCCATGCCCCGTCCCATCAACTTGCAGGAAGCCGAGACGCTGGCGCTGCGCGCCCTCGCCTTCCTGGCCTCCGAACCTGAGCGCCTGGAGCCTTTCCTGGCCGCCACGGGCCTTGGCCCAGCGACCTTGCGTTCGGCCGCACAGGAGCCGGGCTTCCTCCTCGGCGTTATCGACCACCTCTGCGCCAGTGATTCGCTGCTGCTCGAGTTTGCAGCAAACTTGGGCCTTAATCCGGAGATCGTCGGCCAGGCCCGCGAAATTCTCGCCGGCCCGCCCGAAGTCTTCGAGCCGTGAACGGCACGCCCGCCTTGGTCGGCACGGCGCGGGCGCTCTGCCGCGACTGCCTGCGCGACCATGGCGAGGCGCCGCCTGCCCCACCCCTGCGCCGCTGCCCGGCCTGCGGTTCGCCGCGGCTGCTGCGCCATGCAGAGCGTGACGAGCTCCACCTCGCCCATATTGACTGCGACGCCTTCTACGCCGCGATCGAGAAGCGCGACGATCCCTCGCTGCTCGACAAGCCGGTGATCGTCGGCGGCGGCAAGCGCGGCGTGGTCTCGACCTGCTGCTACATCGCCCGCATGTCCGGCGTGCGCTCGGCCATGCCGATGTTCAAGGCGCTCAAAGCCTGCCCCGAAGCCGTGGTCATCAAGCCGGACATGGCGAAATATGTCGCTGTCGGCCGGCAGGTGCGCCGGCTGATGCAGGAGCTGACACCGCTGGTCGAACCGCTCTCGATCGATGAAGCGTTTCTCGATCTCGGCGGCACGGAGCGGCTGCACCATGCCAGCCCGGCGCTCACCCTCGCCCGCTTCCAGCGCCGGATCGAGGACGAGATCGGCATAACCGTCTCGGTCGGCCTGTCCTATGCGAAATTTCTCGCCAAGGTCGCCTCCGACCTCGACAAGCCGCGCGGCTTTTCGATCATCGGGCGGGCGGAGGCCGTCGCCTTCCTGGCGCCGAAGCCTGTCGGGATGATCCCCGGCATCGGCCAGGCCGGCGTGGCAAGACTGGCGCAGGCGGGTTTCCGCAGCATCGGCGACCTTGCCGCCGCCGAGGTCGAGACGCTCTACCGCACCATCGGCAAGGACGGGCCGCGCCTGCGCAATCTCGCCCGCGGCATCGACCCGCGCCAGGTCACGGTCGAGCACGAGGCCAAGACGGTCTCGTCCGAGACGACGCTCGACGTCGACCTCGCCGCCTTCGAGGAGCTGGAGCCGATCCTCTGGCGGCTCTGCGAGAAGACCTCGAAGCGGCTGAAGGCGCAGGAACTCGCTGGGCGCACGATCACGCTCAAGCTGAAGACCCACGACTTCCACATCGTCACCCGCGCCACGCGGCTGCCGGAGCCGACGCAACTCGCCGCCCGGCTGTTCGCGGCGGGCCGCGATCTCTTGAAGCGTGAATGCACCGGCTTGCGCTACCGGCTGATCGGCATCGGCGCGAGCGACTTCTCCGACCCGGCGGATGCCGACCGTGGCGATCTCGCCGACACGCAGACACCGCGCCTGAAGGCCGTCGAAAGCGCGCTCGACGCGGTCCGCGCCCGCTTCGGCGACGCCGCGATCGGCAAGGGCCTGTCGCTGCGCGAACGGCGCAGACCTGCTTCGGGCAATGCTACTTCGAGCAATCGCTCGCCGGCAGAAGATCCAGACGCGTGAGCGTGCCGCGCAGCGCGAAGGAGCCGTAGTCGAGCCGGATCGCGCCGGTGACGCCGTTCTCGTAGAGCTCGAAGGCGACCGTATAGGCCGGCGTCGTCTCGCCCGAGCCGACCTTGAAATAGGAGATCGTCACCGGCCAGCGCGCCAGCTTCTCGAATTCGGGGCGCTGCAGCGGCGCCTCGCCTGGCTTCGCCTCAATCTTACGGCCGATCACCGACAGCGTGTCGTAGACGTCCTTGCCGCTGTTGGCGCCGTCATAGAGGCGGACGTTGAAGGTGGTCTGGCCGGCCCGCGCCGCCTTGATCACCGCCTTCATCTGCTCGTTCGGGAACATCGCCATCGCGGCTTCGCGATGCGTCTCGGCCTTGGGCGCGCGCAGGCTCACCTCATAGCCGGCATCGCCCTTCTTCGCGGTGCCATCGACCACGTCGGGCGGGGCGCCGGCCGTCGAGCTCTCGGTCTTGAAGCGATAGCTCTTGGCGTCGCCTTCCTCGAAGCTCGTAGTCCGTGCGTCGATGATGCGCGGGCCGACCTCGCTGGTCAGCTCGGTGACCTGCCGGAAGGAAAGCGCGTAGCCGTCGCAGGCGTCGCCGGAAAAGTCGAACGCAATGCGCCCGCGCGCCGTGCTGATATCGCGGGATGGCTTGGTGCTGTCGAGGGCAAGATCGTAGATCGCGCGGTGCGGTACCAGCACGACGCGCTCGGCTGGAGCCTGCGCCCAGGCCCCCGCGGCCGCCATCACCGCCAGGCCTGCGATCCCGCCGCGATACGTCTTCATGCCCGATCCTCGATTCGCGCTCTTGGCTGGGTCGAACCCCGGCCCCTTCGAATCTAGGTGCATTGCGGCAATGGCGCAAACAAGGCGGGGCGCGCCGCTATCCTTCGGCGGGTCTTCCCGCCAGCGCAGCTCTGGCTGCAGCGAGGACCTCCTCCGAAAGCGCCTTGTCCTCGACCATGCGGGAGAGGACGAGCGCGCCGATCAGCGTGGCGTAGCTCGCCAGGGCGGCGGAGCGCCGCTCCGCCTCGCTCGCCCCCGTCATGATGGATGACAAGCTCGCGATCGCCGCGCGCGCGCCATCCGTCGCAGCCTGACGCGACGCCTCGCTTTGGCGCGCGATATCGGAGCCGAGCGCCGCCACCGGGCAACCATGGCCGGGGTCGTCGCGGTGCAGCGGCGAGAGGTAGCGGTCGGCGATGCCCTGCAACGGGGCCGCCGGCTCGGTGGCCTTGGCCTCCTCCAGCCATTGGTTGGCATTGCCAAAGGCGCGCCCAAGCGCCTGGGCGGCGAGATCCTCCTTCGAAGAGAAGTGCCCATAGAAGCCGCCATGGGTCAGGCCGACGGCCTTCATCACATCGGCGACGCCGACCCCGTCGAAGCCGCGTTCCCGAAACAGGGTCGCGGCGGTTTCGAGAATGCGCTCGCGGTTCTCCGCCATCTGCTCGCGACTCACACGCATCGGCCTGCTCCCCAGAAAATCGGTATATCAGCCTCTTGACTATTTATATGACAATCGTCATCTAAATTCAATCATGATGATCATCATGAAAATGATCCAGAACCCGAACAGGAGTTGGACATGGCTACGCAGCAGCTCGGCACCGCTCTCATCACCGGCGCCTCGACCGGAATCGGCGCCGTCTACGCCGACCGCCTGGCCCGTCGCGGCCATGACCTTGTTCTCGTCGCGCGCGACGCGGCACGCCTCGAAGCCCTCGCCGAGCGCCTCCGCCGCGAAACGGGCCGCAAGGTCGAATGGCTCAAGGCCGACCTGACGGCGAAGGCCGATCTAGCCTTGGTCGAACAGAGACTGCGCGAGAACGAAAGCCTGACCGTGCTCGTCAACAATGCCGGCATGTCGGTCTCCGGCACGCTGGTCGAAGGCGATATCGACCGCTTCCAGACCATGATCGAGCTCAACGTCATCGCCCCGACGCGCCTCGCAGCCGCAGCGGCTCGCAACTTCGTGACCCGCAAGCGCGGCACGATCATCAACATCGCCTCGGTGCTGGCGCTCGCGCCGGAGCTGTTCAATGGCAGCTACAGCGGCACCAAGGCCTATGTGCTGAATCTCAGCCTTTCGCTGCAGAAGGAGCTTGAGCCGGCCGGCGTCAGGGTCCAGGCCGTATTGCCGGGTGCCACTCGCACCGAAATCTGGGCCCGCGCCGGCGTCGACGTCGATGGTTTCCCGCCCGAGATGATCATGGAGGTCGATGCCATGGTCGATGCGGCGCTGGCCGGCTTCGATCAGGGCGAGCTCGTCACCATTCCCTCGCTGCCCGATCCCAAGGATTTCGAGCGCTATACCGCAGCGCGGCTGGCGCTCGGCCCCAATCTCTCGCGCAACGCGCCGGCCGAACGCTATCTGGCGCAGCGTCCCGACGCGGCCTGAGCCGGCCCTGCTCGGCAGACGCATCGGCCAAGCCGCGCCGCGCTTGCGACCTTGCCTGCCATCGGCGATGAAAGGCTCCTGTCCAGCGCAGGCCGGGAGCCTCTCATCATGAACGCCATCGACACCAAGCTCGCCGCCCTCGGCATCACGCTGCCGGCACCGGCCGCCCCGGTCGCGAACTACGTGCCCTATGTCATCACCAGCAATCTGCTGGTGATCTCCGGCCAGCTCTGCTTCGGCCTCGACGGCAAGCTCTCCGACAAGCACAAGGGCAAGCTCGGCGCCGAGATCTTCAACGAGGCCGGGCTCGAGGCAGCCAGGCTCTGCGCCATCAACGTGCTGGCCCAGGCCAAGGCGGCGCTCGGCGGCGATCTCGGCCGGATCAGGCGCTGCGTCCGCCTCGGCGGCTTCATCAATGCCGCCCCGCACTTCGCCGCCCTGCCCGCCATCATGAACGGCGCCTCCGACCTGATGGTCGAGGTGCTCGGCGATGCCGGCCGCCATGCCCGCTCGACCGTCGGCGTCGCCAACCTGCCGGCCGACGCCGCCGTCGAGGTCGAAGCCATGTTCGAGATCGCCTGATGGCAGCTCAAGCCTGGCTGACGGCCCGCCCGATCGCCCATCGCGGGCTGCACGATCTCGCGAGCGGCGTAATCGAGAACTCGATCTCGGCGGCGCAGGCCGCCATCGCAGGCGGCTTCGCCATCGAATGCGACGTCCAGCTCAGCGCCGACGAGGAGGCGCTGGTCTTCCACGACTTCACTCTCGACCGCCTGACCGGCGAGACCGGCCGCGTCGATGCCCGGAAAGCCGCCGAGCTTGCCGGCATCGGGCTGAAGGGCTCGGGCGACAAGATCCCGACGCTCACCGGCTTCCTCGATGCGATCGGCGGCAAGACGCCGTTGGTGATCGAGATCAAGAGCCGCTTCGACGGCGACTTGCGCCTGGCGAAGCGCACCGCCGAGATCGTCGCCGGGCACAAGGACCGGCCGATCGTGCTGAAATCCTTCGATCCCGTCATCGTCGCGGCCCTGCGCGAGCTCGCTCCCGGCTTCGCCCGCGGCATCGTCGCGATGAACGCCTATGAGTATGGCGACTACGTCCATCTCTCGCCGGATCAGAAGCACGCCCTCGCCAATCTCCTGCATTACGAGCAGAGCCGGCCGGACTTCGTCTCCTGGAAGGTCGCCGACCTGCCGAGCGCCGCGCCCTTCCTCTGCCGCAAGGCTCTGGGGCTGCCGCTGATGAGCTGGACCGTGCGCACACCAGAGGACCGGGCCCGCGCGGCCGAGCATGCCGACCAGATGGTTTTCGAGGGCTTCCGCCCTTGAGTGAAACCGGTCTGCACGGGGGCCTCACAGTCCGCGTCACGACCTCGCTGAAAAGCGTCCCGGCCGCGGACTGGGACGCCTGCGCCAATCCCGGCGCCGCCGCGAAGCTTGAATCAACCTCTCAGGCAACGGATTCAGTTTCTCAGGGAGATCCGGACAACCCCTTCGTTTCACACGCGTTTCTGCGCGCGCTCGAAGAGAGCGGCTGCGTCGGCGGCCGCACTGGCTGGTCGCCGGCCTATCTGCTGGTCGAGGACGAGGCGGGCCGGCTGATCGCCGCCGCCCCCTCCTTCGTGAAGGGCCACAGCCAGGGCGAATACGTCTTCGACCATAGCTGGGCCGAGGCCTATATGCGCGCAGGCGGGCGCTACTACCCGAAGATCCAGGTCGCCGCGCCGTTCACCCCGGCGACCGGGCCGCGCCTGCTCGTCGCGCCCGGCGCGCAAGCCAACGAGGCGCGCGAGGCGTTGATCGCCGGCCTGGAAGCGCTGCGGGAGCAGGTCCACGGCTCCTCAGTACACGTCACCTTCTCGCAGCAGGCCGACCTTACGGCTCTGCTGGAGGCCGGCTATCTCGAACGCCACGACATCCAGTTCCATTGGCAGAACCAGGGCTTCGCCAGCTATGACGACTTCCTCGCCACGCTGGCCTCGCGCAAGCGCAAGGCACTGAAGCGCGAGCGTCGCGAGGCGCTCTCGGCGGGGATCGAGGTTTCGGTGCTCTCGGGCTCCGACCTGACCGAGAGCGTCTGGGACAATTTCCATGCCTTCTACGAGGATACCGGCTCGCGCAAATGGGGCCGGCCCTATCTCAACCGCCGCTTCTTCTCCGAGATCGGCCAGCTTATGGGCGAGCGCGTCGTGCTGGTGCTGGCGCGCCGGGCCGGGCGCAACATCGCCGGCGCCATCAATTTCCGCGGCGGTAACACGCTCTACGGCCGCAACTGGGGCTGCATCGAGGACCACCCCTTCCTGCATTTCGAGCTCTGCTACCATCAGGCCATCGACTATGCGATCGCCCAGGGGCTCGTCCGGGTCGAGGCCGGGGCGCAGGGCGAGCACAAGCTGGCGCGCGGTTACCGGCCGGTGATCACCCGCTCCGCGCATTTCCTCGCCGACCCAGGCCTGGCGCGCGCCGTCGCCGCCTATCTGCCCGGCGAGCGCCGCGAGATCGCCGCCGCGAAGCTCGCGCTCGAAGCCGAACTGCCCTTCAGGTCCGGAGCTGACCTTGCCGACTGAGTTCTGCAGCGACGATGCGCTGGGTTACCGCCGCAGCCTGACCGACTTCTCCGCGCCGCTGGCACTCGACGAGAGCTATCGCCTCGCCCATCTGCCCTTGCTGGCGCCCGAGCATCCGCGGGTGATCCCGCGGCTCGACGGCCGCGGCTACGAGATGGGCCGCCACGCCGAGATCTTCTCGCTGGTGATGCCGGTGCCTAAGGACGCGCCGGACGCTTCGCCGGCTTGGCGCGCGCTGGAGGCCGAGCTGCGCGCCGCCCCCTTCGCCGGCAAGATCGCCTGGGGCCTGCTGCCGAAGCGCGCCGAGCGGCTGCACGCCACCATCGTCGGCTCGCTCGGCCGCGGCGAGCGTCCCGCGATCGCTCCAGATATCCGCACCCGGCTCGCCGCCATCGCGCCCTTCGAGGTCGAGCTGCGCGGCCTGTTCTCCGGCAACGTCAATCTCGGCCGGCTCTATCTGCGCGCCTATCCGCAGCTGGCGCCGGGCCTCAATCCGTTCCAGCAGATCCAGCAGGTCTTCGGCCGCCCGTCCGGCGACCTCTATCTCCTCGGCTACTACAACCTGATCGACGATCTCGACGCCGGGGAGACGCAGGCGCTGGCCGCGCTGCTGGCGCGCTGGTGGGAGAAGCCCCTGCTGCGCCTGCGGGTCGATGCACTCTGGCTGATGGGCGCGAGCGACGACCTCGTGCTCGACAGCCGCATCGTCGAGACGCTGCCGCTCGGCGCCGCCTCCCCGGCTTGACCTTTCTCCCGCGGCGGCCTCCAGCTTCCGCCAGCCCAAGACAGGAACACCGCCATGACCGCCTACGACCAGAACAACATCTTCGCCAAGATCCTGCGCGGCGAACTGCCGGCCCACCGCGTCTATGAGGACGACAAGGCGCTGGCCTTCCTCGACATCATGCCACGCGCGCCCGGCCACACCCTGATCATCCCGAAGAACCCGGCCCGCAACCTGCTCGATGTCGCGCCGGCCGATCTCGCCCATGTCGCCCAGGTTTCGCAGCGCATCGCGCGGGCCGGGATGAAGGCCTTCGCGGCGGACGGGATCACGGTGCAGCAATTCAACGAGAGCGCCGGCGGCCAGGTCGTCTTCCATCTCCACGTCCACGTCATCCCGCGCCATGACGGCATCGCGATGAAGCCGCCGGCGAGCGTGATGGCCAAGCCCGAGGAACTGACCGAGGCCGCCGAGAAGCTCCGCGCCGCGCTGAAGGACGCCTGACCCGAAAAAATAACGCGGCGCATGTCACACGCCCGCACCCTGCCTCGTCCTGGTCTGCATCAGCCAATGATGGAGACCAGGATGACCCAACGCCTCAACGCCTTCCAGACCGCCCCCGAAGCCTACAAGGCCATGCTCGGCCTGCAGGAATATGTGAACCAGTCGACGCTGGAACACAGCCTGCAGGAGCTGGTGAAGATCCGCGCCTCGCAGCTCAATCGCTGCGCCTACTGCCTGCACATGCACATGGCCGATGCCCGCAAGGCCGGCGAGAGCGAGGCCCGCATCACCCTGCTCAGCGCCTGGGAAGAGTCGGAACTCTACACCCCGCGCGAGCGCGCCGCCCTGCGCTGGACAGAGGAGCTGACCCGGCTCACCGAGCGCAGCCCGAGCGACGAGGCCTTCGCCGAACTGCGCGAGCATTTCAGCGAGAAGGAGATCGTCGATCTCTCCGTCGCCATCGGCATGATCAATGTCTGGAATCGGGTCAATGCCGGCTTCCGCACCCGCCACCCGCAGGATCGCCGGCGCGAGACCGCTGCGGCCTGACCGGCGCATCGTACAGCCGGCCGGGCGCGGCTTCGCACCGGCCGAGCTTTCCCCTTTTGCGGAGATCCCGCCATGACCAAGCGCCTGAACCCCTACACCGCCGCGCCCGAGACCATGAAGCCGCTGATCGCGCTCGAAGCGACGCTCAAGGAGAGCGGGCTCGAGCATAGCCTGATCCATCTCGTGAAGATGCGGGCCTCGCAGATCAATGGCTGCGCCTACTGCCTGCACATGCATTCCGCCGATGCGCTCAAGGAGGGCGAGAGCCCGGCGCGGCTTTTCCTGCTCGACGCCTGGCACGAGTCGGCGCTCTATAGCCCACGCGAGCGCGCCGCCCTCGCCTGGACCGACTCGCTGACGCTGATCTCGCAGACTCACGCGCCGGACGAGGTCTATGAAGAGGTGCAGCGCCATTTCAGCCCGGAGGAAACGGTGAAGCTCACCATGCTGATCGCCACGATCAACAGCTGGAACCGCATCGCCATCGGCTTCCGCTCGGCCCATCCGAACGACCGGCCAGCCGTGGCCGCCGCCTGAGGACGGGGCCCGCGATGACCTCAGCGCCTGCCAGCGACCCGTTCGATAGCCATCGCCGCTTCCTGACCCGCCTCGCCTATCGCATGCTCGGTTCGGTCAGCGATGCCGAGGACATCGTGCAGGAGGCTTGGCTGCGCTGGCGCGAGACCGATCAGGCGGAGGTCGCGCAGCCACGCGCCTTCCTGGCGCGCATCGTGACGCGGCTCTGCCTCGACCAGATGAAATCGGCCCGCAGCCGCCGCGAGTTCTATGTCGGCAGCTGGCTGCCGGAGCCGCTGGTCGAGGCGCTCGGCGGCGAGGCGCCGGCCGATGCCGGGGTCGATGCGCCGATCGCGCTGATGCTGGCGCTGGAGCGCCTTTCCCCGCTCGAACGCGCCGCCTTCCTGCTGCACGACATCTTCGAGATGGATTTCGCCGAGATCGCCCGCACCATCGATCGCAGCGAGAGCGCCTGCCGCCAGCTCGCCAAGCGGGCGCGCGAGCATGTCCGTATCGACGTGCCGCCGCGCAACAAGGTCGACCCGGCCGAGGCGAAGCGCTTCGTCGATGCCTTCTTCAAAGCGGCCCACAAGGCCGATCCGAGCGATCTCCAGGCCCTGCTGGCGCAGGATGTCGCCTTCCACAGCGATGGCGGCGGCAAGGTCCTGGCGGTGATCAACCCGCTCTACGGCATCGACCGCGTCTCGCGCTTCTTCGCCGGCATCAACGCCAAGCTCGCCCACCGCGACAAGCCGACCACCCTCTTCAAGCCGGTGCTGATCAACGGCCTGCCCGGCTATCTCAGCCTCGAACGCGGCGAGACCCTGCAGGCGACCGCGCTCGACATCCGCGACGGGCGCGTCCACGCGATCTACATCGTGCGCAACCCCGACAAGCTCAGGCATCTCAGCCTGTCGGATGCATAGGCTCGCCAGAACCGCGGCAGAGCCCGCGGTTCCGACGCAACGAACGCGCTAGCCTTCCAGCGCCTCGATCATCTCGACCCGCGTCGCATGCCGACCGCCTTCGAATTCGGCCGCCAGGAAGGCGTCGACGATATCGAGGGCCAGCCCCTCTCCCACCACGCGCGCGCCGAGCGACAGCATGTTGGCGTCGTTGTGCTGGCGGATCATGCGGGCCGAGAAGGTGTCGGCGCAGACGCCGCAGCGGATGCCCTTCACCTTGTTCGCCGCCATCATGATACCCTGGCCGGTGCCGCAGAAGATGATGCCGAACCGGCAATCGCCGGAGGCGACGAGCCGCGCCGCCGCCTCGCCATGCTTGGGATAGGGCGTGCTTTCCGGCGTCGCAGGTCCGATGTCGACCACCACCCAGCCCTGCGCCGCGACATGGGCGGCGATGGCCTGCCGGAGCTGGATCGCGGCATGATCGCTTGAAAGCACGATGCGATTGCTGGCCGTCATGGAGAATATGTCCCGTTTCCCGAGGGCAATGCGGCTTCGTCAATGAAACCGGTGATCTTGCAAGACGACAAATCGCCGGTCCGCATCCGAAGCAGCCGGTGGCGATGCTCCACTATATCAGCCACCAGGCCCCGCCGATCAGCACCGCCTCGGCCGCGACGACTGCCAGCATCACCCTGCGATTGGTCAGGATCACGATCGCGACCGGAACTGCGATCGCAGCGAGGCGGACCAGCAGCGGCACATCGGCGAGCACGCCAGGCGGCGTCAGCATCAGCTTGGCGACGACCCCCGCGAGCAGCGCCGTCGCGACCAGCCGCACCCATTCGAGCCAGGGCGAGCCGTCGTCGAGGCGACGGGCGAAGGCGACGGCGAGCCATCGCCACATCTCCGTCGGGATGACCGCGAAGAGCAGGAGGGCGAGATAGGGCCACCAGGGACCGTCGAGAAGCGCGATCGGCGCGGTCATGCGCCTGCCCTTGCGCGCCGGCGCCAGCGCTGCGCCGCGAAGGCGATCGTCCCGCCGACGAGGCCGCCGGCGAGCAGATCGAAGCCGCCGCCGATCGCCCAGCTTGCGACCGGCGACAGCGCGAGGCCGAGAAAGATGGCGAGCCCGTCGCCGAAGCCGCGCGCCCCGACCGTCAGCGACGTCATGAAGAAGATCGGCGACAGGGCGAGGAGTCCGGCGGCGACCGGAACCGGCACAGCCCCGGCGAGATAGTAGCCGGCATAGGTGCAGAGCGCCGAGACCAGGATCAGCGCATTGGCGAAGCCGAGGAAATAGGTCGGCCGCTGTTCCGGCGGCAGTGCCGGCAGGCGGCGCAGCGCCTCGGTCCAGGCCGTGACGGCGACATAGTGCGACATGAGGATCTGGATGCCGACGCCCTGCCCCGGCCGGCGCAGCAGCGGCAGGAGCGCGATCGTCATCGGCAGGAAGCGCAGCGAGGCAAAGCCGATCGCGAGCGCGATCGCACTCCAGGCTGCGCCGGCTGCGATCGAGGCGAAGAATAGCACCTGCGACGGCCCGGCCCAGACCAGTATGGTCGACAGCACCGCGACCTCGACGGGATAGCCGACATCGCGCGCCAGCGAGCCGACGCCGACCAGGCCGAGGCCGACGACCCAGGCCGGTAGCATCAGCGCATCGCGAAAGCCGATCAGCGCCGGGCGCAGCCGCTGCCAGCGGCCGAGCGAACTCATGCGGACACCGGGCCGGCGTCGAACCTGCCGCGACACGGAAGGCGTGTCGGGAGCGGCGGCTCGGAGGGAAGCTGACTCATGAACGCCCTGGGATCGCGAATGCGCAGATCGACCCGGTCAGCCGACAACGCTTAATGCGCATTCCCGTCGCCGCGGGGCAGAGCCCTCGCCGCGCTTCAGACCTGCGCCCGGCGCAAACGAGGCGTCAGAAACTCTTCAGCGCCAGGCCGAGCAGCTCGTTCCCGAAGTCCACGATCTCCTTCGGCACGCCGCCGACGGCCTGATAGGCGAGCCACATCAGATAGATGAACGCCGGCACCAGGATCCAGCCCAGCACCTCCTCGAAGACGATGCGGCGCCGACGCCGGCGGGCGCGCTTCTCGAACCAGCCGAGCTTCTCCTTGGCCGCGGGCGCTGCCGCGGCTGCCGCCGTGGCTTCACTGTCCTGCGCCCAGGCGCTCTCGGATTTGCGTCGGAACCACACGGTCTCAGGCCTTCGTCAACGGGACTTTCGGGACGGTCCGGACACTGCGGGCCGCCTTTGGCGGCTCGACTGGCGCATCCGGCTTCGGGCCGCGCTTCAGGCTGCCGGCAGGGCCGGCCTTGGCCTTGCCGGTACCCTTGGCGCGCGGCTTGCGCGTACGCTTCTCGGCCGCGGCGGCGACGTCCTTCTCCGGCTTGGGCTTGGCCGGCCCGTCGGGGAATTCGAGGCCGAGCACCTTGATGCCGGTCTCGGACTGGACGACCACGACCTTGACCGCGCCGCCATTCTTCAGCCTGCCGAACAGCACCTCGTCGGCGAGCGGCGTCTTGATCGTCTGCTGGATCAGCCGCGCCATCGGGCGGGCGCCCATCGCCTCGTCATAGCCGTTCTCGACCAGCCAGTCGCGCGCCTCGTCCGAGAGCTCGATCGTGACGTTGCGGTCGGCGAGCTGCGCCTCGAGCTGCAGGACGAACTTGTCGACGACGCGCGCCACCACCGTCTTTGGCAGATGGCCGAAGGAGATCGTCGCGTCGAGCCGGTTGCGGAATTCCGGCGCGAACAGCTTGTTGATCGCCTCGGTATCGTCGCCCTCGCGCTTCGAACGGGTGAAGCCATAGGCGTTCTTGGCCATGTCGGCGGCGCCGGCATTGGTGGTCATGATCAGGATGACGTTCCTGAAATCGACCTGCTTGCCGTTATTATCGGTCAGCTTGCCGTGGTCCATCACCTGCAGGAGGATGTTGAACAGGTCGGGATGGGCCTTCTCGATTTCGTCGAGCAGCAGCACGCAATGCGGGTGCTGGTCGATCTGGTCGGTCAGCAGGCCGCCCTGGTCGAAACCGACATAGCCCGGAGGCGCGCCGATCAGCCGCGAGACGGTATGGCGCTCCATGTATTCCGACATGTCGAAGCGCACGAGCTCGACGCCGAGCGAGGAGGCGAGCTGGCGCGCGACCTCGGTCTTGCCGACGCCGGTCGGGCCCGCGAAGAGATAGCAGCCGATCGGCTTCTCGCCGTCGCGCAGCCCAGCGCGGGCGAGCTTGATCGAGGAGGACAGTGCCTCGATCGCCTTCTCCTGGCCATAGACGGTGCGCTTCAGCGTGGTCTCGAGATTGCGCAGAACCTCGGCATCGTCCTTGGAGACGGTCTTGGCCGGGATGCGCGCCATAGTCGCGACCGCCGCCTCGATCTCCTTGACGCCGATGGTCTTCTTGCGCTTGGCCTCGGTCACCAGCATCTGCGAAGCGCCGGTCTCGTCGATCACGTCGATCGCCTTGTCCGGCAGCTTGCGGTCATGGATGTAGCGCGCCGAGAGCTCCACCGCCGCCTTGATGGCGTCGTTGGTGTAGCGGAGCTTGTGGAACTCCTCGAAATAGGGCTTCAGCCCCTTGAGGATCTCGATCGTGTCCGGGATCGACGGCTCGTTGACGTCGATCTTCTGGAAACGCCGGACCAGCGCCCGGTCCTTCTCGAAGTACTGGCGGTATTCCTTGTAGGTGGTCGAGCCGATGCAGCGCAGCGAGCCCGAGGCGAGCGCCGGCTTCAGCAGGTTCGAGGCGTCCATCGCCCCGCCCGAGGTCGCACCGGCGCCGATCACCGTATGGATCTCGTCGATGAACATGATCGCCTTCGGGTGCTGCTCGATCTCCTTCATCACCTGCTTGAGGCGTTCCTCGAAATCGCCGCGATAGCGCGTGCCGGCAAGCAGCGTGCCCATGTCGAGCGAGAACACGGTCGCGTCCTCGAGCACCTCGGGCACCTCGCCGCGGATGATCTTCAGCGCCAGGCCCTCGGCGATGGCGGTCTTGCCGACGCCGGGCTCGCCGACCAGCAGCGGGTTGTTCTTCTGCCGGCGGCAGAGGATCTGGATGGTGCGCTGCACCTCGGCCTCGCGGCCGATCAGCGGGTCGATACGCCCGTCGCGCGCCTTGCGGTTGAGGTTGACGCAATAGGCTTCGAGCGCGCTTTCCTTCTTCTTCTTGTCCTTGTCGCCGTCATTGCCGGAATCGGAGCGTTGCTCGCGCTGCTGCTCCGGCTCCTCGTCGGTGCCGCGCACGGCGCGCGTCTCGCTGGCGCCCGGGCGCTTGGCGATGCCATGGCTGATGTAGTTGACCGCGTCGTAGCGGGTCATGTCCTGCTCCTGCAGGAAGTAGGCGGCGTGGCTCTCGCGCTCGGCGAACATCGCGACGAGCACATTGGCGCCGGTGACCTCCTCGCGGCCCGAAGACTGGACATGGATCACCGCGCGCTGGATCACGCGCTGGAAGCCGGCGGTCGGCTTCGAATCGTCGCGTCCGTCGGTGACGAGATTGGTCAGCTCCGCGTCGATGTAATCGACGAGATTGCGGCGCAGCGTGTCGAGATCGACGCTGCACGCCCGCATCACCGCGGCGGCGTCCTGGTCGTCGACCAGCGCCAGCAGCAGATGCTCCAGAGTGGCGTATTCGTGGTGGCGTTCATTGGCGAGCGCAAGGGCCCGGTGAAGCGCCTGTTCGAGGCTGCGCGAGAAGCTCGGCACGGTCAGCGCTCCTGATCCAGTTCAAGGGACGTGGTGGCGTTCAAGATCACTTCTTCTCCATCACGCATTGCAGCGGATGCATGTGCTTGCGGGCAAGGTCCATCACCAGCGTCACCTTGGTCTCGGCGACCTCGTAGGTGAAGACGCCGCATTCGCCGACGCCGTTCTGGTGGACGTGCATCATGATGCGCGTCGCCTCCTCCCGGTCCTTGTTGAAGAACCGCTCCAGCACGTGCACGACGAACTCCATCGGCGTGTAGTCGTCGTTGAGAATGAGGACGCGGTAGAGATTGGGCTTGCGGGTGCGGGTCCGGGTCAGCACCGCCGCGCCGGTGCCGCTGCCGTCGCGGCCGCCATCGACAGGCGCGGAAGGCGGGCGCGGCCTGCTGGCGAGCCTTGTCGCAGACCGGCCGAGGCGTTCCGCCGGCATCATACCGGCCAGGATATCGGTTTCGATCGGCATGGTGGCTGCTTGGTCCAAGGGTTCTCTTCCGGCGTTCGACCCCAAGATAGTGCTTCGCCCGTGAATTTACAGGCGTCGCGCCGGCTTCGCCAGCCCGTTCCCGCCACGGGCCACAACGAAGTGCCGTTTCCAAGGCAAGCGACGCAAGAACCCGGCCAGGCTGAACGAAAGCAGCCGGCCGGGCTCGAAGACGTGATTGCGGACGATGGCGTGCACCAGCCCGGCAGTCTTAGGTCCGCCAGCGAAGCCTTTCGGGCACCAGTGTGTTGCTGAAGGCCTTTCCCTCATGGCGGGCGGCGGCATAGTCGCGCTTCAGGCGGAAATACCATTGCGCCAGGCGGTCGGCCTGCCCGAGCAGCAGCATGGTCGGCTTGCGCTCGAGCCCCTGCTGGGCCAGTTCGAGGATCCGCTGGTCCTGCCGCAGGAAGGCCCGCGCCGCCCATCTGATCACGGGCGAAAGCGGCATGAGTTGCGGCAGGTCCGCGAGCAGCACATTGGTGAACAGCGTCCGGCGCGCATCGATCGGCGTCGCGAAGGTGGCGTTGATGATCGAGCGCTCGCCGATGCGGATGCGCTCGATCCGCTGCCCCGGCAGCAGGAAATCGACCTCCGTCTGCGGCCGGCCGAAAAGGCGATAGCCGCGCGAATTCGTCGAGGCCTGGTGTGCCCTCATCCGGAAACCGAAAGGCAGCGGCTCGAAATCCTTGACCTTCTCCCGCGCCGTCGCAGTCGGCCGCCACCACCAGGAATTATGGACATAGCCGACATGGCCGGGGTCGATCAGGCTGAGCACGCACAGATCATAGGAAGCCTCGACCAGAACCGATACGGCAACCCGGCAGAGCGCGGGGCCCGCCAGGGTCAAGGCCGGCACGGGCGGCGCTGCCGCCAGCCCCGTGCCCATATACAGCCAGATGATGCCGTCGCTCTCGCAGACCGGGAACTCGCCGACCTTGACCTGTCCGGGGTCGGCGACATCGCCATCGACCAGTGTCGGCATCGCCTGGCAGCGCCCATCGCCGCCGAAGCGCCAGCCATGGAAGGGACAGGTAATGGCCTCCCCGTCGAACCGGCCCTGCGACAGCGGCGCGCCCCGGTGCGGACAACGATCCCGCAGCGCGAAGAGGCGCCCGGTCTTCATGCGGCCAAGCACGACCTGCTCGCCGAGGACGGTGATGCTCGTCATCGCGCCCGCTGCGAGGCTGCCAGTGCTCTTGACGCAATACCAGGCCTCGCGCGGCGGCTCGCGAAACTCGCTGGCGGCGGGCGCTTCCGCCGTATGGGCCGCGCCCGCTATCATCGTCGAACTGGTCATTGCGGCCTCAGGCTCCAGCCGCGGCTTGCGAAGCGCCGCGCGGGCCGCAACCAGCCGCTCGCCAGTTGCAGGAACATTGCCGAAAGACTGCTTCCGGCCTGAACGGAGCAGCCAAACGCAAAGAAGCCCGGCCGAGGAGCCGGGCTTCTCAAATTCGTCGGATCAGGCTGCAGTCAGTGCGAGCACCGACCGCTTGCCGAAATCACGTGGCCGAAATCACTTGGCCGGGGTCGGGACCGACTTGGCGACGATGCCTTCGAACGGCTTGTAGGCGTCCTTGGCGATAGCCGAGAAGAGCTCGCCCATCTTGGTGACCTGGGCGACATAGCCCTCGAAAGCGGTCTTGACGTAGTCGCTCTGGATCTCGATGGCCTTGTCGAGCGTCTTGACGCCGGCAAGCTTCTCGATCGTGGCCGTGCCGGCCTCGAACGACTTCTTGGCGTAGTCGGTGGCCTCGACGGCGAGCGTCTGGACGCCCTTCGAGGTGGCGCCGAACGACTTCAGAGCAGCGTCGACGTTCTCTTTGGAGGCCTTCTGGATGGTCTCGAACTGCTGGATCATGTTTTTCCCTCAGCGCCTCGGGGGACGCCGCCTCTTGCTGGCGAGCCTTGCGGCCCAGGTTCCTCGCCCCAAGGTCGGATGAAACGCTCATCACCGGGGACCGCCTTCATATTGTGCAGCGCAACATAAAAGTCAAGGACACGTTGCAATGCATCAAATGCAAAGCTGCCCGGCCTGTCGAGGGAATGGTTCGCAGCCATACCGAGCGGCTATCGTCAGGCTTAACACCTCCGTAACCGCATCGCTCTAACCTCTCTCAGTGTGACCTTCCAGCCACGCCGAAGATCGGGCGCAGGTTGGGCGGCAAGTGTCGAGTTGAGGCGAGTTGCATGGCTTCTGGTTGCGTTGGTACCGGGCGCGGACGCTGGTTCGCGTTCATCGGACTGGTGAGTGTCGCTGCCGTGACCCTGGTCGCGACGGCCTCCCCCGCTGAAGCGGCGCGCAAGAAGCGTCGCCAGGTCAGTGGCGGCTACGCCCCGCCCTTCGCCGCGATGGTCGTCGACGCCAAGAGCGGCCGCACGCTGCACGCGGTCAACGAGGACGCGCCGCGCATCCCCGCCTCGATCACCAAGGTGATGACACTCTATCTGCTGTTCGAGCAGCTCGAGCGCGGCCGGATGAGCATGGATTCCCCGCTCAGGGTCTCGGCCAACGCCGCCCGGGAAGCACCGTCGAAGATCGGCTTCGAGCCGGGCGAGACGATCGCCGTCCGGGACGCGATCCTCGCCCTGATCACCAAATCCGCCAACGACGTCGCGACCACCGTCGCCGAGAACGTCGGCGGCTCCGAGGACGAGTTCGCGCGGATGATGACCTCGCGTGCCCGCTCGCTCGGCATGAGCCGCACCACCTTCTACAACGCCCATGGCCTGCCGCATGATCCGCCGAACCTGACGACGGCGCGCGACTTGACGATCCTCGCCCGCGCCATCCAGGAGCGCTTCCCGCGCTATTATCCGATGTTCGGCACGCGCGTGTTCAACTATGCCGGTGGCGCCTATCGCAACCACAACAAGCTGCTCGGCCGCATCGAAGGCGTGGACGGCATCAAGACCGGCTACACCCGCGCCTCCGGCTTCAACCTGATGACCTCGGCCAAGGCCGATGGCCGCCAGATCGTCTCCGTCGTGCTCGGCGGTCGTTCCGGCGCTTCCCGCGACAAGGTGATGGCCGATCTCGTGGTCGCCGCCCTGCCCCGCGCCACCAGCGGCGGCCGCAGCGCCCCGATGGTCGCCGAGGCTCCCGAGCCGCAGCCGGAACGCGCCCGCATCGCGGCGCCCGCCGTCGCGCCGGAGCCGCCGGCCCGCCCGGCCGCCATCTCCCAGGCCGCGGTTGCCCAGGCTCCGGAGCCCGCGCCGATGCCGGTGCCGCGCCCGCGCGTCGAACCCGAGCTGCCCGCCGCCGCCCGCGCCTATGCGGCGACGCCGACCACCACCCCGATCGCCCCGCCGCGCGCCATCTCGGCCAGCGCCGGCCAGCCGCTGCAGCTCTCCGGCATGCGCCCGGTTTCCGCCACGACGACGCCGTCCGCCATGCGCTGGTCGATCGGCGCTCCGCCGGCCGACGGCAAGATCCTGCGCCCGCCGGCGAACGTCGACACCACCTCCTCGATCGCCAAGGTCGCCGAGCCTGCGCCCGCCCAGGTCGCGCTGGCCCAGCCCGAGCCGCGCAAGATCGAGACGCGCCTGCCTGAGCCCGCCAAGGCCGAGCCCGCTCAGATCGCCAAGGCGAGCGAGCCCAAGCCGGCCGAGCGCCGCGTCGAGAAGGCCGCGCCCGCGTCGAAATGGGTGATCCAGCTCGGCGCCACCGACGACGAGTCGAAAGCCAAGGACATCCTCGCCCGGGCCCGCGCCAAGGCGTCCGGCCCGCTCGCCGACGCATCGCCCTTCACCGAGAAGGTCGAGGCCCGCGGCGCCACGCTCTACCGCGCCCGTTTCGCCGGCTTCGAGGAGTCCAAGGACGCCGAAAAGGCCTGCGCCCAGCTCAAGCGCGGCGGCTTCGCCTGCTTCGCGACCCGCGGCTGACCGATCAGGGAAGGAACTCAGCCATGTTTCTTCAGCAAGGTATCCTTGGCTTGATTGACGCGGGCGGCAAGGCCGCTGGTACCCCCGGCGTCCGGATGGATGCGTTTCATCAGGCCCCGATGGGCCTCGCGAACCGCCTCCTCCCCCGCGCCCGGTTGAAGCCCCAGGATCTCGTAGGCCTCCTGATCCGACATCGTGCCCGGGCGCGCCGCGCCGCCCTGCCCCGCGTCGCGGTGACGATCAGCGTCTTCACGCCAGCCGGGCGCCCGGCGGTCGAGATAAGCCTCTAGCAGCCGCGCCCCGTCAGGGTCCGTCGCGAGGCATTCGCGCATCAGCGCGCCGAGCTCGCCGAGATTGAGCTCGTCGAGATCGCGGCCGGCGAAACTGCCGGCCTGCACCTTTCCGGTGACGCCGCCGCTGTCATGGTCGAGCTCCATGGCGAGCAGGATCGAGGCCACCTTGGAACGGTCGGCCGATTTCGTGCCGCCCCAGTCCTTGGCCCATTCGGGCATCTTCAGCCCTCCCGGCCCATAGGCGCTCCAGCCGAGCAGCCAGGCGCCGAGACCGCCCATGAAGATCGCCATGTCGAGGCGGCCGCGCAGCATCATCAGCGCGGCGATACCGAGTGTCGCCGTGCCGCCGATCACCTTGCCGAGCTTGACCAGCTTCTTCGGGTCGGCGCCGGCGAACAGCTTCGACAGCCACCAGACCAGGATGACGGCGGCAATGCCGTAAAGCAGCGTCACGATCTGCGGCCCTCCATCGCCGTCAGCAATCCCTGGGCTGCCGGACTGTTACCCGCCAACCGCAGCAGCGCCTCGCGGCCGCCGCTCGCATAGGCGGCGGCGCCGCGCAACAATTCGAGCAGCGAGTGCGGCGCGTTGGCGTCGAAGCGCGCATGTGCCCCGCCGGTCAGCCGCGCGATCTCGGCGAAGGCGGCGCTCGCCGCCGGGTCGCCACCCTCCTGGAAGACGAAGCCGCGCACCCCGCGCAGGCCGAGCTCGCCGGCGAGCGCGCACAGCCTGTCGACATCCTCCTCCATCGCATCGCCGACATAGACGAAGGCGCGGATCGGCACCCGCCGCTCCTCGTCACGGATGTGGGCGAGCACTCGGCCGATCTGGGTCTGTCCGCCCTGGCAGGCGATGCCGTTCATCAGCCCGGTCAGGCGTCGCGGCTCGCCGATCCAGCCCGAGGCGCGGCATTCGGCGAAGCCCCGGAAATAGACGAGCTGGACCGCAAGGCCGCCGGTCTTGTCGGCAACCTCGAACATCCTGCCCTGCAGCGAGCAGGCGAGATCCCAGGTCGGCTGGCGGCTCATCGTGGCGTCGAGCGCGAAGACCAGCCGGCCGGCCTGGCCGGTCGCAAGCGGGGCGAGCTGCTTCGCCGCGCCGAGAAAGCGGTCGATCTCGCCGGGCTTCGAGCGCGCCGCGCCCTCGCTCGGTCGCGTCTCCTTCGTCTTGCCTACTGCCTTGCCGTCTTCGTTCGCCATGTCCTCGCCAAGCCGCTCGCCGGGATTCGCCTGTCCCGAAGATATTGGCCGCGCCGCCGGCATTTGCTACCCGTCCCGCAGCGCACCTTCCGTTTGACCAGCTTCGGTCGCACGCTCGAAAGCCGCGCAACGCAACGGATTGGGCGTCTTGGTGCGCGAAAGTGATCCCACTTCGCGAACCGTGCCCGGGAGGAACGGCATGGGGCAGGTCGCGGTTTTCGAGTCGGTCAAGGCGATGCGCGCCGCAGTAGCCGGTTGGCACGCCGCTGGCGAGAAGGTCGCGCTGGTACCGACCATGGGCGCGCTGCATCAGGGCCATATCGCGCTGGTCACCGAGGCGCAGAAGCATGCCAAGCACGTCATCGTCTCGATTTTCGTCAACCCGACGCAGTTCGCGCCGCATGAGGATTTCAAGAAGTATCCGCGGACGTTCGAGGGCGATCGCGCCCAGCTCGAAGCGGTCGGTGCCGACGCGATCTTCTTCCCGCCGGTCGAGGAGATGTATCCGCCGGGTTTCGCCACTCGCGTCCTGCTGCTCGGGCCGGCCGCGGTCGGCCTCGACGACCGTTTCCGCCCGACGCATTTTGAAGGCGTCGCAACGGTTTGCTGCAAGCTCTTCACCCAGAGCCGGGCCGATCTCGCCGTCTTCGGCGAGAAGGACTACCAGCAGCTCAAGGTGGTGACCCGCATGGCCGCCGATCTCGATCTCGGCATCGAGATCGTGCCGCTCGCGACCTTCCGCGAGCCCGACGGCCTCGCAATGTCCTCGCGCAACCGCTACCTCTCGCCCGATGAGCGGGCGCTGGCGCCCCTGCTCCACCGCGTCATGCAGGCGCTGGCGGCACGGCTGCGCAACCGCGAGGACCTGTTCCGCGCTGTCGGCGAGGCCCAGAGCGAGATCATCACCGCCGGCTTCGAGCTCGACTATCTCGAGGCGCGCCATGCGCAGACGCTAGCCCCCGTGACCTCGCTCGCCGATGGCCCGATCCGGATACTGGTCGCGGCGCGGCTCGGCGGCACGCGCCTGATCGACAATATCGCGGTCTAGAGCATTTTCGAGCGAAGCGGGGACCGGTCCGCGTAAAGAAAATTCGATAAAACAAAGAGATAGAACATTTGACGGCCACAACCCTAAATTGCGATACTGACGTGATAACCGCGGCTCCGCGGTCATCGCAAGCATCCTGTCGCGGGGGGTGGCAAGATGAAGGACAGGGCCGCCGTCGTTGTCGGCGTCGATAAGACGGGTGGACTGACGTCTCTCAAATCTGCAGCAGCAGGAGCAAAAAGCGTCGCAAAATGGCTGGACGAGGAAGGGAACTTCGACGTCAAGCTTTTGACTGACGATAGCGTTCCTGTCCTGGCGAAGCAGATCGAAGATGCGATCGACGCCTTCGTCCGCCCGCCAATCCGATACCGGATGTTGCTGCTCTACTTCTCGGGCCACGGCATCTGGCATGCCCGCTCGGACATCTGGATGCTGAGCCAGGCTCCCGGCCGCAGCGGCGAAGCCGTGAATCTCGCTGCGGCAATCGACACGGCCAGATATTGCGGCATCCCCAATGTCGTCTTCATCTCGGATGCATGTCGCTCATTGCCTGCCGACATTAACAATGCCCTGCTGAGCGGACAGAGCTGCTTCCCTTCCTATGACATCGGCGCCTCCGCCGCGAAGGTCGACGTTTTTCGGGCGACCACGCGCAATAAGGCCGCCTATGAAGCTGTCATCGGGAGCCAGACACAATCCCTTCTGACGAAGGCCTTGCTGTCGGCCTATGTCGACCCGCCGGAAGCGATCTGCCGCAAGCTCGGTCACGGCCAGGCACAATTCGAGGTCGTGCCGAACAGGCTTCTTGAAGACCATCTCCAGGAAACGGTCGATGATCTCCTCGATAAAATCGATCCGTCCCTGCAACAACCGATCGAAGTGGAAGTGCCCTCCGACGACGACATCTATATCGGCCGCGCGCGACGTACGGTTGTTGGTGGTGGCACCTGGATTCCGCCGCTCGATTTCGGATTTCCAGGCGCGGGCGAATGGGACAAACTCGCCAAAGCCGAAAGCTGGACAGGAGGGGGCTCGTCCTTCCCGGACATGCCCAAGCCTGCTCCCTCGCAACAGAAACCGCGCAGCCGCGTCCACGCGCGCGAGGAAATCGGCAGGGCCGCGCAGGAGGGCGTCCGGTCTGCGCTAGGGCTGGGAGAAGCCTCCGATTCTGCCTCAGGCGGAACGAACGCATTGGCAGCCATGTTGCAGAAGCTTGAAAAGGACGTAACCGAGCTCCTGCCGGCTGCCGATGTCACGAGCTTCGATGGCCGGATGGGCTTTGCATTGACGGGCGCCGGCGTCAGGCGCGCGGGGTTCCGGATGGTAGACGCCCCCGGCCCGATCGAAGCCCTTATCCCCAAAGTAGACGGGAGCGCCGCGACCCTCCTGAACATCCAGGAATCGGCCAAGGCAGCGAGCGTGATAATCGAACTGGATGACCACCGCTGCCTCTTGCTGCCGGCCTTCGAAGGCTATGTCGGACATTGTCGGGTCGGCCGGGGCGGGCTTCGGCATGTCAGCTACGTACCGCTTAAGGACACGCACCGCTGGCCTGCCTATCAAGCCCGCCGCGAAACGCTCGATATGCTTCGAGCCAACGTGGCCGTGGCAGCGCACTACGGGAAGTTCAGACTTCACTCCCGAAAGGACGCAGGGCGGCTCGCCGAAGAATTGTTCCAGTCGGACCCGGTCGATCCGACATTGGGTCTCTATGCGGCCTATGCCTTCGCCGAAGCTGGCCGCTCGTCCCTCGTAGCGAGGATTCGCGCCATGATGGCTGCAGACCTCGGCGTCGAGCTTTTCGATCTTGCCATGCTCACGCGCCGCCCGGGCGGTTCCGGGCAGGCGCAGACGGAGGCCGGTACCCTTCCCGCCGTTCCGCTGTTGACGGCAGGCTGGAACTTGGTCGCATCCCGCCAGATGCCATCGCCGGATTGGGCGGCGACGGCGAGCTCCTCGCTAGCCGGGTCGTTGTGGACGACCTTCGCGCCAGGCTGCGCCGATACGCTTTTTGAAGCCAACTAGCTCGAGGGAGCGCGCTATGCGGGTGTTGATGATCCACGGCCGGGCGCAAGGCGGCAAAGATCCGTCCGAACTCAAGAAGAACTGGTTGGCGACGCTGGAAATCGGATTGGCCGGCCATGGGAAGCCGCCACTCAACGCGAAGACTGTCGATTTTCCTTTCTATGGCGACCTGCTCGACGAACTGACGGCCAAGGCCAGCCTGCCGACGCCGGCCGATGTCGTGGCAAAGGGACCCGGTCAGAATGCCGAGTTCGAGCAGTTCCAGCGCTCGGTGCTGATGGAAATGAAGAAGGAGATGCGGATATCCGACGAGGAGGTCGCTGCGCTCCTGCCTGCAGGCGCGCCTCAAGAGAAGGGTCCGGAGAACTGGGCATGGGTCCAGGCGATCGTTCGACTTCTGGATCGTCACCTCACCCCGATATCCGACATGACGATCGAGAACTTCCTGAAGGACGTCTTTCTCTATTTGACCCGACCGAACATCACCAAGAGGATCGACAGGACCGTCGAGGCCATGTTGAGCGACGAGCCGACGCTCGTCGTCTCCCACTCCCTGGGAACCGTTGTCGCCTTCAACGTCCTGCGCAGGCACAAGGCCAAACTGAAGCTCACCAAATTCATCACGCTGGGCTCGCCGCTCGGCATCACGGCGATCAGTTCCAAACTTGGGGTCATCGAGAACCCCGCGGCAGCGGTCGGCTGGTACAACGCCTATGACGAGCGCGACATCGTCGCCCTGAATCCGTTGGATTCCTCTTACTTTCCGGTGAACCCGTCCGTCATGAACTACAACGCGGTGAAGAACCACACGGAAAATCGACACGGCATCGCCGGATACCTCAATGATCCCTCGGTCACGGCAACGGTGATGGCCGCCATGAAGTAAACGCGCGAGAAGCGGGCGCGCTCACCGGGCTCCAGGCAAAGGGAGCGCGCTCTAGAGCTTCACGTTCCTGGTGCAGGCCCGCACGAACTTGGCCTTGGCCGTGACGCCGAGCGACACGGTCTTCTTGGCGGCGTCGTAGGAGGCGTAGCTGCGTTCGCCGGGCTCCGGCGGATCGTCCAGGCTGGCGAGCGGGAACCACTGGAAGCAGGCCCTGCTGTCGCGGACGCTCTGTCTGCCATCGGCCGCGATCGTCACGATCCTGGCCGGGCAGTTCGCAGCCCAGGACTGGGTCGAGCTCGACGAGTTCGGGCCCATCTCGCAGCCGCCCTCGCCGCCGTCGAACAGGATGCTCGCGACGATGGTGGTGTCGCCGTCCCTGAATTCCTTCCAGAGGATGTCGAACGGGCCGTTCTGCCCCGGCTTCAACTCGACCAGCGCGTTCTTGTTGAGGACCGCGATGCGCTCCTTCCAGAAGCCGAAGACCCTGGCCTTCTCGGCGCCCGGCTTGCCGATGCGCAGGATCTGCATCTCGTCCTTTGCCGTCTGGGCGTGCCCCTCCCGAGCCAGCCCGATCGAGGCGCAAAGCGCCAACGCAACCATCGCAAATCTGTTCATCGGATATCCCCGGGGATGGGCTTCAAGCCGGCGTCAGAGCGCCGAAAGCCGTCACTGCTTGACGAATGTGCCGATATCGGCGCGGCATTTGTCGATCTTTCCTGCCCGCAGGAACGCATCGAACAGGCTGCCCCCGCCCTCGGCGACGCCGAGCCCGACCAGGATGCCGCCGAGCGCCGCATCGCGCATGGCCTGCATCTCCTCGGAGCCGGCATTGATGTTGAGGCACGGCACGAGGTCTTCGGGGCCGGCGAAGGCCGCCACCTTGCGGTCGAGCGACTTGATCAGCTGGACCTCGACGCCGTCGGGCCGCTTGACGGTCTCGAGATTGCCGACGGCGATCGTGTCGCCCTCGCCGACGGCGCCGAATTCGAGCCAGCGCTTCTTGAAGATCCAGCCGGACTGGCGCAGGCGGACCTGCACCCCTTCCATTCCGGCGCTGCAGACGAACCTGGGAAAGTTGAAGTCGGCGAGCCGGCCCTGATTGCCGTGCACGGCAAAGCGCTGGTCATCGAAGGCACCATCGGGATCGGCGGCTTCGGCGGCGGCCTTGCACCGCCTCGGCTTGACCTCGCTCTTCTTCGCTTCGCAGACGCCCTTCAACCGGCTCCAGGCCGCTTTCGGGAGATTGTCGAGCGGACGCGGGCAAGGGCCCCAGCAGCTCAGGAAGACCCAGGGCGTGCATTGGCTGTTGGCTTCCTGCAGCGCCTCGTTCGAGAGGCCGGCATCGTCGTATTCCCGCACGATGCGCTTCTCGACCTTAGTCACGACGCCGTCGACGAAGGGCTCGACGGCGCGCTGATGGCTGGCGATCAGCCTTTGCCTGACCGAAGGCCCTCCGAACATCGAGAAACTCTCGGGCCCCGCGGCCTTGTTCAGCGCGTCATCGGTCAGGGAGAAGGGCGACAGCGCCGCGCTGTCGGCATCGCCCGCACGCGCGACCTCCGCGGCCTTCTTCTCGGCTTCGGCCCTGCGGTCGACGAGGTAGCCGGCGATGGCGGCGGAGACGTATTTTCGTGCCTCGTCGCGGCACGCCTCTTCGGTCGCATATCCCTTGCCGCGAAATTGCTGGCAGAGCTGCCCCTCGGACCTGATCGGCCGGATGTCGAGTGAAACCTGCAGGCGCGTCAGGATCTGGTTCAGCTCGGCGCCGGCGACCGGCGTCTCGATTTGTCCAGTAGCGGTCTGCGCCCATGCGCCGGTCGCAAGAACCAGCGTCGTCAGAAGTCCGAAGGCAAGTCTCACTTTAGGCACCGTCTAGGATCAGCAGTCGAAGCCGAGGCCCTAGAGGGCGGCCGAATAACAAAGCACTAAATCGAAAGAGCGAATCCGAACACTCCCGCCTTGCGATCTCTCCGGCCTATCGCGGAGGGTCCAGCAGTCGGGTCGAAGGGCCCGGTCAGGCCTCAGCCGGGCGCCGCGGCAAGGCCCTTCTCGCCCAGCAGCAGCGAGTAGGCGACGAAGTATTTGTAGATATTGCTGACATACTGCACGGTTTCCCGCCCGACGAGCTCGGCGGCGACGTGTTCGACATTGCCGAACCAGACGTTCGGATCGAGCCCCTTCTGTTGGGCGATACGCCGAAATTTGCGCAGATTGCCCGGGCCCGCATTGTAGGCTGCGAAGGCGAAGAGTACGCGGTTGCGCGCATCGATCGCCAGGTCCTTCGCGATGTAGCGCTCCGTGATGTAGCGCATATAGGCCGCCCCCGCCTGGATGTTGCGGCCGGCATCCTTGTCGACATCGGCGATCTCGATCGGCTTGGCGGCGGCGGTCTTTGGCAGGAGCTGCATCACCCCGACCGCGCCGCGATGGCTCCTGCGGCTCTGGTCGAGCTGCGACTCCTGATAGCCCTGCGCCATCAGCATGAGCCAGTCGAAGCGATAGGCTTCGCCATTCGACCGGAACAGCGCGACGAGATCACGAAAGCACTGTGCATCTTCCGTCGCAAAGGCGTTTCTCACGACCCGGTCGCTGCCGAAGTATCGTCGCTTGACGTCGTTGCCGAATGCCGTCCCCAGCCTGTGCTCGCGAACGAAGGCGTCGACCTCCTGCTTCAGCAGGGGCGAGTTCTTCCGCATGGCCCAGGCGACCGAGCCACCGCTGTGAAACACGAGGTCGGACCGCACTTTCAGCGTCGTGAAGACCAGGGACCAGAGCGCCGCCTTGTGGTCGTCGACGATGGCGAAGGGCAAGAGGCCAGCTCCGACCATTTCGAGGATATCCTCGTCCTCCAGATTGTCGTCCGCGGGCTTGATCGAGATCGGCTTCAGCCCCCTCGCCTCGAAGGCCCTGCTCAGCTCGCGCAGATGCGCGGCGTAGCTACTCGCCTCGCGCACATAGACCTCGCGGCCGGCAAGATCGTCCAGGCTGGCGAGCTCCGGCGATTTCGGACCGGTGACGATGACCTCCTTGACCCCGGACATCCAGGGCTCGGCGAAGTCCATGCCGGCGAGCCGTTCCGGCGTGATCGTCAGATTGCCGGCGACGATATCGCCGCGCCCCTCGTTCAATGCGCGCTCGAAATCGCCGCGCGGCACCGGCACGAAGGCGACGGTGATCGAAAGCGCACGGGTCTTGTGCCGCGCATTGATCCAGCTCTGGAAACGTTGGCCGAGTTCGGCGATGACGCCAAGTTGGCGGCCCCGGTCGACGAAGAACAGTGTCTTGCTGTAGGGCACGAGGATCCGGATCACCCGCCGTTCCAGCATGCCGTCGAGATCGCCCGTCCAGGGCTTGAGCTGCGGCAAGCTCGCGACCACGGGCTTTGGCGGCCGGGACTGACCGAGCGCCGGCGACAGTAGACAGGCGCAGGCCAGGAACAGCGACAGGAGCAAACGCATCATGATGGCAGGCGTCCTTTCGCAGCATGCCGCCGCAGATGGCCCGCGCCGGCAAGCTCTCCCCTAGAAGCGGTAGGACACGCCCGCGATCGGGCCGCTGAAGCTGGTATCGTAGACGAACCCGCCGCGCCGGTAGTCGACGGCGAGATGGCGGTAGCCGACCGACACCGCCCAGTTCGCATTGAAGGCGTAGTCGACGGTTCCGCGAAGCTCCCAGGTCAGCCGCGAACTGCCAGCGCCGATATCGCCATAGGCGCTGAGGCCGAAGCCGTTGCCCAGCACGGCGTGAACGCGAACGCCGGCGACGGGATCGACCCAGCTATGGGTAGAGCCGGCCGAAAGCGCCAGCACGCCCGCGACGTTGAGATCGAGATCCGTCGAGACGGACCAGACCCGCCCGCCCGCCACCAGGTCGGCGGTGAAGGCGGCGCTGTCATAGAACCGATAGAAGCCTGTCGCCGTGGCGGTGAAGGTCTTCGAGGTCAGTGACGCGCTGGTGAAGCCGGGCACACGAGGCACCACGTCGCGACCCCGGTCGAGCGAGACGGCGACATAGGTCAGGTCCGCCAGGAGGCCCCAGCGGCCGTTCCTGTATTCGCCCGCGACCATCGCCGCGAAGTCGAGATTGCGCAGGATGTCGGTGAACGACACGTCGATGTCGACCGTCGGCAGGTTCCGACGCGCGCCCACCGTGCCGCTCAGCCCCGACGCCCAGAAGAACGGCGTCAGACGAATCTCGACATCGGGAACAGGGATGGGAACGGGTGCTGGAGCCGGCGCCATGTCGGCGGCCTGAACCGAACCTGCCCAGCCCGCCACCACGGCCAGCAGGATTGCTGCAATACGTGACATCGAACGCGCCCCCGTCGTTTCGCCTGCCTGCTCAGTTAGGTCGCCGTCGGCATCTTCCCTACTCAGTCATCTCCAGTACCGGCGCACGGCCGGCCTTCCCGACCCGCGCCTAGCGCGGGCAGACGTCCCAGAAGCCCTGGGTGCGCTGTGGATCGGTGTAGAACCAGCAATAGCCCGGCGCCGGCGCCGGCGAGGTCGCATAGGCTGTGGCAGCCGCGGCCGCGACGAAGCCGACGGCAGCGCCGGACACGACGGCCATTCCCGGATGCCACCAATAATTGTTTGGGCGCACCCAGGCGGCACCGGTCCGGCCTGCGACGACATTGCCGCGAGGGCCACGGGCGACATAGCCCCTGCCGGCGACGGCTCCCGCCGGGCCCCGCGCGGCGTAGCCCCGCCCGGCGACGACGCCGCCCCGGGGCCCGACAGCAACGCCACGCCGGGCGACACCGCCGCGATACTGGCTGAACTCGACCAGCTCGGGCACAGCGATTGTCGTGGCGGGAACAGTGGGCGTCGCCGCCGAAGCCGCGAAGGGTGCGGCAAGAGAGAGGATCGCAGCGGCCGACAGCACATGAACGGACTTCATGGTATTCGCTCCCTTATCGGCGTCGCCATGTCTTGCAGGCCCGCGTCGGAAGCCTCCCGCGTCCCCCGGCGCAAGTCAAACGCAGAATTGCCGTTCGGTCACTGCTCACGATATCGCGCGAATGCCAGCCGGCTACCATGCTGCGAAGCATCGGCGCAGGCTCGGGCCTAGAGCAGCCCCAGTTCCGCCAGTTCGCGCCGCATCTGCTCGGGCATGGCGCCGAGATCGCCGCTGCGGCCGTCGATGTCGGGCGGAGCGTCCTTGTCCTGTAGGTAGCGCCAGCCCTGGAACGGCCGGTAGGGCCTGGGCTCGACCGCCACGACGATCGGCTCCATGACCAGATGGCAGCGCCCGATTCCCTCGGCATCGGTGAAGGGACGGATGTCGATCAGCCGCTGGCGGGCGCTGAGCTGGCCCTTGATCACCCAGTAGAGCGAGCCGCCGGAGACGATCTCCTCGATGCGCTTCGGCACCATGCGGGTGGTGTGCAGCTGTTCGGCCGGCTCGCCACGGGCGCGGCGCTGCGCCTGCCGCTCGGCGATCCATTCCTCGAGATCGCTGATCGATTCGGCGCCGACGCAGAGTTTGAGCAGATGAAGCGGCATGGTCCTGCAGCCTAGTCCCGCAGGAAGCCGCGGGCCAGCCGCAGCGCGCCTTCTCCACAGCCCCAGAGCTGGAGCATGTTGCCGCGGCCGGGCCGGTTCCGACGCTGCCGCCCCGGCGAGAAGCGCCTCAGCGGCGATGCGCCAGGATGTTGACCAGCTTGCCGAACGGGTCGCGCACGAAAAAGCGCCCCACGCCCCAGTCCTCCTCCGCCGGCCCGTATTCGACCGCGATGCCAGCGGCGAGCACGCGCTTGTGGACCATGTCGAGATCGTCGACCTCGACGGAGATGTCCGGCACCGGCGCGCCGCCGCCGCCCTGTCTGGCGAAGCTGATCTGCGGTGCCGAATTGCCTTCCGCCGCGTAGGTCACGATCCAGCCATGGTCCATCACCCGCTTCAGGCCGAGGATCTCGCCATAGAATTGGCGCGCCCACTCGGGATCCTCGGTTGCAATATTCGCCACGATCCGATTCACGATCATCCCGTCCTCCTTCTCCCGATTTCGGAGCTTCTTGATGCAAGGACTCGCAGGCAAGGCCATTCTCGTCACCGGTTCCTCGACCGGAATCGGCCACGCAATGGCGCGGCGGCTCCTCGCCGAGGGCGCGAGGGTCCTGATCCATGGCCGCGACGAGAGCGAGGTCAAGGTCGCCTGCAGCAAGCTCGGCACCGGCTGCCACGGGGTCGCCGGCGACCTTGCCGAGCCGGCGACGGCGCAGGCGCTGGTCGACGCGACCTGCAAGGCCTTCGGCCGCATTGACGGGCTCGTCAACAATGCCGGCATCTATCCGCGCGGCGTCATCGGCGAGAGCACCGCGGCCTTCTTCGACCATGTCTTCGCGATCAACACCCGCGCGCCGCTGCTCTGCGCCGAGGCGGCGATCCGCGCCTTCCGCCTGCAGAAATCCGGCGGCGCCATCGTCACCGTCGGCTCGATCAACGCGCTTTGCGGTCAGTCGGACCTCACGGTCTATTCGATGTCCAAGGGCGCGCTGACGACGATGACGCGCAATCTCGCCGACGCGCTCGGCAGCGAGCGCATCCGCGTCAACCAGCTCAATGTCGGCTGGACCTTCACCGCCAACGAGGACGCGACGCAGCAGCGCCATGGCCGAAAAGCCGGCTGGGAGAAGGACGTCTCCGCCCTGTTCGCGCCGACCGGCCGGCTGATGCAGCCCGAGGAAATCGCCGCCCATACCGCCTTCTGGCTCTCGGATGACAGCGCCCCGGTCTCCGGTCAGATCTACGAGGCCGAGCAATACCCGCTGATTGGCCGCAACCGGTCGCAGATGAGCTGAGCCGTGACCGTACAGCCCGCAGAATACGCGCCCTGGCTGGCGCGCTGGGGGCTCGTCCCCGATGGCGCGCCGATCACGACGCATTCCAGCCGCCTGCTGCCGGTCCGGCGCCGCGAAGAGCCGGCCATGCTGAAGCTGCCGGACTCGCCCGATGAGCGCCTCGGCTACCTGCCGCTGGAATACTGGAACGGCGACGGCGCCACCCGCCTGCTCGCCCGCTCCGACTCGGGCGATGCAATGCTGATCGAGCGCGCCACCGGCCCGCGCTCGCTCGCCGCCATGGCCCGCAGCGGCGCGGAGGGCGACGATGAAGCGACCGCGATCCTCTGCGACGCCATCGCCGCCCTCCAGAAGCCGCGCGGCCCGGCGCCGTCAGGCCTGATCCCGCTGGAAACCTGGTTCGCGGAGCTCTTCCCGATGGCGCGGGAGCGCGGCGGCATCCTCGCCCGCTCGGCTGCGTCAGCCGCGGAGCTGCTCGCGGCGCAGCGCGAGATCCTGCCGCTCCATGCCGACCTGCATCATGACAATGTGCTCGATTTCGGAGCGCGCGGCTGGCTCGCCATCGACCCGAAATGCGTCATCGGCGACCGCGCCTTCGAATACACGATCCTGTTCTGCGATCCCGATCTCGCCGATCCCGAGCCGCCGGTCGCCACCCTGCCCGGCCGCTTCGAGCGCCGGCTGGAAATCGTGCTGGCGAAGTCCGGGCTGGAGCGCGAGCGCCTGCTTCGATGGACCCTGGCCTGGTGCGGACTCTCGGCCACCTGGTTCCTAGGCGACGACGACCCGCTGGCGGAGATCAATCTCGCCGTCGCCGAGCGGGCCATCGTGGCGTTGGATGGCTTGTAATCCACGTCATTCTCGGGCGGCGCGCAGCGCAGACCCGAGAATCTCCTGACGAGGAAGCACCATCGTGGCCTCCTCTGGTCTGAGATGCTCGGGTCGGGCCCGAGCATGACGCACCTACTCCCCGAGCACGACCACCTTCGCGCCCTCTGCCACCTGCGCGCCCGGCTCGGCACCCAGCTCGGTGACCGTGCCGTCGCGCGGGGCGGTCAGCACATGTTCCATCTTCATCGCCTCGACGATGGCGAGGCGCTGGCCCTTCACGACCGCCTCGCCCGCCCCAACGAAGAGCGCGATCAGCTTGCCGTGCATCGGCGCCTTGATGACGCCGCCCGAGCCGCCGACCGCGTCGAGATCGACACTGAACGGGTCGAACAGCGCAACCGCCGTCTGCCGGCCGCGGTGCAAGGCGAGATAGGTGCCGCCCTCGGCCCGGGCGAGCGTCACCTCATGCTCT
The DNA here is from genome assembly GCF_001509835.1 of Allobosea sp. WAO. Lineage (GTDB taxonomy): Bacteria > Pseudomonadota > Alphaproteobacteria > Rhizobiales > Beijerinckiaceae > Allobosea. The sequence goes on from NZ_JXTJ01000004.1 coordinate 730,595, forward strand.
CCCTCGGGCAACGGGTGGCCCGGCAGCGAGACGCGAGCATCGTCGCCGCTCCACTCGATCTTGGCCTCGATGCGCTCGCCATCGACCAGCAGCGGCAGGCCGAGCGCCGGGCGCGGCATGATCGAGAAGGCGTCGGCATCGAGCCAGGGCGATTTGGCCTCGTCGCCGGTCCGCTCGACGGCGAGGTCGAGCGCCGCCACCTGGCGCTCTTCCTCCAGTTGCAGCGCCGCCGCCGCGACCGCCGCCGCATCGAGCGGTTGCGGCTCGGCGCCCAGTGCCGTGATGTTGCGCTCGATGAAGCCGGTGTCGAACGGCCCCTTCCGGAAACCCTCCGCCTCGGCCAGCTTCTTCAGGAAGGCGAGATTGGTGCGGGGGCCGGCGACGATGGTCTCACCGAGCGCGAAGGCGAGATGGTCGAGCGCCTCGTCGCGGGTGCGGCCATGCGCGATCACCTTGGCGATCATCGGGTCGTAGAACGGCGTCACGGAATCGCCGGCCTCGACGCCGGTGTCGATGCGGATGTCCTCGCTCTGCGGGAATTGCAGTGCCCAGAGCTTGCCGGTCGAAGGCAGGAAGCCCTTTTCCGGGTCCTCGGCATAAAGCCGCGCCTCGACCGCATGGCCTTCGGCGCGGACATCCTCCTGCGCGAAGCCGAGCGGCTCGCCAGCCGCGACCTTGAGCTGGAGCTCGACGAGGTCGAGCCCGGTGATCGCCTCGGTGACGGGATGCTCGACCTGGAGCCGAGTATTCATCTCCATGAAGTAGAAGCGGTCCGCCTTCAGCCCGTCACGGCCATCGGCGATGAACTCGACCGTGCCGGCCCCGACATAGCCGACCGCCCTCGCCGCCTCGGTCGCGGCCTTGCCCATGGCGGCGCGCACCTCCGGCGTCATGCCCGGCGCCGGTGCTTCCTCGATCACCTTCTGGTGGCGACGCTGCAGCGAGCAGTCGCGCTCATAGAGATGAACGACATTGCCATGGCTGTCGCCAAAGACCTGGATTTCGACATGGCGCGGCGAGAGCACATATTTCTCGACCAGCACGCGGGCATCGCCGAAGGCGTTCTTGCCTTCGCGTTGGGCGCTGGATAGGGCGTCGGCGAAGTCCTCGGGCCGGTCGACCTTCTTCATGCCCTTGCCGCCACCGCCGGCGACCGCCTTGATCAGCACGGGGTAGCCGATGCGCTCGGCCTCCTGGCTGAGGAAATCGACGCCCTGCTCGGCGCCGTGATAGCCCGGCACGACCGGAACACTCGCCTTCTCGACCAGCGCCTTGGCGGCGTCCTTCAGGCCCATGGCGCGGATCGCCGAGGCCGGCGGGCCGACGAAGACGATGCCGGCGGCCGCGCAGGCATCGGCGAAATCGGCGTTCTCGGAAAGGAAGCCATAGCCCGGATGGATGCAGGCCGCGCCGGCTTGCTTGGCGACTACGAGGATCTTGTCGGCATCGAGATAGCTCTCGCGCGCCGGCGCCGGGCCTATCCGGTAGGCCTCGTCAGCCATCTCGACGAACAGCGCCTCGGCATCGGCGTCCGAATAGACGGCGATGGTGCGCAGGCCGAGCCGCCTGGCGGTGCGGATCACCCGGCAGGCGATCTCGCCGCGATTGGCGATCAGGATGGAGGGCAGTTTGGCGGCAATCGACATGTCGGCTTCCTCGGGCGCAATCCGCGAGCGGTGACGCCTGTTATAGCCGACCCAAGGCCCGTGTCTGCGCCATGTTGCGCAGGGTGCGGATGGGCGCTTGCACCGGAACCTCACCGTCATTGCGAGCACAGCGAAGCAATCCAGGCAGACTTGCTCTGCCGCCCCTGGATTGCTTCGTCGGCTGAAGCCTCCTCGCAATGACGGGAAGCGCCGCGTTCATGGGATCGGCACCTCAGGCCAGCAGGCGCAGCCTCCGCCCGAGCTTCAGCGTCAGCGTCGTGCCGACGAGCAGCCCGATGCCGAAGACCCAGCCCGAAACCGCGCCCGCCGAAATGCCGGAGAGCAGCGTGCCGACCGTGCAGCCGAGCCCGATCACCGTGCCCCAGCCGAGCAGCGCCCCACCGATCAGCCCGCGCAGCACATGCCCGCCATCGGGACGCTTCGGCTTGAACTCGCCTGCGGCGAGCGCCGCTGCAAAGGCCGAGGCGACGATGCCGGCGATGAACAGGCCGTTCGGGGTCAGCAGTGCGTCGCGGATCGCTGTGGCGCAGCCGCGGAAGCTGTCGAGCCCTTCGAGACGTGAAGGCAGCAGCTCGAAATGCGCCGCGAGCTGGCGAGAGCGCGAGCCGATCTCGGCGGTGACGCCGAGCGGCGACAGGCGCAGATAGGCGGCGATCCCGATCAGCCCGACGAAGAGCCCGCCGAGCCAGGCGGGCCAGCGCCGCAGGAAGATCGCGGCCAGCGGGTCGGTGGCGGCATGCTGAGCAGCGGTAGCCGGAGCGGGGCGACCGGCGCGCAGCAGCCACCAAGCCAGCCCGCCGAGCACGAAGAGCCCGGCGAGCAGCGCGCCGCCATAGCCGAGCTGGCGCGGCAGCCACAGTACCGGCGATTCCGAGATCGTGCCGAGATAGAGCGGGTTCCAGCTCAGGAAGCCGAGGATGAAGCCGCCGACCGCACCGATCAGGGCAAAGGGCGAGGTCGGCGAGCCCTCCCCGAGCCGGTAGAGATGCGCGCTGATGCAGGAGCCCGAGATCGCCATGCCGGCCCCGAAGGCGAGCCCCGCCAGCAGCAGCGCCGGGCCGACCGGGCCGATATGCGCCGTCGGCGGCAGGCGCGTCCCCGACGGGTCGGGCAGCCAGGCGCCATAGATCAACGTGTAGCCGACGAGCCCGACGGCGAGCGCCGCGACGATGCCGAGCAGCCCCTGCGGATCGCGCCGGTCGAGCCAGTCCTTCCAGATGCAGAAGAAGCAGAAGCGCGAGCGCTGCAGCACGAAGCCGAAGGCGACGCCGAGGATCAGCGAAAGCTGAAGCTGCGTCGCCGGCTCGGCATGGCGACCGACCAGATAGATCGCCAGGGCAATGGCCGCGACCACGCAGGCGGAAAGCACAAGGCAAAGGGGCGGCGAGTGCCCCGCCGCCCCCGCCTGCCGGCGCGCCTGCTCATAATCGAGCGCGCCGCCATCGTCGGAAATGCTCATGGCTCTGGAGCGCCGCCGCTTACTTGCCGGTCCAGACCGTGCCGGCCGGGTTGCTGATCGGCAGGCCGACCACGTTGCCGTATTCGGTCCACGAGCCGTCATAGTTGGCGACCTGATAGCCGAGCACGCGCGACAGGATGAACCAGGTGTGGCTCGAGCGCTCGCCGATGCGGCAGGTGGTGATCACCGGCTTGGAACCGTCGATCCCGGCCTCGGCATAGAGCTTCTTCAGTTCCTCGACCGGCTTGATCGTGCCGTCGGCCTGGTTGACCGCACGCGCCCAAGCGACATTGACCGAGCCAGGGATATGGCCGGCGCGCAGCGCCAGCTCCTGGAAGCCGGCCGGCGCGATGATCTTGCCGGAGAACTCGTCGGGCGAGCGGATGTCGAGGATGCGCGCGTCGGACTTCTTCTCGACGGTCGCGACGACATCGGTCAGGCGGGCGCGCAGCTTGCGGTTCGGCTCGGCGACGGTGAAGGCCGAGGCCTTGACCGCGACGGGGTTGGTCGCGACCGGGCGCTTCTCCAGCTCCCACTTCTTGCGGCCGCCATCGAGCAGTTTCACATTGTCGCGCAGGCCGTAAATGTCGAACACCCAGGCGCCCCAGGCGGCGAACCAGTTGTTGCTGTCGCCGTAGAGGACGACGGTCGTGTCCTTGTCGACCCCGAGCTTGCGGGCGAGCGCCTGGAACTTCTCCGGGCTGGCTATGTCGCGCGAGACGGTCTCGACGAGATCGGTGTGCCAGACGACGTTCTGGGCGCCCGGGATATGGCCGCGCTCGTAGACGCCCGGCTCGACGCTTACCTCGACGATGCGGACCTTGGGGTCGCTGAGGTTCTTTTCGAGCCACTCGGTGGTGACGAGCGGGCCAGACTGGGCGAAGGCGGCGGTGCTGGCCAGCAGGCCTGCAGCCAGGCCCGCAGCCAGCGCGAGCGCGCCGCGGCGAAGAAGGGAAATCACGGACATTCTCGGCTCCTTGCTGCCGATCAGCCGTTTTTCGCGGGCTGGATCGGCTTCGAATTCGGAGCCGTCATGATTTCGCCACACCCCGCCCAAGAGAAGCCGGACAGGATTTTTTTGTTTGCTATCAAGGCGGAAGAAGGCAGTCGTACGACCTTGGTAGCGATAGAAGATTATTCTTCCGCCGCCATTTTCCTCCCTGAATCCTGAGCTCTGACCGAGCGCCAGATCGCCCAGGTCGCCTGGAAACAGATGGCGGCGACGACGAGGTCGAGCAGATATTCCGGCCAGCGCACCGGCGCGAGCCTCGCCGCGAGCCCGACCAGCGCGAAGCCGGTGGTCGAGATCGTGTCGTTGCGGCTCGAAAGCCACGTCGCCTTGATCACCGGATTGGGTTCGCGCCGGAAGCGCCAGAGCACGAGCACGATCAGATAGGCGATCAGGATGGCGCTTGCCGCCGAGAAGCCGAGCGTGAAGAGCTCGATCGGCCGCGGCCGCAGGATCTTGTCCCAGAGATCGTAGAGCGTGTGCAGGCCGGCGACCGCCATCACCGCGCCGATACCGAGCGCCGCGAGCTTCTCCGCCCGCTCGTCGCGGCCGAAGACCAGCGCCGCGATGCCGTAGAGCGCGACGTCGTAAACCCAGTCGACGCCGTCCTTGAGGAGCTGATTGTTGCCGATGGCGAGCGCCCAGGCGACGACGAGGGCGGCGAAGATCAGGATGCCGAGCGCGATCGCCCAGATCGTCGACCGATAGGCCCGCTCCACACTGGGAGCGACGGGGGCGGCATGGCCGGGCTCGCCCTGATTGCGATCCCCTTCCCCGTCATGCCCGGGCTTGTCCCGGGCATCCACGTCTTCAGGCCGTCGAAGCCCATCGAAAGCCGACATGCGAGGCGCTCCAGAGCCGCCTCGCCCAGTGTCGCGGAAAATCCGCCCGTCGCAAGACGTGGATGGTCGGCACGAGGCCGACCATGACGACAGCGGGTCGGTCAAGCAGCCTCAGCCGCGGCCGACGAAGGGGGCCTTGGTCGCCATCACCGTGACGGTGAGCACATTGGCCTCGAGCGGCAGGCTCGCCATGTGCAGCACCGTCGAGGCGACATGCCCGACATCCATCACCGCCTCGACCTTGATCGAGCCGTCGGCCTGCGGCACGCCGGTCGTCATGCGCTGCGCCATCTCGGTCAGCGCATTGCCGATGTCGACCTGCCCGACCGCGATGTCGTATTTGCGCCCGTCGAGCGACGAGGTCTTGGTCAGGCCGGTGATGGCGTGCTTGGTCGCGGTGTAGGCGACCGAGTTCGGCCGCGGCGCATGGGCCGAGATCGAGCCGTTATTGATGATGCGGCCGCCCTGCGGCTGCTGGTCCTTCATCAGCTTGAAGGCTTCCTGGGTGCACAGGAACGGACCGGTCAGGTTGGTGTCGACCACCTTCTGCCAGTCGGCGAGCGACAGGTCCTCGAGCATGATGCCGCCCGGCGCGTTGACGCCGGCATTGTTGAACAGCACGTCGAGCCGTCCGAACTTCTCCTTGGTCTTGGCGAACAGCGCCTTGACCGAATCCTGGTTGGTCACGTCGGTCGGCACGGCCAGCGCCTGCGCGGCATCGACGCCCGACAGCTTGATCGTCTCTTCCAGCGCGTCGCCGCGGCGCCCGGCGAGCACGGTGCGGTAGCCGTCCTTCAGGAAGGCGATGGCGACGGCCCGGCCGACGCCGGAACCGGCACCGGTGATGATGGCGACCTTGTTGTGCCCAGACATGCGTATCCTCGCGTTTCCCGTGTTTTCAACCGTTTCAGGCGGCAGGACCATAGCAGCGTATGCAGTATGCGGAACTGCTTTTCCAGCAGACCGGCTCCGCCCTTTCACTTGCCTGCCGCAGCGTCTGCCTTACTCTTCTAGCGAGGGAGGAAGCGTCATGACCAGCCTGAGCCGTCGCGGTTTCATCGCAGCCGGAGCCGCCAGCCTTGCCGCGCCGGCGCTCGCACAGCAACCCGGCCATGAGCATCATGGTGGCCATTACGAGCGGCTGAACCAGCCCGGCCGCATCCCGAAGCCGGCCCTGGCGGACTCGCAGAACGTCTTCGATTCCCCCGCGCCGAAAGCTGCCAATCCCGGCCGCTGGAGCGCCAGGGCATTGCTGCCGCTGCCCCGTTCGGAAATGGCCTGGGCGGCCGCTCATGACGACCGCATGCACATCGTCGGCGGCTATGGCGAGCAGCGCACCGACCGACCCTACCACCATGTCTACGATCCCAAGGCCGACAAATGGGCCGACGGCGCGCCGCTGCCGCAGGGCGCCAACCATGTCGGCGTCGCCTTCCTCGACGGCAAGCTCTACGCCATCGGCGGCTTCCTCGAGCAGAACCGCAAGCCGCATCCGCGCTGCTTTACCTACGACCCGAAGACCGACAAATGGGCCGAGATCGCGCCCCTGCCCCGCCCGGTCGGCTCGGCTGCGATCGTCGGGCTGAACGGCCTGCTGTATGCGATCGGCGGCGCGATCGGCGACACCACCGACACCAAGACCTCGGTCAACTGGCACCGCGTCTACGATCCCAAGACCGACAAGTGGACGGAGCGCACGCCGATGCCGACGGCGCGCGACCACACCGGCACGCTGGCGATCGGCAATCTGATCCACGTCATCGGCGGCCGGGTCGACAGCTTCCACACCAACTCCAACCTGCATCACGCCTATGACCCGGCGACCGACAAATGGGCGCCGCGCAACCCGCTGCCCACCGCCCGCTCCGGCCATGGCGCCGTGCTCTATCGCGGAAAAGTCTTCGTGATGGGCGGAGAAGGCACCAACCGCGTCTTCGGCCAGATGGAGGCCTATGACCCCGCCAGCGACGGCTGGGAGCAATACGCCCCGATGCTGACGCCGCGCCACGGCCTCGGCGCGGCGCTGGTCGGCGACGCGATCCATGTCGCCGGCGGCGGCCCGGTGATGGGCGGCGGCGTCCAGAGCGCGATCCACGAAGCGTTCAGTCTGGCCTGACAGGCCGCCCCGGACCGGTCGGCTATCACCTCTTGATCAGCGCTGGCGGGTAGTAGGTACCGTTCGCCACGCCTTCGGTCGGCCCGTAATAACGGAACGTCAGGCGGTAGACGCTTCCCTTGGGCGTCGGGAGCCAGTTTCCCTCGGGCGCATCGGCCGGCTTCTGGTCGGCGAAGTAGAGGGTCAGCGAGCCATCCGGGTTGAATTGCGGCTTGGTCTCGCGATTGAGCAGATAGCGGTTCTTCGGATTGGGCAGCACCCGGAAACGGGTGCTGTCGACTGCGATCACCGACCAGAAATAGTTCGCGAAATTCGACGGCAGCTCGTCCTTCGGGAAGGTCAGCGTGTAGACATTGTCGCCGTTCAGCTCGGCGCCGGAGGTATCGTTGCCGCCGCGGTAATAGAGCACCTCCGGTTTGATGTTCGCCCAGATGCCGCGGTAATTGACCAATGTGCGGGTGAGATAGTCGATGCCGTACTCTCCGACGACACCGGGCCGCGCCCAGCCATTCTGAACCGTGCCATGTCCGATGCGCGCTCCGGCCTTGGCGATATCGGCAAAGGCCCGGGAACGGATGACGCTGTCGATCCGGGAGCGCTCGGCCGGGTCGCCGGCCGCCCCGGCTACGAGACGCACCTTCTCTTGCATCGGCTCGAGCCCGGGATTGATGTCGGGTGCGCTGTCGATTGCGACCGCAGCGGCGTCGAACGCCTCGACGCCGGGCAACTTCTCGAGCTCGAAGATCGGCGTCTTCGGGATTTCCGGGAGCGTCGGGCTGCCGGTCGCATGCAGCTTGAACTGGTGCTGGAGAGCAACAGCCTGATCCGGGTCATCGCCCAGCTCGACCCGGGCCAGGATGCGAGCCTGCTTCACCGGCAGATCGACCCGGACTGCGCCGCCCGGCAGATCGACCTTTGCGTCTCTCAGGCAGAGGGCGAACTCGCCTGAAGGGCGGCTGGGAAACACGCGTTCGTTGATGTTGGCGAGCGTCTCGCCCCAGCCATTGAGCACCTGCACCACGAAGTAGCGCTTCTCGACCTTCGGAACGGTCACAAGGGTGCAGCTTTTCTCGTCAACGGCGACCCAGGCCTCGGAATAGGCCACGTCGAGATTGGGGTTCGGCCAGTCGACCGCTCCCGGCTTCTGGTGGATGAGCTCGTTCCACTTGAAGCCATTCTGGAAATCGAGCTGCTGCTGGCGCGTCACCATGAGCCGGCCGAGCAGATAGATATAGCCGTCGCTGATATCCTCGTCGCTTAGGCGGGGGGCCTGAGCCCAGGCTGCCATCGGCAGCAGCATGAACGCCGCGATCAGGGACTTCCGCATCGCGCTCTCCACTTGCGTGCTGCTTAGATGCCGGTCAGGCGAAGCTGAGCCGTCATCGCCCCGGCGTCAACTCAGCTGATGGACAGCCGGCTAGCAAGCCCAACGCGACGGCAAGATCGGCAGTCCATCGAGTCGACATCGGCATTGCGCCCGGCGGCAGTCATTCGCGACTCTGATCAGGCAATCAGTCCGCAGACAGACCATGCCGGACATGGCTGCATGTCCGGCATGGTCGCAATTGTCAGGTTCTCCGGTCTCTCAGGCCGCGATACTCACGCCGCCCGCCGGCCCGCAACCGGCGTCACGTTCTGGTTCATGCGGAACAGGTTCGACGGGTCGTAGCGGCGCTTCAGCTCGGCGAGGCGCTGGTAGCTCGCACCATACGCCTCCCGGACGCGGTCGCCCTCGTCGGCAGGCATGAAGTTGATATAGGCGGTGCCGACCGAATAGGGCTTTGCGGCCTCGAAGAGTTCCCGCGCCCAGCCGATGCACTTCTGGTCGTCGCTCTTCTCGCGCCAGCGCGCATGCACGTTCATCACGAAATGCGAGCTGCGCTGCGGGAACGCGGTGGCATCCTTCGCCACCCGCCCGGCCGCGCCGCCGACATGCGCGATGAAGACCTCGCATTCCGGGCCGGGCAGACGGCCGATGGCACCGGTCAGGAGCCCGATCGTCGCGTCCGAGAGCTCGGCGAAGTCGTGGCTCTTCCAGTAATTGCGGGCGCCGGGGGCGAGCAGCGGGTCGAATGCCTGCTGCCAGCCCGTGAACGGGTGCGGGCTGACGACATCGACGATCGGCTTGCCGATCGAGCGCAGCCTCGCGGTCGCCTTCTCGCCTTCGGCCATGTCGCCGCACCAGCACATGGCGAGGATCAGCACCTCCTTGCCGTGCCACTCCGCCGGCAGGAACGGCAATGGCGGCGCCTGACGCATCACCGCCCAGCAGGTCAGCTCGTCGGGCGAGACTTCGAGCGCCTGGCGATAGGCCTTCAGCACGGTCTCGGCCGCACTCATCGGGTGCACGACGAGGCCCGAGAACACCTCGTTTCCGAGCTTGTGCAGCCGGAACACGAAGCCCGTCACCACCCCGAAATTGCCGCCGCCGCCGCGCAGCGCCCAGAACAGCTCCGGGTTCTCCGTCGCGCTGGCGCGCCGGAGCTCGCCATCGGCGGTCACCACCTCGACCGACTCCAGATTGTCCAAGGTCAGGCCGAACTTCCGCGTGAGCCAGCCAAAACCGCCGCCGAGCGTCAGCCCGGCAATGCCGGTGGTCGAGTTGATACCGGTCGGCACCACCAGCCCAAAGGCCTGCGTTTCCCGGTCGAGATCGGCGAGCGTCGCGCCCGGTGCGACCCAGGCGCGCTGCGCAGCGGCATCGACGCGGATCGACTTCATCTGCGAAAGATCGATCATCAGACCGCCATCGCAGACCGCGTTTCCGGCGATGCCATGGCCGCCGCCCCGCACCGAGACCAGCAATTCACTGTCGCGCGCGAAGCGGACAGCGCTGACGACGTCGCCGACGTCGGCACAACGGATGATCAGGCCGGGCTTGCGATCGACCATGCCGTTCCAGATCGCGCGCGCCTCGTCATAGCCTGCGTCCTTCTCGCTGAGGATGCTGCCGCGCAGCTGCGAGGCCAGCGCCTCGATCGCCGCGGTCGCGATGCTCTTTTGTCCGGCCGCCAGTGTCGTGAGCTTGTGGGAAGACATAGGCTCTCCTCCCCCTAATGGGTGGTTGCGCCCCCTGCCGCCGAAACCTGCCCCCATTTCGAACGCCGTTCCGTGAGGTAGCTCACAGAGCCGGCGGCGATCGGGAGCGCGGTTACAGGCGGGTTCACAGGCCCAAGCAGATCGCGGACGCCGCCGCATGCGCGGGCAAATGCGCCGCCTAGGGCTGAGCGGGTACAGCTCCCTTCAGCCATCCCAGGGCGCCCGCTCTTTCGCCCGCTGGGAACTGGCGTATCTCTGCCGCCACGAAATGCTTCGCAACATGGGGCGCGAGCTTGAGGAGCTCGCTGTCCGAAACCACGGCGACGCGCTCGACCTGGCGGTGGTGGCCCATCACGAACTTCACATGCGCGATCAGCGCACCGATGCCGTCCCAGCCGGGAAACGAAGCCGCATCGACCATCAATCCCTTGAGCGTCCCGTTCGCGGCGAGATAAGGGTCGACCACGCCCGACAGGCGCTCGAAATCGCCGCTTTCGAGAGTCCCGTGCGGCGTCAGGATCACGATGCCTTCGTCACCGAGAAGATCGATCTGCAGCATTCCGGTTCTCCCGCCGATGCCGGGGCCTACTTCGGAAGGCACTCGACATCATAGGCGATGATGATCTCGTGCGAGCCGACCTTGCCCACGGCCTGGAGGTCGCCGAGCGCGCTTCTCAGCTTCGCGCCGGCCTGTTTGAGGCTTTCCTCCAGCTTCGACTTGGCGGAGCGGCAGCGGTCCTCGCTTGTGAATTCCTGGAAGACGACGGTCGGCTGCAGCCGCCACTCGGCCCGGTCGTTCGTCGCCACCGGGCTGACGGAGTACGAAAAGACGTACATCAGAATCCACATCGGCAGGGCCTCCCGGAGCAAGCGCGGGTACCGCGTCATTGCGAGATCGACGGGCGAAAAGACGCTCCGTGAGCCGCAGTTAGCGGCGGCGCGACGGGCCGCACCCGTCAAGAGAGCCACGCGCGCTCGATCCCCAGGCCCGGCTCGCCGGGCCGCGGACGTCTGAAGATGGCGCCCTATCGGGATCGTCGCGCTATTGTACCTGAGGACAATCCCGGCACCCTCGCGCTCGGGCAACCAGCCGAAATGCTGAGGGCGACGTGAGATGGCATCGCCCCTTATCCTGCATACAAAATTCCGCATACCGACTTGCCGGCACAGCGCCAGCGTTCTACGAATTGCATACAAGAATTATCGACAAACTTGGGAGGTCGACCATGAAGAGTTTCCGCAAGGCCGCTTTGGCCCTGGCGACGCTGGCGCTTGCCGCCGGCCCAGCTTTCGCTTTCCCGGATCGTCCGGTGCAGCTCATCGTGCCCTGGGCGGCCGGCGGCGGCATGGATTCGGTGATGCGGATCTTCGCCAACGGGCTCGAGGCCGAGCTCAAGCAGCCGGTCAACGTCGTCAACCGCACCGGCGGCGGCGGCATCACCGGCCATAGCGCCATCGCCAATGCCACGCCCGACGGCTACACTATCGGCGGCGCCAGCCCGGAAATCTCCTTCTTCAAGTCGCTCGGCCTCGGCGAGCTGACGCCCGACTCGATCGACATGTTCTCGCGCGTTTCGGTCATCCCGGCCGGTGTCACCGTGAAGGCCGACAGCCCCTACAAGACCATCGCCGATTATCTGAAGGCGGCCAAGGACAACCCGAAGGGCACGATGATGGCCTCGGGCACCGGCGTCGGCGGTTCCTGGCACATCGCCTCGGGCGGCCTGCTCAAGGCGGCCGGCATCGCGCCGGACGCGGTGCGCTGGGTGCCGAGCAATGGCGGCGCCCCTGCCCTGCAGGATCTCGTCGCCGGTGGCATCACCGTCTTCACGGGCTCGCCGATCGAGGCCAAGGGCATGCTCGATGCCGGCCGCGTGCGCACCATCCTCTTGATGACCAACGAGCGCCACCCGAACTTCCCGGACGTGCCGAGCGCCAAGGAAGCCGGGCTCGACTGGGTCTACGAGAACTGGTTCGCCCTCTCGGCGCCGAAGGGCGTCCCGGCCGACCGCCGCAAGATCCTGTTCGACGCCGCCGAGCGCACGATGAAGCGCGAGGACGTCCGCAAGGGCATGGCCGACCGCGGCATCACCCCGATCTGGGACAAGCCGGAAGAGTTCGCCGCTTACGTCAAGGCCTTCACCGAGCGCGGCAACGGCGTGCTGAAGGATCTCGGCCTGACCAAGAACTGAGTCCCGCATTTCGCGGGACGGAAGGCGCGGCGGGAAACCGCCGCGCCTTTTTCACATCCTGAAGACGCCGAAGCGGGTCTCGGGGATCTCGGCATTGAGGCAGGCCGAGAAAGCGAGCGCCAGCACCCGGCGCGTCTCCGAAGGCAGGATGATGCCGTCGTCCCAGAGCCGCGCCGTTGCGTAATAGGGCGAGCCCTCGGCCTCGAACTGGTCGCGGATCGGCGCCTTGAAGGCCTCGGCCTGCTCGGCCGACCAGGGCTTGCCGGCCGCTTCGAGATTGTCGCCGCGCACCGTCGCAAGCACGCTCGCCGCCTGCTCGCCGCCCATCACCGAAATCTTCGAGTTCGGCCACGAGAACAGGAAACGCGGCGAATAGGCCCGCCCGCACATGCCGTAATTGCCGGCGCCGAACGAGCCGCCGACCAGCACGGTGATCTTCGGCACGCGCGCCGAGGCGACGGCGGTGACGAGCTTGGCGCCGTCCTTGGCGATACCGCGCGTCTCGAAATCGCGCCCGACCATGAAGCCGGTGATGTTCTGCAGGAAGAGCAGCGGAATCCGGCGCTGGCAGCACAGCTCGATGAAATGCGCGCCCTTCAGCGCGCTCTCCGAGAACAGGATGCCGTTATTGCCGATGATGCCGACAGGGATGCCGTGGATGCGGGCAAAGCCGGTGACCAGCGTCGTGCCGTAGAGGCGCTTGAACTCGTCGAACTCCGAGCCGTCGACCAGCCGGGCGATGACCTCGCGGATGTCGTATTGCTTCTTGAGATCGGTCGGGACGACCGCCTCGAGCTCCTCGGCCGCATAGAGCGGCTCAACGCTCTCGGCGAGGTCGATATCGGGCCGCTTCACGCTGTTGAAATTGCCGGCGATGCGCCGGGCGATCGCCAGTGCATGGGTGTCGTCGCCGGCATAATGGTCGGCGACGCCGGAAAGCCGGGCATGGACGTCGGCGCCGCCGAGATCCTCGGCCGAGACCACCTCGCCGGTCGCCGCCTTCACTAGCGGCGGGCCGCCGAGGAAGATCGTGCCCTGGTTCTTGACGATGATCGTCTCGTCAGACATCGCCGGCACATAGGCGCCACCGGCAGTGCAGGAGCCCATCACCACCGCGACCTGCGGAATGCCGAGCCCGGACAATGTCGCCTGATTGTAGAAGATCCGGCCGAAATGCTCGCGGTCCGGGAAGACCTCGGTCTGGTGCGGCAGGTTGGCGCCGCCGGAATCGACCAGATAGATGCAGGGCAGATTGTTCTCGCGCGCGATCTCCTGCGCCCGCAGATGCTTCTTGACCGTCATCGGGTAGTAGGTGCCGCCCTTGATGGTCGCGTCATTGCAGACGATCATCGCCTCGCGGCCGGCGACGCGGCCGATGCCGGCGATCATACCGGCGCCATGCACGTCCTTCTCGTACATGTCGTAGGCGGCGAGCGAGCCGATCTCGAGGAAGGCCGAGCCGGGATCGAGCAGGCGCAGCACGCGCTCCCGCGGCAGCAGCTTGCCCCGTGCCGTATGGCGTTCGCGCGAGCGCTCATTGCCACCGAGCGCGGCGGTGGCGCGCCGCTCCTGCAGTTCGCCGCGCAGCGCCGCCCAGGCGTCGGCATTGGCGCGCGTCTCGGCCGAATTCAGGTCGACCTTGCTTTCGATGACCGGCACGACGCGCTCCCTGGCGAAATCTCTTCCCGGGGTTATGGCGCGGCGCGCGGAAAACGCCAACCGGCGCCCCTGCCAAGGCGCACCGTGCGGGAAACTGGTCTAGTCGCGCATGCGCCGGACCGAGCGGGTCACCGTCGGAGCCGAGACAGCGCCGATCGCACCGCCCGCCACCGCGCCGATCGGCCCGCCGATCAGCGCGCCTGTGCCGGCACCGGCAGCTGCCCCGGCAATGCGCTGGTCCGTGGTGGTGCAGGCGCCGAGCAGTGCCGCGAGGCACCCTGCGAAGAACATCGCTCTCATCATGATCCTCATCCGAAATCCCGATCCGGCGAGGATGGGCGGCTATGGTCAATGGAAGGTGAATGCGCCGAGACGGCGCAAATAAGCCTCAGCCCGGCACCACAGTGGGCCCGAAAACCTGCTCGAACTGCGCCCGCAAGACGCTGTCGACCTCGGGCATGGTCAAGGGCAGGCCGAGATCGACCAGCGAGGTCACGCCGTGGCCAGCGATGCCGCAGGGCACGATTCCGTCGAAATGCGAGAGCTCCGGCTCGACGTTGAGCGATATCCCGTGGAACGAGACCCAGCGCCGCACGCGAATGCCGAGCGCTGCGATCTTGTCCTCGACCTCGGCCCCCTTCTCCGGGCGGCGTACCCAGACGCCGACGCGTTCCTCGCGCCGCTCGCCCCGGATGTTGAACTGGTCGAGTGTGCCGATTAGCCAGGCCTCTAGCGCGGCGACGAAGCGGCGCAGATCCGGCTCGCGGCGCTTCAGGTCGAGCATCACATAGGCGACCCGCTGTCCGGGGCCGTGATAGGTGAACTGCCCGCCCCGGCCGGTCCGATGCACCGGGAATCGCCCGGGCGTCAGCAGGTCCTCGTCCTTCGCCGAAGTCCCGGCCGTGTAGAGCGCGGGATGCTCGACCAGCCAAACCCGTTCGGCTGCGAGCCCGTCGGCGATCAGCCCGGCCCGCTCCTCCATCTCGGCGACGGCGGCCTCGTAGCCGACCGGAGCCTCGGCGATTACCCATTCGACCGGCGGCGAACCTGCCTCGGGCAGGAAAGAAACCGCCAGCGCCTCGCGCGTCTTCACCTTGGATTAACCCTGTCCGTTCAACTCTTGGTAACCGGCTCGCCCTCGCCGCGCCGTGCTCATGCGCCGTTTTTGACGTCGCTGGCAAGTTCGTAGAATCGTTGTGAAGTAGGTCCCCGGAGGCGGATTTTGAAGGCTGATCTCGATCTCGTCTCGATAGAGCTGACCGTGGTGCTCGGCTCGGCCCAGATGCCGATCTACAAATTGCTGCGCATGGGCCGCGGCGCGATCATCGAGCTCAATGCCAGCGAGACCGACGAAGTCCAGATTCTCGCCAACAACCACCCCTTCGCCAAAGGCAATGTCGTCGTCAGCGGCACCCGAATCTCGGTGGAGATCACCGAGATGATCAAGCGCCCGACCGTGTTCACGCTCGGCAGTGTCGCCGAAGCCGCCTGAGGAAGGCGACTCGCGCAACGCAGCTACGGCCCGGCGGCAATGGCTGTCGCCGCCCCCCTCCGGAACTTGTCCCCAGCAGTCCGATCGGCCGCAATTCGCCTGAACAGGGCATTTCGGCCGGCTTTTCGGCCGATTTTGTGTTGATTGAGCCGGCTCTTTCCAACACCGCCCCATAGCCGCCGAAACTTCTCCCGATTTTCGCTCGCAGGCTCTTGTGGCCGGAGATTCCATTTGGTAGACCCACGCCGCTCTCGGAGATCACCGCCACAGCGCGGACGAGCTTCGGGCCGCTGCGGTCATGGCGGAATTGGTAGACGCACTACCTTGAGGTGGTAGCGGGGAGACCCGTGGAGGTTCGAGTCCTCTTGACCGCACCAAATTTGGGCTGATGCCCCGGGAACGGCGATCCGCAAGGGTCGCCGTTTTTCGTTTAGACTGCCGCGTTTCCGTCGCGAAACGGTCATGCCGCGTTGCAACGAGGGCGCACCGCTGACACAAGGGCGGCTCGCCGCCTTCAAGCGAATCCCCAGCCTCGAATCCCGGAGCCGGACCGATGGTGGAAGCCGAGAGCGCTCCCGACGAAAAGCCGGCCCGGCCGATCCGCGACGAAGACGGCGTCATGGACGAGGGATTCGTCGAGCAGGTCTCGCAGGCCGTCCTGCTCTCGGACCTGACGACGCTGCGCCATCTCGTCGGCGATCTGCACGAGGCCGATCTCGGCGGGCTGCTCGAAGCGCTCGACAGCGAGGAACGCCCGAAGCTGATCTCGCTGCTCGGCGGCGATTTCGACTTCACGGCGCTGACCGAGGTCGACGACGCCGTCCGCGAGGAGATTCTCGACGAGCTCTCGCCGCAGACCGTCGCCGAAGGCGTGCGCGAACTCGACACCGACGACGCGGTCTACATTCTCGAAGACCTCGACGAGGCCGACAAGAAAGAGATTCTCGACCGGCTGAGCCCGGCCGAGCGCAGTGTGCTGCAGCAGGGCCTGGATTATCCCGAAGGCTCGGCTGGCCGGCGCATGCAGGCCGAGACCATCGCGGTGCCGCCCTTCTGGACCGTCGGACAGACCATCGACTATCTGCGCGAGACGCAGGACCTGCCCGAGCGCTTCTTCGAGATCTTCGTCGCCGATCCCGGCCACCGCTTCGTCGGCACCGTCCGGCTCGACCGGCTGCTGCGGACCAAGCGGCCGGTCAGCATCTCCGATCTGATCGAGGACGACCGCCGCGTCGTCCAGGCCGATGACGACCTCGAGGACGTGGCGCGGATGTTCCAGCGCTACGACCTCGTCGCCGCCCCGGTGGTCGACAAGAGCGGCCGGCTCGTCGGCGTGATGACCATCGACGACGTCGTCGACGTGATCGAGGACGCCGCGGATGACGACGTCAAGCAGCTCGGCGGCGTCGATGCCGACGAAGAACTCTCCGACCCCGTGCGCGAGGTCGCGCTGAGCCGCTTCCGCTGGCGCTTCATCAGCCTGATCGCCGCCTTCATCAGCGCCTCGGTGATGGCGATGTTCGAGGCCCAGCTCTCCAAGCTGGTCGCCCTCGCCGTGCTCGCGCCGATCGTCGCCAGCCAGGGCGGCAATGCCGCGACCCAGACCATGACGGTGGCGATCCGCGCGCTCGGAACCGGTCAGCTCGGCAGCTGGAACCGGGCACGCTTCTTCCGGCGCGAGATGATCGTCGGTCTCTTGAACGGTATAGCCTTCGCGGTGATCACCGGCGTGGTCTCGGGCTTCTGGTTCGGCAACCTGATGCTCGGCGTCGTGATCGCGCTCGCCATGGTCGCGACCCTTCTCGTCGCGGCGCTCGCCGGCGTCGTCGTGCCGCTCGCGCTCGACAAGGCCGGCATCGACCCGGCGATCTCGTCGGGCACCTTCGTCACCACCGTCACCGACGTCGTCGGCTTCTTCTCCTTCCTCGGGATAGCGACGATCCTGCTGCGTTTGGGGTGACCGAAAGAAAGCGGTGCCGGATCGAGAAAAACCGGTAACGTAAACCGGGCGTCAAGATTTCTCCGCAATCTTGCCCAGGATGACGCCCCGCCGCATGCGACACCCATTCTCCGCCTCTTTCGTCCTCGCCGCCGCGCTCTCTCTGCTGGGAGGTTGCGTGGCGCTGGACCATTATCCGAGCAAGGGCGATGTCCGCCCCCATCCCGGCGTCGAGGCGGCGCGCCAGTACCCGATCCAGGGCATCGACATCTCGCGCTGGCAGGGTGAGATCGACTGGGCTTCGGTCAAGGCCGCCGGCACCCGCTTCGCCTATATCAAGGCGACCGAGGGCGGCGACCATATCGATCCCGCCTTCCAAAAGAACTGGGAAGGCGCGCGCCGGGCCGGCGTGCCGCGCGGCGCCTACCATTTCGTCTACTGGTGTCGCCCGGCCCATGAGCAGGCGGTCTGGTTCAAGCAGCAGATTCCGAACGATCCCGAGGCACTGCCGCCGGTGCTCGACGTCGAGTGGAACGGCCATTCCAAGACCTGCCCGAAGAAGGTCGAGCGCTCGCTGGCGCTGGAGAAGATCCGGCTGATGCTGACCGAGCTCGAGCAGCTCACCGGCAAGAAGCCGGTGATCTACACCGACATCACCTTCCACAAGGACGTGCTCGAAGGCGAGTTCAACGACTACGCCTACTGGATCCGCTCGACCGCGGCCAAGCCCGAGGTGCGC
Source organism: Allobosea sp. WAO (assembly GCF_001509835.1). Classification (GTDB taxonomy): domain Bacteria; phylum Pseudomonadota; class Alphaproteobacteria; order Rhizobiales; family Beijerinckiaceae; genus Allobosea. The sequence goes on from NZ_JXTJ01000004.1 coordinate 748,748, forward strand.
TACAAGGACCGGCCCTGGGCCTTCTGGCAGTTCACCACCACCGGCCGCGTCCCCGGTATCAAGGGCGATGTCGACCGCAACGCCTTCTACGGCAATGAGGGCGAATTCGTCGGCTGGCGCGAAGGGCGCTTCGACATCGGCACCCGCACCTGGACGCGCGAGCGCAAGGTTCCGCCGCAGCCGAGCCCGGGTCCGGAGCACACGCCCGTCGCGACGATGCCGGGAGCCGCCGCCACGGTCGCGGCATCCAGGTTCCAGCCCGCGAGCCTCGGCCAGGTCGCAGATCAGAGCGAGACCGAGGCGGAATAAGTCCGATGCCTGCCGGCGGCCGCCTCACCGGTTAACCAAGGCTGAAGCCGCTCGCTCGAATGCTAACCACCTCTTAACCCGGCGCCCGCCTATCCTGCCTCGACACAGGGAGGACCTTATGGCGCGCCGCGCTGAAACCAGTTCAGGAAAGCGGCGCATGCCCGGCCTTGGCTACCGCCTTCTGATGATGGCAGGGCTCGGCCTGCTCTGCGCCACGCCCGCCGAGGCGCTATATCCCAAGAAGGGCGATGCGAGCCCGCATGCCGGCGTCAGCGACGCCCGCCGACGCTCGATCCAGGGCATCGACGTCTCGCGCTGGCAGGGCGACATCGACTGGGCCAGGGTCAAGGACGCCGGCACCCGCTTCGCCTTCATCAAGGCGACCGAAGGCGGCGACCATCTCGACCCGAACTTCCGCAAGAACTGGGAGGGCGCCCGCAAGGCCGGCGTGCCACGCAGCGCCTATCATTTCGTCTATTGGTGCCGTCCGGCCAAGGACCAGGTGCGCTGGATGAAGCGCCACATCCCGCGCGACGCCGACGCGCTGCCGCCGGTGCTCGACGTCGAATGGAACGGCCATTCGGAATCCTGCGGCAAGAAGATCCCGCGCGACAAGGCGCTCGCCAAGATCCGCGAGATGCTGAAGGGGCTGCAGGAGCACACCGGCAAGAAGCCGATCATCTACACCGACATCACCTTCCACGAGGACGTGCTGGAGGGCGAATTCAACGACCATCCCTACTGGCTGCGCTCCACCGCGGCGCCGCTGCGCCATCGCTACCAGCGCAAGGAGTGGGAGTTCTGGCAGTTCACCACCACCGGCCGCGTGCCCGGCATCACCGGCGATGTCGACCGCAACGCCTTCTTCGGCTCGGAGAGGGAGTTCGCCGCCTGGCGAGAAGGCCGCTTCGACATCGGTTCCCGCCAATGGCGCGGCGGCGGGCCGAAGGTCGCCTCGCCGAAACCGGCCGCCCGGCCCGCGGCCGTCGAGACGAAGATTGCCAACGGCGCCCCGCCGAAGCTCGTGCCCACCCCGCGACCGCCCAAGGCGCTGCTTTCGCGGCAGGTCGCCAGCACCGGCTCCATCAAGCGCGACTAGGCCTTCGTCACAAAGCGGCGGACTGTCGCGAAACCGTCATCTGACGGGCGCTGATGCTGACGGAACACCCGTTAGCCGGAAGCAGCGTGTCGATACTTCAGGATATCCAGTCCCGGGCCGGCTTCATCTGGGCCTATCGCTTCGACGATGAGGGCCGCGCCAGCCTCGTGCCGCGCGACCAGTCGCCGGGCCTCGCGCTCGACGGCGCCAAATTCGTCTGGCTCCATCTCGATCTCGTCCACAGCCGCACGAAGCAGTGGATCGCCGAGCGCAGCGAACTGCCGGTCGAGGCGCAGGCTGTCTTCCTGTCGCAGGACGATCACCAGCGGCTGTATCACGACCCGGATTTCGTCTGGGGCATCACCTATGATCAGGTCCGCGAGGTCCACAGCCTCGCCGACGACTGGGGCATGATGCACTGGATCGTCGGCGAGCGCTTCCTGATCACCGGCCGGCGCCAGGCCCTGCAGGCGACGCGTCTGACCCGCGACACGCTGGAGGCGGGCTTTCGCGCTACCTCCCCCGAAATGCTGTTCGAGCGCGTCATCGAATTCGTGATCGAGGATGTCGCCGAGGACGTGAACCGCCTCGCCGACGACGCCGACTCGATCGAGGACCACATCATCGACGACCGGATCGGCGACGAGGCCCGCAAGCTCGGCGCGATCCGCCGGCGTACGGTCAAGCTCCACCGCCAGCTCAACGGCCTGCACCAGCTGTTCCGCCGCTTCCAGGAGACCGCGACCGCCCGCGCCGCCCCCGAAAAGGTCAGGAGCGCGACCGCAAGGCTGCTCCACCGCGTCGACACCATGCTGGGCGATGTCCAGCTCGTGCAGCAGCGCGCAAGGCTGCTGCAGGACGAGATCGCCGCCCGTCTCAGCGCCCAGACCAACCACCATCTCTATGTGCTCTCGATCCTAACCGCGACGCTGATGCCGGCGACGCTCGTCACCGGCTATTTCGGCGTCAACACCAAGGCCCTGCCCTTTCTCGAAACCGAATTCGGCTGGCTCTACATTCTCGGCCTGTCGGCGCTGGCGGCAGGCACCGTCTACTGGCTGCTCAAGCGCCGCAATGTGATCGGCTGAGCGAGGCAAGGGCCGCGATCGCGAAAGCGGACGTTTACGGTTGCTCCATGTAGAAGCCGGTGAGCCGGAGTCGGCGCGGGAGCGAATCTGTGCGCAGCAATGTGCTTGTCACTGGGGGAAGCGGCCGGCTGGGGCGCGCCCTGTCGCGAGCCGGGGGAGCGCGCGTTCGCGGGTTCTCCAGCCGGGAGCTCGACATCACCGACGCCGCCGCCATCCGCTCGGCGCTCGATCGGCTGCGCCCGGATGTTGTGATCAACGCTGCGGCACTCAGCGTCGTCCAGGACTCAGATACGGCTCCGGAGCGCGCACGCGCCGTCAATGCCGAAGCGCCGGGCGATGTCGCGCGGGCCTGCACCGCGCTGGGCATCCCGCTGATCCACATCTCGACCGACTATGTGTTCGGGGCCGAAACCGAGCTTCCATGGCGCGAGTCTGATCCCGTATCGCCCGTCAACAACTATGGCCGCCTGAAAGCGAAGGGCGAACGCAACGTCCTCTCCGCCTGCGACAGGGCCTGCATCGCGCGGGTGGCGTGGCTCTTCGGCGACGGTGAGGACTTCATCGCCAGCCTACTGCGGAGCGAAGCCGAGACCGTCAGGGTGGCCTATGACCAGATCGGCTCGCCGACCCCGATCTTCCCGCTCGCCGAACGCCTGCTGGCGCTGGCCGGCCGCATGAGCGCCGGCGATGCCATCCCCAAAGTGCTGCACATCGCCGGCTCGCCACCGGTGTCGCGCGCCGACTGGGTCGCAGCGGCATTCGACGCACTTCATCGCGCAGGACGGAAAACGCCGCGGCTGGTGCGGGTTCCGATGGCGGAGTTCGGCGGCACAGTCCGCCGGCCCCATTACAGCGCCCTCGATTGCAGCCTCGCGGCAGAGCTCTTCGGTGGAGAGATCGACTGGCGGATCGCAGCGGCCCGCCCTGAGCTTTTCGCTGACCGGGTCGTACCTGCCTAGCTGCGCAGGTTAGCCCACCAGCGCGAAGCCAAGGCGTTGCCCGCCGCAGACGACTGCCATGGCGGGCACGCGACGGCTCCCTGCCCGCAGGCCAGTCCGTCGAGGCTCAGTCTACGGGTTTCGCCTCCGGGAACGTCCACGTTCCACTGATAATGGGCTGCTCCGGACGATAGAGCCGTACCGTGTAGTTCCAGCCCTCGACGATCGGCAGGCAGTTCGGGATCTTGCCGTCGCAGCCGCCGAGCTGGACGGTCACCGAGCCGTCCTCGTTCTTCTTCGCGGTGATGTCGTTGATCGAATAGGCGCCGTAGGGGTTTTTCTCGAAGAACCCCTTTCGGTTGTAGACGCTGACCGACCAGAAATCCTTCACCGGAACGGTCTTTGGCACATTGATGGTGTAGACCGTTTTGCCGTCGTTTTTCGCGGGCGTGAAGCTCGCGTAGATGGCGTCCTTGTCCGGAATGCCACCCCATCCGGCGGCTGTGCCAATCAGGTGCTGGATCGGCTCGACCTGGCCACGGGCTCCGAAGGAACCGCGAAACGACGTCTGGAATCTTGCCAGCCCGAGCAGCGCATTGCGAACGCCCGCGAGGCTCTCCTCGTCCCAGTTCGGAAGCTCGAGCTTCCCCGCCCCCTTCTGGCTGACCTTGATGGCGTCCTGCAGCTTGTGGACCTCTTCGAGATCCTTCGGGTCGTTGGGATCGACCAGCGTCCGGATCGCGACGAACGCATATCGCGTGCCGACCGTCTCCTGGGTCAGGGTAACCGGCTGCGTGCCGTAGGCGACGATCGGCAGGTAGTGATCCTGATCGACGACCATCATCGACATGTAGCGCTTGCCGGTGTCGGGCAGCGAAAGCGTTGCCGGCCCTGCGGCAAGATCAAAGACAGCGAACGAGTAAAGCGTATCCCGGTTCATGCGAATGACCGTTTGGCTGTCGATCGCCGTCGGCTCCCGAGAGTGCTGAAACTTGCCCAGCCCGCCTACGGTCTTTGCGTTCGCCGCGAGGTAATGGTCGGTCTCAGCACGGGTGAAATTGTCGACGGTCACCGGCACTTTGCCACTCGGCTCCTGGGCGGACACTCCCGTCGCCAGTGCGGCCGACGCGAATAGGAAACCGATGCCAAGCAAGCGAAACATGGAGTTACCTCTTCATTCAAAGACTGCGCCGGCGAGTCAGGCCTAATCAGTCGCTGCCGCCGGCTCGGAATCGACTACTGCCCTGGCAGGGCCGCCGCCTCGGCAGCGCAATCCGGCACCGGGCCCGCTCGCTTCGCTTTCGCGGCCTCGACCTCAGCCTTCGCGGCCGTGAGATCGGCAAGGAAGGCCGGGTCGGTCTGCAGCCGCGCCACGGTTGCCGCGCCCATGATCCGCCCGGCATCGACGTCGCTCTGCCAATGGGCGTTGCAGATCACACGGCTCTGCCCGAATTCGAGGCCGCGCTTGAGCAGCGCATCCGAGCGCTCGGGATTGATCTGCGCGAAGACGAGTGCCCAGCCCCAGCCCGCGGCGGTGTGGCCGGACGGATAGGAGCCGTCACCGCGCAGAATGGCCTCCTGATCGGCCCGGCAGGTCGCTTCGTTATGGACCACGAAGGGACGGACCCGGTTGTACTTGTTCTTCACGCCATAGGTGGAGAGGCCGAAATCCGAGAGCATCTTCTGCATCATCGCGTAAAGGCGCGGGGTCTGCTCGGCGCCGATCCTGACGCCCATCGCACAGGAAAAATTGTCGGCGGCCTGCGGAAAGGCGAGATCGGCATCGGTATAAGCGAGCTTCCAGCGCGCGCTGTCGCGCAAGGGAAGCGTCGCCCTGCGTGCTTCCTCGTCCCGGGCCAGCGCAGCAGAGTTCTTCAAGGGCGGCGGCCCGAGAAGGACCAAGCTGTTCGGCAAATCGGACTGCCTGAGATAGCCCGGCGCAATCTTGAAATGCGGGTCCGTGACCTTGGGCTGGGCCTCGCCCGCCTGCGCGAAGCCCTGCCCACAGAGCGCGAGCAGGGCAAGCGCGGAAAGAGCCGCGCCGCGTACCGTAGTCCCGGTCATAGACATCCCCATTCCGTTCAACGTCGCCGAGTTCGCGCACAGCCCGGCCGGAATCGACACATCGCAGCCGCGGCGGGGCCGTGCTGCGTCACGTCATAGAAAGGACCACCGCTGTGCCGGCAACCCGCCGACAGCGCTTTGGCTGGCGGGCGAACACCGTCGCGCTCATTTCGCGCATGGGCAGATCGCCAGTCTTGCCATTTCGTGCCAATCGCAAGCGGCTATTCTCCGTCGCTCCCGGTAGCGAATCTCCCGCAGCCACCGCCCAGCGGAGCGCCACCCATGATCGCGGCAAGGTCGAATGGCTGACATCCCTCTGACGCGCGGCCAGTTCCTGCTGCCGTTCGTCAGCATCCTCGACGAGATCGGCGCGCCCGTCGAGGCGCTCCTGGAGAAGTCCCGGCTGCCATCCTCTCTGGAGGACAAGGGCGACCTCTACCTTCCGCTCCTGCCGGCGCTGCGCTTCGTCGAGGCCGCCCAGAGGACCCAAGGGATCGAGGATTTCGGCTTTCTTGCCGCCCAGCGACTGCATTTCTCCCATCTGAGGGAAAAGACGCGGGTCCTGATCGCCCATTCGCCGACGCTGCTCGTCGCGCTGCGGCACGCCTGCTATTGGGCATCGCGGGAAGATACGATCCTGAGCATGTGGATCGAGCACGACGATGATCAGGTGCGGATCTGCAGCAGGCTGGCCGGGACACGGGGGCTGCTGCATCTGAAATACGCGCAATGGATCCAGAACATCTTCCCGATCCACATCATCAGGCAATTCGCCGGCCCCGATTGGATGCCGCCGGCGATCGCCTTCGAATCGTCCTATGCGCCGAGCCCGGCGACACGGTCCGCATGGCCGAATGTGCGGTTTCTCTCGAACCAGCGTGCCGCCTGGGTCAGCCTGCCGATCTCGCTCCTCAGCCTCTCCAACCGATCGGCCGCATTGCTCCCGCCGCTACCGGACCAGGAGGACGCTCCTTCCGCCGGCGGCATCGTCGAGCTGCTCAAGCTGATGCTTCCGGCCTATCTCGGCGAGGGAACGACGGCGCTCGCCGACGTCGCCGAGATCGCCGGCCTCAGCACGCGGACGCTTCAACGCAAGCTCGCAGCTCTCGGCCTCTCCTATTCGGACATACTCGACACGGCCCGCTACGAGCATGCGAGCGGGCTGTTGCGCGACACCGATTGCAGGATCATCGATGTCGCCTTGTCCTCCGGCTATTCCGATCCCGCGCATTTCAGCCGCGCCTTCCGCCGCATGACAGGCGTCTCGCCGCGCCAGTTCCGCGAGCAGTCGAGGCTGGGTTGAGGGTGTTAGGGCCACGGCTCGAAATCAGGCATTCTGATTTGCCCATGCCCTGCCCCACTCGACATCAGCAAGGGCGACCTCGCAGCTGGTGAAGTCGTAGGGAGCGTCCACACGGCTTCACCTTGGTTCGCCGGCATTGGAATGCTGCCGATCCTACTTGGCCATCGCCGTCCTGGCGGCTTCGATCTTCGCTTTCACCGCATCCAGGTTGAAGCTTGCTCCCCTCTGCATCGGCGGAAACTCGATGGCGGTCATGGCAAGCTTTTCAACCTGCTGCTGGACGAACACGAAACGCCAGAACTCGTACTGGAACCAGGAGAAGTAGTTCTGCGATCCCGACTTCGTGCCGTTTTCCGGCCATCCAGTGCGCTCGAACGGATCGAGACGCAGATTGGTCAGATAGGGCACGTCCGCCTTGGTCTTGTCGCCGAGCCATCCGCCGGGCTGGTCGATGAAGCGATACTTGTAGTCGCCGATGCGGACTGCGCCGAGCTCGCTTTCGCCGAAGTAGAAGATCTCAGTCCGGTTCGACGGGCCTTTTCCGGTGATCAGGTCCATCTGGTTGTAGCCGTCGAGGTAGACCTTGTAGTTGCGATCGCCGATCTGCTTACCCTTCCTCAGCTCTTCGGCGATGTTGGCGTTGCCGGCGGCGGCAACGAAGGTCGGGAACCAGTCGAGTCCCGAGATCAAGCCGTTTTCGACCTTTCCCGCCGGTACCCGACCGGGCCAGCGGATCATCGCGGGCGCGCGGAACCCGCCTTCCATGACCGTGCCCTTGCTTTGCGCGAATGGCGTCTGACCACCATCGGGCCACGTGAAGACCTCGGTACCGTTGTCGGTGGTGAAGACGACGATGGTGTTGTCGTCGACGCCCATGTCCTTGAGCTTCTGCATCAGCAGGCCGACATCGTCGTCGAGCTGCGCCATGCCGGCTTCATGAATTGACCAGCCGTTCTTCGAATTGCGCATCGCCTCGTATTTCGGCGAGAGATGCGTGACGATGTGCATGCGGGTCGGATTGAGCCAGAGAAAGAACGGCTTGTTGTCGGCCTTGGCCTTGTCCAGGAACTTGAAGGACAGGTCGCGGATCTCGTCGTCGACCGTTTCCATCCTCTTGGGGCAGAGCTCGCCAGCGTCCCGGATGCTCTGCTTGCCGACCTTGCCCCAACGCGGATCCACCGTGGCGTCGTCGACGTCGCTTGCCAGCGAATGGACCATGTTGCGCGGGCCGACCTGCGACCTGAGATCCTGCGGATAGTTCGGATGGCACGGGTCTTCCATCGCATCGAGATGGTAGAGATAGCCGAAAAACTCGTCGAAGCCGTGCACGGTGGGCAGGAACTCGTTCTTGTCCCCGAGATGGTTCTTGCCGAACTGGCCGGTGGCGTAGCCCATTCCCTTCAGCACGGTGGCAATCGTCACCGCTTGCGCCGGCAGGCCGGTGGGGGCGCCTGCCTGACCGACAGTCGTCATGCCGGTGCGGATCGGCAGCTCGCCGGTGATGAAATTCGCTCGCCCGGCTGTGCAGCTCGCCTCGGCGTAGTAATCGGTAAACAACATACCTTCTGCGGCAATCTTATCGAGGTTTGGCGTGCGCCCCGCCATCATGCCGCGATGGTATGCGCCGATGTTCCAGATACCGATATCATCCCCCATCACGACAACAATATTGGGACGTTGCTGTTGTGGTGGTTGCTGCGCAACGCAAGGCAAGCTCGATCCGAGGATCAGAGCGACAGCTGCAGACATATTCAGCCATGTGCTATGAGGATTCATGTCAGGCCTCCCTTGGAGCTTCATGCCGATTGCTCTTGCTGGGCGGGAGCCCGCGGCAACATGAAGATGGAGTGCAGTCACGACCGGGAAGACCCTACGCTCATTGCAACGCCCTCGATACTGGACCAGGGGGCAACACCGAGCGGCCATCGCAGCGAGACGGGAGCAGACGCTCTGAAGACCTCGAAAGGCGGGTTCGCGTGCTTTCGTTGAGATCAGCCCATGTTCGCGAAGGAGCGGAAGCAGCCCGCCCCCTGCGACCACTGGGGCCGGCGCGGCCTGAAAAGCGAATCCGGCATCTCGCATCGCCTGCCCCGCTCCCGCGAACGCCTGCGCATCGGCGCAGAACCATCTGCCGCCTCCCGCAAGCTGACTTGGTGGCCAACCGCGCTATAACGCAGGAAAGGGGCGCAGCGCCCCGCCTGTTTCACGCCGGGAGGTCACCATGCTCGCCAACGCGCCGCGCCCGTTCAATTTCGACCTCGGCGAGACCGCCGACGCGATCCGCGACACCGTCCACGCCTTCGCCCAGGAAAAGATCGCCCCGCGCGCCGAGGAGATAGACAAGACCAACCAGTTCCCGCGCGATCTCTGGCCTGAGATGGGCGCGCTCGGCCTGCACGGCATCACCGTCCCGGAGGAATATGGCGGCGCCGGGCTCGGCTATCTCGAGCATTGCGTCGCGATCGAGGAGGTCAGCCGCGCCTCGGCCTCGGTTGGCCTCTCCTACGGCGCCCATTCCAATCTCTGCGTCAACCAGATCGCCCGCAACGGCAACGAGGCGCAGAAGAAGAAGTACCTGCCAAAGCTGATCTCCGGCGAGCATGTCGGCGCACTCGCCATGTCCGAGCCGGGCTCGGGCTCCGACGTCGTCTCGATGAAGACCAAGGCGCTGAAGAAGGGCGACCGCTACGTCCTGACCGGCAACAAGATGTGGATCACCAACGGCCCGATCGCCGAGACGCTGGTGGTCTACGCGAAGACCGATCCGGAAGCCGGCCCCAAGGGCATCACCGCCTTCCTGATCGAGAAGGGCATGAAAGGTTTCTCGACCCATCAGAAGCTCGACAAGCTCGGCATGCGCGGCTCCGACACCTGCGAGCTCGTCTTCGAGGAGTGCGAGGTTCCCGAGGAGAACGTGCTCGGCCAGGTCGGCCGCGGCGTCAACGTGCTGATGAGCGGGCTGGATTATGAGCGGGTCGTGCTCTCGGCCGGGCCGCTCGGCATCATGCAGGCGGCGATGGACATCGTCCTGCCCTACATCCACGAGCGCAAGCAGTTCGGCCAGTCGATCGGCGAGTTCCAGCTCGTCCAGGGCAAAGTCGCCGACATGTATGTCGCGATGAACTCCTGCCGGGCTTACGTCTACGCCGTCGCCAAGGCCTGCGACCGCGGCGAAACCACCCGCGAGGACGCGGCTGGCGCCATCCTGATCGCCGCCGAGAAGGCGACCCAGCTCGCCCTCGACGCGATCCAGCTGCTCGGCGGCAACGGCTACATCAACGACTACCCGACCGGCCGCCTGCTGCGCGACGCAAAACTTTACGAGATCGGCGCCGGCACCAGCGAGATCCGCCGCATGCTGATCGGCCGGGAGCTGTTCAACAAGACGAAGTGACGCGCTCGCAGAGCGCGCCATGCTCGGGCTTGACCCAAGCATCTCCCGGTGGCGTGCTCGCCGTCATGCTCGCCCTTGTGGCGAGCATCCACGTCTTGACCACCACGCGGGTTGCGGAAAGACGTGAATGGTCGGGACAAGCCCGACCATGACGGCAGTGTCACGACGGAAAGCGCGATGCCCCTCTATTTCGCCTATGGCCTGAACATGGACGTCACCGGCATGGCGCAGCGCTGCCCGCGCTCGAAGCCGCTCGGCCTCGCCCGGCTGCCGCGCCACCGCTTCATCGTCAACACCGACGGCTACGCCTCGGTGATCCGCGATCCCCGCGAGAGCGTCCACGGCGTGCTCTGGGATTGCGCGCTCGGCGACATCCGCACGCTCGACAAGTTCGAGGACCTCGCCAGCGGACTCTACGTCAAGATCAGCCAGCCGGTCATCGTCGAGGGCGGGGCTAAGCGCGCGCTGATCTATATCGGCCGCAGCGGCAGCCCCGGAAAGCCCAAGCCCGGCTATCTCGAACAGGTCGTCGCCGCAGCGAAAGAATGGGCTTTGCCAGAGGCTTACATCGCCGGCATGACTCAGTTTCTGAGCAAGCCGAATCTCGATCTGAAGTCCTTGAATCGGGATGCCAGCGAGGCGTTGCCGCCCGGCCCCGTCCCGGGCGTCCGCCCGCGGGCGGTCGCTCCGAAGTAAGGGCAGTGACGCAGTAGGCCGGATCAGCCGCGCGCTGCTCCCTCTCCCCTTGCGGGAGAGGATTGGGGTAAGGGCTCGCGCGACGCATCGGTGTCATGGTCGGGCTTGTCCCGACCATCCACCTCTTCACTTCACTGATCGAACGCCGTGTTCAAGACATGGATGCTCGCCACAAGGGCGAGCATGACGGGAGACATGTGCGCGCCCTCATCCGGCCCTTCGCGCCCCCTTCTCCCCCGAGGGGAGAAGGGGGCGCGTGGAGCACCCTACGCAACCAGCCCCTTGGCCAGCTCGCTGACCTGCTTCTCGAACAGCGCCCGGTAGGCTCCGTCCTCGCGGGTCAGCAGCGCTTCGTGCGGCCCCTCCTCCACGACCGTGCCGCGGTCGAAGACCAGGATCCGGTCCATGGCGCGCACCGTCGAGAGCCGGTGCGCGATGACGATGGTGGTGCGGCCTTCCATCAGCCGCTCCATCGCCTCCTGGATCAGCGCCTCCGATTCCGAGTCGAGGCTCGACGTCGCCTCGTCCAGGATCAGGATCGGCGCATCGGCCAGGAAGGCCCGCGCCAGCGCGACGCGCTGGCGCTCGCCGCCCGAGAGCTTGACGCCGCGCTCGCCGACCAGCGTGGCGTAGCCCTTGGGCAGGCGCATGATGAACTCATGCGCGTTGGCGAGCTTCGCCGCCTGCTCGATCTGGGCCTGCGAGGCACCGGGCCGACCATAGGCGATGTTGTCCGCCAGCGAGCGGTGGAACAGCACCGGCTCCTGCTGCACGATCGCGATCTGCGCGCGCAAGCTGGCCTGTGTGGCCGTGGCGATGTCGCGCCCATCGATGGCGATCCGCCCGTCGGTGACGTCGTAAAGCCGCTGCACCAGCTTGACGAAGGTCGTCTTGCCGGAGCCGGAGCGCCCGACGAGACCGACCTTCTCGCCGGCTTTGATCGTCAGCGAGAAATCGCGATAGAGCGGCTCGACATGGCCTCCATAGTGGAAGGTCACCCGCTCGAAGGCGATCTCGCCGGCCGTCACGTCCATCGCGGTCGCGCCCGCCCTATCCGGCACGCCGAAGGGCAGCTCGTGCATCGCGACCAGCTCCTCCATGTCGTTCACCGAACGCTGGAGGTTGTGGATGTGCTGGCCGACATCGCGCAGATAGCCATGTACCACGGCGTAGCTGGTCAGCACGAAGGCGACGTCGCCCGGACTCGCCTGCCCCTGCGCCCAGAGCCAGATCACGAGGCCGATCACCGCGGCGCGCAGGCCGAGCAGCACGATCTGCTGGGCCGTGCCCGAGGTCGTGCCGCGCAGCCAGGTACGGCGCGTGCGCTGCGCCCATTTCGCCACCACCCCGGCGAGGCGGCTATCCTCGCGGCCCTCGGCGCCGAAGGCCTTGACCACCGGGTTGCACGAGATCGCATCGGCGAGCGCGCCGCCGAGCCGCGTGTCCCAGCTGTTGGCGAGCGTCGCCGCCGGCGCGACATAGCCGAGCGAGAGCGCGATCGTCACCGCGATGTAGATCACCGCACCGGCGAGCACGACGGCACCCATCGCCGGCCAGTGCCAGGCCAGCAGAACCGTGGTGCCGAGCAGCACGACCAGCGAGGGGAGCAGCGCGATCAGCACGGTATCGGTGAGCAGGTCGAGCGCCCACATGCCGCGCGTGATCTTGCGCACCGTCGAGCCTGCGAAGTTGTTGGCGTGCCAGTCGGTCGAGAAGCGTTGCAGGCGCGCGAAGGCCTCGCTGGCGACGTCACCCATGGTGCGCAGCGTCATCTCAGTGATGCCGACGAAGGACAGGTGCCGGAAGAACACCGTGCAGGCGCCGAGCGCGATCATGACGCCAAGCGCCCAGAGGGCGGGATCGAGCCCTGCCGCGCGCTCGCCGGAGACCGCGTCGACCAGTCGCCCGGCATAGAGCGGCATGAAGAGGTCGGCCGCCGTCGCCGCCATAACCGTGAGGACGACGCCCGTGACCCGCCCGGGCTGGCGGCCCCAATGCGAAAACGTGAAGCCGAGAACGGCCCGGAACGGCTCGCGCCGCCCCGATTTCGAGGAAAGAGACATGAAAGCATCCGGTCCGCGGCGGACCGGCTCCAAATCAAGATGAAGTGCGACCGCGGTCGCAGGCTTCAGAAAACGCGAAGGAAATATTGGCTCGGGCCGCCGAGGAGGCGGGCCACGGGCGAGTCCGACCTAGTGGAAGGACCGCATTGGGGGAGTGGCGATGTTGAAGAATTCCATTCAGCCCTCCCTTTCGTGAGTTGGAGCCAGAAAGACAGAATGCCGCATGCCCGCTTATTGTGCAAGCGGCGTGTGATGCATGGGGTGGTTGCAATGGAAGGCAGGGAAACGCCCGCATTCCCGCCAAAATGAACCGCCACCGCGCGCGGCGATTCGCCGAGACGCCTATTTCCAGAACAGCGCGAGCAGCCTGATCCCGACCACCAGCAGGAAACCGGCGATGATCGTGCCGAGCACGCGCTGGCGCTTCGCCCGGTCAGGAAACTGCCGGGCGATCAGCCGGCCGAGCGGCTTGCGAAACAGGAAGGCCGCAACCGCGAGGATGATCAGGAAATGCGACAAGACGCCGGCTCAGCCCTTCTCAGCCCTTCTTGGGCTCGGGCTCTTCGAAGGGCGCGCCCGACTTCTTCCAGGCGCCGAAGCCGCCGGCGATGTGCGCGACCGGCTTCAGCCCCATCTCCTGTGCCACCTGCGCCGCCAGCGCCGAGCGCCAGCCGCCGGCGCAGAAGAAGACGAACTGCTTGTCCTCCTGGAAGACCGGCTTGGCATAGGGGCTTTCCGGGTCGATCCAGAATTCGAGCATGCCGCGCGGGCAATGGAAGGCGCCCGGCATCTTGCCTTCACGCTCGCGTTCGCGCGGATCGCGCAGGTCGACGAAGACCGTGTCGTCACGCCCGGACAGCGCCTGCGCCTCCTCGACCGACAGCGTCTTCACCTTGGCCTCGGCCTCGGCCAGCAGCACCTTGTAGCCCTTGGTGATCGTCTGCGGCATCCCGGCCTCCCCATGCGCCCGTCTGCGGCGCGGCGCGCAAGGTGGCGCCTGTGCAGAGCCGCGTCAATCGCACTTGCCGCAGGCTGGCCTCGCAGCCAATCTGCGCGCCGCTAGAGCCCGTTCCGATCGGCTTGCACCGCAAGCTGACCGGTAGAACGGGCTCTATCTTAAAGTGAGAGACGGATTCACCGATCAGATTGATTCCATCTGATCGGATCCGGCTCTAGGAGGGCCCATGGCCGGATTCACCACGCTCGACACCATCGCCCTCACCTTCTTCCTGCTGTCCTGGCTCGCCTATCACTACGCCGTCGAGATCGGGCCGCATTCCGGCCGGAGCCTCAATGTGGTGATGAATTCGCGCCGCGCTCGCTGGATCCGCGAGGCGATGGAGCGCGACAACCGGATCGTCGACACGCAGGTGATGGGCGGACTGCAGAACGGCACCGCCTTCTTCGCCTCGACCTCGCTGATCGCCATCGGCGGCTCGCTGACCCTGCTGCAGTCGACCGACCGCGTCGTCGCCCTGTTCGCCGACCTGCCCTTGGCCGGCACCACCACGGCGGCGGTCTGGGAGATCAAGGTGATCGGCCTTTCCACGATCTTCGGCTACGCCTTCTTCAAGTTCGCCTGGAGCTACCGGCTGTTCAACTACTGCGTGATCCTGCTCGGCGCCCTGCCCTCGCCGCGCAAGGCGACGCCGGACGAGGTCGAGCAGGCCGTGCACGAGACCACGCAGATGAACATCGCCGCCGGCCGGCATTTCAACCGCGGCCAGCGCGCCTTCTTCTTCGCGCTCGCCTATCTCGGCTGGTTCCTCGGCCCGGTCGCCTTCATCGGCTTCACCGGCGCAGTGCTGACGGCGATGTGGCGGCGCCAGTTCGCCTCCGACGCGACCCGCGTCTTCCGACGGCCCACGCCCCCACCATCCAAGCCGGAGGAGTCGCCCCCATGAGCACGCGCGACGAACGTGACGCAGCCCTGGAAGCGGCGATCTTCGCCCTCCTCGGAGAGCGCGGTGCCGGCCGGACCATCTCCGCCACGGATGCGGCGCGCGCGGTCGGCGGCGACCACCCCGATGGCTGGGGTCCGCTGATGCAGCCGGTCCGGTATCTCGCCGTTCGCCTGATGAAAGAAGGCAGGCTCGTCATCATCCGCAAGGGCCGCCCGGTCGACCCCGACGATTTCCGCGGTGTCTACCGCCTGCGCCTGCCGGAAGCGGGCGAGGATTACGGCCCCGGGAAGAGCGCGTTGGAATAGCCGGCGAGGCGATAGACCACGAGGCCGACCCATTCCTTGAAGGCGTCGTCGGCAATGTCGAGCCCGCGCGCCGCCTTGCGGTAGGGCCGCAGAAAATCGGCCCTTTCGCCACCAGTGAGAAAATCGACCGGGAAGGCCTCGACGTCGAAGCCGGCCTGGCGGAACACGCCCATGGCGCGCGGCATATGCCAGGCCGAGGTCACCAGCAGCCAGCGTTCGCCGGGTTTCGGATCGACCAGCCGCCGGGTGAAGACCGCGTTCTCCAGTGTGTTGCGCGACTTGTCCTCGAGCACGAGGCGCGTCTCGGGCAGGCCGAGCGCCAGGAAGAGCAGCCGGGCCCCGTCGGCCTCGGTGCGCACCACCGGCGAGAGCAGATTGGCGCCGCCGCCGGTGAAGACCAGCTTCGCCTCGGGGTGGGCGCGCGCCAGCTCGACCGCCTTGGTCATCCGCGCCGCGGCATTGTTGAGCACGATGTCCTCGCGGGCGACGCCGATCGCGCCGCCGAGCACGATGATGCCGTCGACCTTGCCGGAGTGCACCGCCTGCTGCGGGAAGCGGTCCTCGAGCGGCCGCATCAGAATGCGTGGCAGCGGGCTGAAGGCGAGCGCCACCAGCACCGTGGCGCAAAACAGGCCGAGCCAGCGTGCCGGCCGGGCAAAGCGCGTGAAGGCGAGCAGGCTCGCCAGCGCGAGCCCGCCAATGGCGAGGTTCACCGGCGAAGCGAGAAACCAGACGATCTTGGAGAGGGCGAAGAACATGGCGGCCTTTCTGCGCAGGCCTTTCCATAGCGGATGAAAGCTGACGGGAGGTTATGGCGACGCGCGAACATTCGCAGCGGCTCGCCTTCGCCGCGTCGCGAACTGCCGCTCACGGACCAACCTTTGTCATCCCGGACAAGCCGCGTAGGCTGCACCGATCCGGGATCCATGCCGGAGCGCTGGCCATGAAGGTTCAGGCCTAGATTCCGGGTCTTCGCTGCGCTGCGCCCGGGCGACGGGCAGGATTGGCAAAGGCACGAAAGGCGCCTCAAGTTTCCTCCGGGGCCGCCGATGCGCCCCGGCAGACTCGGCGTCCCCTATCTGATGATCTGCGGTGGGCTCGCCGGAGCGCGACGCCCGCGCCCTGCCGCGAAACGCTCGACTTCGAGCGCCCGCTGGGCGACCTCGCGCAGCTCGCAGCCGGCCTGCAGCCCGGCCGAGCGGGCTGGCGGCTGGGCGCTGCCATAGAAGGCGCATTTCTGCACGGCAAAGCCCTCCCAGGCGAGCTGCAGCGCCGTGAACTGGCTGCGCCCGCCGGCGTCGAGCGAGCGGCCCAGCATCTGCGTCGCCAGCGTCAGCCGCTCGCGCCAGACCGCTTCCTCACGCCTGGCACAACTGATCTCGGCATCGCGGCGGTCGCCGTTGGCGGCACGGACGCAAGGGACGGCGACCGATCCGATGCAGGAAGCGGTCGCTGCCGCGCTCTGCCGCATGCAGGAAGCGATCTGCAGCCGGTCGGCCGACTGCACGCTATTGTTCGGTGCCTGCGCCAGGGCCGGCGCGGCTGAAGCCAGGAGGAATGCCGTGGCGAGGAGTATCGTCTGACGCATCGTCACGATCATGCCGGGCGCCGCCGCGCGGTCAAGGCCGCGGCTCTTCACGTCACCGGCAGCGGCAGGGCCGGCCCCGCGGCCGGGCGCGCCGAGACATGGGCGTACCAGCGCGCCAGATTGGGGCGTTCCTTGCGCGGCACCGGCATGTTGAGCCAGCGATGCGCACCGGGCGCGACCGTGATGTCGGCCATGCCGAAGCGCTCGCCGGCGAGATAGGTCCGCCCGGCCAGATGCGCTTCGAGAATGTCGAACTTCGCTTCGGCCTTGGCGATCGAAGCCTCGATCACGGCCGCCTCGGTATAGCCCGGCGTCTTGCGGATCAGCCCCCAGAAGGCCGGCGTCATCGCCGGCTGAAGTTCCGACAGCATCCAGTCCATCCAGCGGTCGGCATCGGCGCGCCGGGCCGGGTCCTCCTCCCAGATCCAGCCGGCGCCGTAGCGGGCAGCGAGATAGCGCACGATGCTGTTCGATTCCCAGATGCAGACCTCGCCATCCTCCAGGGTCGGGATCTGGCCGTTCGGATTCTTGGCGAGATAGGCCGGCTCCTTGTTGCCGCCGAACGCCCCGCCGATATCGATCCGCTCGAAGGGCTGGCCGACCTCGCCTGCCGCCCAGACCGCCTTCTGCACATTGATCGAGCTGATCCGCCCGAAGATCGTCAGCATGTTCGCCACCTTCGCCTCATGGGGGCGCGACAATCAGCCGGCGGGCGAACGAAGGCAAGCGGCGCGGTCAGGCGCACCCATCATTGCGAGGAGGCGTCAGCCGGCGAAGCAATCCGGGGCGGCAGAGCTCTACGATTCTGGATTGCTTCGCGGAGCCTGTCCTCGGGCTTGCCGAAGGCAAGACCCGGGGGCTCGCAATGACGGAGCGCTCACGCGAATTCGATGATCACGGCATCGACGGCGAGGGAATCGCCTTCCCTGGCGAGGATCTTGGCGATGGTGACGTCCTTTTCGGCGCGCAGGACGTTCTCCATCTTCATCGCCTCGACCATGGCGAGCGGCTCGCCGGCCTTGACCTCCTGGCCGACGCCGACGAAGACCGCCTTGACCAGACCGGGCATCGGGCAGAGCAGGAATTTTCCGGTATCGGCGGCGGCCTTTTCCGGCATCAGCGCCGCAAGATCAGCCTCGCGGGCCGTGTAGACATGGGCATTGGCATAGGCGCCGGCATGGCCGAGCGCAAAACCGTTGAGGATCGGCCGGACC
>NZ_JXTJ01000040.1 GCF_001509835.1 Allobosea sp. WAO
CGACCGATGCGGATGGCGACACGATCACGAAGTACCGTCTGTGGGACGGCACGTCGGACGCTTCGAGCGGCTACTGGAAGGTGAACGGCGTCGAGAAGGCGGCGAGCCAGACCTTCGAGATCACGGCGGCTGATCTGGCGAACACGGTCTGGACGGCGGGGGCTGTGAGCGATGCCGTGTCGGTCCAGGCCTTCGACGGCGTGGCCTGGAGC
>NZ_JXTJ01000041.1 GCF_001509835.1 Allobosea sp. WAO
CATTCGGCGGCGGCGCGATCGTGAAGCTCGTCCAGGCGCTCCAGGCCACGCCGTCGAAGGCCTGGACCGACACGGCATCGCTCACAGCCCCCGCCGTCCAGACCGTGTTCGCCAGATCAGCCGCCGTGATCTCGAAGGTCTGGCTCGCGGCTTTCACGACGCCGTTCACCTTCCAGTAGCCGCTCGAAGCGTCCGACGTGCCGTCCCACAGACGGTACTTCGTGATCGTGTCGCCATCCGCATCGGTCGCGCTGAACAGCGTCGAGGCCTGCGTCGTCACGGCGCCGTGCGCGGGCGTGTGGTTTGAGGCCGCAACCACCGGAACCGCATTCGGCGGCGGCGCGATCG
>NZ_JXTJ01000042.1 GCF_001509835.1 Allobosea sp. WAO
GATGGCTGCGCGGTCGCCCGGACGGCCGAGGCCAAGGCGCTAGGCATCCGGATGGGTGCGCCGATGTTCACGATCCGCGAACTTTGTAAGCGCGAGGGCGTCGTCGTCTTCTCATCGAACTACACGCTGTACGGGGACATGAGCCGCCGCATGAACACGGTGTACCAGGGATTCGCGCCTGACATCGAGATCTACTCGATCGACGAGAGCTTCCTCGACCTGACGCCGGTCGTCCCGGAGCAACGCGAGGAACTCGGTCGGGACCTGCGGTCGACGGTGTCAACCTGGACGGGTGT
>NZ_JXTJ01000005.1 GCF_001509835.1 Allobosea sp. WAO
GACGACTTTTTCAACGGTATCTGCCGTTTGAAGACATCATGGCCAACTGCTTCCTCGTCGTGAACCAGGCGACGAAGTGGAACATGGACCCGTTTGGGGTCGCGCAGTGCGTGTCCATCGTGAAGGGCAAGCTCTGCTACGAAGGCAAGCTCGTAGCAGCCGTCCTGGATGCCAAGCTCGGGATCGAGCTCACCTTCACCTACGACGGGAAGAAGGGAGATGAGCTCGGCGTCGTGGTCTCCGGCGTCATCAACGGCGTCACCAAGACCGTCGAGGGAACGGTCGGCGGCTGGAAGACGACCGGGACGAACTCCCCCTGGTCGTCGCCGGCCAATCATCCGCGGCAGCTCGCCTATCGTGGCTCCCGTGAATGGGCCCGCGTCCACAAGCCGGCGCTGATGCTGGGCGCCTATACGGACGATGAGCTCGCCGATCTGCAGGATGCCAGCCGCGCGAACCGAGCACGCGAGGTCGCGCCTCCCGCGCCGCCTGCCACTATCGCTCCGCCCCCGCCGCCGGCCGCCGAGCCGAGCAAGGCCGAGATCGAAGACGCCACCATCCTTTCCGAGACCGCAGCCGGTGCCCCTCCCCCCAGCCAGCCGGCTGCGTCGGGCGCCGAGGCTTCCTTCAGCAACGCCCCCGCTGGAGATGCCTCGGCGTCCGAAGGTTTCGAGCACAACGACATCAACCCCGAAGACGAGATCGGCAACCTGATCGACAAGCTCGCCCACGCCAAGGATGAGGCGACGGTCGAGGAGTGGTACGTCGAGACCGACATCGAAGCCGCGCTGTCGGGCTTCGACGGCTATGTCGAGAAGGCGCGGAGTGTTCGCGATCAGCACCTCCAGCGGGTGCGGAAGCTCGCTGCAGCTGCGGCGCCGGCCGACGCGCCCGCGCCGCCTCCTCCGCCTCCGGCGTCCGGCCTTTCTGATGACGAAGAGAGCGAGGAAGCCGCTCCGCCTGCACCGCCCCAGGAGGATCGCGGGTTCGACCTGCAGGGCTGGCGCGAAGCCACCACGCGCCACCAGTATTCCGGCTACGCCGATCTTCTCGCTGCCTATGCCAAGAAGAAGGGCGACACCGAGATCATCGCCACCTTCTGGAAGGAGAGCAATCCGCTCCGGACGCAGCTCATTCCGATCGCTGATCGGGCTGAGCGCACGAAGATCAAGGAGCGTCTCGACAAGGTCTGGGCGGAGATCGAAGCCGCCAACGCCAAGCAGGGGGCCTGACCTTGGCCGCTCGCCCCGAAATCCTCGCCCGCTGGGACGGCCAGTCGCTCAAGGCGGTTGGCTGGGCCGATCGAGATGCGATTTCCGCATTCCCGGCGGGCACGACCTTCGCCCTGCGAAAGTGGGAAGCCGGGGCACAGGCTCAGCGCGCCTTCGCCCACAAGCTCATTGAGGTCGCCGCCGAGAACCACCCCGACTTCATCACTGCTGACAAGCTGAAGGGCGACATCAAGAAGGCCGGCGGCTTCACGACCGGCGAGCGTACCGAGGTCGATGGCAGCAAGGTCGAGGACACGAAGTCGATCGGCAAGATGGATCGCGAGGAGCTCACCCGCTTCACCGAGTTCGCGAAGGACTACATCGCCACCGAGATCGGCCTCGATGCGGAGGAGATCGCCGCCGAGGCGATGGAGCGGATCAAGCCGCGGGGCGCCCGGTCATGAAGGGCGCGACCGTCGAGCTCCGCCTCTACATCCACATGCGCGATCCGAAGCAGCCGCGCTCGATCCGCGTATCGAAGGACGGCGGCTATCGGGACTGCGAGCGGGAGAACCCGTTCCTGCCGACGTCGCAGATCAAGTTCGTCGAGGAGCGCGATGAGAAGGGCTTCGCCCTGATCCGCATGCCGGCCTGGCTGGCGAAGGACCGGGGGCTCGAATGAAGCCGAGCCCCTCTTCCCGCTCCATCGTCATGAACGGCACCGCGCGTCCGCTCGGGCTGTGGCGCATCGCCGGCGTCGGTCCCTGCGAATGGATCCTGTCGCATCGGTGGTTCTTCCGGCTCCTGGGCTGCGACGGCTTCCAGTCGATCTACACGCCGAAGCCGGCGCGCGCGCAGCGCAAGCCGATCCCCGCCCTTGACGGATGGCAGCGCCGCCCCGGCGACGAGGAGCCGTTCTGATGCGCGCCAGTGACCACCGCAAGCACATCCCGGTCGGCGCGAAGCTGCACGCCTGCCTCCTGCTGCTCGGCTACACCGAAGAGCAAATCCCGCATCTGCAATGGGACCACGAGCCCGCGCTTGGTCTGAGAGCCATCGACGCGGAGACCGGCGAGATGACGCCGGCGCCGAACGATCCGCGCTTCATCCGACCGATGCTGCCCGACGATCACGCGGTGAAGACCCGCGGCGCTGGTGCCACCACCGCGGGCAGCGACGTCGGCAAGATGAAGAAGCTCCGGAAGCTGGTCGCGAAGGAAGCGGCGTTCCGCGAGCGCGTCCTCGCGAAGGGCGGCCAGGCCTCGGCACCTATGACGAAGAAACAGCGACGGGCTTGGCCTTCCCGCGCCTTCCCTAATCGCAAGAGGAGGACATCGTGAGCGATCGGCCCACCAGCCGGCAGAAGCAGCAGGCGCTTGCTCGCAAGTTCGGCTTTCGCCGGCGCGTCTATGCGACCCGCGAGGCTGCCGACTCCATGAAGGAAGCCGAAGCGGCGTTTCAGATCGGCATCTTCGAGGAGATGGAAGCCGAGATGCGCCAGCGCGCTGAGGCCGTGCATCGTGCCAGGAGGCTGTTGTGAGCGATGTCGACTGCAACGACGCAGGTGAGAACCAGCGGTCAGACGAGGTTCTCTCGCATGATTTGGACAGTCTGTCCGCCGCTATGGGCGCCCGCAGCAGCGAGGCGGCGAGCGGCCGTCAGGATGTCGCTTCGGTGCAAATTGAACCGGGCCAAGTGTTCTTCGCTGGTTTCGGCCGGGTGCTCCTCGAGCTCATCCAGCGTCGCGAAACTGATCCTAAACGCGGCGCGATCATCCCCATCGACCATCCAGAAACGGACGGTCGAATGCTCAGTCTCGAGCTCTGGCCCGGCTTCCTCGTCAAAAGCGAACGCCATGGCCGGTTCCTGATGCCCCGCAGCCGGCAGATGATCGGCGCGATCTTGGCTTGCCGCAAGCTGGCAACAGCTGCACCGGCGCCCCGGCGGCGTCCGGAGGAGGTCTGACAATGCCGCGCGCGCCCGTCAGTCAAGCATCGATCACGCGGACGGTGAAGGCCGTCGCGAGCGCCGGCGTGCATGTCGGCCGCGTCGAGATCAAGCCCGACGGCACGATCGTCATTCACACCGTTGACGCCGATTCGCGGCCGGGCATGCTTCCCGCCATCAGCGGGGAGCCGAACGAATGGGACGAGGTTCTGGAGCCGGAGGCGTCACGGTGACGATCAAGCACGTGCACCGCTTCAAGGACCGCCACGGCAAGGTTCGCCATTACCTGCGGCTGCCGGGCGTGAAAGCTATCGCCCTGCCCGGCGCGCCCGGCGAGCCGGCCTTCATGCGCGCTTACAACCAAGCGCTCGAGCAGCATGCGGCGCCGGCCTCTGACAGCAAGTCGAAGGCTGCACCTGGATCGATGCGCGATCTCGCCGAACGCTACTACGCAACGGGCCGATTCAAGGACAAGAGCGAGCGCACGCGTTACGTCGAGCGCCAGATCTTCGATCGGTTCATGTTGAAGCACGGCGACAAGCGCGCTGCGGCTGTCGAGACCCGGCACCTAGATGCAATCTTCACCGAGATGTCAGACCGACCGGCCGCGGCGATGGATCTGCGCAAGCGCCTCCGAAACCTGTTCCGGCTCGCCATCAAGCTCGGCTGGCGCAAGGACGACCCGATCGCGGCGACCGACACCTTCAAGCTCGGCACCTGGCACACCTGGACCGACGACGAGATTGAGAAGTTCGAGGAGCGCTGGCCTGTAGGCACGCGCCAGCGGCTCGCCTTCGACCTTCTGATCTTTACCGGCCAGCGCTCAGGCGACGTCCGGCAGATGCTGTGGACCGACGTTCGGCATGGCAAGGTGAAGGTCATCCAGGGCAAGACCGGCGCCGAGCTCACGATTGCCCAGCACCCCAGCCTTGCGCCCTCCCTCGACGCCTTCCGCAAGGACGTCGGCTGCATCGTCGTGACCGAGTTCGGCAAGCCCTTCAGCGAGCACGGCTTCGGCAATTGGATGGCCGATGCGATTGGGCTGGCGAACCTGCCGGATGCCTGCGTCACGCATGGCCTGCGCAAGGCCGCCGCTCGCCGCCTCGCGGAGGCCGGATGCACGGCTCACGAGATCCAGGCGATCACCGGTCACACGACGCTGAAAGAGGTCGAGCGCTACACCGCAGCCGTCTCGCGGGAGCGGCTTGCCATCTCGGCAATCGGCAAGGTCGCGAACGTCGGTGGAACACCCGGCTCGCAAACCGACTTGCAAACCGCGGAGGAAAGTCAATGAAATTGGGCTTTTTGGGAAGGAATGGTGCCCAGAGCTGGAATCGAACCAGCGACACTGCGATTTTCAGTCGCATGCTCTACCAACTGAGCTATCTGGGCATCCGGCGAAGCGCGCTGCGCCTCGGTTGGTGAGTGGCGTATAGAGGCTGACGATCGAGCTGTCCAGCCGACAAAACACCGGCAGTGGAAAAATGCGACGCGGACGACGAGATGCCGGCCGCGGCGCCGTTTCACTCCTCCTCGTCGCGGCGTCGCGGGGCGGGATCGGCGATATCCTCGACCGGCTCGCCGGGAATCACATAGCTGCCCTTCAGCCAGCGGCCGAGATCGATGTCGGCGCAGCGCGCCGAGCAGAACGGTTTGAAGCGCTGCACCGCCGGCTTGCCGCAGATCGCGCAAGGCCTGCCGGTCGGCGTCACGTCGCGCGGGGTGTCAGGCGCCATATTGCAGGGTCACGCCGCCATCGACGACGAGCTCGAGCCCGGTGACATAGCGTGCCTCGTCGCTTGCCAGGAACAGCGCGGCCCAGGCCACGTCCCAGCCCTCGCCCATATGGCCCATCGGCACTTGCGCATCGCGCGCCTTCCACATCGCCGCAACGTCGCCCTTGGCATAGGACTGCGCCAGCCCCGCCGAATGCTCGACCATCGGCGTCTTCATCAGCCCGGGGAGGACGGCGTTCACGCGGATTTTCTCGCGCGCGTACTGTGCCGCCGTGGTGCGGGTGAGCTGGTTCATCGCCGCCTTGCTGGCGCCATAGCTCGCATAGGGCACGCCGGTGTGGCGGATCGAGGCGATCGAGGAAATGTTGACGATCGAGCCGCCCTGCCCGCTCTCGGCGAACTGGCGCTGCATCACCGGGATTACGTGCTTCATCGCCAGGAAGCAGCCGGTCAGGTTGACCGTGAAGACCCGCTCCCAAGTCTCGAGAGGCAGGTCGACGACGCTGCCGACCTCGGCGATGCCGACGTTGTTGTCGAGCACATCGATGCGGCCATAGCTCTTGAGCGTCGCCTCGACGAGCGCGGCCAGATCCTCCGGCCGGGTGACGTCGGTGCGGATCGCGAAGGCCTCGCCGCCCTCGCCCCTGATGATCTCGGCCGTCTCCTGCGCCGCGTCCAGATTGCGGTCGGCGCAGACCACGCGCGCGCCCTCGCGGGCGAACACGGTCGCGGTCGCCTTGCCATTGCCCCAGCCGGGGCCGATCGAGCCGGCGCCGGCGACGATCGCGACCTTGCCCTTCAGGCGTTCGCCCATCTCGTTTCCTCCATCGTCATTGTTCTGGTTCAGGCGGCGTTGAGCCAGCCCAGGCGAATCGGAAAGCCCTCACCGCCGAGCAGGTTCACCGTCTCGTGCAGCGGCAGGCCGACCACGCCGGTGTAGGAGCCGACGAGCTTGACCACGAAGGAGCCGGCAATGCCCTGGATGGCATAGGCGCCGGCCTTGCCGCGCCATTCGCCCGAGGCGAGATAGTTTTCCAGGTCCTCATTCGACAGGCGCTTGAAGCGCAATCGCGTCTCGACGATGCGCTCACGGATCGCGCCCGAGGGCGTCGCCAGCGCGACGCCGGTATAGACCCGGTGGGCCCGGCCGGAGAGCAATCTGAGGCAGGCGGCGGCCTCGTCGACGATCTCGGCCTTGGGCAGGATGCGACGGCCGACCGCGACCACCGTATCGGCGGCGATGACATAGGCGCCTTCGAGGTCCGGGCGGCTCTTCAGCGCAGCGTAACCTGCCTCGGCCTTGGCACGCGCCAGACGGCGGGCAAGATCGCGCGGGCGCTCACCCTTGAGCGGGCTCTCGTCGAGATCGGACGGCAAAAGCGCATCGGGCTTGAGGCCGGCCTGCTCGAGCAGAGCGAGGCGGCGTGGCGAGGCGGAGGCCAGCACGAGTTGCGGCCGCCAGCCGGCCGGTTTCGAGGAAGAAAAGAGGTTCAACGGATCAGGCTCGTTCCGGAGGCAGCCATGCGATGGCCTTCCCCAATGGCTTTAGAGCAATTTGCGACAAGGGGGAATGCAGCGCCGAGCCAATGCGCCGGGCGCAACACAACACGCATCGTCAAGCATGTTTTATGCAGATAACGCATATTTTATGCTCCGCATCGCATTGCACAATGACCGCTGCACTGCCACATTCGATCGCCCGCGGCACTGCAGCCGCCCTCGAAGCGCGCGCCGCCCGGCGCCCTTCCCCTGCCTCGCGGAGATACTTGGACATGGCGACATCGCGGAAACGCCCGGATTCCGTCTCCGCGGGAGCGCAGACGCAGGCCATCGTCGCCAAGGTGGTGACGATGCAGGCCGATGCCGGGCTGACCATCGCGATGCGGCTACCGATCCTGATGAAAGGCGCCTTCGGTGACGCGAGGGGCCAGCGCGAGGCCAGCAAGGCCGTGGTCGAGAAGGTCTCGGCGGTGATGGAGAGCAGCTTCGCCATCGGCCATGCCGCCACCCTGTTCTGGCTGAACATGGCGATGACCCCGCTGACGCCAGGCGCCCTCGGCGAAGCGGCTGCCAAGGCAGCGCACAACACGCTCGAGCCGTTCTCGAAACGCACCCGGGCCAATGCCAGCCGGCTGTCGGGCCGGCGCAGCTGAAACGACCGGGAGCTAGCGCTCCACCGTCCCCGGCTCGTCTGCCGCAGCGATGGTCACCGCCGCCTCGGCAGCCGGCTGCTGCTGCGCGGCATATTCGCGTTCGAGCTTGCGATAACGCGCGACGCTGACCGGGATCAGCCCGAGATAGGCGACGACGATCAGCGTCAGCATCTCGAAGGGATAGGCGAAGAACAGGCCGGCGACGACGACGACCGCGACGAAGATCGGCAGCACCTGGTCACGCGGGACGCGGGTTCCGAGCGTCTTGCCGGCATAGCAGGGGATGCGCGAAATCGTCAGGAAGGCGATAAACAGGATGTAGAGCCCAACGAAGGGCGCGCCATAGTCCTGCACCGGCACGCCGATGAAATGCAGGTAGAGCGGCAGCATGGCGGTGATCGCACCGGCCGGGGCCGGCATGCCGACGAAGAAGTTCTTCTGCCATTCCGGGCGGTTGGGATCGTCGATCATCACGTTGAAGCGGGCGAGCCTCAGCGCCATGGCGCAGGCGAGCGTCAGCACCGCGATCCAGCCGAAGGATTTCAGGTCGTGCAGGACGAAGATCCACAGCACATAGCCGGTGGCGACGCCGAAATTGACGAAGTCGGAGAGCGAGTCGAGCTCGGCACCGAAGCGCGAGGTGCCCTTGAGCATCCGCGCCAGCCTTCCGTCGACGCCGTCGAGCGCCGCCGCGATCAGGATGCAGATCGTCGCCGTCTCGAGTTTGCCCTCGACCACCAGCCGCATCGCGGTCAGGCCCAGGCAGAGCGCCAGCAACGTGATGACGTTCGGGGCGAGGAGCCGGAACGGGATAGGCTTGAAGCGCGCGCGCTTGGTTTCGACGCGTTCAGGTTCGAAAGGGGGAAAGAGATCGCTCATGGCAGCCGGAATACGCGGTTTTCTGGCAGCAGGCTAGGCGGTGCTGCGGGTCGTGCCCGGGGTTTCCCCCGAGCTTGACGTACAAGAATTTCCCGCAACAGTCTCCCGGGCGCCTGCCCGGAAGGACGTCACGGCTTTAGATCGCGCGGAACACACGGTCCGTGTCGTTGACCGAGAGATCGGCGAGCACGGTCTCGCCGGAGATCATGGTCTGGCCCTCGCTGACCAGCGGGATCACGCCCTGCGGCAGATAAACGTCGACGCGCGAGCCGAAGCGGATCAAGCCGAAGCGCTCGCCGGGGGCGAGATGGTCCCCTTCCTTGACGAAGGGCACGATGCGGCGGGCGACCAGCCCGGCGATCTGCACGACGCCGACGATGCCGGCCTTGGTCTCGATCGCCAGCGCGTTGCGCTCATTGTCCTCGCTCGCCTTGTCGAGCTCAGCATTGAGGAAGAGACCCGGCGTATAGGCCATCTTGGCGACCCGCCCGGCGACCGGGCTGCGGTTCACATGGCAGTCGAAGACGTTCATGAACACCGAGATGCGCAGCATCGGCTCGGCCGGCAGCTCGAGCTCGGGCGGCGGCAGCGCCGTGCCGATCTGGCTGATGCGGCCGTCGGCGGGCGAAACCACCAATCCTTCGCGTTGCGGCACGATGCGGACGGGATCACGGAAGAAATAGCAGATCCAAAGGGTGATCAGCGTGCCGAGCCAGCCGAACGGGGCCCAGAGCTGGCCGAGCACCAGCGTCGCGACAGCGCCGATGGCGATGAAGACATAGCCTTCCTTGTGGATCGGCACGATCAGCTTACGGACGGAATCGACGAGCGACATGGGGTGGCATCCTGTTGGTCTTGCTGGCGCACCGCGCCGTCATGGCCTTGCCTTCGCGGTCAGGTTGCGGCCGCCGGGCAGAGGACGCTGTTTAGGGGCTCCCGAGCCGCTGGGAAAGAGGCGTCTCTGACGCGGGCGGAATCAGCGCCTCACCTGACTGCCAGTGCCGCCGCCCGCCCGGCAATCCGTCCCGAGAAGATGCAGCCACCGAGGAAGGTCCCTTCCAGGGCGCGATAGCCATGCAGGCCGCCTCCGCCGAAGCCCGCCGCCTCGCCCGCGGCATAAAGGCCGGGCACGGGCGTGCCGTCATCTCCCAGCACCCGAGAGGACAGGTCGGTCATCAATCCTCCCAGGGATTTGCGGGTGAGGATGTTGAGCCTGACGGCGATCAGCGGGCCATGGGCCGGGTCGAGGATGCGGTGCGGCTTTGCCGTGCGGATCAGCCGGTCGCCGAGATAGGCGCGCGCGCCGCGCAGCGCCGTGACCTGCAGGTCCTTGCCATAGGGGTTCTCGGCATCGCGGTCGCGCGCCTCGATCTGCGCCCGTAAGTGCGCCTCGTCGATCAGCCCGGCGCCGGCGAGCGCGTTCATCCGGGCGACGAGCAGCGAGAAGTCGGTCTCGACGATAAAATCCTCGCCCTTGTCGAGGAAGGCCTGGACCGGCGCCGGCATACCGGCCCGGGCCCGCTGGATGACCTGCCGCCAGCTCTTGCCGGTGAGGTCCGGATTCTGCTCGGAGCCGGAGAGCGCAAACTCCTTGGCGACGATGCTACGGCTGGTGACGAACCATGAATGATCGAAGCCGGTGCGGCGCAGATGCTCGAGCGTGCCGAGCGTGTCGAAGCCGGGAAAGAGCGGTACCGGCAGGCGGTTACCCCGCGCATCGAACCAGAGCGAGGACGGGCCGGGCAGGATGCGGATCGCATGGGCTGACCAGATCGGCGCCCAGTTGGCGATGCCCTCGACATAGTGCCACATCCGGTCGCCATTGATCAGCCGGCCGCCGGCAGCCTCGGCGGCGGCGAGCATCGCGCCGTCGACATGGGCCGGCACGCCTGACAGCATCCGCTTCGGCGGCTCGCCGAGGCGCTGCGGCCAGTTGCGGCGGACGAGATCGTGATTGCCGCCGATACCGCCCGAGGCGACGATCACGGCCTGGGCCCTGATCGCGAAGCTCCCGCGCGCCGTGCGCGAGCTCGCCTGCCCGCGTTCGACCGCGCTCTCCTCCAGAAACTCGCCCGCGACACCGTCGACCGCGCCGGCACTGTGCGTCAGGCCGGTGACGCGATGGCGGAAGCGCAAGTTTATCAGCCCCCGCACCTCGCCTTCGGCGACGCGGCGCAGGAATGGCTCGAGCACGCCCGGGCCCGTCCCCCAGGTGACATGGAAGCGCGGCACCGAATTGCCGTGGCCGGTCGCGAGATAGCCGCCGCGCTCTGCCCAGCCGACGACCGGGAACCAGCGCATGCCTTGCTGGTGCAGCCAGCTGCGCTTCTCTCCGGCGGCGAAATCGAGATAGGCTTCAGCCCAGGCCTTCGGCCAATGATCCTCCTCGCGGTCGAAGCCGGCCGAGCCGAACCAGTCCTGCCGCGCGAGTGCAAGCGAATCCCTGATGCGAAGCCGGCGCTGCTCTGGCGAATCGACCAGGAAGAGCCCACCGAAGGACCAGTGCGCCTGGCCGCCGAGCGAGGCCCGCGGCTCCTGCTCGACGATGACGACCTTGCGGCCGGCATCGGCGAGTTCGGCGGCAGCGACCAACCCGGCAAGTCCGGCACCGACGATGACGACATCGGCCTCCTCAGCCATCTTCCCTCTCACCTGCCTGCGGCTTTCGCTTTGGCGCCGAGCTTGCCGAGAATCGGCGCGCCCGCAAGAGCGACGCCCGCGGTGGCTATCAGCTTGGCGGGATGGTGGCCGGGCGAGCCGGCGGCAATGCTTGGTGAAGCCGCGCCCGGGGGGTCAGACAGCCCTCAACGGCGCGGAACCGGCCGCGAAACGCCGGCCCGCCAGCACCGTCAGCACGAGGAATATCGCCAGCGCAATGCCCTGCACGATCGCGAAGGGCGGCTCGGCCTGCGTCGGCGCCATGGCGTTCAGCACCGGCACCTTGAGGAAGAGCTGGGCGATCAGGACGAAGATCAGCAGGTAGAAGGAGAGCATGGCGGTGATGGCGTAAGTCCGCCGCCAGCCACCTTGCAGGTGGCGCCCATAGAGGGCGACGGCGGCAACCGCCAACAGCACCAGCGAGATCGCCCCGACGATATGCGAGGGCAGGACACCGCTGAATGGGAAGAGGAAACCGGTCGCGCTGGTCGCGATCGCCGTCCAGAGGAAGATGCCGTTCCAGCGCGGGCTGAGATGGCCTTTCAGCAAGGCCGCCGCCGCCGGAAAGCCGGCGACGATGGCGATCAGGCTGAGCCAGGTGTGGAAGCCGACAAGCGTCGTCGGATCGAGCACGAACATGAGAAGCGCCCTCATTACCCAAGGGCAGTCTGCGCTTCGTCCCTGCGGCTGCCAAGCCACAATTTCGAGCAGATCCAATCTTTGCGCGATCAATCCGTCAGGCTGACGCGGACGCTCTCGCCCTCCTCCGCCGTGGCACGCTGCAGCGTCGCCTTGGCTTCGTCGACCTGGCGCTGGCGGTTCCAGAGCGCGGCGTAGACGCCGTCCGCCGCGAGCAGCTCGCGGTGATGGCCGCGCTCGACGATCAGCCCCTTGTCGAGGACGATGATCTCGTCGGCGTTGATAACGGTCGAGAGCCGATGCGCGATCACCAGGGTGGTGCGGCCCTGGCTGACCCGGTCGAGTGCGTCCTGGATCTCCTTCTCGGTGAAGGAATCGAGCGCCGAGGTCGCCTCGTCGAGGACGAGGACCGGCGGCCCCTTCAGGATCGTGCGGGCGATGGCGACGCGCTGTTTCTCGCCGCCGGACAGCTTGAGGCCGCGTTCGCCGACCGAGGTCGCATAGCCCTCGGGCAGCGTCCTGATGAAGCGGTCGATCTGGGCGAGACGGGCGGCCTCCTCGATCTCTTCCTGAGTGGCTTCGGGGCGGCCATAACGCAGATTGTACTCGATGGTGTCGTTGAACAGCACCGTGTCCTGCGGGACCATGCCGATCGCGGACCGCAGCGAGACCTGCTGGACGGAGGCGATGTCCTGACCATCGATCAGGATACGCCCCTTCTGCGGCTCGTAGAAGCGGAAGAGCAGACGCGAGATCGTCGACTTGCCGGCGCCTGACGGGCCGACGATGGCGATGGTCTTGCCCGCCGGCACCGAAAACGAGATGCCGCGCAGGATCGGCCGCTCCGGCACATAGGCGAAATGCACGTCCTCGAAGGTGACGGAGCCGGCCTGGACGTTGAGCGGTGGCGCGCCGGGCTTGTCCTGGATCTCGGGATCGCGGCCGATCAGCGAGAACATCTGCTCGATGTCGAGCGTCGCCTGCTTGATCTCGCGATAGACGGTGCCCATGAAATTCAGGGGGATATAGAGCTGGATCAGCATGGCGTTGATCAGCACGAAGTCACCGACCGTGTTGGTGCCGGCCTGGAAGCCGCGCACGCACATCACCATCGAGACCGTCAGCCCGGCCGCGAAGATCGAGGCCTGGCCGAAATTGAGCCAGGCGAGCGAGGTATAGGCCTTGATCGAGTTGCGCTCATAGCGCGCCATGGAGACGTCGTAGCGCGCGGTCTCGCGCGCCTCGGCGCCGAAGTACTTCACCGTCTCGTAGTTCAGCAGCGAGTCGATCGCCTTGGCGTTGGCGTCGGTGTCAGATTCGTTCATCTGGGCGCGGATGGCGATGCGCCATTCGGTGGCCTTGATGGTGTAGGCCATGTAGCCGACGACCATGACGACGAGCACAACGACATAGCGCCAGTCGAACAGCCAGAGCAGTACGCTGATGATCAGCGTGACCTCGATGATCACGGGCACGAGCTGGTTGAGGCCGAGCCGCACCATCTCCTCGATGCCGTTGCGGCCGCGCTCGAGCACGCGCGTCAGCCCACCGGTCTTGCGTTCGAGATGGAAGCGCAGCGACAGGTGGTGCAGATGGCCGAAGGTCTGCAGCGCCAACGTGCGCACGGCATGCATGAACACCGGGGCGAAGATCGCGTCGCGCAGCTGGATGAAGGCAGAGGAACCGACGCGGGCAAAACCGTAGATCACCGTCAGCGCCAGCGGCGCGCCGACCAGCCAGGGCAACCAGGAAGCGAGCGTCGTCGGCGTGCCCGCGAGCGCATCGGTCGCCCATTTGAAGGTGAAGGGCACGCCCATCAGCACTAGGCGACCGACCACCAGCAGCGCGAAGGCGATCACCACCCGCCGGCGCAGATCGGCGCGCTCCGGCGGCCAGAGATAGGGCCAGAGCGCCTTGAAGGTGGCGACGAAACCGGAACCCGGCTGGAGCACGGCCGAGCGTGCGAAAGGCGCCGGGGACGGCGCGGCAGGCGGGGACATTGTCACTCTTCCAAATTGAAGCGCCGATATAGGCCAGTTCTCCCGCAAATGCAGGGGGCCGAGGGAAATAACTCTCCCGGGCAAATGCGGACCGTTCAGGTGATCCGGTCGTGGTTGCACCAGACGATGTCGGCCGGGCGGCTCTCCGCCAGAACCAGGCGCGCATTGGGCAGATCGTTCCCGGCCACCCAGGCCCGCGCCGCCGCCGGCTTGCGACCGTGATGCGCCCAGCGCGCGAGCAGCCGGCGCTCCAGCTGATCGAGCGGAACGTCGATGAAGACCGTCAGGT
The DNA here is from genome assembly GCF_001509835.1 of Allobosea sp. WAO. Taxonomy (GTDB): domain Bacteria; phylum Pseudomonadota; class Alphaproteobacteria; order Rhizobiales; family Beijerinckiaceae; genus Allobosea. The sequence goes on from NZ_JXTJ01000005.1 coordinate 13,513, forward strand.
CGAAGAGCGGCGCGAGCCGGGTCCAGGGCGGCCGGTCGAGCAGGAGGTAATTGCCCTCGACCAGCACGATCGACGTCGCAGCCGGCACGATCGCCGCTCCGGCCCGGGCGAGATCGGCGGCACGGTCGAAGAGCGGCACGGCGACGTCGGCATCGCCGGCGCGCAGGCGGCGCAAGATCGTTTCCAGGCCGCCGCAGTCGAAGGTCTCCGGCGCGCCCTTGCGGTCGCTCAGCCCCATGGCGGCGAGCACCGCATTGTCGAAGTGGAAGCCGTCCATCGGCACCAGGGCCGATTCGGGCAGCAGCTCGGCAAGCCGGGCCGACATCTCCGACTTACCTGCTCCCGGCGGCCCGGCGATGGCGACGACGATGCGCCCTGCCTCGCCGGCCTCGGCGCGGATGCGTGAGGCAACATGCGCGATATCGACCATGATCGCGCTCCCCCGCGCCCGAAATGCCTGTTGCCGCGAGACGCGGGCGCGCCCGTCAGGCCCCGCCCCCCTGCCATGAAGTGGCGCCGATCAGGCCTTGTTCTCGTCGCAAGCGCAATGCCAGACTGGCCTCAAGGCCTTGAAGGCTGAGACCGGGGACGAAAGCTCATGAACCTTCGCCGTGTATTGCCGACCGCCTGCGCACTCGCGCTCCTGCCTGCCCTGCCTGCTCTCGCTCAGTCCGCCCGCCCGCCGGCACAGGTCAAGATCACCAATGCTCGTACGGTGCCACTCGAGTCGCTGGAGATCACCACCACGGGCGAACAGCCCCGCCTCGTCGCCAAGCTCGCCAAGCCGCTGGCGCCCGGCAAGAGCATCTCGCTGAAGCTGAACAAGCCGGCCGGCTGCACCTACTATCTGCTCGGCAAGTTCAGCGACGACAGCGAAAGCGACAATGACGGCATCGATCTTTGCAAGGAAAGGTCGCTGCGCCTGACCGAGTGACGGGCCAGGCCTTCTCCCCGCGGGAGAGAAGGTGGCAGCGCGAAGCGCTGACGGATGAGGGAAGGGCAGCGGGAAGCTGTGGACGCATCACCCCATCGCGCCGCCCTCAACCCCTGCCGGACCTTCTCCCCCGAGGGGAGAAGGAGGCTGACTACGCCGTCGCGCCCTCGCGCATCAGCTTGTAGACGATCGAGTCGGTCAGCGCCTGGAACGAGGCGTCGATGATGTTGGCGCTGACGCCGACCGTGGTCCAGCGCTCGCCTTTCTCATCCGCCGATTCGATCAGCACGCGCGTCACCGCATCGGTGCCGCCCTGGAAGATGCGGACTTTGTAGTCGACGAGGCGCAAGCCCTCGATCAGCGACTGGTAGCGGCCGAGATCCTTGCGCAAGGCGATATCGAGCGCGTTGACCGGGCCGGAATCGCCTTCCGCCGCAGAGATCAGCACCTCCTCGCCGACCTTCACCTTGACGATGGCTTCCGAGAAGGTGACGAGCTCGCCGAGCGCATTGTGCCGCCGCTCGACATTCACCGCGAAGCGCTCGACCCCGAAGAACTCCGGGACTTCGCCGAGGATGCGGCGCACCAGCAAATAGAAGGAGGCATCGGCGCCCTCGAAGGCATAGCCCTGCGCCTCCTTGTCCTTCAGTTCCTCCAGCACCCGCGAAAGCCGCGGATCGTCACGAGCGATCGTGACGCCGACCCGCTCGAGCTCGGCCAGCAGGTTGGACTTGCCACCCTGGTTGGAGACCAGGACCTTGCGGCTGTTGCCAACCGCCTCCGGCGCGACATGCTCATAGGTGCGCGGGTCCTTCAGCACGGCCGAGGCATGGATGCCGGCCTTGGTGGCGAAGGCCGAGGAGCCGACGAAGGGCGCGTGCCGGTTCGGGGCGCGGTTCAGCATCTCGTCGAGCGCGCGCGAGACATGGGTGAGCTCGCCGAGGCGATCGTCCGCGACGCCGATGGAGAAGCGCTCGCGATAGCGCTCCTTCAGCTTCAGCGTGCCGATCAGCGTCACCAGATTGGCGTTGCCGCAGCGCTCGCCGAGCCCGTTCAGCGTGCCCTGGACCTGGCGTGCGCCGGCCTCGACCGCGGCGAGCGAGTTGGCGACAGCGCAGCCGCAATCGTCATGGGCGTGGATGCCGAGGTTCTCGCCCGGCACGACCTTCGCTACCGCGGCGACGATGGCGCCGATCTCGTCCGGCAGCGTGCCGCCATTGGTGTCGCAAAGCACCACCCAGCGGGCACCGGCTTCGTAGGCGGTGCGGGCGCAGGCGAGCGCATATTCTGGATTGGCCTTGTAGCCGTCGAAGAAGTGCTCGCAATCGAGCATCACCTCGCGCCCGGCCGCCTTGGCCGCCGCCACGCTCTCGGCGATGCCGGCGAGGTTCTCCTCCAGCGAAATCTCGAGCGCGACATGGACATGGTAGTCCCAGCTCTTGGCGACGAAGACGATGGCGTCGGCCTTCGCCTCGAGCAGCGCAGCGATGCCGGGGTCGTTGGCGGCCGAGCGCCCTGCCCGCTTGGTCATGCCGAAGGCCGCGAACTTCGCCTGCCGCGTCGGCTTCTGCTCGAAGAAGGCGGTATCGAGCGGGTTCGCGCCGGGATAGCCGCCTTCGACATAGTCGATGCCGAGCTTGTCGAGCATCACCGCGACCGCGCGCTTGTCGTCGAGCGAGAAGTCGACGCCGGTGGTCTGCGCGCCGTCGCGGAGCGTGGTGTCGAAAAGATGGACGCGGGCGCTCATCGCCGGGCTCTCAGGCGATAGCGCAGCACCTTCGGCATCACCATGGCGAGCATGACGAGCTTCATCGCGATCGAGAGCGAGCCGGCGGGGCGAATGCGGGGCGGGTTCATGCGCTTCTTCCTTCTTGGTTGTCGTCAGGCCAGGGCGAGGCGGGCGCGGTTCACCGCTTCACTTCCCAGGTCGTGATCGCCTCGCCCGTCGCCGGGTCCTTGCCGTCCTTGAGGGCGATGCCCAGGGCGGCGAGCTCGTCGCGGATGCGGTCGGATTCGGCGAAGTTCTTCGCACGGCGGGCGTCGAGGCGCGCGACGATCGCCGCCTCCACACGGTCGCGCAGGGCGGAATCGACCTGCGTCGTCGCGACCTCCGGCAGCACGATGCCGAGCAAATCGAGGCTCGCCTTCAGCCCCGCGAAGTCACCGGCCTTGCGCAGCGCGTGCAGCTCGGCGAGGACCTGCGAGGTGTTGAGATCGTCCGACAAGGCATCGAGCACGTCAGCAGGGACCTTCCCTGCCGCGCTGTCGCCAACGGCCGCGGCCCAGTCGAGCAGCGTCCTCTCCGCTTCCTCCAGCGCCTTCACCGTCCAGTCGATCGGCTGGCGGTAATGGGTGCGCAGCATAGCGAGGCGGAGCACTCCGCCCGGCCATTTGCGCCCGCCGAAGACCTCGGTCGCGAGCAGCTCGTTGATGGTGACGAAGTTGCCGAGCGACTTCGACATCTTCTCGCCTTCGACCTGCAGGAAGCCGTTGTGCATCCAGACATTGGCCATCAGCGGCGCGCCGCCATCGCCGCCGAAGGCGCAGCAGGACTGCGTCAGCTCGTTCTCGTGATGCGGGAAGACGAGGTCGATGCCGCCGCCGTGGATGTCGAAGACGTTCTTGGCGGGGTCATCGCAGGAGAGGCCGCCGCCGAAGGGCTCGAGCAGCGCCTTCATCGACATGGCCGAGCATTCGATATGCCAGCCGGGGCGGCCGGGCGTCGCGATGCCGGCGGGCGACGGCCAGCCGGGATCGACGCCTTCGCGGCTCGGCTTCCAGAGCACGAAATCCATCGGGTCGCGCTTGTAAGGCGCCACGTCGACGCGGGCGCCGGAGATCATCTCGTCGAGCGAGCGGCGGGCGAGCGAGCCATAGCGCGGCGCCTGCTTCATGGCGGCGACGGCAGGAACGTGGAAGAGCACATGCTCCTCGGCGACATAGGCGACGCCGCGGGCGATCAGCCGCTCGATGATCGCCTTCATCTCCTCGATGTGGCCGGTGGCGCGCGGCTCCTCGCCCGGCCGGAGATTGCCGAGCGCGTCGACATCGGCGTGGAACTGCGCCGTCGTCGTCTGCGTGACCTTGGCGATCGCCCGGTTCAGCGGCAGGTCGGGATAGTCGCGGGCGGCGCGCGCGTTGATCTTGTCGTCGACGTCGGTGAGGTTGCGCGCATAGAGCACGTGATCGGCGCCGTAGAGATGGCGCAGCAGCCGATAGAGCACGTCGAAGACGATAACCGGCCGGGCATTGCCGATATGGGCGTAGTCATAGACCGTCGGGCCGCAGACATACATGCGGACATTGCTCGGATCGACCGGGGCAAAAGCCTCCTTGGTCCGCGTCAGCGTGTTGTAGAGCCTGAGTTTCGGCTGCATCGATGCGGTGTCCTGACGAAAAGGCGACAAAAACGGCGTATCCAGGCCGCTGGCCGGGGCGCTGTCTGTCTTTTCGTTGGGACGAGGACGTGAGCAGCCGGCCAGCGAAAGCTAGCGGCAAATAATGCAGATAATGGCGAGGGCTCGCGTCATCGTCCTCGTGAATGCCTGCGGCGTGCGCTTACGTCAAGTGGCAGCGCTGCAACGCTCAGCCGCCGACGTGCGGCATTCGTCGCCTTGTCCAGCGATTCCGGCTCTGGCTGCCGCAATCCCGCCACAACCGCCCTCGCCTTGTGCGCCGCAACAAAGCTTGCCGCACTTCACCGTATTTTAAGCATTCGGAACCAAGCTGTGATGTCGAAGGTTCAGAGCTCGTCGAAGCTCAGGGAAAATATCATGCGCCGCGCAGTGGCTCTGGTCGGTTTGTTCGGAATCATCGGAGCCGGGCTCTCGCTTGCCGTGGTACCCACCACCGGCACCGTCGCCGCCCCCAAGCCCGAGCGCACCTATCTGATCCCCGCCAGCGACGGCTACGGCGTCGCCGATTGCATCGCCAGCAAGGCGGAATGCGGCCAGATCGTCGCCAATGCCTGGTGCGAGGCTCAAGGGCACCGCATCGCCAAGTCCTATGGCGTCGCCTCTGCCGAGGACTTTACCGGCACCGTCAAGGTGGCGGCTTCGAGCGAGGCCGAGCGGCCCCTCGTCATTACCTGCGGGCACTGAGCCCTCCCGGCGAGATCTCCCCAGAGCGAGGCAAGCGCTAGCCTGAGCGGCCGCGGATCGACCCGGCCGCAGCAGGGAGCGTCGGCCCATGCCTCACCCAGCATTGACCCATCCAGCACTCGTCGCCGGCTTCATCCTGGCGACCCTGCTGCCGGCCCAGGCCTTCGAGGGCCGCTATCGCATACTGGGCGGCAGCATGACGATCCGCCCGGCCGGCGCCGGGCTGTTCAAAGTCGACGCCGAAATCGGCAGCAGAAGCTGCGTCGGCGTTATCTCGGCGCGCGGCCGCGTCCAGGGCGACCGCCTCGTCGCCGAAGCCGAACGGGACGGCGACATCTGCCGGCTGGAGATCCGCCGCAAGGGCCGCAACCTCGTGGTGTCCGAGAGCGGCGAGTGTACGACCTTCCACGGCGCCAACTGCAACTATGTCGGCACCTACACGCCGCGCTAGAGGCGGTCGGCTACGGAAGGCGCCTCAGCGCACCCATTCGGCGCATTTCGCGACTTCGCCCATGCCGCCCCAGGGCATGATCGGCACGCTCGAGGTCGAGTTCTGCGGCGAGCCGTCGATCAGCTTGTCGGTATAGACCATATAGATCAGCACGTTGCGCTTGACGTCGCAGCCGCGAACGATCTGCATCTTCTTCCAGATCAGCGAACGGCGCTCGCGGAAGACGACATCGCCCTGCGAGAATTTTTCCTTGAACTTGATCGGGCCGACCTGACGGCAGGAGAGCGAGACGTCGGAGACCTCCTCGGCGACACCGAACATGCCGGAGACACCGCCCTTCTCGGGCACGGTGTAATGGCAGGCGACGCCCTCGACCACGGGATCGTCGACGCCGTAGACGGCGAGCTTGTCATCCGGGGTCATCATCTTCCAGACCGTCGACTTGCGGAAGATCAGATCCTCCTGGGCCTGTGCCGGGGCAAGCGCAGCGCCGCTGAAGGCGCAGGCGGCCAGCACAGCCAGGACGTGACGACGAAACCGCATTCAAATTCTCCCGACTCTGTGTCGCCCTAAGGCCGACAGGATATGGGATGGCCCGGCAGCGCGCGCCAGTGCAACCGGGCAAACCGGCCTCGCGCACGGGCCCTTCAGGCGGCCAGCGGCTTGAACGCCAGATAGGCGGCAGCGATCGCCCCGATCACCCCCAGCGCGAACAGCACGAGCTTGATGCGCGTAAAGCCGCTGGCGAAGGCGACCGTGCCCTCCTCGATCTTCGGATAACGATCAAGCAGGCGTGCAACCGCGAGGTTCTCGGCGATGTCGCAGAGCCCGCCAAAGAGCCAGCCCCCGCCGCAAAGGGCCGCGACCCACCAGGGATAACCGCGCATCGACACCCCGGCGATGATGAAGCCGCCAACGATGGCGTAGGTCAGCGCGACAGCGGCGTCGGCCGGCAGCAGCTTGTGGCGATAGGCGGCGCGGAGCCGCTCGCCATAGGCGGCGAAGAGCTTCTCGACATCATCCTTGCTGAAGCCGTCCCAGTCGCTCTCCAGGGCGCGGGCGACGCCGAGCTTGCGAGCCCAGAGCCCGACCAGCCAGAACAGCAGCATCACCAGCGCCGGCCCCCAGAAGAAGAAGGCGAGCGGAATCAGCGTCGGGTAGAAGGGCGCAAGATCGTCCATCTGGCGGCAGGCTCCGGAATCCGTGGTCGGAGGCGAGGTTACCGTGCTTGCCGCGCCAGCGCCACGGCCTCGCGCAGCACTCCGAGATCGCCGATCTGGTTGGCGAGGATCAACACCAGGCGCGCATTCAGCGCCGCGCTCTCGCGCTCATCGAGGTCACGATGCGCCTCGGCCAGCAGGCGATAGGCGGCGTCGGGATCGGCGAAGCGGGCTTCGCGCGCAAGAGCGGTGGGCTCGGTCATGAAGCGCGGCCCTCCAGCCTTTCGATGGCGATGGCGATGTCGGCCGCTCTCGCTTGACGGAACCGGGCCGCGACATGGCCATCCGGCCGCAGGACGACGGCATCGCCGGGCGCGAGCGCATAGCGCCGCCTGAGGATGTCGCCCGCCCCGGCAGCCGGCTCGACTGCGACCGTCCCCGGCGGTGCGAGCCGCGAAACCCCTTCGCCGATGATCACCGGCCTTCCCGGCCGCAGCGCTTCGCTCAGCCAGGTCGTGCCCCCTGCCCCACCCAGCAGCGGTGCATCGAGGAACGAGGAGCCCGGGGCTAAGCCGCCGTCCCAACCGGCATCAGCCATCGAGAGCGGCGAGTCGGCATAGGCACTCGGCAAGGAGAGCCGGCCGGAATTGACGAAGCGCTGGGCGAAGGGAGCGAGCGGCGCCAGCGACAGCGCAGCGGCGCGCAGCAGGCGCTCGCCCGGCGAGCGCGGCGCGATGAAATCGGTCGCGCGCGTCGAGTTCAGGATGTTCTCGTCGGCGGCGAAGCTACGCTCGCTGTCATAGCTTTCGAGCAGCGAAGCCGGGCTCCTGCCCTGCAGGACCAGCGCGAGCTTCCAGCCGAGATTGTCGACGTCCTGGATGCCGGAATTGGCGCCGCGGGCGCCGAAGGGCGAGACCTGATGGGCGGCGTCTCCGGCGAAGATCACGCGCCCATGCAGGAAACGGTCTAGCCGGCGGCACTGGAAGCGGTAGACCGAGACCCATTCCAGCGCGAAATCGGCATGGCCGAGCATGCGCTCGATCCGGGGGCGCACGATCTCCGGACGCTTCTCATGTTCGGGGTCGGCATCGGGACTGAGCTGCAGGTCGACGCGCCAGACATCGTCCGGCTGCTTGTGCAGCAGGGCAGACTGGCCAGAATGGAAAGGCGGATCGAACCAGAACCAGCGCTCGGTCGGGAACGGTGCCTGCATCTTCACATCGGCGATCAGGAAGCGATCCTCGAAGGCCTCGCCGCGAAATTCCAGGTCGAGCATGTCGCGGCTCGGCGAGCGCGCGCCGTCGCAGGCGACCACCCAGTCCGCGTGAAGCGAATAGTTCCCGTCCGGCGTGGCGATGGTGAGCGCGACTCCGTCCTCGCGGTTGGCGAGTCCCGCCAGGCGGTTGCTCCAGCGCAGATCGACCAGCGGCTCGGCTAGCGCGGCCTCGACCAGCGCCGCTTCGACATAGAACTGCTGGAGGTTGATGAAGGCGGGCTGCTTGTGGCCGCCCTCGGGCAGAAGATCGAACTCGTAGAGCCCGGCATCGCCGCGGAAGACCTTACCCTTCCGCCAGGTCACCCCCTTCTCGACCATCGCCTCCGCGAGGCCGAGCCTGTCGAAAATCTCGAGCGTGCGCTTCGCGAAGCAGATCGCACGCGAGCCCTCGCCGATCCGGTCGGCATCGTCGATCAGCACGACCGGCACGGCGCGGCGCGCGAGGTCGAGCGCCAGGGTCAGCCCGACAGGGCCAGCGCCCACGACGACCACCGGATGCCGCATCGGGCCGGCGGCATCCTGGTCGGCACTTCGGCGATAGGCGAACTGACGGAAGGGCTGCATCAGTGCAGGGCCTCCGGCCCTTCCAGCCCGAGCGCCGCAAGATCGGCCGCGCGCCGGACGGCGTCGAAGGCGAGGAAGTATTCGTCGAGTTGCGGCGGGGCGACGGGCGTGCCGGCCAGCATGGCGTGCGCCTGGCCACGATGGTGGATCTGGTGCTGAAAGAGGTGGCCGAGCAGGTCGTCGACCCGCTCCGACACCATGCCGTCCTCACCCCGATCGGTCGCGACAAGGCGCGACAGGAGCGCCTCGTCCTGGGCATCGCAAAAGGCGATCAGCCGGCGGTCGGAAGCGAGTTGAGCCGCGCGCAATTGGCGCGCCGCCAGCGGCCGGATCCCGTCGAAGATCGCGAGCCCGACCCCGCCCTCCTCCAGCATGTCGAGATAATAGAGATCGACCGTGAGATTGTGGTTCAGGGTCGCGTGGAGCGACGGGAAGAAGCTCGTCCGGCGCGCCAGGAATTCGTCGTCGCCCAGCTCCGCGCAGGCGCGCAACAGGCGGTCGTTCGACCAGGCGTTGTTGCGGGCTGCCTTGCGGAAATGCAGAGCGAGCGACACCGCCCTACCCCCGCAGATCCAGCCACATCTGGCGGTCGCGCTCGTCCGTCCAGATGCGCGGGTGGTCGAGGCCGCCGGCCTCGTCATATGCCCGGGTGACGTTGAAGGGCAGGCAGTGCTCGAAGATCACCCAGTCGCCATAGGCCGGCTTCAAGGCCTCGTGCACGCGCTCGAAGGTCTCGCGCAACGAACGGCCGGCAGCGACATGGCCTCGCACCGCCTCGAAGAGATCGGTTAAGAAGGCGCGCGTGCCCTTGATGCCGTCCACCACCATCGACCGGTTGGTCAGGGCGGCGCCGCGGCCCGGCACCATGGCGGCGGGCGCGAAGCTCGCCAGCGCATCGAGCGTCGCCGGCCAGTCGGTAAAATGCGCGTCGCCGCAATAGGGCGTCGCGCCGTATTCGACGAGGTCTCCGGCGAAGATCACATTGGTGTCCGGCATCCAGGCGACGATGTCGCCCGCGGTATGGCCGCGGCCGAGCTTCATCAACCGGACCTCACGCGAGCCCAGCCAGATCGAGGCATTGTGCGAGAAGGTCGTGGTCGGCCAGGTCAGGCCCGGGCGGATCGAGTCGGCCCCCTGGAAGAGGCGGGGAAAGCGGCCGATCTCGCTCGCCTTGTCCTCCTCGCCGCGCTCGACGATCATCGCCCGCGCCGCATCCGAGCAGACGATCTCGCGGGCGCCATAGGCCGGCGCGCCGAGCACGCGCACGGCATGATAATGCGAGAGCACGACATGGCTGACAGGCTTGTCGGTGACCTCGCGCACCCTCGCGATGACGCGCTCGGCCATGGTCGGCGTCGCCTGCGCATCGAAGACGAGCACGCTGTCGTCGCCGACGACGATGCCGCTATTGGGGTCGCCCTCGGCGGTATAGGCGTAGACCCCCTTGCCGATCTCGTCGAAGGAGACGGTCTTCTCGCCGAGATCGGCGGTGGAGGCGAAAGCGGGGGAGGACATTGAGCAACCTCACAAATCTGTCGATACGAACGTCATGCTCGGGCTTGCCCCGAGCATCTCAGGCCGCAAAAGGCTCCAACCGGCGCCCCACCTGACCAGAGATTCTCGGGTCTGCGCTGCGCTTCGCCCGACAATGACGGAGCGGCGTCGCCGCGCATGCCTCACCGCACATAGGGCATGATCTCCTGGTCGATCGCGCCGAAGATCGAATGGCCGGCGGCGTCCTTCATCTCGATGCGGACGCTGTCGCCGAAGCGCAGGAAGGGCGTCTTGGCCGCGCCGTCGCGGATGGTCTCGACCATGCGCTGCTCGGCGATGCAGGCGTAGCCGAGGCCGCCTTCTCCGACCGGCCGGCCCGGCCCACCATCGGCATCACGGTTTGAGACCGTGCCGGAGCCGACGATGGTGCCGGCGACGAGCGGGCGGGTCTTCGCGGCATGGGCAATCAGCACGCCGAAATCGAAGGTCATGTCGACGCCGGCCTCAGGCTTGCCGAAAGGCTTGCCATTGATCTGGGCGAGCAATGGCAGGTGGAGCTTGCCATCCTTCCAGGCGGAGCCGAGCTCCTCCGGCGTCACCGCCACCGGCGAGAAGGCCGAGGACGGCTTGGATTGCAGGAAGCCAAAACCCTTCGCCAGCTCGGCGGCAATCAGATTGCGCAGGCTGACATCGTTGGCGAGCATGACGAGGCGGACGAGCGCGCGCGCCTCGTCTGGGCTCACGCCCATCGGAACATCGCCGGTGATGACGGCGATCTCGGCCTCGAGATCGATGCCGTAATCCTCGCTCGCGATCCGAATCGGCTGCCGCGGGCCGAGAAACGAATCGGAGCCGCCCTGGTACATCAGTGGGTCGGTCCAGAAACTCGCGGGCATCTCGGCGCCCCGCGCCTTCCGGACGAGCTCGACATGATTCACATAGGCCGAGCCGTCGACCCATTGATAGGCGCGCGGCAGCGGCGAGGCGCAGTCATGCTCGTGGAAGCGGAAGGACGGCACCGAGCCGTGCTCCAGCCCCTCGGCGAGGTCGGAAAGGCGCGGCGCGCAGCGTTCCCAGTCATCGAGCGCGCCCTGCAGCGTCGCCACGACCGGGAAGGCATCCGTGGCGCGCGTCAGGTCGTTCGATACGACGACGAGACGGCCGTCGCGGCCATGCGTGAGCGATGCAAGCTTCATCTCTTTTCATTCCTCCCCGGACACGCCATGAAGGGCGCAACGAGCTTTCGGGAGGAGACCATATGGAACGCCGCGCGTTTTTGAAAACTGGTGCGCTCGCCGCCGCCGCGACCTCGATCACGATGCCGGCCATCGCCCAGTCGATGCCTGAAGTGAAATGGCGGCTGACCTCGAGCTTCCCCAAGCAGCTCGACACGATTTTCGGCACGGCCCAGCAGTTCGCGAAGTTCATGTCGGACGCCACCGACGGCCGGTTCCAGGTCCAGACCTTCTCGGCCGGCGAGATCGTGCCCGGCCTGCAGGCGCTCGACGCGGTCAGCTCCGGCACCGTCGAATGCGCCCACACCCCGACCTATTTCTACATCGGCAAGGAGCCGGCCTTCGGCCTCGGCACCGGCATCCCCTTCGGCCTGAACGCCCGCCAGCAGCATAGCTGGTGGTACTTCGGCGGCGGCGAGCAGATCATCAACGAGGCCCTGGCCAAGTTCAACGCCTACTCGATCCCCTGCGGCAATTCCGGCTGCCAGATGGGCGGCTTCTTCCGCAAGGAGCTGAAGACGGTCGACGACCTCAAGGGCCTGAAGTTCCGCATCGGCGGCATGGGCGGCGCGGTGCTGGCCAAGCTCGGCGTGGTGCCGACGCAGATCGCCCCCGGCGACGTCTATCCGGCGCTGGAGCGCGGCACGATCGACGCCGCCGAATTCGTCGGCCCCTATGACGACGAGAAGCTCGGCTTCGTGAAGGTCGCGCCCTATTACTACTATCCCGGCTGGTGGGAGGGCGGCGCCATGCTGCATCTCGTCATCAACCAGGAGCAGTGGAACAAGCTGCCCAAGCACTACCAGGCCATGGTCTACCATGCCTGCGAAGCGGCCAATAACTGGATGCTGGCGAAGTACGACGCCGTGAACCCGGGCGGCCTGCGCCGGCTCGTCGGCCAGGGTGCGCAGCTCCGCGCCTTCCCGCAGCCGATCATGGAAGCCTCGCTCAAGGCGGCCGAAGAGTACTATGCCGAGACCTCGGCCAAGAGCGAGCTCTTCAAGAAGGGCTATGACTCGATGGTCGCCTTCCGCGGCGAGAACCTGCTCTGGTGGCAGGTCGCGGAACTCTCCTACGACGCCTTCATGAACCGGCTGAAGTCGCGCTGAAGACTGTTCCACCTCGTCGGTCATCCCGGACAAGCGGCGAAGCCGTGCAGCTCCGGGATCCATCGTAGAACGTTGAGCCCTACGATGGATCCCGGGCCGAGCTTCGCTCGCCCGGGATGACGGAGCGGTTCCGAGCCTAGGCAAGTCCAAGATGCCAGCCTGATCACCAGGCCTCGCGCCTGTTCGGGTCGAAGCGCTTCTTCAGCCCTTCCCAGCAATCGGCGTAGTTCTCCTGCAATTCGGGCAGGCTTGCGGCGTAGCCGGTGACGCGCTGGGCGAAGCGCGTCTCGAACATGAAGGCCATGGTGCCGGTGAGCTTCACCGGCTTCAGTTCGACCGTGCTCGCATGCTCGAAGGCCTGGGTGTCCGGGCCGTGCGGCAGCATCATGTTGTGCAGGCTGAAGCCGCCGGGCGTGAAGCCCTCCGGCTTGGCGTCATAGACGCCGTAGATCAGCCCCATGAACTCCGACATGATGTTTCGGTGGTACCAGGGCGGCCGGAAGGTGTTCTCCGCCACCATCCAGCGCTCCGGGAAGATCACGAAGTCGATATTGGCGGTGCCGGGCGTCTCGGAGGGCGCCGTCAGCACGGTGAAGATCGACGGGTCGGGATGGTCGAAGGAGATCGCGCCCACCGGCGAATAATGGCGCAGATCGTATTTGTAGGGCGCGTAATTGCCGTGCCAGGCGACGACGTCGAGCGGCGACTGGCCGATCGGTGTCGAGAAGATCTCCCCGCCCCATTTGGCATAGAGCGTCGAGGGCTCCTCGATATCCTCATAGGCGGCGACCGGGGTCAGGAAGTCGCGGGGATTGGCGAGGCAGTTGGCGCCGATCGGGCCGCGATCCGGCAAGGTGAAGCCACCGCCATAGTTCTCGCAGACATAGGCGCGGGCCGGTCCGTCGATCAGCTCGCAGCGGAAGACGACGCCGCGCGGGATGACGCAGATCTCGCCGGGCTCGATCTCGATGATGCCGAACTCGGTGAAGAAGCGAAGCTTGCCCTCCTGCGCCACGACCAGCAGCTCGCCATCGGCACAGAACAGGTATTCGCGCTCCATTGAGGCGGTGACGAAGACCATGTGCGCGGCCATGCCGGCCTGGGCATCGCCGTCCCCGGCCGTGGTCAGCGTCCGCAGCCCGGTGAGGAAGGTCAGCTTCTCCTGAGGGACCGGGATCGGGCTCCAGCGCAACGGGCCGAGCGAGGGCTTGGTCTCGTCACGGCAGGGCGCGGTGCGGACCAGCCCCTTGTCGAGAAGCGTCCAGCGGCCGCCATGCTTGACGCTCGGGCGGATGCGATAAAGCCAGGAGCGCTCATTGGTCGAGCGCGGGGCGGTAAAGGGCGAGCCGGAAAGCTGCTCGGCATAGAGCCCGTAGGCCGCCTTTTGCGGGGAGTTGCGGCCGATCGGCAGCGCGCCGGGCAGGCTCTCGGTCTCGAAGGAATTGCCGAAGCCCGACATGTAGCGCAGGCCGTTCTGAACCTGCTGGCCGGACGCGGCGAGCGGCGCCGTCTGGACGTTCATGGCTGCTTCCTCCCTGGAGCCGTCGGCGCCTGTTGTAGCGGCACCGGTCCGGCAGTGATGGTACTTCGGCAGGGGATGTGGAAATGGCGCACGGCTTCTGCGAAAACCGGCTTTCGTCCGTTCCGTGCCCGCTGCCCGTCATCCGCTGATTAGTTGCAAGTGAAACTAATGTCAACGACACCAAAAACTGCAGACGGCGAGCGCGCCCTGCATCTCGAGCAGTTCGTACCCTATCGCATCAATGTGGCGGCGGTGTTCGCGAGCCGGGCGCTGGCGCGCATCTATGGCGAGCAGTTCGGCATCGGCATTCCGGAATGGCGGGTGATCGCCCAGCTCGGCGAATTCGGGCGGATGACCTCGCGGGACATCGGCGAGCTCTCACAGATGCACAAGACCAAGGTCTCGCGCGCCGTGTCGGGCCTCGACCAGCGCGGCCTCGTCGCGCGCAGCGAGAACCGGGCCGACCGGCGCGAATCCTTTGTCTCGCTCACTGCCGCAGGCGCGCGGGTCTATGCCCAGATCGTGCCGCTCGCGCTCGCCTTCGAGCAGCGCTGGACCGAGGGCATCGCGCCGGACGAGCTGCGAACCTTCGAGCGCGTGCTCGCGGTGCTGACCGAGCGCGGCCGGCTTCTGGCCGGCACCTATCGCGAAGACGGCGCCTGATTGGCGCCGAAGCAGGGCGCCGCGGCAGAGCCCCAGCGCGCCGTCCGCTCAGAAGTACTTCGCGAGGTTCCGCCTGATCCGCGCCAGTGGCGGTTCGTCGGCGGGCGGCGGGACAAAGGTCGTCCCCGTGATCGTCTCGAAGGCCTTCACATAGACCGCCGTGGTCTGCGCGATCAGCTCGTCCGGGATAGGCGGCAAGTCCTCCTTGTAGGGATCGCAGCGCGCCACCACCCAGTTGCGGACGAAATCCTTGTCGAAGCTCTCCGGCTTCCCGCCGGCGGCGAAGCGTTCCGGATAACTGCCGGCGAACCAGTAGCGGCTGGAATCCGGTGTGTGGATTTCGTCGGCCAGCAGGATGTTGCCGTCCTTGTCGGTGCCGAACTCGTATTTGGTGTCGGCCAGGATGAGGCCGCGCTCGGCCGCCAGCTTCTGGCCCCGGGCGAACAGCGCCAGCGCATGGCCCGAAACCGTATCCCATTGCTTTCTGGTCAAAAGGCCGCTGTCGACGATCCCCTGTGCGGTGAGCGGCTCGTCATGGCCGCCGTCGAAAGCCTTGCTGGTCGGGGTGATGATCGCCTCGGGCAGCTTCTCGTTATCGCGCATGCCATCGGGGAAACGCATGCCGTAGATCTCGCGCCTGCCCTCCTTGTAGAGCGTCAGCACGGAGGTGCCGGTGGTGCCGGCGAGATAGCCGCGCACGATCACCTCGACCGGGAGGATATCGAGCCGCTTGCCGACCACGACATTGGGATCGGGGTACTCGAGCACATGGTTGGGGCAGATATCGGCGGTGTTCTCGAACCAGTAGCGCGCGACCTGCGTCAGAACCTGCCCCTTCAGCGGGATCGCGGCAATGGCGCGGTCGAAGGCGCTGAGCCGGTCGGTCGAGATCAGGATGCGCCGGCCGTCCGGCAGGTCGTAGTTCTCACGGACCTTGCCGCGATAGTAGTTCGGCAGTTCCGGGATGAACGCCTCGTCGAGCGCTTGATGGAGGGGCATGGTTCGCTTCGCCTGATCGAGGAATGGGCGGGACGACGGGTCCGCGCTGCCTTCGCTTCTAATCACATGGCCGCTCGTACACCACCATGCCCTTGCGTCTGGCGGAGGGTTGCATTGAGCGGCGCCCCAAGGAAACCCGGCAGGACGGACGATTGTCGGCATCCCGCAAATGTGCCATCTCGGCCCTTGTCTGGCATACAGATGCGAATCTGCGTGGCTATGGCTCCATAGTTCCGTCGCCTTTGTGACATGTGCTCAGCGAATGCGCGCCGCCGGCTGCGGCGTCCGATGGCTAACAAGGGTTCAGACGCGTCCTCCGATGATCTCCGCTACGCTCCGACGTCTCCTCGCCCCGGCACTGGCGCTCGCCGCGCTGACCGGTGCAGCCGTCGCGCAATCGCCCGCCTGCAATAACTGGCGCGCGGAACTGGCGAGCCTGCAGGGCCAGCGGGGCGGCGATCCCCGCGCCGCGCAGGCGGCGCAGCGCGTCGCGGGGCAGATCGCCCGGCTCTCCGGGCAGTATCGTTCGATGGGTTGCGACCGGGGCGGCTTCCTGTTCTTCGGCGAGCAGGCACCGCCGCAATGCGGTGGCATCCGGGCCCAGCTTGGCCAGCTCGAGGCCCAGTACGGCGCCTTGCAGCGGCAGGCGGGTGGCGGCGGCATCGAGCAGCGCCGGGCCCAGCTCGCAGCGCTGATCGACAATAACTGCCGCGAGCAGCGCCGCGGCTTCTTCGAGACGATCTTCGGCATCGAGCCGCGCCGCGGCGAGATCGATTCGACCCTGCCCGAGCTCGACCCGGAGCCGCTGGAGCCCGGCGAGAGCCAGCCGCGCCAGGGCGGCCCCTACAGCGTCTGCGTGCGCACCTGCGACGGCTTCTTCTTCCCGCTTTCCAACAGTCCGGGCGGCCGCGAAAGCCAGGACGAGATGTGCCAGGCGCTCTGCCCGGGCACTGAGACCCTCGCCTTCGGAATGAGCAATGGCGGCGATGTCCAGAACGCGGTCTCGCGCAGCACCGGCACGCCCTATGCGTCTCTGCCGAACGCGCTGAAGTATACCCGCAGCTTCGATGCCGCCTGCACCTGCCGGGCGCCGGGGCAAAGCTGGGCCCAGGCCCTGCAGAACGCCGAGAACCTGATCGAGCAGCGCAAGGGCGACATCATCGTCACCGAGCAGCGTTCGCTCGAGATGTCGCGTCCCAAGCCGGAGGCACCGGCCCGCGGCAAGAAGGGCGCCGCCAATGCGCCGGAGGCCAAGCCCGGCCCCGCAGCGCCGGCCCCGACCGTGCTCCAGGCCGCCCCCGGCGACGAGCCGACAGCCGATGCCAATGTGCCGACCGCGAGCACCGAATCCGCCGGCGTCGGGCCGCAGAAGATCGACAGCGAGAAGACGCTGCAGCAGGGCGACGGCGTGAAGCGCGAGAGCAAGAGCGTTACCGGCGAGCGCCGCACGGTGCGGATCGTCGCGCCGAACCTCGCGCCCAATCTCGGCGCCGGCGCAACCGCCCGGCCCTGATCAGGCCGTCAGCTTCGCCAGCAGCTCGCCATAGTCGTCGAAGATCAGGTCAGGCCCGCGCGCCCTGAGCGACGCAGCACTGTTGTAGCCGAAGGTCACTGCCCCCGCCGCGATGCCGGCACGCCTTGCCGCGTCGATGTCGCGGATCTCGTCGCCGATCGAGATGGTGCGCTCCCTGGAAGCCCCTGCCCGGCCGATCACCGTCTTGAACTTGGCGCTCTTGCCCCAGAGCGAGGCGCCGCAGCTGAAATGGCTGACATGGCCGGCAGCCTGCCCCAGCGTGCGGCGTATCGCATCCTCGCCATTCGAGCTGACGATCGCGACCGTAATCCCGCTTGCAGTGAGGCGCGCCAGCATCGCCTCGACGCCCGGGAAGAGCGGCACCGCATCGCCAGCCTCGGCGCTCAGTCTGCGCATATGCATCGCGATCGCCGGCAGCTTCCACAAGGGCACGCCGAGGCGAGCCATGATCTCGCGCGATTCGAGGCCGCGAAGCTCCTCGGCCTCGCTTTCCTCGACCTCTCGGAAGGCGAACTGGCGCGCCGTCTGGTTGAGCACCGAGCAGAACCACGGAAAGCTGTCGGCCAGCGTGCCGTCATAGTCGAAGATCGCAAGGGAGAAGGCGGGCATCGCGGTGATCGGTCTTGGAGCTCGTTGACCGGGTCTCGGTCATTGGGGCCGGGTGCTTTGCCGCAAGGTCATGCAGGCGTCAATGCGGGCGGGCCGCGATCATTCGGAACATACTGCGAGGGCAGATCAGTCCTCCACTATCTTCATCGCGCGGGCGGAACGTATGGCGAGCTTGCGCGTTTATGACCCGCGCCTGAGCGATCCGCTCGCTCGGACCATGTTGAGCGCTGAGCAAGGCCATGTCGGAACCGGCAATCACCGCTGATGGCGGCATGGATCTCGCGGACACCGGCAGGCGCCTCAAGGCGATCTTCATCGGCTCAGTCGGCAATCTCGTCGAATGGTACGATTTCTACGCCTATACCGCCTTTGCGCTCTACTTCGCGCCGCACTTCTTCCCGTCCAGCGATCCCGTAGTGCAGCAGCTCAACGCCGCCACGCTCTTCGCCGCCGGTTTCATCGTGCGCCCACTCGGCGGCTGGCTTTTCGGGCATCTGGCCGACCGCTATGGCCGCCGGCTCTCGCTGACGCTTTCAGTCGTGATGATGTGCTTCGGCTCCCTGATCATTGCGGTGACGCCGACCTATGCCAGCATCGGCTTCGCCGCGCCGGTGATGCTGGCGCTGGCCCGGGTGATCGAAGGCCTCAGCCTCGGCGGCGAATACGGGGCGAGCGCCACCTATCTCACCGAGATCGCCCATCCCGAGCATCGCGGCTTCTATTCGAGCTTCCAATACGTCACGCTGATCGGCGGCCAGCTCACCGCGATCCTGGTGCTGCTGCTTCTGCAGAACGTCTTCCTGACGCATGAGCAGCTGGTGGAATGGGGCTGGCGCATCCCCTTCGTGATCGGCGCCCTGCTCGCAATCACCGCGATGTTCATGCGCCGGCACATGCACGAGACCGAGGCCTTCGTCGAAGCCAAGAAGGCCGGGCCTAAGAAGGAAAGCTCGCTGCGCGGCCTCACGCGCTATCCGCGCGAGGTCGCGATCGTGGTCGGGCTGACCGCCGGCGGCACGGCCGCCTTCTACACCTTCACCACCTATATGCAGACCTTCGTGAAGCAGACGGTCGGCCTCTCCGACATCACCACGACCTATGTCATCGCGGGATCGCTGATCTTCGCGCTGATCCTGCAGCCGATTTATGGCTGGATCTCCGACCGTATCGGCCGCAAGCCGCTGCTGGTCTTCTTCGGCCTCGCCGGCGCCCTTTTGACCGTGCCTATCCTGACGACGCTCTCACACACCAAGTCGCCCTGGACCGCCTTCCTGCTGATCGCCGGCGCCTGGGTCTTCGTCGCCGGCTACACCTCGATCAACGCCGTGGTGAAAGCAGAGCTGTTCCCGACCTCGATCCGGGCGACCGGCGTCGCCCTGCCCTATGCGGTGACGGTCTCGATCTTCGGCGGCACGGCGCCCGCCATCGCCCTGTTCTTCAAGCAGCAGGGCCATGAGGAATGGTTCTACTACTACCTCGCCGGCATGATCTTCATCTCGCTCTTGGTCTATTCGACCATGCGCGACACCAAGCACGAATCGGCGATGCACCGGCACGATTGATGAACCAAACGTATTGTCCCGCGCATGAATGGCTGAAGGGTCCGCGACGTAGCAGCGCTTATCGCCGATGCGGACAATACGACCGAACGACTAGCGAAAACCGGAGCGGCGTCAGCATCGGGTCGACAACGGTCGCTTGGAAGTCCGCTTGCCGGCTCAAATCATGCCGGTCTGTTCGGTGATGCTTGCCCAATCCCTCCAACCTGAGAAAAGCCCGCCGCTGGTTGGCGGCGGGCCTCTACGCTGATGGTCGGAACCTCGCAGATGCGAGGCTGCTTCGTCAGCCCCGGATCTGCGAGATCGCGCCTTGCTATCTGCTGCTTTCGACCACACTGCAGCTGTCGCCCCCGTGCCCGCGGCAAAAGTTGAGAGCCGCCCTGCGCGCTTCGGCGATGTCCGCCTTGCCATACGCATAGCCGCAACCCTTGGTCTTGCCCTTGGCGAAAGCCTTCGAGCCTTTGGATCCAGCGAAGACTTCGTAGCCCTTGATGCACCCTGCGCCCATGCCGGCCGGCTGAGCCAGCGCGGGCGCTGCAATTATCAGGAGCGCAATCACGCTCGACGGTCGAAGTAGTTTCACAGTAGCCCCCCGGCTCTTCATTGGTCATTGTCCGCCAGGGCTCATTATCTGACGTAAGCGTCGATGCAAGAGGTCCGAAAAAATCGGCGGCTCTCGCTAGGACAGAAACCGCAAGAGCTTGGCCGTTTGCGCTACGCCGCGCAGGCGAACAACTGGCACATGCGCGCCCTGAGCGCACTGCTGCTTCTCAATATCAGGCCGTTTCACCCGATCGGAGTTCCAGACGTGTCGCAGGAACGATACAAAATCGGCATCCAGCCTTTCGACGCAGCCATCGGGAAGATCGCTTCGCGGACGATTGAGGGCGCTACGCATGGCAACGCGGAGCAGGCACTTCACCCGGCTTGCTTCAACCCAGATAACCAGATCGGCGTCCGAGATGCCTCAAGTTGAAACGTTCCCAAGGATCACGATCCGTCGCATCGGCACCCGGCTAGCAGTTGCCGCTGCCATCGCGAACTGCCTCGGCACGTCAGCAACGGGGCGACTTCGGTCGTTCAGCAAGCTCCGCAAGCAATCCCGACCTCAGGCCGTCTCGCCCGCCAGCCGCTTCAGCGCCTTCTCGCGTCCGATCAGCGGCAGCAGGGCCGCGAGCTCGGGGCCGTGGTCGAGCCCGGTCAGCGCCTGGCGCAGCGGCATGAACAGCGCCTTGCCCTTGGCCCCTGTCGCTGCGGCGACCGCCTGCGTCCAGCTCTTCCAGGTCGTCTGATCGAAGGGTTCTTCCGGCAACAGCGCCGCGGCAGCTGCGGCGAAGGCGGGGTCGGCGATCTCAGGCGTGACCGGCCCTTCGACGACCCGCCACCACTCAGCAGCATCGCTCAGCCGCGCGAGGTTGCCGCGCACCGCCAGCCAGAACGGCTCGGTCGCGGGGATGCCGAGCGCCGCCAGACGATCGGCGACGGCGGCGAACGTGAAATGATGCAGCGTCCTCGCCGAAAGCGCCTCGAGCTCGTGCTCGTCGAACTTGGCCGGAGCGCGCGAGACATGGGCGAGTTCGACCAGCCCGGCGAGTTCCTCGAGGCTGGCGACCGGGCGCACCGCATCGGAGGTGCCGGTCAGCACCGCCAGCGCCGCGACCGCGAGCGGCTCGACGCCGGCCTCGCGCAGGCCCCTGAGCGAGAGATGGCCGAGGCGCTTAGAGAGCCCCTCGCCGCTCGCCGTGGTCAAGAGATTGTGATGGCCGAAAATCGGCAGCGCGCCGCCGAGCGCCTGGATGATCTGGATCTGCACCGCCGTGTTGGTGACGTGATCCTCGCCGCGAATGACATGGGTAATGCCCATGTCGACATCGTCGACCACCGAAGGCAGCGTGTAGGGATAGGTCCCGTCCTCGCGGACCAGGACGGGATCGGAAAGCGAGGCGCAGTCGACATGCGAGGGGCCGCGCACCAGGTCGTTCCAGCCGATCTCCTCCCAGTCGAGCAGGAAGCGCCAATGCGGCTTGCGGCCTTCGGCCTCCAGCGCCGCCCGCTCGGCCGCCGTCAGCTTAAGCGCGGCGCGGTCGTAGATCGGGGGCAATCCGCGCGCGAGCTGGCGCTTGCGGCGGCGATCGAGTTCGTCGGCACTCTCATAGCAGGGGTAGAGCCGCCCAGCGGCACGCAGGCGCGCTGCCGCCTCGTCATAGAGGGCGAGCCGTTCCGACTGCTTGATGCTGGCATCGGGCCTGACGCCGAGCCAGGCGAGATCCTCGGGGATCGCCGCCGCGAATTCGGGCTTCGAGCGCGCCTTGTCGGTATCGTCGTAGCGCAGCAGGAAACGCCCGCCATGCCTGACGGCGAAGAGCCAGTTGAACATGATCGAGCGGGCGTTGCCGATGTGGAGATAGCCGGTCGGCGACGGCGCGGTGCGGACGAAGGGTGCGGTCATGGCCGGCGCTTGTCGCGCGGCAGGGGCGCGAGTGCAAGGGCATCGCCGTTTCGTGCTGTCGGAGCTGTCGACAGGCGCCCAGATTGACGCAAGGTTAGAAATGGAGGGTGACGGGCTGTCTGCGCGAGGAGGCGAGGATGAGCATCACGGCTTCGGTCGGGCTCAGCGGCAAGAACACGGTTCCCGACACCCGCCTGGTCCAGGCGATGATCAACCCGCACGCGGCGGCGCTCGGCATCGAGCTGCTCGAGGTCGACGGCGATTGCGGGCCGCTGACCCGCGGTGGCATCAGGCGCTACCAGCAGGTCTTCCTCAAGATCGCGAACCCGGATTCACGGGTCGATCCGGGCGGCAAGACCTTCCTGCACATGGCCGGCAATCCGGCTCCGGCCGGTGTCGTGGTCAGCGCCATGCGCCTGCCGGTGAAGCTCAAGCCCGGCGATTTCCTGCAGGTGCCGGTGGTGATGGACCCCGCCGACGGCACGGTGCAGGACGCCTACACCGCCTTCGAATACGAGATCTTCGACAAAGGTGCCCGCATGGTCGGGACGGACTATGCCTTCGGCGTGCCCAACGAGATCGAGGTCTGGCCGAGCGCGCAAGTCAGGATCGGCGTAACGTTGAGCGCGCCCCTGCTGGCGCATGAGCAGTTCCATTACGATGTCGGCTACGTCGTCTGCCGGGCGCTGGCGCAGCAGCTCACCATCGCCCGCGCCCCGACCATCGCCGGGTTGGTGACGCAGCTCAACAGCCTCGTCGACCTGCACATCAAGCGCCGCGTCAAGCTGATCCAGCGCCGTTACGACATCGACACCCAGCACGGGCAGAACGCCAAATACCAGCGGATCTGGCTCGACCGGATGACAGCCTGCATCGCCAATCCTGCGGCCAACCAGATCGGCGGGTTCTGGCTGTAGCGGCAAGCGCTTCGCCGTCCTTCCGAGCAGGCCGCAGGCCCGAGCCCGGCACCCATGAACTCGACGCTGCTCCAGATCGTCATGCTCGTCCTTGTGGCGAGCATCCACGTCTTGAACACTACGTTCGGTGAAGGAAGACGTGAATGGCCGGGACAAGCCCGACCATGACGGAAAGGTTAGTGTTCATGGGCGCCGGGCTCGCCGCTACGCGGCGCCCCGGAATGACGGCGTGTTTCTTCGGCTCAGTAGTCGAAGCTCTCGGCGCTCGCCTTGCTGACGCCCTTGACCAGGCTCGCATCGGGCTTGTGGGCGCCGTTGCCGGGGTCGCGGAAGCCGTTGACGATCGGATAGCGCCGGTCGCGGCCGAAATTCTTGCGGGTGACCTTGACGCCCGGCGCCGCCTGGCGGCGCTTGTACTCGGCGAGATAGAGCAGGCGCTCGACCTTCTTGACCGTATCGAGATCGTGGCCGCGCGCGACGATGTCGGACAGCCGCATCTCGTGCTCGATCAGGCAGGCGAGGATATCGTCGAGCACCTCATAGGGCGGCAGCGAGTCCTGGTCCTTCTGGTTCTCGCGCAATTCGGCTGATGGCGGCTTGACGATGATGTTCTCGGGGATCACCTCGCCATCCGGTCCGAGCGCGCCGACCGGCTTCCAGCGGTTGCGCAGCGCGGACAGGCGGAAGACCTCGGTCTTGTAGAGATCCTTGATCGGGTTGTAGCCGCCGTTCATGTCGCCATAGAGCGTGGCGTAGCCGCAGGACATCTCCGACTTGTTGCCGGTCGTCACCACCATCGGCCCGAACTTGTTGGAGATCGACATCAGGAGCGTGCCACGCACCCTGCTCTGCAGGTTCTCCTCGGTGATGCCGCGATTGGTGCCGGCGAAGAGTTCGGCAAGTGCCCCTTCGAAGCCTTCGACCGGCTCGGCGATCGGGACGATCTCGTAGCGCACGCCGAGGGCATCGGCGCAGGCCTTGGCGTCGTCCAGGCTCTCCTGCGAGGTGAAGCGATAGGGCATCATCACGCAGCGCACGCGCTCCGCGCCGAGCGCATCGACCGCCATCGCCGCGCAGATCGCGGAATCGATGCCGCCTGAGAGGCCGAGCACGACACCGGGAAAGCGGTTCTTCTCGACATAGTCGCGCAGGCCGAGGACACAGGCCGAATAGTCGGCCTCGTCGCCGCTCTCGACGGCAGTGACCTCGCCTTGCAGGCAGTGCCAGCCCTCAGGCCCGCGCTCCCAGTTCGTCACGACCAGTGCCTCGCGGAAGGCGGGAAGCTGGTGAGCGAAGCTGCGGTCGGGATTGAGCACGAAGGACGCGCCCTCGAAGACCAGCTCGTCCTGGCCGCCGAGCTGGTTGAGATAGACCATGGGCAGCCCGCTCTCGACGACGCGGGCGACGGCGACGTTCAGCCTTTCCTCGATCACGCCGCGGCGGAAGGGCGAGCCGTTCGGCACCAGCAGGATCTCGCCGCCGGTCTCGGCGATGCATTCGACGACCTCGTCGCTCCAGATGTCCTCGCAGATCGGGATCCCCAGGCGGATCTGGTTGCGGAAGACGACCGGGCCGGGCAGCGGGCCGGGCTCGAACACCCGCTTCTCGTCGAAGACGCCGTAATTCGGCAGGTCGACCTTGAAGCGCACCGACTGGATCAGGCCGCCATCGAGCAGCGCATAGGCGTTGTAGAGCTTGCCGTCCTCGAGCCAGGGCAGGCCGAGGAGCACCGCTGGGCCACCATCAGCCGTCTCGCGGGCAAGCTCCTCGCAGGCCTTGCGGCAGGCGTCCTGGAAGGCCGGCTTCAGCACGAGGTCTTCAGGCGGATAGGCCGCGAGGAAGAGTTCCGGGAACATGACGAGCTCGGCGCCGAGCGCCGCCGCGTCGCGTCTGGCGGCGCGGACCTTCTCGGCATTGCCGGCGACATCGCCGACGGTCGGGTTGAGCTGGGCCAGGGCCAGGCGGAAGGAGGTCGCGGTCATAATCCGGATTTAGCTTGCGGGCGCTGGAGCGGCAACGGCAGCGCGTGCGTGCGGGTCTGCGTCTACGCGCTGCCTCCCTCGCCTCGGCGCCGGCTCGCCCGGCGGCGATCAGCTCAAGGTCGAGCGGAAATCGGCAGAGTAGCGCAGTTCGCGCATCGGCCGGACCAGCTGCGTGGTCTCGTCATAGATCGGATGGGCCTTGTAAGCGGCAAGCGCCGCCTCGTCGGCGAACTCGCCATAGACGACGATATCGATGTCGTTGCCGTAAGGGTCGATCTTGCCGTTGGAGACGACCTCGAAAGCGAGCGAGTGCGGGATCTCGCCAAGGCGGCGCAGCGCATGGAGGATCGTTTCGCGCTTCGCGGGGTCCTTGGCCGTGAAGAACACGATGTGACGCAGCATTGTCTCGTTCCCGAATTCGCAATACCGGCATCGCCGGCTTTCCGGCGGTCTGGTTAGCGGCAGGTCTCCTGAGTCGTCGATGCGGCCTGAGAGCCCAGCCCGCGCCCCGTGGGAATCTCGCAACGTTAACCGGACATTAGGGTTAATCGGGCATGAATGCTCTTCGAGCCTGCCACTAGCTCCTTTCGGCGGCTGTTCGGAGAGTCACCGATGCGTGCTGCATCTATCGCCGCCCTCCCCCCGGTCGTCGCGATGGCCTGCGCGCTCATGCTGCCGCAGGCAGCGCGGGGTGCCGACTATCTCAGGGGCTCGCAGATCGAGCAGCCGATCGAGGCTCCGGCCTTTGGCTCAGGTAGCTTCGACTGGTCGGGCTTCTATTTCGGCGGCGGCGCTGGCGTCAGCGACACGAAATTCAAGCCTGGCGAAGGCCTGCAGACGCTTGCGAACTATGCATTCCGAAACACCATGCTGGGCGCGGAGCACAATCTGGGCTCCTGGGTCGGCAACTTGCAGGAGAAGCGCGATAGCGGCGCACAATTCTTCGGCTTCACCGGCTACAACTACCTTTTTGGCGATGTCGTTCTCGGCTTCGAAGCGGACTACACGCGCTCAGGGCTTAGCTACGGCGTCAGCGATTCCATCGGACGGCGCGTTGTCACCTCGGACGGCGCCCTCAATGATGTCCGGATGACGACTAACCAGGGCGCCAAGCTCAACGACTATGCAACGCTCCGGCTGCGCATGGGCTGGGCCTATGGCCGGGTCATGCCCTATGCGACGATCGGTGGAGCCGTCGGACGCTTCAACACGACCTCGACGATCCAATCCACCTGGTTCATAACACGCAGCAATCCGATCACAGGCGCGACCGAAGCCTTCTACGCCACCGGCTATACACCGACAAATCCGTCCGTCGTCGGCGGCAGCAAGAAGAACACCTACGCCTTCGGCCTCAGCGCCGGCGCCGGCGTCGACTGGGCCGTGACCGACAACCTCTTCTTGCGTGCCGAGTACCAGATCGTCCGCTTCGCGGAAATCGAGGGCACGACGACGACGGTCAACACCGGTCGCGTCGCCGCCGCCCTGAAGTTCTGATCTTCAAGACACCTCTTGAAAACAAGAAGGGCCGCAGCGACGCTGCGGCCCTGTTTCGTTGGCGAGGGCGCTGCGGATTACTCAGCCGCCTCGACCTCCGGCCGCGCCCGGCCGGCGCGCTCGCGCTTGACCAGCTCGGCGACGAGGAAGGCCATCTCCAGCGCCTGCTCGGCGTTGAGGCGCGGATCGCAGACCGTGTGGTAGCGGTCGTTGAGATCGGCGTCGGTCATGCCGCGCGCGCCGCCGGTGCACTCGGTGACGTTCTTGCCCGTCATCTCCAGATGGATGCCGCCGGCATGGGTGCCTTCGGCCTGGTGAACGGCGAAGAAGTTCTTCACCTCGGAGAGGATCAGATCGAAGGGCCGGGTCTTGTAGCCGCTCGCCGCCTTGACGGTGTTGCCGTGCATCGGATCGCAGGACCAGACGACGTTGCGCCCTTCCCGCTTGGTGGCGCGCACCAGGGCCGGCAGATGGTCGAAGACCTTGTCGGCGCCGAAGCGGGCGATGAGCGTCAGGCGGCCGGGCTGGTTCTGCGGATCGAGCGCGTCGATCAGCTTGAGCAGCTCGTCCGGCTTGAGGGACGGACCGCATTTCAGGCCGATCGGATTGCGGATGCCGCGGAAGAACTCGACATGGGCATGGTCGAGCTGGCGCGTGCGGTCGCCGATCCAGACCATGTGGCCGGATGTGTCGTACCACTCGCCGGTGGTCGAGTCCGTGCGTGTCATCGCCTGCTCGTAGCCGAGCAGCAGCGCCTCGTGGCTGGTGTAGAAATCCGTCGTGCGCATCTCGGGATGCGTCTCGGGATCGATGCCGATGGCGCGCATGAAGTCGAGCGCCTCGGTGATGCGCCCAGCGACTTCCTGGTAGCGGCCCGACTGCGGGCTATCCTTGACGAAGCCGAGCATCCAGCGATGCGCATTGTCGAGATTGGCGTAGCCGCCGGTCGCGAAAGCGCGGATCAGGTTCAGCGTCGCCGCCGACTGCCGGTAGGCCTCGAGCTGGCGGCGCGGGTCCGGAATCCGGGACTCGGCCGTGAACTCGTTGTCGTTGATGATGTCGCCCTTGTAGCTCGGCAGTTCGACGCCGCCGATCGTCTCGGTCGGAGCCGAGCGCGGCTTGGCGAACTGGCCGGCAATGCGGCCGACCTTCACCACCGGCGAGCCGCCGGCGAAGGTCAGGACCACCGCCATCTGCAGGAAGAGCCGGAAGAAATCGCGGATGTTGTCGGCAGAGTGCTCGCCGAAGCTCTCGGCGCAGTCGCCGCCCTGGAGGAGGAAGGCCTCACCGGCAGCGACCTTGCTCAACGCCCGTTTGAGCTTGCGCGCCTCGCCTGCAAAAACGAGCGGCGGAAAGCCGGCGAGCTGCTGCTCAACCGCCTTCAAGGCTGCCTGGTCCGGATAATCCGGCATCTGCTGGACGGGCTTTGCCCTCCAGCTCTCGGGCGTCCACCGCTCGGACATCATAGTGCTCCTGATTTCACAAATCGCGCCTGCGTTAACCTCTTCTGAAGCGCGAAGGGCGGCCTATACACCCGCAAATGGCCGCTGACCACCGTTACGGCAAGACATGGCCAGGGGCATCTGCGCAAGGCGCGCGAAAGACCGAGATATGTCAGGATCTTGGCGCCATCGGCTGAGATCGCGATTCCGGTGCCTGAGAGACAGATTCAAACCATTCAGACACAGATTCAACCGGCTCCACGCCAGAACAGGACGACCGACCATGCCCAAGCGCAGCGTATCCTCCGACCGCGTCTACAAGAGCCGGCTGCCCTTCGCACAGGCGACGATCGCCGGCGACTTCATGTTCGTCTGCTGCGTCGGCGTGGACCTCCAGGGCAAGTACGCAACCGGCGATGCAAGGCGCCAGACCCAGCAATGCATCGACAACATCAAGGCCCTGCTCGAAGAGGCCGGAGCGAGCCTGAAGGACGTCGTCAAGTGCACGGTCTACGTCACCGACCGGGCCTATTGGGAGCCGATGAACGAGGTCTATTTCGCGAACTTCGCCGAGGAACCACCGCACCGGGTCTCCTGCATCGTCAACGGGCTGGGCTCGCCCGACTGCCTCGTCGAGATCGACGCGACCGCCTATCTCGGCAAGGCGGGCTGACCCAACGCAGGCTTTGATGCGCCAGCCGGATCAATCGCCCCGACATTTGCATTTCACACCAGCCCGCAAAGACCATTGTCTCCCTCACGCAGCGCGGCCGAAGATCACCGCGCAACCAACAACGCCCATTAGCGGCGACGGGAGGAACCATGAGACGTCACGTTCTGGCGGCCGCTTTCGGCCTGGCCTGCAGCCTCGGGCCGGCACAGGCCCAGCAGGCCCAGGAGCCGATCACCCTGCGCGGCATGGGCTCCTTCCATGTCGGCGGCAAGCTGGTCGAGATTTCCGGGCGGCCGGTGAAGGACGTGGTGTTCACGCCCGGCGGCACGCCGGCGCGCGTCGACCCCAACGGCACCTACCAGACCGGGCAGATGTATGTGCAGTACTTCCTGCCGCAAAACGAGAAGGGCACGGTCCCGCTGCTGCTCTGGCATGGCGGCGGTATGACCGGGGTCAACTACGAGACCACGCCGGACGGGCGCCAGGGCTGGCTCGAATTCTTCCTGCGCAAAGGCTGGTCGGTCTACAACTCCGACGCGGTCGAGCGCGGTCGCTCAAGCTGGGCGATGTACCCCGACGTCATTCCCGGCGAGCCGCTTTTCCTGACCACGGCGAACCCGTTCGAGCGCTTCCGCATCGGCGCGAGCGGCGGCTACGACGGCGATCCCGCCAAGCGCAAATACCTGCCGGGCAGCCAGTTCCCGGCCGAGGGCTACGACAACTTCGTCAAGCAGATCGTGCCGCGCTGGACCTCGACCGACCAGATGATCATCGACGCCTATATCGCCGAGGTCGACAAGGTCTGCCCCTGTGTGATCTCGTTCCACAGCCAGTCCGGCCAGTTCGGCTTCAAGGTGGCGCAGGCACGGCCCGACAAGGTCAAGGCGCTGATCGCGGTAGAGCCGGCCGGCATCGGCGATCCCGCGAAGGCAGCGGCGCTGAAGGACATCCCGGTGCTGATGGTGTTCGGCGACTATATCGAGCAGGATGCGCGCTGGCCGACGATCCGCAAGACAGCGACCGATTTCGGCGACAAGATCACCGCCGCCGGCGGCTCGGTCGATGTCGTCAACCTGCCCGCCGTCGGCCTCACCGGCAATTCGCACATGCTCATGATGGACAAGAATAATCTGGCTGTCGCACAGCTGATCCAGGACTGGCTGGCGAAGAAGGGGCTGACGAAATAGCTGCAGGCTCGCGCGCCTGCTCCAGCAGCCAGTCGCGGAACAGGGTGATCTTGCGCGCCGTCCGGCGCCGCGCCGGATAGGTCAGCCAGTAATCATAGCCGCCTTCCAGCATCAGAGCGAAGGGCTGGATCAGCAGCCCTTCGCAGAGCTCGCGCCGAAAGAAGACCGGCGAGCACATCGCTGCGCCGTTGCTGGCGAGCGCCGCGGTGACTTCGAGCTGTTGAACCGCGAGATCGAAGCCTGCCTCTGTCGGCGTGGCCTCCGAATTGACCCCGGCGGCAGCGAACCATTGGTCCCAAGCCTCGGTCTTGCCGATCCGTTTCACCCGCAAGAGGTCAGAAGGCTGCGGCGGGCGGCCGAGATCGCGGAACAGGTTCGGGCCGCAGAGCGGGGTGAACTCGCTCTTCATCAGCCAGTGTGCCTCGAGCCCCGGCCACTGGCCGCTGCCACGACGTATGGCGACGTCGCAATCGTCGGACTGCGGCTCGTGTAGCCCGGTCTGCGTGGTCATCCGCACCGCCAGCCCGGGATTGGCGCACTGGAACAAGCCGAGGCGCGGCACCAGCCAGTTCGAGGCGATGGTCGGCAAGGCCTGGATCGAGAGGACGCCTTCGGCCGTCTCGGTGACCGCTGCAAAGGCCGCACGCAGCCCGTCGAAGGAATCCATCACCGACGACGCCAGGCGCTCGCCCGTCTCGGTCAGGACGACGCGGCGGGCTTGGCGCTGGAAGAGCGGGAGGCCGAGCCGGTCCTCCAGCAGCTTGATCTGGTAGCTCACCGCGGCCTGCGTCATGCCGAGTTCCGCCGCGGCGCGGGTGAAGCTGCCATGGCGCGCGGCAGCCTCGAAGGCACGGACCGCGCTGAGCGGGGGCAGGCCGGTCGCCAGATTACTCATCAGCTGACCTTATGCATGAAGCGCAAAATCCGGTTTGTCCGCGACGGCTGCCGGCGGCATCCCTAGGGGCCACAGAACGCCTCCCGGGAGCCGCATGATGACGGCCGAAACTAGCAGGAAAAACGGAACTGTCAGCATCGCACCAGCGTTGAGACTGCGCTGGCCCGCATTCTTGCGGCGCCGCCACGAGCATAGGCTGGCGCTGAACGAGCGGCTCGAGCCAGAAGGGCTAAGCGCGCACATGACCAGCGACATCGGCCTGAACGATGCAAGGCTGACTTATGACAGCCGGCGCTCTGACTGCGAGCCTTAGGAGGCGCTCCTGCGCCCCCGCCCGAAGGGCCCGTAGCGGCCCCCTCCGATGATCAGAGTCGTCGGCTACGAACCGGCGGTCAGAGAGCGCTCTTGCGGGCCGTGCGCATGGTGACGAGTTCCTCGGCGGCGCTCGGATGCAGGGCGATGGTGCGGTCGAAATCCGCCTTGGTCGCGCCCATGGTCACGGCGATGGCGACGGCCTGGATGATCTCCCCGGCATCGTGACCGAGGATGTGGACACCCAGCATCCTGTCGGTCTTCGCGTCGACTACGAGCTTCATGTAGATGCGCTCATGACGGCCCGAGATCGTCGCCTTCATAGGCCGGAAGCCGGTCTCGAAGACACGCAGCTCATGACCGGCGGCGACCGCCTGCTGCTCGGTGAGCCCAACGGTACCGATTTCCGGCGTCGTGAAGACCGCCGAAGCGACGATGCTGTGGTCTGTCGTCCAGGGCTTGTTGCCGAAGGTCGAGTCGGCGAAGGCGTGGCCCTCGCGGATTGCGACAGGGGTCAGGTTGATCCGGTTGGTGACATCGCCGACCGCATGGATCGACGGGACGTTCGAGGCGGAGTTCTCGTCGACCAGGACCTGGCCGATCGGCCCGAGCTTGACACCCGCCGTTTCCAGTCCGAGCCCGTCGGTGTTGGGACGACGACCGGTCGCGACGAGGATCACGTCGGCATCGATCGGCTCGCCCTTGGCGCAATGGGCCCGGCGCGTGCCGTCAGGCAGCAGTTCGATGCGGTCGACCGTGCAGCCGAGGCGCAGCGTGATGCCGGCATGGCCGAGCGCCTCGCGCAGCCGCGTGCGGACATCCTCGTCGAAGCCGCGCAGGACGTTGTCGCCGCGATGCAGCACTGTGACGACGACGCCGAGCCGCGCGAAGAGGCTGGCGAATTCGAGCGCGATATAGCCGCCACCGACGACGAGCATGCGGCGGGGCAGCTCCGACAGATGGAAGACCTCGTTCGAGGAGATGCCGTACTCGCCGCCCGGGATCGGCGGATCGAAGGCCGGGTAGCCGCCGGTGGCGACGAGGATATGGCGGGCCCGGACCGGCTTGCCGCTGCGCTGCAACCGCACCGTGTGCGCGTCCTCGATGACGGCGCGCTCCTCATGGACCTGCACCATCGCCGCCTCGAGCCCCTTGCGATAGAGCCCGGAGAGCCGGCCGACCTCGTTGGCGACGGCATCGCGCAACGTCGGCCAATCGAACTCCGGCTTGGCGAGCTTCCAGCCGAAGCCGGCGGCGTCCTCGAACTCGTCGGCGAAGCGGCTGGCATAGACGAAGAGCTTCTTCGGCACGCAACCGCGGATCACGCAGGTGCCGCCGATCCTGTCTTCCTCGGCGATGGCGACGCTGGCGCCATGGCCGGCGGAGATCCGGGCCGCGCGGGTACCGCCCGAACCTGCACCGATGACGAAGAGATCGACGTCGAACTCGCTCATGTCCTGTCCTCGAGATTTCGCGTGTTCAAGGGAGCGGCGCAGAACAGCAACGCAGCCAGGGCCAGAATGGCGATCCACCAGCCCTGCCAGGCGCCATGCGCGACCACCACGATCGCGAAGCAGCCGGCGAAAAAGGCGACCGGCATCGCCGCCCGCGCGTGCGACAGGCGCCTCAAGCGCGCGAGCAGCAGCAGCCCGGCCGCCGCGAGCAAGGCGGCTCCGACGAGGCCGGTATCGACCCAGGCCTGCAGCGGCGCGCTATGGGGATGGCCGATCGGAAGCAGCGCCCGGCGCGGCTGCGAAATGCGTTGCGCCACCGGATTCTGGTCCAATGTCGCCGCAGCGTTGAAGCCGTAGCCGAGCACCGGCCGCAGCATCGCCGCCTCGCCGAAGGTCTCCCAGATATCGATGCGGACCTCGTGCGAGGGCTGGAGATGGCTGCGCAACGCGGCCGGCATCTCCGCCTCCAGTGCCGGCCCGATCGCAGGGGCGAGCGCCATGGTCGCCAGGAAGGCTGCGGCGGTCGCAGCAAGGGCCAGGCGCGGCGCCACCGCCAAAGCGAGCCTGGCCGCGACCATCACGACGAGCCCGAGCTTGGCCGCCTCGCTGTCCGAAGCGAAGACCAGGACCGCGACGACGAGGCCGACCAGGCCGGCAAGCGCGCGATCGCGCCCTCCGCCTTCCTGCCAGAGGCAATGGATGACGGGTACTGCAAGGATCAGGCAGGTGAGCGCGGCGCGGTTGAAATAGAAGCTCTCCTGGCGCCGGTCGAGGGCGAGCCATTTGCGCACCGCGAACTCGGTGACGAACTCGTAATAGAGCAGGCACGCGGCCAGGATCACAGTGACGGCGAGCACGCGCATGAACCGCCGGGACGGCGCAAAGGCTCCGCTCGCCGCAATCGCCAGCCCGGCGAGCACCGGCAACATGAACTCGCCCCACATCCGCAGGCCCGCTACCGGGCGATGGCTCCAGCTCGTGCTGAGCAGTGCCCATAGCGCGAAGACGAAGAGCAGGAGACCGAGCGGAGAAGACAGGAGCTTCCAGAGCCGCACGCGCATCGGGACGAGCCCCTCGCCGGCGACGGCGGCGACGAGAAAGGCGAGTGCCGCCAGAGCCAGGAACAGCGGCGCGGACCGCGTCGCGGCCCACATTGCGAGGGGAAGCGCAGCGAGCAGGCCATGGCCGAGCGCCGCAGCGGCTCCGGCAATGGGGGTACCCGTCACCACAGAAGAAGCAGGTCGAGACATCGGCGTGCTCATACGCGATCGCCGAAGCGCGCAATAGGGGGAAGTCGGAGTCCGCGAAAGACCTTGACTTAAGATTGATCAATCAGGCGCAATTGACTGCGCGGGCGGCGCAATGCCACAGGCGGGCGCCTACAACATATTGCGCGGAAGGGCCGCGCGCGGGAGGTAGAACATGCTGACAGCCATTCTCAAGCGCGGCGCCGTCACGGCGGTCGCGCTCGCCGGCCTGACGACGGCCGCATTCGCCCAGCTCGAACTGAAGATCATGGCGCCCGCCGCCCCCGGCGGCGGCTGGGACGGCACCGCCCGCTCGATGCAGCAGGCCCTGACCGCGTCCGGCATCGCCAAGAGCGTCCAGGTGACCAACGTCACCGGCGCCGGCGGTACCATCGGCCTCGCCCAGTTGATCGGCGCCAAGGGCGACGGCAATCAGCTGATGGTCAACGGCTTCGTGATGGTCGGCGCGATCCTGCTCAACAAGTCGCCGGTCAACCTGACGCAGGCGACCCCGATCGCCCGCCTGACCGCCGAAGCCCTTGTCATCGTCGTGCCCGCCGATTCGCCGATCAAGACCGCCAAGGACCTTGCCGAGCGCGTCAAGGCCGATCCGGCCAAGGTGACCTGGGCCGGCGGCTCGGCCGGCGGTGCCGACCACATCCTCGCCGCGCTGTTCACGGACGCGGCGGGCGGCGATGCCAAGAAGATCAACTACATCCCCTTCTCGGGCGGCGGCGAGGCGCTGGCCGCCATGCTCGGCGGCCGGGTTACAGCTGGCATCTCCGGCTATGGCGAGTTCGAA
The DNA here is from genome assembly GCF_001509835.1 of Allobosea sp. WAO. Lineage (GTDB taxonomy): Bacteria > Pseudomonadota > Alphaproteobacteria > Rhizobiales > Beijerinckiaceae > Allobosea. The sequence goes on from NZ_JXTJ01000005.1 coordinate 47,579, forward strand.
GGCCAGATCAAGGCCGGCAAGCTGCGCGTCGTCGGCGTCAGCGCCGGCAAGCGCCTTGAGAACGCGCCCGATGCCCCGACCCTGAAGGAGGGCGGCGTCGATGTCGAGCTGCTCAACTGGCGCTCGGTCGTCGCCCCTCCGGGCCTGACGGACGCGCAGAAGACCACGCTTTCCGGCGCGATCGACAAGATGGTCAAGTCGAAGGAATGGGCCGAGATCCTGAAGGCCCGTGGCTGGGACGACGCCTATCTCGCCAGCGCCGAGTTCGACGCCTTCCTGAAGGCCGAGACCGTGCGCGTCGAGAAGGTCATGCGCGATGTCGGCCTGGTGAAGTAAGAATACCCGATATCGACGGGTGGCCGCATGGCCGCCCGTCTTCGCAGTTCTCAACACAAGCTCGACGGCAAAGCCCATGTCCCGTTCCATCGACCGCCCTGCCCTCGTCGTCGGGCTCCTGCTTCTGGCCGCCGCGGCGATCGTCGCCTTCGACGCATCGCGCCAGACGATCACCTCGAATTACGGCGTAGGGCCGACTGCGATGCCCTATGTCGTCTGCGCCGGGCTGGTCACGCTCGGCCTCGCTCATCTCGTCGTCGCCTTCAAGGAAGGCCTGCCGAAGCCAGAGCCGGCCGATGTGCGGGCGCTGCTCTGGATCGGCGGCGGACTCGTCGGGCTGATCGCCTGCATCGCGCTCGGCGGCGGCTTCATCATCGCCACGGCGATCCTGTTTTCCTGCACGGCACGCGGCTTCGGTCGTGATGCGCTGCCGGCCGACATCGCGATCGGCCTCGTCATGGGCGCCTCGATCTACCTGCTCTTCCTCAAGCTCCTGACCCTGTCGCTACCGGCCGGGCCGCTCGAGCGGCTACTGGGCTGAAAGGCGCGCCCCGATGGAAACCCTGCTCTCCCTCGCCAACGGCTTCTCGGTCGCTCTCGAGCCCTCCAAGCTCCTTTTCTGCCTGATCGGCGTCTTCCTCGGCACCGCGGTGGGCGTGCTGCCTGGCATCGGGCCGGCGCTGACGGTCGCCCTCCTGCTGCCGGTGACCTTCAAGCTCGACCCGGCCGGCTCGCTGATCATGTTCGCCGGCATCTATTATGGCGGCATGTATGGCGGCTCGACCACCGCCATCCTGCTCAATGCCCCCGGTGAAAGCGCCTCGCTGGCAACAGCGCTGGAAGGCTCGAAGATGGCCAAGGCCGGACGCGGCGGCCCCGCGCTGGCGACGGCGGCGATCGGCTCCTTCGTCGCCGGCCTGATCGCGACGATCGGCCTCGCCTTCCTGGCGCCCTGGCTGGTCGAACTCGCAATCAAGTTCGGGCCTTGGGACTACTTCGCGCTGATGATCGTCGCCTTCGTCACGGTCTCGGCGACCTTCGGCGACTCGCCGCTGCGTGGCCTGACGAGCCTCTTCCTCGGCATGCTGCTCGGGCTGATCGGCATCGACAAGCTGACCGGCCAGGCCCGCCTGACCTTCGGCGTGCCCGAGCTGCTCAACGGCGTCGAGGTGACGACGCTCGCCGTCGGCCTGTTCGCGGTCGGCGAGGCCTTCTATGTCGCCTCGAAGCGCTGGCGCGAGCCTGAGGAGATCATTCCGATCAAGGGCTCGCTGTGGATGAACAAGCAGGACTGGAAACGCTCCTGGGCGCCCTGGCTGCGCGGCACAGCCTATGGTTTCCCGATCGGCGCCCTGCCGGCCGGCGGCGCCGAGGTGCCGACCTTCCTCAGCTATTCGACGGAGAAGAAGCTCTGCAAATATCCGGATGAGTTCGGCAAGGGCGCGATCGAGGGCGTCGCCGGCCCGGAAGCCGCCAACAACGCCTCAGCCGCCGGCACGCTCGTGCCTCTGCTGACGCTCGGCCTGCCGACCTCGGCGACCGCCGCGATCATGCTGGCCGGCTTCCAGCAGTACGGGCTCAACCCCGGCCCGCTGCTCTTCGCCGAGAAGCCCGACCTGGTCTGGGGCCTGATCGCCTCGCTCTTCATCGCCAACGTCATGCTGGTGATCCTGAACCTGCCGCTGATCGGGGTCTGGGTCCGGCTTCTGGCGGTGCCACAGCCCTGGCTCTATGCCGGCATCCTGGTCTTCGCGACCATGGGCACGCTCGCGGTCAACCCCTCCCCGGTCGAGCTCGGCATGCTCTTCCTCTTCGGCTATCTCGGCTATCTGATGCGCCGCTACGATTACCCGGTCGCGCCGATGGTCGTCGGGCTGATCCTCGGGCCGATGGCGGAGGCGCAATTGCGACGCGCCCTGCAGATCAGCCTCGGCGACCCGATGATCCTGCTTGAGAATCCGGGCTCGGCGACGCTGCTCGGCATCGCCTTCATCGCTCTGGTCGCGCCCTTCGTGATGAAGGGGCTGAACAAGTTCAAGGCTGCCGAGGACTGACGCCGGACGCGCAACCGGCACGTGTCAACGCCGGTTGCGCTTGAACAAATGCGGCGCGACTGTGTTGCGATCTTCACCGGCCCTGTGCGGCCCGACCGAGGATCGACCATGAGCGACGTAACGCTTTCCCCCACCACCGCCCAGCCTGTGACCGCCGAACCCAGCCTGCATCGCGTGATGGGGCCATGGCTGCTGCTGCTCTTCATCGTCGGCGACATTCTCGGCACGGGCATCTATGCGCTGACCGGCCAGGTCGCCAAGCAGGTCGGCGGCGTGGTCTGGCTGCCCTTCCTGATCGCGTTCGTGGTCGCGATGATCACCGCCTTCAGCTATCTCGAGCTCGTCACGAAGTATCCGCGCGCCGCCGGCGCGGCGCTCTACGCGCACAAGGCCTTCGGCGTCCATTTCATCACCTTCATCGTCGCCTTCGCGGTGATGTGCTCGGGCATCACCTCGGCCTCGACCGCCTCGCGCGCCTTCGCGGCGAACATGTCGAGCGCCTTCGGGCTCGGCCTCTCCGGTGGGTTCGGCATCACCCTGCTCGGCCTCGGCTTCATGGCGGTTGTCGCCGCAGTCAATTTCCGCGGCGTCGGCGAGAGCGTGAAGGCCAATGTCGTGCTGACCTGCGTCGAGCTGACGGGCCTGCTGATCGTGATCTTCGTGGGCCTATGGGCGATCGCCGCCGGCCAGGGCGACGTCTCGCGGGTGATGCAGTTCAAGCCGGCCGGCGATGGCGGGCTGTTCTGGCCTGTGATCGCCGCGACCACCCTCGCCTTCTTCGCGATGGTCGGCTTCGAGGACTCGGTCAACATGGCCGAGGAATGCAAGGAACCGACACGGATATTCCCGAAGGTGCTGCTCGCCGGCCTCATCATCACCGGAACGATCTATGTGCTGGTCTCGGTTTCGGCGATCACGCTGGTCTCGCCCGAACAGCTCGGCGAGGGCGAGACGCCGCTGCTCAAGGTGGTCGCGGCCGGCGCGCCAAACTTCCCGATCTGGATCTTCGGCTTCATCACCATGTTCGCCGTCGCCAACAGCGCGCTGATCAACATGCTGATGGCGAGCCGGCTGGTCTACGGCATGAGCCGCGAGCACGTGCTGCCGCCGGTTCTCGGCAAGGTGCATCCGAGCCGGCGCAGCCCCTATGTCGCGATCGCCTTCACGACACTGCTCGCCTTCGCGCTGATCACCTTCGTCGGCGAGGTACCGGCGCTGGGCGGCACGACGGCTCTGCTGCTGCTCTGCGTCTTCACCGTCGTCAACATCACCGTGCTGATCCTGCGCAAGGATCCGGTCGACCACGGCCATTTCCGCACCCCGACGATCCTGCCGGTGGCGGGCGCGCTGTTCTGTGCCTTCTTCGCCGGGCCTTGGACCGGGCGTGATCCGGTCCAGTACAAGATCGCCGGCGTGCTGATCGGCATCGGCGTCGTGCTATGGCTGGTCACGGTGATGGTCAACCGCGCCACGGGTGTGCGGCCGAGCGACCCGACCATGGAGGATATCGGCGGCCACGGCCCGGTGAACTGAGGCGGAGACGAGACACGAAAAAGCCGCCGGCGCGCTAGCACCGGCGGCTTTCATGTAGAGCGCTACCGCTCAGAGCTGATGGCCGCGCTTGCGCATCTCGGCATAGAAGCGATCATAGAGCATGTTGCTGGTCGCGACGCTCCAGGGCTGCAGCAGCGTGTAGATCTCGTCGATGACCTCCGGCCGGAACGAATTGTAGCGCTGGCCGACCGGCGAGTTGAAGAAGGCCGCGACCTCCTTGAGATCGGGCTCGGTCATCTTGCCGGCGAAGGCGCGCGCCGAAGTGTCGACGATCTCGTTGCGCTTGGACTCGGCATCATCCTTCAGGCTGGCGAGGACCTCGTCGAGATCCTTCTTCAGCTCCGGCCGGGTCGTGCCGACGCTCTGGCGGACACCAGCGACGAACTCGGTGTAGATCGAGTCGAAGGACTGGGCGAGGCCCGAGGAGACGACGACGTCGCGAGCCGCCTTGAGGTGCTCGGGGCTGGGCCCCTGCTGCGCCAACGCCGGTGCGGCAAGCAGCGCCAGCGAAAGGATCGCGCCGGCCAGGCTGTGACGGATCATGCAGGGTTCCCCTTTGTCGAATCTCGGCACCGGCTCAATCCGCCTCACGAGGCGGCGGACCTCGGCCGGGCACACCGTTGGCCGCTCTTAGAACATGTCCAGCCAAAGTGGAAACCACTTTTGCTGGATAGGTTCATTGGCCGGACATTGCCGAGAAAGCGGGCGCGAGCGTGGCGAGAATCCGGCTTCAGCCGCGCTTCGCCGACACGTCCCCGAAGAGCTGCACACCGGCCGGCCCCGCGACGAAGGCCGCCGTTGCCAGGCCGATGAACAGACCGCTTTCGACCACGCCGGGCACCTGGTTGAGCATGGCAGCGAGCCGCTCGGGATCCGCGATGCTGCCGAGATGCGCATCGAGGATGAAATGGCCACCATCGGTCAGGAGCGTCGAACCATCCGGCCGCTTGCGCAGGACGAGCTCGCCGCTCGCTTCGGCATCGGCGATGGCAGCAGCCACCGCGCGCCGGGTCGCCTCCAACCCGAAGGGCACGACCTCGATCGGCAACGGGAAACGGCCAAGCGTCGCGACCTGCTTGCCGGCATCAGCGATGACCACCATCCGCTTCGAGGCGGCAGCGACGATCTTCTCACGCAGCAGGGCGGCGCCGCCGCCCTTGATCAGCCGCAGGGAGCCGTCGATCTCGTCCGCGCCGTCGATGGTGAGATCGAGTTCGGGCGTCTCGTCCAGGGTCGACATCGGGATGCCGAGGCCAAGCGCCTGCGCCTGCGTCGCCTCGGAAGTCGCGACACAGACCACATCTAGGCCGGCGGCGACTTTCGCGCCAAGCCCGTCGACGAAGAGCTTGGCGGTCGAGCCCGTGCCGAGGCCGAGCCGCATGCCCGGCTGCACCAGCGCCAGCGCCGCCTCGGCAGCGGCCTTCTTGAGATCGTCGCTCATGCGCCCAGCCCGCCAACGAGCATGTATTTCATCTCGACGAACTCATCCATGCCGTGCAGCGAGCCTTCGCGGCCGAGGCCGGATTCCTTGACGCCGCCGAAGGGCGCGACCTCAGTGCCGAGCATGGCCGAATTGATGCCGACCATGCCGTATTCCAGCTCTTCGGCGACGCGGAAGGCGCGGCCGAGATCCCGGGTATAGAAATAGGCGGCCAGGCCGAAGGGCGTGTCGTTGGCGAGCGCGACGACCTCGTCCTCGTTCTTGAAGCTGTAGACCGGCGCGACCGGGCCGAAGGTCTCCTCGCGCGTCACCAGCATCTTGGTGGTCACGCCGGACAGCACCGTCGGCTCATAGAAGCTGCGGCCCAGCGCATGGCGCTTGCCACCGGTCACGACCTTGGCCCCGCCCGCCACCGCATCGGCGACATGGCGCTCGACCTTCTCGACCGCGCGCGCATTGATCAGCGGCCCCTGCACCACGCCGACCTCGACGCCGTTGCCGACCTTCATCTTGGCGACCTCGCCGGCGAACTTCGCCACGAACTCGTCATGGATGCCCTCCTGCACGAAGAGGCGATTGGTGCAGACGCAGGTCTGGCCCATGTTGCGGAACTTGGCCGCGATCGCGCCCTGCACGGCCGCGTCGACATCGGCATCGTCGAAGACGATGAAGGGCGCATTGCCGCCGAGCTCGAGCCCGACCTTCTTCACGGTCGAGGCCGCCTGCTGCATCAGGAGTTTGCCGACCGGGGTCGAGCCGGTGAAGCCGATGAAGCGCACCGTCGGATGCGAGGTCATCACGCCGCCGATCGCGACGGCGTCACCGGTGACGACATTGATCACGCCCTTGGGGAAGCCGGCGCGCTCGGCAAGCTCGACCAAGGCGAGCGCGGTGAGCGGGGTGTCCGGCGCCGGCTTGACCACGAAGGTACAACCGGCGGCGAGGCCGGGCGCACATTTGCGGGTGATCATCGCGGCCGGGAAATTCCAGGGCGTGATCGCGGCGCAGACGCCGACCGGCTGCTTCTGCACGATGATGCGCGAATTCGGGAAGGGCGAGGGAATCGTCTCGCCGTAGATCCGCTTGGCTTCCTCGGCATAGAACTCGACGAAGGAGGCGGCGTAGGCGACCTCGCCGCGCGCCTCGGCCAGCGGCTTGCCCTGCTCGGCCGTCATGATCTGCGCCAGATCCTCCTGGCTCGCCATGATCAGCTCGAACCATTTGCGCAGGATCGCCGAGCGCTCCTTGGCGGTCTTCCTGGCCCAGGGCTTGAAGGCGCGCGCGGCCGCCTCGACTGCAGAGGTCGTCTCGTCGGCGCCGAAGCGCGGCACTTTTGCGAGAACCTCGCCGGTCGCTGGGTTGTCGACCGCATCGACACCTTCGCCGATCCAACTACCGTCGACATAGCACTGCGAGCGAAGAAGCGACGGATCGTTGAGCTTGAGCATGGCAGGCCTCGGACATTGCGGAGGGGATGCCCGGGGCTCTAGCACGCGGGCACCGGGCTTGCCGACAGCAAAAAGCCCGCATCAGGCGCATGGGCGCCCGGCGGGAGCCATCGAACCCGGCCGAAATGCCCGCTACTTGGCTTGCGGCGTGCAGACCACCTTGTCGTCGAAGACGTAGCAGATGCTCATCTCGCCGGTACGGACATTGGCGCGGAAGATGCCGCCCTCGCGCTCATGCCGCGACGGCACGAGAACGTAGTCGCTCGGCGGCTGGGGACCCGCACCCTCGCCTGCCGGGAAGCAGGCGGTGACGCCGATGCCGCCCTCCTTGAGCTGGAACTGGCAGGCGCCGACCTCGCCGGTCGCCTTGTCGACACGGTAGACCCGGTTGAGATCGGTCTGCGGCGCCGGCGCGAATTCGAACGGGGCCGCCAGGACCGGAGCGGCCAGCAGCACCGCTGCGAAGCCGGCGAGCGAAAGCGCCCGGCCAAGCCTGCGCTTCGGAGTTTGCGAAATCTTCGACACCACTGCGACCCTTCCGACGATTCGTCCGCAGACTATCATGCTGGCCGGTCGGGATGAGCCTGCCAATTGCCAGGCACGCCAATGTGAGCGCAGGACGCACCGCCCTGCCCGCGCAGGAAGCAGACCCTTGCCGAGCAGAACTTGCCAAGCTGCGGCGGAAGGCTTTTATGCCGACCAACGCAGCCACAGAGATCGCCATGTCCCTGCCTCCCATCGTCGTTTTCGACCTCGACGGCACGCTCGCCGAAACCGCCCCCGACATCATGCGCACGCTCAACGTCATCCTGGAGCGCGAGGGGCTGCCGGCTCTGCCGGTGGAGCGGGCCCGCGAGCTGGTCGGCGCCGGCGCGCGCGCCCTGATCGAGCGCGGCTTCAAGGTCAGCGGCCGCCCGCTCGAAGCGGAGAAGCTCGAACTACTGTTCGAGGATTTCCTCGTTATCTACGCCGAAGCGGTGGCGCCCAACAGCTTCATCCATGACGGCGTGATCGGCGCGCTCGACACGCTCGCCGCAGAAGGCTTCGTCTTCGGCGTCTGCACCAACAAGCCGATCCTGCACACGCGGCTGATCCTCGACCATTTTTCGATCACCGACCGTTTCGCCGCGATCGCCGGGCGCGACAGCTTCCCGTTCTTCAAGCCCGATCCGCGCCACCTGACGCAGACGATCGCCGAGGCCGGCGCCGATCCGCGGCGCGCGGTGATGGTCGGCGATTCGCGCACGGACGTCGCGACGGCGCGCGCTGCCGGCCTGCCGGTGGTGTGCGTGCCCTTCGGTTACACCGACGTGCCGGTCGAGGCGCTCGAGCCCGACGTGGTGATCCAGCACTTCAGCGAATTGCCGCAGGCTGTGCGCCGGCTGACCGGCGGCGAACCGGCACTCGTCGAGCGTTCTTGACGGCGCCGCCGCGCCCCACTAGGAACAGCGCGGTCCGGGCGGCTAGCTCAGCGGTAGAGCACTCCCTTCACACGGGAGGGGTCACAGGTTCGATCCCTGTGCCGCCCACCATTCCCTTCCAAGGCCGACAGAGTTTGCCACCTAGGCGGCACCGAGCTGCTTTGGTTCGGTCATCACTGTCCTGTCAGGCCAACGCGCCTCCGGCTCGGAACAATCAGGGGCACCGATTCGTTTCGGGAAGGTGCCCGGGCGCCCGATGCGAAGACGATGCCGGGCGGCATTAGCGGAAGATTTACGGCAATGCGTCATGTTCGCCTTTGGCGTTGGCGCCGAGAGAGGCCGCATGATCTATTTCGCAATTTTCTACCTGGCTTCGTTCAGCATCTTCATCGAGATGGCTGACCGGGCGCCCGAGCTTCCCTGGCACGACTGATCGGCCCTGAGTCGCACGGGCGGCGAAGCCACATCGCGCCGCTGCCTAGGACAGCGGCGCATATCACGACACGCTGAAGCGCCGCCGCAGGGCCGGGCAATGTTCCAGCAAGCCGACGCGCCGACCACTCCGCCGGGATCTCCCGTGGAGCTCGGATCATGCGATTCGGAAATCAACCATCTGCGGCCTTCGCCGGCCGCGCCTTGCACACCTATCTCGATTTCGTTCAGCGGACGACGCGCTTCAAGCCGGCGATCCCCGGCGCCAAGCCCTGGGAACGCAGCCGCGAGCCCTTCATCGCCCTGACCTGGCACGGCCAGCAAATGCTGAGCCTGGCAGCGCTCGAAGGCGCAGCGCAGCTCGCCGTCCTGACCTCGCTGCACTTCGACGGAACGGTGGTGGCCTCCGTGGTGGAGCGGGCGGGCTTCCGCGTCATCCGCGGGTCGGGCACGCAGAGCCGCCCGAAGATCGTCGCCAAGCGGGCTGTTCCCGCCTTCTTCGAGATGCGCGAGGCGTTGCGGGAAGGTACCAGCTTGCTGCTCACGGCCGATGTGCCGAAGGTGGCGCGCGTCGCCGGCAAGGGGGCGGTCAAGCTCGCCCGCTCGACCGGGCGGCCGATCTACCTCTTCGCAGCGGTGACGAGCGCGCGGCTCGATCTCGACAACTGGGACAAGGCCAGCATCGCCTTGCCTTTCGGCCGCGGCTGCGTCCTCTGGTCGGAGCCGCTATATGTGCGTCAATCGGCCGACGAGCGCGAAATGGGCCTGATAGCGCTCGATATTTCGAGCCAGCTCGACGAGCTGCATGCCACCGCACATCGCCTTCTCGACCAGCGCCGCTAGCCCGCTTGCGGTCTCGCACATTTCCTGCCGCATCAGCCCCACGCTAGCGGTCGGTCGGTGGGCAATCGGCCGGCGTGGCGCAAATCCTGCCAGGCGGACGCAGCTGCTGCGGCGTGTCCGTGGGCGCGATGACGATGCGGCTAAGATCCCCCGAAAAGCGCAGGCCGAGCCCGGAGGAGATCAGCACGATCCGGGCCCGCGACGATGCGAGGATCGTGGCGTTCGCGCCAGCAAGGAAATGGGCGCTGCCGCCGAGACTGGCATAGGTGCCGAAGACATCCTCCTGTCGATCGAGACCATAGACCAGCATGATCACCCGGCCGTAATCGGCGCCGAGCCCGATGCCGACGGAGAGCGCCGACCAGCTCACGGGAATCGGGACTCCGTCCGAGAAACGCAATTCGCCGCTGCCATGTCGCCCGCCGATCACGAAGGAGCCGCTGAGCTCGCCGCCGACGATATAGGCGTTGGGTTCGCCGAAGAGTGCGAGCGAACGCTCGATCGGGATGCTGACCGTCTTGGAAGTCGTGTCGAATACCGTTTCGACCAGCCGAAAGATGTCCTGCCGCGAGGCTGTCGGCAGCTGTCCCGCCCGGACATCCCGATCCGTGACCGCTACCTGCGCCGGCGTCACACCCGGGGCGAGAGCCAGCAGCGCAACCAACAGGCAACGCAAAGCAGGCCGGATCCGGAGGACGCGCAGCGCACGCATCAGGCCGGCAGCTCCTGGAGAGAGTTGTACGGCAATGGCGATACGGTCCATGCAGAGAGTGGAAGCGGCGAGCGCCGGGCTCCGCAAATCATATCCTGATCGAGGTTCCGTGACGACCCGCAACGCAGCACCGCTTTCCGTCCGGCCCGGGCCGGCAGCCCCCTTGCCGCCAGCCCTTCGCCGGGCTCTGCGGCATGGCGGCAGAGGCCAGCCATGACCTCGCTGTCGCGCGCCCTCACCATCCGCCTGTCGCTGCTCGGCATCGTCCTGCTCACCGCTTTCGTCGGCGCCGTCTTCGCCTTTGCCGTGATGACCGAGGATCCCGGCACCGTGCGCAACGACGTCACCTCCCAGATCATCCAGCAAGGTGTGCGCCAGTCTCCCGGCAACGCCTTGCAGGTCGAAAAGACAGCGGGCCTGGCCCGGATCGAGCGCACCAGCCCCGGCCTCTGGTACCTTGTCTCCGACGGACGTTCCGTCGTCGAGTATGCGCCAGAATTGCGGCCGGCCCTGCCGATCGATATCCGGCTGGACGGCCCGACCATCGCCGCGCAGATGCGCGTTGGCGGCGACAATGCGCTCGCCTTCGACGTGATCGAGAAGGATGACAACCGCATCATCGTCGCGACCGGCGGCGGCCGCCCGGGCTGGGACCTGATCCTCGGCTACTTTCTGTGGGCGATGGCCTGGCCCACCCTGGCGATCTCGGTGATTTTCGGCCTGCTCATCGCCGGTGCCATCGCGATGTCGGTGTCCTACATCAGCGAGCGGCTGCGCAGCGCGGCGGAGGCCGCCGCGAAGATCGACCCGAAGGCGCCGCGCGGCCTGCTGCCGACCGAGGAAACCCCGGTCGAGCTGATGCCGCTGACCACGGCGCTCAACGCCGCGCTCGACCAGATCGCCGGCAACATGGAGGCACAGCGGCGCTTCATGAACAATGTCGCGCACGAGTTGCGCACGCCGCTGACCGTGATGCGCGGCCGGATCGAGGCGCTGCCGAACGACCAGATGCGGCTTGCACTCGCCACCGATATCAGCCGGCTGACCACCATCGTCTCGTCGATGCTGCAGCTCGCACGCCTGCACAGCACCGAGCTGCCCTTCGAGCCGCTGCAGCTAAACACGATCGCGCGCGCGGTGCTGGCCGACCTGGCGCCGCTGGTTCTCGACAACGGCGCCGATGTCGAACTGGAAGAGCAAGGCGACCGCCGCTCGCAGATCAAGGCCAACGAGCCGACCGTGCGCGCGGCTATCGCCAACCTCGTCGACAACGCGCTGCGTCACGCACAGGCGAAATCGACGATCCTGGTGAGGGTGATCGATGGCGCCGTGGTCGAGGTCTCCGATGACGGCGTCGGCATCCCGGCTTCCGACCGCCCGCAGATGACCGAGCCGTTCAACCGGATGTCGCAGAATTCGACCGGCGCCGGCCTCGGCCTGACGATCGTGCGGGACATCATGGCCGCCCATGGCGGCACGCTGACCATTCTCGGCAGGCCGCAGGGCGGCACCACGGTGCGCCTCACCTTCCCGCCGCGAGAGATCGGCGGATGAAGCGCTGTCGACGGCTCCTGCTCCAACTCGAGCGTCAATTAGAGCTGTCGCGAAGCGAGGGGCCCAGCCCTCGAAACTCAGGTCGATCTGGCGGCAGCACCGTCACCGACGTGCATTTTTGGGCGGGGGCATCGGCTCGGTGCTCAGGCCTGTCGGTTTCCCCCGGAAGGACGGCGCGGCTCCTGTTGAGCCGCCTAGCAGACTGCTTCAGAGACCCTCAGCATGTAGCCGATGCCGCGCAGCGAGGTGATCTCGACCCGGGCGCCGGCATCCTTCAGCTTGCGGCGGAGCCGCGAGATCTGTGCCTCAAGCGTGTTCGACTCGATCAGGTCGTCGAAACCGTAGACCGCCTCGATCAGGACGTCGCGGGTGACGACACGGCCGACGCGTTGGACCAGCGCTTCGAGGATCAGCGTCTCGCGGCGCCGCAAGTCGAGTTGCTGCGAATCGACGGAAGCGCGGCGTCCCTCGAGATCGAGCGAGAGATTGCCTGCCGTGATCACCAGCGAGCGCTTGGGATGGCGCCGACGCATGATGACCCGCAACCGCGCCAGCAATTCTTCCGGCTCGAAGGGTTTGACCAGGTAGTCATCCGCACCGCCGTTCAGGCCATCGATGACGTCGGCCTTGGCATCGCGGGCGGTCAGGACCAGGAACGCGGGACGCGTCTCTGCGGTGCTCAGCGCCTTGACAATCGACAGGCCGTCGCCATCGGGCAGGCGCCGGTCGATGATCGCGATGTCGAATGGAGTCGAGCGCAGGGCGGCGAGCGCCGCATCGACCGTCGTCGTGCGATCGGCGATGAGCCCTGCATTGGTCAGAAGGGAACAGAGGAAGGCCATCAGCTGCGGCTCATCCTCGACGATCAATGCGCGCATGGGAAGAATCAGATCAGGGGTGCACGGATGGAATGTAATGCCGGAATAGGGGCGATGTATCCAGACGCATCACACCCCATCCATGCCTGGGCGCAGCCCAAGGAGGCGGCACCGCCCCGGCCGCATCGACCGGATCGGTGAACCCGTCCTTTGCTTGGAAGCGACGGCCACTCCACCGGCCAGCTTGCGCAGCAAACCGACAGAACAGGCCCCAGGGCTGCAACTGGTCCGGGCCGGTCACCCGGCCCGGTGTCTCGGGGCTCAGAACCGGAAGTTCAAACCGGTCTTGATGAGATGCTCGTTGACGCCGACGCGGGTGCGGCCGCCTGCGAGCTGGAAGTTCTGCTTGCCGAGCGACACGTAGTTGTACTCGATCTTGGCGGAGAGATTGTCGGTGATGCCGTATTCGGCACCGGCGCCCACGACATAGCCGAGCTTGCCCTTCTCCCTCGAGAACCCGCCATTGCTCACCCGCATGCTGCCATAGGCGGCACCGGCGAGGCCGTAGACCAGGACGCGGTCGAAGGCGACACCCGCACGGGCCTTGAAGGTGCTGACATAGCGCATGTCGGCCGTGGTGCCGCCGGTGCGCTTGTCACCCTTGCCGAGCCCGTTGAGGGAGAAGTCGGCTTCGAGACCGGTGACGAGACGGCCGGACTGGACAGTGTAGCCGAGCTGACCGCCGAACAGCGCCTCGTTGCGGCTCTTGCGGGTGGTGCCCTGGAATCGGTCGAAGGCGGCGCCGGCATGGGCACCGACATAGAGACCGTTCCAGTTATAGGTCCGCGGCTGGGTATAGGCCGGCTGCCATTGCTGAACAGGCACGCGACGATCGGCCGCCATGGCCGGAACGGCGAGCAGGGTCAGCAGGCCGAGGCCAGCCATCGGAGAGAGACGTTTCATCGAATACTCCTTGCAGCGGCTTGCTCGCCGCCGACGCATCTGCCTAATGACCGCATGTCCGTGCATCGGACCGGGTCGACGTGGTGCAGATTGCGGGCGAAGATTACGGCAAGGTTGCCCGCCAGACGGGCCCGGCTGCAAAGCGGATTCTTCTAAGTTCCGAGGGGTCCGCCGTGGCGCGGCTGCGAGCGCGGGGCGCGCTCAGTTCCGGGCGTTGAGCGCCGGAGGCTGGTCTTTTGCACCATCAGCCCTTTCGGCCAGCGGCGCGGTCGCCAGAAACTGCTCGATCGCAAGCAGGGTGATGTCGCCGGAATGACCGGAGCGGTGAAGGCCGAGGATCAGGCGCGCGAGCCATTCGCGGTGCGGATTCTCGAGGGGGCCATCCATCGGGGCGACGTGCTGCCACGCCTGGTGAAAGACGCTTCCCAGGGCAGCGAGTTCTTCAGGTCCGGCGTTGAACTGGCACGCAGGCATGGCGAGCTTCCCGGCTTCTCCCGGAACGGAGCAGTGCCCGCCCGGCCTTGCAATCGGAAATTGCCCCTCACCGCAGTTCTATGGGAACGATCGGTTAACGACAATCCGAAAAGCCATCACAGGCTGCGCACGATTTCGCGCGGATGAAGAGCCGCGAAAGCACGTGCCGAATCGCGGAAAGCCATCCAGGCGGAGCCCAGTTCGGCATCGTCGCGCTGCGCTGCGGGGAGCAGCGGACGGGTGATCTCGTCGACCGCGGCATCCGGGTCGATGCGCGCCGAGCGGCAGAGTGCCCGCGCGATCCTGATGATGCGCTGCTCCTCGTTATCGTCGGGAATCATGGTCGGCAGGCCTCGTTCTCGTCGCCGAAAGGGCGGCGGGACGAGAACGCCTGGAGACGTGCGCGGTTCCATGACCCGCCGCCTCGCTTTCGCCGGAAAAGCGCCCAGATCACCCCAAGCGAGACTCGAACCACCGGGCTCTGTTGCAGTGCCGCAACGCACCTGCCCAAAGGAGAGAGGGTCGCGCCGATGTGAATGTCGATCGATTGCGCCAGAGAGGCGTTGCTGTCAGAAACTTGGGGAATTGTTGACGTTTTTGCGTCAGCTTTCGCTCCGCGCCACCGTTCACTTCCTGTTTGAGGCTACAATGACCCGTTTCTTCAACCTGGCTCTGATCGCCGGCGTGTGCCTTTCGGCGAGCGCGACCGTCGCCATGGCCGAGATCGACCCGCTAACCCGCCAGCCGCTGGTGAATTACGTCGATCCTGCCAAGGCGCAGGCGACCGCCATTCCGCGTGAGATCGTTTCCTATCCCACCAATCAGCGCCCCGGCACGATCGTCATCAACACTGCCGAGCGTCGTCTCTATTACGTGCTGCCCGACGGCAAGGCCGTCCGCTACGGCGTCGGCGTCGGCCGTCCCGGCTTCGACTGGGCGGGCGTGCAGACGGTTTCGCGCAAGACCGAGTGGCCAACCTGGACCCCGCCGGCGCAGATGCTGAAGCGCCGCCCCGACCTGCCCCGCTTCATGCCCGGTGGCCCGGAGAACCCGATGGGCGCCCGCGCCCTCTATCTCGGCTCGACGCTCTACCGCATCCACGGCTCGAACGAGCCGGAGACCATCGGCCAGGCCGTCTCCTCGGGCTGCATCCGCATGCTGAACGAAGACGTCATCGATCTCTACGAGCGCGCCAGAGTTGGCACCCGGGTCGTCGTCGCCCGCTGAGCGGCAAGCCCTCTCGCATTACGGAAAGGCCGGCCCCGCGCCGGCCTTTTTCGTTGCGGCGTGCGACAACGTGATCATGCCCACCGGTGCTCGGCCATGGGTATTGCCGCTCGAAGCAGACAGGAACTGCCTCGATGGGCCTTGCGGACGGGGATGAACAAGTATGGCCGTTCCACGGGACAAGGATGCGTTGCTCGGCCTGATCGATTCCACCTTTCAAAAACTGACCGCCGCGCTGGCCGAGGTCCCCGAACATCTTGCCCGCGAACGACGCCTGGAAGGTCACGCCAAGGGAACGCAGATGAGTGCCTGCGATCTCGTCGCCTATCTCGTCGGCTGGAACGAGCTCGTGTTGAAATGGCTGGCGCAGGACACAGCGGAGCAACCCATCGATTTTCCTGAAACCGGGTTCAAGTGGAACGAACTCGGCAGGCTCGCGCAGAAATTCTATCGCGACCATGAGGGCGTCGCGTTTCCGCAACTCCTCGAACGTCTCGGCGCGGCGAAGAGCGCGATCGTCGCCGCCATTGCAAGCCGCGACAACGCCGTTCTCTATGAACACGCATGGTACGGCAAATGGACGATGGGCCGGATGATCCAGCTCAATACCGCCTCGCCCTATGCCAATGCGCGCGGTCGCCTGAGAAAATGGCTGAAGGCCAGGGGCTTGCCACGGCGCTACTGAAAACAGGCGCTCAGGCGGCCATTCCTGTTTCCGGCACGGGAACCGCGTCTGTGTTGTGCCGGCGCGCAAAGGCTCGCGGCGAACAGCCGACCCGCTTGCGAAAGGCGGTACTGAAGGCGCTGGCGGACTCGTAGCCGATCGTTTCCGCGAGTCGGTCGAGCGATTTTACGCCCCGGCTCAGGGCATCGCGGGCCAGCGCCATGCGCCAGCGTGCCAGATAGTCGATCGGCGCGCAGCCGACGGCCTCTGCGAACCGGGCGGCGAAGGTCGAGCGCGACATCCCGGCAAGGCTAGCGAGCTCCGCGACCGTCCACCCCGCCGCGACATCGGCGTGAACGGCGCGCAGGACCGCAGCGAGCGCCGGTTCGCGCAGCCCGGCCAGCAGCCCGGCCGGCAACTCACCCTCCTCAGGGTGTCGTGCCCGCAGGCATTCGACCAACATCACCTCCAGCAGGCGGCTGAGGATCATGTCGCGGCCAGGCCGATCGGCCTCGCACTCCTCCCTGATCAGCCCGGCAATGCCGGCCATCCTTCCGGTCAGGCCCTCGGCCGCGCGGATATGGATCACGTCCGGCAGCAGCGCGAGCAGCAGCCCGGCATTGGCCTGCTCGATCTGGAAGGCGCCGCCGAGCATCGCGAAATCGGGCTCGCCCTCGCGCTCGCCATGCCTGACCGCCTCGCGCGACGGCTCCACGGGGCGGCAGGCGATGCCGGGCTCACTGGACAGCGAGAAGGCGGGCGTAGCCGGCAAGAGCAGGAAATCGCCCTCACCGAGCCGCAACGGCGCGCCATCCCCGAGCGCGAGCCAGCAATGCCCGGCGAGCACGAGCGCGAAACCCGGCTGCCCATAGGCCGCATAGCGCACGCCCCAGGCGCCACGGCCGGTGATCGGCTTCGATATGGCCGTGTGCGGGCGCAGCAGGGCGACGATCTCACTGAGCGGATCCATCTTGGACGATCCATAACTCTTTCTGGCCGTCTGATTATAGATCGTCGCGAGACAGTGTCTATTGAACGAGGTGCAGAAAATGGAGATCTGAATGCCTAAGACAGTCCTCATCACCGGCACCTCGTCGGGCTATGGCAAGACGACGGCCGAACATTTCCTCGGCCGCGGCTGGAACGTGCTGGCGACGATGCGACGCCCCGACCCCGACCTGTTCGGCGCGCGCACCGAACGGCTGAAGGTTCTGCCGCTCGACGTGACGGACCGGCACAGCATCGACGCTGCGATCGCTGAGGGGGTCGCTGCCTTCGGCGCGATCGACGTGCTGGTCAACAATGCCGGGATCGGCATGGCCTCGATCGTCGAAGCGACGCCGGATGCGACGATCCGCGAAGTCTTCGAAACCAATACGTTCGGCGTGTTCGCCACTTCCCGGGCCATCATCCCGCAGATGCGCAGGCAGGGCGGCGGGCGGATCGTCAACGTCACCTCGAGCACGACCATCGGGGTGATGCCGCTGGTCGCGGTCTATGCCGCCAGCAAATGCGCCGTCGAAGGCTTCACGGAATCGCTCGCCTACGAGCTGGAGGGTTTTGGCATCAAGGCGAAGCTGGTCGAGCCCGGCTATGCTCCGACCACCAGCTTCACCGCCAATGGCGCCCAGCGCATGCAGGGCCTGATGCCGGCGGATTACGGCGCCTTCGCCCAGGCCTGCTTCGGCAAGATGGCGAATTATCCGACGGCTTACTGCACCGAAGCGGAGGTCGCGGAGGCCGTGTTCCTTGCTGCGACGGAGGACGGGCCGCAGTTGCGCTATCCCGCAGGCCCGGACAGCAGGCTGTTCGCGCAGCTACGCTGGTCGAGCTCGGAGGAGCACTATCTCGGCAAGATGCGGGAGATGTTCGGCCCCTCGCCTTCCGCCTGAAGGAGCGTGCGGCTCAGCCTCGCCGCACCCGCTCCCGCGACAGGCCCTTCGCCGCGAGTTCGTCGAGATAGGCCTGGAGCTTGGCCTCGCCATCGCGGCCGAGCTCGCGCAGATAGTCCCAGCCATAGATGCCGGTGTCGTGCATGTCGTCGAAGGTCAGACGCACGGCATAGTGACCGACGGGCTCGATTTTGAGGATCTCGACCTCGCGCTTGCCGGGCACGGTCTGCTTTTGGGTCGGGCCATGACCCTGGACCTCGGCCGAGGGGCTTTCGACGCGCAGCAGCTCGGCGGAAAGCTCGTAGCGCTGCCCGTCTTCGAAGGAGACATGCAGGGTCCGCCGGTCCTTGGACAGGCGTATTTCGGTCGGCCAGGCTGACATCGTCGTTCTTCACCAAGGTGATGTGGCGTTAGCAGCTATTGACGCCGGCCGTGCCGGTGCCAATCTCTTTCCTTGTTATAATGATGCGGCTGCCACCACGCACGTGCGAGCAGCGCTTGGTGGAAACGCTGGCGAGACGAAACCAGAGTGCTGATCAACTCCCATATGCCGCTGACGCGTGCGCCGCTGGTCGACCCGTTCGGCCGCGACATCTCCTATCTGCGCATCTCGGTGACGGATCGCTGCGATTTCCGCTGCGTCTACTGCATGTCCGAGGACATGGCCTTCCTGCCGAAGCGCGACCTTCTGACGCTCGAAGAGGTCGACCGCGTCGCCACCGCGTTCGTCTCGCGCGGCACGCGGAAACTGCGCATCACCGGCGGCGAGCCGCTGGTCCGGCGCGACATCATGAACCTGTTCCGCTCGCTCTCGCGCCACCTGACCTCGGGCGCGCTCGACGAGCTGACGCTGACCACCAATGGTTCGCAGCTTTCCCGCTATGCGCAGGAGCTGGCCGATTGCGGGGTGCGGCGCGTCAATGTCTCGCTCGATACGCTCGATCCCGAGAAGTTCCGCAAGATCACGCGCTGGGGCGATCTGTCCAAGGTGTTGGCCGGCATCGAGGCGGCCCGCGCCGCGGGCTTGCGCGTCAAGATCAACGCGGTCGCGTTGAAGGGCGTCAACGAGGACGAGATCGAAGGTTTGATGCAGTGGGCCCATGGGCTCGGCATGGACCTGACCCTAATCGAGGTGATGCCGCTCGGCGAGATCGAGCCGGCGCGGCTCGACCAGTTCCTGCCACTCTCGGTGGTCCGTGCCCGGCTGATGGACCGCTACACGCTGACCGACGATCCCTATCGGACCGGCGGGCCGGCGCGCTATGTCAAGGTTGCCGAGACCGGTGGCCTCGTCGGCTTCATCACGCCGATGACCCATAATTTCTGCGAGAGCTGCAACCGCGTGCGCCTGACCTGCACTGGCACGCTCTATATGTGCCTGGGACAGGAGGACGCCGCCGATCTGCGCGCCCCGATCCGCGCCTCGGCAGACGACGCCCTGCTCTACCGGGCGATGGAAGAGGCGATCTCGCGCAAGCCCAAGGGCCATGATTTCGTGATCGACCGCCGCCGTCCGCGCGCGGCGGTCGGCCGGCACATGAGCGTGACCGGCGGCTGAGGGCGCAACGAGCCCCTGCTGCGCTCAGCGGGCCCGCAATGCACGCACGATGTTTGCCGCCCGCCTGAGAGCGGTCACCGCGGCCCCCACCGCGATCAGCCCGAGCGCGATAAGCAGCACCTCGTTCTGGCCTCGCCAAAGCGGCTCCAACAGGGACAGCAGCGCCGCAGCGGTGATCGTCGCTATGCGGTGCTGCTTAGCCATCGGGCCGGAAAAATCAGCCGCCAGCCCGCAATTGCGGCCGAGCTCGCGGGTATAGGCGGTCAGCACGGCAAAGGCGGCGGCCGCCCAGCCCAGGGCTGGGGCGCCGATCCCGTAACCGACCCCGGTCAGGATCAGGATATCCGCGACCCGATCCGGAAACTCGTTCCAGAACGGGCCGTCGGCCTCCTGCTTGCCGCCCTCGATCGCGACCATGCCGTCGAAGAGATTGCAGAGCAGCCTGAACTGGCAGAACAGGGCAGCGACGAGCAGCAGTACAACGCGCGGCCCGGAAGCCGCGCCTCCCGCGAGCCAGAAGGCGGCGCCGGCGACAGCCGCCATCGCCATGCTCGCCATCGAGATCTGGTTCGGCGTGATGCCACTGGTGCTCAGCCGGCGCGCAATGCCGCGAGCCCAGCCGGTGTCGCGACTCGATAGCGGCCGCCGGTCGTCACTCTGCGCCATGGTTCATCGCCTTCCTGCTGCGCCACAGCGAAAAATTGTAGAGCCCCGCATAGCTGGTCGCGACGGTGAGCGGCACGGCGATGGTCCTGGCGATCTCGGGCGTGCCGCCGATCGTATGGATGATGGTCAGCAGACTGGCCGAAACGAGACCGGCGATCACAGGCGGTGCAAGCAGCGCAGGCAATCCGGCGAAGCGGCTGGCGAGATATTCGATGCCTCGCTTGAGCAGCAGCGTGATGAGCGCCGACAGCGTGCCCTGGATCAGCCCGGCGACGAGCGGCGCCGGCATCGGGTGGGCGCGATTGGCGAAAACCGCCCAGCTGCCCATGGCGAGGAAGGCGAAGCCGACATGGACGATGCTGCTTCGCATCAGGCGCGCGAGCGGCGGGCTCATGTCGCCGACCAGCCATAGCGGACGAGGTGGAAGAAGATCGGGGCCGAGAACACCACCGAATCGAGCCGGTCGAGGAAGCCGCCATGGCCGGCGATCAGATGGCCCCAATCCTTGATGCCGCGGTCGCGCTTGATCGCCGACATCACGAGCCCGCCAAAGAAGCCCATCAGCACGATGACGAGCGCCAGGAAGGCCGCCTGCAACGGCGTGAACGGCGTCATCCAGGACAAGGCGGCACCGACCGCCGTCGCGCTGAGCGCGCCGCCGATGAAGCCCTCGACCGTCTTGGACGGCGACAGCCTGGGCGCGATCTTGCTGCGGCCGAGCAGCTTGCCCCAGACATATTGCAGGACGTCGCTCATCTGCACGACGATGACGAGGAAGGCGATCAGCAGGACGTTGCGCCCCTCGAAGCCGGGGATGTCGAGGCTGAGCAGCGCCGGCACATGCGAGATGCAGAAGACGCAGATCATCAGCGCCCACTGCACTTCGGCGATGCGCACGAGGAAGTGCTCGGTGTCGCCGCGCAATGACGCGATGATCGGCATCAGCAGGAAGGCGTAAACGGGGATGAAGATCGAATAGAGCCCGTACCAATCGATCCAGATCAGATAGTACTGCACCGGCAGCACGACGAAGAAGCCGGCCGCCAGCGCCCAATGATCGGCGCGGCGGGTGTCGGTCAGCGTGATGAATTCGCGTAGCGCGGCGAAGGAGCAAAAGCCGAAGAGCAGCGTCACGCCGGCCTTGCCGCCGATCAGCGCCAGCCCCATCAGCACGATCATGATCCACCAGGCGCGGATACGATCGTTCAGGTTCTCGACCACGGCGTTCGAGCCGTCGGGCGACAACCGCCGCTGCAGCACATAGCCGATCGTCGACGCCACGATCAGGACACCGAGCAGGCCGGCCAGCACAGCGATGAGATCGGGGTGCGGCATCGTCATGACGCGTTCGCCTTCGGTGACAGGGCGAGCAGCGCCGCTTCAGCCCGCGCCAGGAAATTCTGCTTCGTCTCGCCTTCGACGACGGACAGGGCGGCGCCGAAGGTGACAGTGCAGACCAGTGGGACCGGCACGAACTCGCC
This sequence comes from Allobosea sp. WAO, assembly GCF_001509835.1. GTDB lineage: Bacteria > Pseudomonadota > Alphaproteobacteria > Rhizobiales > Beijerinckiaceae > Allobosea. The sequence goes on from NZ_JXTJ01000005.1 coordinate 69,117, forward strand.
CTTCGGCATGACGCGGTTGAGATTGTCGATCCAGACCGGCACGAGCGCCACATTCGGCCGGGCCTGCGCCAGATGGAACAGCCCGCTCTTGAACGGCAGCAGAGGCGCGTCCGTGGTGTTGCGCGTCCCTTCCGGGAAGACGATGAGTGAGGAACCGGCGTCGAGCGCTTCGGTCATCTGGGCGATCGGATCAGTCGTTCGGGTGACATGATCCCGATCGATCAGAACGGCGTTGAAGACATCGCAGCCGATGAAGCGCCGCAGGCCGCTCTTCAGCCAGTAATCGCTTCCGGCGACCGGCCGGGTCGCGAAGCGGAGGCGTCGCGGCAGCACGGTCCAGATCAGGACGAAATCGCCATGGCTGGCATGGTTCGCGAAATAAATCCGCTGCTCGTCTGTCGGCGCGACGCCATCCCAGCGCCCGCGCACCGCCGTGATGAAGCGGGCGAAGAACAGAATGAGCGCGCCCGCCAGGCCGGCTCCGATCTCGCGCATTCCCCCCACCCGATTACCAGCCCTGCGATGACGTAGCGTTCACAGCGAACGCTGTCGACATTGCGGGGGTCTGAGGCAGTTTCGAAGACCGCAACCGCTTGCTGCCGGCCGGCACGGGCACGCGTCACATGCGCCTCGGCCAGGGGACGCCGCCAACCTGCGCCCCGATCCGCGCCTCCGACGATGACGCCTGCTCTGCCGAGCGATGGAGGAGGCGATCTCGCGCAAGCCCAAGGGCCGCAGCTCCGCTATCGATCGCCACCACCCGCGGGCGGGCGCCGGTCGGCATATGAGCACGGTCGGCGAATAGAGCTCGGGCCGGACAAAGCGATACTGGCGCACAGTCCCCCTGCCGCATCGGCCATTTCGAAAGTGCCGGAGTTGATTTAGGCTTCGACACCGACCGGGGGGCGGCCGACCTCGTGCCCCCCGACCGGTATCCGGCCATGGCGGGGGGCGGCCCGACGCCAAGTCCGGGACAAGGCAACACCCGCCCATCTTGCCTGCACGAAGACAGTCGATGGAGGTGACTATGAAGCTCCAGATCGCATTATCGGCATTGGCAATCGCATTCGTCGGCATGAGCGCACAGGAGGCGGGCGCAGTCGTCTACTGCACCTATGTCGGCTATCCCGCCGGCTGCGTCGCCAGGCCAGGCGTCGCCCTGGCGCCACGGCCTGTTGCGCGCGCCGTCGCGACGCCGGGCGTCGGTGCGCCGGGCGTGGGCGTCAGGCCCGGCACGCCGATGAACCGTGGCGGCCCAGTCAATCGGGCCGGCAGGCGCTGAGCACTCCTTTTTCAGGGCGTCCTGCGAAGGACCGCCTACCGTTCCCGGACTGAGAGCCTGCCGGCAGCAGCTGGGCAGCATTGGCTTGGGCGGTTTCGACTTGGCACGCTGACTTGTCCAAGGGGGGCCGATGGAAGGGAAGGCACAGAAGCCGAGCCGTGCCCGGTCACGACCGAGCATGATCGACACGGCGATCCGCATCGGGCTGGTGATCCTGCTGGTCTATGCCAGCGCCCGCATCGTCCTGCCGTTTGCCTTCCTGCTGATCTGGTCGGCGATCCTGTCGGTGATGCTGCATCCGCTGCACGCCCGCCTGGCGCCGCGCATCGGCAACCGCGGCTCGGCTTTCGTGATCGGGCTGCTCGGCGTCGCGCTGATGCTCGGGCCGACGGCGGTGCTGGTGACATCGCTCGCGACATCGCTCTACTCGCTGATATCGAGCTTGCAGGGCCAGGACATCGCGATCCCGGCCGCGCCTCCCTGGCTCGACGGCATCCCCTTGGTCGGCCAGAAGATCAAGGAATTCTGGACGCAGATCGCCTCCAATCTGCCGGCCGCTCTGGCAAAATACGGCCACCTCGTCGGCGGACCCCTGGCCTGGCTGGCCTCCTTCGCCGGCGGCCTCGCGCTCGCCGAACTGTCTTTCGTGCTGTCCTTCGTGATCGCCGCGATACTGCTCGCCTATAGCGAGCCCGCCGCCGCCTTCGCACGACGCCTGCTGGAACGTGTCACCGGTGACGATGCGCGGGCGGAGCAACTGCTCGCCTTGACCGCCGCGACGATCCGCGGTGTCGGCCTCGGCGTCGTCGGCGTCGCAGTCATACAGTCGCTGCTGCTTGGCCTCGGCTTCTTCGCGATCGGCATCCAGGCGGCCGGCCCGCTGACGCTGATCGCGCTCCTGCTCGGCATCATCCAGATCCCGCTGATCCTGCTGACATTGCCGGTCGTCGCCTATGTCTTCCTGACGGAGCCGACGCAGCCAGCAGTCATTTTCCTGATCTGGAACGTCATCATCGGCCTCAGCGACAATGTCCTCAGGCCGCTGATGCTCGGCCGGGGCTTGGAGGTCCCGATGCCGATCATCCTGTTCGGCGTGATCGGCGGCATGGTGGCCGAGGGACTGCTCGGCCTGTTCGTCGGGCCGGTCCTGCTCGCCGTCACCTATGTGCTGATGCTGGAATGGCTCGAACAGCACCACGCCTGATCCGCCCTGCCCTCGCAGCAGAAGCTCGCTCCGGCCGAGACCACAGATCCCGATCAGAACGTCGAGAAGCAAGCCATCGAGCACTTGCCGACCAGCGCTTGTGCACTAGTATACATGCCAAGGTCACAGCAAAATTGACCGGGACAGAGGGAGTGAGACATGGCCAATCCGACACGGCGCGGCGTGATCGCCGGTGCTTCCAGCCTTGCGGCGCTGCATGCGAGCGGCGCCTTCGCACAGGGCGCGATGCCTGCGAGTCCGGTGATGCTCAACATCATCGACGTCGCCGGCAATTTGCAGCTGACGCAGAGTTCGATCGAGAAATTCGCCAAGGACAATCCGAAGCTGATCTCGCGGCTCAACTTCTCGCGCGCGCCCTCGCCCGAACTGCCGGCCAAGCTCAAGGCTCAGCAGGACGCCAACCGCGTCGATATCGACATGGTGCTGACCGGGCCGGGCGCGATGTCGGACGGTATCCAGCAGGGGCTCTGGGTCGACGTCTGGAAATCGCACACGGCCAGCCTGCCCAAGGCCGAGGACACCTATCACGAGCAAGCGCTGATGATGCAGCGCAATTTCGGCCAGAACGAAGGCGTCGCCGTCGTCTATTCGCCCTCCGGGCCGCTGTTCGAGTACATGCCCGACAAGCTCAAGACGATGCCGAAGACGGCGGAGGAGTTCCTCGCCTATGTGAAGCAGAACCCCAACCGCTTCACCTATGCCCGCCCGCTCAACTCCGGCCCCGGCTGGACCTTCCTGCAGGGCATGCCCTACATCCTCGGCGACAGCGATCCGAGCGACCCGATGAACGGCTGGGCCAAGACCTGGGCCTATCTCAAGGAGCTCGGCACGGCGATCGACTACTATCCGACCGGCACCGCCGCGACGATGAAGGAGCTCGGCGACGGCACGCGCGACTGCATCGTCTCGACGCTGGGCTGGGACATCAATCCACGCGCGCTCGGCATCGTGCCGAAGGAGGCGAAGGTCTTCACCATCGCGAACACGCACTGGATTCCCGACACCCAGTTCATGTGCATCCCGAAGGGCGTGGCGGCGGACAAGATCCCGGTGATCCTGGCGCTGATGTCGCATCTGCTGAAGCCGGAATCGCAGGCCGCAACCTATGACAAGGGCTATTTCTACCCCGGCCCGGCGATCAAGGGCGTGACGCTCGCCATGGCACCGCAGGAGAGCCAGGACGTGCTGAAGGAGTTCGGCCGGCCCGAATATGACAGCCTGATCGCCAGCCTGCCGACGCGCCCGCCGCTGACGCCCGCGCGCCTGGTCGCCGCCTTCCGGCGCTGGGACCAGGAGATCGGCGTCGGCCACGCGCCGAAGTGAGAGACAGCGAATGCGTTTCGCCGCCATCGGCCTCGACCATCGCCACATCTACCACATGGTCGGCGGCCTGCTGGAGGCCGGCGCGCATTGCGCCGGCTTCGACCCTGCGACCAGCGACCCGCGCGTGCTCGCGGGCTTTCGCGAGCGCTTCCCGCAGCTCGCGGAGGCGCGGGCCGAGCGCCTGCTCGACGATCCCGCGATCGACCTGATCGTCTGCGCCGGCATCCCCTCCGAGCGCGCCGCGCTCGCGATCAGGGCGATGCGCGCCGGCAAGGACGTGATGGTCGACAAGCCGGGCGTCACCTCGTTCGAGCAGCTGGCGGAGGTCGAGCAAACGGTCGCCGAAACCGGCCGGATCTTCTCCGTCTGCTTCTCCGAACGCTTCGTCGTTCCGGCGACCATCGTCGCCGGAAAGCTGATCGCGGATGGCGCGATCGGCCGCGTCGTCCAGACGGTCGGCCTCGGACCTCACCGGCTCAACCGGGCGATCAGGCCGGACTGGTTCTTCGACAGGCAGTATTTCGGCGGCATCCTGACCGATATCGCCTCACACCAGATCGACCAGTTCCTGCATTTCACCGGCTCTCAGGACGCCGAGATCGTCGCCTCCGGCGTTGGCCATTTCGGGGCGGCCGACCTGCCCGATTTCGAGGATTTCGGCGAGATCCTGCTACGCAGCGACCGGGCTTCCGGCTTCATCCGGGTCGACTGGTTCACCGCTGACGGGCTGCCGACATGGGGCGACGGACGGCTCACCATCCTCGGCACCGAGGGCACGATCGAGCTGCGCAAATATGTCGACATCGCCGGCCGGCCGGGCACCGACCACCTCTTCCTGGTCGACAAGGCCGGCACCCGCCATGTCGACGCCTCCGGCGAGCCCCTAACCTATTTTCGCGACCTCATCGCGGATGTCGCCGACCGCAGCGAGCGGGCGGCGACCCAAAGGCACGTCTTCACGGTGTGCCGGCTGGCGCTGCATGCGCAGGACCGGGCCGTGCGCCTGCCGATCAGAGGAACGGACGCAAAGTGACACGCAAGATCGGCATCGCCGTCATCGGCCTCGGGCCGGCCGCCCTGCCCCATTCGCGCAGCCTCATCGATCTCGCCGAGCGGGTCGATGTCCGGCATGTCGTCAGCCGCTCGCAGCAGCGGCTCGACGCCTACCGCCAGCAGTTTCCCTTTCCGGGAACGACCGATGTCGAGGCGGCGCTCGCCGATCCCACCGTCGATGCGGTGATCGTGCTGACGCCGCCTTCCAGCCATCTCGACGTCTCGGCACGCTGCCTCGCCGCCGGCAAGCATGTGCTGGTCGAGAAGCCGCTAGAGCTGACGGCGGCGCGGGGCGCGGAGCTGGTCGCGGCGGCGCGGCGGGCCGGCAAGGTCTTCGGCGTGGTGCTGCAGCACCGTTTCCGCCCTGCGAGCCTGCGCCTGAAGGCCGCGCTCGACGATGGCGAACTCGGCGAGGTCGAGGCCGCGCTGCTGCAGGTGCCGTGGTGGCGGCCGCAATCCTATTATGACGAGCCCGGCCGCGGCACGCTCGCCCGCGATGGCGGCGGCGTGCTGCTGACGCAGGCGATCCATTCGCTCGACCTGTTCCGCTCGCTGGTCGGCGTCTCGCGTGTGGTGGCTGCCCAGGTCCGCACAACCGGGCTGCACCGGATGGAGACGGAAGACTATGTCGGCGCGCTGCTCGAAACCGCCAATGGCGCCCCGGCGACGCTGGTTACCACCACCGCGGCCTATCCCGGCCATCCGGAACGCATCGAGATCATCGGCCGCAAGGGCCATGCGGCGCTGGTCGGCGGACGGTTGGAGCTTTCCTTCCTCGACGGCAGCAGCGAAACGGTCGAGGCGGAGGGCAGCACCGGCTCGGGCGCCAACATCATGGACTTCCCGCACGATGCGCATCGCGCGGTGATCGCCAACTTCCTTGACGCCATCGATAGCGGCGGCGACCCGGTCGTCACCGGCGAGGAAGCGCTCGCCTCGCAAAGGCTGATCGACGGCATCCTCACCGCCAGCCGGCGCTGACGCCCCGACGGCGGGGCGCAGCTTCTCACATCCGATAGGCCATCCGGACGCCGCCCCAATGGCGGCCATGGATGCTGAGCGGTGCATCGACCTCACGCATCAATTGCGTGCCGGCGGCGCCCATGTCGCGATGATAGGACTGCACGAGGAACGGCCGGGTCGAGCGCGCGGCCATGATGCCGGCGCGGTCGTCGAAGATGCGTCGGTCGCGGCTATAGGCGGGGTCCCAGCCAGCCTCACCCGGACGCTGCGGCTGCGAATACTGCGGGTGGTGCACCGGGATGTAGCCGTTGCGATCGATCGCCACCGCAAAGACCAGGCGCGAATCGCTCCGCAAGGTCTCGGCGAGGATCGGCGGCAGGATCGTCTGGAGGATCGGCAGGGCGCGGTTGCTGAACTGCCGCGGCTCGGTGTCCGGCAGCGCGACATAGTCGGTGTCGAACAGTTCATCCTCGCGCAGGCGGCGCTGGCTGAGCGCATCCTCGAACAGGATGGCAACCTGCCGCGAGAACAACTGGGCCCGCTCGATCAGCGGGCGATAGGCCTCCTCGACCTCGGCGAGACGCTGGTGCAGCGCCTTCTGCCCCTGGCTGTCGTCGGAATCGAAGGCGATATGCAGTCCGAGATCGCTCCTCGCCTTGATCCGGCAGGCCAGCGGCGGCAGGCCGTCGACGACGAGCTCGCCGCGCGCGCCCACCGGCAGGCGTAGATCATCCGCCCCGGCAAGCAGCGTTCCGCCGAAGCCGAGATCGATGGTCTGCAGCGCATGGCTCTCGCCCGCGACCGTGAGCCTCGCAGGAAGCTCGGCCGGAAAGCGGTCATGCCGCCGGCGGTCGGCGAACAGGGTCTGGCGCAAGGTTGGGACGAAGCGCTCGAGCAGGCCGTCGGCCTGGCGCGCGCCTTCCGAAAGCGCCCGGCGTGCGCCCGCGCTTTCGTCGGCCGCCGCGAGCGCGACCCGGTCGATGTCGCTGACACGATGCTGGACCGTCTCGATGAAGCGCGCCGTGACCTCGGCCGAGCGTGACAACTCAGCGGCCGCGGCAGCCTGCTCATGCGAGGCCTCACCGATCGTCGCCATCACCGGGTTGACGTCGCTGACCAGCCGGAAGGCGTCGCTGACGAAGGACGCCGAGCCCTGCGTCGCCTGGTTCAGCCGGTCGACCCGGCCGCGAATGTCATCGACCGCGTCGCGTACCTCGAGCGAGAGCGACTTCACCTCCTGCGCCACCACGCCGAAGCCGCGGCCCGCCTCGCCGGCGCGCGCAGCCTCGATGGTGGCGTTGAGGGCGAGCAGATTGGTCTGGCGGGCGATCTCGGCGATGGCGTCGACGATCGAGCGAATCTCGGCAGTCGCCTGCGTCAGATCGCTCATCATTCTTGTCGCCTCGGCGGCGCGCGTGGCGGCCGCGTCGAGCATGTCCTTGGCGCCCATCATCGAGGCACCGACACGCTCCGCCGCCTCGGAGACCTGGACGGTCGCGCTGGCGAGCGCCGAGGAGTTAGCGCTGGCGGTGAAGGTCACCTCGCGCAATTCGGCCATGCCGCCATGGATCTCGCGCGAGCGCGCCTCGGAGCGGGCAGAGAACTCCTCGGCGCGGCCGAGCCCATCATTGAGCCGGCGCATGGCGGCGACGACATCGTTCTCGAGTTCGTTGACGGCCTCGCCAAGGGGGGCGTCGGCCGGCGGCGCTGGCTTCGCCGGCTCAGGCAGCGGAACGACCGGCTCCGCAGCCGGCTCGGCGGGGCCGACGCGGCCCAACAGACGCCGGAATGAGCGAGCAAGCATAGGCCGATCCCGGAAAAGCACGTACCCGCAAGCTATGCCGCGAGCACGGTTAACAAACCCTCTGCGCGGCACCGTCCAGCCTCCCGCGGCGCGCATGCAGACGCCCTGCCCGCAGGCATGGACCCTCCCGCGCTCGTGGGACTAGATTGCCGCAGTCGCCAGCCGGATATCGAGGACAAGAACAGCAATGACTGCGCCTCATTACGACGTGATCGTCGCCGGCGTCGGCGCCATGGGATCGGCGGCCTGCTGGCATCTGGCGAAGCGGGGCCAGCGCGTGCTCGGGCTCGAGCGCTTCGACCTCGGCCACGCCATGGGCTCCTCGCACGGGCTGACCCGGATCATCCGCCTCGCCTATTTCGAGGGCTCGCATTACGTGCCGATCGTGCGCCGGGCGCACCAGCTCTGGCGCGAGACCGGCGACACTGCCGGGCTGAAGCTGCTTCATGTCACCGGCTCGCTCGACCTCGCGCCAGAGGGAGCCGGCCCGGTCGAATCCTCGCTGCAATCCTGCCTGGACCACGGGCTGGCGCATGAGGTTCTCGGCCAGGCAGAGATCGCCCGGCGTTTTCCGGCTTTCCAGCTGCCGTCAGGCCATCTCGGACTCTGGCAACCCGACGGCGGCTTCGTCGCCTCGGAAAAGGCGATCTACGCCCATGTCGGCCTTGCCCAGTCAAAGGGCGCCGAGATCCGCACCGGCGAGCCGATGCTGGACTGGCACCCGACCGCCGATGGCGGGGTGATCGTGCGGACCGAGCGCGGCAGCTATTCGGCGGGCAGGCTGGTGATCACCTCCGGCGGCTGGATCGCCGATGCGGTTCCGGTGCTGGCCTCGCAGGTCAAGACCGTGCGCCAGGCGATCGGCTGGTTCACGACGCGCCGGCCCGAGCTGTTCCGCGAAGGCGCCTTCCCAGTCTTCATCCTGACCGTCGAGGAAGGCAATTTCTACGGCTTCCCGCTCTATGAGCATCCCGGCTTCAAGCTCGGCGGACCGCATTTCGGACGCGAGCCGATGGACCCGCGCGACCCAGACCGCACGCCGAGCCCGACTCAGGTTAGGCTGATCCGCGAGTGCCTGGCGCGCTACATCCCCGATGCAGCCGGTGACCCGCTGACGGTGAAGGGCTGCGTCTACACGGTTTCGCCCGATGAGGGTTTTGTGATCGACACCGTGCCCGGCGTGCCGCAAGCGGTGTTCGCCTCGGCCTGCTCGGGCCATGGCTTCAAGTTCGCCAGCGCCATCGGCGAGATCCTCGCCGATCTCAGCACCGACACCAAAACGCCTTTCGATCTCTCGCCCTTCGCGCTCGCCCGCTTCGACGCCTGAGCCGAATCCGCTCGACTGGAGCCCGCCTTGGCGACCGCCGCACAGAATCGCAGCGGCATCCTCGCCCTAGCAGCGGGGATGGCGGCGCAAACACCGGAAGGCGGCAAGCCGCTATGACCCCAAAGCGCCCGGCCCTGCTGGTCCTCGTCGCGATCTCGACGCTGCAACCGATCGCGCTCAACATGGTCGCGCCGGCGACGCCGGCGCTGGCGCGCGGCTTCTCCGCCAGCTACGCCACGATCCAGCTGACGCTGACGCTGTTTCTCGTCGCCGTTGCGCTGACCCAGCTCGTCGTCGGCCCCCTCTCCGACCGTTTCGGCCGGCGCCCCTGCGTGCTCGCCGGCATCGTCGCCTTCATCCTCGGCTCGGCACTCGGCGCCATCGCCACAAGCACCGAGGCACTGCTGTTCTCGCGCATTCTCGAAGGCGCCGGCGCCGGCACGACCTTCGCCCTCGCCCGCGCCATCATCCGCGACACATCGAGCCGCGACGAGGCGGCCGGCCAGATCGCCTCGGTGACCATGGTCATGGTCGTTGCCCCGATGCTCGCCCCCTATGTCGGCGGCCATATCGAGACCTGGTTCGGCTGGCGCATGATCTTCTGGGCGATGACCGCCGCGGGGGTGGCAGTGCTGGTGCTGACCGCGATGCGCCTGCCCGAAACCGCGCCTAGTCTCGGCGTCCGCACCTCGCTGCTCGGGATCTTCCGCGCCTTTCCCGAACTCGCCTCCAACCGCGCCTTCATCGTCGATGTCATCGCACTGACGATGACCTCGGCCTCCTTCTTCGCCTTCATCGCGGCGGCGCCGTTCATCGTCGTCGAGACCATGGGGCGGGGCTCGGACGTCTATGGCGCGTACTTCATCCTCAACGCCCTCGGCTACATGATCGGCAACTTCGCGATGTCCCGGCTCGCCATGCGGGTCGGTACCGGCCGCATGGTGCGGATCGGCCTCGCGATCTCGTTCGTGGCGCTCAGCGCCGCCTTCGCGATCTCGCTTTCGCCCTACTGGACGCCGCTGACGCTGTTCCTACCGCTGGCGCTGAACGCCATCGGCAACGGGCTGACGATCCCGGGCGCAACCGCCTCCGCGCTTTCGGCCAAGCCAGAGCTCGCCGGCTCGGCCGCCGGGCTGATGGGCGCGGTCCAGCTCGGCTCCGGCGCGCTCGCGACGATCGTGATCAGCGCCTTGGTCGCGGTCTGGCCGCAGGCGCTAATGGCGATGATGTGGCTGATGCTTGCTGTGGCGCTGCTCGCCCTGCGCTTCGGGCGCTGATCCACAGCGCGGCTCAGACATAATCTTGCGCGCCATGTAGCATTGGTATAACCGCCCTTCTTGCGGCGCATAATGCTGCCATAATCGCAAGATGCCAGGGAGACCTGCAGTGGAAGGACCACTCGCTTTCAGCCGCGTGATCGACAAGATCAATCGCGAGATCGGAAAGAAGGTCGCCTGGCTGATTTTGCTGGCCGTCATCGTCGCCACAGTGAACGCGATCGTCCGTAAGGTCTTCAGCGTCTCGTCCAACGCCTGGCTCGAGCTGCAATGGGTGCTGTTCGGCACGGTCTTCCTGCTCTGCGCTGCCTGGACGCTGCAGGTGAAGGAGCATATCCGCATCGACATCGTGAACAGCATGCTGCCGAAGCGCGTGCAGCAATGGATCGACCTGATCGGCCACACCCTGTTCCTGATGCCGTTCTGCCTCCTGATGATCTACCATTCCTGGCCGTTCTTCACCCGCTCCTATGCGGTGAACGAGCAGTCGCTCTCGGCCGGCGGCCTACCGCAATGGCCGGCCAAGGGCCTCGTCATCATCGGCTTCATCCTGCTAGCCTTCCAGGGCGTCTCCGAGATCATCAAGCAGATCGCGATCATGCGCGGGAAGCTCGACGACGATGACAGCTCGCGCGGCCACGCCGCCGCTGCGGAGGCCGAGGCCCAACGCCTGCTCGACCAGGCGAAGGCCGAAGGCCTCGCCCCGTGAGCCCAGCAGCAGATTCCCGGACAGCTTTCATGACCCTCGCCCGCTCCGCCCGCGCCTGCGCGCTGCTGCTCGCGCTCACCGCCACCGCCTTCTTCAGTCTGCACACCGGCGACGCCCAGGCCGCCGGCTTCGGCGATTTCCTGCGCGAGAACATGGCGCCGGTGATGTTCGCCGCGCTCGTCGTCTTCCTGCTGCTCGGCTACCCCGTCGCCTTCGCGCTCGCCGCCAACGGCCTGCTCTTCGCGCTCGTCGGCATCGAGCTCGGCATGTTCCAGGAGAACTTCCTGCAGGCCCTGCCGGAGCGCATCTACGGCACGATGAACAACGACGTGCTGCTCGCCATCCCGTTCTTCACTTTCATGGGACTGGTGCTGGAGCGCTCGGGCATGGCCGAGGACCTGCTCGACACGATCGGCCAGCTCTTCGGACCGATCCGCGGCGGCCTCGCCTATGCGGTGATCTTCGTCGGCGCCCTGCTCGCGGCCACCACCGGCGTCGTCGCCGCCTCGGTGATCTCGATGGGCCTGATCTCGCTGCCGATCATGCTGCGCTACGGCTATGACCGGCGCCTCGCCTCGGGCGTCATCGCGGCGTCCGGCACGCTCGCCCAGATCATCCCGCCCTCGCTCGTCCTGATCGTGCTCGCCGACCAGCTCGGCCGCTCGGTCGGCGACATGTATGAAGGCGCCTTCATTCCCGGCCTGGTGCTGGCCTCGCTCTATGCCGGCTATGTCTTCCTGGTCACCATCATCTATCCGAAGCGCGCGCCCGGCCTGCCGCCGGAGGCCCAGACCCTGCGCGATGCCGACGGCAAGATCCGGCGCTTCTCGCTGCTGGTCGTGACGCTGCTCTGCTTCGCCGTCGCATACGCCTATATGAAGCTCTTCACCAAGGTCACCGCGGGTGCCGACTTCGTCATCCTGACCATGTCGATCATGGTCGCGGTCGCCTTCGTGATCGCGCTGGTCAACAAGGGCCTGAAGCTCAACCTGCTGTCGCGCATGACCGAGCAGGTGATCTTCGTGATGGTGCCGCCGCTGGCGCTGATCTTCCTCGTGCTCGGCACCATCTTCATCGGCCTCGCCACGCCGACCGAGGGCGGCGCTATGGGCGCGGCCGGCGCGATCCTGCTCGCCTGGGGCAAGAAGCGCATGACCTTCGACCTGCTGCGGCAGGCGACGGAGTCGACCGCCAAGCTCTCGGCCTTCGTGCTCTTCATCCTGGTCGGCGCGCGCGTGTTCTCGCTGACTTTCTACGGCGTCAACGGCCATATCTGGGTCGAGCATCTCCTGGTCGGGCTGCCCGGCGGCGCGACGGGCTTCCTGATCGTCGTCAACGTGATGGTCTTCCTGCTCGCCTTCTTCCTCGACTTCTTCGAGCTCGCCTTCATCATCGTGCCGCTGCTCGGACCGGCCGCCGACAAGCTCGGCATCGACCTGATCTGGTTCGGCGTCATCCTCGGCGTCAACATGCAGACCTCGTTCATGCATCCACCCTTCGGCTTCGCGCTGTTCTTCCTGCGCTCGGTCGCACCCAAGGAACGCTACAAGGACAAGGTCACCGGCAAGATGATGGAGCCGGTCACCACCGGGCAGATCTACTGGGGCGCCGTACCCTTCGTCGTGATCCAGTGCATCATGGTCGCCCTCGTCGTCTTCTTCCCGCAGATGGTGATGCACTACAAATCTTCCGCCGTGCAGCTCGACCAGCAGCAGATCAACAAGCAGTTCGACTCAATCCAGATACCGGGTCTGGGCGGAGGACCGGGCGGGCTGCCGGGGCTCGACCTCAACGCACCGCCGACGCTCAACCTGCAATAGACAAGACAGGCCGCAACGAAAAAGCCCCGGATCACTGCGATCCGGGGCTTTTTCTTTTCGCCCGTCATGCTCGGGCTTGGCCCGAGCATCTCAGGCCGGAAGAGACGCCCATCGGCGCCTTGTCATCACGAGATTCTCGGGTTTGCGCTCAGCTCCGCCCGAGAATGACGCTGGCCTCACCAGCGCTGCCAGCTGCCGTTATTGAGATTGTTGTCGCGCTGGACACGGCCGCTGATCACGGCGCGCATCTCGCCGACCGGAGTCGGGCTGCGTGCCTCGCCATAGAGCATCGCGTCGGCCGACGAGCCGAAGCCATTGCGCGAGCTCTTGCCGAACTCCGCACGAACGCCGCCGCCGATCCGGACGCAGGATGTCGAACCCTCGATCCGGACGAAGCCCGGCCCATATTCCGGACAGGGCCTTGTCGCCTGTTGCGACGCTGGCGGCGCCGCGGCGGGCTTCGCCTTGGCTGGGCCGCGACCTGGGATGGGTTCGCCGATGGACTGGGCCGCCGCAAGCGCAGGCAGGCCCAAGGTCGCGAGGAGGATGGCGACTGGCAGCTTCATGAGAGCCCCTATTGCGAAGACGCGCAGTGTAGCGCGCCAAACAAGGCCGGGCTAGGGCAAGGCGCCGGCAGTCCGAGCGCCGCCTGCCAGGATCGGGGCCGTCTCGATCTCGCCGACGCCGGGCACGGCGCTCAGCCGATCGACCAGTTGCGACAGGGCCTGCGGACCTTCCGTCTCGACGATCAGCATCGCGTCGACAGGCCCGGCCAGCGAATAGCAGGCGAGAATCTCCGGCCAGTTCCTGAAGCGGTCGAGCACAGTCGCGCAGGGCCGCGTGCGGATGCGCAGCGAGAGCATTGCGCGGGTCGTCGGCGCCTTTTGCCGGTCGGCGAGCCGCACCGTGTAGCCGAGGATCACGCCGTCGCGCTCGAGCCTCGCCATGCGCTCCTGCAGCGCGGTGCGCGACAGCCCGGCCTCGCGCGCCAGCGCCGTGAAGGAGGCGCGGGCGTCGATCTCGAGCAGGGCGAGCAACTTCCGGTCGATGGCATCGAGCTCACCGTCGTTTCGCAAGCGACCTCCTCCCAGAAACCGCCGATCGCAGGGGCAACCGGCGTCTTGCCTATGGCATGGGCGCTGCCGGCGGTGAAGATTCAGGGTCTATTCCAACTACGGAGAAGCGGGAATGAGGACGATCAAGCCGCGGGAGTTCACCGGCAGCCGCGCCTGGGAAGCGCTCGACATCGAACGCATCGACGACGCGACCATCCGGCTGCACTGGACCGACCAGCCCTATATATGGCACGTCAACGACGGGCCGGAGGTCTTCGTCGTCCTCGACGGCGAGGTCGACATGCACACCCGCTCCGGCGGCGCAGAGAGCGTGGAGCGGCTCGGCTCCGGCGACATCTTCCACGCGCAGGATGGCGACGCCCATGTCGCCCACCCGGTCGGCGCCGCACGCGTCCTGGTGATCGAGCGCGCCGGCAGCGTCTAGCGCCGGCGCAATTCGGCGTCATCGCCGCTGCGCTGCCGCCTGCATGGCACTGGAACGAAAAGCCCCAGCCTTGCGGCCGGGGCATCAAGTTGGCCGGCGAACCGGCAGTCGCCTCCGGCTTTAGAGCTGATTGGCAGCGCGGGCGCGGATCAGGAAGTTGTCATAGGTGTATTCGGCGATCTGGAACCAGAGATACTCGTCGCCGCGGAAGGCCGACATCGCCTCGTAGACCTTCTTGAAATCGGGGTTCTTGGCGCTCGCCTCGGCGTAGACCTCCTTGGAGGCCTTCAGGCAGGCTTCGAGAATCTCCTGCGAGAAGGGCCGCAATTGCGCGCCGCCGCCGACCAGTCGCTTCAGCGCCGCCGGATTGCGGGCATCGTATTTCGCCTGCATATCGACATTGGCGAGGCCGGCCGCAGTGGTGAGGATCGACTTGTAGATCTTGGGCAGAGCTTCCCATTTCGCCGTGTTGATGAAGAAGTGTAGCGCAGCGCCGCCCTCCCACCAGCCGGGATAGTAGTAATAGGGCGCAACCTTGTTGAAGCCGAGCTTCTCGTCATCCGCCGGACCGACCCATTCGGCCGCGTCGATCGTACCCTTCTCCAGCGCAGGGTAGATATCGCCGCCGCCGATCTGCTGCGGCACGACGCCGAGCTTGGAGACGACCTGCCCGGCGAAGCCGCCGATGCGCATCTTCAGGCCCTGAAGGTCGGCGACCGTCTTGATCTCCTTGCGGAACCAGCCGCCCATCTGGCAGCCGGTATTGCCGCCCGGGATCGCGTAGATGTTGTGCTTCTTGTAGAAGTCGTTGAGCAGGTCCATGCCGCCGCCATGGTAGAACCAGGCGTTCTGCTGGCGCGAATTGAGGCCGAAGGGCACCGCCGTGCCGAAGGCGAAGGTCGGATCCTTGCCGACATAGTAGTAGGACGCCGTATGGCACATCTCGACGGTGCCATTGGTGACGGCATCGGCCGCCTGCAACGCCGGCACGATCTCGCCCGCCGCAAAGACCTGGATCTGGAACTTGCCGTCGGTCGCCTCGGAGACCGCCTTGGAGAGAACCTCCGAGGCGCCGAAGATCGTATCGAGCGATTTGGGGAAGGACGAGGTGACCCGCCACTTCACCTCCGGCATGGACTGCGCGACGGCCGGAGCGGCGATGGCGCTTGCTGCGGCGCCGGCACCGGCGACCTTCAGGAATTGACGACGCTTCATAGGGCTGGCTCCTCCCAGAGCTGTTCAGGCGCGCCGGGTTTCCGGTTCGCGCGAGGCCCTCAGCAAAGCGGCGGCGGCGAGAAAGCGCAAGAGAAAAGCATACCCCCCATGCAATTATCGCATGGCGTACGACTTTAGTACTGCCCTCCCCGAGGTTCTTCGCGCCGCGACGCAGGTTCGCGGGGCTGCAGACGTGAAAAAGCCCGGCACAGGGCCGGGCTTAAGCAGTCTTCTGGATCCGGAACGCGCTCGCGAGGCGCGAGAATGCTCCGACTCACTGTCTGATCGCATCCGGTCGCGCGGAGCTTGCGTCCGCAGCGCCCGGAAATGCTGCGGCGAGCGCGGGCGGCGCTCGCCGGCGCGTTCAGCGGGCGCGCGAGCGAACCTGGAAGATGTCGAAGGTCAGCTCGGCCACCTGCCACCAGAGATACTGGTCGTTGCGGAAGGCCTGCATCGCGTCGATCGCCTTCTTGAACTCCGGGTTCTTGGCCGAAATCTCGGCATAGAGCTCGTTCGAGGCCTTGAGGCAGGCTTCGAGGATCTCCTGCGAGAACGGACGCAGCTGCGCGCCGGCGCCGACCAGGCGCTTCAGCGCCGCCGGGTTCTGGACGTCGTACTTCGACGTCATGACGTTGGTGGCGTAAGCGCAGGCCGCGTTCAGCGCCGCCTGATAGTTCTTCGGCAGCGAAGCCCACTTCTCGGTGTTGATGAAGGCGTGGACCGCCGGGCCGCCTTCCCAGAAGCCGGGATAGTAGTAGTACGGGGCGACCTTGGCGAAGCCGAGCTTCTCGTCGTCATAGGGACCGACCCACTCGGCGCCGTCGATGGTGCCCTTCTCGAGCGCCGGGTAGATGTCGCCGCCCGCGAGCTGCTGCGGCACGACGCCGAGCTTGGCCATGACCTGACCGGCAATGCCGGCGATGCGCATCTTCAGGCCCTGAAGATCGGCAGCGGTCTTGATCTCCTTGCGGAACCAGCCGCCCATCTGGGCGCCGGTCGAGCCGCACTGGATGGCGTGGACGTTGTACTTCTTGAAGAACTCGTTGAAGAGCTCGCCGCCACCGCCCTGCGAGAGCCAGGCGTTCTGCATGCGGGTGTTGAGGCCGAACGGAACCGAGGACGGGATCGCGAAGGTCGGGTCCTTGCCGACATAGTAATAGGAGACCGTGTGGCACATCTCGACGGTGTTGTTGGTAACCGCGTCGAGCGCCTGCAGGCCGGGGACGATTTCGCCGGCTGCGAAGACCTGGATCTGAAACTTGCCGTCGGTCAGCTCCGAAACCATCTTCGACAGCGTCTCGCCGCCGCCATAGATGGTGTCGAGCGACTTCGGGAAGCTCGACGTCAGGCGCCACTTCACTTCCGGCGACGACTGCGCGATCGCGGGCATGGCGATGGCGGAGGCGGCCGCGCCGGCAGTGGCGGCCTGGATGAATTGACGACGCTTCATTGTGGGCATCTCCTCGGTAGGACCTTTTTTACAGCAAGCGCCGGCGATGGCACCGCTGCGTGCGAATTTAGGCTGTCGGTCGTGGCGTGATGCAGTAACAAAAAAGAGCTGGAGCGCCGGGTTGATCCACGATCACCTTCATCAGCTTCGAATCTATACTTGCACGTAATGTGCGCAGCACCCCCCGTCGTCGCAGGACCGTCAACCAACCCTGGGTGCTCGACAATTGCGCCCTCGGCATGGCACGGCTGCATCAGAAGCGCATGGTCCATTCGGCGATTTCAGTCAACCTCGCCCTTTGGCGGATCAGCGCAAACGGTACGGAGTCACGGCAATGGACCAGGACAAGCTGGCGAAACTGAGGGCCCGCTATGCCGGCGGCAGCGGCGCCGACATCCATGACCCGCGCTTCGCCAAGGTGGCCGCCGACCAGTTCAAGGGGGACCGGCGCAAATGGCCCTTCGCCGACGTCGCGACCTTCATCAGCGCGCCCTACCGGCCGGATGCGCTGTCGCAACCCGATCTCGGCGGACTGGATGTCGCGATCATCGGCCTGCCGATGGACCTCGGCGTCACCAACCGGGCCGGCACCCGGCTCGGGCCGCGCGCCGTCAGGGCGGTCGAGCGCATGGGGCCGATGGACCATGTCACCGGCGTGGCGCCGTTCGGCCAGCTGAAGGTCGCCGATATCGGCGACGTGCCGTTCCGCTCGCGCTATTCGCTGGAAAGCTGCCATGAGGACATCGAGGCGACCTTCAAGACGATCGTGAAGGCCGGCGTCTCGACGCTCGCGGTCGGCGGCGACCATTCGATCACCTACCCGATCCTCAAGGCGGTCGGCGAGAAGCGTCCGGTCGGCATGGTGCATATCGACGCCCATTGCGACACGTCCGGCCCCTATGAGGGCTCGAAGTTCCATCATGGCGGCCCGTTCCGTCAGGCCGTGCTCGATGGCGTGCTCGACCCCGAGCGCGTGATCCAGATCGGCATCCGCGGCGGCGCCGAATATCTCTGGGAGTTCTCCTACGAGTCGGGCATGACCGTGATCCATGCCGACGAGGTCGACCGGATGGGGCTCGACGCCGTCATCGCCAAGGCGCTCGCAGTGATCGGCGATGGACCGACCTATGTCTCCTTCGACGTCGATTCGCTCGACCCCGCCTTCGCGCCGGGCACCGGCACGCCCGAGGTCGGCGGGCTGACGCCGCGCGAGGCGCTTGCCATCCTGCGCGGCCTGCGCGGCAGGAACATCGTCGCCGCCGACGTGGTCGAGGTCGCGCCGCAATACGACGCGACCAGCAACACGGCGCAATGCGCGGCGCAGGTGCTGTTCACCGAGCTCTGCCTGATCGCCGAGG
This sequence comes from Allobosea sp. WAO, assembly GCF_001509835.1. Classification (GTDB taxonomy): domain Bacteria; phylum Pseudomonadota; class Alphaproteobacteria; order Rhizobiales; family Beijerinckiaceae; genus Allobosea. The sequence goes on from NZ_JXTJ01000005.1 coordinate 87,423, forward strand.
CGCGCGCCACCGGCAAGGGCCGGCCCTGACACGGAAGACTTCGGGCGAGGGCGCGACGCGTCGCGCCCTCGCCCGCCGCGTAGTGTGGCCGGCTTGCCAGACGACCATGCCAGCCTAACCAACCCCGAAACCTAACCATACCCGGGACGCATACCCCGACCGAATTAGCACGTCGGACATGCAAATTGCTTGCATCGAGGCCCGCGCGACGGCACTATGTTGCGACGCAGCACGCACGACGTGCCGCACCAACAACATCCCATTTCCGGACGAAACATATGACTCCCGCCAGCACGGGCGACGCCGCCATGCGTCCGCTCGCCGAACCGGCACGGCGCACCGGCCTGATCCTGTTCGCCCTTGCTCTGGGCGGCTTCGCCATCGGCACGACTGAATTCGCGGTGATGAGCCTGCTGCCCTATTTCTCGGCCGGGCTCGGCATCGACGAACCGACGGCGGGACATGTGATCAGCATCTATGCGGCCGGCGTGGTCGTCGGCGCGCCGATCATCGCGGTCCTGGCGACGAAGCTTTCGCGCCGCACTCTGCTGATTGCGCTGATGGCGGCCTTCGCCATCGCCAACGGGCTTTCCGCGCTCGCCCCGTCCTATGGCTGGATGCTGATGTTCCGTTTCCTGAGCGGCCTGCCGCATGGCGCCTATTTCGGCGTCGCCGCGCTGGTCGCGGCCTCGCTTGTGCCGGCGAACCAGCGGGCGCAGTCGGTCGCACGCGTCATGCTGGGCCTCACCGTCGCGACCATTCTCGGCGTGCCGTTCGCGAACTTCCTCGGGCAGACACTCGGCTGGCGCTGGGGTTTTGGCACCGTCGCCGTGCTGGCGCTCGCGACCGCTGTCATGGTCGCAGCCTTCGCGCCCAAAGATGTACCGCAGCCCGGCGCGAGCCCGCTGCGCGAGCTCGGCGCGCTGCGCAGCCGGCAGGTCTGGCTGACGCTGGCGATCGGCGCCGTCGGCTTCGGCGGCCTGTTCGCCGTCTACACCTACGTCGCCTCGACGCTCATGGAGGTGACCGGGGTCTCGCCGGCAACGGTACCGGTGGTGCTGGCGATTTTCGGGCTTGGCCTGACGGCCGGCACGCTCGTCGCCGCCTGGGCGGCGGACCGGGCGCTGATGCCGGCGATCGGCGCAATCCTGCTCTGGAGCGCAGCCTCGCTGGCCTTGTTCCCACTGGCGGCGGGAAACATCTGGGCCGTATCGGTGGTGATCTTCATGATCGGCTGCGGCGGCGGGCTCGGCGCCGCCCTGCAGACCCGCCTGATGGACGTCGCCGGCGAGGCGCAAACGCTGGCAGCGGCGCTGAACCACAGCGCTTTCAACACCGCAAACGCACTCGGCCCCTGGCTCGGCGGCATGGCGATCGCGGCCGGCCATGGCTGGACTTCGACCGGATGGGTCGGCGCCGGGCTGGCGCTGTCCGGCTTCGCCATCTTCCTGGTGACGCTCTGGGATGCAAGGGCGAGCGAGCAGGCCATGCTCGCGCCGGCGGAGTAAGCCGAGGCCGCTTCAGGTCCGGAGTTGCGCCGCGACCAGGCGCATCGCTGCCGGAATCGCCGCACGCCCTTCGTCCAGACTGTCGGTCAGGACGTAGTACCAGTTGAAGCCGATATAGAGTGCGAGCCGCGTCTCGACCTCGTCGGCAGCGATCTCGCCGCGCGCCACGGCGGCAGCGAACAAAGCCCGCACGTCGAGCAGGCGCTCCGGCAGAAATTTCTCACGCAATCCGTCAAGCGCCGCGGCATCGTTCTGCGCCTCCGCGATCAGCGCGCGAAAGGTCCGACCGGACGGCGTGTCGCGCCAGAAATCCCAGAGCGCCGCGGTATAGAGGACAAGATCCCCGGCCAGGTTGCCGGTTTTCGCGGCCTTCACCCTCGCCTTCTCGGCCGCATAAACCTCGATCAGCAGCTCGGCCTTGTTCTTCCACCAGCGGTAGATCGTCGGCTTGCCCGCCCCGGCGCGGCGCGAGACGGCGTCGATCGAAAAGCCGGCATAACCCTCTTCGGCCAGCACGGCACGAGCCGCGGCGAGGATCGCCGCCTGCGAGGCCGGATTGCGCCGCGCCCCGATCGAAGCCCGGCGGGCCGGCTGGTCGACCTTAGCAGTCGTCATGGCCTGCCCCTCTCCCGTTTCCCAAGCCCGTAGCAGCCGTTTCGGTTCGTTCCGGCAGGGCTATCCGGTGCAAGCACGAACTTGCAACAGACCGCTTGATATCGAAACGGATCGTATCTATCAATCATAACGAAACGATACGTTTCGTTATGGAGATAGCCATGGCCGGACCAACACCCAATCCCTCTCTCGCCCGTCTTCGTTTCCTGGGAACGCTGATGCTCGGCGCCTACCTATTGATCAACGCCTTGCTGCTGGCCCTGAAGCCCGTGACTGGCGGCTGGCCGGTCTGGTCCGTCACCGCCCTCGCCGTGCCGCCGATGGTGCTCGGCATGGTCTACCTGGTGATGCCCCTGGCGCGCCGCGTTGCCGCTTGTGGACATGAGGTGCGATCATGATCTCCGCCCGCCTCGCAAACCCGTTGATCGGGGCGCTCGCGCTCCTTGCCAGCCAGTCAGTCGCCGTGGCCAGCGGCGCGCCTGCCCTGGCGCCCCCGAAGACAGGAACTCCCGTGACGATGACGACGCTCGCCGCCCAGCCCGTCGCAACGACCGTCAGCGCCTTCATGCCGGCCGGCTATGCCGAGTCGGCCCGGCGCCGGATCGTGGTTGACGGCGAGCCGGCCGAGCTTGTCCGCCATCAGCGAACCGATGGCCGCAACGCCGCCCTCGGCGGCGAGCATTTCAGCACCGTCATCGCCGCAGACGGCCGCCTGAAGGGCTTTGCGCGCATGGACCTCGACCTGGTCGGCGGCCGACTGCCTTCGCGCGATGAAACGCGAGCCATCGCCATGGATTTCCTGAAGCTGGCAGCGCCGGATCTGCTGCCGGTGCTCGAGGTCAGCTGGATCGAGCCACATGATGAACCGCTCCGCGTCTCGCGCGGCGGGAAGACCGAGAACCTCACGCTCACCGGAATGAAGGTGAAGATGCGCAACAAGGCCGATGGGCGCTGGATGTGGGTCATCGTCGGAGCCGACCGAAAGGTCATGGTGTTCGAGCGCGACATCGTCTGGGTAACCTTCCCCGGCCACCGCAAGACGGAGAAATGGCTGCACGACGCCTGGCTCGCCAAGAACGGCGCCGGCCTGCTCTGAGCTATATCGACAGGCGGGACATGCGCTCCGCAGCCGGGACGTCACCAAGTCGATGGGTCCCGGCTGCAAGCGCAGATGCTGCTTGACGGCCCACGCGGCGGCGGCGTTCACTGCCGGCCGGAGACCGTCACGAAAGACCTTGAGCGCCCGCGGGAACGGATCCTAACCCAGCGCTTCAGGAGGCGGATGCGCGAGCGAGGTGCAGCCAATGGCTTGGCTGAGCAGATCAATCGCAGCGCTCCTGGCGGCCATGTGGATGCTCTGCGCCGCGACGCCGGACATGGCGTTCGCGGGCGAACCGCGGTTCAGGATCACATTGCATTGGTCCGGCACGGAAGTATCGCCGCTGAGGCAAACCTTCCGCACCTACTTCGAGGTCAATTTCGCCCTCATCGGGGGCCGAGGCGTCGAGGAGCGGGTCACCAACGATCCCTCGCCGCTAACTCCGAGGTGGAGCCCGAACCGGACCAAGACCCTGGCCTTCGGCGAAGAATATGCGGTGGGCCGCTTCCCTGCCGTCTGGCGAGTGCTCGATGATCGTACCTTGATCCGGATCGTGGCCTATCCGACACATTCCTGGATCGTTCGCGTCAGCACGAATGGAACATCGTCCTGTTCGGTCAAGTTCGAATGGCGTCTAAAGGATGGCCTCTCGGAGTTCGGCGGCTGGTCAAATCAGCGCAAGGTCGAGACACGCTGGGTCGACCCCGTTGTTCGCGCCTCGCAGTGCGAAGTTCTCAGACAAACATGAGAGAAGGCCGCCCGAGGGCATGGCCGTTCTCGCGGTGCCATCGACGTCGCCCTTCCGTTATTAGCGCGCAATGTCTCGCCTCGTGATGGAATCGGCTGCGCCGGCAGCAGGCCCAGGTATCGAAGCTCTGACATCCTCCCCGTCCGGCGCAGTGAATCGAGGGCTCAACATGCCCTGCGGCAGGCAACTAAAGCGCCACAGCACGGGCCTTGCTCGGACAAACGGCCACCAGCCGCCGCTCAAATCGCGCTTTCGTCGCAAAAGCCAACGAGCTCGCAGAGCAGGAAGAATATTAAATAATCAAGCGATGACAAAGCCTTGTGGTGCATTTTTCTTGCGCCGGATCGCACAGAAAAGCTGCAAGGCGCCCCTTGCGGGCGAGGCCCGTGATCGCACAATCTGCGCGCACAAGCTGGAACGGGAATTCGAAACGCCCGGCCCGGCAAACCTCAAGGGGAGGCACCATGAAAGGTTTCGTTCGCTTCATCGCCGCCGCGGCACTCACTGCCATCGGCGCCACCGGTGCCCTGGCGCAGGCCAAGGAATGGAAAGAGGTCAGGATCGGCACGGAAGGCGCCTATCCGCCCTACAACAACCTCAACGCCAAGAAGGAGCTCGAGGGCTTCGAGATCGACTATGGCAACCTGCTCTGCGAGAAGATGAAGGTGAAGTGCACCTGGGTCGTGCAGGACTGGGACGGCATCATCCCGGCGCTTCAGGCCAACAAGTACGACATCATCATCGCCGGCATGAACGCCACCGACGAGCGCAAGAAGCAGGTCGACTTCACCTCGCCCTACAGCAAGACCCCGATCTGGATGGTCGGGCCTAAGGCGACCACGTCCACCGACATCTCGCCCGCCGCCCTCAAGGGCAAGGCGATCGGCGCGCAGGGCTCGACGATCCACGCGAACTTCCTCGAGAAGTTCTACAAGGACTCGACCGCGCGGCTCTATCCGACCCAGGAAGAGGCCAATCTCGACCTGCTGAACGGACGCCTCGACTACATCGTCGCCGACGCGCTGGCGCTGGCCGACTTCCTCAAGGGCCAGGGCAAGGATTGCTGCAAGAAGATCGCTGAAGTGAAGCGCGACGATGCGATCCACGGGGCCGGCGTCGCCGGCGCCGTGCGCAAGGCAGACACGGCGCTCAAGGCGATGTTCGACAAGGCGATCGCCGAGACGATAGCCGACGGCTCGCAGAAGAAGATCGAAGACAAGTGGTTCAAGTTCGACTGACCCTTGGCTGACGCCTGCCCGCCGGCCGCACCAGGCCGGCGGGATTCAATTCCTCGCGCGCCGGCTCTCCCATGCTCTACAAATTCGCGCTGCTCGGCTTCGGCCCCGGCGGCTGGGGATGGGCCCTGCTCCAGGGCGCCGCCATCACCATCTCGATCGCCCTCGCCACCCTGCCCTTCGGCCTGGCGCTCGGCCTGATCGTCGCGCTCTGCAAACGCTCCGAGAGCATCGTCCTGCGCGCCTTCGCGACGGTCTACACCACGGTGTTCCGCGGCGTGCCCGAGCTGCTGACGCTCTACATCATCTATTTCGGCATCCAGATCCTGGTCCAGAAGATCTGGTCGGGCTTCTCGATCCCGCCCTTCGTCGCCGGCATGGTGGCGCTCGGCATGGTGCTCGCCGCCTTTTCCAGCGAGGTCTGGGTCGGTGCTCTGAACTCGATCCAGAAGGGCCAGCGCGAGGCCGCCGCCGCACTCGGTCTGTCCAAGCCGCAGGCGTTCCGTCTCGTCGTCTTCCCGCAGCTCATCCGCGTCGCCCTGCCCGGGCTCGGCAACAACTGGATGGTGCTGCTGAAGGAGACCTCGCTCGTCTCGGTGATCACGCTGCCCGACATCATGTTCATCACGACGCGCGCCAATGTCGTGACCAAGGAGCCCTTCCTGTTCTTCGGCGCGGCGATGCTGATCTATTTCGGCTTCTCGCTGATCTCCGCCTGGGGAATCGGGCGGATGGAGAAGCACACCAATCGCGGCTACGCCGCCTTCGGCGGGACGACGCGATGAACTGGTGCGAATATCCCGGCTATCTGGTCGGCTCCGAAGTCTTCCAGAACTATGGCTGCCGCATGTTCGGCGGCCTCTGGCTGACCTTGCAGCTCGTGGTGATTTCGGTCGCCGTCGGCTTCGCGCTCGCCATCGGACTCGCGGTTGCGCGACTCTACGGCCCGCGCTGGGCGCAGGTCGCGATCAACGGCTACACCACCTTCTTCCGCGGCACGCCGCTGCTCTGCCAGCTCTTCCTGGTCTATTACGGCTTCGGCCAATTCCGCCTCTTCTGGCAGGATGTCGGGCTCTGGTGGTTCTTCCGCGAGCCGTTCTACTGCGCCGTCTTCACCTTCACGATCAATACCGCAGCCTACCAGACCGAGATCCTGCGCGGCGCGATCCAGTCGATCCCGCGCGGCCAGTTCGAGGGCGCGCTGGCGCTCGGCCTGCACCGCTGGTCGAGCCTGCGCCATGTCATCCTGCCGCAAGCGATGATCCTGGCGCTGCGCCCGCTCGGCAACGAGCTGATCGTGATGATCAAGGCGAGCGCGATCGCCTCGCTGGTGACGCTGTTCGACCTGATGGGCGCGACTCGCCTCGCCTTCGCGCGCTCCTTCGACCTGTCGATCTACCTCTATGCAGCTCTGATCTATCTCGCGCTGACCGAGCTGATCCGGCGGGTCTGGGACCGGCTGGAACTCAGGCTGACCAAGCATCTGGCGATGCGGTGAGGGCTGCACGGCACCGCTGCCGTCCTAGCCCTCAGGGTCCAGAAAATTGACAATCTTTACCAAAATTTGCCATGCTCAACCTGCGCGGAGATCGACATGGCAACGATGAACATATCCCTGCCCGCTTCGATGAAAGAATGGGCCGAAGCGCAGACCGAAACCGGCCGTTACGCCAATACGAGCGACTATGTGCGTGACCTGATCCGGCGGGATCAGGACCGCAATGACAAGATCGCCGCCATGCAGCGTTTCGTCGACGAAGGCGTGAGAAGCGGAGCCGGCACGCAATCCAGCGATGCGCTCTTCGCGACGGCCCTTAAGCGCACCACCACATCGCCCGGCAATCGATAGTGGGCTTTCAACTTTCGCGGGCGGCGGAAGAAGACATCATCGGCATTGCCGAACAGGGAATACGCCTGTTCGGCGCGATCCAAGCCAAACGCTATCATGACGAGCTATTCGCGCTGTTTGACGCGATCGCCGCCTACCCGCGCATGGCGCGAGAACGCTTTGAGCTGTCGCCGCCGATGCGCATCCATCCGTTCAAGGCGCATCTCGTCGTCTATCGTCTTGGAGAACACGGCGACGTCCTGATCGTTCGCGTCCGTCATGCGCATGAGGATTGGAGCGAGACTTGACCGCTGTACTGAGCGGCGCTCTGCTCAGGCCGGCAAGGTCAGGATCCACGGGCCGTTGGCGGTCGCGACCACGGTGTGCTCGAACTGGACCGTCGGGGCACGCGGCTCGGAATAGAGGGTCCAGCGGTCGTCGCCCTCGTGCTCGGCCCAGTCCGCGCCCAGCGACAGGAACGGCTCGACGGTGAAGACCAGCCCCTTCTGCATGATGCGGCGTTCGGACCGCTCGGGCCAGGTGGCGATCTCCTTCGGCTCCTCATGGAGCGAGCGGCCGATGCCGTGGCTGGCGAGGTTGCGGACCAGAGAATAGCCGTTCTTCTGCGCGAAGCGACCGACCGCCTGGCCGATGCCGGCGAGCGGCTTGCCGGCGCCGACCTGACCGAGCCCGGCAAAGAGCGCCCGCTTGCCGTCGCGGCAGAGCCGCTCGATGCGGCGGTCGACCGGCGGGACCGTGAAGGAAGCGCCGGTATCGGAAAAATAGCCGCCCTTCTCGGCGGAGACATCGATGTTGACGAGGTCGCCGGCGGCGATCCTGCGCTCGCCGGGAATCCCGTGCGCGACCTCCTCGTTGACGCTGATGCAGGTCGCGCCCGGGAAGCCGTAGACGGTCTCAGGCGCCGAGCGTGCGCCCTCGCGATCGAGGATGCCGCGGCCGATTGCGTCCAGCTCAGCCGTCGTCATGCCCGGCTCCAGCGCCTTGCCCATGGCCGCAAGCGCTTCGGCGACGATGCGGCCGATCTCGCGCAGCGCCTGAAGCTCATCGTCATTATTGATCGTCATGGCCGGTTTCCTGCCGGATTTCCGGAGGCCGGGCAAGACATTGGCGCCGCCGCTCCTGATGTCGTGAGCGCAGGCGTGCATTTTGGGCCAGGCCGGCTTGGCGCCATGCACCTTCCCTCCTCCGCCCCCGCGCGCTACACGCGATTCGGAACCCTACGAACCGGAATGGAGCAGTCCCATGGCCAAAGTCGCTTTCCTCGGTCTCGGCGTGATGGGCTACCCCATGGCCGGCCATCTCAAGGCCAAGGGCCACGAGGTCACGGTCTACAACCGCTCCCCCGCCAAGGCGCAGGCCTGGGTCGCGCAGCATGGCGGCGCCTCGGCACCGACCCCGGCGGACGCCGCCAAGGGCCAGGAGATCGTCTTCTGCTGCGTCGGCAACGACGACGATCTGCGCTCGGTGACGACCGGTGAAGGCGGCGCCTTTGCCGCCATGGGCAAGGGCACGGTCTTCGTCGACCACACCACCGCATCGGCCAATGTAGCGCGCGAGCTCGACGCCGCAGCGAGCGCCGCCGGCTTCGGCTTCATCGACGCTCCGGTCTCGGGCGGGCAGGCCGGCGCCGAGAACGGCGTGCTGACCGTGATGTGCGGCGGTGATCAGGCGACCTATGCGCGGGTCGAGCCGGTGATCGCGAGCTTTGCGCGCATGTGCAAGCTGATGGGCCCGGCTGGCTCCGGCCAGCTCACCAAGATGGTCAACCAGATCTGCATCGCCGGCCTCGTCCAGGGCCTGTCGGAAGGCGTCCATTTCGCCAAGCGCGCCGGTCTCGATGTCGAAGCGATGCTCGAGGTGATATCGAAGGGCGCCGCCGGCTCCTGGCAGATGGAGAACCGCGGCAAGACGATGAATGCCGGCAAGTTCGATTTCGGCTTCGCGGTCGACTGGATGCGCAAGGATCTCGGCATCGTGCTCGACGAGGCCCGCCGCAACGAGGCGACGCTGCCGGTCACCGCGCTGGTCGACCAGTTCTACGGCGACGTCCAGAAGCTCGGCGGCGGCCGCTGGGACACCTCCAGCCTGTTGAAGCGGCTGGAGAAGTGACCTTAGGATATCTCCTCGACCCAGGGGGAGATGCCTTTGCGTTTTGGACTTCTGATGGCGGCGCTCATGACCACGATGGCCAGCGCCGCGCAAGCGGCCGAGATCGTCGTGGCGGCCGGTAGCGAGCGCCGCATTGCCCGGGCGGGATCGGTCAACTCGCGGACATGCCTGTCTTCGGGCAAGGAGCCGCTGGTTGTTCGACCACCGGCCCATGGCCGCCTGGCCATCCGGATGGAAGAGGCCAGGATCGGGAACCGGAATTCGCGCTGCTTCGGGCAGGTGGCCCGTGCGTTCGCGGTCTACTACCGTCCGAATCCCGGTTATCGCGGGCAGGACAGCGTGACGCTCTCGGACCTGGTGAACAACGGGCGCGTCGATGTGCGCAACGACCGCACTTTCAGGCTCAGCGTTCGATAGGCCGCATCAATCGACCAGCCGCGCCACCTCGGCGCGCAGGACCGGCAGCAGCTCAGCCTCGAACCAAGAGTTCTTCCTGAGCCAGCCATTGTTGCGCCAGGAAGGGTGCGGCAGCGGCAGGATGCGCGCCTGGCGCGCCTCCGCGAGGATCGCGCGCCAGCCGGCGACGGTTGCGGTCAGGTCAGCCGCGGCCTTCGGGCCGAGATGCCAGGCTTGCGCATAGCGGCCGATCACCAGGATAAGCTCGATGTCGGGCAGGCGGGCGAGCACGCGATCCTGCCAGGTCGGTGCGCATTCACGGCGCGGCGGCAGATCGCCCCCCTTGCCGTCCGGGCCCGGAAAGCAAAAGCCCATCGGCACGATGGCGACGCGCGCGGCATCGTAGAAGCGCTCCTTGTCGAGGCCGAGCCAGTCGCGCAGCCGGTCACCCGAGCGATCGGTAAAGGGCTTTCCGCTGGCATGGACGCGGGTCCCCGGCGCCTGGCTGGCGATCAGCAGCCTCGCGCCCGCCGCCGCCTGGATGACCGGCCGCGGCTCATGCGGCAATCGCGGTGGGTAGAGCGGCGCATCGCGGCAGAGCCGGCAGGCGCGCAGCTCGGCAAGGACGGCGTTGAGGTTTTCCTGCGCCGCCTGTTCCCGCGAGATCATCGGCCAGCGAGCCGGGTCGCCTCACCCTGCCGGCGCGAGATCAGCCCGTCGCAGTTCCAGGCCGGCACTTTTTCGGTATGGCGGTGCGGATCGTCCGGCTCGATGGCGGCGATGCCGTTGACGCGACCTTCGCGCAAGGTCCGCAGGACATAGAGCTGGCCGCTACGCTCCACCGAGAAGCAATAGGTCCGGCGCGTCTCGTGGGGGCCGTAATAGTAGCAGACCGCATCCTGCGTCGTGGTCCAGCAGGCATCGCGGTTGAGGACATTCCGGTTATGCCCGGTGGCCCGGCCGTCCCGGTGGTGGAACTCGCTGAAGGGGCGGCCATTATTGTAGCGGCCGCTCACCGTATTGCCCTCGAAGAGCTGGCGGATCGCCTCGCCGGAAAGGCGTTCGACCGCGACCGTCGGCTGGGCGAGCCCGCATTGCAGGAGCAGCATCGCGGCGAGGCTGCGCCGCATCCCGGTCATCGCGCGGCCAGAACGCGGCGCGACATCGGCGCGGCCGGCGCCCGCGAGATCAGCCCGTCGCAATACCAGGGCTGGCCACCATCATTGTGCTTACGCGGATTGGCGAGCTCGACCGTCGCGACGGCGTTGATCCGGCCATTGTCGAGATTGCGCAGCACATAGAGGCGCTCGTTCATCTCGACGGTGAAGCAGTGGATCGTGCGGTCGCTCGGCGGGCCGTAATAGTAGCAGACCGCATCGTCCTTGATGATCCAGCAGGCGTCGCGGTTCTCGTGCCAGCCATTATGGCCCAGCGCCCGGCCATCGGGGTCGTGATACTCGGTGAAGAAGCCGCCGCCCGTGTAGCGGCCGCTGACCGTGTTGCCGGTGAAAGCCTGCCTGATCTGCTCACCGGTCAGCCTTTCGGTCGCCAGCGCCGGCAGGGCGAGCAGCAGCGCCAGCAGGACGACAATCCCGCGCACCCTTCAGGCCTTCCAGCTCGGGCGCGTCGAGAGCTCGCCGTGCCAGCGCCGAATATTGGCGAAGTCCTCTGGCAGCGGGATACGCGACGGCTTCATGAAATCGATCGCGATGCCCGCGGTGATGTCGGCGACGCTCAACTCCTCGCCGCAGACGAAGCGATTGCCGGCGAGCTGGAGATCGAGCAGCATCAGATGGTCGTCGATCATTTCCCGGTTCGCCTCGGCCCATTCCGGCACCTGATCTTCGAGCTCGGCCATAGAGGGATGGCTGTGGCGGAAGACGGCCGCGACGCTGGAGAAAAGGCCGAGCTCGATCCGCCGGTTCCACATCTCGATCAGCGCCACCTCCTTGGGAGCGGCGCCGAACAGCGCCGGCATGGGGTGCAGCCCTTCGAGATAACGGCAGATCGCCATCGTCTCGGCCAGCGCCGTGCCGTCGTCCAGCACCAGCACCGGCAGGCGCTGGGACGGGTTGATGCGGGTGAACTCCGGCGTCCGATGCTCCTTCTTGGCGATGTCGACCGGCACCAGCTCAGGCAGCGACACCCCCTTCTCGGCAAAGAAAATCCGTACCCGCCGGGGATTGGGCGCCCGCCCACCGTCATAGAGCTTCATCGCCACCCTCACGCCGCGCTTTCGTCTGAGCCACATTCCTGCCAGCCGCATTCATGGCGGCAAATCTGCCCTGTCAAGACAAAGCCCGGCAAGACGGCGCCAGCATGGCTGCGGCAGACATAGCGCATCGGCCGCGACAGCGCGGAACCGCACGCTCCAAATCCCGTTGAAAGGACGAAAGGAGCGCGCAGCATGGAGCAGAGCTGGAGTTTCGTTGTCTGGATCGTGATCCTGGCGATCCCGGTCGGCCTGGTGCTGGCGAGCTTCTGGTCGCGCTCCAGGCGTGCGGGCGCGGCACGGCTCGAAGGCCCCAGCCTCGACGACCCGCGCGAGCCGCGATAGCCGCGCTACAGGACCGGCGCGAGCAGGATCAGCGCTATCGGGACCGTCAGGGCGGCCAGTACCGTCTGCAAGGCGCAGATGCCGGCCATCAGCGGGGCATCGCCGCCGAGCTGGCGCGCCATGACATAGGAAGACGAGGCCGTCGGCAGCGCGTGAAAGAGGATGGCGATGAATGCCGCATGGCCGCCCAGGCCGACGGCCTTGAGCATGATGAAGGTTGCGAACGGCATAAGCACGAACTTGGCGAACGAAGCCGCGAGCGCGGGGCGCAGGCCCCGCCCGAGCGCGCCCCAATCCAGCGCCGCCCCGACGCAGAGCAGGCCGAGCGGCAGGGAAGCCTGGCCGAGCGCCTTCATGAAGCTGTCGATGCCGGGCGGCAGGCCGAGGCCGCTCGCCTGCAGCAGGATGCCGATGAGGCAGGACATCAGCAGCGGATTGAGCGCAAGACCGCGCAATACGCCGCGCAGGGTCGGCTGCGCGACGCCCCAGCGCGCGAAGACCAAGACGCAGAGCAGATTGACCGTCGGCACGATCGCGGCATTGGCGACGGCAGCCATCGACAGCGCCGGCGCGCCGAGCAGGCTCACCGCGGCGCTGAGGCCGACATAATTGTTGAAGCGGATGCCGCCCTGAAAGACGGAAGTGAAGGCCGCGTCGCTGTAGCCAAGCCAGCGCTTCGCCAGCACCAGCAGCGCCGAGACGACGATGATCGGCACCATCAGGGTCATTGCGAGGCTGGCGACCGGAATGCCACGCAGATCGGCCATCGCAAGCGCGTGGATGAACAGCGCCGGCAGCAGCACATAGTAACAGAGGCGTTCCGCCTGCGGCCAGAAGCTGTCGGGCAGGAAGCGCCGGCGGTGCATGAGATGGCCGAGCGCGATCAACAGGGCGATCGGTGCTAGCGCGAGAAAGATGGCGCCGATCATCGGCCTGCTCCGGCTTGTCCCTCGGGAGGGAAGGATCGTCTTCTAAAGCGGAGCCGGCGGCGAAGAAATTCCCCATGGCAGCCCGGCGTCATGCGCTCGTCGCATGCCCTTTCCGGGCGCGCAGCGGGCCAGGTACGAGGTCGATCGGAGCGGGCTAGCGCGGATGGCTCTGCCGCCACTCCGAGGGCCGCTGGAAGCTCAATGCCCAGAGTCCGCGTCCGGCCGCCCTCGCCTGCTCTTCCTCGGCCCGGTAGTCGCCATAGGCCAGCGCCTGGCCGTTGCGGACGAGGGCGGCGTTGATGTCCGCCTCGCCCTGGCGGCAGCGGGCGAGGCCGCGGCCATAACGATCCGGGCGCGACACCGTGCAGCTGACATTGCCGAGCGCCAGCATGTCGGCAAGCGCGCGACGGGCTTGGCGGCCGCAGGCGACGTCGCGCCCGCCCTTGTCTCTGCAGGTCTGGCGGTATTCGGGCGCGTCGATCCCCTCGAGGCGCAGCTCCTCTCCCGCGAGCCTGATCGAATCGCCATCGATCGCCTCGGCGGCGCCGACCAGGCTCTTCGAAGGGCCCAGCCGATACTGCAGCACGGCACCTGCGACCGCCAATAGGCCAATGAAACCAAGCGCAACGACGAGATCGATCGCGCGGCCGACGCGCCGCCAGCCAAACGGGCCGTAACCATTCGTCCTGAATCCGAAGCGAGACATCAGCACAAGCTTAACGATTTACTGCCCATCATGGCGAGCCGGAGCGCAAGGTGCGCGACCGGGCAGGAGCCGCTTTTCTCGGGTATGCCGGAACTCACCGTCGAACAGGTCCAACGTGGTCGCGGACCCGACCCGTCGGCGCTGGCGCGCCGCAAGCTGATCAGCCGCGAGGTGAGATCGGCCCGCGAACGGCTGACCTCGACGACCGGCCTCGACCGTGCCTTCGACTACGAACTCGTCCGGCTGTTCGCCCAGTACCGGCTGAACGGGACGGCCGGCACCTTGGTGCTCGCCCTGCTCGTCGGCGCGGCGGCATGCGCCTGGGTGCCGCTCTACAAGGTTTCGGGCTGGTTCGCCTTCGTGGCGATTTCCTGCCTCCTGATGTTCGTGCTGTGCCGGCGCTTCCTGGCCGAGCCGTCGGCCGAGGCGCGCATCGGCTTCTGGCGCAAGACCATGCCGGTCGCGGAGATGCTGCACGGCGTCTCCTGGGGGCTTCTGCCACTCCTGTTCATCGGGGTCGAGGCGCCGGGCGCGCGCTTCTTCCTGACGACGACGCTGCTGATCGTCAGCGCGATCACGGTGATGCTCTCGGCGACCATGCCGATGGCGGTCTACGCCGGGCTGGTGCCGGTCACCGGTGCGCTCGTTCTGTTCTTCTCCGGCCGTTCCGACATCGACAGCGTCACCATGCTGATGATGGCGGCTTGCGCCCAGCTCTTCTTCATCTACCTCGCCAACCGGCTCTACTCGACCTCGGTCGCGACCATCGAGTTCAGGGCGGAGAAGGACGCGCTGATCGCCGAGCTCGGCACGGCGAAAGCCAACTCCGACGAGGCGCGGCGCAAGGCCGAGGAAGCCAATCTCGCCAAGTCCCGCTTCCTGGCGACGATGAGCCATGAGCTGCGAACTCCGCTCAACGCCATCCTCGGCTTCTCCGAGGTGATGAAGAACGAGGTGTTCGGCGCGCACGCCAACGGCGCCTACAAGGAGTATTCCGGCGACATCCATGGCTCCGGCCAGCATCTGCTCAACCTGATCAACGAGATCCTCGACCTGTCGCGGATCGAGGCCGGCAAGTACGAACTCAACGAGGAGGCGCTCAGCCTCGCCGGCATCGTCGACGACTGCGTCCACATGCTCAACCTGCGCGCCAAGGCCAAGAGCCAGGGCATCCGCGAGGCGGTCGAGCCCGATTTGCCGAAGATCTGGGCGGATGAGCGCGCCATCCGGCAGGTCGTCCTCAACATCCTCTCCAACGCCATCAAGTTCACACCGCAGGGTGGCGAGATCTCGGTCAAGGTCGGCTGGACCGCGACCGGCGGGCAATATGTGACTGTGACCGACACCGGTCCCGGCATTCCCGAGGACGAGATACCGGTGGTGCTGCAAAGCTTCGGGCGCGGCTCGCTCGCGATCAAGACCGCCGAACAAGGCTCGGGCCTCGGCCTGCCGATCGTCAAGGGCCTGATCGACCTGCACAATGGCGGCTTCAGCCTGAAGTCGAAGCCTCGCGCCGGCACGGAGGTGACGATCACGCTGCCGGCCGAACGGGTGATGGACGCGCTGCCGGCCCTGCCGGAACCCGGCGAGCGCTCGGCCGCCTGAAGGGCGCGCCCCGCCGTCAGGCGACCTTCGCAAGGCGGCTCGTCCCGCTACCTTCGGCCTCGACCTCCTCCCACCAGCCGCCGAGCGCATCGATCAGCGGCACGAGCCGAAGGCCTGCCGGCGTCAGCTGGTAGTCGACCCGGCGCGGATAGCCCTCATGATCGATGCGGTGAACGATGCCGGCGGCCTCCAGCTTGCGCAGCTCGAGCGCCAGCATGCGATGCGAGACCGTCGGATTGTCGCGCCGGAGTTCGCTGAAGCGCTTGGTGCCGTCCTTCAGATAGTAGAGCAGCAGGGTCGGCCAGCGGCCGCTCAGCACCCGCATGACGCTTTCGATCGGGCAGTCGGAGACGACATCCTTCATGCTCTGTTCCAGCTGGTTACAGAAATGTGCGCAATTTACATGGAGCGGCGGATGACTAGGTTCCAGCCCGCTGCGCAGCGTTTCCCGACCCGAATGGAAAACGCAAGATGGAACCGATCCTTGTTTATGGCTACCCGTCCGGCACCTCGATGGGGCTGGTCGCGGCCCTCGAATGGCTGGGCCAACCCTACAAGCTTTGCCGCGTCGATATGCTCGGCGAAATGCGCGAGCCGGCTTACACCCGGATCAATGCGCGTGTCGAAACCCCGGTGCTGATCACCGATCAGGGCCGGCCGCTCACCGAGACCATGGCGATCGCCGCCTGGCTCGAAGCGCGCGACAAGGAGCGACGCATCAGCTTCGATACGCTTTCGCCGGAAGCCGACCGGATGCACCAGCTGATGGCCTTCCTCAACACCGGCTTCACCGGCGCCTTCGGGCCGCTCTGGGTCGCGCTGGAACTTCCCGAGCCCGACCCCGACTACGAAACGATGCTGCGCCGCTTCGGGCGTGAGCAGGTCATCGAGCGGCACGACAAGCTCGAGGCCATGCTGGACGGAAGCCCCTGGCTCGCCGGCGACAAGCATACGCTCGCCGACGGGCTTCTCGCCGGCGTGGCGCGCTGGCTCGAATTCCACGAAGTCGCCGACCTCGCACGCTGGCCGAAGCTGCAGGCCTTGCGCCGCCGGGTCGAGGCCGATCCGGCGGTGATCTACGCGGCTGCGATCGAGCAGGGGGAGACGCCCTCCGCCAGCGGCTCCTGCAAGGGGCATGTGCCGCTGGCGGAGGTGATCGCGCGCTACGGCGCGTGACGAACACAAGCCGCGCCGGGTCGAGCCCCCGGCGCCGCTCACCAACCTAGTCAGCCTTCTGCGACACCTGTGCCTGCGCGAAGGTCGCCATACCGGAATGGACACCGGCAGCGGCCTTGACGAGGCCGGCTGCCAGCGCAGCCCCGGTGCCTTCCCCGAGCCGCATGTCGAGCGCCAGCAGCGGCTGCTTGCCGATCCGGACCAGCGCCTGCGCATGCGCGCCCTCGGCCGAGAGATGGCCGGCGAGGCAATGGTCGAGTGCCGACGGATCGAGCGCATGCAGGATCGCCGCGGCGGCGGTCACGACATAGCCGTCGAGGATCACCGGGATGCGCTGCAGGCGGGCGGCGAGGATCGCGCCGCAGATCGCCGCGATCTCGCGCCCGCCGAGGCGGCGCAGCACCTCCAGGGGATCGCCGAGATGGGCGGCGTGCAGCTTCAGTCCTGCCTCGACAGCAGCGACCTTGCGCTTCAGCCCGTCATCGTCGACGCCGGTACCGCGGCCGCACCATTCGGCAGCGCTGCCGCCATAGAGCGCCGCGAAGATCGCTGCGGCCGAGGTGGTGTTGCCGATGCCCATCTCGCCGAGGGCCAAGAGGTCGGCACCGCCGGCGAGGGCTTCCATGCCGAAGGCCATGGTGGCGACGCAGGCACGCTCGTCGAGTGCGTCCCCTTGGGTGAAATCGCCGGTCGGCAGGTCGAGGGCGAGATCGAAGACCTTGAAGCCGAGATCATAGGCGGCGCAGATCTGATTGATCGCGGCGCCGCCGGCGGCGAAGTTCTCCAGCATCTGGCGCGTCACGCTCTGCGGAAAAGCCGAGACGCCCTGGGCGACGACGCCGTGATTGCCGGCGAAGACGCAGACCAGCGGCCGGTCGACGCGCGGCGGCGCCTTGCCCTGCCAGGCGGCGAGCCATTCGGCGATCTCCTCGAGCCGGCCGAGGCTGCCGGCCGGCTTGGTCAGATCCTTGTCGCGGGCCCGCACGGCGTTGGCGGCGGCCATGTCGGGGCCGGGCATCCCAGCGATGAGCTGGCGGATATCGTCGAAAGGCAGGCCGGAGGAAGACATCGCGTCTCGTCTTTTCGCAAACTTCTGGAATCCGGCGGCTGAGCCATCGCCGCCTGCTTGCCGCTGCTGCTATAGGCTGAGGCGAGCGAAGACAATCTGGGATATCGACGCGGAATGGCCGAAGCCGAAAGCGAGAATGCGCCTGCCGCGCCGCCGACATGGCCGGGCTGGCTCGCCGCGACGGCCGCCTGCATCCGCTTCTATTCGCGCCTGCCGGTGCCGGAGATGCCGGGCGAGAGCGCGCATGCGACGCCCGATTTCAGGCTGTTGCCGCGCGCTTTGCCCTTCGCCGCCCTGCTGATCGCGCTGCCCGCCGCGCTCATCGTGCTCGCGACCGGCCTCGCCGGGCTCGACGATCTCGTCGTCGCATCCCTCGGCGTCGCCGTGCTGGTCTTCACCACCGGCGCCTTCCATGAGGACGGGCTGGCCGACAGCGCCGACGGGTTGTTCGGCGGCTGGACGCCCGAGCGCCGGCTCGAGATCATGAAGGACAGCCGGATCGGCAGCTATGGCACGCTGGCGATCGGGCTCGCGCTGCTGCTGCGCGTCTCCGCGCTGGCGGCGATCCTCGATGGCGCCGGCGCCTTCGCCGCCGCAGCCGCCATTCTCGGAGCAGCCGCCTGGTCGCGCATCGAGGGCATTCGCGTGGTTGCAACGCTGCCGCCGGCACGCGTCGACGGCGCCTCGGCGGCTGTCGGCACTCCGGAACGCGCGGTGTTGCCCTTCGCCTATGGGCTCTCCGCCGGCATCGGTCTTCTGCTCGGGTTCGCCGGCGCCCTGCCGCTTGCCGGCCTCGCGATCGGCATCGGGCTTTCGGCGCTGGCGAGCGGTTGGCTGATGCGCACGGCGAAGCGGCTGATCGGCGGGCAGACCGGCGACATCGCAGGGGCCTGCCAGCAGTTGTCCGAGATCGCAATCTATCTCGGCATCGCGCTCGTTCTCGGCTGGAGCGGACAGTGAGCGCCGGGTCGAGCCCGTGTGTCCGCATCTGCGTGATCGACCCGGCGAGCAAGCTCTGCGAGGGCTGCGGGCGCACGCTTCAGGAGATCGCGCAATGGTCACGCCTTTCCGAAGCCGAGCGGCTGGCGATCATGGCGATATTGGAGGAACGGCTCAGCTCTCTGCGAGGCGACGCAGATCCTCACCGCTCAGCCTGAAGAAGACCTTCTCCGGCTGCGGCGAAGCACCGAGGCTCTCATAGAAGCGCAGCAGGCGGGCATCGTCGCGTGCCGCCGTCCAGTCGACGCGGCCAAAGCCTCGCGCCAAGGCGAGGCGCGCAAGCTCGGCCATCAGGCGGCGCCCTGCCCCGAGTCCCCGCGCCGCCTCCGCGACGTAGAGCTCCTTCAGGAAGAAGCCGGCGCGCAGGCCGGGACCGGGATAGATCGCCGCGAAGGCGGCGAAACCGACGAGCGCGTCCCCATCGTCCGCGACCAGGAGCTCCACTCCGGCAGGACGGCCCGCAAGCCCGGCCCGGATCTCGGCATCAGACGGGCACGGCACGCGATAATGCGCCTGCATCTCGGCCATCAGCCGGGCGAGTGCCGGATAATCGGCTTCGGTGCCTGCGCGGATCGAGAGCACGGCCCGTTCCCAGCTCAGAAGACCAGCGACCAGAAGAAGCGGGCGCAGACCAGGAGGAGGAAGATGCCGAAGGCGACTTCGAGCTTGCGCTTCGACAGGCGATGCGCCTGGCGCGCGCCGATCGGGGCTGTCCAGATCGAGGTCGGAATGAAGAGCAGGAAGCCGATCAGCGAGACATAGCCGAGCGAGAGCGGCGGCAGCAGGTCCATCTTCGGCCAGCCGGCATAGATGTAGCCCAGCGCGCCGGGGATCGAGATCAGCACGCCGAGACCGGAGGAGGTCGCGACCGCCTGATGGATCGGGCGGCCATAGAAGGTCATGAACAGACTGGAAAGCTGGCCGCCGCCGATGCCCATCAGCGCGGAGAGGACGCCGATGACCAGGCCGTAGATCCGCATCAGGAAGGGCCCGGGCATGTCGTCGCCGAGCTTCCAGCGGTCCGAGGCGAAGAGCAGGCGCATCGCGCTGACGAAGGCGACCGCGACGAAGACCGCCTTGAACACATCCGGCGGGGCATAGCGGGCGACCAGGCTGCCGAGGCCGACGCCGAGCACCACGGGCAGCGCCCAGATCCGAATGATCGAGGTGTCGACCAGCCCCTTGGCCCGGTGCGCGTTGAAGGAGCGGATCGAGGTCGGGATGATGACCGCGAGCGAGGTGCCGACGACGAGGGGCATGCGCACCTCCTCGGGCACGCCGATCACCCGGAAGACCTCATAGAGCACCGGCACGATCACCGCCCCGCCGCCGACGCCGAACAGGCCGGCGAGCAGGCCGGTGACGGCCCCTGCGGCGATCAGCGAGACGGCGAGAAAAATCAGGTCGTTGATGGGAATGCCGGCAATCATAATGTTTCCGAATACGGGAAGGTGGGGCTGCTCTTAGGGATTCGCCGGGAAAGGGCAAGGTTGGTGCGGCAGGGCCGCCATGCGCGCAGACACAGCCATGTGCCGGCTGAGCAAGAAGCGCGCCGTCGGCCCGAGGGCTGGGCGGTGCCGGCACGGCACCCGCGCCGTGTGGAACGTTGCGGAGCGGCTTGGCGCATCTCGGCAAGGCAGTAACAGTTACAAGCTTGTCCGCTGCCGCTGCGTGCTTTCACTCTCTCCGTCCCGAGCGCGAGCGTCAGAAGCTATGGCGAAACAGGGCCTCCGCTCACGGTTCCGACCCATGCGCGAGGTTTCTCCATGCCCCCGAAGCAGGACGTCTCCGGCACGAACCCATCTCTCGACAGGCGCAGCATTCTTCTGGGCGGGACCGCCCTGGCCGCGGCTGCATCCTATCTTTCAGCCGAGGTCAAACCGGCCCAGGCGCAGCAGCCGGCAGCGCCGGCCGGCGGGCGCAAGCCGAACATCCTCGTGATCTTCGGCGACGATATCGGCATCCCCCAGGTCAGCGCCTATACGATGGGCATGATGGGCTACCGCACGCCCAATATCGACCGCATCGCCAGCGAAGGCGCCATCTTCACCGATGCCTATGGCCAGCAGAGCTGCACGGCCGGCCGCGCATCCTTCATTCTTGGGCAAGAGCCATTCCGCACCGGGCTGCTCACCATCGGCATGCCGGGCGACCCGCACGGCATCCAGGACTGGATGCCGACGATCGCCGACGCCCTGAAGACGCAGGGCTATGCGACCGGGCAGTTCGGCAAGAACCATCTCGGCGACCGCGACGAGCATTTGCCGACGCGGCACGGCTTCGACGAGTTCTTCGGCAATCTCTACCACCTCAATGCCGAGGAGGAGCCCGAGGGTTATTTCTACCCGAAGGACGCGAACTTCCGCAGGCAGTTCGGCCCGCGCGGCGTGCTCAAGACCTCGGCTGACGGCAAGATCGAGGATACCGGGCCGCTCAATACCAAGCGCATGCCGACGATCGACGAAGAATTCCTGGCCGGCGCCAAGGATTTCATCGACCGGCAGAGCAAGGCGAACAAACCCTTCTTCTGCTGGTTCAACTCCACCCGCATGCACGTCTTCACCCATCTGAAGGCGGAATCGCTGGGCAAGACCGGCAAGGGCATCCATGCCGACGGCATGGTCGAGCATGATGGGCATGTCGGCCAGTTGCTCAAGCAGCTCGACGATCTCGGCATCGCCGACAACACCATCGTCCTCTACACGACCGATAACGGCGCCGAGATCGCGCTCTGGCCGGATGGTGCGATGACGCCGTTCCGCGGCGAAAAGGGCACGACCTGGGAAGGCGGCTTCCGGATTCCGATGATGGTGCGCTGGCCGGGCGTGGTGAAGCCGGGCACGCAGGTCAACGAGCCGATCGCGCTGATGGACTGGTTCCCGACCTTCTGCGCGGCGGCCGGCGAGCCCAACATCAAGGAGAAGATGAAGACGGGCTTCCAGTCGGGCAGCAAGACCTTCAAGGTCCATCTCGACGGCTACAATTTCCTGCCCTTCTTGAAAGGCGAGTCGACCCAGCCGCCACGCGACGCGATGTACTTCTTCGACCAGGGCGGCAATCTCAACGCCGTGCGCTGGAACGACTGGAAGGTCAGCTTCGCGGTCAACAGCGAAGGCAACATCGCCACCGCCACCCGCGAAGTGCCGGCCTGGGCCAATATCACCAATCTCCGAATGGATCCGTATGAACGCGGTTCCAAGGAGGGAGGTGAAGCCATGAAGTTCATTGCCCAGCAGATGTGGCTGCTCGTGCCGATCCAGGCCAAGGTGAAGGAGTTCTTCTCCGATTTCGCCGAGTTCCCCTATCAGGCCGGAAACTCGCTGAACGCAGCCGGGATCAATTACGGACTGCTGCAGCAACAGGCAGCGCTGAAGCGGCTCGGTGAACTGGAACGGCTGAACCCACGCTAGCGCAGGTTCCGATCGGCTTGCACGTCATTCCGGCACCCGCTTTGCGGCTTGTCCGGAATGACGGTCTGCTCGGATCGGAACGCGCTAGTCGCTCACCCCCTCGCGTCCGGCGATCGCCATGCAGGTCGCGGTCATCATGGCGCAGAGCTTGCGCGCCCCGCCGGAGACCGCGAAGACCTCGGCGGTGGCGAGCGTCAGGGTGCGGCCGGCCTTCACCACCTTGCCGAGCGCCCGCAATTCCTCGCCCGTCGCTGGTGCGAGGAGATTGATCTTGAACTCGGCGGTGAGGATGCCGGCGCCGGCCGGCATCGCGGTGAGCGCAGCATAGCCGGCGGCGCTGTCGGCGATGGTCGAGACGGCGCCGGCATGGACGAAGCCGTGCTGCTGGCACAGATGCGGCGAAACCGGCAAGGCGATCTCGACCTCGCCGGGCGCAACGCGGACAAGCCGGGCACCGAGCGTCGTCATGAAAGCCTGCTTGGCGAAGCTCGTCTCGATCCTCGCGACCAACGCGGGATCGACAGCGGCAGCCTCCTGACTCATCGGCTCAGCCTCGTTCATTCGGCGGCAATCGCGGAAGGCGCCTCGCGCTCGACATGGGCGATGGCGGCGCGCAAATCAGCGAGGCCGGCACCGGCGGCGACGCAATGCTCGGCGAGATGGCGGCGGAACAGGCGCGAGCCGCGCCGGCCGGGAAAGAGCCCGACGAGATGGCGGGTGAAGGCGTGCAGGCGCCCGCCCCGCTCGAGATGCGCGGCGATGAAGGGTTCCAGCGCCTCCAGTATCTCGAAGGCGTCGGCGACAGGCGCCGTCTCGCCGAACAGCAGCGGATCGACCTGCAGCAGCACTTCCGGGTTCTGATAGGCCTCACGACCGAGCATGACGCCGTCGAGATGGGCCAGATGCGGCAGCCATTCGGAGGGGGCGCGGATGCCGCCATTCAGCGAGACCGGCAGGTCGGGATTGGCGCTTTTCAGACGATAGGCCCGCTCATAGTCGAGCGGCGGGATCTCGCGGTTCTCCTTGGGCGAGAGCCCCTGCAGCCAGGCCTTGCGGGCGTGCACGATCAGCGCATCGACGCCCGCAGCGCGGACGGTCGCGGTCAGGGCATCAAGCGCGGCTTCCGGATCCTGATCGTCGACGCCGATCCGGCATTTGACGGTGACGGGGATCGAGACGGCAGCCTTCATCGCCGCGACGCAGGCCCCGACCAATTCGGGTTCGCGCATCAGGCAGGCGCCGAAGGCGCCGCCCTGGACGCGATCGGAGGGGCAGCCGCAATTCAGATTGATCTCGTCATAGCCGAAATCGGCGCCGATCTTCGCCGCTTCCCCCAGGAGGGCCGGATCATTGCCGCCAAGTTGCAGCGCGACCGGATGCTCGACCGCGTCGAAGCCGATCAGTCGCTGCCGGTCGCCGCGGATCACGGCCTGCGCCGTCACCATCTCCGTGTACAAAAGGGCGCGACGCGACATCAGGCGATGGACCACCCGGCAATACCGGTCAGTCCAATCCATCATCGGCGCTACGGAAAACCTAATGTACTGATATTGCGTCATCTTTTACCTTGAAACCGGCCAACACGCCGGGTGTGCGCATGGTTCCCTGCCTGCCACCTCTATATTGGCTTCCCACGCTTCAGCGGCTCTACTAACCCAAAATCCGGCTTTTGATGAGCCCGGACAGCAAACAACCCGGCCAAGGCCGGGTTGCAAGGTCGGCATCGCTGCCGAACGGAACGCCGAAAGCCGCAGCCTCAGGCGAGTTCGGCCGCGCCGATCCGGTTGAGCAGCGCAAGCCGGCCTGCCGGATCGGCAGCACCCGGAGCGAGCGCCTGCTCGATCAGCCCGGTGAGCTGCTGCAACGCCCCCTCTGCGACGTCGAGCGGCAGCGGGCGGCGGTCATAGGCTTCGGCGAAGCGGCCGGCGAGATCGGCGAGCAGGCGCAGCAACGCGGCATGCTCGGGCTCGGCGGCGCGCAGTTCAAGCGCGCGCCCCTGGAATTCGAGATAGGTGTTCATGCTGCCCTTCTGCTGCAGCAGCCAGTTCAACAGCTCGTTCATTGTCCTCTCCGGGTAGGCGGCCGTCCGTCTCGTGCGGCGGCCGATCGTTCAGGCCCGCGCCTTTCCGGCGGGCTTCGGGCGCGACGGGGCCGTCATCGCCTCGATCTTCAGGAGCTCTTCGAGCTCGGCACGACTGAGCAGGCCTTCCTCGAGCACGATCTCGGCGACCTTGCGCTTCTCGGCCAGCGCACGCCGCGCCACCCGCGAGGAGGCTTCGTAGCCGAGCCGAGGGCCCAGCGCCGTGACGAGGCCGATCGAGTCCTCGACCAGCGCCATGCAGCGCTCGCGGTCGGCCTCGATGCCGGTGACGCAGCGCGTCGTCAGCGTCGTCACGGCGGCGGTGAGATGGCGAAGCGAGGAGAGCAGGCAATAGCCGATGGTCGGCTCGAAGGCGTTGAGCTGGAGCTGGCCGCCTTCGGCGCAGAGCGTCACGGTGAGGTCGTGGCCGATGACGAGATAGGCAACCTGGTTGACCACTTCCGGGATCACCGGGTTGACCTTGCCCGGCATGATCGAGGAGCCGGCCTGCACCGCCGGCAGGCGGATCTCGCTGAAGCCGGCGCGCGGGCCGCTGGAGAGCAGGCGCAGATCGTTGCAGATCTTCGAGAGCTTGACGGCGACGCGCTTCAGCACGCCGGAGAACAGCACGAAGGCGCCCATGTCGGAGGTCGCCTCGATCAGGTTCGTCGCCGGCACCATGGGCTGGCGGGCGGAGCGGGCCAGCTCCTCTATGGCGAGCGAGGCATAGCGCGCATCGGCGGTGATGCCGGTGCCGATCGCGGTCGCGCCGAGATTGACCTCGCGGAACAGCGCCGCCGCCTCGCGCAGCCGCGAGACGTCCTCCTTGATGGTGGCAAAGAAGGCGTCGAACTCCTGGCCGAGCGTCATCGGCACGGCATCCTGGAGCTGGGTCCGGCCGATCTTCAGCACATCTGCAAACTCGACCGCCTTGGCCTTGAAGGCGAAGGCGAGCTCGTCCAGCGCCGCGATCATCGGCTCGGTCGCGAAGATCACGGCGAGGCGCAGCGCCGTCGGATAGGCGTCATTGGTCGACTGCGCCATGTTGACGTCGTCATTGGGATGGAGCGCAGCGTAGTCACCCTTGCGCTTGCCCATCAGCTCGAGCGCGACGTTGGCGATGACCTCGTTGGCGTTCATGTTGGTCGAGGTGCCGGCCCCGCCCTGGACGGCGTCGACGACGAACTGGTCGTGGAAGCGGCCATCGACCGCGATCAGGTCGCAGGCGCGCTCGATCGCGTCGGCCTTGACGGTGGGAAGATTGCCGAGCCGGCGATTGGCGCGCGCAGCCGCCTGCTTGACCAGGGCCAGCGCCCGCACGAATTCGGGGAAATGGCCGACCGGCACGCCGGTGATCGGGAAATTGCCGACGGCGCGCAGGGTGTGAACGCCCCAATAGGCGTCGGCCGGCACGTCGGCATCGCCGAGCAGGTCGTGCTCGCGGCGCGTCCTGATTTCGGCCAGCGCGATGGTCTGCGTCGTCGCGAGCTGCACGCTGTCGGCCTTTGGCGGCGCGGCGATGGGCGCAGCGGCGGCACTGTCAGCCATAGCGGAATCCTCGCGGGACTTGGACTTCACGGCAGGCTCCTTCCGGATCAGACGCGCGGCGACAGGCTGACCCGGCCGCCATGGCGGGTCGACCAGGCAACGGGATCGGCAAGGAAGCGCTCGATCTCGGCGCGATCCTCGGCCGCAAGCTCCTGGCCGGCATCGGCGCGCAGCACATCGGCCCAGGTGGCGAGCGGGTGCAGGGAGAGCCCGGCCTCCTGCAGGCGCTCGCCGGCGCCCGGAAAGACGTCGTGATAGAAGATCGTCAGGATGTGCTCGACGCTGGCGCCGGCGGAGCGCAGGCCGCGGGCAAAGCCGAGCTTGCTGCCGCCGTCGGTGGTCAGGTCGTCGACCAGGAGCACGCGCAGGCCGTCGACCGGCCCGCCCTCGACCTGGGCATTGCGGCCGACACCGAGCGGGCGCTTGCGGACATAGCGCAGCTTGAGCCCGGTACGGTCGGCGAACCAGGCCGCGAAGGGGATGCCGGCGGTCTCGGCGCCGGCGACGGCATCGAAGCTGCCGGCGGGAAAGGCCGCCTCGGCATAGCGGACGGCGAGATCGGTGACGGCGCGGCGCAATTGCGGATCGCCCAGCAACAGGCGGACGTCGACATAGACCGGGCTCGCCCAGCCGGCCGCGAGCACATAGGGCTGCTGGCGGCTGACATGGATCGCTCCGGCCCGGAACAGCAGCCGGGCGACAGCCTCGCCGATCTCGCCGGCGCTCACGGGCGAACCTCGCCGATCGACCAGGGCAGGTTCTCGGCGCCGCGGAAGATCACGACCTCGCTGTCCTCGACCTCGACCGCAGCGAGCGCCCGGCTCGGCTTGCGTTCCAGGGTGATCGTGCCCTCGTTCAGCGGCAGCCCGTAGAAGCGCGCGCCATTTTCCGAAGCGAAGGCCTCGAAACGGTCGAGCGCGCCTGCCTCGTCGAAGACCTGGACATAGGTCTGCAGCGCGGTGGCGCCGCCGAAGACGCCGGCCGAGCAGCATTCGGCCTGCTTGGCGCCGCGCAGATGCGGCGCCGTGTCGGTGCCGATGAAGAAGCAGGCATCGCCGGAGGTGACGGCCTCGCAGAGGGCGAGCCTGTGGCTCTCGCGCTTGGCGACCGGCAGGCAGTAGAGATGCGGGCGCAGGCCGCCCTGGAAGAGCGAGGTGCGGTTGATGATCAGATGATGCGGCGTGATCGTGCCGGCGGCGCGCCCGGCATGGGCGCGGACGATTGCGACCGTCTCGGCGGTGGTGACATGCTCGATCACGACCTTGAGCCCCGGATGGCGCTTCAGCAGGGGCAGCATCTCCTGCTCCATGAAGACGGCCTCGCGATCGAAGATGTCGACGGCCGGGTCGGTCGCCTCGCCATGGACGAGGACCGGCATGCCGATCTTCTCCATGCGCTCCAGCACGGGAGCGAGCTTCGGGATGTTGGTGACGCCGTGATGGGCATTGGTGGTCGCGCCGGCCGGATAGAGCTTGGCGGCAGCCCAGACGCCCTCGCGATAACCGCGTTCGATCTCGTCCGGCACGGTGGTGTCGGTGAGGTAGCAGGTCATCAGCGGGGTGAAATCGCAGCCTTCCGGACGGGCGGCGAGGATGCGCTCGCGATAGGAGGCCGCCGCGGCGATGGTCGTCACCGGCGGCACGAGGTTCGGCATGATGATGCCGCGGGCGAACTGGGCGGCGGTGAAGGGCAGCACCGCCTTCAGCATGGCGCCGTCGCGCAGATGGACGTGCCAGTCATCGGGCCGGCGGATGGTGAGCGAGAGCGGCGCCTCGGCTTCCGCAGCCGGCGCATCATCGAAGAGTTGCGAAACGCTCATTGTACCGCCTCCCGGATGGCCGCCCGCATCACCGCGATACCGGCTAGGAAATCATCGATCGCCATCGCTTCCCTGGGATTATGCGATCCGTGTTCGTTACGCACGAAGATCATGGCGCTCGGTATGCCGGCATTGGCGAAGACCGCCGCATCATGGCCGGCGCCGCTTGGAATCTCCTCGTCGGGCAGGCCGAGCCCGCGCGCCGCTGCCTTCAGCCGCGCGATCCAGCCAGCATCCATCACCGCCGGGGCCGATTCGAGGCGGCGGTCGAAGCTGAATTCGACCCCCCTCTCCTCGCCGACCAGCCCACATTCCGAGAGGAAGAGGTCGTAGAAGGCCTCCAGCGTCTCGCGATTCTGGCTACGCACCTCGAAGGAGAAGCTGACCTTGCCGGGGATGCGGGCGATGGCGTGCTCCTGCGGGTCGGTGCCGAGCACGCCGGCTGTCACCACCACGTCGCGGCCGCGCTCCAGCAAGGTGCGCCAGTGCCGGTCGAGATGGGTGATCAGCTCGGCCGTGGCGAAGACCGCATCACGCCGCAGCCAGCGCGGCACCGCGCCGGAATGGCCGGCCTCGCCGATGCATTCGACATTGCGATGGCGGACATTGCCGCGAATGCCGGTGACGATGCCGACCGGCAGATCGCGCGCGACCAGCACCGGCCCCTGCTCGATATGCAGCTCGATCCAGGCCGCGACGGTCGCGGGGTCAAGCAGGGGCTCGCCCTTCTCGACGCGGGCCATGTCGACGCCGATATCGGCCATGCACTGCGCCAGGGTTTGGCCGGTGGCATGGTCGCGCACCGAAAGATCGGCGGCGGTGAGCTTCCCGAACAGCGCGCTCGAGCCCATATAGGCCTTGCCGAAGCGGGCGCTCTCCTCGCCGCGCAGCGCATAGACCTTGATGGTCCGGCGCGGCACGAAACCCTCCTCCTTGAAGCGGGCGATGATGGCGAGACCGGCGATGACACCGGCGGCGCCATCGAAATTGCCGCCCTGCGGCACCGAATCGAGATGCGAGCCGCAGGCCAGGAAGGGCAGCTCCGGCTCGGCGCCTTCCAGCGTCATCACCAGGTTCGCGCCGGCATCGCGCTCGGTCGAAAGGCCGAGTTCGCGCGCCTTCGCCTCGACGAGCTCGAGCGCCAGGGATTCGCGGTCGCTATAGGCTTCGCGGGTGATGCCGACGCCGTCGCCCGTCGCCTCACGTAGCGCTTCGAACAGCGCTTCGGACAGGACGCGGTCGCCGTCGTCGCCCATGAAGACGTTGCGCAGATTGGCGGGATGCGCGGTCACGATACGGGATCCAGCCAGGCGAGATCGGGCTCGTCGGCTTCCTCGATGACGACGCCGCGGATCAGATCGGTGATGCGCGGAATCTCGCGGTGCAGGCAGAAGCTCCTGAGCCCGTCGATGATCGTCGTCATCGCCGCCGGCTGCAGGAAGGTCGCGGTGCCGACCTGCACGGCACTGGCGCCGGCGAGCATGTATTCGACCGCGTCCTCGGCGGTGGAGATGCCGCCGCAGCCGATCACCGGGATCTTCACCGCCTTGGCGCATTGGAAGACCTGGCGCAGCACGATCGGCTTGATCGCCGGGCCGGAGAGCCCGCCCATGATGTTGCCGAGGCAGGGCTTGAAGGTCTTGAGGTCGATCGCCATCGACAGAATCGTGTTGGCGACCACCACCGCATCGGCGCCGGCGGCCTCGGCAGCACGCGCCACCTCCGGCACATCGCCGGTATTGGGCGTCAGCTTGACCCAGAGCGGCAGCTTCGTCGCCTCGCGCAATTGCCGCGTCACCTTCTCGGTGGATTCGGCGCGCATCGCGAAGGCCTTGCCGTCCTCCTCGATGTTCGGACAGGAGATATTGGCCTCGATCGCGGCGATGCCGGGGATCGAGAGCTCGGCGGCGAGGCTGGCGAAGCCCTCGGCGGTCGGCGCCGAAATGCTCACCACCAGTGGCGTGTCATAGGCCGCATAATGCGGCATCGTCTGCTCGACGAAATAGCGCACGCCCTTGGAGGGGATGCCGATCGCATTGATCAGGCTGCCCGGCCGTTCGACGACGCGCGGCAACGGGTTTCCGGCACGCAATTCGCGGGTGATCGTCTTGGTGACGAAGGCGCCGAGCCGGTTGAAATCCATCACCTTCTCGAGCCCCTCGGCGAAGGTGCCGGAGGCCGGCATGACCGGATTGCGCAGCTTCAGCCCGCCAATGCTGACGGAGAGATCGACATCCGGCGCCGCATGGGCGACCGCGTTCATCACAGGGTTCATGGCAGCGCTTCCATCAGGTCGAAGACCGGACCGTCCCAGCAGACGCGCCGGTGGACGATCTCGCCATTGACGTTGAAGTCGCGCACGCAGCAGTAGCAGAGGCCGATTCCGCAGGCCATCTGCTGCTCCATCGCGACCTGGCCGGGCAGGCCGAACTCCTGCGCCAGCCGTTGCTGGACGCGCATCAGCCGGCTGGAGCCGCAGGTGAAAAAGGCATCGCAGGCCCCGTCGGCGATCAGCCGGCGCAGGATGCGCTCGACATTGGCCGGGCCGCTGGTCGACTCGGAATCGGTGACGGCGATGACGTCGGCGCCATGGCTGTGGAAGAGGTCGACCGAGACCAGCAGATCCGGCCGGCGGGCGCTGAAGACCGCGGTGACGCGGGTGCCGTTCGCCTTGGCCGTCTTCGCCAGGGGAGCAAGCGTCGCCAGCCCGGCGCCGCGGCCGACCGCGACGATGCTGCGCCAGGAGGGATCGAGGACAAAGCCGGTGCCGAGCGGCCCCATGATGTCGAGCCGGTCGCCGACCCGCAGCGTGTCGAGGCCGCGGGTACCGGCGCCCGTCACCTTGTAGAGAAACTCGACCTGGTGCTTGTCCGGATCAGCCCCGTAGAGGCTCATCGGCCGGCGCAGGAAGGGCTGCTCGCCGACCGGTTGGGGGCAGAGCAACTGGAAGAATTGGCCGGGCTCGGCCGCCGCAGCTTCGGCGCTGCAGCGGACGACGAGGTGCCGGTACTCGCCGTTGACCGCCTCATGCGAGACGACCTCGGCGAGTTCGGCGACCACGCTGGCCTTCCAGGAGGCGCAGGAACCCGCGGCTCCCGCGCCGCCTGTCGTGGCGGCGAGCGAGCCTTGATGAAGCGGTTGCATCGACATGGCTCGCTCCTTTCAGCGGCTCAGGACAGCTCGGCGCCGCGGCGCTCGGGGATCAGCAACCACATGGCGATGATGTCGAGCACGTAGAGCGTCGCCAGCAGGCCGATCGCGACCTCGAAGCTGTAGGCCGCGGCGATCGCGCCCACCACGACCGGGCCGAAGCCACCGACGCCGCGACCGATGTTGAACAGCACGTTCTGGGCAGTAGCGCGGGCCGTGGTCGGGAACAGCTCGCTGATCAGCGCGCCATAGCCGCCGAGCATGCCGTTGACGAAGAAGCCCATCACCGCGCCGCCGATCAGGAGGTGAATCGGGTCGGTCAGCCGCGAATAGACCACGACCATCACGGCTGCGCCGAGCATGTAGCCGAAGAAGGCGGGGCGCCTGCCGATCCGGTCGGCGATATGGCCGAAGGCGAAGATGCCGAGCGCCATGCCGGCAATGGTGACCGAGGTCCAGACGGCCGACTGGGTCAGGGCGAAGCCGAAGCGGGTCGCCAGATAGTTCGGCAACCAGATCATCACGCCGTAATAGCCGAAGTTCTGGACCGAGCAGAGGATGACCATGCCGAGGCTGAGCTTGGTGGTCTCCCAGTCCTTGACGAGGGCGCGCAGCGCCGACTCCTTCGGCTTGTCCTTGGTGCGGGCGACGAAGACGTCCGGCTCATGCAGCGAATGGCGGATGAAATAGGCGGCGATCGCGGGCAGCACACCGATGGCGAACATGCCGCGCCAGCCGATCGTCGGCAGCAGCAGCGGCGTTGCGATCGCGGCAGCGAGCACGCCGACCTGCCAGCCGAGGCCGACATAGGAGGAGGCGCGGGCGCGCTTCGAGGCCGGCCAGGCTTCGGCGACGAGCGCCATGCCGATGCCGAACTCGCCGCCCAGGCCGAGGCCGGCGATGGTGCGGTAGATCAGGAGGTCCCAATAGCCCTGCGCGAAGGCGCACATGCCGGTGAAGACGGCGAAGAGCACGATGGTCCAGGTCAGCACCCGCACGCGGCCGAGCCGGTCCGAGAGCATGCCGAAGCCGATGCCGCCGATCACGGCGCCGACCAGCGTCGCGGTGACCAGCGAGGCGCCCTGCGCCGCGGTGAGGTTGAGATCGGCAGAGATCGCCCGCAGCATGAAGCCGAGGATCAAGAGGTCGAAGCCGTCCATGGCATAGCCAATGGCCGAGCCCCAGAGAGCCTTCCTGGCCTTGCTGTCGACCTCTGTCGGTGCGGAATGGGCGATTGAGCCGGCGGTTGCGGCCTGGTTGTCACTCACGGCGGAGTCCCCTGTCTGGCTTTCGATGACGTGCACAGGAACGCAAATGCATCAGGGCACGCCCCGAGCGTGCCGCTGCCTGCCGTCCCCTGGAGTTTGGGCGTGCACCCACCTTCTCCGGACGCTTCTGCGTCACTTGACGGCCGGCCGCTAGGGCCCGCCGCGAGAAGCTCACCGCTGCGCGAGACATAGCCCCTCCGCGCCGCACGGCGGCATGATTGTCACGGCACTATCTCATTTGCAATCCCAAATCTCAATTTTGCGACACTTTTGGAAAGCGGCAGGGTTTCCACAAGCATCGGCGTATCGGCGCGCGATTCAGGGATTGACCTCGATCGTCATCGCGCTGAGAAGGGGCCGTTTGCGAACCCGACATTGCCCCGCCCGAACGCCGCAGCCGGCGAACGATGGCGCTCAGCCCCTGGAGAAGAAGACCATGCCCAATCTCTACATGCCGGTCGACAGGGAAACGATCGCCCTCGAGGCGGCCAAGATGCTGCTCGAAATCAAGGCCGTCCACTTCTACAAGGACAAGCCCTTCATCTTCACCTCCGGCTGGGCGAGCCCGGTCTATATCGACTGCCGCAAGATCATCTCCTTCCCGCGGCTGCGTTCCTCTCTGATCGACTTCGCGGCGACGACGATAGTGCGCGACATCGGCTATGAATCGATCGACATCGTCGCCGGCGGCGAGACGGCCGGCATCCCCTTCGCCGCCTGGATATCCGACCGGCTGGCACTGCCGATGCAATACGTGCGCAAGAAGCCGAAGGGCTTCGGCCGCAATGCGCAGATCGAAGGCGAAGTGGTCGAGGGCGCGCGTACGCTGCTGGTAGAGGACCTCGCCACCGATGGTGGCAGCAAGGTGAACTTCTGCAAGGCGCTGCGCGACGCCGGCGCCAAGGTCGATCACTGCTTCGTGCTGTTCTACTACGACATCTTCCCGCAGGGCCGCGAGATGATGAAGGAGATCGGCGTCGGCCTGCATTATCTCACCACCTGGTGGGACGTGCTCAAGGTCGCCAAGGCGAGCGGCCATTTCGAGCCGAAGGTGCTGGACGAGGTCGAGAGCTTCCTCAACGAGCCAGCCAAATGGTCGGCAGCGCATGGCGGCATCTCGGACTTCAACCAGGCAAAGCAAGGCTGAGCCACCACGCCATGCGCCTCATCCTCGATCGGGCGCATGGCCGCCTCAGCGACGACCGCGGTGGCGGCTTCGATGCCGCGACGCTGCAATGGCAGCCGGACACGGCGTCCGCAGAGGGCGAGCCCGTCACGCCGATCGAGGCGCTGCACTGGCTCCAGCATGCCAGCGGCCGGCCCTTGCGCACGCCGGTCGCGGTGATCGGCACGCGGACACCCACGCCGGCACAGGAGCAGGCGGCCGAACAGACCGGCCTCCTGCTCGCCCGGCACGGTTTGACGGTGCTGTGCGGCGGGCGCGCCGGCGTGATGGAGGCTGTCTGCCGCGGCGTCGCCCACGGCGGCGGCCTCTCGATCGGCCTCCTGCCCGACACCGAGCCGGAAGCCGCCAATCCTTACGTCACAGTACCGCTCGCGACCGGAATCGGCGTGGCGCGCAACGCCCTGATCGCGCGCGCCGCGCACAGCCTGATCGCGATCGGCGGCGGCTATGGCACGCTGTCGGAGATCGCCTTCGCGCTGCAGTTCGGGCGCCCGGTCTTCCTGCTGGAGGGCGCCCCGGCGGTGGACGGTGCGACACGCTGCGCAAACCCTGACGAAGCCCTCGAACAGGTCGCCCACACCGTCCTGCGCCTGCCGGTCTCAGCCGCGACCTGAGGCCGATTTCGGCGTGCGCTCGACTGTCGCGCCGGAGCGTGCCAGTGCCGCACGCAACAGTGCCCCGGCATCGCTGCCCTTGCGCGCCCGGCGCCAGAGATCCTCGGCCAGCGCCTCATAGAGCCTGACCGGCTGCTCGTCCGCCGTGAGCATGGCGATGCCGGAGCGGAGGTTCGGCAACTCGCCGCCAAGCCGGAACGGGCTCAGGCCCAGCAGGGTCTTCTCCGCGGTCCGGAACAGCTGGAAGGTCATGTTCGGCAGGGTTTCCTCGATCAATCCGATCTGGATGCCCATCGGCTCGCTCTCGATCAGCGCCAGCAGATGCTCGACCTCGGCCCGCGCAGCGAGGCGCCGCCGGACCAACTCGTCTTCGGGAAGGTTGAAGCGACCGACGATGCCGAGCTTCAGCCAGCGCTCGATCTCCAGCACATTGACGAAATTGACGACGCTGAGCCGACGGCGCTCGCGGGCCTTGCGGCGCTCGTCGAGGATGGCGATGACCGCGTCGATCTCGCCCTCGGCCTTGTCGCGGTCCTCGACATGGGGCGGCAGAGCCTCGACCAGCGTGCGCCGGAGATAGGAGGCGTAGTCGCCGGAGGTCAGCAGATAGGAGAGCGGCGGGAAATGGGCGACGACCTGGTCCGCCTCTTCCTCGATCTGCCGCATGCGCTCGAAATAGGCGACCGGGCTCGCATAGTATTCGACCCCCGCGCCGAGCAGCGAGGCGACCGTGGTCTCGAGCACACCTGCCAGCCGCTCGAGCGTCTCGATCTTGACGACGCCGCCGAGCTCGATGCGGTAGACCGCGGCGCGCGAAATGCCGAGCCGCTCGGCAACCTCCTCGGCCATCAGGCCGCGCCCGAGCCGGTAGGCCTTCAGCCGGTGGCCGATCTCGTCGAAGCGGATAGCCATCGGGTCGGCCCTGTCGTCACCTAGAATCTCAGATTTTAGACAAGCTAGCCCAGTTCGCAGCGGTTGCGAAGCCGCGCGACTGACGCAGCAGGCCGCTTCCAACCCGGTCGTCTTTGGCTCAGCTCTTCCGGCGCAGGAGATAGGTGTCCATGATCCAGCCATGGGCGGCGCGGGCCTCAGTCCGGCGCTCGACGATCTCCCCGGCAACCTCCGAAAGCGGGCCGGAAGCGAGGATCTCCTCCTGCGCGCCGAGATAGGCACCCCAGTAGATATCGAGCTCCTCCGGCGGGATCTTCGCAAAGGCCTGCTCGCCATCGAGCATGACGACGACGCTGCCCTGATCGTCCGGCATGCCGCTCTCCGCCAGTTTGCGGCCGGTGGTGATCAGTACCGGCTCGCCGATGCGGTTCAGCACCAGCCGGTGCGCCGCTGCCAGCGCCTGGACGCTGCTGATGCCGGGGATGACGTCGTAGTCGAGCGCGAAGCCGCGGGCGCGGACCGCCTCGATGATCCGCAGGGTGCTGTCATAGAGTGCCGGATCGCCCCAGACGAGCAGGCCGCCGACCTCGCCCTCGCCAAGTTCCTCGGCGAAGAGGCGCTCATAGGATTCGGCCAGCGCCGCATGCCAGTCATCGACGCTGCCGCGATAGTCGGAGCCGGCGGGAGCACGCTGCGGCACGCGCAGCGGCACCATGCGATAGGCAGGCTTCTCGATATAGCGCCGGCAGATCTCCTCGCGCAGCTCGCGCAAGGCTGCCTTCTCCTCCCCCTTGTCGGGCACGAAGAAGACATCGACCTCGTTCAGCGCCCTGACGGCCTGGAGCGTCAGATGCTCCGGGTTGCCGGCGCCGATGCCGATGATCCTGATCCTGCGCATGGGGTCCCTCGTGACGGCGGTACCGGTGCGCATACACGATCCAGCCTGGGCGCGTCATGCTCGGGCAAAGACCCGAGCATCTCTTGCACGAGATTCTCGGTTCTGCGCTTCGCTTCGCCCGAGCACGACGGCCGACCGTCTCTACCCCAGCAGATTGCGGATCGTGCGCATGAAGACGCGGGCGCCGGGAGCGATCAGCGCATCGGGGAAATCGTAGTCGGGATTGTGCAAGGGCGGCGTCGCCTCGCCGGAGCCGAGCAGGAACATCGCCGATTTCGAGGAGCGGCCGAACAGGCCGAAATCCTCCGAGCCACGCTGCGGCGGCGTCTCGCCATGGGCGATGCCCTCATCGTCGAGCGCCAGGCGCAGATGTGCCACCGCCTCGGGATGGTTCTCGCAGTGATGGAAGACGTCGAAGTAGTCCATGGCGACCGAGAGCCCACCGGCCTCGGCTGCCTCGCGTGCCAGCGCCTCCGCGTCCCTGCAGAGCGCGCCCATCAGCGAATCGTTCAGGGTCCGTAGCGTCGCCCAGATCTCGGCCCGGCCGGGCGTGATGCCGAAGGCCTGCTCGCCCATGCTTGCATGGGTGACCGTGACGAGGCGGTAATTCGCATCGAGCGCCCCGCCCGGACCGAGCGCCGTCAACTCCGGCAGCAGACGGGCGAGCGCCTTCATCGGCGAGATCGCGTGTTCCGGCGTTGCGGCATGCGAGGTGCGGCCGCTCAGCACGATCTTGAGGCCGCGCGAGGCGCAGTTCGCCGCGCCCTCGGACAGGCGGATGGCGCCGAGCGGCATGCCCGGCTTGTTGTGCAGCGAGAAAGAGAAGTCCGGCGCGATCTCCTTGAACTTCGGATCGGCGATGACCGCCGCGGCGCCCGCGCCGGTTTCCTCGGCCGGCTGGAACATCAGGATCGCCCTGCCCCGCTGCGGTCTCTGGCGTCCCAGACCGCGAGAGAGCGCGGCAAGGATGGTCATGTGGCCGTCATGGCCGCAGAGATGGCCCTTGCCCGGCACCTGCGATGCGTGCGTGACGCCGGACAAATCCTCAATCGGGAGCGCGTCGAGCTCGGCCCGGAC
The DNA here is from genome assembly GCF_001509835.1 of Allobosea sp. WAO. GTDB lineage: Bacteria > Pseudomonadota > Alphaproteobacteria > Rhizobiales > Beijerinckiaceae > Allobosea. The sequence continues at coordinate 123,964 of NZ_JXTJ01000005.1, forward strand.
CAGCACGGTCGGACCCGGCTCGCTGCCCTCATAGATCGCGGCGACGCCATGGCCGCCAATCCCGGTGACGACCCGGTCGGGCGCGCTGGGCGAAAGGAAGCCGACGATGGCCTGCGCCGTCTCGCGCTCCTCGCCGGAGAGCTCGGGCGCGCGGTGCAGCGCATGCCTGAGCTCGATCAGCTCGACCATGTCGGAATTGGTGAGAAACATGCTGGCGCTTCCTCGGATGGTTTTGTCCGAGCTTCACCACTGCGCGCCGCATCGCAAGCCCCGGCAGCCGGATTTGTCGGGCGGCGGCCATGCGCTGTGATCAAGTCATGCCGCCAGCAATCCCAGCGCCCGTTCGATGCGCGAGCAGCCGCCGCGCGCCCTCGCCCGGCGGTAGACCCGCTGCAGCTTGCCGCTGGCATAGGAACTGACCACGATGGCGTGGACATAGCTTTTGCGAACCACCGCCGGTGTGTTGACCAGCCGCTCCGAGATGGCGCGCATGATGTCGGCGAGCTGGCGCTTGCGGCCGCGCTCGCTGGTGGCGATCTCGGTCGCGAGCAGGAGTTCGGCCGCGGCCGCATTGGCGGCGAGCATGCGCAGATCCTTGCTCGACACCGGCAGGCCGGCGGCCTCGCGCAGATAAGCGTTGATCTCGGCGGCGTTGATCAATGCGACCGCGCCGTCCTCGTCGCGATACTGGAAGAGCCGCCGACCCGGCAGCGTCGCAAGGCGCGTCAGGGCGCGGGCGAGCGGCGCGTCGTCGCGGCCGCAGGCGATGTCCTTGCCGCCCTTGCCGCGGAAGGACAGCGCAACATGCCTGCCGGTGACGGCGATATGGCGCTTGAGCAGGGTCGAGGCGCCATGGCTGCCATTGCTGCGGGCATAGACCTCGTTGCCGACGCGGATATGGCAGCGATCGATGATCGCGGCGGCGCAGGCCAGCGCTTTGGCACGCGAAAGGTCCCTTCCCTTCAGATCAGCGGCGATCCGCTCTCGCAGCCGGGGCAAGGCCTCGACCAGCTGCGCCAACCGCTTCAGCTTGCGGCGCTCACGCACCTTTTCCCAATCGGGATGATAGCGATGCTGGATGCGTCCGGCCTCGTCACGCCCGACAGCCTGAAGATGGCCGCGCGGATCGCTGGCGATCTGGACGTCGCGATAGGCCGGCGGGATCGCCAGTGCGCGAATGCGGGCGAGAGTCGCCTCGTCGTTGACCTTGCCGCCTTCGGCATCGCGATAGCCGAAGTTGCGGCCGACGCGGATGCGGCTGATCGAGAGATCCTCGGGAGTGGTCCGGCGAAGCCGGCCCGAAGCGTTGGCCTCGCCTGTCTTGCGCCTTGCGACCATGGCACCCTCCGCAGCTCGAACGGCTGCGGAGGAATGCGGCAGGCGGCGCTAAGTTCCCTAGCGCTTCGCCCGCGCGACGATCTGCGTCGGATTGACGAAGCGCAGCGCGATGACGAGCCAGATCAGCGTCGTCGCCATGTAGATCACCGCCATGGCGTCGATCGACTGCACGGCGCGCACGCCGGCGGCGAACACCGCATAGTAGAGCGCCACCACGAGCGTCTGACTGGTCGGCCCCGCCGTGAGGAAGGTCAGCTCGAACATGGCGATGGTCCTGACCAGCACGAGCAGGAGCGCGGCGAGGATGCCGGGCATCAGGAGCGGCAGCAGAACGTGGATGAAGAGCTTGAAGGTGTTGGCGCCGAAGACGCGCGCTGCCGCCTCGATCTTGGTGTCGATCTGCTCGATGAACGGGATCATCACCAGGATGACGAAGGGCACCGTCGGCACGAGATTGGCGAGCACGACGCCCGACATCGAGCCGGCGAGCCCGGTGCGGTAGAGCACGGTCGCCAACGGGATGCCGAAGGTGATCGGCGGTACCAGGAGCGGCAGCAGGAAGAGCAGCATGACCAGCTTCTTGCCGGGGAAATCGCGCCGCGCCAGCGCATAGGCGGCCGGTACGCCGATCAGCCCCGACAGGAAGACGACGAGGAAGACGATCTGGAAGGTGACCGTCAGCACGTCGCCGAGCTGGAACTCGGCCCAGGCGGCGCCGTACCAGCGCGTCGTCCAGCCATCGGGCAACCAGGAGCGCAGCCAGCGCGTCGAGAACGAGCTGGTCAGCACCGTCGCGATCATCGCGAACAGGTTGACGATAAAGAAGCCGATCAGCGTCCAGTTGGCCGCGGCCCAGAGTTTGGTGGTGAGGCGGGTGTCCTTGACCATCGGATCAGCCCTTCCCGCCGCCGGCCGGGCCGCGATAGAGCATCCCGCGCAGGCCCAGAACCGCGACGACGATGGCGAGCTGAACCATGCCCATGATCATCGCGACGGCCGAGGCCATCGAGTAGTCGTATTCCTCGAAGGCCGCCTGATAGGCCGCGATCGAGATCACGCGTGTCGGCCCCGCCGGCGCCCCCAGCAAGACCGCCGAGGGAAAGACCGAGAAGGCCTGAACGAAGCTCAGGCAGAAGGTGATGGCGAGCCCGGGCAGCAGCAGCGGGAAGAGGATGTGCTTGAAGCGATCCCAGGGCCCGGCGCCGAGCGTGGCGCCGGCCTGCTCCAGCGCCGGGTCGACGCCGGTGAGATAGGAGAGCGTCAACAGGAAGGTGAAGGGGAAGCCGGTGATCACCAGCGAGAGCATCACGCCCCAGTAATTGTGCAGCAGCTTCACCGGCGAGGAGATCAGGCCGATCGTCATCAGCGTGCGGTTGAACCAGCCCTGCGGGCCGAGATAGTTCAAGAGCCCCTGGGCGACCAGCACGGTGCCGAGCGTGATCGGGATCACCAGGATGGTGGTGAGCAGGCGCTGGTTCTTCATCAGCCGGACGCGGAAAGCGATCGGGATCGCCAGCAGCAGCGTCACGATCGTCACCGGCAGAGCGAGCCAGAGCGTGGTCGCGATCGTCCCGTAGAGGAAGGAATCGGAGAAGAAGCGCTGATAATTCGCCAACGCCCCGCCAGCCTTGGGCGTGAAGGAAAGGAAGAGCCCGTAGAAGAACGGGTAGACGAACAGCGCCAGCAGGAAGATGACAGCCGGCAGGACGAGCAGGGTCAGGCCGTCGAGGCCGCGCGCGGCGAGGCGCTGCGAAAGTGGGATGTCGGTGGATGCCGGGCTCATGCGGCGCCTCCGAAGACCAGAACCCGCTCCTTGTCGGCGGCGAGACGGATGTCGGTGCCCGGCGCGATCCGGCGATCGGCCAGGAAGGTCAGCGGCGTGTCGTCGGCCATGCGGGCAAAGCCGACGAATTCGCGGCCATGGAACTCGGTCGAGACGACCTTCGCCTCGAGGCCCGGCCCGCCGTCGGGCACCGGATGCAGGTCCTCCGGGCGGATCGAGATATGGGCGACCTCGCCGGCGGCTGCCGCGGTGCGGATGCGCCCGGCGACGCCGACGGAGCCGACCGTCACGGTCGCATGGTCGCCGGCAACGCTCGCGACCTTGCCGGAGACCTTGTTGCGGAAGCCCATGAACTCGGCGACATCGAGATGGTCGGGCCGCGAGAACAGGTCCTCGGGGCCACCGACCTGACGGATCTCGCCATCGCGCATCACGACGATGCGGTCGGCGAGCGAGAGCGCCTCCTCCTGATCGTGCGTGACATAGATCGTGGTGGCGCCGAGAGCGTTATGGATGCGCCGGATCTCGGCCCGCATCTCGAGACGCAATTTGGCGTCGAGGTTGGACAACGGCTCGTCCATCAGCACGAGCGGCGGCTGCACCGCGATGGCGCGGGCGATTGCGACGCGCTGCTGCTGGCCGCCGGAGAGCTGGCCGGGAAGCTTGTCCTCCTGGCCCTGGAGCCGGACCAGCGCCACAGCCTCGGCGACGCGGCTTTCGCTCTCGGCCTTAGGCATGCCGCGCATCTTCAGGCCGAAGCCAATGTTCTTGCGCACGCTCATATGCGGGAAGAGCGCGTAGCTCTGGAAGACCATGCCGAAGCCGCGCTCTTCAGGACGCAGCGGGTCGATGCGCTTCTCGTCGAGCCAGATTCCGCCGCCGGTCGCCGGCAGGAGGCCCGCGATCAGGTTCAGCGTCGTCGACTTGCCGCAGCCCGAAGGGCCGAGCAGCGCGATGAACTCACCCTGCCGGATGGTCAGCGAGACGTCCTTGACGGCGTTGTGGGTGCCGAAATCGCGGCAGAGCCGGTCGAGCCTGAGTTCGCGGAAGTTCGCAGCATGTATCGTCATGAGGACCATCTGGTTCGGACGGACGGCTAAAGTCCGGAGACAGGCGACAGCAAGGCGACAGGCCGGTCAAGGACCGGCCTGTCGGATAGCGGAGGATGCAGGCTTACTTGCGCTTGGCGCCGCCGACCTGCTCGTCCCACATGCGGAAGGCGACGACCATCTTGTCGGGGTCGAGCGGGGTCTCCATCGGGTTCTCGGCGATCAGCTTGTCGTATTCCGGCCGGCCATATTCGCGGATCGCCTTCTGGCTCGATTCCGGCGCCATCGAGAGCGGCACGTCCTTCACCGCCGGGCCCGGATAGAAATAGCCTTCGTCATAGGTGTAGGCCTGCTGCTGCGGCGTCAGCATGTGGCGGATCAGGTCGAGCAGCACGGCGAGCTTCTCGTCGGAGACGCCCTTGGGGATCATCATGTACTGGGCATCGGTGACCCAGTGGAAACCCTTCAGCGTCTGGATCTTGGCTTCCTTCGGCACGACGCCGAGGACGCGCGGATTGATGTCCCAGCCGGTGGTCGAGACGATGATGTCGCGCGTGCCGTCGCCGAGCTCCTTCATCGTCGCGCCGGTGCCGCCCGGGTAGTACTCGATGTTCTCGCCCAGCGCCTTGAGATAGGCCCAGGTCTTGTCCCAGCCCTTGGCCGGATCCTTGGGATCGCTGTCGCCGAGGATGTAGGGCAGCCCCATGATGAAGGTGCGGCCCGGGCCGGAATTGGCCGGGCGGGCATAGAGGAAGCGGTTCTTGTTCTGCTTCGTCCAGTCGAGCAGCTCCTGTGCCGTGGTCGGCGGAGTCTTGACCTTGTCGGGCATGTATTCGAGCAGCGGGCCGGACGGGTAATAGACCATCGCCATGCCCTGCCCGGAGCCGAGATTGTGCATGGCGAGAGCGGGCTTGAGGTAGATATCGTCGGGCTTCGGCAGCTCGCCCGCGAAGCGCGGCAGCAATTCGACCCAGAGCTTCTGGTCGATACCGGCCGAGAGCACGTCCAGACCGCCGATGACGAAATCGATGTCGACGCGGCCGGCCGCCTGCTGGGCCTTCAGCTTGGCCGGCAGTTCGGGCGCCGGCGCCTTTGTGAAGGTCATACGCGAGACGAGCTTGGGGTTCGCCTTGGAGTAGTTCTCCAGCGGCTGCTGCACCAAAGCGAGCGCACCGCCGACATCGATGATGCTGATCCCGAGCGGCGACGACGGCATCTTGAGCTGCTGGGCGAAGACGCCCGGCGCCTGCGTCAGCCCGGCCACGCCGGCGACGCCACCAAGGAACGTACGCCGATTCATGCTGTCCTGGACCATTTTCCCTCCTCGCGGCGGCTTTGCCGCTTCTTTGCTTGCACCGAAACCGGCGCCGACCATCTTGTGCCGGCCCCTGCCCGACCATTATCGCACGCAAGGCATTCGGAGTTGACGCCTCCCTGCCTCGACCGGTATCCTAGTATACTAGTGAACAAGAGCTTGGCAATGGGCATCGCAGCGGCACGACAGACCACGGACCAGATCTATCGCGCCTTGCGGAGCGACATCCTGAACGCGGCACTGCGCCCGGGGGAAGCGATTTCCGAGGCCCGCATGGCGCTGCAGTTCGGCGTCAGCCGCACGCCGGTGCGCGAATCCTTCAAGCGACTGGTCGAGGAAGGCTTTCTGCAAGTCGTGCCGCAGGTCGGCACCTTCGTCGCGCCGATCGATCTCGCCGCCGTCTATGACAGCCAGTTCGTGCGCGAGACGCTGGAATGCCGCACGGTTGCCCTCGCTGCGCAACGCATCGACACGGAAGGCAAGGCCAGGCTTGCGCAACTGATCCGCCAGCAGGAACAGGCACTCGCAGCCGGCGACCGCGCCGGCTTCTTCCGCAGCGACGAGGCTTTTCATGCCGAGCTGTCGCGGCTTTCGGGCCATCCTTCGGTCTGGGGGCTGATCGAGGGCGTCAAGGCCCAGCTCGACCGGGTGCGCTGCCTGTCTCTTGAGACCGGCGGCTGGTCCGACATGATCCTCTCCGAGCATCGCGAGATCGCGGCGGCGGTCAGCGCCGGCGACGAGGCGGCCGCCGAAAAGACGATGCGAGCGCATCTGCGCACCGTGTTCGACGCGATCGAGACCATCGCCCGCAACCAGGTCGATGCCTTCGCCGCCACCGGCGGCCTGAACAAGCCCGACTGAGCGTCGGCGAAGCCAAGTCTGCAACAAGACGAAGCCTGCAAGAGGACACCCGACAATGGAACAGACCTGGCGCTGGTTCGGCCCGGACGATGTGGTGACGCTGACCCAGGCGCGGCAGGCGGGCGCGCGCGGCATCGTCAACGCCCTGCACCAGATCCCCTATGGCGTGGTCTGGAGCGTCGAGGAGATCGAGAAGCGCAAGGCGATCATCGAGGCCGACAAGAGCCTCGACCTGCGCTGGTCGGTCGTCGAGAGCCTGCCGATCCATGAAAGCGTCAAGATCGGCGAAGGCGATCTCGAGCCGGTCTTCGTCAACTACCGCCAGTCGATGCGCAACCTCGCCGCCTGCGGCATCGAAGTGATCTGCTACAATTTCATGCCGGTGCTGGACTGGACCCGCACCGAGCTGGCCGAGCCCCTGCCCGGCGGCGGCACGGCGCTGCGCTTCAACCTGCACGAATATGTCGTCGTCGACCATTTCATGCTGCAGCGCCCGGGAGCCGACCAGGGCCATCCGGCCGAGGTAATGGACAAGGCCAAGGCCTGGTTCGAGCGCTCATCGGACGCCGATCGTGCCCGCCTGCTCGCCAACATCATGGCCGGGCTGCCCGGCGCCTATGATCGCTATGACGTGCCGGGACTGAAGCGCATGCTGGAGCGCTATCGCGGCATGAGCCATGAGCGCCTGCGCGCCAATCTCAAGCGCTTCCTCGAGGCGGTGATCCCGACGGCGGAGGAAGTCGGCATCCGCATGTGCATCCATCCCGATGACCCGCCGCGCCCGCTCTTCGGCCTGCCGCGGATCTGCTCGGACGAAGAGGACATCGCCTTCATCCTCGGCGCGGTCGACTCGCCATCGAACGGCCTCACCCTCTGCTCGGGCTCGCTCGGCGCCAATCCGAAGAACGACGTGCCGGGGATCGCGCGGCGCTTCGCCGACCGGATCTGGTTCGCGCATCTGCGCAATGTCGCCAAGGATGCCGACGGCTCCTTCATGGAGGCCGAGCATCTCGGCGGCGATACCGACATGGTGGCGCTGGTCGACGCGCTGATGAGCGAGCAGACCCGGCGCAAGGCCGCCGGCTGGCAGCACTGGCGCATCCCGATGCGACCCGACCATGGCCACGAGCTGCTCGACGACGCCGGCAAGGGCTCGTTCCCGGGCTACCCCGCCGTCGGCCGGCTGCGCGGTCTTGCGGAATTGCGCGGGGTGATGACGGCGCTGGCGAGCGTCAAGGGCTACGCCGCCTGAGGCACAGCCGCGGGCTGCGCATGCTAACGCACAGGGGACATGAGAGCGGTCGCCGGCCGAGCTCTCAAGATTCGTCTTTTGCGGTTGGTCGGCCAGTCCCGCGCTTCTGGGGAACCCGTCGACAGCGGCTTCTTGTAAAGCGCTCGATCTCGGCCAGGGCCGCATCGAGGCTGTGGAACGGGCCGAGTTTCATGGTCTTCAGGGTCTCTCTCGCCAGGCCGGCGGCGACGACCCGAAACGAGCCCTCCGGCTCCTCTCTCACCCGCCCCATCGGGCGGCCTAGCAGGTCGGTCAGAATCCACGCAGCTTCTTCGGGAGCCGGTGCGACGGAAACATCCATGAAAGCTCCTCCGTATTCAGTTGTTTGAGGAAGGGGGAAAACCTGGACCTATCTGCCTTGAGGCGTGGCGGCCTCCCGATCGGCGGCTTCCTTCGCCAGACGCTGTTCCTTCAGCCGCGCTGTCTTTGCGTCGCGCTCCAGAACAAGCCTCTCAGCCTCGGAAGCCATCCGGTCACGAATCGAAGATCGGGTCTTCACCTTCAGGAAGGCATTGTCCGCATCCTTGCGTTGCTTCGAAATCCCATTCACTGCGTCCTCCTAGAGGTTCGGGTTGATTTGGCGGCCGGTGACGATCTCGTCATCGCCGATCACCCTCTCACGGCCATCCGAGCCGCGGACGCGATACTGCCGCTGCGAGTTGTCGGCATGCGGCATGACACGCAGGATTTCGAACGGCCCGAGCCTGGGCTGGTTGGCGAAATCGCGCGTGAGGTGGACGAGATCGCCCGGTTTGTATGAGATGGCGTTCACTGGGGTCTTTCGGTTGATAGCGGGTTGGCGTCAGAAACTGGCCGTCGTCAGCCGATGATAGCTGGCCCGACCTCGGGAGTACGCGGCTGCCGCGGCCTTCAGGATCGTCTCGCGGTTCTCGTCGAAGACGGAAAGCACCGCAGCTTCACCGTCCCCCGTCGCCGGGCCGAGCTTGCGCAATGCGTCGAAGTCGATCTGGAAGGTGATCTCCAGCGCCGCGTCAGAGCCCCAGAAGCAAACGCAGGAGCGCCCCGGATCGAACCGGCGGACGGGATTGGGAAAATTAAGTCCCATCACTCTCCTCCTTCGTGTTTCGCTGGCCCCGACGGATCTGCGACACAAACACGATCGTGCCTTGGGTCACCGGTGCCGGAGCCGCAGGCGATACAGCGTGAATGGCCCGGCCCGGGGTAATGATCGGCCCTATGCCCAGCCGCATGCGATCAAGTCGAGGACGCCCGCATCGACGATGGTATCGACTTTCCGGAAAGACCGACCGCGACCAGCCATCAGCTCATTGCCGTCTTCGGTCGTGACTTGCGGGGCTTCAGCTTGATGTCATTATTGAGCACTCAGTCGATCATCCCAGGCAAATTCCAGATATCTCAAACAAATTGTCAGTTTTCTCGGATGCGATCGTGCCGGGAAACATCAACCGCAAGGCGGCTCATTCTCGAAAACCATCTATTGGACATGGGGAATGGCACGGCCCTTTGTAAGGCTGCTGCGATAATAAAGCCGATGTCGTGGTCGTGCCCGCGGCGAACGCTGCGTCACCTGTCCGGCGCATGAAAGGGTCAGGACGCCTGATGGGGCGGATGCAGTCCGGTGCTCGGGCCAAGCCGGGCCGCTCGACTTCGAGAGCTGTCATCGCGGCGCTCACGAGGAGAATCAGCGAATGCGCCGACGCGATGCCGCGCCGGCGCCGTTCCCGGGCGACTACTGTCCGACGACCTGCGGCAGCGTCTGTACGCGCGTGACCGGCGGCGGATTCCATTTGCCGGTGAGCGCTTCCGACTTCGGTCCGTAAAGGCGCATCGTCAGGTTGAAGCCGTCCTTCGGCGCCGGAAGCCAGTTGGCTTCCTTGTCCTTGCCGGGGCTCTCGTTCTGGAAATAGAGGTCGAGCGATCCGTCGGCATTGTACTTGAACGGCATCCAGCTGCTGACCGCGAAGCGATTGAGGACATTGCCGACCTGGAAGCCCTGCGGGTCGTAAAGTGTGATCGACCAGAAGGCGTTGACCGGCGGGGCAGCCCCCTTCTCGAAATGCAGCATGTATTTGTTGGCGCCGTCTAGCGGCCGGCCGACCTCGTCGGCGAGGTTGAGCGGGTAGATCGCATCCTCCGGCAGATTGGCGCCGAGGCCCTGCTGCGCGACGATGGCGCGCTTGAGATAGAAATTGCCATAGACACCCATCGTGTCGGTGTTCATCGACCAGTTGTTCGTGACGCGGGCGAGCGTCGGCAGCTTCCACAGCATCAGCCTCTGCCCGGCCTCGGGCGCGCCCTCGAGTCCTTTCTTCACGGCGGCCGGCAACGCCGCGAAATCGAAGCTCTGGCCCGGCACGATGCCGATGCGCTTCATCTGCGCGACGATCGGCTGGTCGGTGAGATGCGGCGGATGGAGCTTCAGCAGCTCGGCGGCATAGGCGAAGTACTTGTCCGCCGGCATGCTGTCGGCCTGGGTCTTGGGCGGCGTCTTCATGTCGATGCTGGGATCGATCTTCACCTCGACCGGCTTCGGCGTCTTGCCCCAATCCGACAGCGCCGTGACCTTGTAGCCGGCCTGGATCTTGTGGACCGCTTCATAGTCCGAGGGGCCGTCGGTCTTCGTCCGCCCGATCACCCAAGTATACGGCGTCGGCGCGCTGATGCGGGCCATATCGGCCGGCACCGTGCCGGTCCAGCCGGGCGGCGTAACCAGAAAATTGCCGGCCTGCGTGCCGGTGGTCCGCCATCCCGGCGATGCGAAGACGTCGGTCCACATGTCCAGCATCGGCAGGAGATAGAAGCGCCCGCTGGTGTCGGGCGCAGAGACGATCTGCGGCTCCTTGGTGAGATCGAGCCAGGCGATTGAGTAGAGCGTGTCGAAATTGACCCGGACCACCAGCTTCATGTCGGCAGAGGGGAACGACGGCACGTTGACGAACGTGTTCATCGGGCCTTTGCCGAATTCCCTGCCGGCCTCGATATTGGTCGATTGCTTGCGGGTGATGTCCATCGAGACAAGAGGGTAGAAGTAGACATAGGCATCGACGCCGATGGCGTGGGCCTCGGCCTCGGTCAGTGCAGGCTGCGCGCTCTGGGCGGGCACCTCCTGAACCAGTGCGGGCGCGAGGAAAAGGCCTAGAAAAACTGCAACGACGCTCCTGCTCATGTCGCAACTCCCCAATTGCCGGATCGAAACTCCATATAACTGGCGCAAGACAGCGATAAATTCGGTTGTTACTGAAATCCCCGCGCCGAAAGGAAACATTAACATGGCACGACGTTGCGACAACTAGGACCGACAAGCCAAAAACGAGCGACGTCTCGGTGATGAGCGCACGAATTCGTTACTGCTCAGCCGAACGACGCAGGCAAAAGCCCGCCCTATCGACCCGCGCTCAGGCGATGAGGTCCTGCCCAGCCAGATGCACAAGGCGGCCGCCTGCGATGGTCGCGACGACACGCGGCTGCGGCTCCGGCGCGATCAACACGAGATCGGCCCGCTTGCCGGGCGCGATGACGCCGCGGTCGGCGAGGCCGAGCGCCTCGGCCGGTCCCTGCGAGACCAACTTCCAGGCCGCCTCGAAGCTCGCCGCCCCGCGCTCGGCGAGGATGAAGGGCGCGAGCGGCAGCGCCGGATAGTAATAGTCGGAGGCGAGGATGGTGCAGAGCCTCTGGCGCACCATCTCCTCGGCTCCCGGGCAGCCGGTATGCGAGCCGCCGCGCACGACATTGGGCGCGCCGAAGACGATCGGCTCGCCATGGGCGGCGGCCTCGCGCGTCGTCTCCTCGTCGATCGGGAATTCGGCCACGGCGACGCCTAGCCCGCGGTACCAGCGCCGCATCTGCGGGGTCATGTCGTCGTGTGAGAAGGCCGGCACGCCCGCCGCCCGCGCCGCGGCGGCGAGCCGCTCGATCGATGCCGGCACCTCGTCGCGGCGGCTGTGGACGTTCTCGACCAGCAGCATGAAGTCCTCATGCGACAGGCCGGTGCGCTCGACCATCTTGCCGACCTTCTCGGGACGGCTGCGCGATTTCAGCGTGCCTTCCATATGGTCGTTGAAGGCAAGCAGGCCGACCCGGCCTTCAGCCAGCCAGGCGAGGATCTCGGCCTCGGCGTCGAGATTGTAGGTCTCGTGGCGCAGGTGGAAACGCGTATCCGCGCCGAGCTCCGGTCCCAGGCGCTCGATCGCCTCGATCAGGAGGCGGGCATTGCCGGCGCCGCGCAGGCCTGGCTCCCAGGACCAGGTGACGCCATGAAAGGCGGTGGTGATGCCGCTGGCGAGCAGGGCCCGGTCGGCATCGCGCAAGGCGAGATCGATGTCGAAAGCGACGCCGGGGCGCGGCATGATGTGCCGCTCGAAGGCATCGCCATGACAGTCGACGAGGCCGGGCAGGACGAGCAGGCCGGTCGCGTCGAGTTGCAGGGCGTTGCCCGGCAGCGGCGCATCGGCGGGGGCGATCACGCCGTCGCGCACCCGCACATCGGCGATTTCGAGGCCGCCGGCGAGCACCCGGCCACCAGAGATCAACAGCGCCACCGCATCCACTCCTTGTCGCCGGCGCCCGGATCATTCGCGCCGCTTCGGGCGAAGGCGCATGCGACCGGCAGATGACAGCGGCATGACGGGGCGGGCGTCATCCAGCCGTCGCGCCACCGTCACCCCAGCGTCGCACGGGCTGTTTAGCGCCGCCTTCCGAACCCCGAGGGAGGACGCCCATGCTGAAGAAGCTGGCCTATGCATTCATCGCGGCTGCGGCCGCCTTCGTGTCTCCGGCCGCGCAGGCGCAAGAGACGATCCGTTTCGCCGTGACCGATGTCGACGGGTTGGAATCGCTGCAGCGCGAATTCGGACCGTTCAAGGCCGCCTTCGAGAAGCTCTCCGGGCTTAAGATGCAGTTCTTCGCGGTCTCCGGCCGCACCGCGGCGGTCGAGGCCATGGCGGCCGACCAGATCGATTTCGTCCTGACCGGCCCGGCCGAATACGTGGTCTTCAAGGCGCGCACCGGCGCGGTGCCCGTCGTCGGCTGGCAGCGTCCCGACTATTTCTCGCAGGTCGCCGTGCTCGCGAACGGCCCGATCAAGACGGTCGCCGATCTCAAGGGCAAGACCATCTCCTTCGGCGAGATCGGCTCGACCTCGCAGCATCTCGGCCCGGCCCAGGCGCTCGCCGATTTCGGGCTGAAGTACAATGTCGACTACAAGCCGATTTTCGTGAAGCGCAATGTCGCCGCCGAGGCGATGAAGCGCGGTGACATCGCCGCCATCGGCCTGAATCTCGGCCACCTCAACAGCATCCGCAAATCCGACCCGAAGGCCGGCTTCGCGGTCGTCGCCCGCGGCCGCGACCTGCCGAACGACGTGATGATCGCCAGCCCGAAGGTGAAGCCGGAGGTGCTCGCCAAGGTTCGCAAGACCTTCCTCGACAATGGCCAGGAGCTGATGAAGGCCGTCGTCTCCGAGACCGACGACAACAAGAAGTTCGCCGGCGGCGTCTTCCTCCCGGAGATCAAGGACAGCGACTACGACTATGTCCGCTCGATCTACCAGACTATCGGCATCACCGAGTTCAACAAGTTCATCGAGTGATGCCGCAGAGCGCGCAGACCTTGCCGACGGCGGACGCAGCCGCGCCCGTCGTCGCCATCTCCGGCCTCGCCAAGAGTTTTGGCACGCGCCGGATCATCGAGCGGCTCGACCTCGCGATCCCACCGGGCGAGGCCCTGGCGCTGATCGGCGCCAACGGCACCGGCAAGTCAACCCTGCTGCGCATGATCGTGCGCCTCGCCGAGGCGGATGCCGGCACGATCTCGGTGCTGGGCGAGACCGTCGGCGACCTGCGCGGCGCGGCGCTGAAGCGCTTCCGGGCGCGGGTCGGCGTCGTCTTCCAGAAGCACAACCTGGTTTCGCGGCTGAGCGCGCTGAGCAATGTCGTGCATGGCGTGCAGTCGCGCCGCTCCGGCCCGCGAACCTGGACGCAGGCTCTGGCCCCGGCCGAGATCCGCGACGAGGCGATGGCATGCCTTGCCGCCGTAGGCCTCGCCGACAAGGCGATGCAGCGCGCGGATTCGCTCTCGGGCGGGCAGTCGCAGCGCGTCGCGATCGCCCGCATGCTAATGCAGCGGCCGCAGATCGTGCTCGCCGACGAGCCCGATGCCAGCCTTGATCCGCGCGCCGGCCGCGAGGTGATGGAACTGCTCTTCCGGCTGACGCGCGACAAGGGGCTCACCCTAGTCTTCGTCTCGCACCACATGGCGCATGCGCTGCGCTTCGCCGACCGCATCGTCGGGCTAGGCAATGGCGGGATCGCGCTCGACCGGCGCGCCCTGCACTGCAACGAGGCGGAGCTCGCCGCCTTCTTCGAGGAGCCGGCCGAGGACGTTCCCGCCGCGCAGCCGGCACTGGTGTTCGCATGAGCCTGCAATCCACCCCGCGCGGCCTCCATGCTGGGGACCGTTTCGCCCGGCCGAGCGCCGCCGCCTTCATGGGCGGGTTCCTGGCGCTGGCGCTGCTGGTCTGGTCGTTCAGCGGCTCCGAGCTCTCGGCCGAGAAGCTCGTGCGCGGCCTGCCCTATATGGGAAACATCCTGTCGCGGATGTTCCCGCCCGACCTCGCGAGGCTCGACAGCATCCTCGCCTCGCTCGCGACGACCTTCCAGATGGCGGTCTCGGGCTGCGTGCTCGGATTGATCCTGAGCTTTCCGCTGGCCGTGCTCGCGGCGGAAGGCCTGTCGCCGCACCCCATCACCCGCGTGCTGACGCGCGGGCTGATCGCGCTGTTCCGCACCGTGCCGGACCTGATCTGGGCGCTGTTCTTCGTGATCGCCGTGGGCTTAGGCCCCGCAGCCGGCGTGCTGGCGCTGATGGTCGACACGATCGGCTATGCCGGGCGCTTCTTCGCCGAGGCGATGGAGGAGACCGACAAGGGTCCGCGCGAGGCGCTCTCGACCATCGGCGCGAGCCGGACCGGGCTGATCTTCTCGGCGGTGGTGCCGAACGCGATGCCATCCTTCATCGCGACCTCGCTGTTCTGCGTCGAGAAGGCGACCCGCGCCTCGGTCGTGCTCGGGCTGGTCGGCGCCGGCGGCATCGGCGTCGAGCTCAAGGTCGCCTTCGACCTGTTCGACTACGATACCGCGCTGACGATCATCCTCGCGATCTTCGCGCTGGTCGTCGCCGTCGAGCAGATCGGCGGCTATCTCCGGCGCCGGATCATCTGAGGACGGGCTGCCGGCCGGGATCAACCGGCCGGCGCAGGCCTTCAGCCGGCCAGAATGGCAACGCCGGCGATGGCGAGCCCGCCGCCCGCGACGCGCGCGAGAACAGGGGCATGCTGCGCGAGCCGGGCCGCGAGGAAGAGGCCGGCGCCGTGCAGGACGGCCGTGGCGATGATGAAGCCGACGGCATAGGCGAAGCCGCTGGCGTTCTCAGGCAGCTCCGCCCCATGCGCGAAGCCGTGGAAGATCGCGAAGATGCCGCAGGCGAGCGCGCCCGCCGCCAGCGGCGGCGAGGCCTTGAGCGCGATGGCGAGCCCGAGGATGACGATCGAGACAGCGATGCCGATTTCGGCGCCCGGCAATTGCCCGCCGGCCATGGCCCAGGCGCCGGCCAGCGCCATCGTCGACACGAAGGCGACGGGATAGATGATGCGCGCCTTGCCGCCGACGAGCCCGGCCCAGAGACCGACCGCGACCATGGCCAGGACGTGATCGAGCCCGGTCAGCGGGTGCAGCAGCCCATGCGCCAGCCCCTCGACGGAGCCGACGCCGGTATGGGCCAGCGCCGGGGCCGCAGCCCCCGTCAGCAGGAGCGTCAATGCCGCGGTCATCTGTCTTGCCATCGTCCTGCGTGCCATCGTCTCAAATCCCTCAGCCTCGCGCCGTGGCCTTGAGCCCTCCGGCAGTCTCGATGAAATCGACGACCTGATCGACACCCTCCCCCGCCCGCGTATTGGTGAAGGCGAAAGGCCGCTTGCCGCGCATGGTCTTCGAATCCCGGTCCATCACTGCAAGATCCGCGCCGACATGCGGGGCCAGGTCAGTCTTGTTGATGACGAGGAGGTCGGAGCGGGTGATGCCCGGCCCGCCCTTGCGCGGGATCTTCTCGCCGGCGGCGACGTCGATCACATAGATCGTCAGATCGGCGAGCTCAGGCGAGAAGGTGGCGGCGAGATTGTCGCCGCCGGATTCGATCAGAATGAGGTCGAGCGCCGGGAACCTGCCGCGCATCTCGGCGACCGCGGCGAGGTTGATCGAGCAGTCCTCGCGGATCGCCGTATGCGGGCAACCGCCGGTCTCGACGCCCATGATCCGCTCCTCGGGCAGTGCGCCGGAGACGGTGAGGATGCGCGCATCCTCCTTGGTGTAGATGTCGTTGGTGATGGCCGCGATGTCGTAGCGGTCGCGCATGCGCTTGCACAGCGCCTCCATCAGCGCGGTCTTGCCGGAGCCGACCGGGCCGCCGATGCCGACGCGCAAAGGGCCATGGGGGGAAGCGCTCATGAGCGGAACAGCCTCGAATACTGGGTTTCGTGACGCAGGGAAGCAAGGTCCGAGCGGAAGGCGCAGCTGCCGAGCGCGTCCAGCGCGGCGGCCTCCGCCCTCGCCGCGGCGCTACGCAAGAGCGGGGCCAGAGCGGCCGTGACGCGCTGCCCGTCGGTCTGGCCGACAATGCCGAGCCGGACCGCGGCCGAGACCAGATTGGCGACGAAGGCAAGCGAGAAGGCCTCGAGCGAAGCCAGCAGCGGCAGGCCATGGCCGCTGGCCGCAACGGCGACGGCGACGGGATAGGCGACATCGCCCGGCCAGGCTGCCTTCAGCGCATCGACCGAGGCACAGGGCCAGGAGGCCGCAATGGCGGCGATGAAGGCATTGCCCTGGGTCACCGTCTCCAGCCGCCGCTCGGTCGAATTGGCGAGCGCGAGCGCGAGCTCAGCCACGTCGCGCAGTTCCTTCGCATCGCCATCGCCGCTGGCGCGCCAGGCAGCGGCGAAGAGGACGAGGTCATTGCGCAGCGAGCCATGCTCGACCAGCGCGCCGAGCCAGTCCTCAAGCCCCTGCGCGTCCGTGAGATCGCCAACCTCGAACGCCCATTCCAAGCCATGCGAGTAGGCGAAGCCGCCGACCGGGAAGGACGGCGACAGCCAGATCATCAGGGGCAGCTGAACCCCGGTCATGGCTCAATGGTCGTGCTTGTGGCCCTTATGGCCGTGCTCGGCGCCATGGTGATGGCCATGGTCATGCTTGTGGCCGTGGTCGTCATGATGGTGGTCATGGCCGCAACCGCAGGAGGCGCCGTGGGCGTGCTCATGCTTGTGCTCGCCATGGCTGTGGTCGTGGGCATGCGCCTCGCCATGGCCGGCATGGGAATGGCCATGATCATGATCGTGATGGTCGTGATGATGGTCGTGACCGCAACCGCAGTCGGAGCCATGGGCATGCTCATGGCCGTGGTGCTCGTGAGCGTGATCATGGCCGTGATGGTGGTGGCCATGGTCATGGCCGCAATTGGCGTGATCATGGTCGTAGGCGCCGCGCTCGGGCTGGAACGGCCGCTCGACATCGCTCATCGCGCAGCCCTGGCCGCGGACCATCTCGGCCAGCACATGGTCGTGCTCGATATAGATTGCGTCGGCGGTGATCTCCGCCGGGGTGTGGCGGTTGCCGATATGCCAGGCGACGCGCATCAGGCGCAGAGGGTTCTCGGCCTTGATCTCGATCAGCTTCTGCGCGGCAGCCCTAATCAGGACGAGCGAGCCGTCCTCCAGCCTGACCGCGTCGCCATCGTTCAGGGCCGTCGGCTTGTCGAGGTCGAGCAGGATGTCGCTTCCGCCATCGCCCTTCAGCGCGACGCGACGACGGTTGCGGTCCTCATGGTCAAGGGTCAGGGTCTCGACGACCCGGTCCTGCTTGACCGCGGCCTTGCGGACGACGGAAGTGGCGCGCTGCATGTGACTAACCCGTGGCGTGTTTCAGAGGCGATCGACCGATCGCGGTTCCACCACTTCGATCACCGGAGCGACGCTGACGCAAGCCCCGGCCACGGCGAGAAACGCCTTGAGATGCGGCCGGGCCATGTGGCGCTCGACATCCGCACGGGTTTCCCAGCTTTCGAGGCAGATGAAATGGCCGGGCGCGGTCAGGCTCTCATGCATGTCGAAGCCGAGACAGCCCTGCTCCTGCCGGGTCGCCGCGATGCAAGCATGGGCTGCGGCGACAAAGCGCGCCCGGTCGGCGGGTCGGACACGGGCGCGGGCGATGACGAGGACGGGATCGGACATGCGGAAGCTGTCTCCATCTGCTGTTGGCGGGTCCGCCGGTTACGCGGCGACCTCCCGGCCAGATGCGGCAGGCGGAAAGCTATGGTTAACAACCGCTTAAGCTCGAAAATCCGTTAGCCGCATAAATGACCGTGGCGCCCGTCGATATGATCCTGTTAGATCGCCGGGCCTACTGCCTGGTCTTTCGGATCGGCAAGGACAAGAACCTGAAGGGGAAAGCCGACATGACCGGGATTTCATCATCAACCGTCCGCAGGCTGGCGGGCGTGCTCGCCGGCATCGGGCTGAGCGCCGCCATGACGGGCGCGGCCTTCGCCCAGACGACGCTGGAACGGATCAAGCAGCGCGGCCAGCTGATCTGCGGCGCGAGCCACGGCGTTGCCGGCTTCTCGCTGCCGGATGCGCAGGGGCAATGGCGCGGCTTCGACGTCGATATCTGCCGGGCGCTGGCGGCTGCGATCTTCAACGACCAGGAGAAGGCGAAATACATATCGCTGGCCTCGAAGGACCGGCTGACGGCGCTGCAGAGCGGCGAGATCGACGTGCTCTCGCGGACCACGACCTGGACGCTCGGCCGCGATGCCGGCTTCGGCCTCAACTTCACCGCGATCAATTACTTCGACGGCCAGGGCTTCCTGGTGCGCAAGAGCAGCGGCGTCAAGGAGGTGAAGGCGCTCGACGGCGCTTCGGTCTGCGTCGCCCAGGGCACCACGACCGAGCTCAACCTCGCCGACTATTTCCGCACCCACAACATGAAGTACGAGGTCATCGCCTTCGCGGGGCTGGACGAGACGATCCAGGCCTATGAGGCCGGACGCTGCGACGCCTACACTACCGATCTCTCGCAGCTCGCCGCCAACCGGATGAAGCTCAAGGTCCCGGCCGACCACGATCTCCTGCCCGAGATGATCTCGAAGGAGCCGCTCGGCCCCTGGGTCCGCCAGGGGGACGACGCCTGGTTCGATATCGTGCGCTGGACGGTCTATGCACTGATGAACGCCGAGGAGTACGGGATCACGCAGGCCAATGTCGACGAGATGGTGAAGTCGACCAATCCCGAGATCCGCCGCCTGCTCGGCGCCGAGGGCAAGTTCGGCGAGAGCCTCGGGCTGACCAATGACTGGGTGGTCCGCATCGTCAAGGCGGTCGGCAATTACGGCGAGAGCTTCGACCGGCATCTCGGCGCCAAGTCGCCGCTCAACCTGCCCCGCGGCATGAACAAGCTCTGGACGCAAGGCGGCCTGCAATACGCTCCGCCGGTGCGCTGAGCGTTCTCACGCGCAATTCAGGAAGTGCCGTCATCCCGGACGGAGCGAAGCGCAGATCTGGGATCCATGCCGGAACGGTTCAGGCATGGATCCCAGGTCGCCCTGCGGTCGCCCGGGATGACATTCGCCGAGCGACCGGCAATAGCGAATGATCAGCGCGGCAGCGCCTTCACCTCGTCGTCGAACTTCTTGAGCAGGCGCGAGCGCTCGGCCGGGCTGCCCCAGCGCGGGGTGTCGTAGTCGATCAGCTTGATCTCCTCGAACTTCGGCGCATCCGGCGAGAGCTTGGCGTTCTTGTTGGAGGGGATCGAGTTGATCTTGAGCTTGGCGTTGATGTCCTGCGCCTCGGGCGAGAGCGTGAAGTCGACGAATTTGCGCGCCGCCTCCGGGTTCTTGCCGCCCTTGATCACCGAGACCGAGCCGGTCTCGTAGCCGGTGCCCTCGCACGGGGCGACGATGCCGATCGGCGCGCCCTGCAGCTTCTGCGTCAGCATGTCGTGCATGAAGGCGATGCCGACCGCGGTCTCGCCGAGCGCCGTCGCCTTGACCGGTGCGATGCCCGACTTGGTGTACTGGCTGATGTTCTTGTGCAGGGTCTTCAGGAACTCGAAGCCCTTCTCCTCGCCGAGCCGCTGGACGGTCGTCGCGAGGAAGACATAGGCCGTGCCCGAGGAGCTGGGGTCTGCGACCTGGACCTCGTCCTTGAACTTGGGATCAAGCAGGTCGGCCCAGCATTTCGGCTCGGGCAGCTTCTTGCTCTTCAGCGTCTCGAGATTGTAGCCGATGCCGAGCGCACCGAGGTAAATGCCGGACGTGCGGAACTTCGACTGCTCGGCATGGCGCTTCGCCCAGTCATGCAGCTCGGCGAGCTTCGGCGACTTGTACTCGTCGAGCAGCCCTTCCTCGGCCGCCTGCAGATGCGGCTCGCCCGGCCCGCCCCACCAGACGTCGCCACGCGGGTTGGAGGCTTCGGCCTTGACCTGAGCATAGACCTCACCGGTCGACTTGCGGACCATCTGGACCTTGATGCCGGTCGCCTTCTCGAAGATCGCAGCGCCCTCGCGGCATTGCTCCTCGAGGATCGAGCAATAGACGGTGACCTGACCCTGCGCGGCCACGGGGCCGGCATAGGCGGCGACGGCCAGCGTGGCCGTGGCCAGGGCATGACGAAGACTTGGCAAGGTTTCCTCCAGGGGCACTTTTCTTAGCCGGCGAGATGAAGGCCAAGAGCCCAGCCCTGTCAACCGTGCCGGCTCGCCGCCCGGTCAGCGCCGCCGCGTGCGATCCGGAAGCTTGTCGATCGCCTCCTCGGCACCCTGATTCCTGCCGAGGACGCCCTCGCGCAGAACCTTGGTTGCAGCATCCTGCTTCAGCGCCGGCGAGGTCTTCAGCGGCGCCGTCGCCTTCGTCGCCTCCAGGCCGATTTCCTTGGGCTTGCGACCGTCATTGCGGGCACTGGCGGCGAAGGTGGCGAGCGCCTCGGGCTGCCTTCCCTTCGGATCGGCGGCTTTGGACTTGGCCATGGCGACCTCCCATTGTTGCGACGGGAGGCAAACGTGCGGGCCGGCGATGAGGTTCCGCGCGGAGGCGCAGGTTCAGAACAGGAAGTACCGCTGGGCCAGCGGCAGTTCCTTCGCGGGTTCGCAGACCAGTAATTCGCCATCCGCGATCACCGCATAGGTCTCGGGGTCGATACGGATATCGGGCGTGGCGTCGTTGTGGATCATGCTCTTCTTGGAGATGCCGCCGCGGGTGTTTTCGACGGCGACCATCTCCTTGTCCGTGCCGAGCCGGCCCTTGAGCCCGTTCGCCATCGCCGCCTGCGAGACGAAGACCAGCGAGGTCGTGCTGACGGCCTTGCCGAAGGCGCCGAACATCGGCCGGTAATGCACCGGCTGCGGCGTCGGGATCGAGGCGTTGGGGTCGCCCATCGGCGCGGCCGCGATCATGCCGCCCTTCAGCACGAGATCGGGCTTGGCGCCGAAGAAGGCGGGCGACCAGATCACGAGGTCCGCGAGCTTGCCAATCTCGACCGAGCCGATATGGCGCGAGATGCCGTGCGAGATCGCCGGGTTGATCGTGTATTTCGCAACATAGCGCTTGGCGCGGAAATTGTCGGCGCCGGTGCCGGCATCCTGCGGCAGCGGCCCGCGCTGGACCTTCATCTTGTGGGCGGTCTGCCAGGTGCGGGTCACGACCTCGCCGATCCGGCCCATGGCCTGCGAGTCCGAGGACATCATCGAGAGCGCGCCAAGATCGTGCAGGATGTCCTCCGCGGCGATCGTCTCCTTGCGGATGCGGCTCTCGGCGAAGGCGAGGTCCTCGGGGATCGAGGGCGACAGGTGATGGCAGACCATCAGCATGTCCAGGTGCTCATCGAGCGTGTTGACGGTGAAAGGCCGGGTCGGATTGGTCGACGAGGGCAGGACATTGGGCAGGCCCGCCACCTTCATGATGTCGGGCGCATGGCCACCGCCGGCGCCCTCCGTGTGGAAGGCGTGGATAGTGCGGCCCTTGAAGGCCTTGACCGTGTCCTCGACGAACCCTGACTCGTTCAGCGTGTCCGAATGTATCATCACCTGGACGTCGTATTCGTCGGCCACCGAAAGGCAGTTGTCGATCGCGCCCGGGGTCGTGCCCCAGTCCTCGTGGAGCTTGAGGGCGCAGGCGCCGGCCTCGACCATCTCGATCAGGGAGCCCGGCACGGCGGCATTGCCCTTGCCGGCGAAGGCGAGGTTCATCGCGAAGGCGTCGGCGGCGCGGATCATCTGGCCGATATGCCAGGGGCCGGGCGTGCAGGTCGTCGCCAGCGTGCCATGGGCCGGGCCGGTGCCGCCCCCCAGCATGGTGGTCAGCCCGCTCATCAGCGCATCCTCGATCTGCTGCGGGCAGATATAGTGGATATGGCTGTCGAAGCCGCCGGCGGTGACGATCTTGCCCTCGCCGGCGATGACCTCGGTGCCGGGCCCGACGATGATCGTCTCCTCCGGGGCGAAATTGCCGAAGCCGTCCTGGATGTCGGGATTGCCGGCCTTGCCGATGGCGCAGATGCGGCCGGCCCTGATGCCGATATCGGCCTTCACGATGCCCCAATGGTCGAGGATCAGCGCATTGGTGATGACGGTGTCGACCGCCCCGTCTGCATTGCGGACCTGCGACTGCCCCATGCCGTCGCGAATGACCTTGCCGCCGCCGAACTTCACCTCCTCGCCATAGGTGGTGAAATCCTTCTCGACCCTGATGACGAGCTCGGTATCGCCGAGACGCACCGTGTCGCCGGTGGTCGGGCCGAACATGGCGGCATAGGCATTGCGCGGAAAGGCGAAGGGCATGGTCGGTTCCCGATCTGGTCCTGCGATGTCTCTGGCAATTCTCAGGCCGAAGCCGTGCCCGGTTCGGGCGGCTCGGAGCCTTTCGGCTTGCGTGGCCCCTTGCGCTTGCCGGCCGCGGCCTTGGCGAGCTTTCGCGCCTGGTCGCGCTGCGTCTCCTGCATCATCTCGAGCTGGACCTGCTGGATTTCGGCGAGGCGCTGCCACTGCTTGGTGATGAGATGGTCGATCTTCTCGTGCAGATGCCGGATTTCAAGCTCGGCCTTGAGATTGACCTGGTAATCGTTGGATGAGCGGGCGCGGTCCTTCTGCTCCTGGCGCTTCTGGCTCATCATGATGATCGGGGCCTGGATCGCGGCGATACAGGACAGCACGAGATTGAGCAGGATGAAGGGATAGGCGTCGAAGGCTCCCGGTCCCTCTGCGATATTGACGAGCATCCAGACCACCAGCACGCAGCCGAAGCTGATCAGGAAGGCCCAGGAGCCGCCAAAGCTGGCGAGCCCGTCCGAGACGCGCTCGCCGAAGCTGCGCTTCTCGTCGAACTCGTCGTCGGTGTCGCTCGCGATCGTATCCTGCCGCGCGATGCTCTCGACGACTTCGCGGTCGAGATCGGAGTATTCGCCGTGCTCCTCGCGCAGGATCTCCTCGACATAGCGCGTGCGATAGCGCGCCAGCTCGGTGCGCGAGATCAGGCTGTGCTCGGTCAGTTGCGGAAAGTCGGCGAGGATACGCTCGGTCAGCGAAGGGCGCAGCGTCTCCAGCGAGACCAGGTTCTTGCGCGGTGTCTCGGCGCCGGAGATCGCGCAAATGCCGTATTTCTTTTTGCCGTTCGCTGGAAGATGGGAGGGCTGCACGTCTGCTGCTTCGGTCATCGGCTGGCTCCGCCATTCGTTTTCCGCAGCTACAGCTTACCCATCACCTCCTGGCGGAAGCCATAGACCTCGCGCTTGCCGGCGAGCGCGACCAGCCTGACCTCGCGCGTCTGGCCGGGCTCGAAGCGCACCGCCGTACCGGCGGGAATGTCGAGCCGGAAGCCTCTCGCCTTGTCGCGCTCGAAGGCGAGCGCCGGATTGGCCTCGAAGAAATGATAATGCGAACCGACCTGGATCGGCCGGTCGCCGGTATTGGCGACGGTCAGCGTCAGGCTTTCGCGGCCCTCGTTGAGGATGAGGTCGCCCGGTAGCGTCGTGACCTCCCCCGGCTTCAGGCGGCCGGCGGAACCGCGGATCGGCTCGTGCACGGTGACGAGCTTTGTGCCGTCCGGGAAGGTCGCCTCGACCTGCACGTCGTGCAGCATCTCGGCGATGCCGTCCATGACCTGATCGGCGGTGAGGACATGCGCGCCGGCCTCCATCAGCTCGGCGACAGATCTGCCGTCGCGCGCGCCCTCGACGACGAAGTCGGTGATCAGCGCGACGGCCTCGGGATGGTTGAGCTTGACGCCGCGCTCGAGCCTGCGCCTTGCCACGATGGCGGCCATGGCGATGAGCAGCTTATCCTTCTCGCGCGGCGTCAGGTTCATGCGTTGGCCTTCTCTGCCTGTTCCTCGTCTTCGTCATCCTCGGCCTCGTCGTCCTCGGACTCCTCGGCGTCGTCTTCCAACTCATCCTCATCCACCTCGTCGAGCGAGGCATATTCATAGGCGAAGACGATCTCGCCACTCTCCGGATCGAAGCTGCTGGCAGTCGATTCCTCAAAAGCCTCGATCAGCATCTCGGCATCTTCGGGACCATCGACATCGAAGCGGCGGGAAAGGACCTCGTCTTCCGCCTTCAGCGCGAGTTCGATCGCCCAGCCGCGGGAGCCGGTATCATAGACGCATTTCAGACCCTGGATCGGCAGCATGCTGCAACTCCTCAGATTGACCAGGTGCGCGGCAGCGCACGCTGGGTCAGATGCCCGAGCAGCATGACGAGGGCGCGACGCAAGGCCTGCGCATCGCCGCCGAGGAGGCGGACCAGGAGGAAGCCTTCATGCGCGCCGGCGGCCGCCTCGACGTCGACAAAGGCAGTTTCCTCCGCCAGGATCGCCCTGATCTCGTCGAGCCGCCCGGGAGACGTGGCGAGCACGGTCGAGACAGCGCGCGCGCCCTGCCCCACCGCCTTGCGGCGCAAGGTCTCCTCGATCGCGCCTTCGAGACGCAAATCCTCGGCGAAGACCAGCCGGCCCTCCCGCCTGATACGCCAGCGATCGCGCAACGAGCCATGCAGCAGGGTCTCGCCCATGGCGGCGCGGCCGAAATAGAGCGTCTCGCAGGCGATGAAGCGCGAATCCGCGGCGAGATCGACGCTCAGGCTGCGCGCCAGCCGCGCGCCCGAGAACAGGATCGTCTCCTGCGGCAGCCAGGCGAGGTCCGCCCCCGAAGCGACGGCGATCTCCGTATCGACATGGGTATCGGAGCCCTGGCTGCGATAGATCTTCTCGGCCGCCTGGGTGGTGACGACGGCGTGCGCCCCGGGGTCGAGCGCGATCTGCGTCCGGGCACGGTCGCCGCCGGCCATGCCGCCGGCGGTGTTGATCAGCACCGCCTCGCAACGCCCGTCATGGCTTGTCGGGAAACGGGCGCGATAGCCGCCGCTCTCGGCGACTTCCAGGCGCATGGTGCGTGCCCCCACTGCGCCGAAGCGCAGCCGGACGCCGCCGCTGGCGCGGACATAGTCCGGCAGCAGCGGATCGACGGGCAAGGGCAGCGCGGGAGCATACATGGCAGGCCGGCTCTGGCAGAGGGCCGCAGTGTTTCTCGCAACGATTTTGCCGGCAAGAGGAGGCCGGCCGAGCGCTGCCTAAATAAAAAGCAGAACCGCCCAGCGCGCAGGCAATCAGGGATGGGCCGCCAGGAAGCGTTCGACCTCGTCGCGCTTCGGCGTGCCGGCCCGACCACCGAAGCGGGCGCACTTGATCGCCGCAACCGCCGAGGCGAAGCGCACCGCCGCCCGCTCGCTCTGCCCTTCGGCGAGCGCGAGCGCGAAGGCGCCATGCCAGACATCGCCCGCGCCGAGCGTATCCACCGCCGCGATCGGGAAGGCCGGCAGATGGGCAATGCCGCCATTCTCCATGAAAAGCACGCCGCGATGGCCGAGCGTGACGGCGAGCCAGTTCTTAGCCTCGTGCGCCAGTCCGGCCAGGGCTTCGCGCGGATCGCCCGCGCCGCAGATCTCGGTGAGCGCCTTCTCGCTATAGGCGACATGGCTCGCAGTCGTGACCATTTCGGGATGGGTCGGCTGGCGGTCGCCGTCGATCACGCCGGGCACGCCCGCCGCCCGCGCCATCTTCAACGCCGCGAGCGAGCCCTCGCCCCAGCGCGTATCGACCAGCACTGCATCCGCGCCGGCCGGCAGCGCCGCCGGCAGCCAGTCCGGCTCCAGCGGGGTCCGGGGGTCGGTGTAGGACACCACCATGCGCTCGCCCTGCGCATCGATCAGGATCGAGGAAACCGGCGAGCGCAACCCGGCAAAGCGATGCGAATAGGAGGTATCGACGCCCTCGGCGTGCAGATCCGCCAGGATCGCGTCGCCGGTCAGGTCGTCGCCCAGCCGGGTCGCGAGCCAGGCCTTGCCGCCCGAACGCGAAATCGCGACCGAGCCGCTGCCGGCGCAGCCGCCGCCGGTGACGACGAGGTCGCGCGCCCGATCTTTCTCGCCGGGGCTAGGGACATGCGAGACGCTGTAGACATAGTCCAGGGTCGCGATACCAAGACAGAAGACGCCGGCCATGAAGCTCAGACTCCGAACCTGAATTCACTGAGCTGGCGATAGACCTCGCCCGGCCGCAGCACCGTTGAGGGAAAATGCGGCAGGTTCGGCGAATCCGGCACATGCTGCGGTTCCAGCGCTATCCCGGCATTGGGGCCATAGGCAACACCGTCCAGCCCCGGCACCGGGGTGGCGAGCTTGGCGCCGTCATAGACCTGCAGCGCCGGCTCGCTTGTCCAGACCTCCATGGAAAGCCCCGAACGCCGGGAGCGCAGCGTCGCGGCATGGGCGAGTTCGAGCCCGCCAGCGGCCGGCTCACGCCGGTCGCGGCGCAGGATGAAGTTGTGGTCGTACCAGAAGCGGCTGCCATCCGGGTTGGCGAATCGGACCGGCCGGGTCTTCCGGAAATCGAAGGGCGTGGCGGCGACATCGGCGAGCGAGCCATCGGGGATCAGGTCGGCATCGACCGGCGTCGTCAGGTTGGCACGGACTTCGAGCTCATGGTCGAGGATATCGGGCCCGTCATCGAGCCGGAAATAGGAGTGATGGGCGAGATTGACGATGGTCGGCGCATCGGTGGTGGCCGAGAGCTCGAGGCGCAGGGTCGCGCCGTCGACCAGAGCGTAGCGGCACCAGACCCGCAGTGTGCCGGGATAGCCGGCATCGCCATCGGCCGAGACCAGCGCCAGCGTCACGCTGGCCTCGTCGTGCTGGATCATGGTCCAGGGCCGCTTGCCGAAACCCTGGCCGCCACCATGCAGCGAGTGCTTGCCGCCCTGGTTCAGCGGCGTGCGATGGGACACCCCGTCGAGCATGAAGCGGCCATGGCCGATGCGGTTGGCGAAGCGCCCGGCGATCGCCCCCATATGCGGCGAATGCGCGGGGTAGTCCGCGAAATCCGGGAAGCCGAGCACGACGCGCTGGCGGCGGCCGTCGGGCAGCGGCACGACAAGGTCGCGCAGCACCGCGCCCCATTCCATCACCCTGGCCTCGGCGCCGCCGGGCGAATGCAGAACCGCCTCATGGATCGGCGTGCCGTCGTCGAGATGGCCGAAGAGAGCTTTGTTCAAGGTCGGATAGCTCCGCTGGGACTGTCAGGCTCCGAAGCGGATGCCGTCGATATCCGTGTGGACGAAATCATTGCCCTTGTAGGCGAGCTTGAGGCCCGACGTCAGCGCCGCCGCATAGGCGAAACAATCGCCCATGTTGAGACGGGCCGGATGGCCCGAGACGTGATGATAGCGGGCAGCGCAAGCATGTGCTGCGCCCCCCACCTCCGGGCCGATCGGCATAACCGTCACCCCGGCACCATCGATGAAGGCACAGACGACCTCATAAGCTCGGTCGATGGTCAAACGCTTGACCACAGCAAGCCGAGTCGACGCCTCGAACATGGCGATAGCGGAGGTTGCATGCCCGCCTTCTTCCGCCAGCGACGCTCTGAACGCGACCGCTTCAGGCTCTTCCAGCAGATTGGCGAGTATCACGGACGCATCGAGGAACATCACGCGTCACCGTATTCGCGATCGAAGAATTCCTTATGCGTCATGCCGTCGTCGACGATGGGATGCCCGGCCAACATCTCCTGGGCCTTGCGCGTCGCTTCCTCGACCCGCACGCGACGTTCTTCACGCCGTCTGAGCTCATTTTCGACGGCAAGCCCGATAGCCCCTTGCAAGCTCGTGCCGGACAGCCTCGCGAGCTCCCGCACCTGCCTGTCGATCTTCTCGTCGCGCACCAGAATGCCCATGCGAGCCCCCCTGATATCATCAGATGATATCAGGGAGCATATCAGCCCACAATCAGGCGCCCCCCGCTCACCAGACGCCGGTGTTGGGCATGCTCAGCCACGGCTCGGCCGGCGGCTTGGGCTCGCCCTTCTGGAGCAGTTCGATCGAGATGTTGTCGGGCGAGCGGATGAAGGCCATGTTACCGTCGCGCGGCGGCCGGTTGATGGTGATGCCGGCCTTCATCAGCTTGTCGCAGGTCGCATAGATGTCGTCGACCTCGTAGGCGAGGTGACCGAAATTGCGCCCGCCGGTGTAGACCTCCGGATCCCAGTTATGGGTCAGCTCCAGGGTCGGCCGGCCACGACTACCCTGCTCCTTCACGTTGGGCGCATCGTCCGGCGCGGCGAGAAAGACGAGCGTGAACCGCCCCTTCTCGTTCTCCATGCGGCGGGTTTCGACGAGACCGAACTTGGTCACGTAGAAATCGAGTGCGGCATCGAGGTCGGTGACGCGCACCATGGTGTGGAGATATCTCACGGCTCTTCTCCCAGGGTTGATCTGGCCGATAGATCGGGCCAAACCCGCCATTCGCCAAGAGGGCTCACGCGGACTTACCATGACCGACACGCAGGATCGCATGCCGACAGCGGCCGCTTCGGCCGAGGTGTCGCGGATCAAGCAGCGGGCAGCGGCGCTCTCGGTCGCCGCCAGCGTGCTGCTGACGCTGGCGAAATTCGCGGCGGCGCTGGTTTCGGGCTCGCTGGCGCTGTTGACTGACGCGCTGCAGGGTCTGATCGACATTGGCTCGACCCTGTTCACCTGGTTCGCGGTGCGCGCCGCCGACAAGCCGGCCGATGACGAGCATCATTACGGTCATGGCAAGGTCGAGGCGCTGGCAGCGCTGCTCGAGACCGCGATCCTGTTCGGGCTCTCGGGCGCGATTCTCTGGGAAGCGATCAACCGCCTGCGCGCCGGAACGGAGCCCCCGGTCGAGGTGACCGCACTGGTCGTCGGCGTGCTCCTGTTCTCGCTGATGGTCGACGCGACGCGCTGGCGGGCCCTGACCACGGTCGCGCGCGACACCCGCAGCGAGGCGCTCGCCGCCGAGGCGACGCATTTCGCCACAGATTTCGTCGGCACGGCGCTGGTGCTCGCCGGCCTCGTGCTGTCGCGGATGGGCGTACCGATGGCCGACAGCGCGACGGCGCTCGGCCTCGCGCTCTACATGATCCTCACCGCCTTCCGGCTCGGCCGGCGGACCATCGACACGCTGATCGATGCAGCGCCCAAGGGGCTCTCGGAGCGCCTGCGCCAGGCCGCCAGCGAAGTGCCGGGCGTGGTCGGGGTCGAATGGCTGAAGCTGCGCCCGGCCGGCGGGCAGGTCCAGGGCGAGATCGGCATCCTGGTCTCGCGCACCTTGCCGCTCGACCGCGTCACCGCAATCAAGTCCGAACTGCTGGCGGCGCTGGCAGTCGCCGAGCCCAATGCCGAAATCACAGTCACGGCCAATCCGGTACAGGTCGACGACGAGACGGTGCTGGAGCGCGTCCTGCTGATCGCGCTCAAGATGAAGGTGCCGGTGCACCATGTCAGCGTCCACTCGATCGGCGAGCGCCTCTCAGTCTCGCTCGACATGGAGGTCGATGCCGGCCTGCCGCTGTCCGAGGCGCACGAGATCGCGACGCGGCTGGAACGGGCGATCCGCGACGAATTCGGGCGCGAGACCGAGGTCGAGACCCATATCGAGCCGATGGAGACCAGCCAGCCGAGCGGCCACAACGCCGCCTGGGAAACCGTCGAGGCGATCGGCAAGGCGATCGCGCAGGAGGCGGCGCGCGCTGCCGAGTCCGGCGGACCGATCCGCGACATCCACAGCGTGCGCGTGCGCGAGACCCGCAACGGCCTCGTCGTCAACTATCACTGCCGAGCCGAGGGCGGACTCGACGTCGCCGCCGTGCACCACGCCGTCGACGCGATCGAGCGGGCGGTCAGGCAGGCACGCCCGGATGTCTGCCGGCTGGTCAGCCATGCTGAGCCCCTGCCCATGGCCTCGCCGGCTCAGGCCTGAAGGAGACGGGCCAGGGCAGTGTAGAGCGGCAGGCCGACGATCAGGTTGAAGGGAAACGTCACCGCGAGGGCGGCCGCGAGCGCCGGCGTGCCGTCGGCCTCCGGCAGGGCCGACCGTATGGCCGCCGGAGCGACGATGTAGGAGGCGCTCGCCGCCAGCGTCGCCAGAACGACGGAGCCGCCCACCGACAGCCCGAGCAACTTGGCCACGACGAGGCCGAGCCCGGCATTGGCCAGCGGAGCGACGAGGCCGAAGCCGACGAGCGCCAGCGCGGCGCTCCGGATCGCGCTCGTACTGCGGGCAACCTGAATGCCGAGATCGAGCAGGAAGAGGCACAGCAACCCACGGAACAGGTCGTCGAAGAGCGGCCTGACCGGCGCGATGCCGGCAGGACCGACGATGGCGCCGATCGCGAGGCCTCCAATCAGCAGAACGATGCTCTTGCGCGAGAGTATCGTCGTCAGCACGGGCCAGAGCGAACCGGCCGAGCCGCCGGCCAAACGTGCCAGCGCGATCGCGACGAGGATCGCCGGCACCTCCATCACCGCGAGCAGCGCAGTCGCTCCCGGTTCGGGGGCGATTCCGACGAGATTGAGATAGGCCAAGGCCGCGATGAAGGTGACAGCCGAGACCGAGCCGTAATGGGCAGCCAGCGATGCGGCATCCGGCACAGAGAAGCCGGCAAGCCGCCGCGCCGCGGCGAAAATCCAGAGCGGAACGACCAGCGCGATCCCCGTACCCGCCAGGAGCAAGGGGATGGAGACAGGGCTGCCGGAATTCAACTCGGCACCGCCCTTCAGGCCGATCGCGAGCATCAGATAGATAGCGAGGAAGCGTGAAAGGGGCTCGGGAACGGCCAGGTCGCTGCGCAAGGCGACCGAGAGAACCCCGAGCAGGAAGCACAGGGTCATGGGAGAGAGCAGGCTGCTGGTCGCGATGTCGAGGCTGGGCATGTCGATTTCCAGTGAGGCGCCCCCGCCATAGAGCCGGCACCTCATCGACAAAAGGCAATGATCGACATATTGATCATTGCGATCTGAAATGATTTTCGATGCCGCAATCGCCACCTCCCTTCGAGCTCGACCTGTTGCGGAGCTTCGTCGCCGTGCTCGACTTGGGCTCGTTCACCCGCGCGGCCGAGCGGCTCGATCTCAGCCAGGCGACCGTCAGCCTGCAGATGCAGCGCCTCGAGGAACGCACCGGCCGGCGCCTGCTACAGCGGCGTAGCGGCGCCGGCGGTTACGTCCTGGCAACCCCGGAGGGCGAGATCCTGGCGCTGACGGCCCGCCGCATGCTGGCCCTGGCGGAAGAGGCGCGGATCGCGCTCGCCGGGCCGGGTCTCGGCGGGCGGCTGCGGCTCGGCACGCCGGAAGACTTCGCGACCTGGCATCTGCCGGACATTCTCGGCCAGTTCACCCGAGCTCATCCCGGAGTAATGCTCGAGGTCGCCTGCGACTTCTCGGCGAACCTGCTCGATGGCTTCGCCAAGGGGCTTTACGATCTCATTCTGTTCAAGCGCGATCCGCAGCGGCAGTTGCCCACGGGCAGCGGCTTCGGCGTCTGGCGCGAGCCGCTGGTCTGGGTGACCTCGCCCCGCCTCGCCGCGCTTCCGGCACCGGAGACCCTGCCGCTGATTCTCGCCCCCGCGCCGGACGTCTACCGCCGGCGCGCGCTCGAGGCGCTCGAGGCGGCGGGGCGCAGCTGGCGCATCGTCTTCGCCAGCCCGAGCCTGGCCGGGCTCCATGCAGCCGCACGCGCCGGTCTCGGCTGGACGGTACTCCCGGCAGGCATGGTGCCGCCGGGGCTGGTGACGCTCGAGGCCGCCTCGGAGGGCCTTCCCTTGCTGGCCGAGGCAGAGCTGGTGCTCTATGCCGCCGCCGGCCCCCGCTCCCCGGCACTCGACCGGCTTCACCGCCATATCGTCCAATCCCTCGAAGCCCGGCGCCGCTGACCCGGCGGCGTTTGCCGACCGGGCGCACCCGCGATAGACCGCTTGCAGACGATCCCAGCCAGCGAGTGCCCATGCGCGCCGAAGACGCCCCGATGATCCGCCTCGAGGACTACCGCCCGTCCGACTGGCTGATCGACACCGTCGACCTCGACATCGTGCTCGACGCGAACCGCACGCGGGTGCGTGCCCTGCTGCAGCTCAGGCCGAACCCGCAGGGCCGCGCCGGCGCACCGCTGGTGCTCGACGGCGACGAGCTCACGCTCGGCTCGATCGCGCTCGACGATGTGCCGCTCGACGCCGCCCTCTACAGCGCGACGCCGCAGTCGCTGACGCTGCCCTCCCCGCCGGAGCGGGCCTTCTCGCTGCGGATCGAGACCGAGCTGAACCCAGCCGCCAACACCAAGCTGATGGGGCTCTATCGTTCCAGCGGCGTCTACTGCACGCAGTGCGAGGCCGACGGCTTCCGCCGCATCACCTATTTCCTCGACCGGCCGGACGTGATGAGCGTCTACACGGTCAGGCTCGAGGCGCAGAAGGCCGAGGCGCCGGTACTGCTGGCGAACGGTAACCTCGTCGCCGCGGCAGAACTTCCCGGCGGCGAGCGCCATTTCGCCGTCTGGCATGACCCGCATCCCAAGCCCGCCTATCTCTTCGCCATCGTCGGCGGCAGGCTCGACCATGTCCGCCAGCCCTACGTCACCGCCGATGGCCGCAAGGTCGAGCTCGCGGTCTATGTCGAGCCGGGCAAGGCCGGGCGCGCCGGCTGGGCGCTCGACTCGCTGGTGCGCTGCATGCGCTGGGACGAGCGCGTCTTCGGCCGGAACTACGATCTTGACGTGTTCAACGTCGTCGCCGTGTCGGATTTCAACATGGGCGCGATGGAGAACAAGGGCCTCAACATCTTCAACGACAAATACGTGCTGGCCGATCCGCCGACGGCGAGCGACGGTGACTACATCTCGATCGAGGCGATCATCGCCCACGAGTATTTCCACAACTGGACCGGCAACCGCATCACCTGCCGCGACTGGTTTCAGCTCTGCCTGAAGGAGGGCCTCACGGTCTTCCGTGACCAGGAGTTCTCCTCCGACGAGCGCTCGCGCCCGGTGAAGCGCATCGCCGATGTCCGCACGCTGCGCTCGACCCAGTTCTCCGAGGATGCCGGCCCCCTCGCCCACCCGGTCCGGCCGCGCGCCTACAAGGAGATCAACAACTTCTACACGCCGACGGTCTACGAGAAGGGCGCGGAAGTGATCCGCATGCTCAAGGTGCTGATCGGCGACGACGCCTTCGCGCGCGGCATGGACCTCTATTTCGAGCGCTGCGACGGCACGGCGGCGACGATCGAGGAGTTCCTCGATTGCTTCATCGAAACTTCGGGCCAGGACCTCGGCCATTTCGCCAGATGGTATGAGCAGGCGGGCACACCGACCGTGGTGGCGAGCGGCCGCTACGACGCCGCCACGCAGAGCTTCACGCTCGACCTCGCCCAGTCGACGCCGCCGACCCCCGGCCAGTCCGAGAAGGCGCCGGTCGTCATCCCCGTTGCCCTCGGCCTCGTCGGCAAGGCCGGCGACCTGCCGCTCGACAGCCTCTCGCCGGCACTGAAGGCCGGCGGAGTGGTCGTGCTCGACGAGCCCTCGCTGAGCGTGACCTTCACCGGGCTCACCGAAGCGCCGGCCCCCTCGCTGCTGCGCGGCTTCTCCGCGCCGGTGCGGCTCGAGCTCGACCTCGGCGATGCCGAGCTGCTGCGCCTGTTCAGCGCCGACAGCGATTCCTTCAATCGCTGGCAGGCCTTCCAGACGGTCGCGACGCGGGCGTTGGTGCGCGCCGGCGCGGGCAGCGACCTCTCGCAGCTCGACGATAAGGCGAGCGAGTTGGCGCAGGCCCTGAAGGGCTTCCTCGCCGGCCCCGCCACCGCCGATCCGGCTTTCGCCGCACAGGTGCTGCGCCTGCCGGGACCGGCCGACATCGCCCGCGAGATCGGCCGCAACGTCGATCCCGACGCCGTCTTCGCTGCGCATCGCAAGCTCTCGCGTGGGATCGGTATCGCGCTCAGTCGGCCGCTCGCGGAGCTGCATTCCAGCTTGCGCGAGGCCGGCCCCTATTCGCCGGCCGCCGGGCCGGCCGGCCGGCGGGCACTGCGCAACGAAGCGCTCGGCCTGCTCGCCCTCGCCACGCCGGAGGAGGCCAGCAAGTTGGCACAGGCGCAGTTCGCCGAAGCGGACAACCTGACCGACAGGCTGGCGGCGCTCGCCGCCATGACGCTGATCCCGGGCGAGGCGCGCGAGGCGCTGATCGCGCGCTTCTCTGAACTCTATGCCGGCGAGCCGCTTGTCCTAGACAAATGGCTGATGGCGCAGGCGCTGATCCCGGAGGCCGGCACGCTCGACCGGGTCAAGGCGCTGATGGCGAGCCCGACATTCTCGCTCGGCAATCCCAACCGCGTGCGCGCGCTGATCGGCGGCCTTGCGGCCAATCTGACCCAGTTCAATCGCGCCGACGGCGCCGGCTACGGCTTCATTGCCGGAATCGTGATCGAGCTCGACCGGTCCAACCCGCAGGTCGCCTCGCGGCTGCTGAGCTCGTTCAAGACCTGGCGCATGCTCGAAGATGGCCGCCGCGAGAAGGCCCGCAGCGCGCTCGCCATGGTCGCGGCGACGCCGGGATTGTCGCGCGATGTCGCCGATATCGCGGCTCGCTCGCTAGCCTGATGCGACCGTCGGCAGGCGGCTGCGAGGCCGCTTGCCACAAAGGTTAACGGATCATTACGCGCACAGGATTCATCGACAATTTTAAGCAACCATAGCGCGTAAAGTGAGTGTACTACTCAACTCAAAGCTAGACAAAAAGCCGCCCGCGGATTCAACTGAAACTGATTCGGGGATGCGGCACGTCTCCCGATCTTACTGACGGTACATCGCTTCCGAAGGGGGACGGGCATGACGCGTGCAAACGCGGCTTGCGCACACGTGCGCGCGGGCTCAATTCTTGGCGTCGCAAGATCGCTGACGCACCCGCTCTACCAGCGCTTCGAAAAGCTGGAACCTGCCTTCCGCAAGGTCATTCCAGCCCTCGTTGCCTGCTTCGTCGTGATCATGGCGCTTGGCGCCTACGTCCAGACCAGTGCCCTGCGCGACGATACCCTCGCCGACACAGCAAACGACCTCGATATTCTTGCAACCTTGCTGGCACGCGAGCTCGATCTTGCCTCCCGCGACGACAAGGATCTGCGCGCCGTCCTGGCTGCGCTGAGCACCAAGCACATCGCCGGCCGCGGCCGCATCGTCCATGTAAGCGACGCCTCGGGCATGCTGGTCGCCAGCGAACCGACGCTCGGCGGCGGCAGCCGCAGCCTGATCGAACTGCTCGGCCCGGCCCAGGCACTGACCGTATTCGCAGAACGGGCCGGCGTGATGAAGATCATGCTCCCCGGCGGCCTGGAAGCCTTCGCGACCGTGCGCAACCTCGCCGCGCCCTTTGGCCAGATCGCTGTCCTCCAGCCGGTGAAGCGCGCCCTGTCGCTCTGGGACGAGCGGAGCCGCTCGATCCTGGTGCTGTTCGCCTCGGCGGGAATCGTCCTTGCCGGCATCACCCTCGCCTTCATCCTGCAGTCGAAGCGCGCCCGCGCCGCCGACGACGATTGCGACTGCGTGCGCGAGCGCATCGACACAGCGCTCAGCCGCGGCCATTGCGGCCTCTGGGACTGGGACCTGGCGAAGGGCCGCATCTACTGGTCGGACTCGATGTACGCCATGCTCGGCTACAACCGTAAAGGCGAGTTCATGTCCTTCGGCGAGGTCAACGCCTTCATCCATCCCGATGATGCCGATCTCTATGCCCTGGCCGACGCGATCAGCCGCGACGAAGCCACCCATCTCGACCAGGAATTCCGCGTCCGCGACGCCAGCGGCCAATGGATCTGGCTGAAGGCCCGCGCCGAGCTGGTGATCGACCGCCGCACCGGTGCCCGCCATCTCGTCGGCATCGTCGTCGACATCTCCGAGCAGCATCGCATGGCCGCCCGCACCGCGACCGCCGACGCCCGCCTGCGCGACGCCGTCGAGGCGATCTCGGAAGCCTTCGTGCTTTGGGACGCTGACCGCAAGCTCGTGCTCTGCAATGCCAAGTACCAGCAGCTCCACCAGCTCCCGCCGGAACTCGTGCGCACCGGCGCGAGCTATGAGGCGATCATGAACTGCAGCGCCCAGCCAAGCGTCGACCGCGAGCCGGTCCGCAGCTCCCGCGCCGAACCCGGCAGCCATTCCTACGAAGCCAAGCTCTCCGATGGCCGCTGGCTCCAGATCAACGGCCGTCGCACCAAGGATGGCGGCTCGGTCTCCGTCGGCACCGACATCACCACGCTGAAGCAGCAGGAGGAGCGCCTGACCCGTTCCGAGCACCAGCTGCTGACCTCGGTGACCGACCTCAAGGCCTCGCGCCAGAAGCTCGAAGCGCAGGCCCAGCAGCTCGCCGAGCTCGCCGAGCTCTATCTCGAGCAGAAGGCCTCGGCCGAAAGCGCCAACCGGGCCAAGTCGGAGTTCCTCGCCAATATGAGCCATGAGCTGCGCACGCCGCTCAACGCGATCATCGGCTTCTCCGAAATCATGGAAGCGCGGCTGTTCGGCGATCTCGGCTCCGAGCGCTATGACGAGTATGTCCGCGACATCCGCTCCAGCGGCGGCTACCTGCTCGCGGTGATCAACGACATCCTCAACATGGCCAAGATCGAGGCCGGCAAGGTCACGCTGGAAAAGGCCGAGGTGGCGCTCGATCCGGTCGTCGCCGAGGCGGCGCGGACCCATCAGGAAGCGATCGCCCGCAAGCAGCTCACGTTCTCCTGCGAGGTCGCCAGCAACCTGCGCCTCGAAGCCGACTCGCACGCCCTGTTCCAGATTCTCTCCAACCTGCTCGACAATGCCGTGAAGTTCACGCCGGAGGGCGGCAACATCGCGGTCCGCGTACGGCCGGCGCCGGGTGCGCTCAACATCTATGTCGAGGATTCCGGCATCGGCATCCCGCCGGAGAAGATCGGCCGGATCGGCCGCCCCTTCGAGCAGGTCGAGGGCGAGTTGGCGCGCAGCTACAAGGGCTCGGGCCTCGGCCTGGCCATCGCCCGCTCACTAGCCGAGCTGCATGGCGGCGGCCTGCGCATCCGCTCGGTTATGGGCTCCGGCACCATCGTGATGGTGCACCTGCCGCTGAAGCACGAAAGCCACCCCGAACTGGACCTCGTCGCGGCCTGAAATCGACAGGCCAACGGGCCCGCCGGCTCCAGCACCGCTAGCCCTTCGCCGCGCCCAGCACCTGGCGAAACAGCGTCCGCACCCGCCCGCGCGTCTCGTCGAGCTCCGCCTTCAGCACCTTGGCGTCCGGCAGGCCGACGGCCGTCGCGATACGGCGCAGCACCCGCTCCGGCACGGCCTTGGGGTCGAAGCGCTCCTCGACCGTAAAGCGCTGCCAGAGCTGGACATCGCCGAACAGCCGGGCCGCCCCGGCAAGCAGCAGCGCATCTTCCTCGGAAATCAGGCCGGTGCCCTTCGCCGCCTGAAACACCCCCGCCGTGGTCTGGGCCAACAGCCCCGGATGGTCATGCGCATGGGCAAGCACCAGGAACTGGGCGAGGAAGTCGAGATCGGTCAGGCCGCCGGCGGCGAGCTTGAGATCCCAGGGGTCGGACTCGCCCTTCTCCTTAGCGATCAAAGCGCGCATTTCGGCGACCGCCGCGGCGACCTTCGCCGGGTCGCGACGGCGCAGCAGGATGTCGCGGATCGCACTCTCGGCCCGCCGCGCCAGCGCAGGGTCGCCCGCTACGACGCGAGCACGGGTGAGCGCCATCTCCTCCCAGATCTCGGCCTCGCCCTGATGATAGGCGATGAAGCCCTCGAACTGCGTCGCAGCCGGGCTCTTGTTGCCGGATGGACGCAGGCGCAGGTCGACCTGGTAGAGCGTGCCCCGCCGGGTCGGCACCGTCAGGGCCGCGACCAGCCGCTGGCTGAAGCGGACATGCCAGGTGACGGGGTCGAGCGGACGGGCGCCATCGCTCGGCTCGGCATGCTCGGGCCGGTCATAGAACAGCATCAGGTCGAGGTCGGAGGACGGGGTCAGCTCCCCCGCCCCGAGCCGTCCCAGGCCGACGACGACCGCCTCGGCGCCGGCGATGACGCCGTGCTCGGCGACGAAAGCCGCCCTGGTGTCGTCGAAAGCGGTACGCAAGCAGGCCTCGGCGACCGCCGCATAGCCATGGGCGGCCTGCTCCGCGGTGATCACGCCGGAGAGCAGGCGTGCGCCGACCAGGAAATTCTCCTGCCGCGCCGCGTCGCGCATCCGGTCGAGTCCCTCCTCGACGCTTTCGGGGGTGCCGACCACCGCCCGGACGCGCCTTGCCACCGCCTCGCCGCCCTGGCCGGGCGTGCCGAATGCGGGGTCAATCACCGCGTCGAGCACATGGGGATAGAGTGCTGCCACCTTGGCGAGCCGCGGCGCGCTGCCGAGGATTTCGGCGAAGATGCCGAGCAGGGCCTCGCGCGAACGCAGCAGCGTCAGAAGCTCGACCGCCGCGGGCATGCGCACGAAGGCGTTGTCGAGATGGGCGAGCGCGCCATCGGGATCGGTGGTTCGGCCGAGCGCGACCAGCAGGGCCGGTGTCAGCTCGGTCAGGACCTCGCGCGCCCGCGCGCTGGTGACGGCGGGCCGGCGACCGAAATGCCAGCCACGGACGGTCTCGGCCACGACGGAGGGCTGGCGGAAGCCGAGCTTGCGCAGGGTCTCGAGCGTCTCGGGATCGTCCTCGGTGCCGGTGAAGGAGAGCGCTCCAGCCTCGCTGGCGAGGCTCGGCGCATCCTCGAACAAGAGCGCGTAATGGCTCTCGACGCGCCTGGCATGCGCGGTCAGCGCCTTGTCGAAGGCGGCGGTCGAAGGATAGCCGCAGAAGCGGGCAAAAGCTTCCAGGTCCTTGGCCTCGGCCGGCAGGGTCTGGGTCTGCTCGTCGTTGCGCATCTGCAGCCGGTGCTCGATGGTCCGCAGCCAGCAATAGGATTCCGTGAGCTCGTCGCGCGCCTGCGGACTGATCCAGTTCTCCTTGGTGAGCTCGCCCAGCATATCGAGCGTGCGCGGCCCGCGCAGCGCCGGCCTGCGGCCGCCGAAGACGAGCTGCTGCGTCTGCACGAAGAACTCGATCTCGCGGATGCCGCCGCGCCCGAGCTTGACGTTGTGGCCGGGCAGGCTGAGCGTCTCGAAGCCCTTCACCGACTGGATCTGCCGCTTCATCGCATGGATGTCGGCGATAGCGGCGAAGTCGAAATATTTGCGCCAGATGAACGGGGCGAGATCGGCGATGAAGCGGCGGCCGAGTTCGATGTCGCCGGCGACCGGGCGCGCCTTGATCATCGCGGCGCGTTCCCAGTTCTGGCCGACCGTCTCATAATAGAAATAGGCGGTCGGCAGGGCGACCGCGACATGGGTCGAGCCCGGATCAGGCCGCAAACGCAGATCGACCCGGAAGACATAGCCGTCCGGCGTGCGCTCCTGGATGATGCGGGCGATCTGCTGGGTGAGCTTGACGAAAAAGCTCGATGGCTCGGCGACGCCGGCCGCCTCGGCCATCTCCGGATCGAAGAAGACGACGATGTCGATATCGGAGGAGTAGTTCAGCTCACCCGCGCCATGCTTGCCGAGCGCGAGCACGACAAGGCCCGAACCGGCACCAAGGTCATTCGCGTCCGGCAGCGTGATCCGGCCGAGATCGGCCGCCTGGCGCAGCGCATGCTCGCTCGCGAGTCGCACAGCCATGTCGGCTGTCGCGCTCAAGGCCTGCGTGACCTCCTCGACCGTCCAGGCGCCGCCGATATCGGCGAGCGCGACGAGCAGCGCCATCGCCTGCCGGAAGCGGCGCAATTCACGCATCAGATCGGCGGTCGCGGTCTCCGGCCCGGAAGCTGCCGCGATCTCGCGCAGCAGCCCGTCGCGGCGCTCGGCGGGATCGCCGGTCAGCGATGCGAGCAGTCCGGCGGGGTCGCGCCGTATGATCTGGGTGAGGAAGGGCGAATGGGCAAGGATGCCGGCAACCAGATCCTGCGCGGCCGGATGTGCGGAAAAATGGGCGGCGAGCGCC
The DNA here is from genome assembly GCF_001509835.1 of Allobosea sp. WAO. Lineage (GTDB taxonomy): Bacteria > Pseudomonadota > Alphaproteobacteria > Rhizobiales > Beijerinckiaceae > Allobosea. The sequence continues at coordinate 164,013 of NZ_JXTJ01000005.1, forward strand.
GCGCCCGCCTCGGCGTCATAGAGCCGTTCAAGCAGCTCGCTCGCGACCAGCGCCTCGGCCCTCGCCCGCGCCGGCAGGACCGGCGCCGCCTTCAAGCGCTCGCATAGCGGCTCGCCCATAAGGCCCTCTCCCCGGCAACGGCCTCCGATTCAGGCCGATTGGAACCCTGCCGGGTTTGGCTGGGAAGTCGAGCCCGCAGGCTCTTCCATGGGTGGGCTTTCCACAGCGGGCGGCGCCAACGGCAGCGACATCGCCACGCGCAGGCCCGGCGCATTGTCGGCGAGCTGCACCGCGCCGCCATGCAAGCGCGCCACCGCCGAAGCCAGCGCAAGACCGAGGCCGAAGCCCGGCTTGGTGCGGCTCTTGTCGAGTCGGACGAAGCGCTCGAGCACCCTGGCCCGGTCGGCCTCGGGAATACCGGCGCCGTGATCGGCGACGCCGAGTTCCACCATCTCGCCGACGCGCCTTGCCGTGACCTCGACCGTCGCCGGCGCATCGCCCTCCGGCTTGCCGTATTTCAGGGCATTGTCGATGAGATTGGCCAGCGCCTGGCCGATCAGCTCGCGATTGCCTGTCAGCTCGAGTCCTGGCTCGACTGCGACCGAGAGCGAGAGCCCCGCCTCCTCGGCCAGCGGCTCGTAGAGCTCGCCCAGCCCGTCGACGATCTCGGCAAGATCGAGCGGCGCCATGCTGTCGCTGATCTGCCTGGTCTCAAGGCGAGCGATCATCAGAAGTGCGTTGAAGACGCGGATCAGGCCGTCCGCCTCGTCGATCGCTCCGTCCAGCGCAGTACGCAGCTGTTCCGGCGTCTCCGCGGTGCGCAGCGCTTCCTCGGCGCGGTTGCGCAGGCGCGTCAGCGGCGTCTTGAGGTCATGGGCGATGTTGTCGGAGACCTGCTGCATGCCGCTCATCAGATCGCCGATCCGGTCGAGCATGGCGTTGAGATTGAGCGCGAGCCGGTCGAGTTCGTCGCCGGTGCCGGAGATGGAGAGACGGCCCTTCAGGTCTCCGGCCATGATCGAGCGGGCGCTGTCGGTCATCCCGTCGATGCGCTTCAGCACGCGCCGCGCCACGAACCAGCCGCCGAAACAGCCGAGCACCACGACGAGCACCAGCGACCAGGCCGCGGCGCGCTTGATGATGACGCGTAGCCGCTCCCGCTCCTCGACATCGCGCCCGACGAGCAAGCGGAAGCCGGCCGGCAGCATGAAAACACGGACCAGCGCGTGATTGACCTGGTCCAGAGCCTCGGATGAGCGGGCGTACTGGATCTCGCGCTCGCCCGGCCGGTCGAGCGTGCCGGGCTGCAGCGCCTCGATATTGCCCGCGATCCGCTCGCCGGTCGGCGTCACCACGAGATAGAGCGAGGCGCCCGGGCCGCGCGAACGCCGCTCGATGACCTGGACCAGCCGCCGGATGCCACCGAGACGCTGCTGCTCGGCAAGGCCCTGGATTTCCGCATCGATGGTCGAGCGGATCTGGTCGTCGAGCAGGGTCTTGGCGTTCCAGGCGACATAGCCGAGCACGAAGGCGGCAAAGGCCGCGAAGACGACGAGGTACACCGCCGTCAGCTTGAAGGCGGTGGTACGGAACAGATTCGGCAGGAAGCGCTGGCCGCCGGCCGGCGCCGGATCAGCGAGCTGTGTCACGGACCATGTATCCCGCGCCGCGGATGGTGTGGATCATCGCATGCTCGAAGCCCTTGTCGATCTTGGCACGCAGCCGCGAGACATGGACGTCGATGACATTGGTCTGGGGATCGAAGTGATAGTCCCAGACATTCTCCAGCAGCATGGTGCGGGTCACGACCTGCCCGGCATGCTTCATCAGATATTCGAGCAGGCGGAACTCGCGCGGCTGCAGCACGATCTCCTCGCCAGCGCGAGTGACGCGGTGGGCGAGCCGGTCGAGCACGAGATCGCCGACCCGGTAGGTCGTCGGCTCGGAGGCGGGCGCGCCGCGACGGCGGGCGAGCACCTCGACGCGGGCGAGCAGCTCCGAGAAGGCATAGGGCTTTGGCAGGTAGTCGTCGCCGCCGGCGCGCAGGCCCTTGACCCGGTCGTCGACCTGGGCGAGCGCCGAGAGGATCAAGGCCGGCGTCGCATCGTCCTGCTCGCGCAGCGAACGGATCAGCGAGAGCCCGTCCATGCGTGGCAGCATGCGGTCGACGACCAGCACGTCATAGCCGCCGCCCTGGGCGAGCGCGTAGCCCTCCAGCCCATCGGCTGCATGGTCGGGAACATGGCCGGCTTCACGAAAAGCCTTGACCAGATAAGCCGCCGCTTCGGCGTCGTCTTCGACGATCAGGAGTCGCATGGCGGCAGGTTACCTCAGCAAACGGAAAAGCGGCAGGCCGGATGTGACGATCCGACCTGCCGCCGAAGCGGCGGGATTCCCCGGCATGGGGGCGACGTGACAGCCGGGAAAAACCATCCGCCCGGGGCGTGTTCCAGCTTTTGAAGTTACGCTGACGCGCTGGAACACGCCCGACTTGGATTAGCCCGGATCAGGCCGCCGGCTGGCGGCCGACCTCGAAGGAGAACTCGCGCTCCTTGCCGTCGCGCCAGACGGTCAGCTTGGTCTTGCTGCCCGGAGCGAAGGTGGCGATCTTGCGGGAGAGATCGCGGGCGTCGGCGATCTTCTCGCCATTGACGGCCAGGATCGTGTCGCCGCGCTTCAGGCCGGCCTTGGCGGCCGGACCGTCGAGCTGGGCCGAGGCGACCAGGGCGCCCTTGGCATCCTTCAGGCCGATCGCATCGGCGACTTCGGCGGTGACCGGCTGGATCTGCACGCCGATGAAGCCGCGCGCCACCGTGCCGTCCTTCTTCAGCGATTCGACGACGCTGTTGACGGTCGCCGCCGGGATGGCGAAGGCGATGCCGACATTGCCGCCAGACGGCGAGAAGATCGCGGTGTTGACGCCGACGACCTCGCCCTTGAGGTTGAAGGTCGGGCCGCCGGAGTTGCCGCGGTTCACCGCCGCGTCGATCTGCAGGAAGTCGTCATAGGGACCCGAGCCGATGTCGCGACCCTGGGCCGAGACGATGCCGGCCGTAACCGTGCCGCCGAGACCGAACGGATTGCCGACCGCCATCACCCACTCGCCGATGCGCGGCTTGGCGCCGGCCAGCTGGACGAAGGGGTAGTTGCCGGACTCGTTGACCTTGAGCAGCGCCAGATCGGTGCGCGGATCGGTGCCGACGACCTTGGCGGTCAGGGTCTTGCCGTCATCGGTGACGAGCTCGACCTGGGACGCCTTCTCGACGACGTGGTTGTTGGTGACGACATAGCCGTCCTGGCTGACAAAGAAGCCCGAACCCTGCGACATCGCGCGACGCTCGGGCGCCGGCCGGCCGGAACGCGGGCTCTGCTGCTCGTCGAACTGGCGGAAGAAGCGCTCCAGCGGGTGGCCGGGCGGCAGGGCGTTCGGGCCGTTCTCACCATCCTCACCGGTGCTGGCGAGGCGCGAGTTGACGCGCACCGACACGACGGCCGGCTTCACCTTCTCGGCGACGTCGGCGAAGGAAGGCAGCTGCATCTGCACGCCGGAGAGCTGGATCGGCTGGGCATTGGCGCCGCCATGGCTGGTCAGCAGGTTGTCGGCAAGGCCGGCCATCATGCCGATGCTCAGCGTCGCGGCGCCGGCGATCAGCGCGCCACGCTTCAGGATCGAGCGGGCGGGAGCCGGCTGACGGAAGGTGTTCTCGGTCTTGTTCTCGTTGATATTCATGATGCAAACCTCGGGGCGGATCGCAGGGTCTTTCCTGCTTCGTCCCGAACACCATGAAGGCCGGCGCCTTACCCCGATTTCGCCCGAGCATGACGATTTCGTAAGGTTACGCTTGCGCGCCGGCCGGTCTCAGTCGCGCTCGTCGCGCGTCAGTTCGTCGAGGCGGCGCTGTTCCTCGGCGGTCAGCGCCGGGGTCGCAGCGGCCGGGGCAGCGTTCATCCGGCGGCGGCGCCAGAGAAAGAGCAGGCCGGCGGCCAGGATCGTGAAAGGCGCCGCCCAGAGCGCGATCGTGCGTGCATTCATCGGCGGGCGCAGCAACACGAAGTCGCCATAGCGAGCCACGACGAAATCGACGACCGCCCGGTCGCTATCACCGGCGACGAGGCGTTCGCGCACGAGGATGCGCAGATCCTTGGCGAGCGGCGCATCGGAATCGTCGATCGACTGGTTCTGGCAGACCAGGCAGCGCAGGCCCGAGGAGATCTCTCGCGCGCGCTGCTCCAGCGCGGCATTGGGCAGGATCTCGCTGGGTTGGACGGCCAGGGCGGGCCCGGCGAAGGCGAGCCCGAGGCAGATCAGGAGAGGAGCCAGGCGCATCCGCCTCACTCCGCAGGCTGCGGCAGGGCGGAGGTCGGCGCAGCCCGGCGCGGCGCGGCCACCCGGAAGCGCCGGTCGGTGAGCGAGAGCGCGCCGCCGAAGGCCATGATCAGCGTGCCGATCCAGATCAGCAGGACCAGCGGCTTGTCATAGGCCCTGACGGCGATGCTGCCGTCGGCCTCGCGCTCGCCGAGGCTGACATAGGCCTGGCTGAACCCGTCGCTGCGGATGCCCGCCTCGGTCGTCGGCATGGCGCGCGCCGTATACATCCGCTTCATGGATTCGACCGGCTTCATCTCGCGCTCGCCGGTACGGATCCTGAAGCGTGCGACCTCCTCGGTAAAGTTCGGCCCGGTGCGCGGCGCGATCGATTCCAGCGTGAAGGTGTAGCGGCCGCTGGTCAGGCTCTGGCCCGGCTTCAGAATGCCGATGCCCTCGGTGCTCCAGGCGGTCGCGGCGATACCGATCACGGTGACGCCGACGCCGGCATGGGCGAAGGCCGTTCCCCAGATCGAACGCGGCAGTCCGCGGGCGCGCGACCAGATCGCGGCAGCGCCGCTGGCGCGAGAGACGACGCGTTCGCCGAGATCCCAGAACGCGCTCACGACCAGGAAGACGCCGAGCCCGATGCCGAGCGGCGCGAGCACAGGGCCACCGCGCGTCACCGCGAGCAGCGCGATCGTCACCAATACGGCGAAGCCGAAGGCGAACTGGGCACGCTGGGCGGCGCCGAGCAGATCGCCACGCTTCCAGGCGAGCGACTGGCCGATCGGCAGCAGCAGGAGCAAGGGCACGACCACCGGCAGGAAGGTGGCGTTGAAGAAGGGCGGGCCGACCGAGATCTTGTCGCCGGTGACCATTTCCAGCGCCAGCGGATAGAGCGTGCCGACGAAGACCGTGGCGCAGGCGGTGGCGAGGAAGAGATTGTTGACGACGAGCGCGCTCTCCCGCGAGACAGGCGCGAACAGGCCGCCCTGCCGCAGCAGCGGCGCCCGCCAGGCGAACAGCGCGAGCGAGCCTCCGACGAAGATGACCAGAATGGCCAGGATGAACAGGCCGCGCTGCGGGTCGGTGGCGAAGGAGTGCACCGAGGTCAGGACACCGGAGCGGACGATGAAGGTGCCGAGCAGCGAGAGCGAGAAGGTCAGGATCGCCAGCAGGATCGTCCAGACCTTGAGCGCGTCGCGCTTCTCCATCACCACGGTCGAGTGGATCAGCGCCGTGCCGGCGATCCAGGGCATCAGCGAGGCGTTCTCGACCGGGTCCCAGAACCACCAGCCGCCCCAGCCGAGTTCGTAATAGGCCCAGTAGGAGCCCATGGAGATGCCAAGCGTCAGGAAGGTCCAGGCCAGCAGCGTCCAGGGGCGAACCGCGCGGGCCCAGACGGCGTCGATGCGCCCGTCGATCAGCGCCGCAACGGCGAAGGCATAGGAGATCGAGAAGCCGACATAGCCGACATAGAGCAGCGGCGGATGGATCGCGAGACCGAGATCCTGGAGCAGCGGGTTGAGGTCCTGCCCCTCGGCCGGAGCCGGAACAAGCCGGCGGAACGGGTTGGAGGTCAGCAGCGTGAAGGCGAGGAAGGCGACCGTGATGGAACCCTGCGCCGCCAGCGCCCCGGCCCGCAGCCGCGCCGGCAGCGAGCGCCGCGACAGTGCGACCAGCGCGCCGAACAGCACGAGAATGAGGACCCAGAGCAGCATAGAGCCCTCATGGTTCCCCCAGGTCGAGGTCAGCTTGTAGATCAGCGGCTGCGTCGAATGCGAATTCGAGGCGACGTTCTCGACCGAGAAATCCGAGACGAAATAAGAGAAGACCAGGGCGCCGAAAGCGACCGAGACGAGCAGAAAGCAGGCGATCGCCGCGGCCGGGCCGACCGAGGCGAGGACCGGGTCCTGACGGGCAACGCCCCAGAGCGGCACCACCGTCTGGATAACCGCGACGCCCAGTGCCAGCGCCAGCGCGAAGTGACCAATTTCGACGATCATCGTCTAGCCCTACTTCGCCGGCGCCGCTGGCGTGGCGGCATCCGCCCCCGCCTTCGCGTCACCCGGCTGCCAATGACCCTGCTTCTTCAAAGCGTCCGCGACCTCGCGGGGCATGTAGTTCTCGTCGTGCTTGGCGAGCACGGAATCGGCGCGGAAGCGACCGGGTGCCTCGAGCACGCCCTCGGTGACGACGCCCTGCCCCTCGCGGAAAAGATCAGGCAGCAGGCCCGTGTAGTTGACCGTCACCGTGGTCTTGGCATCGGTGATGGTGAAACTGACCTTCTGTCCGGGAGAACGGACGACCGAACCCTCCCCAACCAGCCCGCCGAGACGCAGGCGCGTTCCCGGCGTCAGCCCCTTCTCGACGATTTCGGTCGGGCCGTAGAAGAAGACGATGCTGTCGCGCAGCGCATAGGCCACGAGGCCCGCGGAGATGGCGAGGACGGTGCCGGCAGACGCGATCATCACCATCCGGCGCTGCTTGCGCGTCATGCCCTTGCGGGCCGGACTGCGTGGAAAGCCGGTCTGCGCCGTCATCGGGCCGCCTCCTGCAAGCCGAGTTCGCCTGCGAGCGTGCCGAGCGCGTTCAGCGCCTCGGCATCGGCAGCGAGACGTTCGCGCGCCGTCGCCAGCGATTTGAGCGCCGCCGGCTTTTCGCCGAGGACGGACTGCGAGCGGATCAGGCGGGACCATTCCGCCAAGGTGCCTCCGCCTTCGGCGAGGCGTCCGGCCAGACTGTCGACCATGCCGCGAACCGCGGCCGCCTGATCCTGCGCCGGCAGATTGGCGATCGCCGCCGCCGCTGCCGGGTCGGAAGGGCCTTGCAGGGATTCAAGGCGGGCGCGAACGGCGCCCGTCCACGGCGCATCGGCCGGAGCCTCGGCGAGCAAGGCCTTGAGCGCGGAGACCGCCCCCGGAATATTACCGTCCTGCTCCAGGCCGATCGCCAAGAAGAAGCGGGCGCGGGCGTTGGCAGGGTCAAGCTTCACTGCTTCCGCGAGGCTCTCGCGCGCCTGGGCCGTGACCACGCCGCCCGCGGCGAGGATCATCGCCTCGCCCTGCCCGGCGTGACGTTCGGCGGTCGGCCCGTCATGGCGGGTCGCGGCGGCAAAGGCCTTGGCGGCATCCTCGAAGCGGCCCTGCCGGAGATAGACCGGCGCGAGCACCGACCAGCCCTTGCCGTCGGTCGGGTTGGCGGCGAGATGGCTCTCGATACGCGCCAGCGCGATCGCGAAATCCTGCCCGGCGGGACTCGCCTTGAGGCGGGCGGCGAGCGGCTGGTCGGGAACGCTGGGCGAGCCATAGGCGCCATAGACCAGGAGCGCCAGCAATGGCACGCAGGAAAGCGCGATCGCCGAAGCGGCGCGGCGCCGGCGCAGGGAAGGCTCGCTATCGCCGGTCGGAGCGGTTTCGACCGCCGCCGCGCGCAGCAGCCGGCGCGCCGCCTCGGCCTTCGCGGCCTCCGCCTCGGCGCTGCCGATCAGGCGGCGTCCGAGATCGCGATCGATCTCGGCGACCTGGGAGCGGTAAAGCGATTTCGCTCCCGCCGTGTCGGCGAAGATCGGCGGCTGGCGCCGGCCGAGCGGCCAGAGAACCGACAGGACCGCCGCCCCCGTCATGACCGCAAAGATGATCCAGATCAGCATCCGCCGTACATAACCAATTGCGGGCCCCGCTTCATGTCCGAAGATGGCGACAAAGGGTCACGCGGACAATGCGCAGCATCAAACAGCCGGCAGGACGAGCCGGGCCCGCAGGCCGCCGAGCGGCGAGTGCTCCAGCGTAAGCCCACCGCCATAAAGTTTGGCGAGATCGACGACGATGGAAAGCCCGAGCCCGGACCCCGGCGTCGTCTCGTCGAGGCGGCGGCCGCGCTTGATCACATCCGCCATCGCCTCCTCGGGCAGGCCCGGGCCGTCATCGTCGATCAGCAGGGCAAGCCGGCCTTCGGGCAGATCGCGCCCGGAATCCAGGCTGACACGGACCTCGCTGCGCGCCCATTTGAAGGCATTGTCGAGCAGGTTGCCGAGCATCTCCTCGAGATCCTGCTTCTCGCCGCGGAAACGTGCGGCGACAGGAACATCGTGGCTGCCGGCGATCGCCCGGCCCTGCGCGATCTTCTGGAAGGTGCGGATCAGCGCGTCGAGCGAAGGCGCGATCTCGGTCACCCCGCCGAGCGCGCCGGAGAGCGCCGCCGCCCGGGCACGGTCGAGATAGTACTGGACCTGGTCGCGCATGATCGCGGTCTGGTGGCGGACCGTCTGGGACAGCGGCCCCTGCCCGGCCTCCGCCTCGTTCTGCATGACGCTGAGCGGCGTCTTCAGGGCGTGGGCGAGATTGCCGACCTGGGTGCGCGCCCGCTCCAGAATCTCGCGATTGGCGTCGATCAACTGGTTGAGCTCGCCGGCCAGCGGGTCGAGGTCCGGCGGATAGCGCCCGCTGATCCGGGCGCTTTCGCCGGTGCGCACCTTGCCGACGGCCGCTCCGAGCCGGACCAGCGGCCGCAGTCCGAAGCGGACCTGGATGATCGTCGAGGCGACAAGCGCCAGGCCCAGCGCCAGGAAGGTCAGGGTCAAGGCGAAGCGGAAATCGCGGATGTCGCCGTCGATCTCGTCGGCCGGTGCCGCGACGCCGACCGTAAAGCGGCCATCCTCGCCGACATCGATCTCGCGCTCGATGATGCGCAACTCACGGTCGTCCGGACCCGAGATGTAGCTTTCGCGCAGGCCGCGCGCGTTCGGCCGGATCGGCTGGTCGAGCAGCTTCGGCAACTGCCCACCGACCAGCGAGCGCGAGGTGCGGACATTGGGACGCTCGCCATCGAGCCGGATGATCTGCCAGTACCAGCCGGAGAGCGGCAGGTCGAACCGCGGCTCGCCGAGATCGCCGATCGCCTGGCGCTCGGCCTCGGGCGGCGCGGCGAGATCGGCGACCAGCTCCTTGATGTAGACGCTGAGGCGCTCGTCGAAGCCGCGCTCGGCCGAGCGCCGATAGAAGGTCGTCAGGCCGAAGCCCGCCAGAATCAGGACCAGCGCGCAGCAGACGGCAGCCGAGATGAAGAGCCGCGCCCCGAGCGAGAAACGCTGTTGCGAGGCGGGCATGATTCGCGTCAGGCCTTGGCGGCGGCAGCGATATAGCCCAGACCGCGCACCGTCTCGATGATCTCGACGCCGAGCTTCTTGCGCAACCGGCCGACGAAGACCTCAATGGTGTTGGAGTCGCGGTCGAAGTCCTGGTCGTAGAGATGCTCGACCAGTTCGGTGCGCGAGACCACGCGGCCCTGATGGTGCATCAGATAGGCGAGCAGGCGGTACTCGTGCGAGGTCAGCTTCACCGGATTGCCGTCGACGACGACGCGGCTGGCGCGCGTGTCGAGGCGGACCGGGCCGCAAGTCAGTTCGGAGGTTGCATGGCCGGCGGCCCGACGCAGCAAGGCGCGGACCCGGGCGAGCAGCTCCTCGATGTGGAACGGCTTGACGACATAGTCGTCGGCGCCTGCATCGAAGCCGGCGACCTTGTCGCTCCAGCGATCACGCGCCGTCAGGATCAACACCGGCATCGTCTTCTCGGCGCGGCGCCAGCCCTGCAGCACGGCGACACCGTCGACCTTCGGCAGGCCGAGATCGAGGATCACGGCGTCATAGGGCTCGGTCTCGCCAAGATAGAGCCCCTCCTCGCCGTCGAACGCCTTGTCGACCGCGTAGCCGGCATTCTCCAGCGCGTTGACGATCTGGCGGTTGAGGTCCTTGTCGTCCTCGACGACGAGCAGTCGCACGGCGGGATCACTCCATAGCAAAGATCAGGGGGGAATAGCGGAATTAGCGGATGTCCGCCACCTTGCCCGAATGCCCGTCGAGGGTCACGCGGGCGACACGGCCATCGCGCTTCAAGGTGGTGACGACATAGACATAGTCGTCGCCGAGCCGGCAGAGACGGATCCGGACGACCTCGCCCGGCGCGGCTTCGCGCGCATGCCGTGACGCGGCGGCCGGCTGCATGACCTTGCCGTCGGAGACTGCATCGCGGGTCTCGCTCGCCGAAAGACATGAGATCGGCTGCGATGCATCGGCCGGGATCACCGGTGAGGCCACGAGCGTGAGCATGGCGAAGGTTGCGGTGGTCGGATCAAGCAGCGTCATCAGCATGCGCTAGTCCTGTCCGCGTGAATGCGCCATGAACACCCCCTTGCGGCAGTTGTCCGCAGCGCTTGCGGTCGGGCAAGCCTAGCTCAGCGGATCGTGACGAGTCCACGCCAGGGCTGCCCGGCGCCGGCGGCGAGGCTGAGCTGATCGAGCCCGATGTCTAGGCTCGGCTGCGTCGCGCCGAAATCCTCGATCTCGCTGGCGGAAGGATAAAGCAGATCCGGCGCCGCACTCTCGATAACGCGCTTGACGGCACCCGCCCGGTAGATGGTCACGCGGTAGCGTTCGATCTCCTCGCCGAGCGGGACTTCGGCCGCTTCCCACGAATCGCCGTCGACCCTGGTACGTCTGATCCAGCGCAGCATGACGCCTGCCGGCACACGGCGGCCCCGGGGATGCACGGGAGCAAGCGGGCGCAACGCGGCCGTCCCCACGGTTGCGACGAGTTCCCGCATTGCCGGGCCGGCGACGTCGGCATTGGCGGGCCCGACGCGATAGCGCCAGGAGCGACCGAGCTCGTCGAGCGTCGCGCTCAGCACCTCTGCCGCACCGTCGAGGACGACAACGCGCGCACCGGTGGCCAGAATCCGCCCGGCAGCGGGCTCGGAGCCCCCCAGGCCGCGGATCATCTGCGAGAGCCGGAAAGCCTGCGGGCCGAGCAGCTCGGCGCGTGCCGCAGTGACGATCTCGACATTGCCGACTGGGTCGATCAAGGCGAACGCATTGCCCCCCGCAAGCGCCGCCTCGGCGGTAATCGAGCTCAACGAGCCGCCGCGCAGCCGGACATCGACGCTGGCATGCCGATCCGTCCGCCAGAGCGGCCCGGGCTGCAGCGGCGTCAGCGTCTCGCCCATGATCGACGGCGTCGCGACGAGACCGTGCAGCAAGAATGGCATGCCTTCGGCTGCCCGCCAGATCGCCAGCCCGCCCGGCCAGGGATCGGCGAAGGCCGCAAGGTGTTGTAGTGCCGACGGCGAGCCGCGTGCGATCGGCAGGTCGAGCACCAGCGCGTCGGGGCGACCGGCGACTCGCGGCGCGACCTTGACCGGCCGCGAGCCCGGCTGGACCGGCGCGGCGCCGCGATAGATCGCCGGCTCGACCGCCCGGGCGCTTGCCTTGCGAGTGATGCCGTCACTGATACGCGTCAGCCGGAACAGGCGCGGACGTCCGGCGACCTCCAGCGAGACGACATCACCGGGTTCGAGGTCGATCCGGCGCGGCGAAAGCTCGAGCTCCAGTGTCTCGCGGCCCGCCCAGACCTCCTGAAGGCGCTGGTCGGCCAGACGCTGCCCCTCGGCCCGGCGGGTGACGATCGCGGTCTCGACCGCGCTTTCGCGGCGGGCAGCGCCGGCCAGCCGGCGCGAACGCGCCGCGGCCCGACGATAATCGTTGTCGCCGTCGATATGGGCGAGGCGCAGTTCGCGCGGCAATTCGCTTTCCTCCGCCCGTCGCAGCGAGAAGGGCTGGCCGTCACGGTCGAGAACAAGGTCCTCGGACGAAAGCTGGCGCGCGACCGCAGCACCGCGGCCCCGAAAGCTCAGCTTGCCGGACGACATGGTAACGTCGAAGCCGAAGGCCTGGGCAAGCGGCTCCAGCACTTGCCGTGCCGCGAGCGGGCGGTCGAGGACGTAGCCGTCGAGGAAGCCGTCGATCGCGATCTCGTCTGGCGCAGGCAGGCCGTAATCGGCGAGGATAGCCCGCACCAGCCGATCCAGCGTCGCGCCTTCGAGCCGGCCGTTGATCCAGTGGCCGGTGTCGTAATTGGGGCCGTCGGCCCAGACCGATTGCAGCTCCGGGAAAGCCGGAAACGGCCGCGCATCCCAGGTCCAGACATAGATGTTCGCGGGATCGACCATGCGCCGTCCGTCCGGCCCGAAGATCGGATTGGCCGTGGGATCGAAACCCGGCAGCGCCGGATCGAAGCCGGAGAGGATCGCCTCGAGCCCGCGGGCCTGCACCAGATCGTCGCGAGCGCGAGTCGAGAAGTGCGGGTAGCCGCCATCGACAGATTTCGGATCGGGAAAGACGTTCGGCGCGTTGCCGCCCTTGTCGACCGCGGGCAGGCCGATCTCGGTCAACCAGATCGACTTCGAGCCGGGCTGCCAGGGGGTGGGCCCGACTTCGGAGCCGTGCAAGCGCTCGACATGAGAGTTCAACCACCAGCCCGGCAGATCCTTCGGTCGGAAGATCCAGGGCTTGCCGAAGGCGCCGTCGCTGATCGGCTGGCGGTTCTGGGACTGCCGGTCAGCCAACGAGGCATAGTACCAGTCATAGCCCTCGCCCGAGGTCAGGCGGTCGCGGAGATGGTCGACGTCGGCCGCCCCCCGCGCCAGGGCGATGTCGGCATGCCCCGGCGTATCGCGCCAATCGGTCAGTGGCGCATAGTAGTCGATGCCGATTGCATCGATGTCCGGGGAGGCCCAGAGCGGATCTAGCGGGAAGCGCACCTCCAGACCGCCGTCACGAACATGGGCGCCGTATTCCGTCCAGTCCGCCGCATAGGTCAGTTGGGTCGGGGCGGGCAGCAGTGCACGCACCTCGGCCGCCAGCGCGACGAGCCCGTCGACCATCGGATAGGCACCGGGCGCGCTGCGCACGCGGGTCAAGCCAACCAGCTCCGAGCCGATGATGAAGCCCGAGACCCCGCCGGCCGCCTTGGCGAGCATCGCGGCGTGCAGGACGGCGCGGCGAAAGCCCCAATCCCCCGGCACCGCACAGAGGACCCGGCCGCCGGCGAGCGAAAAATCGCTCGCACGCGCCGAGCCGAGAAAGCTTGCGATCTGCGCGGCGGCTACCGGGCTGGCATCGGGAGAGCCTGGCCGGTCGGGGGCCGGCGAGCAGCTCATCCGGCCACGCCAGGGATAGGGAGGCTGCGCAGCCTCGCCGGTATGGGGGTCCGGCAGGGCATTGTCCGCCGGGATGTCCATCATCACGAAGGGATAGAGCACGACCTCCAGCCCATAGACGTCGCGCAGCCTGCGGATCAGCGCGATGACGCTGTCGTCGGAGGGCGTGCCGCCATAGGCCGGCTTGCCGCCTGACCGGCTGACCAGGCGCGCGCCGGCGCGGCTTAGCCCGGCGACGGACCATTCAGCCCCCGCCGTGGACTTCTGCGCGATCTCGACCCGCGGCGCGACCGTGCAGGAGCCTGCGCGCAGATCGTCGCCGAACCAGCTCACCACCAGCGAGATGCGCCGCAATTGCGGGCAAAGCGCCAGCAGATGGCCGATCGCCCCGTCGACATCGGTGGCGCTGTGCCATTGGTGGCGGTTCTCGAAGAAGGTGACGCCGGCTTCCGGTTCCCGGATCACCGGGGTCGGCTGGTAGATGAACTCGCTCGCACCGGGGATCAGCGTCACGGCGCGGATCATGTCGCCGAGGCCCGGCACGGCACGCACCACCTCGAAGGAGAACTGCGGCACGCGATTGCCGTAGTCGGCCAAGGGAAAGCGCTCGAATACGACATAGGCCGTGCCACGATAGCCCGGCGCGGCGCCGGCCTCCTTGGCGGCGATCAGGGGGTCGGGCAGCTGATCGGCAAAGCCGCGATGGACGCGCAGCGACACGGCGTTGAAATCGATCTCGCGGCCATCGGCCCAGATCCGGCGCACGAAGGCGATCGGCCCCTCGCACAGGCCGATGGCGATATTGGCGTAGTAGGAATAGGTGGTCTCGTAGGTCTTCTGCGCCTTCTGCCCGCCCTTGCCGCCGCGCTTGCTGCGGGTGACCGTGGTGGTCACATCCTCATCGAAACGCGTCGCCCAGATCAGCTGCCCGCCGATCCGCGCCCGACCATAGACGCGCGGGATCGAGGCCCCCTCGGTCGAGGCGAGGCCCTCGATCTCGGTCAGGCGCGGACCTTCGACAACTCGGGTTCCCCCGCTCCCACCGAGCAGGGATTGGTCGAACCCGGCGCCGGCGGCCGCACCGAGCGCGCGGCCGATCACGGCGCCGACGGGTCCCCCGAGCATGCCGCCGAGCACCGAACCCGCGACCTGGAGAACAAGTGTGGCCATCAGCGAACCAGCTCCGGAAACGAGAAGGCATGGCTGCAATGGCGGCACCACCAGCCCGTGAAGGCGACCTCGCCGACCGCCGCACCGTCGTGAGCGTGAACGATCCACCCGGGTTCGCTCAGGATGGCGCAATGCGCCGCCGGGAGATTGTCGCGCCAGCGAAAGAGCAGCACGTCGCCCGGCAGAGCGGCAGAAATTTCGCGAGCTTCGAGATGGCGCATCGCAGCAAGCGCCAGGGTCTCGCCGACTGCCTGCTGCGCCCAATACGGATCATAGGGCGGCAACGGCTCCGGCTCGTCGCCATAGAGTTCGCGCCAGACGCCGCGCACCAGGCCGAGGCAGTCGCAGCCGACACCGCGCAATGATGCCTGATGATGATATGGCGTCCCCAACCAGGAGCGAGCCGCCGCGACGATGCGCAGGCGTGTGGCCGAGCCCGGCTCCCTCGCGGCGCTCATCGAAACAGGCTCCCGCCGTCGAACGGCCCCGCCCCGGGCGTGGAAGAGCCGACGCCGCCGACGATAAAGTCGTTGCCGGGCAGATGCGGGAAGCCACGAAAGTTCATGCCATTGCCGAATTTCGCCTGGCAGGTAGCGAAGCTCTTGTCGCAGCCGGCGGTCACGGTGAAGGCATCGCCGACCGCGATCGGCGCCGGCGCCGCCTGCCAGAGCTGGAGACTCGCGGCGCCGTCGGCAGCGCCATGCGCCTTGACCTCGCAGGCGAAGCCGAGATTGGCTCCAGACGTGAAGACGAGACGGCCGCCCCCGAAATAGCCATCGCTATTGCTCGCCAGGTCGGGGGATACGATGACGAAGCGCCCATCCGTCATGCCGACGGTACCGGCCTCGGCCAGGAGAGCGAGCCCGCAGCGGGCATCGCCGAGATCGGCAGCGCAGGAGGTGGCGTAGAGCCCTCCACGCTCCTCGTCGAAGGCCTTGCCCAGCCCCCTTACCTCGGCGCTGAAATGACTGTCGCCGCGCTTGACCTCGCCGACGAAGCCGGTCTCCAGAAGCACGCGTTGGGCGATGTCCGCCCAGTTCACCAGCCAGAGCGATACCCGCGCATCGTCATAAAGGCCTCGCGACAATTCCGCCTCGCTGAGCCCGCTGGTGGCGAAGGCGCCGAGCACCTCGCCACCACCCGTCGCGAAACCGAGTTCGGCCGTCGCTTCTGCCGCCTCCAGCCCCGAGCGGGCCTGGAAGAGGATGCCGTCGAAGGCAAGATCACGATCATGATCGGTGAAGCCGAGCACGGCACCGTCACGCCGGGTGAGACTCCAGCATCGGCAAAGCGTCGTCGCCTCGCCGGCAACATGCTCGGCGAGCGCGGAAGGCAGATTGCGCATGGAAAGGCCTCAGTCAGCGATTTCGACGATTGGAATCTTCGGGATGTCACCGGCCTCGAAGGCCGAGAGGTCGACCTCGATCATGTCCAGGTCGAAGCGCACCGGCACGTCGAAGGCGAAGCCGGCGCTGACGAGTGCGCCCGCGACAGGGGCATGCCCGACTGCGAACGTCAGCGAGCCTGTCGCGTGGTCGCAGCTGACGGCGCTGGGCTGCTCCTGCACGATGCCATTCACCGCGACGAGCACCGAGCCGGGCACCGGCTTGGTGATCCGCCTGACGTAAGGCGCATGCAGGCCGCCATAGAGCTTGCCGAGCTGGAAGACGCGGGTCGCGCCGTCGCCGACGCCGATCTGCTGGTCGCCCGCCGCCGGCTCGGCCGAAGGCGCGCAGCTCTTCCAGTCCAGCCGGTCGCGCCAGCGAAAGCCGTAGAGCCTCCCGCGCCGCTCCTCGAAGAAGGCGACGATGTTCGCCAGCGCATCGAGCGTGCGGATCCCGAAGCCGGCATCGTAGCGCCGGCGTGAATGCGCCCAGCGGCTGTTGCGGATCTCCCGGCCGGAGGCCAGCGTCACCACCTGGGTCAGCCGCTCGGGGCCGCCGCGCGCGCCGCGCGCGATCTCGATCGGAAAGCGCACTTCGTGGAAGCCGCTCATGCCGGCCCTCCTTTCAACTTGGAATCTGCGCGCAAGGCTCTGAACCGGCGCGGGCCTCAGAGGGCCCGGTTGCCTCGCGCCACCGCCCGCGCGATCGCGGCCGACACCTGCGCCTCCGAGCGGCGGAAGCTCTCGGCGTCGGGCGTCGAGACCTGGACGGAGATGTTGACCGGCCGGCGCCCCTCCCCGCCACCGGCCCGGACGCCGAGCTTGCCATCGGGGCCCCGCGAGAGCGGCAAGATCGCTTCCGCGCCGCGCTCGCCCATCAGCCCGAGCCCGCGGCCCATGGCGAAATAGGACGGGGCCGCGACGACGCCGCCATCGGCGAAGACCGAGACGGACGGCGCCGCCGCGCCGCCGATCCCGCCGGAGAAGAGGCCGCCCAGGCTCTTCAGCCCGGAGCCAAGCAGGCCCGAGAGACCGCTCTGCAGCGGCTTCAGCGCCGATTTCAGCAGACTGTCGCTGAATGTCCGGCCGACGCTGCGCAGCACATCCTCGAAGCGCCGGCCCTCGACGACGCCCCTGGCGAAGGCGCCGGTAATCGATTTGCCGAAAGCCTCGGAGGCCTTGGTCAGGCCTTGGGTGAGCCCGGTCATCGACTTGAGCCCGGAGGTATCGAAGGAGGAGATCTCTTCATCCTGCATGGCTTCGCCTTTCTGGGGGCGGGTTAGGCCGAAGCCGCCTCGCCGGGATTGTCGGGGTGGTCGCGCATCAGGGCCTTGAGCGTGCCGCGCGCCGGCGGCTCGTACGCCGGAGCGGCGCGAAAGGCCTCGCTGGCGGCAATGATCTCGCGCGGGCTCGCGGCCCAGAACACGTCCGGCGGCCAGCGCAGGCGGCCGAGGCCGAAGGTCATGACCTCGCTCCAGGGAAAGGGAGACGTCGCCGCCGGCGCGCCTATGGCACCGGCGGCGACGGAGGGCGCGGGGACTCGCCCTGGCCCGCGGGCGCGAAAGTCGCGTCGAGCAGGTTGATCGCCGCCGCGATCGCGCCGTTCAGCCCGCCGTCGAAGGCGAGTTGCGCCACCGCGTCGTCTGACAGCGCGCCCCCGCCTCCGCGCAGGCCGGCACCGAGGATGCGGACGATATCGCGGGACGACAGCTGGCCGGTGGCGAAGCGCTCGCCGAGGGCGGGCAGGCTCTCGACGGAGAAGGCATGCTCGAGCTCGGCGAGCGCGCCCAGCGTCAGGCGCATGGGCAGCGCTCTGCCCTCGACCATCAGGGCGACCTCGCCCCGGTAGCGATTGACCATGCCGGGCCTCCTCAGGCGAGCGTGAAGGCGAGCTGGCCGGCCGATTCCAGCGACAGCTCGAAAGTGACCTCGGCGGCATGGTCACCGCGATACTCCAGGGTCGAGATCTGGAACGGGCCGGCAATCACCCCGAAATCGGGCACTACCACCTGCCAGTTGCGGATCGCGCCATCGAAGAAGATCTGCCGCACCAGTGCGTCCGAAGCTTCGTCCTTGAAAATGCCGGTGCCGCTGATGCTGGCGCGGCGCATGCCGGCACCCGCGAGCAATTCGCGCCAGCGCCCGGCCGACTCGGCATGGGTGACGTCGACCGCCTCGGCATTGAAGGCGATCTGCCGGGCGCGCAGCCCGGCGACGGTGACGAAGCTGCCGCCTGCGTCAGCCGCCTTGAGCAGCAGGTCCTTGCCTTTCTGGGCCGGCATCGGCTGTTCCTTTCCGGTGTTCTCAAAGGGTTTCGGTGACGGCGCGGAAGCGCAGCGTCACCGTCGGAAGCTGGCTCCTTGCATCGCGGGCGAGCCGTGAAGACAGCCAGGTCAGGTTGATCAGGCGATGTCCGTCGAGCGCGAGCGGCGCGCCGCTCAGGCTGGCGACAATCGCGGCGGCCGCCTCGAGCGCCTGGCGCGCGGAAGCGCTTTCGCCGGCCCAGACGACGAGGCCGAAGCGCTGCTCGCAGCCCCTGTCGCTGCCGGTCGACCAGTCGTCGGCCTCGACCTCGCCATGCACGAGATAGACGCCCTTCGCGGCGCGCGGCGGCTCCTCGTAGAGTCGCCCTGCGCCAATCAGAGCGGTCAGGCCGGCATCCGCGGCCAGATGCGCTTGGACGGCGCGGCGCAGGGCAAGGACCGCTCCGCTCATGGACGAACCTCCTCCACCAGGCATACAAGGCGCCGCCGCGCGCCATCAGGGTCCGCGACGGCGCGGATCTCGAAGACCTGCGTCGCGTCCCGCAGCCGCTGGCCGGCATCGACTCCGGCCCGCCAGCGCAGGCTGATGCGATGGCTGAGCGCTTGCTCGGGGCGTCCGGCGCGCCAGCGTTCCTCGCCGGACAGCCACTCCACTTGCGCCCAGACGGCCGCGACGAGGATATGGGTCCGCGTCTCGCCGCCGATCCCGTCAGGCGTGCCGACCGGCCGCTCGAGCAGCAGGCGGCGGCGCATCGTGCCGACCGGACTCCGCATCGACCTTCCGTTCATCGCCGGCTTCTTCACAGCTTCAGGCGGCGATAGGGCGCGACGAGCGCCGCGATCTCGACCGGCAGATGCGTCGCGTCGCGGCTGACCACGTCGCCGCGGTGCTCGAACCAGCGGCAGGCCAGCCGCAGCACCGCTTGGCGCAGGGGCGCCGGCACCAGATCGCGCGTCGCCCCGAAACCGGCGACGACATCGATCTCGATCGCAGCCCGGTCGCGGCCCGGCACAGGCACGGTCCCGGAGATCGTGATGACAGGCGGGTCCGTGCCCTCGACCAGGACAAGCGAGGAGGCGACTACGACCTGCGCGCCGCCCGCAGCGTCGTAGACCCGCGCGGCGATGATGCTGCCGACCGGTGAAAGCGGCAGGCGCAATTCCCCACCGACCGGCCAGCGGTCGAGGACGAGGCGCCAGCTCTGGTCGATCAGCATCCGCCCCGAAGCCGCCTCGACCATCAGGCGGGCCGCCGTGATCAGCGTGCCGAGCAACTCGTCCTCGTCGGAGGCCAGGAGCCGCAGGAAATCCTTGGCTTCCGACAGCGAGACCGGCTCGATCGCAGGCGGCGCGATGGCGAGCGGCGTCATGGTGACCGAGATCATGACCTCTCCCTTTCCGGGGTTTGAACGGAGCGGCCGATGCGCTATCCAGCGCCCTCCCCAACTGGAGGGCGCCATGCGCGGCGGCACAGCGAAATGGTTTGCCGGACTGGCGGCAGCGGCGACGGCGCTGCTGGCCTCGCCGGCCTCAGCGGTCGTCGGCGGACGCGATGGCGGGCCGGAAGCCGGCTCCACCCTGATGGTCCTCAACGCGCGCGGCGGCGTCTGCACCGGTATCGTGCTGTCGCGCCGCGCCATCCTGACCGCAGCGCATTGCGCCGATGGGCGAACCGATCTGCGCATCCATTGGCGGGAGGGCGGCGAGCCCGTCCTGATAGAACCGGCGGCGATCACACTGCATCCAGAATTCAACGCAAAGGCCGTCGCGGCCCGGCAGCGCTCGATCGACCTTGCGCTGGTGCGCCTCGCGACACCGCTCCCGGCCCGCTTCTCGGCGGCTTCGCTGGTCGACGGACCCCTGCCCCGCGCCGGCACCGCGATCACGCTCGCCGGCTACGGCGTCTCCCGCGAGGGCGAAGCAAGGACCACCGGCATCTATCGCTCCGCCGCGCTCGCGACCGTCGAACCCTATGGTCCGGGCCGGATCCTGATCTGGGCCGCCGATCCCGCCGGCGGCGGCAAGCGGCCGGCAGCCGGCGCCTGCCAGGGCGATTCCGGGGGCCCGATCCTCGACAGCGAGGGCGGCATCGTCGCCGTCACCAGCTGGTCGACCGGCCCCACCGGCAAGCAATGCGGCCTGCTCAGCCAGGGCGTTCTGGTCGCCCCCCAGCGCAGCTGGATCGACCGGACCCTGTCGGGCTGGGGCGAAAGCGTCGATTGGACGGCAAAACGCTAGGACGCAATGCAGCCGACCGGAGCAGGATTTCGCTTACCCCCCCGGCTCCGCCGGGGGCAGGCGCGACGAAGGGGCACTGGACGGCGCCGCAGCAAACCATAAAGTGACGTCATGGCCGCAACGACCTCGACCGCAAACCTTTTCGGCCGCCCATTGGTGGCGGCCCTCGTCCTGCTCACCGCAGCGCTGCAGGCCGCTCCGGCCGAGGCCGTGGTGGGCGGCGTGAAGTCGCGCTCGGCCGATGGCGTGCGCGCCTCGACCCTGCGGATCGAGACCAGCCGCGGCGAGCTCTGCTCCGGCGCCGTGATCTCGACCGAGCTGATCCTGACGGCGGCGCATTGCCTGATGACCGGTGGATCGGTCCGTGTCATCAGCCTGGACCGGCGCTTCCGCAGCCGCACGCACGCCGTCGCCGCCGTGCTGCCGCATCCGACCTTCGTGCCCGGCACGACGCCGCGCACCCAGCCGGGCGCCGACCTCGCGCTGATCCGCGTCGCCAGCCCCCTGCCCGCCGATATCGAGCCGCTGACCCTCGGCGGCGGCCTCTGGCAGGGCGAGACGGTGACCATGGCCGGCTTTGGCCTGGCCTCGGAGAACAACAAGCGCACAGCACGAGTTCTGCGCGAGGCGACCTTGGTCAATGCCGGCAACTACACCACGGCGAACACGGTCAAGGTCGCGGTCGACACCGAGAACCGCGGCGAGGTCCCCGGTGCCGGCGCCTGCCGCGGCGATTCCGGCGGCCCGGTGCTTCGCGGCCCGCCGGGCTCGCGCGATCTCGTCGGCATCGTCTCCTGGTCGAGCGGGCCGCTCAGCTCGCGGGTACGGCTGATCTGCGGCGGATTCACCGCGATCACCCCGATCAGCGAGCACCGCGCCTGGATCAGCGAAGCCAGCGCTCGCCTGCTCAATTTCGGCGACGGGCCGCAGCAAGCTCGCGGCGACGCCAATCCGAGCGCCAGCTACAGCTGGTGGTTCGGCCGCTGAGCCGAGGCTCTGCGGCCTCGCACCTCAGGCGGAGAACCTCAGCCCCTTGATCGCGGCGAAGTCCTGGACGCCGCCGCCGACGCGCTTCGTCGTGTAGAACAGCACATGCGGCTTGGCGGAATAGGGATCGCGCAGGATGCGCACCCCGGCCCGGTCGACGACGAGATAGCCGCGCCGGAAATCACCGAAGGCGATCGAGACCGCATCCGTCGCGATGTTCGGCATGTCCTCGGCCTCGACGACCGGGAAGCCGAGCAAAGTCGCCTGCGCCCCGGCCGCAGCCGGCGGCTGCCAGAGATACTGGCCGGTCGTGTCCTTGAACTTGCGCACGGCGGCCTGCGTCTTACGGTTCATGACGAAGCTGGCGTTCTGGCGATAGCCGGCCTTCAGCGTGTAGACGAGGTCGACCAGGATGTCGGCCGGGTTCGAGGCGGCGAAGGCGCCGGCGACGCCGGTCTTCAGCGTGCCGATATTGCCCCAGCTCCAGCTTGCATCCGCGACCGTCGGATAAGCGAGGAAGCCCCTCGGCTTGTCGACGCCGTCGCCATTGACGAAGGCCGCGCCCTCCTGCTCGGCGAAGGCGCTCTCGACCTCCTCGGCGATCCACTGGTCGATGTCGACAATGGCGTCGTCGAGCAGGGTCTGCGTCGCCGCCGGCATGGCGTAGAGCTCCATCGCCGGGAAGGAGAGCTCGGCCAGAGTGGGCGTGCCGGTCTGCGGCCGGGCGACACTCTCCGCCACCCAGCCCGAGGCCGGGCCGGTGGTCGAGAACGCCTTCTTGTAGGTGCCGGAGGAGATGGTCCGCACCGTCGCCAGCGCGCGGATCGGCGAGACGGCGGACAGGCGCCTGAGAATCTCGCTCTCGACGGTCGAGGGCGCGAGATAGCCGCCGTCCGGCCCCGAGCCCGCGGAAAGCGCCTTGCCCTCGAGCTGCTTCAGACCGGCCGCCTCGCCATGGCGGACATAGGAGGCGAAGGCGGCCTTGTGCTCGGCGATTGCCGGGTCGCGCTCCTCACCAGCGCCCAGCGCCGGGCGGCGGGCATCGAGCGTTAGCCGGTCGAGGCGGCGGCGCGTCTCGTCGAGCGCGCCGTCGAGACGCAGCAGCTTCTCGCCGGTCACGACGTCGCCGCCCATGCGGGTCTCGAGTTCGGCAAGGCGCTCGTCATTGGCGGCGCGATAGGCTTCGAGCGTGTAGCGCAGATCTTCATAGGCGAGCGCGATCTCGCCGGTAGCCTTGGTTTCGGGAGCCTGGTTCGGGGTCATGGTTTCTCCTCGCATGGCTGGTCCTCGGAAATGAGCGGGTGGTTGCGGGTTCAGGGCAGGAAGGCCGGCGAAAGCGGGCGCGCCGCCTTCACCATCGCGACGCGGGCCTGCAGCTGCATGGGGAAGGTGACGAGCGAGATCTCCCAGAGATCGACCTTCTCCAGCCGGCGCAGGCCGGTGCGCGGATCGTTGCGGGCCCGCTCGGAGCGGAAGCCGATCGAGAGCCCGTCGATGGCGCCGTCGCGCATCAGCGCGTGAATCTCGCGGGCGCGGGCGACGGCGAGCGAGAGCCGGCCGCGAACGTGGAGGCCGCGCGTATCCTCGCGCAGCTCGATCCAGCGGCCGATCGGCTCGGTCGGATCGTGCTGCCAGAGCAGCTTGACGCCGCCCGGCCCGCGACGTGCCAGGCTCTCGCGGAAGGCGCCGGGCTCGACCACGTCCTTGCCGAGATCGGCGATGCGGAACAGGCTGGCATAGCCCTCGAAGGCACCGTCGGGTTCGATCCGCGTCAGCGGCCGCGCCAGGAATTTCGCCTCCCGCACCGGCTGGGCAGTCCTGAGAGCGAGCCTCATCGTGCCGTCTCCTTGCCGGAGCGGACGCCGCCGTCGAGGCGGCCGAGCGTCTCGAAGAAGCGCCCGAAGACCTCGCGGGGCGGGCCCGCCTTGCGCGGCGCACGCGTTCCCGCGTTGGGCCGGCTGCCGGCAGGCCCTGGCCGCGGCGGCGATTTCGCGCCGGTCTTGCTCATGTCTCGTCTCCCTCGTAGCGGGCGTTGAAGCGGGCGAACTCGCGCACGAAATCGTCGAAGCGCCGGTTGGCGGCGACGAGCTCGCGCAGCACGAAAAGCGCGAGCGCCGAAGCGCAGAAGGCCCAGAGCAGCAGAGCGAGATGGCCGAGATCGCCGCGCGCGACGATGCCTCCAGCCGCCTGTTCAATGAGGTTCATGACGCCTCCTCCCGGCGGCCGTAGCCGACCGCCTCGCGCTTCTCGTCGATGCTGAGGAATTCGGCGGCCGAGACCCTCCGCCAGAGCGATTCCCGCTCCTCGGCGAGCGCCTCGACCGCGTCGAGATCGGGCTCCAGCGTGAGCTCGTCGCCGAAGGCCGGGCCGAGCCATTGTGCCAGGGACTGGGCGGTACGCCTGACCAGCGGGATCAGCGTCTGGCGCCAGAAGGCGCGGTTGGCCTCGGCGAAATTGGCGTGGGTGTTGTCGCCGGGCAGGCCGAGCAGCAAGGGCGGCACGCCGAAGGCGAGCGCGATCTCGCGCGCGGCGACGCCCTTGGCGGCGACGAAATCGAGTTCGGCCGGCGACAGGGACAGCGGCTTCCAGTCGAGCCCGCCTTCGAGCAGCAGAGGGCGGCCGGCATTGCGGGCGCCCTGGAACCCATCCTCGAGTTCCTGCTTCAGCCGCTCGAACTGCGCCTCGGTCAGCGTGCCGCCTTCCGGCCCGTCATAGACCAGCGCGCCCGAGGGCCGCGCCGCATTGTCGAGCAGCGCCTTGTGCCAGGCACCCGCGGTATTGTGGACGTCGAGCGAGCAGGCGGCAGCCTCGATCGGCGACAGCCCGTAATGGTCGTCGACCGGGTGAAACTGGGAGAGGTGCAGGATCGGCGGCACGCTGCCCTCATCCTGCCGGAAGCGGATGGTGCGCGCGCCGACCGTGTAGTCATAGGCCTCGGCCCAGCCGTCGCGTCCGGGTACGACCCGCATCCGGTCAGGCCGGAGCGCATGCAGTTCGCGCGGCTCGCGGCCGATGCTGACGGCCTCGACATAGGCATTGCCGGCGACGGCGAGATGGCCAAAGAGCGTCTCGCGGAAGGCGATGCCGCCCTGGCGCGGATTGGGCCGCTCGATCAGCGCCAGCGCCGGATGCTCCGGCTCCTCGCGCCCGCCGACCTTGGCGATCAGCGGCGTCTGAGCCGCCGCCTCGGCGATCAGCCTGACGCAGCGATGCACCACCGGGTTGCGCTGATAGCCCTCCCGCGACAGCGCGCCATAGTCGCGCGGCGTCCAGACCGGGCGCCCGGCCTCGTGAAGCGCGATCAGCGGCCCGATGCGCGAGCGTTTGTGTTCCGGCGCAGCGAGGCCGCGCAGGCTGCGAAGAAAATTGAGCATGGGGTTCTCGCTATGAAGAGCAGGTCACGCCCGGGCTCGGCCCAGGCAGCTCGATCCATCACCCGATTCATTCCGGGCGACCGCAGGGACGCCCGGGATCCATTCCTGAGCCTTTCCGAACGAAGTTCAGGCATGGATCCCGGATCAGCGCCGCTTCGCGGCTTGTCCGGGATGACCTCGGAAGTAGGTCTAAAGCCCCCTCACCCGCGGCCGGCCTTTCGGGCCCAGCATCAGATGCGTGAGCGCCCAGACCAGCGCATCGAGCCGGTCGGGCGAGCGGCCCGAACTCAACCCGGTCGGGCAAAAATCGCACATCTCGTCTTCCAGCGCCGGGAACGCACCGGCATGCCGGACCCTGCCCTGCGCGTAGAGCGCCGCCACGGGCTCGGCCCTCAGGAATTTTCCGCGCGAAGCCCTGACCGGCGTCACCGGCACGCCAGGATCGACCTCGCGGATGACGCTTTCCGCCATCTCGCCGCCCTGGTTGACCTCGACGACGAGGGCATCGGCCTCGAGCCGACGATAGAGCGCGACGGCACCTTGCGCCCATTCATGCGGCCTGGCGCCGGCAAGCGTCGCGTCCGCCAGCACATGGCCGATGCCATCCCGGTCGATCCCGGCAGCGACCAGCCCGCAGCTATCGGCCCGCTTCGAGGAGGAAGCCGGCGGGTCGACCGCGACGACGATCCGCACCAATGGCGGCGCCTCGCGTTCGCGAACTTCCTCGATCAGCGCCCGGCTCCAGAGCGCATCGGCGCTTTCCTCGACGATCTCGCCTTCGAGTTCCTGCCGGCCGAGCCGCGTGCCGCCATAAGCTTGGTTCACGCTGTCGAGGAAGCTCGGCGCCAGGTTGAAGCGGTTGGCGCTGGTCGCGGCCCGGCTGACCGTAACGCGGGGGTCGTCGAGCAGCCGCCTGATCAAGGGCAGCGGGCGCGGCGTCGTCGTCACCACCTGACGCGGCCGGTCACCGAGACGCAAGCCGAGCTGCAGCATGTCCCATGTCTCCTGAAGGTTCGGCCATTTCGCCAGCTCGTCGGACCAGGCGGCGCCGAATTGCGGACCGCGCAGGCCTTCCGGGTCCTCGGCGGTGAAGACCTGCGCGATCGCGCCATTGCTCCATTCGAGCCGGCGGCGCGAAGGCGACCAGACCGGCATCTCCCAGCGGTGATGGATCGCCAGCAGTCCGGAGACGCCCTCGATCATCACGTCACGGACCTGTCCCTGCGTCTCGCCGACCAGGGCGATGCGGCCGATCGGCGCCGCAGCGAACGGCCAGCGCCCCAGCGCCGCCCCACGCACCCATTCGGCGCCGGTCCGCGTCTTGCCGGCGCCGCGGCCACCGAGAACCAGCCAGCTGAACCAGTCCTCCTGCAGGACCGGGAACTGGTCCGGGCGTGCCCAGGCGGCCCAGGTCGTCAGGATGATCTGCTGTTCTTCAGGAGAGGCCGTCTCCATGAGGCGGCGCACCAGCCGCGCCCGCCTCCTCGGCGGCAAGCGCCGCAAGACGGCGTCCAAGCTCTCTGCGAAGCTCGCCGACGCGGCGCAATCCTTCGGCGGGGCTGGGTTCATCCTCGGCCTTTCCTTCCTCCCCCGCCGTAACGGAATCCAGCGCGACCAGCTCGCGCACGGTGCGGGCCAGCGTCGCCAGCGTCTTGGCATCGGCCTCGCTCGCGGCCTTGCCGGCCGGCAGCTGCGCGAGATGCGCTTCATGGGCGGCGAGCTGCCTCTGCGCCGCCTTCCAGAGCTTGGCGATCACCGCCTTGCGGCCGGGAGGCGCGCGCCTGCCCTTCGCCGCCGGCAGGACCGGAGCGTCGTCTTCGCTATCGTCGGTCATCGCGGGAACCTTTGCGCCAAGCCGTTATTCCGGGGCGGGCCGGAGGCCTGAGCCCGGAACCCATGAACACCGCCCTCGGAACGAGGGGCCCCAAGTGGGCCATGTTTCTCCAAGGCAATGTGGTGTTCATGGGTTCCGGGTTCGCCGCTGGGCGGCGCCCCGGAATGACGGACCTGGTCGCGGTTGCAGCGCCGGATGTGCAAAAGCCGCCGGCTGTTCGCGCGGCGGCTTCGTTCGCCCCACGCACAATTCGTGAGCGTTCCCGATCTCTAGCCGATCAGCGTCACGATGTCAAGGACTAAATTCCTATTCTGACATCACCCAGAATGGCGGCTCAAGTCTCCTCCTTCTCCACCCACTTGATCTGGGCCAGCGGCTTGTAGGCCGCCATCCTGTCGAGCAGGGTCGCCGGATCGCTTTCAGTCATCGCCATGTCGCGATGAGCCTGGCGCAGGAAGCCGGCGCTCGCCGTGTTGTCGAGGAAGGCGGCGAGCGGATCGTAGAAGCCGGCAATGTTGAAGAAGCCGAGCGGCTTGCCGTGGATGCCGAGCTGGCCCCAGGTCCAGATCTCGAAGATCTCCTCGAAGGTGCCGATGCCGCCTGACATGGCGACGAAACCGTCCGATAGCTCGGCCATGCGGGCCTTGCGGATATGCATGGTCTCGACGACCTCGAGCCGGGTCAACCCGTTATGGCCGATCTCCTTCTCGCGCAGCGCCCGCGGGATCACGCCATGGACCTCGCCGCCGGCGGCAAGCGCCGCATCGGCGACGGTGCCCATCAGCCCGACCGCGCCGCCGCCATAGACGAGTGTGAGGCCGCGCCGGGCGATTTCTGCGCCCATGGCGCGCGCGCCCTCGGCATGAACGGGATCATTGCCGGGGCTCGATCCGCAGAAGACACAGACTGATTTCATGAGGCAAGCGCCTGCAGGATGCGGGCCCAGGAACGCTGGCCCTTGTGGAAGGAAGAGAGGTCGTATTTCTCGTTCGGCGAATGCACCCGGTCGTCGTCGAGGCCGAAGCCGACGAAGAGCGTGTCGAGCCCGAGCGTGCGCTTGAAGTCGCCGCCGACCGGGATCGAGCCGCCGCTGCCGATCGAGACGACACGGCCGCCCCACTCCTCGGCGAGAGCCTTGCGCGCTTTCTGCAGCACAGGAGAATCAACCGGCACTGCAAGCGCCGGCGAGCCGGAATGGCTAATGAACTCGGCCGTTACATCCTCCGGCAGCCGCTCGCGCACGAACTGGTGGAAGGCGGCCTCGATCTTGGCCGGGTCCTGGTCGCCGACGAGGCGGAAGGAGACCTTGGCCGAGGCCTTTGCCGGGATGACGGTCTTCGAGCCCTCGCCGGTATAGCCGCCCCAGATGCCGTTGACGTCGCAGGTCGGGCGCGACTGGATCTGCTCGATCAGCAGGCGGCCCTTCTCGCCGATCGAATGCTTCAACCCGATCTGGCCGAGGAACTCCTTCTCGGTCAGGCCAAGATCGGCCCATTCGGCCTTCTGCGCATTGGTCGGCTCGTGCACGCCGTCATAGAAGCCGGGAATCGTGATCCGGCCGGTCTCGTCATGGATCTCGGCGACGATCCTGGTCAGCACATGGATCGGGTTCGCCGCTGCGCCACCGAACAGGCCCGAATGCAGGTCGCGATCGGCCGCGGTCAGGCGCACCTCCTGGTAGACCATGCCACGCAGGGTCGAGGTGATCAGCGGCGTGTCGCGGTCCCACATGCCGGTGTCGCAGACCAGCGCGAAATCGGCCTTCAGCTCGGCGGCATTAGCCTTGATGAAACCCGGCAGGTTGACCGAGCCCGACTCCTCCTCGCCCTCGACCAAGATGGTGAGGCCGATCGGCAGGTCGCCGGTCTCGGCGAGCGTGGCGCGGATCGCCTCGATGAAAGTCATGACCTGACCTTTGTCGTCGCAGGCGCCGCGCGCGAGGATCGCCTTCCGCCCCGGTTCGATCTCCTTCACCGCCGGCTTGAACGGATCGTTGTCCCAGAGTTCGAGCGGATCGACCGGCTGGACATCGTAATGGCCGTAGAACAGCGCATGCGGCGCGCCGGGCTTCGGCCGGTGGGCGAGCACAACGGGGTGACCGCCCGTCTCGCGCAGTTCTGCCTTGAAGCCGAGGCCCTCCAGATCGAGGCGGAGCCATTCGGCCGCCTGGCGCGTCTGCGTATCGAAGGCGGGATCGGTCCCGATCGAGGGGATTTCGAGCCAGGAAGAGAGCCGGGCCAGCGAAGCGTCGAGGTCGGCATCGAGACGGGAGAGAATGGCGGGCAGCTTGGACATGGCGCTCACTGGGGCTGATTCCGGTGGCGCCATCATGACCAGCCCGGCGCCATGCGCCAGTGCCGCCAAGGCATGACAGTAAACACCGCCCCGCCCGGAGGGCGGAGCGCCGTGGCGCAAAACCGGCTCAGCGCTTGCCGCCGCCCATCATCGAGCCGAGCACGCCGCGCAGGATGGCGTTGCCGACCTGGCGGCCGATTGTGGTCGCGGCCGAGCGCGCCGCCGAGGTGATCACCTTTTCGGCCATGCTCGGCGGCAGGCGCCCGCCACGGCTGCCGGGGCCGGTCTTCGGGCGCTCCGTCTGCCCCCCGAACCAGTCGCCGATCGTGTCGAGGATGCCGCCGCCCGAGGTCGAGGCCTCGACGGCAGAACCGTCAGCGTTCATCCCCTTGCGCTTCATCAGCTCCTCATAAGCCGACTCGCGGTCGACCATCGTGTCGTATTTTCCGGCGAATCCGGAGTCGCGCATGCACTGGGCGCGCTGCTGCGGGGTGATCGGCCCGACCTGCGCCATGGGCGGGGCGATCAGCGTCCGCTCGACCATGGTCGGCGTGCCCTTGCCTTCCAGCGTCGAGGTCAGCGCCTCGCCGACGGCGAGCTGGGTGATCGCCTCTTCCGTCTTGAACTTGGGATTCTGGCGGAAGGTCTCGGCGGCGGCGCGCACCGCCTTCTGGTCGCGCGGGGTGAAGGCGCGCAGCGCGTGCTGCACCCGGTTGCCGAGCTGGGCGAGCACGGTGTCGGGAATGTCGAGCGGGTTCTGGGTGACGAAATAGACGCCGACACCCTTGGAGCGGATCAGGCGCACCACCTGCTCGACCGCGGTCAGCAGCGCCTTCGGAGCGCCGTTGAACAGCAAATGCGCCTCGTCGAAGAAGAAGACGAGCTTCGGCTTGTCGAGATCGCCGACCTCCGGCAGCTGCTCGAACAGCTCGGAGAGCAGCCAGAGCAGGAAGGTCGCGTAGAGCCGGGGATTGGCCATCAGCTTGTCGGCCGCGAGCATGTTGATGACACCGCGCCCGTCGCGGTCGGTCTTCATGAGATCGCTGATCTCGAGCCCCGGCTCGCCGAAGAACTTCTCGCCCTTCTGGTTCTCGAGCACCAGAAGCTGGCGCTGGATCGCCCCGACCGACTGGGTCGAGACATTGCCGTACTTCGTCGTCAGCTCCGAGGCGTTCTCGGCGATGAAGGCTAGGACGGCGCGCAGATCCTTGAGGTCGAGGAGCAGCAGCTTCTGCTCGTCGGCGATGCGGAAGGCGATGTTGAGCACGCCCTCCTGCGTGTCGTTGAGGTCGAGCAGGCGGGAAAGCAGCAGCGGCCCCATTTCGGAGATGGTGGCGCGCACCGGGTGCCCCTGCTCGCCAAAGACGTCCCAGAACACGGTGGTGAACTGGTCGGGCTGGTATTTCAGCCCGAGCTCCTCGGCCCGCTTGACGAAGGGCGGCTTCGAATCGCCGGGCGCCGCGACGCCGGAAAGATCGCCCTTGATGTCGGCGGCGAAGACCGGGACGCCATGATTGGCGAAGCCTTCGGCCAGGACCTGCAGCGTCACCGTCTTGCCGGTGCCCGTCGCGCCGGTGACGAGTCCATGCCGGTTGGCGAGCTTGAGCAGCAGCACCTCCGGCTTCACGCTCTTGCCGATCAGGATCGTGCCGTCATCCGCCATGGTCGCGCCTGCTCCGTTGCCTTAAGGTCGTGCAACGGATGTAGCGAAACGAGAAGTTGGGCGGAAGCATGAAGATCGCTTCCGCTTGAGATAGTTTATGTGTAAACTATCTTCAGAGCGCCATAGGCTCGCTACGAGAGGATCGCACGATGGAAGAACTGATCTCCCGCATCATGGCCGCATCCGGCCTGGACGAGTCGCTGGCGAAGAAGGCTATCGGCATCATCCTCGCCTTCCTGCAGAAGGAAGGTCCCGCGGCCGAGATCGGTCAGCTCTTCGCGGCCCTGCCGGGCGCCCAGGACCTCGCCGAGGCCGAAGGCGGCGCCAAGGGCGGGCTGATGGGCGCGATCGGCGGGCTGATGGGCGGTGGCGGCGGCGTCATGGCGCTCGGCGGCCAGCTGATGGGCGCGGGCCTCTCCATGGGCCAGATCCAGAGCGTCTCGAAGGAGATGTTCGCGGTCGGCCGCGAGCAGGCCGGCGAGGACACCATGGGTGCGATCGTCGGTGCTATCCCCGGGCTCGGCCAGTTCGTCTGAGCCGCATTCTTATCCTTGCATCGCCTGCAGCGCCGCCCCTTCGGGCGGCGTTTTGCTATCCGGCCCCGGCACACCGGAAAGGCCGAGTCACGGCCCGGCACTTGCCTTCATGGCGTCGCTTGGCGATGAGAGCTTCACGGTCGCACCCTCGACCGTCAGGAGTTCGCGCTGATGACCTCGACCTCGCCTGCCGACCTGCCCTTCATGGGGGCTTTCGCGACGCCTGCCGGCGAGCAATGGCGCGGCGCCGTCGAGAAAGTTCTGAAAGGCGCCGATTTCGAGAAGAAGCTGGTCGCGCGGACCGCCGACGGCATTCGCATCGAGCCGCTCTATACGGCAGCGACCGGCAGCGCGGCCCGGCCGCTGCGCCCGCAGCAGGGGCGCTGGCACGTGGCGGCACGGGTCGATCACCCGGAACCGGCAGAGGCCAACCGGTTGGTCCTGGCGGAGCTCGAAGGCGGTGCCGACTGTCTCAGCCTCTCCCTTGTAGGCGCCGCCGCGGCGCGCGGCTTCGGGCTCGCGGCCAAGACCGTCGCGGAGCTCGACGCCGCGCTTTCTGGCGTGATGTTCGACCTCGTCCGACTGCGGCTCGATCCGGCTCCCGGCGGCCGTAGCAATGCGCTGCTCCTGGCCGATCTCGTCGAGAGTCGCGGTCTTGCCGGCGATGCGGTCGAGATTGATTTCGGCATGGACCCTGTCGGCGCGCTCGCCAGCTCCGGCACGTTGTCGGTCTTGGTGCCTGAGCTTGGGCAGCGCCTCGCCGAGACGATCGAGACGCTGAAGGCGCGCGGCTTTCGCGGCCCCTTCGTCGCGGCCGATGGCCGCCCCTGGCACGAGGCGGGCGCGAGCGAGGCGCAAGAACTCGGCGCCGTGCTCGCCACCGCCGTGACCTATCTACGCCTGCTCGAAGCGCAGGGCATGCCGCTCACCGAAGCGCGCGACTCCATCTCCTTTACGCTCGTAGCCGACACCGACGAATTCCTGACCGTGGCCAAGCTGCGCGCCGCGCGCCTGCTCTGGGACCGCGTCCAGCAAGCCTGCGGCCTCGATCCCAAGCCCGTTTTCATCCATGCCGAGACGGCTTGGCGCTCGCTGACGCGGCGCGATCCCCACGTCAATCTGCTGCGTGGCACGGTCGCGGCCTTCTCAGCCGGGGTCGGCGGCGCCGACTCGATCGGCGTCCAACCCTTCACCGCGGCGCTCGGCCTGCCCGATGCCTTCGCCCGGCGTATCGCCCGCAACACCCAGCTGATCCTGCTCGAAGAGGCCAATCTCTGGCGCGTCGCCGATCCAGCGGCGGGGGCCGGCGGGTTCGAGGCGCTGACCCAGGCGCTCGGCGAGCAGGGCTGGCGCAAGTTCCAGGATCTCGAGGCCGAAAGCGGCGACGGCGTCTCAGGGATCGTCGGCGCGCTCATCAATGGCCATGTCCAGCAAGGGCTGGCACGCGAGCGGGCAAACCGGGCCAAGGCGATCGCGACCCGCCGCGAGCCAATCACCGGAACGAGCGAGTTCCCCAATCTCGCCGAGGCGGCGGTCGATGTCCTGGCGCCGCCACCAAAACCCCTGCCCGCCGGCGCCGGCAGCGATGCGCCGATCAGGATCGAGGCGCTGCCGAGCCTGCGGCTGGCCGAGCCCTATGAGGGGCTGCGGGCGCTGTCCGACATTGCGGTAGCCACAGGCGCGCGACCGACCGTGTTCCTGGCGACGCTGGGTGGCATCGCCGCTTTCACCGCCCGTGCCGGCTTCGCCCGCAACCTGTTCGAGGCAGGAGGTATCGCCGCCCCTTCCGGCGACGGTTTTGCCCGGGACGGCGCGACCGATCTTGCGGCGCTTGCCGCGGCCTTCAAGGCCTCAGGCACGAAGCTCGCATGCCTTTGCGGCTCGGACGAAGCCTATGCGGCCGAAGCTACCCAAGCCGCCAAGGCGCTCGCGGAAGCCGGAGCAACCGTCTGGCTGGCGGGACGGCCCGGCGAGCTGGAGCCTTCCCTGCGCGAGGCCGGTGTCGAGAACTTCGTCTTCGCCGGTTCCGACGCGATCGCGGTCCTGCAGGATGCGCTCGCGATCACCACATCCACCGGACAGGCGGACAAGGAATGACCATGCCGATCGCGCTCACCATCGCTGGCTCGGATTCGAGCGGCGGGGCCGGAATCCAGGCCGATCTCAAGACCTTTGCGGCGCATCAGGTCTATGGCGCCAGCGTGATCGTCGCGTTGACGGCCCAGAACACGCAGGCCGTGCGGGCGATCCACCCGGTTCCGGCCGATTTCGTCGGCGCCCAGATCGATGCCGTCTTCGAGGATCTCGACGTCGCCGCGGTCAAGATCGGCATGCTGGCGACCGCTGAGCTGATCGAGGCTGTCGCCGACGGGCTGGAGCGCCATGGCGCCCGCAACATCGTGCTCGATCCGGTGATGATCGCGGCTTCCGGCGGGCGCCTGCTGCAGGAGGATGCGATCGAGGCGCTGAAGCGCCGTCTCCTGCCGCTCGCCACCCTGGTAACCCCGAACCTGCCGGAGGCAGCCGCCCTGCTCGGCACGGCCATGGCCGAAACCGAGGAGGCTGCCGCCGAACAGGGTAGCGCAATCGCCGCGCTCGGCGCCGCGAATGTCCTGGTCAAGGGCGGTCATGCTTCGGGTGCGGACAGCGTCGATGTGCTGGTGTCGAAGGGTGGGCAGCGCCAGCGCTTCGTCGCACCGCGCATCGAGACGCAGAACACTCACGGAACGGGCTGCACGCTCTCCTCCGCCATCGCCTCCGGCCTCGCCCATGGCATCGCGCTCGACGAAGCCGTGGCGCTGGCTAAGCGCTACATCTCGGCGGCGATCGCAGCCTCAGACGAGGTCAGGGTTGGCCATGGCCACGGACCGGTGCATCATTTCCATCATTGGTGGGACAGGACCGACGGGAGAGACCGATGAGCTTGATCCCGGATTTTGCGAGTGTTTCGTTCGGCGGTGGCGCGGCCACGCAGAC
>NZ_JXTJ01000006.1 GCF_001509835.1 Allobosea sp. WAO
TCAATGCCCTGGAACGCGTGACCACAAAAACCAACGCAGGCGGAGCGATCCGCCTGCGTTTTCGTATGTCAGGGGAAAGAAACGTCGAAAGAGCGTTCGAACCGATCAATAATGAGGGGATGAGATCATGAAGACCTGGCTTGCTTCCTGCGTCATCGGCGCCTTCGCGCTCGTACTGCCCGGCGTCGCCCAGGCGCAGAAGACCAAGGTGACAATCTATACCGCGCTGGAGAACGATCAGCTCGGACCGTTCAAGGCCTCGATCGAAAAGTCCGTGCCGGAAGCGGAAGTCGTCTGGGTGCGCGACTCGACCGGCGTGATCACCGCCCGCTTCTTGGCCGAGAAGGACAATCCGCGGGCCGACATGGTGATGGGGCTCGCCGCTTCGAGCCTGCTGATGTTCGAGAAGGCAGGCCTGCTCGAAACCTACAAGCCCGCCAATGCCGATGCGCTGAAGCCGGTGTTCCGCGACGGCAAGGAGCCCTACACCTGGACCGGCATGGATGCCTATCTCGGTGTCGTCTGCTTCAACACCGCCGAGGCCAAGGGCGTCGCGGTGCCGACCTCCTGGAAGGACCTGCTCAACCCGGCGCTCAAGGGCAAGATCGTCATGCCGCACCCGGCTTCGTCCGGCACCGGCTATCTCATGGTCGCCGGCTGGCTGCAGAGCATGGGCGAGACCGAGGGCTGGAAGTTCATGGACGGCCTGCACGAGAACATCGCCGCCTATCTCCATTCAGGCTCGGCGCCCTGCGTTCAGGCCGCACGCGGCGAGCGCACCGTAGGCCTCGCCCTCGACATGCGCGGCGCGGCGGAGAAATCGAAGGGCGCCCCGATCGAGGTCGTGATTCCGAAGGAGGGGGTCGGCTGGGAGATGGAGGCGAGCGCGATCGTCAAGGGCTCGAAGAATCTCGCCGTTGCCAAGAAGATCGCCGATTGGACCGCGAGCGCCGATGCGAACGTGATCTACTCCAAGACATACGCGATCGTCGCGGCACGGGGCATCGAGAACAAGCCGGCCAACTATCCCGCCAACGCCGAGGCCGGGATGATCAGGAACGACCTGTCCTGGATGGCCGACAATCGCGATCGCGTCCTCGCCGAATGGTCGAAGCGCTACGAATCCAAGGCCGCCCCGAAGAACTGACGCCTCGCCGTCCGGCGCCCGGTCCGGCGCCGGACGGCACGCATCCTGCAAAGCACGTCGCGTTAGAGCTTAGCAACGCTGCGAGCCCTTCGCCCGGAAAAGGCCGTTCGCCATGACGATTCAGACGTCGCCTTCGTTCATCAGCATTCGCGGCCTGACCAAGAGCTTCGGAAGCTTCCAGGCCCTGAAGGGCATCGATCTCGACATTTCGCGCGGCGAATTCGTCTGTTTCCTCGGACCATCCGGCTGCGGCAAGACGACCCTGCTTCGCGCCATCGCCGGTCTCGACCTGCAGAACGGCGGCACGATCGAGATGGGCGGGCGCGATGTCTCGCATGCCGCTCCGTTCGAGCGCGATTTCGGCATCGTCTTCCAATCCTACGCGCTCTTCCCCAATCTGACGGTCGCGGACAATATCGGCTACGGCCTCGTCAACCTGCGCCGTCCCGCGCGCGAGATCGCCGAACGCGTCGAGGAACTGCTCGCGCTCGTCGGGCTGCCCGACCAGGGCCGCAAATACCCGATCCAGCTTTCTGGCGGCCAGCAGCAGCGCGTCGCGCTCGCCCGTGCGATCGCCACTTCGCCCGAGCTTCTATTGCTCGACGAGCCGCTTTCGGCGCTGGATGCCAAGGTTCGGCTGCGGCTGCGCGACGAGATGCGCTCGTTGCAGCAGCGCCTCGGCGTCACCACCATCATGGTCACGCACGACCAGGAGGAGGCTCTGGCGCTGGCCGATCGCATCGTCGTCATGAGCGACGGCAGGGTCGAGCAGGTTGGCTCGCCGGAAGAGATCTACCGGCGCCCCGCCACGCCGTTCGTCGCGGATTTCGTCGGGCACATGACCTTCCTGGACGCCGTCGTCACGGGGCCGGGCAGGGTGAAAGTCGGCGAACTCGATCTCATCGTCGCCAACGCCACGCCCTTCGCGGTGGGAACGCCGGTCCGGCTCGCCATGCGCCCCGAGGAGGTGCGCACCCGCAGCATTACCGCCGACACGCCGAACCGGTTCGATGCGACGATCGGGGATTTGTCCTTCCTCGGCTCGTTCTGCCGGGCGCATCTGGAGCCGACGAATTCGCGCTCGACCCGTATCGCTGCCGATTTCTCGGCCAATGCGATGCGCGACCTCGGCCTTGCGCCGGGGCAGACGCGCAGCGTCGCCTTCCCGCCCGAAGCGCTTCACGTCTTTGCCGGGGCCGCACGATGACCATTGCTGCGCAGCCCTATCCCCGGAGTGCGCTCGCCGTGAAGCTCAAGCCGATGCGGCTCAGCGAACGCCAGGTCGGGACCGCGCTGATCGCGGCACTTTGCGTCGTCCTCATCGTCATCATCGCGCTGCCGCTCTGGGCGCTGCTGTCCAAAAGCGTCGAAAACGTCGACGGCCAGTTCGTCGGGCTTGCGAACTTCGTCACCTACGCCACGACACCGACGCTTCTCGCCTCGCTGACGAACAGCCTGTTCGTGGCCGGGCTGACGACGGCGATCGTCGTGCCGCTCGCCTTCTTCTATGCCTACGCTCTCTGTCGCAGCACGATCCCCGCCAAGGGCCTGTTCTACGCCGCGGCCATGGTGCCGGTGTTCGCGCCATCGCTCCTGTCCGGGCTCGCGCTGATCTATCTGTTCGGCAATCAGGGCCTGCTGAAATCCTGGATGATGGGCGCGTCGCTCTATGGGCCGATCGGCATCATCGCGGCCGAGAGCCTCTACAGCTTCCCGCATGCGGTGCTGATCCTCGTAACGGCGCTCGCGCTCTCGGACGGACGCTTGCGCGAGGCGGCCGAGGCCATGGGCACGAGCCGCTGGCGCATTTTCCGTACCATCACCCTGCCTGCCGCGCGCTATGGCGTGATCAGCGCCGCCTTCGTCGTGTTCACGCTCGTCGTCACCGATTTCGGCATCCCGAAGGTGATCGGCGGCCAGTTCAGCGTGCTCGCGACGGATGCCTATCGGCAGGTGGTCGGCCAGCAGAATTTCCCGATGGGCGCCGTCGTCGGCATCATCCTTCTGGTCCCGGCAGTGCTCGCCTTCTTTGCCGACAGGGCGGTCCAGAAGCGCCAGAGCGCGATGCTCTCGGCGCGGGCGGTCCCCTATGAGCCGAAGCCGGAGCGGCGGCGCGATCTCGCGCTGCTGATCTTTGCAGCCCTGGTCGCGCTGGCGATCGTCGGCCCCTATGCGGTGGCGGTCTGGGGTTCGTTCGTGCGCTACTGGCCGTACAACCTGTCGCTGACGCTCGCGAACTACGATTTCTCCACCGTCGAGCCGAGCGGTTGGGAGCCTTACTGGAACTCTCTCATGCTGGCCTCGCTGACCGCGGTCATCGGCACGGCTCTAATCTTCTGCGGCGCCTATCTCATCGAGAAGCTCAAGATCGCCCCGCGCCTTCGTGGCTTCGCGCAGTTCCTCGCCATGCTGCCCATGGCCGTCCCGGGCCTCGTGCTTGGCCTCGGCTACGTCTTCTTCTTCAATGCCGGCTGGAACCCGCTCGGCTTCCTCTACGGGACGCTGGCGATCCTCGTGATCAACACGATCGCGCATTTCTATACGGTCGGGCACATTACGGCCGTGACCAGCCTCAAGCAGATCGACCCCGAATTCGAAGCCGTCTCGGCTTCGCTCAAGGTGCCGTTCTGGGCGACGTTCCGGCGCGTGACGGCGCCGATCTGCATGCCGGCCGTGCTCAACATCGCCGTCTATGTCTTCGTCAACGCGATGACCACCGTCTCGGCCGTGATCTTCCTGTACGGCGCCGACACCAAGCTCGCCTCGATCGCAATCGTCCATATGGACGAGGCCGGTGCGGTCGCTCCCGCCGCCGGCATGGCGGCGGTCATCATGGCGACCGCGATCGCAGTCAAGCTCGCGCATATCGCCCTCGATCGACTGGTTTTCGGTCGCCTCCAGCGCTGGCGGCAGCGCTAGGAAACGCGCGGGCGGTCCGGCCATGCCCATGCAGACCCCGACGCAGACGCTGCTCGCCCTTGCCGGCGAGGTCGCGCTGCTGCTGTGGAGCGTCCAGCTCGTCACCGCGAGCGTCTCGGCGGCGCTGGGTGCGCGCCTGCGGGCCCTGGTGGCATCGGGGCTCGCGAGCCGCTGGCGCGCCTTCCTCGCGGGGGGCGCGGTGACGGCGGTCCTACAGTCCAGCACCGCCACCGCGATGATGATCGGCTCCTTCGCCGGAGCCGGCCTCGTCGCATTGCCCACCGGCCTGGCGATGATGCTCGGAGCCAATGTCGGCACCACGCTGCTGGTGCAGCTCGTCAGCTTCGATATCGGTGCCGCCGTGCCGGTTCTCCTGCTCTGCGGTTATGTCGGCATGCGCCGCTCGCAGCGGATAACCCTCCACGAAGGCGCCAGGGCTGCCTTCGGTCTCGGCCTGATGCTGCTCGCGCTGAAGCTGATGCAGGCGACCATGCAGCCGGTGGAGCACTCGGATCTGCTGCGCACGGTGCTGTCAGCGTTGTCGGGCGATCCCTTGGTCACGCTCCTGCTCGCCGCCGCGCTAAGCTTCGCCGCTCATTCCTCGCTGGCCGCCATCCTCGTCGTGATGAGCCTCGCCAGCGCTGGCGCGATCGCCCCGGAGGCGATGGTCGCCATGGTCCTCGGCTGCAATCTCGGCACCGCGATCAATCCGGTGGTGCAGGCCCGAAGCAACGGTAACACGGCGCTGCGTGTCCCCCTCGGCAACCTCGCGAACCGCCTCGTCGGCTGCGCTTTGGGGCTCCTTGCCCTGCCTCTGATCGTGAAGCTGCTGGCCGGGTTGCCGCTCGATCCGGCACAAGCCGCGGCCGCGCTCCATTTCGCGTTCAATCTCGTGATGGCAGCGCTGTTCCTGCCGCCGCTGCCGGCGATAGCCCGCCTCCTCGTCCGGCTTCTGCCGGAGCCGGGTCCGGAATCCGACCCTGCGCGCTCGCGCTACCTCGACGAGACTGCGCTCGCCACACCGACCGTCGCGCTGTCGCATGCGACGCGCGAGGTGCTGCGCATGGCCGATGTTGTCGACGACATGCTGAAGGCCTCGCAGAAGGCTATGGGGAGCGACGATGCGCGCTGCGTCGCGGCCGTCCGGCGCGCCGACGACGTGCTCGACAGTCTCTACGACCAGGTCCAGCTCTATGTCGGCGCGATCGCGCATGAGGCGCTCTCGGAGGCCGAGGAACGGCGCCTTTCCACTCTGCTGGCACTCGCGATCAACCTCGAGCATATCGGCGACATCGTCGAAAAGAACCTGATGCAGATGGCCGGCAAACGCATTCGCGACCAGCGCCGGCTGCCGCCCGCGACGCTTGGCCTGCTCGCCGACATGCATGATCGTCTCCGCAATCATTTGCGACTGGCGGTGACCGTCTTCATCTCGCAGGACGAGACGACGGCCCGCAGGCTCGTACGGGCGAAGGAGACCTTCCGCGAACTCGAGCGCGAGGCGATCGAGGATCATCTCGACGAGATGCGCAAGGGCGACCGTGAGGCATTGGTGCTCAGCGCCCTGAGGCTGGACATCATCCGCGACCTCAAGCGCATCGAGGCGCATATCGCGGCGACGGTGCATGGTCTGCTGGAGCATCGCGGCCTGCTGCAGGCGACGCGCCTGCTCGATGCGGCGGAGTAGGATTTGACGGAGCATTCTGTGATCGGATCGCCGCGTGACAGTTCCGCCCTGCCTTATCGGCCGAATGTCGGCATCGCGCTGTTCAACCGGCAGGGGCTCGTCTTCGCGGGGCGTGGCCGCAGCGCGGGGCCGGAGATCGTCGAGCCGGGCTTCGACTGGCAGCTGCCGCAGGGCGGCATCGACCCGGACGAGGACATCGTCGCGGCCGCGCGCCGCGAGCTCGCTGAGGAGACCGGCGCCACCACTGTTTCGCTCCTCGCGGTGACCGAGGATTGGTGGGCCTACGATTTTCCGCCCTATGCCGGGCCGCCGCACAAGCTGGCAGCCTTCAAAGGCCAGCGGCAGCGCTGGGTGGCGTTCCGCTTCGAAGGCTCGGCCGCGGAG
Source organism: Allobosea sp. WAO (assembly GCF_001509835.1). Lineage (GTDB taxonomy): Bacteria > Pseudomonadota > Alphaproteobacteria > Rhizobiales > Beijerinckiaceae > Allobosea. The sequence goes on from NZ_JXTJ01000006.1 coordinate 6,138, forward strand.
TTCGACATTTCCGGCCCGAATGGCGACGAGCCCCCGGAGTTCTCCGAATGGTCCTGGCTGCCGCTCGCGGAGATGCCCGCGCGCGTCGTTTCCTTCAAGCGCGAGATCTATCGGCGGGTCGCCCTGGCCTTTTCGGAATGGGCGGTGCCGACTTCCGAAGCGACGGACGGCCAGCGCTAGGCGCTGTCGTCCTTGATGACCGACCGCGATCCCTTGCCTTCACCGAGTTCGATATGCGCATTGCAGTCATCGCCGATGTCCATGGAAACGCCGCCGCTCTCGAAGCCGTCCTGGCGCGGCTGCGTCTGGAGACAATCGACCTGCTCGTCAATCTCGGCGATTGCGCTTCAGGTCCTCTTTGGCCGGCGGAGACGGTGCGGTTGCTACGCGAAGCGACCCCGCTCCACATCCGTGGCAATCACGACCGGGCGCTCGGCACAGCCTCGCCGGAAAAGCTCGGGGCGTCCGATCGCTTCGCCTGGGAGAGACTGAGCGATGAGGACCGTCATTGGCTCGCCAGCCTGCCCGCTGAGGCCGAGCCGGCGACACAGGTCAGGTGTTTCCACGCCAGCCCCGGTAGTGACGAAACCTATCTGATGGAGCAGGTCGTCGCCGGGCGCCTGCTACCGGCCGATGCCGACGAGGTGGCCGCGCGGCTGGGGCCTGGCAATGCCGGGCTGGTCCTGTGCGGGCACAGTCACCAGGCACGCCTGCTGCGGGTGGCCGACGGCACGCTCGTCGTCAATCCCGGCAGTGTCGGTTGCCCCGCCTATGATGACTCGACCGAGCCGCCGCATGTCTCGGAAAGCGGCTCGCCCCATGCCCGCTTCGCCCTGATAAGCCTGGCTGATCAGGTGACGGTGGAGCACTATGCCGTCGCCTATGACTGGGCGGCGGCAGCGCAACAGGCGGAGCGTAACGGGCGGCCGGACTGGGCCCATGCACTGCGGACGGGCAGGGCGCTTTCGAAGGCCGGCAGGCCGGCATGAGTCTCACGACCTTCCTGGCGGTGCTGGCTGCCGCCGCGATGCACGCCGGCTGGAACGCCTTCGTCAAGCTCCGGCTGGAGCCGATCCTGGCGATGACGATGATCTCGCTCACCGCCGGCCTGTTCGCCTTGCCGGCCCTTGCGGTCACCGGACTTCCGCGGGGCGAGGCCTGGCCCTGGCTGGTCGCGTCGCTCCTGTTTCATCTCGGCTATTATATCGGGCTGTCCGAGGCCTATCGGCGCGCCGAGATGAGCCAGATCTATCCTCTGGCTCGCGGCAGCGCCCCGTTGCTGACGACGGTGATCGGCGTCGCCTTCCTCGGCGAGCGGCTCGTCCCCCTCCAGCTCGGGGCCGTCGCCCTGCTCGGATGCGGCATCATGCTGATCTCGCTGCTCGGCCGCCGACGCGGCAGCCGCTTCGACCAGGGCGCAATCGGCTACGCAGCGCTCGCCGCGATCATGATCTGCGGATACACGCTCGTCGATGGGCTCGGCGCGCGCGCCGCGGGGGATCCGCATGCATATTCCGCCACGCTGTTCGTGATCGACGCACTGCCGTTGACGATCTACGTCGCGCTGCGCCGCGGCCGGTCCGCCTGGGCGGCCATGAAGCCGTTCTGGCTGCAGGGCAGCGTCGGCGGCGCGCTCGCGCTCGGCGCCTACTGGATCGCGATCTGGGCGATGACGGTCGCACCCATCCCGCTGGTCGCAGCGCTGCGCGAGAGTTCGGTCCTGTTCGCCGCGGCCATCGCCTATCTCTGGCTGAAGGAGCCGCTGCAGCCTTCGCGCCTGCTGGCCTGCTGCCTGATCGTGCTCTCGCTGGTGCTGATGCGCATCGCCTGACCGTCAGCCCTGCGCCGCGAGTTCCTGGACGGTCTCGAAAAAGCTGCGAACGAGCGGGATGCGGCGCCGTTCCGCGCGGCACGCGGCGTACTCACCGACCGAGAAATCGGCGCCGGTGATCGCAAGCCGCTTGACCAGTTCGTCGGGGCGAAACTCGGCGCTGAAAATCACACCGATCCCGAAGCCGGCGGCGACCGCTTCGCGCACTGCCTCGCGCGACTGCACTTCGAGCAGGTTCGCAGGCCGCACGGCGGCCTCGAAGAGCCGCCTCTCGAAAACCTCTCGGGTTATCGAGCCCCTTTCCCGCAGGACGATATCCTGGCCGGCGAACGCCTCTATGGGAATGGCGTCATAGGCTGCCAGAGTGTGGCTCGTCGCCACGAAGGCAACCAATCTGTCCGAGCGGAGCTTGACCGTATGGAGCCTCGGATCGGAGCTCTGTCGCGCAGTGATCGCGACGTCGGCGGCGAAGTCCATGATCTGATCGACGACCTGTGACGAATTGCCGATCGTCATCGAGAATGTGAGCCCCGGATACTTCTCCCGCATGCGGGCGAGCGCCCTCATCACATGGGTCGCGCTGTCGGCGGCGATGCGCAGATGGCCGCGCTGAAGCGTGCGCGTGCCGGCCAGCAGGGATTGCGCCTCGTCCTGGGCGGTGAACAGGCGTGACGTGATCACGAACAGGCTCTGACCGAGCGGGGTCAGCTTGACCTGCCGGCCGGCGCGATCGAACAACCTGACGCCATAGGCCTCCTCGAGCCCGCGAACCTGCGAGGACAAGGTCGGTTGGCTGAGGTTCCGCGCCCTGGCTGCGCCCGTGAAGCTCCCAGCCTCGGCGACGGCATGAAACGCTGCGATTCCAGAATAGCTGACTGCCACGTTTCATAGACCCCATCTATGGCGGAGCTAGGAACTATTTATCACGGCAAGTTCAATATCAATACGGTCGGCGAAAGGTCGGAGCCTCGATGCCGGCGGCGCTCTTCGTCTTGCGGTGGCTTCAGGCGTAGGCCGCAGTCCGTTCGGGCGCGTTTGAAGGGGAGTGCCGGCCGCGGCCGCGCGATCGCGCTAACGGTCCGACCCTCCTCCTCTGTTCAGTGCCAAAAGGAAATGGCGGCCTTCGACCGTTCGATATTATTCCATTTCTTGTTTGTTTGCAGAGTATTGCGTGAGTCCATCGCTGTATCCTACCTGTTCGGACCACATCTTCAGCCGGGTTCGCAATGGCATTCACGATCAACGGGCAATCGGCTGCTGGCGCTGGCGTCCTCCAGGCCAGCGACCAGATCACCTACGACGATGTCGCGGCCTATATGGACAGCACGCGCTATCTCGATTTGAGCGGCACATCGCGGCAGGCCCAGCCGACGCTGCCTTTCGCGCGTGGCAGCTACTGGATGGAGCCGGTCCGGCCCGATGTCCACGTCACCGGCTGCGACCTCGAGTACCTCAACGAGGACCGCGTCGCCGGCTGCTACCGCCCGAGCCTGTTCGTCGGCATGCTGAGCGCCGGCGAGCACACCGGATTCGTCGGTGGTCGCTCGATCGCCAGCCAGCGCATCGGCGTGCCGACCCTGCTCGGCGTCGGCAGCGAGGTCGAGATCACCTCGAACCAGCGGCGCGGCCAGATCTGCCGGATGAGCGGTTTCCATATCGGCGCGGACTTCCTGCGCGGGCTCGCCGATGATGGGTCGGCCGGCTGCACCGGCCTTGTGCGCCTGCTCGACGAGGGTTTTGCCTTCCACGAAATCGAGCACAGCGTCACGTTGCGGATCCTGCTCGGCCAGCTCGCTGGCAACCCTTATTCCGGCACGCTGGGGCAGATCTATGCCGAGAGCCGCATCCTCTCGGCCCTGGTCGAATTGGCCGGGTTGCTGCACGATGCGGAAGACAGCAGCATCCTGGCCCTGTCGCGGCCGCATCGCGATCATGCCGAACAGGCCCGGCTGCTGCTCGATGTGCGCCTAGCCGATCCGCCGAGCGTGCCCGAGCTCGCCCGGACGATCGGCCTCAACGAGACCGATCTGCGCCGAAGCTTCAAGGCCGCCTTCGGCACCACGATCATCGACTATCTGCGCGACCGCAGGCTTGAGGTCGCACGCGTGCTGGTGCTGCGGCGGGAGCTTTCGGTCGCGAGCATCGCCTATCGCGTCGGCTTCGCCAGCCCGGCCAATTTCGCCACTGCCTATCGCCGTCGTTTCGGCCGGCCGCCATCCCAGGATTTTTAAGGCTTCCAGGGCGTTCGCGTCCGCAAAGGAAAAACACCGGGCCGCAAAGGCCGGATGCGTGGAGCCCATCACGGCCGCGCCCTAGAACGGCCACAGGTCCAGCGGCTCGAAGTTTTCCCTGTGTCGGCAGCGCATTCGATCAAGAAGACCGGCGGCGCCGGGGAACAAGGCAAGGTGGCGGTGGACGCCCCTGTCTCGCTTGGCGCTGTCGCCGGACGCTTGCTGGCGTTGATGCGCCGGCGCCGTGGCCTCCTCCTGCTGTCCGTTCTCTGCGGCACGGCTGCGGCTCTGCTCTCGCTCTCGCCCTATGTCGCAGCCGCGCTGGCGCTCGCTGCGCTTCTCGACGGAAACGCGAGCACTGGCTGGCTGACCTCGCTCGGCCTCGCCGCGCTCGCCGGCGTCGCCGGCCGCCAGGCGTTCTTCGCTCTCTCGACCGGGCTGTCGCACCGCATCGCCTTCGCGACGCAGGAAGAATTGCGCGTCGAACTCGCGGCCAAGCTGGCGCGGGTACCGCTCGGCTTCTTCGACGATCGCTCCAAGGGCGAACTGCGCACCGTTCTGCTCGACGATGTCGAGGGCGTCGAGGACGGTATGGCGCATATCGTGCCGGAGCTCAGCGCGGCGATCGTCGCGCCGGTCGTGGCGATCCTCCTGCTCGCGCTGATCGACTGGCGCCTGACCATGCTGGCGTTGCTGCCGCTCGGTCTCGGCATGGTTCTGATCGGCCGGGTCATGCGCCAGGGCGAAGGCGTCACGCGCGACTATCTCCAGATCCAGGCGCGGATGGCCGAGACCGTGGCCGAGATGGCCGACGGGCTGCCAACCGTGCGCGCCTTCAACCAGGACGGCCAGGCGACGGCCCGGGCACGGCGCACCTTCGCCGAGATCAGCGAACTCTCCGAGAACTGGGCGCGTCATGCGGTCGTTCCGGGCTCGGTCGCACAGGTGCTCCTGACCAGCCATCTGCTCTTCGCCGCACCGGCGGGGCTGCTGATGGCGGCGGCCGGCTGGATCGGCACCGGTGCGCTCGCCGCTTTCCTGGCGGTGACTTATGGGCTTGGCGACGTCTTCTCCTCTCTGCAGGGCATCAGCCATCGTCTGATGAAGCAGGTCGAATTGCTCGACCGGATCGACGCTGTTCTCGCTGCGCCGGAATTGCCGGCGCCCGCCGAACCCAGGACACCCGCCGACGCCTCCGTCCGCTTCGCCGGAGCGACCTTCAGCTATGGCAATCGTCGTGTGCTCGACGGGATCGAGCTCGAGGTCGCGCCCGGACGCTGCCTTGCCCTTGTCGGGCCGAGCGGCTCGGGCAAGTCGACGCTGGCGCGCCTGATCGCCCGCTTCCACGATGCCGAGGCCGGCGCCATCGAGATCGGCGGCGTCGATGTCCGCGAGATCGCGCCCGACGTCCTCAACGCCCACATTGCCTATGTCTTCCAGGACGTCTTCCTGTTCGCCGGCACGGTGGCGGAGAACATCCGCCTGGCAAGGCCGGACGCCTCCGACGAGGCGGTGATCGCCGCCGCGCGGGCAGCGCAGGCCCACGGTTTCATCTCGGCGTTGCCGCAGGGATACGGCACGCCCGTCGGCGAGCGCGGCTTCGGGCTCTCCGGTGGCGAGCGCCAGCGAATCTCGATCGCCCGCGCCATCCTCAAGGACGCGCCGATCCTCGTCCTCGACGAAGCTACCGCCTTTGCCGATCCGGAGAACGAGGCGCTGATCCAGGATGCGATCGCCGCGCTCGCCAGCCGGCGCACCCTGATCGTGATCGCCCATCGCCTGCACACCATCGCGCATGCCGACCTGATCGCCGTTCTCGATGCGGGCCGCGTCGCCGAGCAGGGCTCGCATGCCGAGCTCCTCGACCGCGACGGGCTCTACGCCGCGATGTGGCGTGCACAGGAGGAGGTCCGCCGGCACCGCCACGCCTCCGGTGGGGTCGATACGCCGGCCGGTACCTGGGAGGAGAACCTGGCATGAAGCTCCTCGCCTTGCTCCTCGCCCATCTCGGCCCGGCGCGCGCGGCCTTCCTGCGCGCCATGCTGCTGACCTTCCTCGAAGGGCTCGCGGCCGCATTGCCGGCGCTCGCGGTCGCGCTCGGCCTGGTGCGGCTCCAGCAGGGTGGCGCCGATGTCGTGGCGATGCTGCCCTACGCGCTCGCCGTCCCGGCTGCCGTCGCGCTGCGCATGCTGCTGATCCGCCGCGCCTGGGCCAAAGGCTTCCATGCCGGCAATGTCGTCACCGAGACCATCCGCAACCGCCTGCTCGACCGGATGCGCGCCGTGCCGATCGGCGCCTTGCAGCGCTGGAGCGCCGCCCGTCTCGCCACGCTGTTCAGCGAGGATGGTCGCTGGATCAACGAAGTCTCAACCTTCAGCCTGAACCGGCTGTTCGGCGGGCTTGCTGCCGGCGCCTGCCTGCTCGCCTGCGTCGTCGTCTTCGATGCCGTCACCGCACTCTGCGTCATTCTCGCCTTCGCACTCGGCCTTGCGGCAATGCCGGTCGCGGCTCGTCTGCTGAAGCGGCTGCTCTCGGCTCGCAATGCCGAAATCGCCGGTCTGAACCAGCTGATCGGCGAGTATGGCGAGGGCATCGCCGTGTTCCGCTCCTTCTGCGCCGGCGACAGCGCCTTCGGCCGCCTTGCCGGCGCGACCAAGCGCATGCGCGAGCTGATGATCGGCTCGACACCGCAGCTCGTCTCATTGCAAGGGCTCGCCGCCTTCGCGATGACGCTCGCCTTGCCGCTCGCGCTCCTTGCCTTCGCCTGGCGCGGCGAAGCGGAGCTGTCGCTTGTCCTGGTCCCGGCCTTCTTCCTGTTGCTGGCCGCCAGCCAGGCGCTGGCTACGGCCGTGTTGCCGCAGGCGCTGGTCGTCATGCTCGGCATCCAGGCCGAGGCCAATATCTCGCGCTTTCTGGCCGAGCCAGTGCTGGGCGGGCAGGTGACCGAACCCGGGCGGCCGCTGGCGTTGAAGCTCGACGGCGCGCATCTGCGCTATGGCGCGGACAAGCCGGACGTCGTCAGCGATGTCAGCTTCGACGTCAGGCCGGGCGCGACCGTCGCCATCGTCGGCCCGAGCGGCGCCGGCAAGTCGAGCCTGCTCGCGCTGATGCTGCGCTACCTCGATCCGACGAGCGGGCGCGTGTCGCTTGGTAGCACCGATCTCTCGACGCTCGATCCAGCCCGGGTGCAGGCGCTGACCGGCTTCGTCAATCAGGATGTCCACCTCTTCCGTGACACCCTGCGGGCCAATCTCCTGCTCGGTGACCCGCAGGCGAGCGAGGAGAAACTGCAATCCGCGATCCGCGCCGCCCGGCTGGACGACCTCATCGCTGCGCTGCCCGACGGGCTCGAGACCCGCATCGGCGAGGGTGGTCGCACGCTCTCCGGCGGTGAGCGCCAGCGTGTCACCGTCGCCCGCGCCCTGCTGAAGGACGCGCCGATCCTGCTGCTCGACGAGGCCTCCTCGGCGATGGATCCGCTCAACGAGCGCGCCATCCAGCAGGCGATCGCGGCGCTGGAGGACGGGCGTACCGTCGTCGTCGTCGCGCATCGCCTGCGCAGCATCGCCGGGGCCGACCAGATCCTGGTGATGCAGGCCGGCCGGATCGTCGAGCGCGGCCGCCACGAGGACTTGCTCGCCCTGGACGGCCTCTATGCCCGGCTCTGGCAGGCCCAGGACCGCGCCGCCGGTTGGAGGCTGCGCTGATGACTGTGGCATCGGAAAGCGTACGAGCAGGGCTGCTCGGCCCCGGCACGGCACTGCGGCTCGGGATCGGCGCGGTCTATGCCGCCGCGGCCGTGCCGCTTTTCTTCATCTACAACATGCTGCCGGCTAGCCTGCGCCAGGCCGGGCAGCCGCCCGAGATCGCCAATCTCGTCTTCCTCGCCTATCTGCCCTTCGCGCTCCGGGCGATTTGGGCGCCGCTGGTCGACCGGCTGGGCCGGCAGCGCGCACCGGTCTACCGCCGCGTCGTGCTGGCCTGCCTCGGCATCGCCGTCCTCGGCATCGTCTCTCTGCTTGCATTCTCGCCGGCGACGGGCGCCGTCTCGATCACGCTCGCCGCGACGGCGCTGATCGTCCTGATCGCGACCGCGACGATCGCCCTCGACGGCTATCTGATGGCGATGCTGCCGGCGCCGGAGCGGGCGCGCAGCGCCGCGCTCCAGGGCGGTGGCTTCGCGCTCGGCGGGCTCGTCATGGGCCTTGGCATCCTCGCCTGCGACGGGGGCGACTGGCATGTCGTGATCTGGCTGCTGATGGGCACCATGGCGGCGCTGGCCCTGCCGGCCCTGGCGATGCCGGCCACGCCGCCGCGCGCCTTCGTCCCCGATGCGCATGAGATCACACGGCGCGGCCTCTGGTGCTTCCTGATCGGGCCCCCGTCGCGACGGCGGATCGGCCTCGCGCTGACGTTGCATGGCGGGCTCGCGCTCGCCGGCGGCATGCTGCCGGTCCTGCAGGTCGATGCCGGCCTGACGCTGGGCCAGATCGCGCTGGTCTCGGCGGCGGGTGCCAATGGCGTGGGCCTGTTGGCCGCCTGGGCGACGGGCCTTGCCCTGCGACGCATCGGGGCCTGGCAGATGGCGGCTATCGTCGGCCTCGCCTCGGCACTCGGATTCGGCGCGATCGCATTCGCGGCGCCCAAGGTCGGTGCCACCGCCGCGATCGCGCTGTCGCTGCTCGTGATGGCGCTCGGCTACGCCTTTTTCGTCGTCTTCCGTGCTCTCGTCCTGAAGAGCTGCGGCGGCCCGCGCGGCGCGACCCAGGCCGCCAGCCTGTCGAGCCTCGACGCTTTCGTCTCGACCGTCTTTGCGATCCTGGCCGGGCTGGTGATCGGCCGTTTCGGCCTACCGACCCTGCTGTCGCTCTCCGCCCTGCTTTGTGCAGCCGGCGCCGTCCTCGCTTTCGGCGCCGGGCGGAGCGCCGACGAAACCGACATGACGCCATGACCAACCGGAGCAAGACCCAAATGGGCCGCCCTATTCGTGCTTTCCGCCTGCTCGCGACCACGGCGCTCGCCGCTTCCGCTACGCTTCCGACCGCCGACATCGCCTTGGCCCAGAGCACGATCGAACTCGACGAGATCACCGTCACCGCGCGCAAACGCAATGAGCGACTCTGGGACGTGCCCTTCACAGTCGATGTCCAGACCGGCCAGCAGCTCGACGAGAAGCGGGCCTATGACGCACCGTCCGCGCTTAAGGATGTAGCCGGCGTCTACATGCCGGGCTTTGGCGACCGTTCCACCTCTTTCCTGATCATGCGCGGCGTCGGGCCGATCCTGTTCCCGCTCGGCCCCGACGATTCCTCTGTGCTGACCTTCATCGATGGCGCGCCGTTGCCGATAGGGTCCTCCAACGCCAACTATCTCGACCTGGAGCGAGTCGAGGTGCTGAAGGGGCCGCAGAGCACACTGTTCGGCCGCAACACCACCGGCGGCGCCGTCAACCTCGTGCCGGTGCAGCCGGACGAGACCTGGAAAGGCCATCTGCGTACCGAATACGGCACGCAGAATCACCGCATGCTCGAAGGCGCCATCGGCGGCCCGCTGATCAAGGACAAGCTCGGCGCACGCCTTGCCTTCCGCCTGCGCGGCATCGACGGCTACGTCAACAACGTCGTCGGGCCCGATCTCGGCCGCGAGCAGAGCGCCACCGGACGCCTGACGCTACGCTTCACGCCGACCGACCGGACGACCTGGACGCTCAGCGGCAGCATCGATTCCTCGGACGGCGTGCCGGTCTACTACACCCTCAAGGGCGACGGCTTCCCGATCCTGGCGGCGCAGAACCTCGCCCGCGAAGTGACCAGGAACTATGCCTTGCAGTCGAAGTTCGAGCACAGTTTCGAGCATTTCAGCTTCACCTCGCAGACCTCCTACAACGCGATCCGCGCCGACCTGACTTATAACGGCGTCGACTTCTTCCTCGGCAGCCGGATCTCCGGACTGCCGACCGGCGCCTTCGCCAACACCGCCGGCAACTACTTCGACCGGAACACCGATCAGAGCCGCTTCACCCAGGAGCTGCGCCTGAACTCCAATCCCGGCGACAAGCTGCAATGGGTCGCCGGCGTCTCCTACTACCGGGATCAGTCGAAGCTTTTCTCGATGCGCAACATCTTCATGTACGGGCCGGCCGTCTCCGGCTTCGACAACCTGCACCAGACCACGACCGGCCAGGCGGTCTTCGGCGAGGCGACCTATCCCGTGATCGACCGGCTGAAGCTCTCGCTCGGCGGCCGCTACACCCGCGAGCAGAAGGCGTATGATGGCGAGTTCTACAGCGACGGCACGCCCGGCACCGTTCCGGTCTTCGTCGAGACCGGCAAGAAGGACTATAATTTCTGGACCGGCCGCGCCTCGCTCTCCTATGAGTGGAGCGACAAGCTCATCAGCTATGCCAGCGTCTCGCGCGGCTACAAGAGCGGCGGCTTCGGCACCTTCAACTCGCTGATGTGGGCCGGCGTGCCGCGCACGCCCTATGATTCCTCCAGCACGATCGCCTATGAGATCGGCAGCCGCGGCTCCTTCCTCGACGATCGGCTGAAGGTCTCGGCGGCGCTGTTCTACAACGATGTCAGCAAGGAGCAGATCCTCGCCTACGACCTGCAGAACTTCGCCCAGAAATCGCTCAATCTCGACACCGACGCCTACGGCGTCGAGCTCGATGCGAACTGGCGCGTCAACGACAACTGGGAACTCGCCGGCGGCATCACCTACACCGCGACCGAAATCACCGATGTGCCGGCTGCCGCAGCCGCCGCGCAACCCGGCCTGAAGAAGGGCAACCAGCTGCCGCAGGTGCCGGAATGGGCCGGCAAGGCCTCGGTGACCTATCGCGCCCCGCTGGGCACGCTCGGCATCGCCGCCTTCGGCCCGGCGAACCTGCTCGCCCGCGTCGGCTACAACTATATCGGTCCGCGCTATGCGGAGGCCGGAAACCTCGCCAAGCTCAACCCCGTGCACCTGCTTTCGGCCCGTCTGGGCGTCGAGTGGGAGAAGGGCGAGGCCTATCTCTTCGGCGAGAACCTGCTCGACAAGCGCTATGTCACGTTCGCCCAGCCCTATGGCGCGAGCGTGCTGACCGGCGCTCCGGTCTTCGGCGCGATCTATGCCCGCGGCGCGACCCTGGGCGCCGGCGCCAGCCTGAAGTTCTGAGGGGCGGCGCGGTGAGCATCATCGACGCCTCCTCCTGGCCGGTCGTGCGCTGGACCATGCCGGCCGCGATCCCGGACGCCGAGGCTGACGATCTGCTCGCCGCGTTCGACGCGCTGCTCGACCGCGGCGAACGCTTCGTGCTGATCTTCGAAGGCGTCGAGCGACCGGCAGAGGCGGGGCGCTTCAACCGGCTCTACAAGGACTGGTCGAAGCGCAGGCGCAAGAATCTCGCTCGCCTCGTCGCGGGGGCGGTCCGGGTCGAGCCGGACGACACCAAGCGCCAGGCGCTGCTCGGCAAGCTGCTTAATGTGGCGCTGGCTGCGTTCATTCCCTATCCGCTCAAGATCGTCGGATCGGAGGCGGAGGCGCAGCGGACTGCCAGCGCGTGGCTTCGCGGCAAGGTACAAATCCCGTAGCGACGCAAGTTTGCGAAGCAGGCCCTCATTGCTGCGGAGAAAGAGCGCGCAGCCGCGCCGCGAGCGGACCTTGGAACTCGGCGGAAAGCGGGCGTTTCGGGCTGCATTTCCCGAAGTCGGTGGTCGGCCCGGCCGGTTTCTGTGGCTGAGCAATGGTTCAATGGTATGCTTGGTATCGCTCAGAGCCCTTGCCAGGATTTTCAGGCCTGACAGCGATGCGCCTCGTTCGCGAGGGGCGGGCCGACGACGTTCTCGACTACATCGATGCCGTCGATGCCGGCGTGCATGCCTGACCGTGACGCTGCACGACCACGGCCAGCTCTATCGTGCGCTGAAGCCGATCTATGCCCGCGAACCGCTCTCGGGCCGTGGTGCGGAACTTTATGGCGGGCGTTTCAACCGAAAAGGGATGCCGGCCCTCTATACATCATTGTCAATCATCACGGCGTTGTGGGAAGCCAACCAGATCGGCAATCTGCAGCCAACGACGCTGGTGTCCTACAATGCCGACTTCGAGCGCGTCTTCGACACTCGCGATGAATGCGCCTTGTTCGTCCATCGATGGACGCAGCAGCGTTGGCAGACACCAACTGGCGTGATCAGATGAAAGCGAACGGCACGGCGAAGACGCAGAGCTTCGCGAACGAGCTGCATCAGGCGGGCTATGACGGGTTGCTCGTCCGTAGTTTTGCGTCCGGCTCGACGCCACAGGATCTCAACCTCGTCCTATGGCGCTGGCGGGCGGTACCCCCGGCTTACCTGGAATTGATTGATGATGAAGGCTGCCTGACCCGTTGATTCCGAACCAATGGCACAGGTGTCCTCGCTTTGGCCGAGGGTAGCGAATATGCTCGAAGGGCTTCTGGCCGGGGATATCCCGATTGGGGCTACGGGATGGGATGCCGAGCCGCATCTGAATATTGAGACGACCTGTTGTAGATGGTCACCACTGGGTCAGCGCTGATTCCGCCACTCTGGCCTGAAGGGTTGGAGACGAGCATCGCGATCGCGTGCGGCAGCGACCGGGCCGGTATTGCGATGCGCAGGAGAAATGCCGTGCCGAAAGAGAATGGACCTTCCGATTCCAGAGCCGCGATGGACGGCGAGATCGGCATCCTCGCTCGACGAAAGATCGAGGCTGGCATCATCGCGCCAATTTATGCGGAAATGTGCAAGCAAGTCGGCGAGGAAAAAGCCCGATCCATCCTCGACACCGCCATTCGCCAAGCGGCGATCAAGGCCGGCGAGAGCTTCGCCGCCAGGACGCCCGGTGGCACCTCACTCCGTACTTTCCAGGAATTGCAGGATCTCTGGACGCAGGACGACGCTCTGCTGATCGACGTCACGAAAGCGACTGACGAGGAGTTCCACTATACCGTCAAGCGCTGTCGGTATGCCGAGAGCTACAAGGAAATGGGGCTCGGTCAGATCGGCCATCTATTGTCGTGCAACCGCGACAGCGTCTTCTGCGTCGGCTACGATCCGCGGATCTCGCTCGAACGTACTCAGACAATCATGGAAGGCGCCTCCCACTGCGACTTCAAGTATCGCTTTCATGGAGCGCCGCAGGAGAACGCCAAATAGCGCCGTTCTTCAACGGCAGGTCGTCCTCGTTGGCCGGCCTGCATCTGCTTGGGCAAGCTTCTGCGGGACGCCCAAGGCGGGCGCTTGCCTGTGAGCGCTCTAGCGTTTCGGAGCCGCCCAGCCGCCTTCGGCAGCAGATGATCTGGGCGTTCTGTGCCGGTATTTGATGAACCGGACCATGATTGAACCGGTCTGGCTCGGTTACGCCTCGCTTGCGGAGGAACTCGTCGGGCGTCTGAAGGCGCCATGGTGGCCGGGACAGGAGAGGTCACGGCGCTCGCGCAGCGGATCGACGGGTGCCGGTGCGCGCCCGCCGAGCGCCCTGGCTGATGGAGGACGCTTGCACGGAACCTTGAAGCCCGGCGTCGGCAAATTGGTCAACGGGGTACAGCCAGTGGCTTGGCCGTGTCGGGATGGGCGAGAACGGCCATGGGTCGGCCATAGATCGCTTCGAGACGAACCGCTGTCATGATCTCCTCCGGCGTACCGGCGTCGATCAATCGTCCAGAATGCAGGGCGACGATGTCGTCGCAATATCTGGCGGTCATGTTGATGTCGTGGAGAACGACGACGACACTCATCCCACGCTCGTCGCTCAGCTGTCGCACCAGCGCCAGCACCTCGATCTGATGGGCGATGTCGAAGGCCGAGATCGGTTCGTCGAGCAGCAGGCACTGAGCGTCCTGCGCGATCAGCATGGCGAGCCAGGCACGCTGACGCTCGCCGCCGGACAGCGTATCGACGAGGCGATCCGCGAAGGACGCCATGTCGGTGAGCTTCAGTGCCTCGCCGACCTTTTGCCGATCGGCTGCTCCGAAGCGGCCGAGCGCGCCGTGCCAGGGATAGCGCCCGAACGCGACCAGCTCGCGCACGCTCAGGCCCGTTGCCGCTGCCGGCTGCTGCGGGAGATAGGCGACATGTCGTGCGAAGTCGCGCGCCCGCCAGGTGACGAGCGGATTGCCGAGAAAGCGGATGACGCCTTTCGTGGGCGCCTGCTGGCGGCCGAGCAGCTTGATCAAGGTAGACTTCCCGGAGCCGTTGTGACCGATCAGGCCGGTCACACGCCCCTGAGGCAGGGTGAGGTCGAGCGGATGCAACAGGGTGCGCCCGCCGACCGCGAAGGAGGCCGCCTCGATGGCGAAGAGAGCGTTGGCATCCCCGGCTTCGTGCACGGGCAGTTGAGCGCCGGCGGTCACGCCTCGCCCTCGGGACCGAAGGCGAAGCGGATCGCCCGGTTGATCGCGATGGGGAGCACGGACATGTGTGTCTCGCCGTCGAAAAGGGCGAACTCGACCGGACGGCCCGAGCTGCGCACTGGCCGCAGGATCGATAGCTTCAAAATCGTCGGCGACAACCGGCTGCCGCGCCTTCCGGCGCTGATGGTCGATGACGAGATTCGCCAGAATGCGATGGAGAAAGGCACGCGGCTTGGCGATCGTCGGCCTGGGCGTGCTGGCAAAGCGCAGACATGCTTCCTGCACGAGATCATCCGCGACATGTCCGCCGCCAAGACGCCGGCGTGCGAAGCGAAGCAGTTCGGCATAGCAGGCCTCGACCAGCCGAGATGGGGATTCTGAGGCTGGGGGGCTCATAAATAGGGCGCAACCCGATCGATGCCGCGACGACCCTGCGATCCTTATACAGTCGATAATATCGGTTCAATATCAATGTTTTAGACGTTTTCTAGATTGGTCTTCTCGGTTGTCCGAAGCGATGGCGCTGAAGAATGAAAAGAACTTGCCGGCCGGGGTTCGGCTCAAGGTCGTCGTCGAAACGCCGAGTTCGGCGACGATCTGCGCTCTCGCACTGCGCGGTGTCGGCGTTGGCCTGACCAATCCGGCAGCGGCCGAAGGCTTTGCCGAGTTGGGGGCGATCTTTCGCCCGTTCGAGCAGCCGATCTATTTCAACAGCATTCTGATGTTCGCCCCGATATGCAGAAGGCCCGGCTCGTGAAGAGCTTTGCCGCCGAGCTGCTCGGGGCGAGAGGGCGAGCTTGAGGTCGCAGGACCTGTCCGCCCGAGCCAGCCATTGGCGTCGAGCAGAACCAGCGCTGGCGGCGACTTCAGCCAGCGCCGCAGCCAAGGGTTCCGGATCCTCGACAGGGCATTGCCTGGCTGGCGCGACGAATGGGTACAGCTCCCGCGCGACGATGTCTCTCTTCGCCAAGGGAGGCTCTGGCCGTCGCCGGCAAGCCGGCCGTTCACACGGGGAGCCGCGGTTCGCCCCCCTCAGCCGCGCGGCGATGGTCGATCGACGCGATCATGACTGGTGCCGACGGCCGAGCTCCGCCTCGGCAAAATGCGCCGATGCCTTGCGGAGGACCTCATCGGCTTGGCGCAGCTCTCGGATCGACAACAACAAGGACGCCGTCATCGCGAGACGGTCCCTCGTGCCGTTGAGACCGTCAGAAGCTGACCCTGAGCTGGGCCGACCCACCGATGCGGCTGCCGCGATCGGAAAGTTCGCCGTCGAGGTTCAGGCCGAGTGAGACGCGCTCGCTGAGCTTTGCCGCGACACCAGCGCTGACGAGCGCGCTGTTGCGGCCGATCTCGGCGCCGGTCACCGCGAAGCTCGCGCCCGGCAACCCGGTCAGGCTCGCGGTCAGCCCGGCGTCGCGCTGGAAGTAATGCGCCCAGGCGGCGCGGACATAGCCGGTGACCAGCACGCCCGCGAGCACGCTGTCAGCATCGAGCTGCAGGCCGAGCTCGCTGCGGCTGGTGACATCGCTGCGCCTTGCCAGCGCGAGCGCGCCATTGCTGGCGCCGGCCCAGTTCGCCTCGGCCACAGCCGGGCTGCGTGCGCGGGTCGCCTGCAGCGCGGCCAGCGGCGAAAGCGCAAGTCCGTTCCAGGCGAAGAGGGCGGTGCTCGCCTGCAGCCGCCCGCTCCAGGCCGTGGTGTCATAGGAGGAGCCGAGGCTGGAGCCGAGCGCGGGAATGCTGCGCCGGACATCGTTGTCGAGCCTTGCATAGCTCAGCGCTCCACCGAGCTTGACCGGGCCGAGCCGGGTCACGCCATAGAGGCCGGCCTGGAACACATCGGCATCCATGCTGCCGAGCACGCCCGGCAGCGAGGCGCGCGCCTTGCCGCCGGACACCGCGATGCCGGCCACCGTGCCCGGCATCAGCCGGATGTCGAGGCCGGTCGCCAGATGTGCGCTGTCGATGGTGCGCTTGGCGGCGCCGATCGCGGCATTGCCGTCGGTTGCGCCATAGGAGCCATAGGCCGAGCCCCAGACCGAATAGAAGGGGGCGTCGAGCCGGGAAGGGGCGGCGGACTGGTCGACGCCCTTGCGCACGAGGCCGGAGAAAGCGGCGCCGCCCGGTCCGGCGCTGCCGGTCTCCAGCCGCCCGGCGGCCATCGGGTCGAGCATCGTCCGCAGGAACTGGTCGGTGGCGATATGGGCCATCGCCGGCGCGGCGCTGTGGATCTCGCCCGACAGGCTGTTCACCGCAGCCGGGATCGACGCCGCCGGCAGGTTGTAGATGCCGAACAGCGAGGACGGGTCGCCGCCATTGGCGATGGCCTTGTCGATGGATTTCGCAATTGCATAGGCGTTGGCTGGCGCGGTCACGCCGATGATCTGCGGCCCGGCAGGCGGAGGCGTCGGGTCGACGGCGGGCGGCGACGGCTCGGGCGGAGTGACCGGGACCTCGGGCTCGCTCGGGGTCAACGGCTTCGGAGTCAGGGTTAGCTGAACGTCCTTGGCCGTATAGCTCACCGTCGTGGTGACGCCGTCGCCGAAGGTCCCTGCCGTGTCCACCGGGCTGAACGCGCCGGTCCGCCCTCCCGCCGCCGAGAGCAGCGTATAGGGACTGTTGAAGGTGTAGGCGCCCCCTAGCGGCACCAGCCGTAGCGTCCCCGCCAGCGTGGCGGCGCCGGCGACGTCGACGCGATCGGCGACCGCGCCCTGGATTTCGACGAGATAGGCCGAGCCGGGATTGAAGGTCAGGTTGCCATGAACGGTCAGCCTGCCCGGCGAGTTGCCGGGCGACAGGGTCCCGCTGACCACCGTCGTCGGGACGATGCCCGTGCCGCCGAGCGTCGCGCCCGCTGCCACCGTCGCACCGGAGGACGTTGCGATCGACCCGTTCACGATCAGTGTGCCGCCTGCGACGTTCGTTGTGCCAGTATAGCCCTGGGTACCGGCCAGACTGAGGGTGCCGGCTGCCAGAGTGAAGCTGCCATCCCCCGAGATCGTCCCGGAATAGGTGCCGCCGGCCCCTTGGCTGAAGACGACGCCGCGCGTGCCGCTTCCCGTACCGAACGTCAGATCCCCGGCCAGGCTGGAGGAATTGCCGCTGAGCGTCCCCTCCCGGATCGTCCAATGCTGACTGCCGCTGCCCGACAGCGTCCAGCTCGACGAGCCCGTTTTCTCGAACGCCGTGAAGCCGGTATGCGAAGCCACGAGATTGCCGATATCGATGGTGCCGTTCGCCGCCCCGCCCAGTGCCAGCACATTGTTGGTGCCGCCGCTCTGAACCACGACATTGCCGTAGGTCGTCGAACCGGACCGGATCTCGAAGCGGTTATTGCTGCCGAAGAGCTCGACCGCGTTGGCCCGCGTCACGCTGTCCCCGGCCCGCCCGCCAGCGATCATCCCCGAATTGACGATCGAGATGCCGCCGCTCGCCGCGCCGACGATACCGACGCCGCCGACGCCATGGCTGATACCGGAAGCGGCGCTGCCGCCATTGCCGCCGGAAATCGTTCCGGCATTGTCCAGACTCGCGATCTGGCCGCTTCGGAAGACGATGCCGGCCCCGCCGACACCCGCGACAAAGTAAGGGTCGATGTTGGACTGGTTTCCGCCCGCTCCGCCTGTGATGCTGCCGCTCGTCGTGTTGCCGATCGAGCCGCCCCAGGCTTCCATGCCGGCACCGCCTCGGCCGTAGCCGGTCCCGCCTGCGTTCGAATCGCCTCCCTTGCCGCCTGTGATCGCGGCTCGGTTGTCGATGAAGCCGAGATTGCTCAGCACGCCGGCACCACCGGAGCCGGGGAAGGCCTGCTTCCCGCCTGCGCCACCGGTGATCGAACCGGCCTGATGGGACAAGCTGCCGCCATTGTACAGGAACAGTCCGGCACCGCCGTTGCCGCCGTTGTAACTGTTACCGCCCTGGCCGCCGGCAATGACGCTGGTGCCGCCGGCCCCAGCCGCGACGGTGATCGTGCCGCCGTCGAGCAGTACCAGCCCGGCGCCACCGCCCCCAGCGCCAGCGGTGCCCGGACCGCCGCCACCGGCGCCACCCGAGACGGCAAAGCCGTTCGTATCCATGGCAACTCCGGTGCCGGTCAGGGCGAGACCGCCACCTCCGCCACCGCCGCCGCCGTTTCCGGCATAGAGGCCATTCAGCGAGCCGCCGCTTCCCGCGCCACCGGCATAGGCTGCACCAAGCGATAGCGGGGCAGTCGTCGTGAGGAGGTTACCGCCGCCGCCGGCTCCACCCCCTCCGCCATCGCCCGGGAATGTGGGATCAAGGAAGGCCGCGCCACTACCACCACCGCCACCACCGCCAGCGGCCAGATCGTTGGGGGCGCCTGGCAGCCCGCCTGCTCCGCCGGACCCGCCAGGGGCGGTGTCGCCGGGCATCCCTGTCGAAGCCGATCCGCCGGGCGTCCGTGCCCCCGAACCGCCTGCACCGCCCCAAGAATCGAAACTACTGGGATCGCCGCCACCACCGCCGCCACCCGCAATGCCGCCGCCACCTGCAATGCCGCCGCGTCCGAAGGAAGCGCCCGAGCCGTTGCCGCCCCCCTGGAGGATCTGCTGAGCAGCCACGGCTTGCGGCCATAGCGGCAGTCCCGCTCCAAGCGCCAAGGCCAGGCAGATCAGCGACGTGGTCGTGCACAGGCTCTTGGGCCGCCGCGCAAGGGAATCCGAGGCCGCGCGGATGTCGCGGCCGGCACTGCCGGGGGAGGCGCCGATCGATCCCGGCAGGAAGCCCATCGACGCCGTGGCGCTGCGGGGGGCGAGCGGACGCATCAGCGAACCGCGGCTGCGAACCGTCATCGAACCCTCTTCTGCCGGACAGGGGCCGAAGACCCGCTCCCCCCTCGTCTCGCAAGATGTCCACGACGTCCCGCTCGGCGCTGCATCGGCTGTTCCGGGGGCCGGCACGGCGAAGCGCGAATCCAACCCAAACGCAGGTTAGAATTCCGCTCTCGGCGAGACTACTGCTTAATTCTGTTGAATCCTGACAAAATATTACAAATCTGTTAGTTAAATCACGTGATGCTGTGCATTTTCGGTTCTATTTTTCGAATTATTGACAATAATTCTACCAGGCGACGGTAATTTGTTTGCCTTTGAACACATATCGGATTGATATAAGCGCTCGGTGCCGTTGTCTGAATTGATTTGAATGGCTGGATAGGCGGGAAGTTCTGGTTCTGGGCTGAAATAGATTTGGGATACGAAATGCAGGATTTCGGAGCCGCTCCTGTCAAAGAGACCATGCCGAAAGCAGAAGCCCCCATCCGGCAGGCGACCGCAATAGCGGGCCGTCACATGCACGGCGCCGTGCATCCTGGTTGGCGTCAGTTGCGACAGCCCGGCTCGAGCGATCACGACGCTCTGAACCCGGCCACGGTGAATCCCACAGACCTCGCCGCGCCATTTGGCGGCCGTGGACCGTGCCACCTTGAGCAACCACCGCTCCGCCACGCCGCCGCTTGCATCGACATGCCGCAGCGGCAGGCGAGCCGAGACGAAGACCTCGTCGGTGGGGACCGACCAGCCGGCCGTCCAAGACTGAAGCACCCTGGACGCCAAGACTTCAACCGCCTCGAACAGCGAGCGAACATGCATCCGTAACTCCCCCCCTGTGAAATCGGCGTCGGCAAACGGCCTTTCTGTGCAGGGATCGAGTCGTTGATCAGCTGCGATCAACGAGTGATACCGGCACCAGAAATGACAGAAGTAATGCTGCTCGCATAAGCCGAGTTGGGAGGAGAGTGCTAGCGATGAAAACAGATCAATTGCATCGAAATCTAGCAACAGACGTTCTTGAGAAGCCATCATTCTCGCGATACGGCATCAATCGGTCTCGGGCATTGATGTGAATGAGATTCGGGAAAATGCAACGCGATGCTTGATCTGAAGACGGTTCTGGTCGTCGCGCTGGCGACCGCAAGCCTGCAGGCTGCCGCCTGGGTCTTCGTATGGCAGGCATGGCGCCATCTCTACGAGCTCAAGTTCATCGCCGCTGGCTTCGGTGCCATTGCCGCCGGTCTTCTCCTGATGATCCTTCGCGGCGCGGAGCCCGAGCCTCTGGCCATCGTGCTGCACAATACCGTCATCAAGCTGGGCCTCGTCCTGCTTGCCGAAGGCCTTGCCCGCTTCCTGGGACAACCGCGCTATACTTGGGTTGGCGTCTCGCTCCTCGTCTGCCAGATTGCGATCTGGAGTGCCGCAGTCGCGATCGACCCCGGCGACATCGCGATCCGCATTTACAGCTCGACCGCTTTCACCGTGGTCATGATGTCGGTGATGTGCCTGGGTCTCGTGCGCGACAGAACCCAGCCGAAGCTCCTGCGCTGGATTACCATCGGCATTCTCGTCGAGTACATGGCGGCGAGCCTGCTGCAGAGCGTCATCGAGTATCGATTGCCGGCCGATTTCGACGGCGGCCCGATCCTGGCCGACCGCAATGCCTGGTACCTGTTGCAAGGCACGCTCTTCCTGATCGCGTTCTTCGCGTGCCTCCTCTTCATGGTCAGCGCGAGGCTTTCCGCCGATCTGCGCAGGAAGCACGATGCCCTGCTGCGGGAGGTCGAAGAGCGGCGAAAGCTAGAGAGCAGACTGAGTGCCAGCCTCGAGACCGAGCGTGCCTTGCGCGACGAGCAGGCGGACTTCATGCGCGTCGTCAGCCATGAATTTCGCACACCGCTCGCGATTATCCGCAACGCTGCCGACATGATCGGCCTTGTCGGCGAAACATCATCCGGCGCGAACCGAGAGCGGCTCGCCGGCATCGGAGAGGCGCTCAATCGACTCTTCTCTCTGATTGACAGGTTCATGGCGGACGACCGGGAAAACGGCTTTCAACCCGAGCCGCTGCAGCTCGGCTCGCTGATCGGGGACGTGCGGCTGCATTTTGAGATGACGGAGCGCGGCGATCGTCTGCATTTCAGCCTGGCCGACGAAGCGGTCTCTCTCCATGCCGACCCGGATATGCTCGGAACGGTGCTTATCAACCTGATCGACAACGCGCTGAAATATGCGCCGGACGACCCGTCGATCCGCGTCGAAGCCTGGGAAGAACAGGGTTCTGTCGTGATCTGCGTCCGTGATCGGGGCATCGGCATTCCCGGCGCCGAAGCAAGCAAGATCGGCCGCCGCTTCTTTCGGGCCTCCAATGCCAAGGCGAGCGCGGGTACCGGTCTCGGGCTCTACGCGGCCCGTAAGTTCCTAGCCTATCACGGCGGAAGGTTGCAGCTCGTTTCGAACGGTGGAGATGGCACGACGGCCATCGTGCGCGTGCCGTCGTCATCTGGGGCGCGCCCTGCCGATCTGCGAGAGGAGATGACAGCGTGACGCATATTCTGATCGTCGAGGACGAGAAGAGGCTGCGCAAGGATCTGGTCGATTTCCTGGGGCTCTGCGGATTCGCTGCCAGCGGGGTCGCCACGGCGCATGAGCTGCGTCAGGTCCTGGCGGAAGGCCTTTCGCCGGACGTCATCGTGCTCGATGTCGGCCTGCCGGACGGTGACGGCTTCGAACTCGCGAGCGAACTTCGCAAAGCCCAACGCTGCGGGATCATCATGCTGACGGCGCTCGGCGACAGCGAAGACCGCATTCGAGGCTTCGAGAGCGGCGCCGACATCTATCTCGTCAAGCACAGCACGCTGCGCGAGATCGAGGCCGCGATCCGCAGCCTGCTGCGAAGAAGTGTGAACTCGTCCAACTCGGCGAATGGCAGCGGGGATCAATGGGCGCTGAACGGCGCCAACTGGACGCTGGTCGCTCCCAATCACCGGTCGCTCAAGCTGACAGCGACCGAATTTGCCTTCATGAGCGTGCTCTGCAGCCGCGGCGGCAGCACCTGCCCGCGCGAGTTGCTGATGGAAACGCTGGCTCGCCCCAGGGCGAATTTCGGCAATCGGCATCTCGACGCTATCGTCAGCCGGCTGCGCCGGAAGATCGAGGAGCGCACGAGCCTGCCGGCTCCGATCAGGGTCGTCTACGGCGTCGGCTATACGTTCACGGCGACGACCATCTTGGAATGAGCATCGGCTGAGCGATGGTGCCGGATGTCCGCATCGGTCACCTGGGCTGGCTGCGAACGCGATCGCCGGCGACGAGCGACCGTGCTTTCCGCGCAAGCTAGAAAATGGGGCACGAAAAGCTGCCGCGCAGAGTTCTCGGCAAGTTGCCCGCTACCGCGATGCCGGCACGGCTGCGGTCACGAGGGGCGCGGGCGGTTTGGCTTCGATGATGAAAATGCTCTCAGCGATCAAGGAGGCCCCGCGCTATCTCTCGTCGTAGGGGGCCGTACGGGCGGGGGCCGGGCAGAGGTGACTTGCTCTCGTTCTGGGCCGAGTCGTGACGGCAGGGCAGCATCACGAAACCCGCGCGAAACGCATGAGCTTCCATCGCCGATCGGTTCAAAGTGCTTGAAATCGCTCGGGCTGGCTGCCGAGAGAAATGGTAGCGGGAGAGGGACTTGAACCCCCGACACGCGGATTATGATTCCGCTGCTCTAACCAGCTGAGCTACCCCGCCCCGATGCGCCGCGTCTCAGAAGACGCTCAATCGCGACGGCGCGGATATAGGGTTTTGCGGGGGGGCGCGTCAAGCCTTCCTCGCGTAGGCATTCACCGCAATTTTTTCAGGCGCACGACCTTGAAGTAGCCTTGGCCGACATGGACGGTCTCATAGCGGCCCGTCGCGGCTGCCCAATCGGTCAGCCGGCTGACCTTGAAATCGCTGCTCCAGCCGACCGCCTTGGCCAGCGGGGCCACCAGCGACCAGAGCGGCGCGGCAAGCCCGCCTTCACCGACAAGGCGGCTGGAGATAACGATCTCGCCGCCCGGCCGCAGCACACGGTCCATTTCGCTCAGCGCCTGCTCGGGATCCGGCACCAGCGTGATCACGAACTGCGCGGTGACCGCGTCGAAGGAGCGATCGGCGAAGCCGAGGCGGCAGGCATCCATGACGAGCAGGCCGCGGACATGGCCCAGGCCCTGGCTCTCGACCTTGGCCTTGGCGACGCGCAGCATGTCGAGCGAGAGATCGGCGCCGACCACCTGCCGGTCGGGCTCGAAATAGGGCAGGGTCAGCCCGGTGCCGACGCCGATCTCGAGGATGTCGCGGCCGCAGGCGCAGGCCGCCGCCACCGCCTCGCGCTGGGCGCGCGAGAGCAGCCCTTGATAGATCCGGTCGTAGAATTTCGCCCAGACCGCATAGACGCGCTTCTGCGCGTCGAGACCCTTGCCAGCCGTCATGATGTCGCGAGCGAAAGTTCCGGAGTGTCGGGAATATGGCGGGTCTTTTCAGGCAGGATGACGCCGCCGCCGAGGACGCGCGCACCTGCGCCGGCATGATCGTAGATCACGCAGGCTTGGCCGGGCGAGACGCCTTCCTCGCCCTGGGCGAGCAGGACGTGCACGCCCCTCTCGTCGACGAGGAGACGCGCTTCGCGCGGCGCCCGCGTCGAGCGCACGCGGACCGCGACTTCGAGGCCTTCGGGCGGCAGTGCAGCGAGGGCTATGTCGCCGATCCAGTTGAGATCGCGCAGGTCGACGCGGCTGACGCTGAGGGCCTCGCGCGGGCCGACGATGACGCGGGCGTTCTGCGCGTCGAGAGCGACGACATAGAGCGGCTCGGCGCCGCTAATGCCCAGGCCCTTGCGCTGGCCGACCGTGTAGCGCAGCACGCCTTCATGCTGGCCGAGCACGCGCCCGTCGAGATGCACGATCTGGCCGGGGCGGGCGGCGCCTGGCTTCAGTCGCTCGATGACGTCGGCATAGCGGCCGTTCGGCACGAAGCAGATGTCCTGGCTGTCGGGCTTGTCGGCGATGGCGAGGCCGAATTCGGCGGCAAGCGCTCGGGTCTCGGCCTTCTCCATCTCGCCGAGCGGGAAGCGCAGCAGATCGAGCTGCTCCTGCGTGGTGGCGTAGAGAAAATAGCTCTGGTCGCGGTTCTCGTCGGCGGCGCGGAACAGGCCGCGATGGCCGTTGCCGAGATCGCGGCTGGCGACATAGTGGCCGGTGGCGAGCGCGTCAGCCCCGAGCTCGCGGGCGAGGCCGAGCAGGTCGCGGAACTTCACGGTGCGGTTGCACTCGACGCAAGGGATCGGCGTCTCGCCGGCGAGGTAGCTCTCGGCGAAGCGCTCGATCACCGCATCGCGGAAGCGGCTCTCATAGTCGAGCACGTAATGCGGGATGCCGATCGCCTCGGCGACGCGGCGGGCGTCGTGAATGTCCTGTCCGGCGCAGCAGGCTCCGGCGCGGTGCACGGCAGCGCCATGATCGTAGAGCTGGAGCGTGACGCCGACGACGTCATAGCCCTGGCGCTTCAGCAGCGCCGCCACCACAGAGGAATCGACGCCACCCGACATCGCGGCGACGACGCGCGTCGCCGCAGGCGGCTTGGCGATGTCCAGCGAGTTGAGCGGGGCGGTCATGGCAATGTCTGGCGCAAGGTGAAACGAGGGCGGGGGTGCCCTCCTGGCGCGTTCTATACCGGCTTTGCCGGGTCTGGACCAGCATCCGCCCGGCAAATACTGCCGGGACGGAACGTCGATGCGGCGCTTCCTGCCGGGATCTGACCAGGTGTGATCGGGCAAGTAACTGATTTTGCGATTTTATTTATCTGGCCCGGCTCTTGCTGTGGCGAGGCTGGCGCCCTTCGCCGTTTCGCCGTTCCGGAGTCCTCCATGTCCACCGCGTCGATCTCGCGTTCTCCATACGAGACTGCGCCACTGGTGCGCCGCGATCCCGGCAGGGCGCGCGGCAGCGATGAGGTCTTCACGCTGCCGGCGGTCGAGAAACGGGAGGCAAACGATACCGCGAACCGCCCGCGCCCGCGCGCCGAGCAGGGGCGCGGCGCCAGCGAAACCACGGCGAGGGGGAGCGAGCGCGCAGGCGCTAAGGAGGCAGCCGAGACGACCAATTCTGGCGCAGTGGCTAAGGCCGAGGGCGGGGACAAGACGACAGAGTCCGCGAAAGCAGGCGAAGCTCTGGCTGAAGCCGGCAAGCAGGGTGGCGAGGCGGTGGCCGAGACGGCCGCGCCAGCCGAGAAGCCGGCGACCGGCGAGGAGATGATCGTCGTCCTGCCGCAGCCGGTGCCGCCAGCGGTTCCGGCCGAACAGGCAAAGCCAGTGCTCGAAGCGCCGTTCGAGGGGGCGGCTCAGCCTGTTCCGGACGCCGTCGCAACGGCGGCTGAGACGCCGCCGGAGGCTGCCAAGCCCGCAACCGGGCCAGGCGAGATCGCGACGCAATTCCTGGCGCTTGTCGCTGCGACGCAGCAGCCCGGTAACGCTGTCGAGCCCGACGACGCCGCGGACAAAGAGGCGGGCGCTGTGCCTGACGGCAAGGCGGAGACCGTGAGCGCGCTGCCGGCGGTCGCCGCCGTCGCGCCGGCTCCGGTCGCTCCGGTCAAGGTCGAAGGCGAGGCGAGCGCCGGTGCCGAAGGCGTTGCCGGTGAGGCCAAGGCCGCGGTCAAGCCGGCTGTGGCGGGGGCCATGCTGCCGGCCGAGGCCGTCAAGGCCGATCCCCAGACGACCGACGAGGTCGGCGCGACTGCGGGCAACGCCACCGCTGCCACGGCCAGCACCGAAGGCAAGGTCGCCGAGCGTCCTGCAGGTGTCGGGCAGGTTCCGGCGGCCCCGGATGGTGGCAAGGCGGATGCACCGCAGCAGGCCGCGCCGTCGGTGCCGCAGGCGATCCCGGTTGCCAGCCCGCAGCTTCAGAAGCCCGAGCTGGCTCCGACGCCGCTCGATGCTGCCGCCCAGGCCAATGCGCAGGCGCAGGCCGAGGGGAACGCCCGGGCGCCCGTCGAGACGACGCGGCCGACGCCGCTGCATGTCGTGCCGGTCGAGATCGGCGCGCGGGCGCTCGCCGGCAACAAGCGCTTCGACATCAGGCTCGATCCGGCCGAGCTCGGCCGCGTCGATGTTCGCCTGGAGATCTCCGACAAGGGCGAAGTCAGCGCCAAGCTGACGGTAGACCGGGTCGAGACGCTGCATCTTTTGCAGCGCGATGCGCGGACGCTGGAACGGGCCTTCGAGCAGGCCGGGCTGAAACCGTCCGAAGGCGGGGTCGAGATGAGCCTGCGCGACTCCGCCGATCAGAGCTCGCGCCAGCACCGGCAGGACGATGAAGGCGCACGCACGCGCCGGACCTGGGTCGAGACTGCCGAAGAGGGCGTGCCCGTGACCGAGACGGCGCCGCTGCGCCGGGCCGCAAGGCTCGGCGGCGTCGACCTCAGCATTTGATAGAGAGGCGACAGGATGAGCATCTCCAACACCCCCGCCTTGAGCAATTCAGCTGTCACCGCCGCGCAGAACGGCACCAATGCCAGCGGCGGCGGCACCTCGATCGCCAATAATTTCGACCAGTTCCTGACGCTGCTGACGACGCAGCTCAAGAACCAGAACCCGCTCGACCCGCTCGACACCAACCAGTTCACCCAGCAGCTGGTGCAGTTCGCGGGCGTCGAGCAGCAGCTCAAGCAGAACGAGACGCTGACCGCGCTGCTCGGGGTCAGCAAGGCGACGACCGGGGCGAGCGCGATCGGCTTCGTCGGGCAGAGCGTGACAGCGGACGGGGCGGCGACGCAGCTCAAGGAAGGCAAGGCCGAATGGAAGCTCAACGCCTCCAAGGGCGGCACGGCGACCATCACGATCAAGGATGCGAACGGCAAGGTCGTGCAGACCGGCACGACGACGCTGACGGCCGGCGACCAGAGCTATAGCTGGGACGGCAAGACCTCGACCGGGACGGCCGCTCCTGACGGCGAGTACACCATCACCGTCGACGCCAGGGACCTCGCGGGAGCCGCGATCACCGTCAAGACCGAGGTGCGCGGCGTCGTTGACGGCGTTGATTTCTCGACCGCCGTGCCGACCCTGCTGATCGGCGCGATCAAGGTGCCGCTCGATCGGGTGAAGTCGGTGAAGAGCAGTTCCTGACGGCGCGGCATACTGAAAGCCTGCGCGGTTGCTTTAGGCAAAATTTAAGTCCGGAGGGGTACGGTCGGGAAGAAGTAGGTCTGTTGAGTTGTGTGAGTGTACCATGACCGAGCCGCTGCGACCGCGCGTGAAGTATGTCATCGGCCCCGACGGGAGCCCGCTGACCATCGCCGATCTGCCCCCGATGAACACCCGCCGCTGGGTGATCCGGCGCAAGGCCGAAGTCGTCGCCGCCGTGCGCGGCGGTCTGCTCAGCCTGGAGGAGGCCTGCCAGCGCTACACGCTGACGGTGGATGAGTTCCTGAGCTGGCAGATGTCGATCGACCAGCATGGCCTTGCCGGCCTGCGTACCACCCGTATCCAGCATTATCGCCAGTAGGCGTTGCTGCATTTCGCGTTCTCAGAGGCGCCGGTCCCGGAAGGGACCGGCGCCTCTCGGCGTTTATGCCCACTGAATTCCATCTTGAAACGCTCCGATCATCCCGCCGTTAACCGGGCGCTAACCATCCACTGGGAAAAACTTGCCTAGCGATAGCTGTGCGGATTGGTCCGCGTCGGCAGTGGGCATCGGATGGCGGCGTGAACGGCTTGGTCGATCAGTTCCGGAGATTTGGCGCGGCGCGGCTGGCGGCGATGCTGGCGGTGACGCTGGCGCTGATCGGCTTCTTCGCCTTCGTCATGTTGCGCATGTCGCAGCCGGCGATGGGCGTGCTCTTCGCCGATCTGTCGAGCCAGGATGTCAGCGCGATCCTCAAGGATCTCGATGCGCGTGGCGTCAAGTATGAGCTGCGCGGCGACGGCCAGACCATTCTCGCGCCGCGCGCCGACGTGCCGCGCCTGCGGCTCGATCTCGCCGGCAAGGGCATCCCGTCCGGCGGCGGCGTCGGCTATGAGATCTTCGACAAGGGCGACGCCTTCTCCTCGACCAGCTTCGTCCAGAACATCAACCATCTGCGCGCGCTCGAGGGCGAGCTGTCGCGCACCATCCGCTCGATCGGCCGGGTCCAGGCCGCGCGCGTCCATCTCGTCATTCCCGAGCGACGCCTGTTCGAGCGCGACCGCGAGCCGCCGCGCGCCTCGATCGCACTCAAGCTCGCCGGTGATCTCGACGCCGCCCAGGTCCGGGCGGTGCGCCATCTCGTGGCGTCGGCGGTGGACGGCCTGAAGCCGGAGCGGGTCTCGATCGTCGACGAGCGCGGCCGCCTGCTGGCTGACGGCGCGCAGGGCGAGCAGGGTCTCGCCGGCGTCGGCCTCGACGAGCGCCAGGGCGCGATCGAGCGGCGCATCAAGTCGCAGGTCGAGGATATCGTCGCGAGCATCGTCGGTCCCGGCCGGGCGCGCGTCCAGGTCTCGGCCTCGCTCGACAGCAACCGCATCGAAAGCCGCTCGGAGACCTTCGATCCCGAGAGCAAGGTCATCCGTTCGAGCCAGAACCGCAACGAGACCTCGACCACCAACGAGGCGCGCGAGGGCGTCACTGTCGGCAACGAGCTGCCGGGCGCGCAGCAGCCGAACCAGGCCCAGCAGGGGGTGCAGAAGGACGCCACCAACAAGAACGAGGAAGTGGTCAACTACGAGATCTCGCGCACCACGCGCACCGAGGTGCTCGAGGGCGGGCGCGTCCGCAAGCTTTCGGTCGCGGTGCTGGTCGACGGCACCTATGCCCGCGGCCAGGGCGCCGAGGCGGGCTACCAGCCGCGGAGCCAGGAGGAACTTGAGCGGATCGGCCAGCTGGTGCGCACCGCCATCGGCTTCGACCGGCAGCGCGGCGACCAGGTCGAGGTCGTGAATCTGCGCTTCGCCGAAGGGCCGCAGGCGCAGACCGATCTCGTCGAGCAGAGCCTGATGCAGCAGCTGCTCTCCTTCACCAAGGAGGACATGGTCCGCTTCGCCGAGATCGCCGTGATCTCGCTCTTGATCCTGATCGTGCTGATGGTGGTGGTGCGTCCGCTGCTCAAGCAGGTGCTGGCGCCCGAACACGACTTCCGGGCCATCCCGACCTTCATGCGCAATGGCGTGATCGTCACCACGGCCGAGCAGGGCACGGGTGATCCCGCGAACCTGCCCGCCGTCACCGGCGGAGGCGCCGGCGATGGCGGCGATGGCGATGTCGTGGCCCCGTCCGAGCGGATGCTCGCGATCGCGCAGGTCAAGGGCCAGCTCAAGGCGCAGTCGGTCGAGAAGATCGGCGCCATGGTCTCGCAGAACCCCGCGGATTCGGTTGCGGTGCTGCGCGGCTGGATCCACGAAAAAGCACCGGCGTGAGGGGCTGAACGATGGCCACGCGCTCCATAGCCACCAGAAGCGCCGGCGATAGCGACCTGGCCGAGGCTGGCGGCGGGTTCCAGCAGGCGGTTTCGCTCGAAGGCATGACCGGCCCGCAGCGGGCCGCCGTCATCTTGCTGGTTCTCGGCGAGGATCATGGCCGGGTGATCTGGCAGGAGTTCGACGACGAGGAAATCCGGATCATCACCCGGGCGATGGCCGAGCTCGGCACGGTCGATTCCGACCAAGTCGAGCGGCTGATGCTGGAATTCGTCGGCAAGCTCTCCAGCGCCGGCGCGATCACCGGCTCCTTCGACCGGACGATCTCGCTGCTCGAGAAGATCCTGCCGACCGATCAGGTCGCCCTGATCATGGAGGAGATCCGTGGTCCGGCCGGCCGCAACATGTGGCAGAAGCTCGGCAATATCGACGCGGTCGTACTCGCCAACTTTCTGAAGAACGAGTACCCGCAGACCATCGCCGTCATCCTCTCGCGCATCCGGCCCGAGCATTCCGCCAATGTGCTGCGCAACCTGCCGGGAGAGCTCTCGATCGAGGTGGTCAGCCGCATGCTGCGGATGGAGTCGGTGCAGAAGGAAGCGCTCGACCATATCGAGAACACGCTGCGCACCGAGTTCGTCTCGACCCTGACGCAGACGCGCCGGCGCGACCCGCACGAGATGATGGCCGAGATCTTCAACGGCTTCGACCGCCAGACCGAAACCCGCTTCCTCGCGGCGCTCGATGCCACCAACCAGGAGTCGGCCGAGCGCATCCGGGCGCTGATGTTCACCTTCGAGGATCTCGGCAAGCTCGATTCCGCCGGGCTGCAGACGCTGATGCGCCAGGTCGACAAGGATACGCTGGCAAGGGCGCTCAAGGGCGCCGGCGAGGAGATGCGCACCTTCTTCCTCGGCGCCATGTCGCAGCGCGCCGCCAAGAACCTGCTCGACGACATGCAGGGGCTCGGCCCGCTGCGCCTGAAGGAGGTCGACGAGGCGCAGATGAAGATGGTGACGCTGACCAAGGATCTCTCGGAGAAGGGTGAGATCGTCATCTCCAAGGGCAATTCCGAGGACGAGCTGGTTTACTGATGGCCCCCGCGAAGAAGTTCATGTTCGACACCGACTTCAGCGGCAACAGCCGCAAGGCGGTCGACGAGGGGGCGCTGGATGCCGCCCGGGCCGAGGGGTTCCACAGCGGCCTCGACCAGGCGCGTCGCGATTCCGACCAGCAGACCGCGACGCTGCTGTCGCAACTCGCCAGGTCCTGCCAGCAATTGCTGGCGCAGCAGGATGCCCGGCTCGCCGCGATCGAGGAGCAGGCGGCGCACCTCGCGGTGGCCGCGGCGCGCGGCCTCGCCGGCGCGGCGCTGGCGGACAAGCCGCTGGTCCAGCTCCTGGCCGCCGCCCGCGAATGCTTCGGCCATGCCCGGCAGGCGCCGCATCTGGTGGTCCATGTGCATGAGAGCCTGGTCGAAACCGTCGAGAGCAAGCTCGCGGGCCTGGCGCGCGAGACCGGCTTCGCCGGCCGCGTCGTCGTGCTCGGCGAGCCCGATATCGCGCCCGGCGACGGGCGCATCGAATGGGCGGATGGCGGCCTCGCCATCGACAGCGCGCAGCGCGACGGCGCGATCGAGGCGGCGATCAGAAGCGTATTTGGCCCGGCCGGATCGTCCGGCCAGGGAACGAGGTGACAGACATGGCCGACAACGACCTCAACCTGCCTCCGCTCAACCCGGCCGACCTTTCCTTCGACCACAACAACGACGGCTCGGTCGCCCGTTCCGGCCCGGTGCCGGTGAAGACGGCCGAGGATCTCGAGCAGGTCTTCGACGTACCGGTGACGGTCTCGGCCGTGCTCGGCTCCTCGCGCATCGCGGTCGGTGACCTCCTGCGGATCACGCCCGGCGCCGTGCTCGAGCTCGACCGGCGAGTAGGCGAGGCTATCGACATCTTCGTCAACGAGCGCTTGGTGGCGCGCGGCGAGGTGGTGGTGGTCGAGGAACGCCTCGGCGTCACCATGACGGAAATCATCAAGGCCGACCGGTGACGAACCGGACGGCCAAAGCGGATCACGCAAGGAAGCCCTGACCCATGCGCCTCATCATCGTCGGCAGCCTCAAGGGCCAGCTCATCACCGCGGCCAAGATCGCCGTCTCGCATGGCGCCGCCGTGACCCATGCCGAGAGCGCCGAGCAGGCGCTCGCCGTGCTGCGCGCGAAGGGCGGCGACCTCCTGATGGTCGATGTCGAGCAGCCGATCGCCAAGCTGATCGCGGCTCTCGAAGCCGAGCGCATTCGCACCCCGCTCGTCGCCTGCGGCACCTCGACCGATGCCCGGGCCGCAGTGGCGGCGATCCAGGCTGGCGCGCGCGAATATGTGCCGCTGCCGCCCGATCCGGAGCTCATCGCGGCGGTGCTCGCCGCCGTCGCCTCCGACAAGGCGAGCCTGATCTGGCGGGACCCGGCGATGGAGCGGGTCGTTCAGCTCGCCAACCAGATCGCCCGCTCCGACGCTCCGGTGCTGGTCACCGGCGAGAGCGGCACCGGCAAGGAGATGATCGCTCAGCACCTGCACCAGAAGTCGCTGCGCAAGGACAAGCCCTTCGTCGCGGTGAACTGCGCGGCGATCCCCGACAACCTGCTCGAATCCGAATTGTTCGGCCATGAGAAGGGCGCCTTCACCGGGGCAGTCGCCCGGCGCATCGGCAAGTTCGAGGAAGCCAGCGGCGGCACGCTGCTGCTCGACGAGATCTCGGAGATGGACGTGCGCCTGCAGGCCAAGCTGCTGCGGGCCCTGCAGGAGCGGATGATCGACCGGGTGGGCGGCACGCAGCCGGTCAAGGTCGACCTGCGCATCATCGCGACCTCGAACCGTAATCTCGGCGACGCCGTGCGCGAGGGCTCGTTCCGCGAGGACCTGTTCTACCGCCTCAACGTCGTGCATCTGCGCCTGCCGGCATTGCGCGAGCGCCCCGGCGACATCCTGGCGCTGGCCGACCATTTCGCTCGGAAGTACGCCGAGCTCAACGGGCTGCCGCAGCGCCCGATCGCCGCCGAGGCCCGCAAGCTGCTGCTCGGCAATGGCTGGCGCGGCAATGTCCGCGAGCTCGAGAATACCGTCCACCGCGCGGTGTTGCTGGCGCAGGGCGTCGAGATCGGCACGGATGCGATGCTGACGCCGGAGGGCGAGACGCTCGGGCCGGCTGCCGGCCGCGACGTCGCCTCGCGGGCGGCCCAGACGGCGGAGGCGCTGACGCGCGGTCTCGTCGGGCGCACCGTCGCCGATGTCGAGCGCGACCTGATCCTCGACACGCTCGACCATTGCCTCGGCAACCGCACCCATGCGGCGAAGATCCTCGGCATCTCGATCCGGACCTTGCGCAACAAGCTCGGCGAATATGTCTCCGCCGGGATTCCGGTGGCCGAGCCGGGGCAGGCGCGGACGCAGTCACTCTGACCGACGCTTAAACGAAGCGGGCCGGAGCGAAGGCTCCGGCCCGTCGACAGCCGCTCAGTAGTAGTAGCGGCGGCGATAATAGGGCCGCGGGCGGTAATAGTAACGCGGGCGATAATAGGGACGCCGATAATAGCGCGGACGATAATACGGGCGGCGATAATAGGGACGGCGATAATAATACTGGCTGAAATCGGCGTCGGCCTTGTCGAGCGCAGCGCTGGTATCGGCATCGAGCGCTTCGGACGCC
Source organism: Allobosea sp. WAO (assembly GCF_001509835.1). Classification (GTDB taxonomy): domain Bacteria; phylum Pseudomonadota; class Alphaproteobacteria; order Rhizobiales; family Beijerinckiaceae; genus Allobosea. Next base: position 39,466 of record NZ_JXTJ01000006.1, read on the forward strand.
TTCGGCTCTGGCGTCGGTGTCGGCGTCGGAACGGGCTTGGGCTGGGTCGCCTCGGCGGCGGCGATGCCACCGACGCTGGCAGCGGCGAGACCGCCGAACAGCGCCATCACGAATGAACGTCTATCCATGCATTCCTCCATCGGGTTCGATCCGAGCGCCGCGTTTCCGCGAGGCCACTCTAGTCTCCGGCTGACCAATCGTCACGTCGGGGGCGTGGCGAGGGCCTGCAGGAGCTGACGGCGCGGGGGGCCGGCCGTTAGCGCTTTGGGATGGTCTGAGGCGAAATCGCCCGGCCTCGTCGGCATCCCGAATATTGCGGCCTACGGGAGTCATTGCGCCCCCAGCGGCCGGCTGATGTCCTCCAGCGAGCGGCGCTCTGCCCTGACCGCGAACTTCCAGGCGATCAAGCCGGCGCCGATCATCAGCACGGCGCCGAACAGGTAGCCGCCGAGCACGCTGGTGCGCGAGCCGGTGTCGATCAGGGCGCCGAAAACCCAGGGGCCGGCGACGCCGCCGAGGCCGGTGCCGAGCGCATAGAAGACGGCGATGGCGAGCGCCCGGATCTCGAGCGGATAGGTCTCGCTCACCGTCAGATACGCCGAGCTCGCCGCGGCGGATGCGAAGAAGAAGACGACGCTCCAGCAGGCCGTGAGCTGTGCGGCGCTGAGCAGGTCGCGCTCGAAGAGCAGGCCGGTGCCGGCGAGGAGGAGCCCCGACAGCACATAGGTCGAGGCAATCATCGTGCGGCGTCCGAGGCTGTCGAAGAGCCGGCCGAGCAGCAGCGGTCCGAGGAAATTGCCGGCGGCGAAGGGCAGGATGAACCAGCCGATCGCGTTGGACGGCACCTTGTAGAAATCGGTGAGGATCAGCGCGTAGCTGAAGAAGATGGCGTTGTAGAAGAAGGCCTGCGACGACATCAGCGCCAGCGCCACCAGCGTGCGCGGCCGGTGGGTGACGAACAAGGTGTGGCCGACCTCGCGCATCGGGGTGAAGTGGCGTGGCCGCAGCGTCAGCGTCGGGAGCGGAGCCTGCGACGCCGGAGCAGGGGCGAAAGCCTCGATCCGCGCCACGATGGCCTCGGCCTCGGCGAGGCGGCCATGGCTCATCAGCCAGCGCGGGCTCTCGGGTATCCAGCGGCGCAGGAAGAGGATGATCAGGCCGAGCGCGGCGCCGATGAAGAAGGCGAGCCGCCAGCCGAGTTCGGGATCGATCACCCTGGGGTCGAGCAAGACGATCGCGCCGATGCCGCCCATGGCGGCGCCAACCCAGAAAGAGCCGTTGATGACGAGGTCTGTCCAGCCGCGGACGCGCGCCGGGATCAGTTCCTGGATGGTCGAGTTGATCGCGGTGTACTCGCCGCCGATGCCCATGCCGGTCAGGAAGCGGAAGAGCAGGAAGCTCCAGAGGTTCCAGGAGAACGCGGTCGCGGCGGTCGCGGCGAGATAGAGCAGCAGGGTGATGGTGAAGAGGCGCTTGCGGCCGAGCCGGTCGGTCAGCCAGCCGAAGAGCACGGCCCCGATCACCGCGCCGGCGAGATAGGCGGCGCCGGCGAGGCCGACCTCGGTATTGGTGAATTTGAGGACCGGGCTTTCCTTCAGCGCGCCGGAAACGGAGGCGGCGAGGGTGACCTCGAGCCCGTCGAGAATCCAGGTGACGCCGAGGGCGACGACGACGAGCGTGTGGAAGCGTGACCAGGGCAGCCGGTCCAGCCTGGCGGGAATATCGGTGACGATTTCGCGGGGCAGGTCGCGCGCTTCGTTCACGGCTCCCGTTCCATCACAGGGCGGCCGGCGGCCGCGAGGAAGGAAAAGGCCGGCGCCTTCGCGCCGGCCCGTTCGGCGTCAGCGCACGTAGACGCGGCGCGGCCTAACGACGGTGGTACGCCGGACCACGACCGGGCGGCGGTAATAGCGCGGCGGCCTGCGGACGACAGTGGTGCGCCGGACGACGACGGGGCGGCCATAGCCGGCGGGGCGGCGCACCACGGTGGTGCGGCGGACGACGGCCTGGCTGAAATCGGCCTCGGCCTTGTCGAGCCCTGCTTTCAGTTCAGGTGCGAGATCCTCGGGGCTGGGAACCGGGCTGGCCGCCGCCGGCGCTGCCGCCTGAGCCAGGCTCGCGCCACCGATGGCGGTCGCGGCGATGCCACCGAACAGGCTCAGTACAAACGAACGTCTATCCAAGATTTCCTCCAATAATCCAGGCCCGAAAGCCAATCTTGTCGACCCGCGCCGAGTTGGCTGGCCGAATGCGGCCGCAAAGGGGCCATTCGATAACGGTCTGTTCAGGGAAAGGTTCCAAACGGGATTTTTTCGCCTTTCTTAACCACTCGTTCACCATACACCCGGCAAGAATTGCCGGGTGTGGGTCGCGCGTCGTGACGGGCCATACATGGAGCGGGCTAGGCTATGAGCGATGTGACGGCGGGCGCTGGCGGTGGCATGACCATGCCGACGCGCGGCCAGATGGGCAGCCTGCTGAACCGTCCGGACCTGTTCCTCGCCATCGGTGTGATGGGCATCCTCGTGGTGCTGATCTTCCCGCTGCCGGCCGTGCTGCTCGACCTGATGCTGGCGCTGTCGATCATCCTCTCGGTGCTCGTTCTGATGACGGCCCTGTTCATCGAGGAGCCGCTGGAATTCTCTGCCTTCCCGACGGTGCTGCTGATCGTCACCATGTTCCGGCTGGCGCTCAACCTCGCCTCGACGCGCCTGATCCTGTCGCATGGCCATGAGGGCAGCGCGGCTGCCGGCCATGTCATCGAGGCCTTCGCCAATTTCGTGATGAGCGGCAATTTCGTGATCGGGGTGATCGTCTTCACCATCCTGATCATTGTGAATTTCGTTGTCATCACAAAGGGTTCGGGCCGTATCGCCGAGGTCGCGGCGCGCTTCGCGCTCGATGCCCTGCCGGGAAAACAGATGGCGATCGACGCCGACCTCTCGGCCGGGCTGATCGACCAGGAGGTCGCCAAGACCCGCCGGAAGGCGCTGGAGGACGAAGCGTCTTTCTTCGGCTCGATGGACGGCGCCTCGAAATTCGTGCGCGGCGACGCCATCGCCGGCCTCCTGATCACCTTCATCAACGTGATCGGCGGCATCATCATCGGCGTCGCGCAGCAGGGCATGAGCTTCGGCGCTGCCGCCACCAACTACACGCAGCTGACGGTCGGCGACGGCCTGGTCAGCCAGATCCCGGCGCTGATCGTCTCGACGGCGGCCGGCCTGCTCGTCTCGAAGTCCGGCGTGCGCGGCGCCGCCGACAAGGCGCTCGGCAAGCAGCTCTCGGGCTATCCCAAGGCGCTCGGCATGTCGGCAGCGGTGATGGCGCTGATCGCGGTCCTGCCGGGCATTCCCATGCTGCCCTTCCTGGTTCTGGCGGGCGGCTCGGCCTGGCTCGCCCGGCATTTCGGACGACTCGCCAAGGAGCGTGCGGTGGAGACCGCGCAGGCGGCGCAGGACGCTTCGCCGCTGGCCGCCGACGGCACGCCGAAGGAAGAGACCCTGAACGACTTGCTCAAGCTCGACGAGCTCAAGATCGAGATCGGCTACGGGCTCTTGCCGCTGGTCAATGCACCGGGCGGGGCCGACCGCCTGACCGACCAGGTCCGGGCGCTCAGGCGCCAGCTCGCCGCCGAGCTCGGCTTCGTCATGCCGGCGGTGCGCATAGTCGACAACGTCCAGCTCGAGGCGAACAACTACTACATCAAGATCAAGGAGATCGATGCCGGCCACGGCGTCGTCTACGCCGGCCAGTACATGGCGATGGATCCGATGGGCGGCAGCGTGAACCTGCCTGGCCACAATGTGCTGGAGCCGACCTTCGGCCTGCCGGCGACCTGGATCGATGCTGCGCTTCAGGACGAGGCGCAGCTGCGCGGCTTCACGGTCGTCGACGCGGCGACCGTGATCTCGACCCACCTCACCGAGGTGCTGAAGTCGCACATGCCAGAGCTGCTTTCACATGGCGAGGTCCAGAAGCTGCTGCGCGAATTGCCCAAGGACCATGCCGACCTCGTCAAGGAGATCGTGCCGAACCAGATCTCGACCACCGGCATCCAGCGCGTGCTGCAGCTCCTGCTCGCCGAGCGGATCTCGATCCGCGACCTTGCGACCATCGTCGAGGGCATCGCCGAGGTCGCCGGTGGCATCAAGAACCCGCGCGACATCGCCGAGCATGTCCGCGTCCGGCTCGCCCGCCAGATCTGCGCCCAGTTCTCCAACCAGCACGGGCAGTTGCCGATCATCACCCTCTCGCCGGCCTGGGAGAGCGTCTTCGCCGAGTCGATCGTCGGCCAGGGCGAGGATCGCCATCTCGCCATGCAGCCCTCGCGCCTGCAGGAGTTCGTCCATGCGGTCCGCGACAAGTTCGAGGATGCGGCGCGCATGGGCGAGATGCCGGCGCTCGTCACCTCCGGCATGGCGCGGCCCTTCGTGCGCCAGATCGTCGAGCGCTTCCGGCGCGAGACGCCGGTGCTCTCGCAGGGCGAGATACACCCGCGGGCGAAGCTCAGGACGGTAGGAAGCGTCTGACGGGCCTCAGGATGAGGGCTCGGCTTCGGAAAGGCAGTAGACCTTACCGCCGCGCCAGCACCACGAGATAGCGCGCAGGCTCGGGCCCGGGATTGCTGAAGCGGCAATCGCTGGGCGGGCCGAGCTCCAGGCAGTCGCCGGGTTCCAGCCGGGTCACGGTCTCGCCCTCGTGGAAATCGAGCCGGCCCGACTGCATCCAGATCTGCTGGCGGATGAAGGCGTAGGAGCTGGCGGGGTAGGCGATGGCCGCGCCGGCAGGAAGCTCGCCGGCGACGAGCTCGAGGTCGCCATTGCCGGCCGGCGAGATGGCGCGGCGGACGAAGCCGGTCTCGGGGTCGCGCCAGCTGGGTTGATCGGCCGCGCGCCGCAGGCGCTCGCCGGCGCTCTCGATGCGGGCGAGCAGATTGGATAGGGTCAGGCCGAAGGCGCCGGATAGCCGGCCGAGCAGGACTGCCGTCGGGCTGGCCTCGCCGCGCTCGATCCGGCTGATCATGGCGCGCGAGACGCCAGAGCGCTCGGCGAGATCGTTGAGGCTCCAGCCCCGCGCCTCGCGCTCGCCGCGCAGCCTCTCTGCCAGTCTTGACGCGAGATCGTCCATCATCATACCCTTCTTTCTCATATAATAGACTGCGGCAATGGCATTGGCCAGATGGCGCGGCGGGCGCCCTGCCAAGCGCCCTGCATTGCCGCCATGGCTGCATGCCCGGCCGGCATTGGCTCTTCCCCGTCGCCCTAGCTAAGCGCAGCCCATGTCCAGAAACGCCGCCCTCTTCGCGCTGATGTGCCTCGTCTGGGGGCTGACCTGGCTGCCGATCAAGGTCGGGGCGCAGCATGTGCCGCCGGTCTTCCTGGCCGCGGCCCGCTTCACCATTGCCGGCATGCTGATGCTCGCCTGGGCCGGGCGGGACCTCAGGAAGGTGCCGGCGGATGCCTGGCCGCGGCTGATCGTGACGGCACTGCTGCTCAACACCGGCAATTACTCGCTGCTGTTCTGGGGGGCGGCGCAGGCACCGAGCGGGCTTGCGGCAATCGTCAACTTCGCGACGATCCCGATCTTCACCATCATCGCCAGCCGAATGATCGAAGGCCATGAGATGGGCGCGCGCAAGCTCGCGGCCATCGGTCTTGGCACGCTCGGGCTCGGCTTCCTGTTCGCGACCCGCACACTCGGCGGGCTCGAGGCGGCGAGCGGCAATCCGCTGGAGATCTGGGGTCTGGCCGCGATCGCCCTGGGAACGCTGCTCTACTGCTTCGGCGCCGTCCTGGCGCGCCCGATCGCCAGCCGCATGCCGACGCTGGCCCTCGCAGGCTGCCAGACGCTGATCGGCGGGATCGGCCTCAGCATCGTCTCGGCCAGCTTCGAGACCGTGACGGCCGCGCATTTCCGGGCGCTTGTGGCGTGGCCGACGCTGCCGGCGCTCGGCTTCCTCGTGGTCGGCGGCTCGCTGATCGGCTTCACCGTCTATATGCGGCTGGTGCGCGACTGGGGGGCGTTCCGGGCAGGGCTCTATGCCTTCATCAGTCCGGCGGTCGCCGTCGCGGCGGGCGTGCTCGTGCTGTCCGAGCCGTTCGGCTGGAGCGAGGCGGTCGGCAGCCTTTTGATGTTCGGTGCAGCGGCGATCGCGCTCAAGCGCTGAGCGCGCCTGCGCTGAAGCCTCAATCCGGCTTGTCGATGTGCAGGGCCGCGGCCTTGGCGGCCGCCTGCTCCTGCGCCTTCACCTGCGTCTCATGCGCCATCGCTTTGCGCAGCTGGGCGCGCTCGAAGGCGAGCACGATCGGCAGTGAGAGCACCAGCGGCAGGATGAGATAGAACAGGCGCCAGATCAGCAGCGCGGCGAAGACGGCGGGGGCGGGCACGCCCGGCATGACGGCAAGGAAGACCGCCTCCATCACCCCGACGCCGCCCGGAACCTGGCTGAGCAGGCCGGCCGAGAACGAGATCAGGAAGGCGCCGAGCACGATGAAGAAGCCGGGATTGCCCTGGTCCGGCAGGGCGAAATAGATGATGCCGGCCGCCCCCATCAGCTCCAGCGGCGCGGCGAGATACTGCCGTGCGACGATCGGCAGACGGGGATAGACCAGCTCGAACTTGCCGATCCTGAGCGGCTTGAAGCGCAGCCACGAGCCGATCGTATAGAGAACGCAGAAGGCGAGCAGGCCGAAGCCGATCAACCGCGCCTGCGTGTCGCCGATGCCGAACCATTGCGAGAGGCGGTGCAGGGGCCGCAGGATCTGCGGCTCGCCGACGAGGACGAGGCCGAGCAGCAGGATGGTACCGAAGGCGAAGGTGAAGGAGCAGAGCGCGACGAGGACCGCGATTTCTGCCGCGGTCAGCCCCTTCGCGTGATAGGCGCGGTAGCGCACCATCCCGCCGGAGAACACCGAGGCGCCGATATTGTGCGACAGCGCATAAGTGACGAAGGAGCAGAGCGAGATATAGGGCCAGGAAATGCCCTTCTCCTTGCCGAGATGGAGAAGCGCGATGCGGTCGTACCAGGCGAGTGCGGCATAGGCGACCAATGTCGCGAGGCCGGCATGGAAGAAGGCGGCGGGCGGGATCAGCGCGATCTTCTGGCCGATGCCGCCGGCGACGATGGCGACGCTGTCCCAAAGCCCGGCATGCTCGAGGCGCGCGCTCATCGCCTCGTTGGTCAGAGCCTCGGCCTTGAGCTTGTCCCAGAGCAGCTCGACGGACCAGATGACAGCGACGAGGCCGATCAGCGGCCAGAGATAGTCGAGATACTTCTTCATGAAACCCGCAGGCGGCCGGACGGCGAGGGAGGTATCGAGGCTATGCGCAGTCTGCAGCCGGCGCATGCGATATCCGCGCGGGTCGCGTTCGTCCTCTCTGCCAGCGGCCGGCAGAGAGGGCAAGCGGCGCGATGATGTTTCGTTTCAGCCGCGCCGCTCGCCACAAGGTCGTCAGTGGCCGTTCTTCTTGAGCCAGTCCCGCATGAAGGCGATTTCCTTCTCCTGCTCGGTGATGATCGCATTCGCGAGCTTGCGCAGCTCCGGGTCCTTGCCATGGGCGAGCACGACCTTGGCCATGTCGATCGCACCCTGGTGGTGCGGGATCATGCCGCGGACGAAATCGGCATCGGCGTCGCCGGTGAAGGCGACCATCATATCCTTGTGCATCTTGTCGTTGACCGCCTTGTAGGCGGCGGTCGAGGCGCTGTCCGCGGTGCTGGCGCCATGGCTGCCGTGACCCTGATGGCTCTGGGCAAGGGCGGAGCCGGCGGAGGCGAGGGCGCCGGACAGGGCAAGACCGGCGAAAAGCCTGCGGTCGATGGTCATCGGATATCCTTTCGAAGCACTAGGCCGCCATCGGGGCGTGCCGGGCCGAGCCCGGCATTGCCTGTGGGCAGGCTGCCGGGCGAACAGCCGGCCCGGTCCAGTTGGGCCGGGATCATGTCATGATCGCGGCGAAGCGAATCGAGCCCGGCATCGTCCGGCGGAGCCCCATGTCCGAGACCCTTTCCATCAGCCTCAACGGCGTCACCGACCTGCCGCCGGGCAAGGTCGCCGCCATCGTCACCTCGCTCGAAATGACCGCGGCGCCGCCAGCGAGGCAGGACCCGCCGGGAACCGAGGAGTTGACGCTGGAGCCGATCGGCGCGGCCGACACGGCGCGCTATCTCGCCATGTACCGCGTGCTGGGCGAGCGCTGGATGTGGTTCAGCCGCCTGGTCAAGCCGGCAGCCCATAGCGAGGCGATCCTCGGCGACGCGGCGGTGCTCTGCTTCGTCGTGCGCTTGGATGGGCGGGATGTCGGATTGCTGGAGCTGGATTTCCGCGAGGCGGGCGAGGGGGAGCTCGCCTTTTTCGGCCTGGAGGAAAGCGTGCTCGGCAAGGGCGCTGGGCGCTGGCTGATGAACCGGGCTCTGGAACTGGCCTGGGCCTGGCCGATCGGGCGCTTCTGGGTGCACACCTGCACGCTCGACCATCAGGGCGCGCCGGAATTCTACCAGCGCTCCGGCTTCAAGGCGTTCAAGCGCAGCGTCGAGGTGGTCGACGATCCAAGGCTCGCGGGCCACATGCCGCGAGCTGCCGTGCCGCATCATCCGGTGATCGAATGATGCGGCTGTGGGTTCACATACCGGGGCGCGAGGAGCGCAGGCCGATCGAGTCCATCATCGCCTGATCGCGCGCAGCGTCGGCGGCACGCTCGGTGGCGCGCTCGCGGTCCTCGAGGATCTCGACCTTCTTCATCTCCTCGAAGGCCTCCTGCAGCTCGCCCTTGGCCTCTTCGAGCTGGCCCTGCAGGTTGTCGGCCGACTGGCGCAGATTGTCCCGGCGGCCGAGCGCTGCCTTGGCATAGGTCGGGTAGGCGAAATGGGCGGGATCCGAGATGCCGGCGCGGCTTTCCTCGTTCTGGATCTCGCGATCCAGATCGCCCGCCATGCGGTGAAACTCTGCGATCATCATCTCGATCTGGCTCACGCGGCGGCGCTTTTCGTCCACCTGGAACCGTTTGAGACGCAAAAGGGTCTCTCGCGACTTCATGTCGGCTCTTACTCCTGATTACGCATGGTGGTGCGCCGACCCCTCGGCGCGGCACCCGAACGACTTACGCGAGACGAAAAGGACAATGGCGCAAGGAGGTTGACCGTTCCTTACCGGCAATGGCCGCATTTGACGCATGTTGCATCTGCGCCATGGAGCCTGCCGACAGGGCGTGGCCTCGCCTATTCTCGGTGACATCAAGAATCAGCAGCAAAAGCGCTGCCGGACCATCGTCTTGCCTCGCCCCTTCCGCCTTCCCCAACATGGGCCGCTGCTCGCGGGCCTTGCCCTCACCCGGATCATCGGCTGGGGATCGATATACTATTCGCCCTCGGTGCTGGCGGCCTATCTCGACCGCGATCTTGGCCTGGGCCCGGCGGTGGTGTTCAGCGGCGTGACCATCCTCTTGGTCACTGGCGCTGCGCTCTCGCCAGCCCTCGGGCGCCATCTCGACCAGCGCGGCACGCGACAGGCGATGTGTGTCGGCGCGGTGATCGCCGCGATCGGGCTCGCGCTGCTCTCGCAGGCGCAGGGGCCGGTGAGCTATCTCGCGACCTGGTTTGTCATCGGCATCGGCCATGCGATGCAACTCGCCAACACCGGCAATGTCACGGTCGCGCAATTGATGGGCGAGCGCACGCGCCGGGTCATCGGCCTGATGATGCTGGTGACCGGGCTCGCCTCCAGCGTGTTCTGGCCGCTGACGGCGGCGCTCGCGGCGGCCTATGGCTGGCGCGTCTGCCTTTTAATCTTTGCGGCGATCCAGCTCTTTGTCGTCCTGCCGATCCATCTCGCCATTCCGCGCTATCGGATGAAGCCGGCGAGCGAGACGGCGGAGCCAGGGCAGGTGAAAGCCGATGAAGGCCGGGTTCCGCCATCGGCGCGGCGCGCCACCTTCTGGCTGATGGCACTGAGCTTCTCCGCCAGCGGCCTGGTTTCCTGGGGGCTGCCGCTGCATGTGATCGGCCTGATGCAGGAGGCCGGGCTCAGCAATGCGACGGCGGTGGCGATCGCGACGCTCAGCGGCCCGGCGACGCTGGTCGCGCGGGCCATCGATGCAGTTGCAGGCCACAGGCTGCCGGTCGAGCGCGTCGCGCTCGGCGGGCTCGCACTCGGACCGCTGTCCTGCCTGCTGATGGCACTCGCCCCTGGATCGGCCCCGGTCGCAGTCGCCTTTATCCTGCTGTTCAACGCCGCGATGGGGGTGATTGCGGTCGCGCGTGCGACCTTGCCGCTGGCACTGTTCGGCCGGCACGGCTTCGGCAGCATGCTCGGGCGCCTGGCGGTTCCACAGAACCTGACCTTCGCGGCGTCGCCGGTACTGTTCGCGCTGATGATCGAGCGGATCGGCCCTTCCGGAACGCTCTACATGTCGGCGGCGATCCAGTTCATGGCTTTGCTGGCGATGTTCGCGCTTGTGCGCCGGCTGAGGGCCTGACCCCGGCGGGCGCAAATGCCGCGGTCCGTGCCTTGGGCTCGCCATGCTAGCGCGGGAACGGTGCGAGCGCAGTCGTCTGGTTCCCCGGGCGAGCGCGCCGTCGCTGGTGCGATGCGCGCCATCCAGAATGAGAATTCCCAGCCCCATGCCTACGTCTCCGACCCGTCGCCTCGCTTTGCAGACCTTGCTGGGAGGCCTCGCCATCCCGGCGTTCGCTGGCGAGCGCCCGCCGGTCTTTCGCACCTCGCGCTATCAGTTTCGGGAGCTCGATCCGATCGTTACCATGACGGCGTTGAAGCTGGCCCGGCTCGACGGCAAGCCGGCGCTGGCGAACCCGACAAGCGGGAAGGTCACCTTGATCTATCTCTGGGCGACCTGGTGCCCGGTCTGCCGGGTCGAGCTGCCGCGCTTCGAGCGCCAGCTGGCGCAGCTCCGGCAGGACGGTGTCGACCTGTTGACGATAGCCACGGACGAGCGCGAGCCGGCGTATGTTCGGGCCTATCTCGCCCGGCTCGGTGTCAAGCAGCTTCCGGTCTTCCTCGACCATGGCGGGAAACGGCTTTCGGCGCAGCGCGAGGACGGTAGCGAGTCGCCGTTCTCGCTCGCCGAAGGCCAGCCGATCACCTACGCCGTCGATCCCAACGGCGGGGTGCGCGGCTATCTGCTCGGGGAGGCCGACTGGTCCTCGCCGCAGGCACAGGCGCTGCTCGGCTATTTCGCCAGGGCATGATGAGACGAGGCTTCACATTCCCATGATGCGAGCGAGCCTCGCATAGCCGTCGCCGAGCCCCGTCGCCTCGTCCTTGGCCTGCTTCAGGAAGGCTTCGAGCTCGGGGTTGAGGCGGATCGCCTCGTCGACCTCGGCGGAGGCGCCCTGGCGATAGGCGCCGAGGCGAATCAGCTCCTCCATGTCGGCATAGGTCGCGAGCGTGGCACGGGCCTTCTGCACGACCGGATAGTAGGCGGGGTCGCAGGAGCGCGGCATGGTGCGCGACACCGATTTCAGCACGTTCACCGCCGGATAGCGGCCACGTTCGGCGATGCCGCGTTCCATCACGATATGGCCGTCGAGAATGCCGCGCACGGCGTCGGCGACCGGTTCGTCATGGTCGCCGCCATCGACCAGAACCGTGAACAGGCCGGTGATCGCGCCGTCGCCGGTGCCCGGGCCAGCGCGTTCGAGCAGGCGCGGCAATTCGGCGAAGACGGTGGGCGTATAGCCCTTGGTGGTCGGCGGCTCGCCGGCGGCGAGGCCGATCTCGCGCATCGCCATGGCGAAGCGGGTGACCGAGTCCATCAGGCACATCACCTGCAGATCCTGGTCGCGGAAGAACTCGGCCAGCGCCAGCGTCGTCAACGCCGCCTGCTTGCGCATCAGCGCCGGCTCGTCCGAGGTCGCGACGACGACGACCGAGCGGGCGAGCCCGTCCGGCCCGAGATCGTCCTGAAGGAATTCCTGGACCTCACGACCGCGCTCGCCGACGAGGCCGATGATGTTGACGTCGGCGCGCGCATAGCGCGCCAGCATCGAGAGCAGCACCGATTTGCCGACGCCGGAGCCGGCGAAGATGCCCATGCGCTGGCCAAGACAGCAGGTCAGGAAGGTGTTGAGCGCCCGCACGCCGAGATCTAGCGGCGGGCCGACGCGGCGCCTGGCATGGGCCGGCGGCGGGTCGTTGCGGAAGGGGATCGTCCTTTCGCCTAGCGGCAGGGGCGGGCCGCCATCCACAGGCCGGCCGAGCGCATCGACGACGCGGCCGAGCCAGGCGGATGTCGGACGCAGCCCAGGCACCGTGCGCTCGACATAGGCGGGGCAGCCGCGCCGGACGCCGTCGAGCCCGCCAAAGGGCATGACCAGGGCCTTGTCGCCGGAAAAGCCGATGACTTCGCAAGGAATCCGCGTGCCGGCCGCGATCTCGATACCGACGCGCCCGCCGAGGCTCATCGCCGAGATCGGCCCGGAAACCTCGACCATCAGGCCGCGCACGGCGGTGACCCGGCCATAGACGGTCGTGCCCTCGATGCCGCCGATGATCGCGGCGAGGTGGGAAAGCCGTTCGGGATCGCGTTGCGCGCCGCTCATGATGCCTGCCGTCAACCTTTCATTTACCTCTGTGATTAACACTGCGTTTCGAAGCTATGCCGCTGGGAGGTGCCGTTTTCGGGCAAATCCTCGGGGCGAGCTTCCGCGAAGGGCGCTTTCGCGGCTGAAGCCAGACTGATCCGTGTCAAATTCGACTCACCTCGACAAGGATCGTTAGCTTTCTCCGAAGAAGCGCTTGCGCCCGGGAATCAGGGTTTGTTAACCATTTCCCCGTAGCGTGTCGCGTGGCGTTTCATCAGGCAAGCTTTCGTCGTCCAGGGCCGTGGGGGTTCGGGACGGAGTCAATTCGGATCGCTGGCCTCGGGGCGAAATTGGGGACGTGACATGCGGGTTCTGCTGATCGAAGACGATAGCGCAACCGCCCAAAGCATCGAGCTGATGCTGAAGTCAGAGAGCTTCAACGTCTACACGACGGACCTGGGCGAAGAGGGCGTCGATCTCGGCAAGCTCTACGATTACGACATTATCCTGCTGGACCTCAATCTGCCCGACATGTCCGGCTACGAGGTCCTGCGGTCCTTACGCGTCGCCAAGGTCAAGACCCCGATCCTGATCCTCTCCGGCCTCGCCGGCATCGAGGACAAGGTGAAGGGCCTCGGCTTCGGCGCCGACGACTACCTGACCAAGCCGTTCCACAAGGACGAGCTGGTCGCGCGCATCCACGCCATCGTCCGCCGCTCGAAGGGCCATGCCCAGTCGGTGATCACGACCGGCGACCTCGTCGTCAATCTCGACACCAAGACCGTCGAGGTCGATGCCCAGCGCGTTCACCTGACGGGCAAGGAATACCAGATGCTGGAGCTGCTCTCGCTCCGCAAGGGCACGACGCTCACCAAGGAGATGTTCCTCAACCATCTCTATGGCGGCATGGACGAGCCCGAGCTCAAGATCATCGACGTGTTCATCTGCAAGCTGCGCAAGAAGCTGGCGAACGCGTCTGACGGCAAGAACTACATCGAGACGGTCTGGGGACGCGGCTATGTGCTGCGCGAGCCGTCCGAAGCCGAGGAACGCATCCCGGCCTGAGGTTTCGTCATCAGCGTGTCATCACCGGCACGCTAAAGCTAAGTCGCCTGATCGTCGGATGTACACGACAGGTGAACGGGGACCCCGCCGAGAGGCGGGGTTTTTGTTTTGGCGCCTAGCGCGACGAGGTTCGTCGCATCGATGGGATGTTGTCTGCGCGGCGCAGGCCGCTTCAGCTCAGCGGGACGAAGTTGCGCGCGGGAGGTGCCGCCGGGCTGGCGGTCTCCGGTCGTTGCGTCGCCCGGCTCGCGGCGTCGCGGTAAAGTCCACGATGGACAGGGTCGGGCACCAGCGTTGTCGTGATGCCGATCACCGTCTCGGCCGCGCCGAGGACGAAGGCGCCGTTCGGCGAAAGCCGCTGGGAGAGCGCCGCCATTACACGCGCCTTGGTCGGCACGTCGAAATAGATCAGAACGTTGCGGCAGAAGATGACGTCGAACTGGCCGAGATGGGCACTCGATTCCAGTAGATTGTGCTGCCTGAGCTCGACCATGGCGCGAATGCGGTCATCGACGCGCCACTTGTCGCCTTCCTGGCGGAAGTATTTGAGCAGGAGCTGGATCGGCAGGCCGCGCTGGACCTCGAACTGGCTGTAGAGACCCTGGCGAGCCTTCTCGAGCACCTCGGTCGAGATGTCGGTGCCGAGGATCTCGATCTTCCAGCCGGCGAGGCGCGGGGCCGCCTCGTCGAGGATCATCGCCAGCGAATACGCCTCCTGTCCGCTCGAGACGGCGGCGCACCAGATGCGCAGCTGCCGGCTCTGGGAATTGGCGGCGAGCTTCTCGGGCAGGATGACGTCCCGGAACAGGTCGAAAGGCGTCTTGTCCCGGAAGAAAAGGGTTTCGTTGGTCGTCATCGCTTCGACGACGGCGTTCTCCAGCTCGCGGCCGGGCTCGCGGCGCAAGCTCGCGACGAGCGCAGTGATGCTCTCGATGCCGCGCCGCCGGCAGAGCATGCCGAGCCGGCTTTCGACGAGATAGCCCTTCTCGGCGCGGAGATGCAGGCCGGAACGGACCTGGAGCAGGACGCGCAGGAAGTCGAAGTCTTGCTCCGTCATGCGCCATGGCCTCCGCCGACGAGGGCGCGGATGGCCGGGCCGATGCTGCCGAGGGAGATGACGGCGCTGGCATGGCGGGCGCGGACGACGGAGCCCGGCATGCCCCAGATGGTGCTCGATGCCTCGTCCTGGGCGATGACGGCGGCGCCGGCGCGCCGCAGCGCAGCGGCGCCCTCCGTGCCGTCGCTGCCCATGCCGGTCATCACCAGGGCGAGCGCGGCGGGGCCGAGATGACGGGCGGCCTCGTTGAACAGCACGTCCACCGCCGGGCGGCAGAAGCGCACCGGCGGCCCGTCGCTGACATTGGCGACGATATGGCCGAGCTTGCGCTCGATGCCGAGATGACGCCCGCCGGGCGCGATGTAGACGGTGCCGCGCGCCAGCCGCTCGCCATCATAGGGCTCGCGTGCGGGAACTCCGATCTGGGTCGCGATCTGGTCGGCGAAGGAGGCGGTAAACAGCGGCGGCATGTGCTGAACGACCAGCGTGGTCAGATTGTGCACGGCCTCGCCGAGATCTGCCAGCACGCGGGCCACGGCACGGGGGCCGCCGGTTGAGGCGCCGATCACCAGATAGCGCGGCACGACCGAGACGAGGGGCTTGAGATCGACCACGCCGACCGGGGGCGGGGTGTGCGGCATGGACGGCTCGGCTTCCACCAGAGCGTGCCGGCCGCGCGACTGCTCGATGCTGGTGAGCTTGCCGAGGAACTCGCTGCGGAAATCGAGGGACAGGGTCAGGCCGCTGCGGCTTTCCGGTTTCGGCAAGACATCGACGGCGCCCATCGTCATGCATTGCAAGGCGAGGCGGGCATTGCGCTCGGTCAGCGTCGTCGTCATCAGGACGGCGCTGCCGGGGCTCTCCTTGACGAGGCGGGGCAGGGCGGCGACGCCGTCGAGGCCGGGCATGTCGATATCGAGCACGACGATGTCCGGGTGATAGCGGGCGGCATGCTCGATCGCCATCTCGCCGTCGCCGGCGACGGCGACGACGTTGAACTTGCCGCTTTCGCCGAGCCAGCGCGCGAACAGCCCGCGCACGACGACGGAGTCGTCGACGATCATCACGGTACTCGGCCGTGCGCTGGGCTGGGGCATCGGGCTCGCGGTCAGCATTGAAAACGCTTGTTCGAAACGGGCTCGCAGCGTCCGGCAACGAGCCGCGGACACATCAGGTCAGAGCAGCCCGACCTGATGGAACTTCGAAGCGACGATCTCCTTGTCGAACGGCTTCATGATGTACTCGTCAGCGCCGGCATGCATGGCGCGGGCGATGTGGGCGATGTCGTTCTCGGTGGTGCAGAACACGACCTTGGGGCGCTTGCCGCCAGGCATCTGCCGGAGGTTCCTCAGGAAGTCGTAACCGTCCATGATCGGCATGTTCCAGTCGAGCAGCACCGCGTCGGGCATCTCGCCGCGGCAGGCGTCGATCGCGCGAGCGCCGTCCTCGGCTTCGGCGATGCGGAACTGCAGGCCCTCGAGGATCCGGCGGGCGACCTTGCGGATGACGGCGGAGTCATCGACCACGAGGCAATACTTCATTTCGGTTCTCCAGAGAGGCGCAGCTGCTCAAGCGGCGGCCGGCAATTCGATTCTGAGGATGGCATCGACGTCGAGGACGACCAACAAGCGATCTTCGAGCCGGTGTACGCCCTTGGCGAGACCCGCCCAGCTGCGGTCGAGGTGAATCGGTACGGGTTCGAAGGTCGAACGTTCGAGGCGCATCACCTCACCGACCTTGTCGACGATGAGCGCGAAGGCCTCGCCGCCCTGGTCGATGCCGACGGAGACGAGCTCGCAATCGCCGCCGTCGGGCGAGGCGGGGACGGAAGGCTGGCCCATGCGCTCGCGCATGCTGATCGCGGTGACGATGCGGCCACGCAGGTTCAGGAGGCCGACGATCTCGCGCGGCGCCAGCGGCACCGGCGTGATGCGGGTAGCGATGAAGACGTCCTGGACGCGGCCGATCGGCAGGCCGAGCAGTTGCTCACCGATGAAGACGGTGACGTAGTCGAGCGAGTCCTCGAAGCCGGATCCGTCGGTATCGTCCCTGGAGATCGCCGTGCTCATGCCGCTTGCCTCTGTGCCCGGCACTCGGCCAGTTCCGCGATCAACGCCCGGCGATCGAATTTGGTGACAACCTCGTCGAAACGGGCCTGCGCCGCCGCGAGATGCAATTCGGGAGTCGGCAAGGTCGACAGTCCGATGATCCGCAGGCCGGCATGTCTCGGCTCGGCGCGTAGCCGCGCGGCGAGCGCGAGGCTGGCAGCCGGATCGCGATCCAGATCAAGCACGACTGCTGCGAGATCGGCATGGCCGGCGGCGATGCCTGCGGCGACCGCGATGTCGGGGCTCTGGCTGACCCGCATGCCCGAGGCCTTGAGCACCGGCAGCAGCATCTCGCGCAGGAAGTCGGAAGGCTCGATCAGCAGCACATGCGGTGCGTCGGCGAGTGGCGCATCGCGCCGGCCGCGCAACCAGTTCGCATTGGCCTTCGGCAGGTAATGGGCGAGATCTAGGATCTCGGTGGCGCGACCGCGGATGATCGCCGAGCCGACGACACCTTGCTCGGCCATGGCCATCATCTCGATGTCGAGCGTCTCCTCGACGATGTCGACGATGGCATCGACCGCGAGCGCCATGGTGAAATCGCCATCCGAGAAGATCACCAGCGGCTGCAGTCCGCTTGCCCGGACCTCGACCCCCTCGACAGGCACAATCGGCATCAGCCTGCCGCGGTAGTTGAGCAGGGAGCGCCCGCCGGCGCTTTCGAAGAGTGCGGCATCGACCTCCTCGAGCCGCGTCACCAGTGCGAGCGGCACGGCCTTGAGCCGGTTTGTTCCTGCCCGGAAGACCAGCATGGTGGTCCGCTCGGCCGCGGTGGCGACGTCGCCGGCCGTACCGGGGAGCGCACCGTCCTGGCCGCCGGTGAGGGCCCCAACCAGGCGCGCGACGCCGTTCGGGTCGATGATGAGCACGACCGCGCCGTCGCCGAGGATGGTGTTGCCGGAGAAGAGCGGAATATGCCGCAGCTTCGTGGACATCGGTTTGACGACGATTTCCTCGGTGTGGAACACCGAGTCGACGAGGATTCCGAACTGGCGCTCGCCGACCTGGGTCACGACAATGAAGCCATCCCCCAGCGAGGCCGTGCTGCGGTCCATGACGCCGGCGAGCGCGATGATCGGCAGCAGCCGGTCGCGCAGGCGCAGCACCGGCGAATCGTTGATGCTCTCGATGCGATGTTCACTGCCCGGCTTGACCCGCACCAGCTCGCGCACGACGACCTGGGGAATGGCGAAGCGCTGCGCGCCCGAGGCGACGATCAGCGCCGAGACGATGGCCAGCGTCAGCGGAATCTTGATGGTGATTCCCGTGCCGGCGCCGGCAGTGCTGGCAATGTCGACGACACCACCGATCGCGTCGACATTGACCTTGACGACGTCCATGCCGACGCCGCGTCCGGATATCGCGGTGACGTCCTCGGCGGTGGAGAAACCGGGGTGGAAGACGAAGCGCAGGATTTGCGCCTCGCTCATCTTCTCGAGCTCGGCCTCGCTGGCCAGCCCTTTCTGCAGCGCCTTGTTGCGGATGCGGGCGACATCCATGCCGCGACCGTCATCGGCGATGGCGATGGTGACCGCGCCGCCCTCGTGATAGGCCGAGACGCGGATCGTGCCGGCCTCCGGCTTGCCGAGTGCCAGCCGTTCGGCCGGCGGCTCGATTGCATGGTCGGCGCAGTTGCGCACCATGTGAGTCAGCGGATCCTTGATCAGGTCGAGGATCTGGCGGTCGAGTTCGGTGTCTTCGCCCTCCATCACCAGCTCGATCTTCTTGTCGAGGTCGGTGGAAAGGTCGCGCACGATGCGCGGCAGCTTCGACCAGGCGTTGCCGATCGGCTGCATGCGGGTCTTCATCACGCCGTCCTGGAGCTCGGCGGTGATCAGGGAGAGGCGCTGCAGCGGCGCCTTCAGCCCGGCATCTTCCTGCTGGCGCGAGATCTCGAGCAATTGGTTGCGGGTCAGCACCAGCTCGGAGACCATGGTCATCAGATGCTCGAGCGTGTCGACATTGACGCGCAGCGTGGCCGGCCCGACGGGACGCGTCGCCTCCTCGTTGCCGGGCGCGCGCGGCTGGTCGAGCGGGCTCGGCGCCGCCCTGAAGACCAGGTCGATATCATCGGACTTCGTGTCGCTGGCAGGCCTGTTCTCGGCGGCCGATCTGGCGAGATAGGCCGCGACCGGGTCGAGGTCAGCGGGTCCCTCGCGGCTCGCCAGCTCCTGCTTGGCCTTGGCCGCCAGGGCGCGCAACTGGCTGATGAGCGGCTCGTCGTTGCCGGGCGGCTCCTGGCCCTTCTCGGTCAGCTCGGCCATGATCTCCTTGATCTGGTCGATCGTCTCGAGGATCGCCGTGACGGCGGTCGAGGAGACCGAGGCGCCATCGCGGAGCTGCCCCATCACCGATTCCGCGGCGTGGGTCAGCGCCTCCAGGCGCGGCAGTCCGATGAAGCCGCAGGTGCCTTTGACGGTGTGAACCAGCCGGAAGATGTTGCGCAGGATGTCGGTATTGTTCGGTTCCTGCTCGAATCTGACGAGCTCGCGATCCACCGTGTCGAGATGCTCGCCGGTCTCGCTAAGGAACTCTTGCAGCAACTCGTCCATGCGAGGACCGTTCACTCACGCCACTGATGCCGCCCGGATTGTGCGGGCGAAGGGTTTATGATCGGTTGAGAACGCCCGGAAAACTGGTGCTTCCGGGCGCTTGCGCTTTGGTTCTTCGAGGCTTTCGGCTCAGGCCGGATCGGCGGAGATGCTGACGGTGTCGCCTTCGATGCTGAAGGCGATCGTCATTCCTGCCGCGCGGGCGACCATGCCGGTGTAGACGGGCTGGACCGCATGGGCGTCGATCGCGCCGCTCTCGGAGCGGCCGGCGATGAGGTCCTCGACATGGGCGGGAATGCGGGCATGAGATCCGGTCGCGGTGATCCGGAAGGTGCCCTGTTCGCCGGTCAGCGTGGTGCGGCAGGTGATCTTGCCGCCGCGCGGGATCGCCTGCGTCGCGAGCACCAGCAGGTTGAGGACGAGCTTGACCTGGTTCTTCGGTAGCAAGGCTCGAGGGGCTTCCCAATCGAGCGAGAGCTTCTCGTCGTTTAGGAAGCCGTTGGCGACGTTGCCGGCATCGCCGAGATCGATCATGGCGCCGGCCGATCCCGCCGCGCCGAAGGCGAGGCGGGCGAATTGCAGGCGGGCCGAGGCGTTGCGCGCACTCTTCTTGATCAGGTCGAGCGCGAACTCCTTCATCGAGGGATCGTCTTCCTCGAGCACCTCGAGCGCGTTGACGATGGCGCCGACCGGGCTGATCACGTCATGGCAGACGCGGCTGCACAGAAGCGCTGCCAGATCGAGCGGCTCGAGCGTGATGGCGGTCATGATCTGGTCCTGGGTCATAAGGGGGCAGCGCCACCGGCGCCGGCATAGGTGTCGCAGAATGCGCGAGTCTGGTTTGCAGGGAGTTAAGCATAAGGAGCGTGGGCGAATAACTTCGGCCAGCATGTCCGCCCCGGATGGCGGCTAGAAGGCGAGCCGGCTTTCCCTTTCTGCGGCAATGGACTAGGTGGTCTTTCATCGCGCGGCGCGGCCGGTATGGCTGCGGGTATGGCTGGGAAACCATGACGATTGCTCCCGACGATCCGCTGCTCAGAGACCGGGACAGGCTGGCCGGACTCCTCGGCGAGGCGGCGCGGCGCAGCGCGGCAGTGCTGCTGGCCAAGCGCTCGGCCCGCGACGTCAAGCTCAAGCCGGACGGCTCGCCGGTGTGCTCCGCAGATTTGGCTGCCGACGAGGCGGCGAAGGCGGCGCTGGCGCAGCTGCTGCCAGATTTTCCAGTGATCAGCGAGGAGAGTGTCGGGGAGGTCGAGGTCGCGCCGGTCTTCATCCTGCTCGATCCGCTCGACGGTACGCGCGAGTTTCTGGCGGGCGGCGACAGCTATTGCGTCTGCATCGCCATCATCCGTGCCGGGCGGCCGATCGCGGGAGCGATCGCGGCTCCCGGTCTCGGCCGGCTCTGGTATGGTGGCGAACGTGCTTTCGCCCAGGCGCTGGGGCCGGATGTGGCGCCGGTCGGGGCGCCCATCATGATCAAGGTCAGGGCCGA
Source organism: Allobosea sp. WAO (assembly GCF_001509835.1). Taxonomy (GTDB): domain Bacteria; phylum Pseudomonadota; class Alphaproteobacteria; order Rhizobiales; family Beijerinckiaceae; genus Allobosea. The sequence goes on from NZ_JXTJ01000006.1 coordinate 60,281, forward strand.
GCCCGCGGCCGGGCCGCGCATGCTGGTCAGCCGCTTTCACGGCGACGCGGTGAGCGCCGGGATCGCAGCAGCGATCGGCGATGGCGAGGGCGCTCCGGTGTCGTCGGCGGTGAAGTTCGGATTGATCGCCGCCGGCGAGGCCGATCTGCATGTCCGCTGCGGCGCAACCATGGAATGGGATGTCGCTGCGGGGGAGGCGATCCTCGACGCGGCCGGCGGGGTGGTGCGTACGCTTACCGGTGCGGTGACGGCTTATGGCTGCAGCGAGCGCGCCTTCCGCAATCCGCCCTTCGTCGCCGCTGGCAGCGAGGATCTCGCAGCCCGCGCCATTGCGCAGGCCCTCTGCAGTCCTCCGGCCTGAGGCTCAGCGCGCGATCTGGCGCGCCACGGTGGGCCAATTGCTCCGCGCCTTCTCCCGCAGGCCTGCATCGACCAGGAAGCGGCGGCGACTCTCCTCGGAGTGGAAGAAGAACAGCTCGTTGCCGATGAGCGCGTGGCGCCGCGGGTCGGCATCGGCGACGAAGCCATCGGCGACCGCACTGGCGTCGAAGCCGGCGAAGCGCGGCTCATAGAGCGCGGGAGCGTCGAGGAAGGCGTCGCGATTGGCGGCGCTGGCGAAGCGCCACACGGCCCCGGCATGGGTCACCTCGTGCTCCGGCAATCCCGGTATCGGCCCGCCGCCGAGATGGTAGGCGACAGGGTCGAAACCGGCGAGCGCGATGGGCGAATGTGTTCCGCGCATCATGGTTTCGCCAAGGCCGGGCAGATCCGGCAAGCCAACCGGCAGGGACGAGGCCTGCTCCTGCCCGCGGGCCGCGCCTGCAGACAGCGCGAGCACGGCGCCGATCAGGGCGAAGATGCGCCGATTTTGCCTTGCTGCGGCCTTCATTGCCGGAAAATCCTCGGAAATGCGTCGTCGCGCGCGGCAGGCGGGCGGTTGTTCACTGCTTGGATACATATGCAGGGTATCCAAGCAGTTACCGTAATCGCGTGAATCGACGCGTATTGGCGCGCTTTTGCGCCGCCGCCGCCCGGATCGAAGGCCGAATGCCTGGCGCCGGAGCCGGCCTGGAGACGATGTGATGAACCAAACCCGCCGCAACCTGCTGGCTGCCGCGCTTCTGTTCGCGGCCAGCGCCGCCAGTGCCGCCGGTACTCCCGCCGCCGCTCAGCAGAATTCCTTCTCGCAGAACGAGCTGGTCACCTCCGGCCACCAGTTCTTCGGCAATGTCTCGCGCGGTTTCGCGCTCACCGTCGAGGAGGCGGTGCGCCGCTGGGGCGAGCCCAATGGCTATGTGCTTGGCCAGGAGGCGTCCGGCGCCTTCGTCGGCGGCCTTCGCTATGGCGAAGGCACGCTGTTCACCCGCAATGCCGGCGACCGCAAGGTTTTCTGGCAGGGGCCGTCGGTCGGCTTCGATTTCGGCGGCGAGGGCGCGCGCACGATGATGCTGGTCTACAACCTGCCCAAGGTCAACGCGCTCTACCAGCGCTTCGTCGGGGTCGACGGCTCGGTCTATTTCGTCGGCGGTTTCGGCTTCACGGCGATGGCTGCGGAGGGCGTCACGCTGGTGCCGATCCGCTCAGGCGTCGGCGCGCGGCTCGGCGTCAACCTCGGCTATCTGAAGTTTACGCCGGAGGCCACCTGGAACCCGTTCTGAGCAATCGAGCTGCCGTTACTGGAATTGTGCTTTCGATCATGGCAAGCTGATGTTTCGGGCGTAGTCTAGAATGGAGCTGCCAGCCTTGATCGAAGCCGTCATGCTCGTTGCGCTCGGCTTCCTGGCTGCCAGTCTGCTTGCGCTCGCGGCGCTGCCGGCTTTGGCGCGGCGGGCCGATCGGCTGGCGCGCCGGCGGGCCGAAGCCGCCTTTCCGCTGTCGCTGGCGGAGATCGCTGCCGACCGCGACCATTTGCGGGCCGAACTCGCCATGCGCGAGCGGGCGCTCGAGCAGCGGGCCGAGAGCGGCTTTGCCGCCAAGGCCGGCGCGATGAGCGAGATCGGACGGCGCGACATGGCGATCAGCCGGCTGGAGAGCGATCTTTCCGAGCATGGGAAGCGCATCGAAGGCCTCGAAGCGGACCTGACGCAGACCCGGCACGATCTTGGCCTCACCCGCGAGGAACTCGCCCGGGAAAGCGCCGGCCATCAGACCACGCAGGCGACGCTTTCGGAGCGTGTCGATGATCTTGCGGCGCTCGAACAGCAACTCGCCGAGACGCGCACCGCGCTCGGCGGCACCGGTGCCGACCTTGCGGCGCGGAGCCACGAACTCGCCGAAAGCAGGGAGACGAACGGCCGGCTCGAAACGGTCCTGGCGGAGCGCGATGCGGAGCTGGCGGAGCTCCGGATTGCGCATGGCGGCCAGCATGTTGCCCTGGTCGAGGCTGGCACGCAGCGCCTGACGCTGGAAACCAGGCGCGACGAGCTTGCCTCCCGGCTCTCTGCGAGCGAGAAGGCGCTGGCCGAGGTGCGGACAGCGTTGGCGGCGATGAAGATCGACCGCGACAGCGAGCGCCTGCGCGCCGATGCGATCACCGGCCGTGCCGTCGAGGCCGAGGCCGCGCATGCGGCGGCCGATGCCAATGCCGTCAAGCTCGGAGCCGAGATCGTCAGGCAGGAGGCCGCAGTGAAGCAGGGATCGGTCGAGCTCGCCGAGGCGCTGGCCCGGATCGCGACCTTGGAGAAGCAGCTGGAAACCGCGGCGGCCGCCAAGGCCGAACTCGAGCAGGGGCTGGCAACGGAGGCAAAGCGGCAGCGCGAGACCATGCGCGAGCGCGACGAGACGATCGAGGCGCTGCATGGCGAGGTTCTGACCCTGCGGGGCGCGCGCGATCAGGCACGGGCGGATCGTGCAGGGCTGAAGCGTGAGCTTGCGACGCTGCGGCGCCAGGGCGGCACGGGTGACAAGGCGGACGAGGCCGCCTTGCGCCAGGAGATCGTCAGGCTGGCCGACACCTTGCTGGCATCGGCCGAAAGCCGCGAGGCGGCGGAGTAGGCCGCGCCTGCCTCAGTAGGGATGACGGTCCTTCTTGTTCATCCAGGCCTCATAGGCCTTCAGACCGGTTTCCCGCTCGAAGTTCTCGGCGACCTTGATGCGCCGGTCGGCCCAGGGCTTGGCGAAGTCCTCGTACTGGAAGGCGTCGTCGAAGCCGATCGCGCTCGTATCCTTCAGGCTCGCGGCGAAATAGACATTGTCGATGCGCGACCAGTAGATCGCGCTCATGCACATCGGGCAGGGGGCGCCGTTGATGTAGATGCTGCAGCCCTTGAGCATGCGGGCGCGCTCGGGAACCGGATCGGGCGAGCCAGCCTCGCGCGGGATCATTTCGAGGATGGTGCCGGCGCCGTAGTCGCTGCCGAGCAGGGCCTTCGGGTTCAGCCGTGCCGAGGCGTCCATGATCGCGGTGACCTCGGCATGGAAGACCGGGATGCCGGTGAGCAGCACGCGATTCTGGCCGCGGCCGATGATCTCGCCGTCCTTGACGATCACCGCGCCGAACGGGCCGCCCCAGCCCTTCTCGACCGATTCGATGGCGAGGCGGGTGGCCTCCTCCATGAATTTCTTGTCGCCGGGCGGGGGCGGGGCGGCGTTGGCCGAGCGGGCCGACAGGGCCATCACGCCGGCAGCGCCGGTGGCGACCGCCGTCGCCAGGAATTTGCGCCGTCCCGGCGCCGCGGGCGCCTCGCACCCCGCCTCATGGGCGGCCTTGCAACTGCAGGTCTTCATGCCGTTTGGCTCTCTCGCTTGGTGAGGGAATTCTGACAGGCCGGATGCGGACGCCACCCGCCTGCTTGCGACAGGATGGGGTGGCGCGCAGAGCCGCGCCTCTGCTTACGGCAGAAGTGCTGTGCGATTGGTTACCTTGCGTCATGACCTGGTCGGCGGGAGAGCGGAAAACCGGTTTCCACTTTTCGGCCGGATGCTCTAGGGAGACGACGCGTCTTCGCTTGGGCGCAGCCTCTTTGTGCGGCTCTATCGGTAGGGATGATGACGGATATCGTTTGTATCGGCGAGCCCCTGGGCGAGTTCAACGCGACGCGCGGCGAGGCAGGCGCGTACCGCTTCGGCCTGGGAGGCGACACCTCAAATTGCGCCATCGCGGCGGCGCGGCAGGGCGCCAGCGTCGCCTATGCCGGGGCGCTCGGCAATGACGAGCCCGGGCGCGCGCTCCGGACGGCCTGGGCGCAGGAAGGCATCGACGACAAGCATGTCTCGACCCATGCGACGGCGCCGACCGGGCTCTATTTCGTCGCGCATGGCGAGCAGGGGCACGTCTTCTCCTATCTGCGGGCCGGTTCGGCCGCGAGCCTCTACGGCCCGGCCGATCTGCCGCGGGAGCTGATCGCTTCGGCCAAGGTGGTCCAGGCCTCCGGCATCAGCCAGGCGATCTCGGCCAGCGCCTGCGATGCGGTGTTCGAGGCTTTCGAGCTGGCGCGCCAGAACCGCGTGCTGACCGCCTACGACACCAATCTGCGCCTCAAGCTCTGGCCGCTGACCCGCGCCCGGGCGATCGTCCATACCGCCTGCCAGATGGCCGACATCGTCCTGCCGGGCGACGGCGACGCCAAGCTCCTGACCGGCCTCGAAGAGCCCGACGCGATCGTCGACTTCTATCTGAAGCTCGGTGCCAAGGTCGTGGCGCTGACCCTCGGCCATGAAGGCTCGCTGGTCGCGACGCCCGAGCGGCGCCAGCGCTTCGTGCCGATCAAGGTCGAGGCGGTCGACGCGACCGGGGCCGGCGACTGCTATGACGGCGCCTTCCTCGCCGAATACATCCGTACCGGCGATGCTTTCGTCGCCGGCGCCTACGCGAATGTCGCGGCGGCGCTCTCCACCCAGGGCTATGGTGCGGTAGCCCCCCTGCCGCGCCGGGCCGAGGTCGAGGCGCGGATCGCAGCAGAGGCAGCTCTCAAGGCATGACTATTCCGATCCTGACGCAAGCGGGTGAGCTTCTCGCCCGCTACGAAGTGCTGATCAGCGACGTCTGGGGCGTCGTTCATGACGGCGTGCTGGCGCTGCCGCCGGCCTGCGAGACCCTGACGCGTTACCGCGAGGCGGGCGGCGTGGTCGTCCTGCTCTCGAATGCGCCGGGGCCGTCGGCGCAGATCGCCGACGTGCTCGACGACAAGCGCGTGCCTCGCACCGCCTGGGACCGTCTCGTCACCTCCGGCGACGTGACGCGGGCGCTGATCGGGGCGAGCCATATGCGCAAGGCCTATCATATCGGCTGGCAGGAGGACCGGGCGGTGTTCGAGGGCTTCGATGTCGAACTCGTCGACGAGGACGAGGCCGAATTCGTCGTCGCGACCGAGCTCAACGACTACCGCACCGAGCAGCCCGAGCAGTACCGGCCGCAGCTCGCGCGCTTTGCGGCGCGGGGGCTGCCCTTCATCTGCGGTAATCCCGATCTCGTCGTCCATGTCGGCCATGATCTCCTGCCTTGCGCCGGTGCGCTGGCGACGATCTACGAGGAGCTCGGCGGCCGGGTCGCCTGGGCCGGCAAGCCGCATCGGCCGGCCTATGACCTCGCTCTGGCGGCAGCGCGCGATGCGCGCGGCGGTCGCGACGTCGACGCCGGCAAGGTGCTGGTGATCGGTGATGCCGTGCGCACCGACCTCGCCGGCGCGCGCCTGATGGGCTTCGACAGCCTGTTCATCGCCGGCGGCATCCATCGCGACGAGACGATCCGCGATGGCGCGGTCGATCCTGCGGGGCTCGCCAAGGTGCTGGCGACGCATGCACCGCTCCCGGTCGCCGCGATCGCAGCGCTGGCCTGAGGCTCACACCGGCGGCGGGTTCGCCTTGCGGATCCGCTCGCCGATCGCCTGGAAGAGGCCTTCGAACGGCCGGAAGGTGAAGCGGATCGTCGAGCGGCCCGGCGGCACCTGCACGGCGCGGAAGATCACATTGGCACGCAGCAGCTCGGCCGGCTTGCCGTCGACCTCGACCTGCCACCAGGGCTGCCAGACATCGTTGAGGACGACGAAGCCGCCTGCGGGCGCCTCTGCCTCCAGCGTGACGTCGGTGGTGCCGTAGTCGCGAATGCTCACCGTTCCCGGCCCGGCGGGCCCGCCCGGCAGCTTCGGCGGTGCCTTGTCGAGCAGCACGGTACGCCGCGGATCGAAGCCCGCCGGCCATTGCCCGCTTTTCAGGATGGCGTCGAAATCGGCCTGCTGCGCACTCGTGACGAGCAGGACGCGCGGCAGGGCCCGCGGATTCTCGTAGATGAAGGCGTCGGCGGTCCGGGCGATCTGGATGAGGTCGCCGGGCTTCAGTGCCTTGTCGATCTCACCGACCGGCACGCCGGTGGCGATGAAGCGCAGGCCGAGCATGTCGGCGAGCAGCGAGCGGTAGGACGGCATCAGCGCCGAGAAGGTCCGCTGGTCGGGTAGCGCGACATGGTCGCCGGCGCCGGTGGCCGCGCTGTAGAGGCCCAGCCGCAGGGGATTGTAGCCGAGCGTATTGTCCAGCCCGTGGACCAGGCTGGCATTGGGCCAGTGGAAGTCGATGCCGGCGAGCTCGATGCGGTCGCGCCGGTCGGGACCGGCAGTGCGCGCGGTCTCGCGCTTGAGCAGGGCTATGGTCTCGTTCGTGCTGTCGGCGCGCAGGACCTCGTAGCGGGAGGTGGGCAGGGCGGTCGACTCGCTTGGGCCGTTGTTGACCGAGAGATCGATGGTCATGGTCATGGCGAGGATCAGCGTCGCGGCCATGCCGGCCCCCTGCAGAGCAAGGCCGCGCGCGGCGACGAGAGCGCCGGCGACCAGCAGAAGGCAGAGCGAGGCCGTGATCAGCGGCAATGCGGCGACAGCGAGCCGGCCCGTCGTCCAGGCGAGCCAGATGGCGAGGCCGAAGGCGGCGCCGAGCAGGGCGGCTTCCAGCGCGATCTGCCAGCGCCGGGGGCGCGGGGCGGTGTCGGTCAGGACGAGATGGATGAAGTAGCCGCCGAGGATGGCGAAGAGCGCGCCGAGGATGAAGAGCGCGTCGGCCGGCCGGCGATAGAGGTCGATGCCGGGTAGCGCCGCGAACATCACCTGGAAGCCCGGCGTATAGCGGCCGAGTGCGTAGACCAGCACCAGAATGGCGGCGACGCTGAGGGCGATGATCTCGCGCCGCCAGAGGCCGCCGCGCACCACCCCCACACCAATGATCATCAGCAAAGGCAGCAGGCCGAGATAGAGCACGCTCATATTGCGGGCGAGGTAGAGATCGACCGGGCCGAAGCGGGCCTCCCAGGCCGGGCTCGGCGGGCCCCAGAAATTCTCCAGCGGGCCGGCGGCGCCATAGAGATTGGCGATCAGCCCGGTGAGCAGTGAGGCCGGATGCAACGAGCCCTTGCCGGCTCCGGCGAGGTCGATCATCGGCCGGTTGGATTCCTGGGCCAGGAAGGCGGTGAGCAGGATCGGTACGGCGGCGACCAGAACCGCGCCGAGCACGCCGAGTGACAGCGGTATCAAGCTGCCCTTGAGGGCGCGCAGCGGCTGCTTCGCCATGGCGATCGCGGCGATGACGAGCCCTGCGAGGACATAGACGCCGATCAGCGCGACCTGGTCGCGCCCGAGCACCATGAAGCCGGCGACGATCCCTGCGAGGAAGCCATAGGTCCATGAACCGCGCTCCAGCGCCCGCGAGAGCAGCAGCAGCGTGACGGCGAAATAGGCCAGGCTCAGCACCTGCCCGACATGCTGGATGCGCCAGGCGGCCGAAGCCCCGAAGGCGAAGGCGAGGGCGCAGACCACGGCACCGCCCGGATGCCAGTTGCGGTCGCGGAAGACGAGGACGAGGCAGAGCGCGCTGACCAGCAGCGAGCCGAGCAGCGCGCCGTCGCTCCAGCGGAAATCCGGCGCCGGATTGATCAGCGCGATCAGCGCGAAAGGCGGCGAGAAGATCAGTGACTGCGGATCGGCGACCTGCGGCGAGCCGGCGAAGACGAAGGGCGTCCAGAACGGCGACAGCCCCTTGTGCAGGGCGCTGGCGAGGAACTGGAGCTGCGGGTGAAAATGCGCCTTGGCGTCCCAGGGCACGGTGACGACGCCCGACAGCCAGGGCCAGGACAAAGCGAGCCAGGCGGCGCAGACGATCAGGAAGACCTTGGCGACAGGCCAGGGCGGGCTCACCGCCGCGAGATCGGACCGCTCTTGCTCGGACAGCTTCTGCTCGGACCGCTTCTGTTCGGACATGGCGGCTTCCTGCCCCAGGCTCCGCACCGGATCAATGCCCGGCGCGGGTTCGCTGCCTGGAGCGAGGTCAATCCTTCGGGGCGGCACGCGCCATCAGCGCGTCCATGTCGATGAAATGGCCGGCGCGGTCGCGCTTCGAGGCGAGATAGCGGACATTGTGGATATTCGGGCGGCCGAGCACGCGCTGGGTCGCGGCGACCTCGAGCCCGGCAGCCTTGATCGCGCCGACCTTGAGCGGGTTGTTGGTCAGTGCCGTGACGCTGCTGACGCCTAGCTGCTTCAGCATCTCCGCTGCGAAGTCGAAATGGCGCTGGTCGAGATCGAAGCCGAGGACCTCGTCGGCGTCGTAGGTGTCCCAGCCCTGGCTCTGCAGCTTGTAGGCACGCATCTTGTTGGAGATGCCGTTGCCGCGGCCTTCCTGGTCGAGATAGAGCAGGATGCCGCCCTCGTTCTGCGCCATCCACTCGACGGTCTCGCGCAGCTGGTCGCCGCAATCGCATTTCAGCGAGCCGAACAGGTCGCCGGTCAGGCAGGCGGAGTGCAGGCGCACCGGCACGGCGGCCGAGAGGTCCGGCTTGCCGACGATGATCGCGACCTGATCGCGCAAGCCCTCGCCACCACGGAAGACCACGAATTCGGTATCGGGGGCGCCTTCCAGCGGAACCGGCGCACGGCCGACGATGGCGAGCGTTGCGACCTGGGCAGCGCGATAGCCGTTGATGGCGGCGATGGCGACCTCGACCAGGGGTTCCCCGGCGATCTGCGCCGCGGCGACCGGTACCAGGATGATGGCGGGCAGCACCAGCGCGAGACCGGCGAGCTCGAGCGCTGCGGCGTCGAGCGCGTTGGCGGGGCCGACCGGCGCATCGACGCGCGCATCGATCTTGAGGGCGAGGGTCTCGACACGGGCGATGTCGATCGCGGGCATGGCGAGGACGCCGGTTTCACTGCGTCCCTTCGCGCCGAGGCGGCGCAGGCGCGCGGCGCTCAGCACCAACCTGGCGTTACCTTCGGCAAGCGTGTCGAGCCGGCCGGCGATGTCGGCATCGGCGAGCTCGGCCGAGAGTGCCAAAGCGAGGTTCTCGCCGTCGCGCAGGAGGACGGGACGGCCGGCCCGGAATTCGGCGAGGGCCCGGTCGACTGCGATGATCTCGGTCTCGCCGGGACGGCCGAAAAGCGTACGCGACTTAGGCATGGCTGCGTCCGTCAGATTGCGCCGGCTGGCGGCGGAGGAGATGGTCTTATACGCTCGTCTGGGCGGGACGGATGCCATCCGGCGCAATACGGCGTTGCTACAACGTGTACGGTGGTGTGTGGTTCCCAAATTCGTGAGCCCGACCGGATTTCAGGCGGCTTTCGACTGCGATCCGGTTGGCCGCAATCTGGCGTATAAGAACGGGACATTGAACACGAGATGAATGGCGGTGCCAGGCCCTGATCTGGGGTCTCGAGGGACGGATGCGAAATGATCAGGGCACATGACCCCATGAGCGGGGTGGCAGGTCGTGCCGCCGTCTACAGCCCCGCGGCGCGGCGGTTCCATTGGATCACGGTGGCGGCCGTCTTCATCATGATCCCGCTTGGCCTCGGCATGACCTATCGCGGCAACGCGCTCGATATCTGGGACGGGCTGACCAACGCGCTCTATTCCGCGCATAAGCTGCTCGGCTTCCTCGTGCTCTGGCTGACGGCGGGACGGCTGGCCTATCGGCTCCTGCACGGCTGGCCACCGGACGAGCCGACGCTGGCCTGGTGGCACAAGGCCGCCTCCCATCTCGTCCATTGGGCACTCTATGGGCTGCTGCTGGTCGTGCCGTTGCTCGGCTGGATCGGCGTCTCGCTGTATCCCGCCCTGACGATCTTCGACCTGTTCAACCTGCCGGCGCTGGCCGCTCCGAACGAGGAGGCGGCGAAGCGCGTGCTCGCCCTGCATGGCTGGCTGGCGATCCTGCTCGCGCTCGCCATCTGCGGGCACATCGTCGCGGCGCTCTCTCACCATTTCATTCGCAAGGACGGCGTGCTGCGGCGCATGCTGCCGGGGCTGAGATAGGCCTCACCAGCGGCTGTCGATCGGAGCGCCCTCGGTGATCTCGGCGAGGCGGCGGCGCGTACCGGCCGTCGTCGTCTCCGGCAAGGCTGAAAGCGCGAAGAAGCCGATTTCGGCGATCTCCAGATCGGAGCTTTTCGGCGCGGTCCGGGTGAAGTCGCGGATGATGAAGACCGCGACATGGTCGCGACGCGCCCCTTCGTAACTCAGAAAAAGGCCGTGCAGTATGGCGGGGCCGGTCAGCGCGACATTGGCCTCCTCGCGCAATTCCTTGCCGATCGCTGCGAAGACGGTCTCGCCCGGCTCGACGCCGCCGCCAGGCAGATGCCAGCCGGGGGTGTAGGTGTGGCGCACCAGAAGGACCTCGCCCGCCTCGTTCATGACGGCGGCGCGCACGCCCAGTGTCAGGCCACGGCTCATCCGGAAATAAAGATGGAGGAGTCGGCCGAACACGCCCCGCAGCGGCTTTGGGACATAGTCGATCGGCGCGCGCCGCGTCGGTTGCGGTGGAAGGGAATTGCTCATCTGGTCGGCATTTTTCGCTGTGCGGCGAAATGTCTATGCAATAGGCGCATATCGGACCCCATATTTGCCCTCTCGTACCAACACAAACGCGCCTTAAATCAGGCGGATAAGGCCTCACCTACCGCTGGGGAATTTGTCATGCTTCTCGCCTTCATCACCTCCTGGTTTCAGGCCAAGCCCGCCTTCGTCTGGAAGCCGGCGCTGACCCTGACCGATCCGCGCATCGTCTCGGAACTGACCGACTCGTTCAACTGAGACGGCCCTGGACCCTGCGTCACATTGGTCCGATCTTCCGTCTTTGCTTGACTGCGCCTGCCTGCTGAGGGCAAGCGCAAGGTGTGTTCACGCTTGCGCATCTGTCGGACCCGCATCTCGGGCCGCTCGCCCGGTTCTCCCTGCGGGAGCTGATCGGCAAGCGCGCGACCGGCTATGTCAACTGGCGGCGCAAGCGTCGCCATGCTCATGACATGGAGATCCTCGGGCTGATCGTCGCCGATATCCTGGCGCAGAAGCCCGACCATATCGCCTGTACCGGCGACGTCTCGCATATCGGTCTGCCGAACGAGTTCAAGACGGCGCTGACCTTCCTCGACACGCTCGGCCCCCGTGACAGGGTCTCATTCGTTCCCGGAAACCACGACGCCTATGCCCGCTCCTCGCTGAAGGCGCTGGCCGGCGAGCTCGGCCCCTGGTGCGCCAGCGACGGCGGCGGCGCCGGCTATCCCTGGTATCGCCGACGTGGTCCCGTCGCGCTGATCGGCATGAATTCGGGCATCCCGACGCTGCCGCTGATGGCGACCGGGCGGATCGGTCCGGCGCAGATCGTCATGGCCGAAAAGCTCCTGGCGCAGGCCAACGCCGAGGGGCTGATCCGCGTCATCCTGATCCATCATCCGCCCTATGTCGGCGGCGCCCGGCGCACCCGCGAACTGCTCGACGCGCCGGCCTTCGAGGCATTGCTCGCCCGCGTCGGTGCCGATCTCGTCCTGCACGGCCATAATCATCGCTTCTCGCTGGCCTGGCGGCCAGGCGCCGGCCGCGACGTGCCGATCGTCGGCGTGCCCTCGGCCTCGATCGGACCACGCGGCCATGGGGAGATGGCGTCCTGGCACCTGCTGAAGATCGAGGGCACGGCGGAGGCGCCGGCGATCACGCTCGAGCGGCGCTGCTTCGATCTCGATGGCACGGTGAAGCTGCAGCAATCGATACCGCTGACCGGCGGCGGCATCGTCTGACGTTCCAGCAACCTCATCAGCCCTCATCCTGAGGAGGCCGCGTAGCGGCCGTCCCGAAGGATGCTCCAGGAGGGGCGGAAGTCGCTGAAGCATCCTTCGAGACGCAGCCTGAGGGCTGATCCTCAGGATGAGGCGGAGTTGTGCGATTGCCGCTCAGACGCAGCGGCCGCCATCGACCGCCAGCACCGAGCCGGTGACCATTTCGGACTCGTCCGAGCAGAGGAACAGCGCTGCGTTGGCGATGTCCTGCGGCGTCGAGAAGCGGCCCCAGGGAATGGTCGCGGTGAAGGCCTTGCGCTTCTCCGGCGTGTCCTCGCCCATGAAGGTCGCGAGCAGCGGCGTCTCGCCGGCGACCGGGGCGATGGCGTTGACGCGGATGCGGTCGGGGGCGAGCTCGACCGCCATCGACTTCGACAGCAGGTTCGCGGCGCCCTTCGAGCCATTGTACCAGGTCAGGCCGGGGCGGGGCCGCACGCCGGCGGTCGAGCCGATGTTCAGGATGACGCCGCCGCCATGCTCGCGGAAATGCGGCACCGTCGCCTTGGCCATCAGGAAGATCGACTTCACGTTGACGTCGAAGACGCGGTCGAACTCGGCCTCGCTGACGTCGAGCATCGGCTGGTTGCGGTGACTGATGCCGGCATTGTTGACGACGATATCGAGCCGGCCGAAGCGCTTGATCACGCGGGCGGCGGCGCTGTCGACGCTGCGGGCCTTGCCGACATCGCAGGCGACCGCGAAGGCCTTGCGGCCGATCGCCTTGGCGGCCTCTTTCGCCCTGTCGCCGTTGATGTCGAGCACCGCGACGCGCGCGCCCTCGCGCACGAAGGTCTCGGCGATGCCGAAGCCGAACCCTTGCGCCGCGCCGGTGATCAGCGCGGTCTTGCCCTTCAGTCTCATGGTGTTTCCTCGGGATTCTTCGTGTCCGAGGAGTTTGGGGCGTTTTGCCGGCGGGGATAAATACGCTTTCGCGATTGGGCGGATAGAAAAAAGGTATGGGCGGTCGGCCATGGCGCGCCCGCGGCAGCAGCCGGATCGGCGGGGCCCCCTTGCAGCGCGGCCATGCAGGGACGTCTCGGCATTGTCAGCTTGTCGGCGCTAGGATGCGATGCCGAGACGACCATCACGAGCATGCCTATGACCAGACCATCCCATCGCCCTGATCAGCGGCCGCGCCTTGCGCGGCGCCGCTTCGCGGCCTTGGCGCTCGTCGCCGCTCTGCTCGCGGATTCCGCTGCCCAGGCCTGCACCCGCGTCGTCTACTTCGGTGCCGAGGGCCGAAACCTGACGGCGCGCTCGATGGACTGGAAGAGCGATGTCGCGACCAATCTCTGGATCCTGCCCCGCGGGATCGAGCGCAATGGCGAAGCCGGGCCGAACTCGTTCAGATGGACGGCGAAATACGGCAGCGTCATTGCCTCCGGCTACGACATCTCGACGACCGATGGCGTCAACGAGGCCGGGCTTTCCGCCAATCTGCTCTGGCTGGTGGAATCGGAGTATCCGAAGTTCGACGCGGGCTCCAAGCCGGGCCTGACCATTGCCGCCTGGGCTCAGTACGTTCTCGACAGTTTCGGCACCGTGGCGGACGCCGTGGAGGCCCTGCGCAAGGAGCCCTTCACGATCGTCACCGACGCGGTCCCGGGCGAGACACGGCTCACGACGCTGCATCTTTCGATGTCGGATGCGACGGGCGACAGCGCGATCGTCGAGTACATCGACGGCCGGCAGGTAATCCATCATGACCGGGCCTATCAGGTCATGACCAATTCGCCGATTTTCGACCAACAGCTCGCGCTCAATACATACTGGAAGCAGATCGGCGGCACCGCGATGCTGCCGGGGACCAACCGCGCCTCCGACCGCTTCGCTCGCGCTTCGTTCTACGTCAACGCGATCCCGAAATTCGACGATCCCGACCGCGCCATCGCCAGCGTCTTCAGCGTCATCCGCAATGTCTCGGTGCCGTTCGGGCTGACGACGCCGGACCAGCCCAATATCTCCTCGACGCGCTGGCGCACCGTGGTCGACCACGCGCGAAAGCTCTATTTCTTCGAATCCGCGCTGACCCCGAACACGTTCTGGGTCGACCTGAAACAGGTCGATTTCTCAGCCACCGGCGGTGTTCGCAAACTCGATCTCGGCAAGGACCAGACCCAGATCTACTCCGGCAATGCGACCGCCCGTTTCGTTCCGGCCAAGCCGTTCCTGTTCCTGGGCAAGAATCCGTAGCTCAATGGCTTCCGGCGCCGGCAGGCAAACTGCGGCCGGCGCTTGCGTTCCGACGAAGCGCGCTCAGGCGCCGATCTCCTCGCGCAACATTTCCAGCTCGAGCCAGCGCTCCTCGGCTTCGGCGATCTCGCGCGTCACCTCGTCGAGCCGCGTCGTCGCCTTGGCGAAGAGCTTTGGGTCGCGGGTGTAGAGGTCGCCCGCGAGCGCGGTGTTGAGCTTGCCGGCCTCGGCCTGAAGCTTGTCGATCTGCTGGGGCAGGGTCTTCAGCGCGTGCTGCTCGTTGAACGAGAGCTTGCGCTTCGGCGCCGCGGCGGGGCTAGCGGCGGCCTTCTGCGGCTTGGAGGAGGCGGCGGCTTTCGCCGGGATCGCGCGCGCCTTGGCGCCGACCCCGCGGCCGCGCTGAGCCAGCATGTCGGAATAGCCGCCGGCGAACTCGGTCCAGATGCCGTCGCCATCCGAGATCAGGGTCGAGGAGACGACCCGGTCGAGGAAGTCGCGGTCGTGGCTGACCAGCAGCACGGTGCCGGCATAGTCGGCGAGGAGTTCCTGCAGGAGGTCGAGCGTCTCGATGTCGAGATCGTTGGTCGGCTCGTCCAGCACCAGGAGATTCGAGGGCTTCGCCAGGGCGCGGGCCAGCATCAGCCGACCGCGCTCGCCGCCTGAGAGCGCTCCGACTGCGGTGCCGCGCTGGATCGGCTGGAACAGGAAGTCCTTCATGTAGCTGATGACATGGCGCGGCGTGCCACCGACCATGACCTGGTCCGAGCCGCCGCCGGTCAGGGCGTCGCCGAGCGGGGTCGCCGGATCGAGGCTTTCGCGGCGCTGGTCGAGCGTCACCATTTCAAGGGACGCGCCGAGCTTGATCTTGCCTGAATCGGGAGCGAGCGCGCCGGTCAGCAGATTGATCAGCGTGGTCTTGCCGGCGCCGTTGGGGCCGACGATGCCGATGCAGTCGCCGCGGGCGACGCGGATCGAGAAGTCCCGGACGATCGGCTTGTCGCCATAGCTCTTGGAGACATTGATCGCCTCGATCACCAGCTTGCCGGAAGCCTGGGCCTCGCTCGCCTCCAGCCGGACCGAGCCGACGGCATGGCGGGCGGTGCGGCGCTGATCGCGCAGCGAATGCAGTTCGCCGAGGCGGCGCTGGTTGCGGGTCCGACGTGCGCTGACGCCGTAACGCAGCCAGTCCTCCTCGCGGGCGATCTTGCGGTCGAGCTTGTGGCGGTCAAGCTCCTCCTGCGCCAGCACCTCGTCGCGCCAGGCTTCGAACTCGCCGAAGCCGCGTTCGATGCGCCGCGTCACGCCGCGATCAAGCCAGATCGTGGCGCGCGAGAGCGAGGTCAGGAAGCGGCGATCGTGGCTGATCAGCACCATGGCCGAGCGCAGCGATTTCAGTTCCTGCTCCAGCCATTCGATCACCGGTAGGTCGAGATGGTTGGTCGGCTCGTCGAGCAGCAGGATGTCGGGCTCGGGTGCGAGGACGCGGGCGAGCGCGGCGCGGCGGGATTCTCCGCCCGACATGCTCGCCGGATCCTCTTCGCCGGTCAGGCCGAGTTCCTCGACGAGATAACGGGCGCGATAGGGATCGTCGCCCGGTCCGAGGCCGGCCTCGACATAGGCGAGCGAGGTCTTGTAGCCGGAGAAATCCGGCTCCTGCGGCAGATAGCGCACGGTCGCGCCGGGCTGCAGGAAGCGCTCGGCGCTGTCGGGCTCGACGATGCCGGCAGCGATCTTCAGCAGCGTCGACTTGCCGGAGCCGTTGCGGCCGACCAGGCAGACCCGCTCGCCAGCGGACACCGCGATCTCGGCGCCCTCGAGCAGCGGATGGCCGCCGAAGGTCAGAGCAACGTCGCGGAGATGCAGCAGGGGGGCCATGGCGATCCTTTGATGTCAGGCCGCCCGGATAGACCGCCCGGCCGGTGCTGTCACCTCCGGCACGGGCTTGTCTGTTTCGGAATCCATTATAGGATACAAATTGTATCTCTTGGTGGATGGACGCTTCCCGTGAAACAGCCGGCGCCTCGCAAGCCACGTACCGCCCGCATCGGTGACAATGGCGGTCCGCCACTGGAGGAGAAAAAGCGCGAGTGGGAGAGCGGGAAGGGCGAGATCGGCCGCTATTTCGACTGGCGCTTCGCGCATCGCCGAGCCTGGAAGAAGCCGCGCGAGATCTCGCTGCGGCGGCAGGAACGGGCCGAGACGCTCGGCCTCACCTATGAGGAGTATACGCTCGAAGTCCTGGAGCGCGGCTATTTTCCTCAGCCGGAACATGTCGAGACGATCGTCGCCAAGCGGCCGGAACGGCGGCGCGATGGCGGCGTGGTCGGGCAGTCGCTAAAGGGCATGCGGCTGAAGAAATAGGGCGGCTGCGCCGGGACAACTCCTCCGACCACACCGTGACACAAATCTCCGGCCCTCGTCCTGAGGAGGCCCGTAGGGCCGTCTCGAAGGGCGCTTCAGCTCGCTCCGGAGACTCCTGGAGCATCCTTCGAGACGCCATCTCTGGCGAAATAGCTCCTCAGGATGAGGGCGCGATGAATGCCCGGTCAGACACCCAGGATGAGGTGGAAGCGAGGTGCGCTCTGTCAGGCCCGCAACAGGCGCCGGAACAGCTTCGTCATCGGCTTCTCGAACCAGCGATAGACGGCGACGGCGGCGATAACGGCGGCGAGCAGCGCAGTCGCAATGAACAGGGTCGTCGCGCCGGGTGCGAGGCGCAGAAAGATCTGGCGCGCGCCTCGCATGGCGAAGGGGTGGACGAGGTAGAGCGCGTAAGAGGCATCGCCGAGCCGCGCGAACTGGCGTACCAGCGCCGAGGGAGCCGATTGGCCACGTCCGCAGGCCGCGGCGGTGACGAGGAGCAGCGCGGCCGGGCCGCGATAGGCGAGCGAGCCCCAGGGCGTCAGCGCCCATTCGCTGCCGGCTGCAGCGACCAGTATCGCCACGCCAGCGGCGACCATCAGCCAGCGCAAGCGGCCTTCGAGACGCAGACCGCGGTTACGCAGCAGCGCGATCGCCATGCCGCCGGCGAATTCGAGCACGATCGGCTGGGCCCAGAAGCCGAAGGGCAGCGGCAGAGGGGTCATGGCCTGCGTCGCGACGAGGCCGAACAGAGCGAGGCCCGTCGCCAGCACGACGAGGCGCGCCGGCAGCAGCAGCGCTGCGCCGAACAGCGCGTAGAACAGCATCTCGTAGTTCAGCGTCCAACCCAGTGAATAGACCGGCTGGACCGCCCCGGTGGCATCCGCCAGCGGCCAGAACAGGTAGGAGGCGAGGATCTGCCCGGCGCTCGGTGCACCTGAGTTCAGCAGCGCCGGCGAGGCGAACATCACCAGCAGGAACAGGGTCGTCGTCGCCCAGTAGAGCGGCACGATCCGGGCGATGCGGCGGGCGAAGAACAGGCGCGCGCCGCCTGCCTGCCCGAACAGGCCGGACGAGGCGTGCACCATGATGAAGCCGGAGATGACGAAGAACAGGTCGACGCCGGCGTTCCACGGCAGGATATCCGAGGGCGAGAAGGCCGTGCCGGCCCGGCCGGCCAAGAAGGCGGCGTCGGACTGGACATGGTGCACGGCGACCATCAGCGCCGCGAGCGCGCGCAGGACCTGGATGCCGTAGAGCTGGGACAAGGCGCGAAGGGCTCGAAAGCGGGAACGGGATCGCTACGGCGTCAGTCGAGCCGCAGCGCGTTCACGCAAACCACAACCGGGCGGGGTCGTCGAGCCCGAAACGTTCCGGCGCGGTGGCTATCGCGGCAATTCCGTGCTCGGCGGCTGCGTCGGAGGTGATGACGTGCAGGGCAAAACGGGCGGCGAGGTCCTCGACCGGCGGCTTGGCGCTGAAGACGGCGTGGATCGTCGCCTTGTCGGCGAGCGGCAGGATGCGCGGCGCTATACCGCCAGCGAGGTAGACGCCGCCGGTTGCCTTGTAGGCGAGGGCGAGATCGCCGGCGACGCGCGCCAGCAAACGCCAGAAGCAGACGACCGCCATCAGAGCGGCCGGGTTGCCGTCCAGGGCGAGGGTGGTGACGTCCGCGGCGCTGACATCCGGCTCGGCGAGCCCGGATTCACGCACAACGGCACGGTGAAAGCGGACGAGCCCGTCGCCGCGCAGCAGCGCTTCGATGGTGACGCGCGGCAGACCTTCCGACAGCGCCGGCCAGAGACGGACCTCCGCGGGATCTTCCGGGCCGATGCCGATATGGCCGCATTCGGTCGGCACCAGCACGCCGGACTTGCCACGGCTCAGCAGGGCCGCGGCGCCGAAGCCAGTGCCAGGACCGAGCACCAGGCGCGGCCCTGAGGGTTCCGGCTTGCCGGGGACGAGGGTGACGATGTCCTTGTCCCGCAGCACCCCGAGATAGGCGGCGAGCCCCTCGAAATCATTGACCAGAAGCCCCTGTTCGAGCCCGAGTGCCCGCGCCAGTTTCGGCCCGTCGAAATGCCAGTTGGCATTGGTGAGCTGGGCGCTGCGTCCGTCGAGCGGGCCGGCGACCGCAAGGATCGCTGAGCGCGGCCGGGTGTGGAGCGTCGCGAGCACCGACTCCAGTGCGGCTTCCGGGGTCGGATGCGCACCGGTGGGGACGCGTGCGAGCGGCTCCGGCGCTCCCCCAGGCTGCGAGACCAGCGACAGCCGACAGTTCGTACCGCCGATATCGGCGATCAGAACCGGGCTGGGGAAGCGCGGGGCGCTCAAGCCGGCGCCTTCCAGCCGGCGAACCAGCCCAAGCCTTCGAGGGTGCCGGCGCGCGGCCGATACTCGCAGCCGACGAAGCCGGGATAGCCGAGCGAGTCGAGCTGGGTGAACAGGCTCGGATAGTCGGGCCGTGTGCCGTCGGGCTCGTGCCGGCCCTCGGCATTGGCGATCTGGACATGGCCGACGAGCGGGTAGAGCGCTTCCAGCCGCGCACCGACATCGCCGTGGATCAGCTCGCAATGGTACATGTCGAACTGCAGCTTGACGTTCGGCCGGCCGGATTCGCGGACATAGGCGGCCGCAGCGTCGAAATCATTGAGGAAGTAGCCCGGCATGTCCTTGCCGTTGATCGGCTCGAGCAGCAGATCGATGCCGTGCTCGCCGAGCTTGTCGGCGGCATAGGCGATCGAGGCGCGATAGGCCTGCTGCGCGGCGGGATCCTTCGGGTCGGCATGGCCGGCCATCATGTGCAGGCGCTTGACGCCGGTCTCATGGGCATAGGCCAGGGCGGTTTCGATGCCCTTTCGGAACTCCGCCTCGCGGCCCGGGATCGCGGCCATGCCGCGCTCGCCCTTCTCCCAGTCGCCCGGCGGAAGGTTGAACAGGGCCTGTTCGAGCTCGCCGCCGGCCAGAGCGAGGCCGACCTGCTCGGGCGGATGCTCATAGGGGAACAGGAATTCGACAGCCTCGAAGCCAGCATCCGACGCCGCCTTGAAGCGGTCAAGGAAAGCCCATTCGTTGAACATCATCGAGAGATTGGCGGCAAAGCGAGGCATGGAGTTCTCTTCAGTCGATTCAGCCGGGGCAAGCTAGTCCGATCCGGCCGCCGCGTCATGCGGATAACGCGGCTGGGCGCCCTGCGTTCCCCGGATGCGCGCAGATGTTGGCGCCGGCGGGCGAAGGGCAGGTAGCCCGCGGGGCAGGTCAGGACGCGCCGGCGAACTTCGGCAAGGACGATGCGAGCAGGGCGAAACCGGACAGCGTGAGAAGGCCGAGCACGACCCTGCGGAAGCTCGCCTCGCTGATGCCGATGTAGAGCCGCGTGCCGAACAGCGTCGGGATCAGCATGGCCGGCGCGACCACGGCGAAGCCCGGCAGCATTTCGCGGGTGACGGCGCCGCTGGCGAGATAGGCCAGCATGGTGGCGGCGAGTGTCGCCAGGTTGAAGTTCTGGATGATGCTGCGCTGGGTGTGCTTGTCGTAGCGGCGGAGCGTGCACCAGAGCGTCGGCAGCACGCCGGTGAAGCCGCCGAAGCCGCCCATGACGCCGCCGGCGAGCCCGACCGCGCCATCGACCGCGCGCCCGCCGAAGCGGATGGCGGGCAGATGCGTGGCGAACAGCATGGCGGGGCACCAGATGACGAGCAGGAGCCCGAGTGCCGCCTTGAACATGTTGGCGTCGAGCAGGGGCAGGATGGCGACGCCGATCGGGATGCCAGTGAGCCCGCCGAGCAGGAAGGGCCAGAGCCGGGCGAGATCGAAGCCGCGACGCACCGAGAAGGCGGCGATGACCTGACCGGTCAGGCTGCCGAACACCGCCATCACGGCGGCGAGCTTCGGGTCGAGCGTCCAGGCCCAGATCGACATCGCGACCAGGCTGAAGGCGAAGCCGGAAAGGCCCTGCACGAAGCCGGCCAGCGCCGCGCCGAGTGCGAGGCTCAGGATGATGGTGGTGTCCATGAGCCGGCCTGTTCGGTCATTCGCCTCGATTCAACGCCTTGGTCGTCCCGGGCGACCGGAGGAGATCCGGGACCCATTCCGGAACCTTCATCGGAAGGGCTCAGGAATGGATCCCGGATCGGCGCCGCTGCGCGGTTGTCCGGGACGAGTCGTGAGGAGATTTGGCGAAGAGCTACTTCTTCGCCTCCGGCTTGGCCGCCGGGTTCGGGTCCTTCGAGAAGCTGCGGAAGACCATGTCGGGCGAGGAGGTGTTGTGGCGCGAATGGGTGGCGCGGCCCATCCAGACATCGGTCGCCTTGCCGCCGGCGAAGGGCATCAGCGCTTCCTCGCGCCAGCCCTTGGCGCCGGGCTCGCGGATGGCGATGCGGGCGACGTCGTTGTTGAACTCGGTGACGTACATCGAGCGCAGGGCGGCGAAGGCCTTGCCGCCGGTCACCGGCTTGTCGAGCATGGCGTCGAGCACCATGCGGTCCTGGTCGACGCTGTCGAGCTTGAGCGTGCCGGAGGAGCCGTCCTTGAAGGCGAGGTTGAAGGATAGCGTCTTCGGGTCGAAGGCGATCTCCTTAATGTTGACGACGGGGCGCGCACCGTCCTGCTCGATCGGCCCGAACAGGAAGGAGGAGCCGTAGGCGGCAGCGGAGAGCTGCGGCGGCGGCAGCGGCCGGACGCGCCAGTAGCCGTCCTGCGGATAGACCACCAGCACCTCATAGGAGCCGGTCTTGCCGAGCTTCCAGAGCTGGACGAGGTGCAACCCCTTCTCGACGCGGTCGCCGACCCGGAAGGTGGTGTCCGCCGGGCGCCAGAAGCTCTCGAAGGTGTAGCCGACCAGCCAGTACTCGATGCTCTCGTAGAAGGTGATGCGCTGCGGCGGCACCGGCGACTTGTGGACGGGATCGCCACTCATGTCGCAATCGGTCCAGTCGGCATCCCAATTGTCGCGCAGCAGCCCGGCGATATAGGCCGGATGCGCCGCCTCGATGCGGAAACGCCGGACCTCGGGCGAGATCGCCTTGATGGTGACGTTGTCCTTCTCGGCGCAGAGCACCGGCTCCGACTCGTTCTTCACCTCGACGGCGACGTCGCTGGCGGCATGGCCGGTGGCGGCCGAGATCAGCAGGGCGAGCGAAACGGCGAGCGGGCGGGCGAAGCTGAGCATGTCCATCCTTCGAAAGCGGAGCGGGCCGCCATGGTGAGCAGGGCGAGATGAACGCAGGCTGGCTGGCGCCTGCCCGCATCCCCCTCGCTTCATAAAGAAGGCCACGCGTCGGCGGAAGCGCGTGGCGATCCTGCCTTGCCGGCCAAACCGTTCGGATTGCTGCCGTCAGCGCGGCAGAAATGCGTAGACGTCGCCGGAATTCGCGGCGTGCGGGAGGTCGCGCAGATAGCTGCCCATCGCCTCGGCACCGACGGCCTCGGGAAAGACGAGCGTCTGGCTTTCGCCGAGCGCGACATTGAAGCGGTAGGGGCCGAGCGCCTCGACCAGCGCGAGGCAGGCCTCGGCGACGTCGCGCTGGATGGTGGTGAATTCGAAGGAGAGCGCCGCCGGCGTCCGGGTCAATCCGGCGAGGACATGCGCCTCGAAGCCCTCGACGTCGACCTTGATGAAGGCCGGCAGGCCGTGCTGGCAGATCAGCGCGTCGAGCGTGGTGCTGGGAACTTCGAGCTCGCGATCCCAGATCTGCTCGCGCCAGCCATCGGCATCGACGGCGGCGCCGACGAAATCCGTCGAGACGGTCGAGACCGTCGGGTTCGCGCTGTTGATCCTGAGCGTCACCGTGCCCGGCCGGTCGCCGCAGGCGGCCTCGACCAGCGTGACGTCGGGGTCGCGGCCATGGATCAGCCGGATGGCGCGGGCCGGGCCGGGCTGCGGTTCGAGCGCCACGACGCGGGCGCCGAGTCGGCGAAAACTGGAGATGCGGTCGCCGACATGCGAGCCGATATCGAAGGCAAGGTCGCCAGCTTTCAGGAAGCGCGCATAGAGCGCGTCCATGGCGGCGTTGCGGGCGCTATCGCCATGGTAGACGCGCAGCGAGCGCGACAGGCTCTTGGCGGTGCCCCTGGGGTAGGCGACGGGCTTCATTTCGGCTCGTCCGCCTGGACGGCGACGAGCTCGGGCGGCGGGTCGAAATCCTCGGGAATGCCGCAAAGGCCGCGGCGCGCGAACCAGCGCCCGAGCGCGGGGGAGGCGGTGAGCATGGCGAAGGGGATGGCGAGGACATAGCCGGCCGTCAGCGGCAGCGACCAGATCAGCACCGTCGGCGAGAGCAGAGCGAGCGTGCCGAAGATGTAGAGACCGAAGAGCAGATGCGGCCAGAGCCCCGCGAAGGCGGTGGCGAAGGAGAGGGCGTGGGCGTCGCGGGCCTGGCCGTTCCAGCCGATCTTCGCCTTGCCGAAGGCGAGGCCGACCATGAAGATCGTCGTGCGGAAGGTCGAGACCGCGCCCTGCAGGAAGGCGAAGACGACCTCGATCAGGGAGGAGACGAGGAAGCGCCCGGTGCCGCCATAGCGCTTCGTGCCGCCCTTGCTGAGCAGGATGTCGGCGAAGCCGGCGAGCTTCGGCGAAAGATACATGGCGAAGAACAGCACATAGAAGAAGGCGGCGAAGCCGGCCGGATAGGCGGCGAGGCCGCGATCCTCCCAGACCTTGAGCGGCAGGAGCGCGATCATCAGCGTCCAGGCCGGCAGGCCGATGAACATCAGGATCGCCCAGGCGAGCTGGAAGCGGCTCATGAACTTGAGCCCCGGAATATCCATCAGCTTGAGATATTGCAGGTTGCCGAGGCACCAGCGCAGGTCGCGCTTGGCGAATTCGAGCATGGTCGGCGGGTTTTCCTCCCAGCTGCCCATCTCGACCGGCAGCACCCGGACCTCGTAGCCGGCGCGGCGCATCAGCGTCGCCTCGACCTGGTCATGGCTCATGACGGGGCCGCCTAGCGGCGGACCGCCGGGCAGGACCGGCAGATGGCATGCGTCACGGAAGGGCGCGATCCGGACCAGGGCGTTATGCCCCCAGAACGGTCCGCAATCGCCGATCCACCAGGCTGAGCCCATCGTATAGGGCCGCATGCCGTGGCGCATGCCGAACTGGAAAATGCGGGCAAAAGCGGACTTGCTCGGCATGCCAACCACAAGGCTCTGCAGGATGCCGAGCTTCGGCAAGGCCTGCATCATCCGCGTCATCCTGACGATGGCGTCACCGGACATGACGCTATCGGCGTCGAGCGGCAGCATCAGCTCGTAGCGGTCGCCCCAGCGCTCGCAGAAATCGCGGACATTGCCGGCCTTGTAGCCGGCATTGTCGGTGCGGCGGCGATAGGTCAGGCGCGAGGCGTCGCCGATCGTCGCGGCGAAGGCGGCGGCGAGCTTCTCCTCGGCCTCGGTCACGGCGGCGTCGTTGGTGTCGGAGAGCACGAAATAATCGAACCAGGCGCCTTCGCCGGTCGCGTCAAGGCTCTGCTTGACGATGGCGAGCCGGCGGAAGGCGCGGGCCGGGTCCTCGTTGCGCAAGGTCATCAGGATCGCCGTGCGGATGGCGAGCGGCGTCGGTTCGTCGCCGGCCGCTGCGAAGGGCGCGACCCGCTCGAGCCCGTCCTCGACGCCATGCAGCAGCCAGAGGCCGATCGCTGCATTCCAGAAGCCGAGCACCGTCCAGGGCGCGCCGACCAGGAAGGCGATGAAGATCACGATGTCGGCGAGGCTCCAGCCGCCGGCCACCAGCACATGGGCGAGGCCGTAGAGCAGGGCGGCGAGCGTCGCGAGGTTGAGACCTGCGACTAGCAGGCGGCGCAGGCGCAGCACCGCGGTGCGCTGCATGCCAGCCGGCGTGAAGCCTCTCTTGTCCCCGGCATCATTGCGCTCTTGCGCCGCCGCCTGGAACGTGTTCGGACCGGGGCGCTGGTTCATGGCGGTCTCTGTCATGCGATGGGCTGAGCTGAAGCTGCAGGGAACGTCGCGGAGGGTCAGCGTGATAGAACCGGCAAAGCCCGCCAAGGCAAGCGGCAAAGCGGCTGCGACCGCGCTCTGGTATGTCGGTCCGCGTGAATGCGCCCTGAACGATGTCGAATTGACGCAGCGCGGTGCCGAGGACTGCCTCGTCCGGACGCTGTGGAGCGGCATCAGCCGCGGCACGGAACGGCTGGTCTTCGAGGGGAGGGTGCCGCCCGCGGAGCATGAACGCATGCGGGCGCCGTTCCAGGAGGGGGCGTTCCCGTTCCCGGTCAAATACGGCTACTGCGCCGTCGGGATTGTCGAGGAGGGGCCTTCGGCGCTGATCGGCGAGACGGTGTTCTGCCTGCATCCTCATCAGGATCGCTTCGTGGTGCCGGCGAGCCGTGTCGCGATCGTGCCGAAGGCCGTGCCGGCGCGGCGCGCCGTGCTCGCCGCCAACATGGAAACCGCGCTCAACGCGCATTGGGATGCCGGCTCCGGCCCGGCCGATCGCATCGTCGTGGTCGGTGGCGGCGTGCTCGGCCTGCTGACCGCCTTCATCGCCGCGCGGCTGCCGGGCGCAGAGGTGACATTGGTCGATGTCGATCCTGCCCGCGCTGCATTGGCAGAGGCGCTCGGCTTCGGCTTCGCTCTGCCACCAGACGCTCCGGGGGATGCCGACCTCGTCTTCCACGCCAGTGCCAGTGCGGCGGGGCTCGCGACTGCGATCGGCGCTGCCGGCTTCGAAGCCCGGATCGTCGAACTCAGCTGGTATGGCGAGGGCGCGGTCGCGGCCCCGCTGGGCGGGGCCTTCCATTCGAGGCGGCTGCAATTGGTTTCGTCGCAGGTCGGGCAGGTTTCGCCCTCGCGCCGGCCGCGCTTCGATTATGCCCGCCGGACGCAGGCGGCGCTCGCATTGCTGGCGGATGAGCGGCTCGATGCGCTGATCTCGGAGGAGATCGCATTCAGGGATGCGCCGGCGCATCTGCCGGCGCTGTTCGCCGGCAGCGGCATCACGGCGGTGCTGCGCTATTGACCTTGAAGGGTAGGCAGAAGCGCGCGACGGGCTTAAGCAGACTGCGCTGAAGGAGACTGCCCATGTTTTCCGTCGAAGTCCGCGACCGCATCATGATCGGCCATTCGCTGCCCGATCCCTTCTTCGGCCCGGCGCAGGCCATGCATGGCGCGACCTTCGTCGTCGATGTCGCCTTCTTCCGCGAGAACCTGACGCGGCACAACGTGGTCGTCGATATCGGCGCGGCGCTATCCGTGCTGAATGAGACGCTGAAGCCGCTGAACTATAAGAATCTCGACACGCTGCCGCAGTTCCGGGACGTGCTGACCACCACCGAATTCCTCTGCAAGTACATCTTCGATGCGATGGCGGCGGCGGCCCGCTCCGGCAAGCTCGGCGCGGACGCGGCCGATCTCGCAAAGATCCGCGTCACCCTGCACGAGACCGACCTTGCCCGCGCCAGCTATGAGGGCGCGCTCGCGTGAGCGAGATCGTCTTCGCCATCCCCGGCGATCTTACGCTGCCTACCGGCGGCTACGGTTATGATCGACGGCTGTTGGCGGAGTGGGAAGCGATGGGGGTGTCGGCACGCCATCTCGGACTCCCCGGCAGCTTCCCGGCGCCGAGCGAGGCCGATCTCGCCGAGACCGGCAGGGCGATCCTGTCGCAGCCCTATGAGAGCGTGCTGCTGATCGACGGGCTGGCCTATGGCGCCTTTCCGGAAGGCATCGCCGCCGGGCTCGCCGGACGCGTCGTCGCGCTGGTGCATCATCCGCTCGGCCTCGAGGCGGGCCTGCCCCCGGAGCGCGCCGCTGCCCTGCTGGCCAGGGAGACGGCGGCGCTGCGCTATGCCAGCGCAGTGATCGTAACCAGCCAGAGCACCAAGAGGCTGCTGGTCGCTGATTTCGACGTGCCGGAAGCCCGGATCACTGTGGCTGAGCCCGGCGTCGACCCGGCGCCGCGCGCCGTCGGCTCACAGGCGGGGGCGCCGCTGCAACTGCTGGCCGTGGGCTCGCTGGTGCCGCGCAAGGGCTATGACGTGCTGGTCGCGGCGCTTGCCGGGCTCGAGGATCGCAGCTGGCGCCTGACCATCATAGGCGTGGCGGATCGCGCGCCCACGACCGCGGCGGCGCTTGCGGCCCAGATCGCGGAGGCGGGTCTTGGCGACCGTATCCATCTCGCCGGGGCGGTCGATCAGCCGTCGCTGGAAGCGGCCTATGCCGCCGCCGATCTCTTCGTCATGCCCTCGCTGTTCGAGGGCTACGGCATGGTGTTGACCGAAGCCCTGGCGCGCGGTTTGCCGATCCTATGCACCACCGGCGGAGCTGCCGCCGAGACGGCGCCGGATGCCGCCGCGCTCAAGGTTCCGCCCGGCGACATTGCCGCGCTGGGGGCTGGGCTCGTCCGCCTGCTCGACGATGCCGGGGAGCGCAGAAGCCGCTCCGATGCAGCCTGGCATGCAGCAGGTGCATTGCCGCGCTGGCGAGACACCGCGACAATCGTCGCGCAAACCTGTGCGAAGGTGTCACCATGAGTGGATTCTCCCCGGACTGGCTCGCCTTGCGCGAGCCGGCCGACCATGCCGCCCGCAACCCGCAGGTGCTGGCTGCGGTCGGTGCCGCCTTTGCCAGTCGGCAGTCGCTGACCATCGTCGACCTCGGCTGCGGCGCGGGCTCGAATCTGCGCGGCACCTATTCTGCGCTGCCGGCGCGCCAGTACTGGACGCTGGTCGATTTCGACCCGGCCCTGCTGGCCGTGGCCCGCGAGCGCCTCACCGCCTGGGCCGACGAGGCGGAGGCGCTGGGCGAGGAGCTGGTGCTGCGCAAGGGCGACAAGTCGCTGACCGTCGATTTCCGCAAGGCCGATCTCAACACCGATCTGGAATGGGTGCTCGGCTGGCAGCCGGACCTCGTCACCGCCGCCGCGCTGTTCGACCTGACCTCGGTACGCTGGCTCGAGCGTTTCGTCGCCTCGCTGGCGAGTCAGCGCCTGCCGCTCTACACCGCGCTGACCTATGACGGGCGTGAGAGCTGGGAGCCGGCCCACCCCGCCGATGCGAAGATGCTGGCCGCTTTCAACCACCACCAGCACAGCGACAAGGGTTTTGGCCCTGCCGCCGGCCCGGAAGCGACCGAGACGCTGGCGCAGGCCTTCCGCAAATCGGGCAGCGCCGTTACCGTGGGCGAGAGCCCCTGGGTGCTGGACGCCGGCAGCGCCGCGCTGACGCGCGAGCTCACGGCCGGCATCGCAGCGGCAGTGGCGGAGACCGGCCATGTCGATGCGGAGACGATCGCGAGCTGGCTCGCGGCGCGTGCCAAGGCGGGTTCCGGCCGGATCGGCCATCAGGACCTCTGGGCCCGGCCGGTCTGACGCTGCTGGGGTTCGCGGCCACGACACGATTGCCATTTCATGCAAATTCCGCCATCCCGCTGCCGACCATGACCTCCCTGCCTCTGACCATCCGCCAGGAACTGCCGGGCGACGCCGCGGCGATCGAGCGCCTGCATGAGCGCGCCTTCGGGCCGGGGCGCTATGCTCGCACCGCATTTCGCCTCCGAGAGGGCAGGCCACCGGACCCGGCGCTGTCCTTCGCCAGCCATGTCGGCACCTTCCTGGTCGGCTCGGTCCGAGTGACGCCGATCCTGGCGGGCGGCGGGCCGGGGTTAATGCTGGGACCGCTGACAGTCGATCCGGCCTTCGAGGGGCGCGGCATCGGCGCTGCGCTGATGAACGCGGCGATCGAGGCGGCGCGCGGCCAGGGCCATGAGCTGATCCTGCTGGTTGGCGACGCGCCCTATTACGCGCGATTCGGCTTCAAGCCGGTGAAGCCCGGCCAGCTCGTCCTGCCCGGGCCGGCCGATCCCGGCCGCTTCCTGGCGCTGGAGCTCGTCGACGGCGTGTTGGCCAAGCGCAGCGGCGCGGTGGCGACGCTCAGATAGGCAAGGGCGTTATTCTCGGGCTCGACCCGAGAGTATCCTGACGAGAAGGCGGGGGCTGGAAACTCCTCCGGCCTGAGATGCTCGGGGCAAGCCCGAGCATGACGGCGGTCGTCACCCCTCGCGCTTGAACCTGCGGCCGCTCTCGCCGATCCAGCCGGCGACCAGCGCGCCGAACAGCAAAGCGAGACCGATCAGCCCGATGAACAGCGGGGAGATCTGCACGCCGCGGACGATGCCGGAATCGCTGATGCGCAGGCCGATCCAGTCGGCACCGGCGAATTGCCGGCCCGAGCGCACGGGCACGATGCGCGGCACGCTGACGCCCGAGCCGTTCTCCTGGCCGATACGGCGCGAGGAGCCGCCGGTCGCTTCCGCCAACGCCTGCAGCTGGGTGGGGTCGCTGACCACCTCCATCAGCTCGCGTGGGTTCTCCGGGCCGACGCTGGCGAAGGCGGTGAGGTTCTCGCTGGTGACCTTGTGCAAGCCGAACTCCGTCGTCGCCGTGCGGGCGGTGAACAGGCCGGGGCGGCCGGGCTCGAAGGGCACGGTGCGGGTCGAGCCGTCGGGAGCGGTGATCGTCGCCGGGGCCGGCGCATCGCCCAAGGTCTGGCGTTCGATCTCGAGATTGCGACCGCGGGCGACGGCGCGCAGCGCCTCCTCCTCCAGGTCCGGCTCCTTCATCAGCCAGTGGCCGAGCCGGCGCAGCAAATCGAGATGCGGACCGCCATCGCGGAAGCCGCGGGCCCAGAGCCAGGCATGGTCGGAGAGGAAGAGGGCGACGCGGCCCTTCTGCTCGCGTGCCAGCATCAAAAGCGGGCGCTCGCCCGGACCGGTCATCACGGCCGAGCCGGTACGGGCGCGGGCGCCGACCATGCGCAGCCATTCGCCCCAGCGCGGCGGCTCGACCTCGGCGCCCGGCAGGTCGCGGGTGACCGGGTGGCGGCGGCCGGGCTCGCTGACGCGGGCGCGGTAGGCCTCGTCGATGACGCTGCCATCGGGCTGCGCCGGCAGGATCTGGCCGAGCGGCGTACGCGCGAGCGATTGCGAGCCGGAATATTCCGGGCCGGCGGCGACCAGCAGGGCGCCGCCCTCGCGGACATAGCGGACGATGTTGTCGAAGTAGAGCAGCGGCAGGATCGACTGGTTGGCGTAGCGGTCGAAGATGATCAGGTCGAAATCCCTGATCTTGACCTGGAACAGCTCACGCGTCGGGAAGGCTATCAGCGAGAGCTCGTTGATCGGCGTGCCGTCCTGCTTCTCCGGTGGGCGCAGGATGGTGAAGTGGACCAGGTCGACATTGGCGTCGGCCTTGAGCAGATTGCGCCAGGTGCGCTCGCCCGGATGCGGCTCGCCCGAGACCAGCAGCACGCGCAGCTTGTCCCTGACGCCCTCGATGGTGATGACGGCGCGGTTGTTGGCGAGCGTCAGCTCGTTGTCGAGTGGCGCGGCCTCGATCTCGACGACGTTCGGCCCGCCGCGGTCGATCCTGACCGGCACCTGCACCGTCTGCCCGGCGATGACCTCGCGGCGCGCGATGACCTCGCCGTCGCGGCGCACGGTGAGCGCGGCGCGGCCCGGGCCGCCCTTCTCGACGACGCGCAGGCGGATGTTCTGATCCTTGCCGACGATGCCGAAGCGCGGAGAATCGACGAGCACGATGCGCCGGTCGATCTCGCGCTCGCGGCCGGTGGTCAGAACGTGCAGCGGGGCGCGCAGGCCGAGTGCTTCGGCATTGGCCGGTGCATCATGGGCGAGGCCGTCGGTGATCACGATCGCTCCCGCGACGCGCTCGGAGGGAACGTCGGCGAGGCTGGAGGCCAGCGCCTCGAACAGCCTTGTGCCGTCGCCGGCGCCCTGCGCATCGGTGACCTCGACGGTACGCGTCTCGACTCCGCTGACGCCGCGCAACTGGTTCTCGACCTCGGCCTGGGCGGCCTGCGTCTGCGCACTGCGATCGGAGAGGCGGTTCGAGCCGGAGCGGTCGACGACGACGGCGACGACGTCCTTGACCGGCTCGCGCTCCTCGAAGACCAGCGACGGGTCGGCGAGGGCGATGGTCAGTACGGTCAACGCCAGGGCGCGCAGGATGGCGCTGCGGCCGGCGAGCACCAGCGCCGCGCCGGCGGCGAGCGCGGCCAGCACCGCGAGCCCGATCAGCAGCGGCAGCGGCACCAGCGGGGCGAAGGTCAGGCTCCACATCGGCTAGAATTCCAATCCCATGCCGGTCCGCCGCATCACTGCCCGAGCCTTTCGAGCAGGGCCGGGACGTGAACCTGGTCGGCCTTGTAGTTGCCGGTAAGGGCGTACATCACGAGGTTGACGCCGGCGCGCAGAGCCATTTCGCGCTGGCGTGGATCGCTGCCCGACATCGGCACCAGCGCCTCGCCGCGCCGGCCGACTGCCCAGGCCGAAGCGAGATCGTTGGAGGTGATGACGATCGGCGAGACGCTGTCGCCGGCGCGGGCCGGGCGCCGGCCATCCTCGCCCGCCGGCGGCAGGATCTCGACCCAGGTCGTGCCGGTGTCATAGCGGCCGACGAAGCCGTCGAGGATGTAGAAGGTCTTGGTCAGGACGTGGTCGCGCGGGATCGGCTCCAGCTCCGGAATGTCGAGCGTCTGCAGCATGCGCCGGAGCTGGTCGCCCTCGGGCGTTGCGCCGCCGCCGGGCCGGGAGCTCATCGCATCGCGGGTGTCGAAGATCACGAGGCCGCCGCCCTTCATATAGGCTTCGAGCTTGCGCAGGGTCTCGGCCGAGGGGATTGGCCGCCCGGCGACGACCGGCCAGTACAGGATCGGGAAGAAGGCGAGCTCGTCGCGGGCGACGTCGACGCCGACGGCTTCGCCCGGCTCGAGCGCGGTGCGGGCGCCGAGCACGATGTTGAGCCCGGCCAACCCGGCCTTCGACATGTCGTCAACCGCCTTGTCGCCGGTGACGACATAGGCGAGGCGCGTGACCGCTCCGGCGGCGAAGAGCTCGCGCGGGATCGGCGGGCGCTGGTCGGCCGGCGCGGCGGGCACGGGGGCGGGCTGCTGCGCCAGCAGAGGCTGGGGCAGCGCAAGCAGGCCGAAGCCGAAGGCGAGCAGGAGCGCGACAGGCGCGGCGCGCCGGCGGGCGATGTTGAGCCGCCCGCCGAGCCAGAGCGTCGCCAGCGTGTCGGCGACGAGGAGGACGAGCGCCAGCACGAGAAGCAGCGGCCGGATATCCTTCGCCACCGGCTGGTCGACCGGCAGCAGCGGCGCACCGAGCGAAGCGAGATCGAGGGCGGCGAGCGTGTCGGCCGGAGCGAGCGTGTTCACGGCCATGGTTCCGTCGCTGGGCCCGTAAATGCCGGGCGGATGCGCCAGGATCGCACGGCCGGTGAAGCTGCGCGGTACCGGCTGGGCCGTCACCGGCGGACTGCGGAAGGCGCCGAGCCCATCGAGGACGCGGGTCGGCGACAAGGTCTCGACCCGGGCATCGCCCGCCTGCGGCTCGGCGGCATTGGCCCCGGACAGCGAGACGATCTTGCGCAGCATCTCGACGAAGAGGCCGGAGAGCGGCAGGTTCGACCAGGTCGTGTCGGCGGTGACGTGCATCATCGCGAGCATGCCGTCGCCGCGGCGTTCGCCGGTGACGACCGGCGTGCCGTCCTCCAGCGCCGCCCAGGTTTTGCGGGCGAGGTCGGCCTCGGGCTCGGCCAGGATCTGGCGGCTGACGCGGATCTCGTCGCTGATCTGGGCGCCGAAGAAGGGGCTCTCGCGGTTGAACGGGGCGAGCTTGCGCGGCGTCTCCCAGGACAGGCCGCCGCCGAGCGTGCGTCCGCCGCGGCGCAGGCGCACCGGCGTCAGCTCGTCGGAGGCCGCGGCCAGGCGCGCGCCGGCGAAGCGCAGCAGCACGCCGCCGCGCTCGATGAAGGCGTTGACCTTGTCGGCGGTATCGCGGTCGAGCGCGCCGATATCGGCCAGCACCAGCACGGAGAGATTCTGGGCCAGCAACTCGCCGATCGGGTCGGTCGAGCCGGCACGCGGCTCGCGGATCTCGGCGAAGGGGGAGAGCGCCCGCGAGACGTAGTAGGTCGGGGAGAGCAGGGGCTGGGCGGTATCGGCGGTGGCGCCGGAGACGATGCCGACGCGGCGCCGCTTGGCACGGTCATCGAGCAGCGCGACCGCTCCGGCGCTGCGCTCGCCGACGATCTCGAGCCGGGAGACGGCGTTGCGGACCTCGATCGGCAGGGTGAGCCGGGCGCTGGTCTGCAGTTCCGTGGCGCCGAAGACGAAGGGGGCGTCGCCGAGCGGCAGGCCCTTGAGGTCGAGCGCCCGGACCTGGCCACTGGCGGCGGCATTCACGCTCGGACGCAGCACCTTGACGGTGAGTGCGCCGGCGAGGTTCTCAGGTGCGGTCAGCGCGAGCTGGTCGGCCGGGCTGGTATGGATCGACAGGCGTCCCGCCGAGGCTTCCTGCCGCATTCTTGCGAGGAAATCATCGTCGCCGCCGAGCCCAAGCCCGTCGGCGATCCAGACGGTTTCGGCCTGCGGCTGGGCGCGCCAGAAGGCTTCGAGGCGCTGGAGATGCGCGCCGCGATCGGGCGCATGGGGCTGCAGCGAAAAGGCGCGCAGGCGCTCGACCGCGGCGCGCGGCTCGGACAGCGCGATCTCGGCCGGAGCTTCGGCGAGGCCGACGAGCGCAACGGCGCGGCCGTCGCGGGCTGCGGCGGCGACGCGGTTCTCAGCGATCGCCAGCCGCTCCGTCCAGTCGGTCGCGGCGCCGAAGCCATTGTCGATCACCAGCAGCATCGGGCCGCGCAGGGCCGCAGCGTCGCGCACCGGGTTCCAGACCGGGCCGGCGACGGCGAGGATCGCGAGCGCCGCCACCGCCATGCGTAGCGCCAGCAGCCACCAGGGCGTGTGAGCCGGCATTTCGCGCTTGGCGACGAGGTCGCGCATGATCTTCAGCGGCGGGAAATCGATCCGGCGCGGACGCGGCGGCGTGACCCGCAGTATCAGCCAGAGCGCCGGCAGCAAGGCGAGCGCGATCAGGGCCAGCGGGGCTGAGAAGGCGATCGGTAGGGATGACAGCATGGCTCGCCCTCCCTCAGCCGCCCGGGCCGCGCGCGGCGGCGATCAGGCTGGCGACGCGCAGCACTGCCTCGCTGGCCGGTCGGTCGGTGCGATGCAGGGTCAAGGTCCAGCCGGCATGGCGGCAGGCCTCGCGGATGGCGTCGCGATGCGCCTGCAGGCGCTGGCGATATTCCTCGCCCCAGGCGCCGGCATCGCCGACGCGCAACGACAGCCCGTCCTCGAGATCGAACAGCTCGGCCTGGCCGGAGAAGGGGAAGGTCTCCTCGATCGGGTCGACAATCAGGAGGATGTGGCCCTTGGCACCGCTGCTCGCCATGGTGGCGATCCGCCTCGCCAGCCCGTCCGCCGGGGTGAGCGCGTCGGTGATCAGGATGGCGTCGGCAAGCCGCGGGAGCGGCTGGTCCGGCGGCAGGTCGGCCTCGCCGCCTTGCCTGTCGGTGAGGATCGCCTGCGCCAGCGTCTCGACGACGCGGCGCGAGGCCAGCGCCCGGGTCAGGCCCATATGGCCGACGCGTTCGCCGCCCTCGACCAGCGCTTCGGCGAGCGCGAAGCCGCAGACGAGGGCGCGATCGATCTTGCTCGCCTGTGCGAGCGAGGAGGAAAAGCCCATCGATGGCGAGCGGTCGATCCACAGCCAGATCGCGTGCGAGGCCTCCCATTCGCGCTCGCGCACGAAGAGATGGCCATCGCGGGCGGAGCGGCGCCAATCGATGCGCGAGGCGGATTCACCGGCGACCAGCGGCCGGTACTGCCAGAAGGTCTCGCCGGGCCCGGAGCGGCGGCGACCATGGATGCCGTGCACGCTGGCCGAGACCCGGCGCGCCTCGAGCACCAGCCGTGGCAGGCGGGCGGCGAGATCGAGCGAGGCCTTCAGGACCGGCTGGGCCGGCTGGCGTTCAGCCGGCCCGAGGACGCGCGTGCGCAGCATCAGCTTTCCCTCATCCGAGGCGCTCGACCAGCCTGGCGACGACGCTTTCGACTGTCTCGCCATCGGCGCGCGCGGCGAAGGTCAGGGCGATGCGGTGCTTCAACACCGGCGCCGCGAGAGCCGCGACATCGTCGATCGAGGGAGCGAGGCGGCCTTCGACCAGCGCGCGGGCGCGGGCGGCGAGCGTCAGCGCCTGGCTGGCGCGCGGGCCCGGACCCCAGGCCAGCTTGTCGGTGACCGCCTTGTCGCCATCGCCGGGGCGGGCCGAGCGGACGAGATCGAGAATGGCGTCGACCACGGCCTCGCCGACGGGCAGGCGGCGTACCAGCCGCTGCGTCGACATCAGCGTCTCTGCCGTCATCGCCTGGACGGGCTTGTGCTCGGCGACGCCGGTGGTCTCGAGCAGGATACGGCGCTCCGCCTCGCGATCGGGATAGTCGACGTCGATCTGCAGCAGGAAACGGTCGAGCTGGGCTTCGGGCAGCGGATAGGTGCCCTCCTGCTCGATCGGGTTCTGGGTGGCGAGGACATGGAACGGCGCCGGCAGGTCATGGCTCTCGCCGGCGACGGTGACATGGTGCTCCTGCATCGCCTGTAGCAGCGCCGATTGGGTGCGCGGCGAGGCGCGGTTGATCTCGTCGGCCATCAGGAGCTGGGCGAAGACCGGGCCGCGGATGAAGCGGAAATGGCGCTTGCCGTCTGCGCTCTCGTCGAGAACCTCGGAGCCGAGAATGTCGGAAGGCATCAGGTCGGGGGTGAATTGCACGCGCCGTGCCGAGAGGCCGAGCACCGTGCCCATCGCTTCGACAAGCTTGGTCTTGGCGAGGCCGGGCACGCCGACGAGCAGGCCGTGGCCGCCGGCGAGCAGCGTGACCAGCGAGAGGTCGACGACCTTCTGCTGGCCGAAAATCACCTGGCCGATCTCATCGCGGGCGGCGCCGATGGCGGCAAGGGCCGCCTCGGCGGCCTCGACGACGCCGTCGTCGAGATTGATCGGGGCTCCGGCCTCCTGGGACTGTGCGCGGGCTTGCGCCACCATGACGATCTCCTTCAGCCTCGCCGCGGCGCGGCCATGACCTTTGTTCCGGAACTGTGGCCCCGGGGAGGGACCGGCTCAAGGGGCCTGTGCGTGCCGGTGCACAACACTGCGCTTCACGATTATGTAGAGTTCAAGGCGAGAAAGCGATGCAACCGGCATGCCGCAGGCAGGAAACAGGTCACAGATGAGTGAGACGGGAAGCGCCATGGACCGGCTGCTCGGCGCGCTGGGTAACGGTAAAACGCGCGGCCTGCCGCCGGTAGAGCGCTGGAATCCGCCTTTTTGCGGCGATCTCGACATGCGTATCGCCAGCGACGGCACCTGGTTTTATCTGGGCACGCCGATCGGCCGTCCAGCTCTGGTCAAGCTCTTCTCCTCGGTGCTGTGGCGCGAGGGGGCTGATTACTTTCTCGTGACCCCGGTCGAAAAGGTCGGGATCAAGGTCGAGGATGCGCCGTTCCAGGCGGTGGAGATGGCGGTCTCAGGGGAGGGGGATGCCCGTAGCATCGCCTTCCGCACGCAGGTCGACGAGGTCGTGAATGTCGATGGCGCGCATCCGATTCGGTTCGAGCGCTCCCACGGCGACGGGGTGAAGCCCTATGTCCATGTCCGGCGCGATCTCTGGGCGCGGGTGACGCGGGCGCTGACCTACGACCTGCTGGCGCTCGGGGAGGTCCGCGAGGTCGATGGTGTCGCGCAGTTCGGCGTCGTGGTCGCGGGAGCGTTCTACGTCGTCGCGCCGGCAAGCGAGATCGAGGGACTGTGATGCCGGTTACAGGGCGGCTGCTGCGACAGGGCCAGGATTGGGATTTCTCCGATATCGCCGATGTGCTGGCAGGAAGGCTGCGCGCCGTCCCACCGGCTTTCGGCGACCTGATCGCCCGGCCGCGCGGCGACCATGATTTGCAGGAGGAACCCGTCGAGGTTCCGGACGAGGCAGCCGCGATCGAGGCGGCGGTGCTGATCCCGATCGTGCTGCATCCGGGCGAGCCGACCGTGCTGCTCACCCAGCGGGCAACCGCGCTGCGCAATCATTCCGGGCAGGTCGCCTTCCCCGGCGGGCGGGTGGATGCGGTCGACGGCTCGCCGCTGATCGCAGCGCTGCGCGAGGCGGAGGAGGAGATCGGGCTGGCGCGCGACAGGGTCCGGACCGTCGGTTATCTCGACGCCTATCTGACCGGGACCGGCTATCGTGTCGTGCCGGTGGTCGGGCTGGTCGAGCCGCCGCTTGCGCTGACGATCAATCCGCATGAGGTCGACGAGGCCTTCGAGACCCCGCTCTCCTTCCTGATGGACCCGGCCAATCACCAGCGCCATGGCCGCGAATGGAAGGGGCGACGTCGTACCTACTATGCGATGCCGCATGACGGTCACTATATCTGGGGTGCGACGGCCGGGATGATCCGCAATCTTTACGAGCGCCTCGCCGCCGGAGAGCTGTGAGAAGAGTATGATGCCGTTCGAATATCTGACGTCCGCCTTCGGCATGATGCTCGTGGGGATAGGTCACGCCTGATGCTGCGCACGCTGATCGAGGAGTTCCTGCTCTTCGTCCTGCCCTTCTGCCTGTTCGCGGGCTATCTCGTGATCCGGCGGCGCAATCCGTTCGACGTCGAGCACTGGAGCGGCCATTTGTTCTGGCTCTCGGTGGTCGGGCTCGTCCTCGGCATCTCCGCCTTCATCTATGCCGGCATCGTCGCGCCGCGTCACACCGGCGCTTTCGTGCCGCCGCATGTCGAGGGCGGGCGGCTGGTGCCGGGCGAATTCAATGACAAGCCCTGAGCACCGGCTCGCGCCGCTGCTGGCGCGGGAGGAGATCGCGGCGCTGATGGCGGCGCTGAACCGGGACGGCGAGGAGGCGCGCATCGTCGGCGGCGCCGTCCGCAACGCGCTGCTCGGCGAAGATGTAGCCGATATCGATATCGCGACGACAGCGCTGCCGGAGGAAACGGTGCGGCGGGCGAAGGCTGCCGGCTTCAAACCGGTGCCGACCGGGATCGAGCATGGCACGATCACCGTCGTCGTCTCCGGCATGCCTTTCGAGGTCACAACGCTGCGCCGCGATGTCGAGACCGATGGCCGCCACGCCGTCGTCGCCTTCGGCCGCGATTTCCGGGAGGATGCGCTGCGGCGGGACTTCACGATCAATGCGCTGGGGCTCGATGCCGCCGGCAGGCTGCACGACTATGCCGGGGGGCTGGCCGATCTGGCGGCGCGCCGGGTCCGCTTCATCGGGCAGGCACGCGAGCGCATCGCCGAAGACTACCTGCGTATCCTGCGCTTCTTCCGTTTCCATGCCCGCTATGGTGCCGGCGAGCCGGACAAGGCGGCTTTCGACGCTTGCACCGAGGGGCGAGCCGGGCTCGGCGGCCTGTCGCGCGAACGAGTGCGGGCCGAACTGCTGAAGCTGCTCGCCGCGCCGCGCGCCGCGGCGACTCTGCGGGCGATGGCGGGGGCAGGGCTGCTGGTACCGGTCATCGGCGGCGTGCCGCAGCTCTCGCGCTTCGAGGCTGTTGCGGCAGACGGCGAAAAGGGTGGGGATCGCGTCCATCCGGATTTCAGGCTGGCGGCCCTGGCGGTCCTGACCCGCGAGGACGCGACGCGGCTGCGCGAAAAGCTGCGGCTGTCGAACGCCGAGTCCGGGCGGATCGAGGCGATTGCGCTGGCCCTCGAGGCGATCGCTGGGCGCGAGAGCCTGCCTGCCCTCGCCGAACTGCGCGAGACGGCGCACCGTGTCGGGACCGATGCGGTCGCCGCGGCGCTCGTCTTGCTGAACGCCACCGCGGGCGCGGCGCGGGCGGAGGAAGGGCAGGCGCTCATCGCCGGCCTCGGCCAGACGCCGCGGTTCCTGCCGAGCGGCAAGGATCTGCTGGCGCTCGGCGTGGCGGCGGGGCCGCTGCTCGGGCAGGTGCTGGAGCAGGCGCGGCGCGACTGGATCGCGGCCGGCTGTCCGGCCGGGCGCGACGAGCAGATGGCGCTGGTCGCAAAAGCGGCCGCTGTGCTGTCGCCCGCATAAGCTTACCGGTCGCCCGGAGCGCCGCTGCTGCGGGGCTTCGGGGTAATAACCGGCCTCAGCGACGGGCCGTGATCACGGCCACCGTACCGTCGGCGGCAACGAGGACAGGATCGAATCGACATTGCCGCCGGTGCGGAGACCGAAGATCGTGCCGCGGTCGTAGAGCAGGTTGAACTCGACATAGCGGCCGCGGCGGACCTGCTGCTCGTGCCGGTCGGCCTCGGTCCACGGCGTGCCGAGATTGGCGCGCATGATCCTCGGGTAGATGTCGAGGAAGGCCTCGCCCACGGCGCGGGTGAAGGCGAGATCGGCCTCCGGCTCGCCGCTCCAGACATAATCGTAGAAGATGCCGCCGATGCCGCGCGGCTCGCCCCGATGCTTCAGGAAGAAATACTCGTCGCACCACGCCTTGAAGCGGGCATAGTCGGCGACGCCGGCATGCGCCTCGCAAGGCGCCCGCATCGCGGCGTGGAAGGCCTGCGCGTCCGGGTCGTCCTGCTCGCGCCGGCGCACCAGAACCGGCGTCAGGTCGGCGCCGCCGCCGAACCAGGGCTTGGTCGTCACGACGAAGCGGGTGTTCATGTGCACGGTCGGCGCGTGCGGGTTCCAGGGATGGGCGATCAGCGAAATGCCGGTGGCGTGGAAGCGCGGATCCTCGGCCGAGCCCGGGATCTGGCCGGCGAATTCCGGCGCAAAGGTGCCGTGCACGGTCGAGACGTGGACGCCGACCTTCTCGAAGACGCGCCCGCTCATCAGCGACATCACGCCGCCACCGCCGGGCGCGCCGTCATGGTTGCGGCGCTGCCAAGGCGTGCGGACGAAGCGGCCCGGCGTCGCGGTTTCCGGTGGGTAGGGGCCGACAGCCTCATCCTCCAGCGTCTCGAAGGCGGCGCAGATGCGGTCGCGCAGGCTTTCGAACCAGGCGGCCGCGCGTGGCTTCAGCGCCTCCACGGTGGCGGGGTCGAAGCTCGGGCTCGCAGTCTCTTGCTTTTGCATGTCTGTCTCGTTCGAACGCGTCAGGCGGCCGGGGCGGGATAGCCGCCAAGCTGCCGCAAGGCCTCGCCAACTACCAGCGCTGCGGCGATCGCGACATTGAGCGAACGCAAGCCCGGGCGCATCGGCACATGTACGCTGGCTTCGGCCGCCGCCGCGACCTCAGGCGGGACGCCGGCCGATTCGCGCCCGACCAGCACGATGTCGCCGGGCTGGAACGCGAATTCCGTATGGGCGACGGCGCCGTCCGTTTCCGCTAGGATCAGGCGATGGCCGACCTCGCGGCGCCAGTTCTCGAAGGCGGCGAAGGAATCATGTCGCTGAATCGCGGCGCGCTCGAGATAGTCCATGCCCGAGCGACGGAAATTGCGGTCGGACACATCGAAGGAGGCCGGCTCGACAATGTCCACGGCGACACCGAGGCAGGCTGCCATGCGGATCATCGTGCCGGCGTTCTGCGGGATGTCTGGCTGGTAGAGGGCGAGGCGCAGCATGGGCGCGTCATCCGCGCTGCGCCTGCCGGCGTCAAGGCATGACGCTCAGGGGCGGACGGCGATGGCGACGATCTCGACCTTCGCATCAAGGGGAAGGCGCGCGACCTCGACCGTGGCGCGCGCTGGCGGGGCGGTCTTGAAATAGCTGCCATAGACCCCGTTCATCTTGCCGAAATCGTTGAGGTCCTTCAAGAAAACGTTGGTCGAGACGATATGGTCCATGGTCAGGCCGTCGGCTTCGAGCACGGCCTTGAGGTTTTCCAGCGTCTGCCTGGTCTGGTCCTCGATGTTGGCGTCCTTCATGAACTGCTTGGTCTTCGGATCGATCGCGACCTGCCCGGCGAGAAACACCATGTTCCCGACCTTGATCGCCTGCGAATAGGGGCCGATCGCCTCGGGCGCGTTCGGTGTCGCGATCACCGTCTTGCCCGCGGTCTGGGCAATGGCCTGTGTGGCCAGAAGCAGTGTGCCCGCCAAGGCGAGCGCGGCGTGAAACCTGATCATCGAGCAGACCTCCGGATCGCCGTCTTCATGCGCGGCGCGGCCTCATGCTCTGTGGTGTGATGATGCCCGGCAAGCGGGAAACCGGCGCGATTGCAACTTAAGTTGGGAGTCTTTCGTCGTAGATCCTGCGGCCACTGCAGGGCGACGCGCTTGCGCCATGCTGCAGTCTGCTGTCATGGCATGACGGAGCTGCGCTTGCAGGCTCTGGTTGCCGCAAGGCGCACGCACCATATCGGTCACGTAGCCATTGCCTGCCTAGGAGGGCGATCCCACGTCCATGTTCGCCCCGCTGTTCCGGTTCCTCGAAAGCCGCGTCGACGTCTTCGAGCCCTTCGACGAGACCAAGACGCCGCCACGCGGCGTCTTCCCTTTCATGTGGCATCACATCAAGGGCGTGAAGGGTTGGATGGCGCTGATCATGCTGACCGGCCTCGGCTTTTCCGGCATCGAGGCGGCGATGTATCTGATGGTCGGCTGGTTCGTCGACCTGCTCACCACCCAGTCGCCCGAGACGGTTTTCCGAGAGCATGGCTGGCTGCTCGCCGGCGCGGCTTTCCTCGTGGTGGTGGTGCGGCCACTCATCTATTTCGCCAACCACGCGATCGTCGACCAGGTCGTGGTGCCGCAGATCACCAACCAGATCCGCTGGCGCAACCATGTCTACACGCTCGGCCACGCGCTTTCCTATTTCCAGAACGACTTCGCCGGTCGGCTCTCCGCCCGGGTGATCCAGGCCGGCCAGGCCATTCGCGGCGCGACGATCGAGGTGATCGACGACCTCTGGTACGCGCTGATCTTCGCCTCGGTGGCTATCGGCTTCTTCGGTTCGACCAGCCTCTGGCTCGCCCTGCCGGTGATCGTCTGGCTCGCGGCCTATGTCGCGCTGCTGATCTATTTCGTCCCGCGCGCCAAGAAGCGCTCGGAGGCGAACTCGCTCGGTCGCTCGACCACGACCGGGCGCATCGTCGACGCCTACACCAACATCCTGACGGTCAAGCTCTTCGCCCGTGCCGACGCCGAGCGCTCGGCGGTGCGCGATTCGCTGACGCGCTGGAACGATTCCTTCCTCAACCTGTCGCGGCTGATCACCGGGGTCAGCGTCATCCTGCAGACGATGAACAGCCTGCTCGTCGTGGTGACGGCCTGGCTCTGCCTGATGCTGTGGAGCCAGGGCGAAATGACCCCCGGCGCGGTGGCTGCGTCAATCGGTCTCGTACTGCGTCTCGTCCAGATGTCGACCTGGCTGATCCACCTCGTGCGCGGCATCTTCGAGAATATCGGCTCGGTGCAGGAGAGCATGGAGACGATTGCCAAGCCGCACGACCTCAGCGACGCACCGGATGCAAAGCCGCTGGCGGTCACCCAAGGCGCCGTGCACTTCGAGCATGTCCGCTTCAACTATGGCCGCAAGACCGGGCTGTTCGAGGATCTCGACCTCGCGATCCGGCCTGGTGAGAAGGTCGGGCTGGTCGGCCCGTCCGGCGCCGGCAAGTCGACGCTGGTCAACCTCCTGCTGCGGCTCTACCCGCTCGAAAGCGGGCGCATCCTGATCGACGGGCAGGACATCGCCGGGGTCACGCAGGAATCGCTGCGGGCGCAGATCGGCATGGTGACGCAGGACAATTCGCTGCTGCACCGCTCGATCGGCGACAATATCGCCTATGGCCGGATCGGCGCCACGGAAGCCGAAATCGCCGAGGCGGCGCGGCGCGCCGCCGCCCATGACTTCGTGATCGGCCTGACCGACCAGGACGGACGCAAGGGCTTCGAATCGCGGGTCGGCGAACGCGGCGTCAAGCTCTCGGGCGGCCAGCGTCAGCGCATCGCGATCGCCCGCGTGCTGCTCAAGGACGCGCCGATCCTGATCCTCGACGAGGCGACGTCCGCCCTCGACTCGGAGGTCGAGGCCGAGATCCAGGCGCAGCTCACCACGCTGATGGAAGGCAAGACGGTGATCGCCATCGCCCATCGACTTTCGACGATCGCGGCGCTCGACCGGCTGATCGTGCTCGACAAGGGCAAGATCGTCGACAGCGGTAGCCATGCCGAGCTCGTCGCGCGCGGCGGGCTCTACGCCCGGCTCTGGGCGCGTCAGTCGGGCGGCTTCCTGGCGCTGGCCGACAGCGACCAGATTCCGGTCTGAGCCTGCCGCAAGGCCGGGTTGCTGCGCCGCGACAGGCTGCGGCGCGAGCGACAGTAGACTTCATCAAAACTGCATGCCAAAGAGCCCCGAGCCGACAAGCTGCCTCACGGCGGCGGAGGCTGGCGTTCGCGTTGCGGGCGCCTGACATTTTTGTTTGAGCCGGCAGGGCCGGCGGCCGAGTAGGGAACTGGATCGTGGCGCACGCGACCGAGACGACAGGCACCGAGACCACCCGCCGTGACTTCCTGATGCTGGCGACCGGTGCTGCAGGCATTGTTGGAGCCGGCGCGGTCCTGGTGCCGCTGATCAGCCAGCTCGCCCCCGACGCGCAGACCGTCGCCGCCGGCGCCCCGATCGAGCTCGATCTGGCTCCGATCGCGGAAGGTCAGGCGATCAAGCTGTTCTGGCGCGGCAAGCTGGTGTTCGTGCGTCACCGCACGAAGAAGGAGATCGACGAGGCGCGGGCGGTGAACGTCGCGACGCTGCCCGATCCGCAGTCCGACCAGGATCGCGTCAAGGAAGGCCACGCGCAGTTCCTCGTGGTGTACGGCAACTGCACCCATCTCGGCTGCGTGCCGCTCGGCAATGCGCCGGGAGACCCGAAGGGCGATTACGACGGCTGGTTCTGCCCGTGCCACGGCTCGCACTACGATTCGTCGGGCCGCATCCGCAAGGGACCTGCGCCGCTGAATCTTCCTATCCCGCCCTACGCATTCACGGCGGACACCAAGATCAAGATCGGCTGAGCCTGATTAAACGGGCGAAGACGGCATTCAGCGGATTTGAGAGAGCTTGAGGCGAGCAGCATGAGCGGGCACAGCACCTATCAACCGAAGACGGGTATCGAGCGTTGGCTCGACGCGCGCCTGCCGATCGTGCGGCTGATGCACGATTCAGCGGTGTCCTATCCGGTGCCGCGCAACCTCAACTATCTGTGGACCTTCGGCGGCATCCTGATGTTCATGCTGGTGGCCCAGATCATCACCGGCGTGGTCCTGGTGATGCACTACACGCCGCATGCCACGATGGCCTTCAACTCCGTCGAGCACATCATGCGCGACGTGAACTATGGCTGGCTGCTGCGCTATCTGCACTCCAACGGCGCCTCGATGTTCTTCGTCGCCGTCTACATCCACATCTTCCGCGGTCTCTACTACGGCTCGTACAAGGCCCCGCGCGAGGTGCTCTGGATCCTCGGCGTCGTCATCTTCCTGCTGATGATGGCCACCGCCTTCATGGGCTACGTCCTGCCCTGGGGTCAGATGTCCTTCTGGGGCGCGACCGTCATCACCAACCTGTTCTCGGCGCTGCCGGTGATCGGCGAGACGATCGTCACCTTCCTGTGGGGTGGCTACTCGGTCGACAACCCGACGCTGAACCGCTTCTTCTCGCTGCACTACCTGCTGCCGTTCATGATCTTCGGCGTGGTGATCCTGCACATCTGGGCGCTCCACGTCGTCGGCCAGAACAACCCGACCGGCGTCGAGGTGAAGAACGTCGCCAAGGACACGGTGCCCTTCACCCCCTATGCGACGATCAAAGACCTGTTCGGCATGGTCTGCTTCATGTTCGTGTTCGCCTATTTCGTGTTCTATCAGCCGAACTTCATGGGCCACGCCGACAACTACATTCCGGCGAACCCGGCGGCGACGCCTGCCCACATCGTCCCGGAATGGTACTTCCTGCCGTTCTACGCGATCCTGCGCGCCATCCCGGACAAGCTCGGCGGCGTCATCGCCATGGGCGCTGCCATCGCGATCCTCGCCTTCCTGCCCTGGATCGACACCTCCAAGATCAAGTCGATGACCTATCGTCCGATCGCCCGCCAGTTCTTCTGGGCGTTCCTGGTGGTCTGTATCGCGCTCGGCTATCTCGGCGCCATGCCGGCGGAAGGCGGCTACGTCATCGCCTCGCAGATCTTCACCGTTCTCTATTTCGGCTACTTCGTCGCGCTGGCTCTGATCGGCATCTTCGAGCGGCCGCGGCCTCTGCCTGCTTCCATTGCG
The DNA here is from genome assembly GCF_001509835.1 of Allobosea sp. WAO. GTDB lineage: Bacteria > Pseudomonadota > Alphaproteobacteria > Rhizobiales > Beijerinckiaceae > Allobosea. The sequence continues at coordinate 104,933 of NZ_JXTJ01000006.1, forward strand.
GACTCGGTGCTGGGCAATCTCCAGGGCGGTTCGGGCGCGCGTCTCGGCGCCGCCACCGCCTCCGCACCGAACGCCAAGGGTTGATGAGACCATGCGCATGATCCCTGTCCGTCTCTCGCTCGCCGCTGGCTTGGCCGTCATGGCCCTGGCCGGCCCGGCTTTCGGTGCCGGTGACCGCGTCAAGCCGCCGGCCGAGACCTGGTCCTTCTCCGGTCCTTTCGGCAAGTTCGATCAGGCCCAGCTCCAGCGCGGCTTCAAAGTCGTCAAGGAAGTCTGCGCCAGCTGCCATTCGATGAACCTGATCAAGCTGCGCAACCTGTCGCAGCCGGGCGGGCCGGGCTTCACCGCCTCGCAGGTGGCGGCCCTGGCCGCGACCTACACGGTCAAGGATGGCCCCAACGAGTCCGGCGAGATGTTCGACCGTCCGGGCCGTCCGGCGGACGCTTTCCCGGCGCCGTTCCCGAACGAGCAGGCCGCGCGCGCCGCGAGCGGCGGCGCCTATCCGCCGGATCTCTCGGTGCTCGCCAAGGCGCGCACCTATGAGCGCGGCTTCCCCTGGTTCATCTTCGACATCTTCACGCAGTACCAGGAGCAGGGGCCGGACTACATCACGGCGCTGCTGCGGGGCTATACCGAGCCGCCGGCCGGTCACTCGCCGCTGCTGCCCGGCCAGTATTTCAACACCTATATGCCCGGCAACCTGATCGCGATGCCGCAGCCGCTCAATGACGGCCAGGTCGAGTATCCGAAGGGCCCCGACGGCAAGCCGCAGGTTCCGGAGACCGTGGCGCAGTACGCCAAGGACGTCTCGGCTTTCATGATGTGGATGGCCGAGCCGCATCTCGAGGCGCGCAAGCGCATCGGCATGCAGGTGATGCTGTTCCTGATCATCTTCGCGGGCCTTCTCTACTACACCAAGAAGAAGGTCTGGTCGCGTCTGCCCGAGCACGCCTCGTCGCACTGAGCGTGATCTGAGTTGGAAAGGGCCCCGGTGACGGGGCCCTTTTTGTTTCTGGGGCTCTTCCGTCGTTCCGGGCTCGGCGCTTCGCGGCACCTCGGAATGACGGCACTCCGCAGTCCGGGACGGCGCGTGCAGTTGAGCGCACTGCCGTATTGCGGCTGTCACGAAACTCGATCCTTATCCGGCAATCATCGGAGAGCTGACATGACTGAAGCAGTTCTGGGCATCATTGGCGGCTCGGGCATCTATGATCTGCCGGGGCTGACCGATCTGCGCGAGGAGCGCATTGAGAGCCCGTGGGGCGAGCCTTCCGACGTGCTGCGCATAGGGCGGATGGGGACGACGAAGATCGTCTTCCTGCCGCGCCATGGCCGCGGCCATGCGATCCCGCCTTCCGAGATCAACTACCGTGCAAATATCGACGTGCTGAAGCGGGCTGGCGTTACCGATCTCGTCTCGCTCTCGGCCTGCGGCTCCTACAAGGCCGAGCTCTATCCCGGCCTGTTCGTGCTGGTCGACCAGTTCGTCGACCGCACGGCGGGGCGGCGGAGTTCGTTCTTCGGCAAGGGCTGCGTCGCCCATGTCTCGCTGGCACATCCGGTCGGCCCGGCCCTGCGAGAGCGGATAGCCGAGGCGGCGACGGCGGAGGATCTACCCTTCGTCAATGGCGGTACGCTCGTCACCATGGAAGGCCCGCAATTCTCGACCTTGGCGGAATCGCTGACCTACAAGGGCCTCGGCTACGACCTGATCGGCATGACGGCGATGCCGGAGGCCAAGCTCGCCCGCGAGGCCGAGATCACCTATGCGACCGTCGCGATGGTGACCGACTATGACTGCTGGCATGAGGAACATGGCGCGGTCGACGTCGCCTCTGTGATCGCGGTGCTGCACGCCAATGCCGACAAGGCACGTCGGCTGGTGGCGCGGCTGGCCGCCGATTTCCCGGCCGAGCGCGTGCCGTGCCCGGCCGGCTCCCACAACGCCCTCGACTTCGCGCTGGTCACGGCGCCGGAGTTCCGCGACCCGGCCCTGCTCGCCAAGCTCGATGCGGTGGCGGGGCGCGTGCTGAAGCCGGCCGGCTGAGCCTCAAGCCTGGCCGCGGCGCCGGCGATGCCGGCAAGTCGAGGGGGGACATCGCGAAAGCGGGTTCCCAGTGCTTCGCCTCCTGCTCTAAGAGGGAGCACCGCAGCCGATGGAAGACCTGATGGACCGGCCCTCTTTCTCCGACCTGAAGAACGCGATCCGGACGATTCCCGATCATCCCGCGCCGGGCATCCTGTTCCGCGACATCACCACGCTGCTCGGCGATGCGCGGGCCTTCCGCCGTGCCGTCGATGAACTCGTCCAGCCTTTCGCAGGGTTGAAGATCGCCAAGATCGCCGGGATCGAGGCACGCGGCTTCATTCTCGGCGGGGCGGTCGCGCACCAGCTCTCGGCCGGCTTCGTGCCGGTGCGCAAGAAGGGCAAGCTGCCCCATCAGACTGTGAGCATGCCCTACTCGCTGGAATATGGCAGCGACGAGATCGAGGTTCACAAGGACGCGGTCTCGCCCGGCGAGCGGGTGCTGCTGGTCGACGATCTCGTCGCGACCGGCGGCACGGCGGAGGCGGCGGTGAAGCTGCTCTCCTCGCTGGGAGCGGAGGTCGTCGCCGCCTGCTTCATCGTCGACCTGCCGGATCTCGGCGGAGCCGACAAGGTTCGTCGGCTCGGCGTGCCCGTGCGCACGCTGGTCTCCTTCGAAGGGCATTGAGGCGGGCATGAAGATCGACGGCAAGGCCTATCGCACGATCTGGCTGGACGAGGATGGCTGGAGCGCCGTGGTCATCGACCAGACCAGGCTGCCCTTCAGCTTCGAGACGGTCCGGCTGACGCAGGTCGAGGAAGCCGCCGACGCCATCCGCCACATGACCGTGCGCGGCGCGCCACTGATCGGCGCGACCGCCGCCTATGGCGTGGCGCTGGCCCTACGGGCCGATACCTCTAACGCAGCGCTTGAGCGCGCGCTCGCCTTGCTCGGCGCGACGCGCCCGACTGCGGTCAATCTGCATTGGGCGCTGGCGCGAATGCGGGCGCGGCTGATTGAGCTGCCCGAGGCGGAGCGCGTTGCCGCCGCCTATGCCGAGGCCGCGGCGATCTGCGACGAGGATGTCGCGCTCTGCCGCGCCATTGGTGAGCACGGCCTCGGGCTGATCCGCACGATCGCGGCGGCCAAGCCGGCCGGCGAGCGGATCAACATCCTCACCCATTGCAATGCCGGCTGGCTCGCCACGGTCGACTGGGGCACGGCGCTGGCGCCGATCTACCTGGCGCATGATGCGGGCATTCCCGTGCATGTCTGGGTCGACGAGACGCGCCCGCGCAATCAGGGCGCGGCGCTGAGCGCCTATGAACTCGGCGCCCATGGCGTGCCGCACACGGTTATCTCCGACAATGCCGGCGGCCATCTGATGCAGCATGGCGAGGTCGACATGGTGATCGTCGGGACCGACCGGACGACCGCGACTGGCGATGTCGCCAACAAGATCGGCACCTATCTCAAGGCTTTGGCGGCGCGGGACAACGGCGTTCCCTTCTATGTCGCCCTGCCTTCGCCGACCATCGACTGGTCGCTCAGCGACGGCCTCGCCGAGATCCCGATCGAGGAACGCTCGTCCGGCGAGGTCACGCATCTGCGCGGGCTCGGCGAGGATGGCCGTCCGGGGCTCTTCCAGGTCACGGCGCCGGGCAGCCCGGCGGCGAACCCGGCCTTCGACGTCACGCCGGCCCGGCTCGTCACCGGCCTCGTCACCGAGCGCGGCGTCGCGCCGGCGAGCTTCGAAGGGCTGAGCCGGCTTTTCCCTGAACTGGCGCAGGAGCGCGTGAAATGACCGAGACCGAACTTCGCCAGCAGATCGTCGAGGTGGCGCAGGCGATCGACCGTGCCGGCTTCTGCCCGTCGAAATCCGGCAACGTCTCGGCCCGCTTCGAGGGCGGTCTGCTGATCACGCCGTCTGGCCTGCCATATGCTAAGACGAAACCGCAGGACCTGCTTCACTTGGCGCTGGACGGCACTGTGCTCTCGGGCACGGGCAAGCCGTCCTCGGAATGGCCCTTCCATACCGAGATCTACAAGGCGCGCCCGGATGCGCAGGCGATCGTGCACACGCACTCGCCGCGCGCGACTGCGCTCGCCAGCGCACGGCGCGGCATTCCCGCCTTCCACTACATGATAGCGCTCTGTGGCGGGGCTGATGTACGCTGCGCCGAATACGCCACCTTCGGCACGCCGGAACTGGCGGCGAATGCGGTGAAGGGGCTGGAGGGCCGCAAGGCCGTGCTGCTCGCCAATCACGGCGTGATCGCGCTCGGCGGCAGCCTCGCCGGCGCCCACACCATCGTCGCCGAGGTCGAGAACCTGGCCGGGCAGTATCTCGACCTGCTGGCCTCCGGGCTCGAGCCGGTCATCCTCGATGCGGCCGAAATGGAGCGGGTCTCGGCGAAGTTCGCAGGTTACGGAAAGGTAGGTTGATCTTAACGGCACGTCTTACTGCTTGTTAAGGCCTCTTCTTTAATCAAGGGGTTATGAAGCTCTCGCGCTATCTGCTCGATTCGCTCGACGCGCTCGGTATCGGGGCCTGCGAATACGATGCCAGTATGCGGGCCTTGGGCTGGAACAGCACCTTCCTGCAGCTCTTCCCGGAGGACGAAGGCGAGATCTATGTCGGCGAGCCCTATGCCGACAATCTCGTGCGCTTCTATCGACGTAGGCTGCCACCGGAAGAGCTGCCGGATATCGACCGGCATGTCGCCGAAGGCGTCGCACGCCACGAGAACCAGACTCAACCTTTCGAGTTCATCCATAACGGGCGACGCCTGCGCGCCGCTTCGCTGCAGGCGCCGGATGGCGGGCGCGTCCGCCTCTGGCAGCGGCTGGACGTCGAGAGTCATGCTGAGGCGGCGCCCGAGTTGGTGCTGCCGCTGATTGACGCGCTGCCCTTCATTCCAGATGGTGCGACCATTCTCGATGCGAACGACCGCATCATCGCTGCCAACAATGCCTTCCGGCGGCTCTATGACTTGCCGCGGGGCACGCTTGTCGTCGGGCGCAAGCTCGACGAGATCATCGCTCGGTGCTGGGCCGGAACCTCGCCCGTGGCGGCCTGGCGCGCTGCGATCAGCAACGGGCTGCGCTATGATGGCGTGCCGTTCGAGATCGAGCTTCCAGGACAGCGTTGGCTCAGGCTGATCGCGCGGCACAGCGCCGGCGGCCTCAGCTTCTTCACCCATGCCGACATCACCGTCGCCAAGCGCCAGCAGATGGAGCTGCTGGAGGCCCAGGAGGCGTTGCGCCGGGCCAATGCGGCGTTGGCGGAACTGGCCGAGACGGACGGCCTGACCGGCCTCGCCAACCGCCGTCGCTTCGTCGCACGCCTCGCCGACGCGGTCGCGCTGACGCAGCCGCTCTCGCTGATGATGATCGATGCCGACCACTTCAAGTCGATCAATGACCGCTTCGGCCATCTGGTCGGCGATGCCTGCCTGCGGACGATCGGCAAGGTCATTGCGGATCAGGTCGCGCCGGTCTCGGCCCTGGTCGCTCGGATCGGCGGCGAGGAGTTCGGCGTGCTGCTCGCCGGTGTGCGCCTCGAGGCGGCATACGGCATGGCGGCGGCCATTCGTCGCTCGCTCGCCTCAGTGCCCTGGCCGACGCTCCACCCTGATCTGACGGGCGTCACAGTCTCTATTGGTGTCTGCGCCGGCGAAGGGCCGCTGGACGCCACTAGCCTGCATGCGCGGGCCGATGACGCGCTCTATGCGGCCAAGCGCAATGGCCGCGACCGTATCGAGACCGCGAGCGGGCCGGCGCTGCCACGGCGCATCGCCGGCTGATCAGGCGCGCCGTTCGACGAACGCGCAGCCCTCGAAGCTGAACACGGTCTCGCCGTTCTGGTTCACGCCCGTGTTGTGGTGGAAGAACAGGCCCCATTGCGGCCGCGAGGCGCTGGCGCGCTTGTCGGCCAGCACCGAGTGATAGGTGATGCGGTCGCCGGCATAGACCGGCTTCAGCCAGCGCAGGTTCTTGAAGCCGGGGGAGGGGCCGAGGCGCGGCGCGCTGGCATCTCCGAAGGTGGCCTTGAAGGCAGCCTCCTGGCCACGGCGGTGAACGACCATCGCGGCCATCCAGCCAGCCGCAGTGTGCCAGCCCGAGGCGCAGAGTCCGCCGAAAGAGCTCTTCCGGGCCGCGTCCTCATCCATATGGAAGGGCTGCGCGTCGAAGGAGCGAGCGAAGGCGACGATCTCCTCGGCGGTGAAGACGAGGCTGCCGAGCTCATGGCTCTCGCCGAACACGAGATCGTCGAAGAAGCGGGCCTGGCTTGCCGGGCCGGCGGCCGGCTCGACCTCGCTGGTCCGGGCCGGCGCGACATAGCTCGGTGAATGCGCCAGCCAGTTGCCGGCAGGAGCCTCGAAGCCGGAGCCGCGGCGGCCGAACATGATCCAGTTGATCTGCTCGAGCACGGGCTCGCCGCGCTGGTTGAGAAGCTCGAAGCGGAACTTGACCAGGCCCATTTCCGGGCGCGAGCGCGATTCCTTGGTTTCGACGACGGTCCAGCGCAGGCTGATGACGTCGCCCGGTTTGAGGGGCCGCAGCCATTTCACCTCTTCGATTCCGGGCGCGCCCATCGAGGTCGAATCGAGAATGAAGCTTTCGGCGATCAGCCGCATCAGAAGCGCGCAGCTATGCCAGCCCGACGCGATCAGGCCGCCGACGAAGCTCGCCTTGGCCGCCTCCGGATCAGTGTGGAAGTCCTGCGCGTCGAAGCGGCGGGCATAGGCGAGGATATCATCCTGCGAGATGGCGAGCGCGCCGCCCTCGACGACCGCGCCCGCGACGAAATCCTCGAAATACCGCATTGCCGATGCCCCCTGTCCGGCGCGAGTTGCGAGCGTTCGCCCGTTGGCGGGCGAACGCAAAGCGCGTTAGTTGGCGAAGCGGAAATGCAGCACGTCGCCATCGGCGACGACATATTCCTTGCCTTCTAGCCGGAACTTGCCGGCCTCGCGCGCGCCCGCCTCGCCCTTGTTGGCGATGTAGTCGTCATAGGCGATGGTCTCGGCGCGGATATAGCCCTTCTCGAAATCGGTATGGATCACGCCGGCGGCGGCGGGGCCCTTGGTGCCGTTCTCGATCGTCCAGGCGCGGGCTTCCTTCGGGCCGACGGTGAAATAGGTGACGAGGTTGAGCAGGGCGTAGCCGGCGCGGATCACTCGGTTGAGGCCGGGCTCCTCGAGGCCGACGGCATCGAGATAGTCCTTCTGGTCGGCCTGCGGCAGCACCGCGATCTCGCTCTCGATCTTGGCGGAGACGACGACGGCGACCGCACCTTCCTCGGCTGCGCGCGCCTTGACCAGCTCGGAGAAGGCATTGCCCTTGTCGGCGCTCGCTTCCTCGACATTGCAGACATAAAGCACGGGCTTGGAGGAGAGCAGGCCGAGCATTGCGAAGGCCTTGCGTTCCTCGGCGGCGACCTGAACCAGGCGGGCCGGCTTGCCGTCACGCAGCAACGTGAGGCAGCGGTTCATCAGATCGGCCGCTTCCTTGGCCTCCTTGTCGCCGGATTTCGCCTTCTTCTCCAGCGGCAGCACGCGCTTCTCGAGGCTGTCGAGATCGGCGAGCATCAACTCGGTCTCGATGGTCTCGATGTCGTCGATCGGCGAAATCTTGCCTTCGACATGGGTGATGTCGCCATCCTCGAAGCAGCGCACGACATGGGCGATGGCGTCGCATTCGCGGATGTTGGCGAGGAACTGGTTGCCGAGGCCTTCGCCGCGCGAGGCGCCGCGGACCAGTCCGGCGATGTCGACGAAGGTCAGCCGGGTCGGGATGATCTCCTTCGAGCCGGCGATCGCGGCGAGCTTCTCCAGCCGGTCATCGGGCACCGCGACGTCGCCGACATTCGGCTCGATCGTGCAGAAGGGATAATTCGCCGCCTGGGCCGCCGCGGTCTGCGTCAGCGCGTTGAACAGGGTTGACTTGCCGACATTGGGCAGGCCGACGATACCGCATTTGAAGCCCATTTTCGCTCGCTCATCAGGTCGCGGCCGCGCTCCGGCGGCTGCGATACAGAATTTCGGTTCTTGGGGGGCGTTATTGGGTGCATGGCAGCAAAAGACAAGATGGCACGCCCGCGAGTCGCTCGCGCGAAAGTGCATGGCGGTCGCAACTGGCGGGGCGCAGGACTGCGTCCTCAGCCATCTGCCCACCACCGGAGATCGGTGCGATGCGCCTTCTTTCGTTTGCCCTCGTTACTGCCCTGGTCTGTTCCGCCGTCGTTTCCATCAGCGCGGCGGCGCACGCGCAACAGATCCGCATCCGCGGGAGCGTCGAGCGCGTTGAGGGACAGATACTCACCGTGAAGACGCCGGAAGGCGTAGCTTCCGTCGCTCTGGCGCCGAACTATGCGGTCGGTGCCATCGTCAAGGCGTCGATGGCCGACATCAAGAAGGGCAGCTTCATCGGCGTCGGGGCGCGGGCATCGTCAGGCGGTGAGCTCCAGGCGGTGCAGGTCGTCATCTTCCCCGAGGCGATGCGCGGCACCGGCGAGGGGCATCGACCCTGGGCGGTGCTGCCGGAGGCGACGATGACCAACGCCACGGTCGCCGAGACGGTCACGCGGGTCGAGGGCGGCAGCGTCACGCTGACCTATCCCGGCGGCGAGCAGAGGATCGCGATCCCGCCCGAGGCCAACATCATCATGGCGGTGCCGGCGCAGGCGAGCGACCTTGCCCCCGGGGCGCAGGTGGCGCTGACGGCGCAGCGCTTGCCCGACGGCGGCCTGACCACCAGCCGTGTCACCGTTGCCAGAGCCGGCGCGCAATTGCCGCTCTGAGCGGCGTCAGTCCGCCTTCTCGCCGAGGCGCTTCACCGCGCCATGGCCGCGCGCCTCCATGAACAGGTGCACCTTGTTCTGGAAGCCGGCATCGTCATGGGCGGCGAGGAGGGCGGCATTGTCGGCGCAGGCGCTGCAGAGGTCCTCGACCCACGGCTCCTCGGCCTTGCCGAAATCGTTCAGCACATAGGCGTGCACGAGAGCCTTGTCGCCGGGATGGCCGATGCCCATGCGCACGCGGCGATACTCGTTGCCGATCGCGGCCGTGGTCGAGCGCAGCCCGTTATGCCCGGCATTGCCGCCGCCGAGCTTGATCCGCAGCTTGGCCGGGGCGAGGTCGAGTTCGTCATGGAAAACGATCACGTCCGCGGGCGCGACCTTGTAGAAGCGCGCGGCCTCGCCGATGGCCCGGCCGGATTCGTTCATATAGGTCTGCGGCTTGAGCAGGAGCACCTTCTCGTTGCCGATCGTCGCTTCGCAGGCCTGGCCCTGGAAGCGCACGCGCCAGGGCGCGGCGCGGCAGGCACGCGCGATCGCCTCGACCGCCATGAAGCCGATATTGTGGCGGTTGCGTGCATAGCGCGTGCCCGGATTGCCGAGGCCGGCGAAGATCAGCATTCCTGCTCTCCAGCATCTGCCAAAAGAAAACGGCCGGGCGAGCCCGGCCGTCTGACGGTAGTCGCCCCGTATGGCGAAAGGGCCCTGATCAGGCCTTGGCGGCTTCCGGCTCGGCGGCCGCTTCCGGCTCGGCCTCGACGGTCGGCGGGAGGATCGTGACCAGCGTGAGGTTGTCACGCGAGGTCAGCGAAACGCCGGCCGGCAGCTTGATGTCGTTGCTGTGCAGGGTATCGCCGACCTCAAGGCCAGCGACCGACACTTCGAGGAACTCCGGGATGCTCTCGGGAGCGACGTCGATCTCGACAGTGTGCTCGACGATCTGCATGGTGCCGCCGCTCTTCAGGCCGGGCGACGATTCCTGGCCGACGACGTGCACGGGCACCTGGACCTTGATGGTCTGGCCGGCAGCGACGCGCAGGAAGTCGACGTGAAGAGGGGTGTCCTTGACCGGGTCGAGCTGGTAGTCGCGCGGGATGACGCGGGTCTTCTTGCCGTCGACGTCGATCTCGAAGATCGTGGTCAGGAAATGGCCTGCATAGATCATCAGGCGGGTCTGGTTGGCGTTGAGCGCGATGGCCTGCGGGGCTTCGCCGGCGCCGTAGATCACGGCGGGGGTCAGGCCCTGACGACGAACTGCCCGGGCGGCCCCCTTGCCGACCTGAGCGCGCGCCGAAGCCTGGATCTGCTTCACAGCGGTCATTGGTGTTGTCCTTGCTTTCAAATGACAAGGCCGCCTGGTGGCGGCCGTCTCGGTTCGCGCTCCTGCCTCCAAGGGTGTCAGTGGAGCGCAGGCAGGCTCATAAGCGAAATATCAGCCGATCTCAACCCCGACCGGTTCAGGCTGCGGTCGCGGTCCGTGCGTCCGGCTGCATCGCCGGGCCGCGTTGGCGCAGGTCCTCGATGAAGCTGGCGATGCCGGCGGCGGGTATGGCGCGCGAGTAGAGATAGCCCTGGCCGAAAACGCAGCCCATGGCGCGCAGGCGCGCGAGTTGTTCAGTGGTTTCGATGCCCTCGGCGACGATCTTGACGCCGAGCCGGTTGGCGATCCCGACCAGCGCCTCGACGATGACGTTGCTGCGGGCGCCGGCCTCGATGCCTCCGATGAAGGAGCGGTCGATCTTGATGATGTCGACCGGAAAATCGAGCAGATGCGTCAGGGAGGCGAAGCCGGTGCCGAAATCATCGAGCGCGACCTGGATGCCGCGCTCGCGCAGGGCTTCCATGGTGCGGGCCACGCCGTCGCGCCGGCCACCCATGATGACCTGCTCGGTGATCTCGACGACGAGGCGCTCGAGTGGGAGCTGGGCGCGCTCGAAGACCCGGGAGATGCGCTGGACGAGATCACCCTTCTGGAAATCGGCCGTGGTGAAGTTGATGCCGACATGCCGGAGTTCGAGCCCGACGCTCTGCCATTGCGCCATGTCGGCGGCAACGGCGGCGAGCATCTGGCCGGAGATTCGGTAGGCGACCTTGGGATCGAGCATCGCCTCGTGGAACTCGCCGGCGGCGACGATGCGGCCATCGTCGAGCCGCATCCGGGCCAGCGCCTCGACGCCGGCGAGCTCGCCTGTGTCGAGGCGGATGATCGGCTGGTAGTGCGGCAGCACCCGGCCGCCGGCGAGGGCGTCGTCGACGGTCTGGACGATCTGGACGCGCCGCATCATCGAGGTGCGCAGCCCGTATTTGAAGCGGACATAGCGGCCGCGCCGGGTCTCCTTGGCGTGATACAGCGCGAAATCGGCGTTCTGGCGCAAGGTGACGCTGTCGGTGCCGTCGGCTCCGGCGAGGGCAGCCCCGATCGTGACGCTCGGAATGATGGTATTGCCGTCATGGTCGAACGGGGCGGGCATGGCGGCCAGGATGGCGGTCGCCGCTGCGCGCAGCTGCGGGGCCTGGCCGCAATCCGGCAGCAGCACGGCGAACTCGTCGCCGCCGATCCGGAAGGCCGTGCCGGTGCCTGCGACCTCCGCCAGGCGTGCCGCAACGGTTTCGATCAGGCGGTCGCCGGTGGCGTGGCCCATCGTGTCGTTGACCGCCTTGAGATGGTCGATGTCGATCAGCAGCAGGCCGAAACAGGGCTCGGCCCTGGCGGTCATGCGGGCGATGGCGTCGTTGAACTGCGCCCGGTTCGGCAGGCGGGTCAGTGCATCGAAATAGGCGAGCTGATGGTTGCGCGTCCTGACCTCGTCATGCTCGATCGCGATGGCGCAGAGATGGACGCAGGTGGCAACGATGCGGCGCTCCAGCGTGTCGGGACCGCGCTTGCGGCGATAATAGAAGGCGAAGCTGCCGACCACGCGGCCATCGCGCGCCTTGATCGGGCTCGACCAGCAGGCCTGCAGGCCGAGCGGCAGCACGAGATGCTCATGGCCCTGCCAGAGCGGGTCGCTGGCGATGTCGGTCACCTCGACCGCGGAGCCGCGATGGATCGCGGTACCGCAGGAGCCGACGCGTGGTCCGGAGGGAACGCCGCGCAGGGCCGCAGCGTAGCTCGCCGGCAGGCTCGGGGCCGCCAGCGGCTGCAGGCGGCTTTCCGCGTCGACGGCGACGACTGAGCAGACGACCTCGGGAGCGATGGCTTCGACCCGCAGGCACAGCGAGGTCATGATCGCCGCCAGCGGCTCGCCGCGCGCGATCGCCTCCAGGGTTGCGTTCTGCAGGGACTGGAGACGTTCGACGGAGTCCAAACAAGCCTCGAGGCATCAACAAGCACGTTTCCGCGATCCTGCCCTAAGGGCATGAACCTACGGTTGCGCCGTTGTCTCGAATTGTTCGGAAAATGGCCGCTTCAGGCCGGCATCAGGCCGAGGCGCTCGTCGCGCCGCCGCAGCCAGAACATTAAGGGCAGCGCCAGCAGCACCATCCAGGCCTTGCCGATGATCTGGCCGGTCAGGAAATCGAGGCTGCCGAACGCGAGCTGCAGGAAGACGATGCTGTCGACGACGAGCCCCATGACGCTGGAGGCGGCGACCGCGGCAACGAAATGGTTGCGCTGTAGCGGCGTGTAGACCGCGAAGTCGGTGAGCTCCGACAGCAGGAAGGCCGCCACCGAAGCTATGACGATTGCCGGCGGGGCGAGCAGCCCGGAGAGCAGCGCGCCCGCGGCGATCGCCATCAGGGCGGCTTTGGCGCCGAGCCGGCGCTGGACCATGTCGCGCAGCACGAGCGCGAGCCCGACCATCAGCACGCCGCTCGGCGCCATGATGCCGGGGGCGACCGGGACGAGGCATGGGCCGTTCGGCACGCAGACCGTGCCGGCATTGCCGATCAGCCAATTGGCCGCCGGAATGCTCAACCCGAAGAGGACGAGGGCGATCAGGCCCTCGATGCGCTGTTGCCTGTCAGTCGTCATAACTCGGTCCGCTGTCACCTGGCGCGGCCTCGAAGGCCGCGAAACCTCTTGAACGCAAGTCGCATGCCGGGCAGTGGCCGCAGCCATAGCCCCAGTCGTGCCGCCTGCTCCGGTCGCCGAGATAGCAGCTATGGGTATCCTCGACCACCAGGTCGAGCAGGGGCTGGCCGCCAAGCCGCCGCGCAAGGGCGAAGGTCTGGGCCTTGTCGCGCCACATCAGCGGTGTGTGCAGCACCAGCCTGCGGTCGAGGCCGAGGCCGAGCGCGACCTGCATCGCCTTGATGGTGTCGTCACGGCAGTCGGGATAGCCGGAATAGTCTGTCTCGCAGACGCCGAGCACGATGTGGCGGCAGTCGCGGCGATAGGCGAGGGCGGCGGCGAAGGAGAGGAAGATCAGGTTGCGGCCGGGCACGAAGGTGGTCGGCAGGCCGCTTTCGGCGAAGGCGATCTCGCTCTCGCTGGTGAGGGCGGTGTCCGAGATGGCGCCGAGGGTCTTCAGGTCGAGGAGATGGTCGAGGCCGAGGCGCTCGGCATAGGCGGGGGCGAGCCCCGGCAGCTTCGAGCGGACGACCTCGCGGCATGCGAGCTCGACGCGATGGCGCTGGCCATAGTCGAAGCCGACCGTCTCGACGCCGGAAAAGCGCTGCAGCGCCCAGGCGAGGGCGACGGTCGAATCCTGGCCGCCCGAGAAGAGGACGAGGGCTCGGTCGCCGCCGGGCGTCGGGGCCGCCATTGCGGGCCCGTCAGTCGAACAGGCTGGAGACGCTCGATTCGCTCGCGGTGCGCTCGATCGCCTCGCCCATCAGGTTGGCGATGGAGATGACCCGGATATTGCGTGCGACCTTCACCGCCTCGGTCGGCATGATCGAATCGGTGATCACCAGTTCCTTGAGCTTGGAGTTGGCGATGCGCGCCACTGCGCCACCGGAGAGCACGCCATGGGTGATGTAGGCGTAGACTTCCTTGGCGCCCTGCGCGAGCAGCGCCTCGGCGGCGTTCACCAGCGTGCCGCCGGAATCGACGATGTCGTCGAGCAGGATGCAGGAGCGGCCTTCGACCGTGCCGATGATGTTCATCACCTCCGACTCGCCCGGCCGGTCCCGGCGCTTGTCGACGATGGCGAGCGGCGCGTCGATGCGCTTGGCCAGGGCGCGGGCGCGCACGACGCCGCCGACGTCCGGCGAGACGACCATGGCGTTCTTCCACTCGAGCCGGTCCTTGATGTCGCGCGCCATCAGCGGTGCGCCGAACAGGTTGTCGGTCGGGATGTCGAAGAAGCCCTGGATCTGGCCGGCATGCAGGTCGAGCGTCAGCACGCGGTCGACGCCGGCATGGGTGATCAGGTTGGCGACGAGCTTGGCCGAGATCGGCGTGCGGCCCGAGGCGCGGCGGTCCTGCCGGGCATAGCCGAAATAGGGAATCACCGCCGTGATGCGCCGCGCCGAGGATCGGCGCAGGGCGTCGGTGATGATCAGCAGCTCCATCAGGTGGTCGTTGGTCGGGAACGAGGTCGACTGGATGACGAAGACATCCTGGCCGCGAACGTTCTCCTGGATCTCGACGAAGACCTCCATATCGGCGAAGCGCCGGACCGAGGCTTTTGCGAGGGGGATGCCGAGCGAGGCGCAGATGGCCTCAGCCAGCGGCCGGTTGGAGTTACCGGCTACGACTTTGATGGAAGAGTTCATGCCGGGCGCACCGTGAGGACTGGCAGTCCAAGCCGCGAGGGGCCGGCTTGGTTCGAACGGCTCTTAACAGCGGCGCGACGGTGAGTCGACCGTTGCACTGCAACAGAACTGCAACAGAATCGTAGAAAAGCCGTGACCGGTCGGGCTGCCGATAGGTCAGGCAGGCCGGTCCGGCCACCGCCTGTCAGAGGCGCTTGGCACCGCTCGCCGATGCCGTCCTCGATTTGCTCTCGGCTGCCTTGCCCTTGGCGTCGGGCTTGGCCTCGGCCTGCGGCGCCGTGGTCAGGAAGCCGGCGATCGCATCCATCGAATCCGAGGCGGCCTTGGCGACGATGGTCTGGTCGATGCCGGCCCAGGGATCGCCGCCGCTGCTGCGTCGACCAAGGCTCTCGCCCTGGACGCGCTGCGCCCGCTTCTTGGTCTCGTCATAGACGTCCCAGACGAAGGCGAGCGAGGTCTGGCCGTCCTCGGTCGGCTGCGCAGTCAGGTAGCCGCGGACGCGGAACCGAGCCGGCTTGTCGCCGGGAACGATTTCCATCCTGCGCTCGGCCGCTGCCTCGCCGAGCAGCCCGGCGAAGGCGGTGGTGACCTGGTCGGGCGCGCCGGAAATGCTCTGCACCGAGACGGGCACGCCGGGAGCGTCGACGCGAGGTCGCGCGGCGGTAGTGGTCTCCTGGCAGCCCGCAAGTGCAAGCGCAACGAGCGACCCCAGAAGGGGTGCGTAAGTACGAATCGACATGTTGCCTCCCGCCCTGTTTGTTGTCGGGCTCGGATTGCTTGGTCTTCCCTGCGGCGTCCGTTCTAGATCATGTCGTGCGAAAGTGAAATGCGCTTTCGATGTGCAAGACTAACCGGCTCTTCATCAAACTCCTTGACGGCCCGGCGATTCAGGCTCGCGGGAAGCGCAGTTCACGATCCCGGCAAGGCCTGCGCGTCCCGGATCAACGCAAGGCGAGCGTGAGATCGGGCAGGTTCAGCGCCTCGGCGCCGTCTTCTCCGACGAGATAGGTCCGACCCAGGCACATCGCGGTTTCACTCTCCGAATCCATCAGGATCATGTGAGCGAACATCACCATGCCGGGCTCGAGCACCCAGTCATTGCCTTCGTAGAACATCGGCCAGTCCATCCAGGACGGGGTGAACTTGGCGCCGAGCGAATAGCCGCAGGCGTTGAGCCGGTGGTCCGACAGGCCATGGGCGTCGAAGCTGCTGGCATGCGCAGCGAAGACGTCGCCGGCGGGGTTGCCGGGCTTCAGCGCCGCCTCGCAGGCAAGGAGCGCGTCCTTTGCTGCCTCGTGATAGCGGATGTGCAACGGGCGCGGCTTACCGACCACGACGGTGCGCATGATCGCGGCATGGTAGTGCCGGTCCGTGCCGGCGAATTCGAGCGTGATCTGATCGTCGGCGTCGAGCTTGCGGCGGCCGCTCTTGTAGCGGCAGAGCAGGGCGTCGCGGCCCGAGCCGATGATGAACTCGTTGCCGGGATAGTCGCCGCCGCCGGAGAAGATCGCATTGTGCTGGGCGGCGAGGATTTCGCCCTCGTCGGCGCCAGCGCGGATCAGGTCGAGCGCCGCCTTGTCGGCCGCGTCGGACAAGGCCGCGGCGCGGCGGACATGGGCGATCTCCTCTACCGACTTCACCGCCCTGAGCCGCGTCACCAGCAGGGAGGCGTCGACGAGCTCGGCGACGCCGGTGAAGGCAGTCTCGAGCTTGCGGCCATTGGCGGCGACGAGGCCGTAGGATTCGAATTCGACGCCGATGCGTTTGCCGGCAAGCCCCATCTCGCGCGCCAGCTCCTGCAGATCGCGAACGGGGTTGGCGTCGCGGCCATCCTTCCAGATCCGGATGTCCGAGAGGTTGGAGGTGTGCTGGGCCTGGCGCAGATCGGCCGAGCGGGTCAGCAGTGCCATGGTGCCATCGGCCTTCACCACGAGGCACTGGAAGAAGCAGAAGCCGAAGGTGTCGTAGCCGCTGAGCCAGAACATCGATTCCTGCTGGAACAGGAAGGCGGCGTCGAGCCGCTCGCGCGCCATGGCGGCGAGCAGGGCGTGACGGCGGCGGGCGAACTCGGCGGACGAGAAATGCAGGGCCATGGCGAAGACGATCCGGCGTTGCGAGGCGTCAGGGATAGCGCGCTCCATCCACGGAGGCGAGCGCGGGTAAAGCCGCGTAGGCCTGGAGGAAAGCGCCGGGCCGGTGCATGCGCGATTGCGCACCGCGCGCTCCTTCGCCATATCTCCGGTTCAGGGCGCACAGGGCGCCGCAGCGCCGGAGGCCGCCATGGTCAGCACCAGCAACCGCATCCTCGACGACATCGCCCGTCTGGCAACCGACGCGGCCGGGGCGGCACAGGGCGTGCGCCGCGAGGTGGAGACCGTGGTCAAGACCCAGATCGAGCGGCTGCTGCGCGACATGGACGTCGTCACCCGCGAAGAATTCGAGGCGGTGCGCGAAATGGCGCTGCTGGCCCGCGAGGAGAACGACAAGCTCGCCGCCCGCCTCGCCGCGCTCGAGGGCAAGTCCGCGAAGGACTGAGCTGCTCCCCTCGCATGGCTCGCGCTGTGGACAGCGCCGCGAGGGGATTGAGCCGGCGGTCGAATCCGCCGAGCTTGGATAGCGTGTTGGGCACGTTGACCGCCTGCGCTATCGTCGATGAAGAGAGGTGATTCGTCGGCAGGCTTCGTCTCGCGAAGCTTTCCGATGATCCGGCGGCCGCTTGCGGCCGTTCAGTCGGGTTGTGTGCCTTACGCTTTTCCCAGTCGCCGTGTTCCTGTTCTCAAACGCGTCGGACCTGCATAGGCAGGGCGCCGGCAGTTGGACCCTGGGCATGATGGACCTTGATCTGGATGCTGAGAGCGATCGGCCTTCCAATCCTCTCGACCTGATTGAACGCCTTGCCTCCCTCAACCATTGGAGCTTCGATCGCGACAGCGACGATGAGCTCTCCGTCGCCGTCACCGGTGGTTGGGCCGACTACCACGTCGCGATCACCTGGCTCTCGGAAGTCGAATCGATCCATGTCGCCTGTGCCTTCGACCTGAGGGTGCCGGACCGCCGCCGGTCCGAGGTCCTGAACCTGGTGAGCCTGGTCAACGAGCAGCTCTGGCTCGGCCATTTCGACCTGTGGAGCAACGAGAATGTGGTGATGTACCGCCATGCCCTCCTGCTCTCGGGGGGCGCGGAGCCGACCGAAGAACAGGCAGCCGGGATGATCAAGGCGGCGATCGACGCCTGCGAGCGCTATTTCCAGGCGTTCCAGTTCGTCGTCTGGGCCGGGAAGAGCGCCCGCGAAGGCCTCGAGGGCGCGCTGCTGGAGACGGTCGGCGAAGCCTGAACGGCTTGCCTGCGGCCGCGATCGGGCTTGACCCGGCACCCCGCATGCGCGTCATGGTCGGGCTTGACCCGACCAGCTCATGACAGAGATTCTCGGGCCTCCGCTTCGCTGCGCCCGAGAATGACGCGCGGCATCGACAAGAGAGACGCCCATGTCCAGCCTGCTTCCGCAATCCCTCGTGCTCGTCGGCGCCGGCAAGATGGGCGGCGCCATGCTCGAAGGCTGGCTCCGGATCGGTATGAAGGGGCCGGGGATCACCTTGGTCGATCCGCATATCAGCGACGCCATGTCGGCGCTCGCCGCCGAGAAGGGCATGACGGTCAACCCGCCGAAGGTTGCTGCCGCTGACGTGGTGGTGCTGGCGACCAAGCCGCAGATGCTCGACACCGCCGCCCCTGCGGTGCAGGCGCTGATCGGCCCGCGCACGCTCCTGATCTCGATCCTCGCCGGCAAGACGCTCGGTGATCTCGCCCAGCGCCTCCCCAATGCCGGGGCGATCGTGCGCGCCATGCCGAACCTGCCGGCGTCGGTGCAGCGCGGCGTCACCGCCGCCGCTGCCGGCTCCGGCGTCAGCGCCGCCCAGCGGGAGATGGCCGACGCGCTGCTCGGCAGCATCGGCAAGGTCGAATGGCTGTCCGATGAGGGACTGATCGACGCCGTCACGGCGGTCTCGGGCTCCGGGCCGGCCTATGTCTTCCATCTCGTCGAATGCCTCGCGGCTGCCGGCGCAGCTGCCGGCCTGCCGGCAGATCTGGCGGGCCGGCTTGCGCGGGCGACAGTCGAAGGCGCCGGCGAGATGCTGTTCCAGTCGGATCTGGCGCCGGGAACGCTGCGCCAGAACGTGACGTCGCCCGGCGGCACGACTGCCGCGGCACTCGAAGTGCTGATGGCCGATGACGGCATGCCGCTGCTGATGCGCCACGCGGTTGCTGCCGCCAAACGTCGCGCCGAAGAGCTTTCCGGCTGAGCGGCCTTTCAACCGGCGCCAGCGAGGCCTAGATTCAAGGCTTCACTGGGCGACAGGAGAATCCGATGGCACGCAAGCCCGCTTCCCCCAAAGCCGAGTCGGCTGCCGCGAAACCGGCGGCCCCGAAGCCCGATCCGCGCCGCGCCGTGGTCGATGCGCTGTTCCGGCTCGCGGCCAATCGCTCCTGGGACGAGATCGAGCTGCCCGATATCGCCCGCGAGGCCGGGTTGAGCCTCGCCGAGATGCGCGGCCTGTTCCCTTCGAAGCTCGCCATTCTCGGCGGACTCGGGCGCATCGCCGACGACGCGGTGCTGGCGGGGAACTCCGACGATCTGATGGAGGAAAGCTACAAGGAGCGCGTCTTCGATCTGGTGATGCGCCGGCTCGACGCGCTGGCGCCCTACAAGGCCGGGCTGCGCACCGTGATGCCGGCGCTGCGGCGCGACCCGCTGGCGCTGGCGGCGCTCGGCCGCAACGCCGTGAACTCCTGGCGCTATATGCTGGCCTCTGCGGGCATCCGGACCGAGGACAGCCTTGGCGGCGTCAGGGTACGTGGCGCCGTGCTGCTGATGAGCCGCGTCGCCGAGACCTGGCTCGAGGATGACGAGCCGGAATTGTCGCGGACCATGGCGAAGCTCGATCGCGAGCTGAAATCCGCCGGCCGGATCATGGCGCGCGTCGAGGATGTGCACCGGCTGACGGCGCCGCTGCGCGGCCTTGCGCGGGCGCTGTGCGGCGGCACGCGCGAGAGCCGCCGCGAGCGGCTGCGCAACGAGGATGGTGACGGCTACGCGGCGGCGATCTGAGGCGCCGCGCCGGGGCGGCCGGGATCGTGGCCAAACCGTGGCAGTGTTAAGCGGCCTTTAGCGATTTCTCGCAACTGTGCGGACCTCACCTTCGAGGTTCGCCAATGTCATTTCTGAAGAAGATCGCCTCCCTGTCGATCGGCCGCTCGTTCGGGCTGGTCGCGCTTCTGGCCGCCGGCATCGGCGTCGCCAGCGTTGCCGTGACGCTGAACCAGGCCCGCATCGACATGATGGACCTCAAGCGTTCGGAGGTGAAGGATATCGTAGACGCGGCCGCTTCGACCGTGAACGCCTATCTGGCGCGGGTCGAGAAGGGTGAGCTCAAGGAGGCAGAGGCTCAGAAGCTGGCGCTCGACGCCATTTCCAATGCCCGTTTCGACAACGGCAACTACCTGTTCGTGGTGCGCTTCGACGGCGTCAACATCGCCCATGCCAGCCCGAACCTGGTCGGCACGGACATGATGGCGTTCAAGGACGCCAATGGCCGCTTCTTCGTCAAGGACATGGTCGAGCTCGGCAAGACCAAGGGCTCGGGCTTCGTCGACTATTTCTGGCTGAGGAGCGGCGACAAGCAGCCCTCGCTGAAGATCTCCTATGTCGCCGCCGTGCCGAAATGGCAGTGGGCGATCGGCACCGGCATGCATGCCGACAGCGTCGATGTGGCCTTCGCGGGGCTGGTCCAGGACGTCGCCATCGTGCTGGTTCCGCTCGCCTTGCTGATGTTCGGCCTCGTCTTCTATCTGAGCCGCCGCGCCTCGCGCATGCTCGCCGGGCTCTCGGAGAACATGGGCGCGCTCGCCGCCGGCGATCTTCGGGTCGCGATCGACCATCAGGAACGTCAGGACGAAGTCGGCAACATGGCGCGGGCGCTGGTCGTCTTCCGCGATGCCGCGCTGGCGAAGCAGCAGGTCGAGGCCGAGAAGGCTCAGGCCGAAGCCGAGGCGACCGATCAGCGCCGCGCCGCCGATACGCAGCGCAATCTCAACGAGGCGCAGCGCAGCGAGGAGGCGCAGAAGCAGGCCGTTGTCGTGGCAGAACTGGGCGCCGGGCTCGAGCACCTGACCGCGGGCGATCTGACCTATCGCATCGATGCCGTCTTCAGCGGCGAATACGCCAAGCTGAAGCAGGACTTCAACACCGCCATCGCCCATCTCGAAGAGACGATGCGCCAGATCGCGACCAACACCGAGAGCATGAAGGCCGGTGCCGGCGAGATCAGCCAGGCGGCGGACGACCTCGCCAGCCGTACCGAGCAGCAGGCCTCTTCGGTCGAGGAGACCGCGACGGCGCTCGACCAGCTCACCGCGACGGTGCGCCAGACCGCCGAGGGGGCTCGCCAAGCCAGCCAGGCGACCACGCAGGTCAAGGGCGAGGCCGAGCAGTCCGGCCAGATCGTTCGCGAGGCGGTCGCCGCCATGGGCGGCATCGAGAAGTCCTCCGAGGAGATCTCGCAGATCGTCGGCGTGATCGACGAGATCGCCTTCCAGACCAATCTGCTGGCGCTCAATGCGAGCGTCGAGGCGGCCCGCGCCGGCGACGCCGGCAAGGGCTTCGCCGTCGTCGCCTCCGAGGTGCGCGCGCTCGCCCAGCGCTCGGCCGACGCCGCCAAGGAGATCAAGGGGCTGATTACCGCCTCGACGGTCGAGGTCGAGAAGGGCGTGGCGCTGGTCGGCCAGACCGGCAAGGCGCTCGAGCGGATGTCCGGCGAGATCACCCGCGCCACCTCGCTCGTCGCCGAGATCGCCTCGGCCGCCGGGGAGCAGGCGACAGGGCTGCAGGAGGTCAACACCGCCGTCAACGAGATGGACCAGGCGACCCAGCAGAACGCGGCGATGGCCGAGCAGTCGACCGCCGCCTCGCAGGCGCTGGCCCAGGAGGCCGACCGCCTCGCCGCCCTGGTCTCGCGCTTCAAGCTCGGCGGCGACGTGACCGCACTCAAGGCCATGGCCGCCAGGATGGCGCAGGTCGCGAACGCCTCGACGGCTCCTGCGCCACGCCCGGCGCGCGCCGCGGCCCCGGTCGCGAGCAACGGCCATGCAGCGCCGCGCAAGCCGGTCCTCGCCAGCAATGATCGCGGCTGGGAGGAGTTTTGAGCGTGTCTTCCGAGCCCGCCGCACCGATCGGCTTTGAGGATTTCCTCAAGGTCGACATCCGGGTCGGCACTATCGTCGAGGCCGAGCCCTATCCCGAGGCGCGCAAGCCTTCGATCAAGCTCGTCATCGATTTCGGCGGCACGATCGGCCGCAAGAAGTCCTCGGCGCAGATCACCAGGCACTACCGGCCCGAGGACCTCCCGGGCCGGCAGGTGCTGGCGGTGGTGAATTTTCCGCCGCGTCAGATCGGCAAGTTCATGTCGGAAGTGCTGACGCTGGGCATTCCCGATGACGATGGTGAGGTCGTGCTGATCGCGCCGGGGCTGCCGGTTCCGGATGGCGGCCGGCTGTATTGATCGCCGAATTGGCCGCCGCTATTGCCGCTGCCAGATTCCGGTCGCGAGCGTCGTCGGGGCCGGCTCGGGCTCCGACCAGCGCAGCGGCAGCGCCGCGCGGCGGCGCCAGCCGCGCCGGCTGTGGAAGCGCCAGAGCCGCTGCGCACCGGCGAGCTCGGTAAGCTCCGCTCCGTCCCAGATGATCTCGGTCTCGCCCTGCAGCTGGATGAGATCTCCGCTCGAAAAATCGATGAAGAGCAGGCTCGCGGCTGGTTCGAGGAGCAGGTTTCCGAGCGTGTTGAAATAGCTGTTCCCGGCGAAATCGGGGACGGTTAGGCAGTCGCCCCCGACGGCGACGAAGCCGGGCTGGCCGCCGCGATGCGATATGTCCACGCCACCCGCCGCGGCGCTGGCAATGAACAAGGTGTCGGCGCGCAGGATCAGGGCCCGTGCCTCAGCGTCGAGACCGACGAACGCCTCGGCCGGAGCCGGGTCGACGGGAACCCGCACCGGTTCGCGGCTTTGGATGTATTTGGCGCAGTTGCCGAAGCTCTCGCTGACCTCGACTGTCAGGCCGGCGTCGGTGAGCGTCGTGACCGTGCCGTTGGCGCGGTTGCGCCGGCGCGTCCGGAAATCCAGCCCGAGCAGGCCGATCGGCGCCCCGGGCGCGAAGGCCGCCATGGCGGGGTCGTCCGGCGGCGGCTGCGCTGCGATCGAAAGCGCGGTCGGCGATGGGCTGGCGACGAAGCCTTCCTCGCCGGTCAGCACGGTCGCGATCGGGTGGCCTGCGGCGTCGCGTCCGGCGGCAAAGAGATAAGGCAGCAGCGCGAAGAATTCCCGGTGCTGGTCAGGCATGAAGCTGCGGATCCCGGCCCCGCGCGAGTTCAGCCCTGCGCGTGCCTGCGCCGCCAGCTCGCCGCGATGGAAGGGCTGCCCGTCCATCGCGGTCAGCCCTTCGCCGGTAGCGGCGAACGCGGCATCGGCTTGAAGAAGGGCAGGGCTTCGACGCGCGTGAGCCAGGCGCGGACGGCAGGATAAGGGGTAAGGTCGATGCCGCCTTCGGGGGCGTGCGCGACATAGGAGTAGCAGGCGAGATCGGCCAATGTCGGATGCTCGGCGGCGAGGAAGCTCCGATCGTGGAGATGCCCATCCATGAAGGAAAGCAGGCGGCTCGCAATGCGCTCGGCCCGGACCGGCTCGTCGGGGAAATTGAACTGGGCGATCATCCGCGCGGCGGCGGGACCATGCATGACCTCGCCGGCCGCGATCGAGAGCCAGCGCTGCATCTGCGCTGCCGCCACGGGCTCGTCCGGGAGCCACATGCTTTGCGGCGCATAGCGCCTGACCAGATAGACCATGATGGCATTGCTGTCGGCCAGGGTGA
Organism: Allobosea sp. WAO; assembly: GCF_001509835.1. GTDB lineage: Bacteria > Pseudomonadota > Alphaproteobacteria > Rhizobiales > Beijerinckiaceae > Allobosea. The sequence continues at coordinate 128,342 of NZ_JXTJ01000006.1, forward strand.
GATCGCCATCCTGCAGCACCGGGATCTGACCGAGCGGGTTGAGGGTGCGAAACGCTTCCGCCCTCCGGATTTCCGCCGGCGCCGCGACGAAGTCGAACTCCAGCCCCAGCGCGCGCAGAAGAAGCTCGACCCGGTGCGTATGGCCGGAGAGCACGGTGCCGTGCAGGATAATCTGGGAGCTGGACATGGTGACCTCGCGTTTGCTGAGGCACTCTGATTGTTTCGCATTCCGGTCGAAAGACGGTATTATCGCAAATCAGAATTCCATCTGGAGCAACTGATCTGGACCGCCTCGACGAGCTTTCCATCTTCGTTGCGATCATCGACACAGGCAGCCTCGCCGGAGCGGCAAGGCAGCTTCGGCGCTCGCGCCCGGCGGTGACGCGGGCCCTCGCAGCCCTCGAAAGGCGTGCCGGCGTCAGCCTGATCGCGCGTACGACCCGGCAATTGATGGCGACGGAAGCCGGCCGCGAGCTGGCGGCATCGGCGCGCCGCATCCTCTCGGAATACGATGCCTCGCTGTCCGGCGTCTCCGGAGCGCCGGTGCGCGGGCTCCTGCGGATCACGGCGCCGCTTGCTTTCGGGCGGCGTCATGTCACGCCGATCGTTGCCGAGTTCCTCGACCTTCATCCCGAGGTCCAGGTCGAGCTGACCTTGTCCGACCGCAATCTCGATCTGATCGAGGAGGGGCTCGACCTCGCGGTCCGGATCGGCGAGCTGCCGAATTCGCGGCTGGTCGCCCGCAAGGTCGGCGAAGTCAGGCGGGTGCTGGTGGCCGCGCCCGATTATCTCGCGCGGCGCGGCACCCCGCAGCGCCCGTCCGACATTGCCGGGCACGACACCATCGCCAGCATCGCCGCCGGCCAGACCCTGCTCTGGCGCTTCGCCGGCAGCGGCCGCGAGGCGAGTGTGACGATCACGCCGCGCCTGATCGTCAACGAGGTTGAGTCGGTGCTGATCGCGGCCCGTTCGGGACGCGGCTTGGCGCGGGCCTTGTCCTACCAGGTCGCGCCCGACCTTGCGGCGGGCAGCCTGGTCCGGCTGTTACGCGAATGGGAGCCGCCGGCGGCGCCGGTCCAGCTCGTCGTCCCGGGCGGCCAGCATCTGGCGCCGAAGGTTCGCGCCTTTCTCGACCATGCGGCGGCGCAGCTCCAGCATCTGCCGGTTATCCGGCCCGAGGCCGGCCGCTAACCCGGTCGCGGCTGTCAGAGCTGCTCGTTATGGGCCCTGGCCTCGTCGCGGATCCAGCTGCGGAACGCGGCGATCGCCGGGCGGTCCGCCGAGGCTTCCGGGCAGACCAGATAGTATTGATGCGGGCTCCTGACCTGATGGGTGAAGGGCCGGACGAGGCGGCCCGCAGCCTGATAGTCGCCGATCAGGACGCTGGTCGCGAGCGCGACGCCCTGGCCCGAGGCGGCGGCCTGCAAGGCCAGGAAGGTGTGGGAAAAGCGCGGTCCCTGGCTGGCATCGACATCCTCGACGCCGGCGAGGGCGAGCCAGCGCGGCCAGGTGATGTAGTCGGGGATGCCTTCCGCGGCTTCATGCAGCAAAGTGTGGTGGCGAAGGTCGGACGGTTCGAGCAAAGGGCGCAGCGGGTTGCCGAGCAGCGCGGCGCTGCAGACCGGAAAGAAGTGCTCCTCCATCAGCAGGTCCGAGCGCAGGCCGGGATAGACGCCCTGGCCGAAGCGGATCGCGACGTCGACGTCTTCGCGGCCGAAATCGGTCAGGTTCACCGAGATCGAGATGCGCACTTCGAGCTCGGGGTGTCGCTCCTTCAGCGAGCCCAGCCGGGGGATCAACCAGCTCAGGGCGAAGCTCGGCATGGTGCTGACCGTCAGAACCGTGGCGGCGTCGGGGCGCATCGCCTGCGCGGTCGCTTCGTTGAGCTGGTCGAGCAGGCCCGAGATCGTGGCGGCGTAGCGCTCACCGAGGGCGGTCAGCGCCACGCCCTTGCTCGGCAGCCGGACGAAGAGGGGGCGCCGGAGCCAGCTCTCGAGCGCCCGGACCTGCTGGCCGATCGCGCTCGCGGTGACCGCGAGTTCCTCGCCCGCCCGTTCGAAGTTGAGATGCCGGGCCGCCGCCTCGAAGGCGCGCAGCGAGGTCGGGGGTGGAAGCTGGCGACGGGACATTGGTTGGCCAAGTTCAGCTTGGGCGGAAGCGTAGAACTTCTCATTTGCTCTACCTGCCCGCAAGGCGCAGATTCTCAGGCATAATCGCCATGACAGGAGGCCGCCATGCCGGCCAAGATCGCCACAGAAAATCTATCCCAACTCGCAGAGAGGCATGCCGCAGCGGGGATTGCCGGCCTGCTGCTGCGCTTCGAGGACTGGCTCGCCATGCGGGCGAGCGCGCGCGCCCTTTACCGCATGGACGACCAAGCGCTGTCCGATCTCGCTTTGTCGCAGAGCGATGTCGAGCGGGTGAACCAGTCGGCCCGCAAGGCGCCGTGGCGCCAGTAAGGCGCTTCCAGCAGAACGAGACGTCTATGCGTCCCCGGGATGGGCGTAGCCCGGCCCGGGGCTTGCGCATGCGCTGAAGAGCTCGTCCGATCAGACCGGCAGGCGCACCGTCGCGCGCAGGCCGCCGAGCGGCGATTCACCCAGGATGATGTCGCCGCCATGCGAGCGGGCGATGTCGCGGGCGATGGCGAGGCCGAGGCCTGTGCCACCGCCATCGACATTGCGAGCCTCGTCGAGGCGGAAGAACGGCTTGAACACATCCTCGCGCAATTCCGGCGCGATGCCCGGCCCGTCATCATCGACCATGACGATGAGATAGCGCGCATCATGCGTGGCGCGGATCGCGATGCGGTCGCCGAAACGGGCCGCATTAGAGACGAGGTTGGTCAAGAGCCGCCGGATCGCATCGGGTCTGACGACGACCAGCGGGTCGCCGACGACGGTGAGTTCGGTCTGGTGGCCATGGCGCTCCGCGTCGACCTTGAGGTGCTCCAGAAGCGAGCGGATATCGGTCTCGACCGGCGACTCGCCGGCGTCGCCGCGCGCGAAGGCGAGATAGTCCTCGAGCATGCGGCTCATCTCGTCGACATCCTTCTCGATCGCCTCCAGGTCGGGCGATCTTTCGAGAAGTGCGAGGGAGAGCTTGAAGCGGGTCAGGATGGTGCGCAGATCGTGGCTGACGCCGTTCAGCATCATGGTGCGCTCGCCGATCGAGCGTTCGACGCGCCGCTTCATTTCGATGAAGGCATTGCCGGCGCGCCGGACCTCGCGTGCACCGCGCGGGCGGAAATCGGCGTCGCGGCCCTTGCCGAAGGCTTCCGCCGCGTCGGCGAGACGCAGGATCGGCCGGATCTGGTTGCGCAGGAACAGCACCGCGATGGTCAACAGGATCAGCGAGGTGCCCATCATCCAGAGCAGGAAGATGTGGCTGTTCGAGGCATAGGCCTGGCTGCGACGTGTCAGCACCCGCATCACGTCCTTGCCGAGCTTGATTCGGATCTCGATCAGGCTGGAGCGGCCGACGGTGTCGAGCCAGAACGGGCGCTTGACCTGCTGGGCGAGCTCGGCCGAGAGCGCGCTGTCGAGCAGCGAGAAGAAGGGGCGGGGGCCCGGCGCCGGCAGATCGGCATCGGGCAGGATGTCGACGTCGAGGCCGAGCCGCTCCTGGGCGATGCGCGAGAGCTGATCCGCGTCCTTGTCCTGCGGGTAGGTCTCATAGACGTCGATCAGGGCGGCGATATCCTGCGAGACCGCCGCGGAGAGCCGCTGCGTCACTGTCTGCCAGTGCCGTTCCATGAAAACATAGGCGATGACCGATTGCAGCAGGACGACCGGCGCGATGACGATCACCAGGGCGCGCGGATAGAGGCCCTTGGGCATGATCCGGCTGATCGCCCGCGCCGGGCGCTTCTGGAGGCGCTTGAGCGGCGCGAACAGGGTGGCGCCGATGCGCGTCAGAGCGGTGCCCACCGGGCGCAGCCAGGCACCAATTCTCGCCGCGAGCGGGAGGAGGCGGCGCCGGAGCGAGGCGTCGGCCATGGTCTTCAGCCCCGGTCGATGACGAGGCGGTAGCCGACGCCGCGAACGGTCTGGAGATAGAGCGGATCGGCCGGGTCGCGCTCGATCTTGCGGCGGAGCCGGTTGATCTGGACGTCGATGGTACGGTCGTTGGCGGCCGAGCCCTGATTGGCGAGCTGCTCGCGCGGCACGTGCTCGCCCGCCCGCTCGGCCAGCACGGTCAGGATCTCGCGCTCGCGCTCGGTCAGACGGATCGATTCCTCGCCCTGACGCAATTCGCCGCGGGCGAGGCCGAAGACGAAGGGGCCGAAGCGGACATAATCCGGCCGTGGCGGTGCCGGCGGCGGTTCGGGCTGGGCCGTGCGCTTGAGGATGTTGCCGAGACGCAGGATGAGTTCGCGCGGCTCGAACGGCTTGGCGAGATAGTCGTCGACGCCGATCTCGAGCCCGTTGATGCGGTCGCCGCTGTCGGTCCGGGCCGTCAGCATCAGGATCGGGATTTCCGAGCCGGCGCGCAGCCGCCGCGCGAAGTCGAAGCCGTTCTCGCCCGGCATCATGATGTCGAGCACCATGGCATCGAAGACGAGATGGCCGAGCCGGGTATCGGCCTCGGCCGCATTGGCAGCGGTGGTGACGCGGTAGCCGTGATCGCCGAGGAAGCGGGCCAGCAGGTCGCGCAGGCGGCGGTCGTCGTCGACCACCAGGATATGCGGGGCCTCGTCCGGAATCGGCTTGCGCTGGCCACTCGGCGCCATCATCCCCGTCCCCTCGATTCTGTCGGAGCTCCGCTCATGCCCCTTTCGAGTAGCACGAAGCGTCAGACCGACCCAGCCAGATGCGCCATCACGCTGCGCCGGGCAGCCGGATCGATCAGTCCGGCGAGATAGCGCGTGATGATCGGGGCGGTTTCGGGACCGGCCGCTTCTAGGGCCCGGCCGATGCGGCGCGCCTGCAGCTCGGCGAGGCGCACCGCGAGCTCGCGGCCCGCCGCGGTGGCGTGCAGCTTGCGCTGGCGCTTGTCGCGGGTGCCGGGGCGCTGCTCGACGAAGCCGGTCTCGACCAGCTCCTTCAGCACCCGGTTCAGGCTCTGCTTGGTGATCTGCAGGATGTCGAGCAGTTCGGCGATGGTCATGCCCGGCCGGCGCTGGACGAAGTGCAGCACCCGGTGATGGGCACGGCCGAACCCGTAGTCGGCGAGGATCCGGTCGGGGTCGCCAACGAAATCGCGATAGGCGAAGAAGAACAGTTCGATCAGGTCGTAGGGCACCTCCTGGCTCGCCACGTCGGAGGCAGTCGGGGCTACGGGATTCGGGGTGGGCGTGCTCACGTTCGTGATCTCTTTTTATGTCAGCCTTGTTGACATATCTCAGACGTAAGATTACCGGTCAAGCACGCGGTGCGACCGATTATGTCGCAAGCGCCGGCTTCGGCGTAGTTTTGATACCGCGCTTGCGCCCGGTTTCGCCTTGTGGCGATGTCGGCCGCAAGAAAAGGATCAGGAGGATCTGTACCATGTCAGTCATTCCTTTCGACCAGCGCGACGGCGTCATCTGGTTTGACGGCAAGCTCGTGCCGTGGAAGGAAGCCAAGGTGCACGTACTCACCCATGGCCTGCATTACGGATCCTGCATCTTCGAGGGCGAGCGTTCCTATGACGGCGTGATCTACAAGTGCACCGAGCACTCGCAGCGCTTGCACAAGTCGGCCGAGATCATGGATTTCACGATCCCCTATTCGGTCGCCGAGCTCGACGCCGCCAAGTATCTCTGCCTCAAGGAAAACGGCCTGCGCGACGCCTATGTCCGCCCGGTCGCCTGGCGCGGCTCGGAGATGATGGCGGTTTCCGGCCTGAACAACGCGATCCATACCGCGATCGCGGTCTGGGAGTGGCCGAGCATGTTCGACATGGCGCAGAAGCTGAAGGGCGTGCGCCTCGACGTCGCTGCCTATCGCCGGCCCGACCCGGCTTGCGCCCCGGTGCATGCCAAGGCCGCCGGCCTCTACATGATCGCCACGCTCTCCAAGCACAAGGCGGAGCGCGCCGGCTATGCCGACGCGATGATGCTCGACTGGGAAGGCAATGTCGCCGAATGCACCGGCGCCAACATCTTCTTCATCAAGGACGGCGTGATCCACACTCCGACCGCCGACCGCTTCCTGAACGGCATCACCCGCCAGTCGGTGATCGAGCTGTGCAAGAAGCGCGGCTTCGAAGTGGTGGAGCGCCGGATCCGGCCGGAGGAGCTGGAAGGCTTCTCCGAGTGCTTCATCACCGGCTCCGCCGCCGAGGTGACGCTGGTCTCCGAGATCGGTCCCTACAACTTCATCACCGGCAATATGGGCAAGGTGGTCATGGAAGACTACTCGGACGAGGTTCGCCCGAAGTCCAAGGCAGCCTGAAGCTGCTTCACATTGTCGCTTGAAACAGTCCCGGGCAGCCCCGCTGCCCGGGACTTTTCATTTCGTGATCTTCACATCGCTGCGGAAGAGCACGAGCCAGTCGTCCGACGGCAGCTGGCGGCATTCGCCCATCGCGCTGAGCGTCGTGAGTGCGAAATCGGTGCCGGTCCAGGCGTAGTTGCCGAGACCGCCGCAGTCGCCGATGCCGCGGCCCTTGGCGAAGTAGCCGAGCTGGCCGCTCTCGGGAGTGTAGTCCGAGTTGATCAGGACGTTGTTGTCGTTGCCGGCGAAAGCGGCCTTGCGTGCGCCGGCCACCGCATCCCCCGTGACCAGCCAGTAGCCGGTGAGGATGTTGTAGGCGCCGCTGCCGCAATACAGCCCGATCAGTCTGCGTCCGCCGTCGAGCGGCCACGCGCGGTCCGCGTTGTAGCGGGCGCCGTCCTCATCCTCCTCGCAGGCGTCCGGATCGCTCGCCTTCAGATGCTTGCGCAGGGCCGCGCCCAGTGCCTTTGCCGGGCCTTCGGCAAGCGCCGGCCCGGTCGCCCTGGCGGCAATCACCGGCAGTGCCGGTGGCGACGGCACCGTGCTCGCAGCAACCGGACCCTTGCGGACCAGCGCTGTCGTGGTGTTGAGGCGGCCCTGCTGCTCGTCGATCCAGAGCAGGGCCGCGACCGAGCCGGCGAGCGAGATCGCATAGCTCTTGCCGGCCAACGACGCCGAAAGCCTGGTCGCCTTGCGTGCGGCGGCGATCAACGCTGCCGTGTCGGCTTCGGAAAAGACGATGCGGGCGGTCTCGGCGTCTTCGACGGTGGCGGCCAAGGGCTTGCCGCCGGCCGGGAAGGGCGCGCCGTTGAGCTTGAGGCCGATCGCGAGCGGGGCCTTGAGCTTCTCTCCCGTCAGCTTGAGCGAGAGGGAGACCGTGCCGTTAGGGCCAGCGGGCCGTTCGAGCTTGAGGAACCCTACGCTCTCGGCAGTTTCTTCGGGCAGTGAAAGCGCGGTGCAGCTGCGCAAGTTATCGCAGCCGGCGATCCAGTCGCGGAAGGTCTTGCTCTGACCTTGCGCCGCGGCTGGGATAGTTGCAGCCATGAGCATCGCGCCGCAGAGCGGGACCAGCCGCGTCACCAACCATCCCGTGCCCATCGTCAGCTCCAGCGTTCCGCCGCCTTGTCGTCGTCTTCCTTGGCCTGGACCCAGCCGCCAAGCGTGCCATCAGCGAGATGCTCGCGCTTCCAGAAGGGCGCGCGGGTCTTGAGATAGTCCATCAGGAAATCGGCGGCCTCGAAGGCCTCGCGGCGATGGCTTGATGCGGCGATGACCAGGACGATCTGCTCGCCCGGTCTGATCAGCCCGAAGCGATGGATCGCGACGAGGCCGGCGAGAGGCCAGCGTGCGGCAGCCTCGGCGGCGACGCGCGCGATCTCGGCTTCGGCCATGCCCGGATAATGCTCGAGCTCAAGGGCTGCGAGCCGGCCGCTCTCGTCGCGGCAAAGGCCAGTGAAGCTGACGACGGCGCCGATACTGGCGTTGCCGCGGGCAAGCGCCGCGACCTCGGCGCCGAGGTCGAAATCCTCGCGCTGGATCCGGATGATCGGAGTCATCACGCAAGCTCCGAAAGAAAGCGCCGCTTTTCTCGAACGGTCATCCCGGCCGAAGCGAGGCGGAGAGCCGGGATCCATGCCTGAACCGTTCCGGAATGGATCCCGGGTCTCCCTACGGTCGCCCGGGATGACCAGAAAGGTTCACTCACGCTCAAAGAACTCTCACCCACCGGTCATCGGCGGGAAGAAAGCGATCTCGCGGGCGCCGGCGATGGAGGCCGCCGGCTTGGCATGGGTGTGGTCGATGGCGGCGCGCACGATGGCCTCGTTCTCGAAGGCGATCTCATAGCCCTCGCCACGAGTCTTCAACCAGCGCACCAGCTCGGCAACGGTCTCAGTACCGGGCGGCGGCGAGACGATCTCGTCGGACAGGCCGACGCGCTCGCGCACCCAGGCGAAATAGACGAGCTTCAGCGGCTGGGTCGCTACATGCTGGTTCATGGCGCGCGCTCATCCATGGCGACGAGATGCCTGATGCCGGCGTTGAGATAGTCCCAGCCGGTATAGATCGTCAGCAGGGCGGCGACCCAGAGCATGACGATGCCGATCTGGGTGTTGTGGGGCAGGACCTGATCGCCGGCCGGACCGACGACGAGGAAGCCGAGCGCGAAGAGCTGCGTCGCGGTCTTCCATTTCGCGACCTTGCTGACGGGGACGCTGACCTTGAGGTCGGCGAGGAATTCGCGCAGGCCGGAAACCAGGATCTCGCGGCAGAGGATGACGATCGCCGCCCAGATCGACCAACCGTGAATGGTGTCGGTATGGACGAGCATCAGCAGGAGCGCGCAGACGAGGAGCTTGTCGGCGATCGGGTCGAGCATGCGGCCGATCGCCGATTGCTGGCTCCAGGCGCGAGCGAGCCAGCCGTCGAGATAGTCGGTGACCGCGGCCGCGACGTAGATCGCCAGCGCCGCCCAGCGGGCCCAGTCGTCGCGCGGCCAGAACAACAACGCCACCAGCGCCGGGATCGCGGCGATCCGGCCATAGGTCAGCAGGTTTGGCAGCGACCAGGGGCCGCGGCGCCGGATAGCATCAGGAAGAATCGTCACGAAGAACACCAAGCCGCGCCTTTGCGACAGCGTCAACACGCAACACGGTGATTGCATGGCGAAGCTGCGTTGCGAAATCGGCAGGTCGGTGCTGGGCAGGTTCGCAGGTATTGCGAACGAACCTGCCGCAACGACCTTCAGCGCTCGTGAAAATGATCGTGAACGGCCTTCGCGGTCGCTGCGTTGACGCCCGGCGTCCGCATCAGGTCGTCGAGCTTGGCGCGTTGGATCGCCTTGACCGTGCCGAAATGTAGCAGGAGCGCGCGCTTGCGGGCGGGGCCGATGCCGGGGATCTCGTCGAGCGGGTTCTTGGTGATGTCGCGCTTGCGCTTGGCGCGGTGCGTGCCGATGGCGAAACGGTGGGCCTCGTCGCGCAGGCGCTGGATGAAATAGAGCGCCGGGTCGCGCGGCGGCAGCTTGAACGGCTCGCGCCCCACCATGAAGAAGGTCTCGCGCATGGCGTTGCGATCCTCGCCCTTGGCGATGGCGACGAGTGCGATGTCGGTCACGCCGCATTCGGCCATGATCTTGCGCGCCGCCTCGAACTGTCCCTTGCCGCCGTCGACGATGACGAGATCGGGCCGCGAGGGGAAGGGAGCGTCGTCGCTGGCCAATTCGGGTGGCGTCAATCCGACAAGTTCTGATGCGCCTTCGGCAGTGATGGTAGCGGGCGAGGGACTTGAACCCCCTACGCCTTCCTCAACGGCATCAGGCAGGTCGCGTGCATTCGTCGGTGTTGGCTCTGGCGTCTCGGTCGCCCCGCTCTCCTTCGCCAATCGCGAAAAGCGCCGCTTCAGCACCTCGCGCATCATGCCGAAATCGTCGCCCGCAATGGTGTCGCTGGAGATGTTGAAGGTGCGGTAATGGCTCTTCATGAAGCCGTCCTTGCCGGCGACGACCATGCCGCCGACCGCGTTCGTGCCCATGATGTGCGAGTTGTCGTACACCTCGACGCGGCGCGGTGCCCGCTCCATGCCGAAGGCTGTACCGAGCGCATTGAGCAGGCTCTGCTGGCCGGCATTGTCGGCGAGCTTGCGGGCGAGCGCCTCATGCGCGTTCTTCTGGGCATGGGCGACGAGGTCTCGCCGCTCGCCGCGCTTGGGCGCCGCGAGCTCGACCTTGCGGCCGGCGCGGGCGCAGAGCGCTTCGGCAATGAGGTCGGCCTCGGGCAGGTCATGCGAGACCAGCACCAGCCGCGGCGGCGGCTTGTCGTCGTAGAACTGGGTGACGACCGAGGCCAGCACCTCTGCAGGGCTGAGGCTCTTGTCGGCGCGCGGGAAGAGGGCGCGGTTGCCCCAGTTCTGCTTGTTGCGGAAGAAGAATATCTCGACGCAGAACTGGCCGGCCTGCTCGTCGATGGCGAAGACGTCGGCCTCCTCCACCCCTTGCGTGTTGATGTCCTGCCCGGCCTGGACGGCCGAGAGGGCCGCCAGCCGGTCGCGATAGCGCGCCGCCTTCTCGAATTCGAGGTCTTCTGCCGCCGCCTGCATGCGCTCGGACAGGAGCTGCTTCACCGCCGAGGAGCGGCCGGAGAGGAAGGCACGGGCCTGGTCGGCGAGAGCCTGGTAGTCGGCATGCGAGATCTCGCCGGTGCAGGGACCGGAGCAGCGCTTGATCTGGAAGAGCAGGCAGGGCCGCGTGCGGTTCTCGTAATAGCTGTCCGAACAGGAGCGCAGCAGGAAGGCCTTCTGCAGCGCGTCGATGGTGCGCTCGACCGCCCAGACCGAGGCAAAGGGCCCGAAATAATCGCCCTTGCGCTGGCGCGAGCCGCGGTGCTTGGCGATCTGCGGCGCCGGATGGTCGCCGGAGAGGAAGATGTAGGGGAAGGATTTGTCGTCGCGCAGCAGCACGTTGTAGCGCGGCCGAAGCTGCTTGATCAGGTTGGATTCGAGCAGCAAGGCCTCAGTCTCGGTGCCGGTGGTGACGAACTCCATGTTGGCGGTCTCGGCGATCATCCGCGCGACCGCATTGGTATGCGCCATGCCGCGGGCATAGGCGGTGACGCGGTTCTTCAGGCTCTTGGCCTTGCCGACATAGAGCACCTCGCCGGCGCGATCGAACATCCGGTAAACGCCCGGCCGGTTCGGCAGGTGCCTTGCGAATTCGGCGATCACTTCGATGCCGGCCTTGAGCGCACCCGGGGCGGCTTCGCCGAGGTCGAGCGCAGGCTCTTTGGGGAGGGCGGTTTCCTCCTCCAGCTCGGTCTCGTCTTCGGGACTATCGGGGCGTTCGCGATTCATGGGCTGCATGTAGGATGTCGCAGGCGCTTCGTCATGTCAGGAGCGGCTTCGTTCCTGCTCGATGTACCCGCGTACGGTTTTACGCCGGTGGACCTGTCGCTCGCGCGCTTGAATTGCACTGTATTCAGGCCGGCGGAGTGTCCGTTTTCCGTTGATGTGATCGAGATTTTATAGGCCACCTGCGATGGATGCCACGATGTGATCTGATCTCTTTTTGAATTTTTAATTGACAAAAGCGTTTCTGGATTCCATATCTATGTCTCGATATTAGGCCGAACGACTTGGCCTTGGCGCTTATGAACGCGCCGTGGTGACGATCTTCCTCCTCTGTTCGAAATCGCCGCTGCACTGTTTCGTGCGGCTTCAACAAGCACGACTGTAGGAGGCTCCCATGAGCTCGGGTTCGGTCAAGTGGTTCAACGCCACCAAGGGTTTTGGTTTCATTCAGCCGGATGACGGCGGTCAGGACGTCTTCGTCCATATCAGCGCTGTCGAGCGGGCTGGCATGCGCGATCTGCGCGATGGCCAGAAGATCAGCTACGAGCTGGTCCAGGACAAGCGCTCCGGCAAGATGTCGGCGGATAATCTGCGCGCCGAATGAAGGCCCGCTGCTACGGGCGAAGCGATCTGAAAGGCGACCACGGATGTACTGGCGCCATCACGTAACGCTCTGAAGCAAGGGCTATCGAGGGGTCGGGACATCAAGCCCGGCCCTTTTGCTTTTTTGAAGAGAGGATGCCGATGCAGGTTCTCGTGCGCGACAACAACGTCGATCAGGCGCTCCGCGTCCTGAAGAAGAAGATGCAGCGCGAAGGCGTCTTCCGGGAAATGAAGCAGCGCCGGTCCTATGAAAAGCCGTCGGAGCGACGCGTCCGCGAGCGCGCCGATGCCATCCGGCGTGCAAGGAAGGCGGCCCGCAAGCAGGCGCAGCGCGACGGTCTGCTGCCCGCGCCGAAGCGCAAGCCGCCGCTCGCCAGAACGCCCAGGCCCGGCATGTCGCCCCGCCCGGCGAGCTGACGCGCGTCCGGAGCCGGCTGGAGAGAGGTTGCCATGTCGAGCCGCAACATGAAGCTGGAAGACGCCAAGGCGCGCGCGCAGGTGGCCTTCGAGAAATCCGAGCAGCGCAAGCGCGATGCATCTCAGGTCTGGCAGTCGATCGAGGACGAAGCCCTCCAGGTGCGACTGAAAACGGAACGCCTGAAGGCCTTGCGTCTCGCCAAGGAAGCGATCGAGGCCGAAGCCAAGCCCAAGGTACCGGAGCCGAGCGAGGCGAAGCCGGTTCGCCGTCGCCGAACTAGCTGATTGCGGGTCGACGCTTCCGGGCTGCCTTAAGTGGAACACAGGCCGAGTCCGCCGATGCGGCCGTGGGCAGGCGAGCGGTGAGCATTTCCGCTTGACCGCACCCTGTGAGCGTTCGACACCACGCGCAACGCCCCCCGGATTGCCTGCTCATGCCCGTCTTCGCCATCCCCTTCCCAGTGATCGATCCCGTCGCGCTCCAGATCGGGCCGCTCGCGATCAAATGGTACGGGCTCGCCTATGTCGCCGGGTTGCTCGGCGGCTGGTGGTATGCCCGCAAGCTGGTGATGGCCGACGGGCTGTGGGGCGGCCGGGCGCGGCCCGGCGCCGACCAGCTCGACGACATGCTGCTCTTCGTCGCGCTCGGCGTCGTGCTCGGCGGGCGCCTCGGCTTCGTCCTGTTCTACGATCTCGAGCGCTACCTCGCCCGGCCGCAGGACATTATCGCGGTCTGGCAGGGCGGCATGTCCTTCCATGGCGGGCTGATCGGGGCGGCGACCGGGCTTGTCCTGTTCGCGCGCCGGCGCGGCGTGCCGGTGCTCAGCGTCTTCGATCTCTCGGCCGCGGTCGTGCCGATCGGGCTTTTCCTTGGCCGCATCGCCAATTTCATCAATGCCGAGCTCTGGGGCCGGCCGGCGCCGGATGTGCCCTGGGCGATGATCTTCCCGCATGCCGGGCCAGTGCCGCGCCACCCGAGTCAGCTCTACGAGGCCTTCGGCGAAGGTCTGGTGCTCTTCATCCTGCTCGCTCTGGTCGTGCGGGCCGGTGGCTTCAAGCGGCCGGGCCTTGTCGCCGGCGTGTTCGGCATGGGCTATGCGGTGGCGCGCATCGCCGCCGAGTTCTTCCGCGAGCCCGACCCGCAGCTCGGCTTCCTGTTCGGCACCGGCACGGGCGGCGGCGGGTTGACCATGGGCATGCTGTTGTCGATCCCGCTCTTCCTGGCAGGGCTCGCCCTCGTCCTGCGTGCAAGGCGGGGGCAGGCGCAATCGTGACGCCGCTGGCGCAGGAACTCGTCCGGCTGATCCGCGACGAGGGGCCGCTCAGCGTCTCTCGCTACATGGCGCTCTGCCTCGGCCACCCGCGCCATGGCTACTATATGAAGCAGGACCCGTTCGGCGCTGCCGGCGACTTCACCACGGCGCCGGAGATCAGCCAGGTCTTCGGCGAGCTGATCGGGCTCTGGGCGGCGACGCTCTGGCGCATGATGGGCGAGCCGGCGGCGTTGCGTCTCGTCGAGCTCGGGCCTGGCCGCGGTACGCTGATGCAGGACATGCTGCGGGCCGGCAAGGTTGTGCCGGGCTTTCGCGAGGCGCTCACCGTCCATCTGGTCGAGACCAGCCCGGTGCTGCGCGAGCGGCAGAAGCAAACCCTGGCCGCGAGCGGCGTGGCTCCCCTCTGGCATGAGCGGATCGGGGACGCGCTCGCAGGTCCGGCGATCATCGTCGCCAACGAACTCCTCGACGCGCTGCCGCTCGACCAGTTCGTGCTGACGCCGGAAGGCTGGCGCGAGCGGCTGGTCGGCCTCGACAGCGAGGGCCAGCTCGCTTTTGGATTGTCGGCGGAGCCTGAAACCAAGATCGCGCGCGCAGCCCCACAGGGTTCGTTGCTCGAGCAGCCCTTGGCCGCCCTGGATATGGCCGCGACGGTCGCGCGCCATGTCGCGGCAGCGGGCGGTGCCGGCCTGTTCATCGATTATGGCGCAGCGCAGACCGGCTTCGGCGACACCCTCCAGGCGATGCGCCGGCATGGCTTCGTCGCCCCATTGGCTGACCCCGGCGATGCCGACCTCACTGTGCATGTCGATTTCGCGCGCATGGCGCAGGCTGGCCTTTCCGCCGGCGCGGCGGCGCACGGTCCGGTGACGCAACGCGATTTCCTGCTGGCGTTGGGGCTCGATCAGCGCGTTGCGGCGCTGTCGCGGCGGGCGACGCCGGAGCAGGCGGCGACGCTGCTGGCAGGCGCGAGCCGGCTGGTCGAGGCCGGCAGCGAGACCGATATGGGGCAGCTCTTCAAGGTGCTGGCATTGGCCGACCCGCGCCTGCCGCTTCTGCCCGGATTTGACCTTCATCGCCTGCCAGAGCAGGCCGTCCCCTGAATCGGAGCCGGAAAGCGATGTTCATCACCTCTCCTGATCTTGCCGGCGAAGCCGGCATCCGGCACGCCTTCTTCACGCGCGAGGGCGGGGTCTCGACCGGGATCTACGCCTCGCTGAACGGCGGTGTCGGCTCGCGTGACGATCAGGCCCATGTCGCCGAGAATCGGGCGCGCATGGCGGCGCATCTCGGTGTCGAGCGTGACAAGCTCGTCAGCGTCTACCAGGTGCATTCTCCCGATGTCGCCGTGGTGACCGGGCCCTGGCCGGCCGAGCGCCCGCAGGCGGATGCGATGGTGACTGTCGCCCACGGCGTCGCTCTCGGCGTTTCCAGCGCCGATTGCGGGCCGATCCTGTTCGCCGATAGCGAGGCTGGCGTGATCGGCGCGGCCCATTCCGGCTGGAAGGGGGCTTTCGGCGGCGTCGTCGGCGCAACCGTGACGGCGATGGAGAAGCTCGGTGCGCGGCGCGAGCGCATCGTCGCCGTGCTCGGCCCGACGATCAGCGCCACGGCCTATGAGGTCGGGCCGGAATTCATCGAGCGCTTCAAGGCTGAGAATCCGACCTATTCGCGCTTCTTCCACGCCTCGGAGCGCCCGGCACATGCGATGTTCGACCTGCCGGCCTTCATCGCCCATCGCGCCCAGGAGGCTGGGATCGGCCGCTTCGTCGATCTCGCGCTGTGCACCTATGGCGACGAAGCCCGTTTCTACAGCTATCGGCGGACGACTCATCGCCAGGAAGCCGATTACGGGCGGCTGATCTCGGCGATCGCGCTATCCTGATCCCAACCTGCCTGCCCTTGCGTCATCTTTTGTTGCTTGTGGGGCGGGGCGGAGTCATCCTTCCGCGGTCATCCACCATCAACATGGCTGCGGGGGACACATGGAACAAATCCTGATGAATCTGGTCGCCGGGGCGATCGGCGGCAATGCTGCAGGCAAGGCTTCGCCGACCTTCGATCTCGGGACCATCGGCAACACCATCGCCGGACTAGTTGGCGGTGGCGTGCTCGGCCAGCTGGTCCCGATCGTGCTTCCGGCGATCACCGCGGCGGCGGCAGGCGGCAATCTCAGCATCGGCGGCATCCTCGCCAACCTGATCAGCGGTGGTGCCGGCGGCGCGATCCTGACCGCGATCATCGGCGCGGTGAAGAACAAGGCCGCCTGAGGCGCGCAAAGCTGGAAGGCGCTGCCCGTCGCCGAGAGCTCTGACGCTGCCATTCGTAAGTTCACGCGATTCGCGCATGAGCATTCGCGGCGGAACCACTTGTCGCCGCACATCGCGGGAGGGCAATCTCGCGCGCCTTGTGTGGAGACCGGCGATGCAGCGACAGATCGACTACTATTTCTCCCTCCTTTCGCCCTGGACCTATCTCGGGCACGAGCTTTTCCTGTCGATCGCTGCGCGCCATGGCTGCACGATCAATTATCTACCGGTGCCGCTGCGCTCGGTCTTCGACGAGACCGGCGGCCTGCCGTTGCCCAAGCGCCACCCGGTCCGCCAGCGCTATCGCATCCTCGAATTGCAGCGCTGGCGCGAGCGACGTGGAAAGGCGCTCAACCTGTTCCCGCGCCATTTCCCGCTCGACATCGCACTCGCGGACCGGGCGCTGATCGCGGCGACGCTCGCCGGCAAGGACCCCGGTGCCTTCATGGAGCGGGTGCTGGCCGGCGTCTGGGCGCAGGAACTCGACCTGTCCCAGCACGGGCTGGTGATCGAGATGGCCGATGCGTCCGGGCTCGACGGGCAGGCGCTGGTCGGACAGGCCGAGTCGGAGGCGGTGGCGGCGCGCTATGCGGCGTCGAGCGAGGCGGCGGTCAAAGCCGGTGTCTTCGGCGCGCCGAGCTATGTCCTCGGCGGCGAGGTGTTCTGGGGCCAGGATCGGCTCGAATTGCTCGATGACGCGCTGGCGAGCGGCAGGGCGCCCTACAGCACCGAGGCGAAGGCCTGAGCGGCGGGCATCGTCAATCGACGATGTCAGGCGTGCGCCAGCCGAGGTGTTGGCCGGCGTCGACCGCAATCATCTGTCCGGTGATCGCCTCGGCGCGAGCGAGATAGAACACCGCATCGGCGATCTCCCGGGGCTCGACCTTGCGGTTCAGCAGCGTGCCGGCCGCCTCGGCGGCGAGGGCGTCTTCGCCGCCATGGGAATTGGCGAAGGTCGGGCCGGGGCCGACGGCGTTGACGCGGATCCGCGGGGCGAGCGCCTGCGCCATGGTCGTCGTCGCCGCCAGCAGGGCCGACTTGGTCAGCGTGTAGGAATAGTACTGCGGCGTCAGCTTGCGGACGCGCTGGTCGATGATGTTGACGATCGCGCCCTTCCGGTCTGCCGGAAGCCGATTGGCCATCGCCCCGGCGAGGACCGAGGGAGCGCGCAGGTTGATCGAGAATTGCCGATTCCAGCGCAGCACCTCGAGCGAGCGGAGATCGTCGACCAGGAAGCTCGAGGCGTTGTTGACCAGCAGGGTCACCGGGCCGAACGCCGCTTCCGCGGCCGGCAGGACGCCGTCTACCGCGGCGGCGTCGACCAGATCGGCGGTGACGACGGCGGCCAGACCACCCTTCGCGCGAATCTGCGCGGCGAGTCCCTCGGCCTCGCTGCGGGACTGGTTGCAATGGATCACCACCGCGTAGCCCGCCTCCGCCAGGCGCTCGACGATCGCGCGGCCGATGCGTCGCGCGCCGCCGGTGACGAGTGCGACCTCAGCGGCCATCGTGGCCTCCTTCGTGGCGCTCGCCGCGACGCTGGAGCCGGCGCTCCCAATGCTTGGCAACACGCAGATAGCGGTAGAACGCGTAGTTCATGGCGGTCATGAAGCCGTAGACCCCGCGCAGGGCGTGTCGGCGGCCGATATAGGCCTTCAAGAAATTCCCTGGGAATTCCAGCGCCAGCCGCAGGGCCGAGAGCGTCGCGCCACGCTGGTCGAGATCGTCGGCCTGGGCGTCGCTGTAGGAATTGAGCTTGGCGATCTGCTCGCCGAGCGAGCGCACGGAGTAGTGATGGATCGTCCCCTTCAGCCGGCCGACGCGGACGCCGGGCTGAAGCTCGACACGATCATGTACAGGGGAGGGCGAGTAGCGTCCCTTGTCGCTGCGATACAGGCGGACCGGCGTCAGGGCGTAGGCGAAGCGGTGTGGCGCGCCCTCGCCGGGAAAAACCTCGGCGATACGCAGCTTATAGGCATCTTCGGCCGGCTCGCCGGTGGCGAACAGAGCGGCAATCTCGTTCACAAGTTCGGGCGGTGCCACCTCGTCGGCATCGAGATTGAGCAGCCATCGATGGCGGCATTGCTCTTCGGCGAAGCGCTTTTGCGGGCCGTAGCCCGGCCAGGGATTTGTAATGACGCGCGCGCCCAGTTCGGCGGCAACGGCCTGCGTGCCGTCGGTCGAGCCGGAATCGACCACCACGATGTCGTCGCTGAGCGAGCGCACTGCCGCGATCGTACGGCCGATCCGGTCAGCTTCGTCGCGGGCTATGATGAAAATCGAGAGAGGCGGCACGCAAAGCGTCTCGGTGGCGAGGGAATGTGGGCTAAAGCATGAGGCGCCGAAGCCTGCAAGCAGCGCCGGGGTCCGATGCCTTTCGGAAGGCCGCCGGGAACCCAGATCGGATTGCGGCGTTTCTGTGGTGGCTCGTGCGTACTCAAACGTACCCGCTGCCGTTACGTTAGTATTCGATTCAGCATTCAGATTGCGTTAACAATCACTAACCAGCGTTGATCAATGTGCCTTGATGCTTCTGCCTTCTGCCGCATTTTCGCCGCGGTCTGGCAAGCTAGCTGTGTTCTCGCCGCAACAGACACCGGCGGCAAAGATGCCTATAACGGGGTCATCGAAATCACCGTCGGTCCAGCGCCGGCACCAGTGACGACTACCAAGGAGTATACCATGAAGAAGTTTCTGCTTTCGGGCGTTGCGGCCCTCGGCCTCATCGCCGCTGGCGCTGCCTCCGCTGCCGACCTGCCGAGCCGCAAGGGCCCGGTCGTGGCTCCGGTCTACGTTCCCGTCTTCACCTGGACCGGCTTCTACGTCGGTGCCAACGCCGGCTACGGCTGGGGTAACGTGAACCTCAACGGTTGGGCCAACAACATCGGCGATCTCGACGGCTTCGTCGGTGGTGGCCAGGTCGGTTACAACTACCAGATGGGCCAGTTCGTGATCGGCGCGGAAGCCGATTTCCAGGGCGCCGATCTCGGCACCGGCCGCGGCATCTTCGGTGAGAGCGTCAAGACCGAGTACTTCGGCACCGTCCGCGCTCGCGTCGGCGTCGCCTTCGACCGGTTCCTGCCCTACATCACCGGTGGTTGGGCCTACGGCAACGTCAAGACCTCGATCCCGGGTCTGGCCTTCTCGTCCGACCGCAGCCACACCGGTGGTTACACTGTCGGCGCGGGCGTCGAGTACGCCTTCACCAACAACCTGATCGGCGGCGTCGAGTACCTCTACGTCGATCTCGGCGAGAAGAACATCCTCGGCGCCGGCACCAAGGTCGGCACCGACTTCTCGGTGGTCCGCGCCCGCCTCAGCTACAAGTTCTGATTTCTCCTCCCGGAGACGGAACGAGACCCGGTGGCTTCGGCCACCGGGTTTTTCTTTGTCTGGAGCGCAGGTAGGGCGACTGCCGGCCCGCCCTTGCTCTCGCATAAAAAAAGCCGCCCTTCCGGGCGGCCTTGTCGTCAAAACTGCGGGCTGGTCGTGCGTTGGGATGAACGCAGCGGCTCGATGCGATACGTGCTCGTCAGGCCGAGGTCCCGCTCATCCCTTGAAGCGGGTCGTCTCGAAGGCCGGTACCTTGGCTGCGAAGGCATCGAGCCAGGCGACGAGGCGCGGATGCGCAGCGCGCCATTTGCCCTCATGGCGCAGATCGAGATAACCCAGCGCGCAGGCGAGCGCGATTTCGCCGATACGTGGGCGCTCGGCAAAGGCCGGCGGCTGGGCTTCGAGGACGGCCAGCGCGCGGTCGATCTTGCCCTGCTGGTTCTCGACCCAGCCGGCATGGCGCATCTCGGACGCCCGGAACCGGACCTCGTAGACCTGCAACAGGGCTGCGTCGCAGATGCCGTCGGCGAGCGCTTGCAGCCGCAATTGCGCGAACCGTTCGGCTCCGACCGGGATGATCCTCCCGCCACCGGCGAGATGATCGAGGTAGTCGACGATGACCCGCGAGTCGAACAGGGTCGACCCGTCCTCCAGCACCAGGGTCGGGATCTTGCCGAGCGGGTTCTGCTGGCGCAGCGGGTCGGCGGCATTGGTGGTGTCGGCCACGACGATTTCGATCTTGTCGGTGAGACCGAGCTCGATCATGGAAATCTTGACCTTGCGGCCAAACGGCGAAGCGGGAGAGGAGCGCAAGGTCAGCATGGGGTGGCTTTCAAGCTCGTTGCGAATCGGAGCGGTCAGCCGTCGGGGCGGATCGCCTCGCATCGATAGCGCGGGCGCGGGCCTTGCGCGAGGCGCTCGCACAGGGCCGGCAGCAGGATTTCGGCTTCCTGCGCCAGCAGCCAGGGCGGGTTGACGACCAGCAACCCGGTCGCGCCGAGGCCACCGGCGGCCTCCGGCCTGTCGACATCGATCTCGAGCCTGAGCAGGCGGCCGATGCCGGCCTCCGATATCGCGGTAACGAGACCGTCCACGGCGCGCTTATCCTTGATCGGATACCAGAGTGCGTAGGTGCCGGTCGGCCATTTGTGCCAAGCGGCGATGAAGGCGTCGGCAAGCGTCGCGAACTCGTCCTTTTCCTCGAAGGGAGGGTCGATCAGGACAAGACCCCGCCGCTCCCTGGGCGGGACATTCGCGCCGAGCGCCACCCAGCCATCGATGGCGAGCGCCTTGCAACGTGAGTCGCGACCGATCGTCTGAACGAGCTTGCGATAGGTGTTCTCGTGCAGCTCGGCGGCGATCAGCCGGTCGTCGGCGCGCATCGCCTGGCGGCAGAGCCAGGGGGAGCCGGGATAGGCGTCGGCTCCGTAGAGTGCGCGCGCGGCCGCCACGGCCTTGCGCCAGGGGCTTAGCAACTCCTCGACCGCCGGAGCGAGGGGGGATTGGTCGAGCCGCGCCACGCCGTCGCGCCATTCATGCGTGCGCAACGCCTCATCCGAGCCGAGATCGTAGCGTCCGGCGCCGGCATGGCTGTCGATGATACGATAGGGCTTATCCTTGGCATTGAGATGCGTGAGGATACGCATCAGCATGACGTGCTTCAGGATGTCGGCGAAGTTGCCGGCGTGAAAGCCGTGACGGTAGTTCATGTTGCGGTCTTAGCCTGCTTTCACTCCGGCCGATATCGGCCGCGGAGGCGGAGCGGTCAGGGGCTGGCGTTGACCCTGAAGTCGGCTGCGCGGCAGCCGGAGCGGTCAACTTCCTGGCAGGTGCGGAAGCCGCGCAGATCGCGGGTGAAGCAGATCCGGACCTCCTGGAGTACGCCGCGACGGCAGGCGACCGACATCATGTCGGTGCGCAGGCCGGGGTTGGCGGCGACGAAGGCGCGTTCGAGATCGATCGGCGTCCAGGTCTGGTCGCGATCGCTGCCGCGCAGTGCCGGCGGAATCACGATCTTCTCGCGGGCGCGGCGGGTATCGGCGAAATAATCGCTTGGACTGGAGCCGGCGCAGGTGCCGTGCTTGCGCCATTGATGGCGGGCAAGGCCTTCGGACGGAAACAGGCCCTCGGCTTCCGACATCGCCATGCGCGACGGGCTGCGTCCGGCAGGGCCGCAATCGGTGGGATAACCGCGTTCGTTCTGTGGCCAGAGCCCGTGCACAACGAAGCCGGGGTTTGCGCCGGGCGCGCATTGCTCGCGCGAGCGCCCGCGGCCGCCATCCTCGAGCTCGCAGAATCCCGGCGACCAAGAGAGCGCGAGTACGTAGAAATCGAAATCACCGGGCGCGCCGCCACGGCTATGCTGCGCCTGCGCCGGAGCGCCGAAGGCAGCAAGACCGAGCAGCGCCAGCGATGACAGCCAGCCGCGCGACAGCTTCATGCTTTGATGTTACCGCTCGGGGCCGGGGCGCGCCATCTGGCAGCCGGGAGCGTAGGAGCGATGGCGGTCGAGCCCGTCGACGCACCAGTTGACGTTCCAGGTCCAGCCGAACAGGCCGAGATTCTCGCGTACCGAATAATCGACCCGGCGCAGGACGCCATCATTGGTCATGACGCGCGCGGTGCAGAAGCGACGCGGAATGAAGTCCGCTCCCCAGGGACGCCAGGCGATCGGCCTGACCCGGTCGAAGCTGACGATCTGGAGCGGTCCCCAGAACTTGGCCTCGCGCGAGTTGAACCAGCTGGTGATCTCGCCGAGCACCGCCGGGTCCTCACAGGCTGGCAAATTGCCATACATCGGGATGATGCGCGCTTCGGCCCGGTCGGCCGGGTCGACATAACGGCCGCCCGAGCGATAGGCCGGGTCGCCATAAACGTCGCCGCCCGCCTGTGCCGGCAGGGCTGCGAGGCAGAGCGTGGCGGCAAGGGCCGAGAAAAGGGAAACGCGGCGCATGGGCGGCCTTCGGAAAATGGGACTGAATCCGTCGCGCTACGATGGAGGCGAGGCCCGTCCCGGTCAAGGCGACGGTTGCGTTTCGGCCGCAAACCGTCGCGGGTTGTGACTTTCCTATCGCGCTTTCCGGTCAGCCGAAGGACGCGACCAGCATGGCCTCGTAGTCGGCGGCGGTGGCGGCGCGCGGGTTGGTGGCGCTGGAATGGTCCTTCACGGCGGCCTCGGCGATGGCGGGCAGCACCTCGCGCGGAACGCCCATGGCCGAAAGGCTCGCCGGCATGCCGAGGCGCGCGGTGAGGCCGGCGATCCATGCTGCGAGATCAGCACCGGCGGGGAGGCCGAGCGTGCGGCGGATTTCGGCGTACTTCTCCTTTGCCGAGGGCTCGTTGAAGCGAAGCACGGCCGGAAGCAGCACGGCGTTAAGCGTGCCGTGATGCAGCGAGACCTGCTTCAAGCCGCCGAGCGGGTGGGAGAGGGCGTGCACGGCGCCGAGTCCCTTCTGAAAGGTGAGGCCGCCCTGCAGGGCCGCCATCAGCATCTCCTTGCGCGCCTCGCGGTCGGAGCCGTCGGCGACGGCGCGTTCGATATGGCCGACCGCGCGCTTCAGCCCGTCCAGCGCGATCGCCTCGGCGACCGGATTGTCGCGCGGACTGAGATAGGTCTCGATGCAATGGGTGATCGCATCCATGCCGGTCGCAGCGGTAAGCCAGGAAGGCAGGCCGAGGGTCAACTCGGGATCGCAGACGGCAAGCTTCGGAATCAGGTGCGGCGAGATGAAGCCGAGCTTGCGGCCATCGTTCAGCGTGATCAGCGCGGCCCGCCCGACCTCGCTGCCGGTGCCGGCCGTGGTCGGAATCGCGATGACCGGCGCGACCTTGGCGCTGATCTTCGGGATGCCGCCGAGGATCGCGGCATAGGTTTCGAGCGGGCCGTCATGGCCGGCGAGCAGGGCGACGCCCTTGGCGAGATCGATCGGCGAGCCGCCGCCAATGGCGATCAGCCCGTCGCAATCATGCTCGCGATAGACGGCGAGCGCGGCGAGGACGGCTTCCTCCGTCGGGTTTGTCGGGGTTTCCGAAAAGAGCGCGGCATTGCCGAGGACAGGCGAGACGGCACGCAGGCGCCCGATCAGATCGGTGGCGGCGAGGCCGCGATCGGTGACGATCAGCGGACGGGAGATGCCGAGCTGGGCGAGGCCGTCGGCAACCGTCTTGAGCTCGCCAAAGCCGAACTGGACCGTTGTCAGATAGGAGATCGTCGCCATCGTTGTTCCTCGCCTGCGCCCGGCTCTGCGGCCGGGCCGGAGACTTGTCGCGCGTTCGCGCGGACGATGCCAGCCCCGCAGCCCCGACCTCGACGCAGGACAGCCCGGCAGGGAGCGGGACGATCGCCGGACGGTCGAGCCGGGCATTGGCCACAGCCGTCGCCGATGGGCGGCGCGCGTTCAGTTCTGCTCGATCGTGACGCGGTCCTTGGCGGCGGCTTCGGAGATCGCGTTGCCTGCTCGCCTTTCGAGCACGAGCAAGGCGAGGCCGGCGGCGATGATCAGGGCGGCGCCGAACAGCATGGTCGGCGTCGGCCAATCGCCGAAGACGAACCAGCCGAACACGAGCGCCCAGACGATCAGCGTGTACTGATAGGGCACGACGACGGACGCCTCTGCGAGCTTGAGCGAGCGTGTCACGCACAGATGCGCGACCATCGCGATGATGCCGAGCAGGCCGAGCAGGCCGAGATCGGCGAGGGTCGGCGTCACCCAGCCGGTGGGCAGCAGCACGAGGCCCATCACCAGCGCGCCGAGCGTCTGCCAGAAGACCAGAGTGACGTCGGGCGTGCCGCGCAATTGCCGGCCGGTGATCATCATCGCGGCAAAGGAGAAGCTGCCGACCAGCGCGATGATCGCCGGCAGGGACAGGCTCTGCCCGGAGGGGTTGAGCGCGATCGCGACGCCGACGAAGCCAGCAGCCACCGCGAGCCAGCGGCCGGCATCGACGCGCTCGCCGAGCAGCAGCGCCGCCAGCACCACCGCCCAGACCGGCGCGGCCAGCCAGAGCGTCATCGTGTCTGCAAGCGGCAGATAGGAGACCGCCCAATAGAACAGCGCGACCTCGCAGGAGCCGAGCGTGACGCGCAGCAGCTGCAGGCCGGGCCGCTCGGGGCGCAGCGTGCGGCCGACGCCCTGCTTCACCACGAAGGGGATGATCACCAGGAGCGCCGCGGCGGAACGCAGCAAGAGGACCTGGCCGACCGTGTAGGTTGCGACCAGCCATTTCCCCATCACGTCGTTGACCGAGAACAGCAGGATGCCCAGCAGCATCATGGCGATACCGGCGAGCGTGGTGTTGCGGCTGGGCATGGCGATCTTTTGGGCAGGGCGGGAACCGGTTCCATCGCCCGTCGCAGGCGCCGAGGCAAGTCGCCCGACGCAAGGGCAGGCCGCGTCCCGCACAAGGCCGCCGGTGTAATTTATTTTTGCATTGACTTAATTAAGTGGATAAAGAAATATACGAAGCATGGATCGCTTCATGGCCCTTGCTGACCCTACCCGCCGGCGCATCGTCGAGATGCTCGGCGAAGGCGCCCTGGCGGCGGGCGAGATCACGGCGCGCTTCGAAGTCAGCGCGCCCGCGATCTCGCAGCATCTCAAGGTGCTGAAGGCAGCGGGGCTGGTGACGGTCGAGGTCAGCGGCCAGCGCCGGATCTACCGGCTCGATCCGGCAGGGCTCGATGCATTCGAGGCCTGGGTCCGGCAGGTGCGCGGCTTCTGGCACGCTTCGCTCGGCCGGCTTGAGCAAGAACTGGCAAACCCTGAGAAGGACGAGGGAGTCGTGTGATGAACGAGTACAGCGTTGTCCTGGAAAGCGGTGCAGTGCGTTTCGAGCGCGTCCTGCCGGGGCCTCTGGAGCGGGTCTGGGCCTACATCACAGAGTCCGGCAAGCGCGGGACCTGGCTGGCCTCGGGCGAGATCGAGCCCCGGGTCGGCGGCAAGGCCGAACTGCTGTTCAAGCACTCCGAGATCACCGACGAGGCGCCGCCCGAGCGCTATCGCGAGGTACACGAGAAGGGCTGGCTCAGCCATGGCACGGTGACGCGCTACGAACCGCAGCGGGCGATCGCCTTCACCTGGCCCGGCGAGGCGCAGCCGGCATCGGAGGTTACGTTCGAGCTCACGCCGGAAGGCGAGCGGGTCCGGCTCGTCGTCACGCATCGCAAGCTCGCCGACAAGGCCGAGATGACGAATGTCTCCGGCGGCTGGCACATGCATCTCGGCATTCTCGAAGACCGGCTAACCGACGCGCCGCCGCGCGGCTTCTGGTCGAGGCTCGACGGGCTCGAGGCGGAGTATGCAGCGCGCTACGCCGAGCCGGCGAGGTGAGACGCTGTTGACGGAGGCCTAAAGGCTCGCCGCCGCGCGCGTCGCCTGGTCGTACTGGCCCGAGAGCGAGCGCATCACGGCGGCGATCTCGGACAGGCGCGCCGGGTCGATGCCCGTCGCCAGCACTGATTTCACCAGGAGTTGCTCGCGGACCTGGGCATAGCGCCGGCAGGCCTCCTCGCCGGCGGGTGTCACCGAGGCGGTCTTTTCCTTGCCCTTGCGGCCACCCTTGATCAGTCCGAGGCGCTCGAGCTTCTTCAGCGCATAGTTCACCACATGCGTGTCCTCGATGTTGAGGATCAGGCAGATGTCGGCGAGGCGCTTGGGCTTGCCCCGGTGATTGACGTTGTGCAGCACCAGCACGTCCATCGGCGTCAGATCGGGGATGCCGGCCGCCGTCATGCCGCGCAGCATCCAGCGATGGAAGGCGTGGACGGTCATGCTGAGCGCGAACTCGAACTCCGACAGGGCCGGCATCGCGCCGGAAGCCAGGTGGCCGGAGGAGACGATCGGGCCGAGCAGCGAGGCCGCGAGCTTCGCATCGGGCGTGGTGGCGTCGGGATCTTGCATCGCGCGGTTGTCCTCGGGGGCGGGGTCCCTTGCGAACGGGGCCTCGTCATGTCGCGGGCCGGAGTGCGCCGCCGCCCGCGCGCGAGCGGGCGGCGGCGCATGGCGTCACATCTTCTTGTAGGCGTCGATGATCGCCTGGCCGTCGGCGCCAGCCTTCTTCAGCCAGTCGGCGGTCAGCGTGTCGCCGGCCTTCTTGAAGCCGGAGGCGAGCGCCTCGCTCGGCTTCTGGACCTTCATGCCCTTCGACTTGAGCTGGTCGAGATACCAGTTGGTCTTCTCTTCCCAGAGCTTCCAGCCGCGCGCCTCGGCATCGGCCGAAGCCTTGAGGATCGCGTCCTGCGTCGCCTTGTCGAGGGCGGCGAAGGCGGCCTTGTTGACGAAGGTCGCGTTCTTCGGGATCCAGGCCTGGACGTCGTAGAAATGCGTCAGGGTCTCCCAGGCCTTGGAATCATAGCCGGTGCCGCCGGAGGACATGAAGGAGTTGACGACGCCGGTCGCCAGCGCCTGCGGCAGCTCGGCCGCCTGGATCGTCACCGACTGCATGCCGAGGATTTCGCCGAGGCGGGTGGTGCCGACATTGTAGGCCCGCCATTTCAGGCCCTTCATGTCGTCGGTCGAGTTCAAATCCTTCTTGGCGTAGACGCCCTGCGGCGCCCAGGGGACCATGAACAGGAGCTTGATGCCCTGGCTGTCGAGCTTCTTCTCCACGGCCCCCTTCGAGGCCGCGTAGAGCTTCTTCGAGTCCACGAAAGAGGTGGCGAGGAAGGGCACCACGTCGATGCCGAAGACCGGGTCCTCATTCTCGTGGATCGACATCAGCACTTCGCCCATCTGGGCCTGGCCGGTCTGCACGGCGCGCTTGATCTCGGGCGCCTTGAACAGGGCGGCGTTGGCATGGACGGTGACGGAGAGCTTGCCGCCGGTCGCCGCCTCGACATCCTTGGCGAAGGTGACGAGGTTCTCGGTGTGCGGGTTGTCGGACGGGTAGGCCGCCGGCAGGTTCCACTTGGTCTGCGCCAGGGCGGCCGGAGCGGCGAGCGTAAGGCTCGTGGCGGCGACGCCTGCGACCAGCAGGCACCTGATGAAATCGATACGCTTCATGCTGTTCTCCGTTCCCTCTTGGTGGTGATTGTCGTTGCGCATCATTTCGGAAAGGCGAGTTCGGGCAGATACATCACGATCTGGGGGAAGATCGTAATGATCGCGACGGCGGCGACCAGCAGAAAAAAGAAGGGCAGTGCGGCGAGCGCCACCGTGTTCGAATCCTTGCCCGACATGGTCTGGAGCACGAACAGGTTGAAGCCGACCGGCGGCGAGACCTCGGCCATTTCGACGATCAGCACCAGGAAGATGCCGAACCAGACGAGGTCGAAGCCGGCGGCCTTGATCATCGGGATCACGATCGCGGTGGTCAGCACGATCATCGAGATGCCGTCGAGGGCGGCGCCGAGCACGATGTACATCACCGTCAGCGCCGCGATCAGCGCGTAGGGCGATAGGTGCAGGCTGTCGACCCAGGCGGCCAGCGCCAGCGGGATGCCGGTATAGGCCATCGATGTCGACATGAACGAGGCGCCGGCGAGGATCAGCATGATCATGCAGGTGATCCGGGTCGTGCCCATCACGCTCGCCCAGAAGGCCTCCCGCGTCAGCGAACCCGACCACCAGGCGATCGCGAAGGAGCCGACCACGCCCCAGGCGGCGCATTCCGTCGCGGTCGCCCAGCCGAGCAGCAGCGACAGGAAGACCAGCGCGATCAGCAGCATGCAGGGGATGAGATTGGCCGATTCCCTGAGCTTCTCGCGCAGCGGCATCTTCGGCTCGGGCGGTGGCGCCTTGCCGGGGTTCAGCAGGTGCCAGACCGCGATGTAGCCGGAGTAGAGCGCCATCACGAGCAGGCCGGGCAGGAAGCCGGCGAGGAAGACCTGGATGATCGAGACGTTGGCGGCTACCGCATAGACCACCATGGTGATCGAGGGCGGGATCAGAATGCCGAGCGTGCCGGCACCGGCGAGCGAGCCGAGCGCCAGCTTCTCGTCATAGCCGCGCTTCTTGAGTTCCGGCAGGGCGATCTTGGCGACGGTGGCGCAGGTTGCTGCCGACGAGCCGGAGACCGAGCCGAAGATGCCGCAGGCCAGCACGTTGACGTGCATCAGCCGGCCCGGGAGCCAGTTCAGCCAGGGCGCGAGGCCACGGAACATCTCCTCGGAGAGCCTTGTGCGGTAAAGGATCTCGCCCATCCAGATGAAGAGCGGCAGCGCCGCGAGCGTCCAGGAAGCGCTGTTGCCCCAGATCGTGGTCGCCAGCACCGCGCCGGCCGGGATGCCACCGGCGACGAACTGCATCGCCACCCAGCCGCAGGCCATCAGCGAGATCGCGATCCAGACGCCGCCTGCCAGCAACACCGCCAGCAGGCCGAGCAGCAGCGCGGAAATTTCGATCATGGACATGGTTCAGACCCCGCTCTGCATGGCGCGCTCGACGACTTCCTCGTCGGATTGCGGGGGAGGCTTCTCATAGCGCGGCTCGTTGCCGCGCAGCACGACATGGATGAACTCGTCGAGCATGGCGATGAACAGGATGACGAGGCCGCCGGAAAAGCCGAGCTGCGGCACCCACATCGGCATGGCGACGACGCCGCCGGCGACGTCGTTGAAGGCATAGGACTGCCAGGTCATCACTGAGGCGTGCCAGGCGAAGAAGCCGGTGAAGCCGAGGCCGAGCACCAGCGAGAAGGTCTCGAACAACCAGCGCGTGCGGCCCTTGAAACGGTCGATCAACAGGCCGACCCGGATCATCTCGCCTGATTTGAAGGTGTGGGCGAGGCCGAGAAAGGCCATCGCGGCCATGCACCAGGAGGTGAAGTCGTCGCCGGCGGGAATGTTGAAGCCGACCTCGCGGCCGAGCGAGAGCCCCATCATCAGGACGAGAATGGCGATCAAGAAGCAGCCGGCCGCGTAGCCTGCGAAGAGGTAGAGCTTGTCGAGCGCAGTGCGGATCATCGGCCGCTCCGCAGCGCCGGGACAGGCTGAATCATACGGGCGACGCCAAGGCGCCGGCGCTCTCCGGGCCAGAAGGCCAGGGCCGATCCCGTCATTGCTCTCTCCCTTGTCCCGGCCGGCCTGGTCCCTCAGCCATGTTCCGGTCACAATTGCGATCGTAGCCGCCGAATTCGCCTTGTCAACTTTTCATCGACGATTTATCGATGAAAAGTCAGGTTTGACATTGTCGTCACTTGGGAGGGTGCCATGACTGCGAGCCGTTGGGATTTCTGGATCGACCGTGGTGGTACCTTCACCGACGTGATCGGCCGCGATCTTCATGGCAAGCTTCATGCCAGGAAGCTGCTCTCGGAGAATCCCGGCGCCTATCGCGACGCGGCAGTGCAGGGCATTCGCGACCATCTCGGACTGAAGGCCGGCGAGCCGATCCCGGAGGCGCTGGTCGGCGAGGTCAGGATGGGCACCACGGTCGCAACCAACGCGCTGCTCGAGCGCAAGGGCGACCGAACGCTTCTCGTCACCACCAAGGGTTTCCGCGATGCCTTGCGCATCGGCTACCAGGCGCGACCCGACATCTTCGCCAAGGAGATCATCAAGCCCGAGCAGCTCTACGAGGCGGTGGTCGAGGTCGACGAGCGCGTCCTGGCCGACGGCGCCGTCGAGCAGGCGCCCGACGAGGCGACGATCCGTACCGCCCTCCAGGCGCAATACGATGCCGGCTTCCGCGCCGTGGCGATCGTCTTCATGCACGCCTATCGCTATCCCGCCCATGAACAGGTCGCGGCGCGGATCGCCCGCGAGATCGGTTTTCCCCAGGTCTCGGTCAGCCACGAGGTCTCGCCGCTGATCAAGCTGGTCGGCCGTGGCGATACCGCCGTGGTCGACGCCTATCTCTCGCCGATCCTCGGCCGTTATGTCGCGCAGGTCTCCGAAGAGCTCGACATCGGCCGCACCGGTGCGCGGCTGATGTTCATGATGTCGTCGGGCGGGCTCACCGCCGCCGAGCTCTTCCAGGGCAAGGACGCGATCCTGTCGGGCCCGGCCGGCGGCGTCGTCGGCCTCGCCGAGACCGGCCGCTCGGCCGGCTTCGACAAGGTGATAGGCTTCGATATGGGCGGCACCTCGACCGACGTCGCCCATTTCGACGGCGAGTACGAGCGCGCCTTCGAGACCGAGGTCGCAGGGGTGCGCATGCGCGCGCCGATGATGCTGATCCATACGGTCGCCGCGGGTGGCGGCTCGATCCTGCATTTCGACGGGGCGCGATTCCGCGTCGGCCCGGATTCGGCCGGCGCCAATCCCGGTCCCGCCGCCTATCGCCGCGGCGGGCCGCTCGCGGTGACCGACGCGAACGTCATGGTCGGCAAGCTGATCCCGTCCTATTTCCCGGCGATCTTCGGCCCGACGCAGGATGCGCCGCTCGATGTCGAGACCGTGCGCGCCAAATTCGCGACGCTGGCGGCGCAGGTCGGCGACGGGCGCTCGCCCGAGGAGGTCGCCGACGGCTTCATCCAGATCGCCGTCGCCAATATGGCCGAGGCGATCAAGAAGATCTCGGTGCAGCGCGGCTACGACATCACCCGCTACGCGCTGAACTCCTTCGGCGGCGCGGGCGGCCAGCATGCCTGCCTCGTCGCCGATGCGCTCGGCATCAAGACCGTGCTGCTGCACCCGTTCTCCGGCCTGCTCTCGGCCTATGGCATGGGGCTCGCCGAGATTAGGGCGACGCGCACCGCGGCGCTCGACGTCCCGCTCGACGGCGAAGCCAAGGCGGCGATCGCGGCTGTCGCCGAACGGCTCGGTGCCGAGACGACGGCCGAGGTCGCCGGCCAGGGCGTGCCCGGCGACGACATCGCGATCCATGTCCGCGCGCATATCCGCTATGCCGGCACCGACACCGCGATCGCGACGCCGTTCGGCAGCCGCGTCGAGATGCAGGAGGCCTTCCAGAACGCTCATCGCGCACGCTTCGGCTTCATCGACGAGACCAAGGCGCTGGTTGTCGAGGCGGTCGAGGTCGAGGCGGTCGGCGGCGGCGCGAAGTTCGAGGAGCCGTCCGCCAGCGAGGCAGCCGGCGAGCCAGCCATCGCCGAGCGTACCCGCCTGTTCTCGAAGGGGCAGTGGCATGACGCGGCGATCGTGCGGCGCGAGGCGCTGGCGCCGGGACAATCGGTCGCCGGGCCGGCCATCATCATCGAGCCCAACCAGACCGTGGTGGTCGAGGAGGGCTGGAGCGCCAAGCTGACCGCCAAGGACCATCTCGTCCTCGTGCGCAGCAAGGCGCTGATCCAGCAGGCGGCGATCGGCACCAAGGCCGACCCGGTCATGCTCGAGATCTTCAACAACCTGTTCATGTCAATCGCCGAGCAGATGGGCGTGACGCTGCAGAACACCGCCTATTCCGTGAACATCAAGGAGCGGCTCGACTTCTCCTGTGCGGTCTTCGACCAGACCGGCGCGCTCGTCGCCAATGCGCCGCACATGCCCGTGCATCTCGGTTCGATGGACCGCTCCGTCGAGACGGTGATCTCGAACAATCCGGTGATCCGGCCGGGCGACGTCTACTGCCTGAACGCGCCCTATAATGGCGGTACGCACCTGCCGGACATCACGATCTGCACGCCGGTCTTCGACGCGCAGGACAAGGACATCCTGTTCTGGGTGGCGAGCCGCGGCCACCACGCCGATGTCGGCGGCACCGCGCCGGGCTCGATGTCGCCGCTGGCGACGAATATCGAGGAAGAAGGCGTCTATATCGACAACTTCAAGATCGTCGACCAGGGCCGCTTCTGCGAGGAGGAACTGGTCAAGCTCCTGACCGGGGCGCGCTATCCCGTGCGCAACGTCGTCCAGAACGTCAACGACCTGAAGGCGCAGATCGCCGCCAACGAAAAAGGCGTGGCGGAGCTGAAGAAGATGATCCGCTCCTTCGGCCTCGACGTGGTGCAGGCCTATATGGGCCATGTCCAGGACAATGCCGCCGAGAGCGTCGCGCGGCTGCTCGCCAAACTCCATGATTGCGAGTTCACCTATCCGATGGATCAGGGCTGCGCGATCAAGGTGAAGATCACCGTCGACCGCGAGAAGCGCGAGGCCACCGTCGACTTCACCGGCACCTCGCCGCAGCGTCCGGACAATTTCAACGCGCCGGCACCGGTAACCCGCGCCGCCGTGCTCTATGTGTTCCGCGTCATGGTCGACGATGCGATCCCGATGAACGCCGGGTGCCTGCGGCCGATTAAGGTGACCGTGCCGGAAGGTTCGATGCTGGCGCCGCGCTATCCGGCCGCCGTCGTTGCCGGCAATGTCGAGGTCAGCCAAGCGGTTACCAACACGCTGTTCGGTGCGCTGGAGGCAATGTCGTGCTCGCAGGGCACGATGAACAACCTGACCTTCGGCAACGACCAGTACCAGTACTACGAGACGATCTGCTCGGGATCGCCGGCCGGGCCGGGCTTCAACGGCACGTCGGGCGTCCATGTCCACATGACGAATTCGCGCCTGACCGATCCGGAGATCCTCGAGACGCGCTTCCCGGTCGTGCTCGAGGACTTCCACATCCGCGCCGGCTCGGGCGGCAAGGGCGAATGGAATGCCGGCGATGGCACCAGCCGCACCATCCGGTTCCGCAAGAGCATGGACTGCGCCATCCTCGCCTCGCATCGCAAAGTCAGGCCGTTCGGCATGAAGGGCGGCGAGCCCGGCGAACTCGGGCGGACGTTGGTGCGCCGGCTTTCGGGCGAGGTCGAGGAGCTGAGGCCTTCCGACCAGACCTTCCTGCAGGCCGGCGAGGCCGTGACGGTGTTGACGCCGACGGCCGGGGGGTATGGAAAGCGCAAGGACTGAGACATAGCTCTTCGCCTGTCGTCACTGCGAGTGCGGCGAAGCAATCCGGGATTGCGCCTTGTCCCCTTGGCTTGCCTCGCCGACTGAAGTCTCCTCGCAAGGACGCTGGCGCCAAGGAGACCGAGCATGTCGCAGACCTGGATGATAACCGGCGCCAATCGCGGCATCGGCCTCGCGCTGACGATGGAGTTGCTGCGGCGGGGCGATCATGTGATCGCCGCGGCGCGCGATCCCTGGGGCGGGGCGCTGGCCGAGCTCGCGGGCGTGCATGTCGGGGAATTGACGCCGCTCGAGCTCGACGTAACCTCCGACGAGAGCGTCGCCGCTGCCAAGCGGGCGCTGGCCGGGCGGCCGCTCGATGTCCTCGTCAACAATGCCGGGCTCTATGGCCCGCGCGACCGCCAGTCGGCCTTCGAAATGGATTTCGATGCCTGGCGCGAGGTCTTCGAGGTCAATGTCTACGCGCCCTTGCGGGTGGCGCAGGCCTTCCTGCCCAATATCGAGGCGGGTAGCGGACGGAAGATCGCGACGATCTCCAGCCGGATGGGCTCGCTCGGCGGCAACCCGTCCGGCGCAATCGCCTACCGATCCTCGAAGACCGCGGTGAACATGGTGATGGTCGCCTTCGGCAATGCGGTGCGTGCCAGCGAGATCGCCGTGCTGCTGTTCCATCCCGGCTGGGTGCAGACCGATATGGGCGGCGGCGGGGCCGATATCCCGGCGACTGAGAGCGCCGCCGGGCTGATCGAGACCATCGACGCCTCCGGCATGGCGGAAACCAACAGCTTCCGGACCTGGAAGGGCGAAACGATCCCTTGGTAGGCGGGGCCGCTGGATCTCAGTTGCTGCGGGCCGAGGCGAGCCAGAGCCCGCCGCCGATCAGGAAGCCGCCGCTGAACTTCGAGAGCAGGCGCACGCGCCGCTGCGACAGGAAGCGGCCGGCCCGGCCGGAGAGCACGGCATAGGCGCTGTCGCTGACCGCGGCGAACAGCATCGCAGTCGCGCCCATGATCGCGATCTGGGTCGCGTAGTCGCGGGTCGGGTCGAGGAACTGCGGAAAGAAGGCGCCGAAGAACAGCAGCGTCTTCGGGTTGCTGAGCGCGACCAGCACGCCCTGCAGGAAGAAGCCGCCGCGCGGCGGCAGTGCTGGCGTCGCGCCTTCGCTGCCGTTGCCGGCACTGCGGTACATCTTCCATCCCAGCCAGATCAGATAGGCCGCGCCTGCCAGCCGGACCCAGTCGAACCAGTGGCCCATGGCGGCGATGACCGAGCTGAGGCCGATGCCGACGATTGCGATCATGATCACGAGCCCGGCCTGCGTTCCTGCCATGTTCAGAAGCCCGGCGCGGCTACCATGCTTCAGACTGTTGGCGATGATCAGCGTCACGGTCGGTCCAGGCACGATGACGATGACGACGCAGGCGACGAGATAGGCGGCGAAGAGTTCGAGTGACATGGGTGAAGCCTCCCGAGGCTTGGCGGCCGCCTTGGAGGCGACGCTTCATTCCTCGCCTGTTTGCGGAAGCCTGTCGAGGGAGGGGAGAAGACGCGTGGCGAGCACCGGGTTTCACGTCGTCCCGCTCACGCCGGAGCACTGGCCGGCGCTGGAGGATCTCTTCGGCCCGCACGGGCCCTGCTATGGCTGCTGGTGCAACCATTTCCGCATGCCGCCCAAGCTTCGGAAGCCGCTTCTCGGCGAGGGCGCGCGGCGGCTGTTCGAGCAACGGGTGAAGCAGGGGCCGCCGCCGGGCGTGCTCGCCTTCGCCGGCGAGGTTGCGGTCGGCTGGCTGCAGATCGGCCCGCGCGCGCATGTGCCCGAATGGAACAATCCACGTCGCGCCTCGACGCCGCTGGCGGACGCGCCGGCGCAGGACGAGCGCAACTGGGCGGCATCCTGCTTCTTCGTGCGCAAGGGCTTTCGCGGCCGGGGCGTCACCGCCGCGCTGCTCGACGGCGGCGTCGACTTTGCGCGCCGCAGCGGCGCCCGGCTGGTCGAAGCCGCACCGATGGCGAACGATACGAAGCGCAGCGGCGAGGGGCTCTATGTCGGGCCGGAAAGCGTCTTTCGACGCGTCGGCTTCGTCGAGGTCGCACGCCACAAGGAAGGCCGGCCGCTGCTGCGGCTGGTGCTCTAGCTGCGCTGCCCGCGCGGCCGGCCCCGATGGACCTGGGCATAGCGCTCGCCTAATCCTTGCTTGTTCGAGATTTGCGAGGAAACGCTCATGATCCGCATCACGCTTGCCGGCTGCATCGGCTGGGTCGGCAAGGCGCTCGTCGCCGCGATCATGGCCGCACCCGATCTTGAACTGGTCGCCGGTGTTTCGCGGCAGGCGGCAGGGCGCGATCTCGGCGAGGCGGCCGATCTTCCCGCTAACGGGCTGCCGGTCTTCGCGACGGTCGCGGAGGCGCTGAGCGCGCCGAGCGATGTGCTGATCGATTACACCAAGCCGGGCAGTGTTAAGGGCAATGTGCTTGCAGCGATCGCCGCGGGGCGTCATGTCGTGGTCGGTACCTCCGGCATGTCCGGCGAGGACTATGCCGAGATCGAGCAAGCCGCGCGCGTTGCCGGGGTCGGGGTGCTCGCCGCCGGCAATTTCTCGATCACCGCGACACTGCTACGGCGCTTCGCCCGCGAGGCGGTGAAATACGTGCCGGATGTCGAGATCATCGACTATGCCTCGCCTTCCAAGCCCGACACACCCTCGGGCACGGGTTTCGAACTGGCAGAGACGCTCGCAGCCGAGCGCATGGCCGCGACCTCGCTGCCGGTCGCCGAACTCGGGGGCGTGCGCGAGACGCGCGGCGGCGCGATCGGCGCGCCGCATCCGGTGCAGGTGCATTCGCTGCGCATGCCCGGCTTCGTGCTCTCCTGCGAGGCGGTGTTCGGCCTCGCCGATGAGCGGCTGGTGATCCGGCATGATGCCGGTACTTCGGCGGCGCCCTATGTCGGCGGCACCTTGCTGGCGGCGCGTCGCGTCGGCGAGAAAATCGGCCTGCGCCGTGGGCTCGACAGCCTGATGGCATGAACTGCCGCGGATCACGCGATTTTTAGAAAAATATCGTTCTTTCAAATACTTAGTTGGCTTCATTAAGGATCTGTTCGTTCGCGGCTGCGAGAAGAGCCGCATCGGCGATGCGGTGAGGCGAGATGCGGCGGTTCGGTTTGACGGCGAAGATCACCTTGCTCTTCGCCCTGTTCGGAATCGCGGCGGCACTGGGACTGGCGAGCGCGCTGGGCGGCCTCGCCTCGGTGCATCAGATCGATCGCGAGGCCTTCAACGGCCTCCAGCTCGCCAATCGCGCCTCGCTGCTGTCGAGCCGGGTGGCGCAGGCCTCCCTGCTCAGCCGTTTCGACGAGGGGGCCGGTCCGAAACAGGTCGAGGAAGCCATCGATGCGCTCGACGCGGCCGTCGAGCTCGTCGATGCTGCCCGTGCCAGCCTGATCTCGGCCCTGCCGCCTGCGCTGCTGCAGGCCCATCCGACGCTCGATGCGCGCATCCGCACCTTCATCGACTTCCAGCGGGATATCGTCGACATCGGTCGGCGCGTCTCGGCCAAGGCTGCGCTGATCGAGGCCTCGGCGGAAGCGGCGAGAGAGAATGTCCGCGAGATCATCAGTGTCACCGCGACGATCCGCGATGATCTCGACCGGCAGGCTGGGCAGGCGGCCTCGCGCGCCGAGGCGCTGGCACAGCAGGTCAGGCAGCGGGT
The DNA here is from genome assembly GCF_001509835.1 of Allobosea sp. WAO. Taxonomy (GTDB): domain Bacteria; phylum Pseudomonadota; class Alphaproteobacteria; order Rhizobiales; family Beijerinckiaceae; genus Allobosea. Next base: position 164,997 of record NZ_JXTJ01000006.1, read on the forward strand.
GATCCTGATCGCCGTCGGCCTGCTGCTCGGCGGCGGCGCGCTCGCCATCGCCCTGCTGCGCGCCCATCTGACCCGGCCGCTGCGCGAGCTGATGGCGGCGATCGACGCCACCATGGCCAGCGACCATGTCATCGAGGTGCCGCATCGGCGCCGGCGCGACGAGATCGGCGAGCTCGCCCGCACCGTGCGGACGCTGAGCGAGGCGCGCGCCACGCTGGTGACGCGCGATGCCGAGGCGGAGCAGGCGCAGGCGCATCAGGCGCGCCGCACAGACGAGCTGCACCGGATCGCCGAGGAGTTCGAGACACGGATTGGGCGTCTGCTCGCCGATATCGCCGGGTTGAGCGAAGGCCTGCGGGCGGCGCTCGGCGATTCCGCCGTCCAGGCCGAGCAGATCTCGCAGAGCGGCGGTGCCGCTGCCGGGGCAGTGATCGACGCGGCGGAGGAGGCGAACCGAATCTCCGATGCCGCCCTGCGCCTCGAGGATGTGGTCGAGCAGATCAACCACGAGGTCCGGCGCGTCTCGCAGACCGCGACCGAAGCGACGCGCGATGCTGCCGGCACGGCGAGCCTGGTCGGCCGGCTGACCGACAATGCCGGGCAGATCCGCGATGTCGTCGCCCTGATCGAGGCGATCGCGCGCCAGACCAACCTCCTGGCGCTGAACGCAACGATCGAGGCGGCGCGGGCCGGCGCGCATGGCCGCGGCTTCGCGGTGGTCGCGGGCGAGGTCAAGGCGCTGGCGGCGCAGACGGCGGACGCCACGGCGCAGGTCGCGGCGCGCATCGCGGCCGTCGACGAGGCCTTGTCGCAGGCGGCGACCGCGATCTCCGGCATCGTCACGCGCGTCGGCGCCGTCGAGCAGACCAGCACGGAGATTTCCAGCATGGTCGCCTCGCATAGCGGCCTGCTGCAGAATCTCGGCGAGACCATCGCCCGCATCTCGGAGGTGACGCGCGCCGGCGTCGAGGCGATGACGACGATCGTCGAAGCCAACTCGCTCAGTGTGAGCCGCGCCGAGCAGGGCGCGAGCGGCGCGAAGCTCTTGGACGAGCGCATCGGCTCGCTGCAGGTCGAGGCGAACCAGTTCGCACGGCGCCTGCGCTCTGCGTGATCGGCACTTGCCGGAAGCCTGCGACTCGCGGCCATTGGGCGCCATGTCCGCAATAGAACGCCCCTCATCATGAACTGGTCGCCGCAACAGGACGATGCGCTCCGTGCCGTCGCCGATTGGCTGAAGAGTGGCTCGCCGCAGCTCTTCCGCCTGTTCGGTTATGCCGGGACCGGCAAGACGACGCTCGCCCGGCACATCGCCGAGGATGTCGAGGGCACGGTCGTTTTCGCCGCCTTCACCGGCAAGGCGGCGCTCGTGCTGCGCAACAAGGGTTGCGAGGGCGCGCAGACGATCCACTCGCTGATCTACCGCTCGCGCGGCGTCGACGAGGAAAGCCCGACCTTCGTGCTCAACCGCGAAAGCGTTGCGGCCAAGGCCAAGCTGATCATCATCGACGAATGCTCGATGGTCGACGAGGAGCTCGGCCGCGACCTGCTCTCCTTCGGAACACCGGTGCTGGTGCTGGGCGATCCGGCGCAGCTGCCGCCGGTCAAGGGTGGAGGCTTCTTCACCGAGGCCGAGCCCGACATCATGCTGACCGAGGTGCATCGGCAGGCCGCCGACAATCCGATCGTGCGGATGTCGATGATCGTGCGCGAGGGCGGGCGGCTCGAGGTCGGCGAATACGGCGAAAGCCGCGTGATCAGGCGCGACGCGATCACGCCCGAGATCGTGCTCGCGGCCGGGCAGGTGCTCGTCGGCCTGAACAAGACCCGCCGGAACTACAATGCGCGGATGCGGCAATTGATGGGCCACAGCTCGAACGTGCCGGTCGTCGGCGAGAAGCTGGTCTGCCTGCGCAACGACAAGAGCAAGGGCCTGCTCAATGGCGGCGCCTGGATCGTGCAGGAGCTGAAGACCTCGAAGAAGGGGCTCGTCACCATGCGCGTGACGCCAGAGGACGACACCGGCGGCAAGCCGGTGAAGGTCTCGGTGCTGCCGAACTTCTTCGACGGTACCGAGGAAGAGGTGCCCTGGGAGCTGCGGCGCCACACCGACGAATTCACCTTCGGCTACGCGCTCACGGTCCACAAGGCGCAGGGCTCGCAATGGGACGACGTCGTGCTGTTCGACGAGGCCTTCGCCTTCCGCGAGCACCGGGCGCGCTGGCTCTATACCGGCCTGACGCGCGCCGCCGAGACGATCACCGTGGTTGTTTAGGCAATCCGCTTTGGTTACGGGAGGGCTGCAAGCGCAGCAGCAACATGAAGTTCGTTGGTCACAGGCATCACACGTCGCCCCTCGTGCCTTCGAGATAAAATTCGACGATGTCGAAGAAATACTCGTCTCGCTCGATGAAGCGAACGACCTTGTTTGCGAGCCTAGGCGAGGCTCCGATAATCCGATCTCTGTCAACCAAGTGTAGAGCTGGGCTCTCGTTCCAGGCTCGAACTGATTCCCAGTGCTGCTTCGTAGGGCTCGGCGTGGAATCTGGAACAGATGGGGCAATGTAACAGTAGGCTAGCCCGCGGGTCAGGCCGTTTTGGAAGTCGACTTTTTGGCCGATAAACTTGGGAAGGCCGCGAATGTATTCAGGCCAATCCTTTACGTGCGCCGGCATCTTTAGGCCAGTGTTGTTGTCCGAATAGACCGGGTAATAAGACGGTCCCCATCGATTGATGCTGCGGGTCTGCGGCGGCCCAATCTGGCCACCACCTGTGTTCCGCGCAACGCCCCTGTTGGCCGGCGACTCGCCGCTATCGGCCCAGCCCAGTCGGCCCCGGAATGGGCCACCGATGTCGCGTTGCCGCTCGGCATCCCACAAGGCCGCGGCAAAGGCCGGTGTCGGACCAGGGTCCCAATAGCGCGGGTGGTCTGCGGGCCACGCCTGATGCACCAGATCGCGGGCCACTTCGGGGATGCGATAGCGCGCGTAAGCGTGGCAACGATATCCCATGACGGACCGCCAGGAGGCCTGGTTGGCCAGATTCGTTTGCTCCTTGCGGAACGTATCGAACTCCTGGCGTGTCGCGGCGGCGATCGTCGCCCGCTCGAAGCGCAGCTCCGAGAGTGAGCTGGCATATGCGTCTACCGACATATAGGCCGTGCCAAAGGCAAGCGTGTCGGCGTCATCATAGACCACCATCACCGGCAGCAGGTCGTCCGGGATCCAGCCTTCCTTGATGTAGCGCCCGCCACAGGCATCCGGCGGGCGTACCACCAGGCCCTTGTTGTCCGGCATGCGCTTGCCGAACACGACCGGCACCATGCCGACCTCGACGCTGCTGCTGCCATCCTTGTAGCCGGTGCGCCTGATATTGCAGCCGACGACGATGTCGAAGTCGACCGGCTCGCCCTTATAGGTAACCTTTACCTCCAAACGGAAATAGGTGCCGGTGTCGGGGCTGATCGACTGGGTGAAGCTCCAGCGTCCGCGCAGGAGCTGTCCCCACTCGCTGCTCCATCCCCAGATCGCCGCGAGCGCGACGACAACGCCAAACAGAATGCGGGCAGGCGTGTTCATAGGGGAGACAGGCCCGCCACTTTGCTTCCAGCAATCTTGCAACTTCGGCGGGAAAGTGTGCGACCAGGGAGGCGAAAACAACATGATCTCAGCAACGAGGTTGAGATTCTCCCAACGCCATTCGCGCGCTGGCTCTATACCGGCCTGACGCGCGCCGCCGAGACGAACACGATGGTGGTCTAGCAGCTGTTGCGTTCAGGCGCGGCCGGCGTCGCCCTCCTGCCGGCGCAGCGCCTTCAGCCGGCTGATCAGGTGGCGGGCGCCCATCAGGATGTGCTGCTCCAGATGCGCGCTGGCGCGGGCGACGTCGCCCTGCCGGCAAAGGTCGAGCAGGACCTGATGCTCGCGGTTCATCTTCTCGCGCGAACCGGTCAGCCTGATCGGCAGCGGGAAGTGACGATAGGCGTTGAGATAGAGCTTGCGCACCAGCGCCAGGGTCTGGGGGCGGTTGGCCGGTTCGTAGAGCGTCGCGTGGAAATCCCAGTTCAGGTTTGACCAGAGCTCGTCGCGCCGATCCTCAACCATCTGGGCGAGCAGGGCCTCGGCCTTGCGATAGCGCTGCTCCGCGAGCAGCGGCATGGACTGCTCGAGCAGCCAGGTCTCGAGCCGGGCCCGGATCTCGTAGACCTCCTCGAGATCGTCGATCGACAGGCTGGAGACGACTGCGCCCTTGTGGGACTGCATGGTCACCAGCCCCTCGGCCTCGAGCTGGTGCAGCGCCTCGCGGATCGGGACGCGGCTGACGCCGAACTCGGCCGCCAGCTTCTCCTGTCGCAGCAATGTCGCCTCCGGCAAGGCTCCGGACAGGATCTGCTCGCGCAAGAGATCGACGACGCGGCCGGTTGTCGTGACGCGGTGCAGCGTCATGGTCTTCTCGGGGCTGGTCGCGGTTGTCATGGCCTGATTTCTGGATTCCCGGCCTCGGCGGCTTGCCTCCGTTCCTGCCGGAAAACCGGACTTCTTTCAATCCGGCGCCCCATGAACGCTCTATGGCGGACATTTTGGATCCTATGAATTATTGCGAATGACGCCGTAGTAGAGCGCCGTTTCCTCAGATTGGCGCTGTTGCGAATGTCTTTTGCATCCGATACAGAAAAATTGGATTCAATATTCAATTCTTCTAAAGGCGCCTGAAATGATCGCGATCAGCAACAATGAGGGGGCCAGCGGTATCGGTGCGACGGCACGGGAACTCCTCGGCGGCGCCAGGGCGCTGGACGCGATCGAGGCAGGCGTCCGGCTGGTCGAGGCCGATGAGAGCGTTCGGACGGTCGGGCGCGGTGGCTGGCCGAATCTGCTCGGCGAGGTCGAACTCGACGCGTCAGTCATGGATGGTTCCACGCTTCGCACGGGGGCGATCGGGGCGCTCGGCGGCTATCTGCATCCGATCAGTATCGCCCGTCAGGTGATGGAGCGGCTGCCACATGTGCTTCTGGTCGGGGAGGGGGCACGGCGCTTCGCCGCCGAGATCGGTGCCGAGGCCGGGGAGCTTCTGATGCCGCATGCCCGCACCGCCTGGGCCCGCTGGTTCGCGGATGAGGTCGGCGTGGCCGATCGTGCCGCCTGGCCCGACGTGCCGATGGCCGAGCTCTGCAAGCAGGCGATCGACCCGGAGATCGGCCGCGACACCACCGTCTTCCTGGCGCAGGACAAGGCTGGCCATATCGGCGCGGGGACGAGCACCTCCGGCTGGGGCTGGAAATATCCCGGCCGCCTCGGCGACAGCCCGATCATCGGGGCCGGCTCCTATGCCGATACCCGCTATGGCGCCTGCGCCTGCACCGGCGTCGGCGAGATGAGCATCCGGGCCGGCACTGCCCGCGCCGTGGTGCTCTACATGAAGCTGGGCATGAGCGTGGAGGAGGCGGTCCATGAGGCCGTCGACGACATGCGCGCCCTGAAGGGCGGATTGATCGGCCGCGTCACCATCCATGCGATCGACGCCGCCGGTGGTCACAAGGTCGTCGCCGTCAACGGCCTGCCGGAGAACCACTACTGGCTCTGGCGTGAAGGCGAGGCCGCGCCCGCCAGCCATCCGGCCGAGATCATCGCGATCAGCGACGACCCTGCACCCAAGCCCACCGCCCACCAGCGCTATGAGCGCCTGGGCCTCTGAAAGCCGAATTCGGCTCGATCACCATCAACCGCAGGAGGAGGAAAGTTCATGTCCCGGATCGGAAAGACCGCGCTGCTGGCGCTGGCCGGCTCACTGCTGATCAGCACCGGTGCCCTGGCGCAGACGACGCTGGCCAAGGTCAAGGAGCGCGGCCAGCTGCTCTGCGGCACCAGCACCGGCATTGCCGGGTTCAGCCTCGCCGACGGGCAGGGTAAGTGGTCGGGGCTCGACGTCGATGTCTGCCGGGCGCTGGCGGCGGCGATCTTCGACGATCCGAACAAGGTCAATTTCATCCCGCTGGCCAGCAAGGATCGGTTGGTCGCGCTGCAGAGCGGCGAGATCGACGTGCTGCCGCGGACCACGACCTGGACGCTCAGCCGCGACGCTGGCCAGGGCCTCGATTTCACGGCGGTCAACTACTATGACGGCCAGGGTTTCCAGCTGCGCAAGAAAGCCGGCATCAAGTCGGTCAAGGAGCTCGACGGCGCCTCGATCTGCACCGTGCAGGGCACCACCAACGAGCTGAACCTCGCCGACTATTTCCGCGTCAACAAGATGAAGTACGAGGTCGTCGCCTTCCAGGGCATCGACGAGACGGTGAAGGCCTATGAGAGCGGCCGCTGCGACGCGATCTCGACCGATATCTCGCAGCTGGTCTCCTACCGGCTGAAGATGGCCGATCCCGCTGAGCACATCCTGCTGCCGGAGGTGATCTCCAAGGAGCCGATCGGCCCCTATGTCCGCCAGGGCGACGACCAGTGGTTCGACATCGTGCGCTGGACCGTCTTCGCGATGATCAATGCCGAGGAGTTCGGCGTGACCTCGGCCAATGTCGGGGAGATGCTGAAATCCGACAATCCGGAGATCCAGCGCCTGCTCGGCGTCGGCACCAAGCTCGGCGAAGGGCTAGGCCTGACGCCGGACTGGGCGGCGCGGATCGTCCGGCATGTCGGCAATTACGGCGAGTCCTATGAGAGGAACCTCGGCTCGGGCAGCCGCATCAACCTGCCGCGTGGTCTGAACAATCTCTGGTCGAAGGGCGGCATCCAGTTCGCCCCGCCGATCCGCTGACGGCGGACAAGGAGCGCTGACGATGCGTACAGGCGGGCGAGCGATCGTCCGCCTGTACTGTTTTTGAAGTGTGCCCCGGTCGAACAAGCGCGCCCCGCAGGCCATGCCGGCGTCAGTGCGCCGACATCTTCATCATGATCAGGCCGGAGACGATCAGGCCGGCCGCGGCGAGACGCATCGGGTTCGCGGCCTCGCCGAGCACGAAGACGCCGACGAGGAAGGCGCCGACCGCACCGATGCCGGTCCAGATCGTGTAGGCCGTGCCGAGCGGCAGGCTGCGCATCGCAACGGCGAGCAGCGCGAAGCTGCCGATCATGGTGACGATGGTGATTGCGGTCGGCGTGATCTTGGTGAAGCCGTCCGACTGCTTCATGAAGAACGCCCAGACGATCTCAAGCAGGCCGGCGACGAGGAGGTAGATCCAGGCCATTTATCTTCTCCCATGGAGACAGGCCGGGTCGTCCCAGCAAATCTGCCCGTCATGGGGGAGGTCGTCCTCACCCGTTCATGTTGCACTGCGATAGCAAATTTTCAAGGCCGGGGCCGCCGATTCCGGCGAAATCGGCATCCCCGCTCGGCGCACTTCGCCTGACTTGGCCATCAAGGCTCGCGCTTTGGCTGCCTCACAGCCTCTGCGCCGTCGTTCCCTTAGCTATGATCGGGCCGGTCGGGCGCCCGGTCGGCGAGCCGCTCGCCGGCTCCAGCGTGATCTCGAAGAGCTGGTCCTTGCCGAGCGGAAGGTCATCGAGGCGCAAGGGCGTGGTGCGGGCGCGGTCGATCAGGCCGACCGAGCGCGGGCCGACGGCGCGGTCCCAGAGCGTCCAGATCTCTAGGGCCTTGCCGGCGGGAACGTCGATCGTCTGCAGCGGCAGCATCTCGACGCGGCCATCGGCATAGGTGTTCACCACCGCGGCCGCGATACTGGTATCGGTCATCAGTACCGCGACCATCACCGGCTGGCGCCGCGCGCGATCGAGCGCACCGACGAGGCCGATCGCGAGCAGCAGGGCCGCGAGCGCGCCGGCGAAGGCAGCGCCACGCCAGACGAACAGGCTGTTCCACCAATCGGCGAAGCGACTGCGCGGCACCGAAGCCGCCCCGGACGTCATGGGTGCCGCCGCGGCGCCTGTCACAAGGCCGGCTATCCCGGCCTCGATCCGGCTCCAGAGATCGGCGGGAGGGGCAATCGGCGTCGCGCTCGCGTCGACCTCGGCGAGATGGCCGCGCCAGAATTCGACGGCGCCTGCGAAGTCGCGGTCTTCGGCATGGCGACGCTCGGCGGCGGCGAACTCGGCGCCCTCGATCAGGCCCAGCACATATTCGCCGGCCAGCGCATCGCGTTCGGCAGGAGGAAGGGGGGCTTCGGCGGAGGCGCTCATCCGAGGCACTCCTTGAGCGAGATCAGCGAGCGGCGGATCCAGGACTTCACCGTGCCCATCGGCATCTTCAGGCGGCCGGCGATCTCGCCATGGGTCAGCCCCTGGACGAAGGCGAGCAGGACGAGGCTACGCTTTTGCGGGGCCAAGGTCTCCAGGCAGGCGCGCAGCGCACTGGCATCCGAGAGCTTCGACATCACCGTCTCCGGATCGTCCTCCTCGCTCGGCGTCTCCTCGGCGAGCGGGGCATCGCGCGTTTCGGTCCGCCTTTCGTCGCGCAGGATAGAGAGCGAGCGGTTGCGCAGGATGGCGTAGATCCAGGTCAGGCCGGCGCCGCGTTCGGGGTCGAAGCGGGCGGCGTGGCGCCAGATCAGCACGAAAGCATCCTGCACGGCTTCCTCCGCCAGAGCGCGGCGCTTCAGCAGACGCTGCGCCACCCCCAGCATACGCGCCGACTCGGCCTCGTAGATGCGCCGTAGGGCCAATTTGTCGCCGGAAGCACAGGCCAGCAGCGCCTGCTCGATCTCGCCCATCCCGCGCGCTGGCACGGCGCCCGTCGCCATCCTCGTCTCCTCGTCGGCAGCGCGGGCCGTCGGGCGCGCGCCAGTGCGATTCTACACAGCAATCCGGCCTCCGGATGCAGCAGGGGCTTTTATTTTTTGCGGCGCATCCGCCGGGGCGCGGCGGCGCTACCTCTCATGACGGGCACGCTCCAGGCGGCTTCGTCCAGGCATCGAGCCCCGATGCGATCAGGAGGAAAGACCATGTGCCACGCCCGAGCCCTGCTTCTCGCCTCGACCGTCCTCGCGGCGGCTTTCGCGCCGCTGGCGGCGCAGGCTGCCATGCTCGCCGCATTGTCCGGCGACGACACGCTGACGATGATCGACACCACGACCCAGAAGGCCGGCAAGTCGATGAAGGTGACCGGCATCAGCGGCAAGATCGCCGGCATCGACGTCCGCCCCGCCGACGGCATGCTCTATGCGCTGGCGACGGACGGGACGATCTACACGGTCGACAAGGCCGGTAAGGCGACGATGAAGTCGAAGATGGACACGGTGCTGGCCGCGACCTCGATGGCGACCGTCGACTTCAACCCGGCGGCCGACCGTTTGCGCGTGATCGGCTCGGACGGCACCAATCTCCGGGTCAATGTCGAGGACGGCAAGACCACGGTCGACGGCAAGCTGAAATTCGCCGAAACCGACATGCACAAGGGCGAGGCGCCGATGGTGGTCGCCGGCGCCTATAGCAATTCGGTCAAGGGCACCAAGGAAACGGCGCTCTACGACATTGACGGCAAGATCGGCGGGCTGCTCAAGCAGGCCCCGCCGAACGACGGGGTGCTCGGCGCGATCGGCAAGCTCGGCGTTGCCGCAAAAGCAATCGCCTTCGACATCGAAACCGCCTCCGACGGCAGCAATACCGGTTGGCTGCTGGCCGATGGCGCCCTGCACAAGGTCGATCTTGCTACGGGCAAGGCGGCAATGGTCGGCAAGGTCAGCGGCCTCAACGGCACGGTGCGCGATATCGCGGCTCTGCCGGCGATGTGAGCACTAGAGCCGTGTCCGATCAGATTGCATCAGTCTGATCGGTGAATTCGTCTGTCGCTTTGGGGCGGAGACCGTTTTTCCGCTCGGCTTGCGCCGCAAGCCGAGTGGAGCGGGCTCTGGGGGCCGAAGCGGAAGGGCTGCTGCCTCGCGAGAGGTGGCGGCCCTTCTCGTTTTGGGATCGGTTGAAAACCGCGTCGGGCTTTCGCCATAGTTGTGAGGAAGCCTGTGACCGACGACGCAGGCGGCGGAGGCGAAGCATGGCGGACCGGTCGGAGCCGCGCCTGAAGGTTCTGGCGCTGCAGCGCTTCGGTCTCGGGCCGATGCCCGGGCAGGCTGCCCCTGCCGGCGACGCTCGTGAGCGCCTGCTGGACGAGATCCGCAGCGAAGGCGCGCCGCAGCCGCAGGTCAGCTTCTCCGGCGCCGCCCCGATCGGGAGGGCGCTCTACGCCTTCGAGGATGAGGAGCGAGCGGCGCGCGAATCCCGCCGTGTCGCCGGACAGCCGAGCAGCGAGGCCGTGCAGGTCGCAGCCGCGCCGCCGGAACCGGGCCGGGTCCAGAGCCACTTGCCGGCGCCGCAGCCGGCCGAGCCGCCCTTTCCGCAGAAGGTCTATCGCGAGGAAGTCGTCGCCCGGGTCCATCTGGCGCTCGCGACCGAGACCGGCTTCGCCGAGCGGCTGGTGCAGTTCTGGTCGAACCATTTCTGCGTTTCGGTCGCCAAGGGCAATTTCGTGCGCGCCATGGCCGGGGCGTTCGAGCGCGAGGCGATCCGCCCCAACGTCTTCGGCCGTTTCGAGGAAATGCTGATCGCGGTCGAGAGCCATCCGGCGATGCTCAACTTCCTCGACAACCAGCTCTCGATCGGCCCGGATTCGCGCGCCGGCAAGCGCCGTGGGCGCGGGCTCAACGAAAATCTCGCCCGCGAGATCATGGAGTTGCACACGCTCGGCGTCTCCGGCGGCTACAGCCAGGCTGACGTGACCGGACTGGCGCGGATCATCACCGGCTGGACGATCGTCGGGCGCGATGCCCGTCTCGGCTTTCCCGGTTCCTTCGCCTTCAATCCGGCACTGCATGACCCTGGCGGCCAGAAGCTGCTCGGCAAGGTCTATCGGCAGGAGGGCAAGGAGAAGGGCATGGCGGCGCTGGCCGATCTCGCCCGCCATCCCAGCGCCGCCGGCTTCATCGCCCACAAGCTTGCCCGGCATTTCGTCGCCGACGAGCCACCGCAGGCGCTGGTCGCCGAACTCACCCGCGTCTTCCGTGAAACGGGCGGTGACCTCGCCGCGCTCGCGCGGGCTCTAGCGATGTCGGACCTCGCCTGGAGCGCGCCCACGACGAAGCTACGGACGCCTCAGGAATTCCTGATCGCAGCTTTCCGGGCGCTCGGTCGCAAGCCGGATTTCGGTCAGATCGCCGGAGCGCTCGGCGTGATGGGTCAGCCGCTCTGGCAGCCCGGGGGGCCGGACGGCTACCCGGACAGCAATGCGGCCTGGGCGACGCCGGAAGGGATCAAGACCCGTATCGACGTCGCGGCGCAGCTCGGCCGGCAGGCTGCCGGCTCGGTCGCTGATCCCCGGCTGCTCGTCGAGGAGGTGCTCGGCCCGCTCGCCTCGCCACAGACGCGGCAGGCGGTGGCGCGCGCCGAGAGCAAGGCGCAGGCGCTCGCGCTGCTTTTGATGTCGCCCGAATTCCAGCGGAGATGAGCATGGCCGCCGCCGATGACGACTGCGAACGGATGACACCCTCGCGCCGCGCCGTGCTCGGGGCGGCGGGCGCTCTCTTCGCTTGGTCCTACATGCCGAAATTCGCCTATGCGGCGGCTGGCGCGCGCGATTCCCGCTTCCTGCTGGTGGTTCTGCGCGGCGCGCTCGACGGGCTTTCGGCGGTGCCGCCGCTCGGCGATCCCGCTTATGCCGCGCTGCGCGAGGGCATCGCGCTGACAAAGGACGGGCCGGAGGCGGCGCTGCCGCTCGACGGCTTCTTCTATCTGCACCCGGCGATGCCGAACCTGGCGCGGCTCTATGCCGGCGGACAGGCGGCGATCGTCCATGCCAGCGCTACCGGCTATCGCGAGCGCTCGCATTTCGACGGGCAGGACGTGCTCGAAAGCGGGCAAAGTGGACCGGGCAAGACCGATAGCGGCTGGCTCAACCGGCTGATCGCCAGCCTGCCGGCGGGCGAGACGGTGTCGCGGCGCGGGGCGCTCGGCATCGGCGTCGTGCCGCCGCTCGTGGTGCGGGGCTCTGCGCCGGTGCTCGGCTGGGCGCCGCCACGCATGGCGCGGGCCGGCGGCGGTCTCGTCCAGCGCCTAGGCGATCTCTATGGCGAGCGCGATCCTGCCCTGGCGCTGGTGCTGAAAAAGGCGATCGAGACCGAACTGATCGCGAGCCGGCAGGGTATGGAGGGGCAGGCGCGTGGCGGCGGCGGCCCGGACAGCGCCGAGGGCATGAGGCGCATCGCCGAGGGCGCGGCCCGGCTGGTCGGCGCCGAGGACGGCCCGCGCATCGCGGCGCTGGCTTTCGAGGGCTGGGACACGCATGCGAACGAGGGCGGCGCCAAGGGCCGGCTCGCCACGCTGCTCGGCGGGCTCGATGGCGCGCTCGCGACTTTCGAGAACGGCTTGAAAGCCGTCTGGAAGGATTCGGTGGTGATGGTCGTCACCGAGTTCGGCCGTACCGCTCGCGTCAACGGCACGGTGGGAACCGATCACGGCACCGGCACGGTCGCCTTCCTGATCGGCGGTGCGGTCAATGGCCGGCGCATGATCGTCGACTGGCCGGGGCTAAGGCCCGAGCAGCTGCACGAGCAGCGCGACCTCAAGCCCACCACGGATATCCGTGCCGTGGCCAAGGGCGTCGTCGCCGACCTGTTCGGGCTGTCGGGGCCGGTGCTGGCCGAGAGGGTGTTTCCGGGCACCGGCGATCTCGCGCCCATGCAGGGTGTGGTGGTTTGAAGACGCCGTCATGCTCGCCCTTGTGGTGAGCATCCACGTTTTGAACACCTCACGCCGTTAGCGAAGCCAAGACGTGGATGGTCGGGACAAGCCCGACCATGACGGGTGTCGTCGAGCAGATTGGCTCACGCCCAGGCGCGGCCCTTCAGCTTCTCCTCATAGGCCTCGATCTTCGGGGCCTTCTCCATGGTCAGGCCGATATCGTCGAGGCCGTTGAGCAGGCAGTGCTTGCGGAACGGGTCGATCTCGAAGGTCACCGTGCCGCCATCGGGCCCCTTGATGGTCTGGCTCTCGAGGTCGATCGTCAGCGTCGCGTTCGAGCCGCGATCGGCATCGTCGAACAGCTTGTCGAGGTCTTCTTGCGAGACCTTGATCGGCAGGATGCCGTTCTTGAAGCAGTTATTGTAGAAGATGTCGGCGAAGCTGGTGGAGATCACGCAGCGGATGCCGAAGTCGAGCAGGGCCCAGGGGGCGTGCTCGCGCGACGAGCCACAGCCGAAATTGTCGCCGGCGACGAGGATCTCCGACTTGCGATAGGCTGGCTGGTTCAGGACGAAGTCCGGATTCTCCGAGCCGTCCTCCTTGTAGCGCATCTCCGAGAACAGCGCGGTGCCGAGCCCGGTGCGCTTGATCGTCTTCAGATACTGCTTGGGGATGATCATGTCCGTGTCGACATTGATCACCTTCAGCGGGGCGGGCGTCGAGGTCAGGGTGGTGAAGGGCTGCATGGGCTTTGTCTCCTGAATGCTGTGGGGAAGGCGGCTTGCGGCGGCAGGTCAGCCGGCTGCCCGCTCGATCGCTTCCATGTCGTCGTCGTCGAAGCCGAAATGGTGGCCGATCTCGTGCACCAGGACATGGGTCACGATCGCCCCCAGGCTTTCGTCATGCTCCGCCCAGTAATCGAGGATCGGGCGGCGGTAGAGATGGATAGTATTGGGCATCTGCCCGGTCTGAGGCGCATAGCCCTGCTGCGGCAGGCCGACGCCGGAGAACAGGCCGAGCAGGTCGAACGGGCTCTCCGCCTCGAGTTCCTTCAGGACATCGTCCTCGGGAAACTCGGTGACGTTGATGATCAGGCCGGCGCAGAGCTGGCGGAAATCCGCCGGCAGGCGGTCATAGGCCACCTGCGCCAGCTCCTCGAAGGTCGCAATCGAAGGCGCGCGCCGATCGTCCCAGCCGGGCTCCGATGCAGCCTCGGCCGAGTTGCTCGCTGCCGCCTTGATCGAGGGAATGCTTGCCATCACCAGATCTTCAGTTGGTATCCGAGCCACCAGGACAGGCCGATGAAGGCGATCAGCGAAAGTCCGCGGCCGATACGCCGGCCCCAGAGCTCGATATTGTCGCCTTCTGGTGCGTCCTTGCCGGAGAAGTGGTCTGCGGCGCGGCCCATGGACGAGCCGAGCAAGCTTTCCGAATCGCGCTTGACGCGGTCCAGGGCTTGCTTGGCCTCGCCGGCACGGGCTGCTTCGCGGGGATCGGTGCTCATGACGTCCTCCCGCGACCGCCCCCGCGCTCAGCCCAGCGTGCGCACGTCGACGAAGTGGCCGACCAGCGCCGCCGCCGCCGCCATGGCGGGAGAGACGAGGTGGGTGCGGCCACGATAGCCCTGACGGCCCTCGAAGTTGCGGTTCGAGGTCGAGGCCGCGCGTTGGCCCGGCTTGAGCTGGTCGGGGTTCATGCCGAGGCACATCGAGCAGCCCGGCTCGCGCCATTCGAAGCCGGCGGCGATCAGGATCTTGTCGATGCCTTCGGCCTCGGCCTGCTGCTTCACCAGGCCGGAGCCCGGCACCACCATGGCGTAGTCCAGGCTGGCATGGATCTTCTTGCCCTCGACGATCTTGGCGACGGCGCGCAGATCCTCGATCCGGCCATTGGTGCAGGAGCCGATCCAGATCACGTCGAGCGGGATGTCGGTCATCTTGGTGCCGGCGGTCAGGCCCATATATTCGAGCGCCCGCTTCTTCGATGCGCGCTTGACCTCGTCGGCGATCTGCTCGGGATCGGGCACGGCACCGGCGACCGAGATGACGTCCTCGGGGCTCGTGCCCCAGGAGACGATCGGCGGCAGGTTGTTGGCGTCGAGCTTGACGATGCGGTCGAAATGCGCGCCCTCGTCGGTGCGCAGCGTCTCCCAGTAGCGCACGGCCTCGTCCCAGGCGGCCCCCTGCGGCGCCCGCGGCCGGCCCTTTAGATAGGCGAAGGCCTTCTCGTCGGGGGCGACCATGCCGGCGCGCGCGCCGCCCTCGATCGCCATGTTGCAGACGGTCATCCGCCCTTCCATGGTCAGGGCGCGGATCGCGTCGCCAGCATATTCGATCACCGAGCCGGTGCCGCCGGCGGTGCCGATCTCGCCGATGATGGCGAGGGTGATGTCCTTGGCGGTGACGCCCTTGGCCAGGGTGCCGTCCACCTGGACGAGCATGTTCTTGGCCTTCTTCTGGATCAGCGTCTGGGTCGCCAGCACGTGCTCGACCTCGGAGGTGCCGATGCCGTGCGCCAGCGCGCCGAAGGCACCATGCGTCGAGGTGTGGCTGTCGCCGCAGACGATGGTCGTGCCGGGCAGGGTGAAGCCCTGCTCGGGACCGACGATGTGGACGATGCCCTGGCGGACGTCGAGCTCGTCAAAATACAGGACGCCGAACTCCTTGGCGTTCTTGGCCAGCGCCTCGACCTGGATGCGGCTCTCCTCCTCGGCGATGCCGGCCTTGCGGTCGGTCGTCGGGATATTGTGGTCGACGACGGCGAGCGTCTTCTCCGGCGCATGGACCTTGCGGCCTGTCATGCGCAGACCCTCGAAGGCCTGCGGGCTGGTGACCTCATGGACGAGATGGCGGTCGATATAGAGCAGGCAGGTCCCGTCGTCCTGGCGGTCGACGACGTGGTCCTCGAAAACCTTGTCGTAGAGCGTGGTCGGGGCTTTGGTCGCAGTCATTGGCTTCGTGCCTTCGGTATGGAAATCGATCTGGCGGCCGGGCGGGCCGGGGCGCGTGCAGCGGGCCTGTCGCCGGCCGGACGGCCGGTCTCAGGCCAGGCTAAGGCCGGCTGCGAGCGAAGCGGTGAAGCGGCCGAAGAAGCGCCAGGGCAAGCGGGCGTGATCGTGCAACGCGGCGAAGCCCTGCGTCGTCGGGAAGCGGCGCGGATTCAGCGTGCGGCGCAGCACGCGCCGGCAACCGTCCTGAATGTGCCGCTTCTTGTTCATGGCGTCGTTCTATCAGTTCCAATCTACGGCGGCAACGCGAAGCGGCGACAGAGCGCCCTTGCGGCAGTTGCGCATTGGCGCGCCGCAAGCGCCCCGGGCGGCGATCGGTTCGGCTTGCCGGCTCGCGCCCGAAAACTGCTTCCTCATGGGCGCGAACATGCTTTAACGGCTCCGGATATTCCGCAGCGACTGGTTGCGGGTTCGGCAATGGCAGGATGACGAGATGGCCCGGTTCTTTCCCTTCATGCTGCTGGCGGTCGTCGCCTATGGCGTTGCCGTTGCGGCCATGGGCGTGCCGCTCTCGCGTGAGCTGCTCAATCTCCGGCTGCCTTCCGGGTCGGTGTTCACGCTGACCATGAGCGAGCTCCTGCTCGCGATCTCGACGGTGGTCCTGTTCTTCGAGATCATGAACGCGACCAGCGCCAAATCGAGCTCGATCTTCAATCACGGCCTGTCGCTGGTGCTGTTCATCGCCTGCGGGCTGATTTTCCTGTTCGTGCCTGGCTTCGGCACCGGCACGTTCCTGATCATCACGCTGATGTCGCTGGTCGACGTCGTCGCAGGCTATTCGATCAGCATCCTGACGGCGCGGCGCGACATGACTTTTGGAAATCAGGAGTAGGCTCTCGCTCGCCCCCCAACCCTCATCCTAAGGAGCGCCGCAGGCGCGTCTCGAAGGATGGCCCAGGAACTGCTTGAACCTACTGAAGCATCCTTCGAGACGGCCGCTGCGCGGCCTCCTCAGGATGGGGGCTGAAGAGGCTTCTACAACTCGCTGCGCAGCTCCCAGAGCTCGGGGAAGAAGGACCGCTCCAGCGCCGTCCTCAGGAACTTCACGCCGCTGGAGCCGCCCGTGCCGGGCTTGAAGCCGATGATGCGCTCGACCGTCTTCATGTGACGGAAGCGCCATTGCTGGAACTGGTCCTCGACGTCGACAAGTTCCTCGGCAAGCTCGTAGAGGTCGAAATAGCGGTGGGTATCGCGATAGACCGTGAGCCAGGCGGCACGCACCGCTGCGTTCGAGACATGGGGCTGGCGCCAGTCGCGCTCCAGGCATCCGGCCGGAATGGGCAGGCCGTGCCGCGCCAACAGCCGCAAGGCCTCGTCATAGAGGCTCGGCGACGCCAGCAGGGCTTCGAGATGGGCGTGATGCGCCTCATGGTGCTTGTGCATCGCCAGCATGCGCGGGTCCTTGGCGCCGAGGCGGAATTCGAGGGCGCGGTACTGATAGGACTGGAAGCCGGAGGATTGGCCGAGCGCGTCGCGGAAGGCGAGGTAGTCTGCCGGCGTCATGGTCGAGAGCACGTCCCAGGCGGTGATCAGCTGGGCCTGGATGCGCGAGACCCGCGCCAGCGACTTGAATGCCGGCTGCAATTCGTCGTTGCGGAGCGCAGCGATCGCCCCGTCGAGCTCATGGGTCGCGAGCTTGAGCCAGAGTTCCTGAACCTGGTGGATGGTGATGAACAGCAATTCGTCGGGCGCGTCGCTGAGCGGCTTCTGCGCCGCGAGCAAGAGGTCGAGGCCGAGATAGGAGCCGTAATCCATCCGGTCCCTGAAGTCGGTCGTCATGCCGGCTTCGATCCGGCTGCCCGTATTGCCTGCCATCACGGCCTCCTTGCCTGCGATCCGGTGCCTTGACGCGAGATGGGCGCCAGATATTTTAAGTTTAAAGTATTTCGACGGGCGAACAAGCTGCGGCGAGGTTGCGATGACGGTTTCCGGTGAGATTGCTGTGGGAGCGAAGACGGAGATCGGCGCGCCGCCCTTCGACCTTTCGGCGGAGTTCTCGCGCTTTCGGCAGAACTGGCCCGAGCGGCTGCATTTCGCAGCGCACAGCCATCATTTCTGGCCGGACGCGACGCGTGCGGCGCAGCTACGCTGCTGGGACGAAGCGGCCCGGCTGGTCGACGGCAAATGGGAGGAGGTGCTCGGACCGGTGTGGCAGCGCGTCGCGCAAGGCGTCGCAAAGCACCTGAACCTGCCCGGGATCGACGGCCTCGTGCCGGCGAACAACACGCATGAGTTCGTCAACCGGCTGCTCTCCTGCCTGCCGCGCGAGCGCAAGGCCCGCATCCTGACCAGCGATGCCGAATTCCATTCCTTCCGCCGACAGGTGGAGCGGCTCGCCGAAGACGGGCTGGTCGAGCTCGTCTCTGTGCCGGCCGAGCCTTTTGCGACCTTGCCCGAACGGCTGGTCGCGGCGGCAGGAGCCGATGCCGGCATCGACATGGTGTTCGTCAGCCAGGTCCATTTCAATTCCGGCTGCGCGCTGACGGATCTCGACGCGCTGGTCGAGGGCGTTTCGGCGCCCGGCCGCCTCGTCGTCATCGACGGCTATCACGGCTTCCTGGCGCGCCCGACCGACCTCTCGGCCATTGCCGACAAGGCCTTCTACATTGCCGGGGGCTACAAATACGCGATGTCGGGTGAGGGCGCCTGCTTCATGCATTGCCCGCCGGGCTTCGGTATGCGGCCGCGCGATACCGGCTGGTACGCTTCCTTCGGCGCACTTTCAGGGGCGCAGGGCGAGATCGGCTATGCGCAGAACGGCTGGCGCTTCATGGGGGCGACCTTCGATCCCTCCGGGCTCTACCGCATGGGTGCCGTGTTCGACTGGCTCGATGACAAGGGGCTCGACGCGGCGGCGATCCACGCTCACGCCCATGCCCTGCAGAGGATCGTCGCGGACGGGCTGGCGCGAAGGCCGTGCGGCGTGCTCGCCCTGGAGAACCTGGTCGTGCCTATGGACGAGCCGGCGCGCGGCAATTTCCTGACCTTCCGCCATGAGCAGGCGGCTGACTGGCACCAGCGGCTGAAGCAGGCCGGCATCACCGCCGATCTGCGCGGCAACCGGCTGCGGCTGGGCTTCGGGCTCTATCAGAATGCCGCCGATGCCGGGGCTTTGCTGGCGCGACTGGCCCAGCTTCCCTAGGGGATATCCACAACAATTCCGATCGCGTTGCGACGAATGCGCTCATGGCGTGTTTCGTTAACCCGCGGAGTAACTATCTGCCTTACGATGCGGCACTTGTCACGCGCATCGGGAGCGAACGTGCCGGAACAAGACTTCAACCTCGCCTTGCCCTTCGCCAGGCAGACGGTTTTTTCCCCTGAGAGCGTCATGCTCGCCGTCGCCGGGCGCGAATATAGCTATGGACAGCTGGGGCAGCAGGTCGCGCATCTCGCCGGCGCGCTGGCGCCTCGGCTGCAATCGCGCCGCGTCGGCATCCTGGCGACGCGCAGCCTCGAAGCCTATGTCGGCATTCTCGCAGCCTGCTGGGCCGGCGCCGCCTATGTGCCGCTCAATCTCAAATGGCCGGAGGAGCGGCTGGTCGCCCTGTTGCAGGCACTGGAGCTCGACGCGCTCGTCGTCGACGAGAATGGCGCGGCGCTGCTGACGCCGGCAGTGCTGGCGGCGGCTCCGGATCTCGTCGTGCTGCCTGCCGGCGCGGCGAAGGAGGCGGCACGGCCAGGCCAGATGGTGAGCGAGCGCACTGCGCTCGACACGCCGCCGCTGCCCGGCCCCGTGCAGGTGCGGGCCGACGCGGTCGGCTACATCATCTTCACCTCGGGCACGACCGGCATGCCGAAAGGCGTGATGATCTCGGCCGGCTCGCTCGACCATTACATCGCCCAGAGCCGGTTCTGGACGCGCTACACCGCGGACGACCGGATCGGCGAGGCCTGTGACGTCACTTTCGACCTGACGGTCCACAATCTCTTCCTGTGCGCCGAGGCCGGTGCATCCCTGCATGTCATGTCGCAGCTCGAGCTGA
Organism: Allobosea sp. WAO; assembly: GCF_001509835.1. Taxonomy (GTDB): domain Bacteria; phylum Pseudomonadota; class Alphaproteobacteria; order Rhizobiales; family Beijerinckiaceae; genus Allobosea. Next base: position 184,619 of record NZ_JXTJ01000006.1, read on the forward strand.
TGGCGCCGGCCCGCTTCATCCGCAGCCATGAACTGACCGTCTGGATGTCGGTGCCGACGGTGATCGGCCTGATGCGCAAGAGTGGGGCGCTCAAGCCGGATCTGTTCCCGAGCCTGCGGATGTCGATCTTCTGCGGCGAGCCGCTGCCTGCCGAGGCGGCGCAAGCCTGGGCAGCGGCGACCCCGAACGGCAGCGTCGAGAACATCTACGGGCCGACCGAGTGCACGGTAGTCTGCATGCGGCAGACGCTGACGGAGCCGCCGGTGGTGACGCCGTCGCGCGGCATCGTCGCGATCGGCGAGCCCTATCCGACCATGGAAGTGGGAATCCTCGACGAGCGGCAGCAGCCGGTTGCGCCAGGTATGCCGGGCGAGATCGCACTCTGCGGACCGCAGGTCGCGATCGGCTATTTCGGCCAGCCGGAGCTTACCGCCGACCGCTTCCGTATGCTCGACGGGCGGCGCTGGTACCTGACCGGCGATCTCGGCAGCTGCGATGCCGACGGCGTCTTTCATCATCTCGGCCGTGTCGACAACCAGGTGAAGGTCAAGGGCAACCGGATCGAGCTCGAGGAAGTCGACATGCATCTGCGCCGCGCCGCCGGCAGCGAGCTCGTCGCCACCGTCGCCTGGCCGGTGAGCTACGGCTCGGCCGAGGGGCTGGTCAGCTTCGTCGCCGGCAGCGAGCACGAGCCGGAGGCGATCCGCGAGGCGATGCTGGAGAGCCTGCCGCGCTACATGGTGCCGGGGGCGATCCACCGGCTCGAAACACTGCCCCAGAACGTCAATGGCAAGGTCGACAGGCGGGCGCTGGTCGCACTGCTGGAAAGCGGTCGCGCGGCTGAAGCTGCGGCCTGAAGGAGGATATCGTGACCAAGGTTTCGGCTGTCGCCATCGTCAGGGAGGCCGTGCTCGCCATGCTGGCCGAGCGCGGTCATCGCGGCGCTATCTCCGACCATGACTCGCTGTTCTTCAGCGGCAAGCTCGACTCGATGGCGGCGACGGAAGTGCTGATGCTGCTCGAGCGCGAGATCGGCATCGATCTCGCCGATGCGGATTTCGACATCACCCAGCTCGACACCTTGGCGCAGATCGAGGGGTTGATCGGCGCGCGCGTCTGAAGAGGCCGCGCTCAGATACCGAAGAGGTGGAGCAGGAAGTCCGTCCGCTCCGCCAGGCCGAGATGGCCGCTCTCATCGGCGAAGATCTGCACCACCGCAAAGAAGCCGATGACGGTGAGCCGCGGCGTGACCTCATAGCGCCAGAAGCCGTCCTCCGGCTTTGGCTTGCGCTTGCGCAGCTGCGACAGCACCAGTGCCAGGGTCAGCAGCGCCGCGTAGAAAACATAGCTCTCGAAGCGCATGACGGCGCCGAGCAGCCCGTGCTCGGCCACGAGATGGGCCTGCGAAATCACCGTGAAGAGCAGGTTGCCGACGAAGGCCGCGCAGAAGGTGGCGAAGGCGATGCGCAGGCGCGGATGCGCCTTGAACCAGCGCGCGAAGGCCGGATAGAAGAAGAAATCCAGCAACAACTCTTTGAAATAGAAGAGGTACCGGTTCCAGAATTCGGCGATGCTGCGGGCGCTCAGCGGCCGTGCCGTATTGCGCGGAATGCCGTAGCCGGCCATGCGCACGATGGCGACGAAGACGTGGGCGAAGGCCGCGGTCGCCAGCACGGTCAGGATGAAGTTCTTGGCGACGATCAGCCAGCCGGCGGTTATGGCCGGCGCCTCGCCCTGCGCCGTCATCGTCAGCGCCTCGTTGAGCGTCGGCCAGTCGGCGACATCATAGAAGGCCGCCGAGAGCAGCGCGTGCAGCCCCGCGAGCATCGCGGCCCAGATGGCGAGCTTCAGCGCGCGTAGCCGAGTTGCGGCGAGTTCGGCCGGCGTTTTCGCCTCGAAGGTGCCGAGATAGGTCAGCGTCTTGAACGGGATCGATGGCCCGCCCCAGAACGGGCGCATGAAGCCGAGATGGAGCGGTACCGGGCGTTCGATCCGGCCGCGCTGGTCGACGAAGGCATAGGACAGAAAGAAGAAGGAGGCGGCGTATATGACGACTAAGGTCCAGAGCGCCGCGTAAGCCGGAGTTTCGGGCTCGAGCAGGCCGGTGCCGGCGATGAGCGCCGCGAGGACCGCGAACTGGGTCAGGACCGGTCGGCGGGCGAGCAGACTGGCGCGGTAACGCCGCTGCAGGCGCAAAGCGAGGCCGCAGAGCAGCAGGAAGCCCATGGCGAGAGGTGCCTGCCAGGCGAGATGCGGCAGCTCGACCAGTTCCGGCGTAGTCTCGCGCAGCTTCTCGGCGAATTCCTGCTGCTGCTGACTCCGGAACGGCCGGAGAAGGATGTAGAGAAAGCCGGAAATGGCCATGACGAGCAGGCGACGGGCTGGGAAGAGCGCGCAACCGAGTAGGGTCAGGCCGATCAGCGCCACGGCAGAGAGCGAGATCTGAAAGCTCAGCGCGAGCGCGGCGAAGAAGGACGCATGCAGCAGGACGATGCCGAGCGGGGTCGCGACGAAGGCGAGTACGGCTTCGTTGCGATCGAGGCCGAGCCAGACCCGGCGCCAGTGGGGCGGCGCGAATCTCAGGCCTGCGGCAGGCGAGGGGATACGCTGCGATTGCCCGTGCGCTGTGCTGTCGCCCGGTACGCCATCGCCATGTCCTGCCGTGTCGCGCACCAGCCATCTCGCCCGCTTCGATCCTGCGCAGCGATTAGCCGGGTTTCCTCAAATTTCCGTTGCGTGAACGGCCTCAAACGCAAAACGCGGCCCCGAGAGGCCGCGTTCCGGAAAAACTCGCTGCTGGCAGCGCCGGCTTGGCGCGGCTCTTACTTCGCGCCGTTCTTGCCCTTGGCCGGCTTGGCCTCGACGCGCTCGGCGATACGGGCCGACTTGCCGCGACGATCGCGCAGGTAATACAGCTTGGCGCGGCGAACCTTGCCCTTGCGGACGACCTTGATGGAGTCGAGGTTCGGCGAATAGAGCGGGAAGACGCGCTCGACGCCCTCGCCATAGGAGATTTTGCGGACGGTGAAGCTCTCGTTGAGGCCGCCACCATTGCGGGCGATCACGACGCCCTCATAGGCCTGAACGCGGCTGCGCTCGCCTTCCTTGACCTTGACGTTGACCTGCACGGTGTCGCCCGGCTGGAAATGCGGGATTTCCTTGCCTTCGGCGAGCTTGGCGATCTGTTCCTGGTCGATCTGCTCGATGATGTTCATGGTTCTCTCCATGGCCGTTGTCGCGTGTGTTCACGCGGGCGTTACGGCGCGCTGTTTTCAGTTGAGTGCCGGCCCATACAGGAGCGCGAGGGGTTTGTCGAGCGTTGCTGATGCCGCGAACGAAATCAGCGCGGCGCGCAGGCCGCAGGACTTGCACAGCAATAGCAGAATCGGGTGCGGTGGGCCATCGGCCCGTTGGCGGCGAGGTGAGGCAGAGTGGCGGATATCCTGACCTATGCCTCGCTGTTCACGCTGCTGGTCGGACTGGCGGCGGGCGTCGTCGGCGGCGTGGTCGGGACCGGCTCGTCGATCATGCTCCTGCCGGTGCTGGTCTGGTCCTTCGGGCCGAAGCAGGCGGTGCCGATCATGGCGGTCGCCGCTGTGATGGCGAATCTGGCGCGTCTGCTGGCCTGGTGGCGCGAAGTCGATTGGCGCGCCTTCCTGGCCTACGGACTGCCCGGCATCCCGGCAGCGATGCTGGGGGCTAGCACGTTGCTGCGCCTGCCCTCGGCAGCGATCGATGTCGGCCTCGGCCTGTTCTTCCTCGCGATGATTCCCGGCCGGCGCTGGCTGGAGGCGCGGCGGATCAGGCTCTCGCTCTGGCAGCTCGGCCTGGCCGGGGCGGCGATCGGCTTCCTGACCGGGCTCGTGCTCTCGACCGGGCCGCTCAGCATTCCCGCCTTCATGGCCTACGGGCTGACCAAGGGCGCGCTGCTCTCGACCGAGGCCGCGACCTCACTGTTCATTTACATCACCAAGGTCGCGACCTTCCGCTCGCTGGGTGCGATGCCGCTCGCCATCCTCGCCAAGGGCCTGATCGTCGGCGCGTCGCTGATGCTGGGCACTTTCGCCGGCAAGGCGCTGGTGATGCGCATGGACAGGGCGACCTTCCAGCTCCTGCTCGACGGCATGATGCTATTCTCGGGCCTCTTCCTGATCGCCGCCGCCTTTCGCTGATTTCTGAGCGGCGTTCGTCGCAGCGCCACCTGCCGGCAAGCGCGCTTCCGGCTGGCGGGCGGCGGCTGTATGGAAGGCGAAAGCATGTCGCCGGGAGTGAAGCGCAATGTCGGAAAGCTCGATCAGGACCGTCCTCGTCACCGGTGCCGCGCGCGGCATCGGACTGGCGACGGTCAAGCGCTTCCTCGCCGACAACTGGCGCGTCGCGCTGCTCGACATCGACGCGCATGGCCTTAGTGAGGCGATGGCGGAGCTCGACGCGCCGACGGTGACGCTGTCGCTGGTCTGCGACGTCGCCGACCCCGCCGGGGTCGCCGCAGCGGTCGATGCGACGGCCGAGCGCTTCGGCCGCCTCGACGCGCTGGTCAACAATGCCGGGACGGCGGTGTTCAAGCCGCTGCTCGAGACCACGCACCAGGAATGGCAGCGGGTGCTCGACGTCAACCTGACCGGCCCCTTCCTGACCACCCAGTCCGCCGCGCCGGCGATGGCCGACAATGGCGGCGGCGCCATCGTCAACATCACCTCGATCTCGGGCCTGCGAGCCTCGACGCTGCGCGTCGCCTACGGCACCAGCAAGGCGGCGCTCGCCCATCTCACCAAGCAGCAGGCGGCCGAGCTCGCCGGGCTCGGCATCCGGGTCAATGCGGTCGCCCCCGGCCCGGTCGAGACCGCGATGGCCAAGGCCGTGCACTCGCCGGAGATCCGCGCCGACTACCACGACGCGATCCCGCTCGCCCGCTACGGGCTGGAGGAGGAGCTCGCCGAGGCGATCTTCTTCCTGTGCAGCGACAGGGCGAGTTACATCACCGGCCAGGTGCTCGCCGTCGATGGCGGCTTCGACGCCGTCGGCATCGGCCTGCCGACGCTGCGCGGGCAGCGCCGCAACCGCTGAGCGGCGGGCAGGGCAGCAGGGTCAGCCGCGACAACATTCTCCTTGCGCCGGCCCTCATTCGGCGCGAACCTTTGGCCTGACATCCCTCTTCGACGGCCGCCCGACCCTGTCGGGCCCGAGCGACCGCCGCCTCGCCGGCGTGGGCGCTTTTCGTTCCCGCCGGTCTTCCGCCGCCGGGAGCGAGGCCTTCAGCCTTGGCGTCTCCGCGCGGCCAGAACCGAAGGAGGACGACATGGCAACGACTTCCGCCAATGGAGGAACGACATCCGGGGTCAGAGGCAGGGGGCCGCGATGCATCGCGATCGTGGGTCCCTTCCAGAGCGGCAAGACCAGCCTGTTCGAGAGCATATTGGAACGCTGCGGCGCCGTTTCGCGCGCCGGCTCGGTCAAGACCCGCAACAGTGTCGGGGATGCCTCGGCGGAGGCCCGCGCCCACCAGATGAGCACCGAGCCGAATGTCGCCACCGTCAGTTTCCTCGGCGAGCGCTTCACCTTCATCGACTGCCCCGGCTCGGTCGAGTTCCTGCACGAGATGCGCCATGTCCTGATGGCGGTCGATGCTGCAGTCGTGGTCTGCGAGGCCGATGACCGCAAGGCGCCGGCGCTGGAGCTGGTGCTGCGCGAGCTCGAGGAAGCCGACATTCCGCGCTTCCTCTTCCTCAACAAGATCGACACCGCGACGCGCCGGGTCCGCGAGACCCTGGCCTTGCTGCAGCGCGCTTCGCGCACGCCGCTCCTGCTGCGGCAGATCCCGATCTGGCGCAACGGCATCGCGGTCGGCTTCATCGACCTCGCCCTCGAGCGCGCCTTCGTCTACCGCGAGCATGCGCCGAGCGAAGTGGTGCCGCTCGCGGCCGAAGAGGTCGACCGGGAGCGGGACGCCCGCTTCTCGATGCTCGAAAAGCTCGCCGATTACGACGATACCCTGATGGAGGACCTGCTCGGCGACATCGAGCCGCCGCGCGATCTGATCTTCGACGATCTCGCCCGCGAGCTCAGGGAGCGCCATGTCGTGCCCGTGCTGATCGGTGCGGCCGAGCGCGGCAATGGCGTGACGCGCCTGCTCAAGGCGCTGCGCCATGAGGCGCCGGGCCTGGAGGCGACGCGCGGCCGGATCGGCGTCGTCGACAGCGGCGCGCCGCTCGGGCTGGTGATGAAGACCTGGCATTCCGGCCAGGGCGGCAAGCTCTCGCTCGCGAGAGTGCTGCGCGGACGGCTTTCCGAAGGCGACACCGTCACCTCCTCGGCCGGCATCGAGGCCCGGATCGGCGGCGTGCTCGAGCTGAAGGGTGCGGAGCAGCAGCGCCAGCCGGTCGCCGAGGAGGGCGAGGTCGCGGCGTTCTCGCGGCTCGAAGGCGTGCGCACCGGCGATGCGATCGCCGCCGGCAAGGTCAGGCCGGACGCGATCAGCGCAGTCGTGCCGCCCGAGCCGGTGCATGCGCTGGCGGTGACCGTGAAGGAGCGCAAGGACGATGTCCGGCTGGCGGCGGCGCTGGCCCGACTGATCGAGGAGGATACCGGGCTCAGCCTGCAGCATCTCTCCGAGTTCAGCGAGATGCGCCTGTCGGGCCAGGGCGAGATGCATCTGCGTGTCGCGCTGGAGCGACTCTCCGGCCGCTATGGCGTCGCGGTCGAGAGTGCGGCGACCGAGATCGGCTACCGCGAGAGCATTCGCGGCAAGGCGAGCGCGCGCGGCCGGCACCGCAAGCAGAGCGGTGGCCATGGCCAGTTCGGCGATGTCGTGCTCGAGATCGCGCCGCTGCCGCGCGGCGAGGGCATCCGCTTCGTGGACAAGATCACCGGCGGCGTCGTGCCGCGCCAGTACATCTCCTCGGTCGAAGCCGGCGTACGCGATTTCTGCCAGCGCGGGCCGCTCGGCTTTCCGCTGGTCGACATCGAGGTGACGCTGACCGACGGCTCCTATCATACGGTCGATTCCTCGGACATGGCCTTCCGGCAGGCGGCGCGGATCGCGATGAGCGAGGCCTGCCCGCAGGCGAAGCCGGTGTTGCTCGAGCCGATTCTCGCGGTCGAGATCGTGATTCCCTCGGATGCGATGTCGCGGGCCTCGGCGCTGGTCTCGGCGCGGCGCGGCCAGATTCTCGGCTATGACGCGCGGCCGGGCTGGCGCGGCTGGGACCAGATCAATGCCCAGGTGCCCGAGGCGGAGATGGGTGGGCTGATCGTCGAGCTACGCTCGGCGACCTCCGGTGTCGGCTCGTTCAGCGCTCGCTTCGACCACCTCTCCGAACTCGCCGGCAAGCCGGCGGACGCTGTGGTGGCCGCGCAGGCCATGGCGCAGGCGCGATAACCGGGTTGCGACGCATAACGTTCATATATAAACTTTTTTGTGCGGAGACGCGGCGGGTGCTTGCACCCGCCGCGAGCATTTCGCACTGTAGTACAAGCCATGCGATGAGACGGCTTTCCCCCGGTGACGTGTCGGGTTGGACCGGCCGCAGACAGCTCCCCAAGCCCGGCAACAGGGCGCGGAGCGCTAAGGGAGGACGACGATGAACGCGATGACCGCCGCGGACACCACTCCGGACCCGCGGCCCTGGCTGGCGCATTATCCTGCGGCCGTGCCGGCGGAGATCGATCCGGCCGCGCCCGGGACCTTGGCTGAACTGATCCGCTCGGCCTGCGAGCTTTATGCGCAGCGCAATGCCTTCGAGAGCTTCGGCAAGAACCTGACCTATGCCGAGACCGGCCGTGCGGCGCGGGCCTTCTGCGCCTGGTTGCAGGCGCAGGGCTTCAAGAAGGGCGACCGCATCGCCCTGATGATGCCGAACATCCTGGCCTATCCGGCAACGATCTTCGGCGCGCTGCTTGGCGGCTACACCGTCGTCAACGTCAACCCGCTCTACACGGCGCGCGAGTTGACGCATCAGCTGACCGATTCAGGCGCCCGCGCGCTGGTGGTGATCGAGAACTTCGCCCATGTCGTCGAGGAGGCGCGGCCGAACCTGAAGCTCGACGCCATCGTCATCGCGACGGCCGGCGACCTGATGGGCTTCAAGGGCAGCATCGTCAATTTCGTCGCCCGCAAGGTCAAGAAGGTGGTGAAGCCCTTCAACCTGCCGGGCTCGTTCCAGCTCAAGGCGATCCTGGCCGGCCCCGCCACGATGGCGCCGGTCACGGTGGTGCCGGACGATATCGCCTTCCTGCAATATACCGGCGGCACCACCGGCGTCGCCAAGGGCGCGATGCTGACGCACCGCAATGTCGCCGCCAATGTCGAGCAGGCGCGGCTCTGGTTGGGCTGGGCGGTCGAGCCGCCGCTCGGGCGCAGCGATTACCAGCACGCCATGGTCACGGCGCTGCCGCTCTACCACATCTTTGCGCTGACCTGCTGCTGCATGTTCATGCTGCGGATCGGCGCCAAGGGGCTGCTGATCGCCAATCCGCGTGACATCGCCGGCTTCGTCAAGACGCTGAAGTCGACCCGGTTCACGCTCTTCTCCGGCGTCAACACGCTCTACAACGCGCTAGGCAATCATCCCGACATCGGACAGGTCGATTTCTCGGAACTGCGCTTCTCGGTCGCCGGCGGCATGGCGACCCAGGCGATCGTCGCCAAGCGCTGGCGCGAGGTGACCGGCAAGCCGATCATCGAGGGTTATGGTCTCTCCGAGACGTCGCCGATGGCCTCGGTCAATCGTCCCGACATCAACGAGTTCTCCGGCACGATCGGCTTCCCGCTGCCCTCGACCGACATCGCGATCCGCGATGCCGACGGCAACGAGACGCCGCTGGGCGAGCCGGGCGAGATCTGCATTCGCGGCCCGCAGGTGATGGCCGGCTACTGGAAACGGCCGGACGAGACCGCCAAGGTGATGACGACGGACGGCTATTTCCGTTCGGGCGACATCGGCATCATGTTGCCGGACGGGCAGGTCAAGATCGTCGACCGGATGAAGGACATGATCCTCGTCTCCGGCTTCAACGTCTATCCCAACGAGGTCGAGGACGTGCTCGCCGCCCATCCCGGCGTGCTCGAGGCGGCAGTGATCGGCCTGCCGGACGAGCATTCCGGCGAGGCCGTCGCCGCCTTCGTGGTGAAGAAGGATCCGGCGTTGACGGCCGATGCCTTGCGCAGCTTCTGCAAGGACAGCCTGACCGGCTACAAGGTGCCCAGGCAGATCATCTTCCGCGACGCCCTGCCGAAGACCAATGTCGGCAAGGTGCTGCGCCGCGCCTTGCGCGAAGAGGTCGCTGCGAACGCGGCCAAGCGCTGAAGCGGGCCAAGTGCTGCAGCGAGCCAAGCGTTGAATCGACAAGAGGCGGGGCGCAGGCTCGCTCGCGCAGACGCGCCGCTTATTCGGGGGCGTGGATCGTCGCCCGCAGCGCCTTGAGCTGTGCCAGCGAGGAGGCGAGGCCGGCCTTGTCGGTGACGCAGATCAGCGCCGTGCGGCCCTTTGACGTCTCCAGGGTCGAGGTGAACATCCGCACATTCTCGGCATTGGGGCCGGCTTTCGGCGTCACGATGAGTTCGATGCCGCTGAAGCCCTGATGCTCGAAGAGCTTGAGGTCCGAGACCGTGCCGATCGTCTCGAACATGTCGCGGTAGAGCTTCTGCCATTCCGGCTTGGCCATCTGGGCATTGATGGTCTCGCGGTTGAGCTGGGCGTTCTGGGCGGCGGGCTTGAAGCCGAGCGTGCAGAGCCGGCCATCGGCGTTGACTGCCTTCGGCGTGCCCGTGCTCGAATCGATGTCGATGGTGACGTCGAACTGCGGATGCGGCTTGCCGGCCTTGCCGATGAAGGGCTTCGGGGGCGACACCGAGAGGCCAGAGGCCGGGTCGCCATAGGACTGGGCGCTGGCCACGGTGCAGCCGAGGGCGAAGGGCAGGGCGGCGAGGAAGGCGGTCTTGCGGAAGCGGTGGATCATGGCGTGAGGCTTAGGTCCAGATTGCGACATGGGCGAGACGTCTGCGCGTACGCCGCTGCATGAAGGGGAAGCGGGCGGCGCGTCAAGCTGCGAGCAGCGCCTTGTCGCCGCAGGATTGTGCCGTAACCGGTAGAATCTGCCCCGCGGCGACGCTGTGCCCGAAGCGAACGAGGGTAAAATCCTCGGCCCGGCCGCTGTCGCCGCGCTCGGTCAGGACCGCGAGCTTGCGGCCTACCCGGGCCTGGAGGTGACGCTGGTGGGCGGCCTGCGCGGCGTCGCGCAGGCGCGAGGCACGCTCCCGCACGATCTCGCCGGGAAGCTGCGGCATGCGCGCCGCCGGCGTTCCCGGCCGGGCCGAGAACGGGAAGCCGTGGACATAGGACAGGCCGCATTCCTCGATCAGGGCGAGCGTTCGGGCGAACATCGCCTCGTCCTCGGTCGGAAAGCCGGCGATCAGGTCGGCGCCGAAGACGATCTCCGGCCGCAGGGCGCGCAGCTCGGCGCAGAACCGTATGGCGTCGGCCCGGCCGTGGCGGCGCTTCATGCGCTTCAGGATGAGATCGTCGCCGGATTGCAGCGAAAGATGCAGATGCGGCATCAGTCGCGGCTCGCTGGCGATCAGGTCGCGCAGTTCGTCATCGATCTCGACGGCGTCGAGCGAGGAAAGGCGCAGGCGCGGCAGATCGGGCAGCGCCGCGAGTAGCGCCTGGACGAGTCTGCCGAGCGAGGGAGCCTCCGGCCGTTCGCGGCCATAGCTTGTCAGATCGACGCCGGTCAGCACGATCTCGCGGGCGCCTTCGGCGACGAGCGCACGGCCCTGCGCCACGACGTCCTCGATGGCGGCCGAGCGGGCGTTGCCGCGGCCGAGCGGGATGACGCAGAAGGTGCAGCGGTGATCGCAGCCGTTCTGGACCTGCAGGAAGCCGCGGGTGTGATTGGCGAGGGCGCGCGTGCGCTGCGGCGCGGCGCCCCGCGCCAGCATGATGTCACCGACCAGCAGCTTGTCTGAAGGCGCGCGATCGGTGCCGCGCAGGCTGTTGGAGGCCGCGAGCCGGCGCCAGTTCTCCGGCTCCAGCTTCTCGGCATTGCCGAGTACCGCAGCGACTTCCGGCATGGCCGCGAAGCGGTCGGGCTCGATCTGCGCCGCGCAGCCTGAGACGATCACCGGCCGCTCGGGCCGTTCGCGCGCCAGCCGGCGGATCGCCTGGCTGGCCTGGCGGACCGCCTCGGCGGTGACGGCGCAGCTGTTGACGATGGCGATGTCGCGCAAGCCGGCCGCCTCAGCCTGCGCCTGCATCGCCTCGCTCTCGACGAGGTTGAGGCGGCAGCCGAAGGTGAGGGTCTCGACCGGCATCTCAGGCGGCGGCGAAGAGCGCCGGCTCCAGCACGCCTTCGCGTTCCAGCTCGACCGGGCCGGTCATCAGGACATGGCCGTCGCTCTCGCGCCATTCGATCACGAGATCGCCGCCAGGCAGGCTGACGGTGGCCTTGCGGTCGCTGAGCTCGCGCCGGACGGCGGCGACCAGCGCCGCACAGGCGCCGGAGCCGCAGGCGCGGGTGATGCCGGCGCCGCGTTCCCAGACGCGAAGCACGATATGGTCGGGCGCCTTGACCGCTGCGAGGCCGATATTGGCGCGGTCGGGGAAGATCGGATGGTTCTCGAGCAACGGGCCGATCTGCTCGAGATTGAAGCGATAGGGGTCGTCGACGAAGAAGACGGCGTGCGGGTTGCCCATGCTGACGGCGCCCGGCGTGTGCAGGACGGGTGCATCGATCGGGCCGATCTGCAATTCGAAGCCGCTGGTATCGTGGAAGGGCTCGGCGAGCGGGATCTCGTCCCAGGCAAGGCGCGGCTTGCCCATGTCGACGGTGAAGACGAGGTCCGTGACGCGCGTCGAAGGCAGCAGGCCGCCCTTGGTTTCCAGCATGAGCGTCCTTTTCGCGGGATCGCCCATCTCAGGGGCCGCCATCATCGCCCAGGCGACGCAGCGCGTGCCGTTGCCGCAGGCACCGGCTTCGGAGCCGTCTGTGTTGTAGATGCGGACGAAGGCGTCGGTTCCGGGCGTTCTCGGATCATGCAGGACCATCAACTGGTCGAAATGCATCCCGGGCGCCGCGGCGATGGCACGCGCCTCCGCCTCGGATACGATAGACTTGGTGCCGCGCAGGTCGAGCACGGTGATCTCGTTGCCGAGGCCGTTCATCCTGAGGAACCGGCGATGCGCGAGAGCGTTCATATCGTCACATGTCCATGATGATGCGGCTCTATGACCGAGACGCCGAAAAAACGCCACCCTGTGAGGCTCTTGTCTGCGCATGCGAACAGCGTAGCTTGCGGCGCAACGACGCGATTCGGTCGTGTCAGGTCGGGACTATCGGGATGCGACACTCCAACCTGTACATGATCGCCCTGGCGGCCGGCCTTGCGGTTCCCGTAGCCGCGCCGGCCCAGAGCAGGGTCGCACCCCCGGCAAGCGTCGAAAGCACGCCATTGGCCCCGCCGCCCGGAGCGGTCGCGCCGGCGCAAAGCGCGCCGTCTACTCCGGCGCAGCAAGGCCAGGCTCAGCCTGGCCAGGGCCAGACATCGCCGACTCAGGTCGAGCCCCAGCCAGTCCAGCCACCGCCGACCCTGCCCGCTCCCGCCGCGCCCCAGCCGGTCCAACCCGCTCCGCCGGCGCCAGCCGAGCCGCAGCCGGTGCAGCCGCCGCCGACCTTGCCCAATCCGCTGCCGGCGCCGCCGGCGCAGCAGCAGACCGGCGCACCCAATCCCAATGCGACGCTGGCCGGCAAGCCGGGCGACCCGTCCGATGTCGACGAGGTCGCGCTCACCGCCCGGCCGGTGCTGACCCTGCCGGGACAATCGAGCTGGGACCAAGGGTTCCAGCGCCTCGCCGAGAGCATCAACCTTTTGCGTGCGGAGGCGACGAAGGCCGGGCTGAAGATCGCCGGGCGGCCGCTCGCCCTGTTCGTCGAGACCGACGACAACGGCTTCAAGTTCGAGGCGATGCTGCCGGTCGACCGTGCGCCGGATGCGGCCGCGTCGGGCGCGCTGGCGAATGGCGTGCGGGCCGGCCTGTCGCCGTCGGGGCGTTCGCTGCGCTTCGTCCATACCGCCCCCTATGACGACATCGACTCGACCTATGAGACGATCACCGCCTATCTCGAGGCCAAGAACATCGTCGTGAAGGACGCCTTCCTCGAGGAGTATGTCGGCGAGCTCAAGGATCCCGGCGACCCAAATCTCGAGATCAACGTCTACGTCCAGCCGAAGTAGCGCATGGCCTTGCCGACATGGTCGGGCCTGTCCCGACCATGGTGTCTTCGTTTCACGCGGTGTTCGAGAGATGGGTGCTCGCCACAAGGGCGAGCATGGCGGGGCGGTGGCCTACGCTTCCCAGACCAGCCCGGGCTGCATCGCCTGGAAACGCTCGGGCGGCAGTCCGGCCTTGTCCAGTGCGACGGTCAGGGCTTCGGCCGGGCGGCTGACGCCCTCGTCGGTGAGCTGGAACGTGCCCCAGTGATGGCCGAGCGCCTGCTCCGCGCGCAGGAAGCGCATCACCTCGACCGCCTCTTCCGGGTTCATGTGGTTGTCGCCCATGAACCAGCGCGGCTCGTAGGCGCCGATCGGCAGTAGCGCGAGGCGGAAGGGCCCGTGCTTTTCCCCGAGCTCGCGATAGAGCGAGCCGTCATGGAAGCCGGTATCGCCGATATGGAAGAGCTTGCCGGCCGGTGTCTCGATCACGAACGAGCACCAGAGCGCCATGCGCCGGTCGAAGGCACCGCGCGCCGACCAGTGATAGCTCGGCACCAAGGTCACGGCGACCTTGTCGGACAGTGTCAGGCGTGTGCCCCAGTCGTGAGCCTCGGCCTGGATCGCGGCGTCACGCGCCTTGACGATGCTGTCATTGCCGAGCGGCATGATCATGCGCGGCCGGTCGCGCTGGTGCAGCCGCGCCAGCGTGTCGACATCGAGATGGTCGTAATGGTTGTGGGTCACCAGCACGACGTCGATCTTCGGCAGGTTGGCGAAGGCGACGCCGGGGGCATTCACCCGCTTGGGCCCGAAGAAGGAGAAGGGGCTCGCGCGCTCCGAATAGACGGGGTCGACCAGGATGTTGAGGCCGGACGCCTGGAGCAGGAAGGAGGCGTGGCCGAGATGGGCGAGGCGCAGGCCTTCGACGCTGGCCGGCGGCACATCCTGCGGCGGCGCCGGGAAATGTGCCGGAAACGCCTCCCGCTGCCGATTGCCGGTCTGCCAGCGCAGAAAGTCGAGCAACCCCTTCTTCACCGGGCGCCCGTCGCTGAAGGTCAGCCCGTTGAAATGGTCGCTGACCGGCCCCTGGTAATAGGGATTGCGCGAGCGGGCATAGGAGGCCCAGGCGACACCGCCGGAGGCGAAAAGCGCGGGGATTCCGAGGAAGCGGAGAAATTTGCGGCGGTTCATGACAGCCGATGTGGGCGGCGATCGGATGGTTTCAAGTCGCCGGCCTGGCGGGAAAGCAGCGGAAGCACCTGCGTTCAAGCGTTTTTGATCGCGAAGGCGTGTAGCCAGCGGGTCGGCTCGCCGTCATAGCCGCCGCCGGATTCCGCCGCGATGTCGAGGCTGCGCCAGGCGCCAGCGCCATAGGCTTCGCGCAGCCATTCCGCCGAGGGGTAGTTGTAGTAGCGCCCGAAACGATCCCGCCCTTCCGCATCGCCGGCCTTGAAGCTGGCGTAGAAGGCGCCGCCCGGCCGCAAGGCGGCGTGGACCTTGGCGACGATGGCGGGGAGGGCGGCGCGCGGCACGTGCAACAGGCAGGCATTGGCCCAGATGCCGTCATAGGCCGCGCTGGCGGCGAGGTCCTCGAAGAGCAGGACCGCTACTGGCCGACCGAGCCGGAGCGCGGCCTGCGCCGCGAGTTCCGGCGAGCCGTCGGTCGGTGTCACGTCGAAGCCGCGCGCCAGCAGCGCCGCGCTGTCCTGTCCGCCCCCGCAGCCGAGTTCGAGCACTTGTCCGCCGGCCGGAAGCAGGCGGGCGAAGCGCTCGATGCGAGCGCGGTCGGCTTCGCGCTCGCGCCCGGCATAGGTCTCGGCTTCCTCGGCGTAGAAGCCGAGCGTTGCGCTGTCGCGGGCGGGCATAGTGGTGGCCTCAGTGGCTGCTGGAGCGCATCGCGACCGTGGCGGCCCCGACCAGCAGGGTACCGCCGGCCTTGTTGAACAGGCCGATGGCGCGCGGATTGCTCACCACCGAGCGGGCGCGCGAGGCGATCAGCGCGTAGCCTAGCGCATTGGCGAAGGCGAGGCCGATGAAAGTCGCCTCGAAGATCAGCATCTGCGTCCAGAAGTCGGCCTTCGGATCGAGGAACTGTGGCAGGAAGGCGACGAAGAAGGTGATGCCCTTCGGGTTCAGCGCCGTCACCAGCCAGGCATGGCCGAGCATCTTCCAGGCCGAGGTCGCATCCTTGCGCGGCTCGGCGTTGAGGCTGCCGCCGGCACGGAAGAGCTTGATGCCGAGATAGATGAGATAGGCGGCGCCGATCCATTTCAGGGCGGTGAAGATCGTCGCCGAGGTCGCGAGCAGGGCGCCGACGCCGAGCATGGAGAGGGTCATCGCCGTGAAGTCGCCCAGCGCCACGCCGACAGCCATCGGGAAGGCGGTGCGCCAGCCCTGGCCGAGCGCATAGGAGATCACCAGAAGGATGGTCGGGCCGGGGATGACGAGCAGCACGGCGGTTGCGGCGGCGAAGGCGGCCCAGGTTTCGAAGGTCATGGAAAGATGCTCCGGTTAAGGACCAGAGCCATCACCAGCCGGGGCGGTTTGTAAAGAGGGTGGTTCGGCCGGATTCCCGCGCCGTCCTCATGACGAAAGCGAAAAGTCGAGGCATTGCGGGAACCGCTCGTTGGGCCTGTGGCGCAGGCGGGCGCCGACCCTGTGGACTGATCTTCTTCCCTTGCGTCAGATGCTGCCTGTCTTCCAACAAGGCCGCCTATGCCAAAACTGCTCTCGCGCATCCTTCTCGCCGTGATGCTGTGCTTCGCCAGCTCCGTCGCCCAGGCGGAATGGCGCCGGGCGGGGCCGGTCTGGAATGCGGACGATGCGCGCGGCAAGTGCCCGCGCGTCTGCGGCCGCGATGGCTGGGACGGCAATTGGCGCCAGACCGGCCCGGGCTTCGAGGCGATCTGCAATTGCGGCAGCCGCTGGAGCGGGGGCGGCTACGGTTATGGCTCGGGCGACCGCGGCGTCGATCAGCGCCGCGGCGGCTGGGACAGGCCGCGCGGGGCGCGCACGGTGCAGGTCGATGCCGGGCCGATCTGGCACAATGGCGATGCGCAGAACAAATGCCCCGGCGTCTGCAACCGAGTCGGTCGCTGGAACGGCAACTGGCAGACGATCGGACCGGGGCGTTCGGTCTGCGGCTGCGTCACGCGCTAGCCGCTGGGCTCAGAGCGACGGCCCCCAGCGGAAGGTCGTGGTGCCGCGGCCGCTGGCCGGCACGAGCGGCCCGGCGGAGAGTTCCTGGCGCTTTTCCGGCTCGGCGGCGAGCACGATCGTCCACCAGGCGCCGTAACGGGTCTGCGGATTCTTCGCGAGGGCGATGCCCATGCGCGTCGCCTGCGGCATGACGAGATTGGCGGCGTGGCCGGAGGATTTCTTCCAGCCCTCGAAGGCTTCCTGCGTCGAGAAATAGCCGGCGCCGAGGTTCTCGGCCGCCCGCACCGTGTCCAGCCCGGCCGCATGGACGCGCGCGTTGAAGGTGCCGGCGGCGTCATGCGAGAGGCTGTCGTTCGCCGCCATCGCATCGGCCTGGCGCTGGGCCATGGTGGTCAGGCTCGGGTCGAGTCGAACCGCGCCGAGGCCCCGCTCGGCGCGATGGGCGTTGAGGATGCGGACCGCTTCGGCCGAATCGAGCCTGACGGCGGCGAGGCGTTCCTGCCGCTTTGCATTCGGTGCGGTGGTCTCGCGCTGCTGCGTCGCGCAACCGGCCAGCAGCAGGGCGGTCAGAAGGGCTGCGCCCGAACGTGTCATCATGCTCATCGATCTTTGTCCGTCCCGCCGCATGCGGTCAGCGGGACGGCCTAATGCCGGATTCGGGCGAGAATGTCGCTGCCCTCAAGAATGTCGCGACGCTCAGCCGCGTCCGCCGTCGATGACGCGGCAGAGCGCGGCGCGCGTATAGGCTTCCGGCGCGACCTGGCCCTGCTGGACGACGAAGGCGGCATCGACGCGGGTGCCGCCGCCACTCTTGCGGGCGGTGATGCGCAAGGTCTGCGGGCGGCCCGAGCCGGAGGTCTCCTGCACGGCGAGCACCGAGCTCGTGGCCTTGTCGATGCGGATATCGGCGAAGCCCTCGGCCGAGACGGCGGCGGCGAGGTCCTTGAGCACTGCCGCCGGGGCGCGCTTGGCGATGCTGTCCCAGGTCTTGTAGGTCAGGCCGGTCAGCATCGGCGTGCCGACCACGGAGAAATTGCCCTCGCAGGACTGGGCCTGCGCCTGGGCGAGGCCGAGCGCCAGCATTGTCGCGGTGGTAGCCAAGAGCTTCATGTCGTCTCCGTCGTGGGGTTAGGGCGGGGATGGCTTTCGGGGGGCAGAAAAGCCGCCGGGCGAGGTGCGCTCGCCGGCAGCCGCTGCGCTATTGTGGGCTTTAGCTTGACTTTCGCCGCAATCTTCCGCTTTAACGCGCCATCCGTTTCGCCGCATCGACGAGACTTCATCCGCCGACCGGGCCGCTCATAGAGCTTCCATGAGCCCGGAGGTCAACGCCCGACAGCGCGTCTGCGCCCTCGGGCGCGAAACCGCTTGGGGGCTGAGCCTGGTCGGGCCGGCATTTGAGGCAGTAAGCAGGAACGCATGTTCGGCACGCTGAGCGACAGACTCTCCGGCATCCTCTCGGGCCTGACCCGCAGGGGGGCGCTGACCGAGGACGACGTCAACGCCGCGCTGCGCGAGGTCCGCCGCGCGCTGCTGGAGGCCGACGTCGCGCTAGAGGTCGTCCGCTCCTTCACCGACAAGGTCAGGGAGCGCGCCGTCGGCGCCGAGGTCCTGAAGTCGGTCACACCCGGCCAGCAGGTCATCAAGATCGTCAACGACGTCCTGATCGACACGCTCGGCGGCGAGGGCGAGGGCATCACCTTCGACGCCGTGCCGCCGGTGCCGATCCTGATGGTCGGCCTGCAGGGTTCGGGCAAGACCACCTCCACGGCGAAGATCGCCAAGCGCCTGACCGACCGCAACAAGAAGCGCGTCCTGATGGCCTCGCTCGATACGCGGCGCCCGGCCGCGATGGAGCAGCTCGCCGTTCTCGGCAAGCAGGTCGGCGTCGAGACGCTGCCGATCATCGCCGGCCAGTCCGCCGTGCAGATCGCAAGGCGCGCCGTCGAGGCTGCGAAGCTCGGCGGCTATGATGTCGTCATGCTCGACACTGCCGGCCGCGTCACGCTCGACGAGGCGCTGATGGCCGAGGTCGCCGAGGTCAAGGCGGCGACCAATCCTCATGAGGTCCTGCTCGTCGCCGACGCGCTGACCGGCCAGGACGCGGTCAACACCGCCCGCGCCTTCGACGGCCGCGTCGGCCTGACCGGTATCGTGCTGACCCGCATGGACGGCGACGGCCGCGGCGGTGCCGCGCTCTCGATGCGCGCCGTCACCGGCAAGCCGATCAAGCTCGTCGGCACCGGCGAGAAGACCGATGCGCTCGAGGATTTCCATCCCTCGCGCGTCGCCAACCGCATCCTCGGCATGGGCGACATTGTCGGCCTGGTCGAGAAGGCCGCCGCCACCGTCGACGCCGACAAGGCGCAGGAGCTCGCGCAGCGCCTCGCCAAGGGCAATTTCGATCTCGGCGACCTGCGCTCGCAGCTCCAGCAGATGGAGAAGATGGGCGGTCTCGGCGGGCTGATGGGCATGATGCCCGGCATGGCGCAGATGAAGAGCCAGCTCGCCAACGCCAAGATGGACGACAAGGTCATCGGCCGGCAGATCGCGATCATCAACTCGATGACGCCGGCCGAGCGCAAGAATCCCGACCTGCTGAAGAACAGCCGCAAGAAGCGCATCGCCGCCGGCTCCGGCACCACGCCGGAGGCGATCAACAAGCTGCTCAAGATGCACCGTCAGATGGCGGACATGATGAAGCAGATGGCCCGCCAGAAGGGCGGTATGCTCGGCAAACTCGGCCAGATGTTCGGGCTCGGCGGCGGCATGGGCGGTTTGCCAGCCGGCATGCCCGATCCTTCGAAGATGGACCCGGCGCAGCTCGCCGAACTCCAGAAGCAGCTCGGTGCAGGCGGGGGACTTCCCTCTCTGCCTCCGGGTGGCTTTCCGGGCCTGCCCAAGGGCGTCACCCCGCCCGCCGGGATGATGCCGAAACTGCCGGGCCTTGGCGGAGGTCTGCCCGGTCTCGGCAATCCGTTCGGGAAGAAGAAGTGAGAGGTTCACCTGCCTGCGCTCAGGGCGTCATGGTCGGCCTTGTATCGACCATCCACGTCTTTGCTGGCCGCGTGTGGTGTTCAAGACGTGGATGCTCGGGACAAACCCGAGCATGACGGAGAGACGCCGGCCTCATGGCCGGTCAAATGAAGCAAGAAGCAAGACTGAAGGAAGAAGACCATGTCCCTGAAGATCCGCCTGACCCGTGGCGGCGCCAAGAAGCGCCCCTATTACCGCATCGTCGTCGCCGACGCCCGCTCGCCGCGCGATGGTCGCTTCATCGAGAAGATCGGCGCCTATGATCCGATGAAGGCGAAGGATTCGCCGGAGCGCGTCGTGCTCGACGTCGAGAAGGCCCAGGCCTGGCTCGCCAAGGGCGCCCAGCCGACCGACCGCGTCCTGCGCTTCCTCGACGCCGCCGGCATCGCCAAGCGCCCGGCGCGCAGCAACCCGAAGAAGGCCGAGCCGGGCGAGAAGGCCAAGGAGCGCGCCGCCGCCAAGGCCGAGAAGGCCGGCGCTTCGGCCGAGTGATGCCGATCGCGGCCTGCGATGCCGGTCGTCATGGTCGGGCTCGTCCCGACCATCCACGGCTTCGCCAGCCTCATGCGGTGTTCAAGACGTGGATGCTCGCCACTAGGGCGAGCATGACGGGGAGTTTGTCCTTGCGTGGTGGTGTGCGCCGTGGCTGCTGACGTCTCCCTCGTCCTGCTCGGCATCGTCGGCGCGCCGCACGGCGTGCGCGGCGAGGTCCGGATCAAGACCTTCACCGGCGATCCGCTGGCGCTGGCCGGATACGGCCCCTTGAGCGACGAGCAGGGGCGGCGCTTCGAGATCGCCGCCATCCGCCCAGCCAAGGAAGTGGTCGTCGCCCAGATCAAGGGCGTGACCAGCCGCGAGGGCGCCGAAACCCTGAACGGCGTCAAGCTCTTCGTCGAGCGCTCGCGCCTGCCCGAGCCCGAGGACGAGGACGAGTTCCTGCAGACCGATCTCGTCGGCTGCTCGGTTATCGGCCCCGATGGAGCCATTCTCGGGACCATCGCCGCCGTCGCCAACTACGGCGCCGGCGACCTGCTCGACATCGAGACGCCTGACGGCCGCTCGGTGCTGATGCCCTTCACCAAGGCCTTCGCGCCGCGCATCGACATCGCCGGAAGGCGGATCGAGACGCTGCCGCCGGCCGGCCTGTTCGAGGACGACGATGCTGCGTAACATGCCGGCCAAGGCCCTGATCTTCGACATGGACGGCACCATCGTCGACAATATGCGCTTCCATGACGATGCCTGGGAGCAGTGGTACGGTGGCCGTGGCCTGCCCTTCGAACGTGCGACCTTCTCGGCGCAGACCGCGGGCATGGCGATCTCCGATATCATCGGCCCGCATTTCCCCGGCGCCGATGCGGCCGAGCTCGACCGGCTCGCCGAGGAGAAGGAGAGCCTTTACCGCGAGACCTACCGGCCGCATGTCGCGCCGCTGCCGGGTCTCGTCGAGCTTCTCGACCGAGCCCGTAGCCGCAGCGTGCCGATGGCGGTGGGGACTGCCGCTGCCCCAGCCAATATCTCGCTCATCCTCGACACCCTCACGCTGCGCGAGCGCTTCGCGACCATCGTTTCGCCGAGCCAGGGCTATCCCGGCAAGCCGCACCCGGACATGTTCCTCGCGGCTGCCGAGCGCATGGGCGTCGACCCCGCCGACTGCCTCGTCTTCGAGGATGCGCCGAACGGCGTCGAGGCGGCGCGGCGCGCCGGCATGCGCGCGGTCGCGCTCCTGACGATGCTGGACGCCGAAGCCTTCACCGGCTTCGACAACGTCATCGCCAGCGTGCCGGATTTCAACGCGCTGGACGGGTTGCCGGCGCTGCAGTTCATCTGAGATGCCGGGCCGGGTCGCCTCCGGTCCCGCCGATTTGCGCCGCCGCTGTCGCCGCGGCTATGCTCGGGCATCATGAAGCAGGCGCACTGTACCAGCTGCATCGCGTCCCCGCGCCTCTGAGCCAGGGGACGAAGACCGGAGGGCGACGGCCATGCCGCGCGCCCACTTTTCCCATGTCTTCCAGCCGGTGGCGCCACGCGAGCGCGCGCGGCTTTGCGAGCAGAAACTCATGACCAATTACTTCGAAAGCCCGTTCAAGGGCATTCCGCTGGCTGAGCAGGTACGCCATCCCAACATCGTCGTCGGGCGCTACAGCTATTATTCCGGTTACTATCACGGCCACAGCTTCGACGATTGCGCCCGCTACCTGCTCCCGAACGAAGGCGCCGACCGGTTGATCGTCGGCAGCTTCTGTTCGATCGGTTCGGGCGCCGCCTTCATCATGGCCGGCAATCAGGGCCACCGGAACGAGTGGGCGAGCACCTTCCCGTTCCACTACGTGCCTGACCAGCCGCATTTCGCCGCCGCGCGCGACGGCTATCTCCCGGCGGGCGATACTGCGATCGGCAACGATGTCTGGATCGGCTCCGAGGCGATCATCATGCCGGGCATCACGATCGGCCATGGCGCGGTGATCGGGACGCGGGCGCTGGTCACCCGCGATGTCGAGCCCTATGCCATCGTAGGCGGCAATCCGGCGAAGCTGATCCGCAAGCGCTTCGACGAGGCCAGGATTGCGATGCTGCTCGACATGGCGTGGTGGGACTGGAGCGACGGGCATCTGCGCGATGCCATGCCGCTGCTGACCAGCGTCGACATCGAGGGGCTACATGCCCATTGGCGCGAGCGCATCCGGCAGGAGGGGGCGGCATAGCGCGCCTCCGTGTCTGGCATGAAGCGATGGCTGCGCCGCGCTGATGACGCGGCCATCGTTTCGTGCCAGCAGAGGGCATGACCTTTCATGCCTCGATCCTGACGCTCTACCCCGACATGTTCCCGGGCCCGCTTGGCGCCTCGCTGGCCGGCGAAGGCCTGCGCAGCGGGCTCTGGTCGCTCGACACCCACCAAATCCGTGACCACGGCATCGGCCGGCATCGCAATGTCGACGACAACCCGGCCGGGGGCGGCGCCGGCATGGTACTGCGCTGCGACGTGCTGGCGTCGGCGATCGATGCAGCCGTTCCCGCTGACGACCCGAGGCCGCGCCTGCTGATGTCGCCGCGCGGGCGCAGGCTCGACCAGCGCATGGTCCGCGATTTCGTGGCGGGCGAGGGCGTCGTCATCGTCTGCGGGCGCTTCGAGGGGGTCGACGAGCGCGTCATCGAGGGGCGCGGCCTGACTGAAGTGTCGATCGGCGACTACATCCTCTCTGGCGGCGAGATGGCGGCGATGGTTCTGCTCGATGCCTGCGTCCGGCTGATCCCCGGCGTGATGGGCAAGCAGGCTTCCGGGCAGGAGGAGAGCTTCGAGAACGGGCTGCTCGAATACCCGCACTATACCCGCCCGCGCGAATGGGAGGGCAGGGGCCTGCCGGAGGCGCTGCTGTCGGGCGACCATGCCCGCATCGCGCGCTGGCGGCGTGAGCAGGCGGAGAAGATCACGCGCGAGCGGCGGCCGGATCTGCTTGGCGACCGCTCCTGAAGGGCCGCAGGCGCCGCTCCGGCTCTCGGCGTTGCGATCGATCGCCCCGCGCGCTTGGTGAGAATTGTTCCGCCGTCGACTGGTCAGGCCAGCCTGTGTCCAGCCTCGACCAGCAACGCGCACGCCTTCTCGAAATCGACGGCCTTCACCAAGAGATGATCGCCATCGAAGGTCGAGACCACGAAGATGCCGATGCCGTTGGTCGACAACGGCCTGATCACCGACAGGACGATGCCGGTTTCGCCGAAGGCGAACGGCCCCTGCAGCTTGAGACAGGACCAGCCGCCATCCATGCGCACATCGTGCGGGATACGGTCCTGCGGGCAGACGATGGACAGTTCGTCATCGCTGCGGCTGATGCTGACGAAGCCGCCGCCATCGGCCCAGGCTGGAATCGGATCCGACGGACCCAGCCGTGCTACGCCGTAGGCGCCGGCTAGTGCTTTGAGCGAGATGCTGGACGCCATTTGCGACGTGACCTTTCCTGATGAGATTGTACTCGGAGAGCCATTGCGCCGGTTGCAAAGCGACGATGTCGGGCAACAAAAATCCCGCCGACCGGGAGGTGGCGGGTTGCAGGCAATTCTTCGACGCTGGGAGGGAGGCTAAAGCCTCCGGAGCTCTCGTCGTCGCGCAATCGGCACGCCCCGCTGCAGGTTGATGCAGCGTCGGCGTCGAGCGATGTGCGCGGGGCGGGAACCGAGATACATTGCGCAAGCATGTGATCGGCGATCTGCTTCGTCAATCCGTCGGTTGCGGAAGTCGGGCCTCAAGGCGTTGTTACCGGCAGGCTTTCGCTGAGCCAGCCCTTGTCCCTCGGGTTTCCGAGCAGGCCGCCGCGGACGTCGACGACATCGCGCCAGCCGCGGCCGGCGAGCTTGCGCTGCAGGCTGGACGAGCGGTTGCCGGTCCGGCAGATCAGCGCGATCGTCTTGCCGGGATGGTCGAGCTTCACGCCGGCGAGGCGGGCCTCGAAGCCGCTGCCTTCCATGTCGAGCCTGATCGCGCCCTCGGGCACGCCGGTATCGGCCCATTCCTCGGGCGTGCGGATGTCGACGAGAACGAGGCGGCCGGCCTTCGCGGCCTCATGCGCCTCGCGCACCGAAAGCGAGGGAGCGGGGGCCTGGGCACGGCCGAGGGTCGGCAGCAGGGCGAGGGCAGCGGCGGCGAGGAAGGCGCGGCGTTTCATGCCGGAGCGTTAGCGAATGCGCGCCCAGCCGGCAATTCACGATGCCTGGAAGCAGCGCGCTGCGACTGCGGCGCTCAGCCGCGCGTGGTGCGAAACCCCGTCTTGTCCGCCTCGGTGATCTCGCGCAGCACCTTGCAGGGCACGCCCGCCGCGATCACGCCGGAGGGAATGTCGCGCGTCACGACGCTGCCGGCGCCGACGATGCTGTCGTCGCCGATGGTGACGCCCTGGTTGATCTGCACGCCGCCGCCGATCCAGACCCGGTTGCCGATGGTGACCGGCCTGGCATAGCAGCCGCCGGCGACGCGCTCGGCCGGGTCGATCGCATGGTTGGCGGTATAGATGCCGACGCGGGGGCCGAGCAGGACATTGTCGCCGATGGTGATCTCGGCGCCGTCGAGCATGACGCAGTCGAAATTCGCGTAGAAGTTGCGGCCGATCGTGATGTTGAAGCCGAACTCGCAGCGGAAGTTCGGCTCGAAAAATGCACCCTTGCCGACTTCGCGCAGGAAGGCGCGCAGCAGCGTCTCGCGTTCGGCGGCCGGCTGGCCGAGACTGCGGTTATAGGCGTCGGTCAGGCCGACGGCGCGCGCCCGGGCGGCGACCAGCTCGGGCGAAAGATCGTCGTACATCCGCCCGGAGCGCATCAGGGCGCGCAGTTCTTCGAGGTTCATCGCGGAGCAGAGTCGAGGCCGGCAGTCTGGACCGCCGGCCTCGGCTTTCACTGTCAGCGCAGCTCGGCGCAGAAGCGCTGGATGCGGCGGCAGGCCTCTTCCAGCGTCTCGTCCGCGGTCGCGTAGGAGATGCGGAAGTTCGGGCCGAGGCCGAAGGAGGAGCCGTGCACGGCGGCGACGGCTTCCGTCTCGAGCAGGCCGAGCACCAGGTCCTCGTCGGTCTCGACCTTCTTGCCGTTCGGCATGGTCTTGCCGATCAGGGCCGAGCAGTCGGGATAGACGTAGAAGGCGCCTTCCGGAACCGGGCACTTCAGGCCGCGGGTCTGGTTCAGCATGGAGACGACGAGGTCGCGACGACGCTCGAACGCCTTCTTGAACACCGGCAGATGGTCCTGCGTCCCGTTCAGAGCCTCGACGGCGGCCCATTGCGAGATCGCCGAGGTGCCCGAGGTCTGCTGGCCCTGCACGGTGTCCATCGCGGTGATCAGCTGCTGCGGGCCGGCCGCGTAGCCGATGCGCCAGCCGGTCATCGCATAGGACTTCGAGACGCCGTTCATGGTGAGCGTGCGCTCGTACAGGCCGGGCTCGACCTGGGCCGGGGTGACGAACTGGAACTCGCCATAGACCAGATGCTCGTACATGTCGTCCGAGAGCACCCAGACATGCGGATGGCGCATCAGCACGTCGGTGAGCTTCTTCATCTCGTCATAGGTGTAGGCCGCGCCCGAGGGGTTCGAGGGTGAGTTCATGATCACCCATTTGGTCTTCGGGGTGATGGCGCGCTCGAGCTCTTCCGGCTGGAGCTTGAAATTGTCCTCGATGCGGGTGTTGGCGAAGGTCGCCTTGCCGCCGCAGAGTTGGACCATGTCGGGATAGCTGACCCAGTAGGGCGCGACGCAGATCACCTCGTCGCCGGGGTTCAGGGTGGCGAGCAGCGCGTTGTAGATGACGTGCTTGCCGCCGGTCGAGACGATGGTCTGGCCGGGCTTGTAGTCCAGCCCGTTCTCACGCTTGAACTTGGCGGCGACGGCCTCGCGCAACTGCGGGATGCCGGCGACCGGCGTGTACTTCGTCTCGCCGCGGCGGATGGCGGCGATCGCCGCCTCCTTGATATTGTCCGGTGTGTCGAAATCGGGCTCGCCGACGGAGAGCGAGATCACGTCTTTGCCCTGCGCTTTCAGGTCGCGCGCCTTCTGCGTGATGGCGATGGTCGCAGACGGCTTCACGCGCTTCAGGGCGTCGGCAAGGAAAGCCATGATCCATATCTCCGGGAGCTTGCAGGGCGCGCCTTCAGGCGCGGGCGTGGTTTAGGACCCAAGCGCCGGTACCGCAAGCGCAACTCCTTGATATCGGCCAGAAGCAACGCGAATGGCGGGCCGCAATCGGCCGGACGACTGCCTCAGCCGGCTTCCGCCAGGCGCTGGCGTCGGCGCCGCACCGTCGCGACGGCGAGGGCGTTCCAGCGCGGGCGGCCATAGCAGGGAAAGCCTCGGCGATTGAGCCGGCGGGCGATATCGGCGGGATCATGGATGCCGGCCTCGACGAGCTGGTCGATCAGCGCGCCCGCCGCTTCCAGGAAGATCTCGAGCAGCGCGCGCTCCAAAGCGCGCGCTGCTCGCTCGGCATGACGGGGATGGGTCAGTGGATGCCTGTACCGAAGGAGGGCTCGACCGGGGCCGGGGAGAGCAGCACGGCATTGGCGTGCCCGCCCTCGTAGAGGGCGAAGCGCATCGCTTCCTTCTGGTCGCGGAAGATGCCTTCGCTGCGGCCTTCGAGATCGCGCGCCACCCAGAAGCCGCGCTTCGACTGGCCGACGAGAAAGAGGTGGCTTTCCGGGCCGAGCGGCAGAAGAGATTTTGAACGTGGCATGGCGGGGTCTCAGTTCGGCAGAGCGAGCCAGGCGCGCAGGCCGATGATGCCGGCGACGGCGAGCGTCAGGACGGCGAGCGCGACCATCTCGGCGCAGAGGATGCCGATGACCGGACGCTTATGGGCGAGGCTGCTGTAGACGGCGTGGGCGCGACGCTGCTGGGCGTTGCGTCTGAGGGCAGTATCA
Source organism: Allobosea sp. WAO (assembly GCF_001509835.1). Taxonomy (GTDB): domain Bacteria; phylum Pseudomonadota; class Alphaproteobacteria; order Rhizobiales; family Beijerinckiaceae; genus Allobosea. The sequence continues at coordinate 211,412 of NZ_JXTJ01000006.1, forward strand.
GTCGACATTTCGACCTCCGTTGAGGCCCTTGGATGTAGGTCCGACCCCGATAAGGCCGCCATGCGGAAGGTGCGGCGGCGCATAAGGCCGGCATAAGGACCGGCTTGCATGCGCGCTGCGTCCCTGCGATGGCCCTCTCCATGGATGAGAGCCCCAAGACCATCGCGATCTATGTCGATGCCGACGCCTGCCCGGTGAAGCCGGAGATCTACCGTGTCGCCGAGCGGCACAGGCTCAAGGTGTTCGTCGTCGCAAACAGCTTCATGCAGGTGCCGCGCGAGCCCTGGATCGAGCGCGTCATCGTCTCCGACGGGTTTGATGCCGCGGATAACTGGATCGCCGAGCGGGTCTCGCGCGGCGCGGTCGTCGTCACCGCCGACATCCCGCTCGCCGATCGCTGCCTCAAGGCCGGCGCCGACGTGATCGGCCCGACCGGCAAGCCCTTCACCGAGGCCTCGATCGGCATGGCGCTGGCGACGCGCGACATGATGGAGGATTTGCGCGCTATGGGGGCAGCCAGTGGCGGGCCGAAGCCGTTCTCGCCGAAGGACCGCTCGGCCTTCCTGCAGGCGCTCGACCTGGCGATCCAGCGCCTGAAGCGGGCGGGGTTCGCAGCCTAGATATCCCCGAAATCGCCGCCGCGGCCCTTTCCGGCGGCGAAGCGGCCGGCTCCGGCAGCCCCTTCCGTCGCGATGGTCTGGACGCCGCCCGCCCATTCGCGTGCCAGCGCCTCGCGAACCGGCAGACCATGGCCGGCGATGGCGCTCCTGCGATCGGCGAGCATCGCGCCTTGCGGGAAACGGGCGATCTGCTGCGCCATCGCCTCGGCGGCGGCGCGGGTCTGGCCGCGGCCGACGACCTGCTCGCAGAGCCCGATGCGGAGCGCCTCCTGCGCCTCGACCTTGCGCCCGGTCATGATGATCTCAAGCGCCCGGCCCTGGCCGACGAGGCGCGGCAGGCGGACCGTGCCGCCATCGATCAGCGGGATGCCCCAACGCCGGCAATAGACGCCGAAATAGGCGTCATGCGCCATCACCCTGACATCGCACCAGAGCGCGAGCTCCATGCCGCCGGCCACGGCCGGTCCCTCGACGGCGGCGATCAGGGGCTTGTTCATCTCCAGTCGCGACGGACCCATCGGGCCGCGCGGCGCCGGAGCGTCGCCCTCGGGAAAGGCGAGGTCGTCGACGATCTCGCTCTGGAAGCGCGCGGCATCGGTGAAAGCCCGGGCATATTTCAGGTCCCAGCCGGCGCAGAAGGCGCCGCCTTCGCCCCAGAAGACGATCGCCGCCGTCGCCGGGTCGGCATCGAGTTCCTGGAAGACTTGCGTCAACGCGACGGCGCTGTCCGGGTCCATGGCGTTGCGCGCCTCGGGGCGGCTGTGGATCACGGTCGCGACCTTGCCCTGGCGTTCGATGCGGACGGTCATGCGGCATTCCTCCCTTGCTTCTTCGGTCGCAGGCTACAGGTAGCGGCGCTGCGCCCGCCAGTGCTGGACGCATCGGTGCTTTGCCCGTAATCCTCGGCCCAACGCCCGTGGCTTCATCGGGCTTCCGGGAGGAATTTGATGACGCTTACCCGCCGCTCCACGCTCGGCCTCGTCGCCGGCGCCGTCTTCGCTCCGGCCATCGCCCGGGCACAGAGCTTCCCGTCGAAGCCGATCACCCTGGTGGTGCCCTATCCGGCGGGCGGGCCGACCGATGCGATCGCCCGTTTCGTGGCGCAGGAGATGTCGACGACGATCGGCCAGAACGTCGTGGTCGACAACCGCGCCGGCGCCTCGGGCGCAGTCGGCACGCGCGCCGTCGCCAAGGCCGATCCGGACGGCCACACCTTTATCTTCGGCAACAACCAGACGCATGGGAACAACATGTTCCTGCTGAAGGAGCCGGGCTATGACGCGGTCAAGGACTTTGCGCCGGTCGCCGGCGTCGGCGCCTTCGAGCATGCCTTCGTGGTGCGCAAGGACCTGCCTGCCAAGAACATCGCCGAGCTGATCGCGCTCGCCAAGGCTGACCCCGACAAGCTGAACTACGGCTCGACAGGCGTCGGCTCCGGCTCGCATCTCGCCATGGAGCTGTTCATGCAGCGCACGGGCATCAGGATGACGCATGTGCCGTTCCGCGGCGCGGCGCCGCTGGTGCAGGAGATCATCGGCGGGCGCATCGATATCGCCAATTCGACGCTGCCTTCGGTGCTCGAGCAGATCAATGCCGGCAATCTCAGGGCCCTGGCGCTGGCTTCCCCTGAGCGCAACCCGCGCGCCAAGGACATTCCGACGCTGCGCGAGCAGGGTGTCTCCGATGCCGACGCCGATAGCTGGGCCGCGTTCTTCGCACCCGCGGCGACGCCGGCGCCGGTGCTGGAGAAGCTCTCGCAGTCGGTGATCGCGGCGATCGCCAAGCCCGAGATCACCGAGAAGATCCTGAAGCTCGGCTTCACCCTGAAGGTGCGCGACCCCGCCGCCTTCAAGCCCTACCATCTCCAGGAGATCGCGACCTGGGAGAAGATCATCAAGGAAGCCGGCGTGAAGCCGGAGTGATTTAGTTTCAGGCTTTGATACCCGCAGCCCTCACCATGAGGAGCGATCGCAGATCGCGTCTCGAAGGATGTTTCCAGCGTGCTCTGGAACATCCTTCGAGACGCCGTTGCGCGGCTCCTCAGGATGAGGGCTGCGCTGTTTTCGGGAGGACTGGATGAACCTGATGCCCAAGCTCGCCGCCCGTGCCGAGGCCGGCCGCCCCGTTCGCTGCGCCCTGATCGGGGCCGGCAAGTTCGGCTCGATGTTCCTCGCCCAGGTGCCGCATATCGAGGGGCTTGAGGTGGCGGCGATCGCCGATCTCGACCCGGAGCGGGCGCGCAACGCCTGCGGCACCGTCGGCTGGGACGAGGCCCGCATCGCCCAAACCCGCTTCGTCGATGACGGGCTTGCCGCGGCCGAAATGGACGGCGTCGAGGTGGTGATCGAGGCGACCGGACATCCGGCCGCCGGTGCACGGCACGCGCTTGCAGCGATCGCGGCCGGTCGGCATGTCGTCATGGTCAATGTCGAGGCCGACGTCTTGGTCGGCCCGGTGCTGGCGGCGAAGGCCAAGGCCGCTGGCGTGGTCTATTCGATGGCCTATGGCGACCAGCCGGCGCTGGTCTCCGAGATGGTCGACTGGGCGCGCGCGACCGGCTTCACCGTCGCTGCCGCCGGCAAGGGCACCAAATACCTGCCGGCCTATCACCGGGTGACGCCTGACGAGGTCTGGGGCCATTACGGGTTGACGCCGGATGCGGCCAAGGCGGCCGGCATGAACCCGCAAATGTTCAACTCCTTCCTCGACGGCACCAAGTCGGCGATCGAGATGGCGGCGATCGCCAATGCCTGCGGGCTCGACGTGCCGGAGGACGGGCTGTCCTTCCCGCCCTGCGGCGTCGACGATCTCGCCCATGTGCTGCGGCCGAAGGCGGCTGGCGGCCAGCTCGAGCGCGACGGCATGGTCGAGGTGGTGTCCTCGCTGGAGCGCGACGGACGGCCGGTCTTCCGCGACCTGCGCTGGGGCGTCTATGTCGTGCTGAAGGCGCCGAACGCCTATGCCGCCGCCTGCTTCAAGCAATACGGCCTGCCGACCGATTCCACCGGCCTCTATGCGGCGATGTACAAGCCCTTCCACCTGATCGGGCTCGAGCTCTCGATCTCGGTGCTGAATGCGGCCCTGCGCGGCGAGGCGACCGGCGCGACGCGCGGCTGGCGTGGTGACGCGGTCGCTACCGCCAAGCGCGCGCTCAAGGCCGGCGAGACGCTGGATGGGGAGGGCGGCTACACCGTCTACGGCAAGCTGATGTCGGCCGCCGCGAGCCGCGCTGCCGGCGCGCTGCCGATCGGGCTCGCGCACCACGTCAAGCTGAAGCGCGACGTGGCAGCCGGAGCGGTCGTGACGGCGGACGACGTCGTGCTCGACGAGGCCTCGCAGATCGTCGCGTTGCGCCGGGAACTCGCGACGCTGCCCTGAAACGGCGCTCAGATAGGGCAGACTTTAACCATCGCGATTGACCGCGCCTTAAGCCGGTCCGGCCTAGAACGGGCCGAGCCGACGGGTCTCGGCTGATGGCGAGGGGGAAGGCGGGTGAGCATCCGCGCAAACATCGCGAGCTGGGCGCTGATCGTCGCAGTGCTGCTGTCCTGCCTCGCCTGGCTGCCCTTCACCAATGTCTCGATCGTGCCGCTGTCGCTGATCGGCCCGGTTGCAGCGGGCGTGGCTTGCGCACTGCTCGCCGGCTATTATCGGGCGTTCCGCGCCGAAACCAAGCTCGCCGATGCGCTGGATTGCATGGGCCAGGTCATGGCCTTCATGATCACGGGCGTGCTGCTGTCCTATCTGGCGGCGACGATGAGCTTTCCCGAGCAGGACGCCTTGTTCTATGCGCTCGACCGCAGCCTAGGTCTCGACTGGCTTGCCTATCTGAAGGCGATCGACGCCCGACCCTGGCTCGGAACGATGTTCGGCCTCGCCTATGCCAGCATCCTGCCGCAGATCGTCGTCCTGGTCATTGCGCTGGCCTTCTCCGGGCGGGGAGACGCGGCCCGGATCATGGTCTTCGCCATGATGCTTTCGGCGCTGGTGTCGATCGCCATATCCGGGCTGATGCCGGCCGTGGCGATGTTCGTTCATCTGGGCCTGACTCCGGCGGACTATCCCAACCTCAACCCCGGGGCGGCCTTCGTGCATGTCGCCGACATCAAGGCGCTGCGTTCGGGCGCGTCGTTTCTCGTCGACCTGTCCAGGGCGGAAGGCATCATCACCTTTCCGTCCTATCACGCCGCGCTCGCCCTGCTGATGTTGCTCGCGGGCTGGACGCATCCCCTTCTGCGCTGGCCTTTCGTGATCATCAACCTGCTGATGATCGCGGCGACGCCGATCGATGGCGGCCATTATTTCATCGACGTCTTCGCAGGGCTCGGCCTCGCGCTGCTTTGCCATGCCGCGGCGCGCCGTTGCCTGTTTCCCAGCCGGGTGGCGCCGGTGCCGGAGCCCGCGCAGGGCGCTGCCGTCCCGGTGCGCCCCTAGAGCATGTTCGAGCGAATCGGGCACCGGCTCGTGTGAAGAAAACGCGACAAAACAACAAATTAGAGTGCTTCCGCGATTCCGTGAGTCGCGGAAGTGCTCTCGTTCGGCGGAGGGACAAACCGCGTTTCCCCCTGTTGTCAGGCTCGCTGGCCTGCCTATGTAAGGTGGCCAGGCCGGGCTACGGAGGCGAAATGCGCGGGATCATCTCAACCCTTGTCGTCGCCTTCGGGCTTTCGCTGAATGCAGCCTCCGCCCAGCAACGCTTCCCGTCCAGCGCCGGCGAGCTGCTGGTCGAGACGGTGGCAAGTGGCCTGGAAAACCCCTGGGGCCTCGCCTTCCTGCCAGATGGCCGCATGCTGGTGACGGAGCGGCCGGGGCGGCTGCGGCTGGTTTCGATCGACGGCAAGCTCTCGCCGCCGCTCTCCGGCGTCCCCAATGTCACCGGGCGCGGCCAGGGCGGCCTGCTAGACGTGGTGCTCGATCCCGGTTTCGCGCAGAACCGCTTCGTCTACCTCTCCTTTTCGGAGCCACGGGCCGGCGGCAACGGTACCAGCGTGGCGCGCGGCCGGCTGAACGCGGCCGGCACGGCGCTGGAAGGGACGAGCGTTGTCTTCCAGCAGATGCCGACGGTCAGCAGCAACATGCATTTCGGCTCGCGACTAGTGTTCGACCGGACCGGCGCGCTCTTCGTCACCACCGGGGACCGCTACAGCCAGCGTGACCAGGCGCAGAACCCGGAGAACCATATCGGCAAGATCATCCGCATCCGCCCGGAGGGCGGCGCGGCGGAGGGCAATCCGAAGAAGCCGGGCTGGCAGCCGGAAGTCTGGTCGATCGGCCACCGCAATGTCCAGGGCGCGGCGCTGCATCCGCAGACCGGCCAACTCTGGACGGCCGAGCACGGCGCGCGCGGCGGCGACGAGATCAACACCCCGAAGGCCGGGCTGAACTATGGCTGGCCGGTGATCACCTATGGCATCGATTATTCCGGCCTCCGGATCGGCGAGGGCACGGCCAAGGCCGGGCTGGAGCAGCCACTGTTCTATTGGGATCCGTCGATCGCGCCGTCGGGCGCCGCATTCTACACCGGCGAGCGCTGGCCGGCCTGGAAGAACTCGCTCTTCGTCGGCGCGCTCGCCGGCCAGATGCTGGTCCGGGTCTCGACCCAGGGCGAAAGGGTCACCGGCGAGGAGCGGCTGCTGACAGATATCGGCGAGCGCATCCGCGACGTCCGGCAAGGGCCGGACGGCTATCTCTACCTGCTCAGCGACGATGCCAAGGGCAAGATCCTGAGGGTCCGGCCGGCGCGCTGAGCCTCACGGCCCGCAATCCCATTCGCGCTCGACGACGAAGACCTTGCGGGTCGCGAGCTGTCCGCGCGTGTCGTAGAGATCGCCGACATAGTATTCCGTGCCGGCGGCATCGCGCACGCTGCGATCGACCTGCAGCGACCAGCCATAGCCGACATGGTTCGGTGCCTTCCAGTCGCGATGGATGTTGGCCGGTGAGGCCGAGGCGAGGATGCGGGCGCGCTCGTCGCTCGGCGAGCAGGTCGGCCCGGCAAGAGCAGGGGCGGCGGCGACAGTCAGCGCGCTGGCGATCAATGCCAGTTTCTTCATCTTGGTAGCCCTTGATCGATGTGGATGGTCAGGTGATCTCGGCGAGCCTGGTGTCGAGCGACAGGACCAGGCACCAATGCGGCTCGAAATCGGCACCGAGCGGCCAGATCTGCTCCTTGAAGATCTCGAGCAGTGCCGCCTGGTAGCGTTCGAACCAGTCGCGCTGGCAAAGCACGAACTTGGTCGCGCCGACAATGGTCTCGCGGTCGATGATGCACAGGGGAACGATACCGGGATTGGCTTCGAGATAGTCCTGCACGGCGACCATCAGCGTCGGGTAGCCGGGATGAAGCATGTCGTCGAGCACGATCAGCCCGCCCTCCGAAAGGCAGGCGGTGGCGAGCGCCAGGTCCTTCGACAGCGCGGCACGCGAATGCTCGCCGTCGACATGGATGAAGCGCAGTTTTTCGCCGCGGGCATGGGCCAGTAGCTCGGCCGGCGTCATGGCGCCGGCATCGCCCTTGATGGTGACGCGGCGCTCGGGCGCGATGCCGTATTTCAGGCAATTGGCCTCGAAACGGTCCTTCACCTCAGGGTTCGGCCATTCGAAGATGTCGATGCCGAGGGCGATCTCGCCGGGCTCGAGCGCATGTGCCAGGGCGATGAAGAAGCGGCCCTCGAAGGCGCCGATCTCGGCGATCGGCCCGGCGACGCCTTCCTCGGTCTGCAATCGCAGCAGCCGCGCGCAGATCGCGGCGGCAAAGCGCGAGGACATACCGACGACGCGCTCATAGCCGTCGTTAAGATAGGCCTCGACGGCGGGGTGGCCGGATTGCGGGACGGGAGCCATCGCGCTCAGGCCTTGGCGTGGAAGATGAAGAAGGCCCCGGCTGCGATCAGCGCGAAGCCGATGGCGTGGTTCCAGGTGAGCTGCTCCTTGAGCCAGAACACCGAGAACAGCGCGAAGACGCAGAGCGTGACGACCTCCTGGATCGTCTTCAGCTCGGCGGCCGAATAGACGCCGTGGCCGATGCGGTTCGCCGGCACGGCGAGCATGTACTCCGGCAGGGCGATCATCCAGCTCGCCAGGATCGCCAGCCAGATCGCCGTGCTCTTGTAGGAAAGATGCCCGTACCAGGCGAAAGTCATGAAGACGTTCGAGCCGATCAGCATGCCAATCGGCAGGAGATGCGCGGTCGTGATAGCGGGCATGGCGGGTTTTCCGTGGCGGGCGGGGCCTGGCGTCTCGAAGCGGTGCTGGCGCGACTCAGCCGTGGCGCAGCTTCATCGCGAGTATGACCGAAACCAGGCAAAGCGAGATGGCGTTCGCGCCGATCAGCGGCCAGGAGGCGATGAGGAGGCCATAGACCAGCCAGAGCACGATGCCGCTGGCGAACATCGCCTGGGTCCAGAGCGAGATCGCGCGGGTGTCCCGAGTGCGGATGGTCTGGACAGCCTGTGGTAGCCAGCACAGCGTCGTCAGCGTCGCGGCGGCGAAACCGAGGGTCTCGATCAGAGCAGGCTGCATGGCTGGTCCGGGGGCGATTCGCGCTGTCTGCGCAGGCATAGATCAGGCCGCGCCTGCGCGCGACAGGCAAGGCGCGAGAATGGCGTGGGCGCGAAAGGCCGCATGGTTAACCTCCTTTAACCGGAGCGCCCTAGTTTCGTGCCATTCCTGCGATTCGGTGGACCTATGCGCGCTCTGATCCTGGCCTTGCCTTTCGTCCTCGCCGCTCCGGCGGCCTTTGCCAATTTCGACCGCTGCGTCGCCGGCCTGCGCTCGGATGCGGCGGCCAAGGGCGTCTCCGGCGCGACCTTCGACCGGGCCATGGCGGGCGTGACGCCCGACATGAAGATCATCGAGGCGATGAACAACCAGCCGGAGTTCAAGACGCCGATCTGGGATTATCTCGGCACGCTGGTCGACGACGAGAAGGTCGCCGAAGGCCGGGCCATGCTGCGCCAGCACGCCTCAACGCTGGCAGCCGCCGAAAGCCGCTTTGGGGTCGACCGCCACACCATCGTCGCGGTCTGGGGCGTCGAGAGCGATTTCGGCAAGGCCAAGGGCCGCTGGCCGCTGGTCCAGGCGCTGGCGACGGGCGCCTGCCTCGCGCCACGCCGCAATGCTTTCTTCAAGGGCGAGCTGATCTCGACCCTGCAGATCATCCAGCGCGGCGATGTCCGCGCCGACCGGCTGACCGGCTCCTGGGCCGGCGCTTTCGGCCATACCCAGTTCATCCCCTCGACCTATCTCAGGCTCGGCGTCGACGGGGATGGCGACGGGCGGCGCGACCTCGTCGATTCGATCCCGGACGCGCTGCACTCGACCGCGAATTTCATGGACAAGGCCGGCTGGGTCACCGGCGCGACCTGGGGCTACGAGGTCCGCGTGCCGCGCAGCTACTCCGGCGCGACCGGGCGCAACCCGAAGCGGCCGGTGTCGCATTGGGCGGGCCAGGGCATCGTCAAGTTCGACGGCTCGGCCCTGAACGGCACCGGCAATGCCGGCCTGCTGATGCCGGCGGGGCGCAACGGTCCGGCCTTCCTGGTCTTCAAGAACTACGACGCGGCCTTCAGCTATAATGGCGCGGATTCCTATGCCCTCGCCATCTCCCTGCTTTCCGACCGGCTGCGCGGCCGGCCGGGTGTGCAGGGCGATTGGCCGACCGACGACCTGCCGCTGTCGCGCGAGCAGCGCCGCGAGCTCCAGCGCCTCCTGATCGCGCGCGGCTACAATGTCGGCGAGCCCGACGGCGCCGTCGGCTCGCTGACGCGGGCGGCGATCAAGGATATCGAGAGCAAGATCGGCATGGAGCAGACCGGTCGGCCGGGCGAAAAGGTCTTGCGCGCGCTGAAGGGCGGGCGGCTCTGACGCGCTTCAAAGGCCGAGGAAGCGCCTGACCGGCTCCGGACCGTCCGGCGCCGTCAGCCTTTCCCACGGGCCTGCCGCCTCGACGCGGCCATGGGCTACGAAGGCGAAGAGCTCGGAGGTTTGCGCCGCCTCCTCCGGGGTGTGCAGCGTCATCAGCACGGTCAGGCCGTGGCTGCGCCTGAGCGCGTCGACGCGGGCGATCATCTCGCGGCGCAGGCCGGGGTCGAGGGCGCCGAAGGGTTCGTCGAGCAGCATCAGCGGCTTGCCGCGCAGCAAAGCGCGGGCGAGCGCGACGCGCTGGCGCTGGCCGCCGGAAAGCTCGGCGGGGCGGCGTGAAGCAAATTCTGTCAGACTGACCTCCGCCAGTGCCGCCGCGACGCGCTGCCTTTCGCCGTCGTCGAGACGCAGCGACGGCTTCAGCCCGAGCGCGACATTTTCGGCCGCAGTCAGATGCGGGAAGAGGTTGTGGTCCTGGAACAGGATCGAGACCGGCCGCTGCGCCGGGGCCAGCGGCAGCAGATCCTGACCAGCGAAGCGCAGCGTGCCGGAGTGCGGCCGCTCGAAGCCGGCGATGGCGTGGAGCAGCGTCGTCTTGCCGCCGCCGGACGGGCCGATCACGGCGCAGAGCGCTCCGGCGGGCACCGCGAGATCATAGCGCGCCTCGAAACCAGGATAGCGCAAGGCGAGACCGGCGATCTCAAGCATGACGCGCGCTCCAGCGCTGGGCGAGGAAGGCGAGGCTGCCCGCGCTGATAACGAGCACCAGCGCCAGCGCCCCAGCCTCGTCGATACGATAGGCGCCGAGCCGGTTGGCGAGCAGATAGGGCAGGGTGGTCAGTTCCGGGCCGCCGAACAGGGCGATGACGCCGAAATCGCCGAGCGAGAGCGCCGTCGCGAAGGCGAAGGCGGCGCCGAGCGCGCCGCGCAGCGCCGGCCATTCGACCAGACGCAGCCGGTTTCGGCCGGCGAGCCCCAGGCTCTCGGCCAATCGGCCATGGCGCTCTGCGCTGGTCGCGAGCGCCGGGGCGAGCAGGCGATAGGCGTAAGGAAGGGCCATCAGCGCATTGACCAGCGGCACCAGGATCAGGCCGAGCGAGGCGGGGTCGACGAGGCCGCGCAGCAGAACATAGAGCCCGGCGACGAAGGCGAAGGGCGGCAGGCCGAGCATGGCGAAGGCAGCGAGGTCGGGCAGGCGAGAGCGCCGTGGCAGCCGGCGCGCGCCGCTGGCCAGCAGCAGAGCGAGCAGACAGGCGAGTAGCCCGGCGCTGACGGCAATGACGGCGCTGGTTGCGGCGGCGCGGACGAACTCCGCCGAGGCGAGGCTCGGCAGATGGATGAGGCCGCCAGCGACACTGAGCAATGGCGGCGCGACCAGTGCCGTGCCGAGGGCGAGCACGCCGACATCAAGGCCCTGCATGCTGCGAAGATCGGGCCGCGGAGCGCGGTGTCCGGCGCCGGCTTCGGCGCGGGCCCTCGGCGTCAGCGCGCTGAGGCTGGCGGCGAGGCCGAGGCAGATCAGGAGCTGCAGTCCGGCGAGCGCGGCGGCGCGGACGAAATCCGCCTCGAAGCGCACGGCTTCGTAGATCGCGACCTCGAGCGTCGCATTGGCCGGGCCGCCGCCTAGCGACAGCACGATGGCGAAGCTGGTGAAGCAGAGCAGGAAGACGAGGACAGCGAGCGCAGGCGCCTCGCGCCGGATCACCGGCCAGTCGAGATGGCGGAAGCAGTCCTTTGCGGAAAAGCCGAGTGCCGTGCCGAGGCGCGACAATTCGCCGGGCTCGCGCTCGCAGGCGTGGAGAAGCGCGCGAGCGACCAGCGGCATGTTCATCAAGACATGGGCGAGGACGATGCCGTGCAGCCCGTAAATCGAGGGTGGTTCGGCGCCGATGCTCCGCATAGCTGAGCCGAGCAGGCCCGAGCGGCCATAGATCGCGACCACGCCGAAGGCGATGACGATGGTCGGTGCGACCGCGGCGGTGGTGAGCAAAGCGAGCAGCAGGTCGCGGCCGGGAAAGCGGCGGCGCAGCAAAGCGAGCGCAAGCGCGGTGCCGAGCGCGAGCGAAAGCAGGGTCGAGAGTGCCGCCTGCAGCCCGGCCGAGGCGAGCAGGCGCGCAAGATTGGGGCCGAGCGTGAGCAGGGACGCAAAGTCGGAGCCGGCCCGCGCCAGGCCGATGAGCGAGCCGCAGGCGAGGGCGAGGATCGCGAGCGCGGTGAGCGTGGCCGGCCGAAGCAAGGTCTCAGCGGCTCGTCGCGGCGAGCCAGGCGTCGATGAAGGCCCGGCGCTGGCTGCGGACCGTCTCGGGCGCGATCAGCAGGGTCTTCTCCGGCTTGATCACCTCGGCGAAGGAGGCCGGCAGGCCGGTTGCCGGCAGCTTCGCCGGCATCATCCAGTTGCCCTCCGGGATCAGCGACTGGAAGGCGTCGGAGAGCATGAAGGCGAGGAAGCGCTTCGCGAGTTCCGGCTGTTTCGTTGCCCGGGTCATGCCGGCGAGCTCGACATGGAGGTAGTGTCCTTCCGAGAAGGGTGCGGCCTTGTACTGCGTCTTCTTCTCGATGCCGAGATGATAGGCCGGCGAGGTCGCGTAGGAGAGCACCATGTCGGCCTCGCCCTTGAGGAACAGGCCATAGGCCTCCGACCAGCCCTTGGTGAAGGTGACGATGCGCGGCTTCAGCCTCGCCCAGGCGGCGTCGGCTTCGTCGCCATAGACGGCGCGCATCCAGAGCAGGAAGCCGAGGCCGGGCGCCGAGGTGCGCGGGTCCTGCAGCACGAGCTTCGGGCCCTTGGGGTCGTCGACGAGCTGCTTCAGGCTCTGCGGCGGCGTCGCCAGCCTGGTGGAATCATAGACGAAGGCGAGGTGGCCCCAGTCGAAGGGCAGGAGGGTGTCGTCGGTCCAGGGCGTCGGCAGGGTGAGCGTCGCGCCATCCTGGCCATGCGGCTGGAACAGGCCGGTCGCTTTCGCCTCGGCGGCGAGGTTCATGTCGAGGCCGAGCACGACATCGGCCTTGCTCGTCTCACCTTCCAGCTTCAGCCGGGCGAGCAGCGAGCCGGCATCGTCGGCGGCAACCCAGTTCAGCGTGCAGTCGCATTGCGCCTCGAAGGCGGCCTTCACCTTGGCGCCGGGCCCGTATTTCCCGGTGAAGGAGGAGTAGGTGTAGACGCTCAGCGCCGGCTTCTCCTGCGCCCAGGCCGGCGCTCCAAAGAGCAGTGCCGCCAGGATTCCGGCGATTAGGCCCGTTCTGCCGCTCAGACCAGTCATGACGTCCCCGCATGCTTCGTTGGGGTTCTGACGGGGAGGGCTTTGCGTCGCCCGCTGCGGGCGTCGATGCTCAATCCCTCCGCCGGCACGACCCGGATCAGGTTCTACGGGTCGTGGCGCCGTTATGCGCCCCTCTCAGCCCGGTTGCCGGGCACCCCGTTGAGGCCCGTCACGGATAGGCCCCCGCTGCGCCCAAGTCCAGCCTGCGGCTTGCTTCGCGGGCGATCCGCCCGTAACCAGCGCGCAGGGGCGCGAAGGCCCTGAGAGAACAGCATTCCGAGAGGCGACCATGGCGAACCACAAGCTCCTGCTTCTGCCCGGCGACGGCATCGGCCCCGAGGTGATGGGCCAGGTCGAGAAGATCGTCTCCTGGTTCGAGAAGCAGGGCCTCGCTTCCTTCTCGCTCGAGCGCGGCCTCGTCGGCGGCTCGGCCTATGACGCCCACAAGGCGGCGATCTCGGAAGGCGACATGAAGCTCGCCCAGGACGCAGACGCCGTGCTGTTCGGCGCGGTCGGCGGGCCGAAATGGGCCGATGTCCCCTATCAGCACCGCCCCGAGGCCGGCCTGCTGCGTCTGCGCAAGGATCTCGGCCTGTTCGCCAATCTGCGCCCGGCGATCTGCTATCCGGCGCTGGCCTCGGCCTCCTCGCTGAAGCCGGAAGTCGTCGAGGGCCTCGACATTCTGATCGTGCGCGAGCTCACCGGCGGCGTCTATTTCGGCGAGCCGAAGGAGATCGTGACGCTCGAGGACGGCCAGAAGCGCGGCGTCGACACCCAGCTCTACACCACCGGTGAGATCGAGCGCATTGCGCGCGTGGCCTTCGAGCTGGCGCGCACCCGCCGCAACAAGGTCTCCTCGGCCGAGAAGCACAACGTCATGAAGACCGGCGTGCTCTGGAAGCAGACGGTCACCGCGCTGCACGCGGCCGAGTACAAGGATGTCGAGCTCGAGCATGTGCTCGCCGACAACTGCGCGATGCAGCTGGTGCGCTGGCCGAAGCAGTACGACGTCGTGGTCTGCGACAACCTGTTCGGCGATATCCTCTCCGACGTCGCGGCGATGCTGACCGGCTCGCTCGGCATGCTGCCTTCGGCCTCGCTCGGCGCCGAGGATCCGGCGACCGGCAAGCGCAAGGCGCTGTACGAGCCCGTCCACGGCTCGGCGCCCGACATCGCCGGCAAGGGGCTCGCCAACCCGATCGCGATGATCGGCTCTTTCGCCATGGCGCTGCGTTATTCGTTCGGTGCCGGCGAAGCTGCCGACCGGCTCGAAGGCGCGATCGCCGACGTGCTGGGTGCCGGCACCCGCACCAAGGACATCGCTGCGCCCGGCGCCAACGCCGTCTCGACCACCGAGATGGGCGAGGCCATCATCAAGGCGCTCGAAGCGCGCGGCTGAGGTCTTTCTGACTGGGGGCGCGGTCCCGGTCGGGGCCGCGCAGGTCTACCAAAAATGACGGCCGGTGCGGGAGGTTCCCGCACCGGCCTTTTTCGTCAGTCGACGGAGACGATCTTGCCGCCTTCCCATTTGAACATGGAGAAGGCCGGGGAGCTGAGGTCGCCGTTCTTGCCGTAGGACAGCTTGCCGATCGCGGTCGGCACGGTCATGCCGGACTTCAGCGCGGTCGCGACGGCGGTGGCGCTGTCGGCCTTGCCGACCTTCTCGATGCCGGCCTTGAGCACTTCGACGGCGGCATAGGCGTTGAGCGTGAAAGCCTCGGCCGGGATGCCCTTCGCCTTCAGCGCCGCCACGGCCTCGGCCGAATCGGGGCTCTTCTGGGCGTCGGTCGCGTTGGTGAACAGCGAGCCGGCCGCCGACTGGTCGGCGATCGCCCAGAACTCGGTGTTGGACAGGCCCTCGCCGCCGATGATGGTGGCGGTGATGCCGGCGTCCTTGAGCTGGCGGGCGAGCAGGCCGCCTTCGGGGTGGTAGCCGCCGAAATAGATCAGGTCGATGTTGGCGGCCTTCAGGCGGGTGATGACGGCCGACAGGTCCTTCTCGCCGGGCGTCAGCGTCAGGTAGAGCGCTTCCTTCACGCCGCCGTCATTGATGCCCTTCTTGAAGGCGTCGGCGAGGCCCTTGCCATAGGTGCCCTTGTCGTGGAGCACGGCGATCCGCTTGTCCTTCAGGTTCTTCAGCACGTATTTCGCGGCGACTTCGGCCTGCTGGTCGTCGCGGCCGCAGGTGCGCAGGACATTGCTCAGGCCACGGCTGGTGAGGGCCGGGGCGGTCGCAGTCGGCGTCACCATCAAGGTGCCGTGCTCGGCGAGGACGTCGGAAGCCGCCATGGCGACGCCGGAGGTCACCGGGCCGACCACGAACTTGACCTTCTCGCCGACCAGGAGGTTGGCGGCGGAAACACCCTGCTTGGGATCGCCGGCATCGTCGGCGAGTTTCAGCACCACCTTCTCGCCGAGGATGCCGCCCTTCTTGTTGATGGCCTCGACGGCGGCCTCGGCGCCGTTGCGGACCTGGTCGCCATAAGCGGCGACGGCGCCGGTCAGCGGCGCGATCAGGCCGATGACGATATCGGCGCGGGCCGGCACTGCGGCAAGCAGGCTGGCGGCGAAAGCCGTTCCGACAAGAAATCTCAACTTGCTCATCGCAATCGTCTCCTCGACGTTCTTGCAGCTTCCGCTCGCGATCCTGGCCGCGCTGATCGGGGGCGCGCGATAAGCCCTTCATTCGAAGGGCTCGAACTCTCTACCGGGCGGAGCCGACTATCCCGATCACTGCCGGAATTTCTAGCATGTGCCCGCGATCCGGGCACTGCCGGAGTCGCGCGTGGTGGCATGAACGCGATGCAAAGGAGACGACGGGCGTCCAGGAGGGCACTCCATAGGCGCGACAGAGCGCCGCTGGTCCTCTCCCGCTCGTGAATTGCGCGTCGGTCCGCTCTGTGGACTAGCTGCCGCCGGATAACCGGAGTTCGTCGTCCGATGCTGATCAAGAGCCGCCCCAGCTGGGAAATTCCCGAGAGCGAGGCCACGTCCGAGGCGGTCTTCATGGATCGTCGCCGCTTCATCGCCGCGGGCGCCGGGCTGATCGCCGGTGCCGCCCTGCCGGAGCTGGCCTCCGCCCAGGGCCCCGAGCCGACGCTCGATCTCTACCCGGCCAAGCGGAACGAGGCCTATACGCTCGACCGGCCGGTGACCGAGGAAGGGCTCGCGGCCAACTACAACAACTTCTACGAGTTCGGGACCTCCAAGGACGTCGTCGCCTCGGCGAAGCGCCTCGGCACGCGGCCCTGGACGGTGACGATCGACGGGCTGGTCGAGAAGCCGTTCGAGATCGGTATCGACGAGCTGATCCGGAAGATGCCGCTGGAGGAGCGGCTCTACCGCTTCCGCTGCGTCGAGGCCTGGTCGATGGCGGTGCCCTGGACCGGGTTCCCGCTGAAGAAGCTGGTCGATCTCGCCAGGCCGCTTTCGGGCGCAAAATATGTGCAGATGCAGACCTTCATGAACCCGCGCATGGCGCCCGGCCAGTCGCAGCGCTGGTACCCCTGGCCCTACACGGAGGGGCTGACCATTGCCGAGGCGACCAACGAGCTCACGCTGATGGTGACGGGGATCTACGGCAAGCCGGTGCCGAACCAGCACGGCGCGCCTATGCGCCTGATCGTTCCCTGGAAGTACGGCTTCAAGTCGGTCAAATCGATCAACAAGATCAGCTTCGTCGTCGAGCGGCCGAAGACCTTCTGGGAGGGCCTGCAGGCCTCCGAGTACGGCTTCTGGGCCAATGTGAACCCCGAGGTTTCGCATCCGCGCTGGAGCCAGGCGAGCGAGCAGGTGCTGGGCTCGCGCGAGCGGCGGCCGACGCTGCTGTTCAACGGTTATGGCGAGCAGGTCGCCGATCTCTACAAGGGGCTGGAGAAGGAACGGCTCTGGGCCTGAGCTGGGATTTTTCTTTTCACCCAGCGTGTCATCCCGGACCGGTGCGGCTTGGCCGCTTGTTGGGGATGGCCGCAAGAAGAGAGGCGGCAGAAATCGGGTGCCTTAGCGCCTTCGGCTGCGTTAGCTTCTCATCATGCAAAGCTTCTGTCTCTTCGATACCGCAATAGGCAGCTGTGCCCTGGTGTGGCAGGGCGAGAAGATCATCGCTGCGCAACTGCCCGAGCATGACGAGCCCACGGCCCGCGGGCGCCTGGCCCGCCGTTTCCCGGAGGCCGGAGAGGGCGAGCCTGTTGCTTTCGTGCGGGAAGCTATCGCCGAGATCGTCGCCCTGCTGGCCGGCGAGCAGCGCGATCTCGCTCATCTGCCGATCGATCTCAGCGCCATGTCTGAGTTCAACCAGCGCGTCTATCGCGTCACGCTGGCGATTCCGCCCGGCGAGACCCTGACCTATGGCGAGGTCGCGGCGCGGATCGGCGAGCCGGGTGCCGCGCGCGCCGTCGGCGTGGCGTTAGGCCAGAATCCGATCCCGATCATCGTGCCCTGCCATCGGGTGCTCGCGGCCGGCGGCAAGACCGGCGGCTTCTCTGCCGATGGCGGCGTCGAGACCAAGCTCAGGATTTTGACGATCGAGAAGGCGCGGACCAGCGCCGAGCCATCGCTGTTCGATTCGCTGCCGCTGGAAGCCAGGCGGCGATAGGGAAGAAGGCGTCATGCTCGGCCTTGAGCCGAGCATCTCGAAAAGCAAACGCTTCTCGTCCTGAGATTCTCGGGCCTGCGCCTCGCTCCGTCCCGGAACGACGAGGCCGTCTAGTCAAGAAAAAAGGCCGGCGTCCCGAAGGAGCCGGCCTAGAAGTTTGAAATATTCGGCGCAAGCGCCAAACATCTCAGAGGGGAACGGCTGGAACGAACTCAACGCCGGGAGGAGAATGCGGAGCCCGTTCCGAACAACCGTGAGCACAATATCGAGCAGGACCTGCCTTTTTGCAATGCAGCATTGGGCGGGGCGGTCATGCGTCCACAGCATGATGAAATGCTAGGATTTGACATAATTGCCATAATTGACGTGACGCAATGCGTCAGGGGCGGGACGGGAGACCCCGTCGCCGGGTTTTCGGGCAGGCTCTGCCTGCCGGGCGGCCAGGGCTCAAAATGTCCAGCGCTGAGCCTTCTGGATCAAGAAATCACGGAAAACCTGGACACGGGCGACTGATTTCATCTCTTCCGGGTAGACCAGATAACTTTCGAGCTGCGGCATCTCGGTCTCGCGCATCAGCTGCACGAGCGGCGAGCCTGCCTCGATCAGATAGTCCGGGAGGATTGCGATGCCGGCGCCCGAATCGACCGCCCGCTTCATCGCCGTGATGTTGTTGACGGTGAGATGGATCGGACGCGGATTGCGCTGGTCGCGCCCGAGCGTGCCGAGCCAGTGCACCGCGGTCAGATAGGACGGCGAGGTGTTGCCGAACGACAGCAGCCGGTGATTGTCGAGATCCTCATAGCTCTTCGGTTCGCCGAAGCGCTTGATGTAGGCGGGCGAGCCGTAGACGTGGAAGTGCACGGTGAAGAGCCGGCGCTGGATCAGGTCCGGCTGCTGCGGCTGGCGCAGCCGCAAGGCGATGTCGGCCTCGCGCATCGACAGGTCGAGTTCCTCGTCGGTCAGGATGAGGTCGACCTTGATGTCGGGGTAGAGATCGAGGAATTCGGCAAGGCGCGGCGTCAGCCAGTGGCCACCGAGCCCGCGGGTCGCGGTGACCTTGAGCTCGCCTGAAGGGTGCTCGCGCGTTTCCGAGAGCTGCGCGCGCGTGCGCTCCAGCCGCTGCGTCATCTCGCGGGCGGCGCGCCAGAGAAGCTCACCTTGCTCGGTCAGGATCAGGCCGCGGGTATGCCGGTGGAAAAGCGGCGCGCGCAGTTCGCGTTCCAGCGCGCCGATCTGGCGGCTCACGGCGGACTGGCTCAGCCCGAGCCCGTCACCGGCCTTGGTGAAGCTGCCCGATTCTGCGACTGTGTAGAAAATCCGGATGCGGTCCCAATCCACCGCCTTCCCCCCTGTTATGCGTTCAGCGCATGATGGGAGGGAGGGCGCGCGAGGTCAATGTTTCCTTTGCCGGATGCCTGGTTTTTAGCCCTTAAACTCGTTGGGTAACTCATCAGCAATGCTGATGAGTTAACAAAACCCTATTCCGCGGCCTCGCGGAGCTCGGATTCATTGGCGGCGAGCCAGCGTTCGGCGTCGAGCGCGGCCATGCAGCCGAGGCCGGCCGCGGTCACGGCCTGGCGGTAATGCTCGTCCGTGACGTCGCCCGCGGCGAAAACGCCGGGGACATTGGTCTGAGTCGTGCCGGGCGTGACTTCGAGATAGCCCGATTC
The DNA here is from genome assembly GCF_001509835.1 of Allobosea sp. WAO. Taxonomy (GTDB): domain Bacteria; phylum Pseudomonadota; class Alphaproteobacteria; order Rhizobiales; family Beijerinckiaceae; genus Allobosea. The sequence continues at coordinate 230,418 of NZ_JXTJ01000006.1, forward strand.
GCGCATGGCGAGCTGGCCGGTGAAGAGCTCGGTCGCCGGCTTGTGGCCAATGGCGACGAAGACGCCGTCGGTCGGCAGGTCCTGCGACACGCCGGTCTTCAGGTTGCGCAGGCGGACATGCGTTACGGAGGGGGGCTGCGTGCCGCCGAGGATTTCGGCGACTTCCGAATCCCAGACGATCTCGATCTTGGGATGCTTGAACAGGCGGTCCTGCATCACCTTCTCGGCGCGCAATGTGTCCCGGCGATGGACCAGCGTCACCTTGGCGGCGAGGTTGGCGAGGTAGAGTGCCTCCTCGACGGCGGTGTTGCCGCCGCCTACGACCACGACCTGCTTGTTGCGGAAGAAGAAGCCGTCGCAGGTGGCGCAGGCCGAGACGCCGAAGCCCTGGAAGCTCTGCTCGGAGGGCAGGCCAAGCCACTTGGCCTGGGCGCCGGTGGCGATGATCAGCGCATCGCAGGAATAGGTCTCGCCGCCATCGCCCCAGAGCCGGAAGGGACGCTGCGAGAGATCGACACGGGCGATGTGGTCGGAGACCATCTTCGTGCCCATGTGCTCGGCCTGGGCGCGCATCTGCTCCATCAGCCAGGGGCCCTGGATGACATCGGCGAAGCCAGGATAGTTCTCGACATCGGTGGTGATCATCAACTGCCCGCCGGCCTGCATGCCGGAGATCAGCACGGGCTCGAGCAAGGCGCGGGCGGCATAGATCGCGGCGGTGTAGCCGGCGGGGCCGGAACCAATGATCATCACCTTGGCGTGGGTATGGGCCATTCTCGTCTTCCTCTGCCGGCCGTGCCGGTGAATTCTGCCTTTGCCGGCCCATGCCGGCGACATCGCCTGGCCGGCCGCAGCCGGACATATCGGTATCGGGCGGCCGTCAGTCCAGCCCCGCCGCCTTGTGACGCCGCCAGCCCTCGTCGACGGCCCGGGCGATCGCTTCCGTCGAGTCTAGCGGCTCGTAGCGCCCGCCTTCAAGCCGGCCCTCGAAGTGATGCACAGCGCCATGGGCTTTCAAGGCCTCGAGGAACTTCGCCAGCCGGCCATGGCCGCCATGCGGCTCGAAGACGAGGATCGGCGCGCCGGTCGCTGTGGCCTCGCCGATCATGTTGGTCGAGTCGGCGGTGACGACGATCGCATCGGCGAGCGCGAGCAGTGGCACATAGGGATTGGCGCCTGTGCCGTCCCACCACCAGCCGCCATGGCGCCGGAATACGGCGCTGACCGCGGCGTCGAGCGCGGGCGGGGTGCGGCGCGAGCGCGAGCCCATCAGGGCGACGCCGGAGGCGGCGAGTTCCTCCAGCCGGGCGGCGAAGGCCTCGATATCCTGCGGCCGGAAGCGGTGATGCCGGCTGTCGCCGCCGACGAGGACGGCGGCACGCGGCGAGGGCAGGGCGGCGAGGGCCGGCGGCGGCACCTGGCGGGCCGCGGCGAGCGCGGCGGGGGCGAGGCGGTGCGGCGAGGTGATCGTCACCAGGACATTGTCGCCGCGCAGGCGGTCATGCTGCGGCACCCAGATCAGGTCGGCGGCGCCGGTGCCGGTGCGCGGGTCCTTGAGGAAGACGGTGAAGGTCCTCCCGTTCGAGGCCTTCTTCAGCGCGCGCAGATAGGCGACGGCACGTCGGCCCGAGGCGATGGCGATGTCGGGGAAAGGCGGGCGGAGTGGGCTGTCCCGGCGGTCGGGCGCCTCGCGCGGATCGATCGGCCCGCGCGGCATCAACCAGGACCAGGGCCGGCCCGGGGAGACGCGGCGGATCTCGGGCACGAGGCCGAGGCGCTCGGCCACGCCGATGCACTGGACCTCGTCCCCGGCCTTGCCGTCGGTCAGCACCCAGAGGGTGGGAACAAGCGCGGAAGTCTGATGCTCGCCCAAGAATGATACCCCCGACGCCAGCCGCCATCCCGGGCAGCTTCAGGCTGTTCCTCGGTATGGCGCACGAATTGTGGCCATCCCGACGATGGCATGGCCTTCGCCTTGTATCGCGTGAGCACTGCGTCTACACCAGCGCGACCTTTTTTCCGGGGGAATTTGTGCGTTCCAAGCTCGACGAGATCGATCTCCGCATCCTGACCGAATTGCAGCGTGACGGGCGGATGACCAATGTCGAGCTCGCCAGCCGCGTCGGCATTTCGCCGCCGCCCTGCCTTCGGCGGGTCAGGGCGCTGGAGGAGGCCGGGGTGATCACCGGCTACCGGGCTCAGCTCGATGAGCGCAAACTCGGCATCGAGGTGGTCTGCTTCGCCTTCGTCCATCTCGCGAGCCAGGCCGAGGCCGATCTCGCGGTCTTCCAGAGCCGGATCCGCGATTGGCCGGCCGTGCGCGAATGCTGGACGCTGTCGGGTGACATCGATTTCGTCCTGAAATGCGTCGCGACCGATTTGAAAGCCTTCCAGGACTTCGTCGGCGACCTGACGGCGCTGCCCAATGTCCGCAATGTCCGTACCGCGCTGGCGCTCGATCGGGTCAAGGACGAGCCGATCGCGCCGCTGGGTTGAGCGTCAGCCGAGCACCATCTTCCTGATCCATGCAGCATGGTTGACGATGAGGCGCTCGACGCGGCGCTCGTCAATACCGGGCGAGAACCAGAAACCGGAATCGCCGGCTCCGTTCATCGACAGGACCGGATAGGTCGCCAGCACCTCGCCCCTGCGGCCGGTGACCGTGACCAGGCTTTCCAGATAGTCCGAGGTTGCGCCGTCATCGATGTCGCCGCCGACATAGGTCGGCAGGGTCAGTCCGCGTACGGCGACTGCGAGCGTCGCGCCGCCCGGCTGACGCACCCCGGCGAAGCCGCGCGCCAGTTCCTGCTCTAGACGGGTCCTGACGACCTCGGCGCGCGGGCCGACGCCGAGCTCGACCAGCCGCGAGACATCGACACGAATGGCGCCGATCGCGGTGCCCGAGCCGAGCGGGGGCGTGGTCTGGCAGCCGGCCAGCAGGGCCGTGGCTGCCCCCAGGATAAAAAGTCTGCGGGTCGGTATCATCGTCTCAACCACCGAGGTAGCGCCTGATCCATTGCGCGTTGCTGGCGACCAGGGCCTCGATCCGGCGCCGATTGACGTCCGGCCGATACCAGGCGCCGCCAGAACTCGGGGCCATGATCGCGAGGATCGGATAGCGGGCGATCTCGCGCCCGTCGGCGGCGATCAGCCGGGCTTCGCTTTCGAGGGTGTCATTGCCCATGGTGACAGCCTGTCCGCCGGCATAGCTCGTCAGGTAGAGCCCGGTGACGGTGACCTGCAGCGTTGCGCCATGCCCGCTTCGGAGGCTGGCGAGCTCGCGCTCTAGCATCGGCCTGATCATGGCGGCAGTGGCGCTCTGGCCCTTGGCGGCCAACGGCCCGGTGTCGACGCGAATTGTGCGGATCGCGACTGACGAGACGGCTGGTGTCACCGTCTGGCAGCCGGCCAGCAATGCCGTAGCGAGGCTAGTCAGGAATGTCCGGCGCGCGAGCACGGTTCTCAGCCGCCGAGATAGCGCTTGATCCAGAGCGCGTTGTTCTCTAGCAGCGCCGCGACGCGGCGCTGGTCGCTATCGGGCCTGTACCAGGCGCCGCCGGAGCTGGGGTGCAGCGTCGAGCGGATCGGGTAGCTGGCGAGCACGCGCCCGCGATCGATCAGCTCGGCCAAGCTGTCCATGTTGTCGTTGCCGGAGCCGCTTCCATCTCCCGCCATGCCGCTGCCGGCATAGCTCGCGAGCCAGACCCCCTGAATGGTGACGTAGAGCGTCGGGCCGCCGCGCTGGCGCTGGGCGCCAAGCTGGCGAGCGAGCTCCTGCTCAAGGGTGCGCGCGATCCTCACGGACCTTTCGCCCCAGCCCTGCGGGCCGATACGGCTCGCGTCGACGCGGATGGCGCCGATGGCTGCGCCCTGCGCCTCTGCCCCAAACGAAACGAGCCCGCCTGCGGCGAGCGCGGCGGACCCGGTGAGAAAAGCACGACGGCTGGTCATGGCGGCATCTCCGGCGGCAGGTATCACCCTCAATCTAGGTGCTGACGCAGAGATGGCCAAGGAGCCGCGGGCAAGAAGTGACGGCGAGGAAACGCCTCAGCGGAAGGCGACGCCGACGACCTCGTAGGACTTGCCGCCGCCAGGCGTATTGACCTGGACGGAATCGCCGACCTTCTTGCCGATCAGGGCGCGCGCGATCGGCGAGCCGATCGAGACCTTGCCCGACTTCACGTCGGATTCCGGCTCACCGACGATCTGGTAGAGTTTCTCTTCCTCGGTGTCGTCGTCGATCAGCTTGACGGTCGCGCCGAACTTGATGGTGTCGCCGCCCAGCTTGCTGACATCGATGATGTCGGCGCGGCCGATCAGCGATTCCAGCTCCATGATGCGGCCTTCGTTCAGCGACTGGGCTTCCTTGGCGGCATGATACTCGGCGTTCTCCGAGAGGTCGCCGAGGGCGCGTGCCTCGGAGATCGCCTGGATGATGCGTTGACGCTCAACCTGCTGCCGCTGCTTCAGCTCGACTTCGAGAGCGGCGAAGCCGCCGGCCGTCATAGGAACCTTGTCCATCGTCTCGTCCCAGTTCCGAAACGCGATGCGGCGCCGGTCGGACGAGTCCAGGCCAGCGCCGTCGCTTTCGATCGTCAGAAAAACTATTCCGGCGCGCCGCCCGAATCAGGCAGCGCCGTCGAAATAGGATTGTAGCGACCTCACTTCGAGATCGCCGCTGCAATAGGCCTTGATGCCCTCCGCCGCAGCGATCGCTCCGGCCAAGGTGGTATAATAGGGCACCTTGTGCAAGAGGGCGGCGCGGCGCAGCGGGCGCGAATCCGCGAGAGCCTGTGGACCCTCGGTGGTGTTGAAGACCAGCTGGATACCGCCGTTCTTGATGGCGTCGACGATATGCGGGCGGCCTTCCAGGACCTTGTTGATCTTGGTGGCGCGGATGCCGTTGTCCTGGAGCAGGCGCTGGGTGCCGCCGGTCGCGACGATCTGGAAGCCGAGATCGGCGAGCATCCGGATCGAGGGCAGGATCCGCAGCTTGTCCTGGTCGCGGAGCGAGACGAAGACGGTGCCCTTGACCGGGACCTTCGAGCCGGCGCCGAGCTGGCTCTTGGCGAAGGCGACGTCGAAGGAGCGGTCGAGGCCGATGACCTCGCCGGTCGAGCGCATCTCCGGCCCGAGCAGCACGTCGACGCCGGGGAAGCGGGCGAAGGGGAAGACCGCCTCCTTCACGCCGACATGGCCGAGCTTCTCCTGCTTCAGACCGAAGCTGGCGAGGCTCTCGCCCGCCATCAGCCGCGCCGCGATCTTGGCGATCGGCTTGCCGATGACCTTGGCGACGAAGGGCACGGTGCGCGAGGCCCGCGGATTGACCTCGAGCACGTAGATGACGTCGTTCTGGATGGCGTACTGGACGTTCATCAGGCCGCCGACATCGAGGGCGAGCGCCATGGCGCGGGTCTGGCGCTCCAGCTCGGCGATCATTTCGGGGCTGAGCGAGCGCGGCGGCAGCGAGCAGGCGGAATCGCCGGAATGGATGCCGGCTTCCTCGATATGCTCCATGATCCCGGCGATGAAGGCGTCCTTGCCGTCCGAGAGGCAGTCGACGTCGACCTCGATCGCATCCGAGAGATAGCGGTCGAACAGCAGCGGGTTCTTGCCGAGGACGGTGTTGATCTGCCCGGTCTTGTCGTTCGGATACTTGGCCTTGACCTCGGAGGGGATCAGCGAGGGCAGGGTGCCGAGCAGATAGTTCTCGAACTGGGTCTCGTCGCGGATGATCTCCATGGCGCGCCCGCCGAGCACATAGGAGGGCCTGACCACGAAGGGCAGGCCGAGCTCGGCGGCGATCAGGCGGGCCTGCTCGACCGAATAGGCGATGCCGTTCTTGGGCTGCTTGAGCTGGAGCTTGTCGAGCAGGCGCTTGAAGCGGTCGCGGTCCTCGGCGAGATCGATCGCGTCCGGCGTCGTGCCGAGGATCGGGATGCCGGCCTGCTCGAGCGCATGGGCGAGCTTCAGCGGGGTCTGGCCGCCGAACTGCACGATGACGCCGTGCAGCGTGCCCTTCTGCTTCTCGGTCTCGAGGATCTCGAGCACGTCCTCGGCGGTCAGCGGCTCGAAATAGAGCCGGTCCGAGGTGTCGTAGTCGGTCGAGACCGTCTCGGGGTTGCAGTTGACCATGATGGTCTCGTAGCCGGCGTCGCGCAGCGCGTAGCAGGCATGGCAGCAGCAATAGTCGAATTCGATGCCCTGGCCGATGCGGTTGGGGCCACCGCCGAGGATGACGACCTTCTTGGCAGAGGACGGCATGGCCTCGTCCGCCGGCTTGCCGGCGAAGGGCATGGCATAGGTCGAGTACATATAGGCGGTCGGCGAGGCGAATTCGGCGGCGCAGGTGTCGATGCGCTTGTAGACCGGACGGACGTCCAGCGAGCGGCGCAGTGCCTTGACCTCGGCCTCGGTCTTGCCGGAGACGGCGGCGAGGCGCTTGTCGGAGAAGCCCATCGCCTTGACCTGGCGCAGCGCGATCGGCGTCCGCGGCAGGCCGTGGACGCGGATCTTCTCCTCGGTGTCGACGATGCCGCGCATCTGTTCGAGGAACCAGGGATCGATCTTGCAGCTCTCGTGGATCTGCTCGTCGGTGAAGCCGAGGCGCATGGCCTGCGCGACATGCAGGATACGGTCCGGCGTCGGGGTCGAGAGCGCCGCCTTGACGGCGTTGCGGTCGTCGCCCTGGCCGAGGCCCTCGACCTCGATCTCGTCGAGCCCGTCGAGGCCGGTTTCGAGCGAGCGCAGCGCCTTCTGCAGCGATTCCTGGAAGGTGCGGCCGATCGCCATGGCTTCGCCGACCGACTTCATCGCGGTCGTCAGGGTCGGCTCGGAGCCGGGGAACTTCTCGAAGGCGAAGCGCGGGATCTTGGTGACGACATAGTCGATGGTCGGCTCGAACGAAGCCGGGGTCGCGCCGCCGGTGATGTCGTTCTCGATCTCGTCGAGCGTGTAGCCGACGGCGAGCCGCGCCGCGACTTTGGCGATCGGGAAGCCGGTCGCCTTCGACGCCAGGGCGGACGAGCGCGAGACGCGCGGGTTCATCTCGATGACGATCATCCGGCCGGTCTCGGGATCGACCGCGAACTGCACGTTCGAGCCGCCGGTCTCGACGCCGATCTCGCGCAGCACCGCCAGCGAGGCGTCGCGCATGATCTGGTATTCCTTGTCGGTCAGCGTCAGCGCCGGTGCGACGGTGATCGAATCGCCGGTGTGGACGCCCATCGGGTCGAAGTTCTCGATCGAGCAGACGATGATGCAGTTGTCCGCCTTATCGCGGACGACTTCCATCTCGTATTCCTTCCAGCCGAGGACGCTCTCCTCGATCAGGATCTCGCTGGTCGGCGAGGCGTCGATGCCGCGCTCGCAGATCTCGATGAACTCGCTCTTGTTGTAGGCGATGCCGCCGCCGGTGCCGCCCATGGTGAAGGACGGGCGGATGATCGTCGGCAGGCCGATATCCTCAAGCGCCTCGAGCGCGGCGCCGAGCGTCTTGACGTGGTGGGAGCGCGGGGTCGAAAGGCCGATCTTGGTCATCGCCTCGCGGAAGCGCTCGCGATCCTCGGCCTTGTCGATGGCATCGGCGGTGGCGCCGATCATCTCGACGTCGAACTTCTCCAGGACGCCCATCTTCTCGAGCGACAGCGCGCAGTTCAGCGCCGTCTGGCCGCCCATGGTCGGCAGCAGGGCGAAGCCGCCCGGCAGGACGTTGCGTTCCTTCTCGATGATCTTGGCGACGACCTCAGGTGTAATCGGCTCGACATAGGTCGAATCGGCCAGCTCCGGATCGGTCATGATCGTCGCCGGGTTCGAGTTGACCAGGACGATGCGGTAGCCCTCGGCCTTCAGCGTTTTACAGGCCTGGGTGCCGGAATAGTCGAATTCGCAGGCCTGGCCGATGATGATGGGGCCGGCGCCGATGATCAGGATCGTCTTGATGTCTGTGCGCTTCGGCATGGGTCCCGACCGTGCTTGCGAGCGCGCGCCACCCTCGTCCGGTCGTGCGAACGGCGGGCAGCGAGCGCCTGAATGAATGCTAGGCGCTCGCTATAGACGGGAGCGGCGGCGGGGGGAAGCAGAAAGCGCGGGCAGGTGGCATGCACAGGCGGGCGTGGCTCTCGCTGGCGGGGCAGGGGGACGTCGTTGGGCGGGGCGAGGGCGCCGGTTCGGGTTGCGAGCACCGGCCATCGATGCGATAGAGGGCCCGGGTGCTCCGCCGCGATCGTGCGGCGGGCAGGTTTTTTGCGCTGGTCGGGCCGCCAGTGCGAGGAGACCTGCATCGATGATCCCGGCCACCCGGGCGCGCCTCCTGCGTGCGCGCCGCGCTTTTTTCCGCATTTCCGCAATCGCCTCCGAGAAGGGGCAGCGTCGATGAGCGGGACCTTCAACGCGCGCAAGCCCGTCACGACGCTGCGCAAATTCGTCGAGAGCGAGTCGGCCGGCGGCCTCGTCCTGATGGCAGCAGCGCTGCTCGCCATCGTGATCGCCAATTCGGCGCTGGCCCCGAGCTATTTCGCGGCCTTGAAGGTCTATATCGGGCCGCTCAGCCTGCTGCACTGGATCAACGACGCGCTGATGGCGCTGTTCTTCCTGTTCGTTGGGCTGGAGATCAAGCGCGAGATGCTCGACGGGCAGCTTTCGAGCTGGAGCCGTCGGATTCTGCCGGGCGCCGCGGCCCTTGGCGGCATGATCGTGCCCGGCCTGATTTTCCTCGCCTTCAACCGGGCCGACCCGGCCGCGCTGCGCGGCTGGGCCATTCCGGCGGCGACCGACATCGCCTTCGCGCTCGGGGTGCTGTCCCTTCTCGGCTCCCGGGTTCCGGGCTCGCTCAAGGTCTTCCTGGCGGCGCTCGCGATCATCGACGACCTCGGCGCGGTCGTGATCATCGCGCTGTTCTACACGGCGGAGCTCAACCTCTATGCATTGCTCGGCGGCGTCGTCGTGTTCGGCGCGCTCTGCGGGCTGAACCGCTTCGGCCACCAGAAGCTGCCGGCCTATCTCGCCCTTGGCCTGGCTCTATGGGTGCTCACCCTGATCTCGGGCGTCCATGCGACCGTGGCCGGCGTCCTCCTGGCGCTGACGATCCCGATCCGGACGACGCCCGCCAAGCCCGAATCCGACCCGGCGCATTCGCCGCTGCATCGGCTCGAGCATCATCTGCACCTGCCGGTGGCCTTCCTGATCGTGCCGATCTTCGGCTTCGCGAATGCCGGCGTCTCGTTCACCGGCCTGACGCCTGCGGTGTTCGGCGACATGCTGGCCGTCGGCGTCGCCGCCGGCCTGTTCTTCGGCAAGCTGATCGGGGTGATGGGCGCCGTCGTGCTGATGGAGCGCAAGGGCTGGGCCGATCTGCCGGCCAATGCGAGCTGGAGCCAGATGCTCGGCGTCGCGTTGCTCTGCGGCATCGGCTTCACCATGAGCCTGTTCATCGGCCTGCTCGCCTTCGAGGACCCGGCCATGCAGGCACGGGTGAAGTACGGCATCCTCGCCGGCTCGCTGCTGTCGGGCGTCGCGGGCTATCTCGTGCTGCGGGTAGCCCGGCGGGACGACCTGCCGCCGCGCGCCGCTGGCTGAGCAAGCGGAAAGCGCGCGGGCATCGGCTGCCTTCGCGCTTTCCGCGGACCTGCCGCAGGTATAGCATCGCCGCTTCCGCGATGGCGTCGAGCCGGTTCGCGACCTTGCCGGCCACGCCCCAGCCAAAGGAGCATGGTCATGCGTCAACCTGATCCGCAAAAGCTCGATGCCCTGGTCGGGCGTCTGGTCGGCGATGTCGGCGCCTGCGTCACCGGTTCGCTGATCGTGCTCGGCGACCAGCTCGGGCTCTACAAGGCCATGGGGGACGGCAAGCCGGTCACCGCCGCGGAGCTTGCCGGCCGGACCGGCGTCAAGGAGCGCTATCTGCGCGAATGGCTCTCGGCGCAGGCGGCCGCGGAGTATGTGCAGTACGACGAGAAGACGGATCGCTTCAGCCTCTCGCCCGAGCAGGTCATGGCCTTTGCCGAGGAGGGCAGCCCGGCCTTTTTCGCCGGGGCCTTCGAGATCGTGCAATCGATGTGGGTCGACGAGCCCAAGATCGAGCAGGCGTTCCGCAGCGGCGAAGGACTGGGCTGGCACGAGCACAGCAAATGCCTGTTCCGCGGCACCGAGCGTTTCTTCCGTCCGGGCTACAACGCCAATCTGAAGACGAGCTGGATCCCGGCACTCGATGGCGTCGAGGCCAAGCTGAAGAAGGGCGCGGTCGTCGCCGATGTCGGCTGCGGCCATGGCGCCTCGACCATCCTGATGGCGCAGGCCTATCCGAATTCCCGCTTCTTCGCCTTCGACTATCACGGACCTTCGATCGAGAAGGCGCGCGAGGCCGCCGACAAGGCTGGCGTCGGCGACCGGATCGTCTTCGAGAAGGCCTCTGCCAAGGATTTCCCAGCGAAGAAATACGATCTCGTCGCGATGTTCGATTGCCTGCACGATATGGGCGACCCGGTCGGTGCCGGCCGCCATGTCATGGAGACGCTGGCCGCTGACGGCACCTGGATGATCGTCGAGCCCTTCGCCCATGACCAGCTCAAGGACAATCTCAACCCGGTCGGGAGGATCTTCTACGGGGCGTCGACGATGATCTGCACGCCGGCCTCGCTGTCGCAGGAGGTCGGTCTCGGGCTGGGGGCGCAGGCCGGCGAGATGCGGCTGCGCAAGGTCGCGCTCGATGCCGGCTTCTCGCGCTTCCGCCGCGCTACCGAGACGCCATTCAACATGGTGTTCGAGGTCAGGGCGTAGGCCGAAAGCCAGTCGATCGCACGAGCTGTAAGCCCGCCCGACATTTCTCAGCGGACGGGCGGGGCGAGAGCGATCTCGCTGACCAGCGAGGCCCTTCTCGCCGCCGCCCGGCGCCGGCGCATCGAGATCAGCAGCAGGCCGAGCGCGCCGAGCTCACAGAGAGCGCCGACGAAGCCGAGCTGCCAGGTTGCGCCGTGGCGCAGAACCTGCTGGCCGAGCACGGCCCCAGCGGCGATGCCGACATAGAGCGCCGAGGCGTTGAGCGAGAGCGCGACCACGGTGGCGTCCGGCGCCATCGCGGCGAGCCGCGACATCTGCGAGGGATGACCGGCCCAGCCGGCGCCGCTCCAGACCATCATCACCACCCGCAGGACGAAGAGCGCGAGCGCCGGCGGCAGGGTCAGCGCGACGAGCGATGCGGTGGCGAGCGCGACGGCGAGCAGGGACAGCACGAAGGTCAGTGTCGGCTCCGGGCCGAAGCGGTCACTCGCCCTTCCGCCCCACTGGTTGCCGAGCGCCGAGCCGATGCCGGCGATGACCAGCGTGGCGCTGAGCCAATGACCGGTGATGCCGGCATGGGCGGAGAGGAAGGGGGCGATATAGGTGTAGAGGGTGAAGGCGCCGGTCGTCCAAAGCGCGGTGGTGCCGAGTGCTAGAAGCACATCGCCGCGGCGCGCGACCTGGAGGCGTTCGGCGAGGGTGTTCGCTCCGCGCGGCAGGCCGGCCGGCATCCTCAGGAGCAGGCCGAGCAAGGCGAGGGCGCCGAACAGCGCGACGACGAGAAAGGCGAAATGCCAGCCGAGAGTCGCGACTGCGGTGCCGAGTGGCACGCCGAGGATTAGCGAGACGGTCATGCCGCCGGTGACGAGCGCGATCGCGCGCGCCCGGCGCTCCGGCGGCGCCAGCGAGACGGCGACCGCATTGGCGGCCGGCATGAACACGCCGGCGCCGAGCGCCATCAGGATGCGCGCCAGCATCAGCCAGGTGAAATCGCTGGTGAAGGCGGCCAGCAGGTTGGCAAGGGTGAAGATGCCGAGCGAGCCGATCAGCACGCGCCGCCGGTCGAGATTGCCGAGCAGCGTCGAGAGCACGGGAGAGCCGATGGCGTAGGCGATGGCAAAGACCGATATCAGAAGCCCTGCCATGTCGACCGAGACCCCGAAGGCGGCGGCGAGATTGGGCAGGATGCCGGTGATGACGAGGCTGCCCGTGCCGATGGCGAAGGCGCCGCCGGCCAACAGGAGAAGGCGGATGTCCATGGCAGATTGCTCCGTAGGGAGTTGCCGACAATTTCAATGATTGTTGAATCATGAGTGCTGACCGGCCATGAGTCAATCCTAAATTCAAGGATCATTGAAACTTGTCAGGAGCGGCGCCGGCAATTAAGCCTGAGGTGATGAAGCAGCTCTTCCATCCCGAAATCGAGGACGTCCTGCCCGCCGATGTGTTCGCGGCGCTGGGCGATCCGATCCGGCTCGGCATCCTCGTCTCGCTCGCCGATTGCGACGAGGTCGACAAGGCACGCTGCGGCGCCTTCACCGAGCTCGCCTCGCCCTCGCTGCTCTCCTACCACTTCGCCAAACTGCGCGAGGCTGGGATCACGCGGTCGCGGGCCGAAGGGACGGTGCGCTTCCTCAGCATCCGCCGCGAGGAGTTCGACCGGCGCTTTCCCGGCCTGCTCGACAGCGTGATCGAGACAGCGCGGCGGGACCCTTCAGTGCCGCGGGTCAAGCTCGACGTCTGATCGCTCTTTCGGTCATGCTCGGCACAAGGCCGAGCATGACGATGTGGGCCGTGGGGCCCTCTAGCCGCAACACGGACAGCCCGGGCCGAATACCGCGCGGCTGCCGAGGGCGGCCAGCTTTCCGCGCCAGCCCGGGACCTTCTCCCTGATCCGAGCCATCGTCCGCTCGCGGTCGAGGCGGGTCGGGCGGCCATCCTCGACGACTACTGTCCCGTCGACGATGCTGGTCACCACATCGCTCGCCCGGGCGTAATAGACCAGCGCCGCGTAGTCGCCATAGTAGGGCTGGAGGTGCGGGCGGTCGATGTCGACCATGATCAGGTCGGCCTTCTTGCCCGGCTCGAGCGAGCCGATCTCGTCCTGAAGGCCCATGACGCGGGCGGCGCCGATGGTCTGCAGCTCCAGCGCCTGCGCGCAGGTGAGGGCGGTCGGGCTGCCGAGGCGCAGGCGCATGGCGTTGAGGGCGTTGCGCATGCCCTCGAACGGGTCGTTCAGCATCCAGTCGGTGGCGAAGCCGGTCGGAATGCCGCGCGCCATGATATCCTCCAGCGGCGGATGGCGGCCGCGGCGCGGGTAGATGGTCGGGCAATGGGCGTAGGCCGCGCCGCTTTCCTGGACGGCGTCGAGATCGCCCGGCCCGGCGAAGACGAGATGGGCCAGCACGACATCCGGGCCGAGCATGCCGACGTCGCGCAGGAATTCGACCGGACCGCAGCCATAGGCCGCCTTGATCTGCTCGGCCTCGCCTGCGCTCTGGGCGGCGTGGATATGCATGCCGATGCCGAGCCGGCTCGCCTCCGCGCGGGCGGCCTTCAGCAGTTCGGGCGAGCAGGTGTCGGTGGCATGCGTGCCGATGCGCGCGGTGATGCGACCATTGGCGGCGCCGTGCCAGCGCTCGGCGAAGGCGATCCCGTCGCGCAGGCGCTCCTCGCCGATCGCGGCGTGATGCGTGTAGTCGCCGCGCCAGAGTTCATGCAGGCGGACGTCGAAGACCTTGTGGGCGATCTGGGCACGCAGGCCGCAAGCCTCGATCGTCTCGGCGAGCCGGTGCGGCGCGTACCAGATATCGTTGATGGTGGTGATGCCGGACTGGAGCATGTCGGCGCAACCGGCCTGCGCCAACAGCGCCCACTCCTCCTCCGTGATGTCCTTCTCCATCCGGAAGGCGACCTCGAGCAGTGCCGCCTTGGCGGCGTGGTCGTCGGTCTGGCTGCGGAAGACCAGTGAGGCCGCGTGCGAATGGCAGTTGACGAAGCCGGGCAGGACGGCCCGGCCGGCGCCGCCAATCGTGCGGGCCGGCGCCCAATGCCCCTCGGGCTGGCGCGGGCCGGCATGGAGGATGCGCCCGCCGGCGATCGCGACTTCGCCGTCGGGGATCACAGGCATGCCGGGGCTGACCGGATAGAGGAACTCGGCGCGCACCAGGAGGTCGATCTCGATCATGGCGCAGGCTTCTCCGTCGGCAGGGAGGAGCGAGCTTAGGGCGCATGCTGTGGAAGGCCAGCGACGCGCCTGCACGGCAGCCTTGCGTCCACAATCCACTCTCGTTATGAAATGTTACAACGTAACAAAATATGAGATCCGAGATGGACTCCCGCCTTCCCGTCACCGTGCTGTCCGGCTTTCTCGGCGCCGGCAAGACGACGCTGCTGAACCACGTCCTCAACAACCGCGAAGGCCGCAAGGTCGCGGTCATCGTCAACGACATGAGCGAGGTGAACATCGACGCCGACCTCGTGCGATCAGGCGGCGGCGACCTTTCGCGCACCGACGAGAAGCTGATCGAGATGAGCAATGGCTGCATCTGCTGCACCTTGCGCGACGATCTCCTGGCCGAGGTCGGCCGGCTCGCCCGCGACGGGCGCTTCGACTACCTCTTGATCGAGGGGACCGGCATCGCCGAGCCGCTGCCGATTGCCGCGACCTTCGAATTCCGCGACGAGGAGGGCTTCTCGCTCTCCGATCTCGCCCGGCTCGACACCATGGTGACGGTGGTCGATGCGGTGAACCTGCTGAAGGACTACGGCTCGCGCGATTTCCTGCGCGAGCGCGGTGAGACCGCCGGCGAGGGCGACGAGCGCACTTTGGTCGATCTCCTGGTCGAGCAGATCGAGTTCGCCGATGTCGTCGTGCTCAACAAGGTCGCCGATGCCGGGCCGGAGGCGGTGGCGCAAGCGAAATTGGTCATCCGGGCGCTCAACCCGGATGCTAGGCTGATCGAAGCCGACTTCGGCCGGGTACCGCTCGACCAGATTCTCGACACCGGCCTGTTCGACCATGAGAAGGCGCAGGAGCACCCGCTCTGGCACAAGGAGCTCTACGGCTTCAAAGACCATGTGCCGGAGACCGAGGAATACGGCATCGCTTCCTTCGTCTACCGGGCGCGCCGGCCCTTCCATCCCGAGAAGTTCAACGCCTTCCTCGCCAAGAGGTGGCCAGGGCTGATCCGGGCCAAGGGCCATTTCTGGCTGGCGACCCGGCCCGAATGGGTCGGCGAGATGTCGCTCGCCGGGGCAATCTGCCGGACCGAGGCGATGGGCTTCTGGTGGGCCGCCGTGCCGCGCCCGCGCTGGCCCGATCATCCGGAGTGGAAGGCGATCCTGAGCCGGCACTGGCATTCGGTCTGGGGTGACCGCCGGCAGGAGCTTGTCTTCATCGGTACGGGGCTGGACGAGCGGGCGATCCGCGCTGCGCTTGATGCCTGCCTCGTCGGCGAGACGCCGACCATCGCCTTCAAGCCCGAGCGCTATCGCGACCTGCCCGACCCGTTCCCGGCCTGGCGCAGGGCCGAGGCCGCCTGACCTCCGATTTCCCTGTTTCCGGCCGCAGCATGCGGTCCTCTTCCCGTGGAGAAATTTCGATGCTTTTACCCGCCCTGAGAGCGGCCCTGCTTCTGTCGGCCGCCTGCGCGAGCCAGTCCGCCCTCGCGCATGACCATGCGGTCTTGCGTGGCCGCCTGATCTTCGCCGACCACGAGAAGCCGGTCGTGCGCGTGCTCGATCTCGACAGCGGCGAGGTCACCCACAGCTTCGAGGTACCGAAGGCCAATCCCGGCTTCGCCGGCATCGAGGGCGGGCGCTTCGTCGCGATCAAGACCGGCGACGAGGCTGGCACCGTCCGCATCCTCGACAGCGGGCTGAGCTATGAGCAGCACGGCGACCATGTCGATGTCGAGAAGGGGCCGGTGCGGCTGACCGATCTCGTGCTCGCCGGCGAGCGGCCGGCCCATGTCATTTCCGGCGAGGGCCAGCTCGCGGTGTTCTTCGACGGCATCCGCCCCTGGGAGGGCAAGAGCACCGCCAAGGCCGTCCTGGTCGCGATCGACGATCTCGCCAAGGCTAAGCCCGCCATCACGGAATGGCCGAGTCCCGGGCCGCAGCACGGCATCGTCGTGCCGCTCGGCGCGCGGCGCTGGCTGACCTCGGTGCCCAACCCCGCCTATGTCAAAGGAGACGACCGCAAGGCGTCGTCGCGGCCGGACGGCTTCGAGATCCAGCAGCAGGATAAGGGCGCCTGGCGCCGGCTTGCCTCCTTCAACGATCCAGCCAAGCCCGACGTCTCCTGCAAGCTCTATCACGGCCATGCCGCGGCCGGCGGGCGCCATGTCTTCGGCTGCGCCGAGGGCGAGGGCGGCGGCATGCTGGTGCTGTCGCAGGACAAGGGCCGCCTCAGCGCGCGCAAGCTCGCCTATCCCGATGAGCGCCGGATCAGTGCGATCAAGGCGCGAGCGGGCGTGAAGTTCATGGTCGCCAATTATGGCAAGGCCTCGCCCTATGACGCGCTGCTGCGGGTCGATCCTGCCGCGCAGGCGCTTTCGGCTGGCGATGTCCTGCCGGTGCCGGGCGGCCAACCCGCCTGCCAATTCGAGCTTTCCGGCAACGGCAAACGCCTCGCCAACCTGACGCCGGACGGCAAGCTGCGGATTTACGAGATCGCGCCGGCCTGGAAGGAACTCGCCAGCTTCGAGGCGGTGCCGGCCTTCGACTGCCAATATGGCGCGCGGACGCCGACGCCGTCGCTGGCGGTGATCGGCGGCAATGCCTTCGTCAGCGATCCCCTGAACGGTCGCATTCGCGAATACAGCCTGGATTCGCTGAAGCAGGGGCTCGACCTGCCGGTCGAGGGCAAGCCGGCCAATCTCGCCGGCAGCGATGCGGGCTAAGTTTCGTCCTGCATCCTCAAGCACCTATCGTCCCGGGCGACCGAAGGGAGGCCCGGGATCCAGGCCGGAACGGTTCAGGCATGGATCCCGGATCGGCGCCGCTCACGCGGCTTGTCCGGGATGACACGATGAGGGAACCGCGGGCCCTGTAGGCTTCCGTTCAGCATCCGGGGTATAGGCATCCCGGATGCTGTACCGTCTTCCCCGCCGCAGCCGCCAGGTCATCGCCTATGCCTTTTCGGGCGTGATGGCGGCGGTCGCGCATTACGGGTTGCTGATCGGCCTGGTCGAGCTCGGCGGGGCCGATCCCGTACTGGCGTCGCTCGCCGGTTTCGTGCTCGGCGGCGTCGTATCCTATGTGCTGAACCGCTGGCTGACCTTCGAGGCGACGCGGACCCATGGCGAGGCGAGCTGGCGCTTCGGCCTGATCGCCTTCGGTGGCTTCCTGCTCACCGGCGTGCTGATGCACCTCTTCGTCAAGGTAGCCGGTCTGCCCTATCTGCCGATGCAGGTGGTGACGACGCTGATTGTGATGATCTTCACCTTCGCCGGGCACAAATTCTTCTCCTTCGCTGATCGCGAAGGGGCGTGATCAGGCACTCGCGCTTGCTTGAGGCGCAATCTCCGGGACCGTGAGCGCCTTCCTGGCCGAGAAGGCCATGCGGTGCGGGTTATGGCCAAAATTCGCGCGGCGTGTGGCGCCTTCGAAACCGGCCGCTTCGACCAAGGCGGTGATGCCGACGGCGCTGTAGGTCGAGAGGCCATACTGTGCCCGCAGCTTGCGGTAGTCCGAGAATACGGTACGGACGAGGCCCCCGAGCGCGGCGATGAAGAAGCCGCCGCGCCAGGCGAAGCCGAGCAGTTCGGTCGCGTCGGTCAAGGCTGAGAGGTCGGGCGGGATGACGTCGGCGATGATGAGCTCGCCGCCGGGCTTGAGCTTGGCGAGCCAGGTGGCGAGTGCCCGCTTCAGTTCGTCTTCGCTGAGATACTGGATCAGCGAATTGGCGACGACGAGGTCGAGCGAGCCATCGGGCAGCGCTTCGACCTCCTCCGGCGAGACCACCGAGAGGTTGGCAAGACGGCTGAAGCGGGCCCTCAGCTTGTCGCGAACGCTCGGCGCCGCTTCGCACAGGATCAGCTTGCCGCTGGCGGCCGCGACGAGGTCGGCCGAGAGCGCCTCGCCGCAGCCGACATCGAGCACGGCAGCATCCTTGCCCGGCACGGCGGCGACGATGTCGAGCGCGATGCGCCGGTAGTGCAATGCCTTGTGGCGCCCCGAGACGTAGATCGCGTGCTCGCCATTCCAGAAGTCGCGCCAGGACATCGGGCCTTTTCCGTTTCGCACCGGCGCTGGTGGGCGCCTTCCCGGCTAGCCCTAGCCTGTTTCGGGGGAGTGCGGAACCGGGGCAACTCGGGTTTCGCCGGCGCGGAAAAGCGATGCGCCCGACCGAAATGGCCGCAGGCGCGGCCAAACGGTTTGCGCTCCGGCCGGCGAGACCCTAGCCTTTCCGGAGCCGTTCATGCGCCGGGGGGACCATGCTGCTGCTGCCTAAGCTTCTGAAGCGCTTCGTCCGCCAGGGCCGCCTCACCGTCATCACTCCCGACAATAAGCGCCATGTCTTCGGCCCTGGTCCGGGGCCGATCAGCTTCGCCGGCCAGAACAAGATAGCGCCCGACGTCACCGTGCGCTTCTTAGACGACAGGATCGAGCGCGAGATCTTCCTCAATCCCGAGCTAGCCCTGGCCGAAGGCTATATGGACGGGCGCGTCAATTTCGAGGACGGCTCCACGATCCATGACCTGCTCTCGCTGTTCTGGCTGCAGCGCAAGGAGCTGCGCAAGCACCCGCTGCAGCAGGCGATTCGCAAGGTGCGGTTCAAGATCAGGCGCTTCCGGATGCACAATCCGCGCGGCGTCGCCGGCAAGAAGGTGAAGCATCACTACGACATCCCGACCGATTTCTACCGGCTCTGGCTCGACGAGACGATGACCTATTCCTGTGCCTACTGGCACAGCCCCGAGGTCGGACTCGAGGCGGCGCAGAAGGCGAAGCTGCGCCATCTCGCCGCCAAGCTCAGGATCGAGCCGGGCATGCGGGTGCTCGATATCGGCTCGGGCTGGGGCGAACTTGCGATCTATCTCGCCAAGGCCTGCGGGGCGAAGGTCACCGGCCTCAACGTCTCGCCGGACCAGATGGCGGCAGCACAGAAGCGCGCCGAGGCGGCTGGCGTCGGCGATGCTGTCAGCTTCATCAACAAGGACTATCGCGAGCTGACCGGGACCTTCGACCGCGTCGTCTCTGTCGGCATGATGGAGCATGTCGGCGTCGCGCATTACCTCGAATATTTCGAGAAGATCCGCGACCTGCTCACGCCGGACGGGATCGCGCTCGTCCACTGCATCGGCCGGGTCGGGCCGCCCGGCTTCACCGGCCCGTTCTTCGACAAATACATCTTCCCCGGCGGCTATGCTCCGGCGCTGTCGGAGGTTTTCGCCGCGGTCGAGCAGACGGGCCTGTGGCATTCCGACTGCGAATTCTGGCGTCGGCATTACCACTGGACGCTGGAAGCCTGGCGCGAGCGCTTCATGGCGCATCGCGACGAGGTCGTCGTCATGCTGGGCGAGCGCTTCGCGCGGATGTGGGAGTTTTACCTGTCGGCCTGCTCGATCTCCTTCGATATCGGCGGCGACATGGTCTTCCAGCTCCTGCTCGGCCAGCACAAGAGCGCCGTGCCGGTGATCCGCGACTACGTCACCGAGGCGGAGCAGGAACTGGAGAGGCGCGGCTTCTGAAGGCATACCGTCGCTGCCGGGACGCGGCTGGCGAAGCACGTCCAGCATCTTCGAGCGCTGCGGATAGATGATCGGAGAGGTACGCCAGAATATCAGCCGGCGCCTCTGACCCGTCTTGCCGAAACCAGCTATCCTGCCTGCGCTTTCCGCTCCTTCAGCTTTCACATCCAGCGCGGTGATGAAGATGAGACTGGTCGCCGGAGCCATGCTTTGCGCTGCAACCGTCCTGCTCACGTCGGGCGCAGGCATCGCGCAGCAGAGATCGGCCGAATGGGTTCTCGGCGTCGACAAGGATACGCAGGAGGAACTCGGCCTGAAGAAGCCTCCCAGGGTCGCGCATGTGCGGGCCAAGGCCGGCCGGAAGAGCAGTTTCGTCCTGACAAAATGCAGCAGGAACGCGATCGAGGGACGTTTCGACGACGATCCGACGATCAATGTCGAGAAGCTGGCGGGCGGTTCGGACACCAAGAAGATCTTCATCTCCTATGACGGTGTCTCGGCGGTCTCGACCTTCGCGGATAATGGCTATGCGCCCTGGTACGTCGCGCTGCCGACGCCGCCCCGCAATGCCACGACGATCAATCTCTGCCCGACCGCTGAGGCGGCGGGTTCGCGCTGCCTGCGCTTTCCGATCGAGGGCTTCGCCGGGGCCCGGCAGTTCGTCTGCGGGCGCTGAGCGGTCGACACTGCCGCCGAGCGGCATGTTCCGCTCAGCCGGGCGGCGGCAGGGCGCGAAGATAGCCGGTGGCGGTGAGCTCCCCGACATAGTCGAGGATGATCTGGCGCAGGCTGTCGACGGTGCGTGACGGGCCGGACGAGCGCCGCACCATCCCGCCGGGGCGCGGCTCCGTCCCGATGTGACAGGGCACGAGGCGAAGTGCCCCACGGACGAGGTCGCCGACCATCGTCAAGCTCGAGAGCATCGAGATGCGATCCGAAGTCATCAGCACCTCGCGAATCATCGACATGGAGCTGGCGCGCAGTACCGGCGCCTCCAACTCCAGCCGGTTGCCGCGCATCGCCATCTCGACATCCTGGCCGAGGCGCTGGTCGAGCGTCGGCAGGATGAAGGCTTGAGTCTTCAAGCTCTCCAGATCGATGGGACCGTCCTTGAAGAGTGGGTGGCCATAGCGGGCAAGCAGCGCCAGCGGCTCGTCATAGAGCGGCTCGCGGATGAAGCTGTCGGGGATGACCGGCTCGTAGAGCCGCCCGACGATCAGGTCGATCTTGTTCGAGCCGAGCAGCGCCAGCAATTCGTGCATGCGGCCCTCGACGATCTGCACGGTGGTGCCGGGATGGGCCGTGTTGAAGCGGGTCAGGACCTGCGGCATCAGCCCGGTCGCGGCCGAGGGCAGGACGCCGACGACGATCGCCTCCAGCATGCCGGTGTCGATCAGAATCAGGTCCTCGCCGATCCGGTCGACCTCGGCGAGCACGCGCCGGGCTCGGGCAATCACGGCCTCGCCATAGCGGGTCAGCGCCACGCCGCGAGGCAGGCGATCGAAGATCCTGACGCCGAGATAGTCCTCGAGATCGAGCAGGCTGCGGGTCGTCGCTGGCTGGGTCAGACCCAGCGCACGCGAGGCCTTGAGCACGCTGCCCTCATCGGCGATCGCGACAGCGACGCGCAGTTGCCGCATGCGCAGGCGCTGCTTGAGAAGGGAGAAGCTGCGTCCGGCCATCTGAGACACCAAGCAAGGAGAGCGCGGTAAGGGGGTGCGCAGGAGTGAAGATCGAGAGATATACCGGTATCGGTATATCTGTATCCGATAAACGCTGTATTTTTCGGAGTTTTCGGCGATTAGGGTCCTTAACCTATCAGGGTTTCGTAATGCCGCCGAGAGGATATGCCGTGTCGGATAAGAGCTTTGTCGTGGTTGCCGCCCATGTCGGCGATTTCGTCTGGCGCGCGGGCGGGGCGATCGCCTGCCACGCGAAGCTCGGCCTGAAGCCGATCGTGGTCTGCCTGAGCTATGGCGCCTATGGCGAGTCGGCCAAGCTCTACGAGGACAAGGCGATGACGGCCGCGAAGGCCCGCGACATCCGCCGGGAAGAGGCCGAGAGCGCTGCAAGAATCCTCGGCGCCGAGATCCATTTCCTCGGGGAGGAGGATTATCCGCTGCGGCCGACGGCGGAGATGTTCGAGACGACGGTCCGCCTGCTGCGCAAGCACCAGCCCGCCTTCATGATGACGCATCCGCGCGTCGACCCCTCGAACTGGGACCATGTCGAGACCTTCCGCTTCGCCGTCGAGGCGCGTCAGGTTGCGCAGGCGCAGGGGCGGCCCTGGGGCGAGATCGCGGGTGCGCCGCAGGTTTACTGCTTCGAGCCGCATCAGCCCGAGATCTGCGAATACGTTCCCGACACCTATCTCGATATCACCGAGGTCTGGGAGCAGAAGTTCGCGGCGATGCAGTGCCTCAAGGGGCAGGTCTCGCTGTGGAGCTACTACAAGGGCGTCGCCGAAAAGAACGGAAACCTGGCGCGGCGCCGCAATTTCGGCTCGGCACTCTATGCCGAGAGCTTCCAGAGGGTGTTCCCGACGACGATGAGCCGGCTCGACCCGGTCTGACGGTAATCAAAAAGCACAAGCCAAAAAATCACAATCGAGGGGAGAGAAGATGCCAGGGAGAGCACTGAGGAGCCTGATCATCGCAGCGTCGGCGCTGCTGCTGTCGCAGGCCGCCAGCAGCCAGGACTATCCGAGCAAGGTTGTCACCGTCGTCAACGGCTTCTCCTCGGGCGGGGCCGTCGACACCGTGGCGCGGGCGCTGTCGGAGCGGCTTTCGGCAAGCCTCGGCCAGAACTTCATCGTCGAGAGCCGGCCGGGTGCCGGCTCGAACCTCGCCGCGATGGCGGTGGTCCGCAGCGCGCCTGATGGCCATACCTTACTGCTCGGCACCAATGGCCTCGCGATCAACATGGCGCTCTACAAGACGCCGGGCTTCGACGTGGAGAAGGACCTCGCGCCGATCTCGATGGTCGGCGACATCCCAGCGGTAATCGCGGCGCATCCGTCCTTTCCCGCCAACTCGATCTCCGAGCTGATCGCCTACGCCAAGCAGAAGCCGAACGAGGCATCCTATGCGACCCCAGGCAATGGCTCGCTGCCGCATCTCGCCGTAGCGCTGCTGTCGAAGCAGGCTGGCATCGAGCTGCGGCACGTCGCCTATCGCGGCGGCCATCCGGCGGTCACCGATGCGATTGGCGGGCATGTGCCGCTGGTCGTCGTCAATGCGCTCGAGGCGACGCCCTACATCAAGGAAGGGCGGCTGAAGGGGCTGGCGGTTACCGGTCCTTCCCGCCTCGCTGCCTTGCCCGACGTTCCCACCGTCGCCGAGGGGGGGCTTGCCGGTTTCGACGCCCAGACCTGGTGGGCGCTGTTCGCGCCGGCCGGTACGCCGCCTGCCATCGTGCAGAAGCTGCAAGGCGAGGTCCACAAGGCGCTGACCGATCCCAAGCTGCGTGAGCGGATCGAGACTGTCGGCGGCCGCGTCCGCAGCTCCACCGCGGCGGAACTGGGCGCCTTCGTCACCACCGAGCGCAAGAAATGGGGCCAGGTCGTCGCGGATACCGGCCTGCGCGAGTGAACTGATCTTTCGCCTCGCCGCAGGTTCTGCGGCGAGGCACCGCTTTCCGATGAATGAGACGAGGCCTCGATGAACCCTGTGGTGATCCGCACGAACAAGCGCGCCGCTGCCGCCGACATAGCCTCTTTAGCGGAGCTCGGCGTTTCGACGACGCACGAGGCCATGGGGCGCAGCGGCCTGATGAAGCCCTATATGCGGCCGATCTATGCCGGCGCGCAGATCGCCGGCAGCGCTGTGACGGTACTGGCCCAGCCCGGCGACAACTGGATGATCCATGTCGCGATCGAGCAGGTGAAGCCCGGCGACGTCCTCGTCGTCGCCTGCACCACCGACAACGCCGACGGCATGTTCGGTGACCTCTTGGCGACCTCGCTGATGGCGCGGGGGGGCGTCGGCCTCGTCATCGATGCCGGGGTGAGGGACGTTCGCGTGCTGACCCGGATGGGCTTTCCGGTCTGGTCGCGAGCGATCTCGGCCAAGGGCACGGTCAAGGCGACGCTCGGCTCGGTCAACGTGCCGGTGGTCTGCGCCGGAGCGCTGGTGAACCCAGGTGATGTCATCGTGGCCGATGATGACGGCGTCGTGGTGGTGCCGCGGCTCGATGCGGGTTTGGTCGCCGAAGCCGGGCGCAAGCGCGAGGCCGGCGAGGAGGAGAAGCGCCGCCGCTTCGAGGCAGGCGAGCTCGGGCTCGACATGTACGGGATGCGCGAGGGGCTAGCGAAGGCGGGCCTTGTCTATCGCGACGATCCCGAGGGCTGAGCTCCGCTCAAGTGGAGCCGGTGGCGAATGTCGCCACTGGCCCATGCAAAGGTCGGCTTCAGCGCTTCAGGTTGACGATCACCACGCCGGCCAGCGCCATGGCGCCGCCGAGGATGCCAAGCGCGGTCGGTATCTCGCCGAGCCAGATAAAGCTGATCAGCATGGCGGTCGGCGGCACGCCGTACTGGAAATTCGAGGCGCGGGCGGCAGGCAGGCGTGAGAGCGTAATCGCCCAGGTGCCATAGGCGATCAGGCTCGGCACGACAGCGAGATAGACCACCGACCAGAGCGCCTGGCTCGGCGCGGTCGGGATCTGCTCCAGCGCGCTGGGCAGGAAGGGCGAGAGCGCGAGCCCACCGATCGCCATGTTCCAGGCGGCGACCGAGAGCGGCTTGTGACGGGCGAAGAGCGGCTTTTGCACCACGGTCGAGATCGCATTGCAGAAGGCGGCGCCGAGGATCAGCAGGACGCTGATGCCGATGTTCAGGTCGAGCCCGTTGCCGAGCGCGATCACGCCGATGCCGGCGAAGGAAAGGGTGGTGCCGAGCCAGGCGACGAGGCTGAAGCGCTCGTTCAGGATCAGCATGGCGAGCGCGGCGGTCATGATCGGGTTGGTGTTGATGATGAAGCTCGCAGCGCCTGCCGGCACGACGCGCTGGCCGAGATTGAGCAGGATCGCGTAGAGCGCGATGAAGACGATGCCGCCGGTGAGGAAGCGCCAGATGTCGGTGCCGGCGGGAAGGGCGGCACGGGTCAGGACCAGGAAGAGCGCGGCCGGCACGCCGGCGAGCGCAAAGCGCAGCGCCGCCATTTCGAGCGGTCCGAAGCCCGTCAGTCCAGCCCGGATCGCCGGGAAGGAGGAAGCCCAGGCGACCACCGTGAAGGGGACCGTGAAGAGCAGGATAGGATCGATCGCCGAGGCGGGCCGGGCCGGGGTGGTGGAGCAGGCGCTTGTCATGACGGGCCTCGGGGGCTGGTGACGTTTCGCTCCCGATAGACGCTTCTCCGAGCTGATTGACAAACGAGTAATTCGATGGCGAGCTGTGATGATGGATCACAGCTCGAACCTGCCGCCGCTCGACACGCTGCGCGCCTTCGAGGCGGCGGCGCGCTCCGGCAGTTTTTCAGGCGCCGCGGAAGCGCTGAACCTGACCCATGGCGCGGTCAGCCGGCAGGTGGCGAAGCTCGAACATTGGCTCGGCCTGCGCGTCTTCGTGCGTCAGGCCCGTGGAGTCTCGTTGACGCCGGAGGGGCAGCGGCTGCTGCAGCGGACGCAGGAGGCCTTCTCGCTGTTCGCCGACACCTCCGATCGCTGGAGCGAGCAACGCGGCGCGGCGGTGGTGCGCTTCAGCGCGACACCCTCGGTCTGCTCGCTCTGGCTGATGCCGCGCTGGCAAAGGCTGGAAAGTGGCGATCCGGCCCTGCGCATCGTGCTGCAGGTCGATCACCGCATGGTCGCGCTCGACGAGGAGGGCATCGACCTCGCCATACGCTGCGGGCGCGGCGGCGCGCCGGGCCGGGTCTCGGTGCAGCTTTTCGAGGAATGGTGCTTCCCGGTGGCCTCGCCGGCGTTGGCACAGGCGATCGGCGAGGGCGGGCCGCAGCGCCTGCTGGGGCAGCCGTTGATTCATGATTCCGACGCGGCCGGCTGGCGCGCCTGGTTCAACGCCCAGGGACTGGACTACCGCCCGCGCCCGCAGGACCGGCGCTTTGAGGATTACAACCTCGTGCTCGACGCTGCGGCCTGCGGGCTCGGGGTCGCCCTCGCACGGCCGCCTCTGGCGCAGGCGCAGATCGATTCCGGCCGGATCGCGATCGTCGATCCGCGCACCGCGCTGAACCCGGTCTCCTACTGGCTCGACCGGCCGCTCGGCCAGCCGCGCCCTGCTGCGGCGGCGCTGGCAATACGGATCGCAGCGGAAGCCGGGTTGCCGCCGGCCAAGCTTGCGAGTTTCCTGAAACAGGAGGCGCGCGCCGCGGCCTAGGCGGCGTGCCGATTTTGGACTCCCGGCCTATTTCGTGGAAGCCAGCGGTGCCAGGCGCCGGATGAAGTCGGCCTGCGACCGGCAACCGGTCTTCGCCAGCACCTGCTTGATCTGGCTGCGAACCGTCTCGCGGTTCACGCCGCGGGACAGTGCTAGTTCCTCGCCGGTGAGCCCTTCCAGGAGCCCAGCGGCGATGGCCGCTTCGGCTTTCGTCAGGTCGTAGAGCTCGCAGAGGAGCGAGGCCTCGATCTGCAGGCTCCGTTCCGAGGTGGTGACGACGAGCATGGCCTGAGCCCGCGAGAAGATGTCCTGCGCCTGCCTGCGGATCGGCAGGACATGGATGACGAAGGCCGGACGGTCGTCCCGGCGCGGCACCGGGATCGAACGCGTGTCGCCCAATTGGTCGCGGGCAAGCTCCGAGAGAGCCTTCTGCAGGAGCATATCGGCCCGTTCGTCGTCGATCGCGATCTTGTCCCAGGCCCGGATGGCGATCTGGCCTTCCAACTTTTCGAAGCTCGCATTGGCCGCGAGCACGCCTTTGCCGGCACCGATGAGAGCGGCTGGAGAACCTGCCTGTTCGAAGGAGGCGAGGCTCGCCTGCGCGCGTTGCATCTGAAGCTTGGAGGCGAGCACCGCTGCCCGGGCGAGATGCGGGCGCACACCGTCGAGGAGCGCGATCTCCCGGCGGGACACCGGGCCCATCTCGAATTTGCGTTCGAGGGTGAAGACGATGTCGTCGCCGGACGAGGAGCGGACATGTGTCGCCGTTCCCCAGCCATAGCCCTCCGGCCTCAGGAAATCGGTGTAGAGGGGAGTTTGCTCCAGCTCTGCATCGGTGAAGAGGTCGTGATCGGTGACGAAGCCCGTGCCGCCATGGGCGAGGAGGCCCGCCATGCGGGCGTTGCGGTTCATCCAGCCCTGCTGCATGAACCGGTCGAAGACGGGCGCGAACTCCTTGGAGGCCACCCAGTTGGTGCCCTGGCCGGAATGAGCGAAGAGCAGCCCGCCAGTGCAGCCGGCGATATCGGCCAGTCTCGTGATTGCGCCGGGCCACACCTCCGGCACGGCGGCAGCTTCGTAGAGCATGGCGACCGCATCCCCGAACTCAGTCGCGTCCAGCATAGGCATCGTCCCCCGCTATCGGGATGCGATACCGCGACCGTTTCGTCAATTAGCCGAGCCGGCGATGGTCGGTGCGCTCCCGAGGCGGGGCACGAGAAGGGGCGGATCCAGGCGGCGGCCTCTTTCGCGACGCGCAGGGTATCGTGTCTTCGGCGGGCGAGCATGACAAATCGCCTCGCAAGCACGCCGCTGCTCATTGACCATGAGCCGATCCACTATATACAGTTGGATATAGCGCTTATGCGCTTCGAATCTGAGGTCGACACACTTGCCGCCTCAGATTTCCCTTCAACTGCCTGATCCCCTCTGGGGCGATCAGGCATTTTTTTTATGCGGAGCCAGCACCAGAGCGGCTAGAATGTACCGGTTCGATCCGGGCCATAGTCGGCTTCGGGGCCGGCACTCACGGGTCGGCCGGGGCGCGAGACCGGGTTCTCGCTGCGGCGCTCGCTCGCCGATGCCGGTGCTTCAGCCAGGCAGCAGAGCTCCGGCCTTCGCGGCAGTCGGCTCCTGCCGATGGGCGCCGTCGAGATGTGCCCGCATCGCCTCGGCCAGCGTGAAGAAGCGCTCTCGCACCGCTCGTGCATGCGGATTGGCGCGCTCGATGGCGAGGAAGACGCCGGGCGAGTCGTGACGGACCATCTCGGTCGCCTGCATCAGCAGGTCGAAGCTGGCGGTCGTCATCCGGCGCGGCAGGGGCTCCATCTGGACCAGGATCTTGGCGATCAGATGGGTCAGGCCCTGGACGAGCGCGACCTCGCGGTCATGGGCGTCGGGAGTGGTCATGATCACCTCGAGCCCGAGCACCCGGCGCAGGAACGCCGCGATCCGGCCAGCGCTGCGGCCGCGGATCGGGCAGATCGCGATCTTCAGGCCCCTGATGCCGTGGCGTGCGCTCTGCGGCCCGAACAGCGGGTGCGTGCCGACGATCTCGACATGCGCCGGCAGGCCGGCCTGCAATGCGAGGGCAGGGCCGATCTTGACCGAGCCGACATCGAGCACGACTGTCCCAGCGCGCAGATGCGGTGAGAGCGTCGCGAGCGCCGAAGGTAGGGCGCTGACCGGGACGGCGAGGATGACGAGGTCGCAGGCGCCGATCTCGGCGACGTCGGCCGGGGCGATGCCTTTGCCGGTCTCGTCGGGGCAGGGCGGTCGCTCGGGATCGAAGACGCGGAGCCGGAAATGCGGTTGGAGGTGGCGCGCCATCAGCCGGCCGAAGGCGCCGAAGCCCATGATGCCGATCGAGGTGGCGGTCTTGCGGGGGGTATGCATCGCGTTTTCCTTGGGAGGGCCGCGATGCCGGGTGACTGCCTGATTTCAACCGCCAGCGCGGCGGTTGAGACATGGGAATGCCACCGCCTTATGAGGACGGGGCGTAATAGTTCCGGGCGAGGAGGCAGGAGATGGCCATGCCCGGCTTAGAGCGCGCCGGCGTGGCCCTGTCAATCGCAGGGAGCATTGCAAGGGGCGCCGGCGTCGTTCCGTGGCGCCGCAGAGCGGCGGGCCCGGAACCCAGAACCGCTGCCATGCCCAGATGCTTCGAGAATGTTCCTGCATTCACAAGAAACCGCATCCGGTTCTGGGTTCCGGGCTCAAGCTTGCGACCTGCCCCGGAATGACGAAGCGGTTCCGGACTAGGGTTTCTCAGAGCTGCGGTGAGTAGTCGGTCGGCATCAGCAGCCGGTCCTCGATCGCGCCGACGAGGTCGCCATGCTCGATCGCGCTGACCCGCTTGATCTCGACCCATTCCGGATCGGCCTTGAAGCTCGCCCAGCGCTCCGCCTTGGTCTGCGCGTCGGGCCAGGCGAGGATGTAGGCGAACTCGGTGCGGGTCGCGCTCCTGGTTTCCCAGAGCGAGAGGATGCGGAAGCCGTGGCGGGCCATGATGCGCATCGCGTGATCTCGAAAGCGGGCGTGGAACGCGGCCTTGTTGCTCTCGAAGATCTCGTAGATGCGCAACTGGTGGATCATGGCGCCTGCCTCGTTCAGACCGCGTTCTTCGCCTTGTCCTCGGCCATCATCTCGACGAAGCGCGTGAACAGGTAGTGGCTGTCCTGCGGGCCGGGCGAGGCTTCGGGATGGTGCTGCACGCTGAAGGCCGGACGGTCGGTCAGCGCGATGCCGCAATTGGAGCCGTCGAAGAGCGAGACATGGGTCTCGGTCGCGTTCTCCGGTAGGGAGCCCGGATCGACCGCGAAGCCGTGGTTCATCGAGACGATCTCGACCTTGCCGGTGGTCTTGTCCTGAACCGGGTGGTTGGCGCCGTGATGGCCCTGCTTCATCTTCATCGTCTGGCCGCCAATGGCGAGCGCGAGCATTTGGTGGCCGAGGCAGATGCCGAAGGTCGGGATCTTGCGCTCCAGCAGGTCGCGGATCACCGGCACCGCATACTCGCCCGTCGCAGCCGGGTCGCCCGGGCCGTTGGAGAGGAAGACGCCGTCGGGGGCGAGATCGAGGATCTGCTGGGTCGTGGCGGTCGAGGGCACGACCTGGACGTCGCAGCCGGCCTTGGCGAGCAGGCGCAGGATGTTGCGCTTGACGCCGTAGTCGATGGCGACGACGCGATGCGCGGCGGCCTCGCGCTTGCCGTAGCCGCGCGGCCACTGCCAGGGCGTCTCGTCCCAGTCATAGCGCTGGGTCGAGGCGACGAGCGGGACGAGGTCGAGGCCGGCCATGTCGGGCAGGGCGGCGGCTTCGCGCTTCAGCGCGTCGAGGTCGAAAGCGCCGTTGGGATCATGGGCGATGATCGCATTGGGCATGCCATTGTCGCGGATCAGCGCGGTCAGGGCGCGTGTGTCGATGCCGCAGATGCCGACGATGTTGCGGGCCTTGAGCCAGGCGTCGAAATGCCTGCCGGCGCGCCAGTTCGAGGGCTCGGTGATCGCGGCATGGAGGATGACGCCGCGCACGCCCGAGGACGAGGCGGCGTTCACCGTCTCGGTGTCGTCGTCGTTGACGCCGACATTGCCGATATGGGGGAAGGTGAAGGTGATGATCTGTCCGGCATAGGACGGGTCGGTCAGGATTTCCTGATAGCCCGTCATCGCGGTGTTGAAGCAGACCTCGCCCGGCGCCTGGCCGATCGCTCCGAGGCCGAAGCCTTCGAGCACGGTCCCGTCCGCCAGCACCAGAACCGCAGTCGCGCGCGGTTCGCTCCAGCCCGCCGTGGCGGGGTTCCCTTCGTCAACGGTCATGTCTATGTCTCGTCCAGGCCGCTCGGAAGCGCGGCAGTGAAGGCAGGGCGCCGTATGGCGCCGCCGGTCTGGAGCGCGAGCCTTAAAGAGCCGCCCCCGTGCCGTCAATGAATGAGACGAGGATAAGGCAAGTCATGTCCACCCTGCGCGAGCAATTCTCCGCCGACCTGAAGACCGCGATGAAGGCCGGCGAAAAGGGCAAGGTCTCGACCATCCGCCTGATCCAGTCGGCGCTCAAGGACAAGGATATCGAGGCGCGCGGCGCCGGAAAGGGCGAGATCTCGCCCGACGAGGTCCTCGCCATGCTGCAGAAGATGATCAAGCAGCGCCAGGAATCGATCGCGATCTACGACGCCAATGGCCGCCCCGAGCTCGCCGATGGCGAGCGCGCCGAGGTTGCGGTGATCAGCGCCTACCTGCCGCAGCAGATGGGCGAGGCCGAGGTCAAGGCAGCGATCGAGAAGGCGATCGCCGAGACCGGCGCCGCCGGCGTCAAGGACATGGGCAAGGTGATCGGCGCGCTGCGCGCCGCCTATGCCGGCCAGATGGATTTCGGCAAGGTCTCGCCGCTGGTGAAGGGCATGCTCGGCGGCTGATCAGCCCGGAGCGGCGCCGGCTCTGCGCTTCGGCGGCGGAGCCGGGTATCACGCAGCCCTCCGTTAGGGGGGGCTGCTGTCGCCTTCGGGCGGCGGCTGTGGATATAGGCGATAAGCCTCTCGCGTTTCTCTCCGGGGCTGGCTTTCATCGTCCGTATCGCCACATAGGAAGTCATGAAGTTCCCGCCCTCCGTCCTTGAGGAGATCAAGGCGCGGCTGCCGGTCTCGGCGGTCGTGGGCAAGCGCGTGCGCCTCGCCAAGGCGGGGCGCGAATGGAAGGGCCTCTCGCCCTTCAACGCCGAGAAGACGCCGTCCTTCTTCGTCAACGACCAGAAGGGCTCGTTCTTCGATTTCTCCTCCGGCAAGAACGGCGATATCTTCAAGTTCGTGATGGAGACGGAAGGGCTTTCCTTCCCGGAGGCGGTCGAGAAGCTCGCCTCGGAGGCTGGCGTCGCGCTGCCGAAGGTCTCCTTCGAGTCGCAGGCGCAGGAGGAGCGCCGCAAGGGCCTGCACGAGGTGGTGGAGATCGCGGCCCAGTTCTTCGAGGCCGAATTGCAGGCCGAGCGCGGCGGCCTCGCGCGACGCTACCTCGCCGGGCGCGGGCTGGAAGGCAAAGCGCGCCAGCTCTTCCGCATCGGCTATGCCCCTCCGGATCGTTTCGCGCTGCGCGATCATCTCGCGGCCAAGGGCGTCGGTGCGGAGCTGATGATCGAGGCCGGGCTGCTCGTCCATGGCGAGGAGATCGCCGTGCCCTATGACCGCTTCCGCGACCGCATCATGTTTCCGATCCACGATGCGCGGGGACGGGTGATCGCCTTCGGCGGGCGGGCGATGAGCGCCGAGGTCTCGGCCAAGTACCTGAACTCGCCGGAAACGCCGCTCTTCCACAAGGGCGCGCTGCTGTTCAACCACCACAATGCCCGCAAAGCCGCGCACGACACCGGGCAGGTGATCGTCGTCGAGGGGTATGTCGACGTTATCGCCATGACGCTTTCGGGGTTTCCGCAGGTCGTCGCGCCGCTCGGCACGGCCCTGACCGAGGATCAGCTCGGCCTGCTCTGGCGCATGGCCGACGAGCCGGTGATCTGCCTCGACGGCGACAAGGCGGGGCGCAAGGCCGCGAGCCGGGCGATCGACCTCGCGCTGCCGATGCTGGAGCCCGGCAAGTCGCTGGCCTTCGCGCTTCTGCCGGAAGGCCAGGACCCGGACGATCTCGCGCGCTCCGGCGGCAAGCCCGCGATCGCCGAGGTTCTGGGCGCGGCCAAGCCCTTCGTCGACATGCTGTGGGGGCGCGAGTTCGAGGCGAGCCAGCTCGATACGCCCGAGCGCCGCGCCGCCTTCGAACGCAAGCTGAAGGAGCCGCTCGGGCTGATTCGCGACGAGGCGACGCGGCGCCATTACCGGCTCGAGATCGACGAGCGCCTGAGCCAGCTCTTCGCCGTCGCCGCTCCGGCACCGCGCAGTGAGCAGCGCTCAGGCTATTCCGGTGGTGGTGGCAGGGGCGGGCGCGGCGGCTTCGGCAGCGGCGCGGCCCGGCCGAACATGCCTTTGCGCGCCAGCCCGCAGCTCGCCCGCTCGCCGCTGGTCCAGCGCACGCATCGCGAGAACCCGCGCGAGGCCTTCATCCTCCTGGCGCTGGCGAGCCATCCGGACCTCGTCCTGCGCTGCGTCGACGACATCGCCGAGCTCGGGCTCGAAGGCCCGGCGGCCGAGCGCTTCCGCCAGGCGCTGCTCGACGCGACCGTGGAGGGCGGCTTCGACCGCGAGGCCTTCCGCAGGCGGCAAGAGCAAATCCGGGTGGCGGAGGCACAGGCCGCGCTGCTGGCCGTCACCGGGCCGGCCGAGCGGCTGAAGCTCCTGCAAACCGCTGATCCTGAATCGGTTTTTGATTCGATTAATCAAGCTCTCGTCTTGCATCATCGGGCGCGCACGCTACATAGCGAGTTGAAGGCAGCCGAACGCGCATTGGCTGACGAAGCTACGGAAGCCAATTTCGCCTGGATGAAGGATGTGAAGGCCCGCCTCGAAGCTGTCGAGGGTACGGAGGCCAACTCCGATGACTGACCGGGCGTGGCGCGTTGCATTTCGTCGGCAAATTCGGTGAAGGCGGCAGATGGTGCACGATTCATCAACGATGAGTGGCGCTATCTGTGTAGGGATGATTTGGGTGGGTGCGCGGCCGATCTCACGGCCGCGGCGCCCTTTTACGCGTCGGGGCATCGTGCAGACGATGGCGCGGCGGCATAAGAAGGCGGAGCGCTGATTTATGGCCACCAAAGCGAGCGAGCGGGAAAAGTCCGAACCGGTTTCGGCGGAAGCGCCCCCGAGTGCGGACGGACCCCTTCTCGATCTTACGGATCAGGCCGTAAGGCGGATGATCAAGCTCGCCAAGAAGCGTGGTTACGTGACTTATGACGAGCTGAACGAAGTCCTGCCCTCGGAGGAGTTCACCTCCGAGCAGATCGAGGACGTGCTCGGCCAGCTCAGCGAGCAGGGCATCAACGTCGTCGACAACGAGGACCCGGAAGCCTCCGGCGAGGAACGCGCTGCGGCGCGCGCCGGCAAGGAAGGCGACGACGAGGAAAGCGAGGGCGGCGACCTGGTCGACGCGTCGCGCTCGGCGCTGCCCGTCGAGGTCAAGCGCAATCTCGAGCCGACCGAGCGCACCGACGATCCCGTCCGCATGTATCTGCGCGAGATGGGCTCGGTCGAGCTCCTGTCGCGCGAAGGCGAAATCGCCATCGCCAAGCGCATCGAGGCCGGCCGCGAGGCGATGATCGCCGGGCTCTGCGAGAGCCCGCTGACCTTCCAGGCGATCATCATCTGGCGTGACGAGCTGATGGAGGGCAAGGTCCTCCTGCGTGACATCATCGACCTCGAGGCAACCTATGCCGGCCCCGACGGCAAGAACCCGTCGCAGATTCCCGGCGAAGGCGAAGAGGGTGAGGGCGGCGAGGAGGCTCCGGCCTTCGGCGCCGAAGGCGAGCAGCCGCCGGAAGGCGACGACGACGACATCGAGAACAATGTCTCGCTCTCGGCCATGGAAGCCGAGCTGAAGCCGCGCGTGCTCGAGACCTTCGACTCGATCGCCAGCAACTACACCAAGCTGCGCCGCCTGCAGGACCAGGACATCGCCGGCCGGCTGGAGAACGCCAAGCTTTCGCCGTCGCAGGACCGCAAGTACAAGAAGCTGAAGGACGACATCATCGTTGCGGTGAAGTCGCTCTCGCTCAACAACAACCGCATCGAGGCGCTGGTCGAGCAGCTCTACGACATCAACAAGCGCCTGATTTCGCACGAGACCCGGCTGCTGCGCCTGGCCGAAAGCTATGGCGTCGCACGTGACGACTTCCTGAAGCAGCATATCGGCGGCGAGCTCGATCCGAAATGGGTGCTTCGCGTCTCCAAGCTCGGCTCGCGCGGCTGGAGGGAGTTCGTCGCGCAGGAGAAGGACCGGATCAAGGACCTGCGCGAGGACATCCATACGATGGCCTCGGAGACTGGCCTGGAGATCCAGGAATTCCGCAAGATCGTGCTGATGGTCCAGAAGGGCGAGCGCGAGGCGAGGCAGGCGAAGAAGGAGATGATCGAGGCGAACCTGCGCCTCGTGATCTCGATCGCCAAGAAGTACACGAACCGCGGCCTGCAGTTCCTCGACCTGATCCAGGAAGGCAACATCGGCCTGATGAAGGCGGTCGACAAGTTCGAGTACCGCCGGGGCTACAAGTTCTCGACCTATGCGACCTGGTGGATTCGCCAGGCGATCACTCGTTCGATCGCCGATCAGGCTCGCACGATCCGCATCCCCGTGCACATGATCGAGACGATCAACAAGATCGTCCGGACCTCGCGCCAGATGCTGCACGAGATCGGCCGCGAGCCGACCCCGGAGGAGCTGGCCGAGAAGCTCGCCATGCCGCTGGAGAAGGTGCGCAAGGTCCTGAAGATCGCCAAGGAGCCGATCTCGCTCGAGACCCCGATCGGCGACGAGGAGGATTCGCATCTCGGGGACTTCATCGAGGACAAGAACGCGATCCTGCCGATCGATGCGGCGATCCAGAGCAATCTGCGCGAGACCACGACGCGCGTGCTCGCCTCGCTCACCCCGCGCGAGGAGCGCGTGCTGCGCATGCGCTTCGGCATCGGCATGAACACCGACCACACGCTCGAAGAGGTCGGCCAGCAGTTCTCGGTGACCCGCGAGCGCATCCGCCAGATCGAGGCGAAGGCGCTGCGCAAGCTCAAGCATCCGAGCCGCAGCCGGAAGCTCCGGAGCTTCCTCGACAACTGAGGCGGAGTTCGAACGGGGCGCTTCGGCGCCCCGTTTCATTTTGGCGGGGTTGATCGCGTTCCCGCGGATACGGCCTCAGCGATCTCGCGCCTGAGCCAGTTCACGAACATCGTCGCGGCCGGTTTGTCTGTGGCCCCGCTCGGCAGCACTGCCCAGTATCCGAGCCCCGGTGTGGTCGCAAAACCGGGGAAGGGCCCGATCAGCGTGCCGCGTCGCAGATGCTCGGCGACCAGAAGGCTCCGACCCATCGCGCCCCCCTGACCATCGAGCGCTGCCTGCAGGACGATGTTGTAGTCGGTCAGTTGCAGCCGGCGGGCAGCGGCGAGGTCGAGAGCGGCATGCTGCGACCAGGCCTCCCATTCGGTGGGGCGGTGGCTGGCCAGCAGAGTGTGCCCGAGAAGATCGCCCGGCCCTGTGAGCGGCTGGTGCGCCGCCAGCTCCGGGCTCAGGACCGGTGTCAGCCGTTCGGTCGCGAGCAGCTCGCAGCGTAGACCCGGCCACGGGCCCACTCCGTAGCGAACAGCGATATCCGCCTCTCCCGCAGCAATATTGGCCTGGCTCAACGTCGGGGCGAGGATAAGCTCGATCTGCGGGTATGCAGCGCGGAAACCTGCGAGACGCGGCACCAGCCAGTTCGCGGCGAAGGATGGCAGCAGGCTCACGGTCAATGTCTGGCGGGCAGCGTGCGAGCGGATGTCGCGGGTTCCGTCGGCGACCAGAGCGAACGCCTGCGAAATGCTGTCGAGATAGCGCGCGCCCGCAGCTGTCAGGGCGATGCTGCGCCCCCGGCGCTCGAACAGCGGGGTTCCCAGCGCCTCCTCCAGCGCCCGGACATGGTGGCTGACGGCACTCTGCGTGATCAACAATTCCTCGCCGGCCCGGCCGAAGCTCAGGAGGCGGCCCACGGCCTCGAAGGCGCGCAGCGCATGGAGGGGTGGCAGGACGGGCGAGGAGCGCATGCTGTAGGGGCCCTGAGTATAGGGCCCAAAGCCTTATACGCGATCCGACTCATGAGCCAGATCGATCGCAACGCGCCGCCGTTCGAATTAGTCAGGCGGACGTCGCCCTGCCATCGTCGAGATCGAAAGGGTTTCGACCATGAAAATCACCGAATACCGGCAAGGGCTGGGGCAGGCTTTGGCTGAGGCTGCTAATTGGCCGGCTAGGACGAGAGAAGGGCGTACGCCGTTCGAAAGTGGCGTCCGCTTCGTGGTCGCGACAATATTCCAGCTGGCAGGAATTCGCTGATGGACAACCTCGACATCGAGAAGTTGCGCGCCGCGACACCGGGCTGCGCGACCAGTGTCCACTTCAATCACGCCGGCGCTTCGCTGATGTCCGAGGCGACGCTCGCAGCGGTGACCGAGCAGTTGCGGCGCGAAGCCCTGTACGGCCCGCATGAGGCCAGTGTCGCCGTCCAGGACAGGCTGGACCAGGCCAGGGCCGACGCGGGCCGGCTAGTGAACGCCACGGCCGCGGAAATCGCCTTCACGTCCAGCGGCTCCGCCGGTTGGGGGCTCGCCTTCGCCGCTCTGCCGTCGCTGCGGGCCGGCGATCGCATTCTGGTCGGGCGCCAGGAATGGGGCGGCAATCTCGCCACCATGCAGCGCGCGGCGGCTCGCGCCGGAGCGACGATCGAGGTGATCGCCTGCCGGGAGGACGGCTCGGTCGATTCGGACGCGCTCGCAGGGATGATCGATGAGCGCGTCCGCTTGGTTGCGCTGACCTGGCTGCCGGCAAATGGCGGCCTGATCAACGACGCTGTGGCCGTCGGCCGCGTGACGCGCGCTGCCGGTGTTCCTTACTTCGTCGACGCCGGCCAGGCGCTCGGCCAGATTCCTGTCGATGTCGCGGCGATCGGCTGCGACGTGCTCAAGGGTGCAGGTCGCAAGCACCTGCGCGGCCCACGCGGAACCGCGATCCTCTATGTCCGAGGCTCGTTTCAGTCGCAGCTCGACACCGTGTTCTCGGACGTCCTGTCCGCACCTTGGACGGCGCAAGGGACCGGCGCCGCGCGGCGATGCGAGGATATTCGAGACGAGCGAGCATGCGGTTGCGCTGCTGCTGGGGCTCGGCGTCGCGCTCGAGGAGGCGCTGGCGCTCGGCCTGCCTGCAATCCGGGAGCAGATCGACCGAACCGCGATGCGACTGCGGGCGGAGCTAGCGGCCATCGACGGCGTCGCGATCCATGACCTCGGCCAGCAGCGGTCCGGGCTGGTTTCGTTCACGCTCGGCGATCTCGACGTCAACACGGTCAAGAACCGGCTGGCGAGCGCCGGAGTTTCGGTGGGGGCCAACGGGCCCGGCTACACGCCGTTCGACATGGAAGCGCGCGGGCTCGCCGGGATCGTGCGTGCCTCCGTCAGCTATCTCACGAACGAACATGACATCGAGCGCCTGCTCGCCGCGGTCGACGACATCGCGCGGGCGCGCTGAGATCGCATCTTTCGGCTTCAGGCTGCTGGCGCTGTCCGGGAACGTTACGTTGCGTTCGCCATTCTTCCGCTAAGATCGCGAGGAGAAATGCTGCACCGACAGGGGAGCGCGCATGACCGGCATTCCAGATTCCGCACAGATCGAAGTCATGAAGGCTGCGGCGCAGGCTGAGCTCGAGAGCGAGGCGAAGAAGCAAGCGAGCTCTTCGGCAAGCGATGCCGCCGGCAGCGCCGCCGATATCGGCGGCAATGTCATGATGGAAGGCGTCGGCGAGGTCGTGGTGGCCGCAGTAGGTACGGTCGTCGAGGGGATCGGCAGCGTTGCCGGCGCCGTGGCCGAAGGCGCTGTTGCGGTGATCGGCGGCATCTTCGAGGGGGTGGCCAGCTAGAGGGCGCGCGCTGGGAGAGAAGCTTGGCGCGATCCGCCTAGATGACAGAGTGCTGTTGACGATGCGGCATGGAGCGCTCGACAGCGGCCGGGCGGCCATGTTTGATGCCGGCCTCTCGGTTGGAGCCGCTCATGTCCCCCGAATTCCTGCTGACCTCGCTGATCATCGTCGCCTCGCCGGGCACCGGCGCAATTTACTCGATTGCCGCCGGGCTGGCGCGCGGCGGCAAGGCGAGCGTCGTTGCCGCTTTCGCCTGCACGCTCGGCATCGTGCCGCATCTGATTGCCGCGATGATGGGGCTGACGGCGCTGCTGCATGCCAGCGCGGTTGCCTATGAGATCGTCAAATATGCCGGCGTCGCCTATCTGCTCTGGATGGCCTGGCAGACCCTGAAGGAGCAGGGCGCGCTCAAGGTCGAGACCAAGGCCGATCCGCGCTCGTTCTGGCGCGTGATGGTCGACGGCCTTGCCATCAACGTACTGAACCCGAAGCTCTCGATCTTCTTCGTCGCCTTCCTGCCGCAGTTCATCGCCGCAGACGAGGCGAGCCCACTGGCGCGCATGCTGGAGCTCTCCGGCGTGTTCATGGCGATGACCTTCGTCGTCTTCGCGCTCTACGGGCTGTTCGCAGCGGCGATGCGCGAGCATGTCGTGACACGCCCGGCGGTGATGACCTGGCTGCGGCGCAGTTTTGCCGCCGCCTTCGTCGCGCTCGGCGCGAAGCTCGCGCTGACCGAGCGCTGAGCATGGCGGGCCTGCCGCGGCAATCGCGGCTTGCGATCGAGACGCGCGGCGCCGGGCTCCATGAGTTCACCGAGGCAGCCGCGCGCTTCGTGCGCGAGGCCGCGGTCGATGCCGGACTGCTCACCCTGTTCGTTCGGCACACCTCCTGCTCGCTCCTGATCCAGGAGAATGCCGATCCGGATGTGCGGCGCGATCTTTCAGCCTTCTTCGCCCGGCTGGTGCCGCCGGCAGACGATCCAGCGATGGCCTATCTGATCCATCGCGCCGAGGGGCCGGACGACATGCCTGCCCATATCAAGGCCGCGGTCCTTCCCGTTTCGCTCTCGATTCCGGTGATCGGCGGCCGGCTCGCGCTCGGCACCTGGCAGGGGATCTACCTGTTCGAGCATCGCACCAGCCCGCACCGGCGTGAGGTCGTGCTGCATCTGGCCTGATCGGTCATCCTTCGGCCGGGCGCGCGAGCATTCGCATGAGGCTGCGATAGCAGCCGTGCAGGTCCTGCGGCGACAGGCCGAGGTCGAGCTGCTGGAAGCCGACGAAGGCGGCGTACTCGACACGGGCCAAGGCGAGGGCTTCGTCAGGCAAGCGCCCGGCCTCGCCATGGAGCCTCGCCAGATAGGCGATGCGTTCGCGGTCGACTGCCGTGCAAATCGCGGCGACGCCGGCATCGAGCTGGGCGAGGCGGCGCATGCCCTGCTCGACGCGGAAATCGAGGGCGAGCGCCATCTTGTCGAGCGCGATCAGCCGCTCGCCCGCGGCTTCGCTCTGGTCCGCGGCCTGCATCAGCCGCAGCGTAAAGCTCTCGCGCCAATGCTCGGCAAGGGCGGCAAGGAACGCTTCGATCGCCGGGAAATGCGCATAGAACGAGCCCTTGGTCTTGCCGGCGCGCCGGCACAAGGCGTCGATCGTCAGGCCTGCCGGCCCATCTTCGGCGAGGGCGGCAAAGCCGAGTTCGAGCCAGTTCTGCCGGCTGAAGCGGGGCGCGACCTTCACCACCACAACCCGAGGGCGCCGCAGGCGGCCATCGGCGCGAACAGCGCCCATTGCGGGAAATGGGCGGGGCGAAGGCGGAAGCTACCGACCATGCCGAGGCTCCAGAGTGCGAAGAGCCCGGCTCCCGCGGTGGCGAAGATGGCGAGGTCGCGGCTGCCATAGCCGAAGGCGGCGAGCGCGAAGGCCAGCGCCTGTCCGGCGAGGATGATCGTCACCAGATGCCAGCAATAATACATCGTGTACTTCGGCACGTTGCGCAGCCGCTCGGCGGCGAGCAGCCGGGCGGCGATCTCGCGTCCGCCGAGCCAAGTATGGATCAGGGTGGTGATCGCGGCGAGGGCGGCCGCCACCGCAAGCCAGGGGTTCATGCTCGCACCTCTGATAAATAATACCATGCGGTATGGTACTAAATTGGGTGAATGCTGCAAGTGCCGCGATGCGACAGGCGCTATGGAGCCGCCAGATCGGGAAAAGAAGGTGAGGTTCGCGGCTTCCCGCGCGCGCTTTGGTGAGGGCGGACGCTTGGCCGAAAAGCTGGCATTGCCCGGCGCCGCATTCGGACGAGGCTGCGCGGACGGTACTTCACCTGGCCGCGAAACTCTCCTCCTGCGGTGGCGGGTCCCAGGCTTCGCCGGAGGCGATGAGGCAGCTTTGGCCGTGGGGCGTGGTTGCGAAGACCGTGAAGCTCCCCTGCGGGCTGACGAAGAGCTCGATGATGAAGCCGCTATCGGCCAGTCCCTGGCCCAGACGGCGCTCGCCGAACAGCGAACCGAGCTGTGCCACCACCTCGTCATGCCTGCCGCAGGCAAGGCCTGCTGGAACCTGGGCGGCCGCCGGAGCAAGCAGCGTGACGACTGAGAAGAGCGTTGTAAGGAAACGTGTCATGGCTGCGCCCGATGACAGGGCGGGCCCGGAGACGTTCAGGAT
This sequence comes from Allobosea sp. WAO, assembly GCF_001509835.1. GTDB lineage: Bacteria > Pseudomonadota > Alphaproteobacteria > Rhizobiales > Beijerinckiaceae > Allobosea. The sequence continues at coordinate 270,917 of NZ_JXTJ01000006.1, forward strand.
GGCCTATGGGCCTCCATCTCACGCCCTGCCTGCCCTAGAGATGGGGACGGTCCGCTCCGAACAAAAGTGGCCGGGTCCACCCGTCGCTTCGCTGTTATGGGAAGGTGCTCCGGCTTTCGGTCAAGCCGGCGGTACTGCGCGAAAAGGCGCCGAGCTCGTCGTCAGGAGCTTGGCCTCGCGGCGGGCATCTGCGCTATAGAGGGCCAAACAGACGGAGCTAGCCATGTCCTTTCTCAAATCCCTGTTCGGCCGCAAGGAGACTGTGCAGGCGGAGCCTGTCGCGCTCAAGACCGCCGAGCACAAGGGCTTCACCATTCGCGCCATGCCCTTTCAGGAGGGCGGGCAGCATCAGCTTTGCGGCGTGATCGAGAAGGAGATCGACGGCGAGTTGAAGAGCCATCGTTTCATCCGCGCCGACCGGTTTCCCGGCGCCGAGGAGGCGGCGGATTTCGCCTTGGTCAAGGGAAGGCAGCTGATCGACGAGCAGGGCGACAGGATATTCAGATAGGGTAATGATAGTTTTCATATTTCATAATAACTGACGTATCGTCAGTTTTTTAGCGCTTGCGGCAGAGTTCGTCCCTTGGGTCGGCTGCGAGCGCCGATTTGTGAGAATTGTCCGTTTAAATCTCTGCTTTCCTTCACTATCTGCGCAGCGTTCGCCGTTGAGGGCTCGGCTTCGGGGGCTTCGAGCGGGGCGCGCATCTGCGATTTAAAGCTTTGTTGGCATTTTTAGTTCCTTGATTGGGCGGTGCCGTTCAGGGCGTCATCAAGACAGGTTTCGCATGTTTCGTAGTGCCGTGGCCGGCCAAACACCGGTCGAGGGCCAGACCAGCAAGGCCGGGCCCGCCGGTGAGGTCGACATGGCCCTCGCCATCCTGTCCCAGCAGGGCTTTCAGTCCAGCGTGCTCGACGATGCCTGGTTCAAGACCATCATCGCCAACCTGCCTGCTGCCGTTTTCACGACGAATGCCGAAGGGCATCTGACCTACTTCAACCGCGCTGCGGCGCGCCTTGCCGGGCGGGTGCCGCAGATCGGCAAGGACAGGTGGTGCGTGGCCGAACGCCTGTTCCTGCCTGATGGCACGCCGCTGCCGCACCAGGATTCGCCGCTCGCGGTAGCGCTGCGCGAAAAGCGCCCGGTTCGTGGAGGCGCCGCCGTGGCGGAGCGGCCGGATGGCACCCGGGTTGCGTTCATGCCGTTCCCGACCCCCCTCTATGATGCCGAAGGCATGCTGGTGGGCGCCGTCAATCTGCTGGTCGAGCTGTGCGGCGATGCCGAGGCGGAGGATGAGGCCAGCGATGCCAGGCACCAGGTGCAGGAGGATCTGCGCCGCGCCATCGCCGGAGATCAGCTCAGGCTGCACTATCAGCCGCTGTTCGATGCAGGAGGGGCGCTGGTCGGCTTCGAGGCTTTGGCGCGCTGGACACATCCGGTGCGCGGCGAAGTCCCGCCCTCCGAGTTCATTCCCGCCGCCGAGGAGTGCGGGCTGATCCTGCCGCTGGCCGAGCAATTGCTGCGCCTCGCCTGTGCCGAGGCGGCGGGCTGGGCGAATCCGCTGCGGATCGCCGTCAACATCTCGCCGCTGCAGTTCCGCCATGGCGATCTGCCCGGGCTGATCGAGACCGTGCTGGCTGAGACCGGGCTGGAGCCGGAACGGCTGGAGCTCGAGATCACCGAAGGCGTAATGATCACGGATTTCGACCGGACCATGCTGGTCCTGCACCGGATCAAGGCGCTCGGCGTCAGGATCGCCCTCGACGATTTCGGCACCGGCTACTCGTCGCTGTCCTATCTCCATGTCTTCCCGCTGACGACGCTGAAGATCGACCGCAGCTTCGTCGCCAATCTCGGTGTCGCCTCCGAGGCGGTGGCGATCGCTCGCGCGGTGATCTCGCTTGGCCATGCGCTCGGCATCGAAGTGGTGGCCGAGGGCGTCGAGACGCGCGAGCAGTTCGACTTCCTGGTCGACGAAGGCTGCAACTACCTGCAGGGCTACCTGCTGGGCCGCCCGATGTCCGCGGAGGACTACGCCGTGGAGATGGGCCGGAAGGTCTAGCTCGGCGCGCTCTGCACCGCGGCACGTCCAGCCGCGCTCCCGAGCAACTCGGCCAGCAGCGCGCCGCCCGGCCAGTCTTGCCGACCTTCGTTTCGCTCGACATCTCGTATCAGCGCGATCAAGCGGGAATTCACGGGCGCCTCTCGTCCGAGCCGCTCGGCCAGGCGCACCACTTCGCCGTTCAGCCAGTCGATCTCGGTTGCCCTTCCCGCGGCGAGATCGTCCGCCATCGAGGACCGCGCCAGCGGATCGATCGCCAGCATCTGGCGGGCGAGGCGCCGGAACAGCGCGTCCGGCAGTCGCAGGATGCTCGGGAGCCAACGCGCGGGCAGGGGCGTGAGCTTTGCCGGCATGATGCCGACGCCTTCCAGCATGGCGAGGGCCTCTTCCTGGGCGAGTGCCAGGCATTGGCGGTAGCTGTGTTGGCCGAGTTCCTCCCGCAGCGGCAGTCCGGAAAGCGCGTTGACGGCATTGTTGAGGTTGAGCAGCAACTTGGCCCAGAGGACCGGCAAGATGTCGTCATGAGTGGTCAGGGGCAGGGCGGCCGCCGTGAAGCTCGGCAGGAACGGGTCGAGCGCCGGCGCGGCCTGTGCATGCGGCAGCCCTTCCGAGCCCTGATGGTAGGCGCCCGGGCCGCTCTTGACCACATTGAACGGCACCATGCCGGCGAGCACGCTCTGGCCGGGCAAAGCAGCTCGCAGGAGCCCGGCATTGCCGATGCCGTTCTGCAGGCTGAGCACGACGGTGCCGGGTTGCAGGACCGCGGCGAGCTCGGCTGCCGCGGTCGCCGTGCCAGCCGATTTCACGGTGACCAGTACGAGTTCGGCCGTGGCCGCGGCGGCGGCCGAGGTGGCGAAGGCGATGACAGCGGGCTCGTGCCGCCAATGGCCGCCGCGATAATCCGACAGCGAGAGGCCATGCCGGTGCAGCTCCTCGCCCGCGGGCTTGCGGCCGATGAAGGTGACGTCGGAGCCGCCCGCGAGCAGGCGCCCGCCGAGATAGCAGCCGATCGTGCCGGCTCCGTAGATGCAGATCCTCGCCATGACGTCGTTGCCCGCTTCCGACGATGGAAAGGTGCAGCAAGACCGGCCGGCGATAAAGCTGCGATAAAGAAGGACCTCGGAGGCCCCGCATCTGCGCCGCATCGCCCCGCGGCGGCTGCGCTTGCTGGCCCCCGGGCGCCCGCCTATTGCTCGATCAAAGAGAAACTCATTCTCCGGCTTCGGCCAGGGAGGGAATATGACCAGCGACGATCCGCGCTACGCGCCCGATTCCTCCTATGCCTGGTTCAGGCTGGCGCTCGCGCTGCTGGTCGGGATGGTCGCCTGCGTCGGCTCGTGGTCCGCCGTCGTCGTGGTCACTGCGGTCCAGCAGGAGTTCGGCGTCCTGCGCGCGGATGCCTCGCTACCCTACACCTTCGCCATGGTCGGCTTCGGCATCGGCAACATCCTGATGGGCCGCCTGGTCGATCGCTTCGGCATCGTTTGGCCGATCGTGCTCGGCGCGCTGCTGCTCGGCGGCGGCTATGCGCTCGCTTCTGTTGCCGGGACGCTCTGGCAGTTCGCGCTGGCACATGGCTTCCTTATTGGCCTTGGCGCCGCGACCGGCTTCTCGCCGCTGATCGCCGATCTCTCGCACTGGTTCAGGCGCTATCGCGGCCTTGCCGTCGTCTTCGGAGCGTCGGGCAGCTATCTCGCCGGCATGTTCTGGCCGCAGCTGATCAACTGGGGCGTCGAGACTTACGGGCTGCGCACGACGCATCTGTGGCTCGGCATCGCCTCGCTCGTCGTGATGCTGCCGTTGGCGCCCTTGTTCCGCCGCCGGCCGAACGCGGCGACCTTCGCGGCAGCCGAGGCGGTCAGCGCCGGTGCACGCGGCAGCCTCGGCCTGTCGCCGAACCAGTTGCAGGCGCTCCTGGTGGTGGCGGGCTTCTGCTGCTGTGTCGCGATGTCGATGCCGCAGGTCCATATCGTCGCCTATTGCAGCGACCTCGGCTATGGCGTGGCGCGGGGCGCCGAGATGCTGACGGTGATGATGGCGCTCGGCATCGTCAGCCGGATCAGCTCCGGCTTCATCGCCGACAAGATCGGCGGCACGGCGACGCTGGCCCTGTCCTCGCTGATGCAAGGCATGGCGCTCTTCCTCTATCTCTGGTTCGACGGGTTGAGCTCTCTCTTCATCGTGACCGGCATTTTCGGCCTGTTCCAGGGCGGTATCGTGCCGATGTACGCAGTGGTGATCCGCGACTACATGCCGCCGCGCGAGGCAGGCATGCGCATCGGCGTCGTGATGTCGGCGACGGTTTTCGGAATGGCTTTCGGCGGCTGGGTCTCGGGGCTGATCTTCGACGCGACCGCTTCCTACCGGCTCGCCTTCCTCAACGGCCTCGCCTGGAATCTGATCAACCTCTCGATCGTTTGCTGGCTCATGCTGAAGGCGCGACCGAAGCCGGCGATGGCGTGAGGCGATACGTCATCGCGAGGCGTCAGTCCGCTATAGAAGCAGGCCGATAGGTCCCGAAGCACCAGACATGGCCTTCCGGGTCGCGGCAGATGAAGTCGCGGCTGCCATAGGAGGTGTCGGTCGGCTCCATGGTGATCACGGCGCCGGCCTTGCGGGCGCGCTCGCAGCGCGCATCGATGTCGTCGGTCGCGATATAGGGCGAGGCGGTGGTGCCGCCGAGTTCGGATGGCGTCTTGACCAGCTTGGCGAAGTCGGTGCCCTCGCTCGATCCGAACATCACGATGCCCTCGCCGAGCCGAAGCTCGGCATGGACAACCTTGCTGCCATCCTCTGACAGGAAGACGGCGTGCTTTTCGAAGCCGAAGGCCTCGACGAGCCAGTCGACCATCTTCACCGCATCGCGGTAGCGCAGGCCGAAATAGATCGCGGCAGGTTGCGGCATCGCGGCATCTCCGGTTGCATGGCGCGCCAATAGAGCTGAACCGCGGCGCGCCGTCTTGAACGAAACGGACCTCACGCCGGTTCCAGTATGCCGTGCTCGCCGGCATCGTTGCGGGCGAGGGCGCTCGGCGGCAGGCCGGACAGCGCGGTGAATTCGCGGGTCATATGGGCCTGGTCGGCATAGCCGGCGGCTTGTGCGATCGCGGCCCAGCCGCCTGGCGGTCGACTGGTCGCCAAGACGCGGGCATGCTCGAAGCGCAGGATACGCGCTATGGTCTTTGGACCGACCCCGGTCTCGGCCGTGAATCGCCGGGTCAAATGGCGCTCGCTCCAGCCGGTCGCGGCGGCGAGCGCGCGCATGCGGCCGCTGCCGCGCCGTCCCGCAAGCCAGGCAAGGCCGGCTGCGACTTCCGGCGAGAGCGTGCGGCCGCGCGCCAGCCTCTCGCCGATGACGTGGTCGAGCAGGGCGAAGCATTCGCCCCATGATCGGCAATCGTGCAGGCGCGGGCCGAGCTGACGCAGCGTGGCGAGATCGTCGAGGTCGACGATGCGGCCGCTCATGTCGCGCTGGTCGAGCTGGAAGAAGCCATAGGCGCCGGCCAGAGTGAAGTCGACCTGGATGCAGGCCGAACGACCGGCCGAGGAGACCAGAACCGGGCGGTCGATCAGGCCGGCGGCGAAGCTATGCGGGGCCACGCTTTCGCCGCCGGCGATGGACAATGTGAAGGGGGCCGCGAAATTGACGATCAGCGGGATGACCAGCACGGGGACTTCGCGGCGCAGGATCGGCTGCACACGGTGCTCGCGATAGCCGGTGTAGCCGAGGACGGTGCTCGCGAGATCGACCCGGGGCGCGGCTCTTACAAGTTCCCAATCCGCCTGCATTGCCGGCCTCGTGGTGATCGGCGAATAGTGGCCTCTATCGGAGGCCGGCTCAACGGCCAAAGGGGATGCCATGCGCGCGACCAGACCGTCCGGTGTGCTGCCGAGACCGCTCCATTCCGCCGAGCCGGCATGGTGACGATGCCGCGCCTGACGCGCTTCGAGCATCGCCGCCAACCGGTGATCCCGCTGCGGCGCTTCGCGCTGCGTATGGGCCGGGCGATGCTGCTCTGGCTGGGCCTGACCCTGGTCGGGCTCGTCATCGGCATGGTCGGCTATGCTGCCAGCGAGCAGATGAGCGTGGTCGACGCCTTCGTCAACGCGGCGATGATCCTGTCTGGCATGGGACCGGTCACCGAGCTCAAGACCACGGGAGGCAAGCTCTTCGCCGGCTGCTATGCAATTTTCTCTGGACTGTTCGTGGTGATCGCCACGGGTTTCGTGCTGGCGCCGGTGCTGCATCGTGTGCTCCATTCCTTCCATGTCGAGGAAGGAAAGGACGCCAATGACTGAGCCTGGCCTGCTGCCCGAGGAGAAGCCGCGCGGAGCGCTGACGGTGCGCACCATCGCCATGCCGGCCGACACCAACGCCAATGGCGACATCTTCGGCGGCTGGGTGATGTCGCGGATGGACTCGGCCGGCGGCATCGCCGGGGTCGACCGGGCGCAGGGGCGCGTGGTGACGATCGCGGTCGAGGCGATGACCTTCTTCCGGCCGGTCAAGGTCGGCGATGTGCTCAGCGTGTATACAACGGTCGAATCCGTCGGCCGGACCTCGATGAAGATCTATGTCGAGGCCTGGGCCAAGCGCTTCCGGACCACGATCCACGAGAAGGTCACCGACGCGACCTTCACCTTCGTCGCGATCGACGAGGAGGGGCGGCCACGGCCGGTGCCGCCGTCTGCCGAGGACTGAGCCGCGCAGGCTTCCCGACCAGAGTCGGACGACGGCCGCGCCGGGGCTGGGCTAACGACGAGATGCGCGTGGGGCGTAGCGGGTGTGGCGAGGAGTCGCGCCTGAATGCGGCTGTGTGGAATTACTCACGGTAAGCTGCCGGAGTTGCCGCAATGGAGTGGTCCGGAGCCGGGGAGCTAGGCAAGTCCTAAGCGAAGGTAAACCGGTATCGGGGTGCACTGATTCAGAAGACTCCACTCGCTTAAACGTTCTTTAAGCGGAACACCCCGATCTTGTCGGACAACAGGCGCGAGCCTGACCTGCAAATTGGGGAGCCAGATGGTCGACCGCCGCGACATCCTGATCGGGTTTGCCGCCAGCGCCTGGGAGCTACCGGTTCCTCCCGACCGTTTCAGGGACGCTCCGTCCGACGCCGGAATGGCGTCCGGCTCCGCCGCTCCAGTTTCCATCTGATCATTTCAAGGCCAGCCGCTCGAGGGGAGCGGCCGGCGTCTTCTTGCCTTCCGCCACCGGGCGGACATGCCTTCGGGAGTATCGAGTATGTCGAAGACAAAGAAGCCGGCGCGCCAGCCGAAGACGGCATCGCGCGTCGGCATCGCCGCGCGAATCTATGCCGCGCTCGGCGTGCTCACCGTCCTGACCGTGGTGGCCTCGGGCGTAGCCTGGCTCTCCTATGAGCGTGTCGCGACCACGGTCGACGACATGGTCGAGCGCAAGATGCCGGTGGTCGAGCTCTCGCTCGAGCTGTGGCAGGCGGCGACGACTTCGACGGCGCTCGCCTCGCGCTTCATGGAGGTGCAGACCGTGCGCGACCGCGCCGCGCTGACCGGCGAGTTCGACAAGGTCGAGGCGCGGCAGTTCGATCTGGTCCGCAAGATCGGCCAGCTTGGCAGTGTCGACAACAAGAAGGCTCAGACGGCGCTCGACAATCTCTCGCGCCACATCAACGATATCAACGACCTGACCGGCGAGCGGCTGCGCAATGTCGCGGAGGCGGAAACCGTACTCAACAACCTGGCCAAGGCGCAGGAGAATTTCGTCAAGGCGGCGAGCGGCGAGGCGGAGCAGGCCAAGTTCGCGCTGACCTTCGGCTTCGACGATCTCGGCTCGCTGACCGGCGACGCGCTGGCGGGTGCCGTCCGGACCCTGGTGGACCGGGATTTCGTGATCTTCGAGCTGGCCCGGACCCTGCAGGCCGACGTCAACGAGCTCGTCGGCTTGCTGCGCGAGATCGCGCAGATCAACGACCAGCAGAAACTCGGCACGGCGCGTGAGCGCTTCAACGGGGTCGCCTACAAGCTCCGGACGCTCCTGCAGGATGCCGACAAGGTCAACACAAACCAGACGCGTACGCGCACCGTGCAGGACCTCATCGCGATCGGTGAGGGCAGCGAGGGCCTGATCGACATCCGCAACCGTGACATCACTACGCGGGAATCGATCGCGCGCGGGCTGAAGGAAGTCGACGCGGCTGCCGAGGTGCTTCGGCGTGAGGTCGACGTGCTGGTCCAGGGCGCGCGCGGCGAAGCCAAGGCTGCGAGCGCCTCGACCGTCGAGACGATCGAGACCAGCAAGCTCTGGCTCGGCCTGATCGGGCTCGGTTCGCTACTCGTCGCCCTCGCCCTGTCCATGTTCTATGTCCGCCCGATGATCGTCGGACGCCTGAACCGGCTCTGGGCTGCGACCAAGGCGATCGCCGACGGTGAGCTCGAGACCAAGGTCGAGATCCGTGGCAATGACGAGATCTCGGACATCTCGAAGAGCGTGCTGCTGTTCCGCGACAACGCGGTCGCCCTGCGTGCCGCCGAACTCGCCAAGGTCGAGGACGAGGCCCGGGCGCAGGAGGAGCGCAAGGCGATGATGGCCGAGCTGGGCCAGGCCTTCGGCGAGGTCGTCGAAGCGGCCGCCCATGGCGACTTCAGCCGCCGGGTTTCCGCGAACTTCGCGGATGCCGAGCTGAACGCTCTCGCCACCTCCGTCAACGAGTTGCTCGCGACCGTGCAGACCGGCCTGAGCGAGACCTGCGAGGTCCTGTCGGAGCTCGCCGCCGGGCGCCTGCATACCCGCGTCGAAGGCCTCTATCACGGCGCGTTCCAGGAGCTGAAGGACGGCACCAACGGCCTCGCCGGCGAGTTCGAAAGCACGCTGGCGCGGCTTTCCGAGACCGTTACCGCGGTCCGCAGTGCCACCAGCGAGATCCTCGACGGCGTCACCGATCTCGCCGAGCGGACCAGCGAGGAGAGCAACGCCGTCTCGGTGGCGACGAACCAGCTCGGCGCCTTCGCCGGCAATGTCCAGAAGACCGCCAAGGATGCGGCCGAGGCCGTCGGCATGGCCCAGAGCGCCGAGGAGCGCGCCCAGCAGGGCGAGCAGGTCGTCGCTTCGGCGCTGGAAGCGATGCAGCGCATCCGGTCCTCTTCGAGCAAGATCTCCGAGGTCATCCAGATGATCGACGAGATCGCCTTCCAGACCAACCTGCTGGCGCTGAACGCGGCGGTCGAGGCGGCCCGCGCCGGCGACAGCGGCAAGGGCTTCGCTGTGGTCGCGGCCGAGGTTCGCAGCCTCGCCAAGCGCTCGGCGGACGCCTCGAACGACGTCAAGAAGCTGGTCGACGCCGCCCATGGCGACGTCAAGGTCGGCGTCGGCCTGGTCGAGCAGAGCTCGGCGGTGTTCGGCAGTATCCTGACCTCGGTCAACGACCTCTCGGCGCTGATGAACGGCATCTCGCAGACCGCGCGGGGCCAGGCCAGCGACGTCTCGACGATCAACCGCGAGATCGACGGCATCGGCACCATGGCGCATCAGAACGCGGCGCTGGTCGAGCAGACCAATGCGGCGCTGGCGCTGACCGACGAGCAGACCCGCTCGCTGAAGGAGCACATCGCCCGCTTCAGCTTCCGCGAGGGTCATGCGGCGGACCACGAGCACGCACGCGCCGCCTGATCGCCGCGCCGCCCGCCTTCACATCATCTTGCGGCTCCCGCTTCTGGCGGGGGCCGTTTTGCTTTTGGAGGCCCGCACTGCTTGATGATCATGATTTGTGCTATTAGCTAGAGCCATTCTAAACAAGGTTTTCGCTATGCTCTCCTCGCTCCTTCCGGCCGGATTTGGCGGCCGCCGCCGTTTCGACAGCCTGACCGAGCGCGAGGTGCTGGCGCTGGCGATTTCCTCGGAGGAGGAGGACGGGCGCATCTACGCGACCTATGCGGCGATGCTGCGCGCCGACTACCCGGCCTCGGCTGCGGTCTTTGACGACATGGCTGCAGAGGAGGATGGGCACCGCCAGCGCCTGATCGGCGAGTATCGCCGGCGCTTCGGCGATGTCGTGGTTCCGATCCGGCGCGAGCATGTCGCCGATTTCTATGTCCGCAAGCCAGTCTGGCTGGTCGAGAATCTCGGGCTCGAACGGATTCGCGAGGAGGCCGCCGCGATGGAGCGCCAGACGCGCGACTTCTATGTCGCCGCCGCCGGTCGCAGCGGAGACGCGCAGACGAGGGCGCTGCTCGGCGATCTCGCCGCTGCCGAGGCCCGGCATGAGCGACGCGCCGACATGCTCGCCGACGAGCACCTCACGGACGGGCCGAAGGCGGAGGAGGACGCCGCCGCGCACCGGCAGTTCCTGCTGACCTGGGTGCAGCCCGGTCTCGCCGGATTGATGGACGGCTCGGTCTCGACGCTGGCGCCGATTTTCGCGACGGCCTTCGCGACGCAGAATCCGTGGACGACTTTCCTGGTCGGGCTCTCGGCCTCGATCGGTGCAGGCATCTCGATGGGCTTCACCGAAGCTGCCCATGACGACGGCAAGCTCTCCGGGCGCGGCTCGCCTTGGAAGCGCGGCCTCGCCTCGGGGGTGATGACGACGCTCGGCGGGCTCGGCCATGCCTTGCCCTATCTGATCCCGTCCTTCTGGACGGCGACGGCGATCGCGCTGGTCGTGGTCTTCATCGAGCTCTGGGCGATCGTGTGGATCCAGAACCGCTACATGGAGACACCGTTCGCCCGCGCCACCTTCCAGGTCGTGCTCGGCGGGGCGCTGGTGCTCGCCGCCGGTATCCTGATCGGCGGGGCCTGACGCCAACACTGGTGCTTTCACAGACAGCCAGATCGCGAAACTGCGTCCGACAGGGCACTTGGGCGATCTGACCCGTTGCATCCGCAGCGGGGCGAATGCTAGGCCTGCCGCGGGCCGGTAGCTCAATGGTTAGAGCTCGCTGCTCATAACAGCGCCGGTGCCGGTTCGAGTCCGGCCCGGCCCACCATTCCTTTTCAGGTTTGAACGCACTGTGCCAGGCGCACAGTTGGCTAGGTGGGCGAAACAGACCCGCCGTCGGCCAAGCTGGGCGGATCTACGCGTTCGGCTTGCCTAAGGCTTCGAGCTTCGAGACGACGAAATCAAATGTCTTGGTTTCTTCCATCAGCGCCATATTGATGTCGCCGCTCTTCAGCGCCTTCAGCATCTCTTCTTTGAACTGAGCAGCGGATTCAGCGCCTTCGCGCATCGTAATATACTTCATCGCATAGTCTATGCAGAGATATAGCGTGTTCAATACGATCTCGATCTGCTCCATGCCGGATCCGCCGACATCGTCGCTTCCATCGACCATTTCGCGGCTCCATTGTCTCGATGGGCTCCGCCTTCAACCCGCTATCGCCTCAACTGTTCCCCGGGGGGCGGCGGCTTCGGCTTTCCTCGCGGGAAGCTGAGCCTTCCACCTCGGCGTCGGTCGAAAGTTACAGGGCTGCGGCGACCCCGGTAGAAAGACCGACCGGAGCCCGCCAGCCACATATGGTGGCTCGGTGGCGCGTTCTCATGCCAGCGCCAATATGGACGGTGTCACCGAGCGAGCGGGCTGATCCTGTTCCTGATTGCCCTGACAAGGCTGAGCGCGGCTATTTCCGATGATTTCGGGTTCCCGGTGAGCGGCCTGTTCTCGATCGCGACGCTGAGCCGACCGAAGGCGCCGGATGCGCTCAAGCGATGGCTGTTCGTCGTTGTGTCGGGATCGGCGACGAGCTCGATACGGGTCAGCTCGAGCCCGATGCCGGCGAGCGCCGAGATCACCGCGACATTGGCATTCTGGGGAAAGCGCATTGCCGCCTCGCGGGCCGAGCCGGCGAAGAAGGTGGTCGGTGCGGTCAATGCGTCAAGCGCGATCATCTCTTCGGCGGGTGTGCCGCGCCAGGCCGCGGGCGGCTTGACGATGCTGTGGACGACCTCGTCGAGCGGCAGCGCCGATGCCGCCGCGATGGCGTCGATGCCGGCGAGGGCGCCCGGAGGCAGAATGAGCTGGCTGCCGCAGGCCTCGGCCGTCACCAGCAGCCGTTCGAGCAGCGCAGTGTCGGCCAGTGCGCTGGCCGAGGCGACTGCGAAGGCTGGTGCGGCGCGCAGGGAAGCCTCGCCCCAGATCGCTACCGCTTCGCGGCCGGCGGCTTCCACCACGAGATCGAGTTCCAGCCCGGCGAGCTGGCCGGGGTCGGTGATGAGGGTCGCGCCGGCGGGAGTTTGGCTGGCTCGCGCAACGGAGCGGATGCCAATGGCGACGATGGCTGTGTCCCGAGAGCCTTGCGCGTCTGCCAGCAGCTCGGCGACACGCCTGCTGATCGCGCCCCAGCCGATGAGCGCGACCCGAAGTGGTCTGCGGGCGCGAGGGCTCATCGCCCAGCCGTCCGCAGGGCCAGATCGAGCAGAACCCCGCCGTTCAGCCCGTCGAGCATGCTGAAATGATGTCCCGGGCAGATCAGCGGCTCCCGCGCATTCCATGCCGCTGCCAGCGCCACTGATTGGCGTTTGAATGCCTCGCTTTCACCTTCGCCGACCGCGAAGGCTAGGCGAGGGCGGGGAGGGCGTGGCTGTCCGAGCGGGCTGAGCCGCGCCGCGCGCTCGCCATCGTCGAGGCCGAGCAGGCGCCCGATCGGCAGATCGCCAAGCGGCTTCAGATCATAGAGTCCTGACAGCAGCAAGGCCGAAGCCACCGGCGGCGTAGCGGGGTCGCACAGCGCCATCGCGGCAAGATGGGCTCCGGCGGAATGGCCGCTGAGATGCAATTGGGCCGGATCGAGGCCGAGCGCATCGGCCTGATGGACGAGGAAGTTCAGAGCAGCAACGGTCTGGGCGATGCTCGCTTCGAGCGGGGTGTCCGGCGCCAGCCCGTAATTCGGCTGGGCGACCGCGAAACCGGCATCGAGCAGCCCCTGCGAGAACTGCGCGTGCTGGACCTTGTCCGAGGCTTGCCAGTAGCCGCCATGGATGAAGACGAAGATCGGAGCGCGCGTCGCCCCGGCCGGGCGATAGAGATCGAGTGTCTCGAAGCGGCTCGGACCATAGGCGAGGTCGAGTCCGGCATGTGCGGCGCGGAAGGCGGCGCCGTCGCGGCTCCATTGCCGGAACAGCGCGGTCATGTCGGCCTGCAGGCGCGGGCTGTACTGCCGGCCGAGCTCGCGCAGCGGATAGCCCTCGATCTCGATGTCGGGCAGCGGCCGCGGCATTGTGTGGTGAGCGCGAATCGTCAGGCCGGGCTCGGTTCCGGCACGTAACCGGATCGGTGGCCGGAAGCCGGCGAAGACCTCGCGATAGGCCAGTTCGACCGTGTGGCGCGAGAGATGGAAGGCGGCGGGATCGGAGCTCTCCCACTCCATGCCGGTGAGGTGCTGCGGACCGCAGCCCGCTGCGACCAGCCCGGCGAGGACCTCGCTCAGCGTGTCGCGCAGGGCCTCTACGGGATCAGCCGCTCCGCTGCGTGCAACGATCTCGGATTCAGACGCCGACATAGCGATGCACCAGTTCAGCATTGGCCGCGAGGTCCCTGCTGGAGCCGGACCAGACCGTGCGCCCCTTCTCGATGACGTAGTGGCGATCGGCGAGGCGCTTGAGCACGGCGATGTTCTTGTCGATCAACAGGATCGATTGGCCCTGCGCCTTCAGTGCTTCGAGGCAGCGCCAGATCTCGGCGCGGATCACCGGCGCCAGCCCTTCGGTCGCCTCGTCGAGGATCAGGAGTTTCGGATTGGTCATCAGCGCCCGACCGACCGCCAGCATCTGCTGCTCGCCGCCGGACAGCGTGCGGGCGGATTGGCCGGCGCGCTCCTCGAGGCGCGGAAACAGTGCGTAGACACGGCTCAGGGTCCAGGGCGAAGAACGCCCGAGCCGGTTGGCGGCGGTGGCGACGAGGTTCTCGCGCACGCTGAGCGTCGGGAAGACCTGCCGGCCTTCCGGCACGAGGCCGATGCCGCAGCGGGCGATCACTTCCGGCGCGCAGCCCTTGAGCTTGCGGCCGTCGAAGCTGATCTCGCCGCCCTTCGGCGACAGCAGCCCCATCAGCGAGCGCACCGTCGTGGTCTTGCCCATGCCGTTGCGGCCGAGCAGGGTCACGACCTCGCCCTCGCCGATATCGAGGCCGACATCGAACAGCACCTGGCTCGCGCCATAGGCCGATTGCAGGTTGCGCACGCTCAGCATCAGGCGTCTCCCTCGCCGAGATAGGCGGTGCGTACGTCGTCGTTGTCGCGGATCTCCTGGGCCGTGCCGGTCGCGATGATGCGGCCATAGACCAGCACCGAGATCCGGTCGGCGAGCGCGAATACGGCGTCCATGTCGTGCTCGACCAGCAGCATGGTGAACCGGCCCTTCAGACCGGACAGCATCGCGACCATCTGCTCGCTCTCGGCATGGCCGAGGCCCGCCATCGGCTCGTCGAGCAGCAGCAGGCGCGGTTCGCAGGCGAGCGCGATGGCGAATTCGAGCTGCTTCTGCTCGCCATGCGAGAGATCGGCGACCTTGACCTCGGCCCGGTGCGCAAGGCCGGCGGTGGCCAGATGCTCGCGGGCGCGCTGGCGCAGGCGCCTGTCGCGCCGGGCATCGGCAAGGAAGCGGAAGCTGTGCCCCTGCTGTGCCTGCACCGCGAGCGCGACATTGTCGAGCATGCTGAAATCGGGCAGCAGCTGGTTGATCTGGAAGGTGCGGGCGAGGCCTCGGCGGACACGCTGCGCTGTCGCGAGTGCGTCGATCGGCTCGCCGTCCAGCCTGATCTCGCCCTCGTCATGGCTGAGTTCGCCGAAGAGCTGGGTCAGCAAGGTGGTCTTGCCGGCGCCGTTCGGGCCGATCAGGGCGTGGATCTCGCCCTCGACGACGTCAAGATCGACGCTGTCGGTGGCGATCAGGCCGCCGAAGCGCTTGCGCAGGCCGCGAACCGAGAGGAGCGGTTTTGTCATCGTTCGCTCCTGCCGATACCGAGCCGGCCGAACAGCCCGCTGAGCCCGCCATGCGTGAACATGACGACGAGCAGCAGGATCGGCCCGAGCACGAGCTGCCAATGCTCGGTCCAGGAGGTCAGCACCGTCTCGAGGATGACGAGGGCGGCGGCGCCGAAGAGCGGACCGAGCAAGGTGCCGACGCCGCCGAGGATGACCATGATCATCAGCTCGCCCGACTTGGTCCAGTGCAGCATGTCCGGGCTGACGAAGCGCAGATAGTTCGCCATCAGCGCGCCGGCCAAGCCGGTGCCCATGCCGGAGATGACGAAGGCGGCGAGCTTGTAGCGATAAGGCGCGATGCCGATCGCCGCCATGCGCCGCTCGTTCTGGCGGATGCCGCCGAGCACCATGCCGAAGCGCGAGCCGACGATGCGCCAGAGCGCCAGGAAGACCAGCGCCGCCACGGCGAGGCAGATGAAATAGAAGGTGATGTCGTCGCGGGTGTTGAGTCCGAAGAGCTCGTTGCGGCGGCGGATCGTCATGCCGTCATCGCCGCCATAGGCCTTGAGCGAGACGAAGAGGAAGAACAGCATCTGCGCGAAGGCGAGCGTGATCATGATGAACTGCACGCCGCTGGTGCGGAGCGACAGTGCGCCGATCAGCAAGGCGAGCAGGCCGCCGACCAGGATCGCCGCAGGCAGCGTGATCAGGAGCTGGCTCGTGCCCGGGATCAGCCCGAGGAAGAGGCTGTCGTCGACGTAATTGCGGTAGAGGATGCCGACGACATAGCCGCCGACGCCGAAGAAGGCGGCGTGCCCGAAGGAAACCATCCCTCCGAAACCGAGTGCGAGGTTCAGGCTGGCGGCGGCGATCGCATAGATCAGCACGCGCGTCGCCAGCGGCACCAGAGCCGGCTGGCCGAGCGCCTGGACGAGGAAGGGCAGGGCGACGAGGCCGAGCGCCAATGCGAGCAGCATCAGCGCGCGGCTCGTGCTCGGCGTGGGGGAGCCGGTGTGGGTGATGGCGTCCTCAGACATTGGCGGGGAAGAGTCCCTTGGGCCGCACCAGCAGCACCACGGCCATCAGCATGTAGATGCCCATCGAGGCCAGGCCGGCACCGAGCGCATCGGCCTCCGAGCCGGTTATGACCTGGCGCAGCAGGCCGGGCAGGAAGGCACGCAGCACGGTATCGACGAGGCCGACCAGCAGGGCCCCGAAGAAGGCGCCACGGATCGAGCCGACACCACCGATCACCACCACGACGAAGGTCATGATCAGGATCTGCTCGCCCATGCCGACCTGCACGGCCAGGATCGGCCCGGCCATCAGCCCGGCAAGGCCGGCGAGCAGGGCCCCTAACCCGAAGACGGCGGTGTAGAGCAGGCGGATATCGACGCCGAGCGCCCGCACCATCTCGCGATGGGTCGCGCCGGCCCGGACCAGCATGCCGATGCGGGTGCGATTGATCAGAAGGTAGAGCCCGAGCGCGACCGCGAGGCCGACGGCGATGATGATCAGCCGGTAGACCGGGTAGCTCAGGCCAGGCAGCAATTCGATGGAGCCGTTGAGCGCCGGCGGCACCGAGACGAAGAGCGGCTGGCGCCCGAACAGCAGGGTGACGCTCTGGTTGAAGATCAGGATCAGCGCGAAGGTCGCCAGCACCTGGTCGAGATGGTCGCGGGCATAGAGCCGGCGCAGCACGAACAGCTCCATCGCCATGCCGACGATGGCCGCGGCTGCGAGACCAGCCAGGATCGCGATGATGACCGAGCCGGTCTGCGCCGCGGCGAAGGCGGCGGCATAGGCGCCGACCATGTAGAGCGAGCCATGGGCGAGGTTGATCACGCCCATGATGCCGAAGATCAGCGTCAGCCCGGCAGCGAGCAGGAACAGCATCACGCCGAATTGTAGGCCGTTGAGCAATTGTTCGAGAACGAGGGTCATCGTTGCGGGAACCGGGCAAGCCCGACAAGGGCGCGGGGAACCCTCTCCCGGCAGGAGAGGGCAGGGTGAGGTGGAGGCGGCTGGAGCAGTGACGCGATCGGCGTGGTTGGGTTCAGGCTCATGATTTCTCTCCCGAGCACCTCACCCCTGCCCCTCTCACTGATCTCGGGCCTGCCCGAGATCAGCATTTAAACTGTCGAAGCCGGCAATAGCCGACCTCGATGCAGGTGAGGGGGTCCCCGCGCCCCAGTCGCCGCGGTCGGTACGCAGGCTTACCGGCTCAGAGCTTGCAGTCCTTGGCGTAGGCGTCGGCGTGATTGCTCAGCACCTTGCCCGAGGTCTTCAGCACCGGCGTGCCATCCGCTCCCTTCTCGACCTTGAGCGCGTACCAGTCCTGGACCGGGTGCTGGTTGGGGCCGAACTTGAAGGCGCCGCGCACCGACTGGAAATCGGCCTTGGCCATCGCCTTGCGCAGGGCAGGCACATCGGTCTTGCCGCCGGTCGCCTTCAGCGCCGAGGCGATCGCGAGCGCGGTATCGTAGCCCTGGCTGGCGTAGTAGGTCGGCACGCGGTTGTAGGCCTTGGTGAAGGCCTCGACGAAGGCCTTGTTCGAGGCATTGTCGAAGTCGGTGTTCCAGTGCGCGGTGACGCTGAGGCCGAGCGCGGCCTCGCCGACGGCCTTGAGCGTGGTGGAATCGAGCGACGGCTCGGCCAGCACCATCGGGGTTTTGCCGAGGAGGCCGGCCTGCTGGTACTGGCGCAGGAAGGCGATGCCGAGCCCGCCCGGATGGAACTGGAAGACGACATCGGGATTGGCGGCGCGGATCTGCGCCATTTCGGGCGCGAAATCGGTCTGGTCGAGGCGCGTATAGACCTCGCCGACGACTTCGCCCTTGAACAGGCGCTTGAAGCCGGCGAGCGCATCCTTGCCGGCCTGGTAGTTCGGGGCGAGGATGAAGGCCTTCTTGTAGCCGAGATTGGTGGCGTGCTGGCCGGCGCTCTCGTGCAGGCTGTCGTTCTGCCAGGAGACGACGAAATAATTCTCGTTGCACTCCTTGCCGGCGAAGTTCGACGGCGCCGCATTGGGGCTGACATAGAGCGCCCCGGCATCGACGATATCGGGCACGGTCGCGCCGGCGACGTTCGAGAAGACGATGCCGGTCATGATCTTGATGCCATCGGTCTTCAGCATCCTCTCGGCGATCTGCTTGCCCTGCCCGGGCTTCAGCGCATCGTCCTCGACTACGAGCTCGACCGGCACGCCGCCGAGCTTGCCGCCGCCCATGTCGATTGCGAGCTTGAAGGCGTCGCGAATATCCTGGCCGAGATAGCCGCCCGGCCCCGACAGCGTGGTGACCATGCCGATCTTGACCGGCGCCTGCTGGGCGAGAGCGGTCGTGGCGGCAAGGGCAGCCGCAATGCCGAAAAGCAATCCGCGCAGTTTCATCTTGAGCTCCCGTTGTTGTCGTTCTGCCTCTGAGATCATTATTGCGCGGCGTTTCTGCGCCACCGCGCTCAAGTCATATGGCGCCGCTGGCGGGCAGCGGCGCCCTATATTGTCAAAGAGCGACCCAGCCGGCCGGCGGCTTCCGGCCGGGATGGAGGGCGCCGCACTGCTTGCAGGTCCGGGCCTTCTCGTCGGCGAAGAAGGCTTCGTAGAGCGGCGGCAGGTCCTTCACGAGATCCCCGACCTTGAGCTCGATGCGGTGCACCAGCCCGTTACACTCGAAGCAGTACCATTCGAAGCCGTCGACCTGGTCGGCATGGCGCGCCGGCTCGACCACGAGCCCGATCGAGCCTTCCTGCGGGCGCTGCGGCGAGTGGCGCACATGCGGCGGCAGCAGGAAGACGTCGCCCTCGCGGATCGTGACGTCGTAATGCTTCCCGTTGTCGACCAGCTTCAGCATCATGTCGCCCTTGAGCTGGTAGAAGAATTCCTCCACCGGGTCGTCATGGTAATCGGCGCGCTGGTTCGGCCCACCGACGACCATCACCGTCATCTGGCCATCGTCGAACACCTTTTTGTTGCCGACCGGCGGCTTCAGCAGGTGCTCGTTCTCCTCGATCCACTTCTTGAAGTTGAAGGCCTTCAGCCGTCCTTCGGTCGCCATATCCGTCTCTCCCGGTTGTTCCATCCTAGCCGCGTTTCAGCCGGCCTTCGCTAGTGACCGCCCTGCCTCGAGCTTGAGCCCGCAATTCTCGAAAGCGGCACGCGTCGCCGCCTTCTCGGCGTCCGTCAGCTCCAGCAGCGGCGCACGCACGCGCCCGCCGACCTGGCCGAGCAGTTCCTGCCAGTATTTCTGATGCGCATGCGGCTTCTCGGCCGGCCGCGTCGCGCGCAGCGCCTCGCGCACGGGATTGAGGCTGTCACGCACGGCATGAGCCTTCTCGCCTTCGCCGGCGAAGGCGAGGTCGGTATATTCGCGCATGCGCCGGTCGGCGGCGGTCTGGATCAGATAGGGCGGCGAGGAGCAAAGGTAGACCTGCCAGCCGAGCTCGACGATGTTGTCGAGCCATTCCTCCTCCGAGGCGGTGCTGACCAGGATGCGGTCGCCGGCGAGCCGCGTCAG
Organism: Allobosea sp. WAO; assembly: GCF_001509835.1. Classification (GTDB taxonomy): domain Bacteria; phylum Pseudomonadota; class Alphaproteobacteria; order Rhizobiales; family Beijerinckiaceae; genus Allobosea. The sequence continues at coordinate 290,383 of NZ_JXTJ01000006.1, forward strand.
CTCGGCATACATGGCGCGCGGCACGCTGTACTTGATCGCGACGACATTCTCGACGTCGGCGAGGCGGTTGCAGAGCTGCGGGCTCATCAGATAGCCGCTGTCGGGGTGGCTCCAGAGTGCGATGCCGATATCGACCTTTTCGGCGATGGTCCGGTAGTATTCGTAGAGAGTCTCGTCCTGCGCCTTGAAGAAATGCAGGATCGGCGCGTGCACGACGATGTAGTCGGCGCCGACCTTCTGCGCGTGCTTCGCCAGATCGATGACAACGTCCATGTTCTGGTCGGAGCAGGACATGATCGTCTGGCCGCGGCCGGCGGACGCTTCGACCGCAAGCTCGAAGCTTCGCTTGCGCTCCTCAACCGACATCGAGAAAAACTCGCCTTGCTTTCCGGCAATGAACAGGCCGTCGATGCCGAGATCCTCTGTCCAGTGCCGGATGTTCTCGCGAAAGCCGTCCTCATCGATGGCGAGCGAGCGGGTGAAGGGCGTCAGCGCCGCCGCCCAAATGCCCTTCATATTGGCGCGGGTGTAGGCCTTCGCGTCCTTCCTGGCGTATTTCATGCGGCTACCTCCCTGTCGCCCACCGGTCAGATCGCCATGCGGTGCGAGACGTTCTTGATGATCGTGTAGTGCGAAAGCCCCTCGGCGCCGCCCTCGCGGCCATAGCCGCTGTCCTTGACGCCGCCGAACGGCACCTCGGCGACCGAGGCCTCCAGCGTGTTGATCGAGACGTTGCCGGCCTCGATCTCGTCGGCGAGACGATCGGCCCGGCTGGCGGAATGGGTGAAGGCGTAGGCGGCGAGGCCGAAGGGCAGGCCGTTCGCCTTGGCGATCGCATCGTCCAGCGTCGCGACCGGATTGATCACCGCGAGCGGCCCGAACGGCTCCTCGCGCATGACCCTGGCATCGTCAGGCACATCGGCGAGCACGGTCACCGGGAAGAAGTAGCCGCGATTGCCGATGCGCTCGCCGCCGGCGAGCACGCGGGCGCCCTTGGCGCGGGCGTCCGCGACCAACGCCTCCATCGCCTCGATGCGGCGATGATTGGCGACCGGGCCCATCTGCGTCGCGGCGTCGAGGCCGTTGCCGATCACGACGGACCGCGCCTTCTCGGCGAAGGTCCTGGCGAAGGCCTCGTAGATCGGTTCCTGCACGAAGAAGCGCGTCGGCGAGGTGCAGACCTGGCCGGCATTGCGCGACTTGCGGATTGCCGAGGCCGTCGCGGCCGCGACCGGATCGACATCGTCGCAGACGATCACCGGGGCATGGCCGCCCAGCTCCATCAGCACCGGCTTCATATGGTCGGCGGCGATCCTGGTCAGGTGCTTGCCGACCGCGGTCGAGCCGGTGAAGGCGATCAGCCGGGTCTGCTCCTGCGGGATAAGATAGGAGGAGATGTCGGCCGGGATACCGAAGACGAGGTTGAACACGCCGGGCGGCAGGCCGGCATCGTGCAAAGCGCGGGCGATGTGGAGCGCGCCGGCCGGCGTCTCCTCGGCTGCCTTGAGGATGATCGAACAGCCCGCCGCGAGCGCTCCGGCGATCTTGCGCGCCGGCTGGCTCATGGGGAAGTTCCAGGGCGAAAAGGCCGCAACCATGCCGATCGGCTGGTGCATCACCACGTATTTGATGCCGGGCTCGCTCGGGATGACCCTCCCATAGGTGCGCTGGCCCTCGGCTGCGTCCCATTCGAAGAACTCGCAGCCGCGGATCACCTCGAGCTGGGCTTGGGTGAAGGGCTTGCCGTGCTCGAGCGTGATCGCATGGGCGATCTCGTCGATCCGGGCGCGCATCAACGCCGCGGCCTTGAGCATGATCTCGCCACGGACCCGCGGCGAGATCCGGCTCCAGACCCTGAAGCCCTCCTTCGCCGCCGCCAGCGCATCGTCGAGATCGGCGCGGCGGGCGACGGGCACGGCACCGATCACATTCTCATCGGCCGGATTGAGCACCGGCAGGCTGTCGGAGGTCTTGCGCCAGGCGCCGCCGATATAGAGCTGCAGGTCGGGATAGGCGGTCATGGAGAGCCTCGAACGGAGCGGCCAATGCGCGATGTCGAGGCAAGATGGCCGCCGTCACGGCTATACGGAATTCAGCTTATTTGTCTGAATTCAGATGATATGCTTATGAATTATCGCATGGCAGTCACCTTGCGACAGATCCAGGCCTTCCTCGCCGTCGCCGAGCTCGGCACCTTCACCAAGGCGGCGGAACGACTGCACATGGCACAGCCGGCGCTGTCGCAGCTCGTGCGCGAACTCGAACACGCGCTCGGCATCCGCCTGTTCGACCGCACGACGCGCCGGGTCGAGCTGACCGAAGGCGGTCGCGAATTCCAGGGTGCGTCGGCGAAGATCGTCCACGATCTCGACCTCGCCATCCAGAACGCCAACGACCTCGCCGAGCGTCGGCGCGGCCGGATCACCGTCGCTGCCCCGCCATTGCTGGCGGCGGCGATCCTGCCCGAGGCGATCGCGGAGATGCGCGAACGCTTTCACGGTATTCAGGTCGGGGTGCTCGATGCGCGCACCGACACGATCATCGAGGCTGTCAGGACAAGCCGGGCCGATTGCGGGCTCGGCACATTCGCGGCGGTCGAGGACGGTATCGAGCGCATCCCGATGGCGCGCGACAATCTGATGTTGTTCTGCAGCCCCGGCAGCCGCTTTGCCGGTGCGGCGGTCGACTGGAGAGAGCTGCGGGACGAGCCGCTGATCGCCTTGACGCGCGACAGCGGCATTCGGCTCCTGGTCGAGGTCGCCTTTGAGACCGTCGGCATCCCGCTGGTGCCGGCCTATGAGGTGTCGCAGATCACCACCGCGCTGGCCTTGGTCGAAGCGCGGCTCGGCGTTGCCGTGCTCCCGACCTATGCGCGCGCCGCCGCGCCGCATCGCAGGATCGTCGCCCGGCCCCTGTCAAATCCGGCGATCGCCCGGGATATCGTGATGATCCGGCCGAGCGGTCGCTCGATATCGCCCGCGCTGGCTGCGTTCGAGGCGATCCTGCGGCGCTATGCTCGCCGCCTCGCGCCGACCGATGTCGACTGAAGGCGGCGATGGGCAGTGACGTCTAGCCGTACAGCAGGAGCTCTCCGTTGAATCGGCTTCGCCGCCGAGAACGCCCCGCCGCAAGGCGACGGAGCGTTTCATGCGATCAGATCAGGTTGTTCTCGGCCAGGAACTGGCGCGCGACCTCTTCGATCGGGGTCTTGTCGACATCGACCTTGGCGTTGAGCGCCTGCAGGATCTCATCGGAAAGCTTGCCGGAGAGCGCGTTGAGCGTCGCTTCGAGAGCCGGATTGGCCTTGAGCGCTTCGGCTCGCACGACCGGAACGGCGGCGTAGTTAGGGAAGAATTCCTTGTCGTCGGCGAGCACGCGGAACTTGAAGGCCTGGATGCGTCCGTCGGTGGCGAAGACCAGGGCGGCGTCGACCTGGGAATCACGCAGCGCCTGATAGGTCAGTCCGGAATCCATCGATTTGAGGTTCGCGCGGCCAGCCTTGAAGTCATAGGCCGTCTGGAGGCCCGGCAGCCCGTCGGGACGCCCGGAGAATTCGGCATTGACGGCGATGCTCAGTGGCTTCTTGGCGTTGAAGGCAGCAGCGAGATCCGACAGCGTCTTGATCGAAACCGTCTTGGGATCGTCGGCGCGGACCGCGAGAGCATAGGTGTTGTTGGCGCTAGAAGGCTGCAGCCAGGTCAGGCCGAGCTTGGCGTCGAGTTCCTTGACGCGCTGATAGGTGTCCTTGGCACTCAGGCGCTCATTGATCTTGTTGTAGGTGACGAGCGAGGTGCCGGTGTACTCCCAGTAGACGTCGATCTGGCCGCCGATCTGGGCATCGCGTAGCACCTGCGAGCCGAGACCGTCGCGCTTGTCGACCTCGAAGCCCTTCTTCTTGAGTAACTGCGCGGTGACCTCCGCGAGCAGCAACTGCTCGGTGTAGTTCTTGCCACCGACGACGATGGGCTTGGCCTGCACGGGCAGCGCCCAGAGGGTGGCGAGCGCGGCCACGGCGAAAATGCGCGACGAAGGCTTCATGCCTGGTCTCCTTGAAGCTACGGGGGGAAAGGCCGGAAGGGTCAGCGCAACGGGTTGACCCCTCGGGGGATGGTCCAGAATTGGAGCTGGGCCATGATGAAATCGATCAGGACCGCCAGCAGGGCGGTGGGGATGGCGCCGGCGAGCATGGTGCCGAACTCGTTCAGCGCGATGCCGGTGAAGATCAGTTCACCCAGCCCGCCGCCGCCGATCAGGAAGGCCAGCGGCACGGTGCCGACATTGATCGCGAGCGCGGTGCGGATGCCGGTGTAGATCACGAACAGGCTGTTCGGCAGCTCGACCTGGAGCAGCGTGTGGCGGGCCGAAAGGCCCATGCCGCGCGCCGCCTCGAGCAGATGCGGCGGCACGGCGCGCAGGCCCGCCATCGTATTGCTGACGATCGGCAGCAGGGACGCCACGAACAGCGCGAAGATCGCCGAGCCGTTGCCGATGCCGAGCAGGCTCATCGCCAAGGCCAGAACGGCGAGCGTCGGGATCGTCGCCCCGACATTGAGCACCTGCAACGCCATGTCACCGAGCCGGCGAAAGCGCGGCCGGGTGAGCAGGACGCCGAGGGGCACGCCGAGCAGGATCGCGGCGCCGCCCGACAGGGCGACCAGCTCGATGTGCTGCCAGCCGAGAAAGGCGATGTCGTCCCATTTCTCAAGCAGGCCCGGCAGCAGGCCGCCGGCCCAGGCCCAGGCGCCGAGCAGGAAGACGGCGAGATGGACTCCATTGCGGCGCAGCCGGGTCAGCATGGGCAAAACGCCGTCAGCCATCCCGGTAGGTCTCCGAGAGCAGGCGCGTCATGCCGCGCAGAGTGACATAGCCGACGAACATGCCGTCCTCGTCGACGCAGGCGAGCCAGGAGACGTCATGGCGGAACATGGTCGAGACCGCGGTGCGCAGATCCTCATGCGGCTTGATCGTCGTCGGCAGGGTCTCGTGGTTCTCGCCGACCAGTCCGCTGGCGCCACGCGCCGCCTGGAGCGAGACATAGCCGCGCGCTCGCCCGCGCGGCCCGACCATCACGATCGCCTGGTGGCCGTGTTCTTCCATGGTCGATACCGCCTGCTTCAGGCTGTCGGCGGCCCGGACGCGTGGCGGATCGGCCAGCATGGCGTCGCGCACCGTCAGCAATTGCAGGCGCTTCAGCGTCCGGTCGCCGCCGACGAAATCGGAGACGAAACTGCTCGCCGGGTGGGCGAGGATGTTGTCCGGAGTATCGAACTGGACCAGCCTGCCATCCTTGAAGATCGCGATCCGGTCGGCCATTTTCACGGCCTCGTCGATGTCGTGGCTGACGAACAAGATCGTCTTGCGGATCTGCGCCTGCATCTTCAGGAACTCGTCCTGGATGATCACCCGGTTGATCGGGTCGATGGCGCCGAAGGGTTCGTCCATCAGCAGGACCGGCGGATCGGCGGCGATGGCGCGCAGCACGCCGATGCGCTGCTGCTGCCCGCCCGAAAGCTCCCGCGGATAGCGGTGCAGGAAGGCGCCGGGCTCGAGCGCGACCATGTCGAGCAACTCCGCCGCCCGCTCACGCGATTTGCGCCGGTCCCAGCCGAGGATGTCGGGGACGATGCAGATATTGTCCTCGACGGTCTTGTTCGGGAACAGGCCGATCTGCTGGATGACGTAGCCGATGCTGCGCCGCAGCTGCGTGACGTCGCAATCATTCGTGCTGCGGCCGTCGATCAGGATGTCGCCCGAGCTCGGCTCGATCAGCCGGTTGACCATCTTCATCGTCGTCGTCTTGCCGCAGCCGGAAGGGCCGAGCAGGACGCAGATCTCGCCCTCGGGCACTTCCAGCGACACGCGGTCCACGGCAGGCGTGGTGCTGCCGGCGAAGGTCTTGCTGACCTGGTGCAGTCTGATCATCTGGTCCTCAATCCCGGTGAGGTGAGCTTCCGCTGCAGCCACAGCAGGGCGAGGTCGGCGACGACGGCGAGCAGGCTGACGGCGAGCGCTCCGGTGATGAGTTGGCGCGGGTCGGTCTGGCTGATGCCGCGCGAGATGAAGGTGCCGAGTCCGCCGGCGCCGATATAGGCGGCGATCGCGGTGACCCCGATGTTCATCACCACTGCGAGCCGCACGCCGGTCATGATCACCGGCAGGGCGAGCGGCAGCTCGACCTCCCGCAGTCTCTGGCCTCTGGTCAAGCCCATGCCGCGCGCAGCTTCTCGCAGGGCCGGGTCAAGATTGCGGATCGCTGCGTATGTATTCCGGATAATCGGGAGCTGTGAGTAGAGTAATACTGCGATCACCGCCGGCAGATAGCCGATCCCGTGGCCGACCAGCGAGAGCAGCGGGATCATCATCCCGAACAGCGCGATCGACGGGATGGTGATCAGCATCGACGCGACATAGAGCACGCCATCCGCCATGCGCCGGTTCTGGCTGATCGCGATGCCGATCGGCACACCGGTGAGGATGGCCAGAGCGACCGCGACGCCGACGATGGCGACGTGCTCGCCGGTCCGGGTGACGATGAGCCCCCAGTTCGAAATGATGTAATTGAGAATGTCCATTGCGTTGCCGCGGCTTTTAGAGCAGCCTATCGGGCGTTGGCAACCCATTTGGAGAATTTTTGTATGATTTTTCTATAGTCATTGCTGGATATGGCTATTCTCTGAATCTTTCTGACGCATAATATTTATTATGATAATGACGAATGCATGCCTTTTATGTCTGAAATTTAATTTCAGAATTCAGCACATAAACTCTTTGATGAAACCTTGCGACCTTTCGCGCGTGGCACATCTCGGTGTCCGCTGACGTGAAAGGCGCCAATGAAAAGGACGTTTCATGTGTGGCTTCGTGTGCCTGTGGGAGATCGATGACCAGGGCGGGGCGCTGATCGCAGCGATGCTCTCGCGGCTCGGGCATCGCGGCCCCGATGCGACCGAGATCGCCCGGCTGGGCGGGGCTCCGGCGGTGATGGGCCATTGCCGGCTCTCGATCATTGGAGCGGAGAATGGCCGCCAGCCCATTCGGGCGGACGAGGAAATGCTTGTCGCCAATGGGGAGATCTATAATCACGAGGACTTGAGGGCGATCCTCGGCACGGAGATCTTCGATACGGCGAGCGACAGCGAAACTATTCTTCATCTCTTTCGCAGTGGCGCGCAGCGCTGGGTCAGCCGGCTCGACGGGATGTTCGCCTTCGTCCTGGCGACGCCGGACCGGATCATCGCGGCGCGCGATCCGCTCGGGATCAAGCCGCTCTACATGGCCCGTCGTGGGAAAGGCCTGGCCTTCGCCTCCGAGCTGAAGGCCTTTGACGGCCTCGGCTTCGATGAGATCAGCGCGATCCGACCCGGCTCGCTGTTCGATAGCCGGAGCGGGCTGCGGCAATGGTACCGCGTCCCGTCAGGCGCGGCCAAGGCCGAGCCGGGCATCGATGTCGACGCCGTGGCGGGTGAACTGCGCCTCGGCCTCGAAGACGCGGTAGCGAAATGGATGGTCGCCGATGTCGAGGTCGGCTCGTTCCTGTCCGGGGGGCTCGACAGCTCCATCATCGCGGCGCTTGCGCAGAAGATCAGGGTCAATGCGGGGCAGGGGCCGCTCAAGACCTTCGCCGTCGGCACGGCGGGCTCCTCCGATCTGGTCGCGGCGCGACGCGTCGCCGAGCATATCGGCAGCGACCATCATGAGCTGGTTTTCTCGGCGCAGGACGTCGCCGACAACTTGCCCCATGTGATCTACCATCTCGAAAGCGCCGATGCCGACCTCGTCCGCAGCGCCGTCCCGACCCTGTTCGCCGCCAGGCTGGCACGCGCCCATGTCAAGGCCGTCCTGACCGGGGAGGGGGCTGACGAGCTCTTCGCCGGTTACGCCTATCATCACGGCTATGTCGATGAGCCGCGCGCGCTCGCCGACGAGCTGACGCGCAGCCTCGGCACCATGCACAACATCAACCTGCAGAGGGTCGACCGGATGACCATGGCGGAATCCCTGGAGGCGCGGACCCCGTTCCTCGACCGGGATCTCATCGCCTTCGCCCAGTCCGTCCCCGCGGAGCTCAAGCTGCGTCGGACCGACCCGGAGATCGTGGAATCGACGGGGCGGACCACCGAGAAATGGCTGCTGCGCAAGGCCTGCGCCGACCTGCTGCCGGACGATCTCGTCTGGCGCAAGAAGGCGCAGTTCGACGAAGGCTCGGGAACCGTGGACGCGCTGCGGCAGGCGCTTCGGATCCTGACCGGCGCCACATGTGAGGTCGGACAGGAGCGCGAGGCCGCGTTGTATCGCGAGATCCTGAAGCGCCGCTTCCGCGATCCCGGCATGATCCTGAGCCAGGCCGGTCGGTGGAATGCCAACCGCATCGCCGCGTGAAGCGAGGGCTGGCCATCGTGATCGACTGCCGCCGGGCCAAGACCTCGCGGCCTGACCAGTCGACCACCGCAGCCTGACAATCAGCGTGGCGTGGGATGGTCGAGCGTGGGCTGGAGGGCGGCGGTCGAACGCGGAGTCGCGGCTATCGAGGCAGGCCGCCGCACGAGGTTAATATGACGTGAGCCCAGTGTGGCGTATCGCCGCAATTGGGGATACTGTGCTCGTGCCTGCCGTCGGAGATCACGGTCCCTTCGCAGGCAAAGTGGAGACGTGATGGTTCGATAACGCCCATTAAAGCAGGCGTCCCGTACATGCGCCACGCGATCGAGACCGCACCGAAGAATGGGCACTTCGTCATTCTCGAAGACGACGCGAATGCGGCTTACGACGTAGGCCGCTGGTCGTCGGAGGCAGGCGGCTGGGTCGGGAAAGACGGCGCCCCGATCAAGATCACGCCCACGCATTGGCATCCGCTCGCTCGCGACGCCTACGGCCGGGCGGACGAAGAGGGAGAGGTCGGCGCTGATCGTGGCGCCCGGCCCGCATGGCGGCGGCTCGTGCCGATCGTCAGTGTCATCGCTGCGGCGATGCTGCTGCTTTACTTCGTGAGACCCGAAGTGCTCCAGCGCACTGCGGGGGATGGCATAGCCATTCAAGACGCCCGCGTGCCGGGCAAGACGTTGCAGGCTGCGTCGCCCGAGGTTCGGCCGAGCGCCGAGCGCCAGGCCGGTCCGCCCGCGGAAGAGGTGCAGATTGTCCCGGAGCAGCGCGCAGCGGTGGCTCCCACGCCAGATTTGCGACAGGCTCCGACCCAAAAGTCCCCTGACATCTCGGAGCAGGAAGCCGCGGCGGCGCAGGAACACGGCAAGGCTCAGCGCAGCATTGAGCGGTTGGAAGCGCAACTGCGAGCCGGCGCACAGGCGCTCAAGCAGGAGCGCGAAAGGGCAGGTAGCCTCGCAGAGCAGGTCGCGACCGCGCGACAGGCGCTGACGGCGAACATAGCGCAGCGTCGTCTGGCGGACGAGGAAGAGCGATCCCGGATTGCCGCCTTGAAGAACGAGCTGGCAGCGGCGCGACGCGAAATCGAGGTGCTTGCCGCGCAATCACGCCAGGCGAGCAACGAAACTGCGCTGATCAAGCAGACGGAAGCGACGAAGACCGAACAACTCCTCGAACAGCAGCGCCAGAAAATGACAACTGCTCTGGCGGAGGCCGCGGCTGTGCGGCAGGAGCTGACGGCCAGCGCGACGCAGCACAAGCAGGCGCTCGACGAGGAGCGAGCCCGCAGCGCCACATCGGCGAGCGAACTGGCGCTGGCGCAGCGCGAGGTCGAGCGGCAAGCGGTGCAGCTTCGCCAGGCGAGCGACGAAACCACCCGGCTTAGGCAGGCGGAGACAGCGAGGGCCGCAGTCCTGCCCGAACAGCAGCGCCAGGACGTAGCTGCCGCTTTGGCAGAGGCGGCGGCGGTGCGGCTGGAGCTGTCGGCGAGCACGGCCCGGCACGATCAGGCACTCGGCGAAGAGCGAGGCCGCAGCGCCACATTGGCCAGCGAGCTGGCACTGGTACGACGCGAAATCGAGACACAGGCAGCACAGTTTCGCCAGACGAACGACGAACGGGAGTTGCTGAAGCAAGCGGAGGCCGCGAAGGCCGAGCAATTGCTCGCAGAGCAGCGCCAGAGCACGGCTGCTCTCGCTGAAGCCGCGGCGACGCGCCGGGAGCTGTCAGCGAGTGCGGCTCAGCACGGCCAGGTTCTGGACGAGGAGCGGGCCCGCAGCGCCGCATTGAAGAACGAGCTGGTGGCTGTACGGCGCGAACTCGAGGCGCAGACGGCGCAATCGCTCCGGGCCAACGACGAGATGGTGCTGCTCAAGCAAGCGGAGGCCGTGAAAGCCGAACCATTGCTGGAACAGCTGCGCCAGAAGGTGGCAGCCGCGCTGGCAGAGGCCGCAGCGGCGCGACAGGCATTGACGGCGAACACGCAGCAGCATGACCGGGCACTGAACGAGGAGCGAGCCCGCGGTGGCGCCTTGAAGGACGAGCTGGCGGCCGTACGGCGCGAAATCGAGACGCAGGCGGCACTGTCTCGTCGGGCGAGCGACGAAACGGCTGCGGTCAAGCAGGCAGAGGCCTTGATGACCGAACAGTTGCTCCAGGAGCAGCGTCAGAGGATGGCTGCGCTCGCGGAGGCAGGGGCGGCGCGACGGGAATTGACGGCCAGCGCCGCGCGGCATGGTCAGGTGCTCGACGAGGAGCGGGCACGCAATGCCGCGTTGGCGAGCGAGTTGGCAACGGCGCGCGGCGAAATCGAGAGGCAGGTGGCGGCGTTTCGCCAGGCGAGCGATGAAACGGCGCAGCTCAAGCAAGCGGAGACTGCGAAGACCGAGCAATTGCTCGAAGGGCAGCGTCAGAGAATGGCTGCTCTCGCTGAGCTCGGCACGGCGCGAAAGGAGTTGTCGGTGAGCGCCGCGCAGCATGGCCAGGCACTCGATGAGGAGCGTGCCCGTAGCGCGGCATTGGCGAGCGAACTGAGGACCGTGCGGCATGAGATCGAGACGCAGGCCGCGCAGTTTCGCCAGGCCGGTGAAGAGATGGAATTCCGCAGACAGGCGGATGAGGCAAAGTTGGCGGCGGTTCAGCAGGCGCTGAGGGAAGAGCGCGACAGGGCTGTCGCTTCGACAGCCGAGCGCGATGCGGCTCGGCGCGCGGCCGAGGGGCAAACCAGGCCGGAACTCGTCACGAGCGATCAGACCGCCCGGGCGATCGAGGTCAAGGAAGCGATCACCATGCCGTCGCCGGCCGCCTCGGAAGTGCAGGGCAGTGCGGAGGCGGCGAGGATGATCGCGCGCGCCGGTGTGCTGCTCGGTCAGGGCGACATCGGCGGTGCACGGATCGTGCTCGAACGTGCCGCCGAGTCGGGTAGCGCCCGCGCGGTCTTCATGCTCGCGGAAACCTACGATCCCGGCGTTCTCTCGGCGTGGAAGACCTATGGAACGCGAGGCGAGGTGACGAGGGCGCGCGAGCTTTACGCGAAGGCGCATGCAGGCGGCATTCAAGAGGCGAAGGAGAGGTTCGACAGCCTCGGTCGGTGAGATGCCTATCAGGCCGTGTGGATCCGGCCTGTGGTTCTGTTGCGGTGCTCAAGAGGGAGTTGGGGGATGACACGGTCCTCTGGAAGACGCCTGCTCTTGCTAACCTCATTGATTGCGCTCGCCGGAGGACTCCTGGCGGATGGTCTGTCGGCACAGACGCGGCGCCACGAAGCCCAGGGGGCTGCTGCAGCGCGGCGCAGCATGGCGCAGGAGTCGCCGCAGGAGAAGATGAACGCCTGGACCGTCGGCCTTGCCGGCGGGCTGATCGAGGGGGCTCCCCTTCGTCTCGCGGCGGAGATGGCGCGCGTCGTCGACGACGGACCAAACCTGCAGCTCCTGCCGATCGTCACGCGCGGGGCTACGGAGAACCTGAATTCGCTGCTCTATCTGCGTGGGGTCGACACGGCGATCATCAATTCCGACGCGCTGGAGGAATACAAGGCCCAGCTCCCGCAGATCCGGCGCCGGATCACTTATGTCCTCAATCTCTTCCCGTCGGAACTGCATATCTTCGTGCGGCCCGAGATCCAGAGTCTGGCGGATCTCGCCGGGAAGAAGGTGAACTTCAATACCCAGGGAACCGCGGCGGCCTATTCGGGCCCGCTGATCTTCAGCCGACTCGGCATCAACGCCGAAAAGATGTTCATCCCGCACCAGGTCGCCCTCGAGCAGATGCGCAAGGGCGAGATAGCCGCGGTCGTCTTCATCACCTCGAAGCCGGTCGATGCGTTCGTGCGCGGGCGCTTCGAACCCGGCTTCAAGTTCCTTCCGGTCCAATACGACAGCAAGTTCGAGGACTACTATCTTCCGGCCGTGCTGGAGGCGGGCGAGTATCCCGGCCTGATCAAGCAAGGCGAGCGGGTGCAGACGATCGCCGTGCCGACGGCGCTCGTCGCGTTCAACTGGCCGGCGCAATCCAATCGCTATCAACGCGTCGCCCGCTTCGTCGATGTGCTGTTTTCCCGCATCGACAGGCTTCAGGCCCCCGGCTTCGACCCGAAATGGAAGTCGATCAACCTGGCCGCCACGGTGCCGGGGCTCGACCGGTTCTCGGCGGCGCAGGACTGGCTGGATCGTCAGACGCGAGCACCGCGGGCCTTGAGATGAGGGTGATCCCCCTGTCCATCGCGTTCGAGATCGCCAGCGGAGTTGCGCTGGCGCAGGAGGTGGTCGACCCGACGGTTCATCTTCGCGCCTGCGCTGCGATGGAGGCCGCTGCGCGGCTGGAGTGCCTCGACAAACTGTCGCGCAGCATGGTGCCGAGCGATCGCCGGGTGCGTGGCGAAGACAACTGGATCGTCAGCGAGACAACTTCGCCGATTGATTATACTCCGATCGTCACCGCGAGGACCTATGCACGCAGCGGAACCGAGAGTTCCCTGACGCAGCTGACCATCTCCTGCCGCAGCGGCCGAACCGAGCTGGCGGTTTCAGGGCCGGCCGTGACGGCTGGCCTCGCCGACGCCGTCATCGTCTACCGCATCAACGATGCAGCGCCGCTGCAAGTCGCGGCAGGGGTGCCATCGTTCGGCCCGGGTGCCGCTTTCAGGGCCGATGTCGTGCAGCTCCTGCACTCCCTGCCTGACGAGGGCGGGCTCAATATCCGGCTCGTACCCCGGTCGGGCGTCACCCATGAGGGGCAGTTTGCGCTGGCCGGACTGAAGGGGGTGCGAGCCAAGGTAGCCTTAGCCTGCAAGTGGCCGAACGTCGTTGCCAACCCCGGCAATCGATGATCCTCGAACCAATACGGGAGAACGAAGATGATTGCTTGCAACGGAACTGGCCGGGCCGCGCTGATCGGCATCGTGGCGCTCCTGATCGCTTCGCCGCCCTCCATGGCGCAGGAAAAGCGGCAAGCCTCCGCGCAGACATCGAAGCGACCTGCGGCCGAAACCAAATCCCACCGCCTCGTGCTGCAAGTTAACTCGAACGATGCCGCGACGATGAATCTGGCGCTCAACAATGCGATGAATGTCGCGCAGTACTACAAGGATGCTGGAGAGAAAGTAGAGATAGAGGTCGTTACATTCGGCCCTGGGCTGCATATGCTTCGGGAGGATACCTCTCCGGTTAAGGCACGAGTCAAGGAAATTACGCTCAGCACCCCGGCAATTTCTTTCAAGGCTTGCGGTAACACGCAAGAGAATATGAAGAAGGCCGAAAACAAGGAGATTTCTCTCATTTCCGATGTTTCGGTCGTGAAGTCCGGTGTGGTGCGCGTCATGGAGCTGCAGGAGCGGGGCTGGACCTATGTCAGGCCATGACGGCTGCTGCCGAAGCACTTTCGAGCGAAGTTGACACCGCTTCGCGTGAAGAAAATGCGATGAAATCAAGAACAGGAGCAGTTCTGTACATCGAGGGACGGCAGAACTGCTCCAAGAGCCGCCGCCAAAAAAAGGCGATGTCAGACTGAGTGCCGGCGCGGGCAAGCAAGCGTATTCGGCCCTGTGACAGGTTCATGCGCCGAACGCGACGCAGCATTTCTTCGGGAGCTGCCGGATCGGCCTGAGCCGTTCGGTCTGCCGCGATCGGCGCCATCCAATTCGGCGCTTGCCACCTCAGCCTCAGCCGATAGCTTCAAGCCTGCGGCGAGCACGGTCCGAAGGCCGGCCGACCGACGGGGGGCGACCGTGCGCGAAGATGCGGCGCCTCGGCAAGATTGCTCGAGGGAGGAAGATCGATGACACGTGCACCGACCTATCTGTTCTGTCTAGCTGCCACCACCATGCTGAGCCTGCCTGCGATGGCAGCTGAAATGCGCCTGATGACGGGTCCGCAAGGCGGCGTCTGGGTGCCGCTCGGCGGCCAGCTCAAGGATCTCTGGGAGAAGGCGGTTCCGGGGCTCAGCGTGCAGTCGCTGCCGGGCGCCGGGATAGCCAATGTCCGCGCCATCGAGGAGAACAAGGCTGAGGTCGGCTTCGGCAACTCGATCTCGACCGTGGACGGACTCGCCGGGAACGCGCCGTTCCCGAGGAAGCATGAGAACATCTGCAATGTCGCTTCGCTCTATCCGCAGTATTTCCAGATGCTGGTACCGGCCGATTCCGGCATCAAAACGGTCAAGGATCTGAAGGGCAAGGCGATCACGACGCAGCCCCGTGGCAATACCGGCGAGCTCATCACCGGGCAGCTGCTGAAGGTCCACGGGATGAGCTATAGTGACGTCAAGATCTCCTTCGTCTCCTATACGGACTCGGTCGAGCAGGTGAAGGATGGGCACGCCCAGGCCTTCTCCCTCGGCACTGCCATTCCGTCCGGCGCCGTGATGGACCTTGCCTCGGCGCGTGACATCAAGCTGCTCGACCTCTCGGCCGATCTCGACGGCATGAGGAAGCTCAACCCCGGCTATACGCTGGTGACGGTGCCGAAGGGCACCTATCCGAAGCAGGGCGAGGACGTGAAGGTGATCGGCTACGCCACCCATATCGTCGTCTCGTGCAAGCTGCCGGCCGATCAGGTCTACGCCATGACCAAGGCGATCGCCGACAATGTCCCGGCGCTGGCGGCGACGAGCAAGGCACTGGCCGATCTTACGCCGAAACTGATGGCGGAGGATGTTGGCGTGCCGTTCCACCCGGGCGCGGCCAAACTCTACAAGGAAAAGGGCATTACCGTCGCGTCGAAGTGACCGGCTCCCGACGCCCCGTGCGGACGGTTTGAAAACCTGGCGCGCCGGCAGCGCCGGCGCGTGCTTCCCGAAGCCACCGATCCCGTCGTGCCGCCCCTGCGGCGCGATCTCGTCGCACTGTGCGGGATCGGTCTCCGAGCCAGGATGTGCCCGTGGACATCAGCGTTCCCAGACCCGAATTCAAGTTCGAGTTCAGCCATGTCGGCATCGTGCGGCTGGTCACGGCGGTGATCGCCGTCGCCATGGCGCTCTACCATATGTGGGTGATACTGCCGCCGGCGCTCGGCGGGCAGGGCACCCCGGAAGCGATCATCTTCCGCGGCACGCATCTTCTGTTCGCGCTGGCCCTGACCTTCCTGATCTATCGCCGGACAGGGGCGGATGCGGCGCCGTCTCCGCTCGACTATGCGCTGCTGGCGCTCGCAGTCGCGCCGATCACCTATCTGTTCTGGAACTACGACTACATCGTCAACCGGATCTACTATGTCGACGATCTCAGCCCGGTCGACATGGCAATGGCGGTTCTGCTCGTCGTCATCGTGCTCGAGGCGACGCGGCGGCTGATCGGCTGGGCTCTGCCGCTCACCGCGATCGCCTTCCTCTGCTACGCGCTGTTCATCGCCAGGGTCGAGCCGATGCGGCTGCTCGACCAACTGTTCATGACGACGGAGGGCGTCTTCGGCGCGCCGCTCGGGGTGTCCGCCGCCTATGTCATGATCTTCGTGCTGTTCGGCTCCTTCATGGAGCGCACCGGCACGGGACAGCTCTTCATGGATTTCGCGCTCTCGCTCACCGGTCACACCGCCGGCGGACCGGGCAAGGTTTCGGTGGTCTCGTCGAGCCTGTTCGGCACGATCTCGGGCAGCGCGGTCGCCAATGTCATGGTCGACGGGCCGATCTCCATCCCGCTGATGAAGCGCACCGGCTTCAAGGCGCATTTCGCGGCGGGCGTCGAGGCGGTGGCCTCGACGGGCGGTCAGATCATGCCGCCGATCATGGGCGCCGCTGCCTTCGTCATGGCCGAGTTCCTCTCGGTCTCCTACGGGCAGGTGGTGATCTGGGCGCTGATCCCGGCGGTGCTCTATTACGTCGCCTGCTTTGCGGCGGTGCATTTCGAGGCCAAGCGCCACGGCATCCTCGGCGTGCCGCGCAGTCAGTTGCCGAAGCTCGGCACGACCTTGCGCGAGCGCGGCCATCTCTTTCTGCCGGTGCTGACGATCCTTGCCGTGCTCTATTCCGGCTACAGCGCACCGCTGGCGGCGCTGGCCGGCACTGTGCTGTGCTTCCCAGTCGCGGCGCTGCGGGCCTCGACGCGCGGCAATGTCCGGCTGCCGATCATCATCGATGCGATGATCGACGGCGCGCGCAACGCGCTCGCCGTGGCGCTGGCCTGCGCCTGCGCCGGCATCGTGATCGGCGTCGTCGCACTGACCGGCGCCGGGATCGTCTTCACCCAGGCGGTGATCGGCCTGTCGCAGAACTACCTCTTGCTGGCACTGCTGCTGACGGCGGTCGCCGGCATCGTGCTCGGCATGGGCATGCCGACGACGCCGGCCTATATCGTGATGACCTCGCTGCTGGTGCCGGCGCTGATCAAGCTCGGCGTGGCGATGCCGGCGGCGCATATGTTCGCCTTCTACTTCGCCATCCTGTCGGCGATCACGCCGCCGGTCGCGCTCGCCGTCTTCGCCGCTGCGGGGTTGGCCAAGGCCGACCTCTGGAGTAGCGGCTGGGCGGCGGTGAAGATCGGTGCCGCCGGCTTCATCGTGCCGTTCATGTTCGTCTACGAGCCGGCCCTGCTGATGATCGGAGACTGGCCGACGATCATCTGGCGCTTCGTCTGCTCATGCGTCGGAATCGGCCTGCTCGCCGCCGGGCTGCACGGCTACCTGCTGCGTCGTGCCGCGATGTGGGAGCGGGCCGTGCTCGTCGCCGCGGCCTTCTGCCTGGTGAAGCCGGACTGGATGACCGACCTGATCGGACTCGGACTGGCACTGGCGATGTTCGCCTGGCAATGGCCGGGCCGGGAGCGCGCCCGGGCCGAAGAGGCACAGCCCAACCCGGCGAAGTAGCGCCGGGCCAGGTGCGGGGCGGCAGCTCCCACGGGCTGAGTTTTGAACTGGCTTCATCCGGGCTGCGCCGCCTCACGGAACGCAGCTCGGAGCAGCGTCTATTTGAAGCTGATCACCACGCCGTCGACGCCGGACGCAAGCTGCAGGCCCTGACGGCGGGCGTCGAGGCTGATGGTGACGCCCTTGTTGTTCTTGAGGACGAGGCGCCCCTTGCCGGCGCGGCCGACGGCCCAGCCTTCGCTCAACTGGACATAGGAGCCCGCGAAATCCTCGCGCTGCCTGAGCCCGTAGACCCGGCCGGTGGCGGTCAGCTTCGACGCGCCGATGCCGCCAACACCGAGGCCGCCGACGCTGATCGGATAGTTGCGGCCGCGAAACGCCAAAGTGCCGCCGCCGACCTGACCCTGGCCGAGGAAAGCAACGGAAAACGCCTCGATGCGGACGGTGCCACTCGGCGGGCCGAGCGTGCGTTGCTGGGCGATGGCGGCAGGCGGGAGAAGCGTCAGCGCGACCGCGCCGATGCGGGCTAGGCTGTTCAGTGTCACGAGCATGCTCCCTGCTAGGCGGATGCAAGCAGAACGATAGAACCAGCCAAAGAGTTCCGCCAGCGGCGATCTCCTTGTTGTGTCATCAGATTTTTCTGAACAGTCGGCGTGTTCAACGCGATGTCTGGGCCGCGCGTACGGGATGACGGTGGCCGTCATCAGAAACGGAAATGCCCGGCCGCTGGGCCGGGCATCGCGAGAAGGGCTATCGCCGGCCGCCGTTCAGATCGTCAGCTTGCCGGCCTTGGCGGCCGCATAGCGCGCGTTGACCTTGTTCCAGTCGACCACGTTCCACCAGTTCTTGAGGTATTCGGCGCGGCGGTTCTGGTACTTCAGGTAATAGGCGTGCTCCCAGACGTCATTGCCCATCAGGACCATCTGCTTGTCCATCAGCGGGGTGTCCTGGTTGGGCTTGCTCGCGAGGGCAAGCTTGCCGTCCTTGGTCACGGTCACGAAGGTCCAGCCCGAACCGAAGACGCGCAGCCCGGCGGTGTCGAAGTCGGTCTTGAACTTGTCGAAGCCGCCGAGGTCGCGGGTGATGGCGGCCGCGACCTCGCCGGTCGGCGCACCGCCGGCGTTCGGGCCCATGATCTCCCAGAACATGGTGTGGTTGGCATGGCCGCCGCCGGAATTGCGCACGGCGAGGCGGGCGGCCTCCGGCACTTTGCCTAGATCGGCGAGGAGTTGCTGGAGCGGCGTCTGGGCGAGGACGCCATGGTCCTTGGCGGCGGCGTTCAGCCCGGCGACATAGGCCGCGTGGTGGCGGTTGTAGTGGATATCCATGGTGGTGGCGTCGATATTGGGCTCGAGCGCCGACGCCTCATAAGCGCGCTTGGGCAGCGAGAACGGGCCGGTGGGAGCGGCCGGGGCAGCTGCCTGCGCCCAGACCTTCGGGGCTATCGCCAGGCCGGCGGCTGCGGCACCGAAGCCGAGCAGCGAGCGGCGGGAAAACGAACTGACGTTCTGCATGGTGGTCCTCCAGAGGCCGGCGGCCTGGTGCCGGTCTGCCGTAACGTTACCCTGAAATGCCGCTCCTGGATGCAGCGATCTCGCGGCGAGCGCTGCCTTGGGGCGGCGGGCGTATTCGGGCAGCGGATCATGGCGCAAGCGCGGCATTAACCGGCAATTTACTGCGTTCTTTTAGCTTCCTAGGGCAGATTTCTCATGCGGATGTGCCGTGTCCATGCACGCTCTGGCTCTGAAGGCGCCTGCCCCGGCCAATGAGGACGCGCCCGACGCGGAAGCCGCCTCGCGCGCCGTCGTCGAGATCGCCGAGCGCTTCGGCAAGCTGAGCAGCGAGATCACCGACATTTCGGGCCGTATCGGCGACGTTAACGGCCAGCTCGACCGGCAGACGGCGGGGCTGCACCGCGTCGTCGGTTCCGTCGACCAGGTGGCGCGCGCCAATCAGGCGATCCAACGTTCGGCCGAGGAGGCGCAGAATGCGGCCTCGGTCGTGAAGAGCGGACTCGAACGCGTCACCGGCGCGGTCCGGCTCGGGCTCAATGCGGCGCAGAACGACATCGCCGAACTCTCGAACGGGGCGCAATCGATCTCGCAGGCGCTGGCAGGCGCAGTCGAGAGGGCCCACAAGCTGCGCGAGGCGAGCGAGGCGATCCAGTCGATCACCCGCGAGATCCAGCTGCTTTCGATCAATGCCGGGGTCGAGGCGGCCCGCAGCGGCGCCGCCGGCCGCGGCTTCGCGGTGATCGCGGCCGCGGTCAAGCAACTCGCCGAACAGACCCGCGACGCCACCAATGCAAGCTCCAGGCAGCTCGATGCGCTCGTCGCGACGGTAGATCAGCTGGCGAGCCAGAGCGAGGCCAATGCGCTCGCGGCGCGCCGCGCCAGCGAGGAAAGCCAGGGCATTTCACGCCAGATCGGCGAGCTCGACCATTTCGGCAAGTCGGTTGTCGGGCTGATCGCCGAGATCGACAGCATCTCGGCGCCGACCCGCGACAATGCGGTCGCCTTCGCCAAGGTCGGGGCCGAGCTGAAGGATCTGGTCGGCGGCGTCGAGCAGTCCAGCCATAGTCTCGAAGTGGCGTCGCGCCGCGCAAGCTCGCTGGTTTCGACCAGCGAGGCGGTGCTCGGTTCGATCGCGGCTTCCGGGGTGCGCACGCCGCAATCCGAAATGATCGCGACGGCGATCGAGGCTGCGACGGCTGTCGCCGGATTGTTCGAGCAGGCGCTGGCCAGCGGCCAGATCGGCATGGCCGAGCTGTTTGACGAGACTTACCGGCCGGTGCCGGGCAGCAACCCGGTGCAGCACCTGACCCGCTTCGTCGAGCTGACCGACCGCCTGCTGCCGCCGCTGCAGGAGAAGCTGCTGGCCGGCAATCGGCGCGCGGTGTTCTGCGCTGCGGTCGACCGCAACGGCTTCCTGCCGACACACAATCGCAAATACGCGCAGCCGCAGGGTTCGGACCCGGTCTGGAACAACGCCAATTGCCGCAACCGGCGACTGTTCGACGATCGGACCGGGCTGGCGGCGGCGCGCAACCAGAAACCGTTCCTGCTGCAGACCTATCGGCGCGACATGGGCGGCGGCAATTTCCTGGTGATGGAAGATCTTTCGGCGCCGATCTTCGTCAGAGGCCGGCACTGGGGCAGCTTCCGCTTCGGGCTCAGCGTCTGAGCGGGGTTGAGTGGAGCGAAGGGCTCCGGAGGTAGCGGGCGGCCTTGCCCGGATGTGGTGTTGAGTATCGGGTCGCAATCGCCGTCATGCATATCGCTCCCGCCTTTCCGAACCTCTCGGTTCTGCTGATCGATGCCAGCCCGCATTACCGGCGCATCATCCGGACGATGCTCTATCAGGCGCAGCTGCAGCGGATCTTCGAAGCGGCGGACCTCGCCGGCGCGGCGACCATGTTCATCCAGAAGCAGCCTAACATCGTTATCCTCGACTGGGATCTGCCGGAGGGGGACAGCATGAAGTGCCTGGCCTCGATCCGCTCCTTCAAGACCTCGCCCTTCGCCAAGGCCCCGGTGCTGGTGATGATGGAGAAGCCCGACCGCCGCGCGGTCGTCCAGGCCGCCAAGCTCGGCGCGCACGAGATCATCGTGAAGCCGATCTCGCCGAACAATCTCTGGCTGCACCTGTCGGGGATCATCAACATCCCGCGCAAATACAAGGAACAGAACGGCGCGATCACCCTGGTTCCGCGGGCGATCAGCAACAGCCTGTTCTGAAGCGTCCTTCCCGCGGAAATCCCGGGTGGAGGGCCTGCCGTGCGTGTGCATCGCAGATGCCCCGAAACGGTCACAATCCTTGCCGGCGCGGCCAGCGCTTAGTGAAATTTTTACCAGTTCCGTGACAGCCTCCAGCTACGATTCATAGGTTGCGCCGCCGTGGTCATCACCGTTTCCTTGCCGCCGCTTCTCGGCCGTTCCGAGGCCGCAGCCTTCCGAAATCAACTCCTGGTCGCGCTGGAACAGCGGGAAAGCGTCAGCGTCGAATGCGCCGGCGCCGGCCCGTTCCCGAGCCTGTGGATCCAGCTTCTGCACGCGGCCGCGGCGAGCGCCGCGGTGCATGGGCTGACTGTCTCGCTCAAGGCGATGTCCGAGGAGTGCCGTCAATCCTTCCAGGCGATCGGCTTCGATTTCGCCCAAAGCGCCCTCGTCGTGGAGTGAATGCGATGCGTATCCTGGCAATCGACGACACCAAGACCTTGCTCAGCCTGCTCAGCATGACGCTGCGCAATGCCGGGCACGAGGTCGCCGAAGCCGAGAACGGCGAGGAAGGCCTCGCGCGCTTCGACCAGTTCAAGCCCGACCTCGTGATCACCGACCTCAACATGCCGGTGATGGACGGCATCGAGTTCACGCGCGCCTGCCGCGCGCGGCCGGCCGGGCAGAACACCCCGATCATCGTGCTGACCACCGAGAACGGCGCCGAGATCAAGGCGGAAGGCCGCCGCGCCGGTGCCAGCGCCTGGATGGTCAAGCCGTTCGAGCCCAACACCCTGCTCGGCCTCGTCGCCCGCTACCAGAACTGAGGCGACTCGATGGATGCTCTGGCCGAACTGAAACAAACCTTCTTCCAGGAATGCGAGGAGCTCCTCGGCGCGCTCGAGCAGAAGCTCCAGGCGCTCGACGAGGGCTCGCGCGATTCCGAGGACGTCAACGCCGCGTTCCGCGCCATCCATTCGATCAAGGGTGGTGCGGGTGCCTTCGGCTGCACGGAGCTCGTCGCCTTCGCGCATGTCTTCGAGGCTTCGCTCGACCATCTGCGCTCCGGCCGCGTCGCGCTCGAGGATGCTCCCTTCAGCC
Organism: Allobosea sp. WAO; assembly: GCF_001509835.1. Classification (GTDB taxonomy): domain Bacteria; phylum Pseudomonadota; class Alphaproteobacteria; order Rhizobiales; family Beijerinckiaceae; genus Allobosea. Next base: position 312,371 of record NZ_JXTJ01000006.1, read on the forward strand.
TGTTCCTGCGCTGCTCGGATGCGGTGTCGGATCTCGTCGCGGCCGCCCGCAATGACGAGCCCGCTCAGGCGCGCCCGGACCTGCTGGCCGCGCTGGAGAAGGTCGGCCAGGCCAAGCCGGAAGCCCCGGCTGCCGTCAGCGACGAGCCGCCCGGCATCGCGGCACTTGGCAATCTGCTCGCCATGGTCGAGGCCAAGACCGCCGCGCCGGCTGCTTCTGCGGCCGATGATGGCTGGGATGACGAGCCGGTCGCGGCCGTCGCCGCGCCGCGCCCCGGCCGCGATGTCTGCGTGCGGATCAGCCCCGAGAGCGACCTGTTCCGCCGGGTGATCGAGCCGCGCGTCGTGATTGGCAGCCTGCCGGCCGAAGAGATCGTCTCCGTGACCTGCGATATGAGTCAGGTCCCGGCACTCGAAGCGCTCGACGTCACCGACTGCCATATGCGCTTCAACGTGATGCTGCGCACCGAGCTGCCGGTCGAGGAGATCGTCGCGAAATTTGATTTCACCCTCGCGAACGAGGAGTTCGAAGTCGAAATCATGCCGGCGGCAGCCAATGACGATGTGGTCGAGGAGACTGCTGCGCCGGTTTCCGAAGTCCCGCAGAATGTCGCGGCCGACCTCTCCGCGATCCTCGCCCGCCTCGGTCCGGCGCCGGCTGCCGCTGCCCCTGCCGAGGTCGCTCCGCCGCAGGCGCCTGTCGCCGTGGCGGCTTCCGCCCCGCCGCCGCCAGCGGCTCCGCCGCGTCCCTCCGCGAAGCCGGCGGCCAACGATGCGGCTGCCGCGCGCCAGCGCCAGGCCGTCAGCGTGCGCGTCGATCTCGACCGGATCGACCGGCTGATGAACCTAGTCGGCGAGATCGTCATCACCCAGTCCATGCTGGTCGAATGCGTCCGCTCGCTGCCCTATGACGTCTACGCCAAGACCGCCGAAGGCATCCTGACCCTGTCGCGCCAGACGCGCGAGTTGCAGGACCATGTCATGGCGGTGCGTGCCCAGCCGGTGAAGGCCGTGTTCCAGCGCATGCCGCGCCTGGTGCGCGAGCTCGCCCAGACGCTCGGCAAGGAAGTGAAGCTCGTCCTCGAGGGCGAGAACACCGAGGTCGACAAGACGATCATCGAGGAGCTGGCCGACCCGCTGACCCATATGATCCGCAACTCGATGGATCACGGGCTGGAGACGCCTGACGAGCGCATCGCCGCCGGCAAGCATCCCGAAGGCACGATCAAGCTGATCGCCGAGCATCGCGCCGGCCGCATCGTGATCTCGGTCACCGATGACGGACGCGGCATAGGCCGCGACAAGCTGCTGGCCAAGGCGCGATCCCGCGGCCTCGTCGGACCGGACGAGAAGCTGGCTCCGGAGGAGATCGACCAGTTGATCTTCGCCGCCGGCCTGTCGACGGCCGAGGCGGTCAGCGACATCTCCGGCCGCGGCGTCGGCATGGATGTGGTCCGCCGCAACGTCGAATCCCTCGGCGGGCGCATCAGCGTCGATTCCGAGCCCGGCCGCGGCTGCAAGTTCACACTCGCTCTGCCGCTGACGCTCGCCGTTCTGGAAGGCATGGTGATCCGCTGCGGCGACGACCGCTACGTCATCCCGATCGCCAGCGTGATCGAGACCCAGCACCTCGCCAACACGCCGATCGAGCACCTGACCTTCGGCCAGGAAGTGCTGCGCTGGCGCGGCGAGGTCACGCCGCTCTACCGGCTCGGCGCCGTCATGGGCTCGTCCGGCACCCGCGACGAGAACATCATCATCATCGCCGAGACCGAGCGCGGCGGGAATGTCGGCATCGCGGTCGACGAGATCGTCGGCCAGCAGCAGGTCGTCGTGAAGAGCCTCGAAGCCAATTACGGCACCGTCAACGGCGCCTCGGCCGCGACGATCCTCGGCGACGGCCTCGTCGCCCTCATCCTCGACGTCGATTCCATGCTGCGCCTGGCGGCTGCCGGCGGCCGCCAGACTGCTCCCGAACTCAAATTGGCTGGATGACCATGACCCTGCAACTCGGCGAAAAGCACTTCACCTCGGCGCAGCCGGAATCGGCGGCGCGCCGGATCGTTACCTTCCGCGTCGGCGACCGCACCTTCGGCATCGATGTCGGCATGGTCCGTGAGATCAAGGGCTGGCAGGCGACGACGCCGCTGCCGCATGCGGCCCCGCATGTGCGCGGCGTGCTCAACCTGCGCGGCGTGATCCTGGCGGTCTACGACCTGCGCACCGCGATCGGGCTCGGCGTCACCGACGCGACCGCGACCCATGTCATCGTCGTCGTCGATGTCGAGGACAAGACGGCCGGCCTGCTGGTCGACTCGGTCTCCGACATCGTCGACGTGCCGGTCAGCGCGGTTCGTCCGGCGCCGGACCTGGAGCGCGACGAGCACGGCCTGATCGAGGGCCTGGTGCTACTCGAAAACGACATCGTGGCGCTGCTCGATCTCGCGGCGGTCATCAAGGACGGCGGTGACGTCACGGCGCGGCAGGCCCGCGCCAACTGAGGCGTCGGAAGACCGCCCGAGGACGCCCGCCAACGCGCCAGAGGAACCTGCTCGCCTGCCACTGCCCCGAAGAGACCAACAGAGCCGATGAGCATGATGCCGGCGGGCCTTTCGAAACTGACCTTCAAACTGCCTGCACTGTTCGCCGGTGGGGCGCTGCTCGCCGCCACTGGGGTCACGATCGCGGTGCAGCAGGCGACGGCGGCAAAGCTCGCCGCGCTCGGCCTCGCCGGTCAGCAGGCCGAGACGGTGACTTCCGCCATGCTCGGACCGGCGCTTGCCTTCGGCACTGCCGGGATCGCCGTCGCAGCCGGACTCGGCTGGCTCGTCGCGCGTTCGCTGGCGAGGCAGCTGGCGGCGATGCGCGAGGGCTCCGAGCAGCTGGCGCAGGGCAAGGAAGCCGATCTGCCGGAGCTGGCGCGCCGGGACGAGGTCGGCGAACTCGCCCGCAGCCTGCAGCAGCTCCAGGACAGCAGCATCGAGGCCAGCCGCATCCGCGCGGCCCTCGACGGTTGCCGCACCAACATCATGGTCTGCGACGCGCAGGCGCGCGTCGTCTTCGCCAACCGCTCGTTGCTGAAGTTCTTCGCCGAGGCGCAGGACGATTTCCGCATCGCCTTTCCCGGCATTTCCGCCAAGGACATGCTCGGCAAGGTGATGGACGTCTTCCACAACCAGTCGTCCGGCGGGTTCGTGGCCGGCGGCATGCGCTCGCTGCGTTTTGCTCTGGGGCGGCGCACCGTCGCGCTGACTTTGAGCCAGATGGTGCAGGCGGACGGGCGGCTGCTCGGCGCCACGATGGAGTGGCGCGAGCTGACGGATGAGGTCGCGGCCGCTAACGAGGTCGCCGATGTTGTCTCGGCCGCAGCCGAAGGCGACTTCTCGCGCCGCATCCCGCTCGCCGGGAAATCTGATGCGCTGGCGCGGATCGCCGAGGGCATCAACCAGATCAACGTCATCGTCGAAGGGGCGGTGGGCGAGTTCGCCGAGGTGCTCTCCGGCATGGCGGACGGCGATCTCAGCCAGCGCATCGACGGCGACTATCAGGGTCTCCTCGCCGAGCTCAAAGCCGGCCTCAACGAGACCATGGCGCGGCTGGCGCAAACCGTCTCCGGCATCCAGGGGACCTCGGGCCATGTCGCGACGACCGCCGCCGAGATCCACAGCGGCGCCGCCGACCTTGCCCGGCGCACGGAGGACAGCGCCGGCAACCTCGAGCAGACGGCGGCGACGACCGAGCAACTCGCCGCTTCAGTGAAGCAGAGCGCCGAGCGCTCGCGCCGGGCGACGGAACTCGCAGGAGAGGCGAAGGGCGTCGCGGAGGCAGGGCAGAAGGTCGTGGCCGATGCCGTCGGCGCGATCGAGCGCATCGAGGCGTCCTCCGCGCGCATTTCCGAGATCGTCGCAGTGATCGACGGTATCGCCTTCCAGACCAATCTGCTTGCGCTCAACGCTGCCGTGGAAGCCGCTCGGGCCGGTGATGCCGGCAAGGGCTTCGCGGTCGTCGCTTCGGAAGTGCGGACACTGGCGCAGCGTTCGAGCCAGGCGGCCAAGGACATCAAGGGCCTGATCGTCAACTCGAACGAGCAGGTGGCCGATGGTGTGCGCTTCGTGCGCCATACCGGGGAAGCGCTGAACCGGATCGTTGCGGCGGCCGGGCAGGTCTCCAGCACGGTGGCCGAGATTTCCGAGGCCACGGCCGAGCAGGCCGGCGGCATCGAGGAGATGAGCCAGGCCGTCGCGCACATGGACGAGGCGACCCAGCAGAACGCGGCGCTGGCCGAGCAGAGCGCAGGCTCGGCGAACAGCCTCGCCAGCCAGATTGAGGCGCTGCGGAACCTCGTCGCCTTCTTCCACACCGGCGAGGTCCAGGCGCGCGCCGCGACGATCCATACCGGCCTTGCCGCGCCGTCCCGGCCGGCCGCCGCTGCCCCGGTTGCGCCGAGGCAGGCCGCTGCTCCGGCCAAGCCGCATCGTCATGCCGAGATTCGTTCGCGTGCGACCGAGCCGCGCCGCAAGGTCGCCGGTGGCGGGCGCTTCGAAGAATGGGCGGAGTTTTAAAGTCTTTGCGTGCTCAGAGTCCGACAATGCTAGCTCCGCCGCCCCAGGCCGAACCCACACTGACCCGCGACGACATGGGTTTCGTCGCCAAGCTCGTCTACGAGCATGCCGGCATCGTCATCCGCGAGCACAAGGAGGCGATGACGCGCGGGCGGCTGGCGCGCCGCGTCAAGGCGCTGGGACTGAACTCCGTCGCCGAATACTGCGCCTTCCTGAAGACGCCGGCCGCGCTCGACGAGATTCCCGAGCTGATCAACGCCGTCACCACCAATCACACCGCCTTCTTCCGCGAGCGCCACCATTTCGACCATCTGCGCGGCGAAGTGCTGCCGCGCCTGATCCAGGAGCGCGCCGCGCGGCGCGGCCGCATCCGGATCTGGTCCTCGGCCTGCTCCTCGGGCGAGGAGCCGTACAGCATTGCGGCGGTCTCGCGGGAGGTGATCGGTCATCGCAGCGATCTCGATTTCAGGATCCTGGCGACCGATATCGACACCGATATTCTCGACCGTGCAGCTGCCGGGCTCTATCCGGCTGAACAGTTCGAGCGGTTGCCGGCCGATCTGCGCCCGCTCCTGCGCCTGGAGGGGCAGGCGGGCCGCGGCGAGGCGCGGATCAGCGACGACCTCAAGCGTCTGATCGCCTTCAAGCGGCTCAATCTGATCGAGAGCTGGCCGATGAAGGGCGCCTTCGACGTCGTCTTCTGCCGCAATGTGTTCATCTATTTCGATACGCCGACCAAGGCCGCGATCCTCGATCGTTTCGTCTCGCTGATCCATCCGGGCGGCTTTCTCTATCTCGGCCATTCGGAATCCCTGCCGCAGCCTCATCCCAAGCTTCGGCTGATCGGCCGGACGATCTACGAGCGCACGCCATGAGCACTGCCCAATGAGCCTTGCCCGATCCTCACGGCGCTATTTCGATCCGCGTTTCGACGCGACCATCATCACGGTCGCGCCCGGCGAGCATGAGATCACCTCCGCGAAGGACGAGATCGTGGCGACGGTGCTCGGTTCTTGCATCTCGGTCTGCATGCGCGATCCGCATATCGGGGTCGGCGGGCTCAACCATTTCCTGCTGCCGAAGAACAATGGCGGTTCCGACACCAGCGCCGGCGAGCGCTATGGCGACACCGCCATGGAGGTGCTGATCAACGGGCTGCTCAAGCGCGGTGCCAGGCGCGGCCAGCTCGAGGCCAAGGTTTTCGGCGGCGCGCGCGTGCTTTCCGGCGCCACCATGCTGGCGATCGGCGAGGGCAACATCACCTTCGTCAACGAGTTCCTCGCCCGCGAGGGCATCCCGGTCGTCTCCCGGGATGTCGGTGGCACCCGTTCGCGCCGCATCCATTATCAGCCCACGACCGGGCGCGCCTGGGTCCAGCATGTCCAGCAGGCCGCGCGCGATCCCGAGCGGGAGCAGGAACTCGCATACCTCAACCGCCTCAAGACCCAGCCGGTGGCGGGCGAAGTGGAGATCTGGTGATGGGCATGCTGAACCCCTCCGCCGGCCCGGTGAAAGTCCTCGTCGTCGACGATTCCGTGCTGATGCAGAAGCTGATGACGCAGATCATCAACTCGACGCCGGGCTTCCAGGTGATCGGCGTCGCCGGCAGCGCCGAGGAAGGCTGGGACGCGATCCAGGAATTGCGGCCCGACATTCTGACGCTCGATCTCGAGCTGCCGGGACGGCACGGACTGAAGCTGCTTGCCCGCGTGCTGAAGCAGGACCCGCTGCCGGTGCTGATCGTCTCGGCTTTCGGCGGGCCGGGCGCCGACAACACCATCCAGGCGCTGGAGCTCGGCGCAATCGACTTCATCGAGAAGCCCGACGGTACCACCCATACGCTCGACAGCTTCATGAAGCACGTCGGCACGGCGCTGCAGCGGGCCTCGGCCAGCCGGCGTCTGCTGATGGCGGCACGCGCGGCCAAGGAAGCGCCGACGCCCAGTGCGCCGGCCCCGAGCCGCCCCGCCATGGCGCGCGAGATCAGCCGCACCGTCGGCAAGTCGCCGCTGATCGCGATCGGCGCCTCGACCGGCGGCGTGCCCGCCGTCCAGGTGGTGATGCGCGATCTCGCCTTCACGCGGCTGCCGATCGTCGTCGTCCAGCACATGCCGGCCGGCTATACTGCGAAGTTCGCGGCGCGGCTTGCGGCGGCGACCGGGCTCGATGTCCGCGAGGCCGTTGATGGCGACCGGCTGCGGCCCGGCATGGCCGTGGTTGCGCCCGGCGGCCACCGGCATCTCGAGATCGAGGAACGCCGCGGTGAATTCGTCTGCCAGCTCAGGGAAGGACCGCTGGTCAGCGGACACTGTCCGTCGGTAGACGTGATGTTCCATTCGGTGGCGCGGGCAGCCGGTGCGCAGGCTGTTGGCGTGCTGCTCACCGGCATGGGGCGCGACGGCGCTGACGGTTTGTTAGCCATGCGCAAAGCCGGGGCCGAAACGTTAATCCAAAGCGGTGAGACCTGTGTGGTAAACGGGATGCCGAAAGCCGCGTTCGAGATCGGCGCCGCTGACCGGGCCGTCGCGCTCGACCAGATCGGTGGTGTCGTCGCGGGATTGATCGGCGAGCGGCCGCATCAGCGGACCGCGTGAGGAGAGCACTATGACAAAGGCGAGAAGCGATTTTCGCATCCTCGTGGTCGACGACCAGAAGAGCATGCGCGGACTCGCGACCTATTTCCTGAAGCAGATCGAGTTCCAGGACATCGACGAGGCGGAGAACGCCCGCGAAGCGCTGATGAAGATGCAGACCAAGCGCTATGATCTGCTGCTGCTCGACTGGAACATGGACGGGATGAGCGGCATCGACCTCTTGCGCGCCATCCGCTCGGTGCCCGAGCTCAACCAGATCAAGATCATCATGGCGACCTCGGAGCGTTCGGTCGACAAGATGGACGAAGCGACGACCAATGGCGCCGACCATTACGTCGTGAAGCCATACGAATTGCGCGACCTCGAGGTCAGGGTCAAGAAAGTCCTGGCCTGCTGAAGTCGCCGACCATAGCGCGATGCTAACGAAGCCCCGGTCGCAAGTCGGGGCTTCGTCGTTTGCGCACAGACCGAGGTTGGAACGGTGTAAAAAACCGGCTCCCACCTTTTCTCATTTTGCTCTACGATGTGTTCCGATCTCGCCGGAGCCAGCCCATGCGTCTCCACCGCCGTCAGGTCCTCGCGTTGCTAGCCTGCCCGTTAATCGCCGAGGCGAACGCGGCGCAGGGCGTCAGCAACGCCTATGCCTTCAGCTTCGACAGGGCCGAAGGCGGCAGGGTCCCGCTCGAAGCCTATCGCGGCAAGCCGATCCTGATCGTGAACACCGCCACCCGCTGCGGACTGGCTGGGCAGTTCGCCGGGCTGGAGCAGCTCTGGCAGCGCTACCGCACGCGCGGGCTGATGCTGATCGCCGTGCCGAGCAACGATTTCGGCGGGCAGGAGCCGCTCGCCGGAGCTGCGATCGCCGAGGCGGTGCGCCAGAGCCATGGGGCTAACTACCTGATTACCGAGAAGGTCGCGGTGCGCGGCGAGGCGGCCCATCCGTTCTACCGTTGGGCGGCGAGCCAGCGCCCGGCCGAGACGCCGAGCTGGAACTTCCACAAGTACCTGATCGGCCGCGACGGCAACCTCGCCGGCAGCTTCAGCTCGCGCACCGACCCGGTCTCGCCCGAGCTGGTTCAGGCGATCGGGCAGGCGCTGGAGAAGCGGCGCTGAGCGGAGCGATGCCGGGAGAAGCGGCCGGCGCAGCGCTCAGTTGCGGGCGTAGATGTCCTCGATCCTGACGATGTCGTCCTCGCCGGTATAGGAACCGACCTGGACCTCGATCAGTTCGAGCGGGATCTTGCCCGGGTTCTTCAGCCGATGAGTGCAGCCGATCGGCAGATAGACCGACTCGTTCTCGTGGACGATGACGGTACGCTCGTCGACGGTGACCTCGGCGGTGCCGGAAACCACGACCCAGTGCTCGGCACGGTGGAAGTGCTTCTGCAGGCTGAGCTGGCCGGCCTCATTGACGTGGATGCGCTTGACCTGGAAGCGATTGCCGATGTCGATGCGCTGGTACCAGCCCCAGGGCCGGTAGATGCGCAGATGCTCGCTGGCTTCGGGCCTGCCGCTCGCCTTCATCTGCTCGACCAGGGTCTTGACCTTGCCGGCCGCCGCCATCGAGGCCACCAGTACGGCGTCGCGGGTCGAGACCACGACGACGTCGTCGAGCCCGACAACCGTGGTCAGCATCTCGTCGCTGCGCACCAGGGAGCGGCGGGTGTCGATCACCACCGCAGGGCCTTCGAGCACGTTGCCGTCGCCATCCTTGGGCTTGATCTCGTGAATCGAGTCCCAGGCGCCGATATCGGACCAGTCGAAGGAGGCGGCCAGCATGCCAGCCGATTCGGTGCGCTCCATCACCGCGTAATCGATCGAGATCTTGGTGGCGCGGGCGAAGCTTTCCGGATCGAGCCGCAGGAAGTCGAGGTCGCGCTTCGCCTTGTCGACGGCCGCCTCGGCGGCTTCGAGCACCGCCGGGGCGTGGCGGGAAAGCTCGCCCAGCATCGTCCTCGCGGCGAAGAGGAAATTGCCGCTGTTCCAGAGATAACCCTCGGAGAGGTACTGCGCCGCCAGTTCGAGCTTGGGCTTCTCGACGAAGCGCGCAAGACGGCTGGCCCCGGGCTCGGCGAGCTTCTCGCCCGGCGCGAGATAGCCATAGGCGGTCGAGGGGTGCGTCGGCGGAATGCCCAGCGTCATGATCAGGCCGGCGGCGGCGATCCCCGCGGCGAGCTTGCAGTCGTGGCGAAAGGCCTCGGCATCGACGACGACGTGGTCGGAGGCGAGCGCGACGCAGACTGCATCGGGACCGCGACGGCTGGCCATGACCGCGCCGACGGCGATGGCGGCGGCTGAATCGCGGCGCTCGGGCTCAAGCACGATCTCGCCCTCGATCCCGCAGGCGAGCATCTGTTCGGCGGCGATGAAGCGGAAATCGTTGTTGGTGATGACGATCGGCGTGTCGAAAGCCGGATCGGCCAGCCGCTGCAGCGTCGCCTGGAAGGTCGAAAGCCCACCCGCCAGCAGCGGGATGAACTGCTTGGGCATGGTATCGCGCGACAATGGCCAGAGCCGGGTTCCGGATCCGCCGGCCATGACGAGCGGGGTGATCTTGGGCGAGGGCATCTTGCGTTTCCGGCAGCGAGCGAGGCGTTTTCGGCCCCCTCCTTACGGCAACGAAGCTACCATCCAATAAACGGCGCCGCTGAGCGCCTTGCCCGGGAGCGCTCAGCCTTTCGGTTTCTGTCCCGGGCGGAAGGCGACGATCACCGCCGGATCGGTCTCGAGATAGGGTCCCTCGATCAGGTCTATGCAGTACGGGATCGCCGGCATGACCGCGTCGAGGCATTCGGCGATGGCGCGCGGGCGGCCGGGCAGGTTGACGATCAGCGATTTGCCGCGGATGCCGGCGAGTTGGCGCGAGAGGATCGCGGTCGGCACCTTGGCGAGGCTGACCTGGCGCATCAGCTCGCCGAAGCCGGGCATCAGCTTGTCGATCACGTCCTCGGTCGCTTCCGGCGTGACATCGCGCGGGGCCGGGCCGGTGCCGCCGGTGGTGACGATCAGGCAGCAGCCCTCGACATCGGCGAGTTCGGTCAGCGTGCGGGCGATACCGACGCGATCGTCGGGGATGACGCGCGAGACCGCCTGCCAGGGGCTCGCCAGCGCCTTGCCGAGATAGTCGAGGATCGCCGGGCCGCCTTCATCGGCGTAGACGCCGGCCGAGGCGCGGTCCGAAACGGTGACGATGCCGATCTTCGCAGGTGACGTCATGGCCTGTCCTCAAACCCGGTAGAAATCGCGGTACCAGCGCACCATCCGCCCGATCCCTTCGGCCAGCGGCGTATGCGGGCGAAAATCGACGGCGGCCTCGAGCGCCGAGACGTCGGCGGCGGTGCGCAGCACGTCGCCCGGCTGGCGTGGCTTCATCTCCATGACCGCCTTCCGGCCGACGGCCTGCTCGATGGTCGCGATGAACTCCATCAGCGGCACCGGGGCGGAGTTGCCGATATTGTAGAGCCGCCACGGTGCCGAGGAGGTCGCGGGGCTGGGCTCGTCGCCGGACCAGGCGGGATCGGCGGTGGCGATGGTGTCGAGCGTGCGGACGACGCCCTCGACGATATCGCCGACATAGGTGAAGTCGCGCTCGTGTCGGCCTTCGTTGAAGACCTCGATCGGCTCGCCGGCCAGGATCTTCCGGATGAAGATCATCGGTGCCATGTCGGGCCGGCCCCAGGGACCGTAGACCGTGAAGAAGCGCAGGCCCGTGGTCGGCAGCCCGTAGAGATGGGCGTAGGCATGGGCCATGCCTTCGTTGGCCTTCTTGGTTGCGGCATAGAGGCTGACGGGATGGTCGGCATTGTCCTCGACGCGGAAGGGCGTGCGGGTATTGGCGCCGTAGACCGAGCTCGACGAGGCGTAGACCAGATGCTCGACGCCGTTCTGGCGGCAGCCTTCGAGGATATGGCCGAAGCCGGTCAGATTGCTGTCGAGATAGGCCTGCGGATGGGTGATCGAGTAGCGCACCCCCGCCTGGGCGCCGAGATGGACGACGCGCTCGAAACGCCCTTCGGCGAATAGCGCCTGCATCGCCTCGCGGTCGGCGAGATCTAGCTTCTCGAAGCTGAAGCGGTTGTGGCCGGCGAGGCGGTCCAGACGCGCCTGCTTCAGGGCGGGGTCGTAATAGTCGTTGAGATTGTCGATGCCGACGACCTCGTCGCCGCGTTCGAGCAGGACCCTGGCCGTCTCGTTGCCGATGAACCCGGCTGCTCCCGTCACCAGAACGCGCATCGCCTTCCCAAGCTGCTGTCGAACGCCTCGACGACGTCTATCGGTCAGCGCGCGGCCACGGTCAACGCGCCGTGCCGTCGGTTGAGCCGAGCTTGCGGTCGCGCCATTGTCGCAAGAGCATCCGCCCGCGGGCGGCGAGCCGGGGCAGGTGCGAACCGGCCGAGCCGATCGCGATGATGACATGCGCCGTGGCCTGTCGTTCGCCCCAGGGATAGGCGGAGGCATCGACCCGGTCGCCGGCACCGCTGTCGAGGCGGAAGGGCCGGCCGGCGGTGAGATCAGCGCGCAGCATCTCGATGGCGAGGCCACGGCCGGGCGAGAGCCGGGCGAGGGACTCGTCATAGGCGATCTTGAGGAAATGCGCCTGGCCGGCGAAATCGAGCAGGACGCCGGCGGCGATCGGGGCGCCGTCCAGCCGAAGCAGATCGATCCGCGCCATATCGGCTTGCGCGAAGCGGTCGATGACGTCCCGGAAATAGGCGGCGTCGACGGGAAGCTTCGCCAATGCCGTGCCGTTCGTGCCCTTCCAGCCGGCGGCTTCGAGCGCAAGGAAGTCTTCCAGCGCGGTGACGGCTTCGGCGCCGCGATGGCGGCCATAGACGAGCGCGCCGGCCTTCTCCAATTGGCGGTGCTGCTGCAGCCGCTTCTTGTAGCCCTGGCCGAGGGCGCGGCGCAGATAGGTCTCGGACGTGTCGCCCGGTTGCGGGGCCGCCATGGGACGCTCCCAGCATTCGAAATGATGCAGGGCGCTACCGGTTTCGGCGCAAGCCTTCTGCAGGGCGGCGAAGCTCTCGCCCGCCATGGGAAGCAGCGGCAGCCGCAGCAGCTTCGGCAGGTCGGGGGCGCCGGCGAGGAAGCGCAGCAGGGCGAGCAGCGCCGGTCCGGCACGCTCGCTATCCAGCACCGGAGCGGAAGAGACCTCGTAGAGAGGCATCAAAGGTGCCTGCAGCATGGTCGTGAAGCCGGTATGGGCGCTGCGCAGCTTGCGGAAGGCCCAGACGCCGAGCAGGCGGGCATCGGGTGCTTCGGCGCTGAGGATGACGATGTCCTCTGCTTGCTTCACAGGGCCCGCCAGGGCTGCGGCGATGGCAGCGGGAGCCATGTGCAGGTTCGGCGCTTCGGCGCGCAGGCAGAGTTCGGCGAAGGCGCCCGCCATCTCGCCATAGCTCGCCGCCGAAACGCGGCGGACGCCGATCCCTTTGCTCATGTCCGCCTTAGGTCGCGCCGCAGGGACAGCACGAAGGCGATCACCTGAGCGGTGGCGCGGTAGAGCTCTTCGGGAACGGTGTCTTCGAGCTCGACGGCGGAAAGGGCCTCGGCCAGCAGCACATTCTGCTCGACTGCGACATCGTGCTCGCGCGCCGTCTCGACGATCTTCTGCGCGATCTCGCCGCGGCCCTTGGCGGTGACGCGTGGCGCGCCATGCCCGTCATATTCGAGCGCGACCGCTACCTGCCGGGAAAGCGGATCGGTCATGAGCGACGATCCAGGAACTGGCCGGAAGCGGCCTTGGCCGGGCGCGGCTGGCCCGTGTGGATTTCGAGGGCGGCGCTCTCGAAGCGGGCCTGGATCAGCGACGCTTCGAGGCCAGGCCCGGCCCGGCGCAGCAGCCGGCTGGTCTCCTCGCGTTCGGCCCAGAACGAGACCGAGATGGCGCGGCCCTGCAAGGTCACCAGCCCCTGGAGCGCGCCAAGCGGCTCGGCATCGAGCCCGAAGCGGACCCGCCAGATCGGTGCCTCGGGTGTGGCGGTACCTTGTTGTGGCGGGTCGCGCTCGATCTCGAGAGGCAGCATCGCGGTGCCGTTATGGAGGGCGAGCGGGATTTCGGCGAGCCAGCGTGCCGGAGCCTGCGTTTCGCTGCGAGCTGCCTCGGGCGGCAGCGAGGCGTATTGCGCCAGTGTGATCCGGTCGAGTCCCGCCTCGGCCTGTTCGAACAGCGTCTGGGCGATGGCGGGGGGACGCGATGCTGGCGTCAGGCTGGGTTCCTGCACCGGCTGCGGCGTCAGCAGCCCTGGGCGCGGCATGGCAGGGCGGGAATCTACGGCGGGCGTAGTCGAGGCGTTCGGGCCGGGTGATGCCGCGGAGCGCGCCGGCGCCGTTTCGTCCTCGGTGGCTCTCGGGTTGCTGGCCGGCAGCGGCTGGATCGCGGGGCGCAGCAGGTCGCGCAGTGCCTGGAGCCCGGCCTTGAGATCCGCTTGGGGCGACCGCGCTTCGCCATTGGCCTGGCGGGCTTCGAGGAAGAGGCCGGAGCGCGCGACTGCCTTGCGCAGCGTCTCGGCGGTGAGCGGCTTGCCCTCGGCCGGCAGGCGCTGGGCGAGGATCTGGTCGACCAGCGCGAGCAGCGGCTTCGGCAGGACGAGCGCTACGGAACCCTGTGCGAGCGCGCCGAGATTGGCGAAGAGCGGGGCGAGGCTGTCTTGCCGGGCGATCGCCGGCCCGAGCAGCGGCCCGGCGATCGCGCGTGGCGAGGCTGGAGCGGGCGAGGGCTGGGTACTCGGTGCGGAGATCGTGGCATTCGCCCGCTCCGCCGGAAGCGGCGAGGCAACGGACAGTGCCGCGGTAGTGGCAACAGGCGTCGAGATCGATGCAGCGGCGGCGCTGGCCGCGGGAAGAGGGACGCTCACGGTCGTCGTCGAAGGCAGGGCCGGAGCTCCGGGGCGTGGCGTCGTCGGTGCCGTCTGGGCCGGGGTTGCTGTCTGGCCTGCGGTCAAAGCAGGTTCGCCGGATGGAGCTGGGCGTGTGCCGACCAGTACGGCCTGCATCGGGGCGCCGGGCTTGGCCGGCTCGTCGAATCTGAGTAGCAGGCTGGCGCCCGGTTGCAAGGCGGTCTGCCGGGCTTCCGGCCCTGCCAGCAGCAGCGCGATCTTTACGCCGTTGACGAGCGCGGTCGCGTTGCCCTCGCCATCGAGCGACAGCAGCCTGGCCTCGACCGTGCTGCCCGCCTTCAGGCCCGCGCTGTTCAGCGCCGCGAGCAAGGTCGCGAAGTTCTGGCTCTGCGCGAGCGTGGCGAGGTTCGCCTGAATGGTCGGCTGAACGGGCATGGGCGGAGCCTGTCACGAAAGGTTGAGGATTTCCTTGCGCAAGGTCGCCCTGCGCCGGTCGCGCTGGTGCGGGCGGGGCGTATCGGGCAGGTTTCCCGTTCCCCGTGGAGATCGACATGAACTATCGTCAGCTCGGCCGCTCCGGCCTCAAGGTCTCGCCGCTGTGCCTGGGCACGATGATGTTCGGAGGGGCGACGCCGGAAGCGGAGTCGCGCGCCATCATCGACCATGCCGCTGCGGCCGGGATCAACTTCATCGACACGGCCGACGCCTATTCTGACGGGCGATCGGAGGAGATCGTCGGGCGCGTCATCGCCGGCAATCGCCATGACTGGGTGCTGGCGACGAAAGCGGCCAACCCGATGGGGCCCGGGCCGAACCAGCGCGGTCTTTCGCGCAAGTGGCTGCTCCAGGCCTGCGATGCCAGCCTGAAGCGCCTCGGCAGCGATTTCATCGACATCTACTATCTCCACAAGGAGGACCATGACACGCCGCTTTCCGAGACGGTTCGGGCGGTCGGCGATCTCGTGCGGCAGGGCAAGATCCGTCATTTCGGCGTCTCGAACTTCCGCGCCTGGCGCGTCGCCGAGATCTGCCGGCTCTGCGACGAGTTCGGCATCGACCGGCCGGTGGTCAGCCAGCCCTATTACAATGCGATGAACCGCATGCCGGAGGTCGAGCACCTGCCGGCCTGCGGCTATTACGGGCTCGGCGTCGCCAGCTATTCGCCCCTGGCGCGCGGCATTCTCACCGCCAAATACGAACCCGGACAGGCGCCGCCGGAGGGCACTCGCGCAGGGCGCGCGGACCGGCGCCTGATGCAGACCGAATGGCGCGAGGAATCGCTGGTGATTGCCCGGCAGATCCGCGACCACGCCGCGGCGCGCGGCATGACGCCGGTGCAGTTCGCGGTGCTCTGGGTGCTCAACAACAAGCTGCTGACGGCTGCAGTCGCCGGGCCGCGCACCATGGAGCAATGGCAGGGCTATCTCTCGGCCCTCGATGCTTCGTTCAGCGCCGAGGACGAAGCGTTGATCGACGCGCTGGTGCCGGCCGGCCACCCCTCGACCCCGGGCTATTCCGACCCGGCCTATCCGCTGGAAGGCCGGGTGGCGCGGACGGGGTGAGGGCGCTCCCCTTTTCCCTTCCGCTCCGCGGGAGAAGGTGGCTCGAAGGGCGGGATGAGGGTTGAGCCGACCGATCCGTCATGCTCGCCCTTGTGGCGAGCATCCACCTCTTGAACACCGCACGCGTCAAAGGAATACGTGGATGGTCGGGACAAGCCCGACCATGACGCGGAAAGGTCGCGCGACCTCGGAATTTGCCGCTGCGCTAAGGATGCAGCTTCAGCCCCTTGATCGCTTTGTCGACCGCCTTGCGCTCGCCATGGAGGGCTAGGCCGACGAGGTCGAGCGCGTCTGTCGCGACCGCCTCGACCGCGGCGCGGTTGGCCTCGTCGTGGCCGGTGGCGAAGAGTTCGCGGGTGTAGAGCGAGGGGCGCAGGCCCGTCTCGCCGGCACGGCACAGCACGCGGGATAGATCGGCGGAGGCGGCGGCGAAGACCAGCACAGGCTGGCGGATCAGCGGGCCATAGACCTTGGCCGAGCCGTCGCGGTAGGGTTCCCCACCGAGTTCGGGGGCGGCGGCGACGAGCCCGCCCGAGAGGAAGCAGGCGACGTTGAGCTTCTGCCAGGTGGCGAGCTCCTCGTGGACGATGACGGCAATCTTGGTGTCGAAGCGCATGACGGGCACGATAGGGAACGGGCGGCCGGCCGGTCTTGAACGTTCGTGCGTTCGGGGCGACTGGATTCGCACGGCGCCGGACGAGGCCGGTCCCGAACGGATCGAAGCCTTCTTCTGTGGTCACGCCTATGATCCGCACCGGCACGACACCTATGCGATCGGCTATACGCTGAGCGGCGTGCAGAGCTTCGATTATCGCGGCGCAAGATGCGACTCGACACCGGGCGATCTGATCGTCCTGCATCCCGACGAGGTCCATGACGGGCGCGCCGGCATGGCCGGCGGCTTTCGTTACCGCATGACCTATGTCGAGCCGGGGATGATCATGCAGGCGCTCGCAGGCCGCGCCGGAGCCACGCCCTTCATCGGCGATGCTGTCTGTCGCGATGGCCGTTTGCTGCGGGCGCTTATCGGCCTGCTCGGCGATCTCGACCATGCGCTCGAGCCGCTGGAGCGTGACCAGGCCGTCGGGGAGCTGGCCGAGGCCCTGCTGGCGCTCGATCCGTCCTGCGCGCCCACCCGGCCGGAAACGCTGGCCGAACGGGCTTGCGGGCTGGCGCGCGATTTCCTGGCGGACAACGTCGACGAGGCGGTCGACTCGCGGAGGCTTGAAGCGGTGACCGGGCTCGACCGCTATGCGCTCGCCCGGCATTTCCGCCGTCGCTACGGCACCAGCCCGCATCACTATCTAGTGATGCGCAGGCTGGAGCGGGCGAGGGCGCTGATCCGGCAGGGCGTAGGCTTGGCCGATGCCGCCGCGGCGAGCGGCTTTGCCGACCAGGCCCATATGACGCGGCGTTTTCGGCAGGCCTACGGCCTTTCGCCGGGGCGCTGGCGGGCGATGCAGGCCAGCTGAGAAAACGAAACCGGCTCCCGGTCCGAGGTGGGAAGGCAAAAGGCTGCTGCTTTTGTGCCGCGGCAGAGACGGTGGCGGCTCGGCGCGCGACCGGTGCGGACGAACCGGTCTTAACCGCTCCTTAATGCTCTCGGCGTCCCCTTATGGCGTCCATCGGGGTCTTTGGGGGGCTCGAAAGGACCGCGACCATGCGCAATCCCGTTTCCGGGTTGGCCGTCGTCGAGCATCTCGTCGGCCTGCCTGTCGCTGACGTCGAACGAGCCCTGATCCTGGCGACCCTGCGCGATACGGGCGGTAACCGGACCCATGCCGCGAGCATGCCGGGCATCGCCATAAGAACGCTGCGAACCAAGATCGGCGCCTATGCGGCGCAGGGCTACGCGGTGCCGGATTCGGGACAGGCCGCACACTGAACGAGGTCGCGTGATGAACCAGAACGAGGCCGTCGCCGCGAGCAATCTGGTGTCATCGGCGACGCTGGCGGCACTGCTGCGATGCCTGCTGCAGAAGGGCACGCTCGAAGCAAGGGATGTTCGCGAGGTCTACGAGTCGGCCTTGCTGTTGCTCGAACACCAACAAGGCATCAGCCCGAAGGGGCAGGAGGCCTTTATCGCGGCCAGAGCCGCCATCGAGCAGTCGCTTCAGGGCTCGCCCTCCGGCGCGCCACCATAGCAGGCGCGCGCTGGCAGGCGCCCGGTCTGGACATAAGGCTGGCCGTCTGCCGACTGCCTCAAAGGCGCGTGCGGCGTCAGTTCAGGACGCAGAAGCCGCCGACCACCACCTGTGAGCGGCACCAGACCCGCGGCTCCTCGGCAGCAGTCAGCCGCAGCGGTGTCGGCTCGGGCACGGCGGCCCTGATCGGGCTTGCGCCGCGCGGCGACTGGGCGGACAGCGGCTGGCTGGTCTGCCGGCTGCGAAGGCCCGGCGTGACGATGAGCGAGCCGTCGCGGTTCGACGAGCTCGCCTGGCTGTCGCTGGAACGGCTGCCGCCGAACCTGAACTTGGCCGCTTCGGCGCTGGCCGGAACGAGCATGATGGCAAGGGTGGCGACAGCAAGGGCGCGGATCATCGAAGGCTCCATCGACTGCCGGCGAGGGTGCCGAAGTTCGACGGATTTGCCCAGCAAACCCTCGATTCAGTCTGAGCAAGCCGTTAAACGCATCGGCAGAACCCGGCAGGTTCAGCTCCTGGCCTGCGTCAGGCCATCCCAGGCCGCCATCGCCGATTGCGCGATCGCTTCAAGTTCGGGCAGCGTCGCGCCATCGCGGGCTCGGATGGACATGCCCTGCTGCACCGTGATGTAGAACGAGGCGATGCCCGCCGGATCGCATGTCGCCGGCAATTCGCCCGCTTCGACCGCCTGGCGCAGCCGCGCTTCGATGATCGTCTGGGCCTCCGCCCTTGCATCGCGCAGCGCCGCGCCGGTCTGCGAGCTCGTACCGGCGCCGTGGATCACCGAAAGCACGACCATACAGCCGGCCGGTTTGCCGGGGCGGGTGAAGAGCGCCGCGGAGCGCATCAGATAGGCTTCGACCGCCGCCTTCGCGCTCGGGGCTTCGGCGATCTGGCGGCCGAGCTCAATGCCGTCGCCTTGTTCGTAGAGCGCCATCGCCTCACGATAGAGCGCGTCCTTGCTGCCGAAGGCGGCGTAGAGGCTCGGCGCATTGATGCCGATCGCGGTGGTCAACTCGCTCATCGAGGTGCCCTGGAAGCCCTTCTCCCAAAACAGCATCATGGCCCGATGCAGGGCGTTGTCCCGGTCGAAGCTGCGTGGCCGGCCGCGTTCAGCCAAGGCTGGGTTCCTTTCTATATCGATCGATAAATAATCTTCTTGACGCTGAGCTGCAAGCGCATCACCTATTGTGTATCATTCGGTACAAAATAGGTGACGCGATGACTAGGATGACTGGAAAGAAGGCGCTGGTGACCGGCGGCAGCCGTGGCATCGGGGCAGCGACGGCGCTACGGCTGGCGCAGGAGGGCGCGGATGTCGCGATCACCTATGAGCGTTCCCGCGACAAGGCCGAGGCGGTCGTCGGGCAGATTCGCGCGCTCGGCTGCAAGGCGATCGCGCTCCAGGCCGACAGTGCCGATGCGGCGGCGCTTACGGCTGCGGTCGACAACGCGGCGCGGGAGCTCGGCGGGCTCGACATCCTCGTCAACAATGCCGGCATCTGGCACTATGGCGAGGTCGGCGCCTGGAGCCTGCAGGAGATCGACGCGATCCTTGCGGTCAATGTCCGGGCCGTGATCGTCGCTTCGCAGGCCGCAACCGCTCATCTGCGCGAGGGCGGGCGCATCATCACCACCGGCTCCTGCCTTGCCGAGCGCGTGACCGACCCCGGCATCGCGCTCTATGCGATGAGCAAGGCGGCGCTGATCGGCTTCACCAAGGGCCTGGCGCGCGATCTCGGGCCGCGCGGCATCACCGTCAACGTCGTCCATCCCGGCGCGACCGACACCGACATGAACCCGGCCGTCGGCGAGCATGCCGATGCCCAGCTCGCCCGCATGGCGATCCCGCATTTCGGCAAGCCGGAGGATATCGCCGGGCTCATCGCCTATCTGGCGAGCGAAGAGGGACGTTTCATCACCGGGGCCGGGCTGACCATCGATGGCGGGGTGAACAGCTAGCCTGCTGCGAGCGGGCGGGGGCGGGCTGTGCTCGCCCCCGCCAATTCGTTGACGATTCGTTGCCGGGATATCCGTGGTTTCGGTGATCGACCTAACCGGGCGCTAAAGCCGGCATGGCAGAATGGCGAGGCTGAGCGGAGCCTTGCCTGAAATGTCCGACTTCACCGGAGCGGCGCCGAACCGCGTCGCGTCCCGCCTGGACTGGGTCGATACCGCCAAGGGCTTCTGCATCATCCTCGTGGTGCTGATGCATGTCGTCGTCGGTTTCGAGGTCGCGCAGGAGCGCGAGAGCTGGATCGATCCGTTCATCGAATGGGCGAAGCAGTTTCGGATGCCGGGTTTCTTCCTGCTCTCGGGACTGTTCGCGCCGCGGCTGATCGGGAAGAGCTGGCCTGAATTCCTCGACCGGAAGATCGCGCCGCTCGTCTATTTCTACCTGCTCTGGCTGACGATCCACTGCCTGCTCAAGTTCCAGAGCTGGGGCGATGGCGATGTTGCGACACTGTTCAGCGCCTATGCGTTGGGCCTCGTCCAGCCTTTTGGCCTGCTCTGGTTCATCTATCTGCTGGCGGTGTTCTTCGTGATGAGCAAGGCGTTGCGGGGCTATCCCGTGGCGTCCTGGCTGGCCGCGGCGGCGATCGCGACCGTGCCGGTGACGACCGGCTGGCTGCTCGTCGATAAGTTCGCGGCCTATTTCGTCTTCTTCCTGAGCGGAGCGTTGTTCGCCCCGGCACTCTTCCGCTTCGCCGACTGGGTTCGCGAGCATCGTGCTGTCGCATTGAGGCTCTGGCTCGGCTGGGCGGTGGCGAGCGCCTTGCTGACCGGCCTGTTCGGCTATCAGGTCCTGCATGAGACATTTGGGGCCGATTTGGTGCTAGGCCATGTCGGCGCGCTCGGCGTCATCGCGTTTTCGGCCCTGTTCGCCGAGCGTCTTGGCTGGATCGCCTATTGCGGCCGCAACTCCCTGCCGATCTACCTCGCCTTCTTCGTCCCGATGGCGGCGACACGGATCCTGTTGATCAAGACGGAGGCTGAATTCGATCTCGGCACGGCCTCGCTGCTGCTCGCTGCGCTCTGTATTGCGCTGCCGTTGGCGCTTAATCGGCTGGTTCGGGGAACGATGCTCGGCTTCCTGTTCGAGCGGCCGCGCTGGCTTGGGCCAGCCTCAGCGGATAAGCGCCGCGCCGAACCTGCGGCCCGCAAATCTGCTCCCGAAACGCTGGATCGCGCCGCTTCGGAACTTAATAGCCCTGGAGGACGATGATCGTCGGTTTCGCCGGCAGCGAAGCCTTCGACATCAAGATCTGCGACTGCTCGCGTCGCTCGACCGGCCAGAAGTCCTGCGAGCGGGCGAGGAAGCGGTTGAGCGTGCCGCCGCCGAAGAAGTGCATCGGGATCATCGCCCGCGCCTGCAGCGATTTCAGCACCTCCATCATGCCTTCCTGGTCGAGCGTATAGCTGCCGTCGACCGGAAAGAGCACGATGTCGACCCGGCCGAGCGCGCGCAAATGGCCGGGCTCCAGCGGATGATGCAGATGGCCGAGATGGGCGATGCAGAGATCGCCGATCTCGAAGACGAACATCGAGTTGCCGTCGAAATCGGTGCCGCCGGAATAGGTGCGGATATTGGTCGGGACGTTGCGCACGCGCAGATCGCCGAAGGTGACGTCATGCTTCGCCGCGCCGGCGCCGCTCTGGTCCCAGCCGGGGAGGACGCGCTTGATCGCCGGGTCGGGCGCGCGCGAATAATGGGTCGAATGCGCCTTGTTCATCGTGGCGATGTCGGGCGTCACGGGCGGGCGGACATAGTCGTTATAGTCGGTCGCGACCTTCACGCCGCCAGGCGTCTCGATCAGGAAGGTGGCGTGGCCGACGAAGGTGAGGCGGACCTCGTCCTTGCCGAGATTGGCGAGGCTAATCGGCAGACGGCTGCGCGCCATCTCCGGACGGCAGCCGGGCTCGCCGGTCTCGGAGCGGGCGGGCGGTGCGAGCAGGAACGCTGTCGCCAGCATGGCGAGGCCATGTCGCAAGAGAGTGTCCGACAAGCCCATTGCAAGCGCTCCGTCTCTGCCCAGCGGACAAAGCTTCAGGCAAAAGCCGGGCCGTGAAAAGTCCGGCTGCGCGCTCTGGCGGTTTCGTGACCTGCTGGTTTCGTGACTTGCAGGTACCTCGTTGGCTTCAGCCGGTGCGGACCGTCACCGTGGCATCGGCGAGGCGGCGGTACAGGGTCTTGCGCCGCAGCAGCGGCACCCAGTCGTAAAGGAACATCTCGGCGGGCCGCCAGATCACCACCCAGCCCACGATCACGAGGCTCTCCTGGACGACCCGCATGAACGGCCCTTCGAAGGCCTGGGTCAGCAGCCAGATCAGCGCCATGCAGAGCGCGAGCCCGGCGAGCCCGATCAGGAAGGCGAGTCGCCCGTCATGGAAGAGCTGGCGGATGGCGCG
The DNA here is from genome assembly GCF_001509835.1 of Allobosea sp. WAO. Taxonomy (GTDB): domain Bacteria; phylum Pseudomonadota; class Alphaproteobacteria; order Rhizobiales; family Beijerinckiaceae; genus Allobosea. The sequence continues at coordinate 334,481 of NZ_JXTJ01000006.1, forward strand.
GGCCTGCTCGCGCTCCTTGGTCCGGAACCAGCCAGTGATCGCGGCGGGAATGTAGGCGGCGGGATCTTGCATCGAGCCGGGCGATTGCAGATGCACCACGATCTCGATCGGCTGCTTCTTCGGCAACTCCTCGGCCCATTCGACGATGTACTGCTCGGCCTCGGCTGAGAGATCGCGCTCGCGGAAGGGGAACGGGTCGAGGTTGTTGAAGAGCTGTGCGCCGTCGGTCAGGCGCAGTTCGATCGCGCCCGTGTTGTTCGTCGCCGCCACCGCCAGTCCCTCCGCCCTCGCTGCGTTCATAGGCGGCGGCGCGGTCCGGCGAAAGCGCGCGTTGCGCTCCGGATGGTCAGCGAGGCATCGCGCGCCGGTTGCGGCCCGCTGCCCCTGTCGCTACATACGCGGCAGATTTCCCGAAAGCCTCAGGCCATCACGCCCGGAGCGGAGTTCGCACCTCTATGTCTCGTCAGTTCATCTACCATATGCGCGGCCTGTCCAAGACCTATCCGGGCGGCAAGCAGGTCCTGAACAACATCCACCTGTCCTTCTATCCGGACGCCAAGATCGGCGTGCTCGGCGTCAACGGCGCCGGTAAATCGACCCTGCTGAAGATCATGGCCGGCTTCGACAAGGAATGGACCGGCGAGGCCTGGGTCGCGGACGGCGCCCGCGTCGGCTACCTGCCGCAGGAGCCGAAGCTCGACGAGAGCCTGAACGTCCGCGACAACGTCATGCTCGGCGTTGCCCCGCAGAAGGCGATCCTCGACCGCTACAACGAGCTCGCCATGAACTATTCGGACGAGACCGCGGACGAGATGACCAATCTCCAGGACGAGATCGAGGCCAAGGGCCTGTGGGATCTCGATTCCAAGGTCGACCAGGCGATGGACGCGCTGCGCTGCCCGCCTGACGACTGGGCGGTCGACAAGCTCTCGGGCGGCGAGCGCCGCCGCGTCGCGCTCTGCAAGCTCCTGCTTGAGCAGCCGGAACTCCTGCTGCTCGACGAGCCGACCAACCATCTCGACGCCGAGACCACCGCTTGGCTCGAAGGCCATCTGCGGACCTATCCGGGCGCGATCCTGATCGTCACCCACGATCGCTACTTCCTCGACAACGTCACGAGCTGGATTCTCGAGCTCGATCGCGGCCAGGGCATCCCCTATGAGGGCAACTACTCGGCCTGGTCGGTGCAGAAGCAGAAGCGCCTCGAGCAGGAAGGCCGCGAGGACGTCGCCCGCCAGAAGACGCTGGCGCGCGAGCAGGAGTGGGTCTCTGCCTCGCCGAAGGCCCGCCAGGCCAAGAGCAAGGCCCGTATCCAGCGCTATGACGAGCTGGTGCAGAAGGCCTCGCAGAAGGGGCCGGACACAGCCCAGATCATCATCCCGATCGCCGAACGGCTCGGCAACAACGTCGTCGATTTCGAGGACCTGTCGAAGGGCTTCCAGGACAAGCTCCTGATCGACGGGCTCACCTTCAAGCTGCCGCCGGGCGGCATCGTTGGCGTGATCGGCCCCAACGGCGCCGGCAAGACCACGCTGTTCAAGATGATCACCGGCGTCGAGAAGCCCGATGCCGGCACGATCAAGATCGGCGAGAGCGTCCAGCTCGGCTATGTCGACCAGAGCCGCGACTCGCTCGACGACAAGAAGAACGTCTGGGAGGAGATCTCGGGCGGCAACGACATCATCTATCTCGGCAAGAAAGAGATCAATTCGCGGGCCTATTGCTCGGCCTTCAACTTCAAGGGCGGCGACCAGCAGAAGAAGGTCGGCTCGCTCTCGGGCGGTGAGCGTAATCGCGTCCACCTCGCCAAGATGCTGAAGTCCGGCGCCAACGTCCTCCTGCTCGACGAGCCGACCAACGATCTCGACGTCGACACGCTGCGGGCGCTCGAAGAGGCGCTGGAGGATTACGCCGGCTGCGCCGTGATCATCAGCCACGATCGCTGGTTCCTCGACCGCATCGCAACCCACATCCTCGCCTTCGAGGGCGACAGCCATGTCGAGTGGTTCGAAGGCAACTTCGCCGACTACGAGGAAGACAAGAAGCGCCGCCTCGGCATCGATTCCACGATCCCGAAGCGCATCCAGTACAAGAAGTTCACGCGCTGAGGCGCTGACTTAGACTTCAGAAGGCCCGCGCTCCGGAAACGGGGCGCGGGTTTTTCTATTGGGCGATGGGCATTAAGCTGCCTGATGTCGCGATTGTCTCTGTCGGGTCGAAAGCAGCCGCTCGCATAACCCCTAGCCCGCCCTTTCATCATAGATCCGGACGAAGTCGCTAAACTCTGTGTCGGCCAAGTCTCTTTCTATCATGCGCTTTGCAAGGTCGAAATCGACAACGGAGTTGCAGACCTCCATCGACCCGCTGCCAATGCTACCGCCGTCGCACGTCCCCAAGCCGGTCCAGCCCAAGGTTTCATTCATCCGTTGTTCCAGCCGGTGGCGCTTGTCCAGGTCGGCTGACGTTCCGAAACCCGCCACGGCATATTCGATCATGAGGATGGCATGGTTTTCGTCCGGAATCGGCTGATATCCTTGTTGCAGGCGCTCATCGATTTCCTTTTGAACGATGTGTCGCGCCTTGCGCAGAAATGTCGATTTGACAATCTTCGACGTTCCGCGCGTTCCCAGTTCTCCCCAATGCACAATGTGACGCCTGTCGTCTTCCGCCCAGGTTTCCCAGTAGTGGATTGTTGGACCGGAGGAGCGATAAAGCTTGATCATGTCGGATCGGATATCTCCCCAAGGGTCGAGATCAGAACATCAGGCAGCAAGCGACCGATCGTGCGGGTGGCCGCATGAAACAAAGCGCAGACGTACGCGTGGCTCCAGAGCCAGTAGTTTCGCTATAGTGAGCAGGCTCCGCAAGAGGTCGTCAGCTGACGGTCCCGCCAGGCCTCCGGCTTCTCAAAGCGCGCGCCCGACCCGCTCGATGGTCGCCATGAACCAGGCCAGGGCCGGGTCGGCCGTGGCACGGCGGCTATACAGCAGGTCGATGGCGAAGGGTGGTGCGTCATAGGGCAGGGGCATGAGCGCGACGCCGGCGATTTCGGCGAAGCGCCCGGCGACGCGTCGCGCCATGGTCGCGACGAGATCGGTGCCGGCGACGGCGAAGGGCACGGCGACGACATGGGCGAGCGTGACCGCGACCCGGCGCTTGCGGCCTTCCATGGCGAGGAGGCTGTCGACCACGCCGGGCGATCCGTCGCCGCCGGCGGCAGAGAACAGTGCATGCGGCAGTCCGACATAATCATCGGCCGTGAGCGGGCCCCCTGTCGCGGCGCGCGCCTTGTCGCGAATGCAGATGAAATCCTCGTCGAACAATCTCTGCCGCACGATGCGCGCCGAGCCCGGCAGATGGCCGCCGATCAGCGCGTCGACATCGCCGCGTTCGAGGGCGGCGAGGCTCGAAGCGGGATCGGCGATCGGCCGAACCACCAGATCTATGCCCGGCGCCTCCTGCCGGAGCAGGGCGACGAGCGCCGGCACGACGACGAGGTCGCCGTAATCCGTGACGGCGATGGTCACGCGGCGCCGCGCGGTCGCGGGATCGAAGGCTGCATCCGGCGCGAGCGTCGTCCTGATCTGGGCGAGCGCCTCGCCGATCGGCTGGGCCAGTGCCAGCGCCCTGGCAGTCGGCTGCATGCCCGCGGCGGTGCGAATGAAGAGCTCATCGTCGAACAGGGCGCGCAGGCGGGTCAGCGCGCTGCTCATCGAGGGCTGCGCGAGGCCGATGCGCTGGCCGGCGCGGGTGACGTTACGCTCCTCCATCAGCGCTTCGAAGGCGACGAGAAGGTTGAGGTCGACGGCAGCTAAATTCATCTGAACGATAGTACATATAATAAAAATCGATTTCCACAATGCCGTGCGGGTTGCTGAAAGGAGGGGAGTCGAACCCGCCGGAAGAGGCGCATGCGAATATCCCTGTCGCGCCTCGTGCCGCGCGGACCGACCATTCTGGTGCTCGGCGTTTTGGTCGGCCTGGCCTTTCCGGCGCTGGCCGAGCTGGCCCGGCCGTCTATGCCGGTGATGATCTTCGTCATCGTGCTCGGCACGCTGCTGCGGACCGAAGGGAAGGCGGTTGTTGCTGTGCTCGGCCGGCCGGCGCTCTCCGTGCTGCTCCCGGTCACCGTCATGGTCGCTTGTCCGGCTCTGATCGGCCTGATCGCCTATCGTCTCGGCCTCGGCGCTGAGCTGGCGCTCGCGCTCGTGCTGGCGACCGCCGCGCCGCCGTCGAGCGGCACCGCGGCGGTGGCGCGGATGCTCGGGCTCGATTGCACGGTTCCGCTCGCGGTGACGCTGCTGTGTATGGCGCTCGCGCCGCTCACCGTGCCGCTTCTCGCCGGCTGGTTCGGCGGCATCGGCATCAGCGCATTCGATCTTGCCTTGCGCCTTGCTCTGCTGGTCGGTGGCGCGGAGGGCGTCGCCCTGCTGCTGCGGCGCTTTGCGGGGCCGCAATTGCACAGCCATGGCGAAGCCGTCGACAGGGTCGTGGTTGCGGCGCTGCTCGTCTTCGTGGTCGCTACTATGGCCGGGGTCCGCGCGCAGATCGCGGCGGATTGGCATGGTGCGCTGCTCTGCCTCGCGCTTGCTTTCGCCTGCAATCTCGGTCTGCAGGGAGTAGGGGCTGCCCTGCTACCCGGTGCGCTCGCCGAGCGATTGACCGTCGGCCTCATCCTCGGCAACCGCAATGTCGGGCTGGTCTGGTCGGCGCTCGGCGCCGCTGCCTCGCCACGCATGGCGCTGTTCTTCGCGGCGACGCAGTTGCCGATCTATATCACCCCGCGTCTGATCGACCTGATCATCAGCTACGCCAGAGCAAGGAAGCCATCGTGACCGCAGCCCGCCTCACCGAGGAAATCGCGCTTCGTTTCGCCCGCATCGCGCTCGGGCATGTCCGGCGCGAATACCCGAACAAGCCCGACCATACGCTGGCCGGGCCGCAGGATGCGCAGACTCCGCGCGATCTGCATCCGATCTTCTATGGCAGCTATGACTGGCATTCCTGCGTGCACAGCTACTGGATGCTGGCGCGGCTGCTGCGGCGCTATCCGGGCTTCGAGGCCGCTGGCGATATCCGCGCTCTGTTCGACGAACAGCTCACGCCGGAGAAGGTCGCGGTCGAATGCGCCTATCTCGCGGCTCCCACCGCGCGCGGCTTCAAGCGCCCCTATGGTTGGGGGTGGCTCTTGAAGCTGGCGGCGGAGCTGAGCCTGCTCGACGACAAAAGCTGGTCGGAGAATACCAGGCCACTGGCCGAGGCCTTCGCGCAGCGCTTCCGCGATTTCCTGCCGCTCGCGACCTATCCGGTGCGGGTCGGGACGCATTTCAACACCGCCTTCGGCTTGCGCATGGCGGCGGATTATGCGGCCGCAACGGCGGATACGGATTTCGCGACGTTGCTGCGGGAAACCGCCTTGCGCTGGTATGGCGATGACGCGGACTGCCCGGCCTGGGGCGAGCCGAGCGGCGATGATTTCCAGTCCTCGGCCCTGATCGAGGCCGAATGCATGCGCCGCCTGCTCGCCGCGGACCAGTTTCTGCCCTGGTTCGACAAGTTCCTGCCGCGGCTGGTGCGCCAGGAGCCGGCGACGCTGTTCCGGCCCGCGACGGTGACGGATCGCAGCGATGGCAAGATCGCCCATCTCGACGGGCTGAACCTCAGCCGCGCCTGGTGCTGGCGGGCGCTGGCCGGCGCGCTGCCGGAAGACGATGCCCGCCGGGCGGTCGTCAAAGCCGCTGCGGCGGAGCATCTCGCCGCAGGCATCCCGCACATCGCCGGCGACTATATGGGCGAGCATTGGCTCGCCAGCTTCGCCGTTCTCGCTCTGGAAGAGGAGCCCTGAGCGTCGAGGCGCTCAGGCTTTGCCCTTCACCAGGATGCGGCCGTCGACGTCCTGGATGTCGCGGAGACCGCAGAGGGCCATGGTGATGTCGAGCTCCTTGCGGATGATGTCGAGGCAGCGGGTCACGCCTTCCTCGCCCATCGCGCCGAGCCCGTAGAGGAAGGCGCGGCCGATCAGCACGCCGCGCGCGCCGAGCGCCACGGCCTTGATCACGTCCTGGCCGGAGCGGATGCCGCCATCCATCCAGACCTCCATGCGGCCGCCGACCTGCTCGACGATGCCGGGCAGTGCGGCAATCGAGGAGACCGCGCCGTCGAGCTGGCGTCCGCCATGGTTGGAGACGATCAGCGCATCGGCGCCGCTCTGGGCCGCGAGCTCGGCATCTTCGGCGTCGAGGATACCCTTGAGGATCAGCTTGCCGCCCCAGCGGTCCTTGATCCATTTGACGTCGTCCCAGCTCAGAGCCGGGTCGAACTGCTCCGCGGTCCAGGAGGAGAGCGAGGAGAGATCGCCGACGCCCTTGGCATGGCCGACGATGTTGCCGAATGTCCGGCGCTTGGTGCCGAGCATGCCCATGCACCAGCGCGGCTTCATGGCGAGGTTGATCATGTTGGCGAGCGTCGGCTTCGGCGGGGCGGAGAGGCCGTTGCGGATGTCCTTGTGGCGCTGGCCGAGGATCTGCAGGTCGAGTGTCAGCATCAGCGCCGAGCAGCCGGCCGCCTTGGCGCGGTCGATCAGCCGGCCGATGAAGTCGCGGTCCTTCATCACATAGAGCTGAAACCAGAACGGCGCCGGGCTGTTCTGCGCCACGTCCTCGATCGAGCAGATGCTCATGGTCGAGAGCGTGAAGGGCACGCCGGCCTTGGCGGCGGCGCGGGCGGCGAGGATCTCGCCATCGGCGTGCTGCATGCCGGTGAGGCCGGTCGGCGCGAGCGCGACGGGCATCGAGACGTTCTGGCCGACCATGGTCGAGGCGAGCGTGCGGTTGGTCATGTCGACCGCGACGCGCTGGCGCAGCTTGATCGGGGCGAAGTCGGTTTCGTTGGCGCGGTAGGTGCCTTCGGTCCAGGCGCCTGAATCGGCATAGTCGTAGAACATGCGCGGCACGCGGCGCTTCGCCTGGATGCGCAGATCCTCGATGGTCAAGAGCTGGGCCATGGTCGCCTCGTCCGCATTGTCGTCGCTGCGCTCGGTCGCATGGAATGTCGCGGGAGGCAACGCCCGCGTCATGTCACGCCGAGATAGCGGCCCGGCTTGTGGTTGATCGCGAGGTTGAGATTGAGCGCGACGGCGCCGACCAGTGAGAGCGCGACCTTGTCGAGTGGCAGCACGAAAGCGGCTGCGGCGAGGATCGCGGCGTCGATGCCGAGCTGGACCCAGCCGGCGCGCAGGCCGTGCTGCTCCTGAAGATAGGCGGCGAGCACATTGACGCCGCCGAGCCCGGTGCGGTGGCGAAAGAGTACGAGCATGCCGATGCCCATCAGCGAGCCGCCGGCGATCGCGGCATAGAACGGATCGATCTGCTCGATCCGGATCAGCTGCGGCGTCGCCCAGCTCAGGCCTGAGACCAGCGCGACGGCGAGGAAGGTCCGTAGCGTATAGCCGCGGCCGAGGCGCTGCAGCGCAAGCCAGTAGAAGGGCAGGTTCAGGAGGAAGAAGCCGGCGGAAAAGGCGGGGCCACCAGCCGCTTCGACCAGGAGCGCGAGGCCGGCGAGCCCGCCGGTCACCAGCGTCGCCTTGGCGTAGAGCACGACGCCGAGGCTGACCAGCATCGCGCCGAGCAGCATCGCCAGTGCGTCTTCGTAGAGGCGGTGCCGGTTGGTCGCGCCCGTGCCGATCGTCATCTGTGTCATCCGTCGACGCGCGCGCTTCAGCTTCCATTCATGGCCCGGCGGCGAAGCAATGGTTGAGCCATCCGCGCCGATCCTGTACCGGGCGCCCGACCTTCCGAGCAAGCACAAGGCTTCAACATGATTCTGCGGCTCTTCGCTGCACTTCTGACCTGCGGCTTCGCCACTATCGCTTTCGCCCAGCAGGGGGTCGGCTGGAAGGCCGGCCCCGAGGCCGCCGCGATCGAGCGCAAGGTCGATGCGCTCATCGGCAAGATGACGCTGGAGGAGAAGGTCGGCCAGCTCCACCTCTCCGGCCGCGGCGAGGGCTTCGACATCAATCAGGTCAAGGCCGGTCGGATGGGCGCCGTGATGAACTTCGTCGTGCCGCAGGAGGTCCGTCAGGTCCAGGAGGCGGTGCGCCAGTCACGGCTGAAGATACCGCTGATCATCGGGCTCGATGCCGTCCACGGCTTCTCGACCTATTTTCCGCTGCCGCTCGGCCAGGCGTCGAGCTGGAACCCGCAACTGATCGAGCAAGCGGCCTACTGGACCGGGCGCGAGGCGAGCGCCGCCGGCATCAATTGGACCTTCGCGCCGATGGTCGACATGTCGCGGGATCCGCGCTGGGGGCGCGTGTTGGAAGGCGCCGGCGAGGATGTCCATCTCGCGAGCGTCGTCGCGGCGGCGCGGACCCGCGGCTATCAGCGCGGCGGTGTCGCGGCGAGCGTCAAGCATTTCGTCGGCTATGGCGCGGGCGAGGCCGGGCGCGACTACAACTCGACCTGGATTCCGCTGAGCCAGCTGCACGATCTGCACCTGCCGCCGTTCAAGGCCGCCTTCGAGGCCGGCGCGATGACCGCGATGGCGGCCTTCAACGCGCTGAACGGCATGCCGGCCACGGCCCATCGCGGCATGCTGACCGACCTCCTGCGCGGCAAATGGGGCTTTCGCGGCTTCGTCACCTCGGATTTCGGCTCGATCACCGAATTGCGCCTGCACGGCATCGCCAAGGACGATGCCGAGGCGGCGCGCAAGGCGCTGCTCGCCGGCATCGACATGGACATGATGGGCGACGTCTTCCACAAGCACCTCGCCAATGAGGTGAAGGCTGGGCGCGTGCCGGTGAAGGCGCTCGACGAGGCGGTGCGGCGCGTGCTGCGGGTCAAGTACCATCTCGGCCTGTTCGATCGGCCTGATGTCGACGTCGCCGCGGCGCCGTCGCTGATGCAGACGGAAGAAGCGCGCAAGGTCGCGCGGCAGGCGGCGCGCGAGGGCGTCATCCTGCTCAAGAATGACAAGGCGACGCTGCCGATCGCGCCTGCGGTGAAGTCGGTCGCGGTGATCGGCGCCATGGCGGTGCCGGAGGATGAGCGGGTCTGGACCGATCCGGCCGGGCTCGGCCGCCGCCTCGTCCAGCCGCTGCCGGACGCGCTGCGCGAGCAGCTCCCGGCCGATGTCACGGTCGCCTACGAGCCGGCCTTCACCAAGAATTGCGGCACCGAGTTCAAGGACAAGGACGCAGCCGTGAAGGCGGCCGCTGCGGCCGATCTCGTCGTCGCCATGCTCGGCGAGGATTGCGAGTTCATGGGCGAGGGCGCCTCGCGCACCGATCTTGGCCTACCGGGCGTGCAGCAGGAGCTGCTCGCGGCACTGGTTTCGACCGGCAAGCCGGTGGTGCTGGTCTTGGCGACGGGCCGGCCGCTGGTCCTGAGCTGGGCCGACAAGCACGTCGCGGCGATTGTCCAGACCTTCCATGGCGGCACCGAGGGACGCGCCGCCATCGCCGAGGTCCTGGCCGGCAAGGCCAATCCGGCGGGGCGGGTGCCGATGAGCTTCCCGCGCTCGGTCGGGCAGATCCCGGTCTATTACGACCAGCTGCCGACCGGCCGGCCGCAGAAGATCCGCCAGCGCTATGAATCGATCTTCATGGACGAGGCCAATGAGGCGCTCTACCCGTTCGGCTTCGGCCTCTCCTATAGCCGCTTTTCCTATGCCAATCCGCGCGTCTCGAGCGAGAAGGTGGCGATGAACGGCGTCGCCGAGATCAGCGTTGACGTCACCAACCAAAGCGAGCGCGACGGGCAGGAGGTGGTGCAGCTCTATGTCCGCCAGCCAGTGGCGGAGCGGTCGCGGCCGCTGCGCCAACTCAAGGGTTTCGACAAAGTCTTCGTGAAGGCCGGCGAGACGAAGACTGTGCGCTTCAAGCTGGAGGCCCGGACACTGGGCACCCATGACGATGCGGGCCGCTACCAGCTCGATCCCGGCCTGATCGAGGTCTATCTCGGCGGGGCGTCGCTGGCGCAGGCGAAGACGCAATTCGAGATCACGAAACCCTGAAGAGGTCCGCTTTAATTGCCAATGCTTTGATCTCGACAAGATTTCGTTTTCGGTCAATCCTCGACTGGCGCGGCTCCTGGAGAACTAGTCTCCAAGGCGCGTCGCGAGACCATGAATGCTCCAAAGGATGCGGCGATGGCGACCGGAACCGTGAAGTGGTTCAATACCGAGAAAGGCTTTGGCTTCATTCAGCCCGCTGATGGCGGCAAGGACGTGTTCGTGCACGTCACTGCCGTCAAGGAAGCGGGGATGTTGACGCTGACGGAAGGACAGAAGGTCTCGTTCGAGCTCAAGACCGAACGGGGCAAGACAGCAGCCGGCTCGCTCAAGTTGATCTGAGCCGGCCGGACGCATGAGAACGGCGAGGCCACCGCCGGCCCGGCCGCAATGACGGCTGTGCTCGCAAGCGGAAGGCTCGTCGCGGTACTGCAGGCCGCGCGGACGGATCGCTCCGGCGCAAGCTTCGTCACTGCGCCCGCCGATCATCTCGATCTCGATCATCACGGTATTCCAGGCGACCGCCATCACGGCGCGACGCGTCGTGCTGGCGCGCGCGAGCCCTGGCTGTCGCGGGGAACCGTGCTGCGCAACGACCGGCAGCTCTCGGCGCTGTGCCCGGGCGATCTCGCCGAGATTGCCGCTTCGCTCGCGATCGAGGCGCTGCCGCCGCAATGGATCGGCGGCAACCTTGTGGTCGAGGGATTGCCGGGCTTCTCGCAGATTGCGCCGGGCAGTCGGCTCGCAATCGGTGGTGCCTGGGGCGGCAAGGGCCGCTTCGACGGCAATGCCGTCCTGCGGGTCGAGGCCTATAACGCACCATGCCGGCTCTCAGGCCGAGCTATCGCCGCGGCTGTCGGCCGGCCGGAGCTCGAATTTTCCTTCGTCAAGGCGGCGGCGCGCTTGCGCGGGCTCGTGCTCTCGGTCGACGTGCCGGGGCGGATCGCGCCCGGCGATACCGTGGTCGTGCTGAAGCCGATGCAGGGTTGAGCCGTCGGCGCGGCCTACCGTGCAAAGCGCCTTGCGCCGGCGACGCAGGCGATAACGGCGATCGAGGTCGCCACCATCTGCCAGCCCACGGTTTCGCCGAGCAGCAAAGCCGCCAGAGACAGCCCGAAGAAGGGCTGCAGCAACTGCAGTTGCCCGACGGCGGCGATGCCGCCCTGGACGAGGCCGCGATACCAGAAGACGAAGCCGATCAGCATGCTGAACAGCGAGACATAGGCGAGGCCGAGCCAGGCCGGGGTGCCCGCCTGGGCGAACGAGGCCGGCAGCGTCAGCAGCGTCAGGCCGGCCATGATCGGCAGCGACAGCACCAGTGCCCAGGAGATCACCTGCCAGCCGCCGAGATGGCGCGAGAGGCGAGCGCCCTCGGCATAGCCAAGGCCACAGGCGACGATGGCGGCGAGCATCAGGAGATCGCCGACCGGAGAGGCGGCGAAGCCTTGGGTCCAGGCGAAGCCGACGACGCAGAGGCTGCCGAGGATCGCGAAGAGCCAGAATGCAGGCCGAGGCCGCTCGCCGCCACGCAGCACGCCGAAGATCGCGGTCGCGAGCGGCAGCAGGCCGACGAAGACGATCGAATGGGCAGAGGTGACGTGCTGTAGAGCGAGCGCGGTGAGCAGCGGGAAGCCGACGACGACGCAGAGCGCTACCACGGCGAGGGGCAGCAGGTCTTCGGGCCTCGGCCGCTTCTGCCTGAGCGCGAGCAGGAGCCCGAGCCCGAGCAGCCCGGCGATGGCGGCGCGCGCTACCGTCAGGAAGATCGGGTCGAAATCAGCGACGGCGACGCGCGTCGCCGGCAGCGAGCCGCTGAAGATAAGGACGCCGATAAAGCCGTTGAGCAGGCCGTTCGCAGTTCTGTCCATGATCCCTCCAGGAGCCTGCCTGCATGCGGCGCGGGCTCACGGATTTCCAGAGACAGTCCGGTACAGTTCGGGCAAACTGTCCTGATGCAGGATGCCGTACAGATTAAGTATTCCGCCGATAGCGGGGCGGCAGCCGACACGCTGGTCGGGCGCGTCATGGCGACCATCCGGCAGCGCATCGCCGGGCGAACGCTGGTGCCAGGCGCCAAGCTGCCCTCTATCCGCGGTCTCGCCGAGAGCATGGGCGTGTCGAAATCGACCGTGGTCGAAGCCTATGAACGATTGGCGGCGGAAGGGGCGATCCAGGCGAAGCGCGGCTCCGGCTTCTACGTTCGGCGACTGCCGCCGCTTTCGCTCGCTGATGTCGCGCCGAAGCTCGACCGAGCCATTGATCCGCTCTGGCTCTCCAGGCAATCACTCGAAGCCGGTGTCGAGGGCTTGCGGGCCGGATGCGGCTGGCTGCCGCCCGATTGGATGCCGGAGGCCTCTATCCGCCAGTCGCTGCGCCGGCTCAGCCGGGCCGAGGCCGGGACATTGGCCGAATACGGCACGCCGCTCGGCCTGCCGGGGCTGCGCCATCTGCTCGCCCATCGCCTGGGGGAGCGCGGCGTCGAGGCTTCGCCGGACCAGATCGTCCTGACGGAATCGGGTACGCAGGCGATCGACCTGGTCTGCCGCTTCCTGCTCGAGCCCGGTGACACGGTGCTGGTCGACGACCCCTGCTATTTCAATTTTCATGCGCTGTTGCGCGTTCACCGGGTGAAGATCGTCGGTGTGCCTTATACGCCGTCGGGCCCCGATCTTGCCCTGTTCGCGCAGGCGCTGACCGAGCATCGGCCGCGGCTCTATGTCACCAACTCTGCCCTGCACAATCCGACCGGCGCGACGCTCTCGGCCGCGACTGCCCATCGCCTGCTCAAGCTCGCCGAGCAGTCCGGGCTGACCATCGTCGAGGATGATATCTTCGGCGATATCGAACCGGAGGTGGCGCCGAGGCTCGCTGGGCTCGACGGGCTGGAACGGGTCGTCCAGATCGGCAGTTTCTCGAAGACGCTGTCGGCCTCGGTGCGCTGCGGCTACATCGCTGCAAGGCCCGACTGGATCGAAGGGCTGACCGATCTCAAGGTCGCGCTCTCATTTGGTGGCGGGCGGCTTGCGGCCGAGTTGGTCCTCGACCTCCTGAAGGACGGCAGCTATCGCAGGCATGTCGAGGCACTCCGCCAGCGGCTGGCGCGGGCTATGGCCGAGACGCGCGGCCGGCTCGCCGGGCTCGGCATCGAGCCCTGGCTGACGCCGCGTGGCGGCATGTTTCTCTGGTGCCGCTTGCCCGGCGAGCTCGACGGCGCGCAGATCGCCCGGCACGCGCTGGCCGAGGGCGTCGTGCTCGCGCCGGGAAATGCCTTCAGCCTGACGCAGACGGCCCGGCATTTCATGCGTTTCAACGTAGCGCAGGCGGCCGATCCGCGGATCTACGGGGTGCTCCGGGGGGCGATGCAGGCAGCTGCATCACACAAGCCCACGTAGGAAGGCTGTCCGGAGCCCTTCCTGTGTGGCAGAGGGCTCCTGCGTTTGTTTGATCCGTCGGTGTCGACTGGAATATCGGACAATCAGGCTTGCATCGCCTTCGTGTTTGACATAAAGATATCTTTATATCTTTCATAGAATTTCGAGGTGTTTGCAGGTGAATCGCCGGTTCCGTCATTCGCTGCCGACCATGCTGGCCTCGCTACGCGCGGCGGGCGAGGAAACGCGCCTGCGGATCCTGGCGCTGCTGGCGGAAGGCGAGCTCTCGGTTTCGGACCTGACCGACATCCTCGGCCAGTCGCAGCCGCGCATCTCGCGGCATCTCAAGTTGATGGCGGAGGCGGGCTTGTTGCGCCGCTCACGCGAGGGAGCCTTCGCCTTCTTCCGTCTCGACGATGCGACGCCGGGCGGCGCGCTCGCGCTCTCGCTGGCGCGGGATCTCGATTCCGCCGACCCGGTCCTGGCGGCCGATCGTGAGCGGCTCGCTGCGGTGCGCGCGACCCGCTCTGCCGCCGCCCAGTCCTATTTCGCCAATGTCGCGCGCGAATGGGATCAGTTGCGCTCGCTACACGTCTCCGATGCAGCGGTCGAGGCGGCGGTCGAGGCTGCGGTCGGCGAGCAGCCGTTGCAGGCGCTGCTCGATCTCGGCACCGGCACCGGGCGCATGCTGGAGCGGCTGGCGCCAAAGGCGGCGCGGGCGGTCGGCGTCGATGCAAGCCACGCCATGCTGGCGGTGGCGCGGGCCAATCTGGAGAAAGCCGGGCTGTCGCGGGTCGAGCTCCGGCAGGGCGACATCTATGCGCTGCCCTTCGCGCGCGGCTCCTTCGACCTCGTGATCGTCCATCAGGTCCTGCATTTCCTCGACGACCCGGCTCGTGCGCTGCGCGAGGCGGCGGCGCTGCTCGCCCCGGGCGGGCGGCTGATCCTGGTCGATTTCGCGCCGCACGAGATGGAATTCCTGCGCACCGAGCACGCCCATCGCCGCCTCGGCTTCGAGAAGGACGAGATCCTCGCCTGGTTCGCCGAAGCCGGCCTCGAATGCGATCTCGCCGAGGAGATCACGGCCGCCGATGGTGGAAGCGGCCAGCTCGGTGTCATGCTCTGGCGCGGCCGCGACCGGCGCCTCCAGGGCGATTTCCCCCTTCGTCAGTTCGATCGTGAGGTTGCGTGATGAACGCTTTCCGCCCCAGCCGGCACGGCTCGCGCCGCCCGCGCGTCTCCTTCGAGTTCTTCCCGCCGAAGAACGAGGAGATGGAGGTCAGCCTCTGGGAGAGCGTGCGTCGGCTCGAGCCGCTAGGCCCGGCCTTCGTCTCGGTGACCTATGGCGCCGGAGGTTCGACGCGCGAGCGCACGCACAACACCGTCAAGCGCATGGTCGACGAGACCGGTTTGAAGCCGGCAGCGCATCTGACCTGCGTCTCGGCCTCCTGCGAGGAGGTCGATGATGTGATCCGCGCCTATTGGGCCGCCGGAGTGCGCCATATCGTGGCGTTGCGCGGCGATCCTGCCGGCGGGCTCGGCACGGTCTACGAGCCGCATCCGCAGGGCTATCACCAGACCTCGGACCTCGTCGCCGGCATTCGCAAAGTCGGTGATTTCGAGGTCACGGTTTCGGCCTATCCGGAAAAGCACCCGGAAGCGGCCTCGCTCGATGCCGACATCGACGCGCTGAAGAAGAAGGTCGATGCCGGCGCGACGCGGGCGATCAGCCAGTTCTTCTTCGATAACGATGTCTATTTCCGCTATCTCGACAAGGTTCGCGCTCGCGGCATCGAGATCCCGATCCTGCCGGGCATCGTGCCGGTGCAGAACTTCCGGCAGACGGCCGGCTTCGCCCGCAAGACCGGGGCGAGCGTGCCGCAATGGCTGGCTGATCGCTTCGAGGGGCTCGAGGACGATCCGGCGACGCGTCGGCTCGTCGCCGCCGCCGTCTGCGCCGAGCAGGTGCTCGACCTGGTCGATCGCGGCGTCTCGGACCTGCACTTCTACACGATGAACAAGGCCGATCTGGTCTATGCGATCTGCCATCTCGTCGGCCTGAAGCCGGAGAAGGTGCAGGCGCAGCAGGTGGCGGCGGAGTGAGGTCGATTTCGTCGCCCTATATTAGAGGGGTGACAAGCAGGGATGATGTCATATGGCTGAGCCTGACGACCTGATCCTCCCGCTCCTGCGGGAGATGCGCGCGGAGAATGCGGCTTTCCGCGAGGAGGTCCGTACCGACCTGACGGAGATCAAGAAGCGCCTCGAGAATGTCAGGCAGGCGGCGTTTGGCGAATCCGTCCTGGGCCGCTACGCCGCCGCAGAGGTCGAAGAGCGCATCGAAGCAATCGAGAAGCGCCTCGCCGCCCTCGAAGGCCAGCACTGAACCGCAATTCCTGTTTCCGCCTTCCGGTGAAAGCGTAGCAATGTCCGACTACAAGCCCACTCCCGCCGACGGCGCCGAGATCGACCGCGCCCTGCGCCAGGCCGCTTCGGAGCGCATCCTCGTGCTCGATGGCGCGATGGGCACGCAGATCCAGAATCTGAAGCTCTCCGAGGCCGATTTCCGCGGCGAGCGTTTCAAAGGCTGGAACCACGATCTCAAGGGCAATAACGACCTGATCGCGCTGACGCAGGCCGATGCGCTGCGCGACATCCATCTCGCCTATTACCGGGCCGGCGCCGACATCGTCGAGACCAACACCTTCTCGGGCACCTCGATCGCCCAGGCCGATTACGGCATGGAAGCGATCGTCTATGAGTTGAACGTCGAATGCGCTCGCATCGCCCGCGAGGCAGCCGAGATCGCTCGCAAGGAGGATGGCCGCCGCCGCTTCGTCGCCGGCGCTATTGGCCCGACCAACCGCACGCTCTCGATCTCGCCCGACGTCAACAATCCCGGCTTCCGAGCGGTCACCTTCGACCAGGTGCGCGATTCCTACGCCGAGCAGGTGCGCGGCCTGATCGACGGTGGCTCGGAGCTGCTGCTGATCGAGACGATCTTCGACACGCTCAACGCCAAGGCGGCGATCGTCGCGATCGAGGAGGTCTATCGCGAGCGGGGCATCCGCCTGCCGGTGATGATCTCCGGCACGATCACCGATCTTTCCGGCCGCACCCTGTCGGGCCAGACGGTCGAGGCGTTCTGGAACGCGGTGCGCCACGCCAATCCGCTGACCATCGGCCTCAACTGCGCGCTCGGCGCGCGCGAGATGCGCGCGCATATCAAGGACATGTCGCGCGTCGCCGGGACGCTGGTCTGCGCCTATCCGAATGCCGGCCTGCCCAATGAGTTCGGCCTCTATGACGAGCGCCCCGAGGCGACGGCGGCGATGCTCGCCGAATTCGCCGATGCCGGCTTCGTCAACATGGTCGGCGGCTGCTGCGGCACGACGCCCGGCCATATCCGCGCCATCGCCGAAGCCGTCGCCGGCAAGGCGCCGCGCACCGTGCCGGAGCCGAAGCCGTATCTCAGGCTTGCCGGCCTCGAGCCGTTCACGCTCGACGAGACCATCCCCTTCGTGAACGTCGGCGAGCGCACCAACGTCACCGGTTCGGCCAAGTTCCGCAAGCTCGTCACCAATGGCGATTATGCGGCGGCGCTTGATGTGGCGCGCGACCAGGTCGCCAATGGCGCGCAGGTCATCGACATCAACATGGATGAGGGCCTGCTCGATTCCGAGAAGGCGATGACCGAGTTCTGCAATCTGATCGCCTCGGAGCCGGACATCTCCCGCGTGCCGATCATGGTCGATTCCTCGAAATTCCATGTGATCGAGGCAGGCCTGAAGACCATCCAGGGCAAGCCGATCGTCAACTCGATCTCGATGAAGGAGGGCGAGGAAGCTTTCCTTGAGCACGCCCGCATCTGCCGGCAATACGGCGCGGCCGTCGTCGTCATGGCCTTCGACGAGACCGGCCAGGCCGACACCTATGAGCGCAAGATCGAGATCTGCACCCGCGCCTATAAGCTGCTGACCGAGGTCGCGGGCTTCCCGCCCGAGGACATCATCTTCGATCCGAACATCTTCGCGGTCGCGACCGGCATCGAGGAACACGACAACTACGGCAACGACTTCATCAACGCGACCCGCACTATCCGCGAGACGCTGCCGCACGCGCATATCTCGGGCGGTGTCTCGAACCTGTCCTTCTCGTTCCGCGGCAATGAGAAGGTCCGCGAAGCGATGCATTCGGTCTTCCTGTACCATTGCATCAAGGTCGGGATGGATATGGGGATCGTGAATGCCGGCCAGCTCGGCTCCTACGACGATCTCGATCCCGAATTGCGCGAGCTTTGCGAGGATGTCGTCCTCAACCGCCGCAAGGATGCGACCGAGCGGCTGCTCGATGCCGCGCCGCGCTTCAAGGGCGACGGCTCGGCGGCGGTTTCGGGCAAGGACCTCGCCTGGCGCGAGGCCGACGTTCACGAGCGTCTCAAGCACGCGCTCGTGAACGGCATCACCGAGTTCATCGATCGCGATACGGAAGAGGCGAGGGCGCAGGCGGAGAAGCCGCTTCATGTCATCGAGGGGCCGCTGATGGCCGGCATGAACGTGGTCGGCGACCTGTTCGGCGCCGGCAAGATGTTCCTGCCGCAGGTGGTGAAGTCGGCCCGGGTGATGAAGCAGGCCGTGGCCTACCTGATGCCGTTCATGGAGGAGGAGAAGCGCCTCAATGGCGGTGCCGAGCGCTCGGCGGCCGGCAAGGTGCTGATGGCGACGGTGAAAGGCGATGTCCATGACATCGGCAAGAACATCGTCGGCGTCGTGCTCCAGTGCAACAACTACGAGGTCATCGACCTCGGCGTGATGGTGCCGACGCAGAAGATCCTCGATACCGCACGCAAGGAGAAGGTCGACATCATCGGCCTCTCCGGTCTGATCACGCCCTCGCTCGACGAGATGGTCACGGTCGCCTCCGAGATGGAGCGCGAGGGCTTCGATATCCCGCTCCTGATCGGCGGCGCGACGACGAGCCGTGTCCACACGGCCGTGAAGATCCACCCTGCCTACAACCAGGGCCAGGCGGTCTATGTCACCGATGCCTCGCGCGCCGTCGGCGTCGTCTCCAGCCTGCTCTCGCAGGAGCAGAAGGGGCCTTACGTCGAGGGCCTCCAGGCCGAGTACGAGAAGGTCGCCGCCGCCCATCGCCGCTCCGAGGCCGACAAGCAGCGCCTGCCGCTCGCCAAGGCGCGCGCCAACGCCTTCAGGCCGGACTGGGCCGGCTACCAGCCGCCGAAGCCGACCTTCCTCGGCACCCGTGTGTTCCGCAGCTACGACCTCGCCGAGCTCGTGCCGCTGATCGACTGGACGCCGTTCTTCCAGACCTGGGAGCTGAAGGGCCGGTACCCTGCGATCCTCGAGGATGAGAAGCAGGGCGAGGCAGCGCGTGCGCTCTGGGAAGATGCGCAGGCAATGCTGAAGCGCGTCGTCGAGGAGCGCTGGTTCAACCCGAAGGCGGTGGTCGGCTTCTGGCCGGCGAATGCGGTCGGCGATGATATCCGGCTCTATACTGGCGAGAGCCGGCAAGAGAAACTCGCGACCTTCCACGGCCTGCGCCAGCAGCTCTCGAAGCGCGATGGCAAGCCGAACATGTGCATCTCCGACTTCGTCGCGCCGGAAGGCGGGGCGCCCGACTATATCGGGGCGTTCGTCGTGACCTCCGGGGCTGAGGAGGAGCGCATCTCGGAGCGCTTCGCCCGCGACAATGACGACTACCGCTCGATCATGGTCAAGGCGCTGGCCGACCGCATCGCCGAGGCCTTCGCCGAGCGCATGCACCAGCGCGTGCGCACGGAGTTCTGGGCCTATGCGCCGGACGAGAACTATTCGAACGAGGACCTGATCCGCGAGGAGTACCAGGGCATCCGCCCGGCGCCGGGCTATCCGGCCCAGCCCGACCATACCGAGAAGGCGACGCTGTTCGAGCTGCTGCAGGCGGAGCGCCGCGTCGGCGTCAAGCTGACCGAGAGTTTTGCGATGTGGCCGGGTTCCTCGGTCTCGGGCCTCTATCTCTCGCATCCCGACGCCTACTATTTCGGCGTCGCCAAGGTCGAGCGCGATCAGGTCGAGGACTATGCCGCGCGCAAGGGCATGGACATTCGTGAGGTCGAGCGCTGGTTGGCGCCGATCCTGAACTACGACACCAGTGCCTACAGGCTTGAGGCGGCCGAGTGATCAGCCACCTTGCTGCGCATGCGGCGAGGCGCTGTCATGGGGCGAGGAACTCCTCGGCGGCGAAATCGACGAAGGCCCGTAGTTTCGGCGAGGCGTAGCGGCTGGCGGGCCACATCACACTGAGTTTCGTCTGCACCTCGACATAGCTTTCGAGGATGCGGACGAGCGAGCCGCGTCGCAGGTGCTCAGCGACCGACAGATCGGGAACGCAGGCGATGCCGAGCCCGCTTTCGGCGAGGCCGATCTGCGCTTCGAGCGCGTTCGTTACGACGCTGGGCTGGATCTCAACCTGCACAGGCTCGCCCTGTCTGGACAAGGGCCATTGGTGGAGCTTGCCGGTGTTGGCGAAGCGGTAGACGAGGCAGGCATGCCGGGCGAGATCCTCGGGCTTCTCCGGCTTTCCCATCTGGCGGAAATAGTCCGGCGACCCGACGAGCGCCTGACGGAAATGGCCGAGCGTGCGGGTCATCAGCCGGGAATCCGCGTGCTCGCCGGTGCGGAGGACCACGTCGAAGCCTTCGCCGATGACGTCTACGACGCGGTCGGTGGAGTCGAGTTCAAGCTCGATCTGCGGATGGCGCCGCTTGAAGGCGGCGAGCTTCGCCATCGGGATCATGCTCATCGACGGCAGGCTGACGCGCAGCTTGCCTTGCGGGGTCGCCCGGCTGCGCGACAATTCGAGCTCCGCGGCTTCATATTCGCAAAGGATGCGCCGGCAGCGTTCGAGGAACATCGCCCCCTCCGGCGTCAGCGTGACGCTGCGGGTCGAGCGGTGGAACAGCCTCGCGCCGAGCCGCTCCTCCAGCCGCGCCACGGCCTTGCTGACGGCCGAGGCGGAGATGCCGAGCTTGCGGCCGGCTTCAGTGAAACCATCGGCATCGGCCGCATGCACAAAGGCGAAGAGCGCTCCGAGACTGTCCATGCGGTGGTCACCCGATCATGACGGAAATGTCCAAAGTGTCTTGAGTTGTGTCCTGTTTTTCGCCCATTGGGAACCAGCTACCTCAAGCGCCGACCCATCTTTAAAGGCGCTCTACTCATGACATCAGCGACGGACACGATATCGGCAGGCGCGCGCGAAATGCGGCTGCCCTTGGGCGGCTTGCTGGCGCTCGCCATGGCGGCCTTCATCACGCTTCTGACCGAAATCCTGCCATCGGGCCTGCTCCCGCAAATGGCTGCGAGCCTCGGACAGTCCGAGGCGCTGATCGGCCAGCTCGTCACCGCCTATGCGGTTGGCTCGCTCGTCTCCGCCATTCCCCTGACGATCGCCACGCAGAGCTGGCGGCGGCGGACGCTGCTGCTGCTCGCCATCTCCGGCTTCGCTGTCGTCAACACGGTGACAGCGATTTCCGACAGCTATGCTGTCACGCTCGTCGCGCGTTTCGTCGCGGGCATGAGTGCGGGCCTGCTCTGGGCGCTCGCGGCCGGCTATGCCGCGCGCATGGTGCCCGAGCATCTGCAGGGGCGCGCGATCGCCATTGCCATGGTCGGCGCGCCGCTCGCACTCTCGCTCGGCATTCCGGCGGGCACCTTCCTCGGCACCCTTGTGGGCTGGCGCTGGACCTTCGGCGTGATGAGCGGGCTGACGGTGCTCCTCGTCTTCTGGGTGCTGGCCAGCGTGCCCGATTTTCCCGGCCAGAAGCGGGGGCAGGAGTTCGGGCTGAGGGCGGTCTTCACGCTGCCGGGCGTCCGGCCGGTTCTGTTCGTGGTCTTCGCCTATGTGCTCGCCCACAACACGCTCTACACCTACATCGCGCCCTTCCTCGAGCCGGCCGGTATCAAGGACCGGACCGACATCGTGCTGCTGGTCTTCGGCCTCGCTTCTCTGCTCGGCATCTGGATCACCGGCGCCCTGATCGACCGCTGGCTGCGCGAATTGGTTCTCGCGAGCGTCGCGCTGTTCGGTCTTTCCGCATTGGCCCTCGGAATGGCGGGTACTGTGCCCGCGGTGATCTATGGCGCGGTCGCCGTCTGGGGGCTGGCCTTCGGCGGGGTCGGGACGCTGTTCCAGACGGCCTCCGCCAAGACAGCGGGCAACGCGGCCGATGTCGCCCAGTCGATGCTGGTGACGACCTGGAACCTCGCCATCGCCGGCGGCGGCATTCTGGGCGGCCTACTGCTGAGCGAGTTTGGCGTGACACCGTTCCCGTGGGTGCTGGCGGCGCTTCTGATCGCGACATTCGCGGTCGCATGGGGCGCAAGGAGTCATGGCTTTAGCGTCGCCAAGCTCGGCTAGTTGCGCTGCTGAAGGCCTGCTGTGCGTATTCGCGTATTGTACCGCTATTGCGGTGGCTTGGCTTCGCCTGCAGTCGCGACAAGAAAATCGAGCGGGAGAAAGCAAACAGGCCGCCCGTAGGCGGCCTGTCCACAACCCAGAGATGTCGGCCTGCTCAGGCAGGCATGGCGGCACCGAAAGCGCCGGCCTCGCGGGTTTGCGTGCTGGTTTCCGAGACCGGCACGACGCGCGAGACCGAACGACGCTCCGCGTCGATGCGCTCGATCAGGAAGTAGGCGCGTTCTGCCGAGCCGAGCAGCGCGAGGATTGCGCCGCGCTCCACCCAGGGCAATTCGGTGCCGAGGCGCAGGCAACGCTCGCGGTCGGCGGGCAGCGCGGCGATGCGCGGCTCCGCCTCCGCGGAGACGAGCGCAGCATCCTGCCCGGCCGGCACGATGGCGCGCATCGCCTCGGCGACCTGGTCGACGATGCTGTCGACGATCGCCCGGCCCGGCGCGCCGAAGGGCTGGCGTTCGATGCGGCGGGCGATCTGGTAGAGGGTCTCGCCCAGGCTCGCGGTGAAGTCCTCTTCCTCGATCAGGCTCGCGACGAGGTCGGCGCGGGCATAGGGCATCTCCGGCGTGAACATGCCGGAGGTGTAGGCGCGGATGTCGCGGTTGAGGATGTCGATCGCCGCGTAGTGCTCCTCGCTCTTTTGCGGCGCATCTGGCTTGTTGCGCGCGATGTCGAGGAAAAGCTGCGCCGCCTGGAGATAGCGTCCCGTTTCCTTCTGGATGTTGGCGACGGCCTGGCCGTGGTCGGTCGCCTTCGCGAGGAAGCGCGGGGTCGAATAATCCTCGATATCGTCGACCGACGACGCGCCGACGCGCGACAGGACGCGTTCGAACACGCCGACGAAGGGGAAGAGCAGGGCAGTGTTGAAGATGTTGAAGAAGGTCGAGTAGAGGCCGACCGCGACGGGTACGAGCGGGAAAGTTTCCTTGCCGTCCTTGATCACCGGCACGCCCGGATCACCCCCGAACCACTGCATCGCCCAGGCGAGAATGTCCATCGACACAAAGAAGAGCGGGATCGTGACGGCGACGCCGATCAGGTTGAAGGAGATATGGGCATAGGCTGCGCGCTTGGCGTTCTTGGACAGGTTGAGCGACGCCATCCAGGAGGTGATGGTGGTCCCAAGATCGGCGCCGAGCGAGAAGGCGACGGCGGTTTTCCAGTCGAGGATGCCGGCAGCGCCGAGGCCCATGACGATGCCGATGGTCGCCGAGGAGGAGTGGATCATCGCGGTGATGCCGGCGGCGATCAGCACACAGTAGATCAGGTTGAGATAGCTGTCGGCCCTGAGCGCGGAGATGACGCTCATCACCTCCGGCATGTTCCGAAGGGGGCGCAGGCCGCCGGTCATCAGGTTGAGGCCGTAGAAGATCAGCGCGAAGCCCATGCAGGCGAGCGCGATGTTCTTCACCTTATCGGTCTTGGCGAAGATGTGGAGCAGCGCGAAGATGCCGGCGAGCAGCAGCCCGAGCGGGCCTAGCGGCAGTGCGATCAGGCCGTTGCCGAGCGTCGTGCCGATATTGGCGCCCATGATGACCGAGATCGCGGGTCGCAAGCCGATCACGCCGGCATTGACGAGGCCGACGACCATCACGGTCATCGCGGTAGACGACTGGATGACGCCGGTGATGAAGGTGCCGGCCATGACGCCCTTCGCCGGGGTGCCGGCGATCCTGGCGAGCAGCGCCCGCATCTTGTTGACGGCGAGGTTCTGGATGCCGTTGCTCATGAATTCGAGGCCGAGCATGAAGATGCCCAGGCCACCGATCACAGGCACGATCACCTGCGTGAAAATATCGACTTGCATGCTCTCGACTCCGACAAGGGGGCGCGGTCGCGTCTGCGGCGGGTCGGCTCGTCACGGCGAGCGTTGGCACGCAGGCCCGTACTGGACGCGCGCGCTTCTCCGTACCGGTTTCCCCACCAAGCCGGCGGAGTCCTAGGCAGGTCGTACGACAGCCCGGTGACCAAGCGTCACAGCGCCAGCGATCCGCGCGGTCGCGGCGGTTCGAGACAGCCTGAAGGCGCTGGCTGTCGCGCGAGCGGCGGCCGGCATCGTCCAATCGCGTCGTCATTCCGGACGAGCCGCGAAGCGGCTGCGGCCGGAATAATGGCTCGCTTGATCGAAGGCTTCAGCCCTTCGCCGCGGCTTCCAGCCCGGCGATGTCGAGCTTGACCATCTTCAGCATCGCCTCGGCGACGCGCCTGGCCTTGGCGCGATCGGGGTCGCGCACCAGCTCGCCCAGCCGCTTCGGAACGATCTGCCAGCACAGTCCCCAGCGATCCCTGAGCCAGCCGCACTGCTCTACCATCCCGCCTTCGCCGAGCGAGGCCCAGAGACGGTCGATCTCGGCCTGCGTCTCGCATTCCACGACGATCGAGAAGGTGTGGTTGAAGGTGTCGGAGCGCCCGGCCTCGAAGGCCTGGTAGCGCTGGTCGCCGATGGTGAAGGTGGCGATCTTGACGCTTTCGGCCGGTCCGCTCGGCGATTCCGCCGGCAGGGTGCTGGCCCATTTGCGCCGAGAGTTCGGGATAAGCGAGGTGTAGAGGCTGATCGCGTCCTCCATGTCCTTATCGAACCAGAGATTCTGGACCACTTTCATCGCGCCTCTCCTTTCTGCGTCATCAGGCCCGACGATGGCCTGCCGATCCAAGGACGAGCGAGGCGCATTGGTTCCGACAGCGCGGCGGATTTTTCGGCTATAGGTTTGCCGGAGCGGCTGTCTGCCTGATCGCGCTGGATGACGGGTGTGGTCCACGCATCGTTGACGAGATCCGGCTCACTGGCGGGGCTCGCCAGCGTCGATCACGCCGATGTGCCGCAGCGAAACGGCAGCGAGGATGGTGAGCAAGGAAACGCCGAGCGCGCTGAGCAGCGCCGCGCTGCCGAACCCGGTCATGAAGGCCGCCTGCGCTGCTTCGATAAGGCCGGCGGGCAGCTCCGAGGCAACCGACGAGGCTGCCCACAGGCTGTCGCCGACCGCCTGGCGCGCCTCCTCGCCGAGACTTTCGGGCATGTGGTCGAGCACGGTCCGGCGATAGATCGCGGTTGCGAGGCTGCCGAGCACGGCAATGCCGAGCGATACGCCGAGATCCTGCACCGTTTCGGACATCGCCGATGCAGAACCGGCCTTTTCGGCTGGGGCGGACCCGACCACGAGGTCCGTGCCCAGCGCCGCGATCGTGCCGAGCCCCAGATAGGCCAATGAGAAGCCTGCGACGACGGTTGCTGCGCCGGAGGCACCGTTGCCCAGCTGGGCCAGCAGGAGATAGCCGACAACCGACAATCCCAGTGCGCCAGCCACCACAAAGCCGGGGCGGACATGCCTGGCCAACAGCGGCGCCGCCACGCCCGCGGCTACCATGGCGAGCGCCGGCGGCCCCATCCACAGGCCGGCGACGAGCGGGGAGAAGCCGGCGACGAGCTGCAGATACTGCGTCACCAGCAGCATCGTGCCGCCCACCGCGACGAGGCCGAAGAGCAGCACGATTAACGCGACACTGAAAGCTCTGTCGGCAAACAGGGAAACATCGAGCAGCGGATCGGCGAGACGCCGTTGGCGGCGCACGAACAGGGCGGCGAAGACGAGCCCGATCACGATCGGGCCGATCGAATAAAGATCAGGCCCAGCCTTGGCGACCTGCTTGATGCCATAGACAATCGGCAACATGGCGGCGAGGGAGAGGCCGACGCTTGCAAGGTCGAGCCGGCCGGCATACGGCGCGCGGTACTCGGGCAGCAGGACGGGTGCCAGCAGAAGCAGCAAGCCGACCACGGGGATGGCGATGAGGAAGGCCGAGCCCCACCAGAAATGCTCCAGCAGCACGCCGCCGACAACCGGCCCGAGCGCCATGCCGAACGCGAACATGGTCGCCCATATTCCAAAGCCGAGGGCGCGCTGCCGTGGGTCGGCAAACATGTTGGTGATGAGCGCCAGCGTCGAAGGCATCAGGGTCGCGCCGGCCACTCCGAGCAGCGCGCGGGCCGCGACCAGCATCAGGGCGCTCACGGAGAAGGCGGCCAGGACCGAGGCCAGTGCGAAGGCGGCTGCGCCCATCATCAGGAGCTTGCGGCGCCCGATACGATCGCCGAGCGTGCCCATGGTGATCAGGAAGCCTGCGATCATGAAGCCGTAGGCGTCCATGATCCAGAGCGCCTGCGTGCTCGTCGGCTGCAGATCGGCGGCAAGCGCCGGAAGCGCCAGATGAAGAAGCGTCAGGTCCAGCCCGAGCAGAATCGTCGGTAAGGCCAGCAAGGCGAGACCGAGCCATTCGCGAGCCCCTGCCGTCGCGGCCGGGGACAGGGCGGTTTCAACCGCGTTTCCGGAAAGTGGAAGATCGTGTCCGTCCCGAGAAGTCATGCTGCCTCCTTGTCGTGGAGGGACTTTCGAAGCAGTGACATCCTGTTACAATATTGGAAATTATCCTGTTACTAGAGGCAACAGCCTTTGTCTGACCGCAGCCTTGCCCGAACGCGATCCGACTTGTCCAACTTCCTGATGCGTCACAGGAAAAAGCTGACGCCGGTCGATGCCGGTTTGCCCTCGACCGGTCATCGCCGCACGCCCGGGCTGCGGAGAGAGGAGGTAGCTGCGATCGCGGGTGTAGGTCTCACCTGGTACACATGGTTCGAGCAGGGCCGCGACATTCAGGTTTCGGAGAGCTTCCTGCTCAAGGTGGCGAAGGCGCTGAAGCTGGACGATGCCGAGTGCGGCCACCTTTTCCTGCTGGCACACAGGCGACCGCCGCCGGCCGAAGCGCAGCAATGGCCCTCCATCAGCCCCCTCATCCAGAGCTTGCTGGACGAGCTTGCTGCGCGGCCCGCCTACGTCGCCAATTTGCGCTGGGACGTCGTGGCCTGGAACGCGAGCGCCAACGCGCTGTTCGGCTTCGCGGACCGCGAACGGCGCGAGCGGAACATCATGCGCCTCATCTTCGCCGATCCCGCACTGCGCCGGCGCCTTCCCGATTGGCGCGATGAAGCGCCGAAGTTGCTGGCGCAGTTCCGTTACGATCTCGCGACCGTTCCCGACGATCCGGCGATGCTCGCGCTCGTCGAGGAGTTGAAGACGCTATCGCCGGATTTCCGCCGATGGCTCCGGGAGCCGAGCACGGCAAGCTACGCCCGCGGCATCGCTGCGATCCGGGACCCGGGCGGCACCCAGCTCGGCTTCGCGCACGAGGTGCTGACCGTCGACGAATACAGGCACCTGAAGATGATCGTCTATTTTCGGCAGTAGCACCGGGACGGCGAAGGATCCCCTGGCCGGCGCCGTAACGAGAAAGCAGTCCAGAGCGGATATCTGCCGTTCAGCTCGATCCCTGGACCATGCGCAACGTCGCGGCGCTGGCCGTGCCTGTCGCCGGCTCCGCATTCCACACCGGATCGCCGTACAGGCGCAGGCGGTTCCTGCCCGCGGTCTTGGCGATGTAGAGGGCGGCATCGGCCTCGGCGAAGCGGCGCTCCGGATCGTGCAGCAGGCCGGGGCGCAGCATGGTCGCGCCGACCGAGGCGCTGATCTCGATCATGTTCTCGCGCCAGGCGACCGGGCGCGCCAGCGCCTTCTGCGCCTGCTCTAGGCGGTGGAGCAGATAGGGGCGGCCACCGGCCGAGCAGAGCAGCAGGGCGAATTCATCGCCGCCGATCCGGGCGACGATCGCAGCGTCGCTTAGGGAAGTCTCCAGCCGCATCGCGAGCTGCCGCAGGCATTCGTCGCCGGCGGCATGGCCGAAGCGGTCGTTGATCGGCTTCAGATTGTCGAGATCGACGATGGCGAGGACACCGAGCGCGCAGCCGTCGCCGAGGCTGCGGCGGAGATCCGAGAGCTGCATCTCGAAGGCACGGCGGTTGGCGAGGCCGGTCAGCGGGTCGCTGTAGGCGAGCCGGCGCAGGCCCTGCCACATATCCTTCTCGCGGGTGATGTCCTGCTTAGCGCCGTGGATGCGCACGGGCCGACCATGCTCGTGCGTGACCGAGGCGGAAAGGCGCATCCAGCGCTCGGCACCGGCGGCGTTGCGGATGCGGGCGTCCATAACGAAACTCTGGCCCGAGGTGATTAGCCGGCCGCGCAGGCGCTCCATCTCGGCGCGGGAGTCGTTGTGATAGAGGTCGACGGTCGAGGGACGATGCAGCGTGGAGCCGCGCGGCAGGCCGAAGAGATCGTAGACGCCGTCCGTCCAGCAGAGCTGCGTCGTCTTGAGGTCACATTCCCAGGCGCCGAGGCCTGCCAGCAGTGCTGCCTGATCGTAAAGGCGCCTGGCCTTTTCATCGGTGAGCAGATTGCGGGTCAACGACTTTCTCGCATGCATTGCCGCGGCAGGGCGTCGTTCCCCTTCGCGCTGTGCAGCGAGCCTAGGCCTGAATGGTTAACGCTTGTCTGACTTGCACGTCGCGGAGCGTACTATTCCCGCCTGAGCGCCTCGATCGGGTCGAGCCGCGCCGCCTGCCTTGCCGGGTAGAAGCCGAAGAAGACGCCGATCAATCCGGAGACGCCGACCGCGATCAGGATGGTCTGGATCGAGATCACGAAGGGCCAGCCGGCGAAGCGGGCGATCGCCGTCGCCGCGCCGATGCCGAGCGCGATGCCGACGGCGCCGCCGATGGTCGCCAGCGTCGTCGCCTCGATCAGGAATTGCGAGAGCACGTCGCGCTGGCGGGCGCCGACGGCCAGGCGCAGGCCGATCTCGCGGGTGCGCTCGGTCACCGAGACGAGCATGATGTTCATGATACCGATGCCGCCGACCAGCAGCGAGACGCCGGCGACGGCGGCGAGCAGCCAGGAGAGGGTACTGGCGGCAGCGGTCGCGGTGTTGGCGATCTCGGTCAGGTTGCGGACGATGAAGTCGTCGTCCTGGTCCTCGGTAAGGCGATGGCGCTGGCGCAGCAAAGCGCGGGTCTGCTCGATGCCAGGGTTGATCGCCTGTTCGCTGGCGAACTTGACCATGATGGTCTGTACCGAGCGGTCGCGGGCATAATTACGACCGACGATGCGGCGGCGGCCGGTGTCGAGCGGCACGAAGATGACGTCGTCCTGATCCTGCCCGAGGGCCGACTGACCCTTGCCCGCCATCACGCCGATGACCTTGAACGGCACGTTGCGGATGCGGAACATCTGGTCGAGTGGGTCGGAGTCGCCGAAGAGGTTGCGCGCCACGGTCTGGCCGATGATGGCGACGATCTCGCCGCGGCGGATTTCCTCCGGCTCGAACAGCCGGCCCTCGGCGAGGCCCCATTCGCGGGCGGTGAAGAAATCGAGATCGGTCGCGGTGATCATGGTCGACCAGTTGGTGCCGGCATAGACCGCCTGGGCACGGGTGGTGATCACCGGGGCGGCCGCGACGACGTCCTCGACCTCGTTGACGACGGCGCGGGCATCCTCGTCGGTCAGGGTAGAGGAGGCGCCGGCGCCGAGCCGCACGCCGCCCTGGGTGACGTTGCCCGACTGGATGATGGCGAGATTGGCGCCGAGCGACTTGATCTGGCTGTCGACGCGCTCCCGCGCGCCCGAGCCGATCGCGACCATGGCGATCACGGCGGCGACGCCGATGATGATGCCGAGCATGGTCAGGGCCGAGCGCAGCGCATTGGCGCCGATGGCGGAGAGGGCGGAGCGGATCGCTTCGATCAGGCTCATGCGGCGGCCTCCGTGGAGGGCGCGCGGTCGAGTTCGGCCAGCGCGGCGCGGGCATCGGCCGGTTCCTGGCGGGCGTCGGCGATGACATGGCCATCGCGGAAGCGCACGACGCGGCGGGCGTGACGGGCGACCTCGGCATCATGCGTCACCAGCACGACGGTGACGCCCTCGCGGTTGAGATCCTGGAACAGGCCGAGGATTTCCAGCGCGGTGCGGCTGTCGAGCGCGCCGGTCGGTTCGTCGGCGAGCAGCAGGCGCGGCTGGTTGACGAGGGCGCGGGCGATGGCGACGCGCTGCTGCTGGCCGCCGGAAAGCTGCATCGGCCGGTGATGGGCACGCTCCGCGAGGCCGACCCGGCCGAGCGCGGCGAGCGCACGCTCGCGCCGCGCCTTGCGGTCGACGCCGGCATAGACCATCGGCAATTCGACATTGGCACAGGCATCGACGCGCGGCAGCAGGTTGAACTGCTGGAAGACGAAGCCGAGCTTGCGGTTGCGCAGTTCGGCGAGCCCGTCGCCGGAGAGCGTCTCGACCTCGACGCCGTCGAGCCGGTACTGGCCTCCGGTCGGCCGATCGAGGCAGCCGATCAGGTTCATGAAGGTCGACTTGCCGGAGCCGGAGGGGCCCATCACCGCGACGAGCTCGCCGGCCTCGATGTCGAGGTTGACCCGGTCGAGCGCGGTGACGCGGCCGGAATCGAGGTCGTAGACCCGGGAGAGCGCGCGTGCCTCGATCAGGGCCATCGCCGGCGCCTCAGAACAGCCGCGGACCGCGCGGGGCGGGGCCGCGGCTCGCCGGCGTCGGCTCGGCACCACGCGGACCGCCGCCGACCACGACCTGCGTATTCTCCGCGATCTCGGCTGCGGGCACGATCTGCGTGAAGGCGCCGTCGCTCGGGCCGAGCCGCACCGCGACCGGCTTCGGCTGGCCATTGCCGTCGAGCACATAGACGCGGCCGGGCGCGAAGTCCTGCGCCGTCGGGCGCCCCTCCTGCATCAGCGCCTCGAATTTGGCGCGGCGCTCGGGATCGAGCACGGCGGCGATCTTGCTGCGCATCTCCTCGCGCGCGGCGCGGAAGGCGGCGCGGCGCTCTTCCTCGGAGAGTCCGGCTGTCGGGCGCCGGCCTTCGCCACGCCGCTCGGCGAAGATCGCGGCGATCGCCTGCTTCTGCTCCGGCGTCGGCTGCACCTCCTCCTCGATACGCTCGCGAAGGGCACCCGCGGCGCGGTTCCCGCCGCTGCGAGCGGCCGGCGCCTCGGCGGGGAGGGCGGTCGGACCGCCGAGCGGGCGGAAGCGCAGGGCGGCATTCGGAACGCGCAGCACGTCCTGCCGGTCGTCGGTCACGATCTGAACATTGGCGGTCATGCCCGGCAGCAGCGCGAGGTCACGGTTCTCGACCCGCACGACACCGGTATAGGTGACCACGTTCTGGATGGTCTGGGCCCCCAGGCGCACCATCTCGACGCGTCCCTGGAAGCTGCGGTTCGGATAGGCGTTGACGCTGAACGATACGGTCTGGCCGGTCTTGAGGCGTCCGACATCGGCCTCGTCAATATTGGCGTAGATGTCGATGACGCGCAGATCCTGGGCGATCTGGAACAGCTCCGGCGCCGATAGCGAGGCGGCGACGGTCTGGCCGAGATTGACCTGGCGCTGCACGACGACGCCGTCGACGGGCGAGCGGATATCGGTGCGCTCGAGATCGATCAGGATGTCCTTCAGCTTGGCCTCGCGCTGGGAGATCAGCGCCTCGCCGGACTGGACCTGCCCCTCTGCGAGCGAGATATCGGCGTCGAGCCCAGCAATCTCGGCCTTGAGCGAGGCGATCTGGGCTTCGTTCGAGGCGAGCGTCGCGGTCTGGATCTCGACCTGGGTGCGGGCGCTGTCGAGGCCTTGCTGGGCGCCGGCGCCGCGCGTGAACAGCTCGTTCTGACGGTCGAAGGTGCGCTTGGCATCGGTGAGCTGCGCCTTGGTGCGGTCGCGCTGGGCTTCCAGGTCCTTGACGGTGGAGTCGGCCTTGGTGCGCGCGACCTTGGCGCGCTCAAGCTGGGCACGCTTGACGACGAGATCGGCCTTGGCCTGGGAGAGGTCGGCGGCCGCGGCGTCGCGGCGGGTCTTGATCTGGTCGCTGTTCAGGCGGGCGACGATCTGGCCGGCCTTCACCTGCGAATTATAGTCGGCAAGGATCTCTACGACCTGGCCGGACAGCATCGAGCCGACGACCACGGTGGTGACCGGGGTCAGGGTGCCGGTGGCGCGGACGGAGGCGGTGATCTGGCCGCGGTCGATCGCGGCAGTACGGTAGGCGGCGTCGCTGGCGGCACCTCCTGTCGGCCGCAGCGCGAAGTAGCCGGCGGCGAGCGCTGCCGCTCCGACTCCGGCCCCGATTACCCAGACACGCAAGGTTCATCCTCCTCCGGCAGTGCAATCGCTCTGCCATAGCAGCAGCATGCCAGAAACGGGCGGCGCAGACGAGTTAACTCGCTGCAATGTTGGCGAAAGCCGCGGCTCTACGCCGTGCGGGCTTCCTGGGTCAGGGCAAGCAGGTCGCGCAGGGTCGTGATCGTCGAGCCATCGGCGACGCCATCAATCTTTTCAGGCCGCCAGTGACGCTGGAAGGCGGCGACGACGGCCTCGAAGCGCTCGTCATAGACCCCGTCCACCGAGACGCCGTAGCCGAGCATGGCGAACATCGCCTGCAGGGCCTCGACCGGCGGGCCGGCATCGCCGCGGGCGAAGAAACGGCCGCCCTTGATCGGCGCCGGCTCGACCCATGTGCCGACGCCGCCTTCGGCGAAGCGACGCCAGGGAAACTTCTCGCCGGGATCGATCTTGCGGCCGGGCGCGATGTCGGAGTGGGCGAGCACGCGCTCGGGCGCGATTTGCCAGCGTTCGCAGATATCGCGGCAGAGGTTCAGCGTCGCGGCGAGCTGTTCCTCCGGGAAGTCGGGGAGGCCGCCGGGATGGCCGGGATTGGCGATCTCGATGCCGATCGAGGCGGAGTTGAGATCGGTCTCGCCGGCCCAGTGCGAGGCGCCGGCATGCCAGGCGCGGCGCTCCTCGGGGACGAGCTGGAGAATGTGGCCGTTCTCGAAGACGAAGTAGTGGCAGGAAACCTGGGCGATCGGGTTGCACAGCCATTGCAGTGCCTCGCCGGTGTCGGGCATGCCGGTGTAGTGCAGGATCAGCGTGTCCGGGCGGCGATCGGTAGACCCGTCACGGAACTTGCGCTCGCCATGATTGGGCGAGGGGAAGACCTTGGCGGCGAAGCGGCTGTCGGGCTTGGTCGTGACGCTCATGCCGGTGCCGCCAGGCGGCCAGCGAGGCCGCGCTCCTTCTGGATTGCATCCCAGGCGGCATTGATCGCGGCCAGCCGGCGCGTCGCGATGCAGATGGCCTCTTCGGGCAAACCGCGGGCGATCTCGCGATCGGGATGGTTCTCGACCACCAAGGCGCGATGCAGCTTGCGGATTTCGGCGTCGCTCATCTCGCGGTTGGCGCCGAGGACGAGATAGGGATCGTCGCGACGGCGGACATGGCGCGCCTCGATGCGGGCGAAGCCGGCCTCGTCGATGCCGAAGATCATCGCGACGTCGTGCAGATAGTCGTGCTCGCGCTCATGGATCGCGCCGTCGGCGGCAGCGATCAGGAAAAGCCCGTCGAGCACGTCCTCGAGCAGGGCCGGCTCCTCGCGAAAGCTCTCGGCGATCTGGCTGGCATAGGCCTCGAAGCCGGCGCTGGTCTGCTTGGCGAGGTCGAACAGGCGCTCGATATGACCCTGCTCGTCGGCCGGTACCGTGACGATGCGGCGGAAGGCTGCGACCTCGTCGCGCGTCACGACGCCGTCGGCGCGCGCCATCTTGGCGGCGAGTGCGACGAGGCCCGTGGTGAAGATGAGTTGCCGTGGCGCCGGACCGAAGGGCGCCCCCTCGCGGTCGACCAGGACATGGCCGGCAAGCGCGCCAACGAGTGCTCCGAGCGGCCCGCCGAGCGCAAAGCCGAGGCCTCCGCCCCCCAATGCGCCCCAGTGGAATGATTTCATCGTTCAACCCGTCCCGGTGCAGGACGCGAAACGGTGGGAACCGGTCTTCCGCATGAAGCTCGATCTAAAGCATCGTGCCGAAAAGCGATATCCACTTTATCGACGAAGGCCGGCGCTGCGACAAAGCGGCAGCAACAAGGCGATGGATCGCCAGTCGACGTCCGGCAGGACGCATGGCGATCCATCGGATGAGAGGCGTTCAGGCCTGCTCGAAGGACACGCGCTCAGCGGCAGTAGAGCCGGCCGTAGCGGTCGCGGTAATAGCCATAGGGGCAGCCGTCGTAATAGCCGTCATCATAATAGGGCGATGTCGCCGATCCGATGATGGCGCCGCCCGCTGCGCCGATCAGGCCGCCGGCGACGGCGCCGCCCGCGCGGCCGGTGGCGAGACCGCCGATCACGGCGCCGGTCGCTGCGCCGATCGCGGCGCCTCCACCGACGCGCTGCTCATGCGGCGTGCAGGCCGCGGCGCCCAGGGCGAGGCCGACGGCCGCGACTGCCAGCAATTTCTTCATCTCATTCCCCCGTCTCAGGTCGATCCAGCGCAGCAAGGCGTTTTCCGGTCTCGACTGGCCCATTGCGGCCGGCAATTGCGGTCGCAATGCGGCAATGATTTGGCGCCTTGCCTTGACTGCGTCAACGCCGCCAGGGGCGAATCGTTCCGCACTCCAATACATGATGATTACTTTTGAATGATTTAGACAGTAATAATCATTTCGATACAGTATAATATAGATCTGCGAGCGAATCTGCCGGATTGTCGTCACATTCATCTTTCATTTGCCCCGCTGTTCAATCCGATCAACGCCACATGGGGCTCCCCAATATGAACCGGATCTATGGTAGCGGCTGCGCCGCCTTCGCGATTTGCCTAGGCCTACTGCAACCGGCTGCTGCCGAGATCAATGCCGAGACCGATGCCCGCGCTTTCATCGTGCGCGAGGCCGAGATCAGGCGGGCGAAGGAGGGAGGCGATACCGGTCAGCAGCAGGCGCGTCTCGCACCGGAAGGGGCTGCGGAATCCGGCTCTTCGGCGGCGCAGAAGCTCACCGGCAGGCCTGGCAAAGGCGAGAGACAGCGCCGCCAGCCGCTCGCGGCGCCGGCCGGCAGCGACAATCTTCGCTCTCTAGTCGCCCGCCATGCAGCCGCCAACGGCGTGCCGTTCTCGCTCGCCGATGCGGTGGTCCGCATCGAGAGCCGCTACAACCCCCGTGCGGCTAATGCCGGCAATTACGGCCTGATGCAGATCCGCCACCAGACGGCGCGCGGCGTCGGCTATAGCGGTGGCGCGGCCGGGCTGCTCGATGCCGAGACCAATGCCCGTTACGGCATGAAGTACCTGGCGCAGGCCTATAGGCTCGCCGGCGGCGACACCTGCCGCACCGTGATGATGTACCAGAGCGGCCACATGGCCAAGCGCATGAGCGGCGCGAACCGCACCTATTGCTCCAAGGTGCGCACCATCACCGCCAGCAACTGAGCCGGCGCTTGACGCCGGAGGCGCAAGAGCGCACAGGCGATCCGCCAGTCGGTCGGACGGCCGCTCCCGCTTCGCGGGGGAGGAAAGTCCGGGCTCCACGGAAACACGGTGCCGGATAACGTCCGGCGGGGGCGACCCCAGGGAAAGCGCCACAGAGATCGAACCGCCCCAGGCCTCGGCCCGGGGTAAGGGTGAAAAGGTGCGGTAAGAGCGCACCGCGTACCCGGCAACGGGAACGGCATGGCAAGCCCCACCGGGAGCAAAACCAAATAGGGACGATGCTCTCCGTGCAAGCGGGGAGGGGCCTGTTTCCTGGCCTGGTCGTCCGGGTTGGTTGCTCGAGGCGCGCAGCAATGCGCGTCCCAGAGGAATGGCCGTCACGCCGCGGGAGAAATCCTCCGGCCATCCAGAACCCGGCTTACAGGCCGGCTGGCGCCCAAAACTTCGCAGCGAAAAGGGCCGGGAGCGATCCCGGCCCTTTCGTCGTCAAGGGGCCGTCAGAGCGTGTAGCTCCATTCTGCGGGGACGAAGCGGAAGGCCGCGCCATCCTTCAGCACCTTGCCGAAGCCGGGGAAGGGCATGTGCGCTCCACTGATCAGCAGCTGGTCCGCTGCCGCCATGTCGAGCACGCGCCGGCGCGAGGCTGCAGCCTGTGCGCCGTCGGCATCGAACACGAAGGCGACCTCAGGCCGGGCCGTCTGGATCACCGCATTGTGGACGCAGTCGCCGACCAGCAGTGCCTGCTCGTTTCCGGAGGCGATGCGCAGCAGGCTATGGCCCGGCGTGTGGCCCGGCGCGTGCTCAAGGCTGAGGCCGGGGGCGATCTCGCCCGGCTTCACCTTGCGGGTGCGGGCGGCATAGGGGGCGAGCGTGTTGCGGGCCGAGGCGAAGAACTGTTTCATTGCGTCGGGAGCCTGATTGAGAATGCCGTCATCGTGCCAGAAGGCATGCTCGGTCTCGTTGATGATCACTTCGGCATTCGGGAAGCGCGCGGTCTTCTCCGCGGTGATCAGGCCTTCGGCATGGTCGGGATGGGCGTGCGTCAGGATCACCGCGTCGATCTGCGCCGGCTCGATGCCTGCGGCGCGCAGATTGGCGTCGAGCCGGCCCATGGTCGGGCCGAAGGCGGTGTTGGCGCCGGTGCCGGTGTCGAGCAGATAGGTCCTGTCCTTGGTGTTGACGACGAAGGCGTTGACCGAGGTCGGCAGCTTCTCGTCCTGGCCGGCATTGGCCAGCGCGCGGCGGACGGCGTCTGGGTCGCTGCTGATAAAGGCCTTGGCGTCGAGCGGAATGTAGCCGTCGAGGATTACGGTTATCTCGATGTCGCCGAGCTTGCGGCGATAAATGCCCGCCACCTGTGTCGAGGCTTGCGGAGCCCCGGCGAGAGCGGGAAGGGCGGGCGCCAGTGCGGTTGCGGCGATGCCGGCGAGGAGATGGCGGCGGTCGATCATGGTGTTTTCCAGAGGCTAGGGGCGAAGGGCTTCCGGAAACGATGCCCGCGCCTCGCGACGTGGGACCTAATCGTCTCACGGCCGGGTCAAGGCCGGCCGTGAGGAGCAGATGGGTGGCGTTGCGTCAGGCCGCAACCGTCAGGTCGACCTGGATGTTGCCCCGGGTCGCGTCCGAATACGGGCAGACGATGTGAGCCTTCTGGACGAGGTCCTCGAGCTTGGCCTTCTCGATGCCGGGCGCCGCGATCGTCAGCTTGACGGCGATGCCGAAACCCTTGCCGTCGTCGCGCGGACCGATGCCGACATCGGCGCTGACACGCGCATCATCCGGGATCTTCACGCCTTCCTTGCCGGCGGCGAATTTCAGCGCGCCGAGAAAGCAGGCCGAATAGCCCATGGCGAACAGCTGCTCGGGGTTGGTGCCGTCACCACCGCCGCCGCCGAGTTCCTTGGGCGTGTTGAGCACGAGCTTGACGTTGCCGGTGTCGGTCGCGGCCTGGCCTTCGCGGCCGCCCGTCGCGGAACCATGGGCGGTGTAGAGGATCTTCATCGCTGCTCTCCTTGCTGGGCGGTCGTCCGCCGTGGTCGATGTGAATTAGATTGTGTGCAATCTAATTGTTCGCAATTCAAATTCCCGTGAACAGGCAGCGCGCGACGCGATGACGGAGTATCTTGCCCATGACAGGGAGACTGTTTCGTCGGCGGGTTGTTCCCGGTCGGATCGCTTTCCTGGTCGAGGAGCCATGATGCGCGCAACTGACGGCAAGGCCATGACGAAGGATGCGAAGGCGCAATCGGTGCGCGGGCTCGACGAGCAGATCTGCTTTGCGGTTTATTCGGCCGCCCATGCCTTCAACCGGGCCTATCGGCCGTTCCTCGCCGAGCTCGGGCTGACCTATCCGCAATATGTGGTCATGCTCGTGCTCTGGGAGCAGGACGGCCAGAGCGTGAAGGCGATCGGCGAGCGGCTGATGCTCGATTCCGGCACGCTGACGCCATTGCTCAAGCGCCTCGAAGGGAATGGCCTGATCCTGCGCAAGCGCGGCCGGGAAGATGAGCGGCAGGTGCTGGTCGACCTGACCGAGGCGGGCCGTGTCCTGCACGAGAAGGCGGGGCGCTCGGTCAATCCGGTGCCCTGCGCAGTCGAGGAAAGTGGCGTCCCGCCGGCCCGCTTGCTGGAAGAGGTCCGGGCCCTGCGA
The DNA here is from genome assembly GCF_001509835.1 of Allobosea sp. WAO. Classification (GTDB taxonomy): domain Bacteria; phylum Pseudomonadota; class Alphaproteobacteria; order Rhizobiales; family Beijerinckiaceae; genus Allobosea. The sequence continues at coordinate 372,141 of NZ_JXTJ01000006.1, forward strand.
GAGGCCTTGCTGCGCCGCGCGGCTGCGGAAGATTAGGTCCGGCCCAGCGGGGCCGATCGCCTCAAAAATTTTTCTTCGCGGGCAGGCAGTGTGAAGCGGCCAGGACATGCCGCGGCGCTTGCGCTCGCGCGCTGGAAATCGACGTTTTTACGGATAGTTAACCTTAACGGGCTGTGATGTTTCTAGGCCGGCGCAGGGTCGCGTCTGGCCCCCTGAATCCGTTGACGCCCATAATATCCCATGGTATCCCAAATCATCCCGTCGAAACCGACAGGCAAGCGACAGGTCAGGGTCCGTGTGCCGCGCGGATTCAGGCCAAGGGCTTCGCTTTGTCGGGTTCGACGGGAGTATCAGCGGTCGGCTCTGACCGGCCTGCTCCGCACCGTGGAAACTTGGCCGGGAGGCGGCGTTGACGGACCGCTTCGTCTCCCATTTCACCAACAAGCTGGACGCCAAGGGCAGGGTCTCGATCCCTGCGACCTTTCGCGCCGTGCTGGCGAAAGACGGCTACGAGGGGCTCTACGTCCATCCGGCGCTCGACCAGGCCAGTCTCGACTGCGGCGGCCATGCGCTGCGCGCGACGATCGACGATATTCTCTCGCGCTTCTCGCCCTTCTCGGAGGAGTGGGATTCGCTATCCACGGCGCTGAACGGAACCTCGGAAGTGTTGAAGGTCGACCCGGAGGGGCGCATCGTGCTGAGCGAGGCGCTGAAGGCCCATGCCGGCATCGGCGACGCCGTCGCCTTCGTCGGGCAGGGGCACAAATTCCAGATCTGGGAGCCGGAGCGCTTCAAGGCCCATCTCGACCAGGCGCGGGCGAAGCTGCGGGACGTCAGGCGCGCGCTCGGCGCGACGGTGGCCTCGTGAAGCCGGCGGAAGGGGAGGTGGCCGTGCCGCACGTACCCGTCCTGATGGAGGAGGCGCTTGATGCGCTCGCGCTGAAGCCGAGCGGTCGTTATCTCGACGGCACCTTCGGGGCCGGTGGCTATTCCCGCGCCCTGCTGACGCGCGAGCCGCAGGCGGAGCTTCTGGCGCTCGACCGCGATCCCAATGCCATTGCCGGTGGAGCCGATCTCGTCGCCGCCATGGCCGGGCGGCTGACCTTGGCGCAGGCGCGTTTCGGCGCTCTCGCTGAAGAAGCCGAGCGTTTCGGCATGACGCCGCTCGACGGCGTGGTGCTCGACATCGGCGTCTCGTCGATGCAGCTCGATCAGGCCCAGCGCGGTTTCTCGTTCCGCTTCGACGGGCCGCTCGACATGCGCATGGAGGCCGATGGCCAAAGCGCCGCCGAGCTCGTCAACGAAGCCGACGAAGGCGTGCTCGCCAACATCATCTATCACTATGGCGAGGAACGGCGCTCGCGCGCCATCGCCCGCGCCATCGTCGAGGCACGCCGCAAGGCGCCGTTGACCACGACCAAGCAATTGGCCGATCTCGTCGCCGGCATCGTCCGTGCCGATCCCAACGGCCCGCATCCGGCGACCCGTACCTTCCAGGCGCTCCGGATCGCGATCAACGACGAACTCGGCGAGCTCGTCCGGGCGCTGCATGCCGCGGAGGCCGCGCTGGCGCCCGGTGGGCGGCTCGCCGTCGTGACCTTTCACTCGCTCGAGGATCGCATCGTCAAGCAGTTCTTTGCGCAGCGCTCCGGGAAGGCTCCCGCCGCCTCGCGCCATGCGCCGAGTGCGGCGGTGCCGACGGCGACCTTCCGTCCCGTGATCAAGGGAGCGCTGGCGCCGTCCGAGGCAGAGATGCGCGCCAATCCGCGGGCCCGTTCAGCGAAGCTGCGCGCGGCCGAGCGCACCGAGGCCGCGACCCGCGCGCCCGACGCCGAGTTGGTCGCGCTCGCGGTCGTGCCCGCCCCGCAAACCCGCCGGAGAAGCTGAGCGTGATCAAGCTGCTGCACGTCATCGCCATCGGCGCGCTGGTCTCCTCGGCGCTCTACGCCTATTCGATCAAGTACGAGACGACGCTGGAGGCCGAACAGCTGCAGAAGCTGAAGGCCAAGGCCCAGCGCGAGCGCGACGCGATCGCCGTGCTGAAGGCCGAATGGCAATTCCTCAACCGGCCTGACCGGCTGCAGGCGCTGGCCGACCGGCATCTCGATCTGCAGCCGCTGGTGATCAACCAGGTCGTGCGCCTGTCCGACATCCCCAATCGCGGGCCCAAGGTCGATTCGATCGGCCGCAAGCTCGAGGATCTCGGCCTCGGCCTGCCGACCGAGACGCCGCGCAACGTCAAGAGCAACAGCTCCACCACGCCGGGAGGCCGCCCATGACGACCGAGCCCGTCGCCCCAGCCGTGGTCGCAGCACCGGTGGTCGAAAAGCCGCGCCGGGCGAGCCTGCGCGCCGGCCTGCTGCGCGACGTCTTCCGGATGAGCGGGGAGAAGAGCGGGCCGCGCGTCGGCCTCGTCATCCTCGGCTTCAGCGCGCTCTTCCTGGCGATCACCGGCCGGCTGGTGGCGCTCGCTGCCTTCCCGAACGATCAGGTCGGCCTGCGCCGAGCGACCTCGAACGCGATCTCGGCGGCGCGGCCCGACATCGTCGATCGCAACGGCACGGTGATGGCGACCGACATCCGGACCGTCTCGGTCTTCGCCGAGCCGCGCAAGATCCTCGACAAGGACGAGGCGACGGAACTGCTCACCGCGGTGCTGCCGGACCTCAACGCCAAGGAGCTGCGCGACAAGCTCGGCACCAAGAAGGGCTTCGTCTGGGTCAAGCGCGAGATCACGCCGCGCCAGCAGGCGGAGGTGCACCGGCTCGGCATCCCCGGCGTCGGCTTCGTGCCCGAGAACAAGCGCGTCTATCCGAACGGCCCGGCGGCCGCGCATGTGCTCGGCTTCGCCAATGTCGACAATGTCGGCATTGCCGGCATCGAGAAATACATCGACTCGCAGGGGCTGCAGGACCTGAACGGCGCGGGGCTCGCGGTGCAAGCTTCCGACCTGAAGCCGGTGACGTTGTCGGTCGACCTGCGCGTCCAGCACCTCCTGCGCGACGAGCTCTTGAAGGGGATGGAGAAGTACCGGGCGCTCGCGGCGGCCGGGGCGGTGATGGACGTGAACACCGGCGAGATCATCGCCACCGTCTCGCTGCCGGATTTCGACCCGAGCAACCCGGTTGACGCGCTCGAGAAGGACCGGATCAACCGGATCAATGTCGGCGTCTACGAGATGGGCTCGACCTTCAAGGCGCTGACCGTCGCGATGGCGCTCGATACCGGTAAGGCCAACATCAATTCGAGCTATTCGACCGCGGGCGGCATGATGCGCTTCGGCCGGCAGGTCATCCGCGAGTACCGGGGCGGCACCGGCCGCACGCTGACGGTGCCGGAAGTGTTCGTGCACTCCTCCAACATGGGCACCGTCAAGATGGCGCTCTCGGTCGGGGTCGAGGGCCACAAGGCCTTCCTGCGCAAGATGGTCCAGCTCGACCGCTTGCAGACCGAGCTGCCGGAAAGCGCTTCGCCGATCGTGCCGCAGCGCTGGGGCGAACTGAACACCGCGACGATCGCCTTCGGCCATGGTCTCGCGGTGGCGCCGATCCAGGCGCTGGCGGCGGTCGCGGCGCTGGTCAATGGCGGCAAGTTGATGACGCCGACCTTCATCAAGCGCTCGGCCGAGGATGCGGAGGCCGTCAGCACCCGCGTGATCAAGCCCGAAACCTCGGAGGCGATGCGCTACATCATGCGCCTCAACGGCGAGCGCGGCTCGGCACGCAAGGCCGATGTCGCCGGCTATTTCGTCGGCGGCAAGACTGGCACGGCGGAGAAGGTCATCAACGGCCGCTACGCCAAGAACAAGAATTTCACGACCTTCATGGCGATCGTGCCGGCCGACAAGCCGCGATATCTGTTCCTTTCGATCTATGACGAGCCTAAAGGCTATGCCGAGAGCGGCGGCTATTCGACGGCCGCCTGGAATGCCGGCATCACCACCGGCAAGGTCATCGAGCGGGCGGCGCCGATTCTCGGCCTGCCGCCGCGCTTCGAGCCGCCGGTCGCGCCCTTCCCCTTGATGGCGAGGCTCGGCGCCTGGGGCACACGCTAGGCGGACGAAAAGATGGAAGATACCGGTTTCAGCCTCGGCCAGCTCTTTCCCGGGGCGTTTCCGGACGATCCCGAGCGGCGCGTCGCGGGGGTCGCCTTCGACAGCCGCAAGGTCGCGGCGGGCGAGGCTTTCGTCGCGCTCGCCGGTGCCAGGGCCGACGGCGCGCAGTTCATCGCCGATGCGGCAGCGCGCGGCGCGACCGCGATCGTTTCGGGCCAACCGCGGCCAGCGGGCCTTGCGCCCGGCATCGCCTTCGCCGAGTTCGCCGATCCGCGCCGGGCGTTGGCGCTCGCCGCCGCCAAGGTGCACCCGCGTCAGCCGGCGACCATCGTCGCTGTGACCGGCACCAGCGGCAAATCCTCGGTGGCGGAATTCACCCGGCAGATCTTCATGGCGCTCGGCCGGGAGGCTGCGAGCCTCGGCACGATCGGCATCGTCACCGCGGCTGGTGCCGATTACGGCTCGCTGACCACGCCCGACCCGCTCTCGCTGCATGCCTCGCTCGACCGGCTGGCCGGGCAGGGCGTCAGCCATGTTGCGATGGAAGCGTCCTCGCACGGGCTCGACCAGCGCCGGCTCGATGGTGTGCGGCTGACCGCCGGCGCTTTCCTCAATCTCGGCCGCGACCATCTCGACTATCACCCGAGCGTCGAGGACTACCTCGCTGCAAAGCTCAGGCTCTGGGAATTGCTGCCTCCCGGGGCGCCGGTCGTGATCAACCGCGACGAGCCCTATGCCGCCGAGGCGGCGGAGGCGGCGCAGTCTGGCGGCCATGCGGTGATCGGGATCGGCCGGGGCGGTGACCGGCTCAAACTGCTTTCGGTCGAGCGCGAGGGCTTCTCGCAGCGCCTGCGCGTCGCCGTCGACGGCCGCGAGGTCGAGGTGATGCTGCCGCTGGTCGGCGATTTCATGGCCGGCAATGCGCTGGTCGCGGCAGGGCTCGCCATTGCGGCGGGTGAGGAACCGGAGGCGGCGGTCGCGGCACTGTCCGGCCTCAAGGGCGTGCCCGGCCGGCTGGAGCGCGTGGCCGAGCACAATGGCGGGCTCGTCGTCGTCGACTATGCCCACAAGCCCGACGCGCTCGCGGCGGTGCTCAGGACCCTGCGCCCCTATGCCAGCGGCAGGCTGATCTGCGTGTTCGGCTGCGGCGGTGATCGCGACCGCGGCAAGCGCCCCCTGATGGGAAAGATCGCGGCCGAGGGCGCCGACATCGCCATCGTCACCGACGACAATCCGCGCAGCGAAGACCCGGTCGCGATCCGTGCCGAAATCCTCGCTGCCGCGCCCGGCCTGCGCGAGATCGGCGACCGGGCGAGGGCGATCGCCGCCGGCGTCGCCGAATTGCAGCCGGGCGACCTCCTGGTCGTCGCCGGCAAGGGCCATGAAACCGGCCAGATCATCGGCGACCGGACCTTGCCGTTCTCCGACCATGAGACGGTGCGGCAGGCGGTTGCCGAGATCAGCGGGAGAAGATGAGCATGACGGCTGCGCCGCTCTGGACCGGAGCCCGCCTGATCGAGGCGATGGAGGCGCGGGCGCAAGGCCCGCAGCCGGCCGCGGTGACGGGGGCCTCGATCGACACCCGTACCCTCGAGCCGGGCGATGCCTTCTTCGCCATCCAGGGCGACACGCGCGACGGGCATGATTTCGTCGCCGCCGCGCTCGAGAAGGGTGCGGCGCTCGCCGTCGTCGACGAGGCGCATGCCGGTGCCTTTCCAGCGGAGGCGCCCCTGGCGGTGGTGCCGGACGTGCTCCGCGCCATGGAGCGCGCCGGCGTCGCGAGACGCGCAGAACTTCATGCGGGCGTCGTTGCGGTCACCGGCTCGGTCGGCAAGACCGGCACCAAGGAGGCGCTGCGCCTCGTGCTCTCGCGCCAGGGCAAGACGCATGCGCCGGTCGCCTCCTACAATAATCATTGGGGCGTGCCGCTGACGCTGACGCGGACGCCGGCGGATGTGCGCTACGGCGTCTACGAGATCGGCATGAACAGTCCCGGCGAGATCCTGCCGCTCGCCAGGATGGTTCAGCCCGAGGTCGCGATCATCACCACGGTGCAGCCGGTGCACCTCGCCGCTTTTGAGTCGATCGAGGGCATCGCCCGCGAGAAGGCGGCGATCTTCAGCGGGCTGAAGGCAGGCGGCACGGCGATCATCAATGCCGACATCGTCCAGACGGGCCTGCTGCGCGAGCTCGCCGAGGCGAGTCCGGCCGGGCGCATCATCAGCTTCGGCGAGAGCGAAACGGCGGATGTCCGCCTGCTCGGTTGCTCGCTCAAGCCCGACATCTCGACGGTCGAGGCCAATGTGCTCGGCCGCCCCGTCACTTACAAGCTCGGCAGTCCGGGCAAGCACATCGTCCTGAATTCGCTGGCGGTGCTGGCGGCTGTCGAGGCGATCGGTGCCGATCTCGCTCTGGCGGCGCTGGCGCTTGGCGAGCTGAAGCCGCCGGCCGGGCGCGGGGCACGCCAGATGCTGCACGCGCCGTCGGGTCCGTTCACGCTGATCGACGAGAGCTATAACGGCAACCCGGCCTCGATGCGGGCTGCGATCGAGAATCTCGGGCGGATCGAGGCCCATGGCCGCGGCCGGCGGATCGCGGTGCTCGGCGACATGCTGGAACTCGGCGAAAGCGGCCCAGCGCTGCACAAGGGGCTCGCCGAGGCTGTCACCGGCAACGGGGTCGATCTCGTCTTCGCATGCGGACCCCTGATGCGTTCTCTCTACGATGCCTTGCCTTCACGCCAGCGTGGTGCTTATGCCGCGCAGGCGAGCGGACTCGAACCGCTGGTGCTCGACGCGCTGCGTGCCGGCGACGTCGTCACGGTCAAAGGCTCGCTCGGATCGCGCATGGGCTCGATCGTGAAGGCGATGACCGCTCGCTTCCCGGTCGTCACGGCCGACGACTGAGGACAAGGAACAGGTTGCAATGCTGGTCTGGCTAGCCGATTTCGCGGTTCACTTCCCGATCCTGAACGTTTTCCGCTACATCACCTTCCGGGCCGGCGGGGCGACCGCGACCGCGCTGCTCTTCGTCTTCTTCTTCGGGCCGGCGGCGATCTCCTGGCTCAGGATCAAGCAGGGCAAGGGCCAGCCGATCCGCACCGACGGGCCGGAATCGCATCTCGCCAAGCGCGGCACGCCGACCATGGGCGGGCTGATGATCCTGACCGGGCTTTTCGTCGCGACACTGCTCTGGGGCAATCTGCGCAACCCTTACGTCTGGATCGTGCTCGGCGTGACCGCGACCTACGGCGCCATCGGCTTCTATGACGACTACCTCAAGGTGACGAAGCAGTCGCATAAGGGCTTTTCGAGCAAGGCGCGCCTCGGCCTCGAGATCGTCATCGCGCTGATCGCCTGCACGGCGATCATGCTGGTCAGCCCGCCTTCGATCGCGAGCGGCTTCGCGATGCCGTTCCTCAAGGAACTGATGATCCCGCTCGGCATCCTGTTCCCGCTCGTCACGGCCTTCGTCGTGGTCGGCGCCGGCAATTCGGTGAACCTGACCGACGGGCTCGACGGGCTCGCCATCGTGCCGGTGATGATCGCGGCCGGTACTTTCGGTTTCATCGCCTATCTCGCCGGTAACGCGATCTTCGCCAACTACCTGCAGATTCACCATGTGCCCGGCGTCGGCGAACTCGCCGTGATCTGCGGCGCGATGATGGGGGCCGGGCTCGGCTTCCTCTGGTTCAACGCGCCGCCGGCCCAGATCTTCATGGGCGACACGGGCTCGCTCGGGCTCGGCGGCATGCTCGGCACCATCGCGGTCGCGATCAAGCACGAGATCGTCCTCGCCATCGTCGGCGGTCTGTTCGTGGTCGAGGCGCTCTCGGTGATCATCCAGGTCGCGGTGTTCAAGCGCACCGGCAAGCGCGTCTTCCTGATGGCCCCGATCCACCATCATTTCGAGAAGCTGGGCTGGACCGAGCCGCAGGTGGTGATCCGCTTCTGGATCATCTCGGTGGTGCTGGCGCTGGTCGGCCTCGCCACGCTGAAGCTGCGTTGAGCCGATGACACCGGTCTCCGTCTTCGCGGGCAGGACGCTCGCCCTTTTCGGCCTCGGAGGCTCCGGCCTCGTGGCGGCCCGCGCGCTGGTCGCCGGTGGCGCTGAAGTCGCCTGCTGGGATGACAATCCGGCGAGCCGCGACAAGGCGGCGGCCGAAGGACTCGCCATCGTCGATCTCGCCGCCGCCGACTGGTCGGGCTTTGCCGCCTTCGTGCTCTCGCCCGGCGTGCCGCTGACCCATCCCGCACCGCATTGGACGGTCGAGAAGGCCAAGGCCGCGAATGTCCCGGTGATCGGCGACATCGAGTTGTTCTTCCTCGAGCGCGCGAAGCTTGCACCGGAAGCGCCGGTGATCTGCATCACCGGCACCAACGGCAAGTCGACGACCACGGCGCTGATCGCCCATGTCCTGGCCTTCGCCGGCCGCGACGTGCAGATGGGCGGCAATATCGGCACCGCCGTGCTGGCACTGGCGCCGCCGGCCAATGACCGCATCTACGTCATCGAGTGCTCGACGTTCCAGATCGATCTGGCGCCTTCCATAAGGCCTAGCGTCGGCATCCAGATGAACCTGACGCCGGATCATCTCGATCGGCACGGCACCTTCGAGGCCTATGGCGCGATCAAGGAGCGGCTGGTCGCCGCCTCCGACCTCGCGGTGATCGGCGTCGACGACGAGCCCTCGAAGCAGATGGCGCGGCGACGCGCCGTCTCGGGCAAGCCATTGGTCAAGATCAGCGGCGAGCAGCCGCTCGACGAGGGCGTCTTCGCCGGCGTCACGGCCAATCAGGGCAAGCTCGACACGCGCATCGTCGAGGTCCGGGACGGCAAGCCCAGGGTCGTCGCCAATCTCGCCGGGATCGGTTCGTTGCGCGGCGCGCACAACGCCCAGAATGCGGCGGCTGCCTTCGCCGCCTGCGCTGCGGTCGGCCTCACGGCCGAGGAGATCGCTGCCGGGTTCAAGAGCTATCCGGGCCTCAAGCACCGGATGGAGGAGCTCGGGCGGATCGGCCGCGTCGTCTTCATCAACGATTCCAAGGCGACCAATGCCGACTCCACCGAGAAGGCGCTGACCTCCTTCCGCGCGATCTTCTGGATACTCGGCGGCAAGGCCAAGGAGGGCGGCATCGAGTCGCTGCGGCGCTATTTCCCGAACATCGCCCACGGCTATCTGATCGGTGCGGCCAGCGATCTCTTCGCCGCGACCTTCGACGATGACGGCCGCGTCGCCTATGAGCGCAGCGGCACGCTCGACGTCGCGGTCGCAGCCGCAACCGAAGCTGCGCTGGCGGCACCGGGCGAGGGCGAGATCGCGGTGCTGCTCTCGCCGGCCTGCGCTTCTTACGACCAGTTCCCAAATTTCGAGGTCCGCGGCGACGCCTTCCGGGCGCTCGTCAAGGCGCTGCCGGGGTTCGAGGCGGTGGGACACTCGCCTGAGTAAGGGATCGCCTCCTCAGGATGAAGGCTGGCGGAGGTCGTGAGAGTTCAACTCGGAATCAATCGGTTAACCATTCATTGACAGAGTGATTCGCTGGAACGGGCGCCCAAGATCTGCCTGTTCGCTGACGGAGCCCACATAGATGACCTCGCGCGCAGAACCCAGCCTGAGCGGCCGTTGGTGGTGGTCGATCGACCGCGTCATCCTCTCGACAATGGTGGCGCTGATGGTTTCCGGCGTCGTGCTGCTGATGGCGGGCGGTCCGCCGGTCGCCGAGCGGCTGGGCCTGTCGACTTTCCACTTCGTCAACCGCCAGGCGGTCTACCTGCTGGCAGCGTTGGCGGTGTTCCTCGTCACCTCGCTGCTGACGCCGCGCCAAGTGCGCCGGGCGGCCCTGATCGTCTATCTCGCCGCGCTCGCCGGGGTGATCGGGACGCTCTACTTCGGGGTCGAGGTCAAGGGCGCCAAGCGCTGGCTGACCCTCGGCCCGCTGGGCTCGATCCAGCCCTCGGAGTTCCTCAAGCCGGCGTTCGTCGTCATGGCCGCCTGGGCCTTCGCCGAGGGCAGCCGCCGGCCGGACCTGCCGGGCACGATCATCGCCTTCCTGCTCCTGCCGATGACCATCGTGCCGCTGGTACTACAGCCCGATTTCGGGCAGACGGTGCTGGTCACCCTGGTCTGGGCCGGGCTGTTCTTCGTCGCCGGGCTGCACTGGTTCTGGGTGATGGGCCTCGGCGGCGCCGGCGCCTTCGGCCTGTTGATCGCTTATCAGCTCGTGCCGCACGTGCGCGGCCGCATCGAGCGCTTCATGGACAAGGGCTCGGGCGACACCTTCCAGGTCGACACTGCGCTGGAGAGCTTCGCGCAGGGCGGCTGGCTCGGGAAAGGCCCGGGTGAGGGCACCGTCAAGCGCATCCTTCCCGACGCGCATACCGACTTCATCTTCGCGGTGACGGCCGAGGAGTTCGGCGTCGTGGTCTGCATGGTGCTGGTCGCGATGTTCGCCATCATCGTGCTGCGCGCGCTCTTCGTGGCGCAGCGAGCCGAGGATCCGTTCGTGCGTCTCGGCGTTACCGGACTCGCCTTGCTGTTCGGCATTCAGGCCGCGATCAACATGATGGTGAACCTGCACATGATGCCGGCCAAGGGCATGACGCTGCCCTTCATCTCCTATGGCGGCTCCTCGCTGATCTCGCTGGCGTTGGGGACGGGCTTCCTGCTGGCGCTGACACGCAAACGGCCAAGGGCCGAGAATTTCGGCCAGACGGGGCGCGGGCAGTGACGGCAGGCGCGCGGGCTCCGCTCGTCGTGCTCGCTGCGGGCGGCACGGGCGGGCATCTCTTTCCGGCCGAGGCGCTGAGCCATGCCCTGCATGCCCGCGGTCTGCGGGTCGCGCTGATCACCGACACGCGCGCCGCCGAATATGCCGGTAGCTTTCCGGCCGAGTCGATCCATGCCGTGCCGGCGGCGACGCCGTCGGGGCGTTCGCCGCTGAAGATGCTGCAGGCGGTGCTGGTGCTGGCGAAGGGCGCTCTGGCGGCCCGTCGCGAGATCAAGGCGCTGCGGCCGGCGCTCGTCGTCGGTTTCGGCGGCTATCCGACCGTGCCTCCCGTCTTCTCGGCCTCGTTGATGGGCGTGCCGACCATGGTGCACGAGCAGAATGCGGTGATCGGCCGGGCGAACCGCTTCCTCGCTGGCCGGGTGAAGGTGATCGCCACCGGCTTCACCGAGGTTGGCGGGCTCTCCGCCACGCAGGCGGCGAAATGTCGCCAGGTCGGCAATCCCGTGCGCCCGGCGGTGATCCAGGCGGCCTCGCCCTATCCGTCGCCCGACGGCGGCGTGAACCTGCTCGTCTTCGGCGGCAGCCAGGGCGCGCGCGTGATGGCCGACATCGTACCTCCCGCGATCCAGTTGCTCAGTCCCGAGGAGCGGGCGAGGATCTCGATCGTCCAGCAGGCGCGGGCCGAGGATGACGAGCGGGTGCGCGGCATCTACGCCGGGCTCGGCGTCAAGGCCGAGATCGCCCCGTTCTTCAAGGACCTGCCGGCGCGCATGGCGGCCTCCCATCTCGTCGTCGCGCGTTCCGGCGCCTCGACCGTCGCCGAGCTCTCGGTGATCGGCCGGCCGGCGCTGCTGGTGCCGCTGCCGGGCTCGCTCGACCAGGATCAGGCGGCCAATGCGGCGGTGCTCGAAAAGGCGGGCGGCGCCATCCGCATCATGCAGCCGGATTTCACGCCGCGTCGGCTCGCCGGAGAGCTTTCTGCCCTGCTTGCCGACCCGTCACGCTTGACTGCGATGGCTGCGAGCGCCAAGAGCGCCGGCATCCCGGACGCCGCCGAACGGCTGGCGCGCCTGATCGCCGAAACCGCCCAGATCTGAATTTTCCAGAGAGTACCGCACCATGAAGCTGCCGCCGAAGCTCGGCTCCATCCATTTCGTCGGCATCGGCGGCATCGGAATGTCGGGGATCGCCGAGGTGCTGCACAATCTCGGCTACAAGGTGCAGGGCTCGGACGCCTCCGACAACGCCAATGTCCGGCGCCTCGCCGAGAAGGGCATCAAGACCTTCGTCGGCCATGCCGCCGGCAATCTCGGCGAGGCTGAGGTCGTCGTGGTCTCGACCGCGATCAAACGCGACAATCCGGAATTGATGGCGGCGCGCGAGAAGCGCCTGCCGGTGGTCCGGCGGGCCGAGATGCTGGCCGAGCTGATGCGCCTCAAGAGCTGCGTCGCCATCGCCGGCACCCATGGCAAGACCACCACGACCTCGCTGGTCGCGACGCTGCTGGACAAGGGCGGGCTAGACCCGACCGTGATCAATGGCGGCATCATCAACGCCTACGGCACCAATGCCCGCATGGGCGAGAGCGACTGGATGGTCGTCGAGGCCGACGAGTCGGACGGCACCTTCCTGAAGCTGCCGGCCGATGTCGCGATCATCACCAATATCGACCCCGAGCATCTCGACCATTTCGGGACGTTCGACGCGATCAAGGGCGCCTTCCGTTCCTTCGTCGAGAACCTGCCCTTCTACGGCTTCGCGGTGATGTGCATCGACCATCCGACCGTGCAGGAGCTGGTCGGCCAGATCGAGGATCGCCGGGTCATCACCTATGGCGAGAACCCGCAGGCCGATTTCCGCCTGACCGATATCGACCTTTCCGGCGGCCAGGCGCGGTTCACGCTGCTGATCCGCGACCGCAAGAACGGGCGCGAGGACGCGATCCGCGATCTCGTCATGCCGATGCCGGGCCACCACAACGCCTTGAACGCGACTGCGGCGATCGCCGTCGCCTATGATCTCGGCGTGCCGGTCGAGACGATCCGCCAGGGGCTCGCCGGCTTCGGCGGCGTCAAGCGCCGCTTCACCCGCACCGGCGAATGGAACGGCGCCCAGATCTTCGACGATTACGGCCACCATCCGGTCGAGATCGCCGCCGTGCTCAAGGCGGCGCGGGCCTCGACCAAGGGCAAGGTCGTGGCGGTCGTGCAACCGCACCGCTACACGCGCCTCTCCAGCCTGTTCAACGACTTCGCCTCCTGCTTCAACGATGCCGACACGGTGATCGTCGCCGAGACCTACGCGGCCGGCGAGCAGCCGATCCCGGGTGCCGATCGCGACGGGCTGGTCGCGGCGATCAAGGCACGCGGCCACCGCCATGCGCTGCCGCTGCCATCCTCCGAGAAGCTCGCCGGCATCGTCGCGACGCTGGCGGGGCCGGGCGACTATGTCGTGCTGCTCGGCGCCGGCAACATCACGCAATGGGCCTATGCCCTGCCGGGAGAACTCACGGCGCTGGGGGGCGGCAAGTGAGTTTCCCAGACATCACGCCCGCCCTCCACGCCGCCGCCCCTGAGCTGCGCGGGCGCCTCGTCGCCAATCAGGAGATGGCGGGGCTGACCTGGTTCCGTGTCGGCGGGCCGGCGCAGGTCCTGTTCACGCCGGCCGACGAGGCCGATCTCGCCTATTTCCTGTCCAGGCTGCCGGCCGAGATCCCGGTGACGGTGGTGGGGCTCGGCTCCAACCTGATCGTGCGTGACGGCGGTATACCCGGCGTGGTCATCCGCCTCGGTGGCAAGGCCTTCGGCGAGATCGTGCGCGAGGACGGCGACCGGCTGCGCGCTGGCACCGCGACCCCGGACGTCAAGGTGGCGCGGGCGGCGGCCGATGCCTCGCTCGACGGGCTCGCCTTCTATCGCGGTATTCCGGGCTGCATCGGCGGGGCGCTGCGGATGAACGCCGGCGCCCATGGCGGCGAGACGACCGACGTCCTGGTCGAGGCGCGCGGCGTGACGCGCGCCGGCGAGATCGTGACCTTTTCGCATGCCGATATGGGCTTCAGCTACCGCAACTCGACCGCCCCAAGCGACGTGATCTTCACCTCGGCCTTGTTCCAGGGGCGGCCCGGCGAGCAGGCGGCGATCCTCGCCGAGATGGACCGCGTCACCTCCGCGCGCGAGGCGGCGCAGCCGATCAAGGAGCGCACCGGCGGCTCGACCTTCAAGAACCCCGAAGGCGGCAAGGCCTGGCAACTGATCGACGCCGCCGGCTGCCGCGGCCTGCGCATCGGCGGAGCTCAGGTCTCCGAGATGCACTGCAACTTCCTGATCAATACCGGCGGTGCGAGCGCCGCCGATATCGAAGGGCTGGGCGAAGAGGTCCGGCGCCGGGTCAAGGACAACTCGGGCTACGAGTTGCACTGGGAGATCAAGCGCTTCGGCGTCGCGGCCTGAGCGGGCGCCGCCGCTTCGGCGGGCTTGGGCCGTGACAGCATGATGCCGGCGACGGTCGAGCCGAAGATGATGGCGATGCCGAGCCATTGCTGGGCGTTGAACCATTCATTGAGCAGGGCGGCGCCGAGGAAGGTCGCGACCAGCGGGCTGAGCAGGCTCAGGAAGGCGACGCCCGTGCCGATCGCGGCGATCCCGCGCACCCAGAGCCAATAGGCGAGGGCAGTGCCGATCACGACGAGATAGGTCAGGCCGACGAGGTTGCTCATGGTCGGCACGGGCGGCAGGCCCTCGACCATCAGCGCAACCGGCAGGAGCAGCAGCCCGCCGAGGGTGAGCTGCCAGGCGGCGAGCGCGAGCGGTGTGCCGACCTTGCCCCAGCGCTCGATCAGCACCGTGCCAGTCGCCATCGAGGCGGCGCCGACGAGCGCGGCGGCGACGCCAATCGCATCGAGCTTCACCGTATCGTCGATCACCAGCAGGCCGACGCCGACCGTACCGGCGAGCGCGGCGAGTACTTGGCCGAGACGGGGCCGGCGCAGCAGCAGCGGCCAGGCCAGGAAGGCGACGAGCAGCGGCTGCATCGAGCCCAGCGTCGCGGCAAGCCCGCCCGGCAGGCGCGCGGCGCTGAGGAAGAGCATGCCGAAGAACAGCCCGATATTGGCGAAGCCGATGATGGCGAGCGGAAGGAGCTTGTCGCGCGGCGGCAGGCCCGGTCCGAGCAGCATCAAGAGAATGCCGGCCGGCAAGGCGCGTAGCGCCCCGACCAGCAGCGGATGCTCGACGGGAAGCGTCTGGGTGAAGACGACATAGGTCGAGCCCCAGAGAATGGGCGCCAGGATCGTCGCGAACAGGATGCGGGTCTTGGTGTCGGCCATGGCCGTGACCTTTCGAGAGAGGCGGGACCGGCGCTCAGGCCGGGAAGGGACCGGAGAACGCAGTCTCCGTCAGCGGGCGCCGCGGGCTCGGCCATTCGCGCTCGCGCAGCTGCGGCGGCAGCGTCTCGGGCTCTGCCCGGCGGCCGAGCGCGACGGCGATCTCAATGCGGAAGCGCGGCGGGACCGCGAGGCTCGTGCGGGCGGCCTCGACATCGATGCCGGCCATCGCATGGGCATGGTAGCCGAGCCGGACCGCCTGCAGAGCGATGTGCGACCAGGCGGCGCCGGTGTCGAAACTGCGGATCGGCGAGGCCTGCGGCTGCTGGGCAGCGTCGTCCGAGCCTGTGTCGGACAACACGAACACGAGGGCCGAGGCCGAGCCGGCCCAGCTCTGGTTGAAATCGTCGAGCAGCGAGAGGAAGCGCGGCCAGTGAGCATCGTCGCGCAGAGCGTAGAGGAAGCGCCAGGGCTGCACATTGTAGGCGGACGGAGCCCAGCGAGCGGCTTCGAGGATGGTCAGCAGCGCCTCGGCGGGCATGGGCTCCGGGTGGAAGGCGCGGGGCGACCAGCGCTCGATGAAGACCGGGTCGATCGGGAATGCGGCGGTTCTGTCCATCATCGTCTTGCTCGCGTTTGGTTTGCGGCAGCGGGAGGTGGCTGCTAGGTTCATCCGAAGTCTGATAATTCGATATCGAATTATTTGATGAAGGATAATTAGGTGCGGGATTTCCATGAGTCAAGCTGACGAAGCCGGGCAAGGCGGCCCGCTGGATTCGATCCTCATGCAGTGGCGGCGTGCCCGCCCGGACATCGACGCGAGCCCGATGGTTGTGTGCGGCACGATCTGGCGGGCGGCGGAACGCATCCGGCTCGGCGTCGGGAGAAACCTTGCGGGCGAGGATCTCGATTTCGCGGGGTTCGACGTGCTGATGACGCTGCGCCGCCAAGGCGAGCGCGGGGGTTCGCTGACGCCCTCCGAACTCGCCAAGGACATGATGCTGTCGACCTCGGCGATGACGAATCGGCTCGACCGGCTGGAGAGGCGCGGTTTAATCGCCAGGCAGTCCGATCCGCA
This sequence comes from Allobosea sp. WAO, assembly GCF_001509835.1. GTDB lineage: Bacteria > Pseudomonadota > Alphaproteobacteria > Rhizobiales > Beijerinckiaceae > Allobosea. The sequence continues at coordinate 388,325 of NZ_JXTJ01000006.1, forward strand.
GGACCGGCGCAGCCTGCGCATCGTCCTCACCGATGAAGGCTTCGCGCTGATCGAGCGGCTCGTGGTCTCCCATGTCGAGACCGAGGAGCGCCTGATTGCCCGGCTGGATAAGGCCGAACGGGCCTTGCTCACGGCCCTGCTGACAAAGGTCGCGGCTGGGGAAGGGGAGTGAGGCGCGGCCGCCACAGCCGGCTCGACATTAACCAAGAGCGCGGTTTCTTAACGCGTCGTTAACCATATCTGGCCAGTTTCGCCGCAGGTGCGGAGCTTGGAGCCAGCATGAGCAAACACGTCGCAGTTCTGATGGGCGGATGGTCCGTGGAGCGCGAGGTCAGCCTGAATTCCGGTGCCGGCTGTGCTGCCGCGCTGGAGCGGGCAGGCTTCCGCGTGACCCGGGTCGACGTCCAGCGGGACATTGCGGCGGTGCTCGAGAAGCTCCGGCCCGACGTCGCCTTCAACGGCCTGCATGGCCGTTTCGGCGAGGACGGCACCATCCAGGGCATGCTCGAGATCATGGGCATCCCCTATACCCATTCCGGCGTGCTGGCCTCGGCACTGGCGATCCGCAAGGACAAGGCCAAGATGGTCGTCGCAGCGGCCGGCGTCCCGGTCGCGCACGGCGTCAATGTCTCGCGCTTCGAAGCCGCCAAGCGCCACGTCCTGCAGCCGCCTTACGTGCTGAAGCCGATCGATGAGGGATCCTCGGTCGGGGTCGTGATCGTAAAGAAGGGCCGCGAGCATCCACCCCAGGAAATCGCCCGGCCGGACTGGCCCTGCGGGGACCTCCTACTGGCCGAAACCTTCATCGCCGGGCGCGAGCTGACCTGCGCGGTGATGGACGGCAAGTCCTTGGGAGTGACCGAGATTCGGGCGGCGACAGGTGAGTTCTACGACTACGATGCGAAGTATGCGAAAGGCGGTTCGATTCACATCTGCCCCGCTCAAATTTTACCGAATATTTACCAGCGGATCGAAGAGTGTGCGTTAACGGCGCATCAAGCAATCGGGTGCCGCGGCGTCAGTCGTTCCGACTTCCGATATGACGACGAGACCGACACTCTCGTCTGGCTGGAAGTGAACACGCAGCCCGGCATGACCGAGACCAGCCTGGTACCCGAACTGGCCGCCCACGCGGGCATGAATTTCAGTGAGCTCGTCACATGGATGGTGGAGGACGCCTCCTTAGATCGGTGAACACGGTGCTGGCAGGGTCCGGTCCGATGACACCGATGCGCGCTGCGGGGCCTCAACTCCTCGTCGGCGAGCGCTCGCGCCGCTGGTTCCGCGGCTCGCGGCGCAGCGCCTTCGCGCTGCCTCTGGCGCAGCGCCTGCCGCGCGGCTTGGGCTCCTGGCTGGCGGTTGGCTTCCTGGCGCTCTCGGCGACGACGGGGGCGGCGCTCGGCGGGCATTTCGAATCACTGCGCGAGGCTTATGGCGAGCCGAAGCACGCTCTGGCCCGGCTGGTCGGCCTCGGCATCGACCGCGTCACCATTTCCGGCTTGACCGAGCTGTCCGAGATCGAGGTTCTGGTCGCGGCCGGCATCGATCCGAAGATCTCGCTTGCCTTCTTCGACGCCGACGAGGCGCGCCGGCGGCTCGAATCGACGCCGCTGATCCGCGAAGCGTCGGTCCGGAAGCTCTATCCCGGCGAGATCGCGATCAACCTCACCGAGCGCGAGCCCTTCGCGCTCTGGCAGACCAAGGGAGATCTGTTCTTGATCGCGGCCGACGGCACGGTGATCGATCGCATGGACGATGGGCGCTTCGCCCATCTGCCGCTGGTCGTTGGCGTCGACGCCAATCTGCGCGCTCGCGACTATGTCGCGTTGCTTGCTTCGGCCGGTCCGTTCGCGCCGCGCATCCGCGCCGGCAGTCTCGTCGCCGGCCGGCGCTGGAACCTCAAGCTCGACACCGGCATCGACATCCGCCTGCCCGAAACGGATTCTGGCGCGGCGCTGAAGCGCCTCGTCGGCCTCGAGCAAGATTTCCGGATCAGCGAGAAGGATCTGATCGCCATCGACCTGCGCCAGCCTGACCGCGTGACCATGCGACTGACCGAGGAGGGCGCGGCCGCAAGGTCCGAGCTGCTCAAGAACAAGGGCAAGAAGAAGGGAGGCGAGGCATGAGCCTGACCTCCCAGGGCCTGACGCCGCGGATGCGGCCGCTCTCGTCGCGCAAGAGCGCGACCCTGTCGATTCTGGATATCGGCACGAGCAAGGTCGTCTGCCTGATCGCCGAGCTCAATCCGGCCGAGGCGAACGAGCGCCTGCGTGGGCGCACTCATGTCGCCCGCATCGTCGGCATCGGCCATCAGCGTTCGCTCGGCCTGAAGGGCGGGGCGATCATCGACCTCGACAGCGCCGAGCGCGCCATCCGGGCCGCGGTCGATGCCGCCGAGCGGATGGCCAAAGTCGAGGTGCAATCGGTCATCGTCAATTTGACCGGCGGCCGGCTGAACTCGCAGCACTACCAGGCCAGCGTCGAGTTGCGTGGCGGCTCGGTCGGCGATTCCGACGTGAAGCGCGTGCTCGCGGCGGCCGCCAACCATGCCATCCGGCCGGGCAAGGCGGTGCTGCACGCGCTGCCGACGGGCTATGCGCTCGACGGTTCTCCCGGCGTGCTCGATCCGCGCGGGCTGATCGGCGGCTCGCTCTCGGTCGACATGCATGTCGTCGCCTCCGAAGCGGCGGCTGCCCGCAACGTCATGCTGGCGGTCGAGCGCTGCCATCTCGAAGTCGAGGCCGTGGTCGCGACGCCTTATGCGGCGGGGCTTTCCGTGCTGGTCGACGACGAAGCCGAGATGGGCGTCGTCGTGGTCGACATGGGCGGCGGCACGACCTCGCTCGGCGTCTTCGCCGGCGGTCATCTGACCCATGCCGACGCGATCGCCGTCGGGGGCAACCACATCACCATGGACGTGGCGCGCGGGCTTTCGACCCGGGTGGCGGCGGCCGAGCGGCTGAAGACGCTGCACGGCTCGGCGATCTCCAGCCCGTCCGACGATCGCGACATGATCGCGGTGCCGCAGGTCGACGATGACGAGCGCGATATGCCGAACCATCTGGCGAAGTCGCATCTCATCCGGATCATCAAGCCACGCGTCGAGGAGATCCTCGAACTCGTGCGCGACCGGCTCAAGGCGGCCGGATTCTCGGCCGAGGCCGGCCGGCGCGTCGTCCTGACGGGCGGCGCCTGCCAGCTCACCGGCATGCCGGAAGTTGCAAGGCGCGTGCTCGGCGGCCAGGTCCGCACCGGGCGCCCGCTCGGTATCCGGGGCTTGCCCGAAGCGGGCAAGGGTCCGTCCTTCGCCGCGGCGGTCGGCCTGCTGGTCTATCCGCAGGTCGCCCATGTCGAGCATTTCGAACCGCGGGCCGGCGCGTCCTACTTCGCCCATGCTGCCGACGGGTATTTCTCGCGTGTCGGCCGCTGGCTGAAGGAGAGTTTCTGAGAGTTGCGGTCCGTGCGGCCTACCGGCCGGGCGGAACGGAGTGAGTTGATGAAATCGGGGCCCCGGCCCCTGGCGTGGAAAACGGGACGGCGCCCGCCAGGGACCGGACGGAAATTTGAAAGAGGCAACCATGGCGATGAATCTGCAAGCCCCGGACATCCGGGAACTGAAGCCCCGAATCACCGTGTTCGGCGTCGGCGGTGCCGGCGGCAACGCCGTGAACAACATGATCGAGGCTGGCCTCGACGGGGTCGATTTCGTCTGTGCCAACACCGATGCCCAAGCTCTGGCGCTCTCGCGCGCCCCGCGCATCATCCAGATGGGTCTCCAGGTCACCGAAGGTCTCGGCGCCGGCTCGCAGCCGGAAGTCGGGCGCGCGGCGGCCGAGGAGGTCGTCGACGAGATCCGTGATCACCTCGCCGGTGCGCACATGGTCTTCATCACCGCCGGCATGGGCGGTGGTACCGGCACCGGCGCGGCGCCCGCCATCGCCCGCGTCGCCCGGGACATGGGCATCCTCACCGTCGGCGTCGTCACCAAGCCGTTCCAGTTCGAGGGCCATCGCCGCATGCGCATGGCCGAGGCCGGCATCGGCGAGCTCAACGAAGCCGTCGACACGCTGATCGTCATCCCGAACCAGAACCTGTTCCGCGTCGCCAACGAGAACACCGGCTTCGCCGACGCGTTCGGCATGGCCGACCAGGTGCTCTATTCGGGCGTCGCCTGCATCACCGACCTGATGGTCCGTCCCGGCCTGATCAACCTCGACTTCGCCGACGTGCGCGCCGTGATGCGCGGCATGGGCAAGGCGATGATGGGCACCGGCGAGGCTCAGGGCGAGAAGCGCGCGCTCTCGGCCGCCCAGGCCGCGATCAATAACCCGCTCCTCGACGACGTCTCGATGAAGGGCGCCCGTGGCCTGCTGATCTCGATCACCGGCGGCCGCGACATGAAGCTCTACGAGGTCGACGAGGCCGCCACCCGCATCCGCGAGGAGGTCGATTCCGAGGCCAACATCATCGTCGGCGCCACCTTCGACGAATCGCTCGAGGGCACCGTGCGCGTCTCGGTCGTCGCGACCGGCATCGACAAGCCGGTGAGCTCGCAGGTCGAGGTCGACGCGACCGAGGCCCGCATCGCCGAGGTGGCCGAGCGGCTGAAGGCCGAGGCGCGGCTGCGCTCCGCCGTGCCGAACGTGCGCACCGCCCCGGCGCCGGCTCCCATCCCGCAGCCGGAGCCGGCTCCCGAGCTGCGCCTGCCGCCGATGCCCGAGCCCGTCCGCCCGGCCGCGCCGGCGAACTTCGCCGCCGATGTCCGCATCGAGCCGGTGCAGCCGCGTCCGGTCATGGCCGCCGCGCCGGCGCCGCAGCCCCGGCCCGTCGAGGCCGAGCTGCCCTATCTCGAAGACAGCTTCATCCCGCCGGCTCCCGAGCGCGCCGTGATTCGGCCGACCCGCATGCCGCGGATCGAGGACCTGCCGATGCCGGCCCAGAACCAGATCGCGCAGACCCGCGCGGCCGCCGCTGCGCCGCCACCGGCCGTCTCCGCCGACCAGAAGCGGATGTCGCTGATGCAGCGCCTGGCCTCCGTCGGCTTCGGCCGCAAGGAAGAGGAAGCTGTGGAAGCTCCGGCTCCGGCGCCCGCACCGCGTCAGGCTCCGCCGGTTCCGGTTGCGCCGCCGAGCGCCGCCCATGCCGAGTTCATGCGCCGCCCGGCTCCGCCGCAGGCGTCCAGGCCGGCGCAGGGGCAGCTCGACCCGCACGGCCGCGCCGCTCCGGCCCGACCGGCCGAGGAGGATCATCTGGAGATCCCGGCCTTCCTGCGGCGTCAGTCCAGCTGAGGGCCAAGCAGGTCTCAAGACCGGTTTTAAACAAAGGGTCCGGCGCAACCTTGCGCCGGGCTCTTTTTAACGTCTGGAAAACCATATATCTCAATGCGATAGTTAGGTTTTTGGCATTTCTTGAATCCTGTTACAGAGCGAAAGAAAGCGTGATTTTGAGGCCCGGCTTCCTGCGCTTATCTTGCAGGCCAACACCAGGAAGACGGATTCGGGGTTAGGTCTCGGGCCGCTCGTTTCAGGGAACCGCGATCGATCGTCAGATTGGCTGCGCCGCCAGGCGCCGGACCTGATCATCGCGCTAAGGATCGGATAAGAGTATGATGGCTGACCGGCAGACGACCCTACGCTCGCCCGTGACCCTCGAAGGCATCGGCGTTCATTCGGGAGCTCCCGCCTGTCTGTGCCTGCGCCCCTCTGCCGCCAACACCGGTGTCGTCTTCCTCCGCAAGGGGCTCGAAGGCGGTCATGAGCAGCTCATTCACGCGCGCCACAACAAGGTCAGCGCCACCGAGCTCTGCACGGTGGTCGGCGAGCAGGCGTCCGGCTCAGTCGCGACCATCGAGCATCTGATGTCGGCCTGCGCCGGCCTCGGGCTCGACAATGTGCTGGTCGAGATCGACGGGCCGGAAATGCCGATCATGGATGGCAGCGCCGCCGAATTCGTAACGGCCATCGAGGCTGCGGGCATCGTCGCCCTCAGTGCCGCGCGCCGCTATCTCAAGGTCCTGCGCCCGGTGCGCGTCGAGCACGGCCGGGCCTTCGCCGAGCTGGCGCCGTCCGAGGCGGGCTTCCGCCTCGATGTCGAGATCGATTTCGACACGCCGGCCATCGGCCGCCAGCGCAAGATCTTCGACCTCGATCCCGCTGCCTATGCCAGCGAGATCTCCCGCGCCCGCACCTTCGGCTTCATGCGCGATGTCGAGCAGCTCTGGAAGGCCGGCTTCGCGCTCGGCGCCTCGCTCGACAACACCGTCGCCATCGGCGAGGACAAGGTGATCAATCCGGAAGGCCTGCGCTATGCCGACGAGTTCGTGCGCCACAAGGTGCTCGATGCGGTCGGCGATCTCGCTCTGGCCGGCTACCCGATTCTCGGCGAGTTCCGCTCCTATTGCGGCGGCCACCGCATGAACGTGCGAATCCTCGAGGCCCTGTTCGCCGACCGCGCCAATTACGCGATCGTCGAGGCCGAGCCGGTCTACGCGCCGCGCGCCGTCCAGATGGCGGCTGGTGCCCCGATGCCGGCGGCTCTCGCCCCCGATCTGCACTGAAATCCGGCGATCACGCGACGCCGCGCCTTGCATTCGCCGGCTTCCTGTCGGAAGCACGGTGCCGATTGCATTGCATGAAGCGCCCTTCACGGTTGGCGAAACGGTGACTTCTGGAGTAAAGCCATTTTCGCCCGCTCCTCGAAAGCGGCGCTGAAGGACGGATGAAGTGAGCGTCATGCGGCTGAAGACATTCAATACCGGCGAAGTAACGAGCGGTGGCAAGCGGCTCGCGCTCGTGTTCTCGCTGGCGGCGGCTCTCGGCGGCTGCGATACGCTGAGTTCGCTCAATCCGTTCGACAAGCCCGAGGTCTACAAGCCCGAGGTGTTGCCGGCGGTACCGGCCGACAAGCTCTACAATGAGGGCCTGGCGCGGTTGCAGAACGGCGATAGCGAAGGCGCGAGCAAGAAGTTCGAGGAAATCGACAAGCAGGCGCCGTTCTCGCCCTATTCGCGAAAGGGCCTGATCCTCACCGCCTATTCGAACTATCAGGCGAGCAAGTGGGACGACGCGATCACCGCGTCCAAGCGCTTCCTCGCGCAGAACCCAGCGAGCCCCGATGCTGCCTATGCGCAGTACATCATGGCGATGTCCTACTTTAATCAGATCCCGGACGCGACGCGCGACCAGGAGCGGACGGAGCAGGCGCTGCGGGCGATGCAGGAGCTGCTCGACCGTTATCCGAAGTCCGAATACGTCGTCGACGTCCGCGAGAAGATGCTGGTCGCGCGCGACCAGCTCGCCGGCAAGGAGATGAATGTCGGCCGCTTCTATCTCGAGAAGCGCAATTATCCCGGCGCCGTGAACCGGTTCCGCGACGTGATCACCAAGTACCAGACGACGCGCCATGTCGAGGAGGCGCTGATGCGCCTGACCGAGGCGTATATGGCGCTCGGCATCACCAACGAGGCGCAGACCGCCGCGGCGGTGCTCGGGCACAATTTCCCGGACAGTCCCTGGTACAAGGACGCCTATGTGCTGCTCGAAAGCGGCGGGTTGCAGCCGCGCGAGGACCGCGGCTCCTATATCAGCCGGCTGTTCAACGGGTTCAGCCGCACCGTCACCGGCCTGATCCGCTGAGTCGACGGGCGAGCGGCGACGGCAAGGCCGTGCACGTCCCGGCATCCAGCTGCCCGGTCCGGCATGTTCCGGCCGGGCCTGCCCAATATCCGCTCACCGGCTGAGTCCGCCTCATGCTTGCCCAGCTCTCGATCCGCGACATCGTTCTGATCGACCGGCTCGATCTGGCCTTTCATGATGGGCTCAGCGTCCTCACCGGCGAGACCGGTGCCGGTAAGTCGATCCTGCTCGACGGTTTCGCGTTGGCCCTCGGCGGGCGCGGCGATGGCGGTCTCGTCCGCCATGGCGAAACGCAAGGCCAGGTCAGTGCCGTTTTCGATCTTGCGCTCGACCATCCGGCCCGCGCTCTGGCGCAGGCGCAGGAACTCGACACGGACGGCGACCTGATCCTGCGCCGTGTGCAGTATGCCGACGGGCGCACCCGCGCCTTCGTCAACGACCAGCCGGTCAGCGTCCAGATCCTGCGGATGATCGGCGCGGCGTTGGTCGAGATCCACGGCCAGCACGACGACCGGGCGCTGACCGATCCAGCCCAGCACCGTACGATCCTCGACGGCTTCGGCGAGTTGACGCAGCAGGCCGGCAAGGTCGCGCAGGACAGCGAGGTGCTGAAGCGCGCCCGACAGGCCCTGCAGAGCCAGCGCATGCGGGTCGAGACCGCGCGCAAGGAGGCCGATTTCCTGCGCCATGCCGTGGCAGAGCTCGGCAAGCTCGCCCCGCAACCGGGCGAGGAGGAGGCGCTGGCGGGCCAGCGCCAGGGCATGATGCAGGCCGAGAAGGTCGCACGCGACATCTCAGAGGCCTATGAGGCGGTCGGCGGTTCGGCCTCGCCGATGGCGGCGCTGTCGGGCGTGCTGCGGCGGCTCGAGCGCCGGGCGGCGCAGGCACCGGAGCTGATCGACCCCTCGACGGCGGCGCTGAACACCGCGATCGTCGCGCTGGAGGAGGCGGGCGAGGTGCTCGCAGCTGCGATGCGTGCCGCCGAATATGACCCGCGGGTGCTGGAGCGGGTCGAGGAGCGGCTGTTCGCCCTGCGCGCTGCGGCCCGGAAATTTGACGTGCCGGTCGATGCCCTGCCGGCGTTGGCGCAGACCATGACGACCGACCTTGCGGCCCTCGACGAGAGCGAAGGCTCGCTGAAACGGCTCGAGGCGGAACTCGCCGAAGCCGAGGCTGCCTACATCGCCGGGGCGACGGCGCTTTCGGCCGGCCGGGTCCGCGCGGCCGCGGCGCTCGACGCGGCCGTCAAGGTCGAGCTGCCGCCGCTGAAGCTGGAGCGGGCGCGCTTCATCACCCAGATCGACAGCGATCCGGAGGCGCGGGGGCCGGAAGGTTTCGATCGTGTCGAGTTCTGGGTCGAGACCAATCCGGGCACCCGGCCCGGACCTATGATGAAGGTCGCGTCCGGGGGCGAGCTCTCGCGCTTCATGCTGGCGTTGAAGGTCGTGCTGGCCGAGCGCGGCTCGGCGCCGACGCTGGTCTTCGACGAGATCGATACGGGCGTCGGCGGTGCCGTCGCGGATGCGATCGGCGAGCGGCTGGCGCGGCTCGCAGCCCGGGTGCAGGTTGTCTCGGTGACGCATGCGCCGCAGGTCGCGGCCAAGGCCGGCCGGCACTTCCTGATCGCCAAATCCGCGCAGGCGACGGAGGGCGCGAGCGAGCGCACCGTCACGCGTGTCACGCCGCTGGAACAAGAGACGCGACGCGAGGAGATCGCCCGCATGCTTGCCGGCGCCTCGATTACCGAGGAGGCGAGGGCGGCGGCGGCCAGGCTGCTCGCTGCTGCCGGCATGCGAGGGTAATCGCGGCAGGTTCCGAGGGAAGGGTGCGCGATCCGTCGCCTTCAGGCTGGAGTGATCGCGAAGCCGTCGCCGCGCGGCTCTATTGTTCCGAAGCCACGAATATGCCCGCCCGAGACGACCCAGCCTTCGCGCGCGGCTTGCTCCAGCACCGTGCGGCGCGTCCTGGCTGCCAGCGCACCATCGAGGTCGTATTCCAGGCCGATCTCGGGAGCTGCCGATTGGAAGTCGCCGAGATGCAGCGCGTCGCCCCAGAGCAGGAGGCTCTCGCCGGCGCCGCGGATCAGATAGCCGGAATGGCCGAAGGTGTGCCCCGGCAACGGATGAAGCTCGATGCCGGGCAGGATTTCTCCTGCGCCTATCGTCTTCAGGCGCTGCGCATAAAGCCGCTGCAGCCGCTCGGCGATGTCGAAACCGCCTTGGCGCGCCTTGGGCAGCGAGGCACGGGCCTGCGGATCGGTGAAGAAGGAAAGGTCGGCTTGTGGAACCCAGACCTCGGCCGCCGGGAAATAGGGCGCGTCGCCTTCGAACAGGCCGAGCGCATGGTCACCATGGACATGGGTGATGAGGATGCGCCGGACGCTGCCCGGTGCGATCCCGGCTTCCGCCAGCGCGGCGCGGGCGTGGCCGTAGGCCTCTCCCCATGAGGTGCCCGTGCCGGCGTCGACCATGGTGATGCCGTCGGGCCCGCGCAGGACGAAGCAGTTCACGTCGATCCTGAAGGTGGGCTCGCCCCAGGCCGTGATCGCGGCGCGGCGCGCCTCGGGCCCCGCGGTATGAGTGAAGACCTCGCTGAAGGCCTCGAAGCTGCCGTCAAGAAGCGTCAGGATCTCGAACTGGCCGAAGCGCCGCCATGATCCGCCCATGAATCGCCTCCGATCGCGTCGGCGCGCATTGATCACGACGTCGTCGCGAGCGGCAATGGTGTCGCCGGCATGGTGGATGCCGGAGGACGCATGCCGCTGCAGTATCCATTCCCTTTTCCGAGGATTTGCGTTATGTGCGCTGCAACTTTGCGGTGCCGCGTCCGGCGCTGCCCTTCGATCTCCGCGCCGGCAGCCGGCCGGCTGGAACCTAAGGCCTGACATCGATGTCCTTCATTTCCACGAGCCCGCCGCTCGCGCGTGCGCTCGCCGAACGCAATTACAGCGAGCCGACTCCGGTCCAGAACGCGGTGCTCGAAGCCGCCGCGGCCGGGCGTGACCTGCTCGTCTCCTCGCAGACCGGCTCGGGCAAGACCGTGGCCTATGGTCTCGCCATCGGCGAGACGCTGCTAGACGGCGCCGAGACGCTCGGCCGGGCCGGCAAGCCGCTGGCGCTGATCATCGCGCCGACGCGCGAGCTTGCGCTCCAGGTCCAGCGCGAGCTGAACTGGCTCTACCAGCAGGCGAACGCCCGCGTGATCTCCTGCGTCGGCGGCATGGATCCGCGCCGCGAGGCCGCGCTGCTCGACGAGGGCGCCCATATCGTCGTCGGCACGCCGGGACGCCTGCGCGACCATATCGAGCGCGGCCGGCTCGACGTCTCGGCGCTGCGGGCCGTCGTGCTCGACGAGGCCGACGAGATGCTCGATCTCGGCTTCCGCGACGATCTCGAATTCATCCTTAAGACTGCTCCCGAGGACCGGCGAAGCCTGCTGTTCTCGGCGACGCTGCCCAAGGCGATCATTGCGCTGGCCCGGAGCTATCAGCGCGATGCGCTGCGCATCGAGGTCGCCGGCGCTGATCGCGGCCATGCCGACATCGAGTACAAGGCCGTCCGGGTCTATCCGAAAGAGGCCGAGCTCGCCGTCGTCAACCTGCTGCGCTTCCATGACGCGGCCTGCGCGCTGGTGTTCTGCAACACCCGCAATGCGGTGCGCCATCTCGAGGCGATCCTGCTGGAGCGTGGATTCGCGGCTGTGGCGCTCTCGGGCGAGCTCAGTCAGAGCGAGCGCAATTCGGCGCTGCAGGCGCTGCGTGACGGGCGGGCCCGGGTCTGCGTCGCGACCGACGTCGCGGCGCGCGGCATCGACCTGCCGGGATTGACCCTGGTGATCCATGCAGAGCTGCCGAACGATCCGGAAGTGATGCAGCACCGCAGCGGCCGCACCGGCCGCGCCGGTCGCAAGGGCACCAGCGTTCTCTTGGTTCCGGCTTCGCGCCGGCGCAAGGCCGAGATGCTGATCGGTGCCGCCGGGGTGCAGGCTGTCTGGGGCGGCCCGCCGACCCAGGAGGAGATTCGCAAGCTCGACCAGGAGCGCCTGCTGCAGGATCCACTGCTGTCGGGCGATGCCGAGGAAGACGATGCCGGGATGATCGAGGCGCTGCTTGCCGGCCGCTCGGCCAACGAGCTCGCCGCGGCGCTGGTTCGGGTCTATCGCTCGCGCCTGCCGGCGACGGAAGAAGTCGGCGATCCCGGCTTCGGCCGCGATGAGCGCGCGAGCCGTGCGCCGCGCAGCCCCGAGGACTATGCGAGGCCGCGCGACCGGGCCGGTCCGCGCTTCGACAATGCCGATCCGGATGCGCCCCGCAAGGCCGGGCCGCGCGGCGAGACGGTCTGGTTCCGCCTCAATGTCGGCCGCAAGGACGGCGCCGATCCGCGCCAGCTCCTGCCGATGCTGTGCCGTCGTGGCAAGATCACCCGCGACGAGGTCGGGGCGATCCGCATCTTCGACAAGGAAACGAAGGTCGAGATCGATGCCGACGTCGCCGAGCGCTTCGCCTCGCTGACGAGCGCGCCGGACCGCGACAGGGTCGTGATCGAGCTGGTGACGGGCGACGAGGAACGCCGGCCGGCAAAGCCTTTCGCCGACAAGGCGCAGCACACGAAGGCGCCACGCCGCGAGGAGGCGCCGCACGGACACGCCGGTGCGCCGGAGCGTGGCTTCCGCAAGCCTTATGAAGGCAAGGGCAAGCCGTTCGGCCGTGAGAATACCCGCGAGACCTACGATCCGGTCAGGCGCGACCGTGAGCCGCCTGCCGATGCGGCGGACTTCCCGCGCGGCGGCAAGCCGTTCGCCGGCAAGCCGAAGCATGGTGAGCGGGATTTCGGCGGCGCAAAGCCGTTCGGAGCCAAGAAGGCTTTCGGCGAGAAGAAGCCATTCGCCGACAAAAAGCCTTTTGGCGCGAAAAAGCCGTTCGCGGGCAAGAAGCCGCGTCGCGACGATCGTTGAGCCGTTCCGTCCTGGTCCTTCCCGGCCTCCAGATCGCCGAGCGTCCTATCGGACGAGCACTGGCGATCTAGAGGCCGCGGGAAGTGGATTCCACTTTCGGTCCGGTGCTCAGCGCAGGCCGAGGAACGACAGGATCGCGAGAACGACGACGACAAGACCGACGATGTAGATGATGTTGTTCATGGCGGACCCCCCCCGTTGGTTGCGTCAGGCCGCTCCTTTGCGGCATCGGGCTGCGGCGTGCCTGCCGCAGCCGTTAGAGAACGCGCTTTCGCGCGCCATTGTTCCCCGCCAGTGCGAGCAGCACCGCTTGGCCACTCCGAACGGGCGCATCTCGCCTGCTGCGATTTGTCGTCGTGTTTTCGTCACGTGATGGCTCGAAGGTCGTCGTGGGGCAGCCGCTTCTCGGTGAGCTCCGCTGTCCTTCGCGCAGGAGATGTCGATGCGAAATCAATCCATGGCCGCGGGCGCGCTGCTTGCTCTTGCTCTCGCGGTCGGTCCGGCCGCCGCCGCTCCTCCCCAGAACGCCAAGCCCTTGTCCCAGATCGTCGCCGGCATCGAAGGCGTCAGCGGTTTTGCGAGCATCAAGGAGGTGGAGTGGGACAATGACGGCTATTGGGAGATCGAGTACCTCAAGGCCGACGGCTCCAGGGTCGAGGTGAAGATCGATCCTGTGACAGGCTCGCCGCGGAAGTGACCGGCTGAGCGCCAGTCACGCGGCATTCCTACAAGGTTCGGCCGTTGCCGTTGCAAGCTCAGGAAGGGCCGGCCATCAGTTCTTCCTGATATCCTGTGCTCCCGGCGGCGAAATTAGCGCGGCACGACCTTGCGGTAGATGTGCCAGCTCGCATGGCCGAGTATCGGCATCACCACCATCAGCCCGACCAGCACCGGCAAGGTACCGAGCACCAGCAGCGCGGTGATCGTCAGGCCCCAGCACATCATCGCCCGTGGGCTTTCCTCGACTGCGGCGATCGAGGTTCGCACGGCGGTGCCGACGTCGACATGCCGGTCCAGCATCAGCGGGAAGGAGACCACGGTCACCGAGAAGGCCGCGATGGCGAAGAGCAGGCCGAGCGCGTTCCCGACGATGATCAGCGTCCAGCCGTTCACGGTCGTGAAGAGCGGGACCAGGAAGCTCTCGGCCGAGGTCAGCGGGACATTGCCCATCAGCCAGCGATAGAGCACCCAGGCGCTGAGCAGCCAGGTGATGAACAGCCCGGTCAGCAGGCCGCCCAGGGTTGCGATCGGCCGGATCGCCGGGGATTTCAGCACGGCGAAGGCGTGCAGCCAGGACGAGTTGATGTGGAGCTCACGACGCCGGCTGATCTCGTAAAGGCCGACCGCGGCGAAGGGCCCGAGCAGGGCAAAGCCGCCGAGCAGCGGGAAGAGCAGCGGGAAGATGTTGTAGCTGACCGTCAGCTGCGCGATCACGATACCCGCCACCGGATAGATCAGTGCGATGAAGAGCAAATGGCTCGGCTGCGCCAGGAAATCGGCATAGCCACGCCGCAGCGCGTCGCCGATATCGCTGAGCGTCAGCGCGCGGACGGGCAGCGCCTCGGCGGGCCCGGCGGCTTGCACCGAACTCATGCGGGGGTGGGGGTGGGTGCTGTTGATATCGGCCATGGCGTTTATTCCCGGTTCCGGCCCGGTTCGCCTCGATGGCCCTGACGTGATCCCTGGTTCGAGAGCCTTGAGGCGTCGAGCATCCAATTGTCAGCCCGGTGAGCTTACACCCGGCGCGCTGCTGCCACAAATCGACGAACGCAAACGTGACAAAGGGTGCTTCGCAGGGGGCGGCCCCTCATCTAGAACAGCGCCATGACTGCCAATCCTGCCCTTCCCGTCGAAGACCTGATGCCCGAGGCGGCTCGCGCCGAGCACAGACTGCTCGTCGCCGAGATCGCCGAGGCTGACCGCGCCTATTTCCAGGACGATGCCCCAGTCCTGGAGGATGCCGTCTATGACGAGAAGCGCCGGCGGCTCAACGCGCTGGAAGGCGCCTTTCCGGAGCTGAAGGGGCCCGAGGCGCTCTCCGACAAGGTCGGCGCCAAGCCGTCCGGCAAGTTCGCCAAGATCCGCCATCGCGTGCCGATGCTCTCGCTCGGCAACGCCTTTGCGGACGAGGACGTCAGCGATTTCGTCACGCGCGTCAGAACCTTCCTCGGCCGCAAGGACGACCAGCCGATCGCCTTCACCGCCGAGCCCAAGATCGACGGGCTCTCGCTCTCCCTGCGCTACGAGAAGGGCGAACTGGTCAGCGCCGCGACCCGCGGCGATGGGGAGGAGGGCGAGGACGTCACCGCCAATGCCCGCACCATCGCCGAGATTCCGCACAGGCTGAAGGGCGGGGATATGCCTGAGGTCGCGGAGGTGCGCGGCGAGGTCTATCTCGGCCATGCCGATTTCGCGGCGATCAACCAGCGCCAGCGCGAGAAAGAAGAACGGGAGTTCGCCAATCCGCGCAATGCCGCCGCGGGCTCGCTGCGCCAGCTCGACGTTTCGATCACCGCCGCGCGGCCCTTGCGCTTCTTCGCCTATGCCTGGGGCGAAATGCCGGTGCTGCCGGCGCCGACCCAGTTGGGCGTTGTCGAGGCTTTTGCGCGCTGGGGCTTCCGCACCAATCCGCTGATGGTCCGCTGCGAGAGCGTCGAAGAGCTCCTCGCGCATTACCGGCTGATCGAGGCGCAGCGGGCGACGCTGGGCTACGATATCGACGGCGTCGTCTACAAGGTCGACGAGCTCGCCCTGCAGGCACGGCTCGGCTTCGTCGCGCGCGCGCCGCGCTGGGCGATCGCGCATAAATTTCCGGCCGAGCTCGCGACCACCGTGCTGGAGGCGATCGACATTCAGGTCGGCCGGACCGGGGCGCTCTCGCCGGTGGCGCGGTTGAGGCCGGTGACCGTCGGCGGCGTCGTGGTCACCAATGCGACGCTGCATAACGAGGACTATATCCGCGGCTTCGACTCGAAAGGACTGCCGATCCGCGACGGCAGCGACATCCGCATCGGCGACACGGTGACGGTGAAGCGCGCCGGCGACGTGATCCCGCGCGTCGAGGCGGTCGATCTCGCCAAGCGGCCTGCCGACGCGAAGCCTTACGTCTTCCCGACGAGCTGCCCGGTCTGCGGCTCGGATGCGGTGCGCGAGCACAATCCGCGCTCGGGCAAGGAGGATGCGGTGCGCCGCTGCACCGGCGGGCTTATCTGCGCGGCGCAGGCGGTGGAGCGGCTCAAGCACTTCGTCTCGCGCGACGCGCTCGACATCGATGGGCTCGGTGACAAGCAGATCGAGTTCTTCCATGCCGATCCTGATCTGCCGGTGAAGGAGCCGGCCGACATCTTCACGCTGGCTGAGCGCGATCAGGCCAACCTGAAGAAGCTGAAGGACAAGGAAGGCTTCGGAGCGACCAGCACGAAGAAGCTGTTCGAGGCGATCGAGGACCGGCGCAAGCCACCGCTGAACCGCTTCATCTTCGGGCTCGGCATCCGCCATATCGGCGAGACCAATGCGCGTCTGCTGGCGCGCCATTACGGCTCGTTCGAGGCCTTGCAGGCCGCCTGCCTAGCCGCCGAGAACCCGGAGAGCGAGGAGCGCGCGGCGCTCGACGCGATCGACGGCGTCGGCCCGACCGTGGTCGAGGCGCTGCTGCAGTTCTTCGCCGAGGAGCACAATCAGGAGATGCTCGCCCGGCTCTTGGCGCAGGTTACGCCGCAGCCGCTGGAGGCAGTTGCCTCCTCGAGCCCGGTCGCCGGCCAGATCGTCGTCTTCACCGGCGCACTGGAGCGCATGACCCGCGACGAGGCCAAGGCGATGGCGGAGCGCCTCGGCGCCAAGGTCGCCGGCTCGGTCTCGTCGAAGACCAATTTGCTGGTGGCCGGGCCGGGCGCCGGCTCGAAGCTCAAGGATGCCGCCAAGCACGGCGTCAAGGTGATCGACGAGGCCGGCTGGTTCGAGCTGGTCGGGGGATAGTTTCGCCGTCATGCTCGCCCTTGTGGCGAGCATCCACCTCTTGAACACCGTGCGAAGGAAGACGTGGATGGTCGGGACAAGCCCGACCATGAAGCGGAATGGCCGGCTAACCCCGCCCGGCCGCCAGCGTGCAGATCATCCGCGCCACCTCATAGGACTTCTCGAAGGCAGGCACCGGCAGGAACTCGTAGCGCGAGTGGAAATTATAGGCGCCGGTGAAGAAATTCGGCGTCGGCAGGCCGCGCGCCGAGAGCGCCGCGCCGTCGGTGCCGCCGCGCATCGGGATCTGCTTCTTTGGGATCTGCAGCGCCTCCAGCGCGGCAAAGAGCAGCGCGACCGGGCGATGGTCGTGGCCGAGGCTGTCATGGATGTTGCCATAGGTGTCGGTGATGCGGGCTTCGACGCGGCCGGTCGGATAGAGCGCGGCGATCTCGGCCGCGACCGCGCAGATGCGGCGCTTGCGCGCTGCGAAGCTCTCCTTGTCGAAATCGCGGATCAGCGCGCCGAGCTTCGCCTCGCTGGCATTGGCGGTGATGCTGTTGAACCAGACATAGCCCTCGCGCCCCTGCGTGTTCTCCGGTGTTTCCGCACGGTCGAAACGGGCGATGAAGTCCTGCGCCATCAGCACCGGGTTCACCAATACGCCCTTGGCTGACATCGGATGGGCGCTGACGCCGGTGAGGGTGATCTCGGCCGCGGCTGCGTTGAAGTTCTCGATCACCACCTCGCCGAGCTCGCAGCTGTCGATCGTGTAGGCGAAATCGCAGCCAAAACGCGACAGATCGAGCGCCTTGGCGCCGCGCAGGCCGATCTCCTCGTCGGGAACGAACGCGACGAGGATGTCGCCATGCGCGTCCTGCGAGCCGAGATTGGCGAGCAGGGTCATGATCACCGCGATCGCTGCCTTGTTGTCGGCGCCAAGCACGCTGGTGCCGTCGCCGGCGATGATCTCGGCCCCCTGCCAATCGCGTAGTTGCGGATGCTCGACGACGCGCAGCCAGATGTCCTGATCGCGGTTGAGGCAGAGATCCTCACCCTCGAAGCGCAGGCGCTGTGGCCGGATCTCCGACGAGAGCCCGGCATCGAAGGTGTCGAGATGGGCGATGAAGCCGATCTTCGGCGCATCCGGCACGGTGCCGCGCTTCACCGCCGTGACGGTGGCGTGCCGGTCGATGACGACCTCGTCGAGGCCGAGCGCACGCAACTCTTCCGCCAGCAGTTCGGCGAGGTGCTGCTGGCCCGGCGTGCTCGGCAACGTCACCGCCTTGGCGTCGCTCTGGCTCGCGACCGAGAGATAGCGGAAGAAGCGGTCGGTCAGCTGCTGGCGAATGCTCATGGTCGTTCCGTCGCGCGAGTGGTGGCTGATGTCTAAGAGGCGTCACGGGAGGAGGGCAGGGCGCTTGGCCTCAGGTTCTTGGCTGTCCGGCTCAGACAGGTGGGGTTGCGCCCAGGATGAAGCGCTCGATCCCGTCGAAGAGGACCGGCCAGGCCGGCTCCTCCGGCACGACGACGTGATTGCGGCTCTGGAGCAGCAGGAATTCGGCATCGGGAAGCCGCGAGGCCAGTTCCAACCCCTGTTCGAGCGGCTGGACACCATCATCGTTGGCATGGATCACCAGCGTCGGCACCGCAATCGCGCCCAGCAGATCCGAAACGTCGAAATGGTCGATCGCCCAGCGCAGAGCCGCGGCATTGTCGGCCGAGGTGGTGAGCCGCTGCAACTCGGCCAGGGATTCGATCTGCTCGCGGCTGCCATCGGGGATGAACAGGGTTGCGAAGGCCTTGATGAAGGGGCTGTTCGCCTTGCCCCAGCCATGCCGTATCAGGGTCAGCAGCGCCAGCCCCTGTTCCCGGTCGGCGCCCGATCGGACGAGCCGGCCCTTGACGAAGCCGCCATGCAGGACGAGGTGGCTCAGCCTGTCCGGGTGTCGCCTGGCATAGGCCAGCGCAATCGGCACGCCCTGCGACGTCCCGTAGAGCGCAAAGCGTTCGAGCCCGGCGGCGTCGACGGCAGCTTCCAGGTCCTCGACGAAGCGCTCCAAGGCCAGATCGCTGACGTCCCGATCGGAGAGGCCATTGCCGCGCTGGTCGTAGCGCAGCAGTGCAAACCGCTGACCGAGCCGGCTCAGCAGCGGGCGCCAGAGCGGGCTGTGCCAGTCATGTTCGAGATGCGTCAGCCAATGGCCTGCCTTGACCATCGGGTATCCTGCCCCGCTGGTGGCATAGGCGATGCGGGTGCCGTCGCGCGAGCGGCAGAAGGCGACGCGCTGATGCGGTGTCGCTGAGGTGGGTGCGGCCGCATGCGTGGTGGGCTGCTCGCGGCGTAGCGCCTGCACGGGCTCGACCGGGCCGATGAAGCGGAAGCCGCGCCGCGCCACGGTGCGGATCCAGTCCTGGCGCTTGCCGCCATCGTCGATCGCGGCGCGGGCGGCGCTGATCCTGGCGCTGATCGCCGAATCTGAGACGATGCGTCCGTGCCAGACCGCGGCGATCAGGTCGTCCTGCGACACCACGCGCTCGCGCTCGCTGACCAGATAATGCAGGAGGTCGAAGACCTGCGGCTCGATCGCGCGCGGCCGCCCGTCCGCGAGAAGCTCTCGCGTTTCCGGAACGAGCTCGAATGCCCCGAAGCGATAGCGCATGCCGCTTCTTACCATGCGGAAGTCGGGGCTGGTATCGATGCCGGCTTGCCTGGCGAAAAAGCAGGGAAAGGACAAGGAAAGCGCAAGAGCCCGGTCAAGCGCGGCGCCGCATGCTGCGCCAATCTCGCCATGGCAGCCGAAGGAGGCGATCATGGCACGGGAGCTTCACGACGCGATCATCCGCCGGACAGACGGCTCGATCGACATCGATTTCTACGCGCGCCGCAGCGCCCACCTGCGGCGCGAGGCCTTTGCCGCAACGCCCGGGATCGTCGCGCAATGGCTCAGGGCGGTATTCCTGGGCGCAGGCAGGCTTGTCCGGCGCAGCCTCAGGGCTCGCCGAACTGCTGGGGCGCTGACGAAGCCGGTGGCTGGCCGCTGAGCCCAGTCGGGGCATCCGCCTCGCCCGCGCGGAAATGGCTCGGCGAGGCACCGATGATGCGCTTGAAGGCGCGGCTGAACGACGCCTCGGAATCATAGCCCAGCCGGCGGGCCACGACCGCGATCCTCATCCTGTCGCGGACCAGCCATTGCCTGGCCTGGTGCATCCTGACCTGCGCGACATAGCGCGCCGGGGTCTCGCCGACGATCGCCGCGAAACGCTCGGCGAAGGCGGAGCGCGAGGCGTGCATCACGCCGGCCAGCGCCTCGACGGTCCACTCGTTGGCGGGATCGAGATGGATCGCCGCCAGCACCCGGCCGATATCCGGATCGCGCGCTGCCGCGACCCAGCCGGTGGAGTCGCCGCAGCCCTTCTCGACCCAGGTGCGGATCAGCGCGGCGGCGACGACATCGGCCAGCCGCGTCAGCATGCTGCCAGCCCCGACCCGGTCGAGCGCCAGCTCGCAGGCCATGGTGGCGAGCAAAGGCGGGATGCCGGGCTCGTTGGCCGCGAGCTCATGCATCCGCATCAGTTCCGGCATCATCCGCAGTAGCGGGTGCTGGCCGTCGACGTTGAAGTTCATGCTTGCGCTGAAGAACAGAGTCTCCTCGCCATCGCCGCCGCCACGCGCCTCGACGATGTCGCCGCAAACCGTCTGGAACTGGCATTTTCCGAGCGGCTTGGTGCAGGCGCCGGGCGCGCTCGCCAGGGCATGCTCGGCGCCCCGCGGCAGCAGCACGGCATCGCCCTGTTCTAGCCTGACCCATTCATCGGTCGGGGTGCGCAGCCAGCAGCCGCGCTCGGCGACGAAGTGGAAGCGCGCCGCCTTCTGCGCCGGGAAGAGCAGGCCCCAGGGCGCCGTCATCTGATAGCGGGCGTAGTCGACCCCCTCGAGCCGCAGGCCGCGCAGCATCTCGGTCAGCGGATCGGCCGACGCGGTTTTGGACGAATGGTCAAGCATTGCGGATTTCCTAGCATGGAAGCCCCAGAGCGTCACGCCTAACTCCGGTGTCCGATCTTTCCGGAGCGACCCATGTCGAATTCCCTCTCAGTCACCGCCGATCCCGAACTCGCCGATATCGCCGCCCATGAACGGAGCGCCGCGGCCTGGCCGGCGGTGCTTGCGCTCGGCATGGGCGTGTTCGCCCTGGTGAGCGCGGAGTTCCTGCCTGCAAGCGTCCTGACCTCGATCGCGGCCGATCTTTCGATCAGCGTCGGCGCGGCCGGACAGACCGTCACGGTAACCTCGCTGGTCGGCGTCGTCGCGGCGATCTTCACGCCGATCCTCACCAGCCGGTTCGACCGGCGCCTGGTGCTGTGGGCGCTGATGTTCCTGCTGGCGCTGTCCAGCCTGACCACGGCGCTGGCCAACGGGTTTGCGATGCTGCTTGCGGCGCGCTTCCTGCTCGGGCTCAGCCTCGGCGGCTTCTGGTCGATGGCTCCGGCGCTGACGCTGCGGCTCGTGCCGACAAAGTCCGTGCCGCGGGCGCTGGCGATCATCTCGGCCGGCGTCTCGGCGGCATTCATCGGTGCGGGGCCACTCGGGGCCTATCTCGACGCGCTGATGGGCTGGCGGATGGTCTTCATGCTGTCGGCCGGGCTCGCCGGCGTCGCCCTGCTGACGCTGCTGACGACCGTGCCCCAGTTGCCGCCGCAGGCCGTGCCGAAGCTCGGCACGCTCAACGAGCTTCTGCGGCGGCCGAGCGTGCGCCTGATGCTGCTCTCGGTGCTGGTCATCATCTCCGGCCAGTTCACCGGTTTCACCTATATCCGGCCGTTCCTGGAGCAGGCGCCGCAACTCGGCGTCACGGCGATCACCTTCGTCCTGCTCGGCTACGGCCTCGGCAATGTCATCGGCAATTTCGTCGGCGGAGCCGTGGTGGCACGCGGCGTCAAGCTCGCAATTGTCTCGTTCTCACTGGCGATCTCGGCCCTGGCGCTCGGCCTGATCCTGTTCGGGATCTCGCCCGTCGTGGCGGGGATCGCGGTGGCGCTCTGGGGCTTCGCCTTCGGCTTCGCGCCCGTCGGATTCCAGAGCTGGATGGTGCGGATCGCGGCCGACCATGCGGAGGCGGCAAGCGGGCTGCTGACCGCCGCCTTTCTGGTCGCGATCGCGAGTGGTGCCGTCTTCGGCGGCCTGCTGGTCAATCATGTCGGAGGCCTCGGACCGATCGGCTACATGGCGGTCGCGGCGCTCGCCGGCGCGGTACTTGTCCTCGTCGCCGGCAAGGAGCCGCCGCGTCCCTGAACAAGCCGCGCGGCAGCGACGGAGATGGCACTTCCGTTCCGGATGCAGAGCGCTCATGCTGCATCAGCTCTGGCCCGAGGCGGCGGACCGGTCGAGATTGCCGCGCAGCCGCGCCGAAGACCGGCATGAGGATCGAGAATCGCATGAACGCTACTGCAGCCACGTCGGCCATCTCCCGCCATCCCGCCCTGGACGGTTTGACGGCTGCGTTGCGCGATCTCCTCGGCCCGCGCTGCTCGACCTCGGAAGCCGAGCGCGAGCATCACGGCCATGGCGAATCCTATCATCCGACCAAAGCGCCGGACGTGGTCTGCTACCCCGCGACGACCGAAGAAGTCAGCCGCATCCTGACGCTCTGCCATCAGGCCAAGGTGCCGGTGATCCCCTTCGGCGCCGGTACCTCGCTGGAAGGCCATGTCGTCGCGCTGCATGGCGGCGTCTGCCTCGACCTCTCGCGCATGCAGCGCATCATCGCGGTCAATACCGAGGATCTCGACTGCGTCATCGAGCCCGGCGTCACCCGCAAGCAGCTCAACGAGCATCTGCGCGACACCGGCCTGTTCTTTCCGGTCGACCCCGGTGCCGACGCGACGCTCGGCGGCATGACCGCCACGCGCGCCTCGGGCACCAATGCCGTGCGCTACGGCACGATGAAGGACAATGTCCTGGCACTAACCGTGGTGCTCGCCGACGGCACCGTGCTGAAGACCGGCGGCCGCGCCCGCAAATCCTCGGCCGGCTACGATCTGACGCGGCTCTTCGTCGGCTCGGAAGGCACGCTCGGCGTGATCACCGAGATCACCCTGAAGCTCTACGGCATCCCCGAGGCGAGCTCGGTCGCGGTCTGCTCCTTCCCGGATGTCGGCGCCGCCGTGTCCTGCGCCATCGAGACCATCCAGAGCGGCATCCAGGTCGCTCGCGTCGAACTACTCGACGAGACCTGCATGCGCGCCATCAACCTACATAACGGGCTGAGCTATCCCAAGACCGCGACGCTGTTCATCGAATTCCATGGCACGCAGGCCGGCGTCGAACAGCAATCGGCGGCCATGCACGCGATCGCGCAGGGCCATGGCGGCAGCGGCTGGCGCCATGCCGCCAGCGCCGAGGAGCGCACCAAGCTCTGGCAGGCCCGCCACAATCTCCACTACGCCCTGCTGGCTTTGCGCCCCGGAGCCAGCAGCTGGGGCACCGATGCCTGCGTGCCGATCTCCGAGCTCGCCACCTGCATCACCGAAATCCGCGAGCACGCCAAGGATGCGCCCTTCCCGGTGCCGGCGCTCGGCCATGTCGGCGACGGCAATTTCCATATGGGCTTCCTGATCAAGATGGATTCGCCCGCGGAGATCGCCGAGGCCGAGCGGCTCAACGCCCTCCTGGTCAACCGCGCCATCGATCTCGGCGGCACCTGCACCGGCGAGCATGGCGTCGGCTACGGCAAGTCCAAGTTCCTGCGCCGGGAGTATGGCGACGAAGCGATCGCGGTGATGCGCCAGATCAAGCAGAGCCTCGACCCCGACAACATCCTCAATCCCGGCAAGGTCCTGCCGCCCGCGTCGCCGTGAAGGCCGCCAAGACCTGGCAGAGATGACCCGGCAGGCATGACGCGGCCATGAAGGAGTCTCCAGCGACACCGGGCTGGGTCAGCGCCCTCTCGGCGATGATCGTCGTGCAGATGGCGACCGCCTTCCTGACGCGGGTCACGCCGACCATCGCGCCCGCCATGTCGGCAGAGCTCGGCTGGTCCGACGCCGTGATCGGCTATCTTTCGAGCATCAGCACCGTCGGCTCGATCGCCTTTCTGGTGATGGGTGCGCCGATCATGCGCCGCTTCGGCTCGATCCGCGCGCTGCAGCTCGGCCTCGCCCTCGGCATTTTCGGACTCTGCTTCCTGCTGCCGCCCCTGCTGCCGGTGGCGATGGCCGGCGCCTTTCTGATCGGCCTCGGCTACGGCCCGTCCTCGCCGGCCGGCAGCGACGTTCTCCATCGCATCGCCCCGCCCCGCCACCACGCCCTGATCTTCTCGCTCAAACAGGCCGGGGTACCGGCCGGCGGCATCGTCGCCGGCCTCGCCTTGCCGCCGATCGTCGCCGCCTATGGCTGGCGCGCCTCGCTGCTGTTCTCGGCCGCGCTGGTGGTCGCCGTCATTCTGGTGGTGCAGCCGATGCGCCGCCGGCTCGATGCAGGGCGCGATCAGACGCAATCGTTGGCGCCGGGCGCCTTCCTCTCGCTCGGCAATGTGCTGGAGCCGTTGCGGGCGTTGCGGGGCTCGACCTCGGTGATGCGGATCGCCGCTGTCGGCGCCTGCCTCGCCATCGGCCAGGGTATCTGGTTCGCCTATCTCATCACCTTCGCGGTATCAGAGCTCGGCTACGATCTGCGCGCCGCTGGCCTCGCCTTCGCCGTGATGCAGGCCACCGGCGTGTTCGGCCGCGTGCTGCTCGGCTGGCTCGCCGACCGCATGCGCGCGAGCGTCCGGTTGCTCGCTTTCGTCTGCCTGGCGTCGGGCGCAACCTCGCTCGCGCTGATGCTAGCGACGCCAGCCTGGCCCTCCTGGCTGCTCTATGTGCTGGCGGCGGTGGCGGGCATCACGGTCTCGAGCTGGAACGGCGTCCAGATCGCCGAGATCGCCCGGCGCTCGCCGAGCGGGCAGATCCGCGAGGCGGCATCGGGCGCGACCATCGTCGTCTTCCTCGGCTATGTCGTCGGCCCCTTGTCCTTCGCGCTGCTCGTCGCCGCGACCGGCCGCTTCGACCTCGGTTTCCTGACCTGTGCCGCGGCCGGGCTCGTCGGTTTCCTGCTGCTCGCCACCAAGCGAGGCGCCTGAAACGCCTCCAAGATGCGCGGCCGCATGACAAGCCGTCGGCGGGCTGCGAGATCGCCTCCCGTCCGTCCGGACCCGGTTGCGGCGATCTATCTTTTTGTTATCGCATCGGAGTTTTCCGAAAAGTGGATTCCACTTTTCGGTCCGATGCTATAAGCCCGCGCCATGCGTGAAGGCCTCCTCCCCTCGACGGTCACGACCGTTCTCGAACTCTCGACCAGCGGCGAGCAGGCGCGCGCGCTGACCGAACTGCTCGGCGAGATCTTCGACCCGACGGAGACCGCGATCTCCGCCTTCGAGGTCGAGAGCGGCGTCACCACCCTGTCGCTGAACGAGCCCTGGAAGGTCGAGATCTACTTCTCGAGCCATCCCGACGAGGAGGCGGTGCGCGACCTGCTGCGGCCGATCGTCGGCGCTGTCATCGACGGCACCCCGTTCACCACCGTCAGCCAGCAGGACTGGGTCGCCAACAGCCTCGAAGGGCTGAAGCCGGTGCGCGCCGGCCGCGTCCTGGTCCATGGCGCCCATGACCGCGAGACCGTGCGCATCAACGATGTCGCGATCGAGATCGAGGCGGCGCTCGCCTTCGGCACCGGCCATCACGGCACCACCTCGGGCTGCCTGCTTGCCCTCGATGCCGAGCTGAAGAAGCGGCGCCCGCGAAACGCCATCGATGTCGGCACCGGCACCGGCATTCTCGCGCTTGCCCTGGCCAAGCAGATCAAGCGCAAGGTCGTCGCCGGCGATATCGACGCCGTCGCCGTCGAAGTCGCAGCCCGCAATGCCAGGCTCAATCACGCCCCGCAGGCGCTCGACCTTTATGTCGCGCCCGGCCTACGCCACGCCAAGGCGAACCGGCCCCGGCGTTTCGATCTGGTCTTCGCCAACATCCTGGCAGGACCGCTGCGCAAGCTCGCGCCGTCGATCGCCGCGGTCCTCTCCGATGACGGCGTCGTCATCCTCTCGGGCCTGCTCGAAATGGATGTCGCCGGCGTGGTTTCCGCCTATCGCCACCAGGACATCGCGCTGGTGCGGCGCTCCTCGCGCGAGGGCTGGGCGACGCTGGTCATGAAAAGAGGCGGCGCAGCCGCCAGGCCACGCCGCCTCCGATAGGCCGTCTGCTTCGAACGCTGCCGCGCTCAGAAGTCGAAATGGCCGTACTTCTCTTCGGCCTTCGCCTGCATGACACGGGCATCGTGCCAGACGGCGGCCGCGAACTTGGCGGCATCGGCAACGCTCTCGTAGACGTACTTGATGACAGCGATCATGGTCTTTCTCCTCGATCAGGGCGCGGCGCGTGTCGCAGCCGGCGCTCCGGGTTTCAGCGGATAGAAATTCAGCGGTTGAACGGCAGCTCGGCGTCGTTTTGCAGCGAAGCCTTCGGATAGCCGCCGAGGATCAGCTCGGACTCGCGGGCGAGGTACGAGTAGGCGCGAAGTTCGCGCAGCGCAGAGCGGCGGCGGCTCTCGATCATGGCGGCGTAGAGGCGCTGCCAGAAGCTCGGGCCGGCGGCCTTCGTGGTCGCCTCGGTGCGCTTGGCTACCGGCAGGTCCGTGGTGGTGTTCAGCACATAGGTCATAGGGTCCATCTCCTCAGCAAAACGAAGGACAGTCCCGGTCGCTTCCTCGTTCTCTTATGGC
The DNA here is from genome assembly GCF_001509835.1 of Allobosea sp. WAO. GTDB lineage: Bacteria > Pseudomonadota > Alphaproteobacteria > Rhizobiales > Beijerinckiaceae > Allobosea. The sequence goes on from NZ_JXTJ01000006.1 coordinate 414,623, forward strand.
AGCAAGATGGGCCTTCTTCGCACTTGCGAGAAGATGTGTTCGCATATGCACAACATGCAAAAAGCGCATAACAAAAACCGCAAGCCGTTAATCATTGCAAAATATTGCATAACGAACCGACAGAGCGCCCAATCGGAGGTCAGCCGAAGCCTGCTGTGTGAGCGCGGCGAAAATGCCGGATTTGCACTGGCCTTTGACCGGCCGGCGCGCCAGCATGGCCGGATATCGCAGCTTCCGGACCCGACATGACCGCCTCGATCCCCGCCCAGGCCTCACCTCCCCACTTCCAGTCCTTTTCCGAGCCGAGCGATCCGTCGCAGGTCGCGCCCCGGGTCGCGGCCCTGCGCGCCGCCCTCGCGCGCCATGGGCTGGCGGGCTTCATCGTGCCGCGCGCCGATGAGCACCAGGGCGAGTACGTTCCCGCTCACATGGCGCGCCTCGCCTGGCTCAGCGGCTTCACCGGTTCGGCCGGCAATGCGGTGGTGCTGGCCGACAAGGCCGCGCTGATCGTCGATGGCCGCTACACCATCCAGTCCGCCGAGCAGACCGACACCGCCGTGATCACGCCGGTCAGGATGGAGGAGACGCCGCTCGACAAATGGGTGGCGGCAAACCTCCCCGCCGGCGGCAAGCTCGGCTACGATCCCTGGCTGCACACCGTCGACGGCGTCGCCAAACTGGAAAAGGCCGTCGCGGCGGCCGGCGGCATGCTGGTGCCGGTGACGCCGAACCCGATCGACGCGCTCTGGAGCGACCGCCCTGCCCCGCCATCGGCGCCGGTCAAGGCACATCCCGCCGCCTACGCCGGCGAGGACGCGGCGAGCAAGCTCGCCCGCATCCAGGAAGCGCTCGGCAAGGACAAGGTTGATGCGCTGGTCCTCTCGGATCCGCATGCGCTGGCCTGGACCTTCAACATCCGCGGCGGCGATGTCGAGCACACGCCGCTGCCGCTCGGCTACGCCATCGTGCCGCGCGAGGGCCGGCCGACCGTCTTCCTGGCACCGGAGAAGATCACCAACGAGGCCGGCGACGCCATCGGCGCGCTCGGCGAGATCGCTCCGCCACAGGCACTGGAGGAGCAGCTCAAGGCGCTCGGCGCGCGCAAGGCCAAGGTGCGCCTCGATGCGACCACCGCCGCGGCAGCACTGGCGACCCTGATCCGCGAGGCCGGCGGCACGCCGGAAGCCGGAACCGATCCTGTTGCGCTCATGAAGGCGCGCAAGAACGAGGCCGAGCTCGACGGCGCCCGCGCGGCGCATCTGCGCGACGGCGCCGCCATGGCCCGCTTCCTCTCCTGGCTCGCGCGCGAGGCGCCGAAGGGCGGCCTCACCGAGATCGACGCGGTGGCGGCACTGGAGGCCGAGCGCCGCAGCAGCGGCCTGCTCAAGGACGTGTCCTTCACCACCATCGCCGGCGCCGGGCCGAACGCCGCCCTCCCGCATTACCGCGTCACCGATTCGAGCAACCGCGCCATCGAGCCCGGCATCTTCCTGGTCGATTCCGGCGGGCAGTACGAGGACGGCACCACCGACATCACCCGCACCATGACGGTCGGCGAGCCCAGCCCGGAAATGCGCGACCGCTACACCCGCGTGCTCAAGGGTCATGTCGCGATCTCGCGCGCCGTCTTCCCGAAAGGCACTTCAGGCGCCCAGCTTGACGCCTTCGCCCGTGCTCCACTCTGGCAGGTCGGGCTAGATTTCGACCATGGCACCGGCCATGGCGTCGGCAGCTATCTGTCGGTACACGAGGGCCCGCAACGCCTCTCCAAGCTCGGCACCACGCCGCTTGAGCCCGGTATGATCCTCAGCAATGAGCCGGGCTACTACAAGGAAGGCGCCTACGGCATCCGCATCGAGAACCTGATCGTGGTCGAGGAGCGCTCCATCCCCGGCGGCGACCGCACCATCTACGGTTTCGAGACGATCACCTGGAGCCCCTACGAGCGCGCCCTGATCGAGCCCGCTTTGCTCGACGAAGGCGAGCGCGCCTGGATCGACGCCTATCATGCCGAGGTCTGGAAGAAGATCGGCCCGCTGGTCGAAGGCGAGACCAAGGCTTGGCTGGAGAAGGCCTGCCAGCCGTTGTAACCGCGGCGTACGCCCTCTCCCGTTGCGGGAGAGGGTTGGGGTGAGGGGTCGCGCGGCGCCTTCCGGCTTTGCCGGGCCACCTTCTCTCGCAGGGGGAGAAGGAGACGTCGCGCCTCAGAACAGCGCCCGGAGCCCTACCACGGTCGCAACGCCCACGGCGACGACGCCGAGCAGCGGCAGCCGCGTTGCGGCGAGGCCGGAGACCAACGCCGCGACCGTCTCGATCCAGCCCGTCGCCAACGCGCTCGGCGCGATCACCGCGATCAGCACGGCCGGCGGGATCGCGTCGAAGGCGGCCTGCGCCCGCGGCGTCAGGTTGAGCCGGCCGACCAGGGCGAGCCCGGCGATGCGGGTGAGATAGGTCACCAGCGCCATGCCGAGGAAGGCGGCGAGATTGATCGGATCGAGGCTCATTCGGCCGGGCTTTCGCAAGGTTGCGCGGCGGCTTCGCTGCCGGCGGCGATCCAGGCGGCGGCAAGTCCACTGAGCGCGCCAGCCAGCACATGCCAGGGCGGGCCGGCGAACCGGTAGGCCAACGCCGAGGCGATGCCGGCCGAGGCCACCGTCCAGGCCGTGACGCGCCCCTTCCAGAAGGCGGCGACGAGCGCGATGAACAGCGCGGTGAAGGCGAAATCGGCGCCGTAGCGCTTGGGATCGCCGAGTGCCGCGCCGATGATCGCCCCGGTGGTCGAGGTCAGCAGCCACAGGCAGACGAAGGGAATCGCCATCGCGAACCAGTAGACCGGCGTGATCGGATGCGTGCGTGCCCGCTTCTCTGCCAGCGCCCAGTTCTCGTCGGCCATGTAGTAGAGCCCGAGGAAGGTCTGCGCCCGCGAGAAGCCGGAGAGCTTCGGCGCCAGCGACGCACTCATCAGGATGTGGCGGGCATTGATCAGCGCCGTCGAGAACACCAGCGCCAGGATCGGCGCCGGGCTGGCCCAGAGTTCGACCGCGGCGAACTGCGCGCCGCCGGCGAAGACCAGCGCGCTCATCGCGAAGACCTCGAGCGGAGACAGGCCCTTGCCGGCCGCGAGCGCGCCGAACAGGAAGCCGATCGGCACGGCGGCCAGCGCCGCCGGCCAGATATCGCTCAGCCCTGCGCGGGCTTCATCGGTCCAGGACATTGCTTTGAATCTCTCGGGAACCTGTTCAGGCGAGATGAGCGGCGCGGAAGGCACCCGGCGTCACGCCGAGCCGCGCCTTGAAGGCCCGGGTCAGATGGGCCTGGTCACAGAACCCGGTCGCCACCGCGACCTGCCCCGGCGTATCGCCGCGGCGCAGGCATTCGCGCGCGCGGCGGACGCGGATATCGACGAGATAGGCATGCGGCGTCAGCCCGGTCTCGCAACGGAAGGCCCGGATCAGGTGATGGCGCGGCAGGCCGGAGCGCTTCGCCAACTCGGCCAGCGAGAGATCTTCGTCATAGCGCTGCTCCAGCATCTCGCGCGCCTGCGCGATCGGCCCGCTCTCCCGCCCGAGCCCCCGCACCGTCAGGTCGGCATGGCGGGCGAGGCACCAGCCATAGGCGCGCAGCAGCCCTTCCTCGCCGGCGAGCGCGTCGCCGCCTTCCTCCAGCACGCGGTGAGCGGCGCCGAACAGCGCGGCCCCTTCCGGGTCCCGCACAGTCGGCTCTGCGAAGAACGGCGTGCCGATATCGTTACGGCCGGTCAGCGATGCCGCGACCTCGCGCATCAGCTCGACCGTCGGATAGCTCATCCGGTAGCGATAGCCGCCCTCGCTGGGGGCGCCGTCATGGACGTCGAGCGGCTGGTTGAAGACGATGTCGCCCGCTCCAGCATAGAGCTTGCGGCCGCGCGCATGCCAGATCTCGCAGCCGATCTCGATAGTTCCGATCGCATAGGTGTCGTGGACATGCGGCGCGTAGGCATGGGTGCGGAAGGTCGCCGACAGGAATTCGAGCCCGTCGAAGCGACGCGCCGTGAACAGATGCGCCCGCTCGCCCGACTGGAGCGGGGTCTGCTCCAGTGCCTCGCCCTGTGTGATCAGATCCATGCCGCAAGATAGAGCCGATACCGGCATCCGTGTCTTGAAGAAAAGTGATGGCGACGATCACGCGAGCGTCCCCCGCCTGAGACCCGCCGCTGTGCTTCCCTGAGGCCTCATCCCGCGTAGCGTTCCTCGAGATCAAGGCTCGCATCAGCGAGTGGAATCAGCCCGACTGATCGCGCCCGGCCAGCCCCAGCAGATATTGCCCGTAGCCGCTCTTCGCGAGTGCCTGGCCGAGCGCGTGTAACTGCTCGCGGCCGATCCAGCCATTCTCGAAGGCGATCTCCTCCGGACAGGCGATGCGGAAACCCTGGCGGCGCTCCAGCGTGCGCACGAATTCGGAGGCCTCGACGAGGGAATCCGGCGTGCCGGTGTCGAGCCAGGCATAGCCGCGGCCGAGGCGCTCGACGTTGAGCGCCCCGCGCTCGAGATAGGCGAGGTTGACGTCGGTGATCTCAAGTTCCCCGCGCGCCGATGGCTTGAGCTTGCGGGCGATCTCGACGACCTCCGCGTCGTAGAAATAGAGCCCGGTCACGGCCCAGTGCGAGCGCGGGACCTTGGGCTTTTCCTCGATCGAGAGCGCCTTGCCGGCGGCGTCGAAGGAGACGACGCCGTAGCGCTCGGGATCGCTGACGCGATAGGCGAAGACGGTGGCGCCCTGCTGGCGTGCCGCGGCGCGGCGCAGCACCTCGGTCAGACCGTCGCCATAATAGAGGTTGTCGCCGAGGATCAGGGCCGAGGGGCCGCCGGCGACGAAATCGGCTCCGATCTGGTAGGCCTGCGCTAGCCCTTCCGGCTTCGGCTGCACGGCATAGGAAAGCTTCAGGCCCCAACGTTCCCCGGTGCCGAACAGCGCCTCGAAGCGCGGCGCGTCCTCCGGCGTCGCGATGATCAGGATCTCCCGGATGCCGGCGAGCATCAGCGTCGACAACGGATAATAGATCATCGGCTTGTCGTAGACCGGCAGGAGCTGCTTCGACGTCACCATCGTCATCGGGTGAAGCCGCGTGCCGCTGCCGCCGGCGAGGATGATGCCTTTCACGCGCGTTTCCTTCAGCGTTCGGAGCCGGTGAGCAGCCGGGCCACGCAATCCTCTACGGAAACCTGCCAGTGTGGCAGGCGCAAGCCGTAGCGTGCTTCCAGCCGGCCGCAATCGAGCCGGGAATTTGCCGGCCGGCGGGCGGGGGTCGGGTAATCGGCGGTGGTGATCGGCTTGACCCGCACGGAAGGGCCGCCAAGCCTTGCGGAAGCCGCGAAGACCGCCTCGGCGAGGCCGGCCCAGCTGGTCTCGCCGCTGCCGGCGGCATGGAAGGTCCCGCGCAGCTCGGCATTCCCGGGTTCATTGACCAGACGGCGCGCAATCGCGATCACCGCTTCCGCGAGATCGGGGGCGTAGGTCGGTGTGCCGACCTGGTCGGCGACGACGCCGATCTCCTCCCGGCTTTCGGCCAGGCGCAGCATGGTCTTCACGAAATTTGCGCCATAGGGGCTGTGGACCCAGGCGGTGCGCAGGATGACGTGGTTGTCGCCTGCCGCCGCGATGGCCTGCTCGCCAAGAAGCTTGGAGCGGCCATAGGCGCCGAGCGGGCCTGTCGCGTCGTCCTCTCGCCAGGGGCGGGGAAGGGCTCCGTCGAAGACATAGTCGGTGGAGATCTGGATCAGCGGCAGGCGTAGCGCATGGGCCGCGTCGGCGACCGCCCGTACGCCGGTGGCGTTGATCGCCATGGCGAGCTCCGGCTCGCTCTCAGCCTTGTCGACGGCGGTATAAGCGGCGGCGTTGACGATGCAGTCGGCCCGCACGCGCTCGATCACTGCGTGGATGTCGGCGGGCCGCTCCAGGTCCAGGTCCGGCCGCCCGAGCGTGACGACCTCGACGTCCGTGGCCGTCGCGTTGGTGAGCAAGGATCGAACGAGCTGTCCGGTGGTGCCGGTCACGGCAATGCGCATCATGCCTTCGCCATCTCGAGTGCCGGGCGGCTCGGTTTAGAGCAAGGCTCGGCCGGCCTCAACCGCTGGCCTCCGCCTCGAAGCGGGCCGCTTCCTCGCGCAGCCAGCCGACCAGCGCCTCGACGCCGGCGCCGCGCTGTCCCCGCGGGTTGAGCGTCATCCAGCAGCCGACGGTGCTGTCGAAACCGAGGCTGAGCGGGTTGACCAGCGTGCCCGAGGCCAGTTCCTCGGTGACGTAGCAGCGCGGCGCCAGCGCGACGCCAAGCCCCGCCATGGCGGCACGGATGATCACCGAATAATAGCCATAGCGTACCGTGTGCGCTGGGACAGCGCCACGCAGGCCGTGCGCCTCGGTGAACTCGGCCCAGAAGGCCGGCATCTGGAAATGCTGCAGCAGCGTCATCTTCTGGATGTCCGCCGGGCTGGTGAAGCCGCCCATGCGCTCGAGCAGGGCAGGGGCCGCGACCAGAGCCACCTGACGCCCGAACAGATAATGCGCCTCGCGGTCGGGCCAGGGGCCGGTGCCATGGACGATATCGATATCGGAGTCTTCGGTCTGGCTCTCGCTGATGAAATTGGTGAACTGCACGTCGATCTCGGGATGCGCCTGGGCGAAGCTCGGAAAGCGCTCCATCAGCCAGCGCTCGCCGGCGATCGCGACGAGGTGCAGCCGGATCGGCCGGCCGAGCGCGGCTCTTTCGGCGATACGCCGGGCACCACGCTCCATCTGCTCGATCGCCGCCTCGGCATAGGGCCGGTAGATCCTGCCGGCCTCGGTGGCTTTGAGGCCGATAGGGCTGCGCTCGAACAGGGCGATGCCAAGATGCTCCTCCAGCGCCTGGATCTGCTTGGAGACCGCGCTCTGGGTCAGGTGTACGGCTGAAGCTGCCTTCGCCGTCGATCCCAGCCGCGCCACGGCAAGGAAGACCCGCAGTGCCGTGGTCGAGGGCGGGAGATTCGGGCTCGCCAATCAGATATTCCTTTTACGACTATCCTGCCGGAGATCGTTTCGTTTGCCGGGGTCGGGGTCAAGCGACAGTCTTTAGAGAAGGGGAGACCGTCAGCATGAATCAGACCACGCGCCTCTGGGGTGGCCGCTTCCGCAAGCCGCCGGACCCGCGGATGATGCGGCTTTCCAGCGCCGCTGGCGCCTATTCGCGCCTCGCGCCCCAGGACATCGCCGGCGGCAAGGCCCATGCGGCCGAGCTCGAGCGGGCCGGGCTGCTGAGCCCTGACGAGGCGAAGCTCATCGTCGCGACGCTCGATGGCATCGCCGGCGAGTTCGCGGCCGGGACGTTGCTGCCCGGGCCCGAGGACGAGGATATCCACACCTTCATCGAGCGCGTCCTGACGGCGCGCATCGGCGCGACGGGCGCCAAGCTCAGGGCCGGGCGCTCGCGCAATGACCAGGCCGCCAACAATCTCAAGCTCTATCTGCGCGAGCAGTCGCGGTTGATCGGCACGATGCTGGCCGAACTGCTGGAGGCGCTGGCCGGACAGGCTGAGCAACATGCCGCCTCCGTCTGCCCAGGCTTCACCCATCTGCAGAGCGCCCAGCCGGTGACCTTCGGCCATTGGCTGATGGCGCATGGCCAGGCGCTGTCGCGTGACGCGACCCGGCTGCAGGACTGGGACAGGCGCTCGACCCAGTCGCCGCTCGGCGCGGCGGCCCTAGCCGGCTCGGCGATCGCGCTGACACCGGAGCTGAGCGCCAAAGCGCTCGGCTATGAGGCGCCGTGCGAAAACTCGGTCGATGCCGTCGGCGCGCGCGACCATGTCGCGGAATTCCTGTTCGTAGCCGCGATGCTGGCCACCAATCTCTCCCGGCTGGCTGAGGAGGTGACGCTCTGGACCTCGCGCCAATTCGGCTGGGTCGTGCTCGACGATGCCTTCGCCACCGGCTCCTCGATCATGCCGCAGAAGAAGAACCCGGATATCGCCGAGCTTTCGCGCGGCAGGGCGGCGCGGCTGACCGGCGATCTCGTCGCCATGCTGGGCGCGCTGAAGGGCCTGCCTCTCGCCTATAACCGCGATCTCGCCGAGGACAAGCGCTCAGCCTTCGACGCGGTCGATGTGCTTGGCGAGGTGCTGCCGGCCTTCGCCGGCATGGTCGAGACCATGGAAGCGAAGCCGGAGGTGATGCGGGCCCAGGCCGGCGCCGGCTTCGCGCTCGCGACCGAGGTCGCCGACTATCTGGCGCGCAAGGGCGTGCCCTTCGCCGAGGCCCATGAGATATCGGGCTCGCTGGTGCGCTATTGCGAGGAAATGGGCCGAGAACTGGAGCATCTCGACGCGGTCGAGCTGCGCGCCATTGATCCGCGCCTCACAGAGGATGTAAGGGCCTGTCTCACCCTTGATGCTGCGGTGGCCGCCCGCAGCGGTTTCGGCGGCACGGCGCCAGCGCGCGTGGCCGAGCAGATCGCCCGCTTCCGCATCTGGCTGGCAGCTTTTGAAGATTGGACGCGCGGAGCGCAGAGATGACCAGCGCAGTCGGAATTGGAATAGGGCGGGATCTCGCCGGGGTCGCTGGCCTCAAGCTCGTGCCGCGCCGCTATTACGGGCGCTGGGTCGCGGCGGCGCTGATCATCCTGGTGCTGGCCTGGGTCATCAAGGCCTTCGCCGAAGGCCAGATCGACTGGAAGGTCGTCGGGCAGTTCTTCACGGCGCCCGCCATCCTCGCAGGGCTCGTCAACACCATCATCATGACCGTCTGCGCCATGGCGCTCGGCATCGCGCTCGGCGTGATCTTCGCGATCATGTACATGTCGCCGAACCCGGTGCTGCGCGGCGTCGCGCTGTTCTACATTTGGTTTTTCCGCGGCACGCCGCTGCTGCTGCAGCTCCTGCTCTGGTTCAACCTGGCGCTGGTCTTCCCGACGATCGGCATTCCCGGCGTGATCGAATGGCGCACCATCGACGTGATCGGGCCTTTCATGGCGACGCTGCTCGGCCTCGGCATGAACCAGGGCGCCTATACGGCGGAGGTCGTGCGCGGCGGCATCCTCTCGGTCGATGTCGGCCAGACGGAAGCCGCCAAGTCGATCGGCATGACCCGCCTGACGACGCTGCGCCGGATCGTGCTGCCGCAGGCGATGCGGGTGATCATCCCGCCGGTCGGCAACGAGGTGATCAGCATGGTCAAGCTGACCTCGATCGCCAGCGTGATCCAGTTCTCCGAAATCCTGCGCAATGCGCAGACGATCTACTATGCCAACGCCCGCGTCATCGAATTGCTGATCGTCGCCGCCGGCTGGTACCTGATCGTCGTGACCATCCTGCAGATCGGGCAGTTCTTCCTGGAACGTCATTTCTCCAAGGGCCGCGGAGACCGCCGCGCCAAAGTCCAGGTTGCCGAGGAGGCCGGGGCATGAGCACCGCCGCCCAGGACGCCATCGTCACCGCCGCCAACGTCACCAAGCGCTTCGGCGAGTTGCGGGCGCTGAACGATGTCTCTCTGACCATCGCGCCGGGCGCAGTGCAGTGCATCATCGGGCCGTCCGGTTCCGGCAAGAGCACCCTGCTGCGCTGCATCAACCAGCTCGAGAAGATCGACCAGGGCGCGATCTGGGTCGATGGCGAGCTGATCGGCTACCGGATCAAGGGCAATGAGCTGCACGAGCTGAGCGATGCCGAGATCGCGCGCCAGCGGCTTGCGACCGGCATGGTCTTCCAGCGCTTCAATCTGTTCAACCACCTGACCGTGCTGGAGAACATCATCGAGGGTCCGGTCACGGTGCTGAAGCGGCCGCGACAGGAGGCGGTAGCCGAGGCCGAGAAGCTGCTCGCCCGCGTCGGCCTGTCGGAGAAGCGCAATTCCTATCCGATCGAGCTTTCGGGCGGCCAGCAGCAGCGCATCGCGATCGCCCGGGCGCTTGCCATGAAGCCGAAGCTGATGCTGTTCGACGAACCGACCTCGGCGCTAGATCCCGAACTCGTCGGCGAGGTGCTCGCCGTGATGCGCGATCTTGCCGCCAGCGGCATGACGATGATCGTCGTCACCCATGAGCTCGGCTTTGCCCGCGAGGTCGCCAGCGACGTCGTCTTCATGGACAAGGGGGAGATCGTCGAGCGCGGCCATCCGCAGCAGGTGCTGGTCGCGCCGCAGCAAGCCAGGACCCGCGACTTCATCGCCGCTGTCCTCAAGTGAATTCAAGCCAGGCCAGTTCGGCCCGAGAAAACAGGGAGATCACCATGCTTCGCCTTTCGCTCGCCGCCGCGCTCGTCGCCGGTACCGCGCTCGCCGCGCAGGCCCAGGCCCTGCCGGACCGCGTCAAGAACGCCGGCAAGATCGTCATCGCGACCCAGCCGAACTACGCGCCGATCGTCTACAAGGACCCGGCGACCAACACGATGACGGGCTTCGACTACGAGCTCGGCGAGGCGATCGCCAAGGAGCTCGGCGTCAAGGCCGAGTGGCAGGAAACCGCCTTCGCCCAGATGCTGCCCTCGCTGCAGACCGGGCGCGTCGACATGGTGATGGCCGGCATGAGCGACCTGCCGGCCCGTCGCGAGACCGCCGATTTCGTGAACTACCTGGTCTCCGGCGCGCAGTTTTACACGGTCACGGCGCTCGCGGGCTCGATCAAGACCCCCGAGGATCTCTGCGGCAAGACCGTCGGCGCCAGCCGCTCGACCAACTGGCCCCGCCAGATCGGCGAGTGGAGCGAGGCCAACTGCGTCGCCAAGGGCAAGCCGGCGATCAACGTCGTCGGCACGGAAGGCTCGGTCGATGCCCGCACGCAGCTCAAGACGCAGCGCCTGCAGGGCGGCGTCCAGGGCAGCGAGACGATGAGCCACAACCAGAAGCTCGAGCCCAACACCTATGTGGTGCTCGGCACGCCCTTCACCCGCTCGCTGGCCGGCATCCCGTTCCCGAAGACCGCCGAGGGCGGTCAGCTGCGCGATGCGGTCAAGGGCGCGCTGGAGCGACTGCAGGCGAACGGCACCTATGACGCGCTCATCGCCAAGTATGGCCTGCCCGACAACGCCCTGAAGCCGATCTCGGTCAACAAGGGCGAGTGAGCTTGCGGTATCGGCGGGCCGAGAGTTCGGTTCGCCAAACTGCGTGGGATGACGGAGCGGCGCTGACGGGCGCCGCTCTTTCTGTTATACGTCCTGTATAACGCGAGCCTTGGAGCAGGCGATGAACAAGCCCGAAAAGCCCGCCGGCGAGCAGGCCATGGTCCTGCAAGTCCGCAAGATCGGCAATTCGGTCGGCATCATCCTGCCGAAGGAACTGCTGGCGCGGCTGAAGCTGGCGGAAGGCGACAAGCTGACGGTGGTCGAGCAGCCGGAACTCGGCCTGAAACTGACGCGCTACGACGATACCCATGCGCGCGGGCTTGAGATCGCCCGCCGCTCGTTCAAGACCTACGCGAACACCTATCGCGCTTTGGCGAAATGACCGAGCCCATCTGGGTCAGCGTCGAGCTGGTGGTCGATATTCACGCCGAGCAGCTCGCGCTGTTCGGCGGGCCGGCTGGAATTCGCGATCAGGGGCTTCTGGAGTCGGCGCTGGCACGGGCTCCGAACAAGTATTCCTATGGCGAGCATGACCTTGCGGCCCTCGCGGCGACCTACGCTTTCGGTGTTGCGCGCAACCATCCCTTCGTCGACGGCAACAAGCGGGCGGCGTTCGCAAGCATGATTGTTTTTCTCGGTCTCAACGGCATCGATTTCCTGGTGCCCGAGCCGGAAGCCACCGCAGCCATCCTTGCTCTCGCCGCGGGCGAAGTCGACGAAGAGGGGCTGTCGCGCTGGATTCGCGACAACTGGCCAAAGGATACTCCTGCATGAAGACGCCGATCTGGGTCGAGGCCGCGATCAACGGCCCCTGGGGCAAGGAACGCCAGCCCGGCATCCCGATCGCGATCGAGGAGATCGTCGCCGACGGGATCGCCGTCGTCGAGGCGGGGGCGTCGATCGTCCATCTGCATGTCTACGATGTCGAGACCGGCCGCCAGCGCGACGACTGGGAGCTCTATGCCCGGGCGATCGAAGGCATCCGGGCGAAGGTCGATGCCATCGTCTATCCGACCATCCCGATCATGGGCTCGGCCTATGCCGGCGACATGCACGGTTCCGGCCGCTACACGCATCTCGAGGAGCTTGCGAAGCGCGGCCTCGTCGAATGGGGCGTGCTCGATCCCGGCTCCTGCAACTGGATGACCTATGCCGGCATGCCCGCAGGCGAAGCCGGCTTCATCTACCAGAACCCGGGCGAGCATATCCGCGAGGGCATGGAGGTGGCGCAGCGCCACAAGGTGCATCCGAGCTTCGCGATCTACGAGCCGGGCTTCACCCGCCTCGGCGCGGGCCTCGCGAAGGCCTATCCCGGCATGCCGATGCCGATCTACCGGCTGATGTTCTCCGATGCCTTTGCTTGGGGCTTTCCGCCGAAGCTCTTCGGACTCGAGGCGCATCTTGCCTTGCTCGACGAATGCGCGCCCGGTGCTCCGGTGATGATCGCGGGGCTCGGCGTCGAGCTCGGCGCGCTGATCCCGCACGCGGTCGTGCGCGGCGTCCATGTCCGCGCCGGGCTGGAGGACGCGCATTTCGGCGAGACGCGCAGCAATCGGGAGCTGATCGCGGAGCTGGTGGCGCGCGTCGAGGCGGCGGGAGGCCGGCCGGCGAGCGCCGATGAGGTCCGCGCCGACCTCAAGGCGCGGCGCTGAACGCCTCGACCAACTCGGTCAGGATCGCGACACCGCGCTCGATCTCCTGGGGCTCGACGCTGGCGTAGCCGATGACGAGGCCGGCCATGTCCGGCCGGGCGGCGGTCTCGGGAGACATGTAGAGCGGGCCGATCGGGTAGACGCCGATGCCGCGCTCCCGCCCCCGCGCGACGAAGGCGAGTTCATCCGCGGCCGCGATGTCGCGGAACCAGACCACGACATGCAGGCCGGCATCAGCCCCGGCGACGACGACGCGGTCGCCGAGCCGGCGGGCGAGGGCCGCCAGCAGGGTCGCGCGCCGCTCGGCATTGCGCCTGCGGCTGCGGCGGACATGGCGCTCATAGGCGCCGCTTTCGAGCAAGATCGTCAGCGCGTGCTGCTCGAGCCCCGGCGCGTGGCGGTCGGCCAGCGCCTTGGCGGTGGTGAAGACCGGGGCGAGCGCCGGTGGCAGCACGAGATAGCCGAGCCGGATCGTCGGCGAGAGCGCCTTTGAGACGGTGCCGAGATAGATGATCTCGCTGCCCTCGGCGAGCGCGTGAAGCGGCGGGACCGGTGCGATGTCGTAGCGGTATTCGCTGTCGTAGTCGTCCTCGATCACGCAGGCGCCGCAACGACGTGCCCAGGCGAGCAATTCGAACCGGCGGGCGACCGGCATGACCCCGCCGAGCGGGTACTGGTGCGAGGGCGTGACATAGGCGAGCCGGGCGGACAGCGTGGCGAGCCGGTCGGTCCTCAACCCTTCCTGGTCGGCCTCGACCGGGATGGCGATGCCGCCCGCCGCGGCGAAGACCTGCCGTGCCATGCCATAGCAGGGGTCCTCGACGACGAAGCTCTCGCCGGGTTCGAGCAGCAGCCGGGCGCAGAGATCGAGCCCCTGCTGCGAGCCGTTGACGATGACGATCTGCTCCATCTCGCAGCGCAGGCTGCGGGCGCGCCAGAGATAGGCCTGCAGCGCCTGGCGCAGTTCATCCGCGCCAGCCGGCGCATCATAGCTCATCCGCCGCGGCCGCCGGCTCGCCGCCATGGTGACCGCTCGCTTCCAGATGTCGGCCGGGAAATCGGTCGAGGCGAGATCGCCATAGCGGAAATCGGCGACAAGCCCGGAAGGCGCCTGCGGGCGCGCCGGAAGGATTGTCGCAGCGACGCGTTCGCCGAAGCGGGAGAGAGTTGGCCTCGCCTCGTTTGCGCCTGTGTTGGGCACTTCCGGCTTGGCTGCCGCCGGCATTGCTGCGACGCGGGTGCGTGCGCCCTGGCGGCCGGTGAGAAACCCTTCCGAATGCAGCTGCTCATAGGCCGCAGTCACGGTCGTGCGCGAGACCCCGAGCTCGGCAGCGAGCGCCCGAGTCGAGGGCAGGGGTGCGCCTGGGCGATAGACGCCGGAGGCGATCTGCGCCTTCAGCGCGGTGTAGATGCCCCGGGCGCCATGCGGACCAGCCAATGTCACGACAGCACCTCGCTGACTGGACCAGATAAAAATCCTTAAACTGGATATTTTGCGCGGTCCAGTATGGCCTTAGCGTGAAGCCGATCAACAGGACCTGCCATGTACACGCCCCCGGCCTTTCGCGAAGACGATACCCATGTGCTCCATGCGCTGATGCGGGCCGCGCGCCTCTGCAACTTTGTCACGGCGACGCCGCAGGGCCTGATGGCGACGCCGTTGCCGCTGTTCCTCGACGAGAGCGAGGGCGAGTTCGGCACGCTCTACGGTCATCTCGCCCGGGCCAACCCGCAATGGCAGGCGCCGGTGCTGGGCGAAGCGATGGCGATCTTCATGGGGCCGGACGCCTACGTCACGCCGAGCTGGTATGCGGCCAAGCGCGAGCACGGGAAGGTCGTGCCGACCTGGAACTATGTCGCGGTGCAGGCCTCGGGGCCAGTCGAGTTCTTCGACGATCCGGCGCGCCTGCGTGAGGTTGTGACGCGCCTGACGGATCTGCACGAGCGGCCCCGCGTCGAAGCCTGGGCGGTGTCGGATGCGCCGGAGGCCTTCGTCGCGGCGCAGCTGCGCGGCATCGTCGGATTGCGCATGCCGGTCACCCGGCTGATGGGCAAGCGCAAGATGAGCCAGAACCGCAGTGCAGAGGATCGGGCCGGCGTCGCCGCCGGCCTGCGGCAGGGCGAGCGCGCCAGCGACCATGTCGTGGCCGAGTTGGTAGCGGAGGAAGGCGCGTCATGAACATCGCAGCGTCGGTTCCGGGCGACCTCGCAGCTCGTTTCGGCCCCGATCCCGAGGCGATGTTCAGGCAGAACCTCGCCGCCGTCCACGAGCGGATCGCCGCCGCCTGCCGGCGCGCCGGGCGCGATCCGGATTCGGTGCGGCTGCTGCCGATCAGCAAGACCGTGCCGGCTGAGATGCTGCGGCACGCCTTCGCTGCCGGCATCGACCGGTTCGGCGAGAACAAGATCCAGGAGGCGCAGGGCAAGCAGGAGGCGCTCGCCGACCTGCCGGTGGCGTGGAGCATCGTCGGCCATCTGCAGAGCAACAAGGTCCGCCAGCTGACGCGCTTCGCCGTCGAGTTCCATGCGCTGGACAGCTTGAAGCTGGCGGCTTTGCTCGACGCCCGGCTGACGGCGGAAGGGCGCAGCCTCGACGTCTATGTCCAGGTCAACACCTCGGGCGAGGAGAGCAAGTACGGGCTGCATCCCGACGCCTTGAGAGCCTTCGTTGAGGCCTTGCCGGACTTCCCGAGGCTGCGGCCGCGCGGGCTGATGACGCTGGCGCTGTTCAGCGACGAGATGGAGCGGGTTCGGCCGTGCTTTCGCCTGCTGCGTCGGCTCCGCGACGACGTCGTGAAGCTGCATGCCGGCCTCGGCGAGCTCTCCATGGGCATGTCCGGCGACTTCGAGGCAGCGATAGAAGAGGGCGCCAATGTCGTCAGGGTCGGGCAGGCGATCTTCGGCAAGCGCCCGACGGCGAATGGGCTCTACTGGCCCGGGCTGGCGCCGGGTTGAGAAGGGTCGAGGGCTGGAGCTTGGCCGGGGCGGCACCTACATTGGCCGGACAAGCCCGCTCAGGCCCAGCGAGACCCGATGTCCGAACGCGATAGCGAAGCCAACCGATTCTCTGCCCGCGCGGCACGCTATGCCCGTGTCGGCGCCAATGTCGGCGGGGTCGCGGCGCGGATCGCGGGCACGAAACTGTTCGGACTCGAGGGCCGCAACGCGACCAATGCCGAGGCGTTGGCCAAGGCGCTGGGTGGTCTGAAGGGGCCACTGATGAAGGTGGCGCAGCTCGTCGCCACCATCCCCGACGTGGTGCCGCCGGAATACGCCGCCGAGTTGCAGAAGCTGCAATCCGAGGCGCCGCCCATGGGGGCGGCCTTCGTCAAGCGCCGCATGCAGGCAGAGCTCGGCGCCAATTGGCGCGAGCGCTTCCGCGAGTTCGACCTGAAGCCGGCGGCCGCGGCCTCGCTTGGTCAGGTGCACCGTGCCACCTCGCAGGATGGCGCGCCTCTGGCCTGCAAGCTGCAGTATCCCGACATGGAATCGGCGGTCGAGGCCGATATCGCCCAGCTTGAAATCCTGTTCGGACTGCACCGGCGCATGGGCGCGGTGATCGACACCAGCGAGATCGCCAAGGAGATCAGCGCCCGCGTCCGCGAGGAACTCGACTACCGGCGCGAGGCGAAGCACGCGGCGCTCTACCAAGACATGCTCGCCGAAACGCCCGAGGTGCGGGTGCCGGGCGTGGTCGCCGAATTGTCGACGCGCCGGCTGCTGACCATGCACTGGCTGGATGGCGACAAGATCCTTGCCCACAAGCAGGCGAGCCAGGAGGTCCGGGATAGAATCTCGACCGCGATGTTCCGGGCCTGGTGGCGGCCCTTCAGCCATCATGGCGTCATCCATGGCGATCCGCATCTCGGAAACTACACGGTCTTCCAGGAGGCCGGCGAGCCCCGGGGCATCAACCTGCTCGATTATGGCTGCATCCGGATCTTCCCGCCGAGCTTCGTCGGCGGCGTGGTCGACCTCTACCGGGGCCTGCTGGAGGGCGACGAGACGCGCGTCGTCCATGCCTATGAGGTCTGGGGCTTCAAGGGGCTGACCAAGGAGCTGATCGACACGCTCAACATCTGGGCGCGCTTCATCTACGGGCCGCTGCTCGAGGATCGCACCCGCCGCATCGCCGAGGGCGTCAGCCCGGCCGAGTACGGCCGGAAGCAGGCTTTCCAGGTCCATAGCGCGCTCAAGGCGCGCGGGCCGGTGACGGTGCCGCGCGAATTCGTCTTCATGGACCGCGCCGCGATCGGCCTTGGCGGCGTCTTCCTGCAGCTCGACGCCGAGCTGAATTTCCACCGGCTGTTCGAGCAGGAGATCGAGGATTTCAGCGTCGCGCGGGTGGCGGGTGCACAAGAGGCTGCCCTTTCGGCAGCGGGGCTGGCCGGCGCCTGAGCAGCTGCGCCATAATGCCTCATGTCGGCACAAGCCTCGTGCAGTGCGGGCAGGGGGGCGGACATGGCCAGGCAGGGCGCGGAAGCCGAGGCGGAAGCGGGCGAAGAGCGGCGTCGCTACGGGTTGTTCGTGCGGCGCGGCGCCGGTGGGTTTACTCTGAAGCAGAGTGACGAGGGCGTCGGGCTCGACGGCGACCTGCTGTTCTGGAGCACGCCGCAGGGCGAGGTCGCAAGGCCGTTCTCCGAGATCTCAGGCGTGCATCTTTCGACGGCGCATATCGCCCGGCAGGGCGATTTCGGCACCTGTTCCATTGCGTTTTCGGGAGCGCCGCCGCTGATCGTGAGCTCCAGCACGGCCTATGGCTACCCCGACGAGGAACGTAGCCGGGTCTATCGTTCCTTCTTGGAGGACCTGCACGGAACGCTCGCCGCGCGCCTGCCCGGCAAGGTCCGCTATTCCTCCGGCGTCAGCGAGGCGCGCATCGCCTTCATCCAGGTGATGCTGATCGTCATGGGGCTGCTGATGGTCGCCCTGCCGCTCGTGCTGCTGGCGATGACTGGGGAGCTGAGCATGCTTTGGGTCATCTTCGTCGGAGTGGGCTTCGTCTGGGGCTATTTCGGCTGGGTGCAGAAGAACGCGCCGCGAACCTACGAACCCCGCCGGATTCCACCGGAATTGATGCCCTGACGCCGACCTGCCGTGCGCCTTGCGTCCGAACGCCCTGACGCTACGTCGGTTTCGCCCCGCGGTTGCCTAGCAATGAGGCGGGCGGCATGGTGTCATGCGTTGCCATCGGCCGCGCCAGTGCGCTACAGGGCAACAGGATTTTCATAGAGCAGGGACCATTTTTCATGGCCGACCACGGACATCACGCCGCAGACATTCCGCAGATGGACTATGCGGAGCATGAAGGCACCTATCATGGCTTCGTGCGCTTCGCCGAGATCGCCACGGTCGCCTGCCTGACCATCGTCACGGCGCTCGCCGTCGGCGGCACCAAGCATGCCTGGGGCACGGCGATCGTCGGCACCCTGCTGGCGCTGGTCAGCACCGGTGTCGGCATCGCGGCGCCCTCGATCGGCTGGCGCGCTCCGGCCGTGCCGTTCGCCCTGATGCTGCTCGCGCTCCTCCTCCTGTAAAGCCCGAAAGGCCCGGCCTCCCCATGCGCATTGCTGTCCCCGCGGAAACGCAAGGGGCGGAGACCCGCGTCGCTGCGACGCCGGAAACCGTCCGCAAGTTCATCGGCCTCGGTGCCGAGGTCGTGGTCGAGAAAGGTGCCGGCACAACGTCCGGCATCAGCGATGCGGAATATGAGGCGGCCGGCGCCAAAATCGCCGCCAGCGCCGCCGAGGCGGTGGCCGGGGCGGAAATCGTCCTGAAGGTGCGCCGCCCGGCCGAAGCCGAGATCAATGGCCTGCCCGCCGGCGCGCTCGTCGTCGGCATCATGGACCCCTATGGCAGCGAGGCGCAGGTCGAGGCTCTGGCCAAGGCGAACGTCGCCGCCTTCGCCATGGAGTTCATGCCGCGCATCACGCGTGCGCAGGTGATGGACGTTCTGTCCTCGCAGGCGAATCTCGCGGGCTATCGCGCCGTCGTCGACGCCGCAGCCGAATATGGCCGGGCGCTACCGATGATGATGACGGCGGCGGGCACCGTGCCGGCGGCCAAGATCTTCATCATGGGCGTCGGCGTCGCCGGCTTGCAGGCGATCGCCACCGCGCGCCGCATGGGCGCGATCGTCACCGCGACGGACGTGCGACCGGCGACCAAGGAGCAGGTCGAATCGCTCGGTGCCAAGTTCCTCGCGGTCGAGGACGAGGAGTTCAAGCAGGCGCAGACCGCCGGCGGCTACGCCAAGGAAATGTCCAAGGAATACCAGGCCAAGCAGGCCGAGCTGACGGCGAGCCATATCGCCAAGCAGGACATCGTTATCACCACCGCCCTGATTCCCGGACGGCCGGCGCCGAAGCTGATCTCGGCCGCCATGGTTGAGAGCATGAAGGCAGGTTCGGTCATCGTCGACCTCGCGGTCGAGCGCGGCGGCAATTGCGAGCTCGCCAAGCCCGGCGAGACGGTGATGACGGCTAATGGCGTCAAGATCGTCGGCCATCTCAACGTGCCCGGCCGACTGCCTGCGACCTCCTCCAGCCTCTACGCCAAGAACCTCTTCGCCTTCGTCGAGACCCTGATCGACAAGAAGGAGCGGAAGCTCGCGGTGAACTGGGAAGACGAGCTGGTCAAGGCGACCTGCCTGACCAAGGACGGCGCTGTCATCCATCCGAATTTCGCGCCCAAGGCCTGAGCGGCCGACCAGGGAGTGTCACATCATGGCTAATCCGACCCCCGAACAGGCGCTCGAACAGGCCCGCTCGGCCGCCGCGCTTGCCAAGCAGGCCGCCGAGCTCGCCGAGAAGTACGCGGAGCAGGCGGCCCATGCCGCGGGCGCCGCGACCGGCGTCGACCCGACGGTTTTCCGCCTCGCGATCTTCGTCCTCGCCGTCTTCGTCGGCTACTACGTGGTCTGGTCGGTGACGCCGGCCCTGCACACGCCGCTGATGTCGGTCACCAACGCGATCTCCTCGGTCATCGTCGTCGGCGCGCTGCTCGCCGTCGGCGTCCAGGCGGCGCCCGCGATGGGCGACGGGCCGCTCTGGGCCAAGGTGTTCGGCTTCATCGCCCTGGTACTCGCCTCGGTGAACATCTTCGGCGGCTTCCTCGTCACCGAGCGGATGCTCGCGATGTACAAGAAGAAGGGCTGAGCGCATGGCCGCGAACCTCTCCGCCCTGCTCTACGTCGTTTCCGGCGTCCTCTTCATCATGGCCCTGCGCGGGCTGTCGCACCCGACGACCTCGCGCCAGGGCAACCGCTACGGCATGATCGGCATGGCGATCGCCGTGCTGACCACGGTGATCTTCTATCCGCCGGCCGGCTTCTCCGGCTGGCTGCTCGTCATCCTCGGCATCGCGATCGGCGGCGGCTTCGGCGCCTACATGGCCAAGCGCGTGCAGATGACGCAGATGCCGCAGCTCGTCGCCTTCTTCCACTCGCTGGTCGGCCTCGCCGCCGTGCTGGTGGCGGCCGCCGCGCTCTATGCGCCGGAAGCGTTCGGCATCGGCCAGGTCAACAAGATCAAGGCCGCCAGCCTGTTCGAGATGGGGCTCGGTGTCGCGATCGGCGCGATCACCTTCACCGGCTCGATCATCGCCTTCCTCAAGCTCGACGGGCGGATGAGCGGCAAGCCAATCATGCTGCCGCAGCGCCACGCCATCAATATCGGCCTCGGCATTGCGCTCTTCGTGCTGCTCATGTTCTTCCTGAAGAGCGAGAACCATGCCGTCTTTTGGCTGATCGTTCTGGTCTCCTTCGCGCTCGGCATCCTGCTGATCATCCCGATCGGCGGCGCTGACATGCCGGTCGTCGTGTCGATGCTGAACTCCTATTCGGGTTGGGCAGCGGCGGGTATCGGCTTCACGCTCGGCAACATGGCGCTGATCATCACCGGCGCGCTGGTCGGCTCCTCCGGCGCGATCCTGTCCTACATCATGTGCAAGGCGATGAACCGGAGCTTCATCTCCGTCATCCTCGGCGGCTTCGGCGGCGATGAAGCCGCGGCCGGCGCGGGTGGCGCGGTCGAGGCGCGCCCGGTCAAGCAGGGCTCGCCGGACGACGCCGCCTACATCATGAAGAATGCCGGCAAGGTGCTGATCGTGCCGGGGTACGGCATGGCGGTGGCGCAGGCCCAGCACGCGCTGCGCGAGATGGCCGACCTCCTCAAGAAGGAGGGCGTCGAGGTCAAGTACGCCATCCACCCGGTGGCGGGCCGCATGCCCGGTCATATGAACGTGCTGCTGGCTGAGGCCAACGTGCCCTATGACGAGGTCTTCGAGCTCGAGGACATCAACTCGGAATTCGGCCAGGCCGACGTCGCCTTCGTCATCGGCGCCAACGACGTCACCAACCCGGCCGCCAAGACCGACAAGACCTCGCCGATCTACGGCATGCCGATCCTCGACGTCGAGAAGGCCAAGACCGTGCTGTTCATCAAGCGCGGCATGGCGGCGGGCTATGCCGGCGTCGAGAACGAGCTGTTCTTCCGGCCCAACACGATGATGCTGTTCGGCGACGCCAAGAAGGTCACCGACGAGATCGTCAAGGCGATGGCGCACTGAGCCGCCCGCCATAGCAATGTCGCAAAGGGCCGGCTTCGATGCTGGCCCTTTTTTGTTGGAAACTCCATGCCTGAATTGCTGATCCGCTCGTTCCAACCGCAGGACCGCGAGGCGGTCATCGCCCTGCATTGGGAACTCAATCGCCATGAGCAGACCGTCTCCGGCGACCGGGCGCTCGACCGCGAGGATGCCGAGGCCTGCCTCGCCGATGATGAGAAGCAGATGGCGGCGCGCGGCGGCGTCGCGCTGGTCGCCGTGGTCGACGGTGCGATCGCCGGCTATGTCTGCTGCGTCCTTACCGATGGCGGGCCGTTCCTGCGCGCCGATCTGCGGCACCAAGCCTATGTCACGACCCTGGTGGTCGGCGAACCCTATCGCGGACGCGGCGTCGCCGCGGCCCTTCTGGATGAGGCGGAGGGCTATGCGCGCGAGCAGGGCGTCGCTGCGCTGGGGGTCGGTGTGCTCGCCGGCAATGCGGGCGCCGAACGGCTCTACCAGCGCTTCGGCTTCCAGCCGCACGCCGTCGAAATGGTCAAGCGGCTGCGATGAGGCGGTTCCTCGCCATCACCACGATTGCTCTGGCGAGCGCCTATGCCGGCGTGCTGGGGCTGCTCTACATCAAGCAGCGCGATCTGCTCTATCCGCGCAATCCGGCGCGAGCCGAGATCGCGGCGGCCAATCTGCCCGGCGTCGGCGAGGCCCGGCTGACCACGGCGGATGGCGAGACGCTGATCGCCTGGGTGGTGCCGCCGCGCGAGGGCAAGCCCGTGCTGCTGTTCTTCCATGGCAATGCGGGCAATTTCGGTCCGGGCCGGCAGGCCCGGTTCCGGGCGCTGACTGAGGACGGCACCGGGCTGTTCGCGGTGAACTATCGCGGCTATGGCGGTTCGACGGGCGCGCCGAGCGAGGCGGGGCTGGAGCAGGACGCGCTCGCGGCCTATGACGCGGCTGCGGCTCGTTTCGGAGCCGACAGGCTGGTCGGATATGGCGAATCGCTCGGCACCGGGGTGGTGCTCAAGCTCGCCGCCAGCAAGCCGCTCAGGGCCGTGATCCTCGAGGCGCCCTACATGTCGACCGCCGCGGTGGCGCAGCAGGTCTATCCCTTTGTGCCGGTCGCCTTGATGATGCACGACCAGTTCCGCTCGGATCTTGCGATCGGCAAGGTGCGCGGGCCGGTGCTGTTCCTGCATGGCGCGCGCGACACGGTCATTCCCTACAGCCAGGGCGAGGCGTTGTTTGCGCTGGCGAACGCGCCGAAGCGCTTCGTCCGCTTCCCGGAAGGCAATCACGGGAACCTAGTGTCGCAGGGGGCTGTGCCGGAAATCCGGCGCTTCCTAGCCGATCAGGCGGCGGGCGCGCTGCCGGCGAGCGACGTGGTTCTGGCTACGCAGGACGAGCCGCGGCAGTAGGAAGCAATTTGCAGGGAAGCGCGCCGATCCGACCGGCCTCTTGGAATGGCAGGCCGGAAAGGCATTTCTCGGTTGCCCGGCCGGAAATCCCGACCGGGCAGGGTGGCTCACATCCGGAAGATGCCGCCGCCGCCGAGGCGGGCCTGGCCGGCGCGGGCCGTCTGGTTGTTGCCGTCGAGGCCGAGCGCGCGCTGGTAGGCCTCGCTCGCCTCGTTCTTCTTGCCGAGTTTCTCGAAGGCGAAGCCGCGGCCGGCCCAGGCGGCGGCATTGCGGTTGTCGACGTTGAGGGCGGCGGTGAAGTCCTCCAGCGCCGATTCGTATTTGCCGAGCGCGTTGAGGCTCTCGCCACGGGCGATGTAGGGCGGGGCGTTGTAGGGGTTGCGGTCGATCACCGAGTCGAAATCGGTGACAGCGTGCTGGTGCTGGCCTTCCTTCTGGTAGACCAACCCGCGGGCATGGAAAGTCTCGGCCGATTCCGGGTTGAGACGAATCGCGGTGTTGAGGTCAGCCAGCGCCTGCTGGCTGTTGCCCTGGGCACGCAGCAGGTTGGCGCGGCCGACATAGGCCGGGCCGTAGTTCGGATTGGCAGTGGTGGCGCGGGTGAAGTCCTGCAGCGCCGCGTCGTTGCGGCCGGTCTGGCGCAAAGCGAGCGCCCGGTTGGTGAAGGCCGGGGCGAAGTTCGGGTCGAGCTGGGTCGCCTTGCTGAAATCAGAGATCGCGTCCGAATAGCGGCCGATGCGGGCATAGGCGGCACCGCGGGTATTGTAGGCCTGAGGGTCGTTCGGGTTGCGGTTGATGACCTCGGTCAACGAGCCGATGTTGACGCTGGCGTTTTCCGTGTTCTCGGTCTGCAGTTCGGCGATCCCGGCGCCGGAATTCATGCTGACCGTGTCGCAGCCGGCGAGCGCGGCGGCGAGGCCAAGCGCGGTCAGCCAGTTCCTGCCTCGGAAGATGCTCTGTCTCATCGCTCTCGGTCTTGCCCCTTTTCGTAGCGCCAGCTCTCGGCGAAACGTTCGTCTCCGATCAAACGCCCGAAGCGTGACAACTTTTGGTTAATGATGCCGGAAAAAGCAACGACGCCCGCAAAAGCGGGCGGGCGTCAGGCATCATGGACTTGGCTTGCCGGTCAGGGCTGGGCGGGGCGCGATGCGGTCGCTGCGGGGCGCTTCGGCTTCACCGGCGCGGGCAGCAGGCCCTCGCGCTGGAGCTTCTTGCGCATCAGCTTGCGGGCGCGGCGGACGGCCTCGGCCTTTTCGCGTGCCTTCTTTTCGGAGGGCTTCTCGTAGTGACCGCGGAGCTTCATCTCGCGGAATACGCCTTCACGCTGCAGCTTCTTCTTCAGCGCGCGGAGAGCCTGGTCGACATTATTGTCGCGAACGAGAATCTGCACGTTTTTGGTCCGTGGTTACTGGTTGGCCTGGATCGCCGGCGGAGCCCCCTCGAGGAAAACCGCCTAGAAGGCCGTGCCGTTACCAGAATTCCGGCACCCTGTCCACGCTGCAGGGCGGCGAAGCCTGCGATGACACTGGGATTATCGGCAGTCTCGGTCGGTTCAGGCGCTTTCGGGGACGACGCGCGTGACATGGCCCATCTTGCGGCCGGGCCTGGCCTCGCGCTTGCCGTAGAGGTGCAGATGGGCGTTCGGCTCGGCCAGAATGGCACGCCAGTCATGGACCCGGTCGCCGATCAGGTTTTCCATGGTGACATGCCCGCGCCGGGTCGCGGCACCAAGCGGAAAGCCGCAGACGGCGCGGACATGCTGGTGGAACTGCGAGGTCTGCGCGCCTTCGCTGGTCCAGTGCCCGGAATTATGGACGCGCGGGGCGATTTCGTTGACCACGACCTGCTCGCCCGTGGCGTCCTCGACGATGAAGAACTCGACCGCGAAGACGCCGACATAGGCGAGCGCCTCGCCGATGCGCCTTGCGGCGTCGATCGCGGCAGCGCTCGCCGCGGCGCCGATCCGCGCGGGAACGCGGGTCAGCGCCAGGATGTGATCGCGATGCTCGTTCTCGCAAACGTCGAAGGCGGCGAAGCTGCCGTCGCTGCCGCGCGCGGCGACGACCGAGACCTCGCGGGCGAAGCTGACGAAACCTTCGAGGATCGCGGGGAAGTGCCCGATCTCCTCCCACGCCTGCGCGAGGTCAGTGTCGGCGGCGATCTTGACCTGGCCCTTGCCGTCATAGCCGAAGCGGCGGGTCTTCAGCACGCTGGGCCGGCCGAGCGCGGCGACGGCCTGCTCGAGATCGCCGAGCGAATCGACCTGGCGGAAGGGCGCGACGGCGAGGCCGAGTTCGGAGACGAAGCGCTTCTCGGTGAGCCGGTCCTGCGTGACCGCCAGGGCCCGGGCGCCGGGATGCAGCGGGGTGCGCGCGGCGAGGAAGGCGGCGGTGGCGGCCGGCACGTTCTCGAATTCGTAGGTCACGACATCGACGGCATCGGCAAACGCCGCCAGCGCTGCCTCGTCCTCATAGGCGCCGATGGTGTGGCGGGCCGCGACCTCATAGGCAGGGCTGTCGGGCTCGGGCGCGAAGATATGGGCGCGCACGCCGAGATCTGCCGCCGCAAGCGCCAGCATGCGGGCGAGTTGGCCGCCGCCGAGGATGCCGAGCACGGCGCCGGGGGCAAGGCCAGTGGGATCGGGCCGGCTCATTGGCCGTCCACCGGCTGCAGCGCGACCGCCTCGCTCTGGCGCCGACGCCAGGCGTCGAGGCGCTCCGCGAGGGGGGCGTCGTTGAGGGCCAGTACGGCTGCGGCGAGCAGCGCGGCGTTGACGGCGCCGGCACGGCCGATGGCCAGGGTTCCGACCGGGATGCCGGCCGGCATCTGCACGATCGAGAGCAGGCTGTCCTGTCCGGAGAGCGCCTTCGATTCGACCGGTACGCCGAATACCGGCAGCGGCGTCAGAGAGGCCGCCATGCCGGGCAGATGGGCGGCGCCACCGGCACCGGCGATCACGACCTTGTAGCCCTTGGCCTTGGCGCCCTTGGCGAAGTCGAACAGGCGCTCGGGTGTGCGATGCGCCGAGACGATCAGAGCCTCATGCCCGATATCAAGCGCCGACAGCGTCTCGGCGGCGTGGCGCATGGTCGCCCAGTCGGACTGGCTGCCCATGATGATGGCGACGGGAGGGGTCGGCTCGGCCATGAAATGCTCGCTTCCCGGAGGGGAGGGGAAGGGCGCGATCTAGACCGGTAGACGCGCTGCAAGCAAGGGCGGAATCGGCGACAGGGCCGAATCCTTCCCGCTCAGGCGATGATGTCGGGGGTGAGCTGGTCTTCGAGATGGGCGATGCGGTCACGCAGATAGAGCTTGCGCTTCTTCAGGCGCTGGACCTGGATCTGGTTGATGGCACCGAGCCGCTCGAGCGCGTCGATGGCGCTGTCGAGATCGCGGTGCTCGTCCCGCAGCCGCGCGAGCTCCACCATAAGGACCTCGACTTCCTCGGCGCTCAACTCGAATCCCATAAGCCGTCTCAACATCGCCGCGATCGGTGCCGACTATGCGCAGGCCGGAGCGGCGCGGCAAGAGCGCTGCGACGGTGACGCAGGAGTGACTCGCTCATATTCGCGGGCCTCGGGAAAGGTCCCGGAAGGGATCACAGAAACTCATGCTGCGCTGCACGGCTGCCCCGCAGACGTGAAGCCGGCTCTGTGTCAGACTCGTTCTTGCCAGAACGCTCATCAGGAGGATCCAGATGTCGCTGCAGACCCATCTCGCCGAGCTCGAGCGCAAGCATCGCCAGCTTGAGGAGGCCATCGCCCAGGCGGTCGCCAGCCCCTCGTCGGACGATCTCGGCGTGGCCGAACTCAAGCGGAAGAAGCTGCTGCTGAAGGACGAGATCGAGCGCGTGCGGCAAACCATGCCGGCACCGACGTTGCACTGAATTCCAAGCGGGCCGGTGCGGCTCGCATCGATCCGGCGTCAAGACGCCATTACCGGCCCCGCGAGGGGCCGGCTTTTTTTGGGCAGTACAGGGAGATCCGAATCCTCAGATGAGCTGTCCGGTTTCCATGGCGAGCCTCTCTCCATAGAGCGGCCATCTCACCGGCCAGGCGTCGCGAGGCTCCCGGTATCACAGATGTCAGAGTGAGAAAGCAGGAGCATTCGATGACCGTCGAGAAGGTGAAGGGCCCGGCCTCGTATTTCCCCTCGATCGAGAAGACCTATGGCCAACCTGTCGACCATTGGTTCGCGCTCCTGGCCGCCTCGACGGACAAGAAGCACGGCGAGATGGTCGCCATGCTCAAGTCGGAGCATGGGCTGGGCCATGGCCACGCCAATGCCCTGGTCGCCTACTATCGCGCCAAGAATATGGGCGGCTAGCTTCGGGTTTCGCAGTGCGCTGCTCTGTCTTCCGCTTTCGGGGCGCACGCGACTGTTCCAACAGCGCGCGTCGGCGTTTGGCGCGACATCATCCCGGCGCCGCCACACAGTACGCGGCGATGCCGCCTTGGAATGCGCTCAGCCGCCTGATGCCTCGCACTTCAGCCAGTCGATGAACGCAGCGAGCGGTGGGCGGCTCGCCGCATCAGGCAGGGTCACGACATAATAGGCGAAGGCGGCCGGCCATGGCTGGTCGAGCGCCAGAGCGAGGCGACCCGCGGCGATTTCCTGCCTGGCATAAATATCGCGCACCAGCGCTACGCCCTGGCCGGACTCGGCTGCGCGGATCAGCAGGAAGTCGTCGTCGAAGGATGGGCCGCGCTCGGCGCGTGCGTCGTCCGCCACACCCAGCGCCTTGAACCAGAGCGGCCAGTCGGCCCGGTCGGAATCCTGAAGCAGCGGATAGGCGAGGCAGTCGGCGGGTTCGCGGATCGGCGGCCCTTCCGCTAGCAGGCTTGGGCTTGCGACGGGCAGGAACACCGGCGCCATCAGATGCTCCGAGACCAAGCCGGGATAGCTGCCCAGCCCGTGGCGGATCGCAATGTCGACCCTATCCCGACGGTGGTCGACAAGGCCGGGCGTCGCCTCGACACGAATTTCAATGTCGGGGTGCTCGCGGTTGAAGCGGCCGAGACGCGGCACCAGCCAGGAGGCTGCGAAGGAGGGAACCGTGCTGACCGTCAGGGTCTGCCGGGCGCTGATCGTCTCCAGGGCCTCGAGGCTGCTTCCGATTTGTTCGAACGCCCGCAACAGCGCCGGGTGGACCTTGGTGCCAGCCTCGGTGAGCTGCACGCCATAGCGCGTGCGCGTGAACAGCGTGACGCCGACCCTCTCTTCCAGTTGCCGGATCTGCTGGCTGACCGCGCCGGAGGTGACGCCCATCGCCTCGGCCGCGCGCTTGACGCTGCCATGGCGGCCGGTCTCGGCGAATGCGCGTAGCGCAAGGAGCGGGAGGACGGGATTCATAATGTAGCCCTACTAAATCCTAGGTGCAGATACCATCGTTTCAGAATCCATTTCAGCTTCGATACCTATTCATCCAAGGGTGTTGGAAGGGATTTAGCAGGCCTCTCTTCTGGTAGCGAGTTCTTCCGATCGTTGCTGTTGGGCCGCGGTCTCTCGCCTTCACCTCAAATCTGATGGAGCCGGCGCCGCGGAGCTGCCGGCAGGAAGCATGAGATGATCGACCTCTATACGGACTCTTCGCCGAACGGCTTCAAGGCGACGATCGCGCTTGAAGAACTGGCGCTGCCCTACCGCCTGCACCATGTGAAAATCGACGACGGCGCGCATCGCCGGCCCGAATTCCTGGCGCTCAACCCGCATGGACGCATCCCGGTCATCCGCGATGCCGAAACCGGCGTCACATTGTTCGAATCCGCGGCCATCCTCCTCTATCTCGCCGACAAGTCTGGCCGATTGCTGCCGCAAGAGACGACGGCGCGCTGGGAGGCGATCAAGTGGCTGCAGTTTCATGCCGCGAGCATGGGGCCGCTGCTCGGCCAGCGCGTGCATTTCGAGATGTTCGCTGAGGAGAAGCTGCCGGCGGCCATCGAGCGCTATCGGCGTTTGACGGAAGAGGCCTTTTCGACGCTCGATTCGCGGCTGGCCGATGCCAGCTGGCTCGCTGGCGACGAGTATTCGATCGCCGATATCGCGACCTTCGGCTGGACCCATATCGCGGCAATCTGCGGCTTCAGCTTCGCCCTCCACCGCAATCTCTTGCGCTGGCACGAGCACGTCGCCGCGCGCCCGGCGGTCCAGCGGGGCATTGCGCTTCCCGCCCCGGCAACAGGCCCGTGAGCCCTTTCGAAGAGGTCGATCCCATGAACATCGCCACAAGGCCCGTGTCGTCCGGGCAAAGCCATGGCGGCGCGTCCGCGGAAGCCTTTGTCCAGCATCCCGGATATCGCCGGATGTTCGCGCCGGGCCAGCTCACCCTGGGGATTTTCCTGCCGCTGCGCTTCTTCCAGGGCGACATGCGCGTGCTCGAGGGGCAGGCCGAGCTCGTCGCCAATATCGACCGGCGCGGCTTCGCTGCCGTCTGGGTTCGCGACGTGCCGCTCTTCGATCCCGGTTTCGGCGATGCTGGCCAGGTCTTCGACCCGTTCACCTACCTGGCCTATCTCGCTGCGCGAACGGAGCGCGTGGCCCTGGCGACCGGAAGCGTGATCTTCTCGCTGCGCCATCCGATCGATCTCGCCAAGATGGCCACGACCATCGACCATCTGTCCGGTGGACGTCTGGTCCTCGGTGTCGCCTCGGGCGACCGGCCCGTGGAATTTCCAGCCTATGGCATCGACATCGAGACGCGTGGGGAACGCTTCGCCGAGGCGGTGACATACTTCCGGAAGCTGGTCGGACCCGGCCAGTCCTCGATCGTCTCGCCGCTTGGGCGGATGAGCGGCGTCGATTTCCTGCCCAAGGCGGTCTTCGGCGGCATTCCGCTCCTCGTCACCGGGTCGAGTCGGCAGGTGCTGTCATGGGTGGCCGAACATGCCGACGGCTGGCTGACCTATCCGCATGCGACGCACTTGCCGGAAGGTCCGCGCCAACTTGCGCAGAAGGTCAGGGCCTGGCGTGAGCTCATCCCGGACGGAGGCTTCCGGCCGCATGTGACAAACGAATGGATCGACCTGGTCGACGACCTGCATTTCCCGAGAACGCCGCTACAGGGTGGCTTTGTCCTGCGGACCGGGCGCAAAGGCCTGATCGACCTGCTCGGCGAGTGGCGGGAGGCCGGCGTCAATCACGCCGCGCTCGGCATGCAGTTCGCCGAGCGTCCGGCTGCGGAGATCGTTCAGGAGCTGGCAGAGGAGGTTTTGCCGCTATTCCCTTCCCATGAGGGCACAGCGCCTTCGAGCGTGAAGTGGTGAGCGTCCGGCATGGGGACAACGATCCGATTCCGGACCCGGCTGAACATGCTCTGTGAGCGAGATCACGGTCATTGGAGCGGTCGAGGATCATGGTGAGGGCGGGTTCCTGCCCGCAGATCAATCGTATGGTGTGACGCAGACGCTGTTTCGCCCGTGACCCGCCCGACAGAGTGGGCCGCGGCCAAGGAGTGCTGCGCTCTACACCCGGTCCCGATCGCGGGTCGGCCCGTTCGTTCACATGCCAAAACCCCGGTGGAGGAGTGACTTCGATGGCCGAGACCAGAATGCCAAAGCCCATGCGCCTCCTTGGAGCCTGCGCGCTCGCTGCCGCAGTGCTCTTCATTGTGGCGCAGCATGCGTCGGCCCCTTTCGGGGCGTTCCTGGCGGCGACGACGACAGAGATGATGTCGCCGCTCGACATCATGACCATTCAGGACAAGCCGCTGCCACTCGATGAGTGGGACGCCTCGTAAAGCCGAGGTATCCCCCCTCATCCGCCAACAGCGGATGAGGGGGGACATCGGAGGCCGGCCGCCCTTGTCGGCGGCGCATCGCCCTGCCGATGAAGAGGCGGCATGCCCTGAGAACACACCGGATAGGCCGGTGAGATGACGAAGCTGCCAGGCACTTCCCGGTCATCCCGCCGCTGGCCGGCGGCGCTGCGCTCGATGAATGACGGCGCCTTGGGCGCCGACAGGATTATGCCGCCTGGGTAGCGGTCGGTAGATGCGATGCCGAGGGACGCTCTAGAGCGCCGCCTGGATTGGTGAAGTCGCTCCGCTCTTGGGGCGGCTGCGGCAGATTCCTAGCCGGAGGCGGGGCGCTACAGCGCCCGCGCCATCTCTCTGAGCTTGAATTTCTGGATCTTGCCGGTCGAGGTCTTCGGGACCTCGATGAAGACCACGGTGCGCGGGCACTTGAACGAGGCGAGCAGGGTCTTGCACCAGGCGATGATCTCGTCCTGAGTCGCCGTCTTGCCGGGTTTCAGCTCGACGAAGGCGCAGGGCGTCTCGCCCCATTTCTCGTCGGGCCTGGCGACAACGGCCGCCGCCTGCACCGAAGGGTGCTTGTAGAGCGCGTCCTCGACCTCGATCGAGGAGATGTTCTCGCCGCCGGAGATGATGATGTCCTTGGAGCGGTCCTTGAGCTGGATGTAGCCGTCGGGATGGATGACGCCGAGGTCGCCGGAATGGAACCAGCCGCCCTCGAAGGCCGCCTTGGTCGATTTCGGGTTCTTGAGATAGCCCTTCATCACGACATTGCCGCGGAACATCACCTCGCCGAGGGTCTGGCCATCGCGCGGGACAGGCTTCATCGTCTCGGGATCGAGCACGTCGAGCCCTTCCAGCGCCGGGTAGCGCACGCCCTGGCGGGCCTTCAGCGCCGCCTGCTCGGAGCCGGGCAGTGCGTCCCAGTCGCTATTCCATTCGTTGACGACGGCGGGGCCGTAGACCTCGGTCAGCCCGTAGAGGTGGACGACGTTGAAACCGGCCTGCGCCATGCCGGCGAGCACGGCTTCCGGCGGCGGCGCGGCCGCTGTGAAGAAGTTGACCTTCTGCGGGAAGCTGCGGCGTTCGGCGTCGGGCGCGTTGAGCAGCGCCGACATCACGATCGGCGCCCCGCACATATGGGTGACGCCATGGTCGGCGAGCGCGTCGTACATCGCCTTGGCGCGGACCTGGCGCAGGCAGACATGGGTGCCGGCGAGCAGCGAGATCGTCCAGGGGAAGCACCAGCCATTGCAGTGGAACATCGGCAGGGTCCAGAGATAGACCGGGTGCCGGCCCATGCCGCCGGTGAGCACGTTCGAGGTCGCGAGCAGGTTGGCGCCGCGATGGTGGTAGACCACTCCCTTGGGGTCGCCCGTGGTGCCGGAGGTGTAGTTCAGCGCGATCGCATCCCACTCGTCCGTCGGCATCAGCCAGTCGAAATCGGGATCGCCCTCGGCGAGGAAGTCCTCGTATTCGACGCTGCCAAGGCGCTCGCCCGGGCCGTCATAAACCGGGTCGTCATAGTCGATGACCAGCGGCTTCACCTTGCAGAGCGCCAGCGCCTCCTTGACCGTCCTCGAGAATTCGCGGTCGGCGATCAGCACCTTGGCGCCGCCATGGTCGAGCGAGAAGGCGATGATCGCGGCGTCGAGCCTCGTGTTCAGCGTGTTCAGGACGGCACCGCACATCGGCACGCCGTAATGGCATTCGAGCATGGCCGGCGTGTTCGGCAGCATCGCCGCGACGGTGTCGTTCTTGCCGATGCCGTGCCGGGCCAGCGCCGAGGCGAGCCGGCGGGTGCGGGCATAGAGTTCGGCGTAATTGCGCCGCAGCGGGCCGTGGACGACGGCGATCTGCTGCGGGAAGACGGCGGCGGCGCGCTCTAGGAAGGGCAGCGGCGAGAGCGGCTGGAAGTTCGCGGGGTTGCGGTCGAGATCGGTATCGTAAGGCGATGCGGTCATCGGGGCGCTCTTCTGCCGGAATGTCGCCGCAGCTTTAGCCGCTGGGGCGCAGCCATGTAATCCATCCCTTTTGCGGATGCGGCGCAATGTCCGGCCGGAAGGGGAGCGGGGAGGCGGCTCAGCCGAAGAGCGGCCGCACTCCTTCGTAGACCAACTTCAGGCCAACCGCGACCAGCAGCCAGTAGATCAGGGTGTAGAAGCGCTCGGCCGGGACGCGCCGCACCAGCCAGACGCCGGCGAGGGTGGAGAGGATCGCGACCGGGAAAAGCACGGCCGAGGCGGTGAGGTTCTGCGGGCTGAACTGGCCGAGGATGAAATAGGGCAGCACCTTGATCCAGTTCATCAGCGCGAAGAACAGCGCTCCGGTGCCGACGAAGACCGCCGGCGGCAGGCGCTGCGGCATCACATAGATCTGGAAGGGGGGGCCGCCGGCATGGGCGATCATGCTGGTGAAGCCACAGACCACGCCCCAGAAGCTGCCGGCCGCGTAGTTGGCCTGCGTGACCGGGGCCTTCGCGGCTTTGCCGCCAAGCAGGCGCCGAAGCGCGAAGCCGATCGAGATCACCCCGACCGCGAAACCGACCACAGCGTCGGAGACCTTTGCCGCCAGCAGATAGCCGGCGAGCACGCCGAGCAGCATGCCTGGGATCAGGGTCGCGAGGTTTCGTCGGTCGAATTCGTGGCGATAGGACCAGACGGTGACGACGTCCTGGATGATCAGGATCGGCAGCATGATCGCGGCTGCCTGCACCGGCGAGACGATCAGCGCCATCAGGGGGAGCGAGAGCAGGCCAAGCCCCGAGAAGCCGCCCTTTGACAGGCCCATCAGGATGACGGCCGGGACCATGACGGCGAAGAAGGTGAGATCGAAGTTCATGGGGCGAAGTTCATGGCCTACCGACAGCTGCGGCCGGGCGGCCGGCGGGTGCAGCGCGTCCCATACGGGGTGCGCTGAAAGTCTGACATCCGGGCGCTTGCGCCGGGGGGGAGAGAGTGGGCACGATCCTCCGCGCCAAATCCGGCCCCCAGACGGCCCGCCCGGAGCCAAGCTCTAGGCCGAAAATCCGGCGAAGAGGAACGCATTTCATGACTGCCAGCCATGCAAGCCGCTACAGCGAAACCTATTCCGCCTGGCGGCGCGACCCGGAAGGCTACTGGCGCGGGATTGCTGGGGGTATCGAGTGGATCAGGCCGCCGCAGCAGATATTCGATGCCAAGGCCGGCATCTATGGGCGCTGGTTCCCGGATGCGAGCTGCAACACCTGCTTCAACGCCCTCGACCGGCATGTCCGCGACGGCAGGGGCGAGCAGGCGGCGCTGATCTATGACAGCCCGGTCACCGGGACCAAGGCGAGCTACACTTACGCTGAGATGCTCGACGAGGTCGCGACGCTTGCCGCCGTACTGCAGTACCAGGGCGTCGGCAAGGGCGATCGCGTCATCATCTACATGCCGATGATCCCGGAGGCGGCCTTCGCCATGCTGGCCTGCGCCCGGATCGGCGCCGTGCATTCGGTGGTGTTCGGCGGCTTCGCCGCCAAGGAGCTGGCGACGCGCATCGACGATGCCAAGCCGAAGCTGATCCTGACCGCGACCTGCGGCATCGAGCCGACGCGCGTGGTCGAATACAAGCCGTTGCTCGACGCTGCGATCGAACTCGCCGCGCACAAGCCGGATGCCTGCCTCGTGCTGCAGCGGCCGCAGGTCGACGCCTCCATGCATGTCAGCCGCGACAAGAACTGGCGCACGCTCGTCGCCGTCGCCCGCGCCAATGGCCGCAAGGCGGAGTGCGTCGAGGTCGCCGCGACCGATCCGCTCTATGTGCTCTACACCTCGGGCACGACGGGCAAGCCCAAGGGCGTGGTCCGCGACAATGGCGGGCACATGGTCATGCTGCTCGCGACCATGAGCCAGCTCTACGACGTCCGGCCCGGCGAGGTGATGTTCACCGCTTCGGATGTCGGCTGGGTGGTCGGCCACAGCTACATCGTCTACGGCCCGCTGCTGCAGGGCGCGACCTCGATCCTCTATGAAGGCAAGCCGGTCGGCACGCCCGATCCCGGCGCCTTCTGGCGGGTGATCTCGGAGTACAAGGTGGTGGCGATGTTCACCGCGCCGACCGCCTTCCGCGCCATCCGCAAGGAAGACCCGCAGGCGACCTATCTCAAGAACTACGACCTCTCGCAGTTCCGCACGCTCTTCCTCGCCGGCGAGCGGGCCGATCCCGACACGCTGAAATGGGCCGAGGAGGTGCTGAAGGTGCCGGTGGTCGATCATTGGTGGCAGACCGAGACTGGCTCCTGCATCGTCGGCAATCCCGTCGGACTCGGCCTGTTGCCGATCAAGCATGGCTCACCGAGCGTGCCGCTACCGGGCTACGACGTGCAATGCCTCGACGAGGGCGGCAGGCCGGTTGCCCCCGGGGCGATGGGCGCTATCGTGCTGAAGCTGCCGCTGCCACCCGGGGCACTGCCGACGCTGTGGAACGACGATGCCCGTTTCCGCAGCGCCTATCTCGAGGCCTATCCCGGCTATTACAACACCTCGGATGCCGGCTTCATCGACGAGGACGGCTATGTCTTCATCATGGGGCGCACGGACGACATCATCAATGTCGCCGGGCACCGACTCTCGACCGGCGGCATGGAGGAGGTGCTGGCTTCGCACCCGGCCGTCGCCGAATGCGCCGTGGTCGGGATCAAGGACGCGCTGAAGGGCGAGCAACCCTGCGGCTTCGTCGTGCTCAAGGCCGGCGTGACGCTGGCGCCGGATCAGGTCGAGAAGGAGCTGGTCGGGCTGGTGCGTGACAAGATCGGCCCGGTCGCTGCCTTCAAGATCGCGATTACAGTCGGGCGCCTGCCGAAGACGCGCTCCGGCAAGATCCTGCGCGCGACGATGAAGAAGATCGCCGATGGCGAAGATTACGCCGTGCCGGCGACGATCGAGGATCTTGCCGTCCTCGACGAGATCGGCGTCGCGCTGAAGGGCCGGGGACTGGGCTGAAGCCGCACCAGCTCCGGAACCTGGATCTTCATCCTGAGGAGCGCCGCAGGCGCGTCTCGAAGGATGCTCCAGATGGCTCCGGAGACTTCTCAAACATCCTTCGAGACGCTGCTTCTTGCGAAGCAGCTCCTCAGGATGCGAGCTGTCTTGCGGCTCAGAACCCGATCGTCGCGCCGTTCCAGCGCAGCAGGCGGCCAGGGAGTTCGAGCCGCATCAGATCTTCGCCGATGATTAGTGGGCCGGCATAGCCGCCAGCGCGGATCTCGCCAGTGAGGGCGGCGGTGTCGGCGCCGGGCGGGACGAGATGGGTGAGGGCCAGGGCCTTCACGCCGGAGCGCGAGGCGAGCCCCGCCACGACCGCCGGCGTCATGTGATAGCTCTTTACCGAGGCGACGGTCTCAGCCGAGCGCACGCCGGCGACGACCGGCATCTGGCTGTCGATGAAGACCTCGCAGACCAGGAGCTCGCAGCCCTGCGCCGCTTGCTCCAGCGAAGGCGTCAGCCTGGTGTCGCCGGAGAAAACGATGCGGCCTGCATGCGCCGTGAGGGCTAGGCCGAAGGCCGGCTCCACTGGGTGGTGATCGACCAGGAAGGCTTCGATCTCGAGGCCGCCGAGGCCGGCGATCGGCCCTTCATGCAGCTCCTCGAAGACGACCTCCAGGCCTGTGGCGTCCGGCCGCTTCTCGAAGGCGATGCGCAGGGTACGCTCGCGGGCGAAGGCCTCGTATTGCCCGCGCATGTTGGCGAGCGCCGGGGCAGGGGCGAGCACGCGCCAGGGCCGATCGCGGCCCTGATGCCAGGAGGAGACGACGAGCTGGTAGAAATCGACCAGATGATCGGAATGCTCATGCGTGACGATCAGCGCGTCGATGCGGGCGCCGGCATGGCCGGCGGCGACGAGGCGCTGGCTGACGCCCGAGCCGCAATCGATCAGGACGCTGGTTCCGCCGGCCTCGACGAGATGCGCCGGGCCGGCCCGGCGCAGGCTGACCGGCGGCGCACCGGTTCCGAGGAAGGTGAAGGCGAGTGCATTATCGGCGGGCGTCATCGCCGGAGAGTGGCAAAGCGGCGCCTGTCCGGCAAGCTGGAGCGGCCCGCGGGCCGCTCCCATTCTGTCGCCCGACGGGAGGACGGCTCAGAGGTCGTCGTCGTCCTCGTCGACCGGACGCTTCATCTGCTTGAGCTTGGCGAAGACGGAGTCGACGTCGATCGCCGCCTCTTCCTCGCGCTTGGGCTTGCTCATGTCGGCGAAGGGCTGGCTCGACGGCACCGGCTCGGGAGCGGTGGTCTCCTCGGCCGAAAGCAGGGTCGAGCCGGTCTCGGCGGCGAGGGCGGCCGGGCGATCCTTGGCGGCGCGGGCGACTTCGAAGTCAAGGTCGATCTGCGAGGCGAGGCCGAGGCTGACCGGGTCGACCGGGCTGAGCGTCTGGGCGTTCCAGTGGGTGCGGTCGCGGATCTGCGCGATGGTCGATTTGGTTGTGCCGACCAGACGGATGATCTGCGCGTCCTTGAGCTCGGGATGGTTGCGGAGCAGCCAGAGGATGGCGTTCGGCCGGTCCTGGCGCTTCGACACCGGGGTGTAGCGCGGCCCTTTGGCGCGCTTGACTTCCGGCACCTTGACCTTGCGCTCGGCGAGCTTGAGGCGGTGGTTCGGGTTCTTGGCGGCGCGCTCCAGCTCCTCGCGGGTCAGCTGCCCGGAGGTGATGGGGTCGAGACCCTTGATGCCGGCGGCGACCTCGCCATCGGCGATGCCGCGCACTTCGAGCGGGTGGAGTTTACAGAACTCGGCGATCTGCTCGAAGGTCAGCGAGGTGTTCTCGACCAGCCAGACCGCGGTGGCCTTCGGCATCAGCGGCGATGTTGACACGGGCTCGTCTCCTGAAGTGTCGCGGGCAAAAGCTCTCATGCGCCGACCGGCCGCCCCGGCCGGTCATCCAAATCATCGACGATGAACAGGATTGCGGCGTTATAGGGAAAGCCGTGATCGCTGTCCATGGAAACCATGTGCCGCGTGCCAGGTCCCTGGCCGGGAATTCTCAGACCGTCAGCACGATCTTGCCAATATGCGCGTTGCTCTCCATCAGCGCGTGCGCCTCTGCGGCTTGCGCCAGCGGGAAACGGGCGTGGATCACCGGCTTGCAGCGCCCTTGAGCCAGGAGGGGCCAGACCTTCTCCTCCAGTTCGCGGGCGATCGCCGCCTTCTCGGAAATCGTGCGCGGGCGTAGCGTCGAGCCGGTATGGGTCAGGCGCTTGAGCATGAGGCGGCTGAAGTCGGCCTCGGCCTTCGATCCGTTGAGGAAGGCGATCTGGACGATGTGCCCCTGGTCGGCAGCGGCGGCGTAGTTGCGCGAGATGTAGTCGCCGCCGACCATGTCGAGGATCAGGTCGACGCCGCGCTTGCCCGTCGCGGCCTTGGCGGCGACGACGAAGTCCTCGGTGCGGTAGTTGATGGCGTGGTCGGCGCCGAGCTCGCGGCAGGCCCGGCATTTCTCGTCGGAGCCGGCGGTCGCCAGCACGGTCGCGCCGAAGGCCTTGGCGAGTTGGATCGCCGTGGTGCCGATGCCGGAGGTTCCGCCATGGACCATGAAGCTCTCGCCGCTCTTCAGGCCGCCGCGCTGGAAGACATTGCTCCAGACGGTGAAGTAGGTCTCCGGGATGGCGCCGGCCTCCTCGAGCGACAATCCGGCTGGAATCGGCAGGGCGTTGCTTTCATGGACGGTGACATACTGGGCATAGCCGCCGCCGGCGACGAGTCCGCAGAGCTGGTCCCCCAGCCGGAAGCGCGAGACGCCTTCGCCGAGGCCGACCACAGTGCCGGCGAATTCGAGACCCGGAATGTCGGAGGCGCCGGGCGGGGGGGCATAGCCGCCCATGCGCTGCAGCACGTCCGGCCGGTTGATGCCGGCGAAGGCGACCGCGACGAGCACTTCCCCGGGGCCGGGCTGCGGCAGCGGCCGTTGCTGCGGCTTCAGGACCTCCGGTCCGCCCGGCGCGTCGAAGCCGATCGCGGTCATGGTCTGCGGCAGGGCGGTCATGGCGCTCTCCTGGTAGGGTGTCGGTCGGCCTTGGCATACGCGACCGTTCGCGGCGTCCTCGCGCGTTCGGTCTTTAAACAGGCATCATTTTTCCGGCCGATGGTCTAGTCTGCGCGCCGCAACCGATGCAAGGCGAGGCTGCGATGGCTGGATTTCTCGACGACGACCGCCCGGCGCCCAAGCGCGCCCATGAAATCGGGCAGGACCTCTCGCAACTTTCGGTGGCGGAGATCGACGAGCGGATCGGCCTGCTCGAAGCCGAGATCGTCCGGCTCCGCGAGGCGAGGGAGAAGAAGAACGCCTCGCGCTCGGCGGCCGACGCCTTCTTCCAGAAGCGGGGCTGAAGCGACAAGGCGCGCCCGACCTCTGAAATGGTGGCGCGAGAACGTCCAGCGCACCGCGCTGCACGGCGCCGACCGCAAGGCTGTTCGAAGACCAGCCGCCATCGCGGCAAGCAACCGACGCGCCGATGCCTGAGCGAGTGCCGATCGGGCAGGGACGACGTGCCGATTTCTGACGATTCCGTTCCGAAGCTGGCTTGTGGTGGGGCCTGACGCGGCAAGGCGCGCGAGCGCCGCGGAATCGCCAATACGGGCCGCGGCATTAACCGGCCCTTAACGATTCCAAAGTATGAATCTGATCGTCCAGTTTGTCTGGATGTCGAGTGGCTCCTGCCCACTCTGTTTGACGCCTCCCTGTTGACCTTCGAGCCGCCTTCGGGGCGGCTCTTTTTTGTTCGGGCCTTGCGGAGCGGCGCTCGCTGCGTGGGCGGCCGTGAACCTGCCATTATTAAGGTTAACGAGGCCTTACCGCGGCCGCGACAAATGCTATGGCGCTATCCTTGCGGGGCTTCTGGCACGAACCGGCGCTGCGTCCCGCTTACGCACGCCATTGTGCCGAATGGAGACGCTGCAATGACCGATTTCCCCATGCTGAGGCTGCCGGCCGAAGACGGAGCGATTTCGTTCGCGCGCAACTTCGTCAAGTCCGACGCCTTCATGCAGCTCTTTCGCGAGGGCATGGGGCTGGTCGAGTCGACGGCGAACTATCTCGACGGGGACGGGCGGCAGGAGTCGGCGGCACTGCCGCGCGAAGTCTCGCTGATCTACGCAACCGAGAGCATGCGGCTGACGACGCGGCTGATGCAGATCGCGTCCTGGCTGCTGGTGCAGCGCGCCGTCGCCGAGGGTGAGATGACGGCCGAGCAGGCGCGGACCGAGAACAACAAGGTCCGCATCGCCGAGCCGATGCTTCAGCCGACCAGCGCCGAGGCCGCCCGCCTGCCGGAGCGCCTGCGCGACCTGATCGCCCATTCGATGCGCCTGCAGGACCGGATTTCCCGTATCGAGACCCAGATGACGGCGGCTCCCGCTACGGCGGCCAACCCGGTGCGCGGGCAGCTCGCGAATTTGCAGGCCCGGCTCGCCCTGCAGGGCTGAGCGCAGCCACTCCCAAATCCTGACATGTGAAGGCTGCCGGCGCCGGCGTACCCCTGCAGCTGGGCGAGGGGGCGCTGGCGTGTCCGGTTCGGCGCGCAGTGTGGGCCAGTTCTGTGCAATTCGTCCGCGGCCATTCGTCGCCGCAAAGCAAAAAGCCCGGCCGCGAGGCCGGGCTTTTCGGTGTCGAGCATCCGGCCCCATCGGGGTCGGAAAGCCGGGAATTACTTCTTGCCGAGGGCGCCGAGCGCGCCGAAGCGCGAATTGAAGCGCGAGACGCGGCCGCCGCGGTCCAGCATGTGCTGGGTGCCGCCGGTCCAGGCCGGGTGGGTCTTCGGGTCGATGTCGAGGTTCAGCGTGTCGCCCTCCTTGCCGAGGGTCGAACGCGTGAAGTATTCGGTGCCATCGGTCATGACGACCTTGATGGTGTGGTAGTCGGGATGAATGCCGGTCTTCATGGCGAATTCCTCAAGTTTCGAAAAGCGGGCGGCCGGAACGCGGCGCGCATCGCCGGCTCTTCGAACAATTCGTACGAGCCTGTCGTGAAGTCGCGTGGCCATAGCGCAGCCTTGGCTGCGGTGCAAGCTTTTCGGGATATGTGAGAGTGGCGAAAGAACTGGTGGAAGACCGCAAGCAGCGCCCGGATTTCAGCGCGCTGCGTTCGTTCTGGCCCTATGCAAAGGCGCAGAAGCGGCGGATCGCCTTCGCTTTGGTGGCCTTGGTCGTCGCATCGGGTGCGACCCTAGCGCTGCCGCTGGCGGTCCGGCGGGTTATCGATGCCGGTTTCTCCGGCGGCGAGCAGCAGCTCGCCAATTCCTATTTCGCCCTGCTGATCGGCGTCGTCGCGGTGCTGGCGCTAGCGAGCTCGGCACGATTCTACCTCGTCATGACGGTCGGCGAGCGCATCGTCTCGAATCTGCGCGCCGATGTGTTCCGGCATCTGACGCGGCTCGAGCCGGCCTTCTTCGATGCCAGCCGGGCGGGCGACCTCGTCTCGCGGCTGACTGCCGACACCACCCAGATCAAGTCGACCTTCGCCTCGACGGCCTCGATCGCGCTGCGCAACGCCATCATGTTCCTCGGCGCGCTCGCCATGATGGTCGCGACCAGCCCGCGGCTTTCGGCGATCGTGATCGGCGCGATCCCGCTGGTCGTCCTGCCGCTCGTGTTCTCGGGCCGCACCGTGCGCAAGCGCTCGCGGGCGGCGCAGGACAGGCTGGCCGACGCCTCGGCCTTCGCCTCGGAAGCGGTCGGCGCGATCCGCACCATGCAATCCTTCGGGGCTGAGCGCGACACGGCGAAGCGCTTCCAGGATGCGTCCGAGGATGCCTATGCCGCCTCGCGCGATGCCACCCGCTCGCGGGCCTGGCTCTCGGGCTTCGCAATCTTCCTGGTCAGCGCCAGCGTCGTGATGGTGCTCTGGGCCGGTGCGACCGAGGTCTTCGCTGGGCGGATGAGCGGCGGGCGCCTGTCGCAGTTCGTGCTCTATGCCGTGCTGGCTGCGAGCTCGCTCGGCCAGCTCTCCGAGGTCTATGGAGATATCTCCGCCGCTGCGGGAGCGGCCGGGCGGCTCGGCGAGATCCTGGCGACGAAGCCGGCGATCGCGGCTCCCGCCCATCCCAAGCCGATGCCGCAGCCCGCGGTCGGGGCGCTGTCCTTCGAGAACGTCTCCTTCCGCTATCCCGGACGGACGAATCTCGCTCTGGCCGATCTCGACATCAGCGTCCGACCGGGCGAGCGCATTGCGCTGGTCGGCCCGTCCGGCGCCGGCAAGAGCACGGTGCTGCAACTGGCGCTGCGCTTCTACGATCCCTTCGCCGGCCGCGTCGTCGTCGACGGCGTCGCCGGGCCGGAGGCCGACCCGACCGACTGGCGCAGCCGCTTCGCGCTGGTGCCGCAGGAGCCGACGGTGTTCGGCGTCTCGGTGGCCCAGAACATCACCTATGGACGCCCTGGCGCCAGCCGTGCCGAGATCGAGGAGGCGGCGAAGCTCGCCGCCGCCGACGATTTCATCCGCGCCCTGCCGGAAGGCTACGACACGGTGATCGGCGAGCGCGGCGTGACGCTCTCGGGTGGCCAACGCCAGCGCCTCGCTATCGCCCGCGCGGTTCTCAAGGACGCGCCGATCCTGCTGCTGGACGAGGCGACCTCGGCACTCGATTCCGAAAGCGAGCGGGCGGTGCAGGACGCGCTCGACCGGCTGATGCAGGGCCGTACCACACTGGTCGTCGCCCATCGGCTCGCGACCATCCTCTCAGCCGACCGCATCCTGGTGATGGAGGAGGGCCGCGTGGTCGAGGAGGGCACCCACGCCGCCCTCGTCGCCAAGGGCGGGCTCTATGCCCGGCTCGCGGCGCTGCAATTCGGGCGCGAGGCGGCTTAGTGTCTGACTGGGAATTCCCTGAGCCCTCATCCTGAGGAGCCATTCCGGGAGGAATGGCGTCTCGAAGGATGTTCCAGGAGGCTCCGGAGTCCGCCGGGAACGCCCTTCGAGACGGCCCTTCGGGCCTCCTCAGGACGGGGGCTGGAGATTCGAGTCAGACTTGGGAGGCAGCTCAGTCAGCTATCGTCCCGGGCGCAGCGCGCCCCGGGACGACGGGCAACCGATCGTTCAGCCGTGCTGCGCGTTCAGCTGGGCGAAGATCGCTGCGACCTGGCCTTTCTCGGCGGCGAAGCGCAGCGGCTTGCAGCGCTCCACGATGATCTCGCCCGAGGCCGGAGCGCTTTCGAGCAGCGCCATCACCTCTGCAATGAACTCGGCGAGCGGCATCGCTGCGGGATCGACCGCCTGCTGCGGGCCGAGCAGCTCGGTCTGCACATAGGGTGGGGCGATCTCGATGACCTCGACCGAGGTCGCCTTGAGCTGCTCGCGCAGCGCAATCGACCAGGAATGGATCGCGGCCTTCGTCGCGCTGTAGGTCGGCGTCGTCGCCAGCGGCACGAAGGCGAGGCCGGAGGATACGGTCAGGATCGCGGCGCGCTCCTGCTTCAGGAGATGCGGCAGCAGCGCCGAGGTGAGCCTGATCGGTCCGAGCAGATTGGTCGAGATCGTGTCCTCGGCGGTGGCGAGGAAGTCGCCGGCCGCGATGGCCTCGCTGCGCATGATGCCGGCATTGTGGATGACGCCATTGAGCGCCGGAAAGCTCTCGACCGCCTGCCGGGCGAAGGCGGCGACATCGTCCTTGTCCTGGATGTCGAGCAGAAGCGCTTCCATCCCCGGATTGGCCGAGGTCACCTCATTGAGCAGCGCCTCACGCCGGCCGGCGATGACGACCTGATTGCCGGCCCGATGCAGGGCTTCGGCCAGAGCCCGGCCGATGCCGGAGCCGCCGCCGGTGATGAGGATGGTGTTGCCGGTGATGTTCATCGCAGATCCCTTTCCTGGTTGCGAGACAACAGCTGGTGTCGATACTCTCTGGTAGAAAGAAGGCGCCTAAAGGTTCGATACGCACCAAAAGGAGAGTGTCGGCATGCATGCGATCCGCGAGGCGATGGCGACGATGCACAAGCGCAGCGAGGAGATCCCGCCGGTCTCGAAGGCGGTGGAATCGCTGGTGCGACAGGTGATCGCGCAGGTCGCCGACAAATGGACGATGCTGGTGCTGGAGGCGCTGGAGGAGCACGGCACGCTGCGCTTTGGCGAATGCGGGCGCATCGTCGGCGGCATCAGCCAGAAGATGCTGACCAAGACACTGCGCGAGATGGAGCGCGACGGGCTGGTAGTCCGCACCGTCCATCCGGTGATCCCGCCGCATGTCGACTACACGCTGACCGAACTCGGCCGCGAACTCAGCGCGGCCTTCTGCGGGGTCTGGACCTGGGCGGAGACGTACCATGCCGAAGTCTCGGCGGCGCGTCGGGCCTTTCGGGAGCGGGAGGAGGGGTAGGGGACTTGTCTTCGTGCCGGGAGGCGTGAACGGCGCCTTGTTCGTCATGGTCGGACTTGTCCCGACCATCCACGTCTTCGCTTGGCTGGTCGATCGCGGTGGTCAAGACGTGGATGCTCGCCACGAGGGTGGTATGACGAGCTGGATCAGCGTGCGGCCAAGCCTTCGCAACGCAACTGGTCGCGGCTGCCATCGTAGCGCCGGCGATTGCCATGCCGCATGTTCTTATGATCGGCGCAGCAGCCATTCGCCTTGTGCGGCTTGCAGAGCAGGCAGCCGGCGCGGGCGCTCTTTGGCCGTTTTCGCTTATGGTGCATCGTCCCCTCCTGTTGGCTGAATATCACAATCAGCCCGCCGGTAGCAGGAGCGCGGCCGTCCCGGGCGACCGAAGGGTGCCCCGGGACACATCCCGGAACTTCACTCGGAGAGGCTCCGGAATGGATCCCGGATCGGCGCGGCTTCGCCGCTTGTCCGGGATGACCCATGTTGAGGATGGCGCCTCGCTACCCCGCCTTCTGGACAAAGCTGTCCAGCACCATCTTCCGGCCGGCCTTGTCGAAGTCGACCGTCAGCTTGTTGCCATCGACGCTCGCCACCGAGCCGGGGCCGAACTTGACGTGGAAGACGCGGGCGCCGGTGTCGAAGGCGGAGCTTCCCGTCGACTTCGCCGTCAGCTCGCCCTCGATCAGCATCGGGCCGCGCTGGCGGCCTGAACCGAAGCCGCGCTGGCCGGCGTCGGAGAAGC
Source organism: Allobosea sp. WAO (assembly GCF_001509835.1). Lineage (GTDB taxonomy): Bacteria > Pseudomonadota > Alphaproteobacteria > Rhizobiales > Beijerinckiaceae > Allobosea. The sequence goes on from NZ_JXTJ01000006.1 coordinate 459,138, forward strand.
CGGAGCTGCCGCCGCCCGAGTTGAACTTGGCCTTGTTCTCCTGGGCGCGCTGCCAGCCCGGCGTCTGGTAGGAGGAGCCGAAGCTCTCCATGCGCTCGAAGCGCGAGGCGCCGTAGCCGCCCTGGCTGTAGGCGGTGGGGGCCTGGACGACTTCGACATGGTCCTCGGGCAGTTCGTCGATGAAGCGCGAGGGCAGGCTCGACTGCCAGAGGCCGTGGATGCGGCGATTCGAGGCGAAATAGAGCTTGAGGCGCTTGCGGGCCCGGGTCAGGCCGACATGGGCGAGGCGGCGTTCCTCCTCCAGCCCAGCGCGGCCGTTCTCGTCTAGGGCGCGCTGGCTCGGGAACAGCCCTTCCTCCCAGCCGGGCAGGAAGACGGTGTCGAATTCCAGCCCCTTGGCGGCGTGCAGCGTCATGATCGAGACGCGGGCGCCGCCATCGCCGCTATCGGCGTCCATCACGAGCGAGACGTGCTCGAGAAAGGATGGCAGATCGGGGAATTCGTCGAGCGAGCGGACCAGCTCCTTGAGGTTTTCCAGGCGCCCGGCGGCGTCGGCCGAGCGGTCCTTCTGCCACATCTCGGTGTAGCCGCTCTCTTCCAGAACCAGCTCGGCGAGCTCGCCCTGCTGCATCGCCTCGGCCTTGCTTTGCCAGCGGGCGAAGGCCTCGACCAGCTCGCGCAAGGCAGTGCGGGCCTTGGGCTTCAATTCCTCGGTCTCGACCACGGCCCGCGCCGACTGCATCAGCGAGAAATCGGTGGCGCGCGCATGGTTGTGCAGGATCTGGATGGTGGCGTCGCCGAGGCCGCGCTTGGGCACATTGACGATGCGTTCGAAGGCGAGGTCGTCGGTGGGCGAGACCACGCAGCGCAGATACGCCATGGCGTCGCGGATCTCGGCGCGCTCATAGAAGCGCGGGCCACCAATGACGCGATAGGGCACGCCGACATGGATGAGCCGTTCCTCCATCTCGCGCATCTGCGCGGAGATGCGGACCAGGATCGCGACCTCGGCGAGGTTCTCGCCCTTGGACTGCATCGCCTCGATCTCGTCGGAGATCAGCCGCGCCTCCTCCTGGCTGTCCCAGGCGCCGGTGATGGTGACCTTCTCGCCGGCCTCGTCCTCGGTGCGCAGCGTCTTGCCGAGGCGGCCCTCATTGCGGGCGATCAGCTTGGCGGCGGTGGCGAGGATATGGCCGGTCGAGCGGTAATTGCGCTCGAGGCGGACCACGGTCGCGCCGGGGAAATCGTGCTCGAAGCGCAGGATGTTGTCGACCTCGGCGCCGCGCCAGCCATAGATCGACTGGTCGTCGTCGCCGACGCAGGCGATGTTGCGTCGGCCCTGCGCCAAGAGGCGCAGCCAGAGATACTGGGCGACGTTGGTGTCCTGGTACTCGTCGACGAGGATGTAGCGGAAACGCTCGTGGTAGCTCGCCAGCAGTTCCGGATGCTCACGGAACAGCGTCAGGCAGTGCAGCAAGAGGTCGCCGAAATCGACGGCGTTCAGCGTCTTCAGCCGGTCCTGATAGGCGGCGTAGAGCTTGCCGCCCTTGCCGTTGGCGAAGACGCCGGATTCGCCCGGCGGCACGTCCTTGGGCGCGAGGCCGCGATTCTTCCAGGAGTCGATGAAGCCGGCCAGCATCCGGCCAGGCCAGCGCTTCTCATCGATCCCCTCGGCCTGGATCACCTGCTTCATCAGGCGGATCTGGTCGTCGGTGTCGAGGATGGTGAAATCGGAGCGCAGGTCGACCAGCTCGGCATGGCGGCGCAGCAGCTTGGCCGAGATCGAGTGGAAGGTACCGAGCCAGGGCATGCCCTCGGCGACCGGGCCGACGAGATGGGCGACGCGCTCCTTCATCTCGCGCGCCGCCTTGTTGGTGAAGGTCACGGCGAGGATCTGCGAGGGATAGGCGCGGCCCGTCGCGATCAGATGGGCGATGCGGGTGGTGAGGACGCGGGTCTTGCCGGTGCCGGCGCCGGCGAGCACCAGCACGGGGCCGTCTGTGGCCTCGACCGCCAGGCGCTGCTCCGGGTTGAGCCCTTGCAGATAGCCGGCCGCAGGCTGCGCGGCAGCGCGCGCGGCGAGGCCACCGGGGCGGGGCAGGGGGGCGGAGGTGAACTGGTCTGACAAGGGGCTGGCTTGGGTTCGCTGCGTGATCGTGATTCGTTCACGGTCAATATAGGGGCAGGCGTCGTGGATTGCTCGCCGTCAGGAATGGTTTTCCGCGACGGCGAGCAGGCCATCATAAACCCCGCTGCATCAACGTGCTGGCAGGAGATATCGCAGACCTTGCGTGAAGCCGCGTGGGGCGACGGTGAGATGGTCTTCGTCGTTGAGGACGACGGACTTCAAGCTCAGGTTAGGATACTTCCGGTCCTTCAGCGCCTTCTCCAGCGCTTGGTTGTCGGCGACCATGTCGACGCTCTGGCTGTAGCGCCGGTCGCCTTTGCGCAGCGCCTCGTACTCGCCGACATAGAGGAAGACCTTGGCCGGCAGATCGCGGTTCTTGGCGGCGTAGCTCGCCTCCAGGCCCAAAGTGTGGCGCTTGTCGTACCAGAGCGACGGGCTGCCGAGGACGTAGCCGCTGAACAGGCCGGGCTCGGTAAAGAGGATTTGTGCGCCAAGCAGCGATCCGTAGGAGTGTCCGAGAAAGAGCGTCCGGGCCGGATCGGTGCGGTAGCGGTTGGCGATGAACGGCTTCACCTGATCGCGCAGATAGGTCTGGTAGGCCTGCCCCTGGCCATGGATCGCGCCTGAGGGTGCGGTACTCGGTCCGTTCGGCGTCGGGGTGTAGTCGCGCCGGCGGCTGACCGCGCCATCCTCGCCCTTGGCATAGGACAGGCCGACCAGGATGAACTCCTCGATCCTGGAGCCGTCGAGATTCAGGCGGCGGTTGATCTGGCGGATGATCGGGAAGGCGTAGTCGGCATCGGTGACGTAGAGCACGGGATATTTCCGCTGCGGCTCCCTGGCATAGGACGGCGGCAGGGCGACGAAGACCTGATAGCCGCGGCGCGAGACCGGATCGGGCACGTCCCAGACCTCGCTGTCGGCGATCTCATAGGGGCGGCCTTCGCCGGGTTGTATCTTCGCAGCGGATTGGGGCTGGGCTTTTGCCGGAATGGCGGCAAGGCCGAAGCCGGCGCCAAGCGTGATGACAAGGGTACTCAGGACGCGTCGCAGCACGTGAAGGCTCTCCATAGGCTGCGCCAGTGGCGGCGCGCGGTGAAGTGCCGGGTGAACTCGGGCGGCAATCGGGCAGGTTCGCAATTCCAGGGCATCGGCATAGTCTGCTGGTTAATGACGGGGGCGGTTCGCGGATCGGAAGGGAAGCTCATGGCCCAGGCATCGCACGCCCACCAGGTCACCAATCAGGTGCCGCCGCTGGCCGATTACGACGCCTATGCCGCCGATCCGGTGCTGAAGGCGGCGATCGCGGCCTTCGATGCCGGCTGGGCCGATGAGCGGCTGCACGAGGCCGGGCGGACGGTCGGCGCGGCCGAGACGATCGAGATGGCGCGGCTCGCCAACCGGCACGGACCGGAGCTGCGCAGCCATGACCGCTTCGGCAATCGCATCGACCAGATCGAGTTCCACCCGGCCTGGCACGCGCTGATGGCCCGCGCCATCGGCCAGGAGACGCATGCTCTCGCCTGGAACCGGCCGGGGCCGGGGGCGCAGGTGGCGCGGGCCGCCCTGCAATATCTCTGGTATGGCTGCGAGAGCGGCATCTGCTGCCCGATCTCGATGACCTATTCTGCCATCCCCGTGCTGAAGCAGGACCGGGCGCGCTGGGCGCAGTGGGGCGCGCTGATCTCCTCGAAGACCTACGACAAGACTCAGGGGCCGGCCGCCGGCAAGACAGGGGCGACCGTCGGCATGGCGATGACCGAGACGCAAGGCGGCTCGGACCTGCGCCAGACCCAGACCATCGCCTATGACAATCGCGACGGCACCTATTCGCTGCACGGCAGCAAATGGTTCTTCTCGGTGCCGCATTCCGACGTCTTCCTGACATTGGCGCGGAATGAAGAGGGCATCTCCTGCTTCGTCGTGCCGGGCTGGCGGCCGGATGGCGAGCGCAACGGCATCGCGATCCAGCGCCTGAAGGACAAATGCGGCAACCGCTCGAACGCCTCCTCCGAGGTCGAGTTCCGCGGCGCGATCGGCCATATGCTCGGTGATCCCGGCCGGGGCCTGCGCACCGGCCTGTCGATGAACCACAATACCCGGCTCGACATCGCCGCGGCCTCGGCCGGGCTGATGCGGCAGGCGGTGATGCTCGCCGGCCATCATGCCCAGCATCGCACCGCCTTCCAGCGCCTGCTGATCGACCAGCCGATCATGCAGAACGTCCTCGCCGATCTCGCGATCGAGGCGGAGGCGGCCGCCTGGCTCGCCTTCCGGCTCTTCGCCGCGGTCGACCGGCAGGAGCAGTCGGAAAGCGAGAAGCTGCTGGCCCGGATCGGTGCGCCGCTGGCGAAATACTGGGTGGCGAAGCGCACGCCGGCCGTCGTGGTCGAGGCGCTGGAATGCCATGGCGGCAACGGCTTCATCGAGGAGAACCCGATGGCGCGGCATTATCGCGAGGCGCCGCTGAACTCGGTCTGGGAGGGCTCGGGCAACGTCATCTGCTTGGACGTGCTGCGTTCGCTCGAGCGCGAGCCGGGCTCGCTGCAGGCCTTGCGGGCGGAGCTGCACGCGGTCTCCGGCCAGGACCGGCGCTATGACGCGGCGCTGCAGACGCTCGACAACGATCTGCACGACCTCATCCGCCATGAAGGCCAGGCGCGCCTGCTGACCGAGCGGCTGGCGCTGATGCTGCAGGGCGCGCTGCTGATCCGGCATGCGCCGCATGCGGTGGCGGACGCCTTCGTCGCGACGCGGCTCGGCGGGCACTGGTCCGGCCATTTCGGCGACCTGCCGCTGGCTGTCGATGCGGTGACGCTGGCGCGCCGGGCGGTGCCGGAGGTGGCTTAGCCTCACCCGTCACGCTCGCCCTTGTGGCGAGCGTCCACGTCTTGAACACCGCCCTACCCGAAAGAAGACGTGGATGGTCGGGACAAGCCCGACCATGACGGGTATGTGCCATAAGCATTCTTGATCCTGGCATCCAAACTCCGGATTTCTGTCGCGCCGGCCATTCTGCGAGCCTGTTCCGTATGTCATGCGAGGCATTCGGATATGGACAGGCGGCAACTGACCGGCATTCTCCTGCTCGTGATCGCGCTCCAGATCCTGCCGGTCTCGGATACGCTCGCGAAACATCTCTCCGCGTCTTTGCCGGTTCTGCAGGTGATCTGGGCGCGCTTCTTCTTCCACTGCCTGGCGACGGGTCTCTATAGCGCCTGGCGATATGGCCCGCGCTTGCTCCTGCCCACCGTCTCCTGGGCACTGACCGCCAGGAGCGCCGCGCTCTTCCTCGCGATCGCGCTGTTTTATTTCGCGATCCACCAGATGCCGCTGACCACGGCCCTGACCTTGTGGTTCGTCGCGCCATTCCTGCTGACGATACTCGCCATGGTCGTCTTCAAGGAAAAGGTCGCTCCGGCACAATGGCTGGCGATCGCCGTCGGTTTCCTCGGCATCGTCCTGGCGATCAGGCCTAGCGCAGACAGCTGGCACTGGACTTATCTGGTCGGCCTTGCGGCCGGCGTGGGCTATGCCGTCTTCCTGCTGCTGACGCGGGTGATCGGGAGCCGGATACCGGCGATCGTCACGGTTTACCAGACCGGGCTCGTCGGCTGCGTCCTGTCGAGCATTGCGGTCATCCCGCTCTGGCAGTCGCCGAGCGCAACCCAGTGGCTGCAGCTGATGGCGACCGGCTGCGTCGCCGCCATCGCGCATTTCCTGATCGTCAAGGCGTTTGAGCGGGCAGAGGCGAGCGTACTCGCACCCTTCAACTATGCGGAGGTGATCACCGCGACCATTCTCGGTGTGCTCGTCTTCGGCGACGTACCGGACCGCTGGGCCTATGTCGGGCTCGCAATCATCATCCTGAGCGCGATCGCGGTGGTGCCGCGCGAGCCGCGGCGCAAGGTGGTGCCTCAGACGTGATGGGCTTGCGGCTCGTATCGGAGGGGTGCAGGCGAGAGGCCGACCCGGATCTCGTCGGCTAGCGCATCGAGGACCGGTGAAGCGCTGTTTCGGTTGAGCTTGAGGCAGAGATGGACGGACGCGAGCCGGGGCAGGCCTTCCGCCTGATCCAGAATCCGTACTCCGGCCGGGACGAGGCTGCGCTCGACGGCGCTGATGCCCATGCCGGAGCGGACCGCGACATGAATCGCCCCGATATTGTCGCTGCTGAAGCCGACACGCCAGTCGCGCCCGGCAGCATCAAGAGCGTCCATCATCGTCGTCCGGCAGACGCAACCTTCGGGAAACACGGCCAGAGGGAGGGGACGGCTCTTTGCCTGTGATGGAGTCGCAGCGATCCAGACCAGTTCCTCCGTCCGGATCAGTTCCTCCTCCGTGACCATGCCGCGGCAGGCGACGAGCGCGAGATCAATCAGCCCGTCCTTCAGCCTGCGCTCGATGGCAACGCCGTTGTCGCAGACGATGTCGACCTGAATCTCGGCATGGGCCTGAGCAAAGCGGCGCAGGATCTCGGGCAGCAGGATGTTGGCATAGTCGTCGGAGGTGCCGATGCGGACTACTCCTGCCAAACCGGCCTGGCCGATGCGGCTCATGGCCTCGTCGCTGAGCGAGAGGATGCGCCTGGCGTAGTGGAGAAGGACCTCGCCTTCCCGCGTGAGCTGAACCTGACGCCTGGTCCGATCGAAGACCTCCTTGCCGAGCGCCTCCTCCAGCCGCCTGATCTGCATGCTGATGGCCGGCTGGGTCCGGTGCAGCCGGTCGCCGGTGCGGGTGAAGCTCTGCGTTTCGACGATCGTGACGAAAGTCTTGAGCAGTTCGGTATCGATGGGCGGCCGCATCCTGGCGCTCCGGCATCAGCTCGGGCGAAGCTACAGGATGACGAGAGAATGGGCTATCGGCTGGCACTTGTCGTCATGGTCGGGACAAGCCCGACCATGATGATGACTGCGTTCAACCCGCTTCCGGCGCGAAATTCATCGCGACGCCGTTGATGCAGTAGCGCAATCCGGTCGGCGGCGGGCCGTCGGGAAAGACATGGCCAAGATGGCCGCCGCAATTGGCGCAGTGCACCTCGACCCGGTGCATGCCGAAGCTGTAGTCCTCGCTCTCCTCGACCGCGCCCTGGAGCGGCTGGTCGAAGCTCGGCCAACCGGTTCCGCTCTCGAACTTCTTGCCGGCCTTGAACAGCGGCTGGTCGCAGCCGGCGCAGGAGAAGGTGCCGGCGCGCTTCTCGAAGTTCAGGGCGCAGGAGCCAGCACGCTCGGTGCCGTGGCCACGCAGCACGTAATACTGCTCGGGCGTCAGCTTCTCGCGCCATTCTGCATCGCTGAGCTGGAAGGGGAATTCGCGCTCAGGCTTTCCCGTCTTGGCGAACATGTCCATCAGGCCCATGCGAGGCTCCTTTCCGCGCTGTCTCATCGGGAGTGTGGCGCGGGATATGGGGATTTGTCTTCCTGATTTCACGGGGCCGGCGCGTCGCCCGCTTCACGTTCTCGTTCGGCGGCGAGCAGGCTCTTCTCCAGCGCTGTCCCGCGTCACCCAACCGTCACGCGACTCCTCTAGTCGGCTCGCCATCGCAACGGTGACATCGAGGCAGGCGTGACGCAGACGGTCAGGGCGGTCAAGCGCAACACCAGCCTCGGGCTCAACAATGCGGTCCATCGCAGCAAGGCGCTGTCGCGCGCCGGGCTCCTGGAGCGGATGTTCACGCTCGCCTTCTCCGGTCTGGTCTATCCGCAGATCTGGGAGGACCCGGTCGTCGACATGGAGGCGCTGGCGCTGCAGCCGGGCGACCATCTCGTCGCGATCGCGTCGGGCTCCTGCAACATCCTGTCCTATCTCACCGCCGACCCCGCCAGGATCAGCGCCGTCGATCTCAACGGCGCCCATATCGCGCTCGGCCATCTCAAGCTCGCGGCGCTGGCCGAGATCGAGGACCAGCCGACCTTCCGGCGCTTCTTCGGCGAGGCGCAGTCCAAGGCGAATGTCGCGCTCTATGACCGCGCGATCGCGCCGCGGCTCGATGCGGTCAGCCGCGGCTATTGGGAAGGGCGGAGCCTGATCGGGCGGCGGCGGATCGAGGCATTCGCCCGCAATTTCTATCGCCACGGCCTGCTCGGCCGCTTCATCGGCGCCGGTCATTTCCTGGGGCGGCGGCTCGGCTGCGACCCGCGCATCATGCTGCAGGCCAAGTCGATGGAGGAACAGCGGGCCCTGTTCGATGCCCATCTCGCTCCTGTCTTCGAGAAGAAGCTGGTGCGCTGGCTGGTGCGGCAGCCAGCCTCGCTCTACGGGCTCGGCATCCCGCCGGCGCAATACGAGGCGCTGGCGGCCGATGGCGATGCCGGCATCCTCAGTGTGCTGCGCCACCGGCTGGAGCGGCTCGCCTGCGGCTTCGACCTGAAATCCAATTACTTCGCCTGGCAGGCTTTCGGTCGCGGCTACGGGCTGGGGCCGGACGCCTCGGTGCCGCCCTATCTCGAGCCGCGCCATTTCGAGACGGTGCGGGCGCGTGCCGGCCGGGTCGGCTACCATCAGGGCTCGGTCACGGCCTATCTCGCGCAGCAGCCGGCGGCGAGCTGCCATGGCTATGTCCTGCTCGATGCGCAGGACTGGATGAACGATGCCGAGCTGACGGCGCTGTGGACCCAGATCACGCGGACGGCCGCGCCGGGAGCGCGGGTGATCTTCCGTACCGCCGCCGACGAGCGCCTGCTGCCGGGGCGGGTGCCGGAGGCGATCCTGTCGCAATGGCAGTATCACGAGGCGCGCAGCCGCGAACTCGGGGCGCGCGACCGCTCCTCGATCTATGGCGCCTTCCATCTCTACACGCGAAGCGGGGCGCAGGCGTGAGCGCGGCCCGGCAGAGCGAGGATGCAGCCGGGTTGATGGACCGGATGTATCGTTTCCAGCGGCACATCTACGACGCGACCCGGAAATTCTACCTGCTCGGCCGCGACGGGCTGGTCGACGGCCTCCAGCCCCCGATGGACGGCAGCGTGCTCGAGATCGGCTGTGGTACTGGCCGCAACCTGATCAGGATCGCCCACGCCTATCCCCATGCGCGCTGCTACGGGCTCGACGTCTCCGAGGAGATGCTCGCGACGGCGCGCCAGCAGGTGGCGAAGGCCGGGCTTTCCGGCCGCATCACCCTGAGGCAGGCCGATGCGACGCGTTTCGAGCCGGAAGCGCTGTTCGGCCGGGCCGATTTCGACAGGGTCGTGATCTCCTATGCCCTGTCGATGATCCCGCCCTGGCGCGCGGTGCTGGCGCAGGCGTTGTCGACGCTGGCGCCGGGCGGCTCGCTCCATATCGTCGACTTCGGCGATCAGGCGCATCTGCCGGGCCCGTTCAAGGTGGTGCTGAACCGCTGGCTGGCGCTGTTCCATGTCACGCCCCGACCGGAGCTCGGCGCCGAGCTCGAGCGGCTCTGCACCGAGAATGCGGCGAGCGGCGGCACGCGGCGGCTCTATGGCGGCTATGCCGTGCAAGGGCTCGCGACTCGGCGCGGCTGAGCCATCTGGACGGCGCCGCCTTTGGCCTGATACGCCATCCGGATGAGCGAAACGCAGGATCAGGCTGGGCCGTCGGAGCGTTTCGAGCGCACCTGCGATCGTCTGCGCCAGCTCTATCACGGCCGCACCCCGGCGGCGTTGCGCTTCCAGTTCGCGACGCTGATCGTCGATCTCCTGATCATCGGCTTCTTCATCGCGACGCCGCTGCTGCGCGATCGGCCGGCCTTTCTCTGGCTCGACTACGCCGTAGCCACCATCGTGCTGATCGAGATCGTGGCGCGGATGCTGGCCTCCTCCAACGTGCCGAGGCTGTTGCGCCAGCCGAGCATGCTGCTCGACCTGTTCATCCTGGCGACGCTGCTGGCTCCGCAATGGCTGGAGAATTTCGGCTTCCTGCGCATCCTGCGGCTCTGGTCGCTGTCGCAGCGCAACCTGCTCTGGGGGCAGTTGCGCGAGACGCGCTATCGCGAATGGGAGGATGTCGCGCGGGCGCTGATCAACCTCATCACCTTCCTCTTCGTGGTCACCGGCTTCGTCTACACCTTCTTCTTCATGGGCCGGCCGGGCATCGATGGTTATGTCGAGGCGCTCTATTTCACGGTCGCGACGGTGACGACGACCGGCTTCGGCGACATCACGCTGCCCGGTATCGGCGGCAAGCTGACCTCGATCGTGGTGATGATCGTCGGCATCTCGCTGTTCGTCCGGCTGGCGCAGGCGGTGTTCCGGCCGCAGAAGGTGACCTTTCCGTGCCCGCAATGCGCGCTCCAGCGTCACGAGCCCGACGCCGTCCACTGCAAGGCCTGCGGCCATATCCTGAAGATCCCGGATCACGACGACTGAGGCGCCCACGGATGCTGTTCGCGGTATTGGCGTGGCTGGGCCGCGGCTTTCCCTTCGGCTGCCTTACCGGGGCGCGAACGTCGACGTCAGCAATTCGCTCAGTCCCGACCAGAGGATCTGGACGCCGAGGCAGAACAGGATGAAGGCGGAGAGCCGGACGGCGATTTCCGTGCCGCCTTTCCCGAGCAGCTTCTGCACGCGCACCGCATAGGCGAAACAGAACCAGATGCTGAGCGCGATTACGAAAATCGCCAGCAGGCTCGCCAGCACGAAGATGAGCTCGCCGGAGGAACCTGTGAACGTCGCGCGCGACAGCCCGATGCTGATCGTGACGGCGATGGTGCCGGGGCCCGTCGTCAGCGGCAGGGTCAGCGGGTAGAAGGCCTGGGATATCAGGTCCGTGCGGGCGACCTCGCCGGCGGACGTCTCGATATCCTTCTGGCTGCCTTCATTGAGCAGCTTCCAGCCGGATACGGCGACGATCAAACCGCCGGCCACGCGCAGGATGGGGATCGAGATCCCATAGAACTGGAGGACGAGCGAGCCGAGAAGGAACGAGCCCATCAGGACGAAGAGCGAGTTCACGGCGATGCGACGTGCGAGAACGCGCCGGGTTTCCGCGGTTGCGCCGCGCGTCAGCCCGAGGAAGACGAGGGCCGAGCCCGGTGGATTGACCACGGGAAAAATGGCCGCGAGCACGATCAGGAATGTGTTGACCGCAGCCGGCATGCAAACCTGCCCAGGATCGACAATCCCGGGACTATGGCACGATCGGAGCGCTGTGCCGAATGCGTGGCCGCGTCGTTGGCTTAGTGGCGCGTCTCTTTCTCGCGCTCGCCGCTCATCGACTCGACGGTGATCGCGGTCTTCACCGGCATGCCGATCATTCGGCCGACGATGGCCGGCAGCGGCATGCGGGCATGTGCGGCCTTCATCAAGGCGAGCCCGGCGAGGATGTCGGCCGGGAAGGGCGTGACCTTGCGGCTCGCCATGTCGACATGGAGCGAGAGGTTCTCCGAGGTCGCCGCCAGCCAGCCTTCGCTGGCATGGCGCATCTCGAGATAGAAATGCAGCCGCTTCTCGTCGAAGGCGATGAGCTGGGCGGTGACCCGGATCTGGTCGCTCTCGGTCAGCTCGCGCTTGTAGAGGATGTGGCATTCGGCCGCGAAGACGGAGGCGTTGCGGGTCTCGACATAGTCATGGTTGAGGCCGATGAGCGAGAACAGCTCGTCCACGGCCCGGTCGAACATCACGTGGTAATAGGCCATGTTGAGATGACCGTTGTAATCGATCCATTGCGGCTCGACGCGCATGTTCGACGAGACAAAGGGCGCGAAGAAAAGGGCGGTCGTGCGGGGTTCGTCATGCATGGGCGCCTCCTCTTGCTCTCGCTTCACCAATCGCGAGCCTGCCCCGGAGCCCTGCGCTACAGACCTGCCCGGCTTCGCAGCTTGGCACTTGCCGTTGCTCACGGCGCGCGGGAAAACAGCGCCATGGCGGCTGCTCGAAAGCCGAACCATTCCAGACTAGGCGATCCTTTCAGGTTATGACAATGCACTCTCCCGACGCGATGGCTCAGACCCCCCCTGTCCCTGCTGCAGAGCTGCCGCCATCGGCCGAGGCAATTGCGGCTGTCACGCAGGAACTGGCGGCTCGCTTCGGTAACCGTCTGGTAACCAGTCTGGCAGTTCGTCAGCAGCACGGGCACACCCTGACCTGGATTCCGAACCAGCCGCCGGACGCAGTGGTCTTCCCGCAGAGCACCGAAGAGGTGTCCGCCATCGTGAAGCTCTGTGCGGCGCATGGGGTTCCGGTGATCGCGTTCGGCACCGGAACCTCGCTCGAGGGCCATGTCAACGCGCCCTATGGCGGCGTCTGCATCGATATGAGCCAGATGAAGAAGGTCGTGGCCGTGCATGCGGAAGACCTCGACTGCGTCGTCGAGGCCGGCGTGACGCGCAAGGAACTTAACGAGCATCTGCGCGACCAGGGCCTGTTCTTCCCGATCGATCCCGGCGCCGACGCCTCGATCGGCGGCATGGCGGCGACGCGCGCCTCCGGCACCAATGCCGTGCGCTATGGCACGATGAAGGACAATGTGGTCGCGCTGACGGCGGTGATGGCCGATGGCGCTATCGTGAAGACGTCGAGCCGGGCCCGGAAAACCTCGGCCGGCTACGACCTGACGCGGCTGCTCGTCGGCTCGGAAGGCACGCTCGGCATCATCACCGAGGTGACGCTGAAGCTGCACGGTATCCCCGAGGCGATCTCGGCCGGCGTCTGTCCGTTCCCGTCGGTCAAGGCGGCCTGCGATGCGACCATCGTCACCATCCAGTCCGGCCTGCCGGTGGCGCGGATCGAGCTCGTCGACGACGTGATGATGCGCGGCGTCAACCTGCACTCCAAGCTCGGCCTGCCGGAGACGACGATGCTGTTCGTCGAGTTCCACGGCTCGGAGGAGGGCGTGAAGGAGCAGGCCGAGCGCTTCGGCGAGATCGCCGCCGAGTTCGGCGGCGGGCCGTTCGACTGGGCGACCAAGGCCGAGGACCGCTCGAAGCTCTGGCAGGCAAGGCACGACGCCTACTGGGCGGCGCGCACGCTCCGGCCCGGTGCCGAATCCGTCGCGACCGATGTCTGCGTGCCGATCTCGCGGCTGGCGGACTGCGTCGAGGAGACCAAGCGCGACATCGAGGCGCTCGGGCTGATCGCGCCGATTGTCGGCCATGTCGGCGACGGCAATTTCCACACCCAGCCGATGGTCGACCTCTCCAATCCCGAGGAAGTCGCGGTCTGCCAGGATTTCATCGACCGTCTGGTCAAGCGCGCGCTCGCCATGGGCGGCACCTGCACCGGCGAGCATGGCGTCGGCCAGAAGAAGATGAAGTATCTCGAGGCCGAGCACGGCGCGCCGGCTCTGGCGGTGATGCGCCTGCTGAAGCGTTCGCTCGACCCGCAGAACATCCTCAATCCGGGTAAAATCGTCACGTTGTGAAAATATTGGTGGCGGCAGGAGGGTTATCTCGTCAGGGAGGTCGTGATCCTGCCGCGACTTGGGTGCATGATCGCGCGCGTGATGAACAGAATGTTGCAAGAGCGTGCGTGAGGCCCTGACCTTCCTGGCCGGGCTGTTGGTGGCGGCGTTGCTGGCGGCGCTGCTCGGGCCCGGCTTTGTCGACTGGCGGGAGTACCGCAGCCATTTCGAGCAGCGCATCGGCGCGGCGCTCGGGCTGGAGACGCGCATCGCCGGCGATATCGGCCTGCGCCTTTTGCCATCGCCACGCCTGACCTTGCGCGGGGTCAAGCTGGGCGCTGCCGATGGCGAGAGCAGTGCAGCGACCATCGAGCGCCTCACGGTCGAGCTCGCTTTGTCGGCACTGGCGCGCGGCGATTTCCGCCTGACCGAGGCGGAAGCCGACGGCATGGCGCTCACCCTGGTCACCGACGCCAAGGGAGCGGTGCTGATGCCGCCACGCCATGGCACGGGGCTGCCGGCCGCGACGGCGATCGACAACTTCGCGATCCGTCGTTCGGCCATCATCTGGCGCGAGGGCGACAAGCCGGCGCAGGTGCTGGCGCCGATCTCGGTCGATGTCGCCGCCGCCGGACTCGGCGGGCCCTGGCGGGTCGAGGGCGAGGTCGCGGGGGCATCGCTGCGGCTCGCCACCGGCGAGGCCGAGGCCGACGGCCGTCTGCGCGCCAAGGTCTTCGTCACCGGCGAGCAGAACCAGGTTTCGTTCGATGGTGCGCTCGCCCTGCCGCTGGCTGGCGGACGGCTGCAGCCTTCGCTCCAGGGCGCCTTCACGTTGACGCCCGGCGGCGCGATCAGCCTTGCCGGCACGGTCAGCGGCGGGCACCGCCAGCTTGATTTCACCGGGCTTGCGGTCGAGATCGCCGGCGGGGCGGCACGTCTCGAAGGCGAGGGTCGCCTGCTGCCGGCGACGGGCGCCGGCGGGTTCCAGCTCCGCGCACGGCGGATCGATGCCGATGCGCTGATCGAGGCGCTGGCCCAGCGCCCGGGCTTCGAGCGCGCTTTGCAGGCGCTGCCGGGCGCCCTCGATCTTACGCTCGATCTCGACCAGATCGCCTGGCGCGGCGAGGACCTGAGCGGCTTTGCCCTGCGCGGCCGCCTGAGCGAGACCGGAATTTCGGGCGGCAGCGCCGGCGTGCGCATCGCCAATGCGACATTGGAAGCGACCGGCGAGCTCGGCGAGAACGGCTTTCGCGGCGAGCTTTCGCTGAAGGCGCCGGATGCGCGGCGCGCGGCGCTGGCGCTGGGCCGGCTCGGCGTCGAGCCGGCGCTGGCCGATAGCTTCGCCGCATTCCGCGAGTTCGAAGGCGCCGCGACGCTGCACTGGCGTGACGAGCATCTCGCCGTCGAGCGGCTGCGCGCGAAGAGCGCTTCGGGCCAGCGCCTCGAGGGCTCGGCCGCGGTCACGCCCGGCAAGCTCGAAGCGAAGCTGCGGCTCGACGGGCTCGACCTCAACAATCTGCCGCCGGGCGAGAGCCTGACCGGCCTCGCCGGCGGGCGCGACCTCGCGCTCGACCTGACGCTGGGCGGTGTGCGCTATCGCGCGACGGCGCCGGGCTCGGCACGGCTCGCCTTGACGCGGGAAGGGCGCGACTGGCGGCTCAGCCGTTTGTCGGTCGAGGGCTTCGGCGGCGTCCGCGTCGAGGGGCAGGGCGCCCTGCTGCCGGATGGCGGCGAGATCAGCGGCCGGATCCGCGCGCCGCGCTTCGCCGCGCTTGCGGCGCTCGCCGGGCCGTTGCTGCCCGAGCAGGCGAGGCGGATCCTGCCGCGTATCGAGGACGGGCTCGCGGAGCTCGACGCGAGCTTCAGGCTCGCCCGCGCGCCATCGGGCGAGACCAATCTCGTTGCCGATGGGGCGGCGCAGGCAGGCCGGCTCGGGCTCAACGGGCGCCTCGGTTCGGCTGGCGAATGGACTGGCGGCGAATTGCGCCTTGCGCTCGATGATCGCCGCCGCGCCTTCGCCGCCTTCGGCCTGCCGCGCCCGGCGCAGGGCGGGCCTGGCGAGCTCAGGCTTGATTTCGGTTCCGGCGGGCCGGTCGGCTCGCTGACTGGGCAGGGCCTGGCGCTCGTGCTGGAAAGCGTGGGCGACGGCGCGCGGATGAACCTGCAGGCCGACGCGCCCGGCCAGGTGATGCCGGACGGCTTGGCGCGCCTCTTGCCCCAGGGCCTGATCGATGCGTCCGGCCGAGTTCGTGGCGGCGAGGAGACCGGGCTCGGCGATCTCGTCGTCAACAGCGGCGGACGTACCGTGCGGGGCGCGCTGACGCTAGGTGCCGAAGGACAGATCAGCGGGTCACTGGCGCTGCCGGCCCTCACCCTGCAGCCGCTGCTGGCGGCGACGCTCGGCGTCGCGCCGCCGACACCGGGCAGCATCTGGTCACCGGCGCGGTTCCTGCCGGCGCCCGGTCTCGGGGAGATCCGGCTGGCGATCACGACGGAGCGGCTCGCGCTGACCGAGCAGATCGCCCTTGACAAGGCCGGCTTCGAGCTCTCGGCCGGGCGGGACGGTCTCTCGATCAGCAAGCTGAGCGGCCGCCATGCCGGTGGCGATGTCGGCGGCGGGCTCGCCCTGCGGCGCGAGGGTGGGCTCGCCCAGCTCACCGGCCAGCTCGCGCTTCAAGGGCTCGACCTTGCGGTGCTGACCGGCGGCTCCCTCACCGGCAAGCTCTCCGGCCGGTTCGAGGCCGGCGGCTCGGGCGAAAGCCCAGCAAGGCTGATCGCCGGGCTCGGCGGCGCGGGCTCGATCAGCGTCAGCGGGGCGGGGGTGACCCGGTTCGACCCCGCTGCCCTGTCCCGCGTCATTTCCACGACCGGGGACGATGCGTCCGAGAGCGAGACGGAACGGCTGCAGGAGCGGATCGGTGCGGCGCTGGAGCAGGCGAGCTGGCCGCTCGGCGATGTCACGGTGCCGTTCACCCAGGCCGGTGGCGTGCTGCGCGTCCAGCCGGTCACCTTCGAGCGGGCGGGGCTGCGTGCCGAGGCCAGTGGGACGGTCGACTGGCGGGCGATGAACCTCGACCTGCGCCTGGCGCTGCGCCCGCTCGCCGCGCCGCCGAAGGATTGGCCACAGCAATTGCCGCAAGTCGGTGTCGCCTGGCGAGGTCCGATCGCGGCGCCGCGGCGCGAGACCGATGTGGCGGCTTTGTCCAATGTCGTCGCGGCGCGGGCGCTGGCCAAGGAGATCGCGCGCGTCGAGGCTTTCGAGGCGGACCAGCGCGAGCGCGCCATGCATGCGCGTCGTCTGCGGGCCGAGCGCGAGATGCGCGAGAACGAGCGCAAGCTCGCCGAGTTCCTGAAGGCCGAGGAGGAGCGGCGCCTCGCCGAGGAGAAGCGGGCCGAGGAGGCGCGCAAGGCCGAGGAGGCCAGGCTCGCTGAGGAAGCCCGCAAGGCTGAGGCCGCGCGGCGTGCCGAGGAGGCGCGGCTCGCCGAAGAAGCTCGCAAGGCCGAGGCGGCACGACGTGCCGAGGAGGCGCGGCAGGTCGAGGAGGCACGCAGGGCGGAGATTGCCCGCAGGCTGGAAGAGGCACGCCTCGCCGAGGAGGCGCGCAAGCTCGAGATCGCAAGGCGGCAGGAGGAAGCGCGCAAGGCCGAGGAGGAGCGCCGCAAGGCGGAAGCCGACGAGCGCGCGCGGCAGGCGGCGATCCGCGCCGCGATCGAAGGCCGGTCCGGGCCGATGATCCTGCAGGGGGCGCCGCCCTCCTATATTCCCGGCGATCCCTATGTCCGGCCGCGCGGCGAAGCGCCGCCGCTCGCCCCGCCACTGGAGATCCAGCCTGTGCCGCGGCCGCTCTCTCGCTCGCCGTTGCCGAACTGATTCAACGGGCTGGCCAGCCGGTTGAACAATTTCCAACGCCGCGTCAGGATTTCTTTGCAAGTCTTTGAGTAGATTGGATCTTCTGCTGGCTTGTCGCCTCAGCTTCCCCGGATCAGCTTGAAGGCGATCGCCCACATGGTGGCCGCGACGATGCCGTCGAGAATGCGCCAGGCCGCCGGATTGGCGAAGAGCGGGCGCAGCCAGCGGGCGCCGTAGCCGAGCCCGAAGAAGAACAGGAAGGAGGCGGTCATCGCGCCGGCGGCGAAGATCAGCTCCTGCCCGGGAAACTGGCTGGCGATGCTGCCGATGAGCAGGACCGTGTCGAGATAGACATGCGGGTTGAGCCAGGTCAGGGCGGCGCAGGTCGCGAGGCTCGCCGAGAGGCTGGCGCCGCCGGCGGTGCCGACCGCCAGGGCCTCGGAAGAGCGGAGCGCCGAAAGCAGGCTTCGGGTGCCGTACCAGATGAGGAAGGCGGCGCCGCCATAGCGTAGCGCCGGCTCGAGCAAGGGCAGCATCGCCGTCGCCTGCCGCAGGCCGATGACGCCGGCGAGGATCAACACCGCATCGGAGAGGGCGCAGGTCAGGCAGACCGCGAAGACATGTTCGTTACGTAGCCCCTGCCGCAGCACGAAGCTGTTCTGCGCGCCGATCGCGACGATCAGGCTGAGGCCCATGGTGAAGCCGGTGACGTAGACGGAAAAGGGCATCGTTGCGGGTTCCGGTTTGCCCGCCCCGCCTAGGCTCGATCACGGCCTTAGTGTAGTTAAATCTGATAACGCCAATTAAGTCAGGCTAAGGTTCATGCTCGACTATCCGGCGCTGCAGGCCGTGTCCCTCGTCGTTCGCACCGGTAGCTTCGAAAGGGCAGCTCAGGCCCTGAACGTCACGCCTTCGGCCGTCTCGCAGCGCGTCAAGCAGCTCGAGGAGCGGATGGGCACGGTGCTGATCGTCAGGGGGCAGCCCTGCACGGCGACCGAGCGGGGCGAATGGCTCTGCCGCCACATGGAGCAGGTCGGGCTGCTCGAGCGGGACCTGATGGAGCGGCTGCCGGCCCTGGCCGAGGACGGTGCGGCGGTGCAGCGCGTGACCTTGCGGGTCGCGACCAATGCCGACAGCCTCGGAACCTGGTTCTTGCGCGCCGTCGCGACCTTCGCGGAGCACAGCCCGCATCTGCTCGACATCGCCGTCGACGATCAGGAGCATACCGCCGAGTGGCTGCGGCGCGGCCGTGTGCTCGCCGCGGTCACGGCACTGGCACAGCCGATCCAGGGCTGCCGCGTCATGCCGCTCGGCTCGCTCCGCTACCGCGCGACGGCGAGCCCGGATTTCGTCGCGCGGCATTTCCCCGAGGGCGTGACATTGCACGCACTCGCGCTGGCACCCTCGCTGGTCTTCAACCAGAAGGACCGGCTGCAGCGCCAGTGGATGCAGCTCGCCTTCGGTGCGAGCCCGGATCATCCCGTCCACTGGGTGCCTTCGACACAGGGCTTCGTCGATGCAAGCCTTCTGGGCATCGGCTGGTGCGTCAATCCCGAACTTCTCGTGAAGGATCATATCGCCGCCGGGCGGCTGCGCGAGCTCGAGCTCGGCAGGCCGCTCGACATTCCGCTGTTCTGGCAGGTCAATCGGATCGCGTCGGACCGGCTGGCCGATCTCACGCGCGCCGTGGTCGAGACGGCACGCCGGGTTCTGATCAACCCGCAGGGCTGAGCGACGCGGCTCCGGCGCGGGCGCGGTAATGCGCGAGGACGTGCAGGCGCAAGGCGGAGGAGAGGTTGGCCTCGCCGCGGGCGAGGTCGATCTCGGCGACGAGGCTGGCGAGCGGTCGGCCTTCGCCGGCGGCGATCTCCTTCAGCGCCTCCCAGAAGGGTTCCTCGAGCGAGACGCTGGTGCGGTGGCCGGCGATGGCCAGTGAGCGCTTGCGCAGGGCGCTCACGCCTTGTCCTTGTCGTCCTTCGCCGCGTCCAAGCGGTGACCTTCGAGCCGGGCCGCCTGCAGCGCCTTCTCGGCTTCCGTCAGCTTGCGTTCGGCCTTGGTGCGGCCGAACTCGATCCGGTTATGCGCGGCCTGCGCTTCGGCCGTCGCGCGGTCGCGGGCCTTGCGGGCGCGGCGAAGATTGACGATGTCGGCCATCGCTCAGGCCGGGCCGAGCATGTGCCCGGGCACGACGGTGCGGTCGAACAGCGCCGCGTCGACGCCAGCCCTGAGCGCTTCCTCGCGCAGGGTCGTGCCGTTGTGATGGGCCGCCTTGGCGATGGCGGCGGCCTTGTCGTAGCCGATCGCGGGGGCGAGCGCCGTTACCAGCATCAGCGAGCGCGACAGCAACTCCTCCAGCCGCTCGCGATTGGGCTCGATGCCCTCGACGCAGTTGAGGCGGAAGCTCTCGGCTGCGTCCGCCAGAAGGCGCGCCGATTGCAGGAAGGCCTGCGCGATCACCGGCTTGAAGACGTTGAGCTCGAAATGGCCCTGGCTGGCGGCGAAGGCGATGGTCGCCTGGTTGCCGTGCACTCTGGTCGCCACCATGGTCAGCGCCTCGGCTTGGGTCGGGTTGACCTTGCCCGGCATGATCGAGGATCCCGGCTCGTTCTCCGGCAGGCTGAGCTCGCCAAGGCCCGAGCGCGGGCCCGAACCCATCAGGCGGATGTCGTTGGCGATCTTGAACAGATCCATGGCGAGCGCGGTCAGCGCGCCATGGCTGTAGGTCATCGCGCCATGGCTCGCCAGCGCCTCGAAGAGATTGTCGGCGGTGCGGAAGGGCAGGCCGGTCAGCCGCGCGATCTCGGATGAGAACGCCTTGGCAAAATCCGGATGGGCGTTGAGGCCGGTGCCGACCGCGGTGCCACCTTGGGCGAGCGCCAGCAGGCCCGGCAGGGTCTGCTCGATGCGGGCGATGCCGAGCTGGATCTGCGCGACATAACCGGAGAATTCCTGGCCGAGCGTGACTGGCGTCGCGTCCTGCAGATGGGTGCGGCCGATCTTGACGAGGTCGGCATAGGCCTTGGCCTTGACGTCGAGCGCGTCCTTGAGCCGGGTCAGCGCCGGCAACAGGTCCCGTGAGACCGCGAGCGCGGCGGCGATATGGATCGCCGTCGGGAAGCTGTCATTGGAGGACTGGCCCTTGTTGACGTGGTCGTTCGGGTGGACCGGGCTCTTGGCGCCGAGACCCGCGCCGAGGATCTCATTGGCGCGGTTGGCGAGGACCTCGTTGGCGTTCATGTTGGACTGAGTGCCGGAGCCGGTCTGCCAGACCACCAGTGGGAAATGGTCGTCGAAGCGGCCTGACAACGCCTCATCGGCGGCCTGGACGATGGCGGCCTCGACCTTGGCGTCGAGCAGGCCGAGGCGGGTGTTGACGATGGCCGCAGCCTTCTTGACCAGCACCAGCGCGTGCACGAGCGGCAGCGGCAGGCGTTCGGCCGGCCCGCCAATGCGGAAATTCTCGAGCGAGCGCTGCGTCTGCGCCGCCCAATAGCGATCGGCGGCAACGGAGATCGGACCGAAGGAATCGGTCTCGGAACGATACTCGGTCATGGCGGGATCTCAGGTTTTCTTGCGGAATGCGTCGAGGCTGACGACCTGGGCGCCGCCTTCCTCCTCGGTTTCCGCGGGCTTCTCGGCGGCTTCGGCAGGCGTCTCGCCCTCTTCGGCGGCTCCCGCCTTCAGCTTGACGGCCGGCAAAGCCTTCTGCGGAGTCTTACCGGCGAGCGCCAGCGGCACTGCGGGGGCGACGCTCGGCTCGGAGCCGGCACCGCGCGGGCCCTTCGGCGCCTCGGCGGCTTCCGCCTGCGCCTCGCCCGGAGCGTCCTGCGTCTCGAACTTCAGACCGAACTGGACCGACGGATCGAAGAAGGTGGTGATCGCGTCATAGGGGATCAGCAGACGCTCGGGCACGCCCGAAAAGGACAGCCCGACCTCGAAGGCGTGGTCGCTGACGTTCAGGTCCCAGAACTGGTGCTGGAGCACGATCGTCATCTCGTCCGGGTGCTTCTCGCGCAGCCGCTGCGACAGGCGCACGCCCGGCGCCGTGGTCCGGAAGGTGATGTAGAAATGATGGTCGCCCGGCAAACCGTCGCGGCCCGCCTCCGACAGAATCTTGCGGACGACTCCCTTGAGCGCGTCCTGGACCATCAGGTCGTAGCGGAGAATGTCCTGGGTCATCGGGTCCGGATTCCGTCTAGTCCATCATTGGAGAGCATGGCTCCCGCGAGACGACCGGTTCCCAGTTTTTTGCGCAACGCTCAACCGGCAGGCCGCCCTTCCTCCAAAAAAAGTGGAGGCTTCTGTTGCCAGGCGCCTCCGAGCCCCGCCTTACGTCGCTAAACGGAAGGACTTAGGTTTGGGAACCAGCACCGCTTACGCGGCGACAGCAACCCGAGCATTGTTGTCGTTGGCAACTATGCGTTAGCCCTGTAACGGCGGAACAATACCGGGCAAAAAGACGGCCTTTACACCCTCGTCGATCCTATTTCGCCCCCGCCGCAGCCCTGCACCCCGAGGGCTGCAAGTCTCCTGCCGCTCGCGCCGCAGGGCTGTGGTGGAGGCGCCGGGTACCGCCCCCGGGTCCGAAAGGCTTATTACGACGTCCGTTTATCGCCATAGCCGTCCTTGCGAACGGCAAAGCGAATATAGGCGCTGTGGTCGCGGGGGGGAAGAGAGCAGGACGGTTTTCCGGCTCATTTATCGCAAAGCACTGCGAGGGTTGCCCGAAAGAGACGCTTGTTTGCGGCGTTTCCAGACTGGCGAGCCCTCAGCGCAGCAGCGAGCCATCCCCGGCGTTCAGGTCGATCAGCAGTTCGTCGCCGGAAGGATCGCGCCCGGCGATCTCCCAGCGGCCGTCGAGAAGCGATATCTCCTCGACATGGACGAGTCCGTGGCCGAAGGCGATGATGCGGGCCTGGGCCTCGCTGATCTTGCCTACGGTTGCAGATTTGGTCTCCGGTGGATCTTTTGGGGCGGCGAGGGCCCCGCCGGCCATCAACGCCGCACTGAAAGCGGCAGCCAGCAACTTCATTCTGCTCATGATCCAATCCTCATCAGCACGGGCCGATTGTGCGCAGGCCCGAAGCGCCCCTTGTCTTCATCGGGCATTCAGATTGGGGCGCAGGTTCGGCATTGCAGCGGGGCAGACCGTCACAGGTGATGCCGTTTTCGTGAGCGCCTGCGTGTTGCTGCGGGGCCGCATGCGCAAACGTCTCTGGACGGCGCGGCAGCGGCTCTTTTGAAGCGCGCTCGAATCCGGCTAGATGCGGGCATGCGCCAGTATCACGACCTCCTGAAACGCGTTCTCGACGAAGGTGTCCGCAAGGACGACCGCACCGGTACCGGCACGCTTGCCGTGTTCGGCCACCAGATGCGCTTCGACCTCGCCGCCGGCTTCCCGCTGGTGACGACCAAGAAGCTGCATCTGAAGTCGATCATCCACGAGCTGATCTGGTTCCTGCGTGGCGACACCAATGTGCGCTACCTGCAGGATAACGGTGTCACGATCTGGGACGAATGGGCCGATGCGAACGGCGATCTCGGCCCGGTCTATGGCAGGCAATGGCGCTCCTGGCCGGCGCCCGACGGGCAGACCATCGACCAGATCGCCTGGCTGGTGAACGAGATCCGCCGCAACCCGGATTCGCGCCGCCTGATCGTCTCGGCCTGGAACCCGGCCGACATCCCAAAGATGGCGCTGGCGCCCTGCCATTGCCTGTTCCAGTTCTTCGTCGCGGACGGCAAGCTCTCCTGCCAGCTCTATCAGCGCTCGGCGGACGTCTTCCTCGGCGTGCCCTTCAATGTCGCGAGCTATGCGCTTTTGACCCATATGGTCGCGCAGGTGACGGGGCTCGGCGTCGGCGAGTTCGTCCACTCCTTCGGCGACACGCATCTCTACGTGAACCATCTCGATCAGGCGAAGCTGCAGCTTTCGCGCGAGCCGCGGGCGCTGCCGACGCTGAAGCTCAATCCGGCAGTGACGAAGCTCGAGGAGTTCCGCTTCGAGGATATCGCGATCGAAGGCTATGACCCGCATCCCGGCATCAAGGCGCCGATCGCGGTATGACGCTCTCCATTCGCCCCGCCCGGCCCGAGGACGCCGGCCTCGTACTCGGCTTTATCCGCGAGCTCGCAGAATACGAGAAGCTGCTGCACGAGGTCGTGGCCAGCGAGGCCGACATCGCCAGGGCGCTGTTCGAGCCCGAGCCCAAGGTCTTCTGCGATATCGCCGAATGGGACGGGAAGCCGGCCGGCTTCGCGATCTGGTTCTACACCTATTCGACCTTCACCGGCCGGCACGGCATCTGGCTCGAGGATCTGTTCGTGCGGCCCGAGCATCGCGGGCAAGGCATCGGCAAGGCGCTGATGGTGCGTCTCGCCAGGCGCTGCGTCGATGAAGGGCTCTCGCGCTTCGCCTGGTGGGTGCTGAACTGGAACGAGCCCTCGCGGGTGTTCTACCGCTCGATCGGGGCGGTGGCGCAGGACGAATGGACGGTGAAGCGCCTCGACGGCGAAGCGCTGGCGAGGCTGGCGCAAGGTGGCTAAGCCGGTGTCCGCAGAGGTGGCGAAACTCCCGGTCGTGCTCGTCGCGGCGGTCGCTGACAACGGCGTGATCGGCAGCGAGAACAGCCTGATCTGGCGCCTGAAGACCGATATGCGGCGCTTTCGCGCGCTGACCATGGGCTGCCCGATCATCATGGGGCGCAAGACCTTCCTCTCGATCGGCAAGCCGCTGCCGGGTCGGCACACCGTGGTGCTGACGCGCGATCCGGATTTCCGGGCCGAAGGGGTCGAAGTCGCGACTTCGCTGGAGGAGGCGCTGGCGCTGGCGCAGCGGCTCGGGGCCGAGAAGGGCTCTGGCGCCGTGATCATCGGGGGAGGCAGCGAGATCTATGCGCTTGCCCTGCCGCTGGTCGACCGGCTGGAGCTGACCTTCGTCCATGCCGCGCCGGAGGGCGACGCCGAGTTTCCGTCCTGGGACCGCGACGCCTTTCGCGAGACGTCGCGCAGCGACCATCCCGCTTCGGCGGAAGATGAGCACGCTTTCAGTTTCGCCAGCTTCGAGCGCCGCATTTGAGCCCTTTCGAGCGCCGGCGCGACAAATGGCTTACGACGAAAGGGGCTTGCGTCGTTGACGAATCCGTGGCCGATGCCCAAGTCACAGCGCATCGCGCCGCCCGGCGCTGACAATGAACTGCCGTTCGGTTATTGCACGGTCGGTATTAAAGTGAGGAACGGCTGAAGAATGCCTTGGAGCAACCAGAGCGGCGGTAGCGGGGGAAGCGGCGGCGGAGGTGGTCCTTGGGGCCAGCGCGGCGGCGGCGGCGGCAATGGCGGCGGTCCTTGGGGCGGCGGTCCTTCGGGCGGCGGCACGCCTCCCGATCTCGAGGAAATCATCCGGCGCGGCCAGGACCGGCTGAAGAACTTCATGCCCGGCGGCAATCTCGGCGGGCGCGGCGCGCTCCTGATCGGCCTCGGCCTCGTGCTCGTCTGGCTCGCTACCGGCGTCTATACGGTGCGCCCGAACGAGGTCGGCCTCAACCTGATCTTCGGCAAATATGTCGGCAAGACCGGCCAGGGCCTGAACTACAACCTGCCTTACCCGATCGGCAGCGTGATCAAGCCCCAGGTCACCAACGTCATCACCACCGAGGTCGGCTTCCGGACCGTCGAATCCGTGCGCGCTTCGCGCCAGAGCGACGTGCCCGAGGAAAGCCTGATGCTGACCGGCGACGAGAACATCGTCGACATCGACGTGATCGTGCAGTGGCAGATCGACCCGGGTGCGCCCGAGGCCTTCGTCTTCAACATCCAGGACCCGCCGGGAACCGTGAAGGCCGTGGCCGAGAGCGCGATGCGCGAGGTCATCGGCCGGCGCAACATCCAGCCGGTGCTGACCACCGACCGCGCCCAGATCGAGACCGAGGTGCGCCAGCTGATGCAGGACACGCTCAACTCCTATCGGGCTGGCGTGCAGATCAGGCTTGTCCAGCTCCAGAAGGTCGATCCGCCGCAGCAGGTCATCGACGCCTTCCGCGACGTCCAGGCGGCGCGCGCCGACCAGGAGCGCCTGCGCAACGAGGCCGAGACCTATGCCAACCGGGTCGTGCCGGAATCGCGCGGTCGCTCGGCGCAACTGATCCAGTCCGCCGAAGCCTTCAAGGACCAGACGGTCAATGAGGCGCTCGGCCAGATCAGCCGCTTCACCGCGGTCTACGAGCAGTACAAGAACGCGCCGGGCGTGACCCGCGAGCGTCTCTTCATCGAAACCATGGAGCGTGTCCTCGGCGGCATGGACAAGATCATCCTCGATCAGAACAAGTCCGGCAGCGGCGTCGTCCCCTATCTGCCTCTCTCCGAACTTGGGCAGCCCCGTCGTCCGGCCGGCCAGGCCCAGCAGCAGGGAGCGGTGCGATGAACGGCTTCCTTCGCGTCGGCGCGCTCGCGCTGATCGGCATCGCGGCCGTCGTGTTCTACGTCGCGACCTTCGTGGTGCAGCAGACCCAGTCGGCCATCGTGCTGCGCTTCGGCGCGGTGCGCAGCGTCGTCACTGCGCCCGGCCTCTATTTCAAGCTGCCGGCGCCCTTCGAGCAGGTCGTCTATCTCGACAACCGCATCCTCGACCTCGACCTGCCGGCGCAGGAAATCATCGCCGCCGACCAGAAGCGTCTCGTCGTCGACGCCTTCACGCGCTACCGGATCTCCGATCCGCTGCGCTTCTACCAGGCGGTCAACAACATCCCGCGCGCCAACTCGCAGCTGGCTTCGATCGTCAACGGTAACGTCCGTTCGGTGCTGGCCGAGGCGACCTTCACCTCGATGGTTCGCAACGACCGCTCGCGGCTGATGAACCGCATCCGCGACGATGTGAACCGCGAGGCGGCCCGCTTCGGCATGACCGTCGTCGACGTTCGTCTGCGCCGGGTCGACCTGCCGCAGGCCAACTCGCAGGCGGTGTTCCAGCGCATGCAGACCGAGCGTCAGCGCGAGGCTGCCGAAGCTCGCGCGCTCGGTGCCCAGCAGGCGCAGGAAATCCGGGCCAGGGCCGAGCGCGAGGCGACGATCATCGTGGCCGAGGCGCAGCGCAAGTCGGACGAGATTCGCGGCCAGGGCGAAGGCGAACGCAACCGCATCTTCGCCGAAGGCTTCGGCAAGGATCCGGAGTTCTTCGCCTTCTACCGGTCGATGCAGGCCTATGAAGCAAGCCTGAAGGCCGGGGATACGCGCATGCTGCTCTCGCCGGATTCGCCCTTCTTCCGCTTCTTCAACGATCCGGCCGGCGGCAAGCAGGGAGCGGCACCCGCCGCTGCCGGCGCTGCTCCGGCGGCCGGCGCCGCCCGGCCCTGATCTCAAGCGGGCGTCGGGGCGGCATGACGGATTTCCTCGCGGCATTGGGCCTGGTCTTCGCCATCGAGGGGATTCTGTTCGCTGCCATTCCGCATCTCGCCAAGGATGCGCTGCGCAGCGCGGCCGAGACGCCGCCCGATCGGATGCGGCTGATCGGCATCGTCTCGGCGATCGTCGGCGTGCTGCTGGTCTGGCTGGTGCGCGGTTAGGCCAGCGCTGACATCCGAGAAGCGGCTTTCGCTTTTCGGCCGGAGGCCGGGAGCGTGGCCGCTTCGCCGATCGAGGGCGATCGGCACCAAATTTTGACCGGCAGGCGGTATCC
Source organism: Allobosea sp. WAO (assembly GCF_001509835.1). Classification (GTDB taxonomy): domain Bacteria; phylum Pseudomonadota; class Alphaproteobacteria; order Rhizobiales; family Beijerinckiaceae; genus Allobosea. The sequence goes on from NZ_JXTJ01000006.1 coordinate 486,081, forward strand.
GCCTGCCGGTCGCTGCATTCGGCGGTCAGAAGCGCGTGATCGCGCAATCTTGCGTCGCCCTTCCGCCGCATTTTGGCGTTCTGAGTTGCGTTCAGATTTCGGCTGCGCTGCAATGCCAGCAAGGCGCGACCTTCTCACGAGGACATCGATGGCAAGCAAACTCTCCCATGCCTCCCGCCTGACGCGCGTCGCGCTCCTCGCCGGTGTCGCGCTCGGGGTGCCGCTTGCGGCGCCGGCATTCGGCCAGGCGACGGCAGCCTCGCCGCAGGTGCAGGGCCAGATTTCGCTGGCCGACCTTGCCGAGCGCGTGATGCCGGCCGTGGTCAACATCGCCGCGGTGACGACGAGCGAGACGCGCGGCCGCACCTTGCCGCAGCTGCCGCAGCTGGGCCCCGACACGCCGTTCGGCGATCTGTTCGAAGAGTTCTTCAACCGCCGCGGCCAGGGCCAGCAGAATCAGCAGGGCGAGCGCCAAGCCCCGCAGCAGCGCCGTTCGCAATCGGCAGGCTCGGGCTTCGTGATCGATCCGTCGGGAATCGTGGTGACCAACAACCACGTCATCGGCGATGCCAACGAGATCACGGTGGTGTTCGGTGACGGGCTGCGGCTCAAGGCCGAGGTGATCGGTAAGGACGCCAAGGTCGACCTCGCCGTGCTGCGGGTGAAGCACGACAAGCCGCTGCCCTTCGTCAAGTTCGGCGATTCCGACAAGATGCGGATCGGCGATCCAGTGATGGCGATCGGCAACCCGTTCGGTCTCGGAGGCTCGGTCTCGTCGGGCATCGTTTCGGCGCGCAACCGCGACATCAACCAGGGTCCCTACGACACCTATATCCAGACCGACGCGGCCATCAACAAGGGCAATTCCGGCGGTCCCCTGTTCAACATGGCCGGCGAGGTCATCGGCATCAACACCGCGATCCTGTCGCCGACCGGCGGCTCGGTCGGCATCGGCTTTGCCGTGCCGTCCTCGCTGGCGACGAACATCGTCGACCAGCTCAAGGAGTTCGGCGAGACCCGGCGCGGCTGGCTCGGTGTGCGCATCCAGAACGTCGATGACGCCACCGCCGAGGCGCTCGGCCTCGGTACGGCGCGCGGCGCTCTCGTCGCTGGCGTCGACGACAAGGGCCCGGCCAAGCCGGCGGGCCTCGAGATCGGCGACGTGATCGTCAAGTTCGACGGCAAGGACGTCAAGGATTCGCGCGACCTGCCGCGCATCGTGGCGGCGACGCCGGTCGGCAAGGACGTGCCGATGCAGGTGATGCGCAAGGGCAAGGAAGTCACCAAGACGGTCAAGCTCGGCCGGCTCGAGGATGGCGAGAAGGTCCAGCAGGCTTCGGCCAACAACAAGCCGGCAGAAGCTGCCAAGCCGGCCGTGACCTCGGCGCTCGGCCTCGAGCTTTCGGCCCAGAGCGAGGAGCTGCGCAAGCGCTACTCGATCAAGGACGGGCTGAAGGGCGTCGTCATCACCAAGGTCGACAGCAATTCGAACGCCGCAGACAAGCGCATCCTGGTCGGCGAGCTCGTCGTCGAGGTCGGCCAGGAGGCGGTGAACTCGCCCGAGGACGTGACCAAGCGTCTCGACGCCCTCAAGAAGGAGGGCAAGAAGTCGGCCCTGCTGCTGGTCTCGAACGGCCAGGGCGAAGTGCGCTTCGTCGCTGTGTCGATGAACTGAGCCCGGCTATCGACGGAAGATCCCGAGGGCGGCCGCAAGGCCGCCCTTTTTCTTGGCTGACCAGTGTCTGGCAGATCGGCGTCATCAGCCTTTTGCATTGGCAAGCGGGAACGGCAGCGGCCAGAGTTCCCGCAACTGCGGGAGAACTACCGGATGCGGATGAGTGAAATTCCCTTCGGGACGACCGACTGGTCGAGCATCGAGCCCGAATTCCATGCGGGTGAGCAGGGCCAGGCGAGCTGGCGCACCCGTCGTTTCGGTCCGGCGGACAATGCGATCCGGGTGCGGATGGTCGAGTATTCGCCCGGCTACGTCTCCGACCATTGGTGCGAGAAGGGCCATATCCTGCTCTGCCTTGAGGGCGAGCTTGAGACCACGCTGGCGGATGGCCGGGTCATGCTGCTGCAGCCGGGGATGAGCTATCAGGTCGCCGATGGCGCCGAGCCGCATCGGTCCCGGGCGCCGAAGGGCGCGCGGCTGTTCATCGTCGATTGAGCCGGTTGGCAGGCTCGCGCCTGGCCGGGGCGAAGCGTCCGGTCAGGTCTTGACGATTTCCTCGCCGCGATAGCCCTGAGCGTAGAGCAGGGCGGTCAGATCGGCATGGTCCAGTCGAGCGTCGGCCGCGGCGGCGACGGCCGGCTTGGCGCGGAAGGCGACACCGAGCCCGGCCTCGCCGAGCATGGCGAGATCGTTGGCGCCGTCGCCGACGGCGAGCGTTGCCTCGTTCGGCAGGCTGAAGCGGCTGCGCAATTCAACCAGCGTATCGAGCTTGGCCTGCTTGCCGAGGATCGGCTCGGCGACCTCTCCCTTCAACATGTGGCCTTCGCCGAGCAGGATGTTCGAGCGGTCCTCGTCGAAGCCGATCATCCGGCCGATCGGCCCGGTGAAGACGGTGAATCCACCTGAAACCAGTGCGGTGTAGCCGCCACGGGCGCGCATGGTCCGCACCAGGGCGCTGCCACCCGGCGTCAGCGTGATGCGCTCGGCGATGATCTCGTCGACGACGGTGAGCGGGATGCCCTTGAGCAGTGCGACGCGCTCGCGCAGCGCCGGCTCGAATTCGAGCTCGCCGCGCATGGCGCGCTCGGTGATAGCGGAGACCTTCTCCTTCAGCCCGACATAGGCGGCAAGCTCGTCGATGCACTCCTGGCCGATCATGGTCGAATCCATGTCGGCGAGGAACAGGCGCTTGCGCCGCGTCGCCGCCGGCTGGACGAGGATGTCGACGGCGGCGCCGTCGAGCGCTGCACGCAGCGTCGCTTCGAGCTTGCGCGCATCGCCGGCTTCCGCGAAGAGATCGGCCGCGATCTCGCCATCCAGGCGTTCGATCCGGGCCGGAGCGGGCGAGGCGGCGCGCAGGCGGGCGAGCAGCGCCTCGTCGAGCAGGGCCTGACCATGGGCGGAGACGAAGGTGGCAACGAGCGTCATGAGGGAGCCGGGCAGGAGGTGAGATACAGCGCGGTGCTCATCGCAGGTCCGACGGCGAGCGGCAAGTCGGCACTGGCCGTCGCGCTGGCGCAACGCTTCGGCGGCGGCGTGGTCAATGCCGACTCGATGCAGGTCTATCGCGATCTCCAGGTGATCACGGCGCGGCCGACGCCGGAGGAGATGGGCGATGTCCCTCACCATCTCTACGGCCATGTCGATGGTGCTACGAACCATTCGGTCGCGGCCTATGCCGCTGAGGCTGCTGCGTTGCTTGACACTCTGTCGGCGCAGGGGCGCCTGCCGGTGCTGGTCGGTGGCACCGGCCTTTATTTCAAGGCGCTGACCGAAGGGCTATCTGCAATTCCGCCGGTGCCCGAAGCGGTCCGCGTCGCATTCAGGGCTCATGCGGCCGAATGCGCAACCGACGCGCTGCATGCCGAGCTCGCTGATAAAGACCCGGAGATGGCGGCGCGGCTGCGCCCGAGCGATCGGCTGCGGGTAATGCGAGCGCTGGAGGTAATCGCCGCGACCGGCCGTTCGCTCGCCAGCTTCCAGGGCGAACGCCAGCCGGGACCGCTGGCAGGCCAGAAGCTGCTGCAGATCTTCCTGGCTCCGGAGCGGGAGCTGGTTCGGGAGCGGATCGACCGGCGCTTCGACGCGATGATGGCGGCAGGAGCGCTGGAGGAGGTCGCGGCGCTGCGTGAAAGGCAGCTCGATCCGCTGTTGCCGGTGATGCGTGCCCATGGCGTGCCCGGGCTGATCGCCTATCTCGACGGCACGCTTGCGCTCGAAGAGGCCGTGGCGCGAGGCAAGGCCGATACGCGCGCCTATGCCAAGCGCCAGGTCACCTGGTTCCGCCACCAGATGGAAGGCTGGCATGCCGTGGCGCCCGAGGCCGGGCTTGCCTTCGCCCTCGCCGAACTCGAACCGACGGGCTGAGCGGCAGTCCTGAGCCGCGCGGTCAGGCGGCGGCGGCGTTCTCGTCCCCGGCGCTGCGGATGCAGTCCCGGCCCTCGTTCTTGGCCCGGTAGAGCTGCTTGTCGGCGCGGGCGACGAAGGTGTTGAAATCCTCGTCGGGATGTCGCGTGGAGACGCCGATGCTGGCGGTGACCTGAAGGTCGAGCGTCTCCGAAACCGGCAGATGGGTCCGGCGCAGAGCGGCATGCAGTCGCTCGGCGATGAGCCGCGCCTCGCGCGCTCCCGTGCGCGGCAGAAGCACCGCGAATTCCTCGCCGCCGAGGCGGCCGACCAGATCCTGCCCGGCGCGCATCTGGCCTAGCAGGAGATCAGCGAAGGCGCGGATGACGGCGTCTCCGGCAGCATGGCCGTGGCTGTCGTTGACCTGCTTGAAATGGTCGAGGTCGATGATGAAGAGCGAGGTTTCATCGCCAGAGGCGGCCGCGGCCGCGATTTCGGCATTGGCCTTCTCGGTCAGCGAGCGGCGATTGAGCAGCGTCGTCAGCGGATCGGTCTCGGCGAGGCGGCGCAGCTCCTGCTCGCGCTCCTCGCGCTGGCCGAGCTCGTGGGAAAGGGCGCGCCGCGTTGCGCGCTCCTTGCCGATCTCGAGCGCCAGCGTCGCGGCTCGACTTTGCAGGGTTAGGTTGGCGAGTTTCAGCTCGGAGATGTCCGTGAGGGTCATCACCAGCCCGTCGCCGAGCGGGGCGAGGGCGATCTGCAGCCAGACCTCGCGTCCGTCGAGCACATGGCAGGTCTCGAACATATCGCCACGACGCAGCTCCATGACATAGAGGCAGCGGCGCCAGACCGTGTCGTCGGCGAGGAAGGGCAAGGCCTGGCGCCCGTCGCTGTCTACCAGCGCACCGTCAGGAGCGCCGGCCATGGCCGCCGCGCGGCGGTTGGCGGTGATGATGACGGTGCGGGCGATGTCGCCTTCATCGTCGCGCACGGCGCGCAGCGCGACGATGCCGGCCGGCGAGGTATCGAGCACTGTCGTCAGCAGCTCCTCGTGGAAATGCATGGGTTTGCTGAAGACGATGAGGCGGCGCTCGCCATCGGCGCGTGTCGTCGGCAGAATCAGGCGTTCCCAGAGGCTGACGCGGACGGTCTTGACGGCGCGATGGATCGAGTAGAGCGGCTTGCCGCTGGCCAGCACCTGATCATAGCAGGCGATGGTGAAGCGGGAGACGTTGGGCGACATGCCGGAGACCCGTGCGCCGGTCCGGTCGCCGCCCACATTGCGGGCGATGTCGCGGCCGAAGTGCTCGTAGACGTAATCGCCTTCGGCCGGGGCCATGATCATGATGTCGCGGCTGCAGAAGGAGAGCAACTCGTGGCTGAAGTCCTCGAAGGGCGCGCCGCCGAGCTCTCCCTGCGCGCTGTGCTCGAAGCGGCGCAGCAGGTCGGCGACTTCGGGAGCGTAGGCTCTCTCGGCGATGTTGTGGGTGTGGACTTCCTGATACATCGCGCCCGGCTTCCGTCAGCCGATCGCTATCAGGGGGGTCTTGAGAAAGTGTTCCTTTGCGGCAACAAAAGTACCGGCAAATTATCCGCTGCCACGAGATTGCGCGCTGCAAGCCGCTTGACCGGCTGGCGGCGCTCGTCTAGCGTCCGCCAAATTCGTTCACTGTAAGGGCGCGACATGCGCAAGTTCATTCTCGTAAAGGTGCGCTGGTAGGGGCCGGTTTAACAAACCGGGTGTCCCCAACGCCAGCGCACGCCCAGGCCCCTCGGAGGGCCTTTTTTATTGCCTTTTTTCCAGCTGAACCCGACAAGACAGACCGCGCAGGAGACCGTTATGAGCGAGATGATGACAGGCGCCGAAATGGTCGTTCGCGCCCTTCAGGATCAGGGCGTCGAGCATCTCTTCGGCTATCCTGGCGGCGCGGTGCTGCCGATTTATGACGCGCTCTTCCAGCAGGAGAAGGTCAAGCACGTCCTCGTCCGGCACGAGCAGGGCGCTGTCCATGCGGCCGAGGGCTATGCCCGTTCCGCAGCCGGCAAGGTCGGTTGCGTCCTCGTCACCTCGGGTCCGGGCGCGACCAACGCCGTCACCGGCCTGACCGACGCGCTGCTCGACTCGATCCCGCTCGTCGTCATCACCGGCCAGGTCCCGACGCATCTGATCGGCTCGGACGCCTTCCAGGAATGCGACACGGTCGGCATCACCCGCTCCTGCACCAAGCACAACTATCTGGTGAAGAGCATCGCCGACCTGCCGCGTGTCCTGCACGAGGCCTTCTATGTCGCCGCCAACGGTCGGCCCGGCCCGGTCGTGATCGACATCCCCAAGGACATCCAGTTCGCGACCGGCGCCTATAGCCGTCCGCGCGACAACCAGCACAAGACCTACCGTCCGACGGTCAAGGGCGACCTCAACAAGATCAAGGCTGCGGTCGAGCTGATCGCCAAGGCCAAAAAGCCGGTGTTCTACACAGGCGGCGGCGTCATCAATTCCGGCCCGCACGCCTCGGCGCTGCTGCGCGAGCTCGCGCGGTTGACCGGCTACCCGGTGACCTCGACGCTGATGGGGCTCGGCGCCTTCCCGGCGGCCGACAAGCAGTGGCTAGGCATGCTCGGCATGCACGGCACCTACGAGGCGAACCTCGCCATGCATGACTGCGACGTCATGATCAATATCGGCGCGCGCTTCGACGACCGGATCACGGGGAGGCTCGACGCCTTCTCGCCGCACTCGAAGAAGATCCACATCGACATCGATCCGTCCTCGATCAACAAGAACGTCAAGATCGACATCGGCATCGTCGGCGACTGCGCCCATGTCCTCGAGGACATGGTCCGGATCTGGCGCGAGACCTCGCCGCAGATCGACAAGACGGCGCTGACCGCCTGGTGGACCCAGATCGACGGGTGGCGGGCGCGGAACAGCCTCGGCTACAAGCAGTCCGGCTCGGTGATCAAGCCGCAATATGCGATCGAGCGGCTCTACGAGCTGACGAAGGATCGTAACACCTACGTCACCACCGAGGTCGGCCAGCACCAAATGTGGGCGGCGCAGTATTTCCGCTTCCAGGAGCCGAACCGCTGGATGACCTCGGGCGGGCTCGGCACCATGGGCTACGGCCTGCCGGCGGCGATCGGCGTTCAGATGAAGAATCCGGGCGCGCTGGTGATCGACATCGCCGGCGAGGCCTCGATCCTGATGAACATGCAGGAGATGTCGACGGCGGTGCAGTACCGGCTGCCGGTCAAGATCTTCATCCTGAACAACGAGTACATGGGCATGGTGCGCCAGTGGCAGGAACTGCTGCATGGCGGGCGCTATTCGGAGAGCTATTCGGCCTCGTTGCCGGACTTCGTCAAGCTGGCCGAGGCCTATGGCGGCAAGGGCATCCGCTGCTCCGACCCGGCCGATCTCGACGCCGCGATCATGCAGATGATCGAGACGCCCGGCCCGGTGATCTTCGACTGTCTGGTCGCGAAGGAAGAGAACTGCTTCCCGATGATTCCGTCGGGCAAGGCGCACAACGAGATGATCCTGCCCGATTTCGAGGGCGATACCGGCGAGATCATCGACGCCAAGGGCAAGCAGCTCGTTTGATCGGGCGGCGTCATGCCCGGGCCTGACCCGGGCATCTCAGGTAGGGCGAGGCGCCGGTCGGCGCCTCCTCTTCATCAGCGTCTCGGGTCTGCGTTTCGCTGGGCCCGAGCATGACGGCCTCGGCACAGGGGGAGCAGATGGCGACCATCGGCCTGATCGGCGGGATGAGCTGGGAATCGACGGCGGTCTATTACCGGCTGCTGAACGAGGGCGTGCGGACGCGCCGGGGCGGGCTGCATTCGGCCGATGTCCTGATGCATTCGGTCGATTTCTCTCCGATCGCCGAGATGCAGGCGGCCGGGGATTGGGCGGCGGCCGGCGCGGCGATGGCCAACAGCGCCCGTCGCCTCGAAAGCGGCGGCGCCTCCTGCATCGTGCTGGCGACGAACACCATGCACAAGCTCGCCGACCACATCACCCAGGCGACGAACCTGCCCTTCCTGCATCTCGCCGACGTCACCGCCAAGGCGATCCGCAAGACGCAGAGCCGCCGGCCGCTCTTGCTGGCGACGCGCTTCACCATGGAACAGCGCTTCTATCGCGACCGGCTCGCCGCCTTCGGCGTCGACGCGCTGGTGCCGGACGAGACCGAGCGACCCGATGTCCACCGCATCATCTACGAGGAACTCTGCCATGGCCGGATCGATGCGGCCTCGGAGGCGCGTTATCTTGAGATCGTAGACCGGGCGATCCGCGAGGATGGCGCCGACGGCGTCATCCTAGGCTGCACCGAGATCACGCTCCTGCTGTCGCAGTCCGACTTTGAGATCCCGGTCTTCGACACCACGGCGCTGCATGTCGAGGCCGCCCTCGATTTCGCCGCCGACATGGCGGAGCAGGTGGCGGCATGAAGCTGGTCATCGCCAACAAGAACTACTCGTCCTGGTCGCTGCGGCCCTGGCTGCTGCTGACCGAACTCGGCATTACCTTCGAAGAGGTCTTGATTCCATTCGGGCAAACCTTCGACGATCCCGAATGGAAGCGGGCGATCTCCGCCTTCACCCCGGCCGGCAAGGTGCCGGCGCTGCTCGATGGCGAGATCCAGGTCTGGGAATCGCTGGCGATCATGGACCATGTCGCCGATCTCAGGCCCGACCTGCCGGTCTGGCCGCGCGAGCGGGCGGCGCATGCGATGGCGCGCTCGGTCGCGGCCGAGATGCATGCCGGCTTCCAGGCCTTGCGCGGTGCCTGCCCAATGAATATCGCACGCCAGTTCCACCCGCGCGATCGCGGCGCCAAGGTCGCTGCCGATGTCGCGCGCATCACGGCGATCTGGTGCGATGCGCGGGCGCGCTTCGGAGAAGGCGGGCCGTTCCTGTTCGGCGCCTTCGGCGCGGCGGACGCGATGTTCGCACCGGTCGTAGCGCGCTTCACCAGCTACAGTATCGACCTCGATCCGGTCAGCGCCGCCTATGCCGAGGCTGTACAGGCGACGCGCGGCTATCAATCCTGGCGCACGGCCGCGCTCGCCGAACTCTGGATCATCGACGAGGACGAGGCGGATGAGCCGGTCCTCAAGGAATTCCGCCCCCATCTCAGCCGCAGCAAGGCCTAACGATGAACACGACGCATTATCCGACCGCCCCGACCGCCCAGCCGATCGCCCGCCATACGCTGGCGGTGATCGTCGACAACGAACCCGGTGTTCTCGCCCGCATCGCCGGGCTGTTCTCCGGCCGCGGCTACAACATCGAGAGCCTGACCGTCTCCGAGACCGAGCATGAGAAGCATATCTCGCGTATCACCGTGGTCACCTCCGGGACCGCCAATGTCATCGACCAGATCAAGGCGCATCTCGACCGGCTGGTGCCGGTGCACCGCGTCGTCGACCTGACCTTGCAGGGCGAGGCGCTGGAGCGCGAACTCTGCCTGCTCAAAGTCGTCGGTAAGGGCGATCACCGCGTCGAGGCGATGCGTCTGGCCTCGGCCTTCGGCGCCCGCACGCTCGACGCCTCGCTGACGTCCTTCGTCTTCGAGCTCACCGGCTCGACCGAGGAGATCGAGCGCTTCATCAAGCTGATGACCGTGGTCGGCCTGACCGAGGTGTCGCGCACGGGCATCGCCGCGATGAGCCGCGGCCCGGACGCGATGTGAGATCGGCGAGTGCGATGAAGGAGCCCAGCATGCTTTGTGGACCTGGCTTTCTGGCCTTCGTAGCGGGAAGGGCTGGCGCTTGATGGTCGGCCTCGAACAATTCGCGCTCGGTCTCGGCATCCTCGGTCTCGCCTGCTTTACCTGGCCGATCCTGCAGCGGCTCACCGGCCGGGCCGAGCCCGAGGCGCTGGGCAGCGGCAGGAGCCTGCGCTCGCCCTTGTGGTGGGCCGGGTTCGGTCTCACCGTCGTCGCGATCTTCCTGCAGCGGATCGCGGCGCAGCAGGGCGGCGGCTGAGCCGCGAGGCCCTGCTCTTGATTGAGCGCGGTGATCGGCGGCAAATGTGCCGCATGATCCCTCGCGCGTGAGCAGGCGATGTCGATCCAACTCGAAATCCGCAGCTATCGCGGCGCCGATCGCCATAGCCACGATTACAGCCAGATCCTGCTGCCGATGCAGGGCGCGATGCGGCTCGATGTCGAGGGGCATCGCAGCATCGTTTCGAGCAATTGCGTCGCCGTCATTCCGTGCGACCATGAGCATGACTTCGAGCCGAGCGTCGATTGCAGCATGCTCATCCTCGATATCGAGGCACAGACCTTCGCCGGCGAGGCCGTGCCGGCGCTGCTGCGCGAGCCCGTGCCGTCCTTGACGCGGGTCGAGCCCTGGCTGTGGCGGATGTTCCGCCAGCTAGGCGCCGAGGTCGAGGCTGGGGCGTGCCGGGCGGGCGATGCGGCGCGCATGGCGCTGGCGGGGCTGCAACTTGTCGAGCCGCAGGCTCCGGCCAGGCCGTTGTCGCGCGCGGAAGGCCGCGTCCTCGATATCGCTCGCGAGACGCGGCCTGGAAGCGTCTCCGAGATGGCGAAGGCGGCGGGCCTCGGCCAGAGCCAGTTTCATGCGCTGTTCCGGGCGACGACGGGGCAGTCGCCGAGGCAGGCGCAACTGAGCCGGCTGTTCGGAGAGGCGGCGGATCAGTTGGCTACGACGGCGCTGCCGGTCTCCGAGATCGCCTACGGGCTCGGCTATCAGAACGCCTCGTCCTTCAACCGGCAGTTCAGGCGGCGCTTCGGCCTGACGCCGTCCGAATTCCGTGCGGCGAGCCGGTCACGCGGATGATCCCTCATAACCCTCATCCTGAGGAGCGATCGTAGATCGCGTCTCGAAGGATGCTCCAGCTGGTTCCGGAGCGCCCTGGAGCATCCTTCGAGACGGCCGCTGATGCGGCCTCCTCAGGATGAGGGCTCAAGGAGGCGTGGAAAGAAGCGCAGTTTCGGTCAAGTCATTCGGAGCTTCGCCTCATCACGGCTGTCCGGGCACTCGCTATGGTCGGCGCGACCCCGAGCCATGAGGACTACCCGCGATGAAACTCACCGATTTCAAGGTTCTGACCTTCGACTGCTACGGCACGCTGATCGACTGGGAGACCGGGATCTGGAACGCACTGCAGCCGCTGATCAGCGCCGGCCGGATCAACATCGACCGCGAGGAGGCGCTGGCGCGCTTCGGCACGCTTGAGACTGAGCTGGAGGGGGCGGGACCGTCGCTGCGCTATTCGACGCTGCTCGCCGCCGTCCATGCGCGCCTCGCCAAGGATCTCGGCGTCAACATCCATGCCGACCTGAATGAGCGCTTCGGCGGCTCGGTGCCGGACTGGCCGGCTTTCCCAGACTCGGCCGAGGCGCTCGCCTATCTCAAGCGGCATTACAAGCTGGTGATCCTGTCGAACGTGGACCGCACGAGCTTCGCAGCCAGCAACCGCAAGCTCGGCGTCACCTTCGATGCGATCTACACCGCGGAGGATATCGGCTCCTACAAGCCCGATCCGCGCAACTTCGTCCATCTGCTGGCGCATCTGGAAGCCGATCTGGGCCTCAGGGCCGGCGAAGTGCTGCACACCGCGCAGAGCCTGTTCCATGACCATGTCCCGGCCGAGCGGGCCGGGCTGGCGCGCGCCTGGATCGACCGGCGATCCGGCATGGTGGGGAGTGGGGCGACGAAAATCCCCGCCAAACGGCCTAGTGTCGATTTCCACTTCAGGAGCCTCGACGAATTGGCGGAGGCGCATCGCGTGGAGATGGGAGGCTGAGCGTCAGCCGCTGAAGCCGCCATCCTCGAGGAAGCGCCGTTCCTCGGCCGAGCTCTGCCGGCCGAGGACGGGATTGCGATGCGGGAAACGGCCGAAGTCGCGGATGATGTCGCGATGGATCTCGGCGAACTTCACGCCTTCGGGGTCGTCGGCCGCCTCGCAGAGCGCGACGCAGCGCTGCTGGTCGGTGAGGTCCTCCGAATGCATGAACGGCATGTAGATGAAGCGCCGCTCCGGATTCTCGAAAGCCTGGTCGAAACCGCGCGCGATGGCGCGCTCGGCAACCGCGAGAGCCAGCGGGTCGGCGGCAAAGGCCTGCGGCGAGCCGCGATAGAGGTTGCGCGGGAACTGGTCGAGCAGCAGCAGTAGGGCATAAACGCCCTCGGGCGTCGCTTCCCATGCGCTTAGCTCACCGCGGGCGGCGGCCTCTACCTCGGCCAGGAAGCGCCGGCGGATTTCGGCATCGAAGGTATCGTCCTTGTCGAACCATTTGTCCGGGCCGGCCTCGCGCCAGAAGTCGAGAATCGCGGTCGCGGCGGGCGGGGTCATGGGCAGGCTCCGTCAGGTTTCGGCAGTGCGGTGGCTGTCCGCTATATAGGCCACGTGGCGCGATAGGGGAGGCCAGCCCGCGCCTCAGCTTTCCGCTTGCATGGCCGCGGGGGCTGCGATAGATCACGGAACCGTAACGTACGGTACTGTTCCGGACCATGACCGACCCTATCACTGATAGCCAGGCAGAGGCGCTGACACCGCGACAGCTCGCGGTGCTCGATGCCGTGCTTGGACTGATGGTGGAGAAGGGCGACCAGCTGACCATGGCCGCCGTGGCGCGGCGGGCGAGCTGCTCCAAGGAGACGCTCTACAAATGGTTCGGTGACCGCGACGGCCTGTTGACCGCGACCGTGCAATGGCAGGCCTCGAAGGTCCGCGCCGGCAATTACGACCGCCAGAAGCTCGACGCGTTGTCGCTGCGCGACAGCCTAATCCGTTTCGCCGTGAACTGGCTCGAGGTGATCTCCAGCCCGACCTCGATCGCGCTCAATCGCCTCGCCATCAGCCATGCCGCGACACATGAGAGCAATCTCGGCGGCATCGTGCTGGCCAATGGCCGTTTCGCGATCGGCGAACGGCTGCGTCCGCTGCTCGAGGACGGGCGCGCGACCGGGCTGCTTGATTTCGACGATGCCGAGACGGCGTTCCGGACCTTTTTCGGCCTGGTCGGCCGCGACGTGCAGATCCGCCTGCTGCTCGGCGATGCGCTGAAGCTCAGCGGCGCCGAGATCGAGCGCGACGCCGCCCGGGCGGCAGACCAGTTCCTCGCACTTCACGGGCGGGCGAGACCCGCACCGAAAGCCTGAAGCAAAGAACCCAACCCAAGGAAGGACGCATCCAATGCGCGTTTATTACGATCGCGACGCCGACATCAATCTGATCAAGGGCAAGAAGGTCTGCATCGTCGGCTACGGCTCGCAGGGCCATGCGCACGCGCTCAACCTGCGCGATTCCGGCGTCAAGGAGATCATCATCGCCCTGAAGGCCGGCTCGGCCACCCGCAAGAAGGCCGAAGAGGCCGGCTTCAAGGTCATGACTCCGTCCGAGGCCGCCAAGGTCTCCGACATCATGATGATGCTGACCCCGGACGAGCTGCAGGGCGACATCTATCGTGACGAGCTGCATGGCAACATGAAGGAGGGCGCCGCCCTTCTGTTTGCGCACGGCCTCAACGTCCATTTCAACCTGATCGAGCCGCGCAAGGACCTCGACGTGCTGATGGTCGCGCCGAAGGGCCCGGGCCACACCGTCCGTTCCGAGTATCAGCGCGGCGGCGGCGTGCCGACCCTGATCGCGATCCACCAGGACGCGACCGGCAACGCCCATGATCTCGGCCTGTCCTACGCCTCGGCCAATGGCGGCGGCCGCGCCGGCATCATCGAGACGACCTTCAAGGAAGAGTGCGAGACCGACCTGTTCGGCGAGCAGGTCGTGCTCTGCGGCGGCCTGGTCGAGCTGATCAAGGCTGGCTACGAGACCCTGACTGAGGCCGGCTACGCCCCGGAAATGGCCTATTTCGAGTGCCTGCACGAAGTGAAGCTGATCGTCGACCTCATCTACGAGGGCGGCATCGCCAACATGAACTACTCGATCTCGAACACCGCCGAGTATGGCGAGTACGTCACCGGCCCGCGGATCATCACTGCCGAGACCAAGGCCGAGATGAAGCGCGTGCTCAGCGACATCCAGTCAGGCAAGTTCACCCGCGACTGGATGCTGGAGAACAAGGTCAACCAGACCTCGTTCAAGGCGACCCGCGCCCGCTACGCCGCGCATCCGATCGAGGAAGTCGGCGCCAAGCTCCGCGACATGATGCCGTGGATCAAGGCCAAGGCCCTGGTCGACAAGACCAAAAACTGATCCGGACCCTGGCTGCGGGCTCGCCGCAGCAGGGTTCCAGCTTAGCGAAAGTCAGGAACGGGCGCCGCAAGGCGCCCGTTTCGCGTTTGGAGCGGTGCCTGGAACCCGGCTGCCTCATGGACGTTGATGCTGCAGTCACGAACAGCAGGAGCGTCCGATGAACGACCGGAAGACGCTGGACCAGCGGGGCGGCGGGCATGGCCACCGCCACCATCATGCGAGCAGGGGAAGATCCCACGCCGCCCACCCGATTTCACGGCAGGAGCGGATGTTCTTCGCCCTGCTCGGCGGCTGTCTGGGCCTCACTTTGATCGCCAGCGCAATGCTGCAGTTGGTGGCAGGCTGAGCGCCTACACGCCGGTCGCGACCTGCGGGCCGCGCGCAAGGGAGACGGCAATGGAACAGGATGTGAGGGAGCGCGAAGCGCGCATCCCGACCGAAGGCGGCCAGCCGATTCCGCCGATGCGGGCGGACAAGCACACCGATGCCGACCCGGCGGTCGAGACGCCCGTCGAGGCACGGCAGGGCTTCCTCGACAGGCCCGTGCTGATGGTGCTGGTCGGTGGGCTGGTCCTGGCGGTGATCGCCTGGATCGGCGTCGAGATCATCGCCTACTGAGCCAGCAATTGCGACGCGGCTCGCACAAAGGACAACGGGAATACAGGGAACGGGACGGCTTTGAGCAGAGGGGAGGCAATCATGGAACCGGTTAGAACGCTGCATGAACCACATCTGCACGAGGCGCATGGCATTCAGTTCGGCCTGTCGTATCTGGCGCTGGGCGGCTCTTTCGCGTTGCTCCTGCTGATCGTCATCGGCCTGCTGTAAATTCTCTGCGGCCTCAATGGCACAG
Source organism: Allobosea sp. WAO (assembly GCF_001509835.1). GTDB lineage: Bacteria > Pseudomonadota > Alphaproteobacteria > Rhizobiales > Beijerinckiaceae > Allobosea. Next base: position 501,146 of record NZ_JXTJ01000006.1, read on the forward strand.
AGGCGAGGAATGCATGTCTGCTGCCCATCGGCGTCGCAGATCGCCGACAGATGCGAGTGCACCTGCTCGGCGCTTCAAAACACCCGCTCGGCCGCGCCGCATTTCTGAAAGCCTCGAACCGCAATCGCGGATCTTCCAGCGCTCTAATCCTGCTGACAACAGCTGTCACTGAACGCGAGAGTTTCTGACAGGAGCTGACAGTCCGCGGGTGTCCTGTTCCGCCATCACTTCTGATGGCGGAGAAAGATCATGATCAGCTTCATCATCGGACCGGCCCGGCACGTGTTCGCCAGGGGCGGTTCGCTTGGCCGCTTCCCGCGTGCTGTCGTGGGCAGCATCGGCCGCTGGCTGCGGACACGGCGCGATTATCACAGGTTCTGCGATATGAGTGAGCGTGACCTGCGCGATCTCGGCCTGCGTGATTGCAGCGAGCGCGACAGGATCGCCGCCCCATTCTTCGGCGACCCGACCGGGATCATCGCTGTGCGTTGCGAGGACCGGCGTGGCCTGGGGGCCGGAGAAGGCGTCGACGAGGCCCTGCGCCGCCAGAGTTCGGACGCGTCGCCCCGGTTCGAGCAGGCGGCCAGAGAAACCGACAAAGCGACAAGCGGCCGGGTGGTCTTTCTCAGAGTGGTCGAATGAGCGCTGCCTGAGGGGGCCAATTATGAGCGGACCCTCTGCAGCCCGCGATCGCGAGCTCGACGAGAGCCCGGTGGACGTCACGGCTCACGTCCGGGAGAGATAGCCCCAACAAAGAAACGGAGCCGGCCGCGCGTGCGGCCGGCTCCCTGGTGCGAGATCAGAAGGTGATCTTATCCTTGATGTCGGCCTCGACATTGGCCGGCAGGACGTTGCGTTTCACCAGATCGTCGAAATTCTTGAATTTCGCCTTGGCGCGCTCCTCGATGATCTTCTTGGAGCGGGCCTCGCCGATGCCCTTGAGCGTGTCGAGCTCGTTGGCGCTGGCGGTATTGATGTTGATCTTCTTGGCCTGCGTCGCGGCGGGGGCAGCGGGTTTGGCCGCGGGCGCGGCTGGCGCAGCAGGCGTCGTCATGGGGGCTGCCGGCTTGGCCGGGGTGGCAGGCTGGGTTGCGGTCTGCGCGAAGGCCGGGCCGGCTGCGAGGGCAAGCGCGGCGAGGCCGATGGCAAAACGAGACATGGTCATGGCGTGGACTCCATAAGTCCTGCCCGGAGGAGCTGAGCTGCGCAGATGCCGGGCCGTCCGCGCCGCCGCGCCGGTTGTGAACCGGAAGGACCCGGTCTCGACGCGATGGCCGGACTTTCGGCCCGCGAGCCTGAACGCGATCTGAGACCTTCGTTCAGCTGGCGTTGTGTTTCGGGGCTGCCCTGGTCGGGAGCGCTGCGCCTATTTGCCGGTGAACTTCATCATCATCTCGGTCGCCTGGCCGGCGCCGTAGATCAGGCCGAAGCCCCAGGCGAAGGAGGCGCCGAAATTCGCGAGCTGGAAGGCCCAGAACGGCATCTTCACGATGCCGGCGACGAGCGCGATCACCGCCCTGATCGGCCCGAAGAAATGGCCAACAATGATGCCGAGGAAGCCCCATTTCTCGAAGAAGTCGTGGCCCTTGCGCAGCAAATCAGGGTTGTCGCGCAGCGGCCAGTAATCGTCGACGCGCGGGCCGAGCACGAGGCCGGCCCAATAGGACAGCCAGAAGCCGAAAGCCGCTCCGAGCGAGGCGGCGATCGAGAGAGGGACGAGATTCAGGCCCGAGGCGCCGGCGATCGCACCGAAGGCGGTAAAGAAGACCGTGGCCGGCACCAGCCAGGACAGGATCGCGACGCATTCGGCGAAAGCGACGAAGAAGACGATCGGCAGCGCCCATTGCTGGTTGTTGCGCATGAACTCGACGAGAGTCTGAATCCATAGGTCGAGTTGCGCGGTCACCGGCCAGTCTCCTTCAGGGGCGTGCAGCGATACAGCAGAAGCGTCGGCGTTTCGCTACCCGGCCGGCGTTAAAAAAAACCCGCAGGAACCCGGCTATCGTACGGGTTGCCTTCGCCGGATGATCGCCTACTCTCCCCGCGAACGGGAAAATCGACCGGGAAGGCCAGCGCTTGTGGGCGCCGCGCTCTGCCCGGCGGGGGAAACGATACTGATGCAGCCTAAAGACAGCCCGCCGGAGGCGGCGGGCGCGGGGAGCGCCGCTCCCGCTCCGGCCGTCCGCCTGACGGGGCTGGACATCACCTTCCATCTCCAGGGCGGCACGCGCTACCAGGCGGTGAAGGCGATCGACCTCAGCGTCGCCAGCGGCGAGTTCGTCTCGGTGGTCGGGCCGACCGGCTGCGGTAAGTCGACCCTGCTCAACGCTGCCGCCGGGTTGCTCACGCCTTCGGCCGGCAAGGTCGACATCTTCGGGAAACCTCTCTCCGGGCTCAACCGCCGCGCCGGCTACCTCTTCCAGCAGGACGCGCTGATGCCGTGGAAGACGGCGCTCGACAACGTCAAGGTGGCGCTGGAACCGATGGGCGTCTCCGATGCCGAGGCCGACAAGCGGGCCCGCGACTGGCTGGCGCGCGTCGGCCTGCGTGCGTTCACCGAGCGCTATCCGCACATGCTGTCGGGCGGCCAGCGCAAGCGCGTGGCGCTGGCGCAGATGCTGATCCGCGATCCCGAGATCCTGCTGATGGACGAGCCCTTCGGGCCGCTCGACGCGCAGACCCGCCAGATCATGGGCAATCTCCTGCTCGATCTCTGGTCGAAGGATCGCAAGGCACTGATCTTCGTCACCCATGATCTCGAGGAGGCGATCGCGCTGTCCGACCGGGTGGTGGTGATGTCGGCCGGTCCGGCTGCGGGCATCGTCGCCGATTACAAGGTGCCGCTGCCGCGGCCGCGCGACATCGCCGAGATCAGGCTGGAAAAGGCCTTCCACGAGATCCATCGCGACATCTGGTCGTCGCTCAGGGTCGAGGTGCAGAAGGCCTACGCCATGGGCGAGGGCAAGGAACTGGTCGGGGAGGGGAGCCCGTGAGCCGGCTCAAGCTGCTTCTGCTGCAAATCCTGGTGATGATCGTCGCGCTGGCGATCTGGCACGTCATCAGCAACTTCCCGATCTTCGGCGACGTCAAGACGATCCGCTTCTTCTTCTCGACGCCGCTCGACGTGCTGGCGCGGACCTGGAAGCAGCTCACCGGCGCCGAGATCTACTATCATCTCGGCATCACCCTGACCGAGACGGTGCTGGCCTTCGTCATCGGCTCGGCGGCGGGCATCTTCTTCGGCTTCGCCTTCGCCCGGAACGCGCTGCTGGCGGCGGTGTTCGACCCCTACATCAAGGCGGCGAACGCCCTGCCGCGCGTCGTGCTGGCGCCGATCTTCGCGCTCTGGTTCGGCCTCGGCATCTGGTCGAAGGTGGCGCTCGGCTTCACGCTGGTCTTCTTCATCGTCTTCTTCAACGTCTACCAGGGCGTGAAGGAGGTCTCGCCGACCGTGCTCGCCAATGCCCGCATGCTCGGCATGAACGAGCGCCAGCTCTTCCGCCATGTCTATTGGCCCTCGGCGCTGACCTGGATGTTCTCCTCGCTCCACACCTCGGTCGGCTTCGCGCTGGTCGGCGCAGTGGTCGGGGAATATCTCGGCTCCTCCGCTGGGCTCGGCTACAAGATCCACGAGGCGGAGAGCGTGTTCGACGTCACCGGCGTGTTCTCGGGCATGCTGATCCTGGCGCTGTTCGTGATCCTGATCGACTCGCTGGTGACCATGGTCGAGAACCGGCTCCTGGTCTGGCGGCCCGGACAGAGTTCGACGACGACGTGAGCGGCTCTCGGCGATTGCGGCGTTCGGGTCACTGCTCTGCGCGCGCCAAATCGGCTTTGTCGTCCGCAAACGCTACACCGTTTCCTTCGACCTTGCCGCTGTCGGCGCCCATGTCCGGCGCTTCCGCGAGCTGTGCCCGATATGAGGCGCGGAGCAGGGCGCTTGCCGCAAGCCATTGATACCGCCTATCGTTCAGCCCGAAGCCGCCTCAGAAGCGCTCATCGACAACCCGGAGGAACCCCATGAGCTTTTCCCGTCGCACGGCGCTCGCCGCGCTCGCCTTCACCACCGCGCTCGGCTTTTCCGCCCATGCGCTCGCCCAAAACGCCGAGAAGCCCAAGCTGACGCTCGGCGTCGGCGGCAAGCAGCTGCTCTACTATCTCCCGCTCACGGTCGCGGAGAAGAAGGGCTTCTTCAAGGAGCAGGGGCTCGACGTCGAGATCAACGATTTCGGCGGCGGCGCGAAGTCGCTGCAGGCGCTGGTCGGCGGCTCGGTCGATGTCGTTACGGGTGCCTATGAGCACACCATCCGCATGCAGGCCAAGGGCCAGGACATCCGGGCGGTGATCGAGCTCGGCCGCTTCCCGGCGATCACCATCGCGGTGCGCAAGGACCTCGCCGACAAGGTCAAGACGGCAGCCGACTTCAAGGGGCTGAAGATCGGCGTGACGGCGCCGGGCTCCTCGACCGCGCTGACCGCGCAATACGCCATGGTCAAGGCCGAGCTGAAGGCGACGGACGCGCCGATCATCGGCGTCGGCGCCGGCGCGAGCGCGGTCGCGGCGATCAAGCAGAATCAGGTCGACCTGATCTCGCATCTCGATCCGGTGACCTCGAAGCTCGAGGCCGATGGCGATGTCGTGGCGCTGATCGACACGCGCACCGAAGCCGGCACCAAGGCGCTGTTCGGCGGCGCCAACCCGGCCGCCGTGCTCTATCTCAAGAACGATTTCGCCGAGAAGAACCCGGTGACCACGCAGAAGCTGGTCAACGCGCTGATGAAGTCGCTGAAATGGCTGGAGACGGCCAAGCCCGAGGATGTCGCCGATCTCGTTCCGGCGGAGTACCATCTCGGCGACAAGCCGCTCTATCTGCGCGCGGTCAAGAACTCGCAGGAGAGCTATTCGCGCACCGGCATTTCGACGCCCGACGCGATGAAGAGCATGTATGATTCGCTGAAGCTGCTCGATCCCGAGCTCGCGACCTCGAGTGTCGACCTGAGCAAGACGTTCATCGACACCTTCGCCAAGAAGGCGGGCGCTGGTTCCTGAGCCGGCGAGCATCAAGCCCGGCGGTGAGCGGAATGCCGCTTGCCGCCGGTCGCTCGATGCTTTCAATAGGGGGCAAGCACTCCCTCAGGCGACGATGGTCGCCATCCTAGGTGACATTTGGAAAATTGCAGACGGTTTCTCGATGGCGGCGGCGCGATGGCGGCGGCCATCGCTGCTCATGACTGGACGACAACGCTCGGGCCGCCCGAGAACTGGCCCGCCGCCTTGCGGGTCGCGGTCGGGATGATGGTCAATTCGCATTTCCCGAAATGCATCGTCTGGGGCCCCGAGCTCATCACCATCCATAACGATGCCTTCAAGGCGATCCTCGGCGACAAGCCGCCGGCGCTCGGCCAGCCGTTCAGCGAGGTCTGGGCCGAAGTCTGGCAGGAAATCAGTCCGCTGGTCGAAAAGGCCTATGCGGGCGAGGCGACCTTCATCGAGGATTTTCCGCTCGTCGTCGAGCGCTACGGCTATCCCGAGCGCGCCTGGTTCACCTTCTGCTACAGCCCGATCCGGGACGAGAATGGTGCCGTCCTCGGGATGATCGATACGGTCGTCGAGACCACGGCCAAGATGCAGTCGGAGCGCAACTCCCGCCTGCTCAACGCCGAACTCGCGCACCGCATGAAGAACGTGCTGGCGATGATCGGCGCGGTCGCCAACCAGACCTTCCGCTCGGCCGGCTCGCTCGAAGAGGCGCAGGCGACCTTCGGAGAGCGGGTGGCCGCGCTCGGCGAGGCCCATGCGATCCTGACCCAGTCGAGCTGGAGCGGCGCGCCGATCCGCGCGGTGATCGAGGGCGCCCTGGCGCCGCACCGTATCGCCGAAGGGCGGGTCGTGCTCAACGGTCCGGCCCTGGAACTCGGCGCGAAGCAGTCGCTGACGCTGGCGCTTGCGATCAACGAGCTCACGACCAATGCGATCAAGTACGGGGCGCTGTCGCGCGATGGCGGCCGGGTCGCGATCGCCTGGCGCGCCGGCGCGCCCGATAGCGAGGAGCGCTTCGCACTCGGATGGAGCGAAAGCGGCGGCCCCCCGGTGACCGCGCCGACGCGCAAGGGTTTCGGCTCGCGGCTGCTGGAGCGGGTCGTGGCGCAGGATTTCCAGGGCAAGGTCTCGCTGGGCTATGAGAGCGCCGGCCTGCGCTACGAGCTCGAGACCGCGATGGTCGCCATCGCCAATGCCGAGCCGGTTCATTCGAGCTGACGCCCGCGGCCCTCTTACGGAAATCTGGACACGCGCCTGCTGCGGGATCAGAGTGTCGGCCTGACGTTGGGGGAGCCGACATGACCGAGCGCGCCGCCGTCGCCGAACTCATCCGCAGCGCCTACGCCGCCCGCCATCGCGGCGATCTCGACGGGCTGATGAGCTGTTTCCACGAGCAATGCAGCTATCGGCTGGCGGGAGGGCCGGCCGCCGCCGAGGTCTTCGCCGAGCCTGACGGGCATGCGGCGGTCCGGGAGCAGATGGCCGGGCTGATCGCGACCTACGTCTTCAGCAACATCGAGGAACTGGCGCTGATGGTCGAGGGCGACCGGGCGACGCTGCACTGGCGCGCCGATGTCGTCTGCGTGCCGACTGGCCGCACCGGCTCCTTCGAGATCATGGATGTCGTCACGGTCGCGGACGGCAAGCTGACCAGCGTGACGCAGTTCACCGACACCGCCGGCGTCGCCCGGCTCTCGGTCTAGGACCGCGCCGGCTTGGGCTGTCGTCGCTTTCGATTTGCCGAGCCGGGCGCTGAGCGGGTAGACCATGCCGTCCCGCCGCGAGCCCCGTGCCCATGAACATCCTCTCGATCCAGTCCCATGTCGCCTATGGACATGTCGGCAACGCCTCTGCCGTCTTTCCGATGCAGCGCCTCGGCGTCGAAGTCTGGCCGATCCATACCGTGCAGTTCTCCAACCACACCGGCTATGGCGACTGGAAGGGCCGCGTCTTCGACGGCGGCATGATCGACGAGGTGATGGAGGGCATCGCCGAGCGCGGCGTGCTGCCTTCCTGCAACGGCGTGCTCTCCGGCTATATGGGCTCGGCCGATATCGGCCATGCGATCCTCTCCGCCGTCGAGCGGGTGCGGGTCGCCAATCCCAAGGCGATGTATTGCTGCGATCCGGTGATCGGCGATGTCGGGCGCGGCATCTTCGTGCGCCCGGGCATTCCGGAGTTCATGCGCGAGCAGGCGGTGCCGGCCGCCGACATCGTGACGCCGAACCAGTTCGAGCTGGAATTGCTGACCGATGTCGAGGTCCGGACCATCGGCGATGCCCATCGCGCCGTCGAGGCGTTGCGCGATGCCGGCCCGAAGGTCGTGCTGGTCACCTCGTTGATCACCGACGAGACGCCGGATGACGCGATCGACCTGATGGCGGCCGACGGGCAGGGCACGTTCCGGGTACGCACGCCGAAGATCGACATCAGCGTCAACGGCGCCGGCGATGCGATCGCCGCGCTGTTCTACGTGCACTATCTGCGCGACGGCTCGGCCGCGAGCGCGCTCGCCAAGGCCTCGTCCTCGATCTACGGGCTGCTCAAGCGGACCAAGGATGCCGGCTCGCGCGAGATCCTGACCGTCGCGGCGCAGGACGAGTTCGTTACGCCCTCGCACCAGTTCGTGCCCGAGGCGGTCTGAACGGATGCGGCTGCGCCTCGGCACCTTCAACGTCGAGAATCTGCTGACGCGCCATCGTTTCGAGCCGGGCGGACGCACCGAGACGGCCGCCGCGATGTCGCTGTTCCACTTCCCGCGCGCCGACGAGCGCGACGCGGTCGAGCGCTCGCTGGCCGTGGCGCTGGAGGACGACAAGCGCCAGATGACGGCGCTCGCCATCGCCGAGGCCAATGCCGACATCTGGATGCTGCAGGAAGTCGACTCACTCGCCAGCCTGCAGGCCTTCTTCGCCAATTACGTCCACCGCATCGCCGATCATCGCTACGGCCATTTCACGCTGATCGACGGCAATGATCGCCGCAGCATCGATATCGGCTTCGCCGCCCGCCGCGACCTTGTGGCGCCGCAGCAGGTCACGGTGCGCTCGCATCGCGAGATGAGCTTCGCCGAGGCGGAAGCCTTCTCGCCCGAGGTCGCGGCCTTCGGCATCGGCCCGCGCGACAAGGTCTTCGCGCGCGACTGCTTGGCGGTGACGCTCGCTTTCAGCGACCGGGAGCTGACGCTGTTCGGCTGCCATTTCAAGTCGATGAACAATGGCCGCGACGACGGCCGGCAAGCGACGCTGCCGATCCGGCGCGCCGAGGCTTTGGCGGTGAGACGCATCATCGAGGCCCGGTTCGGCAGCGGCTGGCGCGAGGCGAACTGGGCGATCCTCGGCGATCTCAACGCTTATCGTATCGGGCTCGGGCCGCTGGCGGCGCCGACCGATGAGGGGGAGAGCGGGATCGAGCCGCTACTCGACGATTTCGCCGTCGACCCGATGCAGGCGCTGCCGCCGCATGAGCGCTGGACGCATTTCCGGCGCTACTGGTCGGAAACGCATCAGAAGCTGCTCGAAAGCCATATGCCGCTCGACCATATCCTGCTTTCACCGGCGCTGGCGGCGGCGAACCCCGACCCGGTGATCCAGATGATCCGGCGCGGTCTGCCCTATCGCGTGCCGCTCGACCCGCGCGAGGCGGACCGTTCGATGGGCAAGCTCGCCCTGACCGGAGATCGCTATCCGCGCGTCGGCTGGGACCGGCCCAAGGCCTCGGATCATTGTCCGCTGACGATCGAACTTTCAATCCCGAAACCGCACGGAAGGTCATGATGCAGCGCCGCTTCGTCACGCTCGACGTCTTCGCCGCTCGTCCCCACGCCGGCAATCCGCTGGCCGTGGTGCTCGACAGTGATGGCCTTGATGGCGCGGCGATGCAGGCGATCGCCCGCGAGTTCAATCTCTCCGAAACGGTCTTTGTCCTACCGCCGGCCGATCCGGCGCATCGCGCCGCCATCCGCATCTTCACGCCGGAGCGCGAACTGCCCTTCGCCGGCCATCCGACGGTCGGGACCGCGGTGCTGCTCGCCTTGCGCGATGCAGCCGAGGGAAGGCCGGGGACGGTGCTCGTGCTCGAGGAAGAGGTTGGTTTCGTGCCCTGCGCCGTTAGCGGGATCACGGGACGCTCCGGCCGCGCGACCTTCACCTTGCCGCGCCTGCCGGAGGAGATCGAGCCGGCCGCTTCCTCGCCGATGCTCGCCGGCGCGCTCGGGCTCGACCGGCGCGACATCGGTTTCGATGCCCATGTGCCGAGCGTGTTCTCGGCAGGGCTCGGTTTCACGCTGGTGCCGGTGGCGTCGCGCAAGGCCCTGGCCGGCATCCGGCTCGACACCAGCCTGTGGTCGCAGGCGATGCGGCCCGCCGGGCAGGAGAACGCCTTCGTCTATTGCCGCGAGACGGTCGATACGGGGCACCATTTCCATGCGCGGATGTTCGCGCCCGGCATGGGGGTCGTCGAGGATCCGGCCACCGGTTCGGCCGTCGCCGCCTTCGCCGGGGCGGTGATGCGCTTCGAGAAGCCGGGTGACGGAGAGCAACGCCTGGTGATCGAGCAGGGTTACGAGATCGGCCGGCCCTCGCAGATCGAGCTTGGCCTGACGGTCGCCAATGGCGTGCTCGTCTCGGCGACGATCGGAGGGGCGGCTGTGGTGATGAGCGAGGGGCACTTGCTGTGAGGAGATCCTGGTCATGAACGGCGTCGAGGACGGCAGCATCGTCGCGCTCCAGCGCGTCGAGGCCAGGGTCGAGCCCTATGAGTGGAGCTTCATCAGCGAGCGCTCGGGCGAGATTGCCGCGCATTGGCAGAAGCTCACAGCCGACAAGCCGGCGATGTTCAACGGCCGCGTCCTGTTGCAGCATCGGGCTGCGATCGAGGCGGGCGTCTTCCATGCCGGCTATTTCGCGACCGACTATGCCGCGCTCCTGGCCTGGCGTGATTTCGGCGTGCCACCGCCGGCGATCCGCAACGGCTTCGGCATGGCGGCGCTACGGGCGGCAGACGGCGCCTTCCTGCTCGGCAGGATGGGCGAGCACACTGCCAATGCCGGCAAGGTCTATTTCGCTGCCGGCACGCCCGATCATGAAGATATCCTGCCCGACGGCAGCCTCGACCTCGCCGGCAGCGTCACCCGCGAACTCTGCGAGGAAACGGGGCTATCGCTCAACGAGATCGTGGTGGAGGAGAGCTGGGACGCGGTGATCGTGCCCGGCCGGGTTGCCTTCATGCGCCCGGTTCGCATCGATCTGCCGGCAGAAGCGGCGCGCGCCCTGATGCTGGAGCGGATCGCATCGCAGGAGGAGCCCGAGCTTTCGGATATGGTGATCGTCCGCAATCTCGCCGATTGCAGCGATTACGACATGCCCCCCTTCATGACGGCCTACCTCGCCCATATCTTCGAGCGAGAATCCTGATCCTTCCCAGGAAAACATCGTCGGATCGGCACCGCGTCTCCCATCGGGACGAAGGGGGGCCGTTCGAATGACTCAGCAACGCTGAAAGGCCAGCTCATGATCGCATCCGAAGCCTTGAACCTGCCCGCCGGCAACCCTTTCGGGCAGGTCTGGGAAACGCCTTTCGGCCTGCCGCCATTCGCCGCGATCCGCCCCGAGCATATCCGCGAGGCCTATCCGGCGGCACTCGATAAGCACCGGGCCGAGATCGAGGCGATCAAGGCTGAGAAGGCAGCGCCCGATTTCGCCAATACGATCGAGGCGCTGGAGCGTTCGGCCCGCGGCATGGGCCGGCTCGGCGGCGTCTTCTACAATCTCGCCGGAGCCGACACGAACGAGGCCCTGCAGGCGATCGAGCGCGAGATTTCGCCGGTGATGTCACGCCATTGGTCGGCGATCATGATGGACGAGGGGCTGTTCGCGCGGGTCGACGCGGTCTTCCGTCAGCGCGAGAAGCTCGGCCTCGACGCCGAGCAGATGCGTCTGCTGGAGCGTACGCATCGCGGCTTCGTCCGCGCCGGCGCGGAGCTCGGATCGGAAGACAAGGCCCGGCTCGCCGCGATCAACGAGCGGCTTGCCGGGCTCGGCACCAGCTTCGGACAGAACCTGCTCAAGGACGAGGCGAGCTACGCGCTGGTGCTGGAGAACGAGGCCGATCTCGCCGGCCTGCCGGCCTTCGTCGTTGCTGCCATGGCCCGTGCCGCCGCGGATCGCGGCCAGGATGGCAAGCATGCTGTGACGCTGTCGCGCTCGATCATCGAGCCCTTCCTGACCTTCTCGACGCGCCGGGATCTGCGCGAGGAGAGCTTCCTCGCCTGGAGCAAGCGCGGCGAGAATGGTGGCGAGACCGACAACCGCGCCATCGTCGCCGAGATGGTCAAGCTGCGGGCCGAGAAGGCCAAGCTGCTCGGCTTCCCGACCTTCGCACATTTCAAGCTCGACGATTCCATGGCGAAGGCGCCGGCCAATGTCCGCCAACTGCTAGAGCTTGTCTGGAAGCCTGCCAAGGCGCGCGCGGCGCAGGAGGCCGCCGATCTCGCCGCCCTGGCCCAGACCGAGGGCGAGAACGGGCCGATCCGACCCTCCGACTGGCGGCATTATTCGGAGAAGGTGCGGCAGAAGACCTATGCGCTCGATGAAGCCGTTCTGAAGCCCTATCTCCAGCTCGATCGCATCATCGCCGCCGCCTTCGACACGGCCGGCAAGCTGTTCGGCCTCGCCTTCGCCGAGAAGCCGGAACTCGCCGGCTACCATCCCGACGTCCGCATCTGGGAGGTGACCGAGGCCGCGTCCGGTCGGCACATCGGCCTCTTCCTCGGCGATTACTTCGCCCGGCCTTCGAAGCGTTCAGGCGCCTGGATGAGCGCCTATCGCGGCCAGCGCAATCTCGACGGCGAGGTCCGGCCGATCATCGTCAACGTCTGCAACTTCGCCAAACCTGCCGAGGGCAAGCCGGCGCTGCTCTCGATCGACGATGCGCGCACGCTGTTCCACGAATTCGGCCACGCCTTGCACGGCCTGCTCTCCGACGTGAAATACGGCTCGCTCGCCGGCACCTCGGTCTCGCGCGACTTCGTCGAATTGCCCTCGCAGCTGTACGAGCACTGGTTCCTGACCAGGGAGGTGATGCAGCGCTTCTGCCTGCATGCCGAGACCGGCGAGCCGATCCCGGAGGCGCTGATCGAGAAGATCAAGAAGGCGCAGACCTTCAACCAGGGCTTCGCCACCGTCGAGTACACCTCGTCGGCGCTGGTCGATCTCGCCTTCCATTCGCTGGAGGCGACGGCCGAGGTCGATCCGCTCGCCTTCGAGGCGGCTGAGCTCGCACGGATCGGCATGCCCGGCGAGATCACCATGCGCCACCGTACCCCGCATTTCAGCCACGTCTTCTCGGGCGACGGCTATTCGGCGGGCTATTACAGCTATCTGTGGTCGGAGGTGATGGACGCCGACGCCTTCAATGCCTTCATCGAGGCGGGCGACGTCTTCGCGCCGGAGCTGGCGCAGAAGCTGCGGCGCTATATCTATTCGGCCGGCGACACGCGCGACCCGGCCGAGGCGTATACGCTGTTCCGGGGGCGGCTGCCGACGCCGGACGCACTGCTCGAAAAGCGCGGGTTGGCGGGCTAGCGGGGGCTCGGGTCGTCATGGTCGGGCTTGTCCCGACCATCCACGTCCGTCTTGATGCAATGCGATGTTCAAGACGCGGATGCTCGCCACAAGGGCGAGCATGACGGCGGTGACTTTCACGGATAGCCGAATTTCGACTTCGTCGCGCGCAGCTGCGACAGCGCGCCGGCCTCGTTGCCGCCGGAGCAGGTGGCGCGGGCCTTCTCGATCTCGGCGCTGACGCGGACATGGACGTTGCGCGTGGTGTGGCCGGTCTGGATGTCGTTGTCGACCACCGCCTGGAAGCGCTCGATCTCGCCGCCGCAACCGCTGCCGCTCGGCATGCGGAAGGTGTTCGGGGTCACGCCGGTCGGTGCCTGCTCGGGCGAGGGGGCCGGCGGCGGGCCGGCGGTCTGGCAGGCGGCGAGCGCGAGGCAAAGGGCGGTTGCGAGAGGTCCAGCGCGCATGGTCGGCTCCGAAGCGATATCGCGGGCGAGCATGACCGATTCCGGCCCGCCAGCCAATCGCGCGATGCCCGCTGGACACAGTCTCGTCACCAGTTTGCCGGATGCTGCCGCAATGACCATCGAAGCCCAGCTCGAACTCGCCGTCTTCGCCGACTATTTCCAGTTCTACGTCGAGGACGAGGCGGCCAATGAGGATTTCGGCCCGCTGTGGACGGACGAGGCCGTGGAGCGCCTGATCGCCGTGGGCGATTGCAGCATCGGCATCGGCACGGTTCGCAACATGGCGGTGCCCGTTGCGGTTTCACTCCATAGCGAGGAGCCGGAGGACGATTTCCACGAATGGGATCTCGTCAATGAATGCTCCTTCACCGTCCGCTCGGGCCGGATCGCCATCCTCGGCTGCACGGATGCCCTGCAGGATGCCGCGCGGCTTTCGCTCCCGCCCGGCCCATACAGGCTGCGGGTTTCCTATGTCGGCCTCGACAGCCCCTGTGAGGACGGGCTGGACGGAGACGACTTCTACCGCCTGCAGCTCTGGCCGGCGCCGCTGGCGGGATTGCGGACCTTGAAGGAGAAGGCCGGCGCGACCCGCTGACCGCGTCTGCAGACTCGCCTTGCGCAGGTGCAGCCAAATCGGTTAAACAGCCTCATTCGAAGAGGAACGCCTGTGGCCGCATCCGCCACCCATGCCCTGACGCTCAACCGCGCGATCGCGCGGCCCGCCGGCATGCGCGCTCCTCTCGCTCTTGGTCAGCTTCTTCTCCTTATCAGCCCCTGAGGGCCGACCGGGCATGCATGCCTGGGCGCTCAGGGGAGTGACGAGAACCGAAATCCAGACCCTCCGCGCCCGCCATCACGAATAGCGGCGCGTTCCGAGCCAAGGAACAGCAGCATGACCGTCTCCAGCAAGCCCGCCTCGTCGAAGGACCGGGTCCTGATCTTCGACACCACCCTGCGCGATGGCGAGCAGTGCCCCGGCGCGACCATGACCTTCGAGGAGAAGCTCGAGATCGCCGACTTCCTCGACGCGATGGGCGTCGACATCATCGAGGCGGGTTTCCCGATCGCCTCGGACGGCGATTTCGAGGCGGTCTCCGAAATCGCCCGCCGGATCAAGCGTGCGACCGTGGCCGGGCTCGCCCGCGCCATCAGCGCCGACATCGCCCGCGCCGGCGAAGCGGTACGGCATGCGGTGAAGCCGCGCATCCACACCTTCGTCTCGACCTCGCCGATTCATCTGCAGCACCAGATGCGCAAGACCGAAGAGGAAGTGCTGGAGATCATCACCAAGACCGTCGCCCAGGCGCGCAACCTGGTCGAGGACGTCGAATGGTCGGCGATGGACGCGACCCGCACCCCGATTGACTATCTCTGCCGGACGGTCGAGACCGCGATCAAGGCCGGCGCGACCACGATCAACCTGCCCGATACGGTCGGCTACGCGACGCCAGACGAGTATCGCGCCATGTTCCGCCAGATCCGCGAGCGCGTGCCGAATGCCGACAAGGCGATCTTCTCGGCGCATTGCCACAATGATCTGGGCCTCGCCGTAGCCAATTCGCTGGCGGCGATCGAGGGGGGCGCCCGCCAGGTCGAGTGCACCATCAACGGCATCGGTGAGCGCGCCGGCAATGCGGCGCTGGAGGAGGTCGTGATGGCGCTGCGTGTGCGCGGCGACGTCATGGCTTACGACACCGGCATCGAGGCCACGATGCTGATGCGCGCCTCCAAGGCGGTTTCGACCGCCTGCTCCTTCCCGGTGCAGTACAACAAGGCGATCGTCGGCCGGAACGCCTTCGCGCATGAGAGCGGCATCCATCAGGACGGCATGCTGAAGCATCAGCAGACCTACGAGATCATGACGCCGGCATCGGTCGGCGTGACCAAGACCTCGCTGGTTATGGGCAAGCATTCGGGCCGTGCCGCCTTCCGCTCCAAGCTGAAGGAGATGGGCTACGAGCTCGGCGACAACCAGATGGAAGATGCCTTCACCCGGTTCAAGGCGCTGGCCGACCGCAAGAAGCACGTCTACGACGAGGATATCGAGGCGCTGGTCGACGAGAACATCGCCTCCGCCCATGACCGGGTGAAACTGGTCTCGCTGACGGTGATCGCCGGCACGCGCGGCCCGCAGCGGGCGATGATGAAGCTCGATGTCGAGGGCCGGGTCGTCGCCGAAGAGGCCGAGGGCAACGGCCCGATCGACGCCGTCTTCAACGCGATCAAGGCGATCGTGCCGCATGAGGCGCGGCTGGAGCTCTACGACGTCCACGCCGTGACCGAGGGCACCGATGCCCAAGCCGAAGTCTCGGTGCGGCTGTCGCAGAACGGCGCATCCGTGACCGGCCGCGGCGCCGATCCGGACACGCTGGTCTCCTCTGCAAAGGCCTATCTGGTCGCGCTCAACAAGCTGATCGCGCGCGGCGCCCGGATGCACGCGCAGGCTGCTGCCGAGTAGTCGGCTCGGCATATTTCCGCTTTCGGGGCCGGTGTGCCGCGCTGTGACCAGCGCGGCACACCGGCCCGTTTTTTGACGGCGGCGTGGAACAAAAACTGGATTCGCGAAACGGATGACGCTCTCATGATGCGGGGGGCCATCGCGAGACCTAGTTTAATGAAGTCGCGTCGCCTTGTTATTTTGGGCGCGCTGGTCGCTTTCCAGGCCACGCCCGCCTCGGCTCATACCTCACTTCCGCCGGTCTCTCCGGCCGAGCAGACGGAAGAGCTGGCGCAAATCTGCATGGGCGAGATCGAGACGCCGCGCGGCGAGCGCAAGGCGGCCTGCGACGAAGCCCTGCGGGTCGAGCTGAACCGCGGCGACCGGGCGGATCTGCTCGCCAGCCGCGGCTGGCTGGCGCAAGGCGAGGGCGCTCTCCATGCGGCTCTGCGCGATTTCGAGACCGCCCTGAGGACAACCGAAGGCCATCTTGCGGCTCTGCGCGGTCGCGCCGCGGTGCTCTCCGAACTCGGCCGTCATCGCGAGGCGGAAGCGGTCCTCGCCGCCGGGCTCGCCGCCGGCAACGCACCTGCCAGCCTGCTGGTCGACCGGGCCAGCCTGCGCGAACGGCGCGGCGACCTGGCTGGCGCACGGGCGGACCTCGATCATGGCCTGCGGCTGGACCCGTCGAGCGCCTGGGCGCGGGTGGCGCGGGCCAGGCTGCTGCAAGGCCTCGGCGAGCATGATCTCGCTTTGGCCGACTTCGACATGGCGATCGAGCTGGAGCCCGCCATCGCCTCGCACCATTATCGGCGCGGCATGTCGCTGTCGGCGCTGAAACGTCCCGCCGAGGCGGTCGGCGCTTTCGAGCGCGCCCTGCGGCTCGAGCCCGCAGTGCCGCAAAGCTGGGTCGAGCGCGGGCGGGCTTTCGAGGCTCTCGGGGAGCTGGAACCGGCGCTGGCGAATTACGAGCGTGCGCTGCGGCTCGACCCGCGCAACGAAACCGCCCTGTCGCGACGCGCTCTGGTGCTGCAGCGGAGCGGCCGGCCGCTCCGGGCGATCAAGGCCTATGACGTCCTGATCGCGACCCATCCGGCTACCGTCTTTGCCTTCAACAACCGCGCCTTGCTGCTGATCGAGCAGGGCCGGCAGGCCGAGGCCTTGCGGGACCTAGACCAGCTGCTGGCGCTGGCGCCGCACGATGGCAACGGCCTGCGCAATCGTGCCCACCTGCTGCTCTCCCTTGGACGGAACGACGAGGCGCTGCGCGATCTCGACCGCGCCGGGCCCGGCCGCGACGCACCGGCCTGGCACGGTATGCGCGGCGACGCCCTGCTCGCGCTCGGCCGGGCGGCTCCGGCTCGTAAGGCCTACGAGCTCGCGCTGCAGGGGCGTCCGGACGATCTGGCGACGCGCTTCGGCCTGGCGATGGCCGAGGAGATGCTCGGCGAAAGACTGGCGGCGTTGGCGGCCTATGGCGCCGTGCTTGAACGCGAACCCGCTCATGCCGGGGCCATAGAGCGGCGCGAGGCCCTGCTGCCGGTGCTCGGCCGCTCGATCGAGGTCTGGCCGATGCGGCTGGCCGCTTTCATCCACGCGGCCAGGACACAGTTCGGGCACGAGCGAGCGGCCTTCTGGCATGCCTATCATGCGGCCCGTCCGCAGCCGGCCGCGCCGACGCGCGACGAACTCGCCGAGCTAGACGCCGCGCTGGCGGTCGATGGCCTCGACGTGACGCGGCTGGTGCGGCGCGCGCAGTTCCGCATCGGCCAGCCGCAGCGCGACGCGCAGGCGCGGCAGGACGTTGCGACGGCGCTGGCGATCGAGCCGGATCACCCGGCGGCTCTCGTGCTGCGGGCGCGGCTGCATTTTCGCGATGGCGTGTTCTCGGAGTCGCTCGCCGACAGCGAGGCGGCGCTGCGGCGCGCGCCGCGCTTCGTCGAGGCCCTGTTCCAGCGTGCCCGAGCATTGGAGGCGCGCGGGCAGGCCAATGCGGCGCTGAGCGCCTATGACCAGGTGCTCGCGGTAGCGCCGAGCAATCACGCGGCGCTGCTCAACCGTGGCCAGCTGCTGCAGCGCTCCCGGCAATACCAGCGCGCGCTCGTGGACTTCGACGCCGCGCTCGCGATCGATCGCGAGGATGCCGATGGCTGGCTGTCGCGCGCCGCGGTCCGCCTCGCTCTGGGGGAGCCGGAGGCAGCGATCCCGGATTACCGCGCGGCCTTGACGCTGGCGCCGCACCGCATCGATGCCGCACTCGGCCTGACCCAGGCGCTGGTCAGCGCTCAGCAGCCGAGTCTTGCGATCGACGAGCTCGGGCGCCTGATCAAGCGCCACCCAGAGCAGGCCGGCTTCTGGAACATGCGCTGCCTGATCCGCGCGGTCAGCGGGCAGGTGGCGGGGGCGCTGCCGGATTGCGAGGAGGCGCTGCGCCTCGCGCCGAACCAGAGCGGGGTCCTGCACACGCGGGCGCTCGTCCAGCTCAAGCACGGCGATCTCGATGGCGCCATCGCCGATTACGACCGGGCGCTCTCGCTCGATGCAAGGCTCGGGCAGGCCTGGTACGGCCGGGCGATCGCGCATCAGCGCCGCGGCGATGCGGAAGAGGCGGCTTTCGATTTCGCCCGGGCGCGCGATCTCGACGTCAGCGCCGGCGAGCGCTACCGCGCCTATGGCGTGACGCCCTGAGCGGGGCCTTCTCAGACCGGCCAGCCCCGATCCGGCTTGATCGTCGCCAGCACGAACGAGGAGCGCATGTCGGCGATGCCCGGCAGCGTCAGCAGGCGCTGCATGGCGAATTCGCCATAGGCCTCGATGTCATCGGCGACGATGTGGACGAGCAGGTCGCATTCGCCGGTCATTGCCTGGCATGAGATGACCTCGTCGAAGGCCTTCAGCTTCTCGATCAGGCGGGTTCGCCAGTCCGGATCCGACTGGGCGAGCTTGACGAAGGCATAGGCCTCGACGCCATGGCCGAGCTGCCGGCGGTCGATCAGCGCACGATAGCCGGCGATGACGCCATCCTCCTCCAGCGCCTTGAGGCGGCGCAGGCAGGGAGAGGGCGCCATGCCGATCTCCTCGGCGAGGGCGGCATTGGTCAGGCGGCCATTGCGCTGCAGGGCGCGCAGGATGCGCCGGTCGGTTTCGTCGAGGCGTGACGGGGCTTTGCTTGTTTCTGTCATGATCGGACCCGTTGGTGCGTTTCCCGGTCATATTGTTCTATCGAGGCCGCTGAGGCGCAAGAGAAAGTCAGGACATGACCCGGAGGCGGGCGCAGCATGCTTGCAGCATTGGGAGGTGCGCCATGACTACCGACCCGCTCAGCCGGTCAGGCCTCAAGCCGGACGAGGTTCCGGCCGATTTCGTCGTCGACCAGAGATTCCAGCACTACGCCGCCGCTGACCATGAGACCTGGTCGCGGCTGCACCGGCGCCAGTTCGAGCTGCTCCGCGGGCGCGTCTGCGACGAGTTCTTCGCGGGGCTCTCGGCGCTCGGCATCGCCGCCGACGGCATACCCGACTTCCGGCAGATCAACCGCGTCCTGAAGGCTGCAACCGGCTGGGAGGTGGTGGCCGTGCCCGGGCTGGTGCCGGACCGGGTGTTCTTCACCCATCTCGCCGAACGCCGGTTTCCGGCCGGGTTCTGGATCAGGCGGCCGGAGGAGTTCGACTATATCGAGGAGCCGGACATCTTCCACGATGTATTTGGCCATGTGCCGCTGCTGATGAACCGGTCCTACGCCGATTTCGTCGCGGCCTATGGCGCAGCCGGTCTGCGCTATACCGATCCGGCCGATCTCTCTCGTCTCGCCCGGCTCTACTGGTACAGCGTCGAGTTCGGCCTGATCGAGACTGCGGCGGGTCTGCGCATCTTCGGTGCCGGCATCGCCTCATCGCCCGGCGAGACCCTGTTCGCGCTGGAGAGCGACAAGCCAAACCGTATCCGCTTCGACCCGGCTCGGGTGATGCGGACGCGCTACAAGATCGACGATTTCCAGCAGACCTACTTCGTCCTGCCGGGCTTCGAGGCGATGCCCGATCTTGCCGCCGGACCGCTGGAGGCGGCGATGGCGCAGGCGCGAGCGCTGCCGGAGCTCGCCCCCGATGCGCGGATTGCCGAGGATAGCTCCGTTACGGCCGGGACCGCCGCTCACAGGCCCGCCGCCTGAGCGATTTGGCCCTTCCTTAACCATTGTGCAGGCAGCGTGGGCCTCGGAAACGAGCCCGCGCAATGGCAGACGAGACGCAAAGAGATTCCCTGTTCGCCCCCGCTGCGCCCAATTCGCGCCTGGCGATCTTCGGCGTCGGCGATGCGACGCTGAAGCTGGCAGGGGAACTCGCCCCGACGCTCGGTGCGAAGATTGACGCGGCGATGGCGCTGCACTTCGAACGGCTTTCCGGACATCCGACCATGGGAGCGGCTTCGCGGACCTACGGGCCGACCCTGTGCACCGAGATGGCACAGCATGCCCGCTCCCTGTTCGAGGCAACGTTCGACGATGCCTATGCGGAATCGCTGCGGCGCGCCGTGCAGACCGAGACGGCCTCGCCCTTCGGACCACGCACGCATGCCGTTCTGGCGATGACGGCGATGCGGTCGCTTTTCCCCGAGATCGCGAGGCGGCATCGCTTCTCGTCACGGCAGACGGCGCGCGATTGCGTCAAGCTCGCGGAGTTCCTGATCGTCGACCTCGTCAATGCACTCGGCGACATCCATGCGATGCGCGCCGAACAGACGACCCGCTATGTCACCGACATCGCCGCACTCGCAGACGATTTCCGTCAGCAGGTCGAACAGGTCTCGAGCGAAACGGAAGAGGCTGCGGCGACGCTGAGCCGGGTTGCCGCCAGTTCGGCGGCGGCTTCACGCCGCGCTGGCGAGACCACCGACGCTAGCCGGCAAAGCTGGTCCAAGGTGCGCGAGCGCGCCGTGCAGACGGTCTCTTCGATCGGGCAATTGCGCCAGTCGATCGGCGAGATCGACAGGCGGACGCAGGAGAGTGCCGAGATCGCGGCCGGGACGGTCATGGCGGCGGGAGAAGCGCGCGGGACGATCGAGAGCCTCGCCGCCCTCGTCTCCGAGGTCGGTTCGGTCGTCGGCCTGATCTCCGAGATCGCGGCGCAGACCAACCTGCTGGCGCTCAACGCCACCATCGAGGCGGCCCGTGCCGGCGAGGCCGGCCGTGGCTTTGCCGTGGTGGCCAGCGAGGTGAAGTCGCTGTCCGCGCAGACCAGTGGGGCGACGGAGGCGATCGGCAGCCGGATCGAGGCCATCCGGCAGGCGACAGCGCGCTGTGTCGATGCCATGGCGCGGATCGACCAGTCGGTGTCCGGCATGTCGGCGAACATGTCCGCGGTCGCCGGAGCGGTGACGGAGCAATTTGCGGTCAGCGATGGCATCGCCCGGGATGCGCAGGCCACGACAGATGAGATCGAGGCGGCCTTGGCGCTGGCGGCCGAGGCGCTCAGTGCCATGGAGCGCGTCGGCGCTTCCGTCGGCGAGATGAACACGCGCTCGGCCGCCGTCGGCACCGTCGCGGGAGGCCTCGCCGAGAACCTCAACCGCTTCGTGAAATCGGTTTCCGACCGGCTCACCGCCTGAAACACCGTTTTGCGGTGGACGGCGCGCCGCATTCGCTTGGCGCAGGCCCGATTCTTGCCACTATTGCCTCCCGGTGCGCGCGTGCGCGATGGCTGGGAGCGGGCGAGATGGCTGGCTATTTTCCGAACTGGACTTTGAAGACCTCCGGCGACGTGATGCCGGATGAGCGCCTGCCGGCCGGGCAGACCGTGATCGCCGGCCTACAGCATGTCGTCGCCATGTTCGGCTCGACCGTGCTGGCGCCGATCCTGATGGGGTTCGATCCAAACGTCGCGATCTTCTTCTCCGGCGTCGCGACGCTGCTGTTCTTCGTGATCACCGGCGGGCGGCTGCCGAGCTATCTCGGCTCGTCCTTCGCCTTCATCGGCGTCGTCATCGCCGCCACCGGTTATTCCGGCTCCGGCCCCAACCTCAACCTTCCCGTGGCACTCGGCGGCATCATCGCCTGCGGGGCGGCCTATGCGCTGATCGGCCTCATCGTGCAGGGCGTCGGCACGCGCTGGATCGAGAAGCTGCTGCCGCCGGTCGTCACCGGCGCGGTCGTGGCTGCGATCGGTCTTAACCTGACCTCAGTCGCGATGAACATGATCTCGGCGAGCCCCTACACCAAGTGGATCGCGCTGTTCACGGTCATCGCGGTGGCGCTGATCGCGGTCTATGGGCGCGGCCTGGCGCAGCGCCTGCCGGTGCTGATCGGTGGCCTTGCGGCCTATGTCCTTTACGCCGCGACGGCCACGAGCTTCGGCGCGCCGCCGATCGATTTCGGCAAGGTCGCCGCAGCCGCCTGGTTCGGCCTGCCGAACTTCGTCGCGCCGGTCTTCGAGCCCAAGGCGATCGCCCTGATCGTCCCGGTCGCGATCATCCTGGTTGCGGAGAATCTCGGGCACATCAAGGGCATCTCGGTGATGACCGGGCGCAATCTCGACAACCTGATCGGTCGCGGCTTCTTCGCCGACGGCCTCGGCACGATGATCGCGGGCTCGGGCGGTGGCACCGGCGTCACCACCTATGCCGAGAACATGGGCGTGATGGCGGTGACGCGGGTCTATTCGACCCTTGTCTTCGTCGCCGCCGGCGTGATCGCCCTGCTGCTCGGCTTCTCGCCGAAGTTCGGCGCGGTGATCGGCACGATCCCCGTCGCGGTGCTCGGCGGCCTTGCGGTCGTGGTCTTCGGCCTGATCGCCGCCACCGCCGGCCGGATCTGGGTCGAGAACAAGGTCAACTTCGCCGAGCCGAAGAATCTGCTGACCGTCGCGACCGCGCTGATTCTCGGTGCCGGCGATCTCAAGCTGCCGATTTTCGGTTACGAGCTCGGCGGCATCGGCACCGCGACCTTCGCGGCGATCGCGCTCTACCATCTGCTCGATCGTCGGCAGGCCGCCTGAGAACTGCGAAAACGACCTAAAACGGCCGAAAAATCGCTCCGGCGCGCCATCTGACGGATTTTTCCACAGGGTGTGCCGGGGTGCTCCAAAGAAGTTTGCATATTTCTGTCGCAGACGGGTGGACAGGGCAGGGGGTGTTTGCTACATCGCCGCCTGTCGGGACGCGGTCCACGCCTCGCCGACAACGTCTCCGTGGCGTATGGGTGATTAGCTCAGTTGGTAGAGCAGCTGACTCTTAATCAGCGGGTCGTAGGTTCGAGCCCTACATCACCCACCACGGACCCTTTCTGACAATCCGAAATGTAGCGCTTCGGCGCGGCTGCGAGGTTCCGGAGGCATGCGCGCCAGTGCACGTCTCGCATGCCGATGTCGTGTTCAATCTGCTCGATCCGGCCGCTTGGTGAACGTGGACCGACAGCTAAAATTCTACAGAAATCATCGGCGGTCTCGTAACCCTGACTGGAACGCAAGTTCCTGGCACGGTGCTGATGTCATGCCTGTAAGCTGCCTGTAAGTCAGTCGGCATAGAACTGTCTCCATCGAAACGACGCGGTTGATGGAGCACAGAGATGAACACCGAGCGCAGCAACATTGCCTTGAATGACGCGGCCCTGGAGAGCGTGAGCGGCGGGTTCAACCTCTACGACTCGATCTGCAATATCGGCGACTCCGTCGAGACAAGCTTCCAGAAGGGTGGTGAAGTCGGCTTCACCTTCGGCTTCGTCGGAGCCTTCGCCGGCGGCATTGCGGGGGCGATCGTCGGCACCGTCAGCGGCGTGAAGGACGAGGTCGGCAAGGGCGTGGGCGAAGCCGTCGATGTGGTTCGTGGGGCGATGCGCTGAGCCTTTTCGCCGGGCACTTCGGTGCCCGGCAAGCCTTCCCGAAGAGATGACCCGGCCCGTTCAGACGGTACCGGGTTTTTTTGTGGCTCCACGGTCCCTCGAGGCCAACACCGCGGCGCGAAGCCGCTTTGCCAATTCCCCCCGATGAACGCTAGAACGTCTCTGAAGGGGCCATAGTCTTGTCGCAAGGAGACGGGGCATGGCAATCGCACTTTTCAGCGTCGCGATGGCGGCGTTTGGAAGTCTAGCGCTGGGCACGGCAGAAGCAGGGGTGGCCCTCGGGCTGTTCTCGTTTCTCGGCCTCTGGATCGGGAGGCGCGCATTCACCGACGCCTGATCCGGGTCTGAGCGCGGCACGGCCGGCAAGCTCGGGTACGCCCTGGTCGGTCTGCTTCGTTATTCCGGACGGAACGTCGCCGTTGCGGGTGCCCGCTCCACAAATGCAAACCGCCCATGGCACGGCCCTGGGCGGTTCGTTCTTGAGAAGCTGGTCGGCCGGCGCCCGGCGACTGCTTCTTGCCGTTACTGCTTCTTGCCGTCCTTGCCGAACTGCTTGAGATAGGCCGTCAGGTCGCCGATCTCCTTATCGTTCTTGATGCCGGCGAAGACCATCTTGGTGCCCGGGATCTTGGCCTTCGGGTCCTTGATGTATTCGGCGAAGACCGCGTCGTCCCAGGTGATCGCCGCGTTCTTGTTGGCCGTGGAATAGCTGTAGCCCTCGACCGTGCCGGAGACACGGCCAAACAGGCCGTTGAGCTGCGGGCCGACGCCATTCTTGGCGGTCTCGCCGAGCTGATGGCAAGCGCGGCACTTGTTCCAGGAGCGCTCGCCGGCGGCGATGTCCTGGGCGCTCGCGGCGCCGGCGCCGAGCACTGCGGCAAGAAGGCTGGCCGAGATCAGAAGTCGCATGCTTCGTCCTTGTTTCTGGTGGCTGGAAAAAAGGAGGCCGCGCGGGGCGCGGCCATCAGGTTCGCGCCGCGCGGGAGGCCGCGGCGCCGGTGCATTGCCTCAGCTGAACATGTCGGCGGTGATGCCGGCATACCAACCCATGTTCTCGGCCTGGTTCTCCTTGCGCAGCTCGGCGCTTTCGCCGGGCTTGGAGACGAAGGTCTCGGTCGCCGCGATCTTGCCGTCCTTGGGCTCGTAGCGGCCGCCGACCTTGATGGTGTCGTCGGGCGCGACCAGCGACCAGCAGGTGTTGACGTAACGGGCCGGGAAGGTGCGGGCGCTGGTCAGCTCGCCGCGGATCGTCATCGCCGCGACTTTGGCCTGGCTGTTGGCCGAGAAGGCGGATTTCGGCATGTCGCCGGCGATGCAGGCGTCTCCGAGCACGAAGATGTTGGGGTCGGCGGTCGACTTCATCGTGGCCGCATCGATGGCGCAGTAGCCGCCGGCCGGTGCCAGCCCGGCACTGCGGGCGATCTCGCCGGCCATCTGCGCCGGAATGACGTTGACGAAGGCGCAGTCCTTGTAGGTCTCGAAGCCGGTGACGACCGTGTTGGTCTTCGGATCGACGGACTTGATCCCGTCATGCACCTTGGGGCCGAGCCATTCGATCATCGAGCCGTAGCGCTTCTCCCAGTCGGCCTGGAAGACGCCCTGCTTGGAAAAGCTCTCCTTCGGATCGAGGATGATGACCTTGGCGTCCTTCTTGCCGGCCTGCTGCAGCACATGGGCGAACATCGAGGCGCGCTCATAGGGGCCTGGCGGGCAGCGATAGGGATTGGGCGGGGCGATCATCACGATGGTGCCGCCATTGGGCACCGCATCGAGCCTCTGCTTGATCAGCTGCGTCTGGCGGCCGGGCTTCCAGCCATGCGGCATCTGCTCCTCGACCTCCTTCGACCAGCCGGGGACGGAGTCGTATTTCAGGTCGATGCCGGGCGAGACGACGAGCCGGTCATAGGGCAGACGCTGGCCGGTCGAGAGCACGACCTCCTTCTTGTCGCGGTCGATCTGGGTCGCCCGCGCCCGCGCAAGGGTGATGCCGTGGTTCTTCGTCAGCGCATCGTAGCGATGGCTGATTTCTTCGTAGGTCTTGAAGCCGCCGACAAAGAGATTGGAGTGGAAGCAGGTCTGGTAGGTCTCGTTTTCCTCGACCAGCGTCACCGCGATGGCGCCCTGGCTGTCCTTGGCGATGTAGCGTGCCGCCGTCGCGCCACCGGCGCCGCCGCCGATCACCACGACGCGGGGCTTGGCCTGGCCGAGGACGGCCGGGGCTCCCAGCCCGAGCGTGCCGGCTGCCGTCAGGCCGGTCATGACGAAAGATCGGCGATGAATCTTCATGTCCCTCTCCCCAGTTCTCGTTCGACATCGTCGCGGCTGCGTACCCGGCGGCCTCTTGCTGGGCCTGTCCGATCTTCATTTGGCCGAGGCCGTTGCGCGCCCCATGGGCGCTTACCGGCTCGGTTTCAGGCTTTCATAGTAGGCGGCGAGCGCCTCGATCTCTTCCTGCGATAGCCGGCCGGCGATGGTCTGCATGACCTGATTGTCGCGCTGCTTGTCACGATAGGTGATCATCAGCGCGACGAACTGGTCGGCGGGGTGGCCGATGATGGCGGGAATGCCGCCGACCTGCCGGCCGCTGCTCTGATGGCAGGAGGAGCACTCCGACGACAGGTATTCGCCCAGCGCCTTGTCGCCGGCCGCGCTCGCGGGACCGCCCGAGAGCGCAAGCGCGGTCGCGACCGAGCCGAACCAGGTTGGAACCGGCGAGGCGCTAGGCATCAATCGACCTTCGGCGCCGATTTCGAATCGGGCGTGACGTCGAGCACTGCGGCCCGCCCGGTGATCTTCACTTCGGCCTTGCAGTCCTTCATGCAGGGTTCCTTGCCCCAGAACGCCTTTTCGGTCGTCTCGCGATCATCATCGTAGAATGCGGCGGCGTTGGGCAGCTTCACGGAGGTGAAGTTCTTGTCCGACAGCTCGAACTCCTCGTCCTTCACGATGTCGTTCAGGTAGAGCAGATAGGCCGTCAGCGCGTAGATCTCGTCGGGGCTCAGCGACTGGGCGTTGCCATAGGGCATGGCGCGACGGATGTAGTCGTAGACCGTCGAGAGGTCGGGCCAGAACGAGCCGATGGTCTTTTCCGGCCGGTCGGCGGTGAGCGAGCCCACGCCGCCGGCGAGCACCGGCCAGCGGCCATTGCCCTGGCCGAACTCGCCATGGCAGCTCGCGCATTGCGCCTGGAAGATCTCGTCGCCCTGCTTCACCGTGCCCTTGCCGGGCGGCAGGCCCTTGCCGTCGGGGCGCACGGCGATGTCCCAGGCCTTGATCTCCTCCGGCAGAGCGGGGCGGCCTAGGCCAAGCATAGGCGCCTTGGCTGCCGGCGCCTGCGCAGGTGCGGCGGCTTTCGCCTGCGGCTTGGCGGTCTGGGCGATCAGCGGGCCGGTGCCGAGGATCGCAAGACCCGCCAGGCCCGCCAGCAGAACCGGCTTAAGCGATCTCGACATTCTCGGTCTCCCCATTCGCCTTCACATGCCAGGTCTGGATGCCGTTGTTGTGGTAGATGGAGTTGGCCCCGCGCACCTTGCGCAGCTCCTGCTTGGTCGGCTGGACATAGCCGGTGGAATCCATGGCGCGCGACTGGATCAGCAGGTCCTGCCCGGCCCAGTCGAAATCGACATAGAAGCGGGTCAGCGACTTATCGAGCACCGGCCCGTCGATCCGTGCCGACTGCCAGTTCTTGCCGCCGTCGAGCGTGACGTCGACGCGCTTGATCGTGCCGCGCCCCGACCAGGCGAGGCCGGATAGGACATTGCGGCCCTTGTGCTTGAGCGGGGCCTGCGGCGAGGGATTGGTCACCACCGATTTGGCGTCCATGATGAAGGTGTAGCGGCGCGAGCGGCCATCGGCGAGCAGGTCGGTGTATTTCGAGGTCTCCTCGCGGGCCTGCCAGGGCATGTCACCGACCTCGATCCGGCGCAGCCATTTCACCCAGATATTGCCTTCCCAGCCCGGAACGACGGCGCGCAGCGGGTAGCCCTGCTCGGGCCGCAGCGCCTCGCCGTTCATGGCGAAGGCGATCAGCACGTCGTCGAGCGCCTTCATCACCGGTAGCGAGCGGTTCATGCCGGAGGAATCGGCGCCTTCCAGCATCAGCCATTTCGCGTTGGGCTTGAGCCCGGCCTCGGCGAGCAGCAGCTTCAGCGGCACGCCGGTGTACATGACGTTGTGGACCATGCCGTGGGTGAACTGGCAGCCATTGAGCTGCGCACCGCGCCATTCCATGCCGGAATTGGCAGCGCATTCCAGGAAGTGGACATGGTTCTGGCGCGGCATGCGCTTGATGTCTTCCATGGTGAAGACGAGCGGCTTCTCGACCAGCCCATGGATCATCAACCGGTGATTGGCCGGGTCAATATCGGCGATGCCGCCATGGTGACGCTCAAAGCACAGGCCAGATGGCGTGATGATGCCGTCGAGCTCATGCAGCGGCGTGAAGTTCACCGAGGATTCGGGCGAGGCCGTCAGCCAGGAGACGTCGCGGCGCATGACGTGCTTCTCGAAGCGCGAGGGCGTGCCATAGGGGCGCTTGTCGACACCTTCGCCGAGATAGCGGTTCCAGTCCTGGACCTCGGTGATCAGCGGATCGGGCGTCGGCGCCTGGGCGCGCGCGGGCAGTGTGGAGGCGGCAAGGCCTGCGCCGGCCGCTCCGGCCACGCCGAGGAAGCGGCGGCGGCTGAGAGGCCCGGCCTGTGGTTCGGAACTCATGGGCGTTCGTCCTGTTTGATCGCGGGCAGCCGGCCTGAGGGCCGTGTCAGGCCCCGGTGACTTTCACGGCGTCGTTCGGCTTGATGGTGATCGTCTTGGTCGCGGCGACGTGGTCGCGCACCACGTCCCAGATCGGTGGTCCCTGCGTGCCCTCGTTGACGCTGGCCCAGCCGGAGACGACGTATTTCTTGGCGGCCTCGATCGGCTGGCCCGACTTCAGATGGGTCAGGCCGGAGATGCGGCTGCCCATCGGCTTGCCGACATCGATCGCGTAGCCCATGCCGCCGACGCGGACCATGTCGCCACCGCCCTGGAAATAAGGATCGGGATGGAAGATGTTGTCGGCGACGTCCTCGAGGATCTCCTTGAGCTGGGCGCCGGTCATCTCCATGCGGTAGCAGTTGGGATAGGTGATCGCGGTGGCGTTGGTGATCGCCTCCCAGGTGATGGCGTCGCCCGGCAGGAGGCTGCCGCCCCAGCGGAAGCCCGGCGAGAGCGCGATCTCGGCATCGCGCTGGCTCAGCATCGCGTCGCAGATCAGGTCGTCGAACGAGCCGTTGAAATTGCCGCGCCGGTAGAGCAGCGAATCCGTCCGGCCGATCTCCTTGGCGAGATCGGCGGCATAGGGCTCGCGGACCTTCTTGATCAGCGCCGCCATCTCGGCATCCGGGGCGATGGCGTCGGAGAAGACCGGCATCAGCTTGAAGCGGATATCGGCGACCTTGCCGTTCTTCACGGCGATGTCGAGCCGCGACAGGAACTTGCCATGCGAGCCGGAGGCGACGAGCACGGTGTCGCCGACGCGGATCATGCCGGGCATCGCGTCATGGGTGTGGGCGGTCAGGATGATGTCGAGGCCCTTGACCCTGGAGGCCAGCTTCTTGTCGACGTCGAAACCGTCATGGGAGAGCAGCACCACGATGGCGGCACCCTCGGCGCGGGCCTCCTCGACCTGCTTCTGGATTTCCTCCTCGCGGATGCCGAACTCCCAGTCCGGGAACATCCAGCGCGGATTGGCGATCGCCGTCCGGGGCAGGGCCTGGCCGATCACGGCGATCTTGACGCCGCCCTTCTCGAAGACCTTGCGCGGTGGGAAGACCGGCTCGTTCCACTCCTTGTCGCGGATGTTCTGGGCGAGGAAGGCGAAGGAGGCGCTCTCGGCGATCTCCTTGACCCGCTCGGCGCCGAGCGTGAACTCCCAATGGCCAACCATGGCGTCGGTCTTCAGCGCCGACATCACCTCGACCATGTCCTGGCCCTTGCTCTGGAGCGAGCTCCAGCTGCCCTGCCAGGTGTCGCCGCCGTCGAGCAGCAGAACCTTGTCGTCGCCGCGCTCGGCCCGGATCGCCTTGGCGAGGGTCGCGACACGGTCGAGCCCGCCCATCCGGCCGTAGGTCTTCGCCAGCGTGACGAAATCATCGGAGGTCAGCGCGAAGGCGTCAGCCGAGCCGTTGGCGATCTTGAAATGCGCGCGGAACTCGGCGTCGACGAGATGCGGCGGCTGGCCCTTGGCCGGGCCGACGCCGAGGTTGACCGAAGGCTCGCGGAAATGCAGCGGCATAAGCTGTGCGTGAATGTCGGTGACGTGGAGGATCGTCACCGTGCCCAGCGGGTCGAAGCGCAGAATATCGGCCTGTGAGAGCTTCTGCTGCGCCGCCGCCCGGCCGAGCGGGCCGAGGCCGGAGGCCGTGGCGATTGCCGCCGCAGCCGCCGTGGCCTGAAGGAATTCGCGTCGTGAGACCATGCTTCATCCTCTGGGCGAACGCAGACGCGCCGCCCCTGCGCGCTGCCCATCGGCGGCGCGCCTCAGTGATCTGGTGGTGGCCGGCCGCGCCGGCCGCAGCGGCTCAGCCGACCGTCAGCTTGTTCTTGGCCGTGTATTCGGAGCCGTCATCATCCTTCCAGGTGAAGGTGAACTCGCCCGATTCCGTCGCCTTGAAGAAGAAGGACTGATAGGGGTTGGCGGAAATCGCCGGGTGCCAGTCGGCCGAGAAGACCGGCTTGCCGTTGAAGCTGGCGCTGAACTTGTTGAGGATCTTGCGCGGGATGGTGTTGCCCTGCGCGTCCTTGCGCTGGCCCGATTCCATCTCGTGCGAAATCAGCGTCTTGATCTCGATCAGCTCTCCGGCGGCGGCCTTGGACGGCACGCGCACGCGCGGGGTGGGCTTGGTCGTCATGGGAGCATCCTCACCTTGAAACGTCGTTGTTCTCGTTGGATCGGCGGCGAAATCAGCCGCCGCAGCCGCCGATCGTGACCTTGATGTTGGCCTTGGCCATGTGCAGCGTGCCGTTCGACATCTCGGCGACGCAGACGATGTTCTGGGTCTGGGCGAGCCGCATGCGGGTCGCGGCCGAGGCTTTGCCGCAGGCCGGCGTGAAGTGATAGGTCACGATGCCCGGCTGCGGATTGCCGTCGGCATAGATGTGGACCGCCTTGACGTAGTCGGCCTCGGTCATCGGGCTGTCGATCTCGACATTGACCGGCACGACCAGGCCGTTCTCGGCAATCTCCGGCACGTCGAGCTTGATCTTGCCCTCGGCCATCGCCTTGTCGCCGTAGAGCTTCTTGATTTCGGCCGCGACGGCCTTCTCGTCGGCGAAGGCCAGCCGCGAGCCCAGAAGGCTCGCGAAAGCGGCGGCGGCGCCGGCCGTGATCGTGCTGCGGCGCGTAAGCCCTGAAGACATCGGAATTCCTCCTTTGAAATGTTCTTGTTTCGCTCTTGACGGCGGGGCCGGCTCGCGATCATTCTCACGTATCGTGATATTGTTTTTTGTGAATGTAAAGCCCCTCCAATGAGAGGGGGGCGTACAGCACAGGCCGGGAAACCACGGCCGCGAGAGGGAACGAAAGGGCAAGGGATGAAGCTCCCCATGATCGGGGCGGCCGTGCTGGCTGCCGCCATGACAATGGCCGCAGGCCACCTGACCGCGCAGTCGCAACCGCTCGACGATAGCGAAAAGGAAATCGAGCGCTATCGCCAGATGCTCTCGGACCCGTTCTCCAATCCGGGCTTCCTGGCAGTCGACCGCGGCGAGGTGCTGTGGGCGGAGAAGCGCGGCACCAAGAATGTCTCCCTCGAAGCCTGCGATCTCGGCGAGGGGCCGGGCAAGCTCGAAGGCGCCTTCGCCAAGCTGCCGCGCTATTTCGCCGATGCAGACAAGGTGATGGATACCGAGCAGCGCCTGCTCTGGTGCATGGACAAGCTCCAGGGGCTCGACACCAAGGACGTGGTGCTGCGGCGCTTTTCGGGGCCGGCCCGGGCCTCCGACATGGAGGATCTCGTCGCCTTCATCGCCAACAAGTCGAGCGAGATGAAGATCGAGCCGCAGCTCTCCCATCCCAAGGAGAAGGAGATGGCGGCGGTCGGCGAGGCGCTGTTCTACACCCGCGGCGGCGTCAACGATTTCTCCTGCGCCACCTGCCATGCTGAGGAAGGCAAGCGCATCCGTCTGCAGGGCCTGCCGAATCTCTCGGTGAAGGGCAAGACCGCGCAGGAGACGATGGCTTCCTGGCCGACCTATCGCGTTTCGCAGAGCGCGCTGCGCACCATGCAGCACCGGCTCTGGGACTGCTATCGCCAGCAGCGTTGGCCGGTGCCCGGCTATGGCACCGACGCCCTGACCGCTCTCACCGTCTTCCTGCAGAAGCAGGCCGAAGGCGGCGAGATCAAGGTTCCGTCGATCAAGCGCTGAGGGGCAACGAGATGATGAAGCACGCATTCGCCGCCGCCGCGCTCCTGCTCTGCGCCGGCCCGGCCTTCGCCGATGAGCGGCCGAGCCAGGCCGTGATCGACGCCTATCTCGCCGCGACCTTTGGCAAGGCGCCGCCGGAATGGCAGGCCAGGATCAAGCCGGACGAGACGCTCGCCGTCTGCAACACGACGCGCAACAACCCGTCCTCGGCGGAATCCGACGCGATCCTGAAGCGCGAATCAGCGCGCGTCTCCTATCCCGCCGACGGAAAATTCCTCGGCGACTGGAAGAAGGGCTACCAGGTCGCGAATAACGGGCGCGGCGGCCAGTTCTCCGATCCGCCGAACACAGTCTCCGGCGGCAACTGCTTCGCCTGCCACCAACTTGACCCCAAGGAGGTCAGCTACGGCACGCTCGGCCCGAGTCTGGCCGCCTATGGCAAGGACCGGAAATACGATCCGGAGACGATCAAGGACGCCTACACCAAGATCTACAACTCGATGGCTGTGGTGCCCTGCTCGAACATGCCGCGCTTCGGCGTCAACAAGGTGCTCGACGAGCAGCAGATCAAGGATGTGATGGCCTATCTGTTCGACCCGGAATCGCCGGTGAACAAGTAGCGGGCTCGGCTCGCCCCGGTTCGGGGCGGGGGCGTTCGACCGGATATTCGAGCAACGCCGCCTTCATGGCGGCGTTGTCGTTTCTCATTGGCTTTGTCCAAGGGGCGCCGCTCTGCTCTGGCAGTCATCGAAGAGGCTCAGTGCTTGTTCGAGATTTTGTACAGCCCTCATCCTGAGGAGCCATTCCGCCAGGGATGGCGTCTCGAAGGATGTTCCAGGAGGCTCTGGACCAAGCTGGAGCATCCTTCGAGACGCTGCTGCGCAGCTCCTCAGGATGAGGGCTCTCGGAGCTCTGCAGCGGCTTCCAGCACGCAGCTGCGTCTCGGCGGTGGGAGAATCAACCGGACTTGACCGGGTTGCGCTTCAGCCAGTCGGGGAAGGGCGCGCTCTCATAGCCCTTCTCGCGGACATAGCGGAACATCGCGAGGAATTGCGGGGGATCGAGCAGGCCGGGCATGCGCGCGACCTCGCGCTCCTGCGGCTTACGCCCCTTCAGCCCGTCCGCGCTTTCGGGCAGGAACTGGATCGTCGGGGTGAACCTGACGCCGTAGCGCTCGCCGAGCTGCTTCTCGCCGAGCTTGGCGCCGTCGAAATCCGTAACCTCGCGGGCGCCGATATGGTTAAGGTGCAGCACCTCGAAATTCGCCTTGATGTAGCCCTCGATGGCGGGGTCGGCGAGATGGACCTCGTGCATGCGCCGGCAGGCCGGGCAGCCCTTCAGCCCCCACATGATGGCGAGCCGCTTGCCATTGGTGGTTGCGGTCTGCAGGTCCTCGGGAAGGTCGAGGAAGCTCTCGAGATACCAGTCGAGATGGTAGAGCCCGTCCTCGCCCAGCGTGGCGCGGGCGGCAGCCGGCCCGGTCAGCGTCGCCGCGAGGGCGGTGCCCAGCAGGGTTCTGCGCGTCAGCATGAGCCTCTCCCTATCCGATCGTGCCGAGGGCCGGGAATGTCTGGAGCAGCCAGCCGGCCAGAACCGGCATGGTGCCGGTCATGAACAGCAGGCCGGTGATGACGAGGGCCGCGCCCATGGTCTTCTCGACCACCGGCATGTGCCGCCGGAAGCGCGCCATCAGATTGAGGAAGGGGCCGGCGAGCACCGCGGCGAGCAGGAAGGGCACGCCGATCCCCAGCGAATAGGCGGCGAGCAGCGTTGCGCCGCGCACGGCGGTGCCTTCCGCGCCGGCGACCATCAGCACCGTCGCCAGCACCGGTCCGACGCAGGGCGTCCAGCCGAAGGCGAAGGCGAGGCCGACGAGATAGGCCCCGACAATGCTCGCCGGCTTGCGCTCGGTCTGAAAGCGCGCCTCGCGATAGAGCAATGGAATCCGCAGCCAGCCGAGGAAGTGCAGGCCCATGATCAGGATCAGCGCGCCGGCGATGATCGAGAGCGTCTCGAAATAGGTGGTGACGACGGCGCCGATGGTCGAGGCGGTGGCGCCGAGCGCGACGAAGACGGTGGTGAAGCCGAGCACGAAGGCGCCGGCCATCATGACGATCCGGCGCGACTGGCGGGCCTCAAGCCGACCGCCCGAGCCCGACAGCTCGCCGATGCCGACGCCGGCCAGGAAGCAGAGATAGGGCGGCACCAAAGGCAGCACGCAGGGGCTGAGGAAGGAGAGCAGCCCGGCGATGAAAGCGCCGGCGATCGAGATGTCGAACACGCTCTGATCCTGCCTCTGGTTTATATATCTGAATACGACTATGTTAACGCGATGAATGCAACCGCCAATGTCATGCGCGCCTTGCTGGTCGCCTCTGCGCTGCTGCTGCCGGCGATGGCGGCACGCGGCACCGAGCTCCTGATGTTCGAGCGTGCGGGCTGTGTCTGGTGCGAGCGCTGGGACCGCGAGGTCGCGCCGGGCTATGACAGGACGGTGGAAGGGCGCGCCGCGCCGCTGCGCCGGATCGACCTCGGCAAGGGCGGTCCGCCCGAACCGGGCCTCGCGAGGCCGGTGCGCTATACACCGACCTTCGTGCTTGTTTCGGAGGGACGCGAGGTCGGCCGGATCACCGGCTATCTGAGCAACGACACATTCTGGGGTTTGCTTGGCAAGATGCTTGCTGACATAGAAAATCCCATTCAGCGAACGGGCAGCCTGCCCGCCACGATGGACAGACAATGACCGCGATCGTTTCCAAGGCTCTTGAGACCGAGCTGCGCGACGGCGAGGAATTCTCGCCCGAGCTCGATGTCCTGATGCGGAAGGCGCGCAAGGCGAGCGATTTCCTCAAGGCGCTCTCGCACGAAAACCGCCTCCTGCTGCTCTGCCTGCTCGCCGAGCGCGAGCGCACGGTGACCGAGCTGGAGCATATTCTTTCGCTGCGTCAGCCCATGGTGTCGCAGCAACTGGCGCGGCTGCGGCTCGACCAGCTGGTGACGACGCGGCGCGACGGCAAGGCGATCTATTACAGCCTCGCCAATGACGATGTCCGGCGCATGATCTCGGTGATCTACGATATCTTCTGCGGACCGCAGAAGCCGGCGAACGAGGATTGACCAGAAAAATGCTCCCGTTGCCCGGGCGCTGAACCGTGACGCCGCTTTCCCCCTGGGCCGTAACTCTGGTCGGCGTCGCAATCGGCGCCGTCTGCGGCTTCACCGTAAGGCGGGCGCGCCTCTGCTCCTTCGGCGCCATCGAGGATTTCTGGATCGGCGGCGATACCCGCCGTCTGCGGATTTTCGGACTGGCGCTGGCGGTCGCGCTGTTCGGCACGCAGTTCATGGTCTGGCGCGGCGATCTGTCGCCTGAATTCTCGACCTATCTGCCGAGCGCGCTGCCCTGGTTCTCCATCCTCCTCGGCAGCACCTTGTTCGGCATCGGCATGGCGCTGGTCGGAACCTGTAGCTTCGGCTCGTTGATCCGGCTCGGTTCCGGCGATCTGCGCAGCCTGATCGTGATGATGGTCTTCGGCGCCGTCGCTTATGCGACCTTACGCGGCATCCTGGCGCCGCTGCGGATCGATGTCCTGGAGAAGGTCGCGGTCGCCGTGCCCGGATCGGTACAGGGCGATCTGCCCTCGGTGCTGCAATGGCTGGGGTTGGGGGATCTTCGGCTCGCGCTCGGCATCGTCGCACCGGCCCTGCTGATCGGCACCGTGCTGATCGACCGCCGGCTGCGGCGTTCGCCGCGCCTTCTGCTCGCCGGGCTGACGCTCGGGCTCGGCGTTGTGCTGGGCTGGTGGGTGACGGGCGTCGCCATTGACGAGTTCGCGCTCAACCCGCGCACGCAGAGCCTGACCTTCGTCTCGCCGGTCGGCCGGGCGCTCTATGCGGTGCTGACCACCCCGGTCGGGCTGTTCGATTTCGGCGTCGGCACGATCGTCGGCGTGGTCTGCGGCTCCTTCGCCTCGGCGCTGTTCGACGCCGAATTCCGCTGGGAAGCCTTCGACGACCATCACGAGATGCGCCGGCATCTGCTCGGCGCGGTGCTGATGGGCGGCGGCGGCGTGCTCGCCGGCGGTTGCACGATCGGGCAGGGCATTTCGGCCGGCTCGATGATGGCGCTGTCCTGGCCGTTGGCGATCGGCGGCATGATGATCGGCGCGAGACTCGGCATCGCCTTCCTGATGGAAGGCTCGATCCGCAACCTCTTCATCTTCCGCCGCTGAGGGCAGCGAGCTTCGACGTCCCCCGGCGGCGATATGCGCCGTCAGTACATGGCAGGCGGTCGAGGCGTCGGTGAGACAGCTTGCCGTGCGCGCGACCTGCACGGGCGGGGCGCACGCGCCGGAGCCGCAAGCCCGGAAATCGCTGCGTTGTTTGATCGGTATCATCGAACGGTGGCTCAACAGCTTTCACAATCGTGGCCATGGGTCAGCCATGCTGCACAGCAAGGCAATTTACATTCTATAATTCATATATATGAATATAAATATGTCATAGCCATGGAGCAGATCGATGAATGTCGGTGTTCTTGATCGCTGGGTGCGTTTCGTCGTCGGGATCGTGCTCGTCATGGCGGCCTTCGTCTCGCCGCTGGCCGAGCTCGTCGCCAGCTGGGGAGCGTGGAAATACGCGCTGACGGCCTGGGGCGTGGTCATGCTGGCGACGGCGCTGTTCCGCTTCTGCCCGGCTTACACGCTGCTAGGCATCCGCACCTGCCCGCACAAGCCGCTCTGAGCAGCGCGGCGCAGGCATAGCAGGGACCGGTGAGGGACATCCGCATGAAACGCCAGATCGCCATCCTGTCGGCCATCGTCATGGCCGCTGCAGCATCTTCCGCCTTGGCGCAGGCTCCGGTTGTTCCCGGCGCCGGCCCGGCTGCCAATGCTGCCGCCCAGGCGCAGGCCGCCATTCCGAAGGCCAAGCAGACCTCGCTCGGCCTCTATATGCGACCGCGCGAGGCTGCGGAGGCGATGAGCCGGGACGGCGCCCGCACCTTGTTCGTCGACGTACGGACCCGGGCCGAGATGATGTTCACCGGCTGGGCGCCTGTCATCGACGGCCATGTCCCCTTCGTCGAGGTGACCGAGTTCTGGGACTGGGACGACAAGGAAGGGCGCTACAAGCTCGATGCGAACCCGGTCTTCAGCCGGGACGTCGAGCGTCTGCTGGCCGCCAAGGGGCTGACCAAGAACGACCGCGTCATCCTGATGTGCCGTTCCGGCGACCGCTCGGCCCGCGCCGCCGACAAGCTGGCCGAGGCCGGCTTCACCCAGGTCTACAGCCAGTATGAGGGCTTCGAGGGCGATGCGTCCTCTTACGGCCAGCGTACGGTCAATGGCTGGAAGAACGCCGGGCTGCCCTGGACCTACAAGCCCGACAAGGCGAAGTTCTACGCTGCGGGACAATGAGCCCGGGCGGCACGCCGGCAAGGCCGGCGCAGCCCGCGTCCCGGGGGGCGCTCAGCTGCCGGTGACGAAGCGATAGGCGCTGCCGTCGCGCTCGACGCGGCCGATGGCGCCGTCGAGATGATAGCCGATCACCTGCGCCTTCTCGTTCGCGGCGCGGTCGAGCAGGCGGCGCCGGGTCGCGACCGCGAGCGCCGCGTCATGATCCGTGGCCGGGCTCCACTCGGGGTGGGCGAAGGAGGCGACCTTATGCGTCAGCGCGTCGCCGAGCACGAAGACCGGGCCGCTCGCATCCTTGAGCTCGAATGAGACATGGCCCGGCGTATGGCCGGCCGTGTCGAAGGCGGCGACGCCCGGCACCCATTCCGAGCCGGCATCGTGCAGCTCCAGCGAGGCGCCCAGCGCCTTGACGATGCGCTGCGCCCCGGCGGCGAAGGCGTGCCGGTCCTCGGGCAGCTTTTCGTAGACTTTGGCGTCGGTCCAGAAGGCGACCTCGCGCCGGTGGGCATGCCAGCGGGCCTTCGGAAAGAGCGGCGCGTCGAAATCGTCGAGCGCACCCCAGAAATGGTCGGGGTGGAGATGCGTGAACAGGACATGGGTGACGCTGTCCGGCGCGATGCCGGCAGCTTCCAGGCTGGCGGCGAGCTTGCCGGTGCCGGGCAGGAAATTGGCGCCCGAGCCGCAATCGAAGACGATGACCTGATCGCCCTGCCTGAAGCAGGTGACGTTCAGCACGCTGACCGACGGGCCGCTGGCCTTGGTCGCCTGGGCGATCGCATCGAGCGGGACATCACGCGCCAGCATCGATTGCGGCAGCTCGAAACTGCCGTCGCTGAGGATCGAGATCGCCCGCTCGCCCTGCCTGGCCGTGGCGACAACCTGGGACAGGGCGCCCGAAGCGGAGCTGGCCAGCGCAGCGGCCGCGCCACCGAGCAACATGTCGCGACGGTTCAGCATGGATCCTCCCCAGGATTGTGTTCGATGTATCTTTATCTTTGAATATATCTTGTTTCCGAACTGCGGCAAGCCGGCCTTGTGCCGGTTGTCGCAGGGGCAGGGAGGTGCCCGGCGCGTGTCCGGCTTGCAGATGACCGCATTGACCTCGCTCCGGCCGCGGAAGATGGTCCGCGCCTCATCGGAAGGTTGCGGCCATGGCGGCTGCGCCCTGGAGGCTGGAATGTCGAAGGCGACAAGGGCGACGAAGGCGCTGGAGCAGGCGGGCGTCGCCTTCACCGTCCACAGCTATGATTACGATCCCGGGGCCGACAAGGTCGGCCTGCAGGCGGCCGAGGCCCTGGGCGAGCCGCCGCAGCGCGTGCTCAAGACCCTGATGGCGCTGGTCGACGGCAAACCGGCCTGCGTAATCGTGCCGTCCGATCGCGAGGTCTCGATGAAGAAGCTCGCCGCGGCCTTCGGCGGCAAGTCGGCCCAGATGATGAAGCCGCCCGAGGCCGAGCGGCTGACCGGCTACAAGGTCGGCGGCATCAGCCCTTTCGGGCAGATGCGGCGGATCCCGACCGCGATCGAAGAGCAGGCGCTGGCGCATGAGCAGGTCTATCTCAACGGCGGCCAGCGCGGATTGCAGCTTCGGATGCGACCGGCCGATCTGGTCTCGGCGCTGAACGCCATCGTCGCGCCGGTTGTCGCCTGAGGCAGGTTTTCCGGCGGCTCCGAAAGCCGCTCGACCGCGCGGGCGAGGGCGGTTTGGCGCCGCTCGGAATGGCACTGGCGGCAGGCCGGATGCCAAGCATAGCCAATATCTATTTGCCAGCCACGCTCATGCCCCAAACAATCACGGGCATAGCTACAAAGCCGCATAGAGGGGTAAAAACCATGAAATTCGTGGGAATGACCGCATTGGCGAAGGTCGCCACGGTCCTCGGCTGTTTCGCCGCCGTGCCGGCCATGGCGCAGAACAAGGTCCAGATCCGGCTCGGCCATGTGCTCGCCGAGAACCACAGCTGGAACGTCGCGGCCAAGGGCTTCGCCGAGGATGTCGCCAAGGCGACCGAAGGCCGCGTCACCATCCAGGTTTTCCCGTCGGGCCAGCTCGGCACGGAGAAGGACGTCGTCGAGGGCCTGCAGATCGGCACCATGCAGGGCGGCGTGATCGGCAGCGGCTCGTTCCAGCCGATCGAGCCGCGCATGGGCATCGTCGAGCTTCCCTATGCCTGGCCGACCCGTGAAAAGGCCTTCGCTGCCTTCGATGGCGAGATGGGCACCGAGCTCGCCAAGCTGCTCGCGGCCAAGAACATCGTGGTGCTGGGCTGGTGGGAGAACGGCTATCGCCACATCACCACCAAGAAGGCGCCGGTCAACAAGCCGGAAGACCTGAAGGGCGTGAAGATCCGCGTGACGCCGGACAAGGTCCGCCTCGACACCTTCCGCGCGCTCGGCGCCGAGCCGGCGCCGCTGGCCTTCGGCGAGCTCTACTCGGCGCTGCAGCAGGGCGTGTTCGACGCGCAGGAGAACCCGCTCTCGATCATCGATTCCTCCTCCTTCGCCGACGTCCAGAAATATGCCGCCCTGACCGGCCATGTCTGGGGCGCCGCCTGCCTCGTCGTCAGCAAGCGCATCTGGGACCAGGTCGGCCCGGCCGACAAGGAGGCCGTGCTGGCCGCCGCCGCCAAGTGGCGCGACGAGCAGCGCAAGATGGTCACCGCCTCGGACCAGCAACTGGTCGAGAAGCTGACCAGCAAGGGCATGACCGTCAACAAGGTCGACCCGACGCCGTTCATCGCCGCGGTCCAGCCGGTCTGGAAGTCGCAGGAAGCGGTCTATGGCCCGGCGCTAATGGCGCTGCTCGACAAGTACCGCAAGTAACTCCGCAATCGCGGACAGGCAGGACGCCGCCAGGTGAAGGCCTGGCGGCGTCTCGCCTTCCGGCGATCCCAATCCCGCCGAGGAGAGGCTCTCATGACCCCCGACTCATCGCCTGCCGCGCCAAAAGGCGTGCTCGCCCGTGGCGTCGACATCGTCGACCGGCTGACGCTGGGCGTCTCCTCCATCGGCGTCGCGCTGTTCAGCGCCGTCGTGGTCTATGTCGCCCTGGGGCGCTATCTTCTGGGCACGACGCCGTACTGGTCCGAGGAGCTGCCACGCAGCCTCTTGGTCTGGAGCGTCTTCATCGGCCTCGTACCGGCGACGGTGCGCGCCAGCCATCTCAATGCCGGCCTGCTGCCACTGCTGGTGCGCAATGAGCGCCTGCGGGGCAAGCTGGAGACCGTCGCCCGGCTGCTGACCGCGCTGTTCTTCGCCATCCTCGCCTATACCGGCTGGCAGCTCACCGAAGCCGGCCTCGACAGCCTGACGACCGCGCTGCAGCTCCCCAACGCCGTCGTCTATGCGGCGCTGCCGATCGGGGCCGGTCTCTCGGCCATCGTCATCCTCCTGCCCCTCTTCAAGGAGCGCGCCCCGTGACGCTCGGACTTGCCCTGCTGCTCGCCAGCTTCACCGTGCTGGTGGCGCTGGACGCCCCGATCGCGGTCGCGCTCGGCCTCGCCTCGGTCGTCTACCTCCTGGTCTCGGACCTCGCGCCGATGATCGTCGTGGCGCAGCGCGTCCTCGCCGGCATCGACTCCTTCACACTGCTCGCGATCCCGCTCTTCCTGCTCGCCGGCCTGCTGCTGCTCCATGGCGACCTGACGCCGCGCATCATCCGGCTCTGCAGCGCCATCGTCGGGCGCGCCCGCGGCGGCCTCGCCATCGTCATGGTGATGGGCTGCATGCTGTTCGGCGCGCTCTCGGGCTCCGGCGTCGCCGACGTCGTGGCGATCGGCACGATGATGCTGCCGGCAATGAAGGAGCGGGGCTACGACACCGGTTTCTCCTGCTCGCTGCTCGGCTGCGCCGGCTCGCTCGGCACGGTGATCCCGCCCAGCATCGTGCTGATCGTCTACGGCACCGCCACCAACACCTCGATCGGCGCGCTCTTCGTCGCCGCCATCGTCCCCGGCATCCTGACGGGTCTCGGCCTGATGGTCGTCGCCTACATCATCGCGCGCCGGAACGACTGGCGCGGCGGCGAGGCCTTCAACTGGCGCGAACTCTGGCTGGCACTGAAGGATTCCTCGCTCGCTTTGCTCGGCCCGGTGATCATCATTGGCGGCATCCGCGGCGGCATCTTCACGGCGACGGAAGCGGCCGGCATCGGCGTGCTCTATGCGCTGATCGTAGGCGGCCTGATCTACCGCAAGCTCACCTTCCCGCTGATCTGGAACCTGGTGAAGCAGACGGCGGAAAGCTCGGCCTCGATCCTGTTCGTCATCGCCTGCGCCAGCATCTTCGGCTGGATCCTGGCGGCCGAGCAGGTGCCGCAGCTGATCGTCAACGCGATTTCCTCGGCGACGAGCAGCGCCACCGTCGCGCTCCTCTTGATGATGGGCGTGCTGCTGATCCTCGGCACCTTCATGGAGACCATCGCGATCATTCTGATCCTGGCGCCGGTCTTCGTGCCGATCCTGCGCGCCTATCAGATCGATCCGGTGTTCTTCGGCGTGCTGCTGACGGTGAACCTCGCGATCGGCGCGAACACCCCGCCGCTCGGCATCGATCTTATGGCGGCCTGCCGGGTCGGCGGCATCCCGATGTCGGCCTCGTTCCGCTACCTGCTGCCGTTCATCGGCTCGATGGTGGCGGTGCTGCTGCTGATGGTGCTGTTCCCCGGCATCGTGCTCGGCCCGGCGCGCCTGTTCGGCCACTGAAAATATCCAGATAGTCAGGAGAGTGTGATGGCACTGCCAGCGTCTGCGCGCGTCGATATCGAGCGCTATTGGGCGACCCTCGAGCGTTCGGCTGAGATCGGCCGCGGCCGGCCGGGCGGCCTCTCGCGTCTTGCGCTCGGCGATGCCGACAAGCAGATGCGCGACGAGTTCGTCGGCTGGTGCCGCGAGGCCGGGCTCACCGTCCGCATCGACGGCATGGGCAACATCTTCGCGCGTCGCCCGGGCCTCGACGACAGCCTGCCGCCGGTGGTGATGGGCAGCCATCTCGACACGCAGGTGAATGGCGGGCGCTTCGACGGCATCGCCGGCGTGCTCGGCGGGCTCGAAGTCTGCCGCGCGCTCGACGCGCTCGGCCACCGCACCCGCCGGCCGCTCGAAGTGGTTAACTGGACCAATGAGGAAGGCAGCCGCTTCTCGCCTCCCATGGTCGGTTCCGGCTGCTTCGTCGGCGCCTATGGGCTCGACTGGGCACGCGAGCGCCGCGACGATGACGGCAAGTCGATCGGCGAGGAGCTGGCCCGGATCGGCTATCTCGGCGAGATGGAGGAGAAGCCGCACGCCTTCGACGCCTATTTCGAGTTCCATATCGAGCAGGGTTACTATCTCGACCGCGACGGCATGCAGGTCGGCGTCGTCACCGGGGGCTATCCGAGCACCGGCATGCTGGTCGAGTTCCGCGGCGAGACCGCCCATACGGGCCCCTGGCCGATGGAGCGGCGCAAGAACGCGCTGATCGCCGGGGCGCGCCTGCTGGTCGCCGTCGACGAACTCGGCTGGGAATATGCCGGCAGCGGCGGAAAGGCGACGGCGGCACGGCTGATCGCCTGGCCGAACAAGCCGGGCATCCTCTCCGACTGGGCCCAGACCGTCTGCGATGTCCGCCATTCCGACCCGGAAACCGCGCAGGTGATGGCCGAGCGCATGCGCCGCGCCGTCGGCGAGGCGGCGGCCCGTGCCGGCTGCAGCGCCGAGATCCTCGACGTCTGGAACTGGGGCGGCGCGATCTTCGCGCCGGAGCTGATCGAGCAGGTCCGCAGCGCCTCGCACGCCATGGACTACCGGACGCAGGACATCCTCAGCCAGGCCGGGCACGACGCCTATTTCGTCGCGCGCCATGCCCCGACGACGATGATCTTTGCGCCCTGCAAGGGCGGCATCACCCACAACAACGAGGAAAACTGCGACCGGGACGATCTCGAGCCCGGCCTCAACGTGCTGCTCCAGTCGGTCGTCGCCCGCGCCGACCGCTAAGGCAACTGCAACTCATGAAAAAGGGCTCGCCGGGCATTCCCTGGCGAGCCCCTTTTCTTTGTGGCGCGAGGCGCCTCAGCCGATCGTGGCGATGCACTCGATCTCGATGTCGAAGGGCAGGGTCCAGGGCTTGATGGCGAGGCTGGTCCTCGCCGGGAAGCCGTCGGCGAAGCGGGTCCGGTAGACGGCGTTGACGCCGGCCATCAGAGCGGGGTCGGTGACGTAGACGGTCGCCTTCACGACGGCGTCGAGCGAGGAGCCGCCATGGCGCAGCGCGACGTCGAGCGCGTCGAGCGCAGCGCGGGTCTGGGTCTCGATATCGCCGGTGACGATCTCGCCGGTGACCAGATCGACCGGCGGCATGCCGCAGGTGAAGAGCAGGCCGCCGGCGCGGGCCAGCGCCGAGGTCGGGGCGCCGAGCCGGCGGATCGCCTCCGAGATGACGGGGACTTCGATGATTTCTCTTTTCATGGCAGGCGCAGCCTTCTCGATCTGGTTCCCGCGAAGGCTAGAGGGCTTTGCGCGGGGCGTCAGATAGATATTGGCTATCCGAAGCAGAGTCCGGGTTGTCGCCCGCCGGCTCGGCCGTCAGCAATTCGGCCTCGAAGACGCGCTGGAACGCCGCTTCCGCAGCGCTCAGTTCCATCGCCGGGTTGGTGATGAAGTAGAGATCGGCGCCAAGATTCTCGTCCGGCAAGGAAAGGTCCCAGAGCGTGCCGGCATCGAGCGCGTCCTGGACGGAGGCGACGGGCAGGATGCCGATGCCCATGCCGGCCGCGATCATCCGCGCGACCTCCTCGAGATTGGGGCTGGAGCCGACGATGCGGCTGCCGAGGCCGACGCCCTGGCGCAGCGAGACCATCGGTTCGAGGGCCCCGTCCTGGCCGCAGGCGAGCGCGATGAAGGGCTCGTCCTTCATGTCGGCGAGCGGGATGTCCTTCAGCCCGTAGAGCGGGTGGTCGCGTCCGCACAGGATGCCGAATTCCTCGCGCAGCAGCAGCCGGCAGGTCAGCCCGGCCAGTGGATTCGGCAAGAGGCAGATGCCGAACGGGCTCAGCTTCTGTGAGACGGCGCGGACGATGTCCTGGCTGGTCGCGACGTCGATGCGGACATTGACCGAGGGGTGCTGGCGGTTCAGCAGGGTCAGCGAACGGTCGAGCACCGGCATCACGACATGGGTGACGACCAGGATGCGGACGAGGCCGGTGAGCTCGTCATGCTCCTCCGACAGCTTGTCGCCGATCCGGGCGACGCTGCGGTAGATGTCGACGCATTCCTTGTAGAGCAGCTCGCCGCGCTTGGTCAGCACGAAGCGGCGGCTGTCGCGCTGGATCAGTTGGCTGCCCAGCGTCTCCTCCAACCGCTGCAGGGCGGCGCTGACCGAGGGCTGCCGGACCAGCAGGCGGTCTGCCGCCTTGGTGATGGAACGCTCCTCCACGATCACCAGGAAGGTG
The DNA here is from genome assembly GCF_001509835.1 of Allobosea sp. WAO. Lineage (GTDB taxonomy): Bacteria > Pseudomonadota > Alphaproteobacteria > Rhizobiales > Beijerinckiaceae > Allobosea. The sequence continues at coordinate 545,726 of NZ_JXTJ01000006.1, forward strand.
TGGAGCAGGTTCCAGTTCAGGTGGTGCAGCTTGGGGCGTGTCGCATTCAACGGGGCTCTCCCGAGCCTCGCTGCGAGGCTCAACGGCGGGTCGGCCTCATATCGCTCCCGATGCCCGGAGGTGGCAACGGCTTTCTCGGGGGAGCTGCTCTTGCGCCTCAGGCGAAGGACGGCGCCAGGATCGCCCGGGTGCGCAGCCAGCTCTCGCGATCGGGCGCGCAGAGCAGGCCGAGCGTCGGGTTCGCCGGGCGATAGGGCTCGCCGTCGAGCATGCGGACATGGCCGCCGGCCTCGGCATAGATCAGCGAGCCCGGCGCGTGGTCCCAGGGGCTGAGCCGGCCATAGAGCAGGAAATGCCCGTTTCCGGCGGCGGCCAGCCGGTACTCATGGCCGCAGCAGCGCAGCGAGGAGACATTGCCGAAGGCCGGCAGACGCCCCGGAATCTCGCTCCGCAGCGGTTCGGGGAAATACTGCCAGCTGACCATGCCGGTCATTTCGGCAGGGGCGGCGGCCGGCGCCACCTTCAGATCGCGGCTCTTGCCGTCCTCGCGGGCGAGCCAGGCGCCTTCGCCGCGCAACGCCATGGCGCTGTCGGCGACGATCGGGTCATGTATCACTGCCGCGACGACCTCGCCCTTGACCAGCGCTGCCGCCATCACCGCGAAGAGCGGCAGGTCGGAGGCGTAGTTGAGCGTGCCGTCGATCGGATCGATGACGAAGGCGAGCTCGGCATCCGCCAGACTCTCGAGCAGAGCCGGATTGGCAGCGACGCCTTCCTCACCGATCAGGGCGGCACCCGGAAAGGCGCGAGCGAGCTCGGCGCTGATGAAGCGCTCCGCCGCCTCGTCGGCCTCGGTGACGAGGTCGGTCGCCGAGCGTTTCTCGCGGATCTCGCCCTCGGCGAGGTTGCGGAAGCGCGGCATCACCTCGCGGCGGCCGGCCTCGGCGAGGATGCGCGCGAGCGTCTCATGGTCCTGGCGTGAGAAGATCATCGTGGTCCGGTCGTGGAGGGCGCGGTTCGATTGCGGCGTTCAGCCGAGGTCGAACTCGACGAGGATGGGCTGGTGGTCGGAGATCTTGGTCTCGACATCGCAGATGACGGTGCGCGCGCGGGCCGCGAGATCGGGCGTCGCCAGCACGTAGTCGAGGCAGCCGGGCTGGCCATAGGTCTGGTCGAAGAGATTGGCGGTCGGCGGGTGCGGCGCCTCGCCCATCACCGAGGGCCAGAGATCGACGAGCGGCGGCTCGCCGCCCGCGAAGGGCGCCATCAGCCTTGCCAGCACCGGATCGTCGGGCCGCATGTTGAAGTCGCCGGTGAGCACCGCGCTCGGCGAGCTCGGCGTCATCCTGTAGGTGTGCGGCCCGGCGGAACGGGGCTTCGCGTGACGCGCAAGTGCCATGCGATGGGCCTCGCGGATACCCTCGACCTGCGCGGCGCGCAGCTCGGAGGCGGAGTATTCGAGATGCGTCGTCATCAGCCTGACCGGCCCCATCGGCGTCAGCGCCATGGCCTCGATCATCATGCGCGGCATGTTGCGGGTTTCGGCCGCTTCCCAGGGCAGGAGATGGCGCAGAATCTGCGCGACCGGATAGCGCGTCAGCAGCATGTTGCCGAAGCGCCGGCGGCCGCCCTTGCCGTCATCGACATCGACGCCGATGCCCTCGATCGCGGTGAAGCCGGGCAGCAACTCGGCGAAGCGCGCGAACTGGTTCGTCTCGTCGTTGAAGTCGAGCTCGGGGAAGTTGTCGGCGACTTCCTGCAGGCAGAGCACGTCGAAATCGGCCATCTGCCGGGCATGGGCGACGACGCGCGCCGGATCGACGCGGTTGTCCATGCCGCGGGCCCACTGAATGTTCCAGGTGATCAGTTTCATTGGATTAGCCGTCTCGTCACTTGATGCCAGCGCGCATGAAGCTCTGCACGAACTGGCGCTGGAACAGCAGGAAGCCGACCAGCAGCGGCGCCGAGGTCATCAGCGTCGCCGCGCAGATCACCGCCCAGTCGATGCCCTGGTCGGTCGAGGAGAAGACCTGCAGGCCGACGGTTAGCGGGCGTGCCTCGACCGAGTTCGTCACCAGCAGCGGCCAGAGGAAGTTGTTCCAGTGATAGCTGACCGAGACCAGTCCGTAGGCGATGTAGGTCGGCTTGGCGAGCGGCACATAGACCTTCATCAGCACCTGCAGCGGGCTCGCCCCCTCGACGCGGGCGGCGTCGTCGAGCTCCTTGGGCACCGTCTTGAAGGTCTGGCGCAGCAGGAAGATGCCGAAGGCCGAGGCGATATAGGGCAGGGCTATGGCCGTGATGGTGTCGACCAGTCCGAACTTCGCCATGGTGCGGTAGTTCTCGACGATCAGCGCGTCCGGCATGATCATCAGCTGGGCGAGGATCAGCGCGAAGGCGACGTCCCGCCCCCAGAAATCCTGGCGCGCCAGCGCATAGGCCGCGAGCGTGCCGAGCACGAGCTGGCAGGCGAGGATCAGCGTCACCAGCACGAAGGTGTTGAGGAAGTAGCGGGCGAAGGGCGCGGCGGCCCAGGCGCGGGAGAAATTCTCGAGCGTCAGCGGCGCGGTCAGCTCGAAGCGCGTGGTGAACTCGCTGGGGTGGAAAGCCGCCCAGACCGCATAGGCCAAGGGCAGCACCCAGATCAGCGCGAGCAGGATGGCGCCGAAGGATTCCAGCGTCAGCGAAAGGCCCGTGGGTGCGTAAGGGTCGGTGCGGGTGATGCTGCCGGCGGGCAGCTTTGCGGGCTTGGCGGCGGCGCTCATCGATAATGCGTCCTGCGTTCGAGCCAGCCGTACTGGATGAAAGCTATCAGGGCGAGCAGGGCGAGCAGCACGCAGGTCAGCGCTGCCGCATAGGCCGTGTCCCAGAAGCTGAAACCGACCTGGTAGATGTAGTAGAGCAGCAGCGTCGTCGCATTGTCCGGGCCGCCGCGCGTCATCACGAAGAGATGGTCGACCATGCGGAAGGCGTTGATCATCGCATTGATCAGCACGAACAGCGTCGTCGGCATCAGCAGCGGGAATTGGATCCGCCGGAAATAGGTCCAGCGCGAGGCGCCCTCGATCGCCGCCGCCTCGCCGAGGCTGGGCGGGATCGTCTGCAGCGCCGCCAGGTAGAAGATCATGAAGAAGCCGGCTTCCTTCCAGACCGCGACGATGGTGACGGCGTAGAGCGCGGTGTCCTGCGAGCCGAGCCAGTTGGTCGGCCTGCCGCCGAAGAAGGCGACGATCTGCTCGAGCAGCCCGTATTGCGGCGTGAAGAAGAACAGCCAGATATTGGCGACCGCGATCATCGGCAGCACGGTCGGCGTGAAATAGGCCATGCGGACCCAGGTGCGCGCCAGGATGCGGTCGTTGACCCAGACCGCCATCAGCAGGGCAAGGGCGATCGAGGTCGGGACCGTGCCGAGCGCGAACCAGAGGTTATTGGTCATCGCCTTCCAGAAGATCGGGTCGGCGAGCATCTGCTGGTAGTTGTCGAGGCCAATGAACCGCGCGGGCCTGCGCCCGCGCGGTGTCGAGTAGAAGGAATCGATGAAGCTCGCGACAGCGGGCCAGTGCGTGAAGAGGGCGAGGCACGCCATGGCCGGCAGCAGCAGCAGCCAGCCATGGAGGGTCGCGGTCGCGCGGGTGTTCATCGTCCGCTTCGTCGTCCGGTCAGCGATAGGGCTTGAGGATGCGCTCGGCCTCGGCCTGCGCGTCCTCCATCGCCTTCTGCGGCGCCTTGGTGCCGGTCAGCGCTGCCTGCAGGCCATCGTTGAGGGCCTTGGTGACACGCTGGTTCTCATGGGTCGAGAGCTCGGCGACGGCGTGCGGAAGCTGGTCGCGGGCGACCAGGGCGGCCGGGAAGTCGGCGGCGTATTTCTTCATCGCCGCAGTCTCGTAGGAATCCGGCCGCACCGCGACATAGCCGGTGTCGATGCTCCATTGTGCGGCGCGCTCGGGCGTGGTGATCCAGCGCACGAACTTGAAGGCGGCTTCCTGCTCGGCCTTCGAGGCCTTCTTCGAGATGTAGAAATTGCCGCCGCCCGTCGGGCTGCCGAGCCGCTTGCCCGCGGGCAGCAGGCCGACGCCGAAGGGGAACTTGGCGTTGGTCCTGACATTGGTCAGGTTGCCGGTGGTCGTCCACATCATCGCGACCTTGCGCTCGAAGAAGTCGCGCGGCGTGGTGCCCCATTCGACGATGCCGGGGGGGTGAACCTTGTGCTTCTGCGCGAGGTCGACCCAGTACTGCAGCGCCTCGACCACGGCCGGGTTGGCATAGTCGGTCTTGTCGCCGGCCGGGTTGGCGAGGATCGAGCCGGCCTGCGTCGAGAGGCCCTGGAACAGCCAGTAGGGGAAGCCGGAGGAGGGGATCTGGATGCCCCACTGCGTAACGTTGCCGGCGGCGTCGCGCTTGGTCAGCTTCTGCGCGAAGGCGAGCTGCTCGGCCCAGGTCTTGGGCGGGGTCTCGGGATCGAGCCCGGCTTCCTTGAACAGCTCCTTGTTCCAGTAGAGGACCACGGTGGAACGCTGGAAGGGGATTCCCCAGGTCTTGCCGCCGGTCTGGCTGTTCTCCATGAAGCCGGGGAAGAAGCTGGCGAGCCACTTCTTGTCCTCGTCGGTCTTCACGAACTCGTCGAAGGGGACGATGGCGTCCTCGTCGATCAGCGTGAACATGTCGGTCGAGAGCAGCACGGAGAGCACCGGCGGGGTGCCGCTCTTGTGGGCCGTCAGCGCCTTGACGATCGTTTCCTGATAGGTGCCCGCATAGATCGGGTTGACCTTGAGCGAGGCGTTCTCGCCGGCGAAGCCGCTGGCATAGGCATCGATCAGCTTGGTGATCGGGCCGCCGACGGCGACGGGGTAGAAGAACGAGATCTCCGCGGCCTGCTGCGCGCGCGCCAGCGCCGGCATCGCCACCGAACCTGCCAGCGCCATCGCGCCGGTCATGAATTCACGTCTGTCCATGTCCTGAACTCCCTTTTCTCGTGCGATCGCCCGGCTTCTACGGCCGGCTCACCCCGGTACCACTCTTTGCTCGGTCGACTGGTCGAACCAGTGCAGCAGCGATTGTGACAGCTTGATGTAGACCTTGTCGCCGGCCATGGCCCGGACCTTGCCGGGACGCCGCACGATGAAGGGATGGCCGTCGATGCGTGCCTCGATCAGCGTGTCGGCGCCGAGATATTCCACGGCGACGACGTCGGCCCCGATACCACTCTCGGCGAGCTCGCTCACTTCGGGGCGGACACCGACACTGAGCTTGGCGGGATCGAGTCCGGGCGGCGGCGCGATGTCGCCGCCGCCGGAGCGGAGCGCCTGCAGTGGCACGACGTTCATCGGCGGCGTGCCGACGAAGCGCGCGACGAAGATGCTGGCAGGGTTCTCGTAGAGCTCGTCCGGCGGGGCGTCCTGCTCGATGCGGCCGTTGCGCATCAGGACGACCTGGTCGGCCATGGTCATCGCCTCGACCTGGTCATGGGTGACATAGACCATGGTCATGCCGAGCTTCTGCTGGAGCTCGCGGATCTCGCGGCGCATTTCGACGCGCAGCTGGGCGTCGAGATTGGAGAGCGGCTCGTCCATCAGGCAAACCGGGGCCCGCGCCACGATGGCGCGGCCGAGCGCGACGCGCTGCTGCTGGCCGCCCGAGAGCTGCGAGGGCTTGCGGTCGAGCAGCGCGCCGAGGCCGAGGATCTCGGCGGCACGGGTGAGGCGTTCGTCGCGCTCGGCGCGCGGCAGCTTGCGGACCCTGAGCCCGAACAGGATGTTCTCGGCAACCGAGAGGTGCGGGAACAGCGCGTAGTTCTGGAAGACCATGGCAATGCCGCGCCCGGAGGGCGGCGCCTGGGTAACGTCCTTGCCGCCGATGGCGATCACGCCCGAGCTGGCGTCCTCCAGCCCGGCGATCAGGCGCAGCGTCGTCGACTTGCCGCAGCCGGAGGGGCCGAGCAGCGCGACGAGCTTCCCCTGCCCGACGGTGAAGGTCACCCGGTCGACGGCGGCGGTCCCGCCCCAGTTCTTGGAAACGGCCTTGAGCTCGACTGATACCATGCGCTGACCGGCTCTTCCTGAAGACGTTGCCTCTACCCAGCCGAATCCGCGGCTTCCTGCGCATCTTCCCCCGGCGAGCGAGAGAATGCTGGTATTTTGCCGGCGCACAAGAGCCTGTCCACAGGGGTTTTGCGTGATGAGGCTGGCTCGTCAGGGCGGCCGACGGCCTTCACAAAGCTGTTGCACGGCGATGCAAGTGTCCGCTACGCTTATTCCAAGCGATGAGGGAAATGGATCATACGTTCCATTTTCTTGGAATAAGGTCGCATGGGGAGAAGACGTTTGCAGGCCGAACGGCAACAGAGCTTGCGCTCGGGCGAGGCGATCAGCGTGCGCGGTCTGCACGTTGGCTACGGCAACACGCGCGTCCTTCACGGCATCGATCTCGATTTCTCTCCCGGAAGTTTCACCGCGCTGCTCGGCTCGTCGGGCTGCGGCAAGACCACGCTCTTGCGCTCGCTGAGCGGCTTTGTGCCGGTGCAGTCCGGCTCGATCATCGTCGGCGGGCGCGATGTCGCCGGCCTGCCGCCGGAGAAGCGCGGCATGGCGATGGTATTCCAGTCCTATGCGCTCTGGCCGCACATGACCGTGCTGCAGAACATCGGCTACGGGCTGAAGCTGCGCGGCGTGCCGAAGGCCGAGATCGCCGCCAAGGTCGCCTCGATGCTCGCCTTCCTCGGCCTCTCCGGCTACGAGAGCCGCAAGGTCACGGCACTTTCTGGCGGCCAGCGCCAGCGCGTCGCGCTCGGCCGGGCGCTCGCCATCGATCCCGGCATCCTCCTGCTCGACGAGCCGCTCTCCAATCTCGACGCCAAGATCCGCATGACCATGCGGCACGAGATCAGGGCGATCCAGCAGCGCCTCGGCGTGACCGCCGTCCATGTCACGCATGACCGCGAGGAGGCGATGACCATGGCCGACCGGCTGGTCATCATGGAGGCCGGCCGGATCGCCCAGGTCGGCACGCCGGAAGAGGTCTATGACCGCCCGGCCAGCGCCTTCGTCGCCAATTTCATGGGGGCGGAGAACATCCTGCCGCTGCGCGTCGAGCACGCTGCGGGCGGCGCCTCGCTTTTCGCCGGCGATGCCACAGCCGAGCTGCCGCCGGCCCTGCGAGACGCCCTGCCTGCCGGCCGGGCAACGGCCTATTTCCGCGACGATGTCGCGCGCCTCGACGCGGCGGAGACGCCGTCGGCGGGGGATCTGGTGATGACGGGCCGCGTCGCGGCCCGTGCCTACCCGGGTGGGGTCTATCGCTATCGCGTCAAGACCGACGATTGCGAGGTCACGGTCGACGACGCCACCCGTCACGAACTCGGAGCGAAGGTCGGGCTGCGCATTCCCGTGCAGCGCCTTCACATCTTCCCGGTATCCGAGGCCGGGCTTGCTGCCTGACAGGGGTTGATCACATGCGCACGCTCACGATTGCCTGTTCGATCGCAGCGCTGATGGCGGCAACGCCGCTCTCGGCGCAGACACTCAACGTCGCCACTGCGGGCGACCAGAACATGGTCGACTATGTGAAGGACTATCTCGGGCCGATGTTCGAGAAGGCCCATCCCGGGGTGAAGGTCGTCTCGGTCGGCACCGGGCCGGGCGATTCCGGCTCGCAGAAGATCTACGAGAAGCTCGACGCCCAGAAGGGCTCGGCCGCCACGGATTTCGACGTCGTCGTCATCCACCAGAAGGCCGCCGGCACGATGGTCAAGGAAGGGCTCCTCGCCAAGTACACCGACGGGGTCGACACCGCGAAGCTGGTCTCCAGCGAGGCGGCGAAGAACTCGCTCGGCTCCGACGTCTCCGGCTACGTCCTGCCGATGTTCCAGTCGCAGACGGCGCTGGCCTACAATGCCGATCTCCTGAAGACGCCGCCGAACAGCTTCGCTGAGCTGAAGGACTGGGTGAGCAAGAACCCGAAGCAGTTCGGCTACAACGGCATCAAGGGCGGCATGTCCGGCGTCGCCTTCGTCACGGGCTGGGTCTACGCCTTCGGCGGCGATGCCGACAAACTGGTCAAGGGGCCGTATGACCCGGCGGTGAAGGCGGGCTGGGAAGGCGCGCTCGCCGATCTCAAGACCTTCAACAAGAACGCGGTCATCACGCCCGGCAATGCCGGCACCCTCGACATGCTGAACCGCGGCGAGATCGCCATGGGGCCGGTTTGGGTCGACATGTTCTATTCTTGGCAGGCCGACGGCAAGCTGCCGCCGAACATGAAGCTGAAGCTGGCCGCGCCCGGCATGCCGGGCCAGCCCATGTACTACGCCGTGCCGGAGAAGACCGCCCATCGCAAGCTGGCCGAGGCGTTCATCGCGCTCGCCACCAGCCCGCAGGTCCAGGCCGACGGCATCGTCAAGCGCTTCAACTGGTATCCTGGCATCGACGCCAAGAACCTCGAGGGCAAGCTTGACCAGGCCGCCTGGAACAAGCTCTTCACCGACATCACCCCGGCCGATCTCAGCGCCAAGGCGAAGCCCTTCCCGATCGCGCCCTACTTCAACGACATTCTCGAAAGCTACGAGAAGAAGGTCGCGAACTGAGCCGTCCCCTCAATCGCGGCCCGGCTCCCGCCGGGCCGCATTTTTCCCGATGGCGCCCAACATGCTGTCTCAACGCCAACTGGCGCTGATCCTGATCGCTCCCGGCCTATTCCTCGTCGCGGCGCTGTTTCTCTATCCGCTCGGCTTCTCGCTGGTCTCGGCCTTCACCCGGTCGGACGGTTCGCTGACGCTGGAATGGTTTGCCAAGGCCTTCGAGCTCTATTCGGGCGACATCCTCTTCACCATCATCATCGTGGTGACCTCCTGCGTGCTGACCGGGCTCGCCGCCATCGCGATCGCGGGCACGCTGACGCTCGGCGAGAACCGCTGGGTCGTCGGCACGCTGCGGGCACTCTATCGCTGGCCGCTGTTCATCCCGTTCATCGTCGCGGCGCAGTGCATGCGCACCTTCCTCGCCAAGAACGGGCTGATGAACAACACCTTCGTCTCGCTCGGCCTGATGGACCCGCTGAGCGCAACGAGCTTCCTCGACTGGCGCGGCATCATCGCCACTTTCGTCTGGAAGCAGACGCCCTTCGTCGCCCTGCTGCTCGCCGGTGCGCTCGCCTCGATCGACCGGGCGACGCTGGAAGCAGGCCGCAATCTCGGCGCCTCGCGCCCGCGCGTGCTCTTCGAGCTCGCTTTGCCACAGGTGATGCCGACACTGCTGGTCGCGCTCGTCCTGTCCTTCGTGACGATGCTCTCTGTGCTTTCAGTGCCGATGATGGTCGCCGGCTCGCAGCCGACCATGCTGACCGTCGACATGGCCTTCAGGATCAACGCCTATGGCGACTACGCGACAGCCAATGCGCTCGGCGTCATCACCTATCTGATCAGCGCCGGCGCCGCGATCCTCTACCTGAAACGCGGGTTGGCCAAGGAGGGCGCGCCATGATGCGGCTCGCCTCCGCTGCCAGGGCGACCTTCGCCGCGGCCGTCCTCACCGCCTTCGCCTTCGTGCTGATCGGCCCGCTCGCCAATCTGGCGCTATGGTCGGTGGCCGAGCGCTGGTACACGCCCTACAAGCTGCCGGTGACCTATGGCACGCGCTATTGGGAGCAGGTCTTCCGGCCGACCGGCGACGCCATGGCCTCGCTCGGCACCAGCGTCTGGATCGCGGTGCTGACGGTCATCGTCGCACTCGCCTTGTCGATTCCCGCCGGCTACGCGCTGGCGCGGCTGAAGCTGCCGATGCGGGCGGCCTTCATGGTGCTCTTCCTGCTGCCGCAGGCCTTTCCCTCGGTCGCGATCTACATCAACGTCGCAAGAGTCTTCTACCAGCTCGGCATCAACGGCACGGTGCTGGGCGTGGTGCTGGTGCATGCCGCGCACGGGCTGGTCTATTCGGTCTGGATCGCGGCAGCGGCCTTCGCGGCGGTCGACAAGGACCTCGAACTCGCCGCGCGCAATATCGGGGCCTCGCCGCTGCGCACCTTCTTCACGGTGACGCTGCCACTGGCGATGCCGGGCATCATCGCCAGCGGCATCTTCGTCTTCCTGGAATCGCTCGACGAGTTCACCGGCACCTTCTTCGTCGGCGTGCCGCAGGTCACCACCCTGCCGCTCCTGCTCTACAACGCGGCGATGGGTGGCAATTATCAGGTTGCCTCGATCACGGCGCTGATCCTGCTCGTACCCTCGGTGCTGTTCATGCTGTTCATCGAGCGCTTCCTGCGCGCCGACGTGCTGGCCAAGGTCGGGGCCTGAGGCCGGCGCCGCTAATCCGTCCAGGACAGCAGAACCTCGCCGACGACCGGCTTCACCGCCCTGATGTCGGCATCGCCCGATGAAAACTCGCTGTCGCCCGATACGCGATCGAGCGCCGCGCCGTCGGCGCCCGGCGTGTCATGAAAACGCAGGAGGAGCCGGCAGCCGCCGCCCGCCTTGGCCAGCTTCCCGCCACGCCAATCGGTCGCGGTGCCAGCATAGTCCCAGCCGAAGCCGAGAATGGTGAAGGGGCCGCCATTGGCCCTTTCGACCGCCGCTAGCGGCGTGCCGATCGCGATGCGCGAGCCGTCCGGGCCCTCGACCGACTGGCTCGAGTCCTCGCGGACATAAATCGTCGCCGGGCGGCGACGCTTTGCGCCGTCCCGCCAGACCAGCTCGATGCGCCGCTTGCCATCGCCGGGGAAGATGATGGCGCCCGGCTGCTTTTCGCCTTCGCCGACCTCGATCCGAGCCCGCCGGACATTGTCCTTGCCGAAGGCCCGGATCAGCGTCGCTTCGTCCGCGTTGCGGGCGAAGGGGCCGATACAGGCGATGGGCGCGATGGGCTGCGCAGCGGCCGGCGTCATGACCAAGGGCAGTGCCGGCGCTGCGAGGATGGCCGGGCACAGCCAGCGGCGACGGCTCGGGTGGATCGCGAAGCTCATCCGTCAGCTTAGCCCGCATGACGCAGGGGAAGCCAGAGCTTGGCGAGCCGGATCGTGGTGTCCTGTGTGTCAGACCCTAGGCGGCGATGAGCCACGGTCGAAGACCGGTGTCGCCTCGGTCGGCCCAGCCGGGTCCTGACCGGTCGGAATGTCCTCGGCGGCATGCCTTGCGGCTTCCTCCTGCTCGGTCAGGCCGTCGATCGTGTCGTTGGCGTCGCTGCCGGCATCATGGACATTGGTCTCGTCGCTGACCCGCCGGCGGTCGCGGCCCGCAAGATCGGGATCGGGGCGGACCGAGGCATCTTCCGGGCGGACTGCATCGTTCCCGATGCGCTCGTCGAGCAGCGCCGGATTCTCGCGCGGCTTGGGGCTGTCTGACATGGCGGCTCTCCCTGGCTGGCCTGTTGCCGAACCAAGCAACGAGCCGCGGCATTGTTCCGCGGGGCCGAGCTTGCTCCGAACTTTCGCGGGGGCGCCGCGTTGCGTCAGGCAAAGGGAGTACGAGATGACGATGTTTCATCAGGCCGCAGGCGAGCCCGGCGGCGATCCGATGCCGCCAATGCCGCCGCCCGAATTGCCACCGCTGAAGCCGGGCGAGGTGCCGCCGGCACCGCCGATCGAGACGCCGCCGGATGCGGAGCCAATCGGTATTCCGACAGACCCGCCGCCGGAGCTACCGCCCAACGCGCCGCCGGAAAGACCGCCGGCGACACCGATCGACTTGCCGCCGGCGCGCGATCCACGCCAGCCGCAGGAGCGTGGTCGATAGCGGAACAGCCTTCGTCTCTCCAGCCGGTGGAATGGTAATCGCAGTCTAGGAAGCGCTACGAACTCTACGTCATCAATGGCTTGATGGCGCATCATGACCTTACTAAGATACACGTCATGGGCGCTTTTCGGAGGCCGCGACTGTGTTGATCGTCTCGAGCGATCAGGTCTCCGCGTTGCGGCAGCTGGTGCGGCAGCAACAGGCGCAACAGTTCATCGCCTGGATCGTGCAGCATGCAAGCCTGATCGGCACGATGCCGGAGGAGGTTGCGCTGCAGGCCTTGGCTGCGGCCCGGAGTGAAGCGGACGCGGCGGGAATCGACACCCAATCGCGCCTCTTCGCTTACGCGCTCGCCAAGGCGTTGATGCCGGAGATGACGGGACCGCAATATCTGCTCGCGCTCGATGCGGTCTTCGACGGACCGACGGATCTGGCTCGCACGCTGCTCGCGATCAAAGCCCGCCCGAATGGATGACTCGCCGGTCGCCCAATGCATGTCGCAGGCGATGGAATGCCAACAGGCGAGGGAAAAACTCGCGGAACTCCAGCGCTTCCTCAAGGACTTCGAGGTTGCCGATGCTGCCTACGGCGACCCCCCGCCTGAGAAGATATTTCACAAGGATGGAAGCGTCAGCACACGGGTGGACAATCTGGAGGACGTAGGGCTCGAGTCGAGCGACCTGACGATCACTGGAACGAATTTTCAGGCTGTCGTCTACAAGCAAGGGGAGCCGCCGCAATACACTGTTGGCTTTCAGGGTACTGAGGAATGGCTGGGCGCCGACATGATCGCCAATGCCGAGCAGGCTTTGAACATCAGATCTGACGGGATGCCGACTGACTACTACGCTCGCGCTCAGCATATCGCCAACAAAATGGAGATCATGCGTCGGGTATCCGGAGCCGCGCCGCCGACTTTCGTCGGTCACTCGCTTGGCGGCGGCCTTGCCAGCGCCGCGGCGGCAGCGAGTGGGAGCCCCGCCACCACATTCAATGCAGCCGGCCTCCACTCGGAAACCGTTAGCAACCGTATGGAAGGGGGGGCTCCGGTCTCGGCGGTGCGGATCAAGGGAGAGATGCTCACCTCGGTGCAGTCCACCATCCCGGGGCTGCCCGAGGCCCATGGCACTCCGCATCTTCTCGATCCACCCTCCGGGATCGGCAAGGCGTTGCTCCTCGCCGCTGGCGCGCTGCTCGGCGGCGTAGTTCCGGCGATCGGCGTGCTGGGAGGGCTGCTCGGTGCCATGGCCATTCGTTCGGGTGTTTTGCATACTTGCCCGGTCATCCGGGAAAGCCTGGATCGAGCGATCCAAGATGCGCGCACCAACGTGGCGAAGTTGTGCGGGGGAGGGGCGGGCGAGCCAAGCATGGCTCCGCTTCTATGACGGCTGTACCCTGTGTATGAGCGAGAAGCATGATCACACCCCGCCCCGGTTCCACGCCGCTTGCGCAAGCCGTTGTCAACCGCGATCTTGCGCTGGTCGAGAAACTGCTTGCCGTGGGCGCCCCGCCCGACAGCGCAGACGAACGCGGGCAGAGCGCTTTGACGCTGGCCACCGCTACCGACCAGTACCGCATGGCCAATCTTCTCGTCGCACACGGTGCGAACATCTGGTTCGCCGACCGGCTTGGCTTCACACCCGCGATCTTCGCGCAATACAGCCGGTTGCGCCCGGACAGCGAAGAAGGCCGGGCGCTTCGACAGTTCATTTCCTTGCTTCAGAAGGCGGGGTATCCTTGGCCGCCTGCGACACCGCCAGAGGTCAAAGCGCTTCGCGAGGCCGGGCGCTGGCCGCCGGTTAGGTGATACGAGGCCGGAGACACGACTTCATCCGACCCGTCGCGTCGTCCGGTACAAGATCTCGTCGAATTGGCCTTGTTCGAACCACTCGGAACTGAAGGGGTTTGATCGAAATGCCCCCCGCAGCGCGCGTGACCGATATGCACACTTGTCCGATGGTGACAGGCGTGGTGCCGCATGTCGGCGGTCCCATCCTGCCGCCTTGCGCGCCGACCGTGCTGATCGGCGGACTTCCTGCGGCGCGCGTCAGCGATATGGCGACCTGTGCCGGTCCGCCAGACGTCATCGTGAAGGGCTCGGCGAGCGTCATCATCTGCGGCATGCCGGCGGCGCGCATCGGAGACATGACGGCTCATGGCGGGGTGATCGTCACCGGCCAGTTGAACGTCATCATCGGTGATCTGGGCGGAGGCGGCGCAGGCGGCGGGGCGAGTGACCTGTCGGCGGCGCTGTCGAGCGGCCCGGGCTTTCAGGCAGCCAAGGCCCAGGCTGACGCGCTGATCGCCGCAGCGCAGGCCGGAAAGCCGTTCTGCGAGCGCTGCCGGTGAACGATACGCAAGCAGCGGAACCGATCTATGCCGTCGTCGATACGGCTCAAAATCCCAGACTGTATGGATTGGTGCAGAGCTGTTCGCAGGCCATGTGCCTGTTCTTCGGCAACGTCGCCGAGCCGCTGAATCGGGCGGCCCCCTATCTGGTGAGGATCGATCGGCAGGAGCCGCTCTACAAGGCGTGGGTTGAGGAGGGCTCGGATCGGAACTGGGGCATTTTTATCCGCTCCGGCCTACCAATCGAACAGCTTGCCAGGCGCTTGCGGCATTTTCTCCAGGCGCGCCTGCCCGATGGAATGATCGTGCAGTTCCGCTTCTACGACCCGCGCGTCTTCAATGCCTTCATCGTCACCTGCTCGGCGGATGAGCTGTCGGCGTGGTTCTCCGGAGTCGCAGCTTATATCGTGCAGCGACAGGGCGAGCCCGGCTATTTCGACTACGGATTGCATGGTGGCGGCCTGCACGATGCCGGTAGGCCGCTTCAGAGGCTGCCCGGCTGACGTGTTGCTCGCGACCAGCTTCTCGAAAGAGCGAGAAGGGGCTGCCGAGCAGGCCGTTGGCCATGCCCGGCAGCTCAACTCGGCTCAGAGCGCCGGCGTGTTGCCGTCGCCGAGATCCCAATAGAGACCGGCCATCATGCCGAGCGCTTCGCGGGCGATCGCGACCGGCAGGTGCTCGTCGGGAGCGTGCTGCGAGCAGCCCGGATAGGAATGCGGCACCCAGATCGTGCGCAGGCCGAGGATTTCCGAGAAGATGTCGTTCGGCAGCGAGCCGCCGAGATTGGGCAGCAGCGCCGGCTTCTTGTTGGTCGTCCTGGCGATCGAGGCGAGTGCCCAATGCACCCAGGCGTCCTCGGGGTCGAGGCGGGTCGCGTTGAAGATCTCGTCGCGGGCGAGCGTGACCTCGACCATGTCGAGGCCCTGGCGCTTCAGATGGCGACGCAGCGCCGGCAGCACCTCGTTCGGGTCGATGCCGACGACGAAGCGCAGCTGGCAGCGGGCCCAGGCGCTCGGCGGCACGGCGTTGACCGGGGTCTCCGGCACGCCCGACTTCATCGCCAGCACGTCGAAGGAGCACCAGCCGAAGACCTGCTCGGCCGGCGACAGGCCGGGCTCGCCCCAGTTCGGATCGATGGTCGGGCCGTCGGGGCCGCCATCGACCTCGCAATCGGCGAGCGCCTTGCGAACCGGCTCCGGCAGCTCCTTCGGAACCCATTCATGGATGCGGATCTGGCCGGTCGGGCCGGCGATCGAGGCGATGGCATGGGCGAGCTGGATCGCCGGGTCGGAGAGGATGCCGCCCCAGTTGCCGGAATGGTGGCCGCCGTCGCGGGCATTGATCGAAAGATCGAAGGTGACGCCGCCGCGCGAGCCGAGGAAGACGGTCGGCCGCTCGGCGTTGAGGCGCGGCCCGTCGGAGCCGATCAGCACGTCCGACTTGAACAGCTCCTTCTGCTCGGTGCAGAGCTCGCGCAGGCCGGGCGAGCCGCATTCCTCGCCCATCTCGATCAGATACTTGGCGTTGAAGCCGAGCTTGCCGCGGGTCTCGAGCACCGCCCGCAGGGCATTGATGTTGATGACGTGCTGGCCCTTGTTGTCGACCACGCCGCGACCGTACCAGCGGTCGCCGCGCTCGGTGAGAGTCCAAGGTGACAACCCCTCGCTCCACTGAGCATCGAGGCCGCGGATCACGTCGCCATGGCCGTAGCCGAAGATCGTCGGCAAGGACGGGTCTTCGATGCGCTCGGCGAAGAGGAAGGGCCCCTTGGCGCGCGGATGGGTCAGCGTCTTGCAGGTGAAGCCGAGGCCTTCGAGCAGCGGGCGCATCTCGTTTTCGAGATAGTCGCTGAGCACCGGGGCGCGCTCGGGATTCTGGCTCTCCGTCGGCATGGCGATGAGGCGCGAGAGGTCGCGCTTGAGGCTGCCGGAATCGAAGTAGTCCTGGGCGTGCGCGACGGCCTGGGCGCGGGTCATGGAAACGTCTCCTCGCTGGGAATTCTAACTTGTCCCGGCCTCATCCTGAAAAGCCGCGCAGCGGCCTCTCGAAGGATGTTCCAGAGCTCGCTGGAAACATCCTTCGAGACGCGATCTGCGATCGCTCCTCAGGATGAGGACCGAGGGGAAAGTGGACATGTCAGGCGGCAGTGCTCGCCGGTTCGTCATAGAGATGGCAGGCGACGAGGCCGGCCGTGTCGGCCCGCAGCTTCGGCTCGACGCTGGCGCAGCGCTCGGTCCGCGCCGGGCAGCGCGGGTGGAACGGGCAGCCGGTCGGCGGGTTGAGCGGGTCGGGGAAGGCGAGGCCGAGCCCAGTCTCCGGGATGCCCTTGCCGGGTTCCGGCGTGAGGACCGAAGCGAGCAGCGCCTTGGTGTAGGGGTGGCGCGGCGCCTTGAACAGCGTCGCGGTATCGGCGAGCTCGACGACGCGGCCGAGATACATCACCGCCACCCGCGTCGCGATATGCTCGACGACGACGAGGTTGTGGCTGATGAAGACATAGGTCAGCCCGAGCTCGCGGCGCAGATCGTTGAGCAGGTTGAGGATCTGCGACTGCACGGAGACGTCGAGCGCCGAGGTCGGCTCGTCGCAGACCACCATCTCCGGATTGAGGATCAGGGCGCGGGCGATGGCGACGCGCTGGCGCTGCCCGCCGGAGAGTTCGCGCGGATAGCGGTCGGCGAAGCGACGGGGCAGGCCGACCTTCTCCAGGATGGCGATGGCGCGCTCGCGGCGCTCTTTGGCCGTGCCGATGCCCTGGACGGCGAGCGGCAGCGCCACGATCGAGGCGATGGTCCGGCGCGGGTTCAGCGAGGAATAGGGGTCCTGGAACACCGGCTGGACGCGCTTGGCCATACCGAGGCGGCCGAGCTTGCCGACATTCTCCCCGGCGAGCGCGATCTCACCGGTCGAGGGCGGCAGCAGGCCGAGCAGCATGCGCGCCAAGGTGGACTTGCCGCAGCCGGATTCGCCGACGATGCCGAGCACCTCGCCCTTGGCGATGGCGAGCGAGACGCCGTTGACGGCGTGGAGCTTGCGCTTACCCTTGAACAGGCCCTGGCTGACCGAGAAGGAACGGGTGAGGTCACGGGCCTCGAGCAGGATCGGATTGGTCGCGCTCATGCCGCGTCCTCCAGGATGCAGCGCCAGCTATGGCCGTCAGGCCGCTGCCGCAGCGGGGGCGCCTCGGCGCAGGCGGGCCTGGCGTGCTTGCAGCGGTCGCGGAAGCTGCAGCCCCTGATCTCGCCGACGAGGGAAGGGACGACGCCGGGAATGACGCCGAGCTTGCCGCCGGGCTCGGTGCGGCCGGGGACCGGGATGCAGTCGATCAGCCCCTGCGTGTAGGGGTGGCGCGGATTGCGAAAGATCGCCTCGGTCGGACCCTCCTCGACGATCTGGCCGGCATACATCACGCCGACCCAGTCGGCGATGCGGGCGACGATGCCGAGATCATGGGTGATCAGCACCATGGCGATGCCGAGCTCCTTCTGGAGATCGGCGAGCAGGCGCAGGATCTGGGCCTGGATGGTGACGTCGAGCGCGGTGGTCGGCTCGTCGGCGATCAAGAGGTCGGGCGAGCACATCAGCGCCATGGCGATCATGACGCGCTGGCGCAGGCCGCCCGAGAGCTGGTGCGGATACTGGCCGAGCCGCTGGGCGGCATTCGCGATGCCGACCTTGCCGAGCAGCTGGATCGCCCGCTCGCGGGCTTCCGCCTCGCTCGCCTTGCGGTGCAGCTTGTAGGCCTCGGTCATCTGGTCGCCGATGGTGTAGGCCGGGTTCAGCGCCGTCATCGGTTCCTGGAAGATCATCGCCATCCGGTCGCCGCGCAGGGCGTTGATCCGCTTCGGCGTCGCCTTCGCAAGGTCCTCGCCGGCAAAGGAGAGGCGCTTGGCGCTCTTCTTCGCAGCCTTGGGCAGGAGATCCATGATCGCGAGCGAGGTCATCGACTTGCCGCAGCCGGACTCGCCGACGAGGCAGAGCGTCTTGCCCTTCTCGACCTTGAAGGAGAGGTCGCGCACCGCATGGAGCGGGCCGCGCGGCGTCGCGATGTCGACGGTGAGACCGTCGATCTGGAGGATGGCGTCGCTCATCAGGCGCGTCCTTCCGGCGAGATCACGTCGCGCAGGCCGTCGCCGGCGAGATTGATGGCGAAGATCAGCAGACCGAGGGCGCTGCCGGGCAGGGCGATCAGCCAGAACGAGAAGAACATGTAGGCCTTGGCCTCCGAGATCATCAGCCCCCAGGAGGGCAGCGGCGGCTGCACGCCGAGCCCGAGGAAGGACAGCGACGCCTCGAGCAGGATGGCGCTGGCCGCCTCGAGCGTCGCGACGACGATGAGTTGCGGGGCGATGTTGGGCAGAACCTCACCAAGGATGATGCGGCTGGTCGAAGCGCCGGCGGCCTGGGCGGCGGCGACATAGTCGAGCGAGCGGACCTGCTGGGTCGCGCTGCGCATCACCACCGCGAAACGGTCCCATTTCAGCAGGCCGAGCACGAGGATGACGATCCAGAGCGAGGAGCCGACGATGGCGACCACCGCGAGCGCGACCAGGATCACCGGCATCGAGAGCCGGGTGGTGACGAGGAACGTCATCACCATGTCGATGCGGCCGCCGAAATAGCCGGCGAGCAGGCCCATCGTCGTGCCGATCACGCCCGAGATGATGACCACGCTGATGCCGATCAGCAGCGAGATGCGGGTGCCGTAGAGCAGGCGCGAGAGATAGTCGCGCCCGAGCGGATCGGTGCCGAGCGGGTGCACCCAGTTGCCCTTCTCGTACCAGAAGGGCGGCACGTTGCGGGCCGTCAGGTTCTGCAGATAGGGATCGTGCGGCGCGAGCACGGGCGCGAGCAGCGCGATCGCTATGAAGAGCAGCAACAGGCCGAAGCCGAAGACGAAGGCCTTCTGGGCGAGGAAGCGGCGCAGCAGCTTGCGACCTTCGGAGAGCTCGGGCGCCTCGGCGACGGAGAGGGATGTTTCGCTCATCTTCAGGCCACCCGGATGCGCGGATCGAGCCAGGCATTGGCGATGTCGGCGGTGAGCGTCAGCAGCACGTAGACGACGGAAAGCAGCAGGACGACGACCTGCATGACCGGGAAATCCTTGTAGGTGATGCTCTGGTAAGCGAGGTAGCCGAGGCCATCGAGCGCGAAGATCGTCTCGATCACCACGGAGCCGCCGAGCAGGAAGCCGAGCTGCACCGCAGCCAGCGCCACGACGGGAACGACGGCGTTGCGCAGCGCATGCTTGAAGATGATCTTGCCGGAGGGCAGGCCCTTGGCCCGGGCGGTGCGGATATAGTCGGCCGAGAGCACCTCGATCATGCCGGCGCGGATCAGGCGCATGAAGGCCGGCGCGGCGTAGTAGCCGAGCGCCACCGTCGGCATGATGTAGTGCAGCCAGGTCGCGGAGCCGGAAACCGGCAGCCAGCGCAAGGTGATCGAGAACAGCATCACCAGGATCAGCGCGAAGAAGAAGTTCGGCATGGCCTGGCCGAAGACGGCGATCGCCAGAGCGACCCGGTCGATCCAGCTATTGGCGTAGATCGCGGCGAGCACGCCGAGCGGGATCGAGATCAGCAGCGCGAAGGCGAGCGAGGTCAGGCCGAGGATCAGCGTCACCGGCATCTTGGCCAGAACCAGCTCGGAAACGTCGGTCTTGAAGTAGATCGAGGTGCCGAAATCGCCGCGCAGCGTCTTCCAGAGCCAGTCGAGATACTGGACGAGAAGGGGGCGATCGAGCCCATAGGTCTTGCGGATGACGTCGATGTCCGCCTGCTGCGCGCCTTCGCCGGCGATCGCGACGGCGACGTCGCCGGAGAGCCGCAGCAGGAAGAAGGCGATGGCCGAGACCGCGAGCGCGACCAGCAGCGCCAGGCCAAGGCGTTTGAGGATAAACCCGAGCATAAGATGCTTTCGCAGGATGCTGAAATAGGCCCGGGCGGCTGCATGGCAGCCGCTCGGTAGCAGGTAGGCAAAGGCAGGCCGTCACGCCGCGCCAGGGTGCGGCGAAGGAACCGAGGGGGATCGCTTCGCCGCGCGGGCGAGGACGGCAAGGAAGGCGGCTGGACCTACTTCCAGCCCATCTCCCAGAAGCGGACGAGCTCGTCCGGATAGGCCTTGAAGTTCAGGTCCTTGTTGGCGACGTAGTAGACCGGCAGCGAGTAGAGCGGCGTCGCATAGGCCTTGTCGGCGATGATCTTGAGCGCGCCCTTGTAGGCTTCCTTGCGGACCGCCGGATCGACCGAGTTGTTGCCCTTGTTCAGGAGGTCGCGGACCTCCGGATCGCGGGTGACGTCCTCGCTGCGGAAGGCAAAGTAGTTCGGCGTCGCGGCCGAGACGTCGTTCACCGAGAACGAGCCCCAGGTCTGGTGCGTCAGCATCGCCTTGTTGGTGGCGATCTGCTCGCGCATCGCGGCGTATTGCAGGAAGCGCAGATTGGTCTTGATGCCGACGGCCTGGAGATAGCCGATCAGCGCCTCGGTCTGGTTGCGCTCGCGATAGGCGACGATGTCGAGCGTCAGGTCCTTGACGCCGGCTTCGGCCAGCAGGGCCTTGGCTTTGGCGGGATCGTAGTTGTAGCGCGTCGCGCCCTCGTCGGTGCAGCCGAACTGCGAGGGGAAGCAGATCGTGTTGATGACGCGCGAGCCGTCGCCGACGATGTTCTTGACCATCGCCTCGCGGTCGATGGCGTGGATGATCGCCTTGCGGACGCGTTCATCCTTGAGGGCCGGCGCCGGGGTGCCGTCCTGCACGTTCATCTGCATGAAGACGATGCGCATCGTCTCGCCGGAGACGACCTGCAGGGTCGGCACGGTCTTGAGCTGATCGGCCTGGTCCTTGGGGACGTGCATGATCAGGTCGCCGCCGCCCGAGAGCATCTCGGCCATCTGGGTCTGGCGATCCGGGATGAAGCGGATGTCGATCTTGCCGATCTTCGGCTGCGGCTTCGGCGAATCCTTGAAATAGTCCTTGTTGAGCTCGAGCGTGATCGACTTACCCGGGACATAGTTCGAGACCTTGTAGGGGCCCGAGCCGACCGGCTTCTCGTTCTGGCCCTTGGGGCCGACCTTCTCGTAGTACTCGTTCGGATGGATCACCACCGGGCCGGCGAGATACTCGATCGCGGCCGGGAAGACCTCCTTGGTCGTCAGGCGGACCTTGTACTTGTCGAGCTTCTCGGCCTTCTCGATCCAGTTGACGTTGCCCTGAGTGACGACCTTGTTCTCGGGCTTGGAGATGAAGTTCAGCGTGTAGACGACGTCGTCGGCGTCGAATTCCTCGCCATTGTGGAACTTCACGCCTTCGCGCAGCTCGAACTCGATGGTCTTGTCGTCGACCTGCTTCCAGCTCTTGGCGAGCTGGCCCTTGTACTCGTTGGTGTTCGGGTCGCGGTAGACCAGCGTATCCCAGACATTCGCGCCGATGATCACGCCGATACGGACATTGTTGAAGAACGGGTCGACGTTCTCGGGCGCCTGGTCATAGGCGAAGCGGACCGTGTTGGCGGCCTTCTGGGCGGCGGCCGGCATGCTGGTCAGGGCCGCCATTGCGGTACCCGCCAGCGCGACGGCCAGCGTCTTCATCGAGATTCGCATTCTTATCCCCTCACGGCTTCATCGAGCGTGCTGACAAAGCTCCGCCACGGCTGGACTGCCGCAGTTTTGCTTTATTCGAAATCTGCCCAAGGATTGAGCTTGCCGCCATAAGAATGAATCGAAGGGATCGTTGCCGAACCGGCAAAGCTTCTCTAAAGCCGCGCGATGCAGACAGCGGCCCTCCGATATTTCCTGGCGGTGGCGCGGACCGGCTCGGTCAGCGCCGCGGCGCAGCGCCTGCGGGTGGCGGCCTCGGCGGTCAGCCGCCAGATCGCCAATCTCGAAAAGGAGCTCGACGCCGACCTGTTCGAGCGGCGCTCGCACGGCATGATCGTGACCCAGGCCGGCCAGACGCTCGCGGCCTATGCCCAGCGCCTCGAATTGGAGGCGGAGCAGGTCGTCAACGAAATCCGCGAACTGCACGGCGCCGGCCGCGGGCTGATCCGCATGGGCGTCACCGAGGGCTTTGCCGTCTCCTTCATCCCTGAGACGATCTATGCCTTTCGCCAGCGACATCCCGATGTCGCCTTCGACATGAAGGTGATGTCGCCGCAGGTCGTGACCGAGCAGGTCCGTACCGGTGCGATCGATCTCGGGCTGACCTTCGTGCTGCAGCAGGAGCGCGGCGTCACCATCAACTGGCAATGCGCGACGCGGACCTACGCGTTCGTCGCGCCGCATCATCCGCTGGCGCAGCAGGAAACCGTGCGAATCGAGGACATCTTCGCCCATCCGGTCGCGGTGCTCGACAGCGAGGCGACCGTGCGCAAGATCGTCGACATCTATTTCTCGGCGCGCGGGCTGACCGTCGATCCCGTGCTGACCTCGACCAATGTCGCGAGCCTGCGCCATTTCTGCAAACTCGGCGGCGCCGTGATGTTCGCCAGCTCGATCTCCTTTGGGGCCTCGATCCGCGATGGCTCGGTGGTGGCGCTGCCGCTGAAGGACGGCGAATTGCCGCCGCGCAGCCTGCAGATCCAGACCATGTCGGGCCGTGCGCTGCCCAAGGTGGTGACGAACTTCATCGGCACGCTGATCGAGGAATTGCGGCAGGCAGACGTGCTCGCGGCGATGGCGACCGAGCCGCCCGCGACGGTCGAGGGCTACCAGGCATGACCGCTGCGGGGCAGGGCGCCGCGCCCGAGATCATGGTGCCGCATCCGCACCAGCTCGTGGCGCGTGACGCGATCTTCGCGGCGCGAGCCGCCGGCAAGCCGGGCTTCCTGCTCGGCGACCTCACCGGCCTCGGCAAGACGCTCTCGGCCTGGCTCGCGATTGCGGCGATGCCGGAGCAGGAGGTGCTGGTGATCTGCCCGAAGGGCGCGATCCCGCAATGGCGGCGCACCATCGCCCGTTCCGGCCTGCCGGCGAAGAAGCTCACCTTGATGAATTTCGAGCGGACGAAGTCGCTGCTCGCACCGCCGCCGGCCTCGAACAAGCGCTCGACCCGGGCGAAGAACAATGAGCTCGCCAAGCATGGCACGCCGAAGCGGATCTGGCCGCTGGTGGTGATCGACGAGGCGCACCGCATTCGCAATCCGAATTCGCAGCAGGGGCTGGTCTGCCGGCAGATGGCGGCGGCCGCGCAGTTCACGATCTACATGAGCGCGACCGCCGGACAGGCGCCGCACGAGCTGTCCTATCTCGCGCGGCTCCTGAGCGGGGCGGCCGGAATGGCGGACGCCGATCTCGACGGCTTCAGGCAGCTGATGAAGCGACTGAAGATCGGCAGGGCCAAGGGGCGCTGGAAGAACTGGAGCTGGGAGCCGAACGAGGCCGACCGCAAGGTGATGGCCGAGCTGCTCTATCGCGGCCGCAACGCCATCGGCCTGCGACGCCGGCCCGAGGAGATCGCCGGCTGGCCCGAGGTGCAGCGCGAACTCGCTCCCGTCGCTCTCGATGCGAGCGAACGCAAGCTCTACGACGCGACCTGGCGCGAATTCCGGCGCGAGCTCGGCCTTGCCGGTGGCTCGACCCGCAAGCCCGCCGGCTGGGCCGCGGATCTGCGCTTTCGCCAGAAGGCGAGCCTGCTCAGGACCGCTGGCACGGCGGATTTCTGCCAGGACCTGCTGGAAAACGATGAGCAGGTCGCGATCTCCGTCGCCTTCCTCGAAACCGGCGCGATGCTGGCCGAGAAGCTGTCCGGCAGGGGGTGGCGCGTCGGTTCGATCACCGGCGAGCATTCCGGCGAAGCCAATGAGGCGACGCGGATCGCCTTCCAGACCGGCAAGCTCGATGCCGTGATCTTCACCGTGACCGAGTCGATCTCGCTGCATAAGGGCGAGATGCCGGGCGGCGAGCGCGAGCGCGCGCTCGTCGTGCATGATCTGCGGCATAGCGCGATCCAGCTGCAGCAGATCGAAGGCCGCTGCCACCGCGACGGCCAGCACGCGACGATCTTCTATGCCTATGCCGAGGACACGGTGGAAGAGAAGGTCGCCGCGACCGTGCTTGCCCGCATGGCGGCGATGGAGGGCCTCGCCGGCGACGAGACGGCATTGATCGAGGCGATCGCCGGCGAGATCGAGCAGGCGGCATTGGCGCGGGAGGCGGCTTAGCCGCCGCCGATTCCGTCATGGTCGGGCTTGTCCTGCCCATCCACGTCTTGGGCTTCGCCTAACAACCTCGGTGTCCAGGACGTGGATGCTCGCCACAAGGGCGAGCATGATGGCGTCGCTCAATTCATCTGCGTGCGCGGCGTGTCCGGCGCCCGCTCACTGACCCGCTTGGCTTCGTCGACCACGCGCTCGGTCGCGCCGACGGCCTTGTACCAGAGGTCGCGGGTATAGGCGCCCTGATGGACCACGGCGTCATAGCCGACCGCGACGACCGCGATCACCAGCAGAATGCGAAACATGGGTTCCCCCGTCCAAATTTATCCTCGCAAGGGAACGCGGTGGCCCAAGCCCGGTTCCGATCCGTCGTGCCGTGTCCGGTGCGACGATCATGCAGGCTGGAACCTCTGGCGGGTGGCGGGCGTTTGGTTCAATATAGAACATATAGTGAACATGGAGGCGCGCTTGGCGCAGCTCACCACGCTTCAGAAGCTCGAAATTCTCAGCGACGCCGCGAAATACGATGCCTCCTGTGCGTCCTCGGCCACGGCCGAGCGCAATTCGCTCGGCGGCAAGGGCGTCGGCTCGACCACGGGCTCGGGCATCTGCCATTCCTATGCGCCCGACGGGCGCTGCATCTCGCTGCTGAAGATCCTGCTGACCAATTTCTGCTCTTACGACTGCGTCTTCTGCATCAACCGCAGTTCGAGCAATGTCCGGCGCGCGCGCTTTTCGGTCGAGGAGGTCGTGGCGCTGACCCTGAACTTCTACAAGCGCAATTATATCGAGGGTCTGTTTCTCTCCTCCGGCATGATTCGCTCGCCGGACTACACCATGAGCGAGCTGGTGCGCGTCGCCGAGAGCCTGCGGCTGGAGCACGATTTCCGCGGCTATATCCATCTCAAGCTGATCCCGAGCGCGAGCCAGGAGCTGATCGACCGCGCCGCGCTCTTCGCCGACCGGGTCTCGATCAATGTCGAATTGCCGAGCGAGACCTCGCTCAAGCGCTTCGCACCGGAAAAGCAGCCGCTCGACATCCGCAGCGCCATGGGCGGCCTCAAGCTCAGGATCGACGAGGCGGCGGCCGAGCGCGAGCGCTCCAAGCGGGCGCCGGCCTTCTCGCCGGCGGGGCAGAGCACGCAGATGATCGTCGGCGCCGACGATGCCAGCGATGCCACCATCCTGCAGCGCAGCGCCCAGCTCTATGGCGCCTATGGCCTGCGCCGGGTCTATTATTCCGCCTTCAGCCCGATCCCCGACTCGTCGAAGCACTTGCCGCTGTCGGAGCCACCGTTGTTGCGCGAGCACCGGCTCTACCAGGCGGACTGGCTGACGCGCTTCTACGGCTTCGAGGTCGACGAGATCATGGATGCGGCGCCGGGCGGCATGCTCGATCTTTCCGTCGATCCCAAGCTCGCCTGGGCCCTGCGTCATCGCGGCCGCTTCCCGGTCGACGTCAATCGTGCCGAGCGCGAATTGCTGCTGCGCATTCCCGGGCTCGGCACACGCAGCGTCGACCGTATCCTCGCCATGCGCCGCTTCCGGCGGTTACGGCTGGAGGATGTCGGGCGGCTGGTGCGTTCCCTGCGCGTGCTCCGGCAGTTCATCGTCACCGCCGACTGGCGACCGGGCGCGGCGCTCGACGGCGAGAGGTTGAAGGCGCAACTGGCGCCGAAGCCGCAGCAACTGGCACTGCTCTGATGTTCGTCGCGCGTCTCTCCCATCCCACCGATTTCGAGGGCTGGCGCGGTTTTGCCCGACGCTTCGCGCAAGCGCTGGTCGCTCCGTCGGCGATCGACTGGCGCGTCGGCGATCACGATATCGGCCTGTTCGGCGAGGACGTGGTCGAGAGCGGCGAGGGCAGGGGCTTGAGCGTGCCGCGCGCCTTCATCGCGCTGGCGCAGGAGGTGATCTGCCACAGCGATCCCGCGCGCTTCGATCTGCTCTACCGCCTGCTCTGGCGCCTGCAGGAGGAGCGCGAGCTGCTCCAGATCACTTCCGACCACGATGTCCACCGCGCCGAAGCGCTGGCCCGCTCGGTCCGGCGCGACATGCACAAGATGACCGCTTTCGTGCGCTTCCGCGAAGCCGATGACGGGGAGGGCGGCGAGGCCTTCGTCGCTTGGTTCGAGCCGGAGCACCACATCCTGGAGAAGGTCGCGCCCTTCTTCGTCGAGCGCTTCGCCACGATGCGCTGGACGATCCTGACGCCACGCGGGACGCTGCTCTGGGACGGGCGCGAGCTCAAGCTCGGCGAGGCGGCGACGCGGGCGCAGGCCCCGGCCAGCGACGCGATGGAGGAGTGGTGGCGGACCTATTACGCCAGCATCTTCAATCCGGCCCGGCTGAAGCCGAAGGCGATGAGGGCGGAGATGCCGGTGAAGTACTGGCGGAACTTGCCGGAGGCCGAACTGATTTCTCCCCTGATCGCCGACGCTGCCCGGCGAACGCAGGCGATGATCATGAGCGCTCCGACTTCACCGCAGAAGCGGCGGCCCGCCACCGCCCCCAAGCCGGCCGCTTCCGACCTTTCCGCGATCGAGAGCTTGGAAGACGCGGCTGCCGCCGCGCGCTCCTGCCGGCGCTGCGATCTCTGGTGCGATGCGACCCAAACGGTGTTCGGCGAAGGCCCACGCAACGCGCCGGTGATCTTCGTCGGCGAACAGCCCGGCGACCAAGAGGACCTTGCCGGCAAGCCTTTCGTCGGCCCCGCAGGCAAGGTCTTCGACCGCGCCATGGCCGATGCCGGGCTCGACCGCACCCAAGCCTATGTCACCAATGCGGTGAAGCATTTCAAATTCCAGCTACGCGGCAAGCGGCGCATCCACGAGAAGCCGAATGCCGGCGAGGTGAAGGCCTGCCGCTTCTGGCTCGATCTCGAGCTCGGCTTCGTCAGGCCGCAGCTGGTGGTGGCGCTGGGCGCGACCGCGCTCAAGGCGCTGACCGGCGAGACGGGCTCGCTCGCTGAGGCGCGGGGGCGCAAGCTGGCCTTGCCTGACGGGACGCCGCTGCTGGCCACCGTCCATCCCTCCTATCTGCTGCGGCTGCCGGACGAGGCGGTGAGGGCGCGCGAGACCGCCCGTTTCGTTGCCGATCTCGCGAGCATCCTCGAAAGGGTGCCTACGCTCGGCCAGCCGCGAGCTGCCTGAACCGGGCTTGACCGGCATGGCGCGGCATTGTCCCCTCCGGCGGCTTGTTGCGACGAGGGTTGGCGATGTTCGAGGATCTCAAGGGAAAGCGCGTGCTGGTGACCGGCGCCTCTTCCGGGCTCGGGGCGCATTTCGCCCGGCTGCTGGCGGAACGCGGCGCCCATGTCGCCGCCGCGGCGCGGCGCACCGACCGGCTCGCGGCACTGGCGCAGGCTGCGGCCGGCCTGCCTGGGAAGATCGTGCCGGTCTCGCTCGATGTCGGCTCGGTCGCGGCGATCGAGAGCGGCATTGCGGCGGCTGCCAGCCTGCTTGGCGGGCTCGACGTTCTCGTCAACAATGCCGGCGTCGGCGAGACCGAGCAGGCGCTTTCGGTGAGCGAGGCGCAATGGGACGCCCAGCTCGACGTCAACCTGAAGGGCTGCTTCTTCGCGGCGCAGGCGGCGGCGAAAATCATGGTGGATCAGGCCAGCAGCGGCGCCATCGTCAACATCGCCTCGATCCTCGGCGAGCGTGTCGCCGGCCGGGTCGCGCCCTATGCGATCTCCAAGGCCGGGCTGATCCAGATGACCAAGGCGCTGGCGCTGGAATGGGCGCGCCACGCGATCAGGGTCAACGCGCTGGCGCCCGGCTACATCGTCACCGACATCAACCGCGAGTTCTTTGCCAGCGAGGCCGGCGAGGCGCTGAAGAAGCGCATTCCGATGCGCCGGGCCGGCGAGCTGGAGGATCTGGACGGGCCGTTCCTGCTGCTCTGCTCCGAGGCCGGTCGCTACATGACCGGCGCGGTCGTCGCCGCCGATGGCGGGCATCTGGTCAGCGGGCTGTAGCGGTTTCGCCTCGCCGTCATTCCGGCTGCAGCGAAGCGGAGTGCCGGAAGCCAGGTCACGACGCTGCTCCAGCTCGTCATGCTCGCCCTTGTGGCGAGCATCCACGTCTTGAACACTGGTCTCGACCAGCGAAGGCGTGGATGGTCGGGACAAGCCCGACCATGACGGAAAGGGCGGTGTTCATGGGTTCCGGGCTCAGACCTGTGACCTGCCCCGGAAGGAGCGCAGCGCGTTCTAGCTGGCCGGCAGCAGGTCCTTCAGCCTGATCAGGGCGATCTTCTCGACCTGCGCGAGAGCCGTCTCGAATTCCTGCTCCGGCGTGCTCTTCAGGCGCGCCTCGAAGGAGGCGAGGATGTCCGCCTTCGTCAGCCCCTTCACCGCGAGGATGAAGGGGATGCCGAATCTGGCCTTGTAAGCCTCGTTCAGCGCGGTGAAGCGGGCGCGCTCGTCCGAGGTCAGCCGGTCGAGCCCGGCCGAGCCCTGCTCACCGGCCGATTCCGGCGTCAGTTCGCCGGCTGCGGCGATCTTGCCGGCGAGGTCGGGATGGGCGAGGAGCAGCGCCTTCTGTCGCTCGCGCGGGGCGGCGCGCATCACCGCGACCATCGCCCGGTGCAGCGCCTCGGCGCCGTCATGGTGCGGTCCGGGGCCGGCAGCATGGGTCGCCTCTGCGATCCAGGGCGAATGCTCCCAGATGCGGCCGAAGACCTCGATGAACAGCGCCTTCGGCACGGTCGAGGGGCGATAGCCGCCGGCGGGCGGATGCGTCCTCACCCAATGGCGGGCGATGTCGAGCCTCGTCGCGACCCAGACCCTGTCATGGCTCTGGACATAGTCGAGGAAGCGGGCGAGCGCCGCGGCGCGGCCGGGCCGGCCGACGAGGCGGCAATGCAGGCCGACCGACATCATCTTGGGGGCGGTCTCGCCCTCGGCGTAGAGTGTGTCGAACGAGTCCTTGAGGTAGGCGAAAAACTGGTCGCCGCTGTTGAAGCCCTGCGGCGTGGCGAAGCGCATGTCGTTGGCGTCTAGGGTGTAGGGCACGGCGAGCTGCGGGCCATGCGGGCCTTTCAGCCAGTAGGGTAGCTCGTCGGCATAGACGTCGGCGGTGTAGAGGAAGCCGCCCTCCGCCATGGTCAGGGGAATGGTGTTGACGGAGGTCCGCCCCTGATAGAAGCCGAGCGGGCGCGACCCGGCGAGGTCGGTCTGGATGCGGATCGCTTCCTCGATATGGGCGCGCTCGGTCTCCGCCGGGGCGTCGCGATAGTCGATCCATTTCAGCCCGTGGGTGGCGATCTCCCAGCCCGCCTCCTGCATCGAGGAAACAATCTCGGGGTAGCGCTGGAGCGCCGAGGCGACGGCGAATACGGTGACCGGCAGCTTGCGCTCAGTGAACATGCGCCAGAGCCGCCAATAGCCGGCGCGCGAACCGTATTCGTAGATCGACTCCATGTTCATGTGGCGCTGGCCGGGCCAGGGCGCGGCGCCGACGATCTCGGAGAGGAAGGCCTCCGAAGCGGCGTCGCCATGGAGCGTGCAGTTCTCGCCGCCTTCCTCGTAGTTGATCACGAACTGGACGGCGATGCGCGCCTCGCCCGGCCAGTGCGGATGGGGCGCGTCGCGACCATAGCCGACGAGGTCGCGCGGGTAGGATGAGGGGCTCATAGCTTGATTCAAGTCCATGGGGCGGTGATTCAGGAGCGGCGCGTAAGGCGTTGAAAACCGGCTGGTTTCACCTCAGCTGCCGCGATAGGTCGAGTAGCTCCAGGGTGAGGCGAGGAGCGGCACGTGGTAGTGCCCTTCGGGCTCGGCGATGGAAAAGCGGATCGGTACATGGTCTAGGAAGGCCGGCTCGGGCAAGGCGGTGCCGAGGCCTCGGAAATAGTCGCCGATGCGGAAGGTTAGCTCGTAGCTACCGGTGGTCAGCGTGCCGGTCAGCAAGGGGGCATCGGTGCGGCCATCGGCATTGGTCTGCGTTTCCGTGACGCGGTTGCGCGAGCCGTCCGGGGAGATCCAGTCGAGCGTGAGGCGCACTCCCGCAGCCGGCCTGCCATTCACCGTGTCGAGCACATGCGTCGACAACCGCCCCATGCCTGATCCTTTCGCCGATGGTGCCGCGCGGGCGCGGCGGGAATGACGCTTGCGTTCCGGAAAAGGCCGAACCTAGTCTGGAAGCCGCATGCAAGTTCCATCCCCGAATCTGCCCTGTCAATTCGCGCGCCGAGGCGCCTTCGCGGAGACACCGCATGCTTGAGGCCTATCTCATGGAATGGGGCGGCATGCTGCTGCGCTGGCTGCATGTGATC
Source organism: Allobosea sp. WAO (assembly GCF_001509835.1). Lineage (GTDB taxonomy): Bacteria > Pseudomonadota > Alphaproteobacteria > Rhizobiales > Beijerinckiaceae > Allobosea. Next base: position 576,223 of record NZ_JXTJ01000006.1, read on the forward strand.
GCGGCCATCGCCTGGATCGGCTCGTCCTTCTTCTTCATCCATCTCGACGCCTCGCTCAGAGCGGCGCCCGATGCGCCGGTCAACGCGGCCGGCCAGCCGACGCAGTTCCTGGCCTGGCAGGTGCATGGCGGCGGCTTCTACGCGATGCGGAAATATCTGGTCGCGCCGGAGGTGCTGCCGAAGGAGCTGACCTGGCACAAATGGCAGGCCTACTGGACCTGGATCTCCGGCTTCTTCCTCCTGGTCTGGGTCTACTACGCGCAGTCGGAGCTCTATCTGATCGACCCGGCGGTGATGGCGCTCTCGCCCTTCGCGGCGGGGGCGATCGGCATCGCGGCGCTCGCCGGCGGCTGGCTGTTCTACGACCTGCTGTGCAGGTCGCCGCTGGGAAGGAACGACGTCGTGCTCGGCCTGCTCGGCTTCGGCTATGTCATCGCAGCGAGCTGGGCCTTCTCCAGCGTGTTCTCTGGCAGGGGCGCGCTGATTCATACGGGCGCACTGATGGCGACGATCATGTCGGCCAACGTCTTCTTCGTGATCATGCCGAACCAGCGCAAGACCATCGCTGCGATGGTCGCCGGCGAGGTGCCCGATCCGAAGTACGGCAAGCAGGCCAAGCAGCGCTCGCTGCACAACAACTACATCACCCTGCCGGTGCTCTTCCTGATGCTGGCGAACCATTATCCGGTGACCTACGCCAATTCGGCGGCGATCCCGGTCCTGGTCGCCCTCGTCATCGTCGCCGGTGCGCTGATCCGGCACTTTTACAATGTCCGCCATGCCGACCACGCAAAATCGCCCTGGTGGACCTGGGCGGTGGCTGCGCTGGCGCTCTGGCTCGCCTTCTGGGTGGCGATGGCGTCGTCGCCCGGCGGGCGCGAGCGGCTCGGCCTGAAGCCGTTGCCGGAGGCCAAACCGATCATGCTGGCCGGTCTGGTGCCGCCGCCGGCCGAGGTCGCCAACATCGTCACAGGGCGCTGCGCCATGTGCCATGCGCCGGAGCCGTCCTGGCCCGGCATCCTGATCGCTCCCAAGGGCGTCTACCTGCACGAGCCGGAGCTGATCGCGCGCCAACGCCATGCGATCGGCGTGCAGGCGGTGATGACCCATGCCATGCCGCCGAACAATCTCTCGGGCATGACGGTGGAGGAGCGGCGCCAGCTCGCCGCCTGGGTGGCGCAGAAGCGCTGACTCTGAGCGGGGCCGCGAACGCGCTTCCGCAGTCCCGGTAGCGGCGCGTTGACGCTGCCTTACGAATCTGAACGGCGCACCGGTTTCATTCAGTTTCGGTTCACGTCGCTGGCCGCATTTTGGCTGCCTGATCAAATCGGCGTGAACAACCCCCGGCAAACGGGAGGTGGGCACGCCCTGGGACCGGGGGGTCCGCTTGGACCACGCATCGACGAAGGGCGTCAGCTACAGGCTGGCGGCCGTGCTGTTCCTTTGCGCCTGGGCGCTGTTGTGCTGGCCCTGGCTGTCGGGGGCCGTGACGATTCCGTTCGACGCCAAGGCCCATTTCCAGGCGCAGATCCAGTTCCTCGCCCAGGCGCTGCATTCCGGCCAATCGCCGTTCTGGACCCATAACGTCTTCGGCGGCTCGCCGCAGATCGCCGATCCGCAATCGCTGATCTTCTCGCCGGCGATCCTGCTGGCGCTGATCAACCCGTCGCCGAGCTTCCGCGCGGTCGATGCCTATGTGCTGGCGCATCTCCTGGTCGGCGGACTCGCTCTGCTGATGTTCTTCCGCGATCGCGGCTGGCATCCGGCAGCTGGCGTCCTCGCGGCGCTGGTCTTCGCTTTCGGCGCTTCGGCAGCCTGGCGCGTGCAGCATGTCGGGCAGATCTCGAGCCTCGCCTTCTTCGCGCTCGCTTTCTGGCTGACGGCGCGCATGCTGCAGCGTTCCTCGCTGCTCTACGGTTTCCTGGCCGGGCTGGCCTCCGGGATGATGGTACTCGATCCCGACCAGGTCGCGCTGCTCGGCGCCTATGTTCTCGTCGGCATGGTGGTTTCCTACTGGATCGCCGAGGGCAAGGCCGGTTTCCGCGCCAGTCTCGGGCCGATCGCCGCGGCTTCCGTGGCAGGCGTCGCGACCATCGCCGTGCCGCTGCTCTGGACCTGGCTGTTCGCCGAGGCGACGACGCGTCCGGCCGTTGATTTCGTCGAGGCGGGCAGGGGCTCGCTGCACCCGGCCTCGCTGCTGACCGCCTTCATCGGCGATTTGTTCGGCGCCAGCGACCCGGCCGTCGATTTCTGGGGGCCGTACAGCCCGCAATGGGACGCCAAGGAGCTGTTCCTGTCGCAGAACATGGGGCAGGTCTATGCGGGGGCGCTGCCCTTCCTGCTGCTGATCGCGCCCGGAATCAGCCGCGGCTGGCTCTGGGACAAGGCGATCCGGCCCTTCACCATCCTGTTCGTGATGATGGTGCTGTTCTCGCTCGGGCGCTACACGCCGTTCTTCCATCTCGCCTATGAGTACCTGCCGGGCGTCAAGGCGTTCCGCCGGCCGGCCGATGCGACCTTCCTGATCGGGGCGCTCGGCGCCGTGCTCTCGGGCTATCTGCTGCATCGCCTGCTGACGGAGGAGAAGGCGACGGCTCCCTGGCGCGATCTCGGCATTGCCGGGGCGGTGCTGGCTCTGCTGATTGGCGGGGCACTGTTCGTCGCGCAGCGGGAAGGGCATCTCGGCGATGCCTGGTGGCCGAGCGCCATTGCGGGCCTCTGGTTCGCGCTCGCCGCGGTGATCGTCCTTGCACTGACGCGCTGGCGCGCGGCGATCGGCCCGCTGGCGGCGTGCCTGATCGTCACGGCTGCGGTCGGCGCCGATCTTGCCTTCAACAACGGTCCAAACGAGTCGACGGCGCTGGCGCCCGAGCTCTACGATGTGCTGCGGCCGGACACGAAGAACGAGACTGTCGCCGTGCTCAAGCGGCTGACGGCGCAGCCCGCCGATTCACCGCGGCGCGACCGGGTCGAGCTGCTCGGCCTCGGCTTCGAATGGCCCAATGCCGGCATGATCCACGGCTTCGACCATACGCTGGGCTACAACCCGCTGCGGCTGGCCGATTTCTCCGACGCCGTCGGTACGCGCGATTCGATCGCCGGGCCCGACCAGCGCGTCTTCACCCCGCTGTTCCCGTCCTATCGCTGCCGGCTCGCCGACTTCCTCGGCCTGCGCTACATCGCCTCGCGCGTGCCGATTGGCCAGGTTGACCGCACCCTGCTGCCGGGCGACCTCAAGCTCGTCGCCTACACCAAGGACGGCTTCATCTACGAAAACCCGCGCGCATTGCCGCGCGTGCAGTTCGTCGGCGGCTGGCAGCTCGCCGATTTCGAGGGGATGAAGACCGCCGGCAAATGGCCGGAGGCCGATCCGCAGCGTGTCGTCCTGCTCGACAGCGAGCCCGGCGAGGGCGTGACGGAGGGGCCGAGCCGCGCCCAGGGCGAGGTCAAGCTGAAGCGCTACGGTAATACCGAGATCGAGATCGAGGTCGAGAGCTCGCAGGCCGGCTTCGTCGTGCTCAACGACATCTGGCACCCGTGGTGGCGCGCCGAGCTCGACGGCACCGAGGTCGAGATCCTCAAGGCCAATGTCCTGTTCCGGGCGGTCAAGGTTCCCGCCGGCAAGCACAAGGTCCGTTTCGTCTTCAGGCCGCTGGAAGGTGCGATCGCCGAGCTGCGCGACCGTGTAAGCGAGCCGGAGGAGGAGAGTGCGGTGGCCGAGCAGGTGCCGGAAACCGTGCCCGTCGCGCCGGCGAGCCTGCCGCAGCAGCCGCGCCGGCCGGTGCGTCCGTCGCCCGATCTCACCGCCTCGTCATCGGCGCACTAGGCGCGCCGCCGGACCGCTCGCAAGAACGGCCGGAAGCTCGCCTTCCTCCCGGCCGGCCGCTATGAAGCGCGATGCGACAGGCGCTCCTGATCATCGACGTTCAACCCGGTTTCGATCCGCCGCAATGGCTGGTCGAGGGGATCGGCAGACTGGTCGGGACCATGCCTTCGGTCGCCACGGTCGAGCGTCATGATGAAGCCGTCACGCCGTTCCGGCGCCAGCTCGGCTGGGCACCGGCTCCGGACGAGGACAGCCTGATTGCCGCGGACCTCGTCCATGTGAAGCACGGCTATGTCCCGGCTGCCGAGACGCTGAGCTATCTGAAGGGGCTCAAGCCGGAGCGTGTGCTGGTCTGCGGCATCCAGACCGATACCTGCGTGCTTGCCGCCGGCTTCGCGCTGTTCGATGCCGGGCTGACGCCGACGCTGATCAGCGATCTGACCGTCGGCTCCTCGCTGGATCGCTCGGGCGAACTCGGCGTGCGGCTATGGCGCCACCATTTCAGGCATGTGGTCACCAGCCGTGAGCTGGGGCTGCCCGATCCACGGACGGCGTGAAGCCGGCGGTGCCGGCTCCGCCGCCAAGCGGCCTTCAGGCGACGCCGAGCTTCTTCTGCAGCGAGCTCGACGAGGTCGTGTACTGGAAGGTCAGCCGCTTCTCCGGATAGACGTAGCGGTGGACCTTCTGGGCGGCGAGGGCAGCCTCGTGGAAGCCGGAGAGGATCAGCTTCAGCTTGCCCGGATAGCTGTTGATGTCGCCGACGGCGAAGATGCCGGGGACGTTGGTCTCGAACTTCTCGGTGTCGACCGGGATCAGATTCTCGTGGAGGTTCAGGCCCCAATCGGCGATCGGCCCGAGCTTCATGGTCAGGCCGAAGAAGGGCAGCAACGTTCCGCAGGAAACCTCGAAGCTGGCATTGGCGTTGTCGCGGCAGATCGCGGCCTCGAGCGTCGTGCCATCGCCACGCAGCCCGGTGATCTGGCCGATCTTCAGGTCCATGGCGCCGGAGGCGACGAGGGCGCGCATCTGCTCGACAGAGTGCGGCGCGGCGCGGAAATCGTCGCGGCGGTGCATCAGCGTGACGCGCTTGGCAATCGGCTGCAGGTTCAGCGTCCAGTCGAGGGCCGAATCGCCGCCACCGACGATCAGTATCTCGCGGTCGCGGAACATCTCCATCCTGCGCACGGCGTAGTAGACGCCGCTGCCGTCGCTGCGGTTCTCATAGGCCTCGATGCCGGGGATCGGCGGCTTCTTCGGCAGGAACGAGCCGCCGCCGGCGGCGATCAGCACAGTCTTGGCGTCGAAGACCGTGCCGGCGTCGGTGCGCAGGCGGAAGCGCGGGGCCTCGGGCGTGCCCAGGACCTCGACCGCCTCGATCATCTGGTTGAGATGGAAGGTCGGCCCGAACGGCCGAATCTGTTCCATCAGATTGTCGACCAGCTGCTGGCCGGTGACGAGCGGGAAGCCGGGAATGTCGTAGATCGGCTTCTCGGGATAGAGTTCCGCGCACTGCCCGCCGACCTTCGGCAGGATGTCGACGAGATGGGCCTTGATGTCGAGCAGGCCGAGCTCGAACACGGTGAACAGGCCGCAGGGGCCGGCGCCGATGATCAGCGCATCGGTCTCGATGATCTCGCTGGCGGGCAGGTTCTCGTTGGCGGTCGCGGCGGTCATGATGCAATCCCTGTAGAGGCTGGCGGAGGCGCGCCCTCGCCTCAGGCGCCCTCCGTTGCCGCAAAATCGGCGGCAAGGCAATGCGACACGCCGTAGCCCGGCCGTCGCACCGCTGCATGGCTCCCCGCCGAAGCGGCGCGATTCAGGCGCCGGTGTCGCCGACAAGGCCGGCGGCGGCGATGCCGGCCAGCGCCGCGGCCTCGTCATTGTCGGAGGTGTCGCCGGAAATGCCGATGACGCCGAGCAGGGCGCCCTCCGTATCGCGGATCAGCGCGCCGCCGGGGACCGGCACGAGCGAGCCGCCGATGGCGAGCGACGCGCCGTTAATGAAATGCGGGCGCTCCAGCGCCATCTTGTTGAGGGTGCGCGGCCCGACGCCGAGCGCGACCGCGCCATTGGCCTTGCCGAGCGCGATCTCGCCACGCTTCAGGCTGGTGCCGTCCTGCGCCAGGAAGAGCTTCTGGGCGCCGCGGGCATCAAGTACGGCGATGGCGAGCGGCTTGAAGCCCTGCTCGCGCGCATGCTTCAGCGCGCCGTCGACGATGGTGCGGGCCTGATCGAGAGTGAGCATGGTCATAGCGTATCCCCTGTGGACGGAGGGCTCGCGAGGGCGAGCGCGCTCCGGCGCCGGTCCGGCACCTCCAACGCTTCTGCCAGTCTTCTGCGCCGTGCGGAAGCGCTCCCCCGATTGGAGCGAGGTCGAGAGTTCCGTCTTGAACTTGTGACGCTGAGGGGGCTTCATGGGCATCCAGCCACAGGAGGATGCCCCATGGGTCTGTTCAGTTTCATCAAGGAAGCCGGATCGAAGATTTTCGGTTCGAGCCCAGCCAAGGCGGCGACCTCCGAGGAGCTGCAAAAGGAGCTCGCGAGCCATGGCCTGCCGGCCGGCGTCGAGGTCAAGGTCGAGGGCGACAAGGTCAAGGTCAGCGGCAACGCGGTCTCGACCGAGGAGGCCGAGAAGATCATCCTGGCGCTCGGCAACACCACCGGCGTCGCCTCCGTGGAATCGGAGCTGATCGTCAACAAGGAGGCGCCCGCCGCCGTGTTCTACACGGTGAAGAAGGGCGACACACTCTGGAAGATCGCCGAGGTGCATTACGGCAAGGGCCAGGGCGCCAAGTACACCGAGATCGTCAAGGCCAATACGCCGCCGGTCAAGGATCCCGACCTGATCATGCCGGGCTGGGTGCTGCGTATCCCGCCGCAGGCCTGAGCAGCTTCATAGCCAATTGGTCGAGCACGCCTGGTTCCCTACGGGACCGGGCTTGCTTCGCGTCGGATTTGGCCGTCATGTGACAGGACGAGACGGGGCACGCGGCCGGCATGGGCGCGGAAAAGCCCCGCGAGGGGCAGACGAAACGAGCGCGATCCCGGGGAGGGGACCGATGAATTTTGACCGTCGCAAGTTCTTGATGCTGACCGGTTCGGCCGTGGCCGCGCCGGCGGTGCTGCGTGCCACGCGGGCGAACGCCCAGGAAGTGACGCTGCGCATGCACCACTTCCTGCCGCCGGTTTCGAACGGGCATGCCAAGTTCCTGAAGCCCTGGGCCGACAAGGTCGGTGCCGAATCGAACGGCCGCATCAAGATCGACATCTTCCCGTCGATGCAGCTCGGCGGCACGCCGCCGCAGCTCTTCGACCAGGCGCGCGACGGCGTCGTCGACATCGTCTGGACCCTGCCCGGCAACACGCCCGGCCGCTTCACCGGCATCGAGGCGTTCGAGCTGCCTTTCGTGGCGAACAAGCGCGCCTTGGTGAACTCGCTGGCGCTGACCGACTATGCCGAGCAGAACCTCAAGGACGAATTCAAAGACATCAAGCCGATCTGCTTCTGGGCGCATGATCACGGGCTGATCCACGCCAACAAGCCGGTGAAGACGATGGAGGACCTGAAGGGTCTGAAGCTGCGCTTCCCGACCCGGCTCGCCGGCGAGGCGCTGCGGGCGCTCGGCGCCAACGCGATCGGCATGCCGATCCCGCAGGTGCCGGAATCGCTGGCCCAGCGCGTCATCGACGGCTGCGTCGTGCCCTGGGAGGTCGTGCCCTCGATCAAGGTGCAGGAGCTGGTCAAGAACCACACCGAGATCCCGGGCTCGCCGACCTTCTATGTCGCGACCTTCGTGCTGGCGATGAACCGCGCCAAATATGACGGGCTCGCGCCCGACCTGAAGGCGATCATCGACAAGAACGCCGGTGCCGCCGCGGCGGCGATGGCCGGCAAGGTCTGGGACGAGCAGGCCGTCGTCGTCGCCGAGATGGTGAAGAAGCGCGGCAACAACATCATCACGATCGAGGAGGCCGAGGCGGCGCGCTGGCGCAAGACCACCGAGCCGGTGATCGAGGGCTGGCTGAAGACGGCGAAGGAGAAGGGGCTCGACGGGGACAAGCTGCTCGCCGCCGCCCGCGCCGCCCTCGCCAAGCATCAGAACGCGGCCTGACCTGAGGGATGGCGGACGGGGTGGGCGATAGACCGCCATCGCGGATCGACGCGGTGGCGGAGGCGGTGGCGCTCATCGGTGGAGCGCTGCTGGTCGGGCTGGCGACCATGGTTGTGGTCAGCGTCACCCTGCGCAGCGATCTCATCGGCGGTGCCGGCGTGCCCGGCGATTTCGAACTCGTGCAGATGGCGACCGCCGTAGCCGCCTTCTGCTTCCTGCCGCTCTGCCAGCTCCGGCGCGGCAACATCTTCGTCGACACCTTCACTCTGAAGCTGCCGCAACGCTGGCGCGACGGGCTCGATGCGCTCTGGGACGTGGTCTACGGGCTCGCCATGGCGCTGATCGCCTGGCGGCTCGGCGTCGGCGCGCGCTCCGCCTTCGCCAGCGGCGAGAACACCATGGTGCTGCAGCTGCCGAGCTATCTGCCGATCGCGATCTGTGCGGTGCTCGCGGGGTTCGTCGCCGTCGCCGCCTTCGTCAGTGCGAGCCGTCTCGTGAGGCAGCCGCGATGAGCGGCTTTTCGCTCGCACTGACCGGGTTCGGCGTGATGCTGGCGCTGATGGCGCTGCGCCTGCCGATCGGGCTCGCCATGCTGGTCGTCGGCAGCGCCGGCTATGTCCAGCTCAACGGGCTCGACCCGTTCCTGAACTATATCCGCACGACGCCCTACCAGATCTTCGCCAATTATACGCTCTCGGTGATCCCGCTCTTCGTGCTGATGGGCGCCTTCGCCGAACGCTCGGGGCTGGCCGGCGACCTGTTCAAGGCGGCCTCGGCCTTCATCGGCCACCGCCGCGGCGGCCTCGGCATGGCGATGATCGGCGCCTGCACCGGTTTTGGCGCGATCTGCGGCTCCTCGGTCGCGACCACCGCGACCTTCGCCCGCGCGGCGCTGCCGCAATTGCGCGGTTATCGCTATGATCCGGGCTTCGCTTGCGGCGTCACCGCGGTCGGCGGCACGCTCGGCATCCTGATTCCGCCCTCGGTGATCCTCGTCGTCTATGCGATCTCGACTGAGCAGAACATCGCCAAGCTGTTCCAGGCGGCGCTGATCCCCGGGCTGATGGCGACGGCGTTCTACTGCCTGACCATCTGGATCATGACGCGGCGCGACGGCACGCTCGGCCCGGCGCATGAGCGCACGCCCTGGCGTGCGCGCTGGCCGCTGCTCATCGGTGTGATCCCGGCGCTGGCGGTCGCGGTGATCGTGGTCGGCGGCATCTATGGCGGCGTCTTCACGCCGACCGAGGGCGCCTCGGTGGGGGCCTTCATCATGCTGGCGATCGGCCTGTTCCGCCGCACGCTCGGCCTCGAAGGTATCAAGCAGGCGATCATCCAGACGGCCGAAACCTCCGCGATGATCTTCGCGATCCTGCTCGGGGCCGAGGTCTTCAACGCCTTCCTCGCCCTGACGCAGGTGCCGACTGCAGCGGCCGAGTTGATCGCGGCCTCGGGCTGGCAGCCCTATACGGTGCTGGTCGGGCTCCTGCTGTTCTACATCGTGCTCGGCGGTGTCATGGACGAGCTCGCCATGATCCTGCTCACACTGCCGGTGTTCTTCCCGATCGTCACGGCGCTCGATTTCGGCATGCCGACCGACGACATCGCGATCTGGTTCGGCATTCTCGTCCTGATCGTCGTCGGCATCGGCATGACCTGCCCGCCGATCGGCCTCAACGTCTTCGTTGTCGCCTCGCTGGCGCGCGACGTGCCGATCACACGAATTTATCGCGGCGTCTTGCCCTTCGTCGCCTCCGACCTCATCCGTCTCGGCATCATCGTGGCATTCCCGGCCCTGACGCTCTATCTGGTGAAGCTCCTGAACTAGCGCATTTCCGCGATTCCCTGAATCGCGCAGATGCTCCAGCTCTTTGTTCTATCGCATTTTCTTCACGCGAACCGGTATCCACTTCGCTCGAAAATGCTTCAAGCTGCCGGAGCGACGGGCATGATCGTGAACGACCTCGACATCGACGACATCAAGGCGGGGCTCGCCGCGAATTCGATCCTGATCGTCGATGTGCGCGAGCCGCATGAATTCGCGGCCGGCCATATTCCGGGCTCTGTGTCGCGCCCGCTCTCGCAGTTCAACCCGGCCAACCTGCCGAACGAGCCGGGCAAGCGCCTCGTCCTGTCCTGTGCAGCCGGCGTGCGCTCGCTGCGGGCCATGGAATTCGCCCAATCGGCTGGCCTCGATGTCGACAGCCATTATATTGGCGGCTTCAAGGACTGGGTCATGCATGGGGAGCCGGTCGAGCGCTGAGCCGCCCTCTGGACCAAGTGAGTTCAATCTCCGCCGGCTGCGATGCCGGTCGGCACGATCAGGGACGCAGAATGCCGCCTAAAGCCTACCTTCGCTCCGCCGCCATGGCGCTCGCGCTGATGACGCCCGGGTTGATGGCCCTTGCCCCCGCACCCGCCCTGGCTCAGGGCGCCGCCGCTCCGGCCGCGACCCCGGCGGGCGATGCCGGCCTCCAGGCCGCGATCTCGAAATCGAACGCCTATACGGCCCTGATGAACCGGACGCTGCGCGCCAACCAGTCCTGGGAGCGCTATGCGAGCTGGGTCGACATGAAGAAGGGCCCGACCGGCAAGGAGCGCTACATCACCTACGGGCTCTACAGTCTCTACGACGTCAACAGCGAGATCGCGGCCGCCGAGCAGGCGACGGTGCGCGAGCCGGCGCTGCCCGAGATCGACCAGACGATCCGGCGCTATATCGCGGCCTATCAGGCGCTGGCGCCGCTGATCACCCGGGCCGAGCGCTACTACGAGCGCAAGGACTATCGCGACGACGGCGCTGCGGAAGGGCGCAAGCTGCACGAGCAGATGGTGCCGGCCGCGAAAACCTTCCTGCAGGAGCGAGCGACGCTCGATCAGCAGATGCGCGTCTTCAAGCGCGATCTCGACGCCAAGGAGCTGGCGGCGATCGAGGCGCGCGAAGGCAAGTCGGCTCGCTGGCAGGTTCGCAACATCATGATCAACGCCCGCGCCATCGTCGACCTGATGCCTAGCAATGAAAGCCCGATCGTCGATCTCAAGGCGTTCGACGTCGCGGTTGCCGGCTATGCCGCGGCGGTGCGCGAGATGGACAATTTCAAGGAGCGCGAGCCCAAGGGCGTGCCCTTCATCGAATCGCAGGCGAGCTCCTGGCTCGGCAAGGTCAGGGACTTCCGCGAGAAGCTCGGCACGTCGAAAGGCGATGTCCGCAAGGGCGCGGCCAATGACGCCAACTGGCTGATCACCAACTATAATACGATGGTTTCGCTCGCCGACACCGCGGTGCGGATGGCACGCTGACGAGCCACGGCCGGTCTTCCCCGCAAGGGCGCGACCGGCCTGCGCTGCGTGCAATGCGGAAGGCCTCCAGCCGGGGGCTGACTGCAAGCCGGCCCTGTTCCAGACTCGACTTCGAATAATTCCGAGGACACCGCCATGCGACCCATGAAGTTCGGAGTAGGCCAGCCGGTTCGCCGGGTCGAGGATCAGCGCCTGACCACCGGTACGGGCCGCTATACCGACGACACCGCCGTCGAGGGCGCGCTGCACGCCTATGTGCTGCGCTCGCCGCATGCGCACGCGACGTTCAGGATCGTCGACAAGCAGGCGGCGCTGAAGCTCAAGGGCGTCAAGCTGATCCTGACCGGCGAGGACGTCGCCCATCTCGGCGACATCCCCTGCAAGGGACTGATCAAGGAAATCTCGGGCGAGGACGTGCAGCCCAACCCGGTGCCGGTTCTGCCGGTCGACACGGTGCGCCATGTCGGCGAGGCGATCGCCTTCGTCGTCGCCGAGACGCTCGACCAGGCGCGGAATGCTGCCGAGGCGATCGAGATCGCGTTCGAGACGCTGCCCTCGACCACCGGCATCGCCGCATCGCTCGAGCCGGACGCGCCGCAGGTCTGGCCGGATCGCGACGGCAATGTCGCCTTCGAGGCCGAGCAGGGCAATCGCAAGAAAACGGAAGACGCCTTCGCCAAGGCCGACCGGACGGTCTCGGTCACAATCGTCAACAACCGCCTCGCCTCCAACTATATGGAGACGCGCGCCTGCATCGCCGAATACGACAAGGCGAGCAAGCGCTGGACCCTGACGCTCGGCAGCCAGGGCAGCCATGGCACGCGCGAGATCCTCGCCGACTACATCCTCAAGGTCCCGCAGTCCCGCATCCGGGTGATCACCCCCGATGTCGGCGGCGGCTTCGGCACCAAGATCTTCATGTACCGCGAATACCCGCTGACCATGGTCGCGGCCGAGAAGTTGAAGCGGCCGGTGCGCTGGGTCGCCGACCGGACCGAGCATTTCCTCGCCGACACCCATGGCCGCGCCAATCTGACGACGGCGACGATGGCGCTCGACAAGCGCGGCAAGTTCATCGGCCTCAAGGTCGATCTCGCTGCCGATATGGGCGCCTATCTCTCGCAGTATGGGCCCTTCATCCCCTGGGTCGGCACGACGATGACGCCGGGCTGCTACAGCATCCCGGCGGTGCATGTCCGTTTCCGCGGCGTCTTCACCAACACCACGCCGGTCGATGCCTATCGCGGCGCCGGGCGGCCCGAGGCGGCCTATCTGATCGAGCGGCTGGTCGATGCGATCGCGCGCGAGACCGGAAAGACGCCGGATGCGGTGCGCGCCCTCAACTTCGTCAAGCCGAGCGAGATGCCGCACAAGACGCAGACCGGCCCGGTCTATGATTCCGGCGAGTTCGAGGGCCATATGCGCCGCGCCATGGAGGTGGCGGACTGGAAGGGCTTCAAGGGGCGCCTGAAGGCCTCGCAGAAGGCTGGCAAGATCCGCGGCATCGGCCTCGCCTGCTATATCGAGGCCTGCGGCGGCGGCGGGCCGGAGAGCTCGACCGTGATCCTGGAGAAGGACGGCACGGTAACCGTCCTGATCGGCACCCAGTCGAACGGGCAGGGCCACGAGACCGCCTATTCGCAGCTGGTCGCCCAGCATCTCGACATCCCGCTCGACCGCATCAAGGTGGTCCAGGGCGACACCGACAAGGTCGCGACCGGCTCCGGCACTGGCGGCTCGCGCTCGATCCCGGTCGGCGGTGCGGCGCTGAACGCGGCGACCGGCATCCTTGCCGACAATCTCAAGAGCCTTGCCTCGGACGTGCTCGAAGCCGCCTCGGCCGATCTCGAGATCGTCGACGGCGCCGTGCGCATCGTCGGCACCGACAAGAAGCTCGACCTCAAGGCGATCGCCAATCTGCCCGGCGCCAAGGCCGAGCAGCTCAGCGTTCATCAAAGTTGGACGCCGCCGGAAGCGACCTATCCGAACGGCACCCATGTCGTGGAACTGGAAGTCGATCCGGCGACTGGCGGCACGGAGATCCAGAACTATGTCGTGGTCGACGATTTCGGCGTGACGTTGAACCCGATCATGCTGCAGGGCCAGGTCCATGGCGGTGCGGCGCAAGGCATCGGCCAGGCGCTGATGGAGGAGATCCGCTTCGACTCGTCCGGCCAGCTGCTGACCGCGACCTTCATGGACTACGCCCTGCCGCGTGCGATCGACATCCCGAACTTCCATTTCGAGACGCGCAACGTGCCGTGCGTCACCAACGCGCTCGGCGTGAAGGGCGCGGGTGAGGCCGGGGCGATCGGTGCCTGCCCTGCGGTGATGAACGCCATGGTCGATGCGCTCAACCGCGCTGCGGGCATCAAGGCGATCGACATGCCGGCGACGCCGGTCAAGGTGTTCGCGGCGCTGAAGGGCGCCGGGTACGGCGGTTGATGCAAGATCGGGTTTGCATTCGCGCAAACAATTTCACGCGAATGCGACTTGGCGGCGTCATCGTCATCGGTTGATCTGGAAGTGTTCCAAACAGCGCCGGTTCCGGCGCCAGCCTTCCAGAGGATACAGCGTATGATCCGTCCCGTTCTCGTCGCCCTTGGCCTCGCCATCGGCGTCTCTGCCGTCGTCGCTCAGTCGAACCCGATCGCAGAGCGCAAGGACGCGATGAAGAGCGTCGGTGCGGCGACCCGTGAAGGCGCGGCCATCGCCAAGGGCGAGGCGCCGTTCGATGCGGCCAAGGTGCAGGGCATCTTCAAGGTCTACAGCGACGCGGCCAAGAAGGTCCCGGCCCTGTTCCCGGACAATTCCAAGACCGGCGGCGAAACCACGGCCGCCCCGAAGGTCTGGGATGACCAAGCCGGCTTCAAGACCGCCTTCGCCAAGTTCGAGGCCGATGCGGCCAAGGGTGCTGCCGCGACTGACCTCGCTTCCTTCCGCGCGGCCTTCGGCGATGCCACCAAGAATTGCGGCAGCTGCCACGAGGTCTACCGCATCAAGAAGTGAGCCGAACAGGCCACCAGATCCCTTCACCCGTCATTCCGGCGCTCCGCGTCGCTGCGGCCGGAATGACGGCGTTTGCCATGCGATATGGCGGCCTCTTTGTCCGACGGGCTTTTCGGCCGCACGTTCTTGGCCGAAACTGCCTTGGACATGACGGGCCACAGATGAGGAACCGATGCGCCGCCTGCTGATAACCCTCCTGGTCTTCGCTTTGGCGGGTATCGCCGGCTTCTTCGTCCTCACCGATCCGCGCGTGGTCTCGCCGGGACCCGAAATCGGCACGCTGCCGCAGCCCGATGTCGAGAACGGCAAGCTGCTCTTCGCCGCGGGCGGCTGCGCCTCCTGCCATGCGACGCCGGGACAGGACGACAAGACGCGGCTCGGCGGCGGGCTCGAACTCGGCTCGCCCTTCGGCAAGTTCCACGTCCCGAACATCTCGCCGCATACGCGCGACGGCATCGGCAACTGGGGCACGGCCGATTTCATCCAGGCGATGGCGGCCGGCGTCTCGCCCGCAGGGCAGCATCTCTATCCGTCCTTCCCCTACACCTCCTATCGGCTGATGACGCCGAAGGCGCTGGCCGACCTCTTGGCCTATATCCGCACCTTGCCGGCAGTCGAGGGCAGGGCGCCGCCGCATGAGCTGCCGTTCCCCTTCAACATCCGGCGCATGGTCGGCGGCTGGAAGCTGCTCTTCTTCGACGGGGCGCCGTTCAAGCCCGATCCGACGAAAAGCGACGAATGGAACCGTGGTGCCTATCTGGTGCAGGGGCCCGGCCATTGCGCCGAATGCCATTCCGCGCGCAACAGCCTCGGCGCGATCGTCCAGGCGACGCGTTATGCCGGCGGACCGGACCCGGAGGGCAAGGGCTGGGTGCCGAACATCACGCAGTCCGAGGACGGGCTCGGCAAGTGGTCCAAGTCCGAGATCGCGGAACTGCTGAAATCGGGCTTCACCCCGGAGTTCGACAGCGTCGGCGGCTCGATGGCGGCAGTGGTGCGCAATACCGCGCAGCTCCCGGAGGCCGACCGGCTGGCGATGGCGGAATATCTGAAGTCGCTGCCGGCAGTGCAGGGCCCGCCGCGGCCGCCCAAGCCCGCAGCGGGCGGCTGAGGCACGGGACCGCGGCGTCTTTTCCGTCAGCCGGGAGCTATTTCAGGGACGCGCCGATAGCGTCGATGTCCTTGCAGTCCCGCTCGGACGGTTTGTCGCCCGCCCGATCGTCGACCGCCTGCATCGCCGCATGGGCCTTCCTCAGCCGTTCGATCGTCGCGGGGGATTGGTCCTTCATCAGCAAGCTAGATGTCATGTCCCTGACCAGCCCGGCGCGCCTGTTCAGCTCCAGCTTGGTGCAGCGGCCTGCAGATCCTGTTGCCGCCTTGTCGTCACCGGTGCTTGCAGGGGCGCCCGCCTTCGCCGCGGGATCGCGCAATCTTACGGTCGAAACGGCCAGATCGCAGGCCGGCGCGAATTGCTCGGCCTTGTCTGCGCGATAAATGCACTCGAAATTATAGGCCTTCTCGCCGATCGCCGTGAAAACATAGCGCTTGATCTGGGGATGCTCCTTGCTGAAAGGCAGCCGCCCGTTGGAGAAGACCATGTCGACGGCCGGCCGGCCGAGCAGGGTCGTCATGGTCGCCGATTTGAGCTCGATCGAGGGGCGAACCGCGATTGCCTTGGTGAAGGCGTTGGCGATGGATTGACGCGTCCGCTCGCTCACCTCCTGGAGTTCGCCGGCATCGCGGGGCCCCAGGAAGGTGATACGCACATCACCATTGGTCGGCGAAGACGCCTTGACGCCCGCCACATCGCCTGTTCCATCCGCGAAGAGATGATCCAGGGAGAAGTCCAGCGGGTATTCGAAGCTGTAGCTTCCGTCCTGCGCGTTGAAGGTCCTCGTTTCAGCGGCTTCGATGCGCAGCGGCGCGAGTGTCATCGGCAGGGCCAGGGCGGCGAGCATCGCCAGGCGAGCCGAAACGGCTGAAGACGGCATGTGAGAAAGCCTCATGGTTCAACGAAGTCGCGGCTTCTCTGGCCGTAGTCCATCGTGCGGCGCCGCGATACGCTTCGCGCTGGCGAGGCCGGCTGGAGTCGGGCAGGTGGCCTGATCGGGCGGGATGGTCCGCGCCAGAGCATTTTCGAGCGAAGTGGATACCGGTTCGTGTGAAGAAAATGCGATAAAACAAAGAGATAGAGCATTTCCGCGATTCATAGGATCGCGGAAATGCGCTAGTCCATCACCGCCGCTTTGAGGATGCAGACCATCAGGGCGGTGCCCGGCTTGTCGCCGACGCAGCGCACGACATGCTGGCGGTCGCAGCGATAGCGCAGGGTCTCGCCGGCCTTGGCGCGCTGGGTGACGCCGCCGACCTCGACCTCGAATTCGCCGGCGCTGACCGAGAGCGACTCGATCGAGCCGCGCTGGTGACCTTCTGAATCGAGCTCGCCGCCCGGCTCGGCGCTGACCTCGTACCATTGCAGCCATTCGACGGTCTTGATCCAGCCGATGATGGCGAGGCGGAGCTTGCCGTCCTCCGAGACGAGGATCGGCGTGTCCGGGCGGGCGATCTTCTCGATGAAGGCCTCTTCCTCATTCGAAGAGAGCACGCGCTCGATCGAGACGTCGAGCGCCTGCGACAGCCGCCAGATCGTCGCGAGCGTCGGATTGGTCTCGTTGCGCTCGATCTGGCTGATGATCGACTTGGCGACGCCGGACTGCTCGGCGAGTTCCGAGAGCGAGAGATTATAGGCCTTGCGCAGCCGCTGGATCGTCTTGCCGAGCTGACCGGAGATCACCTGCGCGCCCGATTCCATCTCGCGGCCGCCACGTTCTCTGGTTTCGATGCCCATAGGTCCTTGCCTCATCGCTTTACCGCTCGTTTGGGAAAGCGAACGATCGTTTGTATTGGCGGACAATGCCTCGGATTGCTCCAAGCGGCAAGCAAAGGCTTGCGCGTCAGGTGGAGCGCGAGGGGCCGACTTCCCGGGTTTCGCGCTTCAGCAGGCCGAGCTGCTTCTCGCGCAGGATCACATAGATCCCCGAGGCGATGACGATCAGCGAACCGGCGACGACCGCCATGGCCGGCCATTCGCCGAAGACGAACCAGCCGAGCGCAGTCGCCCAGATCATGGTCGAATACTCGAAGGGCGCGACCAGCGAGGCATCACCATAGCGATAGGCCTGGACCAGCAGGATCTGGCCGAGGCCGCCGAGCACGCCGATCGTCACCAGCAGCAGGAATTCCTGCCAGTTCGGCATGGTCCAGCCGAGGAAAATGGTCAGCAGACCGAGCAGCGAGGTCAGCGACATGAAGTAGAAGACGATGGCGCCGGTCTTCTCGGTGCGGGTGAGCATGCGCACCTCGACCGAGGCGAAGGCGGAGCAGAAGGCGCCGCCGAGCGCCAGCAGTGCGCCAATGGCGGGGCCTCCCGACAGGCCCTGCGCGAACGCATCCGGCTTCATATGCGGGGAGAGCATCAGGAGCACGCCTAGGAAGCCGATGCAGACGGCGGTCCAGCGATAGACCCGGACCTTTTCCTTCAGGATCAGCGCTGCCAGCGCCACCAGGATCAATGGGGCGGCATAGCCGATCGCGACCGCATCCGAGAGCGGCAGCAGATGCAGGGCGGCGAAGCCGAGGAACATGCCGGTCGAGCCGATGATGCCGCGCTTCATGTGGCCGCGCAGATTGCTGGTCTTGAGGGCGCTCGGGAACTCGCTGCGCCAGGAAAGCCAGATCACCAGCGGGATCAGGGCGAAGAAGGAGCGGAAGAATACCAGCTCGCCCGTCGGATAGCGCGCGGCGAGCAGTTTGATCGCCGCCGACATCAGCGTGAAGGACAAAGCCGAGAGCAGCTTGAAGCTGATGCCGAGAAGAGGGGACAAAGCGAAGTTCGGGGCGCGGGGGAGGAGTCTTGTAGAGGACCACCCCCTTAGACCACGAGCCTGGAGTCGTTCAAAGCGTCGATCTTGCAGGGCCGACCGGCAGGGCGCGGGACGCGGCAGCCATCGGCAAGGCGCATTTCCTCGCAGGCGGCTTCAACGAAGCGCGTATTCCAGCACCTCGTCGCCGGCCTCGTCGAAGCTGCCGGTCGAGCGCCAGCCGAGATGCCGATAGAAGCCGTAGGAGCGCACCTCGGGATCGGTGGAGCAGCCGAGGAAGAGCCGCTCGAAGCCGAACTTCCCGAGTTCCTCGACCATCAGCGAAAGCAGCTTCTTGCCGATGCCCTTGCCTTCCTGGCCCGGCAGCAGAGCGAGGACGGCGATCTCGCCGCTGTCGGCATGCCCGAAGCAGTAGCCGACGATCTTGCCGTCTTCGGTCGCGACATGGCCGGGCAGGCTGCCATCGGCGATGGCGTCGCGCCAGCTCTCCAGCGTGATGCCGCGCTCCCTAAGTTCCGCAACCGAGAAGGCGTTCTCACGCGTCATGCCGCGCAGGACGATGCAGTCGGGCGTGTCTTCGGGGACGGCTTTTCGATAGGTGATCGTCATGGCGGCCGAGTTGGCATGCGGTGCTATACGGAGGTTCTCGACCTCATCCTGAGGAGGCCCGAAAGGGCCGTCTCGAAGGATGCTCCAGATGGTTCCGGAGCCTCCTGGAGCATCCTTCGAGACGCCATGTCGTACGACATGGCTCCTCAGGATGAGGGTCGTATTCCTGGCGTCAGAAATTGGTCCGGAACGAGCCGCCGTCCATCAGGAAGTTCTGGCCGGTGATGTAGCCGGCATGGGCGCTGGCGAGGAAGGCGCAGAGCTTGCCGAACTCCTCGGCCTCGCCGAAGCGGCCGGCTGGGATCTCGGCGCGGCGCAGCTTCATCACTTCCTCTTCCGAAATGCCTTTCATCGCCGCGACGCGCTTGGTCGAGGTGGTCAGGCGGTCGGTGGCGAAGACGCCGGGCAGGATGTTGTTGATGGTGACGTTGGCATGGGCGATCTCGCGCGCCACGCCGGCGAGGAAGGCGGTGAGGCCGGCGCGGGCGGCGGAGGAGACGTCGAGCCCGGTCAGCGGCGTCAGCACGCTCGCTGAGGTGATGTTGACGATGCGGCCGAAGCCGCGCTCGATCATGCCGTCGACCACGCGTTGGGTCAGCTCGAGCGGCGTCGCCATGTTCTGCGCGACGCCCTCGAGCAGCGCCTCGCGCGTCACCTCGCGGAAGGGCTTCGGCGGCGGACCGCCATTGTTGTTGACGAGGATGTCGACCTCGGGCGATGCGGCGAGCAGCGCGTCCTGGCCGGCCCTGGTCGAGACGTCGGCGACGACTGCGATGATCGTCGCGCCGGTGCTGGCGCGGATCGCGCTCGCGGTCTCTTCCAGGGTCTTGGCGTCGCGCCCGTTGACGACGACGGTGCAGCCGGCCTCGGCCAGTGCCTGAGCGCAGCCGCGGCCGAGCCCCTTGCTCGAGGCGCAGACGATGGCGGTGCGGCCGGCGATTCCCAGATCCATGGTGTTCCTCCGAATTTCCAGTGCCGCAGCCAAAGCACGGTTTTCCCGCCGCGTCATCAAAGCGTAGCGCAAATCAGGGAAACGCCGGTGAGCCCGCTCCGACCGGCTGCAAAGCAACCGGTCGGAAATGTGGTCTCGAACTTGGGTTGAGAGACGGATTCACCGCCCAGATTGTTCCAATCCGAGCGGACCGGCTCTCGCATTGCAACAGGATGGGCTGGCGGCACATGAGCGACGACAGCGACGCCAAGCAGGTTCGCAGCATCTTCATCTCCGACCTGCATCTGGGTACGCGCGGGGCGCAGGCGGACCTCGTTCTGGAGTTCCTGCGGGCCTATGATGCGCCGCAGATCTATCTGGTCGGCGACATTATCGACGGCTGGCGGCTGAAGAACGGCTGGTACTTCCCGCAGGCCCATAACGACGTCGTGCAGAAGCTGCTGCGCAAGGTGCGCAAGGGCTCGAAGCTGGTCTACGTCACCGGCAATCACGACGACTTCCTGCGCGACTACACCGGGCTGCAGTTCGGAGGCATCACGCTGGTCGACGAGATCATCCACGAGGCCGCCGATGGCCGGCGGATGCTGGTGATCCATGGCGACCTGTTCGACCTCGTCGTGCGCAACGCCAAATGGCTCGCGCTGCTCGGCGACTGGGCCTACACCGTCGCCCTCGTCCTGAACCACGGGATCAACAAGGTGCGCCGGACCCTGCGCCTGCCGCACTGGTCGCTCTCGGCCTGGGCGAAGCACAAGGTCAAGAACGCGGTCAACTATATCGGCGAGTTCGAGCAGTGCCTGGCCGACGAGGCGCGGCGGCACAAGGCTGACGGCGTGATCTGCGGCCATATCCACCATGCGACGCAGCGCCAGATCGACGGGCTGACCTACATCAACACCGGCGACTGGGTTGAGAGCTGCACGGCGGTCGTCGAGCATGACGACGGCCGCTTCGAGATCATCCGCTGGCCGCAGCACCGCTTCAGGGGCGAGAATCCGGGCCTGTTGGCCGTGTCCGCCCCGCAGCGGCCGGCGCCGGTTCTGGTCGGTGAGGCTGCCTGATGCGTGTCCTGATCGCCACCGACGCCTGGCGGCCGCAGATCAACGGCGTCGTGCGCTCGCTGGAGCGGATGTTCGAGGCCGCACCCGATTTCGGCGTGACGGCGCAGATGCTGACGCCGGAGGGTTTTCGGCAGGTCGGCCTGCCGTCCTATCCGGATATTCGCATCGCCCTCGCCAGCCAGCAGCAGGTCGCAAGGCGCATCGCGGAATTCGGCCCCGACCATATCCACATCGCGACCGAGGGGCCGATCGGCTGGCTGACCCGCGCGGTCTGCCTCGCTCAGAAGCGGACCTTCACGACGAGCTACCACACCCGCTTCCCGCAATATGTCGCGGCCCGCTGGCCGATCCCCGAAAGCTGGAGCTACCGTTTCCTGCGCCGATTCCACGCACCGGCGGCGGGGGTGATGGTCTCGACGGCGACGGTCGAGGCCGAGCTGCGCGAGCATGGCTTCGAGCACATCCTGCGCTGGGGCCGCGGCGTCGATCTTTCCCTGTTTCATCCGCGGGCCACGAGCGTGCTCGACCTGCCGCGGCCGATCTTCCTCAGCGTCGGCCGGGTCGCGGTCGAGAAGAACCTCGAGGCGTTCCTGTCGCTGCGCCTGCCGGGCAGCAAGGTCGTGGTCGGTGACGGCCCGGCACTGGCAGACCTGAAGCGGGCCTTTCCGGAGGCCCATTTCCTGGGCTCGCGCGAGGGCGAGGACCTCGCGGCGATCTATGCCTCCTCGGACGTCTTCGTCTTCCCGAGCCTGACCGACACCTTCGGCATCGTCCTGCTCGAGGCGGCGGCGAGCGGCCTGCCGGTCGCAGCCTTCCCGGTGCAGGGGCCGAGCGACGTCTTCGCCGGCAGCCATGCGGCGGTGCTGCACGAGGATCTGCGACAGGCGGCGCTCTCGGCGCTCAGGCTGTCACGCGAGGCCGGACCGGAGCTCGCGGCGCACCATAGCTGGCAGAGCAGCGCCGAACAGTTCTACGGTCATATCCGCCGGGCGGCGCAGGAGGCGGCAGCGCGGCCGGTGCCAGTGCAGAACGTCACAGCCTTCGCGAGCGCGCGTGGCGCGGAAGCGAGCGGGCGGGCGCGCTCGCCGGCTTAAGCTCGCTGCGGAAATCGTCGCGGCGCTGATGTACCGAGGCGATGACGAGGCCCATCGGCACGCCGAGCCCGACGAGGGCGGCTTCCGACAATTGCAGGCTGGCCTCGATCGTCTCGGGCACGGCGTCGTTGACGCCGATCTCGTAGAGATGGCGGGCATGCTTGGCGTCGCGGGCGCGGGCGACGATCACGAGCTCGGGCCGCATCGCGCGCGCGACCCTGACGATCTCGTCGACGGCCCGCTGATTGTCGATCGTCACGATCAGCGCGGTCGCCTCCTGCAAGCCGCAGAGGCGCAGGAATTCCGGCTTGGTGGCATCGCCGTAGAAGGCGGGGCGCCCGGCCCGGCGCTGGCTCGCGACCAGGGCGGGATCGGCATCGACCACCAGGAAGGGAGCCTTGTGCTGCTCCAGCATCTCGCCGACCAGGCGGCCGACGCGGCCGCAGCCGACGACGAGGGCGCGGGCGGCATGATCGGCCGGCGGCAGGATGTGCGCCTCGTCCGGCAGCTGCACTGTCGGCGCGAAACGCGTCGCCAGCGTGCGCGCCAGCCGGGCGGCCAGCGGCAGGGAGATCATGGTTAATGACACCGCCGCCAGAACGAGGCTCGAAGCCGGGCGCTCGACGAGCCCGGCGGCGACCGAGGCGCTGAGCAGGACGAAGGCGAACTCTCCGCCGGGGCCGATCATGATCGCGCTCTCCAGCGCGGTCGCCCGCCCGAGCCGGAAGAAGCGCGCCAGCAGATAGGTGATCGTCGCCTTGGCGAGAAAAAGCCCCGCCGCAATCGCGACGATCGCCAGAGGCTGGGCGGCAAGTGCCGCCGGGTTCACGCTCATCCCGACGGTGAGGAAGAACACGCCGATCAGCAGTGCCTTGAACGGCTCGATCGTGACCTCGATGGCGCGGCGATACTCGGTTTCGGCCAGGAGCAGCCCGGCGATGAAGGCGCCGAGCCCCATGGAAAGGCCGGCGGCGGCGGCGATCAGCCCGGTGCCGAGCGCGACCAGAAGAGTCGCCGCCAGGAAGCTTTCGGAGGAATCGGTCGAGGCGACGAGCCGGAACAGGGGACGCATGGCGAAGCGCCCGATGACGATGATCGCCGCGATCGCGGCGGCCGCCTGCAGCAGGGCCTGGGCGAGGCCCGCGAGCAGCGAGCCGTTCTCCTGCGAGCCGAGCACGCTGATCAGGAAGAGCAAGGGAATGACGGCAAGGTCCTGGCAGAGCAGGATCGCGAAACTGGCGCGGCCGGCCGAGGAGGTGATGCGGCGGTGGGCCGAGAGCAGTTCCACCACCATCGCCGTCGAGGACAGCGCCAGCGCCGTGCCGATGATCAGCGCCGCTGTCGCAGGCTGGCCGAAAGCGTAGGCGACCGCGCCGATGACGCCTGCGGAGAAGCCGATCTGGCCGAGGCCGAGCCCGAAGACCAGCCGGCGCATCGTCATCAACCGGTCATAGGAGAGCTCGAGCCCGATGACGAAGAGCAGGAAGGCGATGCCGAGCTCTGCCGGGCCGGCCAGCGCCTCGGCATTGGAGACCGTGATGGTGCGCAGGAGTGGTACCTGGGCGACGAGGCCGCCGAGCCCGAACGGTCCCAGCAAGGCGCCGCAGGCGATGAAGGCGACGACCGAGTTGACGCGGAAGCGCTTGGCGAAAGGCACGATGACGCCGGCCGTCGCCAGCACGACCACGGCGTCTCGATAGGTGGAGGGGTCGATCGTTGCGGCCACATGCCCCTCGAAGCGAACAGGCGATTCAGCTGATGTCGAATTTTGCGTGCTGCGCCGCGGCAGCACAACAAAATCAAGAGGCTACCTCGCGAAAACTTGCTCGCCCGGAAGTGGCCGACTAGACCTCGGTCAAGCTCGCGGCGATGCGGGTCCGAAGGAAGCGGCTTTCCGGCCGCCGATCACGCGAAGGGTTAC
Source organism: Allobosea sp. WAO (assembly GCF_001509835.1). Classification (GTDB taxonomy): domain Bacteria; phylum Pseudomonadota; class Alphaproteobacteria; order Rhizobiales; family Beijerinckiaceae; genus Allobosea. The sequence continues at coordinate 599,988 of NZ_JXTJ01000006.1, forward strand.
GCATGCGCTTCACCGGCACCGCTTCTTACGTCGCCACCGAGGATCTCACCGTCGCCGTCAATGCCGCGATCCGGCTGGAGCGGCCGCTGCTGGTCAAGGGCGAGCCCGGCACGGGCAAGACGGTCCTGGCGGAGGAGATCGCCGCTGCGCTCGGTGCGCCTTTGATCACCTGGCACGTCAAGTCGACCACCAAGGCGCAGCAAGGGCTCTACGAATACGACGCGGTCAGCCGCCTGCGCGACAGCCAGCTCGGCGATGCCCGCGTCTCCGACATCGCGAACTACATCAAGCGCGGCAAGCTCTGGGAGGCCTTCGCCTCGCCGGTCAGGCCGGTGCTGTTGATCGACGAGATCGACAAGGCCGATATCGAGTTTCCGAACGACCTCCTGCTCGAGCTCGATCGCATGGAGTTCCATGTCTACGAGACCGGCGAGACCATCCGCGCCGCGCAGCGCCCGGTGATGATCATCACCTCCAACAATGAGAAGGAGCTGCCGGACGCCTTCCTGCGCCGCTGCTTCTTCCACTATATCCGCTTCCCCGACGCCGAGACGATGCAGGCGATCATCGAGGTGCATTTCCCGGGCATCAAGAAGCGGCTGATGGAGGAGGCGCTGCGCCTGTTCTTCGAGGTCCGCGAGGTGCCGGGGATCAAGAAGAAGCCCTCAACCTCCGAATTGCTCGACTGGCTGAAGCTGCTCGTCTCCGAGGATATCGGCCCAGAGGTGCTGCGCGAACGCGATCCACGCAAGCTGATCCCGCCGCTGCACGGCGCGCTCCTGAAGAACGAGCAGGACGTCTCGCTGTTCGAGAAGCTCGCCTTCATGGTTCGGCGCGAGAGCCGCTGAGCTTCACCGGCGGGACCTCGTCGCAAGGCGGGATGGCAGTTGCGAGATCGACTTTCGGATCGATCTCGCGGACGGCCTGCCTGAGATCGAAATCGCGCATCAGCAGGACATAGTCCTGCGTTTCCGACGTTCTGAGGTAGCCGCTCATCGCGATCGGCTTGCCCGTGAGTTCGCCGAGCCGGCAGGCCTTGTTCGCCTCCAGCGACAGGCTGCCGCGATTGCCGCTGTTCTGCGGCCCGGCGAACATCTCCTCGCGGAAGGCGCCGAGGCGGGCGGCATCGCGCGTACCCAGCTTGAACAGCGTGAAGCGCCGGCCGGGCGCCGCCATTGCCGGCAGCTTCGCGAGTTCGGCCGCGTCGCGAACCTCCTCCAGCACGACCTTCCGCTCATGGCGTCCGCCATCCTTCGGGAGGGCGACGAGCGTCATGGTGACGCCGCCGGGCAGCGTGCGGATGTCGGCGGGAAGGCTGATGCCGGCGCGCAGTTCGGCGAGGTTCGTCGTCTTGATATCGACCTTCGACAGTTTCGGCAGAGAGGCCAGCGGAACGTGGCCGCAACCGGCGAGGACGCTGACAAGCAGCAGTTTGGCGGGCAGGGCGATGCGCATGGTGGCTCTCGGTTGAATGATTTTGACATTCAGAAATTCAGCTCTTAGTTTAATTTTGTCAATCATGGAGCGAAGCAATATGACGCCCTCTCTAAGCTCGCCCCAAGGCCTCGCCGCGATGAAGAGGCTGCGCCGCGTCAGCATGATCGCCCGTTTCGCCTGCTTCGCGGCGGCTGCCCTGATGGCCTTCGGTGCTGTTTGGCTCTGGCGCGATCCTGAGCAGCTCGCCGCCTATGCTCGCGGTACGGTCGGGGTGAGTGCGCCGATCGGCCCGCTCTCTGTGCGCGGCTACTGGATCGCGCTTGCGGTTGGCCTCGTGCCGGCGGGTCTCTTCGTCGCGGCGATGCTGCGCCTCGCCGGCCTGTTCGGCCGCTTCAGCCGCGGTCAGGTGCTGGAGGAGGCGAATGCGGAGCGCCTCACACGGGTCGGCTGGCTGCTGACGGCGATGGGTCTGGCGACGCCGCTCGCCCGCGGATTGCAGAGCGTGGCGCTGACCTTCGACAACCCGTCAGGTCACAAGCAGCTGGCGATCACGCTCGATCCGGGCATGTTCGGCGCGTTGGCGGCGGGGGCTGCGCTGGTCGCTTTCGGGCTCGTGCTCAAGGAAGCGGTGCGCCTCGCGGACGAGAATCAGAGTTTCGTGTAGGAGCTTGGCGATGCCGATCATCGTCGAACTCGATGTCATGCTGGCGCGTCGCAAGATGCGCTCGAAGGAACTGGCCCAGCGCATCGGCCTGACCGAGCAGCAGGTCTCCCAGCTGAAATCCGGCAAGGTCCGGGGCATGCGCTTCGATACGCTCACCAGGATCTGCGCGGTGCTCGACTGCCAGCCCGGCGACCTGCTGCGCTACGAGCCGAGGCCGGAGGGGCCGATCATGGCGGGCGAGGGCGACGAGGCCTGAGCCTGCGGCTCAACCGAGGCCCAATAGCGGCCTGGCATCGAGCGCTGCCAGCAGCGCCATCACGGTGAGGCCGGTATAGGCGGCCGAGACGGCCCCGAGCGTGACCATGCCCGGCCCGGTCCGGCGGATCGCCAGCCAGATCAGGAGCCCGAAGGTAGGGATTATCTGCAGCGCGTGCAGCCCGAGGAAATGTGCAAGGCGCAGATCCCCGATGCTGAGCGACCAGCCCAGAAGCGGGATCGTCGGATGCAGCGCGGGAAGCGTGCCGACGAAGTGGCCGCCGGGGTTCCGGCCGAGCACGATGCCGCTCAGCAAACCGAGAACGCAGGTCAGGGCGAGGCCGATCACCAGCGACCAGCGCAGCACCGGCGGCATCGGCGCGGCGTCGCGCCGGGCGAGGCCATAGGCGAGGAAGCCCGGTGCAAGCGTGAACATCACGGCGCCGATGCCCATCAGCACGTAGAGCGCGGTGCCGAGCGGGGTGGCGTTGTAGTGCGAGGCTTCTAGCCTGGAGGCGCGCCAGGCGATGTAGAGCACTTCGAGCACGATCGGCACGATCACCGGCCAGATCATGTAACGCCCGGCGAGCGAGGCGCGGAAGCGCTCGCTGGTCAGGGGTAGGAAGGCCGCGAGCGTCAGCAGGTAGAAGGCGACCGAGAGTTCGAATTTCAGCGGCTTCACCCAGGTGTCGACGCCTCCGAATTGGCGTTCGTCGAGGCCCAGGGCGAGCATGGTCGGCAGCGCCAGCGCGGTCATGGCGAAGGCCACTGCCGCGAGGCGCGGTTCGATCTCGATATCGCGCAGCCAGCGCGGCAGCCGGGCCTGGAAGCGGGCGATCCGGTCCTCGCTGGCAAGGCGGAACGACGTGCAGATGAGCAGCCAGGCGAGATAGCCGGCAGGACCGAACAGAAAAGTCAGGATCAGCACCGGCACCATCAGCCAGTGCGGGATCGCCTCCTCCTGGGAACGCCTGAGGATCCAGTTCCCGAGGAAGAGGTCGAAGGCGAGGTAGTGCACCCAGCCAGCCAGCAGCAGCGGCTTTGAAGCGAACAGGCTGGCGACCGCATCGAGCGAGCCGAAGCCTCCTTCGGCACCATGCCAGTAGACGAGGATCAGAACGAGATATCCGAGGGAGAGCAAGGCCGGAATGATCCACCCTGCGAGTGCCGCCGAGACCCCGCGCCAGCGCGGCAGCAGGAGCAGCGAAAGCCAGCCGATGATAGCGAGACGGCCGGCAAGGGCGAAGGCGTCATCGAAAAAGCTCGGCATCGCAAACTCTGATCTTGACGCTGTTAAGTTGTCGCTTTGGCCTATTGCGCTATCTTGACGCCGTCAAGTTCAATTTTGACGCTGTAAAGATGTGAGGCCGGCAATGGCGATGGGGGTAGCGGGGCGCGGCGGTTATCATCATGGCGATTTGCGCCAGGCGATGATCGAGGCGGCCGAAGCGGTGCTGGCCGAGAAGGGCGTTGACGGCTTCACCCTGCGCGAATGCGCGCGGCGCGCCGGGGTTTCGCCGGCAGCGCCGGCGCATCATTTCGGCAATCTGGTGGGATTGCTGACCGCCGTGGCGACGCTCGGCTTCGACGAGCTTTCGAATGCGATGGAGGCAGCCGTCGCGGAGGCTGTCGCGACTGGCGGCGATCGTCTTGCGGCGATCGCGGATGCTTATCTAGCGGTTGCCCTGGCGCGGCCGGGCCGTTTCCGCGTGATCTTCGGTCGTCTCGGTCTCAAGCACGGCGACGAGGCGCTGGCACGCGCCGCGGTTCGGGCCTTCGGCATCCTGGTGCGCGAGACCAAGCTGGCGCTGGGGCGGCAGGAGGAGGGCGCCCTGCTGACGCGGCTGCCATCCAGTTTCTCTGCGGATGCCGATCTCGGCACGATCCTCTTCGTCTGGTCGCTGACGCATGGGTTTTCGACCATGCTGGTCGACGGGCAGCTTAGCCCTTTCGAGGCCCAGCCCGGCGGGCGCGAGCGCCTGCTCAAGCTCTATTCTGAGCAGCTCGTGCAGCTGCTCGTCAGTGCCGTGCGCCAGAGACGGAGCGATATCGGCGCATGACCCTCGCAAATCCCCGCGGGCATGGTTAGATGGCGGCCATGCGCCGCCTGATGCTTCTGCGCCATGCCAAGTCGAGCTGGCCCGCCAACACCGCCGACCGCGACCGGCCGCTCGCCGTGCGCGGACGCGAGGCCGCCCCGGTGATGGGGCGCTACCTTGCCGAGGAATTGCTGTTTCCCGACCTCGTCCTGATCTCGCCGGCCAAGCGCACGGTCGAGACCTGGGAGCTGGTGCGGCCGATGCTGCCGGAAAAGCCGGCGACGCAGTTCGAGCCGCGGATCTACGAATCGCCGTCCGAGCGCTTGCTGAAGGTGGTGCAGGAGGTCGAGCCGTCGGTCCGGACCCTGCTGATGATCGGCCACAATCCCGGCTTCGAGGAGCTCGCCTCAAAGCTCACCAGTCATGGCGACCGCTATGCGGCGGCACGCATGTCTCAGAAGTATCCGACGGCCGGGCTCGCTGTGATCGATTTCGACATCGAGGACTGGCGCGACCTCGCGCCCCGTTCCGGCCGGCTCGACCGCTTCGTCACGCCCGCCTCGCTGGGCGAGGGGCCGGACGAGTGAGGCGCCCGGCCTGATGGCGTCGGCCTCCTATCTCGACGAGGCCCGCGATGCGGCGCTGGCTTTCGGCGATAGCCTGCTCGGTCTGGCGCGGCCGCGGCTGCGCATCGGCGTCACCGGCCTGTCGCGCTCGGGCAAGACCGTCTTCACCACGGCGCTGATCCAGAACCTGGTCGAGGGCGCCAGGCTGCCGGTGCTGAAGGCTTCGGCGGAAGGGCGCATTGCCCGCGTGCGGCTGGTGCCGCAGCCCGATCCCGATATTCCGCGGTTTCCCTATGAGGCGCACCGCGCCGCGCTGTCGGGGCCGGACCGGCGCTGGCCGGAATCGACCCGGCGGATTTCCGAGCTGCGGCTGGAGATCGACTATGAGCGGGCGCAGGGCTGGTTCAAGGGGCCGGCGACGCTGACGCTCGACATCGTCGACTATCCCGGCGAATGGCTGCTCGACCTTGCTCTGATCAATCAGGACTATGCCGGCTGGTCGGCCCAGGCGGTCGCCGATGCGCGCAAGCCGCATCGCCTGTCCGTGGCGACGCCCTGGCTCGAAGACCTGAAGGGGCGCGACCCGGCGGGTCCGGTTGACGAAATGGCGGCGGAGGCGGCGAGCGAGCGCTTCAAGGCCTATCTCGCGGCACTGCGGGCCGATCCGGAAGCGGTCGCGGTGACGCCGCCCGGTCGCTTCCTGATGCCGGGGGATCTCGATGGCTCGCCTGCGCTGACCTTCGCGCCGCTCGACCTTCCGCCCGGTGTCCAGCCGGCGCCGGGCACGCTCGCCGGGCTGATGGCGGAGCGCTTCGAGGCCTATAAGCGGGTCGTGGTCGTGCCGTTCTTTCGCGAGCATTTCGCCAGGCTCGACCGGCAGATCGTGCTGGTCGATGCGCTGGCGGCGCTCGATGCCGGCCCGGCGGCGCTCGCCGATCTCGAGACGGCGCTCGGCCAGGCGCTCTCGGCCTTCTCGGTCGGCCGCAATTCCTGGCTCTCCAGCCTGTTCGCGCCGCGCATCGAAAAAGTGCTCTTCGCCGCGACCAAGGCCGACCATATCCACCACACCAGCCATGACCGGCTCGCCAATGTGATGTCGCATCTGGTGGCGCGTGCCGCGAGCAAGGCGCAAGGGGCCGGCGCGAAGGTCGAGGCGATGGCCTTCGCCGCGATCCGCGCCACGCGCGAGGTCCGCATCCGCGAGGGGCGCGAGGAGCTGCCGGCGATCGCCGGGGTACCCGAGGCCGGCGAGGTCGTCGACGGCGAGGTCTTCGACGGCCAGACCGAGGCCGCGATCTTCCCCGGCGAGTTGCCGCAGCGTCCCGAAGCCATCTTCGACCCGGCGACGCCGCGCTGGCAGGTGCGCGCGCCGCGCTTCCGGCCGCCGCTGGTCAAGCCCGATGCCGGCGGCAGGCTTTCGCCACCGCCGCAGATCCGCCTCGACCGTGCGCTCGAATTCCTGATCGGCGACCGGCTGGCATGAGGGGAGGGCAAGGGTGAGCAAGGCGCCACGAGCGATCCGTCTCGACCAGCCCGGGGCCGAGGCCGACCTGTCCGAGCCGGTCTTTGCTGGCGGCGATGTCGCTGTCGTGCCGGAGCACGAGCCGATCGAGCCGGAAGCGGGGCCCGCCGCACCGGTGCCGCGTCGCCGCGGCTTCAGCTGGGGTAGCCTGTTCGTCGCGGCGCTCTCGGGCCTGTTGGCGCTGTCCGCCGCGATCTGGGCCGAGCAGACGATCAGGTGGCTGCTGGCGCTCAACCCGGCCGTCGGCATCGCGGCGCTAGTCTGCGCTGGCCTCGCGGCGCTGGCCCTCCTCGTCATGCTCGCCCGCGTGCTGCGCGACATCCTGCGCGAGCGCCGGGTCGAGGCCTTGCGTGAGCGCGCCGTCGCGGCGCTCGCCGAAAGCGACCTTGCCAAGGCTCGCGCCGTCACTGCCGATCTCGAACGGCTGTATTCCGGGCGGGCGGAGACGGCGAAGGGGCGGGCCGAGCTTGCCGCCCATACGCCGCAACTGCTGGCGGCGCGGGATCTCCTCACCGTTGCCGAGCGCAGCCTGATGGCCCCGCTCGATGCTCTGGCCCAGGCGCAAGTTGCGCAGGCGGCGCGGCGGGTCTCGCTGGTTACAGCCGTCAGCCCCCGAGCGCTGATCGATGTCGTCTTCGTGCTCGTCGCCTGCGCAAGATTGCTGCGGGCGGTCGCCGGTGTCTATGCCGGGCGGCCGGGGACGCTCGGCCTGCTCAGGCTGGCGCGGCAGGTGCTCGGCCATCTCGTCGTCACCGGCGGCATCGCGGCCGGCGATGCGGTGATCCAGCAGGTGCTCGGTCAGGGGCTGGCAGCGAGGCTTTCGGCCAAGCTCGGCGAGGGCGTGCTGAACGGGCTGCTGACGGCCCGTATCGGCCTTGCCGCGATCGCGGTCTGCCGGCCTCTGCCCTTCGTCGAGGCGCAGCCGCCGGGGCTTTCCGACGTGGCGGGCGATCTTTCGGGCTGGGGCGGCAAGGACGGTTGAGCCTTTCCCGTCGGTCCGGGCGGCACTGCGTTTCGCGCCTGCAATGACGATCGCACTCGGCAGAATTTGCCGGCGCTGGATGAATCTGCCCGGTCGGAAGCGTCGGGAAAGGTTCTGAAAACCATCCAAGCTCTTGAAATATCTCAGCCCTGGCTGTGGCACGGGCCGTGCAAACTCACCTGCGGTTCGACATGCCGCCCATGGGGGGCGCTGTCCGGGTCTGATGACCAGGTGAGGTTGCGATGGGTGTTTTCAGTGCGCTGACGACGGCGGTGACGGGCATGCAGGCCCAGTCCTATGCCCTCGAGAATATCTCCGGCAACATTGCGAACTCGCGTACCGCCGGCTTCAAGCGGGTCGATACCAGCTTCTCGGACCTGGTGCCGGATTCAGCGCTGAACCGGCAGATCGCCGGCTCGGTCGCTTCCTATAGCCGTGCGACCAACACGATCCAGGGCGACCTCAACGCGACCCGCATCGACACCAATGCGGCCATCAATGGCGACGGCTTCTTCGTGGTCGACCAGCGCCAGAGCGGTGTCGGCGCCTCGACCCAGTTCGCCAACACCAATCTCTACACCCGCCGCGGCGACTTCGATTTCGATGCCGACGGCTATCTCGTCAACGGCGCCGGCTACTATCTCAAGGGCCAGAAGATCGACCCCGTCACCGGCCAGGTGATCGGCAGCCAGCCCGATGTGCTGCGCATCACCAAGGACCAGTTCCCGGCCAAGGCGACGACGCAGATCGAATACAGCGCCAACATCCCGGCCTATCCGAAGACCAACAGCGCCGTTTCGACGACACTTGGATCCGAGCTGCTCAATGCCGGCACGGGCTTCGGCACCAACCCCAGCATCACGCCGGGCGGTACCGGCACCGTGGTCGGCAGCGACCTCACCACTTTCCTCAACCGCTCGATCCCGGGCGGTTCGGTCACGGTCTACGACACGCTCGGCAAGGCGACGAGCGTCGAGCTGCGCTGGGCCAAGATTTCCAACGCGACGGCAGGCCCGCCGGCCGTCGCCGACACCTGGAACCTGTTCGTCGCCGAGAATACCGGCGCGACCGGCGCGGCGGTCGCCTACCGGAACATCAATCAGAACATCACCTTCGACTCGACCGGCAAGATGACGCTGCCGGCCAACGGCAACATCGTCATCCCGCCGATGACGATCGGTGGCACTGCGATCTCGCCCGCAGCCGCTCCGATCACGATCGTCACCAACGGCACCAGCCTGACCCAGAACGGCGACACCAGCGGCCAGATCGACGCCCGCAGCATCCGCCAGAACGGCTACACCGCCGGCACGCTCGACCGGGTCTCGATCTCGAACGAGGGCCAGGTGATCGGCACCTTCAGCAACGGTCAGGTCGTTGCGCTGGCGCAGATCGCGGTCGCCCGCTTCAACGCCGGCAACGCGCTGAAGCGTCTCGATGGCGGCGCCTTCGAGGAGACGATCGAGTCCGGTGCGCCGATCGTCGGCCTCGGCACCGCGGCGCTGATCGGTGGCAATGTCGAACAGTCCAATACCGACATCGCCGACGAGTTCTCGAAGATGATCGTCACCCAGCAGGCCTATTCGGCCAACACCAAGGTGATCTCGACGGCGCAGGAGATGCTGCGCGACGTCTTCAATATCATCCGCTGAGGACGACCGGGCAGCCGGAGCCTGACGGTCCAGGAGGGCCGGGGCGAGACGACAGGAGTTGACGATGGGGCTCGGAACCGCTCTCGACACCGCCATTTCCGGCCTGCGCGGCACGCAGGTCGGCATCGGCGTCATCTCGCAGAACGTCGCCAATGTCGGCACCGCCGGCTATGTCCGGCGCACGGTCTCGAATGTCGATACCAATGCCGGGCGCAATGTCGGCGCGGGCAATCCGAACGTTCAGCGCCTGCTCGACCGGATCGTCCAGCACCAGCTTTGGCAGGAGACCTCCGGCGCCGCCTATACGGCGACGCGGGCCGAGGCCTTTGCCGGACTCGACCAGCTCTATGGCGCGCCGGGCAGCAAGACCGCGCTCGATTCGATGTTCAGCAGCTTCACCAGCTCGCTGCAGGCGCTGCGGAACGACCCGTCCTCCTATACCAACCGCACGGCGGTGCTCGATGCGGCGAGCCAGCTTGCCAACAGGCTGCGCACGGTCTCCGAGGGCGTGCAGACCCTGCGCAACCAGGCCGAGGCCGGCATCGGCAATGCGGTGGGCCGGGTCAACGAACTCCTGGACTCGCTGACCAACGTCAACGCCCGCATCGTCAATGGCGAGGCGAGCTCCGGCACGGCCGATCTGCGCGACCAGCGCGACCGGATCGTCTCGGAACTCTCGCAATATCTCGACATCCGGACGCAGGAGCAGCCGAGCGGCGGCATCACCATCACCGCCGCCTCCGGGACGCAGCTGTTCGATGGCCGCCCGACCGTGCGATTCGAGTTCGACCAGCGCAGCGCTATCGGCCCGAACTCGCAATGGAGTACGGACCCGGCGCAGCGCGGCGTCGGCACGATCGTCGCCCGGGATCTCTCCGGCAACGGCTTCGACGCCATCGCCAACAACACCTTCCGCTCCGGCGAGATCGGCGCGCTGCTGGAGCTGCGCGACAAGACGCTCGTACAGGCGCAGGCGCAGCTCGACGAGATCGCCGCCCAGCTTGCGAGCGCACTGTCCGATCGCGAAGTCGCGGGGACGGCTGCCACTGCCGGCGCGGCGACCGGCTTCGACGTCGACCTCAACGGCCTGAAGGCCGGCAATACGGTGACGCTCGATTACAAGGTCACGCCCGGCGGGCAGACGCAGCGCTACACCTTCGTGCGTGTCGATTCCGCCGCTTCGCTGCCGCTGCCGGCTTCGGCACAGGGCGATGCCAACAACCGCGTCATCGGCATCGATTTCTCCGGTGGCCCGGCTTCGGTCGCGGCGCAGATGCAGGCGGCCGTCGGCCCAGGCTTCACCATCTCGAACACCGGCTCGGTGCTGCGCATCGTCGATGACGGGGCGGGCGGCACCCGCGACGTCGTCGGCCTGACCGCACGCCCGACCCAGGACTCGCTGACCGGCGGCACGGCCGAGCTGCCTTTCTTCGTCGATCCCGGCCGCAACAACACCCCCTACACCGGTTCCTACGAAGGGGGGGCCCAGTCGGTCGGCTTCGCCTCCCGGATTACCGTCAACCCCAATCTCGTGAGCGACCCCAAGTCCCTGGTGCTCCTCACCGCGACGACACCGCAGGGCGACACCACCCGGCCGCAATTCCTGCTCGACCGCCTGACCACGAGCCAGCGCAGCTTCACCAACGCCACCGGCTTCGACGGCTCGGGCGCCACGTCTTCGATGACGATGGCGAACTTCGTCCAGCGCGTCGTCGCCGGGCAGGGGCAGGCGAGCGCTGCGGCGAAGCGGCTGGACGAGGGCCAGCAGGTCGCGCTCGCGGCCGTGCAGAGCCGCTTCCTCGAGGATTCACAGGTCAATGTCGACCAGGAAATGTCGACCCTGATCGAGCTCCAGTCGGCTTACGCCGCCAATGCGCGGGTGATCTCGACCGTCAAGGAGCTGCTCGACGTGCTGTTGAGACTGTAAGGAAACCGCGCCATGACCATCACCGCCACCGGCACCGGCGCCTATCGCTCGGCCAAGCCGAACCAGTTCGTCTCCAGCCGCGCGCAATTCGACGACCTGCAGCGCCAGCTCGCCACCAAGAAGAAGAGCGACACCTTCGCCGGCCTCGGCATGGACCGGAGCCGGAGCCTCGACCTCAACAACAAGCTCTCGACGCTCGAAGGCTATCTGACCGGAATCCAGCGCTCCGAGGTCAACCTGAAGCTCGCTTCCACGGCGGTCGAGAACTTCGCGAAGATGACTCGCGAGACGGTGAGCGACACCCGCGCCGGCAGCTATCTGCCGAGCTCGACCGGGCGCTCCGCGCCGCAGGTCCTCGCCGAGGAGAAGTTCAAGCAGACGCTCGACCTGCTCAACACCAACGTCAACGGCCGCTATCTGTTCTCCGGCCGCACTGCCGATACCGCGCCGGTCGTCGATTATTCGCTGATCATGAACGGGGACGGCGCCAACAAGGCCGGGCTTAAGCAGCTGATCTCCGAGCGCCGCCAGGCGGATCTCGGCGCCAACGGGCTCGGCCGGCTGACGACGGGTGGAGCGGGCACCACGGCGACGATCACCAAGGAGGCGGGCGATCCGCCCTATGGCTTCGACCTCACCGGTGCCTCGACCAATTCGGCGGCGCTGACTGTGGGTTACACTGCCGGCCCGCCGGCCGACATCTCGGTCAACGTGGTCGGGACGCCGCTGCCGGGCGAGACGCTGACGATCAAGCTCGAACTGCCCGATGGCACGAAGGAGGAGATCACGCTGACCGCGCGTGCCGAGGGCACGGACGGCACTGCATATGGCAGCTTCGTGATCGGCGCGGACAACAACGCTACGGCAACGAATCTGCGCGCCACGATCGCCGAGGCGGTGAAGCGTGAGGCGAATACCACCCTTTCGGCGGCCTCGGCTCAGGTGACAGCCAATGACTTCTTCAACGCGAGCCTGAGCAATCCGCCGCTGCGTGTTCCCGGCCCGCCCTTCGACGCCGCGAGCACGGCGCCGGCGCCTGGAACCGACGCCAATACGGTGATCTGGTACAGGGGCGACGACGCGGCCGGCTCAGCGCGCGCCACCTCCAGCGTCCAGGCTGATCAGAGCCAGCTCGTCGCGACCGGCGCGCGGGCCAACGAGGAGGCCTTCCGGACCGGTCTCGCGCAGTTCGCGGTGCTGGCAGCCGAGACCTTCCCGGCGAGCGACCCCAATTCCGAGGCGCGCTACGAGGCGATGACCGAGCGGGCCCGCGATGCGCTCGGCTTCCCGCCCGGCGTCCAGAATCCTTCCGAGATCATCGTCGAGTTCGGCACGGCGCAGACGGCTTTGGCACAGGCCAAGGAACGCCACACCGCGACCAAGAACTATCTGACTACGACGCTGGACGGTATCGAGAACGTCACCACCGAAGAGGTGGCGGTGCAGATCCTCGCGCTGCAGAACCAGCTGCAGGCGAGCTACCAGACCACCTCGATCCTCTCCAAGCTCAGCCTCACCAACTATCTGTAACCGACAAAGGCGGCGCTCAGCGCCGCCTTTGTCTTGCCTTTGGGGCGCCACGAACGAAAACGCCGCCCGGAACTCGGGCGGCGTTTTCGTTTTGGTTCGGTCAAGCCAGGGGGCGAGGGGGGCCCGGATCGGGGCTCAGCGCCCGCGCAAGCCCGCTGCGAGGTCGCGATTGATACTGACCAGCACCCCGAGTTGCTCCGGTGCCGGCGCTGCGGCGACCTTGAAGGTGTGGTTGAAGACGAAGTTGGCGAGGCCTAGCACGCCGCGCTTGATCTCGACCGGGAGAGGATTGTCCTCCTTGATCACCGCCGAGACCAGCAAGGTCCAGAGCTTGCGATTGTAGGTGAGCGCGCCGTCGAGCTCGGTCTGTCGGCCGGTCCAGTCGTCGGCGACGCCCTGCAGTCGTGTGGCTGCCTTGATCAGCAGGGACGCTTCGAGTTCGCGCGGGGAGGCGGTAGTCTGGGCCGATCTGGCGGCAGCGGCATACGCATTATACGCGTTTTGCATTCTCGATGAGTTCCGCTTCGTAGGCGATCAGCTTCTTGGCTGCCTTCAGAGCTTTGTAGAGCTCGCTGCTTAAGATGCAGTTATTGATCTCGTGAACATGCGGCAGAGCGCTGGGCGCAGCCTGCAGGAAGTCGCGCACGAGCTCGAAGAACACCTCGTGCTCGTGCGTCGGATCCTGCTCCAGATACATCAGCTGGATCGCGAGATAGATCTTCTTGGCCGGAGTGTCGGCGCTGGCCGCGGTGAGGATGTCCTTCTCGCGCAGGATCGGTGCGTCGCCCTCGATGAAGAAGCGCGTGCGCTGCTCGTCGTTGCGGATGACGACCGAGCCGATGATGATGCGCTCGTTCGGCTTGAGCTCGACCTTGAGGGCCATTGTCGTTCCTGCCTTCTGGCTGGGGGGAGGGCGGCGCCCTTCGGGATCAGCCGAAGAGACGCAGCACGCCCTGGTCGGCCTGCGAGGCCAGCGACAGCGCCGTCTGCGAGAGCTGCTGGCGCGTGTTGAGCGCGAGCAGCTTGGCGCCTTCCTCGTTGGAGTCGGCGAGCACCAGCTTGTCGGCGCCGACGGTCAGCGTGTTGACCATGTTCTTGGTGAAGTCCTGACGGGTCTGGACCACTGAGAGCTGCGAGCCGAGCTGCGAGGCGGTGGAGCGCAGCGAGGTCAGCACGTTGGTCAGGGCGTCCGAGACCTTGTTCAGGTCGTTGTCGTTCTGGATGTTGAACTGGCTGGACGTCGGGGTTGCGAGATCGACGGCGGTCAGGATACCGAGGTTGCCGGCGGTGATCGTCGGGCCCTGGATATCGAGCTTGTTCTTGTTGGCGCCGGTCTTCTCGTTGAAGGTGATCGACAGCATGTCGCCGCCGAGCAGGTTGATGCCATTGAAGCCGGCGTCGCGGGCAAGACCATCGATCTGATCGCGCAGGTCGTTGAACTGCTTCACCAGGTTCGAGCGGACGGTCGAGTTTCCGGCCGAGGAGACATCGGTGTTGTCGGCGGAGCCGAAGAGATTCGTCGTATCGGTGGCGGCCGCCGACGCCGTGAAGGCGCCTGTCGTGTCGAGCGTCGAGCCGACTTCCAGGGTCAAGGCGTCGGAGCCCGTGCCGGTCACCGTGAGCTTGCCGTCGCTGCCGACAGAGGCATTGGCGATGCCCGAGGCGTTGATGCCGTTAACGAGGTCGCGCACCGTGGCAGTGGCGCTGAACTCGAACGTGTAGGTGGTGCTGCCGGCCTGGATCCGAACCGCCTTGGTTGAGCCGGCCGCGGCGGCCGTGACGCCGAGATGACCGTTCGTCGCCTCGTTCGTTCCGGCTGTGCTCGGATCGTCCGCGCGCGCCGGGACCGGCGTTGTCGCGCCACCGATCAGGGTCTTGTTGAGGGCGATGTCCAGCTTGCCGCCGTTCGGCGGGAAAGCGGCGTCCACCGCGCCGAGATCGTTCGTGCCGGCGATCTTCGGACGGTTCGCCGCGGCATCGTTCTGGGCCTGCTTGATCGTCGACTGGAGCGACTTGACCAGGTTGGTGATCGAGTCGACGCCCTTCGAGGCGGCCTGGATGGTCTGGATGCCGTTCGAGATGCCGTCGAGCAGGTCGGTCAGCTGGCCGGCGCGATCGTTCAGGCCGAGCGAGGTGAAATAGTTGACGGGATTGTCGATGGCCGAATTGACCTTGCGGCCGGTGGCGAGACGGTTCTGGATCGCGCCCTGCTCGGCAGTGGTCTGCTGCAGGGTCAGGAGGTTCTGCCGGACGCCAGCCGTGAGAATCGTGTTCGCCATCTTCGGTCCCCTGAAAGCGCGATTCGGCGCTATTCGGTTTGGTTTCGACCGACCATGATTTGTTAAGGCTAAGAATTGGTTAAAGGCCGGCGCCGGCCATTAATGCGAAAACGGCGGAGCTTTCGCCCCGCCGTTTCCGTGACTTCGGCCCACATCCTGTGGGCTTGCCCGCTTCTGCGGACGAAGGATCAGAACAGACGCAGGACTGCCTGGTCGGCCTGGTTCGACAGCGACAGCGCCGTCTGCGACAGCTGCTGGCGGGTCTGCAGGGCGAGCAGCTTGGCGCCTTCCTCGTTGGTGTCGGCGAGGACCAGGTTGTCGGCGCCCTGGCTCAGGGTGTTCACCATGTCCTTGGTGAAGCTCTGACGGGTCTCGACGACCGACAGCTGCGAGCCGAGCTGCGAAGCGGTGGAACGCAGCGAGGTCAGCACGTTGGTCAGGGCGTCCGCGGCCTTGCCGAGGTCGGTGTCGTTCTGGATGTTGTAGTCGCCAGCGGTCGTCGCGGTGCCGTCGACGGCGCTGCCGATGCCCAGATTCGCCGAAGTGATGGTCTGGCCCTGGATGTCGAGCTTGTTCTTGTTGGAGCCGGTCTTCTCGTTGAAGGTGATCGACAGCTTGTCGCCGCCGAGCAGGTTGATGCCGTTGAAGCCGGTGTCGCGAGCAAGGCCGTCGATCTGGTCGCGCAGGTCGTTGAACTGCTTGACGAGATTCGAGCGGACAGCGGAGTTGGAGGCCGAGGTGACAGCGGTATTGTCGGCCGTACCGAAGAGGCGAGCCGCGTCCGTCGTCGCGTTGGCCGTGAACGCACCGGTGGTGTCGTCAGTCAGGCCGGTCTCGATGGTCAGAGCGTCCGAGCCAGTACCGGTCACGGTGAGCTTGCCGTCGCTGCCGACCGAGGCGGTGGCAATGCCGGAGCCGTTGATGCCGTTGACCAGGTCGCGAACAGTCGCAGATGCGCTGAACTCGAAGGTATAGGTGGTGCTGCCAGCCTGAATCCGGACCGCATTGGTGTTGGTGCCCGGCGTGCCGGCGGCAATGCCGACGCTGCCGTTGGTGGCTTCATTGGTGCCGCCCGTCGACGGATCGTCGGCCCGGGCGTCAACGGCTGCAGCGCCGACCAAGGTCTTGTTCAGGGCGATGTCGAGCTTGCTGCCGGTCGGGGGGAAGGCAGCGTTGGCCGAGCCGAGATCGACAGTGCTGGCGACTTTCGGACGGTTCGAGGCGGCATCGTTCTGAGCCTGCTTGACCGTCGACTGCAGCGACTTGACCAGGTTGGTGATCGAGTCGAGGCCCTTCGAAGCGGCCTGGATGGTCTGGATGCCGTTCGAGATGCCGTCGAGCAGGCCGGTCAGCTGGCCGGCGCGGTCGTTCAGGCTCGAAGCGGTGAAGAAGTTGACGGGGTTGTCGACGGCCGAGTTGACCTTCTTGCCGGTGGCGAGACGGAACTGGGCCTGCTGGGCGTCGGTCTTGGTGGAGCCGAGCGAGGAGAGCGCGCTGCGCACGCCGGAAGAAAGCGAGACGGTAGCCATCGTAGAATACCCTTCTGGTATGATGCCTTCTGGCGCCCAGGCCGTTCTGGCCAGGACCGGGCGACCATCGGGCGCCATCTCGTAACAAGCGGTAAATTCAGCCCGGCGAATTGCCCGGGAATTGGGCAAAACCGGCGCGTGGTTAACTGCGGGTGAAGCGGCTGGGGCAAGGCCAGAGCGCCGATGTGGCGGGGCCGAAACGCCACCGCCCGCCGGCTCGGCCTTGGGGCGAGCGACGGCGGGCGATGGGAAGCCTGGCGGTCGGCGGTCTGGTTCAGGCCGTGCGTTCGACGGCGTGCGGGGAGGAAGCAGCCGTCTCTCGCGCGCGCTCCATCAGGTCGCGGGAGAGGGCCCGCAGCTTCAGCATGGTCTCGTCGGGCAATTGCTCGACGGTCTCGCCGGTGTCGGGATCCGTCTTTTGGAGCACGATGCTGTGGGTCTTCGTGTCGATCACCAAGCGCCGGTCGACGGCCTCGCGCCGCTCCTGCTTCTGATAGGCCGCCTCGGTGCGCTCGCGGTTGACGGCATCGTCCTGGCTCTGGCGATGCTGCGCCTGTTCCTGGCGCTTCTCGTCGGCGCGGGCACGGATGTCGAGCTTCACGGCCTCGCCAGCCGCGGCTGACTGCACGGTCTTCTCGGCCGGAAGCTCGACCGGCGCGCTGTCTGGCTGAATCGCAATATCGGTCCGAACCGTTGCCTGTGCGGCGCCGGTGGCGATCATTCTGGGTGCCCCGCCGAAATCCATTCTGGACTCCTCTTGCCTGAGACGGACTCAGTTCATGGTAGCGAGAATGGCGGGGAAAGTTGAATCTGCCGTTAGGGAAATTGGTAAATTGTGAAGGATTGGCTGCTAAGAGCCGCGTTTGGTTAAGGAATTTTCGGGTGGTTCGGCCCGGACCCGGCGCGGATTCGACCGGCCAGGCCCGCCTGAGCGCTAAAGGCTCTTCGAGATCACCATCGGCCCGGAATTCGGCCGGGCGAAGACGCCGGCACCGACCGTCGCCGCCGGACCGTAGCCCGCAGCCTTCATCGGCCGGTTGGCATCGGCTGCTAGGTCCCGCACGATCGATTCCGACACCGCCCGCGCCGTCGCCAACACGGCTTGGTTGGTCTCGATCAGCTCCTGGAAGGCGAGATGCGCCGCCTTCAAGCGCTTGACTTTCTCGGGCACGAAGCGGGCGAGCGCCACGGCATTCAATTTGATCTGCTCGACGCCCTTCATATAGATGCCGGCGAGCTCGGATTTGCGCGGCTCGCGTTCCATCGCGTCCTTCAGCCTGCCGGCCTTGACCAGCGCGGTTTCCTCGCCGACGACATGCGACAGCGAGCCGAGCGCCTCGATCACCGCCTCGATCAGACCTTCGGCCTCGATGGCGTTGCCGACGCGCGGGCGCTCGTCTATGACGGGCGGCCTAGCCAGCATTGCCGCCTCCGGCGTTGGTGCCCGAGGTCTTGGCCTGGATCTGGATCAGGTCGCGCATGATCTGGTCGGAGAGGCCGAGCCCGCCGGCCTTCTGCAGGTGGCGGGCATATTCCTGGGTCAGCATCGAGCGATAGACGTCGCCGCCCGTGCCGTTCTCGCCGAGCGGTCCCTCGGTGCCGGCGGAATCCATCACGCTCTTGGTGAAGTTCTCGAGGAATACGGTCTCGAATTCGTCGGCCGTCTTCTTGGCCTTGGCGGCCTTGCTGCCGTCGAAGGCGCTGGCGATGCCATGGGCGATGTTGGCGGCGGCGCCGAGCGCGAGCTTGGCGGCGGGGATGGCGAGGGCAGCACTCATTACATCACCTCGATTTCAGCTTGCAGCGCGCCGGCTGCCTTGATGGCTTGCAGGATGGAGATCAGGTCACGCGGGCCAATGCCGAGCGCGTTGAGGCCGTCGACGAGCTCGCGCAGCGTGACGCTCTCCTTGACGAGGGCGAGCTTGTTGGTGCCTTCGGTGTCGACCTTGACGTTGCTGCGCGGGACGACGACCGTGCGGCCGTTGCCGAACTCGTTGGGCTGGCTGACCTGGGGCTCCTCGGAGATCGTCACCGTCAGGTTGCCCTGGGCGACGGCGACGGTGGAGACCCGCACGTCGCGGCCCATCACGATGATGCCCGAACGCTCGTCGATGATGACCCTCGCGCCCTGGTCGGGCTCGACCCGCAGCTGCTCGATATCGGTCAGCAGCCGGATCATGTTGCCCTGGAAGCGCGGCGGGATCTGCAGCACGATCGTCGAAGGGTCGGTCGGCTCGGCGGAATCGCCGCCGATGAAGTCGTTGATCGCGGCCGCGACGCGCCGAGCGGTCGTGAGATCGGGATTGCGCAGCGAGAGGCGCAGCGTCTTGAGCTTGTTGAGGGCGAAGTCGATCTCGCGCTCGACCAGGCCGCCATTGGCGATGCGCCCGACGGTCGGCACGCCGCGGGTGATCTTGGCGGCCTCGGCCTCGGCCGAGAAGCCGGAGATCGCGACCGGCCCCTGCGAAACCGCATAGACCTCGCCATCGGCGCCGAGCAGCGGCGTCGCGAGCAGCGTGCCGCCCTGCAGCGACTTGGCGTCGCCCAGCGCCGAAACGGTGACGTCGAGCCGCGTGCCCTGCGTGGCGAAGGGCGGCAGGTTCGCGGTCACCATCACGGCGGCGACGTTGGCGGTGCGCATATTGGCGCCGCGGGTGTTGACGCCGAGCCGTTCCAGCATCGCCTGCAGCGACTGCTTGGTGAAGGGGGCGTTGTTCAGCGTGTCGCCGGTACCGTTGAGGCCGACGACGATGCCGTAGCCGAGGATCTGGTTGGAGCGGACGCCTTCGACCGAGGCGAGGTCCTTGATGCGCGAGAGCGCGCCGCCGATGCCGGGGGAGGTGCCATGCGTGCCGCCGAACGAGGCCGGGGCGAGCTTCGCCGCCGCGCCGCCGCGCGCCTGGCCTGGCGCCATCGGTGCGGGCGCCAGGTCGGCCGCCCACGCCGTCGCGACGAGCAGCAGCGATGCGGCGGCCTGCGTCAGCAAATGGCGGATGGGGAAGAGGGCGAACATGCGGCCACCGGTTTCGATCTTCGTCGGACAACAGACCCCTTGCGAACCGCGTGCCAGTTCCGGAAAAAGCAAAAACCGTTCTTAATCAGAAGTTTAAAGATCTCCGGCTTGATCGCCGGCAGGGCAGGGACCTGTCCAAACCTGCCGGGCGCGGCAATTCCTGCCGGGTCGTTTACCGCTCGTTAACCATGCCGCCGGCAAGAAGGAGGCAGGGGCGGGCGGGGCCGAAGAGCCGCCATTTTTCACCGATCCCGAGAGCGCCATGATCCGCATCGACCAGCGCGCAGCCATCACCTCGACCGGAGCGGCAAGCCGCGGCAAGGCCGCGAGCGGCACCAGCTTCAGCCTGCCGGGGCGCGAGGCGGCTACGAGCACGCAATCTTCCGCCGTCAGCCATGCCGGCCCGCTCGACGGCCTGCTGCTGGTGCAGGAGGAGGAGGGCGGCCAGGAGCGCCGTCGCCGCCAGGCGCGCCGCGGCCACGATCTGCTCGACGGGCTCGACCGACTGAAGGCGGCACTGCTCTCCGGCCGGGTGCAACTCGTCGAGCTGGAGCGGCTAAAGGCGATGCTGTCGACGCGGCGTGAAAACACTGACGATCCGCGCCTCGACGAGGTTCTGGCGCATATCGAGCTGCGGGCTGCGGTGGAGCTGGCGAAGCTCGGGCGTTGATGATCTGCGCCGCCTAATGTCGGAAGTCATCGCAGGGCGCCGCGCCCTATGATGGATTTCCGAGCGGCGCTGCAGCCGCGGCTTGTCCGGAATGGCGGTTCAGTCAGAGCGCAGTCTGATCCAATCCAACCAGCCTCCGGACGGTGTACTGCGGTCGTAATTGAGCCAAGCGAAGGCTGGATGTTCTCCCGGCAGCAGGTGATCGATGATCTCCGGCATGATCGCCATTCCGTTGGAGCCGTTCGTGAGGACGACGACGGCAGAGCGCTTGGCGAACGAGCCTGTCGCGAATGCTTTGAATTCGCCATTGTCGCCCCAGTGAAAGAAAGCGCCTTGCTTGGGCTCAAGTCCCCAGCCCAGACCCCAGGCGACGTGCTGATCGACTTTCGTCGCGCGGGAGGTCAAGCATTCGATACAACGTTGGAAAAGCTCGACCTGTGGGGATAGCCACTGTTTCGCAGTGGAGCGCTTGAGGCGCGTTCCAGTCAGGACGGCCCGCAGGAAGCTTGCGTAGTCGGCTGCCGTCGTGTGCAGGGTGTAAGCCGCCACAGGGGTCGTCGGCCGCGATTTGGCGCGCGGCACAGCTCCCTGATGTGGAACGGCATGGTCTGTTTCAAAATCAGCACGCCAGACGTAGCTCGTTCGCTTCATTCCGAGCGGGTCGAAGACCAGACGGGTCATAACAGCGTTCAAGTTCTCGCCGGTGGTCGCCTCAACCACGCGCTGGAGCCAGAGAAACCCTTCCCCAGAATAGCTGAAGTGACTGCCGGGCGGGAAATTCACTTTCAGCGGTGTCGTCCAGCCGCTCCAGTTCGGCAAGCCGGAGGTTTGGGCGAGGACGTCTCGCACGGTGACCAAGGCAGCGAGCGGGTCGTTCCTGACGTAGTCGGGAACGTGTTTCGCCAGTGGCGTGTCCAGCGTCAGGACGCCGGAGTCTATGAGTTGCAGTACGGCGTATGCGAAAACCGGTTTCGATAGCGACGCGGCTTCAAAGACCGTGTTTTCGTCGACCGGCATCCCGGTCGCGCTGTCGCGGGTGCCGAGCGCCCCGAGCTCGGCAATCTTTCCGTCCCTGATGACAGCGAACGAGAGGCCGGGGACGTGGCCCTTCTGTAGCAATTGCTCGAGTTCCGCCGCCTGGCATGGGCCAAACGAGGCCAGGCAAAGCCACGCGAAAACCCAGATGGGGGCGGTAACGGATCGCCAGCTCACGGTTCCGATATCCAAGTCTGCTTTCATGAGGGATCTAAACGCCGATGCCGTGTGCTGGCAGACGATGGCGCCGGGACGGGAAAGTCCCGGCGCCGCCGCGCTTACTTTAACGACGCGCAATTGTTCGGCGCGGGCTCGCCCCGGAAGCGCTGGTCCATCCAGTCGACGGCGGTTGCGGCGCTGTCGCGTGCGGCGAGCAGATGGCCGATCCCTTGCAATGCATCGAACTGGACGGCACGGCCGGCACGGCACAGCGTCTGCGCATAGGCGCGGGTGACCTGCGGGCGCACAAGCGTGTCGCTCGTGCCCTGGGCGATGTAGACCGGCATGCCGCGTGGCGTCACGCCGGGTGTGTTGCGTGCAAGCAGGGTGCGCCACGGCTCGCGCGCGCCGAAATTCTCATCCGTCAGGAAGCGACGCGCGAGCTGCCGCGTCGGCCACAGCCGTAGCACGACGTCCCGCAGGCTCTCGACGCAATCGGCGGCGAGATCGTTGACGATCGGCGTCGCCTGTTCATTGACGATCTGCGCCATCGGTGCGCCGTAGACGCGCGACCAGGACCAGAGCGTCATCGCCGTCAGGTTGCGGCCGCCATCGGTGTCGATGTCGTCGGCGAGCAGTGTGGCGAGTTCGGTCGCCGGGGCCGCCGCCGCGACGCCGACAAGCTTCAGCTCGGGCGCGATGCTCCTGGCGAGCAGTCCTGTGAAGAGCGCGGCGTGGCCGCCCTGCGAGTGACCCCAGACGGCGAAGCTGCGGCTCGCGGCGGCGTCGGGAAGTTGCTGGACGGCCCTGACGGAATCGACGACCGAGCGGCCGGCGCTGGCGCCGACGAGGTAGGGATGGGGGCCGGGCGTTCCCAGGCCGGGATAATCCGTCGCCGTGACGATATAGCCCCGGGCGAGCATGTCGCTCAGGCCCTGGACGGTTTGGAAGACGCCGCCGGAGAGAGAGGGAGCGCATTGCGGTTGCACCCCACTGGTGGGGTGGGCCCAGGCCACCACCGGCCGCCCGCCTGGCGGGGCTGTGCCGGCCGGAACGACCGCAACGCCGGAAACGGCGATCGGCTTTCCGTCGAGGCCTACCGACCGATAGAGCATTCGATAGGCGCGGGCGTTGCCCGGTGCGCCGTGCATCGGCTCCGTCCGGATGAGCGAGCCCGGCTTGCCCGCGGCGATCTCGCCCGGCGGGGCCGTGTAGAAACCTGATTGCGCATGCGCCGGCCGCGCCAAGCTGGCAGCCGAAAGTGATAGGATGAGAGCAATAGCAAGGCGCATAGACGGTTCTCCGGTCGGCAGCATCATGCCGCTACGACACGGGCCGCAGACTGCGCGGAAAATCGTTCAGCAATGGTGTCCGGCCGAGCCGCTTGGGCGCGGCCGGAACGGGTGAGCGAACGCCCTTAGCGGATGAACTGGTCGACGAAGTCGGCGCCGAGTCCGTTGGCGGCGTAATGCGCCCGGCACTTGTCGATGCGGGTGAAGACGTCGTCATAGCCGAGGCACTTGCCGTCGGGGTCGACATAGATCATCGCGCCGTTGACCTGGAACATGGTGATCATCTCCTCGACATCGGGATCGACCACCAGGGTGTGGGTCTCGCCGGGCGCCTCGTAGACATAGCCGCCTTCGGTCGCGACCCAGTCATGCTCGAGATAGCGCCACTTGCCCTTGAGCACGTAGCCATGCACCGGCTGGGGGTGGCGATGGCGCGAGAGCACGCCGGCGCGCCGGACCTTGAGCAGGTTCATCCAGTAGCCGCGCGTCGCCGAGAGGCAGAGCGGGCGGAACCAGACATTGTCGTCGACCGGGACCCAGACGCGCTCATCCTCGGGGATGACGTTGGCGATCACCAGCTCCGGCGGCGATTCCTTGGGCTGCGGATGGCGATAGGGGGTCCAGCGCTCGGCGTTCGTGGCGGCGACCGGGATCGGGCTGACCTTGTCCATGGCTCGTTTCCATCCTTGAGTTTTCGATTCAGGCCCTTCCTAGACTGAATCCGGAAAGCGGGCCATGTCATTGATCGGGCGGCGTTTCGTCGCCCGGCTGAAGCGCTCGGCGGGCTGGCGCTCAGATCGCGAGATAGCCGCCGTCCACGGGCAGGACGGTTCCGGTGACGAAGCGTGCCGCATCCGAGAGCAGGAAGACGATGGCGCCGCCGACATCGGCCGGCTCGCCCCAGCGCTGCATCGGCGTGCGCGCCAGGATCGGGGCCGAGCGCTCGGCATCCTCGACCAGCGGCCGCGTCAGCTCGGTCGCGATCCAGCCCGGCGCGACCGCATTGACGCGAATGCCGTCCGTCGCCCAGGCGGCGGCGAGCGACTTGGTGAGCTGCCCGACGCCACCCTTCGAGGCGGCATAGCCGGGTGCGAAGGGCGAGCCGTGGAAGGTCAGCATCGAGGCGGTGTTGACGATGGCGCCCTGGCTCGCCGCGAGCTTGCCCCTGGCGGCGATGCACATGCGCATGGTCCCGGTGAGGTTGACCTCGACGGTGAGGCGGAAGGCCTCGATCTCGAACTCCTTGCCGCCGCGCTGGATCATGCCGGCACAATTGACCAGCGCGTCGATCCGCTCGCAGCCGGCGATGATGGCGGCGACCTGATCGTCCTTGGTGACGTCGAGCCTGGCATGGCGGATCGCGGCATGGGCCGGCTTGGCGGCGACCTCCTCGTCGGTGAGGCCGGTGGCGAGGACGCGGTAGCCGGCCTCGGCGAGGGCGAGCGCGGCGCCGGCGCCGATGCCGCGGGTGCCGCCGGTGACGAGTGCGAGTTTCTGGGTGTCGGTCATGGGCTGGCTGCTCTTCATAGGCTGGCGGCCCTTGGGCGTGTCGGCCATGGGCTAATCGAATAAGGGCGTAATCTAGACGGGAGCGCTGCTGCGGGGGAAGCGGCCGGCTCCCTTGCCTTCGCCTGATCGCCTTGCGCCGAGGGTCTGGCCCGCAGCGCCAGCGGTCACCGTGGCCCGAGTTCGAAGCGCAGCATCGCCGAGCCGCCACCCTTGATATCGCCGCCGCCCAGCTGCCGCTCGCGGTTCATCTTGACGTCGAGCGTCGTCTTCCAGGGTGTGCCTGGCGCGAGGCCGAGATCGGTGACGAGCTGGAGCTGCGGCGTCAGCGTCGCCTCGGGCATGGCCTGGCTGGCGAAGGCGTAGTTGCTTGCGAGGGCGATCTCGGAGATCAGGGTGACGTTGTCGAACAGGGAATAGCGATAGCCCAGCATGGCGTTGACGTTGTGGCTGCCGCTGCCGGCCATCCCGAAACCGCCGCCGGTGGACAGGCGCCAGAGCAGCCCGTCGCCCGCCGTGGTCGAGCGCCGCGCCAGCGACCAGTCGAGGCGCGTATCCGAGCCCTGCCAGGTTCCGGTGCCGCTGACGATAGCGGTCTCGAACGAAAGAGGCTGCGGACCGATCCTGAAGCCGACGGCGCGCTCCGTCGGCGTATAGGGTCCGCGCGAAACCGTGCCCAGGCCTCGGCGTATCGTGGCGGTCTCGACCTCGGGCCGGGCGAGGCCCGAGCGCCGCGCCCGCTCGCGATAGGCAGTGCTCTTGTCCAGTGTCGGCGCGAGCAGGGTCGGGATTGCGAGAACGGGATCCTGCTCCTCCTCCTGCTCCGGGTCTTCCCAGAAGGGCTCGTTCGGCAGACTGGTCATCTCGTATTGAGCGAGGATCGCTATCGCGCTGGCGCCGGAGGGCTGCTCGCGGGCAGTCGCTGGGGCTGCGAGCACGGAGAGGAAGGCGCAGAGCAGGCCGGCGGAGGCTGTCGAGAATATGCTGGTCAATGCATCGGATCGCGGAGCGGATGACGAAGCAAGCCATTGTGCCGGCCGATCGTGCTCATAATGCGGCAGTGCAACATAAGGCGGATCGAGCCGGGCTTCGTGCGGCCGGCACGGCATTTCGCGGATATTCCGCCGCTCTGCCACAAAAGGCCTGCTTCCCCCTGCGGCCGTAACCCGCTAGGAAGCGCGCGAGCCTGCTGCGGCGCCAAAGCCGCAGTTCGGGACCGTTCCAGACTGGCCAGAAGCAGGGGTCGTATCACATGAGCAAGATCAAGGTCGCCAACCCGGTCGTCGACATGGACGGCGACGAGATGACCCGCATCATCTGGCAGAAGATCAAGGACACGCTGATCTTCCCCTATCTCGACCTCGAACTCGACTATTACGACCTCTCGGTCGAGAACCGCGACAAGACCGACGACCAGGTCACGATCGACGCCGCCAACGCCACCAAGAAGCACGGCGTCGCCGTGAAGTGCGCGACGATCACGCCGGACGAGGCGCGCGTGAAGGAATTCAATCTCAAGTCGATGTGGAAGTCGCCGAACGGCACGATCCGCAACATCCTCGGCGGCGTGATCTTCCGCGAGCCGATCATCTGCAAGAACGTGCCGCGCCTGGTGCCGGGCTGGACCCAGCCGATCGTCATCGGCCGCCATGCCTTCGGCGACCAGTACCGCGCCACCGATTTCAAGTTCCCGGGCAAGGGCACGCTCTCGATCAAGTTCGTCGGCGAGGACGGCAACGTCATCGAGAAGGAGGTCTTCAAGGCTCCTGAGGCCGGCGTCGCCATGGCGATGTACAACCTCGACGAGTCGATCAAGGACTTCGCCCGCGCTTCGCTGAACTACGGCCTGATGCGCAAGTACCCGGTCTATCTCTCGACCAAGAACACCATCCTCAAGACCTATGACGGGCGCTTCAAGGACATCTTCCAGGAGATCTACGAGGCCGAGTTCAAGGCGGAGTTCGAGAAGCTCGGCATCACTTATGAGCACCGCCTGATCGACGACATGGTCGCTTCGGCGATGAAGTGGTCGGGTGGCTATGTCTGGGCCTGCAAGAACTACGACGGCGACGTGCAGTCGGACACCGTCGCGCAGGGCTTCGGCTCGCTCGGCCTGATGACCTCGGTGCTGATGACGCCGGATGGCAAGACAGTCGAGGCCGAGGCCGCGCACGGCACGGTGACTCGCCACTATCGCGAGCACCAGAAGGGCAAGGAGACCTCGACCAACTCGATCGCCTCGATCTTCGCCTGGACCCGCGGTCTCGCCCATCGCGCCAAGCTCGACAACAATGCCGAGCTCGCCAAGTTCGCGGCCCTGCTCGAGAAGGTCACGGTCGACACCGTCGAGGCCGGCGACATGACCAAGGACCTCGCGCTGCTGGTCGGCCCCGACCAGAAATTCCTCTCGACCACCGGCTTCCTCGACAAGGTCAGCGAGAACCTGCGCAAGGCGATGGCCGCGTAAGCGGTTCAGCCCCGTTCGCAAACGGAAAGCCCGGCCGCTTTGGCCGGGCTTTTTCTTTGACTGCCCATAACCGGCTCAAAGCCCCAGCTTCCGGCGATCGAGGGCGAGTGCGCCAGATCGGCCCCGCATACCCATTTGCACCGCGGGCAATCCGGTCCCGCCCAGGCTTGGCGCTTGACCGCCATCGCGTTTGGGCGCGTCCTTCGCCGATACGCTTTCGCCAAGATGCACCGATCCACCTTGCTGGCCACGGGAGCTTGAAATGGCAAAGTCCGGTCTCGGCCTGCTTGCAGGCACCGCCTTTCTCGCACTGTCATGTCTGCCGTGTGGGGCCCAGCAGGCGCCGGGCGCTCCCGGCGCGACCACGACGCTTGCCGGCAAGCAGCTGCCGCCGCCCGATCCGAGTTTTGGCGGCGTGATCAACCAGAAGGCTTCGGAGTCGAAGCCCTGGTGGGCGCCGCGCATCGTGCCGCCGAAGGGCGCGCCCAATGTCCTGCTGATCATGACCGACGATGTCGGCTTCGGCGCGCCCTCGACCTTCGGCGGGGTCATTCCGACCCCGGCGCTCGACCGCATCGCGAACAGCGGCCTGCGCTACACGAATTTCCACTCGACCTCGCTGTGCTCGCCGACGCGGGCGGCGCTGATCACCGGGCGCAACCACCATGTCGCCGGCTTCGGGGTGGTGGGGGAGGCGGCGACCGGCTTTCCGGGCTACGACTCGGTGATCCGCCGCGAGAACGGAACCATCGGGGCGATCCTGAAGGCGAATGGCTACGCGACCTCGTGGTTCGGCAAGAACCACAACACGCCCTTCTACCAGGCGACGCAGGCCGGCCCGTTCGATCAATGGCCGAACGGCATGGGCTTCGAGTACTTCTATGGCTTCGTCGGCGGCGATGCCAGCCAATGGCAGCCGAACCTCTACCGCAACACCTCGGCGATCTATCCGTTCGAGGGCAAGGCGGACTGGAACCTGACGACGGCCATGGCCGACGAGGCGATCCAGTACATGCGGGACCTCAAGGCGGTCGCGCCGGAAAAGCCGTTCCTCGTCTACTACGTCCCGGGCGGCACGCATGCGCCGCACCACCCCCGGCCGGAATGGATCAAGAAGATCAGCGAGATGCGGCTCTTCGACGAGGGCTGGAACACGCTGCGCGAGACGATCTTCGCCAACCAGAAGCGGCTCGGCATCATGCCGGCCGGTGCCAGGCTAACGCCTTGGCCGAAGGAGCTGCCGGAATGGACGTCGCTCGGCCTCGAGGAGAAGAAGCTCTTCATCAGGCAGATGGACGTCTACGGGGCGTATCTGGCCTATACCGACAACGAGATCGGCCGTGTCGTGCAGGCGGTCGAAGACCTCGGCCAGCTCGACAACACGCTGGTGATCTATATCAGCGGGGACAACGGCGCGAGCGCCGAGGGCATGCTCAACGGCACGCCGAACGAGTTCACCTTCTTCAACGGCGTCCAGGTGCCGGTGAAGGACCAGTTTCTCTGGTATCCGTTCTGGGGTTCGGAGCGGACCTTCCCGCACTTCTCGGCCAATTGGGCCTGGGCGATGAGCACGCCCTTCAAATGGGTGAAGCAGGTGGCGTCGCATTTCGGCGGGACCGCGCAGGGCATGGCCATGTCATGGCCGGGCCATATCACCGATGTCGGCGGCATCCGCCGCCAGTTCCACCATGTCATCGACATCGCGC
Source organism: Allobosea sp. WAO (assembly GCF_001509835.1). Classification (GTDB taxonomy): domain Bacteria; phylum Pseudomonadota; class Alphaproteobacteria; order Rhizobiales; family Beijerinckiaceae; genus Allobosea. The sequence continues at coordinate 628,218 of NZ_JXTJ01000006.1, forward strand.
CGACGATCCTCGAAGTCACCGGCATCCCGCTGCCCGAGACGATCGACGGCATCAGGCAGCGTCCGATGGACGGCGTCAGCATGAAATACAGCTGGGACAAGGCGAATGCCGTTGCGCCGTCGCGGCGGAGCACGCAGTATTTCGAGATGCTCGGCAATCGCGCGATCTACCATGAGGGCTGGGTCGCGGCGACGACGCCGGCGAACCTGCCATGGGCGCCGAGCACCGGGACGCCGCCCGACGTGATCACCGGCTACAATTGGGAGCTCTATGACGTCGTGGCCGATCCGACCCAGTCGAACGATCTCGCCAGCCAGCAGCCGGCGAAGCTGAAGCAGTTGCAGGATCTCTTCTATTCGGAAGCCAGGAAGTACGACGTGCTGCCGCTCGACAACTCGACGCTCGCGCGGTTCACTACCCAGCGCCCGAGCCTGACGGCCGGGCGAACGCTCTTCACCTATACCGGGGGCCTGACCGGCGTGCCCAATAGCGGAGCCCCCAGCATCCTGAACAAGTCCTACACGATCACCGCCGAGGTCACGGTCCCCGATGACGGCGCCGAGGGCGTGATCGTCACCGATGGCGGGCGCTTCGGCGGCTACGCGCTCTTCCTCAGCAAGGGCGAATTCGGCTTCGGCCGCGGCAAGCCGGTATTCCTCTACAACCTGCTCGATCTCAAGCGCACAATCTGGGAAGGGCCGGAGCTCGGCCCGGGCAAGCATAGCATCGTCTTCGACTTCAGGTCCGACGGCCCCGGTCTCGGCAAGGGCGGCAAGGGCGTGCTTTCCGTGGACGGCAAGGAGGTGGCCAGCAATACGCTGGAGCACACGACGCCGATCACTTTCCCGGAGGATGAGAGCTTCGATGTCGGCCAGGATACGCGCACCGGCGTTGCCCTGCTGGAGCACAGCTACGAGCCGCCGTTCAAGTTCACCGGCAAGCTCAACAGGCTGACCTTCAAGCTCGAGCCCCTGCAATGACGGATGGGATGTCGTGGCTGTGGCCCGTGTTGACTGTCGACCCAGCAAGAGCGCGAACGCGCCGGCCATGGCCGCGATGAGGCACGTGCTGACTGTCGCCGCGCTCGGCGAAATCCTGACGGGCGTCGCGCTGCTGTTCGCGCCGTCCTTCGTCGCGTCACTGCTGCTCGGCGGGCCAATGCCCGATGTCGCACTGCCGGTTGCCCGCGTCGCGGGGTTTGCCCTGATCGGCCTGGGGATGGCGTGCTGGCCCGGCCCGCCCGCTGCCGGCATGCTGATCTACAGCACCGCCGTCGCGCTCTACCTCGCGTGGCTCGGCTTCACCGGCGCCGCGATGGGGCCATTCCTGTGGCCGGTGGTCATTCTGCACCTGATCCTGACGGGGCTGCTGATCGGTTCAGTCGCGCGAAGCGCGCGCGAATAGAACGCCCCGTCGTGCCTTTGATGGCCGGCGAATGCAGTTCGCAGTTCTTGCCGCGTCTGGCTGTCGGGCCGTCCCCGATCTCGATGGCGCGTTCCTGACTCCTGCTGTCGTGGCAGGGATGTATGGTCACCGCCCGCAAACGAGGGAAGCCATGTCCGCGATGTCGACCATCCTGACCGGCGGCTGTCAGTGCGGCGCCGTGCGCTACCGTCTGAAGACGCCGCCGCATGAGGTTTCGGTCTGCTTCTGCCGGATGTGCCAGAAGGCGGCCGGCAGCTACTTCGGCGCCTTCGCCAGCTCGCGCATCGGCGAGGTCGAGTGGACGCGCGGCCGGCCGGCGATCTTCAACTCGTCGGAGGTCGCCGAACGCGGCTTCTGCCGCGATTGCGGCACGCCGCTGACTTTCAGCTATCCGGGCCTAGGCTCGCTCTCGGTCTCGGTCGGAAGCCTCGACGATGCCGCGGCGTTCCAACCGAGCCATGCCTACAGCATCGAGGGCAGGCCGGCCTGGTTCGACGAACTCTGCCGGCTCGAAGGCTCGCGTACTGAGGACGATATTCCGCCGGGGCTGCCGGAGTATCGCTCGCGCCAGCATCCCGACCACGACACCTGAGGGGCGTCGCTCAGGCGGCGCGTTCCTCGGCGAGTGAACGCAGGTAATGCTCGGCCTGCTGGTAATGGCGTTCCGCTTCGATGCGGTCGCCCGCCAGCGCCGCGGCCTGCGCCAGCGTGAGGCAGCGCTCATAGGCCTGGCGCATGGCTGCCGGGCCGAGGCTGCCGCGCTGAGGCCGCGGGGCAGGGCGGGACATCTGGGTTCTCGGGCGGCGATCGTTCATCGCTGCCTCCTTTATCCAAGGATCTCCGCGACGATCTTGCGGAGTTCCTCGCGGCTCAGGCCGCAGGGCTGCGGCTTCCAGTCGGGATGGGCTCTACGCGGCGTCATGGCGATCGTGGCGTTGTGCTGGGTCTGGTTATTCTTGGTGTTGATCTCAGTGTGCTTTTTCATTGGAATCCATATCGGCGCCCGGCTGGGCCGGGCGTTAGTCAGGGTGGAAAAGTCGAACGCAGGAGGAGCGGTTCGCTGCACCAGGCAGCGATCAAACTTCTGAGTTTGCCGCGGCGAAAGGGCTCGTCTCTCGATCTCGAGGACTGGAGCCAGCCGAACTCTTCTGGTCGACGCATCGTATCTAGCAACGCAATGTGGCGAATTAAGGTTCCCGATGTTGCGCGGGAAATTCGGCAGGCGCTGCCTCACTGCACGACGATCTCACTCCACGACGAGTTCCTGGCGGGCGAGGATGCGCGGCCCGCTGAGCGGCGCGTTCATGACGTAGCGCAGCTCGTACAAGCCGGCCTCCGCCGGTGCCTCGAGCGTGTCCTCGACATTCTCGGCCGGGTAGAAGCTCGGCCCCTCGGCTTCGGCCGGTTCGCCGGGCTTGACCAGCACGACCCGGTCGCGGTCGCCATTGGGGCCGATGCCGCGAATAGGCAGCGCCTGCGAACGCCCGACGCGGCGGGGTGCGGCTAGCGTCGCCTCCGGAACCGTCGTGGTCAGTGTCTGGCGCAGCAGGATCACCGGCTTGCCATCGGTCTCGCCGAGCAAGCGCAACTCGAAGCTGCCGGTCTCGCCGGGGGCGGGCAGGGCGAGCACCGAGGCTGAACCGAGCGGGGCGGCGACGATGGCGGCCTCAGGCGGATCGCTCGGCCGCGCGATGGCGAGCCGGGCGCCGGCGGGGGCGCGGCTGACGAAGGCGCTCGCCATCGCGCCCGCCATCAGCGAGCGCGGCGCCGACAGGGACGGGCCCTGGGCCGGGCGGGCCGATTTCGGCGGCTGGGCGAAGGCGGGCGCGGCGAGCCCGGCCAGGGCCAGCAGGAGGTGACGGCGGTGCAGGATCATGGCGCGAGGCGCTGCAGATGCGCGGCGAGGTCCGGATAGCGGCTGGTCAGCGCCCGGAAATCGATGGGGTCGAGCACTAGGAGTTTGCTCGGCACCTTGGCGCGCGCGGCGAGCCGGGCGCGCGCGCCGGGCGTCTCGAATGGCAGTTCGCCGAAATGGCAGCCTTCTTCCAAGGTCTCGCTCGCCTCCTCGCGCATGACCTCGACCTCGCCGCTGGCGACGAAGTAGAGCGCCTGTGCCGGTTCCTCGGGCCGCAGGATGACGGCGCCGCCGCGCACGCTCTGTGCCCGCAGAACCCGCATGATCTCGGCGATCTCGGCGGCATTGAGGCCGCTGAACAGCGGCACCCTGGCGATCATGCTCCAGGTCACTACGAATTCGCGGCGGTGGATCTCCTGCGCGAAGGCGGTGGCGATGATGCCGACCGGGAGCGCCAGCATGACGAGTCCCATCACCGCGGTGAACGAGGCGACGACCTTGCCGAGCGGGCTCGTCGGAAAGACGTCGCCATAGCCGACCGTGGTCAGGGTGATGATCGCCCACCACATCGCATCGGGGATGGTGGCGAATTTCTCCGGCTGGACGTCGTGCTCGGCGAAATGCATCGCGGTCGCCGCCAGCAGCATCACGCCGATCAGGATGACGAAACAGGCGACCAGCGCCTTGCGCTCCGCTGCCAGCGCGGCGGCGAGCGAGGCCATGCCGGGCGAGTAGCGGCCGAGCTTGAAGAAGCGCAGCAGCCTGAACAGCAGCAGGATCTTGAGGTCGTTATAGCCGAGGAGCGCGGTGTAGAGCGGCACGGTCGCCAGGAAATCGACGATGGCCGGGCCCGAAAGCGCATAGGCGCGGCGTGCGGCGCCGTCGCTCAGCCCGCGATAGCGGGCATGCTCCGGGGCGGTCCACAGGCGCAGGCCGTATTCGAGGGTGAAGATCACGACCGAGACGAGCTCGATCCAGAAGAACAGCCGGCCGTGGGAGGCCGCGAGGCTCGGTACCGACTCCAGCACCAGCGCCGCGACATTGACGATGATCAGCAGGACGAGCCCGCCATGGACGAGGCGCACGGAGAGATCGTCTCCGGCGCCCTTGTCGATGATCAGATGCGCCCGCCGCCGCCAGCTCATGCCAGGCTGCGGGACGGGCGCCATCTTGCGCCTCAGCCCATCGCGGCGGCGACGGCTTCGAGCGCCGCCTGTGCCTGGGCTCCGTCGGGGCCACCGGCCTGGGCCATGTCGCGGCGGCCGCCGCCGCCCTTGCCGCCCAGCGCCTCGGAGGCGGAGCGGACGAGCGCGACCGCGTCGAAGCGCTCGGTCAGGTCGGGCGTGACGCCGACGACGACGCCGGCCTTGCCGTCCTCGGCGACGCCGACAATGGCAACGACGCCGGAGCCGAGCTTGGTCTTGGCCTCGTCGACCAGGCTCTTCAGATCCTTCATCTCGACGCCGGTGACGGCGCGCGCGAGGAGCTTGGTGCCGGCGACCTCACGGGCCGGATCCTGGGCCTCGCCGCCGCCGCCCATTGCGAGCTTCTTGCGGGCCTCGGTCAGTTCGCGCTCGAGCTTGCGGCGTTCCTCGATCAGGGCGGAAAGGCGGGCTTCCGCCTCGCCGGCCGGCACTTTGAGCAGGCCGGCGAGATCGCGCAGGCGGCGGGAATCGGCATTGAGCTGGCGGCGTGCGCCGGCCCCGGTCATCGCCTCGAGCCGGCGTACGCCGGCCGCGACCGCGCCCTCGCCGGTGACGCTGACCAGGCCGATATCGCCGGTGCGGGCGGCATGGGTGCCGCCGCAGAGCTCGACCGAATAGGCCTTGCCGTCCTCATTGGTGCCCATCGAGACGACACGGACCTCGTCGCCATATTTCTCGCCGAAGAGCGCGCGGGCGCCCGAGGCGATCGCCTCGTCTACGCTCATCAGCCGCGTCGTCACCGGCTCGTTGCGCAGCACGATGGCATTGGCGAGCTCCTCGACCCGTGCCAGCTCCTCCTCGGAGATCGGCTTGGGATGCGAAAAGTCGAAGCGCAGCCGGTCGGCCGAGACGAGCGAGCCCTTCTGCGCGACATGGTCGCCGAGCACGAGCCGCAACGCCTCGTGCAGCAGATGCGTCGCCGAATGGTTGGCACGGATCGCGGTGCGGCGGGCATGGTCGACGGTCAGCTCGGCAGGCGCGCCGAGCTTGATCTCGCCGGAGGTGACCTTCACGGCATGGGCGAAGACCTCGCCCAGCTTCTTCTGGACGTCCGAGACCTCGGCGCTGAAGCCGGGGCCGGAGATCGTGCCGGTATCGCCGACCTGGCCGCCGGACTCGCCGTAGAACGGGGTCTGGTTCAGGACGACGAGGCCGCTCTCGCCGGCCTTCAGCACCTCGACTTCGGCATTGTCGCGGACCAGGGCGGTGACGACGCCCTCGGCGCTCTCGGTGTCGTAGCCGAGGAACTCGGTGGCGCCGATGCGCTCGCGCAACGGGAACCAGAGCTTCTCGGTCGCAGCCTCGCCGGTGCCGGCCCAGGCCGCGCGGGCCTTGGCCTTCTGCTGCTGCATGGCAGCATCGAAGCCCTCGACATCGACGCCGACGCCGCGGGCGCGGAGCGCGTCCTGCGTCAGGTCGAGCGGGAAGCCATAGGTGTCGTAGAGGGTGAAGGCGACATCACCGCGTAGCTTGTCGCCGGAGCCGAGGCCCTGCGATTCCTGGTCGAGGATCGAGAGGCCGCGCGCCAGGGTGGTGCGGAAACGGGTCTCCTCGAGCTTCAGCGTCTCGGTGATCAGCGCCTCGGCGCGGATGAGCTCGGGATAGGCCCGGCCCATCTCGCGGGTCAGCACCGGCACCAGCTTGTGCAGCAACGGATCCTTGGCGCCGAGCAGCTGCGCATGGCGCATGCCGCGGCGCATGATGCGGCGCAGCACATAGCCGCGGCCTTCGTTCGAGGGCAGCACGCCATCGGCGATCAGGAAGGCGGAGCAGCGCAGATGGTCGGCGATGACGCGGTGGCTCGCGGCCATCGGCCCATCGGACGGGACGTTGGTCAGATCGGCAACGGCGCGGATCAGCGCGGCGAAGAGATCGATCGAGTAATTGTCATGCGTGCCCTGAAGCACGGCGGCGATGCGCTCCAGTCCCATGCCGGTGTCGATCGAGGGCCGCGGCAGGTTCGTCCTGATGCCGCCGGCCGCCTCTTCGTACTGCATGAAGACGAGGTTCCAGATCTCGATGAAGCGGTCGCCATCCTCGTCGGGCGAGCCCGGAGGGCCGCCGGGGATGTGGTCGCCATGGTCGTAGAAGATCTCGGAGCAGGGGCCGCAGGGGCCGGTATCGCCCATGCGCCAGAAATTGTCGGAGGTCGAGATCCGGATGATCCGGGACTCCGGCAGGCCGGCGATCTTCTTCCAGAGGCTGTGGGCCTCGTCGTCCTCGGAGTAGACGGTGACCGTCAGCTTCTCCTTGGGCAGGCCGAATTCGCGCGTGACCAGGGTCCAGGCGTGGTTGATCGCCTGTTCCTTGAAATAGTCGCCGAAGGAGAAGTTCCCCAGCATCTCGAAGAAGGTGTGATGGCGGGCGGTGTAGCCGACATTGTCGAGGTCGTTGTGCTTGCCGCCGGCGCGCACGCATTTCTGCGCGGTGGTGGCGCGGACATAGGGACGCTTCTCCTGGCCGGTGAAGACGTTCTTGAACTGCACCATGCCGGAATTGGCGAACATAAGCGTCGGGTCGTTGCGCGGCACGAGCGGGCTCGACGGCACGACCTCATGGCCCTGGCCCTTGAAGTAGTCGAGGAAGGTAGACCGGATCTCGTTGACGCCGCTCATCGCAATCTTGGCTCTGGTTCTCTGGCAAGGGACCGGCGCAGCCGGAAAGGGTGAAAGGTTCTAGTCAGCACCGTCGTCACTGTCCAGAAACGCCATCGCCGGCAATGCCCCCGATAAGGGGTTGGAGTCAAAAAGAAACGGACGGCTCGCGCCGCCCGTCTCGTATCGTCCCGCCAAACGCGTCGGAGCAGCGGCCGTCTCAGGCCTCGCCCTCGTCGAGATCCTCGGCCGTCGGATCGGCCTGATCGAGGATACGGTCGGCGACGAGGCCGGAATTCTGGCGGATGGTCGCCTCGATCCGGCCTGCCACGTCCGGATTGGCCTTGAGGAAGGCCTTGGCGTTCTCGCGGCCCTGGCCGAGGCGCTGGCTGTCGAAGGAGAACCAGGAGCCCGACTTCTCGACCATGCCGGCCTTGACGCCGAGATCGATGAGTTCACCGACCTTCGAGATGCCTTCGCCGAACATGATGTCGAACTCGACCTGCTTGAAGGGCGGCGCGACCTTGTTCTTGACGACCTTGACGCGAACCTGGTTGCCGGTCGCCTCGTCGCGCTCCTTCAGCGTCGAGACACGGCGAATGTCGAGGCGCACCGAGGCATAGAACTTCAGGGCGTTGCCGCCGGTGGTGGTCTCCGGCGAGCCGTACATCACGCCGATCTTCATGCGGATCTGGTTGATGAAGATGACCATGCAGTTCGAGCGCGAGATCGACGCCGTCAGCTTGCGCAGCGCCTGGCTCATCAGGCGGGCCTGCAGGCCGGGCTGCACGTCGCCCATCTCGCCCTCGATCTCGGCGCGCGGCGTCAGCGCGGCGACCGAGTCGACCACGAGCACGTCGATGGCGCCGGAGCGGACGAGCGTATCGGTGATCTCGAGCGCCTGCTCGCCGGTGTCGGGCTGCGAGATCAGGAGGTCGTCGAGATTGACGCCGAGCTTGCGGGCATAGACCGGGTCGAGCGCATGCTCGGCATCGACGAAGGCGCAGACGCCGCCCTTCTTCTGGGCCTCGGCGATGGTGTGCAGCGCCAGCGTGGTCTTGCCGGACGATTCCGGCCCGTAGATCTCGATGACGCGGCCCTTGGGCAGGCCGCCGACGCCGAGCGCAATGTCGAGGCCGAGCGAGCCGGTCGAAATGGTCTCGATCTCGATCGCCTGCTGGTTCTTGCCCAGGCGCATGATCGAGCCCTTGCCGAAGGCCCGTTCGATCTGCGAGAGCGCCGCGTCGAGCGCCTTAGCCTTGTCCATCGAAGAGCCTTCCACGAGCTTGAGATTCGCCTGATTCACGACGTGCGCTCCTTATGGCAGGGGCGCGTGGACATCTCAATCGCGCCGATCACCAACTATGGTCACTGTTTGTTCTCGTGTGCAAGTTCTTTTTTTGTTCTCGATGAAGTGGCGCTTTCTTAGGTCCAGCAGGCCGGGCTCGACGCCGACCTCAGGCCGCAGACAGGCTCGCGCGCCGGCTGCGTCGGAGGGCGCGTGGCGAGGCCCGCCGACCGGTCTTTGGCATCGCATGCGCCCGGCGCAGGGCCGTCCGCACATGACCGGCCTCGACCGGGGAGGCGGGTTGCAGGAAGACCGGGTCAACGCCGCCACAGCGCATATCGACCCGGCCTCGATGCCGGACAGTACGAGGTCCGGTGGCGGCGAGGCCCGGGGGGGAACTGGTGTGAAGCTGCCATTGTGGGGGAGCGCTCTCAGCGCGACTCTCCTCGTGCAAGTCGCAAGCTCGTTCGCCGCTGCCGCGATTCCGCTTCTGGGACCGATCCTGACACTGCGCTGGGGCCTGGCGCCCGAGGATATCGGCTATGTCTCGGCCGTGGTCTCGGTCGGGATATGCTGGTTCCTGGCCTGCGGCGGGCCGATGCTCGATCATTACGGGCCGATCCGTACATTGCAGCTCGGTCTGGTCTTCGTCGCCGTTGGCCTTGCGCTGCTGGCGCAGCCGCTCGGCGCGCTCGGCCTCGTCGGCGCGCTGCTCGTCGGCCTGGGACTGGCGCCGAACACGCCCGCCGGCAGCCAGGTGCTGATGCGTGCCTCGCCGCCAGAACACCGCACGCTGATCTTCTCGGTCAAGCAGGCGGGCGTACCGCTCGGAGGCGCGATCGCCGGCATCGTGGTCGCGCCGCTTGTGCTGGCATTCGGCTTCACCGGCGCGGTCGCGGCGCTGGTCGCCATCGTGCTCGTCTGCGCCCTGCTGGCCCAGCTCTTCCAGCGGCGGCTCGATGCGGAGAAGGGGCCGCGCAACCCGGGCTGGCCGCGCCTGTTCCTGTCGCCATCCTCCCTGACCAGGGCGGCGCGGGTTCTCAATTCCCATCCGAGCCTGCCGATGCTGACCGCGATGGGGGTGGCGTTTTCGATCACGCAGGCCTGCATCACTGCGTTCACGGCGACCTACATGGTTACCGAGCGTGGGCAGAGCCTGGCGCAGGCCGGGCTCTACATGTCGATGCTGCTCGCGGCGAGCACGGTGGCCCGCATCTTCTTCGGCTGGCTGGCGGACAGGCTGGGCTCGGGCCTCACCCTGCTCTCCGTGCTGGCATTGGGAGCGGGCGGGACAGTGCTGCTGCTGGTCTGGTCCGCACCTGCCAGCCCCTGGCTGATTTATGGCTGCATGGTGCTGGTCGGCGCGACCTCGATGGGCTGGAACGGCGTCCACATGGCCGAGCTGGCGCGGGCTTCACCGGTCGCGCTGATCGGCGAGGTGACCTCCGGCGCCAGCCTGTTCGGCTTCATAGGCTCGATCTGCGGGCCGCTGCTCTTTGCCATCGTCGCCGGCCGGACGGGGAGCTTCACCTGGTCCTTCGTGCTCGTCGCCGGCCAGCTGATCGCCTTCGGCATCTTCGCCCTTTGCCGGCGGCCCTATCGCGCGCCGCCGGCATAGAAGGGAGCCGAAGGGTCGAACGGTGCGGTGTTGGCATTGCAGCACGGCGATCGAAGCAGCGACGTGCTATGCCGTCCGTGCTTCCCCCGCGGATCGGGCCCTTCATGCGCACCCGGCTTCTTCGCCTCCTGCTTATCCCGGTCGACCTCGTCGTCGGCCTGATCATCGTGCTCGACGAGCTGGCGCGGCCACTCTACCGGCCGCTGCTTGCCTGGTTCAGCTCGTTCCGGATCGTCGCCCGGATCGAGGCGGCGATCGGGCGCCTGCCGCCCTATGGCGTGCTCGCCCTGCTGGCGGTGCCCTTCGCGGTGGCCGAACCGCTGAAGCTGCTCTCGCTCCTCCTGCTGGCGCGCGGTGCCTGGTTCGGCGGCATCGCGCTGATGGCGGTCGGCCATCTCACGAGCTTCCTTTTGGTCGAGCGGGTTTATCATGCCGGGCGCGCGCAATTGCTGACGATCGGCTGGTTCGCGCGCTGCATGGAATGGCTCGACCGGATCAGGAAGATCGTCTTCGAGCGGGTCAAGGCCTCGGCGGTCTGGCAACGCGCCGTGGTGCTGGGCCACGCGGTGCGGGAGCGGGCGCGCTCCTGGCTCGGATGGCTGCGGGCCCGGCGGCAAAGGGGAGGGAAATCGGGCTGAGGCGAGGGGAGGTGCCTAGCCCGCCGATTTCCCGGGCGGCTCCGGGCCGGCCGGTTCCGGTACCTTCTGCCAGGCTGCGCCGAGGCGTTCCAGCTCCAGCGTGTAACAGTAGACCGAGAACAGGATGATGAAGACCAGGATGCAGCGCCAGAGCAGCCCGGCGTCGAGGCTGAGCTGCTGGATCGCCGGCAACTGGCGCAGGAAATAGATCGAGAAGAGCGCTCCGCCGAAAATCGAGGAGAGGCGGCCGGCAAAGGCGAGGAGATGGCCTAGCACCGGGCTGTAGATGCCGTCAGGCACCGGGAGCTGCCGCAGGCGCGTCCAGTAGCAGCTCTGGCCGATCAGGATGGCGATGACGACCTGCAGCAGGATCGAAGCCGGCAGGCTGTGCAGCTCGCCGGGCTTCTCGGTGACGATCCGGAACGCCATGTGGATGTAGAAGAGCAGCAGCGCGGCGCAGATGGTCTGCAGCAGGAGCAGGATGCCATAGGCGAGGCGCGGCCGTGCGGTCATGGCGGCAAACTAGTCATTGGCCGGGAGGCGATCAAACGGCGGTTTCGCGCAAGGCCGCGCCTGCCAACGCCGCGGCGGCGCGACCGGCTGCCTCGACATAGGCCGGGTCGCGGTGGATCAGCATGATAGCGAAGGCGCCGTCCATCAGCAGCACGATCTGGCGCGCCAGCTCCTTGGGGGCAGCAATGCCGTGCGCCGCGCAGGCGCTGGCAAGCCAGCTCTCGAAGCCGGCCTTGTGGCGGACGCCGATCTTGATGGCGGGATGGCCGGGCAGGGCGGCGAGTTCGGCGGCGGTGCGCAGGAAGCCGCAGCCCTTCCAGCGCGGATTGCGTGCGGCCCGCGCGAGATTCTGGAAGATCGCCTCGACCTTCTCCGGCAGCCCGCCCCCGGCGGCATCGAACCAGCCAGCCATCAGCTTGAGATTGGGCTGGTCGCGCGCTTCGAGATAGGCGGCGACGAGCTCGTCCTTGCTCTCGAAATGGTAGTAGAGCGTGCGCTTGGTCAGGCCGGCCTTCTCGGCGACGGCATCGACGCTGACCGCGCGGATGCCCTCGGCGTAGAAGAGCTTGCTCGCGGCGTCGACGATGCGCTTGCGCGTCGGGCTTTCGGGTTCGGTCATGCCGTTATGTATACCGTATAGGTAGTATACGTAAATGGACTGGCGAGGCAGCGTGGCGGCACCCAAACCGCTGGAGCCCATGGCCATGTCCGAGATCGACACCGTCCTCATGCAATGCCGGGAGGGCATCGCGACGCTGACGCTCAACCGCCCCGCCAAGCTGAATGCGCTGAACTATGCGCTGATCGACCGCCTGCTTCTGCTGCTGGATCGGATCGAGACCGATCCTGCCATTCGCGCCGTGATCCTGACCGGGGCGGGCGAGCGCGCCTTCTCGGCCGGCGGCGACATCGCCGAATTCTCGCGCAGCGTCGCCGCCGGGCCCGATTATGCGGTGCGGGATTTCGTGCGCCGCGGCCAGGCCCTGACGGCGCGGATCGAGGCCTTCCCGAAGCCTGTGATCGCGGCGGTGAACGGGCTCGCCTATGGCGGCGGCTGCGAGGTCACGGAAGCGGCCCATCTCGCGATCGCCAGCGAGCGTGCGATCTTCGCCAAGCCGGAGATCAATCTCGGCATGCCGCCGACCTTCGGCGGCACGCAGCGCCTGCCGCGCCTTGCCGGACGCAAGCGGGCGCTGGAACTGCTGCTGACCGGCGACCCGTTCACGCCGGAGCGGGCGCTCGAGATGGGGCTGATCAATCAGATCGTGCCAGATGACGATCTGCTGCCGGCGGCAAGGGCGCTGGCGCAGCGGATCATGCGGCATTCGCCGCTCGCGGCGGCCAGCATCCTGACGGCGGTGACGCGCGGCATAAACGCCAGCATCGGCGAGGGCTTGCTGATCGAGAGCGAGCAGTTCGCCCGGATGGCACCGACCTTCGACCTGCGCCAGGGGCTCGACGCCTGGCTGGCGCGGCGCGCGCCAAACTATGCCGGCGCCTGGTCGCGCGCCGCGGCGGCGAAGTGATGGAGGGGCGGGCGTGCCCCTGATCCCGCGCGCAACCCGGCTTGGGCCGCCATTCGCAGCCAACCTTCGCTGCGGGACTTCCCGTCTCAGGCTGCAATTCATCTCGCCGCTGGCTACAGGCTCTTAAGCTTGCCGGTCCATACTCCGCGCGAACCGCAGCCCGCTCTGCGGGCCGGGCAACGGGATCTGGTCAGGAACGGCATGACGGTCGGCATCGGCGAGACGGGGAGCGGCGCTGCCGCCGGGGCGGCGGGCGCCCCGGTCGACAGCGCGCGCCTGGCTGCCGCGCTGCTCGGCGGCTTCGGCCTGTTCATCATCGTGCTGACCTTCCAACCCTTCGCCGGCGTGCCGGATACTCCCGAACCGGGAGGGTCGACCGGCAACCTCGTCAACCAGATCGGCTATGTCAGCCTGGCGATGGTCTATCTCGCCGCGATGCTGCGCCTGAGCGAGCGCGCGGTGCTGGCGCAACTCCGCACGAGCAGCTGGATCATCGTCTTCATGGTCGCCGCGCTCTCGTCCGGCTGGGCGCAGGAGCCCGATGCCTCGCTGCGCGGGCTGCTGCTGACCGGCTTCGCCATGGTCGTCGTCGTCGGCATCCTCGTCCTGCCTCGGCGCGAGCGCGACTTCGCCGGCGCAGTGGCGACGGCGACGCTGGCTGTGCTGCTCCTGGTCTACGCGGCGCTCCTCTTGGCGCCACAACTGGCGATCCATGGCTCGGAGGGCGTCGAAGGCGGCCATGCCGGCGACTGGCGCGGGCATCTCACCCACAAGAACCTCGCCGCGCCCATGTTCTCGATCCTCACCATGTTCGGCATCTATTGCTGGCGCATGGGCTTGCGGCTGCGTGGCCTTGCGATCATCGGCCTCGGCACGCTGTTCGTCCTCAACAGCGGCTCGAAGACGACGATGGGCTTCCTGCCCGTGGCGGTCGGGCTCGTCCTGCTCGGCCGGGCGATCGGCCGGCCGCGCCTGATCCTCATGGCGCATGGCGGGCTCGTGCTGCTGATCGCGGCACTGACGGTCGGCACGGTGCTTTCGCCGACCTTGCGCGGCCTGGTGACCGGGCTGATCTCCGATCCGACCTTCACCGGCCGTGACGACATCTGGCGCTTCGCCAGCGCGCGGATCGCTGACCGGCCATGGCTGGGCTATGGCTATCTCAGCTTCTGGCAGACGCCGGTGGTCACCACGCTGGAGGAGAATTTCGAGGCGAACTGGGACGTCCGCGGCATCGGCTCGGGCCATAACAGCTATCTCGACGCCATGCTGATGTTCGGGATTCCCGGCGCGGTGCTGGTGATCTTCTGTCTGATGGTCCTGCCGCTGCGGAACTATCTGCGGGCCGAGCGCGACCCGACGCGGCGCAGGCTCGCCGACCTGTTCCTGATGATCGTGATCTTCATGACCTATGTCGGCATGCTGGAATCGTTCTTCCTGAACCGGGCCGACCCGCTCTGGCTGTTGTTCGCGCTGGCGGTGTTCGGGCTGGAGTTCGCCAGCCGGTTGCGGACCAGAGGGGCCTGAACCTTCGGGGCTCAAGCCGGGCTCTGCCGGTCAGAGCACTTCGCAGGTGGCCGCCTCCACTCTCGGCTGCGTGAAGAATCTCGGCTCCCTGCCTCGCCGCGACCTGCCTTCGAAGACGGTGAAGCCCGGCTTCAGGCGCCATTCCAGCGAGACTGTGCAGGAGCGGCTGCCATCGGTGCGCAGCCAGATCGCGAAGGTATGGGAAGGCCGGGCCGCCACCCGCACCAGCGTGCTCTCGTTGAGGACCCGCCATTGGGCGCCGGAGCGGCCGCCGAGCTCGTCCCCGAGATCGGCTTCCCGCTCCTGCATCGAGACCGACTGGCGCCGGCGGCCCGTCGTCCGGGTCACCGCTTCGGTCACCTTTCCCTTGTCGGCGAGGGTCACGATGAAGCTCGTCTGCACCACGCGGTCGTGCGGGCGCGGCTCGACAATCGGCGTCACCCAGGCCAGCGAGAGGCGGAACCGAGCCTCCGCATGCGCGGCCGAGGCGAAAGGCACGGAAAGGAGCAGCGCTCCGACCAGCGGCAGGCAGGCAAACCATCCGCCGTCCCGGTCGCGGAGAGCCGGCGGCGGGCGCCCTGAAGCAATGGAAGGTGTGGCAAGGTTCACAGCACTTCGCATGTCGCGCGCGGCCAGGCCGGCTCGGTGAACTTGCGATACTGGCCACGTATCGACGACCAGCTTTCGTAGATGTTGAAGCCCGGTTTCAGGCGCCATTCGAGTGAGGCGGTGCATGATCGGTCGCCCTGAGTGCGGAGCCAGATCGCAAATGTATGAGATGGCCAGCCGGTCAGTCGGACCAGCGTGGACTCGTTGACGACTTTCCATTGCGTGAGCGCCCTGCCACCGCCGGTCTCGCCCAGCTGGGCTTCACGGGACTGATCGGCGGGGCCGGCGCGCCGCCTTTCCAGGTGCATCTGACTGATCTCACGCACCTTCTTGTCGCTTCCGAGCGTGATCAGATAGGTGAAGTGCATGTTTCTCGTCCGCTCTTCGGGCTCGATCTGATTCTCGACCCAGGATGCCGTGACGCGAAACCTGGCCTCCGCATCGGCTGCGGACGGGACCAACAGGGCCGAGAGCAGCGATGTCGGAAGAAGCGAGCTAGCAAGGCGCATAGTGCTGTGCTCCGAATGTCGCTGATCTATGTAACGGTCACTCGCAGAAGGATTGGCCGTTGAAGCTGAAACACCGGCCGCCGCGGGGCGCCGCCGGAGCCGGGCGCGGCTTCTGCCGTGGCTCGGCGGCGGGCTGGGCGAGCCGCTTCGGTTTCGGTGCGACGCAATCGCCCTCGGCATCGAGCCGCTGGCCGCTCGGGCAGGACTTGGCGACGCAGGCACCGTCGCGCTCGATCTGGCGGGCTGAGCACTGCAGCGGGCAGACCCGGCCGCTCTGGCCTTTCAGCAGGTCGAGGAACTCGGTGCTCGGAGCGTCCGGTGGGCTGATCCGGGCGAGTCGTGCGAACTCCTGGACGGCGCGGCTGGTCGGCCGGCTCGACCATTCGCCCTCGGGCTTGCCGCGATAGCAGCCGATGCGCCCGAGCTCGATGTTGATTGTCTTGGTCAGGCCGGCGAGGTCGAGATTGGCGGCGGGCGGTGGCACGGGCGCCGCAGCGCCATCCTGCGGCAGGCTGGCGACATGCACCGCGCCAGCCGCGGCTGCGCCCGCCTTTTCCCGGGCGGTAGCGGCCTCGCGCTGGACGCGCTGCAATTCCTCCGCCGCGCGCCGGCGCTCGGCCTCGAGCTCGCCGTCCAGCCGTGACCGGTCCCGCTCGACGGCCTGGCGAATGGCCGCTTCGGCCTTGAAGCGCTCCGCGAGGTCGGCGGAAGCGCGACGGTTCTCCTCCTCCAGCTTCGCCAGCCTTTCGGCGATGCGGCGCTCCTCCTCTTGCTTCTGGCGGTTTGCCTCGGCCTCGGCCGTCTTCAGCCGGTCGGTCTGCGCAGCCGATAGTCGCTCGCGCTCGCGGGCCTGGGTTTCGCGCTCTCTGTCGTCACGGGCGCGGCGAGCCTGCTCCTCGGCGCGGGAGGCGAGCTCGGCCTGGACCTTGCGGTTTTCGGCTTCGAGCTCGGCGAGGCGCTGGTCGAGGCGGCGGCGCTGCTCGGCCTGCTGCCGCGCGGCTTCCTCCTCGGCCTTGCGCCTTGTTTCGGCCTGGGCGGCCGCCAAGCGGTCGCGCTCGGTCCTTTCGGCTGCCAGACGCTGTGCTTCTGCCTGCCGGGTCGTCTCGGCCGCCTGCGCCGCCCGGCGTCGCTCCTCCTCGTAGCCCGCGAGCTGTCGGCGCAGCGTGTCCTCGCGCTTGGCGCGCTCGACCGCATCGATCCGGGCCCTTGCGGCATCGGCGAGATAGCTCCTCGGAAAGCGCTCGATGAAGCCGCGCAGGGCCGGAGCCTCGTTGCTGTCGCGTACCTTGGACCAGGCCTGGAGATCGGTCTCGGCGCGGTTGAAGTAAAAATCCCCGAGCAGGGACAGGGAGAGTTCCGGCGTTTGCCGGCCCTTGGTGCGCTGGTTGACGCTGACCGCGACGCGCCGGAACATCTGCCCGATCTCGAGGCCGGGTTCGCTGAGATGCTCGAGCATGGCCGCGCTGAACGGGCTGTTGCGGCCGGTCCCGTCCGCAGCCACGTCGTTGGCCTGCGTGGCATAGGCGACGACCATGCCTGAGCTCTGGGCCATGCGAGCGAGGCCGCGGCCGATCGAGCTGTCGCGGCTGCGACCGGAGCTGGCGATCCGGTCCGCCAGCGGATTGTTGCGGCAGGCGTCGAGGATGAGGATGCGGATGCCCTTCGCGTTCTGCAGGGCATCGACGACGTCGGCGACGCGGGTCGTCTCATAGGGGATGGCGAACTCGTCGCTCGGAGCGGCGTCGACGGGCAGCAGAAAGTTCTCGCCGCGAAACTGGAGGCCGTGGCCGGCATAGAAGACCAGGGCCGCATCGGCACCGTTGGCGGCGCGGGCGAAGCGGCCGAGCGCCTCGCCCATGCCACGACGGTCGAGGTCATTGCCGTCGATCACCTCGAAGCCGAGTGCCTTGAGGGCCGCGGCCATGTCCTGCGCGTCATTGCCGGGGTTCGGGAGGGCAGGGGCGGCGCGATAGGCGGCGTTGCCGATAACGAGCGCGACGCGGCGCTCCTTCGGCTCATTGGCCGCAGCTATGCCGAGCGCACCGGCGAAGACCAGTGCGAGCGCAAGCAGACGAAGCAGGAAGCACGAAGAAATCCGCACTTTCGGCATCCAGTCCAGCCAGGATGGAGTGCCAGTATACGGGCTTGGTCAACGCTCGCTAGCGGGAATCTCGACTACCTCGCTTGGGCGAATTCCAGAACAGCCGCAATAGCCGCAGGTTTGTGGTGCTTTTCGCAAAGGCGCCAGATCGTCGGGCGCCGCTGCCGGTTCAACCCATAGTCGCCTTCACCGTCTCGACGAGCTGCTTCATCGTGAAGGGCTTGGGCAGGAAGTGGAATTCCTCGCCCTCGGGCAGGTTCTTGCGGAAGGCTTCCTCTGCGTAGCCGGAGACGAAGACGACCTTGGTCTCGGGGTTGCGCTGGCGCAGCTCGCCGAGCAGGGTCGGGCCATCCATTTCCGGCATGACGACGTCGGAGATGACGAGATCGATCTTGCCCTCATGGCGCAGGAAGATGTCGAGCGCCTCGACGCCCGAAGCCGCCTCGTGGACGGTGTAGCCGCGCGAGACCAGCATGCGGGCGTTGAGGGCGCGCACCGCGTCCTCGTCCTCGACCAGCAGGATGACGCCGGCGCCGGTGTGATCGGCGGCCGCCTTCTTCGGAGCTTCCTTGGCGGCAGCCTCGGCGGCGAGGTCCTCCTCGCTCGGAATGTAGCGCGGCAGGAAAATCTTGAAGTTCGTGCCGCGGCCCATGACGGAGTCGCAGAAGACGAAGCCGCCGGTCTGCTTGACGATGCCGTAGACCATGGAGAGGCCGAGGCCGGTGCCCTTGCCGACCTCCTTGGTGGTGAAGAAGGGCTCGAAGATCTTCTCCAGGTGCTCCTGCGGGATGCC
Organism: Allobosea sp. WAO; assembly: GCF_001509835.1. Classification (GTDB taxonomy): domain Bacteria; phylum Pseudomonadota; class Alphaproteobacteria; order Rhizobiales; family Beijerinckiaceae; genus Allobosea. Next base: position 646,419 of record NZ_JXTJ01000006.1, read on the forward strand.
GGTGCCGCTGTCCTCGACTTCCAGCAAGACGTAATCGGCAGCGGGCAGGGCGGCGTGGCCGAGCCCGGGAACCTCCTCGGCCGCGACATTGCGGGTGCGGACCTGGAGCTTGCCGCCGTCCTGCATGGCGTCGCGGGCATTGACCGCTAGGTTGACGACGACCTGCTCGAGCTGGCCGAGATCGGCCTTGACGGGCCAGAGGTCGCGGCCCTGGCGGACGTCCAGCGCGATCTTGTCGGCGACGACACGCTTCAGCATCAGCGAGAGATCGGAGAGCACGTCGCCGAGCGCCAGAACCTGCGGGCGCAGCGTCTGCCGGCGCGAGAAGGCGAGCAGCTGCCGGACCAGCGCAGCCGCCCGATAGGCGTTCTGCTTGATTTGCATGATGTCCGGGAAAGACGGATCGGTCGGCTTGTGGCTGGCGAGCAGGAACTCGGAGGCGTTGATGATGACCTGCAGCACGTTGTTGAAGTCGTGCGCGATGCCGCCTGCGAGCTGCCCGACCGCCTGCATCTTGCCGGCCTGGTCCATATTGTCCTTGAGCTTGCGCTCGGCCGTGGTCTCAAGCGCGTAGACGATGGCGCGTTCGCCATCGGTGTCCTCGGTCGCCGGGACGGGGGAGAGGTAGAGCCTCGCCGAGCGACCGTCCTCGCCCGCCAGCGTCAGGTCGAGCGGGGCGATCTCGCCCTTGCCGGCAAGCGCCGCCTCGAAGGCTTCGCCCAAGGCGCCGTTGCCGTTGACCATTTCCTGGATCGTCGCCGGCTGGACGCCCTGCGGCGTCAGGCGCGTGAAGGCCGCGTTGGAGCGCAGGATCGCGCCGTTGCGGTCGACGGTGGCGATCGCCATCGGCGTCGAGTGGAAGAAGCGGGCGAAACGCGCCTCGGCATCGCTGCGCGCATCGGCACCGGCCTCGCCGGCGGCGCGGTTCAGCACCAAGGTACGCGAGGCGCCGGCCCGTCCGTCCTGGCCGAAGGCGACCTGATGATGGAGCCTGACCGGCAGCGACTGGCCGTTGCGGCGGCGCAGGTCGACGTCGAGCACCTCGATGCGGACATCGCCGGGCTGGCCGCGAATGGCCTGGATCAGGGCGGCGGCGTTGGGCGAGGCGATGTCCTCGAGATGCAGGCCGCCCGAGCCGAAGCGGGCGAGATCATAGTCGAGCCAGCCGGAGAGGGTGGCGTTGAGATAGGGCACTTCGCCATCGGCGTTCATCGAGAGGAAGCCGGCCGGAGCGTGGTCGAGATAGTCGATGGCGTGCTGGAGTTCCTGGAAGGCGTTCTCCTGGCGCTCGCGCTCCGGCGTCACGTCCGACACCGTCCAGAGCGAGGCCGGTCGTCCGGCGCGGGTGATCGGCGTGACGCGGACGCGGTACCAGCCGACCGCCGAGCGTTCGTTCAGGGCAGGCTCGAGCCGGATCTCCTCGGAGAGCCGCCGGCCGGCGCGCGCCGCGGTCGCCAGCCGGTAGATCGCTTCCGAGACTTCGGCGCGGCCCTTGAACAGGCGCTCGACCGGGGCGATCTCGCTGGCGTTGCGGGCGCCGGCGAGCGTCAGATAGGTCTCGTTGGCATAGACGATGCGGTCGTCGCCCTCGGTGACGACGACACCGTCCTCGGCCCCGTCGACGATGATCTTGGTCAAATCGTTGCGGGCGGCGCGGCCGGAGAACTGCAGCAGGCCGATCGCGAAGGCGAAGAGGCAGAACACGCCGACGACCGAGAGCAGCGCCAGCAGGCCGAGAATCAGCGGCTGGGCCCATTCATTGGCGATGAAGCCGAGCGCGATCGCGGCGCCGACGAGCAGCCCCGCCACCAGGAGGATGATGCCGACATGGCCCGGCCTGTCGGAACGATCGATCGCGGTCGTCGCCGTGCTTGCGGTCATTGCGGCAGGTCCATTTCCTTCAATCCGCCCGCTCCATGCGGGCAGTGGACGCGATGGGCTTGTAATCGCGCGCCAGCCCGCGAGTTAGGCGCGCCGACGCTTCAGGCGCAAGACGTAACCGACGACTTCGGCCACCGCCTGGTAGTGTTCGACAGGAATTTCTTCGTCGATCTCTACCGTGGCATAGAGCGCGCGCGCCAGTGGCGGGTTCTCGACGATCGGAATGTCGTGCGCGCCGGCGACCTCGCGGATCTTCAGCGCGATGGCATCGACGCCCTTGGCGAGGCAGACCGGGGCGCCCTGGCCGTTCTCGTATTGCAGCGCGACGGCGAAGTGGGTCGGGTTGGTGATGATCACCGTCGCTTTCGGGACCTGCGCCATCATGCGCGACCGGGCGCGCTGGGCCCGGAGCTGGCGCAGCTTGGCCTTCACCTCGGGATTGCCTTCGCTGTTCTTGTACTCGTCCTTGAGTTCCTGCCGGGTCATGCGCTGGCGCTGGTACCAGCTGAAGCGTTGGTAGCCGAAATCGCCGATGGCGATGACCGCGAAGATCGAAAGTACCCCGGCCATCAGCTTGATCGTCAGCACCAGCACGGCCGGCAGTAGGGCGCTGACATCCATCTGCGCGAAGCTCTGCAGCCGGTCGCGCTCGCCCCAGAGCACCATCCAGACGCCGACGCCGACCAGCATGATCTTGGCCAGGCCCTTGGCGAAATTGACCCAGGCCTCCTTGCCGAAAATGCGCTTGGCGCCGGCCATGGGCGAAATCCGGTTGAACTTCGGCATCAGCGGCTCTGTGGTCCAGAGCGGCTTGTGCTGGATCAGCGCGCCGGCGAGAGCTGCAACGAGGATGAAGCCGAGCGGCAAGGCGAGCGCCGCAAAGCCGGTCATCACGCCCTTGGCGGTGACGTGGAAGAGTGCATCGCCACCGGAGGGCACCTGGTGGGCGTTCATCAGGAAGGAACGCAATTGCAGCGTCGCCTCGCGAGCGGACGAGCCGGCGGCGATCAGCAGCGCGAGCGTGAAGCCGCAGAGCACGAAGAAGGTGCCGATCTCCTGCGAACGGGCGACGTCGCCCTTCTCGACCGCCTGCTCGAGCTTTCGCTGTGTCGGCTCCTCTGTGCGGTCGTCCTTGTCCGGTTCATCAGACATTTACGCCTCCGCTCAGATGCCGGTGAGCTGGCGCAGGAAGGCGCCGAGGTCTTCGAGGAAGACGCCCATCATGACGCCGACCGCCGCGAGCAGCACCAGCATGCCGCCGAGGATCGAGGCCGGGATCGCCAGGAAGAACACCTGCATCTGTGGCATCAGGCGCGCGAGCACGCCCAGGCCGAGATTGAACAGCAGGCCGAAGACGATGAAGGGCGCCGAGATCTGCACCGCGAGCGCAAAGCCGCGGGACATCGCCTTGACCGCGAGCCCGAGCACGTCGCTGACCTCGGGGAAGCCGCCGGGCGGCAGCAGCCGGTAGCTCTCATGGACCGCGACCAGCGCAACATGGTGCAGGTCGGAGGCGAGGATCAGGGTGATGCCGAGCATCGAGAGAAAGTTGCCGATCGAGGGGTTCTGCATGCCGCCGCTCGGGTCGACGGTCATGGCGAAGCCGAGGCCCATGGTCTGGGCGACGATCAGGCCGGCGGTTTGCAGCGCACCCATCAGCAGGCGCACGCAGGAGCCGAGCGCGAGCCCGATCAGGATCTCACTAATCAAAAGGCCGCCCATTACGGCTGGGTCGGTCGGCAAGGTGATCGTGCCGCGGGCCATCGGCAGCATGACGAGGGCAACGAAGAAGGCCAAAGAAAGCCGCGCGCGGGACAGGATGAAACGCTCGCCGATGCCGGGCATCAGCATCACCAGCGTGCCGACGCGCGCGAAGACCAGCACGAACAGAGCGCTGATCTCCGGCAGGATGGCGATCTGCATCTGGCGGTCCAGCTTCCCGCGCCAGAGATTGCGGCTGCCCTGGTCCGGCCCGGGAAGGGCGCGGCAGGCAGGCGCGAGAATCATTCGCCCGTGGCGATTCGGACGGCGACCCTGCCCATATAGCCTGCCAGCGCGTCTCCCATGAACGGCAAAAACAGCAGCAGCGCGCCGAAGACCGCGAGGATCTTCGGGACGTAGACCAGGGTCTGCTCCTGGATCTGGGTCAGCGCCTGGAAGAGCGAGACGACGAGGCCGACCGCGAGCGCGATCAGCATCAGCGGCGCACCGGCCTTGAGGAAGACGACGATGCCGTCGCGGGCGACGTCGAGGATGGCTCCGGAGGTCATGGGGCAGGTTCCGCAGGTGCTTTCAGGATGGGGATGCTGCGGTCAGACCGGCATCCGCATGATTTCCTCATAGGCCGCGATGACCCGGTCGCGGACCGCGACCAGCGTCTCGATAGCCGCCTCGCTTTCGGCGACCGCGGTCACGACATCGACGATGTCGGAGCGGCCGGCGGCGACGCTGGCCGTCTGCACGTCGGCGGCGCGGGCCGCCTGGGTGGTCGAATCGAGCGCCTTGCCGAGCAGCGAGGAGAAGTCCGGCATACCGGTTGCGGCGCCGCCGGCAAGGCCGGCGCTGGCGGGCTTCTTCAGCAATCCGCCTCCGCCGATGCCCTGCATCGAGGCGTAGGCTCCGGCGGCGAAACTGGACGTGGTCATGGCTGGCGTTCCGCTTCGGCTCTAAGGGGTCAGGCGCGCAGGATGTCGATGGTGCGCTGGAGCATGCGGCGCGTCGACGAGATCACGTTGAGGTTGGCCTCGTAGCTGCGCTGGGCCTCGCGCATGTCCATGCTCTCGATCAGCGAATTGACGTTCGGCATCCGCACCTGGCCGGCGGCGTCGGCAGCCGGATGGCCGGGGTCGAGCTTGGTGCGGAAGGCGCCGCGATCGCGTTCGACCCGGCCGAGCTCGACCACCTGGGCGTCGAGCTCGCGGTCGAGCCGGCCCTGGAAGGTGACGATCTTGCGGCGATAGGGGTCGACGCCGGCGCGATCCGGCGTCGAATCGGCGTTGGCGAGGTTCTCGGCGATGACGCGCATGCGCCCGGCCTGGCCACGCAGGCCCGATGCCGCAACCGCGATGCTCTTGAGCAGGTCCATGGGGTGTCTCCTCAGCGGCTCGGTTCTCAGCGGCCCTTGCCGATGGCGATCTTCATCAGCCCGAGCCCCTTGCTGTAGAGGGAGGCGGCGAGCTGATAGTCGGACTGGTTCTGGGCGACCTTCAGCATCTCGTCCTCGAGATTGACGCTGTTGCCGCTCGGCGTCGTCTCGAATCGCTTGGGATCGCGCGGGTCGAAGCCATTGCTGCTTCCGGCCGGGCCGAGATGGAGCGGCGAGGTCTGGGCCAGCACGACGCTTCCGCCGGCGGGCGAGGGGGCCTTGAGGTCGTGCGGCTTGAAACGCGGCGTATCGGCATTGGAAACATTCTCGGCCAGCAGTTTCTGGCGGCTCTGGTGCCAGTGCATGCGTGTCTTGAGGGCGCTCATGAGGTTCAGGCCGTTGTTCGACATGGCTCCGATCTCCGGCTCCCGAGGCGCGCCGCAACTGCGCGAAACTGGGCAATTATTGCCGGGTCCATGGTTAACGGCGCGTTAAGATCGGCGAATGGTGACAATCCGGTTAACCATCCGGTAACCATGTCTCCCGAATTCGCGGGCGTTATGGTATAGCCAGCAGGTTCATCCCCGGGCAGCCTTTAAAAGTGAGGCTGCGCGTGGCTGTCGCGTCGCTTCATGAGGCAACCCCTTGCAGACTTTGTTTGGCTTCGAACTCTCGACCGGCCTGCGCTGGATCATCGCCTTCGCGATCGTGCTGGTGCTGGTGGCGCTCCTCGCCTTCTTCCTGCGGCGGATTTCTGGGGGGCGGCTCAAGTTCAAGGGGCAGGGCAGCGGCAGGACCCGCCAGCCGCGGCTCGGCGTGGTCGATATCCACGACCTCGACCGGCAGCGTCAGCTCATTCTGGTGCGGCGCGACAATGTCGAACATCTCGTGATGATCGGCGGCGCCTCGGACGTCGTGATCGAGACCAACATCATGCGCAGCGGAGCCCGCGTCGCGGCGCCGGCTCCGAGCGAGGGCGCACCCGAGCGGCCGCTGGCCTTCGAGCCGACGGCGCTGCCCGATCTGCCGCTGCGCCCCGAGCCAGTCGAAGAGCCGCGTCGCGTGCCCCCGCTGCCCGAGCCTGCGTCGATGCCCGTGTCAGCTCCCATCACCGCGCCCATGCCCGTGCCGCCTGCTCCGGCGCCTTCCATGCCGGCGCCGCCTCCGCGCCAGCAGCCGCTCGCCCCGCCGCCGCGCCCGACCGGTCAGCCGCTGCCTCCGGCTCCGCCTGTGCGTCCCGCGCCGCAGCCCGTGGTGCCGCCGGTTGCAGCTGCTGCCGTCGCCGCCTCGGCCGCGGTCGCCCAGAGCGCGCGCGAAGCCGCCGCTGCCAGCCAGGTCGAGCTGGGCGACATGGCGCGCCAGCTCGAGGAGGCGCTGAAGCGCCCGTTCTCCGCCGTGCGTCCGTCATCGGGCGGGGCCCGTACCGAGCCGGAGGCTGTGAAGCCGCCGGTCCCACCGGTGGCGCCGGCTGCCAGGGTCGCGCCGCCGGTCTCGGCCAATGAGCAGAAGCCCGTGGTGCCGGCCCCCGGCATCCCGGCCTCGGCGCTGCCGGCCCTGGACATGGAGGCCGAGCTCGAAATGGCCTTGGGTCTGAAGCCCGGCCCGGCTCGCCCGGCCGAGGCGCCGATGGTGGTGCCGCCGGTGTTCGCGGCGCCGGAACGCAAGCCGCAGCCGGTCCCGGCAAGGCCGGAGCCCGTCAAGCCGGAGCCGGCCAGGATGGAGGCGCCGAAGCCGGCATCCGACAGCCAGCCGGGCGGCCAGCCCGAATCCAAGCCCGAGCCGGCCGCCAAGCCGCAGGAGATCGCGGTGCCGAGCTTCGAGGCGGTGCTCGGCGGCGAAGTGAAGGGCGGTGCAGGGGCCTCGGAAGCGAAGCCGGCTGAAGTCAAAGCGCCCGAGTCCAAGCCCGCGGAAGCCAAGGAAGCCGGACCCAAGGCGCCGGAAGCGAAGGCTGAAGCCACCAAGGCCGAGCAGCTTGGCACCGCCGAGGCCAGGGCTGGCGAATCCAAGCCCGCCGAGGCCAAGGGCGCGGAAGCTAAGCCGAACGAGGCCAAGGCCAACGAGCCTAAGCCTGCCGAAGCGAAGCCGGACGAAGCCGATCCGTTCTCCGTCGACGCGATCGAAGCGGAATTCGCGCGCCTGCTCGGGCGCGACCCGAAATCGAAGGGCTGAGCGGTCGGCCGGCGAGAGCCGGCCAAACCGCAGGGGATGACGGGCCGAAAGCGCTTCGCGGCGGCCCGGAGCATGCACTAGCGTTTTCCCGGCCCGCGCCTTGATTCGGGCAGGGAAGGCGCATGCACGATACGAAACCTGGAAGGTCGAGAGCATGGCGGCGGGCCGGCATGGCCGCGCTGGCCCCGGCACTGCTCGCTACCGTGTTGCTCGGCCTGGGCCTGTCCGCGCCGGCACTGGCGCAGTCGCTCTCGCTCGATCTCGGCCAGGGCGGCGGCACGACCGAGCGGGCCCTGCAGCTGATCGCTGTGATCACGGTGCTGTCGCTGGCGCCGTCGATCCTGATCATGGTGACCTCGTTCACCCGGATCGCGGTGGTGCTGTCGCTGCTACGCTCGGCGATCGGCACCCAGACCGCGCCGCCCAATGCGGTGATCATCGGACTCGCGCTGTTCCTGACCGGCTTCGTGATGACGCCGACGCTGAAGGAGGCCTATCGCGTCGCGGGAGCGCCGCTGATCGCTGGGCAGATCCAGCCGCAGGAGGCCTTCAACCGAGGCATCGTGCCGTTCCGCGAATTCATGCTGAAGCATGTCCGCGAGAAGGACCTGACCCTGTTCCTGGAAATGTCGCGCGAGCCGCGGCCGGAGAGGGCTGAAGACATCCAGATTCAGGTCCTGGTCCCGGCCTTCATGATCTCCGAGCTCCGGCGCGCCTTCGAGATCGGCTTCCTGCTGTTCGTGCCGTTCCTGATCATCGACCTCGTGGTCGCCTCGGTGCTGATGTCGGTCGGCATGATGATGCTGCCGCCGGTGACGGTGGCGTTGCCTTTCAAGCTGATCTTCTTCGTGCTGGTCGATGGCTGGGGGTTGGTCGCCGGCTCGCTGGTGAAGAGTTACGGGAGTTGATCGGTTCGGTCGGGCGCTCTTTCGATTCGCGCCCGAACCATGCCGTCATTCCGGGGCGTCCGCAGGGCGAGCCCGGAACGAATGAACACGACGGCTCCCAGAATGCGCTTTGGTGTCACGCGCCTCTTTGTTGAAACACGGTGTTCACGGGTTCCGGGCCCTTCGCTGACGCGAAGTCCCGGAATGACGCGCGCTGGCGTTCCAGTGGAGCCGCGTTCAGCCCTGGCCCGGTCGGGGTGGTGGCAGCGCGTCCGGGTCGTCCGCCTGCGGCTTTTCGCGAACCGCGCTGGAAAAGGCCGGATAGCGCTTGCGATAGGCGTTGAGGAAGTCCTGCATCGTGTCGGAGCCGGCGGCCGAGCGTGCGACCTCGCGTATATCGGCGGCGCTGGCGCGGCTGGCGCCCGTGACGAAGGCGAACAGGCGCGCATCGGTGCTTTGGGCCATCTTGCCGGCGAATTTGGTGCGCAGCCGGTCGAGCGAGAGTGCCTCGTCCGACATCGCATAGGCAATCGCGGCGCGCATCGTGTCGCTGCGCTCGCCGTCGCGCAGCGGCGCCTCGCCACGCCAGCTCTCGCCGAGGATGCGTTCGAGCGCCTCGCCAGCCTCGCGCCAGCGGCGGCCGTTCCACAGGATGTCGGCGTGGAGCCGGTCGACCTCCGGCCCACTCTCTCCTTCCAGCAGATCGAGCGCCTGGTCGGTGCGCGAGAGATCGGAGAGCGCCTTGGCCTCCAGCAGCAGCCGGGCCCGCTTGACGTCGCCCGGCAGCTCGGCGAGGCGCGTCGAGACCAGCGCCTGCAGTGCGTCGGCGGGCTTGCGGTTCATCAGCTGGATCATGGCGAGGCGGGCCGCGACGGTGGAGCGGGCGGCGCCGGTCAGCCGCTTCTCCATCTGATAGCGCAGGATGTCGCCGCCCTGGTCGAGCAGGTCGAGCTCCACCAAGCGGTCGGCGAGAAGCCGGGTGATCTCGTCGCCGCGCCGGCCGACCGGCAGGAACTCCTTGAAATCGTAGAACAGCGCCAGCGCCTCGAGGCGCGGCAGCTTTTCGAGGTCGGGATCGCTGAACAGAGCCTCGAAGCGCTGGGCGGTTTCGTCATGCAGCAGGCGCGTCGCGGGATGATCGGGGAAGTTCTCGTTCGCTCGCCGCGCGACCTGGAAGGCGTCGCGCCAGCGCTGTTGCTGGGCATAGATGCGCCCGAGCTCGGCCAGTGCCGAGATCTCGATCTCGCCGCCGCGCCAGATAGCCGAGACGGTTTCCAGCCGGGCCGCCGCCTCGTCGATCGAGAGCTCCTTGCGCTTCTCGTTGCGGGCGAGCTTGACTGCGCGCAATTGCGCCTCGGCGGCGACGGGCCGGCTGACGGCGTCGAAAAGCGGGCGGTAGCCGTTGAGCGCCACTTCCGGCCGGCCGCTGGCATCGTCGAGCATGGCGCTCAGCAGCGCGAGGTCCTCTGCCGGGACGAGGCTCGCCGGCAGCTCGGCGAGATGGGCGATCTGGCGTTCGGCAACCAGCGTGTCCTGCATGGCGAGCGCGGCGCGGGCCATGGCCGGGCGAAACTGCGCCTGGAGGTCCGGCGGGTAGCGGTCGAGCACCGTCTCGGCCCGCCGGAAGCCGGCGAGGGCCGGGGCGTTGCGGCCGAGCCGCTGCTCGGCCAGCGCCCGCCAGAGCCCGATCTCGGCCTCCTCCTTGATCGGGGCGGCCTCGAAGGCCTTCAGCGCCTCGGCATGGCGATGCATCTGCGCGGCGATCACGCCTTTCAGGAACAGGGCCTGGCGGTTGCCGCGCATGGTGGGGTCGTCGGCGAGCAGGGCGTTGAGCGGTCCGGCCGCCTCCGGCAGCATCGCATTGGCGACGAGGAAGCGGGCCAGGGCCAGCCGCGCCTCGGATTTGCGGCCGCGCGAGGCATCGGCGACGTCGCGCAGCAGCTCCTGAGTCCGCTCCCGCACGGCGTCGGTGTGCAGGCTCGACCAGCGTTGCGCGTCGATGAGCGGTGTGGCGGCGCTGTCGCCGACGGTCTTCTCAGGTTCGTTCGGTTTGGAGGCGTCGAGGCTGACGACCAGTCCGGCACTGCGGCCGATCAGGGCCTCGTCCGTGCCGGCCCGCACGACGATATCGTCGGCGAGGGCGGTGACGGCGACGCCATGGGCGGTCTGGGGCAGGCCGAACTCGACGAAGCGGTAGGGTTTGGAGACGGCCCGGGTCGGGCCGAGCGCGGTCACGACGGCCATCGGCGCGCCGCCGTCGAGGTTCTCCAGCCAGTGCACCCCGGTCATCGCGGAGACGGGGACGGCGACCACGGTCTGGCCGCGCTCGTCGGCGTCACGGCGCGGGGCCAATGCGGCGGCAGGCTTGCCGAGCTTTTCGCCGAAGGAGAGCGACCAGGTCGAACCATCGTCGGAAAGGCGCGTGACCTGCCGTCGGCCGGTCTTCAGGCGAAGCACGGTGACTTTCGTCTCGCGGATGACGGTAACGTCCTGGACGAGCCCGGGCAGCACGCCCTTCAGCCGGTCGGGATCGAGCGTGTCGCGGGTGTCGAAGACCAGCGTGACGAGGCCTGGCTCCGCGAAGGCGGCTGCCCCCGTCGGGCGTGGGAAGCGAAAGTCGATGCGGCCGCCATCGCCGTCGGCGACAGAGCTGACGAGGATGTCCCTCGGCGTCGGATCGATCACGGCCGGCGTTGCTACCGGTGCCGGCGTGGCCTGCGCGGTCGGCGCGGCCACCTGCGGGACGGCGGCTGCCGGCGTACCGGCTGAATCGGGCTTCGGCACCGCTGTCGCGGGCTGCGCTCCGGCCGGCTTCGATGCCGGCTGGGCTAGGCCGGCCTCGAGACCTGCCAGCGTCAGCGCTCCGGCTTTCGTGGCGCGGGCGAGGTCGACGGTCCAGCCGGACTCGTCGCGGAAGCTGCGCAGCTCGCGCTCCTTCGGCACGGTGAAGACGAACTCGGTGCGATCGCCCTCGCTCTTGGCGCTTTCGAGTGTGAAGTCCGCCGGCAGCAGCGAGCGGATCTTGCCCGCTTCGATCTGCATGGGCTGGTCGAAGGCGAGCGTCAGCCGGTCGTCTTCGAGCTTCGGAGTCAGTTGAGCCTCGGCGGGCGCCGTGAAGATCAGCCGGTCTAGCGTCGGCAGGCGCACGCTGCGGAAGCCGAGAGGCTTCGGCTCCGGCGCCGGGGCACGGGCGATGTCCCGAGCCCGCGACTCGGCGAGGCGCAGGCGCTTGGTCAACTCGGCGAGGACTTCGGGCGGCAGGCCCGGCAGCTGCCCGACCCAGTTCTCGGGCAAGAGGTCGACGAAGGCGCGGTCGCCAGCTTCGAGCAGGTTGGCGCGATAAGTCTTGGCGAGCGCGAAGCGCAGGCCCCGGCCATCGGGGTCGATCCGCGCCAGCGAGACATAGGCGGGAAGTTCCCGGGAAATGCGGCTCGGGTCGACCTTCACCGGCTGGCTGAAGCCGACGACCAGCACGCCATTGGAAACGCGCACCCGTGTCGTCACCGGCTCGTCGAAGGTGAAGGCGAGGCGGCCGAAGCCGGCCTGCATCGCTTCGCCGCGCAATTCGGCATTGGCGGCCAGGGCCGGCAGGGCATGTCCGAGCGCCAGGCTCATCGCCGCCAGGCCGATGCCGAAGCTGAGGGATCGCAGGATACGCAAGACGCTACTCAATCCGACGCGACAGGACGGGCGGCACGACGCCGCTTCCATCCATGGGGACGCTAGCCCGTCAAGGATAACAGCGCGTTAAGAGGGGCTAGTCGCGGCCTTGTAGCGGGTATAGCCATATTTGCGCGCGCTGCGGGCGAGATGCTGGGCGAGCGCGCCGGCCGCCGGCGACAGGCGCCGGTCCTTGCGCACGCAGATCTTGACGCAGGCCTTCTGCAGGTTGCGGCCGAGCATCGGCACCGCGATCAGGTGTCCTTCGGCGACATCGCGCCGGCTCGCAAAGGTGGTCAACACGCTGACGCCCATGCCGGCCCGCGCGAAGGAGCGCAGTGACGCGATCGAGTTCGTGACCACAGCCGGCTTGAGCGCGACCCCTGTCGTCGTCGCGACATCGTCGATGAGGCGCCGCAGGCCGAAGGTCCGGTCGGGCAGGGCGAGCTGCATCTCGGCGAGCTCGGCGATGGTCGCCGACTGCCGCGTCGCGAAGCCGTGGCCGGGATGCGCGACGACGACGAGCGGGTCGGGGACTTCCGCCAGCGACAGGATGTTGCGGTGGAGGATCGGGTTGAAGGCCACAGCCACATCTGCCTCGTCGTCGAGCAGGCGCTGCACGAGCTGGTCGGAGCTGGCGATCATCACCTCGAAGCTCACCGCGGGATGGGCGGCCGAGAAGCCGGCGAGCGCAGGATAGAGGAAGTCGTCGATCGCACCTTCGACGGTCCAGGCGCGGACATGCCCGCGCTTCACGCCTTGCAGCTCCTCGATGGTGGAGCGCGCATGCTGGACGCAGTCGAGGATGGTGCGCGCGGACTCGAGCACAGCAGCCCCGGCCGTGGTCAGTCGCATGCCGCGTGCCCTGCGTTCGAACAAGGCCGTGCCGTACTCCTCTTCGAGCCCGGCGATCTGGCGGCTGATCGCCGATGGGGCGACGCGCAGGGCGTCCGCGGCCTCGCGTACCGAGCCCTGATCGGCGACCGCGGCAAAGTACCTGTAGCGGGTAAGCGACATCGGAAAGCGCCTCGCGGCCTGACCGTCGGCCGCTCCGAAAGCTAGCCCAGTGTTGCCAAAGCGGCAACGTTCGTTCTGCGATTCCGATCTGGCTGCCCGGCCGAGGCGCCCTCTAAAAATATCGACAGAACGTGGCGAGGAGCCGATCCGATGTATGCGACCCAACTCAGTCAAGACGGCAGCTTCCGGTTCATCCCGGCGGTTTTCCAGTATTCCGGCGGCGTCGTGGCCGAGCCGGGCTTCCAGATCGAGCGGGCGCGGCTGTCCGCGCCGGTTCCGCTGGAGCAGGGCCTTGCGGCGATCGAGGCCCATCTGAAGCGGATCGGCAGGCCGCTGACCGCGTTCTGCTCCTGTGAGCTGCGTTCGCCCGAGCCGTTCTCCGAGGCCGGCTTTGCGGCGCTGAACAAGGTCTATGCTTCGCGGCTCGAGCAGTGGGGGCTGCTCCAGGGCAAGATCAATCCGATCGCCCGGACGAATATCTGCCCGGAGCTCGGCAAGCCTGAGACCGTGTCGCTCCACGCCTTCAGCTACACCGTCGCCGATGCTTCGGCGCGCCCGAGCTTCATCGTCGCCGGCAGCGGCGAGGCCCCGGAAGGCGCTGCGAGCTATGCGGAAGGCACGATCCGGCTGGGCGATGTCTCCGACGAGGGCGTCCGCGCCAAGGCGGAATGGGTGATGGGCGAGATGGGGCGGCGGCTCGCCGGCCTCGGGCGCGACTGGCGCGATGCCACGACGGTGAACGTCTACACGGTCCAGAACATTCGCCCGCTCCTGGCGGACGTGCTGGCCCCGGTCACCGGGAACGGCGCCGATCTGGTCTGGCACTTCTCGCGGCCGCCGGTCGCCGTGCTCGACTACGAGATGGATGTGCGCGGCCTGTCGCGGGACGTGGTGATCGATACGCAAGCCTGAAGACCCGGTCCGGCCAGCTGCGTTGCCGGATCGGGAACGCATCGGCCGGAGCGGTTGCTGCGAGGGGGAGGCGACCGCGCCTTGCCATCGCAGGATCAAATGCCCCGCGCGACCGAAGGGGAGGTCGCAGGGGCGCATTTCCTGACGAGGCTCAGCCCGGAGAAAACCGATGTTGCTTGATCGACGTGCGCTTCTTCTGGCGGGGCTGGCCCTGCCGACCATCGCCAGGGCGCAATCCGACTGGAAGCCGACGAAGCCGGTGCGGCTGATCCTGCCGTTCACGGCGGGTACCTCGATGGATCCGGTGGCGCGGCTGGCTCAGGAGGGGCTCAAGGACGCGCTCGGCCAGACCGTCGTCGTCGAGAACATCGCCGGTGCGGCCACCGTAATCGCAGGCGCCGAGACGCTGAAGTCTCCGCCGGACGGCCACACCATGCTGATGATCGCCAACAGCTTTGCGGCAAACATCACCCTGCGGACGCGGACCGCCGACTGGCAACGCGCCTTCGCCCCCCTCGTTCAGGCGACCGTGGTGCCGCACGTGCTGACGGTGGCGCCATCGATGAAGGTCGATTGGCAAGGCTTCGCCAAGCGCCTGCGCGACGGCGGCACCCCGGTGACCTATGGCTCGCCGGGAATCGGGACCTCGCCGCATCTCGGCGCCGAGCATCTGCTGCGGCTCGCCGGCGGCAAGGCGGCCCATGTTCCCTATAACGGCACCTCGCAGCTCTTCGTCGACCTCTATGCCGGCCGAATCGACTTCGCGCTTAGCAATCTGCCTGACGTCGTCCAGCCTATCGCGGAAGGCAAGCTCACGGCGCTCGCCGTCACCGCCGACAAGCGCGTGCCCGAGCTTCCCGATGTCCCGACCTTCGCGGAGCTCGGCCTGCCCGATCTTCTCTCGGATAGCTGGTTCGGCATCGTCGTGCGCCGCGATACCCCTCCTGCGGCGCGCGCGGCGTTGGAGCGTGCCTGGCTCGCGACGCTTGCGAGGCCGGACGTCAAGGAGCGACTGCAGGCCCTGAGCTTCACCGTGCTGGCCCGGCCCGGGGCCGAATTCGAGGCCGTGATCGACCGCTATGTCTCGACCTATGCGACGATCATCAAGGAGAACGGGATTACCGTTCAGCAGTAGGCAGCAGCGTCGAGGGCTGCATTCGGCAGAGGGGCGAGCCTAGCGCTCAGCGCCGGCGGGCCGGCTCGATCGCCGGCAATTCGTTGCCAGCCGGGCCGGCGGGCGCGACGGCTGCAGTGCGCTCGGTGCTGGCGGCGCGGCCGCGCAGGGAGAGCGCGACAGTCAGGCGCTCGGCGGCCTCCGGCGACATCGCGGCGAGCACATCCGACATCTTGCGCGGGTTCATCTGCTGCACCACCGGGACGAGAACGTCGAGCGACAGCCGATCGAAGACGCGGGCAGCATCCTTCGGCTTCATCGTCTCGTACATGATCACCAGGTTCTTGATCGCCTGGCTCTCCTCGGTATCCTTCTTCTTCGGTCCCTCGACCTTTTCCTCGAGCACCTTGAGGTCGTCGACGCGGCCACCGAGCTTCTTCTCGGCGTTGTCGAGCAGCTTCTCGCGCATGTCGAGCTCGCGCATGCGCGCCTCGATCTCTTCGCGACGCTGGCCGAGACGCTCCAGCAAGGCGCGTTCCGCCGGCGAGATCGGCTGCGCCGTGCCGTTCATCACCCCGGCCTTGTTGTTCGGGTTGCCGGCCGCGGCCGCGTCGCGCTTGGCCTGCTCCTCCGGGGAGAGCTTGGGCGTCGGCGGATCGATCGTGCCGGTGACCATCGGGTCGAGGAAAGTGTCCGGCGCATGGGCGCGGGCGATGATCTTGGCGAGGCCCCAGACCTCCTTCTCTGCCGGCGCCTGGGGCGCTTGCGCGAAAGGCGGGGCGCTGGCCGGAATATGACCGGGAGATGGCTCCGCCGTCCAGGCGAGCACCTTCAGCGCCAGGAGACCCATGGCGCCGAGGATGACCGCAGGGATGAGGCGGGGCGACTGGATCACGCAGCCTGGCCTTCGAGCCGGCGCGCGGCGCGGGCACGGATCGCGGCGGCGGCGTCAGCCGCGCTCGCCATACGCGAGACGGCGGGCTTCTCGACGGGAAGCGGCTCGGCCTTGGGCGCGACCAGGGTGGCGGCGCCGACGATCTGGCCGATGCGGTCCATCACGCCCTGGCCGGCCTCGATCTGGGCGGCGAGGTCGGCGGCATAGCGCTCGGCCGTGCGCAGGCGCTCGGCAAGCGTGCGGTCGCAATCGCCGAGGGTCAGCTTCAGCCCGGCGATGGCGCGCTCGGCAGTGTCGGTGGCGGCGATCAGCGCGCCGATGGTCTGTCGCATCGAGCTTTCATCAGCCTTCAGGCGTTCGATTCTCTTGGCGAGGACGTAGCAGGTGATGATCGTGGCGACGAGCAGGCAGGCGACCAGCGCGTCGGCAATCAGGGTCAGGGTCATGGCGACTGGCTCCCGCTTCAGGCTGTCGGGTTGAGATGGCTGGTGTCGAAGGCCGCCATCGTGGTCTTGGAGCGGCGCAGCGGGCTGACGACCTGGACGGCAATCTTGTCGTCGACGCGGCCGATCCGGCCCTCGCTGACGATGAACTCGCCGCAGCGCAGCGAGGCGACCGATTCCGGACGGGCGTCGAACATCAGCGTGTCGCCGATCTCGAGCTTCATCACCCGCTTCAGCGGCATGGTGCATTCGTGCAGCACGCATTTGACCGCGACGTCCGCCTGCCAGACCTCGGTGGCGAGATGGTTTTCCCAGATCGGGTCGCGGCCGAGCTTCTCACCCATGAAGCTCTCGAGGAGCAGCTCACGGATCGGCTCGATGGTGGCGTAGGGCAGGAGCACGTGCAGCGAACCGCCGCGCCCTTCCATGTCGAAGCGCAGCTCGACCCGGATCGCGGCGTTGGCCGGACGCGAGATCGAGACGAAGCGCGGGTTCGATTCGATCCGGTCGACCTTGAAGGTCACCGGCGAGAGCGGGCGGAAGGCAGCCTCGGCATCGCCCAGGACGACAGCGATCACGCGCCGCAGCAGGCTCATCTCGATCGAGGTGAAGGGCCGGCCGTCGACGCGCGCCGCCGCCTGGCCGCGCTTGCCGCCGAGCATGGTGTCGAGCACGGAATAGGTCAGGGCGGATTCGATGGTGACGAGGCCGAAATTGTCCCATTCCTCGGCCTTGAAGACAGCGAGCATCGCCGGCAGCGAGATCGAGTTCATATAGTCGCCGAAGCGTACCGAGCGGATACCCTCCAGCGTGACCTCGACATTGTCGCTGAACAGGTTGCGCAGGCTGGTGGAGAGCAGGCGGACGAGACGCTCGAAGATGATCTCGAGCATCGGCAGGCGTTCATAGGTGACCGAACCGGAATCGACGATCGCCTGGATGCCGTTGCGGCCACCCTTGCCGTCCTCGCCGGCGGAGAAACCGAGCATCGTATCGATCTCGTCCTGAGACATCAGGCGGTCGATATGGGCTTCCGGTTCGCTCTCGTCGGGAGCGATGTCGGGCATGGCCGCCCATTCCGCGGCCATGCCTTCAGGCGTCAGCGGAAGGTTTTCCTTGGCGGGGTTGTCGAGGTCGAGATCGTCGGAGGCCATGTACGAGGTCGCTTTGCAGAGTGCTTGCGCGAGGGGCGGGCTACTGGACCAGCAGTTCCTTGAAGAGCACGGCGTCGATCTTGGCCGGGTGGACCGTGACGTTGACGCGCCGCAGCAGCTCTTCCTTGAGGCGGTACATGCCGGCCGAGCCTTCGAGATCGGAGGGCCGGAGCTCGCGCATGAAGACCTGGAAGGCGTCCTCGACCCGCGGCAGCAGCGGCTTGATCTGCTCGGCGGCCTTGGCGTCGGCGATTTCGAGCACGACCTTGATCTTGACGATGGGCTGGCGGTCCTGCTGGCCGCCGGCCGAGATGCCGATCATCATGTCCTTCATATCGACGAAGGCGACGGGCTTCTTGGCGGCTGCCGCGGCTTCGGCTGCCGCGATCTGCTCTGCCGAAGGCTTCTTCAGGAAGAAGAACCAGCCGCCGCCGCCGAGCGCCAGCAGCGCGACGGCGCCGACGATCATGAAGAGCTTCTTCTTGCCGGGCTTCGGCGCGCCTTCGGCTCCGGCCTCGCCTTGCTCTTCGCCCTTCTTCGGCTTCTTCGACATTGCGGCCCGCCTGCTTGGAAGGTGGCGCGCGCAGCGGCCGATCCCTTCCCAGCAACCTGACGAATTACGGTTAATACCTCGTTAAGACAGGCAAAATCTGCCGGGTCGTTTCTGCCGCGCAGGCCGTTTCATGCCGCCGCGCGGCGCGTCGCCGCTATCCTATTACTCAAATTATATCAATGACTTGATCGCGGTTAACTATGTTGGCACGGCGGTTGCTGACCTCTTGGCTGCGATTGCCGCGCTGGGGAGCGTCGAGGCGATCGCGGGAAAGATCGGGAGCAGGGGCCGTGGAAAACGCGCTTCTCGTCGGCCTGTCGCGCCAGATGGCTCTGGCGCGGGAGCTCGATGTCATCGCCAACAACGTGGCGAATGTCGGAACGAACGGCTTCAAGGTCCGTTCGGCGCGCTTTGCCGAGTTCATCTCGCCCGGCGCCCGCGCGGACACCTTTCCGTCGTCGGATCGCCGCCTCTCCTATGTGATCGACCGCGGCTCGCCGATCGACCTCTCCACCGGCGCGCTCGAGCGCACCGGCAACCCGCTCGACATCGCGCTCCAGGCCGACAACTACCTCGTCGTCCAGACGCCGCAGGGCGAGCGCTACACCCGCGCCGGCTCGCTCGACATCAACGCCCGCGGCCAGCTCGTCACCCAGTCCGGCCAGCCGGTGCTCGGCGATGGCGGCCCGATCGTCTTCGGCGAGAGCGAGAGCAATCCGCGCATCGCCGCCGACGGCACCGTCTCCTCCGACCAAGGCCAGCGCGGCAAGATCCGCCAGGTGCGTTTCGACAATCCCCGCGCGCTGCAGAGCGAGGGCGACAACGTCTTCTCCTCGACCGCCGCGGCGCAGCCGGCCGGGCCGCTCGCCCGCCTCGAGACGGGGGCGTTCGAGCGCTCCAACGTCAAGGCGGTCGCCGAGATGACCCGCCTGGTCGAGGTCCAGCGCGCCTATCAGAACATGTCGGCCCTGCTCGCCAAGACCGATGAACTGCGTGGCAAGGCGATCTCGCGCCTCGCCGACCAGCAAGCCTGACGCGGAACGGAGACAAGCCCATGCGCGCCCTTCACACCGCCGCCACCGGCATGATGGCCCAGGAACTCAACGTCCAGGTCATCTCCAACAACATCGCAAACGTGCGCACCACCGGCTACAAGCGCCAGCGCGTGCACTTCCAGGACCTGCTCTACGAGCACCACCGCCGCGCCGGCTCGGCGACCTCCGAGCAGAACACCATGGTTCCCGCCGGCATCTCGATCGGCTCGGGTGTCAAGACGGTCTCGACCGGCCGGGTGATGACCCAGGGCAACATGACGCCGACCGAGAAGCAGTACGACGTCGCGATCCGCGGCGAGGGCTTCTTCCGCATCCGCATGCCGGACGGCCGCACCGCCTATTCGCGCGACGGCTCGTTCGATCTCGATGCGCAGGGCCAGCTCGTCACCCGCGACGGCTATCAGGTCGAGCCGGGCATCACCATTCCGAACAACGCGACCAGCGTCAGCATCAACGCCCAGGGCACCGTCGAGGCGACCATGCCCGGCCAGACGGCGCCGCAGCAGCTCGGCCAGCTCCAGCTCGCCCGCTTCGTCAACAAGGTCGGCCTGGAATCGCTGGGCGACAACCTGTTCATCGAGACCGCCGGTTCCGGTCCGGCGATCGACGGCGTCGGCGGTGGCGAAGGCTTCGGCACGCTGCAGCAGAACTATCTCGAGGAAGGCAACGTCCAGGCGGTAACCGAGCTCTCCTCGCTGATCGCGGCGCAGCGCGCCTACGAAATGAACTCCAAGATTATCTCGGCGGCGGACCAGATGATGCAGTCCACCACCCAGATCATCCGCTAGCGCGAGGGATTGCCGCCATGATGCGCTCCATTCTCCTTCTTGCGGCCGTCGGCTTCGGCGTCGAACTTGCGAACGCCGAGCCCGCCGCGCAGGGCTCTGCCGCCCAGGCCGCCGCGCCCGCCGCCGCTCCGCAGGCCGTGGCCGGCAAGCTGCGCCTGCGGCCCGACCTGACGCTCAGCCGCGATATCGTCAGCTTCGGCGACCTGATCGCCGGCCTGTCGCCGCAGGATGGTGCGCTGCCGGCCTTCCGCGCTCCGGCGCTCGGCGAGACCGGCACGATCCAGGTCGCCCGCATTCTCGAGGCGGCCCTCAAGAACGGCATTCTGCGCGAGGCGCTCGACCTCGACAGCCAGGGCCTGGCCCAGGTCGTGGTGACGCGCGCGGCGCGGCGGATCACCGGGCAGGACATCGAGTCGGCGGTGAAGACAGCTCTGCTCGAGCGCTTCGGCTTCGATGCGCGCGCCTTCGCGCTGGTCTTCGACGGCGGTGCGCCGTCGGTCGCGGTCGAGCCCGAGCTATCCGGCGAGATGGTGGCGCTCGAACTGACCTATGATGCCCGCGCCAGGCGGGTGATCGGGCGGCTCGCCGTACCCGGGAGCGCCGCGACGCGGCTGAAGCCGGTCAGGGTCTCCGGGCTCCTGGTCGAGACCGTGGACGTGGTGGTGCCGATGCGTCCGATCGCCCGCGGCGAGACGCTCACGGCCGGCGACGTCATGGTCGAGCGGCGCCCGCGGGATGCCGGCACGAACGACCAGATCAGCGAGATGCGGGCGGCGATCGGCAAGGTCGCCAAACGCTCGCTGCTCGCCGGCGTCGTGCTGCGCGGCGGTGACGTCCAGCGCGAGGAGATCGTCGGCCGCGGCGAGATGGTGACGCTGGTCTACGAGGCGGGCGGCGTGCTGATCAGCATGCGCGGCCGGGCTAACGAGGCCGGCGCGATGGGCGACGTGATCTCCGTCACCAACCCCAATTCGAAGCGGGTGCTGCAGGGGACCGTCAGTGGGCCCGGCCGCATCAATGTCAGCCCTCCCGGCGGCGGCCATGTCGCCGCGGCGCGCTGAACCCTGAATTTCAAAGTGCGGATCAAGATCATGACCCGGAACAACCCGATCGCTCTCCCTGCCGTCCTTGGCCTCGGCCTGCTGCTCGGCGCCTGCGGCGCCGCCGACAGGCTCGCCAATGTTGGCCAGGCGCCCGCGCTCTCGCCGATCGAGGACCCGACGGCGAGCAAGGGCTATAAGCCGGTGCAGATGCCGATGCCGGCGATGGAGCACGCCTCCTATGCGCCGAACTCGCTGTGGCGGACCGGCTCGCGCGCCTTCTTCAAGGACCAGCGCGCCCGGCAGGTCGGCGACCTCGTCACCGTCAAGGTCAAGGTCACCGACCGGGCCCAGCTCGACAACACCACCAAGCGCAGCCGGAAGAACGGCGAGGATTTCGGCGCCGCCCGGATCATGGGGTTCGAGAACAAGCTCGACAAGTTCCTGCCCAACGGCTCCAGCGCCGGTGAACTCCTCAAGCTCGACTCCGAAGGCTCCAGCGAGGGCTCGGGCTCGGTGCGCCGGGCCGAGCAGCTCGCCACCAATGTCGCCGCCGTCGTCACGCAGACGCTGCCGAACGGCAATCTCGTGGTCGAGGGCAAGCAGGAGATCCGGGTCAATTTCGAGGTGCGCGAGCTGATCGTCGCCGGCGTGATCCGGCCGGAGGACATCGAATCCGACAACACCATCGAGTCGGCCAAGATCGCCCAGGCCCGCATCGCCTATGGCGGCCGCGGCCAGATCACCGATGTGCAGCAGCCGCGCTACGGCCAGCAGGTGATGGATATCCTGCTGCCGTTCTGAGGACCTCTCCCGGACAAGTGGAAACCGGCTCTCCGAGACGGGATAAGCGAAAAGCACAACCATCCGAGTTCCCGGCGCGACGGCGACGCTCCCCACGTCCACGCCCCGCGCCGGCCGGCGGTCTCTCCCGAGCCGCCGATCCTCCCGGCCGCCCGCCACGCTCCCCAAGCTATCCGGCTGGCGGCCAGAAGCCCCGCGCCCTCCCGCGCGGGGCTTTTCTCACGCGAGAAGTGATGGCGAAATGCCCAGGTTGGGCCGCCAGCGGACACGCAGGTTGTCGAGCCAGCGCGCGTAATCTAAGGCTCGCCGCTGCTCATCATGGCGGCGCAATGACCCAAACTGCTGGACCGAATGGCGTTTCCGTCGGGAACTTTGCCGCTGCATTGTTTCTTGCGGTGATGTGGGGCGTTTCGATCCCCGTCACCAAGCTCGGCTTGCTGACGATCCCGCCTCTCACCTTGACCGGACTGCGCTTCCTGATCGCCGTTCCGCTGATGTTTCTGCTTGCCGTGGGCAGGCAAGGCCTTCCGCTCAGGGCTTTCCCGCGGGTCGCCGCGCTCGGCGTCCTCGGTATCGGCATCGGGCAGGTGGCCCAGAGCTTCGGCGTGGCCGGGACCTCCGCTTCAATCGGAACGACGATCTCGGCTGCGATTCCCGCCTTCGTCGTCGTCTTCGCCGCCATACGCCTGCGCCAGCCCGTCACGCTGATCCAGGGCATCGGCATCGTCGCCGCGTTTGGAGGCATTGCTCTCGTCGCCGCCGGTCGCGGCGACGGCAATTCGGCTGCAACCCAAACCAGCCTGGCTGGTGCAGGCCTGGTGCTGCTCTCGACCCTGACGATTGCCTTCTACTATGTCTGGAGCGTCGAGCTTTCCGAACGCTATGGGACCGTCGTCGTCGCGGCATGGAGCACCTTGTTCGGTTTCCTGGCGCTGGCGCCATTCGCCGTTTGGGAGGCATTGAACACCCCGTTCGCCCTGACGGCGGTCGGCATCGGCTCCGCCCTGTACCTCGGCGTGATGGTGACCGTAGCCGGCCTGTTTCTCTGGCTCTATTTGCTGCGAACGCTTCCCGCCCGAGTGGCTGCGAGCGTCCAGTATCTCCAGCCGATCGTGGGCGTTGCGGTCTCCGCGCTGATGTTCGGCGATCAGCTCGGGCCACTCTTCATCTTCGGCGTCGGTCTCGTGCTGACGGGCCTCACGCTCACGGTCGTCAACAAGCGTACTGCGTGAACGTGCCCGCAACGGCTCGAAAGCCGACGTTCATCAAACAAGGACAACCTGACGAGCGCGCGCGAATAGCGGTCGTCTGACTTCGCCCGAAAGCGGACGTACGTGAAAGAGGTTGTCGACCCAATCAACTGCTCGTACTTGCTTGCCTCGCTGGCGCTCTCGAGATCGTGCCTCGGACCGGTTCGATCCGAGCCCAGGGCATAGAGCGAGGCTTTTCCGGCCAGTAGGCCGTTTGTACAACCCGACGCGGAGGACTATACTCATCGAGCTGGATCAAGCACCTCCGAGCCCAGATGTGGGCTGATGCGCGCCCAAGAATAACAACTCTGTTTTCGGCGACTTCAACAGGAGAGTAACAATGATCAAGTTGTTCGCCGTTGCCTTCGCATTCGTCTTGGCGTCGTCGGCGCAGGCGATGCCGCTGGCCCCACTCCAACAGCCGGACGGGATTGTCATGCAGGTCCGCGAGGCATGCGGGCCGGGTATGCGCCGGACTGCGAATGGTGCTTGCCTCAGAACTCCCGCCCGACGTAGCGCCAGCAGGTGCGCTCGTGGCGTGACCTGCTAACGTCGGACGGCTGCTGCGGACCAACACGGCGACCGCCTCGCCAATCCGACGGGACCGACATCCCTCGTTGCCAGCGCAGCGGTGTCCCGATTTCGTCACGCCGACCATTGGCATGGTGCGGGCGCTCGGCAGGCTGGCGAGACTTGGCCGCCCGACGGGCCTCGGGCGATCGATCTGATCGGCCCCGAGACGACATCACAATCCGCCGCCCGTTCAGCCGTTGAAGTTCTTGTTCGCAAGGACACGACAAGCCGCCTGATGTGACGAATGTCTCAGTTGGGTGGAGAGCGGTCTTCGCGTATCGCAAAGACCGCCCTCTTCTCTTAGGTCGCGTCGAACCCGGCGTGGAATGCGACTTCGCCCTTTGGCGCAATGGCCGTGAACACCAATCGCTGGAAATACTCGGGCGGCACGTCACCATACCGGAGTTCAGGATCACTCATGAACCCGAAGCGGCTGTAGTAGGCGGGGTCGCCGAGGACGACGCAGCCTTGCGCGTTCAAGCGTCTAAGTCGGTCAAGGCCATCGCGGATTAAGGCCTGGCCGATGCCTTTCCGCTGCTGATTGGGCCAGATCGAGACCGGGCCAAGGCCATACCAGCCCTTCGCCGTGCCGTTGACCTTAACTGGCGAGAACGCAACATGGCCGACGATCTCGCCGTCCATGATGGCGACGAGGGAAACGGTCAACGCTCCTGCTTTCCGCAAAGCCTCGACGATCGCGGCCTCGGTCTGACTGCTATGGAGCATGTCCTTGAATGCGGCAGCTGTCAGGCTTCGGATCGTGTCGGTGTCTTCTGGGCACTCCAAACGGATTTGCATGGAAGTCTCCTATCGTTGTTCAGCGATTGTCAGTTTGCGAGCGCACAGCTTCCCGGCCTCGCCGCGAGACGCGGTAAGGACTGGAAGCTCGGGACTCGATCAGGCGTTTGCGATGCAGTCTTGCGAAGACCTCAAGCGTGCAGTCGGTCAGCAGGTGACCGTCTCGCGTGAAGCACTCGATATGAGAAATCCTGCCGTTGTCGCAACGTTGATGACGGATGAAGCCGCCTTGGGCGAGCACGTGAAGCACGCGCTGCTCGCTCCGCGAAATGTTCATTCTGGTGAGCCTGTGATAGAATCCATGACAAGCATCAGCATTGGGCTCTACGCTGCGCGCAGATCCCTCCCGAATGCTTCGACATGTCTCGTCAATTCGAGACGGTCAGCGGATTCTCACAAGCTCTAACATGGACACTTCCCATGCGTCGTTCAGACAGACGCGACCCTTCTTAGTTTCCTCCGTAGGGTATGGCAATGCTGTGGCCGCATCAGTGTTGGCTTCCATGCCGTCACAGGCCTATGGCCGAACCCGTCGACTCGGTGGCGCGGCATCGGCTCGTTTCGCCTCCTCAAAGGTCCGCGACGGGTCGAAAGCAGAAGCTCGGCGGCACAATCCCGTTCATGCCGACGCCCGCCTATCGCTGACATCGACGCACTGCCCGACGGCCGACCCGGTGGCTAGCACAGATGGCCGCGCCTTTCGCGGTCATCTCGCCCTATCCAAGCTCATCTGTGGAACAGGGGCATTGGAATTGGCCCCGCGCGAGGATCGGGCTCGGGCGCGAAGATCGCGACGGCCCCCGGATGAACCTTGAAATGGGCGGGCGTCGCCGTGACGATCTCGCCGTCGGTGTTCACCGGCATCGGCCGCTTGGTCAGGATGTCGAACTCGACGCAGCGCGCGGTGCGCACTTCCTGCCAGGCTCCGTGCGTGCCCGACCTGAAAGACCGCAACATCAGCGCCAGCTTCCAGAGGTTCTTGAGTTCGAGGCTGTAGAGATCGAGATGGCCGTCATCGATCTCGGCGTCGTCCCGGACGACATTTCCGCCGCCATAATGCCTGCCGTTGCCGATCGCGATCTGGAAGGTGTCGACCTCGGTCGTCCGGCCCTTCTCGGTGATCGTGGCGTGAAAGCGCGAGGCCTTGGTCAGCACCTTCGAGGCGGCGAGCGCATAGCCGAGGCGCCCGAAGCGCTTCTTCAGCGTCGGATCGAGGCCTTGCGCGAGCTCGCTGCTCAGGCCGATGCTGGCGACGTTGAAGAAGGCGTGGCCGTTGACCGTGCCCATGTCGATGCGGCGCGTCTGCCCTTCGGCGATCACCCGCGCAGCCGCGGTCAGATCCATCGGGATCGCAAGCGTCCGGGCGAGGTCGTTCGCCGTCCCCATCGGCATGATGCCGAGCGGCAGGCCGCTCTCCATCACGGCCATCGCGCCGGAGGAGATCGAGCCGTCGCCGCCGCAGATCACGATCAGATCGGCGATGCTGCGCAGCCGCACGATGTCGCGCGCGATCTCCGGCAGGGCCTCGAAGGTCTCGATCGTGACGTCGACCCCGGCCTGCTCCAGCTGCCTGAAGGGACCGTCGAGCGATTCCTGCCCGCGCCGCGCCTTCGGGTTGCGCAGAACAAGGGCGCGTTTGCGTTCAGCCTGCTTCATCGGGACCGTTCTCGTGGCGGGGCAGCCGGGCTCACTTGGGAGTGCAGGCGCTCGGATTCAATCGCCGCGGAGGGCATGCAGCGTGGCTGCCTACGCCGGCGCTCGCAGGCCCAAGACCGGTGAAGCGTCGCCTCACGCCTCCATGTCGGTGATGGCAGCAGAGTTTCCGCGTGCCTGCCGCAGCGCGCCGGCGGACTGGCGGACCATCTCGGAGATCTCGAGCAGTTGCCGCGCCAGCGGGCTGGTCTTGCGCCAGACCATACCGATGGTCCGCGAGGGTTCCGGCGTGCCGAAATGGGTGACCGAGACCGAGGCCGAGCGCGTCTCGACCGACACGGCCATCTCCGGGATCAGCGTGACGCCTAGTCCGGCATCGACCATCTGCACGAGCGTCGAGAGGGAACTGGCATCCAGAAGATCGCGCGAGGCTATCGTGCGCGGCTTGGCATTGCAGAACGAAAGCGCCTGCTCGCGAAAGCAGTGGCCTTCTTCGAGCAGCAGCAGCCGCATCTCGCTGAGCGCCTCGGGAGCGGGGGGAGGCTTGCCTTCGTCCTCGCGCGGCCGCACCAGGACGAAGCGCTCGGTGAACAGCGCGACCTCGGTGAGCGAGGGTTCGGAGACGGGCAGGGCGACGATCGCCATGTCGAGCCGGCCCTCGTTCAGCTCCTGGACCAGTTTTGGGGTCAGCGTCTCGCGGACATTGAGGTCGAGGCCGTCATGCATCCGGGTCAGGTCGCCGATCAGGCCTGGCAGCAGATAGGGCGCGACCGTCGGAATCACGCCGATGCGCAGGCGCGTCAGCTGCCCATCCCGGGAGGCGTGCGCATAGCTTTCGAGTTCGTCGAGCGCGCGCAGGATGTCCCAGGCCCGCGCCCCGATCTCCTCGCCGAAGCTGGTCAGCCGGACCTGGCGCCTGTCCCTTTCGAAGAGCTCGGCACCCAGTTCCTCCTCCAGCGCCTTGATCTGCTGCGACAGTGCGGGCTGCGAGATGGCGCAGGCTTCCGCCGCCCGGCCGAAATGGCCGTGCTGCGCCAGGGCCTCGAAATAGCGGAGCTGCTTGAAAGTCAGATTTGTCATAATCCCAACTTATCGTCGTGATCAGAAAATCGGAATTAAAATAATGAAACAGCTTTGCTAAGACGCATGCCAAACCACCAGACAAGCTCGGAGAGAGAGATGAACGCGAAAACTGAGGACAGCACGGGCAAGTGCCCCGTCGCCCATGGTGGCGGCGCCCGTCAGAACCGCGACTGGTGGCCCAAGCAGCTGCCCGTCGACATGCTGAACCAGCACTCGGCCAAGTCCGACCCGCTGGACCAGAGCTTCAGCTACCGCGAGGCGTTCGAGAAGCTCGACTACGAGGCGCTGAAGAACGACCTGCGCAAGCTGATGACCGACTCGCAGGACTGGTGGCCGGCGGATTTCGGCCATTACGGCCCGCAGTTCGTGCGCATGTCCTGGCATGCGGCCGGCACCTATCGTCTCGCCGACGGTCGCGGCGGTGGCGGCCGTGGCCAGCAGCGCTTCGCCCCGCTCAACAGCTGGCCGGACAATGTCAACATCGACAAGTCGCGCCGCCTGCTCTGGCCGATCAAGCAGAAATACGGCCAGGCCATCTCCTGGGCCGACCTGATGATCCTCACCGGCAACGTCGCGCTGGAGACCATGGGCTTCCGAACCTTCGGCTTCGCCGCCGGCCGCGAGGACAGCTGGGAACCCGACCATGACGTGAGCTGGGGCACCGAGACCGAATGGCTGACCCATCGCCCGCTCGACAAGTTCGACGCGCCGCTGAGCGCGACCGAAATGGGCCTGATCTACGTCAACCCGGAAGGGCCGGGCGCCAATGGCGACCCGATCTCGGCGGCGCATTTCATCCGCGAGACCTTCGCCCGCATGGCGATGAACGACGAGGAGACGGTCGCGCTGATCGGCGGCGGCCATACCTTCGGCAAGACCCATGGCGCGGCGCCGGAATCGCATAAGGGCGCGGACCCGGAAGGGGCCGATCTGGAGGCGCAAGGTCTCGGCTGGGCCAGCAATTTCGGCACCGGCCATGGCGCCGATGCGGTCGGCAGCGGCATCGAGGTCACCTGGACGCAGACACCGGCGCAGTGGAGCAACTTCTTCTTCGAGAACCTGTTCAAATACGAATGGGTGCAGAGCCGCAGCCCCGGCGGCGCGATCCAGTGGGAGGCGAAGGACGCCGAGGCGGTCATCCCGCACGCTCATGATCCCTTGAAGAAGATCAAGCCGACCATGCTGACGACCGACCTGTCGCTGCGCATGGACCCGGCCTATGAGAAGATCTCGCGCCGCTTCCTCGAGAACCCGCAGGCCTTCGCCGAGGCCTTCGCCCGCGCCTGGTTCAAGCTGACCCATCGCGATCTCGGGCCGCGCTCGCGCTATCTCGGCCCGGAAGTGCCGAAGGAAGAGCTGATCTGGCAGGATGTCGTGCCGGCCGTCGACCACCCGCTGGTCAATGCTGCCGACGTCGCCGCGCTCAAGGAGAAGATCAAGGCTTCGGGCCTTGCTGTCTCCGAGCTGGTCGGCACCGCCTGGGCCTCGGCCGCGACGTTCCGCGGTGGCGACAAGCGCGGTGGCGCCAATGGCGCGCGCGTTCGCCTCGCCCCCCAGAAGGACTGGGAGGTCAACCAGCCGGCGCAGCTCGCCAAGGTGATCGCGGCGCTGGACGGCATTCGCCGCCAGTTCAACAAGGAGGTCGATGGCGACCAGAAGGTCTCGCTGGCCGATCTGATCGTGCTGGCCGGCAATGTCGGCGTCGAGCAGGCGGCCGAGGCTGCCGGTCATGATGTCAGCGTGCCGTTCACGCCGGGCCGCACCGACGCCAAGCAGGAGCAGACCGACATCCACTCCTTCGACGTGATGGAGCCGGTGGCCGATGGCTTCCGCAACTACCAGAAGCCGGGCGCCAAGGTGCCGGCCGAGGTGGCGCTGATCGACCGGGCGCAGCTGCTGACCCTGACCGCGCCGGAGCTCACGGTGCTGATCGGTGGCCTGCGCGCCATCGACATCAATGCCGATGGCAGCAAGCACGGTGTCCTGACCGAGCGTCCGGGTGTGCTGACGAACGACTTCTTCGTCAACCTGCTCGACATGGGCACGCAGTGGAAGGCGATCTCCGACGCCAAGGACGTGTTCGAGGGCACCGATCGCAAGACCGGCGCCGCCAAGTGGACCGGCACGCGTGTCGACCTCGTCTTCGGCT
Organism: Allobosea sp. WAO; assembly: GCF_001509835.1. Taxonomy (GTDB): domain Bacteria; phylum Pseudomonadota; class Alphaproteobacteria; order Rhizobiales; family Beijerinckiaceae; genus Allobosea. The sequence goes on from NZ_JXTJ01000006.1 coordinate 675,382, forward strand.
CGAACTCGATCCTGCGCGCCCTGGCCGAGGTCTATGCCAGCCAGGACGCCAAGGGGAAGTTCGTCAAGGACTTCGTCGCAGCCTGGACCAAGGTGATGAACCTCGACCGCTTCGACGTCGCCTGATTATGAAGGGTTTGCCCGGCCGCCGCGATCAGCGGCAGCCGGGCCGAACGGCTTTCGCACTGAATGCGAAAAAGGCCCCGCAGCGCCGCTGCGGGGCCTTTTCGGTGGAGGTGGTATCGCTGCCGCGTCTCAGTCGTCGCGGAAGACGCGCTCGTTGCGCTCGTGGCGCTCCTGGGCTTCGAGCGAAAGCGTCGCGATCGGACGGGCTTCCAGGCGCTTCAACGAGATCGGCTCGCCGGTATCCTCGCAAAAGCCATAGGTGCCGTCATCGATGCGGGCGACTGCCGATTCGATCTTGGAGATCAGCTTGCGCTGGCGGTCGCGGGCCCGAAGCTCGATGGCACGGTCCGTTTCGGACGAGGCGCGATCGGCGATGTCGGGGTGGTTTTCGCTTTCGCTCTGCAGGGTGACCAGGGTTTCCTTGGCCTCCTTCAGGATCTCCTCCTTCCAGGCCAGCAGCTTGCTGCGGAAATACTCACGCTGCCGTTCGTTCATGAACGGTTCTTTTTCTGACGGCTTGTAGTCGGGATCGAGGGTGGTCTGCTTCGACATGTGCAGGCTTTCTCAATTCACGCTGCTCGACGACCCCCTCCGGCATTGCCGTGGGGGCCGCCGATTTGGCGCCCTTATAGCGATTGGTCTCCTTCGTAACAATCTGCTTTCGCGTAGCCGTGATCGGCGCGGCAAGTAACCGTAAAGTCAGAGAAAACCGGCGATGGCGGCGGCGATGTCGGCCTCGACCAGCCGCGCTATCCCCAGCCTGTAGTGGCTGTGGTCGAAATAATTGTCCGGCTCGCGATTCTCCTTGCGGTCGACGCGCCAGTCGATCAGGGCGGTGCGCGGGCGGCTCGCGGCGAGCTCGGCGAAGGCGTTGCGGCAGGCGGCGTCGGCCGCGGCATCGGCGCTGCCGGGGACCGGCAGGGCGCTGACGAAGTTCGGTGGGCGCAACAGCACGACCGGCACATCGGGAGCCAGGCGGGCGAGCAGGGCGCGTAGTTGCTCTGCCGCCGGGAAAGGACCGGTGGCGTTGCCGCCGCCGGTCTGGATCGGCTCCAGCAGGCGGGCACGGCGGGCCGGATCGCTGTGGAAGCCCTGGACCTCGTAGCCTTCCTCGTAGTTCCAGAAACCGTCCGGGCGGGCGCGCTGCGGTGCCTTCGCCGTCTGGTAACGCAGCCGGCGTGGCAATTCCTCAAGCACGTCGAAGCGCAGCAGCCCGGCGAAATAGGCCGTCGGCGAGCGCTCGAACAGCCAGAACGGGAAGGGCTTGTCGACCGGCAGGGCGGCGTCGGGCGTACACCAGCGCACGTCGATGCCGACCACGAGCGCGGCGGCCGGCTCCTTGCGATGGCGCAGGAACCAGTCGAGCAGGACGAGGCTCTCGCGCGGGCCGGTCGCCGGGGCGATCAGCGAGACGAAGGGGATGCCGGTCTGCTGCTTCAGTGCCTCCGGCGAGACGAGTTGGATATGCGAGTTGCCGAAGATCGCGCCGCGGAACTCCGGATCGCGGCCGCGGCTGGCGGCGGCGGTGCGCGGCCCCTGCGGACTGACGCCGGCCTTCAGCGTCAGGGGCGAACGACCGCTGTCATAGGGATCGATCAAAAAGGCGAGCGCCAGCAGCGCCAGGGCGAGCCCGGCCGCCGCCAGCGCGAAGGCGGCCGTGAAGCCGCGCCAGCGCGCCTCAGAACTGGAAGTAGATGAACTCATAATTGGCGTCGTCGCCGATCTTGAACAGCACCAGCACGAAGAGGATCGCGGTCGCGACGGCGAGCCAGCGGGCCGGGGGCAGCTTCCAGGCCAGCGCCCAGGCTGTCGGGCCGATGATCGCCACGGCGGCGGCCGGCAGCAGCGCCCGCCATTTGAAGCCGGCGCCGCCGGGGTTCAGGCCGAGCAGACCCTTGTAGATGGCGAGTGCCGCATCGAACGAGGTGGCGCGGAACAGCACCCAGGAGAAGGCGACGAACAGGAAGGTGAGGGCCCAGCCGAGCAGCTGCGGCATCGGTAGTCCGGCGCGGCGCCAGAGCACGCCGCTCGCCAGCACCACGCCATGGGCGGCGCCCCAGGCGACGAAGTTGAGCCCGGCGCCATGCCAGAGGCCACCGAGCGCCATGGTGGCGAAGAGCGCCCAGAGCTGCAGCGGCAGGCCGTGGCGCGAGCCGCCGAGCGGAATGTAGAGATAGTCGCGCAGGAAGCGCGACAGCGTCATGTGCCAGCGCCGCCAGAAGTCCTGCAGGCTGACAGATCGGTAGGGCGTATCGAAGTTCTGCGGCAGCACCACGCCGAAAAGCAGCGCGAGGCCGAGCGCCATGTCGGTGTAGCCGGAAAAGTCGAAATAGATCTGGAAGGTGAAGGCGAGCGTCGCCTGCCAGGCCTCGCCGAAAGCGATCGCATTGCCTTGCGCTGCCGCTGCGAAGACCGGATTGGCGTATTCCGCCAGCGGGTCGCCGAGCAGGACCTTCTTGGCGAGGCCGATGGTCAGCAGGATCAGGCCGCGGGCGATGCGTTCGGCGGCGTCGGAGCGCAGATAGGGGCGCTCGTCGAACTGGTGCATGATCTCGCGCCAGCGCACCAGCGGCCCGGCCAGCACCTGCGGGAAGAAGGCGATGTAGAGCGCATAGCGCACCAGATCGTAGCGCGGCGCTTCGCCCCGGCGCAGATCGGTCAGATACATCACATGGTGGAAGGTGAAGAAGGAAATGCCGAGCGGCAGGGCGATGTCGAGCTTCGGTGCCGACAATCCCGGAATCATCCCAGCAAGATCGGCGAAGAAGTTGAAGTATTTGAACAGCGCCAGCACGGCGAGGTTGCCGACGATGGCGAGCGTGATCAGCGCGCCCGCCTTGGTCTTCTGGAAGGCCTCGGCGATCAGCCAGTTGAGCAGGATCGAGAAGCCGAGCAGCGGCACGAAGCGCCAGTCCCAATAGCCGTAGAAGGCGAAGGACAGTCCGGCCAGGAGCGGTAGCCGCCAAGCCGGCGCGAAGCGCTCGACCAGCCAATGCAGGGCGAGGGCGAGCGGCAGGAAACCGAGCAGGAAGACGAAGGAGTTGAACAGCATCGGGCGCGAGCGGGCGGCGGGAGAGGGCCGCCTTAGACGATTATCGTCGCGCTGTCATGGGCGGGCGTGGGCTCGTCGGCGTCGCAGCCCGCCCTTTACTTCAGATATTGTCGCCGCGCAGGGCCTCGCAGACGGCCTGCGTCACCCGCGCCGTCGTCGCCTGGCCGCCGAGATCGGGCGTGTGCAGGGCAGGGTCGGCGGTGACGCGCTCGACGGCGCGCATCAGCCGGGCGGCCGCTGCCTTCTCGCCGAGATGCTCGAGCATCATCGCTCCCGTCCAGAAGGTCGCGACTGGGTTGGCGATACCCTTGCCGGTGATGTCGAAGGCCGAGCCATGGATCGGCTCGAACATCGAAGGCGTCTTGCGCTCCGGATTGAGATTGGCGGTGGGCGCGATGCCGAGCGAGCCGGCGAGCGCCGCGGCGAGGTCGGAGAGGATATCGGCGTGGAGATTGGTCGCGACGATGGTGTCGAGCGTCTCCGGCTTCAGCGTCATGCGCATGGTCATCGCGTCGACCAGCATCTTGTCCCAGGTCACGTCCGGGAAGTTTGCCGCGACCTCGGCGGCGATCTCGTCCCACATCACCATGCCGTGACGCTGGGCGTTCGACTTGGTGACGACGGTCAGGAGCTTGCGCGGCCGCGAGCGGGCGATCTCGAAGGCGTAGCGGATGATGCGGGTGACGCCGGCGCGGGTGAACATCGAGACATCGGTCGCGACCTCCTCGGGCAGGCCCTTGTGCACGCGCCCGCCGACGCCGGCATATTCGCCCTCCGAGTTCTCGCGCACGATCACCCAGTCGAGCTCCGGGCCGGAGACATGGCGCAGCGGGCTGACGATCCCGGGAAGGATGCGCGTCGGGCGGACATTGGCGTATTGGTCGAGCGGCTGGCAGATCGCGAGCCTGAGGCCCCAGAGGGTCAGATGGTCGGGAATGTCGGGCGCCCCGACCGCTCCAAAATAGATCGCATCGAAGGCGCGCAGCTGCTCGGCACCGTCGGCCGGCATCATCACGCCATGCTTGCGATAATAATCCGAGCCCCAGTCGAAGGAGCGGACATCGAGACTGAAGCCGCCATCGCGCTCGGCGCAGACCTCCAGGGCCTGGAGCCCGGCGGCGATGACCTCGGGGCCGATGCCGTCCCCTCCGATGGCGGCGATCCTGTGCGTGCGCATGCTCTTCGTCCGATGCTCTGGTGCTGCTGTGGTGAGGGGGCGACGCCCGATGTGGGCGCCGCCCTGGTGGTTACTGTGCCGTCACGCCGGCATTGCGGATGACCGGCACCCATTTCTCGATCTCGCTGCGCACGAGCTCGCCGAGCGCTGCCGGTGTCTGGCCGGCCTCGTCGGGCAGCTCGGCGCCGAGATCGAGGAAGCGCTTGCGCGTGGTCGGGTCGTTGAGGGCGGCGCGGGCGGCGGTGTTCAGCCGGTCGACGATCTCCTTCGGCGTGCCCTTGGGCGCGAACATCGCGTTCCAGCCGGTGGCCTGGAACTGCGGCAAGCCTTGCTCGGCGGCGGTCGGCACGTCGGGGATGACGGCGAGACGATCCTTGACCGCGACGACGAGGCCCTTGCCCTCCTTCGCCTGCACGGTGGGGACGATGGCGACCGTCTGGTCGCAGACATAGTCGACCTGGCCGCCGAGCAGCGCGTTCAGCGCCGGTCCCGAGCCGCGGAAGGGGACATGCGAGGGCTTGGTGCCGAGCAGCGAGTCGAGGTAAAGGCAGGTCAGATGCGAGGTCGAGCCGACGCCGCCGGAGCCGTAGTTCATCTTCGCGGCGTTCTCCTTGAGATAGGCGACGAACTCGCGGAAATCCTTGACCGGCAGATCCTTCTTGGCGACCACCAGCATCGGCGTCGAGGCCGAGTTCATGATCGGCTCGAAATCGGTGCGCGGGTCATAGGCGAGCTTGGGATAGAGCCCGACGCTGGCGGCCTGCGTACCGAGATTGCCCATCAGCAGCGTGTAGCCGTCCGGCGTCGCCTTGGCGACGCGGGTCGCGCCAGTGGTGCCGCCGGCACCGGCGACATTCTCGACCACGATCGACTGGCCGAGCGTCCGGCTCATATGGTCCGCCATCATCCGGGCGACGATGTCGGTGGTGCCACCGGCCGCAAAGGGCACCACCATGGTGATCGAGCGCGTCGGATAGCCGGTCTGCGCCGTCGCCGAGGTCGTCGCAGCCAGCCCGAGCGCCAGCGCCAACAGCATTCGCTTCATTGCGTCTCTCCCTGTGCCGGCGCCGTCATGCGGCGCCTCGACTGCTCTCCCATTTATGTTCCATGGAAGTTTGCATGCTTGTAGCGTTCCCGCTCGAGCCCGCGTTGTCAAGCTTCCATTCTTGCTTGCATGGAAGTAACGCCGCATACTCAATCGGTGCTGGAGGTGGCGATGGCCGAGCTTGCGCGGGCGGAAATTTCGGGGGATGGGGCCAGGCGCGGTTCGCTGGTCGACGAGGCCTATGCCGCCTTGAAGCAGGCGATCCGCGATACCGTCTTCGCGCCGGGCTATCAGGGCTCGGAGCAGGAGATCGCGGTGCGTCTCGGCATGAGCCGGACCCCGGTGCACGAGGCGATCATCCGCCTGCAGGAGGACGGGCTGGTGCGGGTGCTGCCGAAGCGCGGCGTGCTGATCTGCCCGCTGGCGCCGCAGGACATTCGCGAGATCTATGAAGTCGTCATCGCGGTCGAGTCGATGGCCGCTGAGCTGCTGGCTGCGCTGCCGGACAAGGATCGCGCGGCCGTGGCAGACGAGCTCGAGGCCGCGACGGCGGCGATGGAGCAGGCGCTGGCGGCGGATGATCTTGCCGGCTGGGCCGAGGCTGACGAGCTGTTCCACCGCCTGATGGTCGAGCGCTGCGGCAATGGCCGCTTGCGCCGCATCGCCCAGACCGTGACGGACCAGGCCCATCGCGCCCGCATGCTGACCCTGAAGCTGCGCGCGCGGCCGGCCGGTTCGGCAGGGGCGCATCGCCTGATCGCCGCCGCCGTGCGGGGCGGCGATACCGAGGCGGCGCACCGGCTCGCCCGTGCCCACCGCGTGGCGGCGCGCGACGAGCTCGTGCCCCTGATCGAGCATATCGGCCTGCGCCAGCTCTGAACCGGCGCGAGGCGGCCACGACCGCTCTGGTTCGCGGGGCGGTAAGGCGCGCCGGCGTCGATCGCCACCCGGCGGGCGTGCTGTACGAAGCCTTCAAGGTCCGCTGGAGACAAGGCGTTCCAGCTCCGGAAACGACCGTTGCTGCCCCGGCAATCTGCTGTTCGCCATCGAGCAGTTGCCGCCTTTCTGGTTCTGGCATAACGTATGCCAGATTGGGCGCCGCTGAACTGCGCCCCGGCGGAGGAACCGGGTCATGCGAATCCATGAGTTCCAGGCGAAGCGTCTCTTGGCAGGCTACGGGCTGAAAGTGCCGGACGGCAGCGTCGCGATCGCGGGCCGCGAGGCCGGCGAGATCGCCCGGCGGCTCGGCAGCCCCACGGTGGTCAAGGCGCAGATCCATGCCGGCGGGCGCCAGCGCGCCGGCGGCATCCGGCAGGCGGACGACCCTGCCGCCGCCGAAGCAGCTGCGGATGGCCTGCTCGGTACCTCGCTGGTCACCGCGCAGACCGGGCCGGCCGGCCATAGGATCAGGCGCGTCCTCGTCGAGACCGCGGTCGCCGCGGTGCGCGAGCTGCATCTCGCCTTGCTGATCGATGCCTCCTCCGGCGAGCTGATGCTTATGGGCAGCGCCAAGGGCGGCGTCGATGTCGAGGAGCAGGCGGCGCGCGGCGACATCCGGCTCAACTGGCTCAGCCTCGGCGACGGCAGCGAGGCGCGTGGCAAGGAGGTCGCGGCCTTCGTCGCGGCGCTCGGGCTCGACGGCGCGATGCACGAACAGGGCTGCGCACTCGTCGATGGCCTGCGCCGTGCATTCCTCGAGCTCGATGCCAGCCTGATCGAGATCAACCCGCTGGCGGTGACGGCGGCGGGCGCTCTCGTCGCTCTCGACGTCAAGATGGTGCTCGACGACAACGCGCTGTTCCGGCATCCGGAGTTGGCGGCGCTGCGCGACGAAGACGATGGCAGCGCCGCCGAATTGCAGGCGCAGCGCCACCAGCTGAACTATGTCCAGCTCGACGGCGATATCGGCATGGTGGCGAACGGGGCGGGGCTCGGCCTCGCGACGCTCGACATGCTCGTCGCTGCCAAGGGCCGGCCGGCCAATTTCATGGATATCCGGACCACGGCGAAGAGTCTCGACATCGCCCATGGCTTCGGGCTGCTGCTCGACAATCCGGCGACACGCGCGATCGTGGTCAACGTTCATGGCGGCGGCATGCAGCCCTGCGATACCATCGCCGAAGGGCTCGGCATCGCCTTGCGGCGCAGCGGGCGGTCCTTGCCGCTGGTCGTGCGGCTGGCCGGCAACAACGCCGATTTCGCCCGGTCACGCCTGCAGAACTTCGGCTGCGCCGTGATCGATTGTCCCGACATGTGGTCCGCCGCCTCGCAGGCTGTCGTGCTGGCGCAGAGGGGAGCCTGAGCCATGGCCGTCTTTCTGAACCGTGAGACCCGCGTCCTCTGCCAGGGCATGACCGGTTGGGCCGGCACTCATCACGTCGCGCGGATGATGGAATACGGCACCCAGGTCGTTGGCGGCGTGACGCCGGGCAAGGGCGGCCGCTCGCACCTGAATTTGCCCGTCCATGAGCGCGTTGCAGAAGCGCGGCGCGAGACCGGCGCCAATGCCAGCATCGTCTTCGTGCCGCCGGCCAATGCCGCCGCCGCGATGATCGAGGCGATCGAGGCCGAGATGCCGCTGGTCGTCACCGTGACGGAGCGCGTGCCGGTGCTAGACATGGTGCGGGTGAAGGCGGCCCTGAAGGGCGGGCGGACCACCCTGGTCGGCGCGAATTCGCAGGGCATTCTGGTGCCGGGCGTCGGCAAGCTCGGCGTGATGGCGACCGGCAGCGAGCGCCCGGGCGGCGTCGGCATCGTCTCGCGCTCGGCCTCGCTGACCAGCGAGGTCGTGGCGCAGGTCACCGCTGCGGGGCTCGGCCAGTCGGCGACGATCGGGGTCGGGGGCGATCCGGTCCATGGCATCGGCATGCGCGAATGCCTCGCGCTCCTGCTGGAGGACGCCGAAACCGAATGTGTCGTGCTGATCGGCGAGATCGGCGGCACGCAGGAGGAGGAGGTCGCCGACTATCTCGCCGACGTCCGGACCTCGAAGCCAATCGTCGCGCTGATCGTCGGCCGCGAGGCGCCGATCGAGCGCCGCATGGGCCATGCCGGTGCGTTCGCGCTCAGCGGCAAGGGCGATGCCGCCGGCAAGATCAGGGCGCTGGAGGCGGCCGGCGTGCGGATCGCGCCGAGCGCCCATCTCGTCGGCGAGACCGTCAGGCAGGCGCTGGCGGGGCGAGGGTGACCTCGCCTCAGGCCCCGACCTGCCGCATCAGCCCGAGCGCATCCATCAGGATCCGCGTGTCCTTTATCCGGCCGTGCTCAATCCGATCGATCACCATGCCCCAGACCGATACCGTCCGGCCGGAGGCAGGAACGCCGAAGAACTCGCCATCATGGGTGCCGGTCCACGTGAAGCGCGTCAGGACCTTGTCGGCTTCGGCCATCTGCTCGTCGATGGTCCAATGCATGTCCGGGAAGGCGACGAACAGCCCGCGCAATACGTCCTTCAGCCCGGAAAGGCCGGGCCCTTGGCCCGGAAACGGTACCTGTTCGACGACATCCTCGGCGACATAGGTGTGCGCCGCGTCGAGGTCCCGGTCGTTGATGACCCGCCCGACGAAATCGCGCACCAGCAACTTGTTTTCATCGGTGCTCATACCGGCCTCTTTTGAAGGAACGGCTCCGATATCGGAGCGGGTTCGGCGGACCTGTGGGACGGGGTCCATCCGGCAGCGTCACCACCTTCCCCTGTGCCGCAGCGATCCGCAACACGCTGGCTCAAGCCCCATCCCGCCCCGGCAACCTCCCGCCGATCGAGCGGGTGATCTCGTCGGCGGCGCGGCGCACCATCGGGCCGAAATCGTCGAGCTTGCGCGGCGTCACGCGCACCGTCGGCCCCGATACCGAAACGCCGGCGATCGCCTCGGCGTGCTCGTTGAAGATCGGCGCGGCGACGCAGCGCATCCCCAGCGAACGCTCCTCGTCATCGAGCGCCCAGCCATTCCGGCGCCCCTCGGCGAGTTCCTGCAGCAGCGCGCCGAGATCGGTGATCGTGTGCTCGGTGAAACGCTCGAGTCGCCGAAAGGCGCAGATCTGCCGCACGCGATGCTCGGGGAACTCGGCCAGCAGCGCCTTGCCGACGCCCGAGGCATGCATCGCGCCTCGGCTGCCGGCGCGGAAGAAGGCCCTCAAGGTGTCGTGACTCTCGACCTGCGAGATGAAGACCACCTCGCCATTGTCCTCGATGCCGAGATTGACGGTTTCGCCGCTGGCCTCCATCAGCCCATGCATGGTGGCGCGGCCCATGTTCGCGACGCGGCGGTTGCGCAGGAAGGCCGAGCCAGTCTTGAAGGCGCCGACCCCGACCAGCCAGAGGCCGCGTTCCATGTCGTGCTGGACGTAGGCGCGGCTCTCCAGCGTCAGCAGGATGCGATGCACCGTCGAGGCCGAGACGCCCGAGCGCCGGCTGAGCTCGCTGAGCGTGAGGCCGTCCTCCTCGGCCAGGATCTCGAGCAGCGATAGCCCCCGATCGAGCGCCTGCACCGCGCCGCCGGTGATCGCCGCCTTCAGCGAGCGCGGCCGCCCGCGCCCCTTGCGTTGCTCGATCGCGCCCATGCGCCCTCCGTGTCTGCCGTGCCGAGGCAGCAGAACACGGATGATCGCTATTGCCAATTCAAAGCGGAATAATTTTGCGCAACCGCCGGAATGTCTGAATCGGATAAAGGTAAGGTACGGAAATAAAACAGAGAGATATTATTTAGGGCAGTATGAAAAATATTTCTGAAATAAATTGACGGAGGCGCGTGTCTGGCATTTGGTATGCCAATAACGGATTTCTCGCGGGAGAACGGGCATGCCGAAAATGCGAGCTGTCGAGGCAGCGGTCAGGGTTCTTGAGTGCGAAGGCGTGACCCAGGCTTTCGGCGTTCCCGGCGCGGCAATCAACCCGCTCTATGCCGCGCTGAAGAGCCGGGGCTCGATCCATCACATCCTGGCGCGCCATGTAGAGGGCGCCTCGCATATGGCAGAGGGCTACACCCGGGCCAAAGCCGGCAATATCGGCGTCTGCATCGGCACCTCCGGCCCGGCCGGCACCGACATGATCACCGGACTCTATTCGGCCGGGGCCGATTCCATCCCGATCCTGTGCATCACCGGCCAGGCGCCGCGCGCCCGGCTCTACAAGGAGGATTTCCAGGCCGTCGACATCGAGGCGATCGCCAAGCCGGTGACCAAATGGGCGGTGACGGTGCGCGAGCCGGCTCTGGTGCCGCGCGTCTTTCAGCAGGCCTTCCACATCATGCGCTCGGGCCGGCCTGGCCCGGTGCTGATCGACCTGCCGGTCGATGTCCAGATGGCCGAGATCGAGTTCGACGACGAGACCTACGAGCCGCTCCCGGTCTACAAGCCGGCCGCCTCGCGCCGCCAGATCGAGAAGGCGATGGCGATGCTGGACGGGGCGGAGCGGCCGCTGATCGTCGCCGGCGGCGGCGTCATCAACGCCGATGCCTGCGAGCTTCTGGCCGAGTTTGCCGAGCTGACGGGCGTTCCGGTCGTGCCGACGCTGATGGGCTGGGGCGCCATTCCCGACGACCACCCGCTGATGGCCGGCATGGTCGGGCTGCAGACCAGCCATCGCTACGGCAATGCGACGATGCTCGCCTCAGACTTCGTGCTCGGCATCGGCAACCGCTGGGCCAACCGTCATACGGGCTCGGTCGAGACCTACACCAAGGGCCGCACATTCGTGCATGTCGACATCGAGCCGACCCAGATCGGTCGTGTCTTCAATCCCGATTACGGCATCGTTTCCGATGCGAAGGCGGCGCTCGAGCTCTTCGTCGACGTGGCGCGCGAGCGGGAAGGCAAGGGGTTCTTGAAGAACCGCACTGGCTGGGCGCGGGAATGCCGCGACAGGCGCGCGACCATGCTGCGCCGAAGCGATTTCGATACCGTGCCGCTGAAGCCGCAGCGGGTCTACGAGGCTATGAACGAGGCCTTCGGCCGCGATGTCTGCTATGTCTCGACCATCGGCCTGTCGCAGATTGCCGGCGCGCAGTTCCTGCGGGTCAACAATCCGCGCCACTGGATCAATTGCGGCCAGGCCGGGCCGCTTGGCTGGACCTTGCCGGCGGCGCTCGGCGTGCGTGCGGCGGATCCCGAGCGCGAGATCGTGGCGCTGTCAGGCGACTATGACTTCCAGTTCCTGATTGAGGAGCTGGCCGTCGGGGCGCAGTTCAAGCTGCCTTACATCCACATCGTCGTGAACAACTCCTATCTCGGCCTGATCCGCCAGGCCCAGCGCGGCTTCGACATGGATTACCAGGTCGGGCTCGCCTTCGAGAACATCAACGCGCCCGAGCTCGACGGCTATGGCGTCGACCATGTCGCGGTCGCTGAGGGGCTCGGCTGCAAGGCGATCCGCGTGAAGAGCCCCAGCGAGTTCAAGGCCGCCTTCGCCCAGGCCAGGGCCTGGCTCGCGGAGCATCGGGTGCCGGTGGTGATGGAGTTCATCCTCGAACGCGTCACCAACATCGCGATGGGCACCGAGATCGACAATGTCGTGGAGTTCGAGGAGGTGCTCGACCTGCCTCTGCCCGAGCCCGAACTGCAGCCGGCCCAATAGGCCGATCGGTCCACGCCAGCAGGGAAGAGAACCATGCCTCGCTTCGCCGCCAATCTGACGATGCTCTTCAACGAGCTGCCCTTCCTGGAGCGCTTCCAGGCGGCGGCCGAAGCCGGCTTCCACGGCGTCGAGTATCTTTTCCCCTACGGCTACGACAAATACGAGCTGGCCGATCGGCTGGAGCGCTGGCAGCTGACGCAGGTGCTGCACAATCTGCCCGCCGGCGACTGGGCCGCCGGGGAGCGTGGCATCGCGATCCTGCCGGGCCGGGTCAGCGAATTCCAGCACGGCCTGTTCCAGGCGATCGACTACGCCATCAAGCTTGGCTGCCGGCAGGTCAATTGCCTCGCCGGCATCGCGCCGCAAGGCATCGAGACCGCGCGGCTCCACGAGACACTGGTCAACAATCTGCGCTTTGCCGCCCATGAACTGGCGCAGGAGGGCATCGCGCTCCTGGTCGAGCCGATCAACACGCGCGACATGCCCGGCTTCTTCCTGAGCAGCACCGCGCAGGGGCTGAAGCTGCTCGACGACGTCGATTCCACCAACGTCTTCCTGCAATACGACGTCTATCACATGCAGGTCATGGAGGGCGATCTGGCCCGGACGATCGAGAGCAATCTCGACCGGATCGGCCATATCCAGATCGCCGACAACCCCGGCCGCAACGAGCCCGGAACCGGCGAGATCAACTTCCCCTTCCTGTACCGGCATCTCGACGCCATCGGCTACGCCGGCTGGGTCGGCTGCGAGTACAAGCCGGCGCGCGAGACGCGCGAGGGCCTGTCCTGGCTGCCCGCGACGACGCTCGCCGCCTGACCAGAACACCGACGAACGACGCGCGAAACGGCAGGTGGCGAGATGGCGGATATCGGCTTCATCGGGCTGGGGATCATGGGGCGCCCGATGGCGGAGCATCTGCTCGCGGGCGGGCACAAGCTGCACCTGTCCAGCCATCACAAGGCGCCGGACGCTGCGTTGCAGGCGAAGGCGATCACGGTCCACCCGACGCCGAACGCGGTCGCGTCCGCAAGCGAGATCGTCATCCTGATGCTGCCGGATACCCCTGAGGTCGAGGAGGTGCTGTTCGGTGCCAACGGCGTCGCGTGCGGCCTGAACAAGGGCGCAATCGTCGTCGACATGAGCTCGATCTCGCCGATGGCGACCAAGGGCTTCGCGCAGCGCGTCGAGAAGGCCGGGGGCCTTTACCTCGACGCACCCGTCTCCGGCGGCGAGGTCGGCGCCAAGGCTGCCAGCCTGACGATCATGGTCGGCGGGCCGGAGGCGGCCTTCGCCCGGGTGAAGCCCCTCTTCGAGCTGATGGGCAAGAACATCACGCTGGTTGGCGGCAATGGCGACGGCCAGACCACCAAGGTCGCCAACCAGATCATCGTCGCGCTGACCATCGAGGCGGTCGGCGAGGCGCTGCTGTTTGCGTCCAAGGCCGGCGCCGACCCGGCCAAGGTGCGCCAGGCGCTGATGGGCGGGTTCGCTTCGTCGAGGATCCTGGAGGTTCACGGCGAGCGGATGATCAAGCGGACCTTCAACCCCGGCTTCCGCATCGGCCTGCACCAGAAGGATCTGAACCTCGCCCTGCAGAGCGCGCGCGCGCTCGGCCTGTCGTTGCCGAACACCGCGACGGCCCAGGAGCTGTTCAACGCCTGCGCCGCCCATGGCGGCAAGGACTGGGACCATTCGGCCATGGTGCGGGCGCTGGAGATCATGGCGAACCACGAGGTCGCGAGTTCATAGCCAAGGAAGGGGAGGCCCATGAAGATCTGCATCTACGGTGCCGGCGCGATCGGCGGCTATATGGGCGTGATGCTGAAGCGCGGCGGGCTCGATGTCTCGCTCGTGGCGCGCGGCGCGCATCTGGAGGCGATCAAGGCCAGGGGCCTGACCCTCGTCACCAAGACCGAGACGATCACCGAGCGGATGCCGGCAAGCCGGGATCCGCGCGATCTCGGCCTTCAGGACGTCGTGATCGTCGCGCTCAAGGCTCACCAGGCCTGGGAATCGGCGGAGGATCTGACGCCGCTGCTCGGTCCGGACACCGCCGTCGTTACCGCCCAGAACGGCGTGCCGTGGTGGTATTTCTACGGGCTCGACCGCCCCTATGCCGATCTGCGCCTGCGCAGCGTCGACCCCGGCGACCGGCAATGGAACGCGATCGGGCCGGAGCGCGTCATCGGCTGCACCGTCTACCCGGCGACCGAGATCACCGAGCCCGGCGTGGTCAGGCACATCTATGGCGATCAGTTCGGCCTCGGCGAGCCCAACCGCCAGGAAAGCGAGCGGCTGACGCGCTTCGCCGATGCGCTCGCCGCCGGTGGCATGAAGCCGAGGCTCTTCACTGATATCCGGGACGATATCTGGCTCAAGCTCTGGGGCAATCTTTGCTTCAACCCGATCTCGGCGCTGACCCACGCGACGCTCGACATCGTGGCGACCGATCCCGGCACGCGCTCGCTCGCCCGCAAGATGATGCTGGAGGGCAAGCAGATCGGCGAAAGGCTCGGCGCCCGCTTCCGTGTCGATGTTGAGCGCCGGATCGACGGCGCGGCCGGCGTCGGCGCCCATCGCACCTCCATGCTCCAGGATCTGGAGAAGGGGCGCCCGCTCGAGATCGATGCCCTGCTCGGTGCCGTGCAGGAGATGGGGCGCCTGGTCGAGATCCCGACGCCCTATATCGACGCCGTGCTCGGGCTGGTGCAGCAGGCGGCGAGCGTGAAGGGGCTCTATCCGACATTCCCGCCCGAGGCCTTCGGTGTGTCGACGGCCTCGCAGGAAATGCCGGCGATGCCGCAGCGCGAGCTGGCGGCGTCCTGAGGCGAGGGGAGATGGAAGCGATGACGACGATCGCGGCAGTACGGCAGGCGGCGCAGGCAAGGCCCGGCATCGCGCCGGTGCAGTGGGTGCGCTTCGCGCATAGCGGGCGCGAGGGCTTCGGCCGGCTGGACGGGCAAGAGGTCGCCATCCACAGCGGCGACCTGTTCGCGGCCGCCCAGCCGACGGGCGAGACCGTGCCGCTCGCCGAAGTCGCGCTGCTGGCGCCGACCGTGCCGTCCAAGATCATCGCGCTCTGGAACAACTTCCACGCGCTCGCGGCCAAGCTGTCCAATCCCGTGCCGGCGGAGCCGCTTTATCTGATGAAGGCGCCGTCCTGCGTGGCGGCGCCGGGCGCGACGATCGCGCGGCCGCCATCCTATGCGGGCAAGGTGGTTTATGAGGGCGAGCTCGGCATCGTCATCGGCCGCCGCTGCAGCGCGGTCAGCCCACTGGAGGCCGGCGCCTTCATCTTCGGCTATACCTGCGTCAACGACGTCACGGCGCTCGACCTGATCGCCGCCGACCCGACCTTCTCGCAATGGGTACGGGCCAAGAGTTTCGATGGTTTCGGCCCCTTCGGGCCGGTGGTGACGAGCGGTCTCGACCCGCGCGAACTGACGGTCCGCACGCTGCTGAACGGCCAGGAGCGCCAGAACTACCCGGTCGCCGACATGATCTTCCAGCCGCACGAGCTGGTCAGCCGGCTCTCCCACGACATGACGCTGCTGCCGGGGGACCTGATCTGCTGCGGCACCTCGCTCGGCGTCGGCACCATGAAGGACCCGGTCAACCGGGTCGAGGTGGTGATCGACGGCATTGGCACGCTGACCAACACCTTCGTGCAGGGCGGCTGACCGACGATTCCCATATCTTGCCGCGTTTTCTTCGCGCGAACCGGCGTCCACTTCGCGCGAAAACGCACTTAGTCGAAGATGTCGGCGTGCTGGTCGACGAAGGCCGCAAGGCCCAGCGTGTGCTCGCGCGACAGGCGTTCGGCGAGAGCGACGTCGCGCTGTTCGAGCGCCTCGATGATCTGCAGATGGTCGACGATGGAGCGGCTGGCGCGGTCTTCGCGCCCGATCGTCATCTGGCGGATGCCGCGCACATGCAGCAGCAGATTGTCGGTCATCTCGACGAGAAGCTGCGACTTGCTGAGGCCGATCAGGGTCTGGTGGAAGACGATGTTGGCCGAGGAGTACTCGCCGACATGGTCGGACGGCCTGTGTGCCTCGTCGAACGCCTTGAACAGTGTGCGGAGCTTCGCGATCTCGGCATCGCTGGCCCGCTCCACGGCGAGGCGCGCGGCCATGCTCTCCAGCGCCGCCCAGGCCTGGATCATCTCGACGATCTCGTTCTTGGTCTTCTTCAGGACCATGATGCCGCGCCGCGGCATCGACTTCACCAGCCCTTCCTGCTCCAGCATGGCCACGGCCTCGCGCACCGGTGTGCGGCTGACGCCGAGCTGCTCGGAGAGCTGGCGCTCGTCGATCCAGGTCGGCTCGGGCGAGGCGTAGATGTCCATGTTGATGATCGCCTGCTTCAGCGCCGTGTAGACCTTGGTCTTGAAGGTCTCCTCGGGCGCGAAGCGCTTGAGCGCGAGGCCCTGCGTCGCGGCGGCGAGATTGGTGTTTGCGCTGGGGGCTTTCACGGTCGCGGCTCCTGCATCGCTGCAGCGCATAACGCCGTGGGCGCGCCACGTCCATGCAGGAGGTGAGGTTGGCTGCCGCTGCGGCAGTCAAAAATGAGGCCCGCACCTGAGTGGACACGGGCTCTCAGTCAGGAGGAGGCCGGATCCGCCGGCTGCCCGACGGCTGTGACGGTTTGCCTTGACTGCGGTGAAGGCCGTCGAGAGTCAGAAGGACCACTCGATCTCGGCGCAGCGCTTCTTGACGCCGACCTCGCCGTTGAGCAGCTCCACCAGCGTCTTGCCGAGCCGTGCCGGCGAGGGCGAGACCCGGATGCCGGCGGCTTCCATGGCGGCGATCTTGTCTTCCGCGCCGCCCTTGCCGCCGGAGATGATCGCGCCGGCATGGCCCATGCGGCGGCCCGGAGGCGCCGTGCGGCCGGCGATGAAGCCGACCATCGGCTTGGATCGCCCGCGCTTGGCTTCGTCCCTGATGAACTGGGCCGCGTCCTCCTCGGCCGAGCCGCCGATCTCGCCGATCATGATGATCGTCTCGGTCGCGGGATCGGCGAGGAACATTTCGAGCATGTCGATGAACTCGGTGCCCTTGACCGGGTCGCCGCCGATGCCGACGGCCGTGGTCTGGCCGAGCCCCTCGCACGAGGTCTGGAACACCGCCTCATAGGTCAGCGTGCCCGAGCGCGAGACGATGCCGACCGAGCCGGGCTTGAAGATGTTCGCCGGCATGATGCCGATCTTGCTTTGGCCGGCGGTGACGACGCCCGGGCAGTTCGGCCCGATCAGCCGCGACTTCGAGCCGCTCAGCATGCGCTTGACCTTGATCATGTCGATCACCGGGATGCCCTCGGTGATGCAGACGATCAGCGGCACCTCTGCGTCGATCGCCTCGCAGATCGCGTCGGCCGCGCCCGGCGGCGGCACATAGATGACGGACGCCGTCGCGTCCGTCCTGGCCCTGGCTTCCGCCACAGTGTTGAAGACCGGCAGGCCGAGATGGTTCTGGCCGCCTTTTCCGGGGGCGACGCCACCCACCATCTTGGTGCCGTAGGCCATCGCCTGCTCGGAGTGGAAGGTGCCGTTCTTGCCGGTGAAGCCCTGGCAGATGACCTTGGTGTTCTTGTCGATCAGGATGGACATGCTTGTTCCCCCTCACGCCTTGCGCACGGCGGCGACGATCTTCTGGGCGGCATCGTCGAGGTCGTCGGCCGGAATGACGTTGAGGCCGGAGGAGCGGATGATCGCCTTGCCTTCCTCGACATTCGTTCCCTCCAGCCGCACGACCAGGGGCACTTCGAGCCCGACCGTCTTCACCGCCGCGATCACGCCGCGGGCGATGACGTCGCATTTCATGATGCCGCCGAAGATGTTGACCAGGATGCCCTTCACATTGGGATCGGCGGTGATGATCTTGAAGGCCGCCGTGACCTTCTCTTCCGAGGCGCCGCCGCCGACATCCAGGAAGTTCGCCGGGCTCTCGCCGTAGAGCTGGATGATGTCGAGCGTCGCCATGGCGAGGCCGGCGCCGTTGACCATGCAGCCGATCGTGCCGTCGAGCGCGATATAGGCGAGGTCATACTTCGACGCCTCGATCTCCTTGGCGTCCTCCTCGGTCTCGTCACGCAGGTTGTAGACGTCCGGGTGGCGGTAGAGCGCGTTGTCGTCGAAGGAGATCTTGGCATCGAGGCAGCGCAGCTTGCCGTCCTTGGTGACGATCAGCGGGTTGATCTCGAGCATCGCCATGTCCTTGGCGATGAAGGCCGCATAGAGCTTCGCCGTCAGATCCTCGGCCTGCTTGGCGAGATCGCCGGAAAGGCCGAGCGCCTCGGCGACGGTGCGGCCGTGCAGCGGCATGATGCCGGAGGCCGGGTCGACCGAGAAAGTCTTGATCTTCTCGGGCGTGTCGTGGGCGACCGCCTCGATATCCATGCCGCCCTCGGTCGAGACGACGAAGGAGACGCGCGAGGTCTCGCGGTCGACCAGCATGGAGAGGTAGAATTCGCGGTCGATCTGCGAGCCGTCTTCGATATAGAGCCGGTTGACCTGCTTGCCGGCCGGGCCGGTCTGCACCGTCACCAGCGTGTTGCCGAGCATCTGCTGGACGAAGGTCTTCGCTTCCTCGATCGACTTCGCCAGGCGCACGCCGCCCTTTTCGCCGGCTTCCGGCTCCTTGAAACTGCCCTTGCCGCGGCCGCCGGCATGGATCTGGGACTTCACCACCCAGACCGGCCCGCGCAGGCGCTTCGCAGCCGTCTCGGCATCCTCGGCCGAGAGCACCGGGAAGCCGTCCGGGACGGGTACGCCGAATTCCCTCAGTAACCCCTTCGCCTGGTATTCATGGATGTTCATCGCGATCTCTCTCGAATGTCGGGGAGAGCGACCGGGCCTTTCCGAGGCGCCGGCCATTCGGAACACAAGCCTTGAACGTTGTATGGGGCGCCGCTCCCCTCCAGCGGGAAGGGAGCGGCGGTCACGCGGAGCGTGCGGCCGGCGGCGGACGGAGTCCGGGCGTCGGCGGAAGCGGGAGCCTGGCGCTCAGCCCTTGATCAGGCCGGCGGCGCGCGCCCACTTGTACTTGGCGCCGAGCACTTCGACCGGCGTTTCCGTGGTGTACGGATAGGCCACGATGCCATGGTCGTAGAGCTTCTCGCAGGCCTTCTCGACCTCGACGTCACCGACCAGCGAGGCGACGATCGGCTTGTCGATGCCTTTGGCGCGCGCCTCGGTGACGACCTCGATCATCTTGTCGGCGAAGACCAGCGGCGGGGTCACGATCGTGTGCCAGTAGCCGAGGATCAGCGCGTGGATGCGCTCGTCGTTGAGGCCGAGCCGGACAGTGTTCTGGTAGGTCAGCGGCGGCTCGCCGCCGGTGATGTCGACCGGGTTGCCGGCCGCGCCGAAGGGCGGGATGAACTTGCGGAAGGCTGCGTCGAGATCGTCCGGCATCTTCATCAGCGTCAGGCCGTTGTCGAAGCAGGCGTCCGAGAGCAGCACGCCGGAGCCGCCGGCGCCGGTGATGATCAGGACGTTCTCGCCCTTCGGCGCCGGCAGGACCTGCACGCCGCGCGCATATTCGAGCATGCCGCGCAGCGAGGGCGCGCGGATGACGCCGGACGCCTTGAGGATGTCGTCATAGATCTTGTCGTTGCCGGCGAGCGCGCCGGTATGGGACGCGGCGGCCTTAGCGCCATAGGCGGTGCGGCCCGCCTTCAGCACGATCACCGGCTTCTTCTTGGAGACGCGCTCGGCGACTTCGGAGAAGGCGCGGCCATCCTTCAGGTCCTCGCAGTGCATCGCGATGACCGAGGTGTTCGGGTCCTGCTCGAAGAAGGTCAGGAGATCGTCCTCGTCGAGGTCCGACTTGTTGCCGAGGCCGACGATCGAGGAGACGCCCATCTTGGTCGAGCGGGCGAAACCGATGATCGACATACCGACGCCTCCGGACTGCGAGGACAGGGCCGCCTTGCCCTTGACGTCGAAGGCCGTGCAGAAGGTCGCGCAGAGGTTCTCCGGCGTATAGTAGAAGCCGTAGATGTTCGGCCCCATGATCCGGACATTGTGCTTGCGGGCCGTCGCCAGCAGCTCTTCCTGCAGCTCGGGCTCGCCGGATTCCGCAAAGCCGGAGGGGATCATCACCGCGCCGGGCACGCCCTTGCGGCCGACTTCGTCCATGGCGCCGTTGCAGAGCTTCGCCGGCACGGCGAAGACCGCGACGTCGACCACCCCGTCATAGTCGAGGATCGACTTGTAGGCCTTGATGCCTTCGATCGTGTCGGCCTTCGGGTGCACCGGAACGATGGTGCCCTTGTAGCCGCCATTGATCAGGTTCTTCATCACCGAATTGCCGATCTTGCCGGCTTCGTTGGAAGCACCGATCACCGCCACGGCCTTCGGATGGAAGATGCGGTTCATCGCCGTGACGATGGCGTCCTGGTCCGGGCGGAAGCGCTCCTTGCGCGCCTCGAAATTGCAGACGATGCGGGCATCGACCGCGGTCGCGCCGGATTTCGTCGCGAAGACGGGATTGAGGTCGAGTTCCTCGATCTCCGGGAAATCGTCGAGCAGCGCCGAGACCTGGACGAGGATGGCGGCGAGGGCATTGCGGTCGACCGGATCGCCGCCGCGCACGCCGTCGAGCATTTCCTTGGCCTTGATCGAGCCGATCATGTCGAGCGCCTGCGCCTCGTTGACCGGCGCCAGGCGGAAGGTCAGGTCTTTCAGCACCTCGACGAGGATGCCACCAAGACCGAACGCCACGAGCTTGCCGAAGGAGGGGTCGGTGATCGCGCCGACCAGCGTCTCGGTTGCGCCCGAGGGCAGCATTTGCTGGACCTGGATGCCCTCGATCTTGGCGTCGGCCTTGTACTTCTTCGCATTGGCCAGGATCGTGTCATGGGCGGAGCGGGCTTCGGCGTCGCTCTTGACGCCGACGATCACGCCGCCGGCATCGGTCTTGTGCAGGATGTCGGCGGACACGATCTTCATCACGACCGGGTAGCCCATGCCGCTCGCGAGCTTGACGGCGTCGTCGGCCGATTTGGCGAGGCCTTCCTTGGGCAGCGGGATATCGTAGGCGTCGCAGACGAGCTTGGCCTCGGGGGCGGTCAGGCCGGTGCGGCCATCCGCCTTGACCCCGTCCAGGACCTTGCGGACGGTCGCCTGGTCTCCTGCTGTTTCACCGGGTTTGATCTTGAGGGCAGCCTGCGTCGCCATGATGCACTTCCTCCCTTGGAATCTTCTTTTGCCGATCCTCGTCGGGCTGCCCGTTTTTCGGTGCGTCCGCCTGGTTCGGGATCTTGATTGGTATTTGGCATGCCAATTCGCGTCGCTGTCAAGAGGGGATCGGCGACCGGAATCCGTGAGACGAGGAGGTGAGCGTGGATGCTTCCTGGGAAGCGATTTCTAATCTGGCATTATGCATGCCAGAGGTTGGCACCTTAGAATCTTTCAGATAACCTCGTGCTTTGCTGCAAGTGCCGGGACAACGGCACGGGGCAAAACGGGGCCCTGGTGCCCGGTGGGAGGACGGTTCGGCCGATGAGCGGGCAGCATAGCCACAATGTCCATGCTTTCGAGCATCCCGGCCTCGGCCGGAAACGTGCCCGATCGACGCCCAAGGGCCGGCAGGTCGAGCCTCGCGCTCTGCAGGAGATCGCGGAACTGCTCGGCGAGCGCCCGCGCCGGCGCGACCTTCTGATCGAGCACCTCCATCTGATCCAGGACCGCTATCACCAGATCTCGGCGGCGCATCTGGCGGCGCTGGCGGATGAGATGCGGCTGTCCTTCGCCGAGGTCTTCGAGACCGCGACCTTCTACGCTCATTTCGACATCGTGAAGGAAGGCGAGCCGACGCTCCCGCCGCTGACGGTGCGCGTCTGCGACAGCCTTACCTGCGCAATGCATCGCTCGGAAGAGCTGCTCGCGAGCCTGAGCCACGCCGCCGGGCCGAGCTTCCGGGTCGTCCGGGCGCCTTGTCTCGGCCTCTGCGACAAGGCTCCCGTGGCGGAAGTCGGCCATCATTTCCTGCATGCGGCGACCAAGCAGAGCGTCCTCGCCGCGATCGAGGCGGGCGACACCCACCCGCACATGGCCGAATACGTCGACTACGACGCCTATCGTTCGGGCGGCGGCTATCAGCTGCTCGACAGCCTGCGCTCCGGCGAGCGCAGCGTCGATTCGATCCTCGCCGTCCTCGACGATTCCGGGCTGCGCGGGCTCGGCGGTGCGGGCTTCCCGACGGGGCGCAAATGGCGCGCCGTGCTCGGTGAGCCGGGGCCGCGCCTGATGGCGATCAATGGCGACGAGGGCGAGCCCGGCACCTTCAAGGACCGGCACTATCTCAATACCGATCCGCACCGCTTCCTCGAGGGCATGCTGATCGGCGCCCATGTCGTCGCGGCCACAGACGTCTACATCTACCTACGCGACGAATACCCGCTGGCGCGCGAGATCTTGACGCGCGAGATCGCCAAGCTGCCGTCGGGCGGCCCGGCGATCCATATGCGCCGCGGGGCAGGGGCCTATATCTGCGGCGAGGAATCGTCCTTGCTCGAGAGCATCGAGGGCAAGCGCGGGCTGCCGCGGCACAAGCCGCCCTATCCCTTCCAGGTCGGGCTCTTCGGCCAGCCGACGCTGATCAACAATGTCGAGACGCTCTACTGGATCCGCGACATCGTCGAGAAGGGCAATGGCTGGTGGAATTCCCATGGCCGCAACGGCCGCACCGGCCTGCGCAGCTATTCGGTCTCCGGCAGGGTCAAGGAGCCCGGCGTCAAGCTCGCCCCGGCGGGCGTGACGATCCGCGAGCTGATCGACGAGTTCTGCGGCGGCATGCAGGACGGCCACCGCTTCCACGCCTATCTGCCGGGTGGCGCCTCCGGCGGCATCCTGCCGGCGCGGATGGACGACATCCCGCTCGATTTCGGCACGCTGGAGAAGCATGGCTGCTTCATCGGCTCGGCCGCCGTCGTCGTGCTTTCCGACCAGGACGACATGCGCGGCGCCGCGCTCAACCTGATGCGCTTCTTCGAGGACGAGAGCTGCGGCCAGTGCACGCCCTGCCGTGCCGGCACGCAGAAGGCGGTGATGCTGATGCAACGCCCTGTCTGGGACCAGGAGCTGCTCGGCGAGCTTTCGCAAGCGATGCGCGACGCCTCGATCTGCGGGCTCGGCCAGGCGGCCTCGAACCCGCTGTCCTGCGTGATGCGTTACTTCCCCGAGGAATTCATGACGAGGGATGCCGCAGAATGACCCAAGGCATCAGCTTCGAACTGAATGGCGAGCGCGTCGAGGCCGCCTATGGCGAGACGATCTGGCAGGTGGCGCAGCGCCTCGGCACCGCGATTCCGCATCTCTGCTATTCGCCGGAGCCCGATTACCGGGCCGACGGCAATTGTCGCGCCTGCATGGTCGAAATCGAGGGCGAGCGCGTGCTCGCCGCCTCCTGCATGCGCAAGCCTACCGTCGGCATGAAGGTCCACACCGGGACCGAGCGGGCCGAGAAGGCCCGCAAGATGGTGATGGAGTTGCTCGTGGCCGACCAGCCGGCGCGCGAGACCTCCCATGATCCGACCTCGAAGTTCTGGAACTGGGCCGAGCGGACCGGCGTCACCGAAAGCCGCTTCCCGGCCGTGGCGCGCTGGAGCTCGGATGTCAGCCACACCGCGATGAGCGTCAATCTCGACGCCTGCATCCAGTGCGGTCTGTGCGTGCGGGCCTGCCGCGAGGTTCAGGTCAACGACGTGATCGGCATGGCCTATCGCAGTGCCGGCGCCAAGATCGTCTTCGATTTCGACGACCCGATGGGCCAGTCGAGCTGCGTCGCTTGCGGCGAATGCGTGCAGGCCTGCCCGACGGGGGCGCTGATGCCCGCGGCCTTCCTCGACGCGAACCAGACGCGCACCGTCTGGCCCGACAGGAAGGTCGATTCGCTCTGCCCCTATTGCGGCGTCGGCTGCCAGGTGACCTACAACGTCAAGGACGAGGAGATCGTCTACGCGGAAGGGCGCGACGGGCCGGCCAACCATAACCGGCTCTGCGTCAAGGGCCGCTTCGGCTTCGACTACATCCACCATCCGCACCGGCTGACCAAGCCGCTGGTGCGGCTGCCTAACATGCCGAAGGATGCGCGCGACCAGGTCGATCCGGCCAATCCCTGGACGCATTTCCGCGAGGCCTCCTGGGAGGAGGCGCTCGATCTCGCGGCGCAGGGGCTCAACCGCATCCGCGACGAGAAGGGCCGCAAGGCACTCGCCGGCTTCGGCTCGGCCAAGGGCTCGAACGAGGAGGCCTATCTCTTCCAGAAGCTGGTGCGCACCGGCTTCGGCTCCAACAATGTCGACCATTGCACCAGGCTCTGCCACGCCTCCTCGGTCGCGGCCCTGATGGAGGGCGTCAATTCCGGCGCGGTCACCGCGCCGTTCGCGGCGGCGCTCGACGCCGAGGTGATCATCGTCATCGGCGCCAATCCGACGGTGAACCATCCGGTGGCGGCGACCTTTATCAAGAACGCCGCCAAGAAGGGCACCAAGCTCGTCGTCATGGACCCGCGGCGCCAGACGCTCTCGCGCCATGCCTGGAAGCATCTCGCCTTCAAGCCGGGCAGCGACGTTGCGATGCTGAACGCGCTGCTGCACACCATCATCACCGAGGGATTGACCGACGAGCAGTACATCGCCGGCTACACCGAAGGCTATGAGCGGCTGAAGGAGAGCATCCAGGCTTTCCCGCCGGAGAAGATGGAGGCGGTCTGCGGCATTCCCGCCGAGACGCTGAAGGAGGTCGCGCGCGCCTATGCCCGCTCGCGCGCCTCGATCATCTTCTGGGGGATGGGCGTCAGCCAGCACATCCACGGCACCGACAATGCCCGTTGTCTGATCGCGCTTGCCATGGTCACCGGCCAGATCGGCCGGCCGGGCACCGGCCTGCATCCGCTGCGCGGCCAGAACAATGTCCAGGGCGCCTCCGATGCCGGCCTGATCCCGATGGTCTATCCGGACTATCAATCGGTCGAGAAGGATGCGGTGCGCGCGATCTTCGAGGATCTCTGGGGCCAGTCGCTCGATCCGAAGCGCGGTCTCACCGTTGTCGAGATCATGGACGCGATCCATGCCGGGCAGATCAACGGCATGTATATCGAGGGCGAGAACCCGGCCATGTCGGATCCCGACCTCAATCATGCCCGCGAGGCGCTGGCGATGCTCGACCATCTCGTCGTGCAGGACCTGTTCCTGACCGAGACCGCCTTCCACGCCGATGTCGTGCTGCCGGCCTCCGCCTTCGCCGAGAAGGTCGGTACCTTCACCAACACCGACAGGCGGGTCCAGATCGCCCGGCAGGTCCTGCGCCCGCCGGGCGATGCCCGGCAGGACTGGTGGATCATCCAGGAAGTCGCCCGCCGGATGGGCTGCGGCTGGAACTATGATGGCCCAGCCGATGTCTTCGCCGAGATGGCGCTGGTCATGCCGTCCTTCCGCAACATCACCTGGGAGCGGCTGGAGCGCGAGGGGGCGGTGACCTATCCGGTCGACGGTCCCGACCAGCCCGGCAACGAGATCATCTTCGCCCGCGGCTTCCCGACCGAGAGCGGGCGGGCCAGGATCGTGCCGGCGAAGATCGTCGCGCCGGACGAAGTGCCGGATGACGAGTATCCGATGGTGCTGTCCACCGGGCGCGTGCTCGAGCACTGGCATACCGGCTCGATGACGCGGCGGGCCGGCGTGCTCGACGATCTCGAGCCGGAGGCGGTGGCGCTGATGTCGCCGCGCGATCTCGGGCGCCTCGGCATCGTGCCCGGCGGCTTCGTCAGGCTGGAGACGCGCCGCGGCGCCGTCGCGGTCAAGGTGCGCTCCGACCGGGACGTGCCGCAGAACATGGTCTTCCTGCCGTTCTGCTATGCCGAGGCGGCGGCGAACCTCCTGACCAATCCGGCGCTCGACCCGTTCGGGAAGATTCCCGAGTTCAAGTTCTGCGCGGTCAGGGCGCTTCCGGTCGATCAGGCACTGACCACGGCGGCCGAGTAGGGGCGGGCGGAGCTGAGCCGAGGGCTGGCGACACGGCGCGGCGTCCCTTCGCACAAGCATGAATAGAACGGAGAAAGGCGGCGGAGGGAGCTCCGCCGCCTTTCTCCTTTTGGCGCTTGGCGCGATCAGGTGCGGGCGCTGCGGCGCGAGTTGCGCCGTTGCTGCGTCCGCGGCGAGGCTTCGCGCATGAAAAAGGGGCGGGCCTCGTTGCCGAGGCGCCGCCCCCCTATCGCGATTTGATCTGGGTCTGGACTATTCCGCCGCGGCGCGCGTCACCGCCCCCGTGGCGCCGGATTCGACGATCGCCGCGATCCGAGCCTCGTCGAGCTTCAGCACGTCGCGCAGCACCTCGTCGGTGTGTTCGCCGAGCAGCGGCGAGCGCTTGACCTCGGACGGGCTATTGGAGAGCTTGATCGGGTTGCCGACCGAGAGGTACTTGCCGCGCTTGGGATGGTCGACCTCGACCACCGTACCGGTCTCGCGCAACGACTTCTCCTCGGCGATCTCCTTCATCGAAAGGATCGGCCCGCAGGGGATGTCGTATTCGTTGAGGATGTCCATGGCCTCGAACTTGGTCTTGGTCATGGTCCACTCTTCGATCCGCCCGAAGATCTCGTTCAGCCTGGGCAGGCGTGCCGGCGGCTTGGCGTAGTTCGGATCGGTTTTCCAGGTGGGCTCGCCGATGACATCGCAGATCTTCTCCCAGACCGGGGCCTGGGTGATGAAATAGATGTAGGCGTTGGGGTCGGTCTCCCAGCCCTTGCATTTCAGGATGCGGCCGGGCTGGCCGCCGCCGGAATCATTGCCGGCGCGCGGCACGGCGTCGCCGAAGGGCACGCCCTCGCCGAACTGGCTGTATTCCTTGAGCGGGCCGTGATCGAGCCGCTGCTGGTCGCGCAGCTTGACGCGGCAGAGATTGAGCACGCCATCTTGCATCGCACAATCGACCTTCTGGCCGAGGCCGGAATGGGTGCGATGGTAGAGCGCGGTGACGATGCCGAGCGCCAGATGCAGGCCGGTTCCCGAATCGCCGATCTGGGCGCCTGTGACGAGCGGTACGCCATCGCGGAAGCCGGTGGTCGAGGCCGCGCCGCCGGCGCACTGGGCGACGTTCTCGTAGACCTTGCAGTCTTCATAGGGGCCCGCGCCGAAGCCCTTGATCGAGGCGACGATCATGCGTGGGTTGACCTCGTGCACCTTCGCCCAGGTCAGGCCCATGCGGTCGAGCACGCCAGGGGCGAAGTTCTCGACCATGACGTCGCAGACCTTCACCATCTCCCAGAGCACCTCCATGCCCCTGGGATTCTTGGTGTCGAGCGTGATCGAGCGCTTGTTGTGGTTCAGCATCGTGAAGTAGAGGCTGTCCGCATCCGGCACGTCGCAGAGCTGGCCGCGCGTGATGTCACCGGTGCCCGGCCTTTCGACCTTGATGACGTCGGCGCCGAACCAGGCGAGGAGCTGCGTGCAGGTCGGCCCGGACTGGACATGGGTGAAATCGAGAACCTTGACGCCTTCTAGCGCTTTCATGTCTGCTCCCTCCCTTATTTCTTCTTGAGTGCGCTTTGCGGATTGAGATTGCCGATGCGGCCGCTCTCGCTGCCGGCGGTCGGGTCGATCACCGCGTTGATCAAGGTCGGCTTGCCGCTGTCCATCGCGGCGTTGACGGCGCGTTTCAGCTCGTCGGGCGAGATCGCGTTGACGCCGACACCGCCGAACGCCTCCATCATGCGGTCGTAGCGAGCATCCCTGACGAACACGGTCGTGGCTGGGTCGTCGCCGGCTGTGTTGACGTCGGTGCCGCGGTAGATGCCGTTATTGTTGAAGATGACGACGCAGACCGGCAGGTTGTACCGGCAGATCGTCTCCACCTCCATGCCGGAGAAGCCGAAGGCCGAATCGCCCTCGACCGCCAGCACCGGCTTGCCGGTCTCGACGGCGGCGGCGATGGCGTAGCCCATGCCGATGCCCATCACGCCCCAGGTGCCGACGTCGAGGCGCTTGCGCGGCTGGTGCATGTCGATGACGCCGCGCGCGAGATCGAGCGTGTTGGCGCCTTCGTTGATCAGAATCGCGTCAGGGCGCTCCGCGATGATGGTGCGCAGCACGCCGAGCGCACCGTGATAGTCCATCGGGACGTTGTTGTTCATCAGGCGCGGCGCCATCTTGGCGACGTTCTCGTCGCGCTTCTTGGCGACGGCCTGCGTCCACTCGGCTGGGGGCGCCTGCCAGGTGCCGCCCATGCCCGCGAGCAGGGCCGAAACGCAGGAGCCGATATCGCCGACCACGGGGGCGACGATCTCGACATTGGAGTCCATTTCCTTGGGCTCGATGTCGATCTGGATGAACTTCTTGGGCTGATCGCCCCAGCTCTTGCCCTTGCCGTGCGACAGCAGCCAGTTGAGCCGCGCGCCGATCAGCATGACGACGTCGGAATCCTTCAGCACGGTCGAGCGCGCCGCACCCGCGCATTGCGGGTGGAGATCCGGCAACAGCCCCTTGGCCATGCTCATCGGCAGGAAGGGAATGCCGCTCTTCTCGACGAGCTGGCGGATCTCGTCGTCCGCCTGGGCGTAGGCCGCGCCCTTGCCGAGAATGATCAGCGGCCGCTTGGCGCCCTTCAGCACGGCGAGCGCGCGCTGGATCGATTCCGGCGCCGGCAACTGCGCCGGAGCGGCGTCGATCACCTTGACCAGCGATTTGCGGCCCTCTTCGGCGTCCATCACCTGGCCGAACAGCTTGGCCGGCAGGTCGAGATAGACGCCGCCGGGCCGGCCTGAGACCGCGGCGCGGATCGCTCGCGCGAGGCCGATGCCGATGTCCTGCGCGTGCAGGACGCGGAACGCCGCCTTGCAGAGGGGCTTGGCGACGGCGAGCTGGTCCATCTCCTCATAGTCGCCCTGCTGCAGGTCGACGATCTCGCGTTCCGACGAGCCGGAGATCAGGATCATCGGGAAGCAGTTCGTCGTCGCATGCGCGAGCGCGGTCAGGCCGTTGAGGAAGCCGGGGGCCGAGACGGTGAGGCAGATGCCAGGCTTCTTGGTGA
Organism: Allobosea sp. WAO; assembly: GCF_001509835.1. Classification (GTDB taxonomy): domain Bacteria; phylum Pseudomonadota; class Alphaproteobacteria; order Rhizobiales; family Beijerinckiaceae; genus Allobosea. The sequence goes on from NZ_JXTJ01000006.1 coordinate 704,387, forward strand.
GGAAGCCGGCAATCGAGGCCGCGTAGCCGGCGTTCTGCTCATGGCGGAACGAGAGCACGCGGATGCCGGCCGCCTGCGCCATGCGGCCGAAATCGGTGATCGGGATGCCCGGCACGCCATAAATGGTGTCGAGGCCGTTGAGCTTCAGCGCATCGATGATGAGATTGAAGCCGTCGGTCAGCTCGCGCGCTGCTTCAGGCGCGGCAGAAGAGATGCTTTGTACGACTGCGGACATCCCGCTTCCTCCCTAGTCTATTGTTTTTTATTGGATATTTTGCTGTTGCCTCGGTCCTGCTCAATCGAGCAGGACGAATTGCTCGACATGCTGTCTCAGCTTGAGCGTGTGCTCGCGGACGAGACGCTCGGCGCGTTCCCCGTTGCGCGTTTCCAGCGCCTCGATGATCTCCTTGTGATCGACGATGGAGCGGCGGGCCCGGTCCCGCTCGAAGATCGTGCGCTGGCGGATGGCGCGCACATGCGTGAACAGGCCGTTGGTGATCTCGGCGATGAGCTTGCAGCCCGAGAGCGCGATGATCGCCGCGTGAAAGCGGATATTGGCGTCGGAATACTCGCCCATGTGCTCTTCGATCGCGTCGCTGTCAAAGGTGTCGACGAGGCCGTGCAGCCCCGAGATCTCCTCGTCGGAGGCGACTTCGGTGGCGAGCCGCGCGGCCATGCTCTCGAGCGCGGCCCAGACCGTGATCATCTCGAGGATCTCGGCCTTGGTCTTGCGCACGATGAAGATGCCGCGGCGCGGGGCGATCCTGACCAGGCCCTCCTGCTCGAGCTGGGCGAGGGCCTCGCGCAGCGGCGTGCGGCTGACGCCGAACTGCAGCGAGAGCGCGCGTTCGTCGAGCCGCAGCTCGGCGCCGGCATCATAGATCTTCATCGCTCCGATCGCGGCTTTCAGCGCCTCATAGGTGCGGCTCTTGAGGCTCTGCACCTCCTCGATGGGCTGAATTTCAAGCTGTGCCTTGACCATGACGAAGTCGATTTCCGTGCTGCCTTGCTCGGGCGCCGTCACGCAGAGTGTGCGACCCGAAGCGGTGGTTTCTGGCATACCATATAATGAAAGAAATGGTCGCGCAACGGCGCAAATCCCGCAACTATTATGCTGCAGCGCATCCAAATATGGCATATTGCATGCCACCAAGTTTCATCCTAGGCTAACTCAAACAAGGCCAGTCGGTTCTGCGTTGGTCATTGCGCGGTCCCAGAACACGGCCAATCTGTGGGGACGAAGCGCTATGGATGAACTGAACGCCTTGTTCGGCGGATTCGCCGTTGCCCTCTCCGCCTACCACCTCATGCTCATGGTGATCGGCATCACGCTCGGTGTCGTCATCGGCGTTCTGCCAGGGCTGGGTGGGGCCAACGGTGTCGCCATTCTTCTGCCGCTGACCTTCAGCATGCCGCCGACTGCGGCGATCATTCTGCTGACGAGCATCTACTGGGGCGCGCTGTTCGGCGGCGCCATCACCTCGATCCTCTTCAATATCCCGGGCGAGCCATGGTCGGTGGCGACGACCTTCGACGGCCATCCGATGGCGCAGAACGGCAAGGCCGACGAAGCGCTGGTCGGTGCCTTCACCGCCTCTTTCGTCGGCGCGATCTTCGCCGTCGTGCTGATTACGTTTCTCGCGCCGGTGGTCGCGAAATTCGCCTTGAAATTCGGGCCAGCAGAGTTCTTCGCGGTTCAATTCCTGACATTCGCCAGCTTCATCGGAATGGGGCGTGGCTCAGCGTTCAAGACTGTCGCCTCGATGTGCCTCGGCTTCGCGCTGGCCACCGTCGGCCTCGACGGCGTGACCGGCACGCTGCGGATGACATTTGGACAGGACGAACTCCTGAACGGCTTCAAGTTCCTGGTCGCCGTCATCGGCCTGTTCGGTATCGGCGAGATCCTCTGCTCGATGGAGGACGGCCTGAAATTCAACGGCGCCGCCGCCAAACTGCGCATGGACGCGGTGATCCGTACCTGGAAGCAATTGCCGAGGATGTGGCTGACCTTCCTGCGCAGCTGCATCGTCGGCTGCTGGATGGGCATCACGCCGGGCGGCGCGACGCCAGCCTCCTTCATGGGCTACGGCATCGCCAAGCGCCTGTCGAAGCGCGGCGACAATTTCGGCAAGGGCGAACTAGAGGGCGTGGTCGCGCCGGAGACCGCGGCCCATGCCGCCGGCACCAGCGCGCTGCTGCCGATGCTGACTCTCGGCATCCCCGGCTCGCCGACCGCAGCCGTGCTGCTCGGCGGTCTCCTGATCTGGGGGCTGCAGCCTGGCCCGCTGCTCTTCGTCGAGCAGAAGGAGTTCGTCTGGGGCCTGATCGCCTCGATGTATCTCGGCAATGTCGTCGGCCTCGTCATGGTGCTGACCTGCGTGCCGCTGTTCGCCGCGATCCTGCGCGTGCCCTTCTCGATCATCGCGCCGTCCATCGTCTTCATCTGCGCCATCGGTGCCTACACTGTGAACAACGCGATGTTCGACGTCTGGATGATGCTGGCCTTTGGTGTGCTGGGCTACCTGTTCAACAAGCTGCGCTACCCGCTGCCGCCGCTGGTTCTCGCGCTGGTCCTGGGAGATCAGGCGGAGAGCTCCTTCCGCCAGGCCATGCTGGTCTCGCAGGGCCATGTCGGCATCTTCTGGTCGAACTGGCTGTGCGGCGGCATCATGACGCTCGGCATGGTGATGGCCTTCTGGCCGGCGCTGCAGGCCCTGCGCGCCAAGTTCTCGGGCAACGGCGCTGTCGCCCGCACGGCCTGACGCCGTCCGGCGCGGCTCTCACAACATATTCATATTCGCCTTCGTGACTTTACCAACGCGGCGCCAAAGCCGCCAATAAAGGGAGGAAGCGTGATGATCCGGAGGGGAGTGTCGAAGCCTAAGACAATAGCGGCAGCGCTGGCCGCAAGCGCCTGCCTGGCAGCGCCGGCCTGGGCGCAGAAGTGGGAGCCGACCAAGCCCGTGACGCTGGTGATCCCGGCGGGCACCGGCGGCGGCGCCGACCAGATGGCGCGCTTCATCCAGGGCGTCGTCCAGAAGCACAATCTGATGAAGCAGCCGCTGATCGTGATCAACAAGGCCGGTGGCGCGGGCGCCGAAGGCTTCCTGGAGATGAAGTCCAGCGCGAACGATCCGCACAAGATCACCATCACCCTGTCGAACCTGTTCACGACCCCGCTCGGCACCGGTTCGCCCTTCAACTGGAAGGACATGAAGCCGGTCGCGATGCTGGCGCTCGACCAGTTCATCCTGTGGACGAACAGCGAGAAGCCCTACAAGACGACGAAGGATTATGTCGACGCGGTGAAGGCTGGCGAGGACCGCTCGTTCAAGATGGGCGGCACTGGCTCGAAGCAGGAAGACCAGATCGTCACGGCGGCGATCGAGGAGCAGACCGGCGGCAAGAAGTTCACTTACGTACCTTATGCCGGCGGCGGACAAGTCGCGGTGCAGCTCGTCGGCAACCACGTCGACTCGACGGTGAACAACCCCATCGAGGCTGTCGGCCAATGGCGGGCCGGGCAGCTGCGCCCGCTCTGCATCTTCGATGCGAAGCGCTCGACCTACACCAACAAGGTCACCGAGAAGGAAGCCTGGAGCGACATCCCGACCTGCAAGGAAACGGGTCTGCCTGTCGAGTACCAGATGCTGCGCGGCATCTTCACCACCAAGAACGCCAAGCCCGAGCAGGTCGCCTTCTATGTCGACCTGCTTCAGAAGGTGATGGCGACGCCGGACTGGAAGGAGTTCATGGAGAAGGGCGCCTTCAACCAGACCTTCATGACCGGCCCTGAATTCGAAAAGTGGCTGACCAGCGCCGAAGCGCTGCATGCGGATCTGATGAAGAAGAACGGCTTCCTCGCGACGCAGTAAGTTCGACAACATCGGAGCGCGGCGCAAGCGATCGCGCTCCGATCGGCCAATCATCACAGAGCTGACGTTCCGGGGCTGGAGCCAGCGAGGAGCAACACAATGAGCAGCAACGAAGAAGCCGAAGGTCGCCCGCTCTTCAGTTACCGCACGCTGGATATCGCAGTCGCGCTATTCTTCCTTGTCGTCTGCGCGATCGTCATGGTCGACAGCCTTCGCCTCGGGATCACCTGGAAGCCGAATGAGGGACCGCGCCCGGGTCTCTTTCCCTTCTACATCGTCCTCGCCATGGGCATCGCGTCCCTCGTCAACCTGGCCCAGGCACTGCCGCGGACGCCGGGCGGCGAGAAGACCGCGACGACCGTCCCCGGCATCATGCGCATGGCGGCGATCTTCGTCCCCGCCGTCCTCTTCGTGTTCGCGACGAACTATATCGGCATCTACGTCTCGGCCGCGATCTATGTCGGGACCTTCATGGTGTTCTTCGGCAAGTTCCCGGTGTGGAAGGCCCTTGCGGTCTCGCTTGGCCTCGCGATCGTGAATTTCATGATGTTCGAGGTTTGGTTCCTGGTCCCGCTGCCGAAAGGGCCGCTGGAGACCGCCTTCGGCTACTGATTTTCGAAGCTGCGGGAGTAGTTCGAGCGCGATAGCGCGGTAGCCTGCGCGCGCGCCGCTGCGCTCGTCCGATCTCTGCTTCCGGTCGTGAAATGGCGAGGGGTGATGTTCGCCCTATCCCAAAAGGCGGCCGAGGGCATCGGAGAGGCCGGTGCTCGTGACGGGCGCCGGCAGCGCGAGATCCCCGGCAGATGGCTTCGGCGATGGGTTCCGCGCGGCTTCGAGCACGGCGGCAAAACCGGCTTTCGTCGAGCAGATCACCGGGACGTCGACATGGGGCTGCACGCGTTCCGCAAGCCCAGCGAGGCCGGCGCCGCCGAGGATGACCGCGCCGGCGCCATCCCGCTCCGCGGTGCGCCGGCAGGCCTGCGCCAGAAGCGCGATCGAGCCTTCCGGGTCGTTGGCGATGTCGCCACCGGTCGGCGCCACCGTCTCGACGGCGGCGAGGCTGGCGCCGAGGCGAAGCGAGGCAACGAACTCGGTGAGGATCGGCCCCCAGCGCTCGCCCCCGGTCACGATCGAGAAGCGCCCGCCGCGCTCGGTCGCCTGACGGCAGGCCGCCTCGGCCATGCCGACCACCGGGACGCTCGCCAGTTCCTTGAGCGCCATCAGCCCGGGATCGCCGAAGCAGGCGAGATAGACCGCGTCGCAATCGCCGCCATTCTCGGCATAGGCGTCGAGCGCCGCATGGCCGGCGATCGCGCCGGCGCTGCGGCTGGAGATGTAGCGCGCGCCGAAGCGGCCGGTCGCCGGGCGCAGCTCGACACCGGCCGGCGTCAGGGGCGCGAGCACGCGCATCACCAGCGCGGTCATCTCCGGGCTGGTGTTGGGATTGAGGACGAGGATGCGCAAGGAAGCTCCCGGAGAGGCTCTGATGATCGTGCTCAGGCCGGCTGCAGCGCAGCCTCGGTCTGGACGCAGCGCACGATGCGACCTTCGCCCAGCGTCACCGCCGGCGGCAAGCTGTTCTGGCAGGCTTCGACGGCCTGCCGGCAGCGCGGCGCGAACGAGCAGGAGGACGGCGCCTCGTTCAGCGCCGGCGGCGCGCCGGGAATGGCCTCGAGCCGCTCGCCCTTCCTGGCGCCGTGCAGGTTCGCGGCGAGCAGCCCCTTGGTATAGGGGTGCTGCGGGTTGCTGATCAGCTCCCGCACCGTCCCGGTCTCGACGATCTGGCCGGCATACATCACGGCGAGCCGGTCCGAGACCTCGACTGCGACGCCGATGTCGTGGGTGACGAAGATCACGCCCATGCCGAGATCGCGCTGGAGCTGGCGCAGCAGCAGCAGGATCTGGATCTGCACGGTGGCGTCGAGCGCGGTCGTCGGCTCGTCGGCGAGCAGCAGCTTCGGCCGGGCCGCGAGCGCCAGCGCGATCATCGCGCGCTGGCGCATGCCGCCCGACATTTCGTGCGGATAAGCCTTGAGCCGCCGCACCGGCGAGGGAATGCGGACGAGCTGCAGCAGCTCGAGCGCGCGCTGCATCGCCTCGCGCCGGCCGATCTTCTCATGGCGCGTGATCGCCTCGGCGATCTGCTCGCCGACCGTGTAGACCGGGTCGAGCGCCAGCATCGGGTCCTGGAAGATCATCGAGGTGACGCGGCCGCGATAATCGGCGAGCTTCTGCGGGCCGAGCGCCAGCACGTCCCTGCCGTCGACCATGACGGAGCCGCCGATATCGGTGCGACTCTCCGGCAGCAGCCGGAGCAGCGTCTTCAGCGTCACGCTCTTGCCCGAGCCGGATTCACCGAGGATGCCGAGCACCTTGCCGGGCTCCAGCGTGAGCGTCACACCGTTGACGGCATGGACGGTCTGGGCGCCGCGGAAGCGCACCGTGACGTTCTCCATCGCGACGAGGGGCGCGCCTGGTAAAGATGAGTTCATGCCGCGTCCTCCAGCGCCGGCGCGCGGCTATGGCCCGAGCCGGGAATCTCCATATGGCAGGCGGCGAGCCTCGCCCCCGTGCCGGTCGGGGTCAGCGCCGGCTTCGCCTTGGCGCAGACGGTCTGCGCTTGCGGGCAGCGCGGGTGGAAGCGGCAGCCCTCGGGCGGGTTGATCGGGTTCGGCGGGTCGCCGGCGAGCGGGGCCTCCATCGTTCGGTTGTCCGGGTCCATGGACGGCATCGCCGAGAGCAGCGCGCGGGTATAGGGGTGGCGCGGATCCTCGTAGAGTTCGTCGACCGGGCCGATCTCCACGACCTCGCCGAGATACATCACCATGACGCGGTCGCTGATGAAGCGGACGACGTTGAGGTCGTGGCTGATGAAGATGTAGGTCAGCCCGAACTCCTCGCGCAGATCCATCAGCAGGTTGAGCACCTGCGCCTCGACCGATTTGTCGAGCGCCGAGACGGCCTCGTCGAGGATGACGAGGCGCGGTCCGAGCGCGAGCGCGCGGGCGATGTTGACGCGCTGGCGCTGGCCGCCGGAGAGCTCATGCGGATAGCGCGCCGCGAAGCGCTCCGGATCGAGCCCGACGCGGGCGAGCAGGTCACGAGCGCGGGCAATGGCGCCAGTCTTTGCGACGCCATGGACGGTCGGGCCGAAGGCGATCGAATCCTCGATGGTCAGTCGCGGGTTGAGCGAGGCGTAGCTGTCCTGGAAGACCATCTGCGCCTGGCGCCGATAGTCCTTGAGCGAGAGCGCCGCGCTGCCGACCGCCTCGCCATCGAACAGCATCTGGCCGGCATCCTGCGGGATGAGCTGCATCACAACGCGAGCAGTGGTCGACTTGCCGCAGCCGGATTCGCCGACGACGCCGAGCGTCTCGCCCTTCAGCACCTGGAAATCGACGCCGTCCACGGCACGCACCACGGCGCCGCGCCCGAGCGGGAAGTGCTTCGTCAGCGCGCGGGCTTCCAGCAATGGCGTGCCGGCGCCGCCGCGATCCGACCCGTCCTCGACGTAGAGTGCCAGCGACATGGTCAGCCTTTCACATCCATGGCCGAGCGCAGCCCGTCCGAGAGCAGGTTGAACGAGATCGAGGTGATGAAGATCGCGACGCCCGGCAGGGCCGCGACCCAGGGCTGGACATAGATCGCGGTGCGCAGCGTGTTCAGCATCAGCCCCCATTCCGGGGTCGGCGGCTTGGTGCCGAGGCCGAGGAAGGAGAGGCCCGAGGCCAGGATCATCGAGACCGAGATCAGGCTCGTCGCGTAGACGAAGATCGGGCCGAGCACATTGCCGAGGACATGGACGCGGATGATCGTGCCCGGGCCTGCGCCGCTCGCCCTGGCCGCTTCGACATAGTCCATCGAGCGCACCTGCGTCGTCACGCTCTCGGCGATGCGCGCGATCGGCGGGATGAAGACGATGGTCAGCGACAGCAGCGAGTTGAAGATGCCGGCGCCCAGCGCCCCGGAGAGGGCGATCGCCAGCAGTACCGAGGGGAAGGCGTAGAAGATGTCGACGGTGCGCATCGTGATCGTGTTGTACTTGCCGCCGAAGAAGCCGGCGGAGACGCCGATCAGCGAGCCGAACACGAAGGCGATGAAGACCGGCACCACGCCCATGAACAGCGAGAGCCTGGCGCCGTGGATCAGGCGCGAGAGCATGTCGCGGCCGAGCTCGTCGGCGCCGAGCGGGTAGCCGGGCGTGCCGATCGGGCGCAGGCGCCGGAGCATCGAGGAGCGGGTAGGATCGGCCGGGGCGATCTGGTCGGCGAAGATCGCCATCAGGATGATCAGCAGGACGACTATGCCGGCCCCGACCGCGACCTTGTCGCGCCGGAAGCGCCTGAAGACGCCCGACCAGTAGCCCGGCGAGCGCGCCGGCGTCGGCGCGCTGGTGGTTGCGGGGACGCTCGCCGCGGTGACCGCACTCATCTCAGCGCCTCCTCACACGTGGGTCGAGCAGGCCCTGGACGATGTCGACGAGCACGTTGAGGCCGACGAAGAACATCGCCAGCACGAGGATCGTGCCCTGCAGCAGCGGCAGGTCGCGTTGGAAGATGGCGTTGCCGAGCAGGAAGCCGGTGCCCGGCCAGGAGAACACCGTCTCGATCAGGATCGAGCCGCCGAGCAAATAGCCGAGCTGGAGGCCCATCACGGCCAGCGCGGTCGGCGCGGCGTTCTTCACGACATGGCGGAAGACGCCGAAATCCATCAGGCCCTTGGCCCTGAGCGCCGGCACGAACTCCTGGTTCAGGATGTCGGCAACGAGTGCGCGCACGGTGCGCGAGATGATGCCCATCGGGATCACCGACATGGTGACCGCCGGCAGGATCATGTGGCTGACATGCTCCCAGTCCCATTTCCAGGCGGCCGAGCCGCCAGGGCCGGCCCCGCCCGGCGGCAGCCAGCCGAGCTGCACCGAGAAGACGATGACCAGCACCATGCCGAGCCAGTAATGCGGCACGGAAACGCCGAGCACAGCCAGCATCGAAGCGAACTTGTCGAGGAAGGAGCCGCGGAAATAGCCGGCGACGAAGCCGAAGAAGCAGCCGAGCACGAAGCCGATCACGGTGGCGAGGCAGGCGATCAGCAAGGTGTTGCCGACCGCGCGCCAGACCTCGGCGGCGACCGGCCGCCCGGTCGCGATCGAGGTGCCGAGATCGCCCTGGACCGCCTTCCACAGCCAGAGGCCGAACTGCACCGGCAGCGGGCGATCGAAGCCGTAGAGCTTCCTGATCTCCTCCTGCATCTGCTGGGAAGCATCGGGAGGCAGCACCGAGGTCAGCGGGTCGCCGGGCGCGATATGGACGAGCAGGAAGCAGAACAGGCTGACGCCGAGCGCCACCGGCAGGACGTAAAGGATACGCTTGGCGAGATAGGTCAGCATCCGAGCCTCGACCGCGTCGACCAAGCGAGAGCTGCGGCGGTCTCCAAGCCGTCATGCTCGCCCTTGTGGCGAGCATCCACGTCTTTGCCACGGTCCTCGACCAGCGCAGGCGTGGATGGTCGGGACAAGCCCGACCATGACGGCAAGGACTGCGACGCGATCGCGGCTTCGGCGCCGCGAGGCCGCAGAAGGGTGCTCTCGGCCCGTTCCCGCATCTTCAGCCTCACTTGTCCATCGTGATCGGCGAGAAGTCCTGGAACCAGTTCTGCGCCTGCACGAAGCCCTTGACCTTCGGCGACATGGCGCGCGGGTTGACGTCGTGTGTCACCATCAGGAAGAGCGCGTCGTCGACGTATTTCTCATGTGTCTTCTGCAGGATCTTGGTCTGCTCGGCCGGATCGAAGGTGGTGCGGATCTGGTCGAAGAGCTTGTCCATCTCGGGGTCGCAATAGATGCCCCAATTGGTGCCTGCCGGCGGCTTCAGATCGCATTGCAGATGGCGGATGAAGCCGGTGAACGGGTCCTGGATGAAGTAGGTGTAGTTCATCCCGGTGCCTTTGCGGGAGGAGTCGTGGTTCGCGCCGGCCCGCCAGATGTTGATCAGCGTGTTCCACTCGACAACTTCGAAATCGACCTTGATGCCGACCTCGGCGAGATTCTGCTGGACGAACTCGTTCATCGGCAGCGGCTGCATCTGGCCCGAGCCGGAGGGTGAGATCAGGATCCTGGTCTGGAGCGGCTTCGCCGGCGAGTAGCCGGCCTCGGCGAGCAGCTTCTTCGCCTCGGCCTGGTCGAGCTTCAGCTTGAACTTCGGATTGCCGAACCACTGATGGCCGGGCGGGTAGAAGCCTTCGGCCGGGATCATCATGCCGCCGAGCAGTTCCTTTAGGCCTTCGCGGTCGATGGCGAGATTGGCGGCCTTGCGTACGCGGATGTCGTTCCAGGGCGAACCCTCGATGCGCGAGAGATGCCAGGTCCAGTTGTGCGGATAGGCGTTGGTGACGATCTTGAAGCCGGCCCCCTTCAGCGAGGCCAGCAGGTCCGGGGACGGCGCCTCGATCCAGTCGACCTGGCCGGAGCGCAGCGCCGCGGCGCGCGCATTCGGCTCCGGCAGCGGCAGCAGCACGAGCTTGTCGAGCTTGGGCACGCGCGCCTTGTCCCAGTAGTCCTTGAACGGCGCGAGCTCGGCCCGCTCGCGCGGCTGGAAGGCGGTGAGCTGCCAGGGGCCGGTGCCGGACGGGGTCTTGGCGAAGGCTTCCCAGCTCTTGCCGAGCTTCTCCCATTGCGTGGGCGAGGACATCATCACCCAGGCGATCTGGTAGGGCAGCGTCGCGTCGGGCGATTTGGTGGTGATCTCGACCTTGTACTTGTCGAGCGCCTTGTAGCTGGCGACGGCTGGAATGCGCGAACGCCCCTGCGCCGCCTGACGCTGGTCGAATTGCGGGCTGTCGTTCTTCAGGAGCTTGTCGAGGTTCCAGACCACCGCCTCGGCGGTGAATTCGGAGCCGTCATGGAACTTCACGCCCTCGCGCAGGGTGAAGACCCATTTCGTCTTGTCGCTGGCGTCGACCGTCCAGGCGGTGGCGAGGCCGGGCTTCAGGTCCGAGGGCTTGTCGGCGCTGGAAAGGTCCCAGTTGATCAGCGCGTCGTAGACCGTATAGCCCATGAAGCGCATGCCTTCGCCGCCCTGGTCGGTCTGGCCTGTCGTCAGCGGAATGTCCGAGGCGGTCATGCCGATGCGCAAGGTGCCCTGCGCGAAGGCCTGCTGGGCGAAGAGAGCGACGCCGGCGGCGAGCGACCAGGCGAGAGCGGAACGGACCATCGTGCACCTTTGAGCTGGAAGAGTTCCTGATCCGGCGTAGCAAGCGCCATGCCATGCGATCCGGGGGGAAGGGTCTTGGAGCCTCGCCGTCGTGCTCGCCCTGGTGGCGAGCATTGTCCTGGACACGGCTTTTGGCTGGCGAAGCGAAGCCGTGGATGGTCGGGACGAGCCCGACCATCGCGGAGCGCGTGAAGCCTACGGCCGCGTCACTCCATCGACATCGGCGCGAGGTCGATAAACCAGCTCTTCGGCTGGATCACGCCCTTGACCTTGGCGCTCATCGCGCGCGGTCCGACATCGTGCGCCACCCAGACGAAGGGCGCTTCCTCGACGATGCGGGCATGGAGCTTGGCCAGCGCCGCGTCGCGCGCGGTGCCGTCGAACGAGGTGCGTGCGTCGGCGATCAGCTTGTCGAACTCGTCATTGCCGAAATAGCCCCAGTTGTTGGAGACTGGCGGGAAGGTCTTGGTCGAGACGAAGCGGACCATGGCGAAGAACGGGTCCATCGCCGCATAGGTGACGTTGGTGGCGTTGGCGCCGCGGGCATTGGCGTGCTTGGCGCCTTCGCGCCAGTTGGTGAAGACCGCGTTCCATTCACCGACCTCGAGCGCGACGTCGAAATAGCAGTCCTTCAGCGCCTGCTGCATGAACTCGTTCATGGGCAGCGGCTGCATCTGGCCGGAGCCCGAGGCCGAGGTCAGCACCTTCACCTTGGCCGGCTTGGCGGCGGAGAAACCGGCCTCGGTCATCAGCTTCTTGGCGGCTTCGAGGTCGTATTTGATCTCGAACTTCGGATTGCCCCACCAGGGATGGCCGGGCGGCACGGTCCCTTTCGGGATTTCCATCAGCCCACCGAGCAGTTCCTTGAGCTCGGTCCGGTTGATGCAGAGATTGGCCGCGTGGCGGACCTTCTTGTCGAGCCAGATCGAGCCTTCGGCGAAGGAGAGTTGCCAGGGCCAGACATGCGGCTGGGCGTTGGTGTAGACGGAGAAGCCGCGCTGCTTGATCTGCGGCACGGCGTCCGGCGCCGGCGCCTCGATCCAGTCGACCTGGCCGGCGAGGAGCGCCGCGGTCCGGGCATTCGCCTCCGGCAGCGGCAGCAGGACGACCCGGTCGACCTTCGGCACGCGCGCCTTGTCCCAGTAGTCCTTGTTGGCGACCATCTCGAAGCGCTCGCGCGGCACGAGCCGCACGCCCTTGAACGGCCCCGTGCCCGAAGGATCGGCCGAGAAGGCGGCCCAGGCCTGCTTGGCGCGCTCGCCGGCATCAGTGACCGAGGCCGGAACCGCCGCGAGCTTGGCCGCCCAGTGCGCTGGCGAGGCCATGTAGAGATTGGTCAGGTTGATCGGCAGGAAGGCGTCGGGCTCTGAGGTGGTGAGCTCGACGGTCAAAGGATCGACGACCTTCGCCGACTTCAGCGTCGGCATGCGCGAGACCGTAACGCCCACCTGATCGGCAGCGAAATGCGCTGCCTCTTTGTTGAGCACCTTTTCGACGTTCCAGACTACCGCTGCGGCATCGAAGGCCGAGCCGTCCTGGAATTTCACGCCGGGGCGCAGCTTGAACACCCATTTGGTCTTGTCGGCAGCGTCGACAGCCCATTCGGTGGCGAGCCCGGGAATGACGACGCTCGCCTTATCGGCCGAGGACAGGTCCCAGTTGGTCAGCCCGTCATACATCGGGATGCCAGTGAAGCGATTGCCCTCGAAGCCCTGGTCCGGCTGGCCGTGGGTACGCGGAATGTCGGCGGCGGTCATGCCGATGCGCAGGATCTTTTCCTGCGCGAGGGCTGCAGTACCGAGTGCGGTTGAAATCCCCAGCGCCAGCAGTCCGGCGCGCGTAAAAGTCTTCGACGACATGATCATGCTCCCCTGTGCAGCCCGGCGTTGGTTCGCGCGGATCTGCCGGGGGAGCTAGCAACCGGCATGCCAGAGCGGCCGAGCGGCCTGCCTCATGTCTCCAGCGGCGCGGTGCCTGACCCAAAAGAGCCGGCTGTGTCGCTCCTGTGCCGCCAGCGGATCGCATTCGAATGGCCATCGCTCGTTGCGACTTATTGCGTCATTCAATCAATCGATTGATTGACTAATTGGATGGCGCTACACTCTCGGCATGGCACGCGCATCCATCCTCAAGGACGCTGAGGGCACGCGGCAGGCTCTTGCCCGGGCCGGGCTCGACCTGTTCGGCCGCAACGGCTTCGACGCGACCTCGACACGCGAGATCGCGCAGGCGGCCGGCGTCAACAGCGCCGGCATCGCCTATCATTTCGGCGGCAAGGACGGACTCCGGCAGGCCTGCGCCGAGGCGATCATCGCCCGGATGCAGGGCGTGCTGGCGGGCGGGGCACCGGCGGTTTCGATGGCGCTCGAGGCGAGCGATAGAGATATCGCCGCCGAGCAGTTGCTCGCCCTGATCGACCGGGTCGTCGCGTTCCTGACGACGGTGCCGGAGAGCGAGGTCGTCGCCCGTTTCGTGGTGCGCGAGATGCTGACGCCGAGCCCTGCCTTCGAGACGCTCTATGGCGGGCTGTTCGAGCCGGTGCATCGCCGGGTCTGCCAGGTTTGGGCCGCGGCGACCGGCATGGAGCCGGACGCGCCAGGCACAAAGCTCGCGGTCTTCGCGGCGATCGGCCAGGTCTTCTATTTCCGCATTGCGCGGCCGGCGGTGACGCGGCGGCTCGGCTGGGGCGGGATCGGCCCCGATGAGGCACGCCTCATCGGCGAGACGATCCGGCGTTCGGTACGGGCGAGCATCCTCGCCTGCAGGGGAGAGGCGTCATGATCCTCGGCTTCATCTGCTCCTTCGCCCTGGCCGCCTCGCTCGGTATCTGCGCGCCGCCGACCGTCCGGGTCGCCGGCTATGTCGAGGGCGAATATGTCCGCCTCGGGCCGATCGATGTCGCGCGGATCGACAGCGTCGCGGTCCGCCGCGGCGAGCGGGTGGCATCGGGCGCCGTTGTCGCTGAATTGCAGAAGGACGATGCCCAGAACGCCGTCGCCGAGAGTGAGGCGCGACTGGTGCAGGCGCAGGCGCAGCTCGCCAATCTGCTCAGCGGCAAGCGCCCCGAGGAGATCGCGGTGATCGAGGCGAATGCGGCCTCCGCCCAGGCGCAGCATCGCGAGGCGGACCGGGCGCTGGAACGCAGGCAGGACCTCTTCCGGCGTGGCGTCTCGACCCAGGCCGATCTCGACCAGGCCCAGACGGCGCGCGATGTCGCGGCGGCGAATGTCCGCCAGAGCGCGGCCAATCTCGCGGTGGCGCGGCTGGCGGCACGCGAGGAGGAGATCAAGGCGGCGCAGAACCAGGTGGCGCAGGCGAAGGCTGCGCTCGACCAGGCGAAATGGCGCCTGTCGCAGCGGACATTGACCGCGCCGGCCGCCGGCATCGTCACCGATATCGTGCGCCATCCCGGCGAGCTCGCCGGACCGACGGCGCCGGCGCTGACCCTGCTGCCGGACGGGGCGGTCAAGCTGATGCTCTATGTGCCGGAGGCGCTGCTGTCAGGCACGGTGGTCGGCACCCGCCTCGACGTGCGCTGCAATGGCTGCCCACCGGGACTCGCCGCCACCGTCTCCTATGTCTCGCAGGAGCCGGAGTTTACACCGCCGGTGATCTTCTCGGCCGAGACGCGCCAGAAGCTGGTCTATCTCGTCGAGGCGCGGCCGGAGGGCGGGCCGGCGGCGAAGCTGCAGCCCGGCCAGATCGTCGACGTCGTCATGCAGGGCCGGCGATGAGCGCTGAGAACGTCATCGCCGTGCGCGGGCTGACCAAGCGCTTCGGCACGCGCACCGTGGTCGACAATGTCGACCTCACCGTGCGCCAGGGCGAGATCGTCGGCTTCCTCGGCCCGAACGGCTCCGGCAAGACCACGACGATCCGGCTGATCTGCGGGCTGCTGACGCCCGATGCTGGCGAGGGCACGGTGCTCGGTCTCGACGTGCGCAGCCAGAGTGCGCAGATCAAGCTGCATGTCGGCTACATGACCCAGAAGTTCTCGTTCTACGAGGACCTGACGATCGAGGAGAACCTGAGCTTCGTCGCCCGGCTCTACGGGCTGAAGCCGGTCGGGGAAGCCGTGGCGAAGACGCTCGACGGTCTCGGCCTGACCTCGCGCAAGGACCAGCTCGCCGGCACGCTCTCGGGCGGCTGGAAGCAGCGGCTCGCGCTCGCCGCCTGCATCATGCACGAGCCGAAGCTGCTGCTGCTCGACGAGCCGACCGCCGGCGTCGACCCCAAGGCGCGGCGCGAGTTCTGGGACGAGATCCACCGGCTCGCCGGCGAAGGCCTGACCGTGCTGGTCTCCACCCATTACATGGACGAGGCCGAGCGCTGCCACCGCATCGGCTACATCGCCTATGGCCGGATGCTGGCGACTGGGACGGTCGAGGAGGTGGTGCAGGGCTCCGGTCTTTCGACCTATGTCGTCCATGGCGTGCTGAAGCCGGCGGAGATCGCCGACCTCGCGAAGACCGACGGCGTCGAGCAGGTCGCGCCCTTCGGGGCGACGCTGCATGTCGTCGGCACCGACAGGGACAAGCTCGAGGCGGCGCTGGCGCCGCTGAAGCAGCGCCCGGACATTCGCATCGAGCCCGGCGAGACCAGCCTGGAGGATGTCTTCATCCAGTTCATGGGCAAGGCCCAGGCCGAGGGGCGGGCGGCATGAGCGCCCTCGCGCTTTCCGCGGGGCGGCTCGGCGCCATCCTCGCCAAGGAATTCGTGCAGATGCGGCGCGACCGTATCACCTTCGCGATGATGCTGGTGGTGCCGATCATCCAGCTCCTGCTGTTCGGGTATGCGATCAACAACGATCCCAAAGGCTTGCCGGCGGCGGTTCTGGCGCTGGGGCAGGATCGCTACACCCGCTCGGTGGTCGCGGCGCTGGAGGTCTCCGGCTATTACCGCTTCGGCAGGCGGCCTGAGAGCGCGGCCGAGGCCGAGAGCCTGATGGCGCGCGGCGCGATCTCCTTCCTCGTCACCATTCCCAGCGATTTCGGCATGCGGGTCGAGCGCGGCGACGAGCCGCGCATCCTGGTCGAGGCCGATGCGACAGACCCCGCCGCCTCCAGCAATGCGGTCGGAGCGCTGCAGACCATCGCCGGCAGGGCGCTGACACGGGAGCTCGGCACCGAGGACCAGGCCCGGCAGCAGAGCGAGAGCGCGCTCTCCTTCGTCGTGCACCGGCGCTACAATCCCGAGGGCATCACCCAGTACAACATCGTGCCCGGCCTGCTCGGCGTCATCTTGCAGATGACCATGGTGATGATGACGGCGATGGCGCTGACCCGCGAGATCGAGCGCGGCACCATGGAGAACCTGCTCGCCATGCCGGCGACGGCGGGCGAGATCATGCTCGGCAAGGTTTTGCCCTATCTCGCGGTCGGCAGCGTCCAGGTGGCGGTCGTGCTCTCGGCGGCGAAGCTGCTCTTCGGCGTGCCCTTCCTCGGCAGCCTGACTTTGCTGCTCGCCTGCGTCACCGTTTTCGTGCTGGCGCTGGTGCTGCTCGGCTACACGATCTCGACCATGGCGCGCACGCAGCTGCAGGCGATGCAGCTGACCTTCTTCTTCTTCCTGCCCTCGCTGCTGCTCTCCGGCTTCATGTTCCCCTTCGCCGGCATGCCGCTCTGGGCCCAGGGGCTCGGAGAGATCTTTCCGCTGACGCATTTCCTGCGCGTGGTCCGTGCGATCATGCTGAAGGGCGCCGATCTCGGCGACATCGGTACCGAGGTTTTCTGGCTGACTGCCTTCGTGCCGCTCTATGCCGGGATTGCGTTGATGCGGTTCCGGAGCACGCTGGACTGAAGCGGGCACACGCTCTGCGTGGAATTGTAGCTTGCAAAAAGATAGTAACTTCTGTAGCGAGCCTCGACCATGCAGCCCAAGCTCGCTCCGCTCACCGAATGCCCCTGCGCCCGCGCGGTCGAGACCGTCGGCGAGTGGTGGAGCATCCTGATCCTGCGCGATGCGCTGTTGCGGGGGCTGACCCGTTTCGACGAGTTCGAACGCAGCCTCGGCATCGCGCCGAACATGCTGGCGCGCCGGCTGAAGCATCTCGCCGAGAGCGGGCTGTTCGAACGGCGGCTCTATAGCGAGCGGCCGAAGCGCTACGAATACGTCCTGACCGAGAAGGGGCGGGACTTCTTCCCCGTCGTCACCGCGCTGATCGGCTACGCCAACCGGCATCTCGCGCCCGAAGGCGCCTCGTTGCTGCTGGCAGAGCGCGGGAGCGGAGCGCCGGTCATTCCGGCTGTCGTCGACGCCGCGACCTTGCAACCGATCACCGTCGACAATGTCGACATCATTGCCGGGCCGCGCGCCAGTGCCGGCATGCGCGAGCGCCTCGCTACCGCGGCGCGTGCGAAAGCAAATTAGGAGCCTCCCATGCGTCGCATCGTCGTCACCGGACTGGGCGTGGTCTCGCCCTTGGGCTGCGGCACCGAACTCGCCTGGCAGCGGCTGCTTGCGGGCCGATCGGGCCTGCGCCGTCTGCCGGACGCGATCGCCGAGACCCTGCCGGCCAAGGTCGCTGGGCTCGTGCCTGGCAAGGCGGAGGACAATGAGGGCGGTTTTGATCCCGATGTGGCGATTGCGCCGAAGGATCAGCGCAAGATGGACCGTTTCATCCAATTCGCGCTGGTCGCCGCCAAGGAGGCGCTGGCGCAGGCCGGCTGGCAGCCGCAGGACGAGGCCGGGCGCGAGCGCACCGCGACGGTAATCGCCTCGGGCATCGGCGGCTTTCCGGCCATCGCCGAGGCGGTGCGGATAACCGACCAGCGCGGCGTGCGCCGACTTTCACCCTTCACCGTGCCGTCCTTCCTGGTCAATCTCGCCGCCGGCCATGTCTCGATCGATCATGGCTTCAAGGGGCCGATCGGCGCGCCGGTGACGGCCTGCGCAGCCGGCGTGCAGGCGATCGGCGATGCGGCGCGGATGATCCGGGCCGGCGAGGCCGATATCGCGCTCTGCGGCGGCAGCGAGGCCTGCGTCGATCTCGTGGCGCTCGGCGGCTTCGCTGCGGCGCGCGCGCTGTCGACCGGCTTCAACGACGAGCCGGCGAAGGCCTCGCGGCCGTTCGACCGCGATCGCGACGGCTTCGTCATGGGCGAGGGGGCCGGGATCCTGGTGATCGAGGCGCTGGAACATGCGCAGGCGCGCGGCGCGACGATCCTCGCCGAGCTCACCGGCTACGGCACCAGCGCCGACGCCTACCACATCACCTCCGGCCCCGAGGATGGCTCAGGCGCGCGCCGTGCGATGGAGACGGCGCTGAAGCAGGCCGGGCTGAATCCGGGCGATGTCGGCCACCTCAACGCGCATTCGACCTCGACGCCGGTCGGCGATCGCGGCGAGCTCGCAGCGGTGAAGGCCGTGTTCGGCGAAGGGGGCGGCATCGCGATCAGCGCGACGAAATCTGCGACCGGTCATCTGCTCGGCGCGGCCGGCGGGTTGGAGGCGGTCTTCACGATCCTTGCACTGCGTGACCAGATCGCGCCGCCGACGCTCAATCTCGAGAACCCGGACGAGGCGGCGTCCGGGCTCGACCTCGTTGCGAAGGCGGCCCGGCCGCTTCCGATGGAGCACGCCATCTCGAACGGCTTCGGCTTCGGCGGTGTCAATGCCAGCGTGGTGTTCAGGCGCTGGAGCTGAGGGCGTCCGGGGCGCTCAGGCCAACGCGCGCAGCAGCAATTCGTAATTGCGCAACCTGAGAGCGGGATCGTCGAGGAAGTCCTGGATCATGAACTCGTCCGCGCCGGTGATCGCCGCCATGCGGCGCAGCCTGCCGGCAACGCGCTCCGGCGTGCCGACGATAAAGTTCGGCCAATCGGTCTCGTCGGCCGGCACCATGCCGCCCATGATCGCGACAGCGTCGTCTAGCTCCGGCAGGCGCTCGAGCATGATCCGCTCCGGCTTGCGGCGCTGGCGGAAGACGGCGCGGACCGGCATGGCGAGGCGTTCCGCCTCCTCCTGCGTCTCGCCGATGATGGCGCGCACGGCGATGAAGGCCTGCGGCGCTTCGATGCCGGCGGCATGGCGCGAGGGCCGGAAGGCCGATTGATAGGCGGCATAGGAGTGCGGCGCCTGCTCGGGCTGGTGGAAGGCGCTGCAGGCGAGGCCGAGGCCGAGCTCGGCGGCGCGGCGCGCGCTGCCTTCGCTGACCGCGAGGACCCAGGGCAGGGGCCCGGCCGGCTCGTCGCGCATGATGCCGATCGTGTGGAAGGGTGAGGTGTCAGGCAGGTCGTTGCCGAGCCAGCCGATCAGCTCTTCGACATTCGCGGCGTGATCGTCCGGGATCTCGGCGTCGCGCAGGCGCTTCAGCGCCCGGTCGGCGAGCGGGCCGGCGGTGGCGCGGCCGATACCGACATCGATGCGCCCGGGAAAGAGCGCGCCCAGCGTCCGCAGCGCCTCGGCGACCTTGTAGGGGCTGTAGTGGTTCAGCAGCACGCCGCCGACGCCGATGCGGATTCTGGAGGTCGCGCCGGCGAGCGCGGCGGCGAAGACCTCCGGCGCCGGGTTGGCCTCGAAGGCGACGTCGTGATGCTCGACGATCCAGTAACGGACGAAGCCGAGGCGCTCGACCTCCTTCGCCATGGCCATGGCGGTGCGCAGGGCGCCGCCGGAGGTCTGGCCCTTGGGCACGACGAGAGGATCGAGGAGGGAGAGCTTCATGGGGCGATATCCGCTGGCCGGAGCGCCGCCGCGCGGCGGCGCTCCGATATCTTGTCAGTTGAGCTTGAAGGCGGAGGGGGCGATCAGCGTCGCCTTGATGTCGATCGCCTTGGCCTTGGGCAGCATGCCGGCTTCGATCATGAAGGCCTGGTCCTCGGTGAGGTTGGCGACGTCGGCCTCGGTCATCACCGGGGTGAAGTCGTAGAGCGGCAGCTGGGCGCGGGCGTCCTCGATCGTGATCTTCTGCTCCTTGGCGGCGATCGCCAGCGCCTCCTCCGGGTTCTTCGCCATGAAGTCGAGCGCCTTGTGATGGGCGGCGAAGTAGGCGGCGACGAGGTCCGGGTGCTTCTCGAGGAACGCGGCGTTGGCGCCGATCACGGTCGTCGGCTTGATCAGGCCCTCGCCGCTGGTCAAAGCGCGGCCGCCGGCCTTCTCGACCTGGGTGACGTTGGCGCCGGCGAGCGTCGCGACGTCGACCTGGCCGGCGAGCAGCGCGGCGCGGGCGGCCGGCAGGTCCATGTTGATGTACTCGACATCGCTGAGCTTCAGGTTCTGCGAGGCGAGCGCGGCGACGAGGAGCTGGTTCAGCACCGTGCCCTTCGGACCGGCGATCTTCTTGCCCTTGAGGTCGGCGAGCTTGGCCGGGCCGTCGGCGCGGGTCATCAGGAAATAGGCCTTCGGCGAGCGCGCATAGGCGGCGACGACCTTGAGCGGCACGCCGTTCGCGGCAGCGAGGATGGCGGAAGTGCCGCCGAGCACGCTGGCGATGTCGATCTCGCCGGCCGCGATCGCCTGGGTCTGCTGCGCGCCGGACGTGATGACAGGGTTCTCGACCTTGATGCCCTTCGCCGCGAAGGCCTCGTCAAGGAAGCCCTTCTCGCGCATGACGATGGAGGGGACGTTGAACGGCGCGGTCACATAGGTGATGCGGACGGTCTTGGGCTTTTCCGCCGTCTGCGCCTGGGCGTGAGCGGCCGGCAGCAGCAGTGCGAGCGCGAGGCTCAAAGAGGCGAGGGACTTCTTCATGGTGGTCTCCTGGGTCGGAATTCAGGCCGGGACAGGCGCGGGCGTCGCCATCAGCCGGGAAAGGATCGCCCGGCGATGGAGGTTGACTTCGGGGTCGGTCGGATCGCGCGGATAGGGCAGGGCGATCGCCTCGCGGCCGACGATGCGGCCGCCTTGCATCTCCAGCGCCCGCTCGCCGAGCAGCACTGCCTCCTCGACGTCATGGGTGACGAAGACGATGGTCGGGCGCCGCCGCTGCCAGATCGAGACGAGCTCGTTCTGCATGGTCCGGCGGGTGAAGGCGTCGAGCGCGGCGAAAGGCTCGTCGAGCAGGAGCAGGTCCGGCTCCTGCACGAGGGCGCGCGCGATTGCGACACGCTGCGCCATGCCACCGGAGAGCTGCGCCGGCATGGCGCCGGCGAAGGCCGAGAGTCCGACGAGCTCGATCGTGGCGGCGCAGCGCTCGGCGGCTTCGGCGCGCGGGACCCGGCCCCGCAGCCCGAAGCCGACATTGCCGGCAACGTCGAGCCAGGGCATCAGCCTCGCCTCCTGGAAGACGACCGCCGTGCGCAGCTTGCCGTCGCCGCCACGCCGGATCTCGCCCTCGCTCGGCCGTTCGAGGCCGGCGAGGATGCGCAGCAGCGTGGTCTTGCCGCAGCCGCTGCGGCCAACCAGCGTCGTGAACGAGCCTGTCGGAAAGGAAAGATCGATATCGGCGAGGGCCGTGACCTCGCCTGAGCCGACGCGGTAGCGCCGGCCGATGCCGGAAAGCTCAAGCACGGGCCATCTCCAGATCGCCGGAGAGCCAGGGCGCGCTGCGGCGGATGGCGAAGCGCAGCAGATGGTCTGCGAGAAGGCCGAGCACGCCGATGACCAGGATGCCGGCCAGCACGATGTCGGTGCGGGCGAGGTTCTCGGCGTCGACGATCAGGTAGCCGAGCCCGGCCGAGGAGGCGATCAGCTCGGCGCCGACCAGGGCGCGCCAGCTATAGCCGAGGCCGATCCGGAGGCCGACGACGATCGCCGGCAGGGCCGAGGGCAGGACGATGCGCAGCATGATCTCCGGCCGCGAGAAGCCGCAGACCGTGCCGACATCGATCAGCTTGCGGTCGACCGAGTCGAAGCCACCGCGCACGCCGAGGAAGATCGGGAAGAAGCAGGAGAGGATGATGATCCCGACCTTCTGCGTCTCGCCGATGCCGAGCCAGAGCATCAAGAGCGGCATCAGCGCCAGCGGCGGAATCTGGCGCAGGAATTCGAGCAGCGGCTCGAAGGTGGCGCGCAGCGGCCGGCTCAAGACGAAGGCGAGCGCAAGCGGCACTGCGAAGGCGATGGCGAAGAGGTAGCCGAGCAGGACGCGCTTCAGGCTGACCAGGGTGTGGCGCAGAAGCTCGCCCGAAGCCGCCAGCTCGCCCATCGTCTCGGCGACCGTGCCGGGCCCCGGCAGCAGGAAGGGGCTGACCCAGCCGAGCCGGCTGGCGAGCCACCACAAAGCGAGCGTGGCGGCAAAGACGGCTATGGTCGTGAAACGGGGCAATGCTTGATGGCGCCAATGTTCGGGTGCGCCACGCTCAATAAGCCGATGGTCGAAATGCGCAAGCGTGCTGCAATGCCGCAGCAAGCGCAGGATTTTACTTCAGAAATATTCTAATTAAATACTTGGGTAGAGATGGCCGCGGGCGGGCCGCCCGCGTCAGCCCCTGTCACAGGGGGATATTGTCGTGTTTGCGCCAGGGTCGCTCGAGGCTCTTGGTGCGGAGCATGGCGAGGGCGCGGGCGATGCGCCGCCTCGTCGAGTGCGGCATGATCACCTCGTCGATATAGCCGCGCTCGGCCGCGACGAAGGGGCTCATGAAGCGGTCTTCATATTCCTTGGTCTGGCGCGCGATGGTCTCAGGCTCGCCACCCCGGAAGATGATCTCGACCGCGCCCTTGGCGCCCATCACCGCGATCTGGGCCGAGGGCCAGGCATAGTTGACGTCGGCGCCGATATGCTTCGACGCCATCACGTCATAGGCGCCGCCAAAGGCCTTTCGGGTGATCACCGTGACC
>NZ_JXTJ01000007.1 GCF_001509835.1 Allobosea sp. WAO
TCAATGCCCTGGAACGCGTGATCGTTCCCGCCGGATCGAACCCATGATCGGACCGCCTCGGGTCTTGGCGACAGGGCCGGGACGCGGCATCACGAGATTGGCCGGCGAAAGACCGGGGGCAGATTCGGAATTCGCGACATGCGGCTAGGCGTCATCGCCGATGTACACGGCAACCTGCCGGCTCTTGAAGCCGTGCTTTCCAGGCTCGCCGAACTGTCCGTCGACGCGGTCGTCAATCTCGGCGACTGCGCCTCAGGCCCGCTCTGGCCGGCGGCAACGGTGCGCCTTCTGCGTGCCAGCACGATGAGCCATGTCCGCGGCAACCATGACCGGGCGCTCGGCACGACCTCGCCGGACGGGCTGGGCACTTCCGACAGCCATGCCTGGCACGATCTCGACGCCGAGGCGCGCAACTGGCTGGCGACTCTCCCCTTCGAGATCGAGATCGGCGGGGCGCGGTGCTTTCATGGCAGCCCGAAAGACGACGACACCTATCTGCTCGACGCTATCGAAGGTGGACGCCTCGTCGCCGCTCGCCCGGAGGCCGTCGAGGCGCTGATCGGCACAGCTGGTCAGGCCGTGGTTCTATGCGGACATAGCCATCAGCCGCGCCTGCTGCGGCTCGGTGACGGCACAGTCGTCGTCAACCCCGGCAGCGTCGGCAACCCCGCCTACCGCGCCACCGAACCGAGCATCCATGTGTCGGAAAGCGGCGGCCCGCATGCGCGCTTCGCCGTCGTGACGATATCGGATGCGGTTGCGATCGAGCTCTACGCCATCGCTTATGACTGGGAACAGGCAGCCCGGCGCGCTGAAGCCAATGGTCGGGCAGACTGGGCTCACGCCCTTCGGACCGGGCGGGTGCTAAGATCGCAACAGCCCAGCTCCCAGGCGCCAAAGGCGGGCGTCGACCGTTTCTCCGAAAGCGGACATCCACGCTGAGCTTCTCCGAGACGGACCGCCCGTCCGGGCTACGCGGGAAGCTACCATCGCGGCAGCCTGGCAAAAGTGACCGCCCCTATAGCCGTCACCGCTGCAATCGCGAGCGTGTACCAGGTAGCCAGGAAGGGAGCGGTGTCGTCCGGGCAATGCAGGCTGTAGGCGATCGTCGCGAGGCCGGCCGAGGCGAGACCCGCGCAGGCACCGGTCAGCGTACCGTCGACAGGTGCTCCGCGACGCGCCAACCCGAACAGGATGGCGAGGGGAAGCAGTGCGTAAAGGGGGATCGCGATCAGGCAGGCCCGCCAGTAGCTGCCGAAGATCAGCATGCCCCACTGCTCCACAGGCGCCCGCAGCAATGTGAGCGCGGCCCAGCCGACGACGGCCACGATCGGCAACGCGACCAGCGGCAAGAACCGCCGCGGCCTCAGTCCGGGTCGAAGACTGCGCTGGAAAAGCGACAGCGCGATGCCGGCGACGCTGGCGCCAAGCAGCACCTTGGCGATGACCGGGACTGTGAGCCAGGCGACGGCAAGATCGCGGCGCGCGCCGAGCACCAGCAGGACGAGTAGCGCGGTAAAGGCCAGCGCCGCCAGCGCGCAGAGCCAGGTGACGCGACGCAGCCAGCCGGTATCCACCGGCCGGTGGCCCGCGGTCATGAGGGAAATGAGATCGTCTGTCTGCATGTCCGGTTTCGATGCGTTCTGCTCTGTCTTGAGTTCGCGGCGCACTACCGAAAGGTTACACCCTTCTGCTTCCTGGTGCAGATCAGCCCGGTCTCTCTCCGCGTCGCGAGAAAAACCTGGCCATCGCCTGAAGCCCACGATGGATCGCAACTTTGGCGGCGGTTTCGGTCATGCCCGACGCTCGCGCTGCCTCGGCCACCGTCGTGCCCTGGAGCTTGACCCGATCGATCAGGCCGCGCGTGCGCTCCGGCAGGGCCGCCATGGCGCGCTCGAGATCGAGCCGCGCCTCCGACGCGGCGCTGTCGGCTGGGCCGGCAAGATGATACGCCTGATCGTCGAGCGGCTGGTTGCCGGCGTGCCGGCTGGTCCGGCGCAGATGATCGACGAGCTTGTAGCGAGCGATGGCATGGGCCCAGGCCGTCACCGGACTCGCCGGGTCGTAGGTGTGTTGCGATAGATGCAGCGCCAACAGGACCTCCTGCAGCACATCCTCGACCTCACTGGCCTCCGAGCGCCCGGCGCGGGTCAGCATCCGGCGCAGATAGCCGCGCAGCCTGACACTGATCGTGTCGAGGAAAAGACGGTAAGCGGCCTCGTCACCGGTGAGAGCGGCAAGGAAAACCGGTCGGAGCTGAGATTCGAGTTCGTCGAGCGACAAGGCTGGCACGTCTTCGTGGGAGCACGCGAGATAGGATCGGCTCATTCCGTCGCATGCGGTCGGCGGGCTCACAAGGCCATGAACTGGCGATGAAGCTGCCCTGCCTCCGGCGAACGGCGGCAAGCTCACGTCTCCGTGATCCTGTAACCAAACCGCCCTTCCGCGCGATCTGTCCGTCGACGCCACCGAGGCGGCTCGCCGGAGACAGACCATGCGCCATGAACGGATATCGGCCGCCGCGCCGGCGGAGACGGGTCCGCAGGGCCTGCCAAGGGGCGCCGATCTTCTGGCCGGGCAACTGGCGGCAGCGGGCGCGACCCATGCCTTCGGCATTCCCGGTGGCGAGGTGCTGGCCCTGGTGGATGCGCTCGAACGCGCCGGCATCCGCTTCCTGCTCGCCAGACACGAGAACGCCGCCGGCTTCATGGCTGAGGGGCTCTGGCATGCGACAGGCGCCCTGCCCGTGCTCGTCGCCACGCTCGGCCCCGGCGTCGCCAATGCAGTGAATGTCGTCGCCAATGCGCAGCAGGACCGGGTACCGCTGATCTTCGTGACCGGCTGCATCGATCAGGCGCTGGCCGAGAGCTACACCCATCAGGTCTTCGACCATCAGGCGGTGCTGCGGCCGCTCGTCAAGGCGAGCTTCCGGGCCGCGCCCGGCACCGAGGATCTCGTGACCGCGAAGGCGATCGCCATCGCCCGGCGCGGCCGGCCCGGCCCGGTGCATATCGACCTGCCGATTGCGGTTGCGGAAGCCCATACGGCCCCGCGGGTTGCGCCTGTCTTGCCGCAGATCGCGCGCTCGACACCTGCCGATCTCCAATCGGCGCAAGCCCTGATCGCCTCTGCGCAACGGCCGCTCGTCATCGCCGGCCTCGACCTCGTCGTTCAGCACGGAGCGGTCGCGCTCGATCGCTTCCTGACCCGCACCGGCGCGCCGTTGCTGACGACCTACAAGGCCAAGGGCCTGGTTCCGGAGGACGACCCGCGTGTCATCGGCGCCGTCGGCCTCTCGCCCAAGGCCGATGCGATCGTCCACCCCCTGATCGAAGCGGCGGATCTGATCCTTCTCGCCGGCTACGATCCGATCGAGATGCGGCAGAGCTGGCGCCACCCCTGGCCCGCAGGCAAGCCGGTCATCGATATCGTCGCCGAGCCGGCTCAGCACGGCATGCATGGCTCCAGCCTGCAGCTCGAAGGCGATGTCGGCACGATCCTGAGCTATCTGGCCGAACGGCTCGAGGCAAAGGCCGTCTGGCCGGACCGCGAGCCCTCTGTCATCCGCCGAGATTTTCGGGCTGCCTTCGCCGCGCCCACCGGCTGGGGCCCTCACGCCGTCTTCGAGACGACGCGCCGCATCGCGCCCGCCGGCACGATCGCTACCGCCGATTCCGGCGCGCACCGCATCCTGCTCAGCCAGATCTGGAGCTGCGACGGACCGCGCCGCCTGCTTCAATCGAGCGGCCTGTCCACCATGGGGTGCGCCCTGCCCCTGGCCACGGGCGCTGCGCTCGGAACCGGCCATCCCGTCCTTTGCTTCGTCGGCGACGCCGGCCTCGAAATGGTGCTGGGCGAACTGGCGACTTTGCGCGATCTCGGGCTTCCCGTGATCGTCGTGGCGCTCGTCGACCAGGAATTGGGACTGATCGCGCTGAAGCAGCGCCAGCTTGGCCTGCCGCGTGCCGGCATCGATATCGGCGCCACAGATTTCGCCGCCGTGGCAGGCGCGCTGGGCGGGCATGGCGCAACGATCGACGATTGCGAGACCCTGGCGCACGAACTGGCCGCTGCATTCGAACGCGGCGGCTTCACGGTGCTGGCCTGCCGGATCGATGCCGAAAGCTACGAGGGAGCTTTCTGATGGCCGGCCTCGCCCCCGTCCAGGCCAAACGGCCTCGCGACGAAAGGCTCGACTTCTTCCGCGGTCTGACGATGCTGATCATCTTCGTCGCACATCTGCCGGACAACAGCTGGAACGCCTGGATTCCGGCGCGCTTCGGCTTCTCGTCGGGCGCCGAGCTGTTCGTCTTCTGCTCCGGCATCGCCAGCGCGCTCGCCTTCGGCAGCGCCTTTGCCCGGGCTGGCTGGTGGTTGGGCTCGGCGCGCATCGCCTACCGGATGTGGCAGGTCTATTGGGCGCAGATCGGCCTCGTCCTCGCTTTGGTCGGACTCGCTGCCGCGCTGGATCGGCTGTTCGGCTTCACCATGCTCGCACAGCAGTTCCAGCCGCTTCTCGCTGACCCGGCAACCGCGCTGCTCGGCATCGCCACTCTGAGCTGGCAGCCGGACTATCTCGACATCTTGCCGATGTATCTGGTGATCCTGGCGCTCGTGCCGATGATGATGCTGGCGCGACGCTACCACGCAGTCCTGCCGTTCCTGATCGCGGCGGCGCTCTATGCGGCGAGCTGGATCGGCGGCCTCAACCTGCCCGGCAATCCCTGGAACGGCGCCGGCTGGTTCCTCAATCCCTTCGCCTGGCAGCTCGCATTCTTCCTCGGCTTCTTCATCGCGATGAGATGGTTGCCGGTGCCGGCGCTCGGCGACCGACGCATCATGATCGCGACCGCGGCTTTCGTCGTGCTTTCGGTGCCGCTCTCCTTCTGGGGCCTGATCGAGCACTGGCCGTCGGCGGCCGCACGCGACCTGCTGCTCCCCGCCGATGAGAAGACCAATCTCCACATCCTGCGCGTCATGCATTTCCTGGCGCTGGCCTATCTCGTGCTCAGCCTGATCGAGCCCTGGCGGCAGCGGCTCGACAGCGGCCTGGGCCATCTCCTCGTCCTGATCGGCCGGCAGTCGCTGGCCTGTTTCCTGGCGAGCGTCGTCCTGGCGCGCCTTCTCGGCGCCATCGCCGATGCGGCCGGCCGCAGCGAGCCCGTCGTTGCGCTGCTCAACCTTGCCGGCTTCGCGCTGATCCTCGCGACCGCGGTCCTGGTCGACTGGTTCAAGAGCGCGCCCTGGGCTGCCCCGGTCCGCAAGACGGCGAGCGAGGCGCAGCATCCGTCTGTGGCGATGAGCGCGCCGACAACACGGGTCCGTGAAGCGAGTTGAACGCCGTTTGATCGGCGCGCTGCGAACTCCCTGAAGAGCGCCCGGCATCGGCGCGGCAACGGAGCAGGTAATGTCTGACCCTAGGTACAACGATCTCTCCGGCGACGGCATCAGCGTCGCCAACGATGCGGCGCGCCTTGCCTGGAACGATACGCTCGAGGCGCTCATGGCCCATGCCGCCACCACGCCCGAGCATCTCGCCCGCGCGCTCGCCGCCGATCCGGACTTCGCCCTCGCCCATGCCGCCAAGGGGCTGATGCTGCTTTCACTGGCCCGGAGCGAGCTGCTCGCCCCGGCGCGCAATTGCCTCGCCAAGGCCCGTTCGGCGGCCCTGCTGCGACGGGTCACGCGGCGTGAGACGATGGTCATCGAAGCCCTGGCGCTTTGGCTCGAGGACAGCCCGCGGCGGGCGGCCGAGAGGCTTGAAGCGATCCTGCTCGCTCACCCTCTGGACGTGCTGGCGCTCAAGCTCTCGCACGGCCTGCGCTTCATGCTCGGCGACCAGTCCGAGATGCTCGTGACGCTGCGCCGCGTCGCGCCGGGCTTCGGCGAGAGCCATCCGCTCGCCGGCTTCGTCCATGGTTGCCATGCCTTCGCGCTCGAAGAGCGGGGCTTCTATGCGCAAGCCGAACGGGCCGGCCGCCACGCCGTGAGCCTGAGCCCACGCGACGCCTGGGGCCGTCACGCTGTCGCTCATGTGCTGGAAATGACCGGGCGCGTCGCCGAGGGCATCACCTGGCTCGGCGATGGCCGCAGCTTCGCCCATGCCAACAATCTGCGCTTCCACATCTTCTGGCATCTCGCCCTGTTCCGGCTGGAACGTGGCGAAACGGGCGAGGTGTTGCGGCTCTATGACGAAGAGATCAGGGCCGAGCCGACCGACGACTATCGCGACATCGCAAACGGCGCCTCGCTGCTCGCCCGCCTCGAATATGCCGGGGTCGATGTCGGCGATCGCTGGCACGAGCTGGCCACCAAGGCCGAGGGCCGCATTGATGACGGGCGCCTGGTCTTCGCCGACCTGCACTATGCCGTATCGCTGCTCGGCGCGGGCCACGCGGACGGCGCGCACGCCATCGCGCATGGCCTGCTGAAGGATGCAGCGGGCCATCCCAGTGACGAGCGGCGCGCCGCCGCCCGCAACGGCGCCCTCGCCGCCTTCGGGCTGATCGCCTTCCAGGAGCGCGACTACAATGAAGCAGCCCGCCTGCTCGGCGCCGCCCGCGACGGGCTCTGCGTCATCGGCGGCAGCCATGCCCAGCGCGACCTCTTCGAACAGGCCTATGCCGAAGGCCTGATCCGTGCCGGCCAGCATGACCGCGCCGCGCATCTGCTGGAGGACCGCCTGGGGCGGCGCGGCGGCGCAAACCTGTTCGCCGCCCGCCGGCTGGCACGGCTGCATGACGGCGGTGCAGGGCGGCTGGCGACGCTCGCCGTCGCCTCCACCCCGCTCGCCATCGCCCATTGAAGACAGGAAAGGATGACCGCCATGACCGCCTCGGCCACGATCCAGGGCTTCGCACTGCCCTCGGCCCGCACCCTCACGAACCTCACCCTCGGCGGCTTCGCCGGCCTCGGCTTCTGGGAACTGTTCTCGGCCGTGCCGACGGCCTGGCTGGCGGAATTCCCGCTTGAGCCGCCGGAGCTGGTGAAGTCGCTTTTCGCCCATCAGCTCGGCCTGACGCTCTCGACGCCGGCCGCCAAGCTGCTGCATTTCGTCACCGGCTTCCTGCTCTACCCGCTGGGTTACTGGGTGCTGACGCGCCGGGTGAAGAGCTTCGGCATGCCGGCGGATGGCTGGATCTGGGGCGTGATCACCTACTTCATCGCGCTCGCCTTCTTCGCCCCGCTCGCCGGACAGCATTTCCTCCTCAACGACGTGCCGCGCCTCTCACTGATGAGCCTCCTCGGCCACGCGATCTACGGCTACGTCGCGGCTCGTGTCTTCGAGGAGCTGGAAACGCGCGCGCCCTGAAACGTTCCAACGATCGGAGAAGCACCATGTTCGACAGACGAGGTTTCATCCGCCTGGCCGGGATCGCGGCCCTGGCGGCGCTCGGCGGCATACCGGCGCGGGCCGAGATCGGGCGGCCGGTCAACACGATCGGCTCGCCCGACGGGCTCGCGATCCGGGGCTACGATCCCGTCGCCTACTTCCGCGACCACGGGCCGCGCCTCGGCAAGCCGGAGTTCTCGGTGCACCATGGCGGTGCTAGCTGGCGCTTCGCCAGCGCCGAACACAAGGCGCTGTTCGAGGCCGATCCCGCGCGCTATCTGCCGGCCTATGGCGGGTTCTGCGCCTATGGCACCTCGCGTGGCTATCTCGTGAAGATCGAGCCCGAAGCGTGGTCGATCGTCGATGGCCGGCTTTACCTCAACTACGACCTCGGCGTGCGAGAGACCTGGCTCGCTCAAACGCGGGCGTACATCGCCCGTGCCGAGGGAAACTGGCCGCGCCTGACAGCCAAGGATGTGAGGTAAGTTGTACGGAAGCATTGTCCGGTGGCTGACAAATGGCGAGCCACAGGCGGCGTTTCGTAAAAGGCGAGAGTTCAGTCCGTGCTCAGAACCGGGCGAGGATTTTTCGTGAGGTACTCGTTGCTCATGGGCTTGGGCGGCGTTTCGCAACCGTCAGTCGGCACCCACGGCCACTGAAAGAGCGCAGCATCATGGCGCCAGTACTCGAAATCGCATACGGCGCCGAAAGGCGCCCTTTCTGCTTGCACAGGTTTTCTCGAGCACCGACGGCTACCCCATCGTTCCCAGCGCTGGCGGGACGCCCCATGAACCGATCTTGGCGGACTGGCCGAAAGCTGAGCGCCGGGAATCCGCATGGCCTTGCTATTCGGATACAAGGCGTGTCGCCTGCGCAGTCACGGCTCAAAGGTTCGGTTCGGCCGTGGCTTTCTTGCCTTCAGCTTGTCGTCAGCATGCCAGGTTCCGATCTCGAATTTTTCGGCGGAATTGAACTGGAGCTGATGACTTCCCTTTTTCCGTCGAACCTAAAGTGCACCACACTGCCATCTTCTCTCAGGACATACGCCGATAGTCCTGCATTTCTCATTTTCTGAATGGTGTTGCGATGGAACACCGCGATCTTCTGATGGAAGGTGTTGGGCATGTGGCCCGCTCCGCCGCTCGATCCAGCGCAATGGATACGCAGTTTGCGGAAAGCGACTGTGACAGGCCTCACATAGCGAAAGGCGTCTGTTCGTGGCAGCGCCGGAGCCGCCAGGCTGAAAATGAAAGCCGATTTTGCCCGAGCATCACGTTCTCCGGCGAACAGCCGATTGTCAGCAGAGCCGAAGCGGTGATCCATCTCTGTTGAAATTCGTGCCATCGCGTCATGGCCCCTAGCGGAAGATGACCGTGCGTCGGCCGGCCAGCATCACCCGCCGCTCGACATGCAAGCGCAAGGCGCGCGCCAGGACGACCGCCTCGATGTCGCGCCCGACGCTGACGAGATCGTCAGGCGCAAGCGAATGATCGGCCCTGGCGACGTCCTGGTCGATGATCGGCCCCTCGTCGAGATCGGAGGTCACGTAGTGCGCGGTCGCTCCGATCAGCTTCACGCCGCGATCATAGGCCTGGTGGTAGGGCTTCGCGCCCTTGAAGCTCGGCAGGAAGGAATGGTGGATGTTGATCGCCCGCCCATCCAGCGCACGGCACAGCTCGTTGGAGAGCACCTGCATATAGCGGGCGAGCACGACCAATGATGCATCGGTCTCGGCGACGATCTCCAGGAGCCTCGCCTCCTGCTCGGCCTTGTTGGCCGCCGTGACCGGCAGGTGGTGAAACGGAATGCCGTAATTCGCCGCGAGCGGCTCGAAATCGCGGTGGTTCGAAACGATCGCCGGAATCGTGATGTTGAGATTGCCGGTCGCCTGACGAAAGAGCAGATCGTTCAGGCAGTGTCCGAAGCGCGAGACCATCAGGACGACGCGCTGCGGGCGCCTCGTGTCGATCGCGTCCCAGTCCATGCGGAAGGTGCCGGCGACCCCGTCGAATTCGCGCCGGAACGCGGCATCGTCGAAGCTCCCTCCTGCGGCGAAGGCGACGCGCATGAAGAAGCGTCCATCCCTTGGATCACTGAACTGTGCGCTTTCCAGGATATTGCAGCCATGCCGATAGAGCGCGCCGCTGACGGCATGCACGATGCCCGGCCTGTCCTCGCAGGACAGGGTGAGGACACGGCGCGGGTTCTGCACGCTGATCTCCCGGGAAATGGCAGGCGAGAGGGGCGCAAGATCGGTCATGCCGTGGCTCCCTTTGTCAGTTGCTTGCGGTCGAGCGGCGCGGCGAGGCTGGCGGTCACCGGTGTCGCCGTGCCTGCGAGATCGATCGTCCAGCTGCGCGCATCGAGCCAGGCCTGGTCGATAGGCTCATGGCTTTCGGCCCAGCCTAACGCGACGATGCCGTCGACGGTCGCGCCGAACGCCGCCGAGGTGATCTCGCCGACCGGCTTGCCGTCGGCCAGGATCGCCTCGCCACCCCAGGCCATCTGACCGTCCGGGCGAGGCCCGACAAGCGAGATCAGCCTCTTCGTGCGGGGCGCGGCGCGCGCCGTCACGAGGGCATCGCGACCGATGAAGTCCCCCTTGTTCAGCTTCACGGCGAAGCCGAGCCCGGCCTCGTAGGGATTGACGTCCGGCGTCAACTCCCTGCCCCAGGCGCGGAAGCCCTTCTCGAGACGCAGCGAGTCGACCGCGTAGTAGCCTGCATCCATGAGCCCGAGGTCAGCACCGGCCTCGTGCAGCGCGTCATAGATGGCGAGAGCGAATTCGGCGGGAGCATAAAGCTCGAAGCCGTCTCCCAGATAGGACCGGCGGCAAGCCCAGGTCGTGGCATAGCCGATCGTGATCTGCCGGATCGCATTGGCCGGGAAATCAGCGGGATCGAACGAGATCGGCGAGACGCGGCCGAGTATCTCCGCAACCTTCGGCCCGGCCAGCGAGAGAACGGCGTAGGCGGAGGTCACATCCGTCAGCGTTACACCCTCGGGGAGCTGGCGCCTGATCCAGTGCGCATCGCGCGTCGCCTGCGCGGTGCCGGTCAGGAGCAGGTAGCTATCGGGCGCGATACGGGCGGCCGTGAGGTCGCTTTCGAAGGTTCCGCGCGCGTTGAGCAAGGCTGTATAGACCGAGCTGCCCACGGGAACGGCGACATCATTGGCAGCGAGGCGCTGCAAGGCGGCTTCGGCCTCCGGACCCTGCAGCAGGAATTTGGCGAAGCTGCTCATGTCAACCAGCCCCGCCGCCTCGCGGCAGGCACGATGCTCGGCAGCGACCGTTTCGAACCAGTTCTGCGGTCCGAAGGAATAGCGGATCGTGCGCTCGTCCTCGTTGCGGGCAAAATAGTTCGCGCGTTCCCAGCCCATCTTGGAGCCGAAGACCGCATGCTTGGCTGCAAGGCGCTCATAGAGCGGCGAGCGCCGGAAAGGCCTTGCGGTATCGAGTTCGCGGTTCGGCCAGGGCATCGCGTAGTGAAGGCCGAGCGTCTCCTTGATGCGGTCCTTCAGCCAGGCCGGATTGTTGTTGAAGCCAGCGAAGCGGCGAATGTCGACGGGCCAGAGATCGCTCGTCGCCTCGCCCTCGACGATCCATTCGGCGAGCGCCCGGCCGGCGCCGCCGGCCGACGCGATCCCCATCGAGTTGAACC
This sequence comes from Allobosea sp. WAO, assembly GCF_001509835.1. GTDB lineage: Bacteria > Pseudomonadota > Alphaproteobacteria > Rhizobiales > Beijerinckiaceae > Allobosea. The sequence continues at coordinate 10,996 of NZ_JXTJ01000007.1, forward strand.
CGGCGCCAACATAGACGCCCGCCACCTCCGGCGCCTCGCCGAGCAGGAAGTTGTTGTCCGGCGTGAAGCTCTCCGGACCGTTGAGAAAGGTCTTGATCTCGGCCGTCTCCAGCGCCGGCACGCGCTGCAACGCATTCTCCATCAGGATCGCGAACTGGTCCCAGTCATCGGGCAGGAGCTGGAACTCGAACGGATAAGGAATGCCGTCCATGCCCCACGGCTTCGCATCGGGCTCGAAGCCGCCCATGACGAGGCCGCCGACCTCCTCCTTGTAGTAGGTGTAGCCATCGGGATCGCGCATCACCGGCAGGTCAGGCGTTACCCCCTCGATTTTGCCGGTGACGATGTACATGTGCTCTGCGGAATGCAGCGGTACCGAGACGCCGCACATCTGCCCGACGGTGCGGGACCATTGCCCCGCGCAGATGGCGAGGACCTCACATTCGACCCTTCCCTGATCGGTGACAACCGCCTTCACCCGACCTTTCTCGGTCTCGATTCCGGTAACGCGTATGCCCTCACGCACGATCGCGCCGCCGTTGCGAGCGCCGCGTGCCAGCGCCTGGGTGATATCGGCGGGGTTCGCCTTGCCGTCGCCGGGGAGCCACACGCCACCGACGAGATCGTCGGTGCGCATCACCGGCCATTTGTCGCCGGCTTCCTTCGGACTCAGCTCCTCGATCTCCACCCCCTGTGCCCGCGCCGCAGAAATCGTCCGACGCAGTTGCGTCATGCGTTCCGGCGTGCGCGCGACGGAGACCGAGCCGCAGCGTTTCCAGCCGGTGGCGAGCTCGGTCTCCTTTTCCAGCGATGCGTAGAGTTCTGTCGAATACCGTATCAGCCGCGTCATGCTCGACTGGCTGCGCAGCTGCCCGACGAGGCCGGCTGCGTGCCAGGTCGTGCCGGAGGAAAGGCGGCCCTGTTCCAGCAGCAGCACGTCGCGCCAGCCGAGTTTGCTCAGGTGATAGGCGACCGAGCAGCCGATGATGCCGCCACCGATGATGACGACACGGGATTGGGTGGGAATGGACATGAGCGCCTCCGCGATGGAAGGCAGGTTAGCGGGCTCATTTCATAAAACAACAAAAAACCACATAAACGGTCAAATTAAGCAACGTGGATGCGAACCTCGTGTTCCGCCAGTTTGGCGGCGAGCGGGACGGGTGGAGCCTGGTCGACCAGTAGCCCCGCCCAAGGCGCACCGCCTCCGATCCGGCTGGGCAGGACCAGCCCGAACTTGCTGTGATCGGCCATCAGGAAACTCTGCTCCGCGGCATTCAACAGGGCAGTCCGGGTCGCAGCACCGGCGCGGGTATAGTCGGTCAGGTGTCCATCCGAATCGACGCCGCCGACGCTGACGAAAGCGAAATCGGCAGAGAGCCGCGCGATCGCCCGAAGTGTTTCGGGGCCGGTGGTAGCGTCCTCGTTGCTGTCGAACTCACCGCCGATCAGGAACACACGCGCGCCTGAAAGCCGGCTCGCGAGCCGCGCATTCTCCAGCGAGGTCGTGTGGACGATCAGGCGCTTGCGATCGGACCGCGCCAGCGCGCGCGTCAGAGCCTCCGTCGTCGTGCCCGAATCGAGCAGGATTGTCATGCCATCGCCGAGCAGCGAGACCGCGAGAGCGGCGATCCGCTCCTTGCCTGCGCGGTTGACGGTTCGACGGCTGGCGAAGGAGGCTTCCGAGCGCTCGTGCCGGGTTGCGCCACCGTGGACGATCGACAGCAACCCGGCCGCCGACAAGGTCTTGAGGTCGCGCCGAATGGTCTCCCGCGACACATCCAGCGAGCGGGCGAGCTCTTCGACAGTTAGAGACTCAAGCCTGTCGAGACTTTCCAGAATGGTGCGGTGCCGCCGCACTGCGATGTCGCGTGCCATAAGAACAGCCCGAGCGTCAGACCAGCAGGATGCGGCCTGGCTTATGTCGGCGATCGTCTCATGGCAACCAAGCAGAAAAGGTCGTCAGCGACATGAGGTGAACCTAGCGACATGCGCCTGAGCGGCAATTCTCGCGCGTGCAGTCATCCACGCCTATGGATGAGCTCCGCTTTGCAGAGCCCGTTGATCGCCTCGGCGAGGGCGTTGTCGTAGCTATCGCCCACGCTGCCGACGGAGGGCTCGATCCCCCGGCCAAGCCTCTGGCAATGCCTCATACAAGGGCCTCCTCCTTCTTGCCCAGCAGCGTGAACAGCACGACCAGCGGCAGGAAGGTCAGCAGGATCAGTACCGTACCCAGCGCCGATGCGACGCCGAAATTGCCGTTCACGACCTCGTTGAAGATCTCGATTGCGACCGTCGTCGTCGTTCCCGACTGCAGGATCAGCGTCGCGCTGAGCTCGCGGATCGTGTTCGACCAGGTCAGCAGTGCGCCCGAGAGGATCGCCGTCGCCAGCAGGGGCACGGTGATCTTGGCGAAGGTCCGCCCCGGTCCCGCACCGAGATTGATCGAGGCATCCTCGGTGTCACGCGAGATCTGCTGCAGCATGCTGACCGAGGACCGGACCGAGAAGGGCAACCGGCGAATGAAATAGGCCAGGATCAGGATGGTCGCGGTGCCGGTCAGGGCGAAGGGCGGCTCGTGATAGGTCACCACCAAGCCGACGCCGAGCACGATCCCCGGAACCGCATATGAGAACATCACCACGGTATCGAGCAGGCTGGAGACCGGCCCGGGCCGGCGCACGATGATGTAGGCGATCGCCGTTCCGATGACCGCGCAGAGCAGCGTCGCGACCGTGGTGTAGAACAGCGTGTTCCAGAGCGGCAGCGAGATCCGGTCGAGGATGCGCGCGTAGTTGTCGAGCGTGAAGCTCGCGACCAGGACCGGCCCGTTCGACTTCAGGAAGGACGAGACGACGATGTTCACCAGCGGCAGCAGCGCAAAGCCGATCAGCAGGAATACGAAAGCCGTCGCGGCGATGCGCTTGCCCCTGGGCTGTTCCTGGACCTGCAGCGGGCGGATCGCGGACGTGGCATAGGAAAACCGCGCCGACAGCCAGCGCTGCAGCAGGAGCGCGCCCGTCGTGACCGACAGGAGCAGCACCGAGAGTGCACTGGCGAGGACCGGGCGGCCGCCGAACTCGTTGACGAACTCGCCATAGATCAGGACGGGCAGGACGCGGAAACGCTCGCCCAGGATGATCGGGGTGCCGAGATCGGTGAACGAGGCGATGAAGACCAGCAAGGCGCTCGTGGTGATCGAGGGCACCAGCAAGGGAGCGATCGCGGTCCGGAAGGTGCGGAATTCGCTGGAGCCGAGATTGCGGGCGGCATCCTCGACGCTCTGGTCGATCGATTTCAGGCCGGAGGAAACGAGCAGGAAGACGAAGGGGAAGAACTGCAGCGTGAAGACGAAGATGATGCCCGAGGCGCCGTAGATCGAGGGCAGCGAGACGCCGATGGAATTGAAGAACTGGGTCAGGACGCCGCTGCGCCCGAACAGCACGACCCAGGAATAGGAGCCGATGAAGGGCGGGGAGACGAAGGTCAGGACGACGGCGGCCCGCACGAAGCCGCGTCCCCAGATCTCGTAGCGATTGACGAAATAGGCCGCGGGAACGCCGAGGCAGACGGCGAAGATCATCGCCCAGATACTGACCCAGAAGCTGTTGACCAGCGTCTGATAATAAAAGCGTTCGGAGAAGAAGTTGACGTAGTTCTCGAAGATGCTGCCGGTCTTGGCCCCTGCCGAGAGGCTGACGCCGACGATGTTGGCGACAGGCACCAGCAGGAGCCCGACGATGAGGACGAGGACGATGGCCGTGACCACGGGCCAGAAGCCGAAATGGCGGGCAAACCCGCCGCCGCGCCGCAGCGGGGTCTCCGTGTCGGTGACGGCGCTCATCAGGCGGCCTCGGGCGCGAACAGGGCAATCGCCGCCGGCGACACGCCGAGGCGATGGCGGGTTCCGATCTCGGGAAGCGTGACGCCGGTCCGGCTCGACCCCGCGACCTGGACGAGATGCCCGCCGCCGAGATCGATCGCGTAGCGCACGGTCCCACCGAGGAACTGGATGTCGGTCAGCGTCCCGACGAGCCCTTCGCCCTCGCAATCCAGCGGGCGTAGCTCGATGTCCTGCGGGCGGAACGCGGCTTCGAGTGCGCCTTGCGGGAGGTCGCCGCGCAGCTTCGCGGTGAACTGGCCACCCGGCAGTTCGATCCGGACATGCCCCGCCTCGGCATTATCTCGCTGTACCGCCGGCAGGAAATTGTTCTCGCCGATGAAGCTCGCCACGAAGCGCGTGCTCGGCTTGTTGTAGATGTCGTGCGGGCTGGCGACCTGCTCCAGCCGGCCGCCGCGCATCACCGCGATCCGGTCCGACATCAAGAGCGCTTCCTCCTGATCATGCGTGACGTAGATCGTGGTCACGCCGATCTTGCGCTGCAGGGCGCGGATCTCGGTGCGCAGATGCATGCGCATCTCGGTGTCGAGATTGGAGAGCGGCTCGTCCATGAGCAGCACGTCGGGCTCGATCACCATGGCTCGGGCGAGCACGACGCGCTGCTGCTGCCCGCCGGAGAGCTCGCGGGGCTTGCGGTGACCGAGATGGGAGAGGCGCGTCAGCGCCAGATAGGTGTCGACCTTCTGCTTGATCTCGGCGGCCTTCTGGCCCCTAGCCCGCAGCCCGTAGGCGATGTTGTCGACCACGCTGAGATGCGGAAAAATCGCATAGCTCTGGAACACCATGCCGGTATTGCGGTGCTGCGGTGCCAGATCGTCGATGCAGCTGTTGCCGAACAGGATGCGCCCGCTCGTCTGCTTCAGGAAGCCGGCGATGATGCGCAGCAACGTCGTCTTCCCGCAGCCAGACGATCCGAGCAGGGTGAAGAACTCGCCCTTGGCGATCTCGAGCGAGGCATTGTCGACGGCGACGGAATCGCCATAGCGTTTCGTCACCTGATCGATACGGACGGAAGTAGAGGCCATCTGGAAACCCGGTCGGTCACGCATGTCACGGGGGAACGGGCGAGAGCGCGTGCCCTCGCCCGGGATCGGCTCGGCGGCAGAGCCTACTGCTGCGTCTTGACGATGATCTTCTGCATCCTGTCGAGCACTTCGGCCCGGCTGGCGGCTGCCCATTTCGCGTCATAGTCGATCAGCTTGAGCTCGCCTGCCGGTTTCATTTCGGCATGGGTCTGGACGCCCTGGCGGGTCGGCCGGCGGCCCGGGAACTTGGCGGTGAGCTCCTTCTGCGCCTCCTCGGAGAGCAGGAAGTCGGCGAACAGCTTCGAGGCCTGCGGGTTCGGCGCGCCCTTGACGATGAACATACCCTCCGGCTCCAGCAGCGTGCCGTCGGCCGGGTAGACGATGCCGGCAGTGCCGGCGAGGACGTAGTTGATCGCCGCTTCCTCATAGGTCACGCCGATCGGATACTCGCCGCGGCCGACCTGCTGGAACACCAGGCTCGATTTGAGGATGATGTTCATGTTCTTCGTCATGTTCTCGACCATCGTCCAACCCTTGTCGTCGCGGCCGTAGATCAGCAGCCAGGTGTTGAGCGCAGCCAGCGCCGAGCTCGACTTCGACGGGTCGGCATGGACGATCTTGCCCTTCCATTCCGGCTTGGCGAGATCGGCCCAGGTCTTGGGCGCCTGCTCCGGCTTCACCTGGCTCTTGTTGTACATCATCACCATGGTGCTAGCGGCGAACGGCGTGTTGTAGCCGTTGGCATCGAGCATCTTGGGTTCGACCTTGGCGAGCTCGGGCGAGCTGTACTTGTCGAAGAGATCGGGCGCCGAGGCGCCGGTGTCGGAGAAACCGCCCCACATGATGTCGGCCGCCGGGCGGTTGCGCTCGGCGCGGATGCGGTTCAGCAGCTCGCCGGTGCCGGCCTTCACGGTCGTGACGCGAATGCCGTACTTGTCGCCGAACATCTTGGTGAAATGGTCGACCATTTCGGACGGGTGGGAGGCATAGACGACGAGCTTGCCCTCATGGGCAGGGGCCTGCGCGAAGGCCGCCGCTCCCAGGGCGAGCGAAGCCATGGCCCCGGTGATGAGTGATTTGAAGAGTGTCTTCATGGGTTCCCTCCACTGCGTTCGTTCTGTGTTTTGCGCCTGCCGGCCGAACGATCCGGCGGCGCTTTTGATCTTCGAGCCTCAGACGATGCCGCCGCCGCCCCCTGTGCTGAGCGGGCGCTGCGCGGCGACATTCTCCCGGTAGCCGGACAGGCGATAGGCGCCGACGGGATCGATCGCGCCGCCGGCCCGGCGCCGCGCCTCGGCCAGCAGCGGCGTCACATCGGTGCGGAAGGCGCGCCGCAGAGCCTCCGCCGCCATGGCGGCATCGTTGCGCGCCTGCAGCTCAGCGAGCTGCTCCCGGTCGACGAGCAGCGCCTGGGCATGCGCCCGCCGGGCGGCGTCGGCGCTGAGCATCAGGCTCTCGATCGGGTCGGTGAGATTGTGCGACTGGTCGAGCATCAGCGCCGGCGCCTCGTCCCAGGCCTGGCGCTCCTCGGCATCGACCAGTTCGTTGAAGACCAGGAAGAGCCGGAACGGATCGACCGAGCCGGCATCGAGATCGTCGTCACCGAAACGGGAATCGTTGAGGTGGAAGCCTCCAAGCTTTCCGGCCGAGATCAATCGCGCGACGATCAGCTCGATATTGGTCGAAGGGGCATGGTGCCCGAGATCGACGAGGCAGCGGGCGCGGTGGCCGACGGCCTGGGCCGCGAGCAGGCAGGAGCCCCAGTCCTGCACCACCGTCGCGTAGAAGGCGGGTTCGAAATTCTTGTACTCCAGAAGCAGCCTCCAGCTCTCGTCGGGCAAGGCCGCTTCGATCGCAGAGACGGACTCGACATAGCGCTCGAAAGCGCGCGCCAAATGGGACTGGCCGGCGAAGTTGCTGCCATCGGCCAGCCAGATCGTCAGCGCCCGCGCACCCAGCGCCTGCCCCTTGCGGATGCAGTCGACATTGTGCGCGACGGCCTGAGCCCGCACTTCCGCATCGGCGTGGGACAGGCTGCCGAACTTGTATGAGAGCTTCTGGCCGGCCTGGTCCTGGAAGGTGTTGGAATTCACCGCATCGAAGCCGAGCCCGAGCTCCTGCCCGCGCGCCCGGACCGCCGCCATGTCGGCGATCTCGTCCCAGGGGAAATGCAGCGAGACGCGCGGCGTCGCCCGGCCAAGCTGCTGGATGACGGCACAATCCTCGAGCTTGTCGAAGATGTCGGCGGGCTCGCCCGGTCCCGGGAAACGCGCGAACCGCGTTCCGCCGGTGCCGACGCCCCATGACGGGACAGCGATTTCCAGGGCCGAGACCCTGGCCAGCAGCATTTCGCAATCGATACCCCGTCGCGAGAGCGATCGCGAAAGCGCCTCGTAATCCTGCGCGAGCGCGTCGGCCCCTTGCCGGTTATGCGCCTCGATGACCCCGGGATCGATCAGGAGTTCCGCCATGATCTATCTCGTGAAGGCGGGCGCGTGCCCGGCATCGACGTTGAGAATGTTGCCGGTGGATTTCGCGGAAAGGTCCGAGGCGAAGAAATAGACGGCTTCGGCGATGTCTTCGGGGAAGACGTTGAGCTTCAGCATGCTGCGCTGGCGGTAAACCTCGTCCAGATCGTCGGGGGCGACATTATAGGCCCCGGCACGCTGCGCGCGCCATTCGCCTTCCCAGATGCGCGAACCGCGCAGGACCGCATCTGGATTGACGACATTGGCGCGGATGCCGTGCGGCGCGCCCTCCAGAGCGAGGCAGCGAGCGAGCTGAATTTCGGCGGCCTTGGCCGTGCAATAGGCCGAGGCGTTGGGCGAGGCGACCAGCGCGTTCTTCGAGGCGATGAAGACGATCGAGCCGCCACGCGCCTGCGCCTTCATCAGCCGGAACGCCTCGCGAGAGACCAGGAAATAGCCGGTCGCGAGAATGTCGATATTGCGCTGCCAGAGTTCGAGGCTGGTATCCTCGAGCGGCGCGGCCGAGGCGATCCCGGCATTCGACACGAGGATGTCGAGCCCGCCGAAAGCCAGCGCCGCCTCGCCGAAGAGGGTGATGACAGTCCGCTCGTCGGTCACGTCGACGGGGACCGCCGCGACGCGGTCGCGACCATGGCTCTTTACCAGTGCAGTCTCAGCCTCGCGCAACGCGCTCCTGTCGATGTCGCAGATCACGACGCAGGCACCTTCGCCGAGCAGTCTGCGCGCGGTGGCGAGGCCGATGCCGCCGGCCCCGCCGGTGACCAGTGCGATCCGCCCCTCGAGCGGCTTGCCCTTGGGCAACCGCTGCAGCTTGGCCTCCTCGAGCAGCCAGTACTCGATGTCGAAGGCTTCCTGCTCCGGCAGGCCGGCATAGGTCGAGGCAGCGCTGGCGCCACGCATGACGTTGATGGCGTTGACGTAGAATTCCCCGGCGATCCGCGCCGTCGCCTTGTCGGCGGCGAAGGTGAACATGCCGACCCCGGGCACGAGAATGACGACCGGGTTGGTATCGCGCACCGGCGGCGAATCCGGGCGCCTGCAGCGCTCGTAATAGCCGAGATAGTCGGCGCGATAGGCTGCGATCGCCTGCCGGAGCGTCGGCAGCAGATCCTCCCCGTCGAGGCGCGAGGCATCGATTTCGAGCACAAGCGGGCGGATCTTGGTGCGCAGGAAATGGTCGGGACAGGATGTCCCGAGCGGCGCCAACGCGGCGAGGTCGCGGCTGCAGACGAAATCGAGCACCGCCGCCTGATCGTCGAAATGGCCGACCTTCGCGCGGCCTTCCGAGACGAGACCGCGCAGGATCGGCATCAGGCGGGCCGCAGTCGCGCGGCGCTGCTTAGGAGCCAGCATCTCCACTGCCGGGCCGCCGAAAGCCGGCTTGCCAGCCTCGTGCTCGGCCAGCCAGGTGATCGCGCGATTGATCACCTCAACCGTGGTCTCATAGCAGCCGCGCTGGGTGTGGGCCCAGGTGAAGAGGCCGTGGCTGCCGAGGATGACGCCGCGCGCCCCGGGATTGTCGCGGACGAAGCGCTCCAGCATCAGCCCGAGCTCGAATCCCGGCCGCCGCCAAGGCAGCCAGCCGATCTCGTCGCCGAAGATCTCACGGGTGATCGCCTCGCCATCGACCGAGGCGGCGATGGCGATGATCGCATCGGGATGGACATGGTCGACATGCGGATAGTCGATCAGACCGTGAAGCGGGGTGTCGATGCTGGCGGCGCGCGGATTCAGGCCGAAGGTGCAGTGCGGATAGAGGGCGACGACGTCATCCTCCATGTCCGGGCCGGCATAGGCCTGTCGCACGCTGCGGAAGCGCGCCATGTCCAGCGTCGCGAAACCGTCGAGCCGGATCGAACCGAGATCGCCACCCGACCCTTTCACCCACATCACCTCGACCGGGGCGCCGGTCAGGGGATCGGGCATGCCGAGCTTGGAGGAGGTGTTGCCGCCGCCGAAATTGGTGATGCGCTTGTCGGCACCGAGCAGGTTCGAGCGATAGACCAGCAGATCCTGTGGCGAGAGCGTCTCCGCCAGCCCCTCGTCCCATGAGCTGGTGAGCAGGCGTGACAAACCGCTCGCAATGGCGTGATCGGCCATGAGATCCTCGACTTCGGCGTTTCCGGCAAGCGGCTCGTTTCGGCCGCTGTTTCATAAATTCATCGCGAACTCTCAATCATTGTCAAGTTCGATCAAGTTCTGTCATTTTCTTGCAAGCCGCATTGCGATGCGCCTGAAAAAATGAAGGATGCCTCCGGCTGCGGCCGGCTCCGGACCAAGGGCAGGGAAACGGAAACAAGATGCTCGAACGCGAACGGCACAGGTTGATCGTCAAGCTGACCAATGAGCGCTCGATCATCGCGCTCTCCGATCTCGTCGACATGCTGGATGCATCGGAAGCGACGATCCGGCGCGATATTGCGGCGCTCGACCGCAATGGCGAGTTGCGGCGGGTTCGCGGCGGGGCGGAGGCGCTGCGGCCGCGCCATCAGCACCAGCTCGCCGGCGTGCCCTTCGCCATGAGCCGTGACGTCAATGTCGCGCAGAAGCAGGCGATCGCGCGCGAGGCGGCCCGGTTGGTCGAGGACGGCATGAGCGTCATCCTCAATGCCGGCTCGACGACCTTCGAGCTCGCGCGCCTGCTGCGCGGACGAAACCTCGACGTCCTGACCAATTCATTCTCGATCGCCGGAGAGCTGCTCTCGGTGCGCCCGGGCTGCCGCGTGACAATTCCGAGCGGGACCGTCTATCCGGAGCACAACATCATCCTCAGCTCCTTCGAGCATGACGGCACCGAGAGCTTCGCCGGCGAGGTGCTGTTCACGAGTTGCTACGGGCTCGGCCGCGCTGGCGCGACCGAGAGGGATCCGCTCATCGCCCGCGCGGCGCAGAAGCTGGCGCGCCGGGCCGAGCGCATCGTGCTGCTCGCGGACAGTGCGAAGCTCAAGGTTCGGTCGTCGATGGTCGTGGCCCCGCTCGAGGAGATCGACATCGTCATCACCGACAGCGGCGCCGGCGGAGCCGAGATCGAGCTGCTGCGCAGCCTGTGCCCCGATGTGCGGGTTATGGAGGTAACGGACGCCGCCAAGCCCCCGGGTCTGCTCTCAGCGTCCTGACGCCGGTCCTTCGGCGATCATCGCCCGCCATGTCCTGCGATAGCCTTCCAGATCCAGGTCGAGCGCGGCAATCTCCTGCGCGGCGAGCGTATAGTCCGGTAGCTGCGCGGCCTCCGACGGCCAATGTGCGAGCAGCGCCGCACCGACGGCGGTGCCGTGCTGGTCCTGCGAGGCGAGGATGCGCACATCGGGCAGAAGCGTGGCGAGCGCTCCGAGATAGAGCGGATTGGTGGCGAAGGGCCCGTCGACATAGAGCTTGGAGACGGGGCCGGTGAGGGCGAGGCTTTCGCAGGTCATCAGGGCACAGTAGAGCGCGGCCAGCGCCGCGTTCTGCGCCGGCCCGGACGGTGTCCCGCGAACGGCCCCGCTTCTTCCGCCGAACGGACCGCCAGCGGCAAAGGAAGGCAGTGCGCATACCTGCGCCGCCACGACCGCGCGCAGATCCTCGAGGCTCGCTTGCCCGCCGAGCTCCGCCAGTGCGGCGTATTCCCGCCCACCCATGAAACGAGCCGAGGCCACGGGCCGCCCGAGCACATCGATATTCGCCAGCGTGTCGCGCTCGGCCGAAAGGCCGGGGACGTCCCCTTGCGTGTTGAAGCAGACGAACCAGGTGCCGGTGCTGACGAGTGCGAAGGGCTCCCGCGAGCCGGCGAGATAGCGCAGGAAGGCGGCGTTGCTGTCATGCGCGCCGGCCAGAACCCGGCACCTGGTGGGCAGGCCGAGCGCAGGCGCGGCCTCGCCGAGCGTCGCCCAGGCGGGTGCAATCGGCGGGAACAGGCGGTCCCAGCCCATTGCGCCGGACAGCGAGGAAGGGCCGGCCTTCAAGGGCGCCCAGAGGTCGGTGTGGCAGCCGAGCGACGAGACTTCCGAGACCAGCTCGCCGCTGAGCTTCCAGGCCCAGTACTGCGGATAGGCGATCAGCGCCCGAGCCTCGTCGAAGAGGCCCGGCGTGGAACGATCGAGCGCGAATAGTTGCCGTCCGGCATTGAGGCCCAAAGGCAGGTTTGGCGAAAAGCTCTCCGTGAAATCCGGCCGCAGAACGTCGTACTCGGCTGAAACGGTGTCAGGAACACGCTGTTCGTAATCGACGATCCCATGGGCAAGTCCACTTTCGCCCATGATGGCGAAGGCAGCTCCATGTGTGGCCGGCACGATGGCCGAAAGGTTGAAGCGCACCGCGATCAGCTTCAGGCTCGCCAGAATGAACTCCCAGCTGCGCGTCGTATCGAGGCGGCCGCCATCACTGATGGACGCCATGCCATGCGTGGCGACGACGTTCAGGTCGTGATCGACAGCGAGGATTTTGCTGTTGGTCTTGCCTATATCCAACACGGCGGTCACACCGAAAGTCATCGTCGTTCTCCCCGCGATATCGAGACGAACATCGCACCACGCATGCTGCGAAGGCTATTCCAACGATTGAAACTCGCCAGCGAGTTTCGCCTTAGGGTCGATTGATCAGCTTGCCCGAGAGCGGACCTTCCGAGGGTCCGCAAAGTGGGAAGCGGGCATTGGGCGACCTCCCGATTCCGGACGTTTGCCGAGCCACCACAACGACCAGTTAGGCCGACCGCTTCCGGTCAAGGCGAAGGCGATACGGTATATTGCATTTTCTGATTACATTATGCATTTATCGAGGATGAGCAGCCGAACACGACCGCTATTCAAGGTTGGTACCTCCTCGACGGAGACTTGTGTCGTTGCCGACCTCGCCGCTCAGCTCGGCGACGCGCTCCTGCGGTTGCCGCACGTCTTGCGTCTCGTCACCGAGAACGTGCTGCGGGAATCCAAGGGGCAGGAGGAGCGCGATCAGGCCCTGCGTGACCTGCGCGACTGGCTTGTCCACGGCACCTCGGGCGCGGAGATCGCGTTCCAGCCCGGTCGCGTGCTGATGCACGACACGACCTGCACGCCGGCCCTCGTCGACGTCGCCGCCATGCGCGATGCCATTGCCCGGGCAGGCGGAGATCCAGAGCGCCTGAGCCCGGTCCTGGCGGTCGACGTCTCGGTCGATCACTCCCTGGGGGTCGACCTCTCGGCCTCGCCCGACGCCATGCGGGTCAACATCGCGCGCGAATACCGCCGGAATGGCGAACGCTATCGCTTCCTGAAATGGGCTACGCGGGCCCTCGACGGCGTCCGCGTCCATCCGCCGGGCACCGGCATCATGCACACCATCAACCTGGAGCAGCTCGCGACCGTCGTGACCACGCGCCGGATCGACGGCCGGCTCTGGGCCCTGCCCGACACGCTGATCGGCACCGACAGCCACACGCCGATGATCAACGGCATCGGCGTGCTTGGCTGGGGCGTCGGCGGGCTCGAGGCCGAGAGCGTCATGTTCGGCATGCCGGTGATGATGCGCATTCCCGACGTGATCGGCGTTCGCCTGACGAACCAGCTACGCGAGGGCGTCAGCGCGACCGATCTCGCGCTTGCCGTGACGCAGCGCCTCCGGTCCCGGAATGTCACCGGCGCGTTCGTCGAGTTCTTTGGGCAGGGCGTCTCCAGCCTCTCGGCAGGCGAGCGCGCGGTGGTCGCCAATATGACCCCGGAATTCGGCGCCTCGACCGGCTATTTCCCGATCGACGATGCGACGCTGGCCTATCTCGCGCGAACCGGTCGGTCGCCGGAGCAGATCGCCCTGGTCGAAGCTTACGCGAAGGAGCAGCAGCTCTGGTTCGATCCGCAGGCAGAGCCCCGCTATACCGATGTCGTCGAGATCGATCTCGCTGCGATCGCCATCAGCCTCGCCGGCCCGCGCCGTCCGCAGGATCTGCTTTCGCCCGAAGCGGTGCGGCCGGCCCTCGTCGCGATGACCCAGCCCAAGACCGTATCCGTCTCGTTGCCGCGCTTTCCCGTCGCCCTCGCCGCAATCACGAGCTGCACCAACACCTCCGACCCGCGCCTCGTGGTGGCGGCCGGCCTGGTCGCCCGCAAGGCCCATCGGCTTGGGCTGAAGCCACCGGCCTGGGTCAAGACTTCACTGGCACCGGGATCGCCTGCGGCGGAACGCTATCTCAGGCGGGCGGGACTGCTCGATGATCTGGAGGCCCTCGGCTTCGGCATCGTCGGCTATGGCTGCACCACTTGCATCGGCAATTCGGGACCGCTGCTGCCGGCGATGGACACGGCCATCCGCGCCGGAGAGGTCCTTCCGGTCGCGATCCTGTCGGGCAACCGCAACTTTCCCGGTCGGGTCCATGGCCAGATCGAGGCCGGCTTCCTGGCTTCACCGGCGCTGGTGGTGGCCTATGCGCTCGCCGGCGATGCCGATCGCGACATTCTCCGGCAGCCACTGGCCTCGACCCCGGATGGCAAGCCGGTGACCTTGGCCGAGCTGTGGCCGAGCGGCGCCGAGATCGACACGGCGCTGGGGCTCGCCCTCGACCCCGGGGATTTCAGCCGAGCATTCGCCACGGCGACGAAGAGCCGTCACTGGGCCGAGCTCGACGCGCCGTCTTCGGCCCTGTTCCCATGGGATCCGGCCTCGACCGCACTGCGGCCACCGCCCTTTGCTGGGGCGCTCGAACCTCATCGGCTCGGTCACTATCGCGCCCATCCCCTGCTGGTTCTCGGTGACGACATCACGACGGACCATATCTCGCCGGCCGGACAGACCCCTGCGGCAAGCGAGGCCGGACAATGGCTGATCGAGCGCGGCGAGGATCCGAAGGATCTCAACGTCTACGCCGCGCGCCGCGGCAACTGGGAGGTCATGCTGCGCGGCCTGTTCACTAACCGCAGCGTCGTGAACCGCCTTGCACCCGATCTGCCGGCGGGCTCGACCCTTCATGTACCGACCGGCCAGATCATGTCGCTGTGGCGCGCCGCCGCGCTGTACCGCGCTTCGGGCGATGCGATGGTCGTCGTCGCCGGCGAACGCTATGGCACGGGTTCGTCGCGCGACTGGGCCGCCAAGGGGCTAGGTCTCCTCGGCGTCAATGCCGTCATCGCCCGGAGCTTCGAGCGCATTCATCGCTCCAACCTGATCGGCATGGGCATTCTGCCGCTTCAGTTCCCGGCCGGCGCCGGGCCTGGTTCCCTGGAGCTTGCGCCCGGTGACACCATCGAGATCGAGGCCGGGCCCGAATGGATCGCTCCGCGCAGCATCGTCACGGCCCGCATCCATCGTTTCGGCGGCGCGGTTGAACCCCTGTCGCTGCAGGCTGCCGTCGAGACCGCGCTCGAATGCGAGACGCTGCGCGCCGGCGGCATCATTTCCCTGATCCTCGGGCGCGCGCTTGCCGCGCCTGTTCCGCCTTTCACCGCAACCGGTGAAGCACGACCCGCGCCCCTGCGGGAAGCCTGAACAGCGCGAGAAGCGCGACCACCTGTCACCCTTGGGAGGATCATCATGACGACGCGCAGACTTTTCCTGGCAGCTGGCATCGCCGCCCTGTCGATCTCGCCCGGCCTCGTGCTGGCCCAGTCGCCGATCCAGGAGCTGAAGATCATGGCACCGGCCGGTCCAGGCGGAGGCTGGGATGGCGCCGCCCGTTCGATCCAACAGGTCCTGACCGAAACCAAGGCGGTCCGCAGCGTCCAGGTCAACAACGTCACCGGTGCCGGCGGCACGATCGGCTTGGCGCAGTTCATCAACAACGCCAAGGGCGATCCGAGCCAACTGATGGTCAACGGTATCACTATGGTCGGCGCCATCCTGACCAACAAGTCGCCTGTCAGCCTGGACCAGGTGACGCCGCTGGCACGCCTCACCGGCGATCCGCTGGTCATCGTCGTCCCCGCCGAGTCGCCCCATAAGTCGGTGAAGGACTTCGTCGCGGCAATCAAAGCCGATGTGGCGCGCGTCACCTGGGCGGGCGGATCGGCCGGAGGCGCCGACCACATCCTGGCCGCCCTCGTCACCAAGGTGGCAGGAGCCGATGCCGGCAAGGTCAATTACGTCGCCTTCTCCGGGGGCGGCGAAGCTCTGGCGGCGATGCTCGGCGGCCGCGTGACCGCGGGTGTTTCCGGCTATGGCGAGTTCGAAGGCCAGATCAAGGCGGGCAAGCTGCGCGCGCTGGCGATTTCGTCCGGCAAGCGCCTCGAGGGCGTCGATGTCCCCACGCTCAAGGAACTTGGTTACGACGTCGAGGTCGTGAACTGGCGTGCGGTCATGGCTCCTGCCGGCATCAACGCCGATCAGAAGGCGCAACTGACCAGGCTCTTCGACGGCATGGTCGCGAGCAGCGAGTGGAAGGCGCTGCTCAAGGCGCGCGGCTGGGACGACTATTATCTCGCCGGCGAACCTTTCGCCGCCTTCCTGAAAGAAGAACAGGTCCGCGTCGGCGACATTCTCAAGACCATCGGCCTCGTCAAATAGGCTCTGCTTGCGGCGCGCCGCAGCCGGCCATAGACCTCGTCTCGGGGCGGGACTTCCGCCCGGGGTATTGGCGATGGCCGGCAGCGGAAGACGAGAGCTTGCAACACCACTGGCGGCGCGCATCCTCGTCGAGATCAGGGATGGCGTCCTCGCCGTCGGCACCCATCTCCGCTCTCAGGACATCGCGACGCGTTTCGGCGTGTCGCGGTTTCCGATAGGCCAAGCGCTCCAGATCCTCGCCGACAAGGGCGTGCTGCGTCACGAACGCAATCGCGGCTATTTCGTCCAGCAGGCGTCGCCGCCTTCCAGTGATGCACTCGGGCTTTCCGAGCAGGACGACGTGACCCGGGCCTACTTCCGGATCGCGGACGACCATCTCCGTGGCAAGCTTCCGGAGCAGGTCAGCGAAGCCGATCTGCGTGAGAGCTACGGCCTCACGCGCGCCGAGCTCGGCGCAGTCCTGACGCGCATCAGCCAGGAGGGCTGGGCGGAGCGCCGCGCCGGCTATGGCTGGACCTTCGCGCCGGTATTGAACACACCGGACAGCCTTGAGCAGACCTACCGGCTGCGCCTCGCGCTTGAACCCGCAGCGCTGCTGGAGCCGGGATATCATCTGACGCCGGAGAGCATTGCGGCGTGCCGCGCTGCCGAGGAGCGGCTCCTCGCAGGCGCGATCGAGACGGACACGGCCGATGCCTTGCACGAACGCGGTGTGCGCTTTCACGAGACCATCGTAGCGGGCTCGGGCAACCCGTTCTTTCTCGACACGATCCGCCGGATCAATCGCGTGAGACGCTTGCTGTCCTATCGCTCCATGCTCGACCGCAAGCGCTACCGTCAGCAATGCGAGGAGCATCTCGCGATCCTCGACAGCCTGGCGGCAGGACGACAATCGGAGGCCGCCGAGCGCCTGCGTCTGCACCTGACCCACACCATCGACAATCTGAGCGGTATCCGAGCGCTGCTGAGCCGCTGATCCAGGCTTGGTGTCGAGCCAGCCCCGAGCGCCAGGACCAGACATAAAGACACAGCCTGAGAACAGACCGTCCTTGAGCACCCGAGCCCTTGATCGACAGTCTGTGCGGGACACAGGCCGTGCGCGGGCCTGAACCAAGAGATCCTTTCAAGGCTCTCGAACCCACAGCGCGCCGCTGAACAAGCGACGCTGTCGGCGCCCATCGCTAGCATCCCAGCGACCGAGGCGAATGCGCTCTGCCAAGCGAGCCGGGACGAGGCAGGGCAGCCGGAGCATTTCCGCGAGTCTCTGAATCGCGGGAATGCTCTATCTCTTTGTTTCATCGCATTTTCTGCACGCGAACCGGCGCCACTTCGCTCGAAAATGCTCTAGCGCTCGCGGAACATGCGCGCCGCGTGGTCGGTGAGAGGTTTGAACAGGTAGGACAGAGCGGTGCGCTCCTCGGTCGAGATGAAGACCTCGACCGGCATGCCGGGGAGCAGGCGCCTGTCGCCGAGTGCGATGGCGGCATCCTCGATCTGGATCTCTCCGACATAGAAGCTCTGGCCGGTGGCGGGGTCCTTGCTGGTGGCCGGCGAAATATGGACGAGCTTGCCGGAGACCTCAGGGGTGGTGTTGCGGTTGAAGGCCGAGAAGCGCATGCGCGCGCTTTGCCCGACATGCACCTGATCGATATCGGCGGGTGCGACCCGAACCTCGACGGTCAGCTTCGCTTCCGTCGGGACAATGGTCGCCAGGCGCGCCGCCGGCGTGATCACCCCGCCGACGGTGTAGACCGTCAGTTCATTGACGGTGCCGGCGACCGGCGCGCGGATTTCCATGCGCGCGAGCCTGTCCTCGTTGGCGACGCGTCGCTCCGACAGCTCCGAGAGCTTGGCTTCCACCAGCCGCAATTCGCGCTGCGCCTCGGTTCGCGCGGTATCGTCGATCGCGATGATCTGCAGGCGGGCATCGCCGATGCGCAGCTTGGCTCGGGCGAGCGTCGCCTCGATTTCGCCGCGCTCGCCCAGGAGCCTGGCCCATTCGCGGTTGATGTTGAAGACCTTCACCCCGTCGATGAAGCCCTTCTGATAGAGGCCCAGATACTTGTTACGCTCGAGATCGACGAGGCGGAGTTCCTCTGCCTTGGCGGTCTGGCGCGCTTCCAGGCCACGGATTTCCTCGCCGGATTGCACGATCGAGATCTCGAGCTGCTCCTTGCGGCTGTCGCGATTGGCCTTGTTGCCGGCGAAAAGCCGGGTCTCACCCTCGATGATGCGGCTCCCGTCATCCGAAAGCTTCGCGATCTCGGGGGCGTAGGTCACACTCGACAGGTTGTCGCGTTCGGCGAGGAGCCGTGCCTGGCGGCCGAGATTCTCGGCGAACTGCGAACGGATGATCGAGAGCTCGGCGCGGGTCTGGACATCGTCGAGGCGGATCAGGATCTGGCCTTCCTCGACATGGTCGCCTTGGCGCACCGAGATCGCCTGGACGATGCCGCCGTCGCGGTGCTGCACCTCCTTGAGGTTCTGGTCGATCTTGACCGACCCCTGGGTGACGACGGCGCCATTGAGTCCTGCCGACGCGGCCCAGCCGCCGCAACCGAGCACGAGCAGGAGCGCAAGTGCTGAACCGACGAGGACATGGCCTCGCAGTGCGAAGCTCGTGCGGCTTTCCGGGGCTTGCCTGCCGGCCCTTCCGGGGGTTGGGGGAAAATCGTGGTTGAGGGCGTTCATCGGCATCATCCCTTGCCGGTAACCCGGCCTGTTGCGCCTCAGACGTAGTAGAGCGTGTGGTTGCCGTAGATTTCGATCGAGAAGTCCTTGGCGTCTTCCCGGTCGACATAGACGTCGACATAGGTGCGCTCGTCCTCCCCGACCTTCTCGATGCGGAAACGGAAGGGGCGGTTGTCGCTGTCGTCGCCATAGGCCTGGCCGAAGCGATCGGTTCCGCCGTCACGGCAATCGTCATCGTCATCGTCGCGGCGCAGGCCGAGCTCGTACTGCTTGACGACGATGCGGTCGCCGGCCTCGAGATCGAGGATCTTGTGCACCAGCTCTTCCGTCTCCGCTTCGTCGTCCACGGCGAAGACGAAGCGGTCGTCGCCCTTTCCGCCCTTCAGCGAGGCGGATTTCGCGCCGACGATCAGGCAGTCGTCGCCATCGCCGCCGAGGATCGTCTCGAAGTCGATCACCGTATCGGAGCCGATCTCGATGCCGACCGCGGTGCCGCGCTTCAGATCGACGGTGACGCCCTTTTCGGTGTGGGAGAGGTCGAGCGTGTCCCGCCCCTCTTCGCCGTCATAGTGGTCGGCGGCCGCGTCGCTCGTCGCCACGACGACGTCGTCATCCGGCCCGCCCTCGACCCGATCCTCGCCCGGGCCACCGTCGAGCACATCCTTGCCGCCTTTGCCCTGCAGGAGGTCTTCGCCCTCCTCGCCGAAGATGCGGTCATTGCCATCGCTGGTGGCGATCCGGTCATTGCCCGGCCCAGCCCGGACGACGTGGTCACCTTCGCCGAGGTCCACCTGATCGCAGCCGTCGCCGGCGAGCACGGCGTTGTCGCCACCGCTGGCCGTGATGGTGTCGTCGCCTGCGCCGGCATCGATGACGTTGTCGCCAGAGCCACCATCGACGACGTCATCGCCTTCGCCAGCGTCGATGATGTCGTCTCCGTCTCCGCCGGTGATCACGTCGCGGCCGGCGCCACCGAAGATGGTGTCGTTGCCGCCGCCGCCATGGAGGCTGTCATTGCCGGCACCGCCATGGATGACGTCGTTGCCCGCGCCGCCGAAGACGATGTCGTCACCGGCCCCGGCATCGATCCGGTCGTGACCGGCGCCGCCGAAGATGTGGTCGTTGCCGGCGCCGCCGACCACGATGTCGCTGCCGCCGCGTGCGTCGATCAGGTCGTCGCCGCCGAGCCCCTCGATCCGGTCCGCGCAGTCGCTGCCGAGCAGCAGGTCGTCGCCGGCCGTGCCGGTAACCTCGAGGAATTCGAGCACGCGCAACGTCGCCGTCTGCTGCACTAAGGCCTCGCCGTCGCTGACCCAGTAGCTCAGCGTCACCGTGCCGAACCAATCGGCCGGCGGCTTGAAGACCCAGCCGCCTTCGCTGGCGGTGAGCTGGCCATGGGAAACGCGCAGTCCTGCGATGGAGAGCGGGTCGGCATCGGCGTCAGTCGCCCCCGCGAGCAAGGCGAGACTGGCGATCAGGAGGGTCTGGCAACCGCCGATATCCGCCAACTGGATGGGGCCCGACAGGCGCGGAGCACGATTGCGCGGCTCTTCCGAAGGCGGGGTGCCATCGTCGTCGCCATCACCTGGATTCGGCGCCGGCCCCGGCACTACTGGCTCGGCTGAGGACGAGCCTGGAGGCGTGACCGAACGACGGCCTTCGGGAGCCGGCTCGGATACCGTTCCAGCGGAACCCGGCACAAGCTTCATTCCGTCCCTGGCAGAGGCCGAACCGTCGTCGGCGATGGCGCTGGAAGAAGGGCCGCGCCCGCCATTGTCGTTGTTCGGGGAGAAGCCGGGGCCGGCATCGATGATCGGCGAGGGATAGCGTGGCAGCGGCAGTTGATCGTAGTCGATCAGCCGCGACTCGATGTTGAGAAAGTCCGGCAGGCCGGGAATGCCGAGCGCGGGTCCGCCCGAGCCGATTGCCTTGTCGGCGGGAGCCTCCACCGAACCGGTCTCGTCGACCTCTTCGCCCGACGTCGGCGGCGCTTCGCCGCTCTCGGCCAGGGCCGGCTTGCCGGCGGCTTCTCCGGCCTCCGCGTTCGCCTGCGTCGAGGGCGCCGCATCGGTACTGGCCTGCCCGGGGGCGAGACTTTTGAGATAGAGCGCCACCGCGGTGAGGGCGAGCGCGAGAATGCGGGGCCAGCGGGAGGCCGGCAGCGCATCGGTTTGCAATTTGCGGTAGAGCTGCGCGGCGTCGGGAGCCTGCGGTTCCTCCGGCCTTTTCGCCTTGATCGAGATCATGCCGGCACCCTCCCTTGCAGGATGGTCGGCTGCTCGCCGAAACCGACGGCGCGCGGCATGGCCGCAATGCGTTCGGCGGCAGCAGGGTTTGGAGCGCTCGCTGCGGCCCGCGGCTGGGCCGGCGGGAGGATCTTGTCGCGCGGACCGAAGGCGACGAGCTTGCCCGCCTGGATCAGGCCGATATCGTCCACCGCCTGGAGCGCGCTCGGGCGGTGCGCGACGATCAAGACGATGCCGCCGCGCGCCTTCACCTGCTCGATCGCCGCCGTCAGCGCCGTCTCACCCTCGCTGTCGAGATTGGAGTTCGGCTCATCCATGACGAGCAGGAAGGGGTTGCCGTAGAGCGCGCGGGCAAGCCCGATGCGTTGGCGTTGCCCGGCCGAAAGCGCGGTCCCCTGCGGGCCGAGCTGGGTCGTGTAGCCCTGCGGCAGACGCAGGATCAGCTCGTGGATGCCGGCTGCCATCGCCGCCTCGACGACCTTGGCCGGATCGGCCCGCTCGGCCAGCCGCGAGATGTTCTCCTCGACGGTGGCGTCGAGCAGCGCGACCTCCTGCGGCAGATAGCCGAGATGGCGGCCGATCGACTCTTCCGGCCATTGCTCCAGCTCGGCTTCGTCGATGCGGACCGCGCCACGCAGGACCGGCCAGATGCCGGTGAGCGCCCGCACCAGCGTGGTCTTGCCGCCGCCGCTCGGACCGATGATGCCGACGGCCCTGCCGGCCTGGACGTCGAAACTCGCCTCGCTCAGCAGGACCTGGCCGCTGCCGGGCGCCGCGACCGTGATCTTGTCGACCTTCAGCGACTGGTGCGGAGCCGGCAGTTCCATCGGCTCGACCGCCTTGCTCAGCGCCGTCATGGTTTCGCGCAGGCGCTGGAAGGCCATGCGCGCGGCGACGAAGGGCTTCCAGTTGGCGATAGCCTGGTCGACCGGCGCCAGCGCGCGCGCGGACGCGACCGAGGCGGCGATGATCGCGCCCGCAGAGAGCTCGCCCTTGATGGTGAGGTAGGCGCCGAGCCCCAGGATCGCCGATTGCAGCACCATACGCAGCACGCGCGAGACCGCGCCGAAAGTGCCGCCGAGATCGCTGGACCGGGTCTGCAGCAGGAGATGCTCGCGATTGACCTCGTCGAACCGCTCGACGGCGCGTGGCGCGAAACCCATCGCCTTCAGCACCTCGGCGTTCCGGGCGTTGCTGTCGGCGATGGCGCCGCGCGCGATGGCCGCTTGCCTCGTGTCGTTGTTGATGCGGCGGACCATCACTTCGCTGAGCAGGGTCAGCAGGGTCAGGAGGACCGCGCCGGCCAGGGTCAGCCCGCCGAGCCAGGGATGCAGGAAGTAGATGAAGGCGAGATAGAGCGGGATCCAGGGTAGGTCGAACAGCGCGCCCGGCCCTTGCCCGCTCAAGAAGCTGCGAACCGTGTCGACGTCGCGGCCGCGCTCCATCGCCTCGGATGTCGAGAAGCCCAGGCGCGGCATGTCGACGGTGACGCGGTGCGCGACCGGGGCGATCTCCTGGTCGAAGCGCGCGCCGACCCGCACCAGCACCTGCGAGCGGATGACGTCGAAGCAGCCCTGGAAGAGATAGAGACCGATGGCGAGCGTCGAGAGCGCGACAAGGGTCTGGATGCTGCCGCTGGTCAGCGCCCGGTCATAGACCTGCATCATGTAGAAGGAGCCGGTCAGCGCCAGCAGATTGATCAGGCCCGAGACCGCGAACAGGAAGAACACGATGCCGCGCAGGCCGCGAGTGAGCCGGGCGGCGTCGCGCTTGCGGGCGCTGGAGAGCGTCTTGGACGGTGCCATCATGGGCCCCCGGTGAACTGCGAATGGTGAAGGATCGGGCGGGCCACCGGCCCGCCCGCCGCCGGTTCGATCAGACGATGAAGCTGTTGGCGGTCAGGTTGTGACTGCCCTTCAGGTTGATCTGGAACTCGGCATCCGTCGCCGCATCGACGTTGCCCTTGACGATCGTGTACTCGCCGTCCGCCCTCGTCTCGTAGGTGACCGAGAGCTGGGCCGATGCGGTGAAGCCTCCGCCATTCACCAGGGTGAAGCTCTGGTTGCCGGCCTGACCGGCATTGGCGTCGATCGCACTCAGATCGAGCCGGTCGCCGGGCTGGAAGTCGAGGATGGTGTCGCCATCCGCGCCCGCCGTGCTGAGGAAGCGGAAGGTGTCGTTGCCGGAGCCGCCCTCGATCACGTTCACGGCGTTGCTGGCCGTGATCGTGTCGTTGCCCGAGCCGGTGCTGACGTTCTCGATGCTCCACAGCGTGTCGCTGCCGCTCTGGCTGCTCGCCGCGCTGCCGCGCCCGAGCAAGCCATTGCCGAGATCGACGGCGAGATTGGCCGTGATCGCCGAGAAATCGAGCGTGTCCGTACCGACGCCGCCATCGATCTCGTCACCGAAATAGGTGTCGTCGCCATCCCCGGCCGCACCGATGATGAGGTCGGCCCCAGCCCCGGCCACGACGGTGTCGTTGCCGGTTCCGGCATCGATCAGGTCGTTGTCGGCGCCGCCGAAGATCCGGTCGTTGCCGGCTTCGCCATAGAGCATGTCGGCGCCGCCGCCGCCGAAGAGCTGATCGTCGCCCGCTCCGGCGAAGACCATGTCGCGGCCCTCGCCCGCATCGATGAAATCGGCACCGTCGCCGGCCGAGATCGCATCGGCGCCACCAAGGCCGGTCAGAGTGTCGTCGCCGCCGAGGCCGACGAGATTGTCGGCAGCGGCCGTCCCGGTCAGGACATCGGCGGCCGCGGTGCCGGTGCGCGATCCGCCGCCGGTCGTGGGATTCGGATTCGGCGCAGGCGTGCCCGGACCATCGTCGTCATCGTCATCATCCCCGCCGTCGCAGCCGCAGCCGTGATCGTCGTCGTCATCGTCGTCACCACCGCCGGGGTTCGGCCCTGGCGGATCGTCATCATCGTCGTCATCCTGGTCATCTCCAGGGTAGTTCACGCCGAAGTCGGGCATGCCATGAGGAGCGACGAAGGTGAGGGAATGGCCATCGCCAGTCAGCCTGGTCAGCCCGGTCTCCTCGTCGATCGTGACCGCATAGTCGGCGATCGTCGTGCCGTCCGGCAGCTCGATCACATCCTGCGGCCGCAAGGTGCCGATGATCGTGTCGTTGCCGCCGCCGGTCTTGAACACGATGCGGTGGGCCGAGCGGAGCGAGGTGATGTCGATCGTGTCGTTTCCGCCGGTACCGAGCAGCGTGATCGTGTTCGGCCGCAGGCTGGTCGTGACCGAGAAGTCGCCATACATCTCGAAAGAGTCGCCGCCGGCCGTGCCGTTACCGCTGACACCGGCACCGTTGACGATGATCTCCTCGATCTCGGTGAGCTCGGCGATGATCGTCTCTGCTCCACCCGCCGCCTGCCGCGTGACGACGATCTCCGCCTCGTCGCTGCCGGCAAAGCCGATGCGCGCCACCGCCTCGTCATAGGTGTAGATGCGATAGGTCTCGGCCTGGGCATTGCCGATGATCTGGAACAGGTCGCCATTGGCGCCCTCGAGGCCGCCATTGATCGTGTCGGAGCCGTCCCCGACATACCAGATGAAGGTATCGTCATCGGGACTGCCGGGCGACGCATTATTGTCGCCATCGCCGACATCGCTGCCGTTGAGGATGTCGTCGCCGGCGCCGCCGATGATCACATCCGCGCCGGGGCCGCCCACGATCGTATCGGCGCCGCTGGTTCCGAACAGGATCGCCGGCCCGGCCGGGATGCTGCCGGCCGCTGTCACGATGTCGAGGACAGGTCCGTCGCCGAACCGGAGCCTCTCGATTCCCGTGAGCGTGTCGACATTGCCGCTGGCGAGATGCGTGACGGTCGCGAGGCCCGCCGCATTGAGGCCGAAGCTGTAGTCGCCGACCCTACCGGCGAAATCCGCCCTATCCGTGCCCGCGCCGCCGTTCAGCGTGTCATTGCCGGCGCCGCCATTCAGGATGTCGTCATCGGCGCCGCCATTGAGCGTGTCGTTGCCGGCATTGCCGACCAGTGTATCGTTGCCGGCGTTGCCGGTGAGGGTGTTGTTGCCGGCATTGCCGGTCAGCTCGTTGTTCAACCCATTGCCGACCGCATTTAGCGCTTCGTTGCCGATCGCTCCGACGAGAACGACATTTTCGACCTCGCCGACAACCTGGGCCACGACGGTCAGGTTGCGGCTGACATTCGAGTAGATCGTGTCGATCCCCTCGCCGGCGAGTTCCGTCACCTGATCTGTGCCCTGCTGGACCCAGTAGATGTCGTTGCCGGCGCCGCCGAACATCTGGTCCGCGCCTGCGCCGCCGACCAGGATGTCGTTGCCGCCATTGCCGCGGAGCTCGTCGGCCCCGTTGAAGCCGAGCAGCAACTCGGCTTCGCTGCCGCCGATCACCGCCCCGGCGCCACTATTGGCGGTGTTGGTCCCGGGCACGATGAGATAGCTCGCGCTGCCGATCTTGGCGCGTTCGACGCTGACGAGCGTATCGGTGCCGCCCACGGCGCTCGTCACGGTGATGCCGCCGGCCGCCAGGGCGAAGCTGTGATCGCCGATCGTCCCCTGCAGGACGACCGTGTCCGTGCCTCCGGCGCCGTTCAGCGTATTGCTGGCGGAATTGCCGGTGATCTCGTTGTCGAGAGCGTTGCCGATGCCGCCAATCGCGGCATTGCCGGTCAGGACGAGATTCTCGACATCGCCATCGAGCGCATAGCCGGAAAGTGCGGTGCGGACAGTATCGACACCACTGGCGTCGTTGATGACGTCTCCGGCCTTGTCGACGACATAGGTGTCGTTCCCCGCGCCGCCATCCATCGTGTCCGCACCGGCGCCGCCATCGATAAGGTTGGCGTTGCCGTCGCCGGTGAGGCTGTCGTTGTGGGCGCTGCCGATCAGGTTCTCGATACCGATCAGCCGGTCGCGGCCGGCGCCCACCGTGTCCTGCTCCTCGAAGCTCACCCGCGTCGGCGTGCCCGATAGCGAAACGGTCACGGCCGCGGCAGCGGACGCGTAGGAAGCGGTGTCATTGCCGGCGCCGCCATCGATACGGTCGTTGCCAGCGCCACCTTCGAGAAGGTCGTCGCCGTCCTCGCCATAGAGGTTGTCGTTTCCGCCGCCGCCGAGCAACACGTCGTTGCCGAAGCCGCCGCGCAGTTCGTCATTGCCGTCGCCGCCGTCCAGCCGGTTGGCGACGCCGTTGCCGAGCAGGGTGTCGTTGCCGCTGCCCGCCGTCACGTTCTCGACGCCGCGCAGGAAGGAGAAGCCAGTCGCCGCGCCGGAGAGCAGGTTGACCGACACGTTCTGGCTGGTCTGGTAAGTGAGCGTGTCGTTGCCGCCATCGAGATGGAGCTCGGCCGCTTCGACATTGGCGACGGTGGTGCTGCCGTTGACCGAGCCGATGACCCCTGCTGCGAGGGCGACCGTCACGGTGTCGTCGGCGCCGAAGGCGCCTTCGACGATCCTCAGCGTGTCGGAGCCGTCCCCGCCGTCCACGGTGTCGGCCCCCTCGCCAGTGCCGTAAATGATGGTGTCGTTGCCGATGCCACCATTGACCGTGTCATCACCGGCACCGCCATTGAGGGTATCGTTGCCGGCATCGCCGGAGAGCGTGTCAGTGCCGGCCGCGCCGAGCAGGATGTCATTGCCCGCCCCGCCGCTGATCTGGTTGGCGCCGGCACCGCCCTGCACGATGTCGTCCCCGGCATTGGTGCCGCCCTGGGCATCGCCGCCGCCGGCCGCATTGATCACCGCGGCGTTGGAGACGATGTGGTTGCCGACGATTTCGGTCACCGCAGAGATGACCTGCTCGGCATTGCCGCCATCGTCGACATAGTCGATGCGCATGCGCAGACGCATGCCGACCAGTTCGGGCCCTGGCACGAAGGTCCGTGCATTGCCGCCATCCGCGGCCGGCACGCTGGTCCAGGTGATGCCGTCGGTGGAATACTCCCACTGATAGACCAGCAGGTTCTCCTCGAAGGCATCGGTGATGCCATCAGGGTCGCTGAAGGCTGCGGTTGCCGTGAGCGGCTGGCCTTCGGTCGGCGTCATGTCGCTGATCAGGACCGCGCCGGTCGGGTCACCGTCGATATTGCCGACGGGATCGGTGGGCTGGGAGGTCACGACCTCCAGCACGCCGCCGCCATCGGTGTAGGTGCCGAGCACGCGGATGCGCAGGCCGACATGCTCCTCGCCCGGAATGAAGCTATTGCCGGCCGCATTGGGGATGTTGATGTAGTCGCCGGTGCCGTCGTTCCGCTCGATCTGCCAGCGATAGGTGATCGCGCCGCCCGGCACGGTGCCGTCGGGATTGTTGGCATCGCGAATGGCGGAGGCGTCGACCGTCAGCGGCTCGCCCTCCGTCGCAGGGAGACCGGAAATGGTCAGGCGCCCCGTCGGGTCGTGGTTGCCGGTCTGGCGGATCGTGTAGATCCCGTCGGCGAAGAGGATGCGCTCGATGCCAACCAGCGTATCGACACCTTCGTCGATCTGCGGATCGACCGCTTCCATCTCACGCCGGGCGACGAGCGTCTTGTCGCCGACATGGGTGATTTCATACCAGTCCCGGTTACCCGCAAAGATGGCGGTATCGGTATCGTTGCTCGGGTTCTCGTCGTATTTGATCTCGCGGACGATATGCAGCTGGTTGGGCTTGATCGCGCGCGACAGCAGCAGCTCGCTCAGCGACTTGCCGTGCCATGCGGCGGGAATTGGCTCGCCGGCGCTGTCGACCTCGCCGGCGGCGAAGACGTGCTTGAGCGTGTCGACGGTCGCGATCTCGTTGGCGGCCGTGTTCTCCTGGCCGTTCCCGGTGATGCGGATGCGGACGTTCAGCCAGGCGTCGCCATGGATGAAGTCGTTGCCGCCGCGGCCTTCCAGGAGGTCGCCGCCATCGCCGCCGATCAGCACGTTCCCGCCGGTCCAGGCGGTAACCTTCTCGAGATCCTCGCCCGGGCTCGCCGGCGTGTATTCCGCCAGATCCAGCATTTCGCGCAGGCCGTCGATGCGGTTGACGCCCGCCTGACTCAGCTCATGGTTGACCATGCTGAGTTCGAGTTCGATCTCCTCGTCGCTGCCGCGATCGTCGCCGCGGATGATGTCGTTATGGTCCCAGCCCGAAATCGCTTCGGTCTGGTCGAAGCGATCGCGCAGGATGTCCGCGGCGACCGTAGTGAAGAACGGGATGCGCATGTCGGCATCGGCGGCGATGCGGCTGCCCTTGTAGATCGCCCAGTCGAAGCCGAACATGCCCTCGTTGCGCATGACGCTTTCGCCCTGGACCATGATGTCGTCACCGGATTCGGCGTCGAAATCGTTCTCGTTCTCGCCGGCAATCAACACGTCGTGGCCGAGAATGGTCGAGTTGAAGAACAGCTCGGAATTGTCGCCGTTGAGAACGTCGAAGCCGTCGCCGCCCTCCATCCAGTCGTCGCCCTCGTTGCCGAGCAGGAAGTCGTGATCGAGGCCGCCGAGCATGAAGTCGTCGCCCTCGCCACCAAAGACTTCGGTGGCATCGACGCCGACCAGAAAGACGTCCTTGCCGTCGCCGCCCATCAGCACGTCGAGGCCGTTGGAGTTGGCGATGATGTCGTCGCCATCCTCGCCCTTGAGGAAGTCGCCAGTGTCGCCGGTATCGGTGATGATGTCGTCGCCGGCGCCTGCTACGACGAGGTCGACGCCGTGACCGGCCTCGATGCGGTCGTCGCCGGCGCCGCCCCAGATGCCGTCGTCACCATCGCCGCCGATGATCGTATCGGCCCCGGACGTGCCGCCCATGACCATGTGCTCGCCGCCGGTGAAGCGCAGATAGTTCGAATCCGCTCCCGCGGTGCTGGGATCGTCGCGCTGCACCTTGGCGCGGATCGCATTCATGAAGGGGTCGTCGCCCTCAGGATCGAGCGCGATCTGCTTGGCGATGTCGACCTCAAGCACGCCGTCATATCTAGCGAAGGAGTCGACGCCGATATGGTGGGTGATGATGTCGTCCGCGGTTCCGCGGATGCCGTCCGCGCCGGGCTGGGTGAGATCGGTGTTGGCCATGATGAGCTTGGAGAACGCATTGTTCTCGAGCTCGTTCAGCAGGTTGAGCCCCTGGGTGCGGGACAGGTAGTAGAACCGGTCGCCCTCCTGGAGGTTCTCCATCTGCAGTTCGAACACGGCGTTGAAGGTCGAGCCGAGCATGCCGCCGAAGGGCATGAGCTTCTCGGCGAGACCGCCGATCCAGAGATCGACGTCGTTGAGGCCGCTGGACGCTGCACTCCAGGCGCCGACCCCGTTGAGGAAGTCGAGCCGGTCGGCCGGGACCGTGGTCGCCGTACCGGTGGCGACGCCGAAGACGATCGCCATGGCCGCATCGCGCTTCTCGGCCAGCGTGTCCGCGTTGAGGATAGTGTCGTGCCGGCCATAGGCCGCGATGAAATTGATGATCGAGGCCGGCGTCTTCAGGTTGGCGCCGAAATCTGCCCAGCTGTCATAGGGCTTGAGCCAGGTCGAGTTGCTCGCGGCGTAAAGCTGCGCCCGCGCCTCGTTCAGCGAAGGCACGCCGGCATCACGGCCGCGGGCGATGTTGATGGCCGGAAGGTCGAGCGGCAGGCCTAGCAGGTTGTTGCGCAGCGACTCGACCACGAACTCGTCGATGGCGCTGCCGCGGACATAGGTCATGCCGCGTACGATCGCGCCCGCCGCCTGCTCGGCCGAGATCGCGCCGTCCTGGTCGTACATGATCGGATTGAGGAAGGCCTCGATCAGCCCGACATCGACGCCCGCCCAGCCATTGGCATTGGCGAGCGGGTTGCCGTTGGCATCGACCGGCTGCCCGCTGCCGTTCAACGGAAGCAGCTTCAGGTGCTCGGTCAGCATCGAATGGCCGAAGCGGTACACCGTATGGGCGAATTCGGCGAAGATGGCCGGGTTGACGTCGGTGGTCGTGTTGAAGACGAAGACGTCGATGTTCGGCTGGACCTTGCGGCCGAACTCTTCGAAGACGAGGTGCTGATACTGCATCTCTGTCGCAAAGCGCGCAGTCTGGAACAGGCGCTCGCCATCCCAGGACAGGGTGCCGAGGTCGGCGGGAACCGCAGTGACGTCGACCAGAAGCCATTCGTTGAGGAAGGCGATGTCTTCCGCCCGCCCGCTCGCGGCGATCTCGAGCACCTGCTTCTTGACGTCCTCGACCTGCCGGTTGTGCTCGGAATGGAAGACGTGATGGACGGCGGTCAGGCCGATATTCTCGTTGCCGCGCCCGTCGCCGGTGATGAAGTGCCGGTCGAGCAGCTCGTTGTCATAGACGGCGACGCCTCCTTCGATCGGGATCGGATTGCCGAGTGGGTCGGTCTCGGTGTTGATGTCCGGCTGTAGGATCGCAGGCAAACCGTTGACGGTGCCGACCGGATTGGCGTTGTGGGCGATGTCGTCGAGGAACTGGTGCGAGGTGCGAACGGGGCCGAGACCGCCATTGATGCTGGCGAGCACGACCGGGTTGCCCGGCGAGGCGCTGACCGTCAGATCGTCGGCCGTGTTCGGGATCAGGTCCGGGCCGATATTGTAGATCACCTGCGGGAAACCGTCCGGCCCGCGGATGAACTCGCCATAGGGGTCGGTGCGCAGCAGCGGCACGCCGAGGACGTCGAGGTCGCTCAGCACGATGCCGAGCTTCTCCAGCGCCTGCGTCTTGACGTCCCCCCAGGTGGCGAGGCCGCCATTGGCGCCGTCGAGCAGATGGCCCGTCGCAAGCGGCTTGCCGTCGACCATCTGATACTCGCGCAGGAATGCCTGATGCGAGGCATGCGACGTATAGGTCTGGTTCTGGTCGACGAAGGGCGTGGTCTTGTTCCGCGCCTCCTGGGTGATGACGTCATCGGGCGTGCCGAGAATGCCGTCAGCGCCCGGCTCCTTCACCGGGGTGAGGCGGGTGATCGCCATGAAGGCCCGGCTCGCCGGCACTTCGTCGCCGCTGCCGGCGATGCCGTCCGGCCCATGCGTCCTGAGCGGATCATCCGCGGCGAGCGGCACCCAGACGGTGCCGTTGTCGCCCTTGTGAATGAGGTCGAGCCCGTGGTCGAAGAACTGGCCGAAGAAGGTCATCCAGCCGTTGAACGGCGCCGACAGGCCTTCATCGGGCGCGACGTTCGGCACCACGACGTTGTCGCCGTCCATCTCAATGCCGTAGTCGGCGAGCAGCGTATTGTGCAGCGTGGTCTTCAGTGGCTCCGTCGCGGCGGCCACCGCGGCCTTTTTTTCCGCGGCCGTGGCACCAGAGGGCAGCCCCGTGAGGACCGTCGCGGTGGCGGCCGCGGCGTCGGCCAGATAGGCTTGGTAGAGGCCCTTGATCACGGTCAGGGCGCCCGGCACCGTTGGCGCGTCGAGCAGCGCCCCATCATATTCGGCGAAGCGCAGCGCGGCGACGATCGCCGCCGGATTGTTCAGTGTCTGGTCGACGACGAGATTACTGATCGTGCGGGGATCGCTGTCGACCACATGGCCAGGCGCCTCGTAGTCGGTGTTGGTGACCTGGCCGCCGGGCGCTGCGGGCCCGTTGATGTCGATGCCGGTCTCGTCGTTCTCGTTCGACCAGCGCGGGTCGAACATCCTCGGCATGGGTTGATCTGAGGCGCCCCAGGTCTCGCGGCCCGGAATCAGATTGTTGTAGGTGCCATCAACCGTCCGCAGTCCATAGGGCAGGTGCGGCTGATCGATCAGTTGCGTCAACGGCGTTCCCGCAACATGAGCCTCAGCGATCTTGATCTGCTTGAGGATGAATTCCAGGTCATGCTGATTGAGTTTGACAGCCATCTTCCTCTCCCCAAGACTCCTGAGCGACCAGGACGTCGCTCGCCACCGTTTCAGATCGACGTATTGTGCCGAGCGCGCTGGGTCGTTGTCAGTGTGAGGAAGTCAGGCAATCTTCGTGACGTTGGTCGAATTCGATTTCGGGACTTTCGGCACCCTCGATAGCGGACCTAATATCTTATGAGCTGGCGGGATCGGTATAGCCTATCGACGCAATTTCTTGCCGCTGCGGCCGTTGTTCTTTGCGTTTCGATGGCTGTGCTGGGGACATGGGTCACGCACAGGATCACCCGCAGCGTGCTGGCGACGTCTGGTCAGGGCGGATCCGACTTGATGGTCAGCTTTCTCGAGGCGGAGGTGCAGAACCTTCTGCCCGACGGCACCATGCCCATCGAAACGCAGCAGCGTCTGGATCGGCTGTTCGGGGGCGAGACCGTCGCGAAGCGGATCGTCTCGGTGAAGATATGGCGACCTGACGCGACAGTCATCTACACCAACATGGCGAAGGGCATCATCGGGCAGCACTTCGTCTCGACGGATGTCGCCAAGGCGGCGAGCGGCCAGATCGTCGCCGAATTCAAGGACATGATCAGCGCGGAAAGTGCCTACGAGCAGAGTCTCGGCAAGGCTCTGATCGAAATATACTCGCCGCTCTACAAGACAGGGACGAAGTCCGTCATCGCGGTCGGCGAGATATATGAAGACGCGAGCGACCTTGATGCTCAGCTGCGATCCAGCCGGAGAGAGACCTGGATCGTCGTCTGCTTGACGACCTTGCTGATGCTCGCCTTCCTCTATCTGATCGTCCGGCGCGGCAGTTTCACGATCGCGGTGCAGCGCGCGGAACTGAGAGAGCGCATCGCCGACGCACAGCATATGGCCTCCCAGAACGAGCGGCTCCGGCTCGAAGCGAACGAAGCCAACGAGGAACTGCTCGGGCGCATCGGCTCCGACATTCACGACGGGCCGATCCAGGCCCTGACATTGACGCGCCTCCGGATCGACGAGATCGCGGAGATCTGGAGCGACAAGCGGCAGAGCAAGGGCTCGCTCGCGCGATATCTCGACGAGGCCAGGTCTGCGCTGGGCGATTCCATCGACGAGTTGCGGCATCTCTCGACCGGCCTCGTCTTGCCTGAGCTCGACGAGCTGTCGCCGCGTCAGCTGATCGAATTGGCGCGCGACCGGCACGAGGGCGCGACGGCGACGCAGGTCGAGCTCGATCTCGGAGACCTTCCGCAGACATTGCCGTCTGCCATGAAGATCTGCGTCTATCGGATCATCCAGGAGTCGCTGACGAACGCCTTCCGGCATGCCGGCGGCGTCGGACAACAGGTTGCGGCGGCGGTGCGGGACCATGCCCTCGAGCTGCGGATCAGCGATCAGGGCGCACAGGCAGCCGTCCAGCCGGGAGCGCTGGCGTCCCATACCAAGCTCGGGCATCGCGGGATTCGCAATCGCGTCCAGGCTTTCGGGGGACGGCTGAATATCGTGAGGACGAAAAAGGGCACCGATGTGCAGGTATCCCTGCCGCTCGACCATGGCGGGCTGTGAGCCCGGCGCGAGTGGTGCGAGATCCGTTGCGATGCGTCTCTTTCGGCCGTGAGATTTGCGTCTCGTCGGGGCGCAGGAAAAGGTGGCGCTATGTCTCGTCCAGCATATCGAGAAGCAGGCAGGACTGGCTGAAGACGTTGTTCGTCTTCGGTTACTCTCCGGCGAAGGCGTTAAGGTTGCACGTGCAATTCCTTGATTAACCAAGCATTTACGATGCTGTTTGTAATCGCTGACAAATAGGTTAAGATTATGCTCTAGGCTGGGGGTTGCGTGATGCTCAGCGTTTCGGTCGCCTTTGTCGACGATCACCCGACCTTGCTGGAAGGGATTCGGGCGATATTCTCGCGCCGTCCCGGGTACAAAGTCATTGCCACCGGCAGTTGTTGCGCCGATGCGCTCGGGATCGCGCTCGAGTACAAGCCAAATGTACTGATGATCGACCTGAATATGCCCGGTAATGCCTTTGATTGCATAGCACAGATCCGAACAACCTCTCCGGAAACCAAGGTCATTGCCTTCACGGCATCGTCCGGCATTAACCATGCGATCGATGCACTGCAGGCCGGGGCCAGCGGCTATGTGCTGAAGGGTAGCCCGCTGGGAAGCCTGACGGAAGCAATCGATGCCGTCATGGCCGGAGATACCTACATCTCAAAAGGATTTGCTACGAAAGTCATCGCAGCACTCGCCAATCCGAAGACATCAGGAATAAAGCTAAGCGTTCGCGAAGAGCAGATCGTTTCATTATTACTGGAGAGCCGAACCAATCGCGAGATCGCCAATCAGATGAATCTCAGCGAGAAGACGATCAAGAACTACATGACCCTCCTGATGCAGAAGTTACGGGTCCGCAACCGCGTCGGGTTGGTGATGGCGGCAAGAAGCCTGCCACTCGCCGGCGCCAGGGGACGTGATGTCGATCGGATCGGCCTGCTGAACTGAGACGCCTTCCAACTGGCGTGACAACCAGCGTGGGCGATGCGGTGGATCAGCTCCCGGTATTAGGCCGACATCTCTTCGCAGCCATCGCCGTCACGGCCAGAAGAATCGGTGGCAGAACACGGAGATGGAGTGCAGCCTGGGCCTGACGCAGGACGGCAGCGCCGTGCGCCCCCGTGGGCAGCGAGAGGCGAAGAGCCTCGACGCGTTCGCTTCGATCGGTCCTGTCTCCTCACCGACGCCAGCTCAAGCGGCTATGTTCCGGCGCATCAAGCCTTCTCGTGCTGCCCCCTTCGAGGCGAAGCTGATCTGCCGCGGTTGAATTCGCCCATCCTGAACTATGTCTTTTGGCAGACAGAAGGTCATGCCATCGCGCACCGGGAGAGATGCGCCAGGAGTGGACTTCGCCATCTCCCCGAAAGCTGTCGTGGCGTCAGTATTCCCAGTGCACGGGCGGAATGCCTGCGACCGGCAAACTGACGACGCCGATCGCGTCGCCCAACAGGCAGCCGAGATAGGCCGTGCGCAGGTCGGGACCACCGAAGGCTATGCTGGAGAGGTTGCGCAGTTTGGTCGATGGATTGGTGTCCATGTGCGGACGGCCGAGCGTGTTGGCCGCATAGGCCGCCTCGACCCAGTCGACATGGGCGGCGTCGGTCTCGCTCAACATGATTTCGCAGCGACCGTTCTCCGGGTCGAGCCGCATCAGCTGGTTCGAGATCACGCCGGCGATCCAGACCCGCCCCTCCTGGTCGAAGGCCAGCCCGTCCGGAAACTGGCCCTCGCCGAACTCGTAGACCACTTCCTTGGGCCCGAGACTCGAATCGTCGCGCAGCGCGAACCGGCTGAGCCGTCTGCCATAGGTTTCGTTGACATAGAGCCAGCGTCGGTCCGGCGAGATCTGGCATTCATTGGTGAAGCCTAGCCCGTCGGCGACGATGCGCGCGCCCTTCTCGTCCATGACGGCGATGAAGCCGCTGCGTGCCTCGCGGCGATAGTCGAGCGCGCGCGGCACCAGAGTCGTCGAAACCGTCAGCCAGAGCCGGCCGAGATGGTCGCGCACCAGATAGTTGGACGGCGCGATCGGCACGCCGTCGATCTGCGTCCAGAAGGCCGAGACCTGCCCGTCGCGCGTCAGGCGCCAGACGCCGCCGGCCTCGCTGCCGAGATTGGCGAGCAGGAATGAGCCATCGGGCTCGAGCGCGATCCCGTTCGGACGCAGCCCCTCCGGCAGGTCTGCCGTCACGCCTGTATAGAGCGCCTGCGTGCCGTCCGGCTTGAGATGGGCGACGCCACCGCGCCAGTCGGCGGTGTAGAGGTCCCCTTTCGCCGTGGCGAGGACGCATTCCGGCCGGCTGAGCCCGGAACCGAGCAGGGAAACATCGGCAAGGGAGAGCTTCATCCGCGCATGAACCAGACCAGAGCCATCGGGATCGCCTCGACATAGGTGACGAGGAAAAGGACGCAGAGCGCGAGCGCGAACATCGGGATCAGCTCGCGCGAGATCGCGACCATGCCGACGCGCGCGATCTTTGCGGCGACGAAGAGCGTGCCGCCGACCGGCGGGGTGTAGAGCCCGATCACCAGGTTGAAAACCATGATCAGGCCGAGATGGACCGGATCGATGCCGAACGCCTTGGCGGTCGGGATGAACAGCGGAGCCGTAAGCATCAACGAAGGCAGCGGCTCGAGGAAGATACCGACCAGGATCAGGGCGAGGTTCAGCAGGAACAGAAAGACATACTTGTTCTCGGCGATGTTGAGGATTGCCTGCGCCAGATTGGCGGGGATCTGCTCGACCGTGATCAGCCAAGAGAGCGCACCCGTCGCGCCGACCACGAGCATGACCACGGCGCTGGTGCGGAAGCTCTGCAGCAGCATGCCGGGCACCTGCGCCGGCTTGACCTCGCGATAGACGAACAGTGCCAGGATCAG
This sequence comes from Allobosea sp. WAO, assembly GCF_001509835.1. Taxonomy (GTDB): domain Bacteria; phylum Pseudomonadota; class Alphaproteobacteria; order Rhizobiales; family Beijerinckiaceae; genus Allobosea. The sequence continues at coordinate 46,988 of NZ_JXTJ01000007.1, forward strand.
CCCGTAGAACACTGCGACGGAAGCCGCCTCGGTCGGCGTGAACACGCCGGAGAGGATGCCCCCGAGGATGACGACCGGCATGCCCGAGGCCGGCAGGATGGCGACGAAGCTCTTCCAGATCTCGGTCCGGCTCGGCATCGCTCCGCCGAGATCGCAGCCGAGCGCACGCCCCTTCCAGATGCAGAGCAGGATCAGCACGAAGGCGAGCGTGAAGGCCGGGAAGACGCCGGAGACCAGCAGTTCGCGGATCGAGACGTTGCCGACGAAGCCGTAGACCAGCAGCGGGATCGACAGCGGCATCAAGACGCCGATCGTTCCTGCGACGGCGATAAGGGCGGCGGCGAAGGCGCGTGGATAGCCGCGCTCTGCCATGCGCGGCACCATGATCGAGCCGATGGCCGCCGAGTCGGCGACGGCCGAGCCCGAGACCGAGCCGAACATCGTGCAGGCCGAGACCGTGACGACACCGAGCCCGCCCGGCATGAAGGCGAGGAGCGAGCGGGCGAAGTCGATCAGCCGCCTGCCGACGCCCCCATTGGTGATAAGTTCGCCGGTGAAGATGAAGAGCGGGATCGCCGCCAGATGCAGCGGCTCGACGCTGGAAATGTAGGACAGGAAGATCGCCTCGAGCGGGTAGTCCTGGCCGAAGATCCCGATCGTCGCGACCGTCGTGAGCAGCAGCGCCCAGACCAGCGGCATGCCGAGCAGGGCGAGCGCGAAAAAGACCGCGCAGATGACCGCGAGCACCATGGCGTCAATCCTGGAAGGCTTCTTGCGGGATCGGCTTGCCGCGGGCGAGCAGGATCGTCTCGTAGATGACGAAGACGAGCGCCAGCGCCGAACCGACCGGCATGGCGAGGTATTGCAGCCCCATCGGGACATGCATCACGGTCAGCTCCTGGCCCATCGTGCGCTCGGTGATGCTGAGGCCGTAGCCGATCAGCAGGCAAAGCAGTCCGATGACGCCGAGGCGCGTCGCGATCTCGACGACCTGCTGCAGCTTCGGCCGCATCTTCTCGGTAAACTCGGTGATGCGCATATGGGCGCCCCGGCGTGCCGCCGACGCCCCACCGAGGAAAGTCGCCCAAAGCAGCACGAACTCGCCGAACTCGGTGTTCCAGGCGAGATCGCTGTTCAATGCGACGCGCGCGGCGACATTCGCGAACATCACGACGAGCAGCATGGCGGCCAGCAACGTCACGGCGAAATCGACCAGATCGCCGAGCCAGCGCAGCGGCGCCGGCTCGGGAAGGTCGGGACGATAGAGAAAACGCATGCCGGCCTCCGTCCCGCAGCCCAGGCCTCAGCTCATGCTCTTACGGATCTCGGCCGCTTCGCCGAGCATCTGGTCGACCGCCGCCGCGCCGAACTCCTTGCGGGCCCGCTCATAGGCACCCTCGCTCGCCTTGCGCCAGGCGGCGAGATCGGGCCTGGCGATGGTCGCGCCCTTGGCGGTCATTTCCGCCAGCAGCCTGTCGTCATTGGCGCGCACTTCGCGGCGGTTCCAGTCGCCCGCTTCCTTTGCCGCCTTCAGCACTCCCTCCTGATCGGCCGGGCTCAGCCCCTTGAAGGTCCGCTCCGCCATGGCGAGCCAGCGCGGCGAGTAGACATGCTGCGACAGGGTGACGTGCTTCGCCACCTCGTAGAAGCGTTGCGAGAAGATCGTGTCGATCGGGTTCTCCTGACCCGAAACCGTATTCTGCTGGATGGCGAGATAGACCTCGGTCACCGGCATCACGACCGGCGAGAAGCCGATCGACTCCATGATCCAGCGGATCATCTCGACCGGTGCGATGCGCAGCTTCCTGCCCTTGGCGTCGGCCGGGCTGTTGAGCGGGAAATTGGTGGTGAAGCTGCGGAACCCGGCCTCCCAGTTGCCGATGATCCGCATGCCCTTGGCCGGCAGCAGATCGGCCTGCTGCTTGATGAATTTCGAGGTGTCGTAGAGCTTCCAGCCCTGCTCGTAGTTCTCGGCGAGATAGGGCAGCGCAATCAGCGAGAGATCCTTCACATGCGGCGTGAAGGTCACGACGCCGGTCAGGGCGAAGTCGAGGCCGCCGAGCTGGAGCTGATCGAGGGACTTCGCGTCGTTCGCGAGCTGGCCGGAGTGAAAGACCTGCACCTTGCAGCGGCCGGACGTGTATTTCTCGACGGCCTCCGCGAAGCGCGTCGCGGCTTCATGTGCCGCGCCGACGGAGGTGTCGGTGTGGCTGAAGCGCAAGATGCGTGCGTTCTGCGCTCTGGCGATGAAGGGAAATCCGGAGACCGCGCCGCCGGCCAGCGCGGCCGAGGCTTTCAGGAGATTGCGCCTGTTCTGCATGATGTCCTCCCTGGATTGATCATTCCTGCCCAGCCGGGCGGCTCCGATCGCCGCCTTCTCGTGGTTCAGATCGTGATGAAGCGCCCGTCCTCCGCGGAGCGGTAGACCGCTTCCTCGATCGCGAAATTGCGCAGATAGGCGCGGCCGTCATTGACCAGCGGAATGCCCGAGGTCAGGTGCTCGACGACATGCCGGGTCTGGCCGTAGACGCAGTCGCCGCCATAGCCGCGGTCCTGCCAGGCGTAAGCATGCTCGCTCTCCTCGCCGCGCAGCTTGCGCAGGAACAGCCGGCCATAGCCGTCGAGGCGCAGCACGCCGCCATCGCCCTCGACGAGCAGCACACCATTGGTCATGCGGGTGTCGTCCGAGGGATGGTCGACATGGCGGTTGCCGTCGAACAGCCCGGCCGCCCCGCTGGCGAAGTCGAAGACGACGAGCCCTGCATCCTCGCCCTTGATCACCGGATTGATCCGCCGCAGGCGGGCGAAGACGCCGGTGATCTCGCCGAGCAGATAGCGGAACACATCGATCAGATGGATGCCGGTCTCGTGGATCAGGAAGCGCGGCATCGCCTGGAAATAGGGCTGGCGCGAGAGATAGGCCTCGGGGCCCTGGCCATCTCCGGGCCGCAGGCGAAACGTGATGTTGAGCGGCCGGCCGACCGCGCCGCCCTGGATCAGCCGATGCGTTTCGACGAACCACGGCATGAAGCGGAAGTTCTCGTGCACCGCCAGCATCACGCCAGCCTTTTCGGCGACGCCGACGATCGCCTCAGCCTCGTCATAGGTCGGCGCCAACGGCTTCTGGCAGATCATCTTGACGCCGCGACTTGCCGCGGCCTCGACCAGGGCACGATGCGTCCCGGGCGGCGTGACGATGTCGATCAGGTCAGGACGCAGGGCCTCCAGCATCGCCTCGGCATCTTCGAAAGCGCGGGCGCCGCTGAACAAGGCCGCCGCCGCATCGCGCTTCCCGGCGTCGCGATCCGTGACGCCGACAATCTGGGCTCCTTCCATCCGGCTCCACGCATCCTGGTGGAACCGGCTGAAATAGCCGCAGCCTGCGATGGCGACCCTCAGTGTCATTGCGGATCGGCAGCCCCGCTGCTGATCAGCTCGGCGATGGTGCTGCCGATATCGCGCGTGCCGTGTCGGCCGCCGATGTCATAGGTCCGCAGGTTCATCTTGCCGAAAGCGTGGTCGACGCTGAGTTCGATCGCGCGGGCGGCATCGCGCGCCGCACTGCTGCCATGGCGATCGCCGAGCCAGTCCAGCATCATGGCCGTGGACAGGATCATCGCGGTCGGGTTCGCAATGCCCTTGCCGGCGATGTCGGGCGCAGTGCCGTGGCTCGGCTGGAACATGCCGTGCGACTCGCCGATATCGGCGGAAGGGGCGAAGCCCATGCCGCCGATCAGGCCGGCGCCGAGGTCGGAGAGGATGTCGCCGAACAGGTTCTCCGTCGGCAGCACGTCGAAATCCCAGGGCCTGCGGACCAGATCGAGCGCCATCGCATCGATGTAATGGTGCCGAGCCTCGATATCCTGATGCCTGGCCGCCGTTTCATAAAAGACCTTGCGCATGAAGGCGAAGGACCGGAAGACATTCGCCTTGTCGACGAGCGTCACGCGCCCTGGCGTGCCGCGCGCTTCGCGGCGACGCCGCGCCAGCCCGCAGCAGAACTCTGTAAGCTGCTCCGTGACCTTGCGGGTGATGACCTGGGTGTCCCGGGCCTCCTTGTCGTCGATGATCTCGCCCTTGCCGCGCGAGGCGAACATACCCTCGGTCGACTCGCGCACGATGACGAGGTCGATGTCCTTCCAGCGTTCATGAGCGAGCACCGGCGGCGTGCCGGGGATGGCGCGGATCGGCCGAACGCCGGCATAGAGGCCAAAGGCCATGCGAATATCGAGCTGGGGCGCGATCTCGGTGCCGTCGGGAAAGCGGATATCGGGCCAGCCCATCGCCCCGAACAGGATGGCGTCGGCCTTACCGGCCCGCTCAATCCCGTCCTTTGGCAGGATCGCGCCAGTATCCTTGTAGTGATGCGCGCCACCTGGAATGTGCTCCTGGCGGAAGGACAGGTCGAAGCGCTTCTCGACTGCGCCGAGCACCGCGCCGGCGGCCTCCATGACTTCGATGCCGATGCCCTCGCCGGGCATCATTGCAAGTTGGAAGGAGTTGGACGTCATAGCCTTTGAATTCCGTGTTTTTCGATGATGGTGGTGAGTTCGTTGCCGCCGCGCTTGCGATGCGCGTGGTAGATCGAGCGGGCACGCTCGACATCGCCGGCCAGTATGGCGTCGAGCACGGCTCGGTGTTCCTCGGTCGAGCGCACCGGCAGCGGTCGCAGCGACAGGGTGAACATCCGGGCGCGATGGGCCTGGTCCCAGACCTGCATGATCATCGCAGCCAGGCGCTTATTGCCGCAGAGCCGTGCGAGGTTCAGATGGAACGCCTCGTCCGCCGCGGCCCAGGCCTGGAGATCGGGCTCGCCGGCCAGCGCCGCCTCCATCGCGTCGCAGGAGGTGATCAGGCTCTCGAGCTCGGTCCGGTCGGGGCGGCGCGCCGCCAGCAGTTCGACCGCCGTCGGCTCCAGCGACATCAGAACCTCGTAGATCTCCCGCATGTCGTCGGGAGAGAGCGCCGAGATACGCACGCCGTGGCGCGGCACGATCTCGAGCAGCCCCTCCTGCTGCAGCCGTACGAAGGCTTCGCGGACGGGAGTGCGCGACGCGTTCAGCGCGGCTGCCACCTCACTTTCGAGGATCTGGGCACCCGGGGGATAGCGGTTGTCGAGGATATGCTGCTTCAGCCGCGCATAGACGGTGTCGGTCGAGCGGGGCGCCCGGCTACCCATCGTCGCGAGAGGCTGGCTCAGATACATTGCATCCAATAATGTATACGTTAATCGATGCGCATAGAGTTAGGGCAGATTCCGCGCCTTGGCAAGGCCCCGGCCTGCACTGGCAGATGCGGCGGCTCGCGGTGCGCGCGAGCCGCCCTTTCACATGGTCAGGCCGCCTGAAGCGCGATGCCGTATTTCGCACCGAGCTCGCTGAGTTCGTCGAAGACTGCGGCGTTGAGCGGAATACCGTTGCGGCGGCGTTCCATGAGGGCGAGGTGCTCGCGCTCTCCCGGCAGGTGGATGCGCTCGACGCCAGGCGCCTTCTTCGTCCCCTGGATATCGGCGATCGCCTTCGACATCCGCGCGTAATAGCGATCGAGATCCTCGAAAGCGGAGATCGGCAGCACTCCGAACAGGTGCCCGACATTCTGCGGCGTCGTCGTCTGCTCGTACATGTGGGTGACCTCGGAGCCGAAATAGGCGCCCGACAGCATGGTGCTGAGCAGGCCGATACCGAGCGTCAGCGCATAGCCCTTCGGGCCGCCGACCGGCAGGACGAAGCCCTTGAGCGCCTCCACAGGATCTGTCGTCGGCGCGCCGTCCGGGCCGCTCGCCCAATCGGCCGGAATAGGCGTGCCATCCTTGGCGGCGACGATGATCTTGCCGCGCGCGGCGACGCTGCAGGCCATGTCGAGCACGACGGGGAAGCCATCCCGCGTCGGGAAGGCGAAGGCGAACGGGTTGTTGCCGAGGATGGCCTCGGCTCCGCCCCAGGGCGTCATGTGGTTGATGCCGCCGATGGTGAAGCTGAGGCCGATCATGTCGGCCTTCGCCGCCATCTCGGCATAATGCGAGGCAGCGCCGTAATGGTTGCTGTTGCAGACGGAGACGAAGGCGCAGTCGCCATCGCTCGCCTTCTCGATCGCGATCTCCATGGCGCGGACACCGACGATCTGGCCCATGCCGTTGTCGCCGTCCAGCACGGCCGTCGTCCGGGTCTGGCGGATGACCTTCGGCTGCGGGCGCGGATTGGAACCGCCGTCCTCGATGCGCTGGATATAGATCGGCAGACGCACGACGCCGTGTGACGCGACATTGCGCAGATCGGCCTCGACGAGGTTGTCGACGATCAGGATCGCCTCGGCTTCCGGCACGCCAGCCTTCGTGAACATCGCCCGACAGAAGGCTTTCAGCCCCTTCTCGGTGACGATGACGGTCTTCTCGCTATCCATGGCTTTCCTGTCCCAGCTTCCCGGGCATCTCCAGCGGACGCCTTGGCACGCGGTTTGACATATCTGGTATGACAGGTCTACACGTAGACCAGTAGATAAGCTGCGGCCACCTTGAGCGAGCGCGCGGCAGGCGAGGACGATCAGGGAGAAGGGCGTGACATTGTCAGCCATTGCGCAACCGCGGCCGGTGCATGGCCTTTCCGGCGCTTCAGGCGGCCAGGCGCCGCCTCGGGAAGCCTCCCCGGTCCTGCCCGGGCTGCTCGAAGTCGAAGGGCTGACACTGCAATACAAGACGCCGAACCACTTGGTGACGGCGACCTACCGCGTCGATTGCGCGGTGCACGAGCAGGACCGCTATGTGATCCTGGGCCCGTCCGGCTGCGGCAAATCCACCATGCTGAAGGCCGTCGGCGGCTTCATGACGCCCGAGGAAGGGCACATCCGGCTGCGTGGCCGTGAGGTCGTCGGGCCCGGGCCCGACCGGATGATGGTCTTCCAGGAATTCGAGCAGCTCATGCCGTGGAAGACGGTGCTCGAGAATGTTCTGTTTCCGATGCGCATAGCCGGCCGGTTCAAGGGCAAGGACGCGATGGATCGGGCCCTGTCGATCATCGACAAGGTCAAGCTCACCAAGTTCCGCGACGTCTATCCGCACATGCTGTCCGGCGGCATGAAGATGCGCGTCGCGATCGCGCGCGCCATGGCGATGGAGCCGGACATCCTCCTGATGGACGAGCCCTTCGCCGCACTCGATGCGCTGACGCGCCGCAAGATGCAGGACGAACTGCTGCAGCTCTGGGAGCAGGTGCGCTTCACCCTGATGTTCGTGACGCACTCCATTGAGGAGGCAATCATCGTCGGCTCGCGCATCCTGGTGCTGTCGCCGCACCCCGGCCGTGTCAGGGCCGAACTCGACGCATCCCAGCTCGGCTTCGACACCGTGGGGACGCCTGCCTTCGGCGCGCTGTCGGACAAGATCCACAACCTGCTCTTCGAGCATGAACTCGGCCCACAGCGGCAGGAAGAGGACGCCCAGGCATGAGCATGGCGACGCTGGGACGCAGTGAGGGCGCGATGCTTGCGCGCCGCCCCGAATTCGAGATCGAGCCGATCGATGCGAGCGGCATCGGTGAGGTGGCGCGACCGCTTTCCGCCATGGAACGCATCGTCAACAATGAAGCCGTGCGCAAGGTGGCGATCCTGATCGCGCTCGCCATAGTCTGGGAACTCTACGCCCGCTGGCTCAACAACCCTCTTCTCTTTCCCTCCTTCGCCGAAACGGTCGCCACCTTCGTCGCTGATATCTCCAGCGGCACGCTGATCGACCGTGTCGCGACCTCGATGCGCTCGCTCATCTACGGCTACGGCACAGGCCTCGCGCTGGCGGCAGTGCTGACGACGGTGGCCGTCTCGACCCGCTTCGGGACGGACATCCTCAATACGCTGACCGCGATGTTCAATCCGCTGCCGGCGATCGCCCTGCTGCCGCTCGCGCTGATCTGGTTCGGCCTCGGCATCGGCTCGCTGATCTTCGTCATCGTCCATTCGGTGCTGTGGGCCGTCTCGCTCAACACGCTGACGGGGTTCCGCGCGGTACCGGAAGTGCTGCGCATGAGCGGGCGCAATTACGGCCTGAAGGGCCTGCGCTACGTGATCCACATCCTGATCCCGGCCGGCTTCCCGGCAATCCTCGCGGGCCTCAAAATCGGCTGGGCCTTCGCCTGGCGCACCTTGATCGCCGCCGAACTCGTCTTCGGCGTGTCGTCCCGCTCCGGTGGGCTGGGCTGGTACATCTTCGAGGCGCGTTCCGAACTCGACACCGCCCGCGTCTTCTCCGGCCTGCTCGCCGTCATCCTGATCGGCCTTTTCGTCGAGTCCGTGATTTTCCGCGCCATCGAGAAGCGCACCGTGCAGCGCTGGGGCATGCAGCACTGATCTGGCCCGACAAAGGCAACTGCTATGAACATGGGAGAAGCGCTGTGAAACGCATTATCGGTTTGGCCGCCGCTGCCGGCCTGGCACTGCTGGCCACGAGCCAGGCGCAGGCAGAGGTCAAGGAGATCAAGGCGGCTCAGCAATACGGGCTGAGCAGCCTGCCGCTGATGATCATGGAGGACGGCAAGCTCGTCGAGAAGCATGCCAAGGCGCTCGGACTGCCCGAGCTCACCGTGGCCTGGGTGAAGCTCGGCAATCCCGGCGCCATCACCGAAGGGCTGGTTTCCGGCGGGCTGGATTTCGGCAGCGGCGGCGTGCCTTCGCTGCTGACGCTCTGGTCGCGCACCCAGGGCACGACCATGGAGGTCAAGGGCGTCGGCGCGATCGTCAACATGCCGATGGAGCTGCTGACCACCAACCCCAAGGTCAAGTCCATCAAGGATTTCACCGAACAGGACCGCATCGCAGTCACCACCGTGCGCGTCTCCAACCAGGCACTGCTGCTGCAGATGGCCGCCGCCAAGGAGTTCGGCGCGGAAAACTACGCCAAGCTCGATCCGCTGACAGTGTCGCTCCCGCATCCGGAGGCGACCTCGACGCTGCTCTCCGGCTCCGGCGTGATTTCGGCGCATTTCTCGGCATTGCCGTTCCAGCACCAGCAGAAGCGCGACCAGCGCGTCCAAAAGATCCTGAGCAGCTACGATGTGCTCGGCGGCCCGGCCACCAACACCGCCGCCTATGCGACCAAGCGCTTCCGCGAGGCCAATCCCAAGGCCTATCAAGCTTTCGTCGCCGGATTGCAGGAGGCGATCGAGCTGATCAACAAAGACAAGCGGGCCGCTGCCGCGACCTATCAGCGGATGACCGGGACCAAGGAAAGCGTGGATGACATCTACGCGATGATCTCGGCGCCGGAAGTCCAGATGACTTTCACGCCGCACCAGACGATGAAGATGGCGAACTTCATGGCACAGACCGGTCGCTTGAAGACGGCTCCGAAGGATTGGAAGGACCTGTTCTTCGACGACGTCCACGCCTTGCCCGGCAGCTGACCGCGGGCGCGTCGGGTCAGCAGAACCCTCGTCAAGGAAACCAGCATGATTGCCGGCGCAACCATTCCAGACCGGCGGCCAATCAGGCGCCGCAAGCTCTATGAAGACGTGGTCGAACGGCTGGAAACCGCGATCAACGAGGGGCACTACGCGCCTGGCGACCAGCTGCCCGCTGAACGTGAGCTCATGGAGGCTTACGGTGTAGGCCGCACTGCGATCCGCGAAGCGCTCTTCGCGCTCCAGCGCATGGGGCTGATCGTCATCAGCAGCGGTGAGCGCGCCCGCGTCTCGCAGCCCAGCGCCGGCACGATGATCGGCGAGCTCTCGGGGCTGGCGCGCTATCTCCTGGCGAAGCCCGGAGGGGCGCACCACTTCCAGCAGGCGCGCACCATGTTCGAGGTCGGCGTCGCCCGTCTCGCCGCTGAAACGGCGACCGCGGACGACATCGCCAGGCTCGAGGCCGCGCTGGCCGCCAACCGCGCCGCGCTCGATCAGGGGCGCGGCTTCGAACGGACCGACGTCGCCTTCCATCTCGTGCTGGCGGAGATCACCCGCAATCCGATCTTCACCGCGCTCCATCTGGGCCTGACCGAGTGGCTGACCGAACAGCGCACCACCTCGCTCAAGGCCGGCGGCGCGGCGCAGGCCGCTTATGCCGCTCACCAGCGCATCTTCGAAGCCGTTGCCGCCCGTAACCCGCAGGCTGCGGCCGATGCGATGCGCGCTCATCTCGCCGAGGTCGGCGACTTCTACTGGAACGCCTCCGACCTCTGACCACCCGCCATTTGCTCAGGACCATTCATGGCGAAATTCACCATCCTCGTCCGCTTCCGCATCGCTGACGGCAGCATGGCCGGCTTCCTGCCGCTGATGATCGAGAACGCCGAGACTTCGCGGCGTGACGAACCCGGCTGCGAGCGGTTCGATGTGCTGCAGCCCGACGGCGAGCAGGACTGCATCTTGCTCTACGAGATCTATCGCGACCGCGCCGCCTTCGACGCCCATTGCGCGAGCCAGCATTTCAAGCGCTTCGACGCGGCGACCAAGACGATGGTCGCCGAGAAAACCGTGACGGTGCTCGGGCTCCTGGCCGAGCCATAGGGCCCGTTTTCCGGACATTCCAAGACGGCTTCATCCGCCAGCGTGCGCGGCCGGAGGGAAACCGACCGCGCACGCCAGATGTGACCATTCGAGAAGGCGGCCCGAACCGCCCGCATAGACCCAGATGGAAACGCTCGCCGTGTGCCGGCAAGGCAGCCATGGCGAACCAAGGAAGGGATACGCACATGAAGCGACTGCTCCTGGCCGCCACGACGGCCTTTGCATTGCTCGGCACGGCCGGGGCCGCCCTGGCGGAGGCCAAGACGCTGCGCGTCGCGAAGCAATACGGGCTCGGCTACATCCAGCTGATGCTGATGGAGGATCAAAAGCTCGTCGAGAAACATGCCAAGGCTGCCGGCCTCGGCGACGTCACGGTCGACTGGTCGACCTTCCGCTCCAGCGACGTCATGAACGATGCGCTGATCTCCGGCAATCTGGACTTCGCCAGCCTCGGCCCCACCGGCATCATCACGATCTGGTCGCGCACCCGAAACAATGTCGATGTCCGCGCCGCCAGCGGCCTCAACGCCATGGCCTGGACGCTCAACGTGCGCGATCCCGCCATCAAGTCGCTGAAGGACTTCACCGCGCAGCACCGCATCGCCGTGCCGGCGGTTAAAGTCTCCGGGCAGGCGACCGCTCTGCAGATCGCAGCCGCGAAGGAATGGGGCGACAAGGAATTCGAGAAGCTCGACTCCCTGACCGTTTCACTCTCGCATCCGGATGCCACTGCGATGATGCTGGGCGGCAAGTCCGAGATCGTGGCGAACTTCTCCTCGCCGCCCTTCTCCAACGTCCAGCTCAAGGACCAGAATATCCGGGCGCTGATGAACTCCGACGACATTCTCGGAGGCCCGATCTCGTTCAACGTGATCGCGACGACCGGCAAGTTCCGCAAGGATAATCCGAAACTCTATGGCGCCTTCCTCGCGGCTCTCAAGGAAGCGACCGATACCGTCAGCAAGGACAAGGGCGCTGCCGCCGAGGCCTATCTGCGCCTGACGAAGGATCGCTCCTCGAAGGAGGAACTCGTCGCGATCCTCGACGACAAGACGACGCACATCACCACCGACGTGCTCAATCTCGGCTCTTTCACCGATTTCATGGGGAAGGTCGGCCGTCTGAAGAACGCCCCGGCGGATTGGAAGAAGGAGATGCTGTTCCCGGAGGCGACGGCTCGGTAAGTCCCGCAACGACGGAAAGAGGCCAGGCGAAAGGGACCGCTTGGCCTCTCAGTCACACAAGATGCAGCCGGGTCGCGGACCCAGCGAGTTTCGGCGGCGGGGCCCAGCTTGGCATGCCGTCGTGCGAGGAGGAGGGCCCGCAAGCTCTTAAAAGTAATGAGAGCTGAGCCTCATTAGGCGTACTGCGCCACTAGCGTATGTTTCCGGAGCACGCGATAGCGGACAGCCGACGCCAGCCGACTGGTTGGGACTGCAAAGTCAGCGTGGTCTGGCTTCGTTGCGAAACCGGCGCGGCGTGATCCCCGACATGCGGCGGAATGCCCGCGTGAAATGTGCCGGGTCGGCATAGCCCGAAGCAAACGCCACTTCGATCACCTTGGCGTCCGTCGTGCGCAGGAGCTTGGTCGCCCTCTCGAAACGCGCGGCTTCGATCAGATCGGAGTAGGTCAGGCCGACGAGCGCCAGTTTTCGCTGCAAGCTTCTGGCGCTGGTGCCCGCCATCTCCGCGATTTCAGCGACGGACGGAACGCCTTCGTCGAGATAGGACGGCAACATCAGCTTGAGCGCGCGGACGATGTCTCCTCCGGCCGGGTCGGCATCGTCATCGAGGAACGCGAACGGTGTCTCGATCCCGCAGCCGGAACGGCCCATGAGCGAGAGCGGCACCTCGATCCACGAGGCGAACTGCCCGGAGAGGAACCGCGTATTTGGCCAGTAGGCCTGGGTTTCGATGCTCGGGACGTAGCGCGCCTCGAAGGCGATCGTAGCCGGCTCCCAGCCCGTCCCGGCGAACTGCCGCACGACATGGATCGTAAAGACGTTCTGCAGCCAATGCGAATGCTCAAGATGCGCGATGCCCGCGGTTCCGACGAGCTTGCTGCAGATCTTGATGTGGTCATCGGCTCGTTCGAGCCACATGTCGAGGACGTTGTCCTCCAGCGTCGCCCATTTGCAGACCTGCTGCAGAGCGAGGAACAATGTCGGTGAATATCCGATGATTGCCCTGAACTTGGCGCTGAGATGGCAGAACTGGAGGCGCCTGGAGGCCTGAAAGCCGAAATCGACGATGCCTTGGGACCTCTGCGCGCTCTCGGCAAAGCTCACCGCGCGCAATAGCGGGATGAAATCGTCGGCCTTCTCCTCCAGGCAGCTCGGCAGCCCGAATTTCTCCAGCAACGGCGCTGTGGGCGCGCCGATCTCGTCGTGGATGTCGGTGAACGGGATCAGGAACTGGCAACGCGTAATCGGAATACTGCTCATGTCGCCTTCCCCCAAGGCTGCAGAGTTATCGTCTTCAGCAAACCATAGCCGCTCCGTCATCCTGGCAAGGCATCGGAGCGGCCAGCTTTTGGCGGGCAATGGCCAGACGGGCCACTTGATCGATCACTAAATGGCGAGCTGAGTGAACGGAGACGCGAAGGTTTCGGCCCTTCGCGACAAGGCGATGAAGCTCGGGCATATCCCTTCCCAGCACACCGTGCGAGAGGCCGTTGCAGCGTCGCTGCAGAGTGGCGCATCGCTCCGGCAGATTGCAAGTCGGCTCGGGTTCAGCACCCGCTCGCTTCAGCGGCATCTTGCGGCAAGCGGAACCTGCCATAGCGCAATCGTTGCCGAGGTCAGGCTGGCTACCGCCTGCCGCCTGCTGACCGAAACCGACGAGAAGGTTTCGCGCATCGCCCTGCTTCTTGGCTACACCGGCCCGACCAGCTTCTCGCGCAGCTTCATGCGCCTGATGAAGATCCAGCCCGCGAGCTATCGGCGGCAACGGCGCAAATGACGCAGGCCGCAGACCTCGGTGTGTTCCGCGCCACTCTCAGCAAGTCCGCTCTTGGCGCGTAATGGCAAGATTTCGATCGGGCAGAGGCAGCAAATGACCGAGCGTAATCGCCCAGAAGGCGCACGGTTTCGCAGGGAGTGACCGGCGAGCGGCCGCAAAAGGCCTGCCCGGCGCGCTTCAGTCTGGCGCTAGCAATGTGGAGGTTGAAGATGAAGATCACTCGGCGAACCGCAGCTCTCGGCGGCGTAGCGGTGCTTGCTGGCGCGACGGCGGGGAACCCCGCTCGCGCCGAGCAGGGAGCTTTCCTCGGCATCGGCGAAGGCCTGGAGGATTTCTGGCTGGCCACCGACGCCTATATTTTCGGGTACCCGCTGGTCACGATGGAGATGACCCGGCGTGTCATAACCAACGCTGCCGATGCCGTCGGAACGCGGGCTCCGATGGGCCACATCATCAAGCTGCGCAGCTATCCCGATGCTTCCTTCAGGGACGTCACGGCGCCGAACGCCGATACGCTCTACACGACCGCGTTCTTCGACGTCGGCAACGAGCCCTGGGTCCTCAGCGTTCCCGATATGAAGGGGCGCTACTTCCTGCTTCCGATGCTGGACGGCTGGACGACCGTCTTCCAAGTGCCGGGCAAGCGGACCACCGGCACCGGGCCCCAGACCTACGCGATTACCGGCCCCGGCTGGAAGGGCACGCTGCCCGAGGGCGTGAAGGAGTACAAATCCTCGACGAACATCGTCTGGCTGCTCGGGCGCATCTACTGCACCGGCACGCCCGAGGACTACGCCGCGGTCCACAAGCTGCAGGATGAATTCAAGCTCGTCCCGCTCAGCGCCTATGGCAAGCCCTATACGCCGCCGCCCGGCAAGGTCGATCCGTCGATCGACATGAAGACCGCGGTGCGGGACCAGGTCAATCGCATGGATGCGGTGTCCTATTTCAAGCTGCTCTGCGAGCTGATGAAGAGCAATCCGCCGGCAGCCGCCGACGCGCCGGAGCTCGCGCGTTTCGCCCATCTCGGCATCGTTCCGGGCCAGGACTTCGACGAGAGCAAGTTCAAGGTCGATCTGGCGAAGCGGGTCCCCGAAGTCGCCTTCGACAGGATCATGTTGCAGTTCAAGATCAACGGGGCCGTCAAGCACGAGAACGGCTGGGCCTTTACGAAGAAGACCGGCATCTATGGCACCGACTATCTGATGCGCGCGCTGGTGACCGCGATCGGCCTCGGCGCCAACCGCCCCCAGGACGCGGTCTACCCGACCTCGCAGCGCGATGCCGTTGGCCGGAAATACAGCGGGGCGAACAAGTACGTCATGCGCTTCCCCAAGGGGCATCTGCCCCCCGCGGACGGCTTCTGGTCGCTGACCATGTACGACGACAAGTATTTCTTCGTGAACAACCCGCTGAACCGATACTCGATCAGCGCCCGCCAGAACCTCAAGTCCAATCCGGACGGCTCCACCGATCTCTACATCCAGCATGAATCCCCAGGAAAGGAGAAGGAGTCGAACTGGCTTCCCGCCCCCGCCGGCGATTTCATTCTGATGCTTCGCATGTATTGGCCGAGTGAAACCGATCCGTCGATCATCAACGGCACCTGGACGATCCCCGCCGCGACGAAACAGGCCTGAACCGGGCCCTGCGCAGCTTCGACCCTGACGACTGTTGGTGAAACTTGGAAAGGCGAAGACGATGACCGGAAAGGCATTGGCAGCAGCACTCCTGGGAATGATGCTTGCAACTCCGGCCGCGGCGCAGACTGCTCTGAGCGCCTATGCGGACGAGAATGGCTACATCGACGTCCAGAAGCTGACCTGCGCACAATTGGCGGGGACGTTCCAGGAGGACGCCGACATGCTGACGAGCTGGTATAGCGGCTGGTACAATGGCCTGGCGCGGAAGCACATGCTCAACGTCAAGCGCGGCAAAGAGGCCGAGCACGAAATCATCCAGTACTGTAAGGCCAATCAGAGCAAACGCGTGATCGAAGCCATCGCCGTGGTGTTCAAGGATATGCGCGCCGAGCGCGGAATCGAGATGAAGCCCTGATTTGAAGGCACTGCCCCTCCTTTGAAGATCCGGGCCGGGCCTCTGGCGCGGATCTTCTCCCGAACTCAAGAAGGAGCGATCGCATGACATCGATCCGATTGATCGGCCCAGTCTTCCTGGCAAGCATCGTCCTCAGCGGCTGTCAGACGTCGCAGTCGAGACAAGCGGAGCTCGCGGCGATTTGCGCAAACCCCGTCAACAGGCAGCCCCAGAATTTCTACTTTGACGAATGCCAGGCGCTTTACCCGTCTTCCGACCAGGCCTTGCAGAAGGACTATCAGCTCGGCGCGCCCGCGGGCCGTTGAGGGGGCCATATCGTCTCCGGCCGGATGACGTTTGCTGGCCGCGCCAGCTGAAGAGAGCACGACTGATCCACCCCCGTTGAAGCTGAGCGCCGCCGGCCTTCTCAGAACCTGACCTCGAAGCGTCCCTTGAGGGCATGATCCTGCGCCTGCTCGCCGAGCACGGCGGAATAGGCCATGCCGAGCGTCGTCCCCCCGTCCGGGCGCCAGTCCAGCCCGGCCTCGGCGACCAGCGCGTTGCGGTCGATCCGCGTACCGTAGACCTGCGCCGGAGCGGTGCCGAGGGCAAAGGCGGTCAGCGTCTGCGGGGTGAGGTCGCCGAAGCCGTGGCGCCAGCCGACGAGGCCGCGGGCGAAGACCGGCATGGCGCCGAGCTGCATCTCGGCACGCAGGCCGAGCGTCGTGAAGCCGAGGTTCTGCTCGCCGGAGAACAGGCGCAGCGCCGCAGCCCCGCCCTGCTCGAGGCCCGAGCCGGTCGATATCCGCAGCAGCGCGAGCTGGGCGAAGGGTTCGAGCGCGAAGCGCTCGAAGTTGAAGCCATAACCGAGCTCGACGAAAGCCTGCGCCACCCGGCTGTCGCGCTTCGAGCGCAAAGTGTCGCCGAAGCCGCGAAGGCGGACCTGACGCGTCAGGCTGGTTTCGCCGACGGAATAGCCCAGGCCGCCATCCAGGCGCCAGGCACCGAGGCGGGCCGCGGCATAGAGCGCGGCCTGACCGGCTTCGAGCCGGCCGGAGGAAAGCCGGCTGTCTGAGTCGACGTCCGATCGGCTGTAGCCGCCGGCGACACCGAGGCTGAAGGAGGAGCCGGCGCCTTCGGCAATGAGCGCATCGGCCCCGAGCAGGAAACCGCCGGTGCGGCTTTTCAGGAAGGCGGCATTGCCGTCCGTGGCACTGCGTCCCTGCCCGCCATAAGCCTCGCCCCAGAGCCGGAAGCGTGGCTGCGGCACCGGGGCCGGCAGCATCACGAGCTCCTGGCGAACCCGCAGATCGGCGCTGAAGCCGGCTGCGACAGCAGGACCGGGCGGGGTCAGCAGCGGCCCGCGCAGATGGCCGAGGAGGGTATCGCGCATCAACCCACCCTGGCCGACCGCGACGGCGACGCCCTGGGCGTGCGTCTCGCCGGAGAGCAGGGCGAAGCCGGCGCGGGCCTCGTCGGCGGTCGCCCCGATCAGTGCGTCATAGACCGGGTTGCCGGCGCCCAGCCGCTCGGCGGCGCTGGCGATGCCGCCCTGGTTGCGTGTCCCGGCGATGTAGTTCGGCGTGGTCGCGGCAGGCGCGGGTGCGTCTGGCGAGGATGATGAGCCGCCAGAGCCGTCCGGCACCGGCGTCGGCCCGAAGGAGGTGTCGTTGCGCGTCATCGTCAGCCTGACGTTCTGGCTGTCATAGCTCAGCGAGGGTGTCAGGAAGGCGAGGTTGGAGCCCACCGCGGCAAACTGCCCGCTCACGCCGCCGGTCGCGGACAGGATGGTGTAGCTCGTCGCCGCCGCATAATTGCCGTTCTCGGCCAGGACCCGCACGGTGCCGCCCGCGAGCGTCGCGCTCCCCGAGGCGGAGATCCGGTCGCTGTGCCCGGCGGCGTTGACCTCGACCTGATAGGTCGAGCCAGCGGCAAAGGCGACGTTGCCGGTGACGGTGAGCGTGCCGATCGAATTGCCGGGCGCGACCGTGGCGCCGCCATTGGCGGTGATGCCGCCGACCGTGCCGGAGCCGGCGAGCACGCCGCCGCTGTTCACCGTCGCCGCGCTGGCGATCGACCCGTCGACCAGAAGCCTGCCGGCGTTGACCGTGGTCGCGCCGGTATAGGTGCTGGTTCCCGAAAGGACGAGCGTCCCGGCGCCCGTCTTGGTCAGGGAGCCGCCCCCGGCAAGCGCCTGCGAGACCGTGAACGTGTTGCCGACATCTGTGATGTCGAAGCCGCCGCCATTGGCGCCGAAGACGATGCTGCGGGAAAGCTGTGTCAGCCCGGTCCCGGTCACCTGCAGCACACCGCCATTCAGCGTCAGCGCCCCGCCGGCAGCACCGAGATTGGCGTCGGCCGACACGCTCAACGTGCCGGCCGAGAGGATCGTGCCGCCGGTATAGGTGTTGCTGCCGGTGAGGACGAGCGTTCCGGCCCCGACCTTGTTCAGGCCGGTGCCGGCGCCGTCGGCGAAGCTTGAGGCGATCGTTGCTGTGGCGCCGGCCGAGACGTTGAGCGTGCCGCCGCCGGCGACGCCAAGGCGCAGGCTGCCGCCGGTCAGCAGATAGCCGTCGCTGTTGAACTGCAGCGTATCGAAACTTTGCGTACCGGAGACCGTGACCGTGCCGGCCACACCCTGGAAGACACCGACAGAGCCGAGCCAGGGTGCGTTGATCCCGGCCTCGCCCGGAGCCTTCGTCCAGTTGGTGTTGCCGGCATTCCAGGTTCCGGCGCCGCCATCGACCGTGCCGTTGCCGCTCTGGTCGCCACCATCCCAGAACTGCAGGTTCTGGCCGGAGCCGACGACCGCGAGGTTGACCTGCGAGGACGCGCCCCCGGGCGATTTGTAGACCGTGCCGGCCGCACCTGCGACGGAGGGAGCCGAGAGCGTCACCGTGTCGAAGCTGCCGCTGATCGTGCCGCCGCCGGTGACGTCGAACAGCCGGTAATAGCCGGCCGAGGCGACAGTGGCGGTCAAGGTGCCGCCGAGCTGGAGATTGCCGGCCGCGCCCGCGCCGTTGACGATGATGCGGTCATTGGTGGCGCCGCCGGCGACGCCCGGCGTGTTCAGCTCGAACACCGTGTTCGAGCCGGCGCTCAGCGTCAGCGACTGGACCGTCAGCGTCCCCGGCGAATTGCCGGCCGAGAGCGTGCCGCCCGAAGCGACGGTGACCGCGCCCGCAATCGTGCCCGAGCCGCCGAGCGTGCCGCCCGTGCCGACCGAGACGGTCGAGGAGGCGAGCGAGCCGTTGACCAGCAGGGTGCCGCCATTGACTGCGGTCGCGCCGGTATAGGTATTGGTGCCCGACAGGTTGAGCGTCCCCGTACCGCTTTTGGTCAGGGAGCCGCTGCCGGAGATCGTGCCGCCATAGAGGCTGCTCGCCGACTGATCGACCGTCAGCGTCGCAGCGCCCAGCGTGATGTTGCCGCCACTGCTACCGCCGCCGCTGAGCGTGCCGATCGACTGGTTGTAGGCGTTCAGATCGAAGACGGCGCCGGTGACATTGGCCAGGGTGAGCCCGGAACTGGACGCGATCATATTGGCCCCCACGGCCCGCAGCGCGCCGGCGTTGACGAACGTCGCGCCGCTATAGCTGTTGCCCGCGTACAGGAAGAGCGCGCCGGAGCCGTCCTTGGTCAGCGAGCCGCTGCCGGTGGCGATGCTGCCCGAATTTAGCGTATTGCCGCTTCCGCCGACCGTCAGATTGAAATTGGTGCCGCTGATGCCACCGGACAAGTGCAGCGCGCTGGCATCGTTGGCGATGCGCGTGTCGGAGCCGAGCGTGATGGCCCCACTATAGGTGTTGCTCCCGGAGACGTTGCGCAGCGCGCCGCCGCCCGCAACGCCGGAGCCGTTCAGCGTCAGGACCTCGGCCGCGATCCCGCCCCCGCCCGCCAGCTCCAGCGCGGCGCCGGCGGCGACGGTGGTTCCACCGGCCGCGCTGCCGAGTGCCGAGCCGTTGCTGATCCTGAGGGCGCCGCCGCTGATGGTGGTGGTGCCGGTATAGGTGTTGGCGCCCGACAGGGTGAGCGTGCCGGCGCCGTACTTGGTCAGCGAGCCGGTGCCGGTGGCGATGGCGCCCGAGATGGTCGTATCGCCGGCTCCGCCGACCGTCAGATTGACGTTGGTGCCGCTGACGCCGCCCTGCAGGGAAATTATGCCGGCGTCGCTGGCGATGCGCGTGTCGGAGGCCAGCGTGATGGCTCCGCCATAGCTGTTGGTTCCGGAGATGTTGCGCAGCGCGCCACCGTTCGACACGCCGGTGCCGCTCAGGGTCAGGGCCTCGCTGCCGACGGAAATCCCGCCCGCCAGTTCCAGCGCCGCCCCGGAGGCGACGCTGGTTCCGCCGGCCGCGCTGCCGAGCGCTGAGAGGTTGCTGATCCTGAGGGCGCCGCTGCTGATGGTGGTCGCGCCAGTGTAACTGTTGGCCCCCGACAGGGTGAGCGTTCCGGTGCCGGTCTTGGTCAGGCCGCCACTGCCGCTGATCCTGCCGGCAAAGCTGCTGTTTGCCGTCTGGTTGACCGTCAGAATCGCGCTGCTCAGCGTGATGTCGCCACCATTGCTGCCGCCGCCGCTGAGCGTCTGGATCGTCTGGTTCAAGCCAGCCAGGTCGAAGACGGCGCCTGAGAAATCCGCCAGGGCGAGCGCCGAGCTCGACGCGATCGCATTGGTCGCGGCGGTGCGTAGCGTGCCGGCATTGATGGTGGTGATTCCGCTGTAGCTATTGCCACCGTACAGGGTGAGCATACCAGTGCCGTCCTTGGTCAGCGAACCGGTGCCGGTCGATATGCCGGCGGCGATCGCCGTAGTGCCGGCGCCGCCCACGGTCAGGTTGACGTTGGCGCCGATGATGGCTCCAAGGGCGAATGCTCCGGCGTCGCTGGCAATACGTGCGTCGGAGCCGAGCGTGATTGTGCCATAATAGCTGTTTTGCCCGGAAACATTGCGCAGCGCGCCACCGTTCGACACGCCGGTGCCGCTCAGGGTCAGGGCCTCGCTGCCGACGGAGATGCCGCCCGCCAGTTCCAGCGCCGCCCCGGAGGCGACGCTGGTTCCGCCGGCCGCGCTGCCGAGCGCCGAGGCGTTTTCGATCCTGAGCGCGCCGCTGCTGATGGTGGTGGTGCCGGTGTAGGTGTTGGCGCCCGACAGGGTGAGCGTGCCGGTGCCGGTCTTGGTCAGCGATCCGCCGGCTCCGCTGATGACACCGCCGACCGTGGTCGAGAAATTGTTGCCACCGACCGTCAGCGTCGTGCTGTTGAGATTATAATAACCATCGCCCTCGATCGAACCGGCCGAAACCTGGCCGTCGCCAAGTAGGCCCGTGCCAGTAAAAATAGTAAGACTATTAGATGTCGTCGAGATCAATCGTGCATTTCCGGCTGTGGATGAGCCAGAAAACCGAAGTATATATCCGTTAAAAATTGTTGAATTTCCGGCGGAAGACATAGAGTTGAAATCTATTAAATCGTAATTATAAATATAATTATATCCCAATGATGCGTTACTTTGGAATGTAATATTTTGATAATTCGATATACTAGAGGCTCCAGGTGAACTGGAATCATTAAAAGTCAATTGTCCATTGTTTATAATTGTAGAATTACCCGTTGAACTTGATCCCATTAACGCAATTCGACCTGACGCGGAAACATTAAATACATGGATTGCGCTGGAATTATTGGTAATTCCGGCGCCGTTCAGGACCAAAGTTGAGGACACATTGAAGTCGTAGGCCGGAGTGTCAGCATTGAATGTAAAGCCGCCGACCCAATAGGTGCTGCCGGAGATGTCGACCGTCGTCGCCCCGGTCGCGCCAAAGGTCGCGGTGCCGTCCGGTACGTTGTTGCCGCTCCAGTTCGAGCCGGTGCCGAAGTTGCCTGTTGCGCCGACCCAGGTCGCATCCACGGCGAGCGCTGCCGACGTGAGTGGCAGGACGGAGATACCAGCGAGGAAGAGCGGCGCCAGGCGCGGGGCGGACTTCGGAAGACGGCGCGGCATGGCGGAGGCAAACCTTGGGCAGCATGGCATCTCGGCCGGGAGACCAGCACAGAGCCCGCATCGGCCGCACCCCCCATTTGGGTGACGCTGCACCAGGAGGCCCGATAAGCCCGAATTGTGATACTTCCGACACACTTCGTTAACTGGCGCGTCGGAGACGATCAGGCGTCGCTCCTGGCTCTCTGCGCCTTGAACATCGGATGCCGCGCCTTACTGCCATGGGCCGGCGCGAGCCGTTGCTTCAACTTAGCACGGCCCACTGCGCGTGATCCGCGTCACCCGCCAGCTATCCGCGGTTCCCTTCGCGTCCGCTGCCTCCGTGTCAATGAGCATCTGACACTGAAAACTGCGCCCCACCGTTGGCGCCCGTAACTGCCAGGGACGACGATCGCTGTGGTGGGACCACGGACGACGAAGGTGCGGCCGGAACTCGTCGAATACATATCAGTCGGCGTTAGGCCGGTTCGTCGCATGAAATCGGCCATCGTGCCGCCGACGAGGGATTGGAATTGCGCCTCGCGCTGTGCGGCGATCTCGGCGCGCGTCGCGCAGCCGGCCGCTGCCAGGCACAAAGCGAGAGCTGCGGAGAATGCGCTGCGTTGTGCGAGCGCGCTGAGTAGCCCCGCGCGGCTGTGTGGGACAGCTGTGTGGGACGAACGGCGAGAAAGGGTGTAAGTGGTTGATTTTGTTGGCGCGCCCGACACGATTCGAACGTGTGACCTTTGCCTTCGGAGGGCAACGCTCTATCCAGCTGAGCTACGGGCGCAAACCGTGAAGGCTGGATAGCCGATCGCGGCTGCTTCGGCAACGAGGGATTTTGCGAAGGAGCGGCGCTCGAGTGCGGCAAGGTCACACGTTCGCATCGTGTCGGGCGTGGCGCGGCTGTGGCGTGCAAAGTGTCAGGGACCTCGCACGCCTCAATATGGCATAGCTCAGCGTCGGCACGCCGCCGTATGCTTTCGTAGGCAGCGCTTTCTCAACCCGATAGTCCGGCGAGCTTTCTCGCAACTGAGATGTTCAATCGCGCCGGCGGCCTCTCGAAGCTCAGGCGGCCTCGCCTGAAGCCCATGACCGGCTCGGCAATTTCCGCCAGAGCGTCGCCCGGCGTCCCGGCCTCCAGGATGACGAGGTCGGCGGGATTGCCGACCACAATGCCGTAGTCGTCAAGACGCATCAGCCGTGCCGGTGCTGTCGTGACCAAGTCGAGGCACTGCTCAAATTCGTGTGGGCCGCATTGCGCGACATTCGCGTAGAGATTGGCCATGCGCAGCAGCGAGCCGTCGCCGAAAGGCGTGAAGGGGTTGAGGACGTTGTTCGTGGCGACAGAGCAGGTCACGCCCTGAGCGGCCAGCAGATGCGCCGGCGTGAGCCCGCGCGGCCTCGCATGGGTTTCCTCCCGCCCCATGAGGTAGAGGTCGGTCGCCGGCAGCACGGTCAGGGCGATGCCGGTATCGGCGAGCCTTCGCCCGATGGCCGCCAAGGCATCGGGCGGCACCATCGAGAGCTTGGTCACATGGCCGATCGCCACCCGCCCGCCCCAGCCATGCAGCTGCGTCTGCCGGCAGACCTCGTCGAGATGCATCCAGCTCGGGTCGAGGTCGAAATCGAGATGGAAATCGAGATCGACATCGAAGCGCCGCGCCAGGGCGAAGAGCCGCTCGATCTGCGCCACCGGATCGGTATCGGTATAGGGGCAGCCGCCGAGGAGGTCGGCCCCGTTCTCGAGGGCGGTGACGAGCAGCTCCTCGGTGCCGGGATCGTTGGTCAGTCCCTCCTGCGGAAAGACGCAGATCGAGAGGTCGAGTCCCCAGGCATAATCGGCCTTCAACGCCTTGATCGCCGCAAAACTGCGCAGGCCGGCGCGGGGGTCGACCTCGACATGGGTGCGCATCCGGGTGGTGCCCTTGCCGATCGCCTTTTCGATGACCCTGGCGCCGCGCGCGTAGACATCGGCCTCGGTGAAGTCGCGCTTCATCGCGGCGACGGACGCGATGGCGCCGGAGAGCCCGCCGTGGCCATGGTCGCAGCGGCCCAGCAGACAGGCCTTGTCGAGATGGATGTGGCTGTCGACGAAGCCCGGCAGCGCCAGCCGGCCGCCGACATCGACCTCCGGCGCATCGCAGCGCAGCCCCGCGCCTATGGCCGCGATCCTCCCGGCGCTGACGCCGATATCCTGCGGTTGGTCATGGCCGCGGATGGTCGCTCGGCGAAAGACGAGATCGAGAGAAGGGGCGGTCGGCATGGCTCTGCTTGTCGTTTGGTATTCAGTTGCGCAGAAAACATGCATGCACTTTATGTGCCGAGACGCTAAACACTAGGTTCAGGATTACCTCGTGACAGTGGACCAGGCCATGTTGAACCGCGTGGAGACGCTCTCGGACGCCGAGATCGTGCGAGCATATCTCGAAGCCTCGATGGTGCCGGATCCCGACGGCGCTGCGCGCTATATGGCGCCGGGGACGCCGATCACCTTTACCGGCGGACGCCTGTTCGACCATCCGAGCGGACCGTCGGGCTTCAACGCCATGCGCTATCGCTGGGTGAAGAAGCGCATGGAGCGTTTCGATGTCTGCCCCGCCGAGGGCGAGACGATCGTCTACAGCGTCGGCACGCTCTATGGCGAATGGCCAGACGGCACCGCCTTCGAGGGCAATCGCTATGTCGATCGTTTCGTCGTGCGCGATGGGCTGATCGTCAAGATGGACGTCTGGAACGACAGCGCCGAGCGCATCCTGGAGCAGCGCGGCATCGTCGCCTGAAACGGCTATTCGGCCGCGTCCAGCCGGCGCTTGCGCCCGGAAGGCGGGGCAGCGGGCGCCGTCTCGGCATAGGGCGCCAGAATAACCATGATGTCGCGCCCGCGCGGTTTCGCGTGCGCGACCAAGGCGCGCTCCGCGACCGAGTCGAGGTGATGGTGCATCAGGCTCGCCACAGCCTCTGCATTCCCCGCCTCGAGCGCATCGATCAGCAGCCTGTGCTCGTTGATCCCGCATTCAGATGAATGCGGCCGGCTGAACAGGGATAGCGTCAGGCAACAGCGATAGGCGATCTCGCTGACATAGCGGATCAGGATCGGGCTCTCCGTCATCGTCGCCAGCAGGATGTGGAACTCGGTCGCGAGCCGGATCGAGACTGCGTCCGGCCCGCTGCGTGCGGCATCCTCGGCATCGACATGGGCGCGCAACGTCGCGACCTGGCTCTTGCTCAGCCGGCCGGCAAGCTGGCGCACGACGAGGCGCTCGAGCTCGATGCGGATGTCGAACGTGTCGCGCGCCTCCTGCCAGCTCGGGGTTGCGACCACGGCGATGCGGTTGCGGCGCAGCTCGACCAGCCCCTCGGCGGCCAGCTGACCGAGCGCATGGCGCGCAATTGTGCGACTGACGCCGAAACGTTCACCAAGCGCATCCTCGGGCAGTTTCTCGCCCGGCTCGAGCGCCTGCTCGATGATCGCGCGGCGCAGGGCCCGGCAAATCTGTCCGACCTTGTCCGAGGGGCCGCTGCCCCCGCCACCGTCACGCGCCATCGTCATCGTCCACCCTGTGCCAGCCGTCTTAGCGCCGTCCCGGGGGACCGCGCAATGCATGCAGCGCGCCAGGAACCGTGCGAACAGCCGCGGCAGCGATCGTGCCTTCCGCTCCATGAACGGAGAGCGGACACAGAGCATCGAATGCAGTTTGGCATTCCTATTGCATGCACTTTCTCATGAGCCAGAGCAGCCCCCTTCTCGCCATCGCGGTGGCGCCGGAACCCGAAACGCAGGCCGCCGCGCAGCCGCGGCTCGCGGCGGAACTCTCCCAGGCCTCCGTCACGTTCGGGCGGGGGGCGAACGCTGTTCCCGCCCTCGCCGAGACGACGCTGCGCATTCCGGATGGCGAGTTCCTCGCGCTGGTCGGCCCTTCCGGCTGCGGCAAGTCGACCATCCTGCGCCTGGTCAGCGGCCTCGTGCAACCGAGTTCGGGCGCCGTCATCGTGGGCGGGCGCGAGGTCGCGGCCAAGGCGCTCCGGCTGGGCATGGCCTTCCAGAACCCGACCATGCTGCCCTGGATGACGATCGAGCAGAACGTCATGCTGCCGCTCAAGATCGTCGAGCCATTCCGCTCGCAGTTCCGCAAGGAGAAACGCGGCAGCTTCCGCGACAGGGCGCATGCGCTGCTCGCGCAGGTGGGCTTGCAGGGCTTTGCCGGCAAATATCCCTGGCAGCTGTCCGGCGGCATGCTCCAGCGCGCCAATCTCTGCCGCGCCCTGATCCACGAACCGCGCATGCTGCTGCTCGACGAGCCGTTTGGTGCGCTCGACCAGTTCACCCGCGAGGAACTCTGGGCGATCCTGCAGGAGCTCTGGCTGACCCACCGACCAACCGTCCTGCTGGTGACGCACGATCTGCGCGAGGCGGGTTTCCTGGCGAGCCGCATCTGCGTGATGAGCGCCCGGCCCGGCCGGATCATCGACGACAGCCCTGTCGCATTCGCGCGGCCGCGCAGCATCGCCATGACCTTCGAGCCCGGCTTCGTGGCCCTTAACCAGCGCCTGCGCGAGCTGATCGTCGATGCCCGTTCGGCCCAGGCAATAGCGGGGAGCCACTGACATGTCCGAGAACCTCAAGCGCAAGTTCTGGGCGGCCGCGCTGATCCTGCTGTTCTTCGCCGGCTGGGAGGTGTTCTGCATCGCCTCCGGCATGTCGGACCTGATCCTGCCGCGGCCGAGCCAGGTCTTCGCCACGCTGGTGCAGCGCTTCCCGATCCTCTGGCCGCATATCCTGCAGACGCTGGCGACGACGATGCTGGGCTTCGCGCTCGGCGTGGCGCTGGGCGTCGTGCTCGGCGCGATCATCGGCGTCTCGCGCACCGCCTACGACACGGCCTACCCGCTGCTGATCGGGTTCTCGTCGATCCCGAAGGTCGCGGTGGTGCCGATCTTCGTGCTCTGGTTCGGCTCGGGCACGGTCCCGGCGGTGCTGACCTCGCTCGCGATCTGCTTCTTCCCGATCGTCGTCAATATCGCGACCGGCCTCGCCACGACCGAGCCAGAGATGGAGGACGTGCTGAAGGCGCTCGGCGCCAGCAAGCTCGACATCCTCTGGAATGTCGGCCTGCCGCGCACCATGCCCTTCTTCTTCGCCTCGCTGAAGGTCGCCGTCACCTATGCCTTCGTCGGCACCGTGCTGGCCGAGACCGTCGCCTCCAATCGCGGCATCGGCAACGTGATGATGAGCGCCTCCTCCAACTTCAACGTGCCGCTGGTCTTCGCCGGGCTGTTCATCCTCGCCGGGCTCGGCGTCGCGCTCTACGTCGCCTTCTCGCTGATCGAAATGCGCGTCACCGGCTGGGCCAACCGCAAGAACGACTTCGCCGCCGCCTGATCTCAATCCGCACAAAACAAGAGGGGAAAGACCATGCTCAAGACACTGACTGCGGCCCTACTCGCGAGCTTCGCACTGGCCGGCTCCGCGCTGGGCCAGGAGACGACCATCAAGTTCACCCTGGGCTGGAAGACCCAAGGCTCGGACGCCGCCTTCTTCGTCGCGCGCGACAAGGGCTACTACAAGGCCGAGGGGCTGAACGTCGTGATCGACCAGGGCGAGGGCTCGGGCGCGACGGTGACCCGCATCATGGGCGGCGCCTATGACGCCGGTTTCGGCGACGTCAATGCGATCATCCAGAACGCCGCGGCCAAGCCCGGCGAGAACCCGGTCATGGTCTACATGATCTGGAACCGCCCGCCCTTCGCGATCTCCAGCAAGAAGACGACCGGCATCGCCAAGCCGAAGGATCTGGAAGGCAAGACGCTCGGTGGCTCGCAGGGCACGCCGACGACGCGCCTGCTCGAGGTCTTCGCGCGCAAGAACGGCGTAGACATGAGCAAGATCAAGCTCTCGAACATGGCGCCGAACCTGCAGGAGCCCTTGCTGATCAAGGGCGAGATCGACGGCGCACTGATCTTCAACATCACCAGCTACTTCAACCTGCTGCTCAACCGGCAGGACCCGCAGAAGGACTTCAACTGGCTAATGTTCGGCGATTACGGCCTCGACCTCTATTCCAATGGGCTGATGGTCTCGCAGAAGCTGCTCAAGGAGAATCCGAAGGCCGTCGCCGGGCTGGTCCGCGCCACCAACAAGGCCATGCTCGAGATCGGCAAGGACCAGAATCTCGGCATGAAGGGCGTGATGAACTTCGACAATCTCGTCGACGAGAAGATCGAGAAGCAGCGCCTGCAGTACTCATTCAGCGAGCTCATCGTCTCGCCCGAGATGAAGGAGATCGGCGTCGGCGACACCAAGGACGACCGCATGGCCCGCGCCATCGGCATCATCGTCGAGGGCTACCAGCTTGGCCGCACGCCGAAGCCGGAGGAGATCTTCTCGCGCCAGTTCCTGCCGCCGAAGGGCGAGCGCGAGCTGATCTACACGCCGAACTGAGAGCGGAACACGCCATGAGCGAAACGGAGTTCGCGACGAGCCTGTTCACCGGCAAGGAGCTCTTCGCGAATGCCGCGCTTCAATATGTGGACGGCGCCGTCGGCGCCGTCCTGCCCGATCAGGCGCCGCAACCGGGTCCGCGCCGTCTGATCATTCCGGCTCTCGTCAACGCGCATGACCATGCGCGGCCGAGTGCGATCTCCTTCGGCGCGTCCAACATGCCATTGGAGACCTGGATCCTGCGCTCCGCGCTCGGCACGCCGCCCGACCCGTATCTCGCCGCGGCAGCCTCGCTCGCACGGTCGGCGCGCGCCGGCTGCGGCGCCATGATGGTGCATTACACCCGCCCCAGCGGCACCATGCCGATCGTCGAGGAGACCCGGCAGATCGCCCGGGCCGCAGGCGATGTCGGTATCCGCATCGCCTTCGCATTGCGGTGCGCGACCAGAACGCGCTCGTCTACGGCGACAGCCATGCGCTTCTCGACGCGCTTCCGGCCGAAGCGCGCCAGCCCGTTGAGGCGCTGTTCGTCAGGACACCCTCCCCGCCCGCCGCCTATCTCGATCTGGTCGACGAGATCCACGCCGCCATCGCCGGCCCACTGGTCGACGTGCAGTATGGCCCGGCCGGGGTGCAATGGTGCTCGGCTGCGCTGCTCGAGGCCATCGCCGAGCGTTCTGCTGCGACCGGGCGCCGGGTCCACATGCATCTGCTGGAGACGATCTATCAGCGCGCCTGGGCCGACAGGACCTTTCCGGGCGGAATGGTGCGCTACCTCAGGGATATCGGGCTGCTGTCGGACCGGCTGACGCTTGCCCATTGTGTCCATGCCCGGCCGGACGAGCTCGACATGATCGCGGATGCCGGCGCAACCATCGTGACCAATTTCAGCTCGAACCTGCACCTGCATTCCGGCCTCGGGCCGATCGCGGACGCGCACCGGCGCGGCTGCGCCATCGCCGTCGGTGTCGACGGCGCCGCGCTCGACGACGATGACGACGCCATCCGCGAAATGCGCCTCGTCCAGCTCGCGCATGACGGGCTCGGCTTCAGGCGCAACTGGACCCGCGCGGAATTCCTGGAGCTGGTAGTCCGCAATGGTCGCCGGGCTGTCGGTGCGCCGGGGCGAGGCGTGCTCGGCACCGGCGCGCCGGCTGACTTCACGGTGATCGACCTCGACCGGCTCGACCGCGATGCCATCATGCCAGTGGAGCCGCTCGACCTGTTCTTCGCGCGCGGCAATGCAAGTTGCGTCCGCGACGTCGTGGTAGCCGGCCGCCGTATCGTGCGCGACGGAACGCCGACCGGGGTCGATCTCGGCGCCCTCCAGACGGAGCTGCGGTCGCTCTTTCGGAAGAATCTGCCGAACTTTGCCTCGATGCGAGCTGCCTGGCCTGCATTGGAGGACGCGACTGCGCGCTGGTTCGAGCATGCGGGGTGCGGCTAGGCGAGATGCCGCTGTGCGGGCCTCCAGCCGCTATGTGCTGTTCGGTGTTCAATCGGATCATTGGTGTGATCGC
Organism: Allobosea sp. WAO; assembly: GCF_001509835.1. Lineage (GTDB taxonomy): Bacteria > Pseudomonadota > Alphaproteobacteria > Rhizobiales > Beijerinckiaceae > Allobosea. The sequence goes on from NZ_JXTJ01000007.1 coordinate 76,412, forward strand.
GGCGATGAATGCCGACGTCATCCGATCGAAACCATCCGCTCGAAGACCGAGTTGCTGGAGGCCTTCCGCAGCTAGGGGAGTTGCCCCCCTGATCGCAGGGGGCGGGCGGCAGAAGGGCAATCCGCTCATCCCTGATGATGACTCAAGATCCAATTTTGAACAATTCAACTCTATACCTACGAACATGAGCAATTCAGTTTAGAAACCGACCAGTTATTTACTTATCTCCTTGCGATGAATCTGTTTGCGAAAATTTCGAATCATATAGTAGACAGCCCACATCTCCGAACCGGGCTCGGCTATGAAGAACAATTACAATCTATTTGTACTGGCAGCATTGCTGTTCTCGACATCGCCCATCGCGATGTCCTTTGCCCAGAACGCCGGGGGAACCGCGCCTGCGGGCGCTGAAGCCGGGACGATTTCCCTCGACCAGATCACCGTGACGGCGACCCGCGGCGAAAAGCAGGCCTTGGATGTCCCCGGTAACGTCACGGTCATTCCGCGCGCGGAACTCGAAGAGCGCATGACGCGCGACATCCAAGACCTCGTGCGCTACCAGCCCGGCGTCAGCGTCAACCGCATCACCAGCGGCACGGACCCGTTCGGCAACTACGAAGGTTTCACCATCCGCGGCGTCGGTGGAAACCGCGTGCAGATGCAGGTCGACGGATCGCGCGTGATCGAGCGCATCACCGACGGCAACCGCAACTTCGTCGACATGCCGTTCCTGAAGAGCGTCGAGATCGTGCGCGGGCCGGGTTCGGTGCTTTGGGGCGCAGATGCGCTCGGCGGCATCGTCTCGTTCCGGACGCTCGACCCGCAGGACCTGCTCAAAGGCAAGGACAAGCCCTACGCGGTCAAGCTCGATGCCAACTACGACAGCTTCAACCGTGCCTTCACCAAGACCGGCACCGCAGCGTTCAGGCTGACGCCGACGCTCGAGGCGATCTTCGGCCTGAGTCACACGACCGCGCAGGAAGCCAAGCTCAGCCGCGCCCGCGCCGATGGCGGCCGCTGGGGCTGCCCGGTACCGAGCCTGCGCTATCTCGGCTGCGACACGCTGAACCCGCTCGACAGCACCGTGTGGAATGCGTTCGGCAAGCTGGTCTTCAAGCCGACGACCGATCACACGTTCAAGCTGACCGGCGAGTATTTCGACAACTCTTCGACGGTGAACCAGCTCTGGGACTACAATGTCGTCAGCTTGGGCACCCGCAACGGCCCCTATGTGCGGGACGAGGTGAAGTCGCGCCAGCGCATCGCGCTCGAGCATCATTGGGATGTCGGCGCCAGCTTCCTCGACTCGATCCGCTGGCAGGCGTCCTTCTCGCCGCAAAAGCGCGAGATGACCAATAAGCGATTGCAAACGCTTGCGAATCGCCAGCAGCGCTTCACGCGCGGCATCCTGGACTACTCCGAGAAGTTCTCGCAGCTCGACATCGAGGCCAAGTCGAGCTTCGCGCTGGGCTCGACCTTCCACAAGCTGACCTACGGCTTCCAGGGCGACATCACCAGGACTGATTATGAGCGTCGCGACGACGTCCGCAACATGACGACCGGCGTTACCACGACGACGATCGCAGGCGGCTTCAACTTCGCCAATGCGACCACCACGCGCTATGACTTCTTCCTGCAGGACGAGATCGAGCTGCTGAACGGCCGCTGGACGATCACGCCGGGCGTTCGCTACGCCAACTACAAGATCGAGCCGAGCATCGGGGCCGGCTATGTGATCGTGCCGGGCAAGGAACCGCGCGACATCGACTCCCACAAGCTGATCCCGCAGGTCGGGACCCTCTTCAAGCTCGACGACACCTATTCGCTCTATGCCCGCTACGCGCAGGGCTTCAAAATGCCAACTGCGCAGCAGCTCTACACCTCGCTGCCCTTCGGCAACCAGAACCTGATCCCGAACCCCGATCTCAAGCCAGAGACCGTCAAGTCCTACGAGGCCGGCCTGCGCGGCCGCTTCGCCAATGGCTGGTTCTCGGTCGGTGTCTTCCATGCCGACTACAAGGACTTCATCCAGAACTTCGCCACGATCCCCGGAACGGTGGACCTGACCTATCGCAACCTTGCGAGCGTCAAGATCTCAGGCATCGAGGCGTCGGCCGAGTGGAAGTTCCATGAGCGCTGGATCGGCAATGTGTCGCTCAGCTACCAGTACGGTACGCAGAAGGAGGACGCCGGCGCCCTGACCACACCCTACAATTCGATCAGCCCCCTGACCGCCGTGGCCGGCCTGAAGTACCTGATGCCGGAGTACGGCCTGGAGGCCGAGTTCATCGGCACCTTCGGCTCGGGCGTCACCCGCGCCAGCACGCCGGCCAAGTTCAAGCCGGGCGGCTATTCGGTGTTCGATGCCTTCCTGAACTGGAAGCCGACCTCGTTCATCACCGTGCGCGGCGGCGTCCAGAACATCTTCGACAAGCGCTACTTCTCGAACGTCTACGGCTTCGACAAGGTGCCTGTTTCCGCTGCGACCGCAGCGACCAATCCGCTCGAACTGCAGACCGCGCCGGGCCGCACCTTCAAGCTCGCCGCCTCCGTCGAGTTCTGAAACGATCGCCTCTTCCGCCTTACGACGGCCCGCCCGACAGGGCATGCCGCTCGGCGGCGCTCCGAGCGAGACCCCGGAGCGCCGCAACTCTTTTTGGAGATCACGATGACCGCTACGAGCCTTCCCCGCGAATTGTTGAGTCAGGCTCCGGCCGAGATCCTCGCCAAACTCCCAGGCATGGGCCGCGTCATGCTCAGCGCTCGCGCCGCCGGCGCGACGCATGAGCGCATGGGCGTGGTCGAGAAGGTGCAGATCGAAGGCGATTTTGCACGCCTCTCCGGCGAGATGCATGACAGCGCGCTCGACCTCACCGTGGTCACCCGCCTCGTCGCCGACCGCACGAGCAAGATGCGCGAGCGTGTGCTGCCGCGCCTCGAATGCCAGAATGCCGAAGGCGAGGTGCTGTTCAGCCTGATCGGCCTCGACGGGCTGGAGCCTTTCGACGAGGCGCTTGCCGGCTTCGGCCCCGGAGAGGCGCTCGAGCCCGTCGCGCGCGAAGAGGGAGCGGGCGGCGCTCAGGATGTGCCGGATGACGACCTCGGCGCCGCCACCTTCGCCGCGATCCTGCGCAACGGCACGCCGATCGCCATCGAACTGCGCCGGCCGGGCGTGCACCAGCTCTGGAGCGGTGCCCTGCCCGAGCCGAAGCCGGCCATGGGTTTCGTCAATCTGATGCAACCCGATTTCCACCTGCATCTGCGCGCCGGCGCCATCTCGGGTTGGCGGCGCATGGGCGAAGGGCCGGAGGTCGAGCTGCATGCGCAGGACGCCGAGGGCGCCTCGTTCGGCCTCGTGCTGCGCGGCCCGGCGGCCGCGTTTGAAGGCGTTCCACCGGAATGGCGCGCCGACCATGGCTGAAGCCAATCGCGTCGAGACTGCCGAGCTTCTGGCCCATCCGCGCGGAACCTGGCTCCTGCCCCGCAACGGCGAGGCGATCGCGCAGCCCGACCTCATGCGCATCATCGCCGGAGAGCGCGTCGTGCTGCTCGGCGAGACCCATGACGTCGCCGAGATTCATCGCTGGCAGCTGCACGTCACGACCTATCTGCACCTGCTGCGGCCGCAAATGGCGGTCGGCTTCGAGATGTTCCCGCGCCGGGTCCAGCCCGTTCTCGACGCCTGGGTCGCGGGCGAGATGGACACTGCGAGCTTCATCGAGCGTTCGGAATGGGCGCAGGTCTGGGGCTTCGATCCGGAGCTCTACCTGCCCCTGCTCCATTTCTGCCGCCAACAGCGCGTGCCGATGCTGGCGCTGAACTGCCATCGTCCGCTCGTCACCCGTGTCGGTCAGCTCGGCTGGGATGCGATCCCGGTCGAGGAACGCGATGGCCTGACACCGTCCGCCCCGGCGACGGACGGCTACCGGCGCTATCTTCGGGCGCTCATGAGCGGCTTTGCCGGTCCTGACCGTCCACCAGCCATGGAGCCGGAACGGTTCGACCGTTTCATCCGGGCGCAGCAGACCTGGGACCGGGCCTTCGCCTGCGGCATCGCGGACTATCTGGCGGCGACGCCGGGCGATCCGCTCGTCATCGGAATCATCGGCCGCGGCCATCTCGAATACGGCCACGGGACCCCTTACCAGCTACGCCACCTCGGCATCGAGGAGATCGCTGTCCTGCTGCCGACCGATCGCGCCAGCCATGAGGCCGCGAGCCTCAAAGGCATCGCCGACGCGATCTTTCGGCTCGACACACCTGAGCCGCCCTCCCCGAGGCGCCGCGTTCCCGGAACATCTGCGTGAGCAATGTTCTTTCGCAAATCGCGCTACTGGCGCGGCTCTGCATCGCGGGACCGGGAGGAAAGGCCGGGCTGATCTATTTCGTCCTCGTGCTCGGCTTGGGGCTCGCCGGAGTGCAGGTCTCGGTCCGGCTGATCGCCTGGACCGCCGACTTCTACAACGCGCTTCAAAAGCTCGACGTCGACGCGACTCTGCGCCAGATCGCGATCTTCTTCGGCCTGATCGCGATCAGCGTCACGCTGTTCCTGAGCGGCAGCTACCTGCGCAAGATGCTGCAGATTCGCTGGCGGCGTTCGCTGACTGAGACGGCGCTCGACCGCTGGCTGGCGAACAAGTCCTACTGGCATCTGCGCGACCGCGCCGACAACGGCCTCGACAACCCCGACCAGCGCATCGCCGAGGATTGCCGCATCTTCGTCGACAAGCTCACCGGCGAGGCGATCGAGCTGATCACCAACATCGTCGCGCTCGTCTCCTTCGTGACGATCCTGTGGTCGCTCTCGACCTTTCCACTCGCGTTCACCGTCGGCGGCGTCGCCATCGAGATCCCGCGCTACATGGTCTGGGCCGCACCGCTCTATGTCGCGATATCGAGTGGCGTCACCCATTGGCTCGGCAAGCCGCTGAAATCGCTGGCCTTCGAGCAGCAGCGCCGCGAAGCCGATTTCCGCTTTGCGCTGACGCGGCTGCGTGAGCATGTCGAGGCAGTGGCCCTGGCCAGTGGCGAGGAGGCCGAACGCCGCCTGCTGACCCAGCGCTTCGGCGAGATCATCAGGAACTGGCGGGGTCTCGCCAATCGCGAACTGATCCTCGGCTGTTTCACCAGACCCTATTTCCAGACGGTGCTGCGCATCCCGCTCTTCCTGGCACTTCCGGCCTTTCTCGCCGGGCGCGTGACTTTCGGCGGGTTGATGCAGATCGGCTCGGCTTTCCAGAACGTCGTGACGACGCTGTCCTGGTTCATCTTCTCGTATCGGGACCTTGCGGAGCTCGCGGCGTCGGCCAGCCGGCTCAGCCATTTCCTCAACGCCGCCAGTCAGGCCGCCGACGGCTCGCAATCCGCGCTGGTATTGAGCCGGAGCGACCGCATGGCCCTGAGCGACGTCAAGCTCGCGACGCCGGAGGGCCGCCCCCTGGCGCCCGTGCCGGACCTGACTTTCGAAGCCGGCGGAACCTACTGGATCGCCGCGCCCTCCGGCCACGGCAAGAGCGTCCTGATCAAGGCGCTGGCGGGGCTGTGGCGCCATGGCTCAGGTCGTCTGGAGCGTCCCGCGCTCGGCACCGCCTTTCTGCCGCAGCTCGCCTATCTGCCGCTCGGAGATCTGAGGTCCGCACTGGCCTATCCCGCCGCGCCCGAAGCTTACCAGGCTGAGGACTACCGGCAGGCGCTGGAGGCCGTTGGCATGGCCGATCTCTGGGAGATCGACGAAGCGACCTGGAACGATGCCCGCCGCGGCCTGTCCGGCGGCGAACGCCAGCGGCTGGCGCTCGCCCGCCTGCATCTGCAGCGGCCGGGCTGGATCGTGCTCGACGAGGCCACGAGTGCGCTCGACCCGCAGGCCGAACAACAATTGCTGAGCCGGCTACGCCAAGCGCTGCCATCCGCCGCACTCGTGCTGATCGCGCACCGCCCTCCGCTTGGCATCGGAGAGTACCGCGCGATCCACCTGGCGGAGCGCGATAAGGCCACGCCCCTGCTGCCGGGCGCCGCTCTGACGGCATGAGCCCTCCTCCCACTGCGTCGAACATAAGGCAGGCGCCACGCCCGCAGCCGCGTCCCCGAAAGGTCCTGTGATGTCCATCACCACTCTGCTGGAAGGGCTGCGAGATGCATTGCGGCGGCGGGGACGAGTCTGGGTCCACGTGCCGCGGCTGCTGCGCTCGCTGTGGAACACCAGCCCCGCACTCGCCGCGACGATCATCCTTCTGCGACTGCTCCGGGCCATCCAGCCGCCACTGGTCCTGTTCATCGGCAAGCTGATCGTCGACGAGATCATCCTGCAGACCGCCACCCCGGCGCCCGGGCCGACCCTTGCCGACTGGGTCGAGAGCGGGCGACTGAACGCCGTCGCCGGCTGGCTGCTGCTCGAATTCCTCCTGGTGGCGGCGGCGAATGTCCTGACCCGTGCCGGGACCTTCGTCGAGCGCATCCTGACCGAGCTGCATGACAATGCGCTCGGCGTCGCTCTCATCGAGCAGGTGGCACGCCTCGATCTCCTCGACATCGAGACCAGCGCCGCGCAGGACAGGCTGCAGCGTGCCCGGGCCCAGCGCTACATCGGAAATCCGCTCCTCAGCGCCGTCCTCGGACAGGCGCAGGATGGCGTCACGCTTATCCTGTTCGTCGCCGGGCTGGTCGCGTACGCGCCCTTGCTGGTCTTCCTGCTGCTCCTTGCGGTTCTGCCGACCCTGGCGGGCGAGGCGCACTTCAACGCCAAGGGATACGGCCTGAACGTCGCCGTTACCTCAGAGCGCCGGCAGATAGAGTACATCCAGCATGTCGGCTCGGCCGCCGAATCAGCCAAGGAGATCAAGCTCTTCGGCCTCGGCAGCCATCTCGCCGCGCGCTTCGCTGGATTGGCGGCCGGGGTTCATCTGGCCAATCGCGACCTCGCCGCGAGGCGTGCGCTCTGGGGCAGCCTGTTCGGGGCGATCGCATCGCTGGCCTATTACGCAGCCTATGCGGTGGTCGCCTGGCGCACGCTGAGCGGCGCGCTGAGCATCGGCGACCTGACCTTCCTCGCCGGCTCGCTGCTGCGGTTGAACGGTCTTTTCGAGCGCCTGATCCTGGGGCTGACGCAGATCGCGTCCCAGGCCCAGTACCTCGACGACTTCTTCTCCTTCATGGACATGCGCTCCTCCATGGCCGTGCCGGAGAAGCCCGTCGCCTTCCCCGCTCCGATGCGTGAAGGCATCGTCTTCGAGAAGGTCGGCTTCCGCTATCCGGGCACGGATCGCTGGGCGCTGCGCGACCTCAGCTTCACCCTGCCAGCGGGCGGGACCTTGGCGCTAGTCGGCGAGAACGGCGCGGGCAAGACCACGATCGTCAAGCTGCTGACGCGCCTCTACGATCCCGATGAAGGCCGCATCCTGGTGGACGGCATCGACCTGCGCCAGTTTGCGCTGGACGATCTGCAACGCCATGTCGGCGCGATCTTCCAGGATTTCGTGCGCTATCACATGACGGCCGCCGAAAATATCGGCATCGGCCGCGTCGAGCGCATCGAGGATCGCCCGCGCATCGTCGATGCCGCGCAAAAGAGCGTCGCCCATGAGCTGATCGAAAGCCTGCCGCAAGGCTACGAGCAGATGCTCGGGCGCATGTTCGTGGCCGGCCTCGATCTGTCCGGCGGCGAGTGGCAGAAGATCGCGATCGCGCGGGCCTATTTCCGCGATGCCAGCCTGCTGATCCTCGACGAGCCGACGGCGGCGCTGGACGCCCGCGCCGAGGCGGCGATCTTCGCGCGCTTCCGCAACCTCAGCGAGACCAGCACCGCCCTGCTGATCTCGCATCGCTTCGCGACCGTGCGCATGGCCGACCGCATCCTGGTGCTGGAGAACGGCGCGATCCTCGAAAGCGGCAGCCACGACGCACTGATGGCGCTGGGCGGCCGTTATGCCGAGCTGTTCGAGTTGCAGGCGGAAGGCTTCCAGTAGAGCATTTTCGAGCGAAGTGGGCGCCGGTTCGCGTGAAGAAAATGCGATAAAACAAAGACCTAGAGCATTTCCGCGATTCGGAGAAACGCGGAAATGCTCTAGGCTCAGGCGCCGCGCGCCAGCGCCTCGACCGGATCGAGCTGCGCGGCATTGCGCGCCGGCAGGAAGCCGAAGGTCAGGCCGATCAGCGTCGAGCATGCGATCGCCGCGGCGAAGGCCTCGCCCGAGTAGATGAAGCGCACCGGCGAGCCCGCCAGCCCGAAGCCGAGCCCGACCGAGAGCGCCAGCGTGATGCCGAGCACGCCGCCGATGAAGCAGACCAGCGAGGCTTCGATCAGGAATTGCTTCAGGATGTCGCCGCGCCGGGCGCCGACGGCCATGCGCAGGCCGATCTCGCCGGTGCGCTCGATCACCGAAACCAGCATGATGTTCATGACGCCGATGCCGCCGACCAGCAGCGAGATCACAGCGATCGAAGCGATGAGCAGCGCGAAGGTCGCATTATTGCTGGTGATCGCCTGCCGGATGTCGTCGAGGTTCTGGATGAAGAAGTCCTGCGCGCGATGACGGTGGATCAAGAGCTCGGTGACCGCCGCCTGGGCCGCCTCCATCGGCGTGTCGTCGTTGACGCGCAGCGTGATGCTGCGCAGCGAGAGGTCACCCAGAAACCTGCCCTGGACCGTGGTGTAGGGCAGGAAGACCTGGGGATTCTGGCTGCCGCCGAAGCCGCCCTGCTGCCGGCGCATCACGCCGATCACCCGCGTCGGCACGGTACCGACCAGGACGATGCTGCCGATCGGGTCCTGGCCGGGCTGCGTGAAGAGCACGCCGGCCGCATTTTCGTCGATCACCACGTCCTGCGAGAGCCGCCGCACGTCTTCGGCGTCGAAGAACCGCCCGCGCAGCAAGGTGCTGCCCCTGACCTCGAAATACTGCTCGCCGACGCCGTTGACGAGCGCCGTCGCCTCGGTGGCGCCGAAGCGCACGGTTGCGGTTGTGGAGACGGTCGGCGTCACGCCGGCGGCATAGGGCTGGCTGGCGAGGATCTGGGCATCGGCGACGGTCAGCGTCTTGATTTGGCTGGACCTTCGGTCGCCGAAGCCCGTGCCGGGGAATATCTCCAGCGTGTTGGTGCCGAGACCGGCGATATTGGCGAGGACCTGCTGGCGCGAGCCCTCGCCGAGCGCGACGACGCTGACCACCGAGGCGATCCCGATCACGATGCCGAGCATGGTGAGCGCCGAACGGAGCTTGTGCGCGCGCATCGACAGGAGCGCCATGCCGAAGGCCTCGCGCAGACGGCCAAGCGCGCCGCGCCACGATCCCCCCGCCGGCGCCTCGAGCGCCGGGTTCTGTCCAGCGCCCATGGCGGGCCGGTTACGCCGATCCGAGACGATCCTGCCATCGCTCAGCTCGATGATGCGCTCGGCCCGGGCCGCGACCGACATGTCGTGCGTCACGAGGATGATCGTGTGGCCCTCGCGGCCGAGTTCCTCGAGCAGGGTCAGCATTTCTTCGCCGCTCTTGCTATCGAGTGCGCCGGTCGGCTCGTCGGCCAGGATAACGCGCGCGCCATTCATCAGCGCCCGCGCGATCGAGACGCGCTGCTGCTGGCCGCCCGACATCTCGGCCGGGCGATGGCTCTTGCGGGCCCCGAGGCCGAGGCGCTCGAGCAGAGCGGCCGCGCGGCTGCGCCTTTGCTCTACGGGGACGCCGGCATAGATCGCCGGCACCTCGACATTGGCGAGCGCCGTCAGCTCCGACAGCAGATGATAGCGCTGGAAGACGAAGCCGAAATACTCGCGCCGTAGGCGGGCCAACTCGTCGGGGCCGAGATCGCGCGTCGGCCGCCCGTCGATCTCGTAGCTCCCGCCTGTCGGCCGGTCGAGGCAGCCGATGATGTTCATCAAGGTGGACTTGCCGGACCCCGACGGGCCGACGATCGCGACCATCTCGCCGGCCTCGATCGTCAGCTCGGCGCCGTCGAGCGCCGCGACGGCCGCCTCCCCGGTGCCGAAATCGCGCCGGACGCCGCTCAGCCTGATCAGCGGAACGCCCATCGGCTCAGAAACCGAGCGGGCCGCGCATGCGCCGTGCCGCGCCCGCCGCACCGCCCGCCGGCGCTCGCGCGGTCACGACACGCTCGCCGGCCTTCAGGCCGGAGGCGATCTCGGCGACGATCTTGTTGTCGAGCCCGACGGTAACCTGGCGTGGCGCGGGCTTGCCGTCCTCGCCGAGCACGTCCAGCCAGGCTCCGTCCCCCCGACGCCGGATCGCGGTCGACGGCACGATGACGACGCCGCGGGCCCGGCCGACGACCACCGTCACCTGCACCGTCATCGAAGTCAGCAGCCTGCCTTCGGGGTTCGGCACCTCGAAGAGGGCGTTGTAGTAGATGGCGGAGGAGGTCGACGAGGACGTCGCGCTCGACGACGCCGAAGCGCCCGTGGAATTCTGCGTCTTCAGCGTATCGGGCGCCGGTTCGACGAAGGCGATCTTGCCGGGGAAGCGGCGGTCGGGCGCCCCGAGCACGCTAAAGAAGACCTCCTGCCCCGTCTTCACGCGCAGGACGTCCGCTTCCGAGATCTTGGCCTTTACCGTCATGGTCGAGACATCGCCGAGCACGACGATGGTGGGGGCCGACTGGACCGCATTCACCGTCTGGCCTTCCTGGGTGACGATGGCCAAAACCGTGCCGGCCGCGGGCGCCGTGACGCGCGTATAGCCGAGATTGGCGCGCGCCGTTTCGACCTTGACGTTGCCGGAGATGATCTGCGCGTCGAGGGCCGCGATCTGGGCGCGCGTCGTGCGCACCGTCATCTCGGCCGATTCGAAATCGTCGCGCGAGACGGCATTCTGGCCGAGCATCTGCTTCTGACGCGCCAGCACGGACTCCGCGTAGGCGAGGCTCGCCAGCCTCTCCTCGCGCTGCGCATGCATCACCGCGACCTCGGCTTCCGCCGACCGCAGGGCGTTCTGCTGGGTCACGGCATCGATCTCGGCGATCAGGTCGCCCTGAGCGACATGCTGTCCGAGAGCCACCTTGAGCGAATTCAGGCGTCCCGAAGCCTGCGCACCGACGCTGACCTGCCTGACCGGCTCTAGAGCCCCGCTGGCGAGCACGGCTTCCTCGACATCGCCGATCGCTGCTGCGACCGTCGGAAGCGGGGCGGCGGCGGGTTGCGACGCCTGCTGCGAGCGCAAAGCATAGCCGCCTGCCCCCAGCGTCCCGAGCACGAGCAGCAGCAAGGTGGCGCGGCGCATTCTCATGGTTGCAGCGGCTCCAGGATCAGGGCTCGCAGGCGCGGCCCTTGCGGTGGGTCTTCGACCCTGGGACGCGACACCTCGACCGGCCTGAGCCAGCCGCCGCCAAGCGCCTTGTTGAGCGCGATGAACCGGTTGGCCAGGGCGATCCGGCTCTGGATCAACGAATCTTCGGCGCTGTACTGCGAGCGCTCGGCGTCGAGCACATCGAGGAAGCTGATCCCGCCCGAGCGGTAGAGCGCCTGCGACAGCTTCGCCGCCTCGCCTGAGGCAGCCGCCGCCTTGGCAAGGCTCGCCAGACGCAGCCGCTCCTGGCGCAGCCCGACGAGCGCATTCTCGACATCCTGCAGCGCGCTCAGCACGGCCAGACGCAGCGCCGCATCGGACTGGTCGCGCTGGGCGCGCGCCGCGTCGACGGCGGCCACGAGCTCGCCGCCGTTGAAGATCGGCACGCTTAGCGAAGGCCCGATCGACCAGCCGATCGCAGTGTTCTTCGCGAGGTCCCCGAGCTTCAGCGCCGAGGTCGAGATGCTGCCGGTCAGGCTGACCGATGGGTAGCGGGCAGCCTCGGCCTGGCCGATGCGCGCCGTCGCCTGGCCGAGCAGGCGCTCCGCGCGGCGAACATCCGGGCGATTGCGCAGGACGTCGGCAGGCACCCCGGCAGCCGGCGGCGCAGGCGTCGACGGCACCGGCCCGACACCGACCAGGCGAGCCGCGACCGCCGAAGGCGGCCTGCCGGTCAGCACGGCGATGCGGTTGAGGCCTTCTGCGAGCGCGATCTCCAGTGCGGGTATCTGCGCTTCCGTGCTCGCGACCTGCGCGGTTGCCCGGGCGGTATCGGTCGCCGAGACCGCGCCTGCCTGAAAGCGCACCTTGGTCAAGGCCTCGGTCTCGCGCTGCGTCGCCGCGGTGCGCCGCGCCAGCGCGATGCGAGCCTGGAAGCCGCGCACCTCGATGACCGTCGAGGCAACATCGCCGACGAGCGTCAGCAGTACGCCGTCGAGATCGTCATCAGCGGCATCGACGCCATAGGTCGCGGCCTCGACGGCACGGTCGCGCCCTCCGAAGAGGTCGAGCTCCCAGGACGCATCGAGACCGGCCCGGAAGCTGTTGCGGGTCACGTTGCCGAAAGAAGAATCCGCGCTGGTGGCAGAACGGGAGCGCGTCGCCGAGGCCGAACCGTCGACCTGGGGAAGCAGCGGCGCGATCGCCTGGATCCGGCTCGCCCTCGCCTCGCGAATGCGGGCCTTGGCCTGGGCGACGTCGAGATTGCCGGTAACGGCGTCCTCGACCAGGCGATTCAGGGCGGGGTCCTTGAACTGCCGCCACCATTCGGAGGGAAGCGGGCGCCGATTGCCTTGCGAGGCCGCGTTCCATTGCGCCGGCAAAGCTTGCGTCGGCGGGACAAAATCGGGACCGACCGCGCAGGCGCCGAGGCCAAGAAGCATAGGCAGAGCGAGGAGGCCTACCAGGTCCGATGTCCGCCTGTCGCCGAAGCGCATATCCTTCACTTCCGCCGGGTTGACACCGTCACCGCTCCAGCGGAAAGGCGCGTGTCGGCACCGATGAGGCGCCATGCACGAATCTGTCGGAGAAACCGGAGCCGCCGGGCGACTCGAAAGAGCTGCTTCTCACGAATTCGCAGACCTACAAACCGAACCAGCCAAATGCAAGGCAGGCGGGCCGGCAGATCCCGACGCGCGCCAAGGGGCGACGTTGACCGCCGCATGCCTGAATGAGGCGGCTCAAGCCACCTGCCCGATCAACGACTTGTCGAAATGGGTCGTGCCGTCCCCGCTTGCGAACGCATCGAAGCCGCGACTGCGCCAAAATGCGATAGTCGCGGCTGTGTCCGCATTGGCATGCAGGTACAGCGTCGCATAGCCCAGTCGCTCCGCCTCCGCTTCCGCAAGTGCGCTGAGCCAGCGACCAATCCCACTCCCGCGATGTTCCTTGTGCACGTAGACGCGAACCAGCTGGGCCACAGCGTTGCCCTGCGGATAGCGGACGACAAACGCGGCCGACAAGGTCGGCTTCCAGTCGAGGCGGTACAGGCCCGCGGTCGCGACGATCCTGCCGCCGTCGCCTAACAGCATCCAGAATCCGCCACAATGCCGTGCGGCGAACCAACAGCGCTCCTCGCCGTCGAGGAGCGAATCGAGGTCGGCATGCCAGTCGCTGCGATAGGCAATGCCGTAGAACTCCTCGATCACGTCGAGACAGAAGCGGCGCGCCGCCTCGCGCTCGCCGCGACCGGTCTCGGGCAAGGCGCGAAGCGACAGTCCGGAAGGCGCGTTCGGGTTCACCGTCGATATGGTTCCGGTGCGGCAGGCGATGTTCCCAAACTCAATCGACCAGCTTCAGGCGCTTGAGGCCGGCCGCGACCGTCTCGATGCCGTCGATGGTGCGGATCGTCGGGTTCATCGCCTGCGCGCTGAGCTCGATGAAGCGCTTGTTCTTGACCGCATCGAGCTTGCCGACGACCGGGTCCTTTTCCATGAAGTCGATCTTCACCTTCGGATCGTCGGCCGGGAACTTGCGGCGGTCCATCGCGCCGACGACGATCACGCTGGGATTCTGGACGGCGATCGCTTCCCAGCTCACCGCCGGCCATTCTTCCTCGGTCTGGATCAGGTTCCTGGCGCCGAGCGCCTGGGTGATGTAGCCAGGCGCTCCATTCTTGCCGGCCATCCAGGCATCGCCGTTGATGTTGGATGACGAGAACCAGAAGACCAGCGAGATGTTGGCGGCCTTGCCGCCGGAAACCGACGCGACGGCCTTGGCCTCGCGCTGCTTCAGCTCGGCGATGAAGGCCTCTCCCCTGTCCTGCACGTCGAAGATCCCGGCCAGTTCGCCGATCTCCTGGTAGATCGAGTCCATCGAGAACAGTTTCGAGCGCGAGCCGTCACGCATCGAATTGTCTTTAGCCGCGCAATCGCCGGGCGATATGTAGGTGGCGACACCGAGTTCTTCGAACTGCTCGCGCTTGCCGACGACGCCGTTGGGCCCGACGTCGAAGACGAACTGCGCAGCCACGAGATCGGGATCGTTCTTCACCACGCCTTCGAAGCTCGGCTGGTTGTTGGAGATGCGCGGCACCTTCTCGTTGGCCGCCTTGAGATTGTCGAGCACAGGCCCGACCCAGACGGCCGTGCCGACCATCTTCTCGGCGAGGCCAAGCGAAAGCAGAATCTCTGTGGAGTTCTGGCCGATCGAGACCGCCCGCTCGGGCGCCTTGTCGAAGGTGATCTTGCGGCCGCAATTGTCGAGCGTCAGCGGATACTGGGTCTTGCCGGCGGCGAAGGCGCCGGAGGTCGACAGCGCAAACGCGCCGACAGCGATGAGCAGAACCAGCTTCATGGCAGGGACCTTTCGGGTCAGGGGCGGGGCGTGGAGGCGAGGATCGCGTCGAGCCGGGCCAGGATGAACGGGATGTTGGCAGGGTTGGGCGAGACGAGCGCGTCGTAGAGGTGCGTATCGACGAGATGCGCCGCCCGGCGGGCCACGACGGGGAGGTTCTGCGCGCCCTGAAGCGGCGAAAGCACCGCCTCGACCGAAACAGCCTTCCCGATCGGAGCGAGCAAGGCGAGGTCCACGCTCCCGAACTCGCGCAGGCTCGCGAGCGGCCGCATGTACGAGCCGTTGCAATCGAAGCCGTCGGCCGGCCCGACAACGGGCTTCAGCCCGATGCGGCGAAACAGGTCGAGCGCCTGGGCCGTCTCGTCCATGATCGGATGGAAAGAGTTGGACGTGACCTGCCCATAGGCGATCGTCCTGCCGTGCCAGCCCGAATGGCGGCTGGCGAACGCGGCGACGGCGGCATCGGCGACGGCGATCAGCGTTGCGCCGTCCTGCAGCCTGCCGGTGATGCGGGCGATCAGCCCCGTCAACTCGGCATAGGAATCGCGCAGGTTGCGGCGGATGCTGACGAGAGTCGGCGCGATTTCGGCGAGCCGACCGTAATGGTCGGCGTAGCTGTGATAGGCGGTGGCCGCCAGGATCAGGTCCGGCTCCAGTTCCCGAAGCAGTTCGAGATCGACGCGCCCGGCGGGAACGTAGGCGATCTCATGCGGAAGCGCCGGCTGTACCCAGGGGAAGTTGTGCCCGTCATGGCCAGCGCCATAGCGCATCGCCCCGACCAGCGGGATGTCCAAAGCCCGCGCGATCGCGAGGTCGCTGTAGCCGACGGCCACGATCCGCTTCGGCGCCGATTTCAGCACCAGCTCGCCGCGGCTGTGCCTGACCCGCAAGGGAAAGACGCCGTCGGCGGCGAATGCGCTCGTTCCGGCGGCCAGCACGCCTCCCGCATTCGCCAGCAGCGCCCTCCGGGAAATCAGGCTCGATGTCATGGCATGTCCTCGCTCCGGATGGCCTGGATCACGCCTTCTTCGGAAACGCGGCTTCGAGCATGTCGAGCAGACGCAGCGCCGAGAGATAGTCGGGCCGTACCGCCGATTCATCGAGCTCCCAGCGTCGGTAGTTGATCACCGCGTCGAGCTGGCGATAGCCGGGATCGCAGCAGAGCTGCCCCATGCTGACGGGACCGTTCGAGACCATGATCAGGTTGGGAGCCGTGAAAACCTCGAGCACCGCCGCGATCGGCACGATGACGCGACCGTTAGCGTCCGGCTTGCCGCCGGCCACCCTGGCCGCGGCGTCGAACACTTCAAAGCCGAGGGTGGACAGCGTCCGGCCGAGCTCGCCACCTGCCGAAAGGGCGAAGGGATCTTCGTGGATCCCAGCGGCATTCGCTTGAAGCAAGGCGATCTCGCCATCCGGCAGAGCGATCTTGCTCGCAACCTCCTTCGCGCGTGTCTCGAAGGCGACGATCAATGCGGGAGCCTTGTCGGCGCGCCCTGTCGCCTCGGCGATCAGCGCGAGCTCCTCGCGCCAGCCCGGCAGGGTCGCCGGCGCGATCAGCGTCGGCGCGATCGCCGACAGTTCGCTCGCAAGGGCGCGGCTGAGCGCTCCGCCTGGATTGCGTCCGCCGGCGATGATCAGGTCGGGCGCCGCTGCCTTGATCGCATCGAGGGCGATGCTGTCCGGGTGCTGCGGCAGGGCCGTGGTTTTCTGAGCCAAGGCCTGCCGGCTCCAGAGTGGGGGAAAGCCGGTCCTGCGGTTGATACGACCATCCGGGAAGCGCACATCGGCAGCAACGACCGGCGCCCCCAGCGCGAGGGCATAGCCAGCGAACCCGGCATCGAGCACGACGATCCGCTTCGCCTCGACGGGCAGCCGGAGCCGGCCGCCATCTCCCATCACAGAGCCCGTCTGCGCCGCGGCCGGACAAGCCCGGACGAAGCAGGTTCCGGCCAGCAGCGCCGCGAAGCTCCGGCGCGAAAGTCGCTGCCTCTCCTTGATGCCTACAGACATCGCAAGCTCCTTCGGTCCAAGACCGGATGCGTCGCATCCGGCGCCGGTGCCGTGAGCTTCGGGAGAGGTCTCCTTCGGTCGCAGGCGCGCGGCAACATTCATCGAATGTCACCGTCACGGAGACGACCGCGCCCTAGCACACCCCGTGCCGCGGGCTCAGGTGACTGGAACGGGCAGGTCTCCTGGCTTCCGGGTCATCGCTCGATCTCCGCCTTCCCGGCAGCGCAGGACGCGCCGCCAGTGACTTCATGGAGATCAACTCGCCGGTTACAGTTGCGGGGGCAGCCGCGGGCTTGAACCGCGTTCCCTTTTCATCCGCCTCGCGGCAGAACCTGTTCCAGCACCGGTTGTAACCGACGGGCATGCGCTGTCAACGCAAAGGCAGCCGATTGGAAACGCTCCAGAAAAAGGCCCTCGCTCCCAGCTCGACGCCCCGCAGTTCCGGTTCTCGGTGATGCGTGTCTCGAAGAAGCGCCTGTCCTTGCCCGGCTCATCGCCGCCCCGCTCCGCCATCACGAACCATCGGGCGGTCCCGAGGCTGGCTTGTCCTCAGGGACAATACGAGCGCGGCGCGGCTTGTGGTGAACTCCCGGCAACCGCGCTGAACTGCGCGACCGCAAACCTGACTATGCCCCGGAGGGCGCTGCCGACGCGGGAAGGATATCGAGATGGCCTCCACGGTTACGGAATCTCGCTCCATCGACCATTTTTTCTCGGCGCCTTCCGGGCGAACCGATCGCTGGCGGGATCTTCATGCCGCCGCGCGGGCCTGGTCGTCCGGGACGAAGAACAGACACGCCGTCGAAGCAGCGCTCAACGAGCTCGGCGTCTCCGAGGAGTTCCATGCCTTCCCCGGCGCGGACCTTCTCGCCGCCCTGCGCGGCCTGCTGCAGAACGACGATGCGAACGGTTTCCTGTCGCTCGCCAAACGCATCTCGATCGCGATCATAACCGGTAATTACAAGCACGATGCCAAGGAATGGCAGGCGGCCGATCTGTCGCTGGCCGAGCCGGTCGATATCGTTCCCGCCTCGGCGGCGGATGGCACGAGCCGACCCTATTTCGAGATGCTGACCGTGACGCCGGCTCCTCTCGGGCGCTGGCCCCACATCGCAGCCGAGTTCCGCCGGCTGCGCCGGTCCGAGGACGCATTCGTCTACGAGGCGGTGCTCGTCGGCAGCCTTGAGGACGCGATCTGTGCGGCCGTGGTCAATCCCGACATCGCCGCGGTCGCCATCTATGAGGGCTTCACGCTCCGCTCCCGCCATGACGCGCCCGTGCTGCGCAGCGTGCTCGCGGCCCAGCAGCCGCTCCTCGACCAGGTCGACGAGGCGGACCTCGCCCTGCGCCTCGCCGCCGGACTGAAGTCGATCCGGCCCGAGCTCGACATCTATCTGCTGTCAGACCGCCGCGTAGAAAAGCTCGCTGGCGACCCGCGCGCCGCGATGATCCGCCGGGTGATGTACCAGATCGAGGAGCCGCTAGAGCTGCACCTGTCGGTGCTGGAGGGGATCAAGGCGCGCTTCGACACGCCCTTCTTCGACAATCTCAAGCTCTATGCGCAAAGGCCGATCGCGACCTTCCACGCGCTGCCGATCGCGCGCGGCAAGTCGGTGTTCCGCTCGGCCTGGATCCGCGACATGGGCCAGTTCTACGGCATCAACCTCTTCCTCGCCGAGAGCAGTGCCACGACCGGCGGGCTCGACAGCCTGCTTGAGCCGACCGGCAACATCAAGCGGGCCCAGGAGATGGCGGCGCGTGCCTTTGGCGCCGACCACGTCTTCTTCGTCACCAACGGCACCAGCACCTCGAACAAGATGGTGCTGCAGGCGCTGATCGCGCCCGGCGACATCGTCATCCTCGACCGCAACTGCCACAAATCGCACCATTACGGCCTGGTGCTGAGCGGCGCGCAGCCCTTCTATGTCGAGGCGTTCCCGATGGTGGAATTCTCGATGTACGGGGCGGTGCCGCTGCGCACGATCAAGAAGGCCCTGCTCGACCTGAAGGCCGAAGGCCGGCTCGACCGGGTCAAGATGGTCGACCTGACCAACTGCACCTTCGACGGCCACATCTACAATACCCGCCGGGTGATGGAAGAATGCCTGGCGATCAAGCCGGACCTGATCTTCCTCTGGGACGAAGCCTGGTTCGGCTTCGCACGCTGGTCGCCTTTCCTGCGGCCGCGCACCGGCATGGGCGCCGCCGCCGACATCGAGGCCTGGGCCAAGACGCCGGAGGCGCTCGCCCAGCATGAGCGCCAGGTCGCCGAACTGGGCGCGTCACCATCGCTCGAAAAGCTGCTCGACACCCGTCTCGTCCCTGATCCGCGCGCCATCCGCCTGCGGGTCTACCAGACCAATTCCACTCACAAGTCGATGTCGGCGATCCGGCAGGGCTCGATGGTGCTGGTGCGCGACGTCGACTTCCACAGGGTCGAAGCGCAGTTCCACGAGGCCGTCTTCACCCACGCCTCGACCAGCCCCAACCAGCAACTGATCGCCAGCCTCGACGTCGCCCGGCGGCAGATGGAGCTCGAAGGCTATGGGCTGGTGATGAACGCCATCGAAGTCGCGCTCGACATTCGCCGCGAGGTCAATTCGCACCCGGTGATCGCGAAATATTTCAGCATAGTCGGCGCCGACGGCATGGTGCCCGCCGAATACCGCCGCAGCGGCTTCGTCGACTTCCTGGCGCCCGGGACCCGCTGGGACGACCAGTTGCGCAGCATGCGCGAGGACGAGTTCTGCCTCGACCCGACCCGCATGACCCTAGTCTGCGGCACGGCCGGCTTCGACGGCACTAGCTTCAAGGGGCTGCTCGCCTCGCAATACAACATCCAGGTCAACAAGACCTCGAGGAACTCGGTCCTCCTGCAATCCAACATCAACAACACCCGCAGCGACGTCGCCCTGCTGATCAGCGTCCTCCTGAAGATCAGCGAAAGCATCGAGACGCGCCTCAAGCATGGCGGGGAGTCCGAACGCACGGCCTTCGCCGCGAAGGTCCGGAGTCTGATGAAGGACGTGCCGGACCTGCCGAATTTCAGCCATTTCCACGAGACCTTCCGGCAGGATGCCGGCGACACCACGCCCGAGGGCGATATCCGCTCGGCCTTCTTCGGCGCCTATGACGAAGAGCAGTGCGAATACGTCCCGATCGACAGCCCCGAATGCGACCGCCGGCTGAAGGACGGGCCGGACATGGTCTCGGCCAATTTCGTGATCCCCTACCCGCCGGGGTTCCCGATCATGGTCCCGGGCCAGGTCATCACCCATGAGACGATCACCTTCATGCGCAAGCTCGATGTGAAGGAGATCCATGGCTACGAGAAGGCCAGAGGCCTGAAACTGCTCAAAGTCGACCGAGCAAGCGGCAAGAAGAGCGGCGGCCAGGAGACGGCCCGAAAGAAAACGCGAGCGACCTAGCGCCCACCTTTGCCTGCCTAACGCGAAGCCGCCTCGCCAGATCAGGAGAGTCTCATGTTCGACTGGTTCGCCAGTACCCTGCGCAGCTACCCTGAGATCGCACTCTTCCTGTCGCTGGCCATCGGCTACTATGTCGGCGGCTTCGCCTATAAGGGCTTCAGCCTCGGCGCGGTGACCTCGACGCTGATCGCCGCGGTCGTCATCGGCCAGCTCGGCATCACAGTCTCGCCCAACGTCAAATCGACCTTCTTCCTGATATTCCTGTTCGCGGTCGGCTATGGTGTCGGGCCGCAATTCGTGCGCGGCATCGCCAAGGACGGCGCCCCGCAGGCGATCTTCGCGGTCGTCGTCACCGTGTTCTGCCTCGCGATCCCCGTGATCATCGCCAAGATCGCCGGCTACCACCCGGGCTATGCAGCCGGCCTCTATGCGGGCTCGCAGACCATCTCGGCCTCGATGGGCCTGGCGACAGACGCGATCAACCGGCTCGGCCTCTCGCCGGAGCAGACCAAGGAGTATCTCGACGCGATGCCGGTCGCCTATGCGGTGACCTACATCTTCGGCACGGTCGGTTCGGCGGTCGTGCTCGCCCTGCTCGGTCCGAAGCTGCTCAACATCGATCTCGTCATGGCCTGCAAGGACTATGAGGACCGGCTCGGCGGCGACAAGGAAATCGGCGGGCCGGGATCGGTCTGGCGGCGGTTCGATCTGCGCGCCTTCCGGGTCAAGGCGGGCGCCAGGGTCGCTGGCATGCGCGCGGCTGAGGCCGAGGCGCTGGTTCCCAATGCCCGCGTCTTCGTCGAACGGATCCGCCGCGACGGCGTGATCTCGGATGCCACCGCCGACACCATCCTCAAGGAAGGTGACATCCTGGCGATTGCCGGTCCGCGCGAAGTTCTCGTCGACCTGATCGGCCACAATGCCGAGGAGGTCGAGGATCCCGAACTCCTCGACGTCAAGGCGGAAGGTGTCGACGTCTATGTCACCAGCAAGGAAGCCAATGGCAAGACGCTGGCCGAGCTCTCGCAGCTGCCATCGGCCCGCGGCGTCTTCCTGCGCAAGATCGTACGCGGAGCCACCGCCGTAAGCATCCCGATCCACGCCAATACCGTGATCCATCGCGGCGACATCCTGACCATTGTCGGCCGTACCCAGGACATCGCTGCCGTCGCCAAGGTCATCGGCCATCCCGACCGTCCGAGCGATGTCGCCGATGTCGCCTTCATCTGCGGCGCCATCGTGCTCGGCGCGCTGATCGGCGCGCTCGTCTTCAAGGTTGGCGGCGTGCCGCTGACGCTGTCGACCGCCGGCGGCGCACTGATCTCCGGCCTGGTCTTCGGCTGGTTGCGCTCGGTTCACCCGACCTTCGGCCGCATCCCGAGCTCGACCGTCTGGTTCATGAATTCGGTCGGCCTGAACATGTTCATCGCGGTCGTCGGCATCTCGGCCGGCCCCGGCTTCGTCAAAGGCCTGCAGACCCAAGGCGTCGGCCTCTTCCTCTGGGGCGCGCTCGCGACGACGATCCCGCTGGTCCTGGCGATGTTCGCCGGCAAGTTCATCTTCCGCTTCGACCCGGCGATCCTGCTCGGCGCCTGCGCCGGTGCCCGCACCACGACCGCGGCGCTCGGCATGATCTGCGAGACCGCCAAGAGCCAGGTCCCGGCGCTCGGTTACACCGTGACCTACGCGGTCGGGAACACGCTTCTGACGATCTGGGGCATGGTGATCATCATGCTGCTGACCTAGCGCAGGCCAAGGAAAGACTTTCGATATCAGCCTTTTACCGGGAGTATGTCATGGATCCTGTCACGCTGCGGACCTTCGAGACACTCAGCCCCTTCGAGATCAAGGACGAGCTGATCCGCCTCGCCAAGCTGACCGCGCAGAACTCCTCGATTGCGATGCTGAATGCCGGTCGCGGCAATCCGAACTGGGTCGCGATGACGCCCCGGGAGGGCTTCTTTCTGCTCGGTCAGTTCGCGATCACCGAGAGCCGGCGGGTGATGAACAAGCCGGCCGGAATCGGCGGCATGCCCAAGGCCGACGGCATCGCGGCGCGGCTCGACGACTGGCTGGCGACGCACAAGGACTCGCCCGGCGCCGGCTTCCTCAAGGATATGGTCGCCTTCGCCGTCAAGAAGTTCGACTTCAAGCCCGACGCCTTCGTGCATGAGCTCGTCGACTCGATCATCGGCGACAACTACCCGGTGCCCGACCGCATGCTCGTTCACAATGAGCGCATCGTGCACGAATACCTGATGTGGGCGATGTGCGGCGAGCCGCGCCCGAGCGGCCAGTTCGACCTCTACGCCGTCGAGGGCGGCACGGCGGCGATGTGCTACATCTTCAAATCGCTGAAGGCCAACCGGCTGCTGAACCCCGGCGACACCATCGCGCTCGCGACGCCGATCTTCACGCCCTATCTCGAAATGCCGCATCTGGAGGATTACGGGCTCAACGTCGTCACAGTCGCGGCGCCGCAGGAGAACCGCTTCCAGTTCACCGACGAGGAGCTGAAGAAGCTGGAGGACCCGAAGGTCAAGGCCTTCTTCGTCGTCAACCCCGGCAACCCCTATGCGGTCGCGCTCAGCGAGGAGACCATCGCCAAGATCGTCAAGCTGGTCCAGACCAAGCGGCCGGACCTGATGCTGCTGACCGACGATGTCTATGGCACCTTCGTGAAGGGCTTCCGCGGCCTGCTCGGCGCCCTGCCGCACAACACGATCGGCGTCTACTCCTACTCGAAGTACTTCGGCTGCACCGGCTGGCGCCTCGGCGTGATCGCGATCCACCGCGACAACATCTTCGACAAGGCGATCGCGAAGCACCCCGCCAACATCCTGGCGCCGCTCGACAAGCGCTATGGCCCGCTGACCCTGAAACCGCGCGAGATGAGGCTGATCGACCGCATCGTCGCCGATAGCCGCGACATCGCGCTCAACCACACCGCCGGGCTTTCCCTCCCGCAGCAGGTGATGATGTCGCTGTTCTCGCTGTCGGAGATGATGGACGAGGCCAAGCTCTACCAGAAGACCTGCATGGAGATCGTCCACTCGCGCGCCCAGCGCATGGTCGAAGGGCTGGGCATCGAGGTGCCCGACAATCCGCTTCATGACCGCTATTACGGCCTGGTCGACTTCGAGTTCTGGGCCAACAAATATGTCGGGCCGGAGGTGGTGGCCTACATGAAGAAGAACATCCACCCGCTCGACATCGTCTTCCGGCTCGCCGAGGACCACGGCATCGTGCTGCTCAATGGCGGTGGCTTCCACGCCCCGGACTGGTCGGTCCGCGTCTCCTTCGCCAATCTCGACGACGAGGTCTACGGGCAGATCGGCCGCGCGACACGTGCCGTCGCCCGTGGCTATCGGCAGGCTTTCGACGCCTACAACCTCGCCCTCAAGCAGAAGTCCTGAGGGCGCGAGGAGCGTAGCTGCCAGGGCGCGGCGACAGATCGGGCCCCTCGCTTGCCTTTCGGCGAGCGCGGGCTCCGAGCGGATTTGGCTGGCCAACTGCGAGTTCGGCAATGGACTTCGTCGTCGCAGGATTGCGCAACAATCCCGAGCTCGCCGTCTTCCTGACGGTCGCGCTGGGTTTCCTGATAGGCAGGCTGAAATTCGGCAGTTTCAGCCTCGGCGTCGTCGTCGGTTGCCTTTTGGCCGGTGTCCTGGTCGGCCAGCTCGACATCAAGGTACCGGCCGTCGTGAAGGCGGTCTTCTTCGACCTCTTCCTGTTCACCACCGGCTACAAGGTCGGGCCGCAGTTCTTCCGTGCCTTGAAGAAGGATGCCTTGCCGCAGGTGGCCCTGACCGTGGTCCTGTGCGTGACCTGCCTTCTCACGGCGCTGACCTTCGCGAAACTGCTGAACTACGATACCGGCACCGCCGCGGGATTGCTGGCCGGAGCCTTCTCGGAATCGACCGTGATCGGCACCGCCGGGGAGGCAATCCAGCGGCTCGATCTACCGCAGGCGGAGCGCACGGCGCTCGTCAACAACATCCCCGTCGCCTATGCCGTCACCTATCTGATCGGCACCGCCGCCCTCGTCTGGTTCCTGCCGAAGGTCGGCCCCAGGCTGATGGGGATCAACCTGCGCGAAGCGGCCGCGGCGGCGCGCTCCGAGAAGGCCACGACGGCAGCTGAAACCGAGGGCATCACCTCGGCCGCACGCCTGTTCGATGTCCGGGCCTATCGCGTCGAGAATCCCGCGCTGCTGGACAAGACCATCGCCGAGCTCGAGGCGATGCCGAAGCAATCGCGCGTCTTCGTCTTGCGCGGCCGCAGCGGCGACACGCTTTTCGACCTTGCCTCGCCGCACCGGATCCGGGCCGGCGACATCATCGCCGTGATGGCGCGCTTCGAAGTGCACGCCGCCCGCGGTGATGTCATCGGCCCCGAAGTCTCCGATCCGGAGCTGCTGGACATTCCGCTCGAGGCACTGGACGTGATCGTGACGAACCGCCAGCTCGACGGCAGGTCGCTGGCGGAGTTGGCGGAGGACCAGCTTGCGCGCGGCGTCTTCCTCGCCAAGCTGACGCGCTCGGGCATCGCCATGCCGGTGATCCCGACGACCCGCCTCAATCGCGGCGACGTCCTGTCCCTGATGGGGCCGATGGCGGAAGTCGAACGCGCCGCCTCGGTGATCGGCTATCCCGACAGGCGCACGGCCGCGACCGACATGGTCTTCGTCGGACTGGGGATTTTTCTCGGCGGCCTCTTCGGCCTGCTCTCGGTCGTCGTCCTCGGCATTCCGTTGACGCTGACCGCCAGCGGCGGCGCGCTGTTCATGGGGCTGGTCTTCGGCTGGCTGCGCTCCGCCTATCCCTTCTTCGGACGCATTCCCGAGCCGGCGATCTGGATCTTCGATACCGTCGGACTGTGCATGTTCATCGGCATTGTCGGCCTCGGAGCCGGACCGAGCTTCGTCGCCGGCCTGAAGGCGACGGGCATCAGTCTCGCTGCCGTCGGCCTGGTCTCGGCCCTGCTGCCGCACGCGGTCGGCATTCTGTTCGGTCGCTACGTCCTGAGGATGGACCCGTTGATCGTGCTCGGAGCCTGCGCCGGCGCCGGGACCATCACCGCGGCCTTGCGAGCGGTCCAGGACGAAGCGCAAAGCAGCATCCCGGCACTCGGCTACACCGTGCCCTACGCGATCGGCAACATCCTGCTGACGGCCTGGGGGCCGGTTCTGGTCGCGCTCATGACCATGTAGCGCCGTCCCGACGAGGCTCGGGAGCGCACCGGCGAGCTTTGACGCGCAAGGCATGCATCCACCGAGCATGAAGCCCGCCGATCACAACCGATGCTCCAGCGGTACCGTGAGCCCGACCTTCACGCGGTCCATCGCGACGAAGGTGCGGAACTTGCGGACGTTGTTGTTCTCGAAGAACAGGCGCCGGGTCAGCGCCTCATAGTCGGTCATGCTGGGCACGACGACGACCAGGACGAAATCCGCCTCGCCGGTGACATAGTAGCATTGCTGCACCTGCTCGGCCGCGGTGAACTCGCGCTTGGCCGCGTCGATGTCCTTGGCCGTCTCGCTGACAAGCTCGACCTCGACGAACAGCGTTATCGCCTGACCGACCGCGGCGGGATCGACGACCGCGACATTCGCCCTGATCACGCCGGCCTGCTCGAGGCGCTTGATCCGGCGCTGGACCGCCGGAGCGGAGAGGTTCACCGCCTGCCCTATCACGCGCTGCGGCGTGGTGTTGTCGCGCTGCAATATGCGGAGGATCGCGATGTCGAATCTGTCGAGGGTCAGCGAGTTCGGGGAAGCGGGCTTGGTCAATCGGCGCTCCGATGAAACAAACTTGCATTTGCAGCGTGCGATTGCAGCGCTCTTTTCGCGCGGCGTCTAATATCTTTGCGCCGTTACCTAGCGCAAGGACGGCGATGTTTCTCCTCAACCGGCACCCCGATCACCGCACCCTGCTCGACAATGTCGACGCTGAAACGCTCGGTGTCGCCGCGGCGGGCACGGTGGAGCGCTTCCTTTCCCACCGTCGCAACCACGTCGTGACGCCGCTCCATCGGCTTCCCGGGCTCGCAGCCGAACTCGGCATCGGCGAGCTCGCAGTGAAGGACGAGGGCCAGCGGCTCGGCCTCGGCAGCTTCAAGGCGCTGGGCGGCGCCTATGCCGTGATGCGGCTCGTGCTCGAAGAGGCGTCGCAGCGTCTCGGCCGCCCCGTCGATGTCGCGGATCTGCATGCGCCCGACGTCAAGGCGGTCGCAGGCGGCATGACCTTCGCCTGCGCGACGGACGGCAACCATGGGCGTTCGGTCGCGCAGGGCGCCGAACTCGTTGGCGCAAAGGCGGTGATCTTCGTGCATGGCGGGGTCAGCGACGAGCGCGTCGCGGCGATCGCCCGTTTCGGCGCCGAGATGCGCCGGGTGGCCGGCACCTACGACGATTCGGTTCTGGAAGCCTCGCGCATCGCCAAGGAGCAGGGCTGGACGGTGGTCTCCGACACCTCCTGGCCGGGCTATGAGCGGATTCCCGGCCTCGTGATGCAGGGCTACACGGTGATCGTGCGCGAGGCGCTGCAACAGCTCGACCGCCCCCCGACACATGTCTTCGTCCAGGCCGGGGTCGGCGGGATCGCGGCGGCGCTCGCGGCTCATCTTGCTCTCGCCTTGGGCGAGCAGCGGCCGACCTTCATCGTCGTCGACCCGGCCCGCGCCGCATGCATTTTCGAGACCGCGAAGGCAGGACACCCGGTCAAGGTCGCACACGCCGAGCCGACGGTGATGGCGATGCTCGAATGCTACGAGCCGTCTCCCATCGCCTGGCGCGTGCTGTCGCGCGTCGCCGACGCATTCATGACGGTCGAGGACGCCGACGCGGTCGCGGTGATGAACCGCTTGGCCCGCCCCTCGGTCGGCGATCCGGCGATCGTCGCCGGCGAGAGCGGCGGAGCCGGCCTGGCCGGGCTCAGTCGCGCCGCGGCCGACCCGGCGATGCGCGCCGCGCTGCGGCTCGATGCTTCATCGCGCGTCCTCATCGTCAACACCGAAGGCGCGACCGATCCCGACCGCTACGAGGCGCTCGTCGGCCTTGCGCCGGACGCCGTACGTTCATCCGACCCGACGTCAACGCGACAAGGCGGCTTCTGATGGCCAAGCTCGATCACAACGCCCTGCAGGATGAGATGACCGGCTGGCGGCGCCAGCTGCACGCCAATCCCGAATTCGGCTTCGAGGAGAAGCAGACCGCGGCCTTCGTCGCCGCCAAGCTGCGTGAATTCGGCCTCGACGATGTCACCGAGGGCATCGGCGGCACCGGCGTGGTCGGGACGCTGAAGCGCGGCAGCGGCAACCGCTCGATCGCCCTGCGCGCCGATATGGACGCACTGCGCATCACCGAGCAGGGCGATCACGCTCACCGCTCGCGCTCGCCCGGTGTCATGCATGCCTGCGGCCATGACGGCCACACGACGATGCTGCTGGGGGCGGCGAAGCTGCTCGCCGCGGAAGGCGGCTTCGACGGCACGGTGCGCTTCCTGTTCCAGCCGGCCGAGGAATGGGGCAAGGGCGCCCTCGCCATGCTGGCCGACGGGCTGCTCGAACGCTTCCCCTTCGAGGAGATCTACGGGCTGCACAATGCGCCCGGCCTCGCTATCGGCCGCTTCAAGACGCGAGCCGGGCCGTTCATGTCGGCCGAGGACAATTTCGAGATCGTGCTCAGGGGCGTCGGTGGACACGCCGCGCGGCCGCATTCGGGCAATGAGGTCCTAGTCGCGGCTTGCGCGCTCGTCACCAATCTCCAGACCATCGTCTCGCGCCGCCTGAGCCCGACGGATATCGGCGTCGTTTCCGTGACCGAGCTGCTGACGGACGGCACGCGCAACGCCTTGCCGGGTCTGGCGCGCATTCTCGGCGATGCCCGCAGCTTCCGGCCCGAGATCAGCGCGGCGATCGAGAAGCAGATGGGCGTCATCGTCGAGGGCACGGCGCTGGCCTACAACGTCACAGCCGAGATGACCTATACGCGCGAATTCGTGCCGCTGGTGAACGACGAGGCGCTCGTGCAGGAGGCCGCGGCGGCCGCGCGCACGGTGTTCGGGGATGGTGGCGTCGCCATCGCGCGCGAACCGATGACCGGCTCGGAGGATTTCGCGCGCTTTCTCAAGCACGTGCCGGGCTGCTTTGCCTATGTCGGCAATGGCGAGGGCTCAGCGCCGCTGCACAACCCGACCTACGATTTCAACGATGAGGGCCTGATCCATGGCGCGCGCTTCCATGCCGCGATCACGCGCCAGCGCCTTCGTCCCGCATAGACCCTCTCCCGCCCGCTGAAGACTGACGCTGCCGCAAGGCGCCGGCGCGGCGCCGTGCGGGCTCGGCTGGACGAGCGGCGCCAGCGCGACTCACTGCACAGACGACCCATAGCAAGAACAAGCAACGACAATCGGAGGATGGAACGATGAGAACAATTACGGCGGCGGCAGTTCTTGTGGCGGCGATGTCCGGTGCAGCGAATGCCAATACCCTTGAAAACGTGACCAAGCGTGGCACGATCAAGTGCAGTTCTACCGTCGGGACGCCCGGTTTCGCCATTCCGGACAAGAGCGGCAAGTATACGGGCCTTGATATCGATTTCTGCCGGGCGATCGCAGCGGCGATCTTCGGCGACCCCGAGAAGATCTCGATCATTCCCCTGAGCGCGGCGGCGCGCTTCACCGCGCTCCAGACCGGCGAAGTCGACGTGCTGTTCAACACGACGACCTGGACCCTGGGCCGCGAGGCGACCAACGGCATCCTGTTCGCCGGCGTGAACTATTATGACGGCCAGGGCATCATGGTGCGTTCCGGCGAGATCCAGAGCGCCAAGGAGCTGAACGGCGCGACGATCTGCACCAATCAGGGCTCGACCACCGAGCTGAACCTGACCGATTTCTTCCGCATCAATAAGCTCAAGAACGAGATCGTCGCCTATTCCTCGCAGGAGGAGGCCGCCCAGGCCTACCAGGCCGGCCGCTGCGATGCGTTCAGCTCCGACCGCTCGGTGCTCTACGCCTTCCGGACCAAGCTCACGGAGCCCGAGAAGCACACGATCCTGAACGAGACGCTGTCCAAGGAGCCGCTCGGCCTTTCCGTCCGCCAGGGCGACGACCAGTGGTACAACGTCGTCAAATGGGCCGCATACGTGCTGCACGCCGCCGAGGAGTTCGGCCTGACATCGGCCAATATCGCGGAGACCGCGAGCACCACCGCCAATCCGAACATTCTTCGCCTCGTCGGCAAGGAAGGAAAGCTCGGCGCCGCGCTCGGCCTGCCGAATGAGTGGGCTTACAACATCGTCCTGAAGGTCGGCTCCTATGCCGAGGTCTTCGAGCGCAATATCGGCAAGGACAGCCCGCTGAAGATCAAGCGCGGCATCAACGCCTCATGGAAGGATGGCGGACTGCATTACGCGCCGCCGATCCGCTGACCGCCCGTGCCATATCGCAGCGAAAAAGGTGCGGCTTCGGCCGCAGCGCTCTCGCCGGTGGGCAACCGCCGGCGAGAGCGTCTTGCGCCTGCATCTTCGCAGAACGCAGGCCGGTGACCATCAGGCCGCATCTTCCGGCATCGTGATGGCGACCGAGCGGCCGGGGCGCCCGGATTTGTTGAGCGCGTGATCTGAGGGTATGGGAGGCGGGACCAGGCGCCGAAACGGTGCCGGACGATCTCGCAAAGACCCAGACGAAGGCCCGACACGATGACCGACACCCTGCCCGACCGCCTCTCCTCCAACCCGAACAGCCCGTTCTACAACGAGGAGCTGCTCGCGCGTGACATCGGCGTGCGCTTCAAGGGCGTCGAAAAGAACAATGTCGAGGAGTACTGCGTCAGCGAAGGCTGGGTGCGCCTCACCGCCGGCAACGCCAAGGACCGCCACGGCAACCCGATGACGGTCAAGCTCAAGGGCGAGGTCGAGCCCTATTTCCGCAAGGCCGATTGAAACGACCCGCCGTCGCCGGCCTCAGCTTGGCGACGGCAACGCCTTGTAGAAGAAGGTCGAGCCGCAATCGCGACCGTCCGGCATCAGCGCGTAACGCGGGATCGTGCCGATCTCGGTCCAGCCCAGCCGGTTGTAGAGGCGCCGCGCCGCACCGGCCTCGTCGGTATCGAGCACCAGAAGATCGCGGCCCATGGCGAGCGCCGCCGCCTCGGCCTCCCGCATCAGTGCCTCGCCGATGCCGCGGCGGCGGGCCCGCGAATGCACCAGCACCTTGGCGATCTCGGCCCGGTGCGGCTGGTTCGGCTTGCCTACGGGGTGCAGTTGCGCCGTGCCGACGATACCCTCGACGCCGCGCGCGACGAAGAGCACGACATCGCCGGCCCGGACCTGCCCGGCGATGCCCTGCCAGAAGCGCTCGAAATCGGCCGATGTGCTGAAGTCCATGAAGCCGACCGAGGCACCATTGGCGACCGCGTCGCGCAGAATTTCGGTCAGCGCCGGCAGCGCAGCTTCAGCCCCCGCACCGTCCAGCCTCTCGATCGCAATTTCGCGTTCATTCGACATCGTATCCTCCGGCAGCCATGCCAAACGGCACGAAATCCACCAAGCAAGATTTATTCCACTATGATAGAAAAGCGCCATTGCAAAGCGTCTTTCCTGGCGGCGCGGGAGCGCGCGCGGCGCCCGCAGGCCCGGCCTTGCCGCCGCCTGCAAGGTCATCGTGCCCGGGCCACCGCAATCCCTCGCGCAAACCCTTGGCGCCAAGGGCTTACGCTGCTATCTGCGGCCGATGAGCACCCGCAGCTTCGACAACATCCGCAACTTCTCGATCGTGGCCCATATCGACCACGGCAAGTCGACCCTTGCCGACCGGCTGATCCAGCAGACCGGCACGGTCGCTGCACGCGATATGAGCGAGCAGATTCTCGATACGATGGATATCGAGAAGGAGCGCGGCATCACCATCAAGGCCCAGACCGTCCGGCTCGACTACAAGGCCAAGGACGGGAAGGATTACATCCTGAACCTGATGGACACGCCCGGCCACGTCGACTTCGCCTATGAGGTCTCGCGCTCGCTGGCTGCCTGCGAAGGCTCGCTCCTCGTCGTCGACGCCTCTCAAGGCGTCGAGGCGCAGACGCTGGCGAACGTCTACCAGGCGCTCGACGCCAACCACGAGATCGTCACCGTCCTCAACAAGATCGACCTGCCCGCCGCCGAGCCAGAGCGGATCAAGCAGCAGATCGAGGACGTGATCGGCCTCGACGCCTCAGAGGCCGTGCCGATCTCGGCCAAGACCGGCCTCAACATCGAGGGCGTGCTCGAAGCCATCGTCCAGAAGCTGCCGGCGCCGAAGGGCGACCTCGAAGCGCCGCTCAAGGCGATGCTGGTCGACAGCTGGTACGATGCCTATCTCGGCGTCGTCGTGCTGGTGCGCATCATCGACGGCGTGCTGAAGAAGGGCATGACCATCCGGATGATGCGGGCGAACGCCTCCTATGGCGTCGATCGGGTCGGCGTGTTCAAGCCGAAGATGACCGAGGTCAAGGAGCTCGGCCCCGGCGAGGTCGGCTTCTTCACCGCCTCGATCAAGGAGGTCGCCGACACCGCGGTCGGCGACACCATCACCGACGACAAGAAGCCGATCGCCGAGCCGCTGCCGGGCTTCAAGCCGGTGCAGCCGGTGGTGTTCTGCGGCATCTTCCCGGTCGACGCGGCCGATTTCGAAGTGCTGCGCGGGGCGATGTCCAAGCTGCGCCTGAACGACGCCTCGTTCTCCTATGAGATGGAGACCTCGGCGGCGCTAGGCTTCGGCTTCCGCTGCGGGTTCCTCGGCCTCCTGCACCTGGAGATCATCCAGGAGCGGCTCGAGCGCGAGTTCAACCTCAACCTGATCTCGACCGCGCCGTCGGTCGTCTACCATCTCAAGCTACGCGACGGCACGACGCTCGAGCTGCACAACCCGGCCGACATGCCGGACGTGATGAAGATCGAGGCGATCGAGGAGCCCTGGATCCGGGCGACGATCTTCACCCCGGACGAGTATCTCGGCTCGGTGTTGAAGCTCTGCCAGGACCGGCGCGGTCTGCAGATCGATCTCGGCTATGTCGGCGCCCGCGCCAAGGTGGTCTACGACCTGCCGCTGAACGAGGTGGTGTTCGATTTCTACGACCGGCTGAAGTCGATCTCGAAGGGCTACGCCTCCTTCGACTACGCCATCACCGATTATCGCGAGGGCGACCTCGTGCGCATGTCGATCCTGGTCAATGCCGAGCCGGTCGACGCGCTTTCGATGCTGGTGCACCGCACCCGCGCCGAAGCCCGCGGCCGCGCCATGTGCGAGAAGCTCAAGGAGCTGATCCCGCCGCACATGTTCCAGATTCCGGTCCAGGCCGCGATCGGCGGCAAGATCATCGCCCGCGAGACGATCCGGGCGCTGCGCAAGGACGTGACCGCGAAGTGCTATGGCGGCGACGCCTCGCGCAAGCGCAAGCTCCTCGACAAGCAGAAGGAAGGCAAGAAGAAGATGCGGCAGTTCGGCAAGGTCGAAATCCCGCAGGAAGCCTTCATCGCCGCCCTCAAGATGGACGACTGAACCTTCGGGCCGCGCGCACCGGCGCGGCCTGGAACCATCATCGCCCCACGACGTTGATTTCGGCCCTTTGGAAAGGGAGGACAGCATCGTGGACAGACGCTCTTTCCTCGCGAGCCTGATCGGCGGCCTGGCGGCAGCGAGCTTCGCCTCTTCAGGCAGCTTCGCCTCGGCAGGCCTGGCGGCACAGCCACAGGCGACGCCTCCGGCCGATCGCCGCCGCCCAGAAGGCGCGCCCGAAGTCGACACGAAGGCCCTCGACAAGGCCGATGCCGACTACGCGCAGTACTATTATTACGGGCCACGGCGGCGCTACTGGCGCCGGCCGTATTACGGCCCGCGCTTCTACGGGCCACGCTACTATTACGGTCCGCGCTACTACCGGCCCTATCCCTATTACCGGCCCTATGGCTATCGACCTTATCGGCGCTATTGGGGCCCGCGCTATTACTGGTAGCCGGCACGTCAGAGGCTAAACGCTCGTGCTGCGCGGGAACGATGCGTGCGCGGCATAGGTTTCCGACGCCTCAGAGTGCGGCGCCGAGCGCGCGCAATTCGCCCCGAAGATCGATCGGCTCGCGGAAATGCACCGCCCGCATGCCGACCGAACGGGCGCCCAGCACGTTCTTCTCGCTGTCGTCGATGAAGATGCAATCGCCGGCGTCGAGTTCGTAGCGCTCGGTCAGCACGCGGTAGATCGCGGGATCGGGCTTCAGCAGGCGTTCGTGGGCGGAGACGATAGCGCCGTCGAAACTGCGCAGGAAGGGGAAGCGGACCAGGCATTCCGCCCATTTCTCGCGCGAGAAATTGGTGATCGCATAGACCTTCTCACCCCTCTCCTTGAGCTCTTCGAGCACCGCGACGCTGTCGTCGATCACGCCGGGAACGGTCTCGTGCCAGCGCTCGTCGAAGGCCCTGATCTCGCGCTCCCATTCCGGATGCGCGGCGATGAGGATGGCGACGGCATCCGTCCAGGACCGGCCGCGATCCTGCTCGATGTTCCAGGCGGCCGTGCAGACATTCGCCAGGAACCAGTCGCGCCTGGCGTCGTCCGGGATCAGGTCGCGGTAGAGATGGAACGGGTCCCAGCGCAGCAGGACGTTGCCGACATCGAAAACCACAACGGGACTGCGCGACATCAGGTTCCTCCAACCGGCACCGGCGATTCGCCGCCGCAGCCTTGCGCCCGGATCGAATCGCAAAGCACGGCGTTAGGGAAGCCGAATCCGCGCGCGCCCGGCGGCACGCCCTCACGGCCGCTCACGCGCTTGTGCGCCAAGGTGCATGACGCCCAGAGCGAATTTGGCGTATCCGGGGTGGCGACCGGGACGAAGGGAGCGAGGATGGCTTTGGCGGACGCAAGCTACTGGCCGTGGACCGACCGGAAGGGACGCTTCGACGCGCTCCGCGCCGGCTGCTTCGCTCTCGTTCTGATGCCGGCCGCCTACCTCGCCTATCAGGCCTTCGCCCACCAGCTCGGCTCGAAGCCCTGGACGCAGGCAGTGCACGACACCGGCACCTGGAGCCTGCGCATCCTCGTCATCACCCTCGCGGTGACGCCGCTGCGCCGCATCCTCGACTGGAACCGGCTGATCGGTATCCGCCGCATGCTCGGCCTCTCGGCCCTCGCCTACGCGCTCGGGCACCTGACGCTCTACTGCATCGATCTCGGCTTCGACTGGGGGCTGATCGCCTCCGAGATCGTCAAGCGCTTCTATCTCATCGTCGGCATCACGGCGCTGATCGGCCTCGTCGCGCTGGGAGCGACCTCGACCGACGGCATGATCCGCCGGCTCGGCTCGGCGCGCTGGCAACAATTGCACAGCCTCGTCTACGCGATCGCCATGCTCGGCCTGTTCCATTTCGCCTTGCAGTCGAAGATCGACGTGACCCAGCCGGTGCTGCTCGCCGGGCTCTTCGCGCTGCTGATGGCCTATCGTGGCCTGAATCGCCTGGGCATTCCGCTGAGCTTTACTTCGCTCGCCCTGACCGCGCTCGGGACCGGCCTCGCGACGGCACTGGCCGAGACCGCCTGGTACGCCTTCGCGACCGGTGCCTCGGCCTGGCTGATCTTCCAGGCCAATGCCGACGTCATCGCCTACCAGGACTGGACGGCGCTGCGCCCCGGCCATTGGGTCGCGCTCGTCGGCCTGGGCCTGGCGCTGCTGCATCTCTGGCGCAAGCCGGCGCAGCGGCCGGCGCGGCGCGAGCGTCGTCCCGCGCAGCCGGTCTCCACGGCCGCACCGGGCTGACTCTTCAGCCCTCGCGGCGCGCCAGTTCCAGCAGCGTCTCGAGCAGAACGCGGATGGCGATGCCGGCGTCGAGCTCGCTCATATTCTCCAGCGGCGAATGGCTGATGCCCTTCTCGCAGCGCACGAACAGCATCGCCGCCGGGCAGAAGGCCGCCATCGCCATCGCGTCATGGCCGGCGCCGGAGGGCAGGCGCCGCGCTGTCAGATTGGTGCCGGTACGGGCGATGCCAGTGGCGAAGGCCTCCTGCAGACCCTCGTCCATCGGCACGGCTTTCGACTGGGAATAAGGCGTGATCTCGAGGCGGACACCACGCCGCGCGGCAATCTCGCCGAAACGCGCCTGAATGGCGGCATCCATGCTCGCCACGGTCTGATTGGCCGGAGCGCGGAAATCGATGGTGAAGTCGACGGCGCCCGGCACGACATTGGTCGCGCCCGGGTCAGGCCGAAAGACGCCGACGGTGCCGAGTGCCTGGTCATGGCCGCGGGCGATCTCTTCCAGCGCCAGTGCCATCTCGGCGGCGGCGGCGAGCGCGTCCTTGCGCAGCGCCATCGGCACGGTGCCGGCATGGCCGGCCTCGCCGGTGACCCGGACGCGGGCGCGTTTCTGCGCGGCGATGGCGGTGACGATGCCGACCGCCTCGCCGGAAGCCTCCAGCACCGGTCCCTGCTCGATATGGACTTCGAGATAGGCCTTCAGCGAGCCCGGCTTGCGGGCGAGGCCGGCAATGCCCGCCGGATCGCCGCCGAACTTCACCAGCGCATCGCGCAGCTTGACGCCGTCGGCGTCGGTGCCCTCGAGCCAGGCCGGCCGGTACTCGCCGATCAGCGCGTGCGAGGTCGAAAGATCGGTCGGGAACCGCACGGTCTCCTCATCCCCGAAGGCGACGACCTCGAGCGCGAAGGGCAGGACGATGCCGGCATCGCGCAAGGCCTGCGCCGCAAGGATGCCGGCGACGACACCGAGATTGCCGTCGAAGCGGCCGCCATCCTTGACCGTGTCGATGTGCGAGCCGATCAGCACGGCCGGCAGGCCGGGCTTTGCGCCCTCGCGCCGACCTTGCACCGAGCCGGCGGCATCGATGAAGGCGGTGAGGCCAGCGACCTCCATCGCGCCCTTGGTCCACTCCGCCGCCTGGCGATGCGCCGGCGACAGATAGAGCCGGGTCAGCTTGCCCGGCTCCTCGGTGAAGCGGTTGAGGCCGGCGAGCGCCGCGAAGGCGCGGGCGCCGAGCACGGCGGCGGAAGGAAGGGTCGCGGTCATGGGGCCATATTAAGAGGGGCGCCGGCCGGGTGGCCAGCGCCGTTTCGAAATCGCGGCAATCGCCTGCCGCAGCTCTTTCGCTCAGTAGGTGGCGCGTCCGCCCGAGAGGTCGAAGACGCCGCCGGTGGTGAAGCTGTTCTCGGCGGAGGCGAGGAAGGCGACCATGGCGGCGACCTCGTCGACCTGCAGGAAGCGCCCGCGCGGGATCTTCGAGAGCATGTAGTCGATATGCTCCTGGGTGATCTGGTCGAAGATGCGGGTCTTGGCGGCGGCGGGGGTGATGCAGTTCACCGCGATATCCTGCGTCGCCAGCTCCTTGCCGAGCGACTTGGTCAGCGCGATCACCGCCGCCTTCGAGGCGGAATAGGCGGAGGCGGTCGGATTGCCCTCCTTGCCGGCGATCGAGGCGACCAGCACCAGCCGGCCGTAATTGCGCTTGATCATGCCGGGGACCACGGCCTGGCAGCAATGCAGCGTGCCATCGACATTGAGCCGCATCACCTTGGCCCATTCGTCGAGCGGGTATTCCCAGGTCTTGCGGTTGGGGCCGGCGATGCCGGCGCTGGTGACGAGGATGTCGACGCTGCCGAGCCGCTTCTCGAGCTCGGCGGCGGCCTCGTTCACGGCCGCGGCGTCGGTGACGTCGATCCCGAGCCCGCTGGCCTCACCGCCGATCGCGGCGGCCGCCTCCTTGGCGAGCTTGCCGTCCAGATCCCAGATCGCGACCTTGGCGCCGCTCTTGGCGAAACGCTCGGCAACGGCGCGGCCAATGCCCTGCGCGCCGCCGGTGACGATGGCAACACGGCCGGCTAAATCGATTTGATTCATGAAAACAACGCCCCTCCCTGATGAAGCCCTGGCAATCTAGCGCAAAGCCGGCGCGCGCGAAGGCCTGTTTTCAAGGGGAGAGGGTTGCAGTCGCGCAATGCCGGCGGCTCAGCCGGCATTGCGGAAGGCGGCCGGGCTGAACAGCGTGCGCAGGAGGATGCCGAGGTCGAGCCAGAACGACCAGTTGTCGATGTACCAATGGTCGTAGGCGATGCGGCGCGCCATCTTCTCGTCGGTGTCGGTCTCGCCACGCAGGCCGTTGACCTGGGCCCAGCCGGTGATGCCCGGCTTGACGTTGTGGCGGCGGGCATAGAGCGCGATCTTGCGCTGGTACTCGCGATCATGGGCGAGCGCGTGCGGCCGTGGGCCGACCAGCGACATCTGCCCGGCGATGACGTTGAGCAGCTGCGGCAGCTCGTCGAGGTTGTAGCGGCGCAGGAAGCGGCCGACCCGCGTGATGCGCGGATCGCCGCGCGTCGCCTGGCGGATCACGGCGCCGTCATCGGTCGTGGTCATCGTCCGGAACTTGAAGATCCGGAACGGCTCCTGGTTGAAGCCGAAGCGGCGCTGCAGGAACAGCACCGGCCCCTTCGAGTCGAGCCGGACCGCCAGCGCGATCAGGAGCAGCAGCGGCAGGCTCGCGACCAGGATGACACTGGCTGCGCAGATGTCGAAAATGCGCTTGAACACGACCTGGGCGAAGGTAAGCGCCGGCCGCGTCAGGCGCAGCGAGGCGAGCGAGCCGACGCGCACGATGTGCGGGTTATCGAAGCGGTCCATGATGCGCTCGGGCGTCATGTGGATGGCGACCGGCAGGTTCATGAAGGCGTCGACGCAGGCGTCGATCGTCTCCTGATCGGCCCAGGGCAGCGCGATGAAGACGGCATCGGGCTTGAGATCGCGCGCCCGCGCCGAGGCGGTGGCGAGGTCGGCCGCCAGCGCGGCCGCGGGATCGTTGATGCGGCGCGCATCGTTGCTGCGCAGGAAGGCGACGTCGACGATGGAAAAGCCGATGTTCCAGGGCTGATGGCGCGAGACGAAGGACATCACCTCGCTCTCGCGGCCGATCAGGAAGACCCTTTCCGAGGTGATCCGGCCGGTCTTGCTCGCCATCGACACCGCCCGCACGATCCCCGAGCGCGCGAGCGCCACCAGCGGAATGCCGGCGAGATAGGTCACGATCACCACCACGCGCGAATAGTGGTCGACGATCTTGGCGAGGAAGACGAAGGCGATGAAGGCGACCATCGCCATGTTCCAGACCGTGAAGGCCGAGGCGATCTGGCCCTTGGTCGAAAGGTAGTTGGCGAGCTGGTAGCGTCCGCGCAGCGCGTTGATGAAGACGAAGATCGCAGCGATCATCGAGGCGAGCTCGAGGGTGATCTTGCTGTTGCCGAAATCGCCATAGGCATAGAGGTGATAGGCGACGGAGGTGCCAGTCACGATCGCCAGCACCATGACCACGTCGACGAGCGCGGTGATCAGGCCGATCCAGTGGCGCAGTGAGTTGGCGCGTTCATCCGCGGCAGAGGCGGCGGCGTAGTTCAGGTCGTTGACAGTCATCATCCGGCATCTCGCTCCCGAGCGGCCCGGATCGGGACAAGTCTCCAGATCAGCGCCGCTCTTGCGGCAGGGGTGGCAAGCGCGATGCCGGCCTCACCACGCGTAGGCAGGCCCGAAAACCTGCCGTTACGGCACGATTCCGGCATGGTCGGTAAGGAAGCCGGGGAGCGGCGTGCCATTTCGGAACACGCCAGACCCGAACCGGAACGGGACAGGTCCCGGGCCGACTGAAGATTCGATTTACTTTGGGAACGGGTTCGCCTTGACCGACCTTGCAAATACCCCAAGACATGCGCCGCTGCCGTCGCCATGGCGGCGCATGCTTGCCCGAGCCGAAACCGCGATGAACGCCTTCTCAGCTCCTTATGCGCAGCCCCTGGTCGGGCGTATGCCGGCTATCGAGGCGCCGCGGCGGGATATCGTCGGCGTGCAGGTCGCAGCCTTGAGCCGTGATCAGGCGCTGGCGCTGATCGAGCGCGCCTTCGACCAGAAGCGTCATTTGCGGCTGGCCTATTGCAATGCCCATCTCGCCAATGTCGCGGCTAACGATCCGGCTCTGCGGGCCGCGCTCGGCGGCTTCCTCGTCCTACCCGACGGGATCGGCGTCGACCTAGCCTCGCAGTTGCTCCACGGCAGCCACTTTCCGGCCAATCTCAACGGCACCGATTTCACGCCCGCGCTGCTCGCGGCGCGGGGCACGCCGCTGCGCGTGATGCTGCTCGGCGGCAAGCCCGGCGTCGCCGAACGCGCCGCGGCGCGGCTGCAGGCCGAGCATCCCCGGCACGACTTCAAGGTGCTCGGGCATGGCTATTTCTCGCCCGACGAGGAGCCGGCGCTCCTCGCCCGCCTCGAGCGCGAGCGCCCCGACCTCCTGCTCGTCGCCTTCGGCAATCCGCGCCAGGAGCGCTGGATCGCCGAGAAGCTGAATGCGCGCCATTGCAGCGTCGCCGCCGGGATCGGCGCGTTCTTCGACTTCCTGGCCGGCGAGGTGACGCGGGCGCCGCTCCTTGTCCGCCGCCTGCGGATGGAATGGCTCTACCGGCTCTGGCTCGAGCCCGCCCGACTCTGGCGGCGCTATGTCGTCGGCAATCCGGTCTTCCTGATGCGCGTGCTGCGGCAACGTCTCGCGGGACGCAATCCGACGTGAGCAGCCTCAGCGTCGCGATCGCGACCCCGAGCTATTCCGGCGATTTCGAGCGTTGCCGCCTGCTCTGCGCCAGCATCGACCGCTTCGTCAGCGGCCACGCCATGCATTACCTGCTGGTCGAGGACCGCGACCTCAAGCTGTTCGCACCCCTGGCCGGGCCGCGCCGACAGGTGATTCCGGAATCGGCGCTGCTGCCGCGCTGGCTCTCTTCCTGGCCAGATCCGCTCAGCCTCGGGCGCCGGCGGGTCTGGACCGGCCCCGGCGCGCTCATGCGTGGCATCCCGCCGCTGCGCGGCTGGCACGCCCAGCAATTGCGCAAGCTCGCCTTGCCGCTGAAGGCCAGCGAAGAGATCACACTCTTCGCCGATTCCGACATGATCTTCCTGCGGCCTTTCGACGTCGCGAGCCTATCCAGGGCAGACGGGGTGCGGCTCTATCGCAAGCCCGGCGGCATCACCCAGGAGATGGAGCGCCATCGCGGTTGGTGCGAGGTTGCGAGCCGCCTGCTCGGCCTGCCGGAACCGGCCTTCCCGAGCGCCGACTACATCAACAATCTGGTGAGCTGGCGCCGCGACAACGTCGTCGCAATGATGGCGCGGATCGAGCAGCAGAGCGGGCGCGACTGGGTCTCGGCCATCGCCGCCAACCGGCAATTCTCCGAATACATGTTCTACGGCTATTTCGTCGAGCGCGTGCGCGGCCTTGCCGAAGCCGACCACTGGCCCGAGGCCCTCGAGCTCTGCAAGGTCTACTGGGTCGACGAGGATGTCGGCGGCATCGCCGGCCTGCGCTCCTTCGAGGAGGTGCTCGGGCCGAGCCAGGTCGCGGTCGGCGTGCAGTCCTTCACCGGCGTGCCGCTCGACCGGCTCTGGGCCCTGTTCGAGGCGCAATAGGACTGCGCGGCGCCAGTCAGCGCCCCCGGCCGAGCAGCCGATAGGTGAAGATCGTCGAGAGCAGATAGAGCGCCCCGAAGACGCCGTTGAGCCAGTACGCCCAGCTGCCATCGGCGCCGTGCCGCGTCATCACCCAGGAGATCAGCGCCGCCTTGAGCGCCGCGATCGCGCAGAGCAGCAGCACACGCGAGCCGGTGCGCTCGCGAGCATAGAGCAACTCGGCCTGGTACTCGACGAGATTGCGGAAGGCCGGCACCAGCAACATCGGCAGGAAGAGATAGGAGGCGAGCGCGACATTGTTGCCGAGCGCCCGCGGGAACAGCGCCAGCAGCAGGATGATCGCGACGAGCCCGGCGATCGAAACCGCCGCGATGGCGAGCTCGACCAGGACCTGACGCCCGGCGCCGCCGCGCAGGCCGCGATCCTGCATAATCTTCTGCACCAGCATCTGGTTGAAACTGCGCACCGGCATGGCGGTGAGGTCGATGACGCGCATCGCGATCGCGTAGAGCCCGGCGACGCGGTCCCCGGCGAAGCCTAGCATCAGGAGCTTGTCGAGCTCGGCCTGCAGGTAGAACAGAATGTCGGCGGCGCCAGCCGAGAGCGCATCGGCCATGCGGCGCGGATAGAGCGCTGGCACGAAGGCAAGGCGCACTTTCGGCATGAAGACGAGGAAGGCGAGCAGCGCCGAGAGCAGGGTCGCGCAGAGATAGGCGAAGGCCCAGACGGTCAGCGTCGTCTGGCCCTGGACGTAGAACAGCAGCGCCGCGAGGGTCCGCAAGCCCGAGCCGATGATGACGAGCAGGGCCGCCTCGCGAAAGCGGCGCATGCCGTTGTTGATGATCGCGACAAGCTCGACCAGGCGCCAGCCCAGCACCTCGGCGAGGATGATCAGCGCGAAGGGCAGGAGCGCGACCTTGCCGGCGAAGAGAAGCGCGTAGGCCACCCAGCCGGCGAGCAGGATCACCGGCAGCGAAGCGAAGCCGAGCCCGGCGAAGCCGGCGAGATAGGCGCCGAGCAGGCGCGGCTTGACGGTGGCGACGCGGTAGACCGGCGAGACGAAGCCGAAGGCGAGCAGGCGCGAGAGAATGACGCCCGTCGCCGAGGCGGTGGCGAAAATGCCGAACTCGCCCAGGGTCAACGTATTCGCAACGATGAGGAAGTAGACAAGGGAGATGACGAGCCGGCCGGCGGAGCCGCTCAGGATGGTGAGGTAGGCGGCGATGGAGGCGCGGTCGGGCGACATGAAGTCCGTTTCGACAGATCGGCTGGCCCGTTCCGTGCCTCAGGCAGGGCGGAGATCGCCCCGTGTCTAGCGCATACGCGTTGAGCGACCCTAAACGAAACGGGGCCATGCCCGGCCGCGGAACGCAACTGTCGGGGATCGCGCCATGAAAGCCATTTCGCGCCGGGATGCGCTGGGCGGAGCCGCCGGCTTCGCCGCGGCTGCCCTCGCCGGCGACGGCGCCGGCGCTGAACCAGCGCGGGCGCCGATCCCCTATGGCTCGGCGGCGCAGATCGAGACCTTTCGCGCCGATGCGCGCTATCGCGAGGCGCTGACGCGGTATTGCGACGTGATCGTGCCGATGAACGACCTGAAATGGGAGGCGCTGCGCCATGACCGCGCCCGCTTCGACTTTTCCGGGGCGGACGAGCTGGTCGACTTCGCGCTGAAGAACGGCAAGGCGCTGCGCGGCCACGCGCTGCTCTGGGGCATGGCGCTGCCGCCCTGGGCCAAGGAGATGTCGAGCCGGGCCGAGGCCGAGCGCGAGCTGACGCGGCATATCGAGGTCGTGGTCGACCGCTACAAGGGCAAGATCGCGACCTGGGACGTGGTCAACGAGGTGATCGCCTTCGACCCCAAGCCGGGCGAGCCCTATCGCGACACGATCTGGCAGCGCCTGCTCGGACCGGGCCATATCGAGATCGCCTTCCGCACCGCGGCGCGGGTCGATCCGAAGGCGCGGCTCGTACTGAACGACTTCAATTTCGAGGAAGCGGGAGCGGGCATAGTGGCCCGCCGCAGGATCGCGCTCGATATCGTACGCCGCCTCCAGGACAAGGGCATCCCGATCCACGGGGTCGGCATGCAGGCGCATCTCTATGCAGAGAATGCGATCGACAGCGACGGCGTACGCAACTTCGTCGCCGATCTCGGCAAGCTCGGCGTCGGGGTCGAGGTCACCGAGCTCGACGTGATCGACTGGAAGCTGCCGCGCGATACCGGCGTACGGGACCGGGCCGCGGCCAAGTTGGTTTCGACCTATCTCGAAGCCGTTGTGGCAGGCGGGCAGCCCAAGGCGATCGTCACCTGGGGCCTGACCGACCGCTACAGCTGGGTGCACGAGACCTTCCCGCGCAAGGATTCGGCCAAGGCAAGGCCCTTGCCGCTCGACGAGGACTACCGCCCCAAACCGATGATGCAGGTGCTCGAACGCTACCGAAGCGGCCGGGCCTGACCGAATGACGAGACGTCCCGGCCAGGCCGGACGGGACGTAGAGGACGATGCAGAGCGAGTGAAGCAGAGCGCAATGTTCACCACCGAGAACGCACCGGGCGACAGCGACCGGGCCGCGACGCCGCCGCCTCAGGCGGCGAGCGCGGCTCCGGCTGATGCCGGCCGGCCGTCGCTGGCGGTGCTCGCCAATCCGCTCTGGGTGCTCGGCACGCTCTGGCGGCGCAAGGGCCTGATCCTGCTCTGCGGGCTGGCGGGCCTCGTGCTGGCCTCGCTGGCGAGCCTGCTGATCACGCCGAAATACGTCTCGACCGCCCAGCTCTTCATCGACCCGCGTGACCTGCGCGTGCTCCAGAACGAGGTCTCGCCGACCATGGTCGGCAGCGACCCGACCTCGATCACCGCCTATCTCGAAAGCCAGGCGCGGATCATCGCCTCCGACAGCATCAAGGCGCGCGTCGTCGAGAGCGAGCATCTCGACAGCGATCCGGAGTTCGGCGGCTCAGCCAGCCCCGGCCTGCTCTCACGCCTGTTCGGCGGCACGCCCAGCAAGCGCGACGGCATGCTCTACGCCTTGGCTGAACTCGATCGCCGGGTCTCGGTGCGCCGCGGCGAGCGCACCTTCGTGATCGACATCTCGGTGACTTCGCGTGACCCTGAAAAGGCCGCCCGCCTCGCCAATGCACTCGCCAACGCCTATCTCGAAAACCAGGCGGCGGTGCGCGACGCGGCCGCTAAACGTGCGACGGAGTCGCTGACCGGCCGTCTCGAGGAGCTGCGCTCGCGCCTGCGCGATGCCGAGAACAAGGCCGAGCGCTTCAAGGAAGCCAACAACCTCGTCGCCGCCGGCGGCCGGTCGATCAGCGAGGAGCAGCTCGCGCTCAGCAACGCCCAGCTCGTTGCGGCACGCACCCGGGTCACCGAGACCAAGGCGAAGTACGACGAGATCGCCCGGACCCGCGCCTCCTCGCTCGAAGCCGGTGCGATTCCCGAAGCGCTCGCCTCGAACACGATGACGGCGCTGCGGGCCCAGCTCGGCGCGGCGCTGAGCCGCGAGGCCGACCTCACCGCCTCGCTCGGAGCCAGGCATCCCTCGCTGTTCGCGGCGCAGTCGCAGGTGCGTGACGCCCGCCGCC
This sequence comes from Allobosea sp. WAO, assembly GCF_001509835.1. Lineage (GTDB taxonomy): Bacteria > Pseudomonadota > Alphaproteobacteria > Rhizobiales > Beijerinckiaceae > Allobosea. The sequence continues at coordinate 120,516 of NZ_JXTJ01000007.1, forward strand.
AGATCGCCGAGGAGCTCGGCCGGATCGCCCGCGCTGCCAGGAGCGAGTACGATCGCGCGCTCTCCGCCGAGCGCCAGACCGCGGCCCGCGTCGACGAGCTGAAATCCGGCCAGTTCGCCGCCGGGCGCGCCGGGGTCGAATTGCGCGAACTCGAGCGCGAGGTCGAATCCTCACGCGTGATCTATGAGGGTTTCCTGAAGCGGGCCCGCGAGACCGGCGAGCTTTCGGGCATCGACACCACCAATGCCCGCATCATCTCGCAGGCCATGCCACCGCTGCAGAAATCCGGCATGTCGCGCCGGACCATCGCCTTGCTCGGCGGCATCGGCGGCTCGGGCGTCGGCGCGTTGCTGGCATTGGCCCTCGCCCTCCTCGGCACGGTAAGGCCGGCGCAGCCCGGCGCGGCGCCTGCGCCCGCCCCTGCACAAGCCGAGCCGCCAACGCGTGGCGACCGGCCACAGCCCGCGCAGCCGGCAGCCGGCGCTCCGGCCGCCCGGATGCCTGGTGCCCAGATGCCCGCCGCCCAGGTGCCCGCCGTGCGCCCGGCCGATCCCGCGCCGCCCCGCGATGCGCCTGCGGAGGATTCGCCCGCCAAGGACGCGCCGGCCGCCGCGGCGAGCCCGGCCAGGGCCGGCTGGCGTCGCCTGACGTCGCTGCCGGGCGGCAAGCGCCTGCCCGAGGTGCTGGCGACGACGGCCGCCCCGCTGCTCGCGACCCTGCCAGCCGTGCGCCACCGGCGCTGGCGGCGCGAGCCGGACGAGACCCGTTCGGTGTTCCAGGGCAAGGGCCCCCTCGTCGACGTGCTCGACAAGCCGCAGGCGAGCTTTGCGCGGGCGGTAGGCCAGGTACGCGAAGCCCTTCAGGCTGCCGCCGGCGGCAATGACGGCCGCCGCATCCTGATCGTCGGCATGCGCCCGGGCGCCGGCGCCTCGACGCTGGCGCTGAACCTCGCCCTCGATGCGGCGCTCGCCGGCAAGGCGGCGATCCTGGTCGATGCCGGGGTCGGCGCCGCCAATCTCACGACGACCTTTGCGAGGGATGCGCAGACGGGCCTCGCCGACATCGTCTCGGGCACCGTCGGCGTGGTGCGCGCCGCCCTGCAGGACGAAGGGACAGGACTGTTCTTCCTGCCGCGCCGCGGCCCGACCACCGCCATCACCGGGACGAAGATCAGCCGAGAGTTCTTCGGCGCCGCGAAGCGCTTCGGCCCGATCATCGTCGATGGGGCCGCGCTCGGCAGCGACGAGCTGACCCTGCACTTCGCCGAGGCCGTCGACGACATCGTGCTGGTACTGCGCGAGGGCGAGGTCGGCCGCGGCGACATCGAACGCGCGGCAGAGGCGCTCGGGGCCCAGGCCGGCAAGATCCGCGGCTTCGTCGTCAATCAGGCCTGAGGCGCGGCGGGTCGGCAGCCCTCAGTTCTTGTCGGGTACGCGGTACTGCTCGTCCTGGACGCCGAATTCGGTGCCGAGCCGCCCGAGCGCGACCTGGGCGTGATAGAGACCGATGGTCAGCGAGCGGGTGTCGAGCCCGAGCATCAGCCCGCGCAGCGGCGAGGCGGCGAGCAGCATCAGGCTCTTGGCCAGCACCCGCACTCGCCCAGCCCTGCCGGGCTGGCTGCGCCGCTCGATCCGGGCGGAAATCGCGCCGTTGCGATAGCCGCGCGCCCTGATCCAGTCGGCCTCGGTGCGCCGCGCCGGCATGGTCTCGCGCTGCGCCGCCTCCTGCACCCACCAGAAGCGGAAACCGGCTGCCATCGCCCTCCTGAAGAAGTCACTGTCGCCGCCGCCGGTGAAGTCGAAACTCTCGTCGAGATAGGGGAAGCCGAGGGTATCGAGCACCTCGCGCCGGATCAGGTAGTTGGCGCTGGAATAGAGCATCGGGACCGGCCCCGATGCCGTGTAGTGCGAGCGGAAGACCGGATGGGCACCGAGCCAGGCGCGGGTCGGGTCCTCGAAGCGCGGCGTCACCGAGCCGCCGAACAGTTCCGCCGGCGCGTTCGCCGCGGCCTGCAGGAAGGCTGCGAGCCAGCCGGGCTCGGCCTCCTCGTCGTCGTCGATGCCGGCGATATGGCTCAGCGCCGGCAGCCGCGTCAGCGCGCAGCGCCAGGCGGCGTTGTAGGCCTTGCAGTTGCCCTGGCGCGGCTCGACGATGACCAGCCCCTCGAACAGCCCCTCGGCGAACAGCGCGCAGGCCCGCTCGGCGCCGGCTCGCTCCTGTCCCTCGTTCTCGACGACGATCACCGCGAACGGGCCGGCGCCCCGCTGCGCCGCCAGCGAGCGCAAGGTGCGCTCCAGCATGTCGGGCCGCCGGAAGGTCGGAACGCAGACCACGGTTTCGACATGGGCCAAGATCTCAGGCGCCGACTGCGCCACGATCTCGAAGGTTTCAGGCGGGCCGAAACCCGGCCTTTCCGCCAGTGCCTGCTGCATCATGTGATGTTCCTCGCCCCGGCAAAAACGATGAACGGCTCCCGGGACTTCCATTGTCGTCAGGGCATCGCAACCGATTCGCTTTAAGGTTCCGTATGCGCGGCACCGGCGAGCGCAGCCTCGTCGATCACATGCCGTTGAGGTCACCGCCCGTAGCCCGTTCCGATCAGCTTGCGCCGCAAGCTGATCGGCAAAACGGCCTCCATCTCAAAGTGAGAGACGGATTCACCGATCAGATTGATTCAATCTGATCGGATCCGGCTCTAGCGGGCTTGACCCGGCGGGCGGCCTGCCCCCTTTCTCGGCCACGATCCCAGGATGCGGAAACCCGTGCGCCTAGCCTTCCTCACCACGCTGATCCCCGTCGCACGGCCCGATACCGGCTTCGAGATCGCCAATGCCGCCATCCTCGATGCGCTGCGCGCCGCCGGCCATGAGGTCACCGCCTTCGGCTTCGTGCGGCCGGGCGAGGTGCCGGTCGATCCTGACGGCGCCGTGGTGATCGATGCGGTCGATGTCGAGAACGCCGTCGTCTCGAAGGCGCGCAAGCTGCAATGGCTGGGCAGCGCGCTCGCCGCCTCATTGCCGGTCGCCTGCGCCAAGCTCAGGCTTGCGGGGCGCGGGCGGCTCATTGAGGCGGTCAAGGCGCGCGGTCCATTCGACGCCATCGTGCTGAATTCCGTGATGCTGCCCGGCGCCTTTCCGGAGCTGACCGGGCTCGGCCCCTGCGTGCTCGTCGAGCACAATATCGAGCATGTCTCGGCACAGCAGAATGCCGACCATGCCCGCAGTCCGCTGATGCGGGCGCTGTTCGCCCGCGAGGCGCATCTGCTCGAAAAGGTCGAGCGCCGGCTTTGGCAGGAGGCACGCTTCGTCTGGACATTGGCCGAGGAGGACCGCGCCGCGCTCGGCCCGGAGATGGCCGGAAAATCGGCCGTGCTGCCGCTGGTTTCGGGCGCCGAGATCGAAGCTTCGAGCGTTCAGCCCGTCGCGGCGGCCCATGATATCGGCCTGATAGGCACCTGGACCTGGGTGCCGAACTTCACCGGGCTCGACTGGTTCCTGCGCGAGGTCTGCCCGCTTCTGCCGGCAGATTTCGAGATCGCGGTCGCCGGGCGCCTGCCGCCCGACATGCCGCCCGTGCCGGAGCAGGTGAAGCTAGTCGGGCGCGTGCCGGATGCGCGCGAATTCCTGCTCTCCTGCCGGGCGCTGGCCCTGGCGAGCCGGGCCGGCACCGGCGTGCAACTGAAGACGATCGAGGCGATGCAGCTCGGTGCCCCCGCCGTGGCGACACCGCTCTCCTGCCGCGGCTTCACCGAGATACCCGCGAATTTCCGGGTTGCAGACGAACCACGTGCCTTCGCTGCAGCACTGATCGAGCTGGTCATGGCGGCGCGGACCGGCGCCAACTTGCGTCTCGACGGCGCCGCCTTCATGGCACGCCAGCGCGCGGCGCTGGCAGACGCGCTGGCGCGCGGGCTCGCTGCTGCGGTCGGGCGCTGACTATTTCGGCTTGCTCGCGCTTTTGGCCTTGCCCCCGAGCAGGCCGAAGAGGGGCCCGGCGCCGATCATCACCAGGAAGACCCTGATGATATGGTGGGCGGCGACGAACGCGACCTCGGTATGCAAAGCGAGCGCGATCAGGCTCATCTCGGCGAGACCGCCCGGCGAATAGGCCAGGATCAGCGGCACCGGCTGGTAGCGCGAGACCTGCGCCACCGCGAAGGCGAAGACCAGGGTCAGCACCAGCAGGATCAGCGTCGACCCGGCCGAGATCACGAGGATGCGCAGGATCGCCTGCGGCGGCGTCCCGACGAAGCGGCAGCCGATGGTGACGCCGAGGATCAGCTGGGCGAGGTTGACGATCTCGAAGGGCGGCACGGAGTCGCTGAGGCCTGCGACATGCACCGCCGCCGAGACCAGCATCGGCCCGAGCAGCTGCTTGGCGGGCAGGCGCAGGGCATGGGCGAGCATGACGCCGAGGACGCCGCAGGCGACCAGCCAGAACCAGCCGAGCGCCGAGGTCTGCATCATCGAGGGGCCGGAGGTGCGATTGATGCCGAGCGAGACGCCCTCGAGCCACTGCACGATGAAGGGCAGCGTCATCACCACGAGCAGGATGCGGGCGGAGTGGATCAGCGCGATGGTGCGCGCATCGCCGCCCTTCTCCTCGCCGGTGATCACCATCTCGACGAGGCCGCCGGGCATGCCGGCGAAGAAGGCGGTGACGGGGTCATAGCCGGCGACGCGGCGGAAATAGCCGACGCAGAAGAAGGCGCAGGCGGCCATGAAGAGCATGAGCCCGGCCAGCGTCGGCAGCCAGTTCGGCAATTGCGCGATCAGGTCCGGCCGAAAGCCCGAGCCCAGCATGACGCCGATCACGGCCGACATGGGCGGGCGGATCACCGGCGGGGCCGCGACCGGCGCACGCGAGATCGCGGCGGCCGTGCAGAACACCATCGAGCCGAGCATCCAGGGCAAGGGCAGGCGCAGATAGGCGAACAGCCAGCCGCCGAGAATGCCGAGCGAAAGCGCAAGCAGGAAGCGCCGCCAGGGAAAGCGCCGCGGCGACAATTCGCGCACGCCGTTCGCCATGTCGGCCAGCAGATCCCGCATCGTCCCGCGTCACCTTGTCCGATCGCCGCCCGAATGCGGGATCCGCGCTGCTATACGCCACAATGGCGGCGCAGGCAGCCGCCCAGCCGAATGACGCCCCTGCCCTGAAGGCGGGGCGGCCGGACGCCAGAACAACCCTGCCATGTGCGCAAGCCCCCTCCTCCGAAACCGGCAAATCGGCGAGAGTTCCGGAACGAGACCAATAATAAGCCGCTGGCGCTGAGCCCGGCTCCGGGCTGCCATGAGCGACGACCGTCTTTCGGATCAGGAGGCCCGCGGCGGCGAGAGCGCCGGGATCGGCGAGCCGGCTGCCTCGGCATCCGACGAAGACCACTGTCCGGGCGGCAGCGCCGCACTTCCCGACATTCCACCGCCACCCGTCATCGCCCCGGCCGGCGGCAGTTGGCTCGCCAGGCGGCGCTCGCGCACCGGCCTGTGGTGGCGCGGCGCCAGCCCGAACCTGCGCGGCTCGGTCTACATGCTGTCGGCACTGCTGGTCTATGCGGTGATGGTCGGGCTGTTCAAGCATCTCGGCAGCTCGATCCCGCTTGTCGAGACGCTGATGATCCGCCAGCTGATCATGAGCCTCGTCATCGTGCTCGTCGTCGGCCGGGCGCTGCCCTCGATGCTGCGCACCCGCCATCCCGGCCTGCAGATCTTTCGCGGGGTGGTGACGCTGGCTTCGATGCTCTGCGGCTTCAGTGCGCTGATCCACATCCCGCTGGCGCAGGCGACCTCGATCAGTTTCAGCCAGGTCCTGTTCGTCACCATCGCGGCGGTGCTGGTGCTCAAGGAGAAGGTCGACGGCCGGCGCTGGGCGGCGACGATCATCGGCTTTATCGGCATCCTGATCATGCTGAACCCCTCGACCGAGGGGTTGAATTTCTGGGCACTGATGTCGGTCGGCGGCGCGGTGTTCGGCGCCTGCATCACCGTCAGCGTGCGCATGCTCGGCACGTCGGAGCGCACCGAGACGATCCTGATCTATCAGGGCCTCGTGCTGATCGTCGTCCTCGCCTGGCCGGCCTTCGCCTACTGGGTCTGGCCCACAGCCGAACAATGGCTCGCGCTCGTCCTGCTCAGCCTGTTCGGCACCGCCGGACAGTGGCTGATCACCAAGGCCTACCAGGTCGGCGAGGCGGCGGCGCTCGCCCCGCTCGATTTCAGCCGGCTACTGCTGGCGAGCTTCACCGGTTTCGTCTTCTTCGCCGAGATCCCGTCGCTCTCGACCTTCATCGGCTCGGCCATCGTCATCGGAGCGACGCTGTATACGATCCGCCGCAATGCCCGCAGCCGGGCCGAAACCGGACTCGCGCCCCCAGCCTGACGACCGCCCGCGCCGCGCCAAAGAGGCCATGCCATGACCCATCACCAGCTCGATTCCAGCCTCGCCACCTGCCATTGGGGCTATTTCGACGCGAAGCTGAAGCCGGTGCTGGAGATCGAGAGCGGCGACAGCGTCACCATCCGCACCCTGACCGGCGGCGCCGACACCTTGCCGGCCGGCAACGCCACGATCCCGCCGGAGATCCACGAGATCCACGCCAAGGCCGAGCGCATGGTGCCCGGCCATATCCTGACAGGGCCGATCGCGATCAGGGGCGCCAAGCCCGGCCAGGTGCTCGAGGTCCAGATCAGGAGCGTGAAGCCGCGCACCGATTTCGGCTTCACCTTCATCAAGCCGCTCGGCGGGACGCTGCCCGAGGAATTCGACGCCCACACCTTCCGCCACATCCATCTCGACCGCGAGCGCAACATCGCCGTGCTCCCCTGGGGGATGGAGTTGCCGCTCGCACCCTTCTTCGGCGTGATGGGCACGGCGCCGCCGGCGCATTGGGGCCGGCAGAGCTCGCTGGTGCCGCGGGCCTTCGGCGGCAATATCGACAACAAAGAGCTCGTCGCCGGCGCGACGCTCTACCTGCCTGTTTTCGTCGAGGGGGCGCTGTTCTCCTGCGGCGACGGCCATGGCGCGCAGGGCGATGGGGAGGTCTGCGTCACCGCGATCGAGACCGCCCTCGAAGGCACCTTCGAATTCCACCTGCGCGAGGACCTCTCCTTCGCCATGCCGCGAGCCGAGACCCGGACCCACCACATCACCATGGGCATCGATCCCGATCTCGACATCTGTGCCAAGAACGCGCTGCGCGAGATGATCGGGCTGATCACCGAACGGACGCGGCTCACCCGCGAGGAGGCCTATATGCTGTGCAGCCTCGCCGCCGATCTGCGCGTCACCCAGACCGTCAACGGCAACAAGGGCATCCACTGCATGCTGCCGAAGACGCTGGTGGGGTAGCTCAATTGACGCGGGTCATCCCAGCCGGAGCGCAGCGGAGAGCCGGGATCCTGCCTGAGCGTTATCCATAGAGGTTCCGGCATGGGTCCCGGGTCTCCCTCCGGTCGCCCGGGACGACGGCGCGATTGTCCAAGGGGTTGCTACAGCATCGGCAGCGAGCGCGGCCTGCCGCGCGGGAAGGTGGCGTCGATCGCGGCGATATCGGCCTTGTCGAGGCTCTGCGACAGCGCCTCGGCATTGTCCTCGGCATGCGCGGCCCTCGCCGCCTTCGGGATCGCGAACAGCTGAGGGCGACGGGTCAGGAAGGCGAGCGCGACCTGGCGCGGGCTCGCGCCATGCTTTGCCGCGATCTGCGCCAGCGCCCGCCCCTGCGCCGAGCCGGGCTCTGGGAAATCGTCCTGCCCGAACGGGCTATAGGCCGTGACCGCGACGCCGTTCTTCTCGCACCAGGGGATGACGGCGTGCTCGATCGCCCGCTCACGCAGATGGTAGAGCACCTGATTGCAGGCGATCCTGCCCGGCCCGACCAGTTTCAAAGCCTCATCGAGGTCATCGACGTCGAAATTGCTGACGCCCCAGGAGAGGATCTTGCCCTCTTCCCGCAGCGCCTCGAAGGCGGCGAAGGTCTCGGCCAGCGGGTAGGAGCCGCGCCAGTGCAGCAGATAGCAGTCGAGCCGGTCGGTACCGAGCCGCTGCAGCGAGCGCTCGCAGGCGGCGCGCGTGCCGGCCCGCGAGGCATTGTGCGGCAGCACCTTGGAGACCAGGAAGACCTCGTCGCGCCGGCCCGAGATCGCCTCGCCGACGATCTCCTCCGCGCGGCCGTCGCCATACATCTCGGCGGTGTCGATATGCGTCAGCCCGAGATCGAGCCCGCGCCTCAGCGCCGCGACAGCCGCCTTGCGCTCGGAGAGCTCGATGTTCCAGCTGCCCTGGCCGATCACGGAAGCCCGCTGACCGCCCTGTCCGAAAGTCCGTGTCGTCATGCGCACGAGCTTAGCGAGGTTGTCCGGGCAAGGCCATGGCGGCGTCCTCCTTGCCATCGGGCGATGAAGCCGCCATCCAATAGGAGCTTTGCAGCTGGGGGCTGATCATGCGCAGGGTCATTGCAGCGCTGGCTTCAGCCGGCCTGGCCGTCATGCTCACCGCCGCCATCGCTGCAGCCGAAACGGTCGAAGCCCTGCAGGCGCGCGTCGGTGACCGGCAGATCGCCGTTTATGTCCGCAGGCCGACGGGCACGGGCCCCTTCCCTGTCCTGGTGCTGTCCCATGGCAGCCCGCGCGACGCGGCCGGGCGGGCAGAGTTCGGCAAGGGCACGCTCGCCGCCATCGCGCGCCATTTCACTGCGCGCGGCGTGATGGTCGCGGTGCCGATCCGCCGCGGCTATGGCGCGGAGGGTGGTTCCTGGGCCGAGGGCTACGGCGCCTGCGACCGGGCCGAGTTCCACCAGGCTGGGCTGAACAGCGCCCGTGACATCCGCGCGGCGCTCGACGCGGTTCTGGCCCGGCCGGACGCCGACCGGCGCCGCGTCGTGCTGATGGGAGTTTCGGCCGGCGGCTGGGGCTCGCTCGCCGCCGCCTCGCAATCCGTTCCCGGCCTGCTCGGCGTGGTCAGTTTTGCCGGCGGCCGCGGCTCGCTGAAGGCCGGCGAAGTCTGTTCCCCGGAAGCTCTGGTCGCCGCCGCAGGCCGCTATGGCCGCGGCTCGCGCGTGCCGCAGCTCTGGCTCTACAGCAGCAATGACCGCTTCTTCGGTCCGGAGATCGCCGGCCGGCTCCACCGCGCCTTCCAGGAGGCCGGAGGCAGGGCCGAATTCGTCGCCGCGCCGCCATTCGGCGAGGACGGGCATCGCTATATCCGCGCGCTCGAGCAATGGCGCGACAAGGTCGACGTGTTCTTCGCGGCGATCGGCTTCGTCGGCCGCCGCTGACGGCCACGCCTCAGCGGACCTCGATCTCGAAGCGGCCATGGCGGACCTCGCCATCGGCATAGCGCACCTTGACCTCGAAGCTATCGCGTCCGCGGTAACCAGGCCGCGAGGTATATTCGAAGGCGAGCGAGTTGCCGGCCCGCCCGTCGCAATGGGCATAGGGCCCGGGCCCGTAGACTGCCTCGGCCTTGCGCGTCGCCATCCTGACCTTGCCGTGCTCGGGATTGCGGGTCACCACGGCGGTCGGCCGCTTCACCTGCCGGCAGCGCTTGTCCATGGTCATGTAGGTCTGCTGCAGGAAGGTCGGCTCGCCGGCGCGGACGCGGTCGATGCCATCGGCGGCCTCGCCGGGTGCGTCGCCGGAGGTCACGCAGCCGCCGAGCATGCTGCACAGGAGGACGATGCCGAGGGTGGTCAATCCGGCAACTGGCATGGCTCTCCTCGGCGCAGGCGGTAGGCGGAACAGGACGATAGGGCCGTTCGCCCCGGCCTCAAACCGGCGGGGTGCCGTTGGCCTGGAGCACCTCGCCGGCGAGATAGAGCGAGCCGCAGATCAGGATGCGCGGCGGCACGGGCCAGTGGCGCGCGGCGATCTCGCGCAGCGCCTGCTCGACCGAGCCCGTGGCTTCCGCCCTGAGCCCGGCGGCGCGAGCGAGCTCCGCGACTTCCTCGGCCGGGCGGGCGGCGAGCTGGTTCTGCATCGGCACGGCGAAGAGCGCATGCGCCAGCCCCTTGAAATGGCCGAGCGTGGCGCGGCCATCCTTGGTCGAGAGCAGGCCGGTGATCATCACCAGCGGCGCCGGGTTCTTCTCCTCGAGATCGGCCATGGCCTGGGCGAGCACGCGGCCGCCATCGGGATTATGGCCGCCATCGAGCCAAAGCTCGGCGCCGGCGGGCACGAGTTCGGCGAGGTGGCCGCGCGCCAGCCGCTGCAGCCGGGCCGGCCATTCGGCCTCGGTCATGCCGCGCTCGAAGGCCGCCGCCGGCAGGCCGCCATAGCCGGCGGCCCGCAGCGCCGCGATCGCGGTGCCGGCATTGATGTGCTGGTGACGCCCGGCGAGACGCGGCAGCGGCAGATCGAGCAGGCCGTCGCCATCCTCGTAGACCAGCCTTCCGCCGTCCTCATGGACGTTGAAGTCCTGCGCGCCGATCAGGATCTTCGACGCGCCGGCGCGCTCGGCAGCAGCCTCCAGGACAGCGGTCGGCTCGGGCTCCTGCGGCGCGATCACGGCCGGGGCGCCGCGCTTGAAGATGCCGGCCTTCTCGCCCGCGATCTTGGTCACGGTGTCGCCGAGATATTCGGAATGGTCGAGCGAGACCGGAGTGACCACGGTGCAGGCCGGATGGTCGATGACATTGGTGGTGTCGTAGCGCCCGCCGAGCCCGACCTCGAGCAGCACGACATCGGCCTTGTGCTCGGAGAACAGCAGCAGCGCCGCCGAGGTGGTGATCTCGAAGAAGGTGATGGAATCACCGGCATTGGCGCGCTCGCAGCGCTCCAGCGCCTCGACCAGCACGTCCTCGTCGACGAAGCGGCCGCCGCCCGGCCGGCCGAGCCTTATGCGCTCATGGAAGCGCACCAGATGCGGCGAGGTGTAGACGTGCACGCTGAGGCCGGCTGCCTCGAGGATCGCCCGCATGAAGGCGATGGTCGAGCCCTTGCCATTGGTGCCGGCGACATGGATCACCGGCGGCAGGCGCTTCTGCGGATCGCCGAGGCGCTCGAGCAGGCGCAATATGCGGCCGAGCGAGAGGTCGATCAGCTTGGGATGCAGCGCCAGGAAGCGCGCCAGCAGCAGGTCGGATGTGCTCATGCGGCTCCGGCCCCCCGGCCGGCGAAGGCATCGCGCCGGTGCGGAGCGGCTGCCGGCGATCCCCGATGCGTCGTGGGAAAGTTCAGTTGGCCTCGTGAACGAGCGGCTCGGCTTCCGCGGTCGCGTTCGCCCCCGGGGCCGGCTGCTTGGTCAGGAAGCGGGCGAGCCGTGCCAGCGTCGCCGGGATGTCGTGGCGGTGGACGACCATGTCGACCATGCCGTGGTCCCTGAGATATTCCGAGCGCTGGAAGCCTTCCGGCAGCTTCTCGCGGATCGTCTGCTCGATGACGCGCGGGCCAGCGAAGCCGATCAGCGCGCCCGGCTCGGCGATGTGGATGTCGCCGAGCATCGCATAGGAGGCGGTGACGCCGCCGGTGGTCGGATTGGTCAGGACGACGAAATAGGGCAGGCCGGCCTTCTGCAGGCGCCGGATCGCGACCGTGGTGCGCGGCAGCTGCATCAGCGAGAGGATGCCCTCCTGCATGCGCGCGCCGCCCGAGGCCGCGAAGACCACGTAGGGGGTCTTCTTCTCGAGCGCGGTCTCGGCGCCCTTGATGAAGGCCTCGCCCGCCGCCATGCCGAGCGAGCCACCCATGAAGTGGAAGTCCTGCACCGCGACGGTCATCGGCAGGCCCTGGACGCGGCCATAGCCGACCTTGAAGGCGTCGGTCGCGCCGGTCTTGGCGCGGGCGTCCTTCAGACGGTCGACATAGCGCTTCTCGTCGCGGAACTTCAGCGGGTCGACGGCGGCCTCGGGCAGCGCGACATCGAGCCATTTGCCCTCGTCGAAGGTCAGACGAAGGCGGTCCGGCGCCTTGACGCGCAGATGGTGGTCCGAGCCGGGAATGACGAAGCCATTGGCCTCGACATCCTTGTGGAAGACCATCTGTCCGGAATCCGGGCACTTGATCCAGAGGTTCTCCGGGCTCTCACGCTTGAACAGCGTCTTGATGCGCGGGCGAACGACTTCGGAAATCCAGTTCATCGGACCATCCTCGAATTCAGCGGGAGCAGCCGGCTCGGGCTCAGGCTGCCGCCTTGGCGACCGAACGGACGCCGGCAGCGAGCTCGGCGACCAGCGAGGTGACAGCCGAAACCGTCTTTTCCGTGGCCTTGCCCTCGCCATCGAGCGAAAGCCGGACGCGCTCGACCAGAGCCGAGCCGACGACGACGCCATCGGCACCGCGCGCGATCGCAGCCGCATCGGCAGCCGTCTTGACGCCGAATCCGACCGCGACCGGCAGCTTGGTGTGCTGCTTGATCCGGCCGACCGCATCGCCGACCGCGTCGTAATTGGCGATGGTGCCGCCGGTGACGCCGGTCATCGAGACGTAATAGACGAAGCCCGAGGTGTTCTGCAGCACGCGCGGCAGGCGCTTGTCATCGGTCGTCGGCGTCGCCAGGCGGATGAAGCTGAGGCCGGCGGCCAGCGCCGGCAAGCAGAGCTCCGCGTCCTCCTCGGGCGGCAGGTCGACGACGATCAGCCCGTCGACGCCGGCGGCGCGCGCATCGGTGAGGAAGCGCTCGACGCCATAGGCCCAGATCGGATTGTAGTAGCCCATCAGCACGATCGGCGTGTCGTTTCCGGCCTTGCGGAAGCCCTCGACCATGGCCAGCGTCTTCTTCAGGGTCTGGCCGCCCTTGAGCGCGCGTTGCCCGGCGAGCTGGACCGGGATGCCGTCCGCCATCGGGTCGGTGAAGGGCACGCCGAGCTCGATGATGTCGGCGCCCGCCGCCGGCAGGGCGTGCAGGATCGCGCTCGCCGTGTCGAAATCCGGGTCGCCGGCCGTGACGAAAGTCACGAGCGCGGCCCGGCCTTCCCTGGCGCAGGCGGCAAAGCGGTTCTCGATACGGGTCTGGCCGGTCTGTGTCATGGCGCTGCGGTTAGCATGGCCCGGCCCGGCTGGCGAGAGGGCGCAGGCTCAGCCATGCTCTGCAAGGGCGACGCGGTAGCTGCCGAAGTACTTCATGCCGGTGTCGCACATCACGCTGACGATCGTCGCGCCCTCGCCGAGCCGCTCGGCGAGCCGCAGTGCCGCAAGCACGTTCGCGCCGGTCGAAAGCCCGGCGAACAGCCCCTCCTCGCGAGCGAGCCTGAGCGCCATCGCCCGCGCCTCCTGCGTCGAGACCCGCTCGACGGCATCGGCAATGCCCTCCTGCCAGAGCGGCACGACGAAGCCGGCACCGATGCCGTCGATCTTGTGCGCGCCGGGCGCGCCGCCGGAGAGCACCGGCGATTCCGCCGGCTCGACCGCGACGATCCTGATGCGCTCGTCATGGCGCCGCAGTCTCGCCGCGACGCCACGCAGCGAGGCGGCGGTGCCGACGCTCTGGACGAAGCCGTCAATCCTCCCCTCGGCCTGGCTCCAGATCTCGTCGGCCATCGCATCATAGGCGGCAAGCTGGTCGCGGTTCTTCATCTGGTCGGTCCAGAAGGCGCCGATCTGCTCGGCGAGCACGCCAGCAGCGGCGATCATGTCGCGGGTCAGCTTCTCGGTCATGCCTCCGCCCTCACTGGCGATCACCGTCAGCTTTGCGCCGAGGATCGCCATGTGATCGAGCTTTTCGCGGGCGAAGGCGTCGGAGGTGACGATGTGGAGCGGGTGGCGCTTCACCGCGCAGACCAGCGCCAGCGAAACCCCGGTGCTGCCGCCGGTATATTCGACAACCGCGCCGCCCGGCTGCAGCCGCCCGTCGGCTTCGGCGCCCTCGATCATAGCGAGCGCCATCCGGTCCTTCATGCTCCCGGTCGGGTTCTCGCTTTCGAGCTTCAAAAGGATGCGCGCGCCATTGGCGGGCGCGACCTGGCGCAGCTGAATGAGTGCTGTCTTGCCGATGCGGCCGAGAATGGTCGGCTGGGTCATTGGCGGTTCCTGAGCGGTCGATCCTGCCTCGCCTTGTCGCTCGAAATCCACGATCGGTCCGGTCCGAAATCCAGACCGCGTCAGCCCAGTTTAGCTCCGCGTTCCACCAGTAGGGCCCGCAGCACCGAGCGATGGCAGTGCGCCTCGACCTCGCAGTAGCAGCCGACCGAGAAATCGCTGTCATGCGATAGCGTCGCCAGCAGGTCGAGCGCATGGCGCGGCGCCGGTTCGGCCATTTCGGCCTTGAAGGCGCGGGTGAAGCCGGCCCAGTCCTTCTCCGTCTCGGCCGCCTTGGCCTGCGCCATCAGCTCCGGCGTCGGCGACAACACCGGGAACCAGACGTCGAACCAGTTCTCGCTGGCATAACGCTCCTTCGGTACGCCGCGCGGCACGCGCCGAACCGTGCCGATGCGTGTGCCTTCGCCAGCAGCGCGCGGCGTTCCCAACCGAACGATGCGGACAGTCATGGGCTTGTCCTTTCAACGGCCCGCGCCGGGCGGATGCCGGCGAAGGCATAGAGCTGAAACCAATCGGGAAAGGCTGCCGCCAGTGGGCGCGGGCCTGCCAGCGACAGGCCGAACCGCCTGCTCTCCGCGAAGCCGACATCGCCGCGCCACCAGGCGACCAGCGCCGAGAGCGGGCCGCGGACGCAGAGCGCTTCAGGGAAGCCGGGGTTCTGGGTGCAAAGCGAAGCCTCGCCCGGCCGAAGCAGCAGGAAACGCGGCCCGTGGCCGGCGATCTCGAAACGGACGACCAGAGGCGCCTCCGGCAAAGCCTCGAAGCGCACGCGCCGTTGCATGTCGACCAGCACGGGCTCGAGATCGAGATCCTCGCCCACGGCATGGCGCGGCAACCAGCGCTGGCCCCAGGCACCCATCGCCCTGACGAGTTCGGCGAGCTCCAGGCCAGCCTCGGTCAGCGCGTATTCAGGGCCTTGCGCGCCATCCCGGCGCGCGAGCGCGCCGGCCAAGACGAGCGCCTGCAGACGCTCCGCGAGCATGGTCTTCGAAATCCGGGGGATGCCGCGGCGGATCTCGTTGAAGCGGCTGCTGCCGCACAGGATCTCGCGCACCACAAGCAGCGTCCAGCGCCCGCCCAGCGCCTCATGGGCGCGCGCCATCGAACAGAACTGGCCATAGCTCGTCATGCGCCGAGCCTAGCATGAAGATCCAACCGAGGCGGTACGGAATGCGGACCGGCTATGATCGTTTACGGACGCAGCGGATTGAAGTAGTGATATCACTACTTTGGAGGTGGCGATGGTGAAGACGGTTTCGGCCGCGCAGGCCAATCGTGAATTCTCGAAGCTGATGAAGCTCGCCGAAAGCGGCGAGCGCGTCGTCGTGACCTCGCGCGGGCAGCCCAAGGTTCAGATCACCCGCATCGAGGATGCCGACGCCGAAAGGACGCGGCGGCGCGAGGCTTTCGACAGGATGACGGAGCGGTTGAACTCCCAGCCTGCGCTCAACCTGCCACGGCTGACGCGCGACGACTTCTACGATTGAAGCGATGCGAGTCGGCTTCGACACCAACATCCTGATCTATGTCGAAGGCTTCAACGACGCACCGCGCGTCGTACGGTCGCGAGAGATCCGGGAAGCTCTGGGCGAAGATCGCGTCATCCTGCCATCGCAGGTGCTCGGCGAACTGTTCAATGCACTGACGCGAAAACTCGGCGTTCCGCGGCAGCGCGCAAGGGACATATGCCTGGAATGGCGCGGCACCACTGGTTTCCGGCTGGTCGACACGCGTTGCTGGGACGGCGCGTTCGAACTTTCCACCCAGCACGGCCTGCAGTTCTGGGATGCGCTGATCCTCGCCACTGCCGCCGAGGCCGGATGCGCCATGCTGCTGTCGGAGGACATGCAGCATGGCTTCGTCCATCGCGGCGTCACGGTGGTGAACCCCTTCGCCGAACCGCCCCATCCGCTGCTGGCGGATGCGCTGCGGCACGCCGACTGAGCCCACAACCGGCCGGCTGCGCTACTTTTCGATGCGCCAGACGGTGCGCAGCGCGGCGCTGACGGTGATCTCGCCGGGCTCGACCGCCATCGGCGCACCGGCGGCTGCCATGCGATAGGCCCGGACATCGCCCATCGGGCGGATCGGCGGCTCGGCCTCGGCCTCGACGATCGAGACGAGCTCGCCGACCTTGACGCCGAGCTTGTCGGCATAGAGCGAGGCACGGGCCCGCGCCGCCTCGGCCGCCTTCTGGCGCGCCGCGTCCTTGGCGGTGTCCTCGTTGGCGAGGCCGAAGATGATCCCCGACATCTCGTTGGCGCCGGCGGCGGCGAGCGCGTCGATCAGCGGCCCGGCCTTGGCGATGTCGCGCACGATGACGGTGAGCCCGGTGCGTGCCTCATAGCCGTCGATCTTCGGCGCGCGCGGCTGCGGCGAGGAGGAGGCGGAGGGCTGCGTCATGCGCGGCACCAGCGCCACCTGCGAGGTCCTGACGTCACCGCCAGCGATGCCGGCCGCCTTCACGGCCTCGACGAGCTTCGCCAGCGCGGGGGTGTTCTTGGCCAGCGCCTCAGCGGCGGTCTTGCCTTCGCTGACGATGCCGGCCTGGATCGTCGCCAGATCCGGCTTCACCCTGACTTCGCCCTCGGTGCGGATGACGATGCCTTCGGCCGGAGCGAGCGGAGCAGCAGTCTGGGCCTGAACGGGGGCGGAAAGCGCCGCAAGCGCGGCGATGAGCAGGGCCTTCTTGGTCTTCGACATGATCGTCCTTCGCTGGCATGGTCCGCAGAAGCGGCACAGCTTCTGCGCCCAGACCATGCGCAACCTAATGGGGCAGCATCAGGACGATAGGCTCACCGCGCCGCCAGAATCTCCGCCACCTGCGGGATATCCTTGTCGCCGCGGCCGGAGAGATTGACGACCATCAGATGGTCCTGCGGCTTTTTCGGTGCGAGTTCGGCGACCTTCGCGAGGGCATGCGCCGATTCCAGCGCCGGGATGATGCCCTCGAGCTTCGAGATCAGCTGGAAGGCCTCGAGCGCCTCCTCGTCGGTCGCAGAGAGATAGGTGGCGCGGCCGACATCGTGCAGCCAGGAATGCTCCGGGCCGATGCCGGGATAGTCGAGCCCGGCCGAGATCGAATGGGCGTCGTTGATCTGCCCGTCCTCGTTCATCAGGAGATAGGTGCGGTTGCCGTGCAGCACGCCGGGGCGGCCGCCGGTGAGCGAGGCCGCATGCAGGCCGGAGGGAATGCCGTGGCCGGCAGCCTCGACGCCGTAAATCTCGACATTCTTGTCGTCGAGGAAGGGGTGGAAGAGGCCCATCGCATTCGAGCCTCCACCGATGCAGGCGACCAGCGAATCTGGCAGGCGGCCTTCCAGCTCCTGCATCTGCTCGCGCGTCTCCTTGCCGATGACGCATTGGAAGTCGCGCACCATGGCCGGATAGGGGTGCGGGCCGGCAACCGTGCCGATGCAGTAGAAGGTCGTCGCGACATTGGTCACCCAGTCGCGCAGCGCCTCGTTCATCGCGTCCTTGAGCGTCTTGGTACCGGATTCGACCGGCACGACGGTCGCACCCAGCATCTGCATGCGGAAGACGTTCGGCGCCTGCCGGGCGACGTCGACCGCACCCATGTAGACGATGCATTCGAGGCCATAGCGGGCGCAGAGGGTGGCGGTGGCAACGCCGTGCTGGCCGGCACCGGTCTCGGCGATGATGCGCTTCTTGCCCATGCGCCGCGCCAGCAGGATCTGGCCGAGCACATTGTTCACCTTGTGGGAGCCGGTGTGGTTCAGCTCCTCGCGCTTCAGATAGATCTTGGCGCCGCCCGATAGGCCGGAGGCCGTCGCTACACTGCGAAAGTGCTCGGTCAGACGCTCGGCGAAATAGAGCGGCGAGGGCCGGCCGACATAGTGCTTCAACCCGTAGGCGGTCTCGGCATGATAGGCCGGATCGGCCTTCGCAGCGGTGTAGGCCGCTTCGAGTTCGAGGATCAGCGGCATCAGCGTCTCGGCGACGAAGCGCCCGCCGAACTGGCCGAACCGGCCGTTCTCGTCCGGGCCGTTCCGGAAGCTGTTCGGTGCGTGCGGCGCGTTCATGCCTTGCCTGCCTTCTTCAACATGTCGTCGTTCAGCGCTTCGGCCGCCGCCCGGGCAGCCTTCACGAATTCCGCGATCCGGTCGACATCCTTGGCGCCCGGCGCGCTTTCGACCCCGGAGGAGACGTCGACGCCGGACGGCCTCGCGATGCGGATCGCCTCCGCGACATTCGCCGGATCGAGCCCGCCCGATAGCATGAAGCGGAAAGCCGGGTCGAGGCCGGCGAGCAGCGTCCAATCGAAGGGCCGGCCATGGCCGCCGGGATAGGCCGCGTCCTTGGGCGGCTTGGCGTCGAGCAGGATCATGTCGGCACTGCCGGCATAGGCCGGGATGCGGTCGAGATCCGCTGCTTTCGCGACGCCCAGCGCCTTGAGCGCCGGCAATCCGGTCGCGGCCTTGATCGCCCTCACCGCCTCGGGGGTCTCGCTGCCATGCAGCTGCAGCCAGTCGGGTTGCAGGAGCTGCGCGAGTTCGGCCGCCTTGGCGGGCTCGAAATCGACCGTCAGTGCCACGATCTCCGCCTTGCCGCGCGCCTGGGCGGCGAGCCGCGAGGCCTGGTCCGGCATGACGAAGCGCGGACTCCTCGGGTGGAAGACGAGGCCGATCATATCGGCACCCGCGGCGAGCGCGGCCTCAAGCGTCTCCTGCGTGGAGAGACCGCATATCTTGACCGGGAAGCTGGGTTCGGCGCGCGTCATCGCCGCGCTGTAGCACAATTGCACGGGCTCCCCCACCCTTGCCGCAACGGCTGCCATCCAAATTCTGCACCCTCTTACGAACTCTTCTTGCAGACTCCTGCCGCTGGTTCTTGCCGCTGCTCCCCGGCTGCCGCACTTGTGACATGATGACGGTCGAGAGCGATCGGCGGCAAGGCGGGGCGAAAGCGGGCAAGGCATGGGGCGGCGCGGTTTTGCGGTTCTGGCGGGCCTGCTGCTAACAGCCGGGCTCGTGGCCCTCGGGGTCTATCTCTGGAGCCAGCCCAAGACGCTGAAGCTCGCCGTCGGACCGCTGGGTTCCGACGATGCGCGCATGGCCGCCGCCTTCGTCCAGGGCCTCAGCCGCGAGAAGAAATCGGTGCGTCTGCGTCTGATCCTGACGGAGGGTTCGGCCGAGAGCGCCCGGAAGATCGATGCCGGCGAGGTCGATCTCGCTATCGTGCGCCCGGACATCGCGCTGCCGGCCAAGGCCGACACCGCTCTGATCACGCGGCGCTCCTTCCCGTTCTTCATCACGACGAAGGCGCTGCCGGTCGACCGCGTTGCGGGCCTGCGTGGCAAGCGTATCGGCGTGATCCGCAATCCCGCCGAGAACATCGACCTGCTGAAGCTGGTGTTGTCGCAATACGATGTCCAGCCCGAGGAAGTCGAGATCGTCGGACTGACGCGCGACATGGTGGTCGGCGCCGCCCGCGAGGGTCGAATCGACGCCTTCTTCGCCGTAGGCGCCATCAGCGCCCGCACCGCCAACGACGCCGCCCAGCGCCTGCGCGCCGCCTTCGGCGATGAGCCCGGCATCATCCCGATCCGCGAGGCCGACGCGCTCGCGGCGCGCAACCGGGCGGTCGAGGCCGGCGAGATCGTCCGCGGCGCGCTCGGCGGCGACCCGCCCTTGCCGGCCGAGAACCTGCCGACGATCTCGATCACTTCGCGCCTGATGGCGGCGCAATCGCTCGACGACGGCCGCGTCGCCGATCTCGTCAGCGCGATCCTGTCGCTGCGCGTCGCCCTCGCCGGCGAGTTGCCGGCGATCCAGGGGCTGGAGACGCCCGCGACCGACAAGGATGCGCCGCTCGCGGTCCATAGCGGCGCCGCCGCCTTTATCGACGGCGAGCAGGAGACCTTCTTCGAGCTCTATGGCGACTGGTTCTATCTCGGCGTCATGGCGCTCTCGCTGCTCGGCTCCGGCGCCGCCGGCTTGCTCGGCTATGAGAGCTCCGCAAGGCGCAAGCGCGCCATGGCGGATCTCGGCCGCCTGGTCTCGCTGCTCGGCGCAATGCGCACCGCCCGCGACGAACCGGCGCTGGCGGGGCTGGAGCGCGAGGCCGACAGCATCCTGGCCGGCGTCCTCGAAAGCTATGCGCGCGGCCACATCGATTCCGGCGGCGTCAGCGCCTATCGCCTCGCCATGGACCAGATCGGCCGGGCCGCGAGCGAGCGCCGCACCGCCCTGAGTGAAGCGTCGCTGGCCGAATAGGCCGGCATAATCACGGACACATGACCATGCCCCCTATCCAGCTTCGGCCCGCGGGCCTCGCTCTGCTGCTCGCCGCGATCGTCGCCGGCAATCTCGCGCTCGGCACCGCCGCACTAGCCCAGGCGCCCGGTAGCGAGAACTGGCCGGCGGTGAAATGCGAGCGCTATCGCAAGGCGTATGACGAGGCGACCCGCCGCTTCGGGACCAAGGGGCTCGGCCCGGAGTTCCTTGCCCGGCACGACGCCTTCATGGCGTCGGGCTGCCAGACGCCGCCGGATGTCTGCCCGCGCAGCACGGAAGAGCTCAACCTCGCCAACATCATGGTGATGGCCGGGATGAATGCCGGCCTGTCGAGCACCTTCATGCCCTTCGCCTGCCGGAAATAGACCCTCGGCCCAGGGGTAACGCCGGCTCCTCGAATGCGCGTCGAAAGCGGCTTGCTTCTATTTCGCTATTTTCCTAAATACCGAATATGAGCGCAGTCTTCAAAGCCCTGTCCGATCCGACGCGACGCGAGATCCTGCGCCTGCTGCGCGAGAAGGACATGACGGCCGGCGAGATCGCGGCCCGCTTCGATCTCGCCAAGCCGACCCTCTCCGGTCACTTCGCGGTCCTGCGCGAAGCGGAGCTGATCCAGAGCGAGAAAGCCGGCACCACGGTCACCTACCACCTGAACCTCTCCGTCCTCGAAGAAGCGATGTGCCTGTTCCTCGACCATTTCGGGCTCGTCCTGGAATCCCGCTCGCTTCCGTCCAGGCCCCAAAAGGATAAGCCATGATCCGCCATCCGCTCCTCATGAGCCTTGCCCTGATCGGGGTCATGCTCGCCGCCTCGGCCTTCGCGCTCGGTCAGGTGCCAGCGGATGCACAGATCGCAGTGCATTTCGACATCAACGGCCGCCCGGACAGGTTCGCCGCCCCCTGGCTCGCCTTCCTGGTCTTGCCCGGCCTTGCTCTCGCGGCGACCGTGCTCTTCGCCCTCCTGCCGAGGCTGGAGCCTCTCGCCGCCAACCTCGCCCGCTCAGGCAAGGCCTATGTCACGACCTGGCATGCGGTCATCCTGGTGCTCGCCGCCTGCCACGCCCTGCTCGTCGGCAACGCGCTCGGCCTCATGCCGGACGTGCCGCGCCTGACGAGCGCATTGCTCGGGCTGTTCCTGATCGCCACCGGCAATGTCGCGGGCAAGACGCGGCCGATGCAGCTCTTCGGTATCCGGACGCCCTGGACCCTTGCCGACCGGAATGTCTGGGAAAAGACGCACAGATTCTACGGCCGGGCTTCCGTCGGGCTCGGCTTCGGCCTCGTCGCGCTTGCACTGGCCGGAGCACCGCCGCTCGTGCTGGCGAGCGCCTGCCTCGGCGGGCTCGCCCTGCTCCTCGCCGGCAGCACCGGCTATTCCTACTGGCTCTCGCGGCAGGTCGCGCGCAGCTGAAGCAGCCTTGCAGGTTGCCCTAACGCCCTCCAGCGTTTATGTGCAGCGCAACTAACCTCAGATTCCATTCACGCACAGGCTGCGCCGGCCGGGCTGTCCCCGCCGGCTCGCGGTCTTGAACCAAGGCCGTTTCCCGCATGTCCATGCGTAACATCGCCATCATCGCCCACGTCGACCACGGCAAGACAACGCTGGTCGACAAGCTGCTGCAGCAGTCCGGCACCTATCGCGAAAACCAGCGCATCGTCGAGCGCGTCATGGACTCCAACGATCTGGAGAAGGAACGCGGCATCACCATTCTGGCCAAGGCCACCTCGGTGGTCTGGAAGGATACCCGCATCAACATCGTCGACACCCCCGGCCACGCCGATTTCGGCGGCGAGGTCGAGCGCATCCTCAACATGGTCGACTCGGCGATCGTGCTGGTCGACGCCGCCGAAGGCCCGATGCCGCAGACCAAGTTCGTGGTCTCGAAGGCGCTGAAGCTCGGCTTGAAGCCGATCGTCGCGATCAACAAGGTCGACAAGCCCGACGCCCGCGTCCAGGAAGTCATCAACGAGGTCTTCGACCTGTTCGCGGCGCTCGACGCCAATGACGAGCAGCTCGATTTCCCGATCCTCTACGGCTCGGGCAAGCAGGGCTGGATGGCGCATGATCCGGCCGGCCCGCAGGATCAGGGCCTCGCCCCGATGTACGATCTGATCCTGAAGCACGTTCCGGAGCCGAAGGTCGAGGAAGGCCCGTTCCGGATGATCGGCACGCTGCTCGAGGCCAACCCCTATCTCGGCCGCATCATCACCGGCCGCGTCACCTCGGGCACGGCCAAGCCGAACCAGACGATCAAGGTGCTCTCCGGCGACGGCACGGTCGTCGAGACCGGCCGCATCTCGAAGATCCTCGCCTTCCGCGGGCTCGAGCGCCAGCCGATCGAGGAGGCCATCGCCGGCGACATCGTTTCGATCGCCGGGCTGGTCAAGGGCTCGGTCGCCGACACCTTCTGCGATCCGTCGGTCGAGACCCCGATCGAGGCCCAGCCGATCGACCCGCCGACCGTGTCGATGACCTTCATGGTCAACGATTCCCCGCTCGCCGGCACCGAGGGCGACAAGGTCACGACGCGCGTCATCCGCGACCGCCTGCTGAAGGAGGCCGAGGGCAATGTCGCGCTGAAGGTCGAGGAAGCCACCGACAAGGACAGCTACATCGTATCCGGCCGCGGCGAACTCCAGCTCGCCATCCTGATCGAGACCATGCGCCGCGAGGGCTTCGAGCTCGGCGTCTCGCGTCCGCGCGTCGTGCTGAAGCGCGATGAGAGCGGCCAGCTGCTCGAGCCGATCGAAGAGGTCGTGATCGACGTCGACGAGGAGCATTCCGGCGTCGTCGTGCAGAAGATGTCCGAGCGCAAGGCCGACATGCTGGAGATGCGTCCCTCCGGCGGCAATCGCCTGCGCCTCGTCTTCCACGCCCCGACCCGCGGCCTGATCGGCTATCAGGGCGAGCTGCTGACCGACACCCGCGGCACCGCGATCATGAACCGGCTGTTCCATGACTACCTGCCCTACAAGGGCGAGATCGGCGGGCGCCGCAACGGCGTGCTGATCGCGATGGAGACCGGCGAGGCCGTGGCCTACGCGCTGTGGAACCTCGAGGATCGCGGCCCGATGATGATCGAGCCGGGCTGGAAGGTCTATCAGGGCATGATCGTCGGCGAGCACACCCGCGAGAACGATCTCGAAGTGAACGTGCTCAAGGGCAAGAAGCTCACCAACATCCGCACGACCTCGAAGGACGAGGCGGTGCGCCTGACCCCGCCGATCCGGATGACGCTGGAGCGCTCGCTGGCCTGGATCGACGATGACGAGCTCGTCGAGGTCACGCCGAAGTCGATCCGCCTGCGCAAGTCGATCCTCGATCCCAACGAGCGCAAGCGCTCGCAGAAGCAGAAGGCCGAAGTGGCCTGAGAGGCGCTAGCCTGAATCAATCCATGCACGGCCCGGGCAATCGCCCGGG
The DNA here is from genome assembly GCF_001509835.1 of Allobosea sp. WAO. Classification (GTDB taxonomy): domain Bacteria; phylum Pseudomonadota; class Alphaproteobacteria; order Rhizobiales; family Beijerinckiaceae; genus Allobosea. The sequence continues at coordinate 144,157 of NZ_JXTJ01000007.1, forward strand.
CCGTTTTTTATCTGCCGCTCCGGCTTCCGTCCGAGCCGGTTGCACCGGAGCGCCTTGGCGCCGCCGGCGCAGGGCCGGCCGGGACAGAGTTGCTCTCCCGGCGAATTGCCGCGATCATCTCCGGATTGCTGGTAACGAGCATCCGGCAAGGGTACTAGGCGGCCGACCGGAGCGAGGTGAGCGTCGTCTCGCGGGGTCGGGAGGCTTGCTTGTCGAGAGTCAGGAACGTCATCGCTAAGCACCGTGCCAGCCTCCAGGATCTCGGCATGGTCCTGGCAGTGGTGCTCGTCGTCACCTACGTCGCCTACGCCGTCGACATCTTCGTTACGCAAGGCAGCGTACCGGCGCAGCAGCAGTCGATCGAACTCGACGAGGCGCTGCTGATCGGCGCGGTGCTGGCCGTCGGCCTGCTGATCTTCGCGGCGCGCCGCTATATCGAGCAGAAGCGCGAAATGGCCCGGCGCATCGCCGCCGAGAGCCGGGCTCGCGAGCTCGCCTATCAGGATCCGCTGACAGGCCTCGCCAACCGCCGGCAGTTCGAGGAGGCGCTGACGATGGCGGCCGCCTCGCCGCCGGCGCAGGGACAGGTGCACGCCGTCTACCTGCTCGATCTCAACGGCTTCAAGCAGATCAACGACACCTATGGCCACGGCACCGGAGACGAGGTGCTGCTGATCGTGGCCGAGCGCCTGCTGCGCTCCGTCCGGGAGGGCGACCTGGTGGCGCGCCTCGGCGGCGACGAGTTCGTGCTGCTGGCCCAGCATTTGATGGGGCTGGAGGCCAGCGCCAATATCGCGATGCGCGTCATCGACAGCCTGGCCGAGCCGATCATGATCGGCAGGGTCGAGCACCGCGTCGCCACCGGCATCGGCATCGCTTTCCTGCCCGATGACGCGCAGACGGCGCCCGAGGTACTGCGCAAGGCCGACCTCGCACTCTATCGTGCCAAGGCCGAGCGCCGCTCCGCCTTCCGCTTCTTCGAGGAAGACATGGACCGCCTGGTCCGCCAGCGGCAGCAGATCGAACGCGAACTGCGCGAGGCGCTGCAACAGGACCAGATCAGGCCGCGTTTCCGCCCGTCGATCGATCTCGCCAGCGGCAGGGTGACCGGGTTCGAAGCGGTGCCCAGCTGGGTCGTCGAGGGGAGCGAGCGCTTTCCGCCGGAGCGTTTCCTGCCGGTCGCCGAGGAGACCGGGCTGATCCACCAGCTTGCCGGGCGTGTCCTCGCCATCGCCTGCCAGGCGGCGCGCGAATGGCCCGACGACATCATACTGTCGGTCGACATCCTGCCGGCCCAGCTGAAGAACCGGACGCTGAGCGACGGCGTTCTGGCGACCATCCGCACGGCGGGACTGCCGGCCTCGCGTCTGGAGGTCGACATCTCGGAAAGCGCCATCGTGCATGACCTGCACGCCGCGAAGGTGGCCCTCGGCGCGCTGCGGCAGGCGGGCGTGCGGGTCGCGCTCGACAATTTCGGCACGGGCTACTCGAGCCTCTACCACATCCGCGAATTCGGCTTCGACAAGGTCAAGATCGACCGCCGTCTGATCTCCAACATGCAGGATAAGGAGGCGGCGAGCGTGGTGCGGGCGCTCGCGGGCCTGGGCCAGGGGCTCGGCGTCGCGGTCAGTGCCGACGGCATCGCGGGCTCGGCTGGCGATGCCGCCCTGCTCGCTTCCGGCATCAGGGAAGGGCAGAGCGCGTCGCAGCTGCTCTCGGCCGATGCCGCGCGCCAGCTGGCGCAGCAGGAGCAATCCCCGGCCGGCGCGCTGTGACCGGCGCCGTCATGGTCGATTCCGTGGTCGAGATCCTGCTGATCACCGGCCCGGCCGGGGTCGGCAAGTCGACCTTGTGCTGGGAGTTGGGCGGCCTGCTCGGCGAGACCGGGATCGCCCATGCGGCGATCGAGAGCGACGAGCTCGACCGCGTCTTTCCGAAGCCGGACGCTACTGCGCTATCGGCCCTGGCACCAGGCGTACGCGATGTCAGCCAGCTCAACCTCGCCGCGCTCTGGACGACCTATCGCGCGCTCGGCCACAGCAGGCTGATCATGTCGGGCGTGATGATCCATGTCGCCTTCGACAAACGTTGGATCCTCGCCGCCATTCCGGATGCGCGGATCACGGTGGTGCGCCTGCGTGCCGGCGACGACAGCCTGCGGCAGCGCCTCGACAGGCGCGAAGCCGGGGCTGGCCGCGATGCCCAGATCGAGCGCAGCCTGAAACAGTCGAAGCGCTTGGCCGACGAGGACATTGCGGACATCCTCGTCGTCGAGACCGATGGCCGCGCGCCGCAGGAGCTGGCGCGCGAAATCCTCGATCGGATCGGCTGGGCGCGGGCCGCCTGAGCGGCCGCCCGCCTTGCCGGGTCAGCGGCTCATCAGCAGCGGCCGCGGGCTGGACTTCAGCAGCGACTGGGTGACGCCGCCGAGGATCCATTCGCGCAGGCGCGAATGCTTGTAGGCGCCGCAGACGACGAGATCGGCGCTGAACTCGGCCGCCGCCATCCGGATCGCCTCCGCCACGTCCTGGCCAGGCGAGAGGGAGACGTTGCGCACGCTGACCGCGGCGCCGTGGCGCGACAGATGCGGCGCCAGCTCCGCCCCGGCGACGAATTTCGACAGGTCCTTCTCGCCGGTGACGGAGAGGATCTCGACCTCCGCGCCCGCCAGGAAGGGCCGTACCTCGGCGACCGCGCGGGCCGCGGTGGCGCTGCCGTCCCAGGCGATCAGGATGCGCTTGGCGGCGAAGGTCTCGACGCCCGGCGGCACGATGATCACCGGCCGGCCGCTGTCGAACAGGGCGGCCTCGATCAGGCCGCGATCGCGCTCGGCGGCGTCCTTTTCGAGATCGAGCACGCTGAGATCATGCACGCGGGCCTGGCTCACCAGCCAGCCGCCGAGCTCGGCATAGATCAGCTCCGGCGTCTCGACCGTGGCGTTGACGCCCGCGAGCGCCGCGCTGGTCCGCGCCAGCTCGCCGAAGCGCTTCGCCAGCGAGGTGATGCGGCGGTTCTCGGTCGCGACGAAGGCGACACCGAAATCGCCGATCAGCGTGCCCGGGATGTTGTAGCGCATCGCGGCGGCCTGCACCGTCAGATGCGCGCCGGCCTGCTGCGCGAGCGAAAGGGCATAGCCGAGCGCCGAGTCGCGCTCGCCCTCGCCTTCTTCCGTATAAGCGGTGAAGACGCTCTTGATCATCGGGGCCATGGGTTCTCCGGCTGTTTCATGGTTTCCTGGAGCAACTCTACCCAATCATTCTGCCGCCGCTTTGCGTTCGGTCAATCGCAGCCACGTCGCGCGCCATCAGCCCCGTGAGCATGGCGAAGGCCCTGCCCTGCGCGCAGTGCAGCCCGCAGGTCGCGCAGAGCGCGCTTGCCGGCCCGCCACGGCTCTGGTCCTGTGTGCGGCTCTCGGAGGAGGAGAAAAGCCATGCTCACCCGCAATCTCGGCCGCTCAGGCCTGCGCGTCTCGCTCGTCGGCCTCGGCTGCAACAATTTCGGCGGCCGGATCGATCTTGAAGCGACCCGCAAGGTCGTCGATGCCGCGATCGAGCACGGCATCACCCTGTTCGACACCGCCGATATCTACGGCAATCGCGGTGGCTCCGAGACCGCGCTCGGCGAGGTGCTCGGCGCCCGCCGCAAGCAGATCGTGCTGGCGACCAAGTTCGGCATGGACATGGACGCCGAAGGCATCAAGAGAGGCGGCTCGCGGCGCTACATCACGGACGCGGTCGAGGCCTCGCTGAAGCGGCTGAAGACCGACTGGATCGACCTCTACCAGATCCACCGGCCTGACCCGCTGACGCCGATCCAGGAGACGCTGCGCACGCTCGAAGACCTGATCCGCCAGGGCAAGGTCCGCTATATCGGCTGCTCCAACCTGCCGAGCTGGCAGGTTGCCGACGCCCACTGGACGGCAAAGACCCGTGGCATCGAGGGCTTCGCCTCCTGCCAGGACGAGTACAGCCTGCTGGTGCGCGGCGCCGAGAAGGAGCTGATCCCGTCCATCAGGCATTTCGGCATGGGCCTCCTGCCGTATTTCCCGCTCGCCAACGGCCTGCTCACCGGCAAGTACAAGCGTAATCAGCCGATGCCGGAAGGCGCGCGCATGACCCGCGAGGCGCAGCGCGCCGGCGAAGTGCTGACGGAGGAGAACTGGCGCAAGACGGAGAAGCTCTCCGCCTTCTGCGAGAAGCACGGCAAGACGATGGTCGAGCTCGCCTTCTCCTGGCTCGCCGCGCAGCCCGTGGTCTCCAGCGTCATCGCCGGCGCGACCAGGCCGGAGCAGGTCGCCGCCAATGTGAAGGCGGCCGAATGGAGGCTCTCGACCGAAGAGCTGGCGGAGATCGACCAGATCACAGCGTGAGCGCGGGCCATTAGTCGGTCGCGAGAACGCCTCAAAGCCGCCCAACCGGCGGTGTGAAGCATCGGCCCTACCGCCGAAGCCGCAACCGTGCCGAGAACGCTTGGGCGCCGAGAACGCTCGGGCGCCGGAAACGGTTGTCAAATCGGCGCGCCTGGGGTTCCCTTGCGCGCCCTCTTCATGGAGTCTCCTGGTATCGTGTCGCGCATCGCCTCCTGCCTGGCGCTCGCCCTCTCGCTGCTTGCCTTGCCGGCAGTGGCGCAGGACAAGCCGGCTCCGGCTCCGGAGCCGATGCGGATCGTCGCCGTGCGCAGCGCCGAGCCCGGCTGCGAGCCGCATTGCCGGGAATGGCTCTCGGCCCAGGGCGCGATTACCAACGACACGCTGGAGGAGCTGCGCCGCGCCCTTGCCGGGCTCGGCGGGCGCAAGCTGCCGATCCTGATCTATTCGACCGGCGGCACGGTCGAGGTCGCGATCGCGATGGGCGAGCTGATCCGCCAGCAGGGGCTCGACATCGCGGTTGCCCGCACCGTGCTGACCCAGCGCGACCCCAATCTCGGCACCATCGACGAGCGCAGCCCGCTCTGCTCCTCGGCCTGCACCTTCGTGCTCGCCGGCGGCGTCAGGCGCATCATCCCGCCGCAATCGCGCATCGGGGTGCACCAGCAGACCATTCTCGAGACCGAGACGACGACGGTGCGCGATTACCAGATCGTGCGCAGGCGCGAGGGCGACCGCATGGTCGAGCGACGCGAGCTGGTCAACGAGCGCAAGGAGACCCGCACCGTCAAGCAGGAGCAGGCGACCGGCGAGATCGACGCCAAGATCGCCCGGCATCTCGACGCGATGGGGCTCGACCGATCCTTCCTGAAGCTGACCGTGTCGACCCCGGCCGACACGATGCGCTATCTGCGGCCCGAGGAGATGCGCGCGACGACGATCGCGACGCAGCTTTCGCCGGCGAGCGCGATCTTCTCCGAACAGCGCTCGGAGGCCGCGCCCGCCCCGGCCGACCGCCGCATCGCCTCGGCGATCCTCGGCAATATCGGCTTCGGCCAGCATCGCGGCCGAGAGATCAGGCTCGAGCTCGCGGTCCGCGAGGGCAGCCAGCCCGGCGAGGTCGGCCTGCGGATGCGGCTGCTCTCCGGCAATGCGCCGATCGCGACGCGGCTGCGCACGGTCACAATCGGCCTGCCCGGCGCGGCGCCGATCGTCGCCAGCAACGAGGACAGCTCCCAGCCGGAAGGGCCGATGACCACCGAGATCTCGCGCGAGCAGCTCTGCCGCCTCGGCGACCTCGAACAGATCGTGCTGCGGATCGACCCGCGCGAGGATGACGCCTCGGCCAAGAGCTGGATCCAGACCGGCTCGGCCTCGGAGCTGCTGCTGGCGCCGGCACTGCGCGCCGCGATCTGCTGACCCCGGCAATCGGCGGACGCTAACGCCGCTCCCCGGCGCGATCATTGTTCTCCCGGCCATCTTGCCTGCGCACGGAACGCCGCCGATAGTCAGTCTCGCTGCTGGCACATGGCGGGGCTTCATCGTGTCGTTCATCGCGCAACCGGTTGTCGCCCTGTTCGTTTCGCTGGCACTCGGCCATCTGATCGGCAAGATCAGGATCGGCTCGGTCGCGGTCGGCGGCGTCTGCGGCACATTGTTCGTGGCATTGGCGATCGGCCAGCTCGGCGTCACCATCAGCCCGGACCTGAAGAACGTCGCCTTCGCACTGTTCATCTACGCGCTCGGCTTCACCGCAGGCCCGCAATTCTTCAACAATATCCGCGGCGGCTGGCGCTACGGCATCCTGTCCTTCGTCGAGGTCATCACGGTGCTGCTGCTGCTCGCCGCGGCGATCGTGCTGTTCGGCCTCGATGCCGGCACGGCGTCCGGGCTCTTCGCCGGCTCGGCCACCGAATCCGCCGTGCTCGGCACCGCCTCCGAGGCGATGACGCGCCTCGCTCTGCCTGCGGCCGAGATCACCCGCCTGCAGGGCAACATGGCGACCGCCTACAGCATCACCTATCTGTTCGGCCTCGTCGCGATCGTCGTCTTCACCACGCAGATCGGCCCGCTGCTGCTCGGGATCAATGTTCGCGAGGCCTCGGCAGCGCTTGCCCGCGAGCTCGGGGCCGAGGACGACACGGCCAAGGAGAACGGCGTGCCGCAGATCGTCTCGCGCGGCTTCCGCGCCGGCGCGATCGGCGGAAGCAGCGTCGGCGCCTTCGAGAACAGCGTCAGCGGCGCCGTGACGATCACGCTGGTCGGGCGCGGCGGCAATTTCGAGAAGGCGACCACCGAGACGATGCTGGAGGCCGACGACATCGTACTGGTGGTCGGCCGCCGGCGCGCCGTCATCGCGATCAGCGAGCGGCTCGGCGCCGAGGTGCCGCTACCGGTCGGCGCCAATGTGCCGCTGGTCGAACGCGAGGTGGTTCTGACCCGGCGCGAGGTCCGCGGCCGCCGGATCCGCGACCTGCACCGGCTCGCCGGCGCAGAACTGCGGCGCGGCGTCTTCATCTCGCGGATCCGCCGGCTCGGCCAGAACATCCCGGCCTTGCCGGGCACCATGCTCGAGCAGGGCGACATCCTGACGCTCTACGGCACGGACGACGCGATCGCCCGCGCCGGCCCGGAGCTCGGCCATCTGCTGTCGGCGAGTGCGACGACCGATTTCGTCATGCTCGGCCTAGGCATCGTCGCCGGCCTGCTGCTCGGCGAGCTCAGCCTGAAGATCGGGGCGCTCAACCTGACACTCGGCACGGGTGGCGGGGCGCTGGTCTCCGGCCTGGTCTTCGGCTGGCTGCATATGCACCGGCCGCAGAGCGGCGCGATCCCCTCCGAGGCCGCTGCCTTCATGAAGGATTTCGGGCTGGCGACGTTCATCGCCGCCGTCGGGCTTTCGGTCGGGCCGGATGCCTTCGCCCTGCTCAAGCAGTACGGCCTCGTCCTGCCGGTGCTTTCGGTCCTGGTCTCGGCCCTGCCGGCGGTGGCCTCGCTCTATATCGGCCGCTATCTGCTCAAGATCGAGGGGCCGATCCTGCTCGGCGCGATCGCCGGCCAGCATTGCAGCACGCCCTCGATCAGCGCCCTGGTCTCGCTTGCCGGCAATTCGATCCCGGTGATCGGCTACACCGTGACCTATGCGATCTCGAACGTGCTGCTGCCCCTGATGGGGCCGGTCGTGGTCGCCATGGCCGGGCTGATCGGCTGAGCAGCCCGGCGCGGTCGAAACCGCCTCACTTGGCGGCGAGCAGCTCCTTGACCTGAAGCAGCACCAGCTCGTTGTCGTCGGCCTTCTTCGGGTCGCGCGACGAGGAGAACGGCAGGTTGTTGTCGTTGCCGACGACGATGATGCCATTGGCGAGATCGACGACGTCGACATTCTCGATGGTGAAGAACGGGAAGGGCAGCACGCCGTCGATCGCGCCCTGCTTCGCCTTCTTGTCGGGATCGGCGATCTTCATCAGGTCGACATGGCCGATACGGCGCACCGCCTTGCCGACATTGGCGTCGGTCATCTCGATCTTGACGATGCGCTTGTGCTTGGCGAGGTCGTGGAAGCAATCCGGGCCCTTCTGGCCGGCGGCGCACGCCTTGTCAGCGGTGCCTTCGCCATTATCCCGTTCGACAATGAGCGCTGTAGTGCTGTCGATCATGTTGAAGTCGCCGATGGCCAGGCCCTTCTGCGCGAGCGGGAAGAACCAGGAGCGGCCGGTCCACTTCTCGTTCTGCACGTCGAATTCGAGGATGCGCAGCACTTCCTTGCCGTCGACCTCCTCATTGCCCTTGGTCTCGGCATTCCAGAGCGGGCCTTCGAGCAGCGGATAGAGGAAGCGGCCATCCGGCGACTGCGCCATGCCCTCATAGCCCTTGGAACGACGGACATTGAACTCGACCGGTAGGTTGGGCGCGCCGGGCGTGGTCACGGCGTAATGGTCGGGCGAGCGGGCCGGCTTGCCGTCGACCATTGTCTCGAACACCGCCTCGACCTTGCCGCTCTGGTCGACCCGGATGAGGTAGGGACCGAACTCCTCGGCGATCCAGATCTTGTTGCCGATCGGCTGGATCGATTCCGGATCGAAATCGGCGCCGGTCAAGTAGCGCTTCTCGGTGCCCTCGTTGGCGATGCGGAACGGCACCTTCTTGTCGGAATCGTGCAGGAAGGTGGTCGCCAGGCGCTCGATCTTGCCGCCCTCGAAATCGGCCTTGAGGCGGTGGAAGAACAGCATCGCGTCCGGCGAGTTCGCCTTGGCGCCGAAACCATTGTCGGTCAGCACCAGGAACTCGCCATTGCCCAGCGAGCGGATGCCGGAGAAGCCCTGCACGGGCTGGCCGGCGAAGGGGGTGGAAAGGCCGGTGGGACGGCCGCCCGAGGTGCCCATCACCGTGCCCACCTGCTCGACGCGCTTGCCGGGCGTGATGAACTTGCCGGAGACCTTGAGATCGGCCGGCGCATCGGCCGGAGCCGGGATGATGGTGTTGGCCGGCAGCAGGGCGTGGCCGACCAGCTTGGCCGGAAACTCCTTTTGCGCGTCCTGCGCGCCGGCGAGCATGGTCGAGGACAGAAGCAGGGCGGCAGCGAGGCGCAGACGCATGGAAGACTCCGGGTTTGGGAAGAGCGGAAGGCCCCGCTTCGCGCCCGGAGTTTGCAGCCGCGCGACAGCGGCGTGACGCTTGCGCGACAGCCGATCCGCCGGCTTGAAAATGCTCTAGCCGTGCGAAGCGAAGCGGCGCCCGAAGCGTGCGCCGCCATCGGCCGTCGAGACTTCGCCGACCCGCGCCAGCGAAACCAGGACGGCACGAATGGCGGGGCGGACCTTGAGCCCCTGCCGGAACTGCAAGGCGATCGCCTCAGCATCGAGCGGCGCGCTACCTTTGGCCAGGACAGCGAGCACGGCGGCGACCCGCTCGACCGGCTGGGTGGGAAAGACCGGCCTGCCGGCCGTAGCCGCGGGAAGCGACAGCAGTTCGGCGGCCTCGACCTGCTCGCCCATGCCCCCGCCTTCCCCGAAGCGCGGGCGCTGATAGTCCGGCCGCAGCCAGCGCACCGCGCCGCGCGCTTCCTCGCCGCGCCGCTCGCGGTTGAGGGCGATAAGACGGGAAAGCACCTCCTCCACACCGGCATCGACCGGCCAGCCATAGGCCGCGGCCACCGCGGCATCGATGGCGTCGTGATGCTCGCCGAGGATCACGACGAGGCCGCGATCGCGGGCATCCTCGTCGCCGGGCGTCAGCGCCAGGCCCGCCCGGATCTTCTCATGGACATTGTAGAGCCCGGTCAGCGTCAGCCCGGGATGCGCCGCGAGCACCTGCTTGCGCAAGGCGTCGAGCGCCTCGGCCGGCTCGCGGATCGCCTGCTTCTGGGTCTCCGTCGCATCGGGGAAAGGGAAGGGATCGAAGCAGCGCGATTTGGAATAGCGGGGATCATTGCCGATGCCGAGCCAACCACCGGCGCGTAGAGCCCAAGACTGATGGATGCGCGAGGACAGCACGCCGAGATGGAAGGCGTCCGAGAGCGCGACCGCGATGACCATGTTGTCCGGCAGGATCGACTGGTCGAGAAACTGGAAGACGCGATGCTTGGCGGTTTCGACCGTGGCAACGTAGCGCTGCAGGCCGGAAAGCCCCGGCCGCAGCTCCTGACGCGGCTTTCCGAACTGCCACCATTTGGCCAAGTAGGATTTTGCATCGGCGGTCGGCGAGCGCGCGAACTGCGCTTGCCGGTCCCGTTCGACGGTCAGGCGAAGATGCTGGTAGATCTCGGGGAAACGCTCCCGGACTTCTCCGGCATCGAGCCCGAACAGGTCGATGACGAGAGCCCCGCGCGGACGGGCGGTGAGATCGCGCCCGTTCCGATAGGGCCGGATATGGGCTTCGAGCCCGGGGCGCCGACCGAGGCCGAGCGCCTCCGCCTCCTCCGGCGAGACGATGAAGCCCGCCCCGTGCAGCTTGACGCCCGGCGAGCACAGAGCCTCGTTGCCCAGCAATGGCAGAGCACGCGACGCATCGGCGCCGATTGTGAGGTCGGCATTGATCCGCCCCGCCCGTTCGGCGAAGCCGATCTGCGGTTGATCGCTGTCGAGGCCCGCCTCGGAGGTGACTTCGAGCAGCCGCCCCTCATGCCGGCCGGCAGCGGCCACCGTCATGGCGATGCGCACCGCGGCGGCGTCCTTGCCGGCCTTGGTCCAGGGATGATCGGCCACCGCCAGCAGCAGCGAGACCGGGCCCCGCGCGTCCAGATAGCGCTCGACGGTGCGACGCTGGAAGAGCTGGGTGATCGAGTTGGTGGTGACGAAGCCGAAGCGCCGCAGCACCGTGCCAGGCGCCGTCAGCAGCGCGGCGGCGCGCTCCCACCAATACATGACGAGGTCGGCGCTCTCGTTCATCTGCGGCCAGGCGAGCCGCAGCGCCGCGACATAGCCGTCGCCGAGGCGCCGGCGCAGATCCTTGCCGCCGATGAAGGGTGGGTTGCCGACGATAAACTCCGCCTCCGGCCAGGGCGGCGGGCGCGGATTGGCCGGGGCGACCTCGCGGCCAGCCTCGACCGAGGGCACCGGCCAATCATCCCAGGTCAGCAAGGCATCACCCGGCACGATCTGCGCCAGCTTCCGCAGGATCGGCTCGCGCGGTGCGTAGGCCCTCGTCCGCAGATGCCATTGCAGATAGCCGATCCAGAGCATCAGGTCGGCGATCGCCACCGCCCGGCGATTGGCGTCGATGCCGAAGAACTGGCCCGGCCCGACGCCGCGTTCGGCGAAGCCGCCGAGTTGCTCGACGGCGCCGAGCTCGGCAGCGGTCTCGAGCACCTCGCCCTCGAGCCGCTTCATCAGATCCTGCGCGACATGCAGGAAATTGCCGGTGCCGCAGGCCGGGTCGAGCACGCGCGTCTCGCAGAGCTTAAAATGGAAAGCCTCGACCAGCGCCAGCGCCGTCCGTGCGCTGCCGCCATCGCGCGCCTGCTGGGCGGCGCCGAGCACCGCCCGCCAATCGTCGCGCAGCGGCGCGATCACGGTCTCGACCACCAGACGCTCGACATAGGCGCGCGGCGTGTAATGCGCGCCGAGCCTTGCCCGCTCGGCCGGCTCCAGCGCCTGTTCGAGCAAGGCGCCGAAGATCGCCGGCTCGACCAGGCTCCAGTCGTGCTCGGCCGCCGCCAGCAATTCAGCAATGCCGTCCCGGCCGAGCGCGAAGACCTGCGGCTCGGCGAACATGCGGCCGTTGAACTGCTTGATCTGGGCCCGCACCGCCGAGGAGAAGTCGCCGCGATCCATGGCCCGCCAAAGATCCTCGACCAGCGGCTTGAAGCTCCTCGGCGCCTCCAGGCATTCGCGCAGCAGCCTTTTGAAGCTGTCGCGCGGGATCAGCCCGACATCCTCGGCGAACATGGTGAAGAGGCAGCGCATCAGGAAGAGCGCAACATCCTCGGCATCGTAGCGCCGCTCGAGCGCTTTCGAGACCGCGGCGAGACGCAGCGCGATCTGGCGTGTCGCCAGCGCGGCATGGCGGGCGGGGTCGAGCGCGGCGGGGTCGGACCAGATCCGGGCGACCCGGGCCCGGATCGCCGGATCTCTGAGATCGTCGAGATAGACGCGGAAGCGGTGCCGGTCGGGGAACTGGGCGTAGTTCTTCCCTTGGCCGGAAAAGTCGGCATAGAACTCGAAGCAGTGCCCGACATCGCAGAGGATGACGAAGGGCGGCCAGCCATGCGAGGCCGGCAGGGCGCGAGCATAATGCTCGGCCTGGCGCTTGGCGTGCAGCATCATGACGTCGAGCGAGCGGTCGGCGCCGCGGCGGCCGCGCGGCGCGGCCGAGCGTTCTTCCGCACCCTCCTCGGCCAGCAGGATCTCCTTGCGCTGGCCCTTGAGCCGGCTCTGCTTGGCCTCGAGCACGAAGCAGGACTTCCTGTAGAGGTCGATGCGGCCGGTGCCGCTCGTGCCGGCCGCATCCTGGAAGGCGACCGGATATTCGAAGCGATAGGTCACCGCCTCGGCATCGCTGGTCGGCGGAAGCGGCGTCTCGGCGCCGATCAATCGGCAGAACTCGGTCAGGAACTGCGCGTAGGCGGCCCGCTCCGCGCCCTCCGAGACACGCCATTTCGCGATGAAGGCGTCGACGGCCGCCGCATCGGTCCCAGCCCCGCCCCCCGGCATGGCCGCTCCCTTTGATTGCATCACCTTTTATTACAACTAATGCGAGCAAATCGTCTCCTGTCAACTCCTGTCATCAATCGAGAGGGAGCGCGTACCCACCCCCTCGCATCGGCGGCGATCTGCGCCCATATTGCGGCCATGCCAAAGCGCCCCGATGCCAGCTCCGACACCGTCTCGCCCGAGGCGGAACGCCCCGCCGCCGAGGCCGCAAAGCCCGCGGCCAAGAAGCCCGCGAAGAAGCCGGCGAGCGCGCGCACGCCCAATTCCAAGGCAACGAAGCCGGAGCTGAAGCCGCTGGAAGGCTATCTCGCCGACCTGCTCAACCCGGCGATCAACCGCGGCACGGCGGTGCCGGGCGGCGCCTCTGGCTTCAAGGACACGCCGCAGGCCGGCTATGAGGCGCGGCCGGGCGATGCCGGCGAGACCAAGAAGCGCAAGCTCTCGAAGAAGGCCGACGCCGCCTTCGCCGGCTCGGATGGCGAGACCGCGGCCTCGCTGACGGCGCAGTCGCTGCAGGCGCTGCTGGAGACCGGCAGCCCGTTCATCGAGCCCGGCAAGGCCTGGGTGCCGCACCGCCCGGCCCGCCCCGAGAAATCGGAAGGCGGCGTGCGTTTTCAGATGAAGAGCGATTTCTCTCCATCAGGCGACCAGCCGACCGCGATCGCCGATCTCGTCGACGGCATCAGCCGGCAAGAGCGCGACCAGGTGCTGCTCGGCGTCACCGGCTCCGGAAAAACCTTCACCATGGCCAAGGTGATCGAGGAGACGCAGCGCCCGGCGCTGATCCTCGCCCCGAACAAGACATTGGCGGCGCAGCTCTACGGCGAGTTCAAGAGCTTCTTCCCCGACAACGCGGTCGAGTACTTCGTCTCCTATTACGACTACTACCAGCCCGAGGCCTATGTGCCGCGCTCGGACACCTATATCGAGAAGGAATCCTCGATCAACGAGCAGATCGACCGGATGCGCCATTCGGCGACGCGCTCTTTGCTCGAACGCGACGACGTGATCATCGTCGCCTCGGTCTCCTGCATCTACGGCATCGGCTCGGTCGAGACCTATACGGCGATGACCTTCTCGCTGAAGCTCGGCGAGCGCATCGAGCAGCGCCAGCTGATCGCCGACCTCGTGGCGCTGCAATACAAGCGCGTCCAGCACGATTTTGCGCGCGGCACTTTTCGCGTGCGCGGCGACACGGTCGAGCTCTACCCGGCCCACTATGAGGACCGCGCCTGGCGCATCGGCCTGTTCGGCGACGAGATCGAGAGCATCTCGGAATTCGACCCGCTCACCGGGCAGAAGACCGGCGAGCTCGAATTCATCAAGGTCTACGGCAATTCGCACTACACCACGCCGCGCCCGACGCTGAACCAGGCGGTGAAGTCGATCAAGGAGGAGCTGAAGGGCCGGCTCGACGAGCTCAACCGCATGGGCCGCTATCTCGAGGCGCAGCGGCTCGACCAGCGCTGCACCTTCGACATCGAGATGATCGAGGCCACCGGCTCCTGCAACGGCATCGAGAACTATTCGCGCTATCTCACCGGCCGCAAGCCGGGCGAGCCGCCGCCGACCCTGTTCGAATACCTGCCCGACAACGCCCTCGTCTTCACCGACGAAAGCCATGTCACGGTTCCGCAGATCGGCGCGATGTACAAGGGCGACTTCCGCCGCAAGGCGACGCTGGCCGAATACGGCTTCCGCCTGCCCTCCTGCATGGACAACCGGCCCCTGCGCTTCGAGGAATGGGACGCGATGCGCCCCGCCTCGGTGCATGTCTCGGCCACGCCCGGCTCATGGGAGATGGAGCAGACCGGCGGCGTCTTCACCGAGCAGGTCATCCGCCCGACCGGGCTGATCGACCCGCCGGTCGAGATCAGGCCCGCCAAGCACCAGGTCGCCGACCTCCTCGACGAGATCAAGGAGGTCACCGAAAAGGGCTTCCGCACCCTCGTCACCGTGCTGACCAAGCGCATGGCCGAGGACCTGACCGAATATTTGCACGAGAACGGCGTGCGGGTGCGCTACATGCACTCCGACATCGACACGATCGAGCGCATCGAGATCCTGCGCGACCTGCGCCTCGGCGCGTTCGACGTGCTGGTCGGCATCAACCTGCTGCGCGAGGGCCTCGACATTCCCGAATGCGGCTTCGTCGCCATTCTCGACGCCGACAAGGAAGGTTTCCTCCGCTCGGAGACCTCGCTGATCCAGACCATCGGCCGCGCCGCCCGCAATGTCGACGGCAAGGTCATCCTCTATGCCGACCACATCACCGGCTCGATGGAACGAGCGATGGCCGAGACCAATCGCCGGCGCGAAAAGCAAGAGGCCTACAACGCCGAGCACGGCATCACGCCGCAGACGATCCGGCGCGCCATCGGCGACATCCTCGGCTCGGTCTATGAGCGCGACCATGTCACCGTCGACAAGGGCCTGGTCGAGGGCCCGGTCGCCGGCCACAACCTCAAGGCGGCGATCGCCGATCTCGAGAAGCGCATGCGCGAAGCCGCCGCCGACCTCGAATTCGAGACCGCCGCGCGCCTGCGCGACGAGATCAAGCGCCTGCAGGCGACCGAGCTCGCCATCGCCGACGACCCGCTCGCCCGCCAGAGCGATGTCGAGGGCAGCGCCGGCAAGTACCAGGGCGAGCGCAGTTATGGCGCCTCGGCCAACCTGCCGACGAGAGCCCGCAAGCCGACCGAGGCCGATATGGGCCCGCACAACTGGGGCGGCGGCGAAGCAAAGCCGCTCGCCCGCGTGGCGCGACCGCGCAAGCCCGGGCTCGACGAGATGGGCCCGGTGCCGGAATCGCGGCCCAAGGGGGCGGGGGAGAGACGGGGAAGGCGGAAGTAGAACATGGCCGAGTGTGATCCACATCTAGTCGAAGGATTTTCCACGACATTCACAGACGGTGATGATGAATTGCAACGACAGTAGCTCGCGAATGTATCGGGAGACTGGCCGATAGTGCGCTAGTGCGTCCCACTGCCGCTCTATCGGAGTTTTCGAACTTTTTGGGCGCAGAATATCGAGCGCAAATGCTACTCGCTTGACAGGCTTGGCTGTGTGAGTTCAGAATAAATGCGACGCTGGCGGGCTTTGGGTGGCTATGCGACCGTATTAGCCCGCTGGCGTTCTATACTCTTATAGTTTGCATACGGAATTTGGCATTTTGACTCAGCTCATCGACCGAGAGTGTTCGGACTGATAGCTTTTCGCGCAAGTATCTGTTGATCTCAGCACGGCGCGCCGATCTCATCACGGCGAATTCATATCGAGCAAGCCCCGTCAAGAATTGCGATATCTCGATTAGTTCGTTATCTGCTTTGATAACACGATTTTGATCGTTTTCTCGAGACACAAAATCTTGCAGCCCTCTTGCCAATCTCCTGTCGTGAGGATTTTTCTCTGTATACTTGAGAGAAACAGAAACAGGAAGGGCAGATCTAAGCATTCCTGATTGTGAAATCAGCGCAGCATAACAAGACAACCGAACAGCGTCCTTTTCGGCGGGATCATCCGGCCAAATAGCGTTCTCGATTCGCGCGCAGAAATATCGAATACTATCCTGTGAAAGTATATAATCAATAATTTGATGTGAATATTTAATCTTCCATTTATCAGTCGATCTCGATAAAAGCTTTCTCCAATAACTACATTTTTCACGAATTTTTTGAATTTCAGCACGATGCGTTGTATCATCTGCAGAATAAAGAACACCAAGAAACATACCCGATGCAGATGGAACGCCACTCTGTCCAATATAAGAAAACATACGCTTACTATATTGTGCGTTCCCCACAGCAGGACTACTACATAGAGCGACCCCTACCGACGTCGCTCGAATTATAAAATCTCGACGAGTATTTTCAGCATTCATATGTCTCGGGAGGTTTTGTGTCATTGTCTATCATAGCCTCCTTGTAACTTTCCTTACAGATTCCTTTTACGAGACTTAGGTCAGCCCCTCTTAAATCAGCGCCCTTCAACGAAATACCGCGAACAGAATGCATTGAGAACTTAGCCCCTCGAAGATCAACGCTATCAAGGACAGCTCTATCCATCAAGACCGTCTTCAAATCTGCGCCCGCCAGACCTTTCGCATGCGTTAGATCAGCATCCGTTAGGATGACCCCCGCCCAAGTCGCGCCATTCAGATAGGCGCCTCTCAACCTCGCCTGCCTTAGTGATGCGCCTGATAGGTTTGCACCGATCAGTCTCGCATCATAGAATTTTGCTCCCCTAAAATTTGCCTCTTGAAGCTTAGATTCCGTCATTATTGATGTTGACAAATCCCCATCGGGCAAAATTAATCTGCGAAGATCGCTTCCAGTTAAATCAACATTACTGCATTTCTTATTCTTAATATTATAGCTCAGATATTCGACTGCAGCCTGCACATCAACTCTGGCTCTCGTAAAATCATTTGACATATTTGGTGAATTTCGAACCATTGTAGCAATAATAGAACAATGTCCTGATATAGAATTTTGATTATAGTATCTAAATCCAATAGCGTTACGTATAATCGCCTCGCGATTCTCAGACGATAGAGTTTCAAGCTTCTCTAACGAGACTTGTATCCTTTTCTCGTTTGACCAATTAAGGACCGTCGTTAATCCATGCAATAAAATTCCTAGAACTAATCCAATTAAAGAAATAGCAAATATTAATTTAATAGAATATTTAAGAATATCATATGTATCTTTCTTTATCATCTTCTCTATGGGAAGCTTATCTATAATTAACTTAAAAAGTCCAAAAAAACAAAGAACCGCCAACGCTCCAATAGACAACGGCGTCTGAATGTTTTCTGCAATCCTCAGTATTGCTTCCATGACTCGCCCTTTTCCAGCAGCGACGAATGCGTTTTTGTAGAACGCTTTTCCCGCTAGCCCAAGCCACCCCTCTCCAAATTGCAAACACGTGCGGGCAGGAATATTGAAGCATCCTGATGCTTGCACAATCAAGAAGAAGTGCACATATCGCGGACGACCGGCTGAGCCAACGCTCGCGCCAGCTCGTCGTGAAGGTCGTCCTAGTCTGGATTGCCCGCTATGATCGTGTGTTCTCTAAGTGCGATACCAGCGCTTCATCGAGGTCTCGCGCTGGATCGCGGCTTCGATCTCGTCATGCCATTCGTACCAGATGAGGCGCTTGAGGCCGTCTGTCCTGGTGAAGCCGGCGAGCAGCCCCTCGCGATGCTCGCGGACACGGTGCGCCAGATCGCTCGTCACGCCGAGATAGAGCGTGCCGTTCGGCCGGTTGGTCATGATGTAGACCCAGCCACCCTTGCGCCTCATGCCGGCAGGATGGCGGGTGGTCCGGCGAGCGGCAAGAGTGCCGACGCCTTTCCCGTCATGCTCGGCCTTGTGCCGAGCATCCATGTCTTGCGGCGCTGATGACATGCCCGCCAGCTCGGTGCCCCGTCGCTCGGATGCAAAGGCGTGGATGGTCGGGACAAGCCCGACCATGACGGGGAGGGTAAAGCAGGGAAACGGGGGCAACTTATCCCCGTCATCCCAACCGCCCGTATAATCCCCCGCATCCCATCCCCGAGGGGCGGCCGACCGGAGGCATGTCGTTTGGCGGGGTGGGTGCGGCGCCTGCGGCCGGGCTTGCAACCCGGTCCCGGGAGGCTTCGGGAACCGACCTGGGGACACTACGATCCCTGCGCGAGGAGCTCGCTAGCTGGACCTGCCGCCGATCGTGAACCGCCCGAGCGCCGATGCGACAACCCGATGAGGGGAACAGGCGAAGGCGACGAGCGGGATCGGGGCAAGGTCCGAATGAAGCGCGGCCCGGAGTTTTCAAATCGCCGCCGGCGGAGCGCCACGGGGCGTGCGGATGGTGGCTCAATCCATCCGCGCCGCTCCCGGTCACGGAAGCGGATCACCAAACGCGCCTCGCGGCGCTCCGCTGCCCCTCAGATGCGACAACGCCCGCGGGACGAGCCTGCGGGCGGGGACGACGCTTGGGCGAACCCCTCCCCCTTGCGGGGAGGGGCAGGGGTGGGGGGCGGAAAGTCGGAACGCGCGGGCGCCGGTTCGCCGTGACGCTTCTACCGGCAGTTTCGTACCCAGTCGTTCGCCCCCCCATCCCCAACCCTTCCCCGCAAGGGGGAAGGGAGTTGGCGTGGAGCTGCCGGATGAAGGAAGCAAAGGCGTCTCACCCGGTCGAACCGCCCTCATCCCCTGCCGGACCTTCTCCCCCGCTCATGTCGGATGTTTCCGACATGAGCCACCTAGAGTGCCCATCTCGGGCAGGCCCGAGATGGGTGGGAGAAGGAAGCTGAAAGTTCCCGCGCCCTTCGCTTGTGGGGAACAGGGGCACGAAGGGCGCGGGGCCGCCTTACCAGCGGTCGTAGGCGTCGCGGTGGCGGCGGCCATGGGCCGGGGCCCAGGGCGGCGGGCCGCCATGGCGGCGGCCATAGCCATAGCCGTAGCCGTCGCGATAGCGATGGCGGCGCTCATAGCGGTCCTGGCGCTCCATGTTGCGCTGGATCTCCCACATCCGGTGCTCGCGGTTGTGGCGGACATAGGTCGCCTCGAGCTTGTCGAGCCTGCTGGCGCCGCCAAACGCCTCGCCGGCGACGGCCGGGGTGGCGGCGGCGCCGAGTGCGATGGCCGCGGCGATGAGAATGTGACGCATGGCTTTGTCTCCTTCGTCTGTTGTGGGGATTTGACCAGCGGGGCACGGAACCCCGCCTGAACGGGCCAGTCGGCTGCCGTTCATCTTGGGACCGGCGCGTTTCCGCCGGCTCGGGATGGAATCAGGGAATCAGGCGTCGGGCCCGCCCTCGATCTCGCTCGCCCAGGCGAGCGCCGCGTCGAAAGCGCCGGGCTTGAAGCTCCGGACCTCGACGAAGGGCACGAGCGGGCTCGCGATCGCGACCAGGGTCTCGATCCAGCCCTTGTCGGTGACGACAGCCTCGCGTGGGAAACGGTGCCATTGCAGGATCTTGCCAAAACCGTAGCGGGCATCTTTCAGGCCGGCGCGGAAGGTCATGTCCTCGAAGCCAGTGAGATCGGCGAAGATGCCGAGCTTCTCATGCCGTTCGAGCTTGGCCTCGATCTCGGCGATCAGCCGGTCGAAATCCGGCTCGGTCAGCGTGCCGGTGATGCGGAAGGCCGCGACATGATCGGCCGCGGGTAGGATGTCGAGCATTGCGGGCTCCTGCCTTGCAAGCTCCTGGCCTGCACCCCGAACAACGCAAAGCTGCGGCAGAAGTTCGCGGCGAACCTTCGGCGCGGCGGGGCGTTGGCTCAGCGGGGGGCACTGCACGCAAAGGAGATGATGATGGCCAATGCCGGCGGGAAGCTCGGCCCGAGCATCAAGGGCAAGGGAGACGGAACCGGCGCGACGAGCACGCGGCCGGTCTCGCTGCCCGACCACAAGGTGCTCTCCAATCGCGACAAGACGCAGCTCAATCGCGGCCGCGGCCTGGACGGCAAATGGATCGAGAACGAGCAGGTCTACGAGACGCAAGGCAACCAGCGCTCGCAGGGCGAATGAGCCCTATTTCAGCGCGACGATCAGCATCAGGAAGGCGAGGACGATCAGGACCTGCTTCAGGCTCCAGTTGATCCGCCTGAGCTGCTCGGAAACCGGATCATCCGGTTCCTCTTCGGGGTCGGCTTCAGCAGCGGCCGCATCGGGATCAGCCGGTGCAGTGCCGCTACGGAGGCCGGCCCTGCTCCATTCGATCGACTCGACCCGGCCATGGCCGCTGGCGCTGCGGCCGCTGGCGGCTTCGAGCCCGAGATGGAAGGCGAGCGGCCTTCCCGGCAGCGCCTCGGGCTCGGCCTCGCGCAGCCAGAGATCGGTGGCGGCGCTGAGCGACAGGTGCAGGGGTTCGGGCGCGCTCGCGGCGAGGTCGCGGCCGAGTTCGGCGAAGAGCGGCTGCGGCAGGAAGAGATCGGCGCGGTAGTTCTGATCGAGCCCGGCCTCCTGCGTATCGCCGGAAAGGCCGAGGCGGAGCAGCGGCGCCTGCGCACCTTCGGTCGGGAAGGGCCGGATGGTCAGGGCGATGTCATGGGCCTCGCCGGGATAGCCGGCACGGTGCAGGCTCGCCTCGCGCGGCCGGGCGCGAGCCTCGATGCGGTTGGCCTCGTGCCGCACGCCCTCGCGCCAGACATGGCCGCGCACCAGAGCGAGCCCGTCCGCCTCCAGAGCGAGCGGGCGGCCGACGGCCTGGATGAAGGCGCCGGTGACCCCGTCGACCGTCATCCGCCCGTCGGCGATGCTGACGCCGCGCACCGCCTGGTTCATGCGAGGTCCGAATCTCGAATAGCCATGGCGGGACGATAGCAGGTTGGAGCCGCCGCGCGCCAGAACGGGCGCCGCCATGCGCCGGCCATGCCGCCACGCAAGAATTTTTTGCTACGGCGCCCCTCGGCAGAACAGCCTTCCAGATTAGAAAGTCTCTTTAAAAGAACGTTTGGATTGACATGCAGAACGACCTTGGCTAGGTTGATCGTGTCGTCGGGCTCAGCCCTGCGGCCGCGGAGATTTGAGCGAGCAGCTTGCGCCGCGTCACCAAACGCTAAAGCGGAGAGCAACATGACCAAGCATTCCTTTCCTCCGATCGGACCGACGCTCCGTTCGATGATGTTCTGTTGTCGGCGCTGAGCAAGCGCTGAGGCCGCCTACGCGGCGGAGTTTTTTCCGAACAGATTCATCCTTCGAGACGCCGCAACGCGGCGGAGGTCATGTCATGTCGCAGCTCACTTTCCTTGCATCCGATCAGCCCGCCACTGCCCAGCCGACGCTCGCTTATGTCATCGAGGTCGGCGAGACCCAGGCCGGGCTGGTGGCGCGCCGCGCCGGCGAGCGCCTCTTCACCTTCATCTCGGCGGCTTCGGCCTTCGACCGGCTCGAGGGCGAGCGCTTCGCGACGCCGGGCGCGGCCGAGCGGGCCGCCCGTTTGCTGGCGGCCCCGCGCCGCCAGGGCCAGACGCGGCTGGCGGCCTGAGGCGGGTGATGTCCGTGCTCGAAACCCTGCGCCGGCGCCTCGCGCATTGGCTCGGTGACGCCCTGCCCGCCGTGCCCGGCGCACCGCGCTGGCACGACCAGCCTTCATTTTCGATCGACGCCGAGGCGCAGCGTCGATCGGTCCGGCAGGTGACGCTCGAGCAAATCGGCATCACCCACTGGTCCTGCCACACGCTATACTGAGGTCATGATGAACGCCCCCCTGAAACCCGACGCCTTCCGCGTCGCGGCCGAGATCGCGCCAGCGGCCGAGCCGATCATCCGCTTCGAGCGGGTCGGCAAGGTCTTTGCCGGCCGGCGCCGGCAGAAGCCCGTCACGGCGCTGGAAGGCATCGACCTCGATGTGCCGCGCGGCGCCATCGTCGGCGTGATCGGCCGCTCCGGCGCCGGCAAGTCGACCCTGATCCGCCTGGTCAACGGGCTGGAGCGCGCCAGCTCCGGCCGCATCCTGATCGAGGGTGAGGACGTCACCGGCCTGACCGAGGCCGGCTGGCGGACGCGCCGCCGCTCGACCGGCATGATCTTCCAGCACTTCAACCTTCTGTCCTCGCGCACGGTGTTCGACAATGTCGCGCTGCCGCTCGAGATCGGCGGTACGCCGAAGGCCGAAATCGCCGGACGGGTCGAGAAGCTGCTCGACCTCGTCGGCCTCGCCGACAAGCGCGAGCGCTATCCGGCCGAGCTCTCGGGCGGGCAGAAGCAGCGCGTCGGCATCGCCCGGGCGCTGGCGACCGACCCGAAGGTGCTGCTCTGCGACGAGGCGACCTCGGCGCTCGACCCCGAGACGACACAGTCGATCCTGGCCCTGCTCAAGCAGGTCAACCGCGAGCTCGGTGTCACCATCCTTTTGATCACCCACGAAATTCCGGTGATCAAGGAGATCTGCGACCGGGTCGCCGTGATCGAGGGCGGGCGCATCGTCGAGGAGGGCGAGACTTTCGAGGTCTTCACCCGGCCGCAGCATCCGACCACGGCGCGTTTCGTCGAGGCGGTCACCGGCGTCGAATTGCCGGCCCATCTCGAAGGGCAGCTGCGCGAGACGCCGCAGGCCGGCGGCAGCACGGTGCTGCGCATCACCTTCTCCGGTGCCAATGCCACTGCGCCGGTGATCAGCCGGCTCAGCGCCACGGTCGGCATCGACATCAACATCCTGGCGGGGCGGATCGACGCCATCGCCGGCAAGCCCTTCGGCAGCCTGCTGGTCGCGATCCCGGCCGGCGAGCCCGGCGTCGGCGCCGTGCTCGGCGCGCTGAAGGGCCTCGAACTCAAGGCAGAGGTCATCGGTCATGTCGCCTGAACTCATCCGCCTGATCATCCAGGCCACCGGCGACACGCTGCTGATGGTCGCGATCGCCGCCGGGCTCGGCACCTTGCTCGGCCTGCCGCTCGGCGTCTTCCTCGCGACGAGCAAGCGCGGCGAGCTTTTCGCCGCCCCGGCCGTCAACGCCATCCTCGGTACGCTGGTCAACGCCACGCGCTCGACGCCGTTCATCATCCTCGTCGTCGCGATCATCCCGTTCACCCGGCTGATCGCCGGCACCTCGATCGGCACCACGGCGGCGACGGTGCCGCTGACGGTCGCGGCGACGCCGTTCATCGCCCGCCTCATCGAGGGCGCGATCCGCGAGGTCGACCAGGGGCTGGTCGAGGCCGCGCGCTCGATGGGCGCGACGCCGGTGCAGATCGTCCGCAAGGTCCTCGTCCCCGAGGCGCTGCCGGCGATCACGCTCGGCCTGACGCTCGCTCTCGTCAGCCTGATCGGCTTCTCGGCCATGGTCGGCGCGGTCGGCGGTGGCGGGCTCGGCGATCTCGGCATCCGCTATGGCTATCAGCGCTTCATGCCCGAGGTGATGGCAGCCGTGGTCGCCGTCCTGATCGTCCTCGTCCAGGCCGTTCAGAGCCTCGGCGACCGCCTCGCCCGCCATCTCAACAAGCGCCTGCGCCACGCCTGAGCGCCACGCGAACCTTCTTCTTCAGCCGGAGCCTACCATGTCCACGTTCATCTCCCGGCGCAGCCTGCTGGCTGCCGCCGCCGCTCTCTCCTTGTCCGCTTCGGGCGCCCTCGCCCAGCAGAACCAGGTGATCCGCATCGGCGTCACCCCCGGCCCGCATGCCGAGATCGTCGAGCAGATCAAGCCGATCATCGCCAAGAAGGGCTATGAGCTCAAAATCTTCGAGTTCTCGGACTTCGTCATCCCAAACCAGGCGCTCGACACCGGCGACCTCGAGGCCAATGCCTTCCAGCACCAGCCCTATCTCGACAACCAGGTGAAGGATCGCGGCTTCAAGATCGTAAGCGCCGCGCCGACCGTGAACTTCCCGATGGGGATCTACTCGGCCAAGTACAAGAGCTGGGCCGAGGTACCGGACGGCGCCACCGTCTCGATCCAGAACGACCCGACCAATGGCGGCCGCGCCCTGCTGCTGCTGCAGGACAAGGGTGTGATCAAGCTGAAGGGCGGCACCGGCTTCAAGCCGACCGTGCTCGACATCACCGAGAACCCCAAAAAGCTGAAGATCGTCGAGATCGAGGCCGGGCAGACGGTGCGCTCACTGGCCGACGTCGCTGCCGCGGCGATCAATACGAGCTATGCTGTCGACGCGAAAATCGACCCTAACTCGGCGATCCTGCGCGAGGCGCCCAAGGGCCCCTACACCAACCTGATCGCGGTGCGCAGCGTCGACAAGGACAAGCCCTGGGTGCAGGCGCTGGTCGACAGCTACCGCTCGCCCGAGATCAAGGCCTTCGTCGCCGAGCGCTTCAAGGGCTCGATCCTGCCTACCTGGTGAAACCGTCGTCTTCCGCAATCTTCAAGAACGGAGTCCGTTCCATGACCACCCGCAGGACCATTCTCGCCGCCGCCCTCGCAGTCGCTGTCGCCGGCCCGGCGCTCGCCCAGCAGAACCAGGTCGTCCGCATCGGCGTCTCGCCCGGGCCGCATGCCGAGATCCTCGAAAAGGTGAAGCCGATCGCCGCCAAGAAGGGGCTCGACCTCAAGATCACCGAGTTCTCCGACTATGTCGTGCCGAACCAGGCGCTCGACGCCGGCGAGCTGGAAGCCAATTCGTTCCAGAACCAGCCCTATCTCGACAACCAGGTGAAGGATCGCGGCTTCAAGCTGGTCAGCGTCGGGCTGACCGTGAACTTCCCGCTCGGCATCTATTCGGCGAAGCACAAGAGCTGGGCCGAGGTGCCGGACGGAGCCACGATCGCGATCCAGAACGACCCGACCAATGGCGGCCGCTCGCTGCTGCTGCTGCAGGACAAGGGCGTGATCAAGCTGAAGGACGGCGTCGGCTTCAAGCCGACCGTCGCCGACATCGTGAGCAACCCGAAGAAGCTGAAGATCATCGAGATCGAGGCCGCCCAGACGGCGCGCTCGCTGGCCGACGTCGCCGCTGCGGCGATCAACACCAACTACGCCGTCGACGCCAAGATCGAGCCGACCTCTGCGATCCTGCGCGAAGACCCGAAGGGGCCTTATGTCAACCTGATCGCGGTCCGCGCCGCCGACAAGGACAAGCCCTGGGTCAAGGCGCTGCTCGAATCCTATCACACTCCCGAGATCAAGGCCTTCGTCGCCGAGCGCTTCAAGGGTTCGGTCCTCGCCGGCTGGTAAGCTTCCTCCCACCTGGCATGGTCACTGCCGGGCACCTGCCCCGGAAGCGCAAGCTTCCGGGGTTTTTCGTTTCCGGCGCGAATGCGTAGTCGTCCCGGGCGACCGAAGGGAGACCCGGGACCCATGCCTGAGCCTTTTGCGATGAAGGCTCAGGCATGGGTCCCGGATCGGTGCGGCTTCGCCGCTTGTCCGGGACGACAGAGAGGTAGGACGGGGATCAAACCGACAGGTACTGCGAGCGCACGGCATCATTGGCTTTGAGCTCGGCCATGGTGCCGGAGAAGCGGATCAGGCCCTTCTCGATGATCGTGGCACGGTCGGCGACCGAACCGGCGAAATGCAGGTTCTGCTCGGAGATCAGCACCGAGAGCCCCTCGCTTTTCAGCGCCAGAATGGTCTTGGCCATGTCCTCGACGATGACCGGGGCAAGCCCTTCGGAAGGCTCGTCGAGCAGAACAAGGCTCGGATTGCCCATCAGGGTCCGGGCGATGGTCAGCATCTGCTGCTCGCCGCCCGACATCGCCCCGCCCGGCCGGTCGCGCATGCGGCCGAGATTGGGGAAGAGGTCGAACAGCCGCTCGGGCGTCCAATAGGGCACGTTCTCGCGGCGCGGCCGGCGCCCGACGGCGAGGTTCTCCATGACGCTGAGCTCGGAGAAGACGCGCCGGTCCTCCGGGACATAGCCGAGGCCGAGCCGGGCGATCTCGAAGGGCTCGCGCCCGGCGATCGGCTGCCCGTCGAAGACGACGCGGCCCGATTGCGGCGCAACGAGCCCCATCACCGCCTTCATCGTCGTCGATTTGCCGGCGCCGTTGCGACCCATCAGCGCCAGCACCTCGCCGCGGCCCATCGAGAAGCCGACGCCCTGCAGGATATGGGCGCGGCCGTAATAGGCGTTGAGCCCTTCGATCTCGAGCATGGTGGCGCCCATCAATGGCCTCCCGAAGTCGCGCCTGAGCCGAGATAGACGGCGCGCACCGCCGGATCGTTGCGGACCTCCTCGGCCTTGCCTTGCGCGATCAGCCGGCCGCGGTCGAGCACCAGCACGGCGTCGGAATGGGCGAAGACGACGTCCATGTCGTGCTCGGTGAAGAGCACGGCGATGCCGCGCTGCCGGGCGATCTCGGCGGTCAGCGCCATCAGGGCGATACGCTCGCGCGGCGCCATGCCGGCCGTGGGCTCGTCCATCAGCAGGAGTTTTGGCTGGTTGGCGATGGCGACGGCGAGCTCGACGCGCTTCAGATCGCCATAGGCGAGCACGCCGCAGGCGCGCTCGGCCTGGTCGAGCATGCCGACCTGTTGCAGCAGCGCGTCGGCTTCGGCGACATGGCGATCCTTGGCCCGGCCGAACAGTTTCCAGATCTCGCCGGCATGCGAGATCAGCGCCATCTGGACATTCTCGCGCACGCTCATCGAGGCGAAGGTGGCGGTGATCTGGAAGGTGCGGCCGACGCCGAGGCGCCAGACCTCGCGCGGCTTCAGCCCGCTGATCCGGCGGCCGGCGAGGATGACCTCGCCGCGATCGGAGGGCAGCTGGCCGTTCAGCATGTTGAAGCAGGTGGTCTTGCCGGCGCCGTTCGGGCCGATCAGGGCAAGCAGCTTGCCGGCTTCGACCTGGAAGCTGACATCGTCGACGGCACGCACGCCGCCGAAGGATTTGCCGAGATTGCGGACTTCGAGGACCGGCGTCATCGGGCGGGCTCCGGCGTGGCGGCAGGCGCGGCGCCGCCATCCTCGCGGCGGCGCTCGGCGAGGGCGAGCGTGGTGCCGACCAGCCCGCGTGGGAACAGGATGACGAGCAGCACGATCGAGGCGCCGAGCACGAAGCGCCAGTACATCGTCGCCTTGGCGAGCTGCTCCTGCAGACCCATGAAGGCGAAGGCGCCGACGATCGGGCCCGAAACCGTCTGGACGCCGCCGAGCAGCACCATCAGCAGCGCATCGACCGAACGCGGGATCGCCATATAGGTCGGGAAGACCGAGCCCTTGAAGAATGCGAAGAGCGAGCCTGCAATGCCCGCCGCAAAGGCGGCGATGATGAAGGCGAGCCACTGGATGCGCATCACCGGCAGGCCGATCGCCTCGGCCCTGAGCGGGCTGTCGCGCCCGGCCCGCAGGGCATAGCCGAACGGCGCGAAGACGAAGACCCGGAGCAGCAGCACGAAAACGACGCAGATCGCCAGCGTGAGGTAATAGAACACGAGCTTCGAGCTTGCCCAGGCCGCAGGCCAGACGCCGAGGATGCCGTTGTCGCCACCGGTGAGATCGACCCATTGGAACGCGGTCGCCCAGGCGATCTGGGCGAAGGCGAGCGTCAGCATCGCCAGATAGACGCCCGAGAGCCGGACGCAGAACCAGCCGAAGACGAAGCCGGCAATGCCCGCCAGGAAGGGAGCGAAGACAAGCGCCGGCAGCATCGGCAGAGCGAGCCATTTCACGGCGAGCGCCGCACCATAGGCGCCGAGGCCGAAATAGGCGGCGTGGCCGAAGGAGGCCATGCCGCCCGGACCCATCATCAGGTGCAGCGAGGCCGCAAAGAGCGCGAAGATCGAGAGCTCGGTGAGCGTCAGCAGCCAGTGATCGGCGACGATGAAGGGCGCGACCAAGAGGAGTGCGAGGGCCAGCAAGCCGAGTCCCTTGGCGGCAGGGCTGGCCGGCAGCAGCAGCGGCTCGACCGGACCATGGGCATGGGCGCTGCCGACCGGCCGCTTGCCCATCAGCCCGTAGGGCTTGACCATCAGGACGACCGCCATGACCAGGAAGACGAGGACGAGCGTGATCTTCGGGAAGATCAGGATGCCGAAGGCGTGGATCACGCCGATCAGCACTGCTGCGAGATAGGCGCCGGTAACGCTGCCGAGCCCGCCGACGACGACCACGACGAAGGCCTCGGCGATCATCGACAGGTCCATGTGCAGATTGACCGCCTCGCGCGGGAGCTGCAGCGCGCCGCCAAGGCCGGCGAGACCGGCGCCGAAGGCGAAGACCGAGGTGAAGAGCAGGCGCTGGTTGACGCCGAGCGCCCCGACCATCTCACGATCCTGCGTCGCGGCGCGCACCAAGGTGCCCCAGCGCGTCTTCTGGAACAGGAACCAGAGCAGGGCGAGCATGATCGGCCCGACCACGATCAGGAAGAGCTCATAGGTCGGGAAGCGGCTACCCATCAGCAAGACGAAGCTCTTGAAGCCGGGGGCACGCGGGCCGAGCTTGTCCTCCGCCCCCCAGATCGCCAGCGCGATATCCTGCACCATCAGCACGAGACCGAAGGTCGCGAGCAGCTGGAAGAGCTCCGGCGCCTGATAGATCCGGCGCAGGATGGTGATCTCGACCAGGGCTCCGATCACCGCGATGATCAGCGCCGCGAGCACCACCCCGCCCCAGAAGCCGAGCGCTTCGGAGCCGCCGAAATAGGAAACCAGCGTGAAGGCGAGATAGGCGCCCAGCATGTAGAAGGAGCCGTGCGCGAAGTTCACGATCCGCGTCACGCCGAAGATGATCGAGAGCCCGCAGGCGACGAGGAACAGCGACGAGGCCGAGGCCAGGCCGTTCAGCGTCTGCGCGAAAATCAGGTCGATCATACCGACATCCATCGAACCGGGCGAAAAGGACGCGCTCTTCCAGCGGCCGCAACGC
Source organism: Allobosea sp. WAO (assembly GCF_001509835.1). GTDB lineage: Bacteria > Pseudomonadota > Alphaproteobacteria > Rhizobiales > Beijerinckiaceae > Allobosea. The sequence goes on from NZ_JXTJ01000007.1 coordinate 172,920, forward strand.
AAGGTCGCGGCCGGGATCTAGTCAATATCAGATTGAAGCGGGTTTCAGCCCGCCGGGCGCAGCGCCTTCACCTCGGCATCCGAGGGCAGGTACTTGGCGCCGTCGGCATAGCGCCAGTCGACCATCACGCCCTTGCCGTTCTTGACCGCAGTCTTGCCGACATAGGCGCCGAGCGTCGCCTGATGGTCGGAGGCGCGGAACTCGACCGGGCCGAAGGCGGAGGTGAACTTCAGCCCCTTCAGCGCGTCGACGAGTTTTTCGTTGTCGGTCGTGCCCGCCTTGGCAAGGCCGGCGGCAATGGCGTTCATCGTGTCGTAGCCGACGACCGAGCCGAGACGCGGATAGTCGTTGTACTTCGCGCGGTAGGCCTCGCGGAACTTGACGTGGTCCGGCGTCTGGATATCGGCCTGCGGGTAGCCGGTGACGATCCAGCCGACCGGCGCCTCGGCGCCGAGCGGGTCGAGATATTCCGGCTCTCCGGTCAGCATCGAGGCAACGGCGCGGCCCTCGAACAGCCCGCGCGTATTGCCCTGGCGGACGAAGTTCGCGAGGTCGGCGGCGAAGGTGACGTTGAAGATCGCATCAGGCTTGGCGGCCTCGATCGCCTGCACGGTCGCGCCGGCATCGATACGGCCGAGTGCCGGGAATTGCTCGGCGACGAACTCGACATCGGGCCGAGCCTTCTTCAGCAGCTCCTTGAACCATTTGGCGGCCGACTGGCCGTACTCATAGTTGGGCGCCACGATCGCCCATTTCTTGGCCGGGAGCTTGGCGGCTTCCTCAACCAGCATCGCGGCCTGCATGTAGGTCGAGGGGCGAAGGCGGAAGGTGTAGCGATTGCCCTTGGCCCAGACGATCGCGTCGGAAAGCGGCTCGGAGGCGACGTAGAGCCGCTTGTTCTGGAGCGCGTAGTCGGCGATGGCGAGGCCGACATTGGAGAGGAAGCCGCCCGAGAGCAGGTCGACCTTCTCGGCGTTGATCAGCTCGCCGGCGAGGCGCACGGAATCCTCGGGCTTGCCGGCATCATCGCGGAACAGCGTCTCGATCTTGCGGCCGAGCACGCCGCCGGCGGCGTTGACCTGCTCCTGCGCCAGTTCCCAGCCCTGGCGATAAGGCTTCAGGAAGGCCGGCTGGGAGGTGTAGCTGTTGATCTCGCCGATCTTGATCGGCGCGCCCTGGGCGCGCAGCAGCGAGGGCGTTGCCAGCGCCGCCGCACCGATCGCGGCTCCGCTGACGAATTGGCGACGGTCAATCTTCATGGCTGTCCCCCACTGGCTCGATCAGGCTTCTTGCTTGCGGCCCCTCGCCGCGGATCCCCACCCTAAGCCGGGCACATCGATGGCGCCAAGCCGGCAGGGAAATTCGTTTGTATACCTACGAATTCTCAGCGCTGCCGTTTTGTTTGTCAATCGTTCTAAACTGGGCGCCCGTGCCGCATTCGCAGGCAATGCGGGGCGATCGCAGGCGAGGGTGGGCGGTCGGTCTGTTCGTGTGCCTGTTTTCGGTGTTCCGGGCTCAGGCCGGCTGTCTCGCCATGGCGCGTGCGAGCAGGGCCGAATCAACCGCAAATCCACGCAGCGGCCCGCGCGCCAAAACGAGCCTGCCCGCCCGGAGCATGCCGAATGCTGATCGCTTGCGGGAATGCTGCTATGCGCGACCTGCGTCGCGAACGGAGCTTGGCGGGACCAGCGCTCCTGACCGCCGCCGATCGGCGACGGAAATGCCCGGAATCATCAGTTCTTGACGAGTTCGATATGGCGGGGAAGCGGACGCCGCTTGTCCGCTACCCTCGTTAGGCGATGGTCTTCAGGCAGTCTTCAGATTGACAGCCGCCGACTTGCCGGTCTTGCGATCGGCTTCGAGGTCGAAGGTGATCTTCTGACCTTCGTTCAGGCCGCGCAGGCCCGAGCGCTCGACTGCGCTGATATGCACGAAGACGTCGCTGCCGCCGGCGTCCGGCGTGATGAAGCCATAGCCCTTGGTCTCATTGAACCACTTCACGGTGCCCGTTGCCACGTGCTCTCCCTTCACTTTCGGCAGGCGGCGAGTGCCGCCCGGCGCGCACTCTAGGGCGATCCTTGCACATGTGGCAATCCGGCTCAGCAACGAGCCCGATCATCCCTTTCGGGGAGAGGGTTCAGGAGCGGCCGCCATCGACCGACAGGACCTGCCCCGTGATCCAGCCGGCCTGCTCCGAGAGGAAGAACAGGCTGGCATGGGCGATATCGGCGGGCGTGCCGAGGCGGCGGGTATGAATGCCTTCGACCAAGCGCTTCTGGCCTTCCGGCCCGTAGGATTGCCATTGCCGCTCGGTCGCCGGGTTGGAGCGGACGAAGCCGGGCGCCACCGAGTTGACGGTGATGCCATGCGGCCCGAGTTCCCAGGCGAGCTGCCGGGTGAGCCCGACCAGCGCGTGCTTGGCGCTGGCATAGGCCTGGATGCCGGTAAGGCTCGGCCGCAGGCCCGCACCCGAGGAAATGTTGACGATGCGCCCGTAGCCGGCCTGCTTCATCGCCGGGGCGGCCGCCTGCGACAGGAAGAAGGCGGCGTCGACATTGGCGGCGAAGATGGCGCGCCAGTCGGCCTCTGCGATCTCCTCGATCGGCCGGCCGACCTGGCCGCGCACGCCGCCGGCGGCATTGACCAGGAGATCGAGCCCGCCCTCGGCGGCGAGCACGGCCGCGACCGTCTCCTGCGCCGCCGCCCCCCCGCCGAGATCAGCGACATGAGCGACCGCGCCGAGTTCCCTTGCCGCCGCAGCGACACCGTCCGCGTCGAGATCGACGAGATGGATGCGCGCACCGGCCTCGGCCAGCGCCAGGGCGATGGCACGACCAATGCCCTGCGCGGCGCCGGTGACCAGGGCTACGCGGTCGTCGAAACGGATCTGCATTGTTCGATCAGCACCTTCAGGGTTTCGAACGCCATCGGCCGGCGACCGTCCTCGATGTCGCGGATGAGGGCGACCAGCCTCTCCAGCGCCGGCGTCGCCACGCCAACCTCTCGGCCAAGTGCCGAGATGATGCCGATCTGCGGCTGGCCTTCCGTCCTGCGCTTGCGAACGGCGAGGTCGCGCCAGATTCCGGAATGGGTCTTGGCGGTCTTTGAGGTGTAGTCGGCGAGCCAGCGGATCGTCTCGACCTGCAGGCCTTCGGGCGCGCCCGGCGCGAAGACCCTGGGATCGAAGTCGCCGAAGCCGAGAGATGTCACGCCGCGCGCCGCCGCGACCGCGCCGACCTCGCGCCCGAGCGCCAGCCAGACCGGCAGGCGGGCGGGATCGGCGAAATTCGCCGACATCGAATCATTGGTCAGCGCCGTGCCGAACAGCATCGCGCCATAGGCGAGCTTGCCCCAGAGATAGCCGTAGATGTTGTCGGTCAGGATCGCGTCCGGCTCGAACAGCTTGAGCAGCCGGTGCATCTCGCGAACCCGGCCGGTCATCGCCCCATTGAGCTCGCCGACGACGACGGCGCCGCGATTGCCGTAGAGGATCTCGCCGGGGCCGTGCCAGTCGGCCCCGAAATTGACGAAGCAGCCCATGGTCCGGGCCTCGCCAACCGCCTTTGCGATGACGATCTCGTTGAGCCCGTTCTGGGCCGAGAGTACGAAACCATCTTCGGCCAGATGCGGCCTCAGCGCGGCGAGCGCTGCTTCCGTCGCGCCGGCCTTCACGGCGAGCACGATGCGGGAATAGAAGCCGGTCAGCTCCTGCGGCGTCACCGCCGGCACCACCTGCCGGAACTCCTCGACCGGGCCGGTGATCGCCAGGCCCGATGTCCGGCAGGCCTCGACATGCTCGGGCACGATATCGACCAGCAACACCGGCACACCGGCGCGCGCCCAATAGGCACCGAGCGTGCCGCCGATCGCGCCTGCGCCCCAGATCAGGATCGGTTCCGTCGTCATGAGCCCGCCTTCTCCCACCCACGACCCTCATCCTGAGCAGCGATCGCAGATCGCGTCTCGAAGGATACTCTAGAAGACTCCGGAAACAGCTGGAGCATCCTTCGAGACGGCCACTTGCGCGACCTCCTCAGGATGAGGACTGAGAGGAGACAATCGCCGCTCACGCCTGCCCCACCATGTCGACATCGGCATGGGTCGCGACATGGACGAGCCCGTCCGGTGTGACCCAGCCGCGATACATGCCTTCGGAGTTATAGGGCGCGACGATCGTGCCGTCGGCGCCGATGGCGACGAGGCCGGCGCCGATCTTGTGGGCGCTGAGCTCGGCGATGGCGCGGTCGGCGGCATCGCGCAGCGAGAGCCCGGCATAACCGATCAGCGACGCGATCTCGTGGCCGACGCAATACCGAATGAAGAATTCGCCCTTGCCGGTGCCGGAAACGGCGCAGCGCCCGTCGCGCGCATAGGTGCCGGCGCCGATGATCGGGGAATCGCCGACGCGCCCGGGCGGCTTGTTGGTGTAGCCGCCGGTCGAGGTCGCGGCGGCGAGGTGGCCGGCCCGATCGCGGGCGACGGCGCCGACCGTGCCGTGCTTCTCGGCCTCGCTCGCGCCGGCCATGGTGCCGACGAGCTCGCGGATCTTCATCGAGGCGAGGTTCTTGCGCCGGCGCTCGGTCGAGAAATAGTCGTTGGCGACCACGTCGAGCCCTTCGGCCTGGGCGAAGGCGTCGCCGGCCGGGCCGGTCAGCAGTAGCGGGTCGCCCCGGTGCATCAGCGCCTTGGCGGCGGTGATCGGATTGCGGATGCGCTTGACGGCGCAGAGCGCGCCGGCCGCCAAGGTCGCGCCGTCCATGATCGAGGCATCCAGTTCATGCTCGCCATCGGCATTGAGGGCGGCGCCGTGGCCGGCATTGAAATGCGCGGAATCCTCCATCACCACGACGGCGGCCTCGACCGCGTCGACGGCACTGCCGCCCTTGGTCAGGACCGCCCAGCCGGCACGCAGCGACTTGGCGAGATGGGCCTTGGCCTCGGCCCATTCGGCGTCGGTCATTTCGGATTTGGGCAAGGTGCCGCAGCCGCCATGGATGGCGAGAGCGATGGTCATGGTGATCGTGAACCTCGACGAGCCCCCTCCCCGTGCAGGTAGGGTAGGAGCAGGGGGCGAATGACTGGGTGAGCGCTCGGGGGCGCTGGATCGGGTCAGGCAGTAGGCCGGAGGGTGGCGGTGCGCACCTTTGCGCCCCCGCCCCTAGTCCCTCCCCGCGAGGGCGAGGAGACTAGACCCCAGCTCTTTTCACTTCACAGGCTTGATGTCCATGGCCAGCGTGTCCTCGTCGACGCGCGGGCGGATCGTCACCTTGGCCTTCTGCATCGCCCAGGCCGAGCCGACGGCGACGATCGGCAGGCGCGGCCGATCCTTGGCGACGATGGCGTTGGCCTGCGCCAGGAGGTCGTTGCGCTTGGCCTCGTCCATCTCGACCGCGGCATCCTCGATCAGCTTGTCGAGCTCGGCGTTCTTGTAGCCGAGCACGTTGAAGGCGCCGAGTTTCTTGGCCGGGTCGTTCGAATGCACCACCGAGGACAGCGTGTAGTTCGCCTCGCCGGTCAGCGTGCCCCAGCCGGACATGGAGAGCGAGAACTCGCCGCGCAGGCGGGCCGGGAAGAAGACCGCGCCGGGCTGGGCGTTGGCATTCACGTCGATGCCGATGCGGGCCAGCATCTGGGCGATCGAGGTGCCGACCTGCCGGTCGCCGGGCAGACGATCGCTGGTGAAGGAGAAGCCGACCTTGAAGCCATTGGGGTAACCGGCCTCCTCCATCAGCTTCTTCGCCTTGGCGAGATCGGGCTTCAGCGGCGGCAGGCTCTTGTTATAGCCCGCGATATCCGGCGTCACGAGCTGATTGACCGGCGCGCCGAGCCCTTCCATCGCGATTTCGGCGAGCGCCGGGCGGTCGATGGCGAGGTCGATCGCCTCGCGGACCTTGGCATCCTGCAGCGGGTTCTTGGGCAGCGGCGAGCCGTCCTTGGCGCTGACCTGCGGGGACTTGTCCCGCATGTCGAGCTCCATGTTGAAGACGTAGACGGTGTCGATGGTCGCGACCGAAAGCTTGGCATCGCGCTTCAGCGTCGGCACGTCGGAGGCAGGCGCGCGCACGATGATGTCGACCTGGCCGGCCTTGAGCTGGGCGACGCGGGCAGCATCGTTCGGCAGCTCCTTGCGCAGCACACGGGCCCAGGGCTCCTTCTCGCCCCAGTAGCCGTCGAAACGGTCGAGCACGAGCTGGTCCTTAGGCGTCCAAGAGACGAATTTGTAGGGGCCGGTGCCGATCGCCGCCTTGCCGCCGTTGAAGGCCTCGTTGGCATTGTCCTTGGTCAGGCCGGCGGCCGCCTTGTGCGAGACGATGAAGAGCCTGATGAAATCGTTGGGCAGGTTCGGCGCCGGCCCGTCGGTGACGATGTGGACGGTCAGCGGATCGACGATCTTCACCTCCTTGACGCGGCGGACATAGATCGTCGTCGGGTTCGGCCCGGCAACGACCGGGATGCGCTCGATCGAGAACTTGACGTCCTCGGCGGTGAAATCGGAACCGTCATGGAACTTGACGCCGGGCCGCAGCTTGAATTCCCAGACGGAGGGCTCGATCGCCTTCCAGCTCGTCGCCAGGCGCGGCTCGATCTGCAGCTTGTCGCCCGACCAGGTCAGCGTGTCGAAGACATGCTTCAGCGCCTCCGCATGGGTGCCGGTCGCGGTGAAATGCGGGTCGATCGATTCAGGCCCGGCGCGCACGCCAATGGTCAGGTTCTGGGCCAGCGCCGGACCGGCGAGCGCAACCCCGAACAGGGCCACGAGCGCGGCACGGCGCCAGAGCGGGGCTAGAGCATTGCGCGAAAAAGTGGAGACCGGTTTTTCGCGTGAGCAATGCTCCAGACACTTAGTGTCGATCACATTTTTCGTATTCGGACGCCCCCGTCCGAATACGACGTGATCGATGCGCGGCAAGGTCTCGGTCATGACGGGTTGCTTTCGGGTTCGAGGTCGGCAGGCCAGATCGGAGAGGCGATCACCATCTTGTCCAGGAGCTCGCAGAGCTGCTTCTGCTCGGCCTCGGTCAAAGTGCCGAGCATCGCGCCCTGCTGCTGCACCATCCGCGGCATGGTCTCGTCGAAGATGGCGCGGCCGGTCGGCGTCAGCGCCAGCACATAGCTGCGCAGATCCTCAGGGTCGGTCTCGCGCTTGAGCAGGCGGCGCTGGAGCAGCTTCTGGATCGCCCGCGACAGCGTGTTCTTCGGCAGGCCGGCGGAAGCGACGATGTTCTTGGCGGCGACGCCGCCCTTCAAGCCAACCGCGTAGAGCGCGACGAATTCCGGCCGGACCAGCCCGTAGCGCGCCTCGATCCAGCGATAGACCGGATCGTTGAAGCGGAAGGCGATGAAGTTCAGCCGGAAGGAAAGCCAGCAGGGATTGTCCCAGAGCTTGGTGACGATCAGCGGATCGAGATTGCGCAGAGCGGCCTCGCGCTCACTGTCCAACTTCGACAAGGCAGTCGGTGCATGGCGCATCTCGGCACTTCCTGACTTAGTTCCATGTGGAACTTGACGACCCCCTATGCCACTGTCAAGGATGACGTGCTTTTGCCGAAACGCAAGGATTTGGCCGTGCTCGTCGCTGAGATGAACTGGATGCAGATCGAGGAGCAGGCGAGGCGCGACGACCGCTGCGTGCTGCCGCTCGGCTGCGTCGAGCAGCACGCCTATTTGAGCCTCGCCACCGATGCGATCCTGGCCGAGCGGGTCGCGGGCGAAGCCGCCGAACCGCTCGGCATCCCGGTCTTTCCGGTGCAGGCCTATGGCATGACGCCGGGCTTCACCGCCTATCCCGGCACGGTCTCGCTGCGGATGAGCACCTATATCGCGCTGCTCGAGGATCTGCTGGAGGGGTTTTATCGTTCCGGCTTCCGGCGCATCGTGCTGGTCAACGGCCATGGCGGCAATTCGCCCGCGATGACCTTCGCGACCGAGTGGATGGGCAGGCGACCCGACGCCAGCGTCAAGATGCACAACTGGTGGGCGGGGCAGCGCTTCCAGGCAGCGGTCCGGCAGGTCGACCCGGCTGCCTCGCATGCCTCCTGGATGGAGAATTTCCCCTGGAACCGGCTCGTAGGGGTCGCGATGCCGGATGCGGTCAAGCCGCCCTTCGACAGTGCCCTCTACCAGGCCGCCAACCCGGCTCGGAAGCGCGAGATCCTCGGCGACGGCAATTTCCACGGCTGCTACCAGAAACCCGACGAGGACATGCTCCGGCTCTGGAGCGTCGGCGTCGAGGAGACGCGTGCGGCGATGGTGGAGAGCTGGCCGTAATGAATTATCGTCCCGCAACCTCCGGGTCCCATTCGACCGCCTCGCGGTCACCCGGGGCAGGGGCTGCGAGGATCACCCGGGCAATGTCCAGCTTATGCTGACGCACGTCATCGAGCGCATCCTGCAGGCGCTCGTAGTCATGCTCGTCATGTCGGCGCTGGTGTTCGTCGGCGTCTACGCCATAGGCAATCCGATCGACGTGCTGATCGGCCCCGATGTCAGCCAGGACATAAGGCTCGAGACGATCGCCCGCTACGGGCTCGACCGGCCGCTCTGGGAGCAGTACTTCACCTTCCTCGGCCGCGTGCTGCACGGCGATTTCGGCCGTTCCTTCGTCTTCGGGATGCCGGTGCTGGAGCTGATCCTGTCGCGCCTGCCGGCGACGCTGGAGCTGACGGTCGCCGCCGTGGTCGGCGCGGCACTGATCGGCATTCCCACCGGCATCTATGCCGGCTACCGGCCGGACAGCGCCCTCGCCAAGACGATCATGGCGATCTCGATCCTGGGCTTCTCGGTGCCGACCTTCTGGATCGGCCTCGTGCTGATCATGACCTTCGCCGTCGAATTGCAGATCCTGCCGGCCGGTGGGCGCGGCGACACCGCCGCGCTGTTCGGCATCGAATGGAGCTTCCTGACCGCCAACGGGCTCAGCCACATGCTGCTGCCCGCGGCCAATCTCGCCTTCTTCAAGCTCGCTTTGATGACCCGCCTCGCGCGGGCAGGCACCCGCGAGGTGATGCTGAGCGACACGGTGAAGTTCGCCCGCGCCGCCGGGCTTTCGGAATGGACGGTGCTGCGCCGGCATGTGCTGCGGCTGATCTCGATCCCGCTCGTCACGGTGTTCGGGCTCGAATTCGCCTCGACGCTCGCCTTCGCCGTGGTGACCGAGACGATCTTCTCCTGGCCGGGCATCGGCAAGCTGATCATCGACTCCATCCAGTCGCTCGACCGGCCGGTGATGGTTGCCTATCTGATGCTGGTCGCCTTCGTCTTCATCATGATCAATTTCGTGGTCGACCTGACCTATTTCGCGCTCGATCCGCGCCTGCGGAAGGGGCGGGCCTGATGCGCAAGGATTCGCCCGCCGCCCGCTTCTGGGCTGAGTTCCGCGAGAGCAAGGTCGCGGTCGCTGCCCTCGCCGTCGTCGTCGCGCTGGTCGGCGTCGCGCTGCTCGCCCCGCTGATCGCCCCGCAGGACCCTTACGACCTCGCCAAGCTCGCGCTGATGGATGCCCGCCGGCCGCCCGGCTATGTCGGCTCCGGCGGCTACACGCATTGGCTCGGCACCGATGCGCAGGGGCGCGACCTGTTCTCCGCCATCCTCTACGGGCTGCGCATCTCGCTGCAGATGGGGCTGGTCGCCGGCGCCATCGCCTTCGCGGTGGGCGTCACGCTCGGCATCTCCGCCGCCTATCTCGGCGGCAGGCGCGAGGCCTTCATCATGCGGGTGATCGACCTGCAACTCGCCTTCCCGGCGATCCTGCTGGCGCTGGTGATCTCGGCGCTGCTCGGCCAGGGCAAGGCGCAACTGATCGCCGCGCTCGCCGCCGCGCAATACGCCTATTTCGCCCGCACCGCCCATGGCGCGGCCTCGGCCGAGCGCGGCAAGGACTATGTCGAGGCTGCCCTTTCGACGCCACTGCCGGCGCGGCAGGTGGTCTGGCGCCATATCCTGCCGAACTGCCTGCCGCCGCTGATCGTGGTCGCGACCGTGCAGGTGGCGAACGCGATCGCGCTCGAGGCGACGCTGTCCTTCCTCGGCGTCGGCCTGCCGGTGACCGAGCCTTCTCTCGGCGCGCTGATCGCCAACGGCTTCCAGTACATGCTGTCCGGCCGCTACTGGATCTCGATCTATCCCGGCCTTGCCCTGATCCTGCTGATCGTCGCGATCAACCTCGTCGGCGACCAGGTCCGCGACCAGGTCAATCCGAGGCTGAAGCGATGAGGGCGGGCACGAGCCCATTTCGTCATGGTCGAGCTTGTCCCGACCATCCACGTCCTCGTCGATCGAGGGCAGTGTTCAAGACGTGGATGCTCGGCACAAGGCCGAGCATGACGGAGAAGGCGTCGCCATGACCGACGCCCCGCTCCTCGAGGTCACCGACCTCAGCACGCATTTCTTCACCCGGGCCGGAGTGGTGAAGGCGGTCGACGGCGTTTCCTTCTCGCTGCGGCGCGGCGAGGTTATGGGGCTCGTCGGCGAATCCGGCTCGGGCAAGAGCGTCACCGGCTTCTCGATCATCGGCCTGATCGACCCACCCGGTCGCGTCGCGGCAGGATCGGTCAAGCTTGAGGGCCGCGAGATCACCGGTCTGCCGCAGGAAGAGCTCCGGGCGCTACGCGGCAAGACCGTCTCCATGGTCTTCCAGGACCCGCTGATGACGCTGAACCCGGTCCTGACCATTGGCGAGCAGATCCGGCTGGCGCTGGAGGCCCATCAAAGGGTCTCGGCGGCGGAGGCGCGCCGGCGCGCGATCGAGGGCCTCGCGCAGGTGCGCATCCCCAGCCCGCAGGCGACGGTCGACCTCTATCCGCACCAGCTTTCCGGCGGCATGCGCCAGCGCGTCGCCATCGCTATCGCCTTGCTGCATCGGCCAAAACTGATCATCTGCGACGAGCCGACCACCGCGCTCGACGTTTCGATCCAGGCCGAGATCCTGGCCGAGATGAAGGAGCTCGTCGCCGAGCTCGGCACCGCCCTGATCTGGATCAGCCACGACCTCGCCACCGTCGCCTCGATCGCCCAGCATGTCGCGGTGATGCGGCTGGGCGAGATCGTCGAGGCCGGCCCGATGCTCGACGTGCTGACCAGGCCGCAGCATCCCTATACCCGCGCCTTGCTCGATGCCCTGCCCTCGCGGGCTGAGCCGGGCACATACCTGCTGCGCGGTGGCGGGGTTCCCGACGCCGCTCCGCCGCCACGCCTCCCGGCGGCGGAGGCCGAGCCGGCCGGCGACGAAGCCGCGCCCTATTTCGTGCTCGACGGCGTCAGCAAGCGCTTCGAGGCCCGCACCGGGGCACTGCGGGCAATGGCCGAGAGGCTCGGCCTCGCAAAGCCACCGGTATCGGTTCTGGCCGTCGATTCCGTCAGCCTGACAGTGCGGCGCGGCGAGGCGCTCGGCCTCGTCGGAGAATCCGGCTCCGGCAAATCCACGCTGGGGCGGATGGCGGCTGGCATCTACGCGCCGAGCGCCGGCACAGTGCGCCTCTCCGGCCGGCCGGTGATGAGCGCCGGCGAGACGCCGCGCAAGCTCACCACCCGCGTCCAGACAATCTTCCAGGACCCGTTCGCCTCGCTCGATCCGCGCATGCGCATCGGCGACAGTATCAGCGAAGGGCCGCGCGCCCATGGGCTGGTCGGCAAGGCCGAGGCCGAGGCTTACGTCCGCGACTGGCTCGGCGCCGTCGGGCTCGATCCCGCTTTCGCCGGCCGCTATCCGCACCAGTTCTCCGGCGGCCAGCGCCAGCGCGTCGCCATCGCCCGCGCACTCGCCATGCAACCGGACCTGGTGATCTGCGACGAGCCGGTCGCCTCGCTCGACGTCTCGATCCAGGCGCAGATCCTCAACCTCCTGATGCGGCTGCGCAGCGAGCTCGGCCTGACGCTGATCTTCATCTCCCACGACCTCTCGGTGGTGCGCCATCTCTGCGAGCGTGTGGCAGTGATGTATCGCGGCAGGATCGTCGAGGAAGGCCCGGCGGCCGAGGTCTATGACCGGCCGCAGCACGACTACACCAAGCGACTGCTCGCCGCCGTGCCGGTACTGCCGGCGGCGGCCGCGACTGGAGGATGACGATGGACGATCTCGAACCCTGGCAGTGGTCGGAAGAAACCTGGCGCGGCAAGGTCGAGCGCGTGCGCGCCGGCCGTAATCTCAAGCCGAAGAGCTGGCCGGGTGGCGCGTGCTGCGCGGTAGCCCTCTCCTTCGACGTCGACCACGAGACCAATGAATTGCGCGATGGCGGCAAGTCGGTCGGCCGGCTCTCCTGGGGGCAATACGGCAACCGCGCAGGCATGCCGCGCATCCTGGCGATGCTCGCGAGAGAGCAGATCAAGGCGAGCTTCTTCGTGCCGGCGGTGACCGCCCTGCTCTATCCCGACGAGCAGCGCCGCGTCGTCGCCGAAGGCCACGAAATCGGCCTTCACGGCTGGATCCACGAGGTCAACACGGCGGTGCCGCCGGAGAACGAGCGCGAGCTGCATCTGCGCTCGGCCGACACGCTGGAGAGGATCACCGGGGTCAGGCCGGTCGGCATGCGCACCCCGTCCTGGGATTTTTCCGAGGTGACGCTCGCGGTCGAGCGCGAGCTCGGCCTGCTCTACGATTCCTCGCTGTTCGCCGATGACGACCCCTATGAGCTGATCGAGAACGGTGAGCCGACCGGCATGGTCGAGCTTCCGGTCGAGTGGATCCGTGACGACGCGGTCTATTTCAACATGAACCGCTTCCAGGCGCTGCGGCCCTACACGCCGCCGGAGGCGGTGTTCGACATCTTCCGCCGCGAGTTCGACGGCGCCTACGAGGATGGCGGGTTGTTCCTGCTCACCATGCACCCGCACGTCATCACCTATCGCTCGCGCTTCTGGATCGTCGAGGAGCTGGTGCGGCACGCCAAGGGCAAGGGCGATGTCTGGTTCGCGACGCATGCCGAGATCGCGGCCTATGTGAAGGCGCAGGCCGAACTCTGAAGTCCGCGCAAAACCGGGCCGGTTGCCGCTTGGGAAGCGGAACCGTGCCCGATTTCGGCCGTTTTCGGTTCATCCGGAATTCAGGGCGCGAGGGCGCTGATGTCCGGAAGAACAACTGCAAACGGACGTCATCATGCGCACCAAGAACCTGCTCCTGCTCGGCACCCTGATCCCCGCCATCGCTCTATCGCAGGGCAGTTTCGCCGCACCATCGCTCCAGCTCGCCCAGGCCCAGTCCGGCGATGACGACCGTCCCGATCCTCGCCGCCAGCGGCCGGGCGGGCAGGAACGTCCTCCGCAAGGCGGGCAGGAACGCCCCGGCGCCCGTCCGGCGCCTGGTCAGCCGCCGGCGGCTCGGCCCGGTGCACCGGAGCGGCCGGCCGGCGTGAATCCGAACATGCCGCGCCCGCCCACCGCGCCGCAGGCGGCGCCCCCTGCCGGCCGGGCCGCGCCCGCCATGCCCGAAGAACCGCGCCGTCCGTCACCGCCGGCGGGCCCCGCCCCCGGGCAGATCGCACCTTCGGCTCCGCAGGGAGCGCCTCGCGCGCCCTCCACCATCCCCGCAGCACCGCAACGTCCGGCTCCCGGCCAGATCGCGCCGCAACCTTCGCCGGGGCGGCCGGATGCGCCGGCGACCCGGCCCAGCGGCCCGGGAGCACCGTCGGGCGAGGGCGCCCAACGCCGGCCCGGTCCTGCGCAGACCGCGCCGGGCCAGCTCCCTGCGGCGCCAGCGATGCCGGCGGCGCCCAATCGCCCCGCCCCTGGCCAGGCGGCTCCGAGCGGTGGTCAGCCGGCCGTCGTACCGCCGGCCGGCCGGGCTCCCACTGCCGCGCCGCAGCCGGGCGCAGCTCCGTCGCAGCAAGCGCCAAGCTTGAACCGCCAGCCCGGCCCCGGCCAGGCGGCTCCCGCACCCGGCACAGCACCGCGCGCCACCCAACCGCAACCCGGCACGGCGCCTGCCCCGACGGCGCCGGTCCAGCCGCCCTCAGGTCTCAACCGCCAGCCGGCGCCCGCCCCGGTGCCCGCCCAGCCCAGCCCGGCTCAACCCGCCCCCGCTCCGAACGCCGGCCGCGCGCCGGGTGCCCCGCCGCAGCCGGGAGCCGCGCCATCGCAAGCTGCACCCGCCCCCGGCCAATTGCCCGGCGCACCCGCGCAACCCGTTGTCGTGCCCGGCCAGGTCCAGCCCATCCAGCCCGGGATGCCGGGACAGCCCGGCCAGTTGCCGCCGCCTGAACGACAGGGGCGACGCGGCGGCATCGGCCTTGGCGGCGCAGCCGCGATCGGGCTCGGTGCGGCCGCGATCGGCGGCATCATGGCGACGCGGGGCGCCGACAGGCTCGACGATGTCCGCAGCCGGCGGCAGGAGACGCGCGAGGGCGACGTCACCATCATCCGCGAGCCCGGCCGGACCCTTATCCGCGGCGATGACGACCGCGTCATCATTCGGCGCGACGAGAACCAGCGCTTCCGCGACCTCGGGCTCGACACCCGCAGCGAACGCCGCGGCGAGGAGACGGTGACGGTCTATGACCGCCGCGACGGCACGCAGATCGTCACAGTGACGGATGCCGATGGCCGGCTGCTGCGGCGCTCGCGGCGCGAGCGCGACGGCGCCGAGGTCATCATCATCGACAATATGCGCCGCGACGGACCGCGCCCGCGCTTCGCCGAGGAGATCGTCGAACTGCCGCCGCCGCCGCTACGCATCCCGCGTGAGCGCTACATCGTCGATGCCGGGCACGCCGATGAGCGGCTGATCTACGAGACGATCACCGCCCCGCCGGTCGCCCCCGTCCCGCGTCGCTACACGCTGGACGAGGTGCGCTACTCGCCGGACCTGCGAGCTCATATGCGCAGCGTCGATGTCGACACGATCAACTTCGACTCCGGCTCCTGGACAGTCGGCGCCGACCAGGCGCAGCGCCTGCGCGTGCTGGCGCAGGCCGTGATGCAGGCGGTCGAACGCACGCCGAACGAGGTCTTCCTGGTCGAGGGCCATACCGACGCGGTCGGCGCCGACATCGACAACCTCTCGCTCTCGGACCGGCGGGCCCAGTCGGTCGCCGAGATCCTGACCCGCGATTTCGGCGTTCCCGCCGAGAACCTGACGACGCAGGGCTATGGCGAGCAGTATCTCAAGGTCCAGACGCAGGGCGACTCGCGCGAGAACCGGCGCGTGACGCTGCGCCGGATCACGCCGCTGCTGACCGGCCAGAACGCGCAGTGATGAAAGGCCCGGGCGCTCCCTGTCGAGCGCCCGGGCTGCATCTGCAAATCGCGATGGAACCTTCGCCGCCCTCGCCCGTTCTGTGGTCAGGCCGGAGTTTGCCTGCTGCCGGCCCGACCAGCGCAGGAGGGCCCCATGCGCAGATCATTCTGGTTCCTGATGAGCCTCGTGCTCATCGGGCTTATCGCTGCAGAGGCTGCGGCCGGGCAGGAGCAATCCGGCCCGGATATGACGACGATCCCGCGCGAGCGCGCGCCCGGCGTGCCGATGGCACCGAATGTCGGCGACGTTCAGCGGGACGAACCGGCCGCCGAGCGCGCCGAAGTCCGGCGCGAACGCGAGCGAGTGGCGCGCGACCGGCGCGGCCCGGCCCAGCCGGGTCGCGACCTGCCGATGCCGCGGGGCGTGCCTTCGATCATCGCGCCCTGATCGCTCGAGAGCGCCGGGGAGGATTCAGATTTGCGTAAGGGCTCGCCGCCTATGGTCGCGGCGAGGAGTTTGCCATGAGCGAAATGTCGACCGTGATCGCCCAGAGCATGATCAGCATGCGTTCGGCCGCGACGCAGCAGACCATGCAGCTCGAAATGGTCAAGCAGAACGCCAAGGCCGACCAGGCGCTGGTCTCGATGCTGCAGCAATCGGCCGAGCAGCAGAAGGCCACGCTGCCGGCCGGGCAGGGCGGCAATCTCGACATCACCGCCTGATCGACTGGAGCTAATCCGCGTTTCGCGAAATAGCTCCAGTCCATTGATTACCGCACTTTCTTCACGCGAACCGGTACCCACTTCGCTCGAAAGTGCTTTGGCGCCGCCAAAACTCGCAGCTTCGGATTCAGATTCGGGTAAGGCGCGTTCTGTATCCTCGAGGCGAGGGAGGAGAGCATGAGCGACTCGTCTTTTCTGATCGGCGAGAGTTTCGTCGCCCGGCCCCAAGAGCGGTCCATCGAGCGGCCCCAGCCGGCGCAGCAGGCCGAAATGCAGAAAGAGCTGGACGATGCCCAGCGTGGCCTGGTCGAGATGCTGGAGCGCAGCATCGCGGAACAGAAGGCCGCACTGCCCTTCGGCCAGGGCGAGCATCTCGACGTCACCATCTGAACCGGGCCGACCACAAGCGGCAGCGCCGATTTTCCCGCATGCCGCCACCACATGGCCGCCGCCTCAGCGCCGGCTTGCTTCCTTTCTCGACCGCCTCTAACCTCCGCCTCGTTCCGAGGGGTGCTCGCAAGAGCTGAGATGGCGTCCGACGCCGAACCCGTCGAACCTGATCCGGGTCATACCGGCGGAGGGACTGGAACGCGGCCTACGCCCTATCTGTAGCCGCATAACAGCGACTGGACCGTCCAGACACCCGGATCTCCTGAACCTTGGACCAAGGAGGAGATCCCATGAACGCCCATACCAAGCCCCAGAAGAACAACGCCAAGGCCGCGTCCAAGTTTGGCGCCCCCACCGGCGTGACGACCGGGCCGATCATCGGCTCGCGCAAGATCTATGTCGCGGCGCCGGAGCATCCGGAGATGCGGGTGCCCTTCCGCGAGGTGGTGCTGACCACCGATGCCGAGCCGCCGGTGCGCATCTACGACCCGTCCGGCCCCTATACGGAGACCGATGCGAAGATCGACCTCAATGCCGGCCTGATCCAGCCGCGCCGGGCCTGGCTCGACGCGCAGGGCTTTGCGACCGTGCCCGGCCGTGCCGTCACCGCCGCCGACAACGGCAACATCTCGGAAGAGCATCTGGTCCCGGCCTGCCCGGCTGAGCGACCGATCCTCGAAGCCAAGCCCGGCCAGATGGCGACGCAGTACGAATTCGCCAAGGCCGGCATCATCACGCCCGAGATGATCTATGTCGCGCATCGCGAGAATCTCGGCCGCGCCGCCATGCTGGAAGGCGCGAGGGAGCGCCATGCCGATGGCGAGAGCTTCGGCGCCTCGGTTCCCGAATTCGTCACGCCGGAATTCGTCCGCGAGGAGATCGCCCGCGGGCGCGCCATCATCCCCGCGAACATCAACCACCCCGAACTGGAGCCGATGGCGATCGGCCGCAATTTCCTGGTCAAGATCAACGCCAATATCGGCAACTCGGCCGTGACATCCGGCGCCGCCGAGGAGGTCGAGAAGCTGGTCTGGGCGATCCGCTGGGGCGCCGATACGGTGATGGACCTCTCCACCGGCCGCAACATCCACAACATCCGCTCCTGGATCCTACGCAACTCGCCGGTTCCGATCGGCACCGTGCCGATCTACCAGGCTCTGGAGAAGGTCGGCGGCGACCCGATCAAGCTCGACTGGGAGGTGTTCAAGGACACGCTGATCGAGCAGGCCGAGCAGGGCGTCGACTATTTCACCATCCATGCCGGCGTGCGGCTTCCTTATGTTCCGTTGACGGCTTCCAGGGTGACCGGCATCGTCTCGCGCGGCGGCTCGATCATGGCGCGCTGGTGCCTGGCGCATCACAAGGAGAGCTTCCTCTACGAGCGCTTCGACGAGATCTGCGAGATCATGCGCAAGTATGACGTCTCGTTCTCGCTGGGCGACGGCCTGCGTCCGGGTTCGATCGCCGACGCCAATGACCGCGCCCAGTTCGCCGAGCTGGAGACCCTGGGGGAACTCACCAAGACCGCTTGGGAGAAGGGTTGCCAGGTGATGATCGAGGGCCCCGGCCATGTGCCGATGCACAAGATCAAGGAGAACATGGACAAGCAGCTGCGCGAATGCGGCGAAGCCCCGTTCTACACATTGGGACCGCTGACCACCGACATCGCGCCCGGCTATGACCACATCACCTCCGGCATCGGCGCGGCGATGATCGGCTGGTTCGGCTGCGCCATGCTCTGCTACGTCACGCCGAAGGAGCATCTCGGCCTGCCAGATCGGGACGACGTCAAGACCGGCGTGATCACCTACCGGATTGCCGCCCATGCCGCCGACCTCGCCAAAGGCCATCCGGCGGCGAAGCTGCGCGACGATGCCTTGTCGCGTGCCCGCTTCGACTTCCGCTGGGAGGACCAGTTCAACCTGGCGCTTGATCCCGATACGGCGCGCGCCTTCCATGACGAGACGCTGCCGAAGGACGCCCACAAGGTCGCGCATTTCTGCTCGATGTGCGGGCCGAAGTTCTGCTCGATGAAGATCACCCAGGACCTGCGCGCCGAGGTGCTGGCGATGGGCGAGAACGAGCGGGCGGCGCTGGAGGCCATGGCGAGCGAGGGCATGGCGGCGAAGTCGGAGGAGTTCCTCAACAAGGGCGCGCAGCTCTATTTGCCGGCGGCCGAATGAGCGCGGTCATGGCGATGGACCGGGTCGACGCTGCGCGCGTCGCCTCGGTCCTCGCCCGCGTGGCGGAGAACCGCCCGCGGGTGCAGTGCCTGACCAATACGGTGGCGCAGAACATCACGGCGAACATGCTGCTCGCCTTCGGCGCGATCCCGTCCATGGCCATCCATGTCGACGAGGTCGCGGCGATGGCGGAAGGCGCCGGCGCGATCCTGATCAATATCGGCACGATCAATGCCGAGAGCGAGCTCGCCATCCCGAAACTGCTCGAGGTGGCCCGCGAGCGGGGCAAGCCCCTGGTCTTCGACCCGGTCTTCGTCGAGCTCTCGCCGCTGCGCCAGCACATCGCCCGGCAGGTGCTGCGCCTGCCGAACCTCGTCGTGCGTGGCAACGCCACGGAAATGACGGCGCTCACCTTCGATCTTGCCGCGGCCGAAGGGGTAACCCGTGTCACCACCGGCAAGGTCGACCGGATCGAGAGCGGCGCGGCGAGCTTCTCGGTCTCGCATGGCCACCCGCTGATGACCAAGGTCACCGGCGTCGGCTGCGCGGCGGGGGCACTGATCGCCGCCTGTTGCGCCGTCGAAAAGGACCCGGCCATCGCCGCGGCGGCGGCCTTGACGGCCTATGGCATCGCCGGCGAAATCGCGGCGGAACGCTCGCGCGGGCCCGGCAGCTTCGCGGTCGAGCTCGTCGACGCCCTCGCCGGCATCGACGAGGCGACGCTGGCGCAACGCATGGCGGGGTGATACCCGCCGCGGGAGCCGAGAGCGCCGGGCGGCAAGTTCGCCTCCCTGCGCCCGCAAGGCGCCCGGCACGATGAGAACAGGAAGACCGACATGACCGTCGACATCAGCCTCTACGGCATCGTCGACCCGCAGATCGCCCGCGGCCGCTCGCTGGCCGACATGGCGCGCGAGGCGGTCGAGGGCGGCGCGACGCTGATCCAGCTGCGCGCCAAGAACGAGACGACGCGCGAGATGGTACGCGAGGCCCGCGCCATCCGCTCGGCGCTGCACGGCACCAATGTGCCGCTGCTGATCAACGACCGGGTCGACGTGGCGCTCGCCGCGGGCGCCGATGGCGTCCATCTCGGCGCCGACGACATGAAGCTCAGCGATGCGCGCCGGCTGCTCGGCCCGCGCGCCATCATCGGGGCGACTCTGAACAAGATCGAGGACCTGCCCGAGCTGGCGGCCGCGAAGATCGACTATGCCTGCGCCGGCGCGGTCTTCTCCACGCAGCACAAGGACGATGCCAAGGCGCCGCTCGGTATCGAGGGCTATTCTGCCCTGCGCCTAGCCGCGGCACAGGCGCTCGGCGGCCTTCCGGTCGGCGCCATCGCCGGGATCGACGCAGGCAATGCCGGCTCAGTGATCGCCGCCGGCGCCGATGGCGTTGCGGTGATCGGGGCGCTGTTCGGCGGGCAGGACATCACGGCGGCAGCCCGTGCCCTACGGGAGGCAGTCGACGCTGCGCTGGCGCGGCGGCTGGCGGCCCCGGTCTGATCGCCAGGGGACAGCCCCCTCAGCCCTTCAGATACATGTCCCAGCAAGGCGAGAGCGCGATCCTGGTCCGCCCTTCCAACGCCTTCGCGAAGTGCTGGAGGATCATGCCGCGGGCCGTGGTCTGCGGGCATTTCGGCGCCATGATCGCATCGAGCTCGCGCAGATCCTCCAGCGCCTGGGCTGCCACCTTCGGATTGCTGCGGAAAGGGTCGATGCCGATCGGGACGTGGCGCGGCGGCCTTCGGTCGAGCTGACGATTGAAGAGGTCAACGAAATCCAGTGTGAAGAAGCCGTTGAGCTCGCGCTTGTTGGCGCTCTCCCAGGCTCGGATCGCCTCGATGCCCTGCTCGGCCTCGAGCAGCCAGGTCGCCTGATAGTCGATGGCGGAATAGAGGATGAAGGAGGGCAGCTGGCCCTTGCCGGCGAGATCGGCATAGGCGCGCTGGTTCTGCGCGTAATGGTCCAGCATCAGCGGCGCGCGTTCGGCGATCTCGCGCTTGACGCTGACCCGGCCGATCCGGCCGAGATCGTCGACGCGCAAGGCTTCGTAGGTCGGCGCGCCGAGCATGGCGCGGACCCCGCGCTCGATGAAGATCAGCGCCGATGGCAGGGACGCGGCGAGGAGCAGCACCAGCACCAGCGAGCGAAGCCGATCCGTCCGCCCCCGCCATTCCAGCAGGATCGCCAGCAGCAAAGGCCAGAGCGCGATGAATTCGAGGCTGCCGGTGTTCTGCGTCTCGAAGAGGACGAGGGCGAACAGGGTGACCGCGAGCCAGCCGGTGGTCGAAACCGCAAGTGCTCGCAGGAACGCGCCGACCGTCACCTGCCGGTCGCGCCAGGCCACCCAGACCAGCACGCCGAGCAGGACGAGCACCGAGCCGATGACATTGAACTTGACCGAGGCCACGGTCAGGAAGCGCGGCAGCAACGCCCCGGTATTGAGCGAGAGCAGGGTCAGGATGTCCTCGACATAGGCCCGAACCAGGCCGGTGCCGAGATCGAGAAGGGCGAGGAACGCGATGACGGCACCAGCGGCGAGGGCCGCATCCCGGAAACGCATCCGGCCGGTCAGCACGGCATAGCCGACCAGCATGGAGCCGCTGACCGCGCCGGTGACCTTGACCAGTAACAGCGCCAGCATCAGCGCCCCAACCAGCAAGGTCAGGAGCAGCGGGCTGCGCACGAAGAACAGCGTCGCCACCAGCACATAGAGCAGCAGGCAGATATGCCGGTTGTAATGGCCGAAGCCGTCGAGGCCCGGCAGCGGGTAGAGCTCGTGCAGGTTGATCGGCAGCGAGGCGAAAAGCAGGAAGGGTAGCAGCAGGGCCAGCGCCTGCCCGCGCGAGCGCGGCGCGACATGGAAGACGACGATCGCGAGCAGGGGCAGCGCGACCGGCAGCACGCCCCAGTTGGCGAGCAGGATCGGGTGTGCCTTCGGAAAGGCGAGATCGAGGCCGGCGACGAGGTAATAGCCGAGTGGGCCGACCGGCGCGAAGAAATCGATGCTCGGGACCTGGCCCTCGTGGATGCGTTGGGCCGCGTCGAAATAGACGGCGGTGTCCCAGTAATTCGCGCCGAGCGGCAGGCGCAGCGGCAGGACGAGCCCGGCGAGGACAAAGGCGAGAAAGAGGGCCAGCCAGAAAGCAGGGCTGAACGCGAGCCGACGCAGGCTCCAGGCAGCGTCGCCTTCCGCCGCGAGTGCTCGCTGCGTCTTCACAGTGCCCATCGCCATGCCCACCTTCCTGGTCGCGCGGGAGACTGGCAGCAAAACCTTACCGGGAGCCTGCGGCGATCGGCGAATGACGCCGGAACGGGCCGTTCCTAGCCCCGCGCCGGGGCGCCCGGGATCTCGGCGAAGCGCCGCGGCAGGGCAAAGCCATGGCGCAGCGGATCGTCCGGCTCGATGACGAAGCTGCCCTCCCCGGCAAGATGGCTCGTGCCGGCGACCGCAACGGTGGCGGCCCCGGCAGCAGCGAACTCGACCGGCCCGACCACCGTGCCGGCAAAGGCTCCGCCGGTGATGCTGCGGAAGCTGCGGCTCCTTCCTGGCGGGATCAGGCCCTTGGCATGGTCCAGCGCCATGCGCGCGGTCACGCCGGAGCCGGTCGGCGAGCGGTCGATCTGGCGCTCGGCGAAGACGCAGAGATTGAAGCTCTCGGCCTCCGGACCGGCCTCGTCGGTGACGATGGTGCCGTAGAGAAAGCCGAGATCGGGCTCCTGCGGATGAGTGATCGCCCGCGTCGCCCGCACCCTATCGGTCAGCGCGCCTGCTGCGGCGACGATCTCCTCGACCGGCGTCGCGAACAGGTCGAGCCCGAAGCGCGAGGCCGGCAGGATGCAGTAATAGGCGCCGCCATAGGCGATGTCGGTGACGACCGTTCCGAAGCCGGAGAGCTCGACCGCGAGATCGCGCGCCTCGACGAAGGCCGGGACGCTCTCGAAGCTGACCTTGCCGACCTTGCCGCCCGCGACGTCGCAGGCGAGGCGCAGGAGGCCGCAAGGCGCCTCCATGGCAAAGCGCGTCACCGGCTCGACCGCCGGCACCAGCCCATGCTCGATCGCATAGCGGCCGAGCGCGATGGTGGCGTGGCCACACATCGTCGAGTAGCCCTCATTATGGGTGAAGAGCACGCCGAAGGCCGCTTCGGGACCGCTCGCCGCGACCGGGATGACGCCGTACATGCCGTCATGGCCGCGCGGCTCCAGCATCATCGCCCGGCGCAGATCGTCATGCAGCTCACGGGCCTGCCGGCGCTTCTCCAGAATGGTTGCGCCGGTCAGCTCGGGGTAGCCCGAAGTCACGATCCGGACCGGCTCGCCACAGGTATGGTAGTCGACATAGGCAAGGCGCATGGCTGCTCTCCCGATGGCGGCTCCGCCATCGCTGCTCAGCCTAGCCGGATCGCGCGCTGCCGCCAGAGCGGCAGCGGCGCTTGAGAGGCTCAGAGGTTGAAGACCCGGTGCGGCACGAACTCGCCCTGCTCGATCGAACCGGTGGCGATCAGCACGCCGCCACAGGTGGTGTAGACCGCCTGCGATTCGATAGGTGCGTCGCGGCCGCGCAGCAGGACGCTCTGGCCGCGCTTCAGCCGGAGCGCCGCATCCCGGTGGATAACGATCTCGGGGATCAGCGACAGGGCGGTCGCGACTGGCTGCAGGGCCGTAGCCGCCACCTCGGGGCCCTCGCGCAAGGTCTCGACCGTCACGGCATCATCGATCGCGAACGGGCCGACGCGGGTGCGCCTGAGATGGGCGACATGGCCGAGGCAGCCGAGCGCCAAGCCGAGGTCGCGGGCGATGGCACGGACATAGGTGCCCTTGCCGCATTCGGCCTCGAAGGTCGTCGTCTCCGGCGAATGCGTGACGATGCGCAGCGAGGTGATCTCGACCGGGCGGGCCTCCAGAGTCACCTCCTCGCCGTCGCGGGCGAGGTCATAGGCGCGTTCGCCGGCGATCTTGATCGCCGAGAATTTCGGCGGCACCTGCTGGATCGTGCCGGTGAAGCGCGGCAGCAGCGCCAGGATCGCGTCTTCCTGCGGCCGTGCCTCGGAGGTCGCGACGACCTTGCCCTCGGTGTCGTCGGTATCGGTCTGCGAACCCCAGGCGACAGTGAACTGATAGGCCTTGCGGCCATCCATCACGAAGGGAACGGTCTTGGTCGCCTCGCCGAGCGCGATCGGCAAAAGGCCGGAGGCGAGCGGATCGAGCGTGCCCGCATGGCCGGCCTTCTTGGCCGAGAAGGCGCGCTTCACCACGCTGACCGCATGGGTCGATGTCATGCCGACCGGCTTGTCGAGCACAACCCAGCCATGCACGTCGCGCTTCTTCGGCCGCGGCGCGAATTCCCTGCCGCCCGCTTCCTTGCCAGCCTCGGCGGCGGCGCCGTTCTCTTCAGTCGTCATTGGGCTTGTCTTGGAGTTCGTCTTGATCGATGTCGTCGATGCGGAGCGGCTGCTTCAGGATGTCCTGGCGGACCTTGTCGGAATAGAGCAGGGCATCGATGCGCTCGGCCTCGGCGAAGCTCTCATCGTGCAGAAAACGGACGTCGGGCGCGTATTTCAGGTTCACGCGATGCGCGATCTCACCGCGGATGTAGCGCTTGTGGCCGGTCAGCGCCTTCAGCACCGGTGCCACGTCCTGGCCGCCGAGCGGCATGATATAGCAGGTCGCGAGCCGCAGATCGGGCGAGAGCCGGACCTCGGGCACGGTGATGACGTGCTTCGCCAGCACATCGTCATGGATTTCGCCGCGCGCCAGCATCTCGGCGAGCGCGTGGCGGATCAGTTCGCCGACGCGGAGCTGACGCTGCGAGGGTCCGGAGGTCTTTACGGGTTTTGCCATGGTTCTCGTTCTCCGGAGTCGGACCGGATGAGCGCTGATTGTCAAAGCGTCATGGCCGGGCTCGGCCCGGCCATCTTGTGACGTTCACGCGCCTCAGGGGCGCCATCTCTCGCGGGAGAGGGGCGGGCCAAGGCCCGACCCTTGCCAAGCGAACGCTCAAAGCGTGCGCTTGATCTCCTCGACGCGATAGCACTCGATGACGTCGCCAGCGCGCATGTCCTGGTAGTTCTCGAAGGACATGCCGCACTCCTGGCCGGCCACCACTTCCTTGGCGTCGTCCTTGAAGCGCTTGAGCTGGGCGAGCTTGCCCTCGTGGACCACGACGCCGTCGCGGATCAGGCGGACATTGGCGCCACGCTCGATCGTGCCATCGGTGACGCGGCAACCGGCGATCTTGCCGACCTTCGAGACGTTGAAGATCTCGAGGATCTGGGCGTTGCCGAGCATCGTCTCGCGCAGGGTCGGTGCCAGCAGGCCCGACATCGCGTCCTTAACGTCATCCATCAGGTTGTAGATGATGTTGTAGTAGCGAATCTCGACGCCGGCCCGCTCAGCCGCCTCGCGCGCTTCCTTGTGGGCGCGCACGTTGAAGCCGACCACGACAGCGCCGGAGGCCTGCGCCAGCGTGACGTCCGACTCGGTGATCGCGCCGACGCCCGACTGCAGCACGCGGGCGCGCACCTCGTCATTGCCGACCTTCTCGAGCGAGCCGACGATGGCCTCGACCGAGCCCTGCACGTCGCCCTTGACGACGAGCGGGAACTCCTTGCGGCCAGCGCCTTCCTTGAGCTCGCGCATCATTTCGGCGAGCGAGCGGCCGGCACCGGAGCCGGCGCCGCGGGCGGCGAGGCGATCGCGCTTCTGGCGCTCGCGGTAATCGGTGATCTCGCGGGCACGCGCTTCGGACTCGACGACCGCGACGCGATCGCCGGCCTCGGGCGTACCGTTGAAGCCGAGAACCTCGACCGGCAGCGAAGGCGCAGCTTCCTTGATCTGGGCGCCGGTGTCGGCGATCAGCGCGCGGACGCGGCCCCATTCGGAGCCCGCGACGATGATGTCGCCGGTGCGCAGCGTGCCGCGCTGGACGAGCACGGTCGCGACCGGACCGCGACCACGGTCGAGCTTGGCCTCGATGACGGTGCCTTCGGCAGCGCGATCGGGGTTAGCCTTGAGGTCGAGCACTTCGGCCTGCAGCGCGATCGCATCGAGCAGCGTGTCGAGGCCCTTGCCGGTCTTGGCCGAAACCTCGATTTCCAGCGTCTCGCCGCCGAGCGACTCGACCTGGATCTCGTATTGCAGCAGCTCGGAGCGCACGCGATCGGGATTGGCGTCGGACTTGTCGATCTTGTTGATCGCCACGATCAGCGGCACCTTCGCCGCCTTGGCGTGGTTGATGGCCTCGACCGTCTGCGGCATCACGCCGTCATCGGCCGCAACCACGAGCACAACCACGTCCGTCACCTTGGCACCGCGGGCACGCATCGCCGTGAAGGCGGCGTGGCCGGGAGTGTCGATGAAGGTCACCTTGGAGCCCGAAGGCGTCGTCACCTGATAGGCGCCGATGTGCTGGGTGATGCCGCCGGCCTCGCCGGTGACGACGGTGGTCTTGCGGATCGCGTCGAGCAGCGAGGTCTTGCCGTGGTCGACATGGCCCATGATCGTGACGACCGGCGGACGCGAAACCAGCGCCTCGTCGGTATCGGGCGTGTCGAACAGGCCTTCCTCGACGTCGGATTCGGCAACGCGCTTGACGGTGTGGCCCATTTCCTCGGCCACGAGCTGGGCGGTGTCGGCGTCGATCACGTCAGTGATCTTGTGCATCGCGCCCTGCTTCATCAGCAGGCGGATGACGTCGACGCCCCGCTCCGACATGCGGTTGGCGAGTTCCTGGATCGTGATCGTCTCCGGGATGATCACCTCGCGCATCACGCGCTCCTTGGCGACGTCCGAAGCGCGGTGGCCGGTCATGCGCTGGACGCGGCGGCGGAAGGCCGCGACCGAACGCGTACGCTCGTCATCCCCGCCCGTGGCATTGGAGAGCGTCAGGCGACCGCGCGGCTTTTCGCCGGCCTTCGGGGTCTTGGGCGCCGGAACCGGCGCGCCGCGCGGCGCTCCGCCGGGGCTGCCACCCGGGCGGCGGAAGGCGGGACGCGCCTCACCGTCATCGGGGCGGCTGCGCGGAGCGCCAGCAGAGGCGGGCGCCTGGCGAGCGGGCCGGGCAACGAGCGGCTCAGCCGTGGCATTGGCGTCGGGCCGCGGCGGCCGCGGCGTGTCGGGGCGCGGGCGGCGGAAATCGAGGCTCGGCGGACGGGCGCCGACATCGCGCATCGGCGGACGCGGCGAGCCGTACTCGCGCGGGCCGGACGGCGCCGGACGCGGCGACGAAGCATAGGGGGCCGGAGCGGCAGCCGCAGGCGCGGGCGAAGCCGGGGGCGCTGCGGGCGCCGAAGGGGCCGGGGCAGGCGGCGCGGCCGGACGCGGCGCAGCGGTTTCCTCGCGCTGGCGCATGGCGGTGTCGGCGCGGCGCTTGCGCTCATCCTCCTGGCGCTTGCGTTCCTCTTCCTCGCGCTGGCGCGCCTGGGCGGCCTCGCGCTCGGCCCGCTCGCGCTCCTCGCGGGCAGCGCGCTGGCGCGCCTCTTCCTCGGCGCGGGCGCGGGCTTCGGCCTCGCTGGCGCGGGCATCGGTCAGGGCGCGCAGGCGCGCATCCTTCTCGTCGTCCGAAAGCGTGCGCAGGAGCATGCCGCCGGCCGGCCGAGCAGGGGCCGGCTGCGGGCGCGGCGGGACAGGGGCGGATGGCGGCTGGGGAGCGCGCGTGACCGGCGCCGGAGCCGCGGGCTCATGGCCGCCGACGCGGCGCTTGACCTCGACGACGACCTGCTTCGAACGCCCATGCGAGAAGCTTTGCCGAACCGTGCTCTGTTCGACAGGCCGCTTCAGCGACAACGTCTTGGGAGGCGTCACGCTCAAGGTCTTGTCGCCCGGGTTCTTGGTGTCAGTCATTCCGCTTTCGGTCCTGCCGGTTCGGTCTTCGTTTGATCTGCAGCGTCGGATTCCGCCGGGTCGATAGACGGCGCCCCGCCAGCATCGT
This sequence comes from Allobosea sp. WAO, assembly GCF_001509835.1. Taxonomy (GTDB): domain Bacteria; phylum Pseudomonadota; class Alphaproteobacteria; order Rhizobiales; family Beijerinckiaceae; genus Allobosea. The sequence continues at coordinate 200,315 of NZ_JXTJ01000007.1, forward strand.
TCGTCCGAAAACGGACGAGCCGACGCCAGCGCGAGAGGAAGCCCTCGGTCGCCGGTCCCGGAACAAGGGCTGCATGTATCACATGCTCACGCCCTAACGCCAGTTCCAGTTCGGCCGCCGCGAAAATCGCGACAACCGGGATATTGCGCGGCTTCAGCCCGGCCTCCGCGCGGGCCGTGGCGGCCCGGTGAAGGGCCTGCCCGATCTTGCGCTTGCCGTCCTCGGCGCCGTCGCTCGCGGCGATGATCGCCGCAACCTGGCCGGAGCCGGCGAGCGTCTCGACCTTGCCGAAGCCGGTCGAGACCAGACCGGCCTTGTTGGCCATGGCGAGCGCCTGGATGGCATCCTTCACCATCAGGGCGTCGATCTCGTCGGCGAGCGTAGCCGAAACCACGACCTTCTGCTTCAGCGAACGCTCGAAGGCCTTGCGCTTGACCGCCAGACCAACTGCAGCGGCGCTGAGGCCGACCCAGACGCCACGTCCCGGCAATTTACGCCGAAGATCGGGCACCAATATGTCGCCCGGTCCGACGACGAAGCGGATCAGGTCCTCGGGCGCGCGGGCCTCGCGCGTCACCACGCAGGTCCGCTCCTGGGCCTTGTCCGCCCTACCCTCGCGTCCGGCCCGCGGCGCCACGGCGCGGTCTGCGGCCTTAGTGCTCAGGCTGTCGTCCTCAGGCCTGCGCCTCTGCCTCGGCGTCGGTCTCGGCTGCCGGCTCCGGCGCCTCGATCCAACCGGCCTTGATGCGGGCAGCCATCACCATCGCCTCGGCATCCTGACGCGACAGGTCGAAACCATCGAGATAGCCGGCATGGCGGGTAGTCTCGCCATCCTTGCGCTCGCTCCAGCCGACAAGGTCGTCGGTGGCGCAGCCGGCGAGGTCCTCGACGCTCTTCACGTCGTTCTCGCCAAGCGCGACCATCATCGCGGTGGTGACGCCCTCGACCTCGCGCAGCTCGTCCTCGACGCCGAGTGCCCGGCGCTTCTCGTCGAACTCGGCCTCGATGGCGGCGAGATAGTCCTGGGCGCGCGCCTGGATCTCGGCAGCGGTATCCTCGTCGAAGCCCTCGATCGAGGCGAGCTCGGACGGCTCGACATAGGCAACTTCCTCGACCGAGCGGAAGCCTTCCGAGGCGAGCAGTTGGCCGACGGTCTCGTCGACATTGAGCGCGTTCATGAAGATCTCCGTGCGCTGCACGAATTCCTTCTGGCGACGCTCGGATTCCTCGGCCTCGGTCAGGATGTCGATATCCCAGCCGGTGAGCTGCGAGGCGAGGCGGACGTTCTGGCCACGGCGGCCGATGGCGAGCGAGAGCTGCTCGTCCGGCACCACGACCTCGATCTTGTCCGCTTCCTCGTCGAGCACGACCTTCGCGACTTCCGCCGGCTGCAGCGCATTGACGACGAAGGTCGCGACATCGGGCGACCACGGGATGATGTCGATCTTCTCGCCCTGGAGCTCGCCGACCACGGCCTGCACGCGCGAGCCGCGCATGCCGACGCAGGCGCCGACCGGGTCGATCGAGGAATCGCGCGAGATCACGGCGATCTTGGCGCGCGAGCCGGGATCGCGGGCGACAGCCTTGACCTCGACGATGCCGTCGTAGATTTCCGGCACTTCCTGGCCGAACAGCTTGGCCATGAACTGCGGATGGGTGCGCGACAGGAAGATCTGCGGGCCGCGCGGCTCGCGGCGCACGTCATAGACATAGGCACGGGCGCGGTCGCCGACCTTGAAGGTCTCGCGCGGGATCATCTCGTCGCGGCGGATGATCGCCTCGCCGCGGCCAAGATCGACGAAGACGTTGCCGTATTCGACGCGCTTCACCGCGCCGTTGACGATCTCGCCGATGCGGTCCTTGTACTCGTCATACTGACGGTCACGCTCGGCCTCGCGCACCTTCTGCACGATGACCTGCTTGGCCGACTGGGCGGCGATGCGGCCGAAATCGAAGGGCGGCAGCGGATCGGCGATGACGTCGCCGACCTGGGCGGCCGGGTTGTGGCGCTTGGCCTCGTCGACGGTGATCTCGGTGGCGCCGTTCTCGACGAGGTCGACGACCTGGAGATGGCGGGCCAGACGCAGCTCGCCGGACTTGGTGTTGATCTCGGCATGGACGTCGGTCTCGGCGCCGTAGCGCGAGCGCGCCGCCTTGGCGATGGCGTCCTGCATGGCGTCGATCACGATCTGGCGGTCGATCGACTTCTCGCGAGCGACGGCGTCCGCGATCTGCAGCAGTTCGAGCCTGTTGGCGCTGACAGCCATTGCACTCACTCCTCTTCTTCTCGGTTCTGCTCGGGAGCCGGCTTCGCGCCCTTGGCCGGCTTGCGGGCCTTCGGATCGCGCGGTCCCAGCGACTTGCCGCGCCCTGGCGCAGGCATCGCGATTTCATCGGCCGGCGGCATTTCCGGCGGCAGGCCGGACTTGCCGCGGCGGAGCGACTCGGTGACCAGCGCGTCGGTCAGCACCAGCCGCGCCTCGGCGATCAGCCGCATCGGGATCGCGACGTCGCGCTCCTCCTCGGACTTCGCGTCGTCCCGGGTCAGCAGGGCATCGCCGCCATTGACGCCACGCAGGATGCCGCGGAAGCGCTTGCGGCCGGCGACCGGCTCGCTGGTATCGATCTTCGCGAGATGGCCGGCCCAGCGCTCGAAATCGCCGGGGCGGACCAGTGGCCGGTCGATGCCGGGCGAGGATACCTCAAGATGATACGCCGCCTGGATGGGATCGTCGACGTCGAGTGCCGGCGACACCGCCTGGCTGACGGCCTCGCAGCCCTCGACGGTCATCGTGCCGTCCGGGCGCTCGGCCATGATCTGCAAGGTGCAGCCGTTCTGAGCGCTGATGCGGACGCGGACGAGGCGATAGCCGATATCGGCGATCGCCGGCTCGACGATCGTCGCGACCCGTGCGGCGACGCCTGTCTCGACGACGATCCGCTCTTCCTGATCCTGCATGTCCTGCTCGCCCATTGCCGGCTCGCCATCATCCCGTCTGCGGGCGCCGAGGCGACCGCTACGCCCGGAAGGCTTCGGCCAACAAAAAAGAGCGGGCCGGTGGGCCCGCTCTTGATCGCCGGCTTACACCGAAACCAGAGCTGTTGGCGCCCTATCTAGTCCTGTTCGGCCCATCTTGCAAGCTTCGAAGGCAGCCAGAGCCGGTTTCTCGGTTTCCGCTAACCGGCTGGTCATTCTTGCCTGCTAGCCTTCCGCCGGTTCTGGTGAAGAGGTTGCGTTGATGAGTCCCGTCGGAGCGCTGCTGCGCGACCTGGAAACAACGATGGCGCGCGGCTCCAGCGAGGAGCGCGCCACGATCCTGGCAAGGCTGACCGACCTCTTCCTGAGTACCGCGACCGGCATGGCCGAGGATCAGATCAGCGTCTTCGACGTCGTCATCGGCCGCCTCGCCCGCGCGATCGAGCTGCGCGCCCGCATCGAATTGTCGGAGCGGCTCTCGGAGGTGCCTAATGCGCCGAGCGGCGTCGTGCGCCAGCTCGCGCTCGACGAGATCGCGGTGGCCCGGCCGGTCCTCGTCGCCTCGCCGCGCCTCAGCGACAACGACCTCGTCGCGATCTCGGCCGCCAAGGGCCGCGATCACATGCTGGCCATCACCGAGCGCCCGGAACTGGGCGAACCGGTCACCGATTTCCTGATCCTGCGCGGCGGCCGCGTCGTCACCCATGCGGTCGCGGCGAACCCGAGCGCCCGCTTCTCGCGCCACGGCATGGGCGTGCTGGTGATGCGCGCAGCCCAGGACGATGCGCTGCAGGCGACGCTCGGCACCCGCGCCGACCTGCCGGAGGACCTCGCCGAACAACTGCTCGTCGCCGCCAAGAACTCGGCACGGCGCCGCCTAGAGGCTTCGCTCGAGCCGGCCATGGCGGGCGCGGTCGCGGGAGCGATCGAGCGCAGCGCCGAGACCGTGTCGACAGAGGCCGAGATCGGCGACGATCTCGGCAAGTTCGGCGCGGCGCTCTCCGACATCAAGGGACTGAACGAGACCGGCAAACTCGACGAGGCCGTGATCGCCCAATATGCGACATCGGGCGCGGCGGAGCATGCGATCTGCGGCGTCGCGGTGCTCGCCGGGCTCTCGCTGCCCTCGACCGAGCACATCGTCTTCGGCCCGGACCGCGAGGCGGTGCTCTTGGTCGCGCGCGGCATGGGCTGGTCCTGGGACACCGCCAAGGCCCTGATCGGCCTGCGCAAGGGCGATGGTAAGTCGGCGCCGGTGCTGGAGCGGGCAAGGCTCAGCTTCCGCAACCTGACCCCGACCACGGCGCAGCGCGTGCTCGGCTTCCTCAGGATGCGCGACGGAACGCCGTGAGATAGCTCGAAACACGCCCCTCCCGCACCGCCTTGGCCTCGTAGCGGGTGCGGATCCAGCCCGGATAGGGCTGACGCCAGTCGTCGGCGTTCTCGTCGGCCCAGTCGAAATCGGGCGAGGCCATGAGCCGCGCCAGCGTCCAGCCGACATAGTCGTCGATATCGCTGGCGAAGCGGAAGCGCCCGCCCGGGCGCAGCGCCCGCGCCAGGAGGGCGAGCGTCCGCTCCGAGACGAAGCGCCGCTTGCGCTGGCGCCTCTTCGGCCACGGATCGGGATAGAGCAGGTCGGCGGCATCGAGGCTGCCGGCAGGCAGGCGCGGGAGCATCAGCGCAGCGTCGCCATCCCAGAGCCTGATATTGCGCAGGCCCTCGCGCTCGATCACCGCGAGGAACTTCGCCATGCCGTTGATGAAGGGCTCGCAGCCGATGAAGCCGATCTGCGGGCTCTCGCGCATGCGGTGCAGCAGATGCTCGCCGCCGCCGAAGCCGATCTCGAGGCGAACGGCCTCGACGGGAACGGGGAACAGGGCGGTGAGATCGCCAATCTCGCCTTCCGGCAGGCGCAAATGCGGCAAGGCGTCGGAGATCCGGCCGGCCTGGCCTTCGCGCAGGCCCTTGCCCTTGCGCCGGCCGAAGAAGGCGCGGTCGGGATCGTGCTGGTCTGTCATCGCCGCCGCCTCGGTATCGGAACAGGGTTCGCGCGAAGAGCGGGCTGCGACGCCTCGCAACCTGCTCCGGCAATAGTCCGGTCTAAAGAAAATGGCCGGGGCGCAACGCCCCGGCCATCGTGATCGTGAATGCCGAGGCCGATATCAGGCGACGGCCTTCTTCAGCGTATCGACCAGATCGGTCTTTTCCCAGGAGAAGCTGCCGTCACGGCCGGCCTTGCGGCCGAAATGGCCGTAAGCCGCCGACTTGGCGTAGATCGGCTTGTTGAGGCCGAGATGGGTGCGGATGCCGCGCGGCGTCAGATCCATGACCTCGCCGAGGACAGCCTCGAGCTTGGCCTCGTCGACCTTGCCGGTGCCGTGCAGGTCGACATAGATCGACAGCGGCTTGGCGACGCCGATGGCGTAGGAAAGCTGGATCGTGCAGCGGTCGGCGAGCTTGGCCGCAACGACGTTCTTGGCGAGATAGCGCGCCGCATAGGCCGCCGAACGGTCGACCTTGGTCGGGTCCTTGCCCGAGAAGGCGCCACCGCCATGGGGAGCCGCGCCGCCATAGGTGTCGACGATGATCTTGCGGCCGGTCAGGCCGGCGTCGCCGTCAGGGCCGCCGATGACGAACTTGCCGGTCGGGTTGACGTGCCAGACGGTGTCCTTCGAGATCCAGCCATCGGGCAGGGTCTGACGGATATAGGGCTCGACGATCTTGCGGACATCGGCCGAGGAGAGCTTGTCGTCGAGATGCTGGGTCGAGAGCACGATCTGGGTGACGCCGACAGGCTTGCCGTTCTCGTACTTGACGGTGACCTGGCTCTTGGCATCGGGGCCGAGCTTGGCAGCGGCGCCCTCACCCGAATGGCGGGCCTTGGCGAGGACTTCGAGGATCTTGTGGGCGTAGTAGATCGGCGCCGGCATCAGCTCCGGGGTCTCGCGGCAGGCGTAGCCGAACATGATGCCCTGGTCGCCCGCGCCTTCGTCCTTGTTGCCGGCGGCGTCGACGCCCTGGGCAATGTCGGCCGACTGGGCATGCAGCAGCACGTCGATCTTGCACTTCTTCCAGTGGAAGCCGTCCTGCTCGTAGCCGATCGCGCGGATCGCCTTGCGGGCCGCCGACTTGACCTTGCTCTTCATCGCCTTCTCGTCGAGCGAGGTGCGGACCTCACCGGCGATCACGACGCGGTTGGTGGTCGCCAGCGTCTCGCAGGCCACGCGCACCTGGGCGGAGTCCATGCCGGCCTTGGCGGCTTCCTTGAAGAAGAGATCGACGACCTCGTCGGAAATCCGGTCGCAAACCTTGTCCGGATGGCCTTCGCCGACGGACTCGCTGGTGAAGAGGTAGTTCTGGCGTGACACGGACAGAAATCCTTTGTGGCGGGAAGGCGACCGCAGGCATAGGCCGGCAGGTTTGCAAAAACGCGCAGCGTCTTTGCAGCGGAAACGTTCGCCGTCAAGGTCAGAAATTGTTTTGAGAGGTCGATCGTTCGACGAGGCGAACGCTGAAACGCCGGATCAGGCCTTTTCCTCGGCTTCTTCCGCCAAAGCCTCGACGAGGTCGACAATGCGGCGGCGAACCCGGCTGCTCTTGATCCTGACGAAGGCCTTGGTCAGCTGGACGCCTTCGCTGGTGGCCAGGAAGTCCGAGACATAAGTCGTCGCGGCCATGTCCGCGAAGCCGCCTTCAGGTGCATCGCCGCTCGGCGCGCCTTCGAAGAAGAAGGAAACCGGCACTTCGAGCATCTGGGCGATCTGCTGCAGGCGACTGGCGCTGATCCGGTTGGCGCCCTTCTCGTATTTCTGCACCTGCTGGAAGGTCAGCCCGAGCGCCTCGCCAAGCTTCTCCTGGCTGACGCCGGCGAGCATGCGGCGCATCCGCACGCGGGCGCCAACATGGCGATCGATCGGGTTTGGGACTTTCTTCAACATCGGTGCCGTCGGCCTCGCGTTCCGTCATTCCTCGCGCCGTCCGGATCGAACGACGCTTAGCTCCCGCAACGATAACTCTTTAGCACGGATCAAATCGCGGGAAAGTTCCAGATGGGATCACTTCCGACGTGGCCATAGCCCAAGCAAGAGAGATGTTACAATCAGGCATGCAAAAAAAACATCCCCGAACCGCGAATAGAGCGTAGCCGGACCGGCGTGAGGCAGGGTCGCGTCGAGCACCCCGGTCTCGCCCAAGGGGAGCGAGGCACGGATGCGGCCATAGCCGTCGACGACGGCCGAAATCCCGGTATTGGCGACGCGGATCAGGGGCAGGCCTTCCTCGACAGCCCGCAGCCGCGCCTGCGCCAGATGCTGATAAGGCCCGGTTGTGCGGCCAAACCAGCCATCATTGGTCAGATTGAGGATATAACCGGGGCGCGGTCCGCTCGGCATCGCCTCGCCTGGGAAGACGACTTCGTAGCAGATCAGAGCCGCAGCCGGCGGCAGACCGCGCACCTGTAGCGGGGTCCGCCGCGTTCCCGAGGCGAAGCCGCCGGGCACGGAAACGAACTCGGAGAGGCCGACGGCGCGGATCAGGCGCTCGAGAAAGGGCGGCAGGTATTCGCCGAAGGGCACGAGGTGCACCTTGTCGTAACTTCCCGTGATCACACCTTCGTCATCGACGACCTGGATCGAATTATAGATCGGCGGACGGCTCTCGCCCGGCAGGGTTTCGCCGGCGCGCGCCGCCCCGGTGATCAGGGTCGCCCCCGGCGGCAGGAGCGCGGCGATACGCGCCAGCGCCTGTGGGGTACGCCCTAATAGAAAGGGAAAAGCCGATTCCGGCCAGATCAGATGGGTGACATCCTGCACGCCGAGCGTGCGCGGACCGGTCGCCCGATCGCTGAGCGCGAGATAGCGCGCCACGATCATCTCGCTGTTGCTCGGGCTGAACTTGGCGTCCTGCGGCAGATTGGGCTGCATCAGGCGCAACTTGACGCCATTGACCGCCGCGACAGGCTCGGAAGGCACGCGCCAGGCGCCGAAGGCAGCCATGGCGGCGAGCGCGACGACGGCGAACCCCACCGGCTGCCAGCGCGCCCGTGCGGTCTCGCCGGTGCCGAGCGTCGCCGGCGCGGCGCCGATCGCGACCGCGAGCAGCGTCAAGCCGTAGAGCCCGATCAACGAGGCGCTCTGTGCCAGCCATTCCGACCCGGCCAGCATCATGCCGTAGACGTTCCAGGGAAAGCCGGTGAGCACATGGCCGCGCAGCCACTCGCACAGCGCCAGCATCGCCGCGAGGACGAGGATGCGCCCCGCTCCCGACGGCCAGAGCAGCCGGGCGAGGCCAAAGCCGAGGGCCGGGAAGAGCGCCAGGAAAGCCGGCAGCGCCACCACGCCGAGCGGCATCGCCCAGGCGAACTTGTCGGCCTCGACCAGGAAGGCGGCGCCGAGCCACCACAGGCCGGCGAGATGGAAGCCGAAGCCCCACCACCATCCGGCAAGCGCCGCGGCACGGAAGCGCCCGGCGCGGCTATCGGCAACGGCCCCGTCGATCAGCCAGACCGCGACGGTCATCGGCACGACGAGCAGCGGCCAGAGATCGAGCGGTGCTAGAGCCAGCGCGCCGCTCGCGCCCGCCGCCAGGGCGATCAGGCGCTTCGGCCAGCCCCAGGCGAGGATGACGCGATCGGCCAGAGCCGCCAATGCCATCATGGGGCTTCCGGAGCGGTGGCCTCACCGGCCGCGACCTCGACGCGGCGATGGATGCGCAGGCGCTTGACGCGGCGGGGGTCGGCGTCGAGCACCTCGAATTCGAGCCCCTCCGGCCCCTTGATCAACTCACCGCGCGCCGGGACGCGCCCGGCCAGGGTAACGATCAGGCCGCCGAGCGTATCGACCTCCTCGGCAACCTCGGCCTGCGACAGATCGATACCGGTCGCCTCGTTCAGATCCTCCAGCGTCGCCCGCGCATCGGCGATGAAGCGGTTCTCGCCGGCTGGCGCGATGGTCGGCGCCTCGTCATGGTCGTGCTCGTCCTCGATGTCGCCGACGACGATCTCGATCAGGTCCTCGATCGAGACCAGCCCGTCGGTGCCGCCATATTCGTCGATGACCAGCGCGATATGGGTCCGCGTCGCCTGCATCCGGACCAGGAGGTCGACGGCCGGCATGGAGGGCGGGACGTAGAGCACCGGCCGCAGGATGGCGGCCTGCGCCAGGGTCACGGAGAGGTCGACTGCGCCGAGATCGGGAACCTCGCCCTCACCGCCACGGCGCGACCCGGCACGCGCCGCGAGGAAGTCGAGGAAATCGCGGATGTGGATCATGCCGCGGGGGTCGTCGAGAGTCTCGCCGTAGACCGGCAGGCGGGAATGGCCGGCGCTGCGGAACAAGGCGAGCAGGCTCGCCAGCGTCGCCTCCAGCGAGACCGCGATGATGTCGGCGCGCGGGATCATGACGTCGTCGACGCGGCGCTCGCGCAGGCTGAGCACATTGGAGAGCATGGCCCGCTCCTGCGGGCTGATATCGGCGATCTCGCCGCTCCCCTGCGCCAGGGCCTCGGTGATCTCCTCGCGGACCGAGCCGCCATGGCGCAGGCCGAGCCGGTCGAGGAACTGGCCGAGCCAATGGGACAGGCCGCGGCCGGGGGCTTCGGAGGTGGTGCTAGATCGAGGGTCGTCGCTCATGGCGCGGGTGAAGACTGCTTCTTGCGAGGAGCCGCCGCGGGAGCGGGCTCGGTGGGGTGGGGGTCGGTTCCGGCATAGGGGTCGGCGATGCCGAGGCGGGCGAGCGCCGCAGTCTCCATCGCCTCCATGCGCTGCGCCTCGGCCTCGGTCTCGTGGTCCTCGCCGAGCAGATGCAACAGGCCGTGGATGACGAGATGGCTGAGATGATCGCCGAGGTTTTTGCCCTCGGCCTCGGCTTCGCGCGTCAGCGTCTCGAGAGCGAGCACGATGTCGCCGAGCACCGGGCTTGACGCGACGCGCTCCGGCGGCACGGCCGGGAAGGAGAGCACATTGGTCGGCTTGTCGAAGCCGCGCCATTCACGGTTGACGGCGCGGATGCGCTTGTCGTCGGTCAGGAGCAGACTGAGTTCGGCCCCTTCCAGCGGCTGCAGGCGGGCCTCGGCGAGGCCGGCGCCGATAGCCGCCTCGATGCGCGGCCTGATATCGCCGAGCTCGCGCCAGCGCCGCGACTGCAGGCGCAGTTCGAGCGTCAGCCCCCCGGCCGGCAACTCGGATCGCGGCGCGGCGCGCCGCGATCGAGGTCGATCGTTCATCGCGGTCTCTCCCGCGACAGCATGCGCTTCAGCCCGTCGGCATCGCCTTCCACCGGGCCGGCATCGGCCGGCGGCAGATTGGCGAGCCGGGCTTCGCGCTCGTCGCGTTCCTTCCTGGCGGCATCCTCATAAGCCATGACGATGCGGCGCACGAGCTCGTGGCGGACGACGTCACCCTCCTCGAAGCGGGCATGGCCGACGCCCTCGACGCCCGAGAGCAGCCTGACCGCCTCGACCAGACCGGAGCGCTGGCCCGGCGGCAGGTCGACCTGCGAGGGGTCGCCGGTGATGATCATGCGCGAGCCCTCGCCGAGGCGGGTCAGGAACATCTTCATCTGCACGGAGGTCGCGTTCTGCGCCTCGTCGAGCAGCACCACCGCATTGGTCAGGGTCCGGCCGCGCATGAAGGCGAGCGGCGCGATCTCGATCATGCCGGTCTGGAGGGCCCGCTCGACATGGCGCGCCTCCATGAAATCGTTGAGGGCGTCGTAGATCGGCCGCAGATAGGGGTCGACCTTCTCGCGCATGTCGCCCGGCAGGAAGCCGAGGCGCTCGCCGGCCTCGACCGCCGGCCGCGACAACACCATGCGCTCGACCACGCCCTGCTCGATCAGCGAGACCGCATGACCGACCGCGAGCCAGGTCTTGCCGGTGCCGGCCGGGCCTTCGGCGAGGACGAGTTCATGACGCTTGAGCTGGCGAAGATAAGCGTCCTGAGCCGCATTGCGGGCCCGCACCGGCCCGCGCTTGCGGGTGACGATGGCATCGAAGGCGGACTTGCCGGCATTGTCGGCCGGAAAGAGCGAGCGCTGCACATTGCTCTCCTCGATCGCGCCGTCGACCTCGCCGAGATTGACGGCAGCGCCGATCTTGGCGCGGGCATAGAGGGTGCGCAGCACGCGGCTCGCCTGCTCGGCGGTATCCGGCGGCCCCTTGATGGTGATGTGGTTGCCATTGGGGCTGACGACGACACCGAGCCGGCGCTCGAGATGCGCCAGGTTCTGGTCGTATTGCCCGAAGACCAGGCTCGCGAGCTGGTTGTCGTCGAAGGACAGCACCACTTCCGTGCCGGACAGGCCGGCGCGCGCCGGCACCTCCTCGCGGAGCGCCAACGGGTCGCGGCGAAGGCCGCGTTCGGGTCTCGGGTTCATCGGATCGGCCTGGGCCAAAGGTGTCTTCTCCTGGAGCGGGGGTCGTTGGCAGGCAGAGGCACGCGACGAAACCCAACTCGACTTCTAGGCATACGCACTCAGGCAGCCAGCTCCCGCGGCACGGCGCGGCCGAACAGCGAGTTCGAGCCGGCGCGCTCGATCGTCACCATGACGCGCTCGCCGATGCGATGCGTCGCGGTTTCGATCTGGACCGCCTGGAGATAGGGGGTCTTGCCCGCCAGCTGGCCGGGATGACGTCCGGCGCGCTCGAGCAGCACCTCGACGGTCCGGCCGACCATGGCGTGGTTGAACTCCTGGCGATGACGCTCGACAAGCGCCTGCAGGCGCTGCAGGCGCTCATCCATCACCGCCGGCTCGACCTGCGTCTCAAGCTCCGCCGCAGGGGTACCGGGGCGCGGCGAGTACTTGAACGTATAGGCCGAGGCGAAACGGATATCCTCGACGAGACGCAGCGTCTCCTCGAAATCGGCATCGCTCTCGCCGGGGAAGCCGACGATGAAATCCGAGGACAGGGCGATGTCGGGCCGGGCCGCGCGCACCTTGTCGATCAGCCGCCGGTATTCGTCGCCCGTGTGCTTGCGGTTCATCGCCGCGAGGATGCGATCGGAGCCGGCCTGCACCGGCAGATGCAGGAAGGGCATCACCTGCGGCAGATCGCGATGGGCGGCGATCAGATCGTCGTCCATGTCGCGCGGATGGCTGGTGGTGTAGCGGATGCGGGCAATGCCCGGCACCTCGGCGAGGCGGTGCATCAGCCGCGCCAGACCCCAGATCCGCCCGTCCTGCCCCTCGCCATGATAGGCGTTGACGTTCTGGCCGAGCAGGGTGACGTCCTGCACGCCGGCCTGCGCCAACCGCTCGACCTCGGCGACCACCTGCGCGACCGGGCGCGAGAACTCGGCGCCGCGCGTATAGGGCACGACGCAGAAGGCGCAGAACTTGTCGCATCCCTCCTGCACGGTGACGAAGGCCGAGATGCCACGGGCCAGGATCGCCGCCGGCTTCGGCGCAGGCAGATGGCCGAACTTGTCGTCCGGGGGCAGATCGGTGTCGACGACACGGCTGGCACGCGCCTCGGCCAGCAAGGCAGGCAGGCGATGATAGGCCTGCGGGCCGACGACGAGGTCGACTGCCGGCTGCCGGCGCTGGATCTCGGCACCCTCGGCCTGGGCGACGCAGCCGGCGACGACCAAGGTGGTCTCGCGGCCATCGGCCTTGCGAGCCTGCTTCAGCTCGCGCAACTTGCCGAGCTCGGTATAGACCTTGTGCGCCGCGCGCTCGCGGATATGGCAGGTGTTGAGCAGGATCAGGTCGGCGTCGTCGGGCGTCGCGGTTTCCTCAAAGCCCTCGGCGCCCAGGACATCCGCCATGCGCTGCCCGTCATAGACGTTCATCTGGCAGCCATAGGACTTGATGTGGACTTTCTTCATCAACGCGGATCCGACCTCAATCCCGTCTCCTTACCCCAGTCGGCCACAGTTTGGGAATCATACTGCCGCCGGAGGCAGGCAGGCAATATCCGGGCCGCTCCGACAGAACCCCGAAGAGAGTTGCTCAAGTGCGTGACCGGCCGGTGACGGCTTCCTGCCGGGCCCGGCGGATGGCGATCTCGGCGAGCCGCGTCGCCTCCTTGCGCGAGAGCTTGCGGCCCATCCTGATCGGCTCGCCCCAGGCGAGCTCGACATCGACCGCCCCGGACGCAAGGATCGACTTCAGATGCGGCGCGAGCTCCGTGTCGCCATGCCAGGCGAGGCTCGAGCGCACCGCCCGCCCGCCGGGCAGGCCGTGATAGCCGAGATAGGTGATGCAGAGCGGGTAGACCGTCACCTCGCCCTCCGCCTCCCCCTCGCCGCGCACCGCCTCATGCGCGGCGCCGAGCAGCGAGGAGCGCAAGGGCAGGACACGGGTGCCGTCGCCGGTCGTCCCCTCGGCGAAAAGCACCACCGCCTGCCCGTCCGAGAGCCTCTGGCCCATCTCGGCGGCGACGCCGGCCGTGGCGCCGCGGCGCTTGCGATCAATGAAGACGGTGCGCTGCAAGGTTGAGAGCCAGCCGATCACCGGCCAGGTCGCGACCTCGGCCTTGGCGACGAAGGAGAGCGGCCGCACGGCGCCGAGCACGGGGATATCGAGCCAGGAGACATGGTTGGCGACGATCAGCCCGCCCTCGCCGGGGCCGGGCGGCTTGCCGCGAATCACGGCGCGGACCCCGAGGCCGCGGCAGACCAGGCGATGGAACAGTCGCGTGAACAGAAATCCGTGAGTCGGCCCGAGCCGCATCGAGACCAGTTGCGGCGGGATCAGGACGAGCGTGCCGAGACTGATCAGCGCCATGCGCAGCATCGCACCGGGACCCAGGCCGTTCATTCTCTGCGCAAAGCTCCGCTCACAGGGTTCCGGCTATAGTCCCCGCCCGTCCGCTCGTCCATGGCAGGCGCCGGGCAGGGCAACTCAGCCAAGGTCGAGCCGCATCACCAGCGCGGCGGCGCGGCTGCCGTCGGGCTTCGGATAATAGCCCTCGCGGCGGCCGACCTCGGCGAAGCCGAACTGGCGGTAGAGCCCGACGGCCGCCGCATTGGCCTCCTCGACCTCGAGGAAGAGCCGGGCGATGCCCTGCGCCGCGAGCCTTGCCAGATGTCCCGCCAGCAGCGCCTGGGCGAGGCCGCCCCGGCGACTGCCCTTGGCGACGACGATGCTGAGAATCTCGGCCTCGTCGGCGGCGATCCGCGACATCACGAAGCCGGAGGGCTCGGCGGCGCTGCCGGAAAAAACGCCATCGGCGAGAACCGAGGGATCGGCCAGGAGTGCCGCGCATTCGCCGGGATCCCAGAGCCGGGCGAAGCCTCCCTGATGATGCAGGGCAGCGACGTGGCGCGCCTGGGCCGTGTCGAGCCGGCCCGTCCGGGCCGGGGCCGCGCGGCGGCGGCGGCGCAGGCGGTCGAGCCAGTCCATGCTCAGCGCCGCGGCAGGCGGGCGCGATCCTGCGGCGTCGTCTCCGGCTCCTTGAGGTAGAGCGGGCGCGGCGGGGCGCTCTGCGGATCGGCGATCATGCCGAGCCGCGCCACCCAGATCACGTCGGGAGCCTTGGCATCGTCGACGACGACGGCATCGAGCCCGATCGCCCATGCCTCGTTGGCGACGGCGAGCGCCGCCGAGCCGACGAGCGAGACCGGGCCGGCGCCGATGGAGCGGGCCGCATCACGATGATTGACCTGGCGGATCGAGACCAGCTGCTTGCCTTGCGCATTCAGCGCCTGGAACCAGACCTGGCCATGCTTGGCATCGAGCGCGGCGGCGATCACCCGGCCGCCCTCGCGCCCGACCAGAGGGGCGGCGGTGGCCGCCAGCGTCGAGACGCCGACGGCCGGAATGCCGGCGGCGAAGGCGATGGCACGGGCCGCGCTGATCCCGACGCGCAGGCCGGTATAGCTGCCGGGGCCGATGGTGACCGCGACCCGGTCGAGCGAGGAGAAGCCACCTTCGACCTTGCCCATCACGCGCTCGATCATCGGCATGAGCGCTTCGGCATGGCCGCGCTCCATCGCCACCTGCTCGATGGCGATGGGCTGCGCCGAGCCAGCCTCGAGCACGCAGGCGGAGCAGGCGCCGAGCGCGGTATCGATCGCGAGAATGCGCATTAATTGCCTATCCGGCATGAAACGTTGCCGGTCGTCCTGGGCGACCGAAGGAAGACCCGGGACCTATGCCGGAACATCACCGATGAAGGTTCAGGCATGGATTCCGGCTCTGCGCTGCGCTCCGGCCGGGATGACCGCCGGAGAATGTTGAAGGAACCGAAGCGGGGCGGCTCTCAGACCGCCTCGACCTCGCGAACCTGCGGCAGGAAGTGCCGGAGCAGGTTCTGGATGCCGTGCTTCAGCGTCGCGGTCGAGGAGGGGCAACCCGAGCAGGAGCCCTTCATGGCGAGATAGACGGTGCCGTCCTTGAAGCCGCGGAAGGTGATGTCGCCGCCATCGCCGGCAACGGCCGGGCGGATGCGGGTCTCGAGCAGCTCCTTGATCGTCTCGACGGTCTGCGCGTCCTCGTCGGCGAAGAACTCTTCCTCGCTCTCCTCCGGGCCGGCATCCGCAGCGCCGTCCGCCATCAGCGGCGCGCCCGACATGTAGTGCTCCATGATCGCGCCGAGGATGGCGGGCTTGAGATGCGGCCATTCGCCCTCCGCCTTGGTCACGGTGATGAAGTCGGAGCCGAAGAACACGGCCGAGACGCCCTTGACGCCGAACAGGCGCGAGGCGAGCGGCGAGCGATCGCCCTGCGCGGGATCGCGCAATTCGATCGGCCCGCCGGGCGAGACGCTGCGGCCGGGCAGGAATTTCAGGGTAGCGGGATTCGGCGTAGCTTCAGTCTGGATGAACATCGATCTTACCTCCGGCACCGGCGGGTCAAGGCCGCCGTTCCTGTTCCCGATATAGGCCCATCGCTGGAATCATTCCAGCCGCGCCGGCATGCCGGATCAGGCGAGGGCGTCGATTTCCTCGTCGGCGAGATGGCCGGGCACGATGGCGACCGGAATCGGGAAGGTGCCGGCGCTCTTGCCGGCGAGCGCGCTGACCAGCGGGCCCGGCCCGGAGCTGCCCGTGCCGGCGGCGAGGACCAGCAGCGAGATGTCCTCGTCGGCCTCGATCAGCTTGACCATCTCGTCGGCCTTGACGCCGGTCCGCACGACCTTCTCGGGCTCGAGCCCGGCGAGCGAACGCACCGAGGCGGCGGCCGCGGTGATCAGCGCCTCGGCCTCGGCTTCAGCCTCGGCCCGCATCACCTCGCCGACGCCGAGCCAGTTCTCCTCGGCCGGCGGCGTGACCACGCCAAGCAGCACGATGGTCGCGCCGACGCGGGCGCAGCGCCGGGCCGCGAAGCGCACCGCCTTGGCACATTCCGGGCTGTCATCCACCACCGCGAGGAATTTCGGGCGATGGCCCGTCTCATAGGACCGCCGTCTCTTGACCATTGCCGCCGCCTGTCGCCGCTTCCAGAGCCTGATATCGTGGCAGGCGCCGCAAGGTCAGCGCAAGCCCCGGCCGGGCGCGCCGCCCGGGCCGCATTCTGCCCGGCCAGTCGCGGCCGGGCAGAATAGTCGTTTCAAATCAAAGACTAGATCGCCTGGCGACGCCGGACGAAGCCGACAATGTCCTTGACGTCGCGCATGATCGGCGCCGCGATCGCATCGGCGCGGTCGGCACCGTCGCTGAGGATGGCGTCGACATGGCCGGGATCGGCGAGCAGCCGGCGCATCTCGGCGGCGATCGGCCCGAGCTTGGCCACGGAAAGATCGACCAGGGCGCCCTTGAAGCCGGAGAACTGGCCGCCGCCGAACTGGCTGAGGACCTGCGCCCGGGTGGCGCCGGAGAGGCCGGCATAGATGCCGACGAGGTTCTCAGCCTCCGGCCGGCCCTCCAGCCCCTTCTCCTCGGAAGGCAGGGCTTCGGGATCGGTCTTCGCCTTGCGGATCTTCTGGGCGATGGTGTCGGCATCGTCGGTCAGGTTGATGCGCGAGAAATCCGAGGCGTCGGATTTCGACATCTTCTTGGTGCCGTCGCGCAGGCTCATCACC
Organism: Allobosea sp. WAO; assembly: GCF_001509835.1. Classification (GTDB taxonomy): domain Bacteria; phylum Pseudomonadota; class Alphaproteobacteria; order Rhizobiales; family Beijerinckiaceae; genus Allobosea. The sequence continues at coordinate 217,254 of NZ_JXTJ01000007.1, forward strand.
CGGGTCGCCGGACCCTGGATCATCGGCTCCGCCAGCGGGAAGAAGCCCAGATCGCCGGTGCCGGTGCCGAGCCTGGCGATCTGCTCGGCGAAGTCGTTGTTGAACTTCTGGGCGATGTCGCGGGTCAGCTCGAGATGCTGCTTCTGGTCCTCGCCGACCGGAACATGCGTCGCCTTGTAGAGCAGGATGTCGGCCGCCATCAGCACGGGATAGTCGTAGAGCCCGACCGACGCGTTCTCGCGGTCCTTGCCGGCCTTCTCCTTGAACTGGGTCATGCGGTTGAGCCAGCCGAGGCGGGCGACCGTGTTGAAGACCCAGGCGAGCTCGGCATGGCCCGAGACCTGGCTCTGGTTGAAGATGATGCTGCGCTTGGGATCGACGCCGGCGGCGATATAGGCCGAGGCGACCTCGCGGGTGGCGCGGGTCAGCTCGGCCGGGCCGCCCCAGACGTCCATGGACGGCGTGATCGCGTGCATGTCGACGACGCAAAAGATGCAGTCATGCGTTTCCTGCATCGCCACCCAATTCACGAGGGCGCCGAGATAATTGCCGAGATGGAGCGTCGAGGTCGGCTGCATGCCGGAGAAGACGCGGGGAAGGAAAGCAGCCATCGGGCGCTCCGTCGTCAGGGGCGTTATCGGGCCCGAGCCGAGGATTTTCGGCTCAGGAACGCGGCGTTCTGACGGAAGCGCCGCGAAGGCGCAAGAGCAGCGGCCCGAAAGCGCCGAGGATCAGGCCCGCGAGCCCATAGACCAGCGCCCCACCGAGGCAGAGCGCCGCCAGCGCCGCGGCGCGCGACAAGGCCGGCTGGCCGAGGGCGAGCCAGGGCTGCAGAGGCGGCAACAGGACGGCGAGCGCCGCGGCCATCAGTGCCGCTGCGAGCAGATTGGCGAGGATGGTGCGAATCGTCGCACGGTCGGGCCGCCACAGTCCTTCCCGCAGCAGGCAGCCAGCCAGCAGGAGCGCCTGGACGAGGAAGGCGAGGCTCGCGGCCAGTGCGCCGATCATCGCCGCCTCGCGCCAGCCGAGCAGGGCATAGCCGGCACAGGCGGCGACGACCACCGCCGCCAAGCCCGCGAGCAAGGGCACGCGCGGCCGGCGCCGGACGAAATAGGCCTGGCCGAAGACCTTGGCGATCAGCGCGAAGGGCAGGCCGATGGCGAAGGCGGCGAGCGCGGCGGCGGTTCGCTCGCGGTCGGCAACGCCGAAGCGACCCTGCTCGAACAGCACGGAGACGATCGGCTCTGCGAGCAAGAACAGCGCCGTCGCCGCGGGAATGGCGAGGGCGAGGCCGAGCGCCAAGGCGCGGCCGAGCAACTCGTCATGCTCCGCCTGCGATTGCTCGCCCGCCATCGCCGAAAGCACCACCGTGCCCATCGCCACGCCGAAGAAGGAGAGCGGCAGCTGGAAGACGCGGTCGGCATAATAGAGCGCGGCGACCGAGCCGGCTTCCGCCGAGGCGATCTGGGTCGAGACCAGGAGGACGAGTTGCGCCGCGGATGCGGCGAGCAGGGTCGCGCCGCCGGTGCGGACGAGCCGCTTCATCTCCGGCGACCAGCGCAGGCTCGGGCGCGGCAGGCCGATCCGGCGCAACTGGGCGAGAATCAAGGCGAGATGGGCGAGCCCGGTCAGGCTGAGGCAGATGGCGAGCAGGGTCGCGCGCTCTTCGCTCGGCCCGCCGCGGAAGAGCTCGACGAGGAGGGCGGCCAGCAAGATCGCGTTCATCAGCGCCGGCGCCAGCGCCGCGACGGTGAAGCGTCCTTCGGCGTTAAGCAGCGCAGCCAGCAAGGCCGCGAGCGTCGTCAGCAGCACGAAGGGCAGCATCAGACGGGTGTAGAAGGCGGCGAGCGCCAGCGTATCGGGCTCGCCGGCAAAGCCACCGGCCAGCCCGAGAACGACCCAAGGCGCGAACAGCTCGGCCAGGGCGACGAAGACGAGCAGCAGCAGCCCGAGATGGCTCGCCGCCTCGCCGGCGAAGCGCCGCGCCGCCGCCTCGCCGCTCTCGGCCTTGATCGAGAGATAGAGCGGCACGAAGGGCGCGTTCAGCCCGCCCTCGCCGAGCACGCGCCGGACCAGATTGGGCAGCCGCAGCGCCGCGAGAAAGGCATCCGCCACCGGCCCGGTGCCGAGCAGGCGGGCGATCAGCACGTCACGGGCAAAGCCGAGCAGGCGCGACAGGATCGTTGCCGCGCCGACGACAAGGGAATCGCGGGCGAGGCGGGAAGGAGGCTTTGCCGGAGCGTCCTCCGGCAGGCTCACAGAATGAACCGGCTCAGATCGGCATTCCTTGCGAGATCGCCGATCCTGGCCTCGACATAGGCAGCGTCGATCACGACCTTCTCGCCGCCGCGGTCGGTCGCGGTGAAGGAGATCTCGTCGAGGATGCGCTCGATCACGGTCTGGAGCCGGCGCGCGCCGATGTTCTCGACCGTAGAGTTCACCTCGACCGCGATGCGGGCGATCGCGTCGATCGCATCGGGCGCGAAGGAGATCTCGACCTGCTCGGTCGCCAGCATCGCCACCGACTGCTTGATCAGGCTGGCCTCGGTCTCGGTCAGGATGCGCTTGAAGTCCTCGACGTCGAGCGGCGAGAGCTCGACGCGGATCGGCAGGCGGCCCTGCAGCTCCGGCAAGAGGTCGGAGGGCTTCGAGACGTGGAAGGCGCCCGACGCGATGAACAGGATGTGGTCGCTCTTCACCGGCCCGTGCTTGGTCGCGACGGTGGTGCCCTCGATCAGGGGCAGGAGGTCGCGCTGCACGCCCTCGCGCGAGACATCGGCACCGGCGCGGCCCTCGCGGGCGCAGATCTTGTCGATCTCGTCGAGGAAGACGATGCCGCTGTTCTCGACTTCGCGGATCGCCTGCTGGATGATCGCATCCTGGTCGATCAGCTTGTCGCTCTCCTCGGCGAGCAGCGGGCCATAGGCGTCCTTGACCTGGACGCGCCGCGGCTTGCCCTTCTGGCCAAAGGCCTTGCCGAACATGTCGGAGAGGTTGATCGCGCCGATCGAGGCACCGGGCATGCCGGGGACCTCGAACATGGGCTGGCCGGAGCCGCCCGAGGCGACCTCGATCTCGATCTCCTTCTCGTCGAGCTCGTTGGCGCGCAGCTTGCGGCGGAAGGCGTCGCGCGTCGTCGCGCTCGCCGTCGCTCCGACCAACGCGTCGAGCACGCGCTCCTCGGCCGCGACATGCGCCTTGGCCTGGACATCCTTGCGCCGGCTTTCGCGGACCAGCCCGATCGCGACCTCGACGAGGTCGCGCACGATCGATTCGACGTCGCGGCCGACATAGCCGACCTCGGTGAACTTGGTCGCCTCGACCTTGAGGAAGGGCGCATTCGCCAGCTTGGCGAGGCGCCTTGCGATCTCGGTCTTGCCGCAGCCGGTCGGCCCGATCATCAGGATGTTCTTGGGCGCGACCTCCTCGCGCAGCGGGCCTTCCAGCTGCTGCCGGCGCCAGCGATTGCGCAGCGCGATGGCGACGGCGCGCTTGGCGTCGTTCTGGCCGACGATGAAGCGATCGAGCTCGGAGACGATCTCGCGGGGGGAAAAGGTGGTCATTGCGTTTCCGTGTTCGGGATGAACTGCATGATGAGGGCATCGGCCTCGGATCGGCCGCGCCGCTGCGGCGCTCAGGGCGCCTCCAGACTCTCGATGACGAGCGAGTGGTTGGTGTAAACGCAGATGTCGCCAGCGATCTTCATCGCCTTGCGCACGATCGTCTCGGCATCGGGCTCGACATCGACCAGCGCGCGCGCCGCGGCCAGGGCGTAATTGCCGCCGGAGCCGATCGCCATCACCGAGCCGTGCTCGCTCGCCTCCGGCTCCAGCACGTCGCCGGTGCCGGAGATCAGCAGCGAAACCTCCTTGTCCGCGACGAGCAGCATCGCTTCCAGCCGGCGCAGATAACGGTCGGTGCGCCAGTCCTTGGCGAGCTCGACGCAAGCGCGCAGCAGCTGCGTCGGATACTGCTCCAACTTCGCCTCGAGCCGCTCGAACAAGGTGAAGGCATCGGCGGTGGCCCCTGCGAAACCGGCGATCACCGCGCCCTTGGCAAGGCGGCGCACCTTCCTGGCATTGCCCTTCATGATCGTCGGGCCGAGCGAGACCTGGCCGTCGCCGCCGATCACGACGCGCCCGCCCTTGCGCACCATCAGGATGGTGGTGGCGTGCATGCTGGGAATGCTGGAGGTCTCTGACATCGCGATTCAGTCTCGGTCGGAACGGGTGCCGCCAACATGTTCAGGCGAAGCCCAGGTATCAAGGGCAGGGGCAGGAATCGAGATCGGGGCGGCTATGCCGGACAAGCCGCGACAACCTCGGCGTCATGCTGGCCGCAGCGAAGCGGAGAGGCGAGATCCATTGGAGAACACCGAGCTCTACGATGGATCCCGGGACGGCCTGCGGCCACCCAGGATGACAAAGGAAGCCGTAATCGAGCGCAGGGCATTGGCCATGGCGCTCCGCGCCTGCTAAAGCGACGCCAAATCCGCAAGAGACAGAGGCCAGCATGCGTTCGGGCGAGGTCAAGCGCCGTACCAACGAAACCGACATCTCGGTGAAGCTCGTGCTCGACGGCACCGGCAAGGCCGAGATTTCGAGCGGCGTCGGCTTCTTCGACCATATGCTCGACCTGTTCGCGCGGCATTCGCTGATCGACACCACGGTCACGGTGAAGGGCGACACCCATATCGACGACCACCACTCGGTCGAGGATGCCGGCATCGCGCTCGGCGAGGCCCTCAAAGCAGCGCTCGGCGACAAGAAGGGCATCCGCCGCTATGCCGACGTCCACCTGCCGATGGACGAGACGCTGACCCGTGTCGCGGTCGACGTCTCCGGTCGGCCCTTCCTGGTCTTCCGCACCGAGTTCAAGGCGCAGAAGATCGGCAGCTTCGACACCGAGCTGGTGCGCGAGTTCTTCCAGGCCTTCGCCATGAATGCCGGCATCACCCTGCATGTCGAGACGCTCTATGGCGACAATGCCCACCATATCGCCGAGAGCTGCTTCAAGGGGCTGGCGCGGGCGCTGCGTCAGGCGCTGGAAGTCGATCCGCGCGAGGGCGGCCGCGTGCCGTCGACCAAGGGCGCGCTGTAAGGGGCCGATGCGATGGCATTCTATCAGGTCCTGATTCCGCCGCCCGGCGCCGGGGGCTTGCGCGAGGAAATCGAGCAGGCCCGCGTCCTGCCGGAAAGCTTCACCTGGTCGGCCTTCCTGTTCGGCGGGGTCTGGCTCTTGCTGAAGCGGCTCTGGCTCGTCTTCTTCGTCTATGCGCTGGTCTGGGCCGGCATCGTCTATCTGCAGCGGCAGTTCGGCTTCTCCTTCGCCGCGGTCTCGCTGTCGCATCTGGCGCTCGGCATCTTCCTCGGCCTCGAGGGCCAGAACCTGATCGCGCGCAAGCTGATGCGAAAGGGCTGGCGGCTGGTCGACGTGGTCGAGGCAGCTGACCTTTCGAGCGCCGAGCGCCGCTTTTTCGAGCGCGCATTGCCGGCCGGCGAGCCGCCGCGCCCCGTCGCTCCATCGAGCGCTCCTCCTCGTTTCGCCAGCGGCCCGACGCCGGTGATCGGCCTCTTCCCCGAAGCGAGCGGACGATGAGCCAGACCGTCACGATCGTCGACTACGGCTCGGGCAATCTGCACTCGGCCGCAAAAGCCTTCGAGCGCGCGGCCGATGAAGCGGGCATCGCTGCCAGCATCCGCGTCACCAGCGATCCCGACGCGGTCCGCGCGGCCGACCGTATCGTGCTGCCGGGCGTGGGCGCCTTCGCGGATTGCCGGGCCGGGCTCGACGCGGTCGCCGGCATGGTCGAGGCGCTCGAGGACACCGTGCGCGGCAAGGGCCGCCCCTTCCTCGGCATCTGCGTCGGCATGCAATTGATGGCGAGCCGCGGGCTTGAATACGTCACCACGCAAGGGCTCGGCTGGATTCCCGGCGATGTCAGCCTGATCCGCCCGCAGGATGAGAGCCTGAAGATCCCACATATGGGCTGGAACACCCTGCACAAGCAGGACGAGCACGCGCTGCTCGACGGGATCGAGACCGGGCCCGCCGGCTGGCACGCCTATTTCGTGCACTCCTATGCGCTCGTCGCCGAACGGGCGCAGGACGTGCTCGCCCTGACCGATTACGGCGGCCCGGTCACCGCCATGGTTGCGCAGGGCAACATGGCGGGCACGCAATTCCATCCCGAGAAGAGCCAGAGGCTCGGCCTCGCGCTGATCGCCAATTTCCTGAGGTGGAAGCCTTGATCCTTTTCCCCGCCATCGACCTCAAGGAAGGCCGCTGCGTTCGCCTGAAGCAGGGCGACATGGAGCAGGCGACGATCTTCAACGACGATCCCGCCGCCCAGGCCGCGACCTTCGAGGCCCAGGGCTTCCAATGGTTGCATGTCGTCGATCTCGACGGCGCCTTCGCCGGCAAGCCGATGAACGCCGGCGCGGTCGAGGCGATCCTCAAGCGCGTCGCCTTCCCGGTGCAGCTCGGCGGCGGCATCCGCGACATGAAGACGGTCGAGGGCTGGCTCAAGAAGGGCATCGCCCGCGTCATCATCGGCACGGCTGCGGTGCGCGATCCCGCCTTCGTGCGCGAGGCGGCAAAAGCCTTCCCGGGCAAGGTCGCGGTCGGCATCGACGCCCGCGACGGCTATGTCGCGGTCGAAGGCTGGGCGGAGACCTCGGCGCTCGCTGCCGACGATCTCGGCCGGCGCTTCGAGGATGCCGGGGTCGCGGCGATCATCTACACCGACATCGCCCGCGACGGCATGCTCCAGGGCATCAACTGGGACGGCACGATCGGGCTCGCCCATGCGCTCTCGATCCCGGTGATCGCCTCGGGCGGCCTCGCCTCGATGGCCGATATCGAGCGGCTCTGCGCGCCCGATGCGGCGATCCTCGAAGGCGCCATTACCGGCCGCGCCCTCTATGACGGGCGGATCGACCCCGCCGCCGCGCTGGCGAGGCTCGCGGACGCTCGCCACTGACCAACCGCACGACACCGTGCTATGCTGCCGCCATGGCGAGCCAGAGCATCCTGAGCAAGCGTCCTTCGCGTGCCATTCGGTACGATCAGGATTTCTATGGCTGGGCGCTTGAACAAGCGTCGCTGCTGCGCGAAGGCCGACTCTCGGAGTTGGACGCCGCGAATCTTGCCGAGGAGCTCGGAGATTTGGGCCGAGCGGAATTCAACTCGCTCGTCAGCGCGTTGCGCGTTCTGACCATGCACCTGCTGAAATTGGACCATCAGCCCGAAAAGCGCAGCCGGAGTTGGGACCTGACCATCGCCAGCCAGCGACTGGAACTGGCTGACCTCCTCAAGGACAGCCCGGGTCTCAAGCCGCGTTTCGACGAGGCGCTCGGCCGGGCCTATCGGCGTGCACGTCTGGAGGCCTCCAGCGAGACGGGGCTCGAGGCATCCGTCTTTCCAGAGGCCTGTCCTTACGACCTGAGGGCGATCGCAACGCGCGAGATCGTGCTGCGCTGACGGCCGCCCTGCCGCGGGCCGATCAGACCAGGTTCACCTTGCCGGTGGCGAGATCGTAGACACCTCCGACCACGACGAGCTTCTTCTCGGCGAAGCGCTTCGAGAGGATCGGCGTCGCCTTCTTCAGTCTCTCGACGTTGAGCCTGACATTGGCGATGGTCGCCGCCTCGAGCATGTCCTGCGGCTTCTCCTTCTGGGCGGCGAGGACGGCCGGGCGGATCGCCTCGATCAGCGCCGGCAGGTGGCCGGGAAGCTTGGTCTTGTTCTTGACCACGTCGATCGTCGCCGAGATCGCGCCGCAACTGGTATGACCGAGCACCAGAATGAGCTGCGAGCCGAGCACCTGCGCCCCGAATTCAAGGCTCGCCAGCGTATCCTTGTTGACGAAATTGCCGGCGACGCGGGTGACGAAGAGCTGGCCCGGCCCCTGATCGAAGCCGAGCTCGGGCGCGACGCGGGAATCGGCGCAGCTGACGATCGAGGCGAAGGGCGATTGCGAGGCGGCGCGCGCAGCACGCCCGGCCGAGAAATCGCGCTCGTTGAGCTGGCCGGCGAAATAGCGGGCATTGCCCTCGACCAGCCGCTTCAGGGCTTCGTCGCCGCCGACGCCCTGGGCCTGTGCCGGTGCAGGCAAGGCGAGCGCGGCAGGCAGGGAGGCGGCGAGCGCCATCAGCCCACCGGCTCTGAGAAAGCCGCGGCGCGAGCCGGGCATCGACAGGCCATCAGCGCATTGGTCACACATGATCTTCCCCCCGAAGCGACCCGGGCGGAGCGCCGGGCCCGATCTCTGCGCTGCCCTTGCGGCAGGCAGCGCAGAGTGCACAAGGGAGCGTTGGGCTCCGGTTAAGGCGCTCCGGCAAATCCGAGTGGAATTAGCGATATCGAAGTCAGCGGAAATGCTTGTCGAAGATGCGCTGGTACTCGCCGGTCGACTTGGCGATGTGCAGCCACTGGTCGACGAAGGCCTTGAAGACGACGTCGCCGCGCGGCAGCAGATAGGCGATCTCCGAGAAGGTCAGCGGCTTGTCGGTGTTGACCGCACAGAGCCCCGGCTTGAGCCTCTCCTGGATCGTCGCCTCGCGCGCCTCGGTGATCATCACGTCGGCGCGGCCAGCCAGGATCTCGTCGAAGATCGAGACATTGTCGGTGTGCAGCTGGAGCTTGGCCTGCTTGAAGCTGGTGCGGGCGAAGCGCTCATTAGTGCCGCCGGGATTGAAGATCACGGTGGTGCCGGGCTTGTCGATGTCGACGACGGTCTGGAGCCTGTCCTTGTCGGCGCAGCGCACCAGCGGGACCTTGCCGGTGGCGAGCGTCGGCGCCGAATAGAAGGCGCGCTTCTGACGCTCGAGCGTGACGCCGATGCCGCCCATGGCGATGTCGCATTTGCCGGCGAGGAAATCCGGCATGAGATCGGCCCATTTGGTGCGCACGAAGCGCGGCTCGACGCCGAGCGCCTTGGCCAGCGACTGCGCCATCTCGATGTCGACGCCCTCATAGCCCTCGCCGACGGCGACGGTGAACGGCTTGTAGTCGCCCGCCGTGCAGATGCGCAGCGTGCCGGCGCTCAGGATCGTGTCGAGCTGGCTGGCGGGCGCCTGAGCGCGCGCCGCGCCGGTGAATGCGAGGCCCATGGCGGTCAGGAGCGCGGCGCCCCTGACGGCGCCGGCGACGAATGCGGTGATCTTCACGAACGGCTTCCCCTTTGTGGACTCGGACGGCCCTTGCGTCAGGAAAGCAGGAGCCCGCGGCCGCTTCAATCGCGGGCGGCCCTGCAGTCGAGAGCATTCCAACCGCCGGGCGCTTGCTCTAGGGTCGCGCGCGATGACCTTCCGCCTTTTCGCCGGCAAGCAGACATGACCCTGAAAACCCGCATTATCCCCTGCCTCGACGTCAAGGACGGCCGCGTCGTCAAGGGCGTGCAGTTCCTCGACCTCGTCGATGCCGGCGATCCGGTGGAGGCGGCCAAGGCCTATGATGCGGCCGGCGCAGACGAACTCTGCTTCCTCGACATAACGGCGAGCAGCGAGGATCGCGGCATCCTGTTCGACGTCGTGACGCGCACGGCCGAGGCCTGCTTCATGCCGCTGACCGTCGGCGGCGGGGTGCGCTCGCTCGAGGATATCAGGCAATTGCTGCTGGCCGGGGCCGACAAGGTCTCGATCATGACGGAAGCCGTGAAGCGGCGCGAATTCGTGCGCGAGGCCGCGCAGAAATACGGCGCGCAATGCATCGTCGTCGCGATCGACGCCAAGCAGGTCGCCCCGGAGCGCTGGGAGATCTTCACCCATGGCGGGCGCAACCCGACCGGGCTCGACGCCGTCGCCTATGCCCGCGAGGTCGCCTCGCTGGGGGCCGGCGAGATCCTCCTGACCTCGATGGACCGCGACGGCGCCAAGACCGGCTTCGACATCGAGTTGACGCGGCGGGTCGCCGATGCGGTCGCCGTGCCGGTGATCGCGTCCGGCGGCGTCGGCACGCTCGACCATCTCGTCGAGGGCGTGCGCGACGGCCATGCCTCGGCCGTGCTCGCCGCCTCGATCTTCCATTTCGGCACTTTCACCATCCCGCAGGCCAAGGCCCATATGGCGGCGGCAGGCCTCGCAATGCGGCTGGACTGATTGCGATGACGAGCTTCACCCTCGCCGATCTCGAACGCATCGTCGCCGAGCGCGGCGCAGCCTCGCCAGAGGAATCCTGGACGGCGAAGCTTTTGGCCGCCGGCCCGGAGCGGGCCGCCAAGAAGCTCGGCGAGGAGGCGGTCGAGGCCGTGATCGCAGCCGTGAAGGGTGATCGCGAGGAGCTGATCGCCGAAAGCGCCGACCTGCTCTATCATCTTTTGGTTGTGCTAAGGGCTCGTGATGTTGCATTGCGGGACGTGTTGAGCCAGCTTGAGGCTCGAACGGGGCGTTCCGGCCTGGCAGAAAAGGCCTCGCGCCCGCGTTGAACACGAGGCGAGTCACGCGTTGAACCTCGAAGCCTGGAATGCGGGTCGCTTCACCATGGACCAGCGTCTCGCCCTCTCGTCCAAGGACCCCGAGCTGGTCTCGCCCTATCGCGCCTTCACGCGCGACGAATGGGCCCATCTGCGCGCCGATACGCCGCTGACGCTCGCGGTCGAGGATCTCACCAGACTCCAATCGATCAACGACCCGATCTCGCTCGACGAGATCGTCGCGATCTACCTGCCGCTGTCGCGCCTGCTCTCTCTCTACGTCGCCGCGACGCAAGGGCTGTTCAAGGCGACCCAGCGCTTCCTGATGGCCGAGGCCGAGGTCAAGGTCCCCTATATCATCGGCGTCGCCGGCTCGGTCGCGGTCGGCAAGTCGACCACGGCGCGCGTGCTCCAGGCCCTGCTCTCGCGCTGGCCGAACACGCCGAAGGTCGAGCTCGTCACCACCGACGGCTTCCTTCTGCCCAATGCCGAACTGGAACGGCGCGGGCTGATGCAGCGCAAGGGCTTCCCGGAGAGCTATGACGGGGCGGCGCTGCTGCGCTTCGTCTCGGATGTAAAGGCCGGCAAGCGCGCCGTCTCCGCGCCGGTCTATTCGCACCTGGTCTACGACGTCGTGCCCGGCGAGCAGGTCACCGTCGAGCGGCCGGACATCCTGATCCTCGAAGGGCTGAACGTGCTGCAGGCGAGCCGCCTGCCGCGGGACGGCTCGGTCATCCCCTTCGTCTCGGACTTTTTCGACTTCTCGGTCTATCTCGACGCCGACGAGAACGACCTGCATCGCTGGTACGTCAACCGTTTCATGACGCTGCGCCAGACCGCCTTCCGCGACCCGCGCTCCTTCTTCCGGAAATATGCCGAGATCGGCGAGGAGGAGGCGCTCTCGATCGCCGAGAAGCTCTGGACCGGGATCAACCTGCCGAACCTGCGCGAGAACATCCTGCCGACCCGGCAGCGCGCCAGCCTGATCCTGACCAAGGGCGCCAGCCACCGCATCCAGCAGGTCGCGCTGCGACGGCTTTGAGTCCGGAACTGCCCGAGTTTCCGATCCCTCATCCTGAGGAGCAAGGTGCGAGCCTTGCGTCTCGAAGGATGCTCCAGTGCGCTCTAGAACATCCTTCGAGACGCTGCGGAGTTTATCCTTGGGCCGACCAAGGGGCGGCCCCGAGGGCAGCTCCTCAGGATGGGGGCTCAGCTTCCGGCCTGCCTTCGGACCGTTGAATGGAAACCCTCTCGTCCCTAGGCCTGATGGCGGGTGCGGCCTTCGTCGCCGCGACGCTGCTGCCGGCCCAGTCCGAGGCCGTGTTCGTCGGCCTGCTCGTCGCGAAGACCGTCGATCCGCTGCTGCTCTTCGCCGTCGCCAGCATCGCCAACACGGCCGGCTCGGTCGTCAACTGGTGGCTCGGCCGGCTGATCGCCCGTGGCGGGATCGAACGCCTGCCGGCCCGGCTGCGACCCGATCCGGCGCGCTTCGGCAAGGCGCAGGGCTGGTTCGCCCGCTTCGGCTGGCCGTCCCTGCTCTTCGCCTGGCTGCCGATCGGCGGCGATCCGCTGACCTTCGTCGCGGGCTCGCTGAACTACCCGCTCGGCCGCTTCGTGCTGCTGGTCTTCCTCGGCAAGGCGGCGCGCTACGCCCTGCTCTGGGCCGGCTGGGTCGCCGCCTCCTAGACCCAGGGCGTCACCTGGCGCGAAGTGGCTGCCTATCCCTTTGCGAAAGCGTCATAATAGCCGGAAAAACAGCCTCCGCTTCCCGGCCCGGTGCTCGCGGCGATTGCGCAGCCCGAGGTCTCGGGCTACCAGCAAACCCCATCCTACTGGAGAGATAGGTCATGAGCATCAAGCGCATCGCCCCCGGCCCCCGCATGTCCAAGGCTGTCGTGCACGGCGACACCGTCTACCTGGCCGGTCAGGTCGCCGACAAGGCGGCGGGCAAGAGCGTCGCCGAGCAGACCAAGGAGATCCTCGGGATCATCGACGGTCTGCTGGCCGAGGCCGGCTCCGACAAGAGCAAGCTGCTGATGGTCAACATCTGGCTCTCCGACATGTCGACCTTCGCCGAGATGAACGGCGTCTGGGATTCCTGGGTCTCGCAGGGCAACACCCCCGGCCGCGCCACTGTCGAGGCCAAGCTCGCCGGCCCGCAGTTCACCGTCGAGATCGCGGTCATCGCCGCCCGCTGAAACAGACCGACATAGGGCCCGCGCGCATGAACCAGGAAATCACTGCCATCCTGGCGCGGGTCTCGCAGCGCGAGGGCGTGCCCCCCGCGCTGCTGCTGGCCGTGCTCGCGGCGATGGGCGGAGCCTCCGGCAAGCCCGATTTCAGCCGCATCGAGCATGATCTCAGGCGCAAGGCCGGTGAATTCCGTGCCTTGCGCGAGCGCCTCCTGAAATCCTCCGCCGCCGACCCGGAGCTCGACCGACTGCGCGCCGACGCCGCGCGCTCGCTCACCGAAGGCCGTTTCGCCGAGGCCGACCGGGCGCTCGCCCAGGCCGAGCTGCGCAATCTCGACGGCACGGTCGCACTCGACAAGATGTCGAAGGAGAAGCTGCTCGCCGCCGCAGCCGGGCGCGCCGATCGCGGCGCTGTCGCGATGCTGCGCCTCAATGCGCAGGCCTATCACGATGCCGCCCAGCGCTTTGGCGAGGCTGCGCTGATCGCAGCTTCCGCCGATCCCGACCAGGCCCGCATCTATGCCTGGCTCCAGGGCGACGCGCTCGCCCGGGTCGGCGCCGATTTCCGCGACAAGGCCGGCTTCAACGCCTCGATCGCGCATTTCCGGGCGATGCTGAGCAAGCTCGACAATTTCGACGAGACCGTGCCCTGGGCGGCGACGCAGCAGCGCCTGGCGCGGGCGATCAATGGGCTGGCGCGCCTGCAGGGCGACCGGCGGCTGACCCGCCAGGCGATCGAGATCTACCGCACCGTTCTCGACGACCTCACCCAGAAGCAGGCTCCGGCGCTCTGGGCCGCGATCCAGAGCCGCTTCGGCGAAGCCCTGACCTCGCTCGGCGAGGCCGAGGACGATGCCGCCCTCCTGGAGGAAGGCATCGCCGCCTTGCGCGCCTCGCTTTCGGCGATGGAGCGCAGCGCCATGCCGGCGGAGTGGACGCGGCTGAACTTCGAGCTCGGCAGGGCCTATGTCGCGCTCGGCCTGCGCGCCAGCGGCGCAGCGGCGCTGGAAGCGGCGATCAATGCCTTCAAGCGCGTGCTCGACGACTGGCAGCAGACCAGCCGCCCGCTCGAATGGGCCGAGGTGCAGGACCGGATCGGTGCCGCCCTTTGCGGCCTTGCCGCCTATTACCGCGAGCCCGTGGTGCTCGAGGAGGCGATCGCCGCCTTCGACGCGGCCTTGCTGGAACGGCGCCGCGAGATCGTGCCCGCGCTCTGGGCCGAGAGCGCCGGCAACCGCGCCGATGCCCGGCTCCGGCTCGCCGAGCAGCTCGGCGAGCGCCAGATAGCCGAAACCGCCGCCGCCGAGCTGATGGGCGCGATCGAAACCCTGCGTGGCCTCGGCCTCGCCGCCGACGCCAAACGCTTCGAACCGGCGCTGATCCGCGCCGGAACCCTGGTCAGCAAGCTGCGTCAGGCCTGAGCGAGATCAGCGCTTGCGAGCCGCTCCAGCGCCGAATCCAGCGTGGCATCGTGCTTGGCGAAGCAGAAGCGCACGACATTGCGCACCGCGCCCTCGGCATAGAAGGCGCTGACCGGGATCGCCGCGACGCCGTTCTCGGTGACGAGGCGCTGGCACCAGGCGACGTCGTCGTTCTCACCGAGCGGGGCGATGTCGACATTGAGGAAATAGGTGCCCTTGCTCGGCAGCACGCTGTAGCCGAGATCGGTGAGCCCCTTGGCGAAACGGTCGCGTGAGCGCTGGAAATCGGCGCGCACGCCCTCGAAATAGCCGTCCTCCTTGCCGAGGCCGTAGGCGACGGCGGCCTGCAGGTTCGGCGGGGTGGTGAAGGTGATGTACTGGTGCGCCTTGGCGAGCACGCGCATCAGCTCGGGCGCCGCCATGACCATGCCGACCTTCCAGCCGGTCAGCGAGAAGATCTTGCCGGCCGAGGAAATCTTGACGGTGCGCTCGCGCATGCCGGGGCGGCTCATCAGCGGCCGGTGGCGGTGGCCGTCGAAGACGACATGCTCCCAGACCTCGTCGCAGATCGCGACCGCGTCGTGGCGCCGGCAGAAATCGGCGAGCAGGTCGAGGTCGGCGTCGCTGAAGATGGTCGCGGTCGGGTTCAGCGGATTGTTGAACAGCACGACTCTGGTCTTCGGCGAGAAGGCCTGCGCCAGCGCCTCCTCCGAGAGGCCGAAATGCGGCGGCTTCAGCGTCACGAACTTGGGAATGCCGCCGGCCCGGCGGACGAGCGGCACATAGGCGTCGTACATCGGCTCGAACAGCACGACCTCGTCGCCGGGCGAGACCAGCGCCATCAGGGCTCCGGCGATCGCCTCGGTCGCGCCGGAGGTCACCATGACCTCGGTGTCGGGATCGAGATCGAGCCCCTGCCAGTGCTTGAAATGCGTCGCCGTCGCCTTGCGCAATTCGGGCAGGCCCATCATCGGCGGATACTGGTTCCAGCCGCCCATGACCGCATCGGCAGCCTTGCGCCGGACATCCTCCGGACCGGGATCGTCGGGGAAACCCTGGCCGAGATTGACGGCCCGGTGTTCGTTCGCGAGCCGCGACATCACCTCGAAGACGCTGGTCTGGAGAGCGGAGAAGATCGGATTCATCGCGGCGTCATGCAGTCGGCTGGAGAGCCGGATGCTGCGCGACCAAAGCGCCCTGCGCTTCGAGCCCGCGACGCAAATCCGTCCCTCGTCGGAGAAATGGGAGCGTCCCGAGAAACGCTTGTCGCCTCGGTCCGCTCCTGGCGGCAGCGCGGCCATAGCATGCGTCGCCGCGGTTCGCACGCGCCAGAAATCGCTTTGAAGACTATGGAATGAAGAATGTTGACATTCGTCAGCGATCAGTATTTTCTCGCCCTCAGCCGATTCACGACAGCGGCCTGCGGTTTCTTCGCCCCTTTGAGGCTGCAGGATGCTGACGTGGGTCGGTGAGCTTTTTTCAGGACAGCCCATCTGCTTGCCGCCGTCGGCGCCCGCGCCTATCAGGCGCCATGACCCAGCTTCGCCCCACCCCCGCGCTGATGGTGCTCGGCACCGGTTCGAATGTCGGCAAGTCGCTGCTGGTCGCAGGCCTGTGCCGGCTCTTCGCCGATCGCGGGCTGAAAGTGCGTCCGTTCAAGCCGCAGAACATGTCGAACAATGCCGCGGCGACGCCGCTCGGCGAGATCGGCCGCGCGCAGGCGCTGCAGGCGCGCGCCGCCCGCATCGCCCCGCATGTCGACATGAACCCGGTGCTGCTCAAGCCGGAGAGCAATACCGGCAGCCAGATCGTGCTGCAGGGCCGCGTCGCCGGGCACCTCTCCTCCGGCGACTTCTCGCGACGCGGCGATTTCCTGCCCAAGGTGCTGGAGAGCTTCGACCGGCTCTGCGACGGCGCCGATCTCGCCATCGTCGAAGGCGCGGGCTCGCCGGCCGAGACGAACTTGCGCGCCCGCGACATCGCCAATCTCGGCTTCGCCCGTGCAGCCGGGGTGCCGGCGGTTCTGGTAGGCGACATCGACCGTGGCGGGGTCATCGCGAGCCTCGTCGGCACGCATGCGGTGCTGGACGAGGCCGACCGGGCGATGATCCGCGCCTTCGCGATCAACCGCTTCCGCGGCGATGTCGGCCTGTTCCGCGAGGGCATCACGACGATCGAGGCGGCCACCGGCTGGCCCGCGCTCGGCATCGTGCCCTGGTTCCCGCAGGCGGCGCGCCTGCCGGCCGAGGACGGGCTCGACCTCGGGCGCGACGCCCGCCGCCCGGGTGCGGCGCTCAAGGTCGTGGTACCGGTGCTGCCGGGCATCTCGAATTTCGACGATCTCGACCCGCTGAAGCAGGAGCCCGAGATCGACCTCGTGCTGGTGGGCCCCGGCCAGCCGCTGCCGGGCGATGCCGCCCTCGTCATCCTGCCGGGCTCGAAGACGACGCTGCGCGACCTCGCGCGGCTGCGCAGCGAGGGCTGGGACATCGACATCCTCGCCCATCACCGGCGCGGCGGGCATGTGCTCGGCCTGTGCGGCGGCTACCAGATGCTCGGCCGCGTGGTGCGCGATCCGCTCGGCCTCGAAGGCCCGCCGGGCGAAGCGCCCGGCCTCGGCCTGCTCGACATCGAAACCGAGCTCACGCCCGACAAGACGGTGCGCGAGGTTGCGGCGGTGCATGCGGAAAGCGGCGCGACCGGGCAGGCCTACGAGATCCATCTCGGCGCCAGTTCCGGGCCGGACACGGACCGCGCACCCTTCCGGGTCGCAGGCACACCGGAGGGCGCGCAGAGCCGCGACGGGCGCGTCACCGGGACCTATCTGCACGGCGTGCTCGCCTCCGACCCGCTGCGCGCCGCCTGGCTCGGTGGCGTCGCGGAGCGTGGGCTCACCGCCGGGCCGGGTTACGAGGCCGGCGTCGAGGCCGCGCTCGATGCGCTCGCAGCCCATCTGGCCGCGCATCTCGACATCGCAGCGTTGCTTGCCCTGGCGCGTTCGCGCAGCATCGTGATTTCGTGACCTTGCGTCAAGAAATTGTCAGGAGCGCCTGAATAAAGCGAGCCAAGTCAAATTGTTGACGATTGACGAAAAACGTCATAATGACTGATGGCGTCCTTTCGACACGAGAACAACCGGAGCGGGAAGCCGCTTGGCATGACCAGTTTAGAGCGCGATACCAGGCAGGACATCGTCGATGTCGCCGAGCGGTTCTTCCGCCAGATCGGCTATCAGAAGACCACCGTCGCAGACATCGCCAAGTCGCTGCGGATGAGCCCCGCCAACGTCTATCGCTTCTTCGATTCCAAGAAGGCGATCAACGAGGCCGTCGCCGAACGCTCGATGGCCGAGCTCGAGGCGCTTGTGACGGCGATCGCGGCCGAGAAGCGCCCGGCGGCCGAGCGGCTGCGCGAGATCCTGACCACGACCTGCCGGCTCAACTCGGCCCGCTATCTCGACAATCAGCGGCTCCACGAAATGGTCGCCTGCGCCATGGAGGAGAGCTGGGACGTCATTCGCGCCCATGTCGAGCGCTATGATGCGATCCTGCGCGGCGTCGTCGCCGACGGCATGGCCAAGGGCGAATTCACGCCCGGCGATGCGCGCATCGCGACCTATTGCGTCCGCGCCGCGATGATCCGCTTCTGCAACCCGCTGCTGCTTACCCAGTGCGGCGCCCTGCCCGGCCCCGATGTCGACGAGATGGTCGATTTCGTTCTCGCCGGCCTCGGGCACCGGGCGCCTGCCGTCTGAACGACAGGCTTATCGACGGGAAAGCGATCCCGCCGCCTGCCTTGCGTTGACAAGGCCTCACGGGAGCGGGATACCCCGCCGCGCATGCTGAAACTCACCAAACAAGGCGCCAAGAAGCTCGCCGTGATCGTCCACGACCTGGCGATGACGGCACTGGCGATTCTGTTCGTCTTCGCGGTCCGCTTCGAGGGCGCGCAGTTCGACGAGCGCATGCGCGACCTGCCGAGCTTCCTGCCGTTCTTCGTGGCCTATGCCGGCATCGTCTACTGGTTCTTCCAGCTCTACCGCTCGAAATGGCGCTTCGCCTCGCTGCCGGACCTGTCCAACATCGTCCGGGCCGTGACCATCCTGGCGCTGACTCTCCTGGTCGTCGACTATGTGCTCGTCGCACCGAACCTCTACGGCTATTTCTACTTCGGCAAGATCGCGATCCTCCTCTACTGGCTGGTCCAGGCCGCCCTGCTCGGCGGCCCGCGTCTGGCCTATCGCTACTTCAAATACTCGCGCTCGAAGCAGCATGCCGCCCGCGAGGCGACGCTGCCGGCGCTGCTGCTCGGCCGCAGCGCCGATGTCGAGGTGGTGATTCGCGCCATGGAGGCCGGCACGATGGGCAAGATGCGCCCGGTCGGCATCCTGACGCCGCGCAAGGACGATCTCGGCCAGTCGATCCGCGGCGTGCCGGTGCTGGGGCTGCTCTCGCAGATCGAGCAGATCGCGACCGACGCCTCCGAGCGCGGCGAGCCCTTCCGGCGCATCGTCGCGGCGCCGAGCGCGCTGCTGCCCGAGGCCGAGCCCGACCAATGGCTGGCGCGGACCCGCAAGCTCGCCATCCCGATCTCGCGACTCGATACGCTCGGCGAGGGCATGCGCGGCAGCGAGCTCGCGCCGCTCGAGATCGAGGACCTCCTGGTGCGCCCCTCGGTCAAGATCGACCGCGAGCGGCTGGAAGGCTTCCTGAAGGGCAAACGCGTCATCGTCACCGGCGGCGGCGGCTCGATCGGCTCCGAGATCTGCCTGCGCTGCGCCGCCTTCGGCGCCGCCGAGCTCCTGGTTGTCGAGAGTTCGGAGCCGGCGCTGTTCCATGTCACCGAGGCGCTCGCCGCGCAGGACCTGCCGATGCGCGTCACCGGGGCACTCGCCGATGTCCGCGACGAGGCCCGGATCGGCCCGCTGTTCAAGACCTTTGCGCCCGATATCGTGATCCATGCGGCGGCGCTGAAGCACGTGCCCTATCTCGAGGCGGACTGGGGCGAGGGGATCAAGACCAACATCTTCGGCTCGGTCACCGTCACCGAGGCGGCGATCGCAGCGGGCGCCGGCATCTTCGTGATGATCTCGACCGACAAGGCGATCGAGCCGGTCTCGATGCTCGGCGCGACCAAGCGCTTCGCCGAGATGTATGCGCAGGCGCGCGACGCCGAATTCGCCGCCGGCAATCGCGGCATGCGCCTCGTCGCCGTGCGCTTCGGCAACGTGCTCGGCTCGGTCGGCTCGGTGGTCCCGAAGTTCAAGGCGCAGATCGAGCGCGGCGGGCCGGTCACCGTGACCAGCCCGGACATGATCCGCTATTTCATGACCATCCGCGAGGCCTGCGACCTCGTGCTGAGCGCCGCCTCGCACGCGCCCGAGCATGACGCTGCCGACGACCGCGCTGCCGTCTACGTGCTGAAGATGGGCCAGCCGCTGAAGATCATCGATCTCGCCGAGCGCATGATCCGCCTCGCCGGCTACGAGCCCGGCACGGATATCGAGATCGCGGTCACCGGCGTGCGGCCGGGTGAGCGCCTGAACGAGATCCTGTTCGCCAAGGACGAGCCGATGACCGAGACCGGGCTCGACGGGGTGATGGCGGCCAAGCCGATCTTCGCCGGGCGCGAGCGCATGCTCGCCTGGCTGGAAGAGCTGGAGCACGCCGTCGCCGCCCATGACCGGCGCGGAGCCGAAGCGGTGCTGGACGAAGCGATCCCGGACTTCAGACTTCGCCAGCCGGCGACGCCACCAGCCGCGCCAGCGCAGCTTTCGTCGCAATCCGCGGCTGCCAGCCAGCGCTGAGCAGGGCATCGGGCGACGCCACCAGCCCGCCCGTGAGCCGCTCATAGACTCCCGGACGACCGAGGAGGCGCGCCGCGAGCCTGAGCAGGGCCGGCGGCACCGCGATCAGCCCCGGCCGACGCCCGAGCCCGGCGCGCATCGCCGCGAGCATCTCCGCCACGCCGAGCGCACCGGGGTCGGAGACGATGTAGCTGCGACGAGCTGGGCAGGCTTCGCTCAAGGCGAAGATCACGGCGCCGCAAAGATTCTCGACTGCGAGCAGCGAGCGCGGCGCCTTGAGACCGCCGAGCGGCAGCGAAAAGGGCAGGCGCGCCAGCCTGACCAGGCCGGCCATGTTGGCCTTGACCCCCGGCCCGTAGACCAGAACCGGCCGCAGGGCGACCCAGTCGAGATCGCGCTCCGCCAGCCCCTGCTCGGCCGCCAGCTTGGAGCGACCATAGGCGTCGGTCGGCGCGGGCGCATCGCGTTCGCTCAGCGGCCGGTCGCTGGCCGGGCCGCTCTGCGCCCGGATCGAGGACAGGAAGACGAAGCGGGCGACACCAGCCTCCCGCGCGGCATCGGCGAGCGCCAGGGTCGCGTCCGTGTTGACGAGACGATAGGCCTCCTCCGGCAATTCGGAATCGGCATGGGCAAGACCGGCGCCATGGACGACATGGCGGACACCGGCCAGTGCGGCGCCCCAGTCCACCCGGCCGGCCAGGTCGCCGATGACGGTCTGCTCGATCCCGGCGACATCCGGCTCCGGGCGCCGGACTGCCGCCCGTACCTTGTAACCTGCGGCCGAAAGCTCGCGCAGGAGGTGGCGGCCGACAAAGCCGCTCGCCCCGGTGACGAGGACGCGCTCGCCGCTCATGCGGGGCGCCGGCGGGCGAAGCGGCGCAGCAGCAACCCGACGAGCAGGAGCGCGCCCGCGAGGCCGGCAAGCTGGGCCCAGAGGCCCGGGAAAACCATGGTGAAGCCGGCGAGGACGACCAGGGCGAGGTTGAGCAGCGCCACCTGCGCCACGATCTCGCTGACCGAGAAGCCGTTATCGGTGGCCTGCTGGTAGAAATGCGAGCGATGCGCCTGCCAGACCTTCTCGCCGCGTGCGAGGCGGCGGAACAGCGTGATGGTCGAGTCCATCACATGGTAGAGCGGCAGGATCAGCGCCGCGGCCAGGGCGCCGGTGCCGGCGAGGCGATAGAGCAGATAGGCGGTGAGCAGGCCGAGCGGCAGCGAGCCGACATCGCCCAGGAAGATTTGCGCCACCGGGCGGTTGTACGGGGCGAAGCCGAGGAGCCCGCCGAGCAGCGCGGCGGCGAGCAGGCCGGCGGCAGGGTCGAGCCCGCCTTGCAGGCTCGCCAGCACCAGCGCGGCGCAGAGCGGCACGATGCCGGCCACCGTGATCCAGTCGATGCCGTCCATGAAGTTGACGAGGTTGACAAACCAGACACCGGCCAGGATGGCGAGGCCGCGCTCGGCCCAGAGCGGAAGCACTTCGGGCAGCAGGCGGATGTCGGGCGCCCCCTGCAGCACGACCAGCGCGACGCAGACGATTTGCAGGACGAGACGCAGGCCCGCCGGCAGCGGACGGATGTCGTCCCACGCGCCGACGAAGGCGACGAGGACGGCGGCTCCGACCACCACGAGCAGGCCGGAGCCGGCTCCCGCCGGCAGCGGCCACAGCAAGGGCACCAGCCCCAGTGCCAGGAAGGCACCGGCGAGCACGGCGATGCCGCCGCCCTGCGGCGTCGGGACGCGATGGCTCGAGCGGGCATTGGGCCGCGCCAGTGCATAGCGCATCATCAGCGGGCGCAGCAGCCGGCAGAACCACCAGGCGAGGCCCGCGGCGGCGAGGATGGTCGACAGGGCTGGGGCTAAGGTTTCCAAGGCGGGCGGACCATAGCCAGCCTTCGGCCGGCCGCAAGAGCTTGTTGCGGGGGCATCGCCGCAAAGCGGCATTCCAGCTTGCGCCGACAGGCACAAAAGAAGAACATACCGGGATGAGCACGACCGAATCCACCCTCAACCCGGCCCCCACCCGGCCGGAGGTCACCCGCGCCGTCTGCCGCGGCGCCGCCCGGCATCTGCGCGACCGCGGCTACGCCATCGTCAAGGAGATGACCTTCGCCAATGGCCGGCGCGGCGACATTGTCGCTCTGTCGTCGAGCGGGGAGTTGCTGGTGGTCGAGGTCAAGTCGAGCCTGGAGGACTATCGCGTCGACGGCAAATGGCCTGATTACCGCGACTATTGCGATGCCTTCCTGTTCGCCGTCGCGCCCGAATTCCCACATGAGATCATTCCCGAAGATGTCGGCCTGATCATCGCCGATGCCTGGGGCGGCGAGCTCCTGCGCGAGGCGCCGCGCCATCCCCTCGCACCGGCCCGGCGCAAGATGCTGACCATCGCCTTCGCCAAGCTCGCGGCGGGACGGCTCGCGGCGCTGGAGGACCCCGATCCGCGCTGACGCCCCGGCGGGCGTGATCGGATTACCGCCTTAGAGTGCATGACCCCTGGCAGCGCTTGCGCTAACCGGTTGAGCTCGACCGGCCTTGGGGAGGCGTCGGGATGAAGCTCTTGAACTGGCTTGCGGCCGCTATGCTCGGCCTCATTGCGGCTGCGGGCGGCGCCGTGGCGCAGACGCCCGAGGAGATCGTCCGCGGGATCTACGAGGGTGGCGGGACGCGCAGCTCGATCGACCGCATGCGCGCGCCCGGGGCACGCAATCGCTATTTCCAGCCGGCGCTGGTGCGCCTGTTCGATGCCAATGACCGCGATGAGTGCATCGATTTCGGCCTGCACATCATCGGGCAGGACTACGACGAGCGGGAAATCGCGAGGACCTTGCGGCTGGAACCTCGGCAGGAAGGCGAACGCGCGGTCGTCGAGGCCCGCTTCCGCAGCCTCGGCATAGCCAACCATTTCCGCTTCGATTTCGTGCGGGCGGGCGAAGGCTGGAAGATCGCCGACATCGCCTCGCTGACACCGGATCATCGCTGGCGGCTGTCGGCCACGCCGTGCCGCGGCGTGCGGGCCGCCTCCGCCGCACCGGCGGCCGCCGAGAATGGCGCTGCCGGTCCGGAGGGTCTGCGCAAACCAGGGAGCTATTGCTTCGCCAGCCGTGCGTCACGACTGAGGATCGACGTAGAGCCTTCGGGCAGTGCCCAGATCAATCTCGACCATCTCGGCCAGAACGGACATACCTGCGGGGTCGAAGGCACCGGCCGGCCTGTCGGCTCCGGCTGGCAGCTCGAGCTCGAAGGGGTCAAGGGTCCGTGCCGGCTTACGCTCGTCGTCTCGCCCGCCGGCAAGCTGACGACGCGCGATCCCGGTGGCTCCTGCAGGGCAACCTATTGCGGCATGCGCGCCGAGCTGGCCGATGTCGCCATCGACCTCAGGCGCGGCAAGCGTCCCTGTCGCAGCTGAGCGGATCTCAGCGCGGGGCGCGCTTGGCGAGGATGCGCTGTAAGGTGCGTCGGTGCATGCCGAGGCGGCGCGCCGTCTCGGAGACATTGCGGCTGCAGAGTTCGTAGACGCGCTGGATGTGCTCCCAGCGCACCCGGTCGGCCGACATCGGGTTCTCCGGCGGCACCGGGCGCGAATCCGGGGAGGCGGCGAGCGCCGAATGGATCTCGTCGGCATCGGCGGGCTTCGCCAGGAAATCATAGGCGCCGAGCTTCACCGCGCTGACCGCGGTCGCGATGTTGCCATAGCCGGTGAGGACGACGCCGCGCGCATCCGGCCGCTTCTCCTTGAGCCGGGCGATGACGTCGAGGCCGTTGCCGTCGCCGAGGCGCAGATCGATCACCGCGAAGGCCGGCGCGGACTCCTCGACCGCCGCAATGCCGGCCTGGACGGATTCGGCGATGCGGACGAGATAGCCGCGGCCTTCCATGGCGCGGGCGAGGCGGTTGAGGAAGGGCTTGTCGTCATCGACGATCAGCAGGGACATGTCCCTGCCCGCATTGTCCTGAACCTGGCCTGCGTTGAGAGCCGCTTCCATCGCCTTCATCTCCTCCGGGCCCCGGCCCGGCTCCTTACTCTAGAGCCGGAACAGGGCCGATGCGAAGCACGCGTTCGCGAGTCCCGCATCGACGCCAATCCGGCATCGAATGTCCGGCGCGGCGACGCGCCGCAAGGCATCATGCTGTCGCATGTGGGGCTGAAAGCTCCGGATTTGAAGGCCCGAGCGGCCGATCATCGCGTTCGAATACCTCGCGCAGCCAGGTTATGCGGATCGAAGCGCCCGTCGCCGGCAGCGGCAGGTTGGAGAATTCCAGCACCGCGCCGCTGCGCTCGAGCAGCGTCTTGGCGATGAAAAGACCGAGGCCGAGGCCGCCGCCAGCGCGCGATTCCTTGTCGTGCGAGCGCGAAAGATAGGGATCGCCGGCCCGCATCAGCACTTCCGAGGTGAAGCCCGGCCCGTCATCGGCGATGGTCAGGACGACGGCGCCTTGCGTCCATTGCGCCGAGATCGTCACCTTCGAGCGCGCGAAGTCGACGGCATTGTCGACGATATTGCCGAGCCCGTAGATCATGCCGGGATTGCGGCGGCAGATGGGCTCCGGCTTGTCGCCGACCAGCGAAATCTCGAAGGGCACGCCGAAAGGCCGCTGCGGCCCGGCCGCCTCCTCGATCAGGAGCCTGAGCGAGAGCTGGTCGAGCGGACCGGCATCGTCGTCCTGCAGCGAGGCGAGCTTGCCGAGGATGCCGCGGCAGCGGTCGACCTGCTCGCGCAGGAGGTTGATGTCGTCGGCCATCTCGCCTTCGGGCGGCGCGAGGCGAGAGAGCTCGCGCGCGACCAGCGTGATCGTCGCCAAAGGCGTGCCGAGTTCGTGCGCGGCGGCGGCGGCGAGCCCGTCGAGCTGCGAAAGATGCTGCTCGCGCGCCAGGACCAGCTCCGTCGCGGCAAGGGCCGCCGAGAGATCATGCGCCTCCTTGCTGACGCGCCAGGCATAGATGCCGGTGAAGCCGAGGCCGAGCAGCAGCGAGATCCAGTTGCCGGCCTGATAATAGGGCGGCAGTACCGGGCGGTCGCTGCCGGACCAGGGCAGCGGCCAGTGGGCGAAGGTCAGCAAGGTTGCAAGCCCGGCCGCCAGCAGGCCGAGCGCCAGCGTGTGGCGCGGCGGCAGCGCCGTCGCGGAGATCATCACCGGCGCCAGGAACAGGATCGAAAATGGATTCTGCAGGCCCCCGGTGAGATAGAGCAGCGCCGCGAGCTGCAGGATGTCGAAGGCGAGCAGCGCGGTCGCCGCCCCCTCGCGCAGGCGATGATTGAGCGGGAAGCGGATGCGCAGGGCGATGTTCAGCCAGGCCGAGACGGCGATCACCACGAAACACCAGCCGAAAGGCAAGGTGAAGCCGAGGCCGAAATGCACGCCGGCGACGGCAAGGCTCTGGCCGGCGATGGCGAGCCAGCGCAGGCGCACCAGCGTGTCGAGGCGCAGATGGCGAAGCGCCCGGACCGGCGCTTCCGGGAAGAGGTCGGTCATGGTCAGGGTGCGCAATCCTCGGAACGAGCGGTGCACTTCGGCGGTGCAAAACTGTGTCTAACGGGCATCACAAGGAAATCTTAGCCCTTTGAACGATTGAATGAGAACAAATTCTATCTACGCTGCGTTTCCCTGTTGCAGTGCATTCAGGATTTGGCACTGCGAAACGGAAATTGCCGGGACGAGAGGGCTGCCATGTCATTCGCCTATCACGCCTATGAAGCGGTCCATATGATGGTCAGCCCGGTGCGGGCCATGTCGGACGCCATGCACCTGGCCTTCAAGAACCCGGCGAATCCGCTGACCTACACCCCGTTCGGCCGCTCGGTCGCAGCCTCCTGCGAATTGTTCGAGCGGACGACGCGCCGCTACGGCAAGCCGGCCTTCGGCCTCGACACCACCACGATGAACGGCGTCAAGGTCGCAGTCGAGGAGCGCGTCGTCTGGCAGCGCCCGTTCTGCAATCTGATCTATTTCGACCGGCAGGTCGGCCAGCGGCGCAAGCCGCAGCCCAAGGTGCTGATGGTCGCGCCGATGTCGGGCCACTACGCGACCCTGCTGCGCGGCACGGTCGAGGCCTTCCTGCCTGATCACGAGGTCTACATCACCGACTGGATCGATGCGCGGCTGGTGCCAATGGCCGCCGGCAGCTTCGGCCTCGACGACTATATCGACTACGTCATCGCCATGCTGCAGAAGCTCGGCCCGGACACCCATGTCATGGCGGTCTGCCAGCCTTCCGTGCCGGTGCTCGCCGCGATCGCCCGCATGGAGGCCGAAGGCGACCCGAGCGCGCCGCGCTCGATGACGCTGATGGGCGGGCCGATCGACACTCGCCGCTCGCCGACCGCAGTCAACCAGCTCGCCATGGAGCGCGGCACCGACTGGTTCCGCCGCAACTGCATCACGCGCGTACCCTTCCCGCATCTCGGCGCCTTCCGCGAGGTCTATCCCGGCTTCCTGCAGCTCTCGGGCTTCATGGCGATGAATTTCGACCGCCACCTGACCGCGCATTACGACATGTACAAGCACCTGGTCGACGGTGACGGCGACTCGGCCGAGAAGCATCGCGACTTCTACGACGAATACCTCGCCGTGATGGACCTGACCGCGGAATTCTATCTCGAGACGGTCGACAAGGTCTTCGTCCAGCATGCGCTGCCCAAGGGCGAGCTGATGCACCGCGACAAGCCGGTCGACCTGACCGCGATCCGGCGCGTCGCGCTGATGACGGTCGAGGGCGAGAAGGACGACATCTCAGGCGTCGGCCAGACCAAGGCGGCGCATGATCTCTGCGTCAACATTCCCGACGATCTGCGGGCCGAGTACCTTCAGATGGGCGTCGGCCATTACGGGGTCTTCAACGGCTCGCGCTTCCGCTCCGAGATCGCGCCGCGCATCGCCGACTTCATGCTGACGCTCGACATGAAGGCCGCCAGCGAGCGCCGCAATGACAGCGCCGCGGTTGCCCGCAAGGCGCTGAAGGTCGCGGGCTGAGGCAGGTAAGTTAACGCCGGGGCGGCTTCGGCAGGCGCTTCGCCTCGGCGGCGAGTTCCGCGATATGGGCGTCGGCCTCGCGCCGACGTTCCAGCTTCCGGCGGCGGTCGAATTCCTCGTATTGCGCTTCAGCCCGCACCTTCGCCTGGTCCGCGCTGACCGAGCCGCCGCCGCGGAGCACGGCGCGCCCGAGATTCTGCAATTGCCGGTCGAGAAGCTGGCGAGCCTCCTCCATCAGGACCAACCTGCCGATATCGAGCTGGTCTTCAAAGATGTCGAGCAGGATCGAAGTAAGGCGGTTCAGCTCCTTGATCTCTGCTTCGGTCAGGTAGTTCTTGGAGACCGTGACGTCCTGCTTGCGGATATTCTCGGCCGGCCAGCTTCGCAGCCCCATGTCCGACACTTCGCAATCGGCACGATGGCTGACGACTTCCGCGGGCGTATGCGAGGTCACGGCATAGACCAGCTTGGCTTGCGTGCGCTGGAAAAATTCGCGCGCGACGGCGGCCGAGCCATCGTAGTCCTGACACATCGAGCAGATCTGGCGCAGCTCCTGGTAGAGATTCGCCTCTTCGGAGCGAAGGTCGCGGATGACCTCGCGCAGTTCGGCGATGCGGCCGGCATTGCCCGGGTCCTTGAGCCGCCTCGTATCGACGACGAAACCCTTCTTGGCGAACTGGACGAGGATGCCTGTCGCCCAGCGGCGGAAGAGGGTCGCTTGCGCGGACGAGACGCGGTAGCCGACCGAGATCACCATATCGAGGTCGTAATGCTCGATCTGGCGGCTTACCTGCCGGAGCCCCTCCCGCCGAACTTGTGCAATTTTTGCACGAGTTGATTCCGGACCAAGCTCACCTTCTTCGTAGATATTGGCGATATGCTTGGTGATCACGCTCCGGTCGACGCCAAACAGCTGCCCGATCTGCGCCTGTGTCATCCAGAGCGTTTCGCCTTCATAGCGAATGTCGATGCGCAGGCCCTGCTGCGTCCCGTAGACGAGGAAGAGATCGCCCGTCTCGGAATCTTCCTCCAGCCGAACCGGCTCCACCTGATCCCCAGCCATACGCGCCTCTGCCTTCCGAATGAGAACAAAGAGAATACAAATCCGCCGAAAGAAGCAAGTGGAGGGCGCAGGGCCGTGCACAAGCGCAGCGTGTGGTCTGCCCCACCAGGATGCGCTTTTCGTTCAGCCTCTACCCGCCCCTTCCTCTCACCGCCCGAATCCCGCACAATCGCGGCGATGCGGTTCTCCCTGTTCAAGCGGCAGCCCGATCCCGAGCTGATCGAGGTCGCGCATGCCGGCATGCTCTATCCGGTCGCGGTGAAGCGCCGCGCCGCGGCAAAGCGGCTGACCCTGCGCGTCTCGCAGGCGACCGGCCAGATTACCCTCACCCTGCCCGAGCGTCTCGATTTCGCGGCCGGCCGGCGCTTCGCCGAGCAGCATGGCGGCTGGATCGCGGCGCGCATGGCCAAGCGCCCGGACGGCGTGCCGTTCGAGCCCGGTGCTCTGGTGCCGCTACGCGGCACGCCGCATCGCATCGTACACTGGACCAAGGTGCGCGGCGTCACCCGCGCGGCGCTTTCGAGCGAGGGCGAGCCGATCCTGGCAGTCTGCGGCGAGGCCGCCCATGTTGCGCGGCGGGTCAAGGACTTCCTGCGCCGCGAAGCGCTCGCCGATCTCGAACGTGCCGTGCGCGTCCATACGGCGACGCTCGGCATCCCCGCCCGCAAGATCACCATCCGCGACACCACCAGCCGCTGGGGCTCGTGCTCGTCGAAGGGCCATCTCAACTTCTCCTGGCGGCTGATCCTGGCGCCGCCCTTGGTGCTCGACTATCTCGCCGCCCACGAGGTCGCGCATCTCAAGGAGATGAACCATTCGCACCGGTTCTGGGCGGTGACGCACAAGCTCTGCCCGCGCACCGAGGAGGCCGAGGCCTGGCTGAAGCGCCACGGCGCCTCGCTGCACGGCTATGGCTGAGGCGTCTTCTCGGGCTTGGGCACGCCCTCGCGGATCAGGCGCGAGAAATCGGGATCGTCGAGCGAGATCGCCTTCGCCCGCTCGCTGATCCTGCCGAGCCGGACCAGTTCCGCCAGCGGCATGTCCTGCCTGACCGCGCCGATATCCTTGAGATAGCCCGGCAGATAGCCGGAGAGCAGGACGCGCGGATCGAGCCGCGGCGTGAAGCTCGACTCGGGGGAGACGGAGCGGACGAGCCTGTAGACCACCGTGGTGCAGTTGGTGGTGATGGTGTTGTACCAGCGCGGCTGCGCGGCCAGCCGGTTCACATCCGCGACATAGGCGAGCAGCACCTCGCGGGCCTGTTCGGGCGAGGCGCGCAGGCGGAACATCCGGACGTCCTCGCCACGCGCATGGGTGCGCAGGCCTACGACATCGCGCTCATCGGCCGCGACATAGGCCATCTCGTAGACGCGGAAGAAGCCGGCGAGCGACGACCATTCCTCGCCCTTCTCGCGCCTGACCTCGATCGAGAAGGTCAGCGGCAGGGAATCGCGGAAATTGAAGCTGACCAGAAGATGCGCGATCGCCTCGCCCGACCAGTAGGAGAGGAAGAGGTCGACGCCCTCGACCTTGGTCAGGTCGAAATTGCGGGTCTCCCAGCGTTGGTCGTAATCGGCCTCGGTGCGCCAGCGGAAATTGCGGAGATTGCTCACGGTGAGCCGGTCGCCCTCGCGGGCGATCTCTGGCAGCCGGGCGAGCTCGGGGATCCAGTCGCGCTGATGCGAGGGCTGCATGCTGTTCCACCAGCCGAGCAGGCCAATGAAGAGCACGGCGAAGGACAAGGGCAGCCGCGGCGCACCGGTCCAGAGGCCGATCGCACCGGCGAGGCCCGCGAGCCCGAAGGCAACGGCCCCCGCGATGCCGATCGCACCCGGCAGGCGAAAGACCAAAAGCCCAACGCCCCACAGCGTGGTTCCGAGAACCACGAGCGTCAGCAGTGCTTGCAGGAGAAAAAGAAAGAGGCGGCTCATCGCCGCCTCTCATAGCACGCTATAATGCTAGACGCTCAAGCGGCGAGCGAGTTGGTCGGCGCTGCCGCCTTCACCGCATCGTCGACATGCTCCTCGAACTTCTCGAAGTTCTTGGCGAACATGCCGATCAGGTTCTTCGCGGTCTCGGCGAAGGCGGCTTTGTCGGTCCAGGTCTTGACGGGATAGAGGATGTGCGGCTCGACGCCGGGCACCGAGGTGGGAACGGCGAAACCGAAATAGGGATCCCGGCGGAAATCGGCGCGGTTCAGCGAGCCGTCGAGCGCCGCCGTCAGCAGGCGCCGCGTGACGCGGATCGGCATACGCCGGCCGACGCCGTAGCCGCCGCCGGTCCAGCCGGTGTTCACCAGCCAGCAGTCGACATGGTGCTTGGCGATGAAGT
The DNA here is from genome assembly GCF_001509835.1 of Allobosea sp. WAO. Taxonomy (GTDB): domain Bacteria; phylum Pseudomonadota; class Alphaproteobacteria; order Rhizobiales; family Beijerinckiaceae; genus Allobosea. The sequence continues at coordinate 247,450 of NZ_JXTJ01000007.1, forward strand.
CGCGCAGCAGATTGGCGTATTCCGACGGGTGGCGCGGCAGGAACGGCGAGCCGAAGCAGGTCGAGAACTCCGGCTGGACGCCGACCAGGCCACGCTCTGTGCCGGCGACCTTGGCGGTGTAGCCGGACAGGAAGTGGTACATCGCCTCGGCCGGGGTCAGCTTGGCGATCGGCGGCATCACGCCGAAGGCGTCGGCGGTCAGCATTACGATATTCTTCGGCATGCCGGCGCGGCCGGTGCGCGAAGCGTTCGGGATGAAATCGAGCGGATAGGCCGAGCGGGTGTTCTCGGTCTTGGTCTGATCGTCGAAATCGACCTCGCGCGAGATCGGGTCCATGACGATGTTCTCGAGCACCGTGCCGAAGCGCTGCGAGGCCGCATAGATCTGCGGCTCGGCCTCGGCCGAGAGCTTGATCGTCTTGGCGTAGCAGCCGCCCTCGAAATTGAAGATGCCGTCCTTCGACCAGCCATGCTCGTCATCGCCGATCAGGGTGCGGTCGGGATCGGCCGAGAGCGTGGTCTTGCCGGTGCCGGAGAGGCCGAAGAAGACGGCCGGATCGTCCTTGGAACCGACATTGGCCGAGCAGTGCATCGGCACCACGCCCTTGGTCGGCAGGGTGTAGTTCAGATAGGTGAAGACCGACTTCTTCATCTCGCCGGCATAGGCGGAGCCGCCGATCAGCACGATCTTGCGGGTGAAGTCGATGGCGATCACCGTCTCGCTGCGGCAGCCATGGCGCTTCGGGTCGGCGCGGAAGCTCGGCAGGTCGACGATGGTCAGCTCGGGCACGTAGGAGGCGATCTCGGCCGCCTCGGGGCGGATCAGGAGATTGCGGATGAAGAGCGAGTGCCAGGCGAGCTCGGTGAAGACGCGCGCCTTGACCCGGTGGGCCGGGTCGGCGCCGCCATAGAGGTCCTGCGCGAAGAGCTCGCGGCCTTCGGCATGCTTCAGGAAATCTGCGAGCAGGACATCGAACTGCTCGGACGAGATCGCGCCGTTGTTCTCCCACCAGACGGTGTTCTCGGTCAGCGCGTCCTTGACGACGAACTTGTCCTTGGGCGAGCGGCCGGTATGGCTGCCGGTGTCGGCGCAGAGCGCGCCGCCGCGGGCGATCTGCGACTCGCCGCGCTTCAGCGACTCCTCATAGAGCCGCGCCGCCTCGAGATTCCAGTAGACCGCCTTGAGTCGCTGCAGCCCGAATTTGTCGGCGCCGTAAGCGGCGTTGACGTGACCGATGGTCTCCACTGGCAATTCCTCCTGCCATGTAGCCGCCTGCTTTGGACGCCGGCGCTTGGGGATGTAGCGGGGTCAGACCATGCCGACCCGCGCGGAAGGGCGATGAATGCGACGGCTCTTTAGGCGCATGATGAGGCCGGCTCAAGTCACCTGGAAAGCGCGCAATCGGGGGATCTCCAACTAAATCGTTTAAAAACTCGGGCGTGGTGAATGGTCGCGGTCAGGCCGCGCCGCGCGCTTTCCCCGCCAACGCGACCAATGTCTTGCGCAGCGCGTCGGGGCTGGTCACCGGCTCGTCGAAGTTGAGGCGCAGCGCCTGATCACCGAGGGCTAGATCGCAACCGTCCGGGTCGAGGCCGCTGATCCGCCAGGCGCCGTCCTTGGCACCGAGCAGCGCCGTCGCATAGAGGCCGACCGCATCGGCGTGGTCGGAGTTCATGTGCTCGACCGCACCTTCCTCCGCCTCGATCAGCGCTGCCGCCTGCGTGCAGTCGCTCATGATGTCGGGCGCCTCGAGCTCATAGGCCTTGCCGAATCCACCATTCAGGCTGGCGCGCTCGAGCTTGAGGGCGAAGAAGGAAAAATCGGGGAAATCCGCGTAGAGCGAGGCTTTCGGCTGCCTTGCGAGGAAGCGCCGGCGAATGCGCCGCCCGTCCTCGCTGTCGCGCTCGATCTTTTCGGCGCGCGCCAGCAGCGTAATGCGCGGATGGGCGAGCGGATCGCCCTTTCCGCCGGGCGCGATCAGCAGAGAGGCGCGCGGATCGGCCTCGAGATTGCCGGTATGGCCCGAGAGCGCGGAGATCAGGATCAGCGGCGTGCCGTCGACGTCCGTGGCGAGGCTGGTCAGGCTGGCGAAGGGGTGACCGTCAGGAGTCAGCGTCGCCAGGGCTGCCGAGCGCGCACTGCGCAGGAGGGTCTTCGCCAGGCCGCGCGCAGTCGCGTCGGTCGGGCGGATCGGATCGATCGCCATGGCACTTTTCCGTTGTTGCCGGGTTTTTCGAAGGAGACGTAGCGAAACCGCCTTGGCTTGGCTAGATTGCAGCCATGCTTTGGCCGTTCTCGCGCGAGAGTGGACCCTTTGATTGCAACGTCGAAAGATGAAAGCCTTATGCCAACCATTGCGCTGGTCGACGACGACCGCAACATCCTGACGTCGGTCTCCATTGCACTCGAGGCCGAAGGATACCGGATTCTGACCTATACCGACGGCGCCTCGGCACTGGACGGGCTGAAGCAGAATCCGCCGGACCTCGCGATCTTCGACATCAAGATGCCGCGCATGGACGGGATGGAGCTGCTGCGCCGCCTGCGCCAGAAATCCGACCTGCCGGTGATCTTCCTGACCTCGAAGGACGAGGAGATCGACGAGCTCTTCGGCCTGAAGATGGGCGCCGACGACTTCATCCGGAAGCCGTTCTCGCAGCGCCTTTTGGTCGAGCGCGTCAAGGCGATCCTGCGCCGCGCCGGCGCCAAGGATGCGGCCGTCCCCGCCCGCACCGAGGACGCCAAGGCGCTCGAGCGCGGCCTGCTGCGCATGGACCCGGAGCGCCACACCTGCACCTGGAAGGGCGAGCCGGTGACGCTGACGGTGACCGAATTCCTGATCCTGCAGTCGCTGGCGCAGCGGCCGGGCGTGGTGAAGAGCCGCAACGCCCTGATGGACGCCGCCTATGACGACGAGGTCTATGTCGACGACCGCACGATCGACAGCCACATCAAGCGGCTGCGCAAGAAGTTCAACCAGGTCGATGCCGAATTCGACATGATCGAGACCCTCTACGGCGTCGGCTATCGCTTCAAGGAGAGCTGAGCCCGGCATCGGTGCCGCCGATAACGGATTCACAGGCTCGCATGGCGAGGGTATGAGCCGGTTATGGCGACGATCGAACAGGATGGGCCCCGCCCCGCCGCACCGGGCTGGAGTTCGACGCTGCGCCGCCGGCTGGCGCTGATCGGCCGGCGGGCGCTGCGCGCCGTGTCGGCCCGCGCCGCCTCGAGCCTGACGCGGCGCATCGTCGTGCTCAACCTGGCCGGGCTCGTCGCTCTGCTCGTCGGCTTCCTCTATCTCAACCAGTTTCGCGAGGGGCTGATCGAGGCGCGGGTCCAGAGCCTTCTGACCCAGGGCGAGATCATCGCCGGCGCGATCGCCGCCTCGGCCACGGTCGAGACCGACACGATCGCGATCGACCCCGACAAGCTCTTGCAGATGCAGGCCGGCGAGAGCGGCTCGATCGCCGAGGATCCGCTCGATTTCTCGATCAATCCGGAAAAGGTCGCGCCGCTGCTGCGCCGGCTGGTCACCCCGACCAAGACCCGCGCCCGGATCTACGACAAGGACGGGATGCTGACGCTCGATTCGCGCAATCTCTATACACGCGGCGACATCATGCGGCTCGACCTGCCGCGCGTCGGCGAATCCGACGAGCCGCCGCTGCTGGAGCGGACCTGGAACCTGTTCCGCAACCGGCTCGGGCGCGCCGACCTGCCGGTCTATGACGATTTCGCCAATGCCAACGGCAAATCCTATACCGAGGTCGCCCGGGCGCTGGCCGGCTCTCCGGCGAGCGTCGTGCGGGTCAACACCCGCGGCGAGACCATCGTCTCGGTGGCGGTTCCGGTGCAGCGCTTTCGGGCCGTGCGCGGCGCCCTGCTGCTCTCGACGCAAGGCGGCGACATCGATGCCGTCATCGCCTCCGAGCGCTACGCCATCTTCCAGGTCTTCGCCGTCGCCGCCGGCGTGATGATCGTGCTGTCGGTGCTGCTGGCCGGCACCATCGCCGAACCGATCCGCAAGCTCGCGGACGCCGCCCAGCGTGTCCGCCGCGGGGTCAAGTCACGCGAGGAGGTGCCGGACTTCTCCAGCCGCCATGACGAGATCGGCCATCTCTCGACCTCGTTCCGCGAGATGACGCGCGCCCTCTACGACCGCATCGAGGCGATCGAGAGCTTCGCAGCCGACGTCGCGCATGAACTCAAGAACCCGCTGACCTCGATGCGCAGCGCCGTGGAGACCCTGCCGCTCGCCAGGACGGAGGAGGCACGCGGGCGCCTGCTTGCGGTGATCCAGCACGATGTGAAGCGGCTCGACCGGCTGATCTCGGACATCTCCGACGCCTCGCGCCTCGACGCCGAGCTCGCCCGCGACGATGCCGTGCCACTCGATGTCGCGCAGCTGCTCGAGGCAGTGGTCTCGGTGCAGAACCAGACCCGCCGCGAGGGCCAGCCCGAGGTCGAGCTTTCGGTCGAGCGGCGCGGGCAGCGGCCGGCCGCACCTGCGGGCAGCAGCGTCTTCCGCGTGCTCGGCCATGATTCCCGCCTCGGCCAGGTCATCGTCAACCTGATCGAGAACGCCCGCTCCTTCTCGCCGGCGGACAAGCCGGTCAAGGTCAAGCTCTCGCGCGTCGCCGGCGACGTGCTGATCACCGTCGAGGATGACGGGCCCGGCATCCCCCCGCACGCGCTGGAGCGAATCTTCGAGCGCTTCTATACCGACCGGCCGGAGCACGGCTTCGGCCAGAATTCCGGCCTCGGCCTGTCGATCTCGCGCCAGATCGTCGAAGCGCATCGCGGCTCGATCCGGGCCGAGAACCGCTACGAATCCGCGCAATCCGAGGGCGAGGACAAGCGCCTCGGCGCCCGCTTCGTCGTGCGCCTGCCGGCGGCACCGCAACCGGCATGACCTCAATGCGCTCTGAAAATCTCCATGCCGGCGCCGTCGCGATCGGCGAAGATGGCATCCTGATCCGCGGCCCCGCCGGCTCCGGCAAGTCGAGCCTGGCGCTGGCCCTGATCGGCCTCGCGAAGGCGCAGGGCCGCTTCGCCCGGCTGGTCTCCGACGACCGGACCCGGATCACGGCGCATGCCGGGCGGCTGATCGCCCGGCCGGTCGCGCCACTGGAAGGGCTGGTCGAGCGGCGCGGCCTCGGGTTGACGCCCGAGCCGCATCTCGCCGCGGTGGTGATCCGCCTAATCGTCGACTGCGGCACCGAGCCGCAGCGCATGCCGGAGCCGGAAGAGCTGGTCGAAACCCTCGCCGGCATCGCCCTGCCGCGCCTGCAGGTGCTGGGGCGGGCCGGCGACGAGCGCCTGGTGCTGACTGCCCTCGGACTTTTCCACGATGCCGGCTAAGTCGGATTCGACGAGTTCGAGACAATGGCTTGCCTATCCTTCGCACCTGCCGCATAAACCGCGACCTTGTCCGGGCGCGCAGGCGCTCTCCGGTGGTGTTGAATGATCGGACTAGTGCTTGTGACGCATGGGCACCTGGCGACGGAATTCCGCGCCGCCCTTGAACACGTCGTCGGCCCCCAAACCAACCTGGCCACCATCGCCATCGCGCCCGATGACGACATGGAAGGGCGCCGCCGCGACATCATCGCGGCCGTCGAGCAGGTCGAGACCGGCAGCGGCGTCATCGTACTGACCGACATGTTCGGCGGCACACCCTCCAACCTCGCCATCTCGGTGATGGAGCCGGGCCGTATCGACGTCGTCGCCGGCATCAACCTGCCGATGCTGATCAAGCTCGCCAGCGTGCGCGAGGAGAAGACCCTCGACGAGGCCGTCACCAGCGCGCAGGATGCCGGCCGCAAATACATCACGGTCGCCAGCCGCGTACTGGCTGGCAAATGAGGCCCGAATTGGACGAGATGCGCGAAGAGGATTGCGACTGCCCCGAGGTCGAGATCCCGGCCGGCGCCGTCCATGGCGAGTTCGAGATCGTCAACAAGAAGGGCCTGCACGCCCGTGCCACCGCGAAATTCGTGCAATGCGCCTCGAATTTCGATGCCGACATCACCGTGACCCGCTGCGGCGAAACGGTCGGCGCGACCTCGATCATGGGCATCCTGACGCTCGGCGCCGGCATCGGCTCGACCATCACCGTCGTCGCCCGAGGCAGCGAAGCCCAGCAGGCGCTGAAGGCGCTGGAGACGCTGGTCGCCGACAAGTTCGGCGAAGGCGAGTAGGTTTTCGACCTCTAAGGCCGGGCGGAGCTAGCCCGGGAATTTCCTGCAGAACGAGATACAGGTCGTGCGTTCCCGGCACGAGACGCTCGCGCTCGGGCTGGGCATGACCTGTTTCCCGTGTCGCAGCGAAAGACATAAAGACATCTTTATATCTTTGATTGCGCTCGGCCGACGCCCCTGCTAGAGAGCGCTCCATCATCACAGAACCATCGATTGGAGCGCTCCCGTGTCGAAGCAGGACTACGTCGTCAAGGACATCACCCTTGCGGATTACGGCCGCAAGGAAATCAACATGGCCCAGGACGAGATGCCGGGCCTGATGGCGATCCGCGCCGAGCACAAGGGCAAGGCCCCGCTGAAGGGCGCCCGCATCGCCGGCTGCCTGCACATGACCATCCAGACCGCCGTGCTGATCGAGACGCTGACCGAACTCGGCGCCGACGTCCGCTGGTCCTCCTGCAACATCTTCTCGACCCAGGACCACGCCGCCGCCGCGATCGCCGCGACGGGCGTGCCGGTCTTCGCCATCAAGGGCGAGACGCTGGAGGAGTACTGGGAGTACGTGCTGCGCACCGCGACCTGGGGCGATGGCGGCACGCCGAACATGATCCTCGACGATGGCGGCGACCTGACCATGCTGATCATCCTCGGCGCCGAGGCCGAAGCCGGCAATGCCGCCTTCCTCGACAAGCCGGGCAATGAGGAAGAGACGATCTTCTTCAAGCTGATCAAGCGCGAGCTGGCCGCCAATCCAGGCTGGTTCACCAAGACCCGCGCCGCGATCAAGGGCGTCTCGGAAGAGACCACCACCGGCGTGCATCGTCTTTACGAACTCGCCAAGGCCGGCCGCCTGCCCTTCCCGGCGATCAACGTCAACGATAGCGTCACCAAGTCGAAGTTCGACAACCTCTATGGCTGCCGCGAGTCGCTGGTCGACGCCATCCGCCGCGGCACCGACGTGATGATGTCGGGCAAGGTCGCGGTCGTCGCCGGCTATGGCGACGTCGGCAAGGGCTCGGCCGCCTCGCTGCGCCAGGCCGGCTGCCGCGTGCTCGTCACCGAGATCGACCCGATCTGCGCCCTGCAGGCGGCGATGGAGGGCTACGAGGTCGTCACCATGGAGGACGCCACCTCGCGCGGCGACATCTTCGTGACCGCCACCGGCAATTGCGACGTCATCACCGTCGACCATATGCGCGCGATGAAGCACCGCGCCATCGTCTGCAATATCGGCCATTTCGACTCGGAGATTCAGGTCGCCGGCCTGAAGAACTTCAAGTGGGACAACGTCAAGCCGCAGGTCGACGAGGTCGAATTCCCCGACGGCAAGCGCATCATCCTGCTCTCGGAAGGCCGCCTGGTGAACCTCGGCAACGCGACCGGCCACCCGTCCTTCGTGATGTCCTGCTCGTTCTCGAACCAGACGCTCGCCCAGATCGAGCTGTGGAACCACCACGCCAAGTACGAGAACAAGGTCTACACCCTGCCCAAGCACCTCGACGAGAAGGTCGCGGCGCTGCATCTCGCCAAGGTCGGCGCGAAGCTCACCGTGCTGACCGACGCGCAGTCGAAGTATCTCGGCGTGGCGCAGGCCGGGCCGTTCAAGCCGGAGCTCTACCGCTACTGAGCGGCCAGACCTGCTGAGAAGACGAAAGCCCGGCCTCGCGCCGGGCTTTTTTCATGCCGCTCGTTCTAGGCGGCCCCTCGACCGGCCGCTGCCGCCGCTGCCGGCTCGCTTTGAGCCGGGACGAGCCCGGCGACCGCTTCCTCGATATAATGGGCGATGAAATCGGCGTCGAGCGCGGCAGCGCTTTCATCGGCACCGCGGGGCTCGTCGGCGTCGCGCCAGAACACCAGGCCGATCCGCAGATCGGGCCGGGCCCGCTTCAGGCGCCGCACCAGGAAGCGGCCATGGCGCAGGGAATCGCGGCTCAGCAGGCAGAGCAGGACCGCATCGGGCCCCTCGGCTAGCAGCTCCCGCAGCCGCGCGGCCTCCAGATCAGCGAAGCCGGCGCTCGACGCGTCCGCGCCCTGATGGACGAGGGCCTGCGCAAGCATGGCGGCGCTCGCATCGTCGAGCGCATTCCTGCCGCCGAGACAGAGGATGTTCCGGCCAGCCAGCGACGGCAGCTGCCCATTCATCCCGGCCGCGTCGCCGTTCTTCGAGGCTTCGTGCTCCTCGGCCTGATCCGGCTCGCCTCTGGGCTCCGACAGCTCGCTGAGATTGGCGACCAGCGTGCGCGCGGTCGCCGCGACGCCCTCGCGCTGCTCGACGCTCATCACGCCCCGTGCACGGTCGCGCTCGGCGAGGATCAGGGCCGGGATCGCGACCCGGCCATAGACCTCGGGCAGGGTCTGCTCCTCGAGCAGCTCGTCGAGCTGGTCGGTGGCCTCGTCCGGGTCATTGGCGAGCAGGCGCTGGTAGAGCCTGGCCTCGGGATCGAGCACCGGCTCGCTGCCGAACAGCACCTCGAAGAAGCGGAACTGCGGCACGTGCTTGCCGAGCACGACGAGGCAGACGGTCAGTGGCGTCGACAGGACGAGCCCGACCGGCCCCCACAGCCAAGTCCAGAAGATCGCGGCGACGATGATCGCGAGCGGCGAGAGCCCGGTCCCCGAGCCATAGAGCCAGGGCTCGACGACGTTGTTGCTGATCAGCTCCATGACGAGGAAGAGCGCCATGACCCAGAGCACGAGCGACCAGTCCGGCGAGACCGCGACCGCGAGGAAAAGCGGCAGCACCATCGAGATGGCCGGGCCGATATAGGGCACGAAGCGCAGGATGATAGCGAGCGCGCCCCAGAGCATCGCATTGGGTATGCCGATCAGCCAGAGGCCGATGGCGACCGGGATGCCGTAGGTGACGTTCACGACGAGCTGCATCAGGAGATAGCGGCCGACCCGGCTGCCGGCGTCCTGGAGGGCTTCGGTGGTGCGGTGCAGATCGCTGTAACCGACCAGGCGGATGAAGCGGTCGCGCAGGTCCTCCCGCTCGAGCAGCATGAAGATAACCACCACGATGACCAATCCCGCCGTCGCGAGCGGGCCGACCAGCGGCAGGATCATGCTCGTCAGCAGCTGGATCGGCCGCTCCGGCGAATAGATCTCGACGAGGATCGGGCTCGCCGGGCGCTGACTCTCGGCGGTCTGGCCGGCATCCTCGGGCTGGCTGATCTCCTTGCCGACACGCTCGACGGCATCGGTGATCCGCTTGACGATGCCGCTGCCGGCGCCGGTATCCTTGGCCGACCTGATCTTGGTCAGGATGTTCGACTGATAGGTCGGCAATTGCTGCGCCAGCTCCCCGACCTGCGTCATAACGACGAAGCTGAAGGCGGAGATGGCGATGAAGGCGGCGGTGACCGCGGCGATCACCGCCGGCATGCGCGGGAGCCCGGTCTTGCGGATGAGCGAGACCACCGGCGCCAGGGCGAAGGTCAGGAGCACCGCGATGGCGAGAGGCATGAAGACCTCCCGCGCGAAGTAGAGCACCGCGATCGCGCCAACCAGCACCATCAATGGCGGCAGGGCCTCCGGCATGATCGCCGCGCCGGCGAGCGACCCCGCCTTGCCCGAATCCGGCAGGCGCGCCTGCCCGTTCTCTTGCCTGATCGCCATCGCACCCCCCGGTCCATTCGAGCCGACAACGCGGCAAGGCCGAGAATGATCCGGATCGTGAAGCGGGTAGCCGCGGAACTGCGACGTAGCGGAGAAAAGTCGGCTCCTGCGCGCCCCGTCCGCTTTCACCACCAATGCCGGGCGCCACGGCCGCAGCGGCATACGCCTTGAAGCGAAAGGGCTTTCCGGGGTCGAGGCGCCTCATCATGCTTTACGAACGATTAAGCTCTTCCTGCCGGAGTCTCCCGATGATTAGAGTGGCAGTGATTCGGACCATCGACCGCCCACGCGGGTTGCGGCCGGATTTCGTTCACTGGTGGTTTTGCGGCGTTGCGGCGTGGACATTCCCCGAAGCCGTCGCGCATGCGCGCCATGACGGCGGTCCTATCCGATTCCGGCCATCCGAGGCTGGCCGGACGAGATGACGGAAGCGATGATGAGACGTGCACGGCAGTTGGGGCGCAGATTGGACGGAGCGGCGAGCCGCCTCGCCCTTCCCGGCTTGGCCGGCGGCCTGTTGCCGAGCCCCGCTCTCGCGCAGACCGAATCGCTGCTCTCGCTACACGGTGACACGCTCAGCGCCGGTGGCCTCTCGCTGATGTTCACCGGTCTCGTGGTCTTCGCCACCACGACCTCGGTCCTCTATGTGCGCGAGCGCTCGCGCTGGCAGCGCCGCGAAAGCGAGCTTGCCGCCGGTCTTGAAGCCGCGCGTGGCCATCAGGAAAGGCTGGCCGCGCTGCTCGCCGCCGACCCGCAGGTGGTGCTGAGCTGGGACGGCCCCGGCGCCAAGCCGGTCTTCGAGGGCGATAGCGGCTTCCTCGGGGTGAGCGGAGCCGCGATGGCGCTCGCCTACGGCTCCTGGGCACCGCCAGCGGACGCCAAGCGGCTGGAAGTCGCGACCGAGGCGCTGAAGGAGCGGGGCGAGGCCTTCGCCTTCACCTTCCGGGCCAAGGGCGGACAATATGTCGATGCCGAGGGGCGCCCGGTCGCCGGCCGCGCCGTGATCCGGTTGCGCGAGGCGAGCGGCGAACGGGCCCGGGCCCTGACGCTGCAGGACGAGCTTGTACGGGTCAGCGCCGACCAGGCGACGCTCGCCGCGCTGCTCGCCGGCCTGCCCCAGCCGGTCTGGACGCGCGACGCCAATGGTCGCCTGAGCTGGGCCAACGCCGCCTATGCCAGGGCCGTCGAGGCCGCCGACGGTGCCGAGGTCGTCAAGAACGGCCTCGAGCTGTTCGACCGTACCGAGCGCGAAGCCGCGACCAGGGCGCGCCAGCAGGGCCGCGCCTTCTCGATGCGGGCACCGGTGGTGATGGCCGGCCAGCGCCGCATCGTCGACATACTCGAGACGCCGACGCCTACGGGCTCCGCCGGCATCGCCACCGACATGAGCGAGCTCGAGGCGGTGCGCGCCGATCTGCAGCGCCAGATGGACGCGCATGTCAGCACGCTCGACCGGCTGAAGACCGCGGTCGCGGTCTTCGACGCCTCGCAAAGGCTGGTCTACAACAACAGCGGCTACGAGACACTGTGGTCGCTCGACCCGAATTTCCTGGAGAGCCGGCCCAGCGACGGCGAGATTCTCGACCGGCTGCGCACCGAGCGCCGCCTGCCCGAGCTCGGCGACTACCGGAGCTGGAAGGCCGGCGTGCAGGCCGCCTATACCGCGACCCGCGCCAGCGAGGATTGGTGGTACCTGCCGGACGGGCGCACCATCCATGTCGTCGCCAGCCCGCATCCGCAGGGCGGCGTGACCTATCTCTTCGACGACGAGACCGAGCGCTTCACGCTGGAATCGCGCTTCAACGCCCTGTCTCGCACCCAGCGCGAGACGCTCGACTCGCTGCGCGAAGGCGTCGCGGTGTTCGGCTCCGACGGCCGTCTCAAGCTCTCCAACCCGGCCTTCTCCCAGCTCTGGAAGCTGACGCCGGAACGCACCGCCGGCACGCCCCATATCGACGAGGTCGTCGGCCTGTGCCGGCCGCTCTTCCCTGAGGATGCGGTCTGGACCGAGATCCGCAGCGCCGTCGCCGGCGTGCGCGATGCCCGCGAAGACTACCGCTGCCATATGGCGCGGCGCGACGGCTCGGTGCTCGACTGCACGGCCGCGCCGCTGCCGGACGGGGCGACCCTGATCACCTTCGCCGACGTGACCGCCGGCGTGAATGTCGAGCGGGCGCTGACCGAACGCAATGAGGCGCTCGAGAAGGCCTCGCGGCTGCGCGAGGAATTCGTCCACCACGTTTCCTACGAGCTGCGCTCGCCGCTGACCAACATCATCGGCTTCGCGCAACTTCTCGGCGAGGAGACGATCGGCGCGCTCAACGAGAAGCAGCGCGACTATGCCGGCCATATCGTACGTTCTTCCGGCGCGCTGCTCGCCATCATCAACGACATTCTCGACCTCGCCTCGATCGACAACGGCGCGCTGTCGCTCGATCTCGACGAGGTCGACGTCGCGCAGACCATCGCCCAGGCGGCGACCGGGCTGCAGGACCGCCTCGCCGACAGCAAACTGACATTGCAGGTCGACATCGCGCCGCATACCGGGCCGCTGCGCGCCGACGGCAAGCGCCTTCGCCAGATCCTGTTCAATCTGATCTCGAACGCCATCGGCTTCTCGCAGCCGGGCCAGACCATCCGGGTCAGCGCCGGCCGCGTCGGCGGCGAGATCCGCATCACCGTCGCCGATGACGGCCGCGGCATCCCCGACGAGGTCAAGGAAAAGGTGTTCGACCGGTTCGAGAGCCATTCGCTGGGATCGCGCCATCGCGGCGTCGGCCTCGGCCTGTCGATCGTCCGCTCGATCGTCGAACTGCATGGCGGCCGGATCGAACTGGAATCGGCGCCGGGCGCCGGCACCCGCGTCACCGCCGTCTTCCCGCCCGAGGGCATGCGCATCTCGGACGCCGCGGAATGAGCGAGGAAGCCGCCAAGGCGGGCATGCACACGGTGCTCCTGGCCGACGAGGCCGCGACGATCCGGCTGGCAAGAGACATCGCCGACATCCTCAGGACCGGCGACATCGTCGCGCTCTCCGGGCATCTGGGCGCCGGCAAATCGCTGCTCGCCAGGGCGATGCTGCGGCGGCTGGCCGAAGACCCGGATTTGGAGGCGCCGAGCCCGACCTTCACCCTGGTCCAAAGTTATGAGGCGCCGAAGGGGCTGCTGCTGCATGCCGACCTCTACCGCGTGCGCAGCCCCGACGAGCTCGACGATCTCGGGCTGATCGAGGATCTGGAACGGGCGATCACCCTGGTGGAATGGCCGGACCGCGCCGGGGCGCGCCTGCCGGCCGGTCGTCGGGTCGACATCGTCATCGAAGTCGATCCGGAGAACCCTGAGACCGGGCGGATCGCGACCCTGTCGGGCGGCGTGCTCTGGCGCGCCCGGCTCGCCATCGCCGTCGGTGCACGGCGGATGATCGACGCCGCCGGCTGGAGCGATGCCGACCGCACCTTCATGCTCGGCGACGCCTCGAGCCGGGCCTATGAGCGGCTGACGCGGGAAAACGGCGAGACCGCGATCCTGATGATCTCGCCGCCGCGCCCGGACGGGCCGGCGATCCGGCAGGGCAAGCCATACAGCGCCATCGCCCATCTCGCCGAGACGGTCGACGCCTTCGTGGCGATGGACAAGGGGCTGCGCTCGCTCGGCCTCTCGGCGCCACAGATCCTCGCCCAGGACCTCTCGACCGGGCTCCTGCTGATCGAGGATCTCGGCCCCGGCCTGGTGATCGACGAGAACGGGCCGATCCCTGAACGCTACGAGGCGGCGGCCCGGCTGCTCGCCGAAATGCACCGCCACGCCCTGCCGACGATCCTGCCGGTGGCCGAGGCGCGCGACCACGTCATCCCCGACTATGACCGCGAGGCGCTGACGATCGAGACGGAGCTGGTGCTCGACTGGTACGCCCCCCACATCGCCGGGGTGACGCTGCCGGCGGTGACGCGGGCAGAGTTCGGCCGGATCTGGGACAGGCTGTTCGACGAGATCTTCGAGACGCCGGCGACCTGGACGCTGCGCGACTACCACTCTCCGAACCTGATCTGGCTGCCGGACCGGGTCGGCCATGCCCGGCTCGGGCTGATCGACTTCCAGGACGCGGTGCTCGGCCACCCCGCCTATGATCTGGTCTCGCTCGGCCAGGATGCGCGCATCGACGTGCCGGCGGCGCTGGAGCTCAAGCTGCTCGCGGCCTATGCCGGGGCGCGGCGCGGCAACGACCCGGCGTTCGACCTCGCCGGCTTCGCCCGCGCCTATGCGATCCTCGGCGCGCAGCGCAACACCAAGATCGCCGGCATCTTCGCCCGCCTCGACAAGCGCGACGGCAAGCCGGGCTATCTGAAGCACCTGCCACGGATCGAGGCCTATCTGCGGCGCGATCTCGAGCATCCGGCCCTCGCCGAGCTCAAGGCCTGGTACGAGACGCATCTGCCGAAGCTGTTCGCCGTGCCGGATACACCCGCGGAAGCGCCGGCCGAGGCCGAGCCGGAGGCAGAGGCAGAAGCCAGGCCGGATGCCGGCGACGGCGGCCAGCCCAGCTGAGCACCACATATCTGCGTCATCCCGGCGCTCCGCTTCGCTGCGGCTGGGACGACACGGTGGTGGGCGCGGGACTTGAGCGAATCCTGCCGCCGTGGCTGATAGGCTCGACATGCCGAACGGCCAGGAGATTCGCTTGACGCAGACGACAACGCCGCCGATCCGCCGCGCGATCGTGCTGGCGGCCGGGCTCGGCAAGCGCATGCGCCCGATCACCGACACCCTGCCGAAGCCGCTGGTCGCGATCGGCGGCAAGACCATGCTCGACCATGCGCTCGACCGGCTGGCCGAAGCCGGCGTCGAGCGGGCGGTGGTCAATGTCCACCATCTGCCGGAGCGCATCGAGCGGCACGTCGCGGCGCGCCAGCGGCCGCAGATCATCATCTCGGACGAGCGCGGCCTTTTGCTGGAAACTGGCGGCGGCGCCAAGAAGGCACTGCCCGAACTCGGAAGCGAGCCGTTCTTCAGCGTCAACGCCGATTCGCTGTGGAGCGAGAATGGCGTCTCCAATCTCGCCGCCATGGCTGCGGCCTGGGATCCCACCCGCATGGACCTCCTGCTGCTGCTCTCGGAACGCGCGGGCAGCGTCGGCTTCGACGGCGCCGGCGATTTCTTCCGCGATGCGGAGGGGCGGCTGACGCGGCGCGGCAAGGCCATGAGCGCTCCCTTCGTCTATGCCGGGGTCGCGATCATCAAGCCGGAGCTCTTCGCCGACACGCCGGAAGGCTCGTTCTCGTTCAACCTGCTGTTCGACCGGGCGATCGCCGCCGGCCGGCTGTTCGGCCATGAGCTCGAAGGGCGCTGGCTGCATGTCGGCACGCCGGAGGCGATCCCGCTGGCGGAGGCCGCCTACGCCGCCCATCGGGCTTGAGCGGCAATGGCCGGGCTCAACCTGTTCAGCATCCCGGCCGGCGCGCCGTTTCTCGCGGTATTGGCGGAGGCATTGCTCGCCGGGCGCTTCGGCAAGGCCCATGATCCCACCGACCCGACGGCGCTGTCGCGCACGACGCTCTACCTGCCGACCCAGCGCGCCGCCCGCGCCCTGGCGGCGATCCTGTCCGAAAAGCTCGGCGGCCGGCCGCTGCTCCTGCCGCGCATCGTGCCGCTCGGCGATGTCGACGAGGCCGAGACCGCGCTGATCGCCGGCTCCGGCGAGATGCTGGCGCGCGTCGCGCCGATCGAACCCCTGCAGCGCCGGCTGATCCTGACCCGGCTGATCGCACAATGGGGCAAGGCTGCCAACCGGCAGCATCTGCGGCTCGACCCGGCCGAGCCGGCTCTGGTGCCTTCGACGCTCGCCGAGGCCTGGGGCCTCGCCGGAGACCTCGCCGGCCTGCTCGACCAGATGCAGACCGAGGGCGTCGCGCCCGAGCGGCTGCGCGGGCTCGACGCCGCCCGTTTCGACGAGATCTGGCAGTTCAACGCCCGTTTCCTCGACATCGTCGCCGAGACCTGGCCGGCAATCCTTGCCGAGCGCGGCGAATGCGACCCCGCCGATTTCCGCAACCGCATGCTGGAGGCCGAGCGCCGGCGCCTGGAGGCCGGCGGCCTCCCCGGCCCGGTGATCGCCGCCGGCTCGACCGGCACGGTGCCGGCGACGGCAAGGCTGCTCGCCACGATCGCCCGCCTGCCGAACGGCGCGGTGGTGCTGCCAGACCTCGACGAGGCCCTGCCGGAGCCGGCCTGGCGCGCAATCTCCAGCGAGCCCGCGCCTTCGCATCCGCAGGCCGCCCTGCATCATCTCCTGGAGGTGATCGGAGCTGGCCGCGAGGAGGTCGAGTGTCTCGCACGGCCCGCCGAAGCGCTTGCCGCCCGGCGTGACCTGCTGCGGCAGGCCATGCTGCCGGCGACGGTGACCGATGGCTGGGCCGGCATCGCCGCCGCGCCGGGGGCGGATACGGCGCTCGCCGGTCTGCGCATCGTCGAGGCCGCCGATGAGCGCGAGGAGGCGCTCGTTGCCGCGCTCGCCTTGCGCGAGGCGCTGGAACGGCCGGGCGAACGGGCGGCGCTGATCACGCCCGATCGCGGCCTCGCCGAGCGCGTCGCGGTCGAGCTTCGGCGCTGGGGCATCGTCGCCGACGACTCCGCCGGCTTGCCGCTCGGGCGCTGGCCCGCCGGCGCGCTGCTGCGCCTCGTGCTCGATGCCGTCGCGACGGAGTTCGCGCCGGCCGGACTCGTCGCGTTGCTGGCGCATCCGCTCTGCCGGCTCGGCCTCAGCGAAGCCGTGCTGCGCCAGGGCGCGGCGACGCTGGAGATCGGCTGCTGGCGCGGCGAGACAGTCGGCCGCGGCCTTGCCGGGCTGCACCGGGCCTTTGCCGGAATCGAGGAATTGATCGATGCCAAGCATGCGCCGCGCCCGCGCCGCAAGCTGACGCCGGAGGACCGCGGCGCCGCCGAGCAGGTTCTCGCGCGCCTCGACACAGCCCTGTCGCCGCTGGCGGCGGCGCTCGCCCGGCGCGAGCCGGTGCTCGCCGACGTCGCCGGAGCTGCCCGCGCCGCCGTCGTGGCGCTCGGCAGCGACGAGACCGGCAGTTCCCTGGTCTTCCGCGGCCCCGATGGCGAGGCGCTGGCAGCGCTGTTCGACGAGATCGAGGCCGCGCTGGCGGAGGCCCCGACGGAAGGGCGGGCGCGCGACTGGATCGCGATCTTCTCCGGGCTGATCGACGAGCGCGCCGTGGTCAGGCGCGAGCCCGGCCATCCCCGCCTGAAGATCTGGGGCCTGCTCGAGGCCCGCCTGCTCGAAGCCGAGCATGTCGTGCTCGGCGGCCTGATCGAGGGCGTCTGGCCACCGGCGACACAGACCGATTCCTTCCTCAATCGGCCGATGCGGGCCGAGCTCGGCCTTACCTCGCCGGAACGGCGCATCGGCCAGACCGCGCATGACTTCGTCCAAGCGGCGCTGGCAGGGAGGGTGACGCTGACCCGCGCCCGCAAGGCCGGCGAGGCGGAGACCATCCCCTCGCGCTTCTGGCAGCGGCTGAAGGCGGTGACGCCGGCCGATGCCTGGCAGGCGGCGGAGGCACGCGGCCGCGAGCTGATCGGCTGGGCCGGGTTGCTCAGCGCCCCGGCGCGGGCGACGCCGGCGAGCCGGCCGAAGCCGGTGCCAGCGCCGCATCTGCATCCGAAGCGGCTCAGCGTCACCGAGGTCGAGACGCTCTATCGCGACCCCTATGCGCTGTTCGCCCGCAAGATCCTGAAGCTCGACGCCCTGCCGGAGATGGCGGAGGATCCCGGCGCCTCCGATCGCGGCTCGCTGCTGCACGACATCGTCGCGGAGTTTGCAGAGACCTATCCCGAGCAGATGCCGACCGGCGCCGCCGCGAGCCTGATCGAGATCGGCGAGCGGATGTTCCGGGCGTTTGACGAGACGCCGGAGGTACGCGCCTTCTGGTGGCCGCGCTTCCTGATGATCGTGCAGAACTTCGTCGGCTGGGAGGAGAGGCGCCGGCCGGAGCTCGCCAGGGTCGCGGTCGAGCACGACACGCAAGGCGAGTTTCCCCTGCCGGGCGGCGGCGGCATCCTGCTCACCGGCCGCGCCGACCGGATTGAGGTGACGCGCGAAGGCAAGCTCAGGATCATCGACTTCAAGACCGGAGCACCGCCGAGCGACGAGCAGGTCAGGCTCGGCTTCGCACCGCAATTGACGCTCGAAGCCGAACTCGCGCTGCGCCACGGCTTTCCGCCCACCGTCAGGGCGGCGCCGGTCGAGGCGCTTATGTACCTAAAACTCGGCCACGACCCGAAAAGCTGGCAGAAGGACAAGAAGCTCTCCTTCAAGGACGAGAGCCAAGCCGACGTCACCGCCCGCCATCTTGCGCATCTGCTCGCACATCTTGCGGCGCTGAGGGCCGGCAAGGAGCCCTATGTCTCGCGGCGGGCGCCGGCCTACATCAAATATGCCAGCCCCTATGACCAACTCGCCCGGGTCAAGGAATGGTCGGCCGCGCCCGGCCTCGGCTCCGAGACGGGAGACGAGGCATGAGCGCCAACGCGACCCCTTCCGGCTGGGTCATCCCCGAGCTGACAAAGGCCAACCAGGCACTGGCGGCCGAGCCCGATCTCAGCGCCTGGGTCGCCGCCAATGCCGGCTCGGGCAAGACGCATGTGCTGGTCAACCGCGTGCTGCGGCTCCTGCTCGACGGGGTCGCGCCCGGGCGGATGCTCTGCATCACCTATACCAAGGCCGCCGCCGCCAACATGTCGAACCGGCTGTTCCGGGCGCTCTCGGAATGGGCCGTGGCAGATGACGAGACGCTGCGCGCAATCCTTGCGAAGCTGACCGGACAGGCGCCGGGCGCCGCCGGGCTCGCCCGCGCCCGCCGACTGTTCGCGCAGGCGCTGGAGACGCCGGGCGGCCTCAAGATCGAGACGATCCACGCCTTCTGCACCCGCGTTCTGCAGAGCGCGCCCTTCGAGGCGAACGTGCCGGCGCGCTTCGAGGTCGCCGACGATCTCGCCCAGGACGAGCTGATGCGCGATGCCAGGCGCGATCTGCTCGCGACCGCCGCCGCAGAGCCCGAGGGACCGCAGGCGCGGGCGCTTCGCTTCATGGCGCGCGAGGCGGCGCAGGATAGTTTCGACCAGATCATGCGCGAAGCGCTGCACCAGCGCGCGCTGTTCAATGACGGCCTGGGCCGGGCGCGCAGCCCGGAGGAGATGGAAGCCGGTATCGCCGCCTTCCTCGGCATCGCGACGGGGCTGACGCCGGAGGCGGTGCAGCAGCGTTTCGGGGCCGAGCTCGCCAGCATCGGCGGCATCTCGGCGCTGATCGACAGCTTCGACGCCGGCAGCGCGACACGGCAGAAGGCGGCGGCGGCGCTGCGGCTCGCGCTCTCGGCGCAAGCCGGCATCGACCCGGTCGCCGCCTGCCGCGCCGGCATCCTGACCCTCGAAGGCACGGTCAGCCAGCATGTCCGCGGCAAGGGCAACAGCGCCCTGCCGGCCCATCTCGACGAGGCGCTCGATACCGTCGCCGGCTACCTGCTCCGGGCCATCGAGCAGCTCAACGCCATCGCCGTGCGCGAGCGCAGCAATGCGCTGGCCGTTCTGGTGACCCATATCCTCGCCGCCTATCAGCGCCTGAAGGCACAGCGCTCGCTGCTCGATTATGACGACCTGATCGGCAAGACGCGCTCGCTGCTCGACCGGGTCGACCCGGCCTGGGCGCTCTACAAGCTCGATGCGGGGATCGACCACATCCTGCTCGACGAGGCGCAGGACACCAGCGAGGCGCAATGGGCGATCCTGCGCCGCCTCGCCGAGGAGTTCTCCGCCGGCGAGGGCGCACGCGATCAGGCGCGGCCGCGCACCGTCTTCGTGGTCGGCGACGAGAAGCAATCGATCTACGGCTTCCAGGGTGCGGCCCCGCGGCATTTCGGCGAGGAGCGCGCCAGGCTGGGCAAGCGCCTGGACGCGGCGGGCCAGCGTTTCGCGCCGATCAGCCTCAACACCTCCTTCCGCTCGGCGCCGGACATCATGCAGGCAGTCGACGCGGTCTTCGCACCGCAGGCGCATTGGCGCGGCCTCGTCTTCGACGGCGGCGCCGGGCCGGAGCGGCACGACACGGTCCGGCAGGCGGCGATCGGCGCGGTCGATCTCTGGCCGATCTCCGCCGACGATGCCGGCGACAAGCCCGACGCCTGGACGACACCGGTCGATGCGCCCGAGCGCCGCTCCGGGCTGGTCAAGCTCGCCGCGCGCATCGCCGAGGTGCTGAAGCGCTGGAAAGAGGCCGGCCATGACGATCTCGGCCGGCCGTTCAAGCCTGGCGACGTGATGATCCTGCTGCGCCAGCGCGGGGCGCTGTTCGAGGCGATCGTCAAGGCGCTGAAGGATGCCGGCGTGCCCGTCGCCGGGCGCGACCGGCTGACGCTCACCGAGCACCCGGCGATCGAGGACCTTGTCGCCCTCGGCCGCGCCATCCTGCTGCCGCAGGACGATCTTGCGCTGGCGATCACGCTGAAGACGCCGCTCTTCGGGCTGGACGACGACGACCTCTTGCGCTTTGCGCCGGAACGGCAAGGCTCCCTGCGCGAGGCGCTGCGCCAGGCCGCAGAGAGCGAGCCGCGCTATGCCGCGGTCGAGGCAAGGCTGACCGAACTCGCCGAGGATGCCGGGCGCAATGGCCCGTTTCGCTTCTTCGCCGGCCTGCTCGGTCCCGGCGGCGGGCGCAATCTGGCTCTGGCGCGGCTCGGGCCAGAGGCCGGCGACGCGCTCGACGCCTTCCTCAGCGCTGCGCTCGACCATGAGCGGCGCTACGGGCCTTCGCTCGCCGGCTTCCTGCACCACATCGGCGCGGTCGCGACACAGGTGAAGCGCGATCTCTCGGCCAGCGCCGGCGAGGTCCGGGTGATGACGGTGCATGGCTCGAAGGGGCTGGAGGCGCCGGTCGTCATCCTCGCCGATCTCGGCGTCGCGCCGGGCGAGCGGCGGCTGCCGAAGCTGATCGGCGTCGAGACGCCGGGCGGCGTGCCGGTGCCGATCTGGGCGCCGGCCAGGGCCGGCGATTCCACCGCGACCCGCGGCGCCAAGGACGAGATCGTCGCCCAGATGATCGAGGAGCATCACCGCCTGCTCTATGTCGCGATGACGCGGGCCGAGGAGCGGCTCGTCCTGTGCGGCGTGCAGGCCAAGGGCGAGGCGCCGGAGGGCTCCTGGTATGCGATGGCCGAGCTCGGGCTCTCTGGCTCGGCGAGCGGCCTCGGCGAGGTCGCGGCGCCCGATGGCAACGGCACGGTCCGGCGCTTCATGGTCTCGCGGCCGCAAGCGCAGGCTAAGGCCGAAACGCAAGCCGCGCCGGCCGGCGCCGTTGCCCCGGCCTGGCTCGCACGTTCCGCTCCGCCCGAGCAGGAGGCCCTGCCGCCGCTGCGGCCCTCCAACGCGCTCGGCGCCGCCGACGCGACCGCCCGCCCGGCCGATGGCCCTTTCCTCGCCGAAGCGGCGGCGGCGGGGCGCCTGGCGCATCTCCTGCTCCAGATCCTGCCGGAGGTGCCGGTCGAAAGGCGCGGCGAGACCGCCCGCGCTCTGGCGGAGGCGCGCGGGGCCAATCTTCCGGCCGGGCGCCGCCAGCGCATCAGCGCCGACGCGCTGGCACTGATCGAGCGGCCGGAGCTGGCGGCTCTGTTCGCGCCCGGAAGCCTCGCCGAAGCCCCGCTCGCCGGCGAGGTGATCTTGCCCGGCGGGCAAAGCCGTCCGGTGATCGGGCGGATCGACAGGCTCGCGGCGACCGATGACGAGGTGCTAATCGCCGATTTCAAGACGGCGGCCCGGGCGCCGAAGGACGCCGCTTCCCTGCCCGCGACGACGCTGGCGCAGCTCGCGGTCTACCGGCGCCTGGTCGGCGAAATCTATCCGGGCCGGCCGGTCAGGGCATTGGCGATCTATACGGCGACCATGGCCGTGCTCGAGCCGAGCGCAGCGGAACTCGATGCCGTTCTGGCGAATTTGGCAGGGTAGACCTGCTTCATCGTGAGGCGAGCCAGCCTTGACCCTGGCGGGCTCGGTTCATAGCTTCCACTCCGAACGACGGCGCGAAGCCGTCCGCAAATTGAAAAGGCGACAGCCATGGCGACGACGAAAGTGACCGATGCGAGCTTCGAGGCCGATGTCCTCAAGTCGAGCAAGCCGGTGGTGGTGGATTTCTGGGCCGAGTGGTGCGGCCCCTGCCGGATGATCGGCCCGGCGCTCGAGGAGATCGCCGGCGAGCTCGACGGCAAGGTCAAGATCGTGAAGATGAATGTCGACGAGAACCAGCAGATCCCGGCCCAGTTCGGCATCCGCTCGATCCCGACCCTGATGCTGTTCAAGGACGGCAAGCTGGCCTCGCAGAAGGTCGGCGCCGCCCCGAAGAGCGATCTCTCGCGCTGGATCTCGGCCGCGGTCTGACGGTTTTCGGCTGAAACCAAAAGGCCCGCCTTCCCCGGGGAAGGCGGGCCTTTTTATGTTTTTGCGGCACCATGATGCCGGCTGGAGCGAAGCGGGAGGCTTCAGCCCTTGCGGTTGTCGAGCGCGAAGGAGCCCGGGCCGGCGAAGAAGATATAGAAGAAGATGAAGCAGAACAGCAGGGCCGGCTCGCCGCCATTGAGCAGCGGGTAGAAGCTCTTGGGCGCGTGCGCCATCCAGTAGGCGACGGCCATCAGCCCCGACAGGATGAAAGCGGTCGGGCGGGTGAAGAAGCCGACCGCGATCAGCAGGCCGCCGACGACTTCGAGCACCGCCGCGGTCCAGCTCAGGCTGAAGACAGCCGGCATGCCCCAGGACGGCGCAACGGGAAAGGCGAAGAGCTTCTGGGTGCCATGGGTGAAGAAGGTCAGCGCCGTGACGATGCGCAGCAGGGCAAGCGAATGCGGAGCAAAGCGGCCGAGTGAATCCAGGCGTGGCATGCAGAAATTCTTTCCTATTCGAGACTAGATTAGAGAAATTCCATTCGAATGGCAGCCATTGCTGGCAAACAACTGATTCACCACTCCGGGCGGTTGTCAGCGACCGGCTGGAGGCGATCAACTCACATTTTCGTTTGCAGTGCAGCAAAACAAGGCTACGGCAAATCGGCAACAGTGCGGGAAACTTGCCTCTTTGGTGGCGATCGGCCGCGTGGCGAGCTTAACCACCCCTTAAAAGCGCCATGTTTGAATCCTGTGTGGAAGTTGGCCGGCTAGCCTGAGACAAGCCGGCAATGGGGCCTGAACGGGGCGGGATGAACGACCGGACGAGACGGAGCGGAGAGCGGCGCGAGCCCTCATTCGAACGCGCGCGCGACGATTACGAGCGCGACGACGACGAACTGCGCCTGTCGGTCGAGGACCGCCACTATCGCGGAGGAACGAACCGGGTGGCACCGCGCCAGCAACCGCGCCGTCAGAAGACCGAAGGGCGCGGTGGCCGCAAGCAGCGCCGCAAGGGCCGCTCCTTCTTCGGCCGGCTCTTCTATTGGGGTCTCGTCCTCGGGCTCTGGGCCGTGCTCGGGGTTGGCGGGGTCGTCGCCTACCATGCCGCGCAATTGCCGCCGATCGACCAGCTCACCGTGCCGAAGCGGCCGCCGAACATCGCGATCCTGGCGGCGGACGGCTCGCTGCTCGCCAATCGTGGCGAGACCGGCGGGCGAACCATCACGATCGGCGAGGTACCGCCTTACCTCCCCAAGGCCTTCGTCGCCATCGAGGACCGGCGCTTCTACGAGCATTTCGGCATCGACCCGATCGGCCTGACCCGCGCCGTCGTCAACAATGTGACGAAGCGCGGCGGCGTCCAGGGCGGCTCGACACTGACCCAGCAGCTCGCCAAGAACCTGTTCCTGACCCAGGAGCGGACTGCCGCGCGCAAGATCCAGGAAGCGATCCTTTCGCTCTGGCTGGAGCGGACCTACACCAAGGACCAGATTCTCGAGCTCTATCTCAACCGGGTCTATTTCGGCTCGGGCGCCTATGGCGTCGAGGCGGCCGCGCAGCGCTATTTCAACAAGTCGGCACGCTCGGTCACAGTCGCCGAGGCGGCGATGCTGGCCGGCCTCGTCCAGGCGCCCTCGCGCCTTGCGCCGAACCGCAATCCGGAAGCGGCGGAGAAGCGGGCGCAGCTCGTCATCTCGGCGATGGCCGAACAGGGCCTGATCTCGCAGAGCTCGGCCAAGACCGCGCTGGTCGCGCCGGCCGAGGCGGCCGAGCGCACCGGCGCCGGCTCGGTCAACTACGCCGCCGACTACGTCATGGACGTACTCGACGACTTCATCGGCGCGATCGAGGGCGACGTCACAGTCCTGACCACGATCGACACCAAGCTGCAGGCCAGCGCCGAGACCATGCTGGTCGAGACCCTGAACGCCCAGGGCGCCAAGCAGGGCGTCAGCCAGGGCGCGATCGTCTCGATGGCGCCGGACGGAGCGCTGCGCGCGCTGATCGGTGGGCGCGACTACACCAAGAGCCAGTTCAACCGGGCCACGGCCGCGCGGCGCCAGCCAGGCTCGGCCTTCAAGCCCTTCGTCTATCTCGCGGCGCTGGAGAGCGGCCTGACGCCGGATGCGATCCGCGACGACTCGCCGGTCTCGATCAAGGGCTGGCAGCCGGAGAACAACAGCCGCACCTATCGCGGCCCGGTGACGCTGCAGACCGCCTTCGCGCTCTCGCTCAACACAGTGGTGGTCAAGCTCAACCAGGAGATCGGCCCGAAGGAATCGGTCCGGGTGGCGCAGCGCCTCGGTATCAATTCGGCGCTGCAGGCCAATCCCTCGCTGGCGCTCGGCACCTCCGAGGTCACGCCGATCGAACTGACCAGCGCCTATGCGAGCTTCGCGAATGGCGGCAAGGGCGTGCTGCCCTATGTCATCCGCGAGGTGAAGTCGCTCTCCGGCAAGGTGCTCTATGCCCGCAAGGGTTCGGGCTTCGGCGAGGTGGTGAAGCCACAGATCCTGTCGATGATGAACGCCATGTTCAACGAGACCATGGTGCGCGGCACCGGCAGCAAGGCGAATGTCCCGGGCTGGGAGATGGGTGGCAAGTCGGGCACCACGCAGGATTTCCGCGACGCCTGGTTCGTCGGCTTCAGCTCCCGGCTGGTGACCTCGGTCTGGCTCGGCAATGACGACAACAGCACGATGAAGCGGGTCTATGGCAGCGGCCTGCCGGCGGAGATCTGGAGCAAGTTCATGAAGGCCGCCCATGCCGGCCAGCAGCCGGCGCCCCTGCCGGGCGGGCTGTGGCATAGCGGGCCGAAGTCGATCTTCGAGCCGGGTGAGCCTGTTGCCGGCATCGCGCCGCGCCCGCAGGGCACGGTCGAGGGCGACCGGGCCTGGACCCCGCCACCGCCGCAGGAGAAGAACTTCCTGGAGCGCCTGTTCGGCGGGTAGCGCGCCTCACGTCCCCCGTGGCTTGGCCCGCGTCGTCGGCGGCGCGGCGGCGGGATCGTCCGGCCAGGGATGGCGCGGATAGCGGCCCTTCATCTCGGCCTTCACCGCGGCCCAGGAGCCGCGCCAGAAGCCCGGCAGGTCGCGCGTCACCTGGATCGGCCGATGCGCCGGCGAAAGCAGCTCCAGCACCAGCGGCACGCGCCCGCCGGCCAGTGCCGGGTGCCTGGCGAGGCCGAACAGCTCCTGCACCCGGACGGAAATGGTCGGCCCGGCCTCGGCGCCATAGTCGACGGCGAGCTGCGAGCCGGTCGGCGCGGCAAAGTGCGTCGGCGCCTCGGCATCGAGCCGGCGCTTCAGATCCCATGGCAATAGCTCGGCCAGCACGCCGTCGAGGTCGCCCGGCGTGATCGCGGCGAGCGAAGTGCGGCCGATAATATGCGGCGCAAGCCAGTCCGCCGCGCCCTCGGCCAGCCCGGCATCGGAAAGGTCCGGCCAGCCGCTGTCCGGCCCCTCGGCCGCGCGCAGGAAAGCGGCACGCTCGCGCAGCTGCGCCTGCGCCTTGCTCCAGGGCAGCGCCGCGATGCCGAGGCCGGCGATGCCCTTCGCCAGAACGACGGCGTTCTCCTCGCTCGCCTCGACCGGCAAAGGACGCTCGGCCAGGACGAGCGCCCCGAAGCGCCGGCTGGCGCGGGCGCGCAGCGCCCTCGCGGCACGGTCGAACGAGGTTTCGGCCTGTTCCGACAGGCGGGTGCGGATCAGGCCGGAGGCGGCGAGTTCGGCGATCTCCGTCTCGTCGATGGCGGCAGCGCTGAGGATGCGGGCCTGGGCGGCGCTGCCGGTCATCTCGCCGACAACCAGATAGGGCTCGCGCGCCAGGCGCTGGCCGGGCTCCAGGGCGGCGCCGCGGCCATTCGCCAGCAGATACTGGCCGGAACCGGGCTGGCGGGCCCTGGCGACCCGATCCGGGAAGGCGAGCGCCAGCAGGAAGCCGGGCGAATGGGTGCGCTCATCGCCTTTCGGCGCGTTCGCTCCCGCCTGCCGCGCCCAGCCCTCGGCGAGGCGGCGCATGTCGGCGGCGCGGCCGCCGCGCTCGCGCCCGAAGCGCTCCAGCCGCTCCGCGAGGTCGATCGCCTCGCCGCCGAGCCCGCGCTCGACCAGGAGGGCCGCCAGCAGCGCGGCCTGCCCGGCCTCGCCGAAGCCGGCGGCGCCGGTGACCATATGGGCGAGGCGCGGCGGCAAAGGCAGCGCCTGCAGCGCCTTGCCAGAGGCGGTGATCCGGCCACCTTCGTCGAGCGCTTCGAGATCGTTCAGCAGCAGGCGCGCTTCCTTCAGCGCCGGGGCGGGCGGTGGATCGAGAAAGGCGAGCATCGTCGGGTCCGCGACGCCCCAGGCGGCGCAGTCGAGCAGCAAAGGGGCAAGATCGGCCGAGAGGATCTCCGGCCGGGCGAAGGCTTCGAGCGCGCCATTGCCGGCCTCATCCCAGAGCCGGTAGCAGATGCCGGGCTCGGTGCGGCCGGCGCGGCCGCGGCGCTGGTCGCTGGCGGCGCGGCTGGCGCGCTGGGTGACGAGGCGGGTGATGCCGATATCGGGCTCGTAGAGCGGCACCCGCGCCAGGCCGGAATCGATCACGACGCGCACGCCCTCGATGGTCAGCGAGGTCTCGGCGATCGCGGTCGCCAGCACGATCTTGCGCCGGCCGAGCGGCGCCGGCAGCACGGCGCGGTCCTGCTCAGCCTGGTCGAGCGCGCCATAGAGCGGCGCGATCTCGACGCTGGCGTCGCGGATCTTTTCGCGCAGGCGCTCCTCGACCCGGCGGATCTCGCCCTGGCCGGGCAGGAAGACGAGCAGCGAGCCGCGCTGCTCGTTCAGAGCCAGGAGCACCGCCTCGGTGACCTGATCCTCGATGCGCTTCAGCGGGTCGCGGCCGAGATAGCGCGTCTCGACGGGATAGGCGCGGCCCTGGCTCTCGATCACCGCGGCATCGCCGAGCAGGCGGGCAACGCGGGCGCCGTCGAGCGTCGCCGACATCACGAGGATGCGCAGATCCTCGCGCAGCCCGGCCTGCGCATCGAGCGCCAGCGCCAGCCCGAAATCGGCATCGAGCGAGCGCTCGTGGAACTCGTCGAAGAGCACCGCCGCGACGCCTTCCAAAGCGGGATCGTCGAGGATCATCCGCGCGAAGACGCCTTCGGTGACAACCTCGATGCGCGTCCTCGGGCCGATCTTCGAGCCGAGCCGGACACGCAGACCGACCGTCTCGCCGACACGCTCGCCGAGCGTCTGCGCCATGCGGGCAGCGGCGCCGCGGGCGGCGAGCCGACGCGGCTCCAGCACGATCAGCTTGCCACCACTGGCCCAAGGCTCGTCCAGCAGGGCGAGCGGCACGCGCGTCGTCTTGCCGGCGCCGGGCGGGGCCACGAGCACGGCTTTCGGGCGTGCGCGCAGGGCGGCGGACAGATCGTCGAGGACCGCGTCGATCGGCAGGGCTGTGTCGAAGCTGCGCATGCCGGCATGTGCCCCGGAGGCAAGCGCCTGCGCAAGCGTTTCGGCCGCAGGCCGGCGCCCCGTCAGGCGGCGCGGCGCAGCCCGACCTCGAAGGGGTGCAGGCTGACCGCGCCGACGCGGGCCGACACCAACGTGTTGCGCGGCAACGCCTGCCAGCATTCGCGCGCCGCGTCGATCGGCTCCGAGGCGATCACCACCGCATCGCCGCGATCGCAGAGATAGAGCGTCGGCGGCTTCTCGTCGGAGGACCAGCGGACGGCATGGATGGTCTCGCCATCGGCGAGCGCGGCAGCACAGCGCAGGGGCTCGCGAACGCCGGCCTCCTGCATCAGGGCAAGCGCGTCACCGAGCGCGCCGGCAAGAGCCTCGCCCGGCTGCTCGCCCTCGCTCATCCGCGCCAGTGCCAGCAGGAACAGCACTTCCGAATCGGTGGTGCCGACGCGCGAGCCGTAGAGCGGATCGGGAATCAGGCTCTCGAGCCGGCGCCGGATCAGGCCATAGCCGCCGATCTGGCCGTTATGCATGAAGAGATGCCGGCCATGGACGAAAGGGTGGCAATTGGCCCGCGTGCTCGCCGTGCCGGTCGCGGCGCGGACATGCGCGAAGAACAGATGCGAGCGGACGAGGCGGGCGATCGAGAGCAGGTTCTCGTCCGACCAGGCCGGGCGGATCTCCCGGTACTGGCCGGGCTCGGGGCGCTCGCCATACCAGCCGACGCCGAAACCGTCGCCATTGGTGCCGGTCTTGGCCTCCTCGGCGTGCAGCGACTGGTGGATCAGCGAATGGCAGGGTGAGGCGACGAGATCCTCCAGGAACACCGGAGCGCCGGCATAGGCGAGGAAACGGCACATGGTCGGCCCCGAATCACGCGCGGCAGGACGCCGCAAGGTCAATCTGCGCGACAAGCATGAATGCTGCCATAACGGCTTTTTTGGAGCAGGCGAAATCGGTGCGCCCGCAGCCGGCCCGGCAGGGCGGCGGCGGTTGCGACCCCCATAGCCATCGTATAACCAGCACAGGGTTGGAAGTAGCGGTCCCGCGCCCAAGCGGGCGGGGGGAAGCCTTGAAATCGATCCTGACGGCCGCGGGCGCAGCGCTCGCCTTCGCCCTCTTCCCGCAAAGCGCGCTGGCCGCCGGCGACATTGGCGGCGCGACCATGGGCGTCGCCTGGGCCCTGCCTTTCGCCGGCATGCTGCTCTCGATCGCACTCGGACCGATCCTGTTCCCGCATTTCTGGGAGCACAACTACGGCAAGTTCGCCGCCTTCTGGGCGGTGCTCGTTCTGGTGCCGCTGATGCTGCTCCGCGGCTTCGAGCCTGCGCTCGGCGCGCTGCTGCACACGGCGCTGCTCGAATACCTCCCCTTCATCATCCTGCTCTTCGCGCTGTTCACCATCGCCGGTGGCATCCTGGTGATGGGCAACCTGCACGGCACGCCGGCGACCAACACGACACTGCTCGCCATCGGCACGGTGATGGCAAGCTTCGTCGGCACCACCGGCGCCTCGATCATCATGATCAGGCCGCTGCTGCGCGCCAATGACAACCGGCGCCACAACGTCCATGTCGTGGTGTTCTTCATCTTCCTGGTCTCGAACATCGGGGGCTCGCTGACCCCGCTCGGCGACCCGCCGCTGTTCCTCGGCTTCCTGCGCGGCGTCAGCTTCTTCTGGACGACGACGCACCTCCTGCCGGAGACCTCCTTCGCCGTCGCAATCCTGCTGGTGCTGTTCTTCGCGCTCGACAGCTACCTGTTCCGCAAGGAAGAGGGATTACCGGTGCTGAAGGATCCGACGCCGGACCGCGCCATCAAGCTCTATGGCAAGGTCAACATCCTGCTGCTCGGCGGCGTGATCCTCGCCATCCTGATGTCGGCGAACTGGAAGCCGGACGTGACCTTCACGATCCAGGGCGTCCACCTCGAGCTGCAGAACCTCGTGCGCGACGCGATCCTGCTCGGCCTCGCTCTGCTCTCGCTGAAGCTGACGCCGAAGCCGGTGCGCGCCGGCAACGAGTTCAGCTGGGGCCCGATCCTGGAGGTCGCCAAGCTGTTCGCTGGCATCTTCACCTGCATCATCCCGGTGCTGGCGATGCTGCAGGCCGGCAAGGACGGCGCCTTCTCCTCGCTGGTCGCCATGGTCACCAATGCGGACGGCAGCGCCAACAATGTCGCCTATTTCTGGCTGACCGGCATCCTGTCCTCCTTCCTCGACAATGCGCCGACCTATCTCGTCTTCTTCGAGCTCGCGGGCGGCGATGCCAAGGCGCTGATGGCCACGGGCGCGCTGACGCTGACCGCCATCTCGGCCGGCGCCGTGTTCATGGGCGCCAATACCTATATCGGCAACGCCCCGAACTTCATGGTCTACGCCATCGCCAAGGACCGGAAGGTCGCGATGCCGAGCTTCTTCGGCTACATGGCCTGGTCGGGCGGCATCCTGATCCCGATCTTCCTGCTGCAGACGCTGATCTTCTTCCGCTAGGCGAATGCCCCGCCGCGCCTCGACAGCGTGGCGCGGCAGGCCTAAACGGGCGGCGTTCGACCTAAGAGACGCCGCCCATGACCTTGCGCCCCGACACGCTGGCGATGACCGCCGTCCTCGCCATGCTGACGGCGCTGGGGCCGCTCTCGACCGATTTCTACCTGCCCTCGCTGCCCGAGATCGTCCGTGTCCTGAACACCGACGTCGCCGGCGCCCAGGCGACGCTCTCGGCCTTCCTGTTCGGCTTCGCCGCCGGGCAGATCATCTGGGGCCCGCTATCCGACCGGCTCGGCCGGCGGCCGGTGCTGCTGATCGGCCTTGGCCTGTTCCTCGTGACCACGCTGATCTGCGCGCTCGCGCCCTCGATAGACGCGCTGATCGGCGCGCGCTTCGCCCAGGCGCTCGGCGCCTCCGGGCCGATCGTGCTCGGCCGCGCCATGGTCCGCGATCTCTATGACGGACCGCGCGCCGGCCGCGAGCTCGCCCGCATGGGCATGATCATGGGGCTGGTGCCCGCAATCGCGCCGGCTCTCGGCGGCGTGCTGCAGAACGCCTTCGGCTGGCGCTCGACCTTCGTCGCCACGCTGATCGTCGCCGTCGCCATCATGGGCGTGGTGGTCACGATCCTGCCGGAGACGATCCGCAAGCGCTCGCCCGAAAAGCTCTCCTTCCTCGCGATCTTCCGCGGCTTTCGCGTGCTGCTGCAGAACCCGGCCTACCGGGTCTATGTCAGCCTGACCTCGCTCGCCTATGCCGGGCTGTTCGCCTTCATCTCCGGCTCCTCCTTCGTGCTGATCGGGATCCACGGCCTGTCGCCGCCGGTCTATGGCCTGTCCTTTGGCTGCATGGTGCTCGGCTACATTCTCGGCACCATCCTGGCGCAGCGCCTGGTCGGCTCGCGCGGGCTCGACGGAGTGATCGCACTCGGCGTCATCTGCCTCGCCGCCGGCGGGCTCGCGATGCTGGTTTGTGTCGCCAGCGGCTTCGGCGGGCCGCTCGGCGTGATCCTGCCGATGGCGCTCTATGCCTGCGGGGTCGGGCTGACCATGCCGCAATCCCAGGCGGCGGCGATGATGCCCTTCCCGGACAGGGCGGGGGCGGCCTCCTCCCTCACCGGGCTCTGCCAGATGCTGCTCTCGGGCTGCGTCGGCCTGCTGGTCGGCCACCTCTTGAAGAGTTCGGCGCTGCCGCTGCCGCTGGTGCTGTCCGCGATAGGCGTGACCACCCTGGTACTGTTCCGCGCCAGCGCCGCGACGCGCGCAGCCGGCAAGAGCTGAGCGCAGAGCCTGCGCTCCGGCGCCCGCTGTTCAGCCCTTCAATTGCCCATGCGGTCGCGCCATTGCCGCTCGCCGGCCATGCAGCCGACCCGGGGCGGGCGGGATTGCGCCTTCTGGATCAGCGCCTCGCCGGCGGGAACCTCGGCGATCTCGCGGACCAGCTTGGTGCGGGTCGCGTCGACGAACTGGTGGCGTTCGCGGATCGGGATGACGAAGGCGCCGACCCCGGTGATGACGCAGTCCTCGTAGTAGACGTCGAGATTGTCGATGTCGAAATAGCTCGCCGCCTTCAGCATCACCGGCAGCCCGTTGATCGAGATGCCCTTGTCGCGGGCGGCGTCGCGGGCCTGGGTCACCGGCCTGCCGTCATTGTTGGCACCGTCGCCGGAGATGTCGATGACGCGGCGCAGGGCGACGACATTGCTCTGCTCGAGCAGGGCCATGCTGAGATCGATCGCGCCCGAGATCGAGGTCCGCCGACCGCGCCGCGTCGGCGCCTCGCCGAGTTCCTCGGCGAAGGCGATCGCCGATTGCGGTGTCTCGATCACCGTCCACGGCTTGACGATGTGCTGGAAGTCGCCGCCGGCCCATTCGAAATAGGTCACCGCGATCTTGCCTATCGAGCCCTTGGCGATCGCCTCGTGCAGCTGGCGCGAACGGAAGGCCTCGATATAGCCGTTGCGCTGCAGGGCGAGCTCGTCGAGATCCATCGAATAGGAGACGTCGACCGCCAGCACCAGCGCGACATCGACCTCCTCGGGCGGCGACGTGGCCGGCTGGGCATCGGGCGCCGTGGCCGGCCACAGGGCCGCGGCCGAAAGACTCAAGAGACCGAACAGCCAGGGCCGCATCGCCACCTCCATCATCTGTCGTCGAAGCGTAACGCCGAAACGCTAGGATGATTCGGGCGAAGGCCGGCTTCAAACGAATGTGATGGAAGTCTGCTCCGAGTTTTCGGCGAGGCCAAGCGTGAAAGCTGGGCAGTCCGGGGCACGTTCCCGCAAACGTGATCAGGTTTCGCATCAGGAGGATGCTCCGGATACTTCCCCGGCGCGCATTGCCGTCCTCAGGCGGCCCGACGCTTCTCGACGATCGACAGCGCCGCAGCGAAAGCCTCGTCGACGCCGAGCGCCGAGGTATCGAGCAGGATCGCGTCCTCGGCGGCCTTCAGCGGCGCATCGCCGCGGCCGCTGTCCCTGGCATCGCGCCGGCGGATATCAGCGAGGATGCCCTCGAAGGACGCCGTGTCGCCGCGGCCAGCCAGTTCCTTGTGCCGGCGCGCGGCGCGCACCTCGGGCGTCGCCGTGACGAAGAGCTTCACCGTCGCCTGCGGGCAGATCACCGTGCCGATGTCGCGCCCGTCCAGCACCGCCCCGCCGGGAGCCGCGGCGAAATGGCGCTGGCGGTCGATCAGCGCCCGCCGCACCCCGGGAATCGCGGCGACCACCGAGGCAGCCTCGCCGATCTCGCGGCCGCGCAGCCCGGCCTCGTCGAAGCCCGTCTCGTCGAAGCCGGCGGCGGTCGCCTCCGCCGCCTGCGCATCCTCGAGCTTTTGCCCGGCATCGAGCATGGCGCGCGCCACCATGCGGTAGAGCAGGCCGGTATCGAGGTAAGGCAGGCCATAATGGGCAGCGAGGCGGCGTGCCAGCGTGCCCTTGCCGGAGGCCGCCGGGCCGTCGACGGCGATGACAAGGTTGCGGCCGGCGATTGCCGGCGATGGAAGGGGCTGTTGCGACAGGACCACGGGCGTCTCTGGGCTCTCGGCAGGCAGGGGCGGTGGGCCGACCTCATCGCAGCGCCGGCTACCACTTTTCGCCTCCTGCTCTAGAGCATGGCGCGGGGAAGCGGGAGCCGTTTTTCATGCCGAGGCCCGCGTTCGGCAGCCCGGTGGTTTTCCGGCGGGCCTGCCGCCTGTCGGCACAGGAGAAATCAGCATTTGACAGGCGCGCCCTGCCCGACTAACGGACGCCCCTGCTTTTCAGAACCCCTTCCGCACGCAACTCGAAGGTCCGACGCCGTGGCGAAACCGGAACTTGGCACCAAGCGCGTTTGTCCCGTGACAGGCCGTAAATTCTACGATCTCGACAAGGATCCGATCGTCTCCCCCTATACCGGGCAGTCCTATCCGCGCTCGGTGTTCGAGCCGCAGGCGAAGGCAGCCGCCGTCGCCGCCAAGCCGGCCGATGACGAGGATGAGACCGAGGCCGCCGACGGCGCGGTCGAGCTCGTCTCGCTCGACGAGGCCGATGCGGAAGCGTCCGAGAAGGAAGCCGTCGTCACCAGCGAAGACGACATCGAGATCGAGGACGACGGCAGCGCCAATGACGACGACGACACTTTCCTGGAAGAGGACGAGGAAGGCGACGACGACGTCTCCGACCTGATCGACGGCGATCTCGAGGGCGACGAGGACGCCTGAGGCGCCTTTTCACAGGCGCGAATGAAAAAGCGGGACGCGCTTCACATTCGTGCTTGTGTCCAGGCGAAAGCCTGCCTATAGAGCGCTTCGTCGCTGCCGCGACGAAGCGCAGGGCTCCCCCGGAGCCGGTGCAAAAAGGAATTCCAGCCACTCCCCAAGGTGGCTGCGACAGTGGGGCCATAGCTCAGTTGGGAGAGCGCTTGAATGGCATTCAAGAGGTCGGCGGTTCGATTCCGCCTGGCTCCACCATCCTCCTCCCGTAGATCGTCAGCTTATCTGCGGTTTCCGACCGGCGCTGTGGCGCTGCTCACCAGCCTCCTGATATCGTAGACCGTTCGATGCGCGCTGCACGGGCTCAGCGCTGAAGAAGCGCTTGCCAGACGGCAAAGCAGCGCGGACCGCAATGCGCTCGACGCCGAGGCGAAGCTGGACTGGCAGGCCTATCGCGGCCAGATCGGCTCGCGCGCCCAGGACCATGCCATCACTGGCAATCTCATCTGGCGCCTCGCCACGTATTGAGGGGGATCGGCGCCATCAGATGGCGCCGCCGCTCTTGCCAGCGGCGGGCCAGACAAGCCGGCTCGCCTCACTTCAGGACCAGCCGGATCTTGGCCTGCGCCGCCGGCGCTTCCTCGTGATAGTCGATTAGGGTGCGGAAGCGGCCCGCGGCGTCCATGACATAGACCGAGGCGGTGTGGTCCATGGTGTAGCTGTCCTCGGTCGGGATTTTCCGCGCATAGGCCTTGTAGGCCTTCACCGCCGCCTCGACCTCCTCCACCGTGCCGGAGAGCCCGACGATCCGCGGATCGAAGGACTGGAGATAGAGCGCGAGCTGCGCCGGTGTGTCGCGCTCGGGATCGACGGTGATGAAGAGCACCTGCAGCCGCTCGGCCTCGGGACCGAGCGCCTTGAGCTGGTTGGTGATGTCCAGGAGCGTCGTCGGGCAGACCTCCGGGCAATGCGTGAAGCCGAAGAAGACCAGCATCGGCCGGCCGCGGAAATCGGCATCGGTGACCCTGCGCCCGGTATGGTCGACCAGGCTGAACGGCCCGCCGACATCGATCGGCGCGCCGGCGGTCTGCGCCGGACGGGCCGGAGCCCCCGGCCCGTCGACCCGCCACCAGCCGAGCAGGATCGCAGCGGCGACGAAGGCGATGACGGCGAGCGCCGTCCAGGCGGTGTAGCGTATCCAGCGGAGGATCGGCATCGGGCATTCCTGAAAGATCGGCGCGCGGCCGTTGCCCGCTTCTCGGCAAGCTCCGCTGCGAAATCAAACCGGCCTAGCGTCGCACCCGGTCGATCGCCGGGCCGAAAAAGGGGCTGGTGCGCACCCTTACTGGGCCGGAATGGAACCGGTGAACTGGGCGCGCTCGCCGGGGTCGGCGACGAAGGGGTCGGCGAGCGCGGCGTCGGGATTGCTGATCTCGACCTTGCCGGCGACCATGGTCTGCATCCGCTCCGGCCCCATCTTCCTGAGCAGGGTGCGGAAGCTCTCATGCATGCCGCCATCGCGCAGCGCATAGCTCATCGCCGGCGTGCCGGAGGCGACCAGTCCGGCGGTGCGCTCCTCGTCGCGGGCGCGCTTCTGGGCGACGAGATCGCGGCTGTCCTGCTCGACCTCGTAGATTGGACAGGCGGCGCCCGGCACGAAGGGGCCGGCGCCCTCGGCCGGATCGAAGACGTAGCGGCGCTCGCAATAGGCGAGACGGGGCGGGCGGCGGGTCGCCTCGAAGTGATCGTAGCCTTCCTTGAGATTGCGCCAGAAGGCGATGTTCGGGTTGTTGCGATGCGCCGCCATGTTTTCCGGGGTCATTCGGAAGGGCATGGCCTGGACTTGGAAGCTGCGCTGGCCGCCGACGAAGGCCTCGCGAGCGAGGCCGTAGATCTCGGTGACGCCATCATCGGTCATCGCATAGCAACCGGCCGAGGTGCAGGCGCCATGGACCATCAGCGCCGAGCCGGTGAAGCCCTGCGCCTGCTCCAGCGCATTGGGATAGCCTAGGTTGAAGGAAAGATAGAACTGCGACTTCGGGTTCATCAGCTCGGCGGTGACCGTATAGAACCCTTCCGGCGCCTGCCGGTCGCCCTCGCGCTTCTTCGGGCCGAGCTGGCCCGACCAGCGGCACATCGGATAGGTCTTGAGCAGCGCATAGCGGCCCGAGCGGTCGCGCTTCCAGATCTCGAGTTCGCTCTCCTTCTTGAAGATCCGGATCAGGATCGGGTCGGCCTGCGTCATGCCCTTGGCCGACATCTGCGAGACCAGCGCGACCGGGAGCGGCTGCAAATGCCGATCGTCGCCCTCCATCGCCACGCAGGAAGACAACAGCACGGCTCCGGCGAGGAGCAGCGCATGGCGGCGGAGGTTCCGGGCAAGGGAGCGGATGGACATTGCGGGATTGTCGGGGCGTATCGCTAACGGCTGGTGAACGGGCGCCCCGCGACCCTGCAAGCTCATGCCGGTCGAGGTTCAACTGACAATTTCGTGAAGCGGCGGCAGCCCGGTCGCAACCTTTCCCCTCTTGACCCTGACATCACTAGAGGTCGCAGACCGGCCCGAGCCACCGGGAATCAACGCCATGCTCGACCGCCGCCTCGCCCTCCAGTCCATCGCCTTCGGCCTTGCCGGCTCGTTGTCAGCGACAGCCTTCGCACAAGGCCCTTCCGGCCAGCTCGAACCCGGCCCGCTGCCGGAGAAGATCTTCGGAGCGGCCGATGCGCCGGTGACGGTGATCGAATATGCCTCGCTCACCTGCCATCACTGCATGAACTTCCACACCAGGACCTGGCCGGACTTCAAGGCGAAGTATGTCGACACAGGCAAGGTCCGCTTCATCATCCGCGAGTTCCCGCTCGACCCGCTCGCCATGGCCGGCTTCATGCTCGCGCGCTGTGCCGGCGAGGAGAAATGGTATGCGGTGGTCGACATGTTCTACAAGACGCAGGAGGGCTGGGCCCATTCCGACAAGCCGCTGGACGGGCTG
This sequence comes from Allobosea sp. WAO, assembly GCF_001509835.1. GTDB lineage: Bacteria > Pseudomonadota > Alphaproteobacteria > Rhizobiales > Beijerinckiaceae > Allobosea. Next base: position 284,315 of record NZ_JXTJ01000007.1, read on the forward strand.
ACCCAGGCGATGCGCCAGGCCGGCATGGGCAAGGACGGCGTCGAGGCCTGCCTGAAGCGCGAGGACCTCTACCAGGGCATCAGGCAGGTTTCCGAGCGCGGCAAGAGTTTTGGCGTCGACTCGACGCCGACCTTCTTCGTCAATGGCGAGAAGCATGTCGGGGCGCTGACACTCGCGCAGTTCGACGCGATCCTGGCGCCGCTCCTCGCCGGACGCTGAGCCGGCGAAGCGCTGGTCGGGTGTTAGCGCGAGCCCGCAATCGCCGCGGTCACGACATCGGGCCGGCCGAGGAAGCGGCCGAGATCAAGCCAGACATTCTGGTTCTCGGGCGACTGGCGCCGGATGAAGGTCAGGCCGGATTTCGACCAGGGCAGGACCTTGTCGGTCTGGTTGTCGAGGATGAACTCGCCGCGATCTGTCACGACGGTGAGCACCGCATGGCCACCGCCCTCCTTGTCGATCACCACAGTGATCAGCAGAGCCGACATCGGCCAGCTCAAGCGGATCAGCTCGCGCCGCTTCTCAAGGACATAGTCCTCGCAATCGCCCTTGCCGGACGTGGCGTAGCCCCAGTTCTCGATGACCCCAAACTGGTCCTGGTCGGTGATCGGCTCGATCGTCTTGTTGTATCTCAGATTGACCGCGAGCAGCTCGCTCCACGACCGGTCGTCGAGCCGCGCGACGCTCGCCGGCGAGCGCGAGATCCGGCAATCGCCCGGATTGTCGGCGCAGAACTGCGCCCAGCCGATCGGCATGCGCGAGGGCTCGCCGGCATGGAGATGGGCAAGGTCGGTGGTGCCCGAAGCCTGGGCCTCAGAAGCCAGGCCGAGGCTCGCCATGGCGAGGAATGCCGCTCCGATCCAGTTCCGCCTGCCTGTCATCACGCTCTCCTTGTCGGGAGCGGTTCTCGCAGAGCCGACTTGAGACGGCGCAAAATCGGAGAGCCGAATTCTACGCCTAAGATTCAGATTCCATTGATATTTCTTTCCTCGCCATCAACCCTAAGGAGAGCTTGCGCTGCGCCCTGCCCAGCCCAGCCCTTCGGAGCCATGCAGCCAGGCTGTTCCGGCGCCCACAGGAGCGCGTGATCCGATCATGATGAGATCACGAAACACTGCGCTGGCGGCGGCACTGATCGTGCTGGCCGGCTTGTTCTACGCCGTCACCGTGGTGCGGATGCGCGAGGCCGAGGACCGGCGGCATCTGAGCGATCCCAAGGCGCATGCGAGCCCAGCAGCGCCAGCCGCACAGATGCCCTGAGGCGTCAGACTGAGCGCTCGATCGCGCGCTTGGCCGTCTCGACGGCGCCGGCGCATTGCGGCGCGATCTCGACGAGCACGACGACCGGGCTCGCCGCTCCCGTCCAGAAGCGGACGACCTGTCCGACCGCCCAAACCGGGTTCTCGCCGACGCGCGTCACAATCGCGGGCGTCGCGGCGCGAGCGCAGGCCGCAACCTTCTCGGCGCTGTCACGGGGGATGCCGAGCGCCGAGAGCTGGCTGGTGATCGCGCTCTGGATCGGGTTGAGGATCAGGAGCGAGACCAAAGCGGCGATGAACGATTCCATGGTTCGGCTTTCGGCTCTGCCTGTGTCGGAATTGCGGTGGCTCGGTTCTCAAAATTAGAGGCGCTGCTCGTGACCGTCGGTCCGGCGGACCGCCTCATCCTCGATCTGGATCGTGGTGTGCTTCAGGCCGAACTCATCGGCGAGCAGGCGGTTGGCCGCGACGAGGACGGGCCGCGCATCGGCCATGTCGGCGACGACGATGTGCCCGCTCATCGCGTCCAGCCCGGAGGTCAGCGTCCAGACATGGAGGTCGTGCACTGCGGTGACGCCGGGCAGCGCCAGCAGCGAGGTCTCGAGCCGGGCGATGTCGATCTCCGGCGGCGTGCCTTCCATCAGGATATGGACGGCCTGCCTGAGCAGGTTCCAGGTGCGCGGCACGATGAAGAGGCCGATGCCGGCACCGACGATCGGGTCGGCCAGGGTCCAGCCTGTCGCCATCACCACGAGCGCGGCGACGATGACCCCGAGCGAGCCGAGCATGTCGCTCAGAACCTCGAAATAGGCGCCCTTGACGTTGAGGCTCTCGGAAGAACCGCCGGCGAGCAACTTCATGCTGATCAGGTTGACGATCAGCCCAAGGGTGGCAACCGCCAGCATCGGGCCGCCAAGAATGGGCGGCGGGTTCAGGAAGCGCTGATAGGCCTCGTGGAGGATGTAGACGGTGAGCAGCAGCAGCACGACCGCATTGGCCAGCGCCGAAAGGATCTCCATGCGGACATAGCCATAGCTGCGCTGTGGCGTCGCCGGCTTCTCGGCGAAGCGGATCGCGATAAGGGCCAGAGCGAGCCCGCCGGCATCGGTCAGCATATGCGCGGCGTCGGCGAGCAAGGCGAGGCTGCCCGTCCAGAGCGCACCGACCACCTCGGCGACCATGAAGCTCGCAGTCAGCGCCAGCGCCGCAGCCAGGCGCGACTTGTGGCGGCCGGCCGCGGTTCCGCCTTTCGCGCTGCCGCCATGGGAATGCCCTGCCGCCATGCCCGCTCCTCGCTTCGTGCCCGCCACGCCAACCTCAGGAATGGTCGGCATGCTCCTGCTGCCCGAGATTCTCGACCTGCACCTGCGTCGTCACGCGCCCGGAACGGGCAAAGACGAAGGTCACGGGGATCGTCTCGCCCGGCTCGACGGCCTGCTTCAACCCGACGAGCGTGATCTGCCGGGCACCGGGCCGGAGCGAGACCCTGCTGTTGCCGGGATGGAGAGCTCGTCGAGCTCGATCGGCATGACGACGCCGCTGCTGCGGTCGAGCTCCTTCATCACCGCTTCGCGCGCCAAGGGTGTCTCGACCGCGATCAGCCGATCGAGCACGCGGCCGTCATTCGCGAAGCTCGCATAGATCGGGTACTGCTCGCCGGCGCGGGCGGCACCGCGCGACCAGGGATGGACGACACCGATATCGGCGCGCTTCGCGACCGGCTCCCTATGGACCGTGCCGAGATAGATGAAGGAGCCGAGGCCAATGGCCGCGATGGCAAGGGCGCGCAGCACCGTCCCGCGCGAGAGCAGAAGACCACGCGGCGTGCCTTCGCCAAGAGCTCTGCCGAGCCGGGCTAGCCAGTTCGCGATCATCGCAGCGCCTCCGGCTCGGTCTTCTGCGGTGCGGCGCCAGGGCCGGCAAAGCGGTCGGCGAGCGGCAGGCTGGCGAACAGCGTCAGCATGACGCCGAGCGTGATCGCGATATCGGCGCCGTTGAAGGTCGGCCAGTGCCAGCCGCCCCAGTGCAGGTCGATGAAATCGGTGACCGCACCCTGGCGCCAGCGATCGACCGCATTGCCGAAGGCGCCGCCGGCGATCAAAGCGAGGCCGATGCGCTCGAGGCGGTGCCGCGACAGCGCCGCCCAGATGATGAGGCCGAGGCCGACCACGAGCTTGAACAGCCCGAGCACCTCAGGCCAGCGCTCCAGCGTGTCGCGGAACATGCCGAAGCTGATGCCGGTGTTGAAGCCGAGCCGCAGGTTGAGGAAGGGCGCGAGCTCGATCACCCGCGGCGGATCCATGACGACGGCGAGCATCAGCCATTTGCTGGCCTGGTCGAGGCCGGCGGCGAGCGCGCTTACGGCGAGGACGCCGGCCATGTTCCGGGAGAGCGTCATGCAGGGAGCTGCCTGGTGACGCCGAGCCAGCGCCGGACGCGGGCGCGATAGGCGAGATAGGGCTGGCCGAGCGAGGCGGCGAGCACGCGCTCCTCGATTTCGACCTGCAGGCGGATGGCAACCAGCAGAGCGAGGGTCAGCCCGGCCTGGATCAGGCTCGGCAGGACGATGAACAGACCGATGAACAGCAGTGCCTGACCGACGAAGACCGGGTTACGCGAGATCGCGAAGGGGCCGCTGTCGACGATCGCGCCCTGCTCGCCCTCAGCCGCGCCGATGCGCCAGGAGGTGCCCATATAGCGCTGCGACAGAAGCGCGACGCAGGCGCCGATGACGACGAGGAGATGGCCGAGCACATCGTACCAGGGGCCGTCGAGCGCGGCATGCAGCGGGTCATGCGCGACCGGATTGCCGAAGGCGGCGAGCAGCAGCGGCCAGATCACCGCCCCGGCAAAGGCGAGCTTGAAGAGCAGCGCCGGCAGGGCCTGCTTCTCGCCGCCCTTGCCGAACAGCCAGACCGGACGACCGGCCTCCTTCGCCAGGATAGCGCTCATGGCGAGGAAGCTGATCACATAGACCACGACCATGAGATAGCTGGCGATCTCCATGCCGCTCATCGCAAGTCCCCTCAGCTCGCCTTGCCGGCGTCGAAGCGCAGCAGCCGCAGCGCATTTGCGGTGACCAGCACGGTCGCGCCGGTATCGGCGAGGATCGCGACCCAGAGCCCGGTGTAGCCGAGCACGCTGGTGACCAGGAACACCGCCTTCAACCCGAGCGCGAGCGCGATGTTGACGCGGATGTTCGCCATGGTGGCGCGCGCCAGCCGGATCATCGCCGCGATGTCGCGGACACGGCTCTTCAGGACGGCGCCATCCGCCGTCTCGAGCGCGACGTCGGTGCCGGAGCCCATGGCGACGCCGATCCCGGCCGCGGCCAGCGCCGGCGCGTCGTTGATGCCGTCGCCTACCATCATCACCGGGGCCTGTGCCGCGAGCTCGCGGATCGCCGCGACCTTGTCGTCCGGCATCAGCTCGGCCTTGTGGTCCATGCCGAGCGCGCCGGCAATCGCCGCGCCGGTGCGGGCATTGTCGCCGGTCAGCATCACCGAGCGCACGCCGAGCGCCTTGAGCTCGGCGACCGCGGCCGCAGCGTCGGCGCGGGGCTCGTCGCGCAACGCGATCAACCCGGCGAGCACGCCGTCGGCGATGACGGCAGCGACCGTCTTGCCGTCGGATTCGAGCTGCTCGACCGCAGCTTTCGCCGTCATGTCGAAGGCGGCGCGGCTCGTGGCATGACGCGGCGCGCCGACGAAGATCGCGACGCCGTCGAGCTTGCCGGTGACGCCCTGGCCGGCAATGGCCGCGGCCTCGGAAGCGGGCCGCACGGGGATGAGATGCGCCTCGGCCCGGGCGAGGATCGCCTGCGCCAGCGGATGGCTCGATCCTGTCTCGACCGCGGCCGCGAGCTCGACGACCGCGCGCTCGCTCCGGCCGAGCGCCACCACCTCGGTGACGCGCGGCGTGCCCTCGGTCAGGGTTCCCGTCTTGTCGAAGGCGACGGTGCCGGTCTTGGCTGCCGCTTCGATGACGACGCCGCCCTTCAACAGCAGGCCCTGCCGGGCACCGGCCGAGAGCGAGGCGGCGATCGCGGCGGGCACCGAGATCACCAGCGCGCAGGGGCAGCCGATCAGCAGCAGCGCCAGCGCACGGTAGATCCAGACCGCCCATTCGCCGCCGAAGAACAGCGGCGGCACCAGCGCGACGGCGATGGCGAGCGCCACGATCGCCGGCATGTAGATGCGCGAAAAACGGTCGATGAAGCGCTCGGTCGGGGCGCGGGCCTCCTGCGCCTCCTCGACCAGGCGGATGATGCGGGCGATGGTGTTGTCCTGCGCCGCCTTGGTGACGCGGGCGCGCAAGGCCGCCTCGCGGTTGACCGAGCCGGCGAAGACGGGATCGCCAACGCCCTTGGTCTTCGGCACGGACTCGCCGGTCACCGGGCTCTCGTCGATGCCGGAAATGCCGGAGACGATCTCGCCATCGGCCGGCACCCGGTCGCCCGGGCGGATCAGCACGATCTGGCCGATCGCCAGCGCGGCGGCGTCGACCTGCCGCGTCGTGCCGTTCTCCTCGACCAACGCGGTCTTGGGCACGAGATCTCCGAGCGCCCGGATCGAGGCGCGCGCCCGGTCGGCGGCGACGCCCTCCAGCACCTCGCCGACGGCGAAGAGGAAGACGACCAGCGCCGCCTCCTCGGCCGCACCGATGACGAGCGCGCCGGCCGCGGCGATCGTCATCAGCATCTCGATGGTGAAGGGTACGCCGGCCGCGGCCGCCGCGAAGGCGCGCCGTGCCACCGGCACGACGCCGATCAGACAGGCGGCGACGAACAGCCAGTAGGAAGCCGCCGGCCAGGCGAGGCTCGCCAGCCAGGCGCCGGCGAGCAGGGTTCCGGTGAGCAACACCAGCCGGCCCTTGCCGGACTGGTACCAGCTCATGCCGTCCGGCGTCACCTCATGGACATGGCCGGGCAGGCCGTGCCCGGCATCGGCCTTGGCATCGACCTTGGCCCGCCCGCCACTATGCGAATGCGCATGGCCGTGGTCTTCATGAGAGTGCTCATGGTCATGATCATGCGCGTGGTCGTGACCATCATGCGACGCATGCCGGTGGCCGGCCTCGTGGCCGTGCTCGCCGTGCCCATGATCATGGCCGCAGCCGCAGGAGGACGGCGCGGGTGCGGGCGCGGAGGCCGCCGGCTTGGCGGGCGCCAGGGCATAGCCGAGGCCGGCGACGCGGCGTTCGACCTCGGCCGCGGTTGCCCCGCCTGAGGCGAGCGACAGGGACAAGGTCTCCGACATCACCGAGAGCCGGACATCGCTGACACCGGGCAGGCGCTCGACAGCGCTGCGGATCTTCGCCGCGCAGCTCGCGCAATCCATGCCCGTGACCTGCCAGGACAGCGGGTTTGCGGCATCGGAATCGGGTTCGCGCATGATCGTCTCCGCTTGACGGCGTCCAGAGACTCCCCAGATACAATCTGAAGTGACTAGAGGTTCAAGAGGAAAATCGATGTCCGACCGGAAGAATCTGGAACGTGTCGTTCCGATCGGCGTGCTGGCCGAGCAGACCGGCGTCAAGGTCGAGACGATCCGCTATTACGAGCAGGTCGAATTGCTGCCGCCACCGGAGCGGACCGAAGGCAACCAGCGCCGCTATGGCAGACGCCATGTCGAGCGGCTCGCCTTCATCAAGCATGCCCGCGATCTCGGCTTCTCGGTCGACAGCATCCGCACCTTGCTGAAGCTCTCCGACAGCCCCGACCTGCCCTGCGACCAGGCTCATGCGATCTCGGTCGCCCATCTCGGTGAGGTCCGCCACAAGATCGCGCGGCTGCGCTCGCTCGAGAAGGAGCTGGAACGAATCGCCGCGACCTGCTCCGGCGGGGTCAACGCCTGCGATTGCGCGATCATCGAGGCGCTCGCCGACCACTCGCAATGCGCTCATCACCAGGGCGGCGTCGCCGACGCCTGGCGCTGAACGCGGCCGATACCGGCCGAAATGGCCGGAATTGCTGCGAAGGTACAGAATTTTGCTCGACTCCCAACCTCGAAACAGCAACCATAGGTTGCCGACGAAGGTGAAACGACCCGCTGGCACTGGGGGGCGACGATGGGAGCGCGGTCTTATGGCCGTGTCGTTGCGTGAGCGGCGTGGCCGAAGCGGACCTGCCGGTCGAGATCGCCTTCCTCGCGAGCCATGGCGTTCCTCCCGCCGAACTGCGACAGGCAGCGCTCGCCGCCTCCCGACTCGGCGTCTCCCCGGCAAGGCAGGTGATCGCTTCCGGCCTCGTCGGCGAAGAGGCGTTCTACCGGAGCCTCACCCATGAGTTCGAACTGAGTTTCTCTTCGGAGGCGCCTTCGCTGCTGCGGGGCGGCGACGTTTCCGCAATAATGCGCGAGGGCGTGGCGCGGGTTGCGCATGAGCCGGGCAGTTCCACTCGCTTCGCCTGCGCTCCGCCGGCAGGCAGGCCGCTGCGGCGCTTCATGGCGGGCAGGCCGCAGGGCCGCGACGACCTCGTGATCGTAACGCCTTCGGCTCTGGCCCGGGCGCTGCGCGCCAGCAACGCCCGCATGCTCGCCCGCCGGGCCGCCGGCCTCGACGAGCCCGGCATGGCCCGCTTCAGCGCCCGCACCGGCAGCAGCATCTCGCAGAAGGGGCTGGTGCTTCTCATGGTCGGCCTGCTCGCCGCGCTAACGACCCTCGCGCCGGTCGGCACGTTGATGGGTGTGGCGCTGGCCCTGGGGCCGGTCTTCTTCGGCGCCGTCGTGCTGCGCCTCGCGAGCCTGATGGAGAAACCTCCGGCCAACCTCTGGCGCGAGCATCGTTGGCGCGTCGATGAAGGTCGCCTGCCGGTTTATACCGTAGCCGTGCCGCTGTTCGGCGAGGAGGCGGTGCTCGACAAGCTCATCGGCGCCCTGTCGGCGCTCGACTACCCACCCTCCAAGCTCGATGTCCGCATCCTCGTCGAGGAGGTCGACCATGGCATGCGACGGGCGCTAGCGGCGCGGCGATTGCCCCCGTTCATGCAGGTCGTGATCGTGCCGCGCGGCGCGCCGCGGACCAAGCCGCGCGCCCTCAACGTCGCGCTGGCGGAAGCGCAGGGCGAGCTGTTCACGATCTTCGACGCCGAGGATGTGCCCGACCCGCAGCAGCTGCGCCTTGCCGCCGCGCGCTTCCTGCGCGCCGAGGCGGATCTGGTCTGCCTGCAGGCACGGCTCGTTATCGACAACACGGGGGATGGCTGGCTCGCCAGCTTCTTCGCGCTTGAGTATGCCGGGCTCTTCGATGTCTTCAATCCGGGCCTGCTGCGCTGCGGCCTGCCGATCATGCTCGGCGGGACCTCGAACCATTTCCGGACCGAGGCGCTGCGCAAGGTCGGCGGCTGGGATGCCTGGAACGTCACCGAGGATGCCGATATCGGCTTTCGCCTGGTGCGGGCTGGCGGCCGCATCGCCGACCTGCCCTCGGCGACCCTGGAGGAGGCGCCGCGGTTCCTGCAAAGCTGGATGAAGCAGCGCACACGGTGGCTGAAGGGCTATCTGCAGACATTGATCAGCCATCTTCTGGCGCCGCACCGGCTGCTACGCGAAGCCGGGCTGGTCGCGACGCTGACCTTCCTGGTGCTGGCGCTCGGCACGCTGCTCGGCACGCTCGGCTATCCGTTCTTCGCGCTCGGCTTCATCCTCGCCGTCCTGAACGGTTCGCTGCTGAACCCGGACAGCCCGCTCGAGCTTCTGCTCTCGGCGACGACGCTGACCCTGACCGGTGCTGGAATCGGCGTGGTCTTCCTCGTGCCGGCACTCGGCGCCTGGCGGCGCGGCGCCGTCGACCTCTGGCGCTGGCTGCCCGGCCTGCCGCTCTACTACTTGCTGGTCTCGCTCGCCGCCTGGCTCGCGCTCATCGAATACTGCAACCGGCGCTTCGTCTGGAACAAGACGGAGCACGGCCTCGCCCGCTCGTCGCGCTATCGCAAGCCGCCGGAGTAGCTTCCGGCCCGACAGTCGAGATCTGCCGCCGGAGCGTCCGGTTCGCCTGTATCGTCATTCCGGCCGTAGCGAAGCGGAACACCGGAATGATGCCTCAATCGAGCGGATCGACCCTAGAGATGACGGAGCCATTCCTGCGCCGCTTCCGCCGGTGGGCGCTCGATGTTGAAGGCGCCGACGAAGCCGCCATTCTTGTCCATCAGATAGACCAGCGCGGTGTGGTCCATGGTGTAGTCGCCATCCTTGAGCGGCACCTTCTTGGAATAGCCGCGATAGGCCTTGATGGCGGCGTCGATCGCGGCGCGGTCGCCGGTGAGACCAATGATGCGCGGGTCGAAGGAGCCGAGATAGCTCTTCAACGTCTCGACCGTGTCGCGCTCGGGATCGACGCTGATGAACAGCGCCCGCAGCTTCTCGCCCTTGGTGCCGGCAGCGCGCAGCACCTCCGAGATCTCGAACAGCTTGGTCGGGCAGATGTCCGGGCAATGGGTGAAGCCGAAGAAGACCAGGAAGGGCGCGCCGCGCAGATCCTTGTCGGTCAGCGTCTTGCCCTCTGTGTTGGTCAGCGCGAACGGCCCGCCGACGCTCGACGCCAGGCTCTGGCCGGCCTGCCGACCGGCCGGCGCGAAGGTGATGAAGGCGGCTGCGGCGAGCGCGACGGCACCCAGCAGAAAAACGACGAGGGGCAGGATCAGGCGGCGGTTCAAGGCAGGAATCCTCGGTCGACCGGCCGGGCCGGTCAGAAGCAGGCCAGGATCGCGGCGATCAGCCCGTCCGTGAACAGGCGATCACCCTCGCGCCACCAGAGCAGGAGCCCGGCGAGCAGCAGCAGGCCGACGCCCCCGGCGAGCAGCCAAAGCACAGCCTTCGAGGCCGACGGCTCGTCGTGGATCTCGGTCTGCGGCGACATATCCATCCCTCACAATGTAGCGCTCGACAGCCGCGGCCGGAAGCGGCCATCACGCCGCAGCGCGGCTGCCAGCCGCCCGCAGCTCAGATGCCGCGGATCAACCCGCCATCGATGCGGATCTTGGCGCCGGTGACATAGGAGGCACGCTCGCTGGCGAGGAAGGTGACGACATCGGCGAATTCCTGAGGCAGGCCGTAGCGCCCGGCCGGGATCGAGGCCATCGAGGCCTTGGCGATGGCATCGCGCGTCGCCCCCGTCCGCACCGCCGCCGCATCGTCGAGCTGGTCGACGCGCTCGGTGTGGATACGGCCGGGCAGCACGACGTTGACCGTCACGCCCAGCCCCGCGACTTCGGCCGACAGGGTCTTCGACCAGCCGACGACCGCGGCCCTGATGCCGTTGGAGAGCGCGAGGCGCGGAATCGGTTGCTCGACGCCAGAGGAGACGATGGTGACGATGCGGCCCCAGCGGCGTTCGGCCATGCCCGGCAGCAGGCGCTGGGCGAGATGGAAGAGATTGGCCGCCATGGCCTCGAAGTGCAGCAGCCAGTCGGCACGCTTCGCTTCGCGCGCCTCGCCGGGCGGCGGGCCACCGGAATTGCCGATCAGGATGTCGACGCCGCCCTCGGCGATCAGCGTCTCCGCCAGCGCCTCGACCGAAGCGAGATCGGCGAGATCGAGCTTTGCAGCGACGACCCGCCCGCGCCTTTCGGCAGGCAGTTCGGCGATCCAGCCCGTGATCGCGTCGAGATTGCGTGCCGCAGCGACGACCGTAGCACCCTCGGCCGCGAGCGTCGCCGCGATGCTGGCGCCGAGGCCGCGGCTGGCGCCGATGACGAGCGCGCGCTTTCCCTTGAGTCCGAGATCCATACGATCGCTCTCCATCCCGCGGCGCATCCGACGCACGCGGGCAAGATAGGCGGTGAACGAACCAGGCGCACGCCCGAAAGCGCCGGCGCCTTCTGCGCTCCGGTCAACGCTGGAAGCACGCCGCAAGGCGCTGCCGCAACCGCCCGCCACGCAGCGCCGCGACCATGCGGGCTCCATGACGAGCATGTGCTGCAGGCCGACGAGGGGGTGGACTTCGACTTCTGCTAGGAGCGCCGCCCCTTAGCCTCAAGCCGAGAAGCGCAGGTCCACCGTCGTGAGCTCGCCGATGGCCTGCTGGTCGAGGGTGACGCCGAGCCCGTCGCCTATGGGCAGGGCGGACGATCCGCCGTCGACCGGCGGCAGGCCGGGCTGCGCCAGCGACCAGAACAGCGGCGTCTCGTCGAGCTGCATTTCCAGCATGCTGAAGCCCGGCAGGGCGGCACAGAGCTGGAGGCTCGCGGCATGGCAGATCGGCCCGGTCGGATTATGCGGGGAGACGGCGATGGCGCGCTCGGCGAGCTGCTCGGCGGTGCGCAGCATCTCGTCGACGCCGCCGACATATTTCATGTCGGGCATCATCACGTCATAGGCATCGGCATAGGCGAGGAAGGCCGGGGCACCGGTGAACTCCTCGAGCCCGGCGAGCAGCGTGCCGCGGGCATTGAGCGTCTTGCGCATCGTCGCGAGCGCCGGGATCTGCCGGGGTTCCTCGACCACCGGGCATTCGAGCCAGTAGAGCCCGAAGGGGGCGATCGCCTCGACGAGCCGCGCCGACAGGGCCTCGCCGAAGCGCCAATGGCAATCGACCATCAGACGCCGGTCCGGGCCGAGCGCCTCTCGGACGGCGGCGATCCGGGCGATGCCCGCATCCAGTGCCTTCCGCCCTTCGACATCGTCACGCAAGGCGGGGCCGACCTCGTCGAAGGGCGCGATCTTCACCGCCTGAAAGCCGCGGGCGATGGCATGCGCGGCGCTCGCCGCGAAGCCGGCGGGCGAGCGGTCGCGGGTGCGGCGGTTGATGTTGGCATAGAGCGGGATGCGGGCCGCCGCAGCGCCGCCGAGCCGGTGCGCAAGGCCGACGCCTTCGGCCCGCGCGGCGGCATCGCAGCGCGCTACGTCGAGCGCGGTGCGCAGGGCTGCGACCGGCAGCGGCGGCGGCGTGTCGAAGCCGGGCAGCGGCTCGCCGGCGAGCCAGCGCGGCAGGTTTTCGACGGCGGCATCGAGCAGCGCCCGCTCGCGCCCGGCAAGGCTCGCCTCGCCGACGCCCTCGGCCCCGGAGGCGCAGCGGATCTCCAGGAAGGACCAGAGCGTCTTGTCGGTGATCCGGGCGATGCTGAGCCGCACCTGACTGATCGGATCGTCCAGAACTCGCATCACGCCAGGCTTTCTCCGCGCTGCGCCATCAGGTCCATCAGGTCCTGTCGCGTCTTGGTGACATGGGCCGCGGTCATGATCCCGCTGGCTTCGGCATCGCCGTCGCGCAGGGCCCGCAGAATGTGGTCATGGTCGCTGGCGACGCCGCCGAGCCGCTCCGGGCGATAGCCGAGCCGTGACCAGAGCGCGGCCAGCAGCAGCCAATGGCGATCGAGCACCGCCAGGCCCTCGCCATTGCCCGCCGCCTCGTAAATGCGTCGATGGAAGCCCTGGTTGATGACGACGCCCTGAGCATAGTCGCCGCGCTCCACGGCGGCGAGGCGTTCCGCCTCCAGTGCCGTGACCTCGGCGAGCCGGTCCCGGGTCATCGCCGGAGCCGCCTGGCGCGCGAGCGCGACCTCGACCGCGATGCGCACGGTGAAGAGATGCTCGACATGGCGGCGATCGACCGTGACGACGCGCGCGCCCTTGTTCGTTTCGGAGACCACGAGCCCTTCGCCGGCCAGGCTGCGCAGCGCCTCGCGTACCGGCATATGGCTCGCCCCGTAGCGGCTGGCGAGCTCGTCGATGCGCAGGCGGGCGCCGAAGGCGAGGCCGCCAGCGACGATGTCGTCCCGGATCCAGTCCTTGACCGAGTCGGCGCGGCTTTGGGTGGTCTGCATTGATTTGATCAAAAGAGTGAGTTAGGCATCCTGTCAACCCAATATGAAGTACATCTTTTGATCATGTTTGGAGGAACGCGATGAGAAGGATCGGCATCGGGATGGCCTTTGGGCTGGTCGCGGCCCTCGGCTGCGCCGCCATGGCAAGCTCCGCCTCGGCGCAGCAATGGCCGGAACGCCAGGTCACGATCATCGTGCCGAGCGCGCCGGGCGACGGCTCGGACATCGCCGCCCGCCTGATCGCCGAAAAGCTGCGCAGCGCACTCGGCCAGCCCTTCGTGGTCGAGAACCGGCTGGGCGCCGGCGGTGTCGTCGGCTCGGCGGCGGCGGCCCGCGCGGCAGCCGACGGCTACACCTTCATCATGGGCAATGCCGGCTCGCACGGCATCAACGCCGCGACCTATGCCAACATCCCCTATGACGTGATGCGCGACTTCACGCCGGTCTCGCTGGTCTACAAGGCGCCGAACATCTTCATCGCCAGCACCAAGCTGCCGGTGAAGTCGATGGCCGAGCTGATCAGCTACGCGAAGGCCAATCCGGGCAAGCTCAGCTATGCCTCGGGCGGCAGCGGCTCCTCGGCGCATATGAACTCGGAATACCTCAAGGTCCTGACCGGGATCGAGGCGACGCATGTGCCCTATCGCGGCGCCGGCCCGGCGCTGAACGACATCGTCTCCGGCCAGGTCGAGTTCATGGCGGTGAACCTGCCGCCGGCGATCGGCCTCGTCACCAGCGGCCAGGTCACGCCGCTCGCGGTCACCACGGCCAAGCGCGCCCCGGCCCTGCCGAGCGTTCCGACCGTCGCCGAGTCCGGCTTTGCCGGCTACGAGACCGTCGCCTGGTTCGGCCTGCTCGGCCCACAGGGCGTGCCGCCGGCGATCGTCGAGCGCCTGCATGCCGAGATCGTCAAGGCCTGCGCCGACACGCAGATCCAGGAGAAGCTCGCTGTGCTCGGCGGCGAAACCGTCTGCAACTCGCCGGCCGAGTTCAAGAGCTTCCTCGCGGCCGACATCGCCCGCTGGAAGGAAGTGGCCGGCAAGGCCAGCATCACGCTCCAGGCCCAGTAGAGCGACCGCTCCGGCGCTTCACCCGCGCCGGAGCAAGCTCAGTAGACGTCGGCCTGATATCGGCCGGCCTTCTTCAGCGCCGCGACATAGGCGACGGCGTCGTCGACCGAGCGCTTGCCGTGCTCGGCGACGAGCTCGACCATGGCGCGCTCGACGTCCCTGGCCATGCGCTTGGCATCGCCGCAGACATAGAAATGGGCGCCCTGCTCCAGCCAGGCGAAGAGCTCGGCGCCGCGTTCGCGCATCCGGTCCTGGACATAGATCTTGTCCTTGCCGTCACGCGACCAGGCGAGGGTCAGGCCGGTGAGAACGCCCGCGTCCTTCATCGCATTGAGCTCGTCCTCGTAGAAGAAGTCGCTCGCCCGGCGCTGATGGCCGAAGAACAGCCAGTTCCTGCCCTTGGCGCCGGTCGCCTTGCGGTCGTGCAGGAAAGCGCGGAAGGGCGCGACGCCGGTACCGGGGCCGACCATGATCACCGGTGTCTCCGGGTTCTCCGGAAGGCCGAAGCCATGGGCGCGCTGGACATAAACCGGCACCTTGTCGCCGGGCTGGACTCGTTCGCCCAGATAGGTCGAGGCGACGCCCCAGCGCGGGCGCGAGCCGATCTTGTAGCGGACCGTATCGACCGTGAGCGAGATCCGGCCGGGCGTGGCGTTGAAGGAGGAAGAGATCGAATAGAGCCGCGGCTGCAAGGGATCGAGCGCCTCGACGAAGGCTTCGGGCGAGAGCCGCGCCGAGGAGAATTTGTGCAGCGTGCCGAGCACGTCGAGCCGTTCGAGATCGCCGTCCGGGTCCTCGCCGGCTGACAGCCGCTTGGCCTTCTGGCGGGTCTCGCCGCCGGTGACATAGGAGATCAGCTGGAACAGCGCGTCCGGCGCCGGCCCGAGCGCGCAATCGGCCAGCAGTTTCTCGCGCAGCGTCTTGCCACCGAGATCGGCATCAGGGCGTGCGCCGAGCAGTGCGATCACCGCATCGACGAGGCGCGAATCGTTCTGCGCGACGATGCCGAAGGCGTCGCCGACGATATAGTCGAGTCCGCTCTCGGAGAGATCGAACTCGACATGCCAGGTTTCCTTCTCGGAGCCCTCGCCATTGAGCTTGTGGCGCGACAGAAAGGTCGCGAGCACCGGATTCTCGCGAGAACGCCCGAGCGGCCCCGCCGGCGTGGCTGGCGCGATCTCTGCGGGCGCCGCGACCGGAGCCGCGTTGCATTCCTCCATCAACGCCTTGAGCTGGCGCAGCGTCTCCTTGCCGCCGGGGGCGCAGAGATTGAGCCGGCCTTCCTTGCCCTCGGCAATCGCTGCCGAATAGGTCTCGCAGACATAGCCGCACTGGCCGCAATCCTGCTGCGCCATCGCGGCGAAGAGCTTGCGCGGCAGCGGCTTGCCTTCGGCGAGTTGCATGCGGTCGGCGATCGTCATGGCCGGATCGTGCCAGGGCGCGCCGTCATCGGCCTCGCCCATCACCGCAGCGTTCTCGGCTGGCGAGAGCGCGGTGACGCCGGCATTGTCGAGCGAGAGCAGGCCGGCGAAGAAGCCGTTGAGCCAGGAGCGCTGCTCCTCGCTGAAGGGAGCCGTTTCCGGTAGGACCTGGACGAGCGGGTTCGGGGTCTGCACGGTCATGCGGCCTCTCCGGTCTCGGCGACCAGCGCCAGCAGCGCCGCGATCTCGTGGCGGCGGGCGAAGGCGACGAAGCTCTCATTCGGCGCGGCGCGGTGCACCTGCCAGGTGCGCAGGATCGCCTCGACCAAAGCCGGCACCTCCTCGGCCCTGACCTTCTCGCGGAAGGGCCGGGCCATGCCGCCATCGACGCCATAGCCGCCGCCGACCAGGAAGTCGTAGCCAGGAACGGTGTCGCCCTCCTCGTTCACCGGGACCTTGGCACCAATCAGACCGAGATCGCCGATATAGTGCTGGGCACAGGAATGGTGGCAGCCGGTCAGGTGGATGTTGACCGGCTGGTCCAGCGTGATCAGCGGCTCGCAATGGGCGGCAATGGCGAGTGCATCCTCCTTGGTGTGAGCGGCGGCGAATTTGCAGCCGGTCGCGCCGGTGCAGGCTATCAAACCGGCGCGCAATACCGAGGTTTCGGCCGAGAGCCCGGTGGCCTTCAGATTGGCGAGGACATCGTCGACCTTGGCGTCGGGAACGCCGGAGATCAGCAGGTTCTGCCAGACGGTCAGGCGGATATCGCCGTCGCCGCAGGCCTGCGAGATCGCCGCGATCGTCCGCATCTGCGCCACCGTGAGCTTGCCGACCGGCAGCGCGACGCCGATCCAGTTGAGCCCGGGCTGGAGCTGCCTGTGCACGCCGATATGGGCGAGCCGGTCATAGAGCGGACGCGGCTTGACGAAGGCGCCGTCGACCCGGACCAGCCGGCGGCCGAGCGTCTCCTCCACGGCGGTGAGGAACTTGTCGAAGCCCCAGGCGTCGAGCACGTATTTCAGCCGCGCCTTCGCGCGGTTCGTGCGGTCGCCATTGGCGATAAAGACGCGCACGATCGCATCGGCGACCGCGACCGCATCGGAGGGCGCGACGACGATGCCGGTGTCGCGGGCGAGGTCGTGATGGCCGGTGATGCCGCCGAGCGCGAGGCGATACCAGACGCCGGGCGCGACTGGCTGTCCCTCGAAGGAGGCTCCCTCTCCGACCTCGACCGCCTGGAAGCCGATATCGTTGGTGTCCTCCAGCGTCGCGATCGAACCGGCGCCATCGAAGGCGACATTGAACTTGCGCGGCAGGCCGTAAAGCGAGCGGTCGTTCAGGATGTGGTGGTGCCAGGCGCGGGCGTGCGAGCGCGTGTCCAGAAGCTCGAGCGGGTCGATGCCGGCGGTCGCCGAGCCCGTGACATTGCGGATGTTGTCAGCGCCCGAGCCCTTGGCGGTGAGGCCGAGATCGGCGAGGCCCTCGAGCAGCAGCGGCGCGTTCTGCGCGGTGATCTCGCGGACCTGAAGATTGGCCCGGGTGGTGACGTGGCTGTAGCCGCCGCCGAACTTCTCCGCGAGCTCGGCGACGCCCTCGAACTGCCAAGCTTTCAGGATGCCGTTCGGGATGCGCAGGCGGCACATATAGCTGTCCTGCGCCGGGGCGACATAGAACAGGCCGTGATAGCGCCAGCGGAAATTATCCTCGGGCTTGGGATAGGTGCCGGAGCCCGCCTGCTGCTTGAAGCGGGCATAGGCGTCGAACGGGTGCTCGGCCGCCTTCCACTTCTCCTGATCAACGAGCTTGCCGCCCCCGGCGATGGTCCTCGCCTGTGCGTCGGCATGCTCCCTGTCGGGGCCGGACGGGGCAGCATTGCCGGAACCGGCCGCCCCACCGAGCGGTCCGAGGCCGCGGGCGGTTCGCGCCGATTGCAGGCCGCTCATGAAGCCTTCGAGATAGCGCTTCTGCTCTGGCGAGAAGTCGTTGCTCATGGCCGGTGCCGTCACGCCGCCTCGACGAAGCGGTGGCGCTCGTAGAGGAATTTCAGGACGGCCTCGCGCGCCGCGATATAGGTGCGGTCCGAGACCAGGTCGAGGCGCTTGCGCGGGCGCTCGAGGCGGACATCGAGCACTTCGCCGATGCGTGCGGAGGGGCCGTTGGTCAACATCACGATCCGGTCCGAGAGCAGCACGGCCTCGTCGACGTCATGGGTGATCATGATCATCGTGTTCCCGAGCGCGGCGTGGATCTGCATGATCGAATCCTGCAGATGGGCGCGGGTCAGCGCGTCGAGCGCGCCGAAAGGCTCGTCTAGCAGGAGGATCTTCGGCTCCATGGCGAGGCCGCGGGCGATGCCGACGCGCTGCTTCATGCCGCCGGAGATCTCGGACGGGCGCTTGTCCCTGGCATGGCCCATCTGGACGAGGTCGAGATTGTGCATGATCCAGTCATGCCGCTCCGCCTTGCTCTTCACGCCGCCGAAGACCTTGTTCACGGCGAGTGCGACATTGTCGTAGACGGTGAGCCAGGGCAGCAGCGAATGGTTCTGGAAGACCACGGCGCGCTCGGGGCCAGGCGCGTTGACCTCCTTGCCTTCGAGCAGCACCGCCCCCGCGCTGACCGGCGTCAACCCGGCGACGATGTTGAGCAGGGTCGATTTCCCGCAGCCGGAATGGCCGATGATCGAGACGAACTCGCCCTTGTCGATGACGAGGCTGATATCCTTCAGAACCTCGGTCGTGGCGGCGCCGCGGGCGAAACGTTTATCGACATGATCGATCTTGAGATAGCTCATCGCCCGTCCCTCAATTGGCCTGTGTGCCGCGGGTGACGACATGGCCGATAAAGGCGACGAGGCGGTCGAGGATGAAGCCGACCACGCCGATATAGACCAGCGCCACGATGATGTCGGAGAGGCGGGAGGAGTTCCACGCATCCCAGATGAAGAAGCCGATGCCGACGCCGCCGGTCAGCATCTCGGCGGCGACGATGGCGAGCCAGGACAGGCCAACGCCGATGCGAAGCCCGGTGAAGATGTAGGGCGCGGCCGAGGGCACCATGATCTTGAAGAAGAATTCGAGCTGGTTCAGCCGCAACACCTGCGCGACGTTGCGATAGTCCTGCGGGATGTTGCGGATGCCGACGGCGGTGTTGATGATCACCGGCCAGATCGCGGTGATGAAGATCACGAAGATCGCCGAGGGCTGGCTGTCGCGGAAGGCGGCGAGCGAGAGCGGCAGCCAGGCGAGCGGCGGGACGGTACGCAGCACCTGGAAGACCGGGTCGAGACCGCGCATCGCCCAGACCGACTGGCCGACGAGGGCGCCGAGCAGCACGCCGATCAGCGCCGCCAGGCTGAAGCCGATCGCGACGCGCTGCAGCGAGACCAGGATGCGCCAGCCGAGGCCGATATCCTGCGAGCCGTTCCAGAAGAAGGGCTCGACGATCAGGTCGCGCGCCTCGCTCCAGATCTTGCTCGGCGGCGGCAGCGAGGATTGCGGGCCGGACGCGGCGAGCTGCCAGAACAGCAGCAGCAGTCCGACCGTGAGCAGCGGCGGCAGGAGGTTGACGGCGATCGCCCTGAGCCAGGACGCCGCGCGCGCCGAAAGCGGCTTTGCGGCCAAGGGCGGCAATGCCACGACCGCAGCCTTGGCGCCCGGCAGCGCGACGATTATCGCCTCGCCCGCAACGCTCTTCGAGACAGCCTGTCCCATCGCGATACTCCCTTGTCCGTGCTGCTGCGCCGCGTCCGTCATGCCGCCTCCGTCTCGCGCGACTGCGCCCCGATGCGGCGGATTTCAGGAAGGCAGGAACCGCAATTCGTGCCCGCCTTGAGCTGACGCCCGATATCCCCGGCGCTCAGCGCCTGGCCGCCGGCGAAGGCGGCGCGAATGGCGTTGAGGCCGACGCCGAAGCAGGCGCAGACGATCGGCCCCGCTTCGGCGATGCCGTCGAGACTGCGGCCGGCGAGCAGCGCCAGCCGGTTCTCCGGCTCCCTGCCGACGGCGAAGGCCGCCTTGACAGTGTCCCAGAGTGGCGCGCGCCCGGCGGGAGCGAGGAAGAGCGCCGCGATCAGGCGCCCGTTCCTTGTCGCGATGCAGCGATAGACCCCGCCCGCCCGGTCGATCATCTCGGTGAGCTCGCAGCCGGCGAAGGCGGCATTCGCATGCGCCATCAGCGCCTCGGGGCCGCTATCGGTGGCGAAGAGCCGCCCCTCGCCGCCTTCGACGGCGAGCTTCGCCCACCAGCTGCCCGGCGGCAGCGCAAAGACATCCCGTGACAGAACGAAGCCCTGCGAGGCATAGGCAACCGGCGCGATCGAGGCCGGCGTCGCCTTCAGTTCGGGCTGGCCGGAGAAAGGATCGCAGGCAGCCTGCGCAAGGGCGCCGATGCGCGCATCGGAGGCGGTCTCGCCTGACCAGTGGATCGGCGCGAAGGCAACGCCCGGTCGTGCGCCCTCGTCGAGCACGACCTTGAGCACGGCGGCGCCATGCTCGGTCGCGACGCGGGCGAAACCGCCTGCGCTGACGCCATACCGCTCGGCATCGCGCGGATGCAGGAAGAGCGCGGGCTCGGCGATGTGAGCCGACAGGCGGGCGCTCAAGCCCGTGCGCGTCATACTGTGCCAGTGATCGCGGATGCGGCCGGTGTTCAGTAGCAGAGGCCGCTCGGCATCCGGCTGGCTGGCGAGGACGGGAACGGCGAGAGGCTGCATGGTGGCGCGGCCACCCGGCGCGAAGAAGCCGCCATCCGCAAACAGCCGGGCGGTGCCGCCGGGGCGCCCGGCCGGCAGCGGCCATTGCACCGGCTCCAACGCATCATAGTCGCGGCCCCCGAGGCCGGCATGGGCGCCGAGATCGAGACCGCGGCTACCCTCGTTCTCGAAGGCCGAGAGGGCGGCATGCTCGGCATAGATCTCGGCCGGGCCGGCATAGGCGAAGGCCTCGCCGAAGCCGAGCCGCCGCGCGACCTCGCAGATGATCCACCAATCCGGCCGCACCTCGCCCGGGAGGGGCAGGAAGGCGCGCTGGCGCGAGATCCGGCGCTCGGAATTGGTGACGGTGCCGTCCTTCTCGCCCCAGGCGGCGGCCGGCAGGATGAAGTGCGGGCCGGCGGCCAGCGTGTCGTTGGAGAGGACGTTCTCGGAGACGATGAAGAGTTCGAGCCCGGCGAGCGCCTTCTGCACCGCGTCGGCGCGCGGCAGCGAGACGGCCGGATTGGTCGCCATCACCCACATCGCCCTGATGCCGCCCTCGGCGACGGCATCCATCATGGCGACGGCCTTCAACCCCTCCCGGCGGGCGATGTTCGGCGCCTTCCAGAAGCGCCTGACGCGGTCGACCTCAGCCGGGGCGTAACCCATATGGGCGGCCAGCATGTTGGCGAGGCCGCCGACCTCGCGCCCGCCCATGGCGTTGGGCTGGCCGGTCAGCGAGAACGGGCCGCTTCCCGGCCGGCCGATCCGGCCGGTGGCGAGATGGCAATGCAGGATCGCAGCGACCTTGTCGGTGCCTTGCGCCGACTGGTTGACGCCCTGGCTCCAGGCGGTGACGACGGCCGGGGTCTCGGCCCAGAGCCGGTAGAAGGCAGAGATCTCGGCGGCCCGGAGCCCGGTGCCATCGGTAATGGCGGCGAGGTTCGGCGCAAGCGCCCGCGCATTGGCGAGCGTCTCGTCGAAGCCGCTGGTGTGGTGCGCCAGATAGCTTTCATCGAGCAGGCCGCCATCGGCGAGATGGACCAAGAGCCCTGCGAAGAGCAGGCTGTCGGAGCCGGGCTTCAGCGGAAGGACGAGATCGGCCTCCTCGGCGCTCGCCGTGACCCTGGGATCGATGACCACGACCCTGGCGCCGCGCTCCGTGCGGTTCTGCTGGATGCGGCGGAACAGCACCGGATGGCACCAGGCGGCGTTGGAGCCGACGAGCACGACGAGGTCGGCGCAGTCGAGATCCTCATAGCAGCCCGGCACCGTGTCAGAGCCGAGCACGCGGCGATGGCCGGCGACCGTCGAGGACATGCAGAGCCGCGAATTGGTGTCGACATGCGGCGTGCCGATGAAGCCCTTGGCGAGCTTGTTGGCGACGTAATAATCCTCGGTCAGGAGCTGGCCGGAGAGATAGAAGGCGAGCGCCTCGGGGCCGTCACGGTCGATGATCGCCTTCAGCCCGGCCGCAATCGCATCCAGCGCCTCGTCCCAGGAGACCCGGGCATAGCCGCCGCTGCCATTGCGTTTCAGCGGATGGAGAACGCGCGAGCCCAGAGCGAGCGTCTCGCCGAGCGCCGAGCCCTTGGAACAGAGCCTGCCGCGATTGGCGGGATGGGCGGGATCGCCGGCGATCGCCGCGCCGCCCTTGCCGTCCGGCGTCGCCAGGATGCCGCAACCGACCCCGCAATAGGGGCAGGTGGTGCGCACCGGCTGGCCGGAGCGGCCGGAGAGCGGGGCGTCGTGGCGCATCAGGCGGCCTCCCCGATGCAATAGGCCTCGCCGAAGGGCAGGTCGGCGCGGAACGGCGTGATGTCCTGCTGCGAGCGGATCAGGCCGAGATAGAACAGCGCGCCCTGCGTATCGCCCACTAGCACGCAGCCGGCGAGCCTGCCCTCGCGCAGCACGAATTTGCGGTAGATGCCGGCGGCGCGGTCGCGCAGCACCACGGTCTCGGCGCCTTCGCCGGCCTCGAACTCGCCGGCCGAGAAGACGCCGACGCCGGAGACCTTGAGATTGGTCGCGAGCAGCGAGCCGGGATAGCCAGCCTCGCGGCCGGCGAGACTGGTGGCAAGGGTGCGCGCCTGCTCATAGGCAGGCTCGACCAGCCCGTAGACCTGACCACGATGCTCGGCGCATTCGCCGATCGCAGAGATCGCGGGATCGCTGGTCGCCATGATATCGTCGACGACGATGCCGCGCGCCACATCTAACCCGGCCGCTGCAGCAAGATCGGTGTTCGGCCGCACGCCGATGGCGATGACGACGAGATCGGCCGGGATCACCGTGCCGTCGTGCAATGCGACGCCTTCGACCTTGCCGGTCCCGACGAAACCCTTGGTCGCGCTGTTCAGCCGGATCTCGACGCCGCGCATGGCCATGGCGGAGGCGAGGAGCGCCGCACCCTCGGCATCGAGCTGGCGTTCCATCAGCCGGTCGACGAGATGCAGCAGCGTGACCTCACCGCCGGCGCGGGCCAGCCCATAGGCCGCCTCGAGCCCGAGCAGGCCGCCACCGATGACGGTGATCCGCGCGCCGCGCGCCGCATAGGCACGCATCGCCCCGACATCGGCTGTGTCGCGGAATGTCACAACACCCGGCAGATCGCCGCCCGGGAAGGGCGGCTTCAGCGGCTTCGAGCCGGTGGCGAGGACAAGCTTGCCGTAGGGCAAGGTCGGGCCGTCCGCCAATGTCACGGTCCTGGCGCGCCGGTCGATGCCGATGACCGGCTTGCCGTAGAGCATCGAGACGCCGCGGTCGCGCCACCAAGCTGCGGGCTTCAGTTCGATGTCCGCTTCCGCGATCTCGCCGGCGAGCAGCGGCGAGAGCAGCACCCGGTTGTAGGCGAGCCGCGGCTCGGCCCCGATCACCGCGACGGAATAGCGGCCGAGCGCACGCTGGCTGAGCTCGTCGACCAGCCTGGTCGCCGCCATGCCCTTTCCGACGATGATCAGCGGCTCGGCCATGGCTCAGGCGACCCGCTTGATCTTGAGGGCCTTGAGATAGTCGAGCGGCGCCGCCGGATCGAACTTGACGCCATCGAAGAAGGTCTCGACGCCGCGGCTGTCGCCGGTCGGGGCCCCGGCGACCCCGAGCGCCTTGGCGGCCTCGCGCCAAAGATCGGCGCGGTTGGTCTTGTCGACCAGCGCCTTGATGGCGATCGTCGGCTCGAACTTGCCCCAGCGGATGTTCTCCGCGACGAACCAGGTGTCGAGGCTCTTCCAGGGATAGGAGGAGGAGCCGCCCTCTCCCCAGAACTTCATGTAGAGTTTGGTGCCCTTGGCCTCGCGGCCATTGCCGTAGTTGATGTCGCCCTGCAGGCGCTTGTTGATGTCGCCGACCGGGACGTTGAACCATTGCCGCTTGCCGACAATCTCGGACAGTTCCTGGCGGTTCTCCATCCTGTCCGCCCATTGCTGGGCTTCCATCACCGCCATCAGGATGGCCTGCGTCGCCTTCGGATTGGCGTCGACGAAATCGGCGCGCATGCCGAGGATCTTCTCGGGGTGTCGGGCCCAGAGCTCGCCGGTGGTCAGCGCGGTGTAGCCGATGTTCTGGTTGACGAGCTGCTCGTTCCAGGGCTCGCCGACGCAGAAGCAGTCCATGGTGCCGACCTTCATGTTCGCCACCATCTGCGGCGGCGGCACGACGATGACCTTGATGTCGGTGTCGGGGTCGATGCCGCCGGCGGCGAGCCAATAGCGGATCCAGAGATCGTGGGTGCCGCCCGGGAAGGTCATGGCGGCGGTCAGTTCCTTGCCGGCGGCCTTCTTGCGCTCGAAGGCCTGCTTCAGCGGCGCGGCGTCCTTCTGGACGTTCAGGTCCTTGTACTCGTTGGAGACCGAGATCGCCTGGCCGTCCTCGTTGAGATTCAGCAGCGTGTACATCGGCAGGGGCTGGCCGTTCTGCATGACCTTGCCGGTGGCGTAGAGATGCGTCTTCGGCCGCAGGATGTGGCCGCCATCGATGCCATTGTTCTTGAAGCCGAGCGCCATGTTGTCGCGCGTCGCGCCCCAGGAGGCCTGCTTGGCGATGTCCATATCGGGCAGGCCGTATTTGGCGAAGAGCCCCTTCTCCTTGGCGATGATCAGCGGCGAAGCGTCGGTCAGGGCGATGTAGCCGAGGCGTGTGCCCTTGACCTCCGGGCCGGCGCCTTGCGCGAACGCGCCGGCGGGCAGCGCGAGCCGCGCTGCGCCCAGCAGCGCCGCGGCGCCCGAGAGCCGCAGCAGCTTGCGGCGGCTGGGTTTAGCTCTTGTCTCGATCGTCTCGCTCATCAATCGCCTCGCTTGGGAATGCCGGATCGAAGTCGGGGAGCAGCCGGAACGAAAAACGCCGCGCGAATGCACCCGGTCAGGCACGTTCGACAGCGGCGTTGCTGTGCGTTCGGTCAGGAAATCGGCGCGGGCAGCCTTGGCCGCGTCACTGGAATGCCTACAAGGAGCGTGCCAACTGCCGGACGGCCGTGAAAGTGACAGACTCTCAAAGTGTTAGGAGGCGAGTGCCCTGGAATCCGGCATTTCGCGCGATGATGCTGCGGCGCACAATTTATCCGCGACAGCACAAAAACTATGCAGAACTTCCGATCAGGAGGAACTGTCCATAAATAGGGCAGGCCGGAACATCGCCCGCGCCTGCGCGAGCATATCGGCCGTTCGCGCGGCCTGCCCTGCCGCCTCCATGCGCGCCAAAATCCAGTCGGCATGGGCGGGATTGGGCCTCAATGCCTCCCGGTCGAAACGAATGAAGCGCTCGACCTTGCGCGGTGGCCTGCCTCCCCCCTGGCTCAGGCTGAAGCGAAGCACCGGCTCGATCAGTTCGGCAGGCAGCGCCAGCCGGTCCGGCCGCGACAGGTGAAGGGCGAGACGCTCGCCATTGGCGGGATCGCCGACCCAGTCGCTGGCCCGCAGGATCGCGGCATTGAGCCGTGCCACCGCATTCGAGCGTTGGTCGGCATCGTCGGCGCGCCAGGCCAGCACCTTGTCGGGGCAGTCGCGGCGCAGATCGACGCCGCAATGAAGCATGGCGCCGATGCCGGCGGCGACCGCGGCAGCGTTCCAGGGCGCACCGGCGCAGAAACCGTCGACGCGCCCGCTGCTCAACGCCTCCACCGTCTGCGGCGGCGGCACCACCTCGAAGCGGATGTCGTCGCCGAGCTTCAGCCCACCCTTCGCCAGCCATTCGCAGAGCAGATAGGTATGGCTTGAGAAGCCGAAGACCGCAGCGAAGGTGAGTTGCGGCAGGCCGGAAGCCTTGCGGCGTGCGACCAAGGCGGCGAGCGCCGCCGCCGAAACCATGGGATTGGCGAGGTCGCCCTGCGCCAGCCTCGCGAGCTCCTCGAAGCGCCGCAGCGAGAGGGTGATGGCGCTGCCATCGAGGTTGAGGGCGATCGGCACCGCCATAGGCGCCCTGACGCCGCCGATGCCGAGCGTCGCCGCGACCGCGGCCGGGCCGAGCATATGGGCAGCATCGAGCAGGCGGACATTGAGCTTGTCGCGCAGGTTCGACCAGGAGACCTCGCGCACCAGTTCGAGATCGAGCCCCTCGACCTCGGCGAAGCCCTCATCCTTGGCGGCGACGATCAGCGCGGAATCGATCAGCGGCATGAAGCCGACCCGCAGATGCAGCGTCATTTCAGCACCTCGGCGGCCGTGATGATCGAACGGGCGATGTCGACGAGCTTGCGCTTCTCGTTCATCGCGGTCTTGCGCAGGAGGGCATAGGCCTCCTCCTCGGTCAGGCTCTTCAGCCGCATGACGATGCCCTTGGCGCGGTCGATCGTCTTGCGGTCGTCGAGCTGCGAACGGGCCTCGTCGAGTTCCTGCTGGAGGCGGCTAAAGGCGTTGAAGCGGCTGATGCAGGTCTGCAGGATCGGTTTCAGCCGCTCCTTCTTCAGCCCGTCGACGATATAGGCGGAGACCCCGGCCTCGACCGCCTCCTCGATCGAGGCCTCGTCGGATTGGTCGACGAACATGGTGATCGGGCGCTTCACATGACGGCTGACCAGGAACATGTCGGCGAGCGCGTCGCGGCTCGGATTCTCGAGGTCGATGACCACGACATCGGGATCGTGCCGCTCGATGGCGGCGACGAGGCCGTTGGTGCCTGCGAGCAGCACGATCTCATGCGGGCCCGCCTCGCGCAGGCCTTCCTGGATGATCGCGGCGCGAACCGGATTGGCATCGACGATCAGGATTTTGATGCTGCTGGCCATCTCGCCCGGTGCGGAAGCAATGCCACGGCACTGCAGGATTTGGGCCAGAAGGGGAGCGCCGACAAGGCGCGCAGGCGACAATGCGTGACTTCGGACACTCGCGAGCGAAGCCGAGGCCTGATCAGTCAATCTGGAAAATGGCGCGAGCGACCGCGATCGACCCGACGACGCAGCGTCGGCTCTTTTCGGCCTCTGGCCCGGGTTCGGGTAGACTGGCTAGCCTTCGCCAGCGGGCCGTCTCCGGCAATCATGCCTGCAATGGGGCCATCATTCCGGCGTGAGTGGGTCATGCGTTGCGGGGCGCGCGGCCGCGATGCTCAAACGACCATGGCCGACATGAACGTGAGAACCCGCACCGCCGCCCCATAGCAGCCCAAGCTGCGAGACGATGTGGCCTCCGAACTGCTCATAGGGAATCCTGATCGAGGTCAGCCAGGGCGCCAGCCACGCGTTCAACGCGTTACCATCGACGCCGACCAGCGAGCAGGCCTCCGGCACAGCGATGCCGTGCTCCCGCGCCAGCCGATAAGCTCCGTAGGCGATCAGGTCGCTGACGCAGAAGATGCCGGCCGGCCAGCCGCCTGCCGAGGCGAGCGCGGTCGCTGCGGCATAGCCGACCTCGATATGATTCAGCCCCTCTGCGCCGACGCGCCGGACGGCGCCGGCCGGGATGCCGCACTCCTCAAGCCGGGCGATGAAACCGGCGGCCCGCTCAGCCGTGCTCGAGGCGTTCTGCGCGGCCATGAGGACCGCCGGGCGAGCAATGCCGCGAGCCAGCATGTAATCGGCGGCATCGGCTCCCGCGCGGCGATCGTCGATGCCGACGAATGTGCCGCCGCCGAAAGGGCTACGCCGGGCGACGAACACCAGCGGATCGCCGCGCTGGACCGCTTTCTGCAATCCGCGGCTGCGGACCGCACTGACCATGACATAGCCGGCGACGAACTGGCGGCGCATCGCGTCCAGGTATTCGTCCTGTAGCTCCGGCCGGTCATGGGTGTCGCACAGGATCGTCACATAGCCGGCATTGCGCAGTGCGGCCTCGGTCGAGACCGCAATCGCCGCCATGGCCGGGTTGTCGAGATTGGAGGACAGCATCGCGACGATACGGCTGGCCCGGCGCTTCAGAGCCTGCCCGACCGGGTTGGGTCGATAGCCCAGCCGCGCGATCGCGTCTTCGACCCGCGCGACCGTGTCGGCCGAGGCGCGCCCGCGCTTGCCGTTGACGACGCGCGAGACGGTCGCGACCGAGACGCCGGCCTCGCGCGCGACGGTGGCGAGCGAGGCGGCGGCAGGCTCTAAGCGCGCGAGCGTGGCGGTCATGCATCGGCCTCCCTGTTGCCCCGGCCTGATCAGGCCTGGCCGGGTCGAGCCGGCCTTGCAGCCATGCCGCGCACAGGTTGCGTTGACAAGTGCGGCAAACGTTTGCCTTATGTCAGTCTAGGCACCTTGCGAAGTGCCGGCAACGGTCAAGGGAAGAACGCACATGTTGAGGAAACACTGGATTTCCGCGCTCGCTCTGTCCGCGGGCCTCCTCGCCGCTGGCCTGGCGCAGGCGCAGACGACGGTGCGCATCGCCTGGTACTCGGACGGCAATGAAGGCGAGGTCATCACCGACCTGCTCAAGCGCTTCGAGGCCCAGAACAAGGACATCAAGGTCGTGCTCGACCAGGTGCCCTACAAAGCCATCACCGAGAACCTGCCCGTCCAGCTCGCCTCCGGCCAAGGGCCGGACATCGCCCGCGTCGTCGATCTCGGCGGCGTCGCCCGCTACGCACTCGACCTGCGCCCGCATCTCAAGGACGCCGCCTATTGGGAGAAGAATTTCGGGCCGTTCCTGCCCTGGATGCGCCCTGAGGGCGACAACAGCGCCATTACCGGCTTCATGACGCAGCTCACCGTCTCCGGCCCCTTCGTCAACAAGACGCTGTTCGAGCAGGCGAGCATCGCCATGCCGGGCGCCAAGGCGACCTGGGAGGAATGGGGCAAGGCGGTCAAGGACGTTGCCGCCAAGGTCCAGGCGCCGTTCCCGCTGGCGATGGACCGCTCCGGCCACCGCTTCTTCTCGGTCGCGATCTCCGAGGGCGCCAAGGTGTTCGACGCCAAAGGCGAGCCGGCGGTGATCGATGACGGTTTCAAGCGCGGTGCCAAGCTGGTCTATGACTGGCACAACAACGGCGTGATGAAGAAGGAGCTCTGGGGCTCGGTCTCCGGCACCGCCTATCGCGGCGCCAATGACGAGTTCAAGAACGCCCAGGTGGTGATGTACCAGTCGGGCTCCTGGCAGATCGCCCAGTTCGACAAGACGGTCGGCGACGCCTTCGACTGGATCGCGGTTCCCGCCCCCTGCGGCGCCGCCGCCTGCTCGGGCATGCCTGGCGGAGCCGGCCTCGTCGCGATCAAGACGACGAAGAGCCCGGAAGCCGTCGCCAAGGTGATGGAGTATCTCGCCAGCGAGCCGGTGCTGAGCGAGTTCTATGCCCGCTCGCTGTTCGTGCCCGGCCATCTCGGCATCGCCGCGAAGGGGCTCGACTATCAGGGCGCCAGCGCCCCTGCCAAGGCTGCGCTCAAGGTGTTCTCGGATCAGGTCGCGCAGCTCTCGCCGGTCGCCTACCAGCTGCAGGGCTATGTCAACAACCGCGTGATCTTCAACGCGGTGATCAGCCGGCTCGGCCAGGCGATCTCGGGCGAGGGCAGCCTCGACGAGGCCTTCAAGCGGATCGAATCCGACATCGCCCAGCAGATCGCCGAGCGCAAGAAGTAAGGCGGATGACCTCCGACGCTCCCCTCCCGACGGCGCAAGCGGAGCGCGCTGGCGCAGCGAGCCTCTTCGCTGCGCCTCTCGCGATGCTGATGCGGCTGATCGACTGGCCGATGCAGGCGCTGCAGCGGCTGATCGGCGAGCGGCGGATGGCCTATGTCTTCCTCCTGCCCAATCTCGCCTTCTTCTCGCTCTTCGTCTTCCTGCCGCTGATCATCAACTTCATCTTCTCGGTGACGGGCGGGGCGGGGCTGTTCCCCTCGGAGCGGCCCTTCGTCGGGGCGCAGCAATACGCCTATCTCTTCGATTGCGGCTCCTTCCTCGACGCTTCCTCCTGCCGCGAGGATCATTTCTGGCGCGGCGTTTCCAACACCGCCCGCTTCACCGTCTTCCAGGTCACGGCGATGGTGCTGTTCTCGCTGCTGACGGCGGTTGTGCTGAACATGAAGATCCGGGCGCGCGGCTTCTTCCGCGCCGTCTACTTCTTCCCGGTGCTGCTCTCGCCGGTGGTGGTGGCGCTGACCTGGAAATGGATCCTGCAGCGCGACGGCCTGCTCAACGCCGCGATCACCTCGCTCGGCGGCGAGCGCATCCTGTTCCTGGTCGATCCGAGCTGGGCGATGTTCTGGATCGTCTTCGTCTCGATCTGGGCCCATATGGGCTTCTACACGCTGATCCTGCTCGCCGGCCTGCAGGCGATCCCGGCCGACCTCTACGAGGCCGCCGAGATGGATGCGACGCCGCGCTGGCGTGTGTTCTGGCGCATCACCCTGCCATTGCTCTGGCCGAACATGATCGTCGTGATCGTGCTGGCGCTGATCCGCGGCGTGCAGACCTTCGACGAAGTCTTCGTCTTGACCGGTGGCGGCCCCGGTACGGCGACGCTGATGGTGGTGCACTACATCTATGAAACCGCCTTCGCCAACCAGGTCCAGAATTTCGGCCTGGCGGCGGCCGCTTCGGTCGTGCTCGGCGTCGTGCTGTTTGCGTTGACGCTCCTCCAGCTCGCGGCGAGTCGCCGCAAGGGGGCGGCATGAACAGGCTCGCCCGCATGGCGGTGGCCCGCCGCAATCCCGGCCGCTGGCACTGGACCGACATCGCCGCCTACAGCTATCTCGCCCTCGGCGTCGTCCTGATGTTCGGCCCCGTGCTCTGGCTCGGACTGTCCTCGTTCAAGACGCAGGCCGGCCTGCTCGAATTCCCGCCCTCGCTGCTGCCGATGTCGCAAAAAGAGGTCCGGGTCGAGGGCCATGCCCAGCCGCTGCCGCTCTTCGAAGTGACAATGGAGGACGGCTCGAAACGGGTGCTGGCGCAAGTCCGCCGCATCGGCATCCAGGCGCAAATGATCGACCCCGCCAATCCCGGCCAGAGCATCCGCGTGCCGATCGACAAACGCACCCCGGTGCGCGAGTTCAAGCTCGCGACCGAGAACTATACCGAGCCGCTGGAGCGCTTCGCCTTCATGCGCTTCCTCTGGAATTCGGTCTTCGTCACGGTCGTGGCGACGCTGATCACGCTGGTGATCAACTCGATGGCCGCCTATGCGCTCTCGATCTACGAGTTCCGCGGCAAGACGGCGGTGATGCTGATGGTGATCGGTACGCTGATGATCCCGATCACCATCATCCTGGTGCCGGTCTATCTCGTCATCACCAAGCTCGGCCTGGTCAATTCGCTCTGGGCGGTGATCCTGCCGGGGGCGGCGACGCCGACCGGCGTCTTCCTCTTGCGCCAGTACATGCTGACCCTGCCGCGCGACCTGATCGAGGCGGCGCGCATGGACAAGGCCTCGGAGTGGCAGATCTACTGGCGCATCGTCATGCCGCTCGCCATGCCGGCGCTGGCCGTGCTCGCGATCTTCTCGATCATGTGGCGCTGGAACGAGTTCCTCTGGCCGCTCGCGGTGCTGACCAAGACCGAGGCCTATACGCTGCAGATCGGCCTCAACGCCTTCCAGGGCGAATTGCAGACGCAGTGGCATTACCTGCTCGCGATGACGGTGGTGACCTTGCTTCCGGTCGCGCTGGTCTTCGTCTTCCTGCAGCGCTTCATCACCACCGGCATCGCCAATACGGGAATGAAATAATGGCGGGACTGAGCCTCTCCGGCGTCCGCAAGGCCTATGGCGCGACCACGGTGCTGCACGGCATCGACCTCGATGTCGCCGATGGCGAGTTCGTCGTCTTCGTCGGCCCCTCCGGCTGCGGGAAGTCGACGCTGCTGCGCTCGATCGCCGGGCTGGAGAGCATCACCGGCGGCACGATCGCGATCGACGGCACCGATGTCACCGGGCTGCCGGCCTCCGAGCGCGGCCTCGCCATGGTGTTCCAGTCCTATGCGCTCTACCCGCATATGAGCGTCTACGCGAACATGGCCTTCGCGCTGGAGAACATGGGCTTCAAGCGCGACGAGATCGACAAAAGGGTGAAGCGCGCCGCCGGCATGCTGCGCCTGACCGACTATCTCGAGCGCAAGCCCAAGGCGCTTTCCGGCGGCCAGCGCCAGCGCGTCGCCATCGGCCGCGCCATTGTGCGCGATCCAAAAATCTTCCTGTTCGACGAGCCGCTCTCGAACCTCGACGCCGAACTGCGCGTCGCCACCCGCAAGGAGCTCGCCGCGCTCCATGCCGAGATCGGCGGCACGATGATCTACGTCACCCATGACCAGGTCGAGGCGATGACGCTGGCGCATCGCATCGTCGTGCTGCAGGGCGGCAAGATCGAGCAGGTCGGCACGCCGCTCGAACTCTACAACCGGCCGGACAACCTGTTCGTCGCCGGCTTCATCGGCTCGCCGCGCATGAATCTGCTGCCGGGCAAGGTGGTGAGGCCGGGCGCGGTCGCGCTGGGCGAGGCCGGCCACCAGATCCCCTGCCAGACCGGGAGCCTTGCTGCGGGAGCCTCGGTCACGCTCGGCATTCGGCCGGAGCACCTTGCGCTCGCTTCGCAGGATGGCGGCGTGCCGCTCGCGATCGAGCTGGTCGAGCGCCTCGGCGGCGAGAGCTATCTCTATGGCGCTTCGCGCGGCCTGCCGCAGATCACGCTCCGGCTCGACGGCCAGAGCGAGCACCAGCGCGGCTCCGCCGTCGCGCTCGCCTTCCCGCAGCAGCATCTGCACCTGTTCGACGAGAACGGCCGGGCTGTCCGGTCCTGACGACTGACTAGAGAGATCCCATGAAAGCCCTGACGCAAGGCCGCTACCTCGGCCGCGACGGCGAAGCCGCCTTGTTCGATGTCGGCCTCGGCGCGACCATCGCTGTCCGCATCCTCGAAGGCGATATCGGCCGGGTGACGCTGAAGCCGCAGGACGGCTACCGCCTCGACCGCGGCTGGTCGATCGCGCCGGGCGGGCTCGAGCCGCCTTATGAAGGGCGTCCGCGTGATGATCTTTCCGGTTTTGCCTGCCCGCAGGCGAGCGTCAGCGAGAATGAAGGCAAGGTCACGCTGTCAGCCGGCGGCCTCTCCGCCGAGGTGACGCTCTCGCCCTTCGGCATCGCCTGGCGGCGCGAGGGCGAGGCCACTTCCTTCCTGCAGGATCGCACGACACAGGCCTATCTGATCTCGCCGCGGACCGGCGCGCTCGCCCATTTCATGGCGCGCGACTATGCCGAGCGGCATTACGGGCTCGGCGACAAAGCCGGCCCGCTCGACCGGACCGGACGGCGCTTTGCCATCGACGCGGTCGACCCCTGCGGCTTCGATGCCGAGCTTTCAGACCCGCTCTACAAGATGCTGCCCTTCTTCATCGTCGACGGGAAGGCGGGCGCCCATGGCGTCTTCTACGACAACCTCTCGACCGGCAGCGTCGATCTCGGCTGCACGCTCGATAATTACCATGGCCTGTTCCGCTCCTGGAAAGGCGACGATGGCGATCTCGACTACTATGTCATGGCCGGCCCGACGGTGCCTGATGTCGTCAGGCGCTTTTCCTGGCTGACCGGCGGCCAGGCTTTCGCGCCGCGCTGGTCCTTCGGCTTCGGCGTGACCTCGATGGCGATCGCCGATGCTCCCGATGCCGACGCAAGGATCAGCGACTTCGTCGCCAAGTGCCGCAAGCACGCCATCCCCTGCGACAGCTTCCATTTCGGCTCGGGCTATACCCAGATCGGCCATCGCCGCTACGCCTTCAACTGGAACCGCGACAAGTTCCCGGATCCGAAGGGCACGATGAAGCGGCTGAACGACGCCGGCATGCACACCGTCGCCAATCTGAAGCCCTGCCTGCTCGACGACCATCCGCGCCTGAACGAGGCGCTGGAGCAGGGCTTCCTGGTCAAGGACTCCAAGACCGGCGAGCCGGCCGTGGCGCAGTTCTGGGACGGGCTCGGCTTCCATATCGACTTCACCAACCCGAAGGGCCGGGCCTGGTGGCGCGCCGGCATCGAGAGCGCGCTGCTCGACCACGGCTTCACCACGGTCTGGAACGACAACAACGAATACGAGATCTGGGACGAGGACGCCGTCTGTGATGGCGACGGCCGCCCCTTCCGGCAGGCGCTGGCCCGCCCGGCGCAGCCGCTCTTGATGACCAAGCTCTCCTATGAGGCGCAAGCCGCGCGCGAGCCGGGCAAGCGGCAATATGCGATCACGCGCGGAGGCTGCGCCGGCATCTCGCGCTATGCCCAGACCTGGTCCGGCGACAACGAGACCGCCTGGAAGACGCTGCGCTACAACCTGACGCAGGGGCTCAATATGAGCCTGTCGGGCATGTTCTCGATCGGCCATGATGTCGGCGGCTTCCATGGGCCGACGCCCGGCCCCGAGCTGTTCGTCCGCTTCAACGAGTTCTGCGCGCTCTGGCCGCGCATGGTGATGAACTCCTGGAACGATGACGGCGTCGTCAACCTGCCCTGGATGTATCCGGAGATGATCCCGCAGGTGCGCGAGGCGATCTCGCTGCGCTACCGGCTGATGCCCTATCTCTACACCCAGATGTGGCGGGCGAGCCGCGACGGCATACCGGCCGTGCGCCCGCTGTTCTACGACTTCCCGCAGGATGCGGCGGCGGTTGCGGTCGGCGACGTCTTCATGCTCGGCCCGGACGTGCTGGTCGCGCCGGTGCTGGAGGAAGGGGCACGCGAGCGCTCTGTCTACCTGCCGGTGCATGAAGGCGGCTGGTACGACTGGCATAGCGGCGCGCATCATCCGGGCGGGGCCGTCGTCACGGTCGATGCGCCGCTCGGGCGCCTGCCGCTCTTCCTGCGCGCCGGGGCGCTGATCCCGCTCGGAAATCGCGCGCAGACGGACAATTGGCGCGGGCTACTGGTATGTGGCCTCGTCGAAGGAGCCACTGGCGAACTCTACGAGGATGATGGCGAGACCGCCGATTGGCGTGGTGAGGGCTCTACTTCGATCCGCTTCGTGGTCCGCGGCGGCGAACTCGTGATCGAACAGGGACAACGCGGCACAGGCTCGGTCGACAGCATTGATATCCTGGACATCGAATCAGGCGATTATCGATAGAGAGAGGTCGCCCGGGCATCGGCAAGCTTCTGCGACGAGCATGCAGGAGAGCTGATCGCGGGTCGGGGTAGCCGGCGAGGACATGGCTGTTTCCGACCCGCTTGATGCCGGTTTTTTGACGCCGATTGCATTGTCCTTCTCGCGATCAGGCCGCGCTTGACCGATCGAACGATGCGCCATTGCCGCTCTCTCCCCCGGAAAGCCCAATGGAATGGGTCATCAAGGGCACCGTCTGCCCCAACCCGCGCACAGGTCTCCTAGAGTGCGTTCGGCGTTCGCGAGTTCACGCCTGCGAATTGCCCCGAAATGACCTGCGCCTCCGTCAAATCGCGCCATGTTCCTGGAAGCCTATGCCGACGGACGTCAGCGCGCGCGTCGAAATGTGTCGCGGAAGACACTATTGCCCAAGAAGTGTGCGCAGTCATGCGAAGCGTTCTTGCGTGACCTTTTGTCATGGACTCGGCCCGCTCTAGCGTCGCCGTGAGATTGACTGGCGATTCGGCTATGCGGCACTGCGACATGAAGACTTCTGAAGTGGCGAAGTGCGAGCAGCCGGCGGTCCGCCGGCGGATTCCTCCCAAATCGCGGTTCGTGCATTCGGTGTCGGTCGCAGCTCTTCTCTGCGGCTTTTCCGCGGCAGGCACGACTGATGCCCAGGCTGCGTGCATCCTTGCGGGCGCGAACGTCACCTGCAGCGGTGCTGCCAACCCCTTGGCACCATCCTATTCGCGCCCTGGAAACAACCTCACTGTGACCATCAACCCCGGCGCAAGCATCGGCGTGCTGCTTGGCGTGGGCGGGACCGCGATGAGCTTTACCGGAAGCAACGTGTCGCTGACCAACAGCGGCACCGTCGATCCGATGCTTCTGGGCCAGCTCTCGATCCTGTCCTCCGGTCTCGTGGTCGGCAATGCAAGCGTCAGCACTGTCTCGGTGACGAACAACAGCGGCGCTACGCTGGGAGGTACCTCCGGCCTTCTCGGGGTGAACCTGAGCGGACTGACCGGCATGGCCCTCACGCTGCAGAACGGGACAGGCGGCACTTCGACCATCACGAACAGCGGTCTGATCCGCTCGTCCGCGCTTGCCGGTCTCACGGTTGCCACTGGCGACATGCCTGTCGTCGCGGCCTATGGCGGCGGGCAGGTCAGCTTCACCAACAACGCCGGCGCGACGATCAACGGTCGGGTCGCCTTCCAGGCCCCCGGAACGCCCGGCCAGGGCAACAGCTTCACCAATGCGGGTACGATCACGGGCGGCGTGTCGCTGGGTGCCGGCGCGACCAACACATTCACGGCGCTCACCGGATCCTCGGTCTCTGCTGGTTCAGGCTCCAACGGCAATGCCCTCGGCGTAGTCGGCCTCCCCGGCGTCAGCATAGGTTTCGCGGCGGCCGGCATCGTCGATGGCGGGCTCGGGGGGGCCAACACCCTCGTCCTCGGTCGGGACCCCGGCCAGCCGACGGGCTCGCTCACGCTCGGCAACTACATCAACTTCGACACGCTCCAGATCCAGAACGGCGACTGGTCGCTGACCGGCGCGACGACGGCATCCTCGGTCAGCCTCATGGGTGGCACTGCGATGGTCGGCAGCGCTGCGCCTTTCGGATCGCTCACGATCCAGGCCGATGGCGGCGGCCTGGATTCGTCCGTGGCGGGCCTCAATCTGACCAATGCGATCGCGATCGGCTCGGGCGGCCTGACAGGCAAGGCGTCAAACAGCTACGTGCTGTCGGGCGTGCTTTCCGGTGCGGGCGGCCTGACGAAAACCGGCGCCGGGACGCTGACCCTGACCGGCGCGAACACCTATACTGGTGACACGGTCATCAATGCCGGCACGCTGGCGCTCGGCGCAGGCGGAAGCCTGGCCAGCGGCGGCGCCGTCAATCTCGCCGGTGCGGGTGCCTCGTTCGACATCAGCGCTTCGGGCGCGGTCCAGACCATCGGCGCCCTGTCCGGCGTCGCCGGCACCTCCGTCACGCTCGGCGCCAACAGTCTGACCCTCGGCTCGGCGGCAAACGCGACCTTCGGCGGCTCGATCTCCGGCACGGGCGCTATCGTCAAGCAGGACTGGGGCACCCAGACGCTGACCGGCACGAACACCTACACCGGCGGCACGACCATCACTGCCGGGACATTGGCGCTCGGGGCAGGCGGCAGTCTGGCCAGCGGCGGCGCCGTCAATCTCGCCACGGCCGGCACGAGCTTCGACATCAGCGCTGCGGGGGCGGGCCAGACCATCGGTGCCTTGTCCGGCGTCGCCGGCACGGCCATCTCGCTCGGCACCACCGGGCTGACCCTCGGCGGCGCGACCAACCAGACCTTCGGCGGCTCGATCGGCGGCACCGGGGGTATCACCAAGCAGGGCGCGGGCACGCAGACCCTGACCGGCGCGAATGCCTATACCGGCGGCACGACCATCAATGCCGGCACGCTGGCCCTCGGCGCCGGCGGCAGCCTGGCGAGCGGCGGCGCCGTCAATCTCGCCGGTGTGGGCACCTCCTTCGACATCAGCGCCGCAGGCGCGAACCCGACGATCGGCGCACTGGCCGGCGTCGCCGGGACCACCGTCGCGCTCGGCGCCAACACGCTGAGCTTGGGCGGCGCGCCAGTCCTTCGGCGGCAGCATTGGTGGCACGGGCGGTCTTATCAAACAGGGCACGGGCACGCAGACCCTGACTGGCGCGAACACCTATACCGGCGGCACGACCATCAATGCCGGCACGCTGGCCCTCGGCGCTGGCGGCAGCCTGGCGAGCGGCGCCGCCGTCAATCTCGCCGGTGTGGGCACCTCCTTCGACATCAGCGCCGCAGGCGCGAACCCGACGATCGGCGCACTGTCCGGCGTCGCCGGCGCCACCATCTCGCTCGGCGCCAATACGCTGAGCTTGGGCGGCGCGCCAGTCCTTCGGCGGCAGCATCGGCGGCACGGGTGGCCTGATCAAGCAGGGCACTGGCACGCAGACCCTGGCCGGCGCCAGCACCTATACGGGCGGCACGACCATCAATGCCGGCACGTTGGCTCTCGGCGCCGGCGGCAGCCTCGCCGCAACTGGGGCCGTGCAACTCGGAGCTGCGGGCGCCGGCTTCGACATCAGCGCCGCGGGTGCGAGCCAGACCATCGGCGCGCTGTCCGGCGTCGCCGGCACCACCGTCGCGCTCGGTGCCAACACGCTAACCCTCGGCGACGCGAGCAACCAGAGCTTCGCCGGCTCGATCACTGGCACGGGCGGCCTCGTCAAGCAGGGCTCGGGCACTCAGACGCTGGCAGGCGCCTCCTACAGTTACACGGGCGCGACCTCGGTCGCGGGCGGTACGCTGCGGGTCGAGAGCGCGCTGAGCAGCTCGGCGGTTACCGTCGCCTCTGGCGCGACGCTGGCTGGCTCGGGCAGCATCGCGGGCGCGGTGACGGTTTCCGGCGGCGGCATCCTGGCGCCGGGCTCGAGCCCGGGCACGCTCACCGTCGGTTCGCTCGTGCTGAACGACACGTCGCGGCTCTCCTACGAGCTCGGCACGCCAGGCACTGTCGGCAGCGGGGTCAACGACCTCATCGAGGTCACCGGCAACCTCAAGTTCGACGGCGTGCTCGACCTCTCGCCGCAATCGGGATTCAGCAACGGCACCTACCGGCTGTTCAACTATGGCGGGGCGCTGATCGACAGCGGCCTGGTCTTCGGCATCGTGCCCACGGGCTATGATTTCCGCGTGGATACGACGACCACGGGCCAGATCAACCTGATCACCACCACCGCGACGCTGCAGTACTGGAACGGCACCACCACCACTGCCAACGGCACCGTCCATGGCGGCAGCGGCATCTGGAACGCGGCCGGCAGGAACTGGACCAACACCTCCGGCAGCATCGACACGACCTGGAACGACCTGACGGCGGTGTTCGCCGGGGCAGCCGGCGGCACGGTGACGATCGCGACCAACCAGCAGATCGCCGGGCTGCAATTCGGCACGAACGGCTATGTTCTGAACGGCCCGGGCGCGCTGCTGATCTCGGCGGCCGGCACCGAGCTGCGCGTCGACACAGGCCTTTCGGCGACGATCAACGCCGGCATCCAGGGCGGCGGCAGCCTGATGAAGACCGGCGGCGGCACGATCGTGCTCAGCGCGGCCAATAGCTATACCGGCGGTCCCATCATCAATGCCGGCACGCTCTCGGTCTCGCGGAACGAGAACCTCGGCGATGCCGCCGCAGGCCTGACCTTCAACGGCGGCACATTGGCGACGACGGCAAGCTTCGCCATGTTCCGCCCGGTGACGCTCGACGGCGCCGGCAGCGTCGATGTCGCGGCCAGCACGGAACTCGAGCTCGGCGGCTCCGTCGTGGGCCTGGGCAGCCTGACCAAGCTCGGCAGCGGAACGCTCGTCCTGTCGGGACCCAACACCCATTCCGGCGGCACCACCATCTCCGCCGGCGTACTGCAGGCCGGCAGCGCCGCTGCGCTCGGCACCGGCAGACTGACGTTCGACGGCGGCACCCTCCGCGCCGGCACGAGCTTCATCAACGACTTCGCCAATGCCGTGGCGGTCAATGCCACCGGCGGCACGCTCGACGTCAACGGCCAGGTGGTCACCCTGTCCGGCAGCATTGCAGACGGCAGCGCTGCCGGCGGCACGCTCGCCTTCGTCAACAGCGACAGCCATATCGGCGCGGCCGTGCTCGGCGGCAGCAACAGCTACAGTGGCGCCACTTCGGTCGGCGCCGGCGTGACCTTGACAGCGGCCTCCAACGGCGCCTTCTCAGCGAACTCGGACGTGACGCTGGCCGCCGCCAATGCGGCACTGATGGCCGATGGCCATACCGTCACCGTGCGCTCGCTCTCGGGCAGCGGCGTCGTCGCCAATGGCAGCGCCACGGCCTCCGGCACATTGACCTTCGCGCCGCCCACCGGCTCGGCGAACTTCACCGGGACGATCATCGACGGCGAGCCCGGCGACCGCGCGCTGGCACTGGTCAAGGCCGGCGCCGGCACGCAGATCCTGAGCGGGACAAACACCTATACCGGCGGCACCACGATCACCGGCGGCACGCTGCAGATCGGCGCCGGCGGCACCACGGGCTCGATCATGGGCGACGTCGTCAATGACGGCACGCTCGCCTTCGACCGTTCGGACGCGGTCACCTTCGCCGGCGCGATCTCCGGCGGCGGCGCGCTTGCGCACCTGGGCGACGGCACGCTGACCCTGACCGGCGGCAACAGCTACACCGGTGGCACGACGATCGCCTCCGGCACGCTCAAGGTCGGCGCCGGCGGCACTACGGGCTCGATCGCCGGCAATGTCGTCAATAACGGCAGGCTCGCCTTCGATCGCTCGGACGCCGTCAGCTTCTCTGGCGTGATCTCGGGCAGCGGCGCGGTTGCGCATCTCGGCGCCGGCTCCCTGACCCTCTCCGGCAGCAACAGCTATACCGGCGGCACCACGATCGCCAAGGGTACGCTAACCGGCTCCGCGGCGAGCTTCGGCCGCGGTACGATCCTGAACAATGGCGCGCTGGTGATCGATCAGCCCAGCCTCGCCATCTTCGCCAATGCGATCGATGGCAGCGGCAGTTTCACCAAGACCGGCGCCGGCGACCTCAAGCTGACCGGAACGAGCGGGCTGACCGGCGCGACAACGGTCGCCGCCGGCCGGCTCTCGGTCAACGGCTCGCTGTCGCGCTCCGCCGTCACGGTGCTCTCCGGCGCCGAGCTCGGCGGCAACGGCACGGTCGGCCCGACGACGGTCAGATCCGGCGGCACGCTGGCGCCCGGCAACTCCATCGGCACGATCACGATCGACGGCGATCTCGTGATGGCGCCGGGCTCGACCTTCGCCGCCGAGATCGGCGGCAACGGCATCACCGACCGCATCATCGTCACCGGCCAGGCGACGCTGACCGGCAGCAGCGTCACGATCTCCGCGCTCGACCCGCAGACCAGCTACCAGGCGGGCCAGCGCTATGCGCTCATCAGCGCGACCGGCGGGATCAATGGCGGTTTCACGGCGGTAACGAGCACGTCGGCCTTCCTCGATCTCGGCCTCGATCCGCGTACCGGCGAGGCCGGCATCTCCATCAAGGTGAAGCAGGGCGATCCGGCTGCCGATCCCGGCGCCGGCACGGCCCCCGTGATCTTCCAGACGGTGGCGCAGACCCGCAACCAGTACGTCACGGCGCTGGCGCTGAACACGCTGCCGCAGGTTGGCGGCACGCTCGCGCTCTACAACAGCCTGCTGATGCTCGATGCCGCCTCGGCGCGCACCGCCTTCGGCCAGCTCTCGGGCGAGATCCATGCTTCGACCCAGACCGCGCTGGCCGAGGAGAGCGGTGCGCTGCGCACCACCGCGATCGACCGGCTGCGCTCGGCCTTCGGCACGGTCGGCGCCGCCCCGATGGCGACGCTGAACTACGGCTTCACCGCCGATCTGGCGCCGGCCGTGAAGGGCCCGATGCCGCTGCCGCGCACCGACCGTTTCGCGGTCTGGGGGCAGGGCTACGGCTCCTGGGGGCGGATCGACGGCGACGGCAACGCCTCGAAGCTGACGCGCTCGACCGGCGGCCTGATGGTCGGCGCCGACATGGCCGTGTTCGATACGATGCGTATCGGTGTCCTCGCCGGCTACAGCCACAGCGAGTTCAAAACGAATGGCCTGCTGGCCTCCGGCGAGAGCGACAATTACCATCTCGGCGTATATGGCGGCGGGCAATGGGGTGCGTTCGGCCTGCGCACCGGCGCGAGCTATACCTGGCACGACGTCTCGACCCGGCGCACTGTCTCCTTCGCCGGATTCGGTGAACGGCTGACCGGCGATTATCAGGCGGGCACGGCGCAGATCTTCGGCGAGCTTGGCTATCGCTTCGATCTCGCGCGGATCGCGCTCGAGCCCTTCGCCGGCCTGGCCTATGTCAACCTGCAGACGGACGGCTTGCGCGAGATCGGCGGGTTGGCGGCGCTCTCCGGCCGCGGCGACGATACCAGCGTCGGCTATTCGACGCTCGGCCTGCGCGCATCGACCAGCCTCATGCTGGGCGGCATGGACCTAACATTGCGCGGCGCATTGGCCTGGCGCCACGCCTTCGGCGACGTCAATCCGGTGGCGACGCTGGCCTTCTCGGGCTCGAACGCCTTCGCGGTATCCGGCCTACCGATCGCGCGGAACGCCGCGCTGGTGGAAGCCGGCCTCGACCTCGCCATCGGCAAGGGCGCGACGCTCGGCGTCTCCTACACCGGACAGATGGCCAAGGACGCTCAGGACCACGCCTTCAAGGCGAACCTCGCGGTGAGGTTCTGAGCGCAGTCGACGCGATACGCGCCCAATGATCAGACAGCGCCGCCCTTGGGCGGCGCTGTCGTTTCAGCCGAGTCCTGCACGGGCGCGGAAGTATAGGGCGAGCCGCGCGCGCTGATCGTCCGAAGAGCTCGCGACCCATGAAAACATTGCCGGTTCGCGTGACTTCGCCATCCGCAGCGCGCCAGCGCGACCAGCATCAGGTCGCGACTTATGTCCCGCATGTCGGCGTGCTGGCAAACTGCCGACGACAGCTTGTGGCGCGGGGCCGCCCCCCAAGGCTCGACCATCGCAAATGACCGGGTTGGGTCGCCTGCCGGCGCTTTCGGCGAACGTCCGGCTGCAAAGGTGTCGACGCGCTCCCGCTATTC
Organism: Allobosea sp. WAO; assembly: GCF_001509835.1. GTDB lineage: Bacteria > Pseudomonadota > Alphaproteobacteria > Rhizobiales > Beijerinckiaceae > Allobosea. The sequence goes on from NZ_JXTJ01000007.1 coordinate 326,613, forward strand.
GCGCGGCGCCATCGGAAAGAGCCCGACAGTGGCGAAGGCCCGAATCGCCCACCGAGGCGGCGAGAACAGCCGCTGAACAGAGTTGGGGAACGCGATAGGGAACGCGGGGAACGCGCGTTTAGCGGCAGGCCGCCACAACAAGCTGAGCTTCAAAGGGAAATTGGAGCGGGCGATCGGGATCGAACCGACGACATTCAGCTTGGGAAGCTGACGTTCTACCACTGAACTACGCCCGCGTACCCGTCGATATAGCCGGGTGGCGGCCGGCCCCGCAAGCCGGCCTGCGCAAGATTGTCGAGGAAATCGAGCGACGCCGCGGCAGTCGCCCCGCGCGGCGCCGATAAGGGCCTACCAGCAGCCGTAGTAGCCGCAGCGGCCATAGCCGTAGTAGCCATAGCGCGAGCGCGACGAGGCCGCGATGACCGCGCCACCGACCGCACCCGCCACGACGCCGGCCGCCACCGCATTGCTGGCCTGAGCGTTGGAACGGCGGAAGCTCTGGAAGACGTCGCTGCGGCAGCGCTCGAAGGCGCGCGTGCCGGGACGATGGCCGGCATCGAGGCAGACGGTATCGGCTTCCGCCGCCGATTGCTCGACGGTCTGGCAGCCGGCGAGACCGGCCGCGAGGACGCCGGCGATGATGAGCGCGCGCATGAAAAATCCTTCCTCTGCAAATAGATGGCCACGAAAGCCATGGAGCGGATGGGCGTCAAATGCGCCCCACCGGTGACACGGACAAGAACGCGCCGCCGATCGTTGACCGGCGTCGCATCCGGTCCTTGGCGCCATTTGACACGAAATCGCCATTTTGTCGCAAGGATGCTTGCCGATTGGACAAGCGATCGGGATTCGCAGCTAACAAACGATTGGCTGGCCGCGCATTAACGCAGCCAAGTTGGGCCCAGATCGCCGCGTCCTACCGGACGCGAACTGGCGATCTATCGCTTTGTCGAAGCGTCGAATTTCTCGGAAAAGTGGCTTCCACCTCGCATTTTCGTCACGCGAACCGGCATCCAATTCGCTCGAAAATGCTCTAGCTGCGGAAGTGCTTGGAGAGCTTCAGGGCCTGGCCCTGGTAGTTGGAGGTGCCGATCTCGCCATAGAGCGCGTCCGGCTCGGCCGCCATCTTCTCGAAGGCGAGGCGACCGACGACCTGCCCGTCCTCCAGGACGAAAGGCACCTCATGGCTGCGCACTTCGAGCACGCCGCGGCTGCCGGGCGCGCCATCGGCGCCGACGCCGAAGCCGGGATCGAAGAAGCCGGCATAATGCACCCGGAACTCGCCCATGCTGGGGTCGATCGGCGCCATCTCGGCGGCGAAGCCCGCCGGAATGTGCAGGCGCTCCTTCGAGGCAAGGATGTAAAACTGGTGGGGATCGAGGATCAGGCGCTTGCGGCCCCTGGTGTAGAGCGGCGTCCAGAAATCCTCGACGGCGTACTGGCCGACGCGATCGACATCGATGACATCGGTGAAGCGCTGGGCCTGGTAGCCGATGATCTCGTCGTCGCCGGCGCCGGCGAGATGGATGCGGAAGACGAGGCCGTTGCGGATCGTCGCCGGCCCGTCGACCAGCGGCGTGCGTTCATGGACGAGGCGCAGGTCCCGGTCCGAGACACGAAAACCCGAAGCCTCCTCCTGGCTCCCGCCGCGGCGGCGGAAGCGGAGCTGGTTGAGCCGGCTGCCCTTGCGCACCTTGATCGAGAAGCTCGACGGCGAGATCTCGGCATAGAGCTTGCCGGAATAGCCGCCGGCGACACTGTCGAAGACCTCGCTGCGGTCGGCGATCAGCCGCGTGAAGACGTCAAGGCGGCCCGTCGAGCTCTTCGGATTGGCGAAGGCGGAGATCGTCGCCGGCAGGTCGACCAGCGACTCCATCAGCTCGACGACATAGACGCAGTTCTTCTCGAGAATGGCGCCGTGCTCGAGCGAGACCTCGTCCTGGGCGAGGTCCTCGAGGACCTGCTCTACGCTCTTGTTCAGCCCGGGCAGGAAGCTGGCGCGAACGCGATAGGCCTTGTCGCCGAGGCGCAAATCAAGGCTCGCCGGCTGGTACTGGCTCTCGTCGATCGTCCCCGAGCTTGACCGCACCATGCCGCGGCTAACGAGGGTCCGGATGTCCTGGCGCGGCAGCACGCCGGACTTGCCGCTGAGCGAGGCGGAGGCCGGCTCCGCGAGCTCGGTCGGCATGTCGGAGGATGTCACCATTGGGCCAGAACCTCTAAACAGGCGGCGATCATACAGCAAGCCCAACGCCTTCGCGCCTGCGAGACCATTTTCGCCCCAGTTGTCCACGCCGGAAATGCGCTGGCGCAGGGTCCTGCCCAAGCTTCGCGCTTGAGCCCGAAGCCGGCTCCGGGGCATAACGGCTGAACGACATCCGGCGGGAGAAGACCGCGCCTGCGGGCACGGAGCCTCAGATCATGTACCAGGCCGAAACCCATGGCGTGCGGGTCACCGTCTCGCCGAAATTCATGGAGGCCGAGTCGACGCCGGAGCAGGGCCGGTATTTCTGGGCCTATACGATCGAGATCGTGAACCTCTCCGAGCGCACGATGCAGCTGATGACGCGGCACTGGGTGATCACCGATGGCCGCGGCGAGGTCCACGAAGTCCGTGGCGAGGGCGTCGTCGGCAAGCAGCCGGTACTGCAGCCCGGCGAGAGCTTCAGCTATACCTCCGGCTGCCCGCTGATGACGCCGGACGGCAGCATGAGCGGCTCCTACGCCATGCTCGGCGAAGACGGCGCGGCCTTCGAGGTCGAAGTGCCGCTGTTTCCACTCGATTCACCTTACGTGAAGAAGGTCCTGCATTGAACGTCTCCCCCGCTCCCGTCGGGCAGCGCTATGCGCCGCTCGACATGCTCGCCCGGCTCGTCGCCTTCGACACGGTCAGCCACAAATCCAACCTGCCGCTGATCGACTTCGTCGAGGATTATCTTTCCGGCTGGGGCGTCGCCTCGACCCGTTTCCCCAATGCCACCGGCGACAAGGCCGCGCTGTTCGCGACGATCGGCCCGCAGGATCGCGGCGGGGTGCTGCTCTCCGGCCATACCGATGTGGTGCCGGTCGAGGGACAGGCCTGGTCGCGCGACCCGTTCACGCTGCATGTCGAGAACGGCCGGGCCTATGGCCGCGGCGCCGTCGACATGAAGGGCTTCGTCGCGCTAGCGCTTGCGCTCGTGCCGGATTTCCTGGCGGCCGGGCTCAAGACGCCGATTCACCTATTCTTCTCCTATGACGAGGAGGTCACCTGCCTCGGCGTCGTCGACGGCATCGCCGAGATGGGCAGGAGCCTGCCGCGGCCGCGTGCGGTCTTCGTCGGCGAGCCGACATCGCTCGACATCGCCGATGCGCATAAGGGCATCCGCACCTTCTTCACCGGGATCACCGGCTTCGCCGCGCATTCCTCGAAGCCGCATCTCGGCGCCAGCGCCGTGCATGCCGGTACGAGGCTGGCAGCCGAGCTCGTCCGCCTCGCCGATGAGCGCGAGACGCAGATCGACGAGAGCGGGCGGTTCGACCCGCCCTATGACACGATCCATGTCGGCAAGTTCCAGGGCGGCATCGCCCGCAACATCCTGGCCGATCGCTGCGATCTGTCCTGGGAGGTCCGCACCCTGCCCGGCTCCGATCCCGAGGCGGTGCCGACCCGCTTCGCCGCCCTGTCGCAGGAAGTGCTCGCCCGGATGCAGAAGACGGCGCCGAGCGCCGCGATCGAGACCGTGATGAGCTCGGACGTTCCCGGCCTCGCCCCCGATCCCGGCTCGGAGGCCGAGACGCTGGCGATGCGGCTGGCCGGTCGCAACAGTACCATCGCCGTGGCCTATGCCACTGAGGCAGGCCATTTCCAGCGCGCCGGCCTGCCGACCGTGGTCTGCGGGCCCGGCTCGATCGATCAGGCGCATCAGCCGGACGAGTACATCACGCTGGAACAGTTTTCCGCCGGCGAGGCCTTCATGCGGCGGCTGATGGAACAGTGCCTGGCGTAAGTAATACCGTCATGGTCGGGCTTGTCCCGACCATCCACGTCTTTGCTGTCTGAGGCCGGAGTTCAAGACGTGGATGCTCGCCACAAGGGCGAGCATGACGCGCCCGGTTCACCCTCCCGCCGAAATCTCCGCCTCGACCTCGGCCGGGTCGAAACCGTAGCGCCGTGAGCAGAACTCGCAGGTGACGGCCAGCGAGCCGTCATCGGCGATCATCGCCTTGCGATCCTCGGGCGGGAAGCCTCTGAGCATGCCGAGCACGCGCTCGCGCGAGCAGCGGCAGGCATCGTGTACCGGAACCGGCTCGAAGACATGGGCGCCGCGCTCGTGGAAGAGCCGGTAGAGCAGACGCTCGCTCTCCAGCGTCGGATCGAGCAATTCATGATCCTCGATCGTGCCGACCAGCGAGCGGGTCTCGGCCCAGGCGTCGTCGGCGATGCCGTCATTGTCCTCGCTCGCCAGGATCTCATGCCCTTCCGGCGCATCACCGGGGTGCAGGTCGGCGGCACGCATCCGGTCCGGCGAGTTCGGCATGAACTGCACGATCAGCCCGCCGGCGCGCCAGGCGAGACCGCCACCGGTCAAGACCGTGCCGACGCCGAGGCGGATCCGGCTCGGGATCTGCTCGGACTGGCGGAAATACTGGTGGCCGGCCTCTTCAAGGCTCTGGCCGTCGAGGGCGACCACGCCCTGATAGCGCGTCGCCTCCGAGCCCTGGTCGACGGTCATGGCGAGATGGCCGCGGCCGAGCAGCTCGCCGGTCGAGAGCGCATCGGCGTCGATCGCCTGCGCCAGGCGGTCGGCATCGTAATGCGCCATGGCGCGGTAGCTGTCGGGTGCATTGAAGTCGACGACCAGCATCGAGATCGGCCCGTCGCTCTTGGTCTGGAGCTGGAAACGGCCTTCGGACTTGAGCGTCGTGCCGAGCATCACGGTCAGCGCCGCCGCCTCGCCGAGGACGCGGGCGACGGGCTCGGGATAGTGATGGCGCTCGAGGATCTGGTCGAGCGAGGCACCGAGCCTGACGACGCGGCCGCGAATGTCGAGCGCCGGCACCGCGAAGGGCAGGACCCTGTCGTCGGGCGCCGGGGCGCCGATCGGATCGTTCTCCGCCATCAGGCCGCCACCGCGCCGAAGCACCAGGCCAGGATGCCCTTCTGCGCATGCAGCCGGTTCTCGGCCTCGTCGAACACCGCCGATTGCGGCCCGTCCATCACCGCGTCGGTGACTTCCTCACCACGCGATGCCGGCAGGCAGTGCATGAAGATCGCGTCCTTCTCGGCGCGGCCGAGCAGGCGCTCGTCGACCTGGAAGGGACGCAGCAGGTTGTGGCGCGTGCCTTCCTCGTCGCCCATCGAGACCCAGCAATCGGTGATGACGCAATCGGCGCCCTCGACGGCGGCCTCCGGCCGCGTCGTCAGGGAGAGTTTCGCGCCCTGCTTGCGGGCCCAGTCGATCAGCGCCGGCGGCGGCGCCAGCTCTTCCGGGGTCGCGATGGCGAGCTCGAAATCGAGCCGGCCGGCGGCATGCACCCAGGAGGTCAGGACATTGTTGGTATCGCCGGTCCAGGCGATGCGCTTGCCCTTGATCGGCCCCTTGCGCTCCTCGAAGGTCATGACATCGGCCATGACCTGGCAGGGATGCTGGCGCTTGGTCAGGCCGTTGATCACCGGAACCGTGGCGTATTTCGCCATCTCGACCACGGAATCATGGTCGAGCATGCGGATCATGATCGCATCGACATAGCGCGACAGCACCCGCGCCGTATCGGCGATGGTCTCGCGCTCGCCGAGCTCGATCTCCTGGCCGGTCACCATCATCGGCGAGCCGCCGAGTTCGCGGATGCCGACATCGAAGGAGACGCGGGTACGCAGCGAGGGCTGCTCGAAGATCATCGCGATGACCTTGCCTTCGAGCAGGCGGTCGCCGGCCGCGGCGGGGGTACGCCGGCGGGTCTTGATCTCCTCGCCGGCCTTGAGAATGGCCCGGAGTTCCCCGGCAGAAAAATCCGAGAGATCGAGAAAGTGACGCACTGGGGTCCCCATGCTCATTCCGCCGCCGGCCGGGCGAGCGTCGCCTCGACGGCGCTGGCCGCCGCGTCGAGCCGCGCGAGCGCCTCGCCAACCTCTGCATCGCCGATGATCAGCGGCGGCAGCAGGCGCACGACATTGTCGCCGGCCGCGACGACGAGCAGGCCGGCGGCGCGCGCCTCGGCGACGAAATCGGTGTTCGGGGTGCGCAGCTTCAGGCCGAGCATCAGGCCCTGGCCGCGAATCTCCTCGATCACGTCGGGATGCTTGTCCTTGAGCTCGGCTAGCGACTGCTTCAGCCGCAAGCTGATCTGCGCGACGCGCTCGATGAAACCGGGCTCGAGGATGACGTCGAGCACGGCATTGCCGACCGCCATCGCCAGCGGGTTGCCGCCGAAGGTTGTGCCGTGCGTACCGAGCACCATGCCGGAAGCGGCCGCCTCGGTGGCGAGGCAGGCGCCCATCGGGAAGCCGCCGCCAATGCCCTTGGCGATCGCCATGATATCGGGCGCGACGCCGTTATGCTCATAGGCGAAGAACTTGCCGGTGCGGCCGACGCCGGTCTGGATCTCGTCGAAGATCAGGAGCAGGCCGTGCTCATCGCAGAGCTCGCGCAGCAGCTTGAGGAAGCGCATCGGCACCGAGCGCAGGCCGCCCTCGCCCTGGATCGGCTCGATCATCAGCGCGGCCGTCTCGGGCGTGATCGCCGCCCGCAGCGCCTTCTCGTCATCGAAGGGCACCTGGTCGAAGCCATCGACCTTGGGGCCGAAGCCGTCGATGTACTTCTGCTGGCCGCCGGCGGCGATGGTCGCCAGCGTGCGGCCATGGAAGGCGCCCTCGAAGGTGATGATGCGGTAGCGCTCGGGATGGCCCTGCGCCGCATGATATTTGCGCGCCATCTTGATCGCGCACTCGTTCGCCTCGGCGCCCGAATTGGTGAAGAAGACGCGTTCGGCGAAGGTCGCCTCGCAGAGCCGGCGGGCGAGCTTCTCGCCATCGGGCATCGTGTAGAGGTTGGAGGTGTGCCAGATGCGCTGGGCCTGCTCGGTCAGCGCCTTGACCAGATGCGGATGGGCGTGGCCGAGCGCGTTGACGGCGATGCCGGCGCCGAAATCGAGATAGCGCTGGCCATCGGCAGTGATCGCCCAGGCGCCTTCGCCGCGCTCGAAAGCGACGGGCGCGCGCGCATAGGTCGGCAGCAGAACGGAGGAATTGGCGGAAACGGAAGCGGAGCTCATGGAGCGAGGTCCTCGCGACGGAACGTAACGGAAAGCGCAGGGCGCCGGGGTGTGAAGCGGTAGTTCGGGGCGCGGCGGCAATCTGCCAGCACGATGCGACCCCGCGGCGACGTTATCGTCGCAGGCCTTTCCCGTTTTCTCGTCGCGCCGTCAGCCGCATCGCTCGAAAGTCCGGATCGCTCAAAACATAAGCGCCGCCCCAAGGGCGGCCGCATTGAGAAGACTATGCAAAAGCGGTCCGGCACTGTCAATTCCGGCCCGGCCCCGCAGCGTTGCCAAATAGACTCACCCGGCTGCGGGATCGAAGGTTTGTCTGGGGAAAAGCCGATTTCCGATTCGGCGACTCTTGTGGGCGAGTCAAGCCATCTTGTATGGTCCCCTTTGTCAGATACGACATCTCGTGCGGCGTCTCCAGTATCGTCAGTTCCGAGCGTAGCGGTTTCCGTTCTCCGACGGACGCTGCCGATATCGGATTCCGCCATGATCTTTCCCTATGCCTCGCCCGCTATCGGCAAGGCATGACGAAGACAGGTGAAATCGATGAGCGAAGCTGGAGCCTGGACCGACGAACGCGTCGAACTGCTCAAGAAGCTCTGGAATGACGGACTGAGCGCCAGCCAGATCGCCGGCGAGCTCGGCAACGTCACCCGCAATGCTGTCATCGGCAAGGTCCACCGTCTCGGCCTTTCGGGCCGCGCCAAGAATCCTGGCTCGGCCGCGCCGCGCCCGCGCAAGCCCACGACCCGTCCGCCGGCCCATCCGATGGCGAGCCCGGCTGCGGGCGGCGGCGGCATGACCCGCGGCAACACCGCGCTCGCCCCGCAATTCGTCCCGGAGATCGAGGCGGAGCCGGAAGCAGAGCACGTCCCGGCAGCCCCGGCCGAAGAGGTTGTGATCCCGTTCTCCGAGCGCGTCACCATCATGGACCTGCGCGAATACATGTGCCGCTGGCCGATGGGCGACCCGACCTCGCCGGAATTCCGCTTCTGCGGCGGCCGCTCGCTGACCGGCATGCCCTATTGCGGCTATCACGCCCGCATCGCCTACCAGCCGGCCACCGACCGCCGGCGCGACCGCAAGGTGCGCGCCTGATCCGGCGAGCCCCAGCGCAGACGATTGGGAGCCGGCCCTCGGGCCGGCTTTTCCATTGGTGGAGAGACGCTGATGCGCGCCACTGAATGCCCCGCGCCCGTCGAGTATGTCAGCGCCGAAAAGCTCTCGCCGCTCGCCTCGGAGGCCTACCGCTCGGTCCTTACCCGCCTCGCGGCCAATTTCGCGGAAGCGCCATGACCAGCTTTGCGATCTATCTTGGCGCGGCGTTGGCAGAGATCGCGGGCTGCTTTACGTTCTGGGCCTGGCTCAAGCTCGGCAAGTCGGTCTGGTGGCTGCTGCCGGGGCTGGTGGCGCTGGCGCTCTTCGCCTGGCTGCTGACGCTGATCGACAGCGCCGCCGCCGGGCGTGCCTTCGCCGCTTATGGCGGAATCTACATCGTCGCGTCGCTGGCCTGGATGTGGCTGGTCGAGAAAGTGCCGCCGGACCGCTTCGATCTCGCGGGCGCGGCCCTCTGCCTCGCCGGCGCGGCGGTGATCGTCGCCGCGCCGCGTTGAGCGTCGAACCTTCAGCCCTCATCCTGAGGAGCGATCACAAATCGCGTCTCGAAGGATGTTCTAGCTGGTTCTGGAGCCTCCTGGACCATCCTTCGAAACGCCGCTTCGCGGCTCCTCAGGATGAGGGCAGACTCAGCGCTCAGCCCCGGGCGAACGTCTCGTCGAAGGCGTAGCCGGCGCCGCGCACGGTGCGCAGCGGGTCCTTGGCGTCGTCTGGGGTGATCGCCTTGCGCAGGCGCCCGACATGCACGTCGACAGTGCGCTCATCGATATAGACGTCGCGACCCCAGACGGCGTCGAGCAGCTGGGCCCGCGAATAGACCCGGCCGGGGGCCTGCATCAGGAATTCGAGCAGGCGGAACTCGGTCGGACCGAGATGCAGCTCGGCACCGGCGCGGCGAACCCGCCGCGTCGTGCGGTCGAGTTCGAGATCGCCGGCGGTCAGCATGCCGACGACATGGCCGGGCTTGACCCGGCGTAGCAACGCCTGGATGCGGGCGATCAGCTCCGGCAACGAGAACGGCTTGACGACATAGTCGTCGGCGCCGGTGGCGAGGCCGCGCACGCGCTCGGTCTCCTCGCCGCGCGCCGTCAGCATGATGATCGGCACGCGTTCGGTATCACGACGGGCCCGCAGGCGCCGGCAGAGCTCGATGCCGGAAAGACCGGGCAGCATCCAGTCGAGCAGGACGAGATCGGGGGTGTGATCGCGCAGGTGCAGCTCGGCATCGTCGCCACGCGCGACACTGTCGACCTCGAAGCCCTCGGCTTCGAGATTGTAGCGGAGCAGCAGGGTCAGCGGCTCCTCGTCCTCGACGATCAGGATGCGTGCAGGCATGTCCGGCCTCCGCTCAGGCGCCCGTCCGCTCAGCCATTGGCTGCGGGCAGGTCGACCAGGATGTTGGTGGTGTCGAGCTTGGGACGGCTCTCCTCCACCGACTGGCCGGTGATTAGGTAATGGATCGTTTCGGCGATGTTGGTGGTGTGGTCGCCGATGCGCTCGACGTTCTTGGCGCAGAACAGAAGATGCGTGCAGAAGGTGATGTTGCGCGGATCTTCCATCATATACGTTAGGAGCTCGCGGAACAGCGAGGTGTAGAGCGCGTCGATCTCGTCGTCGCGGCGCCAGACCTCCATCGCCTTCTGTTCGTTGCTGGCGGCATAGGCGTCGAGTACGTCCTTGAGCTGAGCCTGGACCAGCCGGCTCATGTGCTCGAGCCCGACCACGGCGCGGTGCGGCGGCGAGAACTGGCCTGAGATCGCGACCGCGCGCTTGGCGATGTTCTTGGCGAGGTCGCCGACGCGCTCGATGTCGGCGGCGATGCGGATCGCCGAGATCAGCTCGCGCAGGTCGTTGGCGAGCGGCTGGCGGCGGGCGATGGTCAGCACCGCCTTCTCCTCGACGTCGCGCTGGAGATTGTCGAGCCGCTGGTCGGCGGTGATGACCTTCTGGGCCAGCGCGGTGTCGCGGCGCACCAGCGCCACGGTGGAATCGCCGAGCATGCGCTCGGACATGCCGCCCATCTCGGCCAGGCTGCGGCGCAGCCCTTCGAGGTCGGCATCATAGGAACGGACGATATGATCGGACATCGGGGCGGATCCTGTGGCGGGAGCGAGCGGACTTGCAGGCGTCAGCCGAAGCGGCCGGTGACGTAGTCCTGCGTCTGCTTCTTGTTGGGGTTCATGAAGATGGTGTTGGTCGCGTCGAATTCGACGACCTCGCCGAGATACATGAAGGCGGTGTACTGCGAGACGCGCGCCGCCTGCTGCATGTTGTGGGTGACGATGACGATGGTGAAATCGGTCTTCAGCTGCTCGAGCAGGTCCTCGATCTTGCCGGTCGAGATCGGGTCGAGCGCCGAGGTCGGCTCGTCGAACAGGATCACCTCGGGCTTCTGCGCGATGGTACGGGCGATGCAGAGGCGCTGCTGCTGGCCGCCCGAGAGGCCCATGCCGGAGCTCTTCAGCTTGTCCTTGACCTCGTCCCAGAGCGCGGAGCGGCGCAGCGCGCCCTCGACGCGGTCGTCGAGCTCCGACTTCGGCGGCTTCTCGTAGAGGCGGATGCCGAAGGCGACATTGTCGTAGATCGACATCGGGAACGGCGTCGGCTTCTGGAAGACCATGCCGATGCGCGAGCGCAGCTCGTTGACGTCGACATCGTTGGAGATGACGTTGCGGCCGTCGAGCAGGACCTCGCCGGTGGCGCGCTGCTCCGGATAGAGCGAGTAGATCCGGTTGAAGATGCGCAGCAAGGTCGACTTGCCGCAGCCGGAGGGGCCGATCAGCGCGGTGACGTGGCGGTCACGGAAGCTGAGATTGACGTTCTTCAGCGCCTTGTGCTCGCCATAGTAGAAATCGAGATTCTTCACCGCGATCCGGATCGGCGCCTGGGCGTCGAGGACCTGCGGGCTGAGTTCCAGGGTCGAGAGCATCGACATGTTCCTTCCGATCGGACGTGGTGCTCACTTGCCGCCGCGCACGATGCGCCGGGCGATAAGCGAGAGCAAAAGGATCGAGACGGTGATGATCAGCGAACCGGCCCAGGCGAGCTGCTGCCAGTTCTCGTAAGGGGCCGAGGCGAACTGATAGATCGTCACGGGCAGGTTGGAGACGCCGCCGACCAGCGTCGGCGAGAACCAGAAATTGTTGTTCAGCGCGGTGAAGAGCAGCGGCGCGGTCTCGCCGGCGATGCGCGCCAGCGCCAGGAGGATGCCGGTGACCATGCCGGACTTCGCGGCCCGCCAGGTGATCGCGGTGATGACCACGGAAGGTGGGGCGCCGAGCGCCGAGCCGGCCTCGCGCAGCGGCGCCGGGACGAGGCGCAGCATGTCCTCGGTGGTGCGCACGATGACCGGGATCGCGATGATGCCGAGCGCGACGCCACCAGCCCAGCCGGAATAGCCGCGGAAGGGCTCGACCAGGATGACGTAGACGAACAGGCCGATCAGGATCGAGGGCGCCGAGAGCAGGATGTCGTTGATGAAGCGGATCAGGTTGGCGAGCTTCGAGCCCCGGCCGTATTCGGCGAGATAGGTACCGGCGAGGCCGCCGCCCTCGGTTCCGGGGCCGGGCGTGATCTGCGTGAAGGTGCCGGCCGAGAGGCCGCCAATGCCCTTCACCACCAGCATGCCGAGGATCCAGAACAGCACGGTGATGGCGACGAGGGTGAACGCCGTGGCGATGATCTTCATCAGCCGGTCGGCATTGCGGCGCGCCGGGCGCACGCGGCCCCACGGGCCTTCGGGGGTCATCACCATCGCAGGCGCGGCGGAGGCGGAAGGAGGCGTCAGGTTCATGGCTCGCGCTTCCCTCAGAACGACTTGACGCGCGCGACCAGGATGCGCGCGATGACGAGGACGACGAAGGTGACGAAGAACAGGATGCAGCCGAGCGCGATCAGCGCATGAAGCTGCAGGCCGAGCGCCTCGTTGAACTCGTTGGCGATGCGCGAGGCGATGGTCGAGCCGGGGTCCATGACCGAGGCCGAGAGCCGGTTGGCGTTGCCGACTACGAAGGTCACAGCCATGGTCTCGCCGAGCGCGCGGCCGAGGCCGAGCATGATCGCGCCGATGATCGAGACGCCGGCCTGCGGCACGAGCACATGGCGGACGACCTCCCAGGTCGTCGCCCCGATGCCGTAGGCGCTTTCGCGCAGCACCGAGGGAATCTGCTCGAGCATGTCGCGGGTGATCGAGGCGATGAACGGGATGATCATGAACGCCAGGATGATGCCGGCGGTCAGGATGCCGAGGCCCGAGGGCGAGCGCGAGTACAGGACGGTGCCGACGATCGGCATGCCCTCGACGATGTTCGAGAGCGGGATCTGCACATAGGCCGCAAAGAGCGGCACGAAGACGAAGAGCCCCCACATGCCGTAGATGATCGAGGGCACGGCGGCGAGCAGCTCGATCGCGGTCGAGACCGGCCGCTTGAACCAGGGCGGGGCGAGCTGGGTCAGGAAGACGGCGATGCCGAGCGAGAGCGGGACGCCGACGACGAGGGCGATCAGCGCGGTTGACAAGGTGCCGACGATCGCGGGGAAGGCGCCGTACTGCTCGTTCTGGGTGTCCCAGACGCTCGAGGTCAGGAAGCCGAAGCCGAATTCGCGGAAGGCCGGCCAGCCGCCGGCAACCATGGCGCCGATGATGCCCGCGAGCAGGACCAGCACGAAGAGCGCCGCCAGGAAGCTGGCATTGCGGAAGACAAGGTCGAAGGTGCCTTTCGGGGTCCTGCGGATGGCGGGCAATCCCGATGCCATCTGGTCAGTCACGGCAGCCATCGAAGGAACTCCGGTCGGTTTCAGGCGGGTCGAAGGGGCCGGAACCGGCCCCTTCCTTTAACGTGGTCGCAGGGCGATCAGAAGATCGGCTTGCCGGCCGGGTCGGTGACGCCCTTCCAGGCGTTGCGGACCTGGTCCTTGACGTTGGCCGGCAGCGGCACGTAGTCGAGATCGAGCGCCAGCTTGTCGCCGCTCTTATAGGCCCAGTCGACGAACTTCAGCGCGGCCTGGGTCTCTTCCGGCTTCTCCGGCTTGGCATGGATCAGCAGGAAGGTGGCCGAGGTGATCGGCCAGGCCTGCGCGCCCTTCTGGTTGTTCAGCGAGATGCCGAAGCCGGGAGCCTCGTTCCAGTTGGCGTTGGCAGCAGCGGCCTGGAAGGACTTGTCGTCCGGCGCCGGGAAGTTGCCGTCGGCGTTCTGGACGAGCGCATGGGCGAGCTTGTTCTGCTTGGCATAGGCGTACTCGACATAGCCGATCGAGTTGGCGACCTGCTTCACCGAGGCGGAGACGCCCTCATTGCCTTTGCCGCCGATGCCGACCGGCCACTGCACGGCGGTGTTGGTGCCGATCTTCGACTTCCACTCCGGCGAGACGCGCGAGAGATAGTCGGTCCAGACGAAGGTCGTGCCCGAGCCGTCGGAGCGGTAGACCGGGCTGATATTGGCCTCGGGCAGGGTCAGGCCGGGGTTCAGAGCGGCGATCTTGGGATCGTTCCACTTCTTGATCGTGCCGAGATAGATCTCGGCGATCAGCGGGCCGGTCAGCTTCAGCTTGCCGGCCTCGATGCCGGGAACGTTGATCGCGGGAACGACGCCGCCCATCACGGTCGGGAACTGGATCAGGCCGTCCTTGGTCAGGTCCTCGCCCTTGAGCGGGGCGTCGGTGGCGCCGAAGGCGACGGTCTTGGCCTTGATCTGGCGGATGCCGCCACCCGAGCCGATCGACTGGTAGTTGAGACCGATATTGGTCTCCTTCTTATAGGCCTCGGCCCATTTGGCGTAGATCGGGAAGGGGAAGGTCGCGCCGGCGCCGGTGATGTCGGCAGCCTGGGCGGCGCCGGAGATCCCGACAGCCGCGGCCGCGAGAATGAGAAGTTTGCGCATGAGATATCCTCTCTGGGTCGCAAGGTGTCGCGGCGCGCAAAAACACCGCCGATATGACAGGCAGATGACAGATCGTCATCAAGCCGCAGCGGCAGCCGTCACATTGCGTTAACGGCTTGCCTCGGGCAGCAGCGGCAGGATCGCGCGGAAGGTCGCGCCCTCGCCGACGACGCTCTCGATCGTCAGCCGGCCGCGATGGCGCAGGACGATGTGCTTGACGATGGCGAGGCCTAGCCCGGTGCCGCCGGCCTCGCGGCTGGCGGCGTTGTCGACACGGTAGAAGCGCTCGGTCAGGCGCGGCAGGTGCTCGGAGGCGATGCCGGGCCCGTCGTCGCGGACGCTGAACGAGGCCTCGGCGCCGCCCTCGATCCTGATCACGACCTTGCCGCCGGGCCGGCCGTACTTGATCGCGTTCTCGACGAGGTTCTCCATCAGCCGCAGCAATTCGTCGCGGTCCCCGGCGACGACCACGGGCTGCGGCGGCAGGTCGAGCACCAGCGTGACGTCGCGCTCGCGCGCCATCAGGACCAGCGCGTCGAGGATCGTCCGGGCGATCTCGCCGAGCGCGACCGGGGTCTGCGGCGCCAGATGGGCCTTGAGCTCGATGCGCGAGAGCGAGAGCAGGTCATCGACCAGGCGCGCCATGCGCAAGGCCTGCTGGCGCATGATCTGCAGGAAGCGCTCGCGAGCCTTCTCGTCGTTGCGGGCCGGCCCCTGCAGGGTCTCGATAAAGCCGAGGACCGAGGCGAGCGGCGTGCGCAATTCATGGCTGGCATTGGCGACGAAGTCGACGCGCATACGCTCGGTCAGACGCTGCTCGCTGAGGTCCTCGAAGGTCAGCAGCACCGCGCGGCGCTCACCCCTGCCGGCCAGCGCGGCGATGTGGATGCGGAAGGTGCGCTCGATCGGAACACGCTCGATCAGCTCGATCGCTCGCCGGCCGCCTTGGCGCGACACCAGCTCGATGGCGTCGATCAGATCGGGATCGCGCATCACCAGCGCCAGCGGCTTGCCCATTTCGAGCCCGGCGATCAACGAGCGCGCGACCGGGCTCAGCGCCTGGATCGCTCCGTGCTCGTCGAGCAGGATCACGGCGGCCCCGACCGCCTCGATCAAGGCGGCGGTGACGGGAGCAAGGGGGTCGACCAGATCGTGCATGCCTGTCTCGCCGCGAGGCTACTGCTGCCGCGCCCTCCCAGAGTAGGACGCAAAGCAAAAGTGAATGGTGTTCACACTGCCGTCACGAGGCCCTTCAGCGCTCGTGCCGCCGGATGCGCCGGCCCATCTCATTCAGCGCCAGCAGCACCAGCGCCAGGATGAAGGGCAGGATGTAGTAGATGATCCGGAACAGCAGCAAAGCCCCGAGCACATGCTCGAAGGGCAGGCGGCTGAGGGCGATCAGCATCGTCGCCTCGAAGACGCCGAGCCCGCCCGGCGCGTGGCTGGCGATGCCGATCAGGCAGGCGAAGATATATGCGGCGAGGAAGCTCTCATAGGGCAGGTTGTGCCCGCCCGGCAGCAGGACGAAGAGCACGGCCGCGGCGGCCGAGACCTCGCAGGCACCGAGCAGCATCTGGCCCAGCGTCACGCCGAGGCCGGGCAGAGGCAGGTTCCAGCCGCGCACCCGCAAGGTGCGCTCGCCGGTCGCGACCCAGAAGAGATAGCCGACGATGACGACGCCAGTGACGGCACCGATCGCCTGGATCACCAAAGGCGAGGTGCGCGCCAGCTGCGCGACCGAATCCGTCGCGTAGAACAGGCTGAGGCAGAAGATCATGCCGAGCCCGAGCCAGAAGGTCAGGCCGGCGATCACGGTCAGGCTCGCGACCTCGGAGGCGCGCACACCCTTGGCGGCATAGACCCAGTAGCGCACCGTACCGCCGGTGACGATCGGGAAGCCGAGCGTGAAGGAGACCGAGTAACTGGTGAAGGAGCCGAGCGCGGTGGTGCGGTACGGGATCGACAGGCCGAGTCGGCGCAAGGCGAGCGCGTCATAGCCGGTGAGCAGGAGATAGCTCAGCGCGGTGAAGGCCAGCGCCAGCGAAAGCTGCCGGAGGCTGGCATTGGCGAAGGCCTTGGCGAGCTCGCCGGGCTCGATCTCGCGGACGATGAAGTAGAGCACGACCAGCGAGGCCAGGAAGATGATAGCGCTGGCGAGCGGGCCGAGCCACCACCAGCGGCTGCGCTTGCGCAGCGGCATTCCTGGCTCGTGCGGGCCGAAAGACATGCGGGCTCTTGTCGTGTTGCTGCCCGGGTCTCGGCGGGCAAGGCGGATTGCAGGCGGGAGGGCGGGACCGCCCGGACCCGAGAGATAGCGCCTCGGCGGCGAACCACAAGCGCGAGCCGCGCGGCGAATGCGCGCCATGAGGCCCGCGCAGGGCTACCGGACCGCCCTTTGCGACGGTCCGGTGACAGCCCGGAACGGACCCGCGGCACCCAGCCGGGCTCTCTACCAATATGCCGGAACGCTCGTCATCCTGGACAAGCGGCGCAGCCGCGCAGCTCCGGGATCCATCGTCGGGCGCTGCGCTCTACGATGGATCCCGGGCTGCGCTTCGCTCGCCCAGGATGACGTCCGTTTCCGAACCAAGACAAGGAGCACCAAGACTAACCCTGCCCGGCCGCCCGGGCGAAAAAGGCTTCCGGCCCCTCGACCTCGAGCAGGCGCCGGTTCTCGATCTGCCAGAAGCGGTTGCCGACCGCCCGGACGAAGCTGCGGTCATGCGAGACCAGGAGGCAGCAGGTTTCCTGCGCGGTGAGCTCGGCTTCGAGCGCCTCCTGGCCTTCGATGTCGAGATGGTTGGTCGGCTCGTCGAGCAGATAGAAGTTCGGCCGGGCGAGGCGCAGCGCCAGCATGGCGAGGCGCGCCTTCTGGCCACCCGACAGCACCCGGATCGGGCTCTCCTGCAGGTCGATCGCGATGCCGGCGCCGGCGAGCAGGCTGCGTGCCGGCTGGTCGCCGACATCGAAGCGGCGGCTGATCAGTCGATGCGGCGTCTCGCCATCGGGATACTCGCTCAGCTGCTGGCTGGCGAAGCCAGGGACCAGCGAGGGCGTCGCCCTGACGCCAGTAATCTCCTGCCCGGCGATCGCCGCCTGGATCAGGTTGATCAGACACGACTTGCCGGCGCCGTTGGCGCCGAGCAGCACGATGCGGTCGCCGGGGCAGATCCAGCGCTTGCCCGTCCTGAACAGCAGGGTTCCGTCCGGCGTCGTGACGGGAAGGTCCTCGAGTGTCAGCAGGGCGCGCGCATGCGTGCCGGCATGGCTGAGCCTGATCGCGCCGGCCGAGCGCTCGCGATGCGCCGGCCGGGCCGCCTCCTCCAGCATCCCGGCCCGCTGCCTGAGCTGCTTGGTCTTGCCGAGCAGGAGGTCGCTGCCGGAATTGATGCCGATATTGTTGAGCTTGGCGGCCTGACGCCGCAATTGCTGGGCGGTCTTGATGTCGCGCTGATAGCGGCGCGCATCGGCGGCGTCGATCTCGTCGAGGGCGATGCGGGCCTGCGAATAGGGCAGCGGGAAGGATTGCGACCGCTCATGGCGCAGGAACAGCGTCCGGTTGCTGACGGCGTCGAGGAAGGCGCGGTCGTGGCTGGCGACGACCACGGCCATGTCGCGCGGCAAAGCGGCCAGCCAAGTCTCGAGCTCGCCGATCCTTTCAAGGTCGAGATGGTTGGTCGGCTCGTCGAGCAGCAGGAGATCCGGCTCTGCCACGCTGGCGCGGGCGAGCATGGCAAGCCGCTGCCAGCCTCCGCTCAATTCCCGAAGCCGGCGCTGGCGCAGCGCTTCGGGCACGCCGAGGGAATCGAGCGCGACCTCGACGCGCCAGTGCTCGCTCTGGGCCTGGTCCGCCGGCAGCGCGCCGAGCACCAGCTCCCGGAACGGCAATTCCGCAAGCCGTGGCGGGATATCCTGCTCGACATGGCCGATGCGCAGGCCGCGCGAGCGGGTGATCTCGCCACTGCCGGGTTCGGCCGTGCCGGCAAGGCAGCGCAGCAGGGTCGACTTGCCGCGGCCGTTGGCGGCGACGAGGCCGAGCCGGTCGCCCGGGCCGATCGCAAGGGAGAGGTCGGAGAACAGCGGCGCGCCCAGCGTGATGCCGAGCTTCCGCAGATTGATCATGGTCATGGTTCAGGTCTCTGGACTGCCCGAGCCGTCATCCGACGGGGCGCGCCCCGGCGCCCCATGCCTCGAATGCGAAACGCCGGAACGGCGTCGGCTCGATTGAGTGGAACAGGGCGCAGATCATCCGAGCCATGAGGCCGGACGCATGCGCCACCACGAAGGGCAGACCGAAAAGAGAACCGAAAGGGATCGCCTCTGAGGTCAGCCCTGCAAGCTAGCCTTGCAGGGCCTGAACGGGGCCGCGCTGACGATGGTGACGAAAGAACGTGATCACGCAGCCCTCCTTTCTCGTGTGGGTCGACGCAAGGGAATTAGCGCCGTTCGACGAAAGCGACAAGCCTCACGCGGTCTTGCGGAAGATCCGGAGCGTCTTGAACTCACCGATTTCCTCGACGGGACGCGACTTCGCCCATTCCTCGATTATCGGCTTGGCCGTCTCATAGGCGAAGGAGCCGGTGTAGAACAGGATATGGCCGCCGGCATCGGTCTGGTCGGTGAAGAGCTGCATGACCTCGAGATCGGTCAACGCACCATAGGCGTCGTTCTTCTCGCTGCGGAACTCGCAGGAATGGAACAGGGTGACGATGTCGAAGCGCGGCAGCAGCTTGGCATTGCTGGTGTAGATGTCGCCGAAATAGGCACTGTAGCTCTTGGTGATCGTCGGGTTGTCGATCGCCAGCTTGACGAAGGCGTCATATTCCTTCGGCGAGGCGGTGATCCCGAGCACGGTGCAATCCAGTTCCGGCTCGGCGCAGCGGATGCCGATGTAATGATGGCCGCCGGTGCCGAAATGATAGATCCGCTTGCCGGTGATGCCCTCTTCCTCGAGCCATTCGACGAAGTGCACGTCGCAGGGGCACTGCTCGACCCGCAGGCCCCAATAGACGTCCCAGATGTGCATCTGCATGGCAAAACTCCGTGAAGGCTGGGGGAAAGAAGCGCCGGGCGAGGCTGAACGCCGGCTGAATGCAAGGTTGGTTGGAGATCGTCAGCCGCCGCCGGCCTCGGCCAGGACGACTGGACGCGCCGGCTCGGCGACGATGCGGGCGACGCCGCCGGCACGGCGCATGGTGAGATGGCGGCAGGAGACCTCGGCGAAGCCCGGGCTCTGGCCGATCAGCAGCATGATCGCCTGCGGGCGCGTCGCCCTGATATGCGCCAGCAGTTCCAGCGCCGCCTCGGTCTCCAGCCCGCTGGTCGCCTCGTCGAGCACGAGGATGTCGGGATTGGCGAGTTCGGCCCGCGCCAAGGCCAGGCGCTGCCGATCGCCGGTGGTCAGCGCCTTGTCCCAGTCGCGCGGCTGGTCGATCTGCGGCACGAGGCCGGAAAGCCCGTAGCTGCGCAGCGCTTCCTTGGCCGCCTCGACACTATGGTCGCCGGCAGGATCGAGCGCGGCGCGCAGGCTGCCTTCCGAGAGATGCAGTTTCTGCGGCAGCACCGCGAGCCGCGCCTCGGCCGGCAGCGCGACGCTGCCCCTGCCCCAGGGCCAGAGCCCGGCGACCGCCTGGATCAGCGCCGCCTTGCCATGGCCGAGCTCGCCCGCGACATGCAGCGTCGCGCCCGGCGGCAGTTCGACCGCGAAATCGGCCAGAAGGGTCCGCCCATCGCGGTCGGTGAGAGTGAGATCACCCAGCCGCAGGCAACCATCGGCGCTGGTCTCGACCGCGATCTCGCCGCCGGAATGGCCATGATCGAGTGCGCCGAGCGCGACCGCGAGCTCGTTGACCCGCCGCGCCGAGGCGAGCCATTCGGCGATGCGCATGAAATTGTCGAGCACCCAGTTGAAAGCATTTTGGACGGCGACAAAGGCGGCGGCGACCTGGACGACATCGCCGAGCGACATCTCGCCGGAGAGATATTTTGGGGCGGCTAGCAGGAGCGGCACCACCGGGACCAGCGCGCCGCTGCCATTGGTGATCCAGGTCAAGCGGCCGCGCTGGCGGATCATGGCGAGCCAGCGCCCGACGAGATTGTCATAGGTCGCGGCGACGGCGCGGCGCTCCCCGGTCTCGGAGCGCGACAACGCGATGGTTTCGCCATGGTCGCGGATGCGCATCAGCGAGAAGCGCAGGCGCGCCTCGCCCTCGTTGCGGGCGGCGATCAGGCGCGGCAGCGGCCGGCCGACCCAGGTGATCAGGCTGGAGACCAGCACGGCATAGACGATCGCCGCCAGCACCATATAGGCGGGAATCTCGAAGGTCGTGCCCCCGGCCGAGACGGTCAGCGAGCCGCCGATGCTCCAGAGGATGCCGATGAAGGTGATCGCGGTGATCACCGCCGAGAGCAGGCCGATGGCGAAGTCGACCACCGGCTCGGTCGCCCAGCGGACATCGTCGGCGATGCGGTATTCGGGATTGGCCGGCTCGTAGCCGGAGAGGCCGAGCCGGTAGAAACGGCGCTCGCCGATCCAGCCATCGGCGAGCCTTGCCGTGACCCAGGCGCGCCAATGGACCTGGAATGTTTCCCGTGAAACCAGGATGACGACGCCGAGGCCGGCAGCGATCAGCACCAGCACGGGGAAGACCGCCATGGCGATCAGCGCGCTTTCGCCGTCTTTTTTCTCGAGCGCGTCGAAGAACCAGCCATTCCAGCGGTTGACGGTGACATTGGCGAAGACGGCGAGGATGATCGCGCTCGCCAGCGAGATCGACCAGAACCAGGCCTTGCCGGCGTTGGCGCCACCCCAGAAGCCGCCGGTCAGCCGGGCAAAGCTCTTCGCGACCTGCCAGTCCGATGGCAGGCCGGCGTCCCTGGCATGCTGGTCGAGCGCCTTCAGCACAACCTTCTGATCCCCCCGGATCGCGACATCGCGGGCGGCGGCCTGCCAGGTTTTCCCAGTTCAGGCCGCGCCCATGATGCCGCTTAGTCAGCCGGGGATGAACTGTGGCTGAATGAAAGCGCGAACGGCGTCGGGCGGGAGCCTTCAGGCCGCCTTCGCTTCCTCGCCGAGGATCCGCGCCAGGCTCTCCAGCAGCTCGCGCGAGCCTTCCTCGCGATGGACCGGGCCGTCCTTGCCGTCGAGATAGGCGCCCTGCTCGGTGAAGACGAGCTTCGTACCGCTGCCCTCGGGCAGATACTCCATGGTCAGCAGCGAGCCGGAAAGCGGCACACCGTCGATCGCCATCGCATAGGCGAGGATGATGCGCTCGTTCGGCTGGATCACCTGATAGACCGATTCATTGGTGATCGGCGGGCCGCCCTGGTAGCGGAAACGGCTACGCTCGAAGCCGCCGACGCGGAAATCGACGTCGAACTGCTCGACCGTCCAACCCTCGCCCTCGGCGAACCAGCGCCGCTTGATCGCTGGATCGGCGAAGGCGGCAAAGACCTTGGCGGGCGACGCGGCATAGCTACGCTCGATGGTGAAGCTCGCATGGGTGACGGGAGTCCTGCTCATGAGCGTTTTCCTTTTCACTGCACGGTTGGTTGTCAGAGATCAGCGGCTAAGCCCGGCATCGCCCTCGCGACGCGGGAAGAATTCGAAGAATGGTTCGGCTTCGGCGAGGGCGCGGGCATAGGAGGGGCGCGTGCGCAGGCGCTCGAAATAGGCCCAGAGGCGCGGATGGCTGTCGCGGAAGGACAAAGCGCGCTCGGCATAGAACAGGGCCGGCGCGGCCGCGCAGTCGGCCATGCTGAAAGCCTCGCCCAATGCCCATTGCCGCCCACCGATCTCGGCTTCCAGCACGTCATAGGTGGAGGCAAGCGTCGCCTTGGCCTCGGCGACGCCGACAGCGTCCCGGCTCTCCTCCGGCCGGAGCCGGTCGAGCACCACCTTTTGCATGGGAATGGCGACGTAGAGATCAAAGAGCCGGTCGAGCCGACGGATCTCGAGCGCCGCGACAGGGTTTTCCGGCAGAAGCGTAACCGGGCCGGGGTAATGCAGGGCGAGATGCTCGATGATCAGGCTGGTCTCCGGCACGAGCTTGCCGAGCCGATCGTCGCGCAGCAGCGGGAACTTGCCGAGCGGCCAGAGCTTCAGGAAATCGGCCCGCTCGTCGGGATCGCCGAGATTGACGAGATGCGGCGTGAACGGCGTTTCGTTCTCATAGAGCGCCACCAGCACCTTCTGGCAGAAGCCGGAGAGCGGATGGAAAAAGAGCGTCAGGGACATGGCTTCGCGTTCCTGCTTTCCGAGAAGGGAGCGGGTTGAAAGGACTTGGTCGATAGGACGGCTGTTCAGGCGGGCGCCTGCTCCAGCGCGAGATAATCGGCGAGTCGGTCGAAGCCGGTGCCCGTGCCCTGCTCGCGCCAATCGGGCTTGTCGTGCCCGTCGAGAAAGGCCGCCTGCTCGGTGAAGAGGAGGCGCGTGCCGGCGCCCTCGCGCCGGAACTCGATCGTCGCCAGCGAGACCGACAGGCGCACATCGTCGCGCAGCAATTCGTAGCTGTAGACGATGCGCTCGTCCGTCAGGATCTCCTGGAAGGTCGCGTTCATTGCGTAGACGCCGCCCGGCCCCGGCGCGCCGCGCATGGTCTCGCTGCCGCCCTCACGGAAATCGAGCTGGTGCTGGCCGAGACCACCCTCGTCATGGCAGGCCGACCAGCGCCTTTTGGCGACGGGATCAGCGAAGGCGGCGAAGACGCGGGCAGGGCTCGCATCATAGCGACGCTCGATCGCAAAGCTGGCATGGACGACCGATCGCTCCGTCATGTGCCGTTCCCTTCCTCGGTTTCCGTGCCCTGCTCGGCGAGAAAGGCGCCGAGCCTGTCGAAGCGCCGCTCCCAGAGCGTGCGGCGCTCGCTGATCCAGCGCTCGGCCGCCCGCAGGGCCTGCGTCTCCAGCTGGCAATTGCGGACCCGCCCGATCTTCTGGGAACGCACCAGCCCGGCGCCTTCGAGCACGGCGAGGTGCTGGACCACGGCCGACAGCGTCATCTGCAAGGGAGCGGCGAGCTCGCTGACGCTGGCCGGCCCCTCGCTGAGCCTCTGCACCATCTGCCGGCGGTTCGGATCCGCCAGGGCCTGGAACATCAGATCGAGCTGGTCTGGTTGGTGAAGCATGCGCTTAAGTATCTCGGCTCGAGCAGGCTGTCCAGAGAAACTTTAGCGCCTGCTAAAGTTTCCTGCCGGAAGCACGGCGCGACATCCGGCGCATTGCCTCCGAGTGCTGCGAGCGGCTATGAGTCCCGGCACGCTCCCTTACCCTGCGTGCGCCATTTCACCGTCTGCGCCAGCCGCCGGAGCTTTCGCCATGCGCATCGAGAACGATCCGAAACTCGACTTCCGGGACGTGCTGATCCGGCCGAAGCGCTCGACGCTCGGCAGCCGTTCGGAAGTCGACGTCAACCGCAGCTTCCATTTCGCCCATACCGGCCGCGAATGGAGCGGCTTCCCGCTGATCGCCGCCAATATGGACGTGGTCGGCACCATGGCGATGGCGCGCGCCCTGCTGAAGCACGGCGCCATGGTCGCCCT
This sequence comes from Allobosea sp. WAO, assembly GCF_001509835.1. Lineage (GTDB taxonomy): Bacteria > Pseudomonadota > Alphaproteobacteria > Rhizobiales > Beijerinckiaceae > Allobosea. Next base: position 350,395 of record NZ_JXTJ01000007.1, read on the forward strand.
GCACAAGCATTACAGCGCGGAGGAGCTGATCGCCTTCTTCAAGGAGCCGGGGTCGGCCAACGCCTTCTATTCGCTGGGCACGACCGATTCCGACCATGACAAGCTGAAAGCGGTCCATGCCAAGGCGCCGATCGACAAGATCTGCCTCGACGTCGCCAATGGCTACACCGAGAAGTTCGTCGACACGGTCAAGGCGACGCGCGAGGCCTTCCCGAACGCCGCGATCATGGCCGGCAACGTCGTCACCGGCGACATGACCGAGGCGCTGATCCTGGCCGGCGCCGACATCGTCAAGGTCGGCATCGGCCCGGGCTCGGTCTGCACCACCCGCAAGATGACCGGCGTCGGCTATCCGCAGCTCTCGGCAATCATCGAATGCGCCGATGCGGCCCATGGGCTCAAGGGCCTGGTCTGCGGCGATGGCGGGCTGACTGTGCCGGGCGACGTCGCCAAGGCCTATGGCGGCGGTTCCGATTTCGTGATGATGGGCGGCATGCTTGCCGGCCATGACGAATGCGAGGGCGAGATCCGTTATGAGGAGCGCGACGGCGAGAAGGTGCCGGTCGCGATGGTGTTCTACGGCATGTCCTCGGACACGGCGATGAACAAGTACGCGGGCGGCGTCGCCAAGTACCGGGCCTCCGAGGGCAAGACCGTCGAGGTGGCCTATCGCGGCCCGGTCGAGGGTACGATGCAGGAGATCATGGGCGGGGTGCGCTCGGCGATGACCTATATCGGCGCGGTTCGTCTCAAAGAGATGTCGAAGCGCACCAGCTTCATCCTGGTCGGCGCGCAGCTCAACACCGTGTTCGGCAATTGAGCGAACCCGACATCGCCATCATCGGCGCAGGCCCGGCCGGGCTGATCGCGGCGGAGCGGCTGGCGCAGGCCGGGCGGCGCGTCGCGCTCTATGAGCGCATGCCCTCGCCGGCGCGAAAATTCCTGCTCGCCGGGCGCGGCGGGCTCAACCTGACGCATTCCGAGGCGCTCGACGGCTTTCTCGACCGCTATGGCGAGGCCCGCCACTGGCTCGAGCCGGCGATCAGAGCCTTCCCACCGCAGGCGCTGCGCGACTGGGCCGACGGGCTCGGCGCCGAGAGCTTCGTCGGTTCAAGCGGCCGGGTCTTCCCGAAGGCGATGAAGGCCTCGCCCCTGCTGCGGGCCTGGCTGACACGGCTCGACGGGCTCGGCGTCAGCCTGCATTCCGGCCGGCTCTGGACGGGCTGGGACGAGAGCGGCGCCCTGCGCTTCGAGAATCGCGACGGGACGGTCGAAACGCTTCGCCCCGGCGCCAAGCTGCTGGCGCTCGGCGGTGCGAGCTGGCCGAGGCTCGGCTCGGATGGCGGCTGGCAGGCGATGCTGGCGGCGAAGGGCGTCGCGATCGCGCCGCTGCGCCCAGCCAATGCCGGTTTCTCGGTCGACTGGTCGGCGTTGATGCGCGAGCGCTTCGCCGGACAGCCGCTGAAGCGGATCGCCCTCTCCTTTGCCGGGCGGCACGCCATGGGCGAGGCGATGATCGACGCCGACGGTATCGAGGGCGGCGCGATCTATGCCCTCTCGGGGCCGCTGCGCGAAGCGATCGCACGCGATGGCCATGCCGAGCTTGCCGTCGATCTGCGGCCCGATCTCGACGCGGCCGCGCTCGCCGCCCGCCTCGAACGCCGCCGGGCCGGCGAGACGCTGAGCAACCATCTGCGCAAGGCGGCAGGGCTTTCGCCGGTCGCGATCGCGGTGCTGCGCGAGGCCACCGAAGGCCCGCTGCCGACCGAGCCAGCGGCTCTCGCCAGGCTGATCAAGGCGGCGTCGCTGCGCCTGACCGGGATGGCGCCGATCGCGCGCGCCATCTCGACGGCTGGCGGCATCCTCGCCGACGAGTTCGACGCGGGCTTCATGCTGAAGCGTGTGCCCGGCGTCTTCGTTGCCGGCGAGATGCTCGACTGGGAGGCGCCGACCGGCGGATTCCTGCTGCAGGCCTGCTTCGCGACAGGTGTCGCCGCGGCCGAGGGGATCGAGAGGCTTCTCGCCTCCCCGTCATTCCGGGGCGGGCCGGAGGCCCGAGCCCGGAACCCATGAACACGACATTTCTGGATGGCCGATTCGGCCCAGACGCCGCCTGTTCCAGCCGCGTCGAGTTCATGAGTTCCGGGCTCGCTGCTGCGCAGTGCCCCGGAAAGACGGCGCGGCAATCTCAGCCCAGCCCCTTCAGCCGATAAAGCGCTTCCAGCGCCTCGCGCGGCGTCATCTCGTCGAGGTCGAGCCCGGCAAGCGTCTCCCTGAGCAAATCGGGGCCGGACGCGACCACGGGCGCGGGAGGCGGGCTGCGCAATTGCGCGGCGAAGAGCGGGAGATCGTCGACCAGCGCCGCCACCGGCTTCTCGCGCTCGCTCTTCTCGAGCTCGCCGAGAATGGCGCGGGCGCGCTCGACCACGGCCGGGGGCAGGCCGGCGAGCTTGGCGACCTGGATGCCGTAGGAGCGATCGGCGGCGCCGGGCACGACCTCGTGCAGGAAAACGACTTCTCCATTCCATTCGGTGACGCGCACGGTGGCGTTGGCGACCCGGTCGAGCCGCTCGGCCAACGCGGTCAGCTCGTGGTAGTGTGTCGCGAACAGGGCCCGGCAGCGATTGGCCTCGTGCAGATGCTCGATCGCCGCCCAGGCGATGGAAAGCCCGTCGAAGGTCGCGGTGCCGCGCCCGATCTCGTCGAGAATGACTAGGGCCCGCGGCCCGGCCTGGTTCAGGATCGCCGCGGTCTCGACCATCTCGACCATGAAGGTCGAACGTCCCCGGGCGAGATCGTCGGCGGCGCCGACACGCGAGAACAAGCGGTCGACGACGCCGATATGGGCGCTCTGCGCCGGCACGAAGGAGCCCATCTGCGCCAGCACGGCGATCAGCGCGTTCTGGCGCAGGAAGGTCGATTTACCGGCCATGTTCGGGCCGGTGATCAGGCAGATGCGGCCATCCTGGCGCTTGCCGGCGGGCGAAAGCTCGCTGTCATTGGCGACGAAGGGCTGTCCCTCGCGCTTCAGCGCCGCCTCGACGACCGGGTGGCGGCCCGCCTTGATCGAAAAGGCGGCGCCCTCGTCGACGAGCGGCCGGGTCCAGCCGCCATCGACCGCGAGCTCAGCCAGCGCGGCGGCGACGTCGATCGCGGCCAGCGCCAGCGCCGCCCCCTTGATCGGCTCGGCCTGATCGAGCACGGCCGCGGTCAGTTCGGCGAAGATCGACAGTTCCAGCTTCAGCGCCCGGTCGGCGGCCGAGGCGATCTTGGCCTCGAGCTCGCCTAGCTCGACCGAGGAGAACCGCATCGCATCCGACATGGTCTGGCGGTGCACGAAGACGGCGCGCCAAGGCTCTCTCAGGAAGCTTTCGCCGACCGCCTGCGGCACCTCGACGAAGTAGCCGAGCATGGAATTGTGTTTGATCCGTAGCGTGCGGCAGTCGGTCTCGGCGGCGTAGCGGGCCTGGAGTTGGGCGATGACCTTGCGGGAATCGACCTGCAGCAGCCGCAGTTCGTCGAGGGCAGGATCAAAGCCCTCGCGCACGAAGCGGCCGTCGCGCCGCAGCAGTGGCAATTCGTCGGCGAGCGTCGCCGAAAGGCGCGCGCCGAGATCAGGGTCGGTACGGCCGAGCGCCAGCGCCGCCTCGCGCAGTTCCGGTGGAATCTCGGCATGGCGCAGGAGGGCGGCGGCGATGGCGCGCGCCGCCTCCAGCCCGGCGCCGAGCGCGGCGAGATCGCGTGGGCCGCCGCGGTCGAGCGCGAGGCGCGACAAGGCCCGGGCGATGTCGGGAACGCGGGCGAGATCGCGGCGCAGATCCTCGCGCAGCCCGGGAGACTCGACCAAAGCAGCGACGGCATCGTGCCGGCGGCCGATCTCGGCAGGATCGGTCAGCGGCCCCGCCAGGCGCTCGGCGAGAAGCCGGCTGCCGCCGGGCGTCTGCGTCCGGTCGATGGTGGCGAGCAGGCTGCCGGCGCGCTCGCCGGAGAGGGTGCGCGTCAGTTCGAGATTGGTCCGCGTCGCCGCGTCGATCAGCATGGCCGCGCTCTCGCCCTCGCGGCGAGGAGCGGAGAGCGGCGGACGGGCGCCGAACTGGGTGCGTTCGACATAGGCGAGCGCGGCAGCGGCGGCGGCGATCTCGGCGCGGCTGAAGGCGCCGAAGGCATCGAGCGTGGCGACGCCGAAGAACTCCTTCAGCCGCCTTTCGCCGGAAGCCGGATCGAGCCCCTCGCGTGCCAGCGGCGTCACCGCCGCAGGCGTGTCGCGCCAGACCTCCTTGAGCTCCGGATCATCGTAGATCGCGTCCGGGCAGACGATCTCGCGCGGCTCCAGCCGCGCCAGCTCGACCGAGAGCCCGCGCGCATCGGTTTCCAGCACGCTGAAACGGCCGGTCGAGATGTCGACGGCGGCGATGCCATAGGCATAGCTGACATCGCTGAGCCGGCGCCGCGCCACGGCGACGAGCAGGCTGGCGCGGCCGGGCTCGAGCAGGCGCTCCTCGGTGATGGTCCCGGGCGTGACGAGGCGGACGACATCGCGCTTCACCACCGATTTGGCGCCGCGCTTCTTGGCCTCGGCCGGATCTTCGGTCTGTTCGCAAACCGCGACGCGGTGGCCGGCGGCGATCAGGCGCTGGAGATAGTCGTCGGCGCGGTCGACCGGCACGCCGCACATGGCGATGTCCTCGCCGAGATGCTTGCCACGCTTGGTCAGCACGATGCCGAGCGTGCGCGAGGCGATCTCGGCGTCCTGGAAGAACAGTTCGTAGAAATCGCCCATCCGGTAGAACAGCAGGCTGTCCGGATTAGCGGTCTTGATCTCCATATACTGCGCCATCATCGGCGTGACGCGGCCGGAATCGGCGCTCGCGCCGGCGGCGGCAGGAGGGGGCGTGGTGTCGCGGGGAGAGGTGCTGTGCATCGCGCCGGCACGCTATCAAATCGCGCCGGCAAGGCCATCCGTTAGGGAGACTTTCAACAATTGAAAGCAGGCTGACCTGGCCATTTTCGGCCGAAGGCCCCCATGTCGCTGCTGATCAACCTCGTCGAGAGCCTTTCCTTCCTGCTGCTCGCCGCGCTGGTGGTGACGGTCGTCGCGCCCTGGCTCGACCAGCGGCCGATCCTGCGCCAGGTCACGATCGGCGCCCTGTTCGCCGCGGCCGCGCTGTGCAGCATGGCCTTCCCGTTCGTGGTGGAAGCCGGCGTCGTCGTCGATTCCCGCAACACGCTCGCCATCCTCGCCGGGCCGATCGGCGGGCCGATTTCAGCGGTGCTGACGGCCCTGCCGCTCGCGGCACTGCGCTACAGCCAGGGCGGCGCCGGCATGGCGACTGGCCTCGCCGGCATCTTCCTCAATGCGCTCGCCGGCGTCGCCTATGCGGCATGGCTTTACCGGCAGCGTCGCTCTTTTGGGCTGAGCGACTTCGTGGTGCTGAGCGGGATCGGGGCGCTTTGCCTCCTGCTCTCGGTGCTGTTCATGCCGGACGCGGCAGTCGCCGAGCGCTTCCTGCGCAAGGCCGTGCCGATGATCATCCTGGTCAACACGATCGGCACGATCCTGGTCGGGCTCGTCGTGCACAATGACCGCGAGCGCCGTGAGAACGCCTATCGGCTGCGGACGCTGATGCAGCGGGCGCCGGGCACGCTCTACCAGCGAATCGTCCATCCCGACGGCTCGTTGAGCTATCATTTCGCCTCCTTCGCCATCGACCGGCTGCTGGGAATCACCAAGGAGGAGGTCGAGCGCGATCCGCAAATCTGGCTCGGCAAGATGCTGCCCGAGGACCGGGCGCGCTTCGAGGCGGCGCACGCGGACCCGAGGGGCTATGGCGATTTCTGGCGGTTCGAGGCGCGCTATGCCGGCATCGACGGCGCGATCGTCTGGCTACGCAGCGAGGCGTCGAGCCGCCGCCTCGCCGACGGCACGGTGATCTGGGACGGCATCCTGCTCGACATCACGCCCGAGAAGACGCTCGAGACCCGGCGCGACGAGATCGAAACCTTGCGTCGCTCGGCGCTCGAAGAGCTCGCGGCCAATCTCGAAGTCACCGTCGGCAAAGCCTTGCGGCAGGTCGGCGAATCGGCCCGCGACATGCACGAGGCGGCACAGCAGATGGCAGCGAATGCCGACCATACCACCCAGCGGGCAGTCGACGTCACCCAGCAGGCGCAGCTCGCCTCGCACCGGGTCGGCAGCGTCGCGCTGGCGGCCGAGGAGATCGACGCCTCGATCCGCGAGCTCACCCGGCAGACAGGGCTGGCGGCCGAGAAGGCGCAGGAGGCGGCGAGCCATGTCCGCTCGACCCGGCGCGACGTCAACGGCCTCGCCCTCGCCGCCGACCAGGTCGGTGCCGTGCTCGACTTCATCGAGGACATCGCCGCGCGCACCAACCTCCTGGCGCTGAACGCCACGATCGAGGCGGCGCGGGCCGGCACGGCCGGGCGCGGCTTCGCGGTGGTCGCCGGCGAGGTCAAGAACCTCGCCGAGCAGACCCAGAAGGCGACCCGCGACATCGCTGCGACGCTGCAGGAGATCCGTGCCGCCGCCGCGACCGCGGCCGAGGCCGTCGGGCAGATCGAAGTGACGATGGGCACGATCGAGACGACCTCGGGGGCGATCGCGCGGGTCGTCAACACGCAGGGCACGATCGCCTCCGGCATCGCCGCCGACGCGCAGGCGGTCGCCGGCTCGACGACGACGGTGACCGGCAATGTCGCGGCCCTCGGCGACGAAGCGCGCTCGACCGGGGAAACCGCCTCGCGGGTGGTCGAGGCGGCGCGGCGGGTCAGCGAGCAATCGGTCGAGCTGGATCGCTATGTGGGCGACTTCGTATCACGGGTGCGCGGCCGCCTCTGAACGCTTCGGCGTCCCCCGACTTTCTCCGGCGAGGCACGAGTCACGGTCAGCGATAGCGCCTTGTGGAGCGGGCGGGCGCTGCCCTATGGTCGTTTCCCCCCGAGGAAACGCCTGTGAAAAAGAACAAACGCATGAACGACCGCCCCCCGATCAAGCGCACCCGCCCGACCTTCACCGACCAGGAAGCGTTGCTGTTCCACTCGGAGGGCCGGCCGGGCAAACTCGAGATCGTTCCGACCGTGCCGATGGCGACGCAACGCGACCTCTCGCTGGCCTATTCGCCCGGCGTCGCCGTTCCCGTCCTCGCCATCGCCGAGGATCCCAGCCGCGCCTATGACTACACCGCCCGCGCCAATCTCGTCGCAGTGATCTCGAACGGCACCGCCATTCTGGGCCTGGGCAATCTCGGCGCGCTCGCCTCCAAGCCGGTGATGGAAGGCAAGTCGATCCTGTTCAAGCGCTTCGCCGATGTCGATTCGATCGATCTCGAGGTCGACACCGAGGACGCCGACAAGTTCATCGAGGCGGTGCGCTATCTCGGCCCGTCCTTTGGCGGCATCAATCTCGAGGACATCAAGGCTCCGGAATGCTTCATCATCGAGCAGCGCCTGCGCGAGCTGATGGACATCCCGGTCTTCCATGACGACCAGCACGGCACCGCGATCATCGCCGCCGCCGGCCTGATCAACGCGCTCGACCTGACGGGCCGCGACGTCAAGACCACGAAGCTCGTCATCAACGGCGCCGGCGCCGCCGCCATCGCCTGCATCGAGCTCTTGAAGGCGATGGGCTTCAAGCCCGACAACGTCATCCTCTGCGACACCAAGGGCGTGATCTACCAAGGCCGCACCGAGGGCATGAACCAGTGGAAATCGGCCCATGCGGCCGTGACCGACCGGCGTACACTGGCGCAGGCCATGGAGGGCGCCGACGCGTTCTTCGGCCTCTCCCAGAAGGGCTCGGTGACCCCCGAAATGGTCGCCTCCATGGCCGAGAACCCGATCATCTTCGCGATGGCAAATCCCGACCCGGAGATCACCCCGGAAGAGGTCGCGGCAGTGCGCGACGACGCGATCATGGCGACCGGGCGCTCGGATTATCCGAACCAGGTCAACAACGTGCTGGGCTTCCCCTTCATCTTCCGCGGCGCGCTCGACGTGCGCGCCACGACGATCAACATGGAGATGAAGATCGCGGCAGCCGAGGCGCTCGCCTTCCTGGCGCGCGAGGATGTGCCGGACGAGGTCGCCGCCGCCTATCAGGGCGCGCGCCCGCGCTACGGCAAGGAGTACATCATCCCGGTGCCGTTCGATCCGCGGCTGATCCATGTCGTGCCGATGGCCGTCGCCAAGGCGGCGATGGAGACCGGCGTCGCGGGCAAGCCGATCGTCGACACCGCCGCCTATAAGGCGCAGCTCTCGGCGCGGCGCGATCCGGTCGCCGGCACCCTCAACCGCATCACCGAGCGCGTCCGCCGTTATCCGAAGCGCGTCGTCTTCGCCGAGGGCGAGGAGGAGCAGGTGATCCGCGCTGCCGCCTCCTTCGTCAACCAGGGGCTCGGCAAGGCGATCCTCGTCGGCCGCGAGGAGCGGATCAGCGAGGCGGCGACCTTCCTCGGCGTCGATCTCGAGGCCAAGGGCATCGAGATTCAGAACGCCAGGCTGTCGCACCGCAATAGCGCCTATGCGCAATATCTCTACGAGCGGCTGCAGCGGCAGGGCTATCTGTTCCGCGACTGCCAGCGCCTGATCAACCAGGACCGCAATCATTTCGCCGCGGCGATGGTGGCGCTCGGCGATGCCGACGCGATGGTGACGGGCGTTACCCGCAACTACTCGATCGCGCTCGAGGAGGTCCGCCGCGTCATCGACGAGAAGCCGGGCCATCGCGTCATTGGCGTCTCCGTGGTGGTCGCGCGCGGGCGCACCGTGCTCGTCGCCGATACCGCGATCCACGAGATGCCGACGGCCCGCGAGCTTTCCGAGATCGCGATCGAGGCCGCCGGCGTGGCAAGGCGTCTGGGCTATGAGCCGAGGGTCGCGATGCTCGCCTTTTCCTCCTTCGGGCACCCGCCCGGCGAGCGATCGGCAAAGGTGCGCGAAGCGGTCGCCATCCTCGACAACCAGCGCGTCGATTTCGAGTATGACGGCGAGATGGCGGCCGATGTCGCGCTGAACCGCGATCTGATGGGCCAGTACCCGTTCTGCCGCCTGACCGGCCCGGCCAATGTCCTGGTGATGCCGGCGTTCCACTCGGCCTCGATCTCGACCAAGATGCTGCAGGAGCTCGGCGGCTCGACCGTGATCGGCCCGCTGATCGTCGGCCTCGACAAGCCGGTGCAGATCGTGCCGCTCGGCGCCAAGGATTCCGACATCGTCAACATGGCGGCGCTGGCGGCGTTCAATATCGGCGGGTGAGACAGCGCGCGTCATGCCCGGGCCCGACCCGGGCATCTCATGACGAAAAAGGCGCCCGTGAAGGGCGCCTTATCCTGCAAGAGATTCTCGGGTCTGCGCTGCGCTTCGCCCGAGAATGACGCTCCGATGGCGCCTCAGTTCGTCCGAGGGCCGAGATCGCGCGGGGCAGCGTTGACCGTGACGATCTGGCCGTTGCGCAATTCGAGGACGGCAAGGCCGCGCTCGTTCAGCCCATCCGGGCGGAAGCGAAAGACGCCATCGGCGCCGGCGAAGCCTGAGGGATTGGTCAGAACGGATTCGGAGAAGCGCTGGCTGCCTTGCGTGCGAGCGAGCGCGGCAGCGAGCGAGACCGCGTCATAGGAGAGTGTCGCGGTGCGGGTCGGCGAGCTGTTGAAACGCTTCTGGTAGCGGCCGGCGAAGGCGTTGAAGCCGGCCGTATCGGGCGAAGCGAACCAGCCGCCCTGGATGGCAGGAATGCGGGCAACGGCGGCGTCGTTCCAGACGCCGGTGCCGAGCGGCTTGACCTTGGCCGGGTCGTAGCCGGCCTGCTGCAGGATCAGGCCGAGCTGCGGCATGGCATTGGCATCGCCCGGCACGAACAGCGCATCGGCCTGCTGCAGGGCAGGTGTCAGCCGGCCGGCCGAAGCGCGCATGCTGTTGGCGTCGGCCCCGAAGCGCTCGATCACCACGGCGCGGGCTCCGCGATCGGCCACCGCCTGCTGGAAGGCGGCCTCGACGACCTTGCCATAGGCGGTGTCCGGTACCATCGCGGCGAAGGATTTCCGGCCTTGCGAGGAGGCGTAGGCGATCACCCGGTTGACGTCGTTCTCGGGCGGGAAGGAGAGCAGGTAGACGCCGCGCGAGGCGACGTTGCTGTCGCTGGAGAAGGCGATCACCGGCTTGCCGGCACCGCGGGCCACCTGCGCGACGGCCTGGACCGAGGGCGCGAAGAGCGGGCCGATGATCAGCTCGGCGCCTTCGCGCAGCGCCGCCTGGGCGGCTGCCTGGGCACCGTCGGGCGTGCCGCGATCGTCCTTGACCAGCAAGGTCAGGTCGGCCCCGGGGAATTCGGCGAGCGCCATCTCGGCAGCGTTCTTCAGGGAGTTGCCGACCGTCGCGCCGGCGCCTTCCGCCGTCAGCGGCAGGATCAGTCCGACCTTGACCGAGCCGGTCCCGAGCGTCGGGCCGGTCGGGGCCGCAGGAGCGCCACCGCCCGCGCTGTCGAAGCCTGGCAAACCGGAGGGGCCGCCGCTGCAGGCGGTGAGCAGGAGCGTAGCGCCGCTGGCCAGAATCAGCCGCCGCGAGACGCCGGCGAGGGGCGCCTGATCTGGAATTCCAACTGGGCGCGACACGGGCTTCGTCTCCACTGCTGGCGGGGCGCATCGTCACGACGGCGCCCGGCGGTGCATATCCCCCCGGACCACGGGAAAATACCTGCCAGCCAGGGATGGTATTTTCAAGCTGTTAACTATGAGTTGCCGCCGGCGCGATGGCTTCCCGGCAGCGGCTGTGGCAGTTTCGCCGCCATGTCAGCGCCTTCCCCCGCCGCGCCGCTCCCGGGCCGCGCCAAAGATACCCCGGCAAGCTACACGGCCTTCGGGCTGCGGGCCGAGGCCGAGCCGCTGGCGCCCGGCCTGCACATCGTCGCAACGCCGATCGGCAATCTCAAGGACATCTCGTTCCGGGCGCTGTCGACCCTCGCCGCCGCCGATGCGGTACTGGCCGAGGATACCCGCACCTCTAAGACGCTGCTGGCGCATTACGGCATCGCGACGCCGCTCCTGCCCTATCACGAGCACAATGCGGCGCAGATGCGCCCGAAGATCCTGGAAAGGCTGCGCCAGGGCGGCAAGCTCGCGCTGATCTCCGATGCCGGCACGCCATTGGTCTCCGACCCCGGCTACAAGCTGGTCGCGGAACTGGTGGCGGAAGGCCTGCCGGTCACCGGCATTCCCGGCCCCTCCGCGGTGCTGGCGGCGCTGGTGCTCGCCGGCCTGCCGACCGACCGCTTCTTCTTCGAAGGCTTCCTGCCGCCGAAGAGCGCGGCGCGGAAGGCGCGGCTGACCGAGCTTTCCGCGATCCCCGGCACGCTCGTCTTCTTCGAATCGCCGCGGCGGCTCGCCGAGATGCTGGGCGACGCCGCGACGGTGCTCGGAGAGCGGCCGGGCGCAGTCGCACGCGAGCTGACCAAATACTACGAGAACGTCCGGCGCGGTCGACTTTCCGAACTCGCCGTCCATTACGGAGAGGCCGAGGAAGCCCGCGGCGAGATCGTGGTGATCATCGGCCCGCCGGACGCCGCTGCCCTCGCCCCGAGCGGCGCCGCGCTCGACGAGGCGCTGCGGGCAGCGCTCGAAAAACTCTCGCTGAAGGAAGCGGTGGCGCAGGTCACCGCGGCCAGCGGCCAGCCGCGCCGGCTGGTCTATGCCCGCGCGCTCGAGCTGACGCGGACGCCGTGAGCGAGTCGGCCCGCAGCCGACGCGCCCGCCATTCCGGCCTGTCCGGGCGGCGCGGCGAATGGCTCGCCGTGCTCTATCTCAGCGCCAAGGGCTATCGCCTGCTGGAACGGCGCTTCGGCGGCAAGGGCGGCGAGATCGACCTGATCATGACACGCGGCAACAGCATCGCCTTCGTCGAGGTGAAGCGCCGCGCCGCGCTCGACGCGGCGGCGGGCGCGATCACCGCCGACAAAAGGCGCCTGATCGAGGCGGGCATCAGGCAGTGGCTGGCGCGCAATCCCTGGGCGATGCAGCGCCATTTGCGGGCCGATGCCGTCTTCCTCGCGCCCTGGCGGCTGCCGCGCCATGTCCCCGCCGTCTTCGAGCTCACGCTCTGACGCAGGACGAGCCCCTTGCGCTGGCGCGGCGGCAGGCTCGATAAAGCGCTCACAACCGGAGCGCTCCCATGCCGTTGAACGTCGCCATCCAGATGGACCCGATCGAGAAGGTCCGCATTGCCGGCGACACCGGCTTCTCGCTGATGCTGGAGGCGCAGGCGCGCGGCCACCGGCTCTTTACCTACACCCCCGACAAGCTCACCCTGCGCGACGGCAAGGTCACCGCCGTGATCAACCCGGTCGAGGTCCGCGATGTCGAGGGCGACCACTACACGCTGGGTCAGCCCGAGCGCACCGACCTCTCGACGCTCGACGTGGTGTTGCTGCGCCAGGACCCGCCCTTCGACATGGCCTATGTCTCCTCGACGCATATGCTCGAGCGCATCCATCCCAAGACGCTGGTGGTCAACGACCCCGCCGAGGTCCGCAATGCGCCGGAGAAGCTGTTCGTCACCCATTTCCCGGAGCTGATGCCGCCGACCCTGATCACCCGCGACAAGGCCGAGATCGAGGCCTTCCGCGAGGAGTTCGGCGAGATCGTGATGAAGCCGCTCTACGGCCATGGCGGCGCGACCGTGTTCAAGACCGGCAAGGGCGATCCGAATTTCGGCTCGCTCTGCGACCTCTTCGCCAACCTCTTCCGCGAGCCCTGGGTGGTCCAGGCCTTCCTGAAGGAGGTCACCGCGGGCGACAAGCGCATCATCCTGATCGACGGCAAGGCCGCCGGCGCGGTCAACCGCGTGCCGGCGGAAGGCGACCTGCGCGCCAATATGGTGCGCGGCGGCGCGGCCCGGCCGACCGACCTCTCGAAGCGCGAGCTCGAAATCTGCGAGCGCATCGGCCCGGCGCTCAGGGAGCGCGGCCTCTTGCTGGTCGGCATCGACGTGATCGGCGGCAAGCTGACCGAGATCAACGTCACCGCCCCGACCGGGGTCCGCGCCATCAAGAAGCTCGGCGGACCGGATCTCGCGGCGCAGCTCTTCGACGTGATCGAGGCGAAGCGGGCGGCGCTCTGAGCGCCCCGGCTCAGCCCGTGGCGGCGACAGCCGTCCCGTTCAGCGGGTTCTCCGGGTCCCAGCGATAGCGCATCGTCTCGAAGCGCATCGCCATCGCGTCGACCAGCAGCAGCCTGCCGACCAGCGGCTCGCCGAAACCGGCGATCGTCCGCAGCACTTCCAGCGCCATCAGCGAGCCCATCACGCCCGGCAACGCGCCCAGAATGCCGGCTTCGGCGCAGGGGGCGATCGTGCCGGGCGGCGGCTCGTTGGGGAACAGGCAGCGATAGGTCGGGTTGGGCTCGCCATCCGGCCCGGTCTCATGTGCCCTGATCGTGGTCAGCGAGCCGTCGAAGCGTCCGAGCGCCGCCGTGACCAGCGGCTTGCCCTCATGAAAGCAGGCATCGGAGACCGCATAGCGCGTGGCGAAATTATCCGAGCCCTCGGCGACGACGTCGTAGAAGGCGACGAGCGCGCGGGCGTTGTGCGGGTCGATCCGCGTGACGTATTCCTCGATCTGCACATGCGGGTTCAGCCGCTTGACGAAACCGGCGGCCGCCACCGCCTTGCGGGCGCCGACATCCTCCGTGCCGAAGATGATCTGTCGCTGCAGGTTCGACAGCGAGACATGGTCGTCGTCGACGATGCCGATGGTGCCGACGCCGGCGGCAGCGAGATAGGCGAGCAACGGCGCCCCGAGCCCGCCCGCGCCGATCACCAGCACCCGCGCACGCTTCAGCCGTGCCTGCCCGGGGCCGCCGATCTCCGGCAGCACCAGATGGCGGGCATAGCGCTCGATCTCGGCGTCGCTCAGCATCATGCCCTCAGGATTAGGCCGATCGCGCCCGCGCAGCAATCGGGTGCTCGCGATCCGTAGCGCGGAATTCGGCTGCCCGGGAATCGGGTGCCATGCCGTGACAGGAAGCGGGTGTCTGCCCCATCCCGCCGGCTGCGATCACCGCGCCGCAGTTTCCTGCGGCATGAAAGGCAAAGCCATGACGGTTCTCAAAGACAAGATCGCGCTTATCACCGGGGCGAGCTCCGGGATCGGGCGCGCCGCCGCCCGCCTGTTCGCCAGCGAAGGCGCAAGGGTGGTGGTGACGGCGCGGCGCCAGGACGAGCTCGACCAGCTGGCGGCGGAGATCGCCGCATCGGGCGGCGAGGCGCTGGCCATTGCCGGCGACATCCGCGACGAGGCGTTGGCGCAGCGTCTGGTCGAGGCGGCAACGGAGCGCTTCGGCGGGCTCGACATCGCTTTCAACAATGCCGGCGTGGTCGGCGAGCTGGCACCGGTCGCGGAGATGTCCTCGGCCGCCTGGCGCGAGCTGATCGAGATCAACCTGACGAGCGCCTTCCTCGGTGCGAAATACCAGGTGCCGGCGCTGCAGGCGCGCGGTGGCGGCTCGCTGATCTTCACCTCGAGCTTCGTCGGCTACACCGCCGGGCTTTCCGGCATGTCCGCCTATGCCGCCGGCAAGGCCGGGCAGATCGGGCTGGTGAAGGCACTCGCCGCCGAACTCGGGAGCCAGGGAATCCGGGTCAACGCCTTGCTGCCGGGCGGCACAGATACGCCGGCGAGCTTCACCAACGCGCCCGATGCCGGGCCGGAGGTGCTGGCCTTCGTCGAGGGCCTCCACGCGCTGAAGCGCATGGCGAAGCCCGAGGAGATCGCCAGGGCTGCCTTGTTCCTGGCCTCGGATGCGTCGAGCTTCGTCGCCGGCACGGCCTTCCTCGCCGATGGCGGGGTCTCGATCCAGCGCGGCTGACGGAACCCCGGAAGCTCTTGCGAAACGCCAGGCGGCGTGCCTCTCGCGCAGCCGCTTGGCCCTTTCGAAAAGCCGTGCCATCGTGACCGCATAAGGGGGCAGCGGAACTGCTCCATGCGTGACAGGGGAACGGTTCCATGCGCCTGAAATCCCTCGCCCTGGCCCTGGCCGGCGTCGCTCTTTCGGCGTTCGCCGCCACCGCCCAGACCGCGATCAAGCCCGCGGTCGTCTACGACAAGGGCGGCAAGTTCGACAAATCCTTCAACGAGGGCGTCTTCATCGGCGCCGAGAAGTTCAAGACCGACACCGGCGTCGAGTTCCGCGATTTCGAGCCGACCAACGACGCGCAGATCGAGCAGGCGCTGCGCCGCTTCGCGCGCGACGGCCATTCGCCGATCATCGCGGTCGGCTTCTCGCAGGCGACCGCGCTGCAGAAGGTCGCGGCCGAGTTCCCGGACCTGAAGTTCACCATCATCGACATGGTGGTCGAGCTGCCGAACGTGCAGTCGGTCGTGTTCAAGGAGCATGAGGGCTCGTATCTCGTCGGGCTGCTCGCCGGCCTCGCCTCGAAGACCGGCAAGGTCGGCTTCGTCGGCGGCATGGACATCCCGCTGATCCGCAAATTCGCCTGCGGCTATGTCCAGGGCGTCAAGGCGGCGAAGAAGGACGCCGAGATCTTCCAGAACATGACCGGCTCGACCCCGGCCGCCTGGAACGACCCGGTCAAGGGCGGCGAGCTCGCCAAGTCGCAGATCGATCGTGGCGCCGACGTGGTCTACCACGCTGCCGGCGGGACCGGCATCGGCGTGCTGCGCGCCGCTGCGGACGCCGGCAAGCTCGGCATCGGCGTCGATTCGAACCAGAACATGCTGCATCCCGGCAAGGTGCTGACCTCGATGCTGAAGCGCGTCGACGTCGCCGCCTACAACTCCTTCAAGGCGGCGCGCGAGGGCAGCTGGAAGCCCGGCGTCTCGGTGCTCGGGCTGAAGGAGGACGGCGTCGGCTGGGCGCTCGACGACAACAACAAGGCGCTGATCAGCGCCGAGATGAAGGCGGCCGCCGACAAGGCCAGAGCCGACATCATCGCCGGCTCGGTCAAGGTCCACGACTATATGTCGGACTCCAAGTGCACGATGTAACGGCTCGCACCGCCGCATCGGCGCGATGAAGATCACCATCCACGGCTCGGGCGACGCGTTCGGCTCCGGCGGCCGCTTCAACACCTGCCTCCAGATCGAGGCGGGCGAGGCGAAGCTGCTGCTCGATTGCGGCTCCTCCAGCATGGTCGCGCTCAACCGGGCCGGCGTCGTGCGCAACCAGCTCTCGACCCTGCTGTTCACGCATTTCCACGGCGACCATTTCGGCGGGCTGCCGGCCTTCCTGCTCGAAGCACAGTTCCTCTCGCGCCGGCGCGAGCCTTTGACCATCGCCGGCCCGGAAGGCATCGAGCACCGGGCCCGGCATGCGCTCGAAACCGATTTCCCCGGCGCCTCCAGCAATCGCTGGCGCTTCCCGATCACTTATGTGGAGGTCACGCCCGAGGCT
This sequence comes from Allobosea sp. WAO, assembly GCF_001509835.1. Lineage (GTDB taxonomy): Bacteria > Pseudomonadota > Alphaproteobacteria > Rhizobiales > Beijerinckiaceae > Allobosea. The sequence goes on from NZ_JXTJ01000007.1 coordinate 366,810, forward strand.
CCGGCGGAGCTCGACGGCATCGCGGTCGAAGCCTTTGCGATGGTGCATGACGAGCGCGCCGGCCCCTGCCAGGGCTACAGGCTGAGGCAAGGCGGCAAGACCTTCGCCTATTCCGGCGACACCGCCTGGACCGACGCGCTGATCCCGCTCGCCGCGGGTGCCGATGCGCTGCTCGTCGAGTGCTACACATTCGACCGGGTGCTGGCCAACCATCTCGACTACCGCTCGCTCGCGGCCCATCGCGACGCGCTCGACACGCCGCGCCTCATCCTGACCCATATGGGGCCGGATATGCTGGCGCATAGCGAGCCGCTGCCCGAAACCCGCGCCCATGACGGCATGGTCCTCTTCCTATGACGGGCGCCGCGCCTGCCGCGATCGAACTTTCCGGCGTCTCGAAATCCTTCGGCCCGGTCGCCGCCAACCGGGACGTCTCGCTCACGGTCGCCGCCGGCTCGATCCACGGCATCGTCGGCGAGAACGGCGCCGGCAAATCGACGCTGATGTCGATCCTCTACGGCTTCTACGAGGCCGATTCCGGCGAGATCCGGGTGCGCGGCGAGAAGCGCGCCATCCGCTCCTCGGCCGAGGCGATCGCCGCCGGCATCGGCATGGTCCACCAGCACTTCATGCTGGTCGAGCCGCTTTCGGTGGTCGAGAACGTCGTGCTCGGCGCCGAGGGAGGGCCCTGGCTGAAGCGCGGCGTCGCCAAGGCGCGGGCCGAACTCGCCAGGCTCTCGGCGCAGTACGGCCTTGCCATCGACCCGGATGCGACCGTCGGCTCGCTCTCGGTTGGGCTGCAGCAGCGCGTCGAGATCCTGAAGGCGCTCTACCGCGGCGCGGACGTGCTGATCCTCGACGAGCCGACCGCAGTGCTGACCCCGGCCGAGGCCGACCAGCTCTTCGAACTGCTGCGGGCGCTGAAGGCGCAGGGCAAGACGGTGATCCTGATCACCCACAAGCTGCGCGAGATCATGGCGGTGACCGACTGGGTCTCGGTGATGCGGCGCGGCGAGATGGTCGCCCATGTTGAGACGGCCCGGACCTCGCCGGCGGAGCTCGCCGAGGCGATGGTCGGCCGGCGCGTGCTGCTGCGGGTCGAGAAGGCACCGCGCAAGCGCGGTGCGCCGGTGCTCGAGGCGGCCGGGCTCAGCGTGGTCGACGGCCGCGGGCACGAGACGCTGCGCGATGCCAGCCTGACGCTGCATGCAGGCGAGATCGTCGGCATCGCCGGCGTCGCCGGCAACGGCCAGAGCGAGTTGCTCGACGTGCTCGCAGGACTCGTCCAGCCGGCGCGCGGGGTGATCCGCCTCGATGGCAAAATCCTCAACGCCGCCGACCGAAACCCGGCCAATCTGCGCCGGCTCGGGCTGATGCATATCCCCGAGGACCGGCAGAAGACCGGGCTCGTCACCGCCTTCGCCGCGGCCGAGAACATGATCCTCGGCTATCACGACGATCCGGCCTTCGGGCCGGGGCCACTGCTATCGCCTGCGGCCGTCCGCAACCATGCGCTCTCCGGCATGCAGGCCTATGACGTGCGCCCCGCCGATCCCGCTCTGAAGACGGCGAAATTCTCCGGCGGCAACCAGCAGAAGATCGTGCTCGCCCGCGAGATCGAGCGGGCGCCGAAGGTGCTGCTGGTCGGCCAACCGACGCGCGGCGTCGATATCGGCGCGATCGAATTCATCCATCGCCGCCTGATCGCGCTGCGCGATGCCGGGGTCGCGATCCTGCTGGTCTCGGTCGAGCTCGAGGAGGTGATGGCGCTGTCCGACCGGATCCTGGCTCTCTGCGGCGGCAGGATCACCGGCGAACGCGTCGCCGATGAGGCGGACGAGCGCGATCTCGGCCTGCTGATGGCCGGCGTCAGCGAGCGGGCGGCATGAGCGCCGCACCGATCGAGCTGCCGCGCTGGGCCGACACCGCGCTCGTGCCTGTTGTCTCGGTCGCGGCCGCGCTGCTGGTCGCCGGGCTCGTCGTGCTCGGCATCGGCGAGAGCCCGCTGGAGGCGACGGCGCTGCTGCTGAAAGGTTCGCTCGGCAGCCTCGAAGGGCTGGGATTCACGCTCTATTACGCCACCAATTTCGTCTTCACGGGGCTCGCCGTCGCTGTCGCCTTCCATGCCGGGCTGTTCAATATCGGCGGCGAGGGCCAGGCGACGGTCGCCGGCATCTTCGCGGCACTGGCCTGCCTCTGGCTCGCGCCCCTCCCCGGCATCCTCCTGGTACCGCTCGCCATCCTCGCCGCGGCGGCGGGCGGCGCGGTCTGGGCCTTCATTCCCGGCTATCTGCAGGCGATGCGCGGCAGCCATGTCGTGATCACCACGATCATGTTCAACTTCATCGCCGCGACGCTGATCGTCTACCTCCTGGTCGAGGTGATCGGGAAGCCGGGCTCGATGCAGCCCGAGACCGCCGACTTCGCCAAGCATGCGACGCTGACGCCGATGCATCAGCTCTTGGCGCCGTTCGGCCTGAAGCTGCCGACGACGCCCTTGAACAGCGCCTTCCTGCTGGCGCTCGCCGCGCTCGTCGCAGTCTGGCTGCTGATCTACCGCTCCCGCCTCGGCTATGCGATCCGCACCGTCGGCGCCAATCCGCGCGCCGCCGCCTATGCCGGCATCTCGCCGGCCAAGATCACCATGGTGGCGATGGCGCTTTCGGGGGCGCTAGCCGGCGGGCTCGCGGTCAACGAGGTGATGGGCGTGCAGCATCGGCTGGTGCTCGATTTCACCGCCGGCTACGGCTTCGTCGGCATCGCGGTGGCGCTGATGGGCCGCGGCCACCCGGTCGGCGTCGGGCTCGCGGCGCTGCTCTTCGGGGCACTCTACCAGGGCGGCGCCGAGCTCTCCTTCGACAAGCCGACCATCACCCGCGAGATGGTGGTGGTGATCGGCGGCGTGGTGATCCTGTTCGCGGGGGCGCTGGAAGGGCTGTTCCGGCGGCTGGTCGCGGGCACGCTGCGGCCCGGACGCGGAGGCTAGGCGATGGAGATCGTCCAGACCCTCGCCGTCATCCTCGACTCGACCATCAGGCTCTCGGTGCCGCTTCTTTGCGCCGCCATGGCCGGGCTCTGGTCGGAGCGGGCGGGCGTCGTCGATATCGGGCTCGAGGGCAAGATGCTGATCGCCGCCTTCGCCTCGGCGGTGATCGCCTACAAGACCGGCTCGGCCTGGGCTGGGCTCGGCGCCGGCATCGCCGCTTCCGTCGCGCTCTCGCTGGTCCATGGCTTTGCCGCGATCACCTGGCGCGGCAACCAGATCGTCTCCGGCGTCGCCATCAACATGCTGGCGGCTGGGCTGACCGTGATCCTCGGCAATGCCTGGTACGGCCAGGGCGGGCGCACGCCGCCTCTGGAGGGCGCGGCGCGCTTCGGCGAGATCGAACTGCCGCTGGTCGAAACGCTGAAATCCGTCCCCGTCCTCGGGCCGCTCTACGACATCGCCGTCTCCGGCCACGCCGCCCCGGTCTATCTCGCCTTGCTCTGCGTCGTGCTGACGGCGCTGGTATTGAAGCACACCCGCTTCGGCCTGCGCCTGCGCGCCGTCGGCGAAAACCCGGCGGCGGTCGACACGGCCGGCGTCTCGGTCGCCGGGCTGCGCTATGCCGCCGTGATCATCTGCGGCGCGCTCTGCGGCCTCGGCGGAACCTATCTCGCCGTCTCGCAATCGGCCGGCTTCCTGCCGCAGATGACAGCCGGCAAGGGCTTCATCGCGCTGGCCGCGGTGATCTTCGCCAATTGGCGGCCCTGGCCGGCGCTCTTCGCCTGCCTGCTCTTCGGCCTGCTCGACGCGATCGCGATCCGCCTGCAGGGCGTTGCGCTACCAGGCATCGGCCAGGTACCTGTGCAGGCGATCCAAGCCCTGCCCTATGTGATGACGGTGGTCCTGCTCGCCGGCTTCATCGGCAAGGCAGTGCCGCCCAAGGCCTCCGGCCTGCCCTATGTCAAGGAACGCTGAACCCGCCATGGGCCCCGCCACGACCGAAATCGACGCCCTCTTCACTGCCGCGCAGGCCGCGCAGGCGCGCGCCTATGCACCCTATTCACGCTTCCCGGTCGGCGCCGCGATCCTCGCCGCAGACGGGAGCGTCCATGCCGGCTGCAATGTCGAGAACGCCGCCTATCCGGTCGGCGCCTGCGCCGAGGCCGGGGCGATCTCGGCGATGGTCGCAGGCGGCGCCCGCGCGATCCGCGCCATCCTGGTCATCGGGCCGGGCGAGGAGCTGGTGACGCCCTGCGGCGCCTGCCGCCAGCGTATCCGCGAATTCGCGGCGCCGGAGACGCCGGTGCTGATCGCCGGGCCGGACGGGGTGCGGGCGCGCTTTTCGCTCGCCGAGCTGTTGCCAGCCTCCTTCGGACCGGCCAATTTGCCGAAGTGATTTGCGGCGCCCGAGAGCCGCCTGAGACGGCGCGCGCGGCGCGCCGATGGAGCGTACATTATGGCGGCGGATCCGCTTTTCGACCAAGCGGCATCGGTCCTGATCGACCGTGGCATCGATGGCGGCATCGACTGCGCGATCGTGCTCGGCACCGGGCTCGGGCGCATCGTCGACGATATGACCGATACGGTCTCGATACCGTTCGCTGAGATTCCCGGCTTTCCGCAGGGCTCGGTCTCCGGCCATGCCAAGCAGGTCAGCTATGGCCTGCTCTACGGCAAGAAGGTGCTGATCTTCGAGGGCCGGGCGCATTTCTACGAGACCGGCGATCCGGCGATCATGCGCGTGCCGCTCGGCCTTCTGACAGCGTTCGGCTCGCCGCCTTTGGTGCTGACCAATGCCGCCGGTTCGCTGCGGCCGGATCTGCGGCCCGGCAGCCTGGCGCTGATCACCGACCACATCAACTTCAACGGGCCGAACCCGCTGGTCGGCGATGTCGGCGACGGCCGCTTCGTGCCGATGGTCGACGCCTATGATCCGCATCTGCGCGCCCGGCTGAAGAAGGCCGCCGCCACCAGCGGCGCCAATATGGGCGAAGGCGTCTATATGTGGTTCAGCGGGCCGAGCTTCGAGACGCCGGCCGAGATCAGGATGGCGAAGCTGCTCGGCGCCGATCTCGTCGGCATGTCGACGGTGCCGGAGGTGATCCTGGCGCGGCGGCACGGGCTACGCGTCGCCGGCATCTCGATCATCACCAACATGGCTGCCGGCATGCTCGGCGGCGCGCCGAGCCATGGCGAGACCCGCGACGTCGCCGCCGCCGCGACCGCCGGGCTGCGCCGCGTCTTCCGCGCCTTCCTGACGGACCTCTGACGTGACTGAAGACAGCGATCTCGCGCTGCGCGCCCTCAGGCTGCTCGACCTGACCGATCTTTCGGAACGGGCGACGGAGACCGGCGCGCTGCAACTCTGCACCCGCGCCGTCGCGCCGCCCGGGCCGGTGGCGGCGATCTGCTTGTGGCCGCAATTCGTCAAGACGGCACGAAGGGCGCTGCGCGAGCAGCCGGTCCAGATCGCGACCGTGATCAATTTCCCGGCCGGCGGCAGCAATTGCAGCCTGATCGAGAACGACCTGTCCGAGGCGCTCGCCGATGGCTCCGACGAGATCGACCTCGTGCTGCCCTGGCGCGCCTTCCTCGCCGGCGACCTCGCCAGCGCCCGCGACATGGTGGCCGAGGCCAGGGCGCGCTGCGGCGACAAGACGCTGAAGGTCATTCTCGAAACCGGCGAGTACCCCGACCAGGGTGCCGTGCGTGCGGCTTCCGAGCTCGCCATCGCCGCCGGCGCCGACTTCATCAAGACCTCGACCGGCAAGACCGCAACCTCGGCAACTCCCGAGGCGGCGCGGACCATGCTGGAGGCGATCAAGGCGTCGGGCCGGCCGGTCGGGCTGAAGCCGTCAGGCGGCCTGCGGACGCTCGCCGATGCGCGGACCTATCTCGATCTCGCCGACGAGATCATGGGGCCGGGCTGGGCGACGCCGAGAACCTTCCGCTTCGGCGCCAGCGGGCTCTATGGCGTGCTCGCCGACATCATCGCCGGCACCGTCGCGGGCGAACGCACCGACGGAGCCTATTGATGCGCCTGCCCCAGGAGATCATCACTGCCAAGCGCGACGGTGCAAAGCTCGCCGCCGCCGATATCCGGCAGATGGTCGCCGGCCTGACCGATGGCGGCATCAGCGAGGGCCAGGCTGCGGCCTTCGCCATGGCGATCTTCTTCAGCGGCATGGACGCTGAGGAACGCGTCGCGATGACGCTGGCGATGCGCGATTCCGGCACGGTGCTCGACTGGAGCGACCTGCCGGGCCCGGCGCTCGACAAGCATTCGACCGGTGGCGTCGGCGATACGGTCAGCCTGCCGCTGGCGGCGGCGGTCGCGGCCTGCGGCGGCCATGTGCCGATGATCTCGGGGCGCGGCCTCGGCCATACCGGCGGCACGCTCGACAAGCTTGATGCCGTACCGGGCTATCTCACCCAGCCCGGGCTCGAGCTTTTCCGCAAGGTGGTGCGCGAGGCCGGCTGCGCCATCATCGGCCAGACCGCCGATCTCGCCCCGGCCGACCGCCGTCTCTACGCCATCCGCGACGTCACCGGCACGGTCGAGACCATCCCGCTGCTGACCTCCTCGATCCTGTCGAAGAAGCTCGCTGCCGGGCTGCACGGCCTCGCCATGGACGTGAAGTTCGGCTCCGGCGCCTTCCTGCCGCCACTGGAGAAGGCGCGCGAACTCGCCGCGGCGCTGGTCAGCGTCGCCAATGGTGCAGGCCTGCCGACCACGGCGCTGCTGACCGACATGGACGAGCCGCTCGCCTCCGCCGCCGGCAACGGGCTCGAGGTCGCCTATGCGCTCGACCATTTGACCGGGCGCCGGCGCGAGCCGCGCTTCCACGAGGTGACGGTGGCACTCGCCGCGCAGATGCTGCTTCTCGGCAAGCTCGCCGCGACCATCGAGGAGGCGACGGCGAAGATCGAGGCCACCTTCGCCAGTGGCGCGGCGGCCGAGCGCTTCGCCCGCATGGTTGTGGCGCTGGGCGGCCCGGCCGATCTGCTGGAGCGCCCGCAGGCGCACCTTGCCGCGGCACCGTTGGTCCGGCCGGTGCTGCCGGAACGCGCCGGCATCGTCACGAAGATCGACACGCGCGCCGTCGGGCTCGCCGTGGTCGCGCTCGGTGGCGGGCGGACGCGCCCGCAGGACGCGATCGACCATGCCGTAGGCATCGTCGAACTCGCCGGCATCGGCGACAGCGTCGGACCCGACCGGCCGCTCGGCATCGTCCATGCGCGCGACGAGGCCGGCTTTTCGGCGGCGCAGGCGCGGCTGCGCGCCGCCTACCGGCTCGGCGACGTCCCGGTGGAACGCGGCCCCTTGATCATTCCCGTTACGGAGGCATCCCAGCCATGAGCCTGTTGGTGGCAATGACCGTCTGGCATGTCGAGGACTGGCGCGCGCGTTTCGCCGCCCTATTGCCGGAACTGCCGGTGGTAACGCTCGGCGAGCCCTTCGACCGGCGTGCCGTGCACTATGTCGCGAGCTGGAAGCATCCCGAGGGCAGCCTCGCCGGCCTGCCCAATCTCGCGGCGATCTTCTCGCTCGGTGCCGGCGTCGACCACATCTTCGCCGATTCCCGGCTGCCGCAGGTGCCGATCGCGCGGGTCGTCGACCCCGATCTGACGACGCGGATGAGCGAATATGTCGTGCTGCACTGCCTGTCGCAGCTCCGACAACTGCCGCGCTACATGGCGCAGCAGCGCGCGGGCATCTGGGAGGACGACCGCAACCAGCCGGCGGCGCGCGAGGTCCGTGTCGGCGTGATGGGGCTGGGCGAGCTCGGGCTCGACGCGGTCGCCAAGCTGCGCGTCATCGGCTTCGACGTCGCCGGCTGGAGCCGCTCGCCGAAGGCGATCGACGGGGTTCCGACCTATTCCGGCGAAGCCGGCATGGCCGAGTTCCTGGCAAGGACGGACATCCTCGTCTGCCTCGTGCCACTGACGCCGGAGACGCGCGGCATGCTGAACCGCGCCCTGTTCGCGGGGCTGGCGCGCGACGGCCGCCTTGGCGGGCCGGTGCTGATCAATGCCGGGCGCGGCGGGCTCCAGGTCGAAGCCGACATCCTCGCCGCGCTCGCCGCCGGCGAGCTCAAGGCGGCGGTGCTCGATGTGTTCGAGACCGAGCCGCTGCCGCAGGATTCGCCGCTCTGGGCACACCCTTCGGTGACGGTCACCCCGCACAACGCGGCGATGTCGGCACCCGAGACCGTCGCGGCGCAGGTTGCGGCGCAGATCAGGCGGCTCGAGGCGGGCGAGCCGCTCGAGCACATCGTCGATCCCGCGCGCGGCTACTGAGCCGCGCCAGCGAAGCGCTTGATCGCGGTGATCGGCCCGCCATTGCGGGCGAGGATGCGATCACGCGCCGGGCGCAGCGGCTCGCGGATCACGCTCATCGAGAACGCTGTGGCGTGCAGCAGGGTCTCAGGATCGGTCATGATCCCGACATGGCCCTTCCAGAAGACAAGATCGCCCCGCTGCAGACCTGTGAGGTCCTCGTCGAAGGTGACTGGTTCGCCGAGCCCCTTCTCCTGCAGGTCGGAATCGCGCGGCGCAGCCATGCCGGCCGCCGCCAGCGCAAGCTGGACCAGCGCCGAGCAGTCAAGGCCGAGGCTGGTCTTGCCGCCCCAGAGATAGGGCACTTCGAGGAAGCGTTCGGCGACCCCCACGAAATCCGGCTCGTGCACGTCGCGGGTACAGAGATGCTGCTTGAAGACGTGCCCCCCGCGCGCGGTGACGAAGAAATCGCCGCTTTCACCGGTGATGGCGAGCATGGCGCCGAGCGAGAGATCCTCGAGCGGGGGCAGTTTGATCGACGGGCCGGGATAGACGAAGGTCCGCAGCGCCCGGACGCGATGGGTCGGCACTGCCGCATCGCCCGCGAGCGCGTCCTCCGGGATGTAGCCGACATAGGAATCGCCGACGAGCTGGCCCCAGGCCCAGCCCTCATGCTGCTCGTAGACGCGGACCTGCTCGCCGGCGAGCGCCTGCGTGTCCAGCGCCGCATCCGGGCGCGGCTCGCGGCGCAGCGGCGTGACGGGCAGCACCACGCGCATCGGCACGGGGTCGGCGAAGGCCAGCGCCTCGACCTGGCCATCGAGATGGCGGGCGGCGAGATCGGGCCGGGCAGGAGTGAGGCGGCGGTCGAGAATCTGTGTCATGGCGCTAGTCTATCGCTGCCGGGTTAACAGGCGAAGATGCCCGCTTATGCCGGGCCGAGTTCGCGCGCCCGCGCCGTCACGAGATCGGCGAGATGCTCGACGGCGAGCGCGCCCGCGACCGTGCGCTGGATCACGACATTGCGCTTGTCCGTCTCGTCACGGCGGCGCGTCACCAGACCGAGCTTGCCCATCGAGTCCAGCGCGCGGGTGATCACCGGCTTGGTGACGCCGAGACGGCTGGCGAGGCCGCGCACCGTATGCGGCGGCAACTCAAGATAGATCGTCAAAAGGATCGCCGTCTGGCGCACCGACAGGTCGGAATGCGCGTCCTGGACCAGGTCGAGATGGACCTGGCGCCAGAGCTTGAGCGCCTGAGACGGTTTGATCTCCAGCGCCATGAGCGCCCGTTCCCCCGATCGTTACGGGGCCGTATCATTATCGTAGCGCCAGGGCGGCGCAACAGGTGACGCCAGACAGGCTTAACGCGCCGGATAGAGCTGCCTTGCGAGCGCATAGGTCAGCCGGGCGCCCTGGCACTCGCCACCCTCCGGCCGGCCGGGCTTGGCCGAGGAATTCCAGCCATAGATGTCGAAATGGGCGTAGGAGACGGATTTCTCGACGAAACGGTTGAGGAATAGCGCGGCCGTGACCGAGCCGGCGAACGGCCCGCCAGAGATATGGTTGACCTCGGCCACCTTGGAATCGAGCAGGGCGTCATAGGCCGGCCAGAGCGGCAGCCGCCAGACCGGGTCGTTCACCGCCATGCCGAGCCTTCCGATCTCGGCCGCCAGACCCTCGTCGTGAGTGTAGAAGGGCGGCAGGTCCGGGCCGAGCGCGACGCGGGCCGCGCCGGTCAGCGTGGCGTAGTCAATCAGCAGCTCCGGCGCCTCCTCATCGGCCAGCGCCAGCGCGTCGGCGAGGATCAGGCGTCCCTCGGCATCGGTATTGCCGATCTCGACCTTTAGCCCCTTGCGGCTCTGCAAGACGTCGCCGGGGCGGAAGGCCGCACCGGACACCGCATTCTCGACCGCCGGGACCAACAGGCGCAGCCTGACGCGCAGCTTCGCCTGCATGATCATCCGCGCCGCGGCGATGGCCGCGGCGGCGCCGCCCATGTCCTTCTTCATCAGAAGCATGCTGGCATCGGGCTTGAGATTGAGCCCGCCCGTATCGAAGGCGACGCCCTTGCCGACCAGGGTCAGGCGGGGATCGCCCTCCTCGCCCCAGCGCAGATCGATCAGCCGCGGCGCCCGCGGCGAGGCACGGCCGACCGCATGGATCATCGGGAAATTGGCCGCGAGCAGGTCGTCGCCGACGATGCTGGTGACATCGGCGCCGAAGGCCTCGCCGAGCGCCCGCACCGCCGCCTCGATCTCGGCCGGGCCGAGATCGTTGGCCGGGGTGTTGATGAGATCGCGGGCGAGCGCAGTCGATTCCGCGAGATTGGTCAGTTCCTCGCCATCGACGCCGGCCGGCAGGACGAGCCGCGCCGTCGCCGGCTTGGGCTTGCGGTAGCGATCGAAGCGATAGGCCGACAGCAGCCAGCCGAGCGCCGCGAGGCCAGGCTCGCCGATCTCGCCGGCAAGCGCGCAATCGCCGGCCGGCAGCAGCGCCGCGAGCCGGCCGGGCGCGAAGGGATCGCGCCGCCGGGCCGTCGCCGGCTCGACGCCGAGCAGAACGGCGGCGAGCGCCCCGCTGGCATCCGGCAGCATGACATGCTGGCCGGGGCGCGCCTCGAAGCCCTGTGCCTGGGCGAAGGCGCGCGCCAGCGGCGCCAGGCCCGCCCTGAGCTCCGGCCAGCCACCCGCGGCGACGCAATGGACGGGAATGGCAGGCGAACCGGCGGGCTGAAGCAAAACGTGCACGGGCGCAGAACCTCTCGCAAGGGGACCATGGCGGCCCTTGTGAGCCACGCGAATCCGGCTGGTTAACAGTCCGTTAGGGTTAACGTTTTATCACCGCAGGCAACAGTGTTCCGTAACCGGCGAGGCAGTCCGGCCGATGTCCAAGCCCATGATATCCTCCCGCATCCGTCGTTTCGCCGCGGTCTCCCTCGCCTGCCTCGCCCTCGGCGCCTGCCAGATGCGCGGCGGCCCGGGCGACGTCACCGGCTCGATCAGCAACAGCGCCAGCCAGCCACGAGGACAGGAGCAGTGGCGCGCCGAGGAGGCGCAATGGGCCAAGCGCTACGAGGCCAACTCGAAGGACCGCAACGCCGCCTTCTTCTACGCCAGGGCGCTGCGGGCGCTCGACAAGAACGCGCAGGCGCTCGCCGTCCTGCAAGGCGCCGTGCTGGCCCATACCAACGACCTCGAACTGCTCGGCGCCTATGGCCGCTCGCTCGCCGATAATGGCCGCCTGAAGGAAGCCGACGACGTGCTGAGCCGCGCCCATACTCCGGAGAAGCCGGACTGGCGGGTGCTCTCGGCGCAAGGCACCGTCGCGGACCAGCTCGGCGAACACGACCGCGCCCAGCAGATCTACCAGACTGCGCTCAGGCTGGCGCCGAACGAGCCGACGGTGATGTCCAATCTCGGCCTCTCGCTCGCCTTGTCGAAGCGCCTGCCCGAGGCCGAGCGCGTGCTGCGCGAGGCTGCCGCGGCGCCCGGCAGCGATGCCCGCGTCCGGCAGAACCTCGTCCTGGTGCTCGGGCTGCAGGGGCGCTTTCCGGAAGCGGAGCAGATCGCCCGCCAGGATATGAGCCCGGCCGAAGCGACGGCGACCGTCGCCTATCTGCGCCGCTCGGTCAGCCAGCCCAACAGCTGGGACCTGCTGCGCGGCGGCAAGGGCAAAGCACAGGCGCCTCGCACCGCCAGCCCCGCGCCGGCGCCGGTCGATGCGGAGAGCGGCCAGGCCGGCTGAGGCGGCTTGCGCTCCGGCGCTGGAGCCACGCCGAAACCGGCACGTTACCTCGCGAGCTCCTAGAGCGCCGTTCGAACGGCACAAGCGCGCCTGGCCGGCCTTGCCGGTGCAGGCCGCGCCTTTCGGGACAAGGCGGGTCGTAGCAACCTTCCCCAAGCGCCTGTTCACGGCCGGCAGGGTGTCAGGGTGGCCGGAATCCGCGCCACACTCCTGCGCCGCGATCACTTCATGTCGATCAGCTTGATGAAGGCCGGCGTCATGATGACGATGAACAGCACCGGCAGGAAGAACAGGATCATCGGAACGGTCAGCTTCGGCGGCAATGCCGCAGCCTTCTTCTCGGCCTCGTTCATGCGCTGGTCACGGCTTTCCTGGGCGAGCGTGCGCAGCGCCGTGCCGAGCGGCGTGCCGTAGCGCTCGGCCTGGATCAGCGCCGTGCAGACCGACTTCACCGTTTCCAGCCCGGTTCGCGCCGCGAGATTCTCATAGGCCTGGCGGCGCTCCGCCAGATAGGACAGTTCCGCGGTGCAGAGCGCGAACTCCTCGGCCAGCGGCACCGACTGGCTGCCGATCTCCGTCGAGACCTTGCGGAAGGCGAGCTCGATCGACATGCCGGATTCGACGCAGATCAGCAGCAGGTCGAGCGCGTCCGGAAAGGCGCGGCGCATCGAGAACTGACGCTTCTTGGTGGCATTCGAAAGGTAGATCTCCGGCGCCTTGATGCCGAGATAGGCGGCGGCGATGGCGATCGCGATCCGGTTAATCTGCGACAGGCCGAAGTCGTTGACGAAGTTGACGTAAAGCAGCGCGAGCAGGAACAGGCCGATCGGCGTGACCGCGCGGAAGAAGAGGAAGCCGATCTCGGCCTGCTGACCGCGGAAACCGGCCAGAGCGAGCTGCTTCTTGGCGTTCTCGGTACCGAGCCAGTCGCCGAGTTTGAACTGGTCGACGATCTGCCGCATGAACGCCTTCGGCTCCTGGCGCAAGGAGACCTTGTCCTTCTGGCGCGCCAGCCGGTCTCGTTCACGGGCCCGGATCTTGTCGCGCTCGGTCGCGACGTTCTTCATCCGCTTGCCGAGAGCATTGCCCTCCACCAGCGGAGTGGCGACGGTGACGATCGTCGCAGCCACGGCAAGCCCCGCGAGCAGCGCCAGCATGAACTGGAAATCCATGGCCTTGTCGATGAGGAGCGCAAGCATCCTTCTCCCCTTCAGATGTCGAAACTGATCATCTTCTTCATCACCAGCACACCGATCGTCATCCAGACCAGGCCGGCGGCCAGACCGATCTGGCCGGTCGAGGTCAGCCAGAGCAGTTCGATGTACCGTGGGCTGGTCAGGTAGACGAGCAGAGCGACGACGACGGGCAGCGAACCGATGATCGCCGCCGAGGCCTTGGCCTCCATCGAGACCGCGGCGATCTTGTCGCGCATCTTGCGGCGCTCGCGGATGACGCGGGAGAGATTGGCCAGGGTTTCGGCGAGGTTGCCGCCGGTCTTCTGCTGGATCGCCAGCACAATGCCGAAGAAGTTGGCCTCGGCGCAGGGCATGCGCTCGAACAGCTTGGCCGCGGCATCGGTAAGGGCGAGGCCCAGCGTCTGCGACTCGACGATCAGGCGAAACTCGGTCCTGACCGGCTCCTGCGCCTCGCTGGCGATGATGCGCAGACAGTCGTTCAGAGGCAGGCCGGATTTGATGCCGCGAACGATGATGTCGAGCGCGTTGGGAAACTCGTTCGAGAAGCGCTTCAGACGCTTCTTGCGACGCAGGCTCAGGTAGAAGGCCGGCACACCGAGCGCACCGACGACGAGCCCGGCAAGTCCGATCACGCCGTTGCCGGACGCCATGAGCATGACGAGGCCGGTGACGACGCTCGTGATCGCGGCGAAGATGAAGTACTGCCGGCGCGACCAGCTCAGGCCCGCCTGCTGGATCCTGACCTCGAGCGTCGCCTTGTTGCGCGCCTTCTCGCGGTTCTCGATATCCTTGAGGCTCTGCGCCACCTGGCCGCGCTTGGCGCGATTCTGCGCCTCACGATCGGCGGCAGCGCGGGTGACGACGGGACTCGCGAATTCCTTGCGCCGGCGCTCGGCGCGCACCTGGCCGCTGAGCGTCGGATAGAAAAGCGCATAGGCGACGCCGCCGGCCGAGATTGCGGCAAGAAGGATGGCGGCGATCAGCCCGAAATCCATGGCGTCGTCCCGCTCCTCAGGTTAGGCCGCGGTCGCATCGTTCTGGCTCTCGAGCTCGTCGAGGGCGGCGGCCAGGCGCTGCTCCTCGCCGAAATAGCGCGCCCGCTCCCAGAAGCGCGGGCGGCCGATCCCGGTCGAGCGATGGCGGCCGATCAGCTTGCCGTTCGGGTCCTCGCCCAGCACGTCATAGAGCATCAGGTCCTGGGTGATGATGACGTCGCCCTCCATGCCCATCACCTCGGTGATATGGGTGATGCGGCGCGAGCCGTCGCGCATGCGCTGCGCCTGGATGATCACGTCGATCGAGGAGCAGATCATCTCGCGCAGCGTCTTCGAGGGCAGGCTGAAACCGCCCATGGTGATCATCGATTCGATACGGCTCAGGCATTCGCGCGGGGTGTTGGCGTGCAGCGTGCCCATCGAGCCGTCATGGCCTGTATTCATCGCCTGCAGCAGGTCGAAGGCCTCCGGGCCGCGCACCTCGCCGACGATGATGCGCTCGGGCCGCATGCGCAGGCAGTTCTTGACGAGGTCGCGCATCGTCACCGCGCCCGTGCCCTCGAGATTGGGCGGGCGGGTCTCGAGGCGCACGACGTGCGGCTGCTGCAATTGCAGCTCGGCAGCGTCCTCGCAGGTGATCACGCGCTCGTCGTGCTCGATATAATTGGTCAGGCAGTTGAGCAGCGTCGTCTTGCCCGAGCCGGTGCCGCCCGAGATCACCAGATTGCAGCGGACCTTGCCGATGATCTTGAGGATCTCGGCACCGGGCGGGGCGATGGCGCCGAAGCGGACCAGCTGATCGAGGGTCAGCTTGTCCTTCTTGAACTTGCGGATGGTCAGTGCCGGCCCGTCGATGGCGAGCGGCGGGGCGATGACGTTGACGCGCGAGCCATCGGCGAGACGAGCGTCGCAGATCGGCGAGCTTTCGTCGACGCGCCGGCCGACCTGGCTGACGATGCGCTGGCAGATGTTCATCAGCTGGGCATTGTCGCGGAAGCGGACATTGGTGAGCTGGATCTTGCCGCCGGTCTCGATGAAGGTCCGGCCGGCGCCGTTGACCATGATGTCGGCGATGTCATCGCGCGCCAGCAGCGGCTCCAGCGGTCCGTAGCCGAGGACATCGTTGCAGATGTCGTCGAGCAGCTCCTCCTGCTCGGCGATCGAGAGCACGACGTTCTTCAGCGAGATGATCTCGTTGATGATGTCGCGGATTTCCTCGCGGGCGGATTCGCCGTCGAGCTTGGCGAGCTGAGAGAGGTCGATCGCTTCGATGAGAGCACCGAAGATCATGCTCTTCATCTGGTAGTATTCGTCGGACTTCGCGCTCTCGACCGGTGCCGACGGAGGCGGCGGGCGCCGGGCCTCGACGGCGGCGGGCCGCGACTCGGCCAGCCTCGCGGCGGCCGCCGGGGCCATCGAGACCGGTGCGACCGGCAGGGTGGCGTTGCGCTTGCCGAACATCTCAGGCCTTCCGGCGCATCAGCTTGGCGACCAGCGGCTCGAACAGGCTGCGCTTGCCGCGCTTGGCCTCACCGCGGCCGGTCAGCGCCATCGCGATCTGGACGAAGGCCTCGGCGACCTTGCCGCCGGCCTGGACCTCGGCGATCATCTGCCCGTTATTGGCCGCCGTGCCGAAGAGCTGCGCATCGAAGGGAATCGCGTTCATCACCTCGACGCCGAGCGCCTTGGCGAACTCGGCCGCATCGATCTCCGGCCGCTTGGCGATCCCGACCTGGTTGAGGATCAGCCGCGGCACCGAATCGTTCGGGCGCGCGGCGCGCAGCAGGTCCATCAGGTTCTTGGCGTTGCGCAGGGAAGCGAGCTCGGGCGCGGCGACGATCACCACCTCGTCGGCCCCGATCAGGGTGCGCTTGGCCCAGCCGGTCCAGAGATGGGGCACGTCGAGCACGATGCAGGGCACACTGGCGCGCAGCAGGTCGAGCAGCAGATCGAGCGAATCCTCGGAGAGATCGACGGTGCGATCGAGCACGGCCGGCGCCGCGAGCAGAGCAAGATTCTCGCTGCAGCGCGACAGCAGCCGGTCGAGCATGTTGGCATCAAGGCGATCGGGCGCGAACACCGCTTCGGCGATGCCCTGGGGCGGGTCCTGGTTGAAGTCGAGCCCGGCGGTGCCGAAGGCGATGTCGAGGTCGACGATCACGGTCGAGGCGTCGAGATTGCGGCCGATCGCCCAGGCGAGATTATGCGCTACGGTCGAAGCGCCGACGCCGCCCTTGGCCCCGACCACGGCGATGGTTCGCCCGAGCGTCTCGGCGCCGGGCGTCGCATAGAGTTCGGAGAGCGTGCGCAGCACGTCGAGCACGCCTAGCGGGGCGATCAGATAGTCGCTGACCCCGCGGCGGATCAGGTCGCGATAGAGCTGGACGTCGTTGACATGGCCGATGACGACGACCTTGGTACCGGGGTCGCAGCTCTCGGCCAGCGCATCGAGGCTGGCGATCAGGCGCGACGGCTCTGTCACCGTCTCGAGAACGATGACGTTCGGCGTCGGCGCGGCACGGAACGCCTCGACCGCCGCTGCCGGGCCGCCCATCTGGATACGGGTCTGCGCCTTGTCCATGCGCCGGTCGGCCGTCACCGCCTGCATGGCGGTCGCGACCTCCTGCGTCTCGCAGAAGGCCTGCAGGGTGATGCGCGGCAGCGGAGCGATGATCTCCTCGCCGGACATTTCCGTTTCGTGAAGCGGACCGGCTGCCATCACTTGCCTCCGACGGCGGTGCTGATCGCGGTCTGCTCCTGGCGATACTCGGTCGACGGATCCTTGCCCTCGCGCAGCTTCTTGATCGCCTCCATGCGCTTCTGGGTGTCGAGCCGGCCTTCGCTGCGGGCGCGGACGAGATCGAGCGGGTCGGCGACCTGCGCTGCGAGATTGGCCTGCGTCGCGCAGCCGAGATTCCACAGAGGCTGGTTCGAGGCGTCGGTCTTGTAGCTCGAGACCCCGGCATCCTCCGGCCATTGGCCGCAGGAATGCGGCAGACCGGCCTGCAGCGAGGCATAGGTCAGGCGAATCGGCGAGGCGAGGCCGGGATCGGCCACCGGATAGGTCCTGACCTGGAGCGCCCCCTGGGAAACTCCGGCTTGCGCGAGCGAGCGGCGAATGCCCTCGAGTGTGTCGCGCGCGGCGAGTTCCCGCCCGGTACCCGTCGGCACCTCCGCGACCAGACCGCCGCGACCGCTGCGCCGATAATCCTGGCCGAAGCGCGCGACATCGTCGGCCTGGCGCGGATCGAGCCCGCCACCGGCGCGTCCGACGAAGACGTCGAGCGAGCGCGGCGCGTCGCGCAGGATGATCGGATGGCGCTCGCGCGTGTCGAAGGGCGCGCCTCCCGCCGTCAGGTCGCCCTTGGCGCAGGCACCGAGGGCGAGCGCAGCCGCGAGCACGGGCAGGAGACCCGCCGGGCGGCGACGGCACATCTGGGTTCTGTCATCTGTCGTCACGCTCGCCATCCCTTGCAGATGCATGCCCGCAGCCCTCAATCGGAGATGAAGCCGACGCGGCCGCGATAGGCCTGGGGAACGGGCCCGCCGCTGGTCGTTCCATAGATCTTGTTGAGGCGCCCCATCAGAATCGTCTGGGCGTCATGAGCCTCGACGAAACCGTCATCGGGCCGGTTGATCTGGCCAGGATCGACCGGTTTGACGATGTAGGGCGTCACGGCGATCATCAGCTCGGTTTCCTCGCGCTGATAGTCGCGCGAACGGAACAGCGTTCCGATGATCGGGATGTTCATCAGCCCGGGCAGGCCGTTGATCGACTGCCGCGAGATGCGCTGGATCAGCCCGGCGGTGGCGAGCGTGCCGCCCGAAGGCAGCTCGACCGTGGTGTCCGACTTGCGGACGCGGAAAGCCGGCGCGTTGAGATTGTCGTTGAGGCGGATCTGGTTCTCGAAGTCGAGCTCGGTGACCTCGGTCGCGACCCGCATCGAGATACGGTTCTCCGACATCACGATCGGCGTGAAGTTCAGGGATACGCCGACCGGCTTGTACTGGAGCTGGATCGTGCAGTTGGTGCTGCGACGGGTGAGCTGATCGGTATCGCAGTTCACACCCATCGGCGTCGGCATCTCGCCGCCAGCCATGAACTTGGCGCTCTCGCCGGAGATGGCGGTCACGGTCGGTTCCGCCAGCACGCGGGCGAGGCCGGCGCGCTCCAGCGCGCGCAGCGTGAAGTTGGTGGAGTTGCCGATGCCGGCGCCGATCGCGGTGGCCGAGAGCGCCTGCGGCTGCAGCGGGAACGGGTTGTCGATGGACGGCGTGATGCTGAACTTGCCGAGCTTCCATTCGCCGGTCGAGTTGATGCCGAGCTGCTTGATCGCCTTGCGCGAGACCTCGGAGACGACGACCTTGACCATGACCTGGTCGCGACCGCGGATGGTCAGCGAATTGATCACCGCGCCCTTGCTGGTCGTCTGGATGAGCCCTCCCGTGGTCGAATTGCCGACGAAGGCACTCGCGATATCCATGGCCTGCGTCGCCTCGGAGGCGCTGGCGACGGTGCCGACCAGCAGGATCGAATTGCCGGCCGGCTTCACCTGGATCTGCGCCTGGGGCATCGCCGAGCGCAGGGTCTGGCGCAGAACGTTGAGATCGCGACCAACCTCGATCTCGAGCGCGGTGATCTGCCTGCCTTCGGCATCCATCACGAACATCGAGGTCTGGCCATCGGCCATGCCGATGATGAAGAGCTTGCGGGCCGAGCGCACGACGGCGTTGGCGACCTTGGGGTTGGCGACGAACACTTCCTTGGCGTCGCGCGGCAGTTCGACGATCAGCGAGCGCCCGATCGAGAGATCGAGCTTGCGCGAGATCGCATGCTCGCTCGCCCCGACGTTGAGCACCGGGGCGGCGCCGCGGTCCTGGGCCAGCGCAGCCGGAGCCGCGATCAGCGCCGCAAGCGGCAGCAGGGCGATGGACAGGCGGGAACGCAGGGTCCTGGAGCGGCCGGCGCGAAGATCGGGCATGGCGAGGATCATGGCGGGGGTCATGGCTTCACGCCCTTGCTGGTCACGCCGTAGCGCACGAGGGTCATCCCGCCTTCGCTGGCCGGGGGGCTCTGGTCGCCCGCGTCCTGAAGACTGCGCAGCGAGAGGGAAAGCGAACTCGTCTTCTGCGCGAGCGTGACGATGTCGACCTGATGCGGGTCGAGCTCCAGGGTCGCGGTCTCGCCGACCACGACCTTGTCGCCGTTCTTTTCCTGAACGTTCTGGCCGATCGCCAGCACCCGGACATTGACCAGGACGGCCTCGCTGAACGGCGGCGAGCCATCCTTGCTGTTGCTGTCGTCGCGGGTGGTGCGGATCACGTCGACGCGATCATTGGGCAGGATGAAACCGCCGGCGGTGTTGGCGCCGCGGCTGTCGGTGGTGATGGCGAGGGCACGCTTGCCGGCCGGCAGGATGGCCGAGAGGAAGCCCGAGGCGTCGGTGCGGATCAGTTTCTCGCGGCGGATCGGCTCGGAGCCGAAGAGTTGCGCCCGCGCGACCTGGCCGACGAATTCCGCTTCGCCCTCCGGCGCGTCCTCGCGGCGAATCACGCCGGTGGGCAGGCTCGCCAGCGGCCAGGCGATCCAGCGCAGATCGCCGGCGGCAAGCCGGTTTCCGACGGGGACGTCGACGGCCGCGATCAGCACCTCGGTGGTCGGCGCCGGCTCGTACTTGGTTACGGCGGGGGTCTTGGATGGCCGGCTGATCAACAGCGCCGCGGCCAGCCCGGCGACCAGCGCGATTGCGAGGATGATGATTCTGGCGGGACTCATGGCTGGCGATCCTCAGCCAGCACGAACTGGCCCTTCAGCCGGATCGTGCCGCCGGAATCGTCAACTTATGGTTAACCGGACGTATCTTTTTGGCGGGATCGGCCCCGGTAGCCGGCCAAGGCCGTCTCTAGAGACCGATCGCTGCGCGCCAGATCGCTGTTTGCGGCAGAACGGCCAGCGCGCCGAACGCGAGCGCCACGCCATAGGGCACGCCCTGCTGGACACCGTGCAGCCGCTTCGCCCAGGCCCAGTTCTCCGCCCGGCCGGGCAGTGGCGCCTGGCGCAACTGGTACAAGATGATGGTGAGGACACCGCCGGCGATCGCAGTCACCAGCAGATAAGGCAGGAGCGGCTCGAAGCCGAACCAGAGCGCCGTCGCGGCAACGAGCTTGGCGTCGCCGCCCCCGACCCAACCGGCCGCGAACAGGCCGATGCCGACGAAGAGGACGAGAAGGCCGGCCGCGACATGCCAGCCGATCTGGCTCCAGCTCAGGCCGAGGCTGATGGCGCAGAGCGCGAAGGCCGCGACCAGCAGCAGGCAGAGGCGGTTCGAGATCGTCATCGAGACGATGTCGCTCGCGGCCGCATAGGCCATGGCGGCGGGGAAGACGACGAGGATGGCGATCAGCGGTAGCGACATGGCTTCGTCTCCCGGGCATTCAGCTGCGCCAGCATGGGCCGCGATGCCTCACCAAAGCCTTACGGAAAGGCCGGGACCGGCCGGCAGGCTCGCGTGCAGACGATGGCGGCAGGCGCCGTCTTCGAAACAGGAACGCCCCGGCGGGGCCGGGGCGTTCGAAGCTCTCGCCTCAAAGGCGATGCGTGACCGTCCGGCCGCTGATCAGGCGGCGTTCAGCGCGGCGGCGATACGGCCGAGGATGTTGCTCAGGGCGGTGCCGACGAGCTGCATGCCGGCAATGGCGACGACAGCGATCAGGGCCGCGATCAGGCCGTACTCGATGGCGGTCGCGCCGGATTCGTCCTTGGCGAAGCGAGCGAAAAACTTGGTCATGGTAGTCTCCTTTTGCACCACGGTTTGACTGCTGCCTTCGCTCTGGATCGGCTTCGGTCAGCGACAATTGCGAAGCTACACGGGCCGCATTGCTGATCAGTTAAAGCGACTCAAGAATTCGGAGAACTACGCAGGTGTTTCTTAGATGGTTAACACGTTCCTATTTAAATTCAGGAGTTAAATATGCGTATATATATTGCTATAATTTTACATACTTCAGTATTCGTGCCTGCTTCTGAAAGCTCATAACTTCCTTTCACCCCCCATCCGCGTACCGAATCTCCCAACTTCAACGCATTACCCAAAGCCTTGCCGCACAGAGGGACCCGCGCCGCGTCGGCAAGATCGCCATCTTAGGGATTGGTTCATCATTTTCGGCTTTGCTCGGCCTGTTGGAAATCTTGGGGCGCGAGCCATGTTGATTGCGATGACCGCCTCGCGGCTTGTTCTCATCGCCGCCATCGCGGCCGGCGTGCCCGCCTTCTCCCCGGCAATGGCGCAGACGCGCTCGGTGCCGGCCCCCTCTCCGGCAGCTGCGGAGAACCACCAGGAGTCGGTGATCGTCACCGTCGATCACGCCAAGGTGGTGCGTTTGCCCGAGAAGGCGCAGACGGTGATCGTCGGCAATCCCGCGATCGCCGACGTCGCGATCCAGCGCAATGGCGTGATGGTGGTCACCGGCAAGAGCTTCGGCGTGACCAATCTGATCGCGCTCGACGCCAGCGGCACGCTGCTCGCGGAGTCGTCCGTACGGGTGCGCGCCGCGACCGATTCGGTGCTGACCGTGCAGCGCGGCCTGGAGCGCGAGAGCTATTCGTGCACGCCGGTCTGCCAGCCCGCGGCACAGCTCGGTGACGTCAAGCGCTTCTTCGACGAGGTCGGCGGCCAGAACAGGGCGCGTAACGCCGCTGCAACGGACGAGAAGCGCTAAATTTCGCAGCGACATCTGCCGGCCTGTGCCGGCCGGCCATGCCGTTCTTCAGCGCAAGCCTGTTCAAAATGCTCATGCTCGCCGACCGGCGAGCATGAGATGTTCGTCAAGGTCATGAGCCGGCGCCGTGGCCCGGCTCAGATCGTCTGGTTGTAGGCGCCGACTTCCGGGTTCTCGCGCAGTACGCCGTCGATCGCCTTGAACATCTCGCGCATCCGCGCTTCCGAGACCGGGCTCTCGCAGACCACGACCAGTTCCGGCTTGTTCGAGGAGGCGCGGATCAGGCCCCAGGTGCCGTCCTCGTTGACGACGCGCACGCCGTTGACGGTGATGACGTCGGCGATCTTTTGCCCGGCGATCTTCTCGCCCGCCGCCTGCATTGCCTGGATGCGCTGGGTGATCTTGTCGCTGACGCCGTACTTGATCTCGTCCGCGCATTTCGCCGCCATGGTCGGCGTGCCCCAGGTCTTCGGCACGGCGGCATAGAGCTCGGCCATCGACTTATCCGGGTTGCGATCAAGCATGTCGATCACCGCGATGGCGGTGACGACGCCGTCGTCATAGCCGCGACCGACCGGCGCGTTGAAGAAGAAGTGTCCGGACTTCTCGAAACCGGCGAGCGCGTTGAGGTCACGAACCCGGCGCTTGATGTAAGAGTGGCCGGTCTTCCAGTAATCGGTCTTGACGCCGAGCTTCTGCAGTTCCGGATCGGTCGAGAACAGGCCGGTCGACTTGACGTCGACGACGAACTGCGCGCCCGGGTTGAGCCTGCCGAGGTCGCGGGCCAGCATCACGCCGATCTTGTCGGCGAAGATCTCCTCGCCATGGTTGTCGACGACGCCGCAGCGGTCCCCGTCACCGTCGAAGCCGAGCGCGACATCGGCGCCGTGCTGCTTCACGGCGTCGGCCATGGCGTGCAGCATCTTCATGTCTTCGGGGTTTGGATTGTAGCGCGGGAAGGTGTGGTCGAGCTCGGCATCCATCCGGATGACCTCGCAGCCGAGCGCCTCCAGGATCTGCGGCGCGAAGGCGCCGGCCGTACCGTTGCCGCAGGCGGCGATGACCTTGAGCTTGCGCTTGATCTTCGGACGGTTGGTCAGGTCGGCGATGTAGCGCGCCGGGAAATCCGGCACGAACTGATAGGAGCCACCGCCCGGCAGGTCGAAGTCGCCGGCAAGCACGATGTCGCGGAGCTGCCCCATCTCGTCGGGACCGAAGGTGACCGGACGCTGGGCGCCCATCTTGATGCCGGTCCAGCCATTATCGTTGTGCGAGGCGGTGACCATCGCGACGCAGGGTACGTCGAGCTCGAACTGAGCGAAATAGGCCATCGGCGACATTGCGAGGCCGATATCGTGGACCTTGCAGCCGGCGGCCATCAGGCCGGTGACCAGCGCCATCTTGATCGAGGAAGAATAGCTGCGGAAATCATGCGCCGTGACGATCTCGGGCTTGACGCCCATGCGCCGGATCAGCGTGCCGAGCCCCATGCCGACGGCCTGGACGCCCATCAGGTTGAGCTCTTTCCCGAAGAACCAGCGCGCATCGTATTCGCGGAAGCCGGTCGGCTTCACCATCGGCAGCGATTCATACTCGAAGGTGTTGGGGAAGAGCTCGGGCAGGGGCTTCGGAAACATCGGGCCATCCATTTGCGAGGAGAGCGGGCAGGGAACCAATACCCGCAGGAAACGTGCAGAGCGCAAAGGCCACAGGCTACATGAATGCAGCCTGAGCATGACAGGGCCAGGACGCAAGGCCGGCATAGCCCATCGGAATGACGGTGGAAACGGCAGGCCTCAACCGCGCAGAACCATCCTTCCGCCCTGGACCTCATAGCCCGAGAGCTTGCGCAGGAAGGAGGTGCCGAGCAGGCTCACGCCGAGCGCGCCCGCGGGCAGCACGACAGCGTCGACGTCGCGGACGAGAATATCGCCGAGCCGGATCTCGCGAAGGCGTATCCGGGCACCCCTGACCACGCCATTGGCGGTGCCGAGCGGGTAATTATAGGCCGAGCGGTCCGGCCTGACGCCCAGCGCCCGCGCATCGGAATCGGTCAGCGCGACGATGGTCGCGCCGGTATCGACCATCATCCTGACCCGATAATTGTCGATCGAAGGGTGGACGATGTAGTGGCCGCGGTAGTCGGCGCTGATCGTCAGGGAACGACGCTCGCCCAGGCTCCTGGCCGGCGGCTCCGGGCGGGCAATAGGCAGCGCCCGCGCGTCCTTGGTCTCCGAGGCGAGATTGTTCGCGTGGTTCAGTGCCAACAGGCCGGTGATGCCGGCTATGCCCAGAGACCAGAAGATCGGCCGCGGCGCCATCCGCCATCCTTTCGCGCGTTTCCGCCGCGAGATAGCCGCGGAGAGTGCTGACGAACGATGAATCGGAAGCCGAACCGGCCGAGATTCGCCCGCGCGGCGTCCCGGCAGACTTAACGCCTGCTCAAGCCGATCGCGCAAAATCTACAGGAAGCTCTGCCCGACCAGCGCCTCGATCGCTTCGCGACGCGGCACGCTCGGCTGCGCGCCGGCGACCGTGCAGGCGAGCGAGCCGGCCGCGAGGCCACGCTGCAGCGCGCCCGAGAAGCCGAAGCCGGCCTGCAGCGCCGCGGCGAAGGCGCCGACGAAGCTGTCTCCGGCGGCGACGGTATCCACAACAGCGACCCTAGGCGCCGCGAGCCGGCGGCGTACCCCGCCATGCCAGCCGACGGCCCCCTCGGCGCCGAGCGTGACGATGCAGGCGATGCCGCGCTCGGCATCGAGCCGCTGCGCGATCGCGTCGGGCTCGGTTTCCGCCCAGCCGAGGCCCTGCGCCAGCAGCATGGCCTCGTGCTCGTTGGCGATCAGGATATCGGTCAGCCCGAGCAGCTCCGGAGCCGGCACGCCGGCCGGGGCGAGATTGAGGATCACCCGGCCGCCGGCCCTGCGCATGGCCTGCGCGGCGCGAAGGCATTCCGGCTCCGGCACCTCGCGCTGTAGCAGCAGCAAATCGCCGTCGCCGAGGCCCATCGCCGCGACCGCATCGGCGCTGGCAGCGGCATTCGCTCCCGCGGCGACGACGATCTGGTTCTGGCCTTTTGCATCGACGGCAATGAAGGCGGCGCCGGTCGGCGCCGCAACGCGGGCAAGGTGGGTCAGATCGACGCCATCGGCGGCGAGCAACTCCACGGCGAGCTCGGCGAAGGCATCGCGCCCGACCGCGCCGACGAGCACAACCGGCGCCCCGGCGCGGCGCGCCGCCAGCGCCTGGTTGGCGCCCTTGCCACCGGGATGGAGGGCATAACCCGGGCCAAGCACGGTCTCGCCGGCGCCGGGAAGCCGCTCGACCGGCGTCACCAGATCGAGATTGAGCGATCCGAAGACGACGATCACGCCGGGAGATCCGCAGCGAGACGCGCCACGCCGGCGACGAAGGCGGCCTCGGGCGTGACGAGATCATGGTCGAGACCGGCCGCCGCGAGCGCCCGGCCATAGCTCTGGGCAAGGACGCCGTCGGCGACGAGGTGCAGGTTCTCGAGCCCGCCGAACATGGCGCGCGCTGCCGCGATCTCCTGCGCGACCAGCAGCGAGGAGAGATAGGGGCCGACCGCGCCGCCGCTCATCCGCCCGGCCAGCACTTCGGAGCGGGCGGCGAAGGCGGCATTGAGAAGTCCGCCCGGCCGCGCGGCAGCAGCAATACCGCGACGCGCGCCTTCGGCGGCATCCTCACCGGCCGGCTCTTCCGCCAGACGCGACAGGATGGAATGCTCGCGCAGGAGGCCGTAGACCTCGCCGGTCATGAAGCTGGCGAAACGGGTGATGCGGCCGCCCTCGACCTGGGCCCATTTCGAATGCGTTCCCGGCAGGCAGGCGATGCCGTCGCCGAGACCGAGCCCAACCACCAGCGTCTCCTCGCCGCGCATCACGTCGAAGGCGCCTTCGTCGCAGGACATGCCGGGCACGATCGTCGCGGCCGTGCCGTCATCGAGCGTGACGCGCAGGCCGGCAGCGGCGATCTCGGCCGGACTCGCCGGGCAGGCGACATAAGGCGCCTCGATCCAGCCATTGCGGCTGCCGACCATGCCGGCGAGCAGGATGGCGGCCTCCGGATTGGCCCGGCGCAGATCCCCGGCGATCGCCTCGAAGGCGGCGGGGAAGCCGCCGGCCGGAACCGACTGAATGCCGCGATCGGCGCTGCGCTTGTCCAGCACCGTGCCGTCCTCGCCGATCAGGAAGGCGCGGGCGCGGGTGGTGCCCCAGTCGAGCGCGATCAGGGGAGAAGGCATGGCAGGCTCCGGCTGGGCAGAACGGCGGCCGGGAACATTTCGTCTTTCCGGGGCGTCGCACAGCGGCGAGCCCGGAACCCAGAGCCGCAGGTTAACGGGACGACGACGCAACCCCGGCCGCGCCTTTCCGTCAAGCCCCGTGGTCATGGTTTCCGGGCTCAGGCCTGGCGGCCCGCCCCGGAAACACGGTGCCTCACACGTCGAAGAAGACCGTCTCGCCCTCGCCCTGCAGCCGGACGTCGAAGCGATAGACGCCATCGGCGCCGCGGCGCGCGATCAAGGTGGCGCGCCGCTCCTCCGGCACCAGGGCGAGCACAGGATCTGCGGTATTGCCGGGCTCGTCGTCGAAGTAGATCCGCGTCGCCAGCCGGATCAGCAGGCCGCGTGCGAAGACCGAGACGGTAAGGTGCGGCGCCTGCATCGCGCCATTGGGGCCCAGTAGGGCGCCCGGCCGGACGGTCTCGATGAAATAGGCGCCCTCGGCGCTGGTCTCGGCCCGGCCGAAGCCGGTGAAGCCGGCATTGCCGGCCGCGTTGAAGCGCCCCTCGGCATCGGCCTGCCAGGTCTCGAGCATGGCGTCGCCGACCGGCACGCCGTCGCCATCGTACACGACGCCCTCGATGCGGATGCGCTCGCCGGCGACGCCTTCGGGCGCGACCTGCTCGGTGGCGAGTTCCTTGCCGCCATAGGCGCGCGGCGTCAGGGCATAGGCGAAGAACGGCCCGATCGTCTGGGAGGGTGTCAGTTCGAGCGGAGCCTTGCGGTCAATGCTCATGCGGCTCCTCCGTCGGCGTCATCTCGCGGCCGCGCAGCACGATGTCGAACTGGTAGCCCAGCGCCCATTCCGGCTCGGTGGTCTGAAGGTCGAAGCGCGAGACCAGACGCTCGCGCGCTTTGGCGTCGGTGATCGACTGGAAGATCGGATCGAAAGGGAAGAGCGGATCGCCCGGGAAGTACATCTGGGTGATGACGCGCGACAGGAAGCTCGGCCCGAACAGCGAAAAATGGATATGGGCCGGGCGCCAGGCATTGTGGTGGTTGCGCCAGGGATAGGCGCCGGGCTTGATCGTGACGAAGCGATAGCGCCCCTCGGCGTCGGTCAGGGCCCGGCCCGCGCCGGTAAAGTTCGGGTCGAGCGGCGCCGGATGCTGGTCCTTGACGTGGACATAGCGCCCGCCGGCATTGGCCTGCCAGATCTCGATCAGCGTATGCGGCACGGGCCGGCCATCCTCGTCGAGCACGCGGCCGCTGACGATGATGCGCTCGCCCAGCGGCTCGCCGGCATGCTGGCGGGTGAGATCGGAATCGCCCTCGGCGACCGCGGCATGGCCGAAGACCGGGCCGCTGGTCTCCGACAGCGTGTGCGGCAGCAGGATCAGCGGCTGCGAGGGCGCCCGCTTCAGGGTGCTCCGGTATTCCGGCGAGTTGTTGAGCGGATGGGCTTGCAGCCCCGTGCGGGGAAAGATCAGGCTCATGCCGCCACTCCATGGGCCTGCCTGGTGCGCGCATGCAGGCCGCGCAGCACCTCGAGTTCCTGGTCGCTCGGCGCCGGAGTCTCCGTGAGATCGGCGGCGAAGCGCAAGGGCCAGCCGCAGCCAGCCTGAACCTGCTCGCGGGTCACGCCGGGGTGAAGCGAGATCACGCTGAGCTCGGCGGTCTCCGGATCCGGCGCCATCACGCAGAGATCGGTGATCACCCGGGTCGGCCCCTTGGTCCTGAGGCCCAGCTTCTCGCGGTCACCCTTGCCGGTGCCATGACCGAAGGAGGTGATGAAGGGCAGCTTTTCGACGAAGGCGCGCGAACCCATCGCCATGGTGATGAAGATCTGCCCGCAATTGCTGGCGATCTCCGGCGCGCCGCCGCCGCCCGGAAGCCGGACCTTGGGCGCGGCGTAATCGCCGACCACGGTGGTGTTGAGATTGGCGAAGCGGTCGATCTGGGCGCCGCCGAGGAAGCCGATGGTGATGCGCCCGCCCTGCAGCCAGTAGCGGAACATCTCCGGCACCGGCACGGTGGTCAGCGCGGTGTCGCAGAGCTCGCCATCGCCGATCGAGAGCGGCAGCACGGTAGGCCGCGTCGAGAGCGTGCCGGATTCGTAGATCAGAGTGATGCCGGGCGCATGGGTCAGCCGGGCGAGATTGCAGGCGGCCGAGGGCGCGCCGATGCCGACGAAGCAGATGTCGTCATTGGTCAGCAGCCGGGACGCCGCGATGGTCATCATCTCGGTTGGAGTATGGCTCATGACGCTTACTCCGCCGCCTGACGCTGGGGCCTAGCGTATTGCGCGAACGCATCAGGACCCTTTTCCAGGACGTTCGCCTTGATCCATGACAAAAAGCTGTCGCGCTCGCGCGCGATCTTGTCCCAGCCGATGTAGAACTCGTTGGCGCGCTTGTAGTAGCCATGCGCATAGGACGGGTAGGCGCCGCCCGGGACATGGGCGATGGCGGTGACAGCCCAGGACGGCAGGATCACCGCATTGGCATTGCGCGGCCCGAAATCCTCGACGATCTCCTCGACCGTGACCAGCGAGCGCTTGGCCGCCAGGACCGCCTCCTTCTGCACGCCGACAATGCCTTCGAGCAGGACATTGCCCTCGCGGTCGGCCCGCAGCGCGTGGATCACCGCCGCATCCGGCCGCAGCGCCGGCACGGTCGCCAGCACCTCGCCGGTATAGGGGCAGGTCACCGAGCGGATGTTCGGGTTGACCTTGGGCAGGTCGACGCCCTTGTAGCCGCGGAACACAGCGAAAGGCAGGTTGGCCGCGCCCGCCTCATAGGCGTTGGCCATGGCGGCGTGGCTGTGCTCCTCGATCTCGAGCCGGTGCGGCCAGCCGTTCTCGATCGCGTCGCGTAGACGGTGCAGCGAGCCGACGCCGGGATTTCCGCCCCAGGAGAAGATCAGCTTCTCGGCGCAACCCGTGCCGATCAGCTGGTCGTAGATCAGGTCCGGCGTCATCCGGATCAGCGTCAGCCGCTTGCGGCCCTGGCGAATCGCCTCATGGCCGGCGGCATGCGGGATCAGATGCGTGAAGCCCTCCATCGAGACCGAGTCGCCGTCGCGCAGCACCTCCTCGATCCCCTCCTGAAGGGAGACGAATTTCGCCACCTTGACATCTCCTCGTAGTTTGTGCGTTAACCGCACAACGTTCTCATTTTCGAACTTTACGGACAGGTCTTGGCAGGGTCAAGCAGCGAAGCGGGGCGCCCGCCGCCCTCGCCCGACCATATGGCCGCCCTTGAAAAGGGGCTGGCGGTGATCGAGTGCTTCGATGCCGGCCATGACCGGCTGACCATCGCCGAGGTCGCCCGCGCCACCGATCTCTCCCGCGCCGCTGCCCGCCGCTGCCTGCTGACGCTCACGAGCATCGGCTATGCCGAGTTCGACGGAAAGTTCTTCCGGTTGACACCGCGCGTGCTGCGGCTCGGCTATGCCTGGCTGTCCTCGACGGCGCTACCGAAGCTCGTCCAGCCCTTCCTGGAGCGGCTTTCGGAAGAGACCCATGAATCCTCCTCGGCCAGCCTGCTCGACGGGCACGAGATCGTCTACATCGCCCGCTCGGCCCAGCGCCGGATCATGTCGGTGGGGCTCTCGGTCGGCTCGCGGCTGCCGGCCTTCTGCACCTCGATGGGCCGCGTGCTGCTGGCCGCGCTCGATCCGGAGGAGGCCCGCGCCCGGATCCTCGCCGGCAGACCGAGCCCGCTCACCCCGAACACCGTCACCGAAATCGAGCCGCTGATGGCGAAGCTTGTCGAGGTCCGCGCCCAGGGCCATGCGATCGTCGATCAGGAGCTTGAGCTCGGACTGGTCTCGCTCGCCATGCCGCTGGTCAATGGCCGCGGCCAGGTCGCCGCCGCCTTCAATCTTTCGGTCCAGTCCCAGCGCGTTGCGGGCGACGAGATCGAGACCAATCTGCTGCCACGCATGCGCGCCATGCAGAAGCTGCTGCAGCCCCTGATCGCCTGAACGGAGCCACCTCATGCTCGCCCTCGCTGCCGGCCCCTATGCCGCCCGGATCTCGCCCGCGCATGGCGGCATCGTCGCCGCGCTGGAATGGCGTGGGCCCGATGGCCGCTCGCACAGGCTGCTGCATGCGCCGGAAGAGCTGGCGCCCTGGACGAACGCGCCGAACAAGTTCGGTTGCTGGGCGATGCTGCCCTTCGCCAACCGCGCTTTCGACAGCCTCATCGACGATGGCGAAAACCGCTTTACCGTGCCGGCTAACGATCCTTCCGGCACGATCCACGGCTTTGGCTGGCAGGCGGCATGGGAGGTCGCTGAACAGAGCGCCGGCCATACCGTGCTGCTCCATCGCCGTAGTGCCGGTCCAGACCCTTATCGCTACCTGGCAAGGCAGGAAATCCGCCTCGACGAGGCCGGTATGACCATTGCGCTTTCACTCGCCAACGAGTCGGACACGGGCCTACCCTTCGGGATGGGGTTGCACCCCTGGTTTCCCTGCGCGGCCGACACGCGGCTCGGTATGACCGCGAGCGGCGCGCTGATCTTCGGCGAGAAGTTCCGCGCAACCGGGACGCAGGCACTGGAAGCCGGCGGGCCCTATGCCGGCAAACCAGTCTTCGCGACCGGGGCCGAGACGGCCTGGAGCTTCCTTGGCTGGGACGGCACGGCGCGGATCGAGACGCCCTCCGCCGGGTTTGCGATCACGATCAGCGCGAGCGAGAGCCTGCGCTGCCCGGTGGTCTGGGCACCGGGCGGCGCCGATTTCCTCTGCGTCGAGCCGCAGAGCCACGCCGCAGGCGCGCCGAGCGAGGCCGTCGTCCGCGCCGCCTCGCCGCTCAAACGGCTGGAGCCAGGCGAGACGCTCGAAGGCTGGATGCGGATCGCCGCCGAGGCGCTCTGAAGCGAGCCTCAGCGCCAGCCGGAGCCGCCATAGCCTCCGCCACCATAGGGCTGGTAGCCATAGGCACCCGGCGGCAGGGCCGGCCGCAGCAGGATCTGCTCACGCGCCTCACCCCAACCCGGCGCATTGCGCTGCCGGGCGGCGAACTGCGCCTTCTCGGCCTTGGCCTTGCTGGCCTGGACGATCTGGCTCTTGCTGCTCTTCAGCTTGGCCTTGGCGACCTTGCTGCCGCCAGAGGCGCTGGCGAAGCGCGAATAATTGTCGGTCGCAGCACCGTTGAGCGCGATCCTTGTCGCGCCGGCCCCGTGCTTCTTGACCAGCGCGAAGAGCTTGGCGGCATTGGCCGGGTGGAGCCGGATGCAGCCATGCGAGGCCGGCCGGCCGAGCGCGCCGACCGCCGTCGTGCCATGGATGGCGTAGCCGCCGCGGAAGAAGACCGAATGGGGCATGGCGCCGCCATATTTGCGCGAGTACCAGCTGCGTTCCAGCCGGGTCGGACGGTAGACGCCGTTCGGCGAGCGGAAGCCCTTGCGACCGGAAGAGATCGCCCAGTTGTGGACCTCTCCATCGCTGGTGGTGACGGTCATGCGCTGGGCGGCGATGTCGACCCGGACATTGACGCCGGCCTGCGCCGTGCTGAGGCCGATAAGTGCGGCGAAGACGAAGGCCAGAAGGCCGAGAAGGCGGGACATGACGCTACTCCCGAATGACGCTACCTGAAACGGCTCTCTGCTTGCCGCGGGTCGAACGACCTCATGCGGGCAGCTCCGGCCTTGACGTGAGGGAAGGCCTTGCGGCGGCGCTTGTAAAGCGCAAATCGACGGAATGGTTTCCGCACGCCGCGTTGCCGAAGCAGGTGGGCGATGCCACAAGGGCAGCCTCGCCTGGAATCTCCCACCATGCTCCCGACGCTGCTTCCGACCGGCCTCTCGCCGGCCATCGCGTTCCTGCTGATCGCGGTCAGCTTCCTGACCTCGGCCTTCACCGCGGCCTTCGGAATTGGCGGCGGGGTTGCGATGCTCGGCGCACTCGCCGGAGCGGTGCCGCCCGGCGTGGTCATCGCGGTGCACGGTCTCGTCCAGTTCGGCTCCAATGTCGGCCGGACGATCGTGCAGCGGGCGCACACGCTCTGGCCGCTGGTGGCGCGATTCACCGCCGGGTCGGTCATCGGCGTCGTGATTGGTGCCTATATCGTGATCGCCCTGCCCGAGCGGATCCTGCTCGGCCTGCTCGGCAGCTTCATCCTGGCGATGACCTGGGTGCCGAAGCCGCAGATTCCCGGGCTTGCCTCCTCGGGGCTGGTGATCGGCGGCGCGCTCGCCAGCATCGTGAGCATGTTCGTCGGCGCCGTCGGCCCCTTCGTGCAGGCGCTGCTGCTGCCGCTCGGCCTGGAAAAGCGCCAGCTGGTCGCGACCCATGCCGCCTGCCAGACCTTCCAGCACCTGCTCAAGGTCTTCGCCTTCGGCGCGCTCGGCTTCGCCTTCACCGACTGGGTGCCGCTGATCGCGGCGATGATCGCCTCGGGCTTCGCCGGCACGATCGCCGGCACCAAGCTGCTCGACCGGCTGCCCGAGCGCTGGTTCCTGATCACCGTGAAGGCCGCGCTGACCCTGGTCGGCCTCGACCTCCTGCGCCGCGCCGCCGGCTACTGAGAGGCGACGGCGCGAAAACCCTCAGGCCCGGCCGAGACGCAGCCCGCTGGCGGCGTCGAAGACATGGACGCGGTCGGGATCGACGGTGATCCAGAGCCGGCCCGGCTGCGCCGCGACATCGCCGGTGGCTGCCTGCATGACGAAGGGCTGGTCGGCGAGCCTGCCGTGGAAGAGCTGGGTCGCGCCGAGTTCCTCGACGAAATCGACGTCGAAGGGCAGGGAACCGGCAGCGCCCTCCGAGGCGATCTCGACATCCTCCGGCCTTAAGCCCACCTCGACCGCCGTACCGGCCGGCAGATCCTCGCGCAGGTCGCGGGCCTGCAGGATCGCCTCGCCGAGCGCGACGATGCCGGGGCCGTCGACCTTGCCGGGCAGAAGGTTCATCGGCGGCGAGCCGATGAAGGTCGCGACGAACCGGCTCGCCGGCTTGCGATAGACCTCCGAGGGCACGCCGATCTGCTCGACCTGGCCGCCATTCATCACAACGAGCTTGTCGGAGAGCGTCATCGCCTCGACCTGGTCATGGGTGACGTAGATCGCGGTGACGCCGAGAGCGCGCTGCAGCTTCTTGATCTCGACGCGCATCTGGACGCGCAATTTGGCGTCGAGATTGGAGAGCGGCTCGTCGAACAGGAAGACCTGCGGCTTGCGTACGATGGCGCGCCCCATGGCGACGCGCTGGCGCTGGCCGCCGGAGAGCTGGCGCGGCCGGCGCTGCAGGAAGGGCTCGATGGCGAGGATGCGGGCGGCCTCGGCGACGCGCTTCTCGATCTCATCCTTGGGCGTGCCGCGATTGCGCAGGCCATAGGCCATGTTGTCGTAGACGCTCATATGCGGATAGAGCGCGTAGTTCTGGAAGACCATGGCGATGTCGCGGTCGGCCGGCTCGACCTGGTTGACGACGCGCTCGCCGATCGCGACCTCACCGGCCGAGATCGTCTCGAGCCCGGCGACCATGCGCAGCAAGGTCGACTTGCCGCAGCCGGAAGGGCCGACGAGGACGCAGAAGCCGCCATCGGGAATGTCGAAGGAGACGCCCTTCACCGCCTCGACGCCGCCGGCGTAGACCTTCTTGACGTTGCTGAGCGTGACCTGAGCCATCGGCGGCTTACTTCTCGGTTTCCACGAGGCCCTTCACGAAGAGCCTCTGCATGGCGATGACGACGAAGACCGGGGGCAGCATGGCGAGCATGGCGGTGGCCATGGCGAGCTGCCATTCGGTCAGGGCGTCGGAGGTGACGATCATCTTGCGGATGCCGATGACGATGGTCTGCATCGAATCCTTGGTGGTGACCAGGAGCGGCCAGAGATACTGGTTCCAGCCATAGATGAACTGGATGACGAACAGCGCCGCGATGGTGGTGAGCGAGAGCGGCCAGACCGTGTCCTTGAAGAACTTGAACGGGCCGGCGCCGTCGATCTTCGAGGCTTCGAGCAACTCGTCGGGGATCGTCATGAAGAATTGCCGGAACAGCAGCGTGCCGGTCGCCGAGGCGATCAGCGGCACGGCCAGTCCCTGATAGCTGTCGAGCATGCGCAGATCGGAGACGACCTTGAAGGTCGGGAAGATGCGGACCTCGACGGGGAGCATCAGCGTGACGAAGATGATCCAGAAGGCCGCCATCCGGAACGGGAAGCGGTAATAGACGATCGCATAGGCCGAGAGCACCGAGATGAAGATCTTGCCGAGCGCGATCGTCATCGCCATCACGAAGGAGTTGAACATCATCCCGATCACCGGTTCGCGGGTGGTGCGCTCGGTGCCGACGAACAGGATGCGGTAGTAGTTCTCGAACAGATGCGGGCCGGGATAGAGCGGCAATTGCCCGTTGATGATGGTGGCGTTGTCCCAGGTCGAAGCGACGAAGGTCAGCCAGACCGGGAAGGCGACGATCAGCACGCCGATCGTCAGGATCGTATAGGCGATCGCGTCGCCGAGGCGGCGGTCCTCGACCATCAGCCATGCCCTCCCCGTTCGCGCAGCAGCTTTGCGAGCGTGTCCGCCGCCGCATCCAGGAAAGCGCGGCCCTTTTCCGGCGTCGCCTTGCGGGCGTCGCCGATCACCCCGGTCTCGGTCATCTCGCGGAAGGGCCGGTAGCGCGCCACGGTCGGCCGCATCAGCGCCGCAGGGTCGGCATCTTGCATGCCAAAGGCTTCCGGCAGCCGGTCATTGCGGACGAGGTCCGGCGCGATCGCCATCATCATCGCGCTCTCGACCTCGCAGGCATGCATGACGCTGGTCTGGTCCTCCATGAACGGCGCCATTTCCTGCTGTGCCAGCAGGAAATAGGTCGTCGCCCGGATCGAGAGCGAGGTCTCGCGGGCGAAATCCGGCAGGAAGGCCGAGAGCGCGGCGATGTTGCCGCCATGGCCGTTGACGATGACGACACGGTGGAAACCGTGCCGCTCCAGGCTCTTCAGCAGCGAGAGCAGCACGGCGCGATAGGTCGGGATGTCGAAGGTGAAGGTCCCGCCGAAGGCCATGTGGTGCTCGGCCATGCCGCACCAGAGCGTCGGCGCCACGACGACCTCGAGATCGCCGGCGCGCTCGGCAGCGAGCTTGCAGACGGCGCCGCAGAGGACGGTATCGACGCCGACGGCGAGATGCGGCCCGTGCTGCTCCATCGAGGCGACGGGGAGCACGACGACGGCGTCGTTCGCCGCCTTGGCCCGTAATTCGTCGGCGGTGAGTTCCTGCCAGAGCACGGAGGCCATCAGCGCGCGCCTCCGCTCGTCCAGCCGTCATGCTCGCCCCTGTGGCGAGCATCCACGTCTTGAACACAGCCTTCGACCACCAAAGGCGTGGATGGTCGGGACAAGCCCGACCATGACGGGAGGGCGAGCACAGAGGCCATCAGTAGTTCACCTTGCGCTCGATGAAGCGGAACTGGAAGGCGGTCATGCCGATCACCATGATCAGCAAGACGACCGACTGCGCCGCCGAGCCACCGAGATCGGAGCCGCCCTTGCCGTCCGAGAAGACCTTGTAGACCAGTGTGGTGGTGGCGCCCGAGGGGCCGCCGCCGGTCACGGTGTCGATGATGCCGAAGGTGTCGAAGAAGACGTAGACGAGGTTGACGACCAGCAGGAAGAAGGTGGTCGGCGAGAGCAGCGGGAAGATGATCGTCCAGAAGCGCCGCATCGGCCGGGCGCCGTCGATCACCGCGGCCTCGATCACGCTCTTCGGGATCGACTGCAGGCCGGCGAGGAAGAACAGGAAATTGTAGCTGATCTGCTTCCATGTCGCGGCCATGATCACCAGCGTCATCGCGTCGGTGCCGTCGAGCTTGGGATTCCAGGCGATGCCGAGGCTGCGAAGGCCGCGCGCCAGCATGCCGAGCGAGGGATCGAACATGAAGATCCAGAGCACGCCGGCAATGGCGGGCGCGACCGCATAGGGCCAGATCAGCAGGGTCTTGTAGATCTCGGCGCCGCGGATGGCCCGGTCGGCCATCACCGCGAAGAGCAGGGCGATCGACAGCGACAGGCCCGCGACGAAGACCGAGAAGATCGCGGTATTGACCAGCGCCTTGTAGTATTCCGGGCTGGAGAAGAGCAGGCGATAGTTCTCGAACCAGACGAATTCGGTCGAGATGCCGAAGGCGTCCTGCAGCAGAAAGCTCTGCCAGACCGCCTGGCTCGCCGGCCAGTAGAAGAAGACGAGCGTGATCGCGAGCTGCGGCAGCAGCAAAAGCAGCGGGATCGTTAGGCCCTTGAAGTGCGCGTATTTCTGCATCGGCCGCCCTGGCAGGAAGAAGAAGGCCGGGACGAAAAGTCCCGGCCTCCGGTCAGCGGTCTTACTTGGCCGTGCGCTCGAACTGGCGCAGCATCTGGTTGCCGCGCTCGGCAGCGGCATCGAGCGCTGCCTGCGGCGACTTCTGGCCGTTCAGCGCCGCCTCGAGTTCCTCCGACCAGATGTCGCGGATCTGGACCAGGCTGCCGTAACGCAGGCCCTTGGAGTTGTCGGTCGGCTCCTTGTTGTTGAGCTCGAGGATCGGGGTCTCGAGATAGGGCTTGTCCTTGTAGAAGCCCGAAGCCTTGACCTTCTCATAGGCGGCCTTGGTGATCGGAAGATAGCCGGACTCGGTGTGCAGCTTCACCTGGCGATCGACATTCGACAGGAAGGTGAAGAACTTGGCGACACCCTTGTATTCCTCGGCCTTCTTGCCGCCCATCACCCAGAGCGAAGCACCGCCGATGATCGAGTTCTGCGGAGCGCCGGCGGCTTCCGGATAATACGGCATCGGCGCATTGGCCCAGTCGAACTTGGCGTTCGCCTTGACGTTGCCGAAGAAGCCCGAAGAGGTCAGCATGATCGGGCATTCGCCCGAGGTGAAGCGGCCCTCGCCGGTGTTGGTGCGGCCGGAATAGTCGTAGGTCTTGTCCTTCTGCAGCTCGGCCAGATTGGTCCAGTGCTTCAGGAACATCGGGTCCTTGTTGAAGGTCAGGACGGCGTCGAAGCCCTCCATGCCGTTGACCTTGGTCGACAGCGGGATGTTGTGCCAGGCGCCGAACTGCTCGATGTTAGCCCAGGTCGCCCAGGCATTGGTGAAGCCGCATTTGTCGAAGCCGGCGGCCTTGAGCTTCTTGCCGGCCTCGAAGACTTCCGGCCAGGTCTTGGGCGGCGCGTCGGGGTTCAGGCCCGCCTTCTTGAAGGCGTCCTTGTTGTACCACATCACCATGCTCGACGAGTTGAACGGCATGGAGAGCATCTCGCCCTTCGGGGTCGAGTAGTAGCCGGTGATCGCCGGCAGATAGGCCTTGGGATCGAAGGTCTCGCCGGCATCCTTCATCAGCTCGTGCACGGGCTTCACGGCGCCCTTGGCCGACATCATCGTGCCGGTGCCGACCTCGAAGACCTGGAGAATGTGCGGGGCGTTGCCGGCGCGGAAGGCGGCGATGCCGGCGTTCAGCGTGTCCGGATAGGAGCCCTTATAGGCGACAACGACCTTGTAGTCCTTCTGCGAGGCGTTGAACTCCTCGGCGAGCTTGACGACCACGTCGTTATTGGCGCCGGTCAGCGCGTGCCACCACTGGATCTCGGTCTGGGCCAGGGCCGGCGAGGCAGCAGCCATCGCGAAGGCGGCCACGGAGGCAAGCGTCGTCAATTTCACGGTCATGGCATTCTCCCTTCCCGCCCTGCGATGCGTCGCAGGCGGCTCTTGTCGTTGGTGCGCAAGCTAGCATGAAGCCGGGGCGACGTTTCAATGACAAAACGATGACATTGCCCCCCTGCGATGGAAGCAGCGCCGGGCACTTGCACAATCCTGCGGAAGCGGCTGTTCTGCCCGGCCTGAAAGCCCGCCCGAATGGACCCGATCACGATGCCGACGCTCTCGCTCACGCCCGCCAACACCCTGCCGGCCGATGCCGCCCGCGCCGCGCTGGCCGGCCGTGTCTGGCGCCCTGAGCTCGGCGGCCCCTCCGTCGTCGTGCTGCGCGGCGAAGACCTCGTCGACATCAGCTCGGCCTTCGCGACGATGCGCGATCTCTGCGAGAGCAAGGATCCGGCAGCCGCGCTCGCCGCCGCCAAGGGCGAGCGGATCGGCAGCCTCGCCGAGATCCTCGCCAACACGCCGGCCCAGGGCCGCGACGCGAGCAAGCCCTGGCTGCTGACGCCGGTCGACCTGCAGGCGGTCAAGGCCGCCGGCGTCACCTTCGCGATCTCGATGCTGGAGCGCGTCATCGAGGAGAAGGCGCGCGGCAACCCGGCCGCCGCCGCGGCGATCCGCAGCGAGATCGGCAAGCTGATCGGCGACGACCTCTCCAAGCTGAAGCCCGGCTCGGCCGAGGCGATGCGCCTGAAGGAGGTGCTGATCGCCCAGAACGCCTGGAGCCAGTATCTCGAAGTCGGCATCGGCCCCGATGCCGAGATCTTCACCAAGGGCCAGCCGCTTTCGGCGGTCGGAACCGGCGCCGATGCCGGGCTGCATCCGACCTCGACCTGGAACAATCCCGAGCCCGAGATCGTGCTGATCGTCGCTTCGGACGGCCGGATCGTCGGCGCCAGCCTCGGCAACGACGTCAATCTGCGCGATGTCGAGGGCCGCTCGGCCCTGCTGCTCGGCAAGGCCAAGGACAACAACGCCGCGGCGACGATCGGCCCGTTCATCCGCTTCTTCGATGCCGGGTTCTCGCTCGACCATGTCCGCCAGACGACGGTGACGCTGAGCGTCGAGGGCGAAGACGGCTTCAAGCTCGAAGGCTCGTCCTCGATCTCGAAGATCAGCCGCGACCCGGCCGATCTCGCCGCGCAGATGCTCAACCCGCATCACCACTATCCGGACGGCGCGGCACTCTATCTCGGCACGATGTTCGCCCCGATCCAGGATCGCGACGCGCCGGGCGGCGGCTTCACCCATAAATACGGCGACGTCGTCACCATCGCCGCGCCCGAGCTCGGCGCGCTGATCAACCGCATGCGCCGCACCGACGAGTGCGAGCCCTGGCACTTCGGCGCCTCGCATCTGATGCGCAACCTCGCCAAGCGCGGGCTGCTCTGAGCGCCGGCGACCGCTGACCATTCGCCGACTTGGCGTCATCCCGGGCCTGCCCCGGGATGACGCAGCGGTTTCCAGAGAGTACGGCTGCGTTCAGTAGCCGACGGTGAAGCGCTGGCGCGAATGCGCGGGCTTTTCCAGCTCGTCGACCAGCGCGATCGCATAGTCCTCGGCCGAGATCGCGCTGTTGCCGTTCGCGTCGACGAGAAGCTGATCCTTGCCGAGGCGGAATTTGCCGGTGCGCTCGCCGGGCTGGATCAGCGCCGAAGGCGAGAGGAAGGTCCAGTCGAGCGCCGTCTCGACCTTCAGCAGGTCGAGGAAGGCGCCGCCCTTCCTGGCCTCGTCGAGATAGATCGCCGGGAATTCCTTGGTGTCGAAGAGCTTCACGCCGGGTGCGACTTCGAGGCTGCCGGCGCCGCCGACGACGAGATAGCGCTTCACGCCGGACTGCTTGACGGCGGCCAGCAGCGTCGCAGCGTCGCTCGCCGAAAAATGCACCGCGCTGATCACGGCATCATGGCCGGCGAGGAGGGCGGAAAGGCCATCGCGGTCGAAGACATCGCCCTTGCGGGCGCTGATGCCGGCGCCGGCCGGGACCTTCTCGGGATTGCGGACGATGGCGGTGACCTGGTGGCCGCGGCGCGTCAGTTCGGCGAGCAGGCGCGAGCCGATGAAGCCGGTTGCGCCGATCAGGGCGATATTCATGTCGATCTCCTGGTATCCGTTGGGAACCTACATCCCGATGGACACCAGATGGCGCCTGTGCGATTTTTACTCAAGAAGGCACTTTCGCCGCACAAGGTCACCTATCGGAAACCGCCATGCTGCAGCGCCCCGACCCATTCAACGCCCAATGCCCGACCCGGCGCGTGCTCGACCGGATCGGTGACAAATGGGCAGTGCTGATCCTGATCCTGCTCGAGCAGGAGACGCTGCGCTTCAACGAACTGCGCCGGCGGATCGACAGCATCTCGCAAAAGATGCTGTCGCAGACGCTGAAGAGCCTGGAGCGCG
Source organism: Allobosea sp. WAO (assembly GCF_001509835.1). GTDB lineage: Bacteria > Pseudomonadota > Alphaproteobacteria > Rhizobiales > Beijerinckiaceae > Allobosea. Next base: position 407,026 of record NZ_JXTJ01000007.1, read on the forward strand.
ACGGGCTGATCTCGCGCCGCGCCTTCGCGACCGTGCCGGTCACGGTCGAATATGCGCTGACGCCGCTCGGGCGGACGCTGGCGGGCACGGTCGCGGAGCTGACGCGCTGGGCCGAGGAGCATATCGGCGAGGTCGAGGATGCGCAGCGGCGCTATGATCGCGGCGAGGTTGCCGCCTGATCAGCGGCCCTTGAGAGCGCGTTTCGGGCTGAAGAAGCGCGCCCAGGCGTCCTCGGGCGGCCCGTTCTCCATGACCTTCGGCGCCTTGAAGGCATCGGGCGCGAGGCCCTTCTCCAGCATCTCCCAGGCGACCGGCATGGCGACAGCGGCGCCAGGACGGGCGCGGGTCGAGAACGGGGCGATCGCAGTCGCACCGCGGCCATTGCGCAGATAGTCGATGAAAATGCGGCCGCGCCGCGCCTGCTTCGACAAGGTCGCAGTGTAGAGCTTCGGCTCGGCCTGCTCCATCGCCTTGGCGAAGTCGCGCGCGAACGCCTTGATCTCGTCCCAGCCGGCCTTGGGCTTCAAGGGCATGACGACATGGAAGCCCTTACCGCCGGATGTCTTGAGGAAGCTCTCGAAGCCGAGCTGGTCAAGGCGCTGGCGGACCGTCAGCGCCGCCGCGCGCACCCGCTCCATCGGCACGCCCTTGTCGGGGTCGAGATCGAAGATCACCTGATCGGGTGTCTCGACCGTCTCGACCCGCGCACCCCAGAGATGGATCTCGACCGTGCCAAGCTGGACCAAAGCGGCAAGACCGTCGAAATTGCGGATGAAGAGCAGCTCCTCGCCATCCTTGTCCTTCATCCGGGCCACGGATTTGTGCAGCCCAGCGCCAGCATGCTTCTGGAAGAAGACCTGTCCGCCCACACCGTCGGGCGCGCGCAGCAGGCTCAAGGGACGTTCGACGACGAAGGGCGCCATGCGCTCCCAGACACTGGCGTAGTAGTCGAGCAGATCCTGCTTGGTGAAGCCGATATCGGGCCAGAGTGGCTTGTCGGGATTGCTCAGCGTCACGGTGGTTTCGGGCCTGGCCTTGCGCCCGGTCCTCGCGCGTCGAGGCTTGTCCGCCCCGGCGCTGGCTGGCTTTTCCTCGATCACGTCGCCGGCCGGCTTGTCCTCGCGCAGGCCTAGGAAGGCCGCGTGCCGCAGCGTCTTCGAGGCCGTCCAGGAGCCGAAGGCGATCTCGGCGACGAGTTCAGGCTTCACCCAGACGATACCACGCTCGCGCCCCGCCGCCCCCTCGAAAGGCGCGGATTCGGCGGCGATCGCGTCGAGCCGCTTCTTCAGCTCCGCGGCCGACTTTCGGGTGAAGCCGGTGCCGACGCGGCCAGCCGGCTTCAGGGCGCCATCCTCGTGAAAGGCCAGAACCAGCGAGCCGAGCTGGTTGCGCGACGCCTTGGATGGGACATAGCCGGCAATGACGAATTCCTGCCGCTGCGTGCATTTCGACTTGATCCAGTCACGGCCCCGGCCGCTGCGATAGGGCGCGTCGGCCCGTTTCGAGACCACGCCCTCGAGCCCCATGCGACAGGCATGGCGCAGCATGGTCTGGCCCGGCTCGACGAAGTGCTCGCTATAGCGCAGAGGAGCGTCGGGGCCCGCTTCCTGCAGCAGTTCCTCCAGCCGCTCCTTGCGGGCGAGCAGCGGTTCCGCCCGCAGATCCTCGCCGTTGAGATGAAGCAGGTCGAAGGCATAAAAGACGAGGTTCGCAGTCTCGCCCTCCGACAAGGCGGCCTGAAGCGCCGAAAAGGAGGAAATCCCATCCTTGCCCAGCGCCACGACCTCGCCGTCGATCAGCGCCGTCTCGCAGGGAAGTGCCATCAAAGCAGCGGCTATGCGGTCGCCGAAACGATCGGTCCAATCGAGTCCGGTACGGGTGAGCAGCCTGACCTTTCCGCCGGAGACCCGCGCCTGCAGCCGGTAGCCGTCGAACTTGACCTCGTGCAGCCAGTGCTCACCGGCCGGGGGCTTGTCCTGCAAAGTCGCGAGACAGGGTTCGACGAAGCGCGGCAGCGGCTCGCCTTCGGGCTTCGCGGGGCGGCCGGGTACCTTGGACTTTGCCATGCTGGACCTGGTGCCTCGGGGCTTGCGCCCTTTCGCAGGCTTCTCGTCGGTCGACCAGACCTCGCCTGCGGGATCCTCGCCGACGTCTTCGACGCTCCTGCCTGACATCACCGAATCCGGCGCGGTTTCGAGGATATCCTCGTCGTCCTGGGCAAAATCGTCATCGACCTTGATCAGCAGCCAGTTGTCGCGATTCTCGCCGCGGCGCGGTTTCAGCCTGACCAGATGCCAGCGGCCGCCTAGCTTTTGGCCTTCCAGCGTGAAGGCGAGATGGCCTTTCTCCATGCCGCGAGCGGGATCACCCTCGGGGATCCACTTGCCCTCGTCCCAGATGATGACTGAGCCGGCACCGTATTCGCCTTCGGGAATCGTGCCCTCGAAGCCGCCATACTCGAGCGGGTGGTCCTCGACATGGACCGCGAGACGCTTCTCAGCCGGGTCGAGGCTTGGGCCGCGCGTCACCGCCCAGGACCAGAGCACGCCGCCATGCTCCAGCCGGAGATCGTAATGGAGACGGCGGGCCGCGTGCTTGTGAACGATGAAGATGCCACCGTCCTTCACCTTCCGGCGGCGCGCAGCCGCTCCTTTCGGCTCGCGTGTCCGCGAAAAATCCCGCTTCGAACGGTAGAGGTCGAGATTGGCCATGGCGCCCTCCGCGGCGGGTCAGGCACTCTTCCTGGTCTTGGCAGCGGCGGCCTTCTTCGTCGACTTGCCGCTCGCTGGCTTCTTGACGGCAGACGAGGATTTGCGCGGCGCGTCGTCTTCCTCGCCGAGGCTCTTCTTCAGCGCCTCGAACAGGTTGACGACATTGGTGGGACGTTCGGCCGGCTTTGCGACCGGCGGTTTCCTGCCCTTGCGCTTGGCCTCGATCAGCGCCAGCAGCGCCTCCTCATAGCGATCCTCGAAGCCGCTCGGATCGAACTTGGCCTGCTTCTTCTCGATGATGTGCGTGGCGAGATCGACGAGTTCCGGGTCGAGCTTGCCCTTGTGCAGCCCATCGAAGACCTCGTCCGGCTGGCGCACGGTCTTGTCGTAGCGCAGCGTGGTCAGCAGCAGCCCTTTGTCGAAGGGCTCGATCATCACCGGCCGCTCGCGGCGATAGAGCACGATGCGGGCAATACCGGCCTTCTTCTGCTTGGCCATCGCCTCGCGGATCACCGCGAAGGCCTCTTCCGAGACCTCGTCGGAGGGGCTGAGATAATAGGGCTGGTCGAAATAGACCTGCGGGATCGCGGCGCGATCGACGAATTGCTCGATGGAGAGGGTGTGGGAACTCTCGATCTGGACGGCGTCGATCTCGTCCTCCTCGACGAGCAGGTATTCGTCGCTGCCGATCTCGTAGCCCTTGACCTCATCATCGGGATCGACCGGCTTGCCGCTGACGCTGTCGATGTACTGGCGCCGGACGGTGTTGCCCGTTTGGCGATTGATGACGCGGAAGGAGACCTTCTCGCTATGGTCGGTCGCCGAGGTCAGCTCGACGGCGCAGGAGACCAGCGAGAGCTTGAGATAACCCTTCCAAGCCGGACGCGGGGCCATCACGCCGCCCTCAGCCTTGTGGGCAGGGCTGGCGGCAGCGCGCGCAGCCAGGCCTCGGCGCGGGCGAGCTCGTCGCTGGTGACGACCGGCACGGGGTCGGCAAGGATGGCGAGCAAGACTTCGCGATCAAGTTGGCCATTAGCGATGACCTCGCGCAAGGCATCGCGGGTCTCGCGCTCCGCCAGGAGCTGGGCGCCGAGCGCGGCGATGAGGCGGTCCTTCGGCAGGTGGCGCATGATGCTGTGTCCCCCGAGTACTGGCTGGCTCAGCGTCAACCGGCGGGGCGGACCAAGGTTCCGGTGCGTGCCGCTAGCCTTTCCGGCGTTTTCGTGTATATGCCGCACCCAGCCGGCCCTAGGTGCCGGCGGCGCATCCTCTCCGCGATGAGGCGATGCGGGCTTCGGACCTTGCTGGACGACATCCCGGCCTGGCCCGCCAGATCAACATTCGAACCAAAGGAAAGCACGATGTCGATCACTGCTGAGCGCAAGACCGCGCTCGTGAAGGAACACGCCACCAAGCCGAACGACACCGGCTCGCCGGAAGTCCAGATCGCGATCCTGACGGAGCGCATCAACAATCTGACCGGCCACTTCAAGTCCCATCACAAGGACAACCATTCGCGTCGCGGCCTGCTCAAGATGGTCTCCCAGCGCCGTTCGCTGCTCGACTATCTCAAGGGCAAGAACGAAGGCCGCTATCGCACGCTGATCGAGAAGCTCGGCATCCGCCGCTGATCGCCAGATGAATTCCCGCCCGGTGCCTCGTCGCTCCGGGCGGTTCTTCAAGGGGCCGGCCGCAATGGTGCGGCATTACCCTTCTTGAATGCGGCGGCCGCATGGGGCGGCTTTCCGCATGATCCACCGGGCGTCGCCGACGCCCATGGCAGGATCGCCGAGCGCTCGGGCGCGGCTGAACTGTACGACCGAGCGTTTTGCCGTCTTGCCCATGGGCCAAAGGGCGCGGGGCGGATCGCATCCGACCGAAAGAAAATCCATGTTCGACATCCAAACCGAAGAGCTGATCTGGGGCGGGCGCAAGCTCGTGCTCGAAACCGGCAAGGTCGCCCGCCAGGCTGACGGCGCCGTGCTCGCCACCTATGGCGAGACCGTGGTTCTCGCCACCATCGTCTCGGCCAAGGAGCCGAAGCCGGGCTTCGACTTCTTCCCGCTGACCGTGAACTACCAGGAGAAGACCTTCGCAGCCGGCCGCATCCCCGGCGGCTACTTCAAGCGCGAGGGACGCCCGACCGAGAAGGAGACGTTGGTCTCGCGCCTGATCGACCGGCCGATCCGCCCGCTCTTCGCCGAAGGCTACAAGAACGACACCCAGGTGATCTGCACCGTGCTGCAGCATGATCTGGAGAACGATCCCGACATCGTCGCCATGGTCGCGGCCTCCGCCGCCCTGACGCTTTCCGGCGTGCCCTTCATGGGCCCGGTCGGCGCTGCCCGCGTCGGTTATTTCGACGGCGCCTACAAGCTCAACCCGCTGATCGACGAAGTGAAGGAATCGGCGCTCGACCTCGTCGTCGCCGGCACGCAGGACGCCGTCCTGATGGTCGAGTCGGAGGCCAAGGAGCTCTCCGAGGAGATCATGCTCGGCGCCGTGATGTTCGGCCACAAGCACTTCCAGCCGGTGATCGACGCGATCATCCGCCTGGCCGAGAAGGCCGCCAAGGAGCCGCGCGACTACGTGCCGGCCGACAACTCGGTCGTGCTCGACGCTGTCCTCAAGCTGGTCGATGCCGACCTGCGCGCCGCCTACAAGATCACCACCAAGGCCGAGCGCTACAAGGCGATCGACGCCGCCAAGGCCAAGGTCCAGGCCCTCGTCTCGGCCGAGCCGGACGGCACGACGACCTTCACCAAGGAGCAGGTCGGCGGCCAGTTCAAGGAAGCCCAGGCCAAGGTCGTGCGCTGGAACATCCTCGACGACGGCATCCGCATCGACGGGCGCGACGTCAAGACGGTGCGCAAGATCGTCGCCGAAGCCGGCATCCTGCCGCGCACCCACGGTTCTTCGCTGTTCACCCGCGGCGAGACCCAGGCGCTGGTCGTGACCACGCTCGGCACCGGCGATGACGAGCAGTTCATCGACTCGCTGGAAGGCACCTACAAGGAAACCTTCCTGCTGCACTACAACTTCCCGCCCTATTCGGTCGGCGAGACCGGCCGCATGGGTTCGCCCGGCCGCCGCGAGATCGGCCATGGCAAGCTCGCCTGGCGCGCCATCCGCCCGATGCTCCCGGCCAAGGCGGAGTTCCCCTACACGATCCGCGTCGTCTCGGAGATCACCGAGTCGAACGGCTCCTCCTCGATGGCCACCGTCTGCGGCACCTCGCTGGCGCTGATGGATGCCGGCGTGCCGCTGAAGGCGCCGGTCGCGGGCATCGCCATGGGCCTGATCCTGGAAGGCGAGCGCTTTGCGGTGCTCTCCGACATCCTCGGTGACGAGGACCATCTCGGCGACATGGACTTCAAGGTCGCCGGCACCGCCGCGGGCATCACCTCGCTGCAGATGGACATCAAGATCGCGGGCATCACCGAGGAGATCATGAAGGTCGCCCTCGGCCAGGCCAAGGGCGGTCGCGACCACATCCTCGGCGAGATGAGCAAGGCGCTGTCCGCCTCGCGCACCCAGCTCGGCGAGTATGCCCCGCGCATCGAGACGATGAAGATCCCGGTCGACAAGATCCGCGAAGTCATCGGCTCCGGCGGCAAGGTCATCCGCGAGATCGTCGAGAAGACCGGCGCCAAGGTCAACATCGAAGACGACGGCACCATCAAGATCGCCTCGGCCGACGGCAAGTCGATCGAAGCCGCGATCAAGTGGATCAAGTCGATCGTTTCCGAGGCCGAGCCGGGCATGATCTATGACGGCACCGTCGTGAAGATCATGGAGTTCGGCGCCTTCGTGAACTTCTTCGGCGCCAAGGACGGTCTCGTCCACATCTCCGAGCTCGCCGCCCAGCGCGTCCAGAAGGTCTCGGACGTCGTCAAGGAAGGCGACAAGGTCAAGGTCAAGTTCCTCGGCCAGGACGATCGCGGCAAGATCCGCCTCTCGATGAAGGTCGTCGACCAGCAGACCGGCGAGGACATCACCGAGAAGCTGAAGGCCGCCCGCGATGCCGAGAAGAGCCGCGAGAAGCAGCAGGCCGAGTAAGGTCTGAAGCGCCTCGAAGCGTTTCACGTGAATCAGGACGCCCCCCGCATCGCAGGATGCGGGGGGCGTTTTCTTTTGGCGATTTCTCTGGTGCGACGCAGCGAACTCAAATAGTCTAGACTTATCTGCCTCGGAGACCGGCATGACCGCCCACCGCATCACCTCGCTGGACCAGCTCGCCTCGCTCTATCCGAACCCGGTCGCACCGGCCTCGCTCCTCAAGGAGATCGATCACGTCGACGCGAACTATGCGGCGCTGATCGCCGCCTCGCCGTTTTTCGTGCTCGCAACCAATGGTCCGGATGGGCTGGATTGCTCGCCGCGCGGCGATCTGCCGGGCTTTGTCACGGTCAGCGACGCCAAAACGCTGCTGATTCCCGATCGAAGAGGCAATAACCGTCTGGATTCGCTCAAGAATATCCTGTTCGACGATCGAATCGGAATGCTCTTTCTGGTCCCCGGCTACGGCGAAACCCTGCGCGTCAACGGCACTGCGACGCTTTCGAGCGATCCCGAGCTGTGCGCGCGCTTCAACATGGCCGGCAAGCTGCCCGCCTGCGTCATGGTCGTCTCGGTGGAGTCGGTCTACTTCCAGTGCTCACGGGCAGTCGTCCGGGCCGATCTCTGGAACCCGGCGGTGCAGGTCGACAAGCGCAGCCTGCCGAGCGCCGGCACAATGCTGCGCGAGATCACGGCGCGGGCGCCGGCGGTCGAGACCTTCGATGGCGAGGCTTATGACAAGGCACTGCCGGAGCGCGTCAAGGCGACGTTGTACTGAGCACCGTTTAATAGCCGCGCCGTCATGCTCGCCCTTGTGGCGAGCATCCACGTCTTGGACACCGGACACGGGCATTGAAGTGAAGGCGTGTATGGTCGGGACAAGCCCGACCATGACGAAAGAGGCGAAGCTTCGACCCTACTCCAAGCCCCCCACCGCCGCCTCGACCGCCTCGACGATCGCGCCGGAGCGGACCAGCGCCGTCGCCTGGTTCATCTCGGCCGCGTACCAGCGATCGCCGTCGAGCGCGGGCGGGATCGTCTCGCGCACCGCGTCCAGCGCCGCCTGCGTGCCCTTGCCGAGCGGATGGTCCTTGGCGGTCTCGGCGATCAGCGACAGCGCCTGGCAAGCCATCAGGATCTCGCCGGCGATGATCATCTCGACATTCTCGACCACGGTGCGAGCCTTGCGGCCGCACCAGGTCGAGTTCGAGACGTGATCCTCGGCGTTCGACTTGCCGGGGATCGAATCGACCGAGCCCGGCGAAGACAAAGTGCGGTTCTCCATCACCAACGCCGAGAGCGAACACTGCACGGTGGCAAAGCCGGTATTCAGCCCGCGCTTGCCCGCGAGCAGGTTGCGCGGCAGGCCGTAGCTCAGCGTCGGGTCGATCAGCCGGGCGAGCCGGCGTTCGCAGATCGAGCCGAGATCGGTCATCGAGATCGCCAGCAGATCCATCGCCTGGGCCACATACTGGCCGTGGAAATGGCCGCCGGAGATCACCTCGTAGCCGCCGCCATACGGAAAGATCAGCGGGTTGTCGGTGGCCGAGTTGGTCTCGGTCGCGATGATGCGGGAGACATAGTCGAGCGCCTCGCGCGCCGGTCCGTGGACCTGCGGGGCGCAGCGCAGCGAGTAGACATCCTGCACACGCGGCGCCGGCGGCTTGCCGGGCGTGCGGCCGATCTCGTCGGGATAGATCGTCTCGCGCGCCGAGGCCGAGCAGCGCTTCGAGCCTTGCGTCAGCTTCAGCACATTGCGCGCGACCAGCGCCTGGCCGGGATGCGGGCGCGCCGCATGGACGCGCGGGTCGAAGGCGGCGAGCTCTCCGCGCATCGCCTCGAGCGAGAGCGTAAGGCCGATATCGGCCGCCTTGATCAGACGCCTGGCGTCTTCGGTCGCAAGCACGCCGAGGGCGAGCGAGACGGTCGAGCCGTTGATCAGCGCCGAGGCATCCTTGGCGTCGAGCGGGAAATCAGGAGCGAGACCGGCCTTGGCCAGCGCCTCGCGCGCCGGCATACGCTTGCCCTTGTAGAGCGCCTCGGCCTCCGCGAAGCCGCAGACCGCGGCCGCCATATGGGCGAGCGGGGCGAGATCGCCGGAGGCGCCGACCGAGCCCTTCTGCGGGATCACCGGGTGGACCCCGGCATTGAGGCAGACGAGCAGCCGCTCGACCAGCTCGACCTGCGGGCCGGAATAGTTCGAGGCGAAGGCGTTGGCACGCAGCAGCATGGTGGCGCGCGTGACGTCCTCGGCGAACGGCTCGCCGACGCCGGTTGCATGGGCATAGACGCTCTTGCGCTGATATTCGGTCATCTCCGACATCAGCACACGCTGGTCCTTGAACAGGCCGACACCGGTGTTGAAGGAATACATGAACGGCGCCTCGTCGTTCATGAAGTTCGCGTCGATATGCGCTCGCGTCGCGGCGATGGCGGCGCGGGCGGCAGGGGCGAGGCTCGCCTTCTCATAGCGGCCGGAGGCTCCGGGCCGCGCCACGCGCACCACCTGCTTGCCCTTCAGCGTGCGTCCATCGATCGTTACGGCCATGGCCTGTCCCCGTTTCAGTTGATCCCGATCTAGAACCGGATCGCAGGAAATGGGAAGCTGTTAGCGGTCCGGTGTCGGCGCTTGCGCGCGCTTTCCCAGGCCGGCCCGCGACATTGCTGCGCCTTTACCTGCGGCGCGCAATGCACAATGAAGGCGGCGCAGGAGGTTGCGATGGATTTCGAGAGCTTTTTCCGCGAGGAGCTGAGCCAGCTCCGCAAGGAGGGCCGCTACCGGGTCTTCGCCGATCTGGAACGCTGCGCCGGACGGTTTCCGCGCGCGATATTCCATGGCGGCGGCGGGCCGCGCGAGGTCACCGTCTGGTGTTCGAACGATTATCTCGGCATGGGCCAGCACCCGGTGGTGCTGAAGGCCATGCACGAGGCGATCGACGGCTGCGGCGCCGGCACCGGCGGCACGCGCAACATCGCCGGCACCAATCACTACCATGTCCTCCTGGAGCGCGAGCTCGCCGACCTGCACGGCAAGGAAGGCGCGCTGCTGTTCAACTCCGGCTACATGTCGAACTGGGCTTCGCTCTCGACACTGGCCTCGCGCATTCCGGGCTGCATCGTCCTGACCGATGCACTCAACCACGCCTCGATGATCGAGGGCATCCGGCATTCGCGCGCCGACAAGGCGATCTTCGCCCATAACGATGCCGCCGATCTGCGCCGCAAGCTGCAGGCGATGGACCCGGCCCGTCCGAAGCTGATCGCCTTCGAATCCGTCTACTCGATGGATGGCGACATCGCCCCGGTCGCCGATTTCTGCGACATCGCCGAGGAATTCGGGGCAATGACCTATATCGACGAAGTCCACGCCGTCGGCCTTTACGGCCCCCGCGGCGGCGGCATCAGCGAGCGCGACGGCCTGAGCCATCGGCTCGACCTGATCGAGGGCACGCTGGCAAAATCCTTCAGCGTGATGGGCGGCTACATCACCGGCTCGGCAGCGCTCTGCGATTATCTACGCAGCTTCGCCTCCGGCTTCATCTTCTCGAGCTCGCTGCCGCCGACGCTCGCCGCCGGCGCGCTCGCCGCGATCCGGCATCTCAAGACGAGCTCGGTCGAGCGCGACCGCCAGCGGGACCGGGTTCAGACCCTGCGCCGGCGCCTCGACGAGGCCGGCATCCCGCATCTGCCGAACCCCAGCCATATCGTGCCGGTGATGGTCGGAGACGCCGTGCGCTGCAAGCAGATCAGCGACGAGATGCTCGAGCGCTTTTCGATCTACGTCCAGCCGATCAACTACCCGACCGTGCCGCGCGGTACCGAAAGGCTGCGGATCACGCCGACGCCGCTGCATTCGGACGAGGATATCGAGACCCTGGTGCAGGCGCTGAGCACGATCTGGGGCGCGCTCGGATTGCAGCGCGCCGCCTGAACGGCAGGAGCTTCCGAAATGACAAAGCCCGGGCCTTGCGGCCCGGGCTTTTTCTTGTCGTCGCAGGTCCGGCGGTCGTGCCGGACGAACCTCTTCAGAGCAGGCCGTTGTTGCCGGCGAGCGTCTTCAGGCCGACATCCGGCCGGGCGCCGACATGGCTGATGATCTCAGCCGCGGCGAGGGCGCCGAGACGCAGGCAGTCGCGGGTCTCGCGGCCCGAGGTCAGGCCGAACAGGAAGCCCGCGGCGAAGAGATCGCCGGCGCCGGTCGCATCGACCAGGCGCTCGATCGGGAAGACCGGTTCGGCGACGATGCCTTCAGGCGTGACCGCAAGTGCGCCGTTCTCCGAGCGGGTGACGACGGCGAGCACGTTCTCGGCGCGCAGGCCGGCCAGCGCCGTATCGAAATCCGAGGTCTCGTAGAGGCTCTTCAGCTCGTGCTCGTTGGCGAAGACGAGATCGACCATGCGGTTGCGCACCAGGCCCAGGAACTCGCTGCGATAACGGTCGACGCAGAAGGAATCCGAGAGCGTGATGGCGACGCGTCCGCCGGCCTTGTGGGCGATCTCGGAGGCCTTGCGGAAGGCGTCCTTGGCCGCCGGCGGATCCCAGAGATAGCCTTCGAGATAGACGATGTCGGCGTTCTCGACCGCAGCGGGGTCGACATCCGCCGGGGACAGGCCCTGGCAGGCGCCGAGATAGGTGTTCATCGTGCGCTCGCCATCGGGCGTCACGATGATGAAGGAGCGCGCCGTCGCCGGCCCGTCGGTCGCAGCCGCCGTATCGAAGGCGACGCCGAGCGAGGTCAGGTCATGCCGGTAGAGGCCGCCGAGCTGGTCGGCCTTGACCTTGCCGATGAAGGCGCCCTTGCCGCCGAAAGAGGCGAGGCCGGCAATGGTGTTGGCGGCCGACCCGCCGGAAATGACCTTGCCGGGCCCCATGGCGGCGTAGAGCGCCTCGGCCCGTGCCTCGTCGATCAGGGCCATCGAGCCCTTCACCAGCCCGTGGCCCGTGAGGAAGTCCTCCTCGGCCGTGGCGATGACGTCGATAATGGCATTGCCGAGAGCGAGCACGTCGTAGCGCTTGGAGGTCATGAGGCGTTCCGGAAGTTGAAGGATGGGCGGGCGTGTCGCATTGAGCGCAGGTCCGGTCAAGCACCGCCGCGGCGGCGGGCGGCACTGTCGAGGATCGAGGCCAGCGCGGCGAGATCGGACGGGCCGAGCCATTCGATCTCGCGGGCGAGCCGGTTGGCGAACAGGGTCGCTTCCGGTTCCAGCCCGGCGGTGTCGACGGTGACGCGCGGATGCGAGAGATCGGCGAGCCGGATCAGCTCGTCGGCCTCGTCCCAGATGATGCCGAGGACATGGATCGCACCCTGGATCAGGGTGAAGGTCGGCTGGCCGCGCTTGCCGTGCTCCAGTGCCGAGAGATAGGCCGGGGTGACACCGAGGGCGTGTGCCATCTGCGCCAGGGTGACGCCGCGCGCGGCACGCAGTTCCCGGACCCGGCGGCCATAGGGCGTCATGATTGCGGTCCGCGGGGACGGCGCAGGCGGATATAGAGCGCGCCCGAACCGCCATGGCGCTGCTCGGCCTCGTCGAAGCCGAGCACGAGCGGGCGCAGATCGGCGAGGCTGAGCCAATGCGGGACGTTGCGGCGCAGGACGCCGCGTTCCGACCCGAAGGCAAAATCGCCGGCGCCGCCCTTGCCGGTCACCACCAGGACGAGCTTGGCTCCGCGCATCTGCTGGACGCGCAGAAAGCCGCGCAGGGCGGCATGTGCCTCGTCCTGGCGCATGCCGTGAAGATCGATCGCCGCCTCGACGCTCTGCTGGCCGCGGCGCAGCTGGGTACGCAGCCGCCTTTCCAGCGGCGCGAGCGGCGGAGGGGCGGGTTTCGCCGTGATTGCCTTTGGCGCGGCCACGGCCGGCGCCCGCCGCGGTGGCTCGGGCTGGAGCACGGGGATCTCGGGCTCGGGCTCCGCCTCGACCGGCTTGCGACCGGCGAGCGGCGTCACCGTGCGCGCGACCTGGCGCCAGAGCGCGATCTCGGCCTCGGACAGCAATTTGCCACGGCGGCGCGGCATCGCCTCAGCGCTCCCGCCCGCGCGGCCAGAGCACGATCAGGTCGAAGGAATGGCGGATCAGGCCCGCGCGATGGCCCGCTTCCGCACCGGAACCAACGAACAGGTCGATCCGGGCCGGGCCGAGGATGGCCGAGCCGGTATCCTGCGCCAGCACGAAGCGCGACAGCGCTTCCGAACCACCCGTCCCGTCAGGAATCTCGCCGGCGATCCAGGCCGGCGTGCCATAGGGCCAGACCGTGCGGTCGACGGCGATGCTGCGCAATGGTGTCAGCGGCAGGCCGGCAGCGCCGATCGGCCCGGATTCGGGCGGGAGATCGTCGCGGCGGGCGAAGAAGACGAAGGAACGGTTGAGCCGGATCAGTTCGCGGGCAAAACCGGCATCGGCCTTCAACCGTGCGATCAGCCGGTCCATGGTCATCTCTGCCGGCGGGATGTTCTCGCGGCGGCTGAGCTCGCGGCCGAGCGAGGTGTAGGGATGGCCGTTGCGGCCGGCATAGACCAGCCGGGTGACCTTGCCGTCCGGCAGGCGGATCCGGCCGGAGCCCTGGACCTGCAGCACGAAACGGTCGACCGGATCACGCATCCAGAGAATTTCCAGACCCTGGCCGTCCAGCGCGCCATCCTCGATCGCGGCGCGATCTGGGAACACTTCGAGGCCGCGCTTGCCGCGCCGGGCCGAGGACAAAGCCGGGTCGAAACCGGGCCAGTCATCGCCAGGCATCTTGGTGACGAGGTCGGCGGGGCGGCCGTAGAGCGGCGTCGGGAAGGCGGCGCTCTGCGTCAGCGAGCCCTCGAACTCCGGCTCGAAATAGCCGGTCATGAAGCCGCGCGACGTCTCGGCCGGGCGGACCCGCCAGAAGGCGAAGCGATCCTCGAAGAACTTTCGGGCAGTCGCCCGGTCGGGCTCGCCGGCCTTCAGCAGGGCGGCAGCCTCGGCGCAGAGCGTGGACAGACCGGGCGGAGGCCTGACGCCCTGGCGTAGCGGCGGATCGGTCTCGCAGCCCTGAGCGAAGAGACGCAGCACCACACGATGGTCGTCCTGCGTCCAGCCGGCGATCTCGCCGGCCATGACGGGCTCGATGCGGGCGCCGGCGGGAACGGGTGGGGCGCTGGCCGTCACTGCCGATACGCCTGCGGCCCAGAGCCCCAGAACGAGACCGGCGGCACGGATCACGCGGCCGATTCGGTCGCGACCAGCAGCCAGTTCGGATCGCGGCTGCCGAGCTGACGCGAGAAGGTCCAGACGTCGTTGACCTCGGAGACGCTGTCGGCGCTGCCGTCGACGACATTGCCCTGCGCATCGCGGACGACGCTGATCAGCTGGGAGACGAAGGCGATGGTGACCTGAGCGGTCTTGCCCTTGACGTCGACGGCAGTGATCTCGGCCTTGTCGATCGAGACGAAGTTCGACTCGGCCTTCTCGCCGCGCTTTTCGCGTTCGCTGATCGCCTGCTCGAAGCCTTCATAGACTTCCTTGGCGAGCAGACCCTTCAGCATCTTGCGATCGCCGCGGGCGAAGGCGGTGACGATCGTCTCATAGGCGGCCTTGGCACCGCCGAGGAAGCCGCGCGGATCGAAGCCGGGCTCCTGACGAGCGATCTCCTCGATGCCGGCAATGATCGGCGAGCCAGCCGGAGCGATGTCCTTCCAGCGGTCGGCAGCGGGCACTTCATCGGCGGTCGGATCATTGGCCGCGCCGGGCAGGCGAATGACATTGTCGCGGCGCGCATCGCCCTGCGGCGCCTGGTCGGGCCGCAGCGGCGGCGTTTCGCGTCGCTGGAACGGGTCGGTCGGCGGCTTTTCATGCCCGGTCTTCTGGCCGAGCACGGAACGCAGCTTCCAGGCGACGAAAACCGCCAGGGCCAGGAAGACCAGTGTCGTCATATCGAGATTTTGCATCGACGGCTGATCCGAACCTTGAAAGACATCTTCGCCAGCGGGCGCACGGCCATTGCACCACACCCCGGCGGGATATGGTGACTGAGGCTCGTAACATCCACCCCCCGGCTGCGACAAGCATTCTCAGAGAGCCTTAGCTTGTGCCGGCACGGCCGCCATGATAGCCGACGCGAGTCCGGCGCTCGCGGCACGGCGGACAGTTTCCGCCAAAGTGCGGAGTTTCCGTCAGGGCCGCCTAGAAGACGATGGGACCGATGGCCAACGAAAACGGCAATGGCGCGGGCGACGCCAACCAGCAGGGGCCGAGCCTCAACACGCTGGTCCAGTACATCAAGGACTTCTCCTTCGAGAACCCGAACGCGCCGCGCTCGCTCACCGGCCAGCAGCAGCAGGGTCCGCAGATCGGCCTGCAGGTCAACGTCACCGCGAACGCAGTGGGCGAGACCGAGTTCGAAGCGATCCTGACCCTGGAAGGCAAGGCGACCGCCAACAACGAGACGCTGTTCGCCTTCGAGCTGAGCTATGCGGGCGTGTTCCGTATCCTCGGCGTGCCGCAGGAGCAGCTGCATGCGGTGGTGATGATCGACTGCCCCCGCCTGCTTTTCCCCTTCGCGCGCCAGATCGTCGCCGATGCCGTGCGCAATGGTGGCTTCCCGCCGCTCTACATCGATCCGATCGATTTTGCGGCGCTCTATCGCCAGCGGCTCGAGGAGCTGCAGAGCCAGCAGCCGGCGGCTGGAACGCCGGCCTCCTGAGTGGCAAGCACACAGGAACTGCTACGAAAAGAGCCCGGAAGGGCTCTTTTTTTGTGACCAGCGTGCGGATTGCGCCTTGCAACGGCGCTCGGGCCGCCCATCTCGGCATGACCGAAGCGCCTTCCGTCCCGGAAGGCCCGGTTCAAAATCTTGCCGGAGTTTCTATGGACGCCCTGATGATACTAGCCGCCGATCCCACTGTCTGGGCGGCTCTCGGGGCGCTGATCGCAATGGAGGTCGTGCTCGGCATCGACAACCTGATCTTCATCTCGATCCTGACCAACAAGCTCCCGGAACATCAGCGCTCGCGCGGCCGCAAGATCGGCATCGGTCTGGCACTGATCCTGCGCCTCGCCCTCCTCTCGACCGTCGCCATCATCGTCCAGCTCACCACCCCGATATTCTCGGTGTTCGGCAAGGCCTTCTCCTGGCGCGACATCATCCTGATCGCCGGCGGCCTGTTCCTGGTCTGGAAGGCGACGAAGGAAATCCACCACAAGGTCGACCCCAATCACGGGCCCGACATGTTCGAGGGCGGCTCGGCCGCCGCGGTGACCTTCGGCGGCGTGATCTTCCAGATCCTGCTGCTCGACCTCGTCTTCTCGATCGACAGCATCATCACCGCGGTCGGCATGACCGATCACATCCCGGTGATGGTCATCGCCGTCGTCGTTGCGGTGCTGGTCATGCTGCTTGCTGCCGACCCGCTGGCGCGCTTCATCGACAAGAACCCGACCATCGTGATGCTGGCGCTCGGCTTCCTCCTGATGATCGGCGGCACGCTGATCGGCGAAGGCTTCGGCGCCCATGTGCCCAAGGGCTACATCTACGCCGCCATGGCCTTCTCGGCCCTGATCGAAGGCCTCAACATGCTCTCGCGCCGGGCCGACCGGCGCAAGGGAAGCTGAGGCCTCGCCTCACCCTTCCTCGGCCAGGCCGAGATAGCCGCGCCAGAGTGGCGCGGCCTTGAACTTGCCGACAAAGGCCTCGTGCGCCGCGCGCTCCTCATCCGAGAGCCGCGGCGCCAAGGGGCGCACCCTGACCGGCCGCTCGATGGCGGCGGCCGGACCGGCGCCCGGCCTTCCGGCCAGTTCCGAACCCAGGCCGAGACTGGTCTGCTTGCCGCCGATCAGCTCGATATAGACTTCAGCCAGAATTTCGGAATCGAGTAGCGCGCCGTGCTTGGTGCGGCGGCTGTTGTCGATGCCATAGCGCGAGCAGAGCGCATCGAGGCTGTTGCTGGCGCCGGGATGCTTGCGCCGTGCCATGGCGAGCGTGTCGACCACAAGCGCCGGAACGATTGGCGGCATGCCGAGCCGGCCGAACTCCATGTTGATGAAGCCGACGTCGAAGGCGGCGTTGTGAATGACCAGCTTGGCATCCGCGATGAAGGCAGCGAATTCGCCCGCGACGGCCGCGAAGACCGGCTTGTCGGAGAGGAACGCCTCGGACAGCCCGTGCACCCTGAAGGCACCGTCCGGCATGTTCCGCTCGGGATTGATGTAGATGTGATAGTTGCGGCCGGTCGGGCAATGGTTGACGAGCTCGACGCAGCCGATCTCGACGATGCGGTCGCCCTTCAGTGGTTCGACGCCGGTGGTCTCGGTATCGAGAACGATCTCGCGCACGTTCAGCCTCTCCGCTCGCCGCGGCCGGGACGGCCGGCCAAGGCCACGAGGATAGAATGGACCTGCCGCCGCGCCGCCAGAAGGCCGCGCGAGGTGTCCACAAGGAAGTGGGCGCGCCGGCGCTTCTCAACATCCGGCATCTGCCGGGCGAGGATCGCCTCTAGCTTGTCCTCGGTGATGCCGGGCCGGGCGAGCACCCTGGCACGCTGGACCTCGGCCGGAGCGGTGACGACGACGACGGCGTCGCAGCGACCCTCACCGCCGGTCTCGAACAGCAAGGGTATGTCGAGGACAGCGACGTCCGCCCCATCCTTGCGGCACTGCGCCAGGAAGGCCAGCTCCTCGCCCCGGACCAGCGGATGGATGATCGCCTCGAGGCGGGCCAGTGCCTCCAGCCTGCCGAGCACGGCGGCGGAGAGCTTCGTCCGGTCGACCACGCCATCGACGACAACACCCGGAAAGGCTGCCTCGATCTCGGGAGCGGCGGCACCGGAATAGAGCCGGTGCACGGCCTGATCGGCATCGTAGACCGGCACACCCTCGGCACGGAACATCTCCGAGGTCGTCGATTTGCCCATGCCGATCGAACCGGTCAGTCCAAGCAGAAAGGTCATGCGCCCGCCTCCGCTATGCCGCCGGGATGTCGGCTTCCAGCCGGGCCCGCAGCGCCGGC
This sequence comes from Allobosea sp. WAO, assembly GCF_001509835.1. Taxonomy (GTDB): domain Bacteria; phylum Pseudomonadota; class Alphaproteobacteria; order Rhizobiales; family Beijerinckiaceae; genus Allobosea. Next base: position 424,766 of record NZ_JXTJ01000007.1, read on the forward strand.
GTCACCTGCGGCCGCACGCCGAACCAGCGTTCGAAGCCGGGGATCGCCTGATGCAATAGCATGCCGAGACCGTCGACAGGCAGGCCGCCACGAGCCCGCGCCTCGGCGAGCAAAGCGGTCTCCAGCGGCACGTAGACGATGTCGTCGACGATCGTTCCCAGCCGCAGGCCGGCAAGATCGAGTTCGAGCGGCGGCTGGCCCTGCATGCCGAGCGAAGTGGTGTTGACGATGAGATCGCTCTCCGCGACCAGCCCGTCGGCCTCGTCCCAGCGGCGCGCCTCGACATTTGCGCCGAAATCCGCAGCGAGTTCCTGAGCCCGCGCCGGACTGCGATTGACCAGGATGATACGGCCGACGCCGCGCTCGGCGAGACCATGTACGACGGCACGGGCCGCACCGCCGGCACCGAGAATCAAAGCCGTCCCGACCCGGCTGTCCCAGCCAGGCGCGGAACCGTCGAGATGGGCGAGGAAGCCGAAGGCGTCGGTATTGTCGCCATGAAGCTTTCCGCCCTCTATCCAGATCGTGTTGACCGCGCCCATGCGCCGCGCGGTCTCGCTGACATGGTCGAGCAGCGGCAGCACCGCCTCCTTGTTCGGCACGGTGACATTGCCGCCGGCGAATTCTCCCGAACGGATACGGTCGAGGAAGGCAGCGACCTCGCCCGGCGGCACGTCGACGCGCTCATAGCTGCCTGCCAGGCCATGCTCGGCAAGCCAATGGCCATGAATCATGGGCGAACGCGAATGGGCGACGGGATGGCCGATGATGAAGCAGCGTGTCATGGGTCGGAGCCGTTGGTTCAGGCAAGAAGCTCGAGTTCGCGCAAAGCCGCGAGCAAGTCGAGCAGGGGCAAGCCGAGAATGGTGAAATGGTCGCCGTCGATGCCGCTGAACAATTGCGCACCGAGGCCTTCGATCTGATAGCCGCCGACGCTCGCGGTCGCCGCCGGGCCGGCCTCGGTGACATAGCGCTCTATGAAGCCGGCATCGAGCTCCCGCATGAACATGCCGACCTGCCGGCTTCCGTTGCGGATGACGACGCCGTCGCGAGCCAATGCGAAGGCGGAGGTGAGTTCATGACGCTTGCCGGACAGCGCGGCGATCTGCAGCAGGGCGGCATTTTCGTCGGCCGGCTTGTGGAAGGCGATGCCTTCGCAGGTCAGGGTCTGGTCGGCGCCGAGCACCCAGCGACCCGGCATGCCCCGCGAGACGGCGAGGGCCTTGGCGGCGGCGAGCGTCGCGGCGACGCCGGACGCCTCGCCTCCCCCGTCGAGGAAGTCCGCCTCGAAGGCACGCTCGTCGACTTCGGGCCGGATGGCCTCGATCGGCAGGCCAGCATTCTCCAGCATGCTGCGCCGCGTCGCGCTCCCGGACGCCAGGACCAGGGCCGCGCCGCCACGCCAGAAGGAACCGGAAGCGCTCACGTCGCGATAAACTTCAGGCGATGGTCGCGCAGCAGGTCGAGGATCGCCGCGGCAGTCTCCTCGATCGAACGACGGGTGACGTCGATGACCGGCCAGCCTTTGCGGGCGCAGAGCCTACGTGACTGGGCGATCTCATCGGCCACCGCATCGGGATCAACATAGGGTGTCTCGTCGTCGGCCCGCATCGAGAGCAGGCGGTTCTGGCGGATCTGGATGATGCGCTCGGCGCTGGCGACGAGGCCGACGATCAGCGGTTTCTTGAGACGCTCAAGCTCCGACGGCAGCGGAACATGCGGCACCAGCGGGACATTGGCGGTCTTGATGCCGCGATTGGCGAGATAGATGCTGGTCGGGGTCTTCGACGTCCGGCTGATGCCGACGAGGATGACATCGGCGCTTTCGAGATCGCCGCCGAGCTGCCCGTCATCATGCATCAGCGTGTAGTTCATCGCGTCGATGCGGCGGAAATACTCGGCGTTGAGGACGTGTTGCGCGCCGGGACGGGTCGCCGAGGCCTGGCCGAGATAGGACTGGAACAGCGAGAGCACGGGTTGCAGCACCGAGAGGCAGGGGCAGCCGATCTCCCGGCAGAAGCTCTCGAGGCGTTCGGCCCATTCCGGTTCGACGAGGGTGTAGAGCACGACGCCGGGCGAAGATTCGATCTCGGCGAGCACCCGCGAAAGCTGGTTCTCGGAGCGGACCAGCGGATAGACATGCTCAATCGCCGACACCGCCTCGTATTGCGCCGCGGCGGCGCGACTCACCGCGATCAGGGTTTCACCGGTCGCGTCGGAGACCAGATGCAGGTGAAAATAATTGCGCGGCACGACTGCTCCCAGCCTCGTCAGGCCCCTGAGGCTTCTGGTCTAGCGCGCGAAGAGGTCTATGGGAATCGCCTGCGGACGGGGAAGGCCCGCGAATCAGCCCTGGGGAAGGCTGGGGACAAGTCGGGCTTTACGCAGAGCGTCCGGATGACCCCGGGATAACCGGCGTTTTCCCTCAACAGGCGTGCCTGTGTGGACAAGAACCGGATGTTTCACGTGAATCATTTCGAGGCGCGGCATCGCAGCGCACGTCAACGCCGATTACCATTCGTTAAGAAGCTCTTAACGGATCGGCAGTCAGCCTGACACCTCCGACCCCGAGCCCGGACAGGCTGTGGATCGGTTGTGGATGGGATTGTGCCGGGCTATGTCCGGGGCCCCAAGAGTCAAAACAAAAGACTCTCAAAGTTTAAAGATTCTCTTAAGGCCGGTGGGTGGACCGCCGCCGAGGGCAAGCGAGCACTATGACCACCTCCCTTTTCCTGCGTGCACTCTCTGGCGAAAAGACGGCGATTCCTCCGCTCTGGCTGATGCGCCAGGCCGGGCGCTATCTGCCGGAGTATCGCGAGGTCCGGGCAAAGGCCGGTGGCTTCCTCGATCTCTGCTACAACCCCGCCTTCGCAACCGAGGTCACCTTGCAGCCGATCCGGCGGTTCGGCTTCGACGCGGCGATCCTGTTCTCGGACATTCTGGTCGTGCCACACGCGCTCGGCCAGAAGGTCTGGTTCGCAGAGGGCGAGGGCCCGAAGCTGGAAGCCCTCAGCGATGCGGGTGACCTTGCAAGGCTTGACGAGGAACTCGATCTGGAACGGCTCGCGCCGGTGTTCGAGACGGTCGAGCGCGTCCGGGCGGCTCTGCCCGCCGAGATCGCGCTGATCGGCTTCTGCGGCGCGCCCTGGACCGTGGCGAGCTATATGCTGGCCGGCAAGGGCACACCCGACCAGGCTCCCGCCAGGCTCGTCGCCTATAACGATCCGGTCTTCCTCGACCGTTTGATCGAGCGGCTGGTCGAGGCCTCGATCGTCTATCTCAACCGCCAGATCGATGCCGGCGCCCAGGTAGTACAGGTCTTCGAGAGCTTCGCCAGCGCCCTGCCGCCGAGCCTGATAGAGAAGCTCTCCTTCGCGCCGCTGCGCCGGATCGCCGCCGGCGTGAAGGCGAAGCATCCGCAGGCCAAGGTGATCCTGTTCGCGCGCGGCGCCGGGCCGCGGCTGGAAGGGCTGGCGCAATGCAGCGGCGCCGACGGGATCGGCCTCGACTGGGGTGTCGACCCTCGCTGGGCTGCGGCTACGCTCAATCCCGAAGTGACGCTGCAGGGCAATCTCGACCCGCTGGCACTGATCGCCGGCGGCGAGGCGCTGCGACATGATGTTGCGGCGATCCGCGAGGCGATGTCGGAGCGGCCCTTTATCTTCAACCTCGGCCATGGCATCCAGCCGCAGACCCCGGTCGCTCATGTCGAGCAGCTGGTGAAGCTGGTTCGTTCCTAAGGATTAGCCGCCGTGAGCTATGAGTGGATCAAGGCCTTCCACGTGATGGCGATCATCGCCTGGATGGCGGGCATGCTCTATCTGCCGCGCCTGATGGTCTACCATGCCGAGGCGCAGGTCGGCTCGATCCAGTCCGAGACGTTCAAGATCATGGAACGGCGGCTGCTGAAGGGGATCATCAACCCGTCGATGACCCTGGCCTGGATCCTCGGCCTCTACCTCGCCTGGAGCGGCTTCGCGTTCAAGGGCGGCTGGCTGCACGGCAAGCTCCTGCTCGCCCTCGTGCTGTCGGGCATCCATGGCTATCTCGTCGGCCGGGTCCGTGCCTTCGCGCAGGACCGAAATGACAAGTCGGCGCGCTTCTACCGGATCCTCAACGAGGTCCCGGCGGTGATCATGGCGGCAATCGTCATTCTCGTGATCGTCAAGCCGTTCTGAACCACGCTCGCGGTTTCCCGCTTGAGCGACGCTGGGAAAGCAGCTATCAGAAGTTGCGCTTTCTGTTTGCGTCCTTCCTCTCGTCGACGGCTCGTGCCACGGCTGCTCCCGCAGGCGACCACGACATTCCGACATGCGGGCCACCGGCCCCATCCCGTCGATTCCCTCCTCTGCCTCCGCCCGAGGCTCCCCGCCCGGGCCGTTAACACCCAGACCCAGGTGCCCCATGCGGGAAATCAAACTCCACGAACTCAAGGTCAAATCGCCGACTGAACTGCTTGCCTTCGCCGAAGGCATGGAGGTCGAGAATGCGAGCACGATGCGCAAGCAGGAGCTCATGTTCGCGATCCTGAAGCAGCTCGCGGCAAAGGAAACCGAAATCCTCGGCGAAGGCGTCGTCGAGGTCCTGCAGGATGGCTTCGGCTTCCTGCGCTCCTCCGATTCAAACTACCTGCCGGGCCCGGACGACATCTACGTCTCGCCCTCGCAGATCCGGAAGTTCGGCCTCCGCACCGGCGACACGGTCGAAGGCCCGATCCGGGGACCCAAGGATGGCGAGCGCTATTTCGCCCTGCTGAAGGTCAACACGATCAATTTCGAGGATCCCGAGAAGATCCGGCACAAGATCCATTTCGACAACCTGACGCCGCTCTATCCCGACGAGCGGCTGCGGCTCGAAGTGCAGGATCCGACCAAGAAGGATTTCTCGCCGCGCGTCATCGACATCGTCGCGCCGATCGGCAAGGGCCAGCGCGCCCTGATCGTCGCGCCGCCGCGCACCGGCAAGACCGTGCTGCTGCAGAACATCGCGCAGTCGATCACCACCAACCATCCCGAGTGCTACCTGATCGTTCTCCTGATCGACGAGCGGCCCGAGGAAGTCACGGACATGCAGCGTTCGGTGAAGGGCGAGGTCGTGTCATCGACCTTCGACGAGCCGGCCACCCGCCACGTCCAGGTCGCGGAAATGGTGATCGAGAAGGCGAAGCGCCTGGTCGAGCACGGCCGCGACGTCGTCATCCTGTTGGATTCGATCACCCGTCTCGGCCGCGCCTACAACACCGTCGTGCCGTCCTCCGGCAAGGTGCTGACCGGCGGTGTCGACGCCAACGCCCTGCAGCGGCCGAAGCGCTTCTTCGGCGCCGCCCGCAATATCGAGGAAGGTGGCTCGCTGACCATCGTCGCGACCGCGCTGATCGATACCGGCAGCCGCATGGACGAAGTCATCTTCGAGGAGTTCAAGGGCACCGGTAACTCGGAAATCGTGCTCGACCGCAAGGTGGCCGACAAGCGCATCTTCCCGGCGATCGACATCCTCAAGTCCGGCACCCGCAAGGAAGAGCTCATCACGCCGCGCTCGGACCTGCAGAAGACCTATGTGCTGCGGCGCATCCTCAACCCAATGGGTCCGCAGGACGCGATCGAGTTCCTGATCGACAAGCTGCGCCAGACCAAGCAGAACTCCGAGTTCTTCGACTCGATGAACACCTGACCGGCGTTCATCGTCGCAGCGGAATGCAGAGGCCCCGGCTCTATGCCGGGGCCTTTTTCGTTGGCGGCGCCTTATCGAAGGTCAGTGCGCGGCAGAGACTGCCTCGGCCAATCGATTCGGTTCCGTGACGGGTGGCAGGCAGCCACCATGTCGGCAGATGAAGGCCGCCCCATTGCCGGCCTGCCTGGCATAGGCATGGGCGGGATGATCCGCCGGCAGCCCGTCGGGATTGGGACAGTCGACAAGCGTCGTCGTCAGATGGGGTAGTGCCAATGCCGCTTCGCGGAAGGCCTCGCGGTCCAGCCCCGCCAGGACGATCTCGATGCCGTTGCGCGCGAGATCATAGGCATTCAGAACCGAGCCATGTACCATCGGCGCGCGCGAGGCTGCGAAGAGTATGGCTGTCAGGAAGCAGTCAGCTTGCGCGCGATCTTCGGGCAGGCCGGTCTGGGCAGCGATCCGCAGCAGATTGGCAGCATGGAGGCCATTAGCATTCGGGACCGCATCGTCGTGAGTCGGCCTTGGTATGACCGGAAGTTCCGCAGAGTCAGTCCGAGTCATGCGCAGCGGCCCTGAGTCGGCCTCGCGGTAGTACCTGTCGAGATGCCGGCTCCAGTTCCTAGCGAAAGCGAAGTAGTGCTGATCTCCAGTTGAGTCATGCAGGGCCAGGGCGGCCTCGGCCATCGCGGCGTGGTCGAGCGCAAAGCCGGGCGCGATCAACCGGCCGTCGCGATAGGAGTGGGCGAGGCCAGCGCCATCCGCCATGGATTCGGAAACGAAACGAAAGGCATTGGCGGCGAGCGCGACCCAGTCCTTTCGCCTGAGGAGCCCGGCTGCCCGGACGAGGCCCGAGATCATCAGTCCGTTCCAGTCGGCCAGGATCTTGTCGTCGCGGCCGGGTGGAACGCGCTTGCCGCGGGCGGTGAGCAGGCTGGCTCGCAGTTCTGCAAGGACCGTCGCAATCTCCGGGGAGGGGTCGGGCGTCTCCAGCCGGTTGAGAATGGCGTGGCCTTCCCAATTGCCTTCGGCGCTCACGTCATAGTGCTGTGCAAACAGGGCCGCGTCGTCCGTCTCGAGCAGCTGTGCGAGCTCGGCGGCGGTCCAGACATAGAACTTGCCCTCCTCGCCTTCCGAATCGGCGTCGAGACTGGCGGCGAAGGCGCCTTCCGGCAGAAGCATGTCGCGCTCCAGCCAGGCGACGATGCCCTCGGCGGCCTGCAGCATCAGCGGGTCGCCCGTGCGGGCCGCCTCGAGCGCGTAGAGCGGCAGCAGCTGGGCGTTGTCGCAGAGCATCTTCTCGAAATGCGGCACGAGCCAACGCTCATCGACGGCGTAGCGGGCGAAGCCGCCGCCGAGATGGTCATGGATGCCGCCGCGCGCCATCTGCTCCAGCGTCCGGTTCGCCGCCTGGCGCGAATCATGGTCGGCGTTGCGTTCGGCATGGCGCCACAGCAATTCGATCAGACCGGGATTGGGGAATTTCGGGGCGCCGGCGAGCCCGCCATGGTCACGGTCGAAGCGCCGGGCAATGCCACGAGCAAGGCCGTCGAGATCGGGTTCCGGCACGGCTTCGCCGGAAGGCCCGGCCTCGCTCTGTTGCAAGCATGGCGGATGGCTTCGGCATTGCGGCGGATGCGTTCGGGCTCCTGCTGGTGGATGGCGGCGAGCTGGCGCAGGACCGAGACGAAGCTCGGCCTGCCATAGCGAGCGGTCGCCGGGAAATAGGTGCCACCCCAGAACGGCGCTCCGCCCGAATCGAGAAACATGGTCAGCGGCCAGCCGCCCTGCTCACCGAGACTGTGCAGCACACTCATGTAGACATGGTCGATGTCCGGCCGCTCCTCGCGATCGACCTTGATGTTCACGAAGAGCTCGTTCATCACCGCGGCGGTCGCGGGGTCCTCGAAGCTTTCATGCGCCATGACATGGCACCAGTGACAGGCGGCATAGCCGACCGAGAGCAGGACCGGCCGCCGGCTCGCCTTCGCCTCGGCAAAGGCTTCATCGCTCCATTCCCACCAGTCGACGGGATTGTCGCGATGCTGCAGCAGATAGGGGCTGGCGGCGTGCTTGAGGCGGTTCATGAGCGGGCTTCCCGGACGGGGCCGGCCAAGCTGACGCAATAGGCCGGCGAAGGAGCGCGGTATGACTGGAGCAGCCTATCCGACGATCGTGGCGCTGTCGTCCGCCGCGGGCCGGGCCGGCGTCGCGGTAGTGCGGGTCTCGGGCAGCCATGTCCGATTCGTTCTCGAAACGATTCTAGGAACGGTGCCGAAACCGCGGCTCGCCAGGCTTTCCGCCTTGCGCGATCGCGATGGCGAGGTGATCGACCAGGGGCTCGCACTGTATTTTCCTGGGCCCGCGAGCTTCACCGGCGAGGATGTCGCCGAGTTCCAGGTCCATGGCTCGCGCGCAGTGCTGTCGCGGCTGCTGTCGATCCTGACCGCCCTGCCCGGCCTACGCCTCGCGGAGCCCGGCGAATTCACCAGGCGCGCCTTCGAGGCCGGAAAGCTCGACCTCGCCGCCGTCGAGGGGCTGGCCGATCTGATCGATTCGGAGACGGAATGGCAGCGTCGGCAGGCTCTGCGTCAGATGGAAGGCGCGCTCGGCATCGCCGCAGCCGAATGGCGTGCAGCGCTGATCAAGGCGATGACGCTGCTCGAGGCGGAGATCGATTTTGCTGATGAGGGCGATGTTTCGGGGCCGCTAATCGCGGAGGCGGTCGGCATTGCGCGGACGGTACTACCGAGTCTTCAATCCGCGCTGGGCAGCTTCAGGGCCGGAGAGCGGGTGCGTGAGGGCTTCATCGTCGTGCTGGCCGGGCCGCCCAACGCCGGGAAGTCCAGCCTGCTGAACGCGTTGGCCCGCCGCGACGTCGCTATCGTCTCGCCAATCGCAGGTACGACCCGCGACGCGATTGAGGTCCGGCTGGATCTCGACGGCATACCAGTCCTGCTGGTCGATACCGCAGGTCTGCGCGAAAGCGCGGATGAGATCGAAGTCGAGGGCGTGAGACGAGCCCTGCAGCGCGTGGCCGATGCCGATCTAACCCTGCACCTGCGTGCGATCGATTCGGAACCGGTATCATTGCCGGAGGGCGCATCGAGCCTCGCGATCGTGACCAAGATCGATCTGCCGGGCGAGCAGCGGGCCGGAGAGGTTGGGGTCTCGGCGCGAAGCGGAGAAGGACTCGACGAACTCGTCGGTCTGATCGGCGGGCGCTTGCGGGACATGGCGAGCCCCGAGCCGGCCTTGCTGACCCGCGAGAGGCAGCGGATCGCGGTTGGCGAAGCGGTCTCAGCCATCATCCGTGCGGAGGCGCTCGATCATGGCCAGCCCGAGCTGATCGCCGAAGAGCTGCGGCTGGCGGCCCGAGCCCTGGAGCGGCTGGTCGGGCGGATCGATGTCGAAGACGTGCTCGACAGCCTGTTCTCCGGCTTCTGCATCGGCAAGTAAGCCGGCTGCCAGGCAGCGATTTCGTCGCATGAGGCCGTGATCACCGGTGTTTTCATTGACCGCGCCGAAAGGCTTGGCTAGCGAAGAAGCATGTCTGACAGCAATGGAACGACGCATTACGACGTGATCGTCGTCGGCGGTGGTCATGCCGGGGCGGAAGCCGCCGCGGCGGCCGCCCGGCTCGGCGCGCGCACGGCTCTGCTCACCCACAAGCTCGCGACCATCGGGGTGATGTCCTGCAACCCGGCGATCGGCGGCCTGGGCAAGGGCCATCTCGTCCGTGAGATCGACGCGCTCGACGGCATCATGGCCCGCTGCGCCGACCAGGGCGGCATCCAGTTCCGCATGCTCAACCGGCGCAAGGGGCCGGCCGTGCGCGGGCCGCGGGCCCAGGCCGACCGCAAGCTCTATCGCGAGGCGGTGCAGGCTGCCCTCCGCGGTTGTTCCGGACTCGATCTGATCGAGGGTGAAGCCTTCGATCTCGATGTCCACGAAGGACAGGTCCGCGGCGTGTTCCTTGCCGATGGCCGTCGATTCGGCTGTGGAACGGTCGTACTTACGACCGGCACGTTCTTACGCGGCCTCGTCCATATCGGCGAAACCAAGATCGCGGCGGGGCGGGTCGACGAGGCGCCTTCGGTCGGGCTTTCCCTGACCCTGGAGCGTCATAACTTCCCGCTCGGTCGCCTGAAGACCGGCACGCCACCGCGGCTCGACGGCCGCACCATTGACTGGGCTGCCTTGGACATGCAGGCCGGGGACGATCCGCCGGAGCCGTTCTCGGCGCTGACCAGCGCGATCACCACGCCGCAGATCTCCTGCGGTATCACCCGGACCACGCTCGCCACCCATGAGCTTATCCGGGCCAACCTGCATCGCGCGCCGATGTTCTCCGGCCAGATCGAGGGGCGCGGGCCGCGCTATTGTCCGTCCATCGAGGACAAGGTCGGCCGCTTCGGCGACCGCGACGGCCACCAGATCTTCCTGGAGCCGGAGGGGCTGGATGACCCGACGGTCTATCCAAACGGGATCTCGACCTCGCTGCCGGAGGATGTGCAGCTCGGCCTGCTCAAGACGATCCCGGGGCTCGAGCGCACAACAATGCTGCGGCCTGGCTATGCGATCGAGTATGATTTCGTCGATCCGCGCGCCCTGACCGCCGGGCTCGAAACGCGCGCGATCCGCGGTCTCTTCCTCGCCGGGCAGATCAACGGGACCACCGGCTATGAGGAGGCCGCCGGACAGGGCCTGCTCGCCGGGCTCAACGCCGCAAGGCGCGCCGGCGGCAGCGAGCCGATCGTGCTCGACCGGGCACAATCCTATATCGGCGTGATGATCGACGACCTCGTGACGCGTGGCGTTACGGAGCCGTATCGGATGTTCACCTCGCGCGCCGAATTCCGGCTGTCGCTGCGGGTCGACAATGCCGATGAGCGCCTGACCGGGCTCGGGATAGCCCTCGGGCTGGTCGGAGAGACCAGGCGCGGAAAGTTCGAAGCGCGGCAGCAGCAGATCGCGGCCTTGACGCAGCAGCTGAAGGAGCGGGTCCTTACACCGTCGGAAGCAACTGCGGCTGGGCTGCAGGTCAACCGCGACGGGGTCAAGCGCAGCCTTTTCGAAATCCTGTCCTATCCCGCCGTCGAATTCGGTGCGCTGGCGGAGGCCTGGCCCGATCTCGCGGGCTATCCCGCGGATGTCGCCATGCGGGTCAGCGCCGACGCGACCTATGCGGTCTATCTCGACCGTCAAGCGGCGGAGATCGATTCCTATCAACGCGACCAGGCTCTGAGCCTGCCGCGGGATCTCGATCTGACCGAAATCTCAGGCCTGTCCAATGAGCTGCGCGCCAAGCTCGAAGCCGCCCAACCCGCCAATCTGGCGCAGGCCGGCCGGATCGAAGGCATGACGCCGGCTGCGTTGACGCTGCTCGCAGCCCATGCGCGTCGCCGGAAATCAGTCGCCGCTCTCGATATCGGATGATGACTGTGGGTTCAGTTGATAACCGCGACCGCCAACGCGGTTTGAGCTTGACTCCTGTTTCACGTGAAACAGAAGAGCGCCTCGCGATCCTCGTCGCCGAGCTTGAGCGCTGGCAGCGCGCCAAGAATCTGGTCTCGACCGCGACGCTCGACGAGGTCTGGACCCGGCATATCGCCGATTCGCTGCAGCTGTTCGATCACGCGCCGGAAGCGCGGCGCTGGCTCGATCTCGGTTCCGGCGGCGGCTTTCCCGGCCTGGTTCTTGGAATCCGATTGACGGAAGTCGGCGGACACATCGATCTGGTCGAGAGCAATGCGCGCAAATGCGCCTTTCTGCGCCATGCCGCCAGGCTCACGGGTGCGGCTGTGACGGTCCACGCCGCCAGGATCGAGGACGCGATGCCGCAATTCCACGGCAAGGTCGATGTGGTGACGGCGCGGGCGCTCGCGCCGCTGCCGCTGCTGCTCGACTGGTGCAAAGAGCTGTTGAGAACCGGTGTGATCGGGGTCTTTCCGAAGGGACAACATCTAGATGCCGAATTGACCGAGGCTTCTAAATATTGGAAGATTCAGGCATCAACGTTTCCTTCCGTTACGGATTCGGCAGCGCGTATCCTGGTGATCCGCAATGCTCAGAAGCGGACCGACTCATGAACGACCTAGGCCCTCGGCCAAGCTCCGGCCGGCCTCGTGTCCTGGCCCTCGCCAATCAGAAGGGCGGCGTCGGCAAGACCACGACGGCAATCAATCTCGGCACCGCGCTGGCGGCGATCGGCGAGAAGGTGCTGATCATCGATCTCGACCCGCAGGGCAACGCCTCGACCGGGCTCGGCGTCGACCGAAAAAGCCGGCGTGCCTCGACCTATGACGTGCTGTGTGGCGATATCGGTCTTGGCGCCGCGATGCAGGCAACGGCCGTTCCCAATTTGTTCATTGCACCTTCGACGCTCGACCTGCTCGGCGTCGAGCTCGAGATCGCCGGTGAGAAGGACCGGGTGCAGCGCCTGAAAAAGGCGGTCGACGAGCTCGAGCACGACCAGCGCTGCAACGACCTGACCTATATCCTGATCGACTGCCCGCCTTCGCTCAGCCTGATCACCATCAATGCGATGACGGCGTCGGATGCCGTGCTGGTGCCGCTGCAATGCGAGTTCTTCGCGCTCGAAGGCCTCAGCCAGCTCCTGAAGACGGTGGAGCAGGTGCGCGCCGGCCTCAATCCGCGGCTGATCATCCAGGGCGTCGTGTTGACCATGTATGATCCGCGCAATAATCTTTCCGGCCAGGTCATGGCCGATGTCCGCGACTTCCTCGGCGACAAGGTCTACGAGACGGTGATCCCGCGCAATGTGCGAGTGTCCGAGGCTCCGTCCTATGGCAAGCCCGCGCTGCTCTATGATCTGCGTTGCGCGGGCTCCCAGGCCTATCTCAGGCTGGCCTCCGAGGTGATCAAGCGCGAGCGCACCTTGCGGGCTGCGGCCTGATCCTGAAAGTCTAGAAAGTTCAAGAGGTTGACCATGGCGGAGGAACAGGGGCGCTCACGTCTGGGCCGCGGCCTTGCCGCGCTGATCGGCGATGTCGGAGACGAGATCGGTGCGATCGAGCGGTCGCGCGGCCAGCGCAAGGTGCCGGTCGAGTTCCTGCGTCCCAGTGCGCGTAATCCGCGCCGGATCTTCGACGACGCGGAGCTCGATGACCTCACGGCCTCGGTCCGCGAACGCGGTATCCTGCAACCGATCATCGTTCGGACCTTCCCGGGCATGCTCGATGCCTATGAGATCATCGCCGGTGAGCGGCGCTGGCGCGCGGCGCAGCGCGCCGAATTGCATGAAGTGCCGGTGATCCTGGTAGAGGCTAATGATCGCGAGGCGCTCGAGATCGCCATCGTCGAGAACGTGCAGCGCGCCGACCTCAACGCGATCGAAGAGGCGGCTGGCTATGAGCGGCTGATCGCCGAGTTCGACTATACCCAGAATGATCTCGCCAAGGTGATCGGCAAGAGCCGCAGCCATGTCGCCAACACGCTGCGCCTCAGCAAGCTGCCGGAGCCGGTGCGGCAAATGGTCAGCGAAGGGGCGGTTTCGGCCGGGCATGCGCGCGCCCTGCTCTCTGTTTCGGATCCGGAACAGGTCGCGAAGCGGATCGTCGAGCAGGGGCTGACGGTGCGTGATATCGAGCGTCTCGGCCAGGAAGAGGCGCGCGGGGAAACCAAGAGCGTGCCCAACACCGTGACGACGGCGCGGCCGGAGAAGGATCCGGACACCCGTGCCGTCGAGAAGGCGCTGGAAGAGGCACTCGGCCTCGGCGTCTCGATCAAGCACCGGGCCAATGGCGGCGGCGAAATGAAGATCGCTTACAAGACGCTGGAGCAGCTCGATGCGCTGTGCCGGCGCCTGAAGGACTGATCAGCCGCGGCCGGGTCCTGCCATGCGGGCGAGCGTCCAGAGCGCTCGTGTCGCGACCGGCCTGCTCATCTCGCCATCGCGGCGGACCGCGATCATCGCCGCGCCGAGCACAGCCACCGCGTCCTTGAGTTTTGCCGCGTTCCAGGCGCCGAGCGCGGCTTCCGCCAAAGCCAGGCGGGGATAGGGCAGGCGCATGGTGGCGACGGCGTCGCGGGCGCTGCGGCCGCCATCGAGCGCAAAGCGTGCCTTCATCAGGGCGAGCGCATGGCGCAGTACGGCGCCGAGCAGAACGCCCATGTCCAGCCCCTCGCCGGCAAGCTTGGCGAGTGCCAGATCGAGCGCGGCGAAACGACCGGCAAAGACGGCGTCGACAACGCTCGCTTGCTCGCGCTGGGCGGTATCGCCGACCACCGATTCGACATGGGCGAGCGTGACGGCGGCGTCCTCACCCGCGTAGAGGATCAGCTTGTCGATCTCCTGCCGCGAGGTCTGGCGATCGCCGCCGAGCAGGCCGACCAGGGTCTCGCGCGTCGTCCGGTCGATGCTCTTGCCGGCCGCCCGGACCATCTCATCGACGATGGTGCCGAGATCGCGCGCGGCGTCGCCATAGCACGGCACGGCGAGGGCGCTGCGAGCCTTCTCGCAGGCGGTCCTGAGCGGGTTGGAGCGCTGCAGGTCGCCGGCCTCGACGATGACCACGGCGTCTTTGGACGGCGTCGCCAGCAGCGGCTCCACGGCCGCCAGCAGAGGCTTTGAGGTCACCGAGACGCGGATGGCGCGCCTTCCGCCGAACAGGCCGATGGTGTTGGCCTCGTCGACCAGCTTCAGCGGGTCGGCGGCGATGTCGTCGCCGCTCATCCGGACGAGCTGGAAAGCGTCCTGCGGATCGTCGACGCTGGCGCGGGCAAGCGCCGCTGCCCGCTCGGAGACGAGCCCGGCATCGGGACCGTAGAACAGGAAGAGCCGCCAAGCCGAGTCCGGTCGCGTCAGCGTCCGGTCGGCCTCATGCGCCTTGATCGTCGCCATGGCGGCCGCGCCGCCGGCTCAGGCGGTGAGTTCGGCGGCGATGCGGGCGCGGATCAGCTGGGCCAGGTTCTTGGCGGCGCGGATCTGGGCATCACGCGCAGCGCGCAAGGTCGCAAAACGCTGGGTCGAACGCTCATAGGGCGCGCGCACCACGCTTTGCCCGGAGGCCAGGACCTCGCCAGAGCCGTTGCGCAGCAACTGCCAGTCGGCCGTGGCAACGAGAATCGCCGAATCGGCGCGGCCATTGGCATAGTCGACGGTGATGACCTCGAGCGTCTCGGTGGTCGTGGCAACGAGGCGGAACTTCTTCTGCAGGTCAGGGGCGCCGCCGCCATCGAGCTCGAAGACCAGCTCGTTGCGCAGATAGTGCCCGACGAGGCCCTTGATCTCGGGAACCTCGATGCTGAGCATCGCATTGCGGACATTGTCGCCCACCTTGCTCACCGTGCCGTCGGCATAGAGCGGCCGGAAGCAGCCGCCGGCAAGCGCCGCCAGCGTGAGCGCAGCGACGAGGGCAAGCGGCCGGCCGCGGCGGCGGATGGTTCCGGCTTCAGACGACGACATTCACGATTCTCCCCGGAACCACGATGATCTTGCGGATCGCCCGGCCTTCCAGCGCCCTGACCACGGCTTCCGAG
This sequence comes from Allobosea sp. WAO, assembly GCF_001509835.1. Lineage (GTDB taxonomy): Bacteria > Pseudomonadota > Alphaproteobacteria > Rhizobiales > Beijerinckiaceae > Allobosea. Next base: position 439,937 of record NZ_JXTJ01000007.1, read on the forward strand.
CCGCGGGCAGCGGCCTCGACCGCCACCGTATCGGCATCGGCCGCTACGGTCACCTCGGCCCGCTTCTTGCCGTTGATCTGCACTGGCAGGATGATGCTGTCATCGCGTAACAATTCCGTTTCCGCCTCCGGCCAGGCGGCCTCGCCGGCGAGGCCCGGCAGGCCGAGGGCCTGCCAGCATTCCTCGGCGAGATGGGGCATCATCGGGGCGACAAGCTGCGTCGCGATCATGGCGGATTCATGCAGCGCGAAGGCGGTGTCGGCCGGCAGATCGGCGCTTTCGGCCGCAGCATCCAGCGTCTTGGCGATGGCGTTTGTCAGCGAATAGACGTGCGCGACGCAGCGGTTGAAGGCGAGTCGCTCGATATCGGCGCCGACCGCATGCAGGGCACGGTGACTCGCCTTGCGCAGCAGGGAGGCCGCCTCGCCGAAGCTTTCCGGACGCGCGACGCGGTTGCCGGTGCGTGCGGCGATCTCGCTGACCAGGCGCCAGAGGCGCTGGACGAAGCGGGCGGCGCCCTGGACGCCCTCGTCGCTCCAGATCACGTCGCGATCCGGCGGCGAATCGGAGAGCATGAACCAGCGGGCGGTGTCGGCGCCGTAGGAGGCGATGATGTCGTCGGGGTCGACGACATTCTTCTTCGACTTCGACATCTTCTCGATCGAGCCGATCTCTATCGGCGCGCCGGTGTCGACGTCGAAGCCGCGGCGCTCGCTGCCGGTGACCTCGATGCGGACATTGCCGGGCTCGACCCAGCTGCCGTCCTGCGCCCGGTAGGTCTCGTGCACGACCATGCCCTGGGTGAACATGCCGTCGAAGGGTTCGTCGACGCCGGCATGGCCGGTCGCCTTCATCGCGCGGGTGAAGAAGCGCGAATAGAGCAGGTGCAGGATCGCGTGCTCGACGCCGCCGATATACTGGTTGATCGGCAGGAACCGGTCGACCGCGCCGCGGTCGGTCGGGCTGGCTTCAAGCCAGGGATTGGTGAAGCGCGCGAAGTACCAGGACGAATCGACGAAGGTGTCCATGGTGTCGGTCTCGCGCCGCGCCGGCTTGCCGCAGGACGGGCAGGAGACATTCTTCCAGCTCGGATGATGGTCGAGCGGGTTCCCCGGCTTCTCGAAGGAGACGTCGTCGGGCAGCTTCACAGGCAGCTGCTCTTCCGGCACCGGAACGGTGCCGCAATCGGCGCAGTGGATGATCGGGATCGGGCAACCCCAGTAGCGCTGGCGCGAGATGCCCCAGTCACGCAGGCGGAAATTGACCTTGCGCTGCCCGACAGGACGGTTGCCGCGGGTTTCCGCCTCGAGGCGCCGTGCGACTTCTTCTTTCGCTTCCGGAATGGTCATACCGTCGAGGAAGCGGGAATTGATCATCCGGCCATCGTCGGTATAGGCGGTGTCGGTGATCACGAAGCTGGCGGGGTCGACGCCCTCCGGGCATACCACCGGGGTATTGCCGAGGTCGTACTTGTTGACGAAGTCGAGGTCGCGCTGGTCATGCGCCGGGCAGCCGAAGATCGCACCGGTGCCGTAATCCATCAGGATGAAGTTCGCCACATAGATCGGCAAAGTCCACGAGGGATCAAAGGGATGGACGGCGCGCAGGCCGGTGTCGAAGCCGAGCTTGCCGGCCTTGTCGATGTTCTCCTGGGCCGTGCCGGTCTTCTTGCACTCGGCGATGAAGGCCTGGAGCCCGGGATTGTCGACCGCAGCCGCCTTGGCCAGCGGATGATCGGCCGCGACCGCCATGAAGCGGGCGCCGAACAGCGTGTCCGGGCGGGTGGTGTAGATCTCCAGCTCGTCCTGCCCGAGGGCATTCGATTCGAGTGCGAAACGAACCAGCAGACCTTCAGAACGGCCGATCCAGTTCTTCTGCATCAGCCGGACCTTGTCCGGCCAGCGCTCCAGGCCGTCGAGCGCGTCGTTGAGCTCCTGGGCGTAGTTGGTGATCTTGAAGAACCACTGGGTCAGCTCGCGCTGCTCGACGACGGCACCCGAGCGCCAGCCGCGGCCATCGATGACCTGCTCATTGGCGAGCACGGTCTCGTCGACCGGGTCCCAGTTGACCTTGGCGGTCTTGCGATCGACCAGCCCGCCCTTCAGGAAGTCGAGGAACAGCTTCTGCTGGTGGCGGTAATAGCTGGGGTCGCAGGTGGCGAGCTCGCGGCTCCAGTCGAGCGACAGGCCCATCGACTGCAGTTGCGTCCGCATCGTCGCGATATTGGCGTAGGTCCATTCGCGCGGATGGACCTTGTTGGCCTTGGCGGCGTTCTCGGCCGGCAGGCCGAAGGCGTCCCAGCCCATCGGGTGCAGCACGGCGAAGCCCTTGGCCCGCTTGTAGCGAGCCACCACGTCGCCCATGGCATAGTTGCGGACATGGCCCATATGGATGCGCCCCGAGGGATAGGGGAACATCTCGAGGACGTAGTAGGCCGGGCGCGTATCGTCGTTGCGGGTCTCGAAGAGCTTGCGCTCATCCCAGACCTTGCGCCATTTCGGCTCGGCTTCCTTCGGATTGTAGCGTTCGGCGGCCATGCTGATCGTGTCGTTCTTGCGTGATCGGACTGGCCCGGACTAGGACACCATCGGGCGCGCCGGGTCAATGTTTGGAAAGGCTTGGCGGCGATGCGGGCAAAGGACGGCGCGATGCAGGATGTAGTGACCGGATTGCAGGAGACGCGTGCGGCAATCGCGCGTGCGGCGCGCGATTTCGGCCGCCGGCCGGAGGATGTGACGCTGATCGCGGTTTCCAAGACCAAGCCGGCCGAGGCGATCCTTCCGGCGCTCGAGGCCGGGCAGATCGATTTCGGCGAGAATTACGTCCAGGAGGCCAAGGCGAAATGGCCGGAACTGCGCGAACGCTTCCCGCATGCGAAGCTGCACATGATCGGGCCGCTGCAGTCCAACAAGGCGAAGGAGGCGGTGGCACTGTTCGACACGATCCACTCGCTCGATCGCGAGAGCCTCGCGAGGGAATTGTCGCGCGAGATCGCTCGCAGCGGCCTGGCGCCGCGGCTTATCGTTCAGGTCAACACCGGGGCCGAACCGCAGAAGGGTGGCGTTCTGCCTGCCGATGCCGACGCCTTCCTGACCACCTGCCGCGTGACCTACGGGCTGGAGATCGAGGGGCTGATGTGCATCCCGCCAGCCGACGAGCCGCCCTCGCCGCATTTCGCGCTGCTTGCCAAGATCGCCAAGCGCAATGGTCTGCCGATCCTATCGATGGGCATGAGCGCCGATTATGAGGCGGCGATCCAGCTCGGTGCGACGCATGTGCGCGTCGGTAGCGCGATCTTCGGCGCGCGCGACTACGGTACTACCTGACAAGCGATTGATATCGCCGACCTATTTCAGGTAGTGCCGGGTATGGCCGACCGGCTCAGGAGTCGGCCGGGGCCGCCGCCCTTTCGGCTTCCGCCAGGACGACACGGTTGCGGCCGGAGGACTTCGCCGCATAGAGCGCCTTGTCGGCACGCTCGATCACATCCTCGATATCGCGGTCCTGCTCGCAGACGATGGCGGCGCCGACGCTGATGGTGAGCTCGATCTGGGAGAGGCCCTGCGTCACGACGGTCGCGCCGATCGCTTCGCGGATGCGGTTGGCGAGATTCTCGGCGCCCTGGGCATCGGTTTCGCGCAGCAGCACGACGAACTCCTCGCCGCCGAAGCGTGCCACCTTGTCGGTCGTCCGGATCTGGCCGGCGATGATCTTGGAGACGGCGCGAATGACCTCGTCTCCCGCGGCATGGCCGAATGTGTCGTTGATCCGCTTGAAGTGGTCGATGTCGAACATCAGCACGCCGAGATTGCGGCGGTAGCGCTTGTAGTAGTTCATCGCGTCTTCGGCGAAGGGCAGGAAGGCGCGACGGTTGAGCAGTCCGGTCAACGGGTCGGTGTCGGCGAGGATCTGCAGGGTGTGCAGGTCCGAGCCGAGGCGGCGGGTCTTTTCCTCGGCCTCACGCGCCTGCTTTTCGGCCTGGACCTGAACGTCGCGAATGGTCGCGGCGGCGTCACGCGCGCCTTTTTCGGCTATCCCGAGGCGGCGCAGCAAGGATCTCAGCGCGGCCGAGAGCTGTAGGATATCGCGCGAGCCGTGCTGGCGCCTGATGCCGGCGGCATTCGGATCGCGGCCGATCAGGTCAACCGAACGGCAGAGGGTCCGCAGCGGCCTGGTGACGGTGCCGGCCAGGAACCAGGCGAGGGCGGTACCGATGGCCGCGACGATCAGGCCGAGCAAGGCGATGACGGCGGTGAGGCGATTGGCCGGCGCGAGCGCGACATCGACCGGGCGGCGGGCGGCAACAACCCAACCGAGGCCCGGATAGTCATCCAACCCCTTGGTCGCGACGAGCGCCGTCAGCATCGGCTGATCGTCGGAGCGGTCGACGAAGGAGACGCCGTGGCGAGCTCCAGCGACTTCCGCTACCCCGAAGCGCTTCGCGTCTTTCGGGCCGAGCAGCACGGTGCCATCGCTGCCGAGCACCCAGAGTTCAGAGGCGAGCGCGGGATCATGGTTGCGCAGGACGTTGTCGCGCAGGGTGCCGGCCCAGTTCCAGCTCAGATGGGCGCCGAGGACGCCGATCTTGGCGCCTGTCGGCCCGAAAACCGGCATGGCGACGTCGACGAAGCGAAAGGGCGCGTCGTCCGGGCTCTTGCGCAACAGGGAATCGAGCAGCTTGGCGTCGTGAACGTCCTCGACCGCCGGACCGGCGAGACCGCTGATGAACCAGGGGCGCTGGGCAACCGAGACGCCTTCGAGCATGCCGCGGGTCGCGGCGCGGACATTGCCGCTGGGCTCTGCGAGCCCAAGCCAGGCATAGTCGCTGAGGCCCGCCTGCAATTGCATCAGCACCGCCCGGACCCGCGCGGGATTGTCCTGCCAGAGACCGCGCAGCGGCTCCATCTCGGCCAGATTCTTGATCTCGCGGTAGCGCTCGAACATGTTCTGGTCGAGCCGGTCCGACATCGTGCGGGCGAGCGCGACGAGTTCGAGATTGGCCTCGCGAACCGCGTCGCGACGGGCGAGCCAGGCGGCGCCGGCGGCCGATACTGCGACGACGACGATGCAGAGCAGGCCGGCCATGGCGGCGGTCTGCTGGCGCAGCGTCAGGCGATCGGCCAGCCCGACCAGTGACAGGCGCTTTGTCATGATCCTCCCCGGCAATAGCGCCGGAGAGGATCGGTCGCTTCGGCGAATCGTCCGTTAACGAATGCCACCGGTCGCGGACGATGGTTTGCGGCGCGTGAACGAGCGCGCTCGAATGCGCTCGGCCGCCGGTGCTAGATCGGCTGGCCGACGTCGATGCGGTTGCCGTCGGGGTCCTCGAAGACGAAGGCGCGCAGGCCGTAATCCTTGTCGCGCAGGCCCTTGACGATGCGCAGCCCATGCGAGCGGCAGAGCTCGTGAAAGGCGTCGACGTTCTCGACCATCATGTGGGCGATGTTGAAGGGTGCGGCCTTGTGGTCCTTCTGCAGGGTCAGATGGATCTCGGCGCCGTCCTTCTTCAGGATCATGAAGCCGACCGGCTGGCCGTTCTCGAAGGTCTTCGTAAAGCCGAGCACGCCGGCATAGAAGGCGTGCGCGCGCTCCATGTCCTTGACCGGGAACATGGCGGCGACGCGGCCGAAGCCGATCGGGCGAGGAGAGTAATCGTTCATGGCAAGGTCCCGCTGCGCGGCGCAGCGTGCCGGTGGGACGGTGCCCGGCCGAAACGCTCCCGCTGATCTGTTCGTCGAGACGGTGCTCCTGGCCAGTATCGGTGAAGCCGCTGGCTTTGCAAGGCCTTGCCGGCCGCTAAGACGCGCCGCCGCTAGCGAACCACCAGCGTGCAGGCGCGCGCCAGCCGCGGCAGTACCTTGGCGAAGACATGGCCCTCGACCGCGACGCAGCCGGCGGTCGGCGCGAAGCCGGGCCGGGCGAGATGCCAGAAGATCGCGCTGCCGCGCCCGCGCCTGACCGGGGCATCGTTCCAGCCGAGCTCGACGATGACGTCGTAGAGATGGTCGGCGCGGGCGAGCCGTTCCTCGGCCTCGCCCGGGGGGCGGTCGATCAGCCGGTTGTAACGCCGGTCGTTGGTGTCGTCGCACCAGGCATCGCGCGGGCCGATCCGGCGCACGGGCAGAAGGCTCGCCGGCCGCGCAAGCCGGTCGCCACGGAAGAACAGGCGGCGTAGAGGCAATTCGGCGCGCGGCGTGCCGCCATCGCCTTCACGCTTGTCGACGATGATGCCGGAACGGCCGAGCGCGCAGGGAAAGACCGCGCCGCCGGCCTTCAGGAAGCCCTTGCGGCGATCGCGCACCGAGCGCACCACGGTGATCCGTGTCAGCCGGCGCCCGCCGGCATGGTCTTCAGCTCTGCTCACGGCGGGCCCCTGTCCAAAACGACTTGCCGGCTCCTGTGCCGGGGCGTGTGCTGCAAGATTCTCGTCGGAGGGTTAGCGCATCGTGAACACGAACGCTCGCTTGCAATCGGCTCTCGCGTGCGCCAGCGTCATGCGGCGGCCGGGCCGCAGCGAGCAAATGAGAAAAACGTGATCGCCGGCATAGGCTTGGCGAATGGCTTCCGTGAAAAACCGGTTCCCACTTTTTCCTGCCATGCTCTAGTGTTGGCGCGAACGCAATCGAGCTGAATCGGCATCATGTCAGCCACGCATCATATCCTGCTCGTCGACGACGACCAGAGCCTGCGAGACGCGCTCGCCGAGCAGCTCGCACTTTACGACGAGTTCCGGGTCTCGACGACCGCGACCGCGACCGGAAGCGTCAAGATGGTCCAGGCCGAACGCGTCGACCTCGTCGTGATGGATGTCGGCCTGCCCGACATGGACGGGCGCGAGGCGGTGAAACTGATGCGCAAGAACGGGTTCAAGAGCCCGGTGATCATGCTGACTGGCCAGGGCTCCGACGCCGACACCGTGCTCGGGCTCGAGGCCGGCGCCAATGACTATGTCGTCAAGCCGTTCAAGTTCGCCGTACTGCTGGCGCGGATCCGGGCTCATCTGCGGCAATACGAGGCCAGCGAGGACGCGGTTTTTCAGGTCGGGCCTTATACCTTCCATCCGGGCTCGAAGCTGCTGGTCAACGCAAAGGGCTCGAAGACCAAGCTGACCGAGAAGGAAACGGCGATCCTGCGCTTCCTCTACCGCGCCGGGCGCACGCCGATCGCGCGCGAAGTCCTGCTGCAGGAGGTCTGGGGCTATAATTCGCAGGTGACGACCCATACGCTGGAGACGCATATTTACCGGCTCCGGCAGAAGATCGAGCCCGACCCCGCCAATGCCCGCCTCCTCGTGACCGATGCCGGTGGCTATAGGCTGAACCCCTGAGATCATGGCCCTCAACGACGACATCGCATTCCTGGCCCGGCAACCGCTGCTGAGCCTGATGGATCGCGACGCGCTGCGCCTCGTCGCCTTCGCGGCGGAAAGCCGTACCTTGCGCGCCGGCGACGTGCTGTTTCGTCGTGGCGAGGGCTCGGACGGCGCCTTTCTCGTCGTCTCCGGCGCTGTCGCGCTCAGCCGCGAGGATGACGGACGTCCAGCCGAGGAGATTGCCGGGCCGGGTGCTCTGATCGGCGAGCTTGCCCTGTTCGCGGCCCTGGAGCGGCCGGCAACTGCGATTGCCCGCGAACCGACCCAGGTAATGAAGCTCTCGCGCAGCGTGATGCGGCGCGTGCTGGCCGAATCGCCGGATTCGGCTGCGGCGCTCGCGCATGCGATCGAGGAGCGGCTGACCGGATTCACCGGCGAGCTCGCCTCGGTCGGCATGTCGCTCAGGGCGATCGACTGGCGCTGAGTGACGCCGTTTTCGGTTGTGGGGCGCTCAGAGTTCGAGCGAGACCGTCACCGGGACATGGTCGGAAGGGCGCTCCCAGCCGCGCGCCTCGCTCAGGAATTCGAGATCGCGCAGCGTCGGCTTCAGAGCGTCCGAGAGCCAGATATGGTCGAGCCGGCGGCCGCGATTGGAGGCCTGCCAGTCGGCGGCGCGATAGCTCCACCAGCTGTAGAGCTTTTCCGGCTCGGGTTTCAGCGTGCGGGCGGCGTCGGTCCAGCCGAGCTCGCTACGCAGCTTTTCCAGGGTCTGCGTCTCGATCGGCGTATGGCTGACGACGTCGAGGAGCTGCTTGTGGCTCCAGACATCATGCTCGTAGGGGGCGATGTTGAGGTCGCCGACCAGGATGCTCGGCCTTCCCGCCGGATTTTTGGCGACACCCCAGGCACCGAGCGCGTCGAGGAACTGCAGCTTGTGCGCGAATTTCGGATTGGCCTCGGGGTCGGCGATGTCGCCGCCGGCGGGGATGTAGAAGTTATGGATGGCGATGCCGGCTGCGGCGCCGGCGCCCTTGTCGAGCACGACGCTCATATGGCGGGCGTCGTTGCGTTCGCACATCGCCATTGCTTCCTTCTCGGAGAAGGGCAGTTTCGAGACGATGGCGACGCCGTTATAGCCCTTGTTGCCGATGAAGGCCTGGTGGGCGTAGCCCGCCTCGGTGAAGGCCTTGGCCGGGAACTGCTCGTCCGGCGTCTTGGTCTCCTGCAGGCAGAGAATGTCGGGCTGGTGGTTCTTGAGGAATTCGGTGACGAGGCCGATGCGCAGGCGTACCGAATTGATGTTCCAGGTGGTGACGTCGAGCTTCACGCGCGGGATCCGGTCGGAATGGGAGCCGGAAACTGGGTCGCCGCGCGCGGAAATGCAAGCGCTACGGCAGACGCGCCATCATTCCGGCGCTCTAAGGCGGCCCGAACCAAGAGAAGCGGTGCCACCCCCTATCGGCGCGGCTCAGAGGACGCGTTCGTAATTGATCACGAAGTTCTTCTGGTCGGGCCGGCGCTGGGTGTCGAGATTGTAGAGCGAGACCGAGGTCTCGTAGCCTTGCGGGTCGATCACCACCCATTGCCTGAGCTCGTTGGCCGTCAGGTCGAAATTCAGGGTAATCTTCGAGGTGCCGCCGAGCGTCGAGCGGTCCTCGATCTTGACCGAGAGGATGTCACCCTTGGTGCTGACGCCGGTCACGGTCGAATCCCGCGCCAAGTCCATATGCTCCTTGAGCAGGAACTTCAGCGGCGTTTGGCCGATCGAGTAGAGGTCCTGCGTCGCCAGCTTCTTGTCGCGGATCGCGACCGAAGTGCCGTCGGCGATCACTTCCATCGTCACCGGCGGACGGTACTCGAAGCGCATCTTGCCGGGGCGCTGGACATAGATCTTGCCCTCGAAGCGGCGGCCATCGGCGGCGAACTGGATGAAGTCGCCCTGCAGGGTGGCGAAGCCGTTGAAATAGGCGTTCAGCCGCTCGACCGCCTCCGGCTTCGACAGCGGGGCGGAAGAGCGCGACGGTTTGGCGGCGGGCGCTGGCCGCTGCGGCTCGTTGTTGGCGGTGACGACGGGGGTTGCGACCGCGGCAGCAGCCGGAGCCACAGCGGCGTCGGTGCGCGGCAGTCCGAGACCGGGCGGACGGGTCGGCGGCAGGGGGATGGCCCGCTGCTTCGGCGCCGGCGGCTGGGTCGCGGGCCGGATGTCGAGCGGCTGCGACAAGGCCGGGCCCGACGCCAGCGCGAGCGCCATGGCGGCGGCTGCGAGGGCTGACGTGGGGAGCGAAGGCTTCATGAGGCGGCTCGGTTCCATTTTCTGGTGCTGGCGCTGAATATCGTGACGGCGAGGCACGCCGGCAAGGGTTCAACGCCGCGACTGACGCGAGGTTGCACGTTGCTCATGGCAATTTCAGGACCGGTTTCGCGCGATACTGCGGCCGAAGGTGCTGCGGCGGCGCCCCGCGCCCGGTTCTCGCCGGCATGGCTCAGTCTTCGTCTTCCCGGGCGCGCGAGGTCTCCACGAGGATTTCGCGTTTACCTGCGTGGTTTGCGGGGCCGACGATGCCCTCGTTCTCCATGCGCTCCATGATCGAGGCGGCGCGGTTGTAGCCGATCTGCAGGCGGCGCTGGATGTAGGAGGTCGAGGCCTTCTTGTCGCGCAGCACGACGGCGACGGCCTGGTCGTAAGGGTCGTCGCTCTCGGCCTGGCCCATGCCGGTCTTATCGAAGACGGCGCCGTCCTCGTCAGTGCCGGCGCCCTCCTCCTCCTCGGCGAGGACGGCGTCGAGATAGTCCGGGCGCCCTTGCGTCTTGAGGTGGGCCACGACCTTCTCGACCTCGGCATCGCTGACGAAGGGGCCGTGCACGCGGGTGATCCGCCCGCCGCCGGCCATGTAGAGCATGTCGCCCTGGCCGAGCAGCTGCTCGGCGCCCATTTCGCCGAGAATGGTGCGGCTATCGATCTTCGAGGTGACCTGGAAGGAGATCCGGGTCGGGAAGTTCGCCTTGATCGTGCCGGTGATGACGTCGACCGAGGGCCGCTGCGTCGCGAGGACCACATGGATGCCGGCGGCACGCGCCATCTGGGCGAGGCGCTGGATCGTGCCCTCGATCTCCTTGCCGGCGACCATCATCAGGTCGGCCATCTCGTCGACGATGACGACGATGTAGGGCAAGGGCTCGAGCGCCATCGCCTCTTCCTCGTAGATCGCCTCGCCGGTATGGCGATCGAAGCCGGTCTGCACCGTGCGGGTGATCACCTCTCCTGCCGTGGCTGCCTCCGCCACGCGCACATTGAAGCCGTCGATGTTGCGCACACCGAGCTTCGACATCTTCTTGTAGCGCTCCTCCATCTCGCGCACCGCCCATTTCAGGGCGACGACCGCCTTCTTCGGGTCGGTGACGACCGGGGTCAGCAGATGCGGGATGCCGTCGTAGACCGAGAGCTCGAGCATCTTCGGATCGACCATGATCAGCCGGCACTCCTCCGGCTTCAGCCGGTAGAGGATCGAGAGGATCATGGTGTTGATCGCGACCGACTTGCCCGAGCCGGTGGTGCCCGCCACTAGAAGGTGGGGCATGCGCGCCAGATCGGCGATCACCGGCTCGCCGCCGATGGTCTTGCCGAGGCAGAGCGCGAGCTTGTGCTTGGTCGATTCGAAGTCCTGGCTCGCCAGCAATTCGCGCAGGAAGACGGTCTCGCGCTTGGTGTTGGGCAGTTCGATGCCGATCGCGTTCTTGCCCTGCACCACCGCGACGCGCGCCGAGATCGCGCTCATCGAGCGGGCGATGTCGTCCGCCAGCGAAATCACCCGCGACGACTTCGTCCCCGGAGCAGGCTCCAACTCATAAAGCGTCACAACAGGGCCGGGGCGAACCTGCGAGATCTCGCCGCGCACACCGAAATCCTCGAGCACGCCTTCGAGCAAGGTGGCGTTCTGCTCCAGCGCGTCTGTTGAGACGGTGTTCGCCGGAATCTTCTTCGGCTCGGCCAGATAGGTCAGCGGCGGCAGTTCGAAGCTGTCGCGGTCGAGCAGCGAGGGCTGCGCTTCGCGTGACAGGCGCTTGCCGGGCTTGGGCGCGGTGAGTGGCGGGGCGACGCGCGGCGCGTTGAGGTCGCGCAGGTCCTGCGCCTCGGCATAATCGTCGTCGACATCGGCAGGGGCGGCGACGCGTGAGCGGCCGGCGCCGGCGAAGGAATCGCGCGCTGCCACCGGCGGAGCATAGGGGGCTGCGCCCTCGGCGAATTGCGGTTCGCGGCGCACGCGCCCGGCCGGGCTGGGGGCCGGCGCGGGGGCCGAGGCGGCGGGCGTCGCGGAGGCCCGCGCCAGCGAGGGCGGCTGCGGCAGGCGACGCAGGATCGCGCCACGCAGCGCCATCGCGCCATGGGCGAGCCAGCCGACCAGGATCACGCCGAAGCCCGGCTCGTCGTCACGGCGATCGTCGGTCTCGGACCAGGCGGCATCATCCTCGTCGGTCTCGGGGTCCTCATCGACGACGAAGCCGAAGCCGGCCGCGGCGGTGACCGCGAGGATGGCGATGCCGGCATAGACGAAGGCGACGAGCCCGCCGAGCGCCGTGCCGGAAATGCCGACGAGATTACGGGTGCCGTGCAGCAGGGCATCGCCGATGACGCCGCCCATGCCGGTCGGAAGCGGCCAGCGCGGCGTTGCCGGCAGGGCGCTGGCGACCGCGGCGGTGGCGACGACGCCGGCGACCCAGAGGGCGAGCTTGAGGGCGCTGCGGTCGAAGAGGTGGACGCGGATCAGGCGCAGGGACCAGAGAAGCGGCGGCAGCAGCATGGCGATGACGCCGAGGCCGATGAGCTGCATGGCGAGGTCGGCGACCATGGCGCCCGGCCGGCCGAGCAGGTTCTGGACCGCGCCGCGGGTGGCGTTGTTGAGGCTGGGATCGTCGACCGACCAGGTCGCCAAGGAGATCGCGACTGCGGCGGTCAGGGCGAGCAGCGCGAGGCCTACGATCTCGGCCGCCCGGCGCGAGAGGAAGTCGCGCACGGGATCGGGCAAGCGGTCGATCAGCGAGGAGGAGCGTCGGATCGTGCGCATGCGGGCGGGCCGTGATTCCGGATGTCTGGAAAGGCGATGGCCGCCGGGCCCCGCCCTCGAAACAGCAGGTTAGGAAGGTGAGGTTAAGACCCGCTTAACCTTGCGCGTCGGAGCGGGGCGGGAACCGGTCATCGGCGCCGCAACCAGCAAAAAGCCCCGGCGGTGACCCGCCGGGGCGCTGTTTCATGTGGAACGCGGCAGGGCCGGGTCACATGTTGTAGGCGCGCTCGCCATGCTCGGCGATGTCGAGACCCTCGCGCTCCTGCTCGGAGGTGACGCGCAGGCCGATGACCGCGTCGACGATCTTGAACAGGATGAAGGAGCCGATGCCGCACCAGACGACGGCGACGAGGACGGCGACGGTCTGCTTCCAGACCTGCGCGCCCATCGCGTAGTCGGCGACGCCGACGCCGCCAAGCGCCGGCGAGACGAAGATGCCGGTGCCGATCGAGCCGATGATGCCGGCGACGCCATGGATGCCGAACACGTCGAGCGAGTCGTCATAGCCGAGCGCGTTCTTGATCGTGGTGCAGAAGAAGAAGCAGACCACGCCGCAGATCGCGCCGAGCACGATGGCGCCCATCGGGCCGACCAGGCCGGCCGCCGGAGTGACGGCGACGAGGCCGGCGATGATGCCCGAGAGCATGCCGAGCAGCGAGGGCTTGCCCTTGATCATCCACTCGATGAAGAGCCAGCCGAGGGCGGCGCCGGCGGTGGCGGTCAGGGTGTTGATCATCGCGAGCGCAGCGCCGGCCGTCGCCTCGAGGTTCGAGCCGGCATTGAAGCCGAACCAGCCGACCCAGAGCAGCGAGGTGCCGATGAAGGTCATGGTGAGGGAGTGCGGCGACATCAGCTCCTTGCCGTAGCCGATGCGCTTGCCGAGGACGAGCGCGCCGACGAGAGCGGCGATGCCGGCATTGATGTGGACGACCGTACCACCGGCGAAATCGAGCGCGCCGAGCGAGAACAGATAGCCTTCGCTGAACCAGACCATGTGGGCCATGGGGAAGTAGACGAAGCCGCTCCAGAGCACGACGAAGAGCAGCAGCGCCGAGAACTTCATGCGCTCGACCAGGCCGCCGACGATCAGGGCCGGGGTGATGATGGCGAAGGTCATCTGGAAGCAGATGAAGACGTATTCAGGGATGACCACGCCCTTGGTGAAGGTGTCCGTCGTCGTCTCAGTGCTGACCCCGGCGAGGAAAGCCTTCGAGAAACCGCCGATGAAGCTGGTCAGCGAACCGCCGCCGGTGAAGGCGAGGCTGTAGCCATAGACCACCCAGATGATGATCATGATGGCGGCGGTGGCGGTGATGTGGCTCATCACCGAAAGCATGTTCTTGCTGCGCGCGAGGCCGCCATAGAACAGCGCCAGGCCCGGCAGCGTCATCATCAGCACGAGCAGCGAGGATACCAGCATCCATGCGGTGTCGCCCTTATTGGCGACCGCGGCGGCGGCCGGAGCCGCGGGTGGGGTCTGCGCCAGCGCCGCGACGGTGCCCGCCGCCAGCGCCATCCCGACCATCCCGGCCCGGGTGAGGGACTTGAAATTCATCATCAAACTCCTGGACGAAAGCTCGGGAATCAAAGGGCGTCGCCGTCGGTCTCGCCGGTCCGGATGCGCACGGCCTTCTCGATCGGCGAAACGAAGATCTTCCCGTCGCCGATCTGGCCGGTGCGGGCGGCAGCGGTGATCGCCTCGATCACCTGCGGAACGAGCTCGTCGGTGACCGCGACCTCGATCTTGATCTTCGGCAGGAAGCTCACGGCATATTCGGCGCCGCGATAAATCTCGGTATGGCCCTTCTGGCGGCCATAGCCCTTCACCTCGGTCACGGTCAGGCCGTGCACGCCGATGGCGGTGAGCCCGTCGCGCACCTCCTCCAGCTTGAACGGCTTGATGACGGCCATCACGATCTTCATGGCTGGGTTACCCCCGGTTGCGCTGCCGGGAGCGAGAATCCGGCGAGCTCGTTAGCGCCGCGCGGGGCAACAGAGCTCCGCGCCGTCGCTCTCGCCAATCAAGCCGCGTGCCAACTGCCGGATTGCCCTGAAGAGAGGCAATGCCGTGATTCCGCCACGATCCGCGGGGGTGGAACGTGCCGATATGCCTAAAGAACAGGCATGTGCGAGAAAACAAGGCGGGAGGTCGCCGTGATGGCCGGGTTGGCGCCTGGACGACGCCAATTCACGCCGGGCAGGAAGCCTGCCACTAGCGGGCAGCTAGTCGCGGTCGGGCCGGGGCCGGATCAGGCCTTCCTGCGCCACCGAGGCGACGAGCCGGCGCTGCCGATCGAAGATCAGCCCACGCGAAAAGCCCCGGGCGCCGGAGGTCGAGGGGCTGTCCTGCGCATAGAGCAACCAGTCATCGGCGCGGAACGGGCGATGGAACCAGAGCGCATGGTCGAGGCTGGCGCCCTGGATGCGGTTGTCGAAGACGGTGGTGCCGTGGGCGATCAGGCTGGAATCGAGCAGCATCAGATCGGAGGCATAGGCGAGCACGCTCTGATGAATCGCCGGCTCGTCCGGCAGCGGCTTCACGGCCCGGATCCAGACGTTGAAGCGAGGCTCCCGCTTCGAGTCGTCGCCATAGCGATCGAACTCGACCGGCCGGATCTCGATCGGCCGCTCGCGCTGATAATAGGCGCGGACGGCAGGCGGCATGTGGGGCAGGATGTCCCGCGCCATGCCGTCCCGATCCGGCAGATCCTCCGGCATCGGCACATCCGGCATCGGCATCTGGTGCTCGTAGCCTTCTTCCTCGACCTGGAAGGAGGCCGACATGGCGAAGATCGCCGCGCCGTTCTGCAAGGCCAGCACCCGGCGCGTGGTGAAGGAGCGGCCGTCGCGCAGGCGGTCGACCTCGTAGACGATCGGTGTCTCTGGATCGCCCGGCAGCAGGAAATAGGCGTGCAGCGAGTGCGGCTGGCGGTCCTCGACGGTCTTGCAGGCGGCGTAGAGCGCCTGGCCGATGACCTGGCCGCCGAAGACCCGCTGCCAGCCGACGCGGGGGCTGCGACCCTGGAACCGGTTGTTTCCGAGATCCTTGAGGTCGAGGATCGAGGTCAGGCTGTCGGGGACGCTGTTCATCGGCGGCGGTTCTTGATCGGGCTGGCTTGCGGCAGGCTTTGCCGGGAAGAGACTTGGCAGGACGAGGCTTGCAGCCCGGCCGGGCGGCGGGCAAGACACAACCGGCAAGACGATAGCAGCATCAGCAACGAGCCGCCGGCCAGCGTCAAGCGCCGCGGCTCCGGCAGGCGGAGAGCGGGATGGACCGGAACCCGGAAGGCGCGCAGGCGCGCATCGTGATCGCCGGCGGCGGCATCGCCGGGATGACGTTGGCGCTGGCGGTGAAGCAGGCGCTCGGCGCGGGGTTCGACGTCATGCTGGTCGATCCCGCCGTCGCGGCAAGACCGCGCATCGACAACCGGGCCTATGCTGTCGCCGCCGCGGCGCGCAACATGCTCGACGCGCTCGGCGCCTGGAAAGAGGTCGAGGCCTCCGCCGCGCCGATGATGGAAATGCAGATCACCGACAGCCGCACTTCCGATGTGGTGCGGCCGGTCTTCCTGACCTTCGAGGGCGAGGCCGAGCCCGGCCAGCCCTTCGCGCATATGGTCGAGAATGGTGCGCTGGTCGCGACGCTCCTGCAGGCGGCGAAGGCCGCCGGCGTCACGCTGCGCGCCGAAGGGGTGCGCTCGGGCGACTGCGTCGATGGCGGGCCGATGCAGATCGCCCTCACCGGGGGCGAGACGGTGCAGGCCGCGCTCCTTGTCGCGGCCGACGGGGCGCGCTCGAAGCTGCGCGAGAAGGCCGGGATCGGCTGGGTCGGCTGGTCCTATCCGCAATCGGGCATCGTCGCGACGATCGGCCATGAACGGCCGCATGGTGGCCTCGCGGTCGAGCATTTCCTGCCATCCGGCCCCTTCGCCATGCTGCCGCTGCCGGATGGCGGCCGGCTCGGCCACCGCTCCTCGATCGTCTGGACCGAGCGGAGCGAGAATGTCGAGGCCCTGCTCTCGCTCGACGAGGCCGATTTGCTCGCCGAGATCGAGCGTCGCTTCGGCCTGCAGCTCGGCGAGATCGCGCTGGAAAGCCGAGTCAGCGCGCATCCCCTGTCATTCGGCATGGCGCGCAGCTTCGTCGGCGAGCGGCTGGCACTGCTTGGCGACGCCGCGCATGTCATCCATCCGATCGCCGGGCAGGGGCTCAATCTCGGCCTGAAGGATGTCGCGGCGCTGGCCGAGACGATCGTCGATGCCGCCCGGCTCGGGCTCGATCCCGGTGCCGCGGACGTGCTCGAGGCCTATGAGAAGGCACGGCGCTTCGACACGGTGGCGATGGGGGTCGTCACCGACGGGCTGAACCGGCTGTTCTCGAACGATTCGACGCCGCTGCGCCTGATGCGCGATCTCGGGCTCGGCGTGGTCGAGCGCCTGCCAGGGCTGAAGCGGATGTTCATCCGCGAGGCGGCAGGGCTGTCCGCCGAGGCGCCGCGCCTGCTGCGCGGCGAGATGCTGTAGCTACTAAACCCTTCTCCCCCGAGGGGAGAAGGAACGGCACTACCCCTCGAGTTGGCGCGCCTCTTCCGGGAGCATGATCGGGATGCCGTTCCGGATCGGATAGGCGAGCTTGGCGGCGCGGCTGATCAGCTCCTGCCGCGCGGCGTCGTATTCCAGCGTCGCCTTGCTGATCGGGCAGACCAGGATCTCCAGCAGTTTCGGGTCAATGCGGGGCGCCATCGTGGTAACCCCGGACTTGGTTTCGGTGCTCATCGCAAAATCTCCGTCAGGCCGGCCGGCGCGGCAGATCGGCCAGCATGCCGGCAGCGACCATCAGCTTTGGCAAAGACAGGCCCGACATGGCAATGGCCGAAACGGTGGCGCGCGTCCGCTCCGCCTCTGAGCCCCGCAGTTCGAGCCAGCCCTGCAGCGGCTCCGGGCCGTTGGCGCCGGCGGCGATCTCCTGCGTCAGCCCGGCATGGGCATCGGTCAGGGTCTCGACGGCGCGCTGGCGCGCCATGCGCTCGTAATCGTCGGTGGCAGGCACGCTCGCAGCTGCGGCGGCGAGCGCGGAGAGTCCGAAGACCGAATCGGCAGCGAAATGAATGCGCGCGACCTCGATGATGTCGCCACCGCTGCGGCCGGCGATGTCGACGATGTCGGTCGCCTGCGCCAGCCAGGGCAGGCTGGCGACGCTGGTGGCGAGCGCCTCGGGCACCTGCTCGGCGATCAAGGTCGCGATGCCGGCGGTGCGGGCCTGCGCAGCCGCTTCCGGCAGCACGGTCGGCAGGGCGGCTGCGAGCGCGGCGACACCCTTTGCGTAATGCGCGACGGTCTGCTCGATGGCGCCCGGCCTGGCGACGCCGCGGCGCAGGAACCAGCGCATCCGGTCGACGACCAGCTCCTGGATCGCGCCGTAGAGCCCGAGCTGGGTCCTGCCGGGAATCTTCGCGTCGAGCGCGTCGATGCCGGCATTGAGACCGATCAGGTCGAAGGCGTCGCGCGCGATGGCGTAGGCGGCTGCGATCTCCGGCGCCTCGGCGCGGGTCTGGTCGGCCAGCATGGTGACGATGGCGGGGCCGCCGCGATTGACGATGGCATTGGCGAGCTGGGTCGCGACGATCTCGCGGCGCAGCTTATGGCCGGCGATTTCGGTCCCGTAATGATCGCGCAGCGGCTGCGGGAAGTAGCGGACGAGCTCGCTGGCGAGATAGGGATCGTCCGGCACCGCCGATTCGAGCAGGGAATCGTGCAGGGCGAGCTTGGCATAGGCGAGCAGCACGGCGAGCTCGGGCCGGGTCAGGCCCTCGCCGCGCTTCTCGCGCTCGATCAGGGCTGCGTCCGGCGGCAGGTACTCGACCGTGCGGTCGAGCCGGCCCTCGCGCTCGAGCTGGACCATCAGCCGGCGCAGATGCGGTGTCGCGGCGATGCCCTGGCTCTGCGTCAGCGACAGCGCCAGCGACTGCAGGTAGTTGTTGCGCAGCACGAGCAGGCCGACCTCGTCGGTCATCTCGGCGAGCAGCGTGTTGCGGTCCGCGTCGGAAAGGCGGCCGCTGCTTACCGCCCCGGCGAGCGCGATCTTGATGTTGACCTCGACGTCGGAGGTGTTGACGCCGGCGGAGTTATCGATCGCGTCGGTGTTGAGCCGGACGCCCTGGCGCGCCGCCTCGATGCGGCCGCGCTGGGTCATGCCGAGATTGGCGCCCTCGCCCACCACCCTGGCGCGGAGTTCGGCGCCGGTGATGCGGATCGCGTCATTGGCGCGGTCGCCGACCTGGGCGTCGGTCTCCTCGCCGGCGCGGATATAGGTGCCGATGCCGCCGAACCAGAGCAGGTCGATCGGCGCCTTCAGGATCGCCGTCATCAGCTCGGCCGGGGTCGCCTGGGTCTTGTCGAAGCCGAGCACGGCGCGGATCTCGGGCGAGAGCGCGATGCTCTTGGCCTGGCGCGAGAACACGCCGCCGCCCTTGGAGATCAGGGCCTTGTCGTAGTCCTGCCAGGAGGAGCGCGGCAGGGCGAACAGGCGCTGGCGCTCGGCCAGGCTGGTCGCGGGATCCGGATCGGGATCGAGGAAGATGTCGCGATGGTCGAAGGCGGCGACGAGCCTGGTCGCCGGCGAGAGCAGCATGCCGTTGCCGAAGACGTCGCCCGACATGTCGCCGACGCCGGCCACCGTGAACGGCGTCGTCTGGATGTCGATGTCGATCTCGCGGAAATGGCGCTTCACCGCCTCCCAGGCGCCGCGCGCCGTGATGCCCATGCCCTTGTGGTCGTAGCCTTGCGAGCCGCCCGAGGCGAAGGCATCGCCGAGCCAATGATGCTTCTCGGCCGAAAGCGCGTTGGCGGTGTCCGAGAAGGTCGCGGTGCCCTTGTCGGCGGCGACGACGAGATAGGGATCGTCGCCATCGTGCCGGACGGTGTCGGCCGGCGGCACCACGGTCTCGCCATCGAGGTTGTCGGTGAGCTCGAGCAAGGTGCGCACGAAGATGCGGTAGCTCTCGGTGCCTTCGGCCAGCCAGGCCTGGCGGTCGGAGGCCGGCGGCAGCAGTTTTGGCACGAAGCCGCCCTTGGCGCCGACCGGCACGATGACGGCGTTCTTGACCTGCTGCGCCTTGACCAGGCCGAGCACCTCGGTGCGGAAATCCTGCGGCCGGTCCGACCAGCGCAGGCCGCCGCGCGCGACCTTGCCGAAGCGCATATGCACGCCCTCGACGCGCGGCGAGTACACGAAGATCTCGTAGAGCGGGCGCGGCAGCGGCATGCCGTCGACCTGCCCCGAGGCGAACTTGAACGAGATCGTGCCGCGCGGATGGCCGTCGGCGCCGAGCTGGAAGAAGTTGGTGCGCAGGATCGCGTCGATCAGGTTGACGAGGCGGCGCAGGATGCGGTCCTCATCGAGGCTGGTGACGTCGGAGAGGGCCGCCTCGATGCGCTCGCGCTCGGCGGCCATGCCACTCTGGCGAGCCGCCTCGCCGAGCCGTGGATCGAACTTGGCGGTAAAGAGCTTGACCAGCATCGCCGCAATGCCGGCATGGCGGGCGAGCGCATCGGCGATGTAGTCCTGGGCATAGGGCGCGCCGATCTGGCGCAGATAGCGCCCGAGCGCGCGCAGCAGTGCTGCCTCGCGCCAGGCGAGGCCGGCGGCCAGGACGAGCTGGTCGAAGCGGTCGGACTCGGTGAAGCCGCGGAACTGCGCCATCAGGGCCGCCTCGATCGTCGGATCGAGGCGCTCGATGTCGATGGCGCTGCCATCGGCGCGCTCCAGCGTCATGTCGTGCAGCCAGACGCGGGCCTCGGCGCCGTTTTCCCCTGCTTGCGGCTTGATGTTGAAGGTGCGCTCGTTGACGACGCGGAAGCCCATATTCTCCAGCATCGGCACGCGCTCGGAGAGGGTGATCGCGGCGTCGCGGGAGAAGAGCTTTAGATTGGCGCGGGTCGCGCCGTCGCCCTCGCGGCGGTAGAGATTGACCGCCCGCGGCCGTGCGGCCGAGAGCTTCTGCAGCATGTCGATGTCGATCAGCGCGTCGGCGGCATCGTAGCGCTCGCGATAGGCGGCGCCGAATGCCTCGACATAGCGTTCGACAAGAGCGCGGGCTTTCGGACCGGCCTTCTGGGCGTCGAGCGCGTCGCGCAGCCCGTCGGCCCAGGTGCGGACGATCGCGCTGATCCCGGCTTCGAGTGTGGCGCGGTCGATCTTCGGGGTTTTCCCCTCGTCGCGGCCGATGATGTAGTGGGTGCGGGCGAGCGGCCCGTCGGGATAGGCCGGATAGGCCGCCGAGACGCGACCCTGATAGATCCGGGCGAGGAATTCGCCGACGCGCCGGCGGACCGTAGTGTCGTAGCGGTCCTTCGGGATGAAGACGAGGATCGAGACGAAACGGTCGAACTCGTCGGCGCGGGCGAGCGCGCGGATGCGCGGACGCTCGGTGAGCTGCAGGATGTCGAGGGCGAAGCGCTCCAGCGTCTCGACGTCGATCTGGAAGAGCTCGTCGCGCGGATAGGCGTCGAGGACGTTGAGCAAAGCGCGCCCGGAATAGCTCGCCGCGTCGAAGCCGATGCGCTTGGCGACGCGCGCCACCTTCAGGCGCAGATAGGGGATGGCGCGGGCGCTGCCGGTATAGGCGTTCGATGTGAGCAGGCCGACGATGCGCAATTCGCCATCGAGCCGGCCATCGGCGGTGAACAGCTTGACCCCGACATAGTCGAGATGGACGCGGCGATGCACCCGGCTCTTGACGTTGGCCTTGGTTATGATCAGCGCATGCGGCTTGGCGAGGAAGGCGCGGATCTCCGGCGTCATCACCACGAGCTCGCGGTTCTTGCGGAGCACGCGGACATCGGAGTCGCGGAGGATGCCGAGGCCGGAGGAATCGATCGGGTCGGCGGCGGTGTCGCCGCCGGCGAAGCGGTAGTCCCGCACGCCGAGCAGGGTGAAGTTGTCGCTGGCGATCCATTCGAGGAACTGCAGCGCTTCGGCGACCTCGTCCTCCGGCAGGGGCGGCGGGTTCGAGCGGTAGGACTGGATCACCTCGGTGATCCGGCCGCGCATCGCGGCCCAGTCGTCGACGGCGAGCCCGACATCGACATAGACGCGGGCGAGGCCGGCGCTCAGCCTGTCGCGCGCTTCGCGGCTGTCGATCCGGTCGAGATGAAGGTGGATCAGGCTCTCGCGGCGGGTGCCCTCCTGGGCCCGGGCCGCGGCCTCGCCGGCGAGCGCCTCGAAACGGCCATCGGCGCTGCGCGCGACGGCGAGGATCGGATGGGCGACGAGGCGCGGCTCATAGCCCTGCTCGGCGAGCTCCGCCAGGGTCGAATCGAGCAGGAAAGGCTTGTTGTCGTTGACGATCTCCAGGATCGTGATCTGACGCTCGCGCCCGGCCTCGTCGACGGTCTCGTCGCGGAAGCGCAGATTGGGCTCGCCCGGCTTGCGCTGGTCGGCGAGATGCTCATAGGCGGCTGCGGCGGCGCGGGCGAGCATCTCCGGCGAAAGTGCCGTCAGGTCCTCGGCGACGGTGCGGCCATAGAGCAGCCTCGGGAAGTCCTCCGGCATCGCCGCGCCCAGCGCACGGGCGGAGGATTCGATGGCTGCGACTGCTGCAGCCGTGGCGTTCGCTTCGCGCTTGGCCATAATCGTCTTCCCCCTGCTATTTTGCGGCAGCGATGACATAGCTCCCTTGCCGCTGCAACTTTCGTCGCATGGCAGGAGCCAGATTGCACCAATGTGGCGCAGAAGCGGCAAGTTGTGCCCGATCCGCGCGGAAATCAGCGCAAGGAGTGCAGAGATGACGAAGAAGCATGACAAACCGATGGTGGGCGAGGCGCCGGCGAAGCAGGACGCGCCGCCGGCCGTGATGGCGCTGGCGCTGCCGCAGGCCGAGCTGTCCTCGGAGATGCAGGCCTATTTCGCCAAATGCGAGGAGAAGCTCGGCTACGTGCCGAACGTCCTGCTCGCCTATGCCCATGACGATGCCAAGCTTTCGGCCTTCGCGGCGCTCTACAACGATCTGATGCTGGCGCCGTCGGGCCTGTCGAAGCTGGAGCGCGAGATGATTGCGGTCGCGGTTTCGAGCGTGAACCGCTGCTATTACTGCCTGACCGCCCATGGCCAGGCGGTGCGCCAGCTCTCGGGCGATCCGGTGCTCGGCGAGATGATCGTGATGAACTACCGCGCCGCCAAGCTGTCGCGCCGGCACCGCGCCATGCTGGATTTCGCGGTCAAGCTGACCGAGACGCCGCATCTGATCGAGGAGGAGGACCGGCAGACCCTGCGTGCTGCGGGCTTCGGCGAGCGCGATCTCTGGGACATCGGCGCGGTCGCGGCCTTCTTCAACATGTCGAACAGGATGGCCTCCGCGGTCGATATGCGCCCCAATGCCGAATATCACGGGTCGGTGCGGTAGCAGGATGGTCTCTCGCAGCGCAGGCAGTAGACAAGAAAAACGGCCGGCGTGACCGCCAGCCGTGAGTTGGCCTCGACTCGTTGGCCCGGCCCGCCACAGCGCCGGAGGGGCTGGGGGGCTGACGTGTCCGGGGCCAGGTAGGCCGGGCCGCCGAGGCAACGAGGGGAGTTGAGACGCGCAAGAGGGCAGCCGCTTGGCGCAAGCGCGGCAAAATCATGGCGATGACGATGAAGTTGATCACGGTCTTGAGCGGGCTCGCGATCATGCTTGTCAGCGCCCGGCTGGCGGGTCATCATCCCCGCAGATCGGAAGCGATGGCCCAACCATCGCCAGGCAGGAGTCGCGATGAGCGAGAGTGAAACTCCGCCAGCGCATCGAGCGGGCGCTGTGGTCGCCTTCCCGGGGGCGGCCGCCCCGCCCTCCGTCACCTTCGACCGGCGCGAGCTCAACGAGCTGCTCAATCTCTATGGCCGCATGGTCGCGGCCGGCGAATGGCGCGACTACGCCATTGATTTCCTGCGCGACAAGGCCCAGTTCTCGGTGTTCCGGCGCTCGAGCGAAGTGCCGCTGTACCGCATCGTCAAGGATCCGTCGCTGGCGCGGCGGCAGGGCGCCTATTCGGTGGTCAGCGCGACCGGGCTGGTGCTGAAGCGTGGCGCCGAGCTCGGCCGGGTCTTGCGGGTGCTGGACAAGCGCCTGAGCGTCGTGAGCTGAAACCTATTCCGGCGGTTCCCTCTCGGCCGCGCCCAGTTCCTTCTGCATCAACATCTGGTCGAGCCAGCGCCCGTGCTTGTAGCCGACGGTGCGGGCGATGCCGATCAGGCTGAAGCCAGCGCGTTCGTGCAGGCGCCGCGAACCGATCGAGGCACCGTTGCCGTCACCGATCACCGCGATCATCTGGCGAAAGCCGCGGGCCGTGCAGGCTTCGACGAGCGCGCCCAGCAGCGCACTGCCGATGCCGCCGCCCTGCGCCCCTGGAGCGACATAGATCGAGTTCTCGACCGTGGCGCGATAGGCCGGGCGCGGGCGATAGGCGCTGGCATAGGCATAGCCGAGGACGCGGCCACCGCGCTCGGCGACGAGGTAGGGATAGCCGCCTGCCACGATCGCCTCGAAGCGGCGGGTCAGCTCGGCGAGATCCGGCGGCTCGATCTCCCAGGAGGCGGTGCCGTGCAGCACCGCATGGGCGTAGATTTCGGCGATGGCGGGTAGATCGCCGGGGACGGCATCGCGGATGTAGAGATCGACCGGGGGCATGCCGGCAGGATCGGGCGCGTGACGGCAAAAGAAAAGCCCCGGCTTTGCAGCCGGGGCTCGATATCTGCGCCTGGGCGCTCGATGCTTACTCGCGGTTGCCGAACAGCGAGAGCAGCATCTGGAACATGTTGATGAAGTTCAGGTAGAGCGACAGAGCGCCGTTCACCGAGAGCTTCGCAGCCGATTCCGGGTCCAGGTTCGAGTAGAGATACATCTCCTTCAGGCGCTGGGTGTCCCAGGCGGTCAGGCCGGCAAAGACCAGCACGCCGATCACCGAGATGCCGAAGGACAGGGCGCTCGAAGCCAGGAACAGGTTCACGACCGAGGCGATCACCAGGCCGATCAGGCCCATGATCAGGAAGGAGCCCATGCCCGACAGCGACTTGCGGGTCGTGTAGCCGAACAGGCTGAGACCGGCGAAGGACGCCGCGGTGATGAAGAACACCTTGGCAATCGATTCACCCGTGAAGACCACGAAGATCGACGACATCGACACGCCCATCACCGCCGCGAAGGCGAAGAACATGGCGCGCGCGGTCGAGGAGCTCATGCTCTCGGCCTTGAACGAGAAGAACAGGATGAAGGCCAGCGGGGCCAGCATCACGACCCACTTCAGCGGGCTGAGATAGAGCGCCTGGCCGAGCGGCGTCAGCGCGTTGACCTTGCCCGTCGGCGAATAGCCGGCGATGGCGAGCATCGAGATGCCGATCGCGAACAGGCCGGTGATGGCCAGGCCAATCGTCATGTTGTTGTAGACGCCGAGCATGAACGAGCGCAGGCCCTGATCCATCTCGACGGCGCTGGTCTGCTGTGCGCGGCCCGCACCCCAGACCGGAGCATTGCGGTCGAAGTTGCTCATGCAGAAAGTTCCCCTGAAACCGTTGGCAAAGGCGGACATCGCCCTTGCGACAGCCACCATCGTCCACCTTCGTGGCGACAGTGCGGAATATGAGGGGGAATGCGCCGCCTTACAAGGGGCGGCCATGGTTAATCGGGCCGGTGCGATAGAACTGCGCCGGCGTTTCGATGCAACATTACCCTTTGTTCATGTTTACGCTGCGCCGCGGACGTAACGAACTCATAAATTGCGTAGATGAGAAGCGGGCGCTTTCGAAAGTATCTGCAACGTCCCGATCAATCCGAACATGACGGTGACGGCGACCGCGGCAGTCGCAGCAAGAATTGCGCCCGTGGGGTCTGGAACAAACTCGATCTTCATCACTTGCGTAACGACCCCCCAGCCGGCCGCCGCGCCGGCGACGAGCCCAAAAAGGGCGGAAACGACGCCGATGCCTGCGTATTCGAGGGCGTACGACGAAAGTATGAAGCGGCGGGTGGCGCCGAGGGTCTTCAGGATCATTGCGTCGTAGAGCCGCGCCCGCTGCCCGGCCGCCAGCGCCCCGGCCAGAACCAGCAGGCTCGCGACGATGGCGAGGCTCGAGGCGCCGCGAATCGCGCTGGCGAGCTGGGCGACGATGACATTCACCGCTTCCAGCGCGTCCTTGACCCGCACCGCCGTCACCGCCGGGAAGGAGATGGCGAGCTGGCGCATCAGGGCGGCGTCGCCCGTCGGAGAGGCGGCGTCGGTCACCGTCACGGTGGCGAGGTTGGTGTGGGGGGCGCCGGCGAAGGTGTTGGGCGAGAACACCATGACGAAATTGATGCCGAGCGAGCGCCACTCGATGTTGCGGAAGTTGCTGATCCGCG
Organism: Allobosea sp. WAO; assembly: GCF_001509835.1. GTDB lineage: Bacteria > Pseudomonadota > Alphaproteobacteria > Rhizobiales > Beijerinckiaceae > Allobosea. The sequence goes on from NZ_JXTJ01000007.1 coordinate 465,678, forward strand.
CGGTGATGTTGCGGCCGAGCACGTTGACGGTGAGCGTGTCGCCGAGCTTGAGGCCGAGGCCCTCGATGGCGCGGGCGTCGAAGGAGACCAAGGGCTCGCCCTTGTAGTCGGCCGGCCACCATTCCCCGGAGGCGAGGCGCGAGCCTTCCGGCATGGTCGCTGAATAGGTGATGCCGCGGTCGCCCTCGAGCACCCAGGCCATCTGCTCGCTCGCCTTGATCTGCTCGGCCGGCACGCCGTTCAGGCTGGTGATGCGGCCGCGCATCATCGGCACGCGCTCGACCGAGGCACCCGGGCGCTGCTTGGCAAGGAATTCGTCGAAGGCGCTGGCCTGGGCGTTGGGGATGTCGAGGAAGAAGAAGCTCGGTGCCGTCTTCGGCAGCGATTGGGTGAGCTGGCGCGTCAGGCTGACATCGATGAAGGCGAGCGCCGAGAGCAGCGCGACGCCGAGGCCGAGCGAGAGCACGAGCGAAGGCGTCAGTGCGCCCGGCCGGTAGATGTTGGCGAGCGCCATGCGCAGCGACGGCCGGCGCGGCCGCGGCGTGCGCCGCGCCAGCGCCATCAGCCCCCAGGCGATCAGGCGCAGCAGCAGGAAGACCCCGCCGGCGACGCCGATATAGATCAGCGCAATGCGCCGCTCATAGGCGAAGACGAGCGCGACACCGACGAGGCCGACGAGCGCGGCGCCGAAGATGGCGAGATAGATCCAGCGCGGACGGCGCCGGTCGGGCTCGATCTGGTCGCGGAACAGTGCCGAGACCGGCACGTCATGGGCGCGACCGAGCGGGATGATGGCGAAGACGAGTGCGGTGAGCAGGCCGTAGAGCGCGGCGATGGCGAGCTCGCCCGGCGCGAGCGTTGCCTCGAAGGGCAAGGGCAGGCGGTCGGCCAGCGCATAACCCAGGGCGAAGGGCGCGGCTGCGCCGAGTGCGAGCCCGATGGCGATGCCGAAGGCGGCGACCAGCATGACCTCGGCGAGGTGGATGGTCACGACCCGGCCGCCGGTGGCGCCGAGTGCCTTCAGCGTGGCGAAGTCGAGCTTCTTGGCCTCGACGAAGCGGCGCACCGCATTGGCGACGCCGACGCCGCCGACCAATAGCGCAGTCAGGCCGACCAGCGTCAGGAACTGGGTGAAGCGCTCGATATTGCGCTGGAAGTTCGGCGCGGCGTTGGAGCGGGAGCGGATCTCCCAGCCGGCCTGCGACTGCTCGCGTGCAGCGTCGGCGAGGAGCTGATCGAGCGCGGCGTCGGAAGCGGCGTTCTCGGGCAGCGTCACCCGGGCGGTCCAGCGGACCAGGCTGCCGGGCTGCAGCAGGCCGGAGGCGCGCAGCGCGTCCTGCGAGAGCAAAAGGCGCGGGCCGAAGCCGACGCCGGCGGCGATCTTGTCGGGCTCGGAAACCAGATTGGCGCGCAATTGCACGCGGGCCGAGCCGATCTGGACGATGTCGCCGGGCTTGAGATCGAGCCGGCCGAACAGGACGGGATCGGCAATACCGCCGAATACGCCGTCGCGGGCTGCGAGCAGGTCCATGGCTGAGCCGGCAGGCTCGCTGCGCAACTCGCCGATGGTGGGATAGCTGCCGTCGACCGCCTTGATTTCGACCAGGGCCGAGCCCTTCTCGCCGGCATTGGCCATGCCGCGCAGGGTGGCGATGGTCGAGACGGCGCCATGGCGCTCGAGGAAGGCGCGTTCCTCCGGCGTCGGCTCGCGGTGGATCAGGCTGAAGGCGGCGTCGCCGCCGAGAATCCGCCTGCCCTCGCGGCCGAGCCCTTCGCTGAGGCCACGTGAGGCCGAGGAGACGGCGGCGATCGCCATGACGCCGAGCGCGAGGCAGGCGATGAAGACGCCGAAGCCGCGCAGGCCGCCGCGCAGATCGCGCCAGGCGAGGCGCAGAGCGAGCTTCAGTCCGGTGCCGCGCGGCGCCGGGACGGGGTCGGCCGCGGCCGGTTTGACGGGAGCATGCATGGTCAGGCCACCGGAGCCGTCTGCGGGGCGTCGGCCGGGGTCTCGATCCGGCCGGCGCGGAGCCTGACGGTCCGGTCGCAGGCGGCGGCGAGCGAGAGATCGTGGGTGACCAGCACCAGCGTGCCGCCGCGCTCGCGCCGCAGCCCGAAGATCAGGTCGACGATCGAACGCCCGGTCGCCTCGTCGAGATTGCCGGTCGGCTCGTCGGCGACGAGGATCGCCGGATCGGTCGCGACGGAGCGGGCGATGGCGACGCGCTGCTGCTCGCCGCCCGAGAGCTGGGCCGGGTAATGGTCCATGCGTTCGCCGAGGCCGACATTGCGCAGCTCGGCGCCGGCGCGCTCGAAGGCGTCGGCGGCGCCGGCGAGTTCGAGCGGCAGGGCGACGTTCTCGCGCGCCGTCATCGTCGGCACGAGGTGGAAGGACTGGAAGACGATGCCGATGCGTCGGCCGCGGAACACGGCGAGCTCGTCCTCGCCGAGGGCGCCGAGATCCTGGCCGGCGACCTTGACGAGGCCGGAATCGGGCCGTTCCAGCCCGGCCATGGTCATCAGCAGGGTCGACTTGCCGGAGCCGGACGGGCCGGTAAGACCGGTCGCCTGGCCCTCCGCGATCGCCAGCGAGACGCCCTTCAGGATATGGACGCGGGCGGCGCCGCGCCCCAGACTGAGTTCGACGTCGCGCAATTCGATCGCCGAGGGGCCCTGCTCGCTCACCGCCATGTTTCCGCTCTCATCCCATCCGATGCCGCTCCCACGCGCCGCTTCCGGAGCCGAAGGAGAAAGACCCGCCATGACCGTTGCCTGCAAGGCCGGGGCCGCCAACCGATATGGGCGCTCCGGCGCCCGAATCCAGCCATTGCGCGGATTTTGGGCCGCGGCCCTGATGTTCGCCTTCGTTTTGGGTTTTCACGCCATGACCACGCCGCTCCAGTCCCAGACGCCGCCGCTGAAGCTCGTCGCGCTCGGCGACAGCCTGACGGCCGGCTACAATCTTCCCGGCAGCGCCGCCTTCCCCGCCGTGCTGGAGAAGCTGCTGCGCGAGAAGGGAATTTCCGTCGAGATCGCCAATGCCGGCGTCTCCGGCGACACCTCGCAGGGCGGGCTCGAGCGGCTCGACTGGTCGGTGCCCGACGGAACGGACGGGGTCATCCTCGAGCTCGGGGCGAACGATGCGCTGCGCGGCATCGATCCGGCGGTGGCGGAGAAGGCGCTTGACGCGATCGTGACCAGGCTCAAGGCACGCGGCATCCCGGTGCTGCTCGCCGGCATGTATGCGCCGCGCAATCTCGGCAGCGACTATGCGACGCGCTTCGACGGCCTCTATCCCCGCCTCGCCGAGAAGCATGGCCTCATCCTCTATCCATTCTTTCTGGACGGAATCGCCGGCGACCGGGTATTGAACCAGCCCGATCTGCTACACCCGACGGCGGAAGGCGTGCGCGTCATCGCGACGCGCATCCTGCCGACGGTGGAGCGGTTCCTCGCCACCTTGCGCCCGCGCTCCTGAGCGCAGGCGCCTTCCGCCTCATCCTACCCTGTCCGCGGCGCGCAAGGCGCGTCCGTCTCCGGAGCCTTGCGTCATGGAATACCGTCAACTCGGCCGCACCGATCTCAAGGTCTCGGCGATCTGCCTGGGCACCATGACCTGGGGCCAGCAGAACACCGAGGCCGAAGGCCATGAGCAGATGGACTATGCGCTCGACCAGGGCGTGAACTTCTTCGATACCGCCGAGCTGTACTCGATCCCGCCCAAGCCGGAGACGCAAGGCGCGACCGAGCGGATCATCGGCAGCTGGTTCAAGGCGCGCGGCAATCGCGACAAGGTGATCCTCGCCTCGAAGGTGATCGGCCGCTCGGCCAATGACTGGTTCCGCGACGACAAGGGGCCGACGCGGGTCAACCGCCGGCAGATCGAGGAAGCGGTCGACAAGAGCCTGAAGCGGCTGCAGACCGACTATATCGACCTTTACCAGATCCATTTCCCCGACCGGCCGATGGCCTGGGGCTCGAACCCGACCCGCTTCGGCAAGGCCGCCTTCGAACCGGCGGCGGACGAGACGCCGATCGCCGAGCAGCTCGACGCCTTCGCCGACCTCGTGAAGGCCGGCAAGATCCGCCATCTCGGCCTTTCCAACGAGAGCGGCTGGGGCACGATGCGTTTCGTCGCCGAGGCGGGGCAGAACGGGCGCCCGCGCGTCCAGTCGATCCAGAACGCCTACAACCTCCTTAACCGCACCTTCGAGACGGCGCTGGCCGAGATCGCGCTGCGCGAGCAGGTCGGCCTGCTGGCCTATTCGCCGCTGGCGCAGGGTTACCTCACCGGAAAGTACCTCGATGGTGCCCGCCCTGCCGGCGCGCGCTCCACCTTGTTCGCCCGCGGCCAGCGTTACGAGACTGTTGGCGCCGAGGAAGCGATCAGGGCCTATATCGGCTTGGCCCGCGAAGCCGGGCTCGATCCGGCGCAGATGGCGCTTGCCTTCGTCACCTCGCGCTGCTTCGTCACCTCCAACATCATCGGCGCGACCAGCATGGCGCAGTTGAAGACCGCGATCGGCTCGGCCGCGGTGACGCTTTCCGCCGAACTCGAAGCGAAAATCGACGCCGTCCACCAGCGCTTCGGCAATCCCTGCCCGTAAGCGGCGCGCCTTTCCCGGCCGAAACCACGCGGAGAGCCGGGAATTTCCGAATGAGAGATGCTCGGGCCTGGCCCGAGCATGACGAACACTTGTGAGCCGGCTTGCCGGTTGCGTCCGGCAATGCGAGGCTTCGTCTCGCCAGAGTCACAAACGCTTGGCACTGATAGGGCTATGCCGCGGCTTTTCACTGCCCTGGAGATTCCCGCCGAGGTCGCCTCGGCCCTGACGCTGCATCGCGGTGGGCTGATCGGTGCGCGCTGGATCGAGCCGGCCGACTACCACATCACCCTGCGCTTTCTCGGCGATATCGACCGGCGCATGGCCCATGACGTCGACAGCTTCCTGCACGACGTCCAAGCGCCGCCGCTGACGATCACGCTCGACCAGCTCGGCAGCTTCGGTGGCGACCGGCCGCGCGCCGTGTTCGCGCGGGTCCAGCCGACGCCGCAGCTCAGCGAATTGCAGGCCGATCTGGAACGGTTGATGCGCCGTCTCGGACTGCCGGCCGAAGGCCGCAAGTTCCTGCCGCACGTCACGCTGGCCCGCCTGCGCGACGTCTCGCCGCTCGATGTCGCGCATTATCTCGCGACCCATCCGATCGTGCGGCCGATCAGCTTCACGTCGCGTCGCGTCGCCCTGTTCTCCTCGCGTGAATCGATCGGCGGCGGTCCTTATGTGCTGGAGGCGGCCTACCCGCTTGGCCCGGCCTATCCGAACCGGCCGAGCCGCGCGGCTTCCGAGCGGAGGTGAGATGATGAACGATCGGCCCAAGCGTCTCAGCCCCGAGGCGCGGCAGGAAGCGCTGGCGGTCCTCGCCGGCTGGAAGCTGGCCGAGGGCCGGGAGGCGATCAGCCGGCGCTACGTCTTCCGCGACTTCAGCGAGGCCTTCGGCTGGATGAGCCGCGTCGCGCTGCTGGCCGAGAAGATGGACCACCATCCGGAATGGTCGAATGTCTACAAGACGGTCGAGGTGACGCTCGCGACCCATGACGCCGGCGGTCTGACCGAACTCGACATCAGGATGGCGCGCGCCATGGACGCGATGGCGGGCTGAGGGGAGCCGCCGGTCAATCAGATTGCCGGCCTGCTTTCAGCCAGCGGCGGACCCAGGCGGTAGGTAGACGCTTCGCCAGGGCTCTGAAGGCCGGGCGCAGGCGCGGCAACGCCAATTTGCAAACGAGACGACCGCGCCAGCTCAACGGCATGGCGAGATCGTAGACGGCGACCGTTCCATCGGCGTGCTCGAGCTTGTAGGGATCGGCCGGCGCGAGCAGGTCGAAGACGGTGCTGCCGCGTGCTTTGGCTCCGGCGAAGGCCTGATGGATCAGGACGCGGCCGATGCCCTCGCGCTCGAAATCGGGATCGCTGGCGATGACATGGCCGAAGCTGCGGCCCATGCAGTCGAAGGAGATATCTATCCCGATCGGGCGACCGGCACTGGTGATGGTCGAAAGCCGCAGGCCCGCCTCGTCCGCCGCGTCGCTGGCGAGGGCGGTGAAGAAATCCTGGAAGCGCGGATCGGCGACCGTCGGGGCGAGAATGCCGTGCCGGGCGAGGGCGCGGCGCTTCATCGCCACCGCTGTCATTGCCAGCGCGCCCGCCTCGGCGCCCGGCGTCAGGGCGCCGAAGCCGAGCTCGCCGCGCTCGGCGAGGCGGCGCAGGCGGCGGCGGTAGTTCGAGCGCTCGCGAGCCGGATAGGCCATGCTCGGACCTTCGGCCGATACGCGCTGCGCGAGGTCGGCGAAGGGCGCGTCCTGCCGCTGCACCAGCAGCGCCGTGTTGGATCGGGAAAGGGCCGCATCGGCCCGTAGTTGGCGGATCTCGAAGAGGTCGGCGCCGAGCCGGTCGAGCGCGTCCCAGCCGGCATCGAGCCAGCGCGGTCTATCCGGACCCGGCTCGACCAGGACATCGCCGAACTGGGCGACCGGTGCTCCCATGAGTTGTACGATGTCGAGGCCGAGACTGCGTCTGCGCACCAGCGGCCAGAGCATCACCAGCCTGCCTTCGCTTCGCCCGGCGAGGATGCAGATGCGGCTCCTCACATCGAGATAATGGTCGCACCAGTGCCGCAGGAAGGCATGGCGCAGGAAGAGCTGCTGCGGCATGCCGGCGCGGGCGAAAAGGTCGTCCCATTCCGGCTTCAGCGCCTCGAAGGCGGCGCGATCTGTCAGGACTTCGAGCGCGAGCGGCGCCATGACGGCATCGCCAGTGGGACGCCGGATTCCGGCCTCCGCCATCGCAGTGCTCGCCAGCACGGCTCAGGCCTGGCCGCGCAGATGCTGGATCAGGCGCCTGGCGCCGGCCAGCCTGAAATGGGCGAGATAGGGCAGGAGCAGCAAAGGGTGGCGTACGGCGAATGGCGCGTCGTACTCGACGAGATGGCGGATGGCGAGCACCGGCAAGGGCGAGCGCAACGGCCGGAAATCAGGGTTCCATAGGCCCGGCGCGTCCGATTCCGCATGCATCAGGCCGATCATCCGGCGCCGGCTGAGCGAATGGAACTTGTTCCGCTTCTGCACGTGCTGGAGCATGGCGAGTCCGGCTTCGCCGTCGCAATGCGGGAAGCCGACGATGATCGTCCGGAAATGCGCCATGCTGGGCTTGCAGGGGATTTCGTCGAGCGCTGCGAAGCTGCCGCGGATCAGCGCGAAGGCGCGCTCCTCCTCGTCCGGCCCGGCCTCGCAGATCGCGAGCCGCGCTGTGTCGATACGGGCCGCCTGGCGGGTGAAGGGGCAAACGGCGCCGGTGCGGCCGAGCTCGGGATGCTCGCGCATCAGGTAACTCTCGACCCAGTCGGCGAGCGTCGCCAGCGCGGCATTCGCCTCGGGCCGGGCCGCGATCTCGGCGCGCGCCTGCGCAAAGCTCAGAAGCGCGCTGCGCACCTCAGCCGTTCTCGCCACCTGCTCCAGCATGATCCTGCGCTCCGCGCCTCTGCAACCAGCGATAGCAGGCGCGGCTTAGGGAATGGTTGACCGGACCATAGGGCAAGGCCGGAGCGCCGTTAGGGTTTCGGAAAGGTTTCGCCGGGAGCCCAGCCGCAGGCGGCGAGCGCCGCATGCAGGTGCGGCGGCGGTGGCGCCACGACCCGGACCGGGTCGCGCTTCGGATAGAGCGGCAGGACCAGCTCGTGGGCATGTAGATGCAGGCCGGGTCCGCCGCTGCGCGGCGCGGTGCCGTAGATCTCGTCGCCGCGGATCGGCCAGCCGCTCGCGGCGCAATGGACGCGCAACTGGTGCGTCCGCCCGGTCAGCGGCTCGAGCGCCAGCCAGGCGAGCGGCGTCGCCTCGAGCCGGCCGCGGCCGAGCACGCGATAGCGGGTCTGCGAGGGCAGGCCGGCCGGATCGGTCTTCATCCACCAGCCGCGATCGGGCGAGAGCTTGGCGAGCGCGAAGTCGATCAGCCCCTCATCGGCGGCCGGCTCACCCTCCACCACCGCCCAATAGGTCTTGCCGACCCGGCCATCGCGGAACATCTGATTGAGCTGCGCCATGGCGCGCGGGTGGCGGCCGAGGACGAGGCAGCCGGACGTATCCTTGTCGAGGCGGTGGGCGGCTTCCGGGCGACGCGGCAGGCCGAAGCGCAGCGCGTCGAGATGGTCGGTCAGTACCGGTATGACACGGCCTTTCGCCTGCGGGCCGCGATGCACCGGCAGCCCGGCCGGCTTGTCGATGACGAGCATCATCGCATCGCGGTAGAGCAGGGGGAAGGGTGGCTCGGAGAGATGCTCCCCTGGCGCGGCTTCTGGCGAAAAGACTGGTCGGTCCGGCTGGCTCATGGCATTGCGCTAACGAAGGCCGCAGGGCCATGCAACCGGAAGTGTCGCGGCGAGCGGCGTCAGGGCAAGCGATGAGCGAGACCGAACCGAAAAAGCGCGGCTTCTTCTCGAAGCTGTTCGGGCTGGACGAGAAGCCCAGGCCGCAGGAGCCGGCTGCCCCGGTCGTCGAGACCGCTCCACTCCCGGAGCCGGTCGCCGAACCCGTGGCGGAACCGGAAAGCCCGGTTGAGATTGCGCCCGCGCTTCCGGCCGAGCCGGAGCCTCAGCCCGAGCCCGAGCCGTTGCTCGCTCCGGAGGTGCTGCTCGGCGAGGACGCACCGCTGCCGATCGTCGCAGCCGAGCCTTCCCAGCCGAAGCGTAGCTGGTGGCGGCGGCTTGCGGACGGATTGTCGCGGACCTCCTCGGCCCTGACCACCGGCATCGCCGACCTCTTCACCAAGCGCAAGCTCGACGCCGCGACCCTCGAGGATCTCGAAGACATCCTGATCCAGGCCGATCTCGGCCTCGCCACCGCCGCGCGCGTGGCCAAGGCGGTCGGCGAGGGGCGCTATGACAAGCAGATCGAGCCCGATGAGGTTAAGGCGATCCTGGCGCGCGAGGTCGAGGCGATCCTCACCCCGGTCGCCATGCCGCTGGTGATCGACGCCACGAAAAAGCCGTTCGTGATCCTGATGGTCGGCGTCAACGGCTCGGGCAAGACGACGACGATCGGCAAGCTCGCGGCCAAGTTCCGGGCCGAGGGCAAGTCGGTGATGCTGGCGGCGGGAGATACCTTCCGCGCCGCCGCGATCGAACAGCTCAAGGTCTGGGGCGCGCGGACGGGAACCGAGGTGGTCGCCGGCAATCAAGGCGCCGACGCCGCCGGGCTCGCCTTCGAGGCGCTGCAGAAGGCGAAGGCGGCGGGCACCGACGTGCTGCTGATCGACACCGCCGGCCGGCTGCAGAACAAGACCGGGCTTATGGCCGAGCTCGCCAAGGTGGTGCGGGTGATCCAGAAGCTCGATGCGCAGGCTCCGCATGCGGCATTGCTCGTGCTCGACGCGACGGTCGGACAGAATGCGGTCAGCCAGGTCGAGGCCTTCCGCGAGACGGCGGGCGTCACCGGGCTGGTGATGACCAAGCTCGACGGCACCGCCCGCGGCGGCATTCTCGTCGCGCTGGCGGCCCAGTTCGGGCTGCCGGTGCATTTCATCGGAGTCGGCGAGAGCGTCGACGATCTGGAGCCGTTCCAGGCCCGCGATTTCGCGCGCGCCGTGGCGGGATTGGGAGAGATGGCATGAGCGAAACGGCAGCGGGCGCGACGGAGGCGGGCAAGGCGAAGCCGATCAACCCGCTGCTCAAGCTCGCGCTCGAATTCGGCCCGCTCGCCGTGTTCTTCTTCGCCAATTCCTATGGCGACCGGCTGTTCGGCGTCGCCTCGGACCGGCGCATCTTCGTCGCGACCGGCATCTTCATCGCCGCCTCGCTTTTGGCGCTGGCGCTGTCGAAGATCCTGATGAACCATCTGCCGCGCATGGCGATCGTCAACGCCGTGGTGGTCACGGTCTTCGGCGGCCTGACCATCGCGCTCGACGATGCCTTCTTCATCAAGGTCAAGCCGACCATCGTCAACGCGCTGTTCGGCTGCGTGCTGCTCGGCGGGCTCTGGTTCGGCCGATCCCTGCTGGCGCTGGTGCTCGACAGCGTGCTGCAGCTCGACGCGGAAGGCTGGCGCAAGCTGACGCTGCGCTGGGGCCTGTTCTTCTTCGTGCTGGCGGCGCTGAACGAGCTCGTCTGGCGGACCCAGAGCCAGGATTTCTGGGTCGCCTTCAAGGTCTGGGGCGTGATGCCGCTGACCATGATCTTCGCACTGGCCCAGACACCGCTGATCCTGAAGCACGAGATCAAGCGCGAGGGCGCGGAAGGTTAGGCAGGGCGTCATTCTCGGGCGGCGCGAAGCGCAGACCCGAGAATCTCCTGACGATAAGGCGGCGACAGGAGCCTCCTCCGGCCAGAGATGCTCGGGGCGGGCCCGAGCACGACGCGTTCCCTTATTTCGGCGCGAGGCGGATCGCGCCGTCGAGGCGGATCGCGGTGCCGTTCAGCATGTCGTTCTCGACGATGCTCTTCACCAGCGCGGCGTATTCGGCCGGCCGGCCGAGGCGCGAAGGATGCGGCACCGAGACGGCGAGCGAGGCGCGGGCATCGTCGGGCAGGCCGGCGAACATCGGCGTCTCGAACAGGCCGGGCATGATCGTGACGATGCGGATGCCGACCCCGGCGAGGTCGCGGGCGACCGGCAGGGTCAGGCCGACGACGCCGGCCTTCGAGGCGGCATAGGCCGCCTGGCCGATCTGGCCGTCCTCGGCGGCGACGGAGGCGGTGCAGACGAAGACGCCGCGGCCGCCATCCGGCGTGACCGGATCGAGCGTCGCCAGGGCCACCGCCGATTTGGCGATCAGGCGGAAGGTGCCGGTCAGGTTGATCGCGACAGCCTTCTCGAAGGTGGCGAGGTCATGGGCGACGAGCTCGCCGGTCTCGCGCTTCTTCGAGACGACGCGGCGGCCGGGCGCAACACCGGCGCAGTTGACGACGATACGGGCGACGCCATGGGCGGCGCGGGATTTCTGCAGGGCAGCGTCGACCGAGGCCTCGTCGGTGACGTCGCAGGCGACGAACAGCCCGCCGATCTCCTTGGCGATCGCTTCGCCGCGCTCGGCGTTGAGATCGAACAGCGCGACCTTGACGCCATGGCTGGCGAGCATGCGCGCCGTGCCTTCGCCGAGGCCGGAAGCGCCGCCGGTGACGATGGCGGCAAGGGACGAATCGAGCTGCATGGCGCGTTCCTCAAGCTTTTGACATTGCTGCAAGGGGTTTAGAGGCGCGATGCTCCGCCTCCAAGAGCGATTCTAGCGGCCTCCCTTGTGCACGCTTGCGGGCGGGGCCACATCTTGGCGTCGAAAGCGCGCATCATTGGCGCGCCATGGAGGAGAAAGATGAGCGAGGGATTCGGCTTCAGCCAGCGCTTCACCGCCGAGGAGATGGCGGCGATCCGCCGGAGCCTGCGCGACGAGGAGCGCTTCGGCTCGGAGCTCATGGCCTTGCTCCGGCGTGTGGCGAAGCGCATCCCCTTCGCCGAGGACGGGCTCGCCGCCTGGATTTGCGCGCGCGACCCGGCGACGCCGCGGCGCGTGCGCTACACCCTGCTCGGCGCGCTCGGCTATTTCGTGCTGCCGGTCGATGCGCTGCCCGACATCATGCCGTTCCTCGGCTTCACCGACGATGCGGCGGTGCTCGCCGCGGCGATTGCGGCGGTGGCGGGCTCGATCACCGTCGAGCATCGTGCAAGGGCCAAGAAGATCCTCGCCGATCTTTGAGAACTCTCTAACCCTGTGGTCATCCCGGACAAGCGGCGAAGCCGCGCCGATCCGGGATCATTCCAGAGCCTTTCCGAACAAGGTTCCGGAATGGGTCCCGGGTCTCCCTACGGTCGCCCGGGACGACCGCGGAGTTCAGGGCGTCAGCACGATCTTGCCCTGGGCCTTGCGTTCCGCGATCAGCGCGAAGGCCTCGGCGGCGCGTTCGAGCGGGAAGGCGCCGTGGACATGGGCGCGGATCCTGCCCTCGGCGGCCCAGCCGAGCAGGCGCTCCATATTGGCGCGGTGGGCGGCGGGCTCTCGCCGGACGAAATCACCCCAGAACACGCCGCGCAGATCGCAGCCCTTGAGCAGCAACAGGTTGAGCGGCGGCTTGGGGATGGCGCCGCCGGCGAAGCCGACGACGAGATAGCGCCCGCCCCAGCCCATCGAGCGCAACGCCGGCTCGGCGAGATCGCCGCCGACCGTGTCGTAGAGCACGTCCAGCCCGTCGCGGGCGAGACGGCGCAGACCGGCCCGCAGATCGTCCGCGGCATAGTCCAGGCCCTCCTGCGCGCCATGTTCGCGGGCCAGAGCGAGTTTTTCCGGTGAGGAGGCGCCGGCGATGACGCGCGCGCCGAGCAGGGCGCCGATCTCGACGGCGGCAAGCCCAGCCCCGCCGGCGGCACCGAGCACGGCGAGCGTCTCGCCGGGCTTCAGTTCGCCGCGCTGGATCAGCCCGTGCATGGCGGTGCCATAGGTGACGAACAGCCCGGCAGCTTGCTGATCGCTCAGCCCGTCGGGAATCCGGATCGCCGCCTCGCTGGCAACTACGACGATCTCCCGCGCCGCGCCATGGCCGAGCCAGGCGGCGACCCGCTCGCCGACGCGCCAGCCGGTCACGCCCTCACCGAGCGCGCTCACGATGCCGGCGCATTCGGCCGAGGGCGAGAAGGGCAGCGCCGGCTTGACCTGATAGCGGCCCTGGATGACCAGCGTGTCGAAGAAGTTGAGCGCGGCGGCGGTGACCTCGATTGCGATCTCGCCCGGTCCCGGCTTAGGTGCGGGCAGGTCTCGGACGACCAGGGTCTCGGCCGGGCCATGGGCCTCGCAGAGCAGAGCCTTCATCGGCAGTCGGTTCCTCCTGGAGTTTTCGGCCGGCTCGCGGCCTCGATCCGCGACAAGCTGGCACGATGCGGCCGCGGGGGAAACCGCTCGGAAAGCACGGCGGATTATTCGCATTTTTGCCAGGATCGTGACATCCTATGCGCCGTGGCGCGCTGGCCGGATCGCCGATCTCGCATAGCCTCCATCTGGCGTTAAGATTTCTGATGATTAGTGGCGATCCATGATTCGCAAGCCGGCTCCCCTCTCCGCCCGCCGCCCGCTGACGGCGGCTGCCCTTTTCAGCCTGACGGCGCTCGCCTTGCTGGCGCCGGGCTCAGCCATGGCGCAGCGCGCGCCCAGCGGTCAGGGCCAGGCGCTGCTGCTCGAAACCGCCGGCAAATGGCAGGCCTTTTCCTCGCAGCAGGGCCGCTCCAAGATCTGCTACGCGCTCTCCAAGGCCGAGAGCCGCTCGCCCGCCAATCTCAAGGATGTCGAGGGGCTACTGTTCATCTCGAACCGGCCGACCGAGGGCGTGCGCAACGAGATCAGCCTGGTGATGAACTTCGACCTCAAGGAAGATGTCGAGCATCAGGCGATCATCGGCAGCGAGCGCTTCGTCCTCGTCGCCAAGGGCCAGAACGTCTGGCTGAAGAATCCGGCCGAGGAAGGCCGCATGCTCGACGCGCTGCGCAAGGGCTCGGCGCTCGAGATCAAGGGCACCTCGAAGCGCGGCAACCCGACCAGCGACAAGTATTCGCTCGCCGGCATCTCGCAGATCGTCAAGCGGGCCGAGGACGCCTGCAAATAGCGCCTGCTCTCTTCGGAGAGGCCACGCTTCCCTCGATATGGCCGCCCTGTCGCGGCCTTTCCGCTCCTTGCCGATCGCGTCCGTTCCCGAGGGCCGGACGCATATGCATGCCCGCCCGCTCGCTCGTGATTTCACGATGCCGGGTTTTCATGCTATGAGCCGCGGAAATTCAGGGCCCGGTGGCCCGTTTCGAACCGAGTTCCGATGACTGTTACCGCCCTTTCGTCCACCGCTCCGGCGGTCGAACCCGTTTCGCGGCGCCCTTCGCTGGTCGGCCGCACGCGCGCCGGCATGGCCGAGGCGCTGGCCGAGATCGGCGTTCCCGAGAAGGAGCGGCGCATGCGCGTCGGCCAGCTCTGGAACTGGATCTATCATTACGGCGTCCGCGACTTCGCGGCGATGACGACGATCGGCAAGGGCCTGCGCAGCGCGCTCGCCGAGCGCTTCACGCTCGACCTGCCGGAGGTGACCGCCGAGCAGGTTTCGAGCGACGGCACCCGCAAATGGCTGCTGCGCATGGCGCCGACCGGCCCGCGCGACCGCGGCGCCGAGATCGAGTGCGTTTACATTCCCGAGGTCGACCGCGGCACGCTCTGCGTCTCCAGCCAGGTCGGCTGCACGCTGACCTGCACCTTCTGCCATACCGGCACGCAGCGCCTGGTGCGCAACCTCACCACCGAGGAGATCGTCGCCCAGCTGATGGTGGCGCGCGAGCGGCTCGGCGACTTCCCGAACCGCAGCGCCCCGGACGGCGCCTTCGTGCCGAATGATGGCGGGCGCTTCGTCTCGAACATCGTCTTCATGGGCATGGGCGAGCCGCTCTACAATTTCGACGGCGTGCGCGACGCGATCGACGTGATCGCCGACAATGAGGGGCTTTCGCTCGGCCGCCGCCGCATCACCGTCTCGACCTCCGGCGTCGTGCCGCAGATCGGCCCGCTCGGCGACGATATGGGCACGATGCTGGCGATCTCGCTGCATGCGGTGCGCGACGATCTGCGCAACGAGCTCGTGCCGCTCAACAAGAAGTATCCGATCAAGGAGCTGCTCGAAGCCTGCCGGAACTATCCGGGCCTGTCGAACGCCAAGCGTATCACCTTTGAATATGTGATGCTGAAGGGCGTGAACGACAGCGACGCCGATGCGCGCGAGCTGGTGCGCCTGCTCAAGGGCATCCCGGCCAAGATCAACCTGATCCCGTTCAATCCCTGGCCAGGCACGAAATACGAGTGCTCGGACTGGGAGCGGATCGAGCGCTTCTCCGAGATCGTCTTCCGTGCCGGCTATGCCTCGCCGGTGCGGACCCCGCGTGGGCGCGACATCCTCGCCGCCTGCGGCCAGCTCAAGAGCGAGACCGAAAAGCTCTCGGCGAGAGCCAGGCTGATGCTGGAGCAAAGCGAGGCCGAGCAGCCTGCGGCGCTCGCGGGCTGAACGATGCTGCGCTGGCTGCTGTTGATCCCGTTCGCGCTGCTTTTCGCGACTGGCGCCGGGTTGTTCGCGCTCCTGATCGCGAGCGTCGTCTCGCCCGATCTCGGCCGGCTGATCGGCGGCGGCTTCGAGCGGCTGATGGCGGCTCTCTTCGACATGGCGGCGCAGGGCTTCGACCCCGGCCCGGCGGCGGATGCGGCGTTCTCGCTGCTCGGCCGGCTCGGCTTCGCGATCCTGGTGGCGCCGGTCGTGCTCGTCGCGATCGGCTGCGAGCTCTTCCGCCTGCGCAGCGGGCTGATCCAGAGCGGCCTGACCGGTGTCCTGGCGGCGCTGCTGCCGCTCGCCATGCTCGGCATGGCGCGTGCGCCGAGCATCGCCGAGGTGCAGGTGATTTCCGCGCTGTTCCTGGTCGGTGCGGCTTCCGGCTTCGTCTACTGGGTGATCGCCGGGCGCGGTGCCGGCGGGGAACGGGCGGATCCAGCCTGACCCCGAAAGGACGCGAAGCGCGTCCGCAAACTCTGCGAAGCGCTTTGCGATCGCTGCAGAGCTGGCAGCAGCCAAACCAAAGCGTATTCCGCCCCGCCTCGCCATTCCGGACGCTTTGCGATGGCTTCCGGTGCTCCGCGCCGCTCCATCCGGAACGACGGCGAAGACGATCGGACCGTTCTGCGGAGCGCAGTTTTCCCATCTGGCTCTAATAACTCCACCTATCCTGACCATTACAGAACATTAATGGAACGATTCAGATTCGGTTCATACCTGATGGCTAAATTATATCTATCGAACAACGGAGTTTAGCCATGTTCAAACGTTCCATTATTCTTGTTTCGAGCTTTATCGTTATTGCTTCTTCTGCAGCCATTGCTCAGCCGCGTTACCATGGGCCTAGCTCCAATTCCTACGATGTCGAGAAGAAGGTCATCCATGTTCCCGGTCGCGGCCATGTCCGCCAGAAGGAGGTCCGCCACTATCGCTGGGCGAAGGGCCAGCGCATGAATGATTGGCGCCGGCACGGCCAGGTGCGGGACTATCACCGCCATGGCCTGCGCACGCCGGGCCGCGGGCAGACCTGGGTCAAGATCGACAACAACTACCTGCTGCTGAGCATGGCGACCGGTCTGGTCGCGGCGGTCACGGCCGCACGGTAAAGTCGGGTAACAGGGCGGTCGGGGTTCAATCCCCGATCGCCACGCCCTCGCGGCGGCCATCGGCACCGCCGAGATAGCCGGCCGGCGTCTTGACGATGGCCTGGATGCCCGAGGTCATCTCGAGCAGGCGGACATCGTGACCCTTGGCCTCCAGCGCCGCTTTCCAGCCTTCCGCCTCGGTGCCTTTCTCCAGCTCGGTCGGGCCGTTGCGGCTGCCGAAATTGCCGAGATCGACGGCGGCTTGGGGGTCCATTTTCCAGTCGAGCAGGGCGACCAGCGTCTTGGCGACATAGCCGATGATCTGGCTACCGCCGGGCGAGCCGGTGACGGCATAGAGCCGGCCGAAAGCGTCGAAAACGATGGTCGGCGCCATCGAGGAGCGCGGCCGCTTGCCGGGCTCGACGCGGTTGGCGACCGGCTTGCCGTCCTCGATCGGCGCGAAGCTGAAATCGGTCAGCTCGTTGTTGAGCAGGAAGCCGCCCCTGGTCATCAGGCGCGAGCCGAACCCGTCCTCGATCGTCGTGGTCATCGAGACGGCGTTGCCGGCGGCGTCGACGACCGAGATATGGCTGGTGCCGTTCTCGATTCCGTCCGACGGCGCGAGCAATTGGGCCCGCTTGTTCGGGGGATCGCCGGCCGTCGCCTTGCCCATCGACTTGTCGGGGTTGATCAGCCCTGCACGGCCGCGCAGATAGCCCTCGTCGATCAGCCCGGTGGTGGGGACGCTGAGGAAAGCGGGGTCGGCGATATAGAGCGCCCGGTCGGCGAAGGCGAGGCGGCCGGCCTCGGCGAACCAGTGCGCCGCTTCCGGACCGGCGCCGAGGCGGGCCATGTCCGCAGTCTCGACGATGCCGAGGATCTGCTGCACCGCGATGGCGCCGGAACTTGGCGGGCCCATGCCGCAGAGCATGTAGACGCGGTAGCGGCCGCAGACCGGCGCACGTTCCTCGACCGTGTAGCCGGAGAGATCCTCGAGCGTGATGTCGCCGGGATTGTCCTTGTGGCCGGTGACGGTCGCGACGATGTCCTGCGCGATCTCGCCCTCATAGAAGGCGTCGGCACCGCGCCCGGCGATGGCGCGCAGGGTCGCGGCGAAGGCCGGATTCTTGAGGATGGTTCCGACCGCTTTCGGCCTGCCATCGGCTTCGTAGAAATAGGCGGCGGCGCGCGGGTCCTTGATCAGGGTCCTCTCCAGCGCGAGCAGGCCCGCGAGGCGCGGCGAGATCGCAAACCCCTCCTCTGCCAGCTTGATCGCCGGCGCGAACAGCTCGGACCAGGGCAGCTTGCCCCAGCGCTCATGTGCCTCCTCGAGCAGCTTGACGGTGCCGGGGACGCCGACCGAGCGCCCGCCGACCACCGCGTCGACGAACTTCATCGGCTTGCCGTCAGGGTCGACAAAGCGATCCGGCCTTGCCGCCTTCGGTGCGGTCTCGCGTCCGTCCAGCGTGGTCAGGCGCTTTCCCGTCTCGTCCCAGTGTACGAAGAAGGCGCCGCCGCCGATGCCGGAGCTCTGCGGCTCGACGAGGTTGAGCACCAGCTGGATCGCGATCGCCGCGTCTGTGGCGCTGCCTCCGGCCCGCAGGATGTCGCGTCCGGCGGAAGCGGCGAGCGGGTTGGCGGCAGCTGCCATGAAGCGCTGAGCGGTGCCCATCGTCCGGGCGGTGCGGCCGGTCGCGGCCTCCGGCGGCGGGGCGAGGCTCTGTTGTGCGGCGGCGGGCGCGCCGAGTGCGAGCCAGAGTCCGGCCGCGGGCAGCGAAAATCCGGCCAGGAGGGACAGCGTACGCGGCATGGTGCATTCCTCTCGCCTTGCGCCGGCTAAGACTAGTCCCAATCGCTCCCGTCGCGCCATGCTCGGCGTGTCTTTGATCTGCCTCGCGGCGCAGCTATGCTCTGCCGTCGGATTCTTCCGCTCCAGCCAAGGTTTCGTCCCATGGTTCTCCTCGCACCCTCGCCGGCCTTGCGCCGCTCCTTCGCCCTGCTGCTGGTCGGGATGCTCGGCCTCGCTCTCGCCGGCTGCGGCTACAACAACGTGCCGACGCTGGAGGAGAAGGCGAAGGCGGCCTGGGGCGAGGTGCAGAACCAGTATCAGCGCCGGGCCGACCTGATCCCCAATCTGGTCGAGACGGTGAAGGGTTATGCCCAGCAGGAGCGCGAGGTGCTGACGCAGGTGATCGAGGCCCGTGCCAAGGCGACGCAGGTCAAGGTCGATGCCTCGACCATCACCGACCCCGCCAAGTTCAAGGAATACCAGGACGCGCAGAATCAGCTTTCCGGCGCGCTCGGACGCCTGATGGTCACGGTGGAGCGCTATCCCGATCTCAAGTCGAACCAGAACTTCCTTGCTTTGCAATCGCAGCTGGAAGGCACCGAAAACCGGGTGACGGTCGCCCGCCGCGACTACATCCAGGCGGTGCAGGCCTTCAACACGGAGATCAGGACCTTTCCGGGCGTGATCTGGGCGCGGTTGTTCTGGGGCGCCAAGCCGATGGAGAGTTTTGCGGCGACGACCGGGGCGGAGCGGCCGCCGGCGGTGAAGTTCTGACTTAAGTCCTTCAATGGACTCTGCCGATCGTGGGCAAGCGCGGGGAACCCCTCTCCCGAGTGGGAGAGGGGCAGGGGTGAGCGTCCGCCCTTTCCGGAAGAGGAGCAGCGGCGTGGTTGTTCCTTCTGCGGAAACGACAGGCCCTTATCCGGCGCTTCGCACCGCCTTCTCTCACCCGGGAGAAGGAAAGAAGCTGGCTCGCCCTGTCATTGCGGCATGGCTTTCCCTGCTGCTCTTCCTCTTCTTCCCGTTCCTCGCCGCCGCAGCCGAGCCGAGTTACCCCGCCCTGAGCGGACGTATCGTCGACGGCGCCAAGCTGCTCGACGGCGAGGCCAGCGCCCGCATCGCCGGGAAGCTAAGGGCGCATGAGGAGAAGACCACCGACCAGCTCGTCGTCGCGACCGTGCCCTCGCTGCAGGGCCTGACGATCGAGGACTATGCCAACGGGTTGTTCCGGGCGTGGGGGCTCGGCGATAAGGCCAAGAACAATGGCGCGCTGCTGCTGGTCGCGCCGAACGAGCGCAAGGTCCGCATCGAGGTGGGCTATGGGCTCGAAGGGGCGCTGACCGACGCGCTCTCCAAGGTCATCATCACCACCGCGGTGGCGCCGAAGTTCAAGAACGGCGATTTCGCCGGCGGAATCGAGGGCGGGGTCGACGCCATCCTGTCGATCCTGACTGGCGATGCCGAGGAATGGCAGCGCCGGGCGCAGGTCAGGGAGGACGAAACCTCCTGGGCCGAGAATCTCGCCGTGATCTTCGTCATGATCACGGTGTTCATCCTGATCGTCAGCTTCATGCGCGAGCTCGGCCGGGCGAGCGGCGGGGCGCGCCGGCACCGGACGCGCGACGGGCGCTGGATTGTGCTGCCGCCCTCTGGTGGCTCGGGCTGGAGCGGTGGCTCCTCCTCCGGCGGCTGGAGTTCGGGGTGGGGAGGCGGCTCAAGCTCGGGTGGTTTCTCGGGAGGAGGCGGCTCGTCAGGTGGCGGTGGGGCTTCAGGGGATTGGTGAGATGCTGAATTCCGACGATCGCGATGCCATCGCCGAGGCGGTGCGCGAAGCCGAGCGGGGCACCTCCGGCGAGATCGTGGTGGTGGTCGACCGCGCCGCCGGCAGCTATCTCGCGGTGCCGGTGGTTCTGGCGCTGGCCGTCGCCGTGTTCGTGCCCTGGCCCTTGCTGGCCCTGACGATGACGAGCGCGCCGCGGATTTTCCTGCTGCAGCTGATCGCGGCAGCGCTGCTGCTGGCCGTCCTGCTCTGGTATGGTCGCGGCGGGCGCTTCGTGCCCGGCTTCGTCAAGCGGCGCTATGCGCATGAAGCGGCGCTGCGTGAATTCACGGCGCGCGGGTTGACGCTGACGCGTGGCCGGACCGGCGTGCTGCTCTATGTCGCCGTTCAGGAGCGCTATGCCGAGATCGTCGCCGATGCCGGCATCGACGGCAAGGTCGACGAGGCCACCTGGAAGGGGATCATCGAGCCGCTGCTCGCCGCAGCGCGCGAGAGCCGGCTCCGCGAGGGGCTCGAGGCGGCCGTCGCCGCGGTCGGTCAGGTCCTGGCCGCCCACGCGCCGCCAGCGGCCAACGATGTCGACGAACTCCCGAACAAGGTGGTGATTCTCTAAGGCCGTCGGCTCAGCGCGCCGCGCCCAGGATCGTGCCGGCGAGAATCGGGCCGCCACGCCGGTGCTGGTCGGTCTGCACCAGCACGACATAGGCGTCGGCATTGGGCTGCTGGGTCACCGAGAGTGGCGCGCTCAGGGTGACGGCCGAACCCGACCAGTCGCCGACCCGGGTCACGCCACGCACGACATTGGCATAGGTGACGGTCTTGCCGGTGTTCTCGCCGCGCTCGATCGGGACGGCCGTCGCCCGGCTGAAGGCGATGACCCAGACCCCGGCCGGCTGCTCGCTCGTGCTGGCCTCGGTCGGGCTGAGCGCGATTTTCAGCTCGCCGTCGGCTTCCTTGAGCGAGACTTTGACCGGAAAGCCGGCCACGCCCTGTTCCTGGACGAGCTTCTCGATGCCCTTCCGGTCGGAGCCGACTATGTGGCTGGTGCCGTTGATCACCGCCTGCGGCGTATAGACCTGGCCGTCGCCGCGGGACTTGGCATAGAGCTTCTGGCGCTTGGTGAAAGCCTGCTGGCCGAGCGTGTCCTTCCAGCCGAGATAGTCCCAATAGGTCACCGGGAAGGACAGGGTGATCAATCCGGGGTCCTTGGCGAGCTCGACGAAGAGCGCATCGGCGGCCGGGCAGGAGGAGCAGCCCTGGCTGGTGAAGAGTTCGACCACCGCTTTAGGTTGCACCGGCGCCTGTTGCGCAAACGCCAACGGGCCGCCGAAGAGGAGGGCGGCGAGCGTGGCGAAGAGGCGGTTGCGGACGGACATCGGTTTCAGCTCGGTGCCAGATACAAGCAGTCCGTTACCAAAAGCGCCAGTACCTGCTCACTTGGAAATCACTTTGCCTTGAAAACGGGGGCCAGCGGCGCCCTTTCCCCAAATTGTCGCAGCGCCTCGGCGCTGATCATGTTCGGCCGCCAGCGCCGATGCATCCAGAGCCATTGCTCGGGATGTTCGCGGACCCAGCCGTCGACGACGGCGGTCATCATCGCCATCGCGCCGGTGACGTCGATTTCGCCACTGGCGTCGCGCGGCAGGTCGAGCGGCGGCGTCAACTCGATGCGGAAGCGATGGTTCGGTAGCCGGATGACGCGCACGCCATGCACCGGGCACTCGAAGCGGCGGGCAAACTTGCCGAGGATCGGGTTGGTCAGCGCCGGCCGCCCGAGGAAGGGAACCACGACGCCGCGGGTGAAATGCTGGTCGATCAGCATGCCGAGATGGCCGCCCTTCTCGAGTACGCCCTGCATGGCGAACGCCGCGCCTTGCTTGGCGGCGGCGAGCCCGCCCATGGCGCCTGAGCGGATTTCGTGGACCACGGCCGCGATCGCCGGATCGTTGGGAGCGCGGAAGACCGCGGTGGTGTCGAGGTCGTAGGTCGCGGCGCAGATCGCCGGCAACTCCCAATTGCCGAGATGGGAGGAGAAGATCAGCCCCGGCTTGTCGTCATCCTTCAACGCGACGAAGTGCTCGATGCCGACGACCTCGACGCGGCCGTTCGGGTCGGGGTTGTGGTAGTCATAGTCGAACAGCGTCTTGAGATGGGCGTATTCGGCTACGGTGCGGCCGAGATTTTCCCAGCCCCCGCGGACGAGACGCCTGGCCTCTGCATCCGCGATACCCGGAAAGGCGGCGCGGACATTGGCATAGGCGACGCGGTTGACAGGGATCAGCGGGCTCGCGCTGCGCAGGAGCCAGCCGCCGAGATTTGAGGCGCGTTCCGGCCCGAGTGCGCGCAGGAAGGCGAAGAACGCCCGCACCAGCCCGATCATCAAGCCTGCGCCGAGGCGCGTCGCGAACTGCTTCAATCGCTTCAATCTACGAGCCCGACCCATCAGGCGCGGGTCGGACCCGTCGCCGGATCACGTCGCATTCCGCAGGGAGGCGCGAATACGGAAACGTGATCGATTTCCAGTTCCGGCGCCCCACCGCCGCGAAAACCGCTGCCGGCGGCTTTGGAAGGGTACCGGGGCGCGACTTGCGGGATCATGGCCGGCGCGTCAAGTCTCGCGGCGCATGGGCCGGGTCTCAGAGCGTGACGATGACCTTGCCGAAGACCTTGCGGCCCTCGATCCGGGCGAGGCCCTTCTCGAATTCGGCGAGCGGGAAGACCGAGTCGATCACCGGCTTCATGCCGGCCGCCATCTTGTCGAGCGACTGGCTGATGTTCTCGATCCGGCAGCCAAAGGAGCCGAAGATCCGGTACTGCTGCTGGAAGAGCTGCATCAGGTTCATCGTCGTCGAGGGGCCGGAGGTGGCGCCGCAGGTGACGAGCCGGCCGCCGCGCTTCAGGCAGAGCAGCGAGCCGTTCCAGGTGTCGGCCCCGACATGCTCGAAGACGACATCGACGCCCTTGCGCTTGGTGAGCTGGCGCACCTCGCCCTCGAAGCGCTCGGTCTTGTAGTTGACGACGAAGTCGGCGCCGAGCGCCTTGGCTTTGGCGCCTTTCTCGTCGTCGCCGACCGTGGTGTAGACGGTGCAGCCGATAGCCTTGGCCATCATGATCGCCGCGGTGCCGATGCCGGAGCCGCCGGCATGAACGAGGATGGATTCGCCGGGCTCGAGCTTCGCATTGTCGAACAGCATGTGCTGCACGGTGCCGAAGCCGATCGGCGCACAGGCCGCCTCCTCGAAACTGACGCCCTTCGGCGCCTTGATCACGAGGCGCTCGGGCCGGTTGATGATCTCGCGGGCGAAGCCGTCGATATGGAAGCCCATGATCCCGGCAACGTTCTCGCAGAGATTGTCGCGGCCCTCGCGGCAGGCCTTGCAATGGCCGCAGGTCTCGGCGCCGTACATCGTCACCGTGTCGCCCTCGCGGAAGCGCGAGACGCCCTCGCCGATCGCGACGACCTCGCCGGCTGCCTCGACACCGGCCGCCTGCGGCATCTTGCGTTTGGCGAAGGCCATGCCGCGGAAACCCCAGAGATCGAGATAGTTCAGGCCGACGGCGCGAACCCGGATCTGCACCTCGCCCGGAGCGGGCGGCGGCGGCGGATCGATCTGTTCGAGACGGAGGTCGCGATCGCCATGGAGCTGGAGGGAGAGCATGGGGCTTCGTCTTTCAGAACTGGTCCGGCCATTGCCGGGAGGTGTGGATGACGGCGAGGATTTCGATGGCGTCGTGGCGCACGCGGTAAGGCAGGATATAGGGCGTTCCGGTGATCACGAGTTCCCGCGTGCCGTCGATGCGACCGGGCCGGCCGCTTGCCGGGTGGTTCAAGAGCTGTTGCGGTGCCGCGCGGATGGTTCGGACCATAGCGAGCGCCGCATGTGGATTGAACTGCGTCAGATAGCCTGCCGCGTCACGCAGATTGTGCTGAGCGCGCGGTGTCCAGGCGATCTTCATGGAAGATCGATCTTGGCCTGAATTTCGGCCTCGATCGCATCAAGATCTGCCTCGCTGACGAATTCGCCGCGATCAGCTTCCGCCAGCCCGGCTTTGATCTGATCGATCTGCCAGGCATTGAGCTCGACGTAGTTCTCGATCGCCTTGGCGGCGAGCCAGTTGCGGGAGCGATCGGTGTCTGCCGCCAGCGCGTCGAGCTTGGCGAGGGTTTCGTCGTCGAGGCGGATGGTGAAAGCTGCCGTCATGATGGTTCACTCCGGTTCGGGATGAACATAGGCAGTTCGCGGCGCAGCGCCAAGCGCTGCGCGTTTACCATGTTTCACGTGAAGCGTTCGTGCAGGACTCAGCGATGGACGCCCATCTGCGCCGTCAGCCCGCCATCGATCGGCAGGACCGTGCCCGTGATGTAGGCCGCTGGCGGGCTCATCAGGAAAGCGGCGAGGCCGGCGACCTCCTCCGGCCTGGCGAAACGGCCGGCCGGGATCTGGCTTTCCATCTTCTCGCGATAGGCGGCGTAGGGCGCCATCATGTCGGTATCGACGAAGCCCGGAGCGATCACGTTGACGGTGACGCCGCGCTTGCCGGTCTCGACCGCCAGCGTGTTGGCATAGGAGATCAGCGCGCCCTTGGAGGCGGCATAGGCGGCATTGCCCGGGTTGCCGCGCAGCGCCGCGACCGAGCCGATCGCGACGATGCGCCCGGCCCGGGCCCGGACCATGCCACGCACCAAGCTCTTGGCGAGGCGGGTGAAGGCCCAGAAATTGACCTGCATCGCCGCCTCGGCCTTGTCCTGCACCATCATCGCGGCGAGGGAATCATAGGGCTGGCCGGCATTGTGGACGAAGCCGAAATAGCCTTCGTCCTCTGCGGTCTCGCAGAAGGTATCCAGCGCCGGCTTATCCGAGAGATCGAGAGGCAGGGCACGGATCGCGCGGCCGGACTGTGCCTGCGCAATCTCGGCGGCGAGCGCCTGCGCCTGTTCGCCCGAGGAGCGATAGGTGAAATCGACGTCGTGGCCGGCGCCCGCCAGCGCACGCACGATCGCGGCGCCGACACCCTTCGCGCCGCCGGTGACCAGGATCCGCGTCATGGTACTTTCGGCTCCGCGGTCAGGACGAGGCAGGTGTTCTGGCCGCCGAAGCCGAAGGAGTTCGACAGCACGGTGCGGACCTTGGCGTCGCGGGCCTGGTTGGGCACGACGTCGAGCGCGATCGCGGCGTCCGGCTGTTGGTAGTTGATCGTCGGCGGGATGCGGCCATTGGCGATGGTCAGGAGCGAGATCACCGCCTCGACAGCGCCGGCCGCGGTCAGGGTATGACCGAGCATCGACTTGTTCGACGAGATCGGCAGGCTGGCCATGCGCTCGCCGAACACGGCCGAGCAGCTCATCGCCTCCATCTTGTCGTTCTCCGGCGTCGAGGTGCCGTGCGCGTTGATGTAGTCGACATCCTCCGGCGTCAGCCCGGCATCGGCGAGCGCGTCCTGCATGGCGAGGATCGCGGGCTTGCCGTCAGGGCTCGAGCGGGTGCGGTGAAAACCGTCGCCGCGCTCGCCACAACCGGCGATGATGCCGAGAATGGTCGCGCCGCGGGCCAGAGCGTGGTCGTAATCCTCGAGCACCAGCGCGCCCGAGCCCTCGCCCATGACGAAGCCGTCGCGGTTCTTCGAGAACGGCTTGGCGGCGGCCTCCGGCGGGTCGTTCTGGGTCGAGAGGGCCGAGAGCAGCGAGAAGCGGATCAGCGCCTCGGCATGGACCGAACCGTCGGTGCCTATGCACAAGGCTGCCTGCGTCTCGCCTCTTCTGATCGCCTCGACGCCCATCTGGATCGCGGTCGCGCCGGAGGAGCAGGCAGTCGAGAGCGAGATCGGCGAGCCCTTGGTGCCGAACTTCTCGGCGATGTGCTCGGCGACGCCGCCGAACAGGAAGAGCTCGTGCATCGCCTTGTATTTATGGGTCGCGGCGGCGCGCAGCAACGCGTCGTAATCGGCGTCGCCCTCGATCGCCTGCGCGATCTCCTGCTTCTGCGGCCATTCCATCTCGACCGGCGGTACCGCCATGAAGAGCTCGCCCGGGAAGTCGCCGGGCTCGCCGAGGCCGCTCTGGCCGACGGCTTCCTCGGCGGCGAGGGTCGCCAGCTTCTCGGAGAGCTCTGGGGCGGCGAAAGGCCGGTCGAAGACGAAATCGACGGTCGCCGCGATGGTGGTACGCAGGCCTTCGGTCGGGAAGCGCTCGATGCGGTGAATGCCGGAGCGGCCGGCGGTCAGCGCTTCCCAGTTGGCGTCCTTGCCCTGGCCGAGCGAGGTGACGAGGCCGAGGCCGGTGACGGCGACGATGGGACGGCCCTGGCTGTCGCGATGGCTAGCGGTCATGTCGAACCTCCCTCAGACCTTGACCAGCCGGGCAGCGCCCTCGCCGCGCCAATGGGCGGCGCCGGTGACGATTGCCTCATCCGCAGCGCCGGTGGAGAGCGCGGCGGCGGCGAGCGCGACCGAGACCGGGAAGGCGGCCTCTACCGCGTGGCCGACGAGATCGCCGGTGGCGACGCGCCTCGCCTTCGGCGCGGCGGCGGCGATGGCAGCGGCCTCCTCGGCGGTGATCTCGGCGCAGCCGGTCGCGGCGGAAACCGCGAGTGCGCCGGGGGCGATCGATCCGAAGCCCGCGAGCAGCTCGTCGAGCCCCTTGGCGACCGAGCCGGGCTGGCGCCGGCTACGATGTGCCCCGACCTGGCTCAGACGGGCATGGGCACGGGCGCCGCGCGCCTTGGCATGCTCGGCCGATTCCAGCACCAGGAAGGCAGCGGCGCTGCCTGTGATCATGCCGGGCGCATCCTCGCGGGCGAAGACCGGGGCGAAGGCGCCGGTGCGCAGGAAGCCGCCGAGCTCGAAGAGCAGCAGCATGTCACGGCGCTCGGCGTTGTAGGCGCCGCCGACGAGCATCACCTGCGCCTGGCCGGAGGCGATGCGGGCATGGGCGGTGCGGATCGCGTCGACGCCGGCCTGCTCCTCGCCCATGAAGGTGCGCGAGGCGCCGGTGACGCCGTGGACGATGGCGATGTTGCCGGCGAGCAGATTGGAGAGCTGGGCCAGGAACAGGGTCGGCCTGAGGTCGCCCATCAGGCGCTCGTTCAGGAACGGGCCGGGCTGATTGGCGCCGCGCAGCCCGGTGAGGATGGCGGCATCGACGGCATGGTCGCGCTCACCGCCGCCGGCGGCGACGATGACCTGCAGCTCGCTCTTGATCTGCGCATCGTCCTTCAGCCCGGCGGAATCGAGGGCGAGGCCCGCCGTATAGACACCGAGGCGCTGCCACGGCTCCATCTGGCGCTGGTCGGATTTCTTCGGGATCTGCCGGTCGAGCTCGAGCGGCTTCAGCGGGTGCAGCGGATAGGGTGCGAAGCTGGTCTCGTCGACGATCGGGGCCGTGCCGGCGGCGAGCGCCTGGGCATGCGGCTCGATGCCTTCGCCGAGGCTGGAGGCGAGGCCGATGCCGGTGATGAGGACGTCATGTGCCATGGTCAGGCCGCTTCCGGGTTAAGGCCGATGGCGGCGATGCGCGCCTCCATCAAGGCACGCATGTCGGCGGGGAAGGGCATCAGGCGGAAGCGCAGTTCGGCATCGCAGATCGGCTTGCCGTCGATCGTGATCTTCGCCTTGGTCGCAGCGTATCCGGAGCCCTCATGGACGAGCTCGGCGCTGACGTCGAGCACCGCCTGCGGCTCGACGAAGGTGCGGAAGCGCGCCTTGTCGACCATCATCAGGAAGGGCATTTGCGAGAGCCGGTTGAGCGCCAGCAGCAGGTAGCCGGAGGCCTGGGCCATGGTCTCGGTCAGCAGCACGCCGGGAACCAGCGGGTGGCCGGGAAAATGGCCTTCGAAGACCGGGCTCGCGGCAGGGACGGTCGAGCGGGTGACGATGCGCTTCTCCGCCGGAACGAAGCTCGCGACCTGATCGATCATGTCGAAATATTCGAGGCGCATGCATTTCCAACCGGTTAGAGCCGGACGCCGTCGGACGAAACGCGTGGCGTTCGCCCGAGACCGAAACCGTCTCTCATGAATAGAGCTGGAGCGGCATGCGAAAAACCGGTTGCCGCCTTTTCGCATTCCGCTCCAGGCGCCGTGACGCGGAGGCCAGCCCCTCGCCGCAGCGCTTCAGCGTCCTGCTCTATCGGTTGCGCCGGCCGCGCTCAAGGCCGCCGGGCGGATCGGCCGCTCCGGCAGGGTGACTATCGGACCGATTTGTCCAGGTGGTGGCGCTCAGGCCGCCTTGGCGGCGACGAGGTCGTCGATGCGCTTGCAGAGGTTCTCGAGCACGAAATACTGCTCGGCCGGCGCCTTGCCCTCGTTGACCTCTTGGGTCCACTGCTCGAGCGGCAGCTTGATGCCGAAAGCCTTGTCGATCGCGAAGGCGATGTCGAGGAAGGCGAGCGAATCGATGCCGAGATCGTCGATGGCGTGGCTCTGGGGCGTGATCTTCTCGCGCGGAATGTCGCAGGTCTCGGAAATGATGCCGGCGACCGTCTCGAACGTGGCGGACATGCGGGTGCTCCCGTCGTTTTCAATGATGAAGGCGGATGGCATCCGGGCGCGGAAAGGTCCCGCGCCTGCCCCAAGCCCCCCGCCGAGGAATGGCTGTGATCGCCCCCTTACACCTCGGTGCAGAATTGGACAACCTTGAGGCGCTGCAAGAACAGAACGCCCGGTTTGCAAACCGGGCGTTCCGAGGGACGGACAAGACGCCGCCAAGTCTTTGCCGAGAAGTCTTCGCCGAGACCTTGCGGCTCCGGCGTTTCGGCTCAGGCGGCTATGCCGCGCAGCACGTAGTGCAGAATGCCGGCGTTCTTGAAGTAGTCGAGCTCGTCCAGCGTATCGATGCGGCAGAGGATCGGCACCTTCTTGACCTTACCATCGGCCGAGGTGATCTCGGCTTCGAGCATCTGGCGCGGCTTGACGGTCGCCAGACCCTTGATGGTCACGGTCTCGTCGCCCTTGAGATCGAGCGAGGCCCAGCTCGTGCCCTCGGCCAGGGTGAACGGCACCACGCCCATGCCGACCAGATTCGAGCGATGGATGCGCTCGAAGCTCTGGGCGATCACGGCCTTGACGCCGAGCAGATTAGTGCCCTTGGCCGCCCAGTCACGCGACGAGCCGTTGCCGTATTCGACGCCGGCGAAGATCACCAGCGGCACCTTCTCGGCCGCATAGCGCATCGCCGCGTCGTAGATCGGCAGCTCTTCCTTGCTGGGATAGTGGATGGTGTAGCCGCCTTCGCGGCCGTTCGGCCCCATCATGTGGTTGCGGATGCGGATATTGGCGAAGGTGCCGCGCATCATCACCTCATGGTTGCCGCGCCGCGTGCCGTACTGGTTGAAGTCGGCGACGGCGACGCCATTGTCCATCAGGTACTTGCCCGCGGGCGAGGCGGCCTTGATCGAACCGGCCGGCGAGATGTGGTCGGTGGTGATCTTGTCGCCGAACAGGCCGAGGATGCGGGCACCCTGGATGTCGGTGACGGCGGCCGGCTGGCGGTTCATGCCCTGGAAATAGGGCGGGTTCTGCACATAGGTCGACTTGTCGTCCCAAGCATAGGTCTGGCTCTTCGGCGCATCCACGGCCTGCCAATGCGCGTCGCCCTTGAAGACGTCGGCATATTTGGCCTCGAAGATTTCGCGGGTGACGTTCTGCTGGATGAAGCTCTGGATCTCCTTGTTGGAGGGCCAGATGTCCTTGAGATAGACCGGCTGACCGTCCTTGCCGGTGCCGAGCGGCTCCTTGGTCAGGTCCGTCTGCACCGAACCGGCGAGCGCATAGGCGACGACCAGCGGCGGCGAGGCGAGATAGTTCGCCTGCACGTCCGGCGAGACGCGGCCCTCGAAGTTGCGGTTGCCGGAGATCACCGCGCCGGCGATCAGGCCCTGCTCGTTGATCGCCTTGGAGATCGGCGCCGGCAGCGGGCCGGAATTGCCGATGCAGGTGGTGCAGCCAAAGCCGACGAGGTTGAAGCCGAGCTGGTCGAGATCGGTCTGCAGGCCGGACTTCGCCAGGTACTCGGCGACGACCTGCGAGCCGGGCGCCAGCGAGGTCTTGACCCAGGGCTTCACCGAAAGGCCCTTCTCGACCGCCTTGCGGGCGAGAAGGCCAGCAGCCATCAGCACCGACGGGTTCGAGGTGTTGGTGCAGGAGGTGATGGCGGCGATGACGACGTCGCCATGGCCGAGATCGAAGGACTTGCCTTCGACCGGGACGCGGCGGGCGATCTCGGCGGCCTTCTTGTACTCGGTCTCCATCGCGGCGGCGAAGCCGGCCTTGACGGCGGAGAGGTCGACGCGGCCCTCGGGACGCTTCGGGCCGGCCATCGAAGGCTGCACCGTCGAGAGATCGAGCTCGAGCGTGTCGGTGAAGATCGGGTCGGCCGTCTCGGGGGTCGCGAACAGGCCCTGCGCCTTGCTGTAGGCCTCGACCAGGGCGATCCGGTCCGACTTGCGGCCGGTCGTGGTGAGATAGTCGAGCGTCTCGGAGTCGACCGGGAAGAAGCCGCAGGTCGCGCCGTATTCCGGGCCCATATTGGCGATGGTGGCGCGGTCGGCCAGCGTCAGATTGTAGAGGCCGGGGCCGAAGAACTCGACGAACTTGCCCACGACGCCCTTCTTGCGCAGCATCTGGGTGACGGTGAGCACGAGGTCGGTCGCGGTGATGCCTTCGCGCAGCGAGCCGGTCAGCTTGAAGCCGATGACCTCGGGCAGCAGCATGGACTGCGGCTGGCCGAGCATGGCGGCTTCCGCCTCGATGCCGCCGACGCCCCAGCCGAGAACGGCGAGGCCGTTGACCATGGTGGTGTGCGAATCGGTGCCGACAACGGTGTCGGGATAGGCGACCTCGACCTCAACGCCGTCGACCGTCTCGGTCCGGGTCCAAACGGTCTGGGCAAGGTATTCGAGGTTAACCTGGTGGCAGATGCCGGTGCCGGGGGGGACGACGCGGAAATTGTCGAAGGCGCCCTGGCCCCATTTCAGGAACTTGTAGCGCTCCTCATTGCGCTCGTATTCGAGCTCGACGTTCTGCGCGAGGGCCTTGGGGGTGCCGAACTCGTCGACGATCACCGAATGGTCGATGACGAGGTCGACCGGGACGAGCGGGTTGATCTTGGCGGGGTCGCCGCCGAGCGCCACGACGCCGTCGCGCATCGCGGCGAGATCGACCACGGCGGGAACGCCGGTGAAGTCCTGCATCAGCACGCGCGCGGGGCGGAAGCCGATCTCCTTGCCGGCCTTGCCCTTGTCATCGGCCCAGGCGACGAACGCCTCGATATCGGCCTTGGTGACGGAGCGGCCGTCCTCGAAGCGCAGCAGGTTCTCGAGCAGCACCTTCATCGAGAAGGGCAGGCGCGAGATGCCGGGCAGGCCGTTCGCCTCGGCGTCGGGCAAAGAATAATAGGTGTAGGTCTTGC
This sequence comes from Allobosea sp. WAO, assembly GCF_001509835.1. Taxonomy (GTDB): domain Bacteria; phylum Pseudomonadota; class Alphaproteobacteria; order Rhizobiales; family Beijerinckiaceae; genus Allobosea. Next base: position 496,834 of record NZ_JXTJ01000007.1, read on the forward strand.
CGCCTGCGGACAGGGTGCGGCGACATTTGAAAGAATCGAGCGAGGCCATATCGGCTTACATCCTGATCAAGGGGTTGCGGTCGCGAGCCGGAGACCCTTGCGGAATCAGCCGGTCGAAGGCCTATTGCGCATGACGCGCGCGCCGCCCCGGGAGTGCCCGAGCCCCGCGCCGGATCGGCGTGCGGCGTAGCCACGGGTTCTATAGATCAATTCCAAGAAGGCCGCTACAGGGTCGATGCGCGCTCCGCGAGGGCCGGCATGTTCGAGGAAAAGCGCGGGTTTCGTGACGCAGATTTCCCATCAGACCCTGACATTGAGCGCCGAGGGCCTCGTCTGCCGGCGCGGCGGGCGACTGATCTTCGAGGGGGTCGGCTTCCGGCTCGGCAATGGCGAGGCGCTGGCGCTGACCGGGCGCAACGGCGCCGGCAAGTCGAGCCTGATCGCGATGCTCTGCGGGCGCCTGCGGCCGGAGGCCGGCACGATCCGGCTTGAGGGGCTTGGCGAGACGCCGCTGACCGAGGCGGCCCATCTCGTCGGCCATCGCGACGGGTTGAAGAGCGCGCTGACGGCGACGGAGAATCTGCGCTTCGCCCAGGATCTGCTCGGCGGCGCGGCCGCCACGCCGGAACAGGCGCTGGAAGCGGTCGGCCTGCCGCATGTCGGCGCACTTCCGGTCGGCTATCTCTCGGCCGGGCAGCGGCGGCGCGTGGCGCTGGCCCGGCTTCTCGTCGCGGCGCGGCCGCTCTGGCTGCTCGACGAGCCGGCGGCGGCACTCGATGTGAATGCCCAGAAGATGCTGGTCGGGCTGATGCAGGCGCATCTGGCCGCCGGCGGCGCGATCCTGGCGGCGACGCATGGGCCGCTCGGCATCGATGCCGCGCGCGAACTCAGGATCGGCCCGTGAGGCGCGCTTTCCTTGCCGTGCTCAGACGCGACCTTGCTCTTGCTGCCCGCGCCGGCGGCGGCGGCGAACTCGCGCTGGTCTTCTTCCTGACCGTGGTCGTGCTGATCCCCTTCGCGCTCGGGCCGGATCTCAACCTGCTCTCGCGCATCGGCCCGGCGATCCTCTGGCTGGGAGCGCTGCTCTCGACCTTGATCGGGCTCGACCGGCTGTTCCAGGCCGATGAGGAGGACGGTTCGCTCGAATTGATGCGCGCCTCGCCGTTGCCGCTGGAGCTTGCGGTGTTCGCCAAGGGGGTGACGCACTGGCTGACGACCGGGCTGCCGCTGGCGCTGGCGGCGCCATTGCTCGGCCTGCTCGTCGCCTTGCCGGCCGAGGCGATCCTGCCGCTGGTCGCGAGTCTTATCGTCGGAACGCCAGCGCTGAGCTTCATCGGCGCATCGGCGGCGGCGCTGACGGCGAGCCTGCGCCGCGGCGGGCTGATCCTGCCGGTGATCGTCGCGCCGCTGACGGTGCCGGTGCTGATCTTCGGGGTCTCGGCGGTGGATGCTGCGCGCGGCGGGCCGCTACCGGCCGGCACACCACTGCTGATCCTCGCTGCGATCACGCTTTGCGCGATCGTGGTCGGCTGCATCGCTGCCGCGGCTGCGCTGCGACAGTCGGAATAGGGCTTCAGGCCGCTGGTTGGGTCAGGCGCCGTCGAGCTCGAGCGCGCAACCACTCTGCGCGCCCAGCCTGGCGACGAGGGCGGCGATGTCTTCCAGCGCGACATTGGCGTCCTGGAAGCGCAATTGCACCTCTTCGGCGACCGCAAAGACATCGAGCACGCGGGACTCGCCGGCCTTGAGGCGCACTGTCGCCTCGATCTCCCGCTGCATGGGATCAGATAGCTTGACGAGCATGGCAATCCCTCCTGCGGTGACCCTAGGGTTCGAAGGCCTCCAAGTCAACAAAAAGATAATTATTTCAATTAGTTAGTAGCCTGCGCCAGTTGAGGCTCCGGCGCATGACGCTCAGCCGACGGTGGTTGCTGAAGAGTTGGCAGCGCTTGCGCTTGAGCAGGAGCCGCCTATATCATCACTTACTCATTTGCAGTGCGGCGGGGGCGCACCATGTCGGACCTTGAACGCGGCGAGCGGCTGCAGATCATGCTCAGTGCCGCGGAATTGCGAGCCGTCGAGAACTGGCGCTTCGAGAAGCGCATGCCGAGCCGCGCAGCCGCGGTACGGGAGTTGCTGCGCCGCGGCCTGCTCGCCGAGGGCTTCGCGCTCGCGGGCGAAGGTGTGCGGTCCGGCAGCTTCGGCGTGGTCGACAAAAGCGGTGCCAACGATTCGCTGGACAAGGACGAGGCCTAGAGGCGGCTCTAACGTCGCAGGCGCAACCGCCGGATTGTGAGCGCGGCCGGCGGTTGCTACATGCTCTCTGGTCGAAAGAAGAGCACCGTCCCTTAGCGCGAGCCCATGGCAAGCCTGATCGAACTGGCCAATCCGGCGCGCTTCATGCGTGTCTCGAATTTGCTGCTGCCGTGGATCGCTGGTTTGGCGGTGCTGCTGCTGCTCGTCGGCTTCTATCTCGCCTGGTTCGTTGCGCCGGCCGATTACCAGCAGGGCGAGACCATCCGCATCATGTACCTGCATGTGCCGGCCGCCTGGCTGGCGATGATGTTCTACTCGATGATGGCCTGCTCGGCGCTTGGCGTGCTGATCTGGCGGCATCCGCTCGCCGATGTCGCGCAGCAGGCGGCGGCGCCGATTGGGGCTGCGTTCGCTCTGGTCTGCCTGCTCACCGGCTCGTTCTGGGGCAAGCCGATGTGGGGGACCTACTGGGTCTGGGATGCGCGGCTGACCTCGATGCTGGTGCTGTTCCTGCTCTATCTCGGCGTCATCGCCCTGAGGCGCGCGATCGACGAGCCTTCGCGGGCCGGACGCGCGGTCGCGATCCTGACGCTGGTCGGCAGCGTCAACATTCCGATCATCAAATTCTCGGTCGACTGGTGGAGCACCCTGCACCAGCCGGCTTCGGTGCTGCGGCTGAGCGGGCCGACCATCCATACCTCGATGCTCTGGCCGCTGCTGATCCTGGCCATCGGCTTCACCCTGGCGGCGCTGTGGCTACACGCGGTCGCGATGCAAGCGGAACTGCTGCGCCGGCGCGTGCGGACCCTGAAGATCCTCGAGGCGGAGCGCCTCGACCGGCTGTCCCTGCAGGCGGCAGAATGATGCGGGCGACGCGATGATCACAGGACTTGGACCCCATGGCGGCTTCATCCTCGCCGCCTATCTGGCCTCGGCCCTGATCCTCAGCGGGCTCGCTGTAGCAATCCTGCTCGACCGCCGGGCCCAGCGCCGCGCGCTGGCGCTGCTGGAACAGCAGGGTATCGGCCGCCGCTCCGAACGGAAGACGTCATGAGCGAGACCTCCGCTGAAACGCCGGCCAGGCGCTCGCCCTGGCTTTTCGCCATACCCCTCATCCTGTTCGGGGCGCTGGCGCTGGTTTTCCTGGCGGGCCTGTTCTCCGGCGATGCCAGCAAGGTCCCCTCGGCGCTGATCGGCAAGCCGGCGCCGGCGGTCACGCTGACCGAGCTGGAAGGCCTGCAGCGTGACGGCAAGCAGGTGCCTGCCTTCGGCATGGCCGATCTCGCCAAGGGCAAGGCGACGATCGTCAACGTCTTCGCCAGCTGGTGCGCGCCTTGCCGGGTCGAGCATCCCTTCCTGGTCGCGATGGGCGAGTCGCCAGCGGTCAAGCAGGGCAAGGTCGTGCTGGTGGGCATGAACTACAAGGACGAGGCCGAGAATGCCCGCCGCTTCCTGGGCGCGCTCGGAAACCCCTATTCGGCCGTCGGGGTCGATCGTCCCGGCCGCGCCGCGATCGAATGGGGCGTCTATGGCGTGCCCGAGACCTTCCTGATCGGCCCGGACGGGCGCATCGTCGACAAGCATGTCGGGGCGCTGACCGGCGAAAGCGCCGCCAAGATGCTGGCGAAGGCGGCAGCACTGGTGAAGTGAGGCGCGCCTGCGCCGTGGTCGGGCGGGACTGCTGAAGCCCGCCTTGAAACGAAAAAAGCTGCGACGAGCGCAGCTTTCTCGAAACACCGGTGTTCATGGGGCGCGCGCGTTCGTGCCGTCGCTCCCTCTGAGAACGAGGTGAGCGCCTCAGGCCGCCTTGCGGCCGTTGACCAGGCTCTCGAACATGCCGCGCCCGTCGGTGCCGCCGACGAGCCCGTCGATCAGGTTCTCTGGATGCGGCATCAGGCCGAGCACATTGCGGTTCGGCGAATAGATGCCGGCGATGTGGTTGAGCGAGCCGTTCGGATCCGCCTCGGCCGTGATCTGACCTTCGGCATCGCAATAGCGGAAGGCGACGAGGCCCTCGCCTTCGAGCCGGGCCAGGGTCTCGGCATCACAGATGTAATTGCCTTCGCCATGGGCGATGCAGACATCGATGATCTGCCCCTTGGCATAGGCGGAGGTGAAGGCCGTGTCGTTGCGCTCGACGCGCAGATGCTGGCGCTTGCAGACGAATTTCAGATTGGCGTTGCGGGCGAGAACGCCCGGCAGAAGGCCGGATTCGCAGGCGATCTGGAAGCCGTTGCAGATGCCGAGCACGAGGCCGCCGCGCGCCGCATGGGCCCGCGTCGCATCCATGATATGGGCGCGGCCGGCAATGGCGCCGCAGCGCAGATAGTCGCCATAGGAAAAGCCGCCGGGCAGCACGACGAGGTCGGTCCCTGCCGGCAACTCGTGGTCGCCATGCCAGACATGGGCGACGGTGGCGCCGGCCTGCTTCAAGGCCTTGGCGACGTCGCCGTCGCGGTTGGAGCCTGGAAAGGTGATGACGGCGGCTTTCATCGGCTCAGGCTCCGATCTCGACGCGATAGTTCTCGATCACCGTATTGGCGAGCAGCTTTTCGCAGGCGGCCTTGAGGGTCTCCTCGGCCACGGCCTTGTCGGCGCCGTCGAGCTCGATGTCGAAGACCTTGCCCTGGCGCACGGAGCCGACGCCAGCGATGCCGAGGGATTTGAGCGCACCCTCGATGGCCTTGCCCTGCGGGTCGAGCACGCCGGTCTTGAGGGTGACGGTGACGCGGGCTTTCATCTTGATCTCCGGTCGGAAGTTTGGCGGTGGCTTAGCGGTGAATCGGCGCCGGCTCAACTCTTTGCTGGTCTCGGACGCTGTCTCAGCGGCTTTCCCAGGTGGCGCGGACATAGTCACGGGCGGCCTGCGAATCATTGGTGACGGCGATGGCGAGCGAAAGCACCTTGTCCTTGCGGGCGTAAAGGATCGCGGTCGACGCGAGGCGGTGGCCCTCCTTGGCGCGTATCTCGACCAGGATGCCGTTGGTGCCGTCGAGCTTGAAGCGCGAGACGGTGGTGGTGCTCGCCGGCTTGGCCGGCTTCTTCGTTTTGCTGTTCGCAGGCTTCGCGAAGGCGCGGGCGAGTCGGGCGGGGTCGAGCGCCAGCGCACGCTCCATCTCGATCGCCTCGCGGCCCTCGAAGCTCAGCAGGGCGGCGACGCCGGGGCGGACGCAGTCCTCAGGCGGGCAATAGACGATCGCCTTCGGGGTGATGCCGTCATTGACGACCCAGCTCTGGATCGGCAGCGGCTCCCAGCCGCGGCCTGCGGCGAGCTGGACGAGGCCCGGCCCGAAATGGTCCGCGCAGCCGGCGAGCAGCACGACGGCCAGCGCCAGCGCGCCAAAACGCAAACGGGAGCGCAAGCGCCCCCGTTTCGATGTCGGTTCGACAGCGATCCCGGCGCTCACTGCACCAGGCGCGGCCCGGCCGGGCCGGTTTTTTCGTTCTCGCCCATGATGCCGAGGCGGCGCGCCACCTCGGTATAGGCCTCGATCAGCCCGCCCATGTCGCGGCGGAAGCGGTCCTTGTCCATCTTGTCCTTCGACTTGATGTCCCAGAGACGGCAGGAATCGGGGCTGATCTCGTCGGCGACGACGATGCGCATCATGTCGCCTTCCCAGAGGCGGCCGCATTCCATCTTGAAGTCGACGAGACGGATGCCGGCGCCGAGGAAGAGGCCGGATAGGAAATCGTTGACGCGGATGGCGAGCGCCATGATGTCGTCGATCTCCTGGGGCGTCGCCCAGCCGAAGGCGGTGATGTGCTCTTCCGAGACCATCGGGTCGTTCAGCGCGTCGTTCTTGTAATAGAACTCGATGATCGAGCGCGGCAGCTGCGTGCCTTCCTCGAGGCCGAGCTTGGTCGACAGCGAGCCGGCGGCGACGTTGCGGACCACGACCTCGAGCGGAATGATCTCGACCTCGCGAATCAGCTGCTCGCGCATGTTCAGGCGGCGGATGAAGTGCGTGGGGACGCCGATATCGTTCAGGTTGCTGAAGATGTGCTCGGAGATGCGGTTGTTCAGCACGCCCTTGCCGTCGATCACTTCATGCTTCTTGGCATTGAAGGCGGTCGCGTCGTCCTTGAAATGCTGGATCAGCGTGCCAGGCTCCGGTCCTTCATAGAGGACTTTCGCCTTGCCTTCGTAAATGCGACGACGGCGGTTCATCGGGATATACCGTGGCTTGAGGAAATCCAAAGGGTCGGCCTCTCTCTGGTCGCGGTTTCCCGCGGCGGGATCTTGGCCCTGTTCAGCACGCTGTCGCGCAATCCCGTTGCTCTTTCGAGTTCGATCCTGACGCGCCGATCCGGCTGGCTCTCGCGCGCATGCTTCCAAACGGAACTGCCACGCTTCGCGCTATATGGGCCTTTCGCGCTGCAAACGCAACAAAGGGCGCCGAGGGGCCGTGAAACGCCACCGCCCCGCCCGTGACGAGCTGTAGCAAGGCCAAGGCCAGGAGCCCCGAGGCCTGCCAAGTTGAGCCACGCCGAGCGGTAGGTGCTCTAGCCGCGTCGGCCGTCGCATTCTATATGGCGGGGAAGGCCGATTTAGACCGATCTGCCACGAGCCCCGCGATTCCGGAGAGGAACAGAACCGTCATGGCGACATTCGACCAGCGCAAGGATGCCTTCGAGAACAAGTTCGCGCATGACGAGGAGCTGCGTTTCAAGGCGATGGCGCGCCGCAACAAGCTGCTCGGCCTCTGGGCTGCGGAGAAGCTCGGCAAGAGCGGTGCCGACGCCGAGGCCTATGCCAAGTCGGTCGTGCTGGCCGATTTCGAGGAAGCCGGCGACGAGGACGTGGTGCGCAAGGTCAAGGCCGATTTCGCGGCTGGCAATGTCGCGGCCGGCGACACCGAGATCCGCCAGGTCATGCAGGATCTACTGATCCGGGCGGCCGAAGAGATCCAGGCCGGGCGCTGAGGCGCCTCGCCACGGGGCCGCGCCCGGCAGGCGCGGCTGCCGGTGGGGAAAGGCGCGCGATTCGCAAGGCGTCCCCGAGCAGGGTGCATGCCGGATTGTTTGCCTTTGGCCCGCAATTGGGTCCAGTTTCAGCGCGCCGCCGACGAAGAGCGGCCGCAACCGGATGAAGCTGCCCGATGACCGCCACCAAGCCGACCGTGCTCTCCTCGCTCGCAGACCGTCTCGCCAAGGGTGAGACGCTGCTTTCCGCCTGGTGCGGCCTCCCGGATCCGAGCGTCTCGGCGATCCTGGCGCAGGAAGGCTTCGACGCGGTCACGCTCGACATGCAGCATGGCCCGATCACGCTGGGCGAGGTCATCCGCGCGATCCCGCTGATCAACGCGGCCGGCAAGCCGGCCCTGGCACGCATCGCGGTCGGCGAGTTCCAGAACGTCTCGAAGCTGTTCGATTCCGGTGCGTCCGGCGTGATCGCGCCGATGATCAACACGATCGAGGATGCGCGCCGCCTCGCCGCTTATGCCAAGTATCCGCCGCACGGCGAGCGCAGCTGGGGCAGCTATGGCGGCCTCGGCGCCTCCGGGCTCGACCAGAACGGCTATCTCCGGCAGGCCAACGACTTCTCGCTGACCTTCGCGATGATCGAAACCCGCGAGGCGATGGCGATCGTCGACGACATCCTCGCCCTCGACGGGATCGACGCGCTCTTCGTCGGCCCTTCCGACCTGTCGATCGCGCTCTCGGGCGGTGCTTCCGTCAACGCCTCCGCCAAGGAGGTCGACGACGCGGTGCGCCATATCGTGGCCCGTGCCAATGCGGTGAACAAGCCGGTCGCGTTCTATGCGGCGAGCGCCGAGCGGGCCAAGCAGGGCGTCGAGATGGGCGCGCGGCTCGTCACGGTGATGAGCGATACCGGCCTGCTGCGCGCGGCGAGCCAGGCAGCGCTCAAGATCATCAAGGGTTGAAGCCCGAGCACTCCCGCGCTTCTCCGAGGCGCGGGAGTGCTCGTAGTCTTTGTTCATCGCATTTTCTTCACGCGAACCGGAGCCCACTTCGCTCGGAAATGCTCAGGCGTTGACGCCTTCGCGCGCCTTGAGTGCGGCGTAGTAGGCCCAGAGCAAGCGGGCCGCGACGCCGCGCCAGGGGCGCCAGGCCTCGGCGAGGGCGAGGAGCTCGGCCGGTTTCGGCCGGGCCGCCAGCCCGAAGGCGAGCTTCGCCGCCTCCTGCACGGCAAGATCACCGGCGGCGAAGCCGTCGCGGTGGCCGAGGCAGAACAGCAGATAGACATCCGCCGTCCAGGGCCCGATGCCGGAGACGGCGGTCATGTGCTCATGCACGAATTCGGGTGTCGCCGTCTCCAGCCCGGCGAGGTCAAGCCGGCCTTCGGCGATCGCGGTCGCGACGGCGCGCAGCGTCTTCTGTTTCGGCCGCGACAGGCCGGACAGCCGCATCTCCTCATCGCTCGCGACCAGAACCCGCTCCGGCGTCAGCGGGTCGAACACGCCTTCCAGTCTTGCCCAAACCGCCCGGGCGCTGGCGACCGAAAGTTGCTGCGAGACGATGATCGAAGCGAGGCTGATAAAGCCGCTGTCGCGCCGGCGCAGCGGCGGGATGCCTGTGCGCGCGATGATTGGCTCCCAGGCGGGGTCGAGGGTGGCGAGGGCAGCCATGCCCTCCTCAAGATCGGCGTCGCAGGTGATTCTCGGCATGGCAGGCAATCTATGGTGCAGGTTTGCGCCGATCCTGTCAGGAGAGCGCGGGCTTGGCGACGCTCGGCTCCGACCATAGACAGGAGGCGATGGCGAAGTCCCCACCCGTTTTCCGTTTCGCTCCGAGCCCGAACGGGCGGCTGCATCTCGGCCACGCGCTCTCGGCGCTGACCAGTGCGCAGCTTTGCACGCGCTTTGATGGCCAGCTGCTGCTACGGATCGAGGATATCGACCTGACGCGCTGCCGGCCGGAGTTCGAGCAAGGCATCGACGAGGACCTGGCCTGGCTCGGTGTGCGTTTCGACGGCGCGGTCCGCAGGCAATCCGAGCATTTCGACGATTATCGCAGCGCGCTGGCGCGGCTGCAGGAGATGGCGCTGGTCTATCCCTGCTTCTGCTCGAGACAGGATGTGAAGCTGGCGGTCGCGCGGCGCGAAGCGGAGACCGGAAAGCCCTGGCCGCGCGATCCGGACGGCGCGCCGCTCTATCCGGGAAGCTGCCGCGACCTGTCCGAAAAGGAGAGAGACGAGCGGATGGCGGCCGGCGAACCGCATGTGCTGCGTCTCGCCATGGATCGCGCGCTCGCAAGCGCGAATCTATCCTGTCCCGCTTTTGCCTACTCCGTTTTCGATGCGTCGGGGGACGAGCAGCGGATCGCGGTCGATCCTGCACGCTGGGGCGATGTCGTGCTGGCGCGGAAGGATGTGCCGACGAGCTATCATCTTTCCGTCGTCGTCGACGATGCCATTCAGGGCGTCAGCCATATCGTGCGTGGCCGCGATCTCGAGGCGGCGACCGATATCCACGTCGTGCTGCAGCGCCTGCTCGGACTGCCGACGCCGCTCTATCATTTTCATCGGCTCTTGGCCGACGAGACCGGCCAGAAGCTGGCGAAGAGCCGGCAGTCGCCAGGTCTCGCCGATCTGCGGGCGCAAGGGGTGACGCCTGCCGAGATCCGGCGGCAGCTTGGTTTCACGTGAATCGCTCGCTGGCGGACCAGTCGGCCGCGCTGTGGTTCAACCCGCCCCGAGCCAAGTCAGCCAGCCGATGGTGGTGAACAGCGAGAGCGCCGTCGACAGCGCGATTGCGCTCGAGGCATCGGCGACGCCCTGGCGGTAGCGCTCGGCGAAGAGATAGGCGTTGATCCCGCAGGGGCAGGCGGCGAAGAGCACGGCGACGCCCGCCCAGGCTGGCGGCATGTTGAAGACCTGCGTCGCCAGCACCCAGACGATCAGTGGGTGGACGATCAGCTTGAGCGTGCTCAGCACCAGCGGCAAGCCGATGCCGGAGGCCAGGCCATAGCGGCGCAGCGCGATGCCGAGGCTGATCAGCGCGCAGGGCACGGCCGCCGCGGCGAGCAGGTCGATGATGGTCCAGAGCGGTGCCGGAAAGTGGCCGATGACAGGCCGGGCGGCAGCGCCGAGCAGGATGCCGAGGATGATCGGGTGCGTGAAAAGGCGTTTCGCCAGCAGCGCGAACGAGGCCGAACCGCGTTCCGCCAGCAGGGTCGCGATCGTCATCGTCACCGGCAGGTGGACGACGAGCAGCAGGCCGAGCGGAACGGCACCGGCGTCGCCATAGGCCTTGAGGATCATCGGAATGCCGACGAAGACGGTGTTCGACTGGGCGGCGGCGAAGCCCGAAACGACGAGCTCCGGCCCGCTGCGCTTGAAGATGCGCTGCGCCACCAGTTGGGCGATCAGCCAGACCACGCCGAGCCCGGTGAAATAGGAGATCCAGTAGCCCCAGGGCTGGTCGGCGGGGATTGCCGCCGTCGCCAGCGTCTTGAACAGCAGGCAGGGCACGGCAAGGACGAAGACGAAATCGGAGAGGCCTTCGCCGGTCGTCTCGCGCAGGATTCTTGTCCAGCGCGCGCCATAGCCGAGCGCGATCAGGCCGAAGACGGGCAGGACGATCAGCAGCGAGGACAGCATCGGGCGTCTTGCTCCGGCGCGGAACGAGGCTCAGCGCGCCTGCGCGGTCTGGCCCCCGGCCCGGACGATCAGCCCCTGGATCTCGTCGCGCTGGCGGTTGAATTCGGCGAGGGTACGGCCCTCGAGCTCGCGCCCGCGCGGCACCTTGATCTTCATCGGGTTGACGAAGTTGCCGTTGACCATGACCTCGTAGTGCAGATGCGGGCCGGTCGAGAGGCCGGTATTGCCGAGGAAGCCGATCACCTGCCCCTGCCGGACCTTGACGCCGGGGGCGATGCCCTTGGCGAAGGCCGATTGGTGCGAATAGCTGGTGACGTAACCATTGGCGTGCTGGATCTCGATGCGCCGGCCATAGCCGGAATCCCATTCGGCCTTGATGATCGTGCCATTACCGGCCGCGAGGATCGGCGTGCCGATCTTGTTCGCCCAGTCGACGCCGGTGTGCATCTTCGAATAGCGCATGATCGGGTGGTAGCGCATGCCGAAGCCGGAGCGCATCTCGGCATCGCTGATCGGCTTGCGCAGCAGGAACTTCTTCAGCGAGCGACCTTCCGGATCGAAATAGTCGATCAGCCCGTCCTCGGGCGCCTGGAAACGGTAGACCTGACGGGTCTCGCCGCCGATCGTCAGGGAGGCTGAGAGGATTTCGGGGCGGTCGCCCTCATCCTCGTCGGTGAAGATGACCTCGAGATTGTCGCCGCCGCGCACGCGCTGCTGGAAGTCGAGGTCATAGGAGAAGATGCGGACGAGCTCGTCGATCAGCGGACGCGGCAGGTCGTGGCGCAACCCGGTCTCGTAGAGGCTTTCATAGAGGCGGGCGCCGGAGCCGCCGCTCTCCTCGTCCTCGTCTTCCTCGTCGTCATTGCCGGTCTGAGCCTTCTGCTGCGGGCTGAGCGGCTCGGCCCTAGGCAGGGCGACGGGGGTGAAGACGCCCTTGTCGTTGACGGCGACCATGGCCGCCGGCCGTCCGTTTTCCAGGAGCGAAACGCGGACGATCTGGCGGCTGTCGCCCGGCCGCGGCCCGGGAGCGAACAGGGCCTGCAGCACCTGGCCTTCCGGGAGGGCGGCGACCTTCACCTTGCCGCCGAAGGCGTTGATCATCGAAACGATCTGGTCGCGGCTGGCGCCGGCATTGCGGACCACCGTCTCGAAATTCTCGCCACGGCGGGTGATCAACAGCTTCTCCTCGACCTGCGGCTCGCGGGTCGCGGCGATCGGCGCCTTCAGCGCATTGGTGACGTTCTCGGGGACGACGCGGACCTCGATGCCGGAGAAGGAGGTGTCGGTCGCTGGCGCGTAGCCGAGGAGATCGCCGGTCGCCGCGGCCGCGGCGCCCTGGCCGAGCGTGCGGCTGAGCATCAGCTGCGGCGGGATCGGCAATGCGGCCCGGCGGTCGCTGGCGGCGAGGTTGGCGCGCTCCTCTTCCATCTGCGCGGTCACCTCGGCGTCGCTCAGATTGGCCCTGGTCGACTGGATGGTGAGTTCGGCGAGGTCGCGCTTGGTGATCGAGACGTCGGCATCGGGCAGTTCCGTCACCGGCTCGGCATAGCGTTCGCTACCCGGAGCGCCCTCGGCGAAGAGTCGCAGCGGATTGAAGGGCGGAATGTTGGTGGCATAGACGCCGGTGGTCAGTGAGAGATTCGAGGCGAGGCGCACATAGGGGCGGACCTTGATGACCTCGCGGTCGCCGACGCGCTGGGACATCGGGGCGCGGGCGGTGTGCCTGGCCGAAGCGATCGGCTGTTCGGCGACGAGCTTGTCGCCCTTGCGGGCGCCGCCGCCGGCGCCGCTGACCTGGCGCGCCGTCACCGTCTCCGGACGCTCGGCGAAACTGGTGTCGCCGCGCATCGCCACGAGAATCGCGCCGCCGAGCAAGGCCGCGCCGCAGGAGCCGACCAGCATGCAGGCGGAAAGCCAGCGCAGGGAGACGCCGCGCCGGTCGAGCCCGATCGGGGACGCGCCCGCCGGCTGGATCGGCGGATCGATGCCGAGATCGACGAGCAGCGCCGCCGCTTCGGGCGTGAGCGGCTCATGCGGCAATCTCAGTTCGGGGGGGGCGTTCATGTGGTGAGCTTGGCCGAATCCGTTGATCGCCCGACGGGCTGGTGCCGCAGGCGGCAGGTTCTCCTAAAAAACCGACACGAGCATGCCTTCCTCGCGCGTGGGAATCAAATCTAACCCACGGGAGTGGACGGGCAGCCGCGCGCGAAGGGCAGTGAAGGGGGAATGCGGCCCTTTGCGGGCGGACCTCCCGACTCGCTCTCCAGGCTGGATTCGAGGGCGTCATACACGGAGGGACCGTGTCCCACCGCGGCCTGTCTCGTAAGCCTTTGATTGTCGGCCCAAATTTCGTCTCTCTGCATCTTTGTCTAAAAAACTTCATGAAG
>NZ_JXTJ01000008.1 GCF_001509835.1 Allobosea sp. WAO
GCCAACTTTTTCAACGGTATCCGCCAGAAGCGGAACTTGGGACGTTGCCTGGAAGCGGACATTAGCAGTTCGCCTGAGCGATGTCCGCTGGCGATCCTATCCTGACGTGACGCAAACGAAGGTTCCGGCCGGGGCTGGCCGATAATTAGTCATGCGCAACCGGTCCGAAAGCGGACTTTGAGACGATACGCTCAGCAACGCAGCGCGCATTGCGGCGCCGAGTTGAAATAGCAACTAAATAGGTGAGCTGCCTGAGCCCGGATAAATGAGGTTGAGGCGAACACCCGTGATGCGTTGTATGCCCATCTGGGGCAGCACGACACTTACGACGGAAGTATAATGGTCGAGAAGCGCCTTTATATGGTCGAGCACGCCATTTTCGATCTCGTGCCAGAGCGAGGGAAGGTATCTGACGACAATGCTTAGCGCGTAGAGCGTCACGAAATGGATGACGAAGAGATCGTGAGTCTGCCATAGTGGCACAACGATGCTGGTGCCTGTTGCAGCTTTGTAAAGCGGCAGGCTTTGCCACCAAAATTCATTCTCGGGATGGACGTACTCGCCCATGAAGTTGGGGCTGGGGTCATCATCTTCTTTTTGAGCGACGATGTTCTGGATCGGAAACCCGAGGGACGAAAGGAACGCGGCGGTGATTCCCTGGCCCCCACCGAACCCGGTCGAAAAAAGCAGATAGGTCGTCTTTGTATTGCCGTTGTTCGGCCCGCCGACTGGGCTCGCAGGAAACTTACCTGTTCGCTTTAGGTGCTCGGCTCGCAGTTCGCTCTCGATCTCCAAGTTTTTCAACGCGTGAACTAGGTGGAATGATAGCGGTGGCAGACCAAGACACTCCGGGATAAGCGGCCGTAACTCGGGGATCCGCCTTAGCAAATCGGTAAGGGAGACAAGCCTCGCCCTTTCTTCTTCCTTGACCTTTGACCAGCTTCGCGGACGTGAGTCGAATGCGAACGCATCCACGTCATGGCCCTTCGCCCTGCAGTAAGAGCCGAAATGGCCGGATTTCAGCGCGGCGACGAAGTAGTTTTCCGGAAAGACACCATCCAGTGCGCGGAGCGTCCCCAGACCGTGTCCCTGCTCCGTGTGACGCTGAATAGTCTCGAGGCTGGCGTTCTCATCAGGGCCTGCGACCTGTTCTGCGATGGATAGCTGAAGTGCGAAATAGTACTGCGACAGAAGCCGGGCGTTCAAAGCGGTTGGCGCCGCTTCCCAGAAGCCCAAGGCGCTCCGAACGGCCGATGCTACGCCTTCCGCCTTTGATCTCCTGAGATTCGACGTCATGGACGGATGCTTGTCCGCAAGCATCCGATCGCAAATGGTCGCACTCGTCATGCGCCTCAGGCGGAGCCGAAGCGCCTCTTGAGCGTCTTCGGCGACAAGCTGCTCGACTCGTTCTTCAAGTTTTACCATCCTCCCGCACCATCAATGTATGGGCTGAGGCTCGGTGGCGTCGGGCGCCTGGGCAGGCTGGTACTGAATTTTGACGGTCAATTCGGTCATCGCGTAGTGGACGAATTGCTTGCCGAGCGCCGTGAGCTCGTAAGCCTCCGTCTCGTCAAAAGCTGACTTCAGTTGTCGGTTGTTTGCGTGACGGACCGGCGTCGACCTCCTTTTGGCGATGAAATTACCTGCATAGTCAGTCTCCCGGTGCTGACGGATGATGCCCCCGGTCGACAGGTCCCGTACCAGCAACTTGAACAAGTCTGCGTCGGCAGAGTCCTCGCGCACGTCACCTTTGCCAAGATTTCCCCATATTTCACCGCGAGTCGAGCCGGGATTGCGATAAAGCTCGCCAATGACGGCAAAATGAAATTCTGAATATTTCTGTAGCCAATCAATAAAAAGGCCTACCACGTCATCGCTGACGATCCGCGTGCTCGCCGCATTGCAAAGTATATTTCGGACGTAGTCCTGCTTCTTTTCACTTTCGGTTCCCGACCAATTACGAAAGGATTTTCGTAGCAGCGATTGGTATTCCGACGTTTTGACACGCTTCGCGATTTCATCGTCATGAACGTTGATGCGCGAAAAGATGTCGAGAATGGTTCGTTGCTTTTCCCGCAACTCTTCCTCGATCATCTTCATCCAGGCCTTGAGGACGGCCATGATGCTGCCCTGTTCGGCGCCGCTCCATTGGCCCGCAGCTGCCGCGAACAGTTTGTGGGCGAACGACACATTTCCTTCGTCCGAACCATCGCTGGCGTCCGGTTTCTTCTGTTCCAAATTTCCCATTATTGTTTCCCTTTCAATCAATACGCAGATATAATTTTTGGAAAAACATTACTAAACTCGCCTGAATCAATGAAAAATAGCTCGCGACGCGCGCTCAAAGGAAACTTTATTTAACCGAAAAGCGGGATCTAAGAAGTCCACTATGGGTGCGGAGGTACCGCCGCGTCAATATTTGGTCAATTCCACTCCCCCATACAAGCCAGACGTTCTTAGGCACTTGCCCCGCCGTCGGTCTCCGCCATTTGGGGACTCTTGCTTTTCGCCCCGTCGCGGACATTCAGCCGCCCAATCTAATCGGCGTCGCGACAACGGTGATTGCGGCAATTCCCTAGGCATTGAAGAGAGTCAGCTCACCGACAGGAAGTGGTACTCGCGAGACGACCTCACAGATTCCATTTTGCGCGCGCCCGTTTCGACAGGGCTGGCGGAATGTCATTTGTTCGTTCCATGTTCCTTGCGAATCTTGGCTGTTTTGACTTGGATAGCCAGACGCTGCTGGAGGTGTGATGACATGGCGCTGATTGGAGATATCCTGTTTTATAAGGGTGATCTGGACGCTGGATTGCGCCACCAGTTCACGCTACTGCCCGCAGCAGTCGACAAGATTTCCGAGCCGACGTTCAATGCGAAGTCCGATGAGGAAATCGTCGAGCTTGTTCTCAAGGATTTCCGCGTCGAGCCGTTAACGCTTCACACGGACCAGGCGGAGGCCAAGGTCGAAGAGGGACAGGCGGAGACTAGAGACCACTTCCGCTATCATTTGCCTAATGGCCCGATGAAAGTTCCGGGCCTCAAGGCAAGCAAAAGGATTCCGTTCAGCGGCGATCCACAACTCTGGAAGCTCAAGCCCAACCGTTACACACTCAACCCACCCTATGGCGAGGTCCGCAGCAACACGCTAATCATCGGGATCACCGTGCCAGCGGCTCAAGCCAACGAAGCCAAGGAACACATCGACAGCACCCTGGCCAAGATTCCCGACTATCTGAATGCGCAGCGGGCCCAACTCGACGAATATAATGCGAGGCTCCCCGCGGAGGTCGCGCGGCTGATCCAGCAGCGTCGCGGCCGCCTTGGAACAGCAGCCGAACTGCTCAAGAAACTGCAAGGCTAGGACGGCGCGGAATGGGGTTTCGCGGGCTGTTCATTGGCATCGATCGCTATCACGCTCCCGAAATCTACGAATTGAACTGCGCCAAGCGTAATGCTAGCGCGCTGGAAGCGCTCTTCAGCTATACGCTGGGCGACAGCACCTTTTTGCGAGCAGACCACGACGTCACGCGGGCGCGTATTGAAGCAGAGTTTCTATTGCTTCGTGATACCTCGCCTGATGACACCGTAGTCGTGGCTTTTTCCGGTCACGGGTCAGAACGGACGAGCTTGTCGCCTACGACACCGCGTTGGCCGTCGCGCCAATTCGGCTTAGACGCACTTGTTTCGAAGGTCTCACTCCGCCGGTATTGGACGCCTACGTTGCGTAAGGTTGGGGTCTGCCCAAAGGAGGCGGCGACGTGTTGACCGGACCACCCTTCGCAGCGTTTGCGAACCGATATTCTCAGCGTTCGCTCATCGACAGCGCGAACCGCGAGAAATTCGAGCTCTTTGCCAACAGCATGGCGAATTTCACGTGCTCAAGCCTGCTGGAAAATCTGGTCTCGGGCTATGATGCCGTGCGCTTCGACGCAGTAAACGAGGCGGTTTCCGGTGCGCACAGACTCGCCGCGACCGAGCTTGGCATCTGTGTGCTTTTCTCCATGCGCCCGGAGCCGCTGGAGTGGAAGACGTGCTTCATTGAAGACAGCGGTCAGTATGTCGCCGACTCCAAGGCCAAGCCCGAAGAGCGCCTAACCTACCTCGAGTATCTGTTAGCCTGCTGCTATGAGCCATTTCAGGTTCAATGGGCGGCGATCGAAGATCGCATTAACGGCTTCCTCAAAGCCTCGGCGTTGCGGCTGACCTACCGAGATTTGAACTTCCTGCCTGTCGATGACGAACGGCTCATGGACGAAGTGGTCCAGCCGTTTTGGACGCTTGTCGCCGGAAAAGAGTGGATCAATGTCCGACAGGACATGGAGGGCGCGGTGCAGCAGAGGGATACTGGCGGTCCGAACGCAGCATTGCTGGCTTCGAGAGCGCTTGAAAGCACAATCAAAATTATCAGCGACCGCAGAGGTTGGACGCATCGGAAGGAGCGCGGCGCGGCCAACTACATCGATAACCTAGCATCAGGCGGTCGTTTTATCGATGCATGGGAAGGTAATCTGCTCAAGCGCTTCTTCGCGGAGGTCCGAAATCCGGAAGCACATGGCGCGGGGAGCTTCCCGCAGCCAACGCTAAATGAGCATCAGAACATCTGGGCCATCGAGTTCTGCATGATATCGATCAAAAGTCTGATTCGGCGCTCCTGAATCGACTGTCTGTGGGTGGGCGTTTTCCTGAACGAGGGTGAGGATTCCGCGTTGACCTTGCATATCTGTCCGCCGCCGAAGGATGCGCTTGACCGCTGGCTCAAGGGTTATCCGAGCGTCGTCAACAATTATGGCCATCTTCTGCTGGAGCAGGACTGCGACTGCGACGATGCGCTGATCGCTGACCTCGTCGGCTATTTTGAATCCGCCCATGCCGATGCGCGCGCCTTCTTCCATGAGCAGATGGGGATCGACCTTCATCCCGACGCCAACGCAGAGGGCGTCCATACGACCTATCCCACCTGCCTGCCCTCGATCACGCGGCGCGGACTGTTCGGCGAGGTTATGGCCGGCATGCTTACCGAGCATTACGTCTATATCGGCGGCCACGACTGGAAGATTCCGGTCTTTCTGTTTCGATACCATGAGGATGCAGAGGCCTATCTATTCGCGCTAGTGCGTGACGAGAAGCGCAAGCGCGAAGTGTATGGCCGCCGCGGGTCGGACTTCCTTGCACTCGCACTAAATGAAGCTGGCGAGGTGATCCGGTTCATCGCCGGTGAGGCAAAATGGCGCAAGAAACTTCAGCCCGCTGTCGTTGCCGAACTCATGTACGGCAAAAAGAAGAAAAACCCGGATACTGACGAGCTCGAGCATGACGGCAAGGGCATCTGGTATCAGGTGAACCGCGATATCGCGGCGCCACACGGCCTGCGACAGTTGCAGCGGCTGCTGCGCGAAATCGATCCCGAGGGCTATTCGGCAGCCATTGCCGCGCTCGACAGGGTGTTGGTGGTAAAGGGAGCGCAACAGCTGCCCCGCACCAATCTCATCATGATTTCAGGGGGGGACGTGTCGAGCCGAGAGGCGACACACTCGCTCATTCCCTGGGACGAGGTGCCCAAAGACTATATGGCGCCGCACGATCTTCAGGTGGTCGAGCTTATCCTGACCGACGGCGACGACGTCATAGATGGCGTCTATGACGCGCTCTGGAGCGCCTGATGCCGGCTCATGATCCGCTTCGTCTTGAGATCGCTAACAGTGCTCGCGTCGGCCTCGCGCTCGAGAACGAGCTCTCCGCCAATCAGGCCCGCGCCTACGTGCGCTGTCTCCAGGTCGGCTGGCAGGTCGATACGATCGGGTGGAACCGCGCGGATTCCGAAGGACAGCTCACGGACGCGCGCAGCCTGTTGCAGGCCGCCGAAATTTTCGCGGAGATCGAAGGCCATGACGCGCCGCGCGCGATCGACTGCTACCGGCGTGCCGGTGAAATCTTGGAATGGCTGGCGCGGTCGAACGATGGGACCAAGACCCTGGCGCCGATTGAACTCCTCGCAGGTGCGGCATTTCAGCTCGGCGGCCTCCCGGCCATGGCATCCGGACTGCTCGGCCAGCTAGATCTCGAGGAGGATGGTCCGTCACTGTTCGCCGCGTTCCTGAAGGCAGACTTCGACGAAGTTCTGACCCTCGCCATGACATTCTGGAAGCAACATCCCGACCTGACCGTGGCGGACGCTTCCCGGAGGATTCTCGAGGAGGAGCAGGATGACCGGCTTGCCTGGTATTTCACGGTTGAGCTGGTGCGCGCTCTCGGGCTCTTCGCGGACTCGGTGCGCCGTGGGGACGATGCGCGGCTCGCAAAGGCCTCTGCCAAGCTTAAGGCGCTCGACGCGATGGCTGTGCGCACCTTCAGCGATGACGTTTCTCTGCTAATTAGCCTGCTGCGGCAGGTAGGCTCACGTTTCGCCGATGCAAGTATCTACCGATCAGCACGCGCTCTCGGCGAGCTCAATGTCGAGCGCATGCCGCGCATGCTGGCGTTCGCGCGTGACCAGTTCGCGCGAGGGCGGGGCATCCTCTGGTCGTCACAGCGTGCCGGGCTCAATCGCCTATTCGACAACTCCTCCTTCGCACTCTGCACCCCGACCGGTTCGGGCAAGACGCTGGTCGCCAATCTCGGCCTAGTGAAGGAATTGCTGCTGCGCGACCATGGCGAGGTCGTTCCGCTCGCGCTTTATCTGGTCCCCTCGCGCGCGCTGGCCGGAGAGGTCGAAGCCAAACTCACCGCCGAGCTTGGGCGCGATCTCATTATCACTGGGCTATATGGCGGCGCAGATTGGGGGATCACCGACTATTGGCTGAACGCTGATCGCCCGACCGTGCTCATCGCCACGGTCGAAAAGGCCGACGCGCTTATGCGCTATCTCGCGCCGCTGTTGCTCAGCCGATTGCGATTGTTGATCGTCGATGAAGCGCATCAGGTTCTGCCCGAGGACACCGAGAGTGGCCGAAGCGCCTTCGCCGACCATAGCAGCCGCGCGTTGCGGCTCGAGAGTTTTGTGGCGCGATTGCTTACCCAGGCGCCTGACATCGTCCGCATCGCGCTGACCGCGGTGGCCGGCGGAGCAGCAGGGCCGGTCGCGCGGTGGATGGAAGGGCAGGCTAACGCGCAGGCGATCGGGATGCGCTACCGCAGCACGCGACAGGTGATCGGCGTGCTAGAGACAGCGCCACAGCGGCGCTGCAAGATGCTGCTCGAGCTAATGAACGGCCGGCCGCTCTATGTTCAGGGTCGCGACGATCCGGTCTATCTCAATCTCACCACCCCACCGATGCCCCAGCTGCCGGCCTCGATGCGCAGCAGCCTCAACCGCTTTAACCAGGTCACGGTGCTGTGGACCGCGCTTAGTCTCACCGCCGCCAATCTCCGCATCCTTATCTCGCTTGCGCAGGAGCCCGAGCAGACGATGGGCTGGTATGTGCAGGCCTTCGCCTTACCGGCCTGGCAGCAATTGCCGGCGTTCCAGCCACCCGAGGGGCGGCGAGGCGAACTGTTCGCCGAAGCGCGCGCTGCCTGCGTCGATTATTGTGGGCCGGACTCGTATGAGGTGAAGCTGCTCGACCGGGGGATCGCGACCAGCCACGGCCAGATGCCCCAACGCCTGCGCCGCCTTATAGTCGCGCTCATCGACGAGAAGATCTGTCCGATTACGGTGGCCACCGCGACGCTGACCGAGGGTGTTAATCTCCCCTTCGACATCATCTTCGTTACCTCGCTCAAGCGCAGCGCCTATGACAATGTTCGCCAGCGTCCAATTATCACACCGTTCACCCCCGCAGAATTTCGTAACCTTGCCGGACGCGCGGGGCGGCCTGGCGCGACCAAGGGTATGGAAGGGCTGACGCTCGTCGCCCTACCGACCTCGATCGCCACTACGGCGAACGGACAGAAGCAGACCCAGCGCGACCAGATGGCGGTGCTGCAAGAGGACTATGATGCGCTGCGCGAAAATCTGCGGCGCGATGAATTGGCGGGTGATGCGACGCTGAGCCCGCTCTCTATGCTACTTCAGGAGCTTCGCGAAAAGGCTCGGGCGTATTTCGGTCACGTCACCGACGAGGCCTTTCTCGACTGGCTCGATCAGGTCCAGGCCGAGGACGTTAGCGATGAGGCCGGCACCGGCGCCACCGATGGATTTTCGCGCCTCGCTGATACCGTCGACGAGCTCGATGCCTTCGTCATGACCGCGCTTGAGGAATTGAGTCTGCTCGACGACGGGCTTGACGGCGCGGCCGCCGAGGCGAAATTGGCGTCGCTCTGGCAAAAGACCTTCACCGTGGCTGCGGCAGCGCAAGAGGCCTGGCTCGAACAAGCAATCGTGCGGCGCGGCCGCGCGATCGTTGAGACCATCTATCCCGATGCCGAAGAGCGCCGGCGACTCTATCAGTATGGCTTGTCACCTCACGTCGGCCGCCGGTTCGAGGCGATCGCCCCGTCCATTGCCGCGCAGCTTGCGGCGGCGACCGACTATGGCACCGAAAGCGCGGCCGAGCGGCTCGCGCGGTTCGCGGCGCTGGGCGAGTTGCTCAAGGACGACCGCGGTTTCGGATTTCGGGTGCGCGATACCGTTACCGACCAGAATATCTTGGAAAACTGGACCGATGTGCTCGGCTGGTGGATGCGCGGGCCGGGCGCTGCCGTGCCGGACGCGGACGGTCTGCGTGCGCGACAACGCTTCGTCGCCGACAATCTGGAATTTCGCCTCGGCGTCGCGCTTGGAGCGGTCGTTGCGCAGAAATGGACCGCAGGCGCGGGCGACCCGCTCGCCGTGCCATCGCTCGCCGAATGGAGGGCGACGACGGGTTTGCCCTGGTTCGGCTTCTGGGCGCGCGAGCTGCTGCGGTGGGGCACCCTCGATCCATTTGTCGCCTTTGCTCTGGCGCAAGGGCGCGCCAAGACGCGCGAGGAAGCCGAAGGGATGCGCGCCGATTTCGAGGAGTGGCTCGCCGGCGAGGTCGATGATCCGGCTGCGGAAGACCTGATCGACCCGCAGCGTTTCTTGGCTTGGGAAAAGAGCCTGCCAGTCCGCGAGCGCGAGCGCGCCGAGCCCGTGCCGGAGCAGGCCGAGCTTACCGGCACGACGGGTGGCAGGAAGCTCTACAATGTGCTTCCGATCTCGGGCGATGAGGAAGTGCTGTGGGTCGACGCGGCAGGCTATGAGCTGGCACGTTCGGTCGATGAGTTCGGCTTATATGACGCGAGCGATATCGCCCATGACTACGTCCTAGAAGCCGAGGGACGGGCCACGGTGCGCCGCGTGTTTGCCCGCTCACGCCGCCGATGAGCCGTGCCAACTGCCAAAACGAAGTAGGTATTGTCGCAAGAAGGGGCGACATCTTTCGAATGGCTCTAGGCCTTAGAACGACAGCTATCTCATGATTGCCGTTGAAAACCTGCTGGTGAGCAATTGGCCGATCCTCGACGCGCCGCCCAAGCGGGCGAAATGTCCAAAACCGGACGCTCCGAATTTCGCCTAAGGGCGAGATTCGGTCATGCGGCGCGACGCGAAATCGAACCGCCCATAACCGGACGTTCCAGACGTCGGCAAAGGGCCAACGGGCTCTTCTCCCACAGGATCGCTCAGAGATTTACTGGCTGTCCGCCGGTCGGGTATCGCTGATCACGGAATCGGTCACGCGCTCGGCCATCTCGACGGCGCCGGGAAGCGTCAGCAAAGATAAAGCCAACAGTGCGGCGTGCGGGATATCCTCCTCCCCGGTGGCCCAGGACCGGACCCGCCTGGGGATGGTGCCGAAAAGCCTCGCGAAGCGCCCCTCGGAGAGGCCGACCGTCTCCAGCGCCTGTCGGAACTGCGCGGCCGTCATCCTCTCGTACTCGTATCGCTTCGCCACGGGCTTCACGGTGTCCAGCAATGGGGTCTCCTCTGTTTGCGCGATTCAGGCGTCCGTGGAAAGGCGGGGGTGCGCTAGCGCCGCGGTTCCTGGTAGCCGGGCAGGTCGCGGCGATAGATGTTGAACTGGAGCTTCATGTTTTCGTGTCGAGCCTTGTGGTCGGCTGCCGATATCTGCGCGGCGAGGTCCCATAGCAGGAGCGCGACCGCTTCAGTCTCCAGTGGCTGGCCGGCTGGCGCGTTCAAGATTCCGCGCAGCGCGTCCGCGATGTGGCCGGTCCGATGCGGATCATGGAGGACAGCCTTGCAATAGGCCTCGACCATTTCACCGGTCTGCGGCTGCGGATGCACGTCCCGGATCACCACGATATGGTCGGGCTTCACCTCGTCGACCGAGATCAGCGGGCCCCGCAACCAAGATAGGAAGCCGTCGTTTTCGACGACGTGCACGGTCTTTTTGGTGAGCCAAGCGTGCCGGCGTGCCTTTCCGAGCGCTACCAGAATCTGCTGCGGGGTATAGCCGGTCATCTGAGCTCCTCTTAATTCGGTTTCGGGTAGGCGTCGGCGGCTTCCAGCGCTGCCACGACCATAGGTCGGACGAACAGGCGCATGCCGTCCCGCCAATCGTCGCTGCACGTTTCCCAGTGCAGCATCCGCTTTTCGCGGGACTTCTCGTGCATTGCCTTGGCTGCGGCTTCCACGGCGGCTTCTAAGCGAGGGTCGGTCATGGCTAACCTCCACCGCGATGGTCTTCCTGGCGGCGATCCCGCGCAAGCGGCGGAATGCGGGGTCTAGGCGTAGCGCGGCGCCGCCTTCGTCTCGGCCCGCCGCTCGTTCTCGGCCTGGAGGTCCCAGGCCTGCCAGAGCTTATGGTTCGCCTCGGCGATGAGCTTGCCGACATCCTGGTCGAGCCGCTCGTCGTTCGCGATCCTGCTGAGCTGATCGGAGAGCGGGGAATAGACCGACCAGTGGAAGGGGTGCTTGCGCTTAGCCACGGGCGCCGCCCTCCGTGTCCAGGCTGGCGAGCAGCGCCTTCGCGGCGTCGACAGCGGCGACGGCCTTGTTTGCATTGTCCCGTGCTTCAGCCGCGTTGCTGGCGATGCCCTGGTTAGTAGGATGCTTGAGCGTGCTCGCCTCGCATTCCTCCGCGCATTCCAGCATGTCCTCCGCTCGGCTCTCCGCCAACGGCAGGATGGCGCGGAGAGAGGCGAGTACGTCGCCGGCCGGCGCTGGCGCTGGGTAATTTTCTGCCAGTGCCAGCGCCGGCCGCTGGACGCGCGCATAGAGCGCTTCAGGGATGCGAAGGGTGTATCGGACAAACCCGTCGTCGCGCGCCATCGGTTCAGCCCTCCCTGGTGATGCGGACGACGAAGCGCACGCCGCTCTGTGTGAAGATGACGAGGTTGCTCGGGTCGCTGTTGTCGACGAGCGCGATATGGTCCACGGCCTCGATCGTGGCGGCGTCCTCGTCGAAGTCGTGAACCGCCATCGGCTGATCCTCGAGCCGGAGGCAGATCATCAAGCCGACGTCTAGCGTCTGCGGAATGCGGGGTGCAGGGGAGGGCATCGCTCAGCGCTCCCGCACAGCACCGCCGCCCTGGCGGAAGCGAAGTGGCTCGTCGTCGGCGTCGTAGCTGATGCGCTGGCCGGCGGCGTTTATCAGATAGCCCTCGGCGTCGAGCATCGGCGCGCCGCACTTGTGGGTCAGGACTCGCTTGTGCTCGCGGCCGTAGGCGCACCACTCGGCGGGATTGTGCTCGCGGATGTAGTCCATCGCGCGGATGTGGTAGGCGCTGCCGGCAGTGGCCCCGTCTATGACGTGCCGCCAGGCCGCGTCATCGCTGGCAAAGACGGCTGCCTCGTCGTCGCGGCAAATCTGATAGGGGCCATTGCTGGAGCCGTCGCACTCGTAAATGCCCCAGCCCTCGGCGTCGGCCTGCGTGTTGTCGAATTCTGGGATCGCGTCCACGCTCAAGCCTCCTCGCCTTCGTCGTCCTCGTCCTGCTCCACAAGCTGGACACCATCGGCGGCGGCATATTCCTGCATGATCTGGAGTGCCCATTCGCAGGCGGCGCCGGGCAACTCGCTGGTATCGTCGTTCCACTTGCCGGACACGCGCGCGGCGGCATCGACGGCCCATCGCTGCATGCCGGGAACGTTGCCCCAGCGCTCAGCGGCGGCGTCCATCACTTCCGCCACGGTGAACGCCGCGAGCGAGTAGTGCCCGGCCCTGTACTCAGCCTCGTAGATGAACTGATGTGCGTCATCTGCGGTCATGGCGCTGCGGGCGTAGCGCAGGGCCCTGCCATAGCGCTCCAGGCGATAGCGAAGCCGATGGCGAGCCGTGTGGAAGGCGTTGCGGGCGCGGTGGATAGCCGCGCGGTCGAGGATCGCCAGCATCGATCAGCCCTCCTTATCCAGGTCGGCCAGAAGCTTGCGCGCGGCCTCCCGCTCGCCATGGTCAGACCAGCCGCAGCGCGCGGCGTGCTCGTCGGAGGCCTTCAGCAGACCGCGCAAGGCGTCTTCCAGCTCCTGCGCCTGCCATGCGGCGCCGCGCGTTATGTCGATGAGGGACCCGCCGAACTTGCCTTCCGCGTCGGTGCGGTGCTCGCAAAGCTCGTCCTCGTCTTCGCCCTCCTCGCCGTACTGCTCGATGTAGGAGTCACGCATCGCGGCGCGGCCCTTCGCCTCGGCGTCGCTTTCATTGTCGGCAAGCCCGGTCCAACCGAACTCGCCTTGTTCTTCGTCGCCGTCTTCCCAACGGATCAGGACTGAAAATCGCGGCATGGTTTCAACCTCCGAAAGCGAGGAAAGGGGAGAGGGCGAGCGCAACGGCGCCGACCGAGAGGCTCGCCAGCAGGAGCGCAGCGCGAGCGGCGTAGAAGGCAAAGGCGAGCGCGGAATAGCCGGGCCGGCTGGCGTGCGGGACGTAGGGGCGGCAGGTCATGCTGCCACCTCGCGAGGCGGCTCCAGCGCGCCGAAAATCGAGGCGTCCCAGCCATCGGCATAGAGCCGTTCGAAGCGGCGCGCAGCGGCCGGGCTCACGGTGTACCCGCCGGAGCGGTGAACCCATTTCCCGCCGATGCCCTTGGCGCCAGCTAGGCGGCGCGGGTCTTGAAGCCGGAGCCGTCACGCGCCGGGACGATGACCATCTTTCCCTTGGCGTAGCGGGCTGGCCCGATCGAATAGGCGGCGGCAGGGGTGAGGGCGGGCGCGGTCATGAAAGCACCTCCTCGACAGCGTCCGCCGGGGCCCAGATGTGGTAAAAGGTGGTGTCGTGCGCCCAGATGGTTCCGCGCCCCGTGGCGCTGTCGGTTTCGACGCGAGCGACGGGGATCACGTAGCCCGGACCTGTGCCGCACATGACCATGCGCAGCGGCGTGCCGGCCTTAGCGCGGACGGTGTGCAGCCCTTGGAAAATCATCTGCACGTCGCGGGCGAGCTGATAGCGGGGCATCGGTCAGCCCTCCGCGTCAATGACGACGAGGACGGTCGCGACGCCCGTGCCGCTTTCCTTGAAGGAGCCGGCCGGCAGGTCTTCGCGCTCGCCGCCCAAGGCCTCGAACCATTCGCGGAACTCGACGGCGCGCCGGTCCTGCCGGAAGAACGGGCCGGGCGACATGATCGCGACGAGACGGCCGCCCGGCTTCAGGAACTGGAAGGCGTGGCGAACGTGCGCGATATCCTGCCCGTTCTCGAAAGGTGGGTTCATCACCGCCCGGTCAAAGCGCGGCTCCGGCGCGGCCTCCATGAAGTCGGAGCCGACAAGGGCAACCCCCTTCATTTGCAGCACCTCGCGAAGCCGGCTGTTGACCTCGAAGGCCTCGACCTTCGCCAGCGGGGCAGCTCGGGCGACGCCTTCGCAGATCGCTCCGCTACCGGCCTCCGGTTCGAGAATGAGGCATGGCCCCTCCGGTAGGCGCGCCGCATCGGTCATCCGATCGACGACGGCCGCAGGCGTCGGGAAATAGCCGGGGATGCTGGCGAGCTTCAGGGCATCGACCTTGCGCCGCAGTTCTTCTGCTGCGCGCTCGGCTTTGCCTGCGTCCGCGACAAGGTCCCAGAATAGCCGGGCCGCGTCCGTGTCGCTGGCCGGCTGCCCGGTCTCGTGCCCCGCGTCATAGTAGCCGCCCGACCGATTGATTTCGGCGCGGGCGAGGTCCATGGCGGCTTTCTTGCTGGTCACGCCAGCGAGCGCGCCGGGAACCTGGCCGGCTTCATGAAGATCGGCGAGCGCTCGCAGCCCGGCTTGCGCCCGCTGAAGCTGGAAGCCGTCGAGCCGCGCGCTTGCTGCCTCCCGCTGTTGCTTCGGCGTATTGCTTCGGCGCTCAGCGAACTTGTGCGCGATGTCATCCGCCATGCCATCAGCGAGCGCGCGGAGCTTCGCCGCAACCGGGGCGCCGTTGCGCGCCGGCTGGACGCGGGCCGCCGGCTCCGCTGGCGTTGCAACCTCCGCCGGATTGGCGAACGCCTCCGCGCTCGCACGATCCTTGAAGGCGAAGCCGCCGGGAGTACGGCCCCACGGCCGGGAGTACCAGCCCCCCATTGCCTGAGCGGCGTCCCGCAGGCGCTCGAACTCGTCGCGCTCGACACGCTCCGGCATGACGCAGACGAACATGGCAAAGCCCTTCTTCGTGTGCGTGTGCTCTTCGATCCGAAGGCCTCCGGCGGTTTCGAGCGCGACGGGCGGCGCGGCCGGGGCCGCCAGCGACCATTCCGCAGTGGGGAGGCTGGCGGCCGGGTTGTCGTCGCGCAGCGAAACCTTGGAGACCTGCCAGCCGCTGGAATGGCGGTAGCCGTCTTTCAGGTAGAAACCGCCGCCCATCGAATATTTCTCGCGGTGCTCGGCTGCCTCCGGCGCGTCCGCGAGACGGGCGGTTTCGGCGAAGTTGCGAGCGGCCGCCCGCATCTCCGGGAAGAGGTCGCGGGTATGCTTGGAAAAGCCGAGGATGACGGCCCGCGTGCGCTTGGAACCGAAATAATCCGACGCGATGTCGGATTCGTCCTCGATCAGCTCCGCCACAATGGCGGCCTTGGCCCATGCCGGGATGCGGTTCGCGGCGTCCGCATCGAATGCCGCGCGCGTCTGGCGCTGGGCTTCATCGGCGAGCCGGGCCGCGTCGCGGCTATCGGCCATCGCCTGCCGTGACGCGGCAAGGCGGCGCGCCGCTTCCTCCGGCGAAATGTCGGGGATCCCGGCGGCCTTGGCGCGGGCGATGAACGGCGCCGCAATCCCGTCGATCAGTTCGGAAACGTGGCTGTCGAAGCAGCAGACATATTCGGCGGAAGCGGGACGCATCCCGCCGGACAGCGTGAAGGTGTTGGCAGGCGCGGGGCGAACCTCGGCAATGTAGCCGGGCGCGCCACTGGGGGCGAGAAGGGCGGTTCCAACGGTCGCATTGGTCATCGGACAAAGCTCCAGGGTTCGCGCTCCAGCCATGGGCGAGCGCGTTGTGGTGGGGTGAGGTTCAGGAAGGGCGCGGGCGGCCAGGCGTCCGCGCTGTAGGGATCAGGCGCGGGCGCGACGTTCGGCGCGGATTTCAGCCCCGAAGACGGCGACGAAATGCCGGTTCCAGTTTCGGGAGGCAGAAAAGAGCCGCTGATACTCTGCGCGCGCCTGCTGGTAGTCCGGCCGGCGCTTCACTTCGTCGGGCGTAAGCCCATGCGGGCCACTGCCGACGCCCGGAACAGCCTTCAGCCGCGCGCTTGCGTCCGCGACGAGCTTGTCCCAATGGGCGCGATGCAGCTTGGCGCTTTCATAGGCCTGATTGCCGGTCATGGCCGCACCATGCGAACGCTGCGGCCATAGTCGCGAATGGCGCGCATATATCCGGCATAGTCCCGGGAGCGCCGGGCGTTGCCGACCCATGCGACGACGGTAGAGGCGCGGCCCTGCCCATAGAAGCGGCCGCGCGGGCCATCGGGTCCAGCCGTGACCCACTGCCCGACCGGGAGCGCGGCGCGCTCTGCGTCAGAAAGGGGCCAGATGTCGAGAGTGGCGCGAAAGCGTGCCATGGGGGAATCCTTCGCCGTTCGCGCTGGCGATCGCCGCGCGTCATCGTGGAATGGATGAGGGGGAGGGCGCGGCGCTAAGGCCGCGCCGCAGGATCAGTGCGGGAGATTGGCGAGGAAGCGCACCGCGAGGAAGCCGGCGGCAAGGATGCTGCCCGCACCGCCTGCCACCATCAGGCCGAGGCGGATCGTAAGGCGCAGCGTCTGGACTTCCAGCGCCTGCCGCAGGTCCTCGCGTGTCGCGATCTCGGCCATGATGAAATCTCGCGCGGCTTCCGCCATCGCTTCGGCATCAGCGGCTTTCACACCGCCAGCCTTAAGCGCCTTGGCATATCCGAGAGTATCGAAGGCAAGAGCCATCGTCAGCCCCTCACATGCTAGCGAGGAAAGAGCGCTTGTCGGCGAGGCGAGCGCGGCGCACCCGGCGACGGTCCCGGCCTTCCGCGCGCTCGGCATAGTCGCCAGCGCCCGGCGTAGTGAAGGGACGCGAGGCGAGCGGCAGGCCGTTCTGCGCCGCGCCGGCGGAAAGCGAGATTCCATTGAGCTTGAAGGTGGTCATCTGACGGTCTCCAAAATGGAAGGCCACAATCGGCCTGTGTCGTCCAAAGCGCTTGATGTGCTCTATATGAGCGAATATGTATCACGTCCGCTGCGCCGTCAATAGGGCGTGATACAGATTTCTCAAAATTGTTGGAGGGCAGATTGGCTATCCGCTACGATCCGGCGATTCCCATAAACCCGCTTGGCTCGCGCGGGCCGGCCGCTGCATCGCCTGTTGTAGTTGGTAGCCAGGTCAAGGCGCGCAAGACGGATAAGAATGCCAGCGTCGCCGAAGTGATCACAGCTCGCCAAATCCGCGCAGGCCGCGCATTGCTAGGCTGGACGCAAGACGAATTGGCGAAGGCGGCCAAGATCGGAAGGGCTACGCTCGCCCGGATCGAAGCGGACATGACTAATCCCGGCGCCGACACGCTCAAGGCGATCCGCGCAGCGTTGATGGCAAACGGTGTCCGCCTATTCGACGACAGCGACGGCATAGGCGAGGGCGCCCGCATGGCAAAGCCGGACGATGCTGATGCTTGAGCCGGCGCCGCAGAAGCCCGAGCTGAAAATGTGGCTCGCGGTGCGAACTGACCTGGCGCTGTCTCGCGGCAAACTCGCGGTTCAGGCAATGCACGCCGCCGGCTGGCTGCATTTGATCGTTGCGCAGGATCGCCCGGATTTGATGCGGGCCTACATTGAGAGCGCTACGCCCAAGGTCGCGGTCCGTGTCGACTCCGGGGCGGCGCTTGACCGAGTAGAGGAGGAGGCCAAAGCAGCCGGCATCCCGTGCTTTGTCGTTGCAGATGCCGGCCGTACCGAGATCGAGAGTGGGACGCGGACCGTCTGCATGTTTGGTCCAGCATATCGCGACGACCTGCCGGATTATCTGCGCCGGCTCCGTTTGCTCACGGAATAGTCGCGTGAAGGCCAAGGTGCTCGGCTATCGCCCTAGAGCCAGCCGGCCTATGGTCCCGGCTCATGTTAGGAGCCTGCTATGAGTGACGATGGATACAAAGTGATTTCGGTCGAGGACGACGCGAAGTTGCTGCAGGAAGCACTGGATCAGATCAGCGAGGACCAGGGTGTCGTGGTCACGGTCATCTGGCAGCCCGCCAGGGAGATCACAGTCGGCGGCGAAACCAAGAAGGCCAATTCGGGGTATGTGGTCGTCGCCGACTACGGCCTCGAAGAGCCCGATCCGCGCCACTAGCGGCAGCGCACGCGCTCAGAGCGTTGAGCCCGCACGGTTCGCCCTGCGGGCTTTTCCATGTCTGCGCCATCTTCAATCTAAACGCACAAATCAAAAATCATTGTTGACGTTTTGAAGAAGATGATTCAGAACTATCTCCACAAGGCGAATCGTCTCCCCACGGATGCACTGGGTTGAGGCGCCGCCCCAGCGAAGCCCGGTTCATAGCGAGCCGGGCTTTTGCATTTCAGGGGTCTGGTCGTCCGGGTGCCTCCAGCCTTTGGCGCGGCCGTGGCGTTCCATCTCCTCCAGCTCCTGCTTGGCCTTTTCGTGCTCTGGAAACCGCTCCTGCAATGCGAGCCGCATCACATCGCGACGCAATCCCCGCACGATATCCACCCATTTCAGGCGCGACTCATAATTCATTCGGGAAACCTCCTTCTGCGAGCTTAGTCCATGGCACGCCTCCGCGCTCTCCCGCCTCTGGCCAGCTCGCTCCCGCCGCTTGTCCCCGTGGCGCCGAAGCAGACCGACGCCGAATTGGGGACCGCCGCTCATCGCACATGGGCACGGCAGGTAAAGGAACGCGCCGGCTACCGCTGCCAAGACCCGGAGCACGACCGAGCCACGCCGCGCAGCGGCCCCGGTGTCGCGCTCTATGCCGACCATGTCGAGGAACGGCAGGACGCCCCGCACCGTGCGCTCGATCCTCTCAACGGCATGTGCCGCTGCGCATCCTGCCACGTCCGCAAAACCCATCGCGCCAGAGCCGCACGCCACGGCGCATAGGAAGCCAGCCCATGAGCGACCAGGCCGCAATCCGTTTCATCGGCGATATGCAGCGACTTGAAGTGAAGCCCGGCGACCGCTTCGTCATCATGGTGCCCAACGTCATCACCGCAGAGCAGCAGGAGCGCATCGCCGATGCTTGGGCCAGCTTTGTGGCAAGGCTCGACCCAGCGCCGCCGCTGCTGATCCTCGAAGGCGGAGCAAGCCTCAACCTGATCGGCCGCGACCACCTTGAGGGCTCATTAGAGGGGGGGGCTTCCCGACCTCGAGCCCGACCGGGGGCCGCCACCGCTTGGGGGCAACTTCGCAGAAAAAATTCTTGCCCCCGGAATTTTCGGGGCGACTCGGAAACTGTGAACAGATGGCAAAATCACCGAAACGCGGCAGCCGCGGGCCGGCGCCGAAGCCGATCTCGAAGGAGCAGCGCGACAAGGTGCGCCTCTGGGCTGCCGGCGGCATTGCCGAGGAGCAGATCGCGTACCTGCTGAAGATCTCCAGGAACACGCTGCGCAAGCGCTATCCGCGGGAGCTCGACCAGGGCAACGCCATCGAAAGGGCCCGCAACCTGGAGCGCTTGCAGGCCGCAGCCGACAAAGGGAACGTCGCAGCCATCAAGCACCTGGATGCAAAGCTCCAGGCAGCGGCGGCTCAACGGGCCTGGACCGCCGACGAGCCCGAGGCGACCCCTGCCGCACCCGCGGCTCAGTCCACAGGCAAGGGCAAGCAGTCGAAGAAGGAGGCGGTCGTCGCCGCGGCCGAGCAGGCGCTCCAGCCGACCGGCGACTGGGGCAACGACTTGATGCCGGAAGGCGTCCTGGCGTTCCCGGTTGCGGCGGCGCGGAAGAAGTAACCGATGCTGGCTCTGCCCAGCTGGAACACGGCCTGCAAGGATTGGGCGCGCCGGATCATCGCCGGCGAGAGCATCATCCCGGTTCTGCCGCTCGACCACGAGCGCGCCGCCAAGGCGCTTCGGATCTTCAAGCGGCTCCGGGTCAAGGATATGCCTGGCTTCCCCACCTTAGGGGAGTCGAGCCCGAAATGGGTTTTCGAGTTCGTCTACACGATCTTCGGCGCCAGGGACGCCGAGACGAAAAAGCAGGCCGTCAAGGCGTTCCTGCTGCTGATCGCGAAGAAGAACGGGAAGTCGACTATCGCCGCCGGCATCATGATGACGGCGCTGATCCTGAACGACCGGGCCGACGGCGAATTCCAGATCATCGCGCCGACGCAGAAGATCGCGAACAACTCGTTCGGGCCGGCAATGGGAATGGTCGAGCTCGACCCGCAACTGAGCGACCTGTTCAAGGCGAACCGGAACTACCGCTCGATCGAGCACAAGCTGATGAACTCGTCGCTGCGCGTGGTCGCGGCGGACGCGGACACTGTCGGCGGCGGCAAGTCGATCGCCAACCTGATCGACGAGCTCTGGCTGTTCGGTAAGAACCCGCGGTTCGCGAACATCCTGTCGGAGATCGAGGGCGCGCAGGCGGCGCGGCCGGAAGGCTTCACCGTGATGCTGTCTACGCAGGCAGATGAGGAGCCCACGGGCGAGTTCAAGCGCATCCTCGAGCACATGCGGGCGGTGCGCGACGGGACCGTGGCCGACCACACCTCGCTGCCGGTCCTCTACGAGCTCCCGGAGTACCTGCTGAAGGACGAGATCTGGCGGAACGACGAGACGCTCTGGCGGATCCCGAACCCGAGCATCGAGACTGGCTTTTTCGACATCGACTTCCTGCGGAACGGGTTGGTGTCCAAGACCGGGACGCGCGAGGCGAAGAACATCTTCTTCGCCAAGCACTTCAACATTCAGGTTGGCCTGCGGCAGCGGTCCGACGGCTGGGCCGGCGCGGAATTCTGGGAGGCCAACGGCGATCCGACGCTGACGTTCGAGACACTGCTTGAGCGCTGCGACGTCGTGGTGTTCGGCATCGACGGCGGCGGCCTGGACGACCTCCTCGGCCTGACCGTGATCGGACGCGAGAAGGGGACCGGACGCTGGCTGACCTGGTCGCATGCCTGGATGCACCCGATCGTGTTCGCGCGCCGGCAGGTCATCGCATCGAAGCTGCAGGAACTGATCGACGCCGGCGAGATCACGCTGGTCGAGAAGCCCGGAGATGACGTCGCTGCGGTCTGCGACCTCGTGATGCGAGCCGAGGATGCCGGCCTGCTCGCCGAGGGCCCGGCGATCGGCGTCGACTCGGTTGGGATCGGCGACATCGTCGTGGAGCTCACGTCGGCGGATCGCGGGCTCAGCATCGATCGCATCTTCGCGGTGCTGCAGGGCTGGCGGATGTCCGGCGCGATCAAGACCGCGGAGCGCAAGGTCGCCGGCGGCGAGATGATCAACGCCGCACAGGCGCTGATGGCGTGGTGCGTCGGCAACGCCAAGGCCGTCGCCCGCGGCAACGCGACGGCTATCGACAAGCAGATCTCGGGCGCCGCGAAGATCGACCCGCTCATGGCGCTGTTCAACGCCGTCACCCTGATGGTGCGGAACCCGCAGCCGAAGAAGAAGCCGTCCTTCCAGATGATGTTCGTCTAGGGCGACCGGAGAACCTCGATGAATCGAGCATATTCGCTGCTCACCGTGAAAGCGGTGGATGAAGACGCGCGCGAAATCGAGGGCATCGCCACGACGCCCACGGCCGACCGCACCGGCGACATCGTCGAGCCCAAGGGCGCCGACTTCAAGCTGCCGATCCCGCTGCTCTGGCAGCACAAGTCGGACAAGCCGATCGGGCACGTTACCTTCGCCAAGGTCACGGATGCCGGCATCGTCATCAAGGCGAAGATCACCAAGATCGACGAGCCGGGTGCTCTGAAAGATCGTCTCGACGAGGCTTGGCAGTCGATCAAGCATGGTCTCGTACAGGGCCTGTCGATCGGCTTTCAGCCGCTCGAATCCGCCCGGATCGAGGGCAGCTACAGCTATCGGTTCATGAAGTGGCTCTGGCTTGAGCTTTCGGCCGTGACCATCCCCGCGAACTGGGAAGCCACCATCACCGCAATCAAGTCGGTCGACACCGAACTGCGCGCCGCGTCTGGCGAGAAGCAGCACCGCGTCGTTCGGCTCGACGCTCCCGGCGCTTCGGGAACCACCTCCAAGACCAAGTCTATCCCGGCGCCCAAGGAGGGCACTGACATGAAGACCATCGCAGAGCAGATCGTTGCCTTCGAGGCCGAGCTGCAGGCCAAGCAGACCAAGCTCACCGAGATCCAGGGCAAGGCCCTCGAGGAGGGCCGAACCAAGGACGTCGCCGAGAAGGAGGAGTTCGACACCCTCCGCGAGGAGATCAAGTCGATCGAGCTCGAGCTCAAGGATCTGCGTGACCTGGAGGCTGCCCAGGCGGCCCGCGCCAAGGCTGTCGGCACGCCGAAGACGGCCGCCGAAGGCTCCGCCGCCCGTGTGCCCGTCTCGATCAAGGCCAATGCGCCGGAACCGGGCATCCGCTTCGCTCGCTATGTCCGATGCATCGGTCTCGCTCACAAGACCCACCGCGATCCGGCGACGATCGCGAAGGAGCTCTACGGCGAGCGCGACCCCCAGGTCGTCGAGATCGTGAAGGCGGCCGTCATCGCGTCGAACACGACCACCGACGCGGCGCTGATCGGCAACGAGGGAGGCTGGGCCGACTTCGTCGAGTTCCTGCGCCC
The DNA here is from genome assembly GCF_001509835.1 of Allobosea sp. WAO. Lineage (GTDB taxonomy): Bacteria > Pseudomonadota > Alphaproteobacteria > Rhizobiales > Beijerinckiaceae > Allobosea. The sequence continues at coordinate 22,044 of NZ_JXTJ01000008.1, forward strand.
GCGCACGATCATCGGTCGCTTCGGCCAGAACGGTATCCCGGGCTTCACCCGCATCCCGTTCCGCGTGCCGCTGATCACCGAGGCGAGCGAGAGCGCGGCTTACTGGGTCGGCGAGGGCAAGGCGAAGCCGCTGACCAAGCCATCCTGGACCCGCACGGAGATGAACCCGCTCAAGGTCGCGAACATCGTCGTCGCGACGATGGAGCAGCTCCGCGACAGCTCGCCGTCGGGTGAGGTGCTGCTGCGCAACAGCATCGTAAATGCTGTGGCGAAGGCTCAGGACCAGGCGTTCATCGACCCGTCGAACGCGGGCACGGCCAACGTGAAGCCTGCGTCGATCACCAATGGCCTGACGGCCGTCGCGTCGAGCGGCAACGACGGCGAGGCAGTGCGCGCCGATGCGAAGGCCGCCATGGGCAAGTTCGTCCTGGCGAACAACGCTCTGACCTCCGGCGTCTGGGTCATGTCGGCGACGACGGCGCTGTCGCTGTCGCTGATGACCAACGCGCTCGGCCAGGCGGAATTCCCGGGGCTGACGCTGAACGGCGGCACCTTCATGGGGCTGCCGGCCATCACCTCGCAGTACGTCGGCAACTACGTCGCGCTGGTGAACGCCGAGGACGTCTACTTCGGCGACGAGGGCGAGGTGGCGGTCGACATGTCCACCGAGGCCTCGCTCGAGATGATGGACAACCCCACGGGCGACACCATCGCTGCCACGCCCGTCGCCGCCGAGCTTGTGTCGCTCTGGCAGACCAACAGCGTCGGCTTCCGCGCCGAGCGGACCGTGAACTGGATGCGCCGGCGCAACTCCGCCGTGGCACTGATCACCGGCGTCGCCTGGGGTGACCCGGCCTCCTGATCGGCTCACCGAGCAACAGGGCGGGCGACTTCGGTTGCCCGCCTCCTGCAGCCGCCCAGGAGGCAGTCATGAAGCAGAAGCTGATCGCGGTGAGGCCACTCACCTATGCAACCCGTCGGCTTCTGGCCGGCGACGAGTTCGAGGCAACACGCTCTGACGCGCGCGTGTTGGTTGCCGTCAACCGTGCACGGGTGATGGAAGAGCCCCGCGAGCCCGGGTCGCTCCCGCCACCGCCAGCCGCGGTGATCCCGAGGGACGAGCCTGCTCCGACCAAGTTGTCGCCCCCGTCCGTTCCCGATCAGGTCGTCGAGATCCCTGATGACTGGCGCGATTTACACCACATGAAGATGATCACGATCGCGAAGGCGCTCGGCGCTACGCCCCAGAACAAGGTGGAGGCGATCGCGGTACTCGAGGCGGAGGTCGCTCGGCGACAGGCCGCCAATGCCGGCTGACGAGACCGGGACCACGAACCTCGGCCCCGTCCCGCCCGGGATGGAGTTCCTCGACGCGATCCGGGCGGTCGAGGGGCAGCGGAAGCACCGGATCAACCCCGCCCACCAATCGCGCCGTCTCACCCTCTGCGAGACGCAGCGTGAGATCTGGCGCCTCGCGTCCAGCCTCCCCGAACCACATCGCTCGCAGCTTCAGCTTCTCGCTGGGGCCGGGTTCGATTTCGGGAAGCGCATGGACGCGCGGATGAAGCAGTTGAAGGCGATGCTGCCCGATGCCTGATCTGACCGTTCTGACCTGGCTCTGGGCCCAGCCCGGCGGCCGAGCCGCGTACACTGCGGCCCACGTCAATGTCTGGGCCGGAATGGTCCGTCGGCACCTCGCGATGCCTCATCGGATCGCTTGCGTCACGGACATGCCGGACGGGATCGACGCTTCAATCGACATCATCGCGCCGCCGCGCGACTTCGAGACCTTCCGCATCCCGACCTGGGGCGAGGACAAGCCTCAGTGCCTGCGTCGCGTAGCGATGTTCCGGCCGGACGCCGCCGACATCTTCGGCCCGCGCTTCGTCAGCATGGATCTCGATTGCATCATCTCTGGACCGCTCGACCCGCTGTTCGACCGTCCCGAGGACATCGTGCTCTATCGCGGCGCCACGGCGACCCGGCCGTACAACGGCTCCATGCTCATGATGACGGCCGGCGCCCGCCCCGCTGTTCACGCCGACCTGACGCCCGAGCGCGCTGTCGAGGCAGGGCATCGCTTCATCGGATCGGATCAAGCGTGGATCAGCGCGCGGCTCGGCTACGGCGAAGCGACGTGGGGGCAAGAGCATGGCATCGTTTGGTTCGGCAGCGGCGTCGCGCGCGTCTCGCCGAGCACGCGCATCATGTTCTTCTTCGGCAACCCTAAGCCCTGGGACCTGGTCGATCGCGGCGTCGATGATTGGGCCGCCGAGCATTACCGCGGGGGAGGGCGAGGCCGTTGCCTGGTGCTCGGCTATCACCCCTCCGTGTGGACCGACGCGACCGCCGCTCTTGCAACCGGGCCGTTCGACGCCGTGATCGCCTCACCGGAGGCGGCCGCGCACTGGCCGGGCTCGCCGATCTTCGCACGGGACGACGCCCACGCTGATCGGCTGGCACGCATGCACGGCTTCGACGAAGTCGTGTTCTGCGGCCGCAGTGAGGCTCTGGCCGCCTGATGAAGCTCCTCATCGCGATCCTGGTGCTGGCGCTGGCGGGCGCCGGCTTCATCACGACCGGCGTCTTCCTGCTGGCGGGCCCGGGCTGGGCGTTCATCGCCGGCGGTGTCTTCGCGCTCGCCGCCGCCGTCATCTGCCGCAACGGGCTGAACCCAAATGGCTGAGGCAGGCTTTCTTTCGGCGCTGGGGCAGGCGCTGGCGCCGCGCGCCAAGGGGATGTCCATGGTCCCGGCCGGGCGCGGTGGCTGGTGGTCGATCATCCGTGAGCCGTTCGCTGGCGCGTGGCAGCGCAATGTCGAGGTGCGCTTCGACACGGCGATGTCGTTCCATGCGGTCTTCGCCTGCATCACGCTGATCGCGTCCGACATCGCGAAGAATCGGATCAAGCTGGTCGAGCATCAGGGCGAGGACATCTGGACGGAGGTGGAGAGCCCCGCGTTCAGCCCTGTCCTTCGGAAGCCGAACAGTTACCAGAACCGGATCCAGTTCGCCGAAGCCTGGCTGCTCTCGAAGCTGAGCCGTGGCAACACTTACGTGCTGAAGGTGCGCGACGGGCGCGGCGCAGTCATCGCCCTGCATATTCTCGATCCTGATCGCACCAAGCCCCTAATCTCTGATGATGGAGCGGTCTTCTACGACCTGAACGCCGACCACCTGGCCGGCTTGCCGTCGCAGGTAATCGTGCCGGCGCGCGAAATCATCCACGATCGGATGAACTGCCTGTTCCATCCGCTGGTCGGGCTCTCGCCGATCTATGCCTGCGGCCTCGCGGCGATGCAGGGCCATGCCATCCAGAACCAGTCGGCGAAGTTCTTCGGCAACAACGCTCAGCCGGGCGGCGTGCTGACTGCTCCGGCACACATCGACGATGCGACGGCCGCACGCCTGAAGGCGCATTGGGAGTCCGAATACACGGGGGACAAGGGCGCGGGGCGCGTCGCGGTGCTCGGCGACGGCCTGAAGTTCGAGTCGATGACGATGAAGGCGACCGACGCGCAGCTCATCGAGCAGCTGAAGATGTCGGCCGAGGTCGTCTGCTCGGCTTTCCACATGCCGCCCTACAAGGTTGGTGTCGGTCCGCTCCCCAGCTACGACAACATCCAGGCGCTCAACGTCGAATATTACTCCCAGTGCCTGCAGATCCTGATCGAGGCCAAGGAGCTCTGCCTGGATGAGGGGCTTGGTCTCGACACGATCAAGGAAGGTGGCCGGCGGCTCGGTACGGAAGTGGACACCGACAACCTGCTCCGGATGGACAGCGTCGCGCAGATGGAGGTGCTCGAGAAGGCCTCCGGCGTGATGACGATCGACGAGAAGCGCCGCCGCGTCGGCTTGAGGGCTCGCCCGAACAAGGAAGGCGATGACGTCTTCCTGCAGCAGCAGAATTTCAGCCTTCGCGCGCTCGCCAAGCGCGATGCGAAGGCGGACCCCTTCGCGAAGTCAGGGGCCAGCACCGACAGCGTCGCGCCGGCGGAGGAAAATAATGACGAACCCGTCGACGAGCAGCGCGCCGCAGCCAGCGTCGCCGCGCACGCCGAGTTTCTCGAATGTCTCTCCCAGGGTCCTTATGTCCTGCAGTGAGACTGCCCCCTCCGCTCTCGATTTGGCGCTGGCTCGCGTGATCGCGAAATGCCGTTCGCAATGGGAGAAGGAGGTCGAGGTCATTTCGGCGGATGCGCGCGCCACGATCGCCGAGCTCAAGGCGGCGAACGCGGATCTCGTCGCTGCGCTGAAGGAGAGCGCCGGCCTGCAGACCCAGCGCATCGATGCTGCGCTGGGCGCGATCCGGAATGGCAAGGATGTGGACCCCGCCGAGGTCGCCGCCGCGGTGGCCAAGGCCGTCGACGCGCTCCCTCGGGCCAAGGACGGCGCTGACGCCGACATGGCAGCGATCGCCGTTCGCATGCAGGAGATGGTGAAGGCTGCCGTTGACGCTATCCCGCCGGCCAAGGATGGCGAGCCCGGGCGGGACATCGATATCGCCGAGGTCCGCGCCGTGGTCGCGGAAGCGGTTGCGGAGGCTGTCTCGGCGTTGCCACCGCCGGTCGACGGCAAGGATGCGGACCCCGAAGAGATCAAGCGGGCCGTCGACGCCGCGGTCGCTGCGCTGCCCGCTCCCCAGGACGGCAAGAGCGTGACGGCCGAGGATGTCGGCCCGGTCGTGGCGGAAGCGGTTGCGCTTGGCTTGGCGGATCTGGATGACCGCATCAACGCCCGCGCGACCGAGCTCGTCGGCCTCATCCCGCTGCCGAAGGATGGCGAGAGCATCACGGTGGACCAGGTTCGGCCAATCCTGGAAGAATTGGTCCAGGCGCTGCCCGCGCCGGCGGCCGGCAAAGACGCCGACATGGATCAGGTTCGCTCGATGCTCGAGGAACTGGTCCAGGCGCTGCCGAAGGCCCGCGACGGTGAGGACGGCAAGAGCGTGAGCCTCGAGGAGGTCGCGCCGGCGATTGTCGACGCGGTGAAGGCTCATCTCCCGGCGATGGTGTCCAAGGCAGTCGCTGCTCTTCCAGAGCCTGCGCCGGGCAAGAGCGTTTCGGTGGAGGACGTCGCCCCGATGATCCGCGAGGAGATCGAGAGGGCGGTCGCCGCGCTGCCGCCGGCGAAGGATGGCGAGCCGGGTGCGAACGTCGACATGGTCGAGGTTCGGGAGGCGATTGGCACCCTGGTCAAGGAGGCTGTGGCGGCGCTGCCGGCGCCGAAGGACGGTGAGCCCGGGCAGGCCGTATCTGTCGATGACGTTGCCCCGATGATCGAGCGCGAGATTGCGACCCGTTTCGAGGCTGTGTCGAAGCTGTTGCCGGATGCGGACGCGATCAGTGCCACGCTCGAGCCCCTCGTCTCCGCCGCGGTCGAGGCTCTGCCGCCGGCCGCCGCGGGCAAGGACGTGGACATGGCGGAGGTCGAGCAGATCATCCGTCGCGCCGTCGACGCCATCCCCCGGCCGAAGGATGGGACCTCCGTTACGGTCGAGCAGGTCATGCCTGCGATCGAAGAGCGCATCGCTGCCGTGGCCAAGGCGATCCCGGTGCCGAAGGACGGTGTCGGGCTCGCGGGCGCGCTGATCGACCGGGACGGCAACCTCATCGTCACCTTGGCCAACGGCGAGGCGAAGAACCTCGGGCCGGTGGTCGGGCGCGACGCTGATCGCGACGCGATCGCCGAATTCATCAAGGGCGAGATCGCCAAGATCCCGGTTCCACAGGATGGGCTCGGCTTCGACGACATGACGGTCGAACATGATGGCGAGCGCTCTTTCGTGCTCCGCTGGGCGCGCGGCGATGTCGAGAAGTCCTGTCGCATCGAACTGCCGGTTGTGCTGGACCGCGGCGTCTTCAAGGACGGCAGCGTCTACGCCCGCGGCGATGGCGTGACATGGGGCGGCAGCTACTGGATCGCGCAGGACGACACTGGCGAGAAGCCTGGCGACGGGAGCAAGTCGTGGCGTCTCGCCGTCAAGAAGGGCCGGGACGGGCGTGAGATCGTGAAGCTGCCGCCGGCCGATCCCAAGCCGTTCAAGCTCCCGGGCGCCGACCCCGACAAGGCGGTCTGATCAATGCTCGAGATTGTTTCGCCCGCGGCCGACCCGAACCTACTGACGGTGGTGGAAGCGCGCAAAATCGTTGGGCTCCCGCCCGGCGATACCTCGCAAGACGCGGTGCTCGCCAAACTGGTCGCGCGTGCCTCCGCGGATATCTTCGCGGCCTGCCGGATCGTGCGAGGGCAGGGCGCCCCGCGCACGCTCAGGCAGGAGGTGGTTCGAGAGACGCGGTTCTTCAGCGGCGGCGACAAGTTGATCTTGGCACGCCGCCACGAGATCACATTGGCCGGGCTGACCATTAGCGGATCCGTCATCAATCTCGCGGGATGCATCGTCGAAGGAGACCCGGGGCTGGTCTCGCGAACCGCCGGCGCGCGCCTACAAGCGTGGCCCGCCGGGCTTGTCGTGGTCGAGTACGAGGCTGGGTTCGATGAAGTACCGCCCGATCTGGCGGGCGTCGCCGCCGACATGATCCGGCTGCTTCACTCAGCTGAGACCCGCGACCCTCTCGTGAAGAGCGTTCGTGTCGACATCCCCGGCGTCGAGGAGGTCGAGACGCAATACTGGGTGAATTCCGGCGCCACGACGCCATCCTCCTCGTCTGGCCTGCCCGCCGACCTGATGGCGCGCTTGGCCCCATACCGCAACGCGACGTTCGCATGAGCACGGTCGACACCCCAGCCGGCATGATCGCGCGGCTGGACGCTTCGCTGGCGCGACGTGGCGAGGCCGTCACGGTTCGCCGACGCGTCGGCCCCGCGCCGAATGTGTTCGTCGAGGTCCAATGCCGGGCCAAGGTGACGGGCTTCAACAGCGAGGTACTGGTCGCCGGAGTGAAGCAGACGGCCTCGTCGATCGTCATGTCGCCGACGCAGTTTCAGGCCGCTGCATCTGCCGGGACGTGGCCGGGTGCGGCTGGCGGCGGGGTCTGGCCAAAGGTCGGCGACTTCATTCGCCAGGCAGACGGCCGGGAACGCAAGATCGAGGCGGGCGCGCCGATCGTGGTAGGCGACGTCGTTGTCCGGATCGAGGCGAAGGTGCTCGGCTGATGGCACGCTTCGAGACCTTCGCCCGAGATCTCCAGATGGCGACGGCCGATCTGGCGCCGGCGGCGATCAATCAGGAACTGGCAAAGTTCGCGCGGGGCGCGCTGCGGGATGCCATCGCCGGCGGCGAGGCGTCGTCGATTTACACGAAGTATGTCAACGGCCGAGAGGGTGCCGAGGAAGAGACCGTCGAGGCCCCGGGCCCGATCGTCTACGACTTCAGCTACTGGCAGCCGATCCTCGCCTTCACCCTGGCGGAGCTGGAGAAGCGCTCGCCCCGCAGGAGCGGCGACTACATCGCCTCGCATGTCGTGATGGCCGGATCGCAGGTCATGCGTGCCGATGCCGAGATCGCGGCAGGCGAGGAGGTCTCCGTGGTGGCGACGGTGCCGTATGCCCGCAAGATCGAAAGCGGCTTTCAGCGCGTCTCGACTGGCGAGGCGGTCTTCCAGGACGTCCGCAGGAAGGTCCAGTCGCAGTTCGGGCGCGCCGTCGATGTGAGATTCCGGATGGTCTACATCCCGAACGGCTACGTCCTGAAGGGCCGTTTCCGGCGCGGCTATAAGCCGTTCGCTCGCACGAAGCTGCAGCGCGACACGCAGGCCGGCGCGCGGACGACCTATCCCGCCATCGTCATGAATATGAAGGCCGCCTGAGATGGCTTCGGGCGTGGTCTATGACGCGGTTCGGGCATTTCTGGTCGACCATTGGACCGAGACCCTCATCGAATTCGAGAACGAGGAATTTGAGCAGACTGCGCAGCAGACCTGGATCGCGGTCGAGATGTCGAGCTCGGTCTATGCGCAGCAGAGCATCGGCGCCGAAGAACAGAACCGCTGGGACGAGGTGGGAACCCTCTGGATACACGTGATGGTCCCCGCCGGCACTGGCTCATCCGAAGCGCGCCGGTTGGCCAAGGCTGTTGCGGACCTGTTCCGCGGCGCTCGGCTCATGAACGACGATCTCGAGTTCAGGGATGCCGCGATCGGCCTCGGCGGCCGCGATGAAGCGACCGGGGCTCTTTGGACGTTGTCCGTGACCGTCGATTGGCTGCGGTTCGAAGCCTGAGACAGGAGAAAACCCATGTTGATCACCGTGTTGAAGCCGTTTCCGCATCCGAGCCGCCGGTTCGCCGCCGGCGATAGCGTCTCCGAGGTCGAAGCGGCCGAGGGCCCGATCCCGCTGGAGGATCTGAAGCGCCTCCGGTTCGTGGCGGGTCCGGAGAGCAGGTCCGCGAAGGACAGCGCCGCCGCCGGCGAGGCCACCACGGGGAAGGCCAAGCGCTCGTAACCCAACCTGAACTGCCCGCGCGTGGCCCGCGCCGGCATCGAACATTCCGACCCTTGGGCAAGGTGATGGGGCGCTTGGTGGCGCCCCTTTTCTATTGGGAGCCCTGAACCATGACCTCATCGAACCGCGTGCGGGTGAGCTACGTGATGGAGTCGACGCCGGGCGTCACGCCCACGACGCCTCGCATGAAGCAGGTCCGCCTGACTGGCGAATCTCTCTCCGGCGCGCCGGAGTACGTCGACAGCGACGAGCTGCGCGACGACCGCATGAACGCCGATCCGATCATGGTCGGCCAGACTTCGGGCGGCGGGATCAATTTCGAGCTGTCGTACCCGCACCCGCAGAGCTTCGTGTCGGATGGGCTGCGCGCCGCGCTGTTCTCGGACTGGCTCAACACGCCGGAGCGGGACAACGACGGCACGGCCGACAGCGTGATCACTGCGGTGGCCGGCACGACCGACGAATTCACGGTCACGACCGGCGCCGCCTTCGTCGCCAACCATCTGCTGCGCGCGACCGGTTTCGCCACCGCTGCCAACAACGGAGTCTGGAAGGTCACCACGGGCGGCACCACCTCCGTGGCTGTGCTCGGCGCGAACCTGGTGACGGAAGCCGCGCCGCCGGCCACCGCGCGCCTGAAGGTGGTCGGTTTCGAAGGAGCGTCGGCGGACATCACCGCGCTGGCGGACGGCCTGGGCTCGACGGCTCTCGACTTCACCACGCTCGGCCTGCGCAAGGGGCAGTGGATCAAGATCGGCGGCACCGCCGACGCGACCACCTTCGCCTTCCTCGTCACCGCCGGCGCTGTGGCGCGGGCTGCGGCCTGGGCGAGGGTCACTGACATCGCGGCTGGCAAGCTAACGCTCGACAACCTGCCTTCGGGCTGGTCGACCGACGTCGGCACCGGCAAGACCATCCGGGTCTGGTTCGGCGATCAGCTGAAGAACGGCGTGACGCCCGCTCCGATGACCATCGAGCGCGGGTTCATGGGGCAGCAGGTCCCGGCCTACATCGTGAACCGCGGCATGCAGGCCGGCCAGCTCGAGCTGACGATGGAGGCGAAGCAGAAGATCACCGGCGCCTTCACCTTCACCGGGCTGACCGCATCGCAGGGCACGGTGACGCTGGATGCCTCGCCTGATCCGGCTACGACCAACCAGGTGATGGCCGGCAGCGCGAACGTCGGCCGGCTCGCCGAGGGCGGATCGCGGCTCACCAGCCCGAACTGGGCTCGCCGTGTCTCGTTCACGGTGAACGCCAACCTCGAGGCGCAGGACGCCGTCGACAACTTCGGCGCGGTCTACATCCGCGAAGGCGAGAACACCGTCACCGGCCAGATCGACACCTACTTCGGCAGCAATGCGGTGCTGCAGAAGTTCTATGACGGCACGGTCACCTCGCTGAACGGCCGGGTCGCCAAGAACAACCAGGCGGTGGTGATCCAGATTCCGCGTGCGACGCTGCGCGGTGGCGGCAACCCGTCGGCAGGCGGCAAGAACCAAACGGTGACGGCGCAGTTCGACTTCTCCGGTGCGCTCGACCCGGAGACTGGCGCCAACATTATCTTCGACCGCCTCGAGTACTTCGCCTGATCCGTCGCGGCTTCGGCCGCGGCGATGAATTGCCCGCTGTGTCGGCGGCGGGTCCAGAAGCCTAGCTGGTCAGCGCCAGCGACGCCGGTTGGTGCCGGCGGCGAGATGGATGTGCGCGCACTCCTGGCGGACGGGCCCGACAGCCCGTCCGTCTCCCTCGCAAGAAAGCACCACAATGGTTCTGAAGCTTTCCTCCCTCCGAGCCAATCTCGATCGCGAAGCCAAAGGCGATTGGGTTCCCTCGCTCCAGTGGCCGGGCGTCGAGTTCCTCGTCTCCGCCCTGACCAAACCCTCCTACCGCATCAAGCGCGACGCTCGCGTCCAGCAGCTGAGCCGCCGGTACAAGGGACAGCCCATTCCCCCTGAGAAGTTGGCGCCTGTCATCGGCCGCCTCTACTGCGAAGAGATCCTGCACGGTTGGCGGGGGCTCGATATCGAATACTCGCCCGAGGCCGCGCTCGCGACGCTCACCGATCCCGCTTTTCGCGTGATCGTGGCCGAGGTCGAATACTGCGCCGGCAGGCTCAGCGAGGTCGATCCGGAGTTCACCGATGACGCTGAGGCGCTCGGCGAGGCGGCCGAGGACGACCTGGGAAAGTCCGAAGCGCCTTCCGCGCCCGCCTCGAGCGCCGCGGAGACGAATTCGGCTTCCTAGCCGATCTGATGGATGAGGAGCCTGACGCCGCCGAGGCGTTGGGCGATCAGATCGAAGAGATCGAAGACGACGAGATGCCGCCTTGGGCCGGCTATCTCTTCGATGCATGGAACGCGCTCACCAACGACCGGCACCGCGGCGACATGGGTGGATGCTCCGGCATCTACTACCAGAGCATCAGCGCCTATGCCCGCGATCACGGCCTGATGGGCGACATCTTCCCCGATTTCTACCTATTCCTGCGGGCCATGGACGACGAGTACGTCGCCTACGCCGCAAAGCAGGCCAAGGCCGCGGCCGAAAAGGCCAAGCGCGAGCGATCCGCATGACCACCAAGCTCTCTTCCCTCCGCGTCACTGCTGAGATGGACGTGTCGCAGTATGTGCGCGCGGCTGCTCAGAAGGTGTCGGCGGATGGCGACATGGTCGGGTCGGCCAAGGCGGTCGGCCGGGCGCTGGCGGCGACCGATGCCGCCGCCAGCAAGGCTGTTCCGGGTGTCGCGTCGCTGTCGCGCGTCTGGATCACTGGCTATGGCGACGCGGCGAAGTTCGAGAGCGCGGTCCGTTCGATCGGGAAGGCTCTCGATCGAGGGATGGACCCGGCCCGGGCGGCTGCCGCGCTCGACGGGGTCTATCGGAAGTTCGGTCAGACGGCCGATGCCGCGAGCATGGCCCGGCAGGGGTTCGTGGCCCTTGCACCGGTCGTTGCAGCGCTCAATGACCGATACGAAGTCAATGCCGCCGTGGCCGACCGCGCGGCTGCGGCGACCAAACGGCTCGCGGACGCGCAGGCTACGCAGCAGCGCATCAACGCGTCGTTCGGGATCGGGAGCAGCGCAGGCTCCGCACGGGATTCCGCTGACGCATTTCTTGGCTCAGTCGGAGGCCTTGAAGGTGTCGCCGCCGCCCGTGGGCGCGCCGTTGCCGACAGCTTCACGACTTCGCTGAATGAGGCGCTGATCGCTGGCGCGCCACGCTCGGCTCGCCAGTCGGCCTCTGCCTTCACAGCCTACTTCGATGAGATCGCGGTTGAGATTAAGCGCCGCGAGGCCGCGGTGACGGCGAGTGTCGCTCGTATGCAGGCCGTCCAGGAGCGGCTGCAGCAGGTCCACCGCATTGGCTACCAGTTCGACAGCACGCAGGGCGCGCGCGCCTCGATGTCGGCCTTCATCGAGGAGGATGAGCGCGCGGTTCGTAGCCTGACGCAGGCCTACAACCCGCTGCTGACTAACGAGGAGCGGCGAAACGAGGCGCTGAAGACGGCCCAAGGGCTTCTGGCCCGGCGGTCCATCGACGAGAAGCAGTACGCGACCGTCGTCACGAACATCAACAAGGTCCACGACGACACCAAGAAGGCACTCGAGGGCGCGTTCACGGCGACGGGCAAGTGGACCTCGGGTGTTGGTCTTGCCCGCCATGAGCTAATCAACCTCGGCCGGCAGGCGCAGGACGTTTTCGTCTCGCTGGCTTCCGGCCAGTCGCCCATGACGGTGCTGATCCAGCAGGGCACTCAGATCGCGGACGTGTTCGCGGCGTCTCGCGGCTCGGTCATGGGCTTCCTTGGCCAAATGGGGCCGGCCCTTCTCCGGCTCGCTGGGCCGATCGCGGCCGTCACGACGGCGCTAGGTGCGATGTATGCGGCGTTCAAGGTGTCGAGCGAACAGCAGACCCTGAGCAACTCGCTGCTCGGGGCAGGGCGCACTTCCGGGCTCGCCGGCGGCCAGCTCGAGGGGCTCGCTAGGGAATCGGCGCAGGCCGCGGACATCACGGTCTCCAATGCCCGCCTGATCGGCGCCGAGTACGTCAAGCTCGGCCGGATCGCGAACGACAACCTGCCGAAACTGACGCGGATCACGAAAGACTACGCCGCGGTCAACGGGCAGGATCTGAAGAGCGCCGCCCAGGAGATCGCGCAGGCTCTGGCCGACCCGGCACGTGGCGCACAGGGGCTGAGCGACAAGATTGGCGGGCTCGACAGCACGACGCTACGCATGATCCGCACCGCGACGGACTTCAACGACAAGCTCCGCGCCCAGAGGCTGCTGATGGAGGAGCTCGGGCGCGCGACGGACAACGCGGCTGACCAGTCGCTGTCGAAGTGGGACCGCCTCACCAAGGAAATGGGCATCGTCTTCGGTCGCTTGAAGGAGGGCGCTGCCGGCGCGGTGCTCGGCCCAGATCGCTCCGAGGAGATCGCGACGGCCCGTTCGCGAATCCGAGAGATCGAGCAACAGCTCGCGACAGGCCGCACCACGTTCGGCCAGGAATCCGGGCTTCGCGCCGAAGTAGGCACCTTGCGGCAGAAGCTGTCGGCGTTGGAAGCGATCGAGCAGAAGGAGCGGGAAGCCGCCCGGGTAAAGGCCGAGGCTAGCGCTTCCAGTCGAAAGACCAATGAGGGCGAAGCGGTCGCTTTGGCGACGGGGAACCAGGGCCTCGCTCAGCAGCTTCGCCTGTACAACGAGACGATCGGCCGGGTTAACACCCTGGACAAAAGCCTTGAGGAACTCAGGGCGAAGCGCAACGCGATTGGCGTCCCGGACGATTCGAACCGCGAGCGGTTTGCCACCCTCACGCAGCAGATCAAGGAGCAGACCGAGGCGCTGGAAGGCCAGCAGAAGGTCGCCCGCGATCTGCAGGGCATCACTTCCGGACTCTCGCTCGAGCAGGAACGAGCCCGCCGAAACACCGAACTCGACCTCAAGGCGTCGCAGGATAAGACCTTAGCCGATGCTCAGGCCACGGCAGCAGAACGCGCGCGCATCAACATGCTTGGCGAGGCTGTCTCCACTTCGAGGGAGGCTGCTGCGATCAAGCTGGCCGAGCGGGCCACAGCCCGCGGCACCGTCGCGCTGAACGAACAGTCGAAGGTGATTCAGGATGGAATCACCGTCACCAATGCACAGACGGAAGCCTATCGGCGCGGTGGCGTCGCGGCTGCCGAAGTCGCGCGCATCCGCAAGGAGGCCGCGCAGCAGGCGCGGACCACTGGCGGCGACGCGGAGGTGATCTTCCGGGAGCGCCTCAACAAGGAGATCGCGGAGACCAAGCGCGGGCTCGCCGAGAAGATCGCGTTGCAGCGCCAGGAGGCTTCGGCAACGAACGCCGCCAACGCAGCGGCGTCCGCTGGGAATCTGTCGGCGAAGCAGCGCGCCGATCTGGAAGAGCGGCTCCAGGCTGAACGCGAGGCCTATAACAAGCTGATCGCCACCGGTCTCGTCACAGAAAAGGAGGCCGCACGCCTTGCGAAAGAGCAAGCGGACTCAGTTTCGCGCGTGCAGGACGCCCGAACCGAGGCGGCGGCGCTGGGCATGCTGGCAGATCAGCGTGAGTCGACCGAGCTGCTGCGCCTCGAGGTATCGCTCCTTGGCAAGTCGGTAGAAGAGCGCTCTCGGGTCCTCGCCGTGCTCAAGGCGGAGCAGGCGCTGCGCCGGCAGGGGATCGACCCAGCCAGCGACCTCGGCCGGCAGTATCTTGATGGTGCGAAGGTCGAGGCGGCCCTGAATGCGACGAAAGAGCGCTTTGTCGACTTCGGCAAGGACCTGACCTCGATCCTCGGCGGCGCCTTCGACGATCTCTTCACCCAGACCGACAAGGGCTTCGAGGGGGTCGTCGACAATGCGCTGAAGAGTTTCGCCAAGCTCGGGACGCGCCTGATCGAGAACCAGATCCTGAAGCCGCTGATGTCGGGACAGGGCCTCGGCAGCCTGTTCGGGACAACCTCGGCGGCCAACGACAACGGCACCTTGAACGTCAAGCCGCTGACCGACAGCCTGGAGCGGGGCGCTTCCGGCGGTATCATCGACGGCTTCAAGAAGATTGGTTCCTGGCTCTTTGGTGGCGGCAGTTCGGCCCAAGGCCAGACGCAGAGCGCCTCGGCGCCTGGCTCGGCCGGAGGCGGGCTCTCTTTCGGCGGTGTCGCAGGCCTGGGCGTGGCCGCGCTCGCGGGCTACGGCATGGGGCAGCAGAGCCAGTCGCCGCTCATCGGCGGCCTTGGTGGCGCGCTCTCCGGCGCGGTGGCTGGATCCATGATCCTGCCCGGCATCGGCACGGCGATCGGTGCCGTGGTCGGCGGGCTTTCCGGCGCGGCCGGCGGCATCATGGGCCAGTCGGCTGCGAAGAAGCAGCGGCGCCAGGAGATGATGGCGGCGCTGAAGCAGTATCAGGACGACTGGGCGCAGATTCAGCCGGAGGTGGAGCGCCAGCGCGCGCTCTGGCGCGGTGAGACCGAGGGCGGCCTGACCGGCTCGTTCCGCGAGGCCCGGACCAATTTCCAGAGCGCGGCGAAGACGGCGCAGCTCGCCGGTGACAAGACGGCGGTCTTCGCGATGGAGCGCGATCTCCAGGCGTTCCTCGACCGTTCGGTCACCGAGTTCCGGCGCAGCTTCGCTGGCACGCTCGACGCGCTCAACCAGGGCTTCGGCCTCAACTCGCCCTTCCTCCAGGCCAGCAAGTCGGTGAAGGATACCGGCGAAGCACTGAAGGGCTTCGTCGCGGATACCCAGCTGACGGATGGCGCCTATGAGGCGGCGCGCGAGGCGAGCCGCACCTATGCGATGTCGCTGTTGACCGGCGCGCGCGAGATCGGCGCGGTCGAGGCCGAGATTCAGCGGATCAACGGCACGGCCTCGTCGCTGTCGCAGGTCCTGGTCGATCTCGGCATGTCGGCGGACGCCGCGGCCGAAGCTGTCGAGCAGGGCGTCGTCGTCGCGATGGACCGGCTGCGCGCCGGCTTCGAGCGCGACCTCGACCGCAAGACGCTGTCGGCTCTCGACCGCGACCATATCAACGAGACCGCCGATCTGTTCGCCGAGGTCGAGCGCCTGCGCGCCGACGCCGCCTTGCTCGGTACCGACCAGGCGCGGGTGAGCGCCTACTTCCAGGCGGCGGCGCAGAAGATCGTCAATGGCGCGGATCTCACCGGCGCCGCCTTCGATGATCTGATCGCCCGCTTCCCGGCGCTCGCCGGGCTGGTCGTCGAGGCCGGACAGGCGATCGGCGAGGCGGCGCGCGAGATCGAGGCGGCCAAGCGCCGTCTCGGCTATCAGGACCGGCTTTTCGCGGCGCTCAACGACAGCACGACGCTGGACGGCCAGCTCGCGGCCTTCGACCGCTCGGCGCACCGCCAGCGGCTGGAGGAGATGCGCGCCGGCGGGCAGGCAATCAACGACCTCGAGGCGGCGCTCGCGGCCGAGCGTCTCAAGATCATCGAGACCTTTGCCGATCAGGCTGCGGCAGAGCAGAAGCGGGCGAAGCAGGAGGCGCAGAACTTCTTCGATGGCTTCACCCGCAACCTGCGCCAGTTCGTCGACAACATGCGCGCCGGCAACGACTCGCCGCTGTCGCCGGAGGCAAGGCTCGCGGCGGCGCAGTCGCAGTACAATGCCCAGCTCGCGCTGGCGCAGGGCGGCAATCGCGATGCCATCAACGGGCTGACCGGTTACGCCTCCTCGCTGCTCGATGCGGCGAAGGGCTTCTATGCGTCCTCGCCCGCCTTCCAGGCGATCTTCGAACAGGTCGCCGCGCAGCTGACGGCACTACCGACGCAGGTCTCGGCCGAGCAGTTCATCGTCGACGCGATCGAGCATGCGAACACCAGCCTGCTCGCCTCGCTGGCGCGCCTCGACACCAATGGCGACGGCATGATCAGCCTGCAGGAGGCGGCGAATTCGAACCTCGCGGCGATCTTCAGCGAGCTCGATACCAATGGCGATGGCCAGATCAGCCGCCTCGAGCTGATCCGAGCGGCGGCGCAGGGCACCGATGCCAACACAGAGATCGCCAACACGCTGCTGCAGCAGGTTCAGGCCCTGGGCGGGGCCACCAACAGCCTGATGGAATCCTCCAATTCCATGCAGCAGAGCGCGGTGAATTTCGCCTCGACGCAGAACGGGCTGCTCGGCGAGCTGATCTCGCTGAACACGACCTCGCTGGCGATGCTGAACGCGCTGAACCGGCAGTTTTCGCTCGACACGGACCTGACCATCCGGGGCGTCGGGGTCAACAACAACATGGTCACGGCGCTCAACAAGATCGCCTACAACACCGCCTTCATCATGCAGTACACTGGCAATGCCGGCGGCTTCGGCACCGGCAACATCGGCGCCTTCGCCTCGGGCGGCTGGATCAGCGGGCCGGGCTCGCCGACCTCGGACAGCGTGCCGATCTGGGCCTCGAACGGCGAGTTTATGGTCAACGCTGCCGCGGCGTCCCGCCATGCCAGCCTGCTCGAGGCGATCAATGGCGGGGCGTCCTTCGCGGATCTGGCCACCTTCTCCCGGCCGCGGCCCGCGCCCGGCCCGGTCTTCGTTCCGCCCGCCAACCAGAACGACGGCAGCCGCGAGATCGTCGCGGAGTTGCGGCGGCTGCATGCCCGCATCGAGCAGCTCGAGCAGCGCCTGATCGAAGCCGAATACGGCTCGGCCGGTGTCGTCGCCGGCGAGGTCGCGGGCGTTCGGCAGGAGCAGCGCCGCGCCGCCGCCGATGCCCGCCAGGACCGCAACCGCCCGGACCGGGCCGGCAAGCGCGTCGCCTGATCGATTTCGCCTGACCCGCCACCAGCAAGCCGCCGGCCCAGCCGCGCGGAGATGAGGAGCCATGCATGGCCAATCTGTCGAACTATGCCGAGAAGAAGCTCTGCGACCACATGCTGGGCCTCACCTCCTTCACCATGCCGGCGGTCTATCTCGCACTGTTCACGGCCGACCCTGGCGAGGCCGGCTCGCTGACCGCCGAGATCGGCTCCGGCGTCGGCTACACACGGGTCGACGTCACCGCCGCGATGGCTCCGGCCAATGCGACCACCGGGCAGGCGCTCAACGAGGATGTGATCTCGGTCGGTCCCGCCACGGCCGACTGGGGCGTGATCACCCATGCTGCGTTGATCGACAGCGCGACGCTGGGTGCCGGCAACATCCTGATGAGCGCGGCGCTGAACTCCTCGCGCAACATCCAGAACGGCGACGTCTTCCAGTTCGCGGCGGCGCAGCTCTCGGTCGTGTTCGCCTGATCTGATCGATGCTCGGCTTCGGCGCACTCTCGCAGGCACCGATCGCGGCGCTCCCGCCCGATCGGTCGCCGATCAACGCCACGGTGACCTTCAACGCCGTGGCGAGCCTCGCGGCGGTGGCTTCGCGCCTCGCCGCCGGCGCGGTCGCGATGGTGGCCGGCGGCGTGCTCGGGGCGCAGGCGCGCCAGATCCACGCGTCCGGGCTCGCACTCGCGGCGGGCGGCGCCCTGGCGGGCAGTCCGCGACGGCTGGCGCGCAGCGGGCTTGCGCTATCGGCCGGCGCGGGCCTCGCCGGCGAGGCGCGGCGGCTGGCGCGGCCCGGGGCATCGTTCGGGGCGACCGGACAGATGGTCGCGCAGCCGCAGGCGATCTTCCGGCCCTCGGCCAGCTTCGCAATTGGCGGGATGCTGTCGCCGGCGGCGAGCCAGATCCATGACGTCGCAGTCGGCTTCTCAGCCGCGGGCGGTCTTTCGGGGACGGCGCATCGTCTGGCGCGGACAGGGCTATCGCTGTCGGTCACGGGCCAGCTTTCCGGGCAGGCCTGGCGGCTGCGCTTCGCCGGCGTCGTCATGACCGGCCAGGGCAGCTTCTCGGGCATGCCGACCACCGCCTATGCCGATCTCGTCACCAACACCAAGGTGATGCTGGTCTACGCCGCCGAAATCTCGCCCTGGGCGATCGGGTCGGAATAATGCTCGGCGAACCGCTTTCGACCTATCCGATCTCGGCACAGCGGCCGATCAACCCGCTGGTCGGCGTCGTCTTCAATGCGCGGGTTGGTCTCGCCGCTGCCGCGGCCGCGATCATGCGGGCGCGTCTCGACCTGTCGGCGCAGGCCGGCCTGCAGGGGCGCGCCGACCGTGCCCGCTTCGCCTCGGTGAGCTTCGTCGCCGAAGCCGAGTTCTCGGCGCAGGCGCTGTTCCGGATCTACAGCGCGACGCGCGAGTTCATCAGCCGGCCGGATGACCAGCTTCCGAACCAGCCCTTCCACGGCACGCTGCAGAAGGCGCTGCGCTGGGATCGCTCCATTCTCGGCGGGCGCCGGATCGGCGAGTTCACCGCCGGCTGGGGCGAGCTCGAGCTGATCAATGCCGAAGGTGACTACGACTATCTGATCGAGCGCTACGCGATCGACGGGCGCCGCGTCGTGGTCAAGGTCGGCGCTGCCGGCGCCGCCTATGACAGCTTCCGGGTGCTGTTCGACGGCACGGCCGCCGATTGGGAGGTCCGCGAGGATGTGCTGCGGATCTATCTGCGTGATAGCGGCTACAGGCTCGAGGTACCGGCCCAGCCAAACTCCTATGGCGGGACGGGCGGGCTCGACGGCAATAGCGACCTGAAGGGCCGGCGCAAGCCGCGCGCCTTCGGCCGCTGCCTCAATGTCTCGCCGCCGGCAGTGATCCCGGCCGAACTGGTCTACCAGGTCAATGACGGGCCGCTCGACGCGGTGACCGCCGCCTATGATCGCGGGGTCGCGCTCGCACCCGCCGGCGACTTCGCCAGCGCCGCGGCGCTGCGGGCAGCGACGACCGGGGCGGCCGGATCCGGCAAGGATATCGAGGCCGGCGAATACGCGACCTGCCTTGCTGCCGGGCTCGTCAGGCTCGGCGGCTCGCCGGTGGGCACCGTGACCTGCGATCTGCGCGGCGACAGCGCCGGCGGCGCCTATGTCGAGCGGACCGCCGATATCGTCCGCCGGCTGATCGTCGCGACCGGCGGCCTCGCCGATCCGTCGGAGCTCAGCCTGCCGAGCTTCGACGCCGTCAATATCGAGCAGCCGGCAGCGATCGGCATCTTCCTCGACGGCAGCGACCGAACGGTTGCCGATGTCGTGGCCGAGCTGATGGGCGGTATCGGCGGCTGGGGCGGGTTCCGGCGCAATGGCCGCTTCGAGGTCAGGATCTTCAAGGCGCCGGCCGGCATCCCGACCAATCGCTATGACAAGGTCGATATCGTCGAGATCGGCCGCGAGCGCCTGCCCGGCGATCTCTCGCCGCCGCCCTGGCGCTTCCGGCAGGCCTGGGGGCGCAACTGGACGGTGCAGAGCGATGTCGACGGCCGGGCCGGGATCACGCCGGCGCGCGCCGCCTTCCTGAAGGAGCCGTGGCGCCTCGCCGAGGCGGCGAGCCCCGGCATCCGTGCGGATCGGCCGCTCGGCAAGGATATCGAGCCGATCCCGAGCTTCTTTGCCAATGAGGGCCCCGCCCGGGCCGAGGCGCTGCGCCAGCTCAGCCTCTACAGCCAGGCGGCGCTCTACCGGATCACCATGAAGGCGCAGGCCTTCATCCACGACGTCGGCGACGTGATCTACGTCACCTATCCGCGGTGGACGCTCGCCGAGGGGCGCCTGCTGTCGGTCGTTTCGATCAGCGAGGACAGCGATGAGAACAGCGTCGAGATCGTGGGGTTCGGCTGATGCCCATCGCTAGCGCTGCCAGGATCGGCTGGCGCAATCTCGCCGATGCCAGCGCGATCTCGGCCTCGAGCTTCGCGCAGCTGACCCCGCCGACCATGCTGCAGAACCCGCATGTCGCGAGGAAATGGCGCGGCACCGCGGGCGCCGCCGAGCATGTCACCGTCGATCTCGGCGCGGTCGTCACGATCGACTGCGTGGCGCTGATGGGCGTCAACCTCTCGGAAGCCGGCATCAGCCGGATCCGCGCTTCGTCCGCCGATTCCTCGGCGCTCGACGGTGCGGCCCATGACAGCGGCGCGGCGTCCGGCCGGATCGACCCGCGCTATCCGCAGCTGATCCATCTGCTGCCGGCGCCGGTCAGCGCCCGCTATCTCAGGATCGACCTCGAGGAGCCCGCCGCCGCCTTCGTCGAGGCCGGCCGGCTCTTTGTCGGGCTGACCGAGCAGCTCAGGATCAATTTCGCCTATGGCTGGGATCGCGCGTGGGTCGACCCCAGCCGGGTCACCAAGAGCCGCGGCGGCCAGAGCTATATCGACCGGGCGGACCCTTACCGGCTGCTCAACCTGACCTTCGGCCATCTCGACGAGGCGCAGCGCTATGGGCTGGTCGAGGATATCGACCGGGTCTGCGGCAAGCACACGGACATCCTGATGCTGACCGATCCGACCAGCCCGGCGCTGGCGCGGGATTCGGTCTGGGGCCGGATGGAAGACGTCAGCCCCGTCGGCCAGCCCACCTACGCGACCTTCTCAAAAACCTACAGGATCGAGGAACGTCTCTGATGGCTTTCAAGCTCGGTGACCGCATTCGCGAGAACACGACGACGACCGGAACCGGCGACCTGACGCTGACCGGCGCCGATGTCGGCTTCGCTACCTTCAACAGCCGGCTCTCGACCAATGATACCACCTGGTATGCCCTCGTATTCGGCGCGAACTGGGAAGTCGGCATCGGCACCTTCACCGCGCCGGCGACGCTGGCGCGCACCACGATCATCGCGAGCTCGAACAGCGATGCCGCGCTCAACCTCGGCGCCGGGACGAAAGAGGTTTTCATCACCGTGCCGGCGCAGGCGCTCAGCCTGCTGACGAAGCTGCAGACCGTGACGTCCGCGCGCTTCATGGGCCGTAAGACTGCGGGCGCCGGCCCGGCCGAGGAGCTGACCCGGGCGGACGCGGCGGACATGCTGCAGATGGGCTCCGAACTGATCGCCTCGGGCGTCGGACCGACTGGCGGCGGCGTGATCGTGTTGCCGCTCACCAGCTCTTTCCGCTTCTTCAAGTTCCTTGGGAGCCGCCTGGAGCCGACCACTGCAGGGCAACTGCTTCAGATGCAGGTCTCGACCGATGGCGTGCCGAATTTCCAGACCGGCGCGAACTACCATTACGACGGGCAGAGCCGCCGGGCGGGTGCTGCGACCGTCGATTGGCAATCGACCACGGACGACAAATTTGCGCTGAGCGCGGCGCTCAACGCTGCCGGTTCGAACATGGCCGATCTGGTGATGGAGATCACGAACAGTTCCGGCGTCGTGCCCGAGTTCGACTGGAAGATGAAGTTCCGACGTCAGACCAGCAACGAGAAATCGACGGTGCTCGGCTCCGGCTACTTTTCTGGCGACACTTCGCGGTGGACGCATGCCCGGCTGTCTTTCAACAGCGGCAACGTCAGCTCGGATGCCGTCTGGCGTCTCTATGGCTGGAGGTGAGCAGGATGACCACGCAGAAAGCACTTGGCCAGAGCTTCGCCCGCGAGATCGAGGCCGCCGGCCTGATGGGCCTGCCCTGGTCCTACGAGCCCAATGGCACCATCACAGGCCGCGAGAACCTGTCGCCGGAGCAGGACTCAGTCCTCCAGGCGACAATCGACGCTCACGACCCGGTGCGGTCTGGGCTGATCGATTATGCCCGTGAGCGTCGCTGGCAAGTCGAGGTCGGCGGCATCGTCGTGGGGGGCGTGCCCATCGCGACCGACCAGGAGAGCCAGGGAAAGATCCTTGGTGCTTATGTCGCCGCCTCGCGAAACCCGGACTGGACCACGCTATGGGACAGTGTCCATCCGCTGGATGCTGCAACGATGCTGGCGATCGGCGACGCTGTGCAATCGCACATCAATGCGAGCTTTACGGTGCGTGGGGACGTGCTCGCCGCCATCGCCGCAGGCACGATCACGACCCGCGAAGAGATCGACGCAGCGTTCGCCTAGCGCTCAGATCAGCGGCTGATGAAGCCCGTAACGACCAGGAAGGCATAGCCGCCCGCGAGCAAGAGCCCCCAACGCAGCAAGCGAAGGAGCTTTCCCGCCCATGGATGGCGAAGCGCGGCCTTCGCGAAGGCGACGATCCCCCAGGGGATTCCACCGATAACGGTCCCGGCGACGACGAATAGTTCGGTAGTACCGAGACCAAGAAGGCGCATCGGGGATATCTCCGGCCCGCACAACCGTGTGCGACCTAGGCTTCGTATGCGGCCAGTCGCCGCCCCGCATCTCCCAAATGGGGTGCGTCATCCTCGTCGCCGCCTTCGGGCGGCTTTTTCATGTCTGGAGTAAGCTCATGAACCTCCGCGAGGTGCAAGCCGCGCTGCTTTTGCTCGCCATCAGCGTCGGGCCGACCGGCGCCGATGGCAGGCCCGGCCCTGGCGCGAAAGCCGGGATTGAAGTGTTCCAGCAGCGCTACGGCCTCTTCGTCGACGGCATCGCCGGTCGGCAGACCATCGCCGCGCTGAAGCAGGCGATCACCGCGCCGAAGCCCGGCCGGCCGGAGCCCGACAAGAGCGCGATGGCCGTGCCTGCGCTGTCCCTCTACCGACTGGGCGGCGTGGCGGCGCCGCCTCCGAACGTCGCGAGCCTGCAGCTGCTGGCGACGGCGCGCGCGATCGACGAGATTATCTGGCACTGCGCCGCGACGCGCGAGGGGCAGAACTTCACCGTCGCGGACATCCGCGCCTGGCACAAGCAGCGCGGCTTCTCCGATGTCGGCTACCATTACATCATCTACCGCGATGGCCGGATCATGCTCGGACGGCCTATCGGTCAGCAGGGCGCGCACTGCGCCGATGCGGGCAAGAACCGCGGCACGATCGGCTGCTGCTACATCGGCGGCGTCGCCGCGGACGGCAAGACGCCGAAGGACACCCGCACGCCGGCGCAGCGTGCCTCGATGCTCTGGCTGACGCAGCAGCTGATGGCCCAGCATCGCGGCATCAAGCGCGTGACCGGCCATAACGATTACACGAACGCGAAAGCTTGCCCGTCCTTCAAGGTCGGCAAGGACGAGATCGGGCGGCTGATGTGATCAGTTCACGGCCTAATCGTCGTTGTCGGCGCGGATATGCGCCGGAAACGCATCCACGCTCACTTCAGCGAGTTTTGCGGCCTCCGCTGAAGACAACCTTTTAGCCTTCCTATCAGTTCGCTTCTTCAGGGTTACGGCCCGCAGTGTAGTCCGCCGCTGATAATAGGCGGTCGAGCGCATTCTTATTGTCATTTGGCCCTCTCACCCCCGGGGGCACTTTATCCTGCCGACGGTCTCTTGTCGTTAGCATTCGACGCCCCCTGAACTGCCGGCTTCCGCCCATCACCATCATGGAGATCATCATGAAGCTGTTCGCCTATCTGGGCGCGCTGGCGCTCGCCTGCGTCGTCGTTATGCTCGCCGCGGTAGCCGCCGAGGCGCAGACCCTGAGCGATTCCCTGCTCGGCGTTTTCCGTCCCTACCTCATCGAGCTCGCGGGCATCTTCGTCGCCGCGCTCGCTGCTTGGCTGTTCAAGCTGATCCGCGAGAAGCTCGGCCTCGACATCGAGGCGCGCCATCGCGAGGCCTTCCAGACCGCGCTGACGCAGGCGGCCGGCATGCTGATCTCGCGGCTCGGCTCGGCAGGCATGGCCATTCGCCTCCCCGCCGACAGCCCGGGCATCGGTGACGGCGTAACCTATGTGCAGCAGGCAGTTCCCGACGCCGTCGCGCGGTTCGGGCTCGATCCGGACGCCATCGCCGAGAAGCTCACCGCCAAGATCGGTGTCGTTGCCGCGGCCGCCACGGCGCGCTGATCAATCCTCCTGGCCGGAGCCTGAGCCTATGCCTGAAAGAATGCCTCCGGCCATGCTCCCGGGCGATACTGTCCTGTGGTCGGCCGACATCCAGCGAATGATCACCGCGGCAGCTCTCGAGGCTGCGAAGGCCGTCCGGGATGACGCCATCAAGGCGGACGATGTCGAGGACATGGTCGAAGCAGGGATTCAGCGCTTCCTCGACAGGGTCGGGATCGATGACATCCCAGCCTTCCGAAAGGACCTCTCCGCGATGCGCGCGGCGCGCGAGACGCGCGAGGCGCTGATCAGTCACGGGCTCAAGGCGGTCGTGACCGTTCTGCTTGGTGGCATCTGCACGGCTATCTGGCTCGCGATCAAGGGAGCGAAGTGATGCTGTCAGCGAAGACGGTTGCTGCGGTCGGGGTGTGGGCTCCGGCCGGCGCCATCGGCACCGCGCTCTTCCTCTATGGAACGCCAATGCTCGAGGCGCGGTTTGCGCCTGTGCTCACAGAGCAGCGTGTCGAGTTCGACGGTGAGGACCGAACGCCCGGCCGGATGTGCTGGACGTGGCACTGGGTCAAGGCGCGCTATGCCCAGCCGGTGGTGGTGTCTTGGTCGATCACCGTCGACGGCACGGCGGTCGAATTCCCAGCTATCACGGAGCGCCAGCGTGACGGCGCCGTGCTGCGAACGCCACAAGCCAGCGCGCTCGGTCCTGGCCGCAACGATCTCTGCGTGATCATCCCCCGCGACCTCGATCGCGTCCCCGGCCTAGTGATCCGCGGCCAGATCAACTACCGCATGCCGCACGGGCTCTGGACCATCTGGCAGGAGCTGCCGGTCGTGCGCGTGCCGCCGCTGCCTTCCTGAATGGCGTGGTACTGCGGCGCTTCGCCGCCGGCGCCACTTTCGCGGTTGAGGTGACGCAAGGGTTTTGACGTAGGCGCCCTGGTGAATTCGCCACTCAGGAGGCCAAAATCTGGACCCCGCTGATCGTCACCGCCGGGATGTTAGGCGTCGCAGCAGTGACTTGGTGGGCCTCAAGGCGTTGGCCTCTCTAGGCTCGGATTTGCTTCCCGTTCGTGCGCCCTGTCCCGATCGCAGCGGGGCCGGGCCTCTCCGTTAGCGGGCGCCGTGCGAGTTTCCGCGCCGGCTGGTGATGAAAGCGGCGGCATCGGGCGCGAGGATGTCGCGTCTTTCCGCCCATGAAGCGAAGAGCCCCCGCGCCGTCTCAGTTTCGATGTCGCCACGGACGGCTGCCAGACAGCCCTTAAGCGCCAGCGAATGCACTGCGTCGCGCTTCGAAGCCGGCCAATCGGACAGGAACATGTATGCCTCCATCGCCGATGAGACCGCGGTGGGAACACCGAACCGGGTCAGGATGACGACGGGACGCTCGAATTGATCTGTCGGGGCTGCCAAAGCCATATCCTCCTAGAGCAACATGGGTTCAGAGCCATAGCGGAGCAGGAGCTACACGCTGCAGCGCAGATAGATTTATTGCGCAAGGCGCTTGCTTCAAGGGTGAAGTAGGCGGGCGTTGTGCGTCCAGCTATGTGCCTCTTTCCTTTCGGCTCTGAGTGGCTCTTGGGCCGCTCGGTTTGATGCCTCCCTATTGAACTGGCCCCGCTGGCTCGCGCCGGCGGGGCCTTTTTTCGTTTCGATCATCCAGCCGGGCGGAATCTCAGCGCCGCGGCACTTCGTCGAATGTCAGATGAATGTGGGCTTCCTTGAAGTTTCCTTCGGTGTCTGCGAGCCACCGTACCTGGCGTACGCCGAGGTTCGAAGTCCCGCCGCGGTGATCAAAGCTCACAACGTCTCCTACTGCCGGAATAGCAGGCCAATCGGCCTCCTTCCCGTCGGGAGAAAACTCTTCGCTAAATAAAACTACCTTCATTATTCATCCCTCAGAATATGAGCCTAGCTTGCAGGAATTCGAAGGTCGCTAGTCTTGCGCACTCGGACTCGGCAGCCCTGCGCGGTAGATGGCGAGTTGAGATCGCACATGGGCGTCTGCCACTGCTCGTGTGATGCCCGCGCCATAGCCGGGGAAGGTTGGATACTCGTTCACGGCGATTAGTTCATCGAGCTTGCTGAGGAGCCTCGCCATAGAAACCGTCTTTCCTCGCTGCGCCATGCTCTCGGCGTAAAGCAGCCACTGCTCGCCTAGGATCTCCATGGCGCGAAGTTCGTCCGCTTCGAGGTAGTTCTTCGCGACCTTGGCTTCTTCGAAGGTCGGGGAACGGTTGCTGGCGCCCTTCATGCCCAAGTTCGGCTTCGTGCCATCGCAACGAGCATGGACGATCTGGGCGGCCGTCTGCTCGGACGCTGCGAAATGAAACCGGTCTTGAGACTGGGCAAAGAACTGCCGCGCTATCGGGTCATCCTTGTCGTAGTCTAGGGAGCAGAGCACGAACGTTTCTCGGACTTGCTGGTAGAGATTCCTTTCCGACGTCCTGATGGCCCGCACTTCTTGGGCCAAGCGAAGGAGCGCGGCCGGGTCGCTATGCAGCCGCTTCCCGTTGAGGGCGTAACCGTCGACGAGATAGCTCTTGAGAATGCCGTTGGCCCACGCCCGAAACTCGGCAGCCCTTGTTCCGCTGACGCGGTAGCCGACAATGAAGATGACATCTAAACTGTAGTGGCTGATTTCTCGTCGGACTGCGCGTCCGCCCTCCGATCGAACTAATGCAATTTTTGCATGAGTTGCGTCGGTCTCCGGCAACTCATTGTGTTCAAAGATATTCTTGATGTGGCGGGCGATCACGGATTGATCGACGCCGAAGAGCTGAGACATTTGCTCCTGCGTCGCCCATATCGTTTCCTGGGTAACGTCTATCGGAAGATCGATTTCTCTCCCGTCTGCCTTGTACTTTCCGAAAAGATCGAACTGGGTGGTGACGGCCTGAACCGCTTTCGTCACCGTTCTCTTCGCCGAGGCAATGCCATCGGCTAGCCGCTGGCGGAACGGCTTCTTCTCATCAGTCATGTCATTCTCTGTCGTCGGCGCCTCGCCTGTTGATAAGGCGACGGGCGCATGGCTGGGGCGACGGCAAGAGGCTGGACAGGACTCACTCAGAATCTTAGGTCTGAGGTGCTGAGAGTGATGGCCAGCATTCTTGCCGGTCCGTCGTCGGAGGCCGTCGGGAAACCGACGGCCTTTCCGATTCAAGACAGTGCCATTTTATGGTCTAGCAGGGCCGCTACGCAACGACGTTCCAGCTTTGTTCATCGCGCGACGGCATGGCGTCCACAGCGAACTGCAATCTATGCGTGCCTCGCGTGCGATCCCGCCCGGTCTCGCTCACGCGGGGGGGGCGGGCCCTTTTCTGCGTCGATAGGATCGATTATTTTTCCTCCCCAAGGGAGGGTGAGATGCCATTTCGATCCTTGACCGACCCGGTCGATCTGGCCCACGCAATCGCAGCCGTCGAGGAAGTCTGGGCTGAGATCCGATCGACTTCATATGCGCTTCTCGGCACCGAGGAGCAGGAACGGGAGCGGCTGAAGTTCATCGTCGCGAGCCTTGTTCCGATGGCTCTGGACGAGAAAGAACTGGTGGCACGAGCCGTGGAACGCTTCATCGGCAATGCCCGAAAGAACAGCGTTTCGGCGGGGCGCGAGGACGAGGAACCGCTCGCCCCATAGTGCGTTTGATGATGGCGCTCACTCGCTGAGCGCTCGCCCCCGCCGTTCCTGAGAGCCGCGGATGTACCGGTCACCGGGTGCGCGGAAGGTTCTGGCGTCGCTTATTGGAGTGGCGGCCATGGATGAAGCTCGTATCAAAGCCATTGCACGCGCGCTTTGTCGTTCTGCGCGGATCGATCCCGACGCTATTCTAGATGCGGAGCCTAGGCTGGGGTTAATGTCGCCAGCCATGGAACCGATACCCGCTTGGGAGCGGTTCCGATCTGCAGCCGAGAATTACTGCCAAACGCGGCAAGACCTCCGGGCAGATGAGGAGTCCGCTGGGCGGGGATTGAAAAGCACGATGGCCGGCTAGTATTGCCGGTCAGCCGTCGCTGTCGGACGCGTCCGCGTTCGCCGTCACGGGATCGACCTTCTGGCGCGCGTCATACGCTTCCATTGCTGCTGAAAAAGCCTGGGAGGTCAGGGCGTCCACTGAGCCGGGCTCCGCGTTCGCCAACCTTTTCACCTCCCGCCGAGCAGCGTCGTACTCGGCGGAGGTATTGATGATGACTGTCGGCTGTTCCGGGCTATGACGCGTCGGCAAGGTCATTTTCCCCCTTCGTCCGGGGATCCTACCGCTTGTGCCGGACCGGGGCCACCAGCCGTAGCAGCGCTGCCGCGCTACCCGACGCCGCAGGACAGGAAGCAAATGCTGACGATTACGAAGAGCATGGTGAGGAACCAGAGCGCCGTCGGTGAGGACAACAGCGGCGCCTTGGAATCGGGTTTGGTCATTCTCGCTAACGTTCCCTTGCCCTTGGATTGACGGTCGGTAATCGCTCTTGATGAAGGAGCATTGCACCGGCGAGGCGGTTTCTCGCTAGATCGGCCTCTGGCGGGGGCCGGTTACGTC
Organism: Allobosea sp. WAO; assembly: GCF_001509835.1. GTDB lineage: Bacteria > Pseudomonadota > Alphaproteobacteria > Rhizobiales > Beijerinckiaceae > Allobosea. The sequence goes on from NZ_JXTJ01000008.1 coordinate 50,689, forward strand.
GGTCGCTTTTTGCCCTGGAGGTGGGGCGACGGCGGACTGACTTGCCCGCTACCCGCGAGGGAAGCGGGTTTTTCTATCAGTGACGCGAGATGAAATTCAGCACTTCAGCTTCCAGTTCAGCGATCAATTCTTCGTACGCTATGTGCCGATCGCTGTTATCGGATGCCGCGCGCAAGCAATGATCAAGGCCCGCCCAAGCGACCTCGTAGTCTTCACACAGATCGAGAAAACTCTCCCTTGTCGAGTCGGCCAAAGCGCGACGATACGCAGGCATGCGAAGCATTAGGCGCTGCCTTCCCCGCTCGCGAAGTGCTGCCCTCTGGCGCTCATCATTCCAAGCCATACACTGATGCTGCCGCGGTATCGCCCTCAGTCAATTGTCCTGAGGGGAGTCGGCGCAGTGCCTCTTAGGGCGTTGACCTCTGAACGGCGGATCTCGACAGGCGGTGTACCTTGATCTGCAAGTTTCTTGTAAGTTCGACCTCCGAAGTTGCACGTTCAAAACGACAGACGTCACCTTCAATCTCGAAGGTGCTTCGCGTCGCGATCAACAGGCGAGCGTGAAATGAGCATCTCCGAGATCGATCGCTTTCGCGCTGAATTAAAGTCCGATCGCGCACTGCGCGCGGAGGCCGAGTCCTATCGGGCGGCGAAGGCTACGTCGCCCGAGGACGTGGTCGCATTCGCTGCAGCCAGAGGCTACGACTTCGACGCAGGCGAATTGGCGGAGTTTGATAACCACGAACGCAGCAGGGAACTGTCCGAGGCCGAACTCTACGCTTTCTCGGGAAATGGCGTCGACAGTGAACCTGACGAGTGGCCACCGGCAACGGCGGAGTGGGTTTTAGATGCTGGCCTAAGCCTAGCGGTATTCTCCTTCCTGCCGCGAGACCCGGGGCACTAGACCCGGTTTGGCGCGGCTGCGTGCGACGTAGCCCCTCCAGGTCGTAACGTGCCTGCTAACAGCGAGAGGGGCGGGCTTTGCTAATTGGAGCCGGGCACTTCGACTTGCCGCGCTTCTATTATCGCTTGATATTTTGCGCGCAGATTCGGTGCTCATGTCGGGCGCGACCAGTTGCTCAAGCGCCGCCTCCGCGCTTCAGGATGGAACCTAGCGGTTGCGAGGGGTACATTTGGTCCGGTTGAATGGGCCGGTTCTCACCACCAGCGGAAGCATGTGCTGCACCGCGCGCGTTCGCGGGGAGAGGGGGCAAAGCTAAATACTATGACCGGACAAAAACGACGCAGCGAACCTATGGCACCGTGGTGAGGGGATCAAAGGCAGCGCGTGACAACGGTGCCCGTTGAGGCAATTTCGAAGCGGCACTCGTCTAGGTAAGTCACCGGCGTTCCATCCTCTAGCGCATAGCTTGTGACGTTGAGGTTCGGGAAGACCAGCCAGACGATGACAGCGTAGCGGTTGCCGTCCTCGTCCTGGCAGAGTTCGCGATAGAGCTCGAGTGGGGTCGGAACTGTGAGGTTGGCAGTCTTGTCGCTGGGCGGTGCTTGGTTGGTCTGGGCACGCATGATTCCCTCCAACATTGAGCAACGAGCGAGAAGCTAGGCCGTTCCATGTCTTGCTGATCACATTTTCCAGTCCCGGCACGCTGGTCCGCCCCCGAATGTTAAAGCGCCAGAGTTCTTGAGAGCAGCGGACAGTGAGTTTGGCTAGGCGTCCTGCCTCGCCACCGCGGTCTACCGGCTGGTTTCAACGTGGCGCCGAGCCGATCAGTTGGAGGGCGCGGCAAGGCCAGCCTTGTTGGCCGTCTCTCCTGAAACTGGCTCGGAGCTTGCGAGGCGTAATGCGGCCGCGACCAGGTCGGCTGGCGGCATGGTGTCGTGCTGAAGATGCTGCTCAACGTAGCTGCGGCTCTCGCCGACCATGTTGGCGAGGTCTGCCACCCAGTCTTGACCCGCAAATCGTCTCGCCATCCATAATGCGAATCCCGATCCCGTTTCGCGAGCCAGCACTTCGGATGTGCTGCGTTCGCCAGCCGCCTCGCCTCCATCTAAACGGTCCCAGTCGTCAGCCGCGCCCAAAAGCGCCCTGAGCTCGCTGGTGTCCAGGACGGTCGCGGGGCTCCTGGTACTCAGCTGCTGAATGCGGATGATCGCCTTCTCATAATCGTTTTGCGTACGGAATATGGTCGCCATGGCTTTCCTCCTCTCGGCACTACCAACGGCCGAAGGATTGGTTCCTTGCTTCGTTGCGGCTATTGCGGCTGCAAGGACTTGGCGTGTTTCATGTCTGAAGCGTATCCACCCATTCTAGGTTCACTTAACCAATTTGGGTTGCGCCAATTGCCGCGGCAGCTTGCCTCCGGGCGTGACGGCTTCCCCTAACTGATCACCACTCGGGTTCGAGCCGGCCGATCTTCGAATGACCGCGGGCTGTAGCCCGATCATGTCAGCGCCCCGGCGAGCGACGCGGGGCCAGATCTTGGCTGTTCCCAGGTTGCCCTGGTTGCGAGCTGCTCTGGCGAGGTGCCGGCGGTGTAGCAACCAGCGCCGGCCTCGGCCTCTTGGCCACGCATCGCGCAACAAATTGGCCCATAGCTGACGCCTGGAGCGTCCGCTTTCCGGCATTTCAGCTTAGCGTCTGAAATTGGCCCTTTCCGGGCCCTCGGAGCGCCCACTTCTGAGCGGCTCAGTTCGGCCATTATGGCCCGCTCAAAACCTCACGGTGCCCAACATCCAGCAGGACCTACAATCCAAATTGCCGAATTGAATAGCACCTCGCCCGCGGAAAGCTGATCTTCAACGCGCCGTACAGCCCGCTGGCGGAATTTCGATAGAATAGGCCTCCGAGATACTCTCGGAGGCCTGATCAACAACCGGTCCCAGTCAAGAACTCCAGCGGCCCTAGTCAACCGGGAACTGCGGGCGCCCAGCTGACGGCGCCGCGCTGCTGTAGGGCGGGGCCTTGGCGTCGAACTCCGTCCAGCCTTCCGCGCGATAACTGGCGAGCCGGGCATCGCGGTCGATCGGCGTGGCGTCGTCCATGATCGCCTCGACCGTGCCGGCGTGCTCCTCGGGAGCTTTCACCGAGACTGCCGTGCCGCCGCGACGAACCGTCTCGGCGTGGTAGTTCGCATCGCCCTCGCTGAGACCCGCACTGGTGAACGAGCCGACCAGTCCGCCAGCCGCCGCGCCCGCGACCGCGCCAGCGGCCGTAGCTGCAAGCCAGCCTGCGGCGACGACCGGGCCGACTCCGGGGATGGCGAGCATGCCGAGGCCTGCCAGTAGGCCAGCCGCGCCGCCCACGCCAGCTCCGATGCCAGCACCTTCAGCCGCGTTATTGTCATTGGCGCGGTCGTCCTTGCCGACGACGCTGATATCGGAATCCGATATTCCAGCCGCTTCGAGATTTTCGACCACGACAGCGGCGGTTTCGTAATCTTCATAGGATCGGGTGATCGTGCGGGTCATCTGATTTTCCATATGTCCGAGGTAGGTGGGCAGCGTTCAGTTGCGAACGACGTTACCCCGATAGTCGACGGAGACGTTGACCTTGGCGCCGGCGCTCATCGCCGAGCCCTTCCAGACACCGTTGTCGTCCTTCTTCAACTCGCTCACCTCGGTGTAGCCGTTTGCTTCGAGGCGGCTCTTGGCTTGTCCTTCGGTGAAGCTGTTGGCGCCGGGCAGCGGAGCGTTGGCGTCAACCGGCGAAGTCGGCGTCGTAGCAGTCGTCGGCGTCTGGGCCATGCCGGCAAACGGCACCATCGCCGCGACTAGCGCGGTCGTGAGCAGCTTTTTCATATGTGGGGTTCCTGGAGCGGCTAAGTCCGCTCATAGGAATTCAACGGATGGCAGCTCACGAAGTTCCCGCTTCTCGAGGATAGTTGCCGCAAGCGATATTCGATTTTGTCCGCTAGCGCATGAGACCTGCTGCCCGTAATGCGTCCTCGATTATCTTGCCGACGCTGGAGGCCGATCCTCGTATCCGCGAGGGAGCGGTAGGTGATTCTCTGCCGATACGATCCGGCGTGGTCTCGGGGGTCGTTTCGACGTGAGCCGACAAGGCGAGCTCAGATCCCGCTTCAGTCAACTGCCAGAACCGCGCGATATGGCGGGTGGACGAGATCCCGGCGTCGAGCATGAACGCCCCTGGGGTGCCGATATCGTCGGCGCCGCTGAGCGGCGTGCCGTGCGCCATGCCGGCAATGCTAAAAGCCTCGATCTTCGCGACGCCAGTGTCGTCGCGCCAAATCGTCCGGGAATGAGGGCCGACGGCGCTCTTCTCGGGCTCCACAGTCTTCAGCCCGTGCAGGCCACGCCACTGTGCGACGATGGCGTCCATGTTGCTGTGAGCGACCGTTCGGTCGGCACTGCCATGCCAGAGCGAGAGGGTCGGCCACACTCCCCGATGAGCAGAAGCTTTGCGGATACGCGCTTCGAGTTCGCGTTCGGAGGGCAATCCATGCCCGCGCATACGATCGAATGCTTCCGGGATCGATGCCGCGCAGCCATAGGGAAGCCCGGCAATGATCGCGCCACCGGCAAAGAGTTCGGGATAGGTAGCGAGCATAACCGAGGTCATGGCGCCTCCTGCCGAAAGTCCGGTGACGAAGACCCGTTCCCGATCGAGCCCGTGATGCTCGATCATCCTGCGAACCATCTGTGCGATCGAAAGCGCCTCGCCGGAGTCCCGCTTGATGTCTTCGGGCACGAACCAGTTGAAGCAGAGGTTCGGATTGTTGGCCCGCTGCTGCTCGGGATAAAGCAGGGCGAAGCCATGTCGGTCCGCGAGCTGAGACCAGCCCGCGCCATTGTCATAGCCGGCCGCCGTCTGCTTACAGCCATGGAGCACGACGACGAGCGGCGCATCCGCTGGCAGCCGTTGCGGCACATAGCAATAGCCGTGAAGCGCGCCGGGGTTGGCACCGAAATCGCCAAGCGGGGACAGTCGGGACGGCTGAGCCGCCGCGCCAGTCAATGGAAACTTGCCCTTGGCTGCTTTCAGGCGGGCGATCGTATCGGAGAGGCTGCGCATCGCGGCTGTCCTTTGCGGGTCATGCCGAGATGGCGCTGACGAGGATCCAACTGCCTCGCATCGGTTATGTTGCAATGCACAATGAAATGAGTTGGCACTTCTGTTTCAGAAGGGATCGACCGCGCAGTCTGGGATGAAATCCGGGCACCCGAATCGATCCATACACTCGGCGAGAGCGACGCAACTCGCGTCCATAGTCGCATGCTCGCCTACGAATGACACCATTCCAGTCGCTCCCCAGCTGCGATGGGCGGCTATTCGCCGTGTCACGGAACAGATCGGCTCGTACCAAGTTGGGCTGAGATCGGACGGGCATGGGGCAGTCCGCAATGCGCCGCGCAGGCGGTGCCCTTAAAGTGCAATCCACATGACAGACTATCCCTCCCGTGGCCTTGCCGACGGCACGACCGCGCTCGCGTCCTCCGCTGTGTCTTGGAGCGCTGTATTGGGAGGTGCCGTCGTCAGCGCGTCCATCTCCCTGATGCTCCTCTCAGCCGGCGCCGGGCTTGGCTTCACCTCAGTTTCGCCCTGGTCTAATGCGGGCGTCGCCGCCACGACATTCGGCATTGCGGCCCTGATCTGGCTGGCACTGGTTCACCTTATTGCGGCTGGCGCTGGAGGCTATCTCGCCGGGCGGCTCCGCACCAAGCGCGTTGGCCTCCACACCGACGAGGTTGCGTTCCGCGATACGGCACACGGCTTTATGACCTGGGCTGTCAGCGCCATCGTCACGGCAGTGCTGCTGGCTTGTACCGCCTTTATGATCATTGGCGGCACTGCCCGGCTCGGCGCTACTGCGGCATCTGGGGTCGCTTCGTCCGTCTCCGGCATAGTGAGCCAGGCAGCCGGCAGTGTTGACCTGTCCAATCTGGACCCCTCCGCGTACCTGACGGACTCCCTGTTCCGCACCGACCGCCCAGCCTCGGCATCAACTGATACCGGCCCGGCCCGCGCCGAGGTCGGCCGGATCGTCGCAATGAGCATTCGCAACGGTGAGATGGCGCCAGCGGACAAGGCCTACGTCGCGAGCGTGATTTCGATCCAGACGGGCATCAGCCCGCCCGACGCTGAAAAGCGCATCAACGACGCCATAGCTAAGACGAAAGAGGCCGCCGCCAAGGCCGAGCAGACCGCTCGCGAGACGGCGGATGTTGCCCGCAAGGGAGCTGCCTCCTTCGCCCTGGCGACCTTCATCGCGATGCTGATCGGCGCGCTGGCTTCGAGCTATGGCGCGACTGTCGGCGGCCGTGCCCGCGACAAGGTCGAGGACTGATCACCACGCCTACCCTCAAAAAAACCCGGAGAGACCAACATGGCCACGACTGCACCCAAAGCCCTCGACGACATGTTCTTAGACACGCTCAAGGACGTCTACTACGCCGAAAAGCAGATTCTGAAGGCTCTGCCCAAAATGGCGAAGGCAGCCAAGTCGCCGGAACTGAAGAAGGCCTTCGAAACTCACAAGATGGAGACCGAGGGGCATGTCGAGCGCCTGACCGATGTCTTCGAATTGATCGGCAAGGCACCACGAGCCAAGACCTGCGACGCCATCCTGGGCATCCTCGACGAGGGGAAAACCGTAATGGAAGACTACGCAGATAGCCCGGCTCTTGATGCCGGCCTCATTGCCTCAGCGCAGGCGGTCGAGCACTACGAGATTTCGCGATACGGCACCCTGAAGGCCTGGGCAATCCAGCTCGGTCATAAAGACGCGGCCAAGCTGCTCGACGAGACGTTGGCCGAGGAGACTAAGACCGACAAAGCGCTGTCGCAGCTCGGCGGGCCCGCCAACTCGGCGGCGGTGGCAAAGGCAGCCTGAAGCATCGATCCACTTCATTGGGCTCGGCTCGCTCGCGCGGTCCGGGCCTTTTTTTGCTCTTCTGCCCCCAATCGGGAGGTGACACGATCATTATGCGCGTCACGCTGACCGCGGGAGGCTGTGATGGCAATCGCGTGTTTCAGCATCGCTATAGCGGTGTTCGGCGTTGTCGCCCTCGGCGCGATCGAGGCTGGCGCGGCACTCTGACTGTTCTCGTTCCTTGGGCTGCGGCTCAGCAAGCGAGCGCTCACTGGCGCCTGATCGGGTTCACAACGCTAGCCGCGACACCTGCATGCTAGTGCACCTGCGCCTCTCCGTTTGCGCGGGCGCCCATGTACCGGGCCAAACAATCGCCTCGCGGCCTGTTTCGAAGCGCGCTTCCTCCGCGGAACTTCCTGTTGCTTCCACCGTTGCAAGCTGATCGCCATTCTCGGCGCGGCAACGGAGGTCCTCATGAACGGCATCATCTACATCATAGGCCTTGTCGTGGTCGTCCTGGCGATTTTGTCCTTCCTCGGGCTCAGGTAGGGGGCTTCCATGGCAGCTAATCCAACCGACCCCGTCATTGTTGCACCCACGTCCCGTAATAGCGGCGCGTCCTATCTGGACTGGAGTCCGATTTTTGGTGGCGCGGTGCTTGCTGCAGCGATTTCGACCATTTTGGCAGCCTTTGGCTCGGCTATCGGCCTCTCGATGGTCTCTGCCGACACAGCCCGCTCTTCCGGACTGGCAGCGCTTGCCATCGCCGGCGGTCTATGGGCGTTGTGGGTGACAATCTCGGCTTGTGGCGCTGGTGGATATCTGGCGGGACGAATGCGCCGGCCCGCCATGGACTCAACAGAACATGAACGCCACGTACGAGATGGTGCTCACGGCTTGGTCGTCTGGGCAGTTGGCGCGCTGCTTGTCGCGTTTATCACGAGCTCGACTATTACGGGGGCTGCTAAAACCGCGGCGACCGGCGCCGCAACCGCTGCCGCCGGGGCGGGCGCCCTGATCAGCCAACAAACGGATCCCGTTGCATCTTCGCTGGACACGATGCTCCGCACGACCGGAACGGAGCCGATTTCGGCATCAGAACGAGAGGAGGCGTCGCGAATTCTGGTGCGGAGCGTAGCCAATGGGAGCGTCGATCCAGCCGACCGTAGCTATATCGCCTCTAGGATTGCAGCCCGATCCAATATCTCGCAGCAAGATGCGGAAAAGCGCATTGATGATGCGTTCGCTCGACTCAATCAAGCCAAGGAGACGGCCAAGCAAGCTGCCGAGCGTGCTCGAAGGATGGCAGTGGTAACTGCCTTCTTGACCGCTGCTGCGCTTTTGGCAGGTGCGGCCGCCGCCTGGTTCGCGGCTGTTCTTGGCGGAAAGCACCGCGACGAGGAAATCGATTTGACGGCGCTATTTGGCCCGCGCTGACCGAGGAGAGGTGTGCTCCAACGGGCCTCATTTTTCGAGTAAGACAGGAATCACAATGCAGGGCCCGGTCTCGCTCACGCGGGGCAGGGCCCTTTTCAGATTCAGCTCACTCGCCCGAGCTAATGAGGCGGTCTGATCGACTATCCTGGCGGACCAGGCCCGCTTCATAGGCTTCTATGGCCGCTGAAAAAGCCTGATAAGTCAGCGCGTCCACCGAGCCGGGCTCGGCATTCGCCAGCCGCCCGACCTCCCGCTGGGCTACTTCGTACTCGGCAGGCGTGTTGATAACGACGGTTGGCTGCTCCGGACTGTGGCGCGTTGGCAAGGTCATTCGCCCCCTTTCTGCAAGAGCATACTACCGCTTATCCAAGCGACGGCCAGCCGCCCCGACGCCGCAGGAAGGCAGGTACTGACAATTGCGCGGTGCCTTGCGGAACGAGTCGGCGCGGCCGCCGTTTCGACTCCCGTGTGAGGAGTTGCGTCATGTGTGCTCAGCGGATTTTGCGTTCCGGCCCGGGAGCCGATGTCGTCAGGAGCCGTCCGCCGAGGCGGGTGGACGAAAGGCAGGGCGCGCTTGACCTCGATCTTCCAGCAGCAGCCCCGGGAGAAACCCGGGCCGAACAAACGATCTATCGGCTGGCCCGAGAGGTTGCGGAACTCCGCATGAAGCTCGCGGGTGCGGGGGCAACCTCAACAAGCGCCGAGGGGGCGACCTATCGAGCCTATACTTCGGCCCACGGTTGGGCCGACACGGTCGATCCCATTGCTCTACTGGCGCATGGATTTGCTGCCCGACTGGCCCGGGTGAAATGCATCCGAACGCTGGGCCCCGCGGGGGACGCCCTTGAAGACGATGCGCGTGCGGTGAATGCCCACATCGCCATGATAGCGGAAGAAGCCGACAACCTGATCACGGCGCTGATCGGGGACGCAGAGAGCGCTGGGCTGGAGGCGACCGGCGCATGGATGAAGCTCCCGCTGGTCGAGTGCCGGAAGTTCGAGGCGATCGAGCGCGACCCGGATCTCGACAGGGCCGACGACATCCAGGACGACAAGCTTAACTCTTGAGGCGCCGGCTTCAGCCGACGGCCAGTTGCGTGGTGACGCGTATGGTGAGATGGCCAGCTTCACGTCGCGCATTGAAAGCGGGCTGGCCGGCGGAATGTTACGGAGTGCTCCGGCGTCAGCCCTGAAGGGTCTTGTCCGCCTGCAGGCTTTTCTTCAGGGCGTCGAACAGGTTGACGACATTGGCCGGCCGCCCCTTCTCGCCGGCGTCGGCGGATTTGCGCGAGCCCTTGCGCTTCTTCGAGGCGATCAGCTTGAGCAAGTGCTCCTGGACCGGGTCCTGGACCATTTCGGTTGACCAGTCTTGCGTCTTGGTGGCGATGAATTGCTGCGCAAGCGCGAGAAGCTCCGGCGCAGGCTTTTCCTTGTCGATCCCGCTGAAGTAATTCTTCTCGTCACGGACTTCGTCGCCGTAGCGCAGCGTCCAGAGGACGATGCCGTTGTCCCGCGGCTCGATCATCACTGCCCGCTCGCGTCGGTAGAGGACGACGCGCGAGATCCCGATCATTTTCGTCGCCGCCATGGCGTCGCGGATGACGGAGAAGGCCTCTTCGCCGACCTCGTCGTCGGGAACGAGGTAGTGGGGGCTGTCGAGATAGATCCAGGGGATAGAGTCGCGCGGGACGAAGGCGTCGATATCGATTGTTCGCACGGTATCGAGCCTGACCGCCTCGAGTTCCTCGTCCTCGACTATGACAAGTCGCCCGGCTTCGGCCTCGTAGCCCTTGGCCTGGTCGTCTGCCTCGACTGGCTTGCCACTCTCAGCGTCGACGTAACGGCTCAACACGCGATTGCCGGTGTGCCTGTTCAGGGTGTGAAAGCGCACCTTCTCGCTCTCGGATGTGGCCGGGCTCATGGCGACGGGGCAGGTGACCAGTGAGAGCTTGAGATAGCCCTTCCAATAGGTGCGGGCGGGCATGGCGACACAACTCCACTTCGAAACTCCGGAGTCAATGCGGATGGATCGATAGAGTTCCCGCCGCGCGGGAACCATCCGGCCCGGGTTGAATTGAATCGCTCGGGTTGCGTTGTGGAGTTGCGGGTCATGGTTGCCGCGCGAGCGAACTGGAAGGGCTATCTGAAGTTCGGGGAAATCAGTTGCCCGGTCGCGCTCTACACCGGCGCGAGCACCTCAGAACGGATCTCGTTCCACACCGTCAACCGCGATACCGGCCATCGGGTGCGCCGGGAATTTGTCGACCCTGTCACCGGGGAGCCGGTCGAGCGCGAAGACCAGATCAAGGGTTTCGAGATTGATACGGACCGCTATGTGGAGGTCGAGCCCGAAGAGATCGCAAACGCGATCCCGGACAGCAAAAAGCTATTGGCGGTTGCGGGCTTCATCCCCTGCAGCGAGATCGACACGGTTTTCTTCGACAAGCCCTATTACCTCGCCCCATCCGGCCAGATCGGCGAGGACGCCTTTGCCGTGATCCGTGAGGCGCTGCGGGCCAGCAAGGTCGGCGCCTTGGCCCACGCGGTGCTGTTCCGACGGTATCGCGCTGTGATGATACGGGCCCAGGGCCTGGGTCTTGTCGCTCACACTCTCAATTTCGACTACGAGGTCCGGTCCGCGGCCGAGGCGTTCGATGAGATTCCCAGGCTCAAGATCAAGAAGGAGATGCTCGAGCTCGCCAAGCACATCATCGCGACGAAGAAGGGGGAGTTTGACCCGTCGAAATTCGATGATCGGTATGAAGCAGCCGTAGCGGAACTGGTGAAGGCGAAGCTCGCCGGCAAGCCTGTGAAGGTCGCCCCGAAGGCCAGGGCGCCGAAGGTCGTCGATCTCATGGAAGCCCTCCGAGCGAGCGTCGGTGCGGCTCCGGCTCCAGCCAACAAGACCCGTTCCCGCAAAGGCGCGACCGATCTCAAAAAGGCGAGCTAGGTATCAAGAACGCAACGTTCAGGGAGCGTAAGATCGCCGGCTCGTCCGCGACGAAGGCCACATCGCTCGGTCCCGCTCGCGCGGGGCCGAGCGTTCTTTGTTGGCGGGAACTTCTCAGTCAGCGGACTGTTGCCTCCCAAAGGAGGCCTTCATGAAGGACAAATCCATCACTCCGGCCGGAAGCGGTTCGCCCGGTCGGCATGAGACACCGCGCCGACCCGGCCAGCCCGGAGAGCAGGATCAGCGACGAGCTGGCCCCAGTCCGGAGTCGCAACACCCAACTGGGCCGCATGCTCCGTACGAAGGCTACGAGAGCGACGGCGCCGCAGCCATCAAGCACGAAACTGCTGGGCAAAATGCCGAGGCAAATGCCCAGCCTAACCAACCTACAAGGGGTCGTCCCCGCTGACCGGTCCGTCATCTGTATGGGAACAGTCGGGGCCACCTCCTTTTTCTCGAGCTCTGCGGCGGACGGCTTGCGCCGCGCGTCTTTCCGCTTCGACTCTTTCGGCCTCGATGAGCCGATCGAGTGTCTGAGTGATTGGGTTGTGGGGACTACGTCGGCCGGGCGTGGCAATCATGAGTTTCAGCCTTTGTGTTTCCGAGCGCATTGCGGGGGCGCTGCGCACAAGCAAACGGTCGCCAATCAAGCGGCGGCGTCTTCTTGCGCAAGGACGCGGCCCGCGACGGCTAGGTACCTGTCGCTATGATGAGTGATGGCGACGATCACGCTGGTGCCGTCGTCGCAGACGACGTAGAGGCGGCCGAGGAAAGCCGCTGGATCAACGGTGGCGGTATCGCAAAACAGATAGCCCGCCCGCTGGTCGTCATAGTCGGCGGCAAATTGATAGTTGAGCGGAATCCGGCGCCCGTCGCGCAGGAGAAGCATCCCATTTCCGGTAATCATAGCGTGTCTCCGCCTAGCGACTTCAATGCGAGCCGCGGCGGTCATTTCCAAAAGCGGCATGGAGACAACTGCGATGGTATAGGACGCTAGGCGTTCGGGTAATGCAAATCACTTCTTGGAGTGGGGAGCGGCATGCACTCGCCGTAGGCCTGCGTCGCTCAATCTCCGCTCTGCCGCCGCATAGGCAGCCAATAAAAAAGGCCAAGCGTTGAGCCTGGCCTTCTGGGCAATCATCTGTCGGTGATGCCAGTACATCCGTGGCCATCACCAACAAGACATTTCGATTACGCCGCCTGAAGCTGCTCGGCGGCCATCTTGCCCGACTTGTTATCGCGAGCGACTTCGAAGCCGAGCTTCTGGCCTTCCTGCAGATCACGCATTCCAGCGCGCTCGACAGCCGAGATGTGAACAAACACATCCTGGCCGCCGTCGTCGGGCTGAATGAACCCGAACCCCTTGGTGGAATTGAACCATTTCACTGTGCCGGTGGTCATGAAAAACCCTCCTTTTGGCAAGACCTGTCGTTCACCAAACAGGAAGTTCGGTGAATTCAGAACGATTTCGAAAGGGGGAGATCATCAGAGCCGCGTCGGAACGCGAAAATAACAACAGCCAACCAACAAATATCGACAGGCGACAACTTAGCGTCGACGATTCTGAATGTCAATTAATATTATTCATTCGGCGAATATAATTGAGAAAATTCTAGTGCGTGGCACTCATTTTACATGCGATTGGCTAAGTGAACGCTTCACCGGCAATGTCCGAAAAAGCAGCGTTCAGGCGGGGCGCGAAGGCGAGGAACCGCGAGCCCCATAGTGCGTTTTGACGACGGCGCTCCTCAGCCCCTTTTGAGCGCCGCGCCTGCCGCCCTGCTCGGGCTGCTTGGAGGAGTCGGCAGACGCTCTGTGTCGCGTTGGGTGGCGTGTCATGGAAACAGATCGCGTGGAAATCATCGCTAGGGCGCTTTGCCGGTCGGTCGGGTTCGATCCGGACGCCCTTCTTCCTCCTGAAATGCACTGTGCGCTGATGTCGCCGGCGCGAGAGCCGTTGCCGGCTTGGCAGCGTTTCAAACGTGCTGCGGAGGTCTATTGCGATGCGAGGGTTTATGAACTGGCGTCCGAGCCAGTAAAACGACCTGCCGTCTCATCAGTTGATGAGGGGCAGGTGTCGCGACCTTGACGTGTTTCATAGTCTTCGATCGCTGCTGAAAAGGCCTGCAACGTCAGCTCGTCCACTGAGTTAGACGTCGGCGTCGCCAGTCTTTTGACCTCCCGCCGTGCTGTTTCGTACTCGGCGGGGGTGTTGATGATGACGATTGGCTGTTCCGGGCTGTGTCGCGTCGGCAAGGTGGCACCTTCCTTTGATCGGGATGGTACCGCTTGTCCCGGGCCAAGGCCACCAGACGTTGCAACGCTGCTGCGCTACCCCACGCCGCAGGATAGGAAGCAGATGCTGACGATTACGAAGATCACGGTGAGCAACCAGAGTGCCGTCGGGGACGACATCATTGGCGGCTGAGAAACGAGTAGGCCATTCTCCCAAACATTCCTCTCGCCAAAGCGTTCCAGACGGGCGGTCGGTAATCGCTCTCGATGAAGGAACCTCGCGTAGTGGGACGCAGTTCTTCGCTGGATCGGCCCCTGGCGTGCCGGTCACGGCGGTCACCTTCAGCCATGGAGGTTGAGCGGCGGGCGCAAACTTCCCCGCCACCCGCAAGGGTGGCGGGTTTTTCTCTGCCTGAGGCTACTGAGCCGCGATCTGCCTAAACCGCGCGATCTCCGCCCGCAGCACTGCGACCGCGGCTTCCCCCCCCGCACCCCTTTAATCCCGCGCTCCTCGCGATCGGTCGAGCCCGCCACGCCACCGAGCATCACGCTCAGCTTTGGCGGCGCCAGCCCGGCGAGATAGGCGATCTCGCATTCGTGCTTCCATTCCTCGGACCAGGTCGAGACCTCCCGGCCGGCAAGATGGGAATAGGCGAGTTTTGGGTTGGCGAGCGGATCTTCTTCCTTCTGGTCAAAACGGATTGGGGCGTCCGCTTCCCCTCATGAAGATGTTTGGGAACGCGTGGATCATCGTACTTCGAAGCTGTTGGCACTCGCTGCTCATGGCTCGAGGACTAAGCATCTCCATGCCGGATGACTTGAATCCGACTTCTGCTATTTCCCAAGCCTTGTCGCGATCTGCGCGGGCTATTTTGGCCGCGTCGAGGGAGCGTGCAATCTCGGCTTGTATCAGGTCGACTTCGCTCTTTTTGAAGAATGCGCCTCTCTGGGCGCACACCTCGGACATTCGCAGCATCGACATGGGGATTGCAATCCGCGCCACGCGTTCACGGGTCTCCTGCTCTGTCGCCTGATTATCGGGCGTGACGCTCGTCGCCTCCTTGTTAGGCGAAGCGGGACGGAAGTCGCTCTCGACATTCCGAAGTCTAAATGCGTCCGCCTTTTCAATCCTGGCGATGGCCTCCTCGATTGACGTTCCTTTCGGTGCGGACCAGCCATGCTTGCCGTATTGGCGCTCGACGTCTTTGGCGGCCTTGGCTATGCGCTGCAGTTCAACCCTGTCCTGATCGGTCAGACCCTGCGCTCCGAACCGCCTCACCTCGGTGAGGAGTTGGTCAAACTTGGCCGACGCCTCAGCGCGCATCATGGCTTTGTCGCGTAACGCAGCGATCTGCTCCGCAGTCTCAGCCACTGGTCCTCGGTCGCTAAGAAACCACTCGCGCTCCACATTCCCCTTGAAGCGTTCGTCTGCCTGCCGGCAGCGGAAAAAGCCGTCCTGGAAAGCCTGAATGTCCGCGTCCGTCCACTCTTCCACCTTCATACCGAAGGTCCATTGGGTCCTCTCCCAGTCGGCGGGATAAGGACCAATCGGTAGAGGGAAGTCAGCCAGCACGGCGCAGGGCGGAATTGAAATCCGGACCGAAGTGGCAGGGGCCTTAACCACCTGGGCCGAGGGTGGGCAGCGGATGAAAGTCCCTTCTACGGCTTGGTCAGTATCTCGTCCCCACGCCAGGAACTTAACCTGGCCACGATCGCTTGAAAGTTCGATCTTGCCCTTGAGTTGGGTCGCTGTCGGCTGTCCATGCCGAAGGCTGGTAATGTCCAGGCGCCAAACTCTGCCGTCACCCGGCTCCTGCGATGCGTTAAACTTCATATTCATGGTTCTGGCGGTGATGCTGTCCGCCGATATGGTAATGACGTTCTTGTCTGCCCCGTCGCGAATGCACGCCTTGTGGCGCTCGGCGAAGTAAAACTCCCCCTCAAAGGGTTGCCCGGCAAACGCGGTGGTCGTGGGGGGCATTCCGACAAGCAAGAGACCGAGAAACGTGAGCAGGCGCATGCAAGCCTCAGAAGCTATCAGCCGTACATCAGTACTCGACCTGTCCCAGCCGAGCGGACCCGTGTAACTGTTAGTGGAAGGTTGGCTTGCCCGCTAGCGCTGGCTGCCCAAGGGGAAAGCCTGAAGCCAGTACTCGGCCTAGAGCGTCCCAGGCGTCGCGATCGTTCAAGGCCGTCCGTCAGTACCCGCCCGGCTCTTCGCCGCACTCCCGGCGCTTCCAGAGGTCGCTGCGTGCATCGACCATAGCCATGTGCTCGACCCAGCGATGCCAGCGTTCATCGCCAAGCCATTCGCGATAGCAGTCCCAAGCGGCTCGGAACTCGCTCATGGCATCCTCGCGCGCTTCTGCCATCCCTGTCTTAGCGAGACCGGGCGAAGGGTCTTGGACGGTGATCGACCAGTTCCAGACGGCCTCGGGCCGGACGCTGTTGTAGACGATCGAGCCGACATAGACGCCCTCGCAGGAGACGCGCCAGAAGCCTTCGCGCGTCGTCTCAGCGTGGTCGTCGGGGTAGGAGCGCGAGAGTGTCAGCGTCATGCCGCCCTGATCTGCTCTTCGAACTCTTCGGGGATCTCTCCGTGCCGGGCGAGCACCGCGAGCGATGCGACCTCGCCGGTTTCGTCGTCCGCAACAACGTGGACAACTGCGACGCCCTCGGCCGTGCGAGCCAGGCGCTCGCCATCCTGCAGCGCGTGATGCCTCGTCTTGGCGGGCACCCGCTGGCTGGGCACGAGCCGCTTCCGGTGCGTCTTGAACGGCTGGAGGAAGAAGGTGTCGACGTTGGCCATGGCTTGACTCTCGTTCTGTTTGTTCTCACTCTGTTCTCATACGAGAGGACGACCGTGATTGGAAGAGCCGCCAGATTTCGGAACGCCGCTGGGGCGCTGGCCATGGATACACGTGCATTTCCGCTGTCACTGGTGCCCGCGGAATGCCGAGGTCCATATTGCCATTCTCGCGGCCTCCTACGGCCATCGTGCGCCGCTGGAGTGGGTCTTCCGACGGTTCGTGAGCGGGTGCCCCTGGGATCCGCATAGCGAGCAGTGGAAGCCACAGAAATGCGGCATGCGCTGCGGGGCCTATTGCCCTGATGTCCGCTCGTCGCGCCCACCGGACCTGCCGCCCAGCATGTCCGGCCTGAAAGTCGTAACAGGAGGCAAGGATGACCAACTCACCAAAGCGCCTGCCAAAGAACGCCGTCGCCGCGTCGGAGGTGACTGATATCACTCTGACCGATGTCGAGGCCGGTATCCGCGAAGCGGCCGAGACCGCCCGTGGTGGTTACGCGATCAGCCTCATCGATGCCGAACGGCTCGGCCTGGAGCCGCGACGGGACGACTGGTCGTCGGGGGAGGTGTTGACAGTCACGGCACTTGCTTCGACCGGGCTCGATATAATCGCGGAGCGGTTCGGCCTGGTGGTTTCCGGGCCTTATCTGCCGCCTGACGAAAATGAGGATCTCTACTACTTGGTGGCTGCGCCGAAGGCGGCTTAAGCTCGGGTGCATGTGCAACCTGTACAGCCACACCCGATCGGTCGAGGCGATGCGCAAGCTGTTCGCCACGTTTAATGATGGCGGCAGCAACCTCGCGCCGCAGACCGGTATCTTCCCTGACTACGAGGCGCCGATCATCCGCAACGAAGCGGATGGCCCGCGCCTCGCCATGACCCGCTGGGGCATGCCATCCTCCAAGAAGGCGCTGTTCGACGCAGCGACCAAGCGCGCCGGCAAGCTCCGCGACAAGGGGAAGGAGGTCGACTTCGATCAGCTTCTTCGCATGGAGCCCGATGGCGGGACGACGAACATCCGCAATACCTCGAGCTCGCACTGGAAACGCTGGCTTGGCGTCGAGAACCGGTGCCTCGTCCCTTTCACCAGCTTCAGCGAGTTCGACTGGGCGGCCAAGCAGGATGTCTGGTTTGCTTTCGGCAATGATAGGCCGACAGCCTTCTTCGCCGGCATCTGGCTCCCTCAATGGACCAGCGTGCGGAAGATCAAGAATGGCGAGGAGACGATCGACCTCTATGCCTTCCTGACAACCGAGCCGAACGCCGAAGTTGGGTCGGTGCACCCCAAGGCAATGCCGGTGATCCTCACGACGCCGGAGCAGTGCGAAACCTGGATGACGGCGCCGTGGCCAGTGGCCAGCTATCTCCAGCGGCCGCTATTGGATGGCAGCCTGACAATCGTGCAGCGCGGCGGGAAGAAGGACGGGCTGGCCGACGTGATGTCCGAAGGCGGCACGCTGGTCGGTGGCGGGTAGCCGATGGGTTACTGGGGTTGGGTCCGCGCGGAGAACCGGCAGGAGCGCGAGCGGCAGGCCAAATGGCCGCGCTGGCTCCATATCCTGCGCCAAGCCGCCAACGCTGCAAGCTGGGTTGCCCTGGCCGCGATTGTGCTTTGGGGCTTTGGCTTCCTCTAGCCGGCCCCGCGAAAAAATCGGGCCCAGCAACCTACCGATGGCTTAGTGGCGCCGGGAGCCTGGAGCTGCTGAGATCACCTCTTCCTGCGGCTGCTCGTTCTCGTTGTCCACCGAGGCCGCTTGAAGCACTGCGAGTAGCAACCTGATCTTGCCGATCGGCTTTCCACAGTCTTGGCAGCTGAGGACGGTCTGGTCGTCGGTCCATTCCGGGATTTCGATGGTGGCGGCGCCGCATTCGTCACAGGCGAAGGCTGGGGGTCGAGTGTCGATAGCCAAGGCATATCCTCATATTCGGCGCCGCATTCTGAAGCGTATCCACCCATTCTAGGTTCACATCACCCATTTGGGTTGCGCCAATTGCCGCGGCAGCTTGCCTCAGGGCGTGACGGCGTCCCCTAACTGATCACCGCTCGGATTCGGCCCGGCCGATCTTCGAACGGCCCGGCTGTAGCCCGGTCATGTCAGCGACCCGGCGAGCGACACAGGACCAGAGCTTGGCGGCTCCCGGATTGCCCTGGCTTCGAGCTGCGCTGGCAAGCTGCCGGGCAGTGTAATAGCCAGCGCCGCCCTCGTCCTCGGCCAAGCGGGTCGCCTCAGCGTCGACCAAGGCTCGATACTCGCGGCGGCGGGAGAGCCAGGAGAACAGCATGCGCAATCTATATCGCTACGTCCCGGCGTGAAGCAGTCGCGCTCGCGCTGTCAGCGGCAGGTGCTCTCGCCCGTGCCATCGTTGCGAGGGACGTAGACTCGCCTTATGGTTGCCGAATGCTCGCGTTGGTTGAGGGGGCAGGGGGATGGGGGCGGCACACGCGGCGCCGCAGAGCGCGGCACTGACCTTCGAAGCGTATTGTAGGCGTGACAAGGAACTGGCTCGCCATGCGCTTCGCTCGAATTGGCAGGAGCAGAAGAAGGTTGAGGCCTTGTGGCGCCGTTTCTCCAGCAGGCTCGAGGCACTTGGTGTTGCGCCATGCGAAGCTAGAGATCTGGAAAGAGCGGTGGCCGGCGCGCGCAGCGCTCTAATCGCGACTGCTCGTGCCTCAGCCGAGCGCGCGGCAATCCGCGTTGAGATCAGGCGTCTGCGGCGGGCCCACACCGCGGCGCGGCATTACGAACGATCACTGAGAGAGCTCCGCCTGCCGTTTCTGTCGCGGGACGAACTCGACCGCCGCGCGGCAAACTGGCTGCAGGCGAGCGAGCGCCTTGATCTCGACTATGGCGACAACGAGGTTATGCGGGCCGCGTATGCGATCTATGGCCCCAAGGGAGCGTAGGAGGCTCCCCCAAGGTCAAGGGGCGAGAGCTTCTGCCCTTTTGTCCCTGGCAAGCCCGGCCTCCTGGATCGCCATCTTGATGAAGAAGACGAGGTCCTCCTCGCGGATGGCGATGGCGCCTCGCAGGGCCAAGACAAGCTGATCGGTGATCTCGTGAAGGAATTGCTCTTCTTCACGTCGGCTTGAAGGAATGACCTTCGTTTTCGACAGCGTCTGGGCCATCGTTACCATCCCGAAGCGCGCGCGCGGCATTGAGAAGTGTCAGCCGGTCGAGCGGTTCAAGAGAGCGGAAAATCTTAACCAACTCAACCCCCATTTGAGTCAGGTCTTGGCCGCCAACTTCAAGGACATGGTCGGGGGTCTGGTTGCACATCTGATCGCTCCCGCTACCGATAGTTCAACACTCGCATCATGCGCGCCGAACTCTTAGGAGGCGAACCATCTTGTCGGAGTGTCACGGATTCTTGACCTAGCGGCGGCTAGCGCCAAGCCCCTGTCCACCACCCATACACCGCAGCCCCAACAAGCAGAGCCAGGATAAGAGCCATCCTCGCGTTAGAGGGGCCGTAGCGCATTAGGGCTGTGATTGGGGGGCCGATTGAGCTGCGATGACTTCGGCAGCCTTCCAGCGATACAGCCGCCAGAGCGGTCGGCGAACCATCACGTCTGGTGTGAAAATTGTTTCGTGGCCAGCGAAGCGCCGGCTACGCTCGTCGGGCGTATCATCGTCATAAACGCCGCCTTCTACCCTTGTTTCTGGGTTGAGGCCTAGCGCCGTGCACATGCCGCGAGCGACCTGTTCGATCTCTTCGTCCGTCATCTCACTCCCCCCTGCGCTCGGATGGCTGCGGCGCCTTTGCGAATGTCATCAGCCGCGTCTTCCATGGCTTCTCGGTAGCCATCCCAATACGGCCCGGAGCGCTGCTTCACCCACTCTGGAACTTGCGCCTCGACGATAGCAAGGCACCTATCGCGTTCCCCAGCGAGTGCGGCTTCGGCGGCTAGGGCGCGGGCAAGTGCTGCCTCTCGTTCATCGATCGCCTGCAACGCTCTACATGTCAGCCGCTCGATCTCCCGCTCCTTCTCCGCCAGGATAGGGGCGAAGAGGGCGAGGACGGCGCGGGCCTCGTTGGCATAGTGCGGCCAATAGATGTCGACCTTGCGCTCTAGTTCTCCGGGGCGCCAGTCTCCCGCGTCAGGGAACAGGGCTTCATGGACGCGTCGGCAGACGATGCGCGCCACGTCCTCCTCGCTCGGGATAGCGGCAGAGGCGGGTTGAACCTGTGCATTTTTTGCACAGGTTGCCGGCGCCTCGGAGCATGATGCAGATTCTGCATAGTGCTCTTCGTCCGGCTGGCTTTCGCTTTTCGCAAAGAAGGGGGTGGGGCTAGCGGTCATGGTCGGGTGTCCTGCGGCTTTGGCGGCTCGATCTCGTCGAAGGTGACGCCAGCGAGCGCCGCGTCCTGCACTGCCTTGTCGAAAGCCTCCATGGCTGTCGTGAAGGCCTGGTTCATCATCAAGGGCATCGTCAGGCTCTTGGTCATATCCGGGTTGGCTTCATGCAGCTCGCGCAACGCGTCTTCGCATCTGTCAGCCTGTTGGCCGATTCTGCGCAGCCTGACGGCCTTGTCTGCTATGTCGCGGTAGAAGGCGGCTTCACGCAGAAATCTGGCGACGGGTTTGGTGTCGCCCATGTCACCGTTCCCCCGCCGCAGAGAGCATGGCGCTGTAGATAGCCTCGGCTTCGGGCGGCCGCTGGTCATAGATTTCAGAGCCAGCAAGACGCATCTTCGTAGATGCCTCCACCGGAACAACTACCGCCTCGACCCCGTCGACAGTAAGGCGAGAGCCGAGCCTGCCGGGGGAGAGGGCTTGCAGGGCCGTGATCGCGGCGATTGCATCGTCGACCTCGAATTCCCATCCTACCTGATGACCGCATTTGCGCGCCCGGATAGCGCGTGCGACGGTTTCGATTGCCTTCTCATCGACCATCGTGCTGCTCCTTGTGAGCGCGGAGAAATGCTGCCAACAGGGCGCGAGCGGGGCTTGTGGTGAAGCCGCTGTGCTTCTCGATTGTAAGGCCGCCGGGCGTCTTTGGCGGCCACATGGCGGCTTCGGTCGGTACCCCCTCGTAGGTCTGCACATACCAAGTCCACCCCGGCAGCTTCTCCTCGATCAGCGTGAGGACGGCGTCGAGGGAGGCGGTGTAGCGGCGCACGGGAGGTACGGAATGGCCTTCCGAGAAATTGCGACGCGTTTCGCCAAGGTCGATCCAGCCGACAATGTACTCGTCGTGCGGCGGCCGGCTATTCCTCGCCAGGATCATGCTTCCGTCTTCGCGGATCGTTCGCCCGTCGAGGATTGCGACGAGCAGGCAATCCAACTCGCGGTCCGCTCCCTCGCCCTTCTCGACTCGCTCGATCAGTTCATCGATCATCGGTGTTCTCCAGGGCAGCGACGATCTGCGGCAGCTTCTCCCACAGCGACCAGATCGCACGCATCTTGGCCGGTGAGCATTCAAGCCGCGCGGGCGTAGGGTCGGTCAGATAGGGCTCGCCCGTGTTCGGGTCGTATCGGTACCGCGGCGGGTCTCCAAAATGGATGGAGTGGCCGCCGCCTTCGGTAGCCTTGACCGCTTGGCGCATGAGTTCGAGCGCGTCTGCCTTCGTCAGCTTCTCAGCCACGGTCTTCCTCCTTGGGCGGTGGGAGCAGCTTCGTCTCGTCGAGCCGCTGAATGACCGTGCGGCCATCATTCGTGACCATATGAGCGAGGAACACAGCCTCGACTGGCATCAGGCCGCACTCGACCGCCGTGACCTGACCCTTGACCCAATCGCGCAGGATCGAGTTCACGGCGATCAAGCCTTGCTCCAGAGCCGCGGCCTCGTGCTGCGCCTTCGTCTTGCGCATCCGGTGGCTGTACGGGGTCTCCTTCAAGAACCACGCTGCCCACCCCTTTGCTGACGCCTCGAACTGGATTGCCCGGCCGCGGTGCTTGAACGCGAGCAGCACGGTCTTCTTCTCGAAGTTGTCCATGAAGCCCACGCTCTCGCAGCCCATGCGGCGCAGAAGCTTGGTGATTTCGTCTCGGGCCGCAGCGCCCGATGTGGCGCTCGCGTAAGGAACTTGGCTGCCCATGCTCATCCCTCCGCGTCGGTGGCGAGGTCGAGCGAGGCGGGTGGTTCGATCGCCTGCTGCTCGATGAGGGCGAGGTGCTGATCCCGCTCGTCGAGGAAGGCGAGGACGGTAGGCTTATCGAGGCGGGCAAAATGCGCGCAGTTCGCCGCGAAGTCCGGGCCGAAGAAATCAGCCACGCGGTACCCGTCGTTCTCGTAATTGCCGGCATAGATCTGGTCGCCATCCGCGCGGAACTCGCCACGCGTCACGCCCCCCAACCCCGCCCGGATCTCTGCGGCCTTCGTGGTGAGGGGCGTCATGCTGCGGCCCTCCGCATGCAGTCGGAGCACATCGGCATGAACAGGTCCCCCTGTCGCTCGTCGCGTGGCTTCGGAAACGGCTTGCCCCAGCCGAAGCCGTGAAGGCGGATGGCTTCCTGCTCCAGTTCGGCAATGCGCTTGCCCCACTCGGGGTAGAGGATGGCAGCCTCGATGCGTTCAGCCTCTGTCTGCATCGTGCCGCACATGCATTCGCCCGACCGACAGAGAGCTTTGGCGACCGGGTTGATCGGCGTCTCGCGGCTTTCGAGATAGCTGTCTCGGGCCTCTTGGGACCAATCGTGGATCAGGTTGACCCAGATGTTGCCCGGCATCGCCGGGTCGCGCCGGAAGACCTCAAGGCGAGCTTTGCGGTTCTCCGACTCGTCCTTGCGGGCGCCGTTGAGCAAAAGAACCCGAACGTCGCGCTTGCCGTGTCGGATATGTTTCGACACCGCCTTGCGGAACGGAGTGGCCTTGAGCACGCGATAGGCGAAGGCATGCGCGGCCAGCCCGACGCCGAAGAAGCCCTTGCGGAGAACGTAATCTTCGTAAGCCGTGCCGGCGTCGGCCTCGACCAATTCGCCAAGCTGCCCGTAGGTATCGCGGACGAACTCCGTTGTCTCCGGGATGCCGCAGCGCGTGTTGCCGTGGATGACGAGATCGAGCTTGGCGCCAAGCTCGCGCGCTACCTGATCGGAGGCCGCGCTATCTTTCCCGCCTGAAACCATCGAGACGATATGCGTCGGGCTGAACTGGTCGATCGCCGTCTTCAGGATTCGCGCGCTGCTGCTGAGCGCATGCTCCCATGGCTTGGCGAGAGGGTGGCCAAGAAGATCGAGGCCCCCGGCCTTCGTGGTGAGGTCAGACATGGGGGGCCTCCGGGGAGGGGGGCGGGTTGATCAGGAAGCCGGCGCACATGGGCTTGTCGTGCTCCAAGCAGCCCATGGCCACGTCTGCGTCGGTGATGAGCATGCCCGCTGTCACGGCACCGTAGATCAGCCTGACTGCCTCCATGACGCCGTTGGCCTGCTGCCGGACGGCGTCGCGGCGATAGTCCGGCGTCTTCGGATCGTTGTGCTCGCGGCAAAGCGCGATGTAGTGGTCCCGAACGCATTCAGGGCAGACGACGTAGAAGCCCATCACGCCACCCCCGCCTGTGTGGGGGCGGGGCGCGCGAGTTCGATTCCGCGATCAGGAACCGCATCGAAAGGTTTGCGAGCCGGCTCGTAACCTATTGATATGCTTGAGGTTGATTTTGCAGGTTTGCGAGCATCAACGCACTGAAATTGCTCGCTTCTGGCGCTCCAGCTCTGGGCACCATTTTTCTCAATAGCTTAGAAGCAAGTGGCTAACCTGACGTCTCAGGTAGTGTTGCCGCTGTGTTACGGTCGCCTGCTCTGGCGGCGTTCCGCTTGGCGAACCGGGAACGCGAGAGGCAATCGAGCGGGGTCTCGATCGGTCACCTCGACACCTGAGATTCTACAGTCTGGGCTGGTCGGGACGGCCGGCGGGCATCGCGGGGCTGGCGCACCGACAAGCCATCTGCCAATTGAACCTCCAAAGTCTAATAGCCTTTGGGGGGATGGTTCGATGATGCGGGTGGGCTGGGTTGGGCTCTTTGGGCTGATTGTTTCGACAGGGGCCCTCGCAACAGACACGCTGTCGCGGATCGAAAAGACCGGTACGCTCCGGCTCGGTTTTCGGGCGGACGCGCCGCCCTATTCGTATCGGTCGGGCGATGGTTCGCCATCAGGCTATATGGTCGATCTCTGCCGCGAAATCTCAGAAGTCGTAAAGAAATCGACCGGCGCCACGAAGCTGAAGGTCGAGTTTGTGGAGATTACCGCTGCCGATCGCCTTGAGGCGGTTCGGGATGGCAAGATCGATGTGCTCTGCGATCCGACTTCGATGACGATGTCGCGGCGGGAACTGGTCGATTTCTCGCTGCCGACGGTCATCGATGGCGCAGGTCTTCTTTATCGGAACACTGGCCCGGGGCATCTTGCGGACTTCGCAGGGAAGCGAATCGGAGTTCTTCAGGGGACGACGACCGAGGAGACGCTGAAGGCGACGTTGTATAAACTGGACATCGAGGCGACGGCCGTCCCGATGAAGAGCCATGAAGACGCGATAAGAGCAATCATCGATAAGAAACTGGATGCTTATTTCGCCGATCGTGGCATCCTCTCTTACTATCTCCTCAACAGCAATCATCGTTCAATGTTGAAGCTGGAGGAGCAGTATTACACATTCGAAACCTATGCCGTCGCTCTTCCTCGCGGTGACGGAAGGTTGCGCCTGCTCGTCGATGCGACTCTTGCTGATCTGTACCGCAGTCATGCTGTGCGGCGGATCTATACCCGCAGCTTCGGAAATACGGCGCCAGACGAGTTTATGCGGGCGCTCTTCGTTATCCACGGCGTCGCAAAGTAGAACGCTTCCCTCGTACCCGTGGCGAGGCCTGGTGCCCGCGCGGAGCATCGAATGGGCCGGCCGCCGGGGCAGAAGCTCGCGGGGCACGTTGACATGGACAGGCGGGTGTGTCCCACGGCGCGATGATTGCAGGGCTGTTGTCGGCCTTCATGGCCTTCGGCACGCCTAGCCTGGCGCAGGAGCGAACGCAGCTCCTGGCCGGGATCGTTTCGTTTCGCGACCCCGCCCTCGCTCGGAGCCTGGAGAACCGGCTCGTTTCCTTGGTAGAGCGGAAGAATGCGGCCGGCCTGCGCGCGCTCGGCGACGAGATCCGCCGGAAGGATGGCGCTGTTCTCGACGCCATCGAGGCTCTCACGACGAAGCATCGTGCCACCGGCACGGTCGCCGATGTCGAACTCGCCCGGGTCGCACTGTCCATGGGGCCTTGCCACCAAGCCAATCTGCTGATCCGGAAAATCGTGCTCGCTATTGCCGCGGGCGAAGCGAAGCACTCCCATCGAAGTGGTGCCGTCCGGCTTGATGATTCGCAGGCCGACAGCCTCTATGCCGAGCTGATCTTGCGCTGCGAGAGGCTGGCGCGCCTGCCTGCAGGGACTCCGAAGCTCGGTGTTCCCTGCGCGCTGAGCGCAGGAGCGTGCGACGAGGGCGAGGACTGAGCCGCGCCGGGGTAGGAGGCCACCCGGCCGTGCAGGGCGCTCTCTGTCGCCTTGCTGCATGGCCCGTTCGGCCAGCGTTCAGCTCCGGAGCGCTTACTGACGGCAGTTCCGCAGGACGATCGTCGCATGCAGGCCGCCGCCGAGACCGCTCATCGCCATGCTATCCCGCCCCGGCCAATCGCGATCCGCTGCGAGCCGGGCGGCTATGGGGTGCGCTTCGGCCTGACGGAAGCGGAGGACGAGAGGCTGCCTTGCCCGGTCTTCGAGACGCTGCCCGAGGCCCTGGCCTTCGTCGCGGCGCTCGATGAGGCGAGGGGGTGAGGCGGCGCTGCGACAGGTCTCGCGTCTTTTCCACGTTTGTCATCAGTGGTCGCTTGTCAAAGCACTATGGGATCGGGCATAGAGCCTTTCAACGGAGACGTGGCCGAGAGGCTGAAGGCACTCGTTTGCTAAATGAGCATACCCCATAAGGGTATCGAGGGTTCGAATCCCTCCGTCTCCGCCACTGCCCTATACTTCTGAAGAATAAGGTCTTTGGCCGCTGTAGCTTGTGGGCTCGGGGCGTTCGGGCCGGAGGCGTGCCG
This sequence comes from Allobosea sp. WAO, assembly GCF_001509835.1. Classification (GTDB taxonomy): domain Bacteria; phylum Pseudomonadota; class Alphaproteobacteria; order Rhizobiales; family Beijerinckiaceae; genus Allobosea. Next base: position 76,927 of record NZ_JXTJ01000008.1, read on the forward strand.
CTGCCTCTTTATCTGTGACAGAGATTCACCCGCCCTCGTGATCCTGTCCCTCAAGCTCGTTCGCTGCGAACACGGCCGGCCCTCGTAACCGCAGGCGTGGAACTCGCTTCGGACGGCTCTTGGAGGCGGTGGTTCCGCACGATCGCTTCCCATGGGCTGGCGTTGCCCGAGATAGCTCCGGTGCCAGAGTCGACGGGCCAAGCCCCGGAGGGGCCAGGCTCCCGGTTGACGGCGCCGTTTCAGCGATGAAGCTGTAGGCACCGGCACCGCGGATACCCCGCCTCGGAAGGAGGGCCGCCGATAGGAGTTGCCAATTCTTCACCGCAGTGTGGGCTGCCGCTTTCGCCACGCCTTTGTCTTCCCGGCGAACGCGGTCGACGTTTCATCCAGGCGGGATCTGGCCGAGGCGTGGCCAATGCGCCGACAGGGAGCATCGCAATGGCAAGGACGATGAAGGCTGCAGTGGTACGCGAATTCAGGCGGCCGCTCTCGATCGAGGAAGTTCCGGTGCCGGAGGTCGGCCAAGGCCAAATCCTGGTGAAGATCGAGGCGTCGGGCGTCTGTCATACCGACCTCCATGCCGCCGATGGCGACTGGCCGGTCAAGCCCAAGCCGCCTTTCATACCCGGCCATGAAGGCGTCGGCATCGTCGTCGCCGTCGGCGCCGGGGTCAAGGCCGTGAAGGAGGGCGATCGGGTCGGCGTTCCCTGGCTGCACACGGCCTGCGGCCATTGCCGGCACTGCCTCGGCGGCTGGGAAACGGTCTGCGACGAGCAGCAGAACACCGGCTACTCCGTCAATGGCGGCTTCGCCGAGTATACGCTGGCGGACCCGAACTATGTCGGCCATCTGCCCGATAGCCTCGGCTGGGAGACGGCAGCCCCGATCCTCTGCGCCGGGGTGACCGTCTACAAGGGTCTCCAGGAGACCGACACCAGGCCCGGGGATACTGTGGTGATCTCAGGGATCGGCGGGCTCGGGCACATCGCCGTGCAATATGCCAAGGCGATGGGGCTCGATGTCATCGCCGTCGACATATCCGAGGAGAAGCTGGCGCTCGCCCGTGAAATGGGCGCCTCGGCGACGGTGAACGCGATGACGACCGATCCGGTCGCCGAAGTGCAGGCGCTGTGCGGCGGCGCCCAGGGAGTGCTCGTGACCGCGGTTTCTCCGAAGGCCTTCAGCCAGGCGCTCGGTATGCTGTCGAAGCGCGGGACCATGGCCCTGGTCGGCCTGCCGCCCGGAACCTTCGACCTCAACATCTTCGAGACGGTACTGATGCGGAAGACGATCCGCGGCTCGATCGTCGGCACGCGCCTCGATCTCGCGGAGTGCCTGCAGTTCGCCGGGGAGGGGAAAGTGAAGGTCCACTACTCGGTCGAACGGCTGGAGGACATCAATGGCATCTTCGACAGGATGCGGAACAACCAGATCGATGGCCGTGTCGTGATGAGGATGTAGCTGGCGCGCGCCCGCATGGACATGAGCGGGAATTCGTCTCGTGCCGCAGCAAGCAAGCTATCGCCGTGAGGAACAGGTTGCCGGTTCCGCTGCCAGGAGAAGACAGATGACGCACGACATCAGGAGTATCTTGATCGGGCTGGTGCCGGCCGACGAGGATGGCGGCGCGACAGCCGCCGTGCGGTTCGGTGTCGGCCTCGCGCGACAGTTCGGGGCGGCGCTGACATTCCAGGCGATCGTCCCGCATGTGACGCTGCCGTACAGCGTCGTCGGCGGCTTTGCCGCCGGCATGGTTGCCGAGGAGAACAAGCGGCGGCGCGAGCTCGTCGAGGCAGCCGCTGCCGCGGCCAGGACTTTGACGGACGCGGCCGGCTTCGCCTGCGTCGCCGATCTGCCCGATCTCGCTCTCGAGGAACTTACGGAGCGCTTCATCCAGCAGGCGAGACTGCAGGACGTGACGGTTCTCGATGCGGGTGACGATCTCTTGGGCAACAATCGCAGCATGATCGAGGAGGCGCTGTTCAACAGCGGCCGCCCCGTCATCGTGATCCCGAAGGCGGACGCCAGCTCCCAGCCAAAGCGGGTCGCGATCGCCTGGGACGGAAGCGCCCGCTCGGCGCGCGCAGTCGGCGATGCGCTGCCGCTGCTGGCGGCCGCGCAATCGGTCTCAGTCGTCGTGATCGGTGGCGAGAAGGATTTGAGCCGCGTCGCTCCTGCCAGCGGCCTGATCGGCTACCTGGAACGTCATGGCGTGAAGAGCGATCTGGTGGCCCTCGAGGCGGTCGGCGGCGATGTGGCCGAGACCCTGCGCCGGCATGTCCTCGACAGTGCGGTCGAACTCGTCGTCATGGGGGCCTTCGTCCATTCGCGCTTTCGCCAAGCCGTCCTGGGAGGAACGACGCGCTCGCTGCTCGAAAACAGTCCCGTTCCGTTGTTCCTCGCCTACTGAAAGGCCCATCCCTCCGTATTGGATATTTGCCGGAACAAGGCTGCCGCAGGCGAACTGCTGTTTTGCGTCCGTGCCGGCGTCCGGGGGAGCAGGCTCCTTGCTCGACAGGTGGGAGGGGCGCTGCTCAGGTGACGTAGCCGCTCGGCGAGATGAACGATGGCCTTGAGGCCGTACTTGCCCTTGTTGGTCAGCAGGGCGCTCGTCTTGCCGCATTGCGATCGTCCGTCGATACTATCGCCCGCAATCGGGGTCGCGCGTCTTGTCCGGCCGAAGGCTGGCGCCGCCGAGGTCGCGGGGAGGGCGGTTTCGCCGTGGCCGCTGAAACAATTTGTCACGAATGCGCCGAGGGCGTGCGCGCTAGAAGGGGCTTTCGCCGCAGGCGAGCAGGGATCAGCAAGCAGTGACCGAAACCGCCGCCGCGAGCGCCGCTCCGCTCGGCTCGCCCGAAGCTCATATCCTCGTCGTCGACGACGACCCGCAGATCCGCTTTCTGGTCAGCCGCCTGCTGCGTGCCAATGGCTATCGCGTCAGTGCCGCCGCCAATGGCCGCGAAATGACCGAAACCCTTCAGGGCGCTCCGGTCGACCTGATCGTCCTCGACGTCATGCTGCCGGGCTCGTCCGGTTTCGAGCTTTGCCGCGAGCTGCGCCGCAGCTCCGCCGTGCCGGTGATAATGCTGACGGCGCGCGGGGAGGAGAACGATCGCATCGCCGGGCTCGATCTCGGCGCCGACGACTACCTCGCCAAGCCGTTCAGTCCGGGGGAACTGGTGGCGCGGATCAACGCGTTGATCCGGCGGGCGCGCCGGGCGGTGAGCCAGGCAGAGGCTGCGCCGGTCCGGAGTTATGCCTTTGCCGGCTGGACGCTCGACATTGTCCGCCGCGAGCTGGTCGACCCGCAGGGAACGATCGTCGACCTCAGCACTGGCGAATTCGATATGCTGCGCGCCTTCGTCGAGGCGCCGGGCAAGGTCCTGACGCGCGAGGCCCTGCTCGACATCGCCAAGAACCGGGTCGCGACCGGCTTCGACCGCGTTGTCGACGTGCAGATCAGCCGCCTGCGCAAGAAGATCGAGGCCGAGGGCGGCGCCGATGCCATGATCAAGACGGTACGTGGCACCGGCTACATGTTCCTGCCGCAGGTCGAGCGCCGATGAATTGGCGGACTGCTGATACCATCCAGTCGCGTACAGTCATCGTCCTGCTGCTGGGCCTCGGCCTGTTCCACCTGCTCAGCCTGTGGACCTATCAGGTCGGGCTGCGCTCCGAGGTCGACCTTGCCAATGAGAGCCGCCTCGCCGAGCGGCTCGTCACCATCAAGCGCGCGGTGCTGGCGCTGCCGGTGGCGGAGCGCGAGCCGATCGCCCATTCGCTCTCCGGCGGTCCGATCGAAGTCCACTGGAGCGCCACGGGGCTGACCGCTGGCGGCGCCGGTGCCAGCGCCGGTCCGGAACTAGAGACGCTGCGGGGCAGGCTGCTCGAGCTTGCGCCCGAACTGGCACAGGAGCGCCTGATCCTCTCCGCGCCGCGCCTGCCCGATGGCCGCGTCGATTCCCATCAGTTCCAGCTCTCGATCAAGGCGCCCGACGAGGGCTGGGTGAACTTCAGCGTGACAAGGCTCAGCGGGCCGCATGGCAGCATGCACGGCATCGTCTGGTCGACGAGCCTGATGGGTCTCGGCGTCATCCTCGTCGCGATCCTGATGGTGCGCTGGCTGACGCGGCCGCTGCGCATGTTCGCGGATGCCGCTCGCCGCGCCTATGTTGGGGCGGAGGCTCCGCAATTGCCGGTCGAGGGGCCGGCGGAAGTGCGCGAGCTCGCCAGCGCCTTCAACGACATGCAGAGCAGGATCAAGCGGTTGATCGACGAGCGCACCCAGACGCTCGCCGCAATCTCGCATGACCTCAAGACTCCGCTGACCAGGCTACGGCTGCGTGCGCAGGAGCTGCGCGAGGCGAAAGGAGCGGGGGACGAGGCGCTGCCCCCGGCGATCGATGCCGATCTCGACGAGATGGAGGCGATGCTCGATGCCAGCCTGACCTTCCTGCGCGGCGAGCGCAGCGAGGAGCCGCTGCGTGATTTCGACCTTGCCGCCCTACTGGAGACGATCAAGGACGACGCGCTCGATGCCGGCCACGACGTCACGCTTTCGGGACCTGGTAAGCTGCGCTGGCGCGGCCGGCGGCTCTTGCTGAAGCGCGCCCTGACCAATCTCGTCCACAATGCCGCGCGCTATGGCGGCAGCGTCAGGATCAGTCTGTCGCGGGCCGAGGGCGAGGCGATCATCCTGATCGATGATGATGGGCCGGGTCTGCCGGAGGACGCGCTGGAGCAGGTCTTCATGCCGTTCGTGCGGCTCGAAACCTCGCGCAGCCGCGAGACCGGGGGCGTCGGCCTTGGCCTGACGATCGCCCGCAGTGCGCTGCGCGGTCATGGCGGCGACGTCACCTTGCAGAACCGGCCGGAAGGCGGCCTGCGGGCGCAGATCCGGCTGCCGCAGACAGACGCAGAGGCCCCCGCAAACTGCTGAAACGGCCTTCGTGGGTCGCTGAAACAATATGTAACACCGCGCCGGAGGCCGCTTCGCTAACTTCGCTTTGCCCACTGATTCACCGAGCAAAGCCAGCGAACGATGCCGACAGAGCCACCACCGCGTCCTCTCCGACGTTTCCGCACGATGCGCCGCGTCGCCGCTGGCGTTGCCTTTTCCGCGCTGCTCGCAGGCTGCACCACGACGGTGCCGCCGATCGCCGGCCGCCATCCGGCCGATGCCAGCGTCGCCGTCGCGACGCCGTCCTATGTCGCCGTTTCCGGCGCGAAGCCGCTGCGTCCTGTCGACCCCAAGGGCTGGCAGGATCTCAACCGCCAAGTGACGCCGAAGGGGCATTGATCGTGAAGCTGCGGACCCTAGCCCACGGCCGTCGCGGCCTGCCTTTCGCGCTCGCTGTCCTCCTCGGCGGCTGCGCCTCCTTCTCGCCTGATGCCGGTCTCGACGTCGCGCGCAATGCCGCCTTTGCTGAGCTCAACAAGGATGTGGTCAAGATTAATGACGTTGCCGGCGCGATCAGTGCCAAGGCGCGCGTCGACCAGCTCCTGAAGAAGCCGCTCACGGCTGACACCGCAGTGCAGATCGCGCTGCTCAACAACCGTGGCCTGCAGGCCGCCTTCAACGAGCTCGGCGTCGCCGAGGCGCAGATGGTTGCGGCGAGCCTGCCGCCCAATCCGACCTTCGGCATCTCCAAGCTCTCCGGCCGGTTCGAGATCGAGGTTGAGCGGCAGATTGCTGGTAGCCTGTTTGCGCTCGTCACTCTGCCTTTCCGCGCCGAGATCGCCCGCGATCGCTTCCAGTCGCAGCAGCTGCGCACGGCCGAGACCGTGATGACGCTCGCCGCCGATACCCGCCGCCAGTTCCATCGCGCCGTCGCAGCCAGCGCCCAGGTCGGCTTCATCGAGCAAGCCAAGGGCTCGGCCGAGGCCGCCTCCGAATTGTTCAAGCGGCTCGGTGAATCCGGCGGCGTCAACAAGCTCGACCAGGCGCGTGAGTTCGCCTTCGATGCCGAGCTCGGCGCGCAGCTCGCGCAGGCGCGGCTGGTGCAGCGCCAAGAGCGCGAGCGGCTGGTGCGCCTGCTCGGCCTCTGGGGCGACGAGCTCAAGTTCAAGCTGCCGAACACGCTTCCTCCGCTGCCGCGGCTGCAGAGCGTCAAGGCGATCGAATCCGAGGCGCTGCGCAAGCGCATCGACCTCCAGGTCGCGCGTGCCGATCTCGACGTGCTCGCCAAGTCGCTCGGCCTGACCAATGCGACGCGCTTCGTCAACGACATCGACCTGCTCGGGCGCCGCACCTACGACCGCGGCCGCAGCATCAACGATCACGGCCATGTCGAGCGCGAGACGAGCCGCAGCCGCACCGTCGAACTCGATATCGAGATCCCGATCTTCGATTTTGGGCAGACCAAGGTCGTCCAGGCCGAGCAGAACTACATGCAGGCGGCGAACAAGCTGGCTGAGAAGGCGGTCAACATCCGCTCCGAGGCGCGCGAGGCCTATGTCGGCTATCGCGCCACGTATGACATTGCCCGGCAGTATCAGAACAATGTGCTGCCGCTGCGCAAGATCATCCAGGACGAGTCGCTGCTGCACTACAGCGGCATGCTGATCGACGTGACGCAGCTCATTACCGATGCGCGCGCCCGCATCCTCTCCAACGTCGTCGCGATCAATGCGCGGCGCGACTTCTGGATCGCCCATACCGACCTCAAGCATGTCGTCATCGGCGGCGGCTCGGGCGGGGGCGGGGCAACCGTCGCCGCTGCGGGCGGCGGCGATGCCGGCGGCGGCGGCCACTAAGCGGGGAATAGCAACATGACCATCTCACGCAGAGGCTTCATCGGCACGTCCGGCCTCGTCGTCGCCGCGGCCGGCGCCGTCTCCGGCCGCACCGCCTTCGCTTCGGTGCCGGAGGCGCCGACCATGAAGGAGGCGACGACCCAGGCTCCTCTCACGCCGACCAGCGGGCCGGACTACCAGCCGGTCGCGACGCTCAACGGCTGGACCTTGCCCTGGCGCATGAACGGCGACTGGAAGGAGTTCCACGTCGTTGCCGAACCGGTCGAGCGCGAATTGTCGCCCGGCATGAAGGCCTATCTCTGGGGCTATAACGGTCAGTCGCCGGGGCCGACCATCGAGGCGGTCGAGGGCGACAAGGTTCGCATCTTCGTCACCAACAAGCTGCCGGAGAGCACCACGATCCACTGGCACGGCCAGCGCCTGCCCAACGGTATGGATGGTGTCGGCGGGCTGAACCAGCCGCATATCCCGGCCGGCAAGACCTTCGTCTACGAGTTCCAGCTACGGCGCTCGGGCACCTACATGTACCACCCGCATTCGGACGAGATGGTCCAGATGGCGATGGGCATGATGGGCTTCTTCGTCGTCCATCCCAGGGACCCGGCCTTCCGCCGCGTCGACCGCGACTTTGTCTTCCTGCTCAATGCCTTCGACATCGAACCCGGCTCCTATGTGCCGCGGGTCGCTGAGATGACCGATTTCAACATGTGGTGCTGGAACAGCCGCGTGTTCCCGGGCATCGACCCCTTCGTCGTCGGCAAGAACGACAAGGTCCGGGTTCGCTTCGGCAATCTGACGATGACCAACCACCCGATCCACATGCACGGCTACGAGTTCAAGGTGTCGTGCACGGATGGCGGCTGGGTCGATCCCGCTGCCGCCTGGGACGAGGTCTCGATCGACGTCGCCGTCGGCCAGATGCGCGCCTTCGATTTCGTCGCGGATGAGCTCGGCGACTGGGCAATCCATTGCCACAAATCGCATCACACGATGAATGCGATGGGCCATGACGTGAAGAACTATATCGGCGTCAGCAAGAAGGACCTCGCCAAGCGCATCGCCAGGATCGCCCCTGGCTACATGCCGATGGGTTCGAACGGCATGGGCGAGATGGGCGCGATGGAGATGCCCTTGCCCCAGAACACCCTGCCGATGATGACCGGCTTCGCGCAGTTCGGCCCGGTCGAGATGGGCGGCATGTTCTCCGTGGTGAAGGTCCGCGAGGGCCTGGCGAAGAACGACTACAAGGACCCGGGCTGGTTCAAGCACCCCGAGGGCACCGTCGCCTACGAATACAAGGGGCCGAAGCTCGCCGAAGCGCCGCGCACCGAGGGGCCCGACAGCGGCGCGCCCTCGGTCGACTGGCGCGTCAAGGACAAGCGCAAGCCCAGGCTCGGCCCGGACGGCAGGCCGCTCTCGGGCGCCAAGGCCGGCGGACATTCCAATCACTAAGGCGCAATCGCAAACGGAGCACGCCGATGAAGACGCAGATCAGATCCATCGCCCTCGGTGCTGTCGCGGCGCTGGTACTGTCGACGACGGCCTTCGCCGGACCCGGTGGAGCCGGCCACGGCCATGGCGACGAGACCGCCTATGGCAAGCCGGGCGATCCCAAGAAGCCGGCTCGCATCGTCCAGGTCTCGATGACCGAGCGCGACGGCAAGATGCTGTTCATCCCGGACCGGGTCGAGGTGCGCCGCGGCGAGCAGGTTCGCTTCCAGCTGCGCAACAATGGCGAGCTCGACCATGAGCTGGTCGTCGCGACGCTCGCCGAGAACCTCAAGCACGCCGTCGAGATGCAGAAGAATCCCGACATGGAGCATGACGACCCGAACGCCAAGCGCCTCGCCCCCAAGAAGACCGGCGAAATCCTCTGGCAGTTCACCAAGGCCGGCGAGTTCGATTTCTCCTGCCTGATCCCCGGCCATCGCGAGGCCGGCATGACCGGCAAGGTCATCGTCAAGTGAGCCGCCAGACAAAACCCGACAGGAGTTCTTCCATGCGTACCGCCATCACCGCCTTCGCCCTTGCCTCGCTGCTGGCCGTTCCGGCGCTGGCCCAGACCCCGGCGCTCGTCAACGGCACGGTCAAGAAGGTCGATACCGCTCAGGGCAAGCTCACCGTCGACCACGGCCCGATCAAGAACCTCGACATGGATGCCATGATGATGGTGTTCCGGGCCGGCGATCCCGACATGCTCAAGACCGTCAAGGCCGGCGACAAGATCAAGTTCACGGCCGAGCGCGTGAACGGCCAGATCACGGTCACGAAGATCCAGAAATGAGCCTCCGACGCGCCCTGGCGCTCGCCCGGCCGGCTTGCCTGGCTGCGGTGATCGCGCTGGGCGCGCCGCAGGCCGGCCTCGGCAGCGACGGGAACCTGCAGTCCGTGCTGCTCGAGGCCGGTTGCCCCCGTTTCCGGCTCGAGAAGCTGTTCGACCGGGATGGGGTGACGAGCTATCGTGCCAACTGCTTCGGCTCGGCGCACAAGGTCGTCATCGTCAGTTGCATCAAGGGCGTCTGCGTCCGTGAAGGGACGCAGGAAGAGCAGCCTGAATGAGGGCTGCGGCTTCGCCCGCCAGAAGGAGAGTTGGAATGCTTACGCGTCGTGGCCTGATCGCCGGAGCCCTTGCCTGCTCCGCGTCGCTGCCTCTCGCAGCCCAGGAGACGGCTCCGGTCGTTACCGTCTATCGCAGCGCCTCCTGCGGCTGCTGCGGCGCCTGGGTCGACCATATGAAGAAGGCCGGCTTCGAGACCAAGGTGGTGATGACCGAGGAGCTGGCGGCGCGCAAGCGCGAGTTCGGCGTGCCGGATGCCGCCGAATCCTGCCACACCGCGATGGTCGACGGCTATTTCGTCGAGGGGCACGTGCCGGCGGCCGATGTCCGCCGCCTGCTGCGCGAGCGGCCGCAGGCCCGCGGTCTCGCCGTGCCGGAGATGCCGGTCGGCTCGCCCGGCATGGAAGTCCCCGGCGTCAAGGCCGATCGCTACGACACCTGGCTGATCGCCAAGGACGGCTCCCACACGGTCTTCGCCAGCCACTGAGCTGGCGCCCGGACGCTGATCCGGGCAACCCTTGCTTACTGTCTCGCCGCGCGTCCCGCCTCGAACTGGCGCGGGGCGGGCGGCACGTGCGTTTCAGTGCCCGGCGGCTGCCGGCTCGATCAGCTTCGCGAGGTTGAGCAGACGCTGATCCTGCCCGGCAACGGCGCTCAGCATCAGCCCGCCCGAGAGCTTGTCGCCCAGCGGCATCGGCAGCGAGATCGAGCACAGGTCGAACAGGTTGCCGAAGGCGGCATTGCGCAGCATCAGCCGGTTGGCGGTAAAGAAGGCGTCGTCGCTGGCCTCCAGCGCGGCGATCGTCGGCGCCTCGATCGGCACGGTCGGGGCGAGGAAGCCGTCGAGCCCGTCGAGAAGGCTGGTGAGCTTGCCGATCAGCCTGCGGCGCGTCTGCATCGCCGCGATGTAGTCGGCGGCCTTGTAGGACGTGCCGAGCGAGATGCGCGCCGCGACGCGCCGGTCGAAAGCTTCCGGCTTGCTGGCGATGGCTTCGCGGTGCACGGCAGCGGCCTCGACGGCCACCAGCGGCACCGAATAGGCGGCCAGCATCTCCTGCCAGACGCCGTCGAAGTCCACCGGCTCGAGCGCGACGCCGAGGCGCCCGACGCGCTCGATCGCGGCCTCATAGGCCTCGACCACCGAGGGGGAAGCTTCGGCGAGGAAGCCGCCGCGAGCGACGCCGACGCGGAAGCGGCCGGGGTTGAGCCCCTCGGCAAGCGTGAAGGGGCGTCCAGTCAGCACCGACAGCAGCCGGGCGCAGCCGGCGACGTCCTTCGCCAGCGGGCCGATCACGTCGAGGCTCGGCGCCAGCGGGAAGCAGCCTTCGTCGGGAACCGAGCCATGGGTCGGCTTCATGCCGACGATGCCGTTGAGCGCCGCCGGAATCCGGCAGGAGCCGCCGGTGTCGGTGCCGACGGTCAGCTCCGATGAGCCCTGCGCCACCGAGACCGCCGCGCCGGAGGAGGAGCCGCCGGGAATGCGTTCCGCATCCAGCGCATTGCCGGGCGTGCCGAAGGTGGCGTTGAGGCCGAGCCCGGAGAAGGCGAACTCGCTCATATTGGTCTTGCCGATGATCACCGCGCCGGCTTGGCGCAGCCGGGCGACGATCGGCGCATCCTGCGCGGCGGGGGCCGCGCCCTTGAGCAGGCTGGAGCCGGCCCAGGTGGTCTCGCCGCCGACGTCGAACAGGTCCTTGATCGAGACGATCGTACCGTCGAGGGGGCTCAGCTTGAGCCCGGCAGCCCGGCGGGTGTCGGCCGCGTCGGCCTCGGCGCGCGCCGTTTCGATGAGAAGGCGGGTGAAGACGGGGCTGCCGTCGCCGATGCGGCCGAGGATGGATTCAAGCTGGTCGCGGACACTGCGTGACATGGATATCGACCTCGGTTCGGGCACCGCATGCGGCGGCGCTTCTGGTTAGCGCATTCCGTGGTCGAAGAAACCCCGCTCGGGGCTCAGGCGGCCTCGCCGCATGGGCCAGGCAGGGTGGAGCGGCGCTGTATCAGGTCGTCCCTGGCGAAGAGCTCGGCGAGCCAGTCGACGAAGACCCTGACCTTGTTGGAAAGGTGCCGGTTCGGCGGGTAGACGATGTGCAGCGGCTTGGGCGAGGTGCACCAGCCGGTGAGTAGCGGCACCAGCCGCCCGGCGGCGATGTGCTCCTGGGCCATGAAGGTCGGCACCTGCATCACGCCGAGGCCCGCGAGCCCGGCGGCGAGATAGCCTGTTCCCTCGTTCAGCGAGACGAGATAGTCGCCGCGGACCTCGATCGTTTCCTTATGCGTCGCGAAGGTGAAGGCCAGGGTGCGGCTCGTCCCGGCAGCGCGATAGCCGATCACCTTGTGCCCGGTTTCGAGGTCGCGCGGATGCTGCGGCGTGCCATGCCGGGCGAGGTAGTCCGGCGTCGCGCAGGTGACGAGCAGCATCTCGCCGACGCGCCGGGCGATCAGGCTCTGGTCCTGGATTTCGCCGGCGCGCACGGCCAGATCGAGATTCTCGCCGATCAGGTCGGCCGGGCGGTCGCCGAGGCCGATATCGATCTGGATCTCGGGATAGCGCGCCAGGAAGCCGGGCAGGGCGGGCAGGATCACATCGATCGCCAGGGGCGCGCTGACATCGAGGCGCAGGCGCCCGCTCGGCCGCGCCTGCGACGACGCCATGCTGGAATCGAGCTCGTCGATCTCGCTGAGCACGCGCAGGGCCCGCTCGTAATAGGCGGCGCCGTCCATGGTGACGGTGACGCGCCGCGTCGTGCGGTTGAGCAACTGCGCCCGCAAATGGCCTTCGAGCTGCTGGATCAGCTTGGTCACGGTCGGCTTGGGTAGGTCCAGCAGCTCCGCCGCACGGGTGAAGGTGCCGACCTCGACGACGCGCACGAAGGCGCGCATGGCGTTGAGCTGGTCCATCCGGGCCTCCTGGCTGATCTGGGTATTGTTTCCATACAGAAACAATGTGGGAGCGGATCGGCGGTTTATTGCGTCCGCACTATCTCCTAAATACTGACGGATCGCAATATTCGTCAGTCGTCACACCATGCTCGCTCCGTCCCTCCCGCAAAGCCGCTACCGCCGCGCCGTCTTTTGGCGCGATCAGGCCGTCAAGGCCGGGTCGCAGACGCTGTCCGGGCGGCTCTATGCCCCGGCCTCGGTGCCGGACAATGCCGGCCTCGTCCTGCATCTGCATGGCGGCACCTTTGACAGCGGCTCGCTCGCTTCCGGTGAGGCGGTCGCGACGACGCTGGCCGAAGCCGGTGCGATCGTGATCTCGCTGCCTTATCCGCTGGCGCCGGAAGCCCGCTTCCCGCAGGCGCTTGAGACAGCGTATGCGGCGCTCGAGAAGATCGCCCGCGACAAGGCGCGCTGGGTCGGCAAGCAGGCACCGCTCTATGTGGCGGGCGAGGAGGCCGGCGGCAACCTCGCCGCTGCCCTCGCCATGATGGCGCGCGACCGGCACGGACCGCCGCTCGCCGGGCAGATTCTGTTCTCGCCGATGCTCGACGCCTGCCTCGGCACCTACTCCTTCCGCCATGCCGAAGCCGGCCCGGTCGGTTGCCGCTGGGCCGATGGCTGGCACGCTTATCTCGGCTCGCCCGAAAAGGCCGCGCATCCCTATGCGACGCCGGCCAACGCGTCGCGCCTGTCCGGCCTGCCGCCGGCGCTGATCGTCAGCGCCGAGGACGACCTCCTGCGCGACGAGAGCGTCAGTTACGGGCTTCGTCTGCGGGCGGCCGGCGGCGATGCCACGGTCCATGTTCTCGACGCTCCCAGCCATTGGCCGCAGGCCCTCGCGGAGGCGCCGCGCGACGGCTCCTGTCTCTGTTCGGCCTGCCATCACATCAGCGAGTTCTTCTCGACGACTGCGCCTCTCTGAGAGGCTTCACTCCCGACACCGGATTTCAGCTTCAGGAAGGAATGACCCATGATTCTGGGAACGATCCGTCATGCCCTGTTGGGCACCGCATTGGCCGCCGGCGTCTCACTCGCGGCGCTCGCTATCGCCGTCCACGGCTCCGACAAGGCACAGGGCGACACCGCCCCGGCCGCGCCGCCGGCGACCCCGGTCTCCGTCGCGCTCGTCGAGCAGCGCAACCTCGTCAGCTGGGCCGAGTTCTCCGGCCGTCTCGAGGCGATCGAGCGCGTCGAGATCCGCTCGCGCGTCTCTGGCGTGGTCGAGCAGGTGCACTTCGCGCAGGGCGCGCTGGTCAAGCAGGGCGACCTGCTCGTCAGCATCGACCAGGCGCCCTATCAGGCCGAGTTCGAGCGCGCCCAGGCGCAGCTTCTCGCCGCCGAAGCCCGTGTCGCCCTCGCGGCCAACGAGCATGAGCGCGGCCAGAAGCTGATGTCGTCGCAGAACGTCTCGCAGCGCGATCTCGACACGCGGCTGAACGCGCTGCGCGAGGCGCAGGCCAATGAGCGCGCTGCCCGCGCCGCGCTGCAATCGGCGCGGCTCAACCTCGACTACACCCAGATCCGCGCCCCGATCGGCGGCCGCATCGGTAGGCTCGAGGTCACCGTCGGCAACCTCGTCGCCGCCGGCGCCAATGCGCCGCTGCTGACGACGTTGGTCTCGGTCGATCCGGTTTATGCCGGCTTCAATGCCGATGAGGGCTCGCTCCTCAAGGCGCTGGCTACCCTGCCGGTCGAGCCCGGCAACGCCCGCGATCTCAAGCGCATCCCGGTGCAGATGACGACTGCTACGAACGAGGCTGCGCCGATCTCCGGCCATCTCAACTTCGTCGACAACGGCATCGATGCCGCGACCGGCACGGTCCGCGTCCGGGCGATCTTCGACAACAAGGACGGCGCGCTGCTGCCCGGCCAGTTCGTGCGCCTGCGCATGGGTCAGGCCAGATCTGAGCCGGCCCTCGTCATCAACGAGCGCGCCGTCGGCACCGACCAGAACAAGAAGTTCGTCTTCGTCGTCGGCAAGGACCACAAGGCCCAGTGGCGCGAGGTCACGCTCGGCACCGCGGCTGAAGGGCTGCGCATCGTGACCAGCGGGCTCGAAGCCGGCGAGCAGATCGTCGTCAACGGCCTGCAGCGCATCCGGCCCGGCGCGACCGTCGCGCCCGAGCAGGTGCCGATGGCCGAGCGTTCCGAATTGAAGAAGCCCAAGACCGAGCTCGCGCAGCGCTAAGGCGCGCGAGCCTTCCATTTTCCGCCCCGCTGGCCGCTTCGGGACCGGCGGGGACGCCGCCTTGAAGGGGCACCCCCCATGAACCTCTCGAAGTTCTTCATCGACCGGCCGATCTTCGCCGGTGTCCTCTCCGTCCTCATCCTGATCGCCGGCCTGCTCTCGCTGCGCGTGCTGCCGATCTCGGAATATCCCGAGGTCGTGCCGCCGACCGTGGTGGTGCGGGCCCAGTATCCCGGCGCCAATCCGCGCGTCATCGCCGAGACCGTCGCGACGCCGATCGAGGAGCAGATCAACGGCGTCGAGGGCATGCTCTACATGTCGAGCCAGGCGACGACCGACGGCGTAATGACGCTGAACGTCACCTTCCGCCTCGGCACCGACCCGGACAAGGCCCAGCAGCTGGTCCAGAACCGCGTCTCCCAGGCCGAGCCGCGTCTGCCTGAGGAGGTGCGCCGGCTCGGCGTCACCACCATCAAGAGCTCACCCGACCTGACGATGGTGGTGCACATCACCTCGCCGAACGGCCGCTACGACATGACCTATCTGCGCAATTACGCCGTCCTCAACGTCAAGGACCGGCTGGCGCGCATCGACGGCGTCGGCCAGGTCCAGCTCTTCGGCTCCGGCGACTATTCGATGCGTGTCTGGCTCGACCCGCAGAAGGTCGCTGAGCACGGCCTCTCGCCCTCCGACATCGTCCGCGAGATCCGCGCCCAGAACGTCCAGGCCGCGGCCGGCGTCATCGGCGCCTCGCCGAGCGGGCCGGGGCTCGATCTGCAGCTTTCGGTCAATGCGCAAGGGCGCCTCGCCAGCGAGGAGGAGTTCGGCGAGATCATCGTCAAGACCGCCCCGAGCGGCGCCGTCGTGCGCCTGAAGGACGTCGCGCGCATCGAATTGGGCGCCGCCGACTACGCGCTGCGCTCGCTGCTCAACGGCAAGTCGGCCGTTGCGGTGCCGGTCTTCCAGGCGCCGAACTCGAACGCCATCGCCATCGCCGACCAGGTCCAGGCGACGATGCGCGAGATCAAGCAGAACATGCCGGAAGGCGTGGATTATTCGATCGTCTACGACACCACCCAGTTCGTCCGCGCTTCGATCAAGGCGGTGATCACGACGCTGCTCGAGGCCGTCGCGCTGGTCGTGCTTGTCGTCATCGTCTTCCTGCAGACCTGGCGCGCCTCGATCATCCCGCTCGCCGCCGTGCCGGTCTCGGTCGTTGGCACCTTCGCGGTGATGTATCTCTTCGGCTTCTCGATCAACGCGCTCTCGCTGTTCGGACTCGTTCTGGCGATCGGCATCGTCGTCGACGACGCCATCGTCGTGGTCGAGAATGTCGAGCGCAACATCGAGAACGGGCTTTCGCCGCGCCAGGCGACTTACAAGGCGATGCGCGAGGTCTCCGGCCCGATCATCGCGATCGCGCTCGTCCTCGTCGCGGTCTTCGTGCCGCTCGCCTTCATCAGCGGCCTGACCGGCCAGTTCTACCGCCAGTTCGCGCTGACCATTGCGATCTCGACGGTGATCTCGGCGATCAACTCGCTGACCCTGTCGCCGGCGCTCGCCGCGCTGCTGCTGCGCGGGCACGATGCGCCCAAGGACGCGCTGACCCGCTTTATGGACAAGCTGTTCGGCTGGTTCTTCCGCGGCTTCAACCGCTTCTTCAACCGTAGCTCCGAGGCCTATGGCGGCGGGGTGCGCCGCATCCTCGGCCGCAAGACGCTGATGATCGTGATCTATGTCGGCCTCGTCGCGCTGACTGGCGTGCTCTTCCGCGCCGTTCCGTCAGGCTTCGTACCGGGCCAGGACAAGCAGTATCTCGTCGGCTTCGCCCAGCTCCCCGACGCGGCGACGCTCGACCGTACCGAGGACGTCATCCGCAAGATGGACGAGATCGCCCTGAAGCATCCTGGCGTCGAGAACGCGATCTCCTTCCCCGGCCTGTCGATCAACGGCTTCACCAACTCGTCGAACGCCGGCATCGTCTTCGTGGCCCTAAAGCCCTTCGACCAGCGCAAGACGCCGGAGCTCTCCGGCAACGCCATCGCCATGCAGCTCAACAAGGAGTTCGCCGGCATCAAGGAGGCGTTCATCGCGATGTTCCCGCCGCCGCCCGTCCAGGGGCTGGGCACCATCGGCGGCTTCAAGCTGCAGATCGAGGACCGCGCTGGCCTCGGCTATAAGGCGCTCGACGAGGCGACCAAGGCCTTCATGGCCAAGGCCGCGGCGGCGCCCGAACTCGCCGGCATGTTCTCGAGCTTCCAGGTCAGCGTGCCGCAGCTCTATGCCGACATCGACCGCACCAAGGCACGTCAGCTCGGCGTTCCCGTCACCGATGTCTTCGAGACGCTGCAGATCTATCTCGGCTCGTCCTATGTGAACGACTTCAATAAGTTCGGCCGCACCTACACGGTGCGCGTCCAGGCCGATGCGCCCTTCCGCGCCTATCAGGAGGATATCGGCAAGCTCAAGGTCCGCTCGAATTCGGGCGAGATGGTGCCGCTCTCGGCCGTGCTCAATGTGCGCACCGATGCCGGCCCCGAACGTGCGATGCGCTATAACGGCTTCCTCAGCGCCGACATTAATGCCGGCCCGGCCCCGGGCTATTCCTCAGGGCAGGCGCAGGACGCCGTCACCCGCATCGCCGCCGAGACCCTGCCCAAGGGTTTCGCCTTCGAATGGACCGAGCTGACCTATCAGGAGATCCTGGCCGGCAATTCCGCGCTGCTCGTCTTCCCGGTCGCGATCCTGCTCGTCTTCCTGGTGCTGGCGGCGCAGTATGAGAGCCTGACCCTGCCGGTGGCGATCCTGCTGATCATCCCGATGGGCCTGCTCGCGGCGATGGCCGGCGTCTGGTGGAGCGGTGGCGACAACAACGTCTTCACCCAGATCGGCCTCGTCGTCCTCGTCGGACTATCCGCCAAGAACGCCATCCTGATCGTCGAATTCGCGCGCGAGCTCGAATTCGAGGGCAGGACGCCGGTCGAGGCCGCGATCGAGGCCAGCCGCCTGCGCCTGCGGCCGATCCTGATGACCTCGCTCGCTTTCATCATGGGCGTGGTCCCGCTGGTCATCTCGACCGGGGCGGGTGCCGAGATGCGCCAGGCCATGGGTATCGCGGTCTTCGCCGGGATGATCGGCGTCACCGCCTTCGGCATCTTCCTGACGCCTGTCTTCTACGTGCTGATGCGCAAGCTTTCGGGGAACAAGCCGCTGCGGCAGCATGGAGATGAGGAGAGGGAGGAGCTTGCCGAGGCGGCGTAAGCAGTGGCCGGCAGGGTCGCCGCTTGCGCGATCCTGCCGGCGTCTGGCCTTGCCGATTGGGGTCGAGGCGAAATAGCGGGCTGCAGGACGCGTGAAAGCAGCCCGGCCGCCGGCCGGGCTGTTTTTATCTTTCAGCTCACCACTTGTAGTTGATGCCTACCCGGACGAGGCCGGCTCCGCTGCTGTTATCCGTCGTCGCGGTATAGGTACCGGCCGGAAGCGCCCCGCCTGGCGCGTTGACGAAGAACCTCGACTTCCTGCCCTCGCTCGTATCGAGGTAGAGACCTTCGAGTTTGACCGACCAGTTGTTGGTAAAGGCGTATTCGACGCCGCCGCCGATCGTCCAACCCACATTGCTCGTGTTGTTGCCCGTCAGCGGGTTGCTGTTCAGGCCGCCATAGGCCAGGCCGCCCGTAATATAGATCAGCGTGCGGTCGAACGCGTAGCCGAGGCGAGCGCGAACGGTTCCAAGATAGCCGCCGTCATCCTCTCCCCTGCCGCGCCACCAGTCGTAAGGGCCCCAGGCAACGCGACCGCCGATATCGACGTACTGAATGTCCGTCTCCAGACCATATACGATCGCGCCGGATTGCCAGTTATAGCCGATCTGCCCTCCGCCGACGAAGGACCCATCGCCGCCGCCGCCTGACACAATGCCGGACGAGGCAGCCGTAGGCCCGGTGACGATCACGTTGCGGGAATTGGCCCACCCAACACCTGCGTTCACACCCACGTAGAAGCCCGTCCATGTGAAAACGGGCACATACACGGGAGGCGCCTGTCGGACTGGAAGATCAGCCGAATAGGCTGAACTGGCGATACCGCTAGCAAGGACGACAGCGGCGATGAGCTTTATGCGCATAGTGTCTCCTCCGGCTTGCTTGTTGCGACGTGCGATACTTGCAGCTCAAAAATAAAAAACCCTCGTGAACGCACCGCTAATACCCTGCGTTCGACGGGAGTGCGCGGGTAGTGAAATCGTACGTCGAACCGGTACTTCACGCTCTTTTGATCGTTCTAGGCAGGCGCGACCTGCTCAGCGGCACCCGGCACGATTGATGGGGCCGCCCCGATTCAGTGGCGTACCTGGCCGTGCCCCGACTCCGGGAGCGCCGCGCCCCGTCGCGCCTTCGTGCATGGCGGTGGTCTCTTCGTCCGCGCTACAACGGCGCATCGCCTCGGCCATGGCCCTGTAACATTGGCCGATTACGCGGAGGGAAGGGGACCAGCCGGTCCTGTGCGGGATGATGCGGATGCTCGGGCGCGACTTCGACAGCGACGACGCCGAGGGACCGCGTGCCTCCTGCTCGGCGACGGCGATGATGCCTGAGTGCGGCGGGAGGGCAGGCCCTTGACCGGCATCGCATCGAGAGGGGCCCATTCCGGGGTCTTCGCGGCAGGCGTCCTGATTGCCGGCGCGTTCGCTTGCGCCGCGCCCTCGGCTGCCTTGGCGCGCGAGATGCGCCTTCGCTACGATGTCACGGTGCTGGGCGGGGTTTCGCTCGGCGAGATCGAGATGAAGGCGATGCTGGACCGCAGCGGCTATCGCATCGAGATCCGCTCGCGGCCCTCCCGGGCGGCCCAGCTCGTCGGGGCTTCCGAGCAATCCGGCAGGGTGGAAGGCCGCTGGGGCCGCAACGGTCCCGAGCCACGGCTCTACACCGCGAACGGCTCATGGCGCGGCCGGACCTATGTCAGCGAACTGCTCTATCAGCGCGGCTTGCCGACGATCCGGCGCCAGGAGCCGTCGAACGAGGACCGCGAGGCCGTCCCGCCCGAACTGATCCGCGGCACGGTCGACTCGCTCTCCGGCGTCGCGGGGATGCTGAAGAAGGTGGCGGAAACCGAAGCCTGCGACGGCTCGACGGCGATCTATGACGGGCGCCGCCGCTCGGTCGCAGTCATGACCTCCTCGGCCAAGGTGCAACTGGCTGACCAGGGGCCCTTGAATGGCCGCGCGCTGAATTGCGGCTTCACCGTGCGGACGATCGCCGGTTTCCGGCATGAGGATGATCGCGAGGCGGCGATGCGGCCGCTCAAGGGCTCGGTCCTGATCGCGCTGCGCGAGGGCGGCGCGTTTCCGCTACCCTTGCGCTTCGAGGTCGAGACGCGTTGGTTCGGCACGGTCGCGGTCCAGCTTGCAGGGCCGCCTGTCGCAGCCGACTGAGCGCCGGCGATCGGTCGATTGGATTGGCCCGCTTCCTTATCCGGCGGCGTATCTTTGCAGGGCCCCGCAGCCCTTGCGCTGAAGTGTGCTGCGGCGCCCCCTGTCGGCGTTAAGTGAATAACCGATTAAAATTCTACGATCCTCTTGCCTTACCAAAGGAAGGCTGGAAAAGGGTGTAGGGCTCGCGGCGTTATCGGCATGGATACGCCGTAGGGACATTGATTAAGTTTGCGTCGGGCGAGTCGTTGCGTGGACGGTCGGAGTCTATCTGGCGATCTGGTCGGGGTTTGATGGCTTTTCCGGACAGGGGGAGGTCCGGAAGATTCGTCTAGGCCGCTGGACGTTCGTCGAAATAGTGCAGATTGCGGTTATTCGCGTGTAGAAGCTTCGTATCTTTCGGTCGTTCGGGAAAAGAGGCGGCCGATAGCTGTGACTATGCCTGGGCTGGGGACGATATGAGTGTGATGAGAGCTAGCTTCGCTGCGAGCGTCAGCGTCGCCGCCCTGATTTCGGCTGCGCAGGCCGCCGAGACCTATCGGATTTCCACGCCCGCCGGGTATTTCGTTGCGGGCACCAGGATCGCCGAGAACGGTGCGACCGCCTTCACCTTCAGCCATGCAAGCGGCTCGACGGGCAGCTGGGCGTGGGACAAGTTCAGCCTGTGGACACCGTCCGGCGGCCTGACTTCGCTGCCGCTCGGACCCCACACCAATGCCCTCGTCTCGATCGCCGGCATCTCGGCCGACGGGTCGATCATCTCGGCCTTCGCCACGCCGCCCGTGCCGCAGGCGAACTTCATCTGGAGGGACGGACGGGATATCCAGTCTCTCGCGAGCATTGCCCCGCTTGCGCCCGGCCATCGAGCGAGCGGGCTCATGCTGCAGGACGGCAAGACGACGCTGCAGTCGACCGCGCTCCTGCCGTCCGGCAACATCAACACGGCCTGGGTGAGAGACGGGCGTGTCGTAAATTCGTTCCAGATGAACTTCTTCGACGAAATCCACGCGAGCCGGGACGGAGAGGTCAGCGTCACGGTCAACTCCGGCACGAAGCTGAATTCCAACGGATTTTCGTTCTCGTCCAACAATATCGGGACCCAGCTGATTCGGGGGCAGGCGGCCGGTGTCGCATTTGCCCCCAATGTGACCCTGCCGGAGGGAACGGTCCGGTCCGGCGCTGTGATGGCAACCGGCGTCAGCCTCGACGGCAACGTCGTCTTTGGAACCTTCGCGCCGGTCCCCGTCGGAGATGTGAGCGCGCGTCGCGGCTTTCGTGCCTTCAGCGACGGGTCCGCCGGCGTCGAAGTTGGCCGGTTCATCGGCCAGGGGAAGGGCACGGCGTTGCCGACCAGTTCCAATGCGGACGGCTCGGCGATCGTCGGCAACAGTGTCCGATGGACGATGGCGGACTACGGGCAGATATCGCTCGTCGGCATCGGCCTGAACGAGCCGCAGGCCGCCGGCGAATCCTGGGCGTGGGACGAAATCTTCGGCACGCGCCCGCTAAGCGAGACGCTCGGCAAGCAGGGCGTCGACACCAAGGGCTACAAGATCGTCGATGCCCGCCTCTCTGGCGACGGATCGACGATCATCGCCCAGCTCCTGCCGGAGGGTGCCCGCAGCTGGGCCGAGCAACGAGCGGCGCTGCCACCGAGCTACCTGGACGAGAATGTCCACACCGCGGCCCAGCGGGCCTACCAGGCCGGACTCCAGACGATCGCGGTCACCGGGCTGGTCCAGAACCGCTATCTCGGGCCGGGTGGCGTCAAGCAGTCGCTCACGCTGGGGGGCGATGAAAAAAGCCGGGTCGGCCTCCTCGGCGGCAGCGGCTCCGTCACGATCGGAAAGGGCGGCCTGCTCACGGTCGGCGGCAACAACGATTCGAGCGACCCGGCCAATGCCCGCAGCATCTGGTCCGGGGTGATTTCCGGAGCGGGCGGCGTCGAGAAGACCGGGACCGGAACCTGGATCGTTTCGGGCAAGAACACCTATACCGGTCCGACACTCGTCAATGGCGGCATGCTCCTGCTGACCGGCCAGCTGACCTCCAACGTGTCGATCGGACGAGGCGCGGCGCTGCAGGTCGGCGACGGCGCGCGCGCCGGCGATCTCAGGGGCGATGCGCTGATCGCCGGAACCTTGCTCTTCGAGCAGCCCGGCGATTACACCTATTCCGGAGCCCTGTCCGGCAACGGCGCGCTCATCAAGCGAGGGCCCGGCACGCTGACCCTTGGCGGCGAGAACCTCTTTACCGGGCTGACCAGCGTCCAGGCGGGCAGGCTTTCGGTGACCGGCCTGCTGTCTCCCCAGTCGGCGCTCAGCCTGGATGGCGGCACGCTCTCGCTCAGCCGCGACCAGAAGGTCGCCGCGCTCGTCGGCAGTGGCGGCACGCTTGCGCTGGAAGGGGCTTCGCTCACGGTCGATCAGTCCGGCGACACGGTCTTTTCTGGGGCCATCACCGGTACCGGCGCGTTTGTGAAGACGGGTTCCGGCTCGCTGAACCTGACGGGCGCGAACAGCTTCTCGGGGCCGACGACGGTCAATGGCGGCCGCCTCGCCGTGAACGGCTCGTTGAACAACTCGCTCGTGACCGTGGAGACGGGCGGTGTCCTCGGCGGCAACGGAACTGTCGGCGGCATCGTGCTGCAGGGCGGCGTGGTCTCGCCCGGCAACTCGATCGGCCAGCTCAACACCTCCGGCAACATCGTCTTCGGGCCGGGGTCGACCTACCTGGTCGAGACGAATGCCGCCGGGCAATCCGATCGGATCGTCACCACGGGCACGGCGAGCCTCGGCAACGGCAGCGTTCAGGTTCTCGCCGAGCAGGGCAATTACGAGCTGCGGACGAACTATACGATCCTGACCGCAGCCGGCGGTGTTTCGGGCCAGTTCGGGTCGGTCTCGACCAATCTCGCCTTCCTGACGCCGACGCTCAGCTATGGCGCGAACAACGTCCTCCTCACCCTCAGGCGCAACGACGTCCTGCTGAGCGATGTCGCCATCACCCGCAACCAGGCTGCCGTCGCCGGCGCGCTGGAGGGGATGTCGATATCCGGCCCCGTGCTGGCGGCATTGATCGGCGGTACCGCCGATCAGGCGCGCGGCGCCTTCAACCTGCTCGCCGGCGAAGTGCACGCCAACGCCGTGAGCACGCTCTATACGCAGTCGGCGAGCGTGCGCGACGCGGTGATGGGGCGTCTGCGCGGTGGCCAACCGCAGGAGGGGAATGCCGCCGCCGGCCCGGCGGACGGGGGAGACCTCGACCCTCGGGTCTTCGGGCTCTGGGGGCAGGGGTTCGGCGGGTGGGGCCGTACCGACCGCGACGCCAATGCCGCCGCCGTGAACCGTTCCGACGCCGGGTTCGTGCTCGGTGCCGATGCCAGTTTCGATTCCCGTTGGCGCGTCGGCGTCGCCGCCGGCTACGCGCATAGCCGCTTCGACACGGCGAGCCGGCTGTCTTCCGGCACGATCGACGGTGGCTTCGCCGCACTTTACGGCGCGACTTCGCTGGGGCCGGTGAATTTGCGTGCCGGCGTCTCCTATGGGCAGCAGACCGTCAAGACCTCGCGGACCGTGCTGTTCCGCTCGTTCAGCAGCGCGTCGACGGCGAATTACGACGCATCGACCGCGCAGGCCTTCGCGGAGCTGGGCTACCGGTTCCGGCTCGGGGCTGTGGCGCTCGAGCCCTTCGTGAACGGCGCGGCGATCAGGGTCCACACCGACAATTTCGCCGAGCAGGGCGGTGCGGCCTCCCTGAACGGCGCCGCGCGCGACTATGTCATCGGGACCACGACCCTGGGCCTGCGCGGCGATTACGCGTTCTCCGACACGCCGATCATCGTTCGCGCGATGCTGGGATGGCGGCTGGCTTATGGCGATCTCAACCCGTCGGCCCGCCTGGCCTTCCAGGCGCCGGCATCGGCACAGTTCCTGTCGACAGCCGCCCCGCTCGACCGCAACAGCCTGGTCTCCGAATTCAGCCTGGACTGGCGTCTGAGCAGCAGCGCTTCGCTGGGCCTGCTCTATGCCGGAGCCTATGGCGCGACGGCTCAGGATCAGTCGCTCAGGGGGCGCTTCGAGCTGACGTTCTAGCTCTGGGCCGCCGGGGTCTCGGTGCCGGCGGCGTCGGATATCGCGCGGCGGGGCCCGGACGACGCAGGGGTGCCCCATGGGAGACGGGGGCAGTCACGGCTTTCGTTTTCAGTCTAGGCTGAGGCCGTGGCGGCCTTGCCGGGGCAGGGCGGCCGGCCGGCAGCCTAAGGAGTGCTCGCGATGGAACTGCGTTGCGTCGATTGCGGCGAGACCTACCCGCCGGTGCTGATGTATCGCTGCAAGGCCTGCGGCGGCATCCTGGAGACGGTCGGCGACGACGATACGCTGCGCGTCTCGCTCGGCGAGAGCACCACGCCGCTGCTGCGGGCCCGCCGGATCGAGGCGGCGCTTCCAGGTTTCTCCGGTGAGATCTGGCTGAAGGACGAGACCCGCAACCCGTCCGGCTCGTTCAAGGATCGCCTCGTCGCCAGCGCCATGGGCCGGGCGTTATCGCTCGGCATCCGCAAGGTCGTCTGCGCCTCCTCGGGCAATGCCGGGGCCGCGACCGCCGCCTATGCCGCCCGCGCCGGCATTCCGGCGGTCATCATAGTGCCGGCCAATACCCCACTGGGCAAGGTGACGCAGATCGCCGCCTATGGCGCGATCCTGCTCTTGGTCGAGGGGCATTACAGCAAGTCCTACGATCTCGCGCTGGCTCTCGCCGAGCGCCACGGCTTTGCCAACCTCACCACCACCTTCATCAACCCCTATGCCGTCGCCGGCCTGACTGCCGTCGGCACCGAACTCGTCGTGCAGCTCGGCGGCGCGCCGAGCCATGTACTGGTGCCGACCGGCAGCGGCCCGCTGGTCAAGGGCGTCTGGCAGGGGATGGTCGATGCCGGCGCCACGACCCGGCTGATCGCCGTGCAGGCAGAGGGCTGCGCGCCGATTGTGCAGGCCTTCGAGGCCGGCGCCGAGGAGGTGACCGCCTGGGGCATGCCGCAGACCATCGCCTCGGGGATCAGCGACCCGCTGATCGGCTATGAGCGCGATGGAGCCTATACGCTGAAACTGGTCCGCGAGAGCGGCGGCCGGGCGATCGCGGTGGGTGACGAGGAATTGCGCGCGGCGATGCGGCTGCTCGCCCGCAGCGAAGGCATCTATGCCGAGCCGACCGGCGCGAGCCCGATCGCGGCGCTGCCGCGCCTGCTCTCGGATGGCGAGCTACCACCCGGCTCGCGCGTCGTCTGCATGGTGACCGGACACGGCTTCAAGGACGGCAAGGCCTATCAGGAGATGCCGGTGCGGACCCACAAGGTCGAGGATCCCGCCGACATAGCTGCGGTCGCCGGGCTTTGCGAGGCTGCCCTGAAAGCCGTCTGAAGGTGGCTCCTGATTTCCCTAGAGGCAGAGTGAATTATCCGGCTTTGCAGCTGGCATTTTTCTTGCCACGTTCATGATGCTGCGGGCCGGAGTCTGCAGGGAACGTGGATCAAAAGAGGGGAGTTCGTGATGGGCATTCATGACGACGGAACTTTGGACGGCGCCACTCCCCAGAAAGACGAGGCGGCCCTGACCTTGGAGCGACGCAGCCTGTTCGGCCTCGGCCTCGCCGGCGCTGCGATCGGCGCGGCGGCGACCGGGCTCCTGACCCCGGCTTCGGCCCAGGCCCAGACGGCGGCGAAGAGCAAACTCCATATCGTCAAGGAACGCGGCAAGCTGATCGTCGGCACGGGCAGCACCAATCCGCCCTGGCACTTCCAGGATGCCAGCGGCAAGCTCGTCGGCATGGATATCGACCTCGCCAAACTTCTGGCGAAGGGCCTGTTCGACGACTACGAGAAGGTCGAGTTCGTGCTGCAGGGCTCGGATGCCCGCATCCCCAGCCTCGTCACCGACAAGGTCGACATCGTCGTGCAGTGGATGACGGTGACGCCGGGCCGGGCCCAGCAGGTCGAGTTCACCATCCCCTATTACCGCGAAGGCGTCGGCCTGCTGATGCTGGCGCGGGGCGGCAAGTTCAAGAACTACGAAGAACTGAAGGCGGCCGGCAAGGACGTCACCGTCGGCGGCATGCAGAACGTCTTCCTCGAGGAGTGGATCCGCAAGGCGCTGCCGCAGGCCAAGGTCGATGCCTTCGACAGCCCGGACGCGGCAATGCAGGCGCTCAACGCGCGCCGTATCGACGCCTCGATGCAGGACCAGTCGGCGATGCGCTGGCTGATGCAGCAGGCGCCCGGCCGCTTCGTCGATTCCGGCTTCGGCTGGATGCCAAACTCCTACGCCTCGGCCGTGAAGCCCGGTGACCCGATCTGGCTGAACTGGGTCAACACGGTCTACAAGGAGGCGATGATGGGCGTCGATTTCGACTATTTCGCCGCCTCCTACAAGAAATGGTTCGGCATCGACCTGCCGATCCCGAAGGTCGGCTTCCCGCAGGAATTCGCCTGATCCCGCATTCGCCTGATCGCAACGTGGCGATGGCGGGCCGGACACCCGGCCCGCCGCTTACGGGACCTTCGCGACAGCCATGATTGACTACCATTTCGACTGGTCCGTCATCGCGCGGAACTGGGACAAGCTGATCGACGCGCTCCTGCTCGGTCTCTGGCTGGCGGTGATCTCGCTGGCGATCGGCTGCATCATCGGCATCCTGACGGCCTATGCCCGGCTTTCCGGCAAGAAATGGCTTTCGGGGCCGGTCTGGGCCTATGTCGAGTTCATCCGCTGCACGCCGCTGCTGCTGCTGATCTTCTTCCTGTATTTCGGTCTGCCGGAATTCGACATCAACTTCCTCGACAAGACCGAGAGCTTCGTGCTCTCGCTCTCGCTCTATGCCGGCGCCTACATGTCCGAGGTCTTCCGGGCCGGCCTCTCCTCGATCCCCAAGCAATATGTCGAGGCGGCCAAGGCGATCGGCCTGCGGCCCTGGCAGCGCCAGGCCTATGTGGTGCTGCCGGTGATGTTCCGGATCACCCTGCCGGCGGTCAGCAATAACCTGATCTCGCTGTTCAAGGACACTTCGCTCGCGGCGGCGATCGCGGTGCCGGAGCTGACCTTTATCGCAAGGCAGATCAACGCCAACACCTTCCGGGTCATGGAGGTCTGGCTGACTGCGAGCGCGCTCTACCTCGCCACTGCCTATCTCATCGCCATCGTGCTGCGCCAGGTCGAGCGCCGCTACGCCTCGATCCGCTAGAGCAGGATGCGAAAAAGTGGAAACCGGTTTTTTGCAGCAATCCTGCTCTAAACTCTTAGAATCGATCACGTTTTATGATTTTGGATCGACTCGATCCAAAATCATCGTGATCTAGGGAGCCTTCGATGGATTTCTCGATGGCTCCCGGCACCTTCTGGTTCGAGGCCTGGCAGGCCCGTGCCTCGCTGCTCTCCGGGCTCGGTGTCACCTTGCTGAGCTCGGCGCTGAGCATCGTGATGGCGACCTTCTGCGGCATCCTGATGGGCGTCGCGCTGTCCTATGGCTGGTGGTGGCTGAAGCTGCTGGCCAGACTCTATGTCGACCTGATGCGCGGTATCCCGGTGCTCGTGCTGATCCTGTTCACCTATTACGGGCTCGCTCTGTTCGGCGTGAACGTCGCCGCCTTCTGGGCCGGGGTGATCGCGCTCGGTGCCTTCGCCACCGCCCATGTCGCCGAGAATTTCCGCGGCGCGGTCGAATCCGTGCCCGCCGGGCAGATGGAAGCCGCCAAGGCCATCGGCCTGAGCTTCGGCAAGCGCCTGTACTACGTGATCCTGCCGCAGGCCTTCCGGCGCATGCTGCCGCCCTGGGTCAATACCGGGCTCGAGATCGTCAAGGGTACGACACTGCTCTCAATCATCGGCGTGGTCGAATTGCTGCTCTCGGCCCAGCAGCAGATGGCCCGCAACTACATGATCGTCGAGTTCTACATGCTGACGGTGGTTCTCTACCTGATCATCAACTTCACGCTGGCGCAGCTCGGCGCGCTGCTGGAACGCAAGACCTCCTATCTGCGCTACTGAGCATGGCGTCGCGCGATGCCAGCTCCGAAGCTCGTGGAATGAACCGAACGGGATGCGACTGCCGATGACCGAGCCAGCCCTGCTCCAGGCCACCAATGTCCGCAAGCATTTCGGCGAGATCGAGGTGCTGAAGGGAATCGACCTCACCGTCAGGCAGGGGCAGGTGGTATCGCTGATCGGTGCCTCCGGCTCCGGCAAGACGACCTTCCTGCGCTGCGTCAACCTGCTCGAGGAGCACGATGGCGGCGAGATCCTGCTCGATGGCGACCCGATCGGCTACCGGATGGTGGGCGGCACTCGCAAGCGTCTGAGTGAGACGAAGATTTCCGCACAGCGCGCCCGTATCGGCATGGTCTTCCAGCAGTTCAACCTGTTCCCGCACCTGACCGCCGGCCAGAACGTCATGCTCGGCCTGACCAAGGTGCAGGGCAAAAGTGCCGCGGAGGCCAAGGAGATCGCCGAGCACTGGCTCGGCCGCGTCGGCCTCGCGGAGCGCCGTGATCACTATCCCTACCAGCTCTCGGGCGGCCAGCAGCAGCGTGTCGCGATCGCCCGCGCCGTCGCCATGCAGCCGCGCCTCCTGCTCTTCGACGAGGTGACCTCGGCGCTCGATCCGGAGCTTGTCGCAGAGGTGCTCGGCGTGATGCAGGCGCTCGCCGAATCCGGCATGACCATGCTGCTGGTCAGCCACGAAATGCTCTTCGTCCGCGAGGTCTCGCACCACGTCCTGTTCCTCGACCAGGGCCGGGTTGCGCAGGAGGGCAAGCCCTCCGAGGTCTTCGACAATCCGGAGAGCGAGCGCCTGCGCAGCTTCCTCGGCCGCTTCCACGGCATCTTCAGCCGCTGAGCGGCCTTGGGGCCTTCAGCAGGGGCATCCCGGGTCGCCTTCGGCCGCCCGGGATGACACCGTCAGTTCACGCGGGTGTCGTTCAGCCAGTCTTCGCATGCGGACGCAGCACGCCCTGTTCGGCGAAGGTGCTGCGGTTGCTTTCTTTGCGCTTCTTGATCTCGGCCCGCGCCACGGTGCGCAGATGCACCTCGTCAGGCCCGTCGATGAAGCGCAGCGCCCGGCCCCAGCTGTAGATGAAGGCGAGCGGGGTGTCGTTGGAGAGCCCGCCCGCGCCGAAGACCTGCATCGCCCGATCGGCGAGTTTGGTCTGCAGACGCGCCGCCACGACCTTGATCGCCGAGACCTCGGTGCGCGCAGCCTTGTTGCCGTACTTGTCCATCATCCAGGCGGCGCGCAGGCAAAGCAGCCGAGCCTGGTCGATCTCCATCCGGCCTTCCGCGATCCAGTCCTGGACATTGGCATAGTCGGAGAGGTTGCGGCCGAACGCCTTTCGCTCAAGCGCGCGCTCGACCATCAGCTCGAGCGCCACCTCGCATTGGCCGATCGTGCGCATGCAATGGTGGATGCGTCCCGGCCCGAGCCGCGCCTGGGCGAGGGCGAAGCCTGCGCCTTCCTCGCCGAGCAGGTTCGCGGCGGGCACGCGGACATTCGTGAAATCGGTCTCGGTATGACCCTCGATCGAATAATGGTTCAGCAGCGGCAGGTTGCGCATCACCGTGAGGCCGGGAGCGTCCATCGGCACGATGATCATGCTGTGGCGCTTGTGCGGATCGGCCTCCGGTCGCGGATCGGAGAGCCCCATGACGATGCAGAACTTCGCCTTCGGATGCAGCGCGCCGGTCGTCCACCATTTGCGGCCGTTGATGACGTAGTCGTCGCCGTCGCGAATGATCGTGGTCTGGAGATTGGTCGGGTCCGAAGAGGCGACGCCCGGCTCGGTGATCCCGACGCAGGAGCGGATCTCGCCATTGAGCATCGGCATCAGCCAGCGTTCGCGCTGCTCCGGCGTCGCGAACATGTGCAGGATTTCCATGTTCCCGGTGTCGGGGGCGTTGCAGTTGAACACCTCCGAGGACCAGAAGATCCGGCCCATGATCTCGGCGAGCGGCGCGTATTCGAGATTGGTCAGCCGCGTGCCCGGCTCGTCCGGCTTGAGCGCCGGCAGGAACAGGTTCCAGAGCCCCGCAGCCCTGGCCTTCTGCTTGAGTGCGTCGATCAGGGCCGTGGGATAGCGCCCTGCCTCGACCTCATGCTTCCAGGCGACGTCGGCCGGCTGGATATGGGTATCCATGAAGTCCTGCAGCTTCGCGCGCAGCTCTTCGACCCTGGCCGAATAAGCGAAATCCATCACTCTTCTCCCACCCTAACGCAGTCGTCCCGGACAAGCCGCGCTGCGGCGCCGATCCGGGATCCATGCCTGAGCCTCTATCGGACGTAGTCCGGTACGGATCCCGGGTCTCCCTGCGGTCCCCCGGGAATGACAACAGAAGCGCACTTAGACGTCATTGCTCTCGATCACGCCCACGGCACGCTGCGCAAAACTCTCCGCCATCGCGCCGACCGCGACGGCGTTCTCGGCCGCGGCATTGCCCGACTTCGCCCGCGCCGCGATGCCGTCGAGGATGACGGCGAAGCGGAACAGCGAGAAGGCGATGTGGAAGCGCCCCGGCCCCTGCGTCCGGCCTGCGGCGGCGCAATAGCGGGCTATGTACTCGTCCTGCGAGGGGATGCCGAGCGCGTCCCGGTCGAGCCCGACGATGCCGGCATACATGTCGGGCGTCGAATGCCAAGGCAGGCAGGAGAAGGCGACGTCGGAGAGCGGGTGGCCGAGCGTCGAGAGCTCCCAGTCGAGCACGGCGACGACCTTCGGCTCCGCGGGCGCGAACATCAGATTGCCCATCCGGAAATCGCCATGGACGATGGTGGTGTCGGGCGTCTCGTCGAGATGGGCACCGAGCCAGTCGATGGCGCGGTCGATCGCCGGGATGTCCTGCGTCTTGGTTTCCCGCCATTGCCGGCCCCAGCGCGCGAGTTGGCGGGCATAGTAGTTCCCTGGCTTGCCGAAATCGGCGAGGCCGGCGCCCTGCCAGTCGAAGCCGTGCAGCGCGGCCAGCGTGTCTGCCATGGCGAAATACATCGCCCGGCGATCCGCCGGGGCTATGCCGGGGAGGGCGGTCTCGTGGAAGACGCGCCCCTCCAGCCGCTCCATCAAATAGAACGGCGTGCCGACGACATCGTCGCCCTCGTGCAGCAGTAATACCGGTGGTACCGGCACGGCGGAGCCCGCGAGCGCCTTCAGGATGCGGTATTCGCGCTCGACCGCATGGGCCGAGGGCAGGAGCGGCCCCGGCGGCTTCTTGCGCAGGACGAGACGCGTGCCGGCCTCCGGATAGGAGACGAAGAAGGTCGGGTTCGACTGGCCGCCGCTGATCCGCTCCAGCGTCAGTCTGCCGGCGACGCGGCCGGGCAGGGCGGAGCGCAGGAAGGCGTCGAGCCGGGAGGGATCGAATTCGGGGGGAGCGGAGGCAGGGCCGGCTGACATGGCGGGCATATTCGGGGGGGCGCTGGGGAAGGTCAACGCGCAAGCTCGCTCAGTCCAGCTCTCCGGTCTTGAGCCGCACCACCGAGACCGAGCACAGCGCCTCGGCGACGACCTTGGTCGACACGCTGCCGAGATGGCGACGCACCGCCGAGGAGGAGCGGGCACCGACGACGATATGGTCGATGTCGTTGCGCTCGGCATGGCGCAGGATCGCATCGGCGGCGCTGACGGCTTCTATGACGTGATAGCTGACGCGTTCCTCCGGCAGGTGCAGCGGCCTTGCCCAGTCCTTCAGCGCCACCAGCCGCTTGATGTAGAGCGAGCGGCCTTCGTCATCGACGGTCCTGGTCTCGCCGATGATCTCGGTGCGCAGCACGGTGATGCAGGCGAGCCAGGAATCCTCGCGTGCCGCCAGCAGTCGGCTGGTCTCGGCCAGGATCGCGCCGGCCAGCGGCTCTTCGCCCTCCGAGAGGTCGACTGCCGTCAGGATGATCGATGGACCGGCCTTGCGCCGCGCCTGCGTCGGCGCGCCGGTGATCTCCTGCTCGTCGCGCTTCTGGAACAGGGCGACGAGGCGTTGCCAGAGCCCGTGCGGCTTGTCGCGCCGCCGGCGCGCAACCGTGACCTGTTCGGGATGGCGCAGGTCGAAGGCGAGCTTGCTGGCATCGGCATAGCGCCGGCCGCGATCGACCTCGAGGCAGCGCCGCACGATCTCCTCGAGCCAGGCGGGCGCTTCCGGATTGACGGCCCTGAGCGGCTTCGGCTGATGATAAAGCCGGCGCTTCATCCCGGCGACGGTCTGCGGCCGGCCGAAGGGCTCCTCGCCGCAGGCCATCTGGTAGAGCAGGCAACCGAGCGCGAAAAGGTCGCTCGCCGGGTCGGAGCGGTCGCCCAGCACCTGCTCGGGCGCGATATAGGCGGCGGTGCCCATCGGCATGGTGCTCTCGGCGCCGAGCAGGTCCGGCAGCTCGGCATGATGCGCCAGCCCGAAATCGAGCAGCACCGCCCGGTTCCCGACCATCATCACGTTCTCGGGCTTGAGATCGAGATGCACCACGCCCTGCCGGTGCAGATCGGCGAGGGCGACGGCGATCGCCTCGCCAATGCGCGCGATTTCGGCAGCCGGTAGCGGCGCACGGCGCATCGTCTCCGCCAGGCTCGTGCCGGCGACGAACTCCATCGCGATATAGGGCGTGCGGGCGAGATCGCCGGCGGCGACGAAGCGCGGCACATGCGGGCCGGAGAGCCGGCGATGGATCAGCGCTTCGGCCTCGTAGCCGAGGATCGCCGAGACGTCGTCGCCCGGGTGGAAGAATGGAATCTTCAGTACCAGCGGCGCCGTCTCGTCCGGGTGGCTGGCGCGCCAGACTGTCGCCATGCCGCCGGTCTTCAGCTTTTCCGTCAGCGTGAAGCCGTCGATCACCGTGCCGGCCTGCGGCTTCTCCATCCGGTTCCTCCCTCAGCGGCCGATCAGCAGGCGCATGCCGAGCCATTCCGGCAGTCCGGCCGCAGCGATCTTGCGGGCCGTCGCCTGCATGTCATAGGGCACGCGAACCATCGTCACCTCGGCGAGATCGGTGTCGAGCAAGGCGAAACAGGCGGCGGGGTCGCCATCGCGCGGCTGGCCGACCGCGCCGACCACCAGCACGTGCCGCCGCAGCGCCGAGAGCGGCGCGGCTAGGTTGCGGCGCGGCGTGAACTTCACCGGCTCACGGCCCGGCCTGGCGTAGAACAGCGCCGGGATATGGGTATGCCCGCAGACGGTCAGGGAAGCTTCGCTGGCCGCGAGGCACTGCCCGGCGGCATGAGCGTCCGTGACATAGGGCCAGTCAGCCGGCGTCCGCGCGCTCGCATGGACGAAGAGCGTGTCGTCGATCGTCACTGAGAACGGCAGCGCCGCCAGGAAGCCGCGCTGCTCCGGCGAAAGCTGCGCGCGCGTCCACAGGGCTGCTTCACGGGCATGCGGCGTCATGCCGATGGGGCCGTGCACGGCGGCCTCGTCATGGTTGCCGAGGATGCAGAGCGCGCCCGCAGCGACGAGCCGGATCGCCATATCGACGGCAAAGCCGGGATCGGGACCGTAGCCGACGATGTCGCCGAGCAACACGAGCCGATCGGGCCGCAGCTGGC
The DNA here is from genome assembly GCF_001509835.1 of Allobosea sp. WAO. Classification (GTDB taxonomy): domain Bacteria; phylum Pseudomonadota; class Alphaproteobacteria; order Rhizobiales; family Beijerinckiaceae; genus Allobosea. Next base: position 110,354 of record NZ_JXTJ01000008.1, read on the forward strand.
CCACCGTCTCCAGCACCGCCTCCAGTGCCTCGCGGTTCGCGTGGATGTCCGAGAGAACGGCGATGCGCATGTCGGGCGAGGCGGGTCCGCTGGTCTTGGCCTATCTGGCAGGCCTGAAGCCGGCTTGGCCAGTGCGCCTTTCGGCTCAGGGGGCCGGGCGTGGGTTGATCGCGCAAGGCGCGGCTGCGATACTGCCCGCACCATGATGATGTTCGCAGTCTTCGATCTCGCCTGACCTTCGTGCGGGCCTGCGGCGCCAAAGGCGCTTCGGTACCGCAAACGGACGCACCTTGCGTCCGAAGGTCCTTTGCCAGCCTGCCCGCGCGGCGGGCGTCTTGGCTGGCCGATATCGAAAGACGTCAATCAATGGCTCACCCTGAAACTGGTGCACGCGTCCTCCACGACGCGCAGATCGCCCATTTCATCGAACGCGGCTTCATCCGCATCGATAACGCCTTCCCGTCAGAGCTTGCCGACGAGGCGCGCGCCATTCTCTGGCGCGATCTCGGCTGCGATCCCTGCGATCCTGCGAGCTGGACGAAGCCGGTCGTTCGGCTCGGCATGTATGTCGACGCGCCCTTCGTCGCGGCGGCGAACACCCCGCGCCTGCATGGCGCCTTCGACCAGCTCGTCGGCGCCGGGCGCTGGCTGCCCTGCCGTGCCATGGGCACCTTCCCGGTACGCTTCCCTTCGCCGGAGGATCCGGGGGATGCCGGCTGGCATGTCGATGTCAGCTTCGGCTTCGACGATCCGGATTTCATGAACTGGCGCGTCAATCTCGCCTCGAAGGGCAGGGCGCTGCTGATGCTCTTGCTGTTCTCGGACGTCGGGGAGGAGGACGCGCCGACGCGTATCCGGGCGGGCTCGCACCATGACATCGCCCGTCAGCTCGCGCCGGCGGGCGAGGCCGGCTTGTCGCTGCGCGGACTCGCCGCCGACGGCTTCGCCGGCAGTGCCGGTCGCGAGGAAGTGTTGGCGACGGGACAGGCCGGCACGGTCTATCTCTGCCATCCCTTCCTGGTGCATTCCGCGCAACCGCATCGCGGTACGAGGCCGCGCTTCCTGGCGCAGCCGCCCTTGCTGCCGCGCGAGCCGTTGAGCCTCGATCGGGAGGACGGCGCCTACTCGCCCATCGAGGCTGCGATCCGGCAGGCGCTCTGACGCTGCGACATGCCGCCTCTGGGGCCTGTCCGGAAGGACGGGGTGACAGTTCGCGCCCGGCGAGGCTAGTCTTTCGCCGGGCGCTGACCCGCGGTCTCGCAAAAGGAGCCGATTTGGAAGCCAACCCGAACCCCGACGCGAAGGAGCCGCAGTCGGACGATGTTTCGTCGCCGGCGAAGGCTGCGCCGCGCGAAGTGGAACTCAAGCTCGCCGGCTCGGCCGAAGCGCTGGCGACCCTGCGCGAGGCCGAGTTGATCGCACGGCACGCCCGCAATCGCGGCGTCGTGCGCCGGCTCGAGGCGGTCTATTACGACACGCCGGACCGCCTGCTCGATCGAAACGGCCTTTCCCTGCGGGTACGGCGCAGCGGCCGGCGCCATGTCCAGACCGTGAAGCGCGCCAACAAGTCGGGTGACCCGCTGGCGCGTGACGAATGGGAAGTGAATCTGCCGGACGAGAAACTCGACCTCGGCCTGTTGCCGCTCGCGGAAATCGGCGAGCCGCTCGCCTCCCTGCCGGCCGCTTCGCTCGCTCCGGCCTTCGCCACCAAGGTCCGCCGGCGGGTGCAGAAGCTCGATTTCGGCGGCGCCGAGATCGAGCTCGCCCTCGATGATGGAGCGATCGAGATTGCCGACCGGCGCCTGCCGCTCTGCGAAGTCGAACTGGAGTTGAAGGCGGGGGAGGCGGCGGCGCTCTATGAGTTCGGGCACGCGCTGCTCGACATCGCTCCCTTGCGGGTCGAGACCGCGAGCAAGGCGGCGCGGGGCTGCCGGCTTGCCTTTGACCTGCCATTGCAGGCGCAGAAGGCAAAACCTGTCGCGCTCGCGGCGGGCGACAATGTCGATGCCGCCATCGTGACGATTCTCGGCAATGGCTATCGCCATCTCATCGCCAATCTCGGCCCGGCCGCTGCCGGTGGTTCGCCCGAGGCCGTTCACCAGATGCGGGTCTCGCTGCGCCGCCTGCGCACCGCCTTCTCGCTGTTCGGGCGCGAACTGGCGCCGCCGACCCTGGAGCCGATCGCGGCGGAGGCCAAGCGCCTTGCCCATGTGCTCGGCCCGGCCCGCAACTGGGACGTCTTCATCACGCAGACGCTGCCGGACATCACCGCCGAAGGGCTGACCGGCATCGACCTTTCGAGCCTGCAGGAGGCGGCGAAGCCGATGCAGGCGGAAAGCTATGCCGCGGTCCACGCTGCGCTCGCCAGTCGCCGGATCAACCGCTTCCTGCTGGCTTTCGGCGCCTTGATCGAGCGGCGCGGCTGGCGCAACGGCATCGCCAGCGAGGCGTTGACGGTGCTGGCCGAGCCGGTCGGCGTCTTTGCCGGCAGGGTGCTGGCGCGCAGCCATCGCAAGGCGCTGCGGCGCGGCCGGCATTTCGCCAAGCTCGCGCCGGAAGCGCGCCATGAACTCAGGCTGTCGCTGAAGAAGCTGCGCTATACCATCGAGTTCTTCCTGCCGCTCTATGCTGAGCAGCCGGCCGCACGCAAATATCTCGCCCGCCTGGAGAAGCTGCAGGAGGTGCTTGGCGCGGCCAACGACGTCGCGACGACGCAGCCCTTGCTTGCCGAGCTGCGGCGCGGCGAGGCCCGGCCGGAGCCGGACTTCGCGGCCGGTGCGGTCCTTGGCTGGCAGCGCCGGCATGAGCTTGACGCCAGCCGCAAGCTCCTGAAGCGCTGGCGGGAATTCGCGGCGGCGAAGCCATTCTGGAACTGAGCTTGCCCAATCCGCAGCCTCCGGCATTGCCCGCAGGCGCGCGCCGCATGCCGGGGTGCCACATGAACGGTTATCGTTTGCGACCTGCCCGGCGTCACAGGGCAGGGTGCTTTGTCTTGGCGTGTATTGTCTTGGGAGGACGAGAATGAACGACGTTGCCGCCTTGCCGCGCGTGACCTACTCCAACATCGCCGAGGATTTCTCCGGCGTTCACGCGCATTTCGGCAAGGTCATCGCCGAAGTCCGCGAGCGGCAACTGGGCCTCGAACGGCCGAACCATGTCGGCGGGCGCGACAGCACGGAAGGCACCGCCTATGACGCGCCGTGCCCGATCGACCGCAGGCTCAGCCTCGGGACGTTCTTCGCCGCCTCGCCACGAGAGGTGGATAGTGCTGTCGCAGCCGCCAGGGCGGCTCAGCGCGGCTGGCGCGCTGTCGGTTGGCCCGGTCGCGTCGCGCTGGCGCGCGCTGCCGCAGACCTGTTGGAAGCTCGCAAGTTCGAAGTTGCTGCAGCCTGCCTGCTCGAAGTCGGCAAGTCGCGCATGGAGGCGCTCGGCGAGGTCGAGGAGGCGATCGATCTGATTCGCTTCTACGCCGGCGAGATGGAGGCGAATGACGGTTTCCGGCGCGATCTGGCGCGAGCCAATCCGCGCGAGGAGACCTTTGACGTGCTGCGGCCCTACGGCGTCTTCGCCGTGATCGCGCCGTTCAACTTCCCGGTCGCGCTCTCAGCTGGCATGTCGATCTGCGCGCTCCTCGCTGGCAATACGGTCGTGTTCAAGCCAAGCCCGATGGCGGGCCTGACCGGGCGGCTGCTGACCGATTGCCTGGTCGAGGCGGGCCTGCCCGGCGGCGTCTTCAATCTCGTATGCGGTGGCAACGAGACCGGCGCGGCGCTTGCGGCGCATCCCGGCATCGACGGCATCGCCTTCACCGGTTCGCATGCGGTCGGCATGCGTATGCTGCGCGAGTTCGGCTGCGGCGGCCGGCACGCGCGCCCGGTACTGGCCGAGATGGGCGGCAAGAACCCGACCTATGTAGCCGCTTCCGCCGATCTCGATACTGCCGTCTCCGGCGTGCTGCGCTCGGCTTTCGGCCTGCAGGGCCAGAAATGCTCCGCGGGTTCGGTCGTCTTCCTGCACGAGACGCTGGCTGGTCCCTTCCTCGACCGTCTCGCCGCCGCCGCAGACGCACTGGTCGTCGGCGATCCCTGCGAGCGTGAAAGCTTCATGGGGCCGCTGATCAGCGATCTCGCGCTTGAGCGTTTCGAGAACTCGGTGGCGCAGGCGAAAGCGGCCGGCGCCAAGGTCCATGGCGGCGAGCGGCTTGCCGGCGGCCTCTACGATCACGGTGCCTATGTCCGGCCTGCGATCGTCACCGGCCTGCCGGACGATCATGCCCTGCACCAGGACGAGTTCTTCATGCCGTTCCTGACGGTCCGGACCTTCAGCGATCTCGGCGACGCGATCGCGCGCGGCAACGCCGTGCCCTATGGCCTGACCGCAGGCGTCTACACGGCCGAGCCGGCCGAACTCGAGCAGTTCCTCGAAACCGCGGAGGCCGGCGTGCTCTATGCCAATCGCGCCAGCGGCGCGACCACCGGCGCGTGGCCGGGCATCCAGACCTTCTGCGGTTGGAAGGGCTCCGGCACCGGTTCCAAGGGCGGGCTCGGCACCTGGTATCTGCCGCAGTTCATGCGCGAGCAGAGCCACACGATCATGCGGTAGTTCGCGAGCCGTCTTCGCGGAGGCGAAGACGGCAATGCTCGAGGCGGGAATTGAAGCCCGCCTCGGCAGATGCTCAGGCGGCGTCGAGCCCGTAGAGCGAGTGCAGCGTGCGCACCGCAAGCTCGGTATAGGCGGCGTCGATCAGCACCGAGAACTTGATCTCGGAGGTGGTGATCGCGCGGATGTTGATGCCCTTCTCGGCGAGCGCCCGGAAAGCGCGCGCCGCGACACCGGCATGGCTGCGCATGCCGACGCCGATCGCAGAGATCTTCACCACTTCCGTCGCGCCCTGCAGCGACTGGTAGGCGATGGTCTCGTGCTTCGATTCGAGCAGCGCCTTGGCCCGTTCGAAATCGCCGGTCGGGACGGTGAAGGTGATGTCGGTGGTCGCCTGGTCGTCGGAAACGACCTGGATGATCATGTCGACATTGATGTTGGCATCGGCGAGCGGGCCGAAGATTGCCGCGGCGACGCCGGGCTTGTCGGCCACGCGCCGGAGCGTGATCTGGGCTTCGTCGCGCGAGAACGCGATGCCGGTGACGATCTGCTGTTCCACGATATCGTCCTCGTCGCAGATGAGGGTGCCTGGATTGGGATTGTCTGGGTCGTCGAAGGAGGAGCGGACATAGGTCGGCACGCGCTGGACCATGGCGATCTCGACAGAGCGCACCTGCAGCACCTTGGAGCCGAGCGAGGCCATTTCCAGCATCTCCTCGAAGGAGACCTTGTCCATGCGGCGGGCCTTGGGCACGACGCGCGGATCGGTGGTGTAGACGCCGTCGACATCGGTGTAGATGTCGCAGCGATCGGCCTTGAGGCCGGCAGCGAGCGCGACCGCGCTGGTGTCCGAACCGCCGCGGCCGAGCGTGACGATGCGGTGGCTGCGCGGGTTGATGCCCTGGAAGCCGGAGCAGACCGCGATCTCGCGATTGCGGTCGAAGCCGGCGAGGATACCGGCGCCGTCGACGCTCTCGATCCTTGCCGAGCCATGCGCATCCGAGCCGTAGAGCGGAATCTGCCAGCCCTGCCAGGAGCGCGCCGGCATGCCCATTTCTTGCAGCGCAATCGCCATCAGGCCGGACGTCACCTGCTCGCCGGAGGCGACGACGACATCGTACTCGGCGGGGTCGTAGGAGGGCGAGGCTTCCTTGGCCCAGGCGACCAGCTCATTGGTCTTGCCGGACATCGCCGAAACCACGACGGCGACCTCGTGGCCCGCGTCGAACTCGCGTTTGACGTGGCGGGCCGCGTTCTTGATACGCTCCACGGTGGCGACGGAAGTGCCGCCGAATTTCATCACCAGACGGGCCATGACATCCAAAGGCTTTCGAGGCTGCCCCGGCGCGGGCCGGGACGAAACGTCCCCTCGCGCCGGGCGAAGGGCCGGTGTAGATGACGGCCAGCGCCGAAAGTGTCAATGCGGCCGGCGCGGGACCGGCGTAAACGGGGAGACAAGGCGATGAGCGCAGCGGCGCGCGAAGGCTCGACGATCGATCCGGCGGAGGTCTCCCGTTTCGACGCCATGGCGAAGAGCTGGTGGGACCCGAAGGGCCCGATGGCGGTGCTGCACAAGTTCAACCCGGTGCGCCTCGCCTATGTCCGCGACCTCGCTTGCGAGCATTATGGCCGCGATCCGAAATCGCTGCGGGCTCTGGACGGGCTCGATATCGTCGATATCGGCTGTGGCGGCGGCGTTCTCTCGGAACCGCTGGCGCGCCTCGGCGCCAAGGTGACGGGGCTCGACCCTGCCACCGGCAACATCGCGGTGGCCCGGGCCCATGCCGAGAAATCGGGGCTCGCGATCGACTATCGCGACGAGACCATCGAGGCCGTGGTTGCCTCCGGCCGCCGCTTCGACATCGTGCTGGCCATGGAGGTGGTCGAGCATGTCGCCGATGTCGAGGCCTTCGTTGCCGCCTGCTGCGCCGCCGCCAAGCCAGACGGGCTCCTGGTGATGGCGACCTTGAACCGCACGCTGAAATCATGGGCCCTCGCCATCGTCGGCGCCGAGTACATCCTGCGCTGGCTGCCGCGCGGCACCCATGACTGGGAGAAGTTCGTCACGCCCGACGAGCTCGAGACGGCAATAGCCGCAGGCGGCTTCGCGCCGTTCTCGCGCCAGGGTGTCGCCTACAATCCGCTCGCCGACCGCTGGTCGCTCTCGGCCGACATGGACGTCAACTACATGCTGGCGGCGCGCGCTGCGGCCTGAGTCGTCAGGCCGCGAGCCGGGCGTCGAGCGCTGCGATGTCCCTGACGAACCAGAGCGCCTGGCCCTGGTCGCTCTCACGGACGAAGTCGCGCAGCGCTTTGCTGCCGGCGCACTGGACCGAGATGTCGCCTATAACAGCCAGGCGTATCCGGTAGTTGACGAACTTCTGGGCGACCTCGCCGGCGAGCCGCGTCGCGAGCTGGAAGAAGGCGGGATCGAGCCGCGCAACGGGGATCGCCACCATCGTCGCTTCCGCCGCCCAGGCGGCGCCGAGGAAGTCGTTGGCGTCGCGCTCGCTGGCGAGCTGCGGACCGTCTTCCGCGCAGATCAGCACGTTCGTGCCGTGAAGCTCTCGAATCATGTCCATGGCCGCGGTATCGCCGGGCCTTCGATACGAGGCAAGCATTGCTCCCCCGGCCGGCACGCGCGGCGTTCCTGGCTCCTCCACGACTACAGGCTATCGCTTCGCCTGCGGGGGAAGAAGAACATCGCGGCGTTCGGACTGAAGGGAAGTCTTTGTAGAATCGCTTGAAACTGTAGGTGGCGCCAGATTTGCCAAGAAGTATGGCGATCCCTGCTGGATGCGGTTAGATTTCCGGGAGCCGCACTTCCGCGGCTCGGATATGGAGACGGGACGCTGGCCCAGGCGGAATGCTGAACGAGACGCTGATCGAGCCTGCCGAGCGGGAGTTGACTGATCTGATCTATGCCGCCCTGCTCGGCGAGAGATCGTGGCAGGATTTTCTCGACCGGCTGAACGCCCTGATCCCGGGCGGCGTCTCGACCTTGTTCTTCCATGATCAGAAATCGGGAGAAGGCGGCATCTCCCTGGCGGCCGGGCTCGATGCCGACACGGCGCGCGACTATGCCGCCCACTATGTCGGCCTGAACCCGTGGATGCACAACGTCGCGCGAACACCGCTCGGCACCGGCATCATCGGGGAGCGCATCGTTCCGCGCGACGAATTTGTCAGGACCGAATACTACGCCGACTTCCTGCAGCGCCGCGACATCGAGGCCGGTGTCGGGGTGACGCTTTGGCGCGAGGAAGCCTGCTCGTTCCTGCTGAGTACTCTGACGGCGCGCGTCGACCCCGACGCGAACCAGCAGGTCGCCGATCTCCTGACGCGGTTGACGCCGCATCTGACCCGGGCCTTCCGCTATTATCGCACCGGCCGTTTCGACGGAGCGCTCGCGCAGTTTGGCGGTTCGCTGCTGGCGTCGCCGGATGTCGGCGTCATCGTGGTCGGGGAGGGCATGGTGGTGCGGGCCGCTTCGCCGCGGGCTGAAGCCATGCTTTCGGCCGGAGCAGTGGTGGGGCTGACGGCCATGGGGACGTTGCGGCTGCGGGATGACGCGGCCGCAACGCTGCTTAAACAGATGCTGACACGCGGCTATGCCGGTCCGCGGTCCCACAGCACGCATTTCGGCGCCTACAGGTTGACGCTGGTCAAGGCGGAGACCGAGGGCGTCACCGGCTACTTTTCCGGGCTTGCCGCGACGCTGATCGTCGAGGAGGCGCGCCCCGCCGGGGCTCCGGACATGGGCTGGCTGGCGCGCCGCTACGGGTTGACGCGCGCCGAGACGCGGACGGTGGAAGGCATCGTCGCCGGGCTGACGCCGATCCAGGTCGCCGAGAGCAGCTGCATCGGGCTCGAGACGGTGCGGGCACAGCTCAAAGCCGTCTACGCGAAAACCGATGTCAACAGCCAGGCCGGCCTCGTCCGGATCGCCTTCGGCTTTCCGCCGCCGCGATAACGCCGCGACCGCAATCGACTATGGCCTCGTAAACCTCGTCACAGACCGCATCGCGCCGATGTCGACCGTTTTTGTTGCAATGCGGAATAATTCCATAGGAGTATGGCGCGATGCAGCATCGAGCGTCATGATCGCCGGCAACGCCACCGAAAACAGGCGTGGCGACAAGGGAGAAAGCGAATGTCGAAGCCGCAACCCGTCGCGAAGCCCGCGCTGAAGGATCTCTACGAGCTCGGCGAGCTGCCGCCGCTCGGTCATGTCCCGGCCAACATGTACGCCTGGACGATCCGGCGCGAGCGCCATGGTCCGCCGCAGGATAGTTTCCAGGTCGAAGTGGTGCCGACCTGGTCGATCGGCGAAGAGGAGGTGCTGCTCCTCGTGATGGCCGGCGGCGTCAACTACAACGGCATCTGGGCCGGCCTCGGCCAGCCGATCTCGCCCTTCGACGTGCACAAGGGCTCCCTTCACATCGCCGGCTCCGACGCCTCCGGCATCGTCTGGGCCGTCGGCTCCAAGGTGAAGCGCTGGACGGTCGGCGACGAGGTCATCGTCCACTGCAACCAGGACGATGGCGACGACGAGGAGTGCAATGGCGGCGACCCGATGTTCTCCTCCTCCCAGCGCATCTGGGGCTACGAGACGCCGGACGGCTCCTTCGCCCAGTTCTGCCGGGTCCAGTCGCGCCAGCTGATGCTGAAGCCGAAGCACCTCTCCTGGGAGGAATCGGCCTGCTACACGCTGACGTTGGCCACCGCTTATCGCATGCTCTTCGGCCACGCCCCGCATACCATCAAGCCGGGCGACAATGTGCTGATCTGGGGCGCTTCTGGCGGTCTCGGCGTCTTCGGCGTGCAGCTCTGCGCCGCCTCGGGCGCCAACGCGATCGGCGTGATCTCCGATGAGACCAAGCGCGACTATGTGCTGGGCCTCGGCGCCAAGGGCGTGATCAACCGCAAGGATTTCAATTGCTGGGGCCAGATGCCCAAGGTCAATTCGCCCGAATATACCGAGTGGACCAAGGAAGCCCGCAAGTTCGGCAAGGCGATCTGGGACATCACCGGCAAGAAGGACGTCGACATCGTCTTCGAGCACCCGGGCGAGGCGACCTTCCCGGTCTCCTGCCTCGTCGCCAAGCGCGGCGGCATGGTGGTGTTCTGCGCCGGTACCTCCGGCTTCAACATCACCTTCGACGCCCGCTATGTCTGGATGCGGCAGAAGCGCGTGCAGGGCTCGCATTTCGCCCATCTCAAGCAGGCGAGCGCCGCCAACCAGTTCGTGCTCGACCGCCGGATCGACCCCTGCATGTCAGAGGTCTTCCCCTGGGACAAGATCCCGCTCGCCCACCACAAGATGTGGAAGAACGAGCACGCGCCGGGCAACATGGCTGTGTTGGTCTATGCCCCGCGTACCGGCCTGCGCACCTATGAGGATGTGGCCGAGGCGCTGGAGGGCTGAGCCAGGGATTGCCAAGCCGGCGGCTGCCGGCTCGGTCGCTCCGACGCTTCGGGGCTCAGCTCCAGCCGGCCTCCTGCTCGCAGGCCTTGCGGGCGTTCGGGTTGGCCTTCTCCCACTGCGTGATCGAGCGGGTCTCGTTGTCGCTCATCTTGCCGTTCATGCAGGTACAGTAGGTGCTGACGACACTGGCCGCGACCTTCGCATCCTTGTTGTCGCTCAGGCACTGGTTGATCCATTTCTTGTCGTCGGCGCTCTGCGCGAAAGCCGATGCATTGGCCAGAACGCCGCCCGCCAGGAGCAGCGCCGAAAGCTTGAGTTTCATGGTGGAGCCTCTTCGATTACCGCCAGGGCCGGCGGCGCTGCGATAGGCGTCGCGCCCGCCGGGACCGTCAAACCGGCGATTCGAACGGTCGTTCACAGGCGGCGACGCTTCGGCCTGCATCGCTTTGCTGCGCCTTCCGACATGCGGGCGCTGTGGACCGCAGTTCACAACCCGGCGCGGGGTCGGAGAATCGTAGCCGTTGCCCGGGCGCCGTCCGGGAACCCGGCGCCACCGAGTCGCATGGCTGGCGTTCTCGCAGCGCGTTCGCCTAGGCTGGCGCAACGGCCGGCTCCCGCGGGATTCGGTCGGGGCGCCAGGTGAGGGCTGATCCAGCCCACCGAAGCGCCCGCAAGACCGGCAGGAGAGTCATGACGCTTCATCGTTTTGTCCCGACCACCTATTCCAACGTCATGGCGACGCTGCCGCCGGTTCTCACCGTCGCGAGCGGCGATACGATCGTGACGACGACGCTCGACGCCGCCGGTTTCGACCATGACGGCGTCCAGAAGGCGCCGCGCGGCAATCCGATGACCGGGCCGTTCGCCGTCGAGGGGGCCGAGCCGGGCGATGCGATCATCGTGACGATCGACCGGATGACGCCGAACCGCGCCACCGGCTGGACCTACTCGCCGCTCTCGCAGCAGGTGGTCGATCCAAGGACGGTCGCCGATCTGCCGAAGAGTGAGCGCTTCGAATGGGCGATCGATGCTGGGCAGGGCACGGTCACCCTGATTGGCGGCTCGGAGCGCATCTCCGGCTGGAGCTTTCCGCTGTCGCCGATGATCGGTTGCTTCGGCGTGGCGCCGGCCGGCGGCCAGGCGATCTCGACCGCGACCAGCGGCCCCTATGGTGGCAACATGGATTACCGTCGCTTCGCCCCCGGTGCGCGCATCGCCTTCCCCGTCTCCGAAAAGGGCGGGCTGTTCTTCCTCGGCGACGGCCATGCCGGTCAGGGCGATGGCGAGATTGTCGGCACCGGCATCGAGACCAGCTTCGAGATCGAGTTCACCCTGCGTCTGCGCAAGAACGCGCCGGGCCGCTGGCCGCGCTGCGAAACCGAGACCGAGATCATCACCCTGGCGAGCGGTCGTCCTCTCGACCAGCCGCTACAGTTCGCCACGACCGAGATGCTGCGCTGGATCGTCGAGGATCTCGGCGTCGATGCGCTGGAGGCGAGCCATCTGCTCGGCCAGATGGTGCGCTATGACGTCGCCAACGTCTTCAACCCCGCCTATTGCGTCGCCTGCCGGCTGGCGAAGAACGACATCACCAAGCCCATGTCGCTGCTCGGTGCGGGCTGACGGCGCCCGTTGGACGTTCAACCCGTTTGCAGCCGCTTGCGGTAGTAGACGACGCGCTCGGTTTCTTCGAAGCCGAGCGCGTGGTGCATCTGCTGCGACCCGGTGTTGAGCAGGCCTGCGTCGGAGGCGAATTCGGCGCAGCCATGTCCGGCAGCCCAGGCCTCGACGGCCTGGCAAAGCGCTCGGGCGACGCCGCGCTTTCGCGCCTCGGGCCGCACATAGATGCCTTCGAGGAAGCCGACCGGAGAGCTCTCGCAGCCATTGACATAGTCGTGCCGCAGCGCGGCCTCGGCGAGGCCGATCGCCATGCCGTCACTATCCCGTGCGATGAAGGCGGTATCATCTGCGCTTTCGAGGATGCCGGCGGCGTCGTTGCGATGCCCCTCTGCGCTCCCGTCCGGCCAAAGCGCCAGGCGCAACGCGACCCAGTCGTCCAGCATGTCGAAGGTACATGCTTCGAGCCGCATGGCCTGTGCCCCTCCCTGGGCGTCGAACTGTTCGATTTTGCCGCGGATGGCGGTCATGGCGCCGGCCGTTCCAGCATGGCGCTGGCGGCGCCCTTGTAGGTGCAGTTTCCGAAGGTCCGGTAACCGAACTTGTCGGCAATACGCAGCGAGGCGGCATTGTCGGGATTGATCAGGCAGACCGTGCGGGACGGAGCATGCGCCCGGTCGATCCAGTCATGGCAGGCGGCGACCGCTTCCGTTGCGAGGCCGCGCCCCTGCGCTGTACGTGTCATGATCCAGGATGCTTCCGGGGCCGCGTCGAAGCGCTCGCCCAGGCTGCGGTGGAAATCGGCACAGCCGACATCGCCGACGAACACGCCGCTTGCCCTGTCGAAGACCGCGAACATGCCGTAGCCGAGCAGCGACCAGTGGCCGGCATAGCGCAGCAGCCGGTTCCAGCCATCCTCCCGCGAAAACTGCGGCGCTGCGATGAACCGAAACAGCTCCCGGTCGGAGAACATCGCGTACCAGGCTTCGAAATCCTCGAGCCGATGGGGGCGCAGGCGCAGACGCGCAGTCTCGATCATGAGGCGTCAGGCTCCATCTCGCAATCTCGTGTCGACATCACTGGCTAGAGCGAAGCGATCGCTTCGCCCGGCGTGGCTTTCGGCGCCCTCACTATCGCGATCGCGGCGTTGAGCTCCGCCCCGTAGAGGAAGATAGCGGCCAGCCAGTACAGGAAGACAAGTGCGATCATCGCCGTCGCGAGGCCGGCATAGGTCGTGACATAGGCGCCGGCGAAGGAGTCGAGATACCAGCCGAAGCCGAGCCCGCCGACCAGCCAGACCGCGAGCGTCATCAATATTCCCGGCCACATCTCGCCGATATGCGGCGCTCTCGCCGGCAACAGCTTGTGGGCGACGCAGAGAGCCAGCACGATCACCACCGTCGCCGCCGACAGGCGCAGGAAGGCCTGCAGGAAGCCGAGCGGCGCCAGCGCCGGCACGTAGCCGACGACGCCGCGCCAGATCAGCGGCCCGAGCACGACCAGTAGGGAAAAGGCCAGCATGAAGAAGGCGCCGCCGATCACATAGACGATCGACTCCAGTCGGGTGCGCCACCAGGAGCGCCATTCATAGGCCTCATAGGCCCGGTTCAGCCCGATCCGCAGCGCCTCGACACCGGAGGAGGAGAAGTACAGCGCCAGCACGGCGCCGAGCGTCAGCGCGTCCCGGCGCACCGCGGTCAGCACCGAGCGGACCTCGCGCGCGATCGGCTCGGCGATCTCGCGCGGCCAGGCCTCGAGCAGAAGCTGCGCCGCCTCGTCGGCCGCCGCCTGCGAGCCGAACAGGCCGCCGAGCGCCGTGACGATGATCAGGAAGGGAAACAGCGACATCAGCACCGAAAGCGCGATGTGGCTGGCGATCGCCCAACCGTCATGGGCGATGAAGCGCTCGAAGGCGATGGCGGGGGCGGAGAGCAGGGACATCGGCAGGCTCTATAGGGCAGGCGGCGATTGTCACAGCTTCGCTGCCGCTGGCAAGCCGGGAAGGCGCGGGGCACATGCCGTCACGGCGTCCGCGGCGGCGACAAGGCCCTGCTTCCAGCGTATCAGGCCTTCGGAAAGGTCGCCCGATGTTCGACTCGCCGCTCGCCCTGCGCCTCGCGCCGGTGCTCTTCGTCTTCCTCTGGTCGAGCGGCTGGATCGTCGCCGGCTACTCCGCCCGGCATTCGGACGCGCTGACCTTCCTGTCGCTGCGCTTCGCCTGCGCCTTCGTCGCGCTCGCCGCGCTGTCCGTCGCCGTCGGGGCGCCCTGGCCGAAGGGACGGCGTGCCTGGATCGATTGCGCCATCGCCGGCATCCTGCTGCACGCGCTCTATCTCGGTGGGGTCTGGTGGGCGGTGCGCCATGGCCTGCCGGCCGGCATCTCCGGCCTGATCGCCGGGCTGCAGCCGGTGCTGACGGCTCTTTTCGCCCCGCTGATCGTCGGCGAGTGGATCTCGCCGGTGCGCTGGGCCGGAATCGTCTGCGGCTTCCTCGGCATCGGACTCGTGCTGGAGCCGAAGCTCGTCGGCGTCGAGCCCGAGGCGCTGCACGCCGTGCTCGTGCCGATCGTGGTCAATGTCATCGGCATGTTCGCCGTCACCTTGGGCTCGTTCTGGCAGAAGGCGCGCATCGTCTCCGGCGACCTGCGCACCGTGACGGCGGTGCAATACGCCGCCGCCTTCCTGTTCACACTGCCCTTCGCCTTCCTGCTCGAGCCGATGCGGATGGAGTGGAACCTGACGATGACGCTGGTGCTCGCCTGGTCGGTGCTGGCGCTCTCGCTCGGCGGCATCGGCCTTTATCTGATCCTGATCCGCCGCGGCCAGGTCTCGCGCACCGCGACTTTCCTTTTTCTCGTGCCGCCGGCGGTGGCGGTCGAGGCTTGGCTGCTCTTCGGCGAGACCCTCTCGCCGATCCAGATGGTCGGCATGGCGGTCGCCGTTCTCGGCGTCGTCCTCGCCAGCCGAAAATAGCGCCTCAGGCGCCGAGCGACGTTGTGACGATCTTCAGCGCGGCCTCAATCGCGGCCTTGTCGGGCTTGCCGGAGAGCGCGGCCTCGACGGTCTTCGCCGCGGTGGCGTCGGCGAGCATCGGCTCTGCGGCCGCCAGCCAGGCGCCGGCGGCGCGCCGCAATGCGGCAGGGCGGGCTTCGTCGCTTGCGTTGGCGGCCTTGCCCAGCGCATCCCGCAGCAGCGCCAGGCTCGCCTTGTCGAGCGCGGCTGCAACGGCGGCTGCCTCGGCCTCGGGCCAGCCTTGCTTGACGAGCGCCTCCTGCCCCCTCGCCAGCGCGGCGAAGAGAGCCTCGTCGATCGCCTTGCCGCCTTCCACGCCTTCGACTGCCGCGAAGCCGGCATGCTTGCCGTCGGGGCCGAGATAGAAGGCGAAGATCTCGTTCCAGTTCTTCGGCGCGCCATTGGTCAGCGCCCAGTTGGCTGGCGAGGCCTTTGCCTTGCGCTGCGCCTCGCCGAGCTCGTAGCGCGCCCAGTTGATCACCAGAGCCGGCGATGCACCGTCGAGGAAGGCGATACGCTCGCCCGCCGATAGATTGGCGAACCGGCCCGAGCCGCCGAGCGCCGCCGTCCAGGCATGGGCCTGGAAGGAGGGCGAGCCGAAATGCTTCGTTGCGCGCGGCAGATAGCCGGAGAGCCTGCCATTGTAGTCGTCGCCAAAGCGCAGCAGCGAATGCTTCGGGAAGTTTTTGCCATAGGCGTAGAGCTCGAGCGCGTGCGCCCAGGCCGGCGGCGACGCCTTCAGGAAGCCGTCGAGATCGCGCAGATCGGCCCCGAGCTGATTGTGCTCGCGCACATCGGAGGCCGTCGTGAATGGGCCGTGGGAGAGCTGCCAGGGTTCGCGCGCCGTGGCCGGGGCGCAGAATGCGAGCGACAGGGCCAGGGCGCAGCGGGCGAGCATGACGAAAACCTCCATGTGAAGACCGCGAGCATACAGGCAAAAAGCGTGCATTAAAGTATTGATTTCGCTTGATATTTTAGAATCATTTCAATGAGCGTGCAGGTGCGCGGCAAGACTGACGGTCGCGAGGCCGTGCTGCGGGGGGCGGCGCAGTTACCTCTGGTCTTCGACGGCGCTGCTGCACTCTCGCATCCTTCGAAAGACGGGGCTTCCGCAGCCCGCGGCGCATCCACTATGCTGCGCCGCAACAAGGGAGAGAGACATGAGCGCCAACGCCGCCCTCAGGACCGCGACGCAAGCTTCCGCCATCGAATTGA
The DNA here is from genome assembly GCF_001509835.1 of Allobosea sp. WAO. Classification (GTDB taxonomy): domain Bacteria; phylum Pseudomonadota; class Alphaproteobacteria; order Rhizobiales; family Beijerinckiaceae; genus Allobosea. The sequence continues at coordinate 126,224 of NZ_JXTJ01000008.1, forward strand.
TCGGCGCGGCGCTGCCCGGCTTCGAGACCCTGCTGGAGCAGGCCGTCGCGGCGGTACGCCAGAAGGTGGTGGTCGAGGGCCGGGTTTCCGCTGTGAAGCTGGAGCAGGAACAGCACGCCGCCCACGGCCTGTCCTGGCTCGCGACCTATGTCATGGCGCTGCGCGAGCTGAAAGCCTATGGCGAGCGCCTGCAGGCCGAGGATCGCTATGGCGCGATCGAGGACTACGCCATCAGGATCGGCGCTGGCGAATATGCAGCCCAGATCTTCGGTGGCATTCCGATGAGCCAGGGCGAGATCGTCCGACTCCCCTCGCTCGGTCTTTCGGCCAAGGCTGTCGCCGACGCCTGCTCCGACGCTGCGGACGCGCTGATCGCGCAGGGCAACACGCCCGAGAACCGCGCCCGCTTCGTCTCGCTGTTCAGCCAGTCGCAGGGTCTCGCCAGCGTCGGCGATCCCGGGCTCGACGAGACGCTGGAGGCTATCCGGGCCGAAATGCGCCGTTTCTGCGAGGCGCAGGTCACGCCGCACGCCCATGAATGGCATCTCGCCAACGAGTACATCCCGATGCCGGTGGTCGAGCAGATGGCCGAGCTCGGCGTCTTTGGCCTGACCATCCCCGAGGAATTCGGTGGCATGGGCCTGTCGAAGGTCTCGATGTGCGTCGTCTCCGAGGAGCTCTCCCGCGGCTATATCGGCGTCGGCTCGCTCGGCACCCGCTCGGAGATCGCCGCCGAGCTGATCCTCTGCGGCGGCACCGACGAGCAGAAGGCCTACTGGCTGCCGAAGATCGCGTCCGGCGAAATCCTGCCGACCGCCGTCTTCACCGAGCCTAACACCGGCTCGGACCTCGCCTCGCTGCGCACCAAGGCGGTGAAGGACGGGGACGTCTGGAAAGTCTACGGCAACAAGACCTGGATCACCCACCCCGTCCGCGCCGACATCATGACGCTCTTGGTCCGCACCGATCCCGACGCGCCCGGTTATCGCGGCCTCTCCATGCTGATCGCCGAGAAGCCGCGCGGCATCGACGCCGAGCCGTTCCCGGTCGAAGGGCTGACCGGCGGCGAGATCGAGGTGCTCGGCTATCGCGGCATGAAGGAATACGAGCTCGCCTTCGACGGCTTTGTGGTCAAGGGCGACAACCTGCTCGGCGGTGTCGAGGGGCAGGGCTTCAAGCAGTTGATGCAGACCTTCGAGGCCGCTCGAATCCAGACCGCGGCGCGGGCGCTCGGCGTCGCGCAATCGGCCTTCGATCTTGGCCTGCGGTACGCCCAGGAGCGCGTGCAGTTCGGCAAGCCGCTGATCGCCTTCCCGCGCGTCGCCGACAAGCTCGCCATGATGGCGGCCGAGCTCGTCATCGCCCGCCAGCTCACCTATTTCGCCGCGCGCGAGAAGGATGCCGAGCGCCGCTGCGACCTCGAAGCCGGCATGGCCAAGTTGCTGGGCGCCCGCGTCGCCTGGGCGGCAGCCGACAACGCCCTGCAGATCCATGGCGGCAACGGCTTTGCGCTGGAATATCCCGTCAGCCGCGTGCTCTGCGACGCCCGCATCCTCAACATCTTCGAGGGCGCGGCCGAGATCCAGGCGCAGGTGATCGCGAGAAGGCTGGTGGAGGGGTGAGGGGCTATCCCTCAGCCTCGGCGTCTCCGCCGATCAGAAGATGCCGGATGACACCGGGCACGGGGAACCCGTAGCCGTCGCCCTGCTCCAGCCAGCGAAGTCTGCCGGCCCGGTGAAAGTCGCTGGTGTAGATGTCAGCCCCGATAGCCTTCAGCGCGAGCAACATCGCCTGCACGGCGTCGATGCCGTAGCCGTGGCCTCGGTGTGTCCCGTCCGGCCAGCCGATCTCGTAGGCACACGACCAGTCGCGCTCGCCTTCGAGGGGAGCGTGGACCGTCGCCGGAACCACGAGGTCGCCGGTGTCGCTTCGGTAGGTCAGCCCTCTGCTCATCATGGCCGTCGCGGTCCGGTCGGGAGCAACCGACGCAGTCCTAGCACGGCCTGATGGAGGTCGCGCCACTGGCGCTCGCCGCCACCTCAGCCGGCCCGCCCGCCATATTGCGCCTCGTGCAGGCGCCGGTAGATGCCCGGCCGCTGCACCAGTTCCTGATGCCGGCCCTGCTCGGCGACGCCACTCTCGTCGATGACGATGATGCGGTCGGCATCCTGGATCGTCGCGAGGCGGTGGGCGATGACGAGCGTGGTGCGGCCCTTTGACAATTCTGCCAGCGAGGCCTGGATCGCCCGCTCGGTCTCGGTGTCGAGCGCCGAGGTCGCCTCGTCGAGGATCAGGATCGGCGGGTTCTTCAGGAACATCCGGGCAATCGCCAGGCGCTGCTTCTGCCCGCCCGAGAGCTTGACGCCGCGCTCGCCGATCACCGTGTCGAGGCCATCTGGCAGCCGTGCGATCATCTCGTCGAGCCTCGCGCGCCGCGCGGCGTCTTCGATCTCGGCCTCGCTGGCGCCGAGCCTGCCATAGGCGATGTTCTCGCGTAGCGTGCCGGCGAAGAGGAAGACGTCCTGTTGCACGATGCCGATCTGGCCGCGCAGCGATGCCAAAGTCATCTGGCGGATGTCGATGCCGTCGATGGTGATGCGCCCGCCCGTGACGTCGTAGAAGCGCGGCAGCAGCGAGCAGATCGTGGTCTTGCCGGCGCCGGACGGGCCGACGAAGGCGATCGTCTCGCCGGCGCGGATCGCAAGGTCGATCCCGTTCAGGATCTTGCGGTCCTTCGTATAGCCGAAGGTGACGTTCTCATAGGCGATGTCGCCCTTGAGGCCCGTGACCGTGACGGCGCCTGGCAGGTCGGCGATGTCGGGGCGCGTGTCGAGGAATTCGGTGTAGCGCCGGAAGCCGGCGATGCCCTTCGGATAGGTTTCGATCACCGAATTGATCTTCTCGATCGGCCGGAAGAAGACGTTGACCAGCAGGAGAAAGCCGACGAAGCCGCCGGCGCTGAGATCGCCGACCAGCACGTAGTAGGCACCGGCGATCATCACCGCCATCTGGGTCAGCCGCATGCCGAAATAGGAGAGCGAGAGCGAAGCAGCCATCAGCCGGTAGGCCTCGAGCTTGGTGCGGCGATAGTGCAGGTTGTCCTGCGCGAACAGGCTGCGCTCATGGTCCTCGTTGGCGAAGGCCTGGACGACGCGGATGCCGCCGACATTCTCCTCGATGCGGGCATTGAAGGCGCCGACACGGCCGAACAGGCTCTGCCAGGTCTTCGTCATCCGCCCGCCATAGCGGCTGGTCAGCCAGGCCATCAGCGGCACGATGGCCGCGGTGATCAGGGCGAGCTGCGGATGCACCCACAGCATCAGCGCGAAGGCGCCGAGGAAGGTCATCACCGCGATGAACAGGTCTTCCGGCCCGTGATGGGCGACTTCGCCGATTTCCTCGAGATCCTTGGTCAGCCGCCCGACGAGATGGCCGGTCTTCTGGTTGTCGAACCAGCCGAAGGAGAGCTTCTGCAGGTGATCGAACGCCTTGCGGCGCATCTCGGTCTCGATGTTGATGCCGAGCATGTGGCCCCAATAGGTTACCACCACCATCAGCCCGGCATTGACGAGATAGATCGCGAGCAGGCCGAACGAGGCCAGCAGGATCAGGCTCCAGTTTCCGCTCGGAAGCAGCTGGTCGACGAAGAGCTTCACCGCGACCGGGAAGCCGAGCTCGAGCAGGCCCGAGATCACGGCGCAGCCGAAATCGAGCATGAAGAGGCCGCGATGCGGGCGGTAATAGGCGAAGAAGCGCTTCAGCATGGCGGGCGCGGCTTAGCACGCGGGCGAGCGCGGAGCCATTCGCTGGAGGCGTGGCAGGGCGGTGCCGGCGGCGGAATTGCCACAGCAACACGAATTGCCGGCGTGTGAACCGCCATTCATTGCCTTGCGGACGCGGCGGTCTAAGCCTTCTGCTGCGGTTGGGGCCTGACTATCGATGCAGAACAATGCGAAGCCTGCGGAAGAGCTGCCCGCGTGGCGGCTGCGGCCGGAGCGGCTCTATCTGTCCGTTTCAGTGCTCGCGCTCGGGCTCGCGTTGCTCGCCGGCGAGCCTGTCGCATTCGCCCAGTCCGTGACCGGGACTGGTGACGTCAGCCCGGGTATTCCCGCGCCGCCTCTGCCGAACTGGGATCTCGGCGGACTGTCTCTCGTCATCGGCGAAACCGGCGCGGGGGCGCTGACCATCGCGGATGGCGGCACCGTCGCCAGCACAGGAGCCCGTATCGGCAGGTCCGGCGCCAACTCGGGCACGGTGATGGTGACCGGCGCAGGCTCGACCTGGAGTAATGCTGGCCAGCTTTATCTCGGCGTCTTCGACACGAGCACCGGGGTGTTGACCATCGCGAGCGGTGGCAAGGTCAGCACCTCGTCGATACTTCTGGGAACGCACACGGGGACCAGTGGCACGGTCAACCTGCTCGGCGACGCCGTGAGCGGGCGCGGCGTGCTGGAGACCAACGTTGTATACAGGGGAAACGGCACCGCCTCGCTCAATCTCGACGGCGGCATCCTGCGGGCGAGCGCCAGCGAGCCCAGTTTCCTCCATAACTATGCGGTGCTGGCCATCGGCGCCAACGGCGCCTTCTTCGACAGCAATGGCCACGATATCGGCATCGCGACCAGTTTCGGCGGCACGGGCGGGTTGATCAAGCTCGGTGCCGGTACACTAACGCTCTCCGGCACGAGCACCTACACGGGAGGCACGACGATCGCCGGCGGCAAGCTCTCGGTGTCGTCGGACGCCAATCTCGGCGATGCGTCGGGCGGTTTGACGCTGGATGGGGGCACCCTACTGGCGACGGGTAGCTTCTCCTCCTCGCGAGCAATGACGCTGGGAAGTGGTGGCGGAGGAATAGAGGTCGCGGCCGGCCAGACCTTGTCGCTGTCCGGTTCGATTTCCGGCTCCAGCGGGTTGACCAAGAGCGGTGCGGGCCGGCTGACGCTGGCGGGTACCAACACCCATTCGGGCGCGACCCTCGTGCATGAAGGCAGCCTCGCGATTCAGGGGGCGCAGGCGCTGTCGGCGGCATCCGATTACAGCTTCGCCGCTGGGACGAGGCTAGACATCGCAAGCTCTCTCGGGATTGTCACGGCCGGCTCGATCGCTGGCGCGGGCCGGCTCGAGATCGATCCGGACTCGACACTGGAGACCGGCGCGACCAACGCTTCGACCACCTTCAGCGGCATGATCATCTCCTCCGGCAGCTTGCGCAAGGTCGGCACGGGGACGCTTACGCTGACCGGGGAGAACAGCTACTCCGGTGGCACAACGATCGCGGGCGGGGCGATCAGCATCGCCAAGGAGAGCAATCTCGGCAGCACATCGGGTGCGCTGACGCTGGATGGCGGCGTGCTTCAGGTAACCGGCACGGGCCTCGCCGATCTTTCGCGCGCCATCGTCCTCGGCTCCAATGGCGGTGGTTTCGACATAGCGGAAGCCGGCCACATCTTCACCGTCACGCAGTCCTTCTCCGGTGCGGGCGGCCTGTCCAAGGCCGGTGCCGGAACGCTGGTGCTGAGCGGAACGCATGATTACTCCGGCGCGACGACGGTGCTGGCCGGGCGCCTGGTCGGCGACAGTGCCAGCGCCTTCTCCGCGAATTCGGACTTCACGATCGCGGCCGGCGCGGTGCTGGAGGCTGTTGGCGGTGCGGGCGTCTACGAGGTCGGCTCGCTCGCGGGCGCCGGCGAGGTCGCGATCGGCACCGGCAGCGTGCTCGTCACCGGCTCGACCAATGTCACGACCACCTTCTCCGGTAGCTTCAGCGGCGGCGGCTCGCTCGAATACAACGGCACGGGCACGCAGATCTTCACCGGCACCGGCTCGCTCGGCGGCGGGCTCTCGGTCTGCTCCTGTGCTGCCGGCAGCGGCTCCTTCGTCATTCGCGGGGGATCGCTGACGCTCGGCGATTTCGTCATGGTCTCCAGCGGCACACTCGTCGTCGACCAGGGCGGCAGCCTCGACAATGGCAGCAATGGCTTCCTCGTTCGCTCGGCGGTGCGCATCGACGGCGCCGGAACCCGCGTGACGACCGGCGACACTTTCGTGCAGGGGTTCTTCGATCCCGCGACGATCAGCATATCCGGCGGCGCGACGCTGACCTCCCGCGCCAGCGGCTTCGGTCCTGGCCCCGGTGCCGGCATCTATGGTCTTGGCGCGAGCGCTTCCGTGCTGGTGACCGGCGCCGGCTCGCGCTGGAGCGTCGATGGCGGGCTGGAGATCGGCGGCTTCGGCGGAACCTTCGCCGCCTCGGTCACTGTCGCCGATGGTGGGGCGCTCGTCCTGAGCTCCGGCGACGTCGCGATCGACGCGTTCGGCACGCTCAATCTCGGCGCCGGCGGCAAGGCGGGAACGGTCCAGCTCGACGCCGGCATCATCCGCAATGACGGCAGCATCGTCGCCGATTTCACCGATAGCACGACGCTGGCGGCGACCATCGACGGCGCGGGTTCGCTGACCAAGCGCGGGACGGGCACGCTGACGCTCTCGGGCACCAATACCTACACCGGTGGCACGACCATCGCCGGAGGTGCCGTCAGCATTTCTTCCGAGGCCAATCTCGGCGACACCTCGTCTGCGCTGACGCTGGATGGCGGCGTGCTTCAGGTGACGGGCACGACGCTGACGGAGCTTGCACGCAACATCGTGCTTGGCGCTGGCGGCGGCGGCTTCGACATCGCCGACGCCGGCAACAGCTTTACTGTGGCACAGGCGCTGACGGGTTTGGGTGGCCTGATCAAGGCAGGGGCCGGTACGCTGACGCTGACTGGTGCCAGCACCTATTCCGGTGGGACCACGGTCGCGGCCGGCAAGCTCGTGGTGAACGGCACGCTGGCGAGCGCGGTGACGGTCAATGGCGGCGTGCTCGGCGGTTCCGGCACGGTCGGCGGAATCGCGGTCGCGGGCGGCGGCACGGTGGCGCCCGGAAACTCGATCGGGACGCTCAACGTCGCCGGCAATGTCGCCTTCGCGGCCGGCTCCACCTATCAGCTCGAGATCAACGCGGCTGGCCAGAGTGACCGGATCAATGCGACGGGGCTGGCGACGCTGTCGGGCGGCACCGTCCAGGTGCTGGCCGCGGCCGGCAATTATGCGGCTGGAACAAGCTACACCATCCTCACCGCTGCTGGCGGGATCAGCGGTCAGTTCGCCGGCGTCTCGTCGAACTTCGCCTTCCTGACGCCGACACTGAACTACGGCGGTCAGGGCGTAACCTTGACCATGACCCGCAACGATACCGGCTTCGGGCCGGATGCTGGGGGCGGCGGCGGGACCGGTGGGGGCGGTGGCTCGGGCGGCAGCGGCGGCGGTGGCACGAGCGGTGGCTCCGGCGGCGGCGCCAGCCCACGTCCCTATGTCGCCCAGACGCGCAACCAGGGCTTCATCGCGAATGCGGCGGAGCGTCTCGGCGTCGGCAATCCCGTCTACGACACGCTGGTCTCGGCGACGGCGGCGGAGGCGCGCGCCGGTTTCGATCTGCTCTCGGGCGAGGCCCATGCCCAGGGCGTCGCGGTCGCGGTCGGCGAGAGCCGGCTGGTGCGCGAGGCGGTGCTCGGGCGGCTGCGCGGCTCGCTGCTGCCGGTTCCGGGTGGTGAGATCGCGGCCGGCTTCTCGGCCGATCTGCCGAGCGCCAAGGGCCCGGTGGTGATGCCGGCGCCGCGTCTCGACGAGCGCTTCACCCTCTGGGGCGAGGCGTTCGGCGCGCATGCCAACACCGATGGCGACGGCAATGCCGCTTCGCTCTCGCGCCGCACCGGCGGCGCCGTGGTCGGCGCCGACATGAAGCTCTACGACAGCGGCTTGAGTTCGCTCAGGGTCGGCATCGCCGGCGGCTATACCCGCTCGGATTTCGACGTCGATGCCCGGCTGTCGAGCGGAAGGCTCGAGAGCGGCCATGTCCTGCTTTATGCCGGGGCGCGCCATGGCAATTGGCGGCTCGATGGCGGCGTCGGCTATTCCTTCGGCGAGACCAATCTGACCCGCCAGGTCCGGATCCGCGGTTTTGGCGACACGCTGCGCTCGGAGCGCGACACCGACGTGCTGCAGGCATTCGCCGAGCTCGGCTACGCCTTCCGCTTCCAGAGCTTCGCGCTCGAGCCCTTCGCCCAGATCGCGCTGCTGCGGGTCTCCTCGGGCTCGGCGATCGAGCAGGGCGGGGCGGCGGCGCTGCGGGTCGCCTCGCAGGACCAGTCGCTCGGCTTCACCACGCTCGGACTGCGGGCCGAGGCGCAGCTCGGCGCCATGCCGCTCTTCGCCCGCGGCCTCGTCGGCTGGCGCTACGGCTTCGGCGACCTCACCCCGCAGGCGCTGACCGGCTTCGTCGTCGGCACCGCCCCGGCCCGGGTCTACGCGGCGCAGATCGACCGCAACGCCCTCGTCGCCGAGGCCGGCCTCGACTGGCGCGCTACCGCCTCGACGACGCTCGGTCTGGGCTATTCCGCCGCGATCGGCGAACGCACCAGGGATCACGCCCTCAAGGGCAGGCTCGAGGTCAGGTTCTAGAAAAAGGCCGCTGTCACCCGCCCAGCCGGTACTTTACAAACCCTTCGCCGGCATCTCCCACGGCCTGCGCCTTCAGCGCCTCCGGCTTCTTCCCGGCGGCGGACGGGGAGCTCGGGAAGGTGACGTTGACATTGGGCGGCAGCGGCACGAGCGACCAGTTGCCGTCGGCCGTCGGGTCGATCGCCTTCTTCTCGATGATGTGGCGCACGATCACGTCGCGGTTGAGGTCAGGCGCTTCCAGCACGATCGTCGTCTTGGTCCCCGGAAAATTGCCGCCGCCGGAGGCGCGGTAGTTATTGGTGACGACGATGAACTGCGCCTTCTCGTCGATCGGCTTGCCCTGGAAGGAAAGATCGACGATGCGGCGCGCGTCCGGCGCCACCAGCTTGCCGTCGAGGTCGTAGCGCGAAGCTTGCGTCACATCGATCCGGTAGCTGACGCCGTCGATCACGTCGAAATTGAAGGCGAGGAAGCCGGGATTGATCAGCGGCTGCTCGTCGGACTTCGTGATGTCGATGCGGTTGAAGATGCCGGCCGAGCGTTCCAGCCATTCGTGCAGCTGCGCGCCCGTGACTTTCACGATCTGCACGGTGTTCGGGTAGAGATAGATGTCGGCAACGTTCTTGATCGCCAGAGGCCCGGCAGGGATGTCGGTGAAGTAGGCCGGCCCGCCGCGCCCGCCGGATTTGAAGGGCGCGGCTGCGGAGAGGATCGGCAGGTCCTTGTGCGGCGTCTGCGCCATCAGTGGCCTTGCATAGGCGATCTGGGCATCGGCGACGATCTGCACGGAAGGATCGTCGGCGACCAGGGCGAAGAAGCTGGTGATCGGCGCCGAGGTCGCGCCGACCGGCTCGCGCATATAGTCCAGCGCCGCCTGATGGTCGGCCTTGACCGTGGCGAGGATCGCGGGCTCCGCCTCAGCCTTCGGCACGATCTTGCGGTCGGGCGTGCGCTCATAGATCGGCTTCGGGTCGACCTTGAAATCGGCGATCTTCCAGCCCCCTTCGCGCTTCTCCAGCTCGAGGTCGAGGATGCCGATATGTGAGCCCCAGAAGCCGGGTTGGCAGGCTGGCTTGCCATGCAGGGAGCCCTTCTTGTTGTCGACCCCGGCGATGCCGTCGAACGCCTTCGCTCCGGGGAAGACCAGATGCTGGTGCCCGGTCAGGATGACGTCGATGCCGTCGAGCCTGGCAAGATGCAGCGCCGCGTTCTCTTCGCCGCCCCGGCGCTCGCCGCCGGCGATGCCGGAATGGCAGAGCGCGATGGTGAGGTCGGGATGGGCGAGCGCGATCTCCGGCAGGTACTTTTGCGCGGCTTCGACGATGTCCGTCGCAGTGACCTTGCGCTCGAGATGGGCCTTGTCCCATTGCATGATCTGCGGCGGCACGAAGCCGATCACCGCAATGTTGAGGACATGTTTGGCGCCGGCCTCGTCCTCAAAACTCTGCTCGAAGATGCGCCAGGGCTCGATCAGCGTGCCGCCGCCGACACGGTCGACATTGGCGCAGACGATCGGGAATTCGGCGCGGGCGAGGCCGTGCTCCAGAAAGTCGAGCCCGTAATTGAACTCATGATTGCCGAGCGTGCCGCACTGATAGGGCAGGGCGTTCATCGCGGCGATCATCGGATGCGTCTCGCCCGCCTTCAGCCCCTTCTTGTAGGCGACATAGTCGCCGAGCGAGGAGCCCTGCAGGAAGTCGCCATTGTCGAACAGAAGGCTGTTCTTCGCCTCGGCTTGGGCCGCCTTGATCAGGCTCGCGGTCTTGGCGAGGCCGACCGTGTCGTCAGCCGCGTCGCGGAAATAGTCGTAAGGCACGACATTGACGTGCAGATCGGTGGTCTCCAGCAGTCGCAGCTTCAGGCGCACCGGGGCCTGGGCAGCGAGCGCGCCGGGCAGGGCGGCGGAAGCGGCGATGGCCGCTCCAGCCTTGAGCGTGTCGCGGCGGCTGAAACGGGCGCGGTCCATCTTCGGCTCCTGAATGAGGTGCTGCGACAGACGCTAGCACCATGGCAGGACCGTGACACGGGCGAAGATGACTGTGCAGGCGTCATGCTCGGGCTTGACCCGAGCATCTCAAGCCGGAGGAGGCTCCTATCGGTGCCCTCTCGTCCCGAGCTCCTCGGATCTGCGCTTCGCTTCGTCCGAGAATGGCGCGGCTCAACGGCTGACGCCGTCCATCCGCACCCGCCCGTCGGCGCCTTCCGTCCAGGCGGCGATCGCCCCGTCCGGGAGCCGCTTCGCCTTCACCAGGAAAGGTTCGCCGGCGATCAGAGGAGCGAGTCCGCGATAGTCGAGCCGGATCGGCTCGCCGCCGGAGAGCGTCGCGATGATGTTCATGATCAGCGTCGCCTGGATCGGCCCGTGGACGACGAGGCCGGCATAGCCCTCGACCCCGGTGACATAGGGCTCATCGTAATGGATGCGGTGGCCGTTGAAGGTCAGCGCCGAATAGCGGAAGAGCAGCACCGGCGAGGCCTCGACCGTCCAGGTGAGGTCGGCGGCCCGCGGCTCGGCCGCTGGTAGGGGTGGCGTGGTCGCTGCCGGTTCGGCGCCGGGCTGCGCGGCTTCGCGATAGACGATGTTGTGGCGCTCGCGCAGGGCCACGCCACGCGGCGTAGCGAGCTCATGGTCGACGGCGACGAAGCAGAGCGGCCCGCTGCGTCCCTCCTTGTAGGCGATATCGGCGATGCGCGAGCGGCGCGTGATCTCGTCGCCGGTCCGCAAGGGCGCGATCGTCTCGATCGTCCCGCCGGCCCACATCCGCCGCGGCAGGGGGATCGGCGGCAGGAAACCGCCCTTGGCCGGGTGGCCGTCCTCCCCGAGCGCGGCCATCGGCGCGATCGGCGGGGCGAGGCACCAGTGCAGGGCGAGGGGCGCCTCGCCTTCGCCATGGGGGGCAAGATGCGGCGCAAAGGTCGCCTGATAGCTCGCGACGAGCCGCGGCGTGACGAGGTCGGAAGCCTCTTCCGTCCTGCCGATCCAGGATTTGAGGTGGTCGATGTTCACGAAGGTATCCTTGGTTCCATATTCCAAGTCATCCCGTGCGACCGAAGGGAGACCCGGGATCCATTCCGGAACGGTTCAGGCATGGATCCCGGGTCTACGCTGCGCTGCCTCGGGATGACTCGAATGGGAGGTCAATATGACCGCGGCATGCCGAGCACATGCTCGGCGAGATAGGAGAGGATGAGGTTGGTCGAGATCGGCGCGACCTGATAGAGCCGCGTCTCCCGGAACTTGCGCTCGACATCGTACTCCTCGGCGAAGCCGAAGCCGCCATGCGTCTGGATGCAGGCATTGGCCGCCTCGAAGGAGGCATCGGCCGAGAGCATCTTGGCCATGTTCGCCTCGGCGCCCGGGTTCTCGCCGGCCTCGTAGAGAAAGATCGCCTCGCGCACCATCAGCTCGGCGGCGCGCATATTGGCGTAGGCCTTGGCGATCGGGAACTGGATGCCCTGGTTCTGGCCGATCGGCCGGCCGAAGACCTGCCGCTCTTTTGCGTAGGCCGACGCCTTCTCGATGAACCATTTCGCGTCGCCGACGCATTCGGCGGCGATCAGGATGCGCTCGGCATTCATGCCCGAGAGGATGTAGCGGAAGCCCTTGCCCTCCTCGCCGACGAGGTTCTCCGCCGGGACCCTGACATTGTCGAAGAACACCTCGGTGGTGGCGTGGTTCATCATCGTCCGGATAGGCCGGATGGTGAGGCCCGCCTTCAGCGCCTCGCGCATGTCGAGGATGAAGACCGAGAGCCCGTCCGTGCGCTTGGCGACCTGATCGCGCGGCGTGGTGCGGGCGAGCAGCAGCATCAGGTCGGATTGCGCCGCCCGGCTGGTCCAGATCTTCTGGCCGTTGACGATGTAGTGGTCGCCCTCGCGTCTTGCGGTGGTGCGCAGGGCGGTGGTGTCGGTGCCGCTGGTCGGCTCGGTGACGCCGAAGGCCTGCAGCCTGAGTTCGCCCGAAGCGATCTTGGGCAGATAGCGCTGCTTCTGCGCATCGGAGCCATGGCGCAAAAGCGTGCCCATCACATACATCTGGGCATGGCAGGCGGCGCCGTTGCAGCCCTGGCGCTGGATCTCCTCCATGATCACGGCGGCGGCCGAGAGAGTGAGGCCGGCGCCGCCATAGGCCTCCGGGATCAGGGCCGAGAGGAAGCCGCTCTGCGTCAGCGCGGTCACGAACTCCGTGGGGTAGGCCATTTCGCGGTCGAGCTTGCGCCAATACTCGCCGGGAAAATCGGCGCAGAGTCTGGCGACGGCGTTGCGGATTTCGCTGTGGTCGTGCTGCGTCATCGGATCAACTCAGGCCGTGCGCGCCGTCTTGGGCGCGAATTCCCGGCGCAGCGCTGCCTCGTGCTCGCCGAGCGCCGGCACACGGCGCATCACGGTGCGCTTGCCGTCGACGATCGCGGGCGGCGCCAGCACCTCGACCAAACCGTTCTGCGTCTCGACCGGCAGCGCCGTCGCGGCGGGATGGCTGATCAGGTCGCCGACCTGCGAGACCGTGCCATAGGCGATGCGCGCCGTGTCGAGCGCGGCGGTCGTCTCGGCGAAGCTGCGCGGCGCGAGGATGGCCTGGATCGCCGCGTCGAGCGCGGTGCGATTGCGGACGCGCAGGACATTGCTCGCAAAGCGCGGATCGTCGGCGAGGCCGTCGTCGCGCAGCACGTCGCGGGCGAGGGTGCGCCATTCCGGCTCGCTCTGCACCGCCAGGAGCACCTCGGCATCGGCGAGGCGGAAGACGCCATAGGGCGCGATCGAGGGATGGGCGAGGCCGAGCTTCGGCGGCTCGATCCCGCCATAGCGCCGCGTCAGATAGGGCACGTTCATCAGGTCGGCGATGGTGTCGAACAGCGAGAGCTGGATATGCGAACCCTGGCCGGTGCGCGCCCGCCGCAGCAGCGCCTCCAGGATCGCGGCATAGGCGGCGTTGCCGGTGGCGATGTCGGCGATCGAGATGCCGATCCGCATCGGCCCCGAGCTCTCGCTGCCGGTGATCGCCGAGAGGCCCGCCTCGGCCTGGATCAGGAGGTCATAGGCCTTGCGGGTGTAGTGCGGCGTACCCGGCGCATAGCCGGAAATGTCGCAGGTGATCAGCTTCGGATGGCGTTGGCGCAGCTCGGCCGAGCCGATGCCGAGCCGGCCGGTGGCACCGGGCGCGAGGTTCTGGATGAAGACATCGGCCTCGGCGAGCATCGTCTCGACCAAGGCGAGGTCGTTCGGGTCCTTGAGATCGACCCGGCAGGATTCCTTGCCGCGGTTGATCCAGACGAAATAGGAGGACAGCCCTTCGGCGTAATCATCGTAGCCGCGCGAGAAATCGCCCTCGGCCCGTTCTAGCTTGATGATGCGAGCCCCGGCATCGGCGAGGCGGCAGCTGGCGACCGGTGCCGCCACCGCCTGTTCCAGGGCCACCACCAGGATTCCTTCGAGAGCATCCGCCATCTTGATTTGGTCCGCCTTCCTTTTCGGGCGAGACGCGCCGTTCGGCAGGGCGAAGTCAAATAGTCTTTTGCGATGGGGGCCATAGCGCTGCCGGCTCGAAGGCCGGGCGGGGGACTATAGAAAATCGCTATGGGCTTCATCGCTTTATCCTACTTGTGACCTCAGCGCGCCTATGCGCCCCTTCCGCCATGGTTCAGGCGCCGCAAAAGAGCGTCGTGCCCCGTTCTGCGGACATCAGGGAGGACATCATGGTGAGGATGAAACTGGCGGGCGCCGTCTTGGCCGGCACCGTCTTGGCGGGCGCGCTGGCGCCGCTGCCGGCGCTGGCGCAGGACAAGCCGAAGGAACTCGTGGTCGGCATCGCGACCTTCCTCTCCGGCCCGGCCTCGGTGTTCGGCGTGCCCGGCAGAAACGCCGCCGACCTCTTGATCGAGGAACTCAACGCCAAGGGCGGCATTCTCGGCGTGCCGGTGAAGCCGGTCTATGTCGACGAGGGCGCCGGCACCAACCAGCTTCTCTCCGAGTATCGCCGAGTCGTGCAGGAACAGGGCGCGCAGGTCATGCTGGGCGCGATTTCGTCGGGCTCCTGCAACGCGCTCGCCCCGGTCGCGGAAGACCTCAAGGTCGTCAACGTGATGTGGGATTGCGGCACGCAGACCATTTTCGAGGACGGCAAGTGGAAGTACTCCGTCCGCACGCAAGGCCATGCCGGCGCCGAGATGATGGCGACGCTGCTCTACCTGATGAAGGTCAAGCCCGACTTCAAGTCGATCGCCGTGGTCAACCAGGACTATGCCTGGGGCCGCGAATCCTGGGCGCTGTTCCAGGCCGGGCTGAAGGCGCTGAAGCCCGATGTGAAGGTCGTCGCCGAGCTTTTCCCGAAATTCGGCGCGCCTGATTTCTCGACCGAAATCACACGGCTCTCGGCGCTGCGGCCCGATGTCGTGCTCTCGACCTCCTGGGGCGGCGACCTCGACACCTTCGTGCAGCAGGCGGCGGCGCGCGGCCTCCTGAAGCAGTCGACCTTCGTGCTGCCGCTGGCCGAAAGCTCGCTGGAGCGGCTCGGCAACGTGCTGCCCGAGGGTGTCATCGTCGGCGCCCGCGGCGATCACTACTGGCTGCACCCGAAGACCAAGAACACCCCGGAGATGCAGGCCTTCGTCAAGAAGTACAAGGACAAGACCGGCGTCTACCCGATCTACCCGACCTTCCACATGCAGCAGGCCCTGACCGGCCTCGCCAAGGCCTATGAGAAGGCCGGGGCGTCGACCGGCGGCAAATGGCCGAGCAAGGAGCAGGTCATCGCCGCCTTCGAGGGGCTGGAGTTCAAGTCGCTGACGGGCACGATCACCATCCGCGCCGATCATCAGGGGCTGGAGGACCAGATGCTCGGCACGACCAAGCGCGTGCCCGAATACCCGTTTGCGGTCTACGACAAGATGGCGCTCTATCCCGGCAAGCTGGTGACGACGCCGGTGGGCGAGAAGTCGCTCGACTGGTTCGCCAAGGCGACCCAGTCCCTGGTCAACGACAAGTCGATCGAGACCTTCGACTACGCAAAGTGAGGCCGCTCCTCACCCTGGTCGTCCCGGACGCGCGGCAAAGCCGCGACGATCCGGGACTCATGCCCGAACATCGATGGGAGAACCCAGGCATGGATCCCGGGTCTCCCTCCGATCGCCCGGGATGACGGGGAGGGGCCTGATTGAATCAGCCTCTCAAGCACTTGAATCAGTTTCTGAAGAACGGTCTGCATGCCCATTGAAATGCTTCTTCTCGCCGCGCTGGACGGCCTGGCCTATGGCTCGCTGATCTTCCTGGTCGCGGTCGGGCTCTCGCTGATCTTCGGCGTGCTCGGCATCATCAACGTCGCCCATGGCTCGTTCTACGCGATCGGCGCCTACGTCGCCGCCGCCGGCGTCCTCGCCATGGGCGCGATGGGCCTGCCCGCCTGGCTCGCCTTTCCCTTCTTGCTGGTCGCCGCCGCGCTGGTCGGCACCGTCGTCGGCGGCGTCGTCGAGATCGTCCTGCTGCGCCGGGTCTACGGCAAGGAGGAGGTGCTGCAGCTGATCGTCACCTTCGCCGTCTTCATGATCCTGGAGGATGCCCAGAAGGTGGTGTTCGGGGTGCAGCCCTATTTTGCCAACGCGCCGATGAACTGGCTCGGCACGGTCGATGTCTTCGGCATCTACTACACCAAGTACCAGCTCATCCTGATGCCGCTGGTGGCGCTCGCCGTGCTGGTCGGCCTGCGCTTCTTCCTGCGCCGGACGAGCTTCGGGCGCGCCATCGTCGCGGTCACCCAGGACCGCGAGGCTGCGACCGCGATGGGCATCGACGCAGCCAAAGTCTACCTGATCACCTTCATCATCGGCGCCTCGTTGGCGGCGCTCGGCGGCGCTCTCGCCTCCGCCACCACCTCGCTGACGCCGGGCATCGGGGCCGGCACGCTGGTGCTCTCCTTCGCGGTCGCCGCGACCGCCGGGCTCGGGCGCATCGAGGGCGCGGCGGTCGCCGCCCTGCTGATCGGCCTCGGGCGCTCCGTCGCGGTCTACTTCGCGCCGGAGTTCGACGTGCTGATCCCCTATCTCATCATGATGCTGGTGCTGCTGGTGCGTCCGCAGGGCCTGTTCTCGACCGTGCAGACGAGGAAGGTGTGATGGCGCGCCAACTCGTTCTTGGCCTCGCGCTGCTCATCACGCTCGCCGTCTTCCCGCTGTTCTCGCCCTGGTCGACGGTGATCCTGACCGTCGCGCTCTGCGAGGGGCTGGCGGCGCTCGGCATCATGGTCCTGCTGCGCGCCGGCCAGGTCTCCTTCGGCCACGGCCTGTTCTTCTCGTTCAGCGCCTATGCCGTCGCCTTCATGGCGGCGGCCCGGCTCGGCCATGAGGCACTGATCCTGATCCCGGTCGCCACGGCCGCATCCGGCCTGCTCGCCGCACTCGTCGGCCTGTTCATCGTCCGCTACCGGGCGATCTTCTTCGGCATGCTCAACCTCGCCATCTCCATGGTTTTCTTTTCCTTGCTGGAGAAGCTCTTCCCGATCACCGGCGGCGCCGATGGCAAGCGCGTGCCGCGCCCGACGCTCGCCGGCATGGAGTTCGGCCGCGAGCAGTTCGAGCTCTGGATCTTCTACATCACCCTCGGCCTCTGCCTCGCCGCGGCGCTCTTCGTCGCCCGCTATCTGACCTCGCCCGGCGGCAAGGCGCTCGAGGCGATCAAGTCGAACGAGACGCGGCTCGAATATCTCGGCGTCTCCCCGCGCAAGGTGCTGTTCGGGGCCTATCTGCTCTCGGGCCTGCTGGCCGGCCTCGGCGGCGCGGTCATCGCCCTGGTCTCCGGCCATGTCACGCCGGAGCTGGCTTATTGGGTGCGCTCCGGCGAGTTCGTCTTCATCGCCATTCTCGGCGGCATAGGCGGCGTCGCCGGGCCTTTCCTCGGGGCGCTGATGTTCCAGATCATCCGCGGCTATGCGGCGGTCTACGCGCCCGAGACCTGGCACGCCGTGCTCGGCGTCATGCTGCTCGTCATCATCTTCTTCGCGCCGGCCGGGCTCTATGGCATCGCCACCGGCTCGCGCCGCAAGGAGGGCGGGCGATGAGCGTCATCCTCGAGGCGAGCGACCTCAATCTGCGCTTCGGCGGCGTGCAGGCGGCGAACGGCGCCTCGCTCAAGGTTTCGGCCAATGAGCGCATCGCCATCATCGGCCCCAATGGCGCCGGCAAGACCACATTCATCAATCTCTGCACCGGCTATCTCAAGCCGCAGTCCGGCCGCGTCGTCTTCGCCGGGCAGGACATCACGGCGCTTTCGCCGCGCGCCATCACCCGGCTCGGCATCGGCCGCTCCTTCCAGATCCCGCAGCTCTTCCTCGACAACACGGTGATCGACAATCTGCTGCTGGCGCTCTCCGCTCGCGAGGGTTCCTGGTCGCCCTTCCTGGTGATGGAGCGCCATCCGAAGGCAGGCGAGATGTGGGAGCTGCTCGAAATGGTCGGGCTGAAGGCGATCGGCGGGCGCATCGTGCGCGAATTGCCGGAGGGCATGCGCAAGCTCGTCGACATCGCCGTCGCGCTGGCGCTCGAGCCCAAGCTGATCTTCATGGACGAGCCGACCAGCGGCGTCTCTTCGACCGAGAAATTCGAGGTCATGGACACGCTGACGCGCGCGCTCGACGCCCGCGCCACCACGGCGATCTTCGTCGAGCACGATATGGACGTGGTCGCCCGCTACGCCAGCCGCGTCGCGGTCTGGTCCGGCGGCAGGATCGCGCTCGAAGGCTCGCCCGAAGAGATCCTGAACCATCCCGAGGTGCGCGAGGCCGTGATCGGAGTGGGAGTCTGATCATGCTGGAGATCAAGGGACTTTCAGCCGAGATCGAGGGCGTGCAGGTGCTGCGCCGGGCGAATCTCTCTCTGGCCGAGGGCGCGACCGTGGCGCTGATCGGCCGCAATGGCGCCGGCAAGACCAGTCTGCTGCGCGCCATCATGGGCTTCATGAAGGTGACTGAGGGCGCGATCAGCTTCGATGGGCGCCCGCTCGACAGCGTGAAGGCGCATCTGCGCCCGCGCCTCGGCATCGGCTATGCGCCGGAGGACCGGCGCCTGTTCTCGAGCTTCAGCATCGAGGAGAACATCCGCCTGCCGGCCGAGGTGATGAAGCTGCCGGCGGCCGAGGTCGCGCGCCGGCTGGAGAGCATCTACGCCGTGCTCCCTGAGCTCGCCGAGCTGCGCCATCGGCCGGCGGCGGGCCTCTCCGGCGGTCAGGGCAAGATGGCGGCGCTGGCGCGGGCTCTGATGGTCGGCAGCCGGGTGATCCTGCTCGACGAGCCCTTCCAGGGCCTCGCCCCGGTTCTGGCGAACCGCTATGCGGCGGCGCTGCGGACCTTGCGCGACAGCCATCCCGACATCGCCCTGCTGATCACCGAATCCAATCCGAGCCTGCTGCGCAGTTTCGCCGAGAAAGCCTATGCTATCGAGCGCGGCGAGGTCAGCGAAACTGCGCTTGCCGCAAGCTCGCTCGCTGCGGCCGGGCTGCATTGAGGGCCGGGCGCAAGCTCCTTTCCCGAGCCGGGCAGGGCGGGCGAGGGAGGCGATCTTTTACTGCCTGCCGCGATTCGTCGTGCGGCCAGCGCAAGGCGTCCGATCGCATGGCCGACTATCCCGATCCCTGACGATCCCTCACAAGGGGCGCCACAGGTCGAGGCTCGCCTCACAGGACACGCCTCGCAGGACTTGGAAGGATTTTACATGACCCAGCATTTCATCAACGGCCGTTATGTGGCCGGCCGCACCGGCGAGACCATGGCCGTGCTCGCTCCCGCGACGGGCGAGGAATTCACCCGCATCGCCTGCGGCAACGCGCAGGATATCGACGATGCCGTGAAGGCGGCGCAGGCCGCCTATGAAGGCGCCTGGGGCAAGCTCACCGCCGCCGAGCGCGGCCGGCTGATCTCCAAGCTCGCCCTCAAGGTCCAGGACCATTTCGAGGAGCTGGCCAAGATCGAGGCGCGGGATACCGGCAAGCCGATGGCGCAGGCCCGGGCCGATATCGAGGCGACCGCGCGCTATTTCGAATTCTATGGCGGCGCCGCCGACAAGGTGCACGGCCACATCATCCCGTTCCTCAACGGCTACAGCGTCAACGTCGTCCACGAGCCCTATGGCGTCACCGGGCATATCCTGCCCTGGAACTACCCTGCGCAGATGATCGGCCGTTCGCTGACCGCTTCGCTCGCCATGGGCAATGCGGTGGTGCTGAAGCCGGCCGAGGATGCCTGCCAGAGCGCGCTGCGGCTGGCTGAGCTCGCCTCGGAGGTCGGCTTCCCCGATGGCGCGATCAACATCGTCACCGGCCGCGGCCATGAGGCCGGCGAAGCGCTCTGCCGCAATCCCGGCGTCGGCTTCATCTCCTTCACCGGCTCGCCGCAGGTCGGCCAGATCATCCAGAAGGCCTGCGCCGACAATTTCATCACCTGCACGCTCGAACTCGGCGGCAAGTCTCCGCAGATCATCTTCGACGACGCCGATTTCGACGCGGCGATCCCGACCGTCTGCAAGGCCATCGTCCAGAACACCGGGCAGACCTGCTCGGCCGGCAGCCGCGTGCTCGTCCAGAAGAACGTCTATGACGAGTTCATCGGCGCCGTCGCCAAGGAGTTCACCAAGCTGCGCGCCGGCACGCCGGAGATGGACCTGGATTGCGGCCCGGTGATCAACGCCAAGCAGCGCGGCCGTGTGCAGAGCTTCATCGACCAGGCCCGCGAGCAGGGCATTCCGGTCCTCGCCGAGGGCGCGATCGCGCAGGGCGTGCCGAATGGCGGCTTCTATGTGACGCCGACGCTGTTCGGCCAGGTGCCGCGCGGCAACCGGCTGGAGCAGGAGGAGGTGTTCGGGCCGGTGCTGGCCGCCTTCTCCTTCGAGGACGAGGAGGATGCCGTCCGGCTCGCTAATTCCACCGCCTATGGCCTTGTCGCCGGCGTCTGGACCGGCAATGGCGGGCGCCAGCAGCGCGTCGCCAAGCGCGTCCGGGCCGGCCAGGTCTTCATCAACGGCTATGGCGCCGGCGGCGGCATCGAACTGCCCTTCGGCGGCACCGGCAAGAGCGGCCATGGCCGCGAGAAGGGCTTCATGGCGCTCGAAGAGTTCGCCGTCAGCAAGACCATCGTGCACAAGCACGGCTGAACCCAGCTCTAGACTCCCCGGCGCAGGATCCCCCGAAATCGGGTCTTGCGCCGGCATGCCGGCCGCGTATCCAATGATCGCCATGGGCACCCGGCCGGCAGGCGACACCGTCGACATTCTCGAAACGCTGCTGGCGCCCCTGCAGGATCGCCGCATCCTCGATATCGGCTGCGGCCGGGGCCATCTCTTGCATGCGCTCACCGAGCGTGGCGCCCGCATGGCCGGCGTCGATCCCGACGAGGCGGCGCTGGAAGCGGCGCGCGCGCTCGTCCCGAAGGCGCAGCTCCACAAGGCCGGCGCGCAGCATCTGCCCTGGGGCGATGCCTCAATGCATGTGGCAATCTTCCTCAACAGCCTGCATCACGTACCGGTCCCGGAGATGCTGCCGGCGCTGGAGGAGGCCGCCCGCGTCGTCGGCAAGGGCGGCGCCATCGTTGTCGTCGAGCCGCTTTCGGAAGGCACCTTCTTCGATGCGCTGCGCCTGATCGAGGATGAGACCGAGGTTCGTCAGGCCGCCCAGGAGGCGATCGTCAGGGCGATGCGCCGCGGCGTCGTCAGCGAGATCAGCCGGATCGAATTCGATCGGATCGAGGCTTTTCCCGATCTCGCCGCCTTCGTCGCGCGTGCGGTCGCCGCCGATCCGGCGCGCTTGGAGCAGGCGGTGGCGGCGCGTGACAAGCTGCAGGCCCGTTTCGAGACCTTGTCGGAGCGCGACGGGCGCGGCTATCTCCTGCATCAGCCGATCCGGCTGCATCATTTCAAAGTGCCGGTCGGACCGCGGCCGGTGGTCAATCCCGCACTTTACGGCTGACTATGTCGCCTATCCGGCGCTGGCCTCGCCCGGCGCGCGCGGAGCTTTGACCCGTCCGGGCCAGTCCTGCGTGACGCCCGGCTGCACCGGCCGCTCCAGATAGGTCGAGAGCACGACATAGCTGCGCGTCGCGGTGACGCCGGGGACGTCGTAGATCTTCGCCAGCAGGCCTTCGAGCGCATGCGTGCTCTCGGTGCGGACCTTCAGCAGCATGCAGGTGTCGCCGGCGACCGAATGGATCTCCTCGACCTCGGGATGGGCCTCGATCGCCAGCAGCGTCGTCGTCTTGCCCCAGCCGGTGGTGTCGACATGGACGAAGGCGAGCAGCGTCTTGCCGGTCGCCTCAGGCTCGATCAGCGCCGCGATCCGCTTGATCGCGCCGGAACGCCGCAGGCGCTTCACCCGCTCATGCGCTGCCGGCGGCGACAGGCCCACGCGCTCGCCGAGTTCAGCATAGCTCGTCGTCGCATCCTCGACGAGGACGCCTAACAGCTTTCGGTCCATTGCATCGAGTTCGCGCTCGGACGTGCGGCCGCGCCGAACGCCATCTGTTTTTTCGAGCATTCGATATTCTCCGATTGAACCGGAATTTAGTTCGGTCATTTTGCCAAAATGACGAATGTAGATCAAATCGCCTCTCGGGTACCGGCCGCCGCCTACGCGCTGTGCCTGTGCATCGGGCTCATCGGCGCGAACTCGCTGGCGCTCGGGCCGATCGCGCCGCGCGTCGCCGAGAGCTTCGTCAGCACGGTTCCGGCGGTGATGGCGGCCTCGGCCGCCTTCGGCATCGGCACGGCGGCGAGCGCGCTCCTGCTCGCCGGGCTGATCGACCGCTTCGGGCCGGGACGCATGCTGCGCTATGCGCTGCTCGCCTTTCTGGCTGCGCTCGCGGTGAGCGGCGCGGCGCCGGTCCTGCCGGCTTTCATCGGCGCCCAATTGCTGGCCGGGCTCGCCGCCGGAGTCGCGCTCCCAGCAATCTACACGCTTGCCGCGCTGGCATCACCGCCCGGCCGCGAAAGCGACACGCTCGGCGTGGTCCTGTTCGGCTGGACGTTGAGCATGGTCGCGGGCGTCTCGCTCTCGGCGGTGATCGCCGACCTGTTCGGCTGGCGCATGGTCTACGGCATCGTCGTGATCGCAGGCCTCGCGGCCGTAGCCGGAATCTCGAAGCTCACTGCGGGCGGCGGCGCTACCGGCCGTGCCGCGCCGTCGCCGCTCTCGGCCTTGCGTATTCCCGGCATTGCGCCGCTGCTCTTCGCCTGCGCCGCCTTCATGGCCTCGTTCTACGGTGTCTACGCCTATGTCGGCGACCATCTGCACCGGGTGCTGGGCCTCCCCGTAAGCGCCGCCGGCCTGCTCGCCCTCTGCTACGGCCTGGGCTTCGGTGCTACCACCTTTCTCGACCGCTGGATCGACCGCCTCGGCCCGGCCCGCCTGCTGCCGCTGTTCTTCACGCTCGTCGGCAGCGTCTACCTGCTGATGAGCCTGGCTGCCGGGTCCTATCCCGCGTTGCTCGCCGTTGTGTTCTGCTGGGGCATGGCCAACCATGCGGCGCTGAACGTGCTGATCGTCAGGCTGGCCGCGCTCGATCCTGCCCGCCGGGGCGCGATCATGGGCCTCAACAGCGGCGTCACCTATCTTGCGCTCTTCGTTGGAACGACCGCATTCGGGCCGCTCTATGCCCGCGCCGGCTTCGCGGCGCTTGCGCTGACGGCGGTCGCATTGATGCTGACGGCGGCACTCGTGACCGCGCTCGTGTCCCGAGCCGTCATTCCGGGGCAGACCGACGGCCTGAGCCCGGAACCCAGAGGTTCTGGGTTCCGGGCTCGCCGCTTTGCGGCGACCCGGAATGACCGAGAGCGGACCTCACATCTGGATGATGTGCCGGATCGTGCGGCCCTCGTGCAGCGCGTCGAAGCCCTCATTGATGCCGTCGAGCGGGCTCGAACTGGTCCAGAGCTTGTCCACCGGCAGCCGGCCGCGTTGATAGAGGTCGATGAAGCGGGGAATATCGCGCACCGGGATGCAGGAGCCGACATAGGACCCCTTCAGCGTGCGCTCCTCGCCGACGAGCCGCACCGGCGCCAGCGACATCGTATGGGCGGGGTTGGCAAGGCCGGCAGTGGTGGTCGTGCCGCCGCGCCGGGTGATCTGGTAGGCGAGTTCGAGCGCCTTGACCGAACCGGCCATTTCGAGGCCGTGGTCGACGCCGCCCTTTGTGGCGGCGCGGATCGCCTCGACGACATCTGGCGCGCCGGCGTTGAAGGTGTCGGTCGCGCCGAGTTCGCGGGCGATCTTCAGCTTCTCGTCGGAGAGGTCGACGGCGATGACGCGCGAGGCGCCGCAGGCGACGGCGCCGAGCAAAGCGGAGAGACCGACGCCGCCGAGGCCGACCACCGCAGCGGTCTCGCCAGCGCGGACCTTGGCGGTGTTCACCGCGGCGCCGACGCCGGTCAGCACGGCGCAGCCGAACAGTGCGGCGATCTCGTGCGGGATATCAGCGTCGATCTTGACCAGCGAATGCCGCGACATCACCGCATGCTCGGCGAAGGCAGAGACGCCGACATGATGGTTCACCGGCTTGCCGTTCTGCGAGAGCCGGCGCCCGCCGGCCATCAGCTCACCGACGCCATTGGCGGCATTGCCGGGCTCGCACAGGGCAGGGCGCCCCTCGCTGCAGGGCGCGCAATGGCCGCAGGACGGTACGAAGACCATGATGACACGGTCGCCCTTCCTGAGGTCGGTGACGCCGGGGCCGACCTCTTCGACCTCGCCAGCCGCCTCATGGCCGAGCACCATCGGCACCGGGCGCGGCCGGTTGCCATCGATCACCGAGAGGTCGGAATGGCAGAGCCCGGCGGCCCGGACCTTGACCAGCACCTCGCCCATGCCGGGCGGGGCAAGCTCGACCTCCTCGATCCGGAGCGGCTTGGATTGCGCATAGGGGGCGGCGACAGGGCTGGCATGGAGGACGGCGGCACGGGTCTTCAAGGCGTATCCTCGCATCGTATGCTTCGTTGGCCTCAGCCCTCATCCTGAGGAGCGATCGCAGATCGCGTCTCGAAGGATGGACGGGTTGTCCCCAGAACTTGCCGGAGCATCCTTCGAGACACCGCTGCGCGGCTCCTCAGGATGAGGGCTGAGGATGTGCGGGAGAGTGGGCGCCGAAGCTACCGGCTGTCAAAGACGAAATGCCGATCAGCCATATAAGGTCGGCTGATCGCCATCCTCGCCGAGCGTCGCGGCCCAGCTTTCGTCGGTGACGAGCCCGCGCAGGATCTCCCAGGAGAGCTGGCCGATAGCTCGTGCCGCTGCCGGCATCGGCCGCTCGGTCGAATAGGCGAGGTAGACCTTGCGGTAGAGCGAGGGCCGCTCGATCGGCCAGGTCCGGAAGGTGCCGGCCTTCTCCTGCGCTCTCACGGCCATGCGCGGCAGGATGCCGTAGCCGAGCCCGCGTTCCGCAAGGCGCTTGATCTGTGCATAGGATTCGATCTCGACGGCGGCGTGGACCGTCGCGTTGATGCCGGCAGCCGCCTCGTCGATCTGGTCGCGCAGGCCATGGCCGGGCCCCGGCAGGATCAGGTCGAGCCCCGCCGCCTCGGCCAGCGTCACCGGTTCGCCCGGCTGCGTTGCGAGCGCCGTCAGCGCCGGCACGCCGAACAGGCAGAGTTCCTCGGTCAGGACATGGTGGATGCCGAGCCCCTTGGGATCGGAGGTCGAGTAGATCACCGCGAGGTCGACCTCGCCCTTGCGCAGCCAGTCGAGCACGAAGCCGCTCATCGCCTCGGCGATGCGGATGCGCACCGCCGGGTAGCGCTCCTTCGCAGCCTCGATCAGCGGCACGCTGAACTGTTCGCTGACCGTCCCCGGCAAGCCGATGCGGACCTCGCCGGCAGGCGCAACCGTCTCGCCGCGCACGCAGTCGCGCAGATCGGCGAATTCGGCGAGGATGGTGCGGGCCCGCTCCAGCAGGCGCTCGCCGGCCTCGGTCGCCACGACGCCGCGTGTGCCGCGATGCAGGAGCGCGACGCCGAGTTCGTCCTCCATATGCCGCAGATGCTGGCTCAGCGCCGGCTGCGCCACGCGCAGCTTGGTCGCAGCCTTCGAGAAAGAGCCCTGTTCGACGATGGCCGTGAAATAGCGCAACTGGCGCAGATCCATCGCCGCTCCTGCTTCCCGATCTCTGATCAGCGCCCTGCCGGCCCGGCGGGCAGCAGCAGCTTTCGCTTATGCAGACTAGAGCGAAGGCTTATTGGCCGTCCACTGCGCGGGCGTGCAAGCTGCCCGTGCGGCAAGGCCGGGCGCCCGCCCAGACCCGGCGTCGCTCTGAACCCAGGAGGAACGCCATGTCGAAGCTCATCACATCGTCGGCCAGCCGTCGTGGCTTCCTCTCGGGGGCGGCGGCGCTCGCCGTCGGTGCATCCCTTCCGGCCGCTGGGCCGGCGCTGGCAAAGGCGCCGCTCGCGGGCAGTCAGGCACCGTATTTCTATCGGTTCATGCTGGGTCAGGCCGAGGTCAGCGTCGTCTCCGACGGGCCGCTGCCGCTCGGCGATCCCGGCACCAACTTCGCCGGCGTCCCCAAGGAGGACGTCTACAAGATGCTGGAGACGAACTTCCTGCCCAAGGACAATGTCGTGCTCGAGCAGAACATCCCGATCGTCAATTTCGGCGACAAGCTGGTGATGTTCGACACCGGCATGGGTTTTTCCAAGGCGTTCGGGCCGACCACGGGGCGGCTCTTGAAGAGCATGCAGGAGGCCGGCATCAACCCAGGCGATATCGACGCCATCGTCTGCAGCCATGCCCATATCGACCATATCGGCGGCATCTGCTCGGCCGAGGGCAAGGCGCATTTCCCGAACGCCCAGATCTATCTCAGCCAGACCGATTTCGACTTCTGGACTGATGAGAGCAAGCTCGGCTCGCCGCTCAAGGCCTTCATCGAGCATGCGCGGGCCAATCTCCTGCCGGTGCGCGACCGCATCGTCTTCTTCAAGGACGGGCAGGAGTTCCTGCCCGGCATCCAGGCCATCGCCGCACCCGGCCATACTTTCGGGCACCACATCTTCCTGGTCTCCTCCGGCGGAAAATCCTTCGCCTTCCTCGGGGATCTCACCCATCACGCCGTGCTCTTGCTGGAAAAGCCGCTGATGGAGTTCGCCTATGACAGCGACCCCAAGCAGGCGGCGCAGTCGCGCGTGCGGCTGCTCGGCATGCTCGCCGAGAACAAGACGCCGGTGATGTCGTATCACTTCGCCTGGCCGGGCTTCGGCAATCTCGCCAAGGCGGGCGAGGGCTTCCGCTACTACCCGGCGCCGATGCAGATGCTGCGGGGCTGAGCGAGACTAGACGATCCGCGTCAGGACCGGGGAGCGTGCGCTGGCGAGCGCAGGCGGGGCCTCGTGCGCTCGGATCGCCGCGCTCCCGGCCAGGTGTCTTGTTGCTTTTGCCAGGCTCGTCAGGTTCAGCGGCCCACGCATGATCGCGCACTCGTGCGGAGGTGCCGCGAGCCTGGACGGAGTAGTCCGAATGCCCCCCGCGGGAGCGGGGCTTTGCCATTCCCGCATGGTTAAGATGTGTTACCAAATTTCCCGATGCACCCGTTCGTGTCCCGTTGAAAGACGGCCGCCGGCCGGTGCTGACTGGTCCCGTTGCTTCCGGCATGGAGTACCGTCATGCTCATGGGGGTCGACGGCTTTGCACTGACGCCGACCGCAAACTTCCTCGCTTATCCAAAGCTTCACGACGAATGCCGCTTCCCGCCGGGCTGGCAGCTCGTGGCGCGCGGCGAGATGATCGACGCATTGGTGCTGACGGCCGCCGTGCCCGATAACGCGCTGCGGACGATCCTGGCGCATATCGGCGATCCGCTGGTGCCGATCGTCAGCCTGGTTCCGGACGAACGGCAGGGCATCGACGCGGGCGGGCAGGGCGAGCAGTTCGCCTGGGAACGCGCCTATGCGATCCAGGCGAAACTACGCGAGCTGCCCGGATCGATCCGCCACAGCGCCGAACCCGAGGATATCCTGCTCGCCAGGGTCTATTCCCGCGATCAGGGGCTTGTCCCGATCCTTGATTCAGGCGCGCGCGACCTGGTGCGCTACCCGGTCGCCGGGATGCTCGACAATGTCTCGGAGCTGGCGGCTGGTCTCGACCACAAGGGCTACCTGAGGCGCCGCTTCTTCGACCGCCTGTTCTGTTGCCCGCAATGTCGTTCCGCGCATTTGTCGGTGCGGGAGGAGTGTCATTCCTGCCGCTCCGCCAACATTACCGAAGAGGTCGTCGTCCACCATTTCCAGTGCGCGCACGAGGCGCCGGAATCGCAGTTCCGCAGCCATGGCGGCTTCACCTGTCCGAAATGCGCCCGGCCGCTGCGCCATATCGGACTCGACTACGACAAGCCGGGCTCGATCACCCGCTGCCTCGAATGCGGATCGATCAACGACAAGCCAGCGGTTGGTTTCAAGTGCATCGACTGCGGTGCTCACCATGCGCCTGATCAGGTCCCGGCTCGGACCTGGTACGCTTACAGCCTGACTGCGGTCGGCCAGCGCCGGGTGCTGCGAGGCGCAGCCGACGAAAGCGTGCCGGCTCAGGCCGGGTTCGATCGCTTCCAGCTCCTGCTCGAGCACACCAGGAAGGAGCAGCGGGAATTCGGCTCGCCCTATCAGGTCGCAAACGTCACCTTCGCCAACCGCAGTGTGATCGCAGCGCAGGATCTGCGGCTCTGGGAGCAGAGCCAGCAACTCGTCGGAGACACCCTGCACAGCGCACTGCGAGAGGTCGACGCCGTGCGTGAGCATGCCGAGGGCTTCCTCATCCTGATGCCGCGCACCGGACCGCACGATGCAGCGCGCGCCCTGCAACTTGTCGCCGCCAGGATCAGGGGTGTCCTCAAGGTCGATCCGGGCTTTCGCTTCACGCTGGTCGACGACGTCGCACTAGAGGGCTTCTGCAGCCGGCAGGGTTGAACATGATCGAGCTAGACGCTCCCTTGGTGATGCTGGGGCAGTTCGACTGGGCCACCTGGTTCTCCATGTTCTGGTTCATGGTCCTCCTCGAGGTCCCGCGCTACACCCTGTCGGCGATCTCGGTCTTCGCGGCGAGCTTCGCCCGGCCGACCGTGCCGACGCCAGCCGAGCAGCGCTATCTCGACGGGCTGAAGCTCAGCGTCGTCATCGCCGGCCACAATGAGGCGGACGCCATCGAGCGCTGTCTGAGGTCGCTCGGCGAGCAGACCCGCAGGATCGACGAGATAATCTTCATCGACGACGGCTCGACCGACGGGATGCGCGAGATCATCCACAAGTACCGGTTGCTGGGTCAGATCGATATCGCCCTGTCCAATCAGGTGCGCAGCGGCAAATCTGCCTCCTGCAATCTCGGCTTTTCCCTTGCCAGGGGCGATATCATCATCAATCTCGACGCCGACTGCTCTTATGACTGCGACGCCATCGAGAGGCTGATCGAGCCCTTCATCGATCCCAGGGTCGGCGCAACGACCGGCTCGATCGGGGTGCGCAACTACGACTACTCCGCCGTCACCGCCTATCAGGCGATCGAGTACATCGTCTCGATCGGCATGGGTAAGCGCGCCCTCGACATGCTCGACATGGTCGTCTGCGCCTCCGGGGCCTTCGGCGCCTTTCGCCGCGGAGCGATCCATCAGGTCGGCCTGCTCGCGCCCGGTCCGGGCGAGGATTTCGACCTGACCTTGCGCCTGCGCCGCTGCGGCTGGAAGATCCGGTTCGCCGCCAATTCCTGGTGCTTCACCGACACCCCCGCGACGCTTGCCGCGCTGGTGCGTCAGCGCCGCCGCTGGGACCGCGACACACTGCGCACGCGCCTGCGCAAGTTCCGCGACACCTTCCATGCCCGGCGGCGCCGGTTCGCGCTGCTGGAGACCTTCGAGCAGTGCGAGTGGCTGGTGATGAACGGGCTCGTGACCCTGGTCTTCCCGATCTATGTCGCCTGGCTGTTCCTGTGCTTCGGTGTCGGCGCCCTGAACATCCTGATCGCGGTCGCGCTCGTCTATCTCGTCCTCGACGCCATAGGCTTCCTAATGGCGCTCGCGATCTGCCGGCGCTACAGCGCCGCGATGGTCTGGGCCGTCGCGCCTTACCTCCTGACCTTCGGGCTGTACAACGGCGTCTTCATGCGGTGCGTGCGGCTCCATGCCTATGGGGAGGAGTGGATCTACCGCGCTTCCTCGCGCGATTCCTATTCGCCATCCCGCGTCTCCCACCAGGCCCACTGGAAACGGTGACGTCATGATCACTCAGCTGCGCGATCATGAACGCGCCGACAAGTTCCTCAACGATGTCCGCGCCAACCAGAAGGCGCGGCGCAATTACGGGCGCTATATCTACATCGCCGCCGTGCTCGCGACCTTCGCCTATCTCGGCAATGTCCTGTTCGGAAACCTGCTCTGGCTCAGGGCGGAAGGCCTGATCCTGTCCGACCATGTCATCATCGCCTCGCCTTACGCCGTCCAGGTGACGAAGATGACTGTCCAGCCTGGCCAGCTGGTGAAGCAGGGGGAGGTGTTGGCCGAGGTCAGCTCACCGCAGATCATGGAGGCCATGGCGACGCTGACCTCCAAGGCAGCCGAGACGACCGCCCGGCAGGCGGAGCTCGCGATCAAGCTCGAAGTCGCCAACGCGGTGATGAAGACGGCCGAGGAGCGGCTCAAGGAGACCGAGCAGCAACTGCGCAAGGTCAATACCTCGCGCGCCGGGCTCGGCTTCGTTTCCGACGCCTTCGCTGCGAATGTCCAGAAGGACCGCTACGCCGCCATGCAGGAGAAGGTTTCGCGCGAGGCCGAGCGCCGCGGCACGATCCAGCAACTCGCCCAGCTCGATCTGTCGCTGGGCGAGGCCCGGGCAGCCCTGGAGCAGCTGCGCCGGAGCTACAATGACGGCATCATCACCGCGCCCGCCGACGGAACCATCGGACCGAAGACCGCGGTCCAGGGAGACGTCCTGCGTCCGGGCGACAATCTGATGCAGCTCTATGTCGGCCACAAATACGCGCTGGTCTATCTGGAGACCGGCACGCTCTATGAGGTGAAGGTCGGCGATCCCGTGAGGGTTGCCGATGGCTTCAAGCAGACGGACGGCATGATTTCCGAGATCCAGCCGATCACGGTGCCGCTCCCGGCGGAGTTTCAACGGGCCTTTCGCCCGCCCTCGCGCGGGCAGGTCGCGAAGATCCGGCTCGACGCCGAAGCAACCTTCCCGCTGGCATCGAAGGTCACGGTGGCTGGCCGGTCCTGGTGGTGATGAAAAGGGGTAGGCCGGCGCGGTCCTCGCGGCGCTTTGTATCTGCCCCGCGTCCGGGCGCCGGCCTGTATGCAGCCGGATGCCTTCCGGTGGGGTTGCGGCCTCCCTAGGCTCCCCTTCCAACGACGCCCGGATCGACGCGGGCGATTCACGGGAGGTTCCATGGCGCTCATCAGCAAGGTCGAGG
Source organism: Allobosea sp. WAO (assembly GCF_001509835.1). GTDB lineage: Bacteria > Pseudomonadota > Alphaproteobacteria > Rhizobiales > Beijerinckiaceae > Allobosea. The sequence continues at coordinate 157,136 of NZ_JXTJ01000008.1, forward strand.
CGGGCTTCTACCGCATCCCGCTCGAGGTCGCGGTCAGCGACAGCATGCATGGCGAAATGCTGGCTTTCGAGCTCAACACCGTTCGCATCACCGATGCCGACGGCGCGGTCGGCGTTGGCTACACCTATACCTGCGGCCGCAACGGCGCCGCCATCGACGCCATCCTGCGTCGCGAATTGCCGGAACTGCTGATCGGCGAGGATGCCGATCGCATCGAGCATCTCTGGAACAAGATCTGGTGGGCGCAGCATTATGGCGGCCGCGGCGGCCCGACCGTGCTGGCGCTCTCGGCCGCCGACATCGCACTCTGGGACTTGAAGGGCGTGCGCCTCGGCCAGCCGCTCTGGAAGCTGCTTGGCGGCAATGCCGACCGGGTCTCCTGCTATGCCGGCGGCATCGATCTGGACTACCCGCTGGAGAAGCTGCTGGCGCAGACAGACGGGAACCTGAAGAAGGGTTTCCGGGCGATCAAGATGAAGGTCGGCCGCAAGCGCCTGTCTGAGGATGTCGAGCGCGTCGCGGCGATGCGCCGCCATCTCGGCGACGGTTTTCCGCTGATGGTCGATGCCAACATGAAATGGAGCGTCGACGAGGCGATCCGCGCGGCGCGCGCCTTCCAGCCCTATGAGCTGACCTGGCTGGAGGAGCCGATCATCCCCGACGATGTCGCGGGACACGCCCGCATCGTCCGCGAGGGCGGCCTGCCGGTCGCGGCCGGCGAGAACCTGCGCACGCTCTGGGAGTTCAAGCAGCTCGTCGCCACCGGCGGCGTCACTTTCCCCGAGCCCGACGTCACCAATTGCGGCGGCGTCACCGCCTTCCAGAAGATCGTCCACCTCGCCGAAGCCTTCAACCTGCCGGTGACCTCGCACGGAGCCCACGACGTCACCGTGCACCTGCTCGCCGCGGCACCGAACGGTGCCTTCCTCGAAGCGCACGGCTTTGGGCTCGACCGCTACATCGCCGAGCCCTTGCGCATCGAGGAAGGGCTCGCCATCGCCCCGTCGCGGCCCGGCCACGGCATCGCGTTCGATTGGCAGGGGCTGGAGGCGCTGCGGGCCTGAACGCGGCTCAGCAGGTCCGGGTCGGCTTGTCCGGCCCGTCCATGCGCGCCTGGAAGGCTTCGCCCCAGGCGCGCATGCTCAGCAGCACCGGCTCCAGCGAGCGGCCGAATTCGGTGAGCTCGTATTCAACCTTCGGAGGCACTTCCGGATAGACGATCCGGCGTAGCACGCCGTCGTTTTCCAGCTCGCGCAGCTGCAAGGTGATCATCCGCTGCGTCGCCCGCGGCGTCAGCCGGCAAAGTGCGTTGAAGCGCAGCTTGCCGCGCAGCAGATGGAAAAGCAGCACCGGCTTCCAGACCCCGCCGAGAACCGAGAGCGTCGCCTCGACCCCGCAGCCGGTGCGGCCGGCGGGGCGCCGCCTTGGTCGCGTCTCCGCTTCCGTCGCCGGTGCCATCTCGACCTCTGTACTTACATCCATGATAGTACATGTCTCTTTTGTACGTACTTGTAAGATATGAGGTATGGCGGCATTTCCCTGCTTTCGCAATCGAGCAGGAGCAGGGCGATGAAGGCAGCATGGTATGAGCGCAAGGGACCGGCGAGCGCGGTCCTGCAACTGGGTGAGCGGCCCGATCCGGTGCCGGGACCGGGCGAATTGCTGGTCAGGGTCCGCGCCAGCGGCATCAATCCGTCAGACTGGAAGGCACGCGCCGGCTGGCTCGGCCGTGACCAGATGCCGTTCCCGCTCGTCATCCCGCATCAGGACGGCGCCGGCGAGGTCGTCGCCGCCGGCTCGCCCGAGTTGGAGAGCCGCGTCGGCGAGCGGGTCTGGTTCTACGAGGCGGCGCTCGGCCGGCCCTTTGGCGGAGCGGCGGAGTATGTCGCCTTGCCGGCGCGTCAGGTTCAGCCGCTGCCGGACGGCGTCTCCTTCGCGGAGGGCGCCTGCCTCGGCGTGCCGGCGATGACGGCGCATCGCTGCGTCTTCGCCGACGGGCCGGTCGCCGGCAAGGTCGTCCTCGTCACCGGCGGTGCCGGCGCGGTCGGCCGATATGCGATCCAGTTCGCCAAGCAGGGTGGGGCGCGGGTGATCGCCACGGTCAGCCGCGAGGAGCAGGCGCGCTCGGCCAAGGCGGCCGGCGCCGATCTCGTGCTCAACCGCCTGACCGATGACCTGCCCGCCGGCATTCGAGCTTTCGCCGGCGCGGAGCGCGGCGTTCATCGCGTCGTCGATGTCGCCTTCGGTGCCAATCTCGATCTGACCATGCAGGTGCTGGCGCCGCGGGGTGTCGTCGCGACCTATGCCTCCGACGCGATCCCGGAGCCGGCCGTGCCGTTCTGGCCGCTGATCACGCTCGATGCGACGATCCGCTTCGTGCTCGTCTATGTCATGGACCAGGCTGCACACGATGCGGCAGCCGCCACGATCGGCGAGGGGCTGCGCCAGGGCTGGCTCAGCCATGAGATCGCGGCGCGCTTCCCGCTGGAACGCATCGCCGAGGCCCATGAGCTGCTCGAAGGCGGTCGCCTCGTCGGCAAGGTGGTGGTGACGAGCTAGAGCACCGGACCGAAAAGTGGAATCCACTTTTCGGGCGAATCCGATGCTTTGGCAAAGAGATAGATCGCCGGCGCGCGTCCGACAGGACGCTCGGCGAGCTAGTCCTCTCGAAGGGGGCGCGGCACCGTCACCGGCCGCGCCTCTCTCGCCTGCGCGGCGAGACGGACCGGCGCGTTGACGGCACCGAAGCCGGAATAGCCGCCGCGGCGCTCGACGATCTCGAAGAAGAAGCGCTGCGCGAAGACGTGGGTGTAGACCTGCAGGAACTCGGCTTCGCCGTCGCGGTCGTAGAGGATGTGGTGCTCGCGCAGGCGCTCGAGGAAGTCCGGATCGAGATCGTAGCGGGCTTCGAGGTCGTCGTAATAGTTCTCGGGAATGTCGAGGAAGGACAGGCCGACCTCGCGCATCGCCGTCACCGCCGCGAAGATGTCCGGCGCCGAGAAGGCGATGTGCTGCACGCCGGAGCCGAAATGCTCGGAGACGAAGCGCGAGGACAGGGTCCGCGTCGCCTGCGAGCCGTTGAGGATGAAGCGCAGGCTGCCCTCGGCATTGACCAGCGGCCGGCTCTCCACCAGCCCGGCGGGGTCGGCGATGGCGAGCTGTGGAATCCGGTCCAGCGCGAATAGCGAGGTGTAGAACAGCAGCCAGGACAGCATCTCGTCATAGTCCATGGACTGCGAGATGTGGTCGACGCCCGTAAGCAGGGCAGGGCGGTCGCTGTCGCTGCCTTCCGGCAGGAAGTCGTTCTTCCAGCTCTGTGCTCGATCGCCGGTGGGCTCGGTAAAGTAGATCAGACTGCCGCCGACGCCGCGGATCGCCGGGATTTCCATCTCGCCGGGACCGACCGGCTGCTCGAAGGTCGGCACCTTCAGCGCCCGCGCCCGCGCCATCGTCGCCTCGACATCGGCGACCCGCAGCGCCAGCGCGCAGACGCCGGGACCATGCATGATCGCATGCGACTGGGCGAAGCCATCCTTTTCGGTGTTGATGATCAGGTTAACGCCGCCCTGGCTCCAGCGTGTCACCGCCTTGCTGCGATGCGTCCCGCTCTGGCGGAAGCCGAGCGCGCCGAACAGCTTGGCGAGCTCGTGCGCCGGCTCCTCGTCGAGCGCGAATTCGATGAACTCGACGGCGAGGCAGGGGGCGCGGTCGGGCATCTCGGCCCTGGCCGGGCTCTCCAGCCGCGCGACCTGGTCGCCGAGCTGTATCAGCGAGCGCAGCCCGTCGGTGGCAAGGCGCCGCGTCGACCCCGCACGGAACTGGTCGTTGAAAATCTCGAGCGAGAGCGGGCCGGAATAGCCGGTGGCCTCGATCGCCCTTACGAAATCGACGACCGCAAGGTCGCCCTGTCCCGGGAAATTGCGGAAATGCCGGCTCCAGCTCAGCACGTCCATGTCGAGCTTCGGCGCATCGGCGAGCTGGACGAGGAAGATCCGGTCGCCCGGTATGCTGGCGATCGGCTCCAGCGGCGAACGGCGCGCCAGGGTGTGGAAGGAATCGAGGATCAGGCCGATGCGCTCATGATTGGCGCGGCGCACGATCTCCCAGGCGTCGCGATAGTCGTTGACGTGCCGGCCCCAGGCCAGCGCCTCGTAGCCGACCCCGACGCCGTGCTTCTTAGCGAGCTCGCCGAGCTCGGCGAAATCGGCGGCGGCCCGGTCGATGCCGCCCAGGGACTGCGGCGAGACATTCGAGCAGATCAGCATCAATTCCGCGCCGAGCTCGTTCATCACTTCGAACTTGCGGGCGGCACGGGCGAAGGTCCGGGCCCGCAATGGCTCCGGCATGCCCTCGAAATCGCGGAAGGGCTGGAAGGCGTAGATCTTCAGGCCGAGGTCGGCGACCATCCGCCCGACATCGCGCGGCCCGCCATCGAAGCTCAGGAAGTCGTTCTCGAAAACCTCGATCCCTTCGAAGCCGGCGGCAGCGATCGCCGTCAGTTTCTCGGCGAGGTCGCCGCTGATCGAGACCGTGGCAATCGAGGTCGGGTTCATGACTGTCCTCAGCTCACTGGCAACATCGCCGTCACCCGGCCTGTCATCCCGGACAAGCCGCGTAAGCGGCGCCGATCCGGGATCCATGCCGGAACGGTTCAGGCATGGATCCCGGGTCTGCGCTTCGCTCCGCCCGGGATGACCGGGGAGAGCACGCGAGATCCATCATCACGCTGCGTCCGTCATCGCGCCGCCGAGGAAAAGCTGGCCGACGCGCGGATCGGCGAGGATCTCGTCGGCTGGGCCCTGCATCCTGGTCTGGCCGAGTTCAAGCACGAGGCCTTCGTCGGAGATCTCCAGCGCCGAGCGGGCGTTCTGCTCGACCATCAGGATGGTGACGCCCTTCGCGCGGAGGTCCTTCAGGATGCCAAAGGTCTCCTGCACCATCATCGGCGAGAGCCCGATCGAGGGCTCGTCGATCAGCACGAGCTGCGGGTCGAGCAGCAGGCCTCGGACGATTTCGAGCTGCTTCTGCTCGCCGCCGGACAGGGTCGATGCCTGCTGGTCGGCCTTGCGGCGAAGAGCCGGAAAGCGGTCTAACGCGGCTTCCAGGCGCTTGGGCATGTCGGTGATGCCGGCGCCCGCGGCGACGCTGCCGAGCTCGATGTTGTGGCGCACGGAGAGCTCGGGGAAGATGTTGCGCCCTTGCGGAACATAGCAGATCCCAGCTTCCAGCAGCCTGCGCTGGTTCCAGTTGGTGATGTCCCTGCCATCGAGCCGGATATGGCCCTCGCGGACCTTGAGCAAGCCGAAGATCGCCTTGAACACCGTCGACTTGCCGGCGCCGTTCGGGCCGATCACGGTGGTAATCGCGGCGCGGCGAACCTTGAAACTCGTGCCGTTGAGGATGGTCATGGCGCCATAGCCGCCAACCACACCGTCGAGTTCTAGGATGGGGGTGGTCATGGCTCGCTCCTCAATGCCCCAGATAGGCTTCGATCACCGCCGGATTGGCCCGGACCTCGGCCGGCGTGCCTTCCGCCAGCACCTTGCCTTCGGCCAGAACGAGCACGCGCGTGCACAGCGACATCACGAAATCCATGTTGTGCTCGATGACCACGAAGGTCGAACCCTGCTCAGCATTGATTGCGCGCAGGCGCTCCTTGAGGTCGCCGAGCATGGTCAGGTTGACGCCGCCGGCCGGCTCGTCGAGCAGCACCAGCCGCGGCCCGGCCATGAAGGCCATGGCGGCGTCGAGCAGCTTCTGCTGGCCATAGGAGAGTCCGCCGGCCTTGGCGTCGATGAGGTGGCCGAGCTTGAAGAAGCTGATCATCCGGTCGGCGGCCTCACCGAGCCCGGCATCGCGCGCGCCGAAGAAGCGCGACAGCATCGAGCCCTGATGCTCCTGTCCAGCGAGGATCAGGTTCTCGCGCACGGTGAGCTCGGGGAATACCTGCAGCAACTGGAAGGTGCGGCTGACGCCGAGCCGGTTGAGCTCGGAGGGGCGCATATTGGTGACCTCGCGTCCGTCGAGCTTGACCGTGCCCTCGGTCGGCTCGAGCTGGCCGAGGATGCAGTTGAACAGGGTCGACTTGCCGCAGCCATTAGGGCCGATGATGCCGAGGATCTCGCCTTCATTGACCGAGAAGGAGACCCCGTTCACCGCCTTGATGCCGCCGAAGGCCTTATGGAGGTTGGTGACTTCGAGGACCTGTGTCATCGGCTGCCTCCCGCCTTGTTACGGCCGGTGATCCAGGCCCAGCCGCGTTCGATCAGCCCGCTCATGCCCTGCGGGCAGGCGATCAGCAGCAGCATGACGATGGCGGCGAAGATGATCAGGTAGAGCGAGCCGGCAAAGCGCAGCCATTCCGGCAGGACAACGCCGAGCAGCGCCCCGATGAACGGCCCGAGCAGGTAGCCGGCACCGCCCGCCACCACCATCAGCAGCAGGAAGAAGCTCTGCGACAGCGAGAAGGGCGAGGGGTCAATGAACTCGACGAGCGGCGCATAGAGCGCACCGGCGAAACCGGCATAGGCCGAGCCGATGGCGAAGGCGAGCAGCGTGTACGTGCGCGTGTCGATGCCGAGGCTGGCGGCGCGGATCGGGTTCTCGCGCAGCGCGGTGAAGGCCCGGCCCCAGGGCGAGCGGATCATCCACCAGAGCAGCACGGCAAGCAGGAAGGTCACCACCACCACGAAGCGGTGGAAGGCGAGCGCCCCGTCGAGCTTGAAGCCGAACAGCGAGGGGCGCGGGATGTTGGAGAGGCCAAAGACGCCGCCGGTCAGCCATTGCTCGTTGCGCATCACCAGCCAGACCAGGGTCGAGAAGGCGAGCGTCACGAAAGCGAGGTAATGCGCCTTGACCCTCAGCGCCGGGAAGCCGAGCAAGAGGCCGACCGCGAAGGTGACGATGCCCGAGATCGCGAAGGCGGCATACCAGGAGATGCCGGTCTTGGTGGTCAGCAGCGCGGTGATATAGGCGCCGATGCCCATGAATGCGGCCTGCGCCAGCGATTTCAGGCCGGCATAGCCAAGCGTCAGGTTGAGGCCCATCACGGCGATCGCCATCACCAGCCAGAGCGAGAGCACATAGGTGCCGTAGCGGCCCATGCCGGAAGGGGCGAACCAGAGGATGACGGCGCCGATGGCGAGGGCGATCAGCGTGCCGTCGGCGAAACCGCCGAGGGCGGGCGAGCGGGCGGGCGCGGCCTGCACGGCGGCGCGGCTTGCGGGCGCGGTCATACGCGGCGCTCCTCTCTGCGGCCCATCAGGCCTTCCGGCTTGAGCAGGATGATGATGATCAGCAGGACCAGCGGTACGGCGAGCTTGTACTGGCTCGAGAAGTAGCCGGCCGCCAGGCTGTCGACGATGCCGACGATCAGGCCACCGACCAGCGCCCCACGGACCTGGTTGAAGCCGCCGACGATCGCCGCGATGAAGGCGAACAGGCCGATCACCTCGCCATTCGAGAACTTCGCCAGATAGATCGGCGAGATCAGCACCGAGGCGACCACGGCGAGCGCCGCGTTGATCACGAAGGTCAGCAGCACCATGCGCTCGACGGGGATGCCGAGGATGCGGGCGACCGTCGGGTTCTGCGCCGTCGCCTGCATCTGCCGGCCGAGCCTGGTGCCGCCGACGAACCATTGCAGCGCGCCGATCACGGCGAAGGCGACGGCGATGATGGCAAGATGCTGCAGCGAGATCGCCGCGCCGAAGACCGAGAGCGTGTCGGTCGGCACGAAGGAGGGGAAGTTCTGGGCCTCGGCCGAGAAACCATCCTTGGCGCCTTCCTTCATGATGATCGAGAGCGCCATGGTGGCGATGGCCAATGGCAGCACGCCATGGCGGATCATTGGGTCGACCACGGCAATCTTGAAGCCGACGCCGAAGATCAGGATGAAGGTGGCGATGCCGATCAGCGCACCGAGCCAGATCGGCGCGCCGAACAGCTTGATCGCCAGCAGCACCAGCACCGCCGGCAGCATCACGAACTCGCCCTGGGCGAAATTGATCGTCTGCGAGGTCTGCCAGACCAGGGTGAAGCCGATGGCGGCGAGCGCGTAGATCGCGCCCGTCGCGACCCCGGCGATGAGATAGGCGATGAATTCGGCCATGGCGGTGTTCTCGCTCGCTTCGTTGAGCGTTGCGTTCAATCTGCTCGTGTCATCCCGGCCGCAGGCAAGCGGAGCGCCGGGATCCATGCAGCCGTGTCGCCCTTCGATCGATCCCGGGTCGAGCCTTGCTCGCCCGGGATACGTCGAGGGTGGAACGGCCCTTACGGCTTGATCTTCGGCAGGGTCGCGTTGATCACCTGCTTGCCGTCGATGACCTCGGCGATGAAGCTGACGCGATCGAGATCGCCATTGGGCTCGATCGTGGTCTCCATCAGGATGCCGGGCTCCTCGGAGGGCTTGATCGTGGCGCCGCGCAGCGTGTCGGCAAGGCCTTTCTTGTCGAATTTCTTCTGCTTTTCGGTCGCCCACTTGATCATGTAGACGCCCATATAGCCCTTCATGCCGTTATGGTCTGAAGCGTAGTTGTACTTGGTCTGGAACTTCTTGCCGAATTCCTGGAAGGCCGGGATCGGCGCGTCGATCGAGAGACCGACATGGCCCTTGGCGCCATTGGCGGCGTCGCCGGCGAGCTCGATCACCTTGGCGCCGAGCAGCGTCGTCTCGCCGACCATCGGCTTGTTGACGCCCTGCTGTTTGGCGGCGCGCAGGAAGCGGGCGCTCTCTTCTTCGTTGAGATAGACGAAGACCGCGTCGGCATTGGCGTTCTTGATCTTGATCGCGTCGGCAGAGAAATCGGCCTGGCCCTGCTCGGTCGAAACGTCGGCGGCGACCTTGATGCCGGCCTTCTCGAGCTCGGGGATGATGGCGTCGCGCCCGCCCTTGCCAAAGTCATTGTTGACCCAGACCACGGCGACGGAGTTCGCCTTGACCGTGTTCTTGAGATAATTGGCGATCTTCGGCATCGCCGCCGCCTGGCTGAGCGAGGTGCGGAACAGGTATGGGTTGCCCTGCTTGGTCAGGCCGGCCGCCTCACCGCCGACGATCTGCGCGATCTCGGCGCGCTGGGCGATCTGCATGGAGGCGCCGATCGGGCCGGAGAAAACCGGGCCGAGCACGGCATAGGTGCCTTCGTCGATCGCGCGCTGCACGGCGGCGCGGGTGTTACCCGGGTTGGTCTGGGTATCGTAGTGGATGATCTCGATCTGCTTGCCGAGCAGGCCGCCCTTGGCGTTGATCTCGGCTACGGCGAGGTCGATGCCGTTCTTGAAATTGGTGCCGGCCGTCGCGCCTGCACCCGACAGCTCGACGACATTGATGAGCTTGACCTTGTCCTGCGCCGAGGCGGGCAGGGCGATGCCGGCGCTGAGCGCGGCGGCGACGATCCAATGCGACTTCATGATATTACGTCTCCTCCAACCGTTCGTTTGTTCGTTTCTTGTCGTCCCGGTCGTACCGGTCCGTCTTCTTATGCCGCACGTTCGCCGGTGCGCTCCGCCATCGCGGCATCGAACGCAGTGCTCATCGCGGTTTCCGATGCTTCCGCGCCGGTGAACAGCGTGAAGGCGTCGAGAGCCTGGTTGATGGCGAGCTCACGCCCGCTCATCACCGTTGCGCCAATGCTTTGCGCAGCCTTCATGAGCGGTGTCCAGAGCGGATGGTAGACGGAATCCGCGACCCATTGCGATGGCTGCAAAACGCTGGCCGGAAGCGGCATTTCGCGGTTTGGTGCCATGCCGAGCGGCGTGCCGTTGACGATGCCGGCAGCGCCGTCCGCCGCTGCGGCCGCACTCGCCGCAATCTCGATTCGGGCGCGGCCGGCGAGTGCGTGCGCCAGGACTTCGCATTTGCCGCGGTCGATGTCGTAGAGCCGTAAGGTGCTGACGCCGCTGCCGGACAGCGCGAAGGCGATCGCCTTGCCGACGCCTCCGGCGCCGATGATCGCGACCGGCCCGTCGCCATCATTCCGGGCGAGCTTGCGATAGGCGGCGGCAAAGCCGCTGGCATCGGTGTTGTGCCCGGTGAGACGGCCGTCGGCGACGGTGATGGTGTTGACCGCGCCCATCGCCGCGGCGTCCTGCGAGAGCGCGTCGAGCAGCGGCACGACCGCTTCCTTGTAGGGGTATGTGACGTTGATGCCGGAGAATCCGAGCCGGCGCACGCCATCGAGCATGGCGGCGAGGTCACTCTTGCCGGCGCCCTCGACCTCGATCAGGTGGTAATGCGCTTCGAAGCCGGCCGCCCGGGCCGCGGCCTCCTGCATCGCCGGTGTCGCCGAATGGGCGATCGGGTAGCCGATCAGCCCGAGCAGCACCCGTTTGGCTTTCCTGGCGTTGACGCGTGCCGGCATGTCCGTCCCTTCCGGGCGCGCCCGTCTCGGCAGGCTGCGCGATGGCGAAAGATACGCCGATCCAGTGCGCTAACGCGATAACCAATCCATCGCGCAGACCTAACGCGATGTTATCTTTTGGGTGGAGGCGAGGCCGCGCCGTGCCCCTGCGGCACCACCACGGCGTTCATCTCCTCGCGCAGCAGCTTGACGAAGCTCTCGGCATAGAGGGAAGGGGCCTTGTCCTTCTTGATCGCGACATAGGTCTGGAACTGCGTCGGTTCCGCGATCGGGATCGCGACGATGCCCGGCATCGCACGATGGGCGACGGTGAACTGGTCGATGATGGCGATGCCGAGCCCGGCCTTGACCAGCGCGCAGACGGTGGTGCCGAAGCGCGCCTTGATCGCCATCTCGAAGGCGAGCCCCTGGCGCACGAAAATCTCGCTCATGATCCGTCCATAGGGATCGTTGGGGTCGATCCCGATCAGCGGGTGCGTGACGATCTCGCTGGCCGAGACTCTTGCGCGCCCGGCCAGCGCATGGCCCTCGGGCACGATGCAGAGCAGCTCGCCCATCGCCAGCGGCACGAAGTCGAGGCCGGGATGGTCGAGCCGATAGCTCATTGCCGCGATCTCGCCCTTGCCGAGCAGGAGATAGTCGAGCGCCTCCTCGATCTTGAGGATGTTGATCTCGATGCGCAGGTCCGGGTGCTTGCGCTTCAGGCGCTCGATCGCCCGCGGCACCATGACATTGCAGATGCTCGGCACCGAGCCGAGCTGGAGCTCGACCCCACCGCCCCGATCGATCCGTGCCAGTGTGTATTGGAGATCATCGACCTTCTGGTAGACGCCATTGATCTGCTCGAAGATGTCCTTGGCTTCCGGCGTGGGGACGTAGCGGCCATGCCGACGCTCGAACAGCTTCAGCCGCAAGCTCCGCTCGGTGTGCTTCATCAGCCGGCTGATGCCTGGCGCGGACACGTTCAGGAGCTTCGCGGCGCCGGCGACCGTGCCGGTGATCATGATCGCTCGAACCACCTCGATCTGGCGCAGCGTCAGCATGGCAAGGTGGTCCCCGCGCCGATTTTCTTTCGCCAGCGGAGGCGAGCGTAGGAAAACTGTCAAGCGGAGGTTATCCGCTTGCTGTCAGCGGTCGATCGAAGGCACGGGCCGGGTTGCCGCCCGCCCCGGCCTTAGCGGCGGCCGGACCGTCCCGAGACGTGCGGCCGCGTGTTTTCCGGCGGCGGTGGCGCTGCGCTCCCGGGTGACCGGAACGCTTCGACATTGGCCGTCCCGCTGCGCATCATCTCGTCCATGCGGCCGTCATGCATCATGCCGTAGTTCTCGTTCTGAAACTCGTGGATGCAACCATCCATCCGGTTGCAGGCGGAGGCGGTGGTGATGCCGGCGCCGCCTCCGAAGGCGGCGAGGACGAGCGCTGCGGCTATGGCGCGCCTGATCATCGGCATTCTCCTGTCGGTCACATGGCCAGGGCGCTGTTCCTTGCGCCGTTCATCCCCCGCCTTTCTTGTAGGCGGCATAGAACTGGTCGGCCATGGCCCGCAGGGCCCTGCCGATATTGGCGTATTCGTACTCGTTGAGGTTGGCGAGCGAGGCCCGGCCGGCCGGCTGCTTTGTCCCGAAGCCGCGCCCGGGCAGCAGCACGATCCCGGTCTCGTCGGCGATGCGGAAGAGGAAGTCGCCCGATTGCGAGCGTTCGAGGACCCAGGTCGCGAAGTCGTCGCCATAGAGCTTGCGCGAAATGTGCTCGAGATCGAGCAGGGTGTAGTAGTCGACGGCGTTCGGATCGCTCTCCTGCTCGATGCCGAGCTCGCGATAGAGCGCGGCCTCGCGGCGGCGGATCAGCTTCTTCAGCTCGGCCTTGTAGCTGTCGCTCTCGTCCATCAGGGCGAACAGCGAGAACAGCACCATCTGGACCTGCTGCGGCGTCGACAGGCCGGCGGTGTGATTGAGCGCGACGGCCCGGCTGTCGGCGACGATGCGGTCGATGAAGCGCAGCGACCTCACATCCGGCAGCAGCGAGCCATAGCGGTGGTCGAGGCCCTTCTTGGCGTCTTCGGGCAGGGCGTCGAGCGCGCCGTCGAAGACGTTCTGCTTGTGCGTGGCGATCACGCCGAGACGCCAGCCTGTCGCGCCGAAGTACTTGGAGAAGGAATAGACCAGCATGGTGTTCTGCGGGCAAGTCGCGAAGAGCGAGCGGAACCCGTCGGCAAAGGTGCCGTAGACATCGTCGGTCAGGATGAACAGGTCCGGCCGATGTTCCTTCACAATAGCCGCGACGCGGTCGAGGCTGCGATCGTCCATCTTCACCGAGGGCGGGTTGCTCGGATTGACGCAGAAGAAAATCTTGATCGCCGGGTCCTTGAGCTTGTCGAGCTCGCTGTCCGGGTACTGCCATTCCATGGCGGGGTCGGCATTGATCGCGACCTCGACCAGCCCGTATTCGTCGAGCTCTGGTATTTCGATATAGGGCGTGAACACCGGCAGGCCGATCGCGACCTTGTCGCCGCGCTTGAGCAGCCCGTTCTGCTTCAGCGTGTTGAAGATGTATGCCATCGCCGCCGTGCCGCCCTCGGTGGCGAAGAGGTCGATGCTGCCGGCCGGCAGGAAGCCGCCGATCATCTCCTTGACGATGTACTGTTTGACGATCTCCTCGCTGAGCCTGAGCATGCGCGGCGGCACCGGATAATTGCTGCCGAGGATGCCTTCGACCATTTCGTGCAGGAAATCCGAGGCCGACAGGCCGAGCTGGTCGCGGACATAGCTCAGCGCACGGCCGAGGAAGACGACGCCCTGCTGGTCGCGATGCTCGGCGGTGAAGCGCTCGAACCTTCCCTCGATGCCGTCGATCTTCGGCAGGCCGCCGACGCCGTTCTCCATGTAGGAATAGGACAGCTCGGCCTCGGCCACGGCGAACAGGCCGAGCCGGAAGAAGGCCCGGCGGGGCAGGGTGGCAAGGAAGTTCGGATTGCCGCGGCCGGCATTCAGCATCAGCCGGTTTGCCTTGCCGGAGGCCAGCTTGATCAACTCGTCCTTCAGCTCGAACGGGCTGAGCTTCGCGTATTTCGCGTAATCGGTGGTCATGGGCGGTCTCCGATCGGTTCAGACGAAGGCGACGACGAGAGGTCCGAGCAAGGTCAAGAAGACGTTTGCGAGCGCGTAGGTGATGGCAAAGGGTGTGGTCGGGATCGAGTTGCCGGCCTTGTCGAGGACTTCGCCGAAGGCCGGATTGGCGCTGCGCGAGCCCGACAACGCGCCGGCGAAGATCGCGGTGTTGTCGTAGCGCAGTACATAGCGGCCGAAGACCATGGTGATTAGCAGCGGCAGCAGCGTCACGACGACGCCGATCAGGAAGATCGACAGCCCCTTCTCGGCAATGGTGGTGACCGCCTGCTGGCCCGATTGCAGCCCGACCACGGCGACGAAGCCGGCGAGGCCGAGATCGCGCAGCAGCGTCGAGGCCGCGGTCGGCATGTTGCCGAGCGCCATGTTGCGGCTGCGATACCAGCCGAAGGCGAGGCCGGAGAGCAGGGCGCCGCCACCGCTTCCCAGGGTCAGCGGGATGTCGCCGAAGCGCACCACCACGAGCCCGATAAGCAGGCCGACGACGAGGCCGAGGCCGTGGAACACGAAGTCGGTCTTGTCGCTGGGGATAATGATGCTGCCGACCTGACGGGCGGCGCGCTGCACATCCTCGGAGGTGCCGTACAGCGTGACGACGTCGCCCGGCTCGATCACGGTATCGTCTTTCAGCGATAGCCGAACCCCGGCACGCTTCACTTCGACGACATAGACGCCGTGGCGCATCTCGGCCGCAGTCGAGGAGCGGATCTCGGCGACGGTGCGCTTGACGAAGGCCGGGGCGGTGACCGCGACCTCGCGCGTCACGACAATGACGTCCATTCCTTCCGAAGACTGGAGCTCAGGGCCGAGCTTCGACGACAGGTCGACGACGCCGGCGCGACGGCCGACCACGAGCACGATGTCGCCCGCCTGCAATTTGAGCGAAGGCTCGGGCCCGATCAGGGCGCCATCGCGCTTGACCCGCTCGATGCTGATCGGCAGCGCAGCGCCGGCCTCGATCTCGCTGACGGTGCGGCCGGCAGCACTACCGATGCGGTAGATTCGACCGACGAGATCGGGCGCCGCCGCATATTCGCCGACGCCGAGATTGCGCGCGCCGGCCAGCATTTCCGCCTCGGCCTTGATCGCGTCGTCGCGGATGCTCCGGCGCATGAACCAGGGCAGGATGTTGACGCAGACGATGATCGCGCCGAACGAGCCGAAAATGTAGGTAACGGCATAGCCGATCGCGACATTGGCCTGCAGGCGCTGTGTCTCGTCAGCCGCGAGGCCGAGCTTGCCGATTGCCGCGCCGGCTGTGCCGATGATCGCCGACTGGGTGAGGCCGCCCGCCGCGATGCCGGCAGCGAGGCCCTTATCGAGGCCGAACATGCGCGCGAGCACGACGACGGTGATCAGGCCGCTGACGGCAAGCACCGTCGCCATCGCGATCTCACGCAGCGACTGGCGCCCGAGCGAGCGGAAGAACTGCGGGCCGCTCTCGAAGCCGACGGCGTAGATGAACAGCGCGAACAGGACGGATTTGATGCCGTTGTCGATCGAGACGCCGACCTGGCTGATGATCACCGCCGCCAGCAGCGAACCGGCGACGCCGCCGAGCTGAAACTTGCCGAACTGGAATTTACCGACCCAATAACCGATCGCCAATGAGAGAAATAGAGCGATCTCGGGGGATTGATTTAATAGAGCGTGGAGCCAAGACATGGACGCTTTCCCTCGACATCGAAACGTCTACGGCAGTCAGTCATGTTGCTTCGGATTCTGGATAAAAGTCTATTGAGTGTGTGTTTGGAAGTTTTCTAGGAAAACTGTACAGATTTTGACCATCCGACCGTAGCATTCGTCGGTAGGCCTGTTAAACAAAAATCTGATGACGCTGCCTTGCGCGCAGCGCAACGCTACGGCGGGCGCCGCGGTGGTTCGGTTTCTGCTTCCCGTTGCGGCTGCCGTGTAGGCGCCTCAGAGCACGTCCCAGACCCGCAGCCGCGTCGAATCCATGTGGAGGCGAATGACTTCCATCAGCGCCTCGACATCGCGTTTCTCCAGCGACTCGATCATGGTCTCGTGCTCGGCGACGGCGCCGGCCCATTTTTCCGGGCCTTCATTGCCGATGAAGCGCAGCCGCTTGATGCGGGCTTGAAGCGTGCCGTGCATCTCCACCAGCACATCGTTGCCCGAAGCGGCGACGATGGCCGAATGGATCGCCTGGTTGAGCTTGAAATATTCGAGCCGGTTCCTGACGCTGTACTGTTCCATCATCGCGTCATGCAACGCCCGGATCGCTGCGATGGTCTCGTCGGAGGCGATTTCGCAGGCCATTCGGCCGCCGAGCTGCTCGAGATTCTTCAGCACCTCGAGGATATTGCGCATATCGGCCGAGCTGAACTTGCGCACGATGGCGCCCTTGGCTGGCTGGATCTCGACCAGGCCTTCGCTGGCGAGCGTCTTGATCGCTTCGCGCAAGGGGGTGCGCGAGACGCCGAGCTGCGCCCCGATCAGGCCTTCGTTGATGCGCTGGCCCGGCGCGAGGGTACCCTCGATGATCATGTCGCGCATGCGTTCGAGCACCTCGTCGTGCAAGGTCCGGCGCTGAATGCGCGGATAGGCTTCCGACGCTTCGTCCAACGTCCCGGCTCCGCTCGTCATCGACGCTCCT
The DNA here is from genome assembly GCF_001509835.1 of Allobosea sp. WAO. Classification (GTDB taxonomy): domain Bacteria; phylum Pseudomonadota; class Alphaproteobacteria; order Rhizobiales; family Beijerinckiaceae; genus Allobosea. Next base: position 173,236 of record NZ_JXTJ01000008.1, read on the forward strand.
TCTCCATAACCCTGTACGGCATGGCCACTTCCCGGTGTCAACGCACGGGGGGGCGGGCCCCGTAGGCACGGCTCGGCGCGAGCCGCAGAAGCTGTGGAAACGCATGCCGGCGGCTTCAGGCCCATTTCCTGGCAGCGCCGCCAGCCACCATTCTACGACACTATAATTATGCTGCATACAGAATACTTGCCTAGCCATTGGGCGCATGTTAGGCCACAAGCCATGTCGCCGGCTTGTGACCGGATCGAGGGAGGATTGTTTGGAAACGCAGGCGCAAACCGCCCAGCCGGTCATTGCGGTCGCCATGGGCGATCCCTCCGGCATCAGCCCTGAACTCACTGTTCGCATTCTCGCCGAGGCTGATCTGCGCTCGGCTGCGCGCTATGTCGTCTTCGGCGATCTGCGCCTGCTCGAGCTCGGTGCTGCCGATGCCGGCCTCAAGGCCGATGTGCATGTGGTCAAGGACGGCGAGGCCCTGCCGACCGATGCTGGCAAGCCGGTCTTCGTCGATCTCGCCAACCATGATCCGGCCGATCTGCAGCGCGGCAAGGCGACCCTCGCCGGCGGCAAGGCTGCGACCGAGAATTTCCGCCGTGCCCTGCAGCTCGCTGCTTCCGGCAAGGCTGATGCGGTGTTCTTCACGCCCTTCAACAAGGCGGCGATGCGCTTCGCCTATCCGGGCTATGACGACGAGATCCGTTTCGTGCGCGACGCCATCGCGTTCGAGGGGCCGGCGAGCGAGTTCAATGTGCTCGACAAGCTCTGGAACGCCCGCGTCACCTCGCATGTCCCGCTCTCCGAGGTCGCGAAGAACGTCACCCAGGAGCGGATCCTGCGGGCGCTCGATCTCGCCGACAAGAATTTGCGCGCTGCCGGTTTCAACCCGCCGCGCATCGCGGTTGCGGGCATCAATCCCCATGCCGGCGACGGCGGCAATTTCGGCCGCGACGAGATCGATACGATCGAGCCGGCGGTGAATACGGCGAAGGCCAAGGGCTATACGGTCGAAGGGCCGTTCCCGTCCGACACCGTCTTCCTGCGCGCCAGGAACGGCGATTTCGATGCCGTGCTGACGATGTATCACGACCAGGGCCAGATCGCGATGAAGCTGATGGGCTTCGACCGCGGCGTCACCCTGATCGGCGGTTTCCCGTTCCCGATCTGCACGCCGGCTCATGGCACGGCCTATGAGATCGCCGGCAAGGGTATCGCCAATCTCGGCGCTACCCGCGCGGCGCTGTCGCTGGCCATCAAGATGGCGAGCGAAGGAAAGGCGGCAAGCAAGGCCGCAGCCTGAGGCATTCCGGCAGGGCGGCCGTCAAGAGCCGCCCGATCACTTTAAGAAAGGGAGAGAACAGCATGAAGAAGTTCACGATCGCGGCGAGTTTCGTCGCCGCGTCCTTCGCGACCGCGATGCCGGCACAGGCCTGGCAGCCGACCAAGCCGATCGAGTTCGTCGTGGCCTCGGGCCCCGGCGGCGGCACCGACAATTTCGCCCGCGTCATCCAGTCGATCATCACCAAGCACAAGCTGGTCGAGCAGCCGATCGTCGTGCTCAACAAGGGCGGCGGCAGCGGCGCCGAGACCTTCGTCTACGGCAAGGGCGGCAAGGGCGACGCCCACAAGGTCATCTTCGGCACCAACAACGCCTATCTGCTGCCCTACGTCGCCAAGCTCGGCTACAAGTTCTCGGATCTCACCCCGGTCGCCGCGCTGGCGCTCGACGAGTTCCTGATCTGGGTCAACGGCAACTCGCCCTATAACGACGCCAAGGCCTATATCGATGCGGTGAAGGCGAAGCCCGGCGGCTTCAAGATGGCCGGCAGCCAGTCCAAGGACACCGACCAGACGCTGACCGCGATGATCCAGGAGGCGACCGGCGCCAAGTGGATCTACGTGCCCTTCCAGGGCGGTGGCGCTGCCGCGACGCAGCTCGCCGGCGGCCATGTCGACTCCAACACCAACAACCCGAACGAGAATCTCGGTCAGTGGAAGGCCGGCCAGGTCAAGCCGCTCTGCGTCTTCTCGCCGGTGCGTCTCGCCAAGGGCGAGCCGGTCCATGACGGCAAGGGCTGGGGCGATATCCCGACCTGCAAGGAAGCCGGCCTGCCGCTCGAGTCGTTCCAGATGCCGCGCACCGTCTGGCTGCCGGCCGAGGTTCCGGCCGACGCCGTGACCTTCTATGCCGACGTGATGGAGAAGGTCAGCAAGACCCCTGAGTGGGCCGAGTTCGTCGCTCGCACCGCGCAGACCGCCCGCTTCATGAAGGGCAAGGAACTCAACGACTTCGTCGCCAAGGACGAGGCCGCCAACGCCAAGACCTTCAAGAACGAAGGCTGGGTCGTCAACTGATCCGTTGACGGCAGTGGGGCGGGGCCGCGGGGCGCATGCGCGCGCCGCAAGGTGCCGCTCCTCTCAGGACGGACATTTCGGGAGGCGCGCTTCGGGCCCGCCTCCCGCGTCACAAAAAACAGGGATGGAAGGCTGCCGATGATCACCCGCTTCCAGGCCGAAATCGCGACAGCCCTGGCGACGCTCGCCTTCGGCGTCGTGATCGTCAACGGTGCCCGCGAATTCGGCATCGGTTGGGACTCGTCCGGCCCCCAGCCCGGTGCCTTCCCATTCTATTGCGGCCTACTGATCACGCTCGCCAGCGCCGGAACCGTCGTCACCACGATCGGGAAGCGCATTGGCGGCTCGGCGGCTCTCGCCGAGAGCTTCCTCAACCGCGAGCAGGGCAAGCGCGTCCTCTCCTTCCTTCTGCCGATGCTCGCCTTCATCGTGCTCAGCGTCACGCTCGGCATGTATGTCGCGATGGTGCTCTATCTCGTCTTCGCGATGCGCTTCCAAGGCCGCTTCGGCTGGTTGCCGACCCTCGCGACCGCCTTCGGCACCGCCGCTTTCTTCTATTTCGGCCTCGAGAAGTTCGCCCAGGTTTCCCTGCTCAAGGGGCCGGTCGAGACGATGCTCGGCCTCTGACCTTCGCGAGCGGATCGACCCATGGAAAATTTCGCCTCGCTCCTTCACGGCTTCGAAGTCGCGCTGACCACCCATCACATCGCGCTGATGATGGCCGGCGTGCTTCTCGGCATCCTCGTCGGCGTGCTGCCCGGGCTCGGTGCCCCGAACGGCGTCTCGCTGATGCTGCCGCTGACCTTCACCATGGACCCGGTCTCGGCGATCATCCTTTTGACCTCGCTTTACTGGGGCGCGCTGTTCGGCGGTTCGACGACCTCGGTCCTGTTCAACATCCCCGGCGAGCCATCCTCCGTTGCGACCACCTTCGACGGCCATCCCATGGCCAAGCAGGGCAGGGCGGCTGAGGCGCTGTCCTTCGCCTTCCTTTCGGCCGGCTTCGGCGCGATGGCCGGCGTCATCCTGATCACGCTGCTCTCGGGCTGGGTCGCGCGCTTTGCGCTGAAATTCTCCTCGCCGGAGTATTTCGCGGTCTATTTCATGACTTTCGCCAGCTTCGTCGGCCTCGGTGGCGCCTCGCCGCTGAAGACGCTCGTCTCGATGGCGATGGGCTTCACCTTCGCCTCGATCGGCATGGACTCGGTCTCCGGCAATGTCCGCCTGACCTATGAGTTCGACGTGCTGCTCGCCGGCGTCAGCTTCCTGATCGCGGTGATCGGCCTGTTCGGTCTCGGCGAGCTGCTGCAGACCATGGAAGACGGGCTGCGCTTCGACGGGGTGAAGGCCAAGGTCCGCCCGCGCGACGTGTTCCTGACGGCGCTCAAGCTGCCGCGCTACTGGTTCGCGCTGCTGCGCTCCAGCATCATCGGGATCTGGATGGGCATCACGCCCGGCGGGCCGACGGCGGCTTCCTTCATGAGCTATGCCATGGCCAAGCGCTCCTCGCGCAACCCGGAGAAGTTCGGCAAGGGCGAGCCGGAGGGCGTGATCTCGCCCGAGACGGCCGACCATGCCGCGGGCTCCGCCGCCATGCTGCCGATGCTGGCGCTCGGCATTCCCGGCTCGGCGACCGCCGCCGTGATGATGGGCGGGCTGATGATCTGGGGCCTCAACCCCGGCCCGATGCTGTTCGTCGAGCGCCCCGACTTCGTCTGGGGCCTGATCGCCTCGATGTATCTCGGCAACGTCGTCGCCGTCGTCGTCGTGCTGGCGACCGTGCCGCTCTTCGCCTCGATCCTGCGCATTCCGTTCTCGATCATCGGCCCGGCGATCGTCGTCGTCTGCTTCATCGGCGCCTATACCGTCGCCAGCAAGGAGTTCGACATCTGGCTCGCGCTGGCCTTCGGCATCATCGGCTACTTCTTCAAGAAGCTCGACTATCCGATTGCGCCTTTGGTGCTGGCCATGGTCATTGGCGACAAGGCGGAGGACGCCTTCCGTCAGTCGATGATCTTCAGCCAGGGCTCGCTCTCGATCTTCTGGTCGAACCCGCTGGTTGCTTCGCTGATGTCGATCGCGCTCGCGCTGCTGCTCTTCCCGCTGTTGGGTTCGGCCAGGCGCGGGATCCGCAAGCTGACGACCGCGCGAGCGGCCAAGGCCTGAGCGGTCCGGCGCTGCCGGCTGTCGCCGGCTGCGCTATGCTGCACGGGCAGGGCCCGAGCCGAGGGGGGCACGATGACAGATGCCAGGCTGCGGGCCATCCAGGCGGACATCACGACGCTCTCTGTCGACGCCATCGTCAACGCGGCGAACAATTCGCTGCTCGGCGGTGGCGGCGTCGACGGCGCGATCCATCGTGCGGCCGGCCCCGAACTTCTGCAGGAATGCCGGCAACTCGGCGGTTGCCAGACCGGCGACGCCAAGTTGACCAAGGGTTACCGCCTCCCGGCGCGCCATGTGATCCACACAGTCGGGCCGATCTGGCACGGCGGCCGCGAGGGCGAGGCGGAACTGCTCGCCTCCTGCTATCGCCACTCGCTCGCCCTTGCGGCGGAAGCCGGCCTGCGGACGATCGCCTTCCCGAGCATCAGCACCGGCGTCTACGGTTATCCGATCGAAGAGGCCGCCGGCATCGCGGTGACGACGGTCGCCGCCGCGCTGCGCTCCGGCGCCGATCTGCGGGAGGTCACCTTCTGCTGCTTCTCCTCCGATGACCTCGCCATCTACCAGCGCAGGCTCGCCGAGATCGGCGATCGCCTGGCGCATTAGCCTTCACCACCCTCCAGCCTCGAAGAGCCGAGAACCTGCCATGACCGAACCGTACAAGGGCATTTTCCCGATCGCGCCGACGATCTTCCACGACAATGGCGACCTCGACATCGAGGGCAACAAGCGCGTCATGGACCTGATGATCGACCAGGGCGTCGACGGGATCTGCATCCTCGCGAACTACTCCGAGCAGTTCCTGCTCACCGACGAGGAGCGTCATCAGGTCATGCTGCTCTCGATCGAGCAGGTCGCCGGGCGTGTGCCGGTGATCGTCACCACCTCGCATTTCTCGACCCGCATCGCCGCCCAGCGCGCCAAGGCCGCCGCGGATGCCGGCGCCAAGATGCTGATGATGATGCCGCCCTATCACGGCGCCCTACTCAAGGCCGACGAGGACGGCATGATCGAGCATTTCGCGCGCGTCGCCGAAGCCAGCGGCCTGCCGATCATCCTGCAGGACGCGCCGCTTGCCGGCGTCAACATGAGCGTGCCCTTCATGGTCCGGTTGGCCAAGGAAGTTCCGCTCGTCTGCTATTTCAAGATCGAGATCGCCGGCACCGCCAACAAGTTGCGCGCGCTGATCGAGGCCGGCGGCAAGGCGGTCATCGGCCCGTTCGACGGCGAGGAGGCGATCACGCTGATGGCCGATCTCGACGCCGGCGCCACCGGCACGATGACCTCGGCCATGATCCCCGACCTGATCAAGCCGATCGTCACCGCCCATGCCGCTGGTGACCGCAAGACGGCGGCGGCGATCTATCGCGACCTGCTGCCGATCATCAACTACGAGAACCGCCAGTGCGGCCTGCGCGCCACCAAGTCGCTGATGAAGGAAGGCGGCGTGATCAAGAGCGAGGCCGTTCGCCATCCGCTGATGCCGCTGCATCCGAAGACCCGCGAAGGCCTAATCGAGCTGGCGCGCGAAGTCGATCCGCTGGCGCTGCGCTGGGGCAAGTGACGCGGCGCCGTAGCGGCGTTGTCATCGTGCGGGAGGCGAGGGGTGTCAGTACGCCCCGATGCCTCCCGAAGGCGGCGGCAGGTTGCCGCGCCGGTCCTTGGTGATGAAGTCGGGTGAGACCTGGAGCATCCAGGAAAGCCATGCGGTGTAGGCTGCTAGCAACTGCTTGATGGCACGCATTGGTTGCCTCCACATTTGCGGAGGCAACCATAGCATGAAAATGGGCTTCCTGCTCGCGATATGCGGCGAGAGGCTCAGCCCTTCGTCCAGACCGCCAGCTCGTAGCCGTCCGGGTCGGCGAAGTGGAAGCGCCGGCCGCCTGGGAAGTCGAAGGCCGGTTGCACGATCCGCCCGCCTGCCGCTTCGATCGACGCCTGAGTGGCGGCAAGGTCGTCCGCATAGAGGATAACCAGAGGCCCGCCCGGCCTCGGAGTGCCCTGCGTCGTGAATCCGCCTTCCAGCCGCCCATCGGCGAAGGCGCAATATTCCGGGCCGTAATCTGTCATCCTCCAGCCGAAAGCGGCCCCGTAGAATGCCCGCGCCCTCGCAAGGTCGGCGACGATGAATTCGATATAGTCGATGCGGCGGTCGTTCTCTGATCTCGTCATCGAATCTCTCCTGATCGTTCTGGTCGCGCGAGTTCTAGCGCGGCTCCGGCCCGCGCGTGGCGGCAGCCGCCCCGGCGCCTGGCGAATTCCCATTCGCCGACCGATGCTGTAGCCAATGAGCTCTACGAGGCTGCTGCGACAGGAACCCAGCACGATGGCGACGACGATTGATACCCTTGCCGAGGCGCTGACCGGCGCCCGCCGCGGCCACAGCCTGGTCGACATCACGACCTTGCCGGTTCCGGCCGATATCGACGCCGCGCTCGCCGTGCAGGCCAAGGTGCAGAAGGCCATGGGCTATGCCGATGCCGGCTGGAAGGTCTCGATCGCCGAGGGTGGCCGGGCGATCGCCGCGCCGATGCCTGGGCCCTATCTGAAATCCGGCGATACCTATCGCTCCGCCCATGGCGCCGAATTGCGCGTCGAGATCGAGCTTGCGGTGCGGCTCGGCCGCGACATGCCGCTGCGGCCCGGCAACCCCTATACCCGCGCCGAGCTGATCGAGCATTGCGATGCCGCCCTGGTCGGTATCGAGATCGTCGAGAGCCGCATCGCCGACTGGACCAATGTCGCCTTTCCGCTCTGGCTCGCCGACGCGCTCGGCCACGGCGGCTATCTCCTTGGCCCGGAGGTTCCGTTCAGCATCTTCGACGACGTCGCGGCCCTGACCTGCAGCGTCGAACTCGACGGCGACGTCCTCTATGAGCGCCCGGCCGAGCACGCCAATGGCGACCCGCTGGTGACGGCGCTCGCCTGGGCCAACCGCCCGGCCGAGACGCCGCTCGGCGGCCTCAAGGCAGGCCAGATCATCACAACCGGCAGCCTCTGCGGCGGCGTGCTCGCGCCGACGCTCGGGCCGGTGATCGCCCGGCTCGACCCGGTCACGGCGATCTCTTTCGCGCTGGCATAAGCGCCTTGCGCTCGCGGGAGACTCTTGCCCGCGAGCGCTTTCGTTGCGGCGACGTAACGGTACGTTTACTTCGCCGGTGCTCGGATCATGCCACGGATCGGCAGCGTTGAATTGTGATCAACTGACGGCAGGATCACAAAAAGAACTCATTTTCTGCATTCTAGTCGCGTTGCGTTGGAGGTTTGATGCGGTTGAGACGGAGGAGGGGGCTCGGTGTTGCGGGCGGGGGCTTATGCGCTTTCGTCGCGATGCTTGCGGCCGAAACTCCGCCGGCCCGCGCCTTCGATCTGTCCTCGCTCGACGTCTTCGGCCTGTTCGGTTCGAAGGAGAAGCCACCAGCGGTCAGCGCCACCACGCTGCCCTACGAGCTGAACTTCGAGCTTGGCGATGCGCAAGATGCCAGCGCGCTGACACGCAATCTGCAGGATGCCTCGCTGCTCTATCGCCTGAGGCAGGATCCACCGCCCGACGGCGATAGCCTGGCGCGCCGGGCGAGTGCCGATATCGACCCGATGCTCGATGCGCTCTGGGCGCGCGGCTACTTCAACGCCCAGGTCACGATCGCGGTCGATGGTGCGGTGGTCCGCCAGGCGGGCGAGCCGCCGCCCGGCTTTGCCGCGGCGGCCGAGCGCTTTCGCAACCGCGCGCCGGCGCCGGTGGTCGTCACCGTCGATCCCGGGCCGCTCTTCACGCTCCGCAATGTCGACATCGTCCCCGGCGCGAAGCGCGATCCGACTGCGGTGATCGCCGATCCCGGAAAGGTCTCCGGGCTGAGGCCGGGCGACCCGGCCGCGTCGGCCTCGTTGCGCGCGGCGCAGGCGGCGCTTGTCGACTATTGGCGCGCTCGCTCGCGCCCGCTGGCCAAGGTCGTCGAGATCCGGCCGGTCGTCGACCATGCCGCAAAGATCATGGATGTCGCTGTCGTCGTCGATCCCGGTCCGGTCGCCGGCTTCGGCGACTTCAGCATCGGCGAAACCGGCGACATTCCCGAGCCGGTGATCCGCTCCTTCATCTATCTCGAGCCCGGTGATCCCTATTCGCCCAAGGCACTCTCCGACACCCGCAAGTCGATTGCGCAGATCCCCGCGGTCGGCGCGGTGCGGATGCGGGAGGGCACGGCCCTCGATGCGCGCGGCAACCTGCCGATCTTCGTCGAGGTCAACGAGAGGCCCAAGCGCCTGATCGGCTTCTCGGCGCGCTATTCGACCATCGATGGCCCGACGGTGCGGACCTATTGGGAACATCGCAACCTGTTCGGCGGGGCCGAGCGCCTGCGGCTGGAGGGCGATCTCTTCTTCGCACCGCGCATCGACGGCACCAAGATCCAGCGCTTCGGCGACTTTCTGCCGTCCGATCTCGGTGCTCGTTTCTCGATCGGCTTCATGAAGCCGGCCCTGGGCGGCAGCCGCAACGACCTGCTCGTCGACGTGGTCGGCACGCGCGAGCGCGTCGGAACCAATCGCTATGGCGGCTACACGGCCCGCTACGTCAACGCCACCGCCGCCATCCGCCACCGCTTCAGCGACGTCTTCTCGATCCAGGCCGGGCTGGAGGCCGAGCGCGGCCAGACCAGCGACGTCCTCGGCCAGGTCGACTACACCCTGTTCGGCGTGCCGCTCTCGGTGCGCTACGATTCGACCGACAGCCTGCTCGACCCGACGCGGGGTATCCGCGTCACCGCTTCGGTCGCGCCCTACTACTCCTACGGCCATTCGGCGGCGCCCTTCTTCCAGAGCAAGGCTGCGCTTTCTGGCTACTATTCGCTGGACGAGGACGGGCGCTATGTGCTGGCCGGGCGGGTCGGTCTTGGCTCGGTCGCAGGCGCCGATCTCGACGAAATCCCGGCGACGCGGCGCTTCTATGCAGGCGGCGGCGGTTCGGTACGCGGCTATGCGTATCGCTCGCTGGCGCCACTTGGGCCGCTCTACCAGCTGACTGGCGGGCGCAGCCTGTTCGAGGCCTCGGCCGAGGCGCGCATCAAGATCACCAACACGATCGGCATCGTGCCCTTCTTGGACGCCGGCATGGCCTTCGAATCGCAGGTACCGAACTTCAAGGAGCAGTTGCAGTTCGCCGCTGGCCTCGGCCTGCGTTACTATACGCCGATCGGGCCGATCCGCGTCGATGTCGCGGCCCCGCTCAACCCGCGCAAGGGCGACAAGCCCGTCGCCCTCTATATCAGCATCGGGCAGGCCTTCTGATGGGCGCGCTCCGCTTACCCCGGCTGGTGCTATCCCTCGCGGCGCTGCTGATCGCCGGGCTGCTGGTCTTCGTTTCCGGCTTCGGCCTGCACGCCCAGAACTCCGGCGAGCGCGGCGTCCTCGCCGACCTGATCTCGAAGGCGCTCTCGACCGATGGCAGTCAGGTCTCGATAGGCGCCGTGGACGGCGCGCTGTCCTCGGACGCCTCTATCCGCGACATCGTCATCTCCGACCGCGACGGCCCCTGGCTCCGCCTCGACCGGGCGCGGTTGATCTGGACGCGCTCGGCCTTGTTGCTGCGCCGGCTCGAGGTCAACCGGCTCGAGATCGGCAAGCTCGAGATCCTGCGCAGGCCGCTGCCCGACCCTGCGGCTGCGGCGGCCCAGGCCAATGATGGTCCGCTCCTCCCCGATCTGCCGCTGAAGGTGATCATCGAGGCCTTTCAGCTCGGCGAGCTTGCGCTCGGCCCAACCGTGATCGGCGCGCCGGCGCGGCTCTCGGCGAACGGTTCGGCGCGCCTCGGCCCGCCCAATGAGGGGCTCGACCTGCGCCTCGCCGGCCGCCGGCTCGACATGGGCGGCAGCCTCGACGTCAATCTGCGTTTCGTGCCGCAGACCACGCAGCTCCAGCTCGCGATCAAGCTCGACGAGCCGCAGGGCGGCCTGCTCGCGACCATCGCCGATCTGCCTGACCGCCCGCCGGTCAAGCTCGACCTCTCGGGCGACGGGCCGCTCGATCGCTTCAAGGCGACGCTCGCCTTCAATGCCGGGCCGAGCATCGGCGCGGACGGCACCGCCGACCTCTCGCGTCGCGGCGCCGGGCGCCGCCTGCTGCTCGCGCTCGATTCCCGCATCGCCGGCCTGATGCCGCCACCGGTCGCGCCCGTCTTCCAGGGGTCGACCCGGCTCGATGGCGCCGTCGCCTTCGCCGATGACGGCGCCGTCGCGGTCGAGGAGCTCGCCCTGGTCTCGGCGCTGGCCCGGCTCGATGTGAAGGGGCTCTACGGCGCCGACAAGAACCTCGATTTCACCGTGACCGCGGCCGCCCGGCCGAATGCCGAGGGCCGGACTGTCGCCTCCGGCACCGAGATCGCCAAGCTAGCCTTCGACGCCAGGATCCAGGGGCCGGCCGCCGGTCCGCGGGTCAATGCCAGCTTGCAGGCCGAAGGTGCTTCGGTGCCTGCCGGCAAGCTCGGCAAGCTCGATCTGACCTTCACCGCTACGCCGAACGGCCCGTTCGGCGATCCCGCGACAAGGACGGTCCTGGTGTCCGATGGCGAAGCCTCCGGTATCGCGTTCGTCGATGCCGGGCTCGCGCGCTTCATTGGCGACCGCGTCCGCTTCACCTTGCGCGGCACGGCGAGTGAGGGCGGTGGTGGCGAGTTCGAGACGCTGAAGCTCGCCTTCGGGGGCGCGGAGCTCGATTATATCGGCCAGCTGGGCCCCAAGCGTATTCTCGGCAAGGCGCAGGCGCGTCTGCCCGATCTCTCCCGGCTGAGCGGCCTTGCAGACCGCAAACTCAAGGGCGCGGCGACCGTCGCGGCGGCGATCGACGCCGAGCCCCATCTCAAGAGCTATGCGGTGAAGCTCGACGGCTCGGCGGAGGCCCTCGGCCTCGATCAGGAGGCGCTCGATCGTCTGCTCGCCGGCAAGCTGACGCTAGGCGGCGAGGTCCGTGTGCCCGGAAGCGGCGGGCTCGTCGTCAACGGCTTCCGCATTGCCGGCACCCATGTCACCGCGGCCGCCGACGGTGCGCTCGGCGCCCAGGGCTCCGATCTGCGCGCCAATATCGCGATTCCCGATCTGCGCCGCGCCGATCCGAGATTGTCGGGGCAGGGCGCTTTCGATGCCGCCTTGTCCGGTCCGCTCGACAAGCTCGACGCGACGCTGCGCGCCGCCATCAGCAACGCCACGGCGCTCGGCCGCCCGGTGCCGCGGCTCGCGCTTGATGCGATACTGCGCGACCTGCAGGGAGCGCTGACCGGCGAAGCGAAGCTGTCCGGAGAGGTCGAAGGCAAGCCTGCGACCGGCATGCTCCGCTTCGCCAAGCGCGATCCCGGCGGCTGGAACCTGCCGCAGCTCGACGTCGCCATCGGCTCGGTCACGCTTAATGGCGCGCTCGATCTCGACGCCGCCAATCTCGCCGAAGGCAACCTGAAGCTCGCCGCCCGCAATCTCGACGACCTCTCGGCTTTGGCGCTGGCCAAGCTCGGCGGCCGCATCGATGCCGATCTGCGCCTCGCCCGGCCGAATGGTGGCCAGAACATCGACCTCAAGACCAATGCCCAGCGCCTGTCGGCGCCTAGCCTGACGCTCGAGAAACTCGATGCCACGCTCGCCATCGTCGATGCCCTGCGCAAGCCGCGGATCGACGGCAATGTCCAGGTCGACCGTGCCGTCATTGCCGGCGAGCCGGTCAGCGCAATTCGGCTGGTCTCGCAAGGCGCCGCCGAGACCAGCGACATCAGCCTCGATGCCACGGCGCGCGGCTTTGCGCTGGCCGCCAAGGGCAGGCTCTCCGTGTCCGAGCCGCTGCGCTTCGACCTCTCCAGCTTCACCGCCAGCCGCGACGGCCGCCGCATTTCGCTTTCCAAGCCGGCGAGCTTCGCCGCCATAGAGGGCGGCGTCGCCATTCGCGATCTCGCCATCGCCGTCGATGCTGGCCGTATCGCGCTCGACGGTCAGGTCGGCCGCGCCCTCGACCTGCGCTTCCAGGCGCAGAATGTGCCGCTCTCGGCTGCAAGGCTTGCCGCGCCGACGCTCGATCTGTCCGGCACGCTCGACGCCGAGGCGACGATCAAGGGAACGCCAGAGGCCCCGACCGGTCCGTGGCGCCTGAAGATCGCGCGCCTCGTCGCGCCGCAGACGCGGCAGGCCGGTCTGCCGCCGATCGAGATTGCCGGGCAGGGCGCCCTGAACGGCCGCCAGACCAGCCTCGATGCCAGCCTCAATGCCGGCCGCTTCGTCGCGCTGACCGCGAAGGGGACGGCGCCGCTCGGCGGCAATGGCGCGCTCGATCTCGCCGTGCAGGGCCGGGTCGATGCCGCACTGGCCAATACCCAGCTCGCGGCTGATGGCCGGAACCTGACCGGCCAAATCGCCATCGACATGCGGGCCAGCGGAACGATGTCCGCACCGCAGCTCTCCGGTGGCGCGACGCTCACCAATGGCAGCTTCAGCGATGCCCTCCAGGGCGTCAGGCTGACCGCGATCGAGGCGCGCCTCGCCGCGCGCGGTCCTGAACTCGCGATCGAGCGCTTCTCGGCGCAGACGCCGGGTGGCGGTACGCTTTCGGCGCGCGGCAATGTCCGGCTCGATCCCGAGGCCGGTTTCCCGGGGACGATTCGGATCGAAGGCAAGCGCGCCCAGCTCGTCGCCAACGGGCTGGTCACCGCGGTGGCCGATCTCGGGCTCGATCTCGCAGGGCCACTGGCTCAGCGCCCGCGCGTCTCCGGACGCATCGGCGTCGTCACGATCGAGGTCGCCGTGCCGGACCGGCTGCCGTCGAGCCTGCGCCCGGTCGACGGCATCAGGCATGTCCACGCCAAGGGCCAGGCCGCGCAACGCCTCGCGGCGCAGCGCAAGGCCCGCGCCGCCGCACAGCGCAAGGGTGCCCGCGCGCCGGCCTTCGATGCCGCGCTCGACATCACGGTCTCCGCCCCGGGACGCGTCTTCATCCGTGGCCGCGGCATCGACGCCGAACTCGGCGGCGAGCTGCGTGTCGGCGGCACCTCGGCGAATCCCGTGCTGAACGGCGGCTTCGATCTGCGCCGCGGTCGCCTGAGTGTGCTCAGCCAGCGCCTCGACTTCAGCCGCGGTCGGGTGACCTTCTCCGGCGACGTCATGCCGGAACTGGACTTCGTCGCAGAGACGCGCGCCGCCGACGTTACGGCCAGAATCATCGTCAGCGGCCAGGCATCGGCGCCGGAGTTCGCCTTCACCTCCTCGCCGGAGCTGCCGCCGGACGAGGTGCTCTCGCGACTGCTCTTCGAGCGCGCTTCCGGCTCGCTCTCGCCCTTCCAGGCGCTGCAGCTCGCCCAGACCGCGGCGCAATTCTCGGGTGCCGGTGGCGAGGACGTGTTCGAGAAGCTGCGGCGCCAACTCGGTGTCGACAATTTCGACGTCCAGATGGGGCCGGACGGGCCGACCGTCGGTGTCTCGCGCGCCTTGTCCGACAACATCACAATCGGTGTGAAGGCAGGAGCCAAACCCTCCGAAAGCGGAGTCTCTGTCGGCATCGACGTGACCCGGCGGCTGAAGCTCCAGGCGGAGACCAATGCCGACGGCAGCGCGGCGGTCGGTGTCGGAGCCGAGTGGGAATACTGAGTCGGCTGGCGGGGGAATCGTCGCCGCTGCTCGGAGCCGAAGATTCGCCTCATAAGAGGGCCAAAACGGGCTTCGGGTGCCGCGATCCGGTCCCGGCCGGTTAACAGCGTCTTAAGTTCCGCGCTCAAAGCGTGGCCGACGTGCAACACCGGGGTCCAAAGAGCCCCGCCAAGCCTCACCCGGACGTGATGATGGTTGATCGCGGGGCGGGCATTCGTAATGGTGACTGTGCGGCGGGACATTCCCGGTCGCTGTTTTTCAACTTCGCCTCTGAGTGGTTCAGGGTGGGGGGGGAAGACCGGGATAGGCGGGTTCGCCGGTGGGGTCTCCTGGGGCCGTCCGGAAAACGAGTTCGCCGAAGCCCGAGGGTCTCGAAACTCTTTTGGAGGTTATCAAATGAAGCTCGTTAAGAGCCTCCTCCTCGGTTCTGCCGCCGGTATCGCCGCGGTTGCCGGGGCTCAGGCCGCCGACCTTCCCTCGCGGAAGGCCGCTCCGGTCGAATACGTTCGCGTCTGCTCCGCCTACGGCGCTGGCTTCTTCTACATCCCGGGCACCGACACCTGCCTCCGCGTCGGCGGTCGTGTCCGTGCTGAGTACACCGTCGGTTCGCGCTATGGCGACACGAACGACTCCTACGGCAGCCGCGCTCGTGGTCGTCTGAACGTCGACGCCCGTACCGCCACCGCTTTCGGCACCCTGCGGACCTTCTTCCGCTACGAGCTGACCAACAGCACCGGCCTGTACAACAACACGCTCAACGGCAACCAGGGCATCGTCGCTCCGGGCGCCCCGCGCACCCTGACCGGCTCGACCGCTTCGTCGGCGAACCTCGATCTGGCCTTCGTCCAGTTCGGCCCGATCACCGCTGGTCGCGCTCAGTCGTTCTTCGACTTCTATGCCAACGATCTCGGCTTCACCACCGTTCGTACGGCTGACTCGCGTCTGAACCTGTTGGCCTACACCGCCACCTTCGGTTCGGGCTTCTCGGCCACCCTGTCGCTCGAAGATCGCGTCTCGGGCACCGGTTCGCGTGAGTCCGGCATCGCTCTGGTCGGCACCAACGCCGCCGGTGAGCCGATCGGCCTGGGCGTCGGCAGCTACCTCGGTCAGGACTATCCGGACATCGTCGCCTCGCTCCGCGTCGATCAGGGCTGGGGTTCGGCTCAGTTGTCGGCTGCTCTGTCGCAGCGCAGCATCAACAACGCTGGCCTGAACACCGTCTTCGGTCCGGGCGGCGCTGCTGCTGGCGGCATCGCCAACGGCAACGGCATCTTCGTCGGCAACAAGGACGAGATGGGCTGGGCCATCCAGGGCGGCGTGAAGATCAACCTGCCGATGCTTGCGGCTGGCGACTTCCTGTTCCTGCAGGCTGCCTACGCTGACGGCGCTCTCGGCTACCTCGGCTGGGGCGGCAACATGGGCGTCGGCCGTATCTCGGCCTTCAACTCGCAGCTCGCTGTCGCCGACTTCGGCGTGAACGCCATCGGCAACGTCGACTCCTCGACCGGCTGGTCGATTGTCGCGGCCCTGCGTCACTTCTGGACCCCGACCCTGCGTTCGGAGCTCGTCGCTTCGTACTCCGAGCTGAAGCTCGGCTACGTGCTCGGCGCTCAGAACGTCGGTGGGCAGATCAACCGCCCGCTCGATCCGAAGGAGCTGATCGTCTCGGGTAACCTGATCTGGTCGCCGGTTTCGGGCCTGGATATCGGCGTCGAGGTGCTCTACACCAGCACCAACCTGCGTCAGCCGGTCCTGTCGGGCAACAACCTCGGCAACCGCATCGCGGTCGGCAACGGTGGTTCGCTCGTCAAGTCCGACGACGCTTGGGCTGGCCGCTTCCGCATCCAGCGCGACTTCTGATCGATCTTACGATCGTGAGGATGGAAGCCCCGGGGAAACCCGGGGCTTCTTTCGTTTTGGCGGCCTGCGGCGGGCGCTGACGAGATGCTTGGCGATGATGCGAGCTTGGCGACGACGCGAGGCGTCTCGACCGCGCGGCCGCGCCAGTGCCGCGGGCCGCCGATTCCGGGGTAGAACCTGGCCGCTTTGCTTGACTTGATCGTGGGATAGGGCCTGATTCTTGCGGTGCCGTAGGAGCCGGAAGCGGTTCGATTCGGTGGCAGGGGCGAGGGTCGGGGATGACGCGGCAGGCCGGTTGGCTGTGGGGATTCGTTCCACTGGCGGTGTTGTGGAGCTCGGCAAACCTGATTCAGGGCGAAGCGGTTCGCAGGGATGTCGAGGGCAGGGCTCTCGCAGCCGGATCTCTTGCTGGCGCGGCTCCGGGAATTCGCGAAGTCACGGTCAGGGTCGATGGCCGCGACGTCTATCTCGATGGCGAGGCGACCAGCTCCGACGGTGCCGCCAAGGCGTTGGCGCAGCTGACGTCCGAATTCGGCGTCCGGCGTGTGATCGGTGGCCTGACCCAGGTCGTCGCGCAGAAGCCTTATAGCTGGTCGGCCAACCGCGAGGCGAAGCGGCTGACGCTTGCCGGCTACGTGCCGGACGAGGCGACGGCGAAGGCCAATCTCGCTGCCGCCAGGGCGCTGGGAGCCGATCTGCCGATCGAGGACCAGCAGAAAATAGCCTTCGGCGCGCCGGCCGGTTTCGCGGCCCTGACCGCGGCGATGATCGCCGACCTCGGCCGCCTCGCCACCGGCAAGGTCGCGCTCGACGATGCGCGTTTCTGCGTCGAGGGTACGGC
Source organism: Allobosea sp. WAO (assembly GCF_001509835.1). Lineage (GTDB taxonomy): Bacteria > Pseudomonadota > Alphaproteobacteria > Rhizobiales > Beijerinckiaceae > Allobosea. The sequence continues at coordinate 190,063 of NZ_JXTJ01000008.1, forward strand.
CTCCACGCCGGAGGCCTATCTGGCCCTGCGGGCCGCGGCGGCGACGGCTGCCCCGGCAGGCTTTTCGCGAGTCGACTGCGCGCTCAACCCGCCGACTGTCGCGCCCTATGCCTGGAGCGCCGAGAAGAGTGCCGCCGGGACCGTGACGATTTCCGGATTCTACCCGTCGGAGGCTGTGAAGCGGGAGTTCGGCGTCCTGCTCGCACGCGGCTTCCCCGGGGAAGGCAAGATCATCGACAGGACATTGCCGGCCGCTGGCGAGCCCCCGGTTTTCCTGGCGCAAGTCGGACGCGCGATTTCGGAGTTGGCGCGTCTGCACAGCGGCAAGGTCGAACTCGAGGGAGGCCGCTACCGGATCAGCGGCGAGGGGCCGAAGGATTTCGCCAGCTGCGAGGCGCTACGGCTCAACATCGCCCAGGCGGATGGCCCGGAATCCGTGGCAGTGGCGACGATCGCCTGCCCACCGCCACCGCCGCCACCTCCCGCACCGGTGATGCCGCCCATGCCGGAGGCTCCGGCGCTCAACCTCACCTTTGCCCCACCGCCAACGCCCGCGGAGCCTCTCGCGCCGCAGGCGCCTCTGGCGCCGACGGTGGCGACCGCGCCGCCGCCCCCGGCACCACCGCCTGCTCCTGCAGTTCCGGCGCGCCCGCTGCAATGGCGTGCCGAGAAATCGGCCGATGGCATCACCTTGTCGGGCTTCGCTCCCGACTCGGCTGCCAGGATAGCTGTGGCGGAACTCGCCCGGACAGCTCTTGGCCGCGGCGCGCTGACCGATCGGACCAGTATCGAGCCGAACCTGCGCAACTCGGCCGACTACGGCGCCGTGACGCGTTTCGCCCTCGGCCTTCTGGCGAAGATCGAGCGCGGCAGTGTCAGCCTGAACGGCGGTAATCTCTCGGTTGCTGGCGCCGCGCCAGATCATGCCGGTTGGACGGCGCTGCAGGAGGCGCTTAAAGGGCAGTCCCTGCCGGCTGGCCTTGTGCTTTCCAGCACGCCGGCGCTGACCATCAACCGCTACGGTTTCTCGGCCACGGTCGACAAGACCGGCGGCACGCTGACGGGCCATCTGCCGGATGCTGGTTCGAAGCAGGCGATCGCGGCGCTGATCGAGGCCTCGCCGCTGCGCGGCAAGATTCAGGACGAGACGACGATCGTGCCGGCGGCGCCAGCCGGCTTCGGGGTTGCGGCGCGCGGTGCGATCCAGGACCTGCTGCGGCTGGACCTCGGTTCGGTAAGCGTGGTTGATCATGACGTCAGCGTTCAGGGCCTTACCTGCCGCGATCTCATACGCGCCGAGATCGAAACCAATGCCGCGAGCGGTCTTCCGGAAGGCTTCACCGGCAAGGCCGAGGTCGCCATGCGCCAGACCGGCTGCGTCATCGACCCGCCCAGCACCTGCCAGAACGATCTCGATGCCTTGACCCAGCGCTACTACGTGATGTTCGGGCAGGGCACGGCGGTGGTGACGCTCGATCCTGTCACCGAGCGGGCGATGGTCGAGGCTGCGGCGATTCTGAAGCAGTGCCCGGCCTCGCGGGTCACCGTCGAGGGCCACGCCAATCTCGACGGCGAGCGGGCGGGCTTCAACAACCTCGACCTGTCGCGGCGGCGCGCTCAGAGGGTTCGCGAGGAACTCGTCCGGCGTGGGCTGGATCCTGACCAGCTCGAGGTCAAGGGCTATGGCGTCGACCGGCCGCTGGTTGCCCATGGCGATACCGAAGCCAAGGTCAAGAATCGCCGCGTCCAGTTCACCGTCGCGAAATAGGGACGCAAGCCATGCTGTATCTCGCGCTCCATTTTGCCTGGTTTCTCGTGGCAGCCTTCGCCATCGGCCTGGTTTTCGGCTGGCTGACCTGTCGCGGCTGGCTGCGCGGCCTGCTTTCTGCCCAGGTGCTGCTCGTCGTCGCGCTCTGGGCGGGCGCCGCGGCGCTGGTCTGGCTGCGCGCCTTGAACAACCTGCCGGCCTTCTGGGTCGAGACCGGTCTTCTCTATGTGGCGGTCTATGCCGCCGGCTGCCTGGTCGGCTGCCTGCTCAAGGGCGATGCGCCGGTGCCGGAAGCGGCGCTCGCCCTGCCTGCGCCGCGGCTGGCGCTGCCGCAACCACCCCGCGCCTTGCCTGCGCCAATCGGGAGTGCAGAGCCTGCCCCGATGCCTAAGCTCGACGGCGAGGATGCGATCGCCGGGCGCAGGCCGACCGGCTATGTCGCTGCGCGCGGCGGCGTTGCCGACGATCTCAAGCTGATCAAGGGCGTCGGCCCGCAGAACGAGGAACGCCTGCACGCGCTCGGCATCTGGCATTTCAGCCAGATCGCGGCCTGGACGCCTGAGAATGTCGAATGGGTCGGCGGCTATCTCGCCTTCCCGGGCCGGATCGAGCGCGAGGAATGGGTCGCGCAGGCTGCGACACTGGCCGGAGACGCGGCGACGGCCGATCAGGCAGCGCCCGTCGTCATGTCCGGTGCGGCTCTCGAAGGCACGCGGCCGGGTAACCTGCTCACGGCAGCCCGCGACGGCAAGCCGGACGATCTGTCGCTGATCGACGGTGTCGGCAACGCCATCGCCGAAAAGCTGAACGGGCTCGGCATCTGGCATTTCGACCAGCTCGCTGCGCTCGGGACGGAAGAGCTGCGCTATATCGCGCACCACACCGGTTTTCCGGGGCGCGACATCGCCGAGCAATGGCGGGCCGAAGCGCGCATCCTGGCCGCTGGTGGCGAGACGGCGCATTCGCGCGCAGAGAAAGAGCGGCGCGGCAAGGGCTGACGAGGCCGACCGCTCGCCGGCGAGCCTTTTGCCGGCGCGCCGTCAGGCGGCGCGTTTCTCCGCGCGGCTCACCAGCCTGCCGATGCGTTTCGTCATGTCGCGGCTGCCGAGCAGCGGCGCGTGGCCCTGTCCCGGCGCGGTAAAGATCTCGCATTGCGGATGGCGCCCGGCCATCTCCGTCAAGGTCTGCTCGGCCAGCAGGTCGGAGTTCTCGCCGCGAATGCCGAGGACGGGGACGTGGTTCAGCGCGGCGAAATAGGGCCAGAGCACCGGCAGCGGCGCTTCGAGATCGAGCTCTTCGAGTGTCTTGAGCAGCCGCGGATCGTAATCGGGGACGAGCGCGCCGCCGCGCTCGGTCCAGGTGCGGCGGGCCATGACCTCCCATTCCCGGTCGCCGAAGAGCGGGAACTGCTGGTCCGAAAGCCTTTTCAGGATCTCGGCGCCCTCGGCGAAGCTGCGCGGCGTGGGCAGCTTGCCGACATAGCCGCGAATGCGCAGCAGGCCGCGCGCATCGATCACCGGCCCGACATCGTTGAGCACGACGCCCTTGATCACGCTTGGCCGCGCCACGGCCAGCGCCATGGTCAGCAGCCCGCCGCGCGAGGTCCCGACAAAGGCCGCTTCCTCGATGCCGGTGGCCGCGAGAACCTGCATGAGGTCGTCGAGCTCGACGCGGATGTCGTAGTTGCGCCAGTCGCGGTCGTACTCCGAGCGGCCGCGCCCACGATAGTCGAGGGCGAGCACCCGCCGGGGCTCGGCGGGATCGCTGCTCAGCGCCAGCGCCAGCTCGTGGAAGTCGGCCGCGGTGCGGGCGAGGCCGGGCAGGCAGATGACAGGCAGGGCGCGCGCCGCGAGCGGGCCGTATTCGCGCACATGCAGTTTCAGCCCGTCGCGGGCGCTGAAATAGAGCGAGCGGAATCCGCTATCGGCGTCCATGCGTGATCCTGTCGTGTGGTCGACAAGGCTTGTCGCATGCCGGCTCCGCTGCGGCAAAGCCCCTTCTCGCCCCTTTGGGGCGGGATGAACCATGCCTCAATCGCGCTTTCCGCCGCGTTTCAGATCCTGGTCGATCATGTAGGCGGTGCGCTGGTTCAGGCGCTGGCGATAGACCTGCAGGTTTTCCATGACGCGCTGGACATAATTGCGCGTCTCGGAGAACGGGATGCGCTCGACCCAATCGACGGCATCGACCTCGGGAAGGCGCGGGTCGCCATAGGCGGTGATCCATTTCTTCACATTGCCCGAGCCGGCATTGTAGGCGGCGAAGGTCAGGATGTAGGAGCCTCGCCAGTCGCCGAGCAGGTCGTTGAGATGGGCAGCCCCCATCTTCGCCGAATAGAGCGGGTCCTTGGTCAGCCGGTCGAGCTCGAACGGCAGCTGTGCCCGTCTTGCCGTCTCGCGCGCCGTCGCCGGCATCATCTGCATCAGGCCGAGCGCACCGGCATGCGAGACTGCCGCCGGGTCGAAGGCGCTTTCCTGCCGGGCAATCGCGTGGACGATGGCCCGCTCCATCGGATCGCCGAGCACCGGGAACTCAGGCACGCCCGAGGTCGGGAAGGCGGCCTCGTCGAGCGGAAAACCGCGCTGCAGGGCGATCTTGCCGATGGTCAGCAAGGTCTTGGCGTCGCTGCGCTGGCGGGCAAGGTCGGCGATGGCCTCGAGCGCGGCGGTATCGTGCAGGCGCTGCGACAGGTCGATCAGCAACTGGCCGGCGAGATCGGGCGCCTCGATCTCGTAGAGCAGCTTGGCGGCCTTGAAGCCGGGCAGATGCGCGAGCGGCGCCGCAACCGTACGCCTGACCGGCAGGTCCGTGAGGCCAAGCCGCGCGCGGGCAAGCTGGCCGTAATAGGCGACGGGGTGCTCGGCGGCGCGGCCATAGAAGGCCTTCGCCTCCTCGGCCTTGCCGAGCACGTCGGCAGCGCGGCCCTGCCAGTAGGTGGCGCGGGCGACCGAGATCGGCGTCTCGGCGATCTTGGCGGCCTCGGCGAAGTGCTTGGCCGCGCGTTCGGCGTCCTTTTCGAAGCGCAGCGCGATCCAGCCGGAATGCCACTCGGCGTCGATGCGCTCGGCCGTGTCCTCGGCGCCATGGCCGGAAACGACCGCATAGGCGCCCTTGGCGTCGCCATCGTCGAGCAGCCTGCGGGCGATCAGCCGGCGCTCGGTCCACCAGCCGTCGCCGTCGCCGAGCAGGGCCGGGTCGCGCGGGACCTCGGCGATGGCCTTCGCCGCATCCGCAGCCTTGCCGCTGCGGCGTGCCTGCTGCGCCTGCAGGAAGGCGAAGGAGATGTCCTTCTTCATGGCGGCGGGCACGGCGTCGATCTGCTTCTGCGCGATCGGGCCCTTGGCCTTGGCCGAGGCGAGGCGGACCTTCGCCAGCGCGACATAGTCCTGGGAGACGCGCGCGGCATTGCGCAGCGCCTCCTCGCTCTTTCCTGCGAAGAGGTAGCGCTCGGTGCGCAGGCGATGGTCGGCGGTGCTGAGCTTGTCGCCGAAATTGTCGAGCACGATCTTTTCGAGCCCGGCGCCGAGATGGTCGTTGAGCCAGGTCCGGCGCGCGAGCGCCAGCGCTTCCTGCTGCTTGCCCTCGGCGGCGAGGGCCCGTGCGAGCGCGACGCGGCCGGCCGGGCTGATCGGCTCGCCGCCATGGAAGAAGGCGCGGACGGTCTCCGGGCTGCGGCGGTCGTTGATCAGCGCCGCTTCGGCACGCCGACGGAACGGGGTGGTGCCGGGATAGTTCGGAAACTCGTCGAGGAAGGCGTCGATGCGCTCGAAGCTCACCACATTGGTCAGGCTGCGCAGCGCCACCCATTCCAGCATGCCGCGCACCGCCTTGTCGTCGACGCCGCGGGCGACGGCGTCGCCCTCTTCCAACTTGCCGGTGCGATAGGCCACGACCGCCTTCTTCAGCGGCTCGAGGTCGATCCGCTCTTCCGGCCGGGCGATCTCTGCCGGCGGCGCGGGCGATGCGGGCGGCTCGGCCTGCGGCGCGAGCGAGGCCGTGACGCCGACATCGACGCTGGTGTTTCCGGTATCTGCTGCAGGCGTGTTGACGCTCACCAGCCGCTCTTCCTGAAAGGGATGCGAGCCGTCGGGGCCTGCCGAGCACGGGCCGGTTGCCACCAATATGAGCGTCAGGCCAGCTCCAAAGAACCGTCGGCCCGGCGATAGCGCCATCGAGGGATCCCCCCTAGCGCGCTTTCTCTCGTTCGGCCGGAGGGGTCGAACGGGAGAAGGTGCGCAGCGTTACGAACTGGAGCACGTCCTCGGCGCAAAAGAGCTGCCGACTTTTGCACAACCTGCTCCGGCAAACAGAATCGTAGCAGTGGCCTATGCTCCGAGACGGAGCTTTATGAAGTCCTAACCATGCCGCCACGATAATTGATGGGTTGCTGGCTTTGCGGACTGCGACTGAAAGGCTATGTCTGTCGCCCGTTTTCCGCGCAACTATGTCGTTTTCAGGACCGCCCATGACCAAGCATGTGCCCTTCACCGGTTCACTCACCGCTCTGGTGACGCCGTTCAAGGACGGCAAGATCGACGAAGCGACCCTGCGCGCGCTTGTCGACTGGCAGATCGAGAGCGGCAGCCATGGGCTCGTGCCCGTCGGCACCACCGGCGAAAGCCCGACGCTGAGCCATGACGAGCACGGTGAGGTCACCGAGATCGTCATCGACCAGGCGAAGGGCAGGGTGCCTGTCATCGCCGGCGCCGGCTCGAACAACACCACCGAGGCGATCGCCCTGGCCAAGCATGCCGAGAAGGCCGGCGCCCAGGGCCTGCTCGTGGTCACGCCCTATTACAACAAGCCGACCCAGGAGGGCATGTATCAGCACTTCAAGGCGGTGAACGATGCGGTCGGCATCCCGATCATCATCTACAACATCCCGCCGCGTTCGGTCGTCGACATGTCGGTCGAGACGATGAAGCGGCTCTACGAGCTGAAGAACATCGCCGGGGTGAAGGACGCCACCGCCAACCTCGCGCGCGTCTCGCAGCAGCGTCATGCGCTCGGCAACGACTTCATCCAGCTTTCGGGAGAGGACATGACGGCGCTGGCCTATATGGCGGCGGGCGGTCATGGCTGCATCTCGGTCGTCGCCAATGTCGCGCCCAAGCTCTGTGCCGAGCTGATGGTCTGCGCCCTCAAGGGTGATTATGCCGGCGCGCTGAAGCTGCAGGACCGGCTGGTTCCGCTGCATGACGCCGTGTTCAAGGAGCCGGGCCTGGCCGGCGCCAAGCACGGGCTGAAGCTGCTCGGCCGCATTTCCGAGGAGGTCCGCCTGCCCCTGCTGCCGGTGACGCCGGCGACCGGCGAGGTCATTCGCGGCGCCATGGTTCACGCCGGCCTGCTCAATGCTTAAGTGAGGCGTTCGGCGGTCGCCATCCGCGGCCGCCGAAGCCGGAGTTTTCTGAATGAGCAAGCCCGATCCCGAGCGCTACAAGCTCGCGGCCGATAATCGCAAGGCCCGCTACAACTACGCGATCACCGAGACGCTGGAAGCCGGCATCGCCCTGCAGGGCACCGAGATCAAGTCCCTGCGCGGCGGCAAGGCGACGATCGGCGAAAGCTATGCCGGCCCGATGGGCGACGAGCTCTTCCTGTTCAACGCCCATATCCCGGAATATCTGGAAGCCAATCGCTTCAATCACGATGTGCGCCGGCCGCGGAAGCTGCTGCTGCATCGCCGCCAGATCAACAAGCTGATGGGGGCGATCCAGCGCGAAGGCTACACCGTCATCCCGCTCAAGGTCTATTTCAACGACAAGGGCCGGGCGAAGGTCGAGCTCGGCCTCGGCAAGGGCAAGAAGCTCCACGACAAGCGCGAGACCGAGAAGACCCGCGACTGGAACCGCGACAAGGCGCGGATCATGAAGACGGGCGGGTGAGGGCGACCGCGGTGTTTATTCGGACTGACACAGGCCCCCGTCATTCCGGGCAAGCCGCATAGCGGCGCAGACCCGGAATCTGTCGAAGGTCGCAGGAACGCTACGATGGATTCCGGCGTTCCGCTTCGCTGCGGCTGGAATGACGAAACGGATTGCCGGCTCCGCGGCGGACTCTGCCGACGGTCGGAGCCTCAGGTGTCGGTAGGCTCGTCGCTCTGGCGGATGCCGTAACGCCGCTCGAGCCCGGGATGGGCAGGCGTGCCATGTCCGCTCGGGGTTCGGGCGCTGCGCTCGGCCGGATCGCGTCCGACCTTCTGCATGAGGTTGCCGAGCTCGACGAATTCGTCGCACTGCCGGCGCAGATCGTCGGCTACCATGGGCGGGTTGGTGTTGATGGTAGAGACCACCGAAACCTTGACGCCCTTGCGCTGCACCGCTTCGACCAGCGGCCGGAAATCGCCATCGCCGGAGAACAGGTAGATCTGGTCGAGATGCGGCGCGAGTTCGAGCATCTCGATCGCCAGCTCGATGTCCATATTGCCCTTGACGCGCCGGCGCCCGGTCGCGTCGGTGAACTCCTTCGCCGCCTTGGTGATGACCCGGTAGCCGTTATAGTCGAGCCAGTCGACCAGCGGCCGGATCGAGGTGTACTCCTCGCTCTCGATCAGGGTGGTGAAGTAGAAGGCGCGGATAAGGTTGCCGCGGCCCTGGAATTCCTTGAGCAGCCGGCGGTAATCCATGTCAAAGCCGAGCTGCTTCGAGGTGGCATAGAGATTTGCGCCATCAATGAAGAGCGCGATGCGCGGCTCGGCTGCCATGGCAATATCTCCCGCTGAAATTCGTTCGATTATAAAGAATCTGCAACAAAGGCGGTGTAACAATGTCGAATGCCGGTCAAAATCCCGGCATTGGTCGTAGGGTCCCTGGCGCTTCGCCGCGGCTTTTCCGTGCGGCGAGACAGGGCCGGTTCAGCCCTTCGGGAACTCCAGGCCCATTTCGCGATAGCGCTCCGGATCGTCGCTCCAGTTCTCACGAACCTTGACGAACAGGAAGAGGTGGACCTTCGCTTCGGCCGCCTCAGAGATCTCAACGCGCGCCTTCTGGCCGATCGCTTTGATGGTTTGGCCGCCTTCGCCGAGCACGATCTTGCGCTGGCTTTCGCGCTCGACATAGATCGTCTGCTCGATCCTGACCGAGCCGTCCGGCCGCTGCTGCCAGCTCTCCGTCTCGACGGTCGAGCGGTAGGGCAGCTCGTCGTGCAGGCGCTCGAAGATCTTCTCGCGCGTGATCTCTGCGGCGAGGAAGCGCAGCGGCGCGTCGGAGATCTGGTCTTCCGGGTAGAGCCACGGTCCGGGCTTCAGCCGCGTCTCGAGCCAGGTCAGGATGTCCTTGACGCCATAGCCCGTCAGCGCCGCGATCATGAAGGTCGTCTCGAACTTGCCGAGCTCGTTGACCTGCGCGGTGATGGCGAGGAGCTTTTCCTTCGGGACGGTGTCGATCTTGTTGAGGATCAGGAACTTCGGCTGCTTCAGCTCGGCGAGCTTTTCCAGCAGGCGCGTATTCTCCTCATGGTTGAAACGCTCGACATCGATCAGCACGCCGATCAGGTCGGCATCGCCGGCACCGCCCCAGGCACTGGTCACCATGGCGCGGTCGAGGCGGCGCTTTGGCGCGAAGATGCCTGGCGTGTCGACGAAGATGATCTGGGTCGGTCCCGACAGCGCGATGCCGCGCACCTGCGTCCGCGTCGTCTGGACCTTGCGCGAGACGATCGAGACCTTGGCGCCGACGAGCTGGTTCAGCAGCGTCGACTTGCCGGCATTGGGGGCGCCAATCAGCGCGACGAAGCCGCAACGGGTCGGCAATTGAGGCTCAGCCATGCTCGCCCTCCGCATTTTCGTTCCACAGGCCCTGCCGGCGCAGGAGAGTTTCGGCGGCCGCCTGCTCGGCGAGGCGCTTGGAGCGCCCCTCGGCCTCGGCTTCCACCAAGGTGCCGATCCGTACCGCGATCCGGAAGACCGGAGCGTGGTCGGGGCCCGAGCGGGCGAGTTCGGCATAGGTCGGGGTCGGATGACCCTGGCCCTGCGCCCATTCCTGAAGCGCCGTCTTGGCATCGCGCAGCGGCGTTACGGGCGTCAGCAGGCGCTGGCCGAAGCCGGCCTCGACCAGTTTGCGCGCAGCCGCATAGCCGCCATCGATGAAGACGGCGCCGATCACGGCCTCGCAGGCATCGGCCAGGATCGCCTTGTTCTTGCGGGCTCCGGCCAGGATCTCGCCTTCGCCGAGGCGCAGATGCGGGCCGAGATCCCAGGCGGCGGCGACCTCGGCGCATGTCTCCTTGCGCACGAGATCGGCGAGGCGGCGCGACATGTCGCCTTCGACCGCCTGCGGGAAGGTGGTGAACAGCATGTCGGCGATCGAGAGGCCGAGCACCCGGTCGCCGAGGAATTCGAGGCGCTGATAGCTGGCGAGCCGACGCTGATCGGCGCTCATATGGGTCAGCGCCGTCTCCAGCAGGGAGCGTTCGGCGAAGCGGTGGCCGAGCTTTGCCTCGAGCCTCGAGAGCTCCGGCAGCTTGCGGCCGGTTTCACTGGGTTTCGTCACTTGATCGTCGTGAACATGCGGTTCCAGCGTACGGTCCAGGGCCATTCCCAGATCCGCCAGGCGGAGGCGCCCTCGTCGATCGAGAAGAAGATGATCTCGGCGCGGCCGACGAAATTCTCGAAGGGCACGTAGCCGACGCTGCGATCACGCGAATCCAGCGAGTTGTCGCGATTGTCGCCCATCATGAAGAAGTGCCCGGCTGGCACCGTGAAGACCGGCGTGTTGTCGAAAGTGCCGGTATCGCCCTCGCGCTCGATGATCTGGTGGCTGACGCCATTGGGCAGCGTCTCGCGATACTGGATCGCCGGCGCCGTGCGGCCCCAGGGGTCGGTGGTGGTGAAGTCGGCGATACGCTCGCGCTTCACCGCCTGGTTGTTGATGTGCAGCACGCCGTCGATCATCTGGATCCGGTCGCCCGGCAGGCCGATTACGCGCTTGATGTAGTCGGTCGAATTGTCGCTCGGCAGCTTGAACACGGCGATGTCGCCGCGCTTCGGCTCCGCGGCCCAGACGCGGCCGTTGAACAGCGGCGGGCTGAACGGCACCGAATGCTTGGAATAGCCATAGGTGTATTTCGAGACGAACAGATAGTCGCCGATCAGCAGGGTCGGGATCAGCGAGCCCGACGGGATGTTGAAGGGCTGGAACAGCAAGGTGCGGATCACCAGGGCGATCAGCAGCGCCTGGACGACGACCTTGACCGTCTCCAGGAACCCGCCTTCGTCCTTGGCCTTGCTCTTGATTTCCGCGTCGTTGGCCACAAGGGGCTCCTGCTGGCTACCGTTTGAATGCGCGGTCTAGCCGAATGTCGGGCGAGGGACAACGCGCATCGCGTCACGGCCTCGTGCGCTGTGGAACCTCGGGAGGCGCATGGCTGTCCTGTCCCATGCGCGGAAGAAGTAAAGCGGTACGCGTTGACGAAAATGCCGCGCAAGAACAGCATCGCACCGTACTGCCGATTTTTTGGGGAATCATCATGGGTGCAAAGAAATATGCCGCCGAAGTCATCGGTACGTTCTGGCTCACCTTTGCCGGCTGCGGCAGCGCGGTCATCGCTGCCGGGTTCCCGCAGGTCGGCATCGGCCTGCTCGGCGTCGCGCTGGCCTTCGGCCTCACCGTCGTGACCATGGCCTATGCGGTCGGGCACATTTCGGGCGGGCACTTCAACCCGGCCGTGACCATCGGTCTGGCGGCAGGTGGCCGGTTCCCCGCCAGCCAGGTCCCTGGCTATATCGTGTCGCAGGTCATTGGCGGTATTGCGGCGGCGGCGGTGCTCTACTTCATCGCCAGCGGTGCGCCCGGCTTCGACGTCGCCAAGGGCTTCGCGTCCAACGGCTATGGCGAGCATTCGCCTGGCAAATACGGCCTCGGCGCGGCCTTCGTGATGGAATTCGTCATGACCGCCGTCTTCCTCTTCGTGATCTTCGGCGCGACCAGCAAGCAGGCGCCGGTCGGCTTCGCACCGCTGGCCATCGGTCTGGCGCTGGTGCTGATCCATCTCGTCAGCATTCCCGTCACCAACACCTCGGTGAACCCGGCACGCTCGACCGGCCCAGCCCTCTTCGTCGGTGGTTGGGCGATCTCGCAGCTCTGGCTGTTCTGGCTGGCGCCGATCCTCGGCGGCATCTTCGGCGGCGTGCTCTATCGCTGGATCAACGACGAGGCCTGATTGGCCGTCTTTGGCACTGGCAGGCGCCAGCGCGAACCTTCAGTCGGCCGCCCGAGCAGGGCGGTCGGCTTTTTACTCGACGGGGATTGGCCGCGCCTCGATCACCACGAACGCTTGGGCCAGCGGCGGGTCGTCCGTCAGCGAGACATGGACGATCGCCTCATGTCCCGGCGGCGTCATCTTGGCGAGCCGCGCCGCCGCGCCCCCGGTCAGCTTCATGGTCGGTCGCCCGCCGGGCAGGTTGACCACTTCCATGTCGCGCCAGAACACGCCGTGGCTGATGCCGGTGCCGAGCGCCTTGGAGCAGGCCTCTTTCGCGGCGAAGCGGCGGGCATAGGAGGCCGCGCGGGTCGCCCTGCGATCCGATTTCGCCTGCTCGCCTTCCGTGAAGACGCGCTGCGTGAAGCGCGTCCCGAAACGCTGCAGCGAATTCTCGATGCGGCGGATGTCGCAGAGGTCGGAGCCGATGCCGAGGATCATAGACCCGCTTTATCCGGCGGTGCGGCCCTCGTCCATCGCCTGGCGCATCCGGGCGATGGTGGCTTCTAGGCCGACGAAGATTGCCTCGCCGATCAGGAAGTGGCCGATATTGAACTCGACGAAGTCGGGAACGGCGGCGAGCTTGCGCGCCGTGTCGTAGTCGAGCCCGTGGCCGGCATGGACTTCCAGCCCGAGCGAGGCGGCGAAGGCGGCGCCCTTGGCGAGGCGCTGGAACTCGGCTTCGGCCTTGGCGGAATGCCCATCGGCGACGGCGTGGCACCAGGTTCCGGTGTGGAGCTCGACGACGGGCGCACCGAGCTCGGCCGCCATCGCGATCGGCGCCTCGTCGGGCTCGATAAACAGCGAGACCCGGCAGCCGGCCGCTTTAAGACGGGCGATCGCGGGCGCTAGAGGCGCAGCCTGACCGACGACGTCGAGCCCGCCCTCCGTCGTCCGTTCCTCACGCTTCTCCGGAACCAGGCAGGCGGCGTGCGGCTTCAGCTTCTCGGCGAGGACGATCATCTCCTCCGTCGCCGCCATCTCGAAGTTGAGCGGCTTCGAAAGCTCGCGCGCCAGCCGCTCCATGTCGGCGTCGCGAATGTGGCGCCTGTCCTCGCGCAGATGCGCGGTGATGCCGTCGGCGCCGGCGGCGATAGCGAGATGGGCGGCACGAACCGGATCGGGCAGGGCACCGCCGCGTGCATTGCGCACCGTGGCGACGTGGTCGACATTGATCCCAAGGCGCAGGCGGTTCTTCGGCATCGTCACGGTCCCCAGCTCCACGCTAGCCTGTACGCCTTGGCCGGCGCCGGCTCAAGGCAACGGAATTGATCGGCATCTTCAGCGTTGTTGATCGATGGCGGGTACCGTGAGTATTCGCTCCGGATCCGCCCTTGCGGGAGCGAGCTGTTGTTAAGACCTGCGCGCTATTCTCTGGCGATGCAGTACTCCATCTCGGACCGAAAGCTCTTCGAAGCGGACGTTTCGCCGGATCGGCGCGACGCCAGCCAGCCGCCAGACCGTTCGCTCGGCCGGGTGGTATCGTGCTCCGGCGCACGCGCCACCATCGTCGCTGCTGTCACCGGGCCGGCACTCGGCCCGAACAATATCTGGGCCGTCGGCCGCCTGATCTCGATTAATCTCGGCGAAAGCCGGGTCGTCGGGCTCGTCTACCAGATGCGCGTCATGAGCTCGGGTTGGGACGAGAGCGGCGCGAATGCGATCGGCATCGACGTCGAGCTGCTCGGCGAGGTGGTCGACCTGCCAGACGGTAGCTGCCGTTTCCAGAGCGGCATCTCGACCTATCCGCCGCTGGGTTCCTTGGCGCATCGCATCCGCTCGCGCGACCTCGCCGCAGTCCACGATCTCGGCGAACATGAAGGCGCCGAGATCGGTACGCTGTCGCAGGACGGCGCAATCCCGGCAACGGTCAGCATAGAGCGCCTGCTCTCGCGCCATTTCGCCGTGCTCGGCACCACTGGCGTCGGCAAGTCGAGCGCGGTCGCGCTCCTCCTTCGCAAGGCGGTGGAAGCCAAGCCCAATCTGCGGGTGCTGATCCTCGATCCGCACAACGAGTACGCCCACGCTTTCCCCGAGAATTCGGTCCGCATCGACGCGCAGACGCTCGACCTGCCGTTCTGGACCTTCCGTTTCGACGAGTTCGCCGACATCGTCTTCCGCGGGCGGCCACTGGTCGAGGACGAGGCCGAGATCCTGCGCGAGGTGATCGCGGTCGCGCGCAGCCGCTACCGAAGCGGCGCGGCTCACGACATGGCGCGCGACCTCGGCAGCAGCGTACTGAAGCGGCCGCTCGACCTTGGCGCGCGCCGTCCGGCGGAAATGGGCGGCGCGGCCGGTCTGGCCGTGCCCTATAGGATTGCGGACCTCTTCGCCGCGATCGACGAGCTGATCGGCCTGCACGAACAGCGCTACCCGCGCGCCACGCTGCGGTCCCTGCGCGTGCGTCTGGAGACGCTGCACGCCGATCCGCGCTACGGCTTCCTCTTTGCCCATGCCAACAGCATCGAGACGATCGCGCCGGTGATCGGCCAGATCTTCCGCGTGCCGCATCAGGGCCGGCGGGTCACGGTCTTCCAGCTCGCCGGCCTGCCTTCCGAGGTGGTGAATGCGGTGGCCTCGAGCCTGGCGCGGCTCGCCTTCGACCTCGCAATGTCGAGCCGGGGCGGGTACGAGATTCTGCTGCTCTGCGAGGAAGCGCACCGCTACGTCCCGCAGAACCAGGCGCTGGGTTTCGCGCCGACGCGCCAGGCCATTGCCCGCATTGCCAGGGAGGGCCGCAAATACGGCGCCTATCTCGGCATCGTGACGCAGCGCCCGGGCGAGCTCGATCCCACGATCCTGTCGCAGTGCTCGACCGTCTTCGCCATGCGCCTCGCCAACGAGGCCGACCAGCAGATCATCCGCGCGGCGATCGCCGACGCCTCGGCAAGCACGATCGCCTTCCTGCCCTCGATCGGCAATCGCGAGGCCATCGCCTTCGGCGAGGCGGTGGCAACGACGATGCGCATGCGCTTCCTCGACCAGCGGCCGGAAGAGCTTCCGGCAATGGCCGGTCACGAGCCCGGCGCGGCGCGCCGACCGGAGCCCGGCCTGGAGGAACTCGTCGCTCGCATGCGCGGGCTGTAGGCCGCTTCTGACCGCATCTGCGAAAATCTTGCATCTGCGCGGCGCAAGCTGTAAGAGCGCCCTTCATCGTTTCCATCGCATCGACGACAGCTGGAAGGAGCCCGCGGGATGGCTCGCGTTACCGTTGAGGATTGCATCGACAAGGTCGAGAACCGCTTCGAGCTCGTCCTGCTCGCGAGCCATCGCGCCCGCATGATCGCGTCCGGCTCCTCGATCCTCGTTTCGCGCGACAACGACAAGAACCCCGTCGTTGCGCTGCGCGAGATCGCCGAAGAGAAGCTCACGCCCGAGGATCTCAAGGAAGACCTGATCCACTCGCTGCAGAAGCATGTCGAGGTCGACGAGCCCGAGGCCGATCCGGTGCCGCTGCTGACCTCGCAGTCGCATGTCGCCACCCCCGATTCGGAAGTCCAGTTCGACCGGATGAGCGAAGAAGACCTGCTGCGCGGCCTCGACGGCTTGGTGCCGCCGACCGAGAGCGCCGACGACGAGGACTGACCCCCGTCGCTCCGGCCGGGTGCCGGAGCGTAATGTGGAAAATCGTTGACGATGATCGCTAAAGCCCGGCGCTGCCGGGCTTTTTCATGCCCGCTGCGCAAGCAGGCGCCTTGCCGGCAGGCGCGCCCTTGCCGATATTGAACGGATTCAGGGAAGATGATCGGCGGAGCAGGGCCCGCATGGGCATGATGCGGCAATACGAGCTTGTCGACAGGGTCAAGCGCTACAATCCGAACACGGACGAGGACCTGCTCAACCGCGCCTATGTCTACGCCATGCGCGCGCATGGCACGCAGAAGCGTGCCTCGGGTGATCCGTTCTTCGCGCATCCGCTCGAAGTCGCGGCGCTGCTGACCGATCTCAAGCTCGACGACGCCACCATCGTCGCCGCCGTCCTGCACGACACCGTCGAGGACACCGAGGCGACGCTCGAGGAGATCGAGAATCTCTTCGGCCCCGACATCCGCCGTCTCGTCGACGGGCTGACCAAGATCAAGAAGCTCGACCTGGTCTCCAAGAAGGCGGCGCAGGGCGAGAATTTCCGCAAGCTGCTGCTCGCCATCGTCGACGATATCCGCGTGCTGCTGGTCAAGCTCGCCGACCGGCTGCACAACATGCGCACCCTGCATTACATGGCGCCCGAGAAGCGCCTGCGCATCGCCGAGGAGACGGTTGAGATCTATGCGCCGCTCGCCGGCCGCATGGGCATGCAGGAACTGCGCGAGGAACTCGAGGAACTCGCCTTCCGCCACATCAAGCCGGAAGCGCACGAGACCATCACCAAGCGGCTGGAGGAGGTGACCCAGCGCGAGGGGCGCGTCATCAGCGAGATCGAGAACGACCTCAAGGCCAAGCTCGCCGAGCGCGGCATCGAGGCGCAGGTCTATGGCAGGCGCAAGCGGCCTTACTCGATCTGGAAGAAGATGGAGCGCAAATCCGTCTCCTTCGAGCAGCTTTCCGACATTTTCGGCTTCCGCGTCATCGTCGATGCGCCGGAGGATTGCTATCGCGTGCTCGGCATCGTCCACATGACCTGGCCGATGGTTCCCGGCCGCTACAAGGACTACATCTCGACGCCGAAGCAGAACGATTATCGTTCGCTTCACACCACCGTCGTCGGCCCCGGCCGCCAGCGCGTCGAACTGCAGATCCGCACCGATAAGATGGATCGCGTCGCCGAATTCGGCATCGCCGCCCATGCCCGCTACAAGGACGGGCGCACCGCCGGCGCGATCGGCGAGGCGGATGAAAGCCGCGCCTATCAATGGCTGCGCCGCACCGTCGACCTCCTGGCCGAGGGCGACAATCCTGAGGAGTTCCTCGAGCATACAAAGCTCGAGCTCTTCCATGACCAGGTCTTCTGCTTCACGCCCAAGGGCCGGCTGATCGCGCTGCCGCGTGGCGCCACCCCGATCGACTTCGCCTATGCCGTCCACACCGACGTCGGCAACACCGCCGTCGGCGCGAGGATCAATGGCCGGATCGCGCCGCTCCTGACCGAGCTGCAGAACGGCGACGAGGTCGAGATCACCCGTGCCGAAGGGCAGGCACCGCCCGCCGCCTGGGAATCCCTCGCGGTCACCGGCAAGGCCCGCGCCGCCATCCGTCGTGCCACGCGGGCCGCCGTGCGCCGGCAATATGCCGGGCTCGGCCGCCAGATCCTCGAACGGGCCTTCCAGCGCGCCGAGCGGCCCTTCTCCGACGACAAGCTCAAGGCGGCGCTGAAACGCCTGGCCCGTACGGCCGTCGACGACGTTTTCGCTGCGGTCGGCCGCGGCGAGATGTTCTCGGGCGACGTGGTCAAGGCGGTCTATCCGGATCTCGAACCCGAGAAGCGCCTGGCGCTCGACGCCAAGGCCAAGGCGCCGGCCGGGAAGGGCTGGTTCGAGCTGCGCCAGGGCGGAGAGAACCTCAAGTTCAAGTTGCCGGAGGAGACTCCCGGCGCCGATGCGATCCCGATCCGTGGTCTCGGCGGCGACCTGCCGGTGCGCTTCGCGCCGGGCGGCGGCGCCGTGCCGGGCGACCGTATCGTCGGTATCCTGACGCCGGGCGAGGCGGTGACGATCTATCCGATCCAGTCGCCCTCGCTCGCCGCCTTCGACAACGAGCCGGAGCGCTGGCTCGACGTCCGCTGGGATCTCGACGACAGCCGCCCGCAGCGCTTCCCCGCCCGGATCATGCTGAATTCCATCAACGAGCCCGGCTCGCTCGCCCAGATCACCACGACGATCGCCGAGCACGACGGCAACATCGACGCGGTCCAGATGGTGCGCCCGACGCCGGACTTCACCGACGTCACCATCGACCTGACGGTCTGGGACCTGAAGCACCTCTCGGCGATCATCAGCGAACTGCGCGAGAAGCGCGTGATCAGCCGGGTCGAGCGGGTGGTGGCGTAAGATCAGTGCGTCATGGTCGGGCTTGTCCCGGCCATCCGCGTCTTCCCTCGGGCAGCGCGGTGTTCAAGACGTAGATGCTCGCCACAAGGGCGAGCATGACGGTTAGAGATACGGCTTTGCTCACCCCACCCGGAACGCGGCCGCCAGCTCCCTGACGAAGGCGTTGGCGCGCGGTGTCGAGACCTGGCTGCGCAGCACGACCTCGGAGGCGCCGAGTGGCGGCAGGCCCCAGTCCGGCCCGACATCGACCGCTTCGCGCGGCGCGATGCGCACGGCCAGCGGCGCGACGCCGAGCCCGCCGGCGACCGCCGCCAGGACGGCCGCCATGCCGCCGCCGATGAAGGCCTCGCGCCAGGTGATGCCTGCACGTTCGAGAGTGGCGACGGCGTGCAGGCGCAGCCGGCATTCCGCCACGAGATTGACCAGCGGCAACGGCCCGTCCGGCCGCGACAGGGATGGCAGCGCGAACCAGCCGAAGACGTCGCGGCGCAGCACTTCGCCGGTCCGCCCGGGGCCGAGGCGCCTGACGATCGCGACATCGAGCTCGCCGCGCTCATAGGCATCCTCCAGGGCCGCGGATGCCTCGATCCGCAGCCCGATGACGAGGCCGGGGTCGTGCCGTGCCAGTCTCGCGAGCAGGGCAGGAGCGTCGGCCCCCACCGCCTGCTCGCTGATGCCGATGGCGATCCTTTCCGCCGGCTGGGCGAAGGCGGCGAGTGCCCGCTCATGTGCCGCCATCAAGTCGCGCGCCGCCGGCAGGAAGCGCTCGCCCTCGGCGGTCAGCCGGACGAGGCGCGGATGCCGCTGCAGCAAGGTCTGGCCGAGGTATTGCTCGAGCCGCTTGATCCTTGTGCTGACAAGGGATTGCGCGGTGCCGAGCGCCTCGGCCGCCCGCGTGAAGCTGGTGAGCTCTGCCGTCCGCACGAAGGCGGCGACTGCATCGAGGTCTAGCGATCCCATCATAGATATAAAGTCCGTATCGCTGCTATCATAAGTGATACGGTTTTCGGATTTAATGGGCAAGCTTAGCTTGGCGGTATCGACGGTCACTTCGACCCAGCTATGGAGCCCCCTATGCCACTGATCCGCATCTCGATGCGCCGCGGCCATCCGGCCTCGCATCCCGCCGCCATCGTCGACGGTGTCTATCGCGCTTTGCGCGCGACCTTCGAGGTTCCCGAGAACGACCTGTTCGCCGTGGTCCATCAGCACGAAGCCGAGGAATTCGTCTTCGATGCCAATTATTTCGGCTTTCAGCGTTCCGACCGGCTGGTGATCATCCAGATCACCGTCGCCAATACCCGCGGCGTCACTCAGAAGAAGGCGCTCTACGCTGCGATCGCCGCCAATCTGCAGCGCGAGCCGGGGCTGAAGCCGGACGACATCTTCATCAACCTCGTCGAGGTCAAACGCGAGGACTGGTCCTTCGGTGGCGGCATTGCGCAATACGTAGCGTAGTCGTTAGGGCGAGGAGCCGCGGGAACCCTCTCCTGGAAGGAGAGGGCAGGGTGAGGTGCAGGCCGTCGAACCAGCGCCGCGAGCGCTGGTCGCATCGCCGCCGTCAGGCTCGCGATATCTCTCCCGAACACCTCACCCCTACCCCTCTCCTTGCAGGAGAGGGGATCCCGCGCTTCTGCTGACAACGTTGTGCGCATAGCCACTGGAAATGCCGGGGACGTTCGCCATAACTCTGCTCCATGGAATGGAGCGACGAGGGCACGATCATCGGCGTCCGCCGGCACGGCGAGAGCGCCGTGATCCTGGAGGTGATGACGCGTTTTCATGGCCGCCATCGCGGCCTGGTCCGCGGCGGCCGCTCCATCAGGCAGCAACCGGTGCTCCAGCCCGGCAATGCCGTTGCGCTGACTTGGCGGGCGCGGATCGACGAGCATCTCGGCGAATACAAGGTCGAGCTCCTGACCTCGCATGCGGCGAGGTTGATGGCGCAGCCTGTCGCGCTCTACGGGCTCGCCAGCATCGCCGCGCTGCTGAGGCTCTTGCCAGAGCGCGATCCGCACCCCGCCTTGCATGAAGGGCTCGGCGTGCTGATCGAGCATCTCGACGAGATCGGCCTCGCGCCGGCGCTGATCGTTCGTTTCGAGCTCGCCATGCTGGGAGAACTCGGTTTCGGGCTCGACCTCAACCGCTGTGCCGTGACGGGTGCGCGAGAGGAGCTGAGCCATGTCTCGCCGAAGTCTGGAAAGGCGGTGAGCCGCAAGGCGGCGGAGCCTTATCTGGACCGCCTTTTGGCCCTGCCACGCTTTCTCAGCGAAGGGCAGGGCGCGAACCGGCCCCTGCCGGCCGAGATCGCGGCGGGCTTCGCGCTGACCGGCCATTTCCTGCGACGATACCTTTATGAACCGCGCGGTCTCGCCGAACCGCCTGAACGAGTCCGGCTGCTGGAGCTGGCGACGAAAATCCACTGATTTTCGCAGTCTGTTCATCGGTAAACTTTGCAGTTGCCAGCGCAGGCCTGCATCTTCATGGGAAGTGATTCGCGGCCGGACGCGGCCGCAAAGTCGAGGTTGAGTGCACCATGGGTAAGCCTGTCGAGCCGCCGCCGGAGGAGGAATCCGAGCGCGTCGATCTGAAGACCGCGCTCGAGGAGCGCTATCTCGCCTATGCGCTCTCCACCATCATGCACCGCGCTCTGCCGGATGCGCGCGACGGACTCAAACCCGTCCACCGCCGCATCCTGCACGCCATGCGCCTGCTCCGGCTCGATCCCGGCCAGGTCCACAAGAAATGCGCCCGCATCGTCGGCGACGTCATCGGTAAGTTCCATCCGCATGGCGACCAGTCGGTCTATGACGCGCTGGTGCGTCTCGCGCAGGATTTCGCCCAGCGCTATCCCCTCGTCGACGGACAGGGCAATTTCGGCAACATCGACGGCGATAACGCCGCCGCCTATCGCTATACCGAAGCGCGCATGACCGAGGTCGCGCGCCTCCTGCTCGATGGCATCGAGGAGGACGCGGTCGATTTCCGCGAGACCTATAATGGCGAGGACGAGGAACCGGTCGTCCTGCCGGCCGCCTTCCCGAACCTCCTGGCCAACGGCTCGCAGGGCATCGCGGTTGGCATGGCGACCTCGATCCCGCCGCACAACGCCGCCGAGCTCTGCGACGCCGCGCTCTATTTGATCCAGCACCCGGAGACGACCTCCGAGCAATTGATGACCTTCGTGCCGGGACCGGACTTCCCGACGGGCGGCATCATCGTCGAGAGCCGGGCCTCGATGATCGAGACCTACACCACCGGCCGCGGCGCCTTCCGCACCCGCGCCCGCTGGGTGAAGGAGGAGCTGGAACGCGGCGCCTGGCAGGTCGTCGTCACCGAGATTCCCTACATGGTCTCGAAGGGGCGCCTGATCGAGAAGATCGCCGAGCTCCTGAACGAGCGGAAGCTGCCCTTGGTCGCCGATCTGCGCGACGAGTCGGCCGAAGACATCCGCATCGTCATCGAGCCGCGCGCCCGCAATGTCGATGCCGCCCTGATGATGGAATCGCTCTTCCGGCTCTCCGAGCTCGAAGCGCGCGTTCCGATGAACATGAACGTGCTGACCGGCGGGCTGGTGCCGCGCGTGCTCGGCCTCAATGAGGCCCTGCGCGCCTGGCTCGACCATCGGCGCGACGTTTTGCTGCGCCGTTCTCGCTTCCGTCTCGGCCAGATCGAGAAGCGCCTCGAAATCCTGCGCGGCCTGCTGATCGTCTATCTCGATCTCGACCGGGTGATCAAAATCATCCGCGAGGAGGACGAGCCGAAGATCGAGCTGATGCGCTTCTTCGATCTCACCGAGATCCAGGCCAACGCCATCCTCGACACGCGCCTGCGCGCGTTGCGCAAGCTCGAGGAGATGCAGCTCAAGACCGAGCTCGACGAGCTGACCGCCGAGAAGGGCCAGATCGAAGGCCTGCTCGCCTCCGAGGCGACGCAGTGGAAGACCATCTCCTGGGACATCCGCGAGGTGAAGAAGCTGTTCGGGCCGGAGACCGAGATCGGCAAGCGCCGCACCAGCTTCGCCGACATGCCCGAGACCACGGAGGTCGACCTGACGCAGGCCATGGTCGAGCGTGAGCCGGTGACGGTGGTGATCTCGAAGAAGGGCTGGATCCGGGCACTGAAGGGCCATGTCCAGGACCTGTCGAGCCTCTCCTTTAAGGGCGATGACGGCCTGCGCACCGCCTTCTTCACCGAGACGACGGCGAAGATCCTGGTAATGGCGACGAACGGCAAGGTCTTCACGCTCGAGGCTTCGAAACTGCCTGGCGGGCGCGGCTTCGGCGATCCGATCCGGCTGATGATCGAGCTGGAGGAGAGCGCCGAGATTGTCGCCGCCTTCCCCTACCGGCCGGGGCTCAAGCTGCTGATGGCGACGACCGAGGGGCGCGGCTTCGTGGTCTCCAGCGACGACATCGTCGCCAACACCCGCAAGGGCAAGCAGGTGCTGAACGTCGACGCACCGGTCGAGGCGATGCTCGCCGTGCCGGCCGAGGGTGACCATGTCGCGATCATCGGCCAGAACCGCAAGCTGCTCTGCTTCCCGATCTCGGAAGTCGCGGAGATGAGCCGCGGCAAGGGCGTCAAGCTGCAGCGCTACAAGGATGGCGGGCTTTCCGACGCCAAGGTCTTCACCCTGGCCGACGGGCTGACCTGGCTCGACACTTCGGCCCGCACCTGGACGGTGCCGCAGGCCGAGCTGATCGACTGGCTCGGCCATCGCGCCGAATCCGGCCGGCTGCCGCCCAAGGGCTTCCCGAAGAACAACAAGTTCGGCGGGTAAGCGAGGCAGCAGCCGGCTGGTTGCCCGGCGCTATCGACCGGTCTGCTGCGGCGTCGGCCAGCCGACCGAGCGGCCGAGGTCGGTGGTGTGGCAGGCCGAGAGGGCGAGCGCCAGCAGGCTGGCGGCAATCAGGCGTGACATGAAACTGCTCCGGTGGGTTGTGCAGGGTGGGTGAACGGGACGGCGCGCCGCGCTGGCTCAGTCTTGGCCGGGTGGCGGCGATCTGAGCGCGGCTTCGATCGTGCGCCGATGCGCGCCGGCGACCAGCAGGCAGAGGGCGAGCAGGGCCAAGGCCGGTAGCGGCGAGCCGGGCAGGACCGTGAGATGTGTCAGGGCGGCGCCGGCCATGGTCGCTGCCAGCAGCAGGGCGGCAAACCCGGCGAGCGCAGGCAGGAGCAGCACAGCAGCGCCCGCGAGCTCGATCGCCCCGGTCAGATAGCGGAACCATTGCCCGAGGCCTATCGTGCCGAAGGCCTCGACCATTGGCTGGGCACCGGCGAGCTTGGCGCCGCCAGCGGCCGCGAAGATGGCTGTGAGAACCGCCTTGACGGCCCACAGGGCGAGCCTGCGCCAGCGCGGAGCTTCCGGGATTTCATGGGCTGGCATCGGTCTCTCCGGGGAATTCCACAAGGCGCGATCGGCGGTTGTTCGCTTTCGCCACATGGAATTCGGGAGTAGAGATCGAAATGACAAGTAGGACGGATTTACTGGTATAGTATGAAAAACGAGACTAATGGGATCGAGCCGTCGTCCGTCGGGGTGGAGCACCCTGCGGAACCAGATACTTGTCCGAGCGTGGAGGTGGTCGAGCAGTTCCATGCCGCCATGCGCATGCTGACCGGCAAGTGGAAGGCCGACATCCTCTGGCGGCTCGGGCATGGCACGCTGCGCTTCGGCGAGCTGCGGCGCGCGATTCCCGGCATCACCCAGCACATGCTGACGACACAGCTTCGGGATCTGGAGGCGCATGGCCTCGTCAGGCGCACGATCTACCCGGAGGTGCCTCCGCGCGTGGAGTACGAGCTGACGCCGTCAGCCCGCGATCTCGGCCCGGTGTTCAACGAGATCAGGATCTGGTCCGACAAGCACGCGATCGCGCTCAGCCCACCGATTTGAGCACGCTGGATCGAGCTTATTTCTGCTGATCGATCAAGGAATTGCGCCGATCTGATGAATCGGTGTGCCAGCGTCTTGAATCAAGCTCTCAGCGGATCGACTGGCCGACCAGCCCGACTTCCAGCCCGAGGGTCAGCTTGTCGGTGACCGCCCATTCGACGCCGGCCCGCGCTTCCGGCCTGACCGCGATGTCCGAGCGCGAGAAGGGCGCCGAGAACGGTGTTGCGCCGTAGCGGTAGGTCTCGTTGGCGGCGGCCATACCGAGCTTGGTGTAGAGCAGCACGTCGGGCGTCGCGAGCACGCCGGCCTTGATCTGGAAGGCGCCGGCAATGTCCTGCGTGTAGCTCGCCTGGCCGAAGCCGGGATTGTTGTAGCCGCCGAAGCCCGGCGCATATTCCAGCGCTCCGACGATGCCGTAGACGAAGTCGCCGTCGCGCCACATCTTGCCGCCTTCGAGCCCGATTGTCGGGCCGGCGGAGGTGCCATAGTGCCTCGAACTGGTGACCTGGAAGCCGGTAGAGATGCGCGCGTAGGAGCCCTCCCATTTGACGCCGCCCGGCGCCAGCGTCGGCGCCGACCAAGCGAAGCTCGGCAACGTCGCAAAGCCCATGAAGGGCAGGAAGGCTTGTGCCTGGGCGGGTTGGCTGGCGAAGGCAAGGCCCGCAAAGCCGGCGATGACGGCAAGGCCTCTCACTCGTGCCATGACTGCGGGCGCGCTCATTCTCATGGTCTAGCAGGAGAGGGAGCGATTGTCGCGCTTTTGTGGCGGGACGGCTGGCCGCATCAGGCGACCTTGGTCTTCAGCCGCAGGAAGCGCATCGTCCGGTCGGCGGTCGCGGCATCGAGCCTGCCATAGTCGCGCAGATCATCCTCGATCGTCTTCGCCGCGAAGAAGAGCCGCCGCCCGCGCAGGCTGAGCATCGCCCGGAAGGTATCAGTGTCGAGGCTGAGCGCCCGGGCGAGCACGGCGATGCCGCTGACGTCGCGCTGGAGCAGCACCCGCAGCGCCTGCTCGTTGCTGATCTCCGCGGCCGAGGCGAGGACCTGGGCGAGGTGGAAGGCCCGGTCTTCGTCGGCGAGCAGCGTCACGACTTCGGCGAGCGTGCGCACCTGGGCCCGCAGGTCGGCCAGCAGCAGCTTGACCTCGAGCCGCTGCTGCCGCGCCTGTCTGGCGAGGTCGGCGGAATCCTTGCTGCGCTCTCCCTGTTCGGCGACCTGCTCGACGATACGCAGCACGCGCTGGACCCGCTGCGGCGAGAGGTCGCTGCGGCGCGCCAGCGCCTCACCGACCGCGGCGTCGTCGCCGCCGCGCTGGAGCAACCGGTCGAAGCCGTGGTCGGAGAACTGCGCGCCTTCATTGCCGCTGACCGTTCGCAGCACGCCGCTGTCGCCACGCTCGACCAGGATGTCGGTGACGCTTTCGGAAAGGCGGGCGCGCTCGGCGATCGCCGTCAGATGCGCCTGCGTCTGGCTGACGGCGATGGCGGCGAGGTCGGTGTCGGTCAGGACCGGCGAGAGCTTCAGCACGAGCTTCGCCACTTCGGAATCGGTGTCGCTCGCGAGCGACACCGCAACCTCATGCGGCAAGCTTGGCGTCGCCGCGACACTGTCGGCGTATTGCTTGCGGTCTTCGCTCTCGAGATGCGGCAGGGTGCGCAGCGCGATGTCGCCATAGTGCGACTTGGAGGTGTCGCTGGGTTCACCGTCGAGCAGGAACAGGTCGGTCACGGCATTGAGGAGCTGGCGCCGCGAGTCCGATGACATGTCTGCCGGCATGCGGGAAAGCGACTGCAACATGGGTAGGTCCGGCCATTATGAGCGCGCGACGCCGCGAGCGAAGACCGCAACCTGCCTCAGGTCCATTTGATTTAGTCTTAAGCCGACCGGCCAATTTGGGTCGTTCGCCAAGTATTGTGCGCGCATGCGTCAAGGGGACCCACAGGGGGCTTCCTGCGAGGTCCGCCCCGGAACTTCCTCCCGACCGCCACGTTTTCGCGGCACGGGTCACGGCATGGTGACGGCCGACGGATCTTACCCGGAGCTTTGCGTGAACTGTCCTGCCCGAGATGATGTGCGTCTTCCCGAAATGTTGCAGCCGCCGCGCCGGGAGGCGGCGGCCAGCCCGCCTTCGCGCCGCTCGATTCTCGCGCTCCTCGCCTCGACCGCCATGCTTGCTCCACCGGCGCTCGCCCAGAACCCAGCTACGCCATCGGGCAGGAACGCAGCGGACGGCCAGCCGCCGGGTACGCCGCGCCCCGGTACTTTCAGCTATGCGGAGGTCGTCAATCAGGCACGCATCCTGGCCGAGCGCCCTTTCGACGACGCGCAGCCCGATATTCCGGACTCGCTGAGGGCGCTGACCTATGACAGCTATCGCGAGATCAGGTTCCGCCGCGACAAGGCGCTCTGGCAGAATGACGGAACGGATTTCCGTCTGCAGCTCTTCCATCTCGGCTTCCTGCACGACCGGCCGGTCCAGATCCACGTCGTGTCGAACGGCAATGCGATTCCGATTCCCTACAACATGGCGCTGTTCGAGTTCGGCAAGGCGCCGGTGCCGCAAAAGCTGCCGGTGTCGCTGGGTTTTGCCGGCTTTTCCGTCACGACGACGCTGAACAGCCTGAAGCTGCAGGACGAGGTGATCTCGTTCCTCGGCGCCAGCTATTTCCGCTTTCTTGGGCGCGGCCATCGCTACGGCCTGTCGGCACGGGCGCTCGCGCTCGATGTCGGTGGCGAGGCGGATGAGGAGTTTCCGTTCTTCCGTTCGCTCTGGCTGGAGCGGCCGAAACCGGAAAGCGTCGATCTCGTCGTTTATGGACTGGTCGATTCACCCTCGGTCAGCGGAGCCTTCCGCTTCGTGGTGACGCCCGGCCCGCAGACCAGCATCGCGGTGACGGCGACGATCATTCCGCGCAAGCCGATCCAGCGCATCGGCATCGCGCCGTTGACCTCGATGTTCCTCGCCGGCGAGGGGGACCGCGAGCAGCGCACCGATTTTCGCCCCGAGATCCACGATTCCGACGGGCTGATGCTCCATACCGGCGTCGGCGAATGGATCTGGCGGCCGATCCGCAACCCGAAGGCGCTGGCCATCTCCTCCTTCCACGATAGGAACCCGCGCGGCTTCGGCCTGATCCAGCGCGACCGCGAGTTCGGCCATTACCAGGATCTCGAGGCGCACTACCATGCGAGGCCGGGCTACTGGATCGAGCCGGTGGGCGAATGGGGCGAGGGCCGCGTCGACCTGATCGAGATCCCGACGCAGGGCGAGGAATTCGACAACATCGTCTGCTGCTGGACGCCGAAGACGCCGCTGGAGCCGGGGCGCCAGACCGAGCTGAGCTACCGGATGACGAGCGTCTCAACGACCGAGACCTTGCACGGCATGGGTCAGGTCCAGAGCAGCTTTGCGACCGACGATGCGGTGGATGCCGCTGCCGGGCTGGTCCGAAGGCGCTTCATCGTCGATTTCAACGCCGGCGATCTCGAATTTTACCTAAGCGATCCCAAGCGTGTCTCCGCGGTGGCCACGGTCTCGGTCGGCTCGGTCACCAACACGATCCTCGATCCCAATTATGCGGCGAAGGGCTTCCGGGCGATCGTCGACGTCGCGCTGCACCCCGGCGAAAGCACTGATCTGCGCCTCTTCCTGCGGACGCCGTTGCGCTCGCTGACGGAGACCTGGACTACCGGCTGGTCGGCTCCCGGCTCCGCACCGCCGCCGGCCGCCAGCGGCGGCTGAGCGGCTTCAGGCGGCCGGCAGGCAGGCCGGGCCGAGCGGCTCGAAGCTCTTATAGGTCAGGATGAACTCCTGGTGCCCGAGCTCTTCCGATTTGGTCCGTGCGCCCTGCGCCAGCGAGACGACGAGGTCGCGGATCTCGGTGCCGACCTCGTCGAGGCTCGCCCGCCCTTCGAGGATGCGGCCGGCATCGACATCCATGTCGTCGCTCATCCGGCGATAGGTCTCGGGATTGGCGCAGATCTTCACGACCGGCGAGATCGCCGAGCCGACGACCGAGCCACGGCCGGTGACGAACAGCACGCAATGCGCGCCGCAGGCGATCAGTTCGGCGATCTCGGCATTGTCGTTGATATTCGGGAAGCCGAAGCGGACTTCGCCGTCCGGCACCACGTCGAGCAGATAGAGCCCGCCATGCGGCGGCACGTCGCCCGGCTTGATCAGCCCGGAGATCAGCGATGCCCCCGACTTGGCATAGGCGCCCATCGACTTCTCCTCGATGGTCGAGAGCCCACCCTCGGCGTTGCCGGCGGCGAAGGAGCCGTAGCCCAGCGTCGCATAGTAGCGCGCCGCCTTGGCGACCGACTTCTCCAGCTCGGCGCCGAGTTCGGGCGTGATCGCGCGCGCCGCCATGATGTGCTCGCAGCCGATCAGCTCGCCGGTCTCCTCGAAGATGCAGGCGGCGCCCTCGGCGATGAGCTGGTCGAAGGCGCGGCCGGCGGCCGGATTGCCGGTGATGCCGGAGGTGCCGTCGGAGCCACCGCAGACAGTGCCGATCACCAGCTCGCTCACCGCCATCGGTACGGTTTCGGTCTCGTCGAGCAGGGCACGCGCCTCCTCGACCCAGGCGCGGCCCTCCTTGATCGAGGCGCGGGTGCCGCCGGTGCCCTGGATGACGATGGTCTTGACTGGCCGGCCGGTCGCGCGGACGACCCGCTCCAGCGCGTATTTGTTGAAGCTCTCGCAGCCGAGCGAGATCAGCAGCACCGCCCCGACATTGGGATGGGTGCAGAGCTGCTCCATCATCCGCTCCGCATAGGGGTTCGGATAGCAGCCGGGGAAGCCGATCGCGTGGACCTCGTTCTCGCGCCAGGGCAGGGCGATCTCGCGCGCGACGTGGTGGGCGCATTCGACGAGATAGGCGACCGCCACGACATTGCGGATGCCCTTGCGGCCGTCGCTGCGCAGATAGCCCTTGAGCCCGCTCATTGGGTCGCTCCCGCCTTGCGTTCGTCCTCGAGATGATAGGTCGGCGTGTAGTCGCTCTTCATGTTCTGGACATGAACATGGCTGCCGGCGGCGATGGCGATGGTCGCCACGCCGATCGGCGCGCCGTATTTCAGGATCTTCTCGCCGGGCGCGATCGCCCGGCGCGCGACCTTGTGTGCCAGCGGCACATCGCGGTCGAGCGTAGCCGCGCCCGTTCCGGTCTCGATCGCCTCGCCGGCTGGCAGGCGGGTGCGCGCGACGAAGACGTTGTCGCGGGCGTCGAGCAGGATCAGGCGCGGGTCATGGGTCATCAGAACTTGCCGAACTGCAGATAGGCCTGCTGGGGATCGGTTCCGGCGAGGATCGCGGTGCGGACCTTGTTCTCGGCCGTGATCGCGGTCTCGGACTTGGTCAGCACTTCCTCGATGATCTCGGCCGGGATGCGCACGACGCCATCACGATCGGCCAGGATGTAGTCGCCCGGACGGATCCAGACATCGCCGATCTTGATCGGCTCGTCGACCGCCTTGGGCTGCCAGAAGCCGACGATGTCGCGCGGCGTATAGGCCTTGAAATAGACCTGATAGCCCATGTCGATCATGAACTCGGTGTCGCGGGCGAGGCCGTCGATGACGCAGCCGCGCACGCCCTTGTTCTTCAGCGTCTCGGCCGAGAGCTCGCCCATCAGCGCGCAATCCTCGGTGTTGGGCTGGCAGACCCAGACATGGCCGGGCTTGGCGCGCGAGAGCAGGCCGGTCCAGGCGAGCAGCGTCTCATGCGCGTCGAACTCGCCGGTCTTGCCTTCCAGGGTGAAGGCCGGACCCGCCAGCTTGGTGCCGGGCAGGAGCGGACGCAGTTCCGGCGGCAGGGTGAAGTCCTTCAGCCCCATTTCGCGCAGGATGTCGTGGATCACGCCGGTGTAGCAGCGCTCGAGGCGCTCGGTCAGCTGGTCGACCATGTTTCCTCCAATACGGGCAGCCAGAGAGAGCGGCGGCCTTCGCGGCTAGCTATCGCCCGTTGCTTCCTGCCCGGGCAAGTGCTCGTTCTGCAGGTCCGCCGTGCACATCAAACGATTTAGATATCGCTGCGCCGGGGGTAGACATGCCTCCCACGTTTTCCAGTGCTGGTGCCACGCAGCGATCAGCCGACGCGTTCCCAGCCTTGCGGCATCAGCCGCTCCTGCGGAAGGAAGCGGGCCTTGTACGCCATTTTCGGCGAACCATCGACCCAGTAGCCGAGATAGACATAGGGAAGGCCGAGCTTGCGGGCGCGCTCGACATGGTCGAGCACCATGAACGTGCCGAGCGAGCGCAGCTCTAGATCGGGATCGTAGACCGAATAGACCATGGAGAGCCCGTCGCTCA
Source organism: Allobosea sp. WAO (assembly GCF_001509835.1). Taxonomy (GTDB): domain Bacteria; phylum Pseudomonadota; class Alphaproteobacteria; order Rhizobiales; family Beijerinckiaceae; genus Allobosea. The sequence continues at coordinate 220,223 of NZ_JXTJ01000008.1, forward strand.
GCCGGTCGGTCAGCGCCAGCGCGTAGAGATCGCCCTGGCCGCGCCCGGTGAAACCGCTGTCGGGGCCGCGCCGGCGATACTCGACCAGGCTGGTCTCGACATGGGTGTCCTCGATCATCATTGCGAAGTCGAGCGCCGACATCGTCGCCATGCCGCCTTCGGGGTGGCGCACGTCGAGATAGCTGCGGAACAGCGAGTAGTGCTCCGAGCGCGGCTGCGGCGGCAGGGCCTCGCCGATCAGGTCGCTATTGCGCGACAGCACCTTGCGGAAGCCGCGGGAAGGACGGAAATCATCGACGACGATCCTGACGGAGATGCAGGCCCGGCAGGTCTCGCAGGCCGGACGATAGGCGATGCTCTGCGAGCGCCGGAAGCCGCCCTGCGAGAGCACGTCGTTGAGGTCGCGCGCCCGGCCGCCGACGAGATGGGTGAACACCTTGCGCTCCTCGCGGCCCGGCAGATAGGGGCAAGGTGTCGGCGAGGTCAGATAGAATTGCGGAGCATCCCGCAGGGGCCGCGTCACGTTCGAAGGGCTCCGTCAATCGCTCCCCGCAAGTGTAGCATTCGCGACGGCGGCAACAAGCGCCTCGCGGCTCAGGCGCGCACCACGACGAGCCCGGTCAGCAGATCGTGACCGAGGCGCCGGTCCGAGCGCGCCAGGCCGCAGAGAATGTCGAGGAACCAGAGCGCCACCGTGCCGGCCGCGACATAGAAGAAAAGCGCGTGCACCGCGGCCGCCAGCGCATCCGGGCGTCCACCGGAGGCGGTCTCGACCCGAAGGCCGGCCATGCGCATGCCGAGCGTCGCCTGCTTGCGCCCGCCGACGGTGATGGCGGCGTAGCCGAGCGCCACCGCGATCGTCGCGCCGCCCATCAGCAGCCAGGTCAGACCGAAGGTGACGATGCCGAGGATGCCGAGCAGGACGAGGACCATCCAGGTCAGGAAGAACAGCACGACGACGTCGCCGATCCAGGCGAACAGCCGCGAGCCCAGCACGCCGCGCGTATCCTGCACCCGGCGCTCCTCCATGGGGAGCGTCTGCTGGCGATAGGAAGAGGGCTGGCTCATCGGGTGGTCGACCTTCCTTTGTCTGTGCGGGCAGCCTGCTGATCGGAATTGCCGCCCGCTCCAACAATGTTTGATCAGCCTCCCGGTTCCGCAAGTCCGCGATGTCGAAAAGTGCACGCGGCTTTCGCCCAGGATCACGCGCTAGTTCGTTGAGAAGGAGACCGATTCACGCTCCCGAAGTGTCACTGACCGGAGCGATCGATCTCCTGGCCGCGTGGATAGATGCGCCGCGGCGCGAAGCCTTCCTTGCACAGTGCCTGCTCGATCGCCGCGGTATGGTGCTCGTCGCGGGTTTCGACGGTTACGTCGAGCGTCACGCCCTTGGCCGGCACGTCTAGGAAGAGCCGGCCATGGCTGACTTCCAGGATGTTGGCGCCTAGCGTGCCGAGCAGGCTCGCGACCTTGCCGAGCAGGCCCGGCCGGTCGCTCGCCGTCAGGCGGAAGGCGGCGATGCGCTGCTCGCGCTCGAGTTCGCGCACCATGATCGCGGCGAGCAGCCGCGTGTCGATGTTGCCGCCGGTGAGAACGAGCCCGACCTTGCGGCCGCGATAGCGCTCGGGCTGCTGCAGCATGGCGGCGAGCCCGGCTGCGCCGGCGCCCTCGGCGAGCGTGTGCTGCAGCGAGGCATAGGCGTTGACGGCGCGCTCGATCAGGTCTTCGCCGACCAGCACGATGTCGGAGACCAGCTCCCTGACGATCGGCAGCGTCTGCACGCCGACCGTCTTGACCGCGATGCCTTCGGCCAATGTTGCGCCGCCGATCGGCAGCTCGGCTGCGTGCATGGTGTTGTGGAAGGACGGGTAGAGCGCGGCCTCGATCCCGATCAGTTCGATCCCCGGCTTCAGCGCCTTGGCGGCGACCGCATTGCCGGCCATCAGCCCGCCGCCACCGATCGGGATCAGCAGGACGTCGAGATCGGGCGCCTCGCGCAGCATTTCGAGCGCGACCGTTCCCTGGCCGGCCATCACCGCTGCATCGTCATAGGGGTGGACGAAGACCAGCCCCTTCTCCTGCGCCAGCTTGCGGGCCTGCTCGGCCGCTTCGAACAGGGTTTCGCCGAAGAGCACGACCTCGGCGCCATGGGACCGCGTGTTCTCGATCTTCACTAGCGGCGTCGTCTCCGGCATCACGATCGTCGCCGGGATGCCGAAGCGCCTGGCGTGATAGGCGACCGCCTGGGCGTGATTGCCCGCCGACATCGCGATGACGCCGCGGCGCTTCTCCTCGTCGCAGAGGCTGAGCAGCTTGTTCACCGCCCCGCGCTCCTTGAACGAGGCGGTCGCCTGCATGTTCTCGTGCTTGACCAGGACCTCGGCCCCGGTCAGGGCCGAGAGGCGTGGTGCCGGCATGAGCGGCGTCTTCAGCACATGGCCTTCGATGGTGCGCGCCGCAGCCTCGATATCGGCGAAGCTGACGGCGAATGCGGTCTCTGCCACGTTTTCCCCCCGGAGCGCTTTTCAGACTTGGCGTGGCGACAGCGCGCCGTCGCCGAAGAAGCCGCCGGGACGCAGGATCAGCGTCACGGCGAGCAAGCTATAGACGGCGATGTCTCGCTGTTCGAGGGGCATCGCCGTCGACCAGGCCATCTCGAAGGCGGCGATGGCGAGCCCGCCTAGGCAGGCGCCCGGCACCGAGCCGATGCCGCCGAGCACGGCCGCGACCAACGCCTTCAAGCCGAGCGTGAAGCCGCCGGAAAAGCCCATGCCGCCATAGATCACCGTGACGATCACGCCCGCTGCGCCGCAGGCCGCGCAGGCGATGACGAGAGCCCGGTCGTGCACGGCCCGCACATCGACCCCGAAGAGGGCCGCAGTGCGGGCATCGTCTGCTACCGCCCGCCAGGCCCGGCCATAGGCCGAACGGCGAAGATAGCGCATCAGCGCCAGCGCCGCTGCGAGCCCCGCCGCCGTCATGGCTAGGCCAACCGGCGTGGTGGTGACGATGAAGTTCTCGGCGCGCGCCAGCGGCAGGGGCTCGTTGAACACCGGCGGCAGCCAGCGCAGCTCGACGCCCTGGGCAAGGCGCAGATATTCGGAGAGTGCGATGGCGAGGCCGATCGTAGCGATCAGCACCTGCTGACCATTGGCCTTGTCGAGATGGCGCAGCACGAAGCGGCCCATGGCGAAGCCGTGGATGGCGCTGACCGTGATGGCGACCAGGAAGGCGATGGCGAGGCCGGAGGCCGGGGTCGACGGCGCGAGTGAGAAGACGAGCGCGACGCCGACCACGGCCGCGGCGGCGCCCAGCGCGGAGAACTCGCCGAAGGTCAGGACGATGCGGCCGTTCAGTCCGTAGATCAGAGCGTAGGCGCTAGCGAGCAGGGCGTAGATCGCAGCCGAGGGCAGGGCGGCGAGGGCCTGCTGAAGGAGATAGGCCGCCCCCGGCGGGAGCGATGGAAGATGCGCGACCGATGCCGCTTCCGGATCGACCGGCGGTTCGGCCTTGTACTCGAGGTAGAAGCGCCGCAGCAGCAGGAAGCTCGCATCGGTCATCGGCCGCCCGTCCGAGGCCAGGCCGGCGAGCGCGCCGCGCTGCAGCCGCGTGCCCTCGCCGGCGAAGATGCAGTCTATGGTGCGGCGCCTCGGCTGCGTGTCCGGGCGCTCGACCCGGTAGACGATGCGCAAAATGCCGGAGCGCGGGCCCTGGCCGCTGCCTTCGATCACGATGGTGCTGTCGCCGGGGTTCAGCGCAGGGATCGCCAGCCGGCAGGCGCGCCGCTGGTCGGTGTCGAAGCGCTGCCCGCAGGAGGCGAGCGCCAGGCAGAGCAGAATCGACGTGAGCAGCGCGCGCATCGCGGCGCAGGCTAGCGCGCTTCAAGGCTGCGCGGAACACGGCTTCTGCGGAGCGTCATGCTCGGGCCTGACCCCGAGCATCGCTTTCAGGAGATTGTCGGGCCTGCGCTTCGCTTCGCCCGAGAATGACGGCGTTTGCTCAGCCGCGCGCCTTCAGCATCCGGGCCACCTTCGGCGCGAAATAGGTCAGGACCCCGTCGGCGCCGGCACGCTTGAAGGCGAGCAGGCTCTCCAGCATCGCCTTGTCGCCGTCGAGCCAGCCATTATTGGCGGCAGCCATGATCATCGCGTACTCGCCCGAGACCTGGTAGGCGAAGGTAGGCACCGCAAAAGTGTCCTTCACCCGCGCCACGACGTCGAGATAGGGCAGGCCGGGCTTGATCATCACCATGTCGGCGCCTTCCTCGAGATCGAGCGCCACCTCGGCGATCGCCTCGTCGGAATTGGCCGGGTCCATCTGATAGGTGCGCTTGTCGCCGATCAGCGTGGCGTTGGTGCCGATGGCGTCGCGGAACGGTCCGTAATAGGCCGAGGCGTATTTGGCCGCATAGGCCATGATCTGCACGTCCTCGAGCCCGGCGCTGTCGAGCCCGGCGCGAATCGCGGCGACACGCCCGTCCATCATGTCGGAGGGGGCGATCACGTCGGCGCCGGCCTCCGCCAAGGCGAGGGCCTGCTGCGTCAGGATATGGACGCTGGCGTCGTTCATGATCTTCTCGCCGTCCATGACGCCGTCATGGCCATGCGAGGTGTAGGGGTCGAGCGCGGCGTCGCAGATGATGCCGATCTCCGGCACAGCCGCCTTGATCGCTCGGACGGCCCGGCACATCAGGTTGCGGCTGTTCAGCGCTTCCGAGCCGGTCGGGTCGCGCAGCTCGCGCTCGACGAAGGGGAAGGGGGCAATGGCCGGGATGCCGAGCGCGGCGGCTTCTGCTGCCTGCCGAACCGCCTCGTCGATGTTGAGCCGGTCGACGCCGGGCATCCAGGCGACCGGCGAGCGCGCCTCGTGCGAATCCATCAGGAAGATCGGCCAGATCAGATCGTCCACCGTCAGCAGGTTCTCGCGTACCAGCCGGCGTGACCAGTCGGCCTTGCGGTTGCGGCGCATGCGGCGGGTGAGGCCGAGCGAGGTCGAGGTCGGGGCCTCGACCAGTCTTGCTTGCGGGGCGGGAAAGGACCGCACAACCCGAGATGCCATGAACGCCTCCAACCTGCCCGACGGCAGTCTTGAGCGTTGCTTTAGCACATCGGAACCATTCCAAAACAGGCACTGGCGTCGCATGCCGGCCCGGCGTGCGCCGCTGTGCGCCAAGCGCGGCGCTGTGCACAGAGACAGGATCGGATAGGCCACCCCCTCGCGTTGACAAGCCCGGCCACGGCTTCCAGAACCGCTGGGACCATCAGGACGGCATCCGGGATATGACGCAGGACCAAGAGATCATCTGCGAGAAGCGCGGCGCGGCGGGCTATGTGCTGCTCAACCGTCCGAAGGCGCTGAATGCGCTCAGCCATGGCATGGTCCGCGAGCTGGCGCGTGCGCTCGACGCCTGGGAGAACGATCCGGCGGTAACCCGCATTGTGGTGACGGCCTCCGGCGAGAAGGCATTCTGCGCCGGCGGCGACATCCGCGCTTTGCACGATCTCGGCAAGGCCGGCCGGCAGGACGAGATGCTGGCCTTCTGGCGCGAGGAGTACATCCTCAACGCCCGTATCCAGTCCTATCCCAAGCCTTTCCTCTCGCTGATCGACGGTATCGTCATGGGCGGTGGCGTCGGCATATCCCTGCATGGACGCTATCGCGTTGCCGGCGAGCGCTATCTCTTCGCCATGCCCGAGGTCAGCATCGGATTCTTCCCGGATGTCGGGGCGACCTATGCGCTGCCGCGCCTGCCGGATGCGGCGGGCGTCTACCTCGCCTTGACCGGAGACCGCGTGGGCCAGGGCGATGCGCTGGCGCTCGGCCTCGCGACGCACGCCGTTCCCTCGGCCCGCATGGCCGAACTCGCCGAGGCCTTGACCGGCCCGGAGCCCGTCGATGCGATCCTCGCGACCTTCGTGCAGCCGGTCGCTCCCGGCAAGCTCTTCGGCGAGCGCGAGGCCATTTCCGACGCCTTCGGCGCGCCGACGCTGGCCGGAATCCTGTCGCGTCTCGAGGCCGGCGCCGCCGCCGGCGAGGCTTTCGCGACCAAGGCGCTCGCCACCATCAGGGCGAAGTCGCCGACCAGCGTCGCCATCGGCTTCGAACAAATGCGCCGCGGTGCCAGCCTCGATTTCGCCGGTGCGATGGCGCTGGAATTCCGCATCGTCTCGCGCATCGCCTATGATCATGACTTCTATGAAGGCGTACGGGCCGTGGTGATCGACAAGGATCAGGCGCCGGTCTGGCAGCCGGCCAGCATCGAGGCGCTCGACCCTGCCGCCGTCGAGGCCCATTTCGCGCCGCTGGGCGCGAGCGAGCTCGTGCTGGGCGGTCAGGCGTGAGCCTGGTGCGCGAGAGCGAGGTCCTGCGCAGCCAGCCCGGCGGCGCGAGCGGCGACGGCAAGTCCGGCGGCAGGCGCTGGCGGACGATGCTGGTCTGGCTGCTGCGCCTGCTGTCTGTCGCCTGGATGGCCAAGGGCCTTCTGCAATGGGCCGTGATCCTCGGCCTCGGCCCCGAGAGCGGGCCGCCCTTCGAATCGCGCCCGCTGACCTTCCAGGCGATCACCGTCTATTTCGCGGTGTTCGATCTGGTCGCCGCTGTCGGCCTCTGGCTGACCTCGACCTGGGGCGGCGTGCTCTGGCTGCTGGCGGCGATGAGCCAGCTCCTGCTCGGCTTCTTCTTCCCGCGCTGGCTGCCGCTCTCGCCGGTCCTGATCGGCAGCTATGTGATGCTGATGCTGGCCTATTTCGTCGCGACCTGGGCGGCCGAAAACCAGGAGGGCTGAGGCCCGCGCGGCCGTTCGAATGCGAGCGGCCACGGTAAGAAACGCTTTAGCTTAAGGGATTTGCGGTTCATTTCGTATTCACCCAAATGGGTAAATCCCTGATTCATCCTGATATTTAAACTCGTTTTCATCCGCTCTCCCTATGGTGTCTCTCAGAAGCGGACCGGGAGACTAATCCTGGCCGGGATACAACAGGCGGGATATACCATGAAAAGCAATGTAAAGACTGCGGCTCCGGCCGTGTCTGAGGAAGTTCAACTCAAGGTGAAGCCGCTTTACCTTGAGTCCCTCACCTTGGTCGAGCGCCTGCATCGGCGCCTGCTCGATGTCATCAAGGACGAATTCGAGCGCCGCAACCGCGACGACGTCAACAGCGTCCAGGCCCTGCTGCTCTACAATATCGGCGATGCCGAGCTCAGCGCCAGCGAGCTGCGGACCCGCGGTTACTATCTCGGCTCGAACGTTTCCTACAACGTCAAGAAGCTGGTCGAGCTCGGCTTCCTGCACCATGCCCGCTCGCGGATCGACCGTCGCTCGGTGCGCATCAGCCTGACCGAGAAGGGGCACGAGGTGCACAACCTGGTGAAGGGCGTCTATGACAAGCACGTCCGCACGGTCGAGCAGATCGGCGGCATCGCGACCGACGATTTCGAGCGCATGAACAACGCCCTGCTGCGCCTCGAGCGCTTCTGGACCGACCAGATCCGCTACAAGCTCTGACGCGCTCTGCTCTCGGCCCTTCGCGGCTGCGTGACTGCAGATTTCCCCGGCCCGAGGGCCGGGGCGCGCTGCCCCCTGTCGGTGGTCTCACCTGCCGTAGAGGCGTGCATGAAGATCAAACTGGCGTGAGTATTACGCGACGCCGCCCCAAAAATGCCGCTCTCATCATAGCCTGTTAACTGTGGTAGGGGATCGTCCCCAGCAACCAGCGCGGCCCGGCCCCGCTGAAAGGGGCGGGTTCGTCCCGCTTTGTGTTGACTGCGAGTCCGAGGGGTACGATCGATGCCGCATATCAGCCTGACGCGTCGCGAGACGGTGCTGGCCCTGTTTTCGAGCGCTGCAGCGGGCGTCAGCCTGCCGGCCTTCGCCCAGCAGGCCGAATGGCGCCAGACCTATGATGCCGGCGCCCGCAATGCGGTGCTGCGCTCTTCGACGCCGATGCTTTCTCCGGCCGCCTTGGCCGCGACCGAGCAGGCGATCGCAAGCTATCGTGATCTCGCTGCGCGCGGCGGCTGGCCGACCCTTCAGGTCGGTGACCGCCTCGCTGTCGGCTCCCGGGGGCAGGGCGTCGTTCAGCTGCGCCAGCGCCTGATCATCACCGGCGATCTCGACGAATCCGCCGGCACCAGCAACGTCTATGATTCCTATGTCGAGGCCGGGGTGCGCCGCTTCCAGGCCCGCATGGGCCTGTCGACCACCGGCAGCGTCAACCGCGCCACCCTGACCGCGCTCAATATTCCGATCGACCGGCGCATTCGCCAGCTCGAGACCAACGTCGTTCGGCTGCGCACCTGGTCGGGCAATCTGGGCAACCGCTATGTCGTCGCGAACATTCCGGCGGCTGCGATCGAGACGGTCGAGAACGGCCATGTCGCGACCCGCCATGCCGCCGGCGTCGGCAAGGCCGACCGCCAGTCGCCGCTGCTGCAGACCAAGATTCCCGAGGTCAACTTCAACCCGACCTGGACCGTGCCGGCATCGATCATCCGCAAGGATCTGATCCCGATGATGCGCAAGCAGCCGGGTTATCTCACCGAGAACAAGATCCGCATCATCGGGCCGAACGGCGAGATCGCGCCCGAGCGGGTCAACTGGAACTCCGACGAGGCGACGCGCTACACCTTCCGCCAGGATCCGGGCGGCGAGTTCAATTCGCTCGGCTTCGTGCGCATCAACATTCCCAGCCCGCACGGCGTCTACATGCACGACACGCCGGCCAAGGGCATCTTCGGTGACGATTTCCGCTTCGTCTCCTCCGGCTGCATTCGCGTCCAGAACGTGCGCGACTACATCACCTTCCTGCTCAAGGAGACCCCCGGCTGGGATCGCGCCAAGATCGACGAGGCGATCCAGTCCGGCGAGCGCATCAACGCCCGCATCGCGAACCCCGTGCCGTGCTACTGGGTCTACATCACCGCCTGGGCGACGCCCGATGGCGGCGTCCAGTTCCGCGAGGATATCTACAACAAGGACGGGCTCGGCCCGGTGCCGGTCGCTCGGCTCCAGGGCGAGCAGGATATCTGACGCAGGCCTGTCCTGCCTTCCACGTGAAGAGGGCTCCCGGACCGCGGTCCGGGAGCCCTTTGTTCTTGCGCGCCTTCGACCCAGCGTTCGACATCGCCGATGAGCCGCTGTCGGCGAGCATCCGACACGGATCTGGCCGCCGCGTTTCCCGCCGTCAGACGAAGTTGTCGGCGATTATGAAGCCGAGGATCGAGATGCAGCTCATCACGATCGCGATTTCGAGAATTCCAAAGCCCATGGTCGCCTCCGCCGCTGGAAGGGCAACGCCCGAACTTCGCCATGGTTCCGTCGCTGCTGTGTCGAAATTGCGGCGAGGGCTCCCGGCGAGTTTCTCCGGAACGGTCGATGCGCGACGGCGGCCCGCAGTTGCTGTGCCTCGACGGCGACAAAACCGCATTCCCCTTTCGCCGGTCATGGTCTAAGGACGCGGCAGCGCCGGGCAAGGGTTGCGCCGGCCTCGCGATCAAGCCGAACAGGGCGCGCATCGGACGGGCCGGCAGCGTGCCGGTGGCGGCTCCGGCGCGTCGATGGAGCAGAGCCATGAGCCAAGCCCCCGAGAAGCACCTCTCGAATTCCTTCTTCGCTGCTGGCCTCGCCGATCGCGATCCCGAGATCGCCCGCGCCATCGAGCTCGAGCTCGGTCGTCAGCGCGAGGAGATCGAGCTGATCGCCTCGGAGAACATCGTCTCGCAGGCCGTGCTCGAGGCGCAGGGCTCGGTGATGACCAACAAATACGCCGAGGGCTATCCCGGTCGGCGCTATTATGGCGGCTGCCAGTTCGTCGACATTGCCGAGAAGCTCGCTATCGAGCGCGCCTGCCGGCTGTTCGACTGTGGGTTCGCCAATGTCCAGCCGAACTCCGGCAGCCAGGCCAACCAGGCCGTGTTCATGGCGCTGATGCAGCCGGGTGACATCTTCATGGGCCTCGACCTCGCCGCCGGCGGCCACCTCACCCATGGCGCCCCGGTCAACCAGTCCGGCAAATGGTTCAAGGTCGTTCCCTACGGTGTCTGCGTCGTCGACCAGCTGATCGACTATGAGGCGATGGAGCGCCTTGCGGTCGAGCATAAGCCGAAGATGATCGTCGCCGGTGGCTCGGCCTATGCCCGCCACTGGGATTTTGCCCGTTTCCGCGAGATCGCCGACAAGGTCGGCGCCTACTTCATGGTCGACATGGCCCATTTCGCCGGGCTGGTCGCCGGCGGAGCCCATCCTTCGCCGTTCCCGCATGCCCATGTCGTCACCACCACCACCCACAAGACCCTGCGTGGCCCGCGCGGCGGCATGGTGCTGACCAATGACGAGGCGATCGCCAAGAAGATCAATTCGGCGGTGTTCCCCGGCCTGCAGGGCGGCCCGCTGATGCACGTCATCGCGGCCAAGGCGGTCTCCTTCCAGGAGGCGCTGCAGCCCGAGTTCAAGATTTACGCCCATGCCGTCGTCGAGAACGCCAAGGCCCTGGCCGAGAGCCTGAAGTCGAAGGGCTTCGACCTCGTCACCAACGGCACCGACAACCACCTGATGCTGGTCGATCTGCGCTCGAAGAAGATCACCGGCAAGGCTGCCGAGGCGGCGCTCGGCCGCGCCCACATCACCTGCAACAAGAACGGCATCCCCTTCGATCCCGAGAAGCCGATGGTCACCTCCGGCATCCGGCTCGGCACCCCGGCCGCGACTTCGCGCGGCTTTGGCGTCGCCGAGTTCAAGAAGGTCGGCGAGTTGATCGCCGAGGTGCTCGACGGTCTCGCTGCCAATGGCGAGGAGGGTAACGCCGCAGTCGAGCAGTCGGCCAAGGCCAGGGCCCATGAAATGACCGCCCGCTTCCCGATCTACTGAGGGGAGACGACCGGGGCGACCTTTAGGGGAACGTCCCGGTCAGCTTGATCATGAACAGGTTCTCCGGACCGCCGGGCGCATCGCCCCGGCCGGTCCGGCTGAGTTCCGCGCTGAGGTCGAGCCCCTTCGTGACCTTGTAGCCGGCCGAGGCGCTGCCGCCGAACTGCCCGTCCTTGACCTGTGCGGCGACCGCGACGTTGAAGCGGTCCTCAGTTGCGCTGAGCTTGAGGTTGAGATCGACGGTCGGCTTGCTCACGTCCTTCTTGACGATGCCGGTGAGGTCGAAGGAGCCGTATTTGACCATGACCTCTCCCTCGACCTTGTCGATGGCGGCCGATCTGGTCACCACCTGAAGCGAGAGGTCGAGCTTCAGGTGGTCCCATTTCAGCTTGCCGGTCAGTTTGGCGCCGACGAGTTCGGCCGTCGGGTCGAAGACGATCCCGCCGACGCCGAGCTTCAGTGCGCCGAGCTTGACGACCTCGAACTGCAGCTTCTCCAGCTGCTGCAGGCCGAGCGTCACCGCCCCGCTGTTCGGCTTGGTGACGAACAGCGCCGCGCCCGCGCCGAGTGCCAGCGCTGCGCCGACGACGTAGACGACGCCCTTGTGCTGATCGACCCAGACACCGAGCGCCGACGAGCCGGCCGCCTGCTTGAAGGCATCGACCTGCTTCTCCAGGGATTTGTAGGTCGACGATTTCTTGATCTCCCGGAAGTATTCGTCGGCTGCCTTGGACAGGACATCGTCGCCGATCGAGCGGAGCTTCTGGATGTCGTCCGGCGAGAGCTGGGTGGTCTGGCTCTTGAGCTTCGCATTTGCGAAGCTCAGAAGCCCCTTCTGGGCGGTCGCCAGCACGACCGGGCTCTTGAGGATCTCGGCGAGACGTTCGGGAGACCGGTGGATCTCGCTGTCGAGAAGGTCGAACGCCAGGACGACAAGGCCGCCGAAGGCGTCGCCCGTAGTGTCGTTGGACATCTGCAAAACTCCGATTGGCGAGCTGCGGGATTGGCGGGCAGGCGCAAGCGGTGAAGGGCAGGCGGGTCGCAGGGTTGCATCTTGGCATGAGAAGGCGGCTCGCCCTGCGTCCTTTTTGCGAGGCGCCTCCCTTCATTGGCCGGGGCGTCATGCGATATTGCGCTTGCCCCCTTGCCGCCGCCTGGTCGTTTTTCGCTGGCCTGCGACGGCATGGCTGGGGCAATGAAGGGCCGCGGACGGTATCGTCCCTCAAGCAACCCTCGAGGCCCAAGGTATGCGCTGTCCTTATTGCGGCTCGCTCGACACCCAGGTGAAGGATTCGCGGCCGACCGATGACCACGCCTCGATCCGGCGGCGGCGCGTCTGCCCGGATTGCGGCGGCCGCTTCACCACCTTCGAGCGGGTGCAGCTGCGCGAGCTCACCGTGGTCAAGCGCTCGGGCCGGCGCACCGCCTTCGACCGTGACAAGCTGCAGACCTCGATCGATGTCGCCCTGCGCAAGCGCGCGGTCGCGCCCGAGCGCGTCGAGCGGCTGGTCAACGGCATCGTGCGCCAGCTCGAAAGTTCGGGCGAGGCGGAGATCATGAGCTCGACCATCGGCGAGCTGGTGATGGAAGGGCTGAAATCGCTCGACGATGTCGCCTATGTCCGCTTCGCCTCGGTCTACAAGAATTTCCGCGAAGCCCGCGACTTCGAGGAGCTGCTCGGCCAGCTCAGCGGCGACGAGGGCGAGGGCGAAGCCGAGCCTGCCGGGGAAGGGGCCAGGCCTCGCGACGATGCCTGATCGCGACGAGATCGACCGCGCCTTCATGCGCCAGGCGCTCGAGCTCGGCGCGCGGGGCCTCGGCCAGACCTGGCCGAACCCGTCGGTCGGGGCCGTGGTGACGCGCGAGGGACCGGCCGGACCGGTCGTCGTAGGCGCCGGTCACACGCAGCCGGGCGGCAGGCCTCATGGCGAGGCGATGGCCTTCGAGCAGGCCGGCCCCGCGGCAGCCGGCGGCACGCTGTATGTTACGCTGGAGCCCTGCTCGCACCGGACCCTGCGCGGCGGCACGCCTTGCGTCGAGCGTACGCTGCTTGCCGGCGTGCGCCGCGTCGTCTCAGCCATGGCCGACCCCAATCCCCGCATCGCCGGGCTCGGACACGCCCTTCTTCGAAGCGGTGGAATCGAGGTGGTCACCGGCGTGCTCGAAGACGAGGCGCAGCGTAGCCATCGCGGCCATGTGCTGCGGGTCACGCAGGGGCGGCCGATGGTGACCTTCAAGGTGGCGCGCACCGCCGACGGCTTCGCCGGTGGGGCAGGGCAGGCCCGCATCAGGATTTCCTGCCCGGAGGCCGGTGAATGGGTCCATCGCGAGCGTGCCCGCTATGACGCGATCATGCTCGGCATCGGCTCTGTCCTCGCCGATGATCCGCTCCTGACCGTGCGGCTCGCCGGGCTGGAGATCCGCTCGCCGGTCCGGGTCGTGCTCGATTCCAATCTGCGCCTGCCGCCGGATTCGCAGCTGGTCAGGGGCGCCGGCGAGGTGCCGGTCTGGGCGATCGCGGCGGAGGACGCACCGGTCGAGGCCGAGGCGCGCCTCGTCGCCGCCGGTGTCGAGGTGATGCGCGTCGGGCGCGCCGCCGACGGGCATCTCGATCTCGGCGAGGCGCTGCGGCTCCTCGCGGCGCGCGGCATCACCCGGGTCTTTTCCGAGGGCGGGCCGACCATCGGCGAAAGGCTGGCGCTCGCCGGCTTCGCTGACGAGGTCATCGTCTCGACCTCACCGACCGCCCTCGGTGAGCCGGGCGTCGTCGCGGTGCGGCCGGGCCTTGCGGCGCTGCTCGCGGACCCCAAGATGTACGCCATCGCCGAAACCAGGCTCATCGGCCAGGACCGTTTCCAGCACTTCACGAGGATCGCCTGATGTTCACCGGCATCGTCACCGCCATTGGCACCGTAACCCAGGCGCGGAAGATGGGGCCGAGCCTGAAGCGGCTCGCCATCTCCTGCCCCTGGGAGGCTGATGGCATCGAGATCGGCGCCTCGATCGCCTGCGCCGGTGTCTGCCTCACCGTGACCGCCCTTAGCCCGCGCGACGATGGCGAGCCGGGCTGCGTCTTCCAGGTCGAGGCCGCGGCCGAGACGCTGTCGAAGACCCGGGTCGGCGATTGGGATGTCGGGACGCGGATCAATCTCGAGCGCTCGCTGAAGATGGGCGACGAGCTCGGCGGCCATCTGGTCACCGGCCATGTCGACGGTGTCGGATCGATCATCAAGGTCGACGCGATCGCGCCCGATCCGGACGAGCCATGGGGCGCGACGGCGCGCTTCCATATTCGCGCGCCGCAAGGGCTCGCCCGTTTCATCGCGGCCAAGGGCTCGATCTGCCTCGACGGCACTTCGTTGACGGTCAACACCGTCGAGGACGACGTCTTCACGGTCCTGCTGATCCCGCATTCCTTCAGCATCACCACCTGGGGCCAGCGCAAGCAGGGGGACGGCGTTCATGTCGAGGTCGATCTGATGGCGCGGTATGCCGCGCGGCTTGCGGAGGCGCGCGGGCAGGGCTAAGAGCCGGTCCTGCCTCAGCCCTCATCCTGAGGAGCCGCGCAGCGGCGTGTCGAAGGATGGTCCATGGACCATCCTTCGACACGCCATTCCTGACGAAATGGCTCCTCAGGATGAGGGCTTGATTGCTTTCGACCCGGTCGAAGGCGCCTCGACGATACCAGAAGGAATTCCCGCATGGCCGGAGCCCGGCAATCATCGGCTGCCTCAGCCGCCCCGCTCGACGACGCACGCGTCCTCGTGGTCGAGGCCCGCTTCTATGACGGCCTCGCCGACGAGCTGCTGCAGGGCGCACTCGCCGTGCTGGAGAACGCAGGCTGCCGCGTCGACGTCGTGACCGTTCCCGGCGCGCTCGAAATCCCCTCCGCCATCGTCATCGGCCTGCGCGCCGCCGACGAGGCAGTCGACCCCTATGAGGCGGTCGTCGCGCTCGGTACCGTGATCCGTGGCGAGACCGGTCACTACGACATCGTCGCCGGCGAGAGCTCGCGCGCCCTGATGGACCTCTCGGTCGCTTTCGCCCTGCCGCTCGGCAACGGCATCCTGACCGTCGAGAACGAGGCCCAGGCTTGGGCCCGTGCCAATCGTTCCGAGATGGACAAGGGCGGCGGCGCTGCCGAGGCTGCTCTCTCTGTGTTGCGCTACAAGCGTTCGCTGGCGGAGGAGTCGAAATGAGCCGGGCCGAGATGCGCCGCGGCGCCCGGCTGGCGGCCGTGCAGGCGCTCTATCAGATGGAGGTCGGCGGGCGCGGCGTGGTCGAGGCCATGGCCGAATTCGAGCATTTCTGGATCGGCAAGGAGGTCGAGGAGATCGAGCTGCCGAAGGCCGAGCTCAATTTCTTCCGCGACCTCCTCGGCGGCGTCGTCAGCGAGCAGCGCCTGGTCGACCGTGCGGTGGACGATGCGCTCGCGGCGGGCTGGCCGCTGAAGCGCGTCGAGGCTGTGGTCCGCGCCGTTCTGCGTGCCGGTGCCTATGAGCTCGCCTTCCGCAAGGACGTGCCGGCGCGGGCCGTGATCTCGGAATATGTCGCGGTTACCCGCACCTTCTACGAGGGCGAGGAGATCGGCATGATCAATGCCGTGCTCGACAAACTCGCCCGCGATTTCCGCGCCGAGGAATTCGACGTCCCGGCGGCGTGAGCATTGTCGTAGGGCTTCAGGAAACAACGCAGTCATTCCGGACGAGTAAGGCGAAGGTCCGGAATGACGCGAGGAACGGGCGGCAGGCCGATCGATGACGTCCGAACCACAACGCCCCGGCGAGTTCGAGCTGATCGCCCGGCATTTCGCCCCGATCTCCGGCCGTGACGGACTCGGCCTCCTCGACGATGCCGCGCTGCTGCGTCCGTCGCGCGGCTATGAGCTCGTCGTCACCGCCGATGCGCTGGTCGCAGGCGTGCACTTCTTCGCGGACGACCCTGCCGGCTCGATCGCCCGCAAGGCGCTGGCGGTCAACCTCTCCGATCTCGCCGCCAAGGGCGCGCGGCCCGACGGATTCGTGCTGACGCTGGCGCTGCCCAAGGGCTGGACCGAGGACTGGCTCGCCGCCTTCGCAGCTGGGCTTGCCGCCATCGCGGGGGAGGCGGCCTGTCCGCTGATCGGCGGCGATACCGTCTCGACGACCGGCCCGCTGACGCTTTCGATCACCGCCTTCGGTAGCGTCCCCGCCGGACGCATGGTCTTGCGCTCTGGCGCGAAGCCCGGCGATCTCGTCCTGGTCACGGGCACGATCGGCGATGGCGCGCTCGGCCTGCGGGCGCATGGCCCGGACAGGCCGGAATGGATCGCCCGCCTCTCCGAGGCCGACGGCGCCTTCCTGGTTGACCGCTATCTTCATCCGCAGCCGCGCCTGACGTTCGCCCAGGCCCTGCAGCTCCATGCCTCCGCGGCGATGGACATCTCGGACGGGCTCGTCGGCGACCTCGGCAAGCTGCTCGCAGCCTCGCGCGTCGGCGCCGAAATCGATCTTGACGCGGTGCCGTTCTCGGTCGCGGCCCGCAATGCCGTCATGGCTGATCCCGCACTGGCGGAACTGGCCTGGACCGGCGGCGACGACTACGAAATTCTCTGCACGGCGTCCGAGATGGAATTTCCTTCCCTTGTCGCGGCGGCGCAGGCGGCGGGCCTTGGCCTTGCCCGCATCGGCCGCGTCACGGCGGAGGCAGGGACCGTGCGATACAGCGAGGCGGGCAGGCCGCGCAGCTTTGCGCGAGGCTCCTTCGTTCATTTCTGAAAGCGGCCCGGGCCGCGGAGAGTCGGCGGCCTGCAAATGAATCAGCATGTTCCGGTGAGCGACGACACCCTGGCGAAGCGCAACGCGGTCGTCCTCGCCTGCGCCCAGTCGCTCGGTGGTGCCAGCCCCGCCATCGTGGTCTCGCTCGGCGGCATCGTCGGCTCGCAGCTCGTTACCGACCAGGCCTTCGCCACCGTCCCGGTCAGCCTGATGCAACTCGGCATCGCCTGTGGCGTCATTCCGGCCGCGATGCTGATGCGGCGCCTCGGCCGCCGCAACGGCTATCTGATCGGCGCGCTGATCGGCGTTATCGGCGCCAGCGTCGCTGCCAGCGGTACCGGCAGTCGGATGTTCTGGCTGTTCTGCCTCGGCACCTTCCTCTGCGGCGTCTACGGCTCCTTCGTGCAGAGCTATCGCTTCGCCGCGGCCGACACAGCGAGCGAGGCCTTCAAACCGCGCGCCATCTCCTGGGTGATGCTCGGCGGGTTGGCGGGTGGCGTGATCGGTCCGCAATCGGTCTACTGGACGCGTGACCTGACGCCCGCTGCGCCCTTCGCGGCCAGCTTCCTGGCGCAGGGCGGCCTCGCCTTGCTCGCCGTCGGCGTCGTCCTCCTGCTGCGCGCTCCGCCCGTGGTCGAGAAGCGTTCCGGCGGCGGCCGGCCGCTCTCCGAGATCATGCGCCAGCCCAAATTCATCGCCTCGGTGTCGGCGGCGCTGGTCGCCTACGGGCTGATGAGCTTCGTCATGACGGCGGCGCCGCTCGCCATGGTCGCCTGCGGCCATTCGATCGGCGATGCCGCGCTCGGCATCCAGTGGCACGTACTGGCGATGTTCGGGCCGAGCTTCTTCACCGGCCGCCTGATCGCCCGCTACGGCAAGGAGAAGATCACCGCGCTCGGCCTGCTGCTGACCGCCGTCGCCGCTATCGTCGGCCTGTCTGGACTCAGCGTCGCGCATTTCTGGATCGCGTTGGTCTTGCTCGGCGTCGGCTGGAATTTCGGCTTCATCGGCGCGACCGCGCTGGTCACCGACTGCTATCGCCCGGAGGAACGGGTCAAGGTCCAGGCCGCCAACGACTTCCTGGTCTTCGGCTCGGTCGCCATCGCCTCCTTCTCGGCTGGCGGCCTGCTCAGCGCCGGCGGCTGGGACAGCGTCAACTGGCTGGTCTTCCCGCCCGTCGCGGTCGCGCTGGCGCTGGTCGCCTGGCAGGGCCTGCGCCGCCGTTCCGCCGCCGCCTGACAGCCCGGCCGAATTGTCAGTCGCCGGGTTTGCGATTCTGTCGGAAACTTGGCAACAATTCGGCAGACACTGGCGATCGGCGCTACGGGCGCGATTCTAGAGCCCGGAAGAGCAGTCCCTGGCGTTCAACAGACCGGCGGTAAGCCGGCTCCGTCGGGGCGTCCTGCCCCAGATGCAGATCTCAGGGACAGGAAAGTCGATGTCGGCCTTGCTCATCATCATACTTCTGAGTGCGCTTTCGATCGTCTACGGCATCTGGGCCTATAGCGACGTGATGAAACGCGACGCCGGCAATCAGCGCATGCAGGAGATTTCCGGCGCGGTCGCAGAGGGCGCGCAGGCTTATCTCAAGCGCCAATACATCACCATCGCCATGGTCGGCGTCGTGCTGTTCATCGGCCTGACCTGGCTGCTCGGGGCCTATGTCGGCATCGGCTTCCTGATCGGCGCGGTGCTCTCCGGCGTCGCCGGCTTCATCGGCATGAACGTCTCGGTGCGCGCCAATGTCCGTACCGCCCAGGCGGCGATGCAGTCGCTGGGGCAGGGGCTCGACGTCGCCTTCAAGGCCGGCGCGGTCACCGGCATGCTGGTGGCCGGCCTCGCCCTACTGGGTGTCGCCGTCTATTACGGCTTCCTGACCTCGATGAAGGGCTTCGAGCCGTCCAGCCGCGTCGTCATCGATTCGCTGGTGGCGCTGGGCTTCGGCGCCTCGCTGATCTCGATCTTCGCCCGTCTCGGCGGTGGCATCTTCACCAAGGGCGCCGATGTCGGCGCCGACCTCGTCGGCAAGGTCGAGGCCGGCATTCCCGAGGATGACCCGCGCAACCCGGCGACCATCGCCGACAATGTCGGTGACAATGTCGGCGACTGCGCCGGCATGGCGGCCGACCTGTTCGAGACCTATGCCGTGACCCTGGTTGCGACCATGGTGCTCGCCGCGATCTTCTTCGCCGGCCAGCCGGCTCTCAAGGTGATGATGCTCTATCCGATGGCGATCGGCGCGGCCTGCGTCGTGACCTCGATCATCGGTACCTTCTTCGTCAAGCTCGGCGCCAACCAGTCGATCATGGGCGCCCTCTACAAGGGCTTCATCGCCGCCGGCGTGCTCTCGATCGGCGCCATCGCGGCGGTGACGCATGTGATGTTCGGCGGTTTCTCCACTCCGTTCACCACGGGGCAGGGCGTGGCCTTCACCTCGGGCAGCCTCTTCGCCTGCTCGCTGGTCGGTCTCGCCGTGACACTGCTGATCGTCGTCATCACCGAGTACTACACCGGCACCGGCAAGCGCCCGGTGGTCTCCATCGCCCAGGCTTCGGTCACCGGCCATGGCACCAACGTCATCCAGGGCCTCGCGGTATCCCTGGAATCGACGGCGCTGCCGACCATCGTGATCATCGCCGGCATCATCGTCGCCTACGGCCTCGCCGGACTGTTCGGCATCGCAATCGCCACCACCGCCATGCTGGCGCTCGCTGGCGTCGTCGTGGCGCTCGACGCCTTCGGCCCGGTCACCGACAATGCCGGCGGCATCGCCGAAATGGCCGGGCTGCCCAAGGAGGTCCGCCAGTCGACCGACGCACTCGATGCGGTCGGCAACACCACCAAGGCGATCACCAAGGGCTATGCGATCGGCTCGGCCGGCCTCGGCGCGCTGGTGCTGTTCGCCGCCTATACCTCGGACCTCAACTACTTCGTTGCCGAGGCCAATAAGGCGGGCGCGACCAGCTACCAGTACTTCAAGGGCGTCACGGTCGACTTCTCGCTCTCCAACCCCTTCGTCGTCGTAGGCCTGCTGCTCGGCGGCCTCATCCCCTTCCTTTTCGGTGGCATGGGCATGACGGCGGTCGGCCGGGCGGCCGGCTCGGTCGTCGAGGAGGTGCGTCGCCAGTTCAAGGAGAAGCCCGGCATCATGGCGGGCACGGAGCGGCCGGACTACGCCCGCGCCGTCGACCTGCTGACCAAGGCGGCGATCAAGGAGATGATCGTGCCATCGCTCCTGCCGGTGCTGGCGCCCTTCGTCACCTTCTTTGTGATCAACGCCATCGCCGGCAAGAACCAGGCCTTCGCCGCGGTTGGCGCCATGCTGATGGGCGTCATCGTCACCGGCATCTTCGTCGCCATCTCGATGACCTCGGGTGGCGGCGCCTGGGACAACGCCAAGAAGAGCTTCGAGGACGGCTTCGTCGACAAGGACGGCGTGCGCCATCTCAAGGGCTCCGAGGCGCACAAGGCCTCGGTTACCGGTGACACCGTCGGCGACCCCTACAAGGATACGGCGGGCCCCGCCGTGAACCCTGCGATCAAGATCACCAACATCATCGCGCTCCTGCTGCTTGCCATCCTGGCCCATTCCTGAGCGGCGAGATCGCCTGATCAAGGCTCGGCCCCGCGGAGCGATCCGCGGGGTTTTTGTTGTGTTGTGAACGGTTTGGAGGGCGGCTGAGATTCAGAAACTCAGCCGCTTGAATCGGTTTCGGAGCCGCGACTTGATCGACCTGATCGGCAGCATCCTCCTGGATGCGCTCGGCTACACGACCGCGCGCCTGCTCGTCCCGATTCTGACATTCGGGCGCGTTCGCGTGCAGGCCCTCCGAGCCGAGCCGCGGCGGCACAACTGGTTCGGCTTCGCGCGCGACGCCGACGGATCCCACCAGCTCGAGGCGACCATGGCCGGCTGGTATGGCTTGGTCTTCTGGCTCGGGGCGCTGGTCGTCGTGCTCGCGCTACTGCGGTGAGATCGCAGTCGTTCCTGGCAGTACGGCCAGGACCGTAGCGTTCCAGCACGACCGACGCGCTGCAAGCTGTCATGGTCCGCCCATCCAAGGAGGACCCGATGACCGCCCCAGCCGCCTCAGCCCCCGCACGTTCCGGACATGCAACGGACTTCGCCTCGCTCCTCCTGCTGGCGACGCTGTGGGGGGCCTCCTACAGCTTCATCAGGATCGGCGTCGAAACGATCCCGCCGGTCACGTTGATCGCGGCGCGCACCCTGATCGCCGGCGCGCTGTTGCTGCTCGTCATTCGCTGGCGTGGACTTGCCCTGCCGCGTGACCCGGTGATCTGGCGGCGCTTCCTGATTCAGGCCTGCCTCAACAGCGCCGTTCCCTTCACGCTGATCGCCTGGGCCGAGACCAGCGTCGAGGCCGGCCTTGCGGCGATCCTGAACGCAGGCTCGCCGATCTTCGCTTTCCTGCTCAGCCTGCTGCTCTTCCGCGCCGAGGCGGCCGCCGGCCGCAAGCTCTTCGGCGTCGCTGCCGGCATGCTCGGGGTCTGCCTGATCATCGGCGTCGAGGCGCTGTCGGGCTTCGGCCGCGAGCTCTGGGCCCAACTCGCTCTCGTCGCAGCGGCGGGCTGCTATGGCGGCGCAGCGCTGTTCGGGCGCAATTTCAAGGGGCTCGACCCGATCATGCCGGCCGCCGGCTCGCTGATCTGCGGTGCCGCAATCCTGATTCCCTTCAGCCTGCTCATCGACCGGCCCTGGACGCTTTCGCCTTCCAGCGCGTCGATACAGGCGCTCCTGGCGCTGTCGGTGTTCTCGACCGCGCTCGCCTTCATCATCTATTTCCGGCTGATCGACCGGCTCGGTACGGTTGGTGCGACCTCGGTCGCTTATCTGCGCGTGCCGACCGGCGTCGCCATCGGCGTTCTTTTCCTTGGCGAACGCTTGAGCTCGACCGCCTGGGCCGGGCTCGCCTTGGTCATTCTCGGGGTGTTCGCCATGACGCTGCCGGACCGAAAGCGGCCTGCTCGCTGAGCGGTGGAGTGTAGAGAACGAAAAAGCCCTGCGGCTGTGCCGCAGGGCTTTTTCGTTTCGTCGCCTAGGATGTCCTCAGGAGCCGAGCGGGTTGAACTTGGTCACCCCGCGGAACAGGTTGCGCAGGAAGCTCTGCTCCTCGCCGCCGGCGGGGGTGGTGCGGCTGATGAAGTCGAAGATCACGCCGTCCTGAAGGCCGTAATTGGCGATGCGCTCGACCTTGAAGGCCTTGTTGAAATAGATCACCAGCACGCGCTGGTCGATCACCGTGAAATCCTGGAACTGGAAGCGGCGGCGCACAGTCTGGCTGATGTAGTAGAAGGTGCGGTTGCCGACCGTCGAGGTCGTCGAAGGCGTGCCGAGCGTGGTCAGCACCGTCTGCACGTCCATGCCGGGCCGGACCTTGGCGATCAGCTCGTCATCCATGACGAAGCCGCGCGTGAATTCTTCGTTCAGGCCGGCTGAAGTCGGAACGCGGAAGCCGTGGCTGCCGCCGCTGCAGGCGGCGAGCGGCAACATGGCGGCGAGCGAGCCGATCAGGACAGTGCGGCGGGTCGGAGCGGTCATGCGGGGAAGGTCCAACGGGAGGCACGCGACAGCGAGGCCGCGCTTGTCATGAGGGGTATGCTTGGCGTAACGCCCGAGCATGGCTTTGGCAAGGCGAGCGCAATCGGTGGGGTGGCGGCTGTGATTTTCGGTCTGTTCGGCAAGAGACCCGACCGGATGGCGCCGGTCAACGCCTTGCTCGGGCGCATCGTCGCTGCGTCGCGGGAGCCAGCACTCTATCTCGAAGGGCGCGTGCCCGACGATTTCGAAGGGCGCTTCGAGGCGTTGACGCTGCATGCCTTCCTGGTCTTGCGGCGGCTGCGCGAACTGCCTGAGCCGGCGGCGGGAGTAGCCCAGGACCTCGTCGATGCCAGTTTCAGCTATCTCGAGCTCGGTTTCCGCCAGGGCGGCGTCGGCGACGTCTCTGTGCCGAAGCGCATGAAGAAGATCGGCCGCAGCTTCTATGGCCGGATCGGTGCCTATGAAGAGGCGTTCGCATCGGATGAGCCGGGTGCGCTTGCGGCCGCGCTTGGCCGGAACGTCTCGCCGCAGGCCGATGCCGAGACGCTTGCCCGCCACGCCCATGCCGTTGCGGCACACTTGGCCACCCTCGATCTCGACGGTATTCTTACTGCCGACCCGATTTTTCCCAAGTTTGAGAGCAGCCTGACGAAATGAGTTCTGCCAGCAAGGACGCGTTGCCGCTGCGCCATCCCGTTCGCGTCGAGACGATCACGCTGCGGCCGATGGCGTTCGAGATCGCGGCGGCCCAGCCTGACTTCGCCGCGATCGCGCGCCATCTCGGCGTCGCTTCGCTGGAGGCGCTGACGGCGAGCTATTCGCTGTCGCGCAATGGCGACCGGGTCAAGCTCGAAGGCAAGATCACCGCAGCGCTGCACCAGACCTGCATCGTCACGCTCGAGGCGTTCCCCGTTTCGCTCAGGGCGCCGGTGAAGCTCGATTTCGTGCCGGAGGCCGAGCTAGCTGCCTTGTCGGCCGGCGATACCGGCGAGGGCGAGATCGACATCGAGGTCCTGCTCAATGAGGAGGATCCGCCGGAGCCGATCGTCGACGGCGTCATCGATCTCGGCGCGATCACCCTCGAATTCCTGGCGCTGGCGCTCGATCCCTATCCGCGCAAGCCCGGCGTGAATTTCGAGCAGGGCGAGGCCGAAGCGGCGCCCGAATCGCCCTTCGCGGCGCTGGCGCGCCTCAAGGGCGGGGAATGATGCTGGCCATGGTCGCGGCTTTTTCTTGCGGCGGGCGTTCAACTCGCTATTGTCCCGGCCGCGTCGAGCCGCTCCAGCCAGGGGCGCCGCCCCTGGAATTGATCGCCTCCTCATGACACGTCCGGTTACACTCGCGCTCGATGCGATGGGCGGCGACCATGGTCCATCCATCGTCATCCCCGGTGCCGCCCTCACTCTGGAACGCCGCCCCGACGCGAAATTCGTGATCTTCGGCGATCAGGCGCAGGTCGAGCCGTTGCTCGACGCCCACCCGAAGCTCAAGGCCGCGACGGTCTTCCATCACACGGACGTCTCCGTGAAGATGGACGACAAGCCGAGCCAAGCGTTGCGCTATGGCCGCTACAAATCCTCTATGTGGCGCGCCATCGACGCGACCAAGACCGGCGAGGCCGACGTCACTATCTCGGCCGGCAACACCGGCGCACTGATGGCGATGTCCAAGTTCTGCCTGAAGTCGATGCCGCAGGTCGACCGCCCGGCGATCGCCTGCCTGTGGCCGACGGTGCGCGGCGAGAGCGTGGTGCTCGATGTCGGCGCGACCATCGGCGCCGATGCGCAGCACCTCGTCGACCTCGCCGTGATGGGCGCGGCGATGGCGCGCGTCGTCTTCGACATCGATCGCCCGAGCGTCGGCCTGCTCAATGTCGGCGTCGAGGAGATCAAGGGCGTCGAGGCGGTCAAGGAGGCCGGCCGCATCCTGCGCGAGAGCAATCTCGCCCATCTCGACTATCAAGGCTTCGTCGAGGGCGACGATCTCGGCAAGGGCACGGTCGATGTCGTCGTCACCGAAGGCTTCACCGGCAATATCGCGCTGAAGACCGCCGAGGGCACGGCCCGGCAGATCGGCGAATATCTGCGCGCCGCGATGGGCCGCTCGCTGATGTCGAAGATCGGCTACCTCTTCGCACGCGGCGCCTTCTCGGCGCTGAAGGACAAGATGGACCCGCGCAAGGTCAATGGCGGCGTCTTCCTTGGCCTGGAAGGCATCGTGATCAAGAGCCATGGCGGCACAGATGCTATCGGGTTCGCCAGTGCCGCCGAAATGGGCTACGAGATGGCGCGAGAGAACCTGATGGCGAAGGTGCGCGAGATGGTCGCGTCGACCGCGCGCCCGGATGCGAGCCCTAAGAGCATGCAGCCGGCCATCGGCGAATAGGGAAGAGAGACGCTCCTTTGTCCATCCTGCGATCCGTCCTGCGCGGCTCCGGCTCCTATTTGCCGGCGCAGATCGTCAGCAACGCCGATCTGGCGAAGAAGGTCGACACCACCGACGAGTGGATCGTGCAGCGCACGGGCATACGCGAGCGCCGTATCGCGGCCGAGGGCGAAACCACGGCGACGCTGGGGCTGAAGGCGGCGCAGGCGGCTCTCGCCGATGCCGGCATGGATGCGAGCGAGATCGACCTGATCATCGTCGCGACGGCGACGCCGGACAACACCTTCCCGGCAACCGCGACGCAAATCCAGGCTGCCCTCGGAATCAGCCATGGCGCAGCTTTCGATCTGCAGGCCGTCTGTTCCGGCTTCGTCTTCGGCCTTGCCACCGCCGACAAGTTCCTGACGAGCGGGGCTGCCAAGGCCGCGCTGGTCATCGGAGCCGAGACGTTCTCGCGCATCCTCGACTGGGAGGACCGCACCACCTGCGTCCTCTTCGGCGATGGCGCCGGCGCCGTCGTTCTGACGGCCGAGCCCGGGACCGGAACGCTGGCGGATCGCGGCGTGCTCACCACCCATATCCGCTCCGATGGGCGCTATGCCAACAAGCTCTATGTCGATGGCGGGCCCGGCTCGACCAAGACCGTGGGCTTCCTGCGCATGGAGGGCCGCGAGGTCTTCAAGCACGCGGTGGTCAATCTCGCCGAGACCGTGCGCCACACCTTCGAGGAGACCGGGCTCTCCGGCGACGATATCGACTGGTTCGTGCCGCATCAGGCCAACCGCCGCATCATCGACGCCACCGCCCACAAGCTCGGCATCGGCGAGGACCGGGTCGTCATCACCGTCGATCGGCATGGCAACACCTCAGCCGCCTCGATCCCGCTCGCCTTGGCCGAGGCGCATGCGGACGGGCGCATCAAGCGGGGCCAACTCGTGCTGATCGAGGCGATGGGTGGCGGCTTTACCTGGGGTTCGGCGCTGATCCGCTGGTGACGGCGCTTCAGGCCCTCACGCTAAGTTACTTCGATTTATCGACTTTTTTGGCGGTTATCGCCGCAGATTCTTGCCATTTCAACCTGTGCGTGCGGCGCGAGGATTGACCGAAATTGGCTTGGCGCCTAGAGCAGAAGGCGAAAGCGGAGCCGGTCATCTGGATCTGTCCCGCGCCGACACTTGGTTGAGAGTCGAACGCAGCTTTCGGATCGGAGCGCTCCGCGTGTTCATCCGAAAGTGGCTGGCTCTGGCGTCCGCCGTTTCTGGTAGGGGATGCTTCGACAGGGTAGTGGCTGCTCTATAACGCCTTGGAGGGAGCTGATGGCAGGGCAAACTGTGACGCGCGCGGACCTTTGCGAGGCGGTCTATCAGAAGATCGGCCTGTCGCGGACGGAGTCGTCCAAGCTCGTCGAAGCGGTCCTCGACGAGATCTGCGACGCCGTGGCGCGCGGCGAGAATGTCAAACTTTCTTCGTTCGGCTCGTTCGTCGTACGCGACAAGGGCGAGCGAATCGGGCGTAATCCCAAAACTGGCGTAGAAGTTCCGATCGAGCCGCGTCGCGTCATGGTTTTCAAGCCCTCGAACGTGATGAAGGCCCGGATCAACGGGCAGAACGGCGAGGGTGAAGACGAGTGAGCCTGGAGTTCCACAACGGCGATACCGAGGCCGAATTGGACACCAAGAGCCCAGACGCTTTCCGAACCATCAGCGAGGTCGCCGAAGACCTCGACATACCCCAGCATGTGCTCCGCTTCTGGGAGACGCGTTTCGCCCAGATCAAGCCGCTGAAGCGCGGCGGCGGCCGGCGCTATTACCGCCCTGACGATGTCGCCCTGCTCAAGGGCATCCGCCGCCTGCTCTACGGCGAAGGCTACACCATCAAGGGCCTGCAGCGGATCCTCAAGGAGCAGGGGCCGCGCCACGTCCAGGCGATCGGCCGCGGGGCCGAGATCGCGCCCCAGCCCGGCGCCGCAGCCCGGCCTGCCACGGTCGCGGCCGGACCTGCCGAAGCGGCACGGCACAATCCGGCGCATCAGGCGCCCGCTGGCGAGCCTGGCTTCGCCGCCAAGGCGCTGCTCTCCTCCCTTTCGCAGGCGCCTCAGCCGGCTGCCTTTGGCGACGACGAGCTTGCCTTCCTCAAGGCGACGCTGCACGAGCTCGCCGAATGC
Organism: Allobosea sp. WAO; assembly: GCF_001509835.1. GTDB lineage: Bacteria > Pseudomonadota > Alphaproteobacteria > Rhizobiales > Beijerinckiaceae > Allobosea. The sequence goes on from NZ_JXTJ01000008.1 coordinate 246,952, forward strand.
CGACGCCTGCTCCGCGCAGCGCTGAGCTCCGGGGCGGTCGAGGAAGCCTGAGCTCGCCAGCGGGCCCTTGTTGCGCAGGCCATCCGTCGTCGATGGTGGTGCCGCTCTCCTTTTTCACGCGTGAACTGGCCCAGCTGCCGGAAAGGAGGGCCTCATGGCCTGGACCTATCTCTTCTTCGCCGGCCTCTTCGAAATCGGCTGGGCGATCGGGCTGAAATATACGCACGGCTTCACGCGGCTGGTCCCGACCGTGCTGACGGTCGCCAGCATGGCGGTCAGCCTCGGCCTGCTCGGCCTCGCTCTGAAGAGCCTGCCGCTCGGTACCGCCTATGCGATCTGGACCGGAATCGGCACGGTCGGGACGGCGGTGCTCGGCATCATCCTGTTCGGTGAGCCAGCGACCGTGCTGCGCCTGCTTTGCATCGGCCTGATCGTTGCGGGGATCGTCGGACTGAAGCTGGTCGGATAGAGCATCGGCCCGAAAAGGGGATTGCGGCTTTCGGAAGACCTGATGCTCCAGCAGGGCGGCTCCCGCCTCAGCGCTGGAAGGCGTCGGGCCAGAAGCCGCTGCGCTCGAGCAGCAGGATCAGGACGATCACGGCGAGCGTCACCACGAGCGTCATCAACTTGGCGTTCCAGGGCGTGCCGCGGCCGATCAGCCAGATCAGCGTCAGGCCCATGATGAGGGGGATCGCGATTTCCATGGGCTCAGTCTAGAGCGGGCTTCGAGCCGAAGGAAACCTCAAATGCGCGGGCGCCTCGTCTGCGCGTCGTGAGCCGCGACGCCGGTCAGCTCGCCGCTGAAGCCTGGATGTCCTCGCCCTGCTCGATCACGGGCTCGGCCACGCCCTCGATCAAGGGCCGCAGGCGGACCAGCTCGCTTGCCATGAAGTCGAGAAACAGCCGCACGCGCGGCGCCTGGCGCAGGTCCGGATGGGTAAGCAGCCATAGATCGGCGGCATAGCCGGCCTGGGGCGGGCCGAGACGCTTCAATCCCGGCCGCTTGTCGCCGATGAAGCAGGGCAGGAAGCCGATCCCGATCCCGGCCTCGACAGCCTCGGCCAGTCCCAGCACCGTGTTCAGCTTGTAGACGACGCGGTCGGGCTCGATGTGCTTCTGCACGTACTGGACGACCTTGAAGGCACCGAACTGGTCGTTGAGCGAGACCCAGCGTCGCTGCGCCAGCGTGCCCTGGTCTGCAGGCGGTCCCGCCGGGAAATCGGCCCCGCGCCCGTAGAGCGCCCAACCGATCCGTGCGGCGCGCCGGCCGACCAGGTTCTCGGGCGGCGTGTCGGTGGCGCGGATCGCGACATCCGCATCGCGCTTGCTGAGGTTGAGCGCCTGGTTGCCGAGCAGGACATCGAGCCGAATGTCCGGGCATTGCCGCATGAAGGCGCCGAACAGCGGCGTCAGCAGCTCGACCAGGAGGGAATCATTGGTGGTGACGCGCAATTCGCCGGCGGGGACGATCTCGCGTCCGGCGAGGCGGCGGGTGAAGCCGGCTATGTCGTGGTCGAGCCGCTCCGCCAGAGCCGCCATCTCCTCGCCGGCCGGCGTCGTCACATAGCCGCTGCGATGACGCTCGAACAGGCGCGTGCCGAGCGCCTCCTCGATCTGGCCGAGACGGCGAAACACCGTCGAATGATTGAGGCCGATCAGCTCGGCCGCAGCCGGCAGACTGCGCGCATCGGCAATGGCCTTGATCAGGCGGAAATCGTCCCAGGCGACAGTGTAGGGCGGGTTCGGCAAGGCGTCGGCTCCGGGGGGCAGGGCGCTCGTGAACGGGTGCCCCTAAAATGGTGCGGGCGGCGGGTTGCAGCAACCCTCCGCCCGTTCAGCCGGAAATCGGCGGCTCAGGCAAGGGCAGCCTGGCGCGAGCCCGGGAGCGGGCCGGAGCGCAGGGCAAAGGCACCGTCGCCGATCAGCACATGCGCGAAGGCGGTCAGCGCGAGGAAGGCGGGATACTCCCAGCCGCCGTTCGGGGCCGTGAAGAGCCAGCCATTCGGGGCGTGGACGGCGAGGGCGCCGAGCAGGACCGGTAGCAGCGCCAGCGAGACATAGCGCCCATAGAAGCCGGTCAGGATGGCGAGGCCGCCGACGAGCTCGGCCAGGATGATCGGCCAGGCCAGGAAGCCCGGCAGGCCGAGCTGGCCGAGGAAACCGGCGAAGCCCGGAACGGTGAAGATGGCGAGCTTGAGATAGGCGTGGGCGATGAACATCAGGCCGAGCGCAACGCGCAGACCGAGGGCGCCATAAGGGGCGAGACGGGTGTCGATCATAATGGTTCTCCGAAGGTCGAGAGGAAAGGCGGGGTCGTTCTGCGGAGAAAGATGCGCGCCGCCGGTGTGCAATTCAAATATCAATTCAACGATGATAATATTGCGTCAATGCAATGAAATCTGACTGGTCAGGACGGGCGCGATCACCATCTTGGCGTCAACGAGGGCGGCGTTCTGCAGCCCGAAAGGACGACGACCATGCAGATCAACGGCATCCATCATGTCACCGCCATCGCCGGTCCGGCTCGCCGCAATCTCGATTTCTACAGCCGCGTACTCGGCCTGCGTCTGGTCAAGAAGACCGTCAATTTCGATGATCCGACGACCTGGCATCTCTATTTCGGCGATGCCGAAGGCGCGCCCGGCACGATCCTGACCTTCTTCCCCTGGGAGCATGTCGCGCCCGGCCGGCTCGGCGTCGGCGAAACGCAGGAGACCGCCTTCCGCATTCCTCCGGCGGCGCTCGATTATTGGGCGAAGCGTTTTTCCAGCCTCGGCGTCGTGCATGATGCGCCCGAGACGCGGTTCGGCGAGACGGTGCTCGCCTTCCGCGATCCGGACGGCATGCGCCTTGCGCTCGTTGCGGTTCCCGGCAGTGAGAGCGAACCGGGCTGGGACAATGGCGAGATTCCCGGCGCCGTCGCGCTCCGCGGCTTCCACGGGGTCACTCTGCTACTGGCCGAAACCGCTCCTACGGCTGCGATCCTGTCCGAGGTCTTCAGCTTCGCCGAGGTTGGGCGCGAGAATGGCATCGTTCGGATGCAGGCTGCCGGCACCGTCCATGGCGGGGTCGTCGACCTGCGCGAGGGGCGCGGCTCCCTGCCTGCCCGTCTCGGCGGCGGCTCGGTCCACCATGTCGCGTTCCGCGCCCATGACGATACCGAGCAGGCGCGGATGGTGAAGCTGCTGTCCGACAGGTTCGGACTGCGCACCACCGGACAGCGCGACCGCAACTACTTCCGCTCGGTCTACTTCCGCGAGCCCGGCGGCGTGCTGTTCGAGATCGCGACAGATGCCCCCGGCTTCGCCGCCGACGAGTCTGCCGAAAGCCTCGGCAGCGCACTCAAGCTGCCGCCGCAATACGAGAAACGCCGCGGCGAGATCGAAGCCGCGCTGCCGGCCCTCGTCTGAGCCGCATCGGCGCGCCGTGTCAGTGCGCCGACATGCTCTCGATCATCAAAGGAGACGAAACATGGCTGAATCCTCTGCCTTCATCCACCGCTTCGAGCCGGCGACGGCGCCCGGCCTGCCTCCGCTGCTGTTGCTTCACGGCACCGGGGGCGACGAGAACGACCTGCTGCCGCTCGGGCGCGCCGTGCTGCCCGGCGCGGCGCTGCTCTCGCCGCGCGGCCAGGTGCTGGAGGGCAGCATGCCGCGCTTCTTCCGCCGGCTCGCCGAAGGCGTCTTCGACGAGGCGGACCTGACGCGGCGCACGCATGAGTTGGCGGATTTCATCGCCGAGGCGCGCACGCGCTACGGGCTGCCGGCGCCGATCACGCTCGGTTTCTCCAATGGCGCCAACATCGCCGCCGCGCTGCTCTTGCTGCGGCCGGAGGTGCTTGCCGGAGCGGCACTGCTGCGGGCGATGGCGCCTTTCGCGAAGCCGCCGGAGGCGCGGCTTCCGGGCAAGCCTGTGCTGCTGCTCTCGGGCAAGCTCGACCCGATCATTCCGGCGGCGAATGCGGCTGGCCTAGCGGCAACGCTGGAAAGGGCCGGCGCTGCGGTCGAGCATCATGTCCTGCCGACGGGGCACGGCCTGTCCCAGGCGGATGTCGGCCTGCTCGAGAACTGGCTTGCGGGGCAGCGGGCGAAGGCCGCGTAAGGCGCGCTCGTCGTCCAGTCTAAGGGTAGGAGGGCAGTCGGGCCGGCGGGCGCCCGCTCAGGCGTGCTTCGAGAGATAGCACATCAGCCCGAGCCCGCCGAGCATGACCGAGATCATGTAGGGCCCGAACAGGCAGGCGACGAAAACCGCCGCGATGAAGCCGAGCATGAGGCCGTTGCGCCAGTCCAGGATCATAATGACAACCTCCTCCTCTGGTGGGCAGCATTATAAAGATAGAGTTGACCCGCTGAACCGCATTTGAATGAAATGCGTTAACCGAACATTGCCGCGGCGGGGCTTTCGTTAACGGGCTGGCGACGACCTCCCGCAGGTCCTTCGCCGCGGTGAATGCCGGCCGGCGGCCACGCTCCGGGCAAAGCGCAGGTATTCACTCGACCGGGTGGCTTCCGTCGTTCTTCACGGCGCTTGCGGCCTGCCCGCGCCAGGTCCACCCTTCCGCGATGGTCACGCTTCTCCTCGTCGTCTCGATGCTCGCGACCGTCGCGACGGCGCTTTGGCTGGCCTTCGAGGGCAATGCCGTGATGGCGCTGCCTTTGACGATCGTCTTCGCCGGCCTGCTCAGGACGATGGTACGCCGTAGCCGGCGCCTGGGGATCACGCCGGCCGAGATCGCCGGGCGTCCGTCGGAGCCGAACCGCGACTGATCCTTCAAGCCCCGCGAACGAGCGGCCGGCCTCCTGCCGGGCAGTCGTTCCGGCTCAGCCGTCGTTCGAGGAGTTGAGTTCGTCTGGCGTCAGGCCATCGCCGCCGCCGACGCCGGCCGCCTCGCGCAGCACCGCGTTGATTCGGTCCTGCCAGCCCGGGCCACCGCTCTGGAAGTGCTCGAGCACCTCGCGGTCGATTCGCAGGGTCACCATTTCCCGCGCGCCGGGAACGGCGACCCGCTTCGGGGGAGGCGCCTTGGGCGCCGCCGGCTTGAACAGGGCCTCGGCAAGCTTGCGAGGATCGCTCGGACGGCGGGTTCGGTCTTGGCTCATGCACGTGCCTCCGGTGAGGATGCGGCAGGCCAGGCAGGCAAAGGGCTGTTCCGCCTGAGCTGGCTTCGTTCGCGAGCCGCGGGCTGGCATGAGCGCAGGGCGCCCAGAGGGCCGAGGCCGAACAGGATGAAAAATGGTCGGAGCGAGAGGATTCGAACCTCCGACCCCTTGTCCCCCAGACAAGTGCGCTAACCGGGCTGCGCTACGCTCCGACGGGTCGGCTTATAGAGGCGCTGCCGCCGCGATGCAACGCGCCAGATGCAGGGTTCTGCAAATCTTCGGTGGGTAGCCTGATTGCCGTACCTTGCCGGTCCGCCCGGGCGCGGGCGTCCGTCGATGCCGGACACCGCCGCGCCAGTGAAGCGCGGCGTCGAAAACTCAGGCGCGTGCTCGCGCAGCTGCGGAAAGGCAGGAGATTGACGCAAAGGCGACAAGGTCTCGGAAAGACTGGCCTGCTATAGCGAAGCCGAATGCTCGCATCGGTGCGAGCGCCGGGACAGGCACGGCGCCGGAGGTACCCTCCCCAAAATGGATTCCAGCACTGCTTTTTTCGCGGCATCACTGATGATGCTCGCCAATGGTACGGTCCTGGGGTTCATGCATGGCGACCTGCCGGTTTCGTTGCGTCCGGCGTCCCGTAGCTGGCAGTCGGGCACGCTGCTCGTCGCCTGCGGTTGCGCGCTGTTCGCGATCCAGCCGCTTGTGCCGCTGGCCTTGTCGGTGACGGTCTCCAACGGCCTGATCCTGCTCGGGCTCACTGCCTATTGCCGGGCGCTCTATGCCTTCTACGAGCGCCCGCCGAGCGTTTGGCTACTTTTGCCGGCGGTCCTGGGAACGCTGGGGGTCTTCTGGTTCTCGGCCATTCAGCCGAACACCGAGATCCGGATCATCATCATTTCCCCAGCCTGGCTCGTGCTCATGGGCAATAGCGCCCTGATCCTGAAGCGCGGCGCGGGTCGCGACGACGCGATGAGCCGACGCATGCTGCTCGCCATCTTCGCCGGCGTGTTCCTGTTCACCATCGTGCGTCTGCTGCACTATCTGAGCCTGGGAATGGCGACGAATTTCAGCATCGCCGACGATGCCAGCTGGATGAACCTCGCCACGCCCATGCTCGCGGCGATCTTGCCGGTGATCGGCACCACCGCCTTCGTGCTGATGTGTTCGGAGCGGATCCGCAGGCAATGGGAGCGGGCCGCGTCGACCGACTATCTCACCGACCTGCCGAACCGGCGCACGCTCACCGCGGCTGGTACGGAACGTTTCAAGGCGGCGCGCGCCCGGGATGAGAGCTTCGCGATCGCCGTCGTCGACATCGACTCGTTCAAGGCCATCAACGACCGTCATGGCCACGATGTCGGCGACATCGCGCTGAAGCATGTCGGGGCCCGCCTGAAATCGGCGACGCGCGATGTCGATCTCGTGGCGCGTACCGGCGGCGAGGAGTTCGTGGTGCTGTTCGACCGGGTCGAGCCCGATCAGGTCGAAGCCGCGGCCGAGCGGCTGCGCGCGGCGGTCCGGGCGCATCCCTTCGCTGCCGGCGCGGTCAAGATCCCGATTACCGTCTCTGTCGGCGTCGCCATCTCCCGAGCCGATGACGCGGATTTCAACGCTCTGCTCCGGCGCGCGGACGAGGCGCTCTACGCGGCGAAATCGGCCGGCCGGAACCAGGTCAAGCTGGCAGCCTGAAGCTCGCGCGGCACTTGACGCTGTGGCGCCTTAACCATTCGTTAATCATTCGATTGCGGCGACGGCGCCTTGGACGCAAGGTTGCGCCTTGAATTCGCAATCGCGAGAGAAACGTCATGTCGATGGCATTGGCCGACCGCAGACCACGCCCTGCGCGCGCCGCGGCCGAGTCGGGCAGGGGCTCGCTGGAGAGCTTCTTTGCCGGTCTCGCGCCTGACTGGCATTCGCGCTGGGCCTGGGACCATTACGAGGCGACGATCCTGGCGCTGGCGCATCAGTTCGGGCTGAAGCGCCTCTGCGAGGTCGGCGGCGGGCGTGATCCGCTGTTTTCGCCCGAGGAGGCCCGCCGCTACGGGCTCGATCTCGTCGTCAACGACATCGATGCCGGCGAGTTGGCTTTGACCCCGAAAGGCCTGCGCACCGCCCGTTTCGACATCGCCGGTGACCTTTCCGAGCCGGACATCGCACGCGGCGGCTACGACATGATGGTCTCGCGCATGGTCTTCGAGCACGTCCACGACGTCGAGCGGGCCTGGACCAATATTCATGCGCTGCTGGCGCCGGGCGGTGTCGGCCTCGCCTTCATTCCGACGCTCTGGGCGCCGGTCTTCGCCCTCAACCACGTGCTGCCTGAGAAGGCATCGCGCGCCATCGTGCATGCGCTGTTCCCCGCCCGGCGCGAAGGCGGAGATGACCCGAAGTTCCCCGCCTACTACGACTGGTGTCGCGGCAGCCGCGCCTCGCTCGCGCCGATGCTGAAGCGTGCCGGTTTCAGCGACATCCATGTCCAGCCCTTCTGGGGGCATGGCTATTTCGAGAGGATGCCGGGCGTGCGTCAGGCCGACGACATCTTCAACCGGCTGGCGGCCAGGGTCGGCTGGGAGTCCGTGACGACCTACGCCTACGTCGTCGTCCGCAAGGAGCGCTGAGCCTCATCGGTGCGGGGCGGCTGGTTCGGCGTGATCACCGCCAGGCCCCAGACCAGGCCGAGCATCAGGTAGAAATGGCGCCAGTGGTCGGTGTCGATCTGCAGGCCCTGCAGGATGGTGACGAACAGCACCGACCAGAGCACGATCGCATGCCCCTGCCAGGGCGTGCGGCGGAACACGATGCGCCAGCCGGCGATGCAGGTCGCGGCGGTCAGTGCCAGGAAGGAGAAGCCGCCGAGCCAGCCATAGGAGGCGAAGGCGTTGATGTAGACATTGTGCGGATCTTCCGGGAAGTACCAGCGGAAGCGCAGCGGGCCGAAGCCGTTGGGCAAATCGAGCAGGAGCGGGATCGAGCGTAGCTGGTTGCCGAAGCGGCCGGTGACGCCTTGGTCGTAGTCCTGATCGAGGCTGGCGCGGACCTCGAAGACGCTGCGGATGTTCTCGAAGGACAACGCGATCAGCATCGCGACGACGACCAGCATCAGCGAGACCAGCGTCAGGAAGACGATGCGGGTGCGCTGTGCGCTGCTCGTAGAGGTCAGGAAGGCCAGCGCCGTCATCATCAGCGTCGCGGCGGCGAGGTTGGCCCAGGCACCGCGCGAGAAGGTCAGGAACAGCGCGAGCAGCGGCACGCTCATCAGCAGGAAGCCCTTGACCAGGCCGATCCGCCCGGTGAGCACGGCGTGCAGCGCGTAGACGATCGGAAGCACCAGGAAGGGTCCGAGCACGTTCGGGTCCTTGAAGGTGCCGGAGGCGCGGCCATAGAGGGCGAGCACGCTGCCCAGCCCGGCGATGTCGAAATAGCCGAGCAGGCCGGCAAGGCCGGCGCACCAGGCGGAGAAGAGATAGCCCTTGCGCAGCGTGTCGAGGCGCCCGAGCGGATCCTCCGCCATGATCGCGGCGAAGAAGATCGCGGTCAGCATCAGATAGACCGAGACGGCAGTGAAGCGGACCGAGGGCGCCTCGTCCATCCAGGGCAGCAGCGAGAAGACGCCGCCGAGATTGTAGAGCAGCAACAGGATCGCCAGGGGCAGCAGCTTCTGGGAGAAGCGTATACCGGTCAGCGTGAAGACGAAGAGCGCGATCAGAAAGACGAATTCGTAGGGCGAGGGCTCGATCAGGGCGAAGCCGCTCGAGGCCGTGAGCAGCCACAGGGCTCCACGCTTGATCGCGGCATAGGAAATCTGCAGGCGGCCATACTGGCGCCCGCCGGCCTCTCCGCCCTGCGCCAGCGCGCTCAATAGGCGTTCTCGTTCTTGGTCAGCAGCGAGAGCGGCGTCTTGATGAGGATGTAGATGTCGAGCAGCACCGACCAGTTCTCGATGTAGTAGAGGTCGTGCTCGACGCGGCGCTGGATCTTGTCCTCGGTGTCGGTTTCGCCGCGCCAGCCATTGATCTGGGCCCAGCCGGTGATGCCGGGCTTGACCTTGTGGCGGGCGAAATAGCCGTCGACCACCTGCTCATAGGCGCGGTTTGAGGCGGTGGCGTGGATCGCATGCGGGCGCGGGCCGACCAGAGAGAGATTGCCCTTGAAGACGACGTTCAGCAGTTGCGGCAATTCGTCGATCGAGGTCCTGCGGATGACGCGGCCGACACGGGTGACGCGCGGATCGTCCTTGGTGACCTGCTTGGCGGCGGCGAAATCGCTCATCTCGTGATAGAGCGAGCGGAATTTCAGCACCTCGATCAACTCGTTGTTGAAGCCGTAGCGCTTCTGGCGGAACAGGATGGGGCCCTTCGAGTCGAGCTTGATCGCGATCGCGGTCGCCAGCATCAGCGGCGAGAGCAGGATCAGTGCCAGCGTGCCGACGATCTTGTCGAACAGCCATTTGACGACGATGTCCCAGTCGGCGATCGGCCGGTCGAAGACATCGAGCACCGGGACGGCGCCGATATAGGAATAGGAGCGCGGTCGGAAGCGCAGCTTCGACATGTGGGCCGACAGCCGGATGTCGATCGGCAGCACCCAGAGTTTGCGCAGCATGGTCAAGAGCCGCGCTTCCGCCGAGATCGGCAGAGTGAAGATCACGAGGTCGAGCTTGGTGCGGCGGGCGAATTCGACGAGATCGTCGATCGTGCCGAGCTTGGGATAACCGGCGACGAGATCAGGCGAGCGGTCGTCATTGCGGTCGTCGAAGACACCGCAGATGCGCAGGCCGGTGTCGCGCTGAGCTTCCAGCGCCTTGATCAGCTCCTCTCCGGCGGGGCCGCCGCCGACGATCGCGGTCCGCCGCTCCAGCCGCCCGAGCCGGGTCAGGCGCAGGACGATCAGTGCCACCGCCAGCCGCTCGGCCAGGAGCAGGACGAGGCCGCCGAGATAGAAGCCCGCCAGCCAGACGCGCGAGACCTGGTCGCCGATCTTGAGGAAGAAGAACGCCGCCAGCGTCAGCAGGAACAACAGGGTCCAGCCGGCGATGATCCGCACCGCCATGGTGACGAAGTTGCGCAGGGCACCGACATGATAGAGGTGCAGCGCCTGGAAAGCGGCGAGCGCGCCGATCGCGACCAGAGGGACAGTCAGCTGATAGGGCAGGCTGTTGGCGACATTGCCGGCGGCGTAGAGCCAGTAGATCAGGCCGCCGACGCCGGCGATGACGAGGATGTCGGCCAACCGCACCAGCCCTTCGATCAGCACCGGCGAGAGCGTGCGCTTCACCGGCATGGCGGCGATGCGCTCGGCCAGCGGGTGGAAGGCACGGGTGGAGCCGGATGCGGGCGTGCCATCCTGTGTCGGGCCGGCCGAATCCGCCTTGATCAGGTCGCGAACGTCGAAAGCGCCCATCTCGTCATTCCTCTCCGCCTGCCCGCACCAGAGGCGCGAGCATCGGCAGTCGACTAGCGCAAATTGCTCTCGGAAGGTTTAATCCGCCGCTGCGAAAGGTGCAGCGATTTGAGCTCGTCCGCGAGCGTTTCGGTGCCTGCAGACCCCGCCGGCAGGGGCTTCGGAGCCGTGTTGAGCGCTGCTCGATTTTCGCTTGGGCCTTCAAGGTGATAGCGGCGGTTTTCATGGTATCGAAATCGCTGTGAGAACACGCCGGAAATCACTGAAAACGGCGTAAGCGTTGACAAAAAGCATAGATTCCGGCATTTAGGGCTGCGATGAGCGACTGAGAAGCACATATTTTCTGGCTTCCGCCCCCGGAATTTTCGGGAACTGGGCGAGATGCTGTGCTGACCTTCGGTGATAGCCGAAGCGTTTCTTCTACTCTCTTGCTTCGTCTTTAAAACGCCAACGATGCGCACCCCGCCGACGTCGCACCCGCGTCGCCGGCGCCTTGGGCCCGCGCCAATTGTGTGACCTGTGTCTTTTCACTGGATTGTCCTGCTCGCGGCGGTTGCCGTCGAGGTTCTCGCTACGTCGGCGCTGAAGGTCTTCGTTTCAGCGCCGCTCTTCCTGGCCTTTCTGCCGCTTGTGCTGATCGGTCTTTCCTTCGCTCTCCTCAGCCTGGCGCTGCGCGTCATTCCGATGGCGGTCGCCTATGCGGTCTGGGAAGGGCTCGGTATCGTCGGCATCGCCGTCATCGGCCATGTCCTGTTCGCCGAACATCTGACGCCGGAGCGCCTCGCGGCGCTAGCCATGATCGTTGCCGGCATCGTGCTGCTCGAGCGCGGCGTCGGCCATGACGAGGCCGGCGATGATGAGGTCGGCCATGACCAGCAGAGGAGGGCGGCATGAGCGCCACCTTCTCTCCGCAAGGTCTCGCCATTCTCTGGCTCGTCCTCGCAGTCGGGCTCGAGGTCGCCGGAACGGCCCTGCTCAAGCTCTCCGACGGTCTGAAGCGCCGGCTGATCGGCGGTGCCGGCGTCGTCCTCGTCGTCGGCGCCTTCGGCGCGCTTGCCCAGGCGATCCGCGGCATGGACCTATCGGTCGCCTATGCCGTCTGGGGCGGGGCGGGACTTGTGATCACCGCCGTCGTCGGCGCGCTCGCCTTCGGCCAGGCTATCCGCCCGGCGGGATGGCTCGGTATCGCGCTGGTCGTCGCCGGCGTCGTGGCGCTCAAGCTCGCCTGAGCCCGTTCCTCACTGCAGGAACGGGTTCTTCCAGCCGCCCTGCTGTGCGGGGGCCTTGGGCGGGAAGCTCGCCTCCAGATAGTCGAGCACCTTCTTGCGGTCCTCGTCCGCCATTGGCTGCATGTTGTGCTTGGTGACCATCCAGGCGAGCGTCTCGTCCCATTTGTCGCGGCTCATGCCCTGGGCCGCGACCAACTTGAAGTTATGACAGGCGACGCAGGCGTAGAACGCCTCCTCGCGATGCGGCGCCTCCGGGAACATCTCGGGCGTCTCCTCGGCGGGGGCAGGCGCCTGCGCCATGGCCAGCGACGCCGTGAGTATGACTGCCGCGCCGAGCGTGAGCCCGGCGCGGCGCAACAACGAACCCATCGAGATCATCCGACCAGCACCGCCACCCGGTGCATCGGGTTTGCGCCGTAGCCCTGCGGATTCCAGCCGCCGGCGACATGCGGCTGCGCCCGGCCCTTGGAATCGGTCGCACGCACCCAGAGCTCGTAATAGCCATCGGAGGGCAGTTCGACCTCGGCCGTCCAGCGTCGCCAGTCGAAGCGGTTGCGCGGGTCGGCGGCCTTGGCCTGCTGCCAGGTCGCGCCGAAGTCGATCGAGACGTCGACGCGGGAGATGCCGTCATGCCCGTCCCAGGCGGCGCCGCGCAAGGCGAGCTTGCGCGTGCCGGCCGGCAGGCGCGTGCCATTGGCCGGGTTGGTGATGATGCCGCGCACCGGCATGGTCGTCATGGTGCGCATGTTGGATTCGTCGGTCTTGCCGCCGGGGATCATCGGCTTGATCGCGACCGAATAGGACGTCCCGCCCATGCCCTGGCCGTCATGGACCTTGTCGCGGATCGCGATCCGCTTCAGCCACTTGTGCGAGACCGAGGCCGGGAAACCGGGAACGATCACGCGCAGCGGTCCGCCATGGATGTTGTTGAGCGGCTGGCCGTTCATCGCCCAGACCAGCAGCGCATGCTGTTCCATCGCAGCCTCGATCGGCACGCCGCGCGACAGCACGTCCTTGCTCGGATCGCCCGAGAGGTGCTGGTCGGCGCCGTAATTGCCGGTGTGGACCGCGCTCGATTTCAGCCCGGCGCTCTTCAGCACCTCGGCGAGCGAGGCTCCGGTCCATTCGGCGCAGCCGGCGCCGCCATTGGTCCACTGGTTGCCGCGGGCGGTCGGCTGGAAGAAGGAGCGGCCATTGCCGCCGCATTCCAGCACCATGCGATAGGTCTTGGCCGCGAATTTCTGCTTGAGTTCGCCGAGCTTCATCTTCAGCGGGGTGTTGACCTCGCCATCGATGCTGAACTCCCAGGCATCGCCTTCGGTGAAGCCTTCCGGGGTCTGACCGTTGTTGCGGATGTAGAACTTCTCGGTCGGCGTGGTGTCGTCGTCGAGCATGTGCTCCGGCGTCTCGGCGACGAGCGGCCGGTCGCCGAGCAGGACGAGGCCCTTGGCCTTGCCTGGGAAGTCGAGGATCTGCGGGCCTTTCGGCGCTGCGGCGGGCGGTGCGCCAGCCGGCGCCGGGGTGCCCTGCGCCATCGCGGCCGGGATCAGCCCTGCAGGCATGTTGGCCGAGAACGGGATCGCGCCGCCGACGGCTGCACCCATCGCCGCAAGGCCGGCACCACCCAGGAAGCCGCGCCGCGAGGAATCGGTACGCCGGCCGAAAGCCTGCGCATCGGCGCGCTCGGGATCATCGCGATAAAGTTCGGCCAGGGAGCGTTCAGCCTTCGCCATCAGTTTCCTCCATGAGGCGCCTTCGGAAATCGCGCCACTGAAGGATGAGACGTGCGAGCAGCTGAAATCATTCCATGCTGCCGCGTCTTTTTTGACGAAGCCTCAGGCGAGGCAGGACGGCGCTGCGCTCCAATCCTGGCGCAGCGCGGTGCGCAGGGGCTCGATGCCATGGCCGGGATGCATCGTCAGGTCCCTCAGGAAGCCGGCCATGATGGCGAAACGCGCCGCCGGCATGCCGGTTGCGATCAGGAGATAGCTTTTGCCCCCCGTGTTCCAGCGGGCGAGCGCATGCGGCGTCTCGCTGTTGCCGGGCGGGCGCTCGGGCTGAAGCTGCGTGGTGACGTGCAGGCTGAGGCGGCAGCCGCGCGCGCCGGTGAAGCCGGCATGCTCCTCGCCAGCGTCGGCGGTGCTGCGCCAGGCCGGTAGCAGGCCGAGCCGGGCGAGCTCGCTCGCGATCGGGTCGGAGGAGGCGTGCATCACGCCCTCGGTCGGGACAGTGTCTGCATGGCGTTCATGGGCGGCGAGCGACGTGGCCAGGAATTGGTCGCCCGACGGGAAGTCGCTCGGTCGAAGGGCAAAGAGTGCTGTGCCCGTGACGAGGACCAGTGCAGCTGCCGCTGCGAGGTTGCGATAGCGCCGCTGCGGCGGCGCCTTGGTCCGGGGGAAGGGCGGCGCGTCGCCCATCGGCAGTGCTCGCAACTGCTCCTTCAGCCCGATGATGCCGCGCAGGGCCTGCGCCGCCGGAGGCGAGGCGCCGAGCAGGGCCGCGACCTCGCGCTGGTCGGCCACCGCCAACTCGCCATCGGCGAAGGCGTTGAGCCGCTCCCAATCGGCCGGGCCGGGCATGTCAGCGTGTCGCGACATGGCGCTGCGGCAGCATGCGGATATTGGTCTCACCGATGATCGCGAGCATGGTGGCCCGCGCTCGCGCCAGCCGGCTCATCACCGTGCCGGCCGGCACGCCGATGATCGCCGCCGCTTCGGCGTAGCTGAAGCCGTCGAGATCCACCAAAACCACCACCTCTTTCATCGCGAGCGGCAATTGCTCGAGCGCCTGTCGCACCGTGATGGCGCTGAGTGCGCGCTCGGCATACCGCCAGTCGATCGGTTCGGGCGCCTCGCTGCCCGCCTCGCGCGCCTGCCGCCGACTCTGGTCGACCAGCAGATTGCGCAGGATGCAGTAGAGCCAGCGCCTATAGGCGACATCGTCCGCGGGCTCGGTTTTCGCGCTCAGCACCTTCAGCGCCGCCTCCTGGGCAGCGTCACCGGCCCGTTCGCGATCCCGCGTCAGGGCGCAGGCATAGCGGAACAGCCGAGTCCATTCGCGTTCGAGCCGCGCATTGCGCGCCGACTTGCGTCCGTCGCGCCACATGATCGCGCCATCCGAACCAGTTCTCGTGCGACGGGAAACAGGCCATCGCCGGCCCGCCGCAGTGAGGGAGAGGTCAGCCTATATCGCAGGGCAGGCGAAAGTCGAACCGCTTTTCTCGTCCGACACGGAAAGGCCGCCGGCGATCAGCCAAGTCGCTTGGCGAGCGCGCTGCGATAGGCGCCGAGCACGCCGTCGACCATCGCGTTCAGGCAGAAATTCGCCCGGACATAGCTGGCGAGATCGGTCGCTTCGGCGCGGCGTGCCGCTTCCGGCATGGCGAGCGTCGCGCGGATCGTGTCGGCGAGGATCGTTGGGTCGTTGGGTGGGATCAGCCGGGGCGCGTGCTTCGGGCCGTAGATTTCCTTGATGCCGCCGACATCGGTTGAGATCAGCGGCTGGGCCGCGGCTGCGGCCTCGAGAATGACATAGGGCAGCGATTCCGCGCGTGACGGAATCACCATGATCCTGGCCTTGGCCAGTGCGGCGCGGATCGGGCCGGGCGGCTCGAAGACGCATTGCTCGGCAACGTCATGCTCGACGGTCATCTGCTTGAGCAGGGCCTCGTCCGGCCCGGAGCCGACGATCAGGACGCGCGGGGTCAGCCCGTCGCGCCCCTTCAGGATCTCCAGCGACTCGATCAGCGTGTCGACGCCCTTGGCTGAGCGCAATTCGCCGAGATAGACGAGATCGAAGCTCGCAGAGGAATGGTCGATCGGCGCGAACTCGGCCTCCGAAATGCCGTTCAGCACGATGCGATGATCGGTGCGCGGCAGATGGCCGGTGCAGGCCTGGAAGCGGCCGGCGATGAAGGCGCTCTCGAACAGGAACATGTCGGTCGCCGGCTCGAGCAGGCGCTCGACCCCCATATAGACGCGGTGTTCGGTGCTGCCCGGCTTGTAGTTGAAGCTGCCGCCATGGGGCGTGTAGGCCGTGACATAGCGGCGGCCGGGCGAGGTCAGCGCCGGCAGGCGCGCATAGACCCCGCCCTTCGAGCCATGCGCATGCACGACCTGCGGTGCCACTCGCCGCCGCGTCGCGACCGCCGAAAGCTGGGCCCTGGCGTCGGTCAGGCTCGGATAGCGCGACATCGGCACGCGCGTCACGCCAAGCGAGAGCCTGGGTCCGAGCTCGGCGAAGACCTCGTCGGCGCGGGCGCCTCCGGTCGTCGAATCGCAGAAGATGCCGACCTCGTGGCCGCGTTCGACCTGGCCGCGCGCGAGATCGAGCACATGCCGGAACAGCCCGCCGAGCGGGGCGCGGAAGACATGCAGGATCCGCAGGGGGCCGGCGTCGGTCGCGGGCATGACGATGGGCTCCGCGCCTCTAGAACCAGCGTTCCTTGATCACGATGGTGTCGCCGGGGCGCACCGCATAGGTGATCGGCACCGTCGCGGTGACGAGCTGGCCGTCCATCAGGCGGGTGACCTCGGCGAAGTTGCGCTGGCCGCGCGGCGTGAAGCCGCCGGCGATCGCCACCGCGGTCTGCACCGTCATGCCGTTGACGAAGGGGAACTGGCCGGAATTGGTGACTTCGCCGAGCACGAAGAACGGCCGGTAGGCGTCGACCTCGACCGAGACCCTCGGCTCACGCAGATAGCCGGAGCGCAGCCGCGCCTCGATCGCGCGTTCGAGCTGGGCGGTGGTGCGGCCATTGGCATCGACAGCGCCGATCAGCGGCATCGAGATCCGGCCGCTGCCGTCTACGGCATAGACGTTGGAGAGGTTGTCCTGGCCGAAGACGATGATGCGCAGCCGGTCGCCGCTGGCGAGCTGATAGGGCCCTGCGCTCTCGACGGAAAATTCCGGCGCGACGATGCGAGGTGCGCAGCTTGCCGCCGCAAGCGCGACCGCCAGCGCAAGACAGACGGGGCGTCTACTCATCATCGCGTGCTGAACCCATCGAAAAATCCGGGGTCAGGGTTATGCGGACATGCTTAAGAGCAGGTTAAAATTCGCACCCGATTAACCATGGTGGCCGTGCTGGACGCCTTGTCGCGGGAAGTTGCTGCCCTCCTGGTGATGAAGTTGTGTCCGGTGCCGATCATGCGCTGGCGCCAGGGCGCGTTTACCGCCCAATAACCTTAATCCGCTTTCATTGACGCTGCGTCCTGCCGAGGGCGCGAGAGTTCTGCGTGAATGGAAGAGTCATGACCGCTCGCGATGACACTGCCCCGGCTGCCGGCGAAGGCCGCGCCGGTGACATGCTCGACCTGGCCGCCCTCTGGGCCGCGATCAAGGCGAAGAAGGCCTGGGTCATCGGGCCGACGCTGGCTGCGCTCGGCCTGTCCTTCGTGGCCGTCAACATCATCCCGCCGCGCTATACCGGCGAGGCGCGGCTGCTGCTCGAGAACGGCGACAGCTTCTACACCCGCCCTGGGCCGACAGCAGAAAGCTACGGCGCGCAGTTCGACAGCGAGGGCGTGCAGAGTCAGGTCCAGGTCGTGATGTCCCGTGACCTGGCGCGCGAGGCGATCAAGCGTATCGGCCTCGTCGGCAATCCCGAATTCGATTCCGGCGCGGGCGCGCTCGGCGCCCTGAAGAAGGTCGGCGTGCTGCTCGGCCTTGGCGCCCATCCGGCTGACCGCTCGCCCGAGGAGCGCGTGCTGGAGAAGTACTACGATCGGCTGCTGGTCTATCCGGTCGGCCGCTCGCGCATCGTCGCGATCGAGTTCACCTCGCAGGATCCCGAGCTCGCCGCCAAGGCCGCCAACATCATCGCCAGCACCTACCTGGAGATGCAGGGCGCCGCCAAGCAGGATACGGCCCGCAGCGCCTCGTCCTGGCTCTCGACCACGATCGACCCACTGCGCAAGAAGCTGGCGGAATCCGAGGCCAAGGTCGAGGAGTTCCGTTCGCGCAACGGCCTGCTCGTCGGCACGAACAATACGACGATCACGTCCCAGCAGCTCGCCGATCTCTCGACCCAGCTTTCCAACGCCCGCACCCAGCAGGCAGAGGCGCAGGCCAAAGCCTCGATCATCCGCGACGCGATGAAGACCGGGCGCACCTTCGAGATCCCGGATGTCGCCAACAACGAGCTGGTGCGCCGCCTGATCGAGCAGCGCGTCAATCTGCGCGCCCAGATCGCGCTCGAATCGCGCAACCTTCTCTCCGAGCATCCGCGGATCAAGGAGCTCAACGCCCAGCTCGCCGATCTCGAGGGGCAGCTGCGCGCTGCGTCGGAGCGGGCGGTGCGTACGCTGGAGAACGAGGCGAAGATCGCCGGCCAACGCGTCGAGAGCTTCACCGCCGCCCTGGATGGCCAGAAGAAGACCGTCTCCGGCGCCAATGACAGCGAGGTCCAGCTGCGCGCGCTCGAACGCGAGGCCCGCACCCAGCGCGAGCAGCTCGAACAGTACATGCTGCGCTATCGCGAGGCGCTCGCCCGCGATGCCGACAATGCGACCCCGGCCGATGCCCGCATCATCTCGCGTGCCGTCGAGCCGACGCAGCCCTCCTTCCCGAAGAAGGTCCCGACCATGATCGTCGCGACGCTCGCGACCTTCCTGATCGCGCTCGCCGCCATCATCTCGCGCGAGCTGCTCAACGGGGCAGGTCCCGGAGGCGCCGGCACCTCGAAGCCGCCGCGCAAGCCGCCGGGCTGGGTTGGCGCCGCCGCTGGCCGTACGGATACCCAGCCCGAAGCGGGAGGCGACAAGACCGTCGATCCGCGCGAGGCCCGCGTCGCCGGACTGCTCACCCATGGCGGCCGCGTCGGCCAGATGCAGCTCGATCTCTCGGATCCCGACCGCAGCCTCGCCGACCTGTCGGCGCGGGTCGATGACGGGCGGCCCGGCTATGCGCCTCTCGTTGTCGTACTCGACGGCGCGGCGCCGGGCGATGCCTCCGCTCGTGAGCTGGCAACCCTGCTCTCTGAGCGCTGCCGTTGCGTGCTGATCGATCTCGGCAGCGATGCCGAGCGTCACCAGCCGGGCTTCTCGGAGCTGCTCTCCGGCGAGGCGCTGTTCTCCGACATCATCACCCGTCGTCCGAACTCGCGCCTGCACGAAATCGGGCCCGGCTATGCCGGCCGTGCTGCCGTGCTCGCTGCGCCCGATATCGTCGAGGTCGCGCTCGATGCGCTCTGCGAGACCTATGACTGGGTGCTGGTCGTCGCCGCCTCGACCGACGAGGCCGCCGTGCTGGCGCCGCTCGTCGCGCAGGCCCACGCGGCGCTGGTCATGGCCGGCCATGTCGGCAATGGCCATGCGGTCGAGGCCGCCTACCGCCTCTCCGATCTGACCAAGGCGCCGATCGCGCTGGTGATGGTCGAGGGCGAGGGGCGCACCGGCGAAGTCACGCGCGAGCCCAGCCCGGTCATGGCCTGAGGCCGCACTGCAAAGCTTCGCGACGGCGATCTCAGTCGTCGTCGCCCGGCGGCGGCCGGCGCTTCAGCCAGCCGAGAACGCGTAGCGACAGCTTCAGTGCCAGTGGCGAGGCCTTGATCTTCCGCTTCAGCGCCCGCTTCGCCTGGCTGAAGCGGGCATAGGCCTGGCCCCTGGCGGTCAGCGGGAAGAAGGTGTCGACGAGGTCGTCCCGGTCGTCGCAGATCGTCGTCTTGTAGCGGGCCTCGCCGACGCCGAGATCGAACATCGTCAGCCCAGCCCTGCATTTGCGCTTGATCAGCTGGACCAGCAGGATTTCGCCGGGGCTGGTGCGCGCCGCAGGCGAAGCGAGGTCGAAGGACGTTGCCATGCCGGAAAAGCGCGAGCCCTGGACGGCGCCGACATAGGTCGCGACCGGCTGCCCTTCGAGATCGAGCGAATAAAGCTCGACGACAGGCGAACTTCCGGCCGAGCCCAGTGCCGCCTCGCGCAGGAACGCCCGGATCGCCGGATCGGCGAAGGGATCGGGCAGGCGCATCTGGGCAAAGCGGGCCGCCTTCTGCGCCAGGAAGGCGTCGAGCACGCGGTCGATCGCCGCCGCGTCCCGCGCCTGCACCAGCTCCGAATGGCCGAACTCGGCGAAGCGGTTGCGCTTGGTGGTCAGCTTCTTGCGGGCATGCTTGCTCATCGAGCGGCGCAGGGTGCCGTCGCAGTCGCCCGGCTGGAGCGCGAGCTTGTAGGACCGGCTCGGGCTCGCCCCAGAGGCGAGCAGTGCCGTTGGGTTCTCGATGCCTTGCCAGGAGGTCGGCTGGTTGATGAAGACGAAGGCGTCGACCTCGCCGATCGCCGTTCCGATCTCGGTCAACAGCCGCCGCGTCGTCTCCTCGTCGAGGCTCTCCGCGAAATCGCGCCGGTAGAGGCCCATGTGATAATTGGAATGTTTGCCGCCGATGAACTCGGCGAAGCGGGTGCCGTGCCTGCGCGTGATCACCAGGGGGAGCAGGGCAAGCGTCGCGCCCCCGGCATCGCAGATGCGGACGAAACGGAATGCCATCGCCTTGGCACGGCCGACGGTCTCGACGAAGGGGCGGACCCAGTCATAGGCCTGATAGGGTGTCGCGAGGCCGCTCGCCTCCAGCTGGCGCCATTCGGTCTCCAGCGCGCCGATCTCGTTGCCGACGCAGATCCTGTCCCAGCCGCGTACCCCCGTCCGCTGCGAAGCGGGCGTGGTCGGCAGGTTCGGCGCGCATGCGGCGACGGCGGACATTCCTGGATCGAGCTCCCGCGTTCCTCGTGACGGGCTTCCTTAACCCGGCATTGTGAACGGACCTGCCACCATCGGAACCATCGCATCTCGCGATTGCCGAACAGCGTTAGCGATCGGTTGAATCAAACTCTTCGATAGGCCCGGCATGAGTTTGCGCCACAAGGCTTTTTCCGCCGCCTTCAAGGCGATCGCGCTGACCGGCGCCGATCGCTGGGGCAGGGGGCTCGCGCAGGGCCGGGGCGCGATCCTGATGCTGCATCATGTCCGTCCGGCGCGCGCCGGTGGCTTCCAGCCGAACGGCCTGCTCGAGATCACGCCCGCTTTCCTCGACCGCGCCCTCAAGCTGATTCGGGCCGAGGGCTACGACATCGTCCCGCTCGACGAGGTGCCGGCACGCCTCGCCGATCCCAAGCCGGCCCGCTTCTTCGTCGCCCTGACCTTCGACGATGGCTATCGCGACAATCTCGACCATGCCTGGCCGGTGCTGGCGAAACATCAGGCGCCCTGGACGCTCTTCGTGACGCCGGGCTTCGCCGAGCGCGCGGCGCGGCTCTGGTGGCTGGAACTCGAGGAGGCGATCCGCGCCCTGCCGCAGATCGCGCTCGATTTGCCTGACGGGCGCTTCAGCGCGCCATCGGCCACCGATGCAGAGAAGCAGCAGGCCTTCGACCGCCTCTATTGGCGCCTGCGCAAGGGGCCAGAAGCGCTCCTGCTGTCGGCGATCGCCGATCTTTGCCGCCAGGCCGGGGTCGATCCTGTCGCGCTGATCGAGCGCGAATGTCTGCCGCTGGAGACGTTGCGGGCGCTCGCCGGCGCACCTGGCGTCACCATCGGCGCCCATACGATGAACCATCCAATGCTCGCCAAGCATCCGGCAGAGGAGGCGCGCCGCGAGATCGTCGCGAGCAAGGCCTGGCTCGAGGAGAAGCTCGGCCTGACGATCCGCCATTTCGCCTATCCCGTCGGCGATCCCGGCTCGGCCGGGCCGCGCGAATTCGCGCTGGCGAATGAGGCGGGCTTTGCCACCGCCGTGACGACACGGCCGGGACACCTCGTTCCCGAACACGCTGAGCACCTGCACGCGTTGCCGCGCGTCTCGCTCAACGGGCTGCATCAGAGTGAAGCGGCCCTCAGGGCGCTGCTTTCCGGCCTGCCTTTCCTGCTCTGGAACCGGGGCCGGAAGCTGAATCTCGACTGAGGGATGTCATGCTCGGGCCCGACCCGAGCATCTCCTGCAGGAGGAGATTGCGATCAGTGCCTTCTTGTCGAGAGCTTGCAGGCTCTCCGCTTCGCTGCGGCCGGGAATGACGACTACCCGTCCTTCCGCTCCATCCACTTGATAAGCGGCAGCAGCGGCAGCACCCAGGCGAGGCCGAGGACGATATAGGCGATGGTCTGCACAGGCTTCGAGGCTTCGGTGATGCGTCCCTGCGCCAGGGCCATGGCGACCAGCGCGTAGACGCAGACGAAGACCAGGATCACGACCGTGCCGACGAGCTTGCGATGGCTTTGGGTCATGGGTCTTGCTTTCCGGCTGCGGCATTGCGGGCGTTGTTCGGGCTTGCCCGCCGGACTATCTGTCACCCGACGCCGCGCTTGTGAAGCGCATTCCGGCCTTTCACCTGCGACCCGAGGTCCCGCTTCCGTGACGATCGCGCTCGAACACCCCCGGCCGGCTGCCGCCGCCTCCGGTCATCCCGGCATTCGCCGCTGGCTCTGGGCGACGGCTTTCCTGGTCTTCGTGATGGTCGTCGTCGGCGGCGCGACCCGCCTGACCGGCTCCGGCCTCTCGATCACCGAATGGCGCCCGGTCACCGGCGCGCTGCCGCCGCTTACCGATGCCGCCTGGGCGCTGGAGTTCGACAAGTACCGCGCCAGCCCGCAATACCAGCTGCTCAATGCCGGCATGGCGCTGACGGACTTCAAGTTCATCTACTGGTGGGAATGGGGCCACCGCCAGCTCGGCCGCTTCATCGGCCTGTTCTATCTCGCCGGCTTCTTTGTCGTGGCACTGCGCCGCCTGCTGCCCTGGCGCCAAGTCGCGGTGCTGTTCGGCATGGGCCTGCTGCTCGGCCTGCAGGGCACGATCGGCTGGATCATGGTCGCCTCGGGCCTCGAGCCCGGCATGGTCGCCGTCGCGCCGGTCAAGCTCACCTTGCATCTCACCTTCGCCGGCCTGTTCTTCGCCAGCGTCATCGCCTTCGCCACCTGGCTGACGCCGCTGCGCCGGCTCGAAGCGCGGCAGGGTGGGGCAGGCGCCCGGTTCCTGCTGCTGATGCTCTTCGTCCAGATCGCGCTCGGCGGGCTCGTTGCCGGCTCCAAGGCGGGCTTCACCTTCAACACCTGGCCGCTGATGGACGGGGCGCTGATGCCGCCGGCCTCGACGCTCTTCGCCGGAACGCCCTTCTGGGAGAACTTCGTCGACAATGTCGCGCTGGTGCAGTTCAACCACCGCATCGGCGCCTATCTGCTGCTGGCGCTGGCGCTCTGGCACCTTGCCGGCCTGCGCCGCATTGCGCCGGGCTCTGGCGGTGCCAAGCGCGCGACCGCGATCACCGGCCTCGTTCTGGCGCAATCGGCGCTCGGCATCGTCACGCTGCTGTTGGTGGTGCCGCTCTGGGCAGGCCTCGCCCATCAGGCGCTCGGCTTCGCCGTGCTCGCCATGGGCGTGGTGCATGTCACCCGCACCGAGCAGGGCATGCGCGCTTAATGCGCGTCATGCTCGGGCTTGACCCGAGCATCTCCGGCTCGATGAGGCGGTGGTCAGTATCTTCTCGTCATGAGATTCTCGGGTCGGCGCCGTGCGCCGCCCGAGAATGACGCCTTGGCTCAGGCCAGCGCCTGCTCCAGATCGGCGATGATGTCCTCGACATCCTCAAGGCCGATCGACAGCCGCACCACCTCCGGTCCGGCGCCCGAAGCCGTCTTCTGCGCGTCGCTGAGCTGGCGATGCGTGGTCGAGGCCGGGTGGATCACCAGCGAGCGCGTGTCGCCGATATTGGCGAGATGCGAGAACAGCTGGAGGTTCGAGACCAGCTTGACGCCGGCGTCGTAGCCGC
Organism: Allobosea sp. WAO; assembly: GCF_001509835.1. Taxonomy (GTDB): domain Bacteria; phylum Pseudomonadota; class Alphaproteobacteria; order Rhizobiales; family Beijerinckiaceae; genus Allobosea. Next base: position 270,436 of record NZ_JXTJ01000008.1, read on the forward strand.
CCTTGAGGCCGAAGGTGAAGACCGCGCCGGCACCCTTGGGGCAATAGCGCTGGGCGAGGGCATGGTACTTGTTGTTGGGCAGGCCGGCATAGTTCACCCATTCCACCGCCGGGTGCTGGGCGAGATGCGTCGCGACCTTCAGCGTGTTCTCGCAATGGCGCTGCATGCGCAGCGGCAGGGTCTCGATGCCGGTCAGAATCATGAAAGCGTTGAAGGGCGAGAGCGCCGGGCCCATGTCGCGCAGGCCGAGCACGCGGGTCGCGATCGCGAAGGCGAAGTTGCCGAACGTCTCGCCGAGCACCATGCCGTTATATTCCGGCCGCGGCTTGGAGAGCATCGGGTAGCGCTCGTCGCCGACCCAGTTGAACGAGCCGCCGTCGACGATCAGGCCGCCGATCGAGTTGCCATGGCCGCCGAGGAACTTGGTCGCCGAATGCACGACGATGTCGGCGCCATGCTCAAACGGCCGGACCAGATAGGGGCTCGCCATCGTGTTGTCGACGATGAACGGGATGTTGTGCTTCTTGGCGATGGCCGCGATGCCGGCGAGGTCGACGATCACGCCGCCCGGATTGGCGATCGACTCGACGAAGATCGCCTTGGTCTTCGGCGTCACCGCCGCCGCAAAGGCTTCGAGATCGTCTGAATCGGCCCAGATCACGTTCCAGCCGAAGTTCTTATAGGAGTGGTTGAACTGGTTGATCGAGCCGCCATAGAGCTTCCTGGCCGCGACGAACTCGTCGCCGGGCTGCAGCAGTGCGTGGAAGGTCAGGAACTCGGCGGCGTGGCCGGAGGCGACGGCGAGCGCCGCGGTGCCGCCTTCGAGCGCCGCGACGCGTTCCTCGAGCACGGCATTGGTCGGGTTGCCGATGCGGCTGTAAATGTTGCCGAATGCCTGCAGGCCGAACAGCGAGGCGGCGTGGTCGACATCGTCGAAGACGAAGCTGCTGGTCTGGTAGATCGGCGTCGCGCGCGCGCCGGTCGCCGCGTCGGGGGCTGCGCCAGCATGGATGGCGAGCGTGTTGAAACCCGGTATGCGGTCGGTCATGGCGTGCTCCCTCGAAACTTCTGATCTCGGACGTCTTGTTCGATTTAACGAACGCCTCGCGGGGCGTCAAATCAGCGTCGAGGGCTCAGCTCCGGCCCGAGATGCTCCGGCCGCACACCCATGCCGACCATGCGCGCAGGCAGGCGCCGCAGCAGCGGGAAGCGCCGTAGCAGCCTGAGCGGCCAGGGCGGAGCGATCGGCTTGTCCGCCGCCAGCAGCGGCGTGATCACCCGGTTCTGGATCACGATCTGCACGGTTTGCGTGAGCTTCGCCGGCCATTCGCGCCGCTTCTGGACAGCGGCGAGGTCGCTGTCGCTCAGCTGGCGATCGCGCAACGGCCTGGCCAGCAGGTTGGCTGTCGCGACCGCATCCTGGATCGCGAGGTTGATGCCGACGCCGCCGATCGGCGACATGGCGTGCGCGGCATCGCCGATGCAGATGAGGCCCGGCCGCCACCAGCGCTCCAGCCGGTCGACGGCGACCGAGAGCAGCTTGATGTCGTCCCATGAGGCGAGTTCGTTGGTCCGGTCTGCGAGTTCCGGCGCTAGCGCGAGTAGCCCGGCCTTGAAGGCATCGAGCCCGGCTGCCTGCAGCCTGTCGAGAGAGCCCTTCGGGATGATGAAGGCGCATTGCCAGTAGTCGCCGCGATTGAGTCGGATGAAGAAGCGCCCGGCCGCGACCTGGCCGAAGGCCTGCGCCGGCTCGTGCGGCCGGCGGCTCAGGCGGAACCAGAGCACATCCATCGGCGCGCCGAGTTCCGTCACCGCGAAGCCCGCCGCCGCGCGCACATCGGAGCGCCGTCCATCCGCCGCCACGACGAGATCGGCGGCGATCTCCATAGGGCCGTCCGGACCTTCCGCCTGCAACCCGGCGACGCGTCCGTTCTCCTCGATCAGCCCGGTCGCCTTCGTCCGCATCAGCAGCCGGAAGTTCGGATAGGCTCGGCCGTGTTCGGCTAGGAAGTCCAGAAAATCCCATTGCGGCATGAAGGCGATGAAGGGCGCCTTGACGGGCAGATGGCTGAAATCGGCGACGGTGATGTCCTCCTTGCCGAAGCGGGCGACGAGATCGTCCTCCCGGACATGCGGCAGCTCGAGGAATTCGTCGAGCAGGCCAAGCTCGTGCATCACCTCCATGGTCGAGGGATGGATGGTGTCGCCACGGAAATCGCGCAGGAAGTCGGCGTGCTTCTCCAGCACGATGACGTCGACGCCCGCCCGGGCGAGCAGAAAGCCGAGCATCATCCCGGCGGGGCCGCCGCCGGCGATGCAGCAGCTCGTCATCTCCCGGGCCATGGCCTTGCTCCGCCTATTCGCTGAGCTTGATGCCGGTCTTTGCCACCAGCTCGCTTAGCGCCGCGCGGTCGCGGGCCATGAAGGCGCCAGTCTCCTCGGCACTCCAGGCCACCGGCTCGATGACCAGCTCGCGATAGCGGGTGACCAGCGTCGCATCGGCCATGGCCTCGTTGATCGCGCCGTTGAGGGTGCGCAGCGTCTCAGACGATGTGCCTGCCGGTGCGACGATCGAGGCCCAGCCGGGATAGACGACGTCGACGCCCTGTTCCCTGAGCGTCGGCAGATCGGGGAGCTGCGGCTGGCGCGCTTGCGTGGTGACGCCGAGCGCCTTGAGCTTGCCGCCCTGGAGATTGCCGAGGCTGGCGGCGAGGCTGTCGATCATCACCTGGACCTGGCCGGAGATCAGGTCGGCGGCGGCGAGGCCTGCGCCGCGATAGGGCACATGCGCCAGCCGGATCCCGGTCGCCTGCATGATCATCTCGAAGACCAGGTGATTGGTGCCGCCGATGCCGGCCGAGGCGAAATTGAGCTGACCCGGCCGCTGCTTCGCATAGTCGATGAATTCGGCGAGCGTCCTGACCGGGAGCGTCGGCGAAGCGTTCAGCACCAGAGGGAAAAGGCCGAGCATCGCGACCGGCGCGAAGTCATGCGCGACGTCATAGGGCAGCTTCTGGCCGAGAGCCGGAGCTGCGGCGAAGCTCGCGGCGGTCGCGACGAGCAGGGTGTGGCCGTCGGCCGGAGCCTTCACCACCGCCTGCCCGGCGACGATTCCATTCGCCCCGGGGCGATTGTCGATGATCACCGAGCCGCCGAGTTTCCCAGCCAGCGTCTCGCCGAGGCGGCGCGCCGCGATGTCGGTGCCACCCGCCGGGGCGAAGGGCGCGACGAGCTGGATCGGCCTGTCGGGGAAGGCGGCACGGGCGCTACCGGCGCCGAGCGCGCTCGCCATCCCGGCGAGCAGCAACGAACGGCGGTCGAGAAGCGGCATCGTCCTTCTCCGGCGGGGCACGGGAGAGGGGAGCTTAGCGATTGCCTGCCGCGAGGAAAGGGGCGGCGGCCGGGCTTACGTCCCCGGCCGGTTGATCGTCAGCTTCTGGAAGCCTTTTCCGGAGAGCGCCGGCTTCTTCGACGACAGGATGCGCGAATTGATGCCCTGCCAGCCGATCTCGCCGGAGAGCCGGCCATACTCGATCTTCGGGCAGCGGTTCATGATCACGGTGAGGCCCTTCGCCTCGGCCCGCGCCGCGGCTTCGTCATTGCGCACCGAAAGCTGCATCCAGATCACCTTCGGCAAGGGATCGAGCGTCAGCGCCTCGTCGGTGATCGGGCCGGCGGCTTCCGAGTTGCGGAAGATCTCGACCATGTCGACCGGACCGGGGATGTCTTTCAGCGAGCCATAGACCGTCCGGCCGAGCAGCGTCTGGCCGGCGAGCCCGGGATTGACCGGAATGACCTCGTAGTCGCGGTCGAGCAGGTATTTGGTCACGATCCAGCTCGGGCGGGCCTCGTTGGCGGAGGCGCCGACGAGGGCCACGGTCTTCACCTCGCGCAGAATGCGGCGAATGAGCGCATCATCATAGGAGTCGTGATTCACGGAGAAAAAATCCTAGCAAATCGAGGCGGTTGCGAGCGTTCGCGATTTTTCCGGCGCAGCCGGTCGGTATCTGGAACACAGCTTCGCCATGCTCGTTTGATCGAGTGGGACTGGAGAGGCAATCCCAGTCTTCTCAGAGAGGAGGGCCTGCCATGTGCGACTATAGTCTGCAGCATGTGATGTCGACCCCAGCCAAGGTCGGCGATGTCCTCAAGACGACCAGCTTCATCGGTTCGAGCACGCGCGGCTTCTGCGCCGCGGGCGATCCGAATGTCGCGGTCTGCGTTCTGCCCGGCACGGAACTGGCCTTCGCGGCCGATATCGAATGCGACCGCCTGGTCGGCTTCCTGCCGCATCGCAAGTTCGCGGCCACGGTCGCGCGCTTCCGCCAGGTCGATCTCGACAAGCCCTATGTCCACCATGACGCGCTCGAACTGCCCGACGGGCAGATTGTCTTGGTGACGAACCTGTCGGACGGCCAGACGGCCACCGTCCTGCAATTGCCGGCGGATCACACTCCCGAAGCGGAGCCGAGGAGGCGGCCGCAGGAGGAGGCGACGCCCGCATCGGAGATGGCGCTCATCTCCTTCGGCTTCTGACGGACGCATCGCGCTAGCCGCGCCGCCGGAGGTTCCGGCGGCCGGCTTTCCGGCAGGCCGGTCGATCGGGGCTGGCCTGCCGCGTCACGACTGGCCCCAGACCGGCGGCCGCTTCTCGATGAAGGCGCCGATGCCTTCCTCGGCGTCGCGCGCCAGCATGTTCTCGACCATCACCGCGCTCGCATGGTCATAGGCCGCCTTCAGCCCCATTTCGCGCTGCTCGTAGAAGGTGCGCTTGCCGGTCTTGATCGTGGCGGCCGACTTGGAGGCGATGATCGCCGCCAGTGCCCGTGCGCCCGCGAGGGCCTCGCCCGCCGGGACGACGCGGTTGACCAGCCCCATCCGTGCGGCTTCGCGCGCCGGCACCATTTCGCCGAGCAGTAGCATCTCCATCGCGTGCTTGGCCGAGAGGTTGCGCGATAGCGCGACCATCGGCGTCGAGCAGAACAGGCCGATATGGACGCCGGGTGTGCTGAACCTTGCATCCTCGCCGGCGACTGCGAGGTCGCAACTGGCGACGATCTGGCAGCCGGCCGCGGTCGCGGTGCCTTCGACGGCCGCGATGACCGGCTGGGGCAGGGCGGTGATCTGCTGCATCACCCGCGAGCAGCGCCCGAGAATGTCGGCGAAATAGGCGCGGCCGCGATCGGAATCGGCGCGCCGCGCGCTCATCTCCTTGAGATCGTGCCCGGCCGAGAAGACCGGGCCGGCGGCCGCAAGCACCACCGCCCGCACGCTGCGGTCGGCCGCAATCGCGGTGAAGTTCTCCGCTAGCGCGGCCAGCATCGCCTCGCTTAGCGGGTTGCGGGCCTGCGGGCGGTTCAGCGTCAGCGTGGCGATGCCGTCGGCATCCTGGCGGAGCAGCACCGGCGCGGCATCGGGCCGGATATGGGCGTTCATGGCATGGGCCTTTCGAAGTTCTCCCTATTGTCGGAGTGCAGCGGCCATGCTGCAAGGGGAGGAGCGTCCTGCCAGCCTTCGGTTTTCCGCACGATGACGACACGCATGAGCGCCTCGGAGATCGAGGCCTATCTCGACCGCATTTTCCCGCAGCTGCACTATGGCGGGCGGACCTATTTCGTCGAGGAGGTCGGGCCGCTCAGCGCCCGCATGCGCTGCGACTATCATGAGCGGCACCTGCGGCCGGGCGGCACGATCTCCGGCCCGACCATGATGGCGCTCGCCGACCTCGCCCTCTATGTCGCGATCCTCGGGCAGATCGGCCCTGTCGCGCTCGCGGTGACCACCAGCCTCAACTACAATTTCCTGCGCAAGCCAGGGCAGGCGGCGCTGATCGCGCAGGCGAGGCTGCTCAAGCTCGGCAAGCGCCTCGCGATCGGCGAGGTCTCCCTCTACTCGCAGGGCGAGAGCGAGATCGTCTGCCACGCTACTGGGACCTATTCGATCCCGGCCGAGCGGTAGCGGTTGTCCTGGCTTTGTGGCTTGACCGGACGGAGCCTTCGCTCCTCATCGTGAGGAGGAGCTGAAGGCTACGTCTCGCAGGATGGCCTCCCTTGTCGCCTGGAGCTCATGAGTGCCGTTGCCTTTGGGGCGATCGTTTTCGAAAGAAGAAGCTCATCCTCGCGTGGTCGAAGGCTTGCTCGGGATCACGTCCGCGGAGCGTCGATGGACCCGGGACGGGCGGCTGCCAGTCTTCGGCGGCGGCTCATTTCGACGTGGACGGCAGGCAATTCATTTCCTGCTTCATCCGCCCGAGAAAATCGCGCTGTTGAGGACAGTGCCCGAAATCGTCGCTGAATCGCGGGAGCCAGATCGTTCGCATGCTGAAACGACCAATCCCCATTCTTCACAGCCGGAAGCAAGCTCGATACGAGCGATTGACACTTGCAAGGCGTTGGCCACTAAATCTGGTGGTCGATGGTCTCTCGAATCGCAAGATCGAGAGCTAAGAGGGAAGCCGGTGAGAAGCCGGCGCTGCCCCCGCAACTGTCAGCGGTGAGTTCGCGTCCATGTAGGTCACTGAGGTCGCAAGGCCTTGGGAAGACGGGCACGAACGATGATCCGCGAGCCAGGAGACCTGCCGCGACCTCGTTGAACGTCCTCGGGCGGGGTGTCCCGGTGGTGCGCTGGCAGGTCGCTGCGGGCATCCCCGTTTGCGCACCTTCTCCAAGCGTCCGCTTTGGCCTTTGCCCCCAACATCTTGGGGTTGATGCCATGTCTCTTTCTCTCGAAGCCGAACGGCCCGGGCTGCTGCCTCTGACGATGCCGACTGCATCTGTCGGCCCCGCTGCTACGGAACCGGGCTACCAGCTCATCCGCCGCAACGGCGCGGTGACGCCGTTCGATCCGTCGAAAATTTCGGTCGCGCTGACCAAGGCGTTTCTTGCCGTCGAGGGCTCGAACGCCGCTGCCTCGCGTCGCATCCACGAAGCCGTCGCGGAGATGACCGAGCAGGTCGTGGCGGGACTGACCCGTCGCGCCGCGAACGGCCGTACCTTCCATATCGAGGACGTCCAGGATCAGGTCGAGCTCGCGCTGATGCGTGGCGAGCATCACAAGGTCGCCCGCGCCTATGTGCTCTATCGCGCCGAGCGTGCGGCGGAGCGGGCCAGGGCCCAGGCCGAGGCGAAGCCTGCGGCCCCGATCACGCCGGCCCTGCGGATGAAGCTCGCAGACGGCGCGCTGGTGGCGCTCGACGCTGCTCGCCTCGACAAGGTTGTGCGCGAGGCCTGCGCCGGCCTCGACGGCGTCTCGGCCGAGCCGATCCTGACGGAAGCCCGCCGCAACCTCTATGACGGCATCTCGCTCGACGAACTGGCGCTGGCGCCGATCCTCGCCGCCCGCACGCTGATCGAGAGTGAGCCCAACTACGCCAAGGTCTCGGCCCGGCTGTTGCTCGACAAGCTCCGTCGCGAGGCGCTGAGCTTCGTCCACGGCCATGCCGAGCAGGCGACGCAGGAAGAGATGGCCGCCGGCTATGGCGATTATTTCGCAGCCTATCTCAAGACCGGCATCGAGAACGAGCTGATCGATCCCGAGCTCGGCCGTTTCGACATCGCCCGCATCGCCGGAGCACTGAAACCCGAACGCGACCTCCAGTTCGACTATCTCGGCTTCCAGACACTCTACGACCGCTACTTCCTGCATGTCCGGGGCAATCGCTTCGAGCTGCCGCAGGCCTTTTTCATGCGCGTCGCGATGGGGCTGGCGCTGCGCGAGATCGACCGCGAGGCGCGCGCGATCGAATTCTACGACTTGCTGTCATCCTTCGACTTCATGGCTTCGACGCCGACCCTGTTCAATTCGGGCACGCTGCGTCCGCAGCTCTCCTCCTGCTTCCTGACCACGGTCGCCGACGACCTCGACGGCATCTTCAAGGCGGTGAAGGACAATGCGCTGCTCGCCAAATATTCCGGCGGCCTCGGCAACGACTGGACGCCGGTGCGGGGCTTGGGCGCCCATATCAAGGGCACCAACGGCGAGAGCCAGGGCGTCGTGCCGTTCCTGAAGGTCGCCAACGACACCGCTATCGCGGTCAACCAGGGCGGCAAGCGCAAGGGCGCGGTCTGCGCCTATCTCGAGACCTGGCATGTCGACATCGAGGAGTTCCTCGATCTGCGCAAGAACACCGGCGACGACCGCCGCCGCACCCACGACATGAACACGGCGAACTGGATTCCCGACCTGTTCATGCAGCGCGTCGAAGCCGGCGCCGACTGGACGCTGTTCTCGCCCGACGAGGTGCCGGACCTGCACGACCTCTATGGCAAGCCTTTCAAGACTGCCTACGAGGGCTATGAGGCCAAGGCGGCCGCTGGCCAGATCAAGGTCTTCAAGCGGGTGAAGGCGCTCGATCTCTGGCGGCGCATGCTGACCATGCTGTTCGAGACCGGGCACCCCTGGGTCACCTTCAAGGACGCCTGCAATCTTCGCTCGCCGCAGCAGCATGCAGGCGTGGTGCATTCCTCCAATCTCTGCACCGAGATCACGCTCAACACCTCGGCCGACGAGGTCGCGGTCTGCAATCTCGGTTCGGTCAACCTGGTGGCGCATGTCACCGCCGAAGGGCTCGACCAGGCGCGGCTCGCCCGCACCGTGACGACCGCAATGCGCATGCTCGACAATGTCGTCGACATCAATTTCTACACGATTCCCGAAGCCCGCCGCTCGAACCTGCGCCACCGCCCGGTCGGTCTCGGCCTGATGGGTTTCCAGGATGCGCTGCAGAGCCTGCGCCTGCCGGCGGCGTCCGAGGAGGCTGTCGCCTTCGCCGATACCTCGATGGAGGTGATCAGCTTCCATGCGATCTCGGCCTCAGTCGATCTCGCCGCCGAGCGCGGGCGCTACCCGAGCTTCGAGGGTTCGCTCTGGTCCAAGGGCATCCTGCCGATCGACACGCTCGATATCCTCTCGGAGGCTCGCGACGGCGATGTCGAACTCGACCGCTCTCCGACGCTCGATTGGGAGGGGCTGCGCGAGCGGGTGAAGACCACCGGCATGCGCAACTCCAACACGATGGCGATCGCGCCGACCGCGACGATCTCGAACATCGTCGGCGTCTCGCAGTCGATCGAGCCGTCCTATAGCCAGCTCTACGTCAAGGCGAACATGTCGGGCGACTTCACGGTGGTGAATGCCGGGCTCGTCCGTGACCTGAAGGCGCGGGGGCTCTGGGACGAGGTGATGGTCTCGGACCTGAAGTACTACGACGGCAAGGTCAGCCAGATCGACCGCGTGCCGGCCGATCTCAAGGCACTCTACGCGACATCCTTCGAGATCCCGACCGAGTGGCTGATCCGCGCTGCCGCCCGCCGCCAGAAATGGATCGACCAGGGCCAGTCGCTGAATCTCTACATGGCGCAGCCTTCCGGCCGGAAGCTCGACGAGGCCTATCGGCTCGCCTGGCGGCTCGGCCTGAAGACGACCTATTACCTTCGCGCGCTGTCGGCGACCCATGTCGAGAAATCGACGCTCAAGGGCACCGACGGGAAGCTCAACGCGGTCTCGGCCACGGTGCCGGTCGCGGCGAAGGCCGCAGCGCCGATCATCATCGACATCCCGCTGGAGAACGGCATGGCCGTGCCGAACGCCTGCTCGATCGACGATCCCACCTGCGAAGCCTGTCAGTAGCGCTTCGTTCGCCACCCTCAGCACACCGTGCCCTGGGAGACACCCCGGGGCACCCGCGCCATCAAATCAAGAACGGAACACCCCATGCTCGACTGGTCCGACACCAAGCCGGCGTCTGTCGCCAACCCCGCCATCCTGACCAACCCATCCTCCGCCGCCGATGCCACCGGCCTCGGCGAGATCGACCGCAATGGCGGGCGCGTCACCGTCGACGAGAAGCGCATGATCAACGCGCGCGCCGACCTGAACCAGTTGTTGCCGCTCAAGTACAAATGGGCCTGGGAGAAGTACCTCGCCGGCTGCAACAACCATTGGATGCCGACCGAGGTCTCGATGCAGGCCGACATCGCGCTGTGGAAGTCCAAGGACGGGCTTTCCGAGGACGAGAGGCGCATGCTCAAGCGCAATCTCGGCTTCTTCGCGGCGTCTGAATCCCTCGTCGCCAACAACATCGTGCTGGCGATTTACCGGCACCTGACCAACCCTGAATGCCGGCAGTACCTGTTGCGCCAGGCCTTCGAGGAGGCGATCCACACGCACACCTTCCAGTACATCGTAGAGAGCCTCGGCCTCGACGAGGGCGAGCTGTTCAACATGTACAGGGAGGTGCCCTCGATCACTGACAAGGCGGCCTGGGCGCTCAAGCATACGCAGAACATCGAGAACCCGGAGTTCCGGACGGGGACGCCCGAGAACGACCAGGCGCTGCTGCGCGACCTGATCACCTTCTACGTGATCTTCGAGGGCATGTGGTTCTACACCGGCTTCGCGCAGATCCTCTCGCTCGGCCGGCGCAACAAGATGGTCGGCATCGCCGAGCAGTACCAGTACATCTTGCGTGATGAGTCTATCCATCTCAACTTCGGCATCGACGTGATCAACCAGATCAAGATCGAGAACCCGCACCTCTGGACCAAGGCCTTCCAGGACGAGGTCCGTGGCATGATCCGGGACGCGGCTGAGCTGGAAGCCGCCTATGGGCGGGACACGATGCCGCGCGGCTTCCTCGGGCTGAACGCGGCGCTCTGCGAGCAATACATGCACTTCATCGCCAACCGCCGCTGCGCCCAGCTTGGCCTATCCCCGGTCTTCGCCGAGACCGAGAACCCGTTCCCCTGGATGAGCGAGGCGATGGATCTGAAGAAGGAGAAGAACTTCTTCGAGACCCGCGTCATCGAGTACCAGAACGGCGGCGCGCTGAGCTGGGAGTGACGCCGTTGCACCGATATCCGGGGAATTCCATGGCATTCGCGATCGATCCGAAGCGGGCCTTGCTCACTGGCTTGGCGATCTCCTGCTTGGCGGGGCCTGCCCGTGCCGAGCCGATCTCGCTCACCGACCTGGAGGGACGTAACGTTCGGCTGGAGAAGCCTGCCGAACGCGTTGCCGCGATCCCGATCCCGATGGCCTCCATCGTCATCGCGATGGGCCAGGGCACGGAACGTCTCGCCGGCATGAACCAGGTCGCCAAGAGCGCGGTCCTCGAAGGCATCCTCGGCAAGATATTTCCTGAGGCCGCCAAGATCCCGGCCGATATCGCAGGGCAGAACTTCATGCCGAATGTCGAGGCGCTGGCGGCGACGCGGCCGGACCTCGTTATTCAGTGGGGCGGACGAGGGGACGATATCGTCAAACCGCTCACCAATGCCGGTCTCGAGACGCTGCTGATCCGTTACGGCACCGAGGACTACGCGCGGCGTTACATCACGCTCGCCGCTAGAGCCGTCGGGAAGCCGCAGCGTGCAGCGACCAACATCGCCTGGCGCGAACGGGTCGAGGCCGATATCGCAGGGAAGGCGAAGGCCATCGCGCCGACCGCCCGGCCGAAGGTCCTGCACATCCAGAACGCGTTGACGAACCTGACCGCAGCCGGCACCGGCAGCTACGAGGACACCTCGATCCGGCTTGCTGGTGGCAGCAACGTCGCCGCGGAGCTGAACAACATCATGCCGGTGAACCGGGAGCGGATCGCCGTATGGGATCCGGACGTGATCCTGCTCAATGGTTTCGAGCAGGACCTGACGCCGGAGTTCATCTACAAGGATCCGATCCTGTCCCAGACGGCGGCGGCGCGGGCGAAGCGCGTCTACAAGTATCCGCTCGGTGGTTATCGCTGGGACCCGCCTAACCAGGAATCGCCGTTGACCTGGATGTGGCTGGCGAACCTGCTTCATCCGGAGGCCTTCTCCTTCGACCTGCGCAAGGAGATCCGCGGGAGCTTCAAGGAGCTCTACGCCTACGATCCCTCGGATGCCGATATCGACGGCATTCTGCGCCTGCCGATCCACGCTTCAGCCGCAGGCTATGATCGGCTGAGGACGCGCTGACATGGCGCTCGCTACTACTGCCGACATCGCCGGTCCGAAGCGCTGGTCGCGGCGCGTGCTCGTCGGCAGCGGGCTGATCGGCCTGCTCGCTGCCGCCGTGCTGGTCGGTCTCTGCGCCGGGCAGTTTCCGGTGAGCCCATCGCGCTCGCTCGCGATCATCGGAGTGGCGATCCTAGATCCGCTCGCGGCGCCGAGTTTGATGGAAGAGCGCATCGTGCTGCTGGTCAGGCTGCCACGCCTGCTCCTGGCGATGTTCGCCGGCGCAGGGCTCGCCGTCTGCGGTGGAGCGCTGCAGAGCGTCTTCCGCAATCCGCTGGTCTCGCCGCAGATCCTGGGCATCTCTCCCGGGGCGGCGTTCGGCGGGGCGCTTGCCATCCTCTTGGGGATATCCGGCTTACCGTTACTGGGCTTGTCCTTTGCCTGCGGGCTCGGTGCGCTCGTTGTCGTCGGCTGGATCGCCCGCATCAATGGGCGCACGGAGCCTGTGACGGTGCTGCTGGCGGGCCTCGTTGTCGGGGCTCTGTTTACCGCACTGGTTTCGCTGATCCAGTTCGTCGCGGACCCCAACGGCTCGCTGCCCGCGATCGTCTACTGGCTCATGGGAAGCCTGGCCGGAGCGACCTGGGAACGGGTCTGGCTGGCGGCTCCCGGCATGCTGATCGGCACGCTCGTGCTCCTCGCGTTGCGGTTTCGCCTCAACGTCCTCGCGCTCGGCGAGAACGAGGCGCGCAGCCTCGGCGCCAGGCCCGAGCGTGAACGCTGGCTCGTCTTCGGCCTCGTCGCGGTGGTGGTCGCCTCATCGGTTGCCGTCAGCGGCGTGATCGGTTGGGTCGGGCTCGTCATTCCCCACATCAGTCGGCTTCTCGTCGGCCATGATCAAAGGCTCGCGCTTCCGGTCTCCGCTCTGCTCGGCGCGACTTTCATGGTCGTCGCGGATACGCTGGCGCGGACGGCGACCACGGCCGAGATTCCGCTCGGCATCCTGACTGCGATCGTAGGCGCCCCGATCTTCGCGCTGCTCTTGCGTCGGCATTACGGGGAGCGAGGGGTATGACGGTCGCGTTGCACGGGGCCGGAGTCCATCTCGGCGGGCGATGGATCTTTCGGAACCTGAATTTCACTGTCGCGCCCGGACGCAGCCTAGCCATTCTCGGCCCCAACGGCCGCGGCAAGACGACCGCGCTCCACGCGCTCCTCGGCTTCCAATCGCTCGCGGAGGGGAGGCGGGACGCACCGGAGCGTGTCGGCTATGTCCCGCAATTGCTGGCTTCGCACGCACCATACGCCCTGCGTGACGTCGTCGTGATGGGGCGCTGCGCCAGGATCGGCCTTTTCGGGCAACCGAAATCCGAGGATTATCGTGCGGCCGACGCGGCGATGGAACGGATCGGCATCGCCGATCTCGCTACGAAGCCCTTCGATCGACTGTCCGGCGGTGAGCGGCAGATGGGCCTGCTGGCGAGGGCGCTCGCGACCGGAGCAAAGCTCCTGGTCCTGGACGAGCCCGGATCGGCGCTCGATCTCAAGAACCAGGGTCGACTGCTGCGCCTTCTCCACGAATTGCGCCGCAGCCGGACAATGACCATCGTTTTCACCACGCATGATCCCAATCACGCGCTTTTCGCAGCGGACGAGGCGCTGTTGCTCCTCGCCGATGCACCGGCGGTGCTGGGGAGCGTCGAAACCGCCCTGAGCGAGAGCCAGCTTTCACGTCTCTACGACGTGCCGATGCACCATCTCCGTCTGCCCGATGGCGTTGGCGGTGCCGTTCCGGTGATCGTGCCGCACCACCATGGTCCCGGAGAGCAAAGGTCATGACGATTTCGGCACAGAATCCGACTTTCATCCCCGGCTCTGACAACCCCGTTGTTGCGGGTGACTTCGAAGTCGCGATCCTGCTGGGGCGCGGCATGCCGCTCGGCGAGCAGAAGCGCAGCCTCGCCGAAATCGGCAGAGAACTCGTCACGCGCGGCCTCGTCGGGCGCGTCGAGATCGCATTCGCGGAAATGTCGGCGCCGTCGCTTGAAACCGTGCTGAGCGCCTTGCTTGCCGAGGGCATCGGTTCCTGCGTCGTCATTCCGGTGATCGTGCCCTTCGACCGCAACCTGCGCGGATGGCTCGGACGCTGGCTAAGCCGATGGACCGCCGACGGCGCCGGTTCGATGCGCGTGGTGCTTGCCGATCCCGTCGACGGTGTCGCCGATCTGCTCGTTCCCGTCGCGTCCGCTTTCGAGCGGGCGCTGTCGCGCGACGATGTCAGGGTCGCGATCAAGCCGCTCAAGATCAAGGCGGGCGCCTCGCGGATACCGGATGTTGCGCGCGTTGCGCTCGTCTGCCTCGGCCCACGCTGCGCCCAGGCAGGCGGTTTCGAGATCTATGACAGGCTGCGCCGGCGCTTCGGGCCGCACAAGCCCGACGGCCTGAACGACGAGCCTCTGCTCTGCCTGCGTACCAACTGTCAGGGTCCGTGCAATTTCGCGCCCCTGGTTGCGGTTCAGCCGGACAACATCTGGTACGGACAGCTCTCGCCCGAGGGGATCGACCGCATCGCCGACGAGCACTTCGGACGCGGCGGCCCGCCTCTTGTGGAATGGGCCCTGAAGCCAGGTGCGAGGCTGCGGCACGCCGATGGCAGCCTTGCCGAGCCCGATCTTCCGTTTGCCGCGGTGACCGCCGGCGATATCCGGATCGAGCGCCTCTTCGTTCGCAAGGCGATGGCCGAAGAGAATGCTCTCGCTGCCTTCATGGATATCGAGAATGTCGGGGTGAACGACGACGAACTGGTGTCTATCGCGTGCACACTCACGGAACGTATCGCGATCCATGACGCGAGGGCGCATCGCACCGCTGCGTTGGGACATCACGAGCTTCAGGCTGGACAAGGGCTTCCGCTGTCTCTTGCCTCCAGCGCGGCCGTCCGCCTCGCGCCTGGTCGACTTCATATGATGATGCTCGACATCCAGGATCTACCTGAACCAGGAGGGCAACTCGATCTCGGGTTCACCTTTCGCCGGATGGGGCGCGTCGACGTTCGATGTTTCGTGCACGCCGCGGACTGACGACCGCGGGACACTGAAGACCACTGTCGGAGTGCTGCCCGAAAAAGCTGCCCTCGGCACCACTATGCCTCGGTCCACAAGCGAGTGCGTTGTGCCACTTCCAGACGATGGACGATCGACCGGAAGCGGACGTTCGTCGAAAACGGATATTGCCAGCCTCGACCTTGATCCCGGCCTCGAACGCCATCAAGCTCATGCCAGCAGCTGCTCGCGCGAAAGACCGTTCCTTGTAAGTTCGGGCAGAATGTCGTTGTCCTGTGCGAGATCTCGCCCATAGAGCGCGGAAAAGATAGCAAGCCCGGCCTCGTGCAGCGGCATCGGCACGCCGGCCAGCCGCCCAAGCTCGGCGAGCGGCAAGAGCCCGAACGGGACGTCTTCCAGCGTGTAGCGTGTGTCGATGGTAGCCGGGCCCAGCGTCGTCGGCTGGGTCTCAGCCAGCATGCGGGAGGTTTCGCCGAGCGGCGCGTCCGGCACCCCATACGTCAGGGAGTAGTGCTCGCGCATCGTCCTGACCGTTAGGCCGAACGCGGCGGCCAGAGCCAGCCGTTCGGCGTCGATAGCTTCGAGCAACCGGCCGACCGCCAGGGTCAGATTTTCGCTCTGTCCCCAGGCTTCGCCCTTCTCCATCCGGGTGAAGTTAGCCAGCGCCAGCGCCATATGGCTCTGCGGATTGACGTTGCTCAGCGATACCGCGAGCAGGCCGTCGACGCTGCGGAAACGATCGCCGAACAGCACGCGGCAGAGAGCGAGCCCTTCGTCGGCGAGGCGCCGGGGCAAGGTTGCGATGTCGACCTTGCTGCGGATCGTCGCGATCTTGACCGTGCTCGGCCCGGTGCGGCGCGAGCGCAGGATCGTGGTGCTGAGCGCGATGATCGGCACCTCCACGCCGCGTGCGGCGAGCAGCCGCGACAGGTAGAAGGCGCCAAGCGAGGCATGCGAGGAGATGATGACCGGCTGCCCCGGTGACAGCAGCGGCGCCATCGCGTCCATGACGTGCTTGTGCCCATTCGCGGGCAGGGCGATCAGGACGGCGTCGGCACCAATCAGAGCGGCCTCACAGCTCGGCGCTACGCCGGGCCGGAACTCGCCTGCGATCTTGCCTTCGCTGACGAGCGGTGCGCCGGCGGCGAGCGCTTCCGTGCTCTTGCCGGAAGGCGACCAGAGGACGGCGTCATGCCCGTTCTGGGCGAGATAGGCGGCGGCGGCGAAGGCGGCTGCGCCTGCCCCCATGATGGCGACACGCATCGGATCGTCCTCAGTTGAAGAAGCGGCTGGGGCGGAATTCGGCGAGTTCGCCGCGCTCGCGCCCATTGACGAGTTCGTCGGCGACGACCTCGCCGAGGAAGGCACCGAGCGTCACGCCGCTATGGCTGACCACGGCATAGTAGCCCGACAGGCCGGGCACTGGGCCGACGGCCGAATAGGAGTCCTTCGGGATCGGTCGCGTCGCGATCCGGACCGCCTCGACGTCGACGTGCTTCAGCGCTGGAACGGTCCTGACGGCTCGGCGCATCAATTCCTGAGCCTGCGGATGCGACGGCAGCGCACCTTCGTCGCTCGCCAGCAAGCGGTCGAGCTCGTTCGAGCGCAGCAGGAAGCGCCCGCCGCCATCGGGTCGCATGTTCACCAGGGGCGTGCGCAACGCGCTCCGGAGCGGCGTGCCTGCCGGCGGGGTATAGGCGACGATGCCGAGTGTCGGCGCCAGTGGAATGCGATGCTGCGGTGTCTGGACGACGTCGTTAAGCCAGCGGCCGGCGCAGTTTACTACGACGTCGGCCTCGATGGTCCGGCCATCGGCCAGCACGACGCCGGTGCAGCGCTCGCCAGCCAGCACCAGGCGGTCGACACGGCCTTCGACGAACGTCGTGCCATGCCGCTTTTGGGCCGCGGTGACCAGGGTGCCGGAATAGGGCACGGGATCGAGCCAGCCATCTTCGGGATAGTGGATGACCGGAGCGTTGCCGATCGCGTCAGGATTGATCTCAGGCTCGAGCTTGCGGACGTCGTCGAGGCTGAGGACCTCGGCCGGATAGCCCCAGGCGATCAGTTGCTGCAGCTTGGCGAGCGGGTCGGTGCCATCGCGGCCGCCGGCTTCGGCTTCCGCGTCCTGCCATTGCAGCACGCCGGGCCGGTGGTACCAGTCCGCGCCGGGAAACTCGGCGAGGATGTCCTCATGCGCCTGGCGGCCGGCGAAGTTCAGCCGGAAATAGGCCTCCGACGTCAGCTTCTCGCAGGCATTGACCCAGGCATAGGTCACGCTGGAGGTGCCGCCGCCCGGCCGCCTTTCCTCGACGATGGTGACCTCGGCCCCGGCCTGCGCCAGGCGATAGGCTACCGATGAGCCGATGACTCCGGCCCCTACAACGATCGCTTTCATTGTCCAATCCCCGAAAGGTCAGGATGTGCCGGCCGGGCGTCAGCCCTTGCCGACCAGGATGCGGTCCAACCCGTAGATGCGGTCCACGACCGCCATGAGCAGGAAGGTGAGGAGGATGACGACAGTCGAGACCGAGGCCACCAGGGGATCGATCGACTCCTCGATGTAGTGGTACATGCGTACCGGTAGCGTCATCGAGGATGGGGTCGCGACGAATACGGTCATCGTCACCTCGTCGAAGCTTTGGATGAAGGAGATGACCCAGCCGCCGGCGACGCCGGGGATCATCAGCGGGAAGAGCACCCGCCGAAACACCGTCCATTGCGAGGCCCCGAGCGAGATCGCTGCCCGCTCGATCGCCGGGTCGCTCGTCGTCAGCGCCGCCAGCACGAGACGCAGGCCATAGGGGAAGATGACGAGCACATGGGCGCCGAGCAGCCCGATGAAGGTTCCGGTCGTGCCGATCTGCGTGAAGAAGCGCAGGAAGGCGACGCCGAGCACGACATGCGGGATGATCAGTGGCGACAGGAAGAGCGCGACGAAAGCGTCGCGGCCCGGAAAGCGATGTCGCGCCAGAGCGAGCGCTGCCGGGACGGCCAGCACCATGGCGAGGCTCGCCGAGAGGACGCCAAGCAGGATACTGAACCAGAAGGCGTCGATGAACTGGCTGTGGCGCAGGATCGCCCAGAACCAGCGCAGCGAGAACGAGGTCGTCGGCAACGACAGCAGGTTCGACGGCGTCAGCGACATCCACATCACCACCACCAGCGGCGCCAGCATGAAGGCGACGAACAGCGTGTGGAACGCGACCGCGAAGGCTCCGTTGCGGCTCATTGCGCAAACCTCTGATAGCGCCGCTCGACGATGCGGTTATAGGTCAGCATGATCGCGGCGTTGACGATCAGCAGCACGATGGCGATGGCAGCGCCGAGCGGCCAGTTCAGCGTGCCCAGGAACTCGTCATAGGTCGCGGTCGCCACCACCTTGAGCTGGCGACCGCCAATGATCGCCGGCGTCGCGAAGGCGCTGGCGGCGAGGGCGAAGACGATCAGCGAGCCCGACAGGATGCCGGGTATGACCTGCGGCAGCACGATCCGCCGGAAGATCGTGAACTCGCTCGCCCCGAGCGAGCTTGCGGCGCGGATCACCTTGGGATCGAGGCGCTGGAGCGCGGCCCAGACCGAGATCACCATGAAAGGCACCGCGACATGGACCAGCGCGATGATGACGCCCTGAACGGTGTAGAGCATCGGGATTGGGCCCGAGGCGAGGCCGAGCGCGGCGAGCGCCTGGTTGATCACGCCGTTGCGGCCGAACAGCAGGGCCCAGCCCAGCGTGCGTACCACCACCGAGATCAGCAGCGGACTCAACGTCACGATCAGGAAGATCGAGCGCCAGGGCGCGCGCATGCGCGACAGGAAATAGGCCTCCGGCGCGCCGATCAGGATGCAGATCGCCGTCGTCGCCAGCGCGATGCCGACCGTGCGCAGGAAGATCGTGTGGTAATAGGGATCGCCCAGGGTGTCGGCGTAGTTGCCGAAGGTGAAGCCACCCATTTGGCCGGTGTTCAGGTCAAAGGCCTGGAAACTCAGGCCGGCTATCATGGCGAGCGGCGTCACCAGCAGCGCCGCGAAGACAAGCAGCGCCGGCAGGCTCAGCAGATAGGGCGCGCGGCGCTTGCGGCTAGTCACGGGCGGCCTCCGGCACCACGGCGGCATCCTCGGGCGTCCAGGCGATCGAGACCGTGTCGCCTTCCTGGAAACGCGGGGCGCCACGATGCGGCTCGGAGACCAGCACGCTTCCGACACTCGTCTGCACCGCGAACAGCCAGGAGCTGCCCTGGAATACCCGCGATTGCAGGCGGCCATCGACCGCGCCTGCTCCGGGCGCGCCGATCTGGACCTTTTCCGGCCGCAGCGCGATCAGCACGGCCTCGCCCACCGGCACGGGGCGATGCAGCCGCCCGCCGACCTCGGCCGGCAGGCCCTCGATGCGCAGGCGCGCGATCGACCCATCGACGGCGGTGACCTTGGCCGGCAATTGCGAGGAGCGCCCGACGAAGGCCGCGGCGAAGCGGCTCGCGGGCGCGTCGTAGAGCGTCAGCGGGTCGGCGAGCTGGACGATACGGCCGGCATCCATCACCGCGATCTTGTCGCAGGTCGCGAGCGCTTCGGCCTGGTCGTGCGTGACCATGATCGTGGTCGTGCCGACACGACGCTGGATCGCGCGGATCTCGACCTGCATCTCCTCGCGCAGCTTGGCGTCGAGATTGGACAAGGGCTCGTCGAGCAGGAGCAGCGCCGGCTCGATGGCGAGCGCCCGCGCCAGGGCGACGCGCTGCTGCTGGCCGCCGGAGAGCTGGCGCGGATAGCGCTCGCTCATGGCCGAGAGGTGCACGAGGTCGAGGGCCTGGCGGATCGCCTGGTCCCGCTCGGCACGGCCCATCCCGCGCATTTCCAGCCCGAAGGAGATGTTCTCCGCCACGGTCATGTGTGGAAACAGCGCATAGCTCTGGAAGACGATGCCCATGCCGCGCCGGTTCGCCGGCACGCCCGCGAGGTCGCGGCCGTCGAGCAGGACGCGCCCGCCGCTCGGCTCCTCGAAGCCGGCGACGATATTGAGCGTCGTGGTCTTGCCGCAGCCGGAGGGGCCGAGCAGCCCGACGAACTCGCCCGGCTCGATCGCAAGGTCGATCCCCGCGAGCGCGGTGAAATTGGCGAAGCGCTTGGTCAGCGCCTCGAGTGCGATCTTGGCCATGGGCTTGAACAGGCTCGTTCGGGAGAGGGCAGGCCCGGGGGCAACCGGCCTGTCGGGATGGTCTTAGCGCTCGACTTCGCGGTTCCAGCGCTGCGTCCAGGCGGCGCGGTTCTGGTTGACGACCGGCCAGTCGATCTTCGCGAGCTTGCCGACGGCCTCATCGCCGACGGCAAGGCCCTCCTTCTCCTCCTCGGTCAGCTCGGTCTTGCGGTTGACCGGGCCGTAGCCTGCCTTGGCGAAGACCTTCTGGATCTCGGGCGAGAGCATGTGCTGGATGAATTTCTGCGCCTGCG
The DNA here is from genome assembly GCF_001509835.1 of Allobosea sp. WAO. Classification (GTDB taxonomy): domain Bacteria; phylum Pseudomonadota; class Alphaproteobacteria; order Rhizobiales; family Beijerinckiaceae; genus Allobosea. The sequence goes on from NZ_JXTJ01000008.1 coordinate 290,876, forward strand.
CCGGCACGTCGCTGTCGACCACCGGGCACATCGTCACCATCAGCGCTGCCGCCCCTTCCTTGGGCTCGACGGCCTGGAGCGGCAGCCCTTCCTTCTTCAGCGCGACGGCGCGCGAGCGCGCGACCACCGTCATCGCGATCTCGCCACTCTGCAGGAGTTCCTCCAGCTTCGGGGCGGAGGGGGCGAAGGTCACGATGTTCGGGCGGATCTCATCCTTGAAGGCCTTGAAGCCTGGGTCGATGCTGGCCTCGCCGCCGCCCTTGGCGCGCGCGACCATGATCAGGCCGTGCAGGCCGGTCGTGCTCGCAGCACCCAGGAGAGCAAGCTGGCCCTTATAGGCGCTGTTGCCGAGATCGCCCCAGGAGGTCGGGACGGGCAGTCCCTTCTCCTTGAAGATCTTGGTGTTGTAGACCGGCGCGGTGACGCCGATGCCGAAGGCGATCGCCTGGTCGGCCAGCTTCGCGATCGGATAGATGTCGTCGAGCACCGGCGCCTTCTGGATCGGCGCGCAGAAGCCGAATTGCACCGCCTGGTACATCGGCCCGTCATCGACGATCGCGACGTCGATCTCCTGCTTGCTGCGCTGAGCCTGCAACTTCGCCAGCGTCGCAGTCGACTGACCAGCGACGTACTCGATCTTGACGTTGTTGGCCTTCTCGAAGGGCGGAATCACGGAGTCCCGCATCAGGCGCTCGAACGAACCGCCATAGCCGGCGACATACATGGTGTCTTGCGCCAGGGCGCCGGGCGCCATCCAGCCCGTGGCCGAAAGCGCCAATCCGAGCGCGATCGAACAGATTCCGTGATGCGGAGACTTCATGCCAGCAACCCCTCTTTCTTGTCCTGATTGCCATCAGGGTTTCGGTCGGAGGGGTATCTGTCAATTGACGAAGTATGGATCGCTCGATCCGGATTTGATATGGGCGCAACAATTCGTTCGGCGAGCGTTGCCGTTGGCCGAGCGTCGTTTCGCAGGACTGTGAGGCTTTCGATCCCGGAGGGCTTTGATTTGACGCAAATTGGCCACAAGCACTGGGAGGCCTTCAACGCCGTGCTGCATGTCGGCAGCTTCACGCAGGCGGCGCGTCTCCTACGCACCTCGCAGCCATCAATCTCCAGGTTGCTGAAGGAACTGCAGGAACGCCTGGGCTTCGCCCTGTTCACGCGGGCGGATGGGCGCAGCTGGCCCACGGCGGAGGCACTGGCGCTGCACGAAGAGGTCGAGCGCAGCTTCGTCGGGCTGGAGCGGATCGCGGAGCGGGCTGCCCAGATCAAGGAGCAGCGCGTCGAGCAGCTCAGGATCGTCAGCATGCCGGCGCTCGCCCATCAGTTTCTGCCGGCGGCGCTCGCTCGCTTCCTGAAGGAACACAGCGGCGTGGCAGCCGCCCTTCAGGTACAGCGCTCCGAAACGATCGCGTCCTGGGTCTCGACACGCCAGTTCGACATCGGCTTCGCGATGCTGCCGATGGAGAAGCCGGGCGTCGAGATCGAGCTGTTCGACCCTGCGATCGGAGTCTGTGTGATGCTACCCGATCATCCGCTCGCGGCGCACGACGTGATCACCCCGCAAGACCTGCATGGCTTGGCCTTCGTGGGAAAGGGGCGGGACAGCTTTGCCCATCTGCCGCTGCAGCGCGCTCTCGATGATGCCGGCTCCATGCCGGACATCCGCGTCGACACTCCCATTGCCGCAGTGGCCTGTGAGCTGGTCGCCAACGGCGTCGGCGTCACGATCACCGATCGCTTCACCGCCAGCGCCTTTACTTCGCGAGGCCTCATCTGGCGCCGTTTCGAGCCGGATGTGCCCTATAATTTCGGCGTGCTGTTTCCCTCCCACAGCAAACGAACCGAGCTTGTCGAGACATTCATGCACTTTCTACGAAGCGAGAGCCTGAATTGTGGGCACGCGTAGCGCCAAGACCGGGAGTTGGCGCGTCGCCAGGAAGCAGACATTGGTAGCTAGGTTGCGGGGACTTCGGGCGAGCTTCGGCAAGACGGACGAGCCGTCATGCTCCAGCAACCAGAAAGCTTGCTACTGAACGCAGCCCCGGTGGACGGGGCTTGAGGCCTGCAATGCGACGGCTACTGGCGCGATCAGAATACGTCGCCCAGCGGCGTCTCGGCCTGCGCCGATCTGCGCCCAATCGCCGACAGATCAGCCTGTTGCCTCTCGAGGCAGCCCTCGCTCCTGCCCGAATTCGCGGCCCGGGATCGAGGCGAGCAGCGCCTTCGTATAGGGGTGCTGCGGCTGGCCGAAGACCGTGCCGATCGGCCCGGCTTCCACCACCTCGCCACTTTTCATCACCGCGACGAGATCGCAGACCTGGGCCGCGACACGCAGGTCATGGGTGATGAAGACGATCGACAGCCCGAGACGCTGGCGCAGCTCGGCCAAGAGCTTCAGCACCTGCGCCTGCACGGAGACGTCGAGCGCCGAGACCGGCTCGTCGGCGACCAGTACCGCCGGCTCCAGCGCCAGCGCGCGGGCAAGGCCGATGCGCTGGCGCTGGCGATGCGCTGGCGCTGGCCGCCCGAGAACTCGTGCGGGTAGCGTTCGGTCGCAGCCGGGTCGAGCCCGACCAGCCCGAACAGCTCCTTGGCGCGGGCCAGGGCCTCAGGCCGCGCCATGCCATGCACGATCAGCCCCTGCGCCACCGCCTCGCCGGCCTTGCGGCGCGGATTGAGCGAGGCGAACGGGTCCTGGAACACCATCTGGATATCGCGCGTCGCCGAGCGCATCTCCTCACGGCTCAAACTGGCGAGGTCGATGCCGTTGAGGCGGATCTCGCCGCTTTCGGGGTCGATCAAGCGCACGAGACAGCGCGCCAAAGTCGACTTGCCTGAGCCGGATTCGCCGACAATGCCGAGCGTCGCACCCCTGGGCAGCACCAGCGAGACGTCCTTGACGGCATGGGTGACGCGCTGGCCGCGTCCGAGGAAGCCGCCGGTGCGGTAGGTTTTGGAAACGTGCGCGATCGTCATGATCGGCTCTTCGGAGAGTGCCCGCGGCGGCGGCGCCTTGAGCGGCGGCACCGCGGCGATCAATTGCCGGGTATAGGCGTGCTGCGGGTTGCCGAGCACGGACGCAGTCTCGCCGGCCTCGACGACCTCGCCCTTGCTCATCACCGCGACCCGGTCGGCGATCTCGGCGACGACGCCGAAATCATGGGTGATGAACAGGACGGCCGTGCCCTTGCGGCGCTGCAGGTCGCGGATCAATTTCAGGATCTGGGCCTGGGTGGTGACGTCGAGCGCCGTCGTCGGCTCGTCGGCGATCAGTACCTTGGGATCGAGCGCCAGCGCCATTGCGATCATGGCGCGCTGGCGCTGGCCGCCGGAGAGCTCGTGCGGATAGGCCTTGAAGGCGAGCGCCGGATCGGGAATGCGCACTTCCTCGAGCAGAGCGAGCGTGCGCGCCTTGATCTCGGCCGCCGACAGATCGCTGTGCAGCTCGAACATCTCGCCGATCTGGTCGCCGATGCTGCGCAGCGGATTCAGCGCCGTCATCGGCTCCTGGAAAATCATGGCGATGCCGGCGCCGCGCACCTTGCGCATCTGCGCCTCGTCGAGCCCGCAGAGATCGCGGCCCTCGAACAGGATGCGGCCGCCGTCGATAGTGACGCCGCCGGGCAGGAGCCGCATGATCGCGTTGGCGGTCATCGACTTGCCGGAGCCGGATTCGCCTACGACGCAGAGGATCTCGTTCGCCGCCAGCGAAAGCGAGACATGGGCCATGGCATGCGAGCGGTCGCCGCCGGCCGGCAGCTTCACGCTGACATCGTCGAGGACGAGGATCGGGCTCATCGGCTCTTCAGCCTCGGATTGAGGGCATCGTTGAGCCCCTGTCCGACCAGCGAGACGGCGAGCACGGTGACGAGGATGGCGATGCCGGGAATGGCCGAGACATACCACTGCACGCGTAGCACGTCGCGGCCGGCGCCGATCAGATTGCCCCAGGACGCGACGTTCGGGTCGGAGAGCTTGAGGAAGGCGAGGGCGCTTTCGAGCAGGATCGCGATCGCCATCACGACGCTGGCATAGACGATCACCGGCGGCAGCGCGTTCGGCAGGATCTCGCCGAAGATCAGCCTGATGTCCTTTAGGCCGAGCGTGCGCCCTGCCTGCACAAACTCGCGGTTGCGCAGGGAGAGGAACTCCGCCCGCGTCAATCGGGCCGAGGCCGGCCAGGAGACGATGCCGATCGCGACCGTCACGGTGGTGATGGTCGAGCCGAAGACCGCGACCAGCACCAGCAGCAAAAGGAAGTTCGGCAGGGTCTGGAACGCCTCGGTGACGCGCATCAGCGCGGTATCCACCCAGCTGCCATAATAGCCGGCGAACGCGCCGACAGTGATGCCGATCATGATCGAGATCACCGTCGCGACACCGCCGATCAAGAGCGAGATGCGTGCGCCGTGGAAGATCTGGGCGGCGATGTCGCGCCCGGAATTGTCGGTGCCGAGCAGGAAACGCGGATTGCTGAACGGCCAGATCAGCGGCCGCCCGGCGAGCGCCAGCGGATCGCGCGGATAGAGAATGTCGGCGCTCGCGGCCATGGCGAGGACGAGGATCAGCAGCACGAGGCCGATGACGGCGGGCGGGCTGCGGAAATAGAGCTTCACCAGGTCCATGGCTCAGCTCCCCGTCGTGATGCGCGGGTCGAGCCGGGCATAGAGCAGGTCGACGATGAAATTGATCGTGATCACCAGCAGCGCCGAGACGAAGATGATGCCGAGCAGGGTGTTGAGGTCGCGCTGGATCACCGATTCATAGGCGAGCCGCCCGAGACCCGGCAGGGAGAACACGCTTTCGACCACGACCGATCCGCCGAGCATGGTGCCGGCCTGCAGGCCGATCAGCGTCACCATCGGCAAGAGCGCGTTGCGCAGCACATGGCGGACCACGACGCGCGTCTCGTCCATGCCCTTCGAGCGCGCCGTGCGGACGAAATCGAGGTTGAGCACTTCGAGCATCGAGCCGCGCATGATGCGCAGATAGATCGCCATGTAGAACAGGCCCAGCGTCAGCGTCGGCAGGACGAGGTGGAGCGCGATGTCGAGCGTCCGCCGCAGGCCCGTGTAGCTGACGGTGATGTCCTCGAAGCCGCCGGCCGGCAGCCATTGCAGATAGATCGAGAAGACGACGATCGCCATCAGGCCGAACCAGAAGGTCGGCATCGCATAGAACAACAGGCCGAGGGTAGAGATCAGCGTATCCGGCCACTTGTTGACGCCGCGTGCCGCGACAACGCCCAGGATCAGCCCGAAGAAGAAGGCGAAGGAGAGCGAGGCGGTCATCAGCAGGATGGTCGCCGGCAACCGCTCGGCGATCACCGTCGCCACCGGCTTGCCGTAGATCGCGGAGAAGCCGAGATCGAGCCGAACCAGCCGCCAGAGATAGTTGCCGAGCTGGGCCCAGACCGAGAGGTCGAGCCCGTAGAATTCGCGCAGTTGCTTGGCGGTGGCGGCGTCGCCTCCGCCCATCTGCGCCATCATCGCGTCGACCGTGTCGCCGGGCGCGAGCTGCAGCAGCAGGAAGACCCCGATCAGGATCAGGATCAGGGTCGGGATCGAGGCGGCGAGACGCCGCCCCGCGAGAGTCAGGACACGCATGGGTACTGGCCGGATCCGGCTGCAGGGTTGAGCGAAGCGGTCACTCCGCCAACCACAGATCGTGCCATGAGGAGGAGCCCCAGCGCGGCGTGTTGGAGTGATTGCGGGCCTTGGCGCTGATCGCGGTCAGGAAGATCTGCTCGATCGGCGTCCAGATCGGCAGCTCGGTGTTGGCACGCCGTACGAAGTCGCCATACAGCGCCTTGCGCTTGGCCACATCGACCTCGGTCGCGGCATCGTCGATGATCTTGTCGATGGTCGGGTCTGTCCAGTCCCACTGGTTGGTCCAGGGCGCACCCTTGGGCTGGCCGGAGCGGTACCACACCGTGGTCGAGACGGCCGGGTCGTTGCGGTACTGGTGCCAGCCCGTGGCGAGATCGAAGGCGTGGTCGTCATAGACCTGCTTCAGATAGCCGCCGCCATCGGTGCGGACGATCTCGATCTTGATGCCGACATCGGCGAGCGACTGCTGGATGAAGGTGGAAAAGAGCGAGATGTCCTCGCCCCAGGGCGCCGGCAGCAGCCGCAGCGAGAAGCGCGTCCCGCCGGCGCCTGGCTTGAAGCCGGCCTCGTCGAGCAGCTTGGCCGCCAGCTTCTTGTCGAACGGGTACTGCGGGCCGTTGTCGGCCGGATAGAAATCGGTCGAGACAGAAGGGACCGGCCCGGTGCCGCGCTTGGCGAAATCGCCGAGGAAGTTCTCGATGAAGAACGGAATGTCGAGCGCATGCGCGATGGCGCGCCGAACGCGAATGTCGGCGAGTTCCTTGCGGCGGAAATTGAACTCGATCGTGTTGGTGCGGGCGTTGCCCTCATTGCCCTTGGTCGAGACGATGAAGCGCGGATCCTTGCCGAGGCGGGCCGAGTCCGAGATCGTCAGGCCCGAGAACGGGCTGTAATGGATCTGCCCTGCTTCCATCTGAGCGGCCGCCGCGGCGCGGTCGGTGACGACGCGCCAGACGATCCGGTCGAGATAGGGCGCATTGGCGCGCCAGTAGTTAGGGTTGCGCTCGGCGATGACATGCTGGCCGCGCTCATACTGCACGAATTTGAACGGGCCAGTGCCGACTGGCGCAAGGTTGACCGGGTTCTGGCGGATGTCGCCCTTGCCCTCGTAGAGATGGCGCGGCGAGACATAGCCGAGGTCGGGCAGCGCGCGCAGCAAGAGGTTGAGCGGCATCGGGCGTTCATAGCGGAACACCGCCGTCAGCGGGTCGGGTGTATCGACCGCGGTGAGGAAGAGCTGCAGCGTCGTGCCGTAGTTCAGGATCTTCTTCCACATCTCCATCGCCGTGAACTGCACGTCGGCGGAGGTGAAGGGCTTGCCGTCATGCCAGGTCACGCCGGGGCGGAGCTTGAAGGTGATGGTCTTGCCGTCGGGCGCGGCTTCCCAGCTCTCGGCGAGCACGCCGACGGGTTGGCCCTTGGCGTCGAGGTCGACCAGTTGCTCCTGGATCTTGCCGCCGATGATGTAGACGCCGGTCGAGGCCTGGAGGCTCGGGTTGAGCTGACGCTGCTCGGCGCCGTAATGGACGGTGAAGACACCGCCCTTGCGTGGCGTTTCCTGGCCGAAGGAGCGCATCGGGAACAGCACGCTGGAGGCGATGGCGGCGCTGGTCATCAACGCGGCGCGGCGGGTCATATCCATGGATTGTCTCCTTGGGCCGGCGTGCAGGCTCGGCACGATGCGGGCGTCACAAGGCCTCGTCAATGCGGCGAGGCCGTTCTGGAACAGGGGAAGCCGCGCTATTGCGGCAGGAAGCTCACGATCACGCCATTGGCGGAGGCGGCCGGGACGCTGAGCGCTGCGCCATGGCGGACACCGACTGAGCCGAGCGCCTTGGCTGCCTGATCGAGATCCTCGCTCGCCAGCACGATCGCCACCGCGCCGGCCGGTCCCGCACCGTCCCGCACTGCGTCCGGATAGCGCCGCGCGAGGCCGGCGGCGTCGTAGAACAGGAAATCGGCGCGCTTGCCGCCGGAGGGCACCAGCCAGCCATCGTCCTGCTGCTTCACCGGCTCGTCGATCAGCCGGCTCAGATGCTCGGCGGCGGCCTTCGGATCGGCGGCGAGCACCTCGACGCGGATGATCCGGCTCGCGCCATTGGCGTGGCTCTGCAGCTCGGGGATCCAGACCGTTTCGCGGGTCAGGTGCTGGCAGGCGAAAATGCGCAGGCTGCCGGGGTTCTCGTCGAGCGGCCAGCGGAAGACGTTGAACCTTGCTTCGCCCTTGCCGCCATTCGGCAGGTCGACCGGCCGGCCGAAATGCACCGGGCCGAGCGGTTCAAGGCCGCGGCTCTTGAGTTCGGCGGCGCCGGCGGCGGCATCATCGGTGGTGAAGGCAGCGCGCTCGATGCCCTCGCGCTCCCTGAGGAAATCGCGGGTCGGCTTGTTGTGCTCGGTCTCGGCGAGGATGCCGAGCAGCTCGACATAGTCGTCCCCGAACATGATCGTGTAATTGCCGCTGCCGAGGATCGGCGAATGCGTGCCACGCGGCGAGACGGTGAAGCCGAGGCTCTGCCACTGCCGGGCCGAGGCGTCGAGATCGCGAACCGTCACCACGACGTGGTCGAGACCGAGAATGTGCTTGAGCGGCATGACGCCCCCTTGTGACCAGAGCCCAGTGGAACGGAGAGTTCATCCGAACGGAAGTTGGGGCGCAACCGCTCCGGGATGACGATTCAAGCAGCCCCCGCTGCGCGCCAGACATAGCGCCGGGAGAATAGTATTTTCAAGAAGGCGAGAGAACTTGCCAAAATTTAGTAGAATCTGTTCGTCTTGGCCAAGAAAAATAGAAATTTGTTCTTCGCCGGAGGAGGGGCTCGGAAGGACCTACTTGCGGGCTAGAGGCCAGGGCGGCAAGGATACCGGCATGCCCGCGATGCGGGACGTCCCTCGTTCTGTTTCCAGCCGAAAGACGCCGCTGATGACCGCCTCTTCCTCCGTCGCCTGGCCGCCTTCACTCTGGGCCGCGACGGCCCAGCCCGGCCCCGTGCTCGGGACGCTCGAAGGCTCGGCCGAGAGCGATGTCGTGGTGATCGGAGCCGGCTTCACCGGCCTGTCGACCGCGATCCATCTGCGCGAGAGCGGGGTCGGCGTCACCATCCTGGAGGCAGCGGAGCCGGGCTGGGGTGCGTCCGGACGCAATAACGGCCAGGTCATCCCGACCCTGGCCGGCCACGACCCCTCTGCCATGACCGCCCGGCACGGCGAAGCCGGCGAGCGCTTCAACGGGGTGCTGCGCGACAGCGCGCAATACCTCTTCGACCTCGTGCGCAAATACGAGATCCCGGCCGAAGCCGAGCAGGCCGGCTGGGTCCAGCCGGTGCATTCGCCTGGCCGTTTCAAGCTTGCCGAGAAGCGCGCTCGGGAATGGTCGGCGATCGGCGCGCCGGTCGAACTGCTCGATCGCGCGGCTGCAGCTGAAATGCTCGGCTCGGAGGCCTGGTTCGGCGGCCTCTGGAATCGCACCGGCGGCCATATCAACCCGCTCGCCTTGACCCGGGGCCTCGCCGAGGTCGCGCTCAGGCTCGGTACGACCATCCATGCGCGCTCGCCGGCGGTGAGCATGACGCATCAGAATGGCCGCTGGGTGGTGAAGACGGCGAAGGGCTCGGTGACGGCACGCGCGCTCGTGTTGGCGACCAACGCCTATACCGGCGAGTTCGAGCCCGGGCTCGCCCCGGAGATCGCCAATGAGGTCATCCCGGTCTTGTCCTGGCAGATGGCGACCAAGCCGGTCAGCGACAACATCGCCAAGACCGTGATCCCCGGCCGGCAGGCGATGTCGGACACACACCGCGAGCTCTATTTCGCCCGCTGGGATGCCCGCAACCGTCTGGTCACCGGCGGCGCCGCGATCCTGCCCGGAGCGGGCGGCGCCAATCTGCGCCCGACCGTCGCGGCGCGGCTGAAGCGGCTCTGGCCGCAACTCGGCGAGGTCGAGTTCGACTATGTCTGGTCCGGGTATGTCGGGATGACCCCCGACAACCTGCTGCAACCGCAGGTTCCAGGCTATCCGCGCATCCACCAGCTCGGGCCGAACGGTTTTTGCTGGGTCGGCTGCAATGGCCGCGCCGTCGCGCTGTCGATCTCGCTCGGCCGCGAGCTGGCGAAGGCGACCCAAGGGACGGCGCTGGAGACTCTCGGTCTGCCGCTCTCGACACCGAAGCCGCAGCCCTTCCAGGGTCTGATCCGCCGGATCGCACCGCTGGCCCTGCCGCTCTACCGCAGACTGGATGCGCAGGAGGTCTAGGATTTTCGCGTTGCCTCGGGGCAAATACCCAGCGCTTCAGGAGTTCTGTCTCACTCACCGCCAGCGTTGCGCCGGTTGCTGACATTGGGGCACCGCCCGGAAGCGGACATTTACCTGCTCACGAAGATGGCGTTGAGGATGCCATTTTCTGAAGCTTCAGAATGTCATCGATCAACTTCGAGCACAGCTGACATAGTTCGGCGTCGGCCATCTCTGGAGGGACGCAAGTTCACTCACGTCATGAGTGGCACGATGGGTAGACTGCCTGCGAGCCTTCTCTAGGTGCAGCGGTTGGCAAGATCTCCGTGAACGGCAGGATCAGTAGCGCCGGCGCGCAACGAGCTCAAAATGCGAGCGGTCCTGGTGCTTGTAGCCGCGAAAGTGGCCGCCCCAGCGTAGATGGGCACCTGCCTTGGAAGCAGCCGCCTTCATCGCCGCGGCAATCCGGTTCTGAAGTGCAATCTCGAATACGACATGGCCGTGGGCATCGAGTGGCCAGAGATCGACAGCCCGGCCGGATCGATGAGCAGTGCTTCGCGTCATCGACCACCCCCAGATCACGGCCTGACGTTGCTGGGCTCGATCGCGCCGGCCGGAGCCGATGACGAAGCGCAGATCCGGCATGGCGGCCTGAGCATTCACGACAATCCTGGCGAGGATCGGATCGAGTGCCCGCAGATTGCGGCCATGGTTGGCTATCGGGTCTGGGTTCCAGGCCAAGAACATCGAGATCTGGTCTCGGCCGAACTCGTCGTAAACCGGAATCCGGGCATAGGCCTCAGGGACAGGACGCTGGCGCGTCTGACCGAGGGCGCTATCGGCCCGCACGAAGCAGGTCAGGGCGAGCCCGATCCGTGCCAGCAGGTGTGTTGCGCGGTACGACATAGCGGACGGTACCGTTGCAAGCGAATGGCTCGAAACGAAGGCTCTCGTTCATAACCGCGACCAAGGCGCTCTATTGCGCTTTCGGTCCGTCCTGGAGCTGTTCTGTAGATCAAAGAACACTCTGTCCGTGTTGCGCGGCTGAGTCTCAGAGCGTCGATAACGTTTTCGGGGCGGTGTCTCAGGGCACTGCGAGCAGGCGGATGAGGCCGAGCGAGATCGCCACGAGCGCAAGGAGTGAGAGGACGACCGTGGCGGTGACGCGGGGGCCGGCCTTGGCGACCGAGCGGATGTCGACGCTGAGCCCGAGCGCTGCCATCGAGATGATCGTCAGTACGTTGGCGACGGTGGCCAACGGCGACAGCAGGACCGCCGGAATGAGCCCGGCCGAGCGAAATGCCGCCATCACCACGAAGCCAATGATGAACCAGGGCACGAGGCGGTGGATCCCAAGGGGGCGCAGCGCCGGACGCTCTGCTGCGACCTGCGCAGCAGGCGCGCCGGTCTCCTCGCGCAGCCGGCTAGACAGCAGCGACAGCACGAGGATGACGGGCCCGAGCATCAGCACGCGCACCAGCTTGACCAGGGTGCCGATCTGGATCGCGGCGGTGCCCGCCGGCGCCGTGGCGGCGAGGACCTGAGGAACGGCATAGACCGTCAGGCCCGACAGGATGCCGAACTGATGAACGCTGAGGTTCAGTGTCGGGATCAGGAGAGGCAGGCTAAGCACGACCACGACTCCGAGCACTGCGGTGAAAGCGATCGAGGCGGCGACATCCTTACCGTCGGCGCCGATGACCGGCGCCGTCGCCGCGATCGCCGAATTTCCGCAGATGGAGTTGCCGCAGGCGACGAGGATGGCCATGCGCTTCGACAGCCCCAGCAAGCGGCCGATCCCATAGCTCAGGCCAATCGCAGCAAAAACCACTGCGGCAATGCCAAGGAGAAGTGGAGCGCCGGTGGCGGCAACCGTGGCGGCGCTCAAGGAGGCGCCGAGGAGCACGACCGCAATCTCCAGCAGCGTCTTCGCCGAGAACGAGATGCCCGGGCGCCAGCGGTCATCGGGCTTCCAGAGCGTTCTGATCAGTGTTCCGATCAGGATCGCCAGGACGAGCGCTTCGAGCCAGGCCCGCCGGAAGAACAGGGCCTCGAGATGCTCGGCGGCGAACGCAGCAACCGAAACGGCCAGGCACAGCACGAGGCCCGGGCCGATGCGCTTTGCGCCCGAGGCTGTTCGGTCAACCAAACTCGTCCGATCTGGGATTTTATGCGTCATCAGAGTACCCGGCAATGCGATGCGCGGGTTCTGAGGCATTTGGCCTAAGTGATCAAACGTGTTGTTTTTCTTGTTTTGATCGAGAAAAACGATTATTTCTCGCGCTGACTTATCGGGGCGCCGTCCAGGCGTGGGCGTGCGGAACCCAGGTGCGCGCTCGCGGATTCATCGACGCTCATGACACTCGAACAGCTTCGTATCTTCGTCGCGGTCGCAGAGCGCGAGCATGTCACGCGTGCGGCTTCGGAGCTGAACCTGACGCAATCTGCGACGAGCGCCGCGATCGCTGCGCTCGAACATCGCCATGCCGTGCAACTGTTCGACCGCGTCGGGCGCCGGATCGCGCTGACCGATGCGGGACGCCTGTTCCTCAACGAGGCGCGGGCGATCCTTGCCCGTGCTGCCGCGGGCGAACAGGTCCTGTCGGATCTCGCCGGCCTGAAGCGCGGGCGGCTGTCCCTTGCGGCGAGCCAGACGGTCGGAAATTACTGGCTGCCACGGAAGCTCGCCTTGTTTCGTGCGCGGTACCCGGGGATCGAGACGCCGCTCGTGATCGGAAATACCGAGACGGTCGCATCTTCCATCCACAATGGGCTCGCCGATATCGGCTTTGTCGAAGGTGAAATTGACGATCCGCTTTTGGCGCAGGAGGTCGTCGCGGTGGACGAAATGGCCATCGTCGTCGCGCCCGACCATCCCTGGGCGGCAAGAGACCGCGTCGATGCTTCGGATTTCGCCGAAAGTTCCTGGGTTCTGCGGGAGCCGGGCTCCGGCACCCGGCAAGTTCTGGAAGCGGTTCTCACCGGCTCAAGGTACTCGCTGGCCGATCTCGATGTCGTGCTGGAGCTGCCCGCCAACGAGGCGGTGCGCGCCGCTGTCGAAGCGGGCTCCGCCGCCAGCCTGATGTCGAGGCTCGTGGTCGCCAGCTCCTTGCAGTCGGGCGCGCTCGTCGAAGTCGCGGCTGACATCCCGCCCCGCCGCTTCGTCATGCTGCGACATAAGGAACGTCATGTCGGTCGGCCTATGCAGGCCTTCCGAGCGCTTCTTGCCGACGAGCCCGTCGCGGCCAAACAGTCACATGCGTCTCAATAGCCGGCGATCCTTCCCGGCATTGCGCCTGCGCGCCAAGCTCTCGCCCGGTTGCTCACCAAAGGTCACGACCGACGCCTGATCGCGTACACGACGTACGGCCGATTCTCCCTTCAGCGATCCCCGACGAGGAGCTTAGCCCTGTGATCCAGCGTATCCTTCTCGCCGGCAGTTCCGGCCTGGTCGGCAGTCTCGTGAGCACGCGCTTATCGACCAACCCGAACGTCGCTCTCGCCAGTCTCGTACGGCGCAGTTCGTCCGCGCCAGGGCTCCCGGTCGATTTCGAAACGCTCTGCGAGGAGCCGGAAGCGACCTTGCGCGCGGTCGCGCCCGGGGGCGTCGACGTTGCAATCTCCTGCCTCGGCACGACCATCCGCACGGCCGGATCGCAACCGGCGATGTTCCGCGTCGACCACGATTATGTGCTAGCCGTCGCGAAGGGCGCCCTTGCGCTGCGCGCGCGCCGGTTCATCCTCGTCACCGCTGCGGGCGCGGGCGGTCCGGGCTTCTATTTACAGACCAAGGGCGCCATCGAGCGGGCGGTCTGCGATCTCGGCTTCGAGAGGGTCGACTTGATGCGTCCAGGCTTTCTTCTCGGCGGCCGCAGTGAGCGGCGCGTCTGGGAGGAGATCGGCCAGCGCGTCTTCGCGGCGCTGACGCCGATCCTGCTCGGGCCGCTCTCGCGCTACGGCGCCATCCCCGCCGAGACGGTGGCGGACGCCATCGTCGGGCTGCTTGGGCAAGAGGAGCTCGGACGCCACGTCCACGAGAACGCGCAGATGCGCCGGCTCGCAGCAGAGGCTTCATGAGCTCCGGTACGCGTGCAGGCGAACGAGATGAGCCACGACTTCGTTCCCGGCGTCCGGGCATCGTTCGTCGAGGCGGTCGGCTCAGCGCTGCCGTAGGTCCGTGTGCGCGACGCACTGGTCGCCGAGGCGCGCCCATCTTTCCGTCGAGCGACAAGCCCGACGGATCGTCTTCGCATTTGGCGATAGATGAGAGCGGCGCGGGACTATCGGGAGGCGATCGCGGTCATCTCGACGAGGAGGTCGGGATAGGCAAGGCGCGCCTCGACGGTCGCGCGGGCCGGCGCGTGGCCCTTTGCGACCCAGGCGTCCCAAGCTTCGTTCATGGCGGCGAACCCCGCCATGTCGGCGAGGTAAATGGTAACGCTGACCAGGTTGTTCTTGGAGACGCCGGCCTGGGCCAGCGTGTCATCGAGGCTGAGCAGAACTTCCTCGGTCTGCACCTTGACGGATTGGCCGCGCGTCTGCTCGGCGACATGGCCCGCGAGGAAGATCAGATCTCCAACGATAACCGCGTCGCTCCAGCGTTCCGTCATGCCAATGCGTTCAATCATAGGGTCAGCTCCATCTGTTCGGTCTGCGGCCGGTTTCCCACGGTCGGTCAGCCGGCGCTGAACGCTTCTATGGCGCACATCCCAACGACGCCATATCGCCGCGATGCGCCACTTTCGGATATTGAGACTTCGCCAGAAAGCGGACGTTTCCCGACGCCCCGTCGCGGCTGTCGGTGCCCGACCAGAGCAGTCCCACGTCAATCGACAGCGCTCGGAGCCCCGGATTATCCGACAAGTTCCCTATCGCATGCCGGTGCGCCTCCTAGGCCCGGGGAGCGCTCGCTTGCGAAGGTTTTGTGTTACGCTCGCGCGAAATATCCGAAGTGCTCTGCCCCGCCGAGGGCAGTTATGCCCTGAACCGAGCGATCGCCAGTGACAGTAAAGCCACCATCACTGCGGCAGGCTCAAAGACCCTAGATCAGGCTTTCGGCCCCAATCGGGGTAGAGGGGCGCCGTCGAGACGAGGCGCTTTGCTACTGTGCGCCAGGCAGGCCAATTGCGAGAGCCTTGGCCTGCACTTCGCAATCCTCGTCCGGCTTTGCGCTCCTCTGTCTGGCTGCCGCCAGTTCGTCGCGCGCGATCGCAATGTCCTCGCGGAACTCCGGCACCGCATGGAGCAACGCAATCGTCGCGGAGGCCATGAAGCGCCCGGCGATGATGTCGCTCTGCCAGTGCACATTGCAGATCATACGGCTTTCTCCGAAGGCGCGGCCGCGCGCGAGGACAGATTGAGCACTATCCGGATCGACTGTGGCGAGCGCGAGAGCCATCCCCCAGCCGAGCGCCGTGTGGCCCGATGGGTAGGAGCCATCCGCGCGCAACTCCTCGTCCTCATCGGGCGTACAATTGGTCTCGCCATAGGCGACGAAGGGTCGGATCGCCTTGTAGCGATGCTTGGTATCTTCCGTGGACAGGCCAGTATCGACTGCGACCCGCTGCAACAACTGATAAAGCCGGGGCGTGTCCTTTCGCGTGATCGCGACGCCCACGGGGCACGCGAAAACGCCTGTCAGCTTGTCCGGATGCAGGCTCGCATCGCGGATCGCGAGATGCCAACGCGGTGTGCCGCGCAGTGTTGCCGCGCGGGCATGCATTTGCGCGTCGAAGGCAGCAGCGGCCGAGCCGGAGGCCGGCGGCGCTGGCAAGAGCCCGGCGCTGGCGAGCCGCTGCTCCTTTTTCAGATAGCCTGCAGGGATCCCGGGAGCGAGCTCGGGGACACCGTCACGCATCTGGGCTGCAGCACGCGCCCCCCCGACGCACAGGATTCCGACCGTACAGAGGAGACGGAAGAGTGACCGCGTCGAGGCGGGGGAGGAAAAACGCGCATCGGACATCGAGGCGCACCCTACTTCGCAGCGGCAACCGGGAACGCCCAGGTACCGCTCAAGATCTCGGCATGGGGCCGGTAGAGCCTGACCATGTAGTTCCAGCCCGGCGTGACAGGCAGGCAGTTCGCGACTTTGCCGTCACAGCCGCCGAACTGGATGTCGAAGCTGCCGTCAGCGCTCTTCTTCGCCGTGATGTTGTTGAGCGAATAGGCGTCGAGCGCGTTCGGGGTGAAAAATCCTTCGGCGTTGTAGACGGTGACAGACCAGAAGCCATCGACCGGTACGCTCGCCGGCACTTTCAGGCCGTAGACGACTTTGCCATCGTTCTTTTCGGGGACGATATTGAGGTAGATCGCCTCCTTGTCAGGGTTGCCGCCCCAGGCCGAGGCGGCGCCGAGCAGGAAGCGCACCGGATCGACCTCTGCGCGTGTACCGAACATCCTGTTCTTGTCGGGTAGCGTATCGCTGAGAGCGACCAGCAGATCCCGGACCTTCTTCTGGCTGGCCTGATCCCAGGCCGGTACCTCGAACTTGCCCGGGCCGCCCGGTTGTTCGACCTTGATCGCGTCCTGCACCGCATGGGCCTGCGTCATGTCCTGCTTGTCCGCTGGGTTGGCCAGCGTGCGAAACGCCACGGCGACATAGCGCGTACCAATGGCATCGCGCGTCAGGGTGTAGGCACCGGGCTTGTGAGCGACCTGATGCGTATACTGGTCCTGGGTGAACACCTGCATCGAGACGAAGCGCTGCCCGGCATCGGGGATCGTGATCGTGACGGGGCCGGCATCGAGGTCAAACACCGCCGACGAATAGAGCGTGTCGCGGTTGAGGCGGATGACTGTCTGCTTGTCGAGCGGCGCGGGTTCGCGGGTGTGATCGAACTTGCCGAAGCCACCGTTTTTCACGATGCCCGAGAAGTAGAGATCGGTTTCGGCGCGGGCGAAATTCTCGACCGTCACGGGGGTCGGCTTCAATTCGGGCGCCTGGGCTCGAGCAACGCTGACGGCCGAGAGCAAGATCGCGGCGGAAAGGGTAAGCGTCTTTCGCATGATCGTTTCCTTTATCGTCAGTTCGCGCGGACGAGCGGCGGCTGTTTCCAGCTTTGCGCGAGCGCTTCGGGCTTGGGCCAATAGAGTCGCAGGATCGTCCAGAACGGCCCGGCCGGCACGGGTAGCCAGTTCGACTCCAGTTCCGGTCCTGGCGACTCGTGCTGGAGATAGAGCGTGACCAACCCATCGGGGTCCTTCTTCAGCGAAGGCAGCATGGGCGAATTGATGAGGTATCGGTTCAGTCGGTTCGCTGAGAGCAGGCTCTGTGGCAACTCGTAGACGGTGAGCGACCAGAAGGCGTTGACGGGCAAGCCCTTCGCCGGATCGAGCCGCATCGTGTAGCGGCCATCCTTGCCGTCGAACGGCTTGCCGGCGGAATCGGTGTAGTAGACGGGATAGAGCGCCTCTTCCTTGGAGTTTCCGTAGATGCCGAGTGCGGCTCCGGCCATCCGGGCCATGTAGTCGTTCTTCAGGAAGGCGCGAGTGCCGAAGCCCTCCGCCGGGGCGCGCTTGCCGGTGTCGAGTTCATTGGCCTTGAAGGCGGCGAAGGCCTTCCAGGCATCGGCCATGCCGTCCTCGAGCGCCTTGCGCCGCTCAGGCGCGAGCTTCGCGAGATCCAGCGCCTTGCCCGGGCCAACGCCGATGCGGGCCAGTCGCCGACGCAGCTCTAGCTCCGATCGATGTGTCGGGCAGAACTGCAGGATGAAATTCAGGATCTGGAAGAACTCGGCCGAGCTGCGCTGCTGCTCGGGCGAAAGAGGTCGCATGAAGTCGATCGCGGCGGCGGCTTTCGGCGCCGGCTTGCCCAGAAACTGCGAGAGCGGCTGCACCGTGTAGCCTGCCTGGATCACCTTGACCTTTTCGATGTCGGCCGGCGCGAAGAGCTGCGTCCGGTAGAGCACGAAGGCGAAATCGGTTTCGCAGCGGATGACGCGCTTCACGCCTCGGGGCTTGCGCCCCTTCCAGCGCGGGCCGACGAGCAGGAAGTTGCCGGCCTCGTTGCCGGTGGCGCGGCTGCCGACATAGGCGAAATTGAAGGTGTATTGGTCGATGAACTGCAGCGAGTAGTAGCGTCCGGCCTCCACGGCGGGGACGGAGATCACGAGCGGCTCAGTGCGCAGGTCGGCGCCGATATAGGAATAGGGCGTGTCCGAGTTCGGCGTCTGGATCGCTTTGTCGTCAGGCGTGTAGACGCGCGCCGTGTAGGCGATCACGTTCCAGGGCGCCTTGAACTCTGGGCCGCCGCGATCCGCGAAATACGAATACTGGATGCGGTAGTTGTCGACGAGCGGGAAGCCCCAGATTGTCGCCTCCTTCGCGATGGCGCGCAGCACATCGGCTTCGCTCGCCCCGGCGGCCGACGGGTTGGCGATCGCGCCGAGCAAGGCCCCTCCACCAAGGCTGGCGACCGATGCCAGCAGGGCCCGTCTGTCGATGTCGAAGCGGCTTGTCACGGTGTTATCTCCCAGTGGAGGCCTGGACGGCTCAGAACGGGTTGACGTAGTTGAGGATCGCGATCTGCCGGAGGATCACACGGCGGATCAGGTGAGCGGGCTTGACCCGTTCGGTAAAAATCGCGGCGTCGCCGACGGCGCCCGCGGGAAGGGCATCGGCGAAAGCCGCGTCATCGAGCTTGATCCTGACGACGAAGGGCGCGGCCATCACGGTACGGGGCGCGATCGCAGTACCCGTCGCCTGGGCCTGCCCTGCCGCGATCGCCTGCAGAATGCTCTCGACCCGCCCAGTCACGACGACGCCAGGCTGGGTCTTGAAGGTCAATTCCACGGGCTGCCCAGGCACCACATAGCGGACGGCATTCTGATCGATCGAGACGCCGACAATGGTCGTTGACGTGTCTATGAATGCCATAACCGGGGCGAGCGGCAGGCTGGCCACCCGTGCTCCCTTCCGCAGGGCGACATTCGTCACATAGCCATCGGCCGGCGCCCGGACCGTCGTCTTGTCGAGGTTCCACTGTGCCGCGTCGAGCTGCGCGCGCAACTGGCCGACCTCCGCCTCGCGCTGCTCGACATCGAAGGTCCTGCCGGTGCCGCGGCTCTGGAGGTGGTTCATCTGGTCGAGCCGCAACTCGGCGAAGGCCAGTTGGGCCTTGAGCGTCCTGACGCTGGCCTCGAACGGCAGCGGGTCGATCCTGAACAGGACATCTCCCTCCTTGATCGGCCGGTTCGGCTCGACGGGAACGTCGATCACCTCGCCGGCGACGGAAGGCACGATGGCAACGGAATTGCGCACGACGAGCGCGGCGCCCTGGGGAGCGCCCCAGTTCATGGGAATGAAGAGTCCGAGAAGCAGGAGCGCCAGGACGAGGACCGGCGAGATCTTCCAGAAAAGGCTGAGCCGGACGACCCCCAGCTTTACGAGCAGAAGGAGTAGGACGAGATAGACGTTGAGGAGAACGATGATCATCGCTCCGCCTCCGCGCTGCTGCCGCGCCGCACGGGCACGTCGACATAGGCCCATACGAGAACGACCGGCCACAGCACGCAGCCGAGGAAGAGCGTCACCCAGCCTCCGACGGCCACCGCCTCTGCCCATGGATGGGAGCGCCGCTGCGCGATCTTGCCCGGCAGCATCGCGGCCAGGACGACGACGGCGATCGTGCTGAACAGCAGCACGATCAGAACGAGCCAGGCAAAGATATCGAGCACGGACACGCCCTCCTCGGACCTTCAAAACCGATAGGTCGCGGCCAGGATCGGGCCGTGCATGGTCGTGTCGTACAGGAAGCGGTCCTTGCGGTAGTCGACATGCAGAGCGCGATAACCGGCGTGCAGTACCCAGTTCTCATTCCACTGGTAGTTCACGGTGCCGAGCGCCTGCCAAGTCAGTCGGGAGCCCGCATCAAAGCCTCCGACATCCCCGATCAAGGTCACGCTCCACGGCCCGCCGAGTCGAGCGATCAGCCGGGCGGCGACCACCGGATCGAGCCAGTTCTCTGCTTCGGAGTGCACGATGGCGAGATTCAGCGCGCCCGGGCCGACCTTCAATCGGTTGTCGAGGTTCCAGAAGCGCAAGCCCGCCCCGAGATCCACGTCCATGCTTGCGTCGCTATAGAGCCGGTACAGAACGGAAGCTTGCAGAGTGAGCGTCTGCGAGCGCAGCTTCACGCTGGAAAAGTACGGCCCGGGCAACGTCGCACCCGACGTCACCTGGGTGAACATGGCGTCCGCGATGAAGCCCCAACGGCCGAGCCGCATCTCGGCGACGCCCATCAGTCCGCCGTTGAGGTCCTTCAGGATATCGCCGAAGCTGAGATCGGCTTTGGCCGCAGGCAGCGGCGGCAACGTCGAGGCGCGCCCGTGCAGGGCTGAGGCCCAGCCGTATCCGGTGAACGTGAAGGTCGGGCCAGCGGATTGAACAAGGGAACGCGGAGCGCTGGTGGCAGACGAAAGGTCCGCGGCGTTTGACGGCAGACCGGCGAAAAGGCTGACAGTAATCAGCGTGCTCCGGCACATCGGCTTCATGGCGGAAGGCACGTCGTCTCTACTCCCAAAGCCACGGACCGCTTCACCACATCCGGTGCATTTGTCACGCGCCAGTCGTTGAACCTCGCTCGCCTTGAGTAAACCCAAGAACAAAGAGGCAGCGGCTCCGCTACTGCTGGTATAATCGTGCCGGAGAACGTATTTGTCCCGAATCGGACAAAGTCGGAGCTTTTTTATGGGGTACGTCAGCAAAGCTCGCGCCGAGCAGATCATGAGCGAGCGCGGCTGGCTGCCGCTATTGCCGGAAGCGTTTCGGACCGAGGTGCTGCGGCGCTCGATCTTACTGCACTTCGCTCCGGGTGAGACAGTGTTTCGCCTCGACGATCCCGCAGGAGGGGTCTACGGCCTTGTGGCGGGCACGGTTAGCGCCAGCCTCGCCCCGGCTGGCGTGACACCGCGGCTGATCCTTCTGGGAGTTCCAGGTCACTGGACCGGAGAGGGGTGCTTTCTCACGCGAAAGCCGCGGAGAGGCGAACTCAGGGCAGTCGTCGAAACGACGATGCTCCATCTTCCTCTTGACGCGATGGATCAGATGGCGTCGCGCGATCCGGCGGTGGTGCAGCATGTCGCGCTCATGCTGATGATGACCGTCGAGTTGCTGTTCCGCGTGATTCACGATCTACAAAAGCCCGAGGCAGATCGGCGGGTCGCCTCGGTGCTTCAGCGCACCACCTGGATTGGAGAGACGCCGATCCCGCTGACCCAGAGCGAGGTCGGTGTCATGGCCAACGCTTCGCGCAAGCAGGTCAATGCGTCCATCAAGCGCTTCTCCGAGGCTGGATGGCTCAGCAACACCTACCGCTCGATCACCATCACCAACCCCGGGGCGCTCCGCCGCTTCGCAGAAGGAGACGGCGTCGATTGATCGCGTTTCCGTTGTCCGGCACCGGTCACCCGGGCGCGACGGTCGCTCTGCCCATCCCGCATCGAGTACGTCATGCCGCCATCACGACATAGCCTGGCGCAACTCGCGTTGTTCCTCGCTCTCATGGCCAACGCGGCCGGCCAGTCCTTTCTGCTTGTCGTGATGCCTCCGCTCGGTCGCCGGCTCGGCTTCACGGACATCGAGACGGGTACGATCCTTTCGGCCTCCGCCGTGCTGCTGATGATCGCCGCTCCGATCTGGGGATATCTGAGCGAGCGCATCGGGCGGCGCCCCGTAATCATGATTGCGATCGCCGGAGCGATGCTCGCCCCCTTGGCATTTGGCTTCATCGTCGGGCGCCGGCTGGACGGCACGATCAGCGCCGTTCTAGCGCTTTACCTTTTCGTCGCGGCTCGATCGGCGCAGACGCTACTGTCCGGCGGGCTCCTGCCCGCATCCCAGGCCTATGTCGCCGACATCACGGCGCCGGAGGCGCGTGCTGGCGGCATGGGTGTCCTCGGCGCAGCCTACGGGCTCGGGGCGATCATCGGGTCGGCTCTGGCATGGCGTATCGGAGGCGGCGATGCGGCGCTGGCCTTCCTGCTCGTTTCGGGTCTCGCCGGGCTGGCGCTCACAGGCGTGACACTGATGGCTCCGGAGCCGCGGCACGGCGATCCGGGGGCAGCCTCTCCGGCTTCTGGCCTTGGCCTCTCCAGAATCTGGCCATTCTTCGCCATCACGCTCGTTTCCATATCTGCCCACAGCATCGTGCAACAGACCGTGGCGCTGCGCCTGCAAGATGCGTTCGGTTTCACCTCGGACGCCTCGATCGCCAAGGCTGGGCTGGCGCTGATGGCGACGGCCTTGGCGATGATTGTCGTGCAGGGAGTGGTGCTTCGCATGCTTGCCTTCAGGCCGGAGACGCTGCTTGCCTCAGGCGCGTTGCTGGCGGTCGTGGCCCTGCTGTTCGCTACGTTCGCGCGAAGCTATGCGGAGCTGTTCGGCGCGCTCGTTCTGCTTGGCGCCGCGCTAGGGCTGATGCTGCCCGGCAACCTGGCTTCGCTCAGCCTGCGGGCGGGACCGAATGCCCAAGGAAAGGCTGCGGGTTTCAATGTGATCGGCCAGGGAATGGGTCTGGCGATCGGTCCGCTTGCCGGAGCAGCGCTGCACCAGATCTCGCCGCAAATCCCGTTTTTCGCTGCGGCGCTTCTTCTGATGGTTGCCGTCGCCCTAGCAGCCGGCCCTTTGCGGAAGCGTACATTGCCGCCCGCTAGCGAAATTATCCGATAACGAGAAGCGCGCCGATCATTGGGCTTTGCGTGCGACGCGCCGTCTCCGGACAATGAGCGCCCGCCGGGAACCGGACGATCGCAGCAGTTTGAGCCTGCGCCGGAGCGGCTGCCAGGAACGGTTAGGGCGACCTGCCGCGTCCGGATCAAAGCGGTACCACGGGCTATGGCCCACATGGCGTGCCCGAAAGCGGATCGGCAGATCTCGGCCCAGCGCGCCAGAATTTGAAGGCCTTGCGAGCCGCGACATTGCGGGACATCGTGATCGAATTTGGGGGAGGCGAAAGTGCCCGAAGCCGACACCGAAATGGCCGCCATAAGGGCGATGTTGGCGGCCGGCGAGCGGCCAACTGACGTTGCCGGTCGCCGGCGGCGGCTGGAAAGGTTGACGGCGCGTTACGAGATGCCGGCGGATGTCGCCTTAGAGGGCGTGGACGCGAACGGGGTGAGGGCTGAATGGACATCCACGCCGGCCGCGGATCCGGCACGGGTGATCATGTTTCTGCACGGTGGGGGTTACGTTTCCGGATCGATCAAAAGTCACCGGCATATGATTGCGCAGGCCGGGCGGGAGGCAGGTACCCGCACGCTGGCGCTGGACTACCGCCTTGCGCCGGAGCATCCATTTCCGGCGGCGCTGGACGATGCGCTGACCGGCTACCGGTTTTTGCTGTCGCAAGGGTTCATGCCTGAAAACATCGTGATCGCCGGGGAGAGTGCCGGCGGCGGGCTGGCGATCGCAACGCTGGTTTCGTTGCGGGAAGCCGGTACGGCTTTACCCGCCTGCGCATGGTGTAGTTCACCATGGACGGATTTGGAGATGTCGGGCGCCACGATGCAGACCAAAGCTGCGGTGGACCCGTTGATTCAGCGTCCGTATTTGCAGGAACTGGCGGCGGCGTATCTGCACGGGCGCGATCCACGCATGCCAATGGTCTCACCGATTTTCGCGGATCTGCATGGTTTGCCGCCGTTGCTGATCCAGGTTGGGTCCGACGAGACCTTATTGGATGATGCAATCCGGCTGGCGGGTGTCGCAGCGGCAGCAGATGTACGAACGACGTTGCAGATCTGGCCGCATATGATCCATGCTTGGCACTTGTTTTATACGCAACTTGCCGATGGCCGTCGGGCGCTGGCCGAAATGGGCGCTTTTGTGCGTGCCACGCTTGGCTGAGCGTGACTCCACCATGGATGACAGCAGATGGTGGCGCTGCATTGCAATAAATCCACCTCGTCACACGTTTGCTCCCGCCGAGATCGGAGCCCGACGGTTGTCGGGGCACGCAGCGGAGTTTCCGGCGCGACGAATGTCGTGCTGCAGCCGTGTCCTGATTGCCCAGATGTTATGCAGCTTGAGAGGCGGTTTGGGGCCGATGATGCGTCCAGTGTTCCAGGCCGGACGTTGATGGATTGGTTGAGCTTCGGCACGCATGACGGATCCTCCATCGGGATGCCGCATCCGAAACCACTATAACTCATCCACCTCCATCGCTCGGCGCCAGGAGCTGTCATCAAGCATCTGTCGGAAAGCGGACACGACGTTATTCAGATTTCGCCTGCCCCATGACGCGCGCCGCTAGGTCGCGTTCGAACTGGTAGGCGGTCCAGAGGCTCTCCTCGTCCTCACGGTTGAGGCAATCCTTGATCTCGGCGCGCAGCCGGCCCTTGATCAGCCCGGCCATGTCCTGTGCGAGCGCGATGGCGGCATCCAGTACCTGAGCCGGCGTGTCGGCGAGCTTCTGAACGAGGCCAATCTGGTGGGCGCGCTCGCCCGAGAGCGGTTGGCCGGTATAGGTCAGGAGCCGCGCCTCGCCCTGCGAGAGCACCTCGCGCACGATACGATAGCCGCCGAAGGCGCCGACCTTGACCTCCGGCAGCCCCAGTCGCGCATCAGGCGTCGCCAGTCGGATGTCGCAGGCGCAGGAGAGCATGAAGCCGGAGCCCATCGCCGCGCCATGAATCGCGGCGATGGCGGGGATCGAACTCTCGCGGACGGCGCGCATGCCGTCGCAGACCGCACCTGTTCCGGCGAGCGTTGCTTCCGGCGTCAGCGCCGCGAACTCGCGAAAATCGTTGCCACCACAGAAATGCTTGTGCGGCAGGCCGGTGAAGACCATCGCCGCGATTGCCTCGCTTTCCAGCTGCGCGATGATCCCCGGCAGCGTGCCCCAGTTGGCGAAGCTGACGGCGTTGACCGGCGGGTTGTTGAAGCGGATGACGGCGATCTCGCCGTCGCGCTCGACATCGAACATCGTTCAGCCCCGGATCGCGTAGGAAGGCGTACGCTTTTCAAGGAAGGCGAGCGCGCCTTCCTTGGCCTCGGGCGTGCGCCGGACAGCAGCCGTCAGCGTGCATTCGAACTCATAGCCCTCTTTCAGCGTCATGAACTCCGTGCGATTCAGACCCTGCTTGGCGAGGCGGATCGCAGGGGGGCTCTTGCTGGCGATCTCCTCCGCCAACGCCATTGCGGTCGGGATCAGCTCCTGAGATGAGACGACCTGATCGACGATATGCGCCTGCAGCGCTTCCTCTGCCGAGAGCCTGCGGCCGGTATACATCATCAGCCGGGTCATGCCCTGACCGGCGAGGCGCATGACGTGACGGGAGCCGCCGAGCACGCCGACATCGATCTCCGGCAGCGCGAAGCGGGCCTTCTCCGAAGCGATGCGGATGTCGCAGAGCGAGGCGAGCACGATGCCGGTGCCGACCGCCCCGCCATTGATCGCGCCGATGATCGGCACGGGACAGTCATACATCGCATTGAAGGTCAGGCGGACATGGGCGAGATATTCGGTCGCCTGGTCGAAATCGAGATCGACGAAGTCGTTGACGTCGTTGCCGCCGCAGAAGACCTTGCCGGCGCCGGTGAAGACGGCGACACGCATCTGCTTGTCCTCGCCGAGGCGGTGGAAGGTACGGCGCAGCTCGTCATAGACCTCGAGGCTGACCGCATTGGCGGAGGGACGATCGAGCGTCACCACGGCGAGGCCGCGATCGACCGAGACCTTCACGAACTTGTTCTCGTAGCTCATCACTCAGTTCCTCTTCTTGCCGAGATAGCTGTCCTGGATGGCGCTGGAGGCCATGATCTCGCTGGCGCGGCCATCGGCCACGCAGCTTCCTGTCTCGAGCACGACGGCATGCCGCGCGATCATCTGGGCGAGCGCCAGATTCTGCTCGACGAGCAGGATGGCGACGCCGGTCTCCGCGATGCGATTGACCGCATGGGCGACCTGCTCGACCGCCTTGGGCGCGAGGCCCTGGCTCGGTTCGTCGAGGAGCAGCAGGCGCGGGCGGGACATCAGCGCGCGCGCCAGCGCCAGCATCTGCTGCTCGCCACCCGAAAGCAGCCCGGCGCGCTGGCTCTCGCGTTCGAGCAGGATCGGGAACAGGCCGAAGGCGGTGTCGTAGTCGCGCGCGTCCGGCTCGCCATGGACATAGGCCCCGAGGCGGAGATTCTCGCGCACGGTCATTTCGCCGAAGACCTGCCGGCCCTCCGGTACCAGCGCGATGCCGCGCCGGACACGGTCGGCGGAAGAGAGCCGCGTGATGTCCTCGCCGTCGAGCCGGATCGTCCCGGCGCGCGCCGGGATCAGCCCGGTGACGACGCGGCAGAGCGTTGTCTTACCGGCCGCATTGGCGCCCATCACCACGGTCGGGTCGCCGGCCTCGACCGAAAGCCCGAGCCCATGCAGCACTTCAAGCCGGTCATAGCCGGCGCGCAGGCCTTCAATCGTCAGCATCGGCTGCCCTCCGCCCGAGATAGACGTCGATGACCTTCTGCTCGGCCTGGCATTGCTCGGGCGTGCCCTCGAACAGCAGCCGGCCGCGGTCGAGCACGGCGACGCGCTGCGAGACCTCCATCAGGAAGCGCACATTGTGCTCGACCAGCAGCACGGTGATGCCGGCCGCGTTCCAGCGCCGCACCAGCGCGCCGAGCCGCTCGACCTCACCCACCGTCAGCCCCACCGCCGGCTCATCGAGCAGGAGCAGGCGCGGCTTCAGCGCCAGCGCCAGCGCGATGCCGAGATGGCGCAACGTGGCATAGGGCAGGTCGCGCGCCGTGCGGTCGAGCACGTCGCCGAGATTGCAAGCCTCGATCAGCTCGTCGATGCTGGCCGGATCGGGCGAATGCACCGTGGCGATGCGCAGGTTCTCGCGGACGCTCAAGCCCAGGAAAGCGCGCGTCTGCTGGAAGGTGCGCACGATGCCACGCCTGACCGTCTGCGCGATCGGCCAGGGGCCGCGCGCGCCGTCGAAGACGATATGCCCGGCGGTCGGCGCGATCAGCCCCGAGACCATGTTGATCAGCGTGGTCTTGCCGGCGCCGTTCGGGCCGATCAGACCGAAGATCATGCCTTCGGGCACATCGAGCGAGACTCCGCCGAGTGCGACGACGCCGCCGAAGCGCGCCTCGATGTCGCGGATCTGGAGCAGGCTCATGGCTCGCGTCCTCCGCCACCGATGCGCCGCGCCGCACGGGAGATCAGGCTGGCGATGCCCTGCGGCGCGAAGATGATGAAGATCAGCAGCAGCACGCCATACGCGAGCAGGCTCAGGGTCGCGGCGACGCGCAGCCCTTCCGGCAGGGCCGTCAGGAGCGCCGCGCCGAGGATCGGCCCCCAGAGCGTGCCCATGCCGCCGACGACGACAAGCGCGACGAGCTGGAACCCCGTGCCGAGCACGGTGAAGCTTTCCGGCGCGATGAAGGAGGAGATCGAGGCGAAGAGCGCCCCCGCCAGCCCCGCGAAGACGGCGCTGAAGGTGAAGGCGGCCAGCCGTGCCGAGGCGACACGGATGCCGAGCGCCTGCGCCAGCGTCAGATCCTCGCGGACGGCGAGGCATTCCGCGCCGAGCCGCGAGCGCACGAAGAGCAATGCGCAGACGAAGGTCACGAGCAGCAGGGTGAGCGCCAGCAGCGCGTAATAGGTCGTGGCGTGCACGGCGAGCCAGCCCGGCTGTTCCGGGCCGGGAATGCCGACGAAGCCGCCGACGCCGCCGGTGAGGTTCGGCAGCACCAGAAAGAGCTGATGGCCGATCAGCCCGATGCCGAGCGTCAGCACGGCGAAGTAGAGCCCGCGCGTGCGGAAGGCCAGCAGCGCGATCAGCGCGCCCGCCGCTCCCGTCAGCGCGCCGCAGAGCGGCAGCGCGACCCAGAAGGACAGGCCATAGCGCGAGGTCAGCAGGGCGCAGGCATAGGCGCCGAGGCCGTAGAGCGCGCCATGGGCGAGCGAGAGATAGCCGGTGAAGCCGAGCAGCACGTCGAAGGCGACGGCGAGCGTGGCGAAGATCGCGCCGATGGTGACGACATAGACGAAGTAGTCGTTGAGCGTCAGCGTGCCGGCTGCGGCGAGGGCGAAGGCGATCGCGGCGATCGCCACGGATTTGTGGAGCGGCATGGCGATCATGTCAGCGCTCCACCTGGGCACGGCCGAACAGGCCTTGCGGCCGGACCAGCAGTACGAGGACGAGAATGGCGAAGGCGCCGATGTCCTGGAGCTCGCTGGCGATGTAACCGGCGACCAGCACCTCGGCGACGCCGAGCACCAGCCCGCCGAAGATCGCACCCCACAGACTGCCGATGCCGCCCAGCACGAGCACGACGAAGGCCTTCAGCACGGGATTGACACCCATGCTCGGGTAGATCGGGAAGGTCGCGCCCAGCAGCGCGCCAGCAATGGCGCCGAGCGCGGCGCCCATGGCGAAGGTTGCAAAGCGGACCTGCGGCATCGAGATGCCCATCAGCATCGCGGCGTCACGGTTCTGGGCCGTGGCGCGGATGGCGAGGCCGAGCCGCGAGCGGTTCAGCACCAACCAGACCGCTCCGAACGCAGCCGCCACGCTCGCCATCACCACGAGCTGGAGCTGTGTCACCGCGAAGAAGGGCGTGCGGATGACACCAGTGAGCGGCGCGGGGATGGTGCGCGGTTCCGTGCCCCAGATCATGGTCGCGACCTGTTGCAGGATGATCGAGGCTGCGAGCGCGGAGATCATCAGGGAGAGCGCGGGTGCCGTTTCGATCGGCCGGAAGACCAGCCGATCGACGAGACCACCCATCGCCATTATGCAGACCACCGAAACGAGCATCGCGAGCCAGAAGTTCAGTCCGGCCGCGACGAGCGCGTAGGTGATGAAGGCGCCGAGCATGTAGAATTCGCCATGCGCGAAGTTCGGGATCAGCAGCACGCCGAAGATCAGCGTCAGCCCGAGCGCGACGAGCGCATAGGTCGAGCCGAGCGCCAGCCCGTTGACGAGCTGTTGAGGCAGGAGTTCGAGCATGGCTTGCGGCCTCTCGTTCAATGCTGCCGCGTCACTGCGAAAGGTTGGTCATGGGCTCCCAGCCCTGACCCTTCCACACGCTGACGACACCGCGCAGATCGACCTGCCCCTTGTCGTCGAACAGCCTGCCATCGGGCTGGGCCGTGTACTTCGTCGTCAGCGCCGGTACATCTGCGAGCTTCAGTTCGCCCATGGCCTTGTTGACCGCGGCATTCTCGATCGAGCCGGCTTTCTCGAAGGCGGCCTTGAGGATGTGGACGGCGTCGAAGCTCAGGCCTGTCAGTTCGCCCGGCCCCTCGCCGAATTTCCCCCGATAGGCGGCGTCGAGCGCCTTGGCCTTTGCATCGCCGAGCTTGACGTAATCCTCGGTGGTCGGCGGGATGCAGTTGAACACGCCCTCCATCTCGCTGGCCGAAATGTTCTTCAGCACCGTCGAGGGCGGCGAGACCATCTCCCAGACGACCTGGCCGGTGAAGCCGAGCTGGCGTGCCTGCTTGGTGATGAGAGCGCCTTCCGCCGGATAGCCGCGGATCAGCAGCACCGCCGGATTCTTGCCTTTGAGATTCGTCAGCGCAGCGGAGAAATCGGTGTCATTGAGCTTGTAGTATTCCTCGCCGAGAACATTGGCGCCGAGCCCCTTCAGATCCGCCATGAGCTTGGACTGCGAGCCCATGAAGCCGGCATGGAAGCGGTCGGTCATGACGGCGACGGAGCCGAATTTGCGCGCCTTGAACAACTCGACCACGGCGATGTTGTAGCCGCTGACCGTCGCCTGGTTGCGGAAGATATTCTTGCCGTTGGTCAGGTCATCGGCGATCGAGCCGTCGATGAGCTGTGTGACCTTGTCGCTGCGCTCGATGATGGGTTTGAGGGCCGGCGCGACGCCGCTGGCGAGCGGGCCGATGATGTAGCGGACGTCGGCCGCCATAAGCTTGCGCAGTGCGGCGACGCCGACGGTCGGGCTCGCCTGATCGTCTTCCGTGACGATCCTGATCTTGTAAGTCGTAGCGCCGACCTTAACGCCGCCGGCGGCGTTGATCTGCTCGGCAGCGAGGTGGATGCCCCGGCTCTCGGGCAGGCCGTAGAAGGTTGCCGGGCCGGTGATCGGGTGGAGATCGCCGATGGCGATCTCCTGCGCCTGAGCGATGGACGGGCCGGCTCCGAAAAGGCCGGTAGCAAGGCAGAGCGACAGCGTCGTGATGAACGTCTTCATTGTCTTTTCCTCCCTTTGTTATAGCTATGCATAGGGCTGGCTGGTTCCTGACTGTTCAGTCCGCAGCTTCCGCCAGCTTCTTCTTGATCTCGTGCTTCTTGATCTTGCCGGCCGGGGTCTTCGGCAGTTCATCCATGAAGACGACCTGCCGGGGCGCCTTGAAGCCGGCGATCTTGCCGCGGACGTAAGCGATGAGGTCTTCCGCGCTGGCCGCGGCCGCGCTCTCGGGTACGATCGCCGCGACGACGCGCTCGCCATAGTCATCGTCGGGCAGGCCGAAGACGGCGCAGTCGCGCACGGCCGGATGAGAGATCAGCGTCAGCTCGACCTCCTTGGCGAAGATGTTCTCGCCACCGGAGCGGATCATGTCCTTCTTGCGGTCGATGAGATGGACCAAGCCCTTCTCGTCGATCCGCCCGAGATCGCCGGTATGCAGCCAGCCACCAGCGAAGGCCTCGCGCGTTGCCTCGGGACGGTTGAGATAACCGCTCATCAGTGCAGGCGAGCGGATGCAGATTTCACCTAGCTCGCCCTGCGGCACCTCGTTCATGTGCTCGTCGAGCAGCGCGACCTGCGTGCCCGGCACCGGCCGGCCTATGGAGAGCGGCTGGTCAAGCGATTCCTCCGGCCGGTTGATGCAGATATAGGGGCCGCCCTCGGTCAGCCCGTAGGCGTTGGCGATGCCGATCCGTGCGGCGCCGCGCTCGCGAAAGGCCTCGACCACCTTCAGGATCAGCGTCGAGGGATCGTAGTTGGCATAGGCGATGAGCTTCATCGAGCTCATGTCGCTTGTTGGCCAGGCCTTGGATTCGACCATCTGCCGCAGCACCAGCGGCACGCCGAACATGCCGTTGAGCGCGTGCTTCTCGATCGCCTGGACAGCGCTTTCGGGCTCGAAGCGCTCGGCGATATAGGCCGCGCCGCGCTGCATGAAATACAGCTTAAGATAGTCCCAGGCGCCGGTGTGGAAGAGCGGCATGTAGCAGAAGAAGCGCTCGGAGCGCTTGATGCCGAACACGGGCAGCGCATTGAGCGCATCGAGAACCGTGCGGCGATGCGAGATGATCGCGCCCTTCGGTCGGCCGGTCGTACCGGAGGTGTAGAGCACGAGATGCGGATCGTCCCAGCTCGTCGCGCGCGAGACCGGCCTGTCCGTCGTCATCGCCATCATCTGCGCGAAGGTGACGACGCCATCCTGCTCCGGACCGCGCAGCACGATCTGCGGCCGGTCGGTCAGCGGCTCGATGGCCTCCAGCGCCAGTGCGTGGAACTCGGAGCTGGTCACGACCAGCCGCGGCTGGCAGTTGTTGAGGATGTAGGAGATTTCGCTGGCGCGCAGCCACATATTGACCGGCACCAGCACGGCGCCCATCCCCGCCAGCGCATAGCCGAGCAGGACGTATTCGTCGCTGTTGCGGTCGAGCATCGCGACGCGGCTGCCATGGCCGATGCCGAGCGCGGTCAGACCCTGCTGGATGCGGGCCATGTCGGCGCCGAACTCGGTCCAGCTCCGGACGTGGTCGCCGAAGATCAAGGCGGGCTCGTCCGGGGCCCAGCGGATGTTGTCGGCGACCACGTCTCCGAGGAGATAGGGCAGGCCGGCGATCTCAGGCTGCACTGAAGCCTCCATCGACCATGACGGTGGAGGCGGTGGTGAAAGAGGACCAGTCCGAGCACAGGAACGCTGCTGTGTGCGCGATGTCCTCCGGCCTGCCGAGCCGACCGATCGGCAGCACGGTCGGCTTGGAGTGCTGCAGCGTCCTCTGCGTCATCGGCGTCTCGATGACGCCGGGGCAGATGCAGTTCACGCGGATATTCTTCGGCCCGCATTCGATGGCGAGCGCGCGTGACAGCGAGAGAACGCCGCCCTTGGAGGCCGAATAGGCGTTGAGCTTCTCCCAGCCGGTGACGGCGACGACGGAGGCGACCGTGACGATGCTGCCGCCACCACCTTGCTTCTCCATCGCAGCCACCGCCGCACGGCAGACATAAAATGTGCCGGTCAGGTTGACCGCGATGATCTTGTCCCAGGTTTCGTCGGTGACGCGCGTGATCGGTCCGTCCGACGACGGCCGCCAGATGCCGGCGCAGTTGACGACGGCGTCGATGCCGCCGAGCGCCGCGCTCGCGGCCTCGAAGGCCTCCTCGACGGAGGCCGAGGAGGCGACGTCGCAAGCGCGGCCGACATGCCCCGCACCCAACGCCTCCGCCTCGCGACTGGCTGCTGCTTCGTCGAGATCGAGGATCGCGACTTTGGCTCCAGCCTCGGCACAGATGCGAGCGACGCTCGCACCGATGCCGCTAGCGCCGCCGGTGACGAGGACGCGCTTGTCCTCCAGCATCGATGTCACTTGGTGTTCCCTCCGTGGCAACGTCCTTTTCGGACGCGTTTTCTTCGGCGCGCGTCATGCGCTGCCTGGCCGTTTTCGGCCGCTTGGTCGCTTTTTCGGCTTCCGGCGCCTTGGCGACGCCGTCGATCACCATTCCGCTGAGCTCGCTTGCGATCTCCTGCGGCGTGCGGCCGGAATGGACCGCCCAGCGATGCACGGTTGAGAGCAGGCCGAGGATCGCGAGCATCGCGATTTTCGGGTCCTGCGTCCGGAATTCGCCAGAGCGCTGGCCATCCTCGATGATGTGCTGGATCCAGTTCTCGAAGGCGCGCTCGCGCGTTGCGAGCGACTTGCGCGACGCTGCATCGAATTCGTGGCGCTCGCGCCAGAAAATCGTGAGGAAGCGGCTGTTCTCGATGTTGTAGAGGACCTGCAACTCGACGAAGCGCCTCAGGCGGTCCGTCACGTCGTCCTGCGAGTGCGCAAGCGTTTCCTGCGTCTTGAAGAACTCAACCGTGACGTCCTCGTAGAGCGTCTCCAGCAGGTGCGATTTGTTGCGGTAGTAATGGTAGATCGCCGGCTTGCTGACCCCGCACGCGTCGGCGATGTCGTTCATCGAGGTAGCGCGGAAGCCCTTGCTGTCGAAGAGCTCCAGCGCGCGCTCATAGACGACGCGGCGTACGCTTTCGGCGCGGCTGCCATCCGCTCCCGCACGCGGAAGCGCCTTGATCGGGATCGATCGAGACATCTTGCGTTTCCTCGCGGCCCGGTCCGTCGCCGGGCTCCATGCCAAGACATTACTTACCGGTCGGTAAGTTTGTCAACATCGCCGTCGTTGGCATCTCCCGAAGGGCCATACGAGCATTCTTGGAAAAATGGGCCGTCAGCTAGAGCCTTGCGTAGATTGCGCCACTAGCAGACTCTGGCTCATTGCCCGGGAGCGGACCGTCAACTAGCGGCATCAAATTCCGACTCTGTTCAGCGGCACAAATGCGCCTGCGAACCGCCCATCAGAACAGGCGGCCGATTCTCACTCGAATCGGGCTTCGCATGTACTCGGTCGGCTCTGCGCGATCGACAAGCTTTCGTAGCACCTCGTGACCGGACAGCACCTTGCCGAAGGCGGCAAATCCCGCGCCGTCGGGATTGCGTCTGCCGCCCGCGTCGAGTTCCGGCTGCGCCCCGCTGCAGATGAAGAAGCCGTGGCCGCCGCTGCCGGGCGCGTTGCGGGCGAGCGACAGAGTCCCGTCGAGATGGCGAAGTCCGCTCTGCGAGGTCGGCTCATGCGGCACTGGCGGCAGCGGCGGCGCGCGGTTCTCGTGCGGGGCGGGGGAGCCGAACTGGATCACCTCGATCGGATGCACCGTTTCGGCCGCCTGGTTCTCTCGCGTTACGATCCGGTAGATCGTCGCATCGTCCAGATGGCCGCCATCGACATAGGCGAGGAAATTGGCGGCCGTCAGCGGCGCACGCGCTTCGTCTATGCCCAGGATGATCGTGCCGTCCTCGGTGTCGAGGCGGACCCGCGTCAGCTCACTCTGCGCCATGCCGTCCGGCCTCAGGCAGCCGGCGCCAGCGGCCGGCGTCGGCGCGGGCTGTAGGGCGTCATGCGCGGCACAGCGCGCAGCAGGTTCTTGGTGTAGTCCTCGCGCGGCTCCTCGAAGATGCGCTCGGTCTCGCCTTCCTCGACGAGGCGCCCGCCCTGCATGATCGCGACACGGTCCGCGAATTGCCGCACGGTGCCCATGTCGTGCGAGATGAACAGATAGGTCAAACCGCGTTCATCCTGCAGATCGGCGAGCAGGTTGAGAACCTGCGCACGCACGGACACGTCGAGCGCCGAGACAGCCTCGTCGGCTATGATGAAGTGCGGAGACAGGGCGAGCGCGCGAGCGATGGCGATGCGCTGGCGCTGTCCGCCAGAGAACTGGTGCGGATAGCGCACGGCGTGTTCGGCCTTGAGGCCGACGCGCTCCAGCAGTTCCCCGGCCAGGGCATGGCGCGCCTCTGCCGGCATCAGGCCGTGGATCGCGGGCCCGTCGCCGATCGCATCGCCGATGCGCCGCCGCGGATTGAGCGAGGCGTAAGGGTCCTGGAAGATGGTCTGGACCTCGCGACGAAAGCGCAGCAGGTCGTCGCCCGCAAGGTCGCCAATGTCCCGGCCGGCATAGGTGATGCGGCCGGAGGTCGGCTGGTCCAGCCTGGCGATGCAGCGGCCGAGCGTGCTCTTGCCCGAGCCGGATTCGCCAATGATCGCCAGCGTCTTGCCGGCCGGCACCGTCAGGCTGACGCCGCCGACGGCATGGACAGTCTCGAGCGGGCGCCCCGTCCATGAGCGGCGCGTGACGAAATCGCGGCGCAGATCGCTGATCTCGAGAAGGGGGGCGCCGGGGATCGTCGCCGCCGAAGCGGCCTGGGGAGCGGGCGCAGCGACGGCCGCGGCGACGCGCGCGCCGGTCTGCGCCTTGTCGTCCTGTGCCGGTGCGGCCAGCGTCGCAAAGCGGCGCCCCGCGACGCGCGGCGCATCGACATCGGGCGCAGCCGCCAGCAGCGCCTTGGTATAGGAATGCTCCGGCGCCGAGAAGATCTGCGCGACGTCGCCCTGCTCGACCACCTTGCCGTGATAGAGCACGACGACACGGTCGGCGATCTCGGCGACCACGCCGAGGTCATGGGTGACGAAGAGCAGGGCCGAGCCGAGCTCCGCCTGCATCTCGAACAGCAGATCGAGAACCTGCGCCTGGACGGTGACGTCCAGCGCCGTGGTCGGCTCGTCCGCGATGATCAGCGCCGGCTTGAGCGCGCAGGCGATGGCGATCATCACGCGCTGGCGCATGCCGCCGGACAGCTGGTGCGGATAGGCTCTGGCCCGCGCCGCCGGGTTGCGGATGCCGACCCGTTCCAGCAGCGCGACCGCCCGCTCCGCGGCGGCCTTGCGGGGCAGCCCGGTGTGGATGCGCAGCACCTCGGCGATCTGGTCGCCGACGCGCCTGGCCGGGTTCAGCGCCGTCATCGGCTCCTGGAAGATCATCGCGATCTGCGCGCCGCGGACCCGGTTCATCTCCGCTTCCGATAGGGCGAACAGGTCCCGGCCCTGGAAGGAGACCTGGCCCTGGACCTTGCCGGGCGGCTCGATCAGCCGCATCAGCGAGAGCCCGGTCACCGACTTGCCGGAGCCGGATTCGCCGACGAGGCAGACGACCTCGCCGCGGCGGATGTCGAAGCTGACATCGTCGACCGCGCGCACCGGCCCGGCCGGCGTCGCGAATTCCGTGACCAGCCCGCGAACCGAGAGCAGCGCGGCCTCGTCCTTGACGGCTCCGCTCATCGTTGCAGCTCCGGGTTGAGCCGGTCCTGCAGCCAGTCGCCGACGATGTTGATGGCGAGCACCGTGACGAACAGCGCCAGGCTGGGCACGAGCACGGGCCAGGAATTGATGAAGATGTAGTTCTTGAGGGTACCGACCATCTGGCCCCAGGACGGCGTCGGCGGCTGCACGCCGAGCCCGAGGAAGCTCAGCCCCGCCTCCATCAGCATGGCGAAGGAGAAAGTGAGCGAGGCCTGAACGGCGATGACCGAGCGCATGTTCGGCAGAATCTCGCGGCGGATCAGCCAGAGCCGCCCGGCGCCGAGCGAACGGGCGGCGAGCACATGGTCGCGCGCCCGGATGCTGCGCGCCATGCCATAGGAAACGCGAGCGAATTGCGGGCAGTAGAGCAGGCCGATCGTGCCGATCAGCGCCGGCAGGCTGCCGCCTAGGAAGGCCAGCACGACGATCGCGACGAAGATCTCGGGCAGGGAGACGAAGACGTCGACGACGCGCATCGCGGCCCCCTCCGCCCGCGGGCCGAGGAAGGCGATGGCGATGCCGAGCGGCACGCCGATGCTGCCGGCGAGCAGGACCGCCGCGGCCGCGACCGCGAGCGAGACGCGCCCGCCATGGGCGAGGCGCGAGAACAGGTCGCGGCCGAGTTCGTCGGTGCCGAACCAGTGTGCCGCGCTCGGCGAGGCCAGGATGTTCGTCGGGTCGATCGCCAGGGGGTCCGCGATGCCCAGCACGGGCGCGAGGAGGGCGGCGGCGACCACCAGCGCGAGCACCAGCATGGCGAGGCGGGTGGCGATGTCCGTGGTTCTGATCAGGGCTGCGACGGCAGTCATGCGCTCACCCTCCATTTGTTCCGACGCGCGGATCGACGAGGCCCTGGGCGAGGTCGATCAGCAGGCTGATGAGGATGAAGATCGCGAAGATCGCCAGCAGGCTGCCCTGCATCAGCGGGTAATCGCGGGCGAAGGAAGCGCTGACGAGCAGCGAGCTGAGCCCGGGCCAGTCGAACAGGGCCTCGACGATCACCGTGCCGCCGAGCAGGTTGCCGGCCCGGATGCCGATGATCGAGATGACCGGCACGAGCGCGTTCGGCAGGGCGTGGCGCGTCATCGCCTTGCCGCGCGACAGGCCCTTGGCGCGGGCGAGCCTGACATAGTCCTTGGCCATACTGTCGATCAGGCTGGCGCGCGTCATGCGCGCGACAACGCCCATGAAGTTGATGCCGATCGCCAGCGACGGCAGCACGAGGCAGGAGAGGTGCAGCAGAGGATCCTCTGAGAAGGCGACAAAGCCGGAGGATGGCAGCAGGTTGAGCCAGAGGCTGAAGATCAGCACCAGCAGGATGCCGGAGACGAAGACAGGGGCGGAGAAGCCGGCGACCGCAATCACCGAGGCGGCCATGCCCGGCAGCTTGCCGCGGTCCCGGGCAGCCAGCACACCGAGCGGCAGGCCGAGCGCGACGGCGACCAAGAGCCCGCCGCCGATCAGCTCAAGGCTGCGCGGGATCCGCCGCAGTAACTCGTCGAGCACAGGTTCGCCATTGCGCAGCGACCGGCCGAGATCGCCCTGGAACAGGCCGCCCGCCCAGGTCAGGAACTGCGAGATCAGCGGCCGGTCGAGGCCGAGCTCACGGGTCATCCGCGCGACCGCCTCCGGATCGCTGCCCGCCTGCTCGCCGAGCAGCATCACCACCGGGTCGCCCGGCAGAAGATGGATCGACGCGAACACGACGATGCTCGCAAGAACCAGCGTCAGAAGGGCCGAGGCCAGTCTGCTTCCGATGAATTTGGACATACCTCACCCGATCGCGGGGGCGCCGCTGGCCGGCGGCCTCAACCTTTACGTCTCATCATGCCGGCATCGGGGCGCCCCGATGCCGGATGGCGGCTTCAGGCCAAGGCCTAGTCGATCGACATGGTCGGCAAGGAGATCCCGGTGCTGCTCTCGTTCAGCGCGCCGGACAGATGCCGGTAGCCCTTGACGTTGCGCCGGTAAGCCTGCGCCTGTTCGCGGTAGTTCACGAACACCCAGGGGCTGGTCTCGAGCAGCCGCTCCTCGACCTTGGCATAGATCGCCTTGCGCTTTTCCATCTCCGTGGTGGCGCGGCCTTCGGCCAGCAGCTTCTCCAGCGCCTCGTCGCGATAGCCGATCGGCTTGGCCCAATAGGTCGAATCCGCCCCGAAGTAATAGGCGTAGGCGTCCGGGTCGGGCAGCTTCATCGAGACGCCGTAGAGCATGGCGTCGTAGTTCGCGGCATTCTTCCGCTCCATAAGGTTGGCCCACTCGACCAGCCGGATGTTCACGGTGATGCCGATCTCCTTGAGGTTCGCCTGGATGACCTGCGCGGTCGTCGTGTAGATGCCGAGCCCCTGGAAGACGATCAGCTCGATCTCGAGGCCCTTGTCGTGGCCGGCCTGCGCCAGCAGCGCCTTGGCCTTGGCCGGGTCGCGCTTGAAGCGGCCGTCCAGCTCCTTGTTGTAGAAGGGGGAATCGGACGGCGTCGGCGGCCCGTAGATCGGCGAGCCATGGCCGAAGAAGGCGGCCTTAGAGATCGCCTCGCGGTCCACCGCATAGGCGATGGCCTGCCGGACCTTCGGGTCGTCGAAGGGCTTGCGGGTGGCGTTGAACCAGATGTTCATGAAGGCGCCGCCGCTGGAATCGACTTTGAAGTTCGGCAGGCGGCCGAGCATGTCGATGTCCTTCCAGGGCACGAAGTCGATCATATCGAGCGAGCCGCTGCGCAGAGCGTTGACGCGCGCGTCGTCGCTCTTGATCATCCGCACCTCGACGCCGTTGAGATAGGGTTCGGCGGCGAAATATGTCGGGTTCTTCTCCATGACGGCACGCACCGAAGGCTCGTACTGCTTGAGCACGAAGGGGCCGGTGCCGTTGGCCGAGGCCTTCACATTGGCGCCGCCCTCGATCCACTTGCGCGAGACGATGGCCGCCTCCGGCAGCGCCAGCACCGAGAGCAGCGTGGCGTCCGGCTGCGGCTTCTCGACCTTGACGGTCCTGGCGTCGACGACCGTGACGGTCGCGCCGAGGAGATTGGTGCGCAGCGTCGCGGCCGTTTTCTCGTCGATGATGCGGTCGAGCGAGAACTTGAC
Source organism: Allobosea sp. WAO (assembly GCF_001509835.1). GTDB lineage: Bacteria > Pseudomonadota > Alphaproteobacteria > Rhizobiales > Beijerinckiaceae > Allobosea. The sequence goes on from NZ_JXTJ01000008.1 coordinate 329,641, forward strand.
GTCCTCGGCGGTCACCGGCGCGCCGTCATGGAAGGTCGTCCCGGCCCGCAGGTGGAACAGAATGGTCTTCGAATCCGGCTGCTCCCAACGCTCGGCGAGGCGCGGCACGACGGCGCCCTTGGCGTCGTAGCCGACGAGCGGGCTGTAAAGCGCCTCGATCAGCACGCGCCAGGCATTGCCGCCATAGACATGCGGGTCGAGATTGGTGATCTCGGTGACCGTGCCGTAGCGCAGCGTGCCGCCCTTCTTGGGCGTCTGCGCGAAGGCGGAGCCGGCAGAGCCGTGCATCAGGCTGAATGCGGCTGCGCCCAGCGTGGCCTGCGAGAACGTGCGGCGGGAGATGGTCATGCTGGTTCCCCTGTTCTGGTTGCTTCAGGCCGCCGGCAGCGCCGCCACGAAGCGGTCGATCTCGGCGATGTCGTTGTAGTAGGAGGGCGAGATGCGCATCCGTCCGCCGCGCATGGCGAGGTCGACGCCGGCCTGCTTGAGCCTGGCTTCGATGTCCTCGCCCGGCAGGGTCGGATGTCGGAAGGAGAGATTGCCGGAACGCTCGCCCTCGCCGAACGGGCTCACGATCTCGTAGCCGCGGCGGCGCAGCGCCTCGGCCGCATAGGCGTTCAGCCCGAGGATATGGCGCTCGATCGCGGCCGGCGTCAGCTGCAGCTGCAGGCTGACCGCGGCGTCGAGCCCCCAGATGCCCGGGAAATTCACCAGCGCTTCCTCGAAGCGCCCGGCGTCCGGACGGTAGCTCAGCTCATAATCCATATGGGCTTCATGCTTGCCGACGCTGTGATAGCCGACGCTCGGCGGGTCGAGCAGGTCGAGGGCGTCGCGGCGGCAATAGAAGAAGCCGGTCCCGATCGGCGCCAGCATCCACTTGTGCCCGCCGACAGACATGAAGTGCACGCCGAGGCGCTCGACATCGATGGCGAGAACGCCGGCCCACTGGATCGCGTCGAGGTTCAGCAGCACGCCCTTCTCATGGCAGAGCGCAGCCGTCGCCTCGAGATCGTGCCGGAACCCGTTCGAGAACTGCACGGCGCTGATCGAGACGAGGCGGGTGCGATCGTCGATCAGGGCGCGGATGTCGTCGACGAGGATGCGCCCGCCGCGGTTCTTGACCCAGCGGATCGAGACGCCGCGCTTGGCGAGCTTCATCCAGCAATAGACGTTCGACGGGTATTCGATGTCGGGCAGGATGAGGTTGTCGCCTTCCTTCCAGTCGAGCCCGTTGGCGACGTTGACCAAGCCTTCCGTGGTGTTCTTGACGAAGGCAATCTCCGAGCGCTGCGCGCCGATCAACCGGGCGATGCGGTCCTTGATCGCAGTGTCGGCATGCACGCACCAGCGCGGATAGTCGTTGCGGCCATTGTCGCGGACATTCGCCAGGAAGCGCTCGACGGCGCCGATCACCGGCAGCGAATGGCCGCCGATCGAGGCGTTGTTCAGGTAGCAGCGCCTCTGCTTGATCGGGAACAGGCTGCCGACGCTGGCCAGCGTCTGCGCGCTGATCCCGTCAGGGTCGTCAGCGAAGAGATCGGTCTCCGGAAAGGAAGCCGCAGTCGGCGCCAGGCTGTTCACGCTAAAATCTCCTCTCGACGGAACGGTGCGGTTCGCGGGGGCACAGCTCACAGTTCCATCTGTTCGTAACGGCGGTGCGCGGTCGGCTTCGGCGCCGGGTCCTCGCTGATCGCGATAATCTCGCAGGGGTGGCTCGCGGGGGCGGCGTCGCCCTGGCGCCAGAGCCAGTAATGGTTCTCGGGCAGGCCGTTGACGGCGACGACGTTGTGGCCGCCGGCGGCGTCGATCGCATGGATCGTCACCCGGCCGATCAGTCCGCCCTTGAGTGCGCGCATGTCCTCGACAGCTTCGAGGACGGCCTCTTCGACGCTCATGCCCATCTTCATGTAGAGCACGACGGCGCGCGATGTTCCGGCGCGGATGCTCATCTCGCCGACCCCGGTGCAGGCGCACGCGCCGTAACGGCTGTCGGCATAGGAGCCGGCGCCGATGATCGGGCTGTCGCCGAGGCGGCCGGGATACTTCCAGCCCCAGCCGGAGGTGCTGGTGCCGGCGCCGATATGGCCCTGCGCATCGCGCGCCAGGAAGACCGTGGTGTCGCGGCCGATCTCCGGGTCGATCGCCTGCTTGCAGAGCTCGGCCATCGGCAGGTCCGGCCAGCGCGCCCGGTCGGCCTCCTCAACCTCGTCGCGGAACCAGCGCTCCCAGGCGCTGCGGGCGTGCGGCATCAGCAGCTCGCCGGCCTCGGCCTGGATTTCGGCGGCGAAGCGGCGCGCGCCATCGCCGACCAGCAGTTCGTGAGGCAACCTCTCGAGCACCTGTCGCGCGATGCTGACAGGATGCAGATAGCCGGTCAGCGCGCCGACGGCCCCGGTCCGCAAGCTGGTCCCGTCCATGACCGAGGCGTCGAGCTCGACCTCGCCGAGCAGGTTCGGCCAGCCGCCCCGACCCACGGTGCGGACCTCCTCGCTCGCCTCGACCAGCCGGATGCCAGCCTCGATTGCATCCAATGCCGCACGGCTGCCGAAGAGCGCTTCAGCGGTTGCTGTGATGCCGCAGGCTCCCTCGTTGTTGCTGATGGCGATCACTGGCAGGTCCGGCGCTTGAACATTGAATGCAATTTTATTACGCCGTCGCGTGAGATCGCGCAATAGGTTGGATGAATCGCAATCATGTCGGCCAGAATGGCGCGGATTCAACGATTAATCTGGATGTAATTCCGGATAGATGATACAAACACGCTTCCGCCGATTGAATTCAAATGATCGTCGGGACAGCAATCGCGCCGGATCGGCGCTAGCAGTGTGCTCGGAAATGTCGGAAACCACCGTTTCAAAACGCGCGCCGAAGCTGCTGCGGCAGACGTCCACCGGGCGCGTCGCCGCCATGCTGCGTGATCAGATCCTTTCGGGAGCCTTGCCCGAAGGAATGCAGCTCCGGCAGGAGAAGCTGGCGGCGGAGCTGGGCGTTAGCCGCGTTCCGATTCGGGAAGCCTTGCACCAGCTCGAGGCCGAAGGTCTCGTCAGGCTGGAAACGCACAAGGGCGCCGTCGTCTCGGGCCTCTCGATCGATGATCTCGAGGAGGTCTACGAAATCCGCGCCCGCCTGGAGACCTGGCTGCTCGAGCTGTCGATGCCGCTGCTCACGCAGCAGGATTACGCCCGGGCCGAGGCGCTGCTCGCCACCATGGCGGAGGACCAGCAGGATGAGCACTGGTCGAGCCTGAACTGGAACTTTCATTCGGCCCTCTACGCGCCGGCGAACCGGCCGCAGACCCTCGAACTGATCCGCAAGCTCTACCTCAACGCCTATCGCCATTTCCCGCTCCCGATCCGGCTGACGGGCGGACGGGACCGGATGCATCGCGAGCATGAGCTTCTGCTCAAGCTATGCCGGGAGGGCGACGTCCAGCGCGCGAAAGACCATCTGGAACAGCACATCCTGATGGGCGCGCGCCAGCTGATCAGCCGGCTCAAGGCCATGCGCCGCCGCGATGCGGATCATTCATGATTGCCTCGTTATCAGCAGCTCAATAGCGAGAGATCCGCCGCGACACTTTCAAGCAGAGCCGTTGTCGCAAGCCGCAATCGCGCCCACTACTATCAACCTTCCCGCACGAGTACGTATCGCACCGTGCGGTAAGTAGCTGTGATGACATCGGGCACTGACCGTGACGCTGGTCACATACTGCGAACAGGCTCGACCAACGGGTAGAGGGCGAGGTGCGCCAGGAGCCGACTCTAGGCGATCACCCGGAAGCGGACATTCAGGGGCACGCATTGACGGTGCGGCGTTGCCCCTTGAAGCGGTCGTAGCCTGCGGCGCTCGCACCGCATGTTCATCTAGACCTTGTATCGTTCAACCATCGTGACGATCCGTTGGGCGGCATCCAGCGCTGCGCCCCGGTCCTGCGAATAGTTCAGGCGGATGCTATGCGGATGCGGGCCGAACTCCGTTCCCGGTGTCACGATCACGTTCGCCTGCTGGCGAAGCAGCCGAACGAAATCGAGCGGCGCGACGCGCAGCGCTGGCAGCGTCGGGAAGACGTAGCTGCCGGCCTGCGGGCACCGTGTCGGGAAGCCGGCCTCGGCGAAGATTGCCAGCAGATCGTCGCGGATGCGGTGATGGTCGCTGACCCGCTGCTCCATCCAGCCTGCAGGCTCGGCGAACCACGAGCGTAGCACCGCCTGGTTGTAGCCGGCAGCCCTGAGCGAGACGATCGCTTGCAGCTTCTCCATTCGGTCGACGATCGCCGGCGCGCCGAAGGCGACGCCGAGGCGGTAGCCGCTCAGTGACTCGGTTTTGGATGGCCCCATGATCGTCACGCACTGCTCGTCGGGAAGGCCGCTGGCGCGGATATGCGTATAGCTTTCGCCAGCATAGCGCAGGCGGGAGTAGAGCTGGTCGGCGACGACCATGGCGCCGTAATGCTTCGCCAGGTCCGTGATCCGCCCGATCTCGTGCGGCGAGTAGACCGCGCCGGTCGGGTTGTTGGGGTTGGAGAAGACGAAGACCTTCGCGCCCGCCGCGAAGGCCGCTTCCAGCGCCGACAGGTCGAGGCCCGCCCCTTCGCCGCCGCCGAGATAGTCCATCGCGATCGGCATGACCTCGCCGCCGAAGAATTGTACCAGCTTCCGATTGGCGAAATAGTCCGGCTGGACGATCGCGACCTTGTCGCCTGCGGCGACGGTCGCGGCCAGCGCCAGGAACAGCGCGCCCTGCGTGCCCGGTGTGACGATGATGCCAGCATCGGTCGAGACCCGCGCCCCGGTGAAGGCTTCGAGCTTGGCGGCCAGTTCCGCACGAATATCCGCCGAGCCGCGATACTCGGTGTAGGCTTGGCGCCCGCCGATCTGCACCGCCTTTGCGAAACGCTCCATGGCGTCCGGCGGCGGCGGGAAGGCGTCGACGTCGCCATGCGAGAAGTCGACCGCACGGCCGGGCAGCGCCTCTCCGATCATCAGGGCCCGGATGTCGGCATCCGAGCGCCGCACCTCCTGTCCAGGCGCGTTGTCGGTCGAGAGAGCTAAGAATTTGTTGGCGAGCGAAGCCATGGCGTTTCCTGTTGACGGGTTGATGAGCGAGGCTTGGTGTTCGGTCGGTGAGGCCGAGCGGCGCTCAGCGTGGCTCGAGTGCTCTGCGGAATACGTCCGGCTCGACATTGCCGCCCGAGAGCAGCACCACGGCGCGCCGCCGGCGCAACGCTTCGGGCCGCGCCAGCAGCGCCGCGAGCGCGACCGCTCCGCCGGGTTCAAGAACGAGGCGCAGATGCTCGAAGGCGAAGCGGATGGCTGCGAGTACCTCCTCATCCGAGGCCGTCAGCACCCGAGACAGTTTGTGGCGATTGAAGGCGAAGGGCAGTTCGGCCGGGGTCGGCGCCAGCAGCGCGTCGCAGAGCGAGCCAGAGAGACGTTCGTTGACCTCGCGCCGACCGCTTTCGAGCGAGCGCCTGGTGTCGTCGAAGCCCTCGGGCTCAGCCGCCCAAAGCTCGGCCCGGCTGGCGACGGCCTCCATGGCGAGGCCGGTCCCGGCCGCGAGCCCGCCGCCGCCGCAAGGCACGACGACGAGATCGACCGCGCCCTCGGCCTGCGCGGCGGCTTCGAGCAAGGCGGTGCCCTGGCCGGCGATGACGAAGGGATCGTCACCCGGCGGCACGACCGCGACCGGCGAGTGCGCGGCGATCTGCGCCGCGATCTCCTCGCGCGATTGCTTGCCGCGTTCGTAGAGCACGACCTCGCCTTCGTTCTCGCGCACCTTGGCGATCTTGTTGGCGGGCGCGTCGCTCGGCATGACGATGGTGGCGCGGATGTCGAGCATGCGGCCGACCGTCGCTATCGCCTGGCCGTGGTTGCCGGTGGAATAGGCGACGACGCCACCCGGGAAGGCCGCGCGATCGAGACGGTGCAGCCGGTTGTAGGCGCCGCGGAATTTGAAGGCACCGGAGCGCTGCAGATTCTCGCATTTCAACAGGATCTCGCCGCCGGTCAGCCGGTCGAGCGCGGGCGAGCGCAGCAGCGGCGTGCGGACCGCCACGGGCTGCAGGACGCGGGCGGCGTCGAGGACGTCGTCGGGGCTCGGCAGGGGCATGTCGGTCATGTCAGTGGGCCAGGATACGCGAGAGGAAGAGGCGGGCGCGTTCCGAGGCCGGCTCGGCGAAGAAGCGCGCGGTTTCGGCGACCTCGACGATCTCGCCTTGGTCCATGAAGACGACCCGGTCGGCCGCCGCCTTGGCGAAGCCCATCTCATGGGTAACGACGACCATGGTCATGCCCTCGCGGGCGAGTTCCAGCATCACCGCCAGCACCTCGCCGATCATCTCGGGATCCAGGGCGGAGGTCGGCTCGTCGAAGAGCATGGCGACCGGGTCCATGGCCAGCGCCCGGACGATGGCGATGCGCTGCTGCTGACCGCCCGAGAGCTGCGACGGGTAGGCGGCCTCCTTGTCGGCGAGGCCGACGCGGCGGAGCAAGCCGCGCGCCTTCTCCTGCGCCTCGTCGCGGCTGCGCTTAAGCACGTGGATCTGCGCCAGGCAGATGTTCTCCAGCACGGTGAGATGCGGGTAGAGTTCGAAATGCTGGAACACCATGCCGACCCGGGCCCGTATCCGCGCGGCGGCGGCCGGCTTCGAGGGCAGATCCTCGCCATCGATCGCGATGCGTCCGGCCTGCACCAGCTCGATGCCGTTGATACATTTGACGAAGGTGCTCTTGCCGGAGCCCGAGGGCCCGCAGATCACCACGACCTCACCGCGCGCCACCTCGAGGCTGCAGTCGCGCAGAACCGGGACGTCGCCATAGCTCTTGGACAATCCTTCGATCCGTATCATCTCGACCATGTCGTTCACGCTGTCCCGCGGGTTGCAGGGGAAGGGATTACCGGCGGCGCTAATGCGCACGCTGCCGGTCGCTGCTCAGGCGCTGCGCCAGGGTGCTGCCCGCGGTGCAGAGGGCGAAGTAGACGAGCGCGGCGAACACATAGAGCTCGACGATGCGGTTCTGGGTGTTCGCGACGATGCTGGCCGAGGTCATGAAGTCGTGCAGGGACACGACATAGACCAGCGACGTATCCTGGAAGAGCACGACGCCCTGCGTGACCATCAGCGGCGCCATCTTGCGTAGCGCCTGCGGCAACACCACCAGGCGGATCGCCTGGAGATAGCTCATGCCGGAGGCCTGCGCGGCCTGCCATTGCCCCGGCCGGACGCTCTTCAGGCCGGCCCGGATGATCTCGGAATAATAGGCCCCCTCGAACATGACGAAGGCGATCAGCACCGAGTAGAGCGCGCCGACCGGCCGGCCGAGCAGGAGCGGCACCAGGAAATAGAACCAGAAGATCACGAGGATCAGCGGGACGGCCCGGAAGCCATTCACATAGAGCGCGGCGAGCGTCGCCAGGACGCGGAAGCGCGAGAGGCGGACGATGGCGATGACCAAGCCGAGTGCCAGGCCGCCGATCATGGCGATGGCGGTCAGTCCGAGGCTGAGGCCGAGCCCCTTTGCCAGGAAGGGCAGAGCGCCCAGAATGACGGAGACGTCGAAGCCGGACATTGCTCATCCCCTCGCTGTCGGGCCGGGGATCGAGGTCTTGCGCTCGATGATCGCCATCAGCGTCGTCACCATCAGGGCGATCGTCATGTAGACGACGGTCGCGGCGGTGAAGGCCTCGAAGCCCTGATAGGTGAAGCTCTGGATCTTCTGGGTCTGCGCCGTCAGCTCGTAGACGCCGATGGTCAGCGCGATCGAGGAGTTCTTGAAGATCGTCAGGAACTCTGAGGTCAGCGGCGGAACGACGATCCTGAAGGCCTGCGGCAGCAGGACGAGCCGATAGGCCTGTACCGTGGAGAACCCCGAGGCGCGCGCCGCCATCGACTGGCCGCGGGGCACGGAGGCGATGCCGGCGGCGACCTGGACCGCGACGCGCGAAGCTGTGAACAATCCCAGCGCCACGATCGCCGTCACGACTTCGGGATGGGGCAGATCCCGCTTCAGCCATGTCCCGGCGGCCTTCGGCAGCAGCTCGGGCACGACGAAGAACCAGAGGAACATCTGCAGGAGCAGCGGCACGTTCCGGAACAGATTGATGTACGAGCCGGTGGCGAAGCGCACCATGCCGGAGGCGCCGCTGTGGACGATGCCGATCAGCGTCCCCAGGCCGAGCGCTATGATCCAGGCGGCGATCGAGACCGCCAGCGTCATGGCGATGCCCTGGCCGAGCCACTCCAGATAGGGGGACTGGACGAGGACGCCCCAGTTCCATGCATAGTTCATGGCGTGCTCTTCCCCGGCCTGCCCCCGAAGCTTCCGATCCGCCTCACTCGGGAAGCCCGATGATCTGGAAGGTCGTCGCCAGCGGCGCCGAGAGCGGCACGCCCAGTGGCTCGAACCAGGTCTGGTAGACCTGCTGAAGCTCGCCTTCGCGCGCCAGCCGGGCGAGCGTCGCATTCACCAGCGACAGGAAGACTGTGCTGTTCTTCTGAACGAGGAAGCCGTAGCTGTCGTAGGAGAGCGGCTTGCCGACGACCTCGTAGTCGGCCGGCGACGCTGCCTTGCTGCGCAGCCCGAACAGCAGGATGTCGTCGGTCGAGAACGCGTCGACGCGATCGGTCGACAGGGCAAGGAAGCCCTCCGAATTGTCCCGCACCGGCACGATCCGGATGTTCAGCTTGTCGCGCTCGATGATGGATTTGATCAGGCGCTCGGGGACCGAGTTGATCGGCAGGGCGATCGACTTGCCCTTGAGGTCGGCGAGTTCGGCGACGCCGGACTTCGACTTCACCAGGAGCCGCGTCGAGGAGACGAAGAAGGGGCTCGAGAAATCGACCTGGGCCTGGCGCCCGATCGTGTTGACCGCCGACTCGCAGGAGATGTCGACGGTGCCGTTGGCGACCAGCGGGATGCGGTTCTGCAGATTGACCGGCACCCATTTGATCTTGAGATCCGCCAGGCCGAGCGCCGTTTTCACGGTCGCCGCGACCCGGACGCAGAGATCGGTCGAATAGCCGGTCGGCTTCCCCTGCGCGTCGATATAGGAGAACGGGATCGAAGCTTCTCGATAGCCGATCGAGATCGACTTCTTCGCCTTGATCCGGTCGATCACGGCATCGCTCGCTTGCGCTCGCGCCGCCGACGCCACTCCCAGTGCCAGGCTGACGCCGATGGCGGCCAGCCCCAAGATCCTGCCCTTCATGTCCCGCTCCTTTATTGTTGTCGGTTGATCGCAAGCTTCAGGCGATGGCTTCGAGCAGCTCTGCAAGGCTCGATACCGTCAGGTCCGGCCTGGCCTCGGCCGCGCCTTCGCCGGACAGTCCGAGCAGGCGGTCCGGCCGGTTGATCCAGGCTGATTTCAATCCCAGCCTGTTGGCGGGCGTGATGTCGGCGCGAAGGCTCTGGCCGACATGGAGGACGCGCTGCCGCGGGATCCCGGCTGCGTCGAGATCGGCGAGCGCCGTGGCGAAGTGCTCGTCGCTGGGCTTGTAGGCGCCAACGCGCTCGGCCGTGACGACGATGTCGAAGCGGATGTTCATCTTGGCGCAGGATGAAGTGAGCGAAGCGTTGTCGATGTTCGACAGCGCGCCGATCCTGGCGCGCGCCTGCAACGCCTTCAGTCCGGCCTCGGTGTCAGCGTAGGCCGGCCAGACGTGCGGAGTCCGCGAGAAGGCCTCGCGCCGGGCGGGATCGACCGCGACGCCGTAATCGGCCGAGATCCTGTCGAAGCAGCGGCACAGCACCTCGGGATAGAGATGAGCCGGGCGCTCCTTCTGGATCGCGGCGCGAGCCCGATCGAAGGACATGATCAGCTCGTCACCGGTCGCGGTGACACGCTGCTCCTGCGCCCAGGCCTGGAGGAAAGCCACGATCGACGGCTCCCAGTCGATCAGGGTGCCGTAGACGTCGAAGGTGACGGCGTCGAAATCTGACAAGCGAAGCATTGGAAACCCGTTCCCATTCAGGCTGGAATAAATTAGCGATAATCGCTAAAATTTGGATCGTCAACTCCCGGATGAATCCGGTTTGAGATTGAGGAGGTCAGCGCGAACTATCACCGTCTTGCGCCGATTGACTTCTGAAGGCGGCTCACTCAAAGGTGACTCGTTGACGCCTTCAAATCGCTAATCTCGCACAGGGCGGACGTCATTTGGACCATGTGAACATCGTTGATCCGGCACCGCGCCGGGACAACCGGTCGGCCGCGGCGGTCGTCGCCGACGATTTGCGCGCCGCAATCCTCCGCAATCGACTGTCGGGTGGCGAGCGGCTGCGGCAGGACGCGATCGCCACGCAGTTCGGCGTGAGCCAGATGATCGTTCGCGAGGCCTTCAAGCAGCTCGTCGGCGAGGGCTTCCTCACGGCCGAGCCGCGCCGAGGTGTCGCTGTCGCCGTCATGAGCCGCGACGAAGCCTGGGAGATCAGCCAGCTTCGTGCGCTGCTGGAATGCCAGGCGCTGCGCTGGGCGATCCCCAACATGGTCCGCGTGGACTTCGTCGGCGCCGCCAAGGTGCTGGACGAGCTCGACACGACCGGCGCGGTCGACGCCAAGATCCTACTGAACGGCCGCTTCCACCAGATTCTCTATGCGCCGGCCAGGCGCCCGCGGACCCTGGAGATGATCGAGACGCTACGGATGAACTTCGAGCGCTATCTCCGCTACACTTGGGAGCAGACGCATCACCTCGAGCAGTCCCAGGCCGAGCATCGCAACATTCTGACGCTCTGCGAGATGCGCGATGTCGAGCGGGCCTGCGACCTCCTGCGGAAGCATGTTCTCGCGACGGGCGATCTCCTCGTCGACAGCCTCACGCCGAAAGCCTAGCGCGCCTGCCGAGGAAGCGCCCGCTGCGAGCGCCCCATGCTTGGCATTTTTATCGTTAATCGCTAGAACTGGAGCGCCGCTCGCCGGGCCGCTCCGTTGGATCCGGGACAGGGAAGAGGCGGATGAACTACCAGCGAGTCGGCATCATCGGAGCCGGCGTCATCGGACAGGCGATCTTCGACGCCATCGTCGCCCAAAATCTCGCCGCAGTGGACTACGTGCTGGTCGACGAGCGCTTCGTGCCGCCTGCTGACGCGACGCGTCTGCGCGAACACCTCACCACCGATGTCCGGCGCGCGCTCGCCGCCTCCACGGAGCTGGTCATCGAGGCGGCGCATCCCGATGTCGTCGCCCGGCTCGGCGCGGAGCTGCTCGCGAAGGGCGATCTCTGTGCCTTCAGCTCGTCGGCGCTGGCCGATGAGTCGATCGAGACCGCCGTCAGGCGGGCCGCCGCGGCTGCCGGGACCCGCCTCCTGATCCCGCATGGAGCGGTTGTCGCGCTGGATGGGCTCAGCGACGGCCGTGATGCGATCGACCAGGTGATCGTGACCACGACGAAGAACGGGGCGAGCCTGGGCTCTTACGCCGGTGCCCAGGGCGTGCTCTTCGAGGGCTCGACGCGGGAAGCCTGCACCCGGTTTCCGCGCAATGTGAATGTGCATGCGGCCCTCGCAATTGCCGGGATCGGCTTCGACCGCACGCGCAGCATCGTCGTAGCCAATCCCGAGACGAGGCAGATGCGCCACCGGGTCCAGGTGTTCGGTCAGGGCTTCGAATGGGACATCTCGGTCAGCTCAACCACACTCGGCGGCGTTTCCGGGGCCTATACGCCAAAATCGGCAGTCGGATCGATCCACCGCATCTTCGGCTTCCACCCTGTCGCAGCTTGCTGAGACTAGGCGGAGCCAACCACTGCCAAGCGCCACTAGCAGACATTCGTGCTTTGACGGGAAGCGGACATCCACAAGCCAAGCGTCGACACGTGCTTACCGTGCCAACTTCGCAATCTCGGTAGCGAGGTTCGCGAGGTAACTGCATTCATCGGCAGATTCGTTGTTCCACCACATCGCGCAGAGGTTGTGAGACGGAATCGCCGGACGGGCCTCCAGGACGCGCAGCCCCAGCTTCTCTCCCGACAGATGGATCATCTCGCGCGGGATCATCGCTGCGCCGGTGCCTGCGTTGGCGAGGCGAGCGATCACGGTCAACGGATTGCAGGTATTCAGCCGCCGCGGTTTTAGGCCGTGTGCGCCGAACCACATCTGGATGGTGGTGAACAGGCCCGAAGGCGAGCTGTTGGTGAAGATCGGCAGGTCGACCAAGTTCTCCGGCGTCGCGACATCGCCGGCGAAAGGGAGGCCCTCGCCGACTACCCAGACGAGATCAATGAGCCAAAGCGGGACGATCGTGACCCCTTCATGGGCACGTGGCTGCGACAGGAAGGCGATGTCGATCGAGCGGTCGAGCAGCAGCTGTTCGAGCCTGGTGCTGAAATCGACGGTGACGTCGACCTGCAATTCGGCATGGCGGCGCGCCAGATGGGCGAGCAGGTCGGGCAGGATCGCGGCGGCGAAGGAATCGGCCGCGCCGATGCGCAGCAGGCTCTTGCCGCGCAGGCCTTCCTTGCTGTGGCGCTGCACCTGTTCGGCATGGGCCAGCAGCCGCTCGATGTCGGCATAGATCGCGTTGCCCAGCGAGGTGGGGGAGGGGCGATAATGCGAGCGGTCGAAAAGCTCGCCGCCCAGAATGCGCTCGAGTTCCTTGATGCGCAGACTGACAGTCGGCTGCGACAGGTTGAGATGCTGGGCGGCGGCGCGGAACCCGCCGAGGCGGGCGACCCAGTAGAACGCTTCCGCCTGGCCGAAAGTGTAACGCACCGCTCCGGGACCATCTCGGCATGAGAGCCCTCATCCTGAAGAGGCGCGCGGTGGCGTCTCGAAGCGGGAGGGCTGAGGGGATCTTCGACAGCTTACCAAACGATAGCGTAAGACAATCAAGCGGCAAGCACTTCCTATTTTTATTCGCCGCGTCAGCGCTCTAGCTTTCCCATGTTCGGCGCGGCGCCGGCCTCCGGCGCCGCCAAGGCATTGCCATAAAACAAGGGGGACTCCGATGCTGACCGTGCCGACAAATCGCCGTGCGTTTCTCGCAGCCGCAGCAGGCGGTGCCCTGGGCGGCCTTCTGCCCGCGAGCCTGCTCCACGCTCAGCCGAACAATGGCAAGACGCTGACCATCGTCCTGCCGAGCAACCCGATCACCATCGATCCGATAAACCAGCTCAATCACGATGCGATGGTCCTTGGCCAGACCGTGTTCGAGAACCTGGTCGAGTACGATGTCGACGGTGTGCTGAAGCCGCAGCTGGCCAAGGCGCTGCCGGTGATCTCGGCCGACAAGAAGACCTACACCTTCGAGCTGCGCGACGACGTCACCTTCCACAACGGCAAGAAGATGACGGCGGAGGATGTGAAATACTCCTTCGACTATCTGCTCGACCCCGCGAACAAGGCGGCGCGCCGCTCGCTCTTCACCCGCATCACCAAGGTCACGGTGCTCGATCCGCTCAAGGTGCAGTTCGAGCTGTCGGAGCCCTATGGCCCCTGGCTGTATTTCCTGACCAAGTACATGGGCATCTACCCCGCGGGCTCGCGCAAGGAGCACGGCGACGACTATTTCAAGTCGAAGCCGGCCGGGGTCGGTACCGGCTTCGGCGTCTTCGAGGAGTGGAAGCCGAACGACTACATCAGCTTCAAGAAGAACCCGAACTACTGGCGCAAGGGCTTGCCGCACTGGGACCGGCTCGTCGTCAAGATGATCCCGGAGGATGCGACCCGCGTCGCCTATCTGCTCACCGGCCAGGTCGACCTGATCAGCGCCCCGCCGCCGCGCGAGTTCAACCGGCTGAAGACGATGCCGGGCGTCACCGGTGCCTCTCGCCCGACACTGGGCGGCGCGCTGCTGATGTACACCAACAACCTGAAAGCGCCTTTCGACGATGTGAACTTCCGCAAGGCGGTTTCCGCCGCGATCGACCGCAAGACAATCGGCGAGAAGGTCTATTACGGGTTGCTCGATGCGTCCTCCGTGCCGGCACCGGCGCGCGGCTGGTGGTTCAATGCGGAGGCCGACAAGGAGCTCGGCTTCGATCTCGAAAAGGCGAAAGCCCTCCTTGCCAAGTCGAAATACGCCACCGGCGCCGAGTTCGACCTCAGCATCCAAGCCGAGCCCTATCTGCTCGACACCAAGGATGCGGCGATCTTCGTGCAGGCGCAGCTCGCGAAGATCGGCATCAAGGTCAATCTCAAGGTCTACGAATTCTCGGTGCTGATCCAGCAGGCGATCCGCGGCGAGCATCAGGCGGCGCTGCAGGTCTTCATGTCGCCGGGCGAGCCGAGCTACATCATGCAGGTCTGCCTGACGCCGGAGCAGGTGCTGTCCAAGAGCACGGGCTACAACAATCCCGAGTTCAACCAGACATTGGCGGCAGCCTTCGCGGAGACGGAAGAAGCCAAGCTCAAGGAGCTCTACGGCAAGCTGCAGGCGCTCGCCGCCCGCGACGCGCCGCTCGGCGTGCTCGGCTATGTCCACGCCTCCAATCTATGGCGGCAGGCGCTCCAGGACGTGAAGGTCAACCAGGGTCTGACGATCGCGCCCGGCGAGATCAAGGTCTGAGCGAGCCCGCCATGCTTCGCCTCGTCGCAGGCCGCATCGTCTCCTCGATCGGCACGCTGCTCTTCGTCGGTCTCGCGCTGTTCGCGCTGACACGCTCCGGTCCGGGCTCCCCCGCCCGGATCGTGCTCGGGGCCGACGCGACCGCTGATCAGATCGCGCAGTTCGAGCAGTCGCACGGCCTCGACAGGCCGTTCCTGTCGCAATACGCCGCCTGGCTCGGCGATGTCCTGCGCGGGGATTTCGGCAAGTCCTTCGTCACCGGCCGCGACGTCGCGACCGAGATCGTCAGCGCTCTGCCGGTGACGCTGTCGATCGTGCTCTTCGCCTTCCTGATCGCCCTCGTCTTCGGGCTCGGCATCGGCGTCCTCGCGGCGCTGAAGCCGGGCGGCGTCTTCGACCGGGTCAGCCGCTTTGCCTCGGTGCTCGGTCTGTCGATTCCGGCCTTCTGGCTCGGCATCGTGCTGATCCGCTTCCTGGCGGTCGATCTGCGCTGGCTACCGCCGGGAGGCTACTTTCCGCTGTCGGCCGGGCTGTCGCTGCATCTGCAGAGCATCCTGATGCCCTCGCTCTCGCTCGCGGTCTACTACATCGCCGTGCTCGCCCGGATGACGCAGGCGAGCCTGCAGGAGACCCTGCGCGGCGACTATGTCCGTACCGCCCGCGCCATGGGCCTGTCCTCGCCGCAGGTGGTGTTCTACGCGCTGGTCAACGCGCTGCCGCCGGTGGTGAACCTCGCCGCACTCTCCTTCGGCTACATGTTCGGCTGGGCGCTGATCATCGAGCAGGTCTTCAACATTCCGGGCCTGTCGCGGGCGCTGTTGAACGCGATCTCGCAGCGCGATTTCCTGCTGCTGCAGGGCATCGTCTTCCTGTTCACCGCGATTTTCGTCTTCGCCAATCTCGGAGCCGACTTGGTCAACCGCGTGCTCGATCCCCGACAGAGGGCAGCGGCATGAGCGAGCTGCGCAAAGCCCTTCGCGGGCTCGACTGGAGCGGCTGGCTGGGCGCCGTCATCGTCGGGCTGATCGTCGCCGCCGCGATCCTCGCGCCGCTGATCGCGCCCTACGATCCGCTCGCACTCAATATCGAGGACAGGCTCACCGCGCCCGATGCGAAGCACTGGCTCGGCACCGATCAGGCCGGCCGCGACGTGCTCAGCCGCATCCTGTTCGGCGCCCGCGCCTCGCTCTCGGTCGGGATCGGGGCGGTGCTGATCGGTGCAGCCATCGGGGTCTCGGCTGGGGTCTTAGCGGCCTACAGAGGCGGGCTCGGCGAGCAGATCGTGATGCGCGTCGTCGACGGCGTTGCCTCGATCCCGCTGCTCGTCTGGGCGATCGCCATCGTCGGTATCCTCGGCGTCGGGCCGTTGCCGGTCGGGCCGCTGCTCTTGCCAAACGAGGTCAAGATCATCGTCCTCGTCGGCTGCCTGTTCTCGCCGGTCTTCGCCCGCGTCACCTATGCGGTGGCCAAGCGCATCGCCGGGGCCGACTATGTCCGCGCCCGCTTCCTGCAGGGCGCCTCGCACTGGCAGATCGTCATCGGCGACGTGCTGCCGAACTGCCTCTCGCCGATCATCGTGCAGGGCACGCTCCTGGTTGCCATCGGCATCGTCATCGAGGCCTCGATCAGCTTCGTCGGCCTCGGCGTGCAGCCGCCGCAGCCGAGCTGGGGCACCATGCTCTCCGATGCCCGCAGCGCGATCTATTCCGGCGAATGGTGGCTGCCGGTCTTCCCGGGCCTTGCCATTTCGCTGACCGTGATCGGCTTCAATCTCCTGGGCGACGCGGTGCGCGAATTGTTCGATCCGCGCAGCGAAGCCAGGACATTGGTCGCATGAGCCCGGCTTTGCTCAGCGTCGAGGGCCTGCGCGTCGGCTTCCGTTCGGCGGATGGCGGCATTGTCGAGGCGGTGCGCGGCGTCGACTTCAGCGTCGCGCCGGGCGAGGCCGTCGGCATCGTCGGCGAATCGGGCTCGGGCAAGAGCCTCAGCATGCTCGCGGTGATGCGGCTGCTCGGCGCCCCGGCGCGCGTCACCGGCGGCCGCGTGGTCTTCGACGGCGAAGACCTGGTCGCGGCCGACGAGAAGCGCATGCGGGCGCTGCGCGGGCGCGACATCGCCATGGTCTTCCAAGACCCGCAGAGCTCGCTCAATCCGGCGCTGACCATCGGCCGGCAGATTACCGACGTGGTGCGGGCGCATCGCGACGTGTCGGCGACGGAAGCGCGGCGCATCGCGGCGGAGTCGCTGGAGCGCGTCGGCATCCGCGACGCCGGAAAGCGCCTCGCCTCCTATCCGCATGAATTCTCCGGCGGCATGCGCCAGCGTGCGCTGATCGCCATGGCGATCGCCTGCCGGCCACGCCTGCTGATCGCAGACGAGCCGACCACGGCGCTTGACGTTACCGTCCAGGCGCAGATCGTCGACCTGATCGCGGAACTGCGCCGCGAGCTCGGCCTCGCCGTGGTGTTCATCTCGCACAACCTGCAGCTCGTCGCCGAGATCGTCGACCGCGTCGTCGTCATGTATGGCGGCAAGGTCGTCGAGGACGGGCCGGTCGAAGCGATCGAGCGCGGCCCGCGCCATCCCTATACCGGGCTGCTCAAGGCCTGCGTGCCGAGCCTGTCCGGCCCGGTCGGCCCGCTGACCGCGATCGAGGGCGCGCCGCCGCGGCTCGGGCGCTTGCCGGCCGGTTGCCCGTTCTCGCCCCGCTGTCCAGACGCCATCGAGACCTGCGCCCGCGAGATGCCGGCGCTGATCGCCGAGGCCGGACACCGCACAGCCTGCTGGAGGCCGCGATGACCGGCCCGATTCTCGCGCTGCGCGGCGTCTCGAAATCCTTCCCGCAGGGTGGCCTGCTCGACCGCCTGCTCGGACGCGACAGCCGGCTCGTCGCGCTCGACGATGTCAGCCTCGACGTGATGCGCGGTGATGTCGTGGGGGTCGTCGGAGAGAGCGGCTCGGGCAAGTCGACGCTGGCCAGCCTCGCTGTCGGGCTGGCGCGACCGACCTTAGGCGACGTCCTGCTCGACGGCCAGTCGATGGCGGAGTTGATGCGCGATCATGCCGGGCTATGGCGCCGGCGCGTGCAGATGGTCTTCCAGGATTCGAGCAGCGCGCTGAACCCGCGCAAGAGCGTCGACCGGTGCCTCGGCGAGACGCTGGCGCTGCGCGGCGTGCCGAGGGCAGGGCGCGAAAGCGAGATCGCCGAGTTGCTGACGCTGGTCGGCCTCGGACCGGAGATCGGCCCGCGCCTGCCGCACGAGCTCTCCGGCGGCCAGCGCCAGCGCATCGGTCTCGCACGGGCGCTGGCGATGAAGCCGGAGGTGCTGATCGCCGACGAGCCGGTTTCGGCGCTCGACGTCTCCCTGCAGGCGCAGGTGATCAACCTACTCTCGCGCCTCACTCGCGAGCTCGGCCTGACCCTGCTCTTCATCAGCCACGACCTCGCGCTGGTCCGCACGCTGTGCAGCCGCATCGTCGTGATGCGCAAGGGCGCGATCGTCGAGCAGGGCGCCTGCCTCGACGTGCTCGACCGGCCGCAGCATCCTTACACCCAAACCCTGATCGCCGCCGTGCCGAAAGGCCTCGCCGGCCGGCGCAAGACGTGGCCGGCGCCGTCCGCGGTGGCTCCAGAAACCCGGGAAGACATCCATGGCGCAGCATAGCTACCGGATCGGCATCGACATCGGCGGCACCTTCACGGATGTCGTCGTCGCGCGCGACGACGGTCTGATCGAGACCCGCAAGGTGCCCTCGACCCCCGACGACTACAGCCGGGGCATCGCGCAGGCGCTGAAGGCATTGGTCGAGGACTACCAGACCACGCCCGACCGCATCACCGGCATCGTCCATGCGACGACGGTCGCGACCAACGCCATCCTCGAATACAAGGGCGCCCGCACCGGCCTCCTGACTACCGCCGGCTTCCGCGACGTGCTCGAGATGCGCCGCCTGCGCATCCCCGTGCTCTACGACCTGCAATACGACAAGCCGAAGCCGCTGGCGGCGCGGCGCTTGCGCCTCGAAGTCAACGAGCGGCTCGGACCCGACGGCGCGGTGCGCGTGCCGCTTTCGCGCGCGGACGTCGTCGCAGCGGCGCAGCACTTCCGCGAGGAGGGCGTCGAGGCCGTCGCGATCAGCTTCCTGCACGCCTATGCCAATCCGCAGCACGAGATCGAGGCCGAGGAGATCCTGCGCGCCGAGCTCGGCGACGGCGTCTATATCTGCCGCGGCTCGGAGATCTTGCCCGAGATCCGCGAGTACGAGCGCACCTCGACCGTGGTGGTGAACGCCTATATCGGCCCGGTCGTGCGCAACTATGCCAGCGCGCTGACGGCGCGGCTCGCCTCGATCGGCGTCGGCTGCCAGGTCGAGATGATGCACTCCGGCGGCGGCATCATGAGGCTCGGATCGGCGGTGAAACGCGCGGCGTCGCTGGTCGAATCCGGCCCGGCCGCCGGCGTCATCGCCTGCGCGAGGCTGGTGTCGGGCGGCGAGGAGCCGAGCATCATCTCCTTCGATATGGGGGGCACCACCGCCAAGGCGGCGCTGATCGAGCATGGCGAGCCGGCGCGCACCACTGAATACGAGGTCGGCGCCGGCATCAACCTGTCGAGCAAGCTGGTCAAGGGCGGCGGCTACCCGATCAAGATGCCCTTCATCGACGTCTCCGAGATCGGCGCGGGCGGCGGCAGCATCGTCGCGATCGACCGGATGAACCAGGTCTCGGTCGGCCCGCAGAGCGCCGGGGCTTATCCGGGGCCGGTCTGCTATGGGCTGGGCGGCCGGCAGGCGACATTGACCGACGCCTTCCTGACGCTCGGCTACATCAACGATGTCGCGCTCGCCGGCGGCAGCTTCCCGCTCAAGGCCGATGCGGGCCGCGCCGCGCTGAACGACCAGGTGGCGCGCCCTCTCGGGCTCGACCTCCAGCAGACGGCGCGCGGCGTGCTGACGCTCGCGGTCACCACGATGACGCGCGCGGTCAAGGCGGTCTCGACCTATCGCGGCCGCGATCCGCGCCAGGCGACGCTGGTCGCCTTCGGCGGCAACGGCCCGGTGGTCGCGGCCGAGGTCGCGCGGGCGCTCGGCATCCGCCGGGTGATCGTCCCGCGCGCCGCCGGCGTGTTCAGCGCGCTCGGCCTGCTGCGCTCCGATGTCGAGCAGGAGTTCGTGCGGCCGTCGCGGCGGCGGGCGGGGGAACTCGACGGCGCCGGGCTGGAGCAGCTCTTCGCCGAACTCGGCGCCGATGCGCGGCGTATCCTCGCACTCGAAGGTTATGATCTCGCGAAGGCCGAGTTCCGCTATGCCGCCGATCTCCGCTATGTCGGACAGGCCTATGAACTGACCGTGCCGGCGAGGCGCCTCGACATCGCCGAGCTGAACGAGCTCTTCCACCGCGAGCACGAGCGCACCTATGGGCATCGCTCGCAGAAGGACGCGGTCCATCTCGTCAATGCCCGCCTGACAGCGCGCCTGCCCCTGATCGCGGCGCGCCAGCAATTTGGGGCGGAAGCGCCGATGCGCCGGGCTGACCGGCCGGTCTCGTTCGCCGCGGGAGCGCCCGCCGCCAGCATCCCGGTGATCGGCCGGGCCGATCTCGACGCCTCTGCACGGCGCGGGCCCTTCGTCATCGAGGAATATGACTGCACCTGCGTGGTCGGCCCAGGCCAGAGCGCCAGGCTCGACGAGGCCGGCAATATCGACATCGCCTTGGAGACCGCATGAGCATGTCCGCCATCGACCCGATCACGCTCGAAGTGATCCGCAACGCGCTGGCCTCGACCGCCGACGAGATGGCGCTGATCGTGATGCGCTCGGCCTATTCGCCGGTCGTGCGCGACATCATGGATTACTCGACGGCGCTCTGCGATGCGCAGGGCAGGGTGATCGCGCAGGGGCTGACACTGCCGATCCAGCTCTGCTCCTTCCCGCGCATCATGGGCTTCGTGCGCGAGCGCTATCGCGACACGCTGAAGCCCGGCGACATCCTGATCGCCAACGACCCTTATGGCTCCGGCGGCCAGCACCTGCCCGACATCTATATCCTGAAGCCGATCTTCGTCGCCGGCCGGCTCTCGGGCTTCGCCGCGACGGTGGCGCACCACACCGATCTCGGCGGCATCGTGCCCGGCAGCGTCGCGATCTACGCCACCGAGATCCAGCAGGAGGGGCTGCGCATCCCGCTGCTCAAGCTCTACGACGCGGGTGAGCCGGTCGAGTCCGTCTTCCGCATCATCGAGGCGAACACCCGCTCGCCGGTCGAGGTGCTCGGCGACATCCGCGCCCAGATCGCCGCCTGCAACGTCGCAGAGGAAGGGCTGAAGACACTGATCGGCCGCTATGGCGCTCGGGAACTGGACGCCTATATCGACGCGCTGCACGACCATGCCGAGGCGATGATGCGCGACGTCATCCGCGCCCTGCCGAACGGCGTCTACCGCGCCACCGACTATATCGACGGCGTCGGCAAGAACCCGCAGCCGCTGCCGATCGTCGCGACCGTCACCGTGGCCGATGACACGATCGACATCGACTTCACCGGCACGGC
The DNA here is from genome assembly GCF_001509835.1 of Allobosea sp. WAO. Classification (GTDB taxonomy): domain Bacteria; phylum Pseudomonadota; class Alphaproteobacteria; order Rhizobiales; family Beijerinckiaceae; genus Allobosea. The sequence goes on from NZ_JXTJ01000008.1 coordinate 350,693, forward strand.
CGATCAGGTCGCAGCCTCGATCAACTGCCCGATCTCGCTGCCGGAATCGGCTTCCTTTTGCGCGATCCGCTGCCTGTCGCAGCAGGACATTCCCAATTGCGAGGGGTATCTGCGGCCGATCACGGTCAGGGCGCCCGAGGGCTGCCTGGTCAATCCGCGCTACCCCGCGGCGTGCGGTGCGCGCGGTGTCGTCGGCTACCGGGTCTTCGACGCGATCATGCAGGCGCTCGCCCAGATCGTGCCGGAGCGCGCCATCGGCGGCTCGGAAGGCGGGCCCTATCTGCTCGCCGGCGGCGGCATCCATGAGGGGCGGCCCTTCGTGCTCAACGAGATGGTCGTCGGAACCTGGGGCGCGCGCGCCGGCAAGGACGGCATCGAAGGCATCTCCAACCCCGCTGCCAACCTCTCCAACCAGCCGGTCGAGATGATCGAGGCCGACATGCCGGTCGAGGTGCTCCGCTATGGGCTGGTGCCGGATACGGGCGGGCCGGGCGAGTTCCGCGGCGGGCTCTCGTTCGTCCGCGAGTTCCGCTTCCTCGCCCCGATCCGCTTCGTGCTGCGCGGCGACCGGCGCGACCATCCGCCCTTCGGCTTCGAGGGCGGCAGCCCCGGCGCGCCCTCGGCCCATATCCTGATCCGCGCCGACGGTACCGAGCAGGGCTTGCCGACCATGCCGATGGAGAGCTTCACCGCCCGCCCCGGCGACGTCTTCCGCCTGATCGGCGCCGGCGGCGGCGGGTATGGCGATGCGCTGCAGCGCGATCCCATTCGCATCGAGGACGATCTGCGCGAGGGCAAGGTCACGGCTGAGGGCGCAGCGCGCGACTACGGCGTGGTCTTCGCGGCCGACGGAGCGACCATCGACCTTGCGGCCACGACGCGCCTGCGGGCCGAACGTTCCGGAGCCTAGCCATGAGCACGCCCCTGTTCGGCGCCGCCGCGCTGAATCAAAAGCTCGTCGGCCTGCCGGGCAGCCGGGCACGGCTGGAGACGCCCGCCGCCGTGCTCGATCTCGACCAGTTCGAGCACAATATCGCGCTTATGGCGGAAAGCTGCCGCAAGGCCGGGCTGAAGCTCAGGCCGCATGCAAAGTCGCACAAATGCGCCGAGATCACCCGCCGGCAGATGGCGGCGGGCGCGCTCGGCAATTGCTGCGCCAAGCCGGGCGAATTGCTGGCGCTGTTCGAGGGCGGCGTCCGCGACCTTCTGCTCAGCGCGCCGATCGCCAGTTCGATGAAGATCGACGCGCTGGCGTGCGCCGCCGCGGCCGGCGGGCGCATCGGCGTCGTCGTCGACCGGGCCGATCTCGTCACCGCCTATGCCAAGGCGGCGCAGCGTCGCGCCACGACCTTCGACGTGCTGGTCGACCTCGACGTCGGGCTGAAACGCAGCGGCGTCGCGAAGCCGGCCGAGGCGGTGGAACTGGCGAGGCTGGTATCGCGCTTGGATGGGCTGCGCTATCGCGGCGTGCAGGCCTATCAGGGCCGCGTCCAGCATATCGACGATTTCGCCGCGCGCCGCGCCGCCAACCGTGAGATGGGGCGGCTGCTCGCCTCGATGCTGGACGCTCTGCGCGAGGCCGGTCTCGCGCCGGAGATCGTCTCGGGCGGCGGTACCGGCAGCCATCTGCTCGACGGCGAGGACCAATTGCTGACCGAGATCCAGGCGGGCTCCTACGTCTTCATGGACGAGGCCTACAACAGCGTCGACATGCATGGCCGCGGCGGGCCGGAGTTCGCCCCGGCGCTGCGCATCGCCGTCACCGTGATCGGGCACAGCTCGCTCGGATTCGCCATCACAGATGGCGGCAGCAAGAGCTTTGCGCTCGACGGCCCGCCGCCGCGCGTCTTCCTCGGCGGTGAGCTGGTCGGGCGGATCGAATGGTGCGGCGACGAATTCGGCCGCATTCTTCCGTTGGGAGGACAATCCGCATTGCCGATTGGCACGGTTGTCGAGTGCACAGTTTCGCACTGCGACCCGACCATCAACCTGCACGACGTTCTTCACGTGGTTCGGGAAAAGGAACTCGTGGCGCTATGGACGGTCGAGGCTCGGGGACGCGCTGACTAGGGACTGCATAGCGTCAAATCCGAGGCGTGCAGGCGCCAGCTGCAGACTCTAGGCGATCGCCCGGAAGCGGACATTCCGGGCCCTGCTTTCGATGACAAAGCCGGCCTCCCGATAAATTGGAGATCCTGCTTCAAGTCGTGAGAACGATTTTTGCTGAACCGACACGACCGCCATCGATATCGGCAAATGCTTGGCTGCCCTCGCTGAGCGAGCGTTGCTCGATCCAGCCGAGATCGCCGAGACGCCCCTTGGCGAGGGCTTCGACGGTCTGGGCAAAATCGGCGGGCGTATAGCAATAGACACCGGCAAACGTGATCTCTTGCAGGGTGATCGCTCGAACGTCGAGGCCAGCCTGGCCGGGGAGCAGGCCGACATGGACGATCACGCCGCCGGGCCGCACCAGACGGCAGGAAGCAGCGCGCGTGGCATCGGCGCCGACTGCGTCGATGACGAGGTCGATGGTGTTTTCAGGTGGCTCATCTTGGCCGGGCTGATAGACGGCGAACCCTTCCGCCATCACCGTTTGACGCCGCAGTGGATTGGTTTCGCCGAGCAGCAAATCGCGCGCACCAAACAGGCGGGCGACGAGCCCGGCCGCCAGGCCGATCGCGCCCCCACCGAGTACGACGATACGGCAGGCGGCTAGCGGCTGATGCAGACGTTGCATTCCGATCCGGACCGCATGCCAGGCGACGGCGACCGGCTCGGCGAGCGCCGCATGGGCGACCAGCATTGTGTCGGGGATTGGCGTCAGATTGCGCAGCGGGATGCGCACCAGCTCGGCGAACGCGCCCGGTCGCGGCGGCATCGAGATGATCTGCCGCGTCGGCGAGAGATGCCAGCGTCCCTCGATCGCATACGAACAGTTGGGGTCGACGACGAGCGGGTTGATGGTCACGCGTTCGCCGGCACGTGGCCCTGTCGCGATCCGCCCCGCCGCTTCGTGTCCGAGGATCAACGGCGGCGGCCGACGCGCGTCGAAACCGTGATAGGCATGCATGTCGGAGCCGCAGATGCCGACAGCCTCAACCCTGACCAGGACCTCGTCGGCCTGCGGCACGGGGTCCGGCTCGTCGCGGAAGACGAGGCTGTTGGGGCCGGTATAGACGAGAGCCTTCATCGGGCCCGCCTCCTCATTTCGCGGTAAAGCCGCCATCGACGGCGAGCGTCTGGCCGGTGACATAGGCCGAGGCCGGCGCAGCGAGGAAGACCGTCGCTCCCGCAAGGTCGTCGAGCTCGCCATTGCGGCCGATCGCGGTTTGCGCGGCATTGCGGGCCGCCCGTTCGGCGTCATCGAACACCGCCTGCGTCAGCGGCGTCGGAAAGAAGCCAGGCGCGATCGCATTGCAGGTCACGCCTCGGCTGGACCATTCCTGCGCGATCGCCCGCGTCAGTTGCACGACGCCGCCCTTGGCGGCGCCATAGGGCGCGCTGTCGGGAAAGGCCCGGTAGCTCTGCAGCGAGGCGATGTTGATGACCCGGCCATGGCCGCGCCGCGCCATGGCCGGAGCGAAGGCCTGCGTCAGCAGGAAGGGCGCGCGCAGATGCACCGCCATGTGCAGGTCGAAGGCTGCGGCTGTGACCTCGCCGAAGGGCTGGCGCAGGTTCAGCCCGGCTGCGTTGACCAGGATATCGATCTCGCGTCCGATACCTTCGCAGGCGTTCGCCAGCACGGTGCCTGCGTTCGGCGAAGCCAGATCGGCGACGACGATCTTCGCGGCGATCCCTTCCGTGCCGAGTCCATCCGCGGCCTTGCGCAGTTCCTCCTCGCGCCGCGCGACGAGGACGAGCTGCGCGCCGGCGAGGCCGAGGGCCCGCGCCATGGCGAGACCGATGCCGCTATTGCCACCGGTGACCAAGGCGGTGCGCCCGGAGAGGTCGAACAGTGCCGCGAGACGGAACACGCTCACGCCTCCACCGGCTGGCCGAGATCGACATTCGAGCCAGGGGCGTACTTCGCCATCCGCGCATCGCTGGTGCGAGCATGGGCCTCCATGCCTTCCAGCCGCGAGATCCGCGCCGAGGCCGGGGCGATGCGCTGGCAGGCGGCGCGGTCCATGCGCTGCCAAGTCAGAGGCTTCAAGAACTTATGGACCGAGAGCCCGGCCGAATAGCGGGCGGCGAACTTGGTGGGGAGGATGTGGTTGGGACCGGAGACCTTGTCGCCGAAGGCGACATTGGTTTCCTCGCCGAGGAACAGCGAGCCGTAATTGGTCAGCCGTGCATGCCACCAGTCGAGATCGGCGCAATGCACTTCGAGATGCTCGCTGGCATAGCGGTCCGAGACCGCGACCATCTCCTCGCGTGTGTCGCAGAGTACGATCTCGCCATAGTCGCGCCAGGCCGCGCCGGCCGCGTCGCGGGCGGTCGGCGGCAGCGCCGCGATCAACTCCGGCATGAGCTTCGCCACCTCCTCCGCGACCCGCCGAGAACTTGTAATCAGCCAGGCGGGGCTCTCATGGCCGTGCTCGGCCTGCCCGACGAGATCGGTCGCGACGATCAGCGGGTCGGCGCTGTCATCGGCGAGGACCGCGACCTCGGAGGGGCCGGCGAACACGTCGATACCAACCTTGCCGAAGAGCATGCGCTTGGCTTCTGCGACGAACTTGTTGCCGGGACCGACGATGATGTCGGCCGGGCGGCCGGTGAACAGGCCGAACGTCATGGCGGCGATCGCCTGCACGCCACCGAGGCACATGATGATGTCGGCGCCCGCCACCGTCATCGCGTAGAGGACATGGGGATGGATGCCCTGACCGCGATAGGGCGCCGAGCAGGCAACGACGGTCTTGACGCCCGCTGCCTTGGCAGTAGCGACCGACATGTAGGCCGAGGCGATATGGGCGTAGCGGCCGGTCGGGACGTAGCAGCCGGCCGTGTTCACAGGCACGAGCTTCTGCCCGAGATGCAGCCCCGGCGACATCTCCAGCGAGAAATCCCGGCAGGAGGCGCGCTGGGCCTCGGCGAAGCGCCGGACCTGCCCGGCAGCGAAGGAGATGTCGTCCTTCACGTTCTGCGGAATGTCCTGGATGCGCTCGGCGATCGCCGCCTGGTCCAGGACGATCGGCCCGTCCCATTTGTCGAGCCTGGCCGCATAGTCGCGCACGGCCTGCTCGCCCCCGTTCTCGATCGCAGCCAGCATCTCGGTGACGACCGCGCGGGCGGTGTCGGTTTCCGTCTCGGGCGTCTTGGTGGCTGTTTTCAGATGCGTGATCGCCATGGCGCTGTCCGCTTCGGTCAAAAAAGGTGGGGAACGCGATGGCGGCCCGGAGGGCGCCGCCATCGCCATGCTTGGTCTAATCTCAGGTCACTTCTTGTCGAATTCGGTGGCGAAGGCCTTGAGCTTCGGGTCCGCCGCGACACGCTTCAGGAAGTCGTCGGTGAGATAGTTCTTGGTGTCCGGGTTCGACGGGATCGTGCCGACCTCGGTGATGAACTTGCCGATCTCGCTGAACCAGCCGTCGACGGTCGAGGCCGCCGCGCCGCGTGCCATCAGCTTCAGCTGCTCGTCGAGCCCGAAGGTCGGACGCAGCGCGAATTCTTGGTCCATGGCGCGGGCCGTGACCTCGAGACCGCCATGCTTGTAGAAATCCAGCGCGAGCGCGCGCGCCTCGGCCGGGTTGGCCTTGGCCCAGGACCAGCCGCGCAGGAAGACTGCGAGGAACTTCGCGACATCGTCCGGCCGTTCCTTGGCGAACTCGGCCCGCACGATCAGCGCGCCCGGCACGATTGCGTTCGCATCGGCGCCGGAGCAGAGATATTTGGCGTTGGCGCGGTCTTCCAGCGTGTAGGTGTTGGGCGCCCAGACGCCGGCGACGTCGCCATTGTTGGAGGTGATAGCGGTGATGATCTGGGCTTGGCCTAGATTGACGAACTGCATGTCGCCATGCGCCAGGCCGAACTTGGTCAGGCATTTGCGGGCGGAGTAGTCGACGGTCGAATTCGTCGTCAGCAGCAGCTTCTGGCCCTTCAGCGATTTCGGGTCGGCCTTGATCGCGTCGAACTTGTCGCCGCGAACCATCATGGCGTTGGTCTTCGACTCGTCATTGGTCAGGCCGATCGTCAGGATGTTGAAGCGGACAGCGCCGAGCACGGCTGGCACCGAGCCGGTACCGCCGACATCCCATGACTTGGCAGCCGCCGCCGCGATCTGCGGCGCACCGGCCGGGAAGGTCGAGAAATTGGGGGTGAGGCCGACCTCCTTCCACCAGCCTTTCACCGTGGCGTAGTGGAAGGGCAGCGCCCAGTAGAGCGAAGGCTGGTAGCTGACCCCGATCGCGGTCTGGGCTTGCGTGGGCGAAATCGCCGCGCAAGCGAATGTGGCGGCGACGGCCAGTCCGGCAATGATGCGTCTCATCTTCGTTCCTCCCTGTTGTCGTTGGCCCGGTCTCAGCCCGTCCTGGCTCGCCCGGTTTCCCCTGCCTCCGCTCGTGTGGAGACGATGGTCTCGATGGCCTCGCGCAGGATCTCGGCGACTAGGTCGCAATCCTCGTCGGTCAACGACAGGGGCGTGCGGATATCGCAAAGTCCGGCCAGAATTGCGTGTGTCTGCTGCATCGCCCCCTGGTCGCCGGCATAGCGCCAATGGCGCGGTGCGCTGGTGAAGCCACGCTGCCGGCCGGCGCCGAACCATTTGATCGGCAGACCGCGGGCGGCGCAGCGATCGAGCATTGCGGCAATCTCGCCATCCGTGAAGCCGAGCAGCGAGAACTGGACGGATGTCGCGGAGTATCGCTGCCTCGGCGAACGCGGCGGCAGGCGAACATGCTGTGAGCGTGCGATGGCGCTGGCGATCCGGTCATGAATCGCGTTCCAGCGTGCGACCCGGCGCGGCAGGTCGCGCAGTTGCGGCCGCAGAAGGGCGGCGGCGAGCGCCGTCATGCGCATGCTGAAGTTCGGCGTCCTTTCTTCCCAGCCGGCGATCACGTCGGGCCCCGGCGCACTGAGATGCTGTCCGTGCAGCATGTAGCTGCCCGAATGAAGGATGGCGCGTGCGGCGCGGTCGGCGTTGTCGAGGGCGAGAAAGCCGCCTTCTCCGGCGTTCAGATGCTTGTAGGTCTGGGCGCTGAAGGCCGCCGCCTCGCCAAAGGTTCCGATTGCCCGGCCGCCCCACTTGGCGCATAGGGCATGCGCGCAATCCTCTACGAGCACCAGCCCGAGTTCGTCGCAGGTGCCCATCACCGCATCCATGTCGGCGATATGGCCGCGCATATGGGACAACAGCAGGATGCGCGCGCCCGAAGCGCGTGCCCTGCGCCTCAAATCGTCGCAATCGATGACGTAGTCTGCGCCGATCTCAACCAGAACGGGCCTGGCCCCCGCATGGAGGATGGCGCCAGGGACAGGCGCGAGCGTGAAGCCGTTGACCAGTACCGGGTCACCGGGCTGCACATCCAGCACCTTCAGCGCCAGGCACAGCGCCGCGCCGCCGGAATTGACTGCCACGCAGTAACGTCGAGCAACGAGGGCAGCGAATTCCTGCTCCAGTACCGCGACGTCGTTCTGGTCGGCGCCCATTTCGCCATAGCGGAACAGCCGGCCCGAGCGCATCAGTTCGCAGGCCCGCGCTATGCCGGCCTCCGGTATCGGCTCCGGCTCGGTCAGGTCGCGCTGCAGGCGCGGCAGCGAGGCGAGATCAGCCGCCATGGGGACCCTTCTCCTCGCGCAGCGATTTCCAGATCTGGGTGCGCAGATGGACGAAGGATTCGAGGTCCATCACGTCCTCGATCTTCTGCAGCCGGTCCCAGTTCTCGGCCTCGCGGATCGAGCGGATATCGAGCACTTCCTTGATGCGGCCCGGGCGCCGCGTCATGATCGCGACCCGGTCGGCGAGATAGACCGCCTCCTCGACCGCGTGAGTGATGAACAGCACGGTGCGCGGATTGACGCGGGCGAGTCGTACCAGCTCCTCCTGCATGACGACGCGGGTCTGAGCGTCGAGCGCGCCGAACGGCTCGTCCATCAGCAGCACTTCGGGATCGAGCACATAGGCGCGGGCGATGGCGACGCGCTGCTGCATGCCGCCGGAGAGTTGATGCGGGAAGGCGTCGGCATGGCTCTCGAGGTTCATCAGCTTCAGAGCGCCGGCGACGAGCTCGTCGCGTTCCGCTTTCGGCAGCTCCTTGTTGCGCAGGCCGAGCTCGATATTCTGGCGCACCGTCTTCCAGGGAAACAGCGCGAACTGCTGGAACACCACCGCACGATCCGGACCCGGCTTGGTGACCGCCTTGCCGTTGACACTGACGATGCCGGCGCTCGGCGGCTCGAAGCCCGCGACCATTCTGAGGCAGGTCGTCTTGCCGCAGCCGGACGGCCCGACGATCGCGACGAACTCCTTCTCGCCGATCTCCAGATTGATGTCGTCCAGTGCCTTCACGCCGGAACCGCGCGGCCCGAAGACCTTGTCGACCTTGTCGAAACGGATCGATCCCATCGTCTAGCCCTTCAAGCCTCGAGGCCGCGGCGGCGACGCAACCACGCCTCGCCCTGCCGCAGCAGGATGTCGATCAGCATGCCGACGATGCCGATCGCGGCCATGCCGGCCATCACTGTCGGCGTCGCGACATTGGCCTGCGCCTGAACCATCATGAATCCGACGCCGGCGGCTGCGACGATCAGCTCCGCGCCGACCAGCGACTGCCAGCCGAGGCCGGCCGAGACGCGCAGGCCAGCCACGATCGAGGGCGTGGCCGCCGGCAGCAGGATCTCCAGGATCATCCGCAGATGGCCGGTGCCGAGCATGCGCGCCGCCTCGATCAGGCGCGGCTCGACGAAGCGGGCGCCGCGATAGGCGTTGATCAGGCAGGGCGGGAAGGCGCCGGCGAAGATGATCAGGACGGGCCCGCCGATGCCCGTGCCGAACCAGAGCGCGGCGAAAGGTACCCAGGCGATCGGGGCGATGAAGCGCAGGCCGTCGAAGAGGGGCGTGACGATGTCGTCAAGCAGGCGGAACCAGCCCATCAGCAGGCCGAGCGGCACGCCGATGCCGGCGGCGAGCAGCACGCCCAAGGCGTAGCGCTGCAGGCTGGAGGCAAGGTGCTGCGGCAGCGTCGCACCGGCGAAGGGTGTCGAGCTGAGCTGGAGGGTCCGCATCAGCACGTCGAGTGGCGAAGGCAGGAACTGCCGGGGCACGATCCCGGAGACCGAGAGCAGGGTCCACAGACCGATGAAGCCGGCGAGCCCGAGCAGCCCCCATGCCAGCTTCTCGCCCAATCGCAGTGGTGCGTGGCTCATGGCCTCAGTCTCTCCCCGCCACGTTCCAGGCGAGCGCGCGGCGCTCGGCGAGGCCGAGAAGTAGCGTCGTCGCCCAGCCAAGGATGCCGACGGTGACCATCCCGGCGAGGATCATGCCGGGGTAGATGTCCTGCTGCGCCATGTTGAGGACGAAGCCGATGCCGACCAGCGCCCCGACCAGCTCGGCGGCGACCAGCGTCGTCCAGGCCGCCTGCAGCGATAGGCGAAGGCCGGTGAAGATCATCGGCGACGCCGCCGGTGCGATGACCTCGCTGACCAGCCGCCAGCGCGGTGTGCCGAGCATGCGCGCTGCCTCGATGATCGGCCGGTCGATGTTGCGGACGCCGGCAAAGGCATTGATGACCGCGGGGACGAAGGCCGCGAACCAGATCACCATGATCTTGGCGGCGTCGCCGAGGCCGAGCCAGAGGATCGCGAGCGGGATCCAGGCCAGCGGCGGGATCGGGCGGATGATCAGGAAGATCGGGTTGATTGCCGCCTCGGCCCGCCGGCTCCAGCCCATCCACAATCCAAGCGGCACGCCGGTGGCGATCGCTACGAGGAAGCCGAGGACGACGAGCCGGACGCTGTGGAAGGCATGGTTCGCAAGCTCGGCGCCAGCATAGCCGCGCGTCGCGATCTGGTTGAGCGACTGCCAGAATTCGGTGGGCGAGGGAAAGCGGCCGGGCGAAACCAGGCCCGTCGCCGTCGTCAAGACAAACCACAGCAGCAGCGTCGCCGCTACCGAGGTCAGACTGACCCATCCTCGCCGTCCTATCATCGCGCTCCTCGTGCGCCTTTCTATGAAAGCGCTTTCAGTTAACTTTCCAGATCGCAATCCGCATGTCAACATGCGCTAATAGATGAATATATTCGGTTCGAGCGCTTGTACCTGGCTTGGCTTTGGCGCTACGGTCATGAAAGAACTTTCATCAGGGAAGGCCGATGGATGGTCGCCGCATCAAGTTGAGCGATGTCGCGCGCGATGCCGGCGTGTCGCCTGCAACCGTGTCGCGCGCGATCGCGCAGCCGGAGCTGGTGTCGCCCGAGACGCTGGCCAAGGTCATGGCCAGTGCGCAACGCCTCGGCTATCTGCCGGATGGCGCGGCGCGTGCGCTTGCCTCGGGCCGCTCGATGACGATCGGCGCAATTGTGCCCACACTGGACAGCGCCATCTTCGCCCGCGCGCTCCAGGCGATGCAGGCCACATTGGCGCAGTCCGGTTATCTGCTGCTGGTCGCCTCGCACGAGGCCAACCCAGCGGCCGAGACGCAGGCGGTCCGGGCCCTGCTCGGGCGCGGCGTCGACGGACTGATGCTGGTCGGCGCGGAACGGGCCCCGGAAACCACCGCCTTGCTGAGAGCGTCTGGTCTTCCGGTCGTGCTGACATGGTGCGGTGACGGACATTTCACGGCCGTCACCATCGATAATGCCCGCGCGGGGCGCCTGGCGGCCGAGCATCTCATCGGACTCGGACATCGCCGTATCGGCGTGATCGTCGGGCAACTCCGATTCAACGATCGCCAGAGGGCGCGTCTCGATGGTGCACGACAGGCGCTGGTCGCGGCTGGGCTGTCGCTGCCCGATTCCTTGGTCGTCGAGCAGGCGCTTACTCTTGCCGGCGGGAGAGCCGGCTGCGCGATGCTCCTGGATCTGGATGCCCCGCCCACCGCGCTGATAGGAGGCATCGATGTGTTCGCCATCGGCTGCCTCGAAGAAGCGCATGCACGCGGCATGGCGGTACCCCAAGACCTGAGCGTGGTGGGGATCGACGGGTTGGACATGTCGGCGCACGTCTCGCCGGGGCTAACGACCGTACACGTTCCCACGGGCCAGATCGGCAACCTCGCAGCGCAGACCCTGATGGCCATGATCGGACATCAAGCAGTCGACAGCGAGAGGGTCCTGCCCGTCGAGCTCGTGGTCCGACGGTCCTCTCAGCAGCTTCCCGTTCGGTCGGCTTGAATGCCGCGTCAATCGAATTGCGTCACGCACACCCGTCCAACGCCTTGCCGAATTGCGCCACTAGCAGACTCTGGCTCATTCCTCGGGAGCGGACCTTCGCCCTGCGGCCGCCTCACGACTGGAACCGGCCCGAAGCGAACGCGTCATGGGTCAGTTCTCAGGTCCAGCGGTTATCGGCGGATTGCCCGTTGTCCCTCGTGATCGGGTGGCTATAACGGTCCCCACAAACCTCGGACCCGGTGTAACTCCGGGTGGCTCTTCCGGCCGCCGATCCGCCGGACAACGCAACAGGCTGTCCAACGTCAATTGTCAGGTCGCACCGCCAGGTGGACCGATGGCGATGCCTTGCGAGATCACCATGCTCATAACCACCCTTCGGCGCGAATGGCTGACCAATCCGCCGCGCGAACTTCTTGCCGGAGCCGTCGCCACTTTCGCTCTTATCCCCGAGGTCATCGCCTTTTCCTTTGCCGCCGGCGTCGACCCGCAGGTCGGGCTCTACGGCTCCTTCGTTATCGGCATCGTGATCGCCTTCGCTGGCGGGCGTCCGGCCATGGTTTCGGCAGCTGCCGGCTCGGTCGCTCTGGTGGCGGCACCGCTCGTCGCCTCGCACGGCCTGTCCTATCTTTTTGCCGCCGGCCTGCTTGCCGGCGCGCTCCAGATCGTCTTCGGGCTGCTTCGACTTGGCGTACTGATGCGCTTCGTCTCGCAATCGGTCCGCACCGGCTTCGTCAACGCGCTGGCGATCCTGATCTTCGCTGCGCAGATGCCGCATCTCCTCGGCGAGGGCTGGCACACCTATGCGCTCTTCGCCGTCGCGCTGGCGCTGATCTACGGCGTGCCGCGGCTGACAACCGCCATCCCATCGCCGCTGATCGCCATCGTCCTGCTCACGGCCGCCGCGAGCCTGCTCCAGCTGCCGGTGAGAACCGTGGCCGATCTCGGCCGCCTGCCCGAGGCGCTGCCAGTATTCGCCTGGCCGACCGTGCCGGTCAGCTGGGAGACGCTGCGGATCATCGTCGGCCCGGCCGTTGCCATCGCCATGGTCGGCTTGCTCGAATCGCTGATGACCGCCACGGTGGTCGACGACCTGACAAAGACGCCGAGTTCCAGGGACCGCGAGTGCACGGGCTTGGGCCTCGCCAACATGGCGTCGAGCCTGTTCGGCGGCATCGCCGGCTGCGGCATGATCGGTCAGACCGTCAGTAACGTGAAGTATGGCGGGCGGGGCCGGCTCTCGACGCTGTTCTCCTGCGCCTTCCTGCTGGTCCTCATGGTCGCGCTGAAGCCTTGGGTCTCGCAGGTGCCGGTGGTCGTGCTGGTTGCGATTATGGTGATGGTCTCGGTCGACACCTTCAACTGGTCCTCGCTCAGGGCCGTCGTCGCGCATCCGCGACTGTCGAGCACGGTGATGCTGGCAACGGTGGCGGTCACGGTGGCGAGCCACAATCTCGCGCTCGGCGTTCTCGTCGGCGTGCTGCTCAGCGGTGTCTTCTTCACAGTGAAGGTCGCGCGGCTGATGCATGTCGCCCCCGAGGGTGATGCCGCGGCCGGCCCGCTGACCTATCGCGTCACGGGCCAAGTCTTCTTCGCCTCGGCTGACGCCTTCAGCGAAGCTTTTGACCTCGATGCGGCGGGCGAGGCCGGCGTGCGTGTTGACGTTTCGCAGGCACACTTCTGGGACGTCACGGCGGTCGCCGCGCTCGACAAGATCGTCGGCCGCTACCGGGCCAATGGTATCCCCGTGGAGGTCGTGGGGATGAACCAGGCCACCGCGACGATCGTCGAGCGCCTCGCTGTTCACGACAAGGAACGACCAGCGTTCTCAAAATGCTGATACCGCAAGGTCAAAGCAGCCACTCACGGATTTTTTGCGCTGGTGGCCGGCCCACGCTCTTGAGGCCATACCTTGAGATGGCTCACGCACAGGTGCGAACGCAGAGCGCCATGAGCAGACCTTGGCGCATTGCCCAGGAGCAGACGTTGCGAGTAGGCGGGCCTGACTTCCGCTCCCGCCTCGTGCCAGACATTGGCGGCGAGTCCGCACTGCGTTTCAGGATCGCTCTTCGCGACCTGTCTCGGGCCGTTCAATTTGGCGATGGGCCGCGCCGCCGAAATCGAAGCCGGTCGGCTGCGGCTTCAACAGGCGCAAGGCGATGTGTTGTGGCCAGCCGGTACCCGCCACGACAGCAAGGAGCTATAATTCGAGCAATCTCATAAGGTTCTCTAATTAATGGCGCAGCCAAACTTCAACGACCTCGCCACCTTCGCCATGGTTGCGAAGGAGCGCAGCTTCACCAAGGCCGGTGCCAAGCTGGGCGTTTCGCAGTCCGCGCTCAGCCAGACCATCAAGGCTCTCGAGGAGCGCCTCAAGCTCAGGCTTCTGACGCGCACGACCCGAAGCGTCGCCCCCACCGAAGCCGGTTTGCGGCTTCTCGAAACCATCGCGCCGCGCTTCGACGAGATCGAGGCGGAGATCGCGGCACTTGGCGAGTTGCGGGGCAAGCCGGCCGGGACGATCCGCATCACGGCCGGAGAACATGCCGCGATCTCGGCCCTGCAACCCGCCCTGAAGGGCTTCTTACTGGATCATCCCGACATCAAGGTCGAGATCATCGTCGACTATGGCCTCGTAGACATCGTGGCTGCTGGGTATGATGCGGGGGTACGCTTGGGCGAGCAGGTCGCAAAGGACATGATCGCCGTGCGGATCGCGCCCGAGATGCGTATGGCCGTGGTCGGATCGCCAGCCTATTTCACGCGCTACGGAATTCCGGAAACGCCACAGGACCTGACCTCCCACAACTGCATCGCGTCTCGTCTGCCCACCTATGGCGGCCTGTTTCCCTGGGGCCTCGAAAAGGACGGGCGCGAGGTCAAGGTGCGTGGCGAGGGGCAGCTCGTGTTCAACAGCCTCGCGCTCCGCCTGAGTTCGGCGCTCGATGGCCTCGGCCTAGCCTACCTGCCGGAAGACCAAGCGGTCCCGCATATTCGCACGGGAAAGCTCATACGCGTGCTTGAGGACTGGTGCCCGCCGTTTCCTGGCTATCACCTTTACTATCCAAGCCGGCGGCATTCCTCCTCGGCTCTCTCCCTGCTGGTCGATGTCCTGCGCTACCGAGGTTGACGCTGCCAGAACCGAATAGCCTCTCCGATCCAGCCCTCCGCGCTGGTGCCGATGCCCGGACCGAAGCCATGCGCGACAGCCGGGTAAATCCTGTAATCGGTCTCGGCGCCCATGCTACGGAGAACGGCGATGCGCCGCTCCATCGACACCGGCGGCGCAATACCATCGCCCGCGCCGACCACGGCGAGGGTGGGCGGCTCGGCGGTCCCGACGTCTGCATGGGCCGTATAGGCCATGATGACGGCCGCCGGCCGGGGCACGTCGGGTCCGCCGAAGCGGGCCGCACCGTGGCTGCCGATGAACGCCGCCATGCGCGCGCCGGCCGAGCTGCCCCAGAGCGAGTATCCGCGGGTTTCGACCTCGAATTCGGCGGCGTTGCGAAACACGAGGCCGATCGCGGCCGCGAGGTCGCGGGTGGCAATCTCGCCGCTCAGTCCGACCCGGTATTTCAGGACGAAGGCGTTCAACCCGGCCCGGCTGATTTCGGCGGCATAGGGAAAGCCTTCATGGACGGAGCCGACATAGGCGAAGCCGCCTCCCGGGGCGATGATCGCGAACGGTGCGCCGGGCTTGCCGCGCAGGAAGAAAAGCCCCGCATGTGACTTGCCGGGGTCGGCGCGTCGCTCCTCGTCGTCATAGAGCTCGTAGAAGATCCGCCGGCCACGACCTGCGTCCTCGATCAGCCGGTTGAGCGCGCCAACGATCGAGGGAATATCGACCTGGGTATGGTAGGGCAGCAGGCTGCCGATCGTGGAAAGCCTGGCGTTCTCGTCGAATACGCGATCGGCCCAGGGCAGGATTCGCCGGCCGAAGCCGATAAATGCCGGGTGAGAGACCAACTGCCCCAGGGTGCTGTCGGTTGTCAGTGGCTGATGCGCCCCTGAACCGGAGCGCTGCGCAGCCGTCTGGGACGATGCCTGCGTCGAAGCCGAGCATAGCGCTGCCGCGGCGAGCCACTCGCGCCGGGATAGACGCGTGGTCATGGTGATACGGTCGTCGGAACTGGCTGGGCGTCGCGGCTTGGGCGGCGGCCAGGGCGGGCGAAGTCGATCAGCTTCATCGTGTAGTACGTCCCCGACATGACCAGCCCCGCGATGGCGCCGACATGAATGAAGAAGCCCGCGACCGACTCTTCGAAGTTCCACCAGTCCAGGCTCATCTGCATCGTCAGCTTCATGCCGAGGCCCAAATCGAGGCAGCTCCAGACGCCGTGGACCGCCACCGCGCCCGTGACCGCGCGCAGGATCAAGGTCCGGATCGGACTGGTCCCGCGAATGCCGAAGGAAACTCTCGCAAGACCCATGAGTATCGGCCAGCGCAGGCCGAGATGCACCGCCACGATCACCAGAACCCAGTAGGCCGCGACGGTATGGATCTGTCGCACGGTGAACCCGCCCCAGGGCGGCAGGAAGGAAGCGAGCGCATTCGAGATCAGGATGCTGGTCGCCAGCAGCGCCAGCATGGCAAGCAGGAGCCCGCCGGTGACGAGGATATTGAAGAGGCTGCGGGGTTCGCGCCGTGTCTTCGGAAGATTGCCGTACCAGCGACGATTGAAGACGTTGTGCGCGATCAGCAGCAAGAACATCAGCGTGCCCGCGAGCTCGTGCGCGACATTGCCGAGCCACCAATAGGACAGGCCGAACACGAGAAGGACGGCCGCGAGACCGTCCAGCCAGAGACGAAGGGCGAAGAACCGGCTCATCGTAAGGCCTATTCGACCGGTTCGCCGTTGAAGCGCGGGATCCGGTAGGCGGTGTAGAGATAGTCGCTGCTGGCCTGGCTGCTGTGGCAGCTCGCGCAGCGCGCCGTATTCTCAGCGGTGTTGATCTTTCCGTCCGGCCAGAACCACTGGTACTGCCAGTCGCCAGTCCGGCGGCGCTCGTCGTAGTCGGCGCCCCAGCCCTCACCCTTCTCCATGACGAAGTAGCGGAACAGCTTGCCATCCCGGTAGTCGACCAGGACGAAATGCGTGCCCGACGGGATGGGCTGGCGGTTCTTGACCGCCTCCAGCGCCTGCGGCGTCGTCATGATGTGCTCGGTGACGTTGCCGCGCCGCACTGTGGTGTAGTGGACGAGCTTGTCGAGATCCGGGAGCGTCGCGCGGGTGGCTTCGGCATGGACCTGCCAGCCGGCAGCGAGAACGACGCTCATCGCAGCAGCCGCAAGAGCTGCTTGTGTAGCGAATTTCATGGGGGATTCTCAGCGGCCGTATTGCTGGTCGGAAACATGCTCCAGCCAGTCGACGGTCTTTCCGTCCTGGGACTCGGAGATGGCGATATGGATCATGCCGGAAGCCGGCGTGGCGCCATGCCAGTGCTTCACGCCCGGCGGAATCCAGACGACGTCCCCGGGCCGGATCTCCTGGATTTCTCCGCCCCAATGCTGCACCCGGCCGACACCCTCGGTGACGATCAGCGTCTGGCCGAGCGGGTGGGTGTGCCAGGCGGTCCGGGCGCCCGCCTCGAAACTGACCGTGCCACCACCGATGCGGGCCGGTGACGTGCCTTGGAAACGGCCCGTGACCTCGACCTTGCCGGGGAAGTTCTGCGCCGGGCCCGCCGCGGGCTTCTGCGCGCCGGCGCGTTGGACGACGACCCGGTCGCTTTGAGCAAGCGCAGCGAAAGGCAGCGCCATAGCCGCGAAGATCAGAGCAGGAGCGAGCATGTCAGGGCTCATTTCTGCTTGAACACGTCGCGGGCGACACCGATCGCCGCGATGGCGTTCGGCCAGCCGGCGTAAAAGGCGAGCTGCGTGATCGCCTCGACGATCTCTTCTTCCTTCACGCCATTCGTGCGCGCCAGCGCCATGTGCGAGCGAAGCTGCTCTGGCCGGTTCAGCGCGATCAGGGCGGCAACCGTGATCAGGCTGCGGTCGCGCTTGGCCAGCCCTGGCCGTTCCCAGATGTCGCCGAACAGCACATTGTCGGTGAGTTCGGCCATCTTCGGGGCGACGTCGCCCATGAGTTGCTGCGCACGGGACGGCGGCTTCGCCGTCGCCGGCTGAGACTGGTTTTGCGCTTGGGCTGAGCCCTCGAATGGCGCCGCGCTGAGGAGCAGGGCGGCGACCGACGCGTTGCGGATGGTTCGCATGACAGACCTCGTTCGGGTTGGAAGGGTGTTCAGGTTCGGCCGGACGGGAGCGTCCGGGCGAAGAACGGGGTCAGCTTGCCCATGGCCGCATCGACGTATTTCGGCACCCAGTAGGTCTCGATATGCGTCGCGCCCTCGATCTCGAACAGCTCCTTGTCCTTGGTGCCGGTCGCCTTCGCGAAGGCGTCCTTGGTCATGTAGAGGCTGTCGGCCTTGCTGCCGGCGATCATGAGCAGGGGCTGGTCGATCAGATCGATCTGATCCGTGGCATCCCAGCGCATCAGGTCCAGCAAGCTGTTGGTCGTGTACTTGAACGTCGCGTTCGGATGGGCGTGGGTCTGCCAGTAATACGCATACCCCTGCCGGTACATCTCGAAGGGCAGCTTCGCGATCTGCTCGTCGGTCAGGTTGGCGTCGCCCGAATAGAGTATCTCACCACCGGCGACTTCTTGCGCGCGCGCCTGGGAGACTTGCCGCAGGCGATCCTGGACGGTGTTCAGTTGCGAATCCGCGAAGCCGTTACGGCGAACACGCCCGGAATTGAACATGCTGAGCGTTGCGATCGACTTGAACCGCTTGTCGGCCTTGGCTGCCGACAGCGCGTAGCCTCCGCCGCCGCAGATGCCGAGCAGCCCGATGCACGCGACATCGACACCCGGATAGCGGGTGATGAAGTCCGCCATGCCGTGGATGTCCTCGATCCGGTTTTGAGGCTTGTCCACGCTGCGGGGCTGGCCGCCGCTGCCACCCTGATAGGCGGCGTCCGCTGTGATTGCGATGTACCCCTCGCCCGCTAGCCGCTGCGCATAGAGGCCCGCGACCTGCTCTTTCACGCCGCCATTCGGATGAGCGACGACGATCGCCGGATAGGTCTTGTCGGTGCTGTATCCGGCCGGGGTGTAGACGTTGGCGACGATGTCCAGACCACCCAGCTTGTAGTTCACGGGAAGGATATCGACCTTGCCTGGCTCGTTGCTCGTGATCGCATCCCGATAGACGAGGCCAAAGGGGTTCTTCTTGTCATCGGCGCTGGCTTCGCCGGTCGCAAAGCCAGCGGCCGCGGCGGCAACGGCCGTTGTCAGGACCGTTCGACGGTTCATCATGGTCTTCCTTTCGAATTAGGTGCTGTGGACGCCGGGCGCGCGGCGCCGCCGGCGTCAGTCGAGCTTCTTCTCGGCCAGGAACTTCGAGACCTGATCGGCGATCTCGAGGTTGTTCAGATCGGAGAAGGGGAAGTGCGTGTTGCCGCGGATGCCGATCTCGGGGAGGTGCACGAGGCGCGCATCACCGCCATGCCTGTTGACGACAGCGACCCAGAGCTTCGCCATGGCGAGCCGCACCCGCCAATTGTCCTGCCCGCGCTCCGTCGTTGGCTCGACCGGAAAATTGTCGCCGTAGTAGATGACGATCGGGATGCGGGTGAGTTTTTGGAAATCCGCCAGCGGGACCGCCTCGGGCGACAAGGTCCCGGCAGCGTTCGGCATGGCCGGGGGCAGTTCGCCCTCCGGGAAGATGAAGCCGCTGCCCGGCTCGAAAGCGACGATGCCTTTGACGGTGGCGCTCTTGATCGCGGTCAGCCAGCCCGGACCGCCGCCTTGGGAATGGGTGAACAGGATCGCCGGACCGGTCTTGGCGAACAGCGCCGCCATCGCGTTGGAAATGACGCCGGCGTCGTAGGGGCCGGTATTTGGCGTGACCGAGCGGAAGAACTGGTCCAGCGTCTCGGGCTTGCGGTCGAACTGGACGTTGTCGAAGAGGTTCGGCCATTTCCCGAGCCGGAACTGATCGAATAAGAGCTGGTCATAGGGGGTGGGTTCGATCGTCGTCCCAACCGTGCTGTTGCCGGCACGCCCGCGACGCGGTTGGTCGACGAGATAAACTGGGAAACCGCGGCGCAGGAACAGGGTCTGGAAGCCCTCGCGCCCATCCGAGGTTGTCTCCCAGCTTCGCGCCGACTGGAAGGCGCCGTGCAGCATGACGATCGGCAGCGCCTTGGGATTCTGCGGAACCTGATAGAAGGCATAGAGATGGTCGCCATGCAGGCTTTGCCCTTCGGCCGTGGGTTCGTCGTTCGTGAAGGTTCCAGGGGTTCTCACCACCGTGCCGCCGACAGCGAAGCTGCCTTGATCCAGGATCGTCAGGGGCGCGGGCTTGGCTGCCGATTGAGCGAGCGCCGTCGCCGGGCCCATAAGGCCCATCGCGAGAAGGAATGGCGAGATAAGGAGTTTCGTCTCGATGGAAGGCATTCGCCCCTCGTTTGCTTCATCAGCTCGCGAAGAACCTAGTCACCTGCCCACTCTTCGATTAGCCATCTGGATTCAATAGGCTTCATAAGGTATGCTAATTAATACGTCGACGATCCTGGGGAGCTCGATGTCTGCGTGCCAGGAGACGGCCAAGTTTTCTGACCGGAGCGCGGAGACTGGGCGAAGAAGATTCGGCGACCGACAACATCCCCCAAGCCGGGCCGTTGCGATCGGAGTTTCAGCTACTCGTCGGCCATGCGCCAAGAGCGGACTTTGAGGTTCTGCCGGAAAGCGGACGTGACAAGAAGCGAGAGCCACCTTCAAGTGCCAGTCGTCTAGCGAAAAGGATGGCCGTTCGGCGAACCCTGGAGATTGGGAAACAGGCGAACGGGCTGGCTTTCTGAAGAAGCTCTCAGCGGGCAAATGCCAGCCGCTGACCATTCCTCGGGTGAGCCAGTATCTCCATCTCGACCCCGTAGATCCGGAGCAATTCGTCGCGCGTCATGATTGCGGCGACCGCGCCTCGCGTAATCACATCCCCGGAATGCAGTGCGATGATCTCGTCGCAGAAGCGTGCTGCCATGTTGACGTCGTGCAGGACCGCGACGACGCTGAGCCCGCGCTCGCGCGAGAGGCGTTGCACCAATCCGAGCGTTTCGAGTTGGTGGGAGAGATCGAGCGCCGAAATCGGTTCGTCGAGCAGCAGGCATCCGGTGTCCTGGGCGACAAGCATGGCGAGCCAGACGCGCTGGCGCTCGCCGCCGGAAAGCGTGTCCACCAGACGATCGGCGAAACGCTCGACATCGGTCAGCGCCATCGCCTCCGCCACCTTGTCGCGATCCCCCTGCCGCAAACGCCCGAGGGCGCCGTGCCAGGGATAGCGGCCGAGGGCGACCAGTTCCCGAACCAGCATGCCCGTAGCCGGCGGCGGCTGTTGCGGCAGGTAGGCAACCTTGCGGGCGAACCCCCGGTCGCTCCAGTCGCCAAGTGCCTTGCCCTCGAACCGAACGGTGCCGGCGCTCGCCGGCTGCTGACGGGCAAGGATCTTGAGCAATGTCGATTTACCCGAGCCATTGTGCCCAATCACTCCGACGCAGCGACGCGCCGGCAGCGTCAGCGATAATGACCCGAGAAGAGTTCGGCCGGGAACGGAGAAACCCAGCCCGTCGAGCTCGAACAGTGGAGCGACGTCGCTTGCAGGATCGGCGGCAGAGAGGGGACGCAAGGACTGCATTCGGAACGCTCTAGGATGAAAGCGGCGCGATAGGCGCGTCTGGCTGAGGCGTCGTTTCCGCCAAAGGCCGAGGAGCCAGTACCGTCGCGAGCGGCCGCCGTGCCGGGCAGTCCGCGCAGCTCGAACGGCCCGGAAGTCCGCTGCGAAGGCAGCAGATTCGACGCTTCGGGAAGAGCTTTCGATCCTCGCTCCGCAGGGTGACGAAGCTGCGGATCGGGTTGCGAGTGCCATCCGCGAGCACATCTGCCGCAAGGTGCAACGCGGCCTCTCGCGACCTGCAGGGATCACCGGCGACGGCTCCGACGGCCCAGGCCAGGTAACCGGCGGCGTTCTGCCAGAGCAGTTTTGGCGCGAGGTCGGTCACGCCGGAAATCGCCCGAACCATGATCGCAAGATGCCCGCAGACGAAACCGGCAATCTCGTTTCCTTGGCCCTTGGCAACTGGTGTGATCGCAGCCAGCGTACAGGCCAGCCCTACGGGCGCCCCGTCATCGGCGAGGCGCAGCCCCATAGCGTCGAGCGAAGAATTGATCACTGGCCCCGGCACCAACTGCGAAGCGATCACGGGGGGCACGACGAAGGCGAAATACAGCTGCGACCAGAGCGAGGCGACCGTCCGCCTATCGCAGCCCGGATATCGGCTTGCGAACCGATCGATGACGTCGGCGAGCGTCGGCAGATCGGCCAGGTCCACAGCCCGAGACACCTCATCTCCACCGTAGTCGGGCAGCACCTTCCCTTGGTACCAAGACAAGTCTCCAATCAGCACCTCGTCCAGCCTGCGGGCCGTAGCGAGACTCGGGTTTTGCTGCGGCCCGTGTGCTCCCGCGATCATCGGCGTGCCCTTCGCAGCAGGTTCAGCACGAACGGACCGGCGAGAAGCGTCGCCACGATCCCGGTCGGAAGCTGCCAGGGAAAGATCACGATGCGGGCGATCCAGTCGGCCAGCACCATCAGGGCACCGCCGATCAAGCTGGTTGCGATCAGCTGCGGCATGACACGGCGAAAGCCGAGCAATCTCCCCAGATGAGGGGCCATCAGGCCAATGAAGGTGAGCGGGCCCACGATGAGCGTCGCGCCTGTGGTGGCAATCGCTGCGATGAGCAGCACCGACAGGCGGCTCTTGCCGAGACCAAGGCCGAGCCCTCTCGCGATACCGCTTCCCAAAGGCAGGATATCGAGCCAGCGGGCCGTCAGCGGCGCGACGAGCAGCAGGATCGCGGCCAGCGTCAGCGCCAGCGCGGCACCCGATGGCGTCACCCGGTGGGTCGAGCCAGCCATCCAGGACACAAGGCCCCCGAGCCGGGGATCGCCGCTGGTCATGGCGAGCGCCGCGAGCCCCGAGCACAGGGTCGCAATGGAGACGCCGGTTAGGACAAGGCGCTGAGGGGCGAAGGAAGACCGCATACCGACGAGCAGGACGCCGGCGAGCGCCAGTGTTCCGCCCATGCTCGCTGCAAGGATGGTCCATCCCGCATCGACGGCGGGCGCGATGAGCAACAGGACGATCAATCCAATCGACGCGCCGGCCGAGATGCCCAGAATCTCCGGCGCGGCCATCGGATTGCCGGTCAGCCGTTGCATCAGCACGCCGGCCACTCCCAGCATGCTGCCGGCGGCGAAGGAGGCTGCAATCCTGGGCACTCGCCATAACCACAACGCGGAAAGTTCCTGGATCGAGCTCCAGTGCCAGCCGCCGTGGTCGCGCCCCATGAAGATCGCGCCCAGGACGGCGGCGAGAATGATGCCGATAAGACAAGCGAGGAAGGCCGACCTATGCCCTGCGTCAAAGTGGACTGGCGGCGGCGCCGGTAGGTCGGCCTTCGCCGAGGCGCGACCAGACAGTCCAAGAAGCAGCAGCGCGCCCATCACCGCCGTGGCAACGCCGGTAGGAATCTCCTGTGCCAGAGGCAGGATCTGCGCGATCTGATCAGTCAACGACAGTATCGCCGCGCCGTAGAGCGGTGAACGGACCAGCCTTTGCTGAAACGTCCGAGCGCCCGACCTCCTGGCGAGTGCAGGAGCGGCCAGTCCGACAAAGCCCAGCACGCCCAGGCTCGCGACGACGGCGGTCGAAAGTAGCAAGGCGAGCAGCAATGCGGCGCCTTGGACCGCCGCGAGCGGCACCCCGAGGCTCCTGGCGCCGCTTTCCTCGATGTCGAGAACCGACAATACCCTTGCCAGCAAAGCCGTGGCGGCAGCGCCTGCTATCAGCACGATAGCCAGCTTCGCGGTATTGCCCCAGCCGCTTTGGAGCAGCGACCCGCTCTGCCAGATGAACAGCTCGGTCAGATAGTCATGGTTGAGCACCACCAGCGCCGATGCTCCGGCACCGAAGAACAGCGACACGAGCAGACCTGCCAGGATGACGGAAAGCGGCGAGAAGCGGCGGCCGCCAGCCGCTGCGAAGACGCAGGCCATTGCCACGATGCCGCCGCACAGGGCGATGGTTTCCCGTCCAAAGTCGAGCAGCATCGGCGCAAAGAGCGTTGCCGCGACCAGCGCCCCATGCGCGCCGGCAGAAATGCCGAGCGTCGTCGGGTCGGCCAGCGGATTGCGAAGCACCTGCTGGAGGATGACTCCCGCGAGGCCTAGGATCGCGCCTGCAATGGGCGCAATGAAGATCCGCGGCAGCAGCGCGTGATGGAACGCCATCTGGCGGGGATCGCTCGCCTCCGGCGCGAACAAGCCCATCATCCATTGCGACGGCTGCAACTCTCCCCAAAGACCAACGAGCGCGAGGCATGCGGCTGCAAGCCCCATGAGCGGCAGGATGCCGCCGGAAGATGGTGCAGCCAGCCATGAGCCACTATCGATCTCAGCCCGCATGGACAACTCCACGCGCAACGATGCTGTCGAGCTCGCGCGCCAGGCGCACGGCCGTCGGAAGCCCACCGAAAGGAAAAAGGTCCGGAATACGCGCCACACGGCCGGCCGCGACCTGCGGCAGGCTTTGCCAAAGCGTGCTCGCCGCAAGCAATCGCAGCGCTCGCCTGGTGCGCGGCCCCTGATCGACGAAGACGATCCGCGCCTCCGGCGCTTCCGCAAGCCGTTCGATGCCGATTCTCGAAAATCCCCAGATCGAAGCCGTCGGCCTGGTCCAAGCGTTGCGAATTCCGCAGCGTTCCATGGTCTCGCCGATCAGGCCGCCTTTCGCGTGCACCGTGACATGACGGCCATCCGGCTCCAGAACGGCCACGATCAGCCCCGGGCGGATCGAAGCGGCAAGGCTTTTTGCTATCCCATCGAAGACCCTCGCAGCCTCTACGATCACAGCTTCGGCGGCCGCTTCCCGCCGGACGGCGGAGGCGACGCGGCGCAGCGCAGCCTCGGCGGCTGCGAGTGGTGATAGGCCCGTCCCATGGAGTGACATCGCCAATCGGGGAGCGATCCGCAGCTCCAAGGCTTCGTCCGGACCTCGCTCCGACGAGACGATCAGCAAGTCTGGCTTGAGGCTTGCCAGCAGTTCGAGATTTGGCTGCCAGCGCCCGCCGAGATCGGCGGCGGAGCTCGGCAGCGGCGCGTGCGCGAACTGCCGGCGATACCCAGCGCTGTCGGCAACCGCGACGGGGGCGACGCCCAAAGCAAGCAATGCTTCGGCACCGGACCAATCGAGGGCGGCGATGCGAACCCGGCGCGCCGCGTCCGCCCGCGCGGTATCAGCGGGCAGCGCGGCCCCGGCCAAAGCCAGCGCCGCGAACGCCCGGCGTGTCAGGCCGGAAGAGCCTGCCGAGAGCACCTGCCTCACGGCGGTTTCCATCGCTCGACTCTACACGAACGGGTCCAGGCTGAGGCTCACCATTTGTAGCTTAGAGTCCCGTAGACCGATCGCCGATCGCCGTAGAAGCAGGCATAGGTGCAGGAGGAAACATACTTCCGGTCAAAGAGATTCTTGGCCGTGACTGCGAGCGAAACACCCCGAAGAGCCGGATTCCGCGCGCCGAAATCGTATTCGATTGTTGCGTCGGCCAGCGTGTAGGCCGGCACTTCGTAAGCATTTGTCGTATCGAGCGTCTTGCCGATGTAGCGCACCCCGCCACCGATCTTCAGCCCCTGCAGGAGCCCGGTCCTGAAAGCGTAGTCCAGCCAAAGCGCGGCCGCATTGCGCGGCACTGCGGCAGGTGTCCTGCCGCGGTCGGCTCCGTTGCTCCTGGTCACTTCGGCGTCAGTATAGGTGTACGCGCCGACGACCTTCAGGCTCTCGGTCAGATGCGCGACCGCAGAAAGCTCAACG
Organism: Allobosea sp. WAO; assembly: GCF_001509835.1. Classification (GTDB taxonomy): domain Bacteria; phylum Pseudomonadota; class Alphaproteobacteria; order Rhizobiales; family Beijerinckiaceae; genus Allobosea. Next base: position 375,891 of record NZ_JXTJ01000008.1, read on the forward strand.
CCTCGTGCCCGGATCTCGCCCTCCTGGATGTTGAAGGAAGGGTTGTTCGGATCGACGGTGGGCACGTTCTGGCGAGTGATCTCGAAGACCGAGGCGGTGAGCATGCCATTCCAGCCGAGGGGCTGGTATTTGACGCCGGCCTCCCATTGCTGGCCAGTGGTCGGTTCGAAGGGGCGGGTGCCACGCGCCGGAGAGGTCGTTCCCGATTGCGGCTGGAACGATGTCGAATAACTGACATAGGGCGCAAGGCCGTTATCGAAGAGGTAGACGAGGCCGACGCGCCCGGTAAAGGCGTTGTCATCGGTCTTCGTGACGAGGCCCGTCAGGCGGTTGGTCGTGTCCGCTCTGGCCATGTCGTAGCGGCCTCCGAGCAGAAGCACCCATTTCTCGTCGATGGTGATCTGATCCTGCGCGTAAAGGCCGATCTGGTCGCGCCGCTCCAGCGTATGCGTGTCTGGCCTGGTCGGAATGACGACGGCCGAGCCATAGACCGGTGCGAATGGGTTGAGCGGCCTTAGATTATTGTAGCCTGCGAACTGCAGCCGCTCGAGCGACGCTTTGGTGTAGTCGAGGCCGACCAGGACGCTGTGGGCCACCGGGCCCGTGTTGAATTTCGCCTGAAGTTGGTTGTCGACGCTGACGCCCCAGGCGTCGTCGGTGCGGTTATAGGCGCCGCGCTCCAGCAAGGACTGGTTGCTGCCGGGCACCCAGCTCCAGGTGTAAGCATGGTTGATCTTCGTCTTCGAAGTGCCGGCCAGCACGTTCTGCCGGAACTGGAAGACATCATTGAAGCGGTGCGAGAACTGATAGCCGATCGTCGAGACGCTCTGGTCCCATTTGCTCCAGCCCGGTTCGCCAGTGAACAGATTGGTCCCGATCCTGCCGTTCGGGTTTGGCGCGACGGTGCCGGAGAAGGGATATCCGGCATTGTTGATGGTCTTGTTGACCATATGGCTGGCCAGCAGTGTCAGCTCCGTGTCGGCGTTGGGGGACCATGTCAGGGCCGGCGCCACATAATAGCGGTCGTCCGGCACGAAATCGATCATCGTGCCGCTGTCACGAGCGAGGCCCGTGACCCGGTACTTCCAGGTCCCGGCCGGATCCAGCGGGCCGCCTACATCGAAGCTCGCCTGCTTGCGCTCCTGGGAACCGTAGGTGAGGTTCACCTCCCCGAACCGCGTGCCCGTTGGGCGCTTGGTGATGGTGTTGACGACACCTCCAGGGGCTGCCTGACCGAAGAGGACCGAGGCCGGCCCCTTGAAGATTTCGACACGCTCGATGCCGAACGGTTCGGCGGCGACGCTGTAGTGCGGCAGCGGGACCTTGAGGCCGTCGCGGTACATCACGCCGGGATTGGTTCGCACGTCGAAGCCGCGCAGGATGAACGGGTCGTCGGTCCTGTTGAAGCCTTCCTGCACGATCACGCCGGGCGTGTACTGGACGGCGTCGCCAAGGGTCTGAGCGCCCTGATCCCTGATCTGGTCGCTGGTGACGATATTGACGGTCTGCGGCGTCCGGATCAGCGGGGTATCCGTCTTGGTGCCGCTGGAACTGCGCGTCGCCACATAACCGTCGACATGGCCGAACGGATTTTGCGCATCGCCGCTGACATTGATCGTCTCCAGCGAAATCGCTCCGTCCGGCAGGGCGCCGGTGGTCACGCTGTTTGCGACCAGCGTCGCGGTGTTGGCACCGGTGATGCGCACATTGATGCCACTGCCAGCCAGGATCGTACGCAGCGCCTGGGCCGGAGCGAGCGCACCCGCCACAGCCGTCGAGCGCAGTCCGTCCGCAATGCGCGAGGAATAGCCGACCTGCCAGCCGCTCTGGCGGATGAACGCGTCGATGGCGGCGGGCATCGGCTGGGCCGGGATCGAGAAGGCGACGACGCGGCCTTGCGCAGCGACTGGCGGGGGCGCCTGCTGAGCCAGCGCGGCGGTCGGGACACCAAGGCCTGCACAGCCGAGAACCGTGCCCGTCAAGAAGCGAATGGCCAGCTTCCGGTCAGGCCGCATTGCCGCAGCGCCGTTTCCAGCGCGGTTCCCCACCCCCATCGTCATGCCCAAGTCCCTGTCCATTCAGCGGGGCCGGGACATCGCGTCGCGCGATATCCGTGCCGCCACTTCTCAAGACAGACGGGACCGCCCGATCTCACAAAAAAAGTATGGTCAGCGCAGAATGACGATGCCGCCCGGCAGGACAGTCGCGACGGCGCCGGCAGCCTCGGCGAGCGAGCGGATCGCGATTTCCGGCTCGTCGAGCCGGTAGCTGCCGCTGACCGCGACCCGTGCCAGCCTGCCATTCGCGAGGAAGACGCGCCCTGAATAATAGCGCCTCAGATCATCCAGCACTTCGCCGAACGGGCGCTCGGAGAAGCTGATCCGGCCTTCCAGCCATTCCAGCGACCGGGCCGGCTCGACATGCCTGACCGGCATTAGCGCGCTGGCCGTGACGCTGACGGCATCGCCCGGCTTGAGGCTGGTCGCATCTTCTGGCCGGGACAGCCGCGAAACGGCGACCTCGCCGCGACTCAGCACGATGGTGTCGGCCTGCGGATCGAAGCGGACCGAAAATGCGGTTCCCTTCACCGCCACCCGCCCGAACCGGCCAGACACTTTGAAGGGCCGCGCCGTATCCCGCGCAACGTCGAAGAAGGCCTCTCCCTGCAGCAACGTTACGCCACGCCCGCCCTGCTCGAAGTTCAGCGCAACCGCAGATCCGGTATTGAGCGTCACCGTCGAGCCATCGGACAGGGGAATTTCCCGACGCTCGCCGACGGCAGTGACGTAGTCCGCACGCAGCCACACCGAGAAGTCGGACAAATGCGCCGCGCCGAAAGCGAGCATCATTAGCGACGCCACCATCGCTCCCTGCTTGGCGCGCGATCTGCGCCGCTGTCTGCGTTCGTCCGCGACGCGGCTGGCGGCATCTGCCACGTTGCGTGAGGCGGCCAGAAACTCAGGAGCGCCCCAGACCGACGTCACCTTCGCGAAGGCTCGTTCTCGCCCCGGGTCGCCATCCAGCCAGTCACGGAATCCGCGAGCCGTGGCTGGATTTCCTGCTTCCGCTTGCAACCGCACAAACCAGTCGAGCGCCTCCACGGCGAACTGGTCCTCCGTCGCGGTCGCAGCCTGTTCGCCAGTTCTGTCCTGCTGCACCTGGGTCGCTCGTTCGGCGTTTGGAATTCCAACCCTTATGACTCTGGATAGGCTTCCGTCTCACAAAAAGAATGGACGACGGGAAGTGGCGAGACACCAGAGCGTTGAAATCTCGACGCCCAGGCAGGTGCTCAATCGCGTTCAAACCGCGTCATCGCACCAACACAATGCGCCATGGCCAGCTTGGCATCGTTGTATACGGTGTTGGCGGAAACGCCGAGATGCTGAGCGATCGCCGGATAGGTCCAGCCTTCGTTCCGGTTCAGTAGCAGCACTGTTCGTGCGCGTTCCGGCAGCCCGAGCAGCGCCTGCTCGAACACTGCCACGCGCTGCCGGTCGATGACCTGCGTTTCCGGCGAAGGCGCGTCCGAAGCGATGTTGAGGACCGCCTGCTCATCGGTGATCGGGCATTCGACCTGGGCTCTGCGGTACCGGCGCTGCTGTTCATCGTATGCGATGTTGCCAGCGGTTCGGCGAAGATAGGCGCGCGGATTCTCGATCGGGCCGTCCGGCGCGGAGGAGAGCAGGCGCAGAAAGGTCTCCTGCGTAGCATCGGCGGCATCGGCAGCGTTGCGGAAGCGGCGTAGGAAGAACCGGCGGAGCCGGCCTTCCTCCGAGCGCTGCAGATCGTGAACGAGGTTCCCGAGCATCCAGACTTCCTCAACAGCCGCGAGGATGGCGCAAAATGCCGTGCGGCGACCAGGCAACGGGACATCCGTGGCGCGTTACAGTTTGCCACTTGGTTCGCCACAAGGCCATAAAGCAAGAGAAATTCTCTTGCAATACCAGATATTTAGATGAATTCTAACCTGTGCGATCCATCTCGCTCTTCTGCATATCTTTCCGCTCGAGTGCATCAGAGCCGTCCGTTCGTCGCCTCCCTCCAACGCTGAGTTCGAATTGCACATGCTCAACCGCGAGCAAGCCGAACGCGCGCAGACGGCGCTGCTGAAACGCGCCACTAGCTGACCTTCCAGCTCTGCCTGAAAGCGGACGCCAATGACCACTTCAATGAGCGCAGCATCGCTCGGCGGCGACAACGACGGGCTAGCGTTGCAGGCCGAACTGTTCGTCGAGCCAATCCAGGACGCGCCTGTTCAGCAACGAGCGGTTCCCCATCTCGCAATGCCGATCGGCGCCCTCGGTCGCAGAGAAGCGCAGCAGGATCTTGGGACATGTCAGCGCATCGAAGAAGGCGCCGGCGCCGTTACCGAGGACATCATTCTCAGCCTGAGTGATGAGCGTCGGGCAAGAGATGGCTTCGGCCCGCCCCGTCATCGTGAACAGCTCAGCCGAGGCAAAGTAGTCCCGCAGATTGTCCACGCCGTGGGTCCAGAAGCCTCGGTCCATCACCTTCCACCTGATCAAGGGGCTCTTGCGGATGGTGGCGTCGATCTTTTGCATTGTCGCTTCATCGAGTTCACCCAGATTAGCCGCAGCCTCTGGCGAAACGCCGAGGGTGCGTACAACGATATCGCGAAAGCCGTCCGCGATGCTCCAGAGGCCGGGATCAGCAATCAGCGCTGAGATGCGCGGCTCACCAGATGCCGCCCGGGGAGCGAGATAGCCTCCGAGACTCCAGCCCGACAGTGCGATGCGCTTGGCATCCACGAGGGGCAATCCCTCAGCGAAGTCGACGACCGCTTTGATGACGACCTCCCAGTCGGGTCGCAGTGCCGTTCCGCGCTCGTAAAGCAGGGCGCCCTGACCGGGACCGTCAAAGAGCAGGCTGTGGTAGCCGCGGCGGGAAGCGGCCACCGCGCATGCGAAATAGGTATCGACGATCGTCCCGTCGTAGCCGTTGGTGAAGATGATGAGCGGTCGGATGTCGTTTTCGCCGCCCTCGGCAGCGATGAAATAGCCGGGCAACGAAGCTTCGCCGAATGGGATGGCGATAGGTGCCGTCGGGTGCTCTCCGAGGGAGAGGGCCTTGTCGAATGCTGCCGTCTCCAGCCGAAATGCAGAAAGCAGGCGAGGATCCACCGGCGTTCCATATAGCGGGCGAAACGAGGATGCGTAGAACACGCTGGCCCTCAGATAGGACTCCCGCGCGCTCGTCGCGTGTCCCTTCGCGAGCAGCGCGTCAGCCTGCGCCGCCATCCGCGCGCCGGCAGCGACCCAGGCATCGTGGAACGCGTCATCGCCCCCATCCGCCACCGCTTCGGCGACTGCGCGGATCTCACCGAGATCCGCTCCGCCATAGGGAATGTATCCGTGAGCCCAGACGAAATCGCTATGCATCTCGCTGCGAAACATATTGGCCATTGTGTCCCCGCGGGTTTCAGCCTGCCGCCTATGATGACGCAACGTCGCCTTTCCAGGCGAGTACGCTTTCGAACAGAAGGAAACGGCTACGCCAACGATTGACTAGGAAACATACGCATGCGAGTTTCCTAGTCAACATACAATGGAATCCTTGATGTCTGGCATCCCCGCCGATCTGCAGTCCCACCTCGGATACTGGCTGAGGATGGTGTCGAATGCGGTGTCTTACAGCTTCGCCCGTAAAGTCGAAGCCGAAGGCGTCACCGTCGCCGAATGGGTGTTTCTCCGCATGCTCTATGATGTGGAGGCGATTTCTCCTTCGGCTCTTGCCGCCCGCATGGGCATGACGCGCGGAGCCATCAGCAAATTGGGCGATCGTCTTGTCGCGAAAGAGCTCGTGCTTCGCAGCGGCGATGGAGCAGGCGGCCGCGGTCAACGTCTCTTGCTTAGCACTTCGGCCCGCAGCCTGGTCCCGCGGCTCGCGGCACTTGCCGACGCGAACGACGCCGACTTTTTCGGTTCCTTGTCGGCCGCGGAGCGCGGGGCGATGGAGCAGCTGCTGCGCAAGATTGCTCGCGATCGGTCGTTGAACCAACCGCCAACCGAATGACCAGCCATAGAGCCAGAAATTTAGAAAGGACCGTATCATGCAGGCGCAGCAAGTTGAGATCGCCAAGGCCAATCTTCAGGCCTCTCACGAAGGCACCTTGAGCTTCCCCGAAATCTGCGGGAACCTAATCTCAGCCGGTTTCGAAGGCTATATGGTCGATTATCGCGGTGGGACGACGACTTATTACATGCCGGACGGCGAGTGCATCACGCTGGTGGCGCAAGTGAATACGACCTCGGTTGCCGAGAGCTTCGACCAGGCAGCTGTCACTGCCCAGATCCGATGGGCTCAATCTCAGGCGGAGGACTACAGCTACGATGCGTTCAGCCGAAACGTGAAACGCGCCGGCTGCGCCGGCTACCTCGTCTCGTTCCTCGGGCGCCGCGTCGTCTATCTCGGTCGAACCGGCGAAACACACGTCGAGCTTTTTCCTCCGGCCTCCTAGCTGGTGCAGGCAAATCCGTCGCGCCGCGCCAATTGCAGAACCATGCGAGCTGCCTCAGAGCGGGCATTCCATTTGGGTCGCTATTCAATTGCGCCGTAACTCCCGAGTGGCGCCGTTTCCAGCGCAACTGCGGACGATTGACGGGAGCATGTATTCCCCGATGGCAGACAAGGATGCGCGGATCATCGCGATCGAGCCCGGCGATCGTCTGGTCGTGCTGGCTCGGATTCTCGATGCGAAATCGGAGCAAGCGAGGCGCGCCCTCGAACAGGAAGCCAGCGAGTGGCGCCAGCTCGGCAGCACTTGCCTTGGCCGGGGTCTGTACCGTCACGACTCGATCTTCAGAGGGCAATCCGATGCCGCCGTCTGGAGCCATGTCGAGTTCACCTACTTCCGGGAAATCATCCCAGGCGATGTGATCGATCGGCTCGTCCGGTCGCCTCCAGTTCCGAGCGTGATGCTTCTGCGCGCCGAAATCCTGCTCACGACGCCGGCGTCTTTCGTGGTTCCCACAAACTGGTCGGGCTCGTCGCATCGCCCGAACCGCAGGCCCTCGATCGAGTACCTCGACGTGCACCCATCCCGGCTGGCGGATTACCGGGATATCATGCGCCGCTATATCGGACCTGCGGCGGCGAAGCTCGTCGCCTCGGATCAGCTGGGGACGTTCAGGTCGATGGAGACGGCCGCAGTCTTGTTCCAGGATCCTTCGCTTGGCGCGAGCTGGAACCAGATCCACCTCAGCGAGGTGGTCGCAGAAGGATTTCGCGGCTTCGGCGAGGAACTCGATGCCACTTTGCGCGAGACCGTGCCGGACGGCAGCTTTGCCAATGTTTTCGCTGGGCTGAATGATATGCGGACTATTTCTCGCTGGACCCTGAACCTTCCGGTGTTCGAGGATGATGCCGCCGTGGGCAACTGGGCGGAGAGCCCTCCCGATAGCTGAGCCGCAGAGCGCCAAGAGCCGACCTTGGGTTTGTATCCGGAAGCAGACATTCCCTGCTGAGCGGTCGGAGGGCAGATCGCGACCCAAGCCTGCCGTTCTCGGGGTGAGGGAGGCCGGAGGCTGCGGAGCGCGGCAGCCGGCCATGCGGTGAGCCGTCTGAGGTCGGGCGACGTTGCCTGCGGGCTCTCCGCTCGAATGCCGTAGGGCAGTTGCTGATCCATCCCTCTGTCGGCTCGGCGCACGGAAAAAGCGCGCGGGCGATCTTCCGTGGGACAAGCCAAATCTTGCGGGCAGCCTCAGCTACGGCGACAGCAGGATTACAACCGGGGCAACCGCGCCCGATAGGATTTCAAGCTTCCGCGGCGAGCTGCGAGGCGATCGTCGCGGAGGTGCGGCGCAGGGCCGGCAGAATGCCGTCGAGCAGGCGCTGGCGCGGCCCGGCACCGCGCAGGACGAGGCTGCTCAGGGCCGCCACCGTCTGTCCGTCCACGATGATCGGCACGGCCACGGCCCAGATCTGCGATTGGTAGACCGCATCGAGATAGCGCTCATGCGCGAAGGCGTAGCCGTTCTGCCGGGCCGTGGCGAGCCGCTCGTCGAGCCCCTCCCAGAGTTCGGGCGAGGCGTCCCAGATCTCCTTTGACTGACGCAGGCGTTCGAGCTGGGCTTGCAGCGCGTCCGGCGCCAGCCCGGCGAGCTGCATGATGCCGACGCCAGTCGCGAGCAGCGGGATGCGTGCGCCGAGGCGACCGGGAATGGAAAGCCCCTTGGCGTTGCGGTTGGTGTAGACGATGACCATCGCATCGTCCTCCAGCGTCGCCAGATTGGAAGGCCAGCCGATCTCGGCCCGCAGATTCTCGATCAGCGGCTCGGCGAGCTGGAGCAGTCGCGAAGTGCCGTCATAGCCGTTGCTCAGCAGCTTGGTCCGTGCGGTCACGCCGAAGGTGACGCCATCCGTGCGGCGATAGACATAGCCCGCCTCGATCAGCGTCTCCAGGATCCGCACCACCGTCGGCTGCGGCAGCTTGGCGGCCCGCGCCAGATCGGTCGCGGTGATAGGGCTCTGCTCGCTGACGAGGCGAAGGACCGTCAGGCCGCGCGTAATGGCGCGAACAGGCTCAAAGGAGGGCATGGAAGCGTTGTCGGGCCTTGTGATGCGCCGGGGCGGGCCCCAGCCGGCGACAAAAGGAAAAAAGCGGGGGGCGCATACGCGCCGTGTACCACTTCAGGCATTGCCTCCCGTCAGGTCAAGCGCGCGCGAGATCAGGGCGGCCTGCTCGCCTTCATGACGCTCGATCGAGCCTCCTGCCGCGACCGGCAAAGGCGGCCTGGCGACGATCGCCAGTGCGCGGTCGCCAAAGCGTGGGTCGTGCCGGAACTGCTGCGCGACATGGGCGAGCGCGCCCTGATTCTCCGGCTCTTCCTGGCACCAGACGAGCTGTGCGTCGCCATGCTGGGACAGGGCCCCGGCCAGTTCCTCGGCCGGGAAGGGGTAGAGCTGATCAAGCCTGACGATCGCGATCTCGTCCTCCAGCCCGAGCCCGCCGCGGGCGGCCGCGAGTTCGTAGCCGATTTTGCCTGAGCAGAGCACGACGCGCCGTGCCGGATTTGCGGCCTTCTCGAAAACGACCGGGCGGAAGGCGGTGCCGGCCGCCATCTCCTCCAGCGCCGAGACGCAGGCCTTCTGCCGCAGCAGTGCCTTCGGCGCGATCACGAAGAGCGGCTTGCGCCAAGGCGCTTTCACCTGGCGCCGCAATAGATGGAACAGATTGGCAGGCGTCGAGGGATTGGCGACGATCATGTTGCCGCCGGCGCAGAGCTGCAGCAGGCGCTCGATCCGGGCCGAGGAATGGTCGGGCCCCTGGCCTTCCAGCCCATGCGGCAACAGGATAGCGAGGCCAGACATCAGCTCCCATTTCGCTTCCGCCGAAACGACGAACTGGTCGACCATGATCTGGGCACCGTTCAGGAAGTCGCCGAACTGCGCCTCCCAGAGGACCAACCGATTCGGGTCGGCGAGGCTGTAGCCATATTCGAAGCCGAGCACGCCATATTCGGAAAGTGGGCTGTTCACCGCCTCGAAACCGGCGCCGCCGGAGGCAAGGCCCGCCACGGGCATGAGATGCCGGCCGGTCTCGACATCGTGCACGCCGAGATGGCGCTGGGTGAAGGTGCCGCGGGCGCAATCCTGGCCGGATAGCCGCACCGGCACGCCTTCCGACAGCAGCGAGGCGAAGGCGAGTGCCTCGGCGGTCGCGAAATTGATGTCGCCTCCGGTCTCGATCGTCTCGAGGCGCGTGCGGTAGAACTGCGCGACCTTGGCGTGGGGCTTGAGCTCATCCGGAATCAGGCTGGCCTCACGGCCGATCGCGCGCAGGCGCTCGATCGGTACGCCCGTTTCGATGCGGACCAGCATCTCAGCCGCGCCCGCCCGCGCGATCCCCGCCCAACCCTCGGGCCGCACTGAGGAGGCATTCGGGCGCAGGCTCTCGATGGCGGCATAGCCGTCCTGCATCTCCGCCCTGAAGGCTTCCGCGAGCCCAGCGACCCGATCCGGCGCCGCGGCATCGAGGCCGGCGACCACCTCGGTGAAGCTGTCGCGCAATGAGGGGCGGGCGTCGATGGCGGCCCAGATCTTCGGCTGGGTGAAGCGCGGCTCGTCGAGTTCGTTATGGCCGTTGCGGCGATAGCAGACGAGGTCGATCAGCACGTCGCGGCGGTAACGCCTGCGCCAGGCCAGAGCGAGCGCGGCGACCCGTGCGACGGCAACCGGATCATCGCCGTTCACATGCAGAACGGGCGCGCCGACCATCTTGCCGATATCGGTGCAATAGCGCGACGTCCGGCCTTCAGAGGCGTTGGTGGTGAAGCCGATCTGGTTGTTGACGACGAGATGGACCGTGCCACCGACCTCGTAGCCCGCGAGGGCGCCGAGCTGCAGCACTTCGCCGACCAGCCCCTGGCCCGAGAAGGCGGCGTCGGTATGGAGCAGCAGGCAAAGCACATCGTCGCCGACCTTGCCGCGCTTGCCCCGCGCCAGCCCGGTGACCACAGGCGCGACGGTCATCAGATGCGAGGGATGCGGCGAGATCGACAGCTTCATCTGCCGTCCGCCATGGCTGACCTCGCCGGCATAGCCGAGATGGTAGGGCACGTCGCCGGTGAAGTCGGGCCCGCCATCGGTCAGGTCCCGGCCCTTGATCTCGGCGAGCAAGGTGCCGACCGGCTTGCCGAGAACGGTGGCGAGCGTCGCGAGGCGGCCGCGATGCATGCCGCCGATCACGGTTTCATCGAAGCCGGCGAGGCAGGCCTCGCGCAGCAATTCGCGCAGGAAGACGATGGCGCCTTCGGCGCCCTCGACGCCGAAGCGCTTCTTCGACGGGAACTTGACCTTGATGAAGGTCTCGAACGTATCGGCCAGCACGATCGCGTCGAGCGCGCGGTTCGCGAGATCGACCGGAGGCTGCGCCGCAAACAGCGCTTCGAAGGCGCCGTAGAGCCAGTCGCGAGCCTCATCGTCCTCGACCTGCTGCGCCTCGAGCCCGACCTTGCCGGCATAGAGGCGCTGCAAATCGCCGGCGAGGCTTGCGAGTGTGGTTTCGCATGTCTCGCCGGCGAGGGTGACGCGGGTGGTCAGGCCCGGCTGAGCCGCCACCTCGGCGCGCAGGCGCTCGAGTGGCACGGCGGGTGTGCGCGCCGCAAGATCGAGCGGATCGAGCGCCGCTTCGCGATGTCCGAAGAGGCGATAGGCTTCGACCAGCCGCAGGCCGAGGGCTTCGCCGCTCCCGCGCCCGCCCGCTCTTTCCGGCTCCATCTCCTCGAAATGGATGCGCCAGTCCGCCGGGACCGAAAGCGGGTCGCGGCGGTAACGCGCATAGAAGTCGAGGAGGTACGCGCTCTCGGTCGCGACGGGCACGGTCATGGCAGCAGCTCTCGGGAAGCGCTATCGGCTTCCGCTACGGAAGGTCAGTTCTGGGTCAGTTCTTGGACGGCAGCCGCGGAGCCTCGACGCCGGCAAGGTCGCACCAGGCATCGAGCAGCGCCGAGAAGTCCTTGCCGCCGAAGCCGCGCGAGCGGGCGAGCTGCAGGCATTCGCGCGCCGCCGCTCCCATGGCGAGCGGCACCTTCATCGACGAGGCCGAGGTCAAGGCGAGACCGAGATCCTTATGGGCGAGGTCGATCTGGAAGCCTGGCTCGATATCGCCGGCCAGCACCTTGACCGGGAAATTGGTCTTGAGGTGGCCGTTAGTGGCGGTGGTGCCGTTGAGGATGTCGATGGTGCGCTCGACGTCGAGGCCGAAACGCGCCGCGAGCGTCAGTGTCTCGGCGTTGAGCTGGCAGGCGGCGATCGCCAGATAGTTGTTCACCACCTTCATGCGGATGCCGGCGCCGGCCGGGCCGCAATGATGGATCGTCGTGCCCATCGCCTCGAGCATCGGCTTGACGCGCGCGAAATGCTCCTGGGACGCGCCGACCATGAACAGGCACTCGCCGCGATCGGCATGGGTCGCGAGCCGGCCGACCGGCGCGTCGACGAAGCCGAGGCCGGCAGCCTCGACCGCCGCCGCGACCTCGTCGGTCGCAAGCGGGTCGATCGTGCTCATATCGACGACGAGTGTGCCGGGCCTGGCATTGGGCACGATCCCGTCGAGCACGACGGCGCGCACTTCAGGATGGGCCGGCAGCATCGTGAAGATGATGTCCGATTGGCTGGCGAGCTCGGCGATCGAGCCGGCGGCACGGCCGCCGAGCTCGACCAGAGCCGCGATGCCCTGCGGATTGACGTCATAGGAGAGCGTCGCGAAGCCCTTGCGCTGCAGGTTGGACGCCATCGGGCGCCCCATCCTGCCGAGGCCGATGAAACCGATTTTCGGGTTGGTCATGAGCGTTTCCTCCGGATTGGTCTTGTCGCTCAGGCCAGCAGGTAGCTGGTCTTGATCTGGGTGTAGAACTCGACGGCGTAGCGGCCCTGCTCGCGCGGCCCGTAGCTCGACGCCTTCCGGCCGCCGAACGGCGTGTGGTAATCGACGCCGGCCGTCGGCAGGTTGAGCATGGTCATGCCGGCCTCGACATTGCGCTGGAAATGCCGGGCATGTTTCATCGAGGTGGTGCAGATGCCGGCCGACAGCCCGTAATCGGTGTCGTTGGCGACGGCGAGGGCCTCCTCGTAATCGGCGACGCGGATGATGGTCGCAACCGGGCCGAACACTTCCTCGCGGTTGATACGCATCGCGTTCGTCGTGTCGGCGAACAGGGTCGGGGCGATGTAGTAGCCCTTGGTGTCGAGCTCGAGCGCTTCTCCACCGGCGGCCAGGCGCGCATTCTCGCCCTTGGCGATGTCGATGTAGCCGAGATTCTTCTGGAACTGGCTGTCGTCGATCACCGGACCGATCTGGGTTTCGGCCCTGAGTGCATGGCCGACGCGGAGCTTGGCGACGCGCTCGGCGCAGGCCTTGACGAAGGCGTCATGAATGCCGCTCGTCACGATCAGGCGGCTCGACGCGGTGCAGCGCTGGCCCTGCTGGAAGAAGGCACCGTTGACCGCGAGGTCGGCGGCGAGCTCGAGATCGGCATCGTCGAGCACGACCAGCGGGTTCTTGCCGCCCATCTCCATCTGACAGCGGATCAGCCGTTCGGCGCAGGCGACAGCGATGCGCCGGCCGGTGGTCGAGGAGCCGGTGAACGAAATCGCGTCGGCATTGGCGATGACGGCGGCGCCGACATCAGGTCCGGCACCGATCAGTAGGTTGAAGACGCCCGCCGGGATGCCGGAAGCGGCGACGATCTCGGCGATCGCGACGGAAATGCCGGGCGTCTTCTCGGACGGCTTCCAGACCACGCCGTTACCGAAGGCGAGCGCCGGCGCGATCTTCCACATCGGCGTCGCTACGGGGAAGTTCCACGGCGTGATCAGGCCGACGACGCCGACCGGATCACGAGTGATCTCGACATCGACGTTCGGCCGTACCGATCCGAGCTTCTCGCCCGGCATGCGCAAGGCTTCGCCGGCAAAGAAGCGCGCGATATGGGCCGCGCGCGTCACCTCGCCGAGCGCGTCCGGAACGGTCTTGCCGCCCTCGCGAGCGAGGATCTGGGCGAGCTTGTCCTTGTTGTCGAAGATGCCGCGGGCAATCGCCTCGAGCACCAGCGAGCGCTGCTCCAGCGTCGCACGGCCCCAGGCCGGCTGGGCCTTGCGGGCGGCGACGAAGGCCGCCTCGACCTCGCTCTTGCCGGCGAGGCCGTAGGTCGCGATCACGTCGCTGAGGTCGGAGGGGTTGCGGATTTCGAGAGCCTGCGCGCCGCCGACCCAGTTTCCGCCAATCAGATTCTTCTCGAGCATCGCTGCAGCACTCCATCGATGGTTTCATCAACCGTCCGCGCCTGGCGCGGACGGGAATGAAATTCGACTAGCACCATCCGGAGCCTCATGCTAGATTTGAATTATAAATTCAACAAATGAATAAACCTCTTATGTTGAGGGGGCCTGGAGGAAAGCATGAGGAAACGCGATTTTCTGAAAACGGCAGCGGCCGGCGCTGCAGCAGGCGCCGCGATTGCGTCGCCCGCAATCGCACAGAGCGAGCCCAACATCCGCTGGCGGCTGGTTTCCAGCTTCCCGAAGAATATCGACGTGCTCTACGGCTGCGCCGAGGTCATGGCGAAGAACCTGGCCGAGGCCACTGACGGCAAGTTCCAGATCCAGGTCTTCGCCGCCGGCGAGGTCGTCCCGGCCCTCCAGGCCATGGACGCCGTCTCGAACGACACCGTCGAGATCTGCCACACGGCTTCCTACTACTATGTCGGCAAGGACCCAACCTTCGCGCTCGGCACCCATGTGCCATTCGGGCTGAACACGCGCCAGCAGAACGCCTGGGTCTATCATGGCGAAGGCAAGAAGCTGCTCGACGATTTCTACCGCAAGTTCAACATCGTGGCGCTGCCGGGCGGCAATACGGGCTGCCAGATGGGCGGCTGGTTCCGCAAGGAGATCGCCGATGTCGCGGACCTCAAGGGCTTGAAGTTCCGCATTTCCGGCCTGGGCGGCAGCATCCTCGCCAAGCTCGGCGCGGTGCCGCAGCAGGTCGGCGGCGGCGACATCTACCCGGCGCTCGAGCGCGGCACGATCGACGCCGCCGAGTTCAATGGCCCGTATGACGACGAGCGACTCGGCCTCTACCGCGTCGCCCCCTTCTACTACTATCCCGGCTTCTGGGACGGCACCTCGATGGAGCACTTCTTCATCAACGCCAAGCAGTGGGAGAAGCTGCCGAAGCACTATCAGGCGGCCCTGACGTCGGCCGCGGCGCTCGCTAACATCGACGCGGTCGCGCGCTACGACAATCTCAACCCGCCGGCACTGCGCCGCGTGGTGGCGAGCGGTGCCAAGCTGCGCGCCTTCCCGGCCCCGATCATCGACGCGGCCTACAAGGCCTCGCAGGAGATGTACGAGGAACTCTCCTCCAGCAACGCCGAGTTCAAGAAGATCTACGAGAGCACCAAGCGCTTCCAGCAGGAATCGGCGATCTGGAATCAGGTCTCCGAATACTCTTATGACAGCCTCGTCCTGAGGGCGCTCCGTCGCTGATCACTTCCCGGGCCGGTCCGCAAGGGAGTCCCGGGGAAACAACCGAACGCAGAAGGGACCGAAAACGACAACCGCTTTCGGTCCCTTCTTTTTTGCATGGACGGCAGTTCGCCACGCCCCCTGGGGTGCGCGGCGAACATGGTTGAGCGTGTTAGTTGGCGCGGCCCAGCAGGCCGCGCGCGATGACCTGGGCCTGGATTTCGGCCGCGCCCTCGAAAATCGACAGGATGCGGGCGTCGCAGAGCACGCGGCTGATCGGGTATTCGAGCGCATAGCCGTTGCCGCCATGGATCTGTAGCGCGCAATCGGCGTTGCTGAAGGCGACGCGCGCGGCGAGCAGCTTGGCCATGCCGGCCTCGATGTCGCAGCGCCGGTCGGCATCCTTCTGCCGGGCGGCGAAATAGGAGAGCTGCCGCGCCATCATCGTCTCGGTTGCCATGAAGGCGAGTTTGGCGTGCACGCGCGGGAAGGCGAGCAGCGCCTTGCCGAACTGGACCCGGCTCTGCGCATAGGCGAGGCCCAGCTCGAGCGCATTCTGGGCGACGCCGAGCGCACGCGCGGCGGTCTGGATCCGGGCGCTCTCGAAGGTCTCCATCAACTGCTTGAAGCCCTGACCCTCGACGCCGCCAAGCAGGTTGGAGGCCGGCACCGTGAAACCATCGAAGGAGATCTCGTATTCCTTCATACCGCGATAGCCGAGCACGGGGATCTCGGTGCCGCTCATGCCCGGCGCCGGGAATGGATCGGCCTCGCTGCCACGCGGCTTCTCGGCCAGCAGCATCGACAGGCCGCGATAGTCGGTGCTCTGCGGGTCCGTGCGTACGAGCAGGGTCATCAGGTCGGAGCGGGCGCCATGGGTGATCCAAGTCTTGGCGCCATAGACGCGGTAGACGTCGCCCTCACGCACCGCCCGCGTCCGCAGGCTGCCGAGATCGGAGCCGGTGTTCGGCTCGGTGAAGACCGCGGTCGGCAGGATCTCGCCGGAGGCGAGGCTGGGCAGCCAGCGCGCCTTCTGTTCCTCGGTGCCACCGAGCCTGATCAGCTCGCCGGCGATCTCGGAGCGGGTGCCGAGCGAGCCGACGCCGATGTAGCCGCCGCTCAGCGCCTCGGAGACCAGGCACATCGCCACCTTGCCTAGGCCGGTGCCGCCATGCTCTTCCGGAATCGTCAGGCCGAACACGCCCATATCGGCAAGCTTCTGCACGAGCTCTAGTGGGATCAGCTCGTCACGGGCGTGCCAGCCCGGCGCATGCGGCGTGACCTCGCTCGCAGCAAAGCGCAGAAATTGCTCGCGAGTCGCCTCGAGGATGTCGTCGTCGAGGCCGAGCGTCCCGAAACGCCCTTCCGCGAGCTCGACGGAAAGCGCTCGCCTTGCAGCTTCGAGCGCCGGGGCGTGCGCGAGCCGCGCCAGCGCCGGCTCGGCGGTAAAGTCCGCGACGACATCCGCCTCCACGCCCATATCCGAGGGGCGCACCGTTTCGGTCTGGCTCATGGCGATGCCACCGGCGAGCTGTGCGCCGTATTCGGCGAAGCCGAGATGCAGCATGGCCGCGTCCGCCGGGCTGAGCCGGCCGCTGGTCGCGAGGCGCTCGGCCCAGGCGAGGCTCTGCCGGAGCGCTTCGACATAGGTGCCTTGCCAGGCGAAGCCGTGCGCGGCGAACTGGTGCGCCTCGACGAGCCCGGCATCGACGCGCCCGCCCGGCGCAAGCAACTGCGCGACCGCGGCACGCGTCGCCGCATGCAGGGTTTCGGCGGCGGAAAGCAGGGTGGCGCAGGTCGAAAGCAGCGTGTCGTGGTCGGTCGTCTTCAGCATGATCGATCCCAGAATCAGGCGGTACGGGGACCGGCGACGATGCCGGTCTGGAGAAGCCTACCGATGGCTGCAGTCGTAAGCCCCAGCCTTTCGGAGAGCACGGCCTCGGTGTCCTGGCCGAGCTGCGGCGCGGGCAAGGGCGGCCGACGCGCGCCGGCCGAGAAGGCCAGCGGCGAGCCGGGCGCCAGGATCGGGCCTGCCCCGGGCTGCTCGATCGTGCCGAACATCGGGTTCGCCACCGAACAGCGGGCATCCTCGCGGACCAGCTGCCCGAAATCCCTGTAGGGTCCCCACAGCACGCCGGTGCCGTCGAAGGCGGCTTCGATCTCGGCGAGGCTGCGCGCGGCGCACCAGCGTTCGAGCACGGCGAAGATCGCGGCCCGCGCGGTGAAGCGGCCGCCTTCCGTATTGAGATCGGCGTCCATCATCGGGCCGATCATTGCAAGCTTCTCGGTCAGGCCGGTGGCGCGGCCGATCGCATGCCATTGCCGGTTGGAGATCGCGACGATCATGACATGCCGCCCATCAGCGGTGGCAAAGTCGCGGCCGAGCGCGCCATAGAGATCATTGCCGAGCGGCGGACGCACCGCGCCGTTGACCTGATAGTCGGCGATGTAGCCGAGATTGCCGACACTCGCGAGCATCACGTCCGATAGCGCGAGCGACACCTGCCGGCCCTTGCCGTCGAGGCGCCGAGCCCGCTCCGCCGCGAGCAGCCCGGTTGCGAGATAGAGCCCCGCCGCGATGTCCCAGGCCGGCAGGACATGGTTGACCGGCTCCGCCCCCCTGCCGGTCGCCAGCGGAAAGCCCGAGGCGCAGTTCACCGTGTAGTCGACGGCGCCGCTGCCGTCGTGGTTGCCGGTCAGGCGCAGGCTGATCAGGTCTTCGCGGCGCTGCGACAGAGCCTCGTGGCCCATCCAGCCGCTGGCGGGCAGGTTGGTCAGGAGGATGCCGGCATCCTCGCCGGGCTGCGCGATCAGGGCGCTGGCCAGTTCCTGCCCTTCGGGCTTGTCGAGGGCGATCGCGATCGAGCGCTTGCCCTTGTTGAGACTGGCCCAATAGAGGCTGGCGCCGGAGGGCGCGAGCGGCCAGCGGCGATAGTCGATATTGCCGCCGATCGGGTCGATACGGATCACCTCGGCGCCAAGTTGCGCCAGCGTCATGCCGCCCAGGGGGGCTGCGATGAAGGCCGAGACCTCGACGACGCGAAGCCCGTTCAGGATCGTGCTCATCGCGTCAGCGAGCCGGCAAGGGGAAGTGGGGCTCGTGGTCCTTGGAAAGGCAATCTGCCGGCAGGCGGGGCGACATCCCTGGTCTTCCTCTTCGTTCGCCGCTCCCTTGCTCGCAATTCCACATGCAGGTGCGGTCACTCTGGCCCGCAACCTAGCGATCCCAGCCGGTTCGGCCATGCAGTCTGGTAGATAAGAGCTATAACCGCTACCACAGGGCCAGCACGAAGAGACCGCAGCATGGACCTCCAGCAAATCCGCTATTTTCTCGAAACGGTTGCGGCGGGCAGCCTGTCGCGGGCTGCGGTCCGGCTCGGCATCAGCCAACCGGCGCTCAGCCGCCAGATCGGCAATCTCGAGGCGTCGCTGCAGCAGAGCCTGCTCTACCGCCATGGCCGCGGCGTCTCGCTCACCGATGCCGGCCGCCGGTTCGAGGAGGTGGCGCAGGACGTGATGCGGCAATTGTCGGATGTCCGGACCGAGCTCGCGGCCGGCGCCATCGACAATACCGGCAGCGTATCGCTCGGCATGCCGCCTTCGCTCTCCGCCAGCATGGGGGCGGATCTCGCGCTGCGTTTTTCCGCCGAGTTTCCGCGCGCGCAGTTGCGCTTGCGCGAGGCCTTCAGCGCCGTGCTGCTCGAATGGACCGAAGCCGCGCGGGTCGACATCGCCGTGCTCTATGATGCGCGCAGCAGCCGCAGCCTGATCGCGACGCCGCTCATGCTCGAAGACCTGTTCATGGTCGAGCCGCCATCGGCGCGTGCCGATGCGCCGCTCGAACCGGTCTCGCTGCCGGAACTGGCGAGTCGCGCCTGTGTCCTGCCGGGACCGGAGAACGGGCTGCGCCGGGTGGTCGATGCCGCCTGCGCGGCCGAAGGCGTGCGCCCGCGCGTCCTGACGGAGGTCGACTGCGTCGCGGCGCTGAAGCAGTTGGTCGAGCGCGGTGTCGGCCCGACCGTGCTACCTTTTGGCGCAGTCCACCGGGAAGTGCGGGACGGACGGCTCCGCGTGCGTCCGTTTCGCTCCTCCGCGATGCGCGCCCTGCTCGTGCTCGCGACGCCGGCTAACCAGCCGATCACGCCACTGACGCGCGCTGTGATGCGGATCGTGCAGGACGAGGTCGCGCGCCTCGTTCCGCTCGACATTCTGCGCGGCGTCACACGCAACCTCGAAAGCCCGCGACCGCGGCCGCGCCCTGATCGGGAAAGCCCCGAAGCAATCGGCTGAAATCGGGCCCCTACCTTTTCGCTTATAGCTGCTATGCGCCCAGCTCGACTGGCCCGACGGCGGCGACCTCCGCCAGATGGAGGAAACCGGGGTCCGACGGCCAGCTAGTTGGCCGTCGAGGCCTTTCAGCAGCTCGGGCAAGCCGGGCACGCCCGCGGGCGGAAGGAAGGAAACGTCGATGCGTCTGAAGGATCGCGTCGCGCTCGTGACGGGTGCGGCATCCGGGCTCGGCCTGGCCATGGTCGAGCGTTTCGTGGCGGAAGGCGCGAAGGTCGCCGTCGTCGACTGGAACGGGGATGCAGCAGCCGCGACCGCAGCCCGCTTCGGTGCTTCCGCGATCGCGATTCAGTCGGACGTCACCAAGGCGGCCGAGGTGCAGGCTTCGGTGGCCAGGACCGTCGAGGCCTTCGGCAAGCTGGACATTCTGGTCAACAATGCCGGCTCGAGCCACGCCAAAGGGCCGTTCGAGGCCGTCTCCGAAGCCGAGTTCGATCGCGTCTTCGCGGTCAACCTGAAGTCGATCTTCCACTACTGCAACGCGACCGTCCCCGTGATGCGCAGCCAGGGCGGCGGCGTCATCCTCAATGTCGGCTCGACGGCAGGCAACCGCCCGCGCCCCGGCCTCGCCTGGTACAATGCCAGCAAGGGCGCGGTGCACAACGTCACCAAGACGCTGGCGCTCGAACTGGCTCCCGACCGCATCCGCGTCTGCGCGCTGGCCCCGGTCGCGACGGAAACGCCGCTGCTCGCGACTTTCCTCGGCACGGATTCCCCCGAAATGCGGGATCAGATGCGCGGGATCGTGCCGCTCGGCCGCCTCGGACATCCCGACGACGTCGCCAATGCGGCGCTCTATCTCGCCTCGGATGAGGCATCCTTCCTGACGGGCGTGGTCCTCGACATCGACGGTGGCCGCAGCGTCTGAAGCCGCGCCGGAGCCGGAGCTCCGGAACGAATCCGCCCTTCATCTCGGTCTGGTCGGTAACGCCGCCCGGCGCCCGCGCTTCCCTGCAAAGGAGGACGAACATGGCTGACAGCTTGAGCGACGCCGGCGGATTGCTGCGTGATCCCGCCCGCTTCGCAAGGGAGGTTCTCGAGCCGATCCGCGCCATCGTCGGCGAGCGCGGCGTGATCACCGACCGCGACCAGATGCAGCCGCTGATGGTGGCATGGCGTGACGGCTGGAAGGGCCGCGTTCCTCTCGTCGTGCAGCCGGCGAACACGGCCGAGCTCGCCGCGGTTGTGGCGATCTGCCACCGCACCCGCACGCCGATCGTCCCGCAAGGCGGCAATACTGGCCTGACCGGCGCGAGTCAGCCCCATGGCGACGAT
This sequence comes from Allobosea sp. WAO, assembly GCF_001509835.1. Taxonomy (GTDB): domain Bacteria; phylum Pseudomonadota; class Alphaproteobacteria; order Rhizobiales; family Beijerinckiaceae; genus Allobosea. Next base: position 396,501 of record NZ_JXTJ01000008.1, read on the forward strand.
TCCGAGATCGTGATTTCGACGACGCGGATGAACCGCATCCGGGCTCTCGACCTCGACAATGACACGATCACCGTCGATGCCGGCTGCGTGCTCGCAAGCATCCAGGACGCGGCGCGCGAAGCCGGCCGGCTGTTCCCCCTCAGCCTCGGAGCCGAAGGCAGCTGCCAGATCGGCGGCAACCTCTCGACCAATGCCGGCGGCGTTCAGGCGGTCCGCTATGGCACGGCCCGCAATCTCGTGGCGGGTCTCGAAGTCGTTCTGCCGGATGGACGCGTCTGGGACGGTCTGCGCGGCTTACGCAAGGACAATGCCGGCTACGACCTGAAGCAGATCTTCATCGGCGCCGAAGGCACGCTCGGCATCATCACCGGCGCCACGCTGAAGCTCCTGCCCTTGCCGGAAGCGACGGCCACCGCCTTCCTCGCGACGGGCTCGCCAGCACAGGCCGTCGCCTGGCTACGCCGCGCCAAGGCCGCGCTCGGCGAATCCATCACCTCCTGCGAACTGATGGAGCGGGCCTGCGTCGAGATCGCGCGCAAACACAACAGCCAGATCCAGGATCCGTTGGAACAGGCCTATCCCTGGTATCTGCTGCTCGAACTCGCCGGCCAGGGCGCGGCCGAAGCGCTGGAGGCGCGGTTGCTCCCGGTCTTCGAGGCGGGGCTCGAGGCCGAAGAGCTGCTCGACGGCGTCATCGCTTCCTCAGCCGCACAGGCGGCTGCACTCTGGCGCATCCGCGAAGGCGCACCGGAGGGGCAGCGGCTGGAGGGATCATCGTTCAAGCATGATGTCTCCGTGCCGATCTCGCAGGTCGATCGCTTCATCGTGGAGGCGAATACCGCGCTCTCGCAGCGCTTTCCCGGTATCCGTTCCTTCGCCTTCGGCCATCTCGGCGACGGCAATATCCATTTCAACCCGATCCAGGCCGAGGGCGAGCCCGCCGATCTCTGGCAGGCCCGCCTGCCGGAGGTGAACCGGATCGTCCACGACATCGTCTCGCAGCTCGGCGGCTCGATCACCGCCGAGCATGGCGTCGGGCGGCTGCGCATCACGGAACTGCAGCACTACAAGAGCCCGGTCGAGCTCGAAATGATGGCGCGGCTTAAGCGCTGCTTCGATCCGCTGAACCTGATGAACCCCCAGAAAGTGCTGAGGAGCGATCTCCTCGACAACCTGTCGGAGACGGTATGAAACAGCTCCTCGCGATCAGCCGGGCCATCGAAACGGTCAACGGCCAGATCGGCAAGAAGATCGCCTGGCTGATCCTAGTCGCGGTAGCCGTCGCGACGATGAATGCCATCGTCCGCAAGGTCTTCAGCGTCTCGTCGAATGCCTGGCTCGAGCTGCAATGGATGCTGTTCGGCGCGGTCTTCCTGCTCTGTGCCTCATGGACGCTGCAGGTGAAGGAGCACATCCGCATCGACATCGTGAACAGCATGCTGCCCAAGCGGGTCCGCCAATGGATCGAGCTTCTCGGCCATGTGCTCTTCCTGATGCCGTTCGCCCTGCTCATCGTCTATCATTCCTGGCCCTTCTTCCTGCGTTCCTACGAGATCAACGAGCAGTCGCTCTCGGCCGGCGGCCTGCCGCAATGGCCGGCCAAGGGCCTGGTCGTGATCGGCTTCGTGATGCTGAGCTTCCAAGGCATCTCGGAGATCATCAAGCAGGTCGCGATCATGCGCGGCGACCTCGAAGATGACGAGACCCTGCGCGGCCACGCCGCCGCTGCGGAGGCGGAGGCCCAACGCCTGCTCGACCAGGCGAAGGCCGAAGGCCTCGCCCCGTGAGCCCAGCAGCAGATTCCCGGACAGCTTCCATGACCCTCGCCCGCTCCGCCCGCGCCTGCGCGCTGCTGCTCGCGCTCACCGCCGCCGCCTTCTTCAGCCTGCACACCGGTGATGCCCAGGCCGCCGGCTTCGGCGACTTCCTGCGCGAAAACATGGCGCCGGTGATGTTCGCCGCGCTCGTGATCTTCCTCCTGCTCGGCTATCCCGTCGCCTTCGCGCTCGCCGCCAACGGCCTGCTCTTTGCCCTCGTCGGCATCGAGCTCGGCATGTTCCAGGAGAACTTCCTGCAGGCCCTGCCGGAGCGCATCTACGGCACGATGAACAATGACGTGCTGCTCGCCATCCCGTTCTTCACCTTCATGGGGCTGGTGCTGGAGCGCTCGGGCATGGCCGAGGACCTGCTCGACACGATCGGCCAGCTCTTCGGCCCGGTCCGCGGCGGCCTCGCCTATGCGGTGATCTTCGTCGGCGCGCTGCTCGCCGCCACCACCGGCGTCGTCGCCGCCTCGGTGATCTCGATGGGCCTGATCTCGCTGCCGATCATGCTGCGCTACGGCTATGACCGGCGCCTCGCCTCGGGCGTCATCGCGGCGTCGGGCACGCTCGCCCAGATCATCCCGCCCTCGCTCGTCCTGATCGTGCTCGCCGACCAGCTCGGCCGCTCGGTCGGCGACATGTATGAAGGCGCCTTCATTCCCGGCCTGGTGCTGGCCTCGCTCTATGCCGGCTATGTCTTCCTGATCACCATCGTCTACCCGAAACGCGCTCCGGGGCTGCCGCCGGAGGCCCAGACCCTGCGCGATGCCGACGGCAAGATCCGGCGCTTCTCGCTGCTGGTCGTGACGCTGCTCTGCTTCGCCGTCGCCTACGCCTATATGAAGCTCTTCACCAAGGTCACCGCGGGCGCCGACTTCGTCATCCTGACCATGTCGATCATGGTCGCGGTCGCCTTCGTCATCGCGCTGGTCAACAAGGGCCTGAAGCTCAACCTGCTGTCGCGCATGACCGAGCAGGTGATCTTCGTGATGGTGCCGCCGCTGGCGCTGATCTTCCTCGTGCTCGGCACCATCTTCATCGGCCTCGCCACACCGACCGAGGGCGGCGCCATGGGCGCGGCCGGCGCGATCCTGCTCGCCTGGGGCAAGAAGCGCATGACCTTCGACCTGCTCCGGCAAGCGACCGAGTCGACCGCCAAGCTCTCGGCCTTCGTGCTGTTCATCCTGGTCGGCGCGCGCGTGTTCTCGCTGACCTTCTACGGCGTCAACGGCCATATCTGGGTCGAGCATCTCTTGGTCGGGCTGCCCGGCGGCGCGACGGGCTTCCTGATCGTCGTCAACGTGATGGTCTTCCTGCTCGCCTTCTTCCTCGACTTCTTCGAGCTCGCCTTCATCATCGTGCCGCTGCTCGGACCGGCCGCCGACAAGCTCGGCATCGACCTGATCTGGTTCGGCGTCATCCTCGGCGTCAACATGCAGACCTCGTTCATGCACCCGCCCTTCGGCTTCGCGCTGTTCTTCCTGCGCTCGGTCGCGCCGAAGGAACGCTACAAGGACAAGGTCACCGGCAAGATGATGGAGCCGGTCACCACCGGCCAGATCTACTGGGGCGCCGTGCCCTTCGTCGTGATCCAGTGCATCATGGTCGCCCTCGTCGTCTTCTTCCCGCAGATGGTGATGCACTACAAATCTTCCGCCGTGCAGCTCGACCAGCAGCAGATCAACAAGCAGTTCGACTCAATCCAGATACCGGGCATCGGTGGGGGGCCGGGAGGCTTCGACCTGAGCGCGCCTCCGGGCCTTGCGCCGCCGAAGCCCTGATCGGCGAGGCAAGGCGGCGGTGCCGATGAGCGCCGCCGCCGCTTCGCGAATGCGAGCCTTCAGCTCGCCGCCCCATTCCACGACTGCCCGAACCAGCAGCGAAGGCCTGCCTCATGAGTGACGCGACTCCTGCCCTCGATATCGATCACCTGTGCGGCTGGATCGGCCGAGAGGATGTCGCTGTCGACCTCGTCGGCGAGGAGCTCGCACGCAAGTATCATGCGACGATGGATTTCCCCGGCGAACCCGCCCCGCAGGGCGAGATCCTGCCGCAGCTGATCCATTTCTGTCTGACGCAGCCGGCCGCGCCGACGGCCATGCTTGGGGCCGACGGTCATCCGAGCCGCGGCGGGTTCCTGCCGCCGGTACCGCTGCCGCGGCGGATGTGGGCGGGCGGTGCCGTGACCTTCCACGGAGATCTGAGGGTTGGCGACCGCGTCAGGCGCGTCTCGCGGATCGCGGATGTCGTGGTCAAGCACGGCCGCAGCGGCACGCTCTGCTTCGTCACGGTCGAACACCGGCTCGAGGCGGATGGCGCGCTCATCCTGGAGGAGCGTCAGGAGATCGTCTATCGCGAGGCTGCGGTGCCGGGCGCCGAGGCTGCGCCGCCGACGCCGCACGAGCCGGGCACGCATCGGCGCGCGCAGCAGGCCGGGGCGGCACTGCTGTTTCGCTATTCGGCGCTCACCTTCAACGCGCACCGCATCCATTACGACCGAAGCTATGCGCGGGAGGTCGAGGCCTATCCCGGCCTCGTCGTCCACGGCCCGTTGCAGGCGGCCTGGCTCTGCAATTATGCCGCCGAGCTCCTGGGCGCGCCGCCGAAGCGCTTCAGCTTCCGCGGGCTTTCCCCGCTCTTCGAGCATGACGACTTCGCGCTCCATGCCCGCGAGGCGGAGGGCGGGCTCGAGCTCTGGACGGCGCGCGAGGGCGGCCCGGCCTGCATGTCGGCGAAGGCGTACCGGGCATGAGCGCGGCGCTGGATTGCCTGGTTCCACTCTTCGTGCCGGGCAACCGGCCTGAACGCTTCGGCAAGGCCGCCTCGGCCGGTTGCGACGCCGTCATCCTCGATCTCGAGGACGCCGTCGCCCGCGATGACAAGGCGGCGGCGCGGGCAGCATTGCGGGATGACTTCACCGATCTGCCGATCATCCTGCGGATCAACGGGCTCGGTACGCCCTGGCACGAGGCCGATATTGCGGCGCTGATGGGCCTGAAGCTCGCTGCGGTGATGGTTCCGAAGGCCGAAGCCGGCGAGGCCTTCGCGGATCTGTGCGCGCGCCTGCCGACGCCGGTGATCGCACTGGTCGAGAGCGCGCGCGGCCTCGCTGATGCCCGCCGGATCGCGGCGACCGGCAATGTCGCGCGCGTCGCCTTCGGCAGCGTCGACTTCTGCGCCGATCTCGGCTGTGCCCATAGCCGCGAGGCTTTGCTGGCGGCGCGCAGCGAGTTGGTGCTGGCCTCGCGGCTTGCATCCCTCCTGCCGCCGATCGACGGCGTGACCACCGCGATCGACAATGCCGCCATGATTGCCGGGGATGCGCGCCATGCCCGCGAACTCGGCTTCGGCGGCAAGCTCTGCATCCATCCGCGGCAGGTCGAGGCGATCCGTGCCGGCTTTGCCCCCGATCCCGCCGAGATCGCCTGGGCCCGCAAGGTGGTGGCGAGCGGCGACGGCGCGGCAGCGGTCGATGGCGCGATGGTCGACGAGCCTGTACGCCTTCGCGCCCGCTCCATTCTGATGCGGGCGGGGGAGAGCGGCGCCTGAAGCTGGCGGCCGCGGCGTCTCCAACTTATGTGAAAAGTCGGCCCGAGGACGGTTTCCAATGGCTCTGCCTCCGCTCATTCTCATCCCCGGTCTCCTGAACGACGCCGAGCTGTGGCGCGATCAGATCGCGGTGCTGGCGGATATCGCCGATTGCCGGGTTGCCGACATCACGCAGGGCGAGAGCCTTGAGGCGCTGGCGCAGAGCGTGCTGGCGCAGGCGCCGCCGCGCTTCGCGCTCGCCGGCTTCTCGCTGGGCGGCTATGTCGCCGTCGAGATGGCGCGCATCGCCGCGGAGCGCATCGGGCGGCTGGCACTGCTCGACACCTCGATCCAGCCCGACGACCCCGAACGGGCGGTGGCACGACAGGTGCGCGACAAGGCTGCCCGCGCGCCTGGTACATTCCACGGCTTCGGTGATCGCTTGCTCAAGACCTATCTCGGCGAGGCCAATCTTCATGACGAGCACATCGTCGGGCGCATCCGGGGCATGACGCAGCGCCTCGGCGCCGAGGTCTTCCTGCGCCAGAACAGCATCCTGCGGAAGGATGGCGCCGGGGTCCTGGCCGGCCTGACCTGCCCGGTGCTGATCCTCTGCGGCGAGGAGGACCGGCTGACGCCGCTCGCCGAGCATGAGGCGATGGCGAGCCTCGTGCCGCAGGCCAGGCTGGTCGCGGTGCCCGGCAGCGGTCATATGACGCCAATCGAGAACCCAGAGGCGGTCAACGCGGCCCTGAGGAATTGGCTGCAATCAGGTCGATAAACCCCGATCCGGATCGATAGTATCGCCTGGGGTCGCCCCCGATTTCCCGTATTCATAGCTGGCCCTTATGCTAGTTGGTCTTGCGGGCGCAGGGTGCAAGCTCGTTTCAAGGCGAAGCCGCTAAGGCTCGCGTGCGGCTGGTGGGGCCGTGATCCGTCTTCCGTTCCTCTATCACCCGACTGATGCTCGAGCGGATCTCGAAAAACGTGTCCATTGAGGCACTCGCCATGGCAGGAACCATTCAGGCTCACGACCAAGGCTTCAGAAGCTGCTTCCAAGTGTCTCGTCCAGCATCGACTCCGCCAGCCGCTTCTTGAGCGCTTCTCGTCGTCGAGCGCCTTCAGCCGGCGTGCGTTAGGTACCCCGATCCCACCACAACGATTGTACCGGTTCTCGAAGCTTACGTCGCTGATCCCGTGCGTTCCGGCAACTGTCCGCCACCGCAGTCCCGACCGGATTCTCTGTCAGGATCGAGACAATCTACTCGTCGCTGAAGCGGCTCTTCTTCATCTCGGTCTCGTTGCGACGGAGTCCAATTCAAACCGAGGGCGCTCTAAGGGGCAACGTCGCTGGGAGGGACGTTCGCTACGCCTGCAATGGAGCACTCTGGCCTGTAAATTTACACACCAAAGTGCCTGCGAGCGGACGTTGCCAGTGTCCGCAACGGGCCAGGTGCGGGCACAGTGAGCTGCGAATCCGTCTCCCTCTGGCCTTGGGCGAACCTGGCATCATGATTGTTCAATTGAGACTGAGCCGTCAGTGGGCGAAATCTACGGCAGAGCCGCCAACTGCACGAGAATCGCATGCCTCGAGCCGGGCCGAGGCATGCGACGCTCTAGCCACATGGTACGAAACTGGGCCTTGCCTCAGCGAAACAGTGCCAAAGACTTGCTCAGGGTGATCCAGACGCCCCAGGCGATTGGAATGGCAACGACGCCCCAGGCGAGCAGGGCGGTGCCGTCGAAGCCGCCCTTGCCGATGCCGAAGGAACCGTAATGCGTCGCCGCGTTGGTATTGGCGCTCTTGGCCTGCAGCGCCGCGACTTCGGCATCCTTCATGAACCAGCGTGTCGCCACCGGGCGGACCAGCAGGTTGCAGATGAAGCCGAGCACCAGGAAGCCGGCAAGGATGTACATTGTGCGGTCATAGACCTGCGCGCGTGGAACGCCGGCGGCGATCTGTGCCTCGCGGATATAGTTGACCACAACCGGCCCGACGATCCCGGCCGTCGACCAGGCGGTCAGCAGCCGGCCGTGGATGGCGCCGACGAACTGGGTGCCGAACATGTCGGCGAGATAGGCCGGCACGGTGGCGAAGCCGCCGCCATACATCGACAGGATGATGCAGAAGAAGGTGACGAACAGCGCGAGCGAGCCGGCATGCGCCGCCCAGGGCGAGAGCGCATAGAGCGCTATTCCAAGAATGAAGAAGGTGGCGTAGGTCAGCTTGCGCCCGAGCTTGTCCGACAGTGAGGCCCAGAAGAAGCGGCCACCGATGTTGAACAGCGAGAGCAGGCCGACGAAGGCTGCCGCGATGGTTGCGACCTGCACCTTCTGCTGGGCGTCGAGCGCGGCGAAGCCGATCTCGGGCTTGCCGATCAGCGATCCTGCGAAGATTTCCTGCAGCATCGGCGAGGCCATGCCGAGCACGCCTATGCCGGCGGAGACGTTGAGGCAGAGCACCGACCAGATCAGCCAGAATTGCGGGGTCTTGTGCGCATCCTTGAGATGGACGTGGCCCGAGGTGATCATCGCATTCTGGGTCGCCCGCGGGGTCCAGCCCTCGGGGCGCCAGTTCGCCGGCGGGATGCGGTAGCCGAAAGTGCCGGCCATCATGAAGACGAAATAGATGCCGGCCATCACGACGAAGGTTTGCCAGACGCCGACCGAGTTCGCCGTCCTGAAATAGTTCATCAGCATGTCGGCGAGCGGCGAGCCGATCAGCGCACCGCCGCCAAAGCCCATGATCGCCATGCCGGTCGCCATGCCGCGCCGATCCGGAAACCACTTCACCAGGGTCGAGACCGGTGAGATGTAGCCGAGGCCGAGGCCGATGCCGCCGATGACGCCCGAACCCAACCACATCAGCCAGAGCTGGTGGGTGTAGATCCCGAAGGCCGAGATCAACAGGCCGCCGCACCAGCACATCGTCGAGACGAACGCGGCCTTGCGCGGGCCGACCTTTTCGAGCCAGCCGCCCCAGATGGCTGCCGACGAGCCGAGCAGCACGAAGAACAGCGTGTAGATCCAGCCGAGATCGGCGACCTTCCAGTCGCAGCTCGTGGTGAACAGTGCGCCGACCAGACCGATGTCGGCCGTACAGGCGATGGGTTTGCTGACGCCGATGGCCTGGCTCAGCGGCAGCCAGAAGACGCTGAAGCCATAGGCCATGCCGATGCAAAGATGGATGCAAAGCGCCGCCGGCGGCACCAGCCAGCGGTTGAAGCCTGCTTTCGCGATGGTGCGCTCGCGATCGAGAATCCCGGCACCCACGCCGCCCCCGTCAAAGGTTCCTGTCGCAGTGGACATGAATCGTTCCTCCTCGCCGCCGATTCCGGCGGTTCCTCAGTTTCTGGTTTTGGTTGATTGGAATGGCCGCCGCCGTCGGCGCCGGCCTTGTCACCAGCGGGCCGATGGCCCGCATGACGAAACACCGGTCCTCCCTATTGCTCGATCGATCTTGCCGATCAGGGCGCAAAGGTCATGCCGGGGCGTGATCTCAATATTTTCAAAGGCTTGTGTTCGAGGAAGCGAAGATCTCGGACATTTTGTCCGACTCCGTCAGACAAAATGTCCGGGCTAGAGCGACTGGGGCAGCCAGATCAGAAAACGCGTGCCGCGGCCCGTCTCGCTGATGGCGCTGATCGCCCCGCCCTGGCGCAGGATCAGCTTCTGGCTGATCGAGAGGCCGAGCCCCGTGCCTTGCCGGCTCTTGGTGGTGAAGAAGGGATCGAAGATGCGCGCCAGCGTCTCGGCATCCATGCCGATGCCGGTATCGGCGACCTCGATCACGATGCCTGGCGTGCCCTGGCGGTCCTCGTCGAAATCGCGCAGCGTCACGGTGCCGCCGGACGGCATGGCATGGATCGCGTTGACGATGAGATTGACCAGCACCTGCAGGAGCTCGGTGCGATTCATCAGGACGAGACCGGTGGCGCGATGGTCCTCGACGATGCCGATCCCGGCCCGGTTGAGCAGATGCTGCACCAGCGGCAGGCAGTGCTCGATCACCTCGCGCGGTGCGTGACGCTCGACATAGCCGGCGAATTCCTCCGGTCGCGCGAATTGCAGCAGGCGGGTGACGATGTCCTCGATGCGGTGGATCTGCTCGTCGATCAGCCGGAACTCGGTGCTGGCGAGCTGGACCTGGCTGCCGAGCACTTGGCGGACGACATCGAGATTGCCCTGGATCACCGCGACCGGGTTGTTGATCTCGTGGGCGACGCCGGCGGTGATCTCGCCGATCGCCGCGAGTTTCTCCGACATGACGAGCTGCTTGGTGGTGAGTTCCAGCTCCTTGTTGGCGGCTTCCAGCTCGCGCGTCCGTTCGGCGACGCGCTTGTTCAGCTCCTCGTTCCAGCCGCGCAATTGCCGGTCGCGGGCCTGCAGCCGGTCGAGCAGCTCGTCGAGATGGGTCGCAACACGGCCGATCTCGTCGCGGGCGGCGGGCAGGCTGGTGCGCGCGTCGAGATCGCCCCCTTCGACCCTGGAGATCGTGTCGGTCATCTGCTCCAGTGGCCTGAAGATCGCCCGCGCCCAGCGCAGGAAGATCGGCACGCTGAGCACCGTGACGAAGAGGAACGCGCCGACGATCGTCGCCAGCGTGATCAGTTTCTCGTGCCGGAATGGCGTCTCGAGGAAGCCGACATAGAGCATGCCGACGCGCTTGCCATAGCTGTCGCTGATCGGCTCATAAGCCGAAATGTACCAGTCGTTGACGACGAAGGCGGAGTCGAGCCAAGTCCGCCCTTCGCCGAGCACGGCTTGGCGCACGGTTGCCGAGACGCGTGTTCCGAGCGCGCGACGCCCCTCGAACAGGCGGACATTGGTGCTGATGCGAACATCGTCCAGGAAGAGCGTTGCGGTGCCCTGGCTGCCTTCCGGCAAGCTTGCCTGACGATAGACGAGGTCGTTGATCGTATCGATGAAGACGAGGTTCTGGTTGAGCAGGATGCCGCCGACCAGCACCGCACGGCGCCCCTGCGCGAGTTGAACCGGGCTCGCCGAATGCACGACCATGCCTCTCGTCTCGACGGTCTTGTCGGTTGGCACGGCGTTGGTCGTCGGGACCAGCTCGACTCTGGCGCGTTCCGCAAGCCTCTCCGAGATTGCGCCGAGTTCGGCCGCACTGAAAATGTCGACCGCTGTCGATGGCGTTCCAGCCATGGCAGAGACGATCACCGGCCAGTCTCTGCGCGAGCGCGCTTCGCTAGTCTGCGGCGCCGTGGCGAGGAGCGTGCCATCGTCTTCAAGAATGTTCAGGAAGTCGAGGCCGAGTTCCTTGCGGCTCTCCTCGAGCCAGTCGCTCAACCTGGGCTTGCTGTTCTCGGCGGCGATGGTTCGGAATGCCGCGGACTCGCCGAGAGCGCGGATATGGTCGCTCGTATTCTCGAGGATGCGGGCGAAGTACTGATGCGCGATGGTGAGGTCGCCATTGACCTTGGTGATCAGCAGAGCGTCGAATTTGGTGTTCAGGCGCCCGATGACGAGCGCCAGCAGCAGCGGTACGACGACGAGGAACGGCAGGAGCGCGATCGCGAGCAATCTGTAGCGGACCGAGCGTCCGCGCCTGGCCGGCGCCTGGATCGCGGCGTCAGACATCCCAGGCCGCGCACTTCCTGTCGATGGTCTTGCGCGAGATGCCGAGCCGTCGCGCCGCCTCGTTGCGGTCGCCACCGGTCTCGTGAAGCATGGCCAGGATGTGCCGGCGCTCAATCTCTTCGAGACTTTCGTCTGCGCTGGACGGGAGCGACATTCGCCCGCCGAAATCCGCGGGAAATTTGCCGAGTATCAGCGTGCGCTCGATCAGATTGCGCAGCTCGCGCACATTGCCCGGCCAGCGATAGCGCGCCAGCGCGGCGCGTATTCCGCCATCGATCGGCACCGGCGGCATTTTCAATTGCTGCGACAGCCTGCGCATGAACAGGGTCGCGAGTTCCTGCACGTCGTCGCCGCGATCGCGCAGCGGCGGAAGCTGCAGCTGCATCACGTTGATGCGATAGAACAGATCCGCCCGGAAACGCCCCCGCCTGACATCGGCTTCGAGCTCGGCGTTGGTCGCGAAGATGAAGCGGAGGTCGATAGGCACCTCGCGCTCGGAGCCGAGTGGTCGGACGCGCTTGTCCTCCAGCACGCGCAGGAGCTTGCTCTGCGTCGCCGCTGGCAGTTCGCCGATCTCGTCGAGGAAGAGCGTGCCACCGCGCGCATGCAGAAAAAGCCCTTCGCGCGAGGCGTTGGCGCCGGTGAATGCGCCTTTCAGATGGCCGAACAGCTCGCTCTCGATCATGTCGGGAGGAATCGCGGCGCAATTCACCGGCACGAAGGGCTTTTCGGCTCGATCGGACAGGGCATGCAGCGAGCGCGCGGCAACCTCCTTGCCAGTGCCGGATTCGCCGGTGATCAGTACAGACGAGGGCAGGGGCGCGACGCGCGCGATGGTCTCGCGAACATTCGCTATCACGCTCGAATGCCCGATCAGCCTGTCTCGCAGCAGGATGTGGTCGGAGGTCGAGCGCAGCTCGTGCTTGAGCACGACGTTCTCGCGCTGGAGCCGGACCCGGTCGAGGCAACGCGCGACGGCGTTGAGGATCTGGTTGGAACGGAATGGCTTCAGGACGAAATCGACGACGCCAGCCCTGAGCGCCTGAATTGCGGTGTCGAGATCGGCGTAGGCGGTGATCAGGATGACGTCGGAGAAGAAGCCAGTGGCGCGTTGCTCGGCCAGCCAGTCGACGCCGTTTTTCCGTGGCATGATATTGTCGAGGATGACGACGTCGAAATGCTGCGCATCGAGCTTTCGCGCCGCCTCGTCGACATCTGCCGCTTCCTCGATCCTCTTGCAGCGCGGCCCCAGGATGCGCAGCAGGAAATTCCGCATTCCCGGCTCGTCATCGACAACAAGGATCGAGGCTTGGGCCAGCCAGGGGCCAAACTCCGGATCCTGCAAGGCCGGGACGGATGCCCCCTCCGCTTCAATCGCCACGTTTCCCGCCCAAAGTCCGTTCTGATCTTTTTTCCGGCGCGTCGGTGCCGCGCAGAGCATGGATCATCAAACCCGAGGCGGGGCGATGCAACCAGTTACACATTGAGCCTAGTCCCTATTCCGCGCCAGCGGTTGTGGAGGGCCGCGCCACGGACTTCGGCTGAGCGGCCCAGCAAACAGGCTATCAACCGGCATTCGCAAGGTGAGGGGGGCGTGGGCCTCGCCTCGCGTGCTGCGACGCTAATAGTGCCTAAGCAGCGAAGCTCGAAGTCCAGGCGATCTTCGACTTGGGCTATTTCGATTCAATGTGGGATTGAGCGGTGTCCATGCGGACTACGGACAGATCGGTGCCGGCTATGCCGATTTTCGCCAGCCGGAACCTGTGATCGCGCAACGCCGGACATTGTCTCGGCTTCCGTCGCAGCCTTGAAGGCCGCGATCGAATCCGGCGCGTGGGACGCTCGCCACGGGCATTTGCGCCGCCAGCCCTTCTATGACGGCTCCTTGCGCCTCTCCGTCTCGGGAACCGCACGATAACGCCAAGGTCGAGAGCTTCATAAGGACGCTCAAGGTTGAGGTCGTCTATCCGCGGGCCGCTCCAACTGATTGACTGGGGGAGCGGAGATCTCGCTGCTCCGTGCCAATCAATGTGCTTCCAAGTGTCTTGTAGCATTTCGTGGTGCCTGTCTTTCTGCTCCTGAGACGGGCCGTCTCTTTGCCTGCTTCGCGGCGTACCCCCGGAGGTTCATCCTGGACTGATGCGGGCGCAGAAACTGCGGCTACCGACGCACATTGCCTACTGCTGCCGACAAACTATCTGCTCTAACCGACAAACTTTGTGCTTCCCCACACCGCCAAGCGGCTCCTCAGGACGAAGGCTCTCGGGCGATGTGAACGAGATTGCGGTATCTAAATACCGTTTCTGGCACTGCGCTGAAAACAATGCGTTTTCTGGCAAAGATCGACGTTATCGTCGCTTGACATCGCAAGGCGTGCCACCTATCCACCGCCACACACCGCCGCCGGTTCGCTGGCGGCTTGTCCTTTTTTCAAGCAGCCGAAGGGTGCCGCGATGAAGACCATCTCGCTCAAGCCCGCCGATGTCGAAAAGAAGTGGGTTGTGATCGACGCCTCCGGGCTCGTCGTCGGCCGTCTCGCCTCCGTGGTGGCGATGCGTCTGCGCGGCAAGCACAAGGCCGCCTACACCCCGCATGTCGACTGTGGCGACAACATCATCGTCATCAATGCCGAGAAGGTGGTTCTGACCGGGCGCAAGCGCGAGCAGAAGAACTACTATCACCACACCGGTTATCCGGGCGGCATCAAGGAGCGCTCCGCGCGCTTCATCCTCGAGGGCCGCTTCCCGGAGCGTATCGTCGAGAAGGCCGTCGAGCGCATGCTGCCGCGCGGCCCGCTGTTCCGCCAGATCCTCGGGAACCTGCGTGTCTACAAGGGTTCGGAGCATCCGCACGCCGCCCAGTCGCCTGAGGCTCTCGATGTCTCGGCGCTCAACCGCAAGAATGCGAGGGTTTGACGATGGCCGAGGTTCTCCAGTCTCTCGAGCAGCTCGGTCAGGTCGCCAAGGGCGTCCAGCCCGAGGCTCCTGTCCACGTCAAGAAGGTCGACGCGCAGGGCCGCGCCTACGCCACCGGCAAGCGCAAGAACGCCATTGCCCGCGTCTGGATCAAGCCGGGTTCCGGCAAGATCACGGTCAACACCCGTGACCAGGAAGTCTACTTCGCCCGTCCGGTGCTGCGCCTGATCCTGCAGCAGCCGCTGATGCTGGTCGACCGCATGACCCAGTACGACGTGATCGTCACGGTCAAGGGCGGCGGCCTCTCCGGCCAGGCCGGCGCGGTTCGCCACGGCATCTCCAAGGCTCTGACCTTCTACGAGCCCGAGCTGCGCGGCCCGCTCAAGAAGGAAGGCTTCCTGACCCGCGACGCGCGCGTCGTCGAGCGTAAGAAGTTCGGTAAGGCCAAGGCCCGCCGCAGCTTCCAGTTCTCGAAGCGCTGATATCGTCGACACTCGCCGGCTTCCTGCCGGCCATGCATCAGGGCGGCTCGCAAGAGCCGCCCTTTTCGTATTGGCTGGGCGCGAAACCGGAGGAGCCACTGCCTATGTCCGAACGCCCCGTCCTTCTCGTCACCGGCGGCAGCCGCGGCATCGGCGCTGCCATCTGCCGTTTCGCCGCGGAGCGCGGCTATGACGTCGCCGTCAATTATCAGGGCAATGCGACAGCGGCGGCAGAGGTCGTGGCGGCCTGCGAGCGGGCAGGGGCGAAGGCCGTCGCGCTCCAGGGCGACATGGCGAAGGAGGCCGACATCGTCCGCGTCTTCAGCGAGGCCAAGACGATGCTCGGGCCGCTGACCGCGGTGGTCAACAACGCCGCTATCACCGGCAAGTCGAGCCCGCTCGTCGCGGCGGAGGCCGAGGTCATCCGCGCCTGCATCGACCTCAACGTCACAGGCGCGATTTTCGTGGTGCGCGAGGCGGCTCGCGCCCTGCTCGCGAATGATGGCGCCAGGAACCGTTCGATCGTCAACATTTCCTCGATCGCCGCTGGTCTCGGCTCTCCCGACGAGTATGTCTGGTACGCGGCCTCGAAGGCGGCGATCGATTCCCTGACCGTCGGTCTCGCCAAGGAGCTCGCGCCGCAGGGCATCCGCGTGAACGCGGTGGCGCCGGGCATGACCGAGACCGACATCCACGCCGTCTCGACCGGTGATCCCGGCCGCGTCGCGCGCATCGCGCCCACGATCCCGCTGAAGCGTGTCGCTCAGCCCGAGGAAATCGCCGAGGCCGTGCTGTTCGCGCTCTCGGAGGCGGCGTCCTACATGGTTGGCTCGATCATCCGGGTCGGCGGCGGCCGCTAGCCGGTTTGGGCTGCGCGCGGTCGTTCATGGCTGGAACCGGGCGGCCGGCGTGCTAAAGCGGCTGCTCGTTCACTTGGCCGAAGGCAGCCCATGCGCGTCCTGCTCGTCCTGATCGCCTTCGGCATGGTCGCCGTGCCGGCGCTGCTCGCGCTGGCGCGTACCGACCTGCCGCGCGGGCGACGGATCTTCAATGCGCTGGTGATCTTCCTGGCGCCGGCTTTCGCGCTCGGACTGATCCACGGCGTTCCCGAGCTCGACGGCCGGGCGCTGCAGTATCCGGTTGCCTGGACGACCCTTCGCCTCGTTCTCACCGGGCTCGCCCTGATCCTGCCCTGGTGTCTCCACGTCTGGCTGAGCGGACGCCGCTGAGCCTTCTTCAGGAAACGACCATGACCGAACCAGCCGAAACCCCGACGATCGACCACGCCTTCACCGGCGGCCGCAAGGGCCCGGCCCATGATCCGACCTATGCCGGCGCGCTTTCCTTCATGCGCCGGCGCTACAGCAAGGATGTCGCCGGCTGCGACCTCGCGATCTGGGGCGTTCCGTTCGATCTTGCCGTCTCCAACCGGCCCGGCACCCGCTTCGGACCGCAGGCGATGCGCCGCGTCAGCTCGATCTTCGACGGCGATGCGCAGTATCCCTCGCGGATCGACCCGTTCGAGATTCTGTCTGCCGTCGACTATGGCGACTGCCTCCTGCCGCGCAGCGACCTGCAGGGCTGCGCCAGGGCGATCGAGACCGAGGCCGCCGCGATCATCGCCACCGGCGCCCATCTGGTCACGCTCGGCGGCGATCATTTCATCACTCTGCCGCTGCTGCGCGCCCATGTCGCCCGGCATGGCAAGCTGGCGCTTGTTCAGTTCGACGCGCATCAGGACACCTGGGATGACGGCGTCGGCGCGATCAGCCACGGCACCTTCGTGCTCGAGGCGGTGCGCGAGGACCTGATCGACGTCGAGCGCTCGATCCAGGTGGGCATGCGCACGGTCGCGCCGCGCGATTGCGGCATCGAGGTGCTGGATGGCTACCAGGCCCATGCGCTGGGCGTGGAAGGTGTCGCTTCGCGGATCAAGGAGCGGGTCGGGCAGGGGCCGGCCTATCTCACCTTCGACATCGACGCGCTCGACCCGGCCTTCGCGCCCGGCACCGGCACGCCCGTTGCCGGCGGCTTCTCCTCAGCGCAAGCGCTGCAAATGGTCTGGGCGATCCGCGATCTCGACTTCCGCGGCATGGATATCGTCGAGGTCTCGCCGCCCTACGACCACGCCGACGCGACCGCGATCGCGGGGGCGGCCGTGGCGCAGCACTATATCCAGGCGCTAGCGCTTAGGAAGGCGGCAGGTTGAATCACGATCTGAACAAGCGGAATCGGTATCGCAAGGTCACTACGTAGGTGCTTCTGACGATTGCAGATTCTCCGGCCATCATGCTCGCCTTCGCGGCATGCGTCGTGGCCGGAGCGGGGCGCGCAAGTCTTTGCATTGACAGCGGGCCGGCGAGCGAACATAAACCGACGCATGGTCAAGAACCCAATCCGACGTCGTATCGCCACGGCCGCCCCGGCGCGCCCGCGATGACGCTCGGCCTGTAGCCCGAACGCCCGCGACCGCGCCCCGAGCGCGGTTTTTTTATGCCCGAAGCCGGCCAAGGAGTTTCGGCCGGCGCCCACCAGACACCTTGCGAGGGTCCGATGAGCCAGAACCTGAAATCCATCTTCATCGACGGCGAGGCCGGCACCACCGGGCTCGGCATCCGCGACCGTCTGGCCGCGGTGCCGGAGGTCGTGCTCAAGAGCATCGCTCCGGAGAAGCGCAAGGACCCAGGCGCCCGCAAGGAGATGATGGCCGGCGTCGACCTCGTCGTGCTCTGCCTGCCGGACGATGCGGCGAAGGAATCGGTCGCTCTCGCCGACGAGCTCGGCGCCGGCGCGCCGAAGATCGTCGACGCTTCGACCGCGCACCGTGTTGCGTCGGACTGGACCTATGGCTTCGCCGAGCTGGAGCCGGGCTTCGCGCAGAAGGTCGCCAACGCCAACCGCGTCTCCAACCCCGGCTGCTATCCGACCGGCGGCATCGCGCTGCTGCGCCCGCTCGTCGACGCCGGCCTGCTGCCGGCCGACCATCCGATCACGGTCAATGCCGTCTCCGGCTATTCCGGTGGCGGCAAGGCGATGATCGAGGCCTATGAGGCCGGAACGGCTCCGGATTTCGAGCTCTACGGTCTCGGCCTAAAGCACAAGCACCTACCGGAGCTGCAGCTCTATTCGCGGCTGGAGCGGCGGCCGATCTTCGTGCCCTCGGTCGGCAATTTCCGTCAGGGCATGCTGGTCAGCGTGCCGCTGCATCTGGAGACGCTGCCGGGCAAGCCCAAGCCCGCCGATCTGCACGAGGCTCTCGCGGCGCGCTATGCCGGCTCGAGCTTCGTCTCGGTGCTGCCGGCGACCGGCGACGGCAAGCTCGAGCCGCAGGCGCTGAACGACACGAATAAGCTCGAACTGCGCGTCTTCGGCAATGCGGAACTGGGCCAGGCCGTGCTGGTGGCGCGGCTCGACAATCTCGGCAAGGGAGCGTCCGGAGCGGCGGTGCAGAACATCCGCCTGATGCTCGGCCTGCCGGAGGCCTGAGCCGGCCTCCGATCTCAGTCGACTTCACGAGGCCCGGCTCATTCGCCGGGCCTTTTTCATTTGTATGCGGCGCAGTTCAAATGTGCAGCGGAGCTTCGCCCGCGAACTTTTTTGAGCGATGCCCCCCAAATGGGGGATGAGCAAGGTTTTGCCGATGCGCCATAGCTGGGCGTGAAAGGCGATTCTGCGGGGCGGTGCTGGTCGAGATCCGGGGGGCGGTCAGTCTGCGCTGCAGCAGGTTTTTAAACGGTTTGGCGCTTGCCGGAATGGCGATCCTGCTCGTGTCCAGCGATGGGCGAACCCGCCGCCTGTTCGGCACGTGCATCGTCGTCGAGGCCGAGCATCAGGACAGACCGCGCGCAGCGGTGGCCCAGATCGTCGATTGATTGGAGCGGCAATAGCGCCGCGAAAGGAACTGTCGCCGCCGCGCCTGGCGCGGTCGGGACGAGCGCCGCCCGGGCTGGGTCGAACAGCCCTGGCGGCGCTTTTTTCTTCAGCCTGCGTAGGCCTTGAACTTCTGCTTCTGCGTGCCGAGACCCTCGATGCCGAGGGTGACGGTCTCGCCGCCCTTCAGGAAGCGCGGCGGCTTGAAGCCGAGGCCGACGCCAGGCGGAGTGCCGGTGGTGATGACGTCGCCTGCATCGAGCCGCATGAACTGGCTGATATAGTGGACGAGGTAGGCGGCGCCGAAGATCATCGTCTTGGACGAGCCGTTCTGGACACGCTCGCCATCGACCTCGAGCCACATGCCGAGGTTCTGGACGTCGGCGATCTCGTCCGGCGTCACCAGCCAGGGGCCGAGCGGGCCGAAGGTCGGGCAGCCCTTGCCCTTGGCCCACTGGCCGCCGCGCTCGATCTGGAAGGCACGCTCGGAGACGTCGTTGCAGACGCAGAAGCCGGCGATCGCCGCCATCGCGTCCTTCTCCTCGATATAGGAGCCGCCATCACCGATGACGATCGCGAGCTCGACTTCCCAGTCGGTCTTCTCGGAACCCTTCGGAATGATGACGTCGTCGTTCGGGCCGACGATGCAGTTCGGCGCCTTGTTGAACAGGATCGGCTCCTTCGGGATCGGCGAGCCGGTCTCTTCCGCATGGTCGGCGAAGTTCAGGCCGACGGCGATGAAGTTGCGGACGTCGCCGACGCAGGCGCCGATGCGCGGATCGCCGGAGACGAGCGGCAACGATTCAGGGGAGAGGGCCTTCAGCTTCGCCAGCGAAGCCGAGCTGAGCGCCGCGCCGGCGATGTCGGAAACATGCGCGGAGAGATCGCGCAGCTTTCCGGCAGAATCGATCAGGCCGGGCTTCTCTTGACCGAAAGCACCATAACGAACCAACTTCACTGCGTTTCCCCCAATTCAAACGTTTCAATAGGACGGCCGGCATCGGCCGAGGGCCGCGCCGATCCTGTGCGCACGGCGCCCCATGTGCAAGCCCGTGCGTGCGCATGGCATGCCTGCTTCGGTGGGAGCCCGGGGCTGTGACGCTTTTGCAACGTGTCGTGGCAAAGAGAAGGTGGCGGCGCAGGTTCCGAAATCGCTTACGTTGCGGCGCACAATGAGAAATCGACGATAGTTCTCATATAAACCATCTTTTCGATGGCCGGGCTCTAAGCTGACCCCACCAAAACGGACGAAATCTCTCATTTTTGGGTGGTGTCGTTGCGGTAACCAATCGAGACATGGCCAAAAAGCGACGATAGCGGCGGGATTGCGACAAGAATGGGCAGGCGGCATGGTGTTGTCAGATTCTGCCTGGCCTTGCCGCGGCGGGAGACAATGAGAACCTCAGCCTGGGGAAAGACGCCGCAATGACGAGCTTCCGCAAACTCACTGCCGCCGCTACGGTCTCGCTCGCGGCCTTGCTGGCGGCCGGCGCCGCATCGGCCAGTTCCTTCGCGATCCGCAGCGGGCAGGGCGCCGAAGGTCTCGGCATGGCCTATGCGGGTGCCGCCGCCGGCGGCACCGGTATGTCCTCGATGGCTTGGAACCCGGCAACCATCACCATGTTCCCCGGTCGCCACAGCAATTGGAATTTCACCTATCTCTATGCCAGCGGCGACTATCAGCCGACCTCGCCGACCACGGTCATGACGCCGCGCGGCCCGGTGCCGATCCAGGCTGCCGGCGGCAGCCCGCTCGGAACCGGCAATATCGGCGGCGACGGCGGCTTCATCCCCGCTTCCTATTCCGCTTGGCAGCTCACCGACCGGCTCTGGATCGGTATGACCACCGGCGCGCCCTTCGGCCTGCGCTCGAAGCCCGACAACCAGGTCAATGCAGCGCAGGCCTTCGGCCGTTCCGCGAAAGTGCAGACCGTCAACGTCGCGCCGACGATCGGCTACAAGGTCAATGACTGGCTCTCCGTTGGTGCTGCCATGCAGATCCAGTGGTTCAACGCCAGCCTGAAGCAGGCCAACGGCATCGCTGCGAATGCCGCGCCGATTATCATCGAGGGCGACACGATCGACTTCGGCTATCGCCTCGGTGTCACGCTGACGCCGTTCGACGGCACCACGATCGGCTTGGGCTATCGCTCCTCGGTCCGGCAGACGCTGGACGGCACCATGCGCGTCTCGACGGGGCCGAGGCCAACGGCGGCCTTCCCGGTCAAGGCGAATCTGAATTTGCCCGATTCCGTGGTGTTCGGTGTCTCGCAGGTCATCAACGACCAGTGGCAGGCCCATCTCGGTGTCGAGTGGACCAATTGGAGCCGCTTCCGCAACATTCCGGTTGTCAGCCAGCTCAATGGCGCGCCTGTCACGAGCCTGAATTTCCAGTATGACGACAGCTGGTATTTCTCGGCCGGTGCCGAGTACAAGTACAATCGCGACCTGACGTTGCGCGCCGGTATCGCCTACGAGCTCTCGGCGGTGAACGATTACAATCGCCAGATCTTCATTTCGGATAACGATCGTCTGTGGCTCAGCGCCGGCGCGAGCTATCAGCTCACCGAGAAGCTGAAGATCGACGTCGGCTACACCTATATCCACGTCAACAACGCAAAGGTGAACTACACCGGCAATCACCCGCAGCAGGTCGTCAACCCGGCCTTGCGGGCGATCTCCTACACCGCCGAGGCCGAGCCTTTCGTTCACATCGTCTCGGCCGGACTCACCTATCGCTGGGACAACCCGGTGGAGACGGTCCCGGTTCGCCCGGTTGTCCGCAAGAACTGATCTTCGCCCATGGCGATGGAGAAAGCCGGCCTTCGGGCCGGCTTTTTTCGTCGTGCCGACTATGGGGCGACGGCCGCGAGCCAGCTGTCCGGCCTTTGGAAGCGAGAATGAGCATCAGCGTTCGGAAACGGCGCGCCGTCTCCCGCCGGCCTGAGGCTTAGAGCATTTCCGCAATTCCCTGAATTACGGAAATTCTTTAGCTCTTTGTTTTATCGCGTTTTCTTCACGCGATCCGGTTATCCACTTCGCTCGAAACCGGTCCGGATGTCGCTCAGGCCTTCACCTTCACATAGCTGCCGGGTGCGTCCTCCAGCGCCTTGAGCTTGCCCTCGCCGGGGATGCGCGCCTTGACCTGCTTCGGTGCCTGCTGCTCGAGCCAGCCGAACCAGTGCGGCCACCACGAGCCGGGATGCTCCTCGGCGCGCTTCACCCAGTCCTGGAAGGCGCCTTCCGGCTGCGCCCCGGTCCAGTACTGGTATTTCACCTTGCTCGGCGGGTTGACCACGCCGGCGATGTGCCCGGATCCGGCCATGACGTAGGAGACCGGACCGCCAAAGGCCTGCGAGCCGATGAAGACCGAGTTCGCCGGCGCGATATGGTCCTCGCGCGTCGCCAGATTGTAGACGGGGATAGTGACCTTGCCGAGATCGAGCAGCTTGCCGCCGATGCGCATCTCGCCCTTGGTCAGCTTGTTGTCGAGATAGCAGTTGCGCAGATAGAAGGAGTGGTTCGCCGCCGGCATCCGCGTCGAATCCGAGTTCCAGTAGAGCAGGTCGAAGGCGGTCGGCGCCTTGCCCTTGAGGTAGTTGTTGACCGCATAGGACCAGATCAGGTCGTTCGGCCGCAGCATGTTGAAGGCGCCGGCCATGCGGGCGCCATCGAGATAGCCACGTTCGGCCATCTGCTCCTCGAGGGTGCGGATCTGCTGCTCGTCGACGAAGACCGAGAGCTCGCCGGCCTTGGAGAAGTCGACCTGGGTGGTGAAGAAGGTGGCGCTGGCGATGCGCTTGTCCTGCGTCGCCGCCATGTAGGCGAGGGTGACGCCGAGCAGCGTCCCGCCGACGCAATAGCCGATCGCCGAGACCTGCTTCTCGCCTGTCGCCTGCTCGATCGCTTCGAGCGCCGCGAAGATGCCCTCGCGCATATAGCTCTCGAAGTCCTTGAGAGCGTGGCGATGGTCGGGGTTGACCCAGGAGATGCAGAAGACCGTCAGCCCCTGGGAGACGCACCAACGGATGAAGCTCTTCTCGGGGTTGAGGTCGAGGATGTAGAATTTGTTGATCCAGGGCGGCACGATCAGCAGCGGCCGCTTCAGCACCTTCTCGGTCGAAGGCGCGTACTGGATCAGTTCGATGATGTCGTTGCGATAGATGACTTTGCCCGGCGTCGTCGCGATGTTGACGCCGATCTCGAAGGCGCGGTTGTCGGACTGGCGGATCTTCAGCTCGCCGCCGCCCGCCTCGATGTCCTCGGCCAGCATCTTCATGCCGCGCACCAGGTTCTCGCCGTTCTGCGCCAGCGTCTCGCGCAGCAGCTCGGGATTGGTCGCGACGAAGTTGGAGGGGGAGAGGGCCCCGGCGATCTGCTTGACGTAGAAGCGGGCCCTGTCGCGCGTATGCGGGTCGAGGTCCTCCGCCTGCTCGACCATGCTCTCCGCCCAGCGGGAGGACAGCAGATAGGCCTGCTTGACGAAGTCGAAGACCGGATGGCTCTCCCATTCGGGATCGGCGAAACGGGCATCGCGCTTTTCCGGCTCGATCACCGGCTCGGCCGGCTCGCCACCAAGTCGCTTTAGTGTCGCGCTCCACAGGCTCAGGAAGTCGGTGGTGAGCGAGGCCTGCGCCTCGATGATCTTCTGGGGATCGCTGACCCAGCGCTCGGCCACCCGGCCCAGTACCTTGACCATCTCGCTCGCCTCGTCGGCTGCGCCGGTCTTGGCCTCGCCGCGCTCGATCGGCTTCAGATAGGCGGCGGTCACCTTGCCGGCCTGCTCGACCAGCTTGCCCATGTTTTGCGCCATCGCGTCGAAATCCGGCAGCGTCGGTGCATCGAAGACCGGCGGCTCTGCCGGGCCTTGCGCGCCCTTGGCCTTGCTGCCGGCGGGTGGGCTCATGGTATTGCTCCCTAGCGATTGCTTGCCAGTGGGAGTTGAACTCCCCATTTCGGACCTATTAAGGACCTAACCGATAAGAGTGACAAAGGAAAATCGTGAAAGTCCCGGCAATGCCTCAAGCCCTGGTCCGGACCTCGCCGAAGGTCGTTTGCGCAGCGGCGCTGCTCGGCATGTTGCTCGGTGGCTGCGAGGCCGCGCGCGGCGTCGCGGAGTTCACCGACATGGCGACCAAGCCGGCGGAACCGAAGCCCTTCGTCCTCGAGACGAGGCCGCAGAACCCGAATTACGTCCCGGTCGGATCCACCATAAAGCGCGATGCGAAGCGCAAGACCGTCGACGAATTCAAGAAGCTCGAGGCCGAACTCGAGGCCAAGCGGATCTCGAACGAGGCTGCCGGCAGCCACGCGCAGAGCCTCGGCAAGACGCCGCCGCCCGCTCCCGCTCCGGCCCAGCCGAGCGAGTGACCTGATTTTGGGGACGGTCTCTCTGGGCAGCCAGCCGGGGCGGCGCGGACGGGGCAGGTGAGGGCAGGGTTCCCGCACCCAGCCGTCAGGGTTCGTCGCTCCAGGTCAGGGCCTTGTAGTTGAAACCCTCCTCGAGGGTCGGCTTGACGATCTGGAAATAGGGCGAGATGTCGAAATCTGCCGGTGCATAGAGGCTGAAGTGCCGGATGTGCAGCAGTTCCCGGTGGCGCCAGTCATTGGCGCCGCGCTCCGCTGCCGGGCGCAGCTCGATGCGCGGCAGGATCGGATACCCGACGCGCTCGAACGCCTCCGCGATCAGGGTCGAGCAGATCGCCCGGGTCGGCTCTCCCGATCCGAGTGCGATCATATGCCGCCGCCAGTGCGAAGGCACGGGGAGTGTCGGCAGGAGATAGCGCGCGAGGTCGACGATGTTGCGCGTGTCGTAGCGGATGCCGATTCGCGAGATCATGAAGTCGACCAGCTTGCTGCGGTCGGCGTCGGTCAAGCCGATGGGCCGGCAGATGCGCGTGTGAAAATGGTCGAGGCGGGACAGCGGAAAGGACCGGCAGCCCGCGTCGAGAACGACCTCGATGAGCGTATGCGGCTCGGGGCCGTCCGCCGCCCCCGGAATGGGCCCGACATAGAGCGCGGCGTGCGACCAGGTCGAATGCGTCAGATATTTAATCGCGGTCGAAACCCTGTTGGAGCCCGCCACCAGCACGACATCGCCGGGTCGCAGCGTGCGGCGCAGCTCGTCGGGGTCGGATGGAACGAAGGGCTCTCGGCCGGGTCTCTCGCGCAGGAGAAACCCGGAGAGCCGGTATCCGCACCAGTCCAGGATCCGGTCGGATAATCTCATGCCGGTCGTTCCTCGCATGGCTATCCCCGGCAGGGTGTCGCCGAACTGCGTCTGGACGATGCCAGATCTGTGACTGTGCAGTCTGCGAGCCTTCCCCACCGTCCGGATTGGTAGGCGCCTGCAGATATCGGGACGTTGGCCAAGGGGTTAATCTTCGGTCAGGCGCCGGCCGCAGCCGACAGGCTTTTCGGGAGCGACATGGCCCGCGTCGCTGCCGCGGCTTCGGTCGAGGCGGACGCAAGCCCCGGCCTGCGTTCATGTTCGATGAATCTTGCGTTTTTGGGCCTGTCATGGCGGAAGCTGCGATGCTAGAGCATCCGCACGCAAGGAATGTGATTTGACGCATTCGGCGTGCCTCAATGCCGGCTCGGCCAGGGACCGTTAGTAAGATGACCGACTTTCACCGCATCAAGCGTTTGCCGCCTTACGTTTTCGAGCAGGTCAACAAGATCAAGGCAGCCGAACGCGCCAAGGGCGTCGACATCATCGATCTCGGCATGGGCAATCCCGACCTGCCGGCTCCGAAGCACGTCATCGAGAAACTGGTGGAGACCGCGGGCAAGGCGCGGACCGACCGTTACTCCGCCTCCAAGGGCATTGCCGGCCTGCGCCGCGCCCAGGCGAACTATTACGAGCGCCGCTTCGGCGTGAAGCTCAATCCGGACACCCAGGTCGTCGCGACTCTGGGCTCGAAGGAAGGCTTCGCCAATATGGCGCAGGCGATCACTGGGCCGGGCGATGTCGTGCTCGTGCCCAATCCGAGCTATCCGATCCACGCCTTCGGCTTCCTGATGGCGGGTGGCGTCATCCGCTCCGTCCCGGCCGAGCCGACGCCCGCCTTCTTCCCGGCGCTCGAGCGGGCGATGGCGCATTCCGTGCCGAAGCCGATCGCGCTCGTCACTTGTTATCCGGCGAACCCGACCGCCTATACCGCATCGCTCGATTTCTATCGCGACCTCGTCGCGTTCGCGAAGAAGCACGAGCTGATCCTGCTCTCCGACCTCGCCTATGCCGAGGTCTATTTCGACGAGAAGAATCCGCCGCCCTCGATGCTGCAGATCCAGGGCGCGATGGACGTCACCGTCGAGTTCACCTCGATGTCGAAGACCTTCTCCATGGCCGGCTGGCGCATGGGCTTCGCCGTCGGCAATGAGCGCCTCCTCGCCGCGCTCGCGCGCGTGAAGTCCTATCTGGACTACGGCGCCTATACGCCGATCCAGGTCGCGGCGGCGGCGGCGCTCAACGGCCCCGACGATTGCATCCGCGAGATGCGCGAGACCTATCGCAAGCGCCGCGACGCGCTGATCGAGAGCTTCGGCAAGGCGGGTTGGGACTTCCCGGCACCGCAGGCTTCGATGTTCGCCTGGGTGCCGATTCCGGAGAAGTTCCGCCATCTCGGCTCGCTCGAATTCTCGAAGCTCCTGATCGAGAAGGCCGAGGTAGCAGTCGCGCCCGGCATCGGCTTCGGCGAGCATGGCGACGATTTCGTCCGCATCGCGATCGTCGAGAACGAGCAGCGCATCCGCCAGGCCGCGCGCAACATCGGCCGCTTCCTCAAGACGGCCGACCAGACCCTGCATAACGTCATCCAGATTCCGAAGGCGGGCTGAGGGCAGGGCGCTTCGCGCTTTCCGAACGATGGGGCGGTGCACCTGCGCCGCTCCGGGATTTCCCGCGCGCCAGGGCAAATCCGGTGCGACCTAACCGCGCCCGGAAGGTGACGGGGCTGGACCGCTCCCCTAAAACATGTGAACCGGGGGCTGCCGGAGTGGCCGGCTGAGGAGAGGCGGGCGGATATGGTCTCGAAAGGCCGCGTGATCGGAGTCATCTTCGGTCTCTTCGCCCTGGTCTGCCTGTTTGCGACCTATGATTTCTCGCGCGGACGCGCGACCGAATCGAATTCGCCGCTGGTCGGCGAATTGCTGAGCGCGACCAAGGCGCGCGAATGCGGCCGCGACGCCACCGAGATCGTCGCGCGCTATCTGCCGATCGGGATCGGACAGGCCGAGGCCGAGAAGATTCTGTCGGAGACGGTGATCGATCCGCCGAAGCCCTGGTTCTGGAAGCCGGTGAACGAGAACTCGATCGTCTCGAGCGGCGATAGCCTCGAGGCGCTGCGCACCATCAAGATCACCGCCTTCGGCAATCAGGTGCTGCGCGTCTTCCTGGGCTTCGAGGGCGGCAAGCTCAAGCGGCTCGCGGCGGAAGTGATCTGCCGCTTCGACTGAGTTCTCAGGCGGCTGCGCCGTTGACTCGGGCCACGCCGCATGCGACCCCGCGCGGCATGACCATGCACGCTCCGCCTCCTGACTCCCGGCCCCTTCGCGTCGGTATCGCCGGCCTCGGCACCGTCGGTGCGGCGGTCGCCACCATCCTGAAACGCCAGGAGAACGCGCTCGCCGCCCGCTGCGGCCGGCCAGTGCGCGTCACCGCGGTTTCGGCGCGGGATCGCAACCGCGACCGCGGCATCGATCTCTCCGGCATGAACTGGTTCGACGATCCGGTCGCGCTCGCAGCGTCCCCCGAGATTGATTGTCTGGTCGAGCTGATCGGCGGCTCCGACGGTCCGGCCAAGCAGGCGGTCGAGGCGGCGCTCGCTGCCGGCAAGCATGTCGTCACCGCCAACAAGGCGCTGCTCGCCGCCCATGGCGTGGCGCTCGCCGAGCTCGCCGAGAGCAACGGCGCGGCGCTCGCCTTCGAGGCTTCCTCCGCCGGTGGCATCCCCGTGGTCAAGACGCTGCGCGAGGCGCTCTCCGGCAACAATGTCAGCCGGCTCTACGGCATCCTCAACGGCACCTGCAATTACATCCTCTCGCGCATGGAGCTGGAGGGGCTGACCTTCGAGGCCTGCCTGAAGGACGCCCAGCGTCTCGGCTATGCCGAGGCCGACCCGACCTTCGACGTCGAAGGCTTCGACACTGCCCATAAGCTCGCCATCCTGACCAGCCTCGCCTTCGGTACGAAGATCGACGCCGAAGCGATTCATGTCGAAGGCATTTCCTCGATCACGCCGCTCGACCTGAAGATGGCCGACGAGCTCGGTTACCGGATCAAGTTGCTCGGTGTCGCCGAGCGCACCAAGACCGGCATCGAGCAGCGTGTGCACCCGACCATGGTGCCGAAATCTTCTGCCATCGCCCAGGTGATGGGCGTCACCAACGCCGTCACCATCGATGCCGATGCGGTCCGCGAGATCACCCTGGTCGGCCCAGGCGCCGGCGGCGGCCCGACCGCCTCGGCCGTGATCGCCGACATCGCCGACGTCGCGCGTGGCACGGCCGGATTGCCCTTCGGCATGCCGGTCGCCCGGCTTGAACAGCCGACGCGCGCGCCGATGCAGCGCCATGAGGGCGGATATTACATCCGGCTCGCCGTCGCCGATCGACCGGGCGCCGCGGCCGCAATTGCGACCCGCATGGCCGAAGCGAACATCTCGCTCGAGAGCATCGTCCAGCGCCGTTCGGAAGCCGCCGCGGCGCGCGATCCCGGCGGGCGCTCCGGCGCTCCGGTTCCCGTCGTCCTGATCACTTATGCCACCAGCGAGCAGGCGATCCGCGGTGCGCTGGAGAAGGTTGGCGCTGACGGGCATATTTCGGAAGCGCCGCAGGTCATCCGCATCGAACGCGAATAGGGTCGTTGCCGGCCGGCGGCGGTGCGCCCGCTGCCGATCCACTGGTTGCCGCCTGCCGAAACAGAGGAAAGCCCATGTCCGTCGATCTTCGCATCTCGCCCGACCAGATCATCGAGCGCTATCTCTCGATGGAACTCGTGCGCGTCACCGAGCGCGCCGCCGTCGCCGCCGCCCGCCTGCGCGGCCATGGCGACGAGAAGGCCGCCGATCAGGCCGCCGTCGATGCCATGCGTCGCGAGCTCAACCGCCTGCCGATCGACGGCGAGATCGTTATCGGCGAGGGCGAGCGCGACGAGGCGCCGATGCTCTTCATCGGCGAGAAGGTCGGCAACAAGCAGGGCCCGAAGGTCCACATCGCCGTCGATCCGCTGGAAGGTACGACGCTGTGCGCCAAGGACATGCCCGGCTCGATCGCCGTGATGGCGATGGCCGGCGCCGGCCACCTGCTCTACGCGCCGGACGTCTATATGGACAAGATCGCGATCGGACCGGGCTACCCGACCGGCATCGTCGATCTCGACGCCTCGGCCGCGGACAACATCAACGCGCTGGCTAAGGCCAAGGGCGTGAAGCCGCACGAGATCAACACGCTGATCATGGACCGCCCGCGCCATGAGAAGCTGATCGCTGAAGTCCGCAAGACCGGCGCCTCGATTCGCCTGATCACCGATGGTGACGTCGCCGGCGTGATCTTCTGCACCGAGCCGGAGAAGACCGGCATCGACCTTTATCTCGGCATCGGCGGCGCCCCCGAGGGCGTTCTCGCCGCGGCGGCGCTGCGCTGCGTCGGCGGCCAGATGCAGGGCCGCCTGATCCTCGACACCGAGGAGAAGCGGGCTCGCGCCTTGACCATGGGCGTCAAGGACCCGAACAAGAAGTACGACATGGCCGAGATGGCCTCGGGCGACGTCATCGTCTGCGCCACCGGCGTCACCGATGGCGGCATGCTCTCGGGCGTCCGTTTCGGGCCCGAGGTGATCGAGACCGAAACCATCGTCTACCGCTCGATCACCGGCACCGTCCGCCGGATCTATGGCGAGCATCGCGAGTTCGCGAAGTTCAACCTCGACTGAGACGCGATCGCGGTGATGACGGCGCGCTCAGCGTGCCGTCATCACCGCCCGCATGAAGCCCGGCTCGACGAAGACCACGCTGCCGTCCGGCAGCCCGAGGATTCGGTTGACCGAAAGGCCGAGGAACTGGAAGCGCCGCTCCAGCGCTTCGATCGCCGCTTCCTCCTCCGCGGTGCCCGAGACCGCGATAGCGCGCGCCCAGGCATCATGGGCGCTGGCGCCGAGATGCAGGATCGTCTCGGCCGCATCCTCCGGCTCCGACACGGCGAACACACCCTCAGCCGCCCCCTCCGCAATGATGCCGGCGAGCACCGGCAGCATTACCGCGATCGAGGCGGCGTTGACCCGGTGGTAGAGGACGATGTTCTCCGGCCGGAACACGACGTCGAACGCCGCCCGCAGCTTGGGCGCATCTTCCAGATTGGCCTGGCGCGAGCGGGCGAGGAAGCTGTTCAGGCGGGCGAGGGCGCTAAGGCCGGGATCGTCGAGCACGTCGCGGACCCGGGCAACCGCCTCATGCGCCAAACGGGCGGCGAGCGCCTCCAGCAATTCCTCTTTCGAAGCGAAGTGGTGGTAGAAGCCGCCCTTCGAAATGCCCGCCTTGGCGATGACGTCGTTGATCGTCGTGCGCTCATAGCCCTGCTCGAAGAACAGCGCCTGCGCGCAATCGAGCAACTCGCTCCTGCGATCCTCCGGATGCTTGACGATGCGCGGCATGCTGCTCCGATCTCGCAACTTGTTGACGACCGACCGTCGGTCGGTAAAATGACCGACGGTCGGTCTGACTCATGATACGGCCGGTTCAGAGGTCGACGCAACGGTGATGCAGTGTCGTCCGACCTGCTGGATACCGCGATCTGGTCAGCCTGATCCCGACGCCTGCGCAGGGGAATGCCGTGAAGATCGTTCGCAGCCTCATCGTGCTCGTCGCGCTGTCGGGGGCGGGCGCGGCCTTCTGGTCCTATAGCCGGCCTTCGGCGGTCGCGACCGTGACCGCGAAGCGCGGCGATGCCGCCGATATCGTCTACGCCACCGGCGTCGTCGAGCCGCGCAACTGGGCCAAGGTCACGCCGCTCGTACGCGAGCGCATCGTCGAGCGTTGCGATTGCGAGGGCCGCCGGGTCGAGAAGGGCGAGATCCTGGCCAGGCTGGACAGTGTTCTCGCCGAGACCGCCCTAGCCGAACTCAAGGCCCGCCACAAGCTGGCCGCCGCCGAGCATGAGCGCCAGGCCGTGCTGGTTGAGCGTAACGTCATGAGCCAGCAGGCGCTCGACCGGGTCCGCAGCGAGGTCGGGCAGGCGGCGGCGCTGGTCGCCGGCCAGACCGCCCGGCTGGAGAATTACATCCTGCGGGCGCCGATGAGCGGCACCGTCCTGCGCCGCGATGGCGAGGTCGGCGAGATCGCCGAACCCGGAACCGTGCTGTTCTGGATCGGCGAGGCGAAGCCATTGCGCATCGTCGCCGAGGTGAACGAGGAGGATATCCCGCAGGTCAAGCCGGGCCAGCGCGCCCTGATCCGCGCCGATGCCTTTCCTGGACGGACGCTGGAGGCGACGGTCGACAGCATCACGCCCAAGGGCGATCCCGTTGCCAAGAACTACCGGGTGTATCTCGCTCTGCCCGACGACACGCCGCTGCTGATCGGCATGACGGCCGAGCTCAACATCATCGTGCGCGTCGCGCGCAACGCGCTGCTGTTGCCGGTCAACGCGGTCCAGGGCAATGCGGTCGTGCTCGCCGAGGGCGATATCGCCCGCCGCCGTGAGCTCGCGATCGGCATTCGCGGCACCGGCGAGGTCGAGGTGCTGTCGGGCCTGCCCGAAGAGGCGCGCATCATCGCGCCCTATCCGGACAAGCTGGGCGACGGCGCCCGGATCCGGCTGCGGGATCAGTGAGCCATGCGGCTGATCCTGACCCTTGCGCTGACGCATATCATGGGGCGAGGCCGGCAGACGCTGGTCGCCGTGCTCGGCGTCGCGCTCGGCGTCGGCTTCTCGATCGCCATGGCGTCGCTGATGCAGGGCGGCGAGGATGACTTCGTTGCCAAGCTCGTCGACACCATGCCGCATGTCGACATCACCGACGAACGCCGCGCCGCGCGCCGCCAGCCGGCGCAGGACGCGTTCACGGCGCTGCACATCGCTGGATTGCGGCCCAGAGACGATCGGCGCGGCATCCTGAACCCGACCGAGGCGACGGCAATGCTGCGCGCCTGGCTGCCCGGCAAGATGGCGCTCAGCCTGAAGACGCAAGGCGTGGTGCGCTATGCCGGGCGCGATGTCGGCATCGGCATCATCGGCGTCGAGCCACTGGCCGAGATGCAGATATCCTCGCTGACCAAGGATTTTCGCCAGGGCGGATTCGCCTCGCTCATCGCCGGCGGCAACAACATCGTCGTCGGCAGCCGGCTGGCCCAGCGCCTCGGTGCCGAGCTGGGCACGACGGTGACGGTTGTTTCCGCGACCGGCCAGAGCCGCGCCTTCAAGATCGTCGGCCTCTTTCACACCGGCACCACCGCCCGCGACGAGGGCGAGGGCTATGTCCTGCTCAAGAACGCCCAGATCCTGAGCGAGCGACCGAACGCGATCAACGAGATCCGTCTCAAGCTCGACGATCCCAACGCTGCGCCGCAGGTCGCCCGGCGGGCCGAGGCGCAGATCGGCTACAAGGCCGTGGCCTGGCAGGAGGCGAACGAATCGCTGCTCGAGGCTTTGGTGATCCGCAACGTCATCATGTACACGGTGGTCGGTGCCATCCTGCTCGTCGCCGGTTTCGGCATCTTCAACATCATCTCGACGATCACCCATGAGAAGGCGCGCGACATCGCCATTCTCAAATCGCTCGGCTTTACCGAGGCCGATATGCGCCGGCTTTTCCTGCTGGAGGGGCTGGCGCTCGGCGCCTGCGGCTCGCTGATCGGCTGGGCGGTCGGCTTCGGGCTCTGTTTCGCGCTCTCGCTCATCCGCTTCGAGCTCTCCGGCGCGGCCGTCGCCCAGGAGATCACGCGCCTGCCTCTGGCCTGGAGCATCTGGCACTATTTGATCGCTGCCGGTTTTGCGCTGACCTCGGCCGGCATCGCCGGATACCTGCCGGCGCGGCAGGCGGCGCGGCTCAACCCGGTCGACATCATCCGGGGCGCGACATGAGTGCGCTCGTCGAGACCAGGGGGCTGACCCGCATCCTGCCGGCAGCCGTGCCGGTGACGCTAGTCCAGGATGTGACGCTGTCGATCGGCGAGGGCGAGTTCGTCGCGATCACCGGCCCGTCCGGCTCCGGCAAATCCTCGCTGCTCTACCTGCTCGGCCTGCTGGACCGGCCGAGCGCCGGCGCGCTGTGCATTTCCGGCCGCGACACCGCCGATCTCAGCGAGCGCGAGCGGGCGCAGATCAGGCTGGCGACGCTCGGTTTCGTCTTCCAGTTCCACTTCCTGCTGCCGGAATTCACCGTGCGCGAGAATGTCGAGATCCCGATGCGCCGGCTCGGCCGCCTCGGTGCAGGCGCGATGCGCGAGCGCTCGACGCAGCTGCTCGAGACGCTCGGCCTCGCCGGCCATCTCGACAAGCGCCCCGATCAGCTCTCCGGAGGCCAGCGCCAGCGCGTCGCGGTTGCTCGCTCGCTCGCGAACGATCCGCCGCTCGTGCTGGCGGACGAGCCCACCGGAAGCCTCGACAGCAAGAACTCCGAGCAGGTCTTTGCGATTCTCGATGCTCTGGTGCGCGAGCGCGGCAAGACGGTGATCGCCGTGACCCACGACACCGAGATGGCCGCGAAGGCGACCCGGCGCATCCATCTCGTCGACGGCAGACTAGCCGAGAGCTGAGGCGCGCTGCGCCGCTCAGTCTTCCGCCGCAGGCTCGCTTTTGCGGCGAAAGCCAGTCGCCAGCACGTAGAGCTCGGAGGAATCCGCCCGGCTCGCCGCTGGCTTGAGATTGCGCACGCTGCTGAAATCGCGCTTGAGCTGGCCGAGCAGTTCGGCGCTGTCGCCGCCCTGGAACAGTTTTGCGAGAAAGAACCCGCCCGGCGCCAGCACGTCATTGGCGAATTCGAGCGCGGCTTCGGCCAGCGCGATGATCTTCAGGTGGTCGGTCTTCTTGTGGCCGGTGGTGTTGGCCGCCATATCCGACATCACGCCGTCGGCCTTGCCGCCGAGCTTCTCGGTGAGGATCCCCGGGGCCTCTTCTGCCATGAAGTCGAGCTGGATCAGCTCGACGCCCGGAATCGGGTCGACTTCAAGAAGGTCGATGCCGACGATCCGGCCCTTGCCCTTGTCGAGGCCGATCTTCGCAGACGCGACCTGGCACCAGCCGCCCGGCGCGCAGCCGAGATC
Source organism: Allobosea sp. WAO (assembly GCF_001509835.1). Lineage (GTDB taxonomy): Bacteria > Pseudomonadota > Alphaproteobacteria > Rhizobiales > Beijerinckiaceae > Allobosea. The sequence goes on from NZ_JXTJ01000008.1 coordinate 429,980, forward strand.
GATCAGCTTCTGGCCGGGCTTCAGGAATTTGAAGCGCTCATCCATCTCGGCGAGCTTGAAGGCGGCCCGCGAGCGATAGCCCATCTCGCGGGCGCGCTTCACATAGGGGTCGTTGAGCTGGCGCTCGAGCCAGAGCTGGGAGGAATGGCTGCGCTTGGCCGGCTTCTTGACCTTGATGCGCAAATCGCGGGCGCCGCCGCTCGGTTTTGACGGGTTCATGGAACTGGACTTAGCTCATTGCCGGCGTCGCCACCAAGCCCGGTCTTCATGCATCATGCGCAGGAGGATGCCCTCGCGCAGGCCGCGATCGGCGATCCGCACCATCGGGCTCGGGAAAGCGCGCCGGATCGCCTCGAAAATGGCGCAGCCGGCCAGGACGAGATCGGCGCGGTCGCGGCCGATGCAGGCATTGGCCTGTCTTTGCGCGTAGTCCATCGCGACCAGCTCGTCGATCACGCTCAGCACGTCCGCCTCGCGCATCCAGAGCCCGTCGACCTGACGCCGGTCATAGCGCGGCAGGCGCAGATGGATGCCGGCGACCGTGGTGACGGTGCCGGACGTGCCGAGCAGATGGAAGCCGGGTGCGTTGCGGGCAGCCGCCGCCTTGTCGGCGAAGGGCTTCAGCGCGGCGCTGCAATCGGTGACCATGCGCTCGAACAGATCGCGCCCGACCTCGACGCCGCCATAGCGCTCGGCGACCGAGACCACGCCGATCGGCAGCGAAGCCCATTCGCGGATGCGCGATGCCGGGTCGCGGCCGGTTTCGCGCCCGCCGAGCCAGACGATCTCTGTCGAGCCGCCGCCGATGTCGAAGACGATCACCGCATTCGCTTCCGGCGCGGCGAGCGCGGCGCAGCCGGTGACTGCGAGCGAGGCCTCGGTGCGCTGGTCGACGATTTCCAGCTCGAGTTCTGCCTCGCGGCCGACACGCTGCACGAAATCGACGCCGTTGGCCGCCGAGCGGCAGGCCTCGGTGGTGATCAGCCGGGCGCGGGTGACGCCGCGATGGTCCATCTTGCTCTTGCAGATCTTCAGAGCCTCGACCGCGCGCTCCATCGCGCCCTCGCAGAGCCGGCCGCTCGCCGAAAGCCCTTCGCCCAGCCGGACGATTCGCGAGAAGGCGTCGACGACGCGAAAGCCATGTTGCGCCGGCCGCGCGATCAGCAGGCGGCAATTATTGGTGCCGAGGTCGAGGGCGGCATAGGTCGCGAAACTGCGGCGCTGGAACGCCGGAGCGGCGAATCCATCGGGGGAGGTCGCGGCACGGTCTGTCGTCGCAGCGACCGCTGCCACGGCGGGACGGTCCGATTCCTGGCGGTCCTCGACCGTCACCTTGCAATCCTTCGCCGGTCAGGCCGTCGCGGCGGCCTGCCGGAGCCCGGCACGAGGCCGGAACGTTTCCATTCTCCGGCAGCGTAACAACAGCGCCTCGCGCCTGCCAAGCAGAACCTGCGAAAGCAAAGCATTGCGGGCCGGGAAGCTGGCGGCTTGCCTGGAGGCCGGCTTGGCGGCAAAGCTCGCGCAGCGCCGGGTAGTGGCATTGCGGCGGAAAAGGCGAGGGGAGAGACAGAATGGCGGCGCGGCGCATGATCCTGGCGATCGACCAGGGCACCACCTCATCGCGTGCCATCCTCTTTGACGACCACCTTCGCCCGGTATCCAACGCCCAGCAGGAGTTCGCGCAGCACTTTCCCGCCTCCGGCTGGGTCGAGCACGAGCCGGAAGATCTCTGGGAGAGCACGCTTGCCGTCTGCCGCCAGGCCCTCGCCACGGCGCAGGTCAGTGCAGCCGAGGTTGCGGCCATCGGCATCACCAATCAGCGCGAGACCACGCTCGTCTGGGATCGGCGGACCGGCGAGGCGATACACCGGGCCATCGTCTGGCAGGACCGGCGAACGTCGGAGCGCTGTGCCGCGCTGGAGGCGCAAGGCCACGGCGACCTCGTTGCCGCCCGCACCGGCCTGCGGCTCGATCCCTATTTCTCCGGCAGCAAGATCGCGTGGATCCTCGACAACGTTCCCGGCGCGCGCGAGCGGGCGGACCGCGGCGAGCTCGCCTTCGGCACGGTCGATTCCTTCCTGCTCTGGCGGCTGACCGGCGGGCGCGTCCACGCCACCGACGCCACCAATGCCTCGCGCACCATGCTGTTCGATATCCACAGGGGCTGCTGGGACGCGGATCTGCTCACCCTGCTCGACATCCCCGCCTCGCTGCTGCCCGAGGTCCGCGACTGCGCCACGCTCTTCGGAGAGAGCGAGCCGGAGCTGTTCGGCGGCGCGATCCCGATTCGCGGCATCGCCGGCGACCAGCAGGCGGCCACCGTCGGCCAAGCTTGCTTCTCTCCGGGCATGCTGAAATCGACCTATGGCACCGGCTGCTTCGCCCTGCTCAACACCGGCAGCAAGGCGGTCGCCTCGAAGAACCGGCTCTTGACCACCATCGCCTACCAGCTCGGTGGCGAACGCTGCTATGCGCTGGAGGGCTCGATCTTCATCGCCGGCGCGGCGGTGCAATGGCTCAGGGACGGGCTCGGCATCATCGAGCGGGCCTCGCAAAGCGGGCAGCTCGCGGCCAATGCCGACCCCGGCCAGCATGTCTATCTCGTGCCGGCCTTCACCGGCCTCGGCGCGCCGCATTGGGACGCCAATGCGCGCGGCGCGATGTTCGGCCTGACCCGCAACACCGGCCCACGCGAATTCGCCCGCGCTGCCCTCGATTCGGTCTGTTTTCAGACCCTCGACCTGCTCGAGGCGATGCGCGCCGACTGGCCGGAAGCCGAGGGCGCCGGCACGGTGCTGCGCGTCGATGGCGGCATGGTCGCCTCCGACTGGACGATGCAGCGCCTCGCCGACATCCTGGCGGCCCCGGTCGACCGGCCGGAGGTTCTCGAGACCACGGCGCTGGGCGCCGCCTATCTCGCCGGGCTCGATGCCGGCCTGCTGCCAGAACCGGCGCAGTTCGGCGATCGTTGGCGGCTGGAGCGGCGCTTTTCGCCCGAGCTGGCCGAGACCGCACGCCGTTCGGCCGTCGCCGGCTGGCGCGACGCAGTGCGCCGGACGCTCAGCGCCGGTTGATCCGTGCCGCCCGGCGCGGCGGCAAACCACCCCGCCGCGCTGCCCTGTCGAAATCTGTCACACAACGCTTGCAACCGTCGCCGAGGTTCGTTAGACCCACGCCATCCGACGCGACGCACCGCGCGCCCGTTGGGGGATCGTCTAACGGTAGGACCCCAGACTCTGACTCTGGTTGTCTAGGTTCGAATCCTAGTCCCCCAGCCATTCATAAGTCTCTGACTTGTTTGGCTTTTGCGCCTACGGCGTTTGCTGGTTTCACCAGTCCTATTCGAACCTTTTTCGCTGGGCGCGCCGCGTGGGCGCGGAGCCCGGGGCATGGTGTATTTAGCCTCTGTATTTGTACCAGGCGGAGGTCGGCCCGATCTGGGCGCTCAATCTGACCATGGAGAGCTGCCTGTCCCGGCCGCGCCGCGCTCGCTCTGGTTGGGCTCCGAGAGAAGTGCATCGGCCTCGCCTCAGTTCGCTGCCGAATCCAGGTCGGGCGGACGAAAGTCGCGGGGGAGCGATGCCCCGCGATTTCGCGGCGGCGCGACACTCCAAGACTTCCGGCCAGCGAGGAACGATCCCAGTCCTCAGTCGGTGACCTGAACCGCAAAAAAGGGCGCCGGTGTGGGCGCCCTTCTGGTTTTCGTGCGGGTGTGTCGTTCAGGCTCAGGCGAAGCGGAAGTCGTCCTGGGCGAGGCTGGTGAGCTGGATGCCCTTGAGGGTCAGCGAGGTGTCGGCATCGACGGTGAAGACCGTGTCGGCACCGCTCTGGGTCGCGGCGGCGATCGCCGCGTCGAAATCGGCGAAGACGCCCGTATCGAACTCCAGCACGTCCGAGGATGAGCCGGTCGTCCTGAAGTCGGTGATCACGTCCTTGCCGAAGCCGGCCGCGAAGACGAAGACGTCGTGGCCGGAGCCGCCGGTCAGGATGTCGTCGCCGGCCCCGCCCTCGATGCGGTCATCGCCCGAGCCGCCGTCGATCACGTCGTTGCCGGCGCCGCCGAAGACGAGGTCGTCGCCCGAGCCGGCATCGACGACGTCGTCGCCTTCGCCGGCCTCGACGCGGTCATTGCCGGAGCCGGCCTTGATCACGTCGTTGCCGGTGCCGCCGTAGACGTCGTCGTCGCCCGAGCCGCCATCGAGCGCGTCGTCGCCTTCGCCGCCCCAGAGGGTGTCGTTGCCGGCGCCGCCCTTCAGCGTGTCGTTGCCGGCCCCGCCATCGAAGGCATCGTCGCCATTGCCGCCGGTGACGACGTCGTTGCCGGCGCCGAAGAGCAGCTTCTCGATGTTGACGAAGCTGTTCGTGCCGATGCCTTCGCCCGAGGCCTTGCCGGCGGAAAAGTCGACGCTGATCGCGCCGGTCGCAGCCGAGAGGTCGAGCGTGTCGAAGCCGTCGCCGCCATCGATCACGTCATGGCCCGCTCCGGCGACGATGATGTCGTCGCCGCCACCGGCCCGGATCACGTCGTCGCCGGCGCCGCCGGCGAGGCGATTGGCGCCAGCATCGCCGATCAGGACGTCGTTGCCGGCGCCGCCGATGACGTTCTCGATCGAGATCAGCTCGTCCTCGCCGCTCTCCTCGCCGAAGGCCGTGCCCTGCGACAGGTCGACGGTGACGCCGGCGGTGTCGTCGGAGTAGTCGGCGGTGTCGCTGCCTTCGCCGCCATCGAGCAGATCGTCGTTCGCGCCGCCGACCAGGACGTCGTCGCCCGCGCCGCCGAACAGCTGATCGTCGCCGGCGCCGCCCTTGAGGACGTCGTCGCCATCCTCGCCATGCAGTTCGTCATCGCCGTCGCCGCCCTCGACCACGTCGTTCCCCGCACCGGCCAGAACGACATCGTCGCCAGCACCGGCCAGGATCACGTCGTCGCCGACCGTCCCGACGAGCGCGTCGTCGCCAGGAGTGCCGACCGGGACGTAAGGCGCGACCGTGACCATGACGGTCGCGCTGGCGCTGCCGCCCTTGCCGTCCGAGACGGTGTAGGCGAACGACGCCTCGCCGGAGAAGCCGTCAGCCGGTGTGAAGACGATCCTGCCTTCGGCATCCAGCGCGACGCTGCCGCCGATGCCGGCGACGACCGACTGGATCGTCAGGATGTCGCCATCTGCATCCGTGTCGTTGCCGAGCAGCGCCGCCGGATCGATGACCAGCGCCGCGCCATAGGCCGTGCCGAACCCGGTATCGTCACCCGCAACAGGAATGGCGTTCGGTGGGTTGATGGTCAGGCTGACCGTGGCCTCGCTGGTGCCGCCACGCCCGTCATTGACCAGCACGGTGAAGCTGTCCTGGCCGGTGAAGCCATTAGTCGGCGTGTAGCGGTAGGTGCCGTCCGTGTAGACGAAGACCGTGCCGTGGGCGGCACCCTGCTTGAGGCTGAAGATCAGCGACGAGCCGGCGTCCGCATCCGACGCCGTGACCTGGCCGGTGACCAGGGTGTTCATCAGGCCGGCGGCCTCGCCGTTCGTCGCCGTCGGCGCGTGGTTCACCGGCAGCGTGTCGCCGGCATTGGCGATCTTGACGAAGTGGACATCGTCGAGCGCCACGCCCGCGCCCCAGGAGTCCTTGACGCCGGTATCCATGAATTCCAGCCGGTTGGAGCCGTTGCCGGAGCCGCCCTTCACCTCGAAGCTCAGCGTCGTCCAGCTCGCGCTGGTCTGCGGCGGCAGGCCGTCGAAGATGACCTCGCCATTCCACAGCACGATGATGCCGTCGTCATAGCGCCCGGTGTCTGAGTCCGAGAGCGAGAAGCTGACCCGGTAGGTCGCCCCGGTCTCCGCCAGCGAGATCGTCTGGCCGATCTTGTTGCGGGCCGTCTGGCCGGCACCGTCCATGTCGATCCAGATCCGGCCATCCTTGGCGACGACGCCGCCATAATTGTCGAGATGCTGCTCGATGCGCTTGAAGTTGACGTTCGTCCAGCCGAGGATCTGGCCGTCGAGGTTGCGGTAGCCCCAGTCGGAGCCGCCATTGTAGTTGCCGGACTCGCTGACATCCTCGAAGCTGCCGTTGATGATCAGGTCGGTGCCGATCGCGACTGAGGAGCTCGAGGACTTGACCGTCAGGTCGAAGCTCGCGGTGTCCTTGCCGCCACGCCCGTCATCCACCAGGAAGGTGAAGCTGTCCGTGCCGCTGAAGCCGGCATTGGGCGTGTAGCGATAGGTGCCGTCCGTATAGACGAAGACCGTGCCGTTCGCCGGGCCCGAGGCGAGGCTGTAGATCAGCGCGGTGCCGGCGTCCTGATCCGAGGCGGACAGTGCGCCCGTGAACACGGTGTCCTTCATGCCCTCGGCCTGGCCGTCGGCCGCCACCGGAGCCTGGTTCGCCGGCAGGGAGTCGCCGACATTGGCGATCTTGACGAAGCGGACATCGTCGAGCGCCGCACCGGCGCCCCAGGAATCCGAGACGCCCTTGTCGATGAACTCCAGCCGGTTCTTGCCGTCGCCGGAGCCGCCCTTCACCTCGAAGCTCAGCGTCGTCCAGCTCGCGCTGGTCTGCGGCGGCAGGCCGTCGAAGATGACCTCGCCATTCCACAGCACCTTGACGCCATCGTCGAAATTCGTCCGGTCGGAGTCGGAGAGCGAGAAGCTCACGCGATAGGTCGCTCCGGTTTCGACATGAGCGATCGACTGGCCGATCCGGTCGACGGTCGTGCCCGTCTGCGAATGGTCCATGTCGATCCAGATCCGGCCATCCTTGGCGACGACGCCGCCATAATTGTCCCAGTGCTGCTCGATGCGCTTGTTGTTGACATTGGTCCAGCCGAGGATCTGGCCGTCCGGATTACGATAGCCCCAGTCGTTCGGACCGTTATTGCCCGAGGATTCGCTGACGTCCTCGAAGCTGCCGTTGACTATGAGATCGGTGCCGAGAAGGACGCCCTGCGCGACGGTGAAGTTGACGACGGACTCGACGATGCCGCCATGCCCGTCATTCACCAGATAGCTGAAGCTGTCGGCGCCGGTGAAGCCGGCAGCCGGCGTGTAGCGGTAGCTGCCGTCCGCATTGAAGACGAGCGTGCCATTCGCCGGTCCGTCGCCGAGGCGGTAGGTGAGCGCGTCGCCATTGGCGTCGGTGGCGACGACCTTGCCGCTGAACGGCACCGCCTGGCTGATGACGAGGTCGATCGCCTGCGTCTCGGGCGCGACATTGCCCGGCACCGGCATCACCGGATCGGCGATCTTCACGAGGCGCAAATCGCCCAGCGTCGCGCCGAAGCTCTCGCCCGCGCCTTCGAAGACGAGATCGTTCGCGCCGTCGCCGGTGCCGCCGGTGACCATGAAGTGGAACTTGCCGCCGGTCGGGGAGGGGACGCCCTCATAGACCACCTGGCCGCCCCAGAGCACGCGCACGCCGTCCTCGCCCGTCGGCAGGTCGGCGAGGGAGAAGCTCAGGCGATAGACCGCGCCGGTCTCGACGCTCGCGATGTCGTAGGACAGGGTGCCTTCGGGAAAGTCGCCGGCAGCGACGAGATCGGTGCCGACCACGACCGACGAGGGGATGGCGAGGGCAGGCGCGTTGGCGAGCACGCTCTGGAGTTCCGGCAGGACCGCCGCGACCTCCGCATCGCTACCCTCCACGGCCAGGGCCGCGAGCTCGGCGCCGGTCAGCGTGAAGCCGTCGGCGGTCGTGATCGAGGCCGGCTGATGCGCGGGATCGACGCCGTCGAGCAGGACGATGGCATCGCTGCCGGCGCGGATGATCAGGTTGTTGCCGTTGCGGATGACGGTAAACCCGGCGGGGGCGATGCCGTCGAAGAGGATCGTGCTCGTGCTGTCGAGCGAGATCAGGTCGATGCCGTCGCCGGCGCGGAAGACGATTTGGTCGCCCGTCGCGACGATGACATCGTTGCCGGCACCGCCGACGAGAATGTCCGAGCCCGTGCCGCCGGCGAGGTAATCGCTGCCCGAGCCACCGAAGAGCTGGTCATTGCCGGCGCCGCCGAAGAGCAGGTCCTTGCCGGCATCACCATAGAGCACGTCGTCGCCGAGGCCGCCGCGGACGATATCGTCGCCCGACATGGCATAGATGACGTCCTTGCCGGTGCCGCCATTGATCTCGTTGCCCTGATCGGTGCCGTAGGCGACCTCGGCGTTGTTCAGGAGCTTCTCTAGGGCCGGGCGGGCGAGTTGCGTGTTGTCATTGATGATGCCGTCCACGCCGAGGTTGAGCGCGTTGCGGACATCGTCTTCGTTGCCGGCGACGGTCCAGCCATTGACCTTGAGACCCGCGGCCTGTGCGGCGGCGACCGTCTCCGCGGTGATCAGCGCCATCTGGGGCGCGAGGCCGTCGAGCTCGCCCATGGTGCCCTGCGGGCTCGTCGCATTGGCGATCTTGGCGTTGGTGATGTTGTCGGTGAGCCAGACCAGCGGGAAATCGACCTGGTACTTGTTGTCCATCAGGTCGCGCAGGACCTTGTGGTCGCTCGCGAAGGTCTGGAAGACGATCCGCTCGGGATCGGCGAAGTCGGCAGCGACGAGGTTCGAGAGCATGGCGTCGTAGGTCGCGTGGCCCGAGCTCTTGGTCTCGACCAGGATGCCGAGCTTGCGGCCGGTCTCGGTCTCCATCCGCTGGGTCAATGCGATGATTTGCTCGAAGGTGATGACGCCCGGCACCAGTGCGCGCACTTCGGCCAGCGTCATGTTCGCGATGCCGCCGGGAAGATCGTCGTGATAGCTGACCAGCGCGCCGTCCTTGGTCAGGCGCAGGTCGATCTCGATGAAATCGGCGCCGTACTTGAAGGCCCATTCATAGGCCTGCGTCTCGTTGTCCGTGTAGGGGTTGGTGCCGCGATGGGCGTAAAGAATGGGCTGGTCAGCCATGGCTCATCTCCAGAAGCAGGCAATAGTCGATCGTTCCCGGCAGCGGGCTTGCTGCGGGCAGGCGTGAAGAACGAATGGTGATGACGAACCGCGCCCGGCCGGGCGCAGCTTCTTCTCTGCGGAGCTACGGCCTCACGGCCGCCTCCGAGGTTCTGACGAACTGGACGCCGGACTCGTCCAGTATCCGCCGGATGGCGGCCGGGGGATCTGCGTCGCAGAACACCGCGGTGACCTGGTCGATGCGCCCGCCATGAACATGGGCCGGGCGCGTGAATTTCGAGGAATCGAGGACGAGATAGGATTTGCGGCAGTTGCGCAGCATCGCCTCGCGAGCGCGCACCTCCTCCTCCGAAAAGTCGAGCAGCGAGCCGTCCTCATCGATGCCGCCGACCCCGAAGATCGCGACATCGACCTTGTAGGAGGCGAAGAAGGCGTCGACCGTCGCGCCGCAGACGTCGAGATCGCCGCCGCGCACCGTGCCACCGGCGATCGCCAGCGAAAAATCGGAGTTCTGGCCGACCATCACCGCGAGCGGCAGGTTGTTGGTCACGATCTTGAGCTGCCGGTGCGCAAGCAGGGCTTCGGCGACGAATTGCGTGGTGGTGCCGATCCCCAGCGAAATCGCCTCGCCATCGCCGACCCGGCTCGCCACGCTGGCCGCGATGCTCTGCTTGGCTTCGCGGTTGAGCACGCGGCGATCCTTGAATGTGAGATTGCCGCTCCGGGCCAGGCTCTCTATGCCGCCATGGCGCCGCCTGGCGACGCCCTGATCGCAGAGCGCGACGAGGTCGCGGCGAATCGTCTGCGTCGCGACCGCGAAATGCGCGGCCAGCTCTTCGACGCTGATGAAGTCCCGGCTGCGCAGCATTTCGGCAATCGCCAACTGCCGCCCGTCGGAGCCCGCACCGATGTTCAAATGAATGCCGTTCGTGTTCATGTGACTGTGATAGCGCCGCCCTGTGACGCTCGTGCGACGGTTAAGCAATTCTGAAAATCAAGTCTGAGAAATTCGGAAGAAGTCTTCGAAGTCACGGAGAAGCATATCGTCATCCCGGCGGGAGAGAATTGAGGCGGCTAAAAATGCAGAACTCACATGAAGTTCGTGAGCCGGTTCACATTTGTCTTGATTGGGCAGTGCTAAATCAGTCCATCAGGTTCGCTTGTGCCTTGAAAGGCGGGAGATATGCGAAGAGTGTCTCGGCAAAGTCGGGGCGGCCGCCATGGGCGATTGCCAGCCGATAGCTGGCTCGTTCGAGCTTCATTTGAATTCCCGCTCGGTATGGCGCGCGCTCTCGGCAGATAGCTTGCGGCGGACCTATCGGCGACGAGCGCGAGATCGACCGAGCGGCGGTGTCGCTGGGCCATGCGACGCTCCCCCTGTTCCATGCTGGTCGAAGCTCAGCATATCCCGCAGAAGGGGCGCCTTCCGGTCCGGTCGGTCGGACAGATCTACCCTGTACTCATCGCGGCAGACCGCCGTCGCACGGCCAAGACATCGGCTTCGGGGCTCCGCCGATTGCGGCTCTCCCGGATGGTGAAACTCCGGCCTTTCCGAATGCCGTTTCCGATTTTCCGGCTATTTGAGCTGGCTATCCTTGCTGCCGCGTCGGTTAATGCCCCCTGTGGCAACCGAGCGCCGGTCGAGACCGGACTGGCAGGTTACGCAGGTACGCGCACCGGGCATCGCCAGGCGGCGTGCCTCCGGTATCTCCTCGCCACAGGCCTGACAGTAGATTTCGCCGGGGCCAGTCGGCAGCTTGGCGCGCGCGAGCCTGACCGCATCGCTGATCGAGACGTCGATCTGGTCTTGAACCGCCCCGTCCGGGGTCCACCCATTTGCCATGACAGCGTCACCTTACCCAGAGGACAAAGTGGTGGCTGGCTAGCGCATGTTCAATCGCACCGCCGCTGGGCCGCAACCGCCAGTTTTCAAGAGAGGTCGGATGCATGGCCCGCTGCATGCGTCTGGCTGTTCCCGGAAGGCTCCCATCCCCATCTAGACCGGATGGGCGCAGCCGCGCCGTTTGTCTGGTTTGGTCATGTGCGAGAAAGAGCTAGCTGATCCTCAGCTGCAAAGACTGGCAAACGCCATCTTTGTCGAGATCTGCAAACAATTCGATACGGAAAGCCCAACCGCGCCGATGATCTGCGGGCAAGGCGGTATGCGTGACGTCCTGGTCGAGGGGCATATCGACCTGCTGAAAGTCGCTGCCGCGCTCAGCAAGCGCTGCTGCGTGCAGATGCCCGACATCGAAACGATCGCCGACACGCATTCATCAAGTCGCAGCCATGCCGAGCGCAGCGTCAGGGCCCGGCGCCCGAAGGCGACCAGTTCGGCGTGAGCGGGGCCAGCATCGCCCTGGGGCCTGCGATATAGCAATTGCGCGCCGCCCCGATCGACCATTGCGGGGCGGCGGGACGACTGCTGAGCGGCATGCCCCCGACAAGGCTACAGGGGCGACAAGGCACCGACCGAAGGCGCCGATGCGGCGCTCCCATCTCGCGATGCGGGGGGCGCAAGGGGAGAGTGGACGTCCCGGGCGTTCCCGGGACGCGCGGAAAGCCTCAGGCCACTGCCTCGGCTTCGGGCCGCAATTCCTCGACCGAGGGGATGCGGCCTTCGAACCAGTAGGCCGCGGCGGCACGCGACATCGCGGCGCCGTCATGGCCGATGCCCGGCACGGTGATCAGCGACCAGTTGCAGGGCAGGCCGAGCCTGGCCGCTTCCTGCCTGGCGAACTCGAGCATGAAATGGGCGCGGGCATAGCGCATCGGCCCCTGGGCCAGCGCCTCGGCCTGCGCGGGCAGGTTGGGGTCGCTGGTGACGATGTCCTGGTCGCCGGCGAAGATCACCATCGGCCAGGCCAGCCAGCGCGCGAGTTCCGCCGCGCCGAGGCCGAGCCCGCCGAGCCCTTCCGGGAAGCGGCGCTCCAGCGTCGGCAGGGTGTACCAGCCGGAATTGGCGGCGAAGGCCACCGAGAAAGGTGTCTCGTCCTGCGTCGCGAGCAGGCGGTGGACGAACTGGCCGCCGGCGGAATGGCCGAACAGCCGGACCTTGTCGCGCTTCGTCACGCCGGCCTTGCGCAGCGCCGCCAGTACGCGCGCCGGCACGGCATAGAGCCAGTCTTCCTTGGCGGCGATGGCGTCGTCCTCGGCGACGACGAGGCCGTTATTGTAGCCTTCGGCCTGCGGGAAATGCGCATTGCCGAAGGTCGGTGCGACGATCAGCAGGTTGTGCTTCTCGGCGGCGTCGATCCAGAAATCGCGGTAGTCGTCGCCATTGCGCAGCATGCCGTGCTGGACGAAGACGACCTCGTCCTCCGGGCCATGCGACGCCGGACGATAGAAATTGACCTCCAGCGGGCGCTGCGGATGGCGGGCATCGTTGAAGGGCAGGGTGCTGCGCCCCTGCGGCGGGTCGAGAACGAGCGTGGTCATGCGGCTTTCGCTGTCGTGTGCAGGTGGCAGGCGGCGCTGCGGCCGGGGGCGATCTCCCGGAGGTCCGGGCGGACCTCGCGACAGACCGCCATGGCGTGCTCGCAGCGCGGGTGGAAGGGGCAGCCCGAGGGCGGTGAGAGCGGCGAGGGCAATTCGCCCTTGAGGGGCTGGAAGCTGCTCTTGCGCCGCTCTGCGGAGGGGATCGCCTTGATCAGCGCGGCGCTGTAGGGATGCGCCGGCTCGGCGAAGATCGCGGTCGCGCTGCCGATCTCGACGATGCGGCCGAGATACATGATCGCAACACGGTCGCTGATATGGCGGACGAGGCCGAGATCATGGCTGACGAAGAGATAGGTCAGGCCGTGCCGCTCGCGCACATCCATGAACAGGTTGATCACCTGCGCCTGGATCGAGACGTCGAGGGCCGAGACCGGCTCGTCGCAGACCAGGAATTCCGGCTTCACCGCGAGCGCCCTGGCGATGCCGATGCGCTGGCGCTGGCCGCCGGAGAACTGGTGCGGGTAGCGCTCGCGATAGGCGAGATCGAGCCCGACCTCGGTCAGGGCCCGGTCGACCGCTTTGTCGAGCTCGGCCTTCGGCACCAGCTTGTGGACCGAAAGCGCCTCGCCGACGATGCGGCTGACCCGCATGCGCGGATCGAGCGAGGCGTAGGGGTCCTGGAAGACCATCTGCACCTTGAGCAGATAATCGAGCCGGTCCTTGCCCTTCAGCGCGCCGGCCGAGCGGCCCTTATAGAAGACCTCGCCCTCGGTCGGCGGCAGGATGCCAGTGGCGATGCGGGCCAAAGTCGACTTGCCGCAGCCGGATTCGCCGACGAGTCCGAGTACCTCGCCCTTCATGACGGAAAGGTCGACGCCGTCGACCGCCTTCAGGGTCGAGGGCGGCGCGTGCCGGCCGACCGCGGTCAGGATACGCTCGGCGATGTTGGCCTTGCCGCGGAAGTACTTGCGGACGCCGCGCAGTTCGAACAGTGGCTCGCTCATGCGGCTCTCCTGTCCGGCACGGGGTTGTGGCAACGCAGGGTGCGCCCGTCATGGGGCTGCGGCTGCGGGTCGCTCTCGGCGCAGACGGCCAAGGCGCGCTCGCAGCGCGGCCGGAACGGGCAGCCCGAAGGGCGCGAGTCGATGCGTGGCGCCATGCCGTCGATCTGGTGCAGGCGCTCGCCCGGCCGGGTCATCGCGGCCGAGGAGTTGAGCAGGCCGAGCGTGTAAGGGTGGCGCGGCCGGTCGAGCACGGTCTCGACATCGCCGATCTCGACGATGCGCCCGGCATACATCACCGCCACCTTGTCGGCGAGCTCGGCGACGACGGCCAGATCGTGGGTGATCCAGATCACCGCCGCACCGCTCTCGCGCGAGAGCTTCTGCACCTCGTAGAGGATCTGCGCCTGGATGGTGACGTCGAGCGCGGTGGTCGGCTCGTCGGCGATGATCAGGTCGGGATCGTTCAGCAACGCGGTTGCGATCGCGACGCGCTGGCGCATGCCGCCGGAGAATTCGTGCGGATACTGCTTGAGGCGGGTTTCCGGCGAGGAGATGCCGACCCGCGCCAGCGCCTTGGCCGCCTTGGCGAGCGCCTCGTCGCGGCTGCAGGCGCGATGCTCGAGGATCGCCTCCGCCATTTGCTCGCCGATGCTGAGCACCGGGTTCAGGGTCATCAGCGGGTCCTGGAAGATCATCGCGATCCGGTCGCCGCGGAGCTGGCGCAGGCGTTCCTGCGAGGCGGCGCGCAGATCGATGCCGTCGAACAGCACCTCGCCGGCGACGACCTCACCCGGCGGGTCGATCAACTGCACCAGCGAGAAGCCGGTCACCGACTTGCCCGAGCCGGATTCGCCGACGAGGCCGAGCACCTCGCCCTTGGCGACGCTGAAATCGACGCCGTCGACGGCCGGCCAGGCGCCGTCCTGCGCATGGAACACAGTCTTGAGACCGCGCACGGAAAGGAGGGGAGCGTCGGTCATGCGCGCACGTTGAAGCTGCGGCGCAGGCGATCGCCGACGAGATTGAGGGACATGATCAAAAGAACCAGCGCGATGCCGGGGAAGACGGCGATCCAGTATTCGCCGGAGAGCAGGAACTCGAAGCCGTTGGCGATGAGCAGGCCGAGCGAGGGCTGCGTCACCGGCACACCGACGCCGAGGAAGGAGAGCGTCGCTTCGAGCGTGATCGCCGAGGCGATGCTGATCGAGGCGACCACCAGCACCGAGCCGACCGAGTTCGGCAGCAGATGCGCCAGCATGATGTGGCGGGTCGGCAGGCCGAAATTCACGGCCGCCTCGATATACTCCTTGCGCCGCTCGACCATGGCCGCGGCCCGCATCAGCCGCGCGTATTGCGCCCATTGCACCAGGACGATGGCGAGGATGACCTTGTCGACGCCGCGGCCGATCGAGGCCAGCAGCACGAGCGCGACCAGGATCGAGGGGAAGCCGAGCATGAAGTCGACGATGCGCATGATGAGGGCGTCGATCGTGCCGCCGAACTGCGCCGCGGCGAGCCCCGCCATGATGCCGATCGTGAGCGCGCCGGCGGTCGAGGCGAGGCCGACGAGCAGGCTGGTGCGCAGGCCGTAAAGGATGGCGCTCAGCATGTCGCGGCCCTGCGCATCGCTGCCGAGCCAGAAGGTGAAGCCGCTCATGCCCTGCTCGCCGGGGGCGAGCCGGTTGTCCATCACGCTGAGCGAGCCGAGATCATGCGGGTTCTGCGGCGCGATGAACGGCGCCAGCAAGGCGAGCGCCACCATGATGCTGAGCAGGATCGCGGCGCCGCGTGTGGTCGGGCGGTTGCGTAGTTGGCGCAGCACCTTTTCGCGCAGGGGCGTATCGGCCTGCATGGGGCCGGCGAGACGGGAAGCGTCGCTCATGCCTGTTCTCCGGCGAGCTTCACCCGCGGGTCGAGCGCGGCATAGAGCACGTCGACGATGAAATTGACGGTGACGAAGAGCAGCGTCGCGAGGAGGACGTAAGCGACGACCACCGGGCGATCGAGCTGGTAGACCGAGTCGATCAGCAGCTTGCCCATGCCCGGCCAGGCGAAGACGGTCTCGGTGATGGTCGAGAAGGCGACGAGGCTACCGAACTCGACGCCGACCACGGTGACGACCGGTATCAGGATGTTGCGCAGCACGTGCCGGTTGACGATGCGCCGGGGTCGCACGCCCTTGGCGCGGGCATACTTCACGTAGTCCAGGGTCATCGTCTCGGTGGTGCCGGCGGCGACGAGGCGCACGATCAGCGCGAGATTGGGGATGGCGAGGTTCAGCGCCGGCAGGGCGATGTGCTGGAGCCCGTCCAGCGTCAGCAGGCTGGTCTGGAAGCCGAGGACCGAGACGGTCTCGCCGCGGCCCGCCGTCGGCAGCCAGCCGAGCAGCACGGCGAAGAGCAGGATCAGCATCATGCCCTTCCAGAAGCTCGGCAGCGAGAAGCCGAGCACGGTGCCGGCCATGACGATGCGGGCGCGCCGACTATCGGGGTTCAGGCCCGCCATCAGCCCGAGCGGGATGCCGAAGACGAGCGCCAGCGTCATCGCCAGCAGCACGAGCTCGAAGGTCGCCGGCAGGCGGGCCAGGATGAGCTGCACCGCCGGCACGCCGTGCACGAAGGAGCGGCCGAGATCGCCCTTCAGCGCATTGCCCATGAAGGTCAGGTATTGCTGCCAGACCGGCAGATCGAGCCCGAGCCGCGCGATCAGCGCTTGCCGGTCCGCCGCGCTGGCCTGCGGCGATACCAGGAGCTCGATCGGATCGCCGATGCCATAGACGGCGAAGAAGACCACGACCGAGACCGCGAGCAGCACGAGCACGCTCTGGATCAGCCGTTGCAGGACATAGGCGGTCATCGGTGACGCTCGACCGGTTGAAAGGTCATTCCGGGCGCAGCGCTGGGCGCCGGCCCGGAACGACGATGTTGCTTGCTGTCGCCAGCGGGTTAAGCGCGGCTCACTTCGCCGGCTTCACCGACATGGCGAGGGTGAACTGGTCGGCGCGGCCGGTGATCTTGAGATCGGCCTTGCCGGCCCAGATGCCGCTTTCGAAGTGCAGCGGGATGAAGGCGCCGTCGGCGAGGACGATGGTCATGGCCTGCTGCAGCAGCTCCTCGCGCTTCTTGTCGTCGAGCGTCGAGATCGCGGCGCGGATCACCTTGTCGTATTCGTCGTTCTTGTAGCCGCCATAGTTCGAGCCGCCGATCGTCTTGTCCTCGTTCGGGGTCGGCGGCCACTGGCGCAGGAAGGACGAGGCCTCGCCGGTGTTCGAGCCCCAGCCGCCGATCGCGACGCTGAATTCCTTCTTGGCGCGGCGCGGGAAGTAGATCGCGCGGGTCATCGCGTCGACCTCGGCCTTGATGCCGATCTGGGTCAGGTACTGGGCGACCGCCTGGGTGATCTGGCTGTCGTTGATGTAGCGGTCATTGGTCGCCGAGAGCGTCAGCTGGAAACCGTTGGGATAGCCGGCTTCGGCGAGCAGCTTCTTGGCCGCGGCCGGGTCGTACGGAATCTTCGCCGGGTTCGCCAGCGTGCCGAACATGCCGGTCGGCAGGAACTGGTAGGCCGGCTCGGCGGCACCGTCCATGATGCGCTTGGCGATCGCGTCGCGGTCGATGGCGAGCGACATCGCCTTGCGGACGCGGGCATCCTTCAGCGGGTTCTTGCCGTCGGGCGCCTTGACGAAGGGGCTGTCGTCGCGGTCGACGTCGAGCTGGAAATAGATGATGCGGGTCGAGGGGGTGACGACATGGGCGAAGCGCTTGTCGCCCTTGATCCGGTTGAGGTCGCGCGCCGCCGGGCTTTCGATCACGTCGTAGTCGCCGGCGAGCAGGCCGGCGAGGCGCGGGCCGGCATTGGTCACAGGCAGGAAGCGCACGCTCGCCCAGGGCTCGGCCTCGCCCCAGTAGTTCGGGTTGCGCTCGAGCTCGATCGCCGATCCACGCACATAGGACTTCAGCTTGTAGGGGCCGGTGCCGATCGCCATCGAGCCGTCGTTGAAGTTGTTGACGGTCGGCCAGGGGCCGGTGACGCCGCAGTTCTTCTCGACGTCGTAGGTGATGTCGCCGTGCTGGACGATCGAGGCGGAGAGGATCGGCAGGCCCGACAGCAGGGTCGGGAGCAGCGGCTCCGGCGTCTTGGTCTCGATCACCAGCGTGCTGGCGTCACGGGTCTCGACCTTGGCGAAATTGCCGGTGATGTCGGCGAAGGAGCCAGAGACCTTGGTCTCGTTCTTGAGGGTGCGGCAGAAGGTGAAGACCACATCCTGCGCGCTGAAGGGCTGGCCGTTCGAGAACTTGACGCCCTGGCGCAGCTTGAAGGTCCAGCGGTTCTTGCCGTCGTTCTCCCAGGAGGTGGCGAGGCCGGGCTTCAGCGCCTGCTTCTCGTCCTGGAGCACGAGATGGTCGAAGATGTGCAGGGCGAGCGCATTATTGGGGGTGAGGTCGTGGTAATGCGGATCGACGGCAGTCGGCTCCGAGGAAAGCGCGATGCGCAGGGTCTGCGCCATGGCAGGCGCGCTCAGCATGCTTGCGCCGAGCAGGATGGTCATCAGTGCGCGCTGCCGCATCGGTCCTTCTCCATTCCCGTAGGTGAACGTTTTTGACAGTTTTATTTTCACGCGGTAGCAAACATGAAAATGATCCGACGTCAATCAGCGGAAAAGCCATGTCACGCGCCCTGAAGCCGACGACGGACCTCGCCAACCGCATCGCCCGGGTCTACCCCTCGCTCAGCGAAGGCCATCGCAAGGCGGCCGACTTCGTCCTGCAGAGCCCGCTCGATTCCGCGACGGTGACGATCGAAGGGCTGGCCGAGAAGAGCGGCACCTCGACCGCGACGGTCACCCGTTTCGTCCGGGCGCTGGGCTACCGCAATTATGGCGACTTCCGCGCCGCGCTGTCGACGGCACTCAAGGTCGCGCTCGCGCCGGTCGAAGGCCTCGCCGATGCGCGTGCGGCCGCCGGTTCGGTCTTCGCAACGATGGCGACGACGCTGAAGGGCGAGGCCGCCAATCTCGATGAGGCGATAGCGACGCTGGAGGAGGAGACGGTCAACCGCGCCATCGCCCTCCTGCTCAAGGCGCGCCGCATCTTCATCGTCGGCTCCGGCGCGAGCCACCATGTCGGCGCCTTCCTGGAGGATGGGCTGGCGCTCTATCTCGATGCCGACGTGGTCTTCGCCTCTTCGCGCGGCGGGCCGGAGCGCGCGGTCCGCCACATGCTCTCGGCCGGGCCGGAGGATGTCGTCATCGCGATCTCGCTGCCGCGCTATTCACGCGCGACGCTGGAGCTCGCCAGATTCGCCAAGAAGCGCGACGCCGTGCTCATCGCGCTGACCGACGGGCCGTCATCGCCGCTGGTTCCGCTGGCGGACATGACGCTGTTCGCGCCCGCCCGCAACAGCTTCCTGCCGAACTCGCCGACGGCCGCCTTCGCGGTTGCCGACGCGCTGATCACGACGCTGGCGCGCGAGCGCCCCGATGCGGTCGAGGCGCTGAAGGGCCTGAGCGAAAGCCTGCTCTGGACGTTCCACTATTGATTGTGGTTCGATGACCCAACGTCGCGTCCTTCGGCGCTGCCTCGGGCCGCCCGCAGGCCGCGAGGGAAGCGATACGGTCGGCAGAGAAGGCAGCAAGTTTACCGACCGGCTGTGTTGGCCGCGGCTGACGAACATGAGGATAGTCCGGCCGGTCTCGAAACCGGCTGTAACCGTTACGGGCATGGACCTCGCTTCCAGCGCGTGACGATCTATCCGAGAGTGCAGGTGCAATCGTAGTTGGAAGGGTCGCGCCCGGGCGCGACCTGCGACAGGTGATCCATGAGCCGAAGCCAGAGGTTCTTGACGTTTTTGCTGTTTGCCGGCGCATCTGCCGCAAGCACTGGGGCCGCGGCCCAGGCTTCGCCGGAGCGTCTGCAGGGCGCCTGGGCGACCAACGCCGCGACCTGCGATCAGGTCTTCACCAAGCGCAGTGGCAGGCTGGTGTTCAACAAGCAATCGATCGAAGGCTGGTCAGGCTTCATCGCGACAGGCAAGCATATCCGCAGCCCCAACGCGAGCTGCGACGTGATCTCGTCGAAGCAGAAAGGCGATGTGCTGAGCTTTCTACTGGGCTGCGAGAACGAGATCATCTTCGAGACGGTGAGCGTCTCGGTCCGCTTCAAGCCTGATGGGGGGCTCGTCCGTTTCGATCCGGAGTTTCCCGAGGTCGAGACTCCCTATCATCGCTGCGACGGCTGACGCGCAGCTCGGCCGGCTATGTGCGATCCAGTTCGACATCGTCGAGATCGGAAGAAGCGATGCGAGCGGGCTTGAGAGCCGGACTGTCAGGTGCGGTCGCGCTGGTTTAGCTGATCGGCGCCGGCGGCTTCCGGCTTAGGGGCAGCGCCGAGCTGCCTCGTCCCACCGGGGCTAATTCTTGACGACCTTCGGCTGTGGCGTGGGCTGGGGAGTTGGCGCCGGTCCGAGCGGAAAGGCGACGCTCAGCAGCACGCTCGTGCCCTGCGGACGGTTCTCGACGCTGACCTCGCGCATGACCTTCACGCGGGTGGAGACCGGCGTTCCCGCGACGCTGAAATTATAGCCGATCGTGCCGCCGACCGTGGTGACGCGGCCCTTATAGGGGCCGAGCGAGGCGCCGGCGCCGCCATCGCCGCTGACCTGCTGGTAGTGCGAGACAAAGGCGCCGATCGAGAATTCCTTGCTCAGATACTGGGTGATCGCCAGATCGCCATGGACGGCGTTGCCGCTCCGGTAGTCGGTCGCCTGGTTCGTGCCGTTCATCTCGAAGCCGATGGCTCCTGAGATATCGAGGCCGATTTTCGGATCGAGCCAGGTCGCAGCCGCGTAGACGTCGCCGATCCAGCGGTTGAAGGCGACGTTCGACAGCTCGCCATCCTGGTAGGCGCCGGCGGGGATGCTGACCGCGCCACCGACCAGCCAATGAAAGTTGCCGGCATGCCAGCCGACGAAGCTGGAGACTATCGGGTCACCTATGTTGAAGGTGGCATCGCGCAGGCCGAGGCCAAAGGCGCGGCCGAGGCGCGGCGCCGCGATCACGGCGCCAGCGCTCACGCGCGGTGTTCCGAACGGGACCGTGATCGCAAAGGCGAGGTTGCCGCCGAAGATCTCGAGCGGTGTCACCCAGGTCGGAGTCGAGAAGTTGATCCTGGCCTCGACTTCGACACTGGAGAGAACGGCGCCACCGAACTGGGTCTGCGTGCGGGCCGAGAGACGGCCGGAATAGGCGTAGAAATCGTTCTCGAAATAGAAGCCCGGTGGCGGCGCGATACCTGCGCCCGCTCCGCGCAGTCCCGGAAGGAACAGACTCGCCCCGCCTTCGGTCGCGGCCAGGGGCGTGTGCAGGAGTGTTCCGCAAAGGCAGGCCGAGGCGCCAAGCAGAGCGGCCCTGAGTCGCTTCATAACCGGCCTCCCGTGCTTCGTGATGAAGGCTGAGATGATTTGGCTGTGACCGTCAAGACGAGGGTGTAACGAGGCTCGCTCTGAACACGGCCTCACGGCGCAACTGTTACGGCTGCACCCGAGGAGACTTGGTCGATATGCTGTTCCTCTACGCCTCACGAAAAGGTGAACGCGTGGCTATGGAACAGGCGCAAAGACGCGGGCTCGCACGCCTCATGCTTCGTTGGCCGAACAGGCGCACGGAGCTGCGCGAGAAATTTGCCCGCGATCCGCGGCTGGTGGAGCTTTGCGAGGCCTATGAAGCCGCCTGCGAAGCCGCCGCATACTGGGCGAAATCTCCCGCGACAGTGAGCAAACAGCGGCTCGAGGAATACAACGCGCTCGCATCCGCGACAGAACAAGATATTCTGGAGAGGATTTCCTAACTTCGCGGTTCCCGGTGCTGCCTCGGTGTAGGCTGTGCTCCTTGCCAACTGAACCGCCGTTGCGCCATTGTCATCGTGATCGGGGAAGCTGTTATTCAGTCCAGGCTTTGGAGGCGGAGCAATGGACGAAAGTGTTTCGGCCCACGGCGCTGAGCCGCCATCTCATGAGATATTTGAATCGCTCCAAACTCTACTCGCGAACGACGCTCTGCGATTGTCGGAGCGCAACCGGCGATTCCTGTCCTTCGTGGTGATGCAGACCATCGAAGGCCGCTCGGACCGGATCAAGGCCTATTCGATCGGCGTCGATGTGTTCGGCCGCGATGATAGCTTCGACCCGACGGTCGACCCGATCGTCCGCATCGAGGCTACCCGGCTGCGGTCGGCGCTGACGGCCTATTATGAGGGGGCCGGGGCAGGGGACCGTATCAGGATCGCGATGCCGCGCGGCGGCTATGTCCCGAGCTTTGCATGGTCGCCGGAATTCGCGGCAACCGTGGGCGCGTCGGAGGCGGCGAAAGCAGACCAGGCCGACACGGCACCGACGGCCACCGTGGTGATCCATGACCATTCCGGGCATTCCGATCCGGACGCCGAATTGCGTGGCGAGCTCTTCACCGACGCGCTGCTCTTGCTGCTGCGCAAGGCACGCTTCAAGACGCTCGTCGTGCCGCCGGCAGAACGCGCCGCCGCGTCGGGCGCGATCCAGGCGCTCTTCGCGCACCCCGGCGAAACCTATTCGCTCGACATCGCGGTGCGTCCGATGGCCGAGCGCCGCCGCTATTCCTGGCGCTTCAGCGACCTGCGCAACGGAGAGGTGCTGGCCTCCAATTTTCGCGAGTATGTCGCCAGGGCCATGCCGTGCTTCGAGCAGATCGACGATCTGGCTCAGGACGCCACGAAATCGATCACGGCCGTGCTTGCAATGCGTTGAGGCGGGCAGGCCAGGTACGCTGATACAGTTACAGGCTTAGGCCCATCCTGCCCCCATGCAAGTCTCCGCCGCGCGCCGGCTTTGCGGTCGTGATGACGCGCAAGGCCCGGCGAGCGCCCGCAATCGGGAGAGTCTCATGGGACGCCAGAAATTCCTCGCCGCGGTTGGCCTCGTCGTCGGGCTGGGGCTGTCGGCGATGCCGGCGCAGGCCCAGCCGGCGCCGAGCCCCAATACCGCGAAGCCGAACATCCTGGTGATCTTCGGCGACGATGTCGGTCAGTCGAACATCAGCGCCTATTCGCACGGTCTTGTCGGCTATCGCACGCCGAACATCGACCGGATCGCCAAGGAAGGCATGATGTTCACCGACTATTATGCGGAGAACAGCTGCACGGCCGGGCGCTCGACCTTCATCACCGGCCAGGTCTGCCTGCGCACCGGCCTCTGCAAGGTCGGCATCCCCGGCGCGACCGTCGGCCTCCAGGATCGCGACGTGACCATCGCCGAGGCGCTGAAGCCGCTCGGCTACGCCACCGGCCAGTTTGGCAAGAACCATCTCGGCGACCGCGACGAGTACCTGCCGACACGGCACGGCTTCGACGAGTTCTTCGGCAATCTCTACCACCTCAATGCCGAAGAGGAGCCGGAGCGGCCGTATTATCCGAAGAACGATACCGAATTCGTCAAGTCGAGTTCGCCGCGCGGCGTGCTGAAGTCGTCGGCCGATGGCAAGATCGAGGACACCGGGCCGCTGACGCGCAAGCGCATGGAGACGGTGGACGACGAGACCACGGCCGGCGCGATCGACTTCATGCAGCGTCAGGTGCGGGCCAACAAACCGTTCTTCACCTGGATGAACACGACCCGCATGCATGCCTTCACGCATGTGCGGGAGTCGATGAAGGGCCAGAGCGGCATGCCCGGCAATGACTACGCCGACGGCATGATCGAGCATGACGGCGATGTCGGCAAGCTGCTGAAGGCGATCGACGATCTCGGCGTCGCCAATAACACCATTGTCATCTACACCACCGACAACGGCCCGAACCAATGGTCCTGGCCGGACGCGGCGACCACCCAGTTCCGCAGCGAGAAGGACACCAACTGGGAGGGTGCCTTCCGGGTGCCGGCGATGATCCGCTGGCCCGGCAAGGTCAAGGCCGGCGAGGTCTCGAACGAGATGATCTCGGGGCTCGACTGGTTCCCGACGCTGGTGGCAGCCGCGGGCGATGGAGAGATCAAGGACAAGCTCGCCAAGGGGACATCGCTCGGCAGCAAGCAGGCCAAGGTCCACCTCGATGGTTACAACCAGCTGCCCTATCTGACTGGGCAGCAGCCGAAATCGGCCCGAAACGAGTTCTTCTACTTCAACGATGACGGCGAACTGGTTGCCTATCGCCACGACAATTGGAAGATCGTGTTCTGCGAGCAGCGTCAGCCCGGCGGTTTCACGGTCTGGTCGAACCCGTTCACCTGCCTGCGCGCTCCGAAGGTCTTCAACCTGCGGATGGACCCGATGGAACGGGCCGATATCGTCTCGGACCAGTACTATGACTGGCTCGCCAAGAACGCCTACCTCATCCAGTACGGCGTTTATAAGGTCGCGCCGTTCCTCCAGACCTTCACGAACTATCCGCCGAGCCAGCGGCCGGCGAGCTTCAGCGTCGACCAGATGGTGGCGGCGCTGATGCGCAACCTGGATCAGACGGCAAGCAAGGCCGCAAAATAATCGCGCGAACGTCGGCCGGCTCGCACCTTCGCGCGGCCGGCGATGTCCTGGATGGGTGGTTAAATGGGTAGCTATCGCGGAACTTCACCTCTCGCCATCCTGGCGCCGAACCGACGCCAGATTATTGCCGGGACGGCGGCGACGCTGGTGGCTGGGGTTTCCGGCACTGCGCCGGGCTTCGCGCAGTCGGTATCGCCCGGGGAGGCGCGTGCAATCGCCAAGGAGGCGACGATCTACGGCTTCCCAATGGTGGACAGCTATCGCATCCAGCATTCCTACTTCGTCGACAGCGCAGGCCCAGAATACAAGGGGCCGTGGAACACGCTGATCAACAATGCGCGGGTCTACACGCCCGACGACAAGGCGATCCAGACACCGAATTCCGACACGCCCTATTCCTATGTCGGGGCCGATCTGCGGGCCGAGCCGCTCGTCTTCACCGTGCCAGCGGTCGAGAAGGGACGCTACTACGCGCTTCAGTTCATCGACATGTACACCTTCGACTTCGCCTATGTCGGTAGCCGCGCCACCGGTAACGGCGCCGGCAGCTATCTGCTCGCCGGCCCGCGCTGGAAGGGCGACAAGCCCAAGGGCGTGAAGTCGGTGATCCGCTGCGAGACCGATTTCGCCTTCGTGCTCTACCGGACGCAGCTTTTCGACCCGGCCGATATCGAGAAGGTCAAGGCGATCCAGGCCGGCTACAAGGTCCAGACGCTGTCGCAGTTCGAGGGACGCTCGGCGCCGGTAGTCGCGCCTGCCGTGGCTTTCGTAAAGCCGCTCGGTCCGGAACAGGAGCGCAGTTCGCTCGAGTTCTTCGGTCTCCTGAACTTCCTTCTGCAGTTCTGTCCGACGCACCCCTCCGAAAAGGCCTTGATGCAGCGCTTTGCCGGAATCGGCGTCGGTGCCGGCAAACGCTTCGATGCCAACGCGCTCTCGCCCGAGATGCGCACGGCGCTCCAGGAGGGCATGGCGGACGGTTGGACGGCGTTCGCCACCTACAAGGCGACGGAACTCGACACCGGCAAGCGAACCAGCGCCGACGGCTTCGGTACGCGCGCCTTCCTCAACAACGACTACATGTCCCGCATGTCGGCAGCCGCGCTCGGCATCTACGGAAACGCGAAGCAGGAGGCGCTCTATCCTGCCTACTTCGTCGATTCCACCGGCCAGAAGCTGGAGGGTGCGAACCGCTACGTTCTGCGCTTCCCGGCGCGGCAGCTGCCGCCGGTCAACGCCTTCTGGTCGCTGACCATGTACCAGCTGCCGGAGAGCCTGCTCTACGCCAATCCGATCAACCGCTACCTGATCAACTCGCCGATGGTACCCTCGCTGAAGCGCGATCCGGATGGCGGCGTCACGATCCATGTCCAGCACGAATCTCCCGGGAAGGACCGGGAGGCGAACTGGCTGCCGGCGCCCGCCGGGCCGTTCTTCGCGGTGATGCGGCTGTACTGGCCCAAGCAGCCGGCGTTGAATGGAAAATGGAAAGCGCCCGCACTGGCGCGGGCAAGCTGACGCGAGGAGCCGTTAGATGACGACCAGGCGGGTAATCAGTGCTTTCGCCATCATGCTCGCCGCGACCGGTGCGGCGCGCGCCCAAGCCGCCGGCGGAGCCGCCGTGCCGGTTGGCGTCGACAACTTCATCCGCGCTGAATCCGATCTCTATCTGGGCAACATGGTCAGGGATGGCGGCTTCGGGAAATTCCTGCACCGGCGCGAGCCGGCCTCTATCGACGACCAGACGGTCATCCGGCTCAACCGCGACACCCTCTATTCGGCCGCCGTCTTCGATCTCGATGCCGGCCCGGTGACGATCAAGCTGCCCGATGCCGGCAAGCGCTTCATGTCGATGCAGGTCATCAACCAGGATCACTATGTCCCGGCGGTCTACTATGGAGCCGGCAGCCACACCCTCACCAGGTCCAACGTTGGCACGCGCTATGCGATCGTCGGAATTCGCACCCTCGTCGATCCCAAGGACCCGAAGGACGTGCAGCAGGTTCACGCCCTGCAGGACGCGATCAAGGTCAGCCAGAAGAGCGCCGGCAAGTTCGAGGTGCCGAACTGGGATCAGGCCAGCCAGAAGAAGGTCCGCGACGCGCTGCTCGTGCTGGGCTCGACGATTCCGGACTTCAAGAAGGCGTTCGGCACCAAGAAGGAGGTGGACCCGATCCGGCACCTGATCGGCACCGCGCTGGGCTGGGGCGGAAACCCGGACAAGGATGCGGTCTACCTCAACGTCACGCCGACGGGGAACGACGGGAAAACGGTCTACAAGCTCGTCGTCAAGGATGTGCCGGTGAACGGCTTCTGGTCGGTCAGCCTCTACAATGCCGAGGGCTACTACCAGAAGAACCCTTACGACGCGTACGCGCTCAACAACCTCACCGCTGCGAAAAGCCTTGACGGCTCGATCGCCATCCAGTTCGGCGGCTGCGACGGCAAGGTCCCCAATTGCCTGCCGACCATGCCCGGCTGGAACTACACGGTGCGGCTCTATCGCCCGAAGGCCGAGATCCTGAACGGCAAATGGAGCTTCCCGCGGCCTCAGCCGGTTTCGTGAGCCGCGGCTCGACAGGGCGCGTTTCAGAAGGAGAGGTGGATGTTGAACCGACGAGCCTTCTGCACAGCCCTTCTGATCGCTGGGCTATTGGGCTGGGGCGGCGGCGCTCTCGCCCAGAGCGACCCGCTGCCGTCCTGGAACGACGGCAAGGCCAAGCAGGCGATCCTCGATTTCGTCGGCAAGGTGACGCGCGAGGGCGGTCCGGACTTCGTCAAGCCGGCCGAGCGCATCGCCACCTTCGACAATGACGGCACGCTCTGGGCCGAGCAGCCGGCCTATTTCCAGCTGCTCTTCGCCTTCGACGAGATCAAGCGGCAGGTTGCGGAGAAGCCGGGATTGAAGAGCAAGGAGCCTTATCGCTCCGTGCTCGCGCGCGATCTCAAGGGTCTGACCGCGGACGGCAACAAGGGCCTGCTTCAGGTCATGGCCCTGACCCATTCAGGCATGACCACCGAGGCGTTCGAAGCTTCTGTCGCCAACTGGCTGAGCTCGGCCCGCCATCCGACCAAGCAGCGCCTCTACACCGAGATGGTCTACCAGCCCCAGCTCGAATTGCTCGCCTATCTTCGCGCCAACGGCTTCAAGACCTTCATCGTCTCCGGCGGCGGCGTCGAATTCATGCGGGTCTTCGCCGACAAGGTCTATGGCATCCCGCCTGAGCAGGTCGTCGGCTCGTCGGGCGTGGTCAAGTTCCGCATGGACGCGGCTGGAAAGCCTCAGCTGTTCAAGGAAGGCAAGGTCGAATTCATCGATGACGGGCCGGGCAAGCCGGTCGGCATCAATCGCTTCATCGGCCGGCGTCCGATCCTCGCCTTCGGCAATTCCGACGGCGACCTCCAGATGCTGCAGTACACGGCGGGGGGCAGCGGTCCGCGGCTGGCGCTGATCGTCCACCACACCGATGCCGAGCGCGAATGGGCCTATGATCGCAAGTCGCAGATCGGCAAGCTCGACAAGGCGCTCGACGAGGCAGCGGCCAAGGGCTGGACGGTCATCGATATGAAGCAGGACTGGAAGACCGTCTTTCCTGGAAGTCGCTAGGGCAGGGTCAATACATGCTGGACAGGCCGGTTCTCACCCATGGCATGCGGCGCGTCGAAGGCGGCACCTTCCGCATGGGCTCGGACGTGCACTACGCCGAGGAGGCGCCGAGCCACCGGGTCAGCGTCGACGGCTTCTGGATCGACGAGACGCCGATCACAAACGCTCAGTTCCGCGCCTTTGTCGAGGCCACCGGGCATGTCACCTTCGCCGAGATCGCTCCCGACCCGAAGGATTATCCCGGTGCCTTGCCGCATATGCTGCGGGCGGGATCGCTGATGTTCAATCCGCCGACGCATCCGGTCGATCTGCGTGACTGGTCGCAATGGTGGACGTTCAAGTTCGGCGCGACCTGGCGCAAGCCCTATGGCGCGGGCTCCTCGATCAAGGGGCTGGACGATCATCCCGTCGTCCACGTCGCCTATCGCGATGCGCAGGCCTATGCGGCCTGGGCCGGCAAGGCATTGCCGACAGAGGCGGAATGGGAGTTTGCCGCCTGGGGCGGGCGCGAAGGCAGCGAATTCGCCTGGGGCGATGAGCTCACGCCGGAAGGCCGCCATATGGCGAACACCTGGCAGGGCAGCTTCCCGCACGAGAACACCAAGGACGATGGCTGGGCCCGGACCTCGCCCGTCCGCAGCTATCCGCCCAATGGCTACGGGCTCTACGACATGATCGGCAATGTCTGGGAATTGACCTCCGATTTCTGGTCCACCCGCCATCAGGCCGATGCGCCGAAGGCCTGCTGCGTGCCGCAGAACCCGCGCGGCGGCCCCGAAGCCGACAGCTACGACCCCCGCCAGCCGGAGATCCTTATCCCGCGCCGGGTCCTGAAGGGCGGCTCGCATCTTTGCGCGCCGAGCTATTGCCGCCGCTACCGCCCGGCCGCGCGGCACGCCGAGCCCGTCGACACATCGACGAGCCATGTCGGCTTCCGCTGCGTCGTGAGGACGGAAACCTAACTAGTCCAGCCCCGCATGCCTAAGGAGGATGTTCGATGACAGCAGACCCGAACAAGACCGACCAGACTGCGACTGCAAGGGACGACATCGACCTCAATCGCCGCCGTATCCTGCTGTCCGGGACGGCCTTCGTGGCCGCCGCCGCGGCCGGCACCCAGGCCCCGGCGCAGCAGCCGGCCGCCACGCCGCAGGCGAGCGCCGGTTCCGGCCGCCAGCCGAACATCCTCGTCATCTGGGGCGACGATATCGGCACCTGGAACATCAGCCACAACAATCGCGGCATGATGGGCTACCAGACCCCGAACATCGACCGCATCGCCAGGGAAGGTGTCGCGTTCACCGACTATTACGGCCAGCAGAGCTGCACTGCGGGACGCGCCGCCTTCATCGGCGGGAACGTCCCGGTGCGGACCGGCATGACCAAGGTCGGGCTGCCGGGCGCCAAGGAGGGCTGGCAGAAAACCGACGTCACCATGGCGACGGTGCTGAAGTCGCGGGGCTATGCCACCGGCCAGTTCGGCAAGAACCATCAGGGTGACCGCGACGAGCACCTGCCGACCCAGCACGGCTTCGACGAGTTCCTCGGCAATCTCTACCACCTCAACGCCGAGGAGGAGCCGGAGAACTTCGATTACCCGAAGGATCCCGAGTTCCGGAAGAAATTCGGACCGCGCGGCGTGATCAAGGCCTCGGCCGATGGCAAGATCGAGGATACCGGGCCGCTGACCAAGAAGCGGATGGAAACCATCGACGAGGAGACGCTCGCGGCAGCGAAGGATTTCATCCAGCGCCAGGTTCGGGCCAACAAGCCCTTCTTCACCTGGTGGAACGCGACGCGGATGCATTTCCGCACCCACCTCAAGTCCGCCAGCCGTGGCAAGTCGGGCCAGGACGAGTACTCGGACGGCATGGTCGAGCATGATGGAATGGTCGGCGAATTGCTCAAGCTCGTCGACGATCTCGGCATCGCGAACGATACGATCGTCTTCTACTCGACCGACAACGGCCCGCACTACAATACCTGGCCCGATGCCGGCACGACGCCCTTCCGCAGCGAGAAGAACTCGAACTGGGAAGGCGCCTATCGCGTGCCGGCCTTCGTTCGCTGGCCGGGCAAGTTCCCGGCGGGCACGACGCTGAACGGCATTTTCGCACATGAGGACTGGCTGCCGACCTTTGCCGCCGCGGCGGGCGCGCCGGACATCGCGGAGCAGCTGCTCAAGGGCGTGACGCTCAACGGGCGCCCCTACAAGAACCACATCGATGGCTACAACCAGCTCGACTATCTCTCCGGCAAGACCAAGGAATCGCCGCGCAAGGAGTTCTGGTACGTTAACGACGATGGCCAGGTCGTCGCGGCGCGCTACGAGGACTGGAAGGTCGTCTTCCTGGAGAACCGCGGTCAGGCGTTCGGTGTCTGGCGCGAGCCGTTCACCGAACTGCGCGTGCCATTGTTGTTCCATCTCCGCCGCGACCCGTTCGAGAAGGCGCAGCACAATGCCAACGTCTACAATGACTGGTTCCTGGACCGTGCCTTCGTCCTCGTCCCGATCCAGGGGCTTGCGGCGAAGTTCCTCCAGTCGATGAAGGAGTATCCGCCGAGCCAGACGCCCGGCTCCTTCAACCTGACTAAGATCGAGGAGCAGTTGCGGGCGAGTGCCACTCGCTGAGCCGATCAACGCGGCCCCTTGCTCTCGCGGCAAAGGGGCCGCATCCTCGGAGCTGCCGCATGGCCAGGGTTTGTTTTGAACTGTCGAGGATCGGATGAAGAACGCGCTGAAGACCTTCCGCCTTCCGGCCGCCATGCTGTGTTGCCTGCCCCTGATCGCCTGCACCACCACGGCCGAGCAGGCGCCGCCGGCCGCGGCGCCGGCGCCTTCGGTTGCGTCGAGCCAGCCGCCGCAGCGCAGCTATCTCGATCCCGGCCCCAACCCGGCGCGGACCGGCGGGCCGGCCTATGTCCGGGCCAATCAGAACAGTTCGACGCGGCAGACCGATTTCTTCGGGAACGACCTGCTTCCTCAGACCCCATAACGCCGACGCGCTGCGAGCAGCCCGGTTCCGGCTGCTCGCAGCCATTCAGCGTCGGGAGCCCGCATATCGTCGTCGCGCTCAGGCAAGCAGGCGAGGGGGTACGCGACCCGGGGCTGTAACGGTTACAGCAGTGACTTGTCCGTCTCCCTCGGCAGAATTTCCCGATGCTGGCCGAAGGGAACGGGCGATGGACGGAACCGGACCGAGCGTACGCAGTGCCGTCGGCGACCTCCAGGGCCGGATCAACCGGGACATCATCGGCCAGAAGCGCGTCGTCGAGCGCATCGTCATCGCGCTCCTCGCCAATGGCAACGTCCTGCTCGAGGGCTTGCCCGGCCTCGCCAAGACCCGCGCGATCAAGAGCCTGTCGAAAAATCTCGAATCGGACTTCAGCCGTATCCAGTTCACGCCGGACCTGCTGCCTTCCGACGTAACCGGCGGCGAGATCCTGCGCCCGGATGGCCAGTTCGAGTTCCGCAAGGGGCCGATCTTCGGCAACCTCATCCTCGCCGACGAGATCAATCGCGCCCCGCCCAAGGTCCAGTCCGCCCTGCTCGAGGCGATGGAGGAGCGCCACGTCACCGTAGCCGGCAAGCGCTACGAGCTGCCGCCGCTCTTCATGGTGCTGGCCACCCAGAACCCGATCGAGCAGGAGGGCACCTATCCGCTGCCGGAAGCGCAGATGGACCGCTTCCTGATGCATATCCGCATCGACTACCCGTCCGATGCGGACGAGGTGAAGGTGATGCGGCTGGTCCGTTCCGAGAGCGCGGCGCACTCGGCCGATGGCGGATCCGCTCCCGCACAGATTTCGCAGCAGGTGATCTTCGACGCTCGGGCCGAGATCGACCGGGTCGCGGCCAAGGACGTCGTCGAGAACTACATCGTCGCCCTTATCGCCGCGACGCGCCGGCCCGCCGAGTTCGGCGACAAGCTGAAGAACTGGATCGCGGTGGGGGCCAGCCCGCGTGGTTCGCTGGCGCTCGATCGCTGTTCGCGCACCTATGCCTGGCTGCAGGGCCGCGATTTCGTCACGCCGGAGGATGTGCAGGCCGTGGCGCATGACTGCCTGCGGCACCGGGTTTCGCTGTCCTATGAGGCCGGCGCGGACGGCATGAATGCGGACGCGGTTCTTGACGAAGTGATCAGGCAGGTCGCGGTCGCAGTGTAGGGCGGAACGCCATGGCGCTGATGCGAGAGAAACCGAGGGCGGCCGGCAGCGCTTCAGTCGATGGCGCGCGCGCCTTCGTGAGCCTGGGCGAGCTCCTGCGCCTGAAGCATCGCGCCAGCGGCTTCAGCTTCCTGCCGCGCCAGCCGGTGCACAGCCTGCTCGCCGGGCGCCATGCCTCGCGTTTGCGCGGACGCGGCCTGAATTTCGAGGAGCTGCGCCATTATTTCGAGGGCGACGATACCCGCACCATCGACTGGCTGGCGACGGCGCGGCTCGGCAGCCCGCATGTCCGGGTCTATTCCGAGGAACGCGACCGGCCGGTGCTGCTGCTGGTCGACCAGCGCAGCTCGATGTTCTTCGGCAGCCGGCGGGCGATGAAGTCGGTGGCGGCGGCCGAAGCGGCGGCGCTCTCGGCCTGGCGGGTGACCTCGCTGGGCGACCGGGTCGGCGCCGTCGTCTTCGGCGATCGCGGCCTGGTCGTGGTGAAGCCGCAGGCCCGCGATCATGGTGCCATCCGCGTGCTTTCGGAAGTCGCCCGCCAGAACGCGGCGCTGGCGGGACCGAGCGACCGGGCGGCGGCGCCGGGCAGGCTGAACGAGGCCTTGCAGACCGCAGCCCGGCTCGCGACCCATGACTGGTTGATCTGCCTGATCTCGGATGTCGCCGGCGAGGATGCCGAGACGGCGCGGCTCGTCACGCGGCTTTCCGTCCATAACGACGTGCTGGCGATCTTCATCCATGACCCGCTGGAGCAGGATCTCCCCGATATCGGCCCGGCGACCTTCAGCTCGGGCGGCTCCCAGATCGAGATCGATTCATCCGGCGCAGTGCTCCGGCGGGACTTTTCCCGGGAGCGCACTGAGTGGCGCGAGCGGCTGGCGCAGCTTTCGCGCAGCCGGGCTATCCCCGTCCTGCCGATCTCGACGGAGCGCGACGCGGGCGAGCAGCTGCGGGAGCTGATTGGCAAGCGGCGCGCGCAGCAGATGGCGGGCGCGACCGGGCGGAGCGCGCCATGAGCGACCCCGGCGATCTCAGCAGGCTCGCCGATCTGGCCTTGCCGCCTCAGGTCCCGTTCTGGCCGCCGGCCGCCGGAACCGCGATCGTCGGTTGCGCCATCTTGGCGGCCCTCTGCGTGTTCGGTTGGCGGCGCTGGGCACGCTATCGAGCCGATGCCTATCTGCGCGCCGCGGCGGCCGAGCTCGATGGGCTCGGCGCCGCTCCGGTTACGGCGGAGGCGATCTCGTCCGTGCTGAAACGTGCCGCCCTCGTCGCGCATGGCCGCGAGCGGGTCGCCGCCCTGACCGGCCGGGCCTGGGGCGCTTTCCTTGCCGAAACGGCAGCCGGCGATCGGCGGATCGAGGCCCTTGTGTCGGCGATCGAGGGTGCCGCCACTGCAACGACGGCCCTCGAACCGGCTGCTGCGGCGGAAGCGCTCGCGCAGGCTAGGTTATGGCTTCACGGCCAGCGCGGCCGCCTGATGGCGGAGGCCTGACCATGCTCGCCTTCGCTTATCCCTGGCTCGCCTTGCTCGCCCCGCTGCCGCTGATCTGGCTCGGCCTGCCGGCTCATGCCGAGCGCCGCGCCGGCCTGCGCGTGCCGTTCTTCGACCAGCTTGCGCGCCTGAGCGGGCAGAAGCCTTTCGAGGGGGGCGTGGTTACGCGCCGAGGAGGCGCCCGGTTTGCCGTTCTTGCCGCGACCTGGCTGCTCGCGCTCGCGGCGCTGGCGCGCCCGCAATGGATCGACCCGCCGCTGCATCGCGACCTCCCGACGCGCGACCTGCTTCTGCTGGTCGATCTCTCAGGTTCGATGGACACCAAGGATTTCGTCGATCAGTCCGGGCAGACCGTCGACCGGCTGACGGCGGTCAAGCAGGTTCTCGACGACTTCCTCTCGCGCCGGAAGGGCGATCGCGTCGGCGTCGTCGTCTTCGGCGATGCACCCTTCGCCCTGGTGCCCTTCACCACCGATCTCGAGCTGAGCCGGGCGATGCTGCGCGACACCGCTGTCGGCATGGCCGGTCCGCGCACGGCCTTTGGCGATGCGATCGGCCTCGGGATCGGCCTGTTCGCGCGCAGCACCGTCAAGGCCAGAACGATCATCGCCCTGACCGACGGCAACGACACGGTCAGCAAAGTGCCGCCGGCGGAGGCGGCGCGTGTCGCCAAGGACAAGGGCATCGTCATCCACACGGTTGCGGTCGGTGATCCCACCGCCGCCGGCGAGGACAAGCTCGACGAGGCGGCGCTCAAGGAGGTGGCGAGCACCACCGGCGGCGGCTTCTTCCGGGCGCTCGATCGCGCGCAGCTCGCGCAGATCTACCAGCGCCTCGACGAGATCGAGACGCGCCGGATCGATACGGTCAGCTTCCGGCCACGGCGCGACATCTACTGGATTCCGCTTGCCGCCGGCCTCGTCCTCACGCTCCTGGCGCAGGGGCTGCAGCTGGCATGGCGCCACCGGCGCGACCACGCTTCCGCCCGCTCTCCTGCGATCGTGGGGAGGCCGTCGTGATCGCGGCGCTCGCCCCGTTCCATTTCGAGCGCCCGCTCTGGCTGCTGGCGCTCATCCCGGCGGCGGCGCTCTGGCTCCTCACGCATCGCAGCGCCGACATGCTGGTGAGGTGGCGCCGCGTCATCGATCCGGCCTTGCTGCCCCATCTCGTCGATGGCGAGACGCGGCCGGCGAGCATCGGCCCCGTCAACGCGCTGGCGCTGGCCTGGCTGCTGACGATAATCGCCGTCGCGGGCCCCGCTTGGCAGCGCGAGCCATCGCCCTTCGCGCAGGCCAAGCCGCCGGTCGCCATCGTCCTGAAGGTCACGCCGTCCATGCTGACGCAGGACCTCGCGCCGACCCGGCTCGACCGGGCCCGCCAGAAGCTGGCCGATATCCTGTCGGCGCGCGAAGGGGCGTCAGCGAGCCTCATCGCCTATTCCGGCTCCTCGCATCTCGTCCTGCCGCCGACGCCGGACAGCGCGGTCGTGCTCGATCTCGCCAAGTCCCTGTCGCCGGAGATCATGCCGCGCGAGGGCGACGACCTCGCCGGAGCGCTGGCGCTGGCAAGGCGGGTGCTCGCGGGCATGGACGATGCCGGCTCGGTGCTGATCATGGCGGATACGGCGACGCCGCAGGCGATGCCTGGGCACGCCGGCGCCGGGAGCGCGGTCACGATCCTGTCCCTGTCGGCGCCGGGATCGGAGGCGGGTGGCCTGCCCGAGATCGCCAAGGCACTGGATGCGAGCCTCGTCGCGACGACCGTCGACCAGACTGACGTAGCCGAGATCGTGCGGCGGCTCGACCGCGCCGACCAGCTGGGCAGCGTCGCGGGCGAAGGCCAGCACTGGCGCGAGGCAGGTTACTGGCTGACGCCGCTGATCGCGCTCCTGGCCTTGCTCTGGTTTCGGCGCGGATGGGTGCTGCCATGAGGCGCAAATTCGCAAGCTCGCCCTATCAGGTGGTCGCAGCCGTCGCGGCCCTGGCGCTGCTGTTCGCCTTCCATCGCCTGGGCTGGCAGGCGCTCTGGCTGACGCCGGACCAGCGCGGGCGCGTCCTGATCGACGAGGGCCGGGCCGCGGACGCGGCAAAGGCGTTCCGCGACCCGCTCTGGCGCGGCGTCGCGCTGTTCCGGGCCGGCGAGTTCAAGGAGGCCGCGCAGGCCTTCGCCGGGCGCGACACGGCGGTGGGCGCCTTCGATCAGGGCAATGCGCTGGTCATGCTCGGACAATATGACGACGCCTTGAAGCGTTATGATCGGGCGCTGGCGCTGCACCCCGGCTGGGAGGCGGCGCTGAACAACCGCGAGATCGCCCGTATTCGCGGCGAGCGCAAGAAGACCGAAGGCGGCGAGACCGGCAACACCGACGACAAGCCCGACGAGGTAGTGTTCGACAAGAACAAGAAGGGCGGCGAGGACACGACGGTCGAGGCCGCCCAGCCAATGTCGGACGAGGCTGTGCGCGCGCTCTGGCTCAAGCGGGTGCAGACCCGGCCTGCCGACTTCCTGCGCGCTAAGTTCGCCTATCAGCTCCAGGCGGCTCCGGCGGAGAAGGCGCCATGAGGTGGCTAGTCGCTCTGCTCGCTCTCGTCATCCCCGCTGCGGCGATGGCCCAGCAGCCGGCGAGCCCACCGCTGATGCGGACGCGCGTCGCGCCGGCTGAGGGCGTCGTCATCGGCCAGCCCGTGCAGCTCAATGTCGACGTGCTGTTTCCCGGCGAGATGCCGCATCCGCCGCTGGTTCGGGTGCCGGAAGCGGCGGGCGCCCAGATCCTGCGTTTCGAGACGCAGGCGACGACGATGCGCGATCGCATATCCGATCAGGATTATGTCGGCCAGAGTTTCGAGTTCACCGTCTTCCCGCGGCGCGGCGGGCAGATCGCCATCCCCGCGCCCGAGGTGACGCTGCTCGATCGCAGCGGTGACCCGGCGGGCTCGGCCAAGGGGGAGGCGACCCGAATCGATGTCGGCATCCCCGCAGGTCTCGATGCCTCCGGCCCTGTGCTCGCCGCCGACAAGGTGACGGCGAGCGAGAGCTGGGCGCCCGACCCCGGCACCACCCGCTTCAAGGCGGGCGACGCGATCACCCGGACGATCCGGCGCCAGGCGACGGGCGTGCCGGCGCTGGGCATGGCCGAGTTCCGCTTCACGGCGCCCGATGGCGTGCGCGTCTATGTCGATCCTCCGAAGATCGAGGACAGGAGCAATCGCGGCATCGTCGATGGCGAGCGGGTCGACAAGGCGACCTATGTCTTCGAGCGCGGCGGCAGCTATGTCCTGCCGGACCTGTCCCAGCCCTGGTGGAGCCTGGCGGACAAGCGGGCGCGGGTCGAAAGCTTGCCGGGCCTTACAATCTCGGTCGCATCTCCGGCGAGCCACCCTGCCGGCGGAGCGCGGGCGCCGCGCCTCGGGCTGTTTGCAGCTGTCACTGCCGCGGTCGTGCTCCTCGTTCTCGCGTTGGTCCTGATCCGACGCCGGCTGGTCGCCGCCTGGCATGGCTGGCAGCAACGCCAGCAGGATTCCGAAGCCTTTGCGCGCAAGACACTGATCAGGGAGGCGCAGGCCGGCGATCCGGCCGCGACCTATCGCGCGCTCGGCGTCTGGCTGGAGCGTCTTCCGCCTGCCGAACGGCAGCGCACGCGCGCCGATCCTCGCCTGTCTCCGTTCATCGCCGAACTCGAAAGCGCTCTGTTCGGCGGCGGCAGTGGCTGGGAGCCACAGAAGGGCGAGGCGCTGGCAAGGGCGGTGAGTACCTTCTCCCAACAGGCTGATGCTCCGGAGACGGCGCGCGCGCCGCTTCCGCCGCTCAATCCCGTCTATCCCGCCTGACCTTTTCGCAGGAGGCCCTCATGAGTGGGCTCGACATCTTCGCCTGGATTGTCCTGATCGTGCTGGTCGCCAGCACGATCTTCGTCATCGTCTTCATGGCCATGTTGCCGGGCATGGTGGCGCGGCGGCGAGGACACCCTTGGGCCGAGGCGGTCAATGTCGGTGGCTGGGTCACCCTGTTTCTCGGTTTCCTGCTCTGGCCCGTGGTCCTGATCTGGGCCTATGTCGACGTGCCGCCGCGCACTGACCGACCGGTCGACAAGGCAGGAGCGATCCAATGATCGTCGTCCTCCTCAACGTCTACCTCGCGCTCCTCTTCATCCTGGTGAAGCTGCGGGTCGTTCCATTCAACCTGTTCTGGAAGGTCTCGCCGGTTCTCGTCCTGCTGCTCCTGCTGATCGGCCTGTTCATTCCGATGAACTGGGGCGCGCCGCAGGGGCCGGCGCTCGTCGTCAGGAATTCGGTCGCGATCGTCCCCAGTGTCGCCGGCGAGGTCGTCGACGTGCCGGTCCAGGCCAACATGCCGATCAAGGCGGGCGACGTGCTGTTCCGGATCGATCCCGTTCCCTTCCAGGCCCAGGTCGACGCGGTCGCGGCGCAGCTCGCCTTCCAGGAGACGCGGCTCGCCGAGATGACGCAACTGCAAACCCGCGGCACGGGCAGGGCGTTCGACGTCGAGGAGCGGCAGGCCTCGGTCGATCAGCTCAAGGCGCAGCTCGAAGGCGCCAAATGGAACCTCGACAAGACGACGGTGCGTGCGCCGGCGGACGGCTATGTCACCAATCTTGCCCTGCGCAAGGGCGCCCGGGTTGCGAGCCTGCCGCTGTCTCCCGTGATGGCCTTCATCGACACCACCGAGACCATTGTCGGCGTTGAGGTCAACCAGATCGATGCGCGCTATCTCGCCGTGGGCCAGCCGGTCGAGCTGACCTTCAAGATGACGCCGGGCACCGTCCAGACCGGCAAGGTCGAGAGCATCCTGCAGGCGATCTCGACCGGGCAGGTTCAGACCTCGGGCCTCGCCGTCTCACCGACGGCAGTGCATGCGGCGCCGTTCGTCGTGCGCGTTCGGCTCGACGATCAGGGCTTCGCCAGTGGCCTTCCGGCAGGTGCTGCCGGTGACGCCGCGATCTTCACTGAGCACGTCAAGCCCGCGCATGTCATCCGCAAGGTCCTGCTGCGGCAGATCGCGATCACCAACTATATCAACCCGTTCTGAGGCAGGCTGCCGGCTCCGGGCGGTTCCCCTCAGGCGGCGCGGGCGGCGGCCTTCTTCTCGAGGGCATGCTGCTCCTCGGAGAGGCCGTTGCGCCAGTAGCTGACGATCAGGTGCTGGTCGCGTTCCGCACGCAGCCGCTGGCGCGCGGCGGCGCGCAACTGCCGGAACGTGTCGTGCTCCATCGCGGCCCAGACGTAGGTGCCCGGTCCGTCCTGCTCCCAGTCAAGGGCCTCGAACGCCGCCAGCAGCTGCGGCGCCGGACCGGCCTCGGCCCGGTCGCGGTGCAGCCAGCGCACCGTGACGCCGGCCGGTGCCGCGAGCGCCTGCTCCTCCTGCGCATCCGCGACCTCGATCAAAGCGAGTCCCTGCGCATCGCCGGGCAGGTTCGCCAGCATGCGGGCGACCGCCGGCAGGCCGGTTTCGTCGGCGAGGAAGAGGTAGCGCTCGGCCGCCCGCAGGCCGCGCCCGCCGGGGCCGGCCATGCCGATCTGGTCGCCGGCCCGGGCGCGCTCGGCAAAGGCCGAGCCCGGCCCCACATCGCCGTGCAGCACGAAATCGATGGCGAGCGTGCCGGCGGCGGCGTCGATCTCGCGGATCGTGTACTTGCGGACGGCGGGGCGCTGCTTGGCCGGCGGCTGGTTGACGAGCCCGTCTTCGCCGACCATCGGCCAAACCGGTTCGGCAAGGCCGGCCGGCGGAATGAACAGCCGCACATGCAGCGCTTCGAGCGAGTCGAAGCGCGCGAGGTCCTCGCCGCGGAAGCGGATGCGGCGCATATGCGGGGTCAGGTTTTCCGTGCCGGTGACGGTCAGAACCCTGAAATCGGGCAGGAGCGTCGGTCCACTGCCATCGCCCTGCCAGCTTATCGCGGGCACGCTGCCGGCCGGCGCGAGCTCGACGACATGGCTTGCGATCGCGAGCTTCATCGCCTGCAGGCCGGCGAGATTCTGCGCCTCGACACGGGCCAGCAGTTCGCCCTCCATCAAGCGCAGCACGGCCTGGCTGCCATCGAGCGCGATCAGTGTCGCGCCGTCGCGCTCACTCACCGTCGCATGATGCTCGGTTAGATGCTCGCAGAGCGCGAGCAGCAGCGCGGCCGGGTCGGCGAGGCTGAAACGCGCCTCGGCGCAAAGGATCGTCATGATCGGAAAGCCTTTCTGCTCGTGCGCCGCTGGCTTTTCAGCGCTGTCCCTTGGCGGTCCCGTCGATCCAGAGCGTGCCTTCGAGCGGAATCGCCGAGAAGCGCGTCGAGATCTCTTTCAGCGTCGCCTGTGGGTCGAGATCTGCGAACCGCTCGGGATGGATCCACTTCGCCAGCGCCTCGATCGCCACGATGTGCAGCGGCGTGTCGTTGAAGAGCTGCCAGAGGCCATAGGCACGGCCGTTGCGCACGGCACTGAGCGCACTGATGCCGGGGCTGGCGAGCAGGGTGGCGAAGCTGCGCGCGCCTTCCTCCGGCGAGACACCGAGCCCGAGCACGAGGCCACCGCGCCGGGCGAGATGCACGCCGCCCGTCGCGACATAGATCGCCGGGTCGGCGGCCAGCAATTGCTCGAGGCTGATCTGGCCGCTGGCGCCCGGCAGCATGGCCGCGGCGATGTTGCGGCCGCCGGCGAGGGTGATGAACTCGTCGAAGGTGCCTTTTCCGGGCGATGAGCAGCAATCGAAGCCGCCGGCATGAGCGTGCATGAAGACGCTCGGGCGCTCGATATCGCGCACGCGGCTGGCGAGCAGGGCGCGCCGCTCTTCATAGAAGCGAATATAGGCCTCGGCCTGCTCCTCCCGGCCGATCAGCTTGCCGAGCACGCGCAGGCTCGGCACCGTGTCGCGCAGCGGCTGCAGGTAGAAGTCGACCACAGCGACCGTGATACCGGCCGCTTCGAAGCGAGCGACCAGGTCGCCCGGGCCGTGCCGCGTGCCGGCGAGCGACTGGCTGAGGATGACGAGGTCCGGCGCCAGCGAGACGGCCTTCTCGAAGGAGAAGCCGTCCTGTGTGCCACCATCGCCGACCGTCGGTACAGTCTCGATCGCCGGGAATTTCGCGGCATAGCGGGCATAGGCGTCCGGGTTCTGGCGCTTATGGTCGCTACCCCAGCCGGCGAGCAGGCTGATCGGATCGGGATGCAGCAGCCCGAGCCCGTTGAGCTGGCGCCCCTGGGCGAGCACGATGCGCTTCGCCGGTCCAGGCAGCGAAACCGTGCGCCCGGCGAGGTCGGTCACCGTCACCGGCTGGGCCGCCACCGGTGCGGCGAGCATCCCAAGCGCGAGAAGGGAGGCGACGAGCCTCGTCGCGATCCGCGTCAGCCGGGCGATCATCGGGCGGTTTCCCCTCGAACTGACGCCTCGGCGAGCGTAAAGGCCACGGCGCGCGAGAGCATGGCGGGAATGACGGAAACATGGTTCTCGCCGGCGAAGGCGACATGCTCGCAGTCGAGCCGGCCGGAGGCGGCGAGCACTTCCGCCATCTCACCGGCATTATCGACCATGCGGGCCTTCTCCAGCCGGGTGGCGCGGTCGGGGAAGCGCAGCGCATCGGTGGTCTGCTCGTCGCCGCCAACGGTGATCAGCAGCCTTGGCGGCACGATCGGCGCCGGGCTGCGCAGGTACTGCGCCCTTGCGGCCAGGATGGCGCGGTCGTTCCACCAGATCGAAGGGCTGCCCGCCACGAGGCTGCGGAACAGCCCCGGCCTTGTGAACAGCGCGTGCAGGGTGAAAAGCCCGCCGAAGGAATGCCCGGCGAGCGCGAGCCGCGCCCGGTCGATGGGTGCGAGATCTGCTACCACCGGGAGCAGTTGCGTCTCGATCAGGTCGAGGAACCGGTCGGCGCCGCCACCGTCCGGCAACAGATCCAGCCGCCGCCGCTCGGCATCGAACGGGGCTGCGCCGGGATAGCCGATCCCGACGATCACCGCTGGGCCGACGCCGCTGACCTCGGGTCGGCCGGCCTGGAGACGGGCGGTGGTCAGCGCCGTCGCGAACAGCGCGTCGCCATCGACCAGCACCAGTACCGGGAAGCCTGCGGCTGGCGCTGGTTCGGGCGGGACTGCGACCAGCAGGCGATAGGGCAGGCCTTGCGCCGAGTGGATCTCGAACTGGCGTGCATGCGGCAACGCGACCGCTACGCCGTGCGAAAGCTCGCCCGGCCTGTTACTTGCGGATGCCGTGCGCACGCCGTCCGTCCTCACCAGCGATAGGACAGCGTCGCCAGCACCGTCCGGCGCAGGCCGAAGGAGCACTGCACGGCGGCGTAGCAGCCGGCGACATACTCCTTGTCGAGCAGGTTCTGGGCGTTGACCTGGACCTTCCAGCCCTTCATCGCGGCATTGGCGGCGCCAAGATCATAGCTGATCGCTGCATCGACCAGGGCGTAGTCGTCGGTGAAGAAGGTGTTGCCGGGGTCGCCGGCGCCGTTGCCGACATAGCGCACACCGGCACCCAGGCCGAGGCCGGAGAACAGGCCGGTCTTGAAAGTGTAGTGAGCCCAGAGCGAGGCCATGTGGCGCGGCACCACGGTCGGGCGCTTGCCGAGGTCGACGCCGGTGCTCTTGGTCACCTCCGCATCGGTGTAGGCATAGGCGGCGATGAGATCGAGACTCTCCAGAACGGTGGCGCGCGCCTCGAACTCGAAGCCGCGGGCCCGGACCTCGCCGGTCTGGATCTGGAAGCCGACATTGTTCGGGTCGGCCGTCGCCACATTGGTCTGCGTCAGATCGTAGACCGAGGCCTGGAAGAAGGCGTTGTAGCCGGGGGGCTCGTATTTCAGTCCGACTTCGAACTGCTCCCCTTCGGTCGGCTTGAAGGGGGTGCGCGCAAAGGTCGTTCCCGCCACTGGCTCGAACGAGGTCGAATAGCTCGCATAGGGCGCAAGCCCATTGTCGAAATTGTACATCAGCGCGACGCGCCCGGTATTGGCGGTGTCGTCCTGCTTGGTCAGGGCGCCATTGGTCATGTTGCGCGTGCGCGCCATCGCGCGGTCAAATCTGCCGCCGATCAGGAGCGAGAGCCGGTCGAGCTTGATCTGATCCTGAAGGTAGACGCCATATTGCTCGGTCAGCTGCGCCGTGCCAGGCACGGCAGGGACGGCGAAGGGCCGGCGGCCATAGACCGGGGCGAAGGCGTCGAGCGTCTGCACGACGCCGCCGGCGCCGGTGAAGGCCGTGCCGTCGGCCCAGTAGCCGTCGACGCCGAACAGCAGCTTGTGCGTCAGCGGGCCGGTGCGGAAGTCGGCCTGAAGCTGGTTGTCGACGCCAAACGTCTGGGCCTTCTCGTTCGAGGCGGTGACGCGGCGGGTCAGGGTGCGCTGGTTGGCGCCGAGCGAGGCTGCTGCGACCGTGCGGTTGCGCAAGTCGAGGTCGCTGTAGCGGGCGTTCTGGCGGAAGCTGAAGACCTCGTTGAAGCGATGCTCGAAGGCGTAGCCGAGATTCAGCGCGTTGCGAGCGTAGCCCTCATAGCTTGGCTCGCCGGGGAAGAAATTGCTGCGGATGCGGCCGTTCCGGTTCGGCAGTGCGGTGCCGATCGACGGAAGGAAGCCATAGAAGCCGGTCTCGGGATCGCGCTGATAGGAGGTCAGCAAGGTCAGGCTGGTCGCCGCATTCGGCTGGAACGTCAACGACGGCGCGATGTAGAGCCGCTCTTCCTTGGTGAAGTCGACCTGCGTATCGGCTGCGCGTCCAAGCCCGACGAGACGGTAGAGAATTGTCTTGTCCGCCGTCACCGGCCCGCCGATGTCGAAGGCGAGCTGGCGGCGCTCAAAGCTGCCGAGCACCACCTGAACCTCGCCATGCGCCTGCTCCTGCGGGCGCTTGCTGACCATGTTGATCAGGCCACCCGGCTTGACCTGGCCGAAAGTCACCGAGGATGGCCCGCGCAGCACCTCGACGCGCTCCAGCCCCCAGGGCTCGCCGATCGGTACCAGGAAGTTGACGCCGCGCTGCAGGCGCAGCCCGTCGAGATTGTTGATGAAGCCGGCTCCGCCACCGCTGCCGCCGAATCCGCGGATGAAGACGCTGTCGTAACGCCCTGAGGAGAGGCGGGTTTCGCCCAGCACGCCGGCGCTGTAGCGCACCGCCTGGCTGACGCTCTGCACGCCCTGGTCGTCCATCTGGGCGCGCGGCACGACGCTGACCGATTGCGGTGTCTCGATCAGCGGCGTGTCGGTCTTGGTCGCGGTGGCGCTGCGCCGCGCGACATAGCCGTCGACCGGCCCGTTCGCCCGCTCGCCCTGGACCTCGATCGTATCGAGGCCGATTGCCGGAGCGTTCTGCGCGTGTCCCGAGCCCGACCAGCCGACGATGATTGCCGCGAGCGCGACCGAGGCCTTGGCCGCAGTGCGATTGCCGATGATGAAATTCATGAACCCGACCTTTGCCCCACCACCTCGCGGTGGATTACCCGTGGGGGTTGTTCAGGAACGGCG
Source organism: Allobosea sp. WAO (assembly GCF_001509835.1). GTDB lineage: Bacteria > Pseudomonadota > Alphaproteobacteria > Rhizobiales > Beijerinckiaceae > Allobosea. The sequence goes on from NZ_JXTJ01000008.1 coordinate 473,533, forward strand.
CCCTGGGGGCAACGAAGTCGGCTTTCGATCGCGGCAGTAATTCTTTCGCTGCAGTTTCGAACCGGTTCAACGAGAGAAAGGCCGGGCGCAGGATCTGTGCCCGTCAACGCAGGGCGCTCGGCGAAATGCCGAAACGCTTGCGGAAGGCGCTCGAAAAATGCGCCGGGCTGTAGCCGACGCGGAAGGCGGCGACGGCGACGCTGGCCTCGCCGCTGGCGATCAGCGCGTGCGCCTGCTGCAGCCGGTACTCCTGCAGATAGCCGAAGACGCTGGTGCCGAACTGGGCACGGAAGGCCGAGGTCAGCTTGCTCGGGTTGAGCCCGGTGCGGCGCGCCAGCTCCGAAAGACTGGGGGGATCCTGCACCGACGCTTCCAGGATCTCGCGCACCGCCTGGATCTGATCGCGCGTGCGCGCATCGAGCTTCGCCGGACGGACCGGCCGCTCCCCGATGATCTCGTCGAGGGCGAGCGCCCCGAGTTCGAGCGCCTTGCCGGCGAGATAGAAGCTGCGCAGCGAATCGGCGACGCGGCATTCGGCCATTTGCAGCGCGAGCGCGCGCAATTCGGCGCTGGCCGGGCGGACCCAGAGGCAGGCATCGTCTGGCCCGGACAGCAGCAGCAGCCGGGAGAGCTCGGCGCCGAATTCCCGCGCCACGAAGTCCAGTTCGAACTGCATCAGCGCGCAGCGCACTGCGCCGCCGGTCAGGCCGGTGCGTTGCTGAATATGTTCGCCGCCATTGGCCGCGACCAGCAAGGCGGGCCCTTCGATCATCACCGGCGGGCGGTCGTCGAGCTCTAGCGTCTGGCGTCCGTCCAGCATCACGCCGACCTTGAGCCCCGACCGCATCGGGCCGGTCACGCTTTCCCCTTCGGCGATGAAGAAGGTTCCGGCCTTGAGCGAAAGGTTGTCCGAAAACAGCTTCAGCATTCCGCCGGGCGAAGGTTCTGAAACATGACCAGGTGACATCACGGCCTCGGAGAGATCGCGCGGTGATATCTGGGTCGGGGTAAAATGTAAAATAAATCAGTAGTTTATATGGATTCCAAGCTTGCCTCGCGAGCGCGGCTTCAGCCTTCCGGGCTCCAGGGCTTCATCCGCAGGATGTTGCCGCCGAGCTGCGAGAAGGCGCGCTGCCGGCACGAGAAGACGATGATCTGCTGGTCGCTGGCCTGGCGGTGCAGGGCGTCGAACATCCGCTCGATGCGGTCGTCGTCGGAGTAGACCAGCGCGTCGTCGAGGATCACCGGGGCCGGCTGGCCGTCCTTGGCGAGCAGCCGGGCGAAGGCGAGGCGGGTGAGCACGGCGAGCTGCTCGCGCATGCCGCCGCTGAGCACGCCGACCGGTTCTTCCAGGCCGTTGCGGCGGACGGTGCGCGGCAGCAGGGTGTCCTCGTCGAAGGTGACTGAGGCGTCCTCGAAGAGCAGCCCGAGCAGAGGCTTCAGTTCGGCCATCACCGGGCGGAAATAATGGTCGCGCGCCGTGGTGCGGGCCGCCTCCAGCGCGTCGCGTAGGCGTGAGAGGAGGGCGACCTCGTGCGCCAGTCCAGCCAGGCGCTTCTCGGCCGCAGCGAGCTTCTCGCTGGTTTCCTGCCAGGCCTCCTCGACGGCGGCATCGGCGCGGGCGCGGATCTGGCCGTTGATTTCGGCCGCATCCTCCCGCAGTTTCGCGATCTCGTTCGCCGTGGAGTCGACGATCGAGCGCATCCGCCGCAGCTTCGCCTCGGTGCCTGCAAGGTCGATCGCGCTGGCGCGCAGGCTCTCGACCCGTTCCGAGACGGATGCAAGTTCGCCTTCTGCCCGCGCGAATGTCGCTTCGAGCGCGGCCGCGTGGGCCTCCCGCCCATCCTCGGCGCCCATTACGGTCGTGAGTCCGGCGCGTTCGGATGCGATCGTCGCCAGCGCCCGCTCGGCCGCGAGGATGGCGGTATCGGCCGCTTCGCGCTGCGGCTGGGCTTCCCGCACGGCGTTGCGCGATGTGGTGACGCGGGCCTCGGCCGCGTCGAGAGCGAGGCGAGTGGCTTCCGGATCGGCCTTGATCTCGATGATTTCGCCGCGCTGCGCCTCCAACCTGGCGATGCTCTCCTGCAAATCGGCCAGCCCATGTGGTGCCAGCAAAGCGAGGCGCTGCTGGCCGAGCCGAAGCGCCGTCTCCAGTTCCCGGAGCCTGGTTTCGCGCTGGCGACCTTCGGCGAGACTGGCGATGCCGAGCAATTTCAGCCCCTTTTGTCGCCGGGCTTCGGCCTGGGCGAGCTCGGCCTGGCCATCCTGGCCTTGCGGCAGGGTCAGCGTGATCCTGCCGATCTCGGCGATGTCCAGCGTGGTGCTGCCGGTCAGGGCTTTCTCCTCGCCGTCGCCAAGCGCCATGCCGGCGATGCTGATGGCCGCGCTGGCGCCGTCACGATAGTCGACGCGGAGCAGCGGCATGCGTGCGGCGACGATGGCGCGCAGCCCGACGAGTTCGGTCTCCAACGCCTCGAGCTGCCGCAGGCCGGCTGCCGGCAAAGCGAGCGCCCTGATCTCGGCCTCAAAGGACTCTATGGCGGTGCGCTCGGCCTCGGCGCCGGCATGGGCCTCGCGCAGGCCGGTGAGGCGCTCGGCGGCGTCTCTTGCCCGCAGCGCCTTCTCCAGCCGGGAGAGCAGATCGCGTGCCTGCCTTTCCTCGCTTTCGGCCAGCTCGACCGCCGCCGCCGCTGCCCGGCCGGCCTCCGCCGCGGCACGCTGGCGGGCCAGCGCCTCATCGCGCCTACCTGTGGCTTCGCTTTCGAGCGCCTGCAGTTCGGCGAGGCGCGCCAGGCTGCGCCGATAGGTCGTGAGCGCCTGGCCGGCGGCATCGCGCTGGCTGCGGGCCAGGGCGGCCTCCGCCTCCGCCGTCTTCAGGGTCTCGCCCTGCGCCTTGGCTGCGGCGAGGTCCTTTTCGGCTTGAGCCAGGGCACCCTGCCGGGCGCGCTCCTCCTCGCGATCCTCGAGTTCGTTCAGCCGGTTGCGGATGCTGCGGCGCCGGTCGAGCGCGGTGCGCAGCTCAGCGACTTCGGCCGCCAGCTTGCGCTCGGCTTCGGCCAGGCGGTCGCGTTCCTCCAAGGCGAGGGCGTAGGGCCCGCCGGCCTTCGGCCGGCGCGTCGCCGTCACGAGCCGCGAGAGCTCCTCTTCGCAAGCGGCGACGGCCTGCGCCATGCGCCGGCCGCCGGTCAGCGATTCGACTTCGCCCTGCACCGAGACCAGCACGGATTCGCGTGCCCGCTTCTCGTTTTCCTCTTCGCTCTTCGCCCGCCGTTCGATGCCGGTGATGCCCTGGCGCACCCAAAGCAGCCCGGCCGGGCCGGTGGTGCCGCCCTGCACCAGCGCGCCGATGAACTTTTCCGCCTCGTCGGCCTGTGCGATCAGCCGGCCGCTCGAAAGCTCGCGCACCATCGCCCGCTTGCCGCCATAGAACTGCTTGGTCAGGCGGAAGGCGCCATCGGAGGTCTTGATGTCGGCCTCGACGAGTGGATTGCCGCCGCTATAGGGCCGCAGAGTCTGCACCGGGCCGGGCGTGCCGGTATGCGGCTGGAAGAACAGCGCGTGAAGCGCGTCGAAGCAGGTCGACTTGCCGACCTCGTTGACGGCGCTGAGCACGTTGACGCCGTCGCCGATACCTTCGACGGCGATGCCGGTGCCGGCGAAACGCCGGACATTGTGGAGGCGAAGCGCGCTGAGCTTCATGGCTGCATCGCGTCGCAATAGGAGAACAGCCGCACCAGCGCCTCGCCGGCGATCTCGCGCTCGGCTTCCGGGCGGCCTTCGTCGTGACTCTCGGCCAGCAACAACTCGGCCGCCTGGCGCAGGGCGCCGGCCCTGTCGATCGCGTCGAGATCGGTATCCTCGCAATCGGCGGCGAGTCCCTCGGTGTCGAGCTGCAGCTCGGCGAATTCCGGCGCAACCCCGGCGATCGCAGCTTCGAGTGCCATCCGCGCCGCTGGGCGCAGGCGGCCGGAGGCGATGACGCGCAACAGCGTCTGGCGGCGGCCGGAACCGCCTGGCAGCTCGGCAGCGAGCGCGGTGGCCGCATCGTCGCCGGAGAGCAGGTCCAGCGAAAGGCTGCGCCAGGCAAAACTGCCGGTCTCGACCGGGGTGACCTCGGGCACGGCACCAGGACCGGCGAGGCCGACCAGCAGGGCCCGTCCGGGCTCGCCATGCTTGAAGCGGTCGGGCTCCGGCGTGCCGCTGTACCAGCTGCGGGCATTGACCGCCATCTGGCCATGCCAGTCGCCGAGTGCGAGGTAGTCCAGCCCGGCGCGCGAGGCGCGGTCGGGGGCGATGATGTCGAGGCCGGAACCGTCCTCGGAAAAGCTCTGGATCGCGCCATGGGCGAGGCCGATGCGTAGCGCACCTTCCGGTGTCGCCGCCCTGTCCATCCACTCGGTCAGGTCGCGGCCGGGGCGGCGCGTCGTGCAGGGGGCGGGGAGCAGCGTCACCCCCGGCGCCAGCAAGATCGGCTCCGGCTCGGTCGCCAGCATGACATTGCCCGGCAGGGCGGCGCGGGCGGCGGCCCATAGCTCTTCGGCGAGCAGGGAATCATGGTTGCCCGGCAGCATCACCCAGCGCAGGCCGGCATGGCCAGCCATGGCGGCGAGCGCCTGGCGCAGCATGGCAGGGCTCGGCGTCTCCGTGTCGAAGCAGTCGCCTGCCAGCAGGATCGTGCCGGCGCCGGCCATTCGCGCCTGCGCGGCGAGCCGGTCGAGCACGGTGTGTCGGGCGTCGCGCAGGCGGCCGCGCAACTCCTCCGGCAGGTTGCCGAAGCGCTTGCCGATATGCAGATCCGATGAGTGGATGAAACGGAACATCATGCCTCTGGCCGGATGAAGTCAGCCTGCGGCGGGATTCGTCAAGGCGACAGGTGCAGCTTCGATGCTGCCGGTGCCGTGGCGTGGTGCCGGGCACGGGCGGCCGGAGTGCGAGTCCGTCGGAGAGTCCCTTGGTCTATCGGCATTCGACTGATTTTACAGGCACTTGCAGCGTCGAGTGGAATCTACTTCTCAGTGGCACCCGGGCTCGCTCTCGCCTCGTCGTCGGCAAGTGCCGTGTCTACCGCACCTAGAATGGCGAAGCCTTCCTCCGGCTCCAGGCGCAGGCCGAGCCGGCCGAGCCGCTCCTGCTGGGCGACGACGCCCTCGGTCACTGCGGGGTCGAGGCCGAGTTCGCGCAGGGTCAGCGCGACTTCCCGCATCTCGGCGGCGCGACGGACGCCGTGCTGCAGCATGCGGCTGACATTGTAGGGAACCTGCCGGGACCAGTCGAAGCCGGGATAGCTTGCCGCGAGGGAGGCCAGGATCTTGTCCTGCACGCCGGCCCTGCGCGCCGCCATGAAACACTCGTAGCTCAGGGCTTCCAGCCCCTTGACCATGACGCTGCGGACCATCTTGACGGTCGTTGCCGAGCCGATCTCGCGACCTGCGAACGACAGACTCATCCCGAGTTCCGCGAAGGCCTCGATGAAACGCGGGCCGGCCTCGCCTGCAACGAGGCAGGGCGTGGCATGCCGCCTCGGATGAATCGGCGCCATGATGGCAAGATCGAGATAGGCGCCATCGCCGCCGAAGAGCGCCGCTGCCTCGCGCTTCCTGCCGGGCGAAACCGAGTTCACGTCGATGAAGACCTGACCGGAAACGAGATGGTCGGCCGCCTGCCGCGCCGCCTCGACGCTGGATGCCGCCGTCACCGCCGAGAAGACGAAATCAGCCCCGGCCAGCGCCTCGCGGGGACTGGCCGCCAGCCGCACGCCAAGCCTTGCCGCGGGCTCGCGGACCCGTGCCTCGGCGCTGGCTATGTCGAAAGCGGTAATCTCGGCGATGCCGGCCTCCAGCAGTCCGCCGGCCAGTGCCTGTCCCGCTTCGCCGAAGCCGATGAAGCATAGACGGGGTGGATTGGCGCGTGCGGGAGCGGACTGGCTCATCGTTCTTTCCTCTCGGAACGCCGGCAGGGCGTGGTGGCGCGGCAGGCGGGGCGACGGCTCAGGCTGCCGCCCTGCGCGCCCGAAGACAAATTTGAACAATGGCGGGTTTGATGAAAATCTTGCATCAGAACCGACCACGCGCAGGGAAGGGCCGCTTGTGAGGATCGACGTGCTCGGCCTGCAGGCCTTCGTCAGCATCGCCGAGCGCGGTAGCTTCCATGCTGCCGCCTCCCATCTCAACCTGTCGCAGACGGCGCTGAGCCACCGCATCCGCAAGCTGGAGGAGGGGCTCGGAATCCAGCTCCTGCAGCGGACGACGCGCCAGGTTTCCCTGACCAGAGCCGGCACCGCCCTTTTGCCCAAGGCACGCCGGATATTCGAGGAGCTGGGCACCTCCCTGGACGAATTGCGTCTCGATGCCGAGGAGGTGGCCGAGAGCGTCGAGGTCGGTTGCCTGCCGACCATTGCCATGCGCAGCATGCCGGAGGTGATCGCGGAGTTCGTGCGCCGCCATCCCGACATCCGGGTCAGGGTGCACGACAACTCCGCTGCCGAGATCGCCGACAAGGTCCAGTCCGGCGAGGCCGAGTTCGGCATCACCATCGTCGCCGCCAATCGCTGGGATCTCGATCTCAAGCCGGTGGTCAAGGAACCCTTCGTGCTGGTCTGCCCGCGCCATTCGCCGCTGGCGGCGTCGCCGTCCCTGAGCTGGGCACAGCTGGAGAACCTTCCGCTGGTCCGCATCAGCGCCGAGACCGGCAATCGCATCCTGATCGACGATGCGCTCGGCGCCCGCCGCGAGAAGCTGGCCTGGCGCTACGAGGTCCAGCGCGCCGCAACCGCGGTCAGCTTCGTGCGGGCCGGTCTTGGCTTCACCGTCCTGCCGCAGCTGGCGCTCGACATGGGCGCGACCGAGGAGCTTGTGGCGATCCCGCTGCGCTCGCCGACGGTGACGCGCACGCTCGGGATCATCACGCGCAAGGGTGTGGCGCTGCAGCCCGCGGCGCGTGAGCTGCTATCGCTGGTCGTCGACGCGCTGAAAAGGGAGCGCCTGACGACCTGAGGCGATTGCTGAGAGTCGTGCATGAAACGCTGCATTCTTGTCATTTGAATAAGCAATCGCCGGCAGCCATGGTTGCGGCGAACAGAGCGCCTCATCGTCGGCGCCGAGATTCCGCTGGGAGGCCGACAGTCCATGCAGATCGCGATCCCCTGCATGCTGATCCGCGGCGGTACCTCCAAGGGCGCCTATTTCCTCCGCGAAGACCTGCCTTCCGATCCGGCCGAGCGCGACGCCATCTTGCTTTCGGTGATGGGCTCGCCCGACAAGCGCCAGGTCGACGGCCTTGGCGGCGCCCACCCGCTGACTAGCAAGGTCGCGATCGTCTCGCGCTCGACCGAGCCGGGCTGCGACATCGATTTCCTGTTCGCCCAGGTCGGGATCGAGACGGCCAGCGTCGATACCACGCCGAATTGCGGCAATATCCTCGCCGGCATCGGCCCCTTCGCTTTGGCCCGCGGCCTCGTCCCGGCGGCCGGAGCTTCGACGACGGTTCGCGTCCGCACGCTGAACACCGGCACCGTCGCCGATCTCGTGATGCAGACCGGCGACGGGCAGGCGGGCGTCACCGGGGAGGCCCGGATCGACGGCGTGCCAGGCACTTCGGCGCCAATCGACATCAGCTTTCTCGGGACCGAAGGTTCGGTCTGCGGTGCCCTGCTGCCCACCGGCAATGCGGTCGACATCGTCGAGGGCATTGAGGCGACGCTGATCGACAACGGCATGCCCGTCATCGTGATGCGCGCCGCCGATCTCGCCCGCACCGGCCATGAACCGCGCGAGGAGCTCGACAAGGATTTCGAGCTCAAGACGCGCATCGAGCGCATCAGGCTGACGGCCGGCCCCTTGATGAATCTCGGCGATGTCTCCGCCAAGGTCGTGCCCAAGATCGCGCTCGTTGCCGCGCCGCGCGCCGGCGGTGCCATCGCGACGCGCAGCTTCATCCCGCATGAATGCCATGCCTCGATCGGGGTTTTCGCCGCCGTCACGGTGGCGACCGCCGCTGCCTTGCCGGGATCGCCCGCAGCCTCCGTCGCGGTGATGCCTTCGGGGCGCGAGCGCTCGCTCTCGGTCGAGCATCCCACCGGCGAATTCACCGTGCGCCTGACGGTCGGCGGAACGCCCGAGAAGCCTGTGGTCGAACGGGCCGGGCTGCTGCGCACCGCCCGCATCCTGATGGACGGCCGGGCCTTCGTGGCGCCGCGGTCCGCCGCCTGAAGTCGCGACAAGAGGACCTTCGATCGATGCCGAGCCCGCAGAAGACAGGTCTGGTCGTCACCGCCCATCCCGGCGATTTCGTCTGGCGGGCCGGCGGCGCCATCGCCCTGCACGCCAAACGCGGCTTCCGCGTCAAGATCCTCTGCCTGTCCTATGGCGAGCGCGGCGAGAGCCAGTTCGCCTGGAAGAAGGCGGGCGTGAAGATGGAGGAGGTCAAGGCGCAGCGGCGCGAGGAAGCTGAAGCCGCTGCCGCGCTCCTCGGCGCCGAGATCGAGTTCATGGACGCCGGCGATTACCCGCTGCGCACGACCGAGCCGATGCTGGAGCGCGCGATCGACATCTTCCACGAACTCAATCCGAGCTTCGTGCTGACCCATGCGCTTGAAGACCCCTATAATGTCGACCACCCGGAGGCGACGCGCTTTGCCCAGGAGGCGCGCATCATCGCCCAGGCGGCCGGCCATAAGCCCGATCCGAACCGCGCCTATGCGGCGCCGCCGCTCTTCCTGTTCGAGCCACACCAGCCCGAGCAGTGCAATTTCAGGCCGAATGTCATCCTCAACATCGACGAGGTCTGGGAGGTGAAGCGCCAGGCCTTCGAGATCCTCGCCGCCCAGAAGCACCTCTGGGAATACTACACCCGCGTTGCGCTGAACCGCGGCATGCAGGGTGGGCGCAATTCCGGCAAGGCGATGACCTATGGCGAGGCGTATCAGCGCCTCTTCCCGGAAGCGCTGGAGACGCTGGCATGAAGCCCGTGGTCGTCAGGACGAACAGGCGCGCCGCTGCTGCCGACATCGCATCCTTGGGCGAGCTCGGGGTATCGACGACGCATGAGGCGATGGGGCGCAGCGGGCTGATGAAGCCCTATATGCGGCCGATCTATGCGGGCGCGCAGATCGCCGGCAGCGCCGTCACGGTGCTGGCCCTGCCCGGCGACAACTGGATGATCCATGTCGCGATCGAGCAGGTGAAGCCGGGCGACATCCTCGTCGTCGCCTGCACTGCCGACAATACCGACGGCATGTTCGGTGACCTCTTGGCGACTTCGCTGATGGCGCGCGGTGGTGTCGGCCTCGTCATCGATGCCGGCGTGAGGGACGTTCGCGTGCTGACCCGGATGGGCTTTCCGGTCTGGTCGCGAGCGATTTCGGCCAAGGGCACGGTCAAGGCGACGCTCGGCTCGGTCAACGTGCCGGTGGTCTGCGCCGGGGCGCTGGTCAACCCCGGCGATGTCGTCGTCGCCGATGATGACGGCGTCGTGGTGGTGCCGCGGCTCGATGCGGGTTTGGTCGCCGAAGCCGGGCGCAAGCGCGAGGCCGGCGAAGAGGAGAAGCGCCGGCGTCTGGCCTCTGGCGAACTCGGCCTGGACATGTACGCTATGCGCGAAGGCCTCGCCAAGGCGGGCCTTATCTATCGCGACGACGCAGACGACTGAGAAGAACAACCCCGAAACGGGGATCAGCAGAACTCTTGGGGAGGAACGACATGACGCATCGCAGGACTGTTCTCAAAGGAGTGCTCGGCTTCGCGCTGGCCGCGTCGGTCAGCAGCGCGGCGCTGGCGCAGGAGGCGCTGAAGATCGGACTCATCCTGCCGATGACGGGGCCCTTCGCCTCGACCGGTCGGCAGATCGACGCGGCGGTAAAGCTCTTCCTGGCCAAGGAAGGCGCGGTCCATGGCGGGCGCAAGCTCGAGGTCATCCTCAAGGACGACGCCGGCAATGCCGACGCGACGCGCCGCCTCGCCCAGGAACTGGTGGTCAACGACAAGGTCTCTGTGCTGGCCGGCTTCGGCCTGACGCCGCTCGCCATGGCCACGGCGCAGGTCGCGACACAGGCCAAGGTACCGCAGGTCGTGATGGCGGCGGCAACCGCCACGATCACCGAGGCTTCGCCCTATATCGCGCGCACCTCCTTCACTCTGCCGCAGGCTTCCGAGCCGATGGCCGACTGGGCCTGGGCTAACGGTATCAAGAAGGTCTTCACGGTCGTCACCGATTACGGCCCGGGCATCGATGCCGAGACCTCTTTCGCCAACAAGTTCAAGGCGGCCGGCGGCACGGTCGAGAGCGTGCGCGTGCCGCTGCGCGGCCCCGACTTCGCGCCATTCCTGCAACGCGTCTCGGAGGCCAAGCCCGATGCGCTCTTCGTCTTCGTGCCCTCCGGCGTCGGTGCGCAGTTCATGAAGCAGTTCGTCGAGCGCGGGCTCGACAAGGCCGGCGTCAAGCTGATCGGCCCCGGCGACGTGGTCGATGACGACATCCTCCAGGGTATCGGCGACGTCGCGCTCGGCGCCATCACCACGCATCATTATTCGGCCGCGCATGACAGCCCGGCCAACAAGGCCTTCGTCGAGGCCTTCCAGAAGGCCAATCCCGGCATGCGGCCGAATTTCATGGCGGTCGGCGGCTATGACGGCATGCAGCTGATCGCCAAGGCGCTGGAGGCGACCAAGGGCGACGCGAATGGCGACAAGCTGATCGCGGCGATGAAGGGCGCCTCATGGGAGAGCGTGCGCGGGCCGGTGAAGATCGATCCGGACACCCGCGACATCATCCAGAACATCTATGTCCGCAAGACCGAGAAGGTCGGTTCCGAGCTCCACAATGTCGAGTTCGCGACGATCAAGGACGTCAAGGACCCGGTGAAGGCCCGCAAGTGAACGCCTGCAAGTGAACGCCTGCAAGTGACGGCAGCGGGCCAGGCCCGAGCGGAACGAAACGCATGTTGACCATCCTGTTCGATGGCATCGCCTATGGGATGGTGCTTTTCGTCCTCGGCTGCGGGCTTTCCGTGACGATGGGGTTGATGAACTTCGTCAACCTCGCCCACGGCGCCTTCGCCATGCTCGGCGGCTATGTCGCCGTGCTGGCGATGCAGCGGCTCGGCCTGCCCTTTCTGGCGAGCCTGCCACTCGCCTTCCTGTCCGCGGCCCTGGTCGGGATCGTGCTCGAGCGCCTGATCTATCGGCCGATGTACGCCAAGAGCCATCTCGATCAGGTGATGTTCTCGATCGGCCTCGTCTTCATGGCGGTCGCCGGCACGGACTGGCTGATGGGCTCGACCCAGCAGTTCATCCGCCTGCCGGCTTGGCTGCAGGGGCGCTTTGAGATCGCCGGCATCGGCATTGGCCGCTACCGGCTCTTCGTCATCGCGATCTGCGGGCTGCTCGCCATCTCCCTGCAATGGGGCTTCACCCGCACCCGCTTCGGCAGCCGCCTGCGCGCGGCGGTGGACGATGCGCGGGTCGCGCGCGGGCTCGGCATTCCCGTCAACCGGCTCTTCGCGCTCACCTTCGCGCTCGGCTGCGGGCTTGCCGGTCTAGGCGGCGCGCTCGGCATCGAACTGATGGGGCTCGATCCGACCTTTCCGCTGAAGTTCATGATCTACTTCCTGATCGTCGTCACGGTCGGCGGCACCTCCAGCATCACCGGGCCGTTCTTCGCGGCGATGCTGCTCGGCGTCGCCGATGTCGTCGGCAAGTATCTCGTGCCGCAGGTCGGTGCCTTCATCATCTATGCGCTGATGGTCGTGCTGCTGATCACCCGGCCGCATGGCCTGTTCGCGAGGGCCCGGGCATGAGGGCCGAGAGCTTCGACGCCAGGGTCCGGCAGGCGCTCTATGCCAACCGGCGCTGGCATCCGGCCGAGATCGGCTTCTGGATCCTTGCCTTTGCGGCCTATCTGCTGTTCCCGAGCCATCTGCTGCTGCTCAACGAGATCGCGATCCTGGCGCTGTTCGCGCTCTCGCTCGACCTGATCCTCGGCTATGCCGGCATCGTCTCGCTGGGCCATGCCGCCTTCCTCGGCATGGGTGCCTATGCGGCGGGGCTTCTGGCCAAGCACGTCACCGGCGATCCGTTCGCGGGCCTTGCCTGCGGCATGGCGGCCGCCGGGTTGGTCGGCCTCCTCACAAGCCCGCTGGTCCTGCGCGGCAGCGATCTCACCCGGCTGATGGTGACGCTCGGCGTAGCGCTGATCCTCTACGAGCTGGCGAATTCCTTCGGCTCGCTGACGGGCGGCGCCGACGGGCTGCAGGGCGTGATGATGAAGCCGGTGCTCGGCCAGTTCGAGTTCGATATCTTCGGCCGCACCGCCTATCTCTATTCGCTGAGCGTCCTCTTCCTGCTGTTCCTGATCGCGAGGCGGGTGGTGCACTCGCCCGTCGGGCTCTCGCTGCGTGCGGTCCGCGACAACCCGCTGCGCGCTTCGGCCTCGGGCGTGCCGAACGGGCGGCGCCTCGCCGCGGCCTACACCCTGGCGGCAGCCTATGCCGGTGCGGCCGGGGCGCTGCTCGCCCAGACCACGCAGTTCGTCTCGCTCGACGTGCTCGACTTCCATCGCTCGGCCGATCTGATGCTGGTGCTGATCATCGGCGGCGCTGGCTATCTCTATGGCGGGCTCATCGGCGCCATCGCCTTCAAGCTGCTGCAGGACGCGATCGCGAGCTTCACCCCGCAATACTGGATGTTCTGGATCGGGCTCTTCCTCGTGCTCTTCGTGCTCGGCGGCCGCGAGATCATCCATAGCGCCGTGAAGACCGTGGCTGGCCGCTTCGCCCGTCTCGGGCGGGGAGGGGCGCGATGAGCGTCGCTCTGCAAACCTTCGACCTCTGCAAGAGTTTCGGCGGCATCACCGCGACCGACCATGTCGACTTCACGCTCGAAAAGGGCGCCCGACACGCCCTGATCGGCCCGAACGGCGCCGGCAAGACCACCTTCGTCAACCAGCTCACTGGCGTGCTCAAGCCGAGCTCCGGGTGCATCACGCTGATGGGCGAGGACATCACGAAGCTGACGCGCGAGGCGCGGGTGCAGCGCGGCCTCGCGCGCACCTTCCAGATCAACCAGCTCTTCGCGACGATGACGCCGCTGGAGATGGTCGCGCTCGTCACCTCCGAGCGGCTCGGTCGCGGTAGCCAGCCCTTCCGCGCGCTCGACCTCGATGCGGAACTGGTCGAGCAGACCGCAGAAATCCTGACCCGCTTCCGGCTCGATGATATGATGGACCGCACCATCGCGACGCTGCCCTATGGCAAGCAGCGCCAGATCGAGATCGCCGCCGCCTTCGCGGCGCGGCCGACGGTCCTGCTGCTCGACGAGCCGGCGGCTGGCGTGCCCGAGGCCGAGCGTCGCGAACTGATGCAGACGGTCGCCGAGCTGCCGGACGATGTTTCAGTGCTGTTGATCGAGCACGACATGGATCTCGTCTTCCGCTTCGCGACGCGCATCACCGTTCTGGTCAACGGGCGCGTGCTGGCAGAGGGAACGCCGGAGGAGATGGCACGCGATCCGGCCGTGCGCGCGGCCTATCTCGGCGAGAGCACCCATGTCTGACGCAGCACCGTCCGAACTCTTGAGGATCGAGAAGCTGAGCGCCGGCTATGGCGAGGCGCAGGTCCTGTTCGACATCGACCTTTGCCTTGCCGAAGGCCGCTCGCTCGCGCTGCTCGGCCGCAACGGGGTCGGCAAGACGACCTTGGTCAACAGCATCATCGGCGTGACGCGCCGGCGCGGCGGGCGGATCGTGCTGGCGGGGCGCGATCTCTCCACAGCGTCCCCCGAGCAGCGGGCCCATGCCGGCATTGGCTGGGTGCCGCAGGAGCGCAACATCTTCAAGTCGCTGACGGTGCTGGAGAACCTGACAGCGGTGGCGCTGCCCGGGCCGTGGGATGCTGCCCGCGTCTTCCGCCTGTTTCCGCGTCTCGCGGAGCGCAAAACCAATCTCGGCAACCAGCTTTCCGGCGGCGAGCAGCAGATGCTGGCGATCGGCCGGGCCCTGATGCTCAATCCGAAGCTGCTCCTGCTCGACGAGCCGACCGAGGGGCTCGCCCCGATCATCGTCGAGGAGTTGCTCGGCACGCTGAAAGCGCTGTTCCGGGAGGAGGGGCTTTCCGCGATCGTGATCGAGCAGCATGCGCGCAAGATCCTCGAACTGACCGACGACGCCATCGTGCTCGAACGCGGCCGCGTCGTCCTTGCCGAACGCAGCGCGACGCTCATCGCCGAGCCCGAGCGCCTCGAACATCATCTCGGCCTCGCCGCCGCAGCATGAGCATCAAGAACCGGGAGGAAACGTCATGACCCAGAGGAAGAAGCCGCCTTTCCGGGGCGACATGGTCGGAAGCCTGCTGCGCAGCGCGCCCGTCAAGGACGCCCGGGCCAAGCACGCGGCCGGCGAGATGAGCCAGGCCGATCTGACGGGGATCGAGGACGAGGAGATCAGGAAGCTCGTCAGGAAGCAGGAGGAGATCGGCCTGCAGGCGGTGACGGACGGCGAATATCGCCGCGCCTTCTGGCATTTCGACTTCCTAGATGGCCTAACCGGCGTCACCACCTACGAGACCGATGCGGGCATCCAGTTCAAGGGCGTCGCGACCAAGGGGCACGGCATCCGCGTCACCGGCAAGCTCGACTTTCCGGCCGACCATCCGCATCTCGCCCATTTCAAGTTCCTGGCGTCGGTGACCAGCCGCGTGCCGAAGATGACGATTCCGAGCCCGTCCATGCTGCATTACCGCGGCGGGCGGAAGGCGATCGACCCGAGCGCCTATCTCAAGATGGAGGACTATTACGACGACCTCGGCAAGGCCTACGCCAAGGCGATCAAGGCCTTCTACGATGCCGGTTGCCGCTATCTCCAGCTCGACGACACCAGCCTGTCCTATTTCTGCGATCCCGATCAGCGCAAGATGCTGGCTGAGCGCGGCGACGATCCGGACAAGCTGATCTTCGTCTACCGCGACGTGCTCAATGCCGCGCTCAAGGCCAAGCCGGCCGACATGCAGATTACCACCCACACCTGCCGCGGCAACTTCAAGTCGACCTTCATCGCCTCGGGAGGCTACGAGCCGGTGGCCGACATGGTCTTCAACCAGATCGACGTCGACGGCTACTTCATGGAGTGGGACGACGACCGCTCCGGCGGCTTCGAGCCGCTGCGTTTCCTGCCGAAGGGCGACAAGCAGGTCGTACTCGGCCTCGTCACCTCCAAGTTCGGCGCGATCGAGAGCAAGGACAATCTCAAGCGCCGGATCGAGGAGGCCGCGAAATACGCGCCGCTGGAACAGCTCTGCCTGTCGCCGCAATGCGGCTTCGCCTCGACCGAGGAGGGCAATGTCCTGGCCGAGGACGAGCAATGGGCCAAGCTCTCGCGCATCCTCGAAGTCGCCAGGGAGGTCTGGGGATGAGCAGCGAACCCTGCTTCGACATCGCCCATCTCGCGCATGTCGAGCTTCTCACCGACAAGCCGGCCGAGAGCCTCGACTTCTTCGTCAACGTCTACGGGCTGACCGAGAGCGGGCGCGAGGGGGACAGCGTCTTCCTGCGCGCCTGGGACGATTACGAGTTCCATACGCTGAAGCTGACGGCGGCGAAGACCACCGGCATCGGTCATGTCGCCTATCGTGCCACCAGCGAACAGGCGCTGCAGCGACGCGTCGAGGCGATCGAGGCGATGGGCTGTGGCATCGGCTGGGTCGACGGCGATCTCGGCCATGGCCGGGCCTATCGTTTCCGCGATCCCGACGACCATGTCTTCGAGATCTATTTCGATACCAACAAATATGTCGCCCCGCCGCACGAGCGCCCGGCGCTCAAGAACCAGCCGCAGCGCAATCACGGCCGCGGCTGCGCGGTCCGCCGGCTCGACCATCTCAATCTGCTGGCCAGCGACGTCGCGGCGATCCGCGACTTCCTGCCGAAGGCGCTGGGCAGCCGCGTCACCGAGCAGATCGTGCTCGATTCCGGCGAGGTCGGCGGCTGCTGGTTCACCGTCAACAACAAGAGCTACGACATCGCCTACACCCGCGACCACACGGGCAGCCTGGGACGCTTCCATCACGTCACCTATGCGGTCGACCAGCGCGAGCATGTGCTGGAAGCGGCCGACATCTTCCTAGAGAACGGCGTCTACATCGAGACCGGTCCGCACAAGCACGCGGTGCAGCAGACCTTCTTCCTCTATGTCTACGAACCGGCCGGCAACCGCGTCGAGATCGCCAATGCCGGCGCGCGCCTGATCCTCGATCCGGATTGGCAGACCGTCACCTGGACCGAGGAAGAGCGGAAGAAGGGCCAGGCCTGGGGCCTGAAGACCATCGAGAGCTTCCACACCCATGGCACGCCGCCGGTGCCGGCAGCGGGCCACTGAGGGCAGGGCCCGGCACTCAGGCCCGGATGGCCGAGAGCACGAACATCGGCACATCGCCCGGATAGGGCGAGGCCGGGAACAGATGCTGCCAGGACGTGGCCGGCCCGAAGCCGGCCGCGTCCAGCATCTGCCGCGCCTTGTCCTCGGTCAGCCCATCATGCAGCGGCAGGCGGGCGGCGACATCGGCCGGATAGGTCGAGCGGTATTGCGGCGCAACCGACCACAGGCCGTCTGACACCACGATCCGTCCGCCCGGGCGCAGGATGGCGTGGGCCTTGCGCAGCGCCGCCATCGGCTCCTCGAGCGTCCACAGCACATTGCGCAGCGTCACGATATCGGCCGATCCCGGCGCGATCGCCGCGTCCTGCAGCGTCTCGGCGACGAAGTCGACGGCGAGGCCCTGCGCTTCACCAGCGGCCCGTGCCACGGCGAGCATGCCGTCCGCTCCGTCATAGGCGCGCACGCGATGGCCGAGCGCGGCCGCGACCAGTGCGCAGGCGCCCGTGCCGGTGCCGAGATCGACGACGTCGACGGGGCGCTCGGTAGCGAACGCTGCTTCCAGCACCTCCCGCCAGAGCGTGGACTGGGCGACCTGCGAGGCGACGCCGTCGAATTTCGGCGCGCGCGCAGTCCAGTAGCCGGTGACGGCATGCTGCACATCTGAGGCGGTCATGGCGCAGCATCTCCATAGCAGTCGGGGTCGACGAGGTATTCGATATGACGTCGGCCGGAGGCGCTCGCGCCGATCCTGACCGCGACGCCGAAGACCCGTTTGATCGTCTCCTCGGTCAGCACGGTCTCGGGCGTGCCGGAAGCGACCAGCCGGCCTTCATGCAGGAGCGCGATCTCGTCGCAGAACAGCGCCGCGAGGTTGAGATCGTGCAGCGCGACGATGCAGGTCACGCCGAGCCGGCGGACCAGCGTCAAGATCGAAAGCTGGTGCTGGATGTCGAGATGATTGGTCGGCTCGTCGAGGATGAGCTCGCTCGGCGTCTGCGCCAAAGCACGCGCGATATGGACGCGCTGCCGCTCTCCGCCGGAGAGCGTGTGCCAGTGCTGGTCGTGCCGCTCGCTCATGCCGACACGCGCCAGCGCGGCATCGACCGCCTGCTCGTCCGCCGCGTTCCAGGAGGCGAGGGCGCCGCGATGCGGGGTGCGGCCGAGGCGGACGACGTCGCAGACCGAAAGCTGGATCTCGGTCGTCGCCTGCTGCTCGACGAAGGCGAGGCGGCGGGCGAGCTCGCGCCGAGAAACCTCGCCGATATCGCGGCCATCGAGCTCGACCACGCCGGAGGAGACCTTGCGCAAGCGGCAGAGCAGCCGCAGCAGGCTCGACTTGCCGGAGCCGTTCGGCCCGATCAGGCCGAGGATCTTGCCGGGCGCGGCTTCGAGCGTCACGCCGCCGACGATCATGCGCCCGGAGGCGCCCCAGGAAACATCGCGAGCCGAGAGCGTCATGCCGGCCGCCTGGCGCGATAGAGGATGATCGCGAAGGCGGGCGCGCCGACCAGGGCGGTGACGACGCCGATCGGCAGGATCTGCTGCGGCACCAGGATGCGCGAGAGGATGTCGGCCAGGATCATGAAGATCGCGCCGATGACGAGGCAGACCGGCAGCAGGCGGGCATGGCCGGGGCCGACCAGGAAACGGGCCGCGTGCGGGATGACGAGGCCGACAAAGCCGATCGTGCCGACGATGCTGACCATGGTCGCCGTCATCACCGCGGTCACGGCGAAGAGGACGATGCGCACGCGCGTCACCGCGACGCCGAGCGAGGCCGCGGCATCGGCCCCGAAGGCGAAGGCGTCGAGCGCCTTGGCGTGGAGCATGCAGATCGCGAAGCCGGCGAGCGCGACCGGAGTCGCGACGAAGACGTCCGGCCAGCGCACGCCGCCGAAATTGCCGAGCAGCCAGAACATCACGCCACGCGCCTGCTCGGCGCTGGCGAGCGTCGTGACGATCGTCGCCGTGGCGGCGTTGAAGAGCTGCGAGCCGGCGACTCCGGCGAGGATGACGCGGTCGCTCGCGCCTCCAGCGCCGGCGGCCAGCAGCGCGACGATCAGCAGCGCCGCGACCGAGCCGAGGAAGGCGCCGCCGGAGACGGTCAGCGCGGCGCCGCCGAAACCGAGGATCATCACTGCCACCGCGCCCGTCGAGGCGCCGGCCGAGATGCCGAGAATATAGGGCTCGGCCAGCGGGTTGCGCAGCAGCGCCTGCAGGATCGCGCCCGACAGCGCGAGCGCGCCGCCGCACAGCCCGGCCAGCAGCGCCCGGCTCAGGCGGTAATCGAAGATCACGCCCTGCTGGATCGCGCTGACCGGATAGCCGAGATCGAACAGCCCGTTTCCGAGCGCCTGGAAGGCGGTCGCCAGCGGTATCCGCATCTCGCCGATGGTCACGGCGAGCGCGATGGCGAAGACCAGCGCGGCGAGCGCCGCCAGCGCGATGCCGATCCGCGCCGGCCAGTTCGGCTGGACGGGGTGGTGGCTCACCGCGCCAGGCCGAAGCGCTCGATGCCGCGCGCCAGAGCCTCGATGCCGTCGACGGTGTCGAGCCCGGCACGCGTCGCGCCGACATCCATCACCACGATCCTGTCCTGCTTGACCGCGTCGAGCTTGCTCGCCACCGGATCGGTCTTCAGGAAGTTGAGTTTTAGGTCGATATCGTCGGCGGGAAAGCGCCGGCGGTCCATCTTGACCACGACGATCACCGCGGGGTTCGCGGCCGCGATGCTCTCCCAGCCGACCAGCGGCCATTCCTCATTGGTGGTGATGACGTTGCGGGCGCCGAGCTTCGACAGGATATAGGCCGGGACGCCGTTCTTGCCGGCGATGAAGGCATCGCCCTTGATGTCCTTGCTGGAGAACCAGACGGCGACGGGCACGTCCCGCGCCTTCATCCCGGCGACCGACTGGACCGCCTTCTCCTCGCGTGCCTTCAGCTCGGCGATGAGGGTCTCGGCGCGGTCGGCGACGTCGAAGATCGCACCGAATTCGCGGATGTTGCGATAGACCAGCTCCATCGAGAACATCTGGGTGCGCACGCCGTCGCCGGGGCCGGAATTGTCCTTGCCGACGCAGTCGGTCGGCGAGACATAGGTCGGCACCTTGACCTTGGCGAACTGGTCGCGCTTCCCGACAATGCCGTTCGGCCCGATATGCCATTCGAACATCGCGGTGATGAGGTCGGGCTCCTGGGCGACGACCGCCTCGAAGCTCGGATCATTGTCGGCAAGCCGCTTCACCTTGGCGTTCACCGCCTCATACGGCTTCGCGACCGGGCTGAACCAGACGGCGGTACCGACGACGCGATCGCCGAGGCCGAGCGCATAGAGGATTTCGGTCTGTGTCTGGCCGACGGCGACCACGCGCTTCGGCGCCTGGGTGAAGGTGATGGTCTCCCTGCAGTTCTCCAGCGTCAGCGGATATTGCGTCGGCGCGGCCTGCGCGCCGGAAGCGAGGCACAGGCCGGCGACGAGGGCCAGCGGGAGCGAAAAGCGCTGGGCGATATGCATGAAACCCTTCGAAGGCGGGAGAGAACGGCCGGCGCCGCAGCATGAGCCAAGCCGGCGCGACTTGAGTTGATATGTAATGTTATAACAAAACTGATAGAAGGCTGCACCGCGACCTGTCAAGCTGGTGCGAGCAAAGGCGCCGGCGGCGCTCGTAAAGATGGGCATCTGGATTCATCGCTCCCCGAGATGAAGGCGGGAAGCAGGCGATTGCGACGGAGCGGCAGGATTGTTGTGCCGCGCTTGTCCGCAACCCTCCGGAGCACCCCGCCCGAAAGACCTTCCGATGATCAGGGCAGGTCTCCTGGCTCGCGGGTCGATGCTGGTTCCGCCCGGCCTTCCCGGCGCCGGAGCGCCAGTGGACGATGGGTGGAGAGCTCGCCGCTTACAGTTGCGGGGGCAGCCTCGGCCTCGGCGCGAAGCGCCTCACCGAATTCCCTCTTAGCTCCAGGCCGTGACGCCTAGAGAACCATGATCGGCTGCGACCATAGATGGGCAAGGAATGGCGTCAAGCGGCCGGAAGCTGCGGGCCGGGTGCCGTCGGCATCAGGTTGCCGCAGAGCTGGCGCAACGTGACCACATAAGGGTTGCGGGCGAGGAAGCTCGCCTCGCCGAAATAGATCGGGATCTCCGGCAATTCAGCGATTTCGAGCCCGGCGATGCTGGTCTCGCTGCCGTCCAGGCACCAAGCCGGGATGATCGCGAAGCCGATCCCGGCCTCGACGCAGCGCTTCACGCTTGAGCTGCCGGAGGTCGAGATCGCGATCTCCATCTCCGACCCGTCGGGGCGCAGATAGTCGATGGCGAGGTTGCGCAGCAATTGGCCGGGCTCATAGGTCACGAACGGGCGCCCCTGCGCCCATTCCCGGGTCTTGCCCGGCGCCGGCGCCGCGCCCCAGGCGGTCGGGAAGACCAGCGCCGGCCGATAGGTGCAGACCAGGTGCTGCGGCACGTTCGGGTCGCCGAAGTAGCGCTCGGTGATGCACAGATCGAGGCTGCCATCCTTGATCATCTCGGGCAGGGCGGTGTCGCGCTCATAGGCGAGGATCTCGACCTGCGGGAAGAGCTCGCGGAAGCGGGCGAGGATCGGCGGCAGCAGATAGTAGAAGATCGCCTGCGGCAGGCCGATGCGCAGCACCGGCCGCTCCTTGTCGAGCGTGCGGTCGAGCCGCGCCAGCACCGTGTCGAGCTCCGGCAGCAGGAGCTTGTAAAGGCTGCGGCCGCGCGGCGTCAGCGTAACCGTCTTGGCGCCCTGCTCGGACAGGACGAGGCGCTCCTCCAGAACCTGCTCGAGCCGGCGGACATGGTTCGCGGCCGACTGGTAGCTCATCCCCAGCTTGCGCGCCGCAGCCGAATAGGAGCCGTCGCGCGCGACGATGAAGAAGGT
The DNA here is from genome assembly GCF_001509835.1 of Allobosea sp. WAO. Taxonomy (GTDB): domain Bacteria; phylum Pseudomonadota; class Alphaproteobacteria; order Rhizobiales; family Beijerinckiaceae; genus Allobosea. Next base: position 494,790 of record NZ_JXTJ01000008.1, read on the forward strand.
CTGGATCAGCGTCAGATTGGCTTCGCGCATGGTTCGTTCCGCGGCGGGGAGCCTCACTCTTATCCATAGGCGGCCCGGTTCCGCCACTTGCAAACAATGGTGCAAGTCGGGGCGGATCATTTGGATCGACCCGAAAGGCGAAGCGAACGAGGTTCGCGCATCGCTTTTCAGGACGCCCCGTCGCCTCGCATGGCCCGCTCTCTCTCCCTCCATGTCGCCGTGGTCGGCGCCGGAATCGTCGGCGCTGCCGCCGCGCATTTCCTGGCGGCGGCCGGGGCGCGGGTGACGCTGCTCGACGCTTCCGGCCCAGCCGCCGGCGCGACGGGGGCTTCGGATGGCGCGGTCTCTGTCGCGAGCAAGAAGCCCGGGCCGATGATGGACCTCGCCCGTCATGCCCGTGCCTTCTATGGCAGCTGCGAGGCCGATGGATTGCTGCGCGGCCTGTTCCACCGCCGCTCGACCTTCCTCGTCGCCCGCACACCGCTCGAAGCCGAGCTCGTCGCCGAGCACGGCGCCGATCTCGCCGCCGCCGGCGAGCGCGTGCTCGATGTCGACCGGCCGACGCTGCTCAACCGCATTCCCGGTCTCGGCGACGGCGTCTGCTTCGCGCTCGAAATTCCCGATGACGGGCATGCGCTCGGCTACGAGATCACCCAGCGCCTGCTGCAGAGGAGCAGCGTCACGGTTCGGCGCAACGCACCCGTCTCCGAGATCGTCATGCGGGCCGGTCGGGCCGTCGGCGTCGCGGTCCGGGGCGAGATGCTGGCGGCCGATGCCGTGCTGGTCGCCGCCGGGATCGGCTCGGTCGGCCTGCTCGGGCTCGGCGATATCCTGATCCCGCGCAAGGGCCAGATGGTCGTGACCGACCGCGCCGCCGCCGGCCGACCGGCGATCGACGGCCATCTGATGGCGGCCTCCTACCTCGCCGCCAAGCGCGGCATCGTCCGCGACAACGCCCATATCGGCCTCGTCATCGATCCCTTGGTTACCGGCCAGTTCCTGATCGGCGGCAGCCGCGAGGACCATCGCTCCGACCAGACGACCGACGCCGTGACGATTTCGGCGATCCTGCGGGATGCGCTCGATCTCTATCCGCCGCTGCGCGAGCGCCGCGTGCTGCGGACCTTTGCCGGCGTCCGCACCGCCTCGCGCGACGGCCTGCCGATCATCGGCCCGCATCCACATCTCGGCGGCGTCACGGTCGCAACCGGCTTCGAGGGCGACGGCATCTGCCTCGGCCCGTTCATGGGCGCCTGCGCCGCCCGGATGATCCTCGGCGAGGCGCCGGGCGTCGATCTCTCCCTGCTCGCACCGCAGCGCTTCGCCGCCGTCGAGGCTCTGGCATGAACCCCTGCTTCTACTGGATCGACCGCCCGGTCTCCTTCCGGCCGGGCGAGACCATCGCCGCCGCATTGCTGCGCGCCGGCATCGCCGATCTCGGGCCTGAGGGCGGAGCTGTGCGCGGGCGCGTGTTCTGTGGCATCGGCGCCTGCCAGGCCTGTGTCGTCGCGGTCGCGGGCGAGGGCGCTGTCGAGGCCTGCCTGACGCCGGCGCGTTCGGGAATGCGCCTCGCTCCGCCGCCCAGCCTCGGACTGCGCCATGAGTGAGCTGGCCATGACTGAGCTGCCCATCCTTGTCGTCGGAGGCGGGCCTGCGGGCGTCGCTGCGGCCGTAACCCTGGCGGAAGCCGGTCTGCGGGTGCTGCTGATCGAGCAGCGCGATCGGCTCGGTGGCGCCATCCATCGTCAGCCGGCTCCCGGTGCGCCGCAGGTCTGGAGAGGCCCGGCACGGCACCGGCGCAACTGGACCGAGCTGACCTCCCGGCTGGAACGGGCCGCGGCACGGATCGAGCTGCGGACATCCAGCGTTTTCCTCGGGATAGATGGCGCAGGGCGGTTCCTGTTCGAGGATCGCCGGGCTGGCCGCGTCTTTGCGCGCCGCGTCCGGGCAGCGATCGTCGCGGTGGGCGCGGTCGAGAGGATCCGCCCGTTCGAGGGTTGGGAACTGCCGGGCGTGACGAGCGCCGGTGGCGCCCAGGTCCTGCTCAAGGAGACCGGCAGACCGCCGGAAGGCCCGATCGTCGTCGCGGGAACCGGCCCGCTGCTGCTCGCCGTCGCGGCGCAGCTCGCCCGCGCCGGCAACCCGCCGTTGGCGGTGCTGGAGCGCGGAAATCCCTGGCGTCGGCCGAAGACACTGGCCGGCCTTGCGACTGCTGGGCCGCAGCTCACCGAAGCGGCCGCCTACGCGACGACGCTCGCCTGGAAGCGCGTGCCCTATCGAACTGCCAGCGAGGTGCTCGGCGTCAGCGAGGTAGGACAGGGGCTCGCCATCCGCGTCCGGCTCGGCAAGATCGAGCGCCTGCTGCAGGCGCGCCATCTGCTGGTCCATGACGGGCTCGAACCGAACCGTGCCGGTATACCCCTGCCGGCTCCCGGGGCAGAGATTCCCGTGCTGCTCGCCGGAGACGGACGCGAGATTCTCGGTGCCGATGCCGCCATTCTCGATGGCCGGCGCGCCGCCGCCGCAGTGCTCGCGAGCCTCGGGCAAGCTGCTCCCGTTGCACCGCTCGAAGCTGCGCTCGGCAAGGCGCGTGCTTTCCAGCGCGATCTTGCCGAAGCGCTGCGCAGTCCGTCCACGCTCCCGACGCCGGAAACGATGATCTGCCGCTGCGAGGGGCGCCGCTACGCGGATTTCACCGCGCTGCCGGCCGACGCCTCGGCCCGGGAAATCCGGCTGATGGGGCGCTTCGGGCTCGGTGCCTGCCAGGGGCGCTTCTGCGGCCCGATGCTCGCTGAACTGCGTGGCGAGGCACTGCCCTCGGCTTCGCCGCCGCGCTGGCCGCTACGACCGGTTTCTCTCGCCGCGCTCGCCAATTTCTCGATGGATCAAACGGAGACCTAGAGCCGTGAATGGCACTCTCGCAAAATCGTTCAGAAGCAGCGCCCGGCCGACGATCGACGTCTTCAACCCCTTTTCCGGCGTGAGTGTCGGCAAAGTCGACGCCGCCGACGAGGTCGCTGTCGCCGATGCGCTGCGGGCTGCCCGCAAGGCCTGGCGCGCCTTCCGCTTCAGCACGCCGGCAGAGCGCAAGGGCCTGCTTCATCGCCTCGCCGAGCTGCTCGCCGAGGATGCCGAAGGGATGGCGCAGATCATCTGTGCCGAGGTCGGCAAGACGATCACCGAGGCGCGCAACGAGGTCCGCCGCGCCCAGAACACGCTGCGCCTCAGCGGCGACGCGATCACCGTCCTGCATGGCGAGGTTCTGCCGACCGCGATCGTGGCGGGCGCTCCGAGCAAGCTCGCGGCGATCACCTATGAGCCGGCCGGCATCGTCGGCGCGATCACGCCGTTCAACTATCCGCTCAACCTGCTCTGCCACAAGCTCGGCCCCGCGATCGCCGCCGGCAATGCGGTCGTCGCCAAGCCGTCGCCGAAGGCTCCGCTCGCGGCCGAGCGCCTCGGCGAGCTCGCGGCCAAGGCGGGCTTCCCGCAGGGGTTGTTCAGCGTCGTCCATGGCGGCGCCGAGGTCGCGGCGATGATCGCCAGCGGCGATATCGATCTCCTCAGCTTCACCGGCGGGCCGGCCGCGGGCCTCGCGCTCAAGAACGCCTCGGGTCTGGTGCGCTGCCTGATGGAGCTCGGCGGCAACGACCCACTGATCGTGATGCCGGATGCCGATCTCGACCGTGCCGCGCAGACGGCGATCGAGCACCGCTTCGAGATCGCCGGCCAGAGCTGCGCCGCGGTGAAGCGCCTCTATCTGCATGAGGCGATCCGGGACACGATGATCGAGCGCATCGCGGCGCGGATCGGGGATGTCCGCACCGGCGATCCCGCCGATGCAGCGACCGTGATGGGCACCGTCATCGACGAGCCGGCGGCGGCGGAGGTCGAGCGGCGGGTCAAGCTCGCTGTCGCGCAGGGCGCTAGGATCGTCGCCGGCGGGCGCCGCCGTGGAACGGTGTTTGCACCGACCCTGCTCGACGATGTTCCGGCGGAAGCCGAGCTCGTTCGCAGCGAGACCTTCGGCCCGGTGCTGGCGGTGCGGCGCTTCAGCGATCCCGGCCAGGTGATCGGCGAGGTCAGCGACAGCCCCTACGGGCTGCAGGCCGGCGTCTTCACCAATGACCATGCGCTGGTGAAGCGCTTCTCGCGTGAACTGCGGGTCGGCGGCGTGATGATCAACGAAGGCCCGGATTTCCGCGCCGAGAACGTCCCCTTCGGCGGCATCAAGTCCAGCGGGCTCGGCCGCGAAGGCATCCACATGACCTTGCGCGAAATGAGCGAGACCAAGGTCGTCATCGACTGAGTGAGATGGAAGAGAGAGCCATGATCGATTCAGAGCTGCGCCGGCGCCTCACCGGCGTCTTCACCGCCCTCGTCACCCCGTTCCGCGACGGCGCGGTCGATGTCCCCGCCTTCGAGCGCCTGATCGCCGCCCAGCTCGCTGCCGGCATCGCCGGCCTGGTGCCGGTCGGGACCACGGGCGAGGCCGCGACCCTCTCCGAGGCGGAGGCCGACGAGGTCATCCGCATCACGGTCGCCGCCGCCAACGGCCGTGCCTTCGTCATGGCCGGCACCGGCTCGAACGCGACCGCCCTTGCCGTCGCCAAGGCGAAGCGCGCGGAGGCGCTCGGGGTCGACGGCATCCTCGTCGTCACCCCCTATTACAACAAGCCCTCGCAGGACGGCCTTCTCGACCATTTCGCCGCCATTGCGGAAGCGGTGACCGTCCCGATCATGCTCTACAGCGTGCCGGGACGGACCGGCGTCGAGATCGCGCCGGCGACGGCCGCGCGGCTGGCGAAGGCCTATCCGCATATCGTCGGGATCAAGGAAGCCGGCGGCAGGACCGAACGGATCACCGAGCTGCGGCGGGCGCTCGGCGAGGATTTCGTCATCCATTCCGGCGATGACGGCCTGACCTTGCCGTTCCTCGCTGTCGGCGCCGATGGCGTCACCAGCGTCGCCTCGAACCTGCTGCCGCGCGAGGTCGTGGCGCTGTGCGCTGCCTGGTACAGGGGAGAGGTGCGCGAAGCGCGCCGTCTCCATCAGGCGCTGTTCGATGTCACCGGCCATCTCTTCATCGAGAGCAACCCGGTGCCGGTCAAGACAGCGCTGGCCCGCAGCGGCGCGATCTCGGCCGAGGTGCGCGCGCCACTCGCGCCGCTCCGGCCCGAGAACCTGAAAGCGCTCGAAGCCAGCCTGGCCGCCTTCGAAGGCACCAGGAACATATAAGAAAACCGGTAGGCGAGCGGCCTACTCTCGCATTGTTTGCAGAGGTGCCTTCCTTAGGCTCCTCCGATAACCCGGCAAGCCGGGGGCAAGACCGAAGATCATCGGCAAGGGAACGGAGGCAATTGTCGTGAAGAAGATCATCAGTGCCATTTTTGCGGCCGGCCTGGGGCTGGCGGCATTCCAGTCGCCGGTTCAGGCGCAGGACAGCATCGAATCCGTACGTTCGCGCGGCGTGCTGCGTATCCCCGGCATCATCAACGAGGATCCCTACTTCAACAAGGATCCGCGTACCGGCGAATGGCGCGGCTTCGCCATCGAGATGGCGCGCGACATCGCCAAGACGCTCGGCGTCAAGCTGGAAGTGGTCGAGTCGAGCTGGCCGAACTCGATCCTCGACGTGCAGAGCGGCAAGGTCGACCTCGCCCTTGGCGTGACCGCGACGCCGCAGCGCGCCATGTCCGTCGCCTTCTCGGCGCCGACCTATTTCAACAGCTTCGTCATCGTCTCGCCGAAGCCGGAGCTCTCCAAGCTCAGCTGGGCCGAACTCAACGATCCCAAATACACCTTCGCGGTCGATCTTGGCTCCTCGCAGGACCTGATCGCCCAGCAATACCTGCCCAAGGCCAAGATGCTGCGCTTCAAGACGCGCGACGAGGCGATCGTGGCTGTGGTCAGCGGCAAGGCCGACGGCCTCGTCAACACCATGCTCAACGGGCTGGTGATGACAAAGAAGGCGAACGGCATCGGCAAGGTGATGGTGCCGAGCCCGGTGCTCTCGACGCCTTCGGTCGTCGCGCTGAACTGGAAGGGCGACGAGAAGTGGCGCTCCTTCATCTCGGCCTGGGCCGAGTACAACCGCCGGATCGGCAACAACCAGACCTGGATCGTCAACAGCCTCGCGCCCTTCGGCATCACGCTCGACGACATGCCGGAAGGCTTTGGCTTCGGCGGTTGAAGCATAGGGCGGCCCGAAAAGGGCCGCCCTCCAAGGAAGGCTAGCAAGACATGTATACTTGGAGCTTCGCCCCGATCATCCAGGCCAGCGATCTCTTCCTGTGGGGGGCGTGGATCACCGTCGTCTACACGGTGGGCTCGATCGCGATCGGCCTGGTCCTCGGTCTCGCCGTCTGCTTCGCCAGGCTCTCGGGCATCGGGCCGCTGAACTGGTTCGCGCAAGGCTTCCAGGAGCTGTTTCGCTGCACGCCCCTGCTGGTCCAGCTGCTCTGGATCTATTACGCGCTGCCGCTGCTGCTCGGCTTCGACATGCCCAATTGGGCTGCGGCGCTGCTGACGCTCTCGCTCTATGCGGCGGCATTCTATGCCGAGGTCTTCCGCGGTGGCATAGTCTCGATCGACAAGGGGCAGTTCGAGGCCGGCGCGGCGATCGGCATGTCCGGCTGGCAGGTGATGCGGCGCATCATACTGCCCCAGGCGATCCGCCGGATGATGCCGGCCTTCATCAACCAGTCGGTCACCCAGTTCAAGAACACCTCGCTGGTCTCGGTGATCTCGGTCGCGGACCTGACCTACATGGCCAGCATCGTCAACGGGCAGACCTATCGGCCGCTCGAATCCTACACGGTCGTCGCAGTGCTCTACTTCGTCATTCTCTTCCCGATGATGAAGTTCGCCGACTACATCGAATACCGCATGCGCCGCGGCAACTGAGCGAGAGCGCCCATGACCTCCGTTTCACTCGCATCCGCTTCCTCGGTTTCACCCCAGAGCGCCTCCGACATCGTGCTCGAGGCACGCGGCATCACCAAATGTTTCGGGGCACTGACCGTGCTCCACGGCATCGACCTCGCCCTCAAGGCCGGCGAGGTGGTCTCGATCATCGGGCCGTCAGGCTCCGGCAAGTCGACCTTCATCCGTTGCATGAACATGCTGGAGAAGCCGGACGCCGGCGAGATCCTCTTCCGCAACCGCCGCGTCGGCGAGAAGCACCGCGGCAGCGGCGAGATGCTCGGGCAGGGCGAATTGCGCCGCCATGTCGGCATGGTCTTCCAGCACTTCAACCTGTTCCCGCATATGAGCGTGCTGGAGAACGTCATCGAGGGCCCGGTGATCGTGCAGCGCAAGTCGCGCGCCGAGGCGGTCGAGATCGCGATGGACTACATCGCCAAGGTCGGCCTCGCCGAGAAGCGCGATGCCCGGCCGGACCAGCTCTCCGGCGGCCAGAAGCAGCGCGTCGCCATCGCCCGAGCACTCGCCATGCAGCCTGATGCGCTGCTGCTAGACGAAGTCACCAGCGCGCTGGATCCGGAGCTCGTCGGCGAGGTGCTCGGCGTGGTCCGCGATCTCGCCAATCAGGGCATGACCATGGTCATCGTCACCCACGAAATCTCCTTCGCCGCCGACGTCTCCGACCGGGTCGTGTTCATGGAGAATGGCCGCATCGTGGCGCAAGGCTTGCCCGAAACCATCCTGAGACGCCCCGACAATGAGCGCCTCAAGGCGTTCCTCGCGCGCTTCCATGGCTGAGCCCGTGCGACAGGTCGAACATCCCTTCAGGGTCATCATCGTCGGAGCCGGCCGGGTCGGTTCGGCACTAGCACTGATCCTGAGGGAGGCACCGGAGTTCGAGGTCATTCTCGTCGATCCGACCGAGCCCGCCCGCCGCAGGAGCGAGGAACTCGGCCTGGCACTGGCTGAGATCGATCCCGGCAATAGCGCCCAGCTAGACCGGCTCCTGGGGCAGTCGCAAGCGGTGGTCGCAGCCCTGCCGGCCTCGGCGACGCCGATGGTCGCCGCCGCCGCGCGCCGCAGCGGCATTCATTATCTTGATCTCGGTGACGATACCGCGGGGCTCGACGCTGTCCGTAGCGAGGCCCGCTCGGCTGCCGGCTGCTTCGTCCCGCAATGCGGCATCGCGCCCGGGCTCGTCTCCCAGCTGGTGCTCGATCTGGTCTCCCGGACCTCGGCGAAGGCGGAGGTCGATGTCCGCATCGGCACCTTGCCGCGCGAGCCGGCCAATCGGCTCGGCTACGGTCTGACCTGGGACGTCGATGCCCTGCTGCGCGAATACATCCAGCCCTCGACGGCGCTGGTCGATGGTGCGCGCGCCAACCTGCCGGCCCTGAGCGATCTCGGCCGCCTGCGCCTCTGCGGGCACGACTATGAGGACTTCGTTTCCGGCAATATCCCGGCGAGCCTGTGCGCGCGCCTGGAAGGCCAGGTCGCCCGGTTGACCTCGCGCACGATCCGCTATCCCGGCCATCTCGACTATATGCGCTTCCTGCTCGACGACCTGAAACTGCGCGGCAGGACCGATTTGCTGCGCAACCTTTTCCTCAACGCGCTGCCGGAGATCGTCGACGATCGCCTGCTCATCTCGATCAGCGCGACCTCCCGGCAGAATGGGCGCTCGGTCGAGGAGCAATTTACCCGCGAGGTTTTCCCGGCGCAGATCGGCGGCAGCACGGTCAGCGCGATGCGCCGCACTGCCGCCGCGCATGTCGCGGCGGTGCTCGATCTCCTGCGTACCGGTGTGATCGGCGCGCCGGGCCTTTGCGCGCAGGAAGAAGTTCCGTTCTTCGCACTGAGCGCCAACCGCTTCCTCTCCTGGTTCTTCGCGGCTAGTGCGGAGGAGGGCGGCCTGACCAACCCGAGGAGCGCGGCATGACGAACGGCACGGACATATCGCGCGCGCAGGCGGGTACTGTCGGCGATCTCGGCATCGGCATCCTGATGCTCGACACGCATTTCCGGCGGCTTCCGGGCGACATCGGCAATGCCAGGAGCTGGTCCACCCCGGTGCAGTTCCGCGTCGTGCGCGGTGCCGACCCGGCCGCGATCGTGCATGGTCGGCCGGGTGATTTCCTGCAGCCCTTCATCGATGCGGCGCTCGATCTCGTCGCCTGTGGCGTGCGCGGCATCACCACGAGCTGCGGCTTCCTCGCCCTGCTGCAGAAGGAACTCGCGGCGGCGCTGCCCGTACCGGTTGCGACCAGCAGCCTGCTGCAGGCGCCGCTGATCGAGGCGATGCTGCCGGCCGGCCAGCAGGTCGGCATCCTGACCTTCGCGCCCGAGGCCTTGAGCGCGCGCCATCTTTCTGCCGTCGGCGTACGGACGGATACGCCGATCGAGGGCCTGGCACCGGACAGCCTGTTCCGCCAGGTTTATGGCGCCAAGGGCGGCGTCTCCGATTTCGCGACGCTGGAGCAGGAGGTGGTCGCGGCCGCCCAAGCCTTGGTCGAGAAACACCCGAATGTCGGTGCGATCCTGTGCGAATGTACCAATCTGCCGCCGCATTCGGCCGCCATCGCCAGGGCGACCGGTCGCCCCGTCTTCGACATCATCGGCTTCGTCGACTGGTTCGCCCGCAGCCTGATGCCGCGGGCCTATTCGAGGGACTGAAGGGCGGGCTGGCCGGCGAGGCTCGCCCGCGCAGCAATCAGCCCGAGCCGACCGCCTTGGCCGGATCGGTCGGCGGGATCGGCGGATAATGCAGGCCGCGCTGGCCGGAGAGGCCGCGGTTGGGCGCCATGACGAGCTCGGGCTCGGCCATGCCGACAAGTTCGCCATTGCGCAGCCAGGCTTCGTCCTCGCCGTAGAGCCTTGCCGCCAGCGCCTTACCGAGGCGTGCCCTGATTTCGGCGTGGCCGGGATCGCCGGCTAGATCGGCCATTTCCTGCGGGTCCTCGTCGAGATCGAAGAGCTGGACATGATTGCCGGCCGGGTACCAGATCAGCTTGTAGCGGCCGTCATTCACCATGCGGGTCGCCTTCGCCCCTTCGAGCGATTCCCCGTAGAGGATGTCGCGGCGCTGCTCGCCGACCATCGAGAGGCCTTCGCAGCTCTCCGGAATCGGCAGGCCGCAGAGATCGAGCAGGGTCGGCATGATGTCCTGCAGCCCGACGAGGCGGCGATCGGTGACGCCGGTCCCGACGCGGCTGTCCCCGGCCGCTCCCGAGAGCAGCATCGGCACGCCGGCCGAGGCCTCGTACATCAGCCGCTTGGCATAAAGGCCGTTGTCGCCGAGCATGTCGCCATGGTCGCCGCAGATCAGGATGATCGTGTCGTCGAGCAGGCCTTCCTCGCGCAGCGTCCCGATCAGGATCCGCAGCTGGTGGTCGATATGGGTGCAGAGCGCATAGACCGCGCGGCGCATGTCGGCGAGCTGCGCCGGCGGAAGTTGCTCCCAGTAATTGTGCGCGACGCGCACCGCATAGGGCAGCGCCGCCGGGTCCCTGGCCCAGTCCGCCATCAGCGGCGCGTCGACATCGCGCGCCCGGTAGCGCTCGAAATAGCTCGCCAGCGGCACGATCGGCGGGTGCGGATGGGTATAGGAGACGTGCCAGAAGCCCGGCCTCGTCGGGTCGCGCCGCTTGATCGTGCGCGCCGCCGCGAAGGTTATCCAGTTGGTGACGTGCAGCTCTTCCGGCAGATGCCAGGTCCGCCAGCTGTACTCGTTGTTGCTCATGCCGTGCATGAACTGCTGGCCGGGCTGGCCCTTGTCGGTCAGGAACAGCTCGTAATCGTCCATGCCGCCGAGATGGCCGCGGCCTTCCTCGGCGAGCAGAACCTCCTCGAAGCCGATCCGGTCCCGTTGCGGATATACATGGAGCTTGCCGATCGCAGCCGTCTGGTAGCCGGCATCGCGGAAGGAGCGCGCCAGCGTCGGCATCCCCTCGGGCATCGGCAGCGCCGGCTGGAAGACCCGGTCGCCATGGCCGCGCGGGCTCGTGCCCGTCATCATCGAGCGCCGGGCCGGAATGCAGATCGGGCATTCGGCATAGGCGTTGGTGAAGCGCGTGCCGGTGCGGGCGATCTGGTCGAGCGTCGGCGTCTCCACCGTCGGGTGGCCGGCGATGCCGAGCAGGCGAGCCGGCCATTGATCGACCGTGACGAACAGCACATGGCGGTCGCCAGGCGGGGAGGACACTGCTCCCGCTGCTGGATTGCCAGCCTGATCGCCGGAGACGCGCTGCATGGGCCTGCTCAGTTCGCCTTGGCGCCGGAGATGCGGACGAGTTCCGCGATCTTGCCGGTCTCGGCCTTGATGAAGTCGCCGAAGGCGGCGGAGGTGCCGCCGACCAGCTCGATATTGAGCGCCGCCATGCGCTCGCGCACCGTGGGATCGGCGACGATCTTGTTGAGCTCGGCATTCAGCCGCTCGACCACGGCCGGCGGCGTGCCGGCCGGCACGAAGACGCCATGCCAGGAGGCGAACTCATAGCCGGGGACGCCGGCCTCGGCGACGGTCGGAACGTCAGGCATGGCGGCCGAGCGCTTCGCTCCGGTCACGGCGAGCGCGCGCAGCGTGCCTTCGCGCGCCATCGGCACGGCCGTACCGTCGATCATCGCGGTGACATGGCCGGCGATGACGTCGTTGATCGCCGGGGCCGAGCCGCGATAGGGCACATGCGTCGCCTTGATGCCGGTCTTCTCCTTCAGCAACTCGAAGGCGAGTTGCTGCGGCGTGCCGACGCCGGCCGAGGCATAGGTGACCTTCTCCGGATTGGCCTTGGCATCGGCGAGCAGCGCCGCCAAATCCTTGGCCGGGTTCTTGGGATTGATCACCAGCAGCAGCGAGACCGAGGTGAGCCGCATCACCGGGGTGAAATCGGTGAGCGGGTTGTAGGGCAGCTTGTCCTGCAAGGCCGGGGTGATCGCATGGGTCGCGATGTCGCCGATCAGCAGGGTATGGCCGTCCGGCTCCGAGCGCGCCGCATCGGTCGCACCGATAGCGCCGGCGGCGCCGGGCTTGTTGTCGATGACGATCGGCTGGCCGAGCGCCTCGCTCAGCTTCGGCCCGATCAGCCGCCCGAGAAGGTCGACATTGCCGCCGGCCGGGTAGGGCACGACGATCCGCATGGTTTTGCTCGGCCAGGCGGTCTGCGCCTTAGCGGAAGCCGAGAACAGGGCCGGCGTGATCACCAGCGCCGCCGACAGGCCCAGCAGGCGAGGCAGCCTGCTCTTGTGCGTCACGCTCATTCCGGAAACCTCCCACCCGCGGCGTCTCTGGTTGCGCCGACATCGGTTCGAAAACTGAGCCAATAGCAAGTCATCGAGAAATTAGTTTTGCTTATTAGTCTCGAGCTCTAGTTTCGGCTCATGGACCAGAGACTGCTCAGCTTTTTCGTGACCCTCGCCGAGGAGCTGCATTTCGTGCGGGCGGCGGAGCGGCTCGGTGTGACCCAGCCGGCTCTCAGCCAGCAGATCGCCAAGCTGGAGGAAACGCTGGCGGTCAAGCTGTTCGAGCGCACCAAGCGCCGGGTCGCGCTGACCGATGCCGGCCGGAACTTCCAGGACGACGCGCTGGCGATCCTGCGCCAGCTCGATCTGGCGGTGGCGGGCGCCCGCCGTGCCGCGGAGGGACAGATCGGTCGCCTCACCATCGGCTTCGTCGAAGCCTGTCCCTTCAATATCCTGCCGGTGCTGGTTTCCCGGCTCAGCCGGGAGCTGCCGGAGGTCTCGCTCATCCTGCAGGAGATGGTCACCAAGGAGCAGATCGAGGCGCTGCGTTCCGGCCGCATCGATGTCGGACTGCTCCGGCCGATGTTCAGCGAGCCCGGCCTCGGCACGCTGCCCCTGTTCCGCGAGAGCTACATGGTGGCGCTGCCGGCCGGCCACCGGCTGACGCAAGCGGCGGCAGTGCCGCTCACCGCGCTGCGCGAGGAGCGCTTCATCATGACGCCGCCAGGCAAGCGTCGGTACGTCGAAGGCCGTTTTCGCGCCGCCTTCCGCCGCGCCGGCTTCGAGCCGCAGGTGGCGCAGGAGGTCCACCAGATCCATACCATGATTGGTCTGGTCGCCGGAGGCATCGGCGTCGCGCTGGTGCCGCAATCGGTGTCGCGGCTCAATCTGGAGAATGTCGTCTACCGGCCGCTGAAAGGGCTGGATTCGACGGTCTCCGAATTGGTCGCCGCCTGGCCGCTCGACCGCGAGACACCGGTGCTCCGGCGTTTCGTCGCGATCGCGCGCTCGATCGCAGCCGGCGAAGCCTAGCTTTCGCTGTGCCATGCGAATGGGCCTATGACCCCGGTTCGCATCTCGCTAAGTTCGGCCAGCCCCTCACTGAGGGCCGAACCCGGAGGCTGGGTCGTCATCGACATCGAGGCCGACTGGAAGGCCGTGTGTCCGCCGGAGCGATGACGATGCTGAAAGAAGACCTGATCAAGCGTTTCCGTATCACGGAGGGGAAGGGCTTCAAGCTCGCCGATATCGACCCCAGCGAAACTGCGGGCCTCGATATCGACAAGGACGATGCGAAGGAACTGCTCGCGAGCGGGACCAAGCGCCTCCACGCTTTGCAGGAGCGCCTCTACGCCGAGGGGCGCTGGTCGGTGCTCATCGTCCTGCAGGCGATGGATGCCGCCGGCAAGGACGGCATGATCGAGCATGTGATGTCCGGCATCAATCCGCAGGGCTGCGAGGTGACCTCGTTCAAGGCGCCGAGCACGGTCGAGCTGCGCCATGATTTCCTCTGGCGCACGAGCTGCGCCCTGCCGCAGCGCGGCCATATCGGCATCTTCAACCGCTCCTATTACGAGGAGGTGCTGGTCGCCCGCGTCCATCCGGCGATCCTCGCCAAGCAGAACCTGCCGCCGGCGCTGGTCAAGGACGACATCTGGGACGAACGCTTCGACAGCATCCGCGATTTCGAGCGCCATCTCGCGCGCAACGGCACCGTCGTCCTGAAGTTCTTCCTGCATGTCTCGAAGGGCGAGCAGCGCCGCCGCCTGCTCGAGCGTATCGACGAGCCCGACAAGAACTGGAAGTTCGACGCCGGCGACCTCGCCGAGCGCAAGCGCTGGCCGGACTACATGAACGCCTATGAGGAGGCGATCGCCGGCACGGCCGCCAAGCACGCCCCCTGGTATGTCGTGCCGGCTGACAATAAATGGTTCAGCCGCCTCGTCGTCGCAGCCGCCATCGCCGACAAGCTCGAGGAACTCGACCCGCAGTTCCCGAAGCTCGACGCCGAGGCCCGCGAGGCCATGAAGCGCGCCCGTGTGGAACTGGCCAGCGAAGGCAATGGCTCGAGCGGCGGCAAGCACAAGAGCTGAAGGCGGCCTACGATGGAGCCCGGCACTGCTCTGACACCCATACTCGTCATCCCGGCTGCAGCGCAGCGGAGCGCCGGGATCCATCGTAGAGCGCAGGGCCTTCCGATGGACCCCGGAGCTGCGCCGCTGCGCGGCTTGTCCAGGATGACGGGGAGCAGCCTGTCGGCTGAGCGGCCAGCCCGTCGTTGACTGTCACCTGACTGGAACGCGCCTTAATACCGGTTCCGGCGGGTCGCGTCGTCGATCGCGCTCAGCCCGGCGAGGGCCTTCGGCGATCTGTCGATCTTGTAGAGTGCGCTGAAGACCCTGCGCGCATCCGAGTACCGGCCCGAGTTGAAGTACGACCAGCCGCGCATCAGCATCAGGTCCGTGGTTTCTGGCGCGTACTTCGCGCGCTCGCCCAGCGTGATCAGCGCCGCATTGTAGTTCTTCGCGTCGTACTGGGCATAGAAGCGCTCGGCCAGGAGCAGCGCCGAGAGTTCGCGCCGCCGTGCGGGCGGCAGCGCAGCGGAGGCCGCAGCAGCGCTCGCCTCGGTGGTGAGCCCCTGCTGGATCGCCGCATAGGCCTTGCCGGCTGCGGCGTCGGCGGCGATCTGCCCGGTGCTGGTCCGCATCGCCGCTTCGAAGGCCTGCATGGCGGAGGCCGGGCGCTTGAGATTGAGCAGGCACCAGCCGCGCGCCAGCGCTGCGGCTCCCGAATTACCACTGCCGCAGCTGCCCGGGCCGGTGGCACGCGCCGTTTCACGGACGGCAGGCGGACGCTCGACGGGGATATAGTCTTCGACAGGCTCGCTTCTGGTGACACGGCGTTCGGCCGGCACAGCGGTCCGGGGCGGAGCGGGAGAAATCCGTTCCGCCGGAGCACGTTCCACCAGCTCACGTTCGGGCGCAGCCGGCACGGTGCGCACCTCGCGCGGTGCCGGCTCGCGGGAGCGCAGGGCGCGCCGACGCGGATCGAGAATATCGGCGATGCGCTGCGAGCGCCCGCGCCATTCGGCGACGACCGCCTGGAGGCCCGCCGTGTCGCGCAGCCGCTGGCGCGACAGGGCGAGCCCGAAGGCGGCCGGCTCATGCGTCTTGTCCCAGGCCAGGGCGGTCTCGAACCAGGTCTCGGCCGGCACGATCTGGCCGGAGTTATAGGCGTACCAGCCGAGCGCCGCGGCTCCGAGCGCATAGCGGTCGCCGCTGACCGTCTTGACGATGCGCGCCAGCACGGCCGGGTCCAGGCGCGGCGGCGGCTCCTGCGTCAGCAGCGCCGTCAGGGCGTCGAGATAGGCCTTGCGGTTGGGCTGGCCTGCCTCCAGCCATTGCGAGCCGAGCGCCTCGGCCTCCTGGTATTTTCCGCTGGCTGCGAAGGCGAGCACGGCGCCCTCCGCCGCCTTGGCACCGCCATTGCGGGCGAGCGCCATGCGGAACCAGTCAGAAGCCTTGGCCGGTTCGCCATGATGGAGGGCATAGAAGCCGAGCAGGATCGGGTCGCCCGGCGTCGTCTCGGCATTGGCGAGCGTCTCGAGCCGGCGCAGATCGTCGGCGCTCACCACCAGCTTCGGGTCTTCCGACGCCCGGCCGACGCGGCGGCGGGCGAGCTCGTCGCGAATGCTCGTGAATTCGTTCTGCTTTTCCAGCGCCAGCAGGGCGCTGATCTGCTCGTCCGGCAGCGTTCCCAGCGCCTTCTGCATCGTGCCGATGCGCTCCTCGGCCTTCTCGCAATTGGCGAGCACGTAGGAATACGCGTCGCGCGCCCGGTCCATGCGCTCGGTACGGACGAAGGCTTCGGCCACACGCCAGAGCGCGTCGACATTGGCGCAGGTGAGCAGGGCGGGCGTCTCGGTGCCGATCCTGATCACCTGTTCCCATTGCCGGGCATTGGAAGCGTTGACGAGGCGAATCCCGGCCTCGGCCTGGTCGAGCTGCTGGACGAGGTCGGCGGGCGCGCTCCAGCCGGTCTCCTTCGTGGCGCGCTGGGCGATCGCGGCGCGGACTTCGCTGAGCTTGCCCTCGGCGAAGAGCTTCCACATCCGCTCGAGCTCGGGGTCGCCGGCCGGGATCGGCGTGTTGAGGTCGGTTGGCGGCCGCCATTGCGGATAGAGTGCCCGCAGGCGGGCAAGCTCCGCCTCGAAGCGTCGGGTGTCGCCTTGGCTGGCGAAATAGCGCAGGGCGCTTTCGTCCACCGGCGCCTGCGGCTGGGCCTGGCGCCCGCCGGGCGGCTGGTTCCCCTGCTGTTGCGCCTGGGCGAACTCCGACCTCGCCTCGCCCGTCTCCGCGTGCGGCTGCTCCAGCGCTAGGGCGCCGGGTGTGCCGGGCTGGGCCACTGCCGGCAACTCAACGCCCTGCCCATAGCGGCCGAGGCCGTAGAAGAGCGCTCCCGATGCCACCGCTGCGAGCAGGATTGCCTTCACATGCATCGGGCGTACCTCTCGCTCAGCATCGCCAGGGTGAGCAGATGCAAGGTGGAGGGGTAATAGGCCGTCGGCTGGAACGACTTCAGATCCTGCGGGATCGCGGTCCCGTCGATGGCGCAGGCCATCGCTGCAACGAGGATGCGATAGCCCGGATCCGAGAGCTCCTCGACGACCTTCTTGGTACGGACATCGACGATGGCGGGGCCATTGGCCCAGGCCTCGCGGAATGGCGCGAGGCGCGCCGGCTCGGCGAGGCCTGCCCGCAGCAGATAGAGCGGGACGCGCATCGCATTGTAGCCGAACTGCGCCGGGAAGCCGTCGGCCGGCCGCGGCTCGGCCTTGACCGACATCCATTCGGGCGCGGGCATGTTCGCCTTGGCGAGCGTGTCGAGCAGCTTGAGCCCGGTCGCCTGGACCTTGAGCCAGCTATTGTCGCCGGTCAGCCGCGCCATTACCGGAAGGGCCTCGAAGACCCAGTAGGACGGGTTAATCACCGGCCCGTCGGCGCGGTCCTTCTCGGAGAAGCCGCTCACGGCCGGCATCAGCCAGGTCGCGCTGCCGCGCGCCAGGAACGTCGTCTTCGCGATGTTCCGCGCCAGCTGACGCGCGGCGTTGGTGTAGCCGGGCATTGTCCAGGCTGTGCCGGCGCAGTTCAGCGCATAGGCGATCAGCAGGTCGCCATCGGTCGCGTTGTTGACGTCGGTGACGCGCGGCGTCGCCTTCGGGTCCCAGCGCCAGGCCGCGAGCCCGTCATCACGGATCAGCAGCTCGGTGCGGGTGAAGGCGAGGATGCGGGCAAAGCTCGTGCGGTCTCCAGCGAGGCAGGCGAGTAGGAGACCGTAGCCCTGGCTCTCGCTGTGGCTGATCGCGCCGTTCACGTCGTCGACGACGCGCCCGTCCTCCATGACGAATTTCTGCCGGTAGAGCTCCCAGGCTTCCAGAGGCAGGGCGGCCTGCGCCGTCGGCACGAAGGCGAGCATGATCGCTGCGAGGGCTCCGAGCAGCCGTTTCATCGGCGAGAGCCTCATGGCTTCTGCCCCAGGCGGCCGAGCATCAGCGAGGTCGAGATGCCGAGGGCGATGCAGGCGACGAGCAGGGCCAGCGCATAGGCGCCGATATTTTCCGAGAGCCAGTTGGCGAGGACGAGCCGCATGTTCGTCAGCGAGAAGCTGCGCGTCATGACGAAATTGGGGTCGCTCGCCGCGACGACGTGAACGTCCTGGGTGCCGCGAAAGGCCGTGACCCGCCCGGCGAGATTGGCCCAGTTCCCCGGCGTGACGAGACGGGCGATCGTCGCCTCCAGCGTCTCTTCGCGGCGCGCGACGAAGGCCGTCCAGACCTGCTTGCTCGCCGGCTCCACCGCCTGCGCAGCGATCAGGTCCGTGCCATCAGCAGGTTCATAGAGAGTCTCGTTGGAGGATGGAATGCGCAGCTGGGCGAAGGAGAGATGGAAGTTGCGCTGCAGCCACTGGTCGAAGACGACGAAGTAACGGGCGAGGGGGCCGCCCAGGGAACTGCGCCAGCGATCGCGCAGCGCGTCGGTCGTCGGTTGTGCGTTCTCGGCGGCGGCCGGCCCCTTCTGGCCCTGGAAGCGGTTGATCACGGCGTCGAAGACGGCGCCCGCATCGTTCTCAGGCGCGACGACCACGGCATCGGCGCGTGTCGGCCACGTGGTCCTGACGGTCTCCGACACGCCGACGCGAGGCAGGAGGCCGGGTGGCAGCTGGCTCGCAGCGCCGACGATCAAGGCCGGCTGATCGCTCGCGGTCGAGACACTGGTCAGGGCGTCGACGGCGAGCGGTCTGGCAGCGCGCTGGGCCAGCCGGGCCAGCAGGGTCGCCGCAGCGCCGTAATTGGCGGTGTCGTGACGGCCGAGGATCAAAGGCGTGCGGGTCGCCAGCGAATAGGGGAAGCCCGTTCCGGCGACGGCGGCGAGATTGGGCTGCACGCCGATCTTGGCGAAGTCCGGGAAGGAGAGGCTCGTCGTGTCGAACAGCGCGAACCGGTTCCGCCCCGGCAGGGTCGCTCCAGGACCGCAGGACAGGTCGGAGCTGGTGAGCGTCACCGCTTCGAGCCAAATCTCGTTGATGCCGGGCCGGAAATGCCGCAGTGGCACGGTGATCGGGAACTGCTGGAACAGCCCGCCGGTCGTCGCGTTCAAGGGAACGGTCGCCGCGACATTGCCGTTGACGAAGACCTCGATATGGCTGTCGCCGGGCATCACGTCGGCGGAATAGGCAGCGTCGAGATAGAGCGTCGCCTCGCCATAGGCCGAAGCATAGAAATCGCCGGGAAAGGCGACGACGGCGCGGGTCCGCAGGCGCCGGGCGGAAGATTCTTGGCTGGGGATGCCCAGTTCGGAGAAGCGCAGGGCGCGCGCCTCCGACAGGAAGGGCGCGTCGGGCAGGTGCCAGCTCGACGTGTCCATTATGCGGCGATTGACGTTGGTCGGCCGGGAGACCGGGGCTGTAAGCAGCATCGCGACCACGCTCTCGATGTCCGGCCAACTTGCTCCGGTCACGAGGAGGGTCGAAGGGCCGAGGCGCGCGTCGGAAACGAAGCCCACGAAGCTGCGCGCCTTGGCCTCCTCCGGCACCCGCGTCAGGAGGTCCGGCAATTCCGCCGTCGTCGCGAGGACGATGGTCAGCGTGCCGGGCCTCGCCCGGCCGGGGGGCCGTTCCGACACCTGAACCACCGCCTGGCCGTAGCGCCCGCGCAATGCGGTGGCCTGCGAGACCGCGAAGATCATGTTCGCCGCTGCCGCGCTCGAGGCACCGGGCGCGACGATGCGGATCGTGGTCTGCCCCGCTTCGTCGCCGCCGATCGCCGGTAAGTCGTCGATGCTGCGCAGGCGCAGCTCGGTCGCCGCCGGGGAACGGAAGCTCAGTTTCGTTCCGGCGCCATCGATCCGGGTCCAGAGTTCATAGGTCGAAGCGATCGAGCAATCGGTGCGGTGGCGCTGGATGGCCTCGAAGCGGATCGTGTTCTGCCCGGGCCGCAGCAGGCCTTTTCGCAGGTTGGTCGACAGGCGCGCCATCCGATCCGACGAGGCGACAGGCGTCTCGACCACGCGCTCGCCATTGACCCGGACTGTCAGCCGGGAGGCTTCCGGCATGACGACGAGCGCGTTCTGGAAGGCGACGTCGAGGGCGAGATCGGAGCTCGCCTCTTCCTCTGTCAGGTAGAAGGCCCAGCTGCGCATGTCGGCCTCGCCTTCCAGCGTCACCCTTGCGGCTGGCAGGAGCGGCTTGAAGCCGGGGCCGGCAGCGGGAGCCGGCGCTGCCGCCGGCTTGCTTGCCATCGGGGCGGGCGCGGCAGGCGCGGCCGGAGCCGGGGCGGTCGGCGCCGTTCCCGGAGCGATCATGAAGGGGGGCGGGGAACTGGTCGCTGCTCCCGGCTGCTGGGCCAGGGCGGGCGCCGCCGCCATGGCCAGCACCATGGCCAGGCCGCGAAGGAGAGGGGGGGCATGGCGCGCCGTCATTCCGCGGCACTCGGCTTGCTGGCTGTCTTGCCCAGCCGATAGAGGCCGAGGAAATAGGACAGGCCCCGGCTGGTCTGGAACAGCGCGATCTTCAGGAAGCGGGTGGTGCCGCGCACCACGCCGATATTGTTGCGCCGTGCCTTCTGGAAGCGGCTCCAGCGCTCGGCGTCGGAAAAGGCGAGGTCGGCGATCATCCGGCTGTGCAGAGGCTCGGATGGCTCGTAGCGGCAACCCAGCATCAGTCCCTGGGGATCATGCTCGATGCGCTTGATCCTGACCGGGAGTGTGCCGCGCGGCATAGCGAGAGTGGTTTCGAACGAGATCAGCGCCAGCTCACCGACCGCCGGCTTGTCGGCGGGCGCCGCGCCGATGCGGATCGCGATGCCGTCGACCGAGGCGTTCTCGGTGACCATCGGCACGGCGTTTCCGTTGAGCACCATCTCGCCCCGCCGCGTCACGGCGAAGCGCCGCGCGGCACGGCCCTCCGGCCGTTCGGAGACGACGCCGAGCGCGCAGCCGGCCATCAGCAGGTTCATGATGTTCCAGAGGCCGACGACCAGCGTGGTGTCGGCATTGTAGGGCTCGGCGATGCTGCGCCAGTACTGGGCGACCACGCCCAGCGCCAGGACGATGAAGATGATCAGGAACGGCAGGCCGAGCTCGGAAACACGGCGCGTCTCGAGCGACTCGTTCTTCGCGGTGACCTTGAAGGTCGGCTTGCTCGGGTTGAGCATCACCGAGACGACGGCCGGCAACAGGTAGATCGACTGGATGAATTCGTAGAGTTCCGAGATCCACGGCCAGCGATAGCGGCCATAGAGGTAGTTCTGCATCATCAGGTTCACGACCATGTAGCCGAGGATGTAGGCGATGAACTCGCCACTGGTCGCGACGAAAATCTCCAGCCCGAAGAAGAGATAGAACAGCGGCGAGATCAGGAAGATCATCCGCGCGAACGGGAACAGCCAGAACAGGGCGGTCGAGGTATAGCAGAGGCGTTGCGGCAGGGAGAGGCCGCGCTTCAGCAGCGGCCTGTGATAGATCAGGATCTGCATCATCCCCTGGGCCCAGCGCGAGCGCTGGCCGATGAAGCTGGTGAAGGTCGCCGGCTGGAGCCCGGCGATCAGTGGCTTGTCGACATAGACGCTGTTCCAGCCTGCGGCATGCAGGGTGATCGCCGTCTCGGCGTCCTCGGTGATCGAGCGCCCGGAGAAGCCGTTGGTCGTCAGCAGGGCCTTGCGGCTCAGCACCGCAGCCGAGCCGCAGAAGAAGGAAGCGTTCCACTTGTCGAGGCCGCGCTGGATGATGCCGTAGAACATTTCGTTCTCCGACGGCATTTCCTTGAAGGTCCGAAGGTTGCGCTCGAGCGGGTCGGGATTGATGAAGAAATGTGGCGTCTGGACCAGGAAGAGCTTCGGGTCGCGGGCGAAGAAGCCGACGGTCTCCGTCAGGAAATTCCGAGCCGGCGCGTGATCGGCATCGAAGACGACGATCAGCTCGCCCTGCGAATGGGCGATGCCGTTATTGAGATTGCCGGCCTTGGCGTTGAGATTGCGCTCGCGCGTGAGATAGGTGACCCCCAGCCCTTCGCAGAGCTTCTGTAGCGTCGCGCGCCGCTCCTTGGCGGCATGGGCGGCGGCGAAATTGTCGGAGGCGCACTTCTCGTCGGTGCCGCCGTCGTCGAGCAGATAAACCTGCAGTTTCCCCGGCGGGTAGTCCATGGCGAGCGCTGCCGACAGCGTCGTCGCCAGCATGTCGGCGTCCTCATTGTAGGAGGGGACGAAGACGTCGACGCTCGGTGCGTTTGCGAGGTCGATCGGCGGCGTGGCGCGACGGGGCAGCGGCATCGCGACAACGAACAGGCTGAGGAACAGCATGCCGATATTGTAGAGTTCGGCGACGTAGAGGATGACGCCCGGGATGAAGTCCTCGACCTGATTGACAGGCGGCAGCGTGCTGGTGGTGCGCCAATAGACATAGCGTAGCACGACCGCGGTCCCGAGGCCGAGCGCGATCAGCCGCCAGACGCCGAGCGGACGCAGCAGCTTCAGCAGGATCATCGCGCCGACCAGGATGGTGCCGGCGATCAGATGCGCCTGCAGACTGATCGGCAGCGCGATCAGCGCCGTGACCAGCGCTGCCGTGACGGCCCAGACGATGACGTAGATCGCGGTTGGCATCAGATGCTACGGACTTCTTGCTCAGCGTGAGGGCGGCGGTGGCACGGTCGGGTAGCCTTCGAGCGGGCGGTCGGGAACGGCGGTCTCTACAGGCGCTGTGTCGCGCAGAGGGGCGACGCGTGCCGGTCGGGCCCGGGGGCGCACCACGGTGGTGCGCGGCGCCATGACATCCTCGAAGGAGGCCTGCGGCACCGGATAGATCGGCGCCCCTGCCTCGCCGAGATTCGGCGCCGGGTCAGGCGCCTCGCCAATCGGATCCCAGCCGCTCCGCCCGAGCGACGCGTTGAGCGCGTAGCCATAGGCGAGACGAAGCAGCGAGGCTTCGCTCGCGTTCGGCTCGCAGACCCGCAGGCGGATTGAGGCCGCGCCGGTCCTGGGACGAAACAGGCTGTCGCCCCGCATCAGCCGCTGCCAGACATAGATGCAGCCGTCGTTGCCGATGCCGCGTCCGAAGGCGTAGCCGAAGGGGCCGTATTTGTTCTGCACGAACACGGAGGAGGTCGCCATCGCCACGCCGGGGAAGCGCTCCTCCATCTCAGCCGCGAGGACGTGATCGTCGAGGCCGGGCTCTTTCAGCAGGTTTCCGGCGACGCCTTCGCCGTCGGGAAGATCCGCGGAGGTCAGGAACGCGACATGGATGGTGTTCTCGCCGGGCGTACGGCCGCGCGTCGCGAGCGAGATCGTCTGGGCGATGGCGTTGTCGTACTGGCGCTGCGTGACGGCGACGGCCGGCGGGCCTCCAGGCGGCAGCACGACCATCGCCCGGCTCGGGTCGACGTTCACCGCACGGGTCGAGAACACCAGATCGGACTCGGTCAGCCGCTGGTCGCCGCAGCCGGCAAGGATCGCCGCAACGCCGGCCACTGCCGCCCATCGGGTGCGCCGTGACGCGCGCCTGTTCCCAAGAGCGGTCGGCAGCTGCCGGCAACCTGTCATGGTCGCGCGAAGCGGTTGTTGCGTACCGTCATGTCTTGACCATCGTTAATATTCGTTAACGGGAGCTTACATGGCGCTTCGCGTTAAACGGGCATCTATCGAAAGCAATTACGCTGTCCCCAATACAATTGATTCTCGCTGTCCGGCCAACCCGTCAGCTGAACGATAAGCACAATGTTAGGTCAACCGGCGGCTTGACACGCTGCGAAGGCGCCTAATTTGTGCGCTCCCGCCTCGCTCGTTCGAGCCCGCCGGCGTTCCCCGCGGACGCCCGGATTGGGTTCCTGAAACGGTGCTGGAGAGCCATTGGCAAGGCGGAACGCCAAGCTCTGCGTCTCATGCTCGATTCGCATCTCGCGGTGCCGACCGCTCAGGCGCCGGCCGGCGCCATGCTTGCCCGGACTGGTGCCGGCAGCGTCTTGCAGGGCGCTTGCTCGAAGGAACCGGGCGACGAGACGCGCGCTCGGCGCGCGCCTCGCCCGACCCAGCCTAGTCGTCGACGTGGTCGTGGCCGCCGATGCGCCCGGGTCGCCAGTAGCCCTCAGAGGCGATGCTCGCCTTCGGCAGGCCCGCCTGGACGAGATGATGCCGCCATGAGCGGACATTGCTTGTCTCGCCCATCAGGTAGGCCTGACCGCGACCGGTCGGGAGCGCAAACGCCTTCAAGGCCTCCAACACCAGCCCGTTCGGGCCGGCTGGCATGGCGCCGCGCGCAAGCCAGTGGCAGCTGAGCGCAGCGGAGGTCCCGATCGCGGCTTCGTCCTCAGCCGACGCCGTCTCGATCAGTGCGTGGACGATCGCGCCGGCCGGCATCGTCTCGAGCATGTGCAGCATGGCCGGCATGCCGGTCTCGTCGACGCAGAAAAGGTGCCAGTCGGCGTCCGCCGCGACGGTGCTGCGCCCGCGCGGGCCCTGCGCAAGCAGCGTGTCGCCGGGACGGGCCGCCTTCGCCCAGCTCGGCGCAGGCGTTTCACCGTGCAGGACGAAATCGATGGCGAGGCGCTTCGGCTCCCGGTCGAACCAGCGAATGGTATAGTCGCGCCGGCCGGTGTCGCCGCTAGGCAGCGGCATGCGCAGGATCAGCGCCTGCCCGGGCCGGTATTCGAGCTGGTCGAGCGTCTGCGCCGTGAAGACGACGCGGCGCAGGCGCGGGGCGACGTCGAAGGCCTCGACGACAGAAAGATGCCATTCGTCGAGGGCAGGGCGGGAAGGCTTGGGCGTTTCGGTCATGGCAGTGAGCTCCAGTAGACGCCGTCGAGCGGGAAGGGCTGGAAGCGCGCATGAAGATCGCGCAGCAACTCCTCGGGATCGAGATCGGCGAAGAGGGCAGGGTGCAGCCATTTGGCGAAGGCCTGCACCGCCGCGACATTGAAAGGCGAATTGTAGAAATGATGCCAGACCGCATGGGCTCGCCCATCGCGGATCGCCTGCAGCTCGGCGATACCGGGCCGCGTCATCGAGCGTTTCAGGCTTTCCTGCGCGACTTCCGCCGGGACGCCAGCGCCGAGCGCGAGCCAGGGCCGCGTGGCGGCGGAGGCGAAATCGCCGATCGCCGTGCCGATGTAAACCTGCGGCGGGTTGGCGATGAGCCATTCGAGGCTGACCGTGCCGGCCTCGCCCGGCACCATCGCCTCGGCGATGTTGAAGCCGCCGGCGGCGGTGACGAAGCGGCCGATCATCCCCCGCGTCATCGTTTCGCAGCAGCTTGAATCGATCCCCACGCGGCTCTCGATGAAGACGCCGACGGGTGCGGGCCTTGCTTGCGCCAGCCGCTCCTCGACCCGCACCAGCGCGGCCCGCCAGGCCGTGTTGAATTCGCTCGCCTCGCGTTCGCGGTCGAGCACCTGGCCGAGCACCTCCATCGACCTTGGCGTGTTGACGAGCGGGTCGCTGCGGAAATCGATGAAGACGATGGCCGTGCCGGTCGCCTCCAGCGCCTTGATCACCTCGCCGGAGCGGGTATCGGGGCCATGGCCGCCGATGCCGAAGATCGCGACCTGCGGCCGAAGCGCGATCGCCTGCTCCAGGCTGAAGCTCTCCTTGGCGGTACGGCCGATCCTGGCGATACCGGCGATGCCGGGGAAGCGCTCGCGATAGCGGGCATAGCTCGCCGGGTCGACATTCTCGTAATCGCCCATCATGCCGACCACGCGGCCGACCGGGTCGCGCCTGTCGAGAATGGCGAGGGCGGGAATATACCGGCCCTCGCCGGTGATGATGCGCTCGACCTTGTCGGGAATGGTGACCGTCCTGCCGGCGAGGTCGGTAATCTGCTTCGCACCCGCCGAGGCGGGTGCGAGCAGGAGCGCTAGGCAAAGCAGGGCGCTGCGCAGCATCATGTTTGCTTCCGGGTAGGTTTGGGGCGGTTGGCTAGAAGTCGACCTGGGCGGAAACCACGAAGGTCCGGGGCGCCCCGACGGCCAGGAAGCCGCGTGCTGCCGATGCCCAGTACGAGCTGTCGAACACGTTCTCGACGCCGGCCCTGACCACCACCGGCTTGCCTGCCGGCCCGGTGAACGCATAGCGCAGGCCGATGTCGAACCTTGTCCAGTCAGGGACCGACTGCGTGTTGGCCTGATCGTAGAACATGCTGCTCGTGTAGATTATCCGGCCGGTGGCGGTGAGGCCCTTCACCCAGGGCAGGTCGTACTCGCCGTAGAGATTGATCGCCGTTCTCGGGATGCCCGGCGCAGTCTTGCCGTCCAACATGCCGCCCGCTGTGCTGGCGAGCTCGGCATGCATGAAGGTGACGCCGCCGAGCAGCCTCAAGCCTTCGAAGGGTTCGCCGAACATGGTGAGCTCGAGGCCACGATTGACCTGGAGTCCGCTGACCGAGAAGCGGTTCGTGGCCGGATCGGTGAAGCCGTTGGGCTGCCGGATCTCGAAGAGCGAGGCCGTCATGGCGACGGTCCCGAAGTCGTACTTGATGCCGACCTCGGTCTGTTTGTTGACGACCGGAGCGAACACTTCGTTGGCGTTGACGGCTCTCGCCGGAGGGCTCGGTCCTTCGGTCAGGCCCTCGATGTAGTTGGCATAGACGGAGAGCTTGTCGGTCGGGCGAACGAGCGCCGCGATCGCCGGGCTGAAGCGTCCTTCCTGATAGTTGGAGGCGCGCGCGCCCTGGGTCGGGACCGGCCGGGTGACGTAGCTCTTCAGATCGATGTGCTGATAGCGGCCACCGAGCGTGACCTGGATCCGGTCGCCGGCCATCGACAGCGTGTCTGCCACCGCGATGCTGCGCAGGTTGAGGCTCGTGAACAGCGGCTGCTGGCTGGACCTTGGGAAGCCGATCGTGCTGACCGAGCCGCGCGGCAGGTGCGCCGGCGCGTAGATATTGGTCGGGAAGCTCGGCAGCGCGACCGGGAAGAAGCCGCGCGAGTAGTTCTCGTTGATCGACTGTGAGGCCGAGATGTTGAACTGGTGCTGGATGAACCCGGTCTGGAATTTCGAGCGCAGACCGACCTCGCCCGAAAAGCCCTGGAGCTCCAGCGGCATGATGGTTAGGCTGTTCGTCGCACGGCCGTCCGAGCCTGTGATCCGGTAGTATGACGAGAGGAAATCCTCGCGGTAGCGGCTGGCGCCCGCCGCGGCATAGATCGTCGTGTCGGGCGTGAGGTCGAACTCCATCCGGCCGGCAATCATGTTGTAGCGGCTGTCGATGTACTCGAGCGAGCTCGAGGTGTTCTTGCGGCCGTTCGGAGCCCTGGGGATGACGATTCCGGGCGCGACCTCGTTGAACAGGGAGGTCGGAGCCGTGACGTTCTGGGTCGAATGCGCGAGGTCCAGCGACGCGCGGAAGCGATCGCCCCGGTAGTCGAGGCCGAGCGAGGCATTGCCGACCTCGATGTCGTTCTTGTCCAGCGCCGTGTTGCCCTGGCGGTAGGAGCCGTTGAAGCGGACGCCCCATTCCTTCGACGCGCCGAAGCGGCGGCCGAGGTCGAGATGCGTCCAGAGCTGCGAGTCGCTGAGATAGGTGGTCGTGACGCGGGTCAGAGGCTCGTCGAAGGCGCGCTTGGGAATGAGGTTGATCGTACCGCCGATGCGGGCGATGCCGCCGTTCAGCAGTGCGGTCGGGCCCTTCAGGATCTCGACGCGCTCGATGCCTTCGACGAAGCTGCGGCGCGGATTGGCGATGTAGGCCAGGCCGTCGAACGCAGTGTCGAGATTGACGACCGAAAAGCCGCGAATGAAGAAGGAATCGCGCTCGCTGAACGCCGGAGCGTCGTTGCGCACGGACGGGTCGTTCTGCACGACGTCGGCGAGCGAGCGGGCTTGCTGGTCCCGCATCAGCTTGTCGGTATAGCCGGTCACGTTGAACGGCGTCGTCATGACCGACCGGTTACCGAAGAATCCGAGCCTCGTGCCGGTTCCGACCTGCCCGCCCGCGTAGGGAACGGGAGGCTGACCGATCGTTCCGGTCGGCGGTGGCAGCCCTGCGCCGTCGACGACCACCTCGTCGAGCGCAATCGCGCCGGCCGGCGCCGCACCGGCGGCGCCCGGTGCCCGCCGAGCCTCGACCGTCACCGAGCGCGCGCCGGTGAAGCGATAGGTCAGCCCGGTGCCGGCGAGCAGCCGCTGCAATGCCGCTTCCGGCGAGCTTGCGTCCGAGACCTCGGTCGAGCGCTTGCCGGCGGCGAGGGAGGACGGCACGAAGATCTCGATCCGCGTCTGCCGCGAAAAGGCGATCAGCGCCGAGGACAGCGGCTGCGCCGGGATGGAGATGCTCGTGCTGGCGGCCGGCGGCGTCTGGGCGAGTGCAGGGATGGACTGGAGTGAGGCGAGGGCTGAGCTGGCGAGCAGAGCCGTGACGAGCGTCGACCGCCGGAAGCGCCCGCTGGCCGGAATTGCAGTGTTCATGTCGCCAAAGTCCTCGTCCGCAGTCATGCGGAGCGCCGCTTTGGCGCCCCCTCGCTGGGGAAGACGCTGGTCCGATGAAAAGTAATTAGGCGGTCGCCCGAAATTTTCTCACCAGGCCACGAGGGCGGCGAAATAGCCGGTCGCGCGGAGCAGCCGCAGATCGAGATTGCGGGCGATGGTCTCGAGCGCCGCGTCAGGGCGCTTGGCGTCGAAGACGGCGGTGACGCGCCGCTTGCCGAGCTCGCCGCCGAGCAACTGGACATGGCCGCGGCGGTAGCGGCCAAGCTCGCTCAGCACGGTGTCGAGCGGGGCGTCGTGGAAGACGATCTGGTCCTGCCGCCAGGCCTGCGCCGTATCGAGATCGGCCGTGCGGACCGGCGAGACGCCGCGTCCGTCATAGCTGACCTCCTGGCCGGCGCTGACACCGACCGCCGGCCCGCCGCCGGCGCTGACCGCGACCTTGCTCTCGGTGACCACGACCGAGACCCTTTCGCTGGGGGCGATCTTGACGTCGAATGCGGTGCCGAGCACCGCGATCTCACCCTGTCCGGCGCTGACGACAAACGGCCGCTTCTCGTCCCTGGCGACACTGAAAAAGGCCTCGCCCGCCACCAGCCTGACCGCGCGCCGCGCGCCGTCGATTTCGACATCGATGGCGCTGTCCGGCCCGAGCTCGATCCGTGAGCCGTCGGTCAGCGCGATCGTGCGGCGCTCGCCGATCGCGGTTCGGTGATCGGCGAACAACCCCGGCGGCTGCAGGCGCAGGCTGGCCGTGACGGCGAGGAGCAGCATCGCCGCGGCGGCGAGCGGTTGCCAGAGCGGCCGCCGCCTGCGCCGGGGAGTGGTGACGGCTGCGGCAGGCATCGCGAGCTTCGGCGGCGCAAACTGGTCGAGCGCCCCCCAGATTGCTTCGAGCTCGTGCCAGGCCCGTTCATGCGCCGGGTCTGCCTTTCGCCATGCGGCAAAGGCGGCGCGATCCGCCTCCGAGGCCTGCTCGTCGCGCAGTCGGACGAACCAGGCGATGGCGGCATCGTCGATCGTCTCGGCCTGGACCGGTTCCATCAGCGGGTCGGTCCGGGCCACGAGGCCGGTTTTCGCAGACGCATCGCGCGCCAAAACTCCATCTGGCCGCTCTTCGGCCCTGTCCTGATTCTCTAGACGATCCCGCACGGAAAACTAATTAGCGCCCAGGGAATTTTTCTCGCGCACGCGCTGCCGCAGCAGGCGCATGGCATTGGCGAGATGGACCATCACGGTGTTGCGCGAGATTCCGAGACGCTGGGCGATCTCGGCGTAGCTCAGCTCTTCGAACTTGTGCAGGAGCAGCACCTCGCGGCTGCGCGGGGGCAGGGCGGCGAGCTCTTGCTCCAGATCTGCGAACCTCTCCTGCTCCAGCAGCCGGGCCTCGGCCGATGGGCCCGGGTCGGGGATCGCCAGCGTATCCGGCTCTTCGGTCGTGAACAGCAGCCTGCCGCGCTGCTCTCGTCGCCAATGGTCTATGGCGATGCTGTCGGCGGCGCGGCTGAGATAGGCGCCGGGATCGCGAAGCTCGGCGCGCGGCGTCCGCAGCAGGCGCAGGAAAAGCTCCTGTACGGCGTCCGCCGCCTGCTGGGCGCTGAGCCCGCGCCCGATCAGCCGCCGCCGGAGCCTGTCCTGCTCGGTTGCGTAAAGTGCGGCCACGCTGAGCGCCTCGTCAGACATCGGTCTCCACGGTCACTGCGCCCTTCGGCGCCGCGCCCGCTATCGACCGACCCGGGGAATAAAGTCAACAAAAACAGTAGTTTATAGAAAGTCTAATGTGTCGATTCGAGGTTTCTGGCGTGCTCCGCCGACTGTGTCGCGGGCTCGGGTGACGAGCGGCCCGGAACTTGCTGGTGCGAGCGAAAGCCGCGCCCGCCGCGGTTTTGGTTCGTGGAGCGGCAGACAAAACCATCCCTCCACAAGCCGCCGGTTGACGCTTTTCGCGGCACATGCCTTGCTGGTGCAGCCGACTATCAAAAATGAGGCGAAAAGCCTCGCTTTCGGAACAGACTGACCAAGGTCAGCAGAGGGGATGAGCTATGGACGACCACAAGTTGCGCGAACTGGTTGAGGGCGTGAAGGACGGTGCGATCTCGCGGCGCGCTTTCATGCGTCGAATGGCGGCCGTTGGTGTCGCCGCTCCCTTTGCATCGCAGATCCTGGCCTGGAACGGCGTCGCGATGGCGCAGGCCTCGCTCGCCTATAAGCCGACCAAGGCCGGTGGCGGCGGCCCGCTGAAGATCCTGCTCTGGCAGGCGCCGACGTTGCTCAACCCGCATTTCGCCAGCGGCACCAAGGACCAGATCGCCGGCCGCATCTTCTTCGAGCCGCTCGCCGGCTGGGACAAGGACGGCAACCTCACCCCGCAGCTCGCGGCCGAGGTGCCGACCCGCGCCAATGGCGGGCTCTCCGAAGACGGCAAGGTGGTGACCTGGAAGCTGAAGCAGGGCGTCAAATGGCATGACGGCAAGCCTTTCACCGCCGACGACGTCGTCTTCACCTGGGAATATGCCGCCGATCCGGCGACCGCCGCATACACCACCGGCTCCTACACCAACATCAAGGTCGAGAAGGTCGACGACCACACCGTCAAGGTCATCTTCAAGGAGCCGACGCCGTTCTGGGCCGACCCCTTCGTTGGTGTCGTCGGCCAGATCCTGCCGAAGCATCATTTCGGCGAGTACAAGGGCGCCAAGTCGCGCGAGGCGCCGGCCAATCTCAAGCCGGTCGGCACCGGCCCCTACAAGTTCGTCGACTTCAAGCCGGGCGACATCCTGACCGGCACGCGCAACGAGGACTACCACGTCAAGAACCAGCCGCATTTCGACACGATCGAGGTCAAGGGCGGCGGCGACGCCGTCTCGGCGGCCCGTGCCGTGCTCCAGACCGGCGAGTTCGACTATGCCTGGAACCTGCAGGTCGAGGACGAAGTCCTGAAGCGCATGGAGACCGGCGGCCGCGGCAAGGTCAGCGCTGTGCCATCGGGCGACATCGAGTTCATCATCCTCAACACCACCGATCCGTGGACCGAGGTCGATGGCGAGCGCTCCAGCATCAAGACCAAGCACCCGACGCTGTCGGACCCGAAGGTGCGCGAGGCCTTCAACCTGCTGATCGACCGCGACTCGATCCAGAAGTTCATCTATGGCCGCGGCGGCACCGCGACGGCGAGCTTCGTCAACGAGCCCAAGCAGTTCAAGTCGCAGAAGCTGAAATACGAGTTCAACGTCGATAAGGCGAACAAGATCCTCGACGACGCCGGCTGGAAGCGCGGCTCGGACGGCATCCGCGAGAAGGACGGCAAGAAGCTCAAATACGTCTACCAGACCTCGATCAACGCCCCGCGCCAGAAGACGCAGGCGATCATCAAGCAGGCCGCCCAGAAGGCCGGCATCGACCTCGAGCTGAAGTCGGTGACGGCGTCGGTGTTCTTCTCCTCCGACGTCGCCAACCCCGACACCTATACCAAGCTCTACGTCGACATCGAGATGTACACCACGACGCAGCCGCAGCCCGATCCGGAGCGTTTCCTCAACCAGTTCGTTTCCTGGGAGATCGCCACCAAGGAGAACAAGTGGCTGGGCCGGAACGTCTCGCGCTACTCGGACCCGGCGGCCGATGAAGCCTACAAGGCGGCGCAGAAGGAACTCGACCCGGCCAAGCGCGCTGCGCTGCTGATCAAGGTCAACGAGATCTTCTGCGAAGCCAATGTGATCCTGCCGCTGCTCTCGCGCACCCGCGTTGCCGCCTCGGCGAGCAACCTGATGCACGACCATAGCGGCTGGGACGTCGACACCTGGAACGTGGCTGCCTGGTATCGCAGCTGAGGCTGGCTAAACCGCTCGCGGACGGTTGAACCCGTCCGCGAGCGGCCCTCTGCCGCTTCCGCGTGAGTTGGCCCGGCCCGGTGGTGTCTCTTCGCCATCGGCCCGCGCGGCTCGCTTTAGCGACCCCGTTCACGGGAACCCTTGATGGCGACTTATCTTCTGCGGCGATTGCTGATCGCCATTCCGAGCCTGCTCGGCATCAGCCTGATCCTGTTCACGGTCCTGGCGATGGCGCCGGGGGATCCGTTCTCGGAAATGGCGACCAACCCGAATGTCCCGCCCGAGGTGCGCGAGGCGCTACGTGCCAGCTTCGGCCTCAATGATCCGATCATGGTGCGCTATCTGCGCTGGCTCTCCGCCATGATGCAGGGCGACTGGGGCTTCTCCTTCGCCAGCCGCATCAATGTCGACGACCTGATCCTGCAGCGCGTCCCGACCACGCTCTTCGTCGTCGGCACCTCGCAGATCCTGGCGCTGTGCGTCGCGCTGCCGGTCGGCATCTATGCTGCGACGCGGCCCTATTCGGTCTTCGACCAGGTCGCCAACACGCTCGCCTTCGTCGGGTTCTCTCTCCCGACCTTCTTCACCGGCCTGCTGCTGATCCTGCTGTTCTCGATCAAGCTCGACTGGTTTCCCTTCGTCTATCGCTCCGACATCGCGGCGACCGGCTGGCGCTGGTACTGGGAGATGTTCCGCCAGGCGATCATGCCGATCACCGTGCTCGGCCTGTTCCAGGCGGCGTCATACACCCGTTATGTCCGCTCGGCTGTGCTCGACGTGATCCGGCTGGATTACGTTACCACTGCGCGCGCCAAGGGCCTCGGCGAGAAGACCGTCACGCTCCGGCACATCACCCGCAACGCGCTGATCCCGGTCGTCACCTTGGTCGCCCTGCAGATGCCGGCGGTGTTCGGCGGCGCGATCGTCACCGAGCAGATCTTCCGGATTCCCGGCATCGGCTCGCTGCTGATCGACGCGATCCTCGCCAACGACACGCCCGTGATCATGGCCGTCACCTTCGTCTTCGCCTGCCTGGTCGTCCTCTTCAACCTCATCGCGGATCTGCTCTATGGCTGGCTCGACCCTCGCATCTCCTTCGGCTGATCCGGCTGCGGCCGCCGCCGCGGCGAGCGTATCGGTCTCGCCCGGGCGCGAAACCTGGCGGCGCTTCCGCCGCCACCGTCTCGCCATGGCGAGCACGGTCATCCTCTTGCTGCTGATCCTCGGTGTCGTCATCGGCCCATGGATCTGGACGGTGCCGATCAACGAGATCGATTTCTCGGCGCAGCTGCAGGGGCCCTCCTGGGCGCATCCCTTCGGCACCGACGATCTCGGCCAGGATCTGCTGGCCCGCATGATGTATGGCGGGCGCATCTCGCTCGCAGTCGGCCTCGCCGCCATGGTGGTCGCGACGCTCGTCGGCGTGGTTGTCGGCGCGCTCGCCGGCATGTCGCGCCGCGGGCTCGACCCGTTCCTGATGTGGGTGACGGACCTCTTCCTGTCGCTGCCTCAGCTGCCGCTGCTGCTGCTGGTGATCTATCTCTTCCGCGAGCAGCTCAAGGCCGTCTTCGGCGTCGAGGGAGGCGTCTTCATCCTGATCGTCGTCGTCATCGGCGGCCTGCGCTGGATGCCGGTGGCGCGGCTGGTCCGGGCCCAGTTCTTCTCGCTGCGCGAGAAGGAGTTCGTCGAGGCGGCGCGGGCGCAGGGTGCGACGAAGACGCGCCAGATGGTAGTCCATATCCTGCCGAACGCGATCGGCCCGGTGATCGTCGCGGCGACGATCGAGGTCTCCTCGGCGATCATCGCGGAGTCGACGCTCTCCTTCCTCGGGCTCGGCTTCCCGCCGGACATCCCGACCTGGGGGCGCCTGCTCTTCGACGCGAAGGATCATCTCGATGTCGCTCCGCATTGGGCGATGTTCCCCGGCGCCGCGATCTTCCTGACCGTGCTCTCGATCAACTTCATCGGCGACGGCCTGCGCGATGCCTTCGATCCTCGCCGCGTCATCTGAAGCCGACCTGAAAGCGACCTCATGACGACTCCAATCCTCTCCGTCTCCGGCCTGACGACCTCGTTCCGGGTCGAGGGTGCCTGGCGTTCCGTGGTCCGGGGCGCCACCTTCGATATCGCGCCGAAGGAGACCGTGGCCCTGGTCGGCGAGTCAGGCTCAGGCAAGAGCGTGAGCGCGCTCTCGATCATGCGCCTGACGCCGCCCGGCTCGAGCAAGATCGAAGGCAGCGTCAAGCTCTCGGGCAAGGAGCTTCTGACGTTGCCGGAGGCGCAGATGCGCGAGGTCCGCGGCAACGAGATCGCGATGATCTTCCAGGAGCCGATGACGAGCCTGAATCCAGTGCTCACCATCGGGTTCCAGATCGCCGAGGCGCTGATGCTGCATCGTGGCCTGTCGCGCTCGGCAGCCGAGGCGGAGGTGATCAGGCTGCTCGAGAAGGTGCGGATCCCGGCGGCCAAGGCGCGCTTCCACGATTATCCGCACCGCTTCTCCGGCGGCATGCGCCAGCGCGTGATGATCGCGATGGCGCTGGCCTGCAAGCCAAAGCTCCTGATCGCCGACGAGCCGACCACGGCGCTCGACGTGACGATCCAGGCGCAGATCCTCGAGCTGATCAAGCTGCTGCAGGAAGAGGAGGGCATGTCCGTCCTCTTCATCACCCACGACATGGGCGTCGTCGCCGAAATCGCCGACCGCACGGTCGTGATGTACAATGGCGAGCAGGTCGAGACCGGCCGGACCGAAGACATCTTCGCCAATCCGCAGAAGCCCTACACCAAGGCGCTGCTCTCGGCGGTGCCGCGGCTCGGCTCGATGGAGGGGCGCCGGCGGCCGATGCGCTTCCCGGTGGTCGACCGCAAGACCGGCCTCTCGGACGTCCCGGCCGAAACGGCCGACACCGTGGCCGCGAGCGAGCGCCCGGTGCTCGAAGTCGCCAATCTGACGACGCGCTTCGATATCCGCTCCGGGCTGCTCGGCGGCGTCTCCGGCCGGGTGCATGCAGTCGAGAACGTCTCTTTCAGTCTGCTTTCGGGCGAGACGCTGGCGCTGGTCGGCGAATCCGGCTGCGGCAAGTCGACGACCGGGCGCTCGGTGATGCGCCTGATCGAGCCGCTCTCCGGCTCGGTGCTGCTCGATGGCGAGGATGTGCTGAAGCTCGACCAGAAGACGCTGCGCGAGCGCCGGGCCCGCATGCAGATGATCTTCCAGGACCCGTTCGCTAGCCTGAACCCGCGCATGACGGTCGGCACGGCGGTCGCCGAACCCCTGCTGATCAACAAGCTGGCCAATCGCCGGGAGGCGCAGGACAAGGTCGCCGATCTCCTCGTGCGCGTCGGGCTCCAGCCCGACATGGCGAGCCGTTTCCCGCACGAGTTCTCCGGCGGGCAGCGCCAGCGCGTCGCGATCGCCCGCGCGCTTGCCGTCGAGCCGCGGTTGGTCGTCGCCGACGAGGCCGTCTCGGCGCTCGACGTCTCCGTGAAGGCGCAGGTCATCAACCTGATGCTCGAATTGCAGGAGCGGATGAAGCTCGCCTATCTCTTCATCTCGCACGACATGGCGGTGGTCGAGCGGGTCAGCCACCGCGTCGCGGTGATGTATCTCGGCGAGATCGTCGAGATCGGTCCGCGTGCGGCGATCTTCGGCAATCCCCAGCACCCCTATACCAAGCGGCTCCTGGCTGCGGTGCCGGTCGCCGACCCGGCGCGTCGCCACGAGAAGCGTCCGGTCTCGAACGACGAGATCAGGAGCCCCGTGCGCACGCCCGACTATGTGCCGCCGGCCCGCCAGTACCGCGAGGTCTCGCCGGGGCACGCGGTGATGATCTGGGGCGAGGAATGGGAGACGCGGCAAGCGCGCGCCTCGGCCGCTTGAGGCTCGCCCGGCAGGGTTCGTCCCAGATCCTGGTCGGCGCTGGCGGGCTTCAGAGCGTTTCCGCGGTTCGCTGAAGCGCGGAAACGCTCTACAACCGTGCCCATGTCGCCATGCTGAAGAAGCAGGAGACAAAGCGGGTCGTCTCACTCTCCGCGATGCCGTCCGTCAGACCGTGAATGGCTGACGCCTCATGCGTGGACTGCCATTCTTGCCGCCTGTCTGAACTCTCCCGGAGGCATGCCGAACTCGCGCCGAAACATGCGGTTGAAGTTGGCCTGATCCAGGAAGCCCGATCGAAACGCGACCGTGCCGATCGTCGCCGCAGGCTCGTTCAGCAGGAGCATGCGGGCATGTTGCAGCCTCGCCGCCCAGATCGTCGCCGATACGCTCCTGGGCTGATGCTCGAAGGCGCGATAAAGCGAGGCGCGCGAACAACCCAGAGAAACGGCCAGAGCCTCGACGCAGAATTCCGGGTCGGTGCAGTGTTCCGCAATCATCTGGCGTGTCGCGGCCAGCAATGTCGGCTGATCGCCTTCCAGATGGCGCGCCTTGTCGGCCGAAAGTGCCAAGCGTGCGAATTGTATCGCGATATCGACGGCGGCGCCTTGTTCTTCAGGCGACAGCTCGGGTGCTTCGTTCGCGAGCGTGCGCAAATGGGAGGACAGCAGCCTGACTGCGCCCTGGGGAGCCAGGCACCCGACATTCAGCGGGCCGGCACTGCGTTCGAAGACCACGCCGACTTCGCGGTGCTTCCGCCAGTGCGCAGTGACGGGCCGGGCGAAATCGGTCACATACACGTCGCCAGCCTGCAGCTGCACGCGCCGATCCCCGAAGCTTACTTCCGATCGCCCTTCGACGACCAACCCGACATAGATTTCGACGCCGCTATCGGCGCGGCATCGCCGCTCCGAGCGTTCGACACGGATCGCGGTCGAGAAGTGATCCCAGAACTCACCTGCGTCACCTTTCATCCGCCGCAGGGTCGCATGAAAGGCGAACGCGTCCTCATCGCGACCGGCGATCTCCATGCGCTTCAGCACGGTTTGCGACCAGAAATCGAGCCGGTCGCTCGGCCGCAGTCCGTCAGTGGCGATCTCCATCATGCCGAGCATGCTCTCCGGTAGAAGGCCGTCAGCGGTACGAGGTGCCAAGTGCACTGGGCCGAAGCGCACCCGAATCGAACTCTGGAATGGGCAACCAGCGAGCGAACTGAGACAGCCTTGCCCAGTTGAGACGTCCGGACAAGACAGGGCGAGACGCTACGCCTAACGAGATGTTGCCCAAGCGATCCAGAAGGTAGGTGCCCCTCCTGGAGAGATCATCCTTGCCTGGCCCACGCCGCTTGCCCGGAGCTGCATCTGTCCGGTTCGTGCGACATCTCGCAATCGTCGCCCTGACCGCTCCCGCGCCTTGGCTCGCGCCGACCGCCGCGCTTGCCCAATGGGAGCGAGGGGCCTCCTACGCCGGCGTCTGGTCCGTGCGTTTCACCGACTCCTTCGGCTCCCGGCAAAGTTGCAGCGTCGAATTATCGGCGGCCGGCAGCATCATGGGGGCGTATCGCGCAAACCCTCGCGGCTGCGGCTCCGCCCTGGTCGCCGTGTCGCGCTGGCAGCCGCGGCGGGGCGGCATCTCGCTGGACGACATCTCCGGCCGGCCGCTGATCACGCTCAGGGCCGGATGGGACGGGCTTTCCGGTACCGATGAGGCCGGCCGGCCGATCCGGCTGGTCGCTGGCGGCGGGCAGCGCGGCTCCGGGTTCGAGCCATCCTTCGACCAGCACACTGCGCCGTCACGGGGCTGCTCGGTCTATTACGGGCAATCCGAGCGCTGTGCCGAAGCGCGGGACATCGTGGCACCGCGGCTCGCGCCTGGGCAGTCCACCACGGTCAGGATCGTCTACCCCGCCAATCTGCGCCAGTTCCCCTCGCTCGGAGCGCGGTCCCTTGCGCTCATCCCCGTGAACACCTGCGTCACGGCCGACTCCTGTGCACGGCAGGACGACGGCGCCGAATGGTGCCGCATCAGCCATGCCGGCCGCACGGGCTACGTCGTCAAGCTCTTCGCGCGCGATGGGCGGCGCCAGATTCTCTACTCTAACCAGTGCGGGCCCTGATGAGACCCGTCGCATGAGCAAGAGCGGAACGAGCAAGCAACGCTATACGGCCACGGTCGCGTGGCGCTGCATCGCCCTGGCGATCGCCGGTCCTTTGGCACTGGCGCCGCGCACCGCCCATGCCCAGTTCTTCGATGCGCCCGGGCCCGGCGAGATCGACGAACCGTTTCGCCCAGGGGGCAGGCAGGTCGTTTCCGGGGACCTCACCTCGGCACAGAGCAAGCCAGCGCTGAGCATGAGGTCCGTGGGCGGCAGCGATATCGGCCCCTATGGTGATGGCAGCCGCAGCGAGAACATGCTGCTCACATTCCGATCGGGTACGCTTTCGCTGTCCGGAGACGACGGCGTCGGCATCTTGGTCGAGACCAAGGGGGGCGATGGCCGCAGCATTCCGCGCGGCACGCGCGAGCCCGGCGGTTCCGGCGGCCGCGGCGGCGACATCGACATCCTGCTCGAGCCAGCCGCGACGATTCGGACATCGGGCCGATCCGCCCATGGCGTGCAGGCCGTCAGCACGGGCGGCGACGGCGGCAATGGCGGCGATGGCCGCGTGTTCGGCCCGACCGGCAAGCCAGGCGGGGACGGCGGCGCGGCCGGACACATCACGATCGTTAATCGCGGGACGATTGTGACGTCCGGAGAAGGTGCCTTTGGCCTCTATGCCCGCAATGCCGGCGGACGAGGCGGAAATGGTGGCGACGACAAGGGCATCGTCTTTTCGCGCGGCGGCAAGGCCGGGGAGGCCGGCGGCCAGTTCGAGATCACGGTGGACAACAGCGGCTCCATCACGACCTCCGGTGACCACGGCATCGGCATCTTCGCGAAGAGCCTTGGTGGCGGCGGCGGCGATGGTGGCGATGCCAAGGGCGGCCTGGTCTCGATCGGCGGCCGCGGCGGCAACTCCGGCGACGGCGGCGATATCATCGTCACCAACAGCCGCAGCGTCCTGACCTCGGGCCGGTTCGCTGCCGGGCTTTCGCTGGAGACGACAGGCGGCGGCGGGAGCGCCGGCGGCTCGGCCCTCGCCGCGACGCCAGGCCTCTTCAACGTCGCCGTCGGCGGCGACGCCGGCAGCAATGGTGACGGCGGACAGATCAAAGCGATCAATGGCGGCACGATCATCACGCGCGGCGAGCTGTCGCCGGCGATCAAGGCCGCCAGCACCGGCGGCGGCGGCGGCACGGCCGGTACCGCCAATGTGATCGGCTCGATCAATCTCTTTTCGCTCGGCCTCGGCGGCAGCGCCGGCGATGGCGGCAGGGGCGGCAGGGTCGAGGTCAACAACAACGGCAGGCTGGAGACGCACGAGGCGCAATCCGAGGGCATTCTGGCGGTCAGCACCGGCGGCGGCGGCGGACAGGGCGGCGCGGCGAAGGTGCTCGGCATCGTAAGCGTGCTCAAGCTGGGGATCGGCGGTGCGGGCGGGGCCGGCGGCGATGGCGGCGCCGTCACAGTCGCCAATGGCGGTCAGATCGTGACCAAGGGCGCGCAATCCGCGGCGATCTCGGCCCTGAGCGTCGGTGGTGGCGGCGGGCATGGCGGCGCTGCCGATGTCATTTCCGTGTCGCCGACGGCAAACATCTCGCTTGCGATCGGCGCGACCGGCGGAGCCGGTGGCAATGGCGGTGCGGTCCATGTGCACAATGGCGACGCCGGGACGATCGTCACGGAGAAGGCCGGCTCGTCCGGCATCAAGGCGCAGAGCATCGGCCAGGGCGGCGGCAATGGCAGCATGGCGAGCAGCAGTGCGCTGACGATCGGCCTCGCGCCGTCGACAGACCCGATTTCTGCCGTCAGCTTCAACATGGCGCTCGGTGGCTCCGGCGCAGCCGGCGGCGGTGGCGGGCCGGTCACGGTCGGCAATACCGGCGCGATCACCACGGGCGGGGCGTTCGCCGACGGCATCTTCGCGCAGAGCGCCGGCGGTGGCGGCGGCGAAGGCGGCTTCGCGCTGACGCGCAGCCTGACCATCGCGGCCGGCCACGCCGTCACGATCGCATCGACCATAGGCGGGAAGGGCGGCATCGGCGGCCGCGGCAGCGGTGTGCTTGTCGAAAGCAGTGGCAGGATCACGACGACGGGCGACAGCGCCATGGGCATCCTCGCCCAGAGCGTCGGCGGCGGCGGCGGCAAGGGCGGCGGTGTCTTCACCAGCATGGGAGCGAGCTATTCGAGCATCGCGGAGCGCTGGACCAACCCGACGCAGGTGACCGCCCATTCGATCGCGCTCAGCATCGCCGTCGGTGGCGAAGGCGGCATCGGCAATGCCGGCGACAACGTCATCGTCAGGAATGCGGGGGCGATCTCGACCAGCGGCGCAAACGCCTTCGGCATCGTCGCGCAGAGCATCGGCGGCGGCGGCGGCATGGGCGGCAACAGTCAGACTTTGACCGGTGGAAGCGCCACGGTCACCGCCAATGTCACGGTCGGCGGCAAGGGCGGCGCCGGCAATCACGGCGGCAAGGTCGATGTCAGCAATACCGGCGATATCACAACCAAGGGCTCGGGATCGGCGGCGCTCTTCGCGCAGAGCGTCGGCGGCGGCGGGGGGCATGGCGGCAGCGCGAGCACGCTGTCGCACGAGGTCTATGACGCGGCCTTCGCGGCCGGGGGCAATGTCAACGGCATCGCCTCGCTGTGGCAGGCGCTGCGCCAGGCCAAGGGGGATCCCGACTTTCTGAAGTCATGGGGACAGAAGAAGTGGGACATTTCCGCCTCGGTCAGCACCGGGATTGCGCTGGGCGGCAACGGTCTGGGCGGCGGCGATGGTGGCGACGTCAAGGTCGAGAACACCAAATCCCTGCAGACCGAGGGCGAGCGCTCGCCCGGCATCTTCGCGCAGAGCGTCGGTGGCGGCGGCGGCAATGCCGGCGCCGTCAAGAATGACGAAGAAGAGAACAAGATCGCGAACATCGCCGGATTGATCGCCAAGGTCGTGGAACTCGGGCTGGGTGCAAAGGCCTTCAGCGCATTCAAGGCGCTGGATCTGAGCTTCTCCACCAACATCAATGTCGGCGGCCAGGGCGGCAGCGGCGGCTCCGGCGGCGTCGTCGCCGTCAACAATCGCGGTACGATCAGCACCAAATCGGCGGAGTCGCCGGGCATACTGGCGCAGAGCATCGGCGGCGGCGGCGGCAATGGCGGCCAGATCGGCCAGGAAGCAGAGGCCCCTCCCGCATTCAGCCTGCCCTCGGTCCTCGACCTGCTGCCGCTCTCGCCCAGCGGCAATGTCACGATCGGCGTCGGCGGCAAGGGCGGCGCCAATGGCAGCGGCAGCGTGGTCATCGTCTCCAATAGCGGCACGATCGCGACGGCGGGCGCGAGTTCCGAGGGCATCCTGGCGCAGAGCATCGGCGGTGGCGGCGGCAATGGCGGCAGCAGCAACAGCGCCGTCGGCTCGGCCAACCTCAACCTGGCAATCGATATCGGCGGCAGGGGCGGCGCTGCGGGCATGGGCAGCTTCGTCGCCGTCCATCACGAGGGCGGTGCGATCTCGACCTCCGGGGCGAATTCGGCGGGTATCGTCGCGCAGAGCGTCGGTGGCGGCGGCGGTCGAAGCGCCGCCAGCACGATCGGCGGCGGGTTGGCGATCGAACATCTGACGCACAAATCGCAGGTGAAGGCCGGCACGGCGGGCAGCGGTGGCGGCCTTGGCGGTCCCGTCCAGGTCATTGCCAAAGGCGCGGTCACGACCAAAGGCGAGCAATCGGCCGGCATCGTCGCGCAGAGCATCGGCGGCGGCGGCGGCCTCGTGACCCTTCAGGTGGTGCTGGACGAGAAAACGCTGCGGCCCGAACTCCCGGCTCCGACCCGGACGACCGATACCACGCTCGTCCTGGGAGCGAGCGGTGGCATCCAGGGCGATGGCGGCGAGGTCAGGGTCAACCTCGAGGGCGCCTTGCAGACGTCGGGCGTCAATGCCTTCGGCGTGCTGGCGCAGGGCATCGGCGGTGGCGGCGGGTTTGTTGCCGCCCCGGCGAGCGAGGTCGAAAACGGGCCGCTGAGGGTGACATTGGGGGCTAGCGACGGAGCGACGGGCCATGGCGGCGCCGTCAACGTCCAGGTCGGCACGATCACGACCAGCGGCCGAAACGCCCATGGCATCGTCGCACAGAGCATCGGCGCTGGTGGTGGCGTTGCCGGCTTGACGACGAGCGCCGGCAAGGTCTCGCTCGACAGAGCTTCGAAAGGCGGCTTCGGCGATGCGCGTAGCGTCAGCGTCGGGGTCGCCGGCAAGGTGAGCACGACCGGCGACGGCGCCATCGGCGTCCTCGCCCAGGCGATCGGCGGTGGTGGTGGCCTGACCGGCGATGCGGCCTCGGTTCGCTACGGGCCCGGCCTCGTCAGGGACAGCAGCTTCGTCGGCGGGGCCGGCGAAGGCGGCGACATCGCGATCCGCGTCAATGGCGAGGTCGGCACGGCGGGTGCAAACGCACCGGCCATCCTGGCGATGAGCCTCGGCAGCGGCGCCGTCTTCTCCGATCAGGGCATCATGCTGATGCGGCCCTGGGAGGCCGCAGGCAACAGCGGCAGGCTGATCGACATCTCCGTCGGCGACAATGGCAAGGTCTCCGCCACTGGGGCTGGCTCACCGGGCATCTATGCGGTCAGCATGGGAAATTCCGGCGCAGGCGTGGGCGGCAATCATCGCGGCGAAGAGATCAGGATCAATATCGGTGCCCGCGCCAGCGTCAGTGGCGGCACTGGTGATCAGGCTGCGGGTATCGCGACCATTACCCCGGCTCTGACGGTGATCACGAACGCCGGCACGGTCTCCGCGCTCGGTGGTCTCGCCATCCAGACGGCAAATCGGGCCCGCATCGAGAACAGCGGTACGGTCGTCGGCAATGTCCTGCTCGGTGCGGGCAGCACGTTCGAAAATCGGGAACCCGGCCGTCTGCACAGCGGCACGACCTTGCGCATGGCGACGCTGAACAATGCCGGCATCCTCAATCCCGGCGGCGAGAATGCGCTCGGCGCAACGAGCTTCTCTTTCGTCCGGACCGCCCTGGACGGTTCCCTGCAACAGAGCGCCACCGGGCGTTACGCGGTGGACCTCGACTACTACGACCGCAAAGGGGATTTTCTCTCGGTTAGCGCCCCTTCGCGCTTCGACGGCAAGGTGAAGCCGCTTCCGCTGCGGGCGCTGCGCGACATTCCGCTGGAGATCGCGAGGTTCGAGCAGCCCTTGTCGAGCTACGGCGCCGTTATCGACGACCGCTCGCCCGTGTTCCATTACGACCTCAAGCAATCGGGCCAGCAGAGTGTGACCATCGCGATGGGCGCGAAATTCGCTCCTGACGGTCTCGCACTGGCGAAGGACCAGGCGGCAACGGCGAACTATCTCCAGCAGGTCTGGGACCAGCAGGGCCCCGACAGCCCCGCGGACGGCGCGCGCGAGACCGCATCGCGCATCTTCGGGCATCTCAGCCGCGTGCAAAGCCAGGAAGCGTATCTCGGCGCGCTCAAGGAGATCAGCAACGATGCGACAGGCGCCCGCGGCGCCGCGATGGCAAATGAAGCGAGGGCCTTCGCAGAGAGGCTGAACAGCTGTCCGGCCTTCGTCAGCGCCGATGCCAGCATGCGAGAGGTCGACTGCGTCTGGGGTCGTTCGAT
Organism: Allobosea sp. WAO; assembly: GCF_001509835.1. Classification (GTDB taxonomy): domain Bacteria; phylum Pseudomonadota; class Alphaproteobacteria; order Rhizobiales; family Beijerinckiaceae; genus Allobosea. Next base: position 538,358 of record NZ_JXTJ01000008.1, read on the forward strand.
CGCGACGCGGATCGATCGAAGCGGCTCGATCGACGACAGCGGCTATCGCACGAAGCAACTGACCTTGCAGGTTGGTGGGCAGAAGCAGGTTTCTCCCGGCTGGTTCCTCGGCGGCTCGCTCGGCTACAGCGCGGCTCATACGACGACCAGCTACGACGATGTCGATATCCGCTCGCAGGGCGTCATGGCCGGAGCGGTCCTGAAGCGCGAAATCGGCCCATGGCTGCTCTCGGCCTCGCTGCTCGCCGGGTATGATACTGCGGATCTGAAGCGTGATGTCTTGCTCGGCAGTTACTTTGCGCGCGCTTCGGGCACCGCCCACGCTTTGCAGCTCGGCGGCAAGCTGCGCGCCTCCTATCAGTTCACCTTCGGCAACTGGTATCTCAAGCCGATGGCCGATCTCGATCTGCATTTCATCAAGCAATACGGCTACCGCGAGCGCGGCGCGGGACTTTTCGACCTCGTGACGCTCGATCAAAGCCGCCTCGGCGCCACGCTCTCCCCGGCGCTGGAGATTGGAACACGCCTCGAGATCGCGGGCATGGCTACGCGCGCCTATCTGAACGCCGGCGCCAGCTTCGCAAGTCAGGACGGCTGGCAGCAGCGGCAGCGTTTCAGCGCGCTCGGGAGCGGCGATGGTTCTCCCAGCTTCAAATCCGAGACGGGCATGCCGCGGGCCTACGGCAACGCGCGAGCCGGCATCGATCTCGTGACGAAATCCGGCTGGGAGCTCAGGGCGGAATATGGCCTGCGTGCCGCCAGCGGCTATCGTGAGCAGAGCGCCGAACTCCGCGCCGCTTTTCGCTTCTGAGCGATATGCGGCTCGTCGTTCTGGCTTTCTTCAATCGGGCTGCCGGCGAACGTTGAACGATGCGGCGAATTTTCGCCGGCACATGTCGCAAATGGTCGCGCGATGCACGGAAGTGAACACTCGCTTCTTCGGTTGCCGCGCGATGGCGAAAGATTGACCTCGGTGCCGAACCTTGATCACCTTGCCGAAGCAAACGAGATTTGAGCGAGCATGGCCTTCTGCGTCTTCATCCATCGGCAGGATTCGATCTACGACGACAGCCCGGCCGAGCGGTATCAGTTTCCGCGCCAATATCTCGGTCGCGTGCAATCCTGCGTAGGCAACTGGATAATCTACTACGAGCCGACAAAGGTTGCCGGGACGCGCGGCTACTTCGCGGTGGCCAAAGTCCAGCAGGTGATTCCCGATCCGGCCACGCCGGGTATGTACATCGCCATCATCGAACCGGGCAGCTATCTCGACTTCGCCAATCCCGTACCTTTCGCCGATGATCAGGGCGTGATCGAGCGCGGCGTCCTGAACGAGGAGGGACGCATCTCTGGCCGCGCTCAAGCGGCGGTTCGTCCGATTTCACCAGCCGACTTCAGCCGGATCATCAATCTGGGCCTGGACGACGAGGCTCCGCTGCTGCCGCGTGTCGATGAAAAGGCGGGGTCGGACGGCTTCGCGGAGGAGCAGGCTCCGTTTGTGTTCCAGCAGGATCGCGAGCGGACGAGTTTCCTTGCTTCGCGGATCGTTCGCGACCGGGTGTTTCGCCGCGTCGTCCTGCGCGCTTACGACGAACGCTGCGCGATCACAGGCCTCAAGCTGATCAATGGTGGTGGCCGAGCCGAGGTCGCTGCAGCTCACATTCGTCCCGTTGAGAGGAGCGGGCCTGACATCATCAGCAACGGCATTGCCTTGTCAGGCACCGCTCACTGGATGTTCGATCGTGGTTTGATCAGTCTGTCTAACGACCTCGACATCCTGATCTCGCGGCAGACGAATGACGCCGACGGGATACGCAGCTTCATAAACAGGACAGGTCGAGCACGACCACCGCTGCGAGCTCACGATCGTCCACATCCGCATTTCCTGCAGTGGCACCGAGAGAACTGTTTCAAACAGTGAGGGGTAGCGGGGGCGGACCAAGAGGGCCTGTTCGGCCTCGGATCGTACCTGCAACCCGCAGATGGCCACGACCGTTGGGGCTTTCGGAAATGACCCGGAACGTCGCTGACCAGAAAAGCAAAAAGCGCCGGGAAACCCGACGCTTGCATGCTTCTCTTCATCAGAGATTGTCTGGAGCGGGCGAAGGGATTCGAACCCTCGACCCCAACCTTGGCAAGGTTGTGCTCTACCCCTGAGCTACACCCGCATCCGAGACATTCATCCGCGCCGCAGCGCCGATGGGCGGCTTATTGCCCATAGCCGCGAGGAGCGCAAGAGGCTTGTTGCAGGAATTTCACAACTCGCTGCCCGGTTCGGCTGGGGGCAATGTCTCGGGCTTGCCGAGATGGGGGTGGAAAGCTAGGAATTTCGGGCTTTTTCGCGTTTCTCAGGGCAAAAATGACCGCGCCAATTTCTCCTAAGGATCTCGTCACCGCCTTGGATAACCTCGGCATCGCCACCACCCGGATCGACCATGAGGCGGTCTTCACCGTCGCCGAATCCAAGGAATTGCGCGGCGCTATCAGCGGGCATCACACCAAGAATCTGTTCCTCAAGGACAAGAAGGGCCGGATTTTCCTGGTTTCGGCGCTCGAGAGCACGCGAATCGACCTGAAGCGTCTGCACGAGACGCTCGGCGCGAGCGGAAGGCTCTCCTTCGGCTCGGCTGAGCTGCTGATGGAGAAGCTCGGCGTCACGCCAGGCTCGGTGACCGCCTTCGCCGTGATCAACGACCGGGAGGGCGATGTGACCATGGTGCTCGACGCCGGGCTGATGACCGGGGAGCCGATGAACTTCCATCCGCTGGTCAATACGGCGACGCTCGGCATTGCCCGCGACGACATGCTGGCCTTTCTGCGCTCGACCGGCCACGAGCCGCTGATCGTCGCGCTGCCGGCACCGCCCGAGGTTTGAGGCGCAAGACCTGCGCCGGCCGTCGCATGAGATGCGCCGGTGGCAATGGACAGAACGGATGAAGCTCCCCATCTATGGGAGCGCGGATCGGGCAGCGCTGCCCGGCGGTTTCGGTTTTCCGGGCAATCACCTAAAAGGCGGGGCTGAAACCCTGCCGACGCAGGGCCCGGCTTGTTGACGAGATGAAGGACGACCCATGCTGGTCAATGGCGAAGCGGCACCGGCCCCCGGGCTGATCAAGGACACGACGACGCAGGGCTTCCGCCAGGACGTCATCGCAGAGTCGATGAACCAGCCGGTGCTTGTCGATTTCTGGGCGCCTTGGTGCGGCCCCTGCAAGCAGCTGACGCCGGTGATCGAGAAGGTGGTCAACGAGGCCGGCGGCAAGGTCAAGCTGGTCAAGATGAACATCGACGAGCACCCGGCGATTGCCGGCCAGCTCGGCATCCAGTCGATTCCAGCGGTGATCGCCTTCCAGCGCGGCCAGCCCGTCGACGGCTTCATGGGCGCCCAGCCGGAGGGCCAGATCAAGGCCTTCATCGAGAAGCTCGTCGGCCCGGTAGGACCCGGGCCGGCCGAGGAGATGCTCGCTGCCGCCGCCGAGGCGCTCGAAGCCGGCGATGCCGGCGGCGCGAGCGAACTCTATGCCGAGGTGCTGGCGCTGGAGCCGGAGAATGTCGGGGCGATCACCGGCATGGCGCGGCTGCATTTCGATGAGGGCGACATCGAGGGCGCCAAGGGCTTCCTCGCCATGGTGCCGGCAGACAAGGCTGAGGACCAGGCCGTGGCGGCGCTGCGTGCCGCGATCGAGCTCGCCGAGCAGGCCGCCTCGCTCGGCGACACCGCCGAGCTCGAGGCCAAGGTCGCTGCGAACCCGAAAGACCATCAGGCCCGCTTCGACCTGGCGCTGGCACTGAACGCCCGCGACCAGCGCGAGGAGGCGGTCGACCAGCTCATCGCCATTCTCAAGGCGGACCGGAGCTGGAACGAGGATGGCGCGCGCAAGCAGTTGCTGCAGTTCTTCGAGGTCTGGGGGCCGATGGACGAGCATAGCGTCGCCGGGCGCCGCAAGCTGTCGGCCGCGCTCTTCGCCTAGACCGAAACGAAAGGGCGAAGCGCAGATGGGCAAGCGCCGATGGGCATGAACGCGGTTTATCACGGGCCTGAGGATTGCCCGGCGGTCATCCCGTTGTTTCCGCTCAGCGGCGCCCTGCTGCTGCCGCGCGGGCAGATGCCGCTCAACATCTTCGAGCCGCGCTATCTGGCCATGGTCGATGATGCGATCCGGACCCATCGCGTCATTGGGCTGATCCAGCCGGAGCCGGAGAGCGGCCGGCAGTCGACGGCGCCGGCGCTGCTGCAGGTCGGCTGCCTCGGGCGCATCACCCAGTTCGCCGAGACGGGCGACGACCGCTATATCCTGACCCTGACTGGCATTTCCCGCTTCCGGCTGGTCGAGGAGCTTTCGGTCACCACCGCCTATCGCCAGGCCAGAATTTCCTATGACGATTTTGCGGTCGACTTCCAGGCGCGGGCCGGGGAGGAGGCTGTCGACCGCGCGAGCCTGCTCAAGGCGCTGCGCAGCTTCGCCAAGGCGAACGAGCTGAAGATCGACTGGAAGGGCGTCAACGAGGCGCCCAACGAGGCGCTGGTCAACGCGCTCTCGATGATGTGTCCCTTCGGGCCGCGCGAGAAGCAGGCGCTGCTCGAGGCTCCCGATCTCAGGAGCCGGGCCGAGGTGCTGGTCGCGATCACCGAGATCGAGCTCGCCCGCGGCGGTTCCGACCCGGACACGACGCTGCAGTGAGCGATTTGCGGGTTGCCCCTCGCCTCGTCGTCCCGGGCGGCCGGAGGGAGACCCGGGACTCATGCCTGAGCCTTTCCGATCGAGGTTCAGGCATGGGTCCCGGATCGGCGCCGCTGGCGCGGCTTGTCCGGGATGACCAGCTTCCTCTGTATTCAGGTTCGGTCCTTTGAATGTCGCGGTGACCCAATCCGGTGGTGCGGACAGCGCTCCCGCAACCTATCCGCCGCGGCGCTCCGTCGTCGCCTGGATCTTCTTCGACTGGGCGGCCCAGCCCTTCTTCACGCTGGTCACGACCTTCGTCTTCGCGCCCTTCTTCGCGGCCGCGCTCGCCTCCGATCCCGCGCAGGGACAGGCACTCTGGGGCTATGCGACGGGCTTTGCCGGCCTGTGCATTGCCTTGCTCTCGCCCCTGCTCGGCGGCATCGCCGACCGGACCGGTCCGCGTAAGCCCTGGATCGCCAGCTTCGGCGCGCTGCTCGTCATCGGCTCAGGCATGCTCTGGTACGCCGAGCCCGGTTCGCCCGCGGCCGTGCCGATCGCGCTGGCGGGTTTCATGATCGCGACGATCGGCGCCGAATTCGCCACCATCTTCAACAATGCGATGATGACACGGCTGGTGCCGCCGGAACGGCTGGGCCGGCTCTCCGGCACGGGCTGGGCCGTCGGCTATCTCGGCGGGCTCGTCTCACTGGCCCTGACGCTCGGCCTGCTCGCCGCTGATCCGCACACCGGAAAGACGCTCGCCGGGCTTTCGCCGCTGTTCGGGCTCGATGCGGCGAGCCGCGAGGGCGACCGCTTTTCCGGTCCGCTGACCGCGCTCTGGTTCGTGATCTTCGTCGCGCCGATGTTCCTGCTGACGCCGGATTCGCCGCGCACCGGCATCTCCTTCCGGGAGGCCGCCGGTGGCGGCGTGGCGCGGCTGAAGGCGACGCTGGCCGAGCTGCCGAGCCTGCCTGGCTTAGGCCGTTTCCTGCTCGCCAACATGATCTACCAGGACGGGCTCGTCGCGCTCTTCGCCTTCGGCGGCATCTACGGGGCAGGGGTGTTCGGCTGGCAGACGATCGAGCTCGGCGTGTTCGGTATCCTGCTCACCATCACCGGCACGCTCGGCGCCTTCCTCGGTGGCAAGCTCGACGATGCCGTCGGCGGCAAGCCGGTGATCCTCGGCGCCATCGCCTGCCTGCTCTTCGCCTGTATCGGCATCCTCTCGCTCGGGCCGGGCCAGGTCGCCTTCTTCATCGAGGCGACGCCGGCTGCTCCCGGTGATGGCTTGTTCGCTTCGCTGCCGGAGAAGGTCTATCTCGGGCTCGGCCTTCTGATCGGCCTCGTAGCCGGGCCCTTGCAGGCCTCCTCACGCAGCCTGCTCGCCCGCATCGCCCCGCCGGCGCGGATCGGCGAGTTCTTCGGTCTGTTCGCCCTAGCGGGCAAGGTGACCTCGTTCATGGGGCCGACCCTGGTCGCGCTGGCGACGACGCTCTTCGCCAGCCAGCGGGCCGGGCTCGCGGTGCTGATCGCCTTCTTCCTGACCGGAGGTTGGCTGATCGCCGGGGTGAAGGTGAAGCGGGGCTGACTGCGCCCGCCTGAACCGTTTCCGTCATGCTCGCCCTTGTGGCGAGCATCCATGTCTTTGAACCGCAAGGCCTGAAGCAAGACGTGGATGGTCGGGACAAGCCCGACCATGACGTGAAAGAGCGCAGCGCGCCCCTTCATCCGGCCCTTCGGGTTACCTTCTCCCGCAAGGGGAGAAGGGAAGCGCGTCTTACGGCAGAGCCTTCAGATACCGGACCGGCCGGCCGGGCGCCGCTGCCTGGGCTGCGTGGACGATCGCGTTCGCGTCGATGCCGAAATGGCGGTAGAGGTCGGCGACCGTGCCGGTCTGGCCGAAATGCTCGACGCCGAGCGCCTTCTGCTTGTGGCCGTGGACGCTGCCGAGCCAGGCCAGCGTCGCAGGATGCCCGTCCAGCACCGACACGATGCCGCAATCGCGCGAGAGCTCGCCGAGCAGGCGTTCGACATGGCTGGTGGCGCGATGGTTGCCGCGCTGGCGCGCACGTTCCGCCGCCTGCCAGCCGGCATTCAGCCGGTCGGCCGAGGTGATGGCGAGCAGGCCGACATCGCGGCGGTCCTCGGCTAGCAGGCCGACCGCCTCGATCGCTTCCGGTGCGACCGCGCCGGTATAGGCGATCACCACCGAGGCGTTCGGGCCGGGCTTCCTCAGCCAGTACGCGCCGTCGATGATGTCGCGCTCCAGCTCGGGCGTCATCGCGCGCTTGGGCTGCTCGACCTGCCGGGTCGAGAGCCTGAGATAGACGGAGCCGCCGGTCTCGTCGCGCAGCCAGGTGCGCTCGTCCGGATCGCCCTCGCCATCCTTCTGCAGGTATTCGAACGACCAGCGCATCATCACCGAGAGCTCGTCGACGAAGGCCGGCTCGAAGGCACAGAGCCCGTCCTGGCTCATGCCGATCAGCGGTGTCGCGATCGACTGATGCGCGCCGCCCTCGGGCGCGAGCGTGACGCCGGACGGCGTCGCGACGACCATGAAGCGGGCGTCCTGGTAGCAGGCGTAGTTCAGCGCATCGAGGCCGCGCGAGATGAACGGGTCGTAGAGCGTGCCGATCGGGATCAGGCGCTCGCCGAAGATCGAGTGCGACAGGCCCAGCGCCGAGAGGTTGATGAACAGGTTCATCTCGGCGATGCCGAGCTCGATATGCTGGCCCTTGGGAGAGAACTCCCATTTCTGCATCGAGGGGATGCGCTCGTCCTTGAAGGTGTCGGCCATAGACGCCCGCGCGAACAGGCCGCGCCGGTTGACCCAGGGCCCGAGATTGGTCGAGACCGTGACGTCGGGCGCGGTGGTGACGATGCGGTCGGCCAGCGGCCCGCCGAGCTTGGCGAGCTCGTCGAGCACCTTGCCGAAGCCCATCTGGGTCGACATCACCGGCTGGATGCCCGCTTCGAGCTTCTCCGGGACGGGCAGGGCGGGCGCGGAAAGGCGGCGGCGCCCCTCGGCGAAGAACGGCACTTTGCCAAGGAAGGCGCGGATCTCGCTCTCGGGCAGGTCGAGGCCCTCGAACAGGTCCCATTCATGGCCCGGGCGGACCTTGTTGGCCTGCTTGAAGCCTTCCATCTGCTCTTTGGTCATCAGCCCGGCATGGTTGTCCTTGTGCCCGGCGAGCGGCAGGCCGAAGCCCTTGACCGTGTAGGCGAGGAAGCAGACCGGCCGGTCATGGTCGATCGCCTCGAAGGCTTCGAGGATCGAGGGCAAATCGTGCCCGCCGAGATTGCACATCAGCTTCGAGAGCTCGGCGTCGGAGCGCTTCTCGATCAGCTTGGTGACCGGACCCTGGTCGCCGAGATCGTCCATCAGGCGCTTGCGCCAGGCGGCGCCGCCCTGGAAGGTAAGGGCTGAATAGAGCTGGTTCGGGCAGGAATCGATCCAGGCCTTCAGCCGCTCGCCGCCCTTCTCCTTGAAGGCGGCCTGCTGCAGCGAGCCGTATTTCAGGGTGACGACGTCCCAGCCGAAATTGCGGAACATCGTCTCGAAGCGGTCATAGAGGCCTTCGCGGATCACCGCGTCGAGCGACTGGCGGTTATAGTCGATCACCCACCAGGTGTTGCGCACGCCATGCTTCCAGCCCTCCATCAGGGCCTCGAAGATGTTGCCCTCGTCGAGCTCGGCATCGCCGATCAGCGAGACCATGCGGCCTTCGGGGCGGTCCTTCGCCCAGCCATGCGCCTTCACATAGTCCTGGGTCAGCGACGAGAACAGCGTCTGGGCCACGCCGAGGCCGACCGATCCGGTCGAGAAATCGACGTCGTCGATGTCCTTGGTGCGCGAGGGGTAGCTCTGCGCGCCCTTGTAGCCGCGGAAATTCTCGAGCTTCTCCTGCGTCTGCAGCCCCATCAGATAGTTGATGGCGTGGAAGATCGGCGAGGCGTGCGGCTTCACCGCCACCCGGTCCTGCGGCTTCAGCGCCGCCATGTAGAGCGCCGTCATGATGGTGGCGAGCGAGGCCGAGGAGGCCTGATGGCCACCCACTTTCATGCCGTCGCCATTGTCGCGCAGATGGTTGGCGTTGTGGATCGTCCACGAGGCCAGCCAGAGGATCTTCTTTTCCAGTTCGGCGAGAACGGGCAGGCGTGGGTCGGACATCGGGCGCGCTCCTTAGATTAGCGTATCATGCACATTCGCGCTGGCGAAAGCAGCTAAAGACGACGCTGTGGGCTTCCAAGCTTGGCGGGTTTCGCTAAGAGTGGGGCGAGGAGCGAGAATTCATGCCAAATCCCAAACTCGACGATATCGACTGCCGCATCGTGCAGGCCCTGCAGGCCGACGGGCGGATGAGCATTCTGGATCTCGCCGCGCAGGTCGGCCTGTCGCCGAGCCCTTGCGCACGGCGCGTCCGCCTGCTTGAGGAGGCCGGGGTGATCAAGGGCTATGTCGCGGTGATCGACCAGGAGAAGCTCGGCCTGCCGGTCTCGGTCTTCGCCTCGATCAAGCTGGAGCGGCAGCGCGAGGAGGAGCTCGACCGTTTCGGCGCGGCCGTGCAGCGCTGGCCGGAGGTCGCCGACTGCTATCTGATGACCGGCCAGCGCGACTATCTCCTGCGCATTATCGTCAGCGACCTTGCCGCCTATGAGCGCTTTCTGAAGGACAAGCTGACCCGGCTCGACAATGTCGCCTCGATCGAATCGAGCTTCGCGCTCGGCCAGGTGAAGCGTTCCTTCTCGGTACCGGTGGAGTTGGGGGTGAGCTGACCGGGGCGGCCATGACTGCCGAAGGCCGGCGGCGTGGCCACTGACGCACGCTGTCTTTGCCGCGGGCTTCACTTGCCGCAAAGCTGCTGACGTCAGGCCGGAACGGAAACGACGATGCTGGAACTGCGCCCGAACTGCGAACTCTGCGACCGCGACCTGCCGCCGGCCTCGCTGGAGGCGCGGATATGCAGCTATGAGTGCACCTATTGCGCTGATTGCGCCGAGCGCGTGCTTGAAAATGTCTGCCCGAGCTGCGGCGGCGGTTTCGTCCAGCGCCCAATCCGCCCGGTCAACGATCTGCGCGGCATCGGGCTCGGCCTCGCCAACCGTCCGCCATCGACCACCCGCAAGCACTCGCAATGGACGCAAGAACAGCGCCGCGAGTTGACGGAGCGCCTGCGCGCCGTGCCGCCGCAGGAGCGGTGACGCGCGCGCGTTTGCCTGGAATGACAATCGTTTAGAGACGGAGGCGGAATCGATCTCTCAGAGAGCGTTCTGGCCATTACCTCACGGCTATCGTGCCCGTTTCGTCTCCAGGCTCTTGCTCCAGCGCGACAGCGCAAAGCAGATCAGCCAGTAGATTCCGCCGGAGAATACATAGGCTTCCATGCTCATGCCGACCCAGTTGGGATCGGCGAGCGAGGCCTGGGCGATGCCGAGCAGGTCCAGGATCGAGACGACGAGGACGAGCGTGGTGTTCTTCACCAGCGCGATGAACTCGTTGGTGATCGCGGGCAAGGAGATGCGCAGGGCCTGCGGCAGGATGATGAACCAGGTCGCCTTCCAATAGGTCAGGCCGAGCGCCGTCGCCGCCTCGCGTTGGCCCGACGGCAGGGCCTGCAGGCCGCCGCGGACCGCCTCCGCCATATAGGCGGCGATGCAGAAGCCGAGCCCGATCACGGCCCGGGCCAGCCGGTCGACGCCGATGCCCGACGGCATGATCAGCGGCAGCAGCAGCGAGGCCAGGAAGATCACTGCGATGATCGGCACGCCGCGCCAGAACTCGATGAACAGCACGCTGACCAGCCGGATCACCCGGAGCTGCGATTGCCGCCCGAGCGCCAGCAGGATGCCGAGCGGGATCGCGATCAGGCTGGCATAGATCGAGATGAAGACGGTCAGCATCAGCCCGCCCCATTCGCGCGTCTCGACTGGCCGCAGGCCGAAGCCCCCGGCAAGCAGCCAGACGCCGAGCGGCGGCAGGACGACGAGTGCCGCCAGTGCCAGTTTGAGCTTGTGACGCTGCGGCGCGAACACCAGCGCCGCTCCGCCGAGCGCAAAAAGGATACCGGCGAGGTCGGCGCGCCAGCGCTCGCCCTGCGGATAGAGCCCGTACATGAACTGGCCGAAGCGGGCGCGGATGAACACCCAGCAGGCCCCGCCCGGCGCGCAGTCCTCGCGCGTCGTTCCACGCCAGGTCGCGTCGATCAGCGCCCAGCGGATGATCGGTATCGCGACCCAGGCGATGATAAGCGCCAGGATCAGGGTGACGACGGTCGTGACCGGCGTTCCGAAGAGGCGCTCGCGCCAGCTCTGGGAGGTTGCGGTGGCGCTCATCGGGTCACCAGCGCGATCTTGGCATTGTACCAGTTCATGAAGGCGGAGACCGCGAGGCCGATGACGAGATAGACCGCCAGCGTCATCGCGATGATCTCGATCGCCTGGCCGGTGTTGTTCAGCGCCGAGCCCATGAACAGGCTGACCACGTCGGGATAGGCGATCGCGGCGCCGAAGGACGAGTTCTTCAGCACGTTGAGATACTGGTTGGTCATCGGCGGCGTCATCACCCTGAGCGCCTGCGGGATGGTGACGAGGCGCAGCGTCTGGGCAGGCCGCAGCCCGAGCGCCGCCGAGGCCTCGATCTGGCCATGCGGCACGGATTGGATGCCGCCGCGCACGATCTCGGCAATGAAGCCGGCCGTGTAGGTCACCAGCGCCGCCAGCAGCGCGACGAATTCGGGGATGACGACGAAGCCGCCGCGATAGTTGAAGCCACGCAGCACCGGAATGTCCCAGCGTGTCGCCAGGCTCGCCCAGCTCAGGGCCAGCACCGGCACCAGCACGAGCAGAATCAGGCTGACGACGAGCAGCGGCGCGTCCTGCCCGGTCGCCTCCTTGCGCCGCTTCGCCCAGCGCGCGAACAGCCATTGCGCAACGAAGGCGACGAGGATGGCGCCGAAGGCCCAGTGGAAATTCGCGGGAGCATCCGGCAGCGGGATGGTCAAACCGCGATTATTGATGAAGGCGACGCCGAAGACGCTGATGCTGTCACGTGGCGACGGCAATGCGGCGATGACGCCGAAATACCAGAACAGCACGAAGAACAGCAGCGGGATGTTGCGGACGAACTCGACATAGGCGCCAGCAAGGGCTGAGACGAGCCAGATCGAAGAGAGGCGGGCGATGCCGATCGCGAAGCCGAGCAGTGTCGCCAGCACCAGTGAGACCGCGGTGACGAACAGCGTGTTGGCGACACCGGCCCAGAACAGAGCGAGGATGTTGTCGGACTGGGTGTAGCTCGTCAGCACGAACGGCACGTCGATGCCGGAGGTGCGCCAGAGGAAGTCGAAGCCCGACGCGATGCCGGCCTTGACCATGTTCTCCGAGGCGTTGCGGATGAAATAGACCAGCAGGCCGACGAGGCCGATCAGCACCGCCGCCTGGTAGAACCAGTCACGGACGCGCTTGTCGTTGATGAAGGCGAGGGCTTTGCTCACGATCGCAGGCTCGCTGGGAAGGCTGAAAGAGCGGGCCGTCATTCCGGCCGGAGCGAAGCGGAGGGCCGGAATCCATTGCGGACTCCGGCGCCTTTCGATGGATTCCGGAGCTACGCCGCGTTGCGGCTTGTCCGGAATGACGGCGGCTCAGAGGTCGAGCCGCTTCGCTCTCACTGGAACGGTGGGGTGAACAGCAGCCCGCCCTTGGTCCAGAGCTGGTTCTGGCCGCGCTCGAGCTTCAGGGCCGAGCCCATGCCGACGGTGCGCTCATAGCTCTCGCCATAGTTCCCGACCTGCTTGATGACCTTGTACATCCAATCGTCCGGCAGCCCCATCATCGCGCCGAAGCCGCCCTCGGCGCCGAGCAGGCGGCGGACCTCGGTGTTCTTCGAGTTCGCCTTCATCTCGTCGACGTTCTTGGAGGTCACGCCGAGCATTTCGGCCGCGATGGTGCCGTTCAGCACCCAGCGCACGATCAGCTGCCAGCGCTCGTCGCCCCAGCGCGTCACCGGCCCCTGCGGATCGTTCGAGATCGGCTGGGTCAGGATGACGTGCTCGTCCGGCACCTTGAGCTTGGCGCGCTGGCCGGCGAGGGCGCCGACACCGGCGGTGTAGGCGTCGCAGCGGCCGCTGTCATAGGCGGTGATGGCGTCGTCATTCTTCTGGAAGTTGGTGATCGTCACCTTGAGGTTGCGCTCGCGGAACCAGTCGGCGGCGTTCTTCTCCTCGGTCGAGCCGGCGGCAACGCAGATCGAGGCGCCGTCGAGATCGGCCGCGGTCTTGGCGTTGGCCTTCTTGCGGACGATGAAGGTCTGGCCTTCGTAGAAATTGATGCCCTGGAAGTTCAGGCCGAGCGTCGCATTGCGCGAGAAGGTGATGGTCGAATTGCGCGAGAGGAGGTCGACCTGGCCCGATTGCAGGATCGGCCAGCGCTGCTGCACCGAGGTCGGCGTGAACTTGACCTTGGTCGCGTCGCCGAGTACGGCGGCAGCGAGCGCCTTGCAGTAGTCGACGTCGAGGCCGGTCCATTCGCCCTTGTCGTTGGCGAAGGAGAAGCCGGGCAGGCCGAGATGCACGCCGCATTCGATATGGCCGCGGGCCTTGACCGCGTCGAGCGTCGGGCTCGGCGCGAGCTGCTGGGCGAGCGCCATCGAGGCGCTGCCGGCGAGGATGGCCCCTGCCAGATAGATGGTCTTCATGTCCTGTTCCCCTGCGTCCTTAGGCGTCATGCGCGGCGCTGGGGCTGACTATGCAACAGACGCACCAAGAGAGGTAGGGGGGACGATAGGACTAGCTGACGTCCGGCGTCACCAGCCACGCTGGGCCTTGATCGCCTTCTTCTGCATGTCCTTCTGGGCCCTCCAGTAGTCCATCTGGCCCTGCCGCTGCATCTCGTAATAGTCGCGGATGCGCTCCTTGCGGGAGGTCGAGTTGCGGTAGTCCTTCCAGTCGTAGTGGTCGTCATGGACATCGTCGTCGTCGCCGAGCGCGTCGAGGAAGTTCTTCAGCAGCGAGCGGGCCGGTTCGACCGGCAGGGACTGCACGCCGGCCGGGAGCGGCGCAAAAGCGGGCGCGGCGATCGCGGCCGGCGAGGCCGCCATGAAGGCGGCCAGGCTCAGGATCAGGGCAGGGCGGAGCATCATGTCGGGAATCCTCGGTATCGTCGGCATTACTGGGCCGGGGCCCGGCTGAAGAGATGCGGCAACTCGGGGCTGAGCCAGCGCATCTGCGTGATCCTGCCGTTGTTGTCGGGCTCGAAGCGCAGCCGGGTGAAGGCTTCGCCGCCGCTCATCGCGGCGGGACCGGCGAAGTCGCCGACCGGCGCGAGCGTCGCCGAGAACAGGAAGGGATCGTCCCGACTCGCCGTGAGCAGGCCGATGGCCTCCGTTGTTTCCAGCTTCATCTGAAGGTTGCCGTTGACCAGGGAGACCGTCGCCTCTCCGAGGATCGGCGAGACATAGGTGCCGGCGAGGGCGGAGGCATTGGCCGGCAGCGGCCCGGGCACGAAACCGGCCGCCTCCTTCAGCGCGGCCTCGCGCTTCGCCTTCGACGCCGCGGCGCCGAGCGCGATGTTGTCGACGGTCGGATTGCCGAGGACACGGTCGTAGAACCACATCGCCAGCGAATCCGGCATACCGCCATTCTCGAGATTGGTGAGAATGACGATGCCGGTCTTGGCATCCGGCAGAAAGCCGGCATGGGCGCCGAAGCCGGAGGTGCCGCCATTGTGCCAGATGATCCGGCCGCGCGGCGTCGCGCTGGCGACCCAGCCGACGGCATAGGCGGTGCGCTCGTTCATCGCGACGCGCGGCGTCCAGGTCACGTCGAGATTCTCCTCGGAGACCACGACCTTGCCGTCGAAGATGCCGCGGCCGAGCTGCAGGCGCAGCCATTTCGCCATGTCGGGCACGTTCGAGTTCAGCGCGCCGGCCGGGCCGAGCGCATAGGGGAAGGCGGGATGGAAGGGCACTGCGATGGGCGCGGCGTCGAGCCGGTGACCCGTCGCGTGGTCCGGCGCCTTCTCGATCGCCTCGGCGGTCGCCGTGGTCGCCGCCATGCCGAGCGGGTCGAGCACGCTGCGCTTCAGCGAGGCGAACCAGGACGGTGTGCCATTGGCCTTGGCGACGATCTCACCGCCGACGACGTGCGGGATGTTGAGATAGCGGAAATCGGAGCGGAAGGCGCCAAGTTGCGGCGCCACCCGCAGCGAGCGGATCAGCGTTTCCTTGTCGAAGCCGAGGAAGGCCAGGGCGTCGTTGACATAGGGGGTCAGCCCGGAACGCTGCGCTGCGAGATCGAGCACGCGGAAGTCGCGGGTAATCCAGGGGTCGGAGAGCTGGAAGGCGGGATGGTGGTCGATCACCGGGTCGTTCCAGCCGATCCGGCCGGCATCGACGGCCTGCGCCAGCGTCACGCCGAGAAAGGCCTTGGTGGTCGAGCCGACCTGGAACAGAGTCTCCGGGGTCACCGGCTCGGGCTTGCCCTGAGCCTTGAGGCCGAAGCCCTTGGCGTAGATCAGCTTGTCGTCATGGACGATGCCGACGGCGACGCCGGGCACCGAAAAGGCCTTCATGCCGGCGGCGACCTGCTTCTCCAGCTCCGGCAGCAGCGCCTCGATCGATGCCTGGCTCGGCTCCTGTGCTTGGGCTGCGCCGGCGGTCAACGCTCCGGCGAGCGCGAGGCCGCGCAGGAAGGGTGTTCCGAGGAAAAGCTTCATCCAGTCGCTCCAGGACATTGAAAAGGGCCGAGAAATCGCGGCGGGAACGCGCTGCGGGCCGGGCAGGAAGGCCGCAAGCTGGCATGGTCTTGTCTGCCGTTAGGTAAACAGAATCGGGAGATTCTGACCAGATTGCCGTGACGCGCCGGTGTCACCCTGGCAGGAAGGCGAGCCTGCCATCGGCGTCGCGCACGGTCTCGACCACGCTGCCGTAGAGTGCGGCGAGATTTGCCGAGGTCAGCAGTGCGGCGGCCGGGCCGCTGCCGAGCGAGCGCCCATCGCGCAGCAGCATCACACGGTCGGCGTAGCGCAGGGCCTGGTTGGGATCGTGCGTCGTGAAGAGCACGCCGAGGCCTTCGTCGGCGAGGCGGCGCATTTGCGCCATCACCTTGCCCTGGTTGCCGAAATCGAGGCTGGCCGTCGGTTCGTCAAGGACGATGTAGCGTGGCTGCTGAGCCAGTGCGCGGGCAATCAGGACGAGCTGGCGCTCACCGCCGGAAATCTCCGTATAGGGGCGCTGCGCCAGCCTTTCGATGCCGAGCCGCTCCAGCATGGCCTGCGTGGTGGCGCGGTCGCGGGCCGAGGGCGCGGAAAAGAGATCGCCATGTGCGGTGCGGCCCATCAGCACCACCTCGGCGACCGAGAAGGCGAAGGTGCCGGCGTGCGCCTGCGGGACATAGCCCAGGACACGCGCGCGCTCGCCGATCGAGAAGGTCGCGAGTGCGCGCGAATCCAGCGTGAGCTGGCCGCCCTTCGCCGGCAGCAGCCCGAGCAGTGTCTTGAGCAGCGTCGTCTTGCCGTGGCCGTTCGGGCCGAGCAGGGCCATGACCTCGCCGCTGCGGATCGCGAGCTCGATGTCGCAGCCGACCTCGCGGCTGCCATGGCCATAGGCGAGGGCGCTGGCAGCGAGGCTCACGACCAGCTACCGCGAGAGGAGGCGAGGAGCCAGATGAAGAAGGGTGTTCCGACGACGGCGGTCAGGATGCCGAGCGGTGTCTCTGCCGCCGACATGGTTCGCGTGATGGTGTCGATGATCAGCAGGTAGCCCCCGCCAAGGAGTGCTGCTGTCGGCAGCAGCCTGCCGAAATCGGGGCCGACCAGGAAGCGCGCCAGATGCGGCACGACGAGGCCGACCCAGCCGATAATGCCTGCGGCAGCGACGCTCGCTGACGTCACCAGCGTCGCGGCTGCGACGATCGCGAGCCTGATCGGCGCTGTATTCAGCCCCAGCGCGCGGGCCTCCTCTTCCGGAAGCGACATCACGTTCATCCGCCAGCGCAGCAGCATCAGGACCGTGGTGCCGAGCAGGATCGGACCTGCCAGGACGGCGAGGTCGATCGGCGAGCCGTGATTGTTGAGGCTGCCGAGCAGCCAGAAGGTCATTGCCGGGAGCTGGTTGTACGGGTCGGCCCAGAACTTCACCAGCCCGATCCCGGCGGCCAGCAGCGAGCCGATGACGACGCCGGTCAGCACCAGCGCCAGGACCGGGTCGCCGCGACGGATGGTCGACCCCACCGCGTAGACGGCCCCTACAGCCACCAGACCACCGGCGAAGGCGGCGAGCTGGATGCCGAGGATGCCGATCGAGAAGAAGATGCCGAGCACCGCGCCCAGCGCCGCCCCTGTCGACGCCCCGAGGATGTCGGGGGAGACCAGGGGGTTGCGGAACAGGCCTTGGAAGGCGGCTCCCGCCATGGCGAGTGCAGCCCCGATGAGAACCGCCGAGGCTATGCGCGGTCCGCGGATGTTCCAGATCACGGCCTCGGTGCGCGGGTCGAGGCCGTGCGGCTGGCCGGTGAGCTGCGACCAGAGCAGTTGCGCGATGTCGCCGGGGCCGACCGGGAAGCGCCCGACAGCGAACGCGGCCAGCACGGCGCCGCCGAGCAGGGCGAGCGCGATCAGGTTGCCGCGCAGGCTGGACGGCCGCAACGGCTCAGTTCCGGCCTGACAGGATGCGGTCGAGCTGGTCGTCATCTGGCGCCACCTGATAGAACAGCCCGTAGAACTCCGCAGTGAGCCTGCGAATGTCCTCGGGGAACTGCGCCGGATACAGCAGCTTCGCCAGCCACCACAAGCCGATCATGCGGTTGACCGAAGGCGGAAAGTCGACCCAGCCGAAGGGGAGTTTCGGCGCGAGGTGCACGCGCTTGTCTCGCACTGCCCTGACGCCGGCCCAGAGCGGATTGACCCGGACATCGGCAACGAAGCCGGTGTCGATGGCGACGATCACTTCGGGATCCCAGGCCAGGACCTGTTCCAGCGAGACCTGGGCCAGGCCATTGCCCGGTGTGTCGGCGGCGGCGTTGCGCGCGCCGATGAAGGTGAGCGTCTCGACATTGATCGAGCCGCCGAGGCCGGTTTCGAGGCCGCGCGGTCCGCGGGCATAGTAGACCGTGGGACGCTGCGAAGCGGGGATTGTGGCGACACGTCCGCGTATGGTCGCCATCGCCTCCTCGCACCAACGCGCCAGCACTTCGGCCCGTTCCTCGCGGCCGACGAGGCGTCCGAGCAAGCGGTAGCTTGCCGGGATCTGGTCGAACCGGCCGTCGAGCAGCGCATAGGGAATCCCGGTCTGGCCCTGCACTCTTTCGGCGAGCTCGAAATAGGTGCGTCCGGTGGAGCCCGAGTCGACGATCAGATCGGGCTTCAGCCCAAGGACGACCTCGACATTCGCGCTCGAGCCGCGGCCGGTGATGCGTCCGAGCTCCGGGCGGTCGCCGATACCCGGCAACAGGAATTCGCGTTCCTCCGGCCGGTTGGCGCGCGGCCAGCCGAGCAGCAGGTCAGGCGCCAGCGTGTAGACGAGGATCGCGGCCGGCGGTCCGGCGGGAAAAATCCGTGTCACCTTGGCCGGGACTGGCACCTCGCGACCTGCGCCATCGCGGATGGTCGCGGCGCGGGCAAGGGACGGGGCGGCCAGCGTGGCGGCGACCCCGGCGAGAACGGCGCGTCTGTCAGGACGCAGCATGGGTCTTCTCCACCCGGGCGGCAGAATGCGGGCAGCGCCAGGGCTTGATGTCGATCAGTGGCGTTCCGTCGAGGCAGTCGAGCCCGCGCACCAGCAGGACGCCGTCCTCGACGCCCTCCAGTTTCACGCGAGACAGGGCGATTGGGTTCGGCCGGACCGGCGAGCGCAAGGCGAAGGTGCCGGAGACGGTCCCGCCGCGCGGCGTCTGTGTCAGCAGGTCGCGCCTTGCCTCGTGCATCCAGTAGAGGATGTCGAGCTCGTCGAAGGCCTCGATGCCGAGCAGCGCCGGGCGGAAGGCCGGATCTAGCTCGATCCGGCAGAGCGGCCCGTCCTGGCTGCCGCGGCGCGGGCACTGGTCGCGCGTCGCGAAGGGCGTGCGGATGCGGCCGATGAAGATGAGATGCGCGTCGCTGAGTTCGGGCAGGGGGGCTTCGGTCTCGCCCGGCCGCGTCGCTTGCCAGTCCATAGCTGTCGTCCCGTTTCGCTCAAGGCCCGCCATGCGGCAGTCCGGGCGCCGAGAAGCCATGCTTCGCCAGGATCGTCTGCCCTGCCGGCGACAGGATGAACATGGCGAGCCGGTAGCCGTTTGGCGAGGCCGAGTTGAGCACCGTCAGCCCGTAATCGGCGCCGACCGCGAGCGCCGGTGGTAGGCGGACGAGCCGGATTCCCGGCTGCTCCTGCGCCAAAGGCTGGGCGTTGGTGCAGTAGGCCAGGAAGATGTCGGCCTCGCCGCTGGCGATCTTGTGGCCGTAGACATTGACGCCCGTCGGAGCCGGCACGCTGGTCGCGCTGCCGGTGAGCTGCAACGCCTTGGCTTCGAGCGCAGCCTTGGCGCCCGCTTTCAACGTCTCGGCGCGGGCGAAGACGGCGAAGGCATAGTCGCCGGAGGGGTCGGCGCGCGGCGTCGAGGTGCCGAGCTTCACCTTGGCATCGAGCAGGTGCTCTAGCAGGGTCTCGCTGGTCGCCGGCAGGTCCGGCCGGACGAAGGCACAGAGCTCGTTGCGGGCGAAGAGCACGACCGGCCCCGCGGCACCGGCCTGCGCCAGCGCCTGAGGATGCTCCATATTGGCCGAGGCGAAGACTTCGGCGGCCTCGCCCTTGGCGATGCGGTCATGCAGCAGGCCGGAAGCCCCGTAGACGGGCTTCACGACGAGCTTCGTCTGCGCCTCAAAGGCCTGCGCCACCTCCGTCAGGGCGCCGCGCAGGCTGCCTGCCGCATGCAGGAGCACCGGCTCCTGCGCCGCTACGGTCCCGGCCATCAGGCAGACAAGTCCGGCGAGGGCGAGGCGGCGCACCGCCTCACGCCCCGGCCTGCCCGGCATTGGGGAAGAAGAGCTGCTGGCCGTCGATCTTGTAGTCGGCGATCGCCTTCTGGCCTTCCGGGCTGGTCAGCCAGTCGGCGAAGAGCTTGCCGTCGTTGAATTTGACGTGCGGATGCTTGGCGAGGCTGACCGACATCACGCCGTACTGGTTGAATAGGCGCTTGTCGCCCTCGACCGAGATCACGAGGTCGCCGCGGTTCTTGAACGAGATCCAGGTGGCGCGGTCGGAGAGCACATAGGCGCCCATCGCGCCGGAGGTGTTGAGGGCGGCGCCCATGCCCTGGCCGATCTCGCGATACCACGGGCCCTTCTGCGCGGCGATGTCGATGCCGGCGGCCTTCCAGAGATTGAGCTCGGCGGCATGGGTGCCGGACTTGTCGCCGCGCGAGACGAAGGGCGCGCCCTTCTCCTGGATCTTCTTCAGGGCAGCGACGATGTCAGTCGTCCCGGCGACGCCCGCGGGGTCGGATTTCGGGCCGATCAGCACGAAGTCGTTGTACATCACCGGGCGGCGCTCGGTGGAGAAGCCCTCCTCGACGAATTTCAGCTCCTGCGCCTTGGCGTGGACGAAGACGACGTCGGCATCGCCGCGCCGGGCGGTGTCGAGCGCCTGGCCGGTGCCCTGCGAGATGACGCGGACCTCGATCCCGGTCTTGTCCTTGAAGATCGGCAGGATGTGGCCGAACAGCCCGGAATCCTGGGTCGAGGTCGTCGACGCCACGGTGATGAAGCGGGTTCCGGCGGGCGCCGTCGCGGCCGGCGGCGCCGCAGCGGGAGCCTGGGCGAGGGCGTGGCCGGAGAGGCCGAGGAACAGGCTGGCGGCGATGAGGGAGCGGCGCTGGATCAATGACATTGTTTCATCCCTTGGTTTTCTGTCGGACATATTCCTTCAGACTTCACACTGCCGAGCCGCTCTCGGCGCCGGTCTTCGGCCGACCCAAGAACAAACTCCGCGGCGTCCCGAAAGGTGGTTCGGCGCGCTCCGGCGCATCTTTCGAGACGTGATCTGCGATCGCTCCGCATGACGAGGGCTTAGGCGAGGGGCGGCGCGCTTCACCACAGCAGTTCTCCCGCCAGGAAGGCACGCGCTTCGGCCGATTGCGGGCCGGCGAAGAAGATGGCGGCGGGCGCGTCCTCGACGAGGCGGCCGCGATGCAGGAACAGCACCCGGTCGGCGAGGCGGCGGGCCTGGCCGAGATCATGGGTCGACATCATCACCGTGATGCCCTCGGCGACGAGGGCGGTGAGCAGTTCCTCGATCTGGCGCGTCGCAGCAGGATCGAGCTGCGAGGTCGGTTCGTCGAGAAACAGCAATTCCGGCCGGAGCGCCCAGGCGCGGGCGATGGCGAGGCGTTGCTGCTCGCCGCCGGAGAGCAGGCGCGCCGGCTGCGAGGCGCGCTCCGCCAGCCCGAAACGCACCAGGGCCTGGAGGCCGCGCGCCTTGCGCTCGGGCCCGCTTATCCCCGACGCCGCCAGCGCATGGGCGATATTGGCCTCGACCGAGCGGCGCAGCATGATCGGCTTCTGAAAGACCATGGCGTGGCGCTTGGCCCGCCTCGGCAACGTCCGTGCGCCGCTGGACGCGTCGGCCCAGCGCACCGCGCCCCGGCTCGGGTCGAGCAGGCCGTGGCAGAGCCTGAGCGTCAGCGACTTGCCGGCACCATTGGGGCCGAGCACCACGGTGAGGCCGCCGGCCGGGATGACGAAGCTGTTCGGCTCGAGCAGCAGCTTGCCGCCGCCGGAGAAGGAGACGGCGTCGACGGTGAGCGGCAGGATCGAGGTCGCGTCAAGCATGGCGCCTATCCCGCATAGCGTGCGCCGATCCGGCTCGCGCCGAAGGCGACGGCATTGATGGCGAGCGTCAGCGAGAGCAGGACGATGCCGAGGCCGAGCGCCAGTGGCAGATCCCCCTTCGAGGTTTCGAGCGTGATCGCCGTGGTCATGGTGCGGGTGTAGCCGGCGATGTTGCCGCCGACGATCAGCACCGCACCGACCTCGGCGCTGGCCCGGCCGAAGCCGGCGAGCAGGGCGGTCGCCAATGAGAAGCGTCCGTCGAACAGCAGCGTCGGGATCGCCCGCATGCCTTCGAGGCCGACCGAGCGCAGATGGTCGCGATACTCGCCCCAGAGATCCTCGATGACCTGCCGCGTCAGTGCGATCACGATCGGCAGCACCAGGATGACCTGGGCGATGATCATCGCGGTCGGCGTGAACAGCAGGCCGAGCGGCCCGAGCGGCCCGGAGCGCGACAGCATCAGGAAGACGGCTAGCCCGGCGACAACCGGAGGAAGTCCCATCAGCGCGTTGAGGCAGACGATGATCGCCGAGCGGCCGGGAAAGCGCGCCAGTGCCAGCGCCGCACCGAGCGGCAGGCCGACCAGCGCCGCGACCGCGACCGCGGTCAGCGTCACGCGCAGCGACAGGCCGACGATCCCGAGGAAGTCGGGATCGAGCCCGACCACCAGCGCAAAAGCCGCCTGGAATACTGCGCCGACCTCCACACCCCACTCCCGCCAATGCCCACATCCGATTGCAAGCATTTGCAATTGGTAGAGTTCAATGCGACCAAAAGCCAATATCGTAGCCTGTGCAGGCAGGAACATCTAAATGCAGGATCAATCCTGGCTGACGACTGAGGAAGCCGCGGCCTATGTCCGGCTCAAGGAGCGCAAGCTCTATGAGCTGGTGGCTCAGGGCGCCGTGCCATGCACCAAGGTTTCCGGCAAATGGCTGTTTCCGCGCGCCGGCCTCGACCGCTGGCTGGAGGCGGGCCTGGCTCGCCCCGAAGGGCTGGAGCCGGCGCCGCCGCCACCGATCGTCGGCGGCAGCCAGGATTCGTTGCTCGAACTCGCCATTCGTGAATCGGGCAGCGGGCTGGCGCTGCTCGCCGAAGGCTCGCAGGCCGGCCTCGACCGTCTGCTGCGGAACGAGATTGCGGTCGCGGCGCTGCATCTCCACGCCACGCCCGATGACGACGCGGCCAACCTCGTCGCGATCCGGGCCGAGGCGGCGCTGCACGATGCGGTCGTGATCAATTTCGCCCGGCGCGAGCAGGGCCTGCTGCTGGCGCCTGGAAACCCGCTGGGGCTGGATGGGCTCGCCGATGCCATCGCCAGGGGCGCGCGCTTCGCCCAGCGTCAGCGTGGTGCCGGCGCGCAATTGCTGCTGCAGAGCCTGCTCGAGCGGGCGGGAGGCGGCTCAGGGAGGATGGTGGCCGCGGACGGCGTCTGCGCCACCGGACAGGACCTCGCGCTGGCAATCCGCACCGGCAGGGCCGATTGCGGCATCGCGGCACGTGCCATCGCCATGGCCTTCGGGCTCGAATTCCTGCCGCTGGTCTGGGAGCATGTCGACCTCGTCATGCGCCGCCGCAGCTATTTCGAGCCACAGACGCAGAAACTGCTCCGCTGGATGCGCGGGCCGGACATCGCGGCGCGCGCCAGGGAGTTCGGCGGCTATGACCTGTCCATGAGTGGGACGGTCAGGCTCAATCGTTAGAGACGAGGCGCCGCGTCTCGTCAGCCTGCCGAGAGATGGCTGATCAGGATGGAGACGCCGAGGCCGACCAGGGCGAAGCCCCCGATCCTTTCGGCCCAGCGGCCGAATCGGGCGCCGATCAGGTTGCCGGCCATCATCCCGCCCGTCGACATCAGGAAGGTCGCAAAGCCGACCGCCAAGGCGACGACGACGATGTTCACGTCCAGGAAGGCGAGCGACACGCCGACGGCCATCGCGTCGATGCTGGTTCCGATCGCTGTCGCCATCACCGCCCAGAGCGAGTTGCCGCGCGATACCGCCTCGCGTTCCGCAGCGGGCTTGAGCGAGTGCAGGATCATCCGGCCGCCGACGACGCCGAGGAGTACGAAGGCGATCCAGTGATCGATGGCCGCGATGTAGCGGCTTGCGGCCAGGCCGGCGCCCCAACCGAGCAATGGCGTGATCGCCTCGACGATGCCGAAGATGGCGCCAGTGCGCAGCGCTTCGGCGAAGCGAGGACGCTGCGCCGCGGCACCCCGACCAATGGACGCCAGAAGGGCGTCGACCGACATGCCGACGGCGAGGACGGCGATGGAAACGGGTGACATTGCTATTCTCATACGCGGACCGAGGAGCGGACGGATTTCGGGCCTTGTCCGCAAGGCGCCACCGTCACGGTCTCGCTTGGCCGGACTGATCCGGCTGATCGCGCCACGCAGTCCTCGCTGCGAGTGTGTTGACACGACCGCGCGCCTGAGCGCGCTGCTACTCCCCGATGCAAAGCGCACTAGGGAAGGGGGTTTGAAAAGTCAATTTATAAGTTATTTCAATAACTTGTCATTGAGATGCATTTGCAATAAGCGGAGATGTGCAGCCGAATTCGGATCAGGCCGTCCGTCCTCGCCAGATGCGAGGCGCGGCGACCTAGCTTCCTCGGAAGTCCCGCCACGCGCAGACGCGGTGCACGAACTCCCGGTCCCGTTCCGCCTCGCCGAAGGGCGCGACCGGCCAGGGCCAGCTCTCGTCCTCGGGCGGCAACGCGACGCCATAGGTCAGGTCGATCCGGTCATGGATCGCACCGTTGCGTTCGCGCTCGACCATCTCGACATCGCTGATCAGGCAGACGCGGGCCTTGAAGCGCAGGAGATCGTCGAGATGCCAGGCGATACAGCGGGCCGGCATGTCTGTCGGCAGGGCGGAGGACCGTTCCGGATGGTCCTCAAGCCAGTCGGCGACCGGCCAGGCTAGCTGCGAGAGCAGATTGGCCGAGACGACGAGATCGACCGCCTCGTCGGCGATCAGCGGGGCGAGCGGATCGGCCCGGCCTTCGGCCTCGCCGGCGAGCCAGGCCATGGCGCCGGTGAGGTCGCAGGTCACGAGCCGGACATTGCGGCGTGGCAGCAATCGCAGGCGTACCGGCGGCAGGTGGACGATGTCGACCAGCACGACCTCGTCGAAGCCCCGGCAGAGCGCGTTCAGCGGGATGTCGCGCAGGAAACCGGACCCGAGGATCACGGCCTTGCGGCGCTGCGGCAATTCGGCCGTGACCTCGGCGACCAGTTTGCGGCAACGGGAATGATGCTCGGCCCAGGCCTTGTGCTGGCGCAAGCCGCGCGACCAGAGCGCCACGCTTTCCTGAAGCAGGCCGAAGCGACGTGCCAGCGGTAGGGCCGGCGTCAGCGCGCGCAGGGCGAGCTGAGCCAGCACGCGCTCAGGTGAGGGCGCCGCGCGCCGCCACCGGCCAGACCGCCTCGACATGGGCATCCGGCCCATGCAGGCCGCGGACGCAGACATACCAGTCGTGCAGGTTGACCGTCGGGTCGCAATGGCCGGGCACGAGCAACAGCCGGTCGCCGCGATGGGGCAGGGCGACCGGGTCTCCGGTGAGCACGCCGTGCTCGTCGGAGGGCTTGGTGTAGATCACGCCGTCGCGCCGGAAGGCCGTCGGCATGCCGGAATCGACCGCTGCGGTCTTGTGCCCGGCATCGACGATGGCCCGGTCGGGCACCGGCTTGCTCATCACGCCGGCCAGGATGAACAGCGCATGCTCGAAGGTCTGGAAGGGCGTGCCGTCGGCATTGCGGTTGCGGGCGTAGTCGGCATCCATGAAAATGTAGGAGCCGGCCTGCAGCTCGTTCCAGATGCCGGAGCGACCTTCGAGATCGAAGGTGCCGGTGCCGGCGCCGCTGACGATCTCGCAGGGCAGGCCGACTTGGCGGATGCGCTCGACGACGTTGCGGGTCAGCAGGCCGGCGCGCTCGATGGCCTCGCGGCGCTCGTCGATCGAGCGCATATGCTGGGCGCTGCCGTGATAGGCCTGCACGCCGGAGAGCCGCAGCGAATTGCTGCGGGCCACCGCCTCCGCCAGCCGCACCGCGGCCTCGCCGGGCGCGACGCCGCAGCGGCGGGCGCCGATATCGAGCTCGACGAGGATATCGAAAGTGATGTCGTGCCGCGCTGCCGCCTCGGCAGCCTCGCGCACCCCGTCGACATGGTCGACGCAGAGCCCGATGCGGGCCTCGCGGGCGAGTCTGGCCAGCCGGTCGAGCTTGGAGGCCCCGACGATCTCGTTGGTGACCAGCACGTCGGTGACGCCACCGGCAACCAGCACCTCGGCCTCGCCGACCTTCTGGCAGCATTGCCCAACCGCGCCATGGGCAATCTGGCGCAATGCGATCTCTGGGCTCTTATGGGTCTTTGCATGCGGCCTCAAACGCACGCCGGAGGCCTCCGCGAAGGCGGCCATGGTCACGAGGTTCCTCTCGAAGGCGTCGAGATCGAGAATCAGCGCGGGGGTGTCGATCTCGGCGAAGGAGTGTCCGGGCTGGGCCGGCGGCGTGAGAGGCATGGGGTCTCTATGTCTGGTGAATCAATCCGGCTATGGGACGTCAGCATCGTGTCGCGAGCAAGACCGGCAGTGGCGCTTGCATGGCTGCCATGATAGGCCGCGCCCCATGAAGATTGGCAAGGTCACGGACGATACCCTCGCGCTTTTCGCCCGCGTCTGGCGCGAGCGGGTCAGGTCCTATCTCCCCCAGATCGCGATGATCCTCGGCCTGGTCGTCGTCATCGCCGCGACCACGAGCCTCTACCCACTCTTGATCAAGGCGGCGTTCGACGCCTTCGCCGACCCGCTCACCGCCGAGGCGACCGGCTTCGTGCGCCGCGCCGAGCGCCTGGTCTCGAAGTCGATCGGCATCGAGATCGGCGTCGTCAACGCCGTCGCGATCGTCGTGGTCATCGTCACCGCGATCAAGGGTTTCTCGCTGCTCGCCCAGACGGTGCTAACCAACAGCGTCGTCAGCCGGATCGAGGCCGACATGCAGACTGCGCTCTATGCGCATCTGATCGATGCCGACCTCGCGCAGTTGCAGAAAGAAAATCCAGCCTCGCTCACGCAGCGCTTCACCACCGATTTCACCTTCGTCAAGGAAGCGCTGACCCGTATCATCAACATCGCCATCCGCGACGTGCTGACTGCGATCGCGCTGGTCGGCGCCATGCTCTGGATCGACTGGAAGATGACGTTGATCGTGCTTCTGGTCGCGCCGGTGGTGGCGAGCCCGATCGGCCGGATCGGCAAGAAGCTGCGCCGCATGGCGATGTCGCAGCAGGAGCAGACCGGGCTGATGGCGAGCCTCGTCACCGAGAGCCTGCAGGGCGCGCGCGTCGCCAAGACCGATTCGCTTGAGCCCTATCTGAAGCACCGCGCCGCCGGCGCCTTCGAGACGATCCGGGCCCTGAAGATGAAGGCCGCGAACGCCCGCGGCCGGCTCGACCCGCTGCTGGAGGTCGGTGGCGGCCTCGCCGTCGCCGGGGTGCTCGCCGCGATCGGCGTGCGCATCACCTCCGGCGGTTCGACCGTCGGCGATTTCACCGGCTATGTCTCGGCCCTGTTGCTGGCCGCCCAGCCGTTGCGCTCGCTCGGCAATCTCAACGCCATCGTCCAGGAGGCCGGCGCCTCGCTGAAGCGCTATTTCGCGCTGGTCGATGAGAAGCCGCTGATCGCCGAGCGCCCGGATGCCAAGCCGCTCACCGTCACCGGCGGAGAAGTCGCCTTCCGCGATCTGCGCTTCCGCTATCGTGACGATGCGCGCGGGCTCGAAGGCATCGATCTCGTGGCCGAGGCCGGCAAGACCACGGCGCTGGTGGGCCGCTCGGGCTCGGGCAAATCGACCATGCTGGCGCTGGTGCCGCGCCTCTACGATCCAAACGAAGGCCGCATCGAGATCGACGGCCAGGACCTGCGCGACGTCACGCTGGAGAGCCTGCGCGCCCAGATCGGCGTCGTCAGCCAGGACGTGGTGCTGTTCGATGATACCGTGCGTGCCAATATCGGCTTCGGCCGGCGCGGTGCGAGCGAGGCGGACATCGTCGCCGCGGCGAAGGCAGCGGCGGCACACGACTTCATCATGGCGATGCCGGAAGGCTATGATTCCCGGGTTGGCGAGCGCGGCTCGCGTCTCTCGGGCGGCGAGCGGCAGCGCCTCGCCATCGCCCGCGCCATCCTGAAGGACGCGCCGATCCTGCTGCTAGACGAGGCGACGAGCGCGCTCGACACCCACTCCGAGCGAGTCGTCCAGCAGGCGCTGACGCAGCTGATGAAGGGTCGCACCACCCTGGTCATCGCGCACCGGCTCTCGACCGTGCGCGATGCCGACCGGATCGTCGTGCTCGATGAGGGCCGGATCGTCGAAACCGGCGACCATGACGCGCTGATCGCCCGCGAGGGCGCCTATGCCAGGCTCTACCGGCTGCAATTCGCCGAGGGCTGAGGCGTTCGGGGCGTGTCGAGGCCCCGAACGAATACCTGTCAGGGCTGCTCGCGCACCAGCGCATCGGTTGCCGCGGTGAATCCGCGGAACGAAATCGGCAGCGTCACCTCGCGCTTTGCCGCGTCCAGATAGCGCAGCTGGCCGGCTTCGCTCAGCGCGCGCCAGCGCTTGAAGGCATCGTCGCTTAAGTTCGCCTCGCCGAAGCAGCCGGCCGGCGTGCAGCGCTGGAACAGGGCTAGCGCGTCCTCCTTGTCGCCGCCGCTGACCCGCACGCCGGCATTGTTACCGAGCGTGAGATTGGGCGGCACCTGCACGACCAGCTTGTAGGGCTCGCCCTTGACCGGGCGGCCGACGGCGACGAGGGCGACAGGCCCGCGCTGGCCCTGCTGCTCGACAGTCTGGACGATCTCGCAGACGCGATTCGTGCCGACACCCTGCTGGCAGCGCAGCACCCAGTCGCCATAGGTCGCGGTGGTGTTGTCGGGCTGGGAGACCCCGCCCGCGGCGGGAGCGGCAGGCGCCGCCGGGGCCGGCTGCGCCGGGCGCTGCGTCTGTGCAAAGGCCGGTCCTGCCAGCGCCAGCGAGGAGAGCAGCGCGAAGAGCGTCGGTTTGATCAGCATGGCGGGCCCGGTTCGATTGGACGACAATGACGCGAGTTGAATGTCATGTAGGCGCCGGAGGCAAGGGGCGCGGCCATCGCGCTCAAGCCTTGCCATGGTCCTTGATGGCGTCGACCAGCCCCTTCGGCAGCGCGATCTCGTCGACGATGGGCGTGCGGCCAGGGATATGGACGCCGTGGGCGGCGAGCCGCTCGACCTGCAAGGCCAGCCGTGCCGGCAGGTCGGGCGCCAGCAAGGTGGGGCTCAAGGCGATGACGAACAAGCCGACGCCGGGCGAATCGGTGCCATCGGCGAAGGAGGGGGCGTCGAGCGACCAGTTCGCACCGGTCAGCCCGGCGGCAAGGACCTCGACGATCAGCGCGATATTGGCGCCGCGCGCCCCGCCGAAGGCGAGAAGCGCGCCCTTGATCGCCTGGCGGGCGTCGGTCGTCGGCTCGCCGTCGGCATTGACGGCCCAGCCGGCAGGAATCGCCTCCTCCATCTCCGCCGCGCGCCGCACCTTGACGAAGGCGGTCGCGCTCGAAGCCTGATCGATGACCAGCGGCGGTGCGTCGCTCACCGGCGCAGCAAATGCCATGGGGTTGGTGCCATAGACAGGCTTGCGGCCGGATCCTGCCGTCATCAGGGCGGGGCCATTGCTGACCGCCAGCGCGACGAGACCGGCATCGGCGAGCCGCCGCACGTAGTAGCCGAGCTCGCCCGCCGTGTAGCTGTTGTGCTGCATGAAGACGGCCAAACCATGGAGGCCGGCGCGCTGGCGCAGGGCATCGAAGGCCCGGTCGAAGCCGAGCTGGGCGATGCCTCCCCTGCCGTCGACGTGGATGGCCGCTGGGACGGGAAACGCGATCTCGGGCTCGGCCTGGCCTATGATACGGCCGGCCGCGAAACCGTCGAGATAGTCCGGGAGGTGCGCGAAGCCGACGGAGGCGCGGCCGCAAAGCTCGGCAGCGACGGTCGCGTTCGCGAGCGATCTCGCCGCAGCCTCGGCCGCGCCCGCAGCAATGGCAGCCTCGAACGCGAATTCTCGCGCGTCGTCAGGGGTGTAACGCACAATGCTGGAAATCTGGATCACTCCTGCATCGCGCGATTTAAACAGGGGTCGGTGCCCTGGGCGCCGGCGCCTCAGGGGCGCCAGCCGACTTCTTGCGCCGGTGCGTTCTCGCGCTCCTCCTCGGCGCGGGCGGATTCGACCACGGCGAGCACGGCGCGCAGCGCCGCCTCCACCCCCTCGCCGGACGCCGATGAGAGCACGATCGGCGTGCGCTTGCAGGCGCGCTTCAGGCGGGCGAGCTGTTCCTTCAGCATTTCAGGCGTCAGCGCGTCGACCTTGGAGAGCGCCACGATCTCCGGCTTCTCTGCTAGCCCCTCACCATAGGCGGCGAGCTCGTTGCGCACAGTCTTGTAGGCCTTGCCGGCGTGCTCGCTCGTGCCCTCGACAAGGTGCAGCAGTACCCGGCAGCGCTCGACATGCCCGAGGAATCGATCGCCGAGGCCATGGCCTTCATGCGCGCCCTCGATCAGGCCCGGAATATCGGCCAGCACCATTTCGCGTCCGTCGACCCGCACCACGCCGAGGCCGGGATGCAGCGTCGTGAACGGATAATCGGCGATCTTCGGCTTGGCGGCCGTGACCGTCGCCAGGAATGTCGACTTGCCGGCATTGGGCAGGCCGATCAGCCCGGCATCGGCGATCAGCTTCAGCCGGAGCCAGACCCAGCGCTCTTCGCCGTCGAGCCCGGGATTGGCGTGGCGCGGCGCCTGGTTGGTCGAGGTCTTGAAATAGGCATTGCCGAAGCCGCCATTGCCGCCCTTGCAGAGCACGAAGCGCTGGCCCGGCTCGGTCATGTCGGCGATCAGCGTCTCGCCATCTTCATCGAGGATCTGCGTTCCCGGCGGCACTTTCAGCACGATCGGCGCGCCATTGGCACCATGGCGATCCTTGCCCATGCCGTGCTCGCCGATCTTGGCCTTGAAATGCTGCTGGAAGCGGAAGTCGATCAGCGTGTTCAGGCCCTGGACGCATTCGATCACGACGTCGCCGCCGCGTCCGCCATCGCCGCCATTGGGGCCGCCGAACTCGATGAACTTCTCGCGCCGGAACGAGACGCAGCCGGCGCCGCCGTTACCGGCTTTCACATAGATCTTGGCTTGGTCGAGGAATTTCATGCTGGCTTAGGTAGTCTGATGCGCCTGGGAGAGCAATGCACGGGACGAAAAGAGGGCCCACCTTTCGGCGGGCCCCTGGTCGATGTCAGGCGAGGCAGGCTTCCTCGTCCGGGATTCCCTCCGGCGGGGCGGGGGTCCAGCCCGAGGCGCCCCAGCTCTTCAGCGCCGCCCAGGTCGAGCGGTCGAGCCGGAACTGCTCGCAGGGGAAGAGGCCGCCGCGCGCCGGGAGTGCCTTGAGGAAGGAACCCTCCTGACGGAAGCCACTCTTCTCCAGCACTCGACGCGAGGCTGGGTTGATGACACGCGTATCGGCCTCGATCGCCTCGATCTCGACCAGCGAGAACAGCGTATCGATCAGCGCCTGCACCGCCTCGGTCGCCAGCCCCTTGTTCCAGTGCGGCGTGCCGAGCCAGTAGCCGATGAAGGGGCGCCCGCTCGCCTGCGGATGCGCGCCGATCATGCCGATCAACTCATTGGGCCGGTCGCGGGGCGTGACGGCCAGCACGAGGTGCTCGCCGAGCGCATTGCCCTTGCGCATCGCGAAGATGAAGGGCTCGACCGCACCGGACGGATAGGGGTGCGGGATCGAGGCCGTCATTTCCGCCACGGCCTTGGCGCCGGCGAGCCGCAGGATCGCGGAGGCGTCGGCCATACGCGGCCAGCGCAGCCACAGACGCCGCGTCTCGAGCCGGAAGACGTCGTCTCTTGTCAGTTCAGGGAACATCGGGTCTCTCCGTCGGCGCAACGAGAAAGGGGGAGATGGGCTTTGGTCCCATCTCCCCCGGCTTGTTGACCTTCGGGAAACCCGTGACGGGTTTTTGCCCCTTCTCGATCATCCGGTTCGATGGAACCGGCGGATCGAGAAAGTTCCCTATCCGCCGTTTACTCTGCGGCCTCTTGGGCCGGAATTACGTTGACGAAAGCTCGGCCGAGTTTCGTCGTGAATCGCACGCGGCCGTTCGCCGTGGCAAAAAGGGTATGATCCTTGCCAAGGCCAACGTTCACGCCGGGATGCCATTTGGTCCCGCGCTGACGCACGATGATGTTGCCGGCCACGACGGCCTGGTCGCCAAAACGCTTCACGCCGAGACGCTTGCTTTCGGAGTCGCGACCATTGCGCGACGAACCGCCTGCTTTTTTGTGAGCCATAACGCCCTACCTCGAAAACTCTTCAGTCCATGTAACCCGAATCGGCGGCAAAGGCCACCGGTTTCGGAAACGAAGCCCGTGAGAACCTGACAGCGAGGGTCAGTAGTCCTCACCGGAAGCGAGCTCGGCCTGGTCGGCCTTGGCCCGCGGCGGCTTGCCGGCGAGCAGCTCCTTGGCCTGCACGACCCACTCCTCGCGGGTGGCGCGGCCACGCAGCTTCAGCTCTTCGTCCCACTTGGCGACGTCGGCCTCGGCCCACGACGCGATGTCGTTCCACGAGGTGATGCCAGCGGCGCGCAGCTTCTTCTCGATGGTCGGGCCGACGCCCGAGATCAGCGAGAGGTTCGAGGCGTCGAGCGCCTCGGCCTTGGCGGCAGGCTTGGCCTTGCCCTTGACGGCCGGGCTGGCGGCCTTGAGCGCGACGGGGGCGGCTTCGCCCTTCTTCATCTCCGGCTTCTTGCCGCCGGTGAGGATGTCGGTGATGCGCACCACGGTCAGCTCGGCGCGGAAGCCGCGCTTGCGCTTCGAATTCTGGCGGCGGCGCTTCTTGAAGGCGATGACCTTCTCGCCGCGGGTCTGCTCGACGATCTCGCCGGCGACGGTGATGTCGCTCAGGAAGGGCGCGCCGATCGTCGACTTCTCGCCATCCGTCAGCATCAGCACGGAGCCGAAGGCGACGGTATCGCCCGGGTTGCCCTCGAGCTTGGCGATCGTAATGCGGTCATTGGCGGCGACGCGGAATTGCTTGCCGCCGGTCTTGATGACTGCGAACATCATTGTTCTCCATGTTCGGCCCCGCCCTGTCACTGGCCTCGCGGCGCATGCAGGGCGACTTTTTGGCAGTCGTTGCGTTTTGGGTTTGCTCTTCTGGGCTTGCGTTGCCGGCTCCTTGAAGAACCCGGCACCACGCTCGCGCAAAAGAGATCAGGCGCGGGTTTCCCCACGCCGGACGAGGCTCTCTAGGCGGGCAGGGCGCCTGCGTCAAGGAAAACCCTGCCGGCGCGCTCCCTGCCGATGAGTTGAAACTTCTGCTCAAGGAGGCTTGTGCGGCGCGGGGCTGGTGTGTAACAAGCACCCCGCTTCGACATGAGCACCGCGGACAGGTGGCAGAGTGGTTGAATGCACCGCACTCGAAATGCGGCATACCTGCAAGGGTATCGGGGGTTCAAATCCCTCCCTGTCCGCCAGCGCTCCAGGCAAATGATTGATAGCCAGGGGTTGCTTCTATGGCTTTCATCAGCGCCATCATTCCGACCCGCATTCCTTGGCGATATGCTTGAGTGCGCTGCGGAGCATCGATGCGGGTGATTGGACTGCTGCTCTCAGAGAATTGCTCCTGCCTATGAGCGGGCGGCGACATTCGGCCCTTCGATATATGGCAGCTCTCACGTCCGCTCATGGAGTCTTGCCGGGCTAGGGGCTGCCAGTCGATCACCCTCAGGCAGCCCGGCCTTGCGAAGGCCCTGATAGAAGGTGGTCTCCGCGAATCGCAGATACGCAGGTTCGAAGGACCATGCATGCGCATCTAACCAAGCGAACGATACGTTGGGCTCTATCTTGCGCGCATCTGCCAGCGATGCTTCCGCTTGGGCCTTATCTCCCACTTGCGCATAGGCAGCAGCCAAAGCGAGGTGAACAACGATAAGGGTTGGTGCCGTCACGCGGGAACGGAGGCTGTAGTCGATCGATTCCCGCCAGCGACCGAGCAAGAGGTGCGCTCGGCCGAGGGCGCTGTAGAGTATTCCGATATTTGGATCGCGGGGCGATCGGCGGAGACCTTTCTCTAAGTATTCGATGCTGCTCTGTGGATCACCGAGTGCCGTACGGCAGTTTGCAATGTTAATCAGATAAAGTGAGGAGCTGCCGTCCAGCGAATGTGCGAGTTCACACGCGGAGAGAGCCTCGCGCCAACGATGTACCACTGCAAACAGGATGCAGCGGGCCGAATGAGCCATCGCGGCCTGGGGCTTTTGCGAGAGTCCGGCGTCCAGAAGCTTATGAGCTTCATTGACCCGAAGCTTCAACTCCTCAGTCGATAGGGAATAGCGCTCTACATTGAAAAGGCGGCCGGCGATGACGCATCCCAAGCCAATGTTCGCATCCGGGTTGGTGGGCTCGATCGCCAAAGCGGCGCGATAATATGGCTCTGCAGCATCGAATGCCGCTTTAGACCGGTCGCCCAAGAAGGCTTTTCCCCAGCCCTGAAGGACCAAGTCCATGACGCCGGGCTCGCCGCCGCGCGCCTCGACTGCGCGTGAGCGCTCAGCGTAGATGGCTCCAGCTATAGAATTGGCGATCCGGCTGATTACTTCATCTTGAACTCCGAACGGATCGCTTGCATCTCCATCAAAACGTTCCGACCACTGTTGTTCACCATTTGCGCCGTTTACAAGTCGAGCATTTATTCGGAATCGCTGCCCGGAGCGTTGAATGCTGCCCTGTAGAATGTACTGCGTCGAAAGTTCCCTTGAGACCCGCCTCGCATCGACGCTTGCTCCCTTATAGGTAAAGGCTGAACTGCGTCCGACTACGAACAGATTGGGAATATGGAGTGCTATGTCAGTCGTCAGGCTATCAACCAGGCCATCGCAAAAATACTCTTGCGATCGATCTCCCGATAGATTGTCAAATGGCATAATGGCAATCGAGAGCGGGTTGATGTCGCCTTCAAAGCCATGAACATCGTGGGTTCGTTTTGTATAATACGATAATTCTCTGATAGAGAATATTCGTATCGGACTAGAAATATTCTTAAGATTGTGTTCGCCCAGGTCGTTGAAATTAATATTTAATTTTCCTGCCACTTCGGCATGAGCCTTCGAAGACAGGACGATGCCGCATGGCGCTGCAAAAGCCTCAAGGCGAGCCGCAATATTTACGCCGTCTCCAAATATATCTCCGTTTTCCTCCACGAGAACGTCTCCGATATTGATGCCGATGCGCAACTGAAGCGAGTTGCCGACCAGGGCATTCTGAATCGCGACCGCGCACCGGACTGCACCAAGTGGACTGGCAAACTCCGCGAGAAAACCGTCCCCCATTGTCTTGAAGAGCCGCCCTTCGTGCGCGTCGAGGGCCGGTTGTATGATGTCGTGACGAAGGGTCCGAACGGCAGCGAACGCGCCATCTTCGTCTCGGCCCATCATCGCCGAATAACCCACCAGATCGGCGGCCAAGATGGCGGCAAGCCGGCGCGCAACACTGCTCGTCTCAGCTGTCAAAAGAAATACCCCTTGGGTTTCGAGGGGGCGGGGACGCGCGTCGAGCCTGGAGCTTCCTCAAACGTCCAATCTTTGCCTGAGCAAAGCAAGAGACAGGTTGGCTAATTCTACCAGGGTCCGGACTCGCAACCATTGGCCGACGGTCGCAGCGATGTAGGCGGCCGCAAGGAAGTTGATTGAGCGCGGCGACGAGCATTCCCGGTGAGGCCGCGTCAGCTCGCCCTGCGTCGCGACAGGCAGCCAGCAGGCCGAATGCCTGCCTCATCGTCGCCCGGTCCTCGCCCATGATCGCGTCGGTGATCCCGCGTAGGTTTCGCAGGCGCACCTTCCTGGGGGATGCACG
Source organism: Allobosea sp. WAO (assembly GCF_001509835.1). Classification (GTDB taxonomy): domain Bacteria; phylum Pseudomonadota; class Alphaproteobacteria; order Rhizobiales; family Beijerinckiaceae; genus Allobosea. The sequence continues at coordinate 573,773 of NZ_JXTJ01000008.1, forward strand.
CGCGATCTGCGGATGATTGCCTGGGGGGCAGGATCCGTGCGTGTTCCGCGCGTTGGGTGTGGCGCCGCCGGCAAGCATCGGATCTCAAACATCGGCGCTTCATGCGGTAAGAATTAGGTCGATTGCCTGCGCCTGGCTAGCAACCTAGCGTAATGTTCTGATCCGATATCGCGGGAATCAAAGGGCTTATTCAATACAAGCTACGGGAGGGCGCGACATGGCGGCGATGCTGGAAGCGCGAATGCGTGCCGAGAAAGATGTATTTAGTCGGACGGCAATTCACATTAGCGTAGCTCGCAGATCGGCATTTAATAAGATAGCAAAATTGATCTTAAAAAAGAACTATGATTCCGCTAGAGAGAGCATAATTGACGAGTGCAGATCTGAAATATACGGATTCGTGCCACCTTCTGCCCCACCAAAGCGTAGTCATTGCATGGCACGTCTTGGCGGTTGAATCGCGAGGACTCCCTGTCCGCCATAAGCCTCGAAGCCATCGAGATTTTCGGTAATCGCCGGGTTCTCTATAATGGGCCGAGGCTGATTGCGTCCTCTCCCGGCCGCGCGCTGACACCCGGCGAATGCGCCGACTTCGCCGGTTTGCCGAACGATTGAGCGTTTCCCGCTCAACCCGACAACTTGGCGATCATCCAGGCGGCGAGCCGTGGACGCGGCGGCGCCGGCTCGTCCGCGACAAACGGCCCGTGGACCTCGTAGACGTACTCCTCTCGCAAGATTTGCCCGATAGCCAGGCGGTCCAGGACCGATTGCAGAGAGAGCTTGCGGCGCGAAGGCGTCGCGCTCGTCATGCTGGCCTCGTGAAGGGCGTAGTGATCGAGAACGTTCATTCTGCGCTCCCCGTTCGCTCTGCGGCCTTGCTCGGCCGATGGAGCCGCATTGGGAGCGGTTCGAGGGCGCAACGTCTGTGAGACAGGTCACGCAGGAGGAGGGCGGCTCGAGACCGATTCGATATCCCGAATTTGATTTGCCTCAAGGGCGCTTGCGGCCCAGGGTCTAAGCTCTCCTATCGCTTCGGGGGGAGGCCGCTATCCATGACGCTCAAGGAATGGCTGGATCGACTCGCGAAATTGGAGCGTGAGCAACTCGGTCACTATCGCGAGGGGCGCGCAAGAGAGGGGGACGCCGTCGGCGTGGTCATCTGCCAGCTGATCAGCGAGGGGCGTCTGCACGGTTTCTGCGTGCCCGATGGAAGGCCTCCGCTGAACAAGGCTGGCGAATCCGGCAGCTCCCACCTGTAGATCGCCCGTGGGCTGGCTCAGGGCCGACGATGTACCGACCTATTGTCCCCAGGGACAGGTTTCGACCGCGGCCAATGCGTTAGTATCGGTATCGAGCCGGAGCTAGCCCGATTGAGGTCGTGCCGCTCAGCATGCGGAGCGACCGTCGGGGATGCGTTTTGGAGTTCGCGCCATGACCAGCAGAACCGTGACCACAGCGGCAATTCTCGTTCTCGGCAGCATGGTCTGGCTGTGGGCCGCAAGTCACCCGGCTCAGGCCTGCAACAAGACGGCCGGGTGCGTGATGGATACGTTTGAGGAAAACTACGACATGATGCGCGACGGGCGCATGACCGAGGCGATGGCTGCCGGACGCGCCAATGTCGAGGCCTTCCGGAGGTTGCGCGAGGCCGAGGAAGCCATGGCGACCTTGCCGGCCCGGAGAACGGTGACGGCGCCGCGATAGAGCATCGGGCCGAAAGCCGAGGCCGTGCTTCGGGAGAAGCCGGCGCTCTGACAAGGAGATGGATTGCCGCCTTGCGCCTTGATGCGGGGGCGGGCCCCGAAGGCGCCGCGCCAGGGAGAAGCACATGGATCTGCGGATTGCGCTGGCTTGCTTCCTCGCCTGTGGTCTGGTTTCCCGGCCGCTTGCGCAGACCCCGCCGCCTCAGGCCGCGCCCCCGGCGGCCGCGCCGGCTACGCCGTCTGCGGCGCAGGCCGCGCAAACGTTGAGCAGCGCCGAGCTCGAGGCGCTCGTCGCGCCGATCGCGCTCTATCCCGACACGCTGCTGGCGCAGGTTTTGATGGCTTCGACTTATCCGCTCGAGGTCGTGCAGGCCGATCGCTGGGTCACCGGCAACAAGAAGCTCAAGGGGGACGCGCTTAAGGCCGCCGCCGAGCAGCAGCCTTGGGACGCCAGCGTCAAATCATTGGTCGCCACGCCTTCCGTGCTCGAGATGATGAGCAAGAACCTCGATTGGACGCAGAAGCTCGGCGATGCGGTTCTCGCCCAGCAGCCGGACGTGATGGATGGCGTCCAGCGGATGCGGACGCGGGCTTATGATGCCAAGAAGCTGTCCTCCGGCTCTCAGCAGAAGATCACGGTGCGGCAGGACAGCGGCAAGCAGACGATCCTGATCGAGCCGACGCAGCCCGACACGCTCTACGTTCCCTATTACGACCCGGCCGTGGCCTATGGCTCATGGCCCTATCCGGCCTATCCGCCCTACTACTTCCCGGCACCGGGATATATCGCCACCGGCGTGCTCGCGACCGGCCTCGCCTTTGGAACCGCGTACGCGCTCGGGCGCTGGAGCACCGGAAATTACTGGGGCGGCAACGTCAACTGGGGCAACAACAATATCAATATCGACCGCAACCGCGTGACGCACTGGGAGCACAATCCCCAGCATCGCCATGGCGTCCAGTACCGCAACAATGCAGTTCAACAGAAATTCACTGGCGGCAACAACCTCCGGGCCGGTAGCGAAGGCCGGATGGATTTTCGCGGCCGCGGTGGCGATCAGGTGCTGCGCCCCGAAGGCGGCCGCGGCGATCTTGGCGCCGGAGCCCGCCCTGACCAGCGTCCGGGCGATCGCGCCAATGCTGCGAACCGGCCGGACCGCGGTCCCGGCGACCGGGCAGGCGCGGGCAATCGACCGGGCGGGCCCGGCCGTGACGCACGTCCAGGCGGCGATGGCCGAGGGCAGGGCGCGCGCGCCGCGACGCAGCCCCGGCGGCCGGATGCGGGTGCGCGGCGCCCTGCGCCGGGCCGCGACAGTGCTTTCGGCAATGTGCAGCAGGGACGGGCTGCGAATCTGCAGTCGCAGCGCGGGCAGGCGAGTCTGGCGCATGCGCGCGGCGGCGGCGGTCCTCGGGCGATGCATGCCGGCGGACCCGGTATGGGGCGTGGCGCGGCCATGAATCGCGGTGGTGGCATGGGCCGGGGAGCTGCGATGAGCCGGGGCGGCGGGATGAGCCGTGGCGGCATGGGCGGCGGCCGCGGTGGAGGCAGGGGCGGTGGTCGGCGCTCCGACATCCGCCTCAAGCACGACGTCGTGCTGCTCGGCCATCTCGACAATGGACTCGGTCTTTACAGTTTCGCCTATGGCGGCTCGGAGAAGCGCTATGTCGGCGTGATCGCGCAGGAGGTCCTTGGCGTCGCACCCTGGGCGGTGAGCCAAGGCGCCGATGGCTATCTCCGCGTCGACTACCGGCAGATCGGCGTGCCGTTCCAGAGCTTCGCCGCGTGGCGCGCTTCAGCCACGCCCTCGCTCGTGCCGGTCGGCGATGCGGACTGAGAAGGGGTCTCGTCGCCAGCTTCGTTCAACTCCCGGGATCGGTTTCATGACAAAGCCATGGCAAGCGCTGCGTCGGCTCGCTCTCCTGTTCACGGCGGGGGCGGCTCTGCTCGTCTCGCCGGTGACGGCCGCGCATGCCCAGCAGCCTTTCAATACGCCGGCCGAGGCCGCGGCGGCCCTGGTCGAAGCGGTGCGTGCCCGGGACGTCGCGCGCTTGCGGACCATTCTCGGCGCTCCGGCACGCGCGATCCTCAGCTCCGGCGATACAGTCGCCGACGCGGCCGATCGCGAGCGCTTCGTCGTCGCCTATGACAACCGCCATTCGCTGAGCGAGAAGGGCGATACCGCCACCTTGCTGGTCGGGCAGGACGAGTTTCCCTTCCCGATCCCGATCGTTCGCAGCGGCGGCCGCTGGAAGTTCGATTCGGAGGCCGGGAGCAGGGAGATCACCGCCCGCCGCATCGGCCGCAACGAGCTCGCCGCCATGCAGGCCGTTCTCGCCTTCTACGACGCGCAGCAGGATTACGCGGCGAAGGATCGGACCGGGAAGGGGGCGGGTCTCTACGCGAGCCGGATCGTCAGCCGGACGGGCATGCGCGATGGGCTGTACTGGCCGAGCACTGCCGGCGAGGAGCAGAGCCCGTTGGGTGAACTCGCGGCCGAAGCGGCAGGCGAGGGCTACCGCGCCGGCGAGGAACGCCGGCCCTATCACGGCTATTACTTCAAGATCCTGACACGGCAGGGCTCCGCGGCGCCGGGAGGGCGGATCGACTATGTCGCCGGCGGGCGGATGATCGGCGGCTTCGCCATCTTGGCCTATCCGGCGGAGTATGGCAGGTCCGGCGTAATGAGCTTCATGCTCAACCATTCAAGCACGGTCTACCAGAAGGACCTCGGCCCCCGGACCGCCCGCATCGCGGCCCGGATAGGCAGCTTCAATCCCGACAGCGGCTGGGAGAAGGTCTCGCCCGGCCAATAGCAGCAGTGGTGGCCTTTCGGATGCTTCGAGCCCGCATTCATCTCCCTCCGGCTCGTGATGCCCGTTCGGGAGGCAAGACCCGGAAATTGCCGGGGCTGCGGCGATGAGAGTCAGAGATCTGCTTCCTGCCAGCCTTGTGGGCTACCGGCTGGAAAGCTTGCGCTTCGATGTGACAGCCGGCCTCGCCGTCGCCGCCGTCGCCATTCCCAGCGCCATCGCTTATCCCGCCATCGCCGGCCTGCCGGCCGAGGTCGGCCTCTATGCCAGCATCCTGCCGCTGGTCGGCTACGCGCTGTTCGGCCCCTCGCGCAAGCTGATGGTCGGCCCGGATGCCGCGACCATGACCGTGCTGGCCGCGGCGTTGGCGACCCTGCCTCTCGACAATCCGGCCGATCGTGTCGCCGCTGCAGCGGCGCTGGCCCTGATGGTCGGCGTGCTCTGCGTCCTGGCGGGCAGGCTGAGCCTCGGTGTCGTCGCGTCCTTCCTGTCGCGCCCGATCCTGATCGGCTTCATCAGCGGCATCTCGATCTCGATCCTGATCGGCCAGATCGGACGGCTGACCGGTGTCCGCATCGAGGGCGAAGGACTGGTCCAGCCGCTGCTCGAAATCATCCGCAAGGCCGGTCAGATCCATTGGCCGTCGCTCGGCTTCGGTGCCGCGATGTTCGGCCTGCTCGTGCTGCTCGCGCGGCTACGCTTCCCGATTCCTGGGCCGCTCGTCGTGGTCGTGCTGGCGGGCATCGCCTCCGCGCTGTTCGATCTCGAGGGCCGCGGCATGAAGGTGATCGGCAGCCTGCCGAGCACGATGCCGAGCTTGTCCTTGCCCGATGTCTCGCGTTTGCCGGTGAAGGAGCTGCTGCTGGGTGCCGGCGCGGTCTGGCTGGTCAGCGTCAGCTCCGGCCTCGTCGCGGCTCGCAGCTTCGGGGCGCGTGACAAGTTCGACGTCGACGCCGACCGCGAGCTGACCGGACTCGGATACGGGAACATTTTTTCGGGCCTGTTCAGCGGCTTTCCCGTGACGGTCTCGGACTCGCGCACGGCGATCAACATCTCTGCCGGTGCCCGCTCGCAGATCTCGGGGCTCGTTGCCGCCTTCGCGCTGACGGCGCTGTTGCTCTATCTCAACGACGCGCTGCGCCTCCTGCCCAATCCGGCGCTGGGCGCCATCCTCGCCTTCGCCGCCCTGAACCTGATCGATCTCCACGGTCTTCGCGAAATCTGGCGCGTCAGCCGCACCGAGTTCGTCTTCGCCCTGATCAGCATGTGGGGTGCGATCAGCCTCGGCGTGCTCAGCGGTGTCGTCATCGCCATCGCCGGCACTTTGCTGCATGTCCTGCTCAAGGAAATGCGTCCGCGCGTTGCCCTGCTCGGGCGGATCGGCGGGCGGCCCGGCTTCTACAAGCTCCACCGCAGCGAGCGCGCCGCACCGGTGCCCGGCATGGTGATCTTCCTCGTGCAGGGCAGCATCCTGTTCTTCAATACGGACTTCCTGCGCGACCGTTTCGAGAGCGTCGCGCAGGCGGCCCCGCCGGGCACGCACTGGTTCCTGGTCGATGCCAGCGCCGTCGCGCAGATCGATACGACGGCGGTCGCCATGCTGCAGAAGCTGCGGGCCGATCTGTCGCAACTTGGCCTGACGCTGGTTCTCGCCGAACTCCACCGCGAGCCCTGGGAGATCCTGCAGCGTGCAGGCTTCTTCGAGGGGCCGGAGGCCACAATGGTCTTTGACGATGTCGAGGACGCGGTCAGCGCGCTCGCCGGCCGCGAGCCCGGCACTGCGGCGCAACCCGCCCCGGCCGGCATTGGCAGCGAAGGGCCGGCAGGCGAGGGGCGCGCCGGGGCCGTCTAGGCCGGCTCGGTTCGCCTGTATTCGCGGACCAGGATGTCGCCGCTGATGATCAGGACCCAGAGCGGAAAGACCAGGAAGGCCCCGTCGACGACATGGCTGCCGAGCAGGAGGAAGGCGGCTGCGGCGTAGCCGCAGAACGCCGTCCAGCGCGCCGCAATTTCGGTGCGTAGCACGATGGTCGAGGCGGTCAGCAGGAAGACGCCGGCGACTTTCAGCGCGTAGACGCTGACGAGGAAATAGGAGAAGGACCGCGCCAGGGTGAAGGTCACCGACCCCGCGAGTTCGCGCGGCAGCACCGCATGAGTGGTCAGGATCGCGCCGATGGCGGCAGCTGCGGTGAACAGCATGCCGACGAAGAGCAGGCCGCTGCCGAGGAAGACCGTCGCGAATAGGGGATGCTCCTGCGTACCGAGCCGGTCGCGCAGAACGCCCATGAACCAGAGAAAGGCGATGCCGGCGAAGGGGATGAGGTGAAGCGCGAGCTCGACCTTCCAGGCCTGGGCGCCGAGCCAGTCGCCGGGGTCGCGCGGATGCAGGCGCAATGTCTGGAGCACCAGCATGATCGCCGAGAGGAGCAGGACGGAGAACAGGATGCCGGCGACCGCCGCGGCGCGCGGCGCCTTCAGCCCGGCAGGTGCGTGATGGGCGGGCGACACCATGCTCGACCCCGTTTCACTGTGAATGCGGCGGCCGCGCGGGGCTGTCGGGCTAAGGATCGGCGAAGCGCAGCAGCCCAAGCCGCTCGGCGCAGGTTACAAGCTCGACCACCGAACGGATCTGCAGCTTCTCCATCACCTTGTGGCGATGCGCCTTCACCGTCCGCTCGGTGGTGCCGAGCACGAAGGCGACCTGCTTGTTCATCTTCCCGCGGATGACGAGATCGAAGACCTCGCGCTCGCGTCGCGTCAGCAGGAGCAGTCTCTGCCTCGCGGCGCGTACCCGGCCTTCCTGCTCGCTGGCGAGGCGATGCCGGGCGATGGCGCGGTCGATCGCGACGATCAGCTCCTCCGAGGCCACCGGCTTCGTGAAGAAGTCCTCGGCTCCGGCCTTGATCGCTCTGACGCCGGTGCGCACGTCGCTCGGGCCGGAAAGGCAGATCACCGGGAGGTTCGAGCCGGCCCTGTTCAGCCGGTCGAACAGGACGGGTACATCAGTGTCCGGCTTCTCCACGTCGACGACGATGCAGCTTGCGCTGTCGCCGTCCGGTATCTGGCTGAGGATCTCGTCGGTGCTGCCATAGGCCTTGGTACGGTAGCCGCAGGCCCGCAACAGGTCGTCGATCCCTGCCTGGGCGGATAAATCTCCTTCAACGATATGCACGAGATCTGACATGGCTTTCCCCCGATTTCCTGCCAGGCGGGCAGCCGCTCCGCCGGTCACCTCGGAATGCGCGCGGCCTCAGGGTGGCTTCAACGAGTCCTGGCCGCAGCGTTGATACCTAGTTGCTATGCCGCCCTCCGGGCCGAGATAGCGGTTGAGTGTCCCGCCCTCCGCCAGCGCGAACACCGCGCGGGCGCTATCGGATGAGACAGTGGTGCTGCAGCTCAGGTTCAGCACCTGCCGCGCGCCCTGCGCAGTCATGCGGACGATCCGGCAAGTGGCGAGCGGCGTCGCCAGGCGCTGGCCGGCAATGATGAAGGCCGGCGCGAAGGCGGCTGCAGGCCGCCGGAACGCTATTGCCGCGCCCTTCGAGATGAAGACGCTGGAGCAGGTGCCCCCTTCCTCGAGCCAGGCGCCCTGGAAGGCGGCGGCCTGCGCCCGCACCTCCGAGAGAGGCAAGCTGAACGTGGCTGAGGCCACGGACGCGACAAGGAGCGTCAGGCGGCAGATTGGCGCGGTCATCCAGCCTCCATCGCTAGGGCAGGCGCGGTCGAGCAGGGGGCGCCGGAAGCCGGCGCGCTCAGTCGATCCGGGATGGCAGGACGCGTGTCGGTGAATGATCGCCGGCAACTATTGCAACCTGAACGGGTTGCTGCGTCGCGCCGCCGCCATGCTGCTGCGCTTAACTTCTTGCAGCAGTGCAGGCCGCAAAGGCCGTTCCGGGAAGTAGGTTACGGTTGGCTACGTTGGGCTGGGTCGTCAACCGGCCCGGCTGCCGGCGCCGCTGCGTGCTGCTGCGCGTCCCAGGCGGATAGCTGCGTTCGCACCGGGAAGCCGGCCTGGATTGCACCGCGGGTCAGGATCGCGCGATCCCTCGCGTTGAAGTTGCGCCGATCGAGCTCGCCGTCGAAGTCGGCGAAGAAGCCGGGGCGCAACTTGAGGAATTCGGCGCGGGCCTGCGCAGCCTCATGGCCCATGCCGCTCCGGGCGAAGATCAGCGCGGCCACGAAGTGGTAGATCGAAAAGCGCTGCAGATTGGCGCGCTTGATCAGGTCGATGGCGCGCGCATCCTCGCCCTGCATATAGCCGGCAAGGGCGAGAAGCCCGGTATAATAGCTTGAATGGCCGGGATTCTTGGCCATCGCCTCTTCGATCAGGCTGGCGCCGCGCGCCCAGTTGCCGGATTGCGCGACCCAGGCGCCGAACTCGCCGAGCAACTCTGTGTCGTTGGGATTGAGTGCCCGCGCCTGCGTGCCGATGCGCAACGCCTCGGCAGCCTCGCCGCTGAAGTAGAGCACCGTCATCAGCGCCTGCAGCGCCCTGACATTCTCCGGCGCGAGCCTAGCCGCCCGCTCGGCGGCGCCCCGAGCCCGGACCATCGGCGTCGGTTGGCCGCCGCGGCGATTCAGTTTGAAGCGTTCTTCGTCGAGATAGAGATAGGACAGCATCGCCCAGCTGGTCGCATGCTGCGGATAGCGCTCCGTGACCTGTTCGAGGCACTCGCGCGCCTGCGCATGCTCGGTGGCGTCGATCACGGTGCGGTAATGGTAGAAGCGGTAGGAGCAGTCCTGCGGCAGGCTCGCCAGCCCCTGTTTTCCCGGCCGCACAAGCAGCGGATTGGTGAAGATGACCCCGTAGGGCTGCGCGACAGCGGTCGCGACATTCGCGGCGATCGTCGTTTCGATCTCGACGATCGGCTTGTCGCGCGGATCGGCATCATAGGTCCCGGCCCACAGGACGATCGCGCTGTCGCCCTCCAGCACGCGTGCCGATACACGCAGCTTGCCATCGGACAGGCGGATGCCGCCCTCCAGCAAATAGCGACTGCCGGGAAGGCGCGGAGTCTCTCGGGCGGTGGTGTCAGCCGACGGACCTTCTGGCGTTTCGCGCGTGCGGACCGTGAGCTCCTTGAAGCGGGCGAGCTGCGCCAGCAGCTCCTCGGAGAGACCGGCGGCGTAATAGTTGACCTCCGGTTGGCCCGACAGGTTGGCGAAGGGCTTGAGCGTCAAGGAGGGGCCCTCGGGCACGGATGGCGCCCTCGCGGAGGTCACAGGCTGCGGCGGGGTCACAAGCAAGGCGAGGTAACCCGCCGCGAGCATTGCCAGCGCGAGCAGCGAGCCGACGAGCCAGGGCGGGCTCTGCCTGATCAGGGCGGCGGTGGCGCTGCCACGCTGGTCGCTGCGCGGCGGCGCAGCAGGCTGGGCGTCAGCCCCATGCTCTTGCCGCCAGTGGAAGCAAGGAACATATCCGCCCTTCGGGATCTCGATCACGACAGGGGCGGAGCTTCCCGCCAGCAGATAGTAGCGCTCCAGCGCACGCCGCAGCCGCCCGGCTTCGATGCGCACGACCGGGTCGTTCTGGATGTCGAAATTGGAGTCTCGCCCGAAAACCTCGATCGCCACCGAATAGGCTTTGATCCGGTCTGCCCGGCCGGCCAGCGTCTCGTTGACCACATAGATCAGGAACTGGCGCACTCGCGCTGGCACGCTGAATTCCGCACTGGCGAGAATACGGTCGAGCTGCGCGCGGATTTCCTCCTGCGGCGGGGGCGGCCCCGGCGGCGCAGTATTGTCGTCGTCACAGTTCCTGGGCCGTTGCTGCTCCACGGAATAGGCTCCCCCGAGCCGGACATCCGATTAGTAAAGGCAAGGCGAGACGGTATTTCTGTGTAACCTCCCGTTATTTACTCCCAACGCGGCCGGCAGGCCACATAATTATGGCCTTTCACGGGGGCTCGATCCTATGGATACGGGCGTTCTGGCTGCCATCAGGCGTCTGCCGAAACACAAAAAGGTGATCGAGGAGCTGGTGCTCGGCAGCGAGAGCTTCCGCAATATCTGCGGAGACCTCGCCGAGGCGGAGCTGGCGCTGCGGCGCTGGGAGGCCTCGGAAGCGCCCGGGGCCGCTGCCCGACGTGACGAATACAGGCATCTGATCGACGGGCTCGAGGCCGAGCTCCGGCAAGCGATACACGAGCGTCAGGCCCGGCATTCCGGCCGGCATGGCGGCTAGGGCATCGGACCGAAAGAAGGGCTGTGGCTTTCGGATGCATCCGATGCTTCGATGGAGGGGATGAGACGCCACTGCGCCTCGATCGGACGCATGGCGCTCAGGAAGCAGACTGGTGTTCCTCAGGGTGGAGAGTTCCGATGTCGAAGCATGCAAGCTGGATCCTCGCAATCTCGTTGGCCATCGGTGCTGCGGGCTGCGCCACGACCCCCACGGTAACGAGCGAGACCGTGATCGTGGCCGGCGTGGGCGCGGTCGAGGTCGAGCGGATTGATGTCGAGGTCGTCACCATCAATCCGGCGACGCGCATCGTCGTCGTTCGCCAGGGACAATATGCGTGGCGGGTGATGGTCCCCGAGATCTTCGGCGATCTGAATGCAATCCGCCCGGGCGACAGGCTGCAGATCCGGCGCGTCGAAGGCGCGCTGCTCGGCGCCCGGCGCGCGAAGCGGGGCGCCCGGCCCGAGATCGTCTATACCGAGGAGGTCAGCGCGCCGCGCTTCCAGAACCTGCCCGACAGGTTCGTCGAACGCTCGCTCACCCTCACCGCGAAGTTCGAGAGCTTTGATCCGGCCACCGGCATTGTGAACTATGTCGGTCCCGCGGGCCCACGGACCCACAGGGTGGTCGATCCCGATATCGCGAACGACCTGCGGCGCCTGCGGCGCGGCGACATGGTCGATCTGACCTTCGCCGAGGCCATTCACGTCGTCAGGCTCTGAACAGGCCGGAGCTCCTCCGCAGGTCGCCCGCATGGCGATCTGCGGCGGAACCCGACGCAGGAGTTGCGCACCATGTCGACCGCAAGTTCCAAACCACAGACGGCTACGCTCGCCGATGAGAGCTTCATGTCCGCCGACGATCTCCGCTCCTACATGGCGGATCTCGAAATGGCCAAGGCGTCGAAGCTGCTGGGCGCCATGGACAAGGCCGAGGAGGCCCGCAAGAAGCTTGTCGCGACCTTGCAGGAAGAAATCGCCGTCACGCCGGAGAAGATCGCCGAGATCAAGCACAGCCTGGCGAACAAGACCCGAGCCGCCGCCGAGCGTGGCGAGAAGGAGGTGCTCGTCATGCGCTTCCCGAGTGCACTCTGCACGGATCGCGGACGGGCGATCAACAATGCCGAGGCGGATTGGCCGACCACGCTGACCGGGCGGCCGCGCCAGGCCTACGAGTTCTGGAAGGAGCATCTTCAGCCGGCGAAGTACAAGCTGCGCGCCATGATCGTCGAGTGGCCGGGGGGGCTACCGGGCGACGTGGCGTTCTTTCTGAGCTGGTCCTAGCGCTCGGAGCACGACGATGAAGGCGGATTCGACCAAGCCCATGAAGCGCAAGCAGTATGAGCGCGAACTGCGCGAGCTGCACGGCGAACTGGTGAAGCTTCAGGAATGGGCGAAACATGCCGGCGGCAAGGTCTGCATCGTTTTCGAGGGGCGCGATGGCGCCGGCAAGGGCGGCGTGATCAAGGCGATCACCGAGCGGGTCAGTCCGCGCGTCTTCCGCGTCGTCGCGCTGCCGCCCCCGACCGAGCGCGAGCGCTCGCAGATGTATGTCCAGCGCTACCTGCCGCATCTGCCTGCTGCAGGCGAGATCGTTATCTTCGATCGCAGCTGGTACAACAGGGCCGGGGTCGAGCGGGTCATGGGCTTCTGCACAGAGGATCAGGCCAAGGGCTTCCTTCAGATCGTTCCCAGCGTCGAGAAGGCCATCGTCGAGTCCGGCGCCATCCTGCTGAAGTACTGGCTCGAGGTCGGCCAGGAAGAGCAGACGCGCCGCATGGAAGAGCGCATCAACGACCCCAGGAAGATCTGGAAGCTCTCCCCGATGGATCTGAAATCGTACTCGCGCTGGTACGAGTACTCACGCGCCCGTGACGAGATGTTCCATGCCAGCGATACGGCCTGGGCGCCGTGGTACGCCGTCCATTCGGATGACAAGCGCAAGGCGAGGCTGGCCATCATCTCGCACATATTGAGCTCTGTCCCCTACGAGGCGTTGCCGCGGGAGAAGATCAAGCTGCCCAAGCGGCAGAAGCCGCATGGCTATGAGGAGGTCAACTTCGCCCGCAACTGGATAGGCTAGTCGCGGGGCACACCTTCAGAATATGGTCGTGCTGGGCGGCGAGCTGCATCCGGCCGGGGCGACCCGCGAAAACCGCATGCGGCACTGGCTTGCTCTGGAGCGTCTTAATGGCCGATGGCGTTCACCCACTTGCGCCGCATCATTTGCCGGGCTTCATCACGCCGCCCGGCGAAACCGATACACTTCTGGTCGTCACTGGCTTCATCCTGCTCCTGGCGGTGCTGGGGGTCGGCCTGATCTTCCTGCGCCTGCACACGCTGCCGGAACGCATGGCGCATAAATCCCAGAAGCTGCAGTTCGAGATCGTCGCCGTCCTCGGCCTGCTCGCGCTGTTCACCCATGTGCATCTGTTCTGGGTCGCGGGCCTGCTGCTGGCCCTGATCGATCTTCCCGATTTCACCGGGCTGTTCGGCCGAATGGCGCACGCGCTCGAGCGCATCGCCGGAGTGAAGCGGCCGGCGGGTGAGACGGAGTTCGACGAGACTTCGCCGCCGGACACCGCTCATGCCACGAGCGTGAGTCACGCGCCGGCCCGGAAGGAGCCCGGCCATGCTTGAACTGCTGGTCTGCTCGCTCCTCACCATTGTCCCCGATTACCTCTACCGGCGCTTCCGGCAGGGCAAGCGCCTCGGCAAGGAAATCACCTTCTACTCGGTCTGGTTCGAGCTGCGCTGGGGCATCACGACCTGCCTCATGCTGACAATCGCCCTGATCACGGTGATCTTCTACAATCACCCGACGACGACCAGCGCCTCGGTGATGTTCCGGACCGTTCCGATCGTACCGGAGATCAACGGTCGCGTCGCGGAGGTGAACATCGCCATCAGCGGCAATGTCACCAAGGGCGATCCGATCTTCCGGCTCGATAGCAGCCGGCAGGAAGCGGCGGTCGCGACCGCGAGGAACAAGATCGCCGAAGTCGAGGCCGCGATCGTCGTCGCCAGGGCCGACCTGCTCACCGACGAAAGCAAGATTCTCGAGGCGAGGAGCGCTCATCAGCAGGCGCTCGACGAGCTCGAGACCAAGCAGGAACTGCGGCGGCGCAATGACGACATCGTCGCGCGGCGCGAGATCGAGCGGCTCGAGAACCTGGTCGCCGGACGCGAGGCTGCGGTGTCCGCTGCCGTCGCCTCGAAAGGCAGCGCGGAGACGCGGATCTCGACCCTGCTGCCGGCCGAGAAGGCGAGCGCCGAGGCGGCGCTGGTGCAGGCGCAGGCCGATCTCGATCGCACGGTCGTGCGCGCCGGGGTCACCGGCCGCGTCGAGCAGTTCACGCTGCGCGTCGGCGATGTCGTCAATCCGCTGCTGCGGCCGGCCGGCGTGCTGATCCCGCAGGAGGCGGGCAGGACGACCTTGCAGGCCGGCTTCTCGCAGCTCGAAGCGCAGGTCATCAAGGTCGGCATGGTTGCGGAGGCGACCTGCCTCTCCAAGCCCTGGGTGATCATCCCGATGGTCGTCACCAACGTGCAGGACTTCATCGCCGCCGGCCAGTTCCGCAGTGGCGAGGTCCTGCTCGACGTGCAGCAGGTTTCGAAGCCGGGTACGCTTCTGGCCTTCCTCGAACCGCTCTATCCCGGCGGGCTCGACGGCGTCACCCCGGGCAGCACCTGCATCGCCAACGCCTATTCCAGCAACCATGAGCTGATCGCCTCCGGCAAGCTCTCGACCAGTCGCAAGATCATCCTCCACGGCGTCGACGCGGTCGGTCTTGTCCACGCGCTGCTGTTGCGCATCCAGGCGCTGGTCCTGCCGATCCAGACGCTCGTGTTCAGCGGGCATTAGGGCAGGCGCGACACTCGCGCCCGTATCGCGGTCCTGGCCGGTATCGGCAAAGCCGATGCCGGCTCTCGACGCGCCCGGCCGGGGCATGCGAAGCTCGCTTTCAGGGAGCAGCTGGGGTGCTCCTCTCTCATTCTGGCTCGCCGCATGCGTCGTCGCTCCCTTTTGGTTGCCCTGGCAACATGCGGGCTCGCGCTCCGCGGTCGTCCGACTTGGGCGGCGGCGCCTGCCAGACTGGTCTCGGTGATCACCGCATTGCCGCTCGACCATCCGTTGGTGCGTTCAAGGATGGGCGAGCTTCGCGGCTTGCTGGCCGAGCGTGGCTGGGTCGAGGGAGGCAATCTACGCGCGATCTGGCGGTTTTCCGGCGCCAGCGAGGACGATCTGGCGCGCGCCGTCGGGGAGACGCTCCGTGACAGGCCCGACGTGATCATCGTCGGCTCCAGCACCGAGGCTGAGGCGGTTCTTGCCGAAACCCGGCGTACCCCCGTTCTGTTCAGCACGGCTTCCGACCCTATTGGTAGCGGCTTCGTGCGTTCGCTCGAGCGCCCAGAGGGCAACGCCACCGGCTTCAGCAACAACGCCCCCGCAATGTCGGCCAAATGGGTCGAGCTGCTGGTCGAGATTGCCCCTGAAACCCACCGGATCGGCGTCGTCTTCAACCCGCGTACCACGCCGGCCGCCGGCGAGACCTATCTCGCCACCCTGAACGCCAGCATCGTGGAGCAGGAGCTCGAACTTGGGATGCTGCCGGTGGCCGAGCCGGCTGCGATCGAGCGCGCGATTGCCGGCTTCGCCGCACATGGTGCGGGGGGAGGGCTGGTTTTCTTGCCTGACAGCTTCACCTTTCGCCATGCTGGCCGATGTGCGGAGGCCGCCGCCCGCGCACGCCTGCCGGCGATCTATCCGTTCGACACCTTCACGCAACAGGGCGGGCTGATGTCGTACACTGGCGCCCGCGAAGGCACGGCCGAGCTCATGGCATCCTATGTCGACCTGATCCTGCGCGGCGCGAATGTCGCGGAGCTCCCGGTGCAGTTCTCACGCAGCTTCGAGCTGGTCATCAACGAAAAGGCTGCTGCGGCGCTCGGACTCGGCCTGCCGCCTTCGCTGCGGATCCGTGCGCAGCGGATCGTCTCGTGACGCAGCACGACACCGCGCCGCTGAAGACTGCCAAGCCGCCGCATGGCGCACTCGGTCGCAAATATGCGCTCTTCATGGGCGTTGCGATCTGCCTGGCGCTCGGACTCAGCACCGCCGTCTCGACCTTCTTCGCCTTCTCGGACCAGCGGGCGCTCGTCGTCCGCGTGCAGCAGGAGCAGGCCCGGGCGGCGGCGCAAAGGATCGGCGCCTTCGTGGCCGACATCATGCATCAGCTCGACTGGGTCTCGCAAAGCGGAGCCGGCGGCAATTCGGCAGAGGAGCGCCGGCTCGAAGGCTTGCGCCTGCTGCGACAGGTGCCCGCGATTCTCGAACTGCGCCAGATCGATCCGGCCGGGCGCGAGCAGCTCGCGCTTTCACGCATCGAGCGCGACCGGGTCGGCAGCGGTGTCGACTGGTCGGCCGATCCCGGCTTCAAAGCGGCGCTCGCGCAGGGCGGCTTCCATGGCGACATCCAGTTCCGGCGCGGTTCCGAGCCCTATATCGAGCTGTTCAGGCGCGGCGCGGCGCCGCCGCATTGGGTGGCGCGGGCGACGGTCAACCTCGTCTTCATCCGCGAGCTGGTCTCCCGGCTAAAAGTTGGAGAGGCCGGCCGCGCCTATATCGTCACAGAGGCCGGGCAACTGATCGCCCACCCCGATCTGCGCTTCGTGCTCCGCAATACCAACCTCGCCAGCCTGATCGGCGCACATCGGGCGGCGGGTGAGCCTGGGGGCGGCCTCTCGATGACCGACATCGAAGGACGCCGTGTCCTTTCGGTGATGGCAGCAGTCCCGGAACTCGACTGGAATGTCGTGGTCGACCTGCCGGAGAGCGAGGCCTTCGCCCCGATCCACGCCTCGATCCTGCGCTCGCTGATGCTACTGGCCGTGGCGCTTCTCGGCGCTATCCTGGCCGCCATCGCGCTAAGCCGGAAACTGGTGGCGCCGATCAGGGCTCTCGGCGAGGGCGCAGCGCGGATCGGCCGGGGACAGTTGCACGAGCGGATCGACATCCGCACGGGAGACGAGCTGCAGGAGCTCGGCGAACAGTTCAACCAGATGGCCAAGAATCTGGAAGAAGGTCGCGCCATGCTGGAGGACAAGGTCGTCGCCCGCACCGCGGCTCTGAAGACGGCTCTGGAACTGGCTTCAGCCGGCCAGAGGGCTGCCGAGGAGGCCACCCGCGCAAAGTCCCGTTTCCTGGCCGTGGTCGGCCACGATATCCGTACGCCGCTCTCGGGCGTGCTCGGCGTTCTCGAACTCCTCGACCGCAGCCGCCTGAGCCAGCGCGATCGGCGTCTCGTCGCCATGGCCGCGACCTTGGGCGAGGCACTGGTCGATCTCGCCAATGCGACGCTCGACCTGTCGCGGCTGGAGGCCGGCACTGAAGGCCTCGACTTGCGAGATTTCGACCTAGGCGTGCTGCTCGAGGCCGTCGATGCCCTGATGCGTTCCCCGGCGGAGCAGAAGGGGCTCGCGCTGAAGCTGCGGGGCCCACTGCCCGATCCTCCGCGTCTTCACGGCGACCCCGGCAAGATCCAGCGCATTCTGATCAATCTCTTGCGCAACGCGATCAGCTTCACCGAGCACGGCGAAATCGAGTTCGGCGCCGGGCTTGAGCCTGCCTCGGCCGGAGACGGTATCTGGTTGACGCTCATGGTACGCGACACCGGCATCGGCATCGACCGGGCGATGCAGGACCGGATCTTCCGCGACTTCGTGCAGGTCGATCCCGACACGGGCCGGCGCAATGGCGGTGTCGGGTTGGGGCTGGCGATCTGCAGCAAACTGGCGGAGCTGATGGGCGGCGCGATCTCAGTCGCCAGCACCAAGGGGGAGGGCAGCACCTTTTCCGTCAGGCTGCCCTTGGCCGCGGCCAAGGGGGAGACGCGGTCACCCGACCGCGCGCCAGCGCCGCTTCAGCGGGTCCTCGTGGTCGATGACGACCCGGTGACGCGCGAGGTTGCCCGGGTCATGGTCGGCAAGGCCGGTCACAAGGTGCAGGCCGTGGCTTCCGGCGAGGCGGCGCTTGCAAGGTTGCGCAAGAGCGCCTTCGACCTCGTCCTACTCGACATGCACATGGCCGGCATGGACGGCATCGAGACAGCACTGTCGATCCGGGCATTGCCGGCAGCTTCGCAGCCTCGGATCATCGCGCTGACGGCCGATGTTTCCCCGGAGACCATGCGGCGGATGCGCGCCGCAGCGCTGACGACGATCCTGTCGAAGCCGATTACCTCGGCGGCCTTGCTGCAGGCCATCGGGCGGGGAGGCGGCCGCAGCGGCGAGGGGCCGCCCGTGGCGCTTTCGGCCGAGCTGCCCGTCGACATCGCATTTTTCCGCACCCAGAGCAGCCTGATCGGCGAGGAACGCACGCGGCAGCTGGTCCAACTCTTCGCGACCGTGTCGGAGAAGATCATCACCGGTCTGCGCGCGGCCCTGCAGGATTCGGACAGGGGGGAGCTGCGACGACTGGCTCATCAGCTCGCGAGCTCAGCCGGCGCCGTCGGCTTCGGGCGCGTCTTCGTCCTGGCGGGTAGGTTGGAGCGTGAGGCGCTGGTCGCCGAGTTCGAGGCACTTGCACTTGCGGTCGAGCTGCTCGGCCAAGCCACCAGCGACGCCTTCGAAGCCCTTGCTGCTCTCGATGACGATGCGCCTGTCCTGGCGGAGGCTCAGATATCGCGCTCGACCGGCAGCCCGAGCCTGTAGCCGATGCCGCTGACCGTCATGATGATGCCGGGATGTCCGGCATCGCTGAGCTTGCGCCGGAGCCGGGCGACCAGCGCATCGACGCTGCGCGCGTCGACATCGGTGTAGCGGTTGCTGACCACCTCGATCAGATAGTCGCGGGTCAGGGCATGCTCCGTGCTTTCGACAAGAGCGGCGAGCAGGTCGAACTCGCCGCGCGTCAGGCGGATAGGCTCTCCGGTCAGCGTCGCGAGCTCGCGACGCAGCAGATCCATGATGAACGGGCCGAAGGTTGCGGTCGTGCTGCGGCGGGCCGTGTCGCGCTCGATCCTGCGTCGCCGCAGCACCGAGCGGGTCCGGGCGAGAAGGTCGCGCAGGTCGACGGGCTTGCTGACATAGTGATCGCCCGCGAGTTCGAGCCCGACGATCCGGTCGACATCGGCATCGCGCTGCGTCACGAAGATGATGCCGGCATCCGAAAACGTCTGGAGTTCTCTGGCGAGTTCGAAGCCGTCTCCGTCCGGCAGCACGACATCGATGAAGATCAGCTCCGGCTTGAAATTGCGGACCGCCCGCTTGGCCTGGGCGATCGTCTCTGCTTCCTGGATCTGAAAACCCTGATCGCTGAAATAGCCTGCGATGACCGCACGGGTGACGGGGTCGTCCTCGACGATGACCAGCCGTTCTCCCGATGTCGCGTCCATCAGCCCCGCAATCCCCGGCCGGCGACCGCCTCCATGGCAGGTCTCGTGCTCTGGCCCGGCGGACGATTCAACAGGGATCGATCTAATTCAAGCGATTGCAGCGGCAATTGTTGACGGCTGTTCACCAGGCCGCCGCTTCGGTGTCGGTTCTAGCAGGGCGTCTCGACGACCCGCAGCTTTGGCCGGCGTAGGCGCTCCCGCCGGAGCGCGGCGATGGTCGCGGCATTCGCGCAGTACTGCTGATAGGTCAATTCTGCTTCGTCGCGGTCGAGTTTGCGGCGGCAGTGCTGGGTCATCGTGCAGCTCGCGCAGACGACCGCCATGTCGCGCATCACGGCCGGTTGCAGACGGGTCAGGCGCTCGGCGTCGAGCCCTGCGGCGGCGAGAAGCCGTGGCAGGAGCTCGTTCTCGGACGCATCGCGCGAGGCGAGATTGTAGAGATCGGCCTGGGCGACCGCGACGTCGCTGGCCAGCTCGCGCAGGCCGTCGCAGCTGAGCGCATCGAGCTCACGACGGGCGAAATGGCGCTGGCGCCAGCGCTGGGCGAGTTCGGAAAGATGCATGGTTTCCTCCTCTTGGAACCCAGCATCCACCAGCTGACGGTGCGGAACATTGTTCTGGCTCAAATCCAGGAATGATCGCGCCATCGGTTTCCGGGCCGTCGGCGCAGGTGCCACGCGCTTCTTTGCATTTGCACTCGATCAAAGAAGGGCGGCGCCATGCAGGGTAGGACGTGATCGGGAACAGTCAGTTTTTCGGAGCTTTCGATGCAGGGCGCGCACTACGCGGACGAGCGGCTTCCGCGCTACACGAGCTACCCGACCGCCCCGCATTTCAACGCCGGGGTCGACGCCGAAACCTATGCCAGCTGGCTGAAGGCGCTGCCGGCGGGAACGACGACCTCGCTCTATCTGCACGTGCCGTTCTGTCGCTCGATGTGCTGGTATTGCGGCTGCCACACCACGGTCGCGCTGCGCGACGGCCCGATCGTCGACTATCTCGCCGTGCTGCGCAGCGAGATTGCGCTGGTCGCAGCGCAGCGTTCGGCGCCGCTCGACATCCGTCACATCCATTTCGGCGGCGGCACGCCGACGATCATCGAGCCTGAGGAGTTCGTCGGGCTCGTCGCGCTGCTGCGCGAGCATTATGCCGTGCACCCTCAGGCCGAGATCGCCGTCGAGATCGATCCGCGCCGGCTCGGGGCTGGCATGACGGCGGCGCTCGCCGCGGCGGGCGTCAACCGTGCCAGCCTCGGCGTGCAGAGCTTCGATCCGGCCGTGCAGAAGGCGATCAACCGCATCCAGGGCGTCGAGCAGACGGCGAGTGTCGTTACGGGTCTGCGTCGCGCCGGCATCGAGGAGGTCAGCTTCGATCTGATCTACGGGCTGCCGAAGCAGACGCTGCAGTCCTGCCGCGACACCGTCGAGCAATGCCTCGCCATGCGGCCGGACCGGTTCTCGATCTTTGGCTATGCCCATGTCCCGGAGTTCAAGAAGCATCAGCGCCGTATCGCGGTCGAAGACCTGCCGGATGGCCAGGCGCGGCATGAGCAGGCCGAGGCGATGGCGCAGCAGCTCGTCGCCGCCGGCTATGTCCGCATCGGCCTCGACCACTTCGCCCGCCCGACCGATGCGATGGCGCAGGCTCTGGCGCAGGGCCGGCTGCATCGCAATTTCCAGGGCTACACCACCGATCGCTGCGAGGCGCTGATCGGCTTCGGCGCCTCGGCGATCGGGCGCCTGCCGCAGGGCTTCGTCCAGAACGAGGTGGTGATCGGGCGCTATGCCGAGCGCGTCGCCGACGGCACGCTGCCGACCGGCAAGGGCTATCGGCTGACCGCCGAGGACCGACTGCGGGCGGCGTTGATCGAGCGGGTGATGTGCGACCTCGCAGTCGATATCGACGCGGTTTGCGATCGGCACCCGGTCGACCGTGGTGTCCTGGCTCCGTCGCTCGCCAAGCTCGAGGACCTGTCGCGCGATGGCCTGATCCGCTTCGATGGCAGCCATGTGCTGTTGCCCGAGGACGCGCGCCTGTTCGTGCGCAAGGTCGCCTCGGCCTTCGACGCGCATCTCGACCAATCGCAGCGCCAGTTCAGCCGCGCGGTCTGAGCTGCCGGGAGCATGCTGCGCTTGCTCGGAACCACTTCGTCATCCCGGAGCGCCGCCGCTTCGCGGCAGCCGGGATGACGGGGCGTTCCGCACGGAGCGGAAAAGCTATTCGCCAGCTGTGGCGGGCATTTCTCCCTGCCAGGCGAGGGGCGCGATCTGGTCGAGCCCGAGGCCGAGCAGGCCGATGGCGCGCAGGGCGATCTGGTCGATGATCGCGGCGATGTCAGGCGGCCGCAGATAGAAGGCCGGGACCGGCGGCGCGACGATGGCGCCATATTCGGTGACCTGCGCCATGGCGCGCAGATGGCCGAGATGCAGCGGGCTCTCCCTTGCGATCAGGACCAGGCGGCGGCGCTCCTTGAGCTGCACATCGGCGGCGCGCACCAGCAAATTGCCGAGCTGGCCATAGGCGATGGCGCAGAGCGTATGCATCGAGCAGGGCGCGACGATCATCCCCGCCACCGGGAAGGAGCCGCTCGCGATCGAGGCGCCGATATCGCAATGGTCGTGATGGACGTTCGCGCGCGCGAGCGCCCGTGCCAGGGCGTCGGGACCGACCTCGGCGGCGAGCGTCCGCTCGGCCGCGCGCGAGACCACGAGATGGGTCTCGACCCGGCCGGAGGCCGCGAGCCGCTCGAGCACGCGCAGCCCGATCGCCGCGCCGGATGCGCCGCTCAGCCCGACGATGACGCGCAGCGGGCGGCTCGATACGGTGGGGGCCGTCGGCAAGGCGGCGGCGGGTGGAAGCTGATTCATGGTGCGGCTCCGGGAGGAGTTGCGAGGCCGAACGAGGGCCAGAGCGCGTCGATGCGGGCGCTGACCTCAGGATCCATCGCCATCGGGGCGCCCCATTCGCGCTCGGTCTCGGGCGGTAGCTTGTTGGTGGCGTCGATGCCGAGCTTGCCGCCGAGGCCGGGCTTGGGAGAGGCGAAGTCGAGATAGTCGATCGGCGTGTCGGCGATCGTCACGAGGTCGCGGCTGGCGTCCGAGCGGGTCGCGACCGCCCACATCACCTCAGCCCAGTCGCGCGGGTTGATGTCGGCGTCGACCATGATGATCAGTTTGGTGTAGCTGAACTGCGGCAGCATCGACCACAGGCCGAGCATCAGCCGGCGCGCCTGGCCGGGATAGCGCTTGGCCATGGCGACGACCGCGATCCGGTAGGAGCAGGCCTCCGGCGGCAGCCAGAAATCGACCACCTCCGGGAACTGGCGCTGCAGCAAAGGCAGAAACAGTGTGTTCAGCGCCTCGCCGATGCGCGAGGGCTCGTCGGGCGCGCGTCCGGTGAAGGTCGAGAGATAGAGCGGCGCCCGGCGCATCGTCACCGCCGTGACTCGCATCACCGGGAAGGGCTCGACCGCATTGTAGTAGCCGGTATGGTCGCCGAACGGGCCTTCCGGGGCGGTTTCGTCGGGCGAGACCAGCCCCTCGATGACGATCTCGGCTGCAGCCGGCACCGCGAGCGGCACGCTGACGCAATTCGTCAGCGCCGGCCGCTCGCCGCGCAGCAGGCCGGAGAAGCGCATTTCGGAGACCGTCTCCGGCAGCGGCAGCACGGCCGAGAGGATCGTCGCCGGGTCGGCGCCGATCACCACCGCGACCGGCATGTCGCGACCGAGCTTTCGCCATTGCGCATGATGGCGGGCGCCGCCGCGATGGGCGAGCCAGCGCAGGATGGCGCGGTCCTTGCCCAGCACCTGCATGCGATAGACCCCGAGATTGCACTCGTCCTCGGGCGTGGGCTCGGGGGGCGCGGTGATGACCAGCGGCCAGGTGATCAGCGGCGCGGGCTCCCCTGGCCAGCAGGTCTGGACGGGCAGCGCCGTCAGGTCGATGTCGTAGCCGCGAAACACCTGCTCCTGCACGGGCGCCCGGTTCTCGCCGCGCGGGCGCATGGAAAGTGCCGCGCGCGCCAGCGGCAGCGCCTTCCAGGCTTCGGCGAGGCCCCGGGGCGGGCGCGGCTCGCGCAGTTCGGCGAGGGTTCGCCCGAGGGCAGGCAACTGCCCGGGCGTGCGGCCGAGCCCCCAGGCGACGCGCTCGACCGTGCCGAACAGATTGGTCAACAGCGGGATCGGCGAAACCGTGCCGTCCGGCCGTACCGGGCGCTCGAACAGCAGCGCCGGTCCTTCCTGCGCGATGACGCGGCGATGGATCTCGGTGATCTCGTGCACGACGCTGACCGGCTCGGCGATCCGCCGCAGCTGACCGGCATCGTCGAGATGGGCGAGGAAGGCGCTGAGGTCGCGAAAGCGCGGCAGTTCACGGATGGGCAAGGGCAGGGGCTCCGGTTGCCGCACCATGCTCCCGCGCATTCCTCCTCGTCTTTGCGGTGGCGCAACGACCTGACGGGTCTTTGCGGCGATTTTGCGGGCAGGAGGAGATCGATGCCGAACAGCGCGACGCCGAATGCAGCACCACCTGGACCTCTGGTCCTGCCGCCCTGGCTCACCCACGCCATGGCACCGCTGCCGCTTGGGCCGCTGCAGCCGCTGCTGGCCTTGACGCTGTCGCGCATCGGTCGCCTCCACCCCGATCTCTACGGCCGCCTCGGCGAGCACGCCGAGAAGCGCTTCGGCATCGAGCCGACGGATCTGCCCTTCGCCTTCGTGCTGGAGCCGCGGCCGGAACGCCCGCAGGCGCGTGCCGTCCGCCGGCTGCCGGCGGGACTCGACGTGCGGATTCGCGGCCCGCTATCCGGGCTGATCGGCATGGCCGAGGGCCGGCTCGACGGCGATGCGCTGTTCTTCTCGCGGACCCTGTCGATCGAGGGCGACATGGAGGCGACGCTCGCTCTGCGCAACGCGCTCGACGACGCCCGGCTCGATTTCGGCACGCTCCTGCTCGGCTGCCTCGGTCCGCTCGGGACCCGCGCCGCCGCGTTCCTGCGCCGGCAGACCGGACAGGCCCGGCCTGCGCAGGCCGCACCCGGAGGCTCGTCTTGGAACTGATCTGCCCCGCCGGCACGCCGGCGAGCCTCGAGGCTGCCGTGGAGGCCGGCGCCGATGCGGTCTATTGCGGCTTCCGCGACGAGACCAACGCCCGCAACTTCCCCGGCCTGAATTTTTCGCGGGACGAATTGCGAAGGGGCATCGCCTTCGCGCATCGCCATGGCGTCAAGGTGCTGGTCGCGATCAACACTTTCGCGCGCGCCGGGGCCTTCCAGCTCTGGCAGTCCGCGATCGACGATGCCGTTGCCGCCGGCGCGGATGCCCTGATCCTCGCCGATCTCGCGACGCTCGCCTATGCCGCGCGCCGCCATCCCGGCCAGCGCCTGCATGTCTCGGTGCAGGCGGCCGCGGCCAATCCCGACGCGATCCGCTTCTACGTCGAGCGCTTCGGGGCGCAACGCGTGGTCCTGCCGCGCGTGCTCGGCGTGATGGAGATCGCCTCGATCGTACGTGAGACCGCTTGCGAAACCGAGGTCTTCGTCTTCGGCGGCCTTTGCGTAATGGAGGAGGGGCGCTGCTCGCTCTCCTCCTACGCCACCGGAAAATCCCCGAACATGCAGGGTGTCTGCTCGCCGGCTGGCGATGTCGCCTATGCGCAGCAGGGTGGACGCATCGTCTCCAAGCTCGGCGGCTTCACCATCAACGCCTTCGAGAAGGACGAGCCTGCCGGCTACCCGACCCTGTGCAAGGGCCGCTTCGTCACGCCGAAGAGCACCGGCTACATCTTCGAGGAACCGGTCAGCCTCGACGCCGGCGTGCTGCTGCCGGCACTGCGCGATGCCGGCGTGACGGCGTTCAAGATCGAGGGCCGCCAGCGCGGGCGGGCCTATATCGCCGGGGTCGTCCGCTCCTTCCGCGACATTCTCGCGGCCCTCGATCAGGGCCGCAGCGCGCCGGTGACGGGGCTCGCCGCCATGTCGGAAGGTCAGGCCAACACGGTCGGCGCCTATCGCAAGGCCTGGCGCTAGAGCATCCGACCGAAAAGTGGAACGCACTTTTCGGGAAAATCGGATGCTTCGACAAAGAGATAGCCCCTTGGCATATCAAGGAAACTGCCGATGCAACTGACCCTCGGCCCCGTGCTCTACCACTGGTCACCGGAGCGCTGGCGCGACTTCTATTATCGCATCGCCGACGAGGCGCCGGTCGAGACGGTGGTCGTCGGCGAGGTCGTCTGCTCCAAGCGCGCGCCGTTCAAGCAGGATCTTCTCCCCGATGTAATCGAGCGGCTCGAGGCGGCCGGCAAGCAGGTTCTGCCGGCCTCGCTGATCCTGGTCTCGCTGCCGCGCGAGCGCCGCCAGAGCCGTGAGCTGATGCAGGCCGAGGACGCTATGGTCGAGATCAACGACCTGACCTGCCTCGCCTCGCTGAACGGCCAGCCCTTCGCCGTCGGCCCCTTCGTCAATGTCTATAATGAAGGCGCCGCGAGCTTCCTGGCGGAGTGCGGCGCGAGCCGTATCTGCCTGCCGCCGGAGCTGCCGCTGCCGGCCATCGCGACGATCGCCGCCGCCCTGCCACAGCTGGCGATCGAGGTCTTCGCCTTCGGCAAGGTGCCGCTGGCGATCTCGGCACGCTGCTACCATGCCCGCGCCCATAAGCTGACCAAGGATAATTGCCGCTTCGTGTGCGAGGTCGATCCCGACGGGATGCCGGTCAAGACGCTGGACGGCGCCGGCTTCCTCTCGGTGAACGGCGTGCAGACGCTCTCGCATGGCTGCGCCAGCCTGCTGCGCGACATCCCGGCATTGCGCGAGGCCGGCGTCGCCTCGCTGCGGCTTTCGCCGCAGGGCTGCGACATGGTCGCGGTCGCCAGGTTGTTTCGCGATGTCGCCGATGGGCGCCTCGATGCCGGGGAGGGCGAGCAGCGGCTCGGCGAGCTCTATTCCGAGGTGCCGTTCGCCAACGGCTTCCTGCATGCGGTTCCCGGGCATCTTCGGGTCGGGACGGGCGTCTGAATCGCTGGCGGGCGCGGAAAAAGGAGGCGGGCATGAACGGCGGCCAAGGCGGAGTAGCGCGTCCCGGCTTCGAGCCGGCCAGCCGAACGACGCCGGCGAGCGAGCTGATCGGCCGCCTGCGCCGGGTGCTGCGGCCGGAGGACCTCGACTGCGCCTGCCGCGAGCGGCTCGACGGCGCGCTCGAGCGCTTCGACCAGCTCGAACGCCGGCGCGAATCCCGCCGGCAGTTTGCCAAGGCGCGCGATCACAAGGAGCGGATCGCCGCGCTGCTCGGCTTCCTGTCCGATCTCGACTCGCTGACCGAGGCGGAGAGCGACCGCAGCGTCTTCGAGGAGATGGCTCTGCTCTTCGCAGAGATCGGTCGCAGCGCCCAGGCAGGCGCGGCGGCGCTGCGCGAGCTTTAGATCGCGCTTCAGGTTTCTGGCCCAAGCGATTCCACAAATGATGAATTCCCGCTCCTTGCGCGGAATTTGGGCGCGTATGCGCTGTTCCCGATCAGGCCGGGCCGCAATCCGTTCCATCTTTGACTTTTCGCAAAGTCGCGTGCGCTGCCGCAGTTAATGTTGCGGTGCAGCGAGGGGCTGACGAACCCGCTGCGCTGAAGGAGAGAGAAGATGTTCAAGATGATTCTGGCCGGCGCGTTGATGACCCTGGCTGCCGCCGGCGCGAATGCGGCGGAAGTCGAGGTCAAGATGCTCAACAAGGGCGCTGCCGGGGCCATGGTGTTCGAGCCGGCGCTGATCAAGATCGCGCCCGGCGACACGGTGAAATTCCTGCCGACCGACAAGAGCCACAATGCCGAGAGTATCCCCGAGATGATGCCGGCTGGCGCCACGCCCTTCATCGGCAAGCTGAACGAGCAGGTCGACATCACCTTCAAGGAGCCCGGCGTCTACGGCATCAAGTGCAAGCCGCATTACAGCATGGGCATGGTCGCGCTGGTCGTCGTCGGCGAGCCGACCAATCTGGAGCCGGCCGCGGCGGCCAAGCATCCCGGCAAGGCCAAGACGGTCTTCGCCGATCTGGTGGCCAAGGCGAAGTGAGCCGGCCGCGCGAATGCGCTGCCGTCCATCATCGAACGCGTGAACAGAAGGCGCGGCTGGCCGGCCGCGCCTATTGCCGTCGGGAGAACCATCATGGCGCCCATTCCGCGACTGCGCTCCTATGAGGGGCCGGCTCTGCTCTCTTATGGTTTCCGGCCGTTTTTTCTGCTCGCGGCCTTGCAGGCCGGTCTGACGATCCTGGTCTGGCTGCCTTTCGTCACCGGACATCTCGCCATTCCGACGGCCTTCGGGCCGATCGACTGGCACATCCATGAAATGCTGTTCGGCTATCAGGCCGCGGCGATCGGTGGCTTCCTCCTGACCGCGATCCCGAACTGGACCGGCCGGCTCCCGGTCCAGGGCACGCCGCTGCTCGTCCTCGTCCTCGCCTGGCTCGCCGGGCGCATCGCCGTCTCGGCCTCGGCCTTTATCGGCTGGCGCCTCGCCATGGCGGTCGATGCACTCTTCCTGCTGCTGCTGGCCGCCGCCGCGGCGCGCGAGATTCTGGCCGGCCGCAATTGGCGCAATCTCAAGGTCGTCGTGCTGGTCGGGCTACTGCTCGCCGCCAATCTTTCCTTCCATCTCGAAGCCGGGCTAACCGGGGGCGCAGAAATCTCCCGCCGGCTCGCCATCGCGGTCGTGCTGATGCTGGTCGTGCTGATCGCCGGGCGGATCGTGCCGAGCTTCACGCGCAACTGGCTGGCGCCGCGCGGCGCGGGGCGACTGCCTGTGCCTTTCGCAGGCTTCGATAAGCTGGTGCTCGCCGCCAGCGCCATCGCCCTGGCGCTCTGGGTCGCGCTGCCGGACGCTTCGGCGAGCGGTTTTGCGCTCGGGCTCGCGGCCTTGCTCAATCTGGCCCGGCTGGCGCGCTGGGCCGGCGACCGCTGCTGGCGGAACCCGCTGCTGATCATCCTCCATGTCGGCTATCTATTCGTGCCGGTCGGCTTCGCGCTGACCGCCGCCGCGAGCTTCGGCCTCACCGGTACCGGCGCCGGTCTTCACGCCTGGACCGCCGGCGCCTTCGGCACGATGACGCTCGCGGTGATGTCGCGGGCCAGCCTTGGCCATACCGGCCGGCCGCTCGTCGCGACGGCGGCGACCCAGGCCTGCTATGTGCTCGTCGTCATCGGCACGGTCGCGCGGATCTGCTCGGCGCTCGGCCATGGCCCGGCGGCGCTGCTGCATGTTGCGGCGCTGTCCTGGTCACTGGCATTCCTGGTGTTCGCGCTGGCCTATTGGCAGGTGCTGACCGGCGCCCGGCTCGGCCCGAAGGCGCCGTCCGTCGCACAGCAGGCGTGATCCAGATCCCTGCGAATAGCGCGCCGCTCCGGCGGCGCGCTATTCGGCGTTCTCGGCCAGACGGGTCAGGGCAGGTGCATCGCAGACCACCAGCCTCTGGCGTCCGCCCTCGACCAACCCTTGTGTTTCCCAGGCGCTGAGAATGCGCGAGACCGTGTGCAGCGTCGTGCCCGTCATCTCGGCGATGTCGCGGCGTGAGATCGGGAAGTCGACGCGCATGCCAGTCTCGACACGCATGCCGGCCTGCTCGACCAGCCGCAGCACCGCATGGGCGACGCGGCGCTCGACCTCCTCGGTCGACATCTCGCGGATGCGGGTATGGGCCTCGTCGAGGCGCTGGCCGATGGTGCGGATCGCGCTCATCGCGAGCTGCGGATTGTTCTCGACGAAACCGTCCCAGGATTCGGTCGGCCAGCTCGCGACCAGGCTGTCGACCGCTGCCGTTGCGGTGCCGGGATAATCGGGGCGGCCGAGCGCGCGGGTGAAGCCGAACAGATCGCCGGGATGGACGACGCGCACGATGATCTGCTGCCCGTCGCGGGTGACCTGCGTGACCTTCAGCCGGCCGTGCAGCAGGAGATAGAAGGCCTTGGCCGGGTCGCCCTGCTCGAAGACTGCATCGCCCTGTGGGACACGGCGTGCATTCGCCTGCGCCGTCATGCGGTCGAGCTGCTCGTCGCCCATCGCCGCGAACAGCGGAATGCTGCGCAGGACGCTGCGGTCCATTCCCACGATATCGTCTTTCCGTTTGGCGAGGCGGAGGTGCCGCCCGCGAGGAAGCCTCCGGACCCGGTCGGCGGCGCCGGATTTGAGCGCAACCATCGGCGGCATTCAAGCCCGCGCTAAGCCGCCAGCGCGATCCGCAGCCCAGCGAGCGCGCACAATAGCGCCGCATAGCCGATCAGTGCGCCGGCGAGCGCCCGACTCTCCTGCTGCAGCCGCATGAAGCCGATCACGAGGAGCGCCGCCTTGATCAGGCTCAAGACGGCGATGGCCAATCCACGCGGCAGCGGCGCAAGCAGCATGCTGGCGATGAGGCCGAGCCCGGTCGCCAGAAGCAGGGCGCCGAGCACGAGGGGGAGCGGGAGGTCGCGAGGGGAGGACATCTCACCCCAGATAGATGACGGGCAGGATCAGGAGCCAGACGAGGTCGATCGCGTGCCAGATGACGGCAATCGTCCCGGTCCGGCGCGGCGTCGGTCGCCAGGCGATGGCGAGCATGATCACCGCGACGAAGAGCACATGGGCGAGATGGAAGCCGGTGATCAGGAAATAGAGCTCGACGAGACGGCTCTCCACGGCCGCGATGGTGGGGATCTCATGGCTGTAGGCGACGAGCTTGAGCACGACGAAGCCGAAGCCGCCGAGCGCGGCGGCTACGAGGTTCCAGCGCGGCGGCGAGCCCAAGGCGGCGCGGGCGGCGAAGAAGCCGCTGGTCAGCAGCACCGCCGTGGCGGCGCCGGCGAGCGGCAGGTCGAGCGCGCCATGCAGTCTTGCCAGCGCTGGCGGGTCGAGCAGCCCGAGGATCAGGAAGGAGACGAGAAACGCGCCGAAGACGGCAAGCTCGCTCCAGACTAGGATCCAGAGCAAGAGCTCCATGCCGCCTTCGCTGGTCGGCTGGCCCGCGGCGAGGCGGGCCGGCGGAGTATGTGCGTTCATGCCGGCAGCAGCCGGCGCAGTCCGGCGGGAACCCGATCCTGCCAGCGCTGCTCCTTGACCAGCCGGAAGCCGAGATTGTCCGGCGGGGTGCCGACCGAACAGCCACCGCTCTTAGGATTACGGATGAACGAGGTCATCACGGCGCGGTGCTGGCCCTCGACCACATAGGCTCCGCAATTCTTGGTCTCGCCGGTCAGGCGGCCTCCAGCATCGAGCGTGACGCGCCGCAGGCAGCTCTGGGTCCATTCCCAGACATTGCCCGCCATGTCGTGGACACCATGCTCGTTGGCGCCGAAGCTGCCGATCGGCCGCGGCACGGCGTCGCTTGCCGCCTTGCGGGCCGCCTCGCGGTCGTAGTCGGCGAGCCAGCGCCGGGCGGGATTGGTGTTCTCCGGGTCGAAACCGCGCGCATCGTCGATGAAGCGCGTGCCGGCGGCGTGCGCCCATTCCCGGTCGGTCGGCAGGCGCCAAGCCATTCCGGTCTCGTGCGACAGCCAGCTGGCGTAGTCGCTGGCATCGCCATGGCTGACGCCGGTCGCCGGCAAGTCGCCGCGCGCGTTCCTGGCATCGAGCGGCTTGCAGGCGCCGGCCGCGACGCAGCGTGTGTAGTCGGCCACCGTGACCTGATAGCGCATGATCACCAGCGGCTTGTCGATCTGGACGGAGACGCGTGGCGCGTCGACCGGCCGCCCGGCGCGCAGATACTCGCCGTCGAGGCGGTGCGTCATCGTCATCGGCGGCACGATGGCGGTCTGAGGCAGCGGTATCAGCGACGGCGCGGTGCGCGGCTGGGCCGCGAACAGAAGAGCGGCTGCGCCAGCCATGAACAGGAGCCCGAGCGAGGTCGTCAGCGCGGGAAGTCCCATACGCAGCGTCGTGGCCATCTTCGGCTCCTGTCGTGGAAGGCATAGGCCTCCCCGCCGGAGCGGGGAGGCGGTGGCCGGTCAGATGCCGACCGGCGCGACGATCTGCTTCATCAGATCGTCATTCCACTCACCCTCGACCTTGAAATGTCCGGCGGCGCCGAGCTCGAAGGCCTCGATCAGGTTGTGGTTGACGTAGGCGTAGATGCCCGGCTGCAGGAAGGTGTAGAGCGCGGCTCCCGCGCAGCCGCCGGGGATGAACCAGGTCTCGAGGTCCCGCTCCGGCGGGTTGCGGAACTTGCCGGTCGCCCAGACATAGTCGCCATGGCCGCCGATCAGATGCGGGCGGGTGTCGCGATTGGCCTGCGAGTGGACGATCAGCACGGTCTCGCCGACCTTGGCGGTCAGGGCTGCCTTGCCGGTGAGGGCACCGACCTTGCCGTTGAAGACGACATGGGTCGGGGTCAGGGTGCGCATCGCCTTGACGACGTCGTCATGCGACTCGCCGACGCTGGCATAGCGCTTGAAGTTGCCCTTCTCGTCGCGCGGCACATAGAAGTCCTGCTCGCCGACATAGTAGACCTTGTCGTACTTCAGCGCCTTGCCCTGATGGTCCTTCAGCCCGTCGCGCGGCAGCACCATGATGGCGCCGTTCATGCCGGCGGTGACGTGCCAGGGCACCATGCCCGGAGGGGCGCAGTGGTAGACGAAGACGCCCGGCCGGGTGGCCTTCCAGCGCAGCACGACCTTCTCGCCAGGGTTGACCTCGGTCAGCCCACCGCCGCCGAGCGCACCTGTCGACGAATGGAAGTCGATATTGTGCATCAACTCGTTGGTTTCGGCGTTGATCAGCGTCAGCTCGACATAGTCGCCCTCGTGGACGACCATCAGCGGGCCGGGGACGGTGCCGTTGAAGGTGAAGGCGAAGGTCTCGGTGCCGGCGTCGTCGAGGACGATCTTCTTCTCGTGGATCGTCATCTGGAATTCGACGAGCTTCGGACCGCCGGTGGCGATCTGTTCGTGCGCGTGCACGAACGGAGGATCGACCAGCTTCGGCTTGACGCGCGGCAGCTTGGCCACATCGGTGGCGCTCGCCTTGGTCATCACGCCCTGGGCCTGCGCCGGTGCGGAAGTCGCCGCCTGGACGATCGCCCCGGTGGCAGCTGCTCCCGCCAGAATGCTGCGGCGGGTCAGTTTGAGCTCTTCGCCCATGGCTTGTCTCCTTGCAACGACCGGACATCGACCGGTCATGAAGACTTTAGGGCCAGGGCAAAATCGCTCTTTGTTGCAGCACAACATTTTTGACGATCATGCTTGAGCCGCATGATCTCTGCGTCATTCGGCGGCGATCATCGCCGGTTCCCAGGCCGGCTCGTAGGTCAGTGCCACGTCGACAGAGGTGATCCCGTTGATCGCGCCGGCTGCGGCCGCTACGGCCTCCTTGAGGAAGCCGGCCAGCGGGCAGCCGCGGGTGGTCGTCGTCATGGTGATGGCGACGGCGCCTTCGGGTGTCGCTGTGATGTCGTAGATCAGGCCGAGATCGACGACGCTGCGGTCCATTTCAGGGTCGAGCACGTCACGCAGCGCGATCTCGACCAGACGTTCCAGCGGGGCGCTCATCAGTGCGCGCTCCCGCCGCCATGGCGGACGAGCAGGCGATAGGTCGCGCCGGCCTCGTCGAAATTGCCGGCCCATTCATGCTCGCGCTTCGCCAGCTCCGGGAACAGGAAGACCGGCTCGCGCGCCAGCAGGGCGAACAGCACGTCGCCAGCCTGCAGATCCTCCAGCGCTTCCAGAATCCGCACCATCGGCTCCGGCGGATCAAGATCGCGCAGGTCGAGCTCCTCGATCGGAGGGCCCCAGGATATGGCAGAGGGGCTGCTGCCGATGGCGAGGCCCTCGCTGGCGTCCTGCGCGATCGCGACCGGCGAGAAGGTGACCTCCCAGTCGCCGTTGCCGAGGGCGCGGTCGCTCGCGGCGAAGCCGCGATTGGCCATCACGGAGAACAGCGGCACTGGCCGGAACGGCGCGATCAGACGCAGCGACTGGCCGGGCTCCAGCGTGCTGACCGCGTCCATGATCGCCTGAAACGGCTCCTCGCCGGCCCGCAGCACCGGCCTGACGTCAAGCTCGCGGACTTGCAGCGGTTCGGTTGTCGACATGGGGTTGTCTCCTTTCCTCGGCGCGTGCCAGCAGCAGCCGCGGACATTCATGGAAGGGCGGCCGTTGCTCGGCCTTGATTTCGGACAAGCGCCGCACCCTCATCAGCTCGCCGGCGATGCCGGCGGTGCCGAACAGGGCGGGCAGCATGGCATATTGGAAGGCGGTGGCGACACCGGCGGCGAGCGCGACGGTCCCGAGCGCGACGCCGGCATAATAGAGAGTGAACCACAGCCCGGCGCGGGGCATGGCGACGAGGTCGCCGACCCGCGGCGCCGGCCCGCGCCCGAGCCGTGGCGCATAGGTTTCGAGCCAGGTCATGAACGAGACGATCTTCATGAGCTGGGCCAGCGTCAGTCCGCCGAGCCAGCCGAAGGCAAGGAGGAAGGTGAGGGACGCCAGCCAGGCGTCGGGTGCACCGGCGGCGGTAGCGACTGGCAGCAGCGGCAGCCCGATGCCGAGCGCGGCGAAGGCCGGAATACTCGCCAGCATGTTGATCTCAAGCGCTTTCCGCCGGCGCGCGCGGTAGAGGGCAAGGATGTCGCGGCCGTAGAAGGCGCCGGCCAGCGCCAGCGCTGCGAGCGGCGCCACGCTGAAGCCGGCCCCGATTTCGAGCCCAGTGAGCGGAGCGAGCAGCCCGGCGAGCGCAAGGCCGAGCCCGAGACTGCCGAAGATCAGCACGAGTCGAACCTGACCGGCCGGCGGCTCCGGCGCCATCATAAACATGACGAGGAGCCGGTAGCTGACGCCGAAGGCGATCAGGCCGAGCCAGCCGCCGAAGCCGAGCAGGGCATGGAAGGGCAGGCCGTCCGGCAGGAGCGCGATCTCCCCAAGCCAGCCGCCGCTGCCGGAGAGGATCGCGGCGAAGGTCGCGCCGCTCAGCACCGTTGCGAGCAGGCAGGCGAGGCCGACCAGAACGAAGCGCGCGAACAGCGTCACCGGCCTTGCGCTCAGCAGCGTTGCGACCAGCATCAGCCCGAGCAACAGGAAGCCGGCGAGCAGGGTGACGGCGGCGAGCGGCATCAGCGCGACCGGCCAGTCGATCCAGCCGGCGAGGCTGGCGAAACCGGTGCAGAGCAGAAGGAGCCCAGACAGAAGCGCGAGCAGCGCCGGCAGGGCGAGGCCTGGAAAGGCGAGGGGGCGCGCGACCAGCACGGGAACGAACTGGAGCAGCGCGCCCGCCATGGCGAGGCTGAGCCAGCCTATCGCCACGACATGGACGACAATGAGGGTCGCCGGCTCGAGGAGCCCGGCGCCGGGATAGCCGACGCCGGCAATGATGAGAGCCTCGGCCGCCAGCAGGAAAGCGAGCGCGGCCGCGAAATAGCTCATCGTCCAGCGGGACAGAGACGCCATCGGCATGGCCGGGTCTCCCGAGCGAGGCAGGAACATCGGACCGGGCAGGGCCTGCACTTCGGCCGGGCCCGATGCCTAGACAAGGAGAAGGATCGCCAGCCGGCCTCCAGTCGGACGGAGGGCGACCTGGCGGATTTCAGTGGCCGCAGGTGCAGGCATGGCCTTCGTCATGCCCGCCGCAATCGGCGCCATTGGCCTCGCCTCGGCCGATCTCGACCTGCCAGATCTCCGGCCCCTGCACGATGTACGTCCAGCTATAGGTGCCGGGATAGCGCGCCTCGATCTGCCGGCGCAGTGGCGCGGGATCATGGTCGTTGACGATGCTGAAGCTCTCGCCGGGCGGCAGGCGCTCGAGGATCCCGAAGATTGTCGCATGGCGAACGACCGGCGGGATCATGCGGACGTCGAGAGGTTCGAGCGGCATTGTCGTCATGGTGTCGGCTCCGGTAACGCCCCGGAAAATGCGGGGCCCTGACGAGCCTAGCGGCGTTGCGCCTGCGGCAATTTGTCGAATCTCAAAGAGCGCGCAGGCAGCCGCCTCATTGTTCGAGAAACAGCATGGTGGCGATGGCGAGCGACATCAGCACCGCAGCAGTGACGCCACCCTTCTGCAGCACGCCCATGCGGTAGAGCAGCAGCGCCATCACGATGATGGCGGGCGTGGCAACGGCAAGGCCCATCTGGGCATCGGTCATGGCGGGGCTCCTCAGGTTGCCAGCGCGCGGTAGATCGCCGGCAGGGCGGTCGGAAGGCGCTCCAGCTTCGAGACCACGGCATGGCCGTTGCGCCCGAACAGATAGGGGATGTAGGCGCGCGACTCGCGGTCGACCGTGACTGCAAAAACGCAGATGCCGGCGCGGCGCGCCTCGATCACCGCCATGCGGGTGTCCTCCATGGCAAAGCGTCCCTCGTAATGGTCGATGTCGTTAGGCTTGCCGTCGGTCAGCACCAGCAGCAGCTTGCGGCGGTCGGGGCGGGCCTTGAGACCGGCCGCAGCATGGCGGATCGCCGCGCCGATCCTCGTGTAGTAGCCCGGCTTCAGCGCCGCGATGCGTGCCTCGACCGCCGGCCCCATCGCCTCGTCGAAGCGCTTCAGCGTCTCGATCCGCACCCAGTCCCGGCGGCGCGAGGTGAAGGTCAGGATCTCGTGCCTGTCGCCGCAGGCGGCGAGGCCATGTGCGAAGACGGTGAGCGCCTGCTTCTCGACATCGAGCACGCGCAGATCGTCGAACCAGGAATCGGTCGAGAGCGAGACGTCCATCAGCGTCGTGACTGCAAGATCATGCGCCTGCGGCCGGCTCGCGATATGGATGCGGTCGCTCCCGGGGCCGCCGGCGGCGAGGTCGGCCTGGCGGCGCACCACCGCGTCGAGATCGAGGTCGGGGCCGTCGATCTGGCCGCGCTGCGGCTCGCGCAGGGGACGCAACGCCTCGAACTGGCGGCGCACCTGCCGCACCAGCGCCTGCGTCGCGGGATCGGGCGCCGGCGCGGCGACTTCCCGCCCGGCAATGGCCGACAGCACGCGGCAATAGTCCTCGCGATAGCTGCCGCTGCGAAAATCCCATTCCGGATAGGTTACGGGGCCGGCCAACGCCGTCTCGTCCATCGCCTCCGGCGGCAGGTCGAGGTCGAAGCGGAAGCGTGAGGCCGGGCGGCCCTTGCGCTCGCTCAGCACCATGTCGTCGAGCTCGTCGGCCGCCTCGGGATCGTGTTCGTCGCTGTCGTCGGAAGGGCGGTCGACCGCGACCATCTCCGACATCGCCAGGATCTTCTCGAAACGGTTCAGGATGAAGGGGCTGCGCTCGCTCCAGGCTTCCGCGGTCTCGTCGCGGCTGGCGGCATAGGTCTTCATCTCCTCCGCGGCGGCAGGCTGCGCGCCCGGAAGCGGCCTGTCCTCGTCATTGCGACGCGAGCGCGCGAGCTTGCTGGCGCAGGCGAGCGGCCAGAGCGGAACGTCGAGCGCCGGCAGATAGCCGGGCGGCGCCTTCGCTGGCCAGTCACCGGCCCGGATCGGCAGCTCTTCGCCACGCAGTTGCGCCGTTATCAGCGCTTCGACCCTGGCTTCGGTTGCCGGCAAGCCGGCCCGCCTGCGGGTTTCCAGAGTCGCCGTGGCGAGCCGCCGATAGGTCGGAGCGAGTCCCGGGAACGTCGCCAGGACATCGCCGACCAGCCGCTTGGCCGTGGCAATCAGGGCGAGATCGCGATGCAGCGGGTCGGTTTGCGCGATCGGCTGCGGCGTCATCCGCGCCATGCAGGCGGTTAGCCAGACATAGAGGTCGCGGTTGAGGGCGGCTTCGGGGAAGATCGCGATCTCAGCCGGCAATTGCAGGCTGTCGGCGGCGCGCAGCGCCTGCGACAGGCGTTCTTCGCCGAGGCCGACGCGCTGGCGCAGATTGAGCCGGTGGGTCGCGGCGCGCTCGCGGGCGGGGACGATCCTGACGCCGGATTCGCCGCCGAAACCACGGAAGCAGACGGCGAGCGCCGGCGCCATCGCGGCCAGGCTCACCGCCGCCTGCGGGTGATGCGCCAAGCTGCCGGTGTCGCCTACCAGCTTGTGCCAGAAGCGCCCGACGGTTTCCTCGAGCTCGAGGAAGTCCAGCATGGCGCGCTCCTAGCCGAGGACCGCGCGGGCGACCTCGACGAGGCCAGCACGCACTTCGGGCTCGTCGGTCAGCGGCTCGATGATCGCCGCCATCACCGCCTCCTGCCGCGGCAGGCCGGCTGCGATCAGGCTCGCGGCATAGACGATCAAGCGGGTCGAGACGCCTTCCTCGATGTCCTGACCCTTCAGGCCGCGCAGCCGTCGGGCGAGATCGACGAGCGGCGCGACCGCGCTTTCGTCGAGCCCGCTTTCCTGCGCCACCACGCCGATCTCCTTGTTGCGTGGCAGGAAGTCGAAGCTGATCGAGACGAAGCGCTGCCGGGTCGACGGCTTCAGGTTCTTCAGAAGGTTCTGGTAGCCGGGGTTGTAGGAGACCGCGAGCATGAAGGCGGGTGGCGCGCTCAGCAGCTCGCCGGTGCGCTCCAGCGGCAGGATGCGCCGGTCGTCGGTCAACGGGTGCAATACGACGGCGACGTCCTTGCGGGCCTCGACGATCTCGTCGAGATAGCAGAGCCCGCCCTCGCGCACGGCGCGGGTCAGCGGCCCGTCGACCCAGACGGTCTCGCCGCCCTTGAGCAGATGCCGGCCGGTCAGGTCGGCTGCCGACAGATCGTCATGGCAGGCCACGGTGAAGAGCGGCAGGCCGAGGCTCGCCGCCATATGGCCGATGAAGCGGGTCTTGCCGGAGCCGGTCGGCCCCTTGAGCAAGAGCGGCAGCCGCTTCTCCCAGGCCTTCTCGAACAGGGCGCGCTCATTGCCGGAGGCGCTGTAGGCGGGAATGTCGAAGCCGTCGGCGGGTGGAGCGGCGAGGGGCGGGGGCGAGATCATGTTCATCGTCTGAAGTCCCTGGGAAACATGCGGTGGAGGCCCGCCGGCCTGGGCCGGCGGGCCTCAGCGTCATTCCGCCGGCTGGGCGAGGCCCAGCGCCTGCGGCTCGCGCTCGCGGCCGGGCACCAGCACGGCCCAGGCGAACATCAGCGCGGCGATCACCACCAAGACCCCGGAGCCGAGCCGGACCCAGTAGAACAGGCCGAGCTGGTCCTGGACCTCCATGAAGGACTGGCCGAGGACGCGCTGGAGATGGGTCTGCACCACGCCGGCGAAGGTCAGGGCGAAGGTCATCACCATCATCGCCGGCACCATCAGCCAGAAGCTGACGATCGAGAGCCACTGGTTGTACGGCGCCCGGTTCTTCAGCTCGGGAATGGCATAGGCCATCACCGCGAGGTTCAGCATCACATAGGCCCCGAAGAAGGCGAGGTGGCCATGGGCGGCGGTGAGCTGCGTGCCGTGGGTGTAGTAGTTGGTGAAGGACAGCGTGTTCAGGAAGCCCCAGATACCGGCGCCGATGAAGGCCATCACCGAGCAGCCGATCGACCAGAGCAGCGCCGCGCGGTTGGGATGATTGCGGCCGGCCTTCCAGGTCATGTGGACGGTGAACATCACCATCGTGAAGAAGGGGGCGACCTCCAACGTCGAGAACAGCGAGCCGATCCACTGCCAGTATCCGGGCGCGCCGATCCAGTAATAGTGGTGGCCGGTGCCGAGGATGCCGGAGAACAGCGCGAGGCCGACAATGACGTAGAGCCACTTCTCGACGACCTCGCGGTCGACGCCGTTGAGCTTGATCATCAGGAAGGCCAGAACAGAGGCCATGATCAGCTCCCAGACGCCTTCCACCCAGAGATGGATGACGTACCACCAGTACATCTTGTCGAGGGCGAGATTGATCGGGTTGTAGAAGGCGAACAGGAAGAAGATCGCCAGGCCCCACAGGCCGAAGAGCAGGATGTTGGTGACGGTGGTCTTGCGGCCCTTCAGTGAGGTCATGGTGATGTTGAACAGGAAGATCAGCACCACCACGACGATGCCGACCTTGATCGCGAAGGGTTGCTCGAGGAACTCGCGGCCTTCATGGATGCGGAAGAGATAGCCGACCACCGCGACCGCCGCCGCGATGAAGAACAGCCAGAACTGAATGACGGCGAGCTTCGTGCTGTAGAGCTCGGTCTGCGCTTCCTCGGGCAGGAGGTAATAGGTCGCGCCCATGAAGCCGAGCAGCAGCCAGACCACCAGCGCGTTGGTGTGGATCATGCGCACGATGCTGAAGGGCAGGAGCTCGGACAGCGTATTGGGCAGGACATAGATCAGCCCGGCGAGGGTTCCGAACGCCACCTGCGCGACGAACAGCGCCAATGCTCCGTAGAAGTAGAGCATCGCGACGCTTTGGGTCTTGTATCTCGTTGTGTTGTAGCCACTCATGGCTCTCTCCTGTCGCGCTGTCTCAACCGGCATCGTTGGGCGGCCACTTCTGGGTCTTGATCCGGCTCGTCCATTCCAGGAAATCGGCGAGATCGTTCAGCTCCTGATCGGTCAGGTTGAACTGCGGCATCTGGCGCCGGCCCTCGATTCCGGTCGGCTGCGCCGCCATCCAGGCCTTCAGGCTCTCGCGTGCGCCGGCATGGTCCTTGTCGCCGCCATAGCGCTTCCAGACATTGCCGAGCTCCGGCGCGAAATAGGCGCCTTCGCCGAGCAGCGTGTGGCAGTTGATGCAGGAGT
Organism: Allobosea sp. WAO; assembly: GCF_001509835.1. Classification (GTDB taxonomy): domain Bacteria; phylum Pseudomonadota; class Alphaproteobacteria; order Rhizobiales; family Beijerinckiaceae; genus Allobosea. The sequence continues at coordinate 613,418 of NZ_JXTJ01000008.1, forward strand.
TGCGCTCCCAGACATGCTTGCCGCGTGCGACCGCCTGGGTCAGCGTCGATTCATCGGTCGATTGCGTCCGGATGAACCAGTGGCTGTGGGCCGTAAGGCCGACGAAGATGGCGAAGAAGAAGATCGAACCGCCATAGAAGACGTTTCGCGCCCCCGCCTTTGTCAGACGTTCGGCCATGCATTTCCCCTTCCGCTGAATAGCCGTTGCGGCGGCTGACCGGCGATGGCCGGTGCCGCGCTCCCCGTCCCGTCGCGGAAGGGAGCGGCCTAGCGATAGCGGGTCGCTTGCGGGGCTTGTTTGCGCATTGGCAAACAGGAAGCGCACGGCGGCTAGCTGAAGCTCATGCAGCTTCGTCGCCGGGGCACCTGCGCCGGAACCTCGCGCGCGGTGGCCCGTTGGTCCCGAGAGGAGACAAAAGCATGGCCAATCAGAGGACACCTTCGTTGACGGACGCGCCGGCGGCTTACCGGACGGCCCAGCGGCCGGGGCAGTCCGGCGCGCCAGAGCAGAGGCGCAACGGGCCGAGCCCGCTGTCCCAGCATCCGACCGGGCCTCACGCGCCTTTCGAGGAGCATGAAAGCGACGGCGCGGCGGCGATCAAGCACGGGCGGCAGGGCGAGGCACCGCAGCCCGGCGGTTCGAGTAGGCGAGGATAGTCAGGACCGCGCGTCCGGCCGCGTCACGGTTCGTTCAAAAGGTTCGTTCGCACTCGGAACCATCTCGCCTGCCCGGCGTTGACCCAGACCTGCAGCAGCAAGCCAAGGAGGACGACATGGCCGATGTCGGCAATGCGCAGCGGGAGATCCGTAAGATCGCCTACCGGCTCTGGATGGAAGAAGGGCAACCCGAAGGCCGCGACCGCGAGCACTGGGAGAGGGCCAAGGAGATCTGGAATTTCCGCCATCGCAACGATGAGGCAGACGCCTCGGAGCGGCAGATGGAGGCCTCGGGCGGCAGCCGTGCGGCGCCGAACGACGCTACGCCCCGGCGCGCAGCTCACTAACGGGCCGCAAGGGCGGCCCGCTCAGGTGGTCGCAGGTCCTGAGGTTGTGCGCTTTCACGCGCTACATCGACCTCAGGAGGCGTTGGGCATGCGCGGCAGCAGGAACGCCAGCAGGCCGACGGCAGGCAGCCATGAGCAGAGCTTGAAGACCGCGACGATGCCGATCTGGTCGGCCAGCGCGCCTATCCCGGCCGCCGCGATGCCGCCGAGGCCGAAGGCGAGCCCGTAGAACAGCCCGCCGACCAGGCCGACGCGGTGCGGCACGAGATCGATCGCGTAGATCAGGATCGCCGAGAAGGCGCTGGCCATGATCAGGCTGATCAGGATGCTGAGCACGCCCGTCCAGAACAGGTCGGCATAGGGCAGCAGCAGGGCGAAGGGCAGCGAACCCAGGATCGAGATCCAGATCACCCGGTCGCGGCCGATCCGGTCGCCGATCATGCCGCCGACGATCACCCCCACCGCGCCGACGACGAGATAGAGGAACAGCATGATCTGTGAGAGCTGCAGGCTGATCCCGAAACGCTCGATCAGGTAGAAGGTGTAGTAGGAGGTGAAGCCCGCCGTGTAGGCGTTCTTCGAGAACAGGATGATGATCAGCACGGTCATCGCCAGCGCGATATGGGCGCGTGGCAGCCGCTCGGCCGTCGGCTCGGCCGCCTTGTCCTTGCTCGCCGCCGCCTGGTCGCGGCGCATCGCGGCATAGCGCGCGCCCGTCCAGGCCATCAGCACCATGGCGGACAGTGCGACCACCGAAAACCAGGCGAGGCTCTGCTGCCCACGCGGTACGACGATGGCTGCCGCCAGCAGCGGGCCGATGGCGTAGCCGGTGTGGCCGCCGATCTGGAAGACGCCCTGGGCGAAGCCCTGCTGGCCGGCGGCGGCATGGCGGGCCATCCGCGTCGCTTCCGGGTGGAAGACCGCAGATCCCAAGCCGACCAGACCCGCCGAGACCAGTACCATTTCGTAGCTGACCGCGAAGGAGAGCCCGAGCAGGCCGAGCAGGGTCGAGCCCATGCCGGCGACCATCGCATAGGGCCAGGGGCGGCGGTCCGTAACGTACCCGAGCAGCGGTTGGAGAAGCGACGAGGTCACCTGGAAGGCCAGGGTGATCAGGCCGATCCGCGCGAAGTCGAGCTGATACGCCTCCTTGATCAGCGGGTAGAGCGCCGGGATCATCGACTGGATCAGGTCGTTGAGCAGATGCGCCATGCTGAGCGCCGCCAGCATCGGCATCAGCGGGCGGGCGGCGCGGGCGTTCAGCGGGATCGAGGTCATGGCGCAGGCTTGGGCGCAGGCAGTCGCTACGTCAATTGGCGGGCGCTGCACCCGGCGCATGGCGTCCATGGCGCCAAAGCCGAAATCGTGCCGCGAGGTCCATTTTTATCGGCTGGGCTGCGTCGCCGGTGCCAGCTTGGCCTCAGGCTTCGCCTCCTCGTCGGCCTTCAGCCGGCTCTCGCGCAGGGCATTGGCGCTTTCCAGGATCGGATAGCCGATCGACGCCGCATGGCCATGGATGCGCTTGAGGTCGCGGATGATGTCGAGATGGATCGCGCTGGTCTCGATCGATTCCGGCCGGCCGCTGCGCAGGCGCTCGAAATGGCTTTCCGTGGCATGGCGCTCGGCATCGCGCATTGGTGCCTTCTCGGCGAAGAGCTGGCGTGCCAGCGCGACGTCGCGGGTGGCGAAGACGTTGAGCGCGAGGCGCAGACCAGAGGCGACGCGCTGGTGGAAGTCGCGGATCTCGGCGAGGCCTTCGGGCGAGAAGGCGTAGCGCTTGCGGATCTTCTTCTCGCCGAGCTCGCGCAGGTTCTTGTCGATGATGTCGCCGATATGCTCGAGATTGGTGATCAGGGTGATGATCTCGAGCAGCCGGCGGCTCTCGGCCTCGCTGAGCTCGTTGCGCGAAACCTTCACCAGATAGAGCTTGATCGATTCATGGATGGCGTCGACGCCGTCATCCGCCTCGGCGATGGCGCGCGAGAGCTTCAGCTCGTCCTTCTCGATCATCTGCATGGTGTCGTGCAGCATCGCCTCGACGCGATCGCCGAGGCTTAGCGCCTCGCGCATCGCACCGGCGAGGGCCTCGGTCGGGCTGTCGAGCACGCTCGGGTCGAGATGGCGCGGCTTGACGACCGCGTCGACCGACTTCTGGCCCGGCATGAGCTTGCCGACCAGCGCCGAGATCGGTCCGACGAAGGGCAGGAAGATCAGCGCGCCGATCAGGTTGAGGCCGACATGGAACTCGATGGCGAGGCGGGCATCGGGGCCGGGCAGCGCATTCAGCCAGGCCGAGAGCGGCTTGGCGAAGGGCAGCAGCACCGCGACGAGGATCAGCCGCGTCAGGAGATTGCCGATGGCGGCGCGGCGCTGCGCTGCCGGCGCGCCGATCTGGTCGAGCACGGGGATCAGCGCATTGCCGAGATTGGCGCCGAGCACGAGCGCGATCGCCGTCGCCGGCGGGAACAGGCCAGAAGCTGCGAAGGTCGCGATCAGCAGGATGACGGCGATGCTCGAATGGGTCAGCCAGGTCGCAGCGACGGCGACCAGAACGGCGAGCAGCGGCTCTCCGGCGAGCGCGCCGAGGACGGTGCGGAAGGTCGGCGACTGCGCCAGCGGCGCGGCGGCCGCGTTGAGTTCGATCAGCGAGAGCAGGATCAGCCCGATGCCGACCAGCACGCGCCCGATATTGCGGGCGCGGTCCATCGCCTCATGACCGAGATAGAGCGCGACGCCGACCGCAAGGCACAAGCCCCAGACCCAGCCGAGATCCATCGAGATCACGAAGGCGGCGAGCGCCGTGCCGAGATTGGCGCCGAGCAGCACCGCCAGCGCCATGGCGGGCACGATCAGGTCGCGCCCGGCGAAGGAGGAGACGAGCAGGGTCGTCGCCGTCGAGCTCTGCAGCACCATGGTCACCGCGATGCCGCTGCCGAAGGCCGCGAAACGGTTGCGCGTGAAGCTCTGCAGCGCCTGCCGCAGCGAGACGCCGAAGGCGCGCATCGCCCCCGTTCGCACCAGCCGCACCGCCCAGATCAGCAGCGCGACACCGCCGGCAAGGTGGATGAGAATGGTGGTGGCGTTGTCGCTCGCGTTCATCGTGCCGAGGGTCTTTCCGAGGTTCTATCGACTCAAGGCCGCAGCATAGCTCGGATTCCTGAGTTTTTCATTAGCCAGCTTATCGGCTATGCCAGCGAAACATGCTGATATTGCGGCAGAAATCGCCGATTGGAGAAATCTGCTTTTGGCGCCTTTTCGCTCAGGCGGGCGGGATCAGAGTGACCCCCGAATTCGCGAAACCGAGCTGCACTGGGGTGCCCGGCTCGAGCATCGCATGGGCGCCGTAGCGGACGACGAAAAGCTCTCCGAGCTCGGTCGCGACCATGATGTCCTGATGATTGCCGAGATAGGTGCATTTGCGCACCGTACCGGGCAGGGCGGTGCCGGTCGCAGCGCCATCGATCAGCAGGCTCTCGGGGCGGATCGCAATCCTGGCCGGGCCGGCCGCAAGGCCGCGCGCCGGCAGCGAAAGCGTCGCCGGTCCGAGTGTGACCGTCGCCATCTCGCCGGAGACCGAGCCGATCACCGCATCGAGCAGGTTGGCGTCGCCGATGAAATCGGCGACGAAGGCGTCGACGGGCTGCTCGTACAGCTCGCGCGGCGCGCCTTCCTGGGCGATGCGGGCGTTCGACATCACGATGATCCTGTCGGAGACGGCGAGCGCCTCCTCCTGGTCATGGGTGACATAGGCGACGGTCAGGTTGAGGTTCTGCTGCAGCTCGCGGATTTCCTCGCGCACCCGCCGGCGCAGCTTGGCATCGAGATTGGACAGCGGCTCGTCGAAGAGCAGCACCTGCGGCTCCAGCACCAGCGCGCGGGCAACGGCGACGCGCTGCTGCTGGCCGCCGGACAGCTCCGAGGGAAAGCGCTTCTCGAAGCCCTTGAGGCCGACCAGCGCCAGCTTCTCCAGGGCCATGTCGCGCGCGGTCTCCTTGGAGAGACCCTTCACGGTCGGGCCATAGGCGGCGTTCTCCAGCACGCTCATATGGGGAAAGAGCGCATAGGACTGGAACACCATGCTGACGTCGCGGTCGGCGGCCGAAAGCTTGGTGACGTCCTTGCCGCCGATCATGATCTGGCCTTCGCTGGCGATCTCTAGCCCGGCGATCATGCGCAGCGTTGTCGTCTTGCCGCAGCCGGAGGGGCCGAGCAGGGTGACGAGCTTGCCGGCCTCAATCGCGAAGCTGACATTGTCGACGGCCGTCACCGCGCCATAGCGCATGCTGACATTGCGGAACTCGACGGAGGCGGGGCCGGCCTTGGGCATGGCTTATCCTTGTTTGATCGGCTCGGCGGCAGAGGAGGCGAGGGCGGGCGTGCCCCGCCGGCCGAGCTTGCGCTCGCCGACGCCGAGCTGGATCAGGCTGATCCCGATCGCCATCACCACGATCAGGACCGAGGAATAGGCGATGGCGAGGCCGAACTCGCCGGCCTCTACGCGGCCGACGATGTAGGCGGTGGCGAGGTTGTACTCGGCCGAGACCAGGAAGATCACCGCGCTGACTGTCGTCATGCTGCGCACGAAGCTGTAGACCAGCGCCGCGACCAGGGCAGGGCGCAGGAGCGGCAGTACCACCCGCCAGAGCGTGGTGAAGCTGCGCGCGCTGAGCGTTGTCGAGGCCTCGTCCAGGCTCTTGTCGATCTGCGACAGCCCGGCGATGCCCGAGCGCACGCCGACCGGCATGTTGCGGAAGACGAAGGCGATGACGAGGATCAGGCCGGTGCCGGTGATCTCGACCGGCGGCACGTTGAAGGCGAGGATGTAGGCGACGCCAAGCACCGTGCCGGGGATGGCGAAGCTCAGCATGGTCGCGAATTCCAGCGCGCCACGGCCTGCAAAGCGCTGGCGCGTCAGGAGGTAGGCGGTGAGCAGGCCGATCAGCGCGGTCAGCGGCGCCGAGATCGCGGCGAGCTTCAGCGTGGTGAAGAAGGACGGCCAGGCCGAGCCGTCGAAATAGAGGCCGCGGCTGAAATCGATCGAGAAGCCGGTGATGTAGTGCTGCAGCGTCGGGGTGTAGTCGCGCCCCATCGTCTTAACGAAGCCGCCCATCAGGATGACGACGTAGATCACCGCTGTCAGCGCCACCCAGGGTCCGATGACCAGGGCCGAGATCCAGGTGATCCGGCGTGGCAGCGGGGTCGGCAGGCCGGAATCGCCCTTGCCGGTAACCGTCGTATAGGACTTGCTGCCGAGCCAGCGCTGCTGGGCCCAGAAGGCGGCGAGGGTGAAGCCGAGAAGCACGATGGCGAGAACCGCAGCCTGACCCTGGTTATGCGCGGCGCCGACCACGGCGAAGAAGATCTTGGTCGAAAGCACCTCGAAATTGCCGCCGAGCACCAGCGGATTGCCGAAATCGGCCATGCTCTCGACGAAGCCGAGCAGGAAGGCGTTGGCGAGGCCGGGCCGCAGCAGCGGCCAGGTCACGGTCCGGAATGTCGTCCAGCGCTTGGCGCCGAGCGTCTGCGAGGCCTCCTCCAGGCTGGGGCTGATGCCCTGCACGACGCCGATCAGCACCAGGAAGGCGATCGGCGCGAAGGCCAGCACCTGCGCCAGCAGCACGCCCGGCAGGCCGTAGATCCAGCGCGAGCGCGGCACGCCGAACCATTCGAACAGCAGGGTCGAGAACAGGCCGGAGCGGCCGAAGAGCAGGATCAGCGCCAGACCGATTACGAAGGGCGGCGTGATGATCGGCAACACTGTCAGCAGGCGCATGGCGCGCTTGCCGGGCATGCCGGTGCGCAGGATCAGGAGCGCGCAGGCAAGGCCGAGCAGGGTGGTTATCACGCCGGTCAGCACGGCGAGGATCAGCGTGTTCCAGGCGACGCCGCAATTGGTGTTGGCGGTGAGGCAGCCCAGCCCCCAGATCGAGGGGCTGAGGAAGCGCTCGACGAAGTCGCCGAGCGCCAGCCCACCATCGGAATCGACCAGCGCGCTACGCAGGATCGTCGCCACCGGCAGGAAGATGAACAGGCCGATCAGCATGATGACGATGCCGATCGAGGAGGTCGTGAAGACGTCGCCGCGGCAGACGCCGCGATAGGCCAGGCCGTGGCAGAGCAGCAGCAGCAGCGAGAGCACGGTCAGGAAGGCGCCGAAGCCCATGCCGGGCTGCGCCGCGCCGGCACCGCCGAGCAGCGCCGCGAGCCAGGGAATTCCCTGGCCCTTGAGCGTGATGGCGAAGCCTTGTGCGAAGAAGAAGACGAGCCCGGCGAGCCCGGTCCAGATCAGGGTAGAGCCTGTCGCGGTGCCGGGTTGCCGATTGCTCAGCAGCGTCGCCACCACCAGCGCGATGCCGACCGGCAGCAGCCAGGGGGCGCTGCCGGAGAGAGCCAGCGCCAACGCGGTGCCGGCCTTGCCGAAGGGGTAGCCGGCAAGCCAGCCGAACCCGGTCAGGCTCATCCCGTCCGGCAGATACCAGGGGATGAGCGCATAACCGAGCCAGCCGACCAGCAGCGCGAGCCGGGTCGCGGGACGCATCGTCTTGTTCTCGCTTTCGTCAGTACCGGGTCACTTCGGCAGCGCCTTGATTTCCTTATCCCACTTGGTCAGCAGGCGGACGCGCTCGGCCGAGGAGCCGTATTTGACGAAATCGTAGTTGATCAGCTTCATCTCCTCCATCTTCGGGGCCTGGGTCGGCACCGGAGCGTTCTTGTTGGAGGGAACCTGATAGGATTTGGCCGGCGCACCGAGAGCCTGCGCGGCCGGGGTCAGCGCCCAGTCGTAGAACTTCTTGGCGTTGTCGAGATTGCGCGCACCCTTGACGATCGACATCGAGCCGATCTCGTAGCCCGTGCCCTCGCATGGCGCGACCGGCTTGATCGGGTCGCCCTGGACGGCGAACACCACCGCATCGTGGATGAAGACGATGCCGACCGCGGTCTCGCCGAGGCTCGCCGCCTTGGCCGGCGCCGCGCCCGACTTGGTGTACTGGCTGATGTTCTTGTGCAGGGCCTTCAGATAGTCGAAGCCCTTCTCCTCGCCCATCAGCTGCACGACGGTCGCGAGCAGCGTGTAGGCCGTGCCCGAGGAGTTCGGATCGGCGACCTGGACGTCGTCCTTCAGCTTGGCATTCAGCAGGTCGGCCCAGCATTTCGGCTCGGCCAAGCCCTTGGCCTTGATCTGCTGCGTGTTGAACCCGAAGCCCAGCGCGCCGGCATAGATGCCGACCGTGCGCTTCTTGGCGGCGTTCCACTGCGAGAGCGCCCAGGGATGCAGGTCCTTGTTGACCGGTGATTCGTATTCGAGAGTCAGGCCCTCCTCGGCGGCCTGGAGATGCGGGTCGCCCGTGCCGCCCCACCAGATGTCGCCGCGCGGATTCGAGGCCTCCGCCTTGACCTGCGCATAGACCTCGCCGGCCGATTTGCGGGTCATCGCGACCTTGATGCCGGTTTCCTTCTCGAAGGCACCGCTCATCGCGCGGCACCATTCCTCCTGGACGCCGCAATACATCACCAGCGAGCCCTGCGCGCTGGCCGGTGTCGCCGCGAGCAGCGCGCCGCCGGCGAGTGTCGCCAGGAGCCCCGCCCGGAGCCAGTTGGATTTCTGCATGTCGTCCTCCCCGATGGTTGGTTTTTGTTCTTTTGTTCTTGCAGCGATACTGATGGTTCGCCCGAAAAGATCAATGACCCTTGTGTCGGCAAACGATCCCCGTGATCCGTTCCAGCTCGGCTGAGAGGCCGGGCGTGCAGCAGAGGATCGGGTTGCCGGTGCGGATGCCGTCGCCGGCGAAGAAGTCGTTGAGATCGGCACCGGCCTCGGCGGCTATCGCCATGGCGGCCGCGACGTCCCAGGCATTGATGTGGTGCTCGGCATAGCCGTCGGTCCGGCCGACGGCGACATGGCAGATCCCCAGCGTGCCGGAGCCGACGCGCCTGACCGATGCACCCGCGGCCAGCGTCCCCTGCACGGTGGCGAGATAGTCCGCATGTGGAATTCGCGTCGACCAGCCGATCTCGATGCAGGAATGGGCGATGTCGGCCTGGCCGGAGACCTTGATCGGCTCGCCGTTCAGGGTCGCACCGCGGCCGCGCCGGCCGACATAAACCTCGTCCAGCGCCGGGGCGCTGACGATGCCGATCTCGGGCGCGCCGTCCAGCAGGAGGCCGATCGAAATGCACCAGTTGCGGTCGCCATGCGCGAAATTGGCGGTGCCGTCGATCGGATCGATGATCCAGACCGCGTCCGCCGCCTCGCCGCCACCTTCTTCGCCGATCACGGCATCGCTGGGGAAGAGCACCGTCAGCCGTTCGCGCAGGAAGGCCTCGACCGCACCGTCGGCGACGGTGAGCCAGTCCTGCGCGCCCTTCATGGTGATGCCGAGGCTTTCGCGCTTGTTGAAATAATCCAGCGCCAGGCGGCTGGCCTCGGCGACGAGGCCGAGGACGGCGAACTGGCGCAAATCGAGATCGGCAGGCGACATGATCAGATCGCCTCCAGCGAGACGCTGATCGGCTTGCCGGTGCGGCGCGACTCGGTCGCGGCATCTGCCAGGATCTGGGCCTTGAGCCCGTCCTGCCCGGAAGGAGCCGGCTGGCGCCGGTCGCGCACAGCGGCGATGAAGGCGTCGAGCTCGGCGCGGTAGGCGCCGGCATAGCGCTCGAGGAAGAAGTTCTGCACCGGGTCGGCTCGGAAGCCGGCGCCGGTCGCGATCTCGACCGTGGTCTCGTGGATGTTGCCGGCGCGCAGCATGCCTTGCGAGCCATGCACTTCGATGCGCTGGTCGTAGCCGTAAGTTGCCCGGCGCGAGTTCGAGATCTGGGCGATCTTGCCGCTCGCGGTGCGCATCAGCACGGCGGCGGTGTCGACGTCCCCGGCCGCGCCGATAGCGGGGTCCACCAGGGCCGAGCCGAGCGCGAAGACCTCGACCGGTTCCTCGGCCAGCAGGAAGCGCGCCATGTCGAAATCATGGATCATCATGTCGCGGAACAGGCCGCCCGAGCGCTTCACATAGTCCACCGGCGGCGGGGAGGGGTCGCGCGAGATCACGCTGACGATCTCGATCGCGCCGGCCTCACCCATGCGCAGGCGCTTTTCCAGCGCGGCGAAGTTGGGATCGAAGCGACGGTTGAAGCCGATCATCAGCGGCTTGCCGGATTTCGCGACGACGTCGAGGCAGCGGCGGATGCGGGCGGCGTCGAGATCGACCGGCTTCTCGCAGAACACCGCCTTGCCGGCCGAGACCGCTGCCTCGATCAGATCGGCATGGGTGTCGGTCGGCGTGCAGATCAGCACAGCGTCGATCGAGGAATCGGAGAGGATCGCCTCGGCACTGGCGACCTTGGCGCCAGAAGCGGCGCCGAGCGAGGCAGCGGCGTCATGCGAGGCATCGGCCAGCGCGACCAGGGTGGCATCGCCGCGCGCCGCGACATTCAGCCCGTGAATCCGGCCGATCCTGCCGGCGCCCAAAAGACCAAAACGCATCGTGATCCTGTTTCCCGTCGTCGAGTTGCGGCGGCGCTAGTCGTGCGCGCCGAGAATGGTCTGGTCGAAGTCGATATTGGCGCCGGTCATCAGCCCCGACTCCGCCGAGGCGAGATAGGCGACGGCCTTGGCGACCTCGCGCGGATCGATCAGCCGGCCGAAGGGCTGGCCGGCGGCGGCCTTGTCGAGCCAGCCATCCTCAGCGCCATGGCGCAGGCGCATGATCGCGTCCTCGCCCGGCGTCGACATCCAGCCGATATTGAGGCCGTTGACGCGAATCTTGTCGGCGAGCAGCCCGTAGGCGGCGTTTCTCGTCAGCGTCGCGAGCGCGCCCTTCGAGACGCTGTAGGCGGCGAGGAAGGGCTGGCCGCCATGAGCCGACATCGACTGGATGTTGACGATGGCGCCTCGCGTCTTCTCGCGCCGCATCAGCGTCGCCGCGTCCTGGATCAGGAAGAACGGGGCGGTCAGGTTGACCGCCATGATGCGCTCGTAGAGCTCGGGCGTGGTGTCGAGTATCGTGCCGCGGTCGGTGTCGCCTGCGGCGTTGATCAGGATATCGAGCCGCCCGAAGGCCTTGTCGGCCGCCGGAACGATCGTCTGGACGGCGGCGAGATCGGCGAGGTCGACACTGTGGAAGCGGGCATCGCAGCCGCCGGAGCGCAGGCTTTGCGCCACGGCTTCGCCGCGCTCGCGATTGCGGCCGGTGAGGATCAGGCCGGCGGCGCCGCGGTCCGCGAGTTCGCGTGCGATCGCTTCGCCAAGGCCTTGAGTCGCGCCAGTGACGACAGCCACCTTGCCGGCCAGATTGCGGCTGAAATCCCGTGCTTCCGACAACTGGCGCCTGCTCCCCAAATCCGAAATTTCGGCACAGATTTTTTGTTCTGCTTGACTAGTGGAACAAATATTTCAATCTTCGCCCCCGCAAGTCAAGGCCGCCGCAGAGCCGGCCGGACGCGATTGGAGCCCCATGTCCGCAGAGCTTCAGCAGGGAACGCCAAGGCCGGATTTCGAGGGTTTCGTCGCATTGCTGCGCGAGCGCGCCCCGCTCCTGCCACGGCGGCTGCGCCAGGTCGCCGACCATGCTCTGGCGCATCCAGATGACATGGCGTTGAACACCGCTTCGCAGATCGCGCAGAAGGCCGGTGTGCAACCCTCGACCCTGGTCCGCTTCGCACAGGCGCTCGGCTATTCCGGCTTCAGCGAGTTGCAGCAGGTCTTCCGCTCCCGGCTGCGCCAGCAGCTCCCCGACCACCGTGAACGACTCGCCGCCCTCCGCAACGGGGGCGCTGCCGGGGCCGACATGGCTTCGGTCCTGCTCGACGGCTTCATCCATGCCAGCGAGGCCTCGCTGGAGCGGCTGCGCTCCGGCCTGCGCCCCGACGACATAGAGACCGCGACGGACATGCTCGCCGAGGCCCGGACCATCGTCCTCGTCGGCGCTCGCCGCATGTTCCCGGTGGTCGCCTATCTCGCCTATGCCTTCGGCAAGCTCGGTATCCGCGCCGTGCTCGTCGACAACATCGCCTCTCTGGGAGCCGAGCAGGCGGGGATGGCGCGCCCGGGTGATGTGATGGTCGCGGTGAGCTGCGCGCCCTACACGCCGGCGACGATCGAAATGGCGGCGGTGGCCAAGGCTGCCGGCGTCCCGGTGATCGTCCTGACCGACAACGCGCTCAGCCCGCTGGCGGCGCATTGCGACCTCTGCCTCGAAGTCAGCGAGGCCGATTATGGTGCCTTCCGCTCGATGGCCGCGACCTTCGCGCTCGCGATGACGCTCGCCGTCGGCACTGCCGAGAAAGTCCGCGACGATGCCTGAACCCGTGCTCGATCTCATCAGCATCGGCCGTTCCTCGGTCGACCTCTACGGCCAGCAGATCGGCGGCCGGCTCGAGGACATGGCGAGCTTCTCCAAGGCGGTCGGCGGCTGCCCGACCAATATCGCGATCGGCACGGCCAGGCTCGGCCTGAAATCGGCGGTGATCACCCGCGTCGGCGACGAGCAGATGGGCCGTTTCATCCTTGAGCAGCTGCAGCGCGAGGGCGTCGAGACGAAGGGCGTCGTCGTCGATCCCAAGCGGCTGACCTCGCTGGTGATCCTCGGCGTGCGCGACGAGAAGACCTTTCCGCTGATCTTCTACCGCACCGATTGCGCCGATGCGGCGCTCGACGAGAGCGAGATCGACGAGGATTTCATCGCCTCGGCGAAAGCGGTGGTCGTCACCGGCACGCATTTTGCGATCCCCAACGCCGCCAAGGCGCAGAAAAGGGCGATCGCACTCGCCCGCAAGCATGGCCGCAAGGTCGTGTTCGATGTCGACTACCGGCCCAATCTCTGGGGCCTCGCCGGCCATGCCGCGGGCGAGGAGCGCTATATCCGCTCGGACAACGTGACACAGCATCTCCAGGCGATCCTGCCGGACTGCGATTTGATCGTCGGCACGGAGGAAGAACTGCATGCAGCCGGCGGCTCGGAGGATACGCTCGCCGCGATCCGCAATATCCGCGCGCTGAGCGGGGCGACCATCGTCTGCAAGCGCGGCCCGATGGGCTGCGTGGTTTTCCCGGGCGCCATCCCCGCCTCGATCGAGGACGGCATCAAGGGGCCGGGCTTCCCGGTCGAGGTCTACAATGTGCTCGGCGCGGGCGACGCCTTCATGTCCGGCTTCCTGCGCGGCTGGCTCCGCGACGAGCCGGTCGAGACCTGCTGCAAATGGGCCAATGCCTGCGGCGCCTTCGCCGTCTCGCGCCTGCTCTGCTCGCCGGAGAGCCCGACCTTCGCCGAACTGCAGTTCTTTCTGGAGCATGGCTCGCCGCATCGGGCACTGCGCCACGACGTTGCGATCAACCATGTCCATTGGGCGACGACGCGCCGGGCGCAGGCCGAAACGCTGATGGCGCTCGCCATTGACCACCGTGCCCAGATCGAGGCGATGGCGGACGAGGCGGGCGTGCCGCGCGAGCGCATTCCCGCCTTCAAGCGGCTCGCCGTCGATGCCGCCGCGCGGGTCGCGCAGGGCGCTTCGGGCTTCGGCATGCTGCTCGATGGCCGCTATGGCCGCGAGGCGTTGTTCCGCGCCGGCGATCACGGCTTCTGGATCGCCCGGCCGCTCGAAGTCCCGGGCTCGCGGCCGCTGCGCCTGGAGACCGATGCGGACGGCTCGCTCGGGGCGGCGCTGAACGAGTGGCCGGTCGATCACATCGCCAAGGTGCTGGCCTTCTACCATCCCGATGACGATGCGTCGCTTAAAGCTGGGCAGGAGGCGACGCTGAGGCGGGCAGCGCTTGCCTGCCGGCAGGTCGGTCGCGAGCTGCTGGTCGAGATCATCTGCTCGAAGCACGGCCCTGTCGGCGACGACACCATGGCTTCAGTCATGCGCCGGCTCTATGAGATCGGCATCAAGCCGGACTGGTGGAAGCTGGAAGGGCAGCCGACAGCGGCGGCCTGGGCTGCGGTCGATGCCGCGATTGCAGAGAACGATCCCTATTGCCGCGGCGTCGTGCTGCTCGGCCTCGATGCGCCGGCCGCCGAGCTGGAAGCCGCCTTCCGGCTCGCCAAGGGTGCGAGCACGGTGAAGGGCTTCGCCGTCGGCCGGACGATCTTCGGTGATGCAGCGCGCGGCTGGCTCGCCGGCAAGCTCGACGACGAGGCGGCAACCGCGATGATGGCTGAGCGCTTCGGCCAGTTGGTCGGCGCCTGGCAGCGCGGCTGAGGAGAACGGCGATGGCCACGATCAGGCTCACCATGGCGCAGGCGCTCGTCGCTGCGATGGCGGCGCAGAAGACGGTAGTCGGCGACAGGACGCTGCCGCTCTTCGCGGGCGTCTGGGCGATTTTCGGTCATGGCAATGTCGCCGGGCTCGGCGAGGCGCTGCATGGCGCCCGCGACATCCTGCCGACATTGCGGGCCCATAACGAGCAGGCGATGGCGCATGCCGCGATCGCCTTCGCCAAGGCTTCGCGCCGACGCCGGATGATGGCGGTGACGAGCTCGATCGGCCCGGGCGCGACCAATATGGTGACGGCGGCCGCGGTCGCCCATGTCAACCGCCTGCCGCTGCTCCTGCTGCCGGGCGACGTCTTCGCCGGCCGCCGGCCCGATCCTGTTCTGCAGCAGATCGAGGATTTCGGCGACGGCACCGTTTCCGCCAATGACTGCTTCCGGCCGGTCTCGCGCTATTTCGACCGGATCACTCGGCCCGAGCAGCTGATCCCTGCCTTCGAACGGGCGTTGCAGGTGCTGACCGATCCGTCCGACTGCGGCCCGGTGACCTTGGCGCTCTGTCAGGATGTGCAGACCGAGGCCTACGACTATCCCGAAAGCTTCTTCGCCGAGCGGATCTGGCAGCCGCGCCGGGTGCGGCCGGACGAGCAGGAGCTGGCGCAGGCGGTCGCGCTGCTGAAGGGCGCCAGGCGCCCGCTGGTCGTCACCGGCGGCGGCGCGCTCTACAGCGAGGCCGAAGGCGAACTCGCCCGCTTCTGCCTGGCGCACGGCGTCCCGAGCGCGGAGACGCAAGCAGGCAAGAGCGCTTTGCCGCACGACCACCCACTCAATCTCGGCGCGATCGGCGTTACCGGCACCGGTGCGGCCAACGATGCCGCGAAGAACGCAGATGTCGTCCTCGCGGTCGGCACGCGCCTGCAGGATTTCACGACGGGGTCGCGCGCGCTGTTCGCCGATCCAGATTGCAGGATCATCGGCCTGAACACTCAAGGATTCGATGCCGGCAAGCACAGCGCGCAGCCGCTCGTCGCCGATGCCAGGGCCGGGCTTGCCGAGTTGGGGGCGGCACTGGCGGGCTGGCGGGCACCGTCCGACTGGACGACGCAGGTGCAGGCGTCGCGCGATGCGTGGCTCGCCACGGCCGCCCACTACACTGCGGCCGGCAACCAGGCGCTGCCGAGCGACGCGCAGGTGATTGGTGCGGTGCAGCGCCAGAGCCGGGCGAGCGATGTCGTGCTCTGTGCCGCAGGCGGGCTGCCCGGCGAGCTGCACAAGCTCTGGCATGCCGGCGCGCCCGGCGGCTACCATATGGAATACGGCTATTCCTGCATGGGCTACGAGATCGCCGGCGGCCTCGGGGCCAAGCTTGCCGACCCCGCCCGCGAGGTCGTCGTCATGGTCGGCGACGGCTCTTATCTGATGATGAACTCCGAGATCGCGACCTCGGTCATGCTCGGCATCAAGCTCACCATCGTCGTGCTCGACAACCGGGGCTTCGGCTGCATCAACCGCCTGCAGAACGCGACTGGCGGCGCCTCCTTCAACAACCTGCTGCGCGATGCCCGTCATGAGGTGTTGCCGGAGGTCGATTTCGCCGCGCATGCCGGTTCAATGGGGGCGATTTCCCGCAAGGTCGCGAGCCTTGCGGAACTGGAAGCGGCTCTCGCCGAGGCGCGGAGCCATGATCGCACCAGCGTCGTCGTCATCGACACCGACCCGCTGGTCTCGACCGATGCAGGCGGCCACTGGTGGGATGTCGCAGTGCCCGAGGTTTCTGTGCGCGACGAGGTCAAGGTGGCGCGCCAGCGCTACGAGCAGGCGCTCCAGGCAAGAGATTGATTGGCTTTCCTCGGCCTCATCCTGCGAGACGGCTCTGTGGGCCTCCTCAGGATGAGGGCTGAGAATGCGATTTGAGAAGGACGACAGACATGCCCATCCGTATCGGCGCCAACCCCATCGGCTGGTCGAATGACGATCTCCAGGAGGTCGGCGGTGCGACGCCGCTCGAGACCTGCCTGGCCGAGGCCCGGGAGGCCGGCTTCGTCGGCATGGAACTCGGCCACAAGTTTCCGCGCGAGCCGAAGGCGCTGAAGGCTGCGCTCGCGCCCTTCGGCATGGCCTGCATTTCCGGCTGGTACTCGGCGGAACTGCTGAAGCGCGACGCGGACGAGGAGATGAAGCATCTGCGCCCGCATCTCGACCTGCTCAAGGCGATGGGCTCGAATGTGCTGGTCTTCGCCGAGACCTCGAACGCGATCCATGGCGACCGCAGCAAGCCCTTGTCGCAGCGGCCGGTGATGGCGCCCGGCGATTGGGCGCAGTTCGGCAGGCGGATCACCGAGGTTGCCGAGCGCACGCTCGCCGAGGGCATCAGGCTGGTCTACCACCACCATATGGGCACGATCGTCGAGAGCGAGGCCGATATCGACGCCTTCATGGCGGCGACCGGCGAGGCAGCCCATCTGCTGCTCGACACCGGCCATGCCACCTGGGGCGGGGCCGACCCCGTCAGGCTCGCCCGGCGCTATCGCGCACGCATCAGCCATGTTCATGCCAAGGATGTGCGCAAGGCTATGATGGAGCAGGCGAGGGCGGAAGACTGGAGCTTCCTCGACGCGATCCTCGGCAAGGGCGTCGATCTCGGCGTCTACACCGTGCCGGGTGACGGCATGGTCGACTACTCCGCAGTGTTCAAGGCGCTTCCCGGCTATTCCGGCTGGGTCGTCGTCGAGGCCGAGCAGGACCCCGAAAAGGCCCATCCATTGACCTACGCCAAGAAGGGCGTCGCCCATCTCGAGGCGAGCCTGAAGGAGGCCGGGCTCGTTTGAGCCCGGGATCGCCATGTCGAAGCTGCTGGTGAAACCTCGTGCGCCCGATGCCGAGGGCTGTGTCCACGAGATCACGCCGGAATCGGCGGGCTGGGGTCATGTCGGCTTCGCTGTCCACCGCCTTGCCGACGGCCAGACCCTGTCGCGCGAGACCGGCGACCGCGAGCATTGCCTCGTCCTGCTCTCGGGCAAGGTCGCGGCCCGTGCCGATGGCCAGGATTTCGGCGTGATCGGCGGCCGCGCCTCTCCTTTCGAACCCGATCCCTGGTCGCTCTATGTGCCTGCCGGCTCTGCCTGGAGCGTCGCCGCGCGGGGGCCGTGCGAGCTCGCCGTCTGTTCGGCGCCGGGGATCGTCGGGCAGCGCCCGCCGCGCCTGATCGCGCCCGCCGATGTCGGCTGTTTGACGCGCGGGCAGGGCAGCAATGTCCGCCATGTCCGCAACATCCTCCCCGAAACCGAAGCCGCCGACGGGTTGCTGGTCGTCGAGGTGATCACCCCGGCCGGCAACTGGTCGAGCTATCCGCCGCACAAGCATGACCAGGACCGCTTGCCCGACGAATCGCAGCTGGAGGAGACCTATTATCACCGGCTGAACCCGCCGCAGGGTTTCGGCTTCCAGCGCGTCTACACGGATGACCGCTCGCTCGACGAGACCATGAGCTTCGAGAATGGCGACGTCGTCCTGGTGCCGAAGGGTTACCACCCGGTCGGCGCGCCGCATGGCTACGATCTCTATTATCTCAACGTGATGGCCGGGCCGAAGCGGATCTGGAAATTCGCCAATGACCCGGCGCACGACTGGCTGATGTCGCGCTAGGCGCGGCGGGCTATCGGCTGCTTGCGCGGGCGGCTCTTTCCGAAGAATACCAACGTCATCCCGGGCTTGTCCCGGAATCTATCCTAGGCCGCCGGAGCCTTACAATGGATCCCGGAGCTGCGCGGCTGCGCTCCCGGTCCAGGGCGACGGGAGGAAGGCCGCAAGCCTGAATCAAAATCTATAAAAGACGCTTTAGGTATTTGATCTCGAAGGGTCTTTTTACTTCCGCTGCCCGCGGTTTAAAGCCTGCCTCAGAGATCGACAAGCACCCAGAGCACGACGGCGTCTGTCGGTCCCGACGAGGTCCAGGTGTGCTCGGTGCTCGCGTCGTAATAGACCGAATCGCCCTTGTTGAGTTCGAGCGGCTCGTAGAGCGCGCTGTGCACGATCAGCGTGCCTTCCAGCACCATCACGAAGATCTCGGCCTCCGACTTGGCCCAGGCCGGATAGTCCTCGGGCGAGCGGGCCGTCACCGTGGTCAGGATCGGCGTCGCGCGCTTGTTCTTGAGATCGGCGCAGAGCAGCATGTTGTTGCAGGTCACCGTCGTATGGCGGCTTCCGGCTCCGGCCCGCGTCACGCTGCGCCGGCCCCGGAAGGCGCCAGGATCATTGTCCTGGTCGTTGAGCAGGGAGACCAGCTCGATGCCGAGCCCCTGGGCGATCCGCTGCATCGTCGAGATGGTCGGCGAAAGTTCGTTGCGCTCGATCTTCGAGAAGGCCGAGGACGACACGCCGGTCAGCCGGCTCGCATCTTGCAAGGTCAGCCCGCGGCGCTTGCGTACCTTCAATAGGCGCGCGCCGATGTCGAGATGGCCCCGCGCGTCCTCGGAATCGTGATCGACGGGGCGGCCTGCGCCGCGGGCCGTGTCGTCCCGGTCGAGCGACGAGATTTCCGGCATCCTGATCTCCTTGGCGCAGCCGCGAGGCGCAAAGCCTCTCGCCCAGACTCTCATAGCGGGCAGCATAGGGCATGGAAAGCGCCTGATCCATAATGCTCCACAAAATGTCGTATAGTGGATTTTTGTATCTTAGTATTGACATCGGTCGAATGGTGGATGAGCGTTGGCTTGGCTGACGAGCCGGCAAACCGCTGCGCGAAGCTCCGTCCAAGAGCGCGCGCCGGCTTGAATCCGGTTGTCAGCTAGACAAGGGAAACGCTTGATGACGCTCACGAAAGACCAGTTGAACGGCCTCTATACGGCCATCGTCACGCCGCTCGCCGAGGACGGGTCTGTCGACGTCAAGGGCCTGCAGAAGCTGGTGCGCTTCCAGCTCGACGCCGGCGCGGCGGGCATCGTGCCGATCGGCGGCACGGGCGAGTATCCCGCCTTCTCGCGCGACGAGCGCCGCACCATCGTCGCGACCTGCGTCGAGGCTGCCGACGGCAAGCCGGTCATCCCGGGCGTGCTTTCGACCGGCTTCGAGGACGCGCTGGAAGCCGGCCGCGACTTCGCTGCAGTGGGCGCCGCCGCGGTGATGACGGTCACGCCCTATTATGCCCCTGGCACCCAGGATGGCATGCGCGCCTATTTCCGGCGCTACCGGGACTCGCTCGACCTGCCGGTGATGCTCTACCAGATCCCGCGCCGCACCACGGTCGCCGCTTTCGCCGACACGGTCCAGGCCATGGCCGAGGACGGCTCGATCATCGGCATGAAGTACTCGTCCTATGACATGCCGGACTATATCCGCACGGTGAAATACGCCGGCGACAAGATCGCGATCCTCAGCGGCGAGGAGCCCCTGTTCGCGACCCATGTCGCACTCGGCGCCCGCGGCGGCGTGCTGGCCTCGGCGACGATCTATCCGAAGATCTGGATCGAGATCTTCGAACTCGCCAAGCAGGGCAAGCTGAACGAGGCGCTGAAGCTGCAGGACAAGATCGATCCGGTCATCGATTCGATCTATGTCGAGACCAATCCCGGCCCGCTGAAGCGCTATATGGCGCTTGCCGGCATGCCGGTCGGCGGTGTCCGCCTGCCGCTGCAGGGCCCGAGCGCCGAGACGATCGCCAAGCTCGAGACCGCCGCCAAACAGGCGAAATCGGTCAGCCTCGCCTGAACGAAGGGAACCGCATCGTGCTCGATCGGCTGCGCGATATCGTTGGCGACAAGGGGCTCATCGCCGATCCCGGCGAGATGGCCCCCTGGCTGACCGATTGGCGTGAGAGACGTCAGGGCAAGGCGCTCTGCGTCGTTGCCCCGGCCTCCACCGCCGAGGTCGCTGCCGTGATGCGGCTCTGCTCCGAGGAAGGCCAGCCGGTCTTCCCGGTTGGCGGCAATACTGGCCTGTGCTTCGGCGCAGTGCCGGAGAGCGGCCGCACCGAAAAGCCCGGAATTGTCCTGTCGCTGCGCCGGATGAACAAGATCCGCGCCATCGACCGGGCTGGCAATGTCGCGACAGTCGATGCCGGTGTGGTGCTCGGCGACCTGCACACAGCGGCGGCGGATGCGGGGCGCCAGTTCCCGCTGCATCTCGGCAGCGAGGGCAGCGCCCAGATTGGCGGATTGATCTCGACCAATGCCGGAGGGACGGGCGTCGTCCGCTACGGGCCGATGCGCGATCTCGTCGCTGGGCTGGAGGTCGTCCTCGCCGATGGCCGCGTGCTCGATGATCTCGCGGCCCTGCGCAAGGACAATACCGGCTACATGCTGCGGCACCTGTTCATCGGCGCCGAAGGAACGCTCGGCATCATCACCGGCGCGGCGCTACGGCTGCACCCGCAGACCCCGAACACCGCCCATGCCTGGGTCTCGGTGGCCGATCCATCTGCTGCGGTCGCTCTGCTCGCCGCCATGCAGGATCGGGCCGGCAGCGCGATCCAGGCCTTCGAATTGGTTTCCGCCTCGCAGTTCGAGCTTGTGGTTCGCCATGTCGAGCGCATCCGCATTCCCTTCGACGCTATTCCTGCCTGGTCGGTGCTGATCGAGCTTGGCAGCGAGGACGGCTCGACGGGCCTTAGCGCCATTCTCGAAGAGGTCCTCGGCGATGCCCTTGAGAAGGGCACGGTGGTGGATGCTGTCGTCGCCGCCTCGCAGCAGCAGGCCGACGAGTTCTGGCATGTCCGGCACTCGGTCTCCGAGGCCAACAAGAAGGAGGGCATCGGCGTCGTCCACGACGTCGCGGTGCGGACCTCCGATGTCGCGGCCTTCATCGCGGCCGCCGATGTGGTCGCCGCCGCGCGCTATCCGCAGGCCGCGACCCAGGTGGTCTGCCATCTTGGCGACGGCAATGTGCATTACATCCTGATGTTCCAGCACGCTTTCTGGGCAAGCCTGCCGGACACGGAGGCCTTCGCGCTCGAAGTCGAGCAGGCGGTGCATGACGTGGCGGCGCGCTTCCGCGGCACCTTCAGCGCCGAGCACGGCGTCGGCCGCAAGCTGACCGAGGAGCTCGAACGTCTGGCCGACCCGCTGCGCTACGAGCTGATGGGCAAGGTCAAGGCGCTGTTTGACCCGCATGAGCTGATGAATCCCGGTGTCCTCCTTCCGGCCAAGGCCGGGTGAGGGCGCTGCAAGAAAATCCGCCAGCGCTTCCCTGGAGGCGCGGGACGGCCTACCCGCCGACACAAGCGGTATCGCGCTCCATCGACCATGGAGCATGTTTTCAATCGGGAGAGACGACATGACGACACGCAGGGATCTCGCCGGGCTGCTCGGCGCCGGCGCGGTTGCGGCAACGGCGCTGACACTGGCTTCGAAGGAAGCCAGTGCGCAGGCGGCCACGACCAATACCCTCGAGCGCATCCTCAGCTCGAAGAAGCTCCGGATGGGCGCCGTCGCCGCCGGCCAGCCCTGGACCTTCAAGGACCGGGCGACCGGCAAATGGGGCGGGCAGTTCGTCGATATCGGCACGGCGCTCGCTGCCGACATGGATGTGCAGCTCGAGATCGTCGAGACGACCTGGGGCAACGCTGTGCTGGATATCCAGTCCGACAAGATTGACATCATGTTCGGCATGAACCTGACGCCGAAGCGCGCTCTGGTGGTCGACTACACCTCCACGGTCTATGACAGCGCGCTCGTCGTCATCGCCCGTCCCGGCTTCGAGCCGAAGACCTGGGCCGAGCTCAACGATCCCAAGATCAAGATCTCGGTCGATGTCGGCTCGGCGCATGACCATGTCGCCGCCCGGCTCTGCCCGAAGGCGCAGATCGTGCGCTTCAAGTCGCTGGAGGAGGCGACTCTTGCGCTCCGCAGCGGCCGAGTCGACGCCCAGAGCATCTTCTGGATGGGCGGCGTGCGCGCCGTGAAGCGCGACCCCGGGCTCGGCAAGGTCGTGGTGCCGCAGCCGATGTTCGGCTCTACCTCGAACGCCATCGTGCGCCGCGAGACCGACAAGACCTGGCGCGATTTCGCCTCGGCCTGGATCACCTATTCGCGCGGGCTCGGCCTGATCCGCGAGGCGGTGGTGAACAGCCTGGCTCAGGTCGATCTGACGATGGACGACATCCCGCCGGGCGTCACCTTCTGATCATGATGCAAGGTCTCCGGCTTCGTGCCGGAGACCTTCATCCAATTCCAATGGTTCCAGCGGCCTGGTCGCCGGGCGGGCTCCCGAGAGGACAAGCATGTATACGTGGCGCTTCGATGCCGTCTGGGGCTATCGCGAGCTGTTTCTGACCGGTACCGCGGTCACGATCGGTCTCACCATCGCAGTCGTCGTCCTCGGCCTTTTGATAGGCCTGGTCGCAGGCCTGGGCCAATTGTCGCGCTCGCCTGTCCTGCGCTGGCTCTCGTGGCTTTATATCGAGATGTTCCGGCTGACGCCGCTGCTCGTGCTGCTACTCTGGTTCTACTACGCCCTGCCGATGCTGACGGGCATCAAGATCGATGCGCTCACCGCGGCGGTCGTGACGCTCTCGCTCTATGGCGGCTCGTTCTATGCCGAGGTCATTCGTGGCGGCATCGTCTCGATCGAGACCGGGCAGAGCGAGGCCGGGCTGGCGCTCGGCATGACGCCCGGCAAGGTGATGCGCCGCATCGTGCTGCCGCAGGCGATCAAGCGGATGATCCCGCCGCTGATGAACCAGTCGATCATCCAGTTCAAGAACACTTCGCTGGTCTCGGTGCTGGCGGTGCCGGATCTGCTCTATCAGGGCCAGATCGTCGCCATGGACACCTATCGCGCCCTCGAGGTCTATACCGTGATCGCGGCGATCTACTTCGTCGTCCTGCTGCCGGCGACCGTGATCGTCAAGCGCGCCGAGCGGCGCCTGTCGCAGAGCAATTGAGGCAGAGATGACCACCAGCAAGATCGAAATCTCGGGCCTGCGCAAACAGTTCGGCGACCTCGTCGTCCTGCGTGACATCAACCTCAAGGTGGAAGCCGGCGCGGTCATCGCGCTGATCGGGCCTTCGGGCTCCGGCAAGTCCACCTTGCTGCGCTGCATGAACCTGCTCGTCGTCCCGGAAGGCGGGCGCATCCGCATCGGCGACGACGCCTTCGCCTTCGATGGCGGTGCCAAACTGCCGGGTGTGCGGGAACAGGCCCGGTTCCGCTCCAACACCGGCATGGTGTTCCAGCACTTCAACCTGTTCCCGCACATGACGGTGCTCCAGAACGTCATGGAGGGGCCGCGCTCGGTGAAGAACATGCCGAAGGCGGAGGCCGAGGCGCTGGCGCGGCGGCTGCTCGACAAGGTCGGCCTGAGCGATAAGGTCGACGTCTTCCCGAACAAGCTCTCCGGCGGCCAGAAGCAGCGCGTCGCAATCGCCCGCGCGCTCGCCATGGAACCCTCCGTCATGCTCTTCGACGAGGCGACATCGGCACTCGATCCCGAGCTGGTCGGCGAGGTTCTCGGCGTCATGCGCGCGCTTGCCGCCGAGGGCATGACGATGATCATCGTCACCCACGAGATCGGCTTCGCCCGCGAGGTCGCCGACCGCCTCGTCTTCATGCGCGACGGCGTGATCGTCGAGGAAGGGCCGGCGCGTGAGGTTATCGACAGCCCGAAGGAAGAGGCGACCCGCGCCTTCCTCAGCCATTTCCACAATCGCGGCTGAGCCCTGAGGGCAGGACGATGACGGCTTCTTCCGGCTCGCATGTCGCCGTCATCGGGGGCGGCATCGTCGGCCTCGCCGCGGCGCTGGAAATCCAGCGCTCCGGCCATCAGGTGACCCTGATCGAGCCCGGAGAGCCGGGCGGCCGGCAGGCGGCCTCCTATGGCAATGGCTGCTGGCTCAACCCGGGCGCGATCATGCCGATCTCGTTGCCCGGCCTTTGGTGCAAGGTGCCGGGCTTCCTGCTCGATCCGACCGGCCCCTTCGTCATCCGTTGGCGTGATCTGCCCGGTCTTGCCGGCTGGCTGTTCGATTTCGTGCTCGCCGGCCGCAACTGGGATCTGGTCGAGGCCTGTGCGCGCTCGCGTTTCGAGCTCTGCCGGACCGCGGTCGATGAGCATTACGCGCTCGCCGCGGAGGCCGGTGTCCCCGAGCTGATCCGCCGCGAAGGCCTGATGTTCGTCTATCCCGACCGCTCCGGCTTCCTGGCCGAGGAGCGCGTCTGGCGGATGCGGCGCGAATTCGGCGTCGCCTTCAGCGAGGTCGGGGAAGAGGAGCTGCGCCGGATACAGCCGGAGCTCGCACCGCGCTATCGTTTCGGTGCGCGGCTCGATGGCGGCGCCTATGTCGTCGACCCCGGCGCCTATTGCCGCGCGCTGGAGCAACTCCTCCTGCGTCGGGGCGGCAAGCGTATCGTCGCGCGCGCCACCGGCTTCGAATTCGTGGCCGGGCAGCTGAGCGCGGTGCGGACGGAGGCCGGACCCGTCTCCTGCGACAAGGCGGTGATCGCCGCCGGCATCGGCTCCCGCGAGCTGGCCCGGCAGGCAGGCGACCGCGTCAAGCTGATCTCCGAGCGCGGCTACCATGTCGTGCTGCAAGAGCCGGGCTTCGACATCCCTTGCGGCCTGATGCCGTCCGACGGCCTGATGGCCGTGGTCGCGACACGTCAGGGGCTGAGGCTCGCCGGGCAGGTCGAACTCGCATCGGTCTCGGCCGCGCCGGACTGGCGCCGCACTGAGATCCTCCTCGGTTTCGCCCGCAAGATGTTCCCGCAGCTGAAGATCGACGAGGCCAGGCTCGACCGCTGGATGGGCCATCGTCCCTCGACGCCGGACGGTCTGCCCTGCATCGGCGTCTCCACCGGCAGCCCCGATATCTTCCATTGCTTCGGGCATGCCCATACGGGATTGATCCAGGCGCCGACTTCGGCCCGCCTGGTTGCGGCGCTGCTCGACGGCCGTGCGCCGCCCTTCGACCCGGCGCCATTCTCGGCAGGAAGGTTTCGTTGATGAGCGACGATCTGCTCTATCTTTCTCGGCGCGAGGTTCGCGCGCTCGGCATCTCGCCGGGCGAGGTCCGCGAATCCGTGCTCCAGGCTTTTCGCGACCATGCTGCCGGGCTCAACCGCAGCCTGCCGAAGAAATCGCTCGATCTCGGCCCGGGACACGGCTTCCAGGCGATGTCGGCTGCCTCCGAGCCGGAGGCGATCGCCACGGTGAAATGGGTGTCGATGGCGCCGGTCGCGCCGGGCAGCACTGCGCCCGGCATCAGCGCCCTGATCTGCGTCAACGACTATGCGACCGGCCTGCCCCTTGCTGTGCTGGATGGCGACGAGATCACCCTGATCCGTACCGCCGCGATGTCGGCCGCCGCCGCCTCCTATCTCGCCCCGGAAAAGCCGCTCACGATCGGCTTCGTCGGCTGCGGCCTGCAGGCCCACGCCCATCTCGCCGCCTTCCTCGATCTCTATCCCGGCTTGAAGACGGTGCTGGCGCTGAGCCGGAGCCGGGCCTCTGCCGAGCGGCTGGCCGAGGCAGCGGCGGCGCGCGGGCTCAAGACCGAGATCCTCGCGGATGCGGACGAACTGCTCGGCCGTTCCGACATCGTCATCTCGATGGTGCCGGGCGCGCCCGGGCTGAAGCCCTTCCTCGATGCCGGCCGGATGCCGGCCTCGTCTTTCGCCTCGGCGGTCGATATCGGCCGCAGCTGGCTCCCCGAGGCGCTGCCCGTCTTCGACTTCCTCGCCACCGACAGCCTCGCCCAGTCCACGGCGCCCTATGACGTCAATTCGCAGCCGGTCGAGACCGTCCGCTTCCATGACGACCTGATCCAGATCGCTGCGCGCGGCGCCGGACCGGCCGGGCAGGGGCGTCGGATGTTCTGCTTCCGCGGCTTCGCCCTGGCCGACCTCGCTCTGGCCGGACTG
This sequence comes from Allobosea sp. WAO, assembly GCF_001509835.1. Classification (GTDB taxonomy): domain Bacteria; phylum Pseudomonadota; class Alphaproteobacteria; order Rhizobiales; family Beijerinckiaceae; genus Allobosea. Next base: position 639,480 of record NZ_JXTJ01000008.1, read on the forward strand.
GTGGTTTGCAAGGCGCGCGCGGCCGGCGCTGGTACGAGACTGGAACGATGATCCTCACCGGCCTGAACGCCATCCTCAATATCGAGGATGCGCGGCGCGCGGCCCGGCGGCGCCTGCCGCGCGGACTTTTCGAGTATGTCGATCGCGGCGCCGAGGACGAGATCTCGATCGACGGCAACCGGCGCGATCTCGATGCGGTGCGGCTCGCGCCGTCCGTGCTCGTGGATGTCTCCCAGCGCTCGCAGGAGGCGGAGGTGCTCGGCCGCAGGCAGCCGTCCCCGCTGGTCATCGCGCCGACGGCCGTCGCCGGCCTGGTCTGGCGCGACGGCGAGATCGCGCTCGCGCGGGCGGCGGCCGCGGCCGGCATCCCGTTCTGCGTCTCGACCCAGTCTATCACCTCGATCGAGCGGATCGCCGCCGAATCCGGGGCCGAGCTCTGGTTCCAGCTCTATGTCTGGAAGAACCGCGAGCGCACCCTGGCGCTCCTCGACCGCGCCTGGGCGGCGGGCGCGCGCACGCTGGTCCTGACGGTCGACACCGCGGTCGGCCCCAATCGCGAATACAATCTGCGCAACGGCTTCGGCATCCCGCTCAAGCCCTCGTTGCGCGCCGGGATCGATCTCGCGCTCCATCCGCGCTGGACCTTCGACGTGCTGCTGCGCTCGGTCATCGCCTCCGGCGTGCCGACCTATGCGCATTATCCGGACGAGTTCCGCACCCAGCTCGGCCGTGTCTCGCTCTCGGACGAGATGTCTCTTGCGACCGACGTGACCTGGGAGGACGTCGCCCTCCTGCGCCGGCGCTGGCAGGGCAAGCTCGTGCTCAAGGGTGTGCTGCGCGTCGACGATGCCCGCCAGGCGGCCGAGTACGGCGCCGACGCGATCGTCGTCTCGAACCACGGTGCCCGCAATCTCGATTGCGCGCCGGGGCCGGTCGCGGTGCTGCCCGCCATCGTCGATGCGGTCGGGGGGCGCCTGGCCATCCTCGCCGATAGCGGTGTCCGGCGCGGCGCCGACGTCGCCCGTTTCCTGGCCCTTGGCGCCTCCGGTGTGCTGATCGGGCGGGCGACGCTCTATGGCGTGGCGATCGCCGGCGAGGCCGGGGCGAGTCGGGTGCTCGATCTGCTGCGCAACGAGCTTTCGATCACCATGGGCATGCTCGGCGCGCGCAGCCTCGCTGACCTGCCGGACTGCCTTGCCGCGTCGTGTCCACCGGTCGTCCGGGCGGAGGCTTGAGCCAGCGCTTAGGCGACGAGGCCGCCGAGCGGCTCATCTTGCGGCGGGGAGACCGAGCTTCCGACAGAGTTCCGGTTCGCCGTCCCGCATGAAATTGGCGTAGTCGCGCAGATGGACGCCGTCGCTGAAGGCGGCGCTCGGTTCCGTGGCGCTTTCCGCGCCGGCGAAGATGTCGGCATAGACGCAGCGCCGGGGCTCGCAGGACCCGGCGAGCAGGGCAGAGTAGCGGGTCGCCGCCGACCGCGGAAACATGGCGGTCTCCTTGCCGGCGACCGGAGGAATGGCGATCAGGGCGCGCCGATCGCTCCATGAGGCGCTCAGGCGCTGCCTGAGGGCTTCGAGGCCGGCCCTGAAGCCGCTTTCGCCTTTCGCCGTTTCCGGCTCGCGCTTCACCCAGATGTCGTTAGTCCCGACGGAGAGCAGAACCGCTTCCGCCTTGTGGGGCGGGGTTACCTTGCGGGCGAGATCGAGGACATCGCCGAGGACCGCGCCCGACAGGCCGGCATTCACGACCGGCAGGCCGCAGAAGCTGGTCAGGAACAACCGTTCGGCATGGGAGTCGCCCAGAATCACGATATAGGGGCCCCTGACCTGGTCGAGCTGCGTCTGGATCGTCTTCAGGCGGACCTGCCGGAACCCGTCGAAGGGTCGCGGAGCCTCGTCGCTCGCCAGCCAGCCATGGCCGGCCCAGCCGAGCGTGGCTGCGAGCAGCAGCAGGGCGGTGACGAGCATTGTCAGCCCGGCCCGCTTCAACGCGCTGTGCGACGATGCGGCCCGGCGAACGGGTGCGGCAGGCAGGTTCATAGCGGGTTGGTCAACCCTGCGAGCGACCCGACGAAGGCGAACATGCGTGACGTTACGGAAGGGCGCTTCTGTTGCGCGGCAGCGACCTGGGCTACGGCCTGCGGGGTGCCGAGCGAGATCGGGCGCCGCGGCGGCAGCGTCGCGACCACCGGGGAGGCCTTGTGCGGTCGCGCCGGCGTGACGGACGTGATGGCGATCGGCTTGCTGACCGGTGCTGCCGCAGCGATCGCGGTCACTTTCGCCGCTGCGGGGGCGAAGGCCATGGCGCCGCCGGGAAAGGTTGCGGCTTCCCGGTCCGGCCGAGCGATGACGGCTTCGAATTTTGGCGGTGCCGAAGCGTTGCCCGGCAGGCGATCGACGATCTTGCCCGTCGCGCTGCGCTGTGCCGCGACAGGATACGGTTCGGTCGCGGTCGGTGCTTCGGCTTTGGGCGCACCGAGCAGCATGGCGCCGATGAGCGGCGAGGCGAGGGTGGTCAGCCAGCGGTGGTTCTGCGCGATTGCGAACATGTCTGTCCCGTTCGGTTCGAGGGGACAGTCGCGGAGCGGTCGGGCGAAATGCCGGCGCGAATGTTGCTGAGTGTTTCGCCCGTGTTGAAAGTTGTAGGTGCTCAGGCGGCCCTAGGTGGCGGGGGGCTCCGGTGCCGCGGCAGGCTGATGCGGGCAAGCAGGCCGCGCGGCAGGTTGTCGTGCAGTGTCAGGCCGCCGCCATGGGCCGCAGCGATCGAGTGGGCGATGGCAAGACCGAGGCCGAAGCCCTCGGAGTCGATCCGCCCGCGCGCTTCGTCGCCGCGCATGAACGGTTCGAGCAGGCGCGCGCGGTCGCTTTCCGGGATGCCCGGGCCGTCATCGGCCACCTCGATCAGCAAGCTCTCAGGGGCTTCGCGCAGCCGGATGATGGTCTCGGTGCCGTAGCGCACGGCATTCTCGACCAGATTGGTCACGGCACGTTCGATTTGCTGCGTGTCTCCTGTCGCGACAATCCGGTGCGGGCCGTCATAGGCGATCTTGTGCCCGATATCGGCGAATTCGTCGGCGACCGTCTGAAGCAGGCTCGACAGGTCGAAGACGCCGCGCTTCTCGGGGCGATTGGCGTCGCGGAGATAGGAAAGCGCGCCCTGGACCATGGTGTCCATGTGTTCGAGATCGCGGGTGAACTGGCCGCGCAGGACGTCGTCCTCGATGAACTCGACCCGCAGCCGCATGCGCGTGATCGGCGTCCGCAGATCGTGACTGATCGCCGCCAGCATGCGCGTGCGGTCGGCGAACAGCGCGTGGATGCGGTCTCTCAGCCTGTTGAGCGCGCGCGCGGCGGTCCGGACCTCGACCGGGCCTTCCTCCCGGAGCGGCGACGGGTCGCGATCGATCGAGAATTCTTCCGCGGCCGAGGCGAAGCGCGCCAGTGGAGCTGTGATGCCGCGCGAGGCCCAAAGGGTGAGGGCGCCGACATTGAGGCCGACAAGCGCGATGCTGGCGAGCACCAGAACCGAAAGTGGACGGGGAGGCGGTTGCATGACGCCGGCCGCGATCGTGACTTCCAGCCCGGTTCCATCCGGCAATCCTATCGAGAAGCGCCTCGGCGGCCCATGCTCATCCTGCCCTGATGAAGGCGCTACCTGAAAGCCTTGCCCCAGGCGTCCCGCAATACCGGCCGCATCTGGATGCCTCGAAGCGGCCAGCATGCCCGCCGGGGGGCTCGCGCTCAGTATGAAGGCGAAGCGCTGATCCGTGCTGTTCGCCGTCGCGATCACGGCCTGGCGCTGCCCGGCGGGCGTCTGCGCCACGAGCTTGACGATCGTCGCGATGGCCTCGAAGGCCGGCGGCCCCGGCCAGTTGCGCGGGGCTTGCAGGTACAGGGCGATGGCGAGGATCAGGTAGAGGAGGGCGATGACGCCGGCGACCAGGAGCGCGACCTGGCTCCCGATGCGCGCCGGCAGGCGAAACAACCGGCTCATCGCCGCTCGACGGCCGGCGTGAAGAGATAGCCACCCGAGCGGATGGTCTTGATCATTTCCGGCTCACGCGGATCACGTTCGATCTTCTGGCGCAGGCGGCTGATCAGGATATCGATGCTGCGTTCGAAAGGCGTGGCGGAGCGCCCTTGTGTGAGGTCGAGCAGGATGTCGCGCGAGAGCACCCGGCCGGGTCGCTCGCAGAAGGCGCGGAGCAGGTCGAACTCCGCGCCGGTTACCGCGACACGGACATCGTCGGGGTTGCTGAGCTCGCGCTTGCTCGCATCCAGGATCCAGCCGTTGAATGAGAAGGCCCCGGGAGCGGTATCCGGATCGGCCTGCGTGCCTTGTTGCCGACGCATCACCGCCCGGATCCGCGCCAGCAGCTCGCGGGGATTGAAGGGCTTTCCGAGATAGTCGTCGGCCCCCATTTCGAGGCCTATGATCCGATCGATATCCTCGCTGCGGGCGGTCAACATGATGATCGGGATCGATGTGCCTTGCCGAAGGCGGCGGCAGATCGACAACCCGTCCTCGCCGGGCAGATTGAGGTCGAGCACGATCAGGTCGAACCCGCCCTCCCGCAGCGCTCGGTCCATCTCGCGGCCGTCGCGCGCGACCGTGCCGCGCATCCCGTTCTGGGAGAGATAGCGCGCGACGAGCGAGCTGATCTCACTGTCGTCCTCGACGATCAAGATCTGTGCCGTTGTGCTCACGTCCGTAGCCGATGCCTGAAGTACCCCGACCATACCGGGCTCGCTGTTCTCGTGCATTCACTGGATAGGCGTCGATTGTTTCTGCTGTGCCTGGTGCAGATTGCCGGATTGTTTCAGTTCGTTTCCGGCAGAAACAATCCCTTGGCCGCCTGGCTTGATCAGAGCTGCGACTCGATCGGCAGCAGGCCGATGGCGCTTGCCGCGAGGCGCCGGCCGAGACCCGCTCCCGGTTCCGAGCGCAGCTTGCGTGCCTGTGCTGCGGTAGCGTCGTTCCAGACGAGGCTTCTGCCTTCGATCGTGACCCGGTAGCTGCAGTTCGGGGCGGTCTGCGACAGGAAGATCGCACGCATCTGTTCGACCAGCCGAGCGTCGTTGAAGATCACGCCCATCTCGGTGTTGAGCGAGGCCGAGCGCGGGTCGAAGTTGAACGAGCCGACGAAGCCGATCCCGTCATCGACCGTGAACGCCTTGGTGTGAAGACTCGCGCCGCGCGACCCGAACAGCGAGGGCCCCTCGCGAATGATCTCCGGCCGGAGCTCGTAGAGGGCGACGCCGCTTTCGAGCAGGGGCTTGCGGTATCTCGCATAGGCTCCGTGGACGGCGACCACGTCGGTCGCGGCGAGCGAGTTGGTCAGCACCGAGATCTTCACGCCTCGCCGGGCGAGGGCGGCAAACGCCGAAGCGCCCTTCCGGCCGGGAATGAAATAGGGCGAGGTGATGTTGAGTTCGCTGCGCGCGGCGGAGAGCGCGCGCAGCAGGCGTCCTGCCAGCCAGCCGGTCCCGCGCGGATCCCAGGCTTTCGCCGGCGGGTCGGAGACGACCTCGACCTCGGCGCTCCAGAGCAGGGAGCGGCCGGCCTCGGGCAGTACGTTCGCCTCCTTGCGCTCGGCGAGATTGGTCAGGAAGGGCGCAGCGTTGAGCAGGCGACGCGAGGGCCGCCTTGCCTGGCTCGCGAGCTTGCGGCGCAGTTTCGAGCGGCTGAGCGAGCAGAGCGGGATCACTGCCGGACTGTTCCAGAAATCGTCGAAGATGCGCTCGGCCTGCGGCACAGCCTCGCCGACCAGCAGAACGTCGAGATCGTGGAAGTTGGCGGTCCGCGAGGCGTCGAAATAGGCATCGCCGATATTGCGTCCGCCGATGATTGCGATCCGGCCATCGGCGATCCAGGCCTTGTTGTGCATGCGCCGCGTCGCCCGAAAAGCGCGCAGCGCCAGCTCGATCCCGCGCCGCAGGGAACTGGAGCGGTTGCGGCTCGGGTTGAACAGGCGGACCTCGATGTTTGGATGCCGGTCGAGCCCGAGATAGCTCGCGTCGTCGCCTCGCGTGTTGATGTCGTCGATCAGCAGGCGCACGCGCACGCCGCGATCGGCGGCGGCGATCACCTCGCGAGCGAGCAGGCCGCCGGTCAGGTCGTCGAGCCAGTAATAGTATTGAAGGTCGAGGCTGCGTCCGGCATTGCGCGCGGCGAAGGCGCGCACTGCGAAGGCCTGGAGATTGTCTGCGACCAGCAGCAGGCCGCTTTCGCCCGGATGCTCCCGCAGCAGCGGTGCGACTGCTCGATCGAGGGCCGTTTCGGCCTCCTCGACGGGCAATGCCTGGGTCGGCAGACCGCGGGCGCGCCTGCCAAAACGGCCATAGGAATAGATCGCGACCAGCGAGCACAGGACGAAGCAGACGACTCCGATCAGTGCGATCTCGAAAATGTGCATACCCGCCTGCCGCTTTGCCACTTCCATCATAACGAGCTATCGCCGATGTCGTTCATTCTTTCGCGAACGACAGAACCTCGCCATGTTTGACGCATTGATCTCCTGCCGCCCTGCTGCGATTGCGGCACGGCAGTTGCTTGCGACCGGCTGTGGAGATCGATGAAGTCATGCAGGATACGGAGCATCGCGGCCTGGCCCGGATTCGCCGGCTGCGCCCCGTCCGGATATCGACCTGGAGCCGGGATCGAGCGGGCAAGGCCCATGCCGGGAAGCCGCCGCGCAGTACGGACCTTCTGGTCGCTTCCTACAACATCCATAAGGCCGTCGGCCGCGACAGGCGCTTCGACCCGGAGCGCATCGTCGACGTGATCGACGAGATCGGCGCCGACATCATCGCGCTGCAGGAGGCCGACCAGCGCTTCGGCGAACGCGCCGGCCTGCTCGATTTGGAGGCGCTGAAGCGTCGCACGGGCCTGATCGCGGCGCCGGTTCAGGGCCGTGGGCATGGCTGGCACGGCAATGTCGTGCTGTATCGGCCCGGCATAGTCACCGCGACGCGCGAGATCGTGCTGCCCGGCGTCGAGCCGCGCGGCGCCCTGATCGTCGATCTGACGCTGCCGGGAGGCGATGTCCGCATCATCGGCGCGCATCTCGGCCTGCTGCGCCATTCGCGTTCGCGCCAGATCGAGACGCTCATCGCCGCCGCCAAGCCGACCGATGGCCGCCCGGTCTTCCTGATGGGCGATTTCAACGAATGGCGCGTCGGTCGCCGTTCGGCGCTCCAGGGGCTCGCCCCGAAATTCGGGCCGCTCCAGGCTGCGATCCCGAGCTTTCCGGCGCGTTTCCCGTTGCTGGCGCTGGACCGGATCGTCGCCTATCCGGCCGATCTGATCGCCAGCGTCGACCTGCACGATTCACCGTTGGCGCGTGTCGCCTCGGATCACCTGCCGATCAAGGCCTCGGTGCATCTGCTGCCGGAAGATCGCTCACCGCATTGAGGGCAAGGGGGCGGCGGCCGCGTTCCGCCGTTCAGAGTGAGGCCCGTCCGTGGCGCGGGTTCGGTCTGTCCGCGGCACGCTCACCCCGTGTCCAGCGCAGGAAGGCCGACAGGCGCAGCAGGCTCTGCTTGGTCAGGTGCAGGATGACGTACATCGCGGGTCTCCAAACGGCGACGAGCCCACCATAGCATCGTGATGCTCCTGGCGTTGTTGACGTGGCGCAAGCTGCTACGACAAATCCCCGCGCACGCCCGGCTCAGGTCCGAGGCGTTGCCCTGGTCATCCGCGGCCGGCCCCTGCGGGTCAATGAATCCGCGTTTCAAAGATCGGCGTGAAGCCGGGAAACCGTTCTTCCGGGGGGCGCGGCCTCCGGAAGAGAATGCTGACCGCGCCCCTGCGGATGGGGCGCGGCGCTTGGCGGTGAGGCCAGGCGGCCTCGCCTCAGACGGCGGCCTTCTTGATCGCGTCGAGCGTCTCGTTGCCGAACTTCCCGACGAATTCCTTCTCGACCTCGGCGGTCACGATCTTGGCGAAGGAATCGCGGTCGGGGGTCTCGACAGCCTGCATGCCGGCCTTCTTGAGGGCGGCGAGGCTCGAGCCCTCGGTATCCTCGTTCATCTGGCGCTGGATGCCGGCGATCTCGACCGCGATCGTCGGCAGCATCGCCTGGATGTCGGCCGGCATCGCGTCGAACTTCGTCTTGTTCATCACCACCGGGCCGGTGGTGAAGGCATGCCGCGTCAGCGAGAGATGCTTCTGCACCTCGTTGAACTTGGCATTCAGGATCAGCGTCACCGGGTTCTCCTGGCCGTCGACCGCGCCGGTCTCGAGCGCCGTGAACAACTCGGTGAAAGCCATCGGGGTCGGCACCGCGCCGAGCAGCTGGAACGCCTTGATATGGGCCGGGTTCGGCGTGGTGCGGATCTTCAGGCCTTTGATGTCGGCGGCGGTCGCGACCGGACGGCGGTTGTTGGTCAGGTTGCGCCAGCCGATCTCCCAGGTCGCGAGCGCCTTGAGGTTCGAGCCCTCGAGCTCCTTGCGCAGGCCGTCGCCGATCGGGCCGTCCATCACGATAGCCGCATGCTTGCGGCTCTGGATCAGGAAGGGCAGGTCGAGCACGTTCAGCTTGGGCGCCAGCCCGGTGAAGAACGGATTGCCGGTCAGGCAGATGTCGAGCGAGCCGCCGCGCACGGCGCTGATCGTCTGCGCGTCGGAACCGAGCGCGCCATTGGCGAAGACCTGGACTTCGTAACGGCCCTGGCTCTTGGCCTTTACCTGCTCGGCGAAGAGCAGGGCGGCCTTGTGCCAGCTGTCGGCCTCGGGGTGCGGGTGGGCGAAACGCAGCTTCGTGGTCTGCGCCGAGGCCGGGCGGCCGATGGCGAACAGGGCGATACCTGCGCCGGCGCCGGTGAGGGCAGTCCTGCGGGTGATGGTCATGATGGCGTCCTCCTTGTTTGATCTTTGCGTCGTCAGGCAGGGCGGGCGCATCAGCGCCCGTAGAACCACCGCGCCGGCACGGTGACGATCTCCGGCACGAGGATCAGCAGCAGGAGCACGGCGCACTGCGAGAGCAGGAACGGCATGACGCCGCGAACGACCTTGTCCATCGGGATGCGCCCGACGGCGCAGACGACGTTCAGCACCACGCCGACCGGCGGCGTCAGCAGGCCGATGGCGTTGTTCATGATGAACATCACCCCGAAATAGACCGGGTCGATGCCGGCCTGCTTGACGATCGGCATCAGCACCGGCGTCAGGATCAGCACGGTCGGGATGAAGTCGAGCGCCGTGCCGACGACGATGACGAGCAGCATCATCGCCATCATGAGGAGCAGCTTCGATTCGATCAGCGGGCCGAGCATTCCCGCGACCTGACTCGGTATGTCGGCGATGGTGATGAGCCAGGCCGAAACCATCGCCGCGGCGACGAGGAACATCACCGCCGCCGAGGTCTTGAGCGCGGCCAGCAGCGCCGGGCGCAGATGCTCGATCTTCAGCTCGCGATAGATGAAGGCGCCGACGAAGCCGGCATAGACCGCCGCGACGACGGCAGCCTCCGTTGGTGTGAAGGCGCCGGCCTTCATGCCGCCGATGATCAGGAAAGGCAGGCCCAGCGCCCACAGCCCGTCGAGCAGCGCCTTGCCGACCTCTCGCAGGCCTGCACGCTGAACGCGGGCGACCGGCTCGTCGCGGGCGACGATGTACCAGGTGATGAACAGCGCCAGTGCCATCAGCAGGCCGGGCACGATGCCGGCGAGGAACAGGCGCGTGATCGAGACGCCGGCTGCGACGCCGAAGACGACGAAGCCGATCGAGGGCGGGATCACCGGCGCGATGATGCCGCCGGCCGAGATGAGCCCGGCCGCGCGGGGCAGGTTGTATCCGGCGGCCCGCATCATCGGCAGCAGGATCGCCGCGAGCGCCGCCGTATCGGCGACGGCCGAGCCCGAAATGCTCGCCATCACCAGCGCCGCGATGACCGCGACATAACCGAGCCCGCCCCGGACATGGCCGACCAACGTCACCGCCAGCGTGATGATGCGCTTCGACAATCCGCCGGCATTCATCAGCTCGCCGGCGAGCATGAAGAAGGGCACCGCCATCAGCGGGAAGGAGTCGGCGCCGCCGACCAGGTTCTGCGCCAGGATCTGCGCGTCGAAGTTGTCGAGCTGCAGCATCAGCGCGATGCCGCAGACCAGCAAAGCGAGTGCGATCGGCATGCCCAGCGCCATGGCGCCGAGCAGCGAGCCGAGGAAGACGAAGACCGTCACTGCCGCTTCTCCCTGGCCTGGCTGGCTTCGAAGGCGGTGACCTCCTCGGATTCCGCGCCGAAGACGAGTTCCGAATCGGGCATGCGACCGGTCAGCAGCCGGGCCAGCGCGATCAGGTTGAGCGCACCCATGCCGAGCCCGCCGGCGAGTCCGGCGAAATAGACCGCGGCCATCGGTATGCCGGTGATCGGCGCGTGGTTGTCGATATTGATGACCGCCTGCTGCCAGCAGCCGATGATCAGCAGCGCCATGCACAGCAGCGACAGCACCTCGACGGCGAGCCGGCACCACCAGCGACCATTGCGGCCGAGCATGTTGACCACGGTGGTCATGCCGAGGTGCTGACCGTCCTTGGCGACGAGGAACGCGCCGCCGAAGGTCAGCCACACGAAGATCATTCGCGACAGCTCCTCGGAGACGATGATCCCGGAATTGAAACCGTAACGCAGCACGACGTTGCCGAAGACCATCGCGATCATCACGACGAAGCCGGCGATCAGAAGATTCTCCGTGAACCGGAGGAGCGCGGCTCGCAGGGTCATGGGTTCGCTCCGGCCGCTGCCTGCGTCAGCCCGTACCAGCGCGCCGCATTGTCGTGGAACAGCGCCAGCCGCTCCGTCGGCGGCCGGTCCGCCGTCGCCGCTTTGAAGACGCTGAAGATCGTGCCGAAACCGGCGCAGAGGCCGTCCACCGGGAAATTGCTGGCGAAGGCGCAGCGTTCGACACCGAAGGCCGAGATCATGCCCGCGATCACCGGCGCCTGCAGTGCAAGCGTCCATTCGCGGCCGGGCACGCCGATGCCGGAGATCTTGGCGACGACATTGGGTTGCTTCGCCAGGCGCTCCAGTGCGGATTGCCAGGCCGCGAGCGCTTCGGCGCTGCGGTCCGAGGGCAGGCCGGAATGGTTCAGGATGATCGTGGTGCCGGGGAAATCGCGCGCGAGCTCGGCCGCCTCGTCGAGATGCCACCATAGCGTCTGCAGGTCGAAATGCAGGCCGGCCGGGGCGAGCTTCGCATAGCCCTCGCGCCATTTCGGATCGCGCATCGAACCCGGGGCATTGAAGCCCGCATGATGCGCCTCGCGGCTCACCGCCGCCGGCTTGTGGCGGACGCTGCGCACGATCGGCATGTCGCGATAGGCGGCCGCGACCGAGGCTGCGTCCTCGCGGTCGAGCCAGATCTGGCCGATCGCCGCGTCGGGCGCGCCATGCTCGGCTGCGACCTCTGTCGTCCAACGCATCTCGCCGACGGGATCGCGCGGATCCCACTCGCCTTCCATCAGCACGCTGCCGACGACGAGATGGCCGGCGGCCACGCGCCGATAGTCGGCCGGCATGAAGTCGCGCCGGATCGCCGTGTAATCGCCGTAGCGGAAATTCGTCAGGATGTGGTCGCTCAGCCAGGGATGATGGTTCCGGCTAAGATCGAAGAAATGGTGATGCGGATCGATGATCGGCAGGAACGCATCATCGCCGGTGTCGAGGAAGCGGGCGCGTTGTTCGGGGGAGGCGACGGGCATCTGCTCAGTTTCCGGCGGCTGTTCGGGCGCGGCCGGGCGACGAGCCGGGCCGGTCGGAGGCCGGGACTGGGCACATATCGCGGTCTCCCCGATGTTTCCTCGATGGTCTCGTCGCTTGAGCGATCGTTTGGCAGGCTATGCTGTATGCTGCATACAGCATAGCCCTAATTTTGGTCAAACCTTGCCGGTGTTGAACAGGGCGTCCTGTTCACGGCGCAGCTGCACGAGCGTCGTCGACTCATCCAGCGCAATGTCGGCGCAGGTCAGAATCGCGCCACGCGCAACCGGCCGCACCACCGGCCGACCAGCGGTCAGGTAGTACGGCACGGGCTCGTCGGCGCCGAGCGGACGGGCCGGCTGCAACAGAGGCTCGAGGCCGCCGATGACATGGCGATAGCCCATGGTCAGCGTCTCGCCGGGGACGAGATCGCGGCTGGCGCGGGCAACGAGGTCGACGCGCGGCAGCACCTCGGCGCCGCCGGTCGACTGGCCGAGCAGCGCGGCCGAGAGGGCCGACATCGGCGCTTCGGCGCCGAGCAGGTGGACAGGATTGTGCACGAGCACATAGCGGCCATCGGGTGAGCAGGGGATGCCCTTGCCGGCGAACAGCGCGCCGGTCGCGAGATCGGGCGCCTCGGCAATGACGAAAACGCCGCCCGCGAAGGACAGCTCGTCCGGCCGGCGCAGGCAGTTGAACATGTCGACCTTGCCGGAGCCGGAGAGCAGGCCGCCTTCGGAAGCGGGCCGGAACAGGGTCGGCAGTTCGGTGGTACGCGCGATCGGCGCATGCATCTCGGCGATGTCGGGCATCAGCCCTGTGTGGTTCGAGACGATGCCCATCTCGCAGAGGTCGGGCACGGTCGCGCGCGGGAAGGGCAGCTTGGCGCGCTCGGCCAGCAGCGGCAGCGGGTTGCTGCCGAGGCGGCCGAAGGCGGCGGCGAAATCCTTGGCGTCGGCCGGGGTTTCCCAGGCGGTGACCGTGCCGGTCTCCGGATCCCAGACGAAATCCGACTCGCTCGACTTGCCGGCCGCGACGATCGGCAGACCGAGCATGCGCGCCCAGCCGATCAGGCCGATCAGCAGGCTCGGCTGATCGCCATCGACCGGGGTGTGGACGACGCCATTCTGCTTGGCCTTGTGCGCCAGGATCGGGCCGATGATGCACTCGGCCTCCTTGGTCACCATCACGCAGTGGCGGCCGTTCTCGATCGCGGCGAGGGCGACCTTGGCCGCGCCTTCCGGGTCGCCGGTCGCCTCGACCACAAGGTCGACGGCCAGGCTGGCGAGGTGGTCGGAATTGTCGATCAGCGCGACGAGGCCACGCTCGAGCGCAGCCTTTGCCTCGGCCGCATTGCGGCAGTCGGCGAGGTCGCCTTCGCTGAAGCCGCCGGCGAGCGCGGCCTTGCGGGCGCGGGCGAGGTCGAGGTCGCAGACTACGCGCGGCGCGATATGCGCGGTGCGGCGGGCCTGACCGATGAAGCTGGCGCCGAATTCGCCGGCGCCGACGAGCGCAGCCGAAACGACACGCCCAGCGACATCCGGCCGGGAGGCGAAGAAGTTCTCGATGTTCAAGGTCTTGGACTTTCAGTTCGGGATTGAATGGGGCCGTGTCAGACCGGCAGGCCTTCGATGGCGTAGAAGCGCGCCGGCGCGCCATCGGCGTTCGGGATCAGGAGCGGCGCCGCCGAGAACAGGTTCCTGGGCGCGCTGAGGCGGCTGGTGTTGCAGACGTATTCGATCAGCGTGACGCCGTGCGAAAGCAGGACGTGATGCGTCACATGCTCCGGCTTCGGCACCTCCTTGCCTTCGAGCAGCAGGCGGATCGGATAGTCTTGCGGGAAGTCGAAGGCGACGGCCGTCGGCTTGCGCGCCGCCAGCCACTGCGCGGCTTCAAGCGTCAGCCAGGGTGCTTCGGTCCAGAACGTCTTGTCCTGATAGTTACGCCGGTCGCTCCAATGGGCGGCGAGCAGGAGGATTTCGCCCTCCTTGCCGCCGGGATCGGCCGCCGCGAGGTGCTCGGGTTCGATCGGCGCATTCGCCGGGCGGGCGCTGAGGTCGAGCACGCGGCAGGCGCCGACCACTTCGGAAAGCGGCGTCGCCTCGATCGTCGGCGCGCCCGCAACGAAATGGGCGGCAGCGTCGACATGCGAGAAACCATGGCAGGGGCCGGCGATCTTCGAGACGCGGAACTGGTCGCCCGCGGCGATGTCGCCCTTGATCGAAAGCTCGACGGGCCAACGAAAATGCGGCGCGATCGGCATGCTGAGGTCGATGATCTTCATGGCAGCATCCAGCAGAGCTCGGCTCCGCCCTCAAAAAAATGTTGCGGGCGGGCTCTCGGTAGAGGGTCGACATCTTGCATGCAAGAAAATTTGACCGTCAAGTGTGACGGGAGTGTACAACCGGCCATGACCATTTCGGACGATACGACGCCGCTCGCGGCGCTTCTCGCGCAATTGCCGCCGCCCGAGCCGGGCAAGCGCAAGGGCCATCTGCACGGCAACACCGTCGCGCGGCTTCGCAATCTGATCGTCACCGGTGTGCTGGCGCCGGGGACCAAGCTAAACGAGCGCGAACTCTGCGATCAGCTCGCGATCTCGCGCACCCCGGTGCGGGAGGCGATCAAGACGCTGATCCAGGACGGCTTGCTGCGCGCTCTGCCCAATCATTCGGCCGTCGTCTCGGAGCTTGATCTCGACGAGGTCGTGGCGCTGATCGAGGTCGTGACGGTGGTCGAAGGCCTCGCTGGCGAGCTGGCTGCGAAGCACATCAGCGACGAGGCCATCGCCGAGATCGGCATGCTGCATTACCGCATGCTGCTGCATCATGCCCGCGACGAGCTGCCCGGCTATTTCGAAGCCAACAAGGCCTTCCATCGCCGAATCATCGAGCTTTCGGGCAATTCGATCCTGCTCTGGGTCTGGGAGCTATTGGCGCTCAGGGTCGATCGCGCGCGTTTCTCCTCCAATCTCTGGCCGACGCGCTGGCGCACCGCGATCGAGGAGCATCAGCAGATCCTCGATGCGCTGACCGCGCGCGATTCTGGCCGCGCCGGCCAGGCGCTGCGCAGCCATGTCCGCAATGGACTCGAGGGGCTGGTCGCCTCGCTGCGTGCAAAGCAGGCGGCCGCGCAGCCCGAGACCGAACGGGGCAAGAAGCAGGGCGGGGCCACCTCGCGATAGTGCCGCATCTTTCGGCAGAGCGCCGAACGCGGTTGACGGCTCGTATTCTTGCATGCAACTTTTCCGGTGAGGCCGCAGAGACGGCTCGTACGGTTGCCGCGGACAAAGCCGGCGACCGCCTACAATCACCGGGGAAGGAAGAACGCCATGGTCGGGAAGATCACGTGGACGCGTCGCTCGCTGCTGGGGGCCGGCGCGGCGCTCACGGTCGGGCTGCCGGCGATCAGGCCGGCGCGTGCAGCCGTCGAATTGCGGCTGACCCATCCGGCCGACATGAGCCATCCCGTGCATATCGAGGCCGAGGCGATGGTGAAGCGCATCGCCGAGCGCACCAACGGCCAGGTCAAGATCACCATCTTCCCAAACAATGCGCTGGGCTCGCCGGTCGAGGCGGCGCAGCAGACCCGGCTGGGCGCCATCGACATGATGATGCTGAACCCGGCAAACATCGAGGCGCTGTCGAAGACGATCGGCGTCATCAACATCCCCTACCAGTTCGACAGTTATGAGCACGCTCACAAGACGCTCGACGTCACCGCGCGAGACTGGATCGCCGAGCAGCTGAAGATCGCCGGCTTCACCTGGATCTCCAATCTCGAATGGGGCTTCCGGGCCGTCACCAACAGCCGCCGGCCGATCAACCAGCCGGCCGACGTGCAGGGGCTGAAGATCCGCGTCCCGCCCGAGCTCGCGATCAAGGCCGCCTTCGAGGCGCTCGGGGCCAGCACCCAGACCATCGCTTTCCAGGAGGTCTATCTGGCGCTCGCCAACAATGTCGTCGACGGCCAGGACAACCCTGTCGGCACTACATTCGCGGCGAAGTTCTACGAGGCGCAGAAGCACATCGCGCTGACCAAGCACATCTACGCCTCGATCATGTTCTGCGCCAATCCGCGGGTCTGGAGCAGCAAGCTCAACGAGGAGCAGCGCAAGATCGTCATCGAGGAGGGGACCAAGGCCGGTGCCGGGGCCCGCAAGGGCGTGCGCGACAACGAGGATAGCAACCTCGCGGCGATGGAGAAGGCCGGTCTCGCGATCACCCGGCCGGATGTCGCGCCGTTCCGCGACAAGATGGGGCCGGCCTACGAGCAGCTCCGCAAGGCCCTCGGCGACAAGACCTGGGACGAGTGGACCAAGCTCGTCGCCGCTGCGCGCACCGCCTGACCACAGCCTGCAAGAATAAGAAGAAGGACGACGCGCGATGCTGGTCACCGCGGTACTTCTCGGCGTGTGCGTCGTCATCATGCTGGGCATCCCGATCGCGGTAGCCCTCGGGCTGGTCGCGATCGGAACGATGGTCGCGACGGCCGGCCCCGAGCTGCTCGTCATCTTCATCCAGCGCACCTATGCCGGGACGACTTCGTTCCCGCTGCTGGCGATCCCGTTCTTCGTGCTCGCCGGCAATCTGATGAATGTCGGCGGCACGACCGAGCGCATCTTCGGTGTCGCGCAGCTCTGCATCGGGCGCATTCGTGGCGGCCTGGCCCATGTTAACGTTGTCGGCAGTGTGATTTTCGCCGGCATGTCCGGCTCGGCGATCGCCGACGCCGCGGGCATGGGCGTGATCGAGCACCGCGCCATGACCAAGGCCGGCTATACCGGCAGGTTCGCCGCCACCATCACGGCGGTTTCGGCGACGATCGGGCCGATCATTCCACCCAGCATTCCCTTCGTGATCTATGGCAGCCTCGCCAATGTTTCGGTGGGTGCCCTGTTCATGGCCGGTGTCGTGCCGGGCCTGCTGATGGCCGTGTCGCTGATGGCAGTCATCGCGGTTGCCGCGAAATGGATGAACCTGCCCCGCGGCGAGGGCATGCCGCCTTTGCCGGTCGCTGCCCGGATCGTCCGCACGGCGTTGCCCGCGCTAGCCCTGCCGCCGGCGATCCTGCTGGTGATCCTGACCGGCTTCGCCACGCCGACCGAGGCCGCCGTGGTCGCTGCCGCCTACGCCTTCGTGCTCGGCCGGTTCGTCTACGGGGAGCTGAGTTGGAGCGACACTGTCGCCGTGCTCTGGGAGAGCGCGCGCCAGACCGCGCAGGTGATGTTCATCATCGCGCTTGCGGCGCCGTTCGGCTGGGTGCTGGTGCAGCAGCAGATTCCCAATGCCGTGCTGACGGCGCTGCTGACGCTGTCCTCCGAGCCCTGGATGATCTTGCTGATCATCAACGTCGCGCTGCTCGTCCTCGGAATGTTCATCGAGGGCATCGCGCTGATGATCATCGCCTTCCCGGTGCTGCTGCCGATCACGGTTCAGCTTGGCATCGACCCGGTTCATTTCGGCGTGATCCTCGTGCTCAATCTGATGATCGGATTGGTCACGCCGCCGGTCGGACTCTGCCTCTACGTCGTCGCCGGCATCGCCAAGATCTCGATCGGCGAGATCACGCGCGAAATCTGGCCCTACGTGCTGGCGCTCATCGGCGTGCTGATGCTGATCACCTATGTGCCGGGGCTCTCGCTCTGGCTGCCTCACGCGCTGGGCTATGGAGTGACGCGATGATCGCCGCGCTGGAAGCTCTCGACAGGGGCGTCGCCGTCACCTGCAAGGTCGCTGCGATCCTGTGCATGCTGGGCGTGTTCGTGCTGCTCGGCGCCGCGATCGTGCTGCGGATCATGCCGCTGTTCACGATCACGGGCTATGACGAGATCATCGAGTTCCTGTTCATCTGGATGGTCATGCTGACCTCGCTCGCGCTCTGGCGCGAAGGCGTTCTCTACCGCGTCGTGATGCTCGAGAGCCTGCTGCCGCCCAATCTGCGGCGCATGCTCGAAATCCTGATCAACCTCGCCATGTTCGGCTTTGCGCTCGTGCTCGTCTTCTACGGTATCGAGTTCATGCAGATGGCCGGCGAGACGACGCCGTTCCTCCGGCTCGACAAGGGCTGGTGGTATGCCGCGATCCCCGGCTGCGGCGCGCTCATGGCCGTGTACAGCCTCGTCTGGCTTTACCGGGTCGCCTGCGGCAAGGGCGAACTCCATTCGACCACTTCACTCGTCGGCTGACAGCGCCGCTCGGAAAGGCAAGCACTCATGGCCCGTCTTGCAGGCAAGGTCGCGATCCTCACCGGTGGAGCCGGAGGCATCGGCGCGGCGACCGCGGAACTCTTCGCCGAGGAGGGCGCGAAGGTCGTGCTCGTCGACATCGACGCCTCGGCGTTGGCCGAGGTCGGCGCGCGGATTCGTGCAGCAGTGCCGGGCGCCGAGATCCTGGAGATCGTCCGGGATGTCGGGCAGGAGGCGTCCGCCGCGGCGATCGTCGCCGAGACACTCTCCGCCTTCGGCCGGCTCGACATCCTCGTCAACAATGCCGGCATCCGCTCCTATGAGCCGCTCGACGAGGCCAAGGCCGAGACCTGGCAGAAGATCCTCTCGGTGAACCTGCTGAGCTATGCCTATCTCGCCCGCGAGGCGCTGCCGGCGCTGCGGCAGGCGGGGAAGGGGGCGATCGTCAATATCTCCTCGACCCACGCCTTCAACCCGCGGGGCGGCATGGGGCAATACGACGTCGCCAAGGCCGGCATCATCTCGATGACCAAGACGCTGGCCTTCGAGGAGGCCGATCGCGGCGTGCGCGTCAATGCGGTCTGCCCCGGCCTGACGCTGACGCCGTTCCATGTCCGCCGCTTCGCCCCGCAAGGCAAGAGCGAGCAGGATTTGCGTACCGAGAAGGTCGACCACAACATCCAGCGCCGCTGGGCCGATCCGCGCGAAGTCGCCTGGCCGATCCTCTGGCTTGCGTCCGACGAGGCGTCCTTCATGACCGCATCGGTGATCATGGCCGATGGCGGCACCCGCGTCTGACGGCGCGGGTACCGGGCAGCGGCTGATTTTGGTGGGCTACTTGCCCTGCCAGTTCGGCGTGCGCTTGCCGAGGAAGGCTTCCATACCCTCGCGGAAATCGGCGCTGGTGTAGCAGAGCGCGACGAGGTCATCGCCGTCGACGCCAGCGCTGGCCGCTTCGGTGAGCCGGCGCAGCGCCTCCTTGGTGGCGCGCATCGTCAGCGGCGCATGGCCGCGGATGGTCTCGGCGAGTTCCTTCGCCCGCGCCATCAGCGCGGCATGATCGGCGACGAGCTCGTTGTAGAGGCCGACGCGATGGCCTTCATCGGCCTCGACAAGCCGGGCGGTGAAGATGATGTCCTTGACGCGGGCCGGCCCGAGCAGGCTGGCGAGCCTTGCGTAGTTCGCCATCGACAGGCAGTTACCGAGCGTGCGCGCCACCGGGAAGCCGAAGCGGGCCGATTGCGTCGCGATCCGGAGGTCGCAGGCGCAGGCGATCGCCGCGCCGCCACCGGTGACCGCGCCGGAGATCGCCGCGATCGTCGGTACCGAGCAGCTCTCGATCGCCGTGATCACCTTTTCGATGCGGTTCTCGTAGGCGAGCGCATCTTCGGCCGTCTTGAACTCGCGGAACTGCGTGATGTCAGTGCCGGCGGCGAAGGCTTTCTCGCCGGCGCCGGTCATCACGATCACCTTGGGCGCACCGTGGCTCTCGGGATCGCTGCAGATCTTTGCAAGCCCCTCATACATGGCGAAGGTCAAGGCGTTGCGGGCCTGCGGCCGGTTCAGCGTGATCGTGCCGATCCCGTCGGCGACGTCGTAGAGAATCTCGTCAGTCATCGGAAACCTCTTCAGATCGCGCCGTCGGCGCGCAGTTGCGCGATCGCCGCGGCGTCATAGCCGAGCTCGATCAGGATCTCGTCATTATGCTCGCCGGCGTCCGGCGTGGGCGAAACCACGCTCGCCGGAGTGCGCGACAGGCCGACAGGCTCGCCGATGACGCGGATGTCGCCGAGAACCGGGTGGGTAACGGGCTGCGCGATGCCGAGATGCTGCACCTGCGGATCGTCGAACATGGCGTCGACCGAGTAGATCGGCCCCGCCGGCACCGAAGCCTTCTCGCAGGCGTCAAGCCAGTAGGCGCTGTCCTGCGTCGACATGATCTCCTCGAGCAGGATGCGCAGCTCCGGCCGTGCCGCATAGCGCTTCTCGACGCTGTCATAGCGCGGGTCGCTCGCCAGTTCCGGCTGGCCGAGCACGCCGCAGAAGGAGCGCCAATGCCCCTCGGCGCCGACGCCGAGATTGATGTGGCCGTCGCGCGTCGCATAGACGCCCATCGGTGTCGCGTAAGGGTGGTCGTTGCCGGCCTGGGGCGGCACCGTACCTTCGACCAGGAAGCGCGCCGCCTGGAAATCCATCATCGCGATCTGCGCCTCGAGCAGCGAGGTCTGCACCCACTGGCCCTTGCCGGAAACCGCGCGTTCCTGCAGTGCGACCAGCGCGCCGATCGCCCCGTAGAGGCCCGCCGCTGAATCGGCGACGGCAATGCCGGCCCTGACCGGGCCCTGGCCCTGCAGGCCGGTGACCGACATCATCCCACCCATGCCCTGGGCGATCTGGTCGAAGCCGGCACGCAGGCGATAGGGGCCGGTCTGGCCGAAGCCCGAGA
This sequence comes from Allobosea sp. WAO, assembly GCF_001509835.1. Lineage (GTDB taxonomy): Bacteria > Pseudomonadota > Alphaproteobacteria > Rhizobiales > Beijerinckiaceae > Allobosea. Next base: position 659,814 of record NZ_JXTJ01000008.1, read on the forward strand.
CCGAGACCAGGATCAGGCGCGGATTGAGCGCATGCAGCGTCTCGAAATCGAGGCCGAGCCGGTCCTTCACGTCCGGGCGGAAGTTCTCGATCAGCAGGTCGGCATCGGCGATCAGCCGGCGCAGCACAGCCTTGCCGGCTTCCTTCTTCAGGTTGAGCGTCAGCGAGCGCTTGTTCCGGTGCAGGTTCTGCATGTCGTAGCCATGCCGCGCCCCGCTCATGTTCTCGTTCGGATCGACCCCCGGCGGGCTTTCGATCTTGAGCACGTCGGCGCCGAAATCGGCGAAGATCCGGGCGCAGGTCGGGCCGGCGCGGACCCGGGAAAGATCGAGGACGCGCAGATTCTCGAGCGCGGAGGACGGTGTCGGACGAGGCATGATGTTCCGGAAGGCTCTATAGGGGGCGCGACTATCCCGTCATCGGCCGGGAGCGTCAACGCTAAAGCCATTTTGTATGCAAGAATCGCGACCTTGCCATGTGCGGCGCGCCCGGGCGGCTGCTTCACGAGACGGCGAGCCGCGCCGCAATGTGCCACCCTGACGTTGCGGCGCATCCTTGCGCCATTATCTTCGAGCCGGCCCGGTGACGGCTCGGCCGCCACTCATCGCGCGCTTCGACGCCGCCCGGGCGTTTTCCTCGAATGGAAAGAGAATGTCATGCGCTATTACACGCTTGGCCAGACCGGCCTGCTCGTCTCCGAACTATGCCTGGGCACCATGACCTTCGGCGGCGGCGACGAGGGTTTTTGGGGGCATATCGGCAGGCTCGAGCAGCAGGAGGCCGACGCGCTGGTCCGGACGGCGCTCGATGCCGGCATCAACTTCATCGACACTGCCAATGTCTATGCCGAAGGGCGCTCGGAGCAGATCACCGGCCAGGCCCTGCGCAATCTCGGCGTGCCGCGCGACGAGGTCGTGGTCGCGACCAAGGTCTTCAGCCGCATGGGGCAGGGGCCGAACGGCAGCGGCGCCAGCCGCTACCACATCATGGAGCAGGTCAAGGCCAGCCTGAAGCGGCTGCAGCTCGACCATGTCGACCTCTACCAGATCCATGCCTTCGACAGCGTGACGCCGATGGAGGAGACGCTGGAGGCGCTCGACACGCTCGTTCGCCAAGGCCATGTCCGCTATGTCGGCGTCTCGAACTGGGCGGCCTGGCAAGTCGCCAAGGCGCTTGGCATCTGTGAGCGGCGGCAACTGTCCCGCATAGCCTCGCTGCAATCCTACTACACGATCGCCGGCCGCGATCTGGAGCGCGAGATCGTGCCGATGCTGCTCTCCGAGAAGGTCGGCCTGATGGTCTGGAGCCCGCTCGCCGGCGGACTGCTTTCTGGCAAGTACGACCGGCGCAACGAGCAGGGTGGCGATGGCCGGCGTGCCAGCTTCGACTTTCCGCCGGTCGATCGCGAGCGCGGCTATGACGTGATCGATGCCATGCGCGGCATCGCCGAGACGCATCGGCGCAGCGTCGCGCAGATCGCGCTCGCCTGGCTGCTGCACCAGCAGGCCGTGACCAGCGTGATCGTCGGCGCCAAGCGCCCGGAACAGCTCGCCGAGAATCTCGCGGCCGTCGAGATCGTGCTTTCGCCGGAGGAGCTGAAGACCCTCGACGCGGTCAGCGCCCTGCCGCGCGAATATCCCGGCTGGATGCTGGAACGCCAGGGCGCCAGCCGCACCAAGCCGGACCCGCGCTGACGCGACGACCGCTGCGAGCCTTTCCGGCGGAATATCAGCAGCTTCCGCCGGAAAGCTGAATCGGTTTCGCGAGGCTTTGAATCGCCATGCCAACGGCCGAAGCCGGCTCTGTAAGGAGCGACCTCGGCGGCTGCCCCAGTTCATGCTAGGTCGGGGCGGGTGGAGCCTGTCCCGGCTGATCGTGCGGCCGGGAGCGCGACCGGCCGGAGGGCGGGATGACGACGAGCGAGAAGCCTGACAGTGAAGTTGCGGACGCGCAGCAGTTGCGCGCCCTGGTCGGCGAGGTCCATCTGCTCGCCGAGCGCAAGGTGCTCGACCGGCTCGACCATTTCTGCCGTGACTTCATCGCGCTGTCGCCCTTCCTGGTGCTGGCGAGCTCCGACAGCGAGGGGCGGGCCGATGCGAGCCCGCGCGGCGACGGACCGGGCTTCGTCCAGGTGCTCGACGAAAAGACCCTGCTGATCCCCGACCGGCGCGGCAACAACCGGGTCGACAGCTTCGGCAATGTGCTGAGCTCGCCGGGTGTCGGGCTGGTCTTCTTCGTGCCCGGGATCAACGAGACGCTCAGGGTCAATGGCCGGGCGCGGCTGACCCGCGACGAGGCGCTGCTCGAACCGACGACCGTGCAGGAGAAGACGCCGAAGCTCGGCCTGCTGGTCGAGGTCGACGAGGCCTATTTCCATTGCGGCAAGGCCTTGATCCGCTCGAAGCTCTGGGCGCAGGAGGCACAGGTCGAGCGCGGCAGCTTCCCGACGCTCGGGCGCATCGTCGCCGAGCAGACGAAGGCGGTCGATGCGGCCGAGGCCGACGCCAATCTGGAGGAGGCTTACAGGACGCGGCTCTACTGAGCCGCGGGGGTCTCATCGAGCCCTGGCCGTAGCTCCGTGCGAGGTGATCGCGCGGTTGCCGGCCTTCGTCCTTGCCGCTAGCCTCCAGAAAAGAAAAGGGCCCGCGCCGGAGCGCAGGCCGAAGTCTAGGGAGGAAACGCCCAAGGAGGGCGCCACAGCATCTCTGCTGCGGTGCACAAGAGATAGGGCGTTCCGCGGTGCGGTACAAGGGGGAAAGGGCAGAATTGCTGTCCTTTTTTTGAGCAGCTTGCTGCCTCTTGCGCCGATCGCGAAAACGGGAGGCCCCGATCATGGTTTTCGGGCAACGGGCAATCGGAATCAGCGCCGTCGGTCTCGCATTTTTGCTGGTGATCCAGGCCGGATTCGGTTCGCGGGCGTTCGCGCAGGTTCCGCCGTCGAAGACGGAGATCGCCGCCTATGCCGGGCTGCATTCTGCCGCTTATCGAGGCGACATGGCGGCGCTGGAGCGAACCCTTGCACAGAAGCCGGAACTCGATGCCCGCGACGGCCATGGCCGAAGCGCGCTGCATGTCGCAGCCCATGCCGGCAACCGGGAGATCATGCGCGCGCTGGTCCGCGCGGGAGCCGATCCGCGTGCGCTCGACGGCCAGCTTTATGACGCGATCACGATTGCAGCGGTCAACGACGATGTCGAGACCATGCGGGTGGCGCTCGCCATCGGTGGCGACGCCCGGGCCGTCACCAGCCCCTATGCCGGCACGGCGCTGATCGCCGCCGCCCATCTCGGTCATGACGATGTCGTCAAGGCGCTGATCGCGGCCGGCGCGCCGCTCGACCATGTCAATAATCTCGGCTGGACCGCGCTGATCGAAGCCGTGATCCTCGGTGATGGCGGGCCGCGCCATGTCGAGACCGCCCGCGCGCTCGTCACCGCCGGCGCCCGCCGTGACCTTGCCGACCGCGGCGGCGCGACGCCGCTCGATCACGCCCGCCGCCGCGGCTACGCGGCGATGATCGCGGTTCTGGAGGTTCCCTAGCTCGGAAACTGCGGGTCGGGCAGGCTGGTTACCAACGCCGTCAGCCCGTCGCTGTAGCGCTGACGCAGATCCGTCCAGTAGGGGTGATTGCTGTCATATTTTGCGAGTGTCCGGGTCGAGAAGCTCCCGGTCTCGTAGTGCAGCATGTCGATAGGCGGCGCGACCGAGAGATTGCTGCGGATCGTCGCGTCGAAAGACAGCAGAGCGAGCTTTGCGGCTTCGTCGAGCCCGCCCGTCGGGCTCAGCGCCCGGTCGAGGATCGGCTTGCCGTATTTGGTCTCGCCGAGCTGCAGGAAGTTCGTGCGGCCGACCGCCTCGACGAAATTGCCGGCCGAATAGATCTGGAACAGCCGGTGCGGCTCCCCGGCGATCTGTCCGGCGACGAGGAAACTGCCATTCGGGTCGCCATAGGGCTCGACGAAGCTGCGGTGGAGGCGCAGCACCTCGCGCAACGTGTTGCCGACGATCTGGGCGGCGTCGAACATGGTGCGCGCCGCGAGGATGTCGCGGTTCTCCAGGCTGCCGGCGCTCTCCTGCTTGTGCTTGGTGTATTGGCGGATCATCGTCACCACGGCCTGCGTGGTCGCAAGGTTGCCCGCCGAAAGGATGGCGATGACGCGCTCGCCCGGAACCTCGAACAGAGCGAGCTTCTCGACCATGGCGATCTGGTCGACGCCGGCGCTGGAGCGGGAATCGGAAGCGAGGATCAGCCCGGCTGGGAGCAGGATTCCAAGGCAGTAGGTCATCGCGCGCCTCCGCAATTTCGCCAGCATGACGCAGGCGGGGCAGCCTTGCCAAGCACGATGGCTTTGCGAGACGGATGCGCTGGCATAGGGCCCCGATTGCCCGGCGCAAGGCGGGATGCAAAGCTGCTTTTGACAGGGCCCGTGGGGCCGGTGGCCGGAGTTGCTGACGGATGCAGGATCTTGCGGAGATCGTCGCCGCCGTCCATGCGGATGTCGCCGGCCATGTCGGCGCGGGCCGTGTCGCCGACTACATCCCCGCGCTGTCGCAGGTCGACCCCAACCGGTTCGGCATCGCGGTCATTACCTGTGATGGCGAGCGCGCCTCCGCCGGCGATGCGGCGGTCCCGTTTTCTATCCAGAGCATCTCCAAGGTCTTTACCCTGACGCTGGCGCTGGAACGCGTCGGGACCAGGCTCTGGCAGCATGTCGGGCGCGAGCCCTCGGGCTCGCCGTTCAACTCGATCGTCCAGCTCGAGCAGGAGCGCGGCGTGCCGCGCAACCCCTTCATCAACGCCGGCGCGATCGTCGTGACCGACGCGCTGCTCGCCGGGCGCAAGCCGCCGGAGACGATCGCGGAGATCCTCGGATTCCTGCGCGCCCGCGCCGATGACGCGACTGTTTCTATGGACGGGGAGGTGGCGCGTTCGGAAGCGCAGACCGGCTTCCGCAATGCCAGCCTCGCCAATTTCATCCGGGCCTTCGGCAACCTGCAGAACCCGGTCGAGGAGGTTCTCAAGGTCTATTTCAATCAGTGCTCATTGCGGCTGAGCTGCCTCCAGCTCGCCCGCGCTGGCTTGTTCCTGGCCGGAGACGGCGTCGATCCGCTGAGCGGCGAGACCGTCTGCCGGCCCGGCCGGGCTCGCCGGGTCAAGGCGCTGATGATGACCTGCGGCCACTACGACGCGTCCGGCGAGTTCGCCTTCAAGGTCGGGCTGCCCGGCAAGAGCGGTGTCGGCGGCGGCATCCTAGCGATCGCGCCCCGCCGCGCCGCCATTGCCGTCTGGTCGCCGGGCCTCAACGCCGCCGGCACCTCGCTCGTCGGCGCGTTGGCGCTGGAGAGCCTGGTCGAGAGGACCGGCTGGTCGGTGTTCTGACGCCCGTGGCAGTGCCTCCGGCCGTGCTTCGGCTCAGAAGCTGACTTTCAGCGTCGCGGCGCCGGCATAGGACTGGTTGTTCTGCGAGAGTTCCGCGTCGAAGCGGGCGCCGAGGCTGACGGCGTTCGAGAGCCGGACGTCGAGTCCGGTGGCGATCAGCGCCGCATTGCGATCGGGCCTCGTGCCCTGGAAGCCGAAGCCGGAGCCGGGAAGGCCGATCAGGCTGGCACTGAACTGGTTGTCGCGGCGGGCGTAATAGCCCCAGCCGAGTTTGCCGAAGGCTGTGGTCGAAAGCCCGAATAGAGTGGTCGTCGCATCGAGCCTGAGGCCGAGTTCGGTGCGGGCGGTGGTGCCGTCACGGCCCTGGACGGCGACGCCGGTCGGCAGGCCTGTGACCCCGTCGCGCTCGACGAAGCTGGGGGTACGCAGATTCTGGGCGGTGAAGGCTGCATAGGGCGAGGCGCTGAGGCCGCCGAACGAGACGAAGCGCCAGGCGGCTTCGGCGCGGCCGCTCCAGATCTCGGTGCGATAGCTGGCACGGATGGCGAGGGCGCCGATCAGCGGTATGGCGCGGTTGGTCTCGACATCGGCCGAGGCGTAGCCGAGCGAGGCGCCTAGCGAGAGTGCGCCGATCCGGGTCATGCCGTAGAGGCCGGCCTGGAGGATGTCGGCTTTGGCGTCACCGAGCGCACCGGACAGGCTGGAGCGTGACTCGCCGGCGGCAATCGCGACGCCGAGGATAGTGTCTGGCAGGACGCGGAAATCGATGCCGAGCGCGAGATGGCCGCTCGAAGTATCGCTGGCCTGGCTGCCGCGCGCGCTGTCGGCGCCCGAGCGGCTCTTGCTGCCGAAGCCCTGGCCCCAAAGATTGTAGAGCCGGTCGGGCACGAATTGCGCTGCGATCCGTGGACCCTTGGCCGAGGGCAGCTCTGCCTGCGAGCCGATCGAGGCATAGGCGCCGGCTGTGGCGAAGGCACCGGCGGCACCCGGCATGGCATTTGGGTCGCGCCCGCTGGCGAAGGGATCGAGCATCGCCCGCAGGAAGCCGCCTGCGGCCTCCCAGCCCATCATGCCGACGGTGGAATGGACCTCGCCGGTCAGGGTGCCGAGGGCGGCGATCAGGGACTGGCGGTCGCCGCGCGCATAGATCTGGTAGAGGAAGGAGGGGTCGGCGCCGCTCGCCACGGCGCGGTCGATCGCGGCGGCGACCGACCAGGTGTTGAGCGAGAGGCCGGAGGCCGTGTTGTAGACCGGATTGGGCGAAGGAGGCGGCGTCGTCGTGCTGCCGGTGTCGGTGGTCACCGTCGAGCTGCTGCCGCTGTTCGTGCCGCTGACTGCTTCGACGAGCGAAGCGGGCTTTAGCGTGACCAGGACGTCGTTCGCGGTGTAGCTGACCTCGCTGGTGACGGCGCCATTATTGGGTTCGCTGGTGGTGGTGACGGTGTCGAATGTGCCGGAGATTCCGCCATGGGCGGTGAGCACCGATTGAGGCCGGTTGAAGTAGTAGAGCAGGCCGCCGATCTCTGCGACCGCGAGGGTGCCGCCGAGGCTAGCCGTGCCGGTCACGGTAATGTGCGTGTTGAGCACGGGCCCACCATAGAACTGGACCCGATAGGTCGCGCCGGGCGCAAAGGCCAGGTTGCCCTGGACCTCGAGCGCGCGGGGCGAGAGGGTGAGCAGGAAGGTGGGGGCGAGCGTGCCGCCGTTGCCGATGGTCGTGCGGCCCACTGTGCCGTTCCCGCCGAGCGTGCCGCCGGAAAGGACCGAGACCGTGCCGACGGTGGCCGTGTGGGCGACGAACAGTTCCCCGCCGGACACCGTTGTCGCGCCGCCCAGAGCTGCGCCGGCCGGTACACCGCCGACAATTAATGTGCCGCCGGAGACGGTGGTCGTGCCGGTGAAGGTCGAGCTGTCGCCACTGAAGCGGGTCGTGCCGGCATGATGCTCGATGCTGCCCTTCCCCTTGATCGAGGATGTGAAGTCGTAAGGGCGGTCGGTGTGGTTGAAGACCAGTTTTCCTGTGCCGGCTCCGAACTGGATGGTCGCCGCATCGACGGTGCCGGCCGCCGCCGCTGCGCTGCCGGCTGCGGCACCGATGTTCAGCGTGCCGCGGCTGCTCGCCTCATGCGCGATCCGGACCGTGCCGCGCAGCGTCGCGCCGTCGGAGACCGTCAGCCTCCCTTCGCCGAACCAGCCGACCATCGTGTAGCTGCTCGCCTCGATCAGGCTGCTGGCGCCGCGTAGGTCGATTCGGCCGATGCCTGTGGTCTCGGCGCCGACCAGGATGGCCGTCGCCTTCAATGTGCCGCCGTCATCGACCGAAATCAGGCCCGAGGATCGCACGCCCAGCCTGATCTGGCCTGCTTCCAGGACGCTGCCGCCCCCCGTCACCGTCAGCCTGCCCGACGAGTTGACGAGGCCTGCCAGGTTGAGCGCACCTGTCTTGGCGGTGGCGCCGCCACTCACGGTGAACTGGCCGCTGCCGCCATTGCCGATCGTGAGTGCGCCGCTCGGTGTCTCCCAGCGCGAACCGCTACCATGCACGGTGACCGTTCCGGAGCCAGTCGCGGCCTGGCCGAGGCTGCCGCTTCGCGTCGTGATCTTGCCGCCAGCCGTAACCGATATCGCACCGATGCCGAGATCGCCGACGAAGATGGTGCCGTTGCTGACCACCTGCGATCCGGTTCCCGAGACCGTCAGCGTGCCATTGCCCGACCTGCCGGTGACGCTGTTATGGTGCACGCCGAGGTGCAGGTTGCTCGTCGCGGTCAGCGTGCTGCCGCCGTTGACGGTCGTTTTACCTGCGCCGTAGGCGCCGATCTGCAGGTTGGTGCTGGTCCAGCTCGAGGCGCCGGTGAGTGTCACCGAGGCGGCCTCGAGTTCCCGCGCATTTCCGGCGTTGTTGGCGCTTTGCTCGCCGACCGTTGCCGAGGTCGTCGTCAGGCTCGCTCCGCCGGTGATCGTCAACCCGGCGCCTCCAAGCGCGTTGTCATAACCGACAAAGACCGTTCCGAGGCTGGTCGTGCCGCCGGACAGGATCGGCATTACCGGCGCTGGGCCTGATACGATCGGGTTGCTGCCGGCGGCCGGGACGAGGCCTGTGCTCCAGTTGTCGCCATTGTTCCAGTCGTTGCTCGAACTGCCGTCCCAGCGCATCTGCGCCTGCGCCAGTCCGGGCAGGGCGAGCGCTGTGGTGCCGAGCAGGAAGGCCAGGGAGCAGTTCCGACGGGAATTCCGGTTGGCCATCGCAGGACAGGCTCTCGCAATGTTGGCGGCAGACGATCCGGACTGGAGGAGCCAGCCGGAGCTACATCAGCTCCACCCTGCCGGGAGAGGCCGTGGCGCAGGGGCGAGAGTCATCGCCACCCATCGCGCCGCGAAGGTTCGGGCTCAAGAGAATCTGAATTGACGTAACGTTATGATGATTTGCATGCACGGCGGTTTGGCGGAAGACCAAAAAAGAGCCGGTTCAACGGGCTGTCACAAAGAAGCCATTATCTGTGGCTCGTGCGCAACAGATGTTGTAGCTGTGCCGGGCGCTCCGTCCGGCACAGCGTTTTATCTTCTAAAGTTCGGAACCTGTCGGTCTCAGGCCTTCGCCGGGCCTGTCGCGATCGGGCGGTCGCTCGCCCCCCATTCGGACCAAGAGCCGTCATAGATCGCCCGGGCGGGCTTGCCGAGCGTCTCCAGCGCGGCCGAGAGGATCGCGGCCGAGACGCCCGAGCCACAGCTCGTCACCATCGGCTTGTCGAGATCGACGCCGGCCTCGCGGAAGGCGGCTGCGAGTGCATCGGGTGCCTTGAGCTTGCCGTTCGCCACCAGCGCCGAGGAGGGCAGGTTGAGCGCGCCCGGCATATGGCCAGAGCGGACGCCGGGCCGCGGTTCCGGCGCTTCGCCGCGGAAGCGATCGGCCGGGCGGGCATCGACGATCTGGGCCGAGCCGGTCTCCAGCGCCTTCGCCACATCGTTCATGTCGGCGACGGAGGAATGGTCGAGACGCGCCGTGAAGCTGCGCGGTTGGCGGGTGCGCGGCGCGCCTTCCTCGACCGGGCGGCCTTCTGCCAGCCATTGCGGCATGCCGCCTTCGAGGATCACCACATCGCGTGCGCCGAACGTGCGGAAGGTCCAGCGCACCCGCGGCGCCGAGAACAGGCCGAGCCCGTCATAGACGACGATGCGCATGCCGTCGCCGATGCCCAGTGCACCGACGGCCGCTGCGAACGCCTCGGGACCCGGCATCATATGCGGCAGCGCCGAACTCGTGTCCTTGACGGCGTCGATGTCGAAGCGCACGGCACCCGGAATCCGACGCTCGGCATATTCCGCGGCAGGGTCGCGGGCCTGAGCCGGCAGGTACCAGGAGCCGTCGACGACGACGATGTCGGGCGCGTCGAGCCGCTCGGCCAGCCATTGGGTGGAGACGAAAACATCGTTGCTGGCCATGGGGGCGTTTCCTCGAAGGAGTCTGTTTTCAGGGACTTGCAGAGAAATCTTCAGGCAAGCGCGATCCGCACGCGGCGGTTCTGCTTGCCCTTCTTCTCGATGTCGGTGACCAGGACCTCACCGATCTCCGCGGTGTTGCGCACATGCGTGCCGCCGCAGGGCTGGAGATCGATCTCGGCGATCTTCACCAGTCGGACGCGGCCGGAGCCGCGCGGCGGCTTGACCGACATGGTCTTGACCAGGCCCGGATTGGCATCGAGCTCCTCGTCGGTGATCCAGCTCTCGGTGACGTCGGCATTGCGCGCCACCAGGGCATTGAGCTTCTCGGCGATCTCCGCCTTGTCGAGGCCGCCTTCCGGAATGTCGAAATCGAGCCTGCCGTCGCCTTCGCCGATGGCGCCGCCGGTGACGGGGTAGGGCAGCACGACGCTGAGCAGGTGCAGCGCGGTATGGATGCGCATCCGCCTTAGCCGCCGCGGCCAGTCGAGCCGGGCGGTGACCTTGTCGCCGATGGCCGGCGCGCCCTGGCCCTCGAGCGGGACGTGCAGGATGCGGCTCTTGTCCTCGGGATTGTAGATCGCGGTGCCGATCGCGATCTCCCGGCCATCGGCCGTTACGAGGAGGCCGGCATCGCCCGGCTGGCCGCCACCCGTGGCATAGAATACCGTCCGGTCGAGCTCGATGCCGCCGCGCTCGTTGATCGCGAGCACGGTCGCCTCCGTTTCGTTCTGATAGGCGTCGGCGCGGAACAGCAATTCGGTCGGCATGGCGATCTCCCTGGGATCGTCAGCTTATCGCAGGCCCGGCGGCCGCGGCAAAGATGCATGCGGTCGCGCGTGCTCGTCGTCGACGGGGCTTCCGTCGCGCCGCCGCTGTGACTAGGTTGCCGGGCTGGATCGCCGGTTCGTCAGCGGCGTGGGGACCCCTCGATGACCATGCCACGCATGCAGCCGAAGGACGGCGTCGCCTGGATCACCGGTGCGAGCTCCGGCATCGGCGCGGCGGTGGCGCTCGAACTGGCGCGGCGGGGTTGGACGGTCGCGATCACGGCGCGGCGCCTCGAACTGCTCGAGGAGGTGGCGCTACAGGGCGCCGGTCTTTCGGGCCGGATCGTGGCCCATGCCGGCGACGTCACCGATCCCGAGGCGATGCGCGCCGTCGTCGAAGGGATCGAGAGCGTCCACGGGCCGATCGTGCTCGCGCTCCTCAATGCCGGCACGGCCCAGGGAAACCGGCCCGACGGGCTGGATGCGACGACCTTCGAGCGCATCTTCGCCGTCAACCTGTTCGGCGTCGTGCGCGGGCTTGCGGCGCTGATCGAGAACATGAGCGACCGCGGCAAGGGCCAGATCGCGGTCAACGCCTCGCTCGTCGGCTATGCCGGCATGCCCGGGAGCGGAGCCTATGGCGCGTCCAAGGCCGCGGCGATCCATCTCTGCGAAAGCCTGCGCTTCGAATGCGACCGGCTGGGCATCCGCCTGCAGCTGGTCAATCCCGGCTTCGTCGACACGCCGATGACCAAACGCAACACCTTTGCGATGCCGCTGCTGATGACGGACCAGGCCGCAGCGATCCGCATCGCCGACGGCTTCGCCCGCGGCGGCTTCGAGATCGTCTTCCCGCGCCGCCTCGCCTGGACCCTGAAGCTCATCAGGCTGTTGCCCTATCCGCTTTATTTCCGGGCGGCGCGTGCGCTCGCCGGGGGCGCGAACCGCGACGGCTGAAGCCGCCGCTGCGATCCGCAGGGGCTCAGCGCTCGACGATGGTGCTGAAACCGCCAAAGATCATGCGCTTGCCGTCGAAGGGCATGTTTTCCATGCCGGGCTTCATCCGCGGGTCGGCCATCACCTTGGCCATCACCTCGTCGCGCTTGGCACGCGATTCATAGGTCACCCAGGCGAAGACGACGATCTCGTCGTCCTTGGCTTGCACCGCTCGCGGAAACGAGGTGAGTTCGCCATAGGGCACGTCATCGGCGATGGCCTCGACATAGGTGAGAGCGCCGTGCTCCATCCAGACCTCGCCGCTGAGCTTTGCCATCTCCTTGTATGCGTCGAGCTTGTCCTTCGGGACGGCAAGCACGAAGCCGTCGACATAATAGGGCATCTGCCTCTCCTGTTTCGCGTGAAGGCCATAGGACGATCGGCGAGCGCGCGATCCGACAGCATGGAACAGACAATTTCGTTCAGGAGCATGCCGGGGGCGCGTAGGCAGCGCCGCCCGGCTCAGTCGGCTTCCGATCCGCTCCCGGCCCTGAGTTGCGCCAGTGCGGAAAGCGCGCGCCTGCGGCCGAAGTCGAGATCGACGATGGCACGGGGATAGTCGCTTCCGAGGCTGATCCCCGCATCCAGCAGCGCGGCCTGCGGAGCGCTCCAGGGCCGGTGGATGAACTTGGCGTCGAGCTTTGCGAGCTCCGGCACGAAGCGCCTGACATAGGCGCCTTCGGGATCGAATTTCTCGCCCTGGGTCACCGGGTTGAAGATGCGGAAATAGGGCGCAGCATCGGCTCCCGAGCCCGCGACCCATTGCCAGCTCGCGGCGTTGTTGGCCGGGTCGGCGTCGACCAGCGTGTCCCAGAACCAGGCTTCGCCCGCGCGCCAGTCGGTCAGGAGATGCTTGATCAGGAAGGAGGCCGCGATCATGCGCACGCGGTTGTGCATCCAGCCCGTCTGCCAGAGCTCGCGCATGCCGGCATCGACGATCGGGTAGCCCGTCAGTCCTTTCTGCCAAGCTGCGAGGCCGGCAGCATCCTGCTCCCAGCCGAACGCGTCGAAGCGTCGGTTGAAGTTGCGCTTCGCGAGTTCTGGGTTGTGGAACAGCAGGTGATAGGAGAATTCGCGCCAGCCGATCTCGGACAGGAATTTTTCGGCGTCGGCGGGGCTTCCCGTCGTCTCGCCCGTCTCGAGCGCCATCTGTACGGCTTGCCAGATCTGGCGCGGACCGATCTCGCCGAAGCGCAGATGCGGCGAGAGCCGCGATGTCGCCGGCATGTCCGGCCGGTCCCGCTCGGTTCGGTAGCCTCCGAGCCCTTCGTCGAGGAAATCGGTCAGGCGGGCCTGGGCTCCATCCTCTCCGGGCGTCCAGCTCGCGCGCAGGCCGCCGGCCCAGTCGGGCTTGCGCGGTTCGAGACTGAGCTCGTCGACTGAGAGCGTCATGCTGCGCAGGGCCGCCGGCAGCTTCGCCTGGCGGATGGCCTCCGGCGCCGGCAGGGGCGCGTGCGGCGTGCCGCGCTCGCGCGCTGCGCGCCAATAGGGCGTGAAGACCTGCATCGGCCCGCCGGCCTTGCTCTTCACCTGCCAGGGCTCGTTGAGCAGCGCCGCGTTGAAGCTCTCGACCGTGACGCCGCTCGCCGCAATTTCGGCTTTCAGGACCTTGTCGAGCGCGATGGCCGGTTCGTCGTAGCGACGGTTCCAGGCGACGAACTCGATGCCGGCCTCGCGGACGATGCGCGGCAGGATCTCCGCCGGGTCGCCGCGCATGACCAGCAGCTCGCCGCCGCGCGCGGCGATTGCCGCCGAAAGCGCCGTGAGCGAGCGCGACAGCCACCAGCGCGCGGCGCCGCCGAGCGCGCGCCGCTCCGGCGACGTGTCGAAGATGTAGAGGCAGAGGCTCGGGCCGTGATCGAGAGCGGCGGTCAGAGCCGGGTTGTCGGACAGGCGCAGATCCTCGCGGAACCAGACCAGGGCTGGGCTTTGCGTCACCTTCCCACCGCTCCCTTCCGCCGCTGCCGGCACCCGGAATGAGGGCGCAGGCCGCTTTGCCGTAACGTCATTGCGTGCTGCCGCCGCCCGGGGCCGTGATACACTTGCCCCGGCTGCGGGTCGAGGACGGGGTCCAGCTCAAGGAGGCGGTCTCATGGCGACACCGGAAGTGGAGGCACTGACGCGCCGCGTGGCCGCGCTCGAAGCCCAGCTCGCGGCCCTTCTCCAGGCGGTCAATGTCGGCCGCGGCGGCTCGGTCGCGATCACCGCGCCGAACGGCCTCAGTATCACGGTGGGCGGCAGCTGCACGATCAGCGCCGGGGCCGAGCTGGCGCTGAACGTCGGCAGCAATTTCAGGACCAGCGTCGGCAGCGCCTACACGCTGCAATCCGGCGCCGGAATCAGGGTCGCGGCCGGCACCGGTATCGGCATCTTTGCCGCGACGGCGCTGAATCTCAACGCCAACCGGCAGATCAGCCTGGCAACGCGCGCCTTCGAGGTCGCGGCCTCGGTCAGCATCGACATCGACAGCAGCAAGGATTTCGCCATCGCCAGCGGCCGGGCGCTGAGCGTCGAGGCAGCCGATGGCATGCTGCTCGATTCAGGCGCGGCCTCCCTCCACCTGAAGAAGGATGGCTCGGTCGATCTCAAGGGCAAGGACGTCAACATCCGGGCCGGCGGCAGGATCAGCGCCGTCGCCAGCTCCGACGTGACGATCAAGGGCTCCAAGATTCTCCAGAACTGAGGTCCTGCAGAACTGAGCGCTGCGCAGCCCGGCGCATCTCGAAACGAAAACCCCGCCCGGGCCGGTGGCCGGGGCGGGGTTGATTTTGGCTGCCTGCGCGTCAGTGCGACTGTGGCGCGGTCTGCTCGGCGGAGACCTTCTTCTTCCGCCCGCCTCCGAGCGAGGCGAGCCAGCGCACGACGACGTAGAACACCGGCGTGAACAGCAGGCCGAACAGGGTGACGCCGATCATGCCGGAGAACACCGCGATGCCGAGGACCTGGCGCATCTCCGCGCCCGCGCCGACCGAGATCGTCAGCGGCAGCACGCCGAGGATGAAGGCGAGCGAGGTCATCAGGATCGGCCGCAGACGGGTCCGGGCGGCGGCGATGGCGGCATCGCGCCGGCTCATGCCTTCGTCCTCGGCCTGCTTGGCGAACTCGACGATCAGGATCGCGTTCTTCGCCGCGAGGCCGACGAGCACGACGAGGCCGATATCCACCAGAACGTTGCGGTCGAAGTCCTTGTAGCCGACGCCGATCATCGCCGCGAGGATACACATCGGCACGATCAGGATGACGGCGAGCGGCAAGGTCCAGCTCTCGTAGAGCGCTGCCAGCAGCAGGAAGACGAAGACCACGGCGAGGCCGAAGGCGATGATCGCGGTGTTGCCGGCGAGCTTCTCCTGCAGCGCGATCTCGGTCCATTCGAAGCCGAAGCCGGCCGGCAGGACCTGACTCGCGATCTTCTCCACCGCCGCGATGCCCTGGCCGGTCGAGTAGCCACGCGCCATCGACAGCTGCACTTCTGCTGCCGGATAGAGGTTGTAGCGCGGCACGCGATAGGCGCCGGTCGTATCCGAGAAGGTCGCGACCGAGCCGATCGGCACCATCTCGCCATCGGTATTGCGGGTCTTCAGATTGGCGACGTCGCGGACGTCGAGCCGGTGCGGGTTGTCGGCCTGGGCCGTGACCCGGAAGGTCCGGCCGAGCAGGTTGAAGTCGTTGACATAGGCCGAGCCCATATAGATCGACAGCGTTTCGAAGATCCGGGTCACCGGCACCCCGAGCATCTCGGCCTTGGTCCGGTCGATGTCCGCATAGATCTGCGGCGTCCGCGTCGAGAACAGGGTGAAGGGCTGTTGGATGCCGGGGGTCTGGCCCGCGGTTCCCGCCACGGCCCAGGTCGCTGCTTCCAGCGCCGTGAGGCCACGGCCGCCGCGATCCTGGACATAGCCCTTGAGGCCGCCGCCGCTGCCGATGCCGGGGACCGCCGGCGGCTCGATGATCAGCGCGAAAGCTTCGCCGATCTGGAAGAGCTGTGTCCTGAGGTCGTTGAGGATGCCCTGCGTCGTCAGCCCGGCCTTGGCCCGCTCGCGGAAGTCCGAGAGCGTGACGAAGGCGACGCCGGCATTGGGGGCGAGCGTGAAGGTCGCCCCGTCGAGGCCGGCGAAGGCGACGGCATGGGCGACGCCGGGCCGCGACAGCAGAATATCGGTCGCCTTGCGGATGACCGCGTCGGTGCGTGGCAGGGAGGAGCCGGGCGGCAGCTGGAAGACGGCGATGAAGTAGCCGCGGTCGAGCTGCGGCACGAGGCCCGTCGGAACCACGGCGAGTTGTCGACCGGCGACCGCGATCAACGCGGCATAGACCAGCAGCATGATCACGCCGAAGCGGATCAGGCGCGAGGTCACCGCGCCATAGGCGTGCGAGAGCCAGTCGAAGGCCTTGTTGAAATACTTGAAGAACCAGCGCACCGGCGCGGTGAGCGTCGCGAGGACGCCTTTCGGCTCCTCATGGCTGTGCGGCTTCAGCAGGATTGCGGCGAGTGCCGGCGACAGCGTCAGCGAGACGAAGCAGGAGATCGCCGTCGAGGCCGCGATGGTCACCGCGAACTGCTGGTAGAACGTGCCCTGCAGGCCGGTGATGAAGGCGGTCGGGATGAACACGGCGCAGAGCACGAGCGCGATCGCGAACAGGGCGCCGCCGACCTCGTCCATGGTCTTGTGCGCAGCGTCGACCGCGCTCATGCCTTGCGCCAGATAGCGCTCGACGTTCTCGACCACGACGATGGCGTCGTCGACCACGATGCCGATCGCCAGCACCAGCGCCAGCAGCGAGATCGTGTTGAAGGAGATGCCAACCGCGCTCATCACCAGGAAGGTACCGACCAGCGAGACCGGGATCGCGATGATCGGGATGATCGCGGCGCGCCAGGTCTGCAGGAACAGGATCACGACGATCACGACGAGCACGATAGCCTCGAGCAGAGTCGTGACGACGGCGGAGACCGATTCCCTGATGAACTCCGTCGGGTTGTAGACGATGGTGTATTCGACGCCGGCCGGGAAGTTCTTCGACAGCTCCTGCATCGTCTTGATGAGGGCGTCGGAGGCTGCGAGCGCGTTGGTGCCCGGGCGCTGGAACACGCCGATCGCGACCGCTTCCTTGTTGTCGAGATAGGAGTTCGAGAGATAGTCCTGCGCGCCGAGCTCGACACGGGCGACGTCGCGTATGCGGATCGTGCCGCCATCCGCGTCGGAGCGGACGACGATGTTGTAGAACTCGTCGACAGTGGTGAGACGGCCGAGCGTGTTGACCGAAAGCTGGAAGGCGCCGTCCGAGGTGGCGGGCGGCTGGTTGATAGCGCCCGCCGCGACCTGGATGTTGGCGGCGCGGATCGCCGCGACGACATCGCCGGCGGTTAGGTTGCGCGAGGCGACCTTGGCGGGGTCGAGCCAGACGCGCATCGAGTAGTCGCGCGCGCCGAAGACCTGCACGTCGCCGACGCCTTCGACGCGAGTCAGCACGTCCTTGACGTTGAGCGTCGTGTAGTTCGAAACGTATTGCTGGTCACGCGAGCCGTCGGGCGACAGCATGTGGATGACCATCAGGAAGTCCGGCGAGGCCTTGCGGACCTGCAGGCCGAGCGTGCGTACCTCCTGCGGCAGGCGCGGCTCGGCCGCCGAGACGCGGTTCTGCACCAGCACCTGGGCCTGGTCGACATCGGTGCCGCCCTTGAAGACGACGTTGATCGAGACGCGGCCGTCACCGGTCGACTGCGACGAGATGTAGAGCATGTCGTCGACGCCGTTGACCTCCTGCTCGATCGGCGCCGCGACCGTGGCTGCGACGACCTCGGCCGAGGCGCCCGGATAGGTCGCGGTGATCGTCACGGTCGGCGGCGCGATCTCGGGATACTCCGCGATCGGCAGGGTGCGCAGGGTGATCGCGCCGGCGATGGTCAGCAGGACCGAAAGCACGGTCGCGAAGATCGGCCGGTCGATGAAGAAATGGGCGAAGCGGAACATGCTTTGGTCCTGGCCAGGAAGGGCAGGCGGACGGGCGATACCGTCCGCTGGCGTCGTGCGGCGTGCGCGCCTACTTGGCGGCGGCCGCCTTGATCTCGGTCTGCTGCGGCGTCACCGTCACGCCGGGCCGGACCATCGGATTGGCGAGCCCGTTGACGATCACCCTGTCGCTGGCGCTCAGCCCCTTGGTGATCACGCGCAGCCCGTCGGCGATCTGGCCGAGGGTGACGGGCTTGGGCACGACCTTGTTGTCGGCGCCGACCGTCAGCACGATCTTGTTGGCCTGGTCCGACACGATCACAGAATCCGGTACGAGCAGGCCGTCGACCTCGCCGGCATCGAGGCGCAGCCGCCCGAAGGCGCCCGGCGTCAGGAAACGGTCGGCATTGGCGAAGATGGCGCGGCCGCGGATCGTGCCCGAGCGCGCATTCAGCGTGTTGTCGACGAAGTCGATCTTGCCCGTGCGGGCCCAGTCGGTCTCGTCGGAGAGGCGCACGCGCGCTGCAGGCGCGACACCGCGCAGGCTCGCGAGGCGGGCATAGCGCAGATAGTCCGACTCGGAGACGTCGAAGACGAACTTGATCGGGTCGAGCGCCACGATGGTCGTCAGCAGGGTCGCCCCCGACTGGCCACCGGCGATCAGGTTGCCGGGGTCGACGCGGCGGTTCGAAATCCGCCCGGCGAGCGGTGCGCGAACCTGCGTCCATTCGAGATTGAGCTCGGCCGTCTTCAGATTGGCCTCGGCCGCCTGGTGCGAGGCGATCGCGCCGTTGAGGTTGGCGCGGCGCTGATCGATGTCGCGGGCGGTGATCGTCCGGTTCTGGGTCAGCGCCTCGGCGCGCTCTACCTCGTTCTGGTTGAGGTCGACCTGGGCCTTGGTGCGGGCGACCTCGGCGCGCGCGGCGTCGACCGCGAGCGTGTACGGGCGCTGGTCGATGGTGAAGAGCAGGTCGCCCGCCTTCACCATGTCACCGTCCTTGAAATGAACCTTGTCGAGGAAGCCCGAGACACGCGCGCGGATCTCGACCTGCTCGTCCGCTTCGAAGCGGCCGGTGAATTCGTCCCAGTTGGTGACGCGCTTGGCGAGCGGCGTCGCGACGGTGACCGGGGGCGCCGGCGGCGCGCCCTGGGCCATAGCTTCGAGCGAAAAGGCCGGAAGCAGGGCCGCCAATGCGAGGAGCGCCCGGCTGGAGCGACGGCGGATCATATGAAACTCCGAAAATGCGTGTCCGGCGCAACCTTGCGCGGTTTCCGGCCAATCCGGCTAAAAGGCCTCGCCGCTGACGATTGTCAAGTTCCATCACTCGACAGTTCAGCGGTCTTGTGCGTTGCGGAAGGGATTGTGACCCTACTGCAACGTGACGGCAACAGATGCTTGCTGGCAGCTTCCCAACGCTCTACCTGAGGTGGTCGTCAATTTCTGGCAGGGCCGGCCGCCCGCCGTTTCCGGATTATCGCCATGAACGCCCATTCACGTCCCGCCGATCCGAAGAAGCTCATCAAGGGCGCCACCGGCGACTGGGAGATCGTGATCGGCCTGGAGATCCATGCCCAGGTCACGTCCAACGCCAAGCTCTTCTCCGGTGCCTCGACCGAATTCGGCGGCGAGCCGAACGCCCATGTCAGCCTGGTCGATGCCGCGATGCCCGGCATGCTTCCGGTGATCAACGAGGAATGCGTTCGGCAGGCCGTGCGCACCGGCCTCGGGCTGAACGCGGCGATCAACCATCGCTCGGTGTTCGACCGCAAGAACTACTTCTATCCCGACCTGCCGCAGGGCTACCAGATCAGCCAGTACAAGCACCCGATCGTCGGCGAAGGCGAGATCGCGGTCGACCTGTCGCCGACCGAGCAGATCAGCGTCGGCATCGAGCGCCTGCATCTCGAGCAGGACGCCGGCAAGTCGATGCACGACCAGCATCCGACCATGAGCTTCGTCGACCTCAACCGCTCGGGCGTCGCGCTGATGGAGATCGTCTCCAAGCCGGACCTGCGCTCGGCCGACGAGGCCAAGGCCTATGTCTCGAAGCTGCGCACCATCCTGCGCTATATTGGCTCCTGCGACGGCGACATGGAGAAGGGCAATCTGCGCGCCGACGTCAACGTCTCGGTGCGCCGCCCCGGCGAGCCCTTCGGCACGCGCTGCGAGATCAAGAACGTCAATTCGATCCGTTTCATCGGCCAGGCGGTCGAGGTCGAGGCCCGGCGCCAGATCGGCATCCTCGAGGATGGCGGCAAGATCGACCAGGAAACCCGCCTCTACGATCCCGGCAAGGGCGAGACCCGCTCGATGCGCTCCAAGGAAGAGGCGCATGACTACCGTTATTTCCCCGATCCCGACCTGCTGCCGCTCGAGTTCGACGACGCTTTCGTCGACGACCTGAAGCAGCATCTGCCCGAGCTGCCGGACGCCAAGAAGGCCCGCTTCATCGCCGATTACGGGCTTTCGCCCTATGACGCCTCGGTGCTCGTCGCCGAGCGCGACCAGGCCGACTATTTCGAGGCGGTGGCGAAGGGCCGCGACGGCAAGGCCGCCGCCAACTGGGTGATCAACGAGCTGTTCGGCCGCCTCAACAAGGAAGGCAAGGACGTCTCGACCTCGCCGGTCTCGGCGGCTCAGCTCGGCGGCCTCGTCGACCTGATCGGCGAAGGTGTGATCTCCGGCAAGATCGCCAAGGACCTGTTCGAGATCCTCTGGACCGAGGGCGGCGATCCTCGCGAGCTCGTTGAGACTCGCGGCATGAAGCAGGTCACCGACACCGGCGCCATCGAGAAGGCGGTCGACGAGATCATCGCCGCCAATCCGGACAAGGTCGAGCAGGTCAAGGCGAAGCCGACCATGCTCGGCTGGTTCGTCGGCCAGGCGATGAAGGCCTCGGGCGGCAAGGCAAACCCGCAGGCTCTGAACGATATCCTGAAGGCGAAACTGGGAATCTAAAGCCTGAAACACGCCGTCATCCCGGACGAGCGGCACAGCCGCGACAATCCGGGGTCCATCGAGGGGCTGGATGCTCTACGATGGATCCCGGGGCTCCGCTTCGTTGCTGCCGGGATGGCATGGAGGCTTGATCGCGGTTTCTTGCTGGGTGGGTGCCCAAGGTGACGCAAGCCGGTCTCATCATCCGCGACGCGACTTCGGCCGATCTGCCGGCCGTGCGCTCGCTGTTGGTCGAGACCTGGCACGCCACCTATGACGGCATCTATGGCTGGCGCCGCGTCGCCGAGATCACCAATGCGTGGCATTCGCTCGACGCGCTCTCCGCGCAGCTCGGGCGCGACAGTGGTGTCTTCCTGATCGCCATGCTCGGCCGGGAGGTCGTCGGCACGGCCTCGGCGCGGAGCGAGCCCGATCACGCAGCGCTGCTCACCCGGCTTTATGTCCTGCCGGCGAGGCAGGGCGAGGGCATCGGCCGGACCCTTCTGCAGGTCGCGCTTGCCTGCTTCCCCGACGCGCCGGTCGCACGGCTCGAAGTCGAGAGCCAGAACGAGCTCGCCATCGCCTTCTACGAGCGCATGGGCTTCTTCCTGCAGCATCAGGCCCGCTTCGACGGCCGCGAGGATACGCCCAACACGCTGATCATGGCCAAGCGGCTGTTCGTGAGCTGAGCGGGTCGGCCAGTGCCACTTCCCCGGAGACGATGATGAACGACGTGCCGAACCCACATGGAATCACCATGCGCGAGGCGACCCGCGACGATGTCGCGCGCGTCGTCGAACTCATCATGCTCGGCGCGGCCAAGCAGACGAGAACGGCCGCCGAAATCGCCGAGGAGGCGCGGCATCCCTCCTATCTGGCGGCGTTCGAGGCGATCAGCGCCAGCGCTTACTCGACGCTTCTGGTCGCGGAGCTTGAAGGCGAGGTGGTCGGTACCCTGCAGGTCACCCTGACGCCGGGGCTCGTGCATCGCGGCCGCACGCGCTCCCGGCTGGAGAGCGTGCATGTCGATCCGGCGCGCCGCAGCGGCGGCATCGGGGCGGTGATGGTCGGATATGCCGTCGCGTTCGCGCGTGAGCGGGGCGCGGGGCTGGTCGAGCTCACCTCGGACAAGGCGCGCGAGGCGGCGCACCGCTTCTATCTGCGCCTCGGCTTCAAGCAGACCCATGAGGGCTTCAAGCTGGAACTCTGAGGCAGCGGGCACGCGCCCTCACGGCATGGCGCGCCCGCCCTGGACGCGCGGCGGATCGGCTTACGCAGCCGCAGGCGGCTTCCTAGATTGATCGGCCAACCTCAATGCAGACGAGGAAGCATCGCATGTCGCAAGTGCAGGCCAAGCCGATTGACCTCTATTACTGGCCGACGCCGAACGGCTGGAAGATCACCATCATGCTCGAGGAAGCCGGGCTGCCCTACAATGTGATCCCGGTGAACATCGGCAAGGGCGATCAGTTCAAGCCGGAATTCCTCGCCTTCTCGCCGAACAACCGCATGCCGGCGATCATCGATCCCGAGGGGCCGGACGGCCAGCCGATCTCCGTCTTCGAGTCCGGCGCGATCCTGCAATATCTCGGCCGCAAGACGGGCAAGTTCTACCCGGCCGATGAGCGCGGCCGCGTCGCGGTCGACGAGTGGCTGTTCTGGCAGATGGGTGGCTTCGGCCCGATGCTCGGCCAGACTCATCATTTCCGCATCTATGCGCCGGAGAAGGTGCCATACGCGATCGACCGCTACACCAATGAGGCGAACCGGCTCTATGGCGTGCTGAACCGGCGCCTCGAAGGTCGCGACTATATCTGCGACACCTACTCGATCGCCGACATGGCCTGCATCGGCTGGGCCCGAGGCTGGGAGCGCCAGGGCCAGGACATCAGGCAGTTCCCCAATGTCGCGCGCTGGATCGAGACGATGCTGGCGCGCCCGGCTGTCCAGCGCGGGCTCAAGGTCGCCGAGGAATTGCGCAACCCGGCCGGGATCTCGACGCCGGAGGAGAAGGCGATCCTCTTCGGCCAGAAGGCGCGCTGAGGCACCGATCGGGCACCGCCGTCATGCTCGCCCTTGTGGCGAGCATCCACGCCTTGAACCCTGTGCTCGATCAGCCAAGCGAAGACCTGGATGGTCGGGACAAGCCCGACCATGACGGCTGGCCGGGCCAAGCGGGTTCAAGTCAGTTGCTCCGCGACCACTTCACCGAGCGGCAGATCAGCCCGCCCATGACGCAGCCGGCTGTGGTCAGCGTGTCGCCGGAAAGGCTCATCGTTCCCGAATAGGTCTTGCCGTCCTCGGGATTGAAGGCGCTGCCCGTCCATTTGCCGGCACCGGACGGCTTCATGTCGTAGAAGATGCGCTGGCCCAGCTTGGCCGGCCCACTGCTGTCCTTGAGCCAGGAGAGCGTGCCGCAGACGGCGTCGCCGCATTTGGCGAGGCGGACCTTGGAAGCGCCGCTGTCGCGCAGCCAGGTGCCGGTGACCTCTTGGGCGAGGCTCGGTGTTGCGAGCATGGCGAGCGTGGCGGCGATCGCGTACGGGCGAAGCCTCATGACGTTCCTCCTCAGGCGATGACCAGCGTTGGTCGCATGGTTCAGATATAAACTATATCTGAGCCCGGACTGGCTTCAAGAGGGCCGGCTGGCGGGCGCCAGGTCTCTGCCGAATGCTCGCGAAGGTGAATCCTCCGTCAATGCATGCCGCTGCGTAATCTTAGAAACGCTTTGAAATCATTCGTCATTTCGAGCTGGAAGGCTGAATCGAACGTTGATTTAACCCCGTGCTTACGAGTCGTTGAACTTCGATTCATCTCGAATTTTAGCGGAGTCTTTTACCGCCGGGCTCGAACCTCCTCCTCATGAAGCGCGGCCCAGGAAGGGCCGGGCCACGATGAAAACAGGGTGGTTTGTCATGGCACGCATGGAGATGAGCGCGATCCCCGCTTCGCTGGCGATCCCGATGGAAGCCTCGGCGGAGGCCTATTACGAACTCGGCCTGATGCACGCCGCCGGCCGCACTGCGCCGGTCGATCTGGTCGCCGCGCAGAAATGGTTCAACGTCGCGCTCGCTAAGGGCTGCAGCCGCGCCGCCGCCCACCGAGCCGAGCTGGCCCAGGAAATGAGCCGCGAGGAGATCGCGGAGGCGCTGCGCGAGGCGCGCCGGTTCCTGACCCGGCACTGAGGATAAAGGGCAGCCGTCCAGCTTGTGGCAAGGGAAGGGCGCCGCTATAAGCGCGCCGCATTCTCCCGATTTTGCCCCAAGGATTACAACGATGGCTGTCCAGCGTACCTTCTCCATTCTCAAGCCCGACGCGACGCGCCGCAACCTCACTGGCGCGGTCA
The DNA here is from genome assembly GCF_001509835.1 of Allobosea sp. WAO. GTDB lineage: Bacteria > Pseudomonadota > Alphaproteobacteria > Rhizobiales > Beijerinckiaceae > Allobosea. The sequence goes on from NZ_JXTJ01000008.1 coordinate 683,634, forward strand.
ACGCGGTCATCGAGAAGGCCGGCCTGCGCATCGTCGCGCAGAAGCGCATCCAGATGACCAAGGCCCAGGCCGAGACCTTCTACGCCGTTCACAGCGCGCGTCCCTTCTTCGGCGAGCTCGTCGAGTTCATGACCTCCGGCCCCGTCGTCGTGCAGGTCCTCGAGGGCGAGAACGCCATCGCCGCCTATCGTGAGGTGATGGGCGCCACCAACCCGGCGAACGCCGCCGAGGGCACCGTGCGCAAGCTCTTCGCCGAGTCCGTCGGCGAGAACACCGTCCATGGTTCTGACGCCCCGGAGACCGCCGCGATCGAGATCGCCCAGTTCTTCGCCGGCAACGAGATCGTCGGCTGAGCCGACCGCCTCTCTCAGGCATCAAGAACAAAGAAGGGCGGGTCCGCGAGGACCCGCCCTTTCTCTTTCGGCCACCGCCCCGGGCGAGGCGGTGGAATATCTGGCGAGCCGCCTATTTGAAGCCGAGATCGAAGGCGTAGGTCGCGGAGACGCCGACCGTGATCGAGTCGCGCGAGCCATAGGTCTTGACGATCGGCGCCTTGGCGGCGTCGCCCATCAGGTGCTTGTACTCGACATAGGCCGTGGTCTGGAGCTTCTCGCTCCAGGCATAGGTCGCCTGGGCGATCGCGCCGACCGAGTGGACGCCAGTGTTGAAGCGCTGCAGCAGGCCGCCATTGCCGGCCCAGGAGCCGCCGAAATAGGTGCGGACATAGTCGGCGCTCGCGACGGTCATGCGCGGGCCGACGCCGATCGACCAGGCGCCGATGCGCTGGAAGGCCTCGACCTTGATCTCGGCGACCATCCCGTCATGCGCGACGATGCCGCGGCGCAGATCAACGCGGCCGCGCAGCCAGGATGCCGGGTAGAACTCGACGAAGGCGCCGGCCTCGCCGCCGAACTTGGTGTCCGGCACGCCGGTGATGCGCAGCGCCATGTTCGTGCTGGCCTTGCGCTCCCAGAGCAGGTTGCCGGAGAAGCCGACGCGCCAAGCCTTGCCGGAGAAGAAGCCGATGCTGATCGCGTCGTCCTCGGCCGACCACCAAGTGCTACGGGTGCCGCGTCCGAGCGAGATGATGCCACGCGGCCGGAAGATGTAGTCGTTGGAGCCGACATAATCGGGCTGGTAGCGCAGGCCGGCGCCCAGCGTCAGGTGCCAGTTCTGGACCGATTCAGGCGAGGTGTACTGGGTGTATTCCGGAGACTGTGCCTTTGCCGGAGCCGCAAGCACGGAAGCCAGGCCGACAAGGCCCGCAAGGAACGCAACGCAACGCATCATCACAACTCCGGCGCCGAGGCGCCCCAGACCAGACCAACGGCGACAATGTGATTCATTAGTCTTAACCCGAGGTTGATGCGCCGCGCCGGGGCGGGCGGAAAGAGCCTGCCTATCAGAAAAGGTCGATTCGGCGCGAATCCGGCCGTGTGCTGACGCGCTGTCGGCATTGGTGGCAACGACCTTCCGTAGAGCCTGGACCTGTTCTAGGAAGGAGGCATGACAGCACTTCCCCGTGTCGAGCGCCTGCCTTCCGTCTGTCCGCATGATTGTCCTTCGGCCTGTTCGCTGGAGGTCGAGGTCATCGACGGCCGCAGCATTGGCAGGGTCCGGGGAAGCAAGCGCCAGACCTACACCGATGGCGTTATCTGCGCGAAGGTCGCGCGCTACGCCGAGCGCATCCACCATCCCGACCGCCTGCTGTATCCATTGCGCCGCGTCGGCCCGAAGGGCTCGGGTGCCTTCGAGCGCATCTCCTGGGACGAGGCGCTGGACGAGGTCGCCGAGCGCTTCCTTGCGCTGGAGGCGCAGTTCGGCGCCGAGACGATCTGGCCCTATTACTATGCCGGCACGATGGGGCTGGTGATGCGCGACGGCATCAACCGCCTGCGCCATGCCAAGCGCTATTCCGGCCAGTTCTCGACGATCTGCACGACTTCGGCCTGGACCGGCTATATCGCCGGCACCGGGCGGCTCGCCGGGGCCGATCCACGCGAGATGGCGAAGTCCGACTGCGTCGTGATCTGGGGCACCAATCCGGTGCACACCCAGGTCAACGTCATGCACCACGCGGTCAAGGCGCGTAAGGAGCGCGGCGCCAAGATCGTGGCGATCGACATCTACCGCAACGCCACGATCGACCAGGCCGATCTCGGCCTCGTCCTGCGGCCCGGCACCGACGGCGCGCTCGCCTGCGCCGTCATGCATGTCCTGTTCCGTGACGGCCTCGCGGACCGCAATTACCTCGCCCGCTTCGCCGACGGCACCGAGGAGCTGGAGGCCCATCTGGCGACGCGGACGCCCGAATGGGCCGCGGCGATCACCGGCCTTTCGGTCGAAGAGATCGAGGCCTTCGCAGAGCTCGTCGGTACCCGCAAGCGCAGCTACTTCCGGCTCGGCTACGGCTTTGCGCGCCAACGCAACGGCGCCGTCAACATGCATGCGGCCCTCTGCGTGCCGACGGTTACCGGGGCCTGGCAGCATGAGGGTGGCGGCGCCTTCCATTCCAACAGCGGCGTCTACAAATGGCGCAAGGGCCTGATCGAGGGGCTCGACAAGGCCGATCCGAAGGTCCGTCAGCTCGACCAGTCGCAGATCGGCCGCATCCTGACCGGTGACGCCGAGGCCTTGCGGCAGGGCGGGCCGGTGAGGGCGCTGTTCATCCAGAACACCAACCCGGTCTCGGTCGCGCCCGAGCAGGAACTGGTCAAGCGCGGCTTCGCCCGCGATGACCTCTTCACCGTCGTGCATGAGCAGTTCATGACCGAGACCGCCGCCATGGCAGACATCGTGCTGCCGGCGACGCAGTTCATGGAACATGACGACCTCTATCAGGGCGGCGGGCACCAGCACATCATGTGGGGCGGCAAGCTGATCGATCCGCCGGGCGAGTGCCGCTCGAACCATGAGGTGATCTGTGCCCTGGCCCAGCGCCTCGGCGCCGAGCATCGCGGTTTCGGGATGAGCCCACGCGAGCTCGTCGACTGGACCTTGCAGCAGACCGGGCGCGGCACGCTGGAGGAGCTGATCGCCAGCGAATTCCACGACATCCAGCCGGATTTTGAGACGGCGCATTATCTCAAGGGCTTCGGCTGGCCGGGTGGTCGCTTCCGCTTCAAGCCGGACTGGAGCAAGGTTCCCAACAGCAACGCTGGCCTCGCCGGCCCGCATGCCGCGATCCCGGCCATGCCCGACCACTGGAACGTGATCGAGACGGCCGATGCCGAACACCCGTTCCGGCTAGCCACCAGCCCGGCCCGCAATTTCCTGAACTCGTCCTTCACCGAGACGCCGACGGCGCGCAAGAAGGAGGGGGGGCCGACCCTGATGCTGCATCCGGACGACGCGGCGAAGCTGGGTATCGCCCAGGGCGACGCGATCCTGGTCGGCAACCGGCGTGGCGAGGTGCATCTCGACGCTGTGCCATTTGACGGGCTGGTGCGCGGCGTCGTCATCGCCGAGTCGATCTGGCCGAACAGCGCCCATCGCGGCGGGCGCGGCATCAACACCCTGACCGGGGCGGACTCGATCGCGCCTTTCGGCGGCGCCGCCTTCCACGACAACAGGGTCTGGATTCGCAAGGTGTGACCTTTGCGTCATTGATTTTTCGCCGACGCTGTGGACCATCCTCCGCTACGCAGGCGGGTCATTCGAGAGCGGATTCGGGGTTTCGCTCGGGCTGCGCCGCGAAGACGGAACGGTATCGACAATGATCACGCGGCGGGTTGGTGCGGCCTTCTGGGCCGTGGGTTTGTCCATGCTGGCTTCGCAGGGGGCGCTCGCCGCCGCCGGCACCAGCGCCTTGCCGCCGCCGGACCCGACCGCCAAGAATCTGACCCCCTACATGATCCAGCTGCGCGCCTTCGATGCTTGCCTGGTCACGCAGTCGCGCCTGATGAACACCACGCGCGAGGCGGTGCACTCGCCCTGCAGCTGCTACGCCAAGGGCACGGTCAACTCCATGACCAAGGACGAGATCCAGGCCTTCCGCGAGACCGGCTACTTCAACGATTCCGCCCGCGCCAAGGGCTATGAGTTCATCGACCGCTGCAAGCTGCAGCGGCCTTGAGTTTTTCTTCATTGCGATAACAATAGGGGCGCCGGCTGGGGCGCCCCTATGAAACATATTATTTCGATGATCGACGGAACCTCGCGCAACGCGAGAGTCGAGAAGATATATTCAAACATCTACAGGCTAAATCTTGCACTTCGCGAGCGGTGCTGGAACGATAGAACGCACCGGTTCGACGATCAGGTGGTGATCTATTACCCCGGCGTGGGGACGTCGCTCACAAAGGATCGATTGGAGTCTCAGCTTTATGGTTATGGCATCGTCGATCTAGTCAAGGATGCCTATGTCAATATAGCTTCGAATTATTATCGGGGCGACAAGATTTACTTGTTTGGATTTTCCAGAGGGGCGGTCGCTGCTCGGATTCTGTCAAGTTTCATTGGAGAATTTGGCCTTCTTCGCCCGGATCACATCGATCTGCTCGAGTATGCGTGGGAATATTACGAGCTGACGTCATCGACCGCAGGGCCGCCGGTTACGTTCGAGGCGTGGGCTGAAGACAAGTATCGGGGGAAGGTCAAGATTCTGCAGAATGTGCGCCTTGCGGACATCCTGCACGACAACGTTCATATCGAATTTCTTGGACTGTTCGATGCTGTTCCTGGAGGAAGTAATCCTGAAAGGTCGATGGTTAGGGATTTTAGGGTTGGGAACCTAGCACCAGCGCGCGGTGTCAAGGTGGCTGTCCATCTCTTGTCTATAGATGAAACGCGGCCAGTGTTTCGTCCTGTCCTTTGGAACAAAAGGAGCTGGGCGCCTGGCGATTTTGAGCAGACTGTTGAGCAGATATGGATGCCTGGCGTTCACACCGATGTTGGTGGCGGTTATCCAGATAGTTTTTTGTCAAATTTGTCGCTTTTGACTATGATTGATAAGATGATGCAGTATGGACTGAAATTACAATTCTATGATGATTACATCAAAAATATAAAAAATGAAACAATTGATAAGAATTTTTCATATGTTATCAATGATGAATCAAGTATTCCTTATTTTATTAGAGAGAAAATGGTCGGCAACATTTATAAATACAGAGAAATAGGTTTTACAAACAAAAATCTCATGAAAGATTTTGAGAATGACGTAAGCGGATTTTACAATACAGTTCATCCATTTGTGTTTAAAATATATGGAAAATCTATTATATACAAGAATAGAAAAAGGCTTTATATGCCAAAGAACATGGCGGATATCTCTAGAAACGAGTGCTTTTTGACAACTTTTTACGATGATGACTCGATGAATAAATTTTGTGGCATCGCGGCTGCAAAGTAACCGGTTCTTGCTATAGCTAGTTCCTCAGGCCTGCGCGCTCTCTGCGTCGGCCTTGAAGTAGCGCTCGCGTATCCGGCCGGCATAGGCGACGAGGTTGGCGTGCTCGACGAGCGCGCCGCGCAGTGGCGACTCGAAGGTCTCGCACAGGCCGCTGATCATGAAGGCGCCGAGCGTCGCGTCGCCGCCGCACGGCTCCGGGCCGGTCAGATAGCCCTTGTCGCCGAGCAGCCCGGAGAGCGAAGCGAGCGCGCGCTGTGCCAGGACCAGCCGCTCGGCGTCGCTGTGCCGGCCAAGGCCGTGACCATGAAGGTTGCGGCGGACCTCGCGTTTGACCATGGCGATGACCAACGGACGTAGCGGCGCCGGCACGGCGTTGAAGAAATGGCGCGGCCCGCGGTCGAAATTGGCGGCGTCGAGCCAGCGTTCCTGGACGATGTGCCAGTAGAGGTGGTCCTCCAGCATCTTGTCGACCGTCCAGGCGAGGCCGCGCTGCTCGGCGCTCAGTCCCTTGTCGAAGTCGACGCCATGCTTGCGTTCGAGATGCAGGCGGATGAAGGTCGTGTCCGGTACGATTTCGCCGGCGTCGACCAGAACCGGGAATTTGCCTTTCGGCGCCTTGCGCAGATTACCGCGGACCCGGCGATAGGGCAGTCCCGACATTTCCATCAGGATGATGGCCTTGGTGCAGAACGGGCTTGGATCGGGCAGGCCGAAGCCAGGGCCGAAAACATGCAGTTCCAACATGAATCCTCCTCGAAACGGCGCATGGATCGGCTGGCCGGCTGCCTTTCTGCTGCCACGCTCCTGACAATGATTGTCAGGGCGTCTGCGGCAGAGTGACGCTAACCCATCTTTCCCGGAGCGGAAGCCCCGTCATGCAACGCGCTGAACGTTTGCTCGATCTGATCCAGGGGCTGCGCCGTCGCCGCCGCCCCGTCACCGCCGAGACGCTCGCCTCCGAGCTCGATGTCTCCGTGCGCACCGTCTATCGCGATATCGCCGCGCTGCTGCGGCAGGGCGTGCCGGTGCGCGGCGAGGCCGGCATCGGCTATGTCCTCGATGCCGGCTTCGACCTGCCGCCGCTGATGTTCTCGCCAGACGAGATCGAGGCCGTGCTGGTCGGTATGCGCTGGCTCTCCGAGCGCGCCGACCCGACGCTGGCTCGCGCCGCCGAGGATGTCGTCTCCAAGGTCGCGGCCGTTCTGCCGGCGCATTTGCGGCCGATCCTGCTCGATGGCGCGCTGTTCGCACCGGCCTATTGCAAGGACATGGTGGTCGACCAGGTCGACGTCGCGGCGGTGCGCGCTGCGATCCGCAATGGCCGCAAGCTCGAGATCAGCTATCGCGACGAGGCCGGGAAATCCTCGAGCCGGGTGATCTGGCCGATCGGCCTGACCTTCTTCGAGCGCGTACGCATGGTCATCGCCTGGTGCGAGCTCCGGCAGGCCTTCCGCCATTTCCGCACCGACCGCATCGCCGAGCTGACGGCGCGCGAGGAACGCTATCCGGCGCGTCGTGCCGACCTCTTCCGCCGCTGGCAGAAGGAGGAGCAGGAGGTCGCGGCCCGGCGGGCGCTGGAGCAGCAGGCGGCGTTGGCGGCGAGCGTTCAGTAGCCGCGAGGAGCGCGTCATGCTCGGGCTCGACCCGAGCATCTCGGGCCGAAGGGGGCTCTGGCCGGTGCGATCTCGTCTTGAGATTCTCGGATCTGCGCTACGCTTCGCCCGAGAGTAACGGCTGGCTAGTCCCCGAGCGCCGCTCCGTCTTCTAGCCTGGCAGCTCCCGACGCCACGAGCGCCAACGCCTGCGGGTAGAGGATGTGCTCCTGCTCCAGCACGCGGGCCGACAGGCTCGCCTCGTCGTCGCCGGGCAGCACCGGCACCTTCGCCTGGAGGATGGTCGGGCCGGCGTCGAGCTCCGGCACGACGAAGTGGACTGTGCAGCCGTGCTCGCTGACGCCCGCTTCGAGGGCTCGGGCATGGGTGTGCGTGCCGCGGAAATCCGGCAGCAGGGAAGGGTGGATGTTGACCAGCCGGCCCTGCCAGCGTGTCACGAACCAGGGCGTCAGCACCCGCATGAAACCGGCGAGCGCGACGAGCTCGATCTGATTGACGCGCAAGACCTCGTCGAGCTTGCGTTCGAAGGCCTCGCGGTCCTTGCCGAACGGGCGGTGGTCGACGGATGCAGTGGCGATGCCCGCCTGGCTCGCCCGCTCAAGCCCGCCAGCCTCCGGCAGGTTGGCGGCGACCAGCACGATCTCGGCCGGGAAATCGGCGGCCTGCGCCGCCTCGATGAGGGCGACCATGTTCGAGCCGCGGCCCGAGATCAGGATCGCGGTGCGGACCCGCCGCGGCGTCGTGCTCACAGGCTAAGCTTCCCGCGATAGACGACCTGGCCCTCGCTGCCGGCCGGCGTGACCTCGCCGAGCCGGACCGGCGCTTCACCGGCCTCGCACAGCGCGGCGACGACTGCATCGACCTCGGCCGCCGAAGCGACCACGATCATGCCGATGCCGCAGTTGAAGGTGCGCAGCATCTCGCGCTCGGCGACGCCGCCGACCTTGGCGAGCCAGCCGAAGACCGGCGGCACCGGGATCGCGGAAAGATCGAGCGAGACGCCGAGATCGTCGGGCAGGACGCGCGGGATGTTGTCGGGGAAGCCGCCGCCTGTGATGTGCGCCAGCGCCTTGATGCTGGGCGCCGCCTTCAGCGCCTGCAGCAGCGGCTTCACATAGATCCGCGTCGGCGTCAGCAGCGCCTCGGCGAGGCTCTGTTCAAGGGCGAAGGGGGCGGGCGCCTCCCAGGCGAGGCCGGAGAGCGCGACGATGCGCCGGACCAGCGAATAGCCGTTGGAATGGACGCCGGAGGAGGGCAGGCCGAGCACCACGTCGCCCGCGACCAGATCGGCGCGCGGCAGCAGCGAGCCGCGCTCGGCGGCGCCGACGGCAAAGCCGGCGAGGTCGTAATCCTTGTCGGCATACATGCCCGGCATTTCGGCGGTCTCGCCGCCGATCAGGGCGCAGCCGGCCTGGCGGCAGCCTTCGGCGATTCCGCGCACGATCTCGACGCCGGCCTGCGGGTCGAGCTTGCCGGTGGCATAGTAGTCGAGGAACAGCAGCGGCTCGGCGCCCTGCACGACGAGGTCGTTGACGCACATCGCGACGAGGTCGATGCCGATGGTCGAATGCCGGCCGCTCTCGATGGCGATCTTCACCTTGGTGCCGACGCCGTCATTGGCGGCGACCAGGATCGGGTCGCTGAAGCCCGCCGCCTTCAGGTCGAACAGGCCGCCGAACCCGCCGATCTCGGCATCCGCGCCCGGTCGCCGGGTCGAACGCACCAGAGGCTTGATCGCATCGACCATGGCATTGCCGGCATCGATGTCGACGCCCGCCTGCGCATAGGTCAGCCCGTTGCCGCCTGTCTTGGTCATGAAACCGCGCTCCTTGCTGTGCGGGGAGCGATAGGCAAGGGCGGCCCCGCTGGCAAGCCGGCAACGGCCCTTCCGCGAAAGCGTTTCGCAGTTGTCCAGCACATGCATTAGCCTTCAGTCGTAGTTCTCGCGACGAATCCTGGCCACGATCCCGGCGATGACGCTTCCGAACCTGATCACAATCGGCCGTCTGATCCTCGTCCCCCTGGTGATCGTGATGATCATCAACGAACGCTGGCTGGCCGCCTTCCTGCTCTTCGTCGCGGCCGGGATTTCCGACGCGATCGACGGCTTCATCGCCAAGCGCTTCGACATGGGAAGCGAGCTCGGCGCCTATCTCGACCCGCTCGCCGACAAGGCGCTGATCGTCTCGATCTACATCACCCTGGCCATGGTCGGGGCCATCCCGGCCTGGCTCGTCATCCTGGTCGTCTCGCGCGACATCATGATCGTCACGGCAGTGATCCTGTCCTGGCTGATGGAGAAGCCGCTGGAGATCGCGCCCTTCGCCGTCAGCAAGCTCAACACGGCGGCGCAGCTCATCTTCGCCGCGCTGATGCTGGGCTCGCGCGCCTTCGGGCTCGATCTCGGCCCGGCAATCCCGGTCGCGCAGCTCGCCGTGGCGCTCTTGACGGTCGGTTCGATGGCGGCCTACCTCGCCTTCTGGCTGCGCCATATGGCGGCCTGAGCTTGGAACCCGGCCGGCACGCTCCTATTCTCTAGGGCGCCCGCCCGGCTCCGGGCCCTGCGTAACGGCGAGTTCAGGACAGCGGATGAGTCTTCAGCGTCAATTCGCCTTCTGGGCCCTCACACTTGCGGTTTTCGTGTTGGCGCTATTGCTGCTGCGCGACGTGCTGCTGCCCTTCATCGCTGCGCTGGCACTGGCCTATCTGCTGGATCCGCTCGCCGACAGGCTGGAGCGGCTCGGCATGCGCCGCCTGACCGCGACCATCGTCATCCTCTGCGTTTTCTTGCTGCTCTTCGTGCTGGCGCTCGTCCTGCTGCTGCCGCTCCTGAGTCAGCAACTCGCGGGCCTCGTGGCGCGCCTGCCCGAGGTTGCCGCTAAGCTGCAGGCGCTGGTCATGGAGCGCGGCGCGCCTCTGATCGAGCGCTTCGGCGGCGCCAAGCTCGCCGAGGACGCTCAGAGCCAGCTCGGCAATTTCGTCGGCGAGGCGACGAAATGGGTCGGCGGACTCCTGCAATCGCTCTGGTCGGGCGGGACCGCGATCATAGGCGTCTTTTCGCTGCTGGTGCTGACGCCGGTCATCGCCTTCTATCTGCTGGCCGACTGGGACCGCATGGTCGAGACCGTCGATGGCTGGCTGCCGCGCGAGCATCGCGAGACCATCCGCGGCCTGCTGCACGAGATGGACACCGCGATCGCCGGCTTCCTGCGCGGGCAGGCCCTGGTCTGCCTGCTGCTCGGCCTGTTCTACGCGATCGGGCTTTCGCTGCTCGGCGTCAATTTCGGCGCGTTGATCGGCATCATCTCCGGCTTCCTCTCCTTCATCCCCTATGTCGGCTCGCTGACCGGGCTGGTGCTTTCCGTCGGTGTCGCGACCGTGCAGTTCTGGCCGGACTGGACGATGCCGCTGGCGACGCTCGCCGTGTTCGCGGCCGGCCAGTTCTTCGAGGGCAATATCCTGCAGCCGAAGCTCGTCGGCGACTCCATCGGCGTCCATCCGGTCTGGCTGATGTTCGCGCTGCTCGCCTTCGGCTCGCTGTTCGGCTTCGTCGGCTTGCTGCTGGCGGTGCCGCTGGCGGCCGTCATCGGCGTGCTGATGCGCTTTGCGCTGCGCCAATATCTCGCCAGCGATCTTTATCGCGGCCGCCCGGCTACGAAGGCGGTCGCCACCGGTTCGGACAATCATGCCGGGAACTGAGCCGCCGCGCCGGCCGCGCCAGCTCGCTTTCGACCTGCCGGTCGACAGCCGCCATGGCGTCGAGGATTTTCTCGTCGGCCCCTCCAACGAGCAGGCCTATGCGCTGGTCGAGAGCTGGCCGGCCTGGCCGGATGCCTGGCTGCGCCTCGTCGGGCCCGAAGGCTCTGGCAAGACGCATCTCGCCGCGATCTGGGCGGCGCGCGCCCATGCCTGGACGCTGCAGGCCAGCGAGATCGACGAGGGCAAGGTGCCGCATCTCGCCTCCGGCGGGGCGCTGGTCATCGAGGATTGCGATGCCGGCCGGCTCGACGAGCGGGCGCTGTTCCACCTGCTCAACGCCATCAAGGCGCGCGGCGGCTTCGCCCTGCTGACGGCGCGGACGCCGCCGGATCAATGGGGGCTGAGCGTGCCGGATCTGCTCTCGCGTCTGCGGCTAGCACCCGCCGCCGAGATTGCGCCCCCAGACGATGCGCTGCTGCGGGCGCTGCTGGTCAAGCTCTTCGTCGACAGGCAGTTGATCGTCGACACCGGCACGATCGAGGCGCTGGCGTTGCGCATGGAACGCTCCTTCGCCGCGGCGCGCGTCCTCGTCGACGCGATCGACCGGCTTTCGCTCGAGCGCGGCCGGCGCGTCACCCGCGCCATGGCGAACGAAGTCGCGGCCAGCCTGTTCGACGCCGAATAGACCTCAGGTCTTGGCGGTTGCCGGCGCCGCCACCAGCCGGGCGTGGATGGCCTCGAGCAGCATGTCGTGCGCGCGCGCCGCGATGGCGTCGAGCGACGGTGTCTTGACGAACATCGCCGCCGCCTTTTCCGTCAGCTCCTCGCGGGTCGGTAGCGTCGGCAGGTGCCATTGCGCCAGCGCCTCATGGGCCTGGAGCTGTATGGCTTGCAGGCGCTCGCCGGCGCGGCTCTGCATCGTGGCGAGCGCTTCACGCAGCTCCGGCAAGGTCAGCGTCGGCAGGGCTGGCAGATGCATCTCGGGCAGGCCGGGCGCGTTGGCATAGGCATCGCGCAGGCTCTGGACGATCCGGTCGACCGGGACGGAGGCGGCGAGGCGCTCGGCCGAGCGTTCGATGACGCGCGGCGGCAGCGCCTGCGAGCGGTCGATCACGGCCTGCGGCGGCGCCTTCAGGTCCCAGACGAGGCGCAGCTTCGACAGACCGAGGATCAGGTAATAGGTCGGGTCCCATTGCCACCAGCGAAAGCCCTGGCGCACGCTGTACTGATAGGCGTGGTGGTTGTTGTGCCAGCCTTCGCCCATGGTGATGATCGCCAGCCACCAGTTGTTCCGGCTCTCGTCGCCGGTGACGTAGTCCTTGTCGCCGTGCACATGGGCGAGCGAGTTGATGCAGAAGGTGCCGTGATAGACCAGCACGGTCGAGATGAAGAAGCCGACGAACAGGCCGGACCAGCCATCGATGGCGAAGCAGGCGAGGGCGAGCAGGATCGCCGGCGCGAGCTCGAAGCGATGCAGCAGCCGAAGCTCGGGAAAGCGGGTCAGGTCGGTGACCGTCGAAGCGTCGAACTCGTGATGCTGGCGGCTGAAGATCCAGCCGACATGCGAATAGAAGAACGAGCTCTGCACCGGCGAGTGCACATCGTGCTCGGTGTCGGAGAAGCGGTGGTGGTGCCGGTGCTTCGAGGCCCACCAGATCACGCTTTTCTGCGCCGTCGACTGGGCGAGGAAGGCGAGGACGAACTGGCCGACCCGGCTGGTCTTGTAGGTCCGATGCGAGAAATAGCGGTGATAGCCGCCGGTCACTGCGAACATGCGCAGCCAGTAGAGTCCGAAGCAGAGCCAGAGCGAGGTCGCGGTGACGCCGCTCCACAGCGCGCCGAAGCAGGCCAGATGCGCCAGGACGAACGGCACGGCCGAGGGGTAGACGATGTCGTCATGGTCGTGGGCTGAAGAGAGTTCTGACAAGATCGTTCTCTGGAAATGTCTGGCGCGGCATGCGGGATTCGCATGCGACCAAACAGGAGAGCGGGTTTGAGCGCAAGGTTCCCGAGCCCTTCTGGCGACAATTGCGGCAGCGGGACGCACGGCATGCGCAGCCGTCATGGGACGAGAGGTAGAATACGCCCGCCGCGAGGATTGCTCATGGCGCTGGACCTCGAATGTCATCGAAGCGTTACGCTAGGATGCCTTGAGAGTGAGTGGGCCGATGGTCGGCCGACGGCAAACCGACACAGACGACAGCTACAGGATCGGCAGTGACACGAGCGGCAGCGGCGAAGGCGAGACGAATGAACCAGGATCTGGCTGAAGCGGCGGCTTCGAGGGCGGCGACGCCGGCACCGGAGATCACGGTGCTCACCGTCGACCATGAGCTGCGCCAGTCGCCGCAGCGCTTCATGAATCGCGAATTGTCATGGCTGCAGTTCAACCGCCGGGTGATGGAGGAGGCCTCCAATCGCAACCACCCGCTGCTGGAGCAGCTGCGCTTCCTCTCGATCTCGGCGAACAACCTTGACGAGTTCTTCATGGTCCGGGTCTCGGGCCTGCGCGAGCAGCTCAAGGCCGGCGTGGTGACGCCGAGCCAGGACGGCCTGAGCCCCGCCGAGCAGCTCGTCGCGTTGGGGGCGGCGGTGTCCGACCTGACCCGCGATCAGCAGACGCGCTGGGTCGAGCTCAGGCAGGACCTGCAGGACAACCGGATCATCCTGCTCAAGGCGGCAGATATCGGCCCGCAGGAGCGCGTCTGGCTTGAAGACCGCTTCCTGCACTATGTCTTCCCGGTGCTGACGCCGCTGGCGATCGATCCGGCACATCCCTTCCCGTTCATCCCCAATCTCGGCTTCAGCCTGGCGCTCGCCCTGGAGCGCATCAGCGACGGGCGCGCACTCGACGCGCTGATCCGCGTCCCCGGCAAGATCGACCGCTTCATCGAGGTGCCCGATCTCGCCCGCGACGGCGTGCAGCGCTTCATCATGCTCGAGGACCTGGTCTCGCTGTTCATCGGCAAGCTCTTCCCCGGCTACGAGATCAAGGGCACCGGCTCCTTCCGCATCATCCGCGACTCCGATCTCGACATCGAGGAGGAGGCGGAGGATCTGGTCCGCGTCTTCGAAACCATGCTGAAGCAGCGCCGCCGCGGCGTCGTCATCCGCCTCGAGCTGCATGCTGACACGCCGGATCATCTGCGCCAGCTGATCGTGCGCGAGCTTAAGGTCGATCCTGACGAGATCGTGATCGTCGACGGCATGATCGGGCTGAACGAGCTTTCGCAGCTCGTCGGGGTCGACCGGCCGGACCTGAAGTTCAAGCCCTACAATGCCCGCTTTCCCGAGCGGATCCGCGAGCATGGCGGCGACTGCTTCGCCGCGATCCGCCAGAAGGACCTGATCGTCCACCATCCCTATGAGAGCTTCGACGTCGTCGTGCAGTTCCTGCAGCAGGCGGCGCGCGATCCCAATGTCGTCGCGATCAAGCAGACGCTCTACCGGACATCCTCGAACTCGCCGATCGTCCAGGCGTTGGCCGAGGCTGCCGAGGCCGGCAAGTCCGTGACGGCGCTGGTCGAGCTCAAGGCCCGCTTCGACGAGGAAGCCAATATCCGCTGGGCCAAGGATCTCGAGCGCGCCGGCGTGCAGGTGGTCTACGGCTTCATCGAGCTCAAGACGCACGCCAAGCTCTCGATGGTGGTCCGCCGCGAGGCGGGCCAGCTCGTGACCTATTGCCACATCGCGACCGGCAACTATCACCCGATCACGGCGCGCATCTACACCGACGTCTCCTTCTTCACCGCCGATCCGGTGATGGCGCAGGACGTGGCGCGGATCTTCAACTTCATCACCGGCTATGCCGAGCCGGCCGAGCTCGAGCGCATGGCGGTCTCGCCGGTCAACCTGAAGAAGCGCCTGCTCGACGACATCGCGGAGGAGATCGAGCATGTGAAGGCCGGCCGCAAGGGCGCGATCTGGGGCAAGTGCAACTCGCTGGTCGACCCCGAGATCATCGACGCGCTCTATGATGCGAGTCAGGCCGGCGTGCAGATCGATTTCGTCGTTCGCGGCATCTGCTGCCTGCGACCCGGTGTCCCAGGCCTTTCCGACAATATCCGGGTCAAGTCGATCGTCGGGCGCTTCCTCGAGCACACCCGCGTCTATGCCTTCGGTGCCGGGCACGGCATGCCTTCGCCCAAGGCGAAGCTCTACATCTCCTCGGCCGATCTGATGCCGCGCAACCTGGACCGCCGTGTGGAGGCGCTGACGCCGATCCTCAACCCAACCGTGCACCAGCAACTGCTGGAACAGATCATGCTGGCCAATTTTCTCGACAACGAACAGAGCTGGACCATCTTGCCCGATGGCGGCTCGCGACGCATTGTCCCGCCGTCGGCCGAAGAGTCGTTCAACGCCCATAAGTACTTCATGACGAATCCGAGCCTGTCCGGTCGTGGAAAATCACTCTCC
The DNA here is from genome assembly GCF_001509835.1 of Allobosea sp. WAO. GTDB lineage: Bacteria > Pseudomonadota > Alphaproteobacteria > Rhizobiales > Beijerinckiaceae > Allobosea. Next base: position 698,718 of record NZ_JXTJ01000008.1, read on the forward strand.
AGTTCAAGTCCTCGCAGCCTTTCCCGCCGTTCCGGCAAGAAGGCCTGAGCAGGCGCAAGGGCGTTTGAGCCTGGGTGACACCGTCGCGATCATCGATATCGGTTCGAATTCGGTCCGCCTTGTCGTCTATGAGAATCTGTCCCGCGCGCCGGGGCAGGTCTTCAACGAGAAGGAGATGGCGGGCCTCGGTCGCCAGGTCGCGACGACCGGCATGCTCGCCGCCGACGCCGTCGAGAAGGCGCTGGCGGCGCTCGTTCGTTTCCGCATCCTCTGCGAGGCGATGCATGTCGCGCAATTGCGCGTCATCGCCACGGCCGCGGCGCGCTATGCCTCGAACGGCCCGGATTTCATCGCCCGCGCCGAGGCGGCGGTCGGCCAGCCGATCGAGCTGATCTCCGGCGATCGCGAGGCCTATCTCTCGGCGCTCGGCGTCATCTCCGGCTTCGACCGGCCGAACGGCGTGGTCGGAGACCTCGGCGGCGGCTCGCTGGAGCTGGCGGCCGTCGACGGCAGCAGGGTCGGGGAGGGCGTCAGCCTGGCGCTCGGCGGCCTCGCGCTGATGGACCGCTCGAAGAACTCGATCAAGACGGCCGAGAAGATCGTTCGGGACGATCTCGACAATCACCCTCAGCTCGCCGCGATGCGTGGCCGCGACTTCTTCGCCGTCGGCGGCACTTGGCGCGCGCTGGCGACGCTGCATCAGCGCCAGTCGGGCTATCCGCTCAACGTCATGCACGGCTACACGGTGCCGGCTCGCGAGGCGAGCGAGTTCGTCCGGCTGGTCGAGCGTGCCGATGCTACGATGCTGGAATCAATCGAGGCGATCTCCTCCGCCCGCCGGCCGCTGCTCGCCTATGGCGCGCTGGTGCTCGACCAACTGATCAAACGTGGCCGCCCGCGTCAGGTCGTGATCTCGGCGCACGGTGTCCGCGAGGGGCTGATGCACGAGCAGCTCGCGCCGACGGAGCGGGATGCCGACGCGCTGCTGCGCGGTGCCCAGGACTACAACCAGCTGCGCGCCCGCGATCCGCGCCATGCCGCGGATCTGCTTCCCTGGGCCGAGCGGCTGCTCGACAGTGCCTATCCGAACGACGATCCGGCCTTGAAGCGCCTGCAGATCGCCGCGTGCCTGCTCTCCGATATCGGCTGGCGGGCCCATCCCGACTACCGCGGCGAGCAGACTCTCAACGTCATCGCCCATGCGCCGTTCAGCGGCGTCGACCATGCCGGCCGCGCCTTCCTGTCCCTGACGGCCTTCTATCGCTATGCCGGGCTGAAAGGCGCTGCTCCGGCTGCGGAAGGCCTTCGGCGGCTGCTGACGCCGCGCGTGCTGGAACGTGCGCATGTGGTCGCGGCGATCTTCCGCGTCGCCTATCTGATGTCGGCCGGTATGCCCGGAATCCTGTCGCAGACGACGTTGGCCTGCGACGACCGTCGCCTGATCCTGACCCTGCCGCCGGAATTCCGCTCGCTGGCCAGCCAACGCGTCACGGGGCGGCTGAAGCAGCTCGCCCGCCTGCTCGGCCGCGAGGTCGAGATTCGCTGAGGCGCGAGCTCCCGGCCCACGCTCTCAGAGCACCTCGAACCAGGTCCAGAGACCGAGGTCGAAGCGCTCCAGCACCGTCGAGGAAATCATCCAGCGGCCGGGATTGTCGGCGATGAAGGCGATGTGCAGGCGCTTGCCTTCGGGAATCTGCACCGTGTCCAGGAAATAGGGTTCCCAGCCATCGTCGAGCGGGTGCAGCAGCCGGAAGCTGTGGCCGTGGACATGGAAGGGCTGCAGGAAATCGGTCTTGTTGGTGATGCCGATCACCACCGGCGTGCCGCGCCGGACGCTGAGCAGCGGCTTGCCCTGCGGATCGCCCGTGCCGCCGTTGAGGCGCCATGGCCGGGTCTGGTCGACACCCGAAAGGTTCAGCTTGTTGTCGGCGTCGATCTTGGCGCCGCCTTCGACGGTGATCTCCGCCCGGCTGGCGCTCTGCAGCTTGACGGCGGCCGGCAGCGTCGGATTCGGCGGCAAGGCCGCGACCGGGCCGGTGGCAACACCTTTCGTCCCGGGCTTGGCGGCCTCGCTGACGAAGCGAACCAAGGGCATGCCGGGGCCGATCAACGCTGCGACGCTTGCGCTCGCGCCGATCTCCTCCGGCATGTCGAAGATCACGTCGTAGCGTGTGCCGGGCGCGAAGGGCAGCTGCGCGCGCACCGGCTCGAAGGTCTCGGTCGGCTGACCGTCGACCGCGACGACGAAGGCTTTCAGCCCGTCGAAGCGCAGGCGCATGATTCGGGCATTGCAGGCATTGGCGAGGCGCAGGCGCACGCGTGCGCCCGGCGGCAGTCCGACCCGTTCCGGAGGGGGCTTGCCGTTGACAGTGAGCCAGCTCCCGAGCCGGCCGGCCGCGGCACCCTCCTGACCGGTCGCGGGGAAGGGCAGGAGCTTGTGGTCGTCGCCGAGCAGCCAGTCGCCGACCAGCACCGGTAGATCGAGATCGACTGCCGGCGGTTCTTTCTCCTCCACGACGAGGAGTCCACAGAGTCCGCGCCCGGCCGGCTCGGACGAGCCGCCGAGCAGGAGCGGCCGATAGAGGTAGCTGCCGGAATCACGCGGCGTCAGCCGGTACTCGAAACGGTCCCCCGGCGCGATCGCCTCCTGGCTGAAGCCACCGACGCCGTCCATCGTCTGGTCATGCCGCAGACCGTGCCAGTGCAGCGAGAGCGGCTTTTCCGTGCGGTTGTGCAGGTTGAGCCGCAGCGTCTCGCCGAGCTTCATGCGCAAGGTCGGTCCGGGGCTGCTGCCGTCAAAGGCCCATACCTCGCTTTCCGTCGCCGGTGCCGGCCGTAGGCGCGTCTTGGCGGGTGCAGCGATCAGCTCGCGCGCTGCCGTGGCGGGCGCGGGTTCGCTAGCTTGGCCGGACGCCGGCGCCTGAGCACACAGCGGCGCTGCGGCACCCAGTGCGGCGATTCCTGCGATGCCGGCGAGCGCCTGGCGGCGATTCGGTCCGGCCTGCGGGCCGGTCGCGGGAAGATCGGTTTTCATGACCAAGCGACATAGCGTGGGGCGTCGCCGCTGGCGAGAGTAGGCGCCTGACAGGCTCCTTCGCAGAAACGTCGCATTTTTTTGCTGCATCCTTTGTCGCAAATGCGTATAGCACCGGCGCCCAACGATGGCGGCGCTGCGTTTGCTCGCACGCGGCGTAATCAGTTGGCGGGCGTGGCGGAACTGGTAGACGCAGCGGATTTAGGTTCCGCCGACGCAAGTCGTGGGGGTTCGAGTCCCTTCGCCCGCACCAGGATGCGAATTTCGCGAGCGCGGCGGCGGTCATCCGGCGTCGCGCTTTGGACATTGAAGTAACGAGCTGTTGGCGGATCAGAACGATGAACGTGACCGAAACCCTGTCCCAGGGCCTCAAGCGCGAATTTCAGGTGGTGCTGAACGCCGCCGACCTGAAGACGAGGCTCGATGACGAACTGCAGAACCTGCAGGGCAAGGCCAAGATCAACGGCTTCCGCCCCGGCAAGGTCCCTGTCGGCCATCTGCGCCGTCTCTATGGCCGTTCGGTCATGGCCGACGTCGTCCAGAACGCCGTCAACGAGGCCAACCAGAAGATTGTCGCCGATAACGGCCTGAAGCTCGCCTTCGAGCCGCAGATCAAGTTCCCCGAGAACAAGGACGAGATCGAGGCCGCGATGGAGGCCAAGGGCGATCTCGCCTTCACGGTCGCCCTCGAGGTGCTGCCGAAGATCGAGCTCGCCGACCTGTCGGACGTCTCGCTGGTCAAGCCGGTCACCGAGACCCCCGAGGCCGATGTCGACGCCGCTCTCGAGCGCATGGCCGGCCAGAACCGTCCCTTCGCCAGCAAGGGCGACGACGCCGTGGCGGAGAAGGGCGATCGCCTGCTGATCTCCTTCACCGGCACGCTCGAAGGCCAGCCCTTCGACGGCGGCACCGGCACCGGCATCCCGCTCGACCTCGGCTCCGGCCAGTTCATCCCGGGCTTCGAGGACCAGCTCCAGGGCGCCAAGAAGGGCGAGCAGCGCACCGTCGCGGTGACCTTCCCCGAAAACTACACCGCGACCCACCTCGCCGGTAAGCCGGCCGAGTTCGCCGTCACTGTCGACGACGTGCAGGCCCCGGGCGAACTGACGATCGACGACGAGCTCGCCAAGGGCTTCGGCATGGAGTCGCTCGATGCGCTGAAGGCCGCGATCCGCGAGCAGCTCGGCCGCGAGCTCGGCGCCCAGTCGCGCCGCAAGCTGAAGAAGAGCCTGCTCGATGCGCTCGACACCAAGTACTCCTTCGAGCTGCCCCCGACCCTGGTCGACCAAGAGTTCGGCAGCGTCTGGAGCCAGGTCGAGGCCGACATGAAGGAGGCGAAGAAGAGCTTCGCCGACGAGAACACCACCGAGGAAGAGGCCCGCGCGGAGTACCGCAAGATCGCCGAGCGCCGCGTGCGCCTGGGTCTCGTGCTGGCCGAGATCGGCGAGCAGGCCAAGATTCAGATCGCCGACGACGAGGTGACGCAGGCCCTGATCGAGCGTGCCCGCCAGTTCCCGGGCCAGGAGAAGGAAGTCTGGGAGTTCTATCGCAAGAACCCGCAGGCGCTCGCCGAGATCCGCGCTCCGATCTTCGAGGAGAAGGTCGTCGACCACCTGCTCGGCCAGGTGAAGGTCGAGGACAAGAGCGTCTCCCGCGAGGAGCTCTATGCCGACGACGAGGCGGAAGGCGAGGCGAAGGCCAAGCCGGCCAAGGCCAAGAAGGCCAAGAAGGCTGCCGCCAGCGACGAGGCCTCGGCCTGAGCCCGCTTCGGCGTCAAGGTTATTGATTTTGCGCCGCCCGGCTTCGGCCGGGCGGCGCTTCCCTTTTCAGGCGGGACCGGCATGCTTATGTGGGGCCTTCGCCGATACCGGCTGATTCCCGCCCCCTGCACCTCAAGGACTGGCTGCGATGCGCGATCCAATCGAGACCTACAACAATCTCGTCCCGATGGTGGTCGAGCAGTCGAGCCGCGGTGAACGCGCCTTCGACATCTATTCGCGCCTGCTGCGCGAGCGGATCATCTTCCTGACCGGCCCGGTCGAGGACTACTCGGCGTCACTGATCGTGGCGCAGCTGCTCTTCCTCGAGGCCGAGAACCCGAAGAAGGAAATCTCCTTCTACATCAACTCGCCCGGCGGCGTGGTGACCTCGGGCCTGTCGATCTACGATACCATGCAGTTCATCCGCTGCCCGGTGACGACACTCTGCGTCGGCCAGGCCGCCTCGATGGGCTCGCTGCTGCTCACCGCCGGCGCCAAGGACATGCGCTTTGCCCTGCCGAACGCGCGCATCATGGTTCATCAGCCTTCGGGCGGCTTCCAGGGCCAGGTCACCGACATCCTGATCCACGCCCGCGAGGTCGAGAGTCTGAAGCGGCGCCTGAACGAGATCTACGTCAAGCACACCGGCCGTTCCTACGAGGATATCGAGGGGGCGCTGGAGCGCGACAATTTCATGACCTCCGAGCAGGCCCGCGACTTCGGCCTGATCGATAAGGTCATCGACAAGCGGGCCGAAGAGGCCGCTTGATCGACCTGGGATCCTCCTGCGCGGCGAAGGCTTGGCGTGCCGGGCAGGAGGGCCCATATTGCCTATCACTAGGCCTCATGTTTGCATGAGGGAATCGGAAGGGCGCGTAAGGCGCTCGAGCGGTCCGGTTTTGGGTCAGTTTCGTCGGCGTCTGCGCCACAGCGATGCGTTAACCCAATAATCGTGATCTGAGCGCCTACTATGACGGAGAGACGACATCAGCCCGCCTTTATCGGGTGGCTGGCTTCGTCTTCCGAGATGGAGATCGACAATGAGTAAGGCCAGCGGCGGCGATTCCAAGAGCACGCTCTACTGCTCCTTCTGCGGCAAGAGCCAGCATGAGGTCCGCAAGCTGATCGCGGGGCCGACGGTGTTCATCTGCGATGAATGCGTCGAGCTCTGCATGGACATCATCCGCGAGGAGTCCAAGTCCGCGCTGGTGAAGTCCAAGGACGGCGTGCCGACCCCGAAGGAGATCCGCAAGGTTCTCGACGACTACGTCATCGGCCAGGACCACGCGAAGAAGGTCCTCTCGGTCGCTGTCCACAACCATTACAAGCGGCTCTCGCACGCGACGAAGCACAACGACGTCGAGCTGGCGAAGTCCAACATCCTGCTGATCGGGCCGACCGGCTCGGGCAAGACGCTGCTCGCGCAGACGCTCGCCCGCATCCTCGACGTGCCCTTCACAATGGCGGATGCGACGACGCTGACCGAGGCCGGCTATGTCGGCGAGGATGTCGAGAACATCATCCTGAAGCTGCTCCAGGCCTCCGACTACAATGTCGAGCGGGCTCAGCGCGGCATCGTCTACATCGACGAGATCGACAAGATCAGCCGCAAGTCGGACAATCCCTCGATCACCCGCGATGTTTCGGGCGAGGGCGTCCAGCAGGCGCTGCTCAAGATCATGGAAGGCACCGTCGCCTCCGTGCCGCCGCAGGGCGGGCGCAAGCATCCGCAGCAGGAGTTCCTGCAGGTCGACACCACCAACATCCTGTTCATCTGCGGCGGCGCCTTCGCCGGGCTGGACAAGATCATCTCGGGCCGCGGCAAGGGCACCTCGATCGGCTTCGGCGCGACCGTGAAGGCCCCTGACGACCGCCGCACCGGCGCGATCTTCCGCGAGGTCGAGCCCGAGGACCTGCTGAAGTTCGGCCTGATTCCGGAGTTCGTCGGCCGTCTGCCGGTGCTGGCGACGCTCGAGGATCTCGACGAGGCCGCGCTCAAGACCATCCTGACCGAGCCGAAGAACGCGCTGGTCAAGCAGTACCAGCGCCTGTTCGAGATGGAGGACACCGAGCTGACCTTCACCGACGAGGCAGTCAGCCTGATTGCCCGCAAGGCGATCGAGCGCAAGACCGGCGCCCGTGGCCTGCGCTCGATCATGGAAGGCATCCTGCTCGAGACCATGTACGAGCTGCCGGGGCTGGAAGGCGTCGAGCAGGTCGTCATCGGCCCCGAGGCGGTCGAGACCAAGTCGCGCCCGCTGTTCATCTACTCGGACAGGGAAGAAGAGGCCAAGTCGGCTTCGGCCTGAACAAGTCCGCTTCGGCCTGATCCGGCACTAAGCTGTCCCACTTTCAGACGCGCGCCTCATGGCGCGCGTTTTGCTTTGTGGAGCTTGTGGTCACGACTGCGGGAGAAGGCTTCCGCCATCTGGCGGGGTCGCGCCTTCGTGTCCAGGCATGCAGTGGAAGCTGCGGTGGACTGCGCCGGCGGATCGCTTGAAAGCTGGCCGGGAAGCATCCACTTTAACATCACCTGCGATGCAGCGTGCCTGTTGAGGGCGTGAGTCGCAGGGGCGGTTGGCGCGAATGGTCGCGCCGGCGCGGAACGTCCGGTTCGGTCGCCCAACAGGGGGTCGGTCGGGCGAAAACTTGAAGGACAAGACATGACAGGCTCGACGCCCCGCGCTCCGCTCGTCCCCGGCACCACCGGCACCTATCCGGTTCTGCCCCTGCGCGACATCGTCGTTTTCCCGCACATGATCGTGCCGCTCTTCGTCGGCCGCGAGAAGTCCATTCGCGCGCTCGAAGAGGTGGTCAAGAACGACGGACTGATCCTGCTCGCCACCCAGAAGAACGCTGGGGACGATGATCCGGAGACCAAGGATATCTATGAGATCGGCACGCTCGCCCGCGTGCTGCAGCTGCTGAAGCTCCCCGACTCCACCGTCAAGGTGCTGGTCGAGGGCGTCGGCCGCGCCAAGGCGCTGAGCTACAGTGCCGATGACAGTTTCTACCAGGCCGAAGCGGTCGCGCTCGAAGAAGAGCCCGGCAAGAAGGTCGAGGTCGAGGCGCTTGGCCGTTCGGTCGTCAGCGAGTTCGAGAGCTATGTGAAGCTCAACAAGAAGATCTCGCCCGAGATCGTCGCCGCGGTGTCGCAGATCGACGAGCCGGCCAAGCTCGCCGACACCGTCGCTTCGCATCTGGCCGTCAAGATCGCCGACCGCCAGGCGGTGCTGGAGGTGATGAACGTCGCCCACCGGCTCGAGAAGGTGCTCTCGCTGATGGAAAGCGAGATGTCGGTTCTCCAGGTCGAGAAGCGCATCCGTTCGCGCGTCAAGCGCCAGATGGAGAAGACCCAGCGCGAGTACTATCTCAACGAGCAGATGAAAGCGATCCAGAAGGAACTCGGCGACGGCGAGGAAGGCCGCGACGAGCTCGCCGAGCTGGAAGAGCGCATCGCCAAGACCAAGCTGACCAAGGAAGCGCGCGACAAGGCGCTGGCCGAGGTCAAGAAGCTGCGCCAGATGTCGCCGATGTCCGCCGAGGCGACGGTCGTGCGCAACTATCTCGACTGGCTGCTGGGCATCCCCTGGCAGAAGCGCTCGAAGATCAAGAAGGACCTCGCCTCCGCTCAGCAGGTTCTGGACGACGATCACTTCGGGCTCGACAAGGTCAAGGACCGGATCGTCGAGTACCTCGCCGTGCAGCAGCGCGCCAACAAGCTCGCTGGCCCGATCCTGTGCCTCGTCGGCCCTCCGGGCGTCGGCAAGACCTCGCTCGGCAAGTCGATCGCCAAGGCGACCGGCCGCGAGTTCGTGCGCATGTCGCTCGGCGGCGTGCGTGACGAGGCCGAAATCCGCGGTCACCGCCGCACCTATATCGGCTCGATGCCCGGCAAGATCATCCAGTCGATGAAGAAGGCCAAGACCTCGAATCCGCTCATCCTGCTCGACGAGATCGACAAGATGGGCCAGGACTTCCGCGGCGATCCGTCGGCGGCCCTGCTCGAGGTGCTCGATCCCGAGCAGAACTCGACCTTCAACGACCATTACCTCGAGGTCGACTACGACCTGTCGAACGTGATGTTCGTGACCACGGCGAACACGCTGAACATCCCGCCGGCCCTGCTGGACCGGATGGAGGTGATCCGCATCGCCGGCTACACCGAGGACGAGAAGGCCGAGATCGCGCGTCGCCACCTGATCCCGGGTGCGATCAAGAAGCACGGCCTCGAATCCAAGGAGTGGTCGATCGACGACGAGGCCTTGACGACGCTGGTCCGCCGCTACACCCGCGAGGCCGGCGTGCGTAACCTCGAGCGCGAGATCGCCAACACCGTCCGCAAGGCGGTGAAGGAGATCGTGCTGTCGAAGAAGAAGAAGGTCGCGGTCACCCCTGCGGTGCTGGAGGACTATCTCGGCCCGCCGCGCTATCGCTATGGCATGGCGGAAACCGAGGATCAGGTCGGTGTCGTCACCGGTCTGGCCTGGACCGAGGTCGGCGGCGAGATGCTGACGATCGAAGGCGTGATGATGCCCGGCAAGGGCAAGATGACCGTCACCGGCAACCTGCGCGACGTGATGAAGGAATCGATCTCGGCGGCGGCGTCTTATGTCCGCTCCCGCGCCATCGATTTCGGCATCGAGCCGCCGCTCTTCGACCGGCGCGACATCCACGTCCACCTGCCTGAGGGCGCGACCCCGAAGGACGGTCCGTCCGCTGGCATCGGCATGGCCACGGCGATCGTCTCGATCATGACCGGTATCCCGGTGCGTCGCGACGTCGCCATGACCGGCGAGGTCACGCTGCGGGGCAGGGTGCTGCCGATCGGTGGCTTGAAGGAGAAGCTGCTCGCCGCCCTGCGCGGCGGCATCAAGAAGGTGCTGATCCCCGAGGACAATGCCAAGGATCTCGTCGATCTCCCGCAGTCGGTGAAGAGCGGGCTCGAGATCGTTCCGGTCTCGCGCATGGACCAGGTGCTCCAGCACGCGCTGGTGCGTCAGCCGGCGCCGATCGTCTGGGAAGAGGACCTGAAGGCGACGACGCCGAAGTCCTCCGAGGACGACGCCGCGGCAGGGCTGGTCGCCCACTGAGGCGGGAAGCATCGCAAGCAAAGGAGCCGCCGGCGCGAGCCGGCGGCTTTTTCGTTGCGCGGATGGGCGCTGCGTTGGCGCGCCGGCCCGAGCTTTCCGTTGGTCTCGGGGTTTACCGGGGCAAAAAAAATCAAATCGGGCTGGCCGGCGGCGCCGGGCGATGCACCTAGCTGATTGCGGAAGGCGCCCCCGCGCGCATCATGTGCCGTTGCCGCTGGGACGGGCAGCGGTCATGAACTCCGTAGGGTTCATCCCGGTCGCTTGCCGGAAGGCACGGGTAAAATGAGCGGCATCGCTGAAGCCGCAAGCAAAGCCGATCGAGGCAAGCGATGCGGTTCCGTTCAGCAGCAAAAGGCTCGCATGGCGAATCTGGGAGGCGCGTCGCAGCATTTGCAGCGACAGGCCGTCATTCCCGAGACGCCGCTGCAAGGTGCGTGGCGACTGGCCGAGCCGTCTCGCGAGCAGCGGCAACGACCAGATCACGAGCAGGTCGCTCTCGATCAGCGCGATCGTGTCCCGGCTTGACCGGCCCAAGTGCTGATGCGGCTGGGAGCAGAGCGTGGGTAGCGGCAGCGGTGGCTTGGCTCCCGGTATCCAGCACAGGCGCCAGAGCCCGGTCTGTTCGGCAGGAGCAGGTGGGGTATCGATCACGTGGCCGGCCTCGATGACGACCAAGCCTCCGTCTTCCGGCCCGATCGTGAGGCAAAGATCGACGCAGCCCGCTGCCGCGAGGAGCCCGGCGATCAGGCCCGACAGCAGGTAGTTGACCGCCGGGGGCGGATCTTCTGCGTCTCCGCGATGATCGAGCACGGCGTCGGTTTCGCTGACGCTGCACACGACGATGGGGTGCCGGGTGTGAACATAGCGCTCCAGCCGACGCCAGCGCGCGATCAGGTCCGGCCCGCCATGGGCCGCAAGCAACGCAGCCCCAAGCGGATCGAACGCCAGGCGCGAGACCGACTGGCCGACCTTCAGAAGCGCAGTCGGGCCATGGACCGCCAGCACCGCCTCGGCCAGGGCCGCTTTCTCGGCCAGCGATGCATGGGGCCGGTTGGGCTTTAGCGTTGCGGTACTGACCGGCAGGTCGAGCCCTTGCTCGGCGAAAGACAGCTGCATCAGCCGCACCAGGGCTGCGCCTGTGAGATCGTCCTTCATCCGGCTCACCATTCTTCGGTCGCGGCCGGAGCGCTCAGCCAGCTCGATGGATCTTTCCCTCTTCCTCGACCAGCCTCGAACAGGCTCCGCATCTCGTCGGGCTCGAAGACGAAAGGGTTCGCGGCCTCGGGAATTTCGCTCGGAAGCTGCTGCAGCCGGAACGCCGCGCCCGCCTCCCGCGCCAGGATTGCAGCCCGCTCGACAGCGCTGAAGCTCAGGCTCTTCAGGAGTTGCGATACGCCGCGACGGGCAAGCGCGGCCGCGCCATGCCCGGCGGCCTGTGTCGTGGCAACGGTACCGACATGCCCGTTGGCGATGATCCAGAGGCTAGGCCTGCGCTTGCCGCGCAGCATTGAGGGCTCGACCACGATCGGGCGCATCACTCCGCCATCACCGTGCAGCACCGCGACGCCGCTGGCCGGGTCTGGCAACGGGATCGGCTCGACGAAACCGGGCGGTGCGGCCGAGGCAACCAGGATTTCGATGAACGCCGAACGCGCATCGAAACGACCGGAGGCCGCAAGCCGGCCCATATCCCAGGTAACCGGCTTGCCGTTGGTCAGGTCGGTGGTAGTGACGTAGAGCCGCCGGCCCTCGCGATGGGCATCCGCGATTTCTGCCATCATGCGGTCGGTCACGATGCGATCAAGCTTTCGGCGCAGCGGGTCGGCCTTGCTCATGCCTGCCTTGACGATAACGCCGATGCCGTTGCCCTTGAAGACGTCCTCGGTGCGGGTGGTTGTGTAGACCTGCTCGAGCAGCGGATCATATCGCGGGCCGAGGAAGGCGAACGGTGCTTGCAGGGCCCCCGTCGACACGCCGCTTACCACGGCGAAGGTGGGCCGCGAGCCGCTTTCAGTCCAGCCGACGAGGACGCCGGCGCCGAAGGCGCCATCCGCTCCGCCGCTCGACAGGGCGAGCACATGCCGGGCCTCGCCATGAGGGCGCAACGTTTCCGCTCGCGGAGTGGCCATGCGAAGGGTTTCGGGAGCGAGGGCCTTGCCCGTCGGGGCAAGGCTGCAACCGCCGAGGACCGCCACCGTGCAAAGAAGAGCGAGTCTGATGATCAGGAGCGGCGCCATCACGCCGGTTCGTCAGCGCGCCATGGCAATTGCAGCACCGGCCTGCCGGTCATGGTCGCAATGGCATTGGTGATCGCCGGTGCCGCCGCAACGATGGCAGTCTCGCCGGCCCCCGTCGGCGCGTCGCCTCCATCGATGAGCTCGATGATCATTTCGGGCACGTCGGAGAAGCGCGGCACGGCGTAGTCGGCGAAGCTCGTCTGCGCCACGTTGCCGTTGGCGAGGGAGAGCGCTTCGGACAGCGCCATGCCGATGCCCCAGACGAGATTGCCCTCCACCTGGGCCTTCACCTGGCCTGGATTCAGCATCAGCCCGCAGTCATGCGCGCACCAGAGCTTTGTCACGCGCATCTGCCCGCGTTCGCGCGTCACCTCGGCGATAACCGCGGCATAGGACATCTCCTTGTAGACACCGCAGGCGACGCCATAGCCGCGCTCCTCTGTCGACCGCAGCCCGCGCCAATCGGCCACCGCCGCGACCCGATCGAGCGCCCGAGCCAAGCGGGGCCATCGTCCTGCAAGGATCCGCTCGCGGAAGGCGATCGGATCCTCCTTACGCAAGCGAGCAAGCTGGTCGACCGCCGTCTCAATGGCCCAGATGTTCGGCCCAGCGCCGAGGCCACGGCAGGGGCCAGTGTGAACGGGTAACCGCACATCCTCGAATTCGACGCGTAAGTGCGCTGCCGCATAGGGCGGGATCGCGCCGCGCAGCACGCCGGGATCGCCGACGAAGCTCGTTGCGAACTGCAGAGCGGGCCCCATGGCGGCGGAGGTGAACATCACATGTCCCGAGCGGAACGCGTGATGCCAGGCCTCGAGCGTCCCGTCCGCGGCGAGACGCGCTTTGATCCGGTGCGAGGACGGCGGCCGGTGGAAGGCCTCGCGGAACTCGTCGAGGCGCGTCCACTGTACCTTGACCGGTCGTCCGAACGCTCTCGCGAGCAGCGCGGCCTCCAATTCGGCCGTGCAGAGCGTCTTGCCGCCAAAGCCACCGCCGACGCGGCAGCCGATCACGGTGACATGGTCACGCGGCAACCCGAGCTCCTGGGCGAGTACCGCACGAACGAAAGTGACGTCCTGGGTTCCAGTCCAGACTTCCAGCCTCCTGCCCTCGCTGAAAAGCGCCACCGCGGTGCGCGGCTCCATGCAGGCATGGGCTACCATCGGTAGGTCTAGCCGCAGATCGAGGTCGAACGCCTCTCCCGGCGCGAAGCGCCCATTGCGCGGGACATGCTCCAGTGCCCCATTCGACAGGCCAGAGTCGACATCGACTGCTGCGAGAACATCGGCGTCGTCAGGCAGCCCGCCGGACCATCGCACGATCAGCGAAGCCAGGGCCGCCTCCAGCCCGCCGCGGCTCTCGGCGGCGATGAGGGCGCGCCCGCCGTCATGATGCAGCCCGAGATATCCGGGCAGCGTTCGGGCCTTGGTGTCGTCGACCGATGTCAGCACGGCGCCCAGGCGCGTCGGACGGAGTACGGCCCCGAAAGCCATGCCCGGCAGGCGGACATCATCCGCATAGAGCGGCGCGGTCCCGGTGACGACGGCGTGAATTCCGTCGGTCGGCGGCGACTTGCCGATGAGGCGCTGGTGGTCCCGCATGAGCCAAACGGGCTTGGCTTCCTGAAATGCCGCGGCATCGATCAGGCGTGGGTTCGTCGCCAGCGCGGCAAAACCGGCGGGCGGGGCCTTGCCGTCGACGACGCCGGCGTGCTTCAGGACGATTGCCAAAGCTGCGGCGGCAGAGGCCAGCAGGGGCGCGAAATCCTTCACCGAATCGGAGCCGACCGTCGCCCGGGCGGGCGACAGAAGATCGGTCCGCGGCTGGATCGCCTGGACCCGATCGAGCGGGAAACCGGTCTCCTCCGCCACGAGTTGGCGAAACGACACCGTGATACCTTGGCCGAGCTCCGCGCGCGGCATGACGATCTCGATCAGGCCTTCGGGCGTCAGGCGCAGCCAGGCGGATGCGTCGGCCCGCGTCGGAGCGCCGCGATAGGGGAGCGCCAGGTGCCGCGACACGCCATAGGCGCCGCCGGCCGTGACCACGATCCCCGCACCTAACCAGCCGAGCCCCTTGACGATGGAACGTCGCGAGATCGGCATCACGCGGGTTTCCGCAACATCTGCTGTGCCAGGCTGATCGCAGCGGCGATGCGCGGCTGCGTCCCACAGCGGCAGATGACACCGTCCATCGCTGCTGTGATCTCGGCAGCCGGAGCCGACGCATTCGCGTTGAGGAGCGCAGCGGCAGCCATGATCTGACCGTTCTGGCAATAGCCGCATTGAGGAACTGCCGCTTCGATCCAGGCCTGTTGCACCGGGTGAAGCCCGCCGCCGGGCCCCGAGCCAAGTCCCTCCAGGGTCATCACGCTCCGCCCCGCGACATCGGCGGCCGTCAGGAGACAGGCTCGCTCGGCCAGGCCATCTACATGGACCGTGCAGGCGCCGCAGACCCCCACGCCGCAGCCGTATTTGGGGCCGTTCAGCAGAAAATGATCGCGCAGAACCCAGAGCAGGCGATCCCCCGCCAAGGTTGCGGGGACCTTCGCCGCCTTGCCGTTCAACTCGAAGCGCATGGCTGGCCCGGATGACGTGTTGTTCATTCGCAACCGGATATCATGACGCATACCCGTCGCATTGAACGATCGCGCCAGAATTTCCGCTACCGGGCTCGGTGCGGTCCATCCGGTGCGTATCCGCCCGATTCTGCTTGGACCGCGGGAGAGAGCCTCGGGCAAGCTGTCGCGCCCAGCCGCCCGCAAGCTCGGCCTGCGCCGAAGCTCCGAAACCGAGCAGTATCTCGATAGGAGTGATGCGGATCGCTCTGCTGCGCGCCAGGACTTCCTCGCCGCGCTGGCGACGGCATTCTTTCTGGCTGCGCCCTAAGCCGAAGACGAGGACACGGCCTATCGAAAATGGCTGTTGGAGGAGATCCCGGCTGGCAGGGGCAGGCATCTCGCCGCGCACCGGCGCATAGCGGAACAAATCAAGCGGGAAGGTGCAAGCCACCCGGCCGAGCGAGTGTGACGCTGCGAGGCGATACCGATGTGCGGATCGAATTTAGTGGCGCGGGCGACGGGGCTCGAACCCGCGACCTCCGGCGTGACAGGCCGGCACTCTAACCAACTGAGCTACGCCCGCGCGGGCGGCCGAGGCAACGGCCTCAGCTAAGGTAAAAACCTCAGTCCTCGCTACAAATAGCTGAAGATGGAGGGGAAATCTGGCGCGGGCGACGGGGCTCGAACCCGCGACCTCCGGCGTGACAGGCCGGCACTCTAACCAACTGAGCTACGCCCGCGCGGGCGGCTGAAGGCCTTGGCCTCAGCGAGGTTGGGATTATGGCCCCGGGCGGAAAGTGTCAAGCGGCTCGGGACATCAAATCGACACTTCCACAGCGCGCCGCGGAAAATCACCCAAAATGGCCGATTCTCAGCGGGCTTCCGGCGATGCCAAGGAGCGGGAGAAGCGAGAGGAGCAGTCGCATGCGCCACGAATCTGCGCGTAGTTCGGCGATGGGCGCGATCAGGCGGCGCCAGCTGGCTGCGGGGGCGATCCGGGCTCTGGAAACGGCATCGATCGGAGTGCGGTCCGGCAGGAGGCCGGCTTCACGCAGGAGCTGTTCATCGCGAGCGCTCGGGGTGTCGCTCGCGATGAACGGCGGCGATTCTCTATTGGTGTCGACGAGAACCGCTCCGGCAGAGACGCCCGGGGAGTCAGTATCTCCGGTAGCCGTAGTCCCGCGGCGGGCCGTAGCCGGGACGCGGCCCGTAGCCCGGGCCGTATCCATAACGCGGGCCCGGCCCGTATCCGGGCCCGTAACCATGGCGCGGACCCGGCCCGTAGCCGCGATTGTACCCACGGCCGCCTCGTCCATACTGCTGCTGACGCGTCGCCTCCTGCATCATGTAGAGGCGCCGCTGCTTGGCTGCGGTCATGCTATATTCGAGGGCCTGCTGGTCCAGCTGCCGTGCAAGGGCCTGTGGTAGCGCCTCGGACGCAGATGCCTGAGCAGAAGCGCCGATGCCGATGGCGAAGGCCGCAAGAACAAGTAGTTTACGCATTGCATCTCTCCTTACGGCGTCATTGGACGACAATAAGCCTCAACGTCAGGTGAACGGCGGCGTCGGCCGATATTCATCGGAAGATGTGAAAGCGCGGACGCGCTGGGTCAAGAAGGTCTTTAGTCACGGCGCGGGCCGCCTACCGCTGGTTCCGGCCCGCAGCAGTCCCGCCTAACCAGGCAGTAGGCTTTCGACCGATGGGATTCCGACCGAGCTCGTCGCGGAGGCCTGAATCAGGCAATTCCGGGCCGGCAATCGCGGGCATATCACGGGCGCGAGGAGAACATCCGCGCCGCATCGCGCGTAAGGCGCTCTGAATAACGAAAGAATGTCAGAGGCTTAGGGTCTGGTGGGCGGTGACGGGCTCGAACCGCCGACCCTCTCGGTGTAAACGAGATGCTCTACCAACTGAGCTAACCGCCCCGCAGCAGCCGTTTAAGGCCTCGCCACTCAGCCTTCAAGCCTTAGCCTGTGGGCAAGTGCCGCGACAAGGCCTTCGCGCAGCAGATCAGCTTTCCGCAGCCTCCTTGGCCATGACCGTCTCGATCGCTCGCTCCAGCGCTTCGAACGCATAGGGCTTCTTGAGGACCACCGTGCGCGGTGCATCCTCGAAGCCCGCCACCTCGCTATGGCCGGTGACGAAAACGACCGGTTGCTCCGGGCGCATCTGTCGCGCGCGCCGCGCCAGCTCGTCGCCGCGCAGGTCGGGCAGGCCGACATCGGTCATCAGGATATCGATATTGCCGTTGGTCAGCAGTTCCAGGGCCTGCATGCCGTTCTCGGCCTCGACGGCGATGTGGCCGAGCTCCTGCAGCAGGTCGATCGTGTCGAGTCGGATCAGCGCCTCGTCCTCGCAGACCAGCACGGTGTAGATCGTCCGCTCTGGGGCAGGGGCGGCCTGCGCCTCCGGCTGTTCCGCCGCCGGCTTCGGCATCTTTCCGTCGCGCGCCAGGACCTGCCGGATCTTCCGGGCGAGGGCATCGCGCGTATAGGGCTTCGACAGAAGGTTGACGCCGGCGTCGAGCCGGCCGCCATGCACGATCGAGTTCTCGGTGTAGCCCGATGTGAACAGCACGCTGAGCTGCGGCAGCCTTTCCTTGGCCTTGCGGGCAAGCTCTGCGCTTTTTAGCGAGCCGGGCATCACCACATCGGTGAAAAGCAAGTCGATGGCGACGCCGCTTTCAACGACGACCAGCGCGCTCTGCGCATCCGGTGCCTTCAAAACGCGGTAGCCGAGCCCGTCGAGCAGTCCGATCACGGTATCGCGCACCGCATCGTCGTCCTCGACGACGAGGACGATCTCATTGCCCCCGACGACCGGGCCGGTGTCGACCTCGGCGGGGATGTCCTCGGCCTCGATCGAGCGTGGCAGGTAAAGCCGCATCGTCGTGCCCTGTCCGGGCTCGCTGTAGACCTTCACATGCCCGCCCGACTGCTTGACGAAGCCGTAGACCATGGAGAGCCCAAGACCGGTGCCCTTGCCCTCGGGCTTGGTCGAGAAGAACGGCTCGAACACCTGCTCGATGATCTCGCGGCTCATGCCCGAGCCGGTGTCGCTGACCGCAATCTGGACATATTGGCCGGCCGTGACGTCGGCATGTGCGGCGGCATAGGCATCGTCCAGGAAGGCATTGCCGGCCTCGACGGTCAGTCGGCCGTGCCCGCCCATGGCGTCGCGCGAGTTGATCGCGAGGTTGAGGATCGCATTCTCGAGATTGGCGGGGTCGACGAGCGTGTTCCAGAGGCCACCGGCGATCACCGTCTCGATCTCGACGGCTTCACCGAGCGTGCGCCGCAGCAGGTCGTCCATGCCGCGGATCAGGCGCCCGATGTTGACGACCTTTGGTTCCAGCGGCTGGCGGCGGCCGAAGGCGAGCAGTTGCGAGGCTAGATGCGAGCCGCGTGCGACGCCGGCCATCGCCTTCTCGATCCGGGCCTGCGCCTTGTCGTTGCCGGGAACCTCGCGCGCCAGCAGCTGGAGATTGCCGCCGACGACCTGCAGCAGGTTGTTGAAGTCGTGCGCGACGCCGCCGGTCAGGTTGCCGATCGCCTCCATCTTCTGGGCCTGGACCAGCATGGTCTCGATCCGCGAGCGCTGCTCGATCTCGGCGGCGAGCCTCGCATTGGTCTCTTCCAGCTCGCGCGTGCGCGCAGCGACGCGCTCCTCCAGGGCGGCGCTGTCCGAACGGATCTGTTCCGAGGCGTCCGAAAGGGCATTTCGCAGCGCTGCGAATTCGCGCAGCCGCGTCGGCGCTGCGATTGGCCCCGCCAGCCGGCCGAGCTGGCCGCTGGCTTTGGTCAGGATCGCCAGCGGCCGACCGATCAGTCCCCAAAGCCAGAGTGCGATCAGGGAGGCGACGAGCAGAGCCGCGAGCCCGAAGGCGATCAGGGATTGCAGGGCGGTATTGAGCGGCTGCCTGATGATGCTCTGGTGAACGCTGGCGGCGACGAGCCAATCCGCGAGGTCGGAGCGGACGTAGCCGACCAGGACCGGCTCGCCCTTCGCGCTCTGGCCCTCGAAATTGCCGCTTGCTCCGACCGCCTTCTCCAGGAACGCCGGCACGCCGGGCTTGCCGCTGAAGGCCTCGTGATCCTCCGAGCGGGTGACGTACTGACCGCGCCGATCACCGACGGCGACGACCCAGTTCGCCGGAACCACCGGCTTCAGCACATCGTTCAACCGCTGCGTATTGGCGCTGATATGCAGCAGGAATTCCGGCCTGCCGTCGAATTCCAGCGGGATGATCATCGTGACCAGGGGCTCGCCGGTCATCGCCCCGATGAAGATGTTCGAGACGACCGGCTTGCGCGTGGCGATCGCCTCGCTGTCGACGTCGAACTTGTAGTTCGGTAGTTGCGAGCCGTAGGGGAAGCGCGTGTTGACGATCTGCTCGCCATCGATCCGGCGCAGGCCGATCTCCGCCCCGACGAAGTGCTTGACCAGCGTCGCCTGACGATAGAACGCCTCGAAATTGCGGCTGCGCAGGTTCTCTGACGTCGCGAGCGTCTGCAGCGTGGTCTGCCAGCCGCCGAGATAGCGATCGAGAATCGAGGCGGCGGTGCTGGCGACCTCGCGTGCCTCCTGCCGGTAGCGTTCGTTTTCCGACTGGGCAAAGCGTTGCAGCAACAGGCCGGCGAACACCATGCCGGGCAGAACGAGCACTGCGACCAGGGACAGGATCACCAGCCGGGCCGGAACGCCGCTGGGTTTCGCCGATGACGTCATACCTTCCAGTCCCCAATCGGCGATTCTAAAGCTGTAGCATGCCGCGCGGCGCGTGCTAGTGCGCTGCCGCCCGGATCGTGACGGCATTCACCAGGGTCGCCGCGGTCCCGTGTCGATGTGGATCAACCCGTTCCAGTAGACTTTGTTGCCGCCGACTTCCGGCAGGCTCCTGGCGAATTCGAGGACGGCGCGCGGCCTGACGCCCGGCACGCGGAAATCCATCGCCTCGCAGCGCTTGTGGAAGGAGCCGCGTCGGGCGCGCCAGGGCGGCCGCCAGGTCGAGGTGACCTTCACCGCTCCATACTTGTCGGCGATTTTGCCGAGAATTTTCTTCAGCACCGGTGGCAGGCAGACGATCGAGGTTCCAGGGTCGGTCGAGATGCCTGGACGGTCCGGCTTTTCCTCGGGATCGAAAGCCGGCTCCTCCTCGGGCTGCCCCGGCGTGCGCTGCGGCCATTCTGGCCCTTCGTCATCGTCGGGCTGTGCCAGGGTAGGACCCGGCACGGCAGCGGTCGGTGTCGGTGCTTCGGCGGGCGCGGGCTGGACGGGGACCACGATCGCCGGCTCGGCCGGGCCGGGCTTCAGGTCGAGGTCGAACGGACGCTCCGGCGGCAATTGCATGCGGACGGTCTGGGCAGTCGCCGGTGACGCCGACAGGACGAGGCAGAGGGCCAACGCGCTCGCGCCGCCGCTCAGCCGCGACATGCCGATTCCAGTACGTCCGGAGCCGGTGTCGCCGCGGCTTCAGCCTGCGCGGATGGCGTGATCTTCGCTGACAAAACCGCCTCTTGCGTTGCCTTCGGGCTGTTCGCCGCGCGAATCGTGGAGAATCTCCTGAACGCTGACGCTAGGGCCGATCTGCCACGATCGGGCGCGCCGCGACAACCGCCTGCTTGCGTTTGCGCCAGAGGCAGCCGAGAATCCGGCCGAACCGCGCGGATTTCCCGCTCCCGCCGCCATGACGCCGGCGCATGCGGCGCGGGCATGGCGCTGCCCGCTTTGTGCGACGCGGCAAACCCTTGCGTGATTCTAAAGCAGGGGCTAATCGACTGGCGAGATTGGGGTGCGCAGCCGGCGCACCGGCTTTGCGGGGTGTCACATGCAAGCTCTTCCTGTGCAGTCCCTGCTGACCGACTACCTGCCGCTGGCCATCTTCATCGGCCTGTCGCTGGTGATCGGTCTGGCGCTGCTGATCGCGCCCTTCGCCGTCGCCTATTCCAAGCCGGATGCCGAGAAGCTCTCAGCCTATGAGTGCGGCTTCAACGCCTTCGACGACGCGCGCATGAAGTTCGACGTGCGCTTCTATCTCGTCGCGATCCTCTTCATCATCTTCGACCTCGAGGTCGCCTTCCTCTTCCCCTGGGCGGTCGCCTTCGGCGGGCTCGGCTGGTTCGGATTCTGGTCGATGATGCTCTTCCTCGGCGTGCTGACCGTCGGATTCGTCTATGAGTGGCGCAAGGGCGCCCTCGAGTGGGATTGATCACCGTGTCGCGTAAGCCTGCCTCCGTGCCGTCGGCATTGTTGGATTCGTCGAAACCCGGAAGGTCGAACTGATGGCCATGACTGCGATCGATCGCGGCGATCCGCTCGTCGCACCCGCGCCTAAGGGTCTGCTCGGCCCTGACGGCAAGCCCGTCGGCTCGCGCGATCCCTTCTTCGTCGAGATCAACAACGAGCTCGCCGACAAGGGCTTCCTCGTCACCGCGACCGACGACCTGATCAACTGGTCGCGCACCGGCTCGCTGATGTGGATGACCTTCGGTCTCGCCTGCTGCGCGGTCGAGATGATGCAGCTCTCCATGCCGCGCTATGACGTCGAGCGCTTCGGCTTCGCGCCGCGCGCCTCGCCGCGCCAGTCGGACGTGATGATCGTCGCGGGCACTCTGACCAACAAGATGGCTCCGGCTTTGCGCAAGGTCTACGACCAGATGCCGGAGCCGCGCTACGTCATCTCGATGGGCTCCTGCGCCAATGGCGGCGGCTACTACCACTACAGCTATTCGGTGGTGCGCGGCTGCGACCGCATCGTGCCGATCGACATCTACGTGCCGGGCTGCCCGCCGACTGCGGAGGCTCTGCTCTACGGTGTTCTGCTGCTGCAGAAGAAGATCCGCCGCACGGGTACGATCGAGCGGTAATGTATGCGCGTCATGGTCGGGCTTGTCCCGACCATCTCCTGAGGGAGAGGCGCGGATTGGACAGGGCAAAGCCGAAGTCTGCATGAGATGGCCGGGCCAATCCCGGCCAGGATGCAGGCGGGGCGACCGAAGGTGAGACGATGAGCGAAGCGCTCGTGACATTGGGCGAAGAGATCAAGGCGGCGCTGCCCGGCGCGGTCACGAACGCGCTCGTCGCTTTCGACGAGCTCACCATCGAGGCCGAGGCCAGCGCCATCGTCCAGGTGCTGCGCACGCTCTATGACGATCAGCGCTTTCGCTTCGTCAATTTCACCGACATCGCCGGCGCCGACTATCCCGGCCGCGAGAAGCGCTTCGACGTGGTCTACCACCTGCTTTCGCCGCGTCACAACGTGCGCATCCGGGTGAAGGTCCAGACCGACGAGGCGACCCCGGTTCCCTCGGTGATCGAGGTCTTCCCGGCCGCGAACTGGTACGAGCGCGAGGCTTACGACTTCTACGGCATCCTGTTCTCGGGCCACCCGGACCTGCGCCGCATCCTCACCGATTACGGTTTCGAGGGCTATCCGCTGCGCAAGGACTTCCCGCTGACCGGCTTCGTCGAGGTCCGCTATGACGACGAGCAGAAGCGCGTCGTCTACGAGCCGGTGAAGCTCAACCAGGAGTTCCGCAACTTCGACTTCCTCTCGCCCTGGGAAGGCACGGACTACGTGCTGCCCGGCGACGAGAAGGCGAAGGGGGCCTGAGGCGATGGCTGAAAGCGCGCCCGTATCGGGAGGCTGTCTGTGCGGTGCGGTCCGTTTCCGCGCCACGCCGGCTAAGCTTGAGATGGATGTCTGCCATTGCAGCATGTGCCGGCGCTGGAGCGGCGGCGTGTTCATGGCAGTACCCTGCGGCGAGGTTACGATCGAGGACGAGAGCCGTCTTGGCCGCTACCCGTCCTCCGATTGGGGCGAGCGCCAGTTCTGCTCGGTCTGCGGGTCGAGCCTGTTCTGGCGGCTGCGCGAAGGCGAGGGCCATGTCGCCGTCTCGCTGCAGAGCTTCGACGATCTGACGCCTTTCAACTTCCTCGAAGAGATCTTCATCGACGAGAAGCCAGGCCTCTATGCCTTCGCCGGCGAGCGCCCCCGCCTGACGGGTGCCGAGGTGATGGCGCGGTTCCAGGCTGAGCAGGACGCCCGGACATGAGCGAGCACAATATCCGCAACTTCTCGATCAACTTCGGCCCGCAGCATCCGGCGGCGCACGGCGTGCTGCGCCTCGTGCTGGAGCTCGACGGCGAAATCGTCGAGCGCGTCGACCCGCATATCGGCCTGCTGCATCGCGGCACCGAGAAGCTGATCGAGGCCAAGACCTATCTCCAGGCGCTGCCCTATTTCGACCGGCTCGACTATGTCGCGCCGATGAACCAGGAGCATGCCTATTCGCTCGCGGTCGAGAAGCTGATGGGCGTGACGGTGCCGCGCCGCGGCCAGCTCATCCGCGTGCTCTATTCCGAGATCGGCCGCATCCTCTCGCACATCCTCAACGTCACCACGCAGGCCATGGACGTTGGCGCGCTCACCCCGCCGCTCTGGGGCTTCGAGGAGCGCGAGAAGCTGATGATCTTCTACGAGCGGGCCTGCGGCGCGCGCATGCACGCGGCCTATGTTCGGCCCGGCGGCGTCCACCAGGACCTGCCGCCCTCGCTGATCCACGACATTGCCGAATGGTGCGATCCGTTCCTCAAGGTCTGCGACGACCTGGAGGGCCTGCTCACCGACAACCGCATCTTCAAGCAGCGCAATGTCGACATCGGCGTCGTCGATCTCGAGACCTGCTGGAAATGGGGTTTCTCGGGCGTGATGGTGCGCGGTTCCGGCGCCGCCTGGGACCTGCGCAAGAGCCAGCCCTACGAGTGCTACGAGGAGATGGAATTCGACATCCCCGTCGGCAAGAACGGCGACTGCTACGACCGCTACTGCATCCGCATGGAAGAGATGCGCCAGTCGGTCCGCATCATGAAGCAGTGCTGCGAGAAGCTGCTCGCGGCCGATGGCGGCGGCCCGGTCTCTTCGCTCGACGGCAAGATGGTGCCGCCCAAGCGCGGCGAGATGAAGCGCTCGATGGAAGCGCTGATCCACCACTTCAAGCTCTATACCGAGGGCTACAAGGTGCCCGAGGGCGAGGTCTACGCCGCGGTCGAGGCCCCGAAGGGCGAATTCGGCGTCTATCTCGTCTCCGACGGCACCAACAAGCCCTATCGCTGCAAGATCAAGGCCCCGGGCTTCGCCCATCTCCAGGCCATGGACTTCATGTGCCGCAAGCACATGCTGGCGGACGTCTCCGCCATCCTCGGCTCCCTCGATATCGTCTTTGGTGAGGTGGACCGCTGATGTCCGTCCGTCGTCTCGCGCCCGATCACGTCCAGCCCGCCTCCTTCGCCTTCACCGCGGCGAACGAGAACTGGGCCGACCAGCAGATCGCCAAATATCCAGATGGCCGCCAGGCCTCGGCCGTGATTCCGCTCCTGTGGAAGGCGCAGGAGCAGCATGATGGCTGGGTGCCGCGCGCTGCGATCGAGGCCGTCGCGAAGAAGCTCTCCATGGCGCCGATGCGCGTGCTGGAAGTCGCGACCTTTTACACCATGTTCAACCTGCAGCCGGTCGGACAGCATTTCGTCCAGCTCTGCGGCACCACGCCCTGCGCGCTGCGCGGCGCCGAGGCGCTGAAGAAGGTCTGCGAGGACGTCATCGGCCCGCAATCGACCGTGAGCGACGACGGCAAGCTTTCCTGGCTCGAGGTCGAGTGCCTCGGCGCCTGCTGCAACGCGCCGATGGCGCAGATCAATTTCGACTATTACGAGGATCTGACGCCGGAGAATTTCCGCAAGCTCCTCGACGATCTCCGTCATGGCCGCCCGACCAAGCCCGGCCCGCAGATCGACCGTTCCTGCTCGGAGCCGGTCGGTGGCGGCGAGACGCTGAAGGACGCCGCGCTCTATGACGGCTCGGTGATCGGCGCCGGCAACTGGCAGCAGCGCATCGCCAAGCAGCGCGAAGAGGCCGCGATCAAGATCGCCAGCGAGAAGGCCGCGGCCGAAGCCAAGGCGAAGGCGGAGGCTGAAGCCGCCGCCGCGATCGGTAAGGCCGGCCCGACCGACATCAAGACCGCGCCGGCCCCGGAAGCCGCAGCACCCGGCCGCCCGAAGCCGTCCGAGCCCGGTCAGCCGGCCAGCGCTGCGCAGGACACCCCGTCGGCGACCGGCAAGGCGATCAAGGACGATGCCAAGCCCGAAACCAAGCCGGCTGCGGCCGCGAAGGCCGCCCCGGTTGCCGAAGCTGCGCCGGCCGTAGCCGAAGCCAAGCCCGCGTTGCTCACCGCGGCGCGTGGCGGTAAGGGCGACGACCTCGAGCTGATCTGGGGCGTCGGTCCGAAGCTGGCGACGATGCTCAACGAGATGGGCATCTGGCATTACGATCAGATCGCGGCCTGGACGCCGGCCGAGCTGGCCTGGGTCGATGCGCGTGTGACTGGATTCAAGGGCAGGGCGGTCCGTGACGACTGGATCGGCCAGGCCAAGAAGCTTGCGACCGGCTGGCGGCCGGACAGCAAGCTCGGCGACAAGCCGGTGAAGTGAGGCGAAAACCATGCTCGCAGATCGCGACCGCATTTTCACCAACCTCTACGGCCGGCACGACCTGTCGCTGAAGGGCGCCATGCAGCGCGGTGCCTGGGATGGCACCAAGTTCCTGCTCGAGCAGGGCCGTGACTGGATCATCGACGAGATGAAGAAGTCGGGCCTGCGCGGGCGCGGCGGCGCCGGCTTCCCGACCGGCCTGAAGTGGTCGTTCATGCCCAAGCAGAGCGACGGTCGCCCGCACTATCTCGTCGTCAATGCCGACGAGTCGGAGCCGGGCACCTGCAAGGATCGCGAGATCATGCGCAACGACCCGCATACGCTGGTCGAGGGCTGCCTGATCGCCTCCTTCGCCATGGGCGCGCATGCCGCCTACATCTATATCCGCGGCGAATACGTCCGCGAGCGCGAGGCGCTGCAACGCGCCGTCGATGAGGCCTATGCGGCCAACCTCATCGGCAAGAACAACAAGCATGGCTATCCGTTTGATCTTTATGTGCATCACGGTGCCGGCGCCTATATCTGCGGCGAAGAGACTGCGCTGCTCGAGAGCCTCGAGGGCAAGAAGGGCATGCCGCGGCTGAAGCCGCCTTTCCCGGCCAATGTCGGCCTCTATGGCTGCCCGACCACCGTCAACAACGTCGAGTCGATCGCGGTCGCGCCGACCATCCTGCGCCGGGGCGCGAGCTGGTTCTCCTCGATCGGCACGCCCAACAATGTCGGCACCAAGCTGTTCTGCGTCTCGGGCCATGTGAACAAGCCCTGCAACGTCGAAGAGGCGATGGGCCTGACCTTCCGCGAGCTGATCGAGCGCCATTGCGGCGGCATCCGCGGCGGCTGGGACAACCTCAAGGCGGTCATCCCCGGCGGCTCCTCGGTGCGCATGGTGCCGGCCGAGCAGATCATCGACACGCCGATGGATTTCGACTCGCTCTCCAAGCTGAAGTCGGGCCTCGGCACGGCGGCGGTGATCGTCATGGACAAGTCCACGGACATCATCCGCGCCATCGCCCGCATCAGCTATTTCTACAAGCATGAGAGCTGCGGCCAGTGCACGCCGTGCCGCGAGGGCACGGGCTGGATGTGGCGTGTCGTCAGCCGCATGGCCGAGGGCAGGGCGCAGAAGCGCGAGATCGACATGCTGCTCGACGTTTCCAAGCAGATCGAGGGCCACACCATCTGCGCGCTGGGCGATGCTGCCGCCTGGCCGATCCAGGGCCTGATCAACCATTTCCGCCACGAGATCGAGCAGCGCATCGACGACTATGCCGCCAACCCGCATGGTGAGCCGGTCAGGCTCATGGCGGCGGAGTGAGACCATGACCAAGCTTCTGATCGACGGCATCGAGGTCGACGTTCCCCCGGAGTACACCGTGCTCCAGGCCTGCGAGGCGGCCGGCGCCGAGGTGCCGCGCTTCTGCTTCCACGAGCGGCTCTCCATCGCCGGCAATTGCCGCATGTGCCTGGTCGAGGTGAAGGGTGGTCCGCCAAAGCCGCAGGCCTCCTGCGCTATCGGCGTGCGCGATCTGCGCCCCGGCCCGAACGGCGAGCCGCCGGTCGTCTCGACGAAGTCGCCGATGGTCAAGAAGGCGCGCGAAGGGGTGATGGAGTTCCTGCTCATCAACCACCCGCTCGACTGCCCGATCTGCGACCAGGGCGGCGAGTGCGACCTGCAGGACCAGGCGATGGCCTATGGCGTCGACACCTCGCGCTTCGCCGAGAACAAGCGCGCCGTCGAGGACAAGTATATCGGCCCGTTGGTGAAGACCTCGATGACGCGCTGCATCCAGTGCACGCGCTGCGTCCGCTTCACCACCGAGGTCGCCGGTGCCACGGATCTCGGCGCGATCGGTCGCGGCGAGGACATGGAGATCACCACCTATCTCGAGCAGGCGATGAGCTCCGAGCTGCAGGGCAATGTCGTCGACCTCTGCCCGGTCGGCGCGCTGACCTCGCGGCCCTACCAGAACAAAGCCCGCCCCTGGGAGCTGACCAAGACCGAATCCATCGACGTGATGGACGCGGTCGGCTCGGCGATCCGGGTCGATTCCCGCGGCCGCGAGGTGATGCGCGTCCTGCCGCGCATCAACGAGGCGGTGAACGAGGAGTGGATCTCCGACAAGACCCGCCACATCGCCGATGGGCTGAAGACCCAGCGTCTCGACCGGCCCTATATCCGGCAGAACGGCGCACTTCGTCCGGCGAGCTGGAACGAGGCACTGGCGCTGGTCGCGAGCAAGCTCAAGGCGGCCAAGCCGGAGCGCATCGGCGCGATCGCCGGCGACCTCGCCGCAGTCGAAGAGATGTTCGCGCTGAAAAGCCTGATCGCCGGCCTCGGCTCGAGTAATCTCGACTGCCGCCAGGACGGTGCGAAGCTCGACACGAAGTTCGGCCGCGCTGCTTACATCCTCAACAGCGGCATTGCCGGGATCGAGGACGCGACCTCGCTGCTGATCATCGGCGCCAACCCGCGCAAGGAAGCCGCGATCATCAATGCGCGCATTCGTAAGCGCTGGCTGCGCGGCGACTTCAAGGTCACCGTCATCGGCGAGCCGGTCGACCTGACCTATGCGCATGAGCATCTCGGCGCCGGTCCCGAAACGCTTGCGGACCTCGTCAAGCGCGCCCCGGCCGCCGGCGAGCGTCCGCTGGTGCTGGTCGGGCAGGGCGCTCTCGCCCGTGCCGACGGCGCCGCCGTGCTCTCGCTCGCCGCCAAGGCGGCGCAGGTGCTCGGTGCGGTCAAGGAAGGCTGGAACGGTTTTGGCGTGCTGCACACCGCTGCTGCCCGCGTCGGTGCTCTCGACCTCGGTTTCGTGCCGGGTGAGGGCGGCCTCGACGTCGCCGGCATGACCGCGGCGGGCGCGCTCGACGTGCTCTACTTGCTCGGTGCCGACGAGATCGAGGTGCCGGCCGGCGCCTTCGTGATCTACCAGGGCAGCCATGGCGACAAGGGCGCGCATCGCGCCGACGTGATCCTGCCGGGCGCGACTTACACCGAGAAGTCCGGCACCTACGTCAACACCGAAGGTCGGGTGCAGATGGCGGCTCGCGCCACCTTCCCGCCGGGCGACGCCAAGGAAGACTGGGCGATCCTGCGCGCGCTGTCGGCGGCGCTGGGCAAGGCCCTGCCGTTCGATTCGCTCGGTGCGCTCCGCCAGGCCCTCTATGCCGCGCACCCGCACTTTGCGGCCGTGGACGCTGTCGCGGCGGGCGATGTCGCCGGCCTCTCGCAGCTCGCCGGTATCGGCGGGGCGACCGAGAAGGCGGGCTTCGTCTCGGCCGTGCACGATTTCTATTCGACCAACCCGATCGCGCGCGCTTCGGCCGTGATGGCGGAATGTTCGGCGCTGGCCTCCGGCCGGCTCCGGCAGGCGGCGGAGTAAGCCTCAGATGAACTGGGACCTCGTCCTCGACCTCGCGATCATCGCCGGCAAGAGCCTGCTGCTGCTGGTCTGCCTGCTGGTCTTCATCGCCTATATCCTGCTCGCCGACCGCAAGATCTGGGCAGCGGTGCAGCTGCGCCGCGGCCCGAACGTGGTCGGGCCCTTCGGCCTGTTCCAGAGCTTCGCGGACCTTTTGAAGTTCGTCTTCAAGGAGCCGATCATCCCGGCCGGCGCCAATAAGGGCGTCTTCCTGCTGGCGCCGCTGGTCTCCTGCGTTCTCGCGCTGGCGGCCTGGGCCGTGATCCCGGTCGCCGAGGGCTGGGCGATCGCCGACATCAATGTCGGCGTGCTCTACATCCTGGCGATCTCGTCGCTCGGCATCTACGGCGTGATTATGGGCGGCTGGGCCTCGAACTCGAAGTACCCGTTCATGGGCGCGCTGCGCTCGGCGGCGCAGATGGTCTCCTACGAGGTCTCGATCGGCTTCGTGATCATCACCGTGCTGCTCTGCGTCGGTTCGTTGAACCTCTCGGCGGTGGTCGAGGCGCAGAACTCCAGCGCCGGCATGTTCGGCTGGTACTGGCTGCCGCTTTTCCCGATGTTCGTGATCTTCTTCATCTCGGCGCTGGCCGAGACGAACCGCCCGCCCTTCGACCTGCCCGAGGCGGAATCGGAACTCGTCGCCGGCTTCATGGTCGAATACGCCTCGACCCCGTATCTGCTGTTCATGCTCGGCGAGTACGTAGCGATCATGACCATGTGCTCGATGACCACGATCCTGTTCCTCGGGGGCTGGCTGCCGCCGTTCCCGGTGGCGCCGTTCACCTGGCTGCCGGGCGTGTTCTGGTTCGCGCTCAAGGTCTGCCTGGTCTTCTTCATGTTCGCGATGGTGAAGGCCTTCGTGCCGCGCTACCGCTATGACCAGCTGATGCGGCTGGGCTGGAAGGTGTTCCTGCCGCTGTCGCTCGCTTCGGTGGTCGTGGTCGCGGCGGTGCTGCAGATCACGGGCTGGGGTCCGGTGCGGTAGTGGAAAGCTGGGCCGGCCCGCTCGGAGCCCTGATCGGCTTCGTCCTGGGTTGGCTCGAATACAAGCTGATCGGGGGTACCGTCACGGCGGCTTTGCGTCGGACGAACTCGTCGAAGACGCAGGCCGAGCATGACGACTACGAGCGGCGCATCCGCCTGCTCCAGGCGATCCTGCTGGTGCTGATGGTCGGCGGCATGCCGGTTTTGGGTTACGTCATCGGCCGGACGCTGTTCGGTTGAAGGGAATGAAGAGGAACGTGAGGCGATGTCACTCGCGCAAGCTGCCAAGGGACTGCTCCTCAAGGAGTTCGTCGGCGCGTTCGTCCTGTCGATGCGCTATTTCTTCAAGCCCAAGGCGACGCTGAACTATCCCTTCGAGAAGGGGCAGCTCTCACCGCGCTTCCGTGGCGAGCACGCGCTGCGCCGCTATCCGAACGGCGAGGAACGCTGCATCGCCTGCAAGCTCTGCGAGGCGATCTGCCCGGCGCAGGCCATCACCATCGAGGCCGGCCCGCGGCGCAATGACGGCACGCGCCGCACGACGCGTTACGACATCGACATGACCAAGTGCATCTATTGCGGCTTCTGCCAGGAGGCTTGCCCGGTCGATGCCATCGTCGAGGGACCGAATTTCGAGTTCGCCACCGAGACGCGCGAGGAGCTGTTCTACGACAAGGACCGGCTGCTCGCGAACGGGGCGCGGTGGGAGCGCGAGATCGCGCGCAACATCGCGATGGACGCCCCTTATCGCTGAGGATGCAGACCCGCCGCGCGGTTGTCGCTTCGGGTAGGCCTGACTATAGACGCTCCAAACTGCACCGGGACTCATGAGGCCCGGTGCGCGACGAAAAACGAGGGCCGCCCGGACGGGCGGAAAGGCTGGCAAAGATGAATGCCGCAGCGGCTTTCTTCTATCTGTTCTCCGGGATCACCATCGCCTCCGCGCTGATGGTGGTGGCGGCGCGCAATCCCGTGCATTCGGTGCTGTTCCTGATCCTCGCCTTCGTCAACGCGGCCGGCCTGTTCCTGCTGCTCGGGGCCGAGTTCCTGGCGATGCTGTTGATCGTCGTCTATGTCGGCGCCGTCGCCGTGCTGTTCCTCTTCGTCGTGATGATGCTCGACGTCGATTTCGCCGAGTTCCGCCAGGGCTTCCTGCAGTACCTGCCGATCGGAGGGCTGATCGGCCTGATCTTCGCGGTCGAGCTCTTGCTCGTCGTCGGCACCTGGGCCATCGACCCGCAGATCGTGCGCGCTCCGGTCGCCGCGATCCCGAGCAATATCAGCAACACCGAGGCCATCGGCCGGGTGCTCTACACACAGTACATCTACTACTTCCAGGCGGCGGGGCTCGTCCTGCTCGTCGCCATGATCGGCGCCATCGTGCTGACCCTGCGTGAGCGGCCCGGCGTCAAGCGCCAGAACATCGTCGCGCAGAACGCCCGCACCAAGGCGACCGCTATGGACGTGAAGAAGGTGCCGTCGCGCGCCGGCGTTCCCGAGGAGCTCGCGTAATGATCGGTCTGGGCCACTATCTCGCGGTTGGCGCGATCCTGTTCACGCTGGGCGTGCTCGGCATATTCATCAACCGCAAGAACGTCATCGTCATCCTGATGTCGGTCGAGCTCATCCTGCTCGCGGTGAACATCAACTTCGTCGCGTTCTCGAGCTTCCTCGGCGACATCGTCGGCCAGATCTTCGCGCTGCTGGTGTTGACCGTCGCGGCCGCTGAAGCCGCGATCGGCCTCGCCATTCTCGTCGTCTACTTCCGCAACCGCGGCACGATCGCGGTGGAAGACATCAACATGATGAAAGGCTGAGCGCCCACCAGCGCCCGCATCCTGCCATGTATCACGCGATCGTCTTCCTCCCTCTGATCGGCTTCCTGATCGCCGGCCTCTTCGGCCGGCTGATCGGCGCGCGCGCTTCGGAGATCGTCACCACCGCCCTGTTGCTTGTCGCGGCGCTGCTCTCCTGGGTTGCTCTCTTCCAGGTCGGCTTCGGCTCCGGCACCACCCGCATCCAGGTTGCGACCTGGCTGGCTTCGGCCGACCTGCGCGTCGACTGGGCCTTCCGCATCGACACGCTGACCGTGGTGATGCTGGTCGTCGTCAACTCCGTGTCGTCGCTCGTGCACCTCTACTCGATCGGCTACATGCACGAGGATCCGCATCGGCCGCGCTTCTTCGCCTACCTCTCGCTCTTCACCTTCGCCATGCTGATGCTGGTGACGGCCGACAACCTCGTCCAGATGTTCTTCGGCTGGGAAGGCGTCGGTCTCGCCTCCTATCTGCTGATCGGCTTCTGGTACCAGAAGCCCTCGGCCAACGCCGCGGCGATGAAGGCCTTCATCGTCAACCGCGTCGGCGATTTCGGCTTCCTGCTCGGCATCTTCCTGGTCTTCGTGCTGTTCGGCGCCGTGACCTTCGATGCGATCTTCCCGAAGGCCGGCGAGCTGACCTCGCAGACCTTCCGCTTCATTGGCTATGAGTGGAACGCCCTGACCCTGACCTGCCTGCTGCTCTTCATGGGCGCGATGGGCAAGTCGGCGCAGTTCCT
Source organism: Allobosea sp. WAO (assembly GCF_001509835.1). GTDB lineage: Bacteria > Pseudomonadota > Alphaproteobacteria > Rhizobiales > Beijerinckiaceae > Allobosea. The sequence goes on from NZ_JXTJ01000008.1 coordinate 730,853, forward strand.
GCTGCACACCTGGCTGCCGGACGCGATGGAGGGCCCGACTCCGGTCTCGGCCCTGATCCACGCGGCGACCATGGTCACCGCCGGCGTCTTCATGGTGGCGCGCCTCTCGCCGATCTTCGAATACGCCCCGGTGGCGCTGACCGTCGTGGTCGTCGTCGGTGCGACGACCGCGTTCTTCGCCGCGACCGTCGGTCTGGTGCAGAACGACATCAAGCGCGTCATCGCCTATTCGACCTGCTCGCAGCTCGGCTACATGTTCGTCGCGCTCGGCGTCGGCGCTTACTCGGCCGGCATCTTCCACCTCTTCACCCACGCCTTCTTCAAGGCGCTGCTGTTCTTGGGCGCCGGCTCGGTCATCCATGCGATGCACCATGAGCAGGACATGCGGAACATGGGCGGCCTCCGGAAGCACATCCCGCTGACCGCGGCGGCGATGACGATCGGCACCCTGGCGCTGACCGGCTTCCCGTACTTCGCCGGCTACTTCTCGAAGGACGCGATCATCGAGAGCGCCTTCGCCTCGGTCGGCCATGGCGGCTTCGCCAGCTCCTATGCCTTCGTGCTGCTCGTCGTCGCTGCCCTGATGACGTCGTTCTACTCCTGGCGGCTCTATTTCATGACCTTCGAGGGCGCCCCGCGCTGGGCCGGCCACGGTCATGACGCCCATGGTCATGACAATCACGGCCACGACGATCACGCGCATGCCGGTCACGGCAAGCATGACGACCATGCCCATGGTCACGACGATCATGGCCACGGCCATCACGACCACACGCCGCATGAGAGCCCGCTCTCGATGCTGATCCCGCTCGCTTTGCTGTCGATCGGCGCGATCGCCGCCGGCTTCGCCTTCAAGGGCGTCTTCATCGGCGATGGCTACGACGCCTTCTGGAAGGGCGCGATCTTCACCGGCAAGGACAACCACATCCTGCACGCCATGCACGAAGTGCCGAAATGGGTGGTCTGGTCGCCGTTCTTCGCGATGCTGATCGGCTTCCTGCTGGCGCTCTACATGTACGTGCTGCGGCCGGACGTGCCGGGCAAGCTGGCGGCTGCCAACCCGGTGCTCTACCGCTTCCTGCTCAACAAGTGGTACTTCGACGAGATCTACGACTTCCTGTTCGTGAAACCCTCCATGTGGCTCGGGAAGTTCCTCTGGAAGAAGGGCGATGGCTTCGTCATCGACGGCATGGGCCCGGATGGCATCTCGGCCCGCGTGGTCGACGTCACCAATCGCGTCGTCCGGCTTCAGACCGGCTATCTCTATCACTATGCCTTCACCATGCTGATCGGCGTCGCCGGGCTGGTGACCTGGTATCTCCTGCGCGGGTGAGATGATGTTCGGTTTCGGTATCCTCACCGGGCTTCTGGTCCTGCCGCTGGTCGGCGCCGCCTTCATCCTGGCGCAGCGCGGCGACGAGGCCTCGGTCAATTCGAACGCGCGCTATGCCGCGCTGATCACCACGATCGCGACCTTCATCCTGGCGCTCGTCGCCTGGGGACGGTTCGACTCGGCCAATCCGGGCTTCCAGATGGTCGAGACCCATGGCTGGGTCTCGGAGGCGATCAAGTTCAAGCTCGGCGTCGACGGCTTCTCCTTCCCCTTCGTGGTGCTGACCGCCTTCCTGATGCCGTTCTGCATCCTGGCGTCCTGGACCTCGGTCGAGAAGCGGGTGCGCGAGTACATGGTCGCGTTCCTGATCCTCGAGACGCTGATGATCGGCGTCTTCGTCGCGCTCGACCTCGTGCTGTTCTACCTGTTCTTCGAAGCCGGCCTGATCCCGATGTTTCTGATCATCGGCATCTGGGGCGGCAAGCGCCGGGTCTACGCCTCCTACAAGTTCTTCCTCTACACGCTGCTCGGCTCGGTGCTGATGCTGCTGGCGCTGATGGCGATGTACTGGAACGCCGGCACCACCGACATTCCGACCCTGCTGAAGCACCATTTCCCGGTCTCGATGCAGCCCTGGCTCTGGCTCGCCTTCTTCGCTTCCTTCGCGGTGAAGATGCCGATGTGGCCGGTGCACACCTGGCTGCCCGACGCGCACGTCGAGGCGCCGACGGCCGGCTCGGTCATCCTGGCGGCGATCCTGCTGAAAATGGGCGGCTACGGCTTCATCCGCTTCTCGATCCCGATGTTCCCGGATGCCTCGGCGATGTTCGCGCCGCTGGTCTTCGCCCTCTCCGTCATCGCCATCGTCTACACCTCGCTGGTGGCGCTGATGCAGGAGGACATCAAGAAGCTGATCGCCTATTCCTCGGTCGCCCATATGGGCTTCGTGACCATGGGCCTGTTCACCCTGACGCCGCAGGGCATCCAGGGCGCGATGTTCCAGATGGTCAGCCACGGCCTGGTCTCGGGCGCGCTCTTCCTCTGCGTCGGCGTGATCTACGACCGCATGCACACCCGCGAGATCGCCGCCTATGGCGGGCTGGTGAACCGCATGCCGCTCTATGCGGTGGTGTTCATGATCTTCACCATGGCCAATGTCGGCCTGCCCGGCACGGCCGGCTTCGTCGGCGAGTTCCTGACGCTGATGGGCGCCTTCAAGGCCAATCCCTGGGTTGCGCTGATCGCGACCTCGGGCGTGATCCTCTCGGCCGCCTATGCGCTCTGGCTCTATCGCCGGGTCGTCTTCGGTGAGCTGGTGAAGCCCGAGTTGAAGGACATCACCGACCTGAACGGGCGTGAGATCGCGATCTTCGTGCCGCTCGTCCTGCTGACGATCTGGTACGGCATCGCGCCCGGCGTGATCCTCGACGCCTTCGCTGCGCCGACCGAAGCCCTCATCAAGAACTATCAAGCCGCTATCGCCGCCGCCAAGACGGCCATGCTGGTCGTACAATAAGGCTGATCGAGATGACCTTGCCCGCTCTCGGCCCTGCGCTGCCGGAAATCGTCCTCGCGATCGGCGCCATCGCCATGGTGCTCTACGGCGCCATCCAGGGCGAGCGCTCGACGCGCACGCTCGAAGTCGCGACGCTCGCTCTGCTCGCCCTCGTGCTCGTGCTGGTCCTGCGCGGCGAAGGCAAGGTCGTGACCTTCAACGGCGCCTTCATCGCCGACGGTTTCGCCCGCTTCATGAAGGTGCTGACGCTGCTCGGCGCTGGTGCGGCCGTGCTGCTCTCGGCCGATTTCCTGCGTCGCGACGGCGCGATGCGCTTCGAGTTCCCGATCCTGATCGTGCTGGCGACCATCGGCATGATGATGATGATCTCGGCCAACGACCTGATCGGCCTCTATGTCGGCCTCGAGCTGCAGTCGCTCGCGCTCTATGTCGTCGCCGCCTTCAATCGCGAGAACGAGAAGTCGACCGAGGCCGGCCTGAAGTACTTCGTGCTCGGTGCGCTCTCCTCCGGCATGCTGCTCTACGGCGCTTCGCTGGTCTACGGCTTCACCGGGACGGTGAGCTATGCCGGCATCGCCGCAGCCGTGCAGGGCGGGCACCCCGGCCTTGGACTGATCTTCGGCCTCGTCTTCATCGCCGCCGGCGTCGCCTTCAAGATCTCGGCCGTGCCGTTCCACATGTGGACGCCCGACGTCTACGAGGGCGCGCCGACCCCGGTCGCCGCCTTCTTCGCCTCGGCGCCCAAGATCGCCGCGATGGCGATGACGATCCGCATCTTCGTCGGCGCCTTCCCGGGCGCGCTGCATGACTGGCAGCAGATCATCATCTTCATCTCGATCGCCTCGATGGCGCTCGGCGCCTTCGCCGCGATCGGCCAGCGCAACATCAAGCGCCTGATGGCCTATTCCTCGATCGCGAACATGGGCTACGCGCTGGTCGGCCTCGCTGCCGGCACGGCGGCCGGCGTCCAGGGCGTGATGACCTATATGGCGATCTACCTTGCCACCACGCTCGGCGCCTTCGCCTGCATCCTGATGATGCGCCGCGACGGCGAGCCGGTCGAGAACATCGACGAGCTCGCCGGCCTGTCGCGGACCAATCCGTGGATGGCCTTCGCCTTCTCGATGATGATGTTCTCGCTGGCCGGCATCCCGCCGCTGGCCGGCTTCTGGGCGAAGTTCTACGTCTTCCTCGCGGCGATCGACGCCAAGCTCTACACGCTCGCCGTGATCGGCGTCGTGACCAGCGTGGTCGGCGCCTACTACTACCTGCGCCTCGTCAAGGTCATGTATTTCGACGATGCCAAGCCGGCCTTCGACAAGGGCGATGCGAGCGTGCGCGGCGTGTTGCTGGTCTCGGCCCTGTTCGTGCTGGCGCTCTCGCTGATGCCGGCGCCGCTGTTCAACTCGGCGGCTCTCGCGGCCAAGTCGCTGTTCTGAGCGTGCTCGGCGAGGCGGCGCGGAGCGCCGGCTATCGCCTGATCGTGCGCGACGAGGTCGCCTCCACCATGGAGGAGGCACGCGTCGCGCTCGGCCAGGGCGACCCCGGCAAGCTCTGGATCGTGGCCCGCAGCCAGAACGCCGGCCGCGGCCGGCATGGCCGGCAATGGGGCTCGCCCCCCGGCAATCTCTACGCCAGCCTGCTCCTGGTCGCGGCCTGCGAGCCCATGCTCGCGCCGCAGCTCGGCTTCGTCGCCGGGCTGGCGCTGCACGATGCCGCTTCGGCGGTGACCGGGCTTTCGGCGCCGCGTCTCGCCCTGAAATGGCCGAACGACCTGCTGATCGAACGCGCCAAATCTGCCGGTCTGCTGCTCGAGGGCGAGAGCCGGGCAGGGCAGTTCAGCGTCATCATCGGCCTCGGCGTCAACATCGCCTCTTCACCGCAGGACACGCCCTATGCGGCGACCCATCTCGCAGCACATGCGCAGGGCGCGAGCGTCGAGCGCCTGCTGACCGCGCTGGCGGAGGCGTGGCATCGCCGCTTTTCCGCCTGGTCTCTTCCCGGCGGCTTTGGCCCGACGCGTGCCGCCTGGCTGGAGCGCGCGGCATTCCTTGGCGAGACCGTCACCCTGCGCTTGCCTGAGGGGCCGGTCTCGGGGCGCTTCCGCGGTCTCGATCCGGCAGGGCGGCTCGAGCTCGAGACGACAGCCGGGTTGCGCATCATCGATGCGGGCGATCTCTATTTCGGACCCCCGACGGCGCCGGACGGTTCAGGCGTTTCATCACCCTAGCTGTCGCAAGTCATCATCGCTGCGGCTGACGCTTCACAGGCCGGTGTACCGCTTTTTCCTGCTATGGAGGCGGCGGCACCGGCATGCTAGGCCTGCCGCTTTCCTAAGGCGTCCCGCGCCATCATCCATATCCAAGTCAGGATTGCCCGTGACCCGTTCCAGTGACCAACTCGTCTTCGTCCCGCTCGGAGGTCTCGGCGAGATCGGCATGAATGCCGCTCTCTACGGCTTCGGGCCGGAGGGCAGGCGCAAATGGATACTGGTCGATTGCGGGCTGTCCTTCGCCGGCCCCGAAGTGCCCGGCGTCGACATCGTCCTCCCCGACCTCAGCTATATCGTCGAGGACAAGGAGAACTTGCTGGGTATCGTCATCACCCATGCCCATGAGGACCATATCGGCGCGCTCGCCGCGCTCTGGCCGGCCTTGCGCGCGCCGGTCTACTGCACCCGCTTCGCTGCCGGCCTGCTGGCGACCCGCCGGCTCTCGGAGCCCGGCGCGCCCAAGGTGCCGATGCATGTCGTGGCGCAGGGCGGCCGCATCACGCTCGGCCCGTTCGACATCGAGTTCGTCCCGGTCGCGCACTCGATTCCCGAATCGAACGCGCTGGCGATCCGCACCCCGGTCGGCCTCGTCGTCCACACCGGCGACTGGAAGATCGACCCGACGCCGCAGGTCGGCCTGCCGACCGACGAGGCGCGGCTGCGCGAGCTCGGCGAGGAGGGCGTGCTGGCGCTGGTCTGCGACTCGACCAACGTCATGCGCGACGGAATCAGCCCGAGCGAGGCAGACGTCGCCGCCAAGCTCAAGGAACTTGTGCATTCAGCGCCGGCGCGTGTCGCGGTCACGACCTTCGCCTCCAACGTGGCGCGGCTGCGCGCCGTGGCGGAGGCGGCGATGGCCGACCAGCGCGAGGTCGTCGTCGTCGGCCGCGCCATGGATCGCGTCATCGATGTCGCCCGCGAGTGCGGCTATCTCGAAGGCATCCCCGCCTTCCGCTCGGTCGACACCTATGGCTACCTGCCGCGCGACAAGGTCGTCGCCCTGCTGACCGGCAGCCAGGGCGAGCCGCGAGCCGCGCTCTCCCGCATCGCCTCCGACGATCATCCCGAGATCACGCTCGCCAAGGGCGACCGGGTAATCTTCTCCTCGCGCACCATTCCGGGCAATGAGAAGGCGGTCGGCAACATCCTGAACGCGCTCGCCCGCGACAATATCGAGATCATCACCGACCGGACCCATCTCGTCCACGTTTCCGGCCACCCGCGGCGCGAGGAGATGGCGCGGCTCTATGGCTGGCTGAAGCCGAAGATCGCGATCCCCGCCCATGGCGAGGACTTGCACCTCTCCGAGCACGCGGCCTTCGCCCGCGGCGTCGGCGTCAAGCATGTGCTGCGTGCAGCCAATGGCGACGTGGTCGGCATCTCGGCCGAGGGCGCCCGCAAGCTGACGGAAGTCCGGCATGGCCGGCTCTATCAGGACGGGATGCTCCTCGTCGCCGCGCAGGAGCGCACCGTCGCCGAGCGCCGCAAACTGTCCTTCGCCGGCATCGTCTCGGTGGCGGTGGCGATGGACGAGAAGGGCGAGCTCGCCGGTGATCCCGAGATCGCGCTGCTCGGACTGCCGGTCCTGGCCAAGGACGGAACCTCGTTCGACGACATCGTCGCCGACGCGGTCGAGGATCTGATCGCTGGCATGCCCAAGGCGAAGCGCCGCGACCCCGAGGCGGTGCGCAGCGCGCTCGAACGCGGCATCCGCAGCGCCGTCAACGAGGAGTGGGGCAAGAAGCCGCTGGTCAACGCCCTCGTGATCGAGGTCTGACGAGTGGCGAGCCGCCGCTCGCCAGTGCTAGGAAGGGCGCGCCCGGCGGGCGCCAGCCCGCACCGTTTCTCGTCGATCCCCTAGCCGCGGAGCCTCGCATGATCGGACGCCTCAACCACGTGGCCATCGCCGTGAAGGATCTCGCCGCTTCGACGGCGCTCTATCGTGACACGCTCGGCGCCCGGGTGTCGCAGCCGCTGCCGCAGCCGGAGCATGGCGTTACGGTCGTGTTCGTCGAATTGCCCAACACCAAGATCGAGCTGCTCGAGCCGATGGGCGAGGATTCGCCAATCGCCAAGTTCCTCGAGCGCAATGCCGATGGCGGCATCCACCACATCTGCTACGAGGTCGACGACATCCTGGCGGCGCGCGACCGGCTGAAGGCGCAGGGCGCCCGCGTCCTCGGCTCAGGCGAGCCGCGCATCGGCGCCCATGGCAAGCCGGTGCTCTTCCTCCACCCCAAGGATTTTTGCGGCACGCTCGTCGAGCTGGAGCAGGCCTGAGCCGTGAGCGATTCTCCGATCGAGTTCTTCGGCGAGCCGGAGGCCGGCTCCTCGCGTCCGTTCAGCCTGGCGACGCGGGCCGGCGGCCTAGTCTTCGTCTCCGGACAGTCGGCGCCGCACGATCCGGCGCGTGGCGTCATCCGTGGCGAGACGCCGGCCCAGCAGGTGCGCGAGGCGCTGGCCTACATCACCCGAATCCTGGAAGAGGCCGGCAGCGGCCTCGACCGGGTCGTCCAGGTGACCATGCTGATTACCGATCCCGCCGACTACGCCGCCTGCAACGCCGAATACGTCAAGCATTTCCCAGGCGGTCTGCCGGCCAGGCACACCGCCCGCTTCGGCGTCCCGACCGAGGCGCGCGTCGCCTTCTCCTGCATCGCGCTGGCGAGCGCAGAGGCAGAAGGGAACCGCAAATGAGCATCACCGGCGGAATTGCAGTCTATTTCGTGATCTGGTGGACGGTGCTCTTCGCCGTGCTGCCCTTCGGCGTGCACAGCCAGTCGGAGGGCGGGGCGGTCAGCGACGGCACCGACCCGGGAGCGCCGCAGGCGCCGCTGCTGCTGAAGAAGGCGCTGGCGACAACCGTGATCGCCGCGATCATCTTTGCCGGCGTCTGGTACATCTGGTCGTTCATCGACCTGTAGGATCGGTTTTGATCGCCCGAATGACCTGGCGCGGAGCGCGCCGGGATAGGGGCGAGAAGGACGAGCGTTGTTGCCCCGGCTGGCCTGATGCCGTGCTAAGGCTGGACATTCAGCGATGGCGAACGGGAAGCCCCAAAAACAAAAGGCAAGGCCTGAGCCTTGCCTTTGAAGTTTGTTTTTTACCGCAGTATCGGCGCGCGGTTGCAGCAAGCGCGGCTCATATACTAGGCGGGCGTTTGTTCCTCCCGAGACCTGGTCCGCGGCGCCCGAAACTTGGTCAGGCGCGCCCAGCAATCGAGAGTTAGCCGATCACGATCACGCTGTCACCCGTTTAGGCAGCTTTGGCTCGAATTATTTGCATAATTATTCCAGCTTGCTCTTGTGCAGTGCAACATTCTTCTCCGCGGCCTGTTCTAGCGCCTTGTTCCGGTCAAAGGATGCCGTTACCTGCCTGTTTCGTAGAGCCGTCGGGCGTGCCGGCGGCCAGGAGACGCTCCATGCTTCGCCCCATCATCGCCGCCCTGGCCTTTTCCGCCTCCATTGCGCTCGCCCAGGCGCAGGCTCCCGATCCGCAGAACACCCTCGTGCTCGAGACCAAGGACGGCAAGGTCACTATCCGCCTGCGTCCGGATCTCGCGCCCAAGCATGTCGAGCAGATCAAGACGCTGACCAAGCGCGGCTTCTATGACGGCATCGTCTTCCACCGCGTCATCGACGGCTTCATGGCCCAGACCGGAGATCCGAAGGGCAATGGCACCGGCGGTTCCGACCTGCCGAACATTCCCGCCGAGTTCACGCCGACGCCCTACAAGGTCGGTTCGGTCGGCATGGCCCGTTCGCAGAGCCCCGACTCCGCCAATTCGCAGTTCTTCATCTGCTTCGAGGGCTGCGGCTCGCTGACCGGCCAGTACACCCTGTTCGGCGAGGTCACCTCCGGCATGGATGTCGTCCGCAAGATCAAGAAGGGCAGCTCGGCTAATAACGGCTCAGTGACCGCTCCGGACAAGATCGTCCGCATGCGCCTGCAGTCCGACGCCAAGTAAGCCGCCGATGCGCGCGCGCCTGCCCGCTCTGGCGCTTCTGCTGCTGGCCTTCGCCGGCAGCGCGCCCGTTCTGGCGCAGGACACGCGCGATCTCGGCCTGCCGCCGCCCTCCGGCTTCCAGAACCCCGTGCTGCCGCCACCCTCGGGCTACCAGAACCCGGTCCTGCCGCCGCAGAGCGGCCAGCGCTATATGCCCGGCATCGGCGGCCCCTTCGGCGAGGGAGACTACCGCCGGACCGTGCCGCCGCAGCCTCCAGGCACCGGTAGCGGCGTCATCGGCACGGTTTCGCCGGAGACGACCGCTCTGGGCGCCGAGACGCTCGACCGGCTCGACCAGATCGCCCCGGCGCTGCGACGCTGTTGGCAGCCGCCGGCGCTCGACGGGCCGACGGCTGCTGCGGCGGCCACTGTCCGCTTCAGCCTGCGCCGCGACGGGACCTTGTTCGGTCAGCCGCGCGTCACCTGGGAGATGCGGCGGGCCTCGCCCGGCCTGCGCGAGCGCTTCAGCAACTCACTGGTCGCCGCAGTCCGCGATTGCACGCCGATGAGGTTGTCGCCCGGCCTCGGAGGGAGTATCGCAGGCCGACCCATCACCATCCGCTTCTACGGCCGCGCGCCGTCCAACCAGAGAGCAGTCTGATGTCGCTCGATCCCGAGAACACCCTCGTCATGGAGACCACCAAGGGCCGCGTGGTCATCAAGCTGCGCCCCGATCTGGCGCCCGGCCATGTCGAGCGCCTGAAGCTGCTCGCTCGCGAGGGCTTCTATGACGGCATCGTCTTCCACCGCGTCATCGACGGCTTCATGGCGCAGGTCGGCTGCCCGCACGGCACCGGCACCGGCGGTTCGAGCTATCCAGACCTGAAGGCCGAGTTCAATGCCGAGCCGCATGTCCGCGGCATCTGCTCGATGGCCCGCGCCCAGAACCCGAACTCGGCCAACAGCCAGTTCTTCATCGTCTTCGACGACGCCCGCTTCCTCGACAAGCAGTACACGGTCTGGGGCCAGGTCGTGGAAGGCATGGAGAACGTCGACAAGATCAAGCGCGGCGAGCCGGTGCGCGATCCCGACACCATCGTCTCGATGAAGGTGATGGCCGACGCCTGAGCCTGAAGGGCTAGGGCGAGCCGCATCGTGGACGTCGGACTTTTCGACTTCGACCTGCCGGAGGAGCGGATCGCTCTGCGGCCCGCGAACCCGCGCGATTCGGCCCGCCTGCTCGTCGTTCGGCCGGATTCCGACCCTGTCCTCGAGGATCGCGGCGTCCGCGGCCTCGTGGATTTGTTGCGGCCGGGCGATGCGCTCGTCCTCAACGACACCCGCGTCATCCCCTCGCGCCTTTATGGCCGCCGCTATCGCGGTGATGCCTCGGCGCGAGTGGAGATCATGCTGCACAAGCGCGAGGCCGGCGACCGCTGGCTCGCCTTCGCCCGCCCGGCCAAGAAGGTCGCCATCGGCGAGACCATCCTCTTCGGCGACGACAGCGCCAGCAATATCTGCGAGCTCGGCCGGCTCCAGGCCGAGGTGGTCGGCAAGGGCGAGGGCGGCGAGGTCGAGCTGCGCTTCGCCTTTTCCGGGACGGCGCTCGACGAGGCGATCGTCAGGCTCGGTGAATTGCCGCTGCCGCCCTATATCGCCGGCAAGCGCCCGACCGATCTTGCCGATACGCGCGACTACCAGACGACCTATGCCCGGGAAGAAGGCGCCGTCGCCGCGCCCACTGCCGGGCTCCATTTCACACCTGAGCTGTTCGCGGCGCTGGAGAAGCGCGGCGTCTCACGCCATTTCGTCACGCTGCATGTTGGCGCCGGAACATTCCTTCCGGTCAAGGCCGACGACACGGACGAACACCGCATGCACGCCGAATGGGGCACGGTTAGCGCGCAGACGGCGCAGGCGCTGAACGCCGCGCGCGCCGCGGGGGGCCGCATCGTGGCCGTCGGTACGACCTCGCTGCGTCTTCTCGAAAGCGCGACCGGGGAGGATGGCGTGATCCAGCCCTTCTCGGGCGATACGGCGATCTTCATCACGCCGGGCTATCGCTTCCGCGCGGTCGACCTCCTGCTCACCAACTTCCATCTGCCGCGCTCGACGCTGTTCATGCTCGTCTCCGCCTTCTGCGGACTCGAGGTGATGAAACGCGCCTATGCGCATGCGATCGCGGAAGAATACCGCTTCTATTCCTACGGGGATTCTTCGCTGCTGGAGCGCGCCGGCTGAAGGCTGCGCTCCGGGAGCAGGGCAGCGCGCCGGCGATCAGCCGACGGTGACGCGCCCGCGCACGACCCGCAGCGCGAGCGAGCCGTTCTTCAGCGCCAGCGCCTTCTCGCCGAAGACCTCGCGCCGCCAGCCCTGCAGGGCCGGCACGTCGGCCTCGTCGTCGAAGGCGATGGCTTCGAGATCGTCGCTGGAGGCGATGATCTTCGGGGCGACGCGCTCGGCATCGGCGGTCGCCTTGAGCAGGACCTTGAGCAGGTCGAGCACGGCGCCGTTCGCCGGCCGGCCGCGCTCGCGCTCGAGCTTCGGGAGCGTGTGCGGGTCGAGGGCCTGGGCGCGTTCGATCGCGGCCAGGACCTCGCCGCCCGCCCGCGAGCGCTCGAAGCCGTTCGGCACCGAGCGCAATTCGCCCAGCGCCTCGGCCGAACGCGGTGCGCGCTGGACGATGTCCATCAGCGCGTCGTCCTTCAGCACCCGCTGGCGCGGCACGTCGCGATGCTGCGCCTCGCGCTCGCGCCAGGCGGCGAGCTCGATCAGCACGGCGAGCTCCTTCGGCTTGCGGATCCGGCCCTTCAGGCGCAACCAGGCGTTCTCCGGCTTGACCTCATAGGTGCCGGGCGAATTCAGCACCGCCATCTCCTCGGCGACCCAGCTCTCGCGGCCGCTCTCGGCGAGATCGGCGGCGAGCGCGAGATAGATGTCGCGCAGATGGGTCACGTCGGATTCGGCATAGGCGAGCTGCGCATCGCTGAGCGGCCGGCGCGACCAGTCGGTGAAGCGCGAGGACTTGTCGATCCGCGCCTTGGCAAGGTCGTTGGCGAGCTGCTCGTAGCCGACGGAATCGCCATAGCCGCAGACCATCGCCGCGACCTGCGTGTCGAAGAGCGGGGCGGGGATCAGCCTGCCGATCATCCAGACGATTTCGAGGTCCTGCCGCGCGGCGTGGAAGACCTTGACCACATTCGGGTCGCTCATCAGCGCCAGGAAGGGCTCGAGGCTGAGATCGGGCGCCAGCGGGTCGACCAGCACGGCTTCGTCGGGCGAGGCGAGCTGGATCAGGCAGAGCTTCGGATAATACGTCGTCTCCCGCAGGAACTCGGTGTCGACCGTGACGAAAGGATGCCGCGCCAGGCGCGTGCACGCCTCGCTCAGTTCCGCGGTAGTGCTGATCAGGTTCATGGGCGGCTCTTAAGGCATGTTCAGCCAAAGTGGAAACCACTTTCATGCGGAAAGCACCGGCAGATCCTTGCTTTTCGCCGGCTCGCCGGTCTGTCGGAGCGCATCTCTGCGTGGTCTGGCCGAGCCGACCAGGACGGCTCAATCGCCTGCGCTTCTTGACAAGCCCGCCGCCTGCGTGTGCTTACGGCTCAGACCGTCGCGCGGCCCCGTCGGGCCCGCCCGAATGCCCGGAAAGCCTGATCCCGTGACCATGCACCGCTATCGTTCCCATACCTGTGGCGCGCTCCGCGAGAGCGATATCGGCTCGACCGTGCGCCTCTCCGGCTGGTGCCACCGCATCCGCGACCATGGTGGCGTGCTCTTCATCGACCTGCGTGACCACTACGGCATGACCCAGGTCGTCATCGACCCGGATTCTCCGGCCTTCCGCGACGCCGAAGAGCTGCGCTCGGAATGGGTCGTGCGCCTCGACGGCAAGGTCAAGGCACGCTTCGCCGGCACCGAGAACGCCAATCTCGCCACCGGCGCTGTCGAGGTCTTCGCGACCGCGATCGAGGTGCTCGGCCCCTCCGCTGAGCTGCCCCTGCCGGTCTTCGGCGATCTCGAATACCCCGAGGATACCAGGCTCAAGTACCGCTTCCTCGATCTGCGCCGCGAGAAGCTGCACAACAACATCATGTTGCGCGGCAAGGTCGTCGACTCGCTGCGCTCGCGTATGAAGAATGCCGGCTTCTCCGAGTTCCAGACGCCGATCCTGACGGCCTCTTCGCCCGAGGGCGCGCGCGACTTCCTGGTGCCGAGCCGGCTGCATCCCGGCCATTTCTATGCCCTGCCGCAGGCGCCGCAGCAGTACAAGCAGCTCCTGATGATGGCGGGCTTCGACCGCTACTTCCAGATCGCGCCCTGCTTCCGCGACGAGGACCCGCGCGCCGACCGGCTGCCGGGCGAGTTCTACCAGCTCGACGTCGAGATGAGCTTCGTCGAGCAGGAGGATGTGTTCCGGACCATGGAGCCGGTCATCGCCGGCGTCTTCGAGGAGTTTGGCGGCGGCAAGTCGGTCACCAAGAACTGGCCGCGCATCCCTTATGCCGAGGCGATCGCCAAATACGGCTCCGACAAGCCGGACCTGCGCAACCCGCTGGTCATGCAGGACGTCTCCGAGCATTTCCGCGGCTCGGGCTTCAAGGTCTTCGCCCGTATCCTCGAGGACGAGAAGAACCGAGTCTGGGCGATCCCTGGTCCCAGCGGTGGTTCGCGCGCCTTCTGCGACCGGATGAACTCCTGGGCGCAGGGCGAAGGTCAACCCGGCCTCGGCTATCTGATGGTCAAGGAGGACGGCGAAGGGCAGGGGCCGATCGCCAACAATATCGGCCCCGAGCGCGTCGCCGCGATCATCGCCCAGATGGGGCTGAAGCCGGGCGATGCCTGCTTCTTCACCGCCGGCAACCCGGACAAGTTCTACAAGTTCGCCGGCTCGGCCCGTAACAAGGTCGGTTCGGAACTCGGCCTGATCGACGAGAATGCCTTCGCCTTCGCCTGGATCGTCGACTTTCCGATGTACGAGTACAACGAGGACGAGAAGAAGGTCGATTTCTCGCACAACCCCTTCTCGATGCCGCAGGGCGGCCTGAAGGCGTTGAAGGAAGAAGACCCGCTCAGCATCAAGGCCTTCCAGTACGACATCGCCTGCAACGGTTTCGAGCTCGCTTCCGGCGGCATCCGCAACCACAGGCCGGAAGCGATGGTGAAGGCCTTCGAGATCGCCGGATATGGCGAGGAGACGGTGGTCGAGCGCTTCGGCGGCATGTACCGCGCCTTCCAGTATGGCGCGCCTCCGCATGGCGGCATGGCGGCCGGCGTCGACCGGATCATCATGCTGCTCGCCGGGGCGACCAATCTGCGCGAGGTCGCTCTGTTCCCGATGAACCAGCAGGCGGTCGATCTGCTGATGGGAGCGCCTTCCAATGTGACGCCGAAGCAACTGCGCGAGTTGCATCTGCGCCTCAACCTGCCCGAGAAGAACGGCTGATCTCCATGCCTACTTTGCCTGCCGTGCGCCTTCTGGCGCCGGCTCTCGCGCTGCTGCCCGTTCTCTCGGCCTGCGTCTCGACGCCGTCCAATCCGAGCGCGGCGCGCGCCACGGTGCTCGCCGGCATCGTCTCGCGCGCCAGCGCCTGCAATGCCGGCTATGCGCGCCGCGACACGCTCGACCGTTTCCTCCAGTCGGAGCGAGCACGCGGCGCGACGCCGGAGCAGATCGCCGGCGCCCGCTCGACCTATGTCACCATCTCCGAGGCGCAGACGATCAACCAGGGCATCCGGCCGGAGCCCTGCACGGCCGAGGAGCGGGCGACGCTGCGGGGGCAGATGAACACCGTCCGCGCCAATCGCTTCGAGACGCTCTGACGCCGATGCCTGCGCTGAAGCCGAGCCTCGCGGCACTCGCCGCCTGTGGCCTCGCCGGCTGCGTCGGGGGCGGCGCCGGTCCTGTCCCCGGCACGCCGGAATTCACCGCTTCACGCGTCTCGCGCGCCTATGATTGCGGCGTCGGCGTCGACCGGGCCCGGATCATCACCGGCCTGCCGAGGGAAGACCGCGCCCGCTTCATCGCGGCCAATGCGAGCTATGCGGTGAAGTCCTACAAGGCGCCGCGTCGCTGCGAGGCGAGCGAGCGCGCCGAACTGCAACGCGAACTGCGAGCAGGGGCGCGGCGCTGATTTCCGCTTGCCCGGGCGCGACTTCCCGCGCACATGCGCTTGCATGAGTTCTTCGCCTGCCGACATCACCGCCGTCGTCGTCGCCTATGACAGTGCCGAGGTCCTGCCTGCGTGCCTTGCGGCGCTGGCTCGGGAGGGCGTCGCGGCGCTGGTCGTCGACAATGCCAGCACCGACGAGTCCGCCGCCATCGCCGAGCGCTGCGGCGCGAAGGTTCTGCGCAACGCCCGCAACGAGGGCTATGGCCGCGCCAATAATCGCGGCGCCGGGGCGGCCGACACGCCCTTCATCCTGATCGTCAATCCCGACCTCGAGATCGGCGAGGGCGCGGTCGCCGCCCTGCTCGCCGCCGCCGACGCCTATCCGGACGCCGCGGCCTTCGCCCCGCGGCTGGTCGAGCCGTCCGGCCGGGTCTTCCTGCAGCCGCGCTCGCTGCTCTCACCCGATCACCTCAACCGCGCCCGCGAGATCGTGCTGCCCGAAGGCGACGCCTGCCTGCCTTTCCTGTCGGGGGCCTGCCTGTTGCTGCGGCGCGAGATCTTCACGGCGCTCGGCGGCTTCGATCCCGAGATCTTCCTGTTCTACGAGGACGACGATCTCTGCCGCCGCCTGCGCGATGCCGGCCACGCCCTGATCCACGTCGACGGCGCCGAGGCTCGTCATGGCCGCGGCCGCTCCAGCAGCCCATCGCCGCAACGCCGCTTTACGGCGCGTTGGCACCTCGCCTGGTCGCACTACCATGTCGCAAGGAAATGGGCTCTGCCGCTCCCCGGTTCGATAGGGCTCGTCGAAAATGCAGCCAAGGCAATCGGTTACGGGATGATCTTGAATCGGGAAAAGATGATGGCCCATGCCGGTTCGGTGGCCGGTGCTCTGGCGGCCCGCGCGGGCCGCAGCGCCCTGGCGCGGCAGGGGCTGGAAGGAACGGAGGCGCGATCTTGAGCTTCGCCTCGATCGCCGATGGCCTTTCCGCCCGGCACAACCATTTCGGCCTGCTGAGGTTGCTGCTGGCGCTCTCCGTCGTCGTCTCGCATGCGGTGAGCGTGACCACGGGCCGCATCGAGGACGAGCCGCTGACGGCGTCGACCGGGTTCACCCTCGGCGAGCACGCGGTCAACGGCTTCTTCGCCATCTCCGGCTTCCTGGTGACGATGAGCTATGAGCAGCGCGGCTGGCGGGACTATGTCATCGCCCGCACCTTGCGCATCGCGCCCGGCCTGATCGCCGCGACGCTGGTCGTCTCGCTCCTGCTCGGCTCGGCGCTGACCAGGCTCGATCTCGGCGCCTACCTTGCCGACCCGCGCCTCTGGCGCTTCATCACCGGCACGCTGACGACCTTCAAGAGCGCTGCGCCGTTGCCGGGGGTCTTCGAGAACAATCCGCTACCCTTTCCGATGGGCACGGTCTGGACGCTGAAATACGAGACGCTCTGCTATCTCGGCGTGCTGGTCGCCGGCCTCGCCGGGCTGCTCATGCAGCGCCGATTGGCGCTGGCGATCTGGCTTGCCCTGGTCCTGGCCACGGTCGCGCGCGAGATCGTCGCTCCCGATGGGGCGAAAGGCGTCGAGACCGCGCTACGCCTGCCGCTGATCTTCATGACCGGCGGGCTGATCTATCTCTGGCGCGAGCGCGTGCCGAACTCGCTGCTCGGCCTTGGCGTCGCTCTCATTATCACCGCGCTGCTTTCGGCAACACCGCTCTACAAGGCCGCGCTCTATCTCGTCACCGCCTGGGGCGTGCTAGTCTTGGCGTTGGCCCCGGTCCTGACTGGCTGGCGCAGTGAGCCGCCGGCCGACCTGTCCTACGGCGTCTATCTCTATGGCTGGCCGGTGCAGCAGGCCTTCGTCGCGCTGTTTCCGGCGGCGAGCGCTTTCCTGCTGTTCTGGCCCGGCCTGGCGGTGACGGTCGCAGTAGCGGCGCTGTCCTGGTATCTCGTCGAGAAGCCGGCGCTCGGGCTCAAGCGCCGGCTGATCGCGCGAGGCTGAGCGCCGCGGTGAGGTCCTCGATCCCATCGGACATCAGCAGGGGCAGCAGCTTCGATACGTCCTGGGGCGGAAGCTCCCACCAGCACGTCGCCAGCAGCGCGGCGACCTGCGCTTCCGGCAGACGCAGCCGCACCACCCGCGCCGGATTGCCGGCTACGATCGCATAGGGCGGGACATCACGCGTCACCACCGAGCGGGCAGCGACGACGGCGCCATGGCCGATCGTCAGGCCCGACAGGATCATCGCCTGCGAGCCGAGCCAGACATCGTGGCCGATCGCGACATCGCCACGCGTCGCGTCATGGCCGGACATGCTGCTTGCCGCCGGCCACAGGCCTTGCAGGGCAGGGAACGGATAGGTCGTCGCCCAGTCGGTGCGGTGATTGCCCCCGAGCAGGATCTCGACCCCATCTGCGATCGAGCCATAGCGCCCGATGGTGAGCCGCGCTCCGCTTTCCGGAAACCGGACCTTGGGCCGGCCATAGGTGAAGGCGCCGACCGCGATCTGGGCAGGCCGGCGTGAGATCAGCTTGGCGAGGTGCAGCCGCGTCTGGTTGTCCGGGTTGACGTACCGGCGCAGCCAGCCGCGTGGCCCGGCCGGCAGGCCGGACCACCAGGCTGCGAGCCGGCTCGGGCGCCAGCTCGCATCCTCGGGCGAGAGAATGATCGGCGGCACGCGGCCGCCTGTCTCATTCGGCATTGGCCTTCACGTCGATCTTCTCGAAGATCTCGGTCGGGTCGGCGAGGGTGATCACATCGGCGAGGCCGAGCCCGTTCGGGGCCTTGGCCGTGGCCGAAACCGAGAGCAAGCCGGGCTTGGCGACGAAGCGCGCTATCGCGCTGGCCAGCGCCTTGGCGCCGTCGGAAGGGCCGAGGATGGCGGCGAGGCCGAGGCTGGCGATGGTGCCGTATTCGCGACGGACATCCTCGACCTTGCGCTTCGACTTGCGCGCCTCATTCTCGATCAGCTTCTCGGCGAGGCCGAGATTCTGCAGCTTGATGTCGAGATTCTTTGCCGTTGCGCCGAGGAGCGCCACCTGCGCCAAAGCGAGATCGGCGGAGAACACCTCCTTGCCGACATTGCCGAGCGTGCCGGTGGCCTCGAGCTTCGCCATGCCGGCGCCGCCGAGCGAGAGCGCGCGGATCGCGAACTCCTTGCTCGCCTCCTGCCAGGCGAGATCGAGCTTGGCCGAGAGGTCGAGAGTGCGGTAGCCCATCGCCAGCAGGTCCTTGGCGGACGGGTTCGAGGCGCTTTCGACGACTGGGATCGTCAGCTTGTCGAGCGTCAGCGCCATATTGGTCGGGATGCCGTTGACCTGCTCGCCATGTCTGAGCTCGAACGTGCCGAGGCCGACCTCGATCGGCGGCAGCGGCGCTGCGCCGCGCTTGCCTTCCTGTGGCGCAGTGATCTGGATGCCGCTCAGCCTGATCGTGCCGAGTTTGGGGATGAAGCGGCGCAGATCGTCGGCGCTCGGGTCGAAATCGGGCTCCGCCAGGGCCTTGCGCAACTCCTTGATCGTGTTCTCCAGCGAGAAGCCGAAATACCCCGCCGAGGCGATCGCGCCCTTGCCGCCGCCGCCCTCGAATTTCAGGCCTTCCATGACGAGGCCCGACTTTTCCGGCGCATCCTCGCCAAAGGCGATGCGCGAGATGCGGAGATCCACCGCCTCCGGCTTGGCGCCGGGCTTCGGCGGCGTCTTGATCGCCATCACGAGATCTCGAATCTCGCCGCTGCCATAGTCGATGGAATCGAACAGGGCGAGCGTGGCCAGCAGCATCTGACGGTCGCGCGCCTCGGTGACGGCGGGCTCTTCCTTGCTGTTCAGGTCTTTCGCAGCCTTCTCGGATTCCTCGCCGAGCGTGACGATGCGCGTCATCAGCTCGCCCATCGGTTCGGCGCCGACGCGGGCCTTGAAGTTGCGCATCGCGGCCTTGCCGCCCGAAACCTTGCCAAGCTCGCCAAGGTCGAGCGTGTAGCCGTCCTGCTCGATCCGGCCGATGACCGTCTGCATCGCAGGCTCGGTGCCCGGGGCCGCCTTCTCGGCGAAGACACGGGCGATCTGGGTGAGGTCGAGGCCCTCGAAGCTCGTGCGCAGGATCTCGCCGTTCATCTGGCCGGTGGTCGAGCCTTCGACCTTGATCGTGCCGGCCTTGGCCTCGCCCCGCGCGATCTTGCCTTCGCGAATCTCGGAAAAGCGGATGTCGCGATAGGTCGTGATCTGCTTCTGGGGGCCGAAGTTCTGCTCCATCACCAGGCTCGGCGCGCTGATCTCGGTGGCCGTGAGGCGGCTCATCCGGGCGACCGGGCTCTCGTTGCTGCCGGGGGCCGCCTGGAAGATCGCCTGGAAGGCTGCGCGGTCGAGCGACGTGCCCTTCACGTCGAGCTTCGGGATCGTCAGCACGAACTGGCCGAGATCGAGCCGGACATTGTCGAGCTGGAAGTCCTCGGCCGAGGCGGTGCCGGCCAGCAGCAGGAGCAGCAACCCCGCGGCCGGGAGCGGGCGCGCGCGCCTGAGGCGCTGGCTGGGCAGAATGGTCATCGATATCTCCTGGAGCATGGTGTCGAAGCCCCACGCGGCAGAGGCGGGGCCAAGCCACCCTTGTCGAGCCGAGAGGCAAAATCGCTTCCGGCCGGGACCAACGTTCCGTTCGGCTTCGAATTGGCGCTGAAACTGCCGCAAGGCAAGGAGGAAGGGAAGATGCAAGACGGGCGGACCGGTGAAAAGCTTGACGGCGCGCCGCCCTTGCCTGCCATTGGCCGCAGATTCGCCATCGCGTCCCGGCAACGCTCTGCGGCATTGGTGGCCTTTTTGGGGAAACGGATCATGCAGGCTTCGGGACGCTGGGTGCGACTGGCCATTTGCGGGGTGCTGGCGCTTGCCTTCGCAGCTCTGGTACCGGAGCGTCCTCAGGCGCAGCAGGCTGCGCCCGCCGCCGGGCTCGAGCTGCTCACGATCGTCAGCGCCAGCGGGCGTCATGAATTCCAGGTCGAGGTGATGCGCACGCCCGAGCAGCGCGCCCGCGGCCTGATGCACCGCCAGTTCATGCCGGCCGATCGCGGCATGCTCTTCGATTTCAAGCGCACCGAGCCGGTCGCGATGTGGATGCAGAACACCTACATCTCGCTCGACATGCTCTTCATCCGTGCCGACGGCACGGTGGCGCGGATCGCCGAGCGCACCGAGCCGCTCTCGACCCGTACCATCCCCTCCGGCGAGCCGGTGCTGTCGGTGCTCGAGATCAATGGCGGCGTCGCCGAGAAGCTCGGCATCAAGGCCGGCGACAGGGTTGAGCACGCGCTCTTCAAGCGCTGACCGGGGTCGTCGTGTTCAGCCCATCTCGGCCGAGATCGCACGACAGGTCGCCAGCAACTCGGCCAGAACCTCGTCGTGCCGGGTGCGGGCGCTACGCCGGTTGAGATAGGGAATGACGATGCTCGCGACGGCGCGTCCTTGCCGGTCGAGGATCGGTGCGCTGATGTCGGTCACTCCAGGCATGTCGTGGCTCTCCGCAACGAGGAAGCCGCGGGCAGCGATTTCGTCGAGCATCGCCCAGAACCCTGGATCTTCCAGGCTGCCGGTCAACTGGGCTGGCTGCAGTTTGCGCTGGCGCGCTTCGCCATCCTGGAAGGCGAGGATTACGCGGCCCGAGGTCGCATCGTGCGCGGGCCGCCGATAGCCGAGCCGCAAGGTGAAGCTGATGTCGCCCGTTCCCGCGGCATTGGCGATCACCACCGTCTCGCCCTCGTTGAGCACGACGAGATGGGCTGACTGGGCCGTCTTCTCGCTCAGCCTTTCCATGGCCGGCGCCGCGACCTCGACCAGCTGCCGCGCTCGCGGCGTGCGCATGCCGAGTTCGAACAGCCGGTTGCTGAGTGTCAGCTCTTCCGTAGCCGGGTCGCGGTTGAGATAGCCGCGCTCGACCAGCACGAACAGCATGCGGAAGATTTCGCCCTTGGAGCGTCCGAGGCTCTCGGCGATGGCGCGGGTCGAGAGCGGCTTCTGGGCTGCGGCCAGCAACTCGATGATCTCTAGGCCCTTCTCCAGCGCCGGGGCGGGATAGGGCCCCGGGCGGCTGTTCGGCTCGGCGTGAAGCTGCTCCATGCAAAGGCTCCCGATCAATTCATTAGTGAAGCTTGACTGCATATACGCAGCTGTTAGCCTTGCCTTGCGTCACCATCAAGCCGAAAGCGTATTTGCGCTCCGCCAGCCGCAGAGGGCCAGTATTTATTCGCGGAAGAGGCGGGCATCGAATGAACTCGCGCATGGTCTGACGAGCGACGAGGTCGAGGCCTACAAGACGAAAGCAATGCTGCATCGCAAGAAGTGATCGGAAAGGGAGAGCGATCATGAAGGCAGGTTTCAGGGCGGTCGTGGCGGCTTTGGGTTTTCTTGCGGCGGGTTTGCTGTCGAGCGTCGAGGCAAAGGCCGACAAACTGGCAGACATCCTGTCCAAGGGCGTGGTGCGCATTACCGTCTTTGCCGATGTGCCACCCTTCGGCATGATGAACGCCAATCGCGAGCTCGAAGGTTTCGACATCGACATGGCGAAGCTGGTCGCCAAGGCGCTCGGCGTGAAGCTCGAGCTGCTGCCGGTGCCGGCCGCCAGCCGCATTCCCTTCCTTCTCACCGACAAGTCGGACATGAACATCGCGGCGATGTCGATCACCGCCGAGCGCGCCCGCCAGGTCATGTACAGCGCGCCCTATGCCGACACCTCGCTGGCGGTCTACGGCGCCAAGGGCCTCGCCCTGAAATCGGCCGCGGATATCGGGCGCAACCGCGTCGCCGTCGCCAAGGGCACGACCGAGGACCTCGTCCTGACCGCGCTCGCGCCAGGCGCCGACATCATGCGCACCGAGGACAATGCCACGGCGGTCCAGGCCTATCTCTCGGGCCACGCCCAGTTGCTGGCGGCCAATAGCGTCGTCGTCGTCGAACTCGCGAAGAAGAACCCGGCGAAGGAGTTCGACTTCAAGTTCGCACTGCGCCGCGCGCCCGCCCATGTCACGGTCAGGCTCGGCGAGCACACCCTGCTGCGCTGGCTCGACACGCTGATCTTCCAGAGCACGCTGAACGGCGATCTCGACGAGCTGCACAAGAAGTGGCTCGGTGGCCCGATGCAGCCTTTGCCGGCGCTCTGAGCCGGCTGGGCAGGGCGGCGCGACCGGAAGGAACCGCATGTCGAAGCATGATTTCTCCCGCGAGGAGTTCGCGGAGCGCCGCGCCGCCGTCAGCCGGGCGATGGCCGAGCGAGGGCTGGACTGGCTCATCCTGTTCCACCCGGTTTCGATCCGCTGGCTGACCGGCTCGGACGCCAAGAGCTATCAGGAATTCCAGTGTCTCTTGGTGCCGGGCTCCGGCCCGCTGACGATCATGGCGCGTGAGGGCGAGCGCAACGAGTTGCTGGACGAGGCGCTGGTCGACCGGATCGAAACCTTTGGCGGCGGCGAGAACGAGGATGCCATCCTGCGCTTCGAGCGCCTTGCCGACGAGCTTGGCCTGCCGACTGCGCGATGCGGCATGGAGGTGCCGGCCTATTACCTGCACCCGCATCACTATGTCCGCCTGTGCGAGCTGCTCGGCTCCAGCCTGGAGGCGGAGACGACAAACTTGGTGCCGGATCTTAGCCTGGTGAAATCGCCGTCCGAGATCGCCTATATCCGGCGCGCGAGCGCCATCGCTGACGAGGCGATGTCAGTGTTCGCGGCGGGCCTGCGCCCCGGCCGCAGCGAGCTTGCCCTGGCTGGCAACGTCTATGGCGCCCTGCTTGCCCGCGGCAGTGGCCTTGCCGCCAGCCCGATCAACCTCGTCGCGGGCGCGCGCTCCGGCTACAGCCACGGCGCGCCGACCGAGCGCCTGCTCGCCGCAGGCGATTACGGCAGCGTCGAATATGGCGCGACCTGGCGTCGCTATACCGCGACCATCGGCCGGCAGTTCAGCCTTGGGCCGCCGACGCCGCGCATGCGCGAGCTCTACGACATCGTCCGGCGCGCCTGCGATGCCTGCATTGCCGAGATTCGCGACGGCGCCCCGGCAACCGCGCCACATGAGGCGGCCAAGTGGGTGATCGGCGCTGCCGGGCTGGAGCAGGGCAGGGTCCACACGTCGGGGTATGGGCTGGCGCCCGGCTTCCCGCCGACATGGGGCGAGCCGGTGCACATGATCGGCGGCAGCGACTATGTGCTGCGGGCCGGCATGGTGCTGAGCGTCGAGCCGCCGGTCTTCCTGGGGGATGAGCGCCTCGGCGCCCGCATCATCGACAATGTGCTGGTGACGCGCGATGGCTGCGAGCTGCTTTCGCGGACCTCGCGGGATCTGATCGTCGCGGCATGAGGCGGAGCAGGAATAGACGGGCCTGTACGCAAAAGGCTGTCTGGCCGCTCTCGTCTCAGGCTGGCTGCGTTGAGATGCAACCCGGCGGATCTCTGCGATTCGTCGAGTCGCAGAGATGCTCTAGGTCTTTGTTTTATCGCGTTTTCTTCACGGGATCCGGTGCCCGCTTCGTTCGAGCATGCTCTACCGGATCGGCATATCCGTCTTCAGGGCGTCGGAAAGTTCACGAAATATGCGGTGCCCTGATATCGCCAGGAGGGCATCGGCGAAGTTGGTCGCCCTCACCGGGCCGTAATCCGGTGTCTTCGAATCGTGCAACCAGTAGGCCGAAATCCCGCCGGGGTTGCGCACCTTCCACATGTATCTTGCCGCCGTCGCGATGCCCGCTCTGATCAAGGGCAGCACAGTCTTGTCGCCTGTCACCGTCCAATACCGATGCAGCGCCAGAACGCTCCCGATATGGCCGTTTATGACGCTCGTCGGGCGCCCCTCGATAGCCGGATATTCCTCAAACCACAGGTACTGCGAGGCATCGATGCGCCACAATTTCTCGGCGGTTCTGGCGTTTGTGAGGCCGGCAACGTAGCTTCGTGCCAAGTTGAGATAGCTCTCGTCGGCGGTTGCTTCGTGCAGGTCGAGCAAGCCGACTACCACGAAAGCGTTCGAGAACGCGCTGCGCCATCCCGCTGGCAGCGTTGAGGAAGCGAGGGCGAGTGGATGCTCGGCGGCGATGAAGGCGCTGGTCCCCTCACGGACGGTCTCACGCTCCCGTGCTGCTTCCAGACCCGCAATGAGAGCGAGGAAGCGCTTGTCCCCGGTCGCACGCCAGCGGCGCATGATGATTGAAGCATTGACTGCGTAGTAGAAGGCGCTGAAGACCGTTTCCCCGTCCCTGGTCGGCCACGGGTAAGGCAGGTCGCTGTCATTCCCTGGCTCCCAGCCGGCCCGGTCTTCGGCAACGGCCAAGGGCACACGTGCGTCGAACGGCCTGATGTCGACACGCAATGTCTTGACGTGGCCGATGTCGAGCGTTTCGGATGCGAGGTCGGGGATCGGCCTGACGCTGTGCCAGCGCCGCAGTTCCTCCAAGGCCTCGACCAGATCGTCGCCGTCGACGGGTTGCGACTTTTCTGCCCGCTTCTGTGCGAGTGCAGCCCGCATCTGCGCCAGTTCTACGGCCAAGGCGTATGAGCGTTCCTTGATCTGAAAGAGGTCGGCCTGAACGGCGACAGCGTGTTTCTCAGCCCGATACAGCGTGACGCCGACGGCGACCAAGACCATGGTGACCAAGACTGCCAGCACTGCAAAGGTGATGGCGCGGGTCATGCCCCCGCCGCTCGCATCTCGGCTGCGATCGATCATGGCTTGACGTGCTCCGTCGCGACCGGGAAGGCACTGCCGGCAGCGGGCAGCAGCCCCAAATGCAGCCGACGCCGGGCCGCCCCGGTGCGCGATCCGGTGAGATATCCTGGAGATAGGTCGCCGATGGTGAAGCGGGGCGCAGCCACGATTGTCGCGACGACAACGGCAAGCTCAAGTCGCCCGAGAGCTTTCGGAAGCAAGTCGACGTCTCCAGTAGCAAACGCCGGCCTCGTCTATCGCACAATCCTGCCGACGGAAACAGGCATTCGCTGACGGGCCGAGGAAGCGCGTCTGCATTTGAGGGCGCAGGGGCGCGCTTCGGCGTTTTCGGCCGTGCGGAGCTTGCCAGGGAGAATCAGGCGATTGCCGCTGATTCAGGGGTCTTCGTAGGCGGTCGGCTCAGGCTGTTCGGGCAGATGGTTGCTCGTATCGGGGCGATTGTTCTTCATCGTGCCGCCGTCCGTCGGTCCGGGAAAGCAGCCGTCGGAGCGGCGCACGGAGTTTCGCGGAACTTTCGGTTTCCATCCGTCTCCCTTGATGCTATTTCGTTCCGCGTCGTGCCGGCTTTGAGAATAGCTGGCGTGCCTGATTTGTGAGTGATAAGATGCACTTACGAGACGGCGGGGTATAGCGCAGCCCGGTAGCGCATCTGCTTTGGGAGCAGAGGGTCCCAGGTTCGAATCCTGGTGCCCCGACCATTCTCACGACTGCCGGCCGCTGGCGGGGAAGACGAGGAAGAGCATGACCGCACGCATCTATTGCCCTGCTCGGACAGCGATGCAGTCGGGTACGGCCAAGACCGGCCGCTGGCTCCTCGAGTATGAGCCCGAGCGCCCGCGCGAGGTCGAGCCGCTGATGGGCTGGACCTCGTCGAGCGATATGAAAAGCCAGCTGAAGCTCTGGTTCGAGAGCGCCGATGAGGCGGTCGCCTATGCCGAGCGCAATGGCATCCCCTATCGCCTCGAGCAACCGCATCAGCCGAAGCGGCGTCCCATGGCATATTCGGACAATTTCAAGTTCAACCGCGTCGGCCAGTGGACGCACTGAAGAACTTCAGGCGAGGGGCGCATGCCCGCCGCACTTCTACGGGCCCGTAGCTCAGCTGGATAGAGCAGCAGCCTTCTAAGCTGCTGGTCACAGGTTCGAATCCTGTCGGGCTCGCCATTGATATCATTGCGGAATCTCTCTTTGTTTCGCGGTGCATTCTGACAAGTGGATTGCAGGTCATTCTGATATCCGAAGGCACGGCGCTTTCCGGTCGGGCTGCAGAGCTGCTCGTCGTCGCGAGCCGCGCTCACGGTCGCCGGCGCGGCAGCGAACGGGCGAGATAGCCGAGCGCGAACCCGACGAGGGCGAGCGAAATGCCGGTGCAGATGACGCCCGCCGGCGTGATCCGGGCGCGGCCCTGCAGCGTGACGTGCCTGCCTACGCGCAGGTCGAACTCCGCTCGCATTTCCTCGGGGTGCGCGGGAAAGGCGTCGGCGATTACCGGCTTGGTCTCGATCTCGGACATCATGCGCTCCCTGTTTCGCGCTTCGCCTGCAGGTAGAGCAGCGGCAGCAGGATGATCTCGGCGATCGTGACCGCCAGCAGCGCCCCGAAATTGTTGGGTGCGAGATTGCCGCCGGCGAATGCGTCGTGAACGTGATTCACTGCTACGCCAAAATAGAAGAGCACCAGGCAGAGGATCACTGCCGCCTTGAAGGCGAGGGGCCGCCAGAACGAGACCATCGCCGTGATCCCCATCGCCATGTCGGCCACGCCGACCTCGTACTCGAACGGACTGGGCTGCCACCCTATCGATCGCGAGGCGATCTCGGGAAAGAAGACATGGAAGGCTCCCGACCAGAGGCTGCCGAAACCGATCGGCAGTAACAGCAGCCAGTTCAGGAGACGCGCGCAATAGGACGGCGGAGCCTTCACGCTGGAGGCGATCACAAAAGCCAGGATAAAAAGCAACGGCGTCAGGTTGCCGAGCACGAGGCGGGTGATCGCTTCAATCATGGCAGCTCCCAGATGAGCCCGACGCTGGTTACAGGCTGAGAATGACTGAAACCAGCGGTCGAGACCATCGCGCAGTCATCGCTTGATGCTTGCTCTATCGGCGCCGCCACTACCCCAGCTGGTTTCGCATTTGATCTAGGTTAAGCACGCGCGCGCCGGAGGTCGGTAGCAAGGAACCGCTGCCACTTGCCGAAGTGGACATAGGCCACTTTTGGTGAGGACGAGGTCGAAGTGCTGGATGCGGTTCTGGTGGGAGGGGGAATGCTCTCCGTGGCGGGCGTCTCGTGGTGGGCCACAGTCCGCTGGAAGTTGTAGAGACTTCTGGTGCTTATGCAGATTTCATAACGTCTCGTAGGAGCGCCGGCCGGCGCCGGGGCGGCTCGGCGTGTCGCCACACCTTGTGCCAAGCGCCTGAAGCGGGGATGCTGCCGGCGAGCCTGCGGCTCCCTGGGTCCGGTTTCTCCCAGAGGCTTGGTGCTTCGTCATCCTGTTCGGGAGGCCCTGAGATGAGAATGCTGACCCGGCGGCGGCTCCTCGCGACTCTCCCCGTTCTGGCTTCGGGCATGGCGAGTCCGCTGCGGGCGCAGCCGGCGGCGCCTGCCGGGGCCGCGACGACGCTGTTCCAGGACGTGCGCATCTTCGATGGCACGGGCGCTGCGCTCTCGGCGCCATCCCATGTCCTCGTCCGCGGCAACCTGATCGAGCGCATCTCGGCGGCGCCGATTCCCGCTGAACCCGGCACGCTCGTGATCGCGGGCGGCGGCCGGATCCTGATGCCGGGCCTGACCGATATGCACTGGCACGCCATGATGGTGCGCTCGACGCCGTCGCAGGCGATCTTCGGCAATCTCGGCTTCAACTACCTGTCGGCGGGTGCCGAGGCTACGGCAACGCTGATGCGCGGCTTCACCACCATTCGCGACATGGGCGGGCCGTCCTTCGGCCTCAAGCAGGCGATCGACGCCGGGGTCCTTCCCGGGCCGCGCATCTACCCCTCGGGCGCGGTCATCACCGTGACCAGCGGCCATGGCGATTTCCGGCAGCAGACCGAGCTGCCGCGCTCGCCGGGGACATTGTCGCGCATGGAGCAGATCGGCGGCAGCATGCTGGCCGACAGCCCGGACGAGGTGCGTCTGCGCGTCCGCGAGCAGCTGATGCAGGGCGCTTCGCAGATCAAGCTGACCGCTGGCGGCGGCGTCGCATCGCCGTTCAGCCCGCTCGACGTCTCGACCTTCACGGCCGAGGAGCTTCGCGCTGCGGTCGAGGCCGCCGAGAACTGGGGGACCTATGTCACCGTGCACGCCTATACGCCGGCGGCGATCAAGCGCGCGATCGCGGCCGGCGTGAAATGCATCGAGCATGGCCATCTGATGGACGAGGCATCGGCCAAGCTGATCGCCGACAACGATATCTGGCTCAGCACGCAGGCCTTTCCCGATGAAATGGCCGAGGCGTTTCCGCCGGGATCGGGCGAGCGCGCCAAGGCTTATTCGGTGTTCGCCGGAACGGAGAAGACCTTCGAGCTGGCGAAAAAGTACAGGCTCAAGCTCGCCTTCGGCACCGACATCCTGTTCTCGGCGCAGCTCGCGACGCGGCATGGCGAATTGCTCGCCAAGTTCGCTCGCTGGTTCACGCCCGCCGAGACCCTCGCCATGGCGACTGGCACGAATGCTCGCCTGCTGGAGCTGTCCGGCCTTCGCAACCCCTATCCGGGCAAGCTCGGCGTCGTCGCAGCCAATGCCCTGGCCGACCTCTTGCTGGTCGATGGCAATCCGCTCGAGAACATCAACCTCGTCGCCGATCCCCACAGGAATTTCGTGGTGATCATGAAGGACGGCCGTATCTTCAAGAATACGCTGGCACGCTGAGTAGAGCGCGGCTCACCCCCGTGCAGGTCGCTTCGGGCGGCCTGACGCTTCCCTGAACCCTGCGCTCGCTCCCCAAACCGCGTTTCCCGAGCCGCGGGAACACGGCTGCCCCGGTTGGGTTGGAGTGCCTTGATGGGCCAGCATTCCAGCATGGAGGCTGGCCAAGTGGCATGTCGGCGGGGGGGCATCATGATCATGATCGGTGAGATGGAGTTGATCGGCAGGCTGCTCATCGGCACTGCCGCCGGCGTCGCAGTCGGTTTCGAGCGGACGCGCAAGCAGAAGAGCGCGGGTATTCGGACCTTCGGCCTGGTCGGGCTGGGGACCGCCGCGGCGGCCTCGATCTTCAGCGATCCCAGCCAGACCGATGCGGCGAGCCGCGTTGTGCAGGGCATCGTCACCGGTATCGGTTTCCTCGGGGCCGGCACCATCGTGCTGCGCGATCGCGAGCTGCATCCGCGCGGCCTGACGACCGCGGCCGCGATCTGGGTCACGGCTGCGCTCGGCTGTGCCGCCGGCCTCGGCGACTGGCCCATTGTCGTGACGGCGGTGTTTGTCGCTCTTCTTTTGCTCGCGGTGGACCATTCCATCGAGCGCTGGGCCGGCGGCGATCGGGATCTGGAAGCGGAGGCTTCAGGTGCCACGCAGGACCGCGAGGGGGCGCCGTCGAAGGCGCCGGAACGCTGATCGGACGGGAAAAGCCGCTGCCGAACTGCGCGGCAGCGGCGCCGGTCTGCTGGCGATCAGTGGATTGCTTCGTCGAGGCGCAGTTCGAAGGCGAGCATGGCCTCGGCCAGAGCCTCCAGTTCGCGGGCCTTCTCGGGGCTGTCGGGCGTGATGCTCAATTCGGCCACGCGTCGCTGGGCCCGCTCGAAGTCCTCGTCAGTGTGAACGGCGATAGGTGTCTTCATGGCCAAGCCCCCTCGCTCCTGCCGCGAAGGTGAGCTTGCGCGCGCAACCATGCCGCTTCAACGGACAAGGAGGGGGATGGTCCGTCCCGGATGGGCGTGCCGCGGGATTCCGCCGTACCGCAAATGCAGTAGGGCGCTACTCCTCCCGTCCCCAATTGCGCAGTTGCCGGATCGACGGTCTCGCCCGCCAGAGGTCAGCCGCGAGTCGCAGACCGAAGAACAGGGCAAAGCTCGGCAGGGCTGCCGCGACCGGCACGGTCACCAGCCCCATGGCGCAGCCGCCTGAGTCGCCCGGTCCACATTTCGCATCGAAGATCATCGCGGCGATCACGATCAGCATGGCGATAGCCGGACCGATTAGAAGGCCAAGAAGGCCGCTCTTGAAGGCGCGCCACAGCATCTTTCGCGGTCCTTCCGGGGCTGCGCCTCACTGGCGCAGGCTCACGATAACGTAGCGGCTACGCAACGTCGCTATCGCCGTATGCGTGCACCGCGACCCGGCCGCCATCTTGCCGCTGGCGGCGCGAGGCCGTAAACGCGCGGAAACCGCACCGCCATGATCACGCCCGAAAGCGGGGCCATGCGCTGCGCCCGATTGCGGGATCTGCCCGCGACCTCCCTGCGGCGTTCGGGTGGTCTGGTTTTGTTGCCCGCATGTTGCGGCTGCAAGGAGTGTCGATGTCCTCGTTCGGCTCTGGGCTCGATCGGCTCGCTGGCTTCGCTTCGGCGAGCCATCTGCGGGCCTGCCTGCTTCTGGTCCTGCTTTCGCTCGGCGCCTTCCTGCCGGGTTTTTCCAGCTTGCAGCCGTTCGACCGCGACGAGCCGCGCTTTGCCCAGGCCAGCAAGCAGATGCTGGAGACCCGCGACTTCGTCGACATCCGTTTCCAGGACGAGGCCCGGCACAAGAAGCCCGTCGGCATCTACTGGCTGCAATCGGCCACCGTCAGTGCCGGTGAGGCGCTGGGCGTGCCGGCAGCGCGCACGACGATCTGGCTCTATCGCCTGCCATCCCTGATCGGCGCGATCGCGACCGTGCTTCTGACCTATTGGGCGCTCCTCGCCTTCGTCGGCGCACGCCTTGCCTTGCTCGGTGGCGCGCTGATGGCTGCTGCCGTGCTGCTCGGCGTTGAGGCGCGGATCGCCAAGACCGATGCTGTGCTGGCCGCCTGCGCCGTCGCGACCATGGGTGCGCTCGCCAGGACCTGGCTCGACTGGACGCGCTCGCTCGCCTTCGTGCCGAGCCGCCACAACTGGCTGGTGTTCTGGGGGGCGACGGCGCTCGCCTTGCTGATCAAGGGGCCGATCGTGCCGATGGTCTGGGGGCTGGCGGTGTTGGTGCTGAGCATCAGGGAGCGCTCCCTGCGCTGGTTCGCGCCGCTGCGGCCCAGGGCCGGCCTGCTGCTCTGCCTCGTCGTTGTCCTGCCCTGGTTCATCGCCATCGCCTTGAAGAGCGGCGGCGAGTTCTTCACCGAGAGCGTCGGCAAGGACATGCTCGGCAAGGTCGGGGAGGGGCAGGAGAAGCATTGGGGGCCGCCGGGTCTCTATCTCCTGCTGTTCTTCGGGACCTATTGGCCGTCGGCCGCGATCGCCGCCATGGCCGTCCCCTTCGTCTGGGTCCGGCGCCGCGAGCCGCAGATCCTCTTCCTGATCGCCTGGATCGTGCCGTCCTGGCTGGTCTTCGAGGCGGTGCCGACCAAGCTGCCCCATTACGTGCTGCCGCTCTATCCGGCGATCACGGCGCTGTTGCTGCTGGCGATGATCAATGGCGGTATCGACCGCTTCCGGCGCGGCGCGAGCCTCACCGCCGCGCTGGTCGTGCTGGTGCCGGCGGCTCTGGTCGGCGTCATCCTCTACGGCAACTGGACGCTCGACCGCACGCTGCCCTGGCTTGCCTTGCCGGTCCTGGCGCTGGCGCTGTTCTTCGCCTTCCTCGGCTTCCTCGCCTTCCGGCGCGGCGAGACCGAGGGCGCGCTCTGGCGCGGCGTTGTCGCGAGCCTGCTGCTCAGCGCCGGTGTCTTCGGCCTTGCCGCGCCGAGCCTGCGCTCGCTGCAATTGTCGCCGCGACTGGCGGAGGCGGTGCGCTCGGTCGGCTGCGCGGCGCCCAAGGTCATGACCGTCGGCTACCGCGAGCCCAGCCTCGTCTTCCTCGTCGGCACCGATCTGGCGATGGGCTATGACGGCGCCGCTGCCGCCGCCTTCCTGCGCGAGCCCGGCTGCCGTGTCGCTCTCATCGAGCAGCGCGTCTCGCAGGGCTTCGTCGAGGGCATCGCCGGATTGACGCCGGCGCCGCGCCTCGCCACCACGATCCAGGGCTTCAACCTCAATGGCGGCAAGCGCCTGTCGATCAGCGTCTATGTCCGCGACTGATCGGCGCTTGCCCCATCGCGTCGCTTGACGCAGTTTGCGCCCGCAACCGCAGAAAGACCCGTTTCCGTGACCGAACCCGTGCCTTCCGCCGGCCCGCCGCGCCTCAGCATCGTCGTTCCCGTGCGCAACGAGGCGGGCAACATCGCTCCGCTGGTCGGCGACATCGAGAGCGCCTGCAGTGCGATCGCGCCGTTCGAGGTGATCTATGTCGATGACGGCTCGAGCGACGGAACGGCGGCGGCGCTCGCCGGGCTCGCCGCGACCCGGCCCTGGCTGCGCGTCGTCCGCCATGCCCAGTCCTGTGGCCAGTCGGCCGCCGTCCGCAGCGGCGTGCGCGCGGCCCGTGCGGACATCGTCGCAACGCTCGACGGCGACGGCCAGAACGACCCGTCCTTCCTGCCGGCGATGCTGACGCAGCTCGAAGCTGCCGGGCCCGGCGTCGGTCTGATCCAGGGTCAGCGCGTCGGCCGCAAGGACACCGGCTTCAAGCGCTTCCAGTCGCGCATCGCCAACAAGGTCCGCGGCGCCGTGCTGAAGGATGCCACGCGCGACACCGGCTGCGGGCTGAAATGCTTCCGCCGCGAAGCCTATCTCGCTCTGCCCTATTTCGATGCGCTGCATCGCTTCATGCCCGCGCTCATCGTGCGCGAGGGCTATGAGGTCGCGCATCATGACGTGCGCGACCGGCAGCGCATCAGCGGGGTCTCGAATTACGGCTTCTTCGACCGGCTCTGGGTCGGCATGCTCGACCTGATGGGCGTATGGTGGCTGATCAGGCGCCGCAAGAGGGTGCCGCAGATCGTAGCGGAGGCGCGCTGATGCTCGTCGACCTGCAGAACATGATCGGAGACTATTTCCACGACGTCTTCGTCAACAATGTCGACTGGTGGGTGCTGCTCGGCGTCGTCGCGCAGGGCCTCTTCACCATGCGCTTCGTGGTGCAGTGGATCGCCAGCGAGAAGGCGCAGCGCTCGGTCGTGCCGATGACCTTCTGGTGGTTCTCGATCGGCGGCGGCGCGCTGCTGCTGGTCTATGCGCTCTACCGGCGCGACCCGGTCTTCATCCTCGGCCAGGGTTTTGGCCTGTTCGTCTACCTGCGCAACCTGCAATTCGTCCTGCGCGCCAAGGCGCGCGGCGAGGATACGAACTCCGGACCGGGCTGAGCGGCATCGTCCGGGCGCCGCGTTCGACGAGGCGCCCGGAGCGGACTTGGTCCGGCCCGAGATCGGTCCACTTCAGCCTGCTGCCCTCAGCCGCGCAAAGCCGGCATCGAGGTCTTCCTTGAGGTCCTCGAGATCCTCCAGCCCGATATGCAGGCGGATCGTCGGCCCGGCGAAGCCCGGCTTGGTCGCCGTGCGGTAGGCCGTGCAGTCGAAGGGCAGGACGAGGCTTTCATAGCCGCCCCAGGACGCGCCCATGCCGAACAGGGAGAGCCCGTCGAGCATGGCCGCGACCGCCTTGGTCGCGACCGGCTTCAATTCGATCGCGAACAGCGAGGAGGCGCCGGTGAAGTCGCGCTTCCAGATCGCATGGCCGGGGTCGCTCGGCAGGGCAGGGTGCAGCACGCGCGCGACTTCCGGGCGCGCGGCGAGCCAGTTCGCCATCTCGATGCCGGCCGGCATCTGCTCCTTCAGGCGGACATGCATGGTGCGGATGCCGCGCAGCGTCAGGAAGGCGTCCTCGGGCGCAATGATCACGCCGAGGGTCTCCCAGGCCTCGCGCAGGCGCTTGTAGAGCTCGGGCGTGCGGGCCGAGACCGTTCCGATCAGCACGTCGGAATGGCCGGCATAGTACTTCGTGCCAGCCTGGACCGAGAGGTCGACGCCGAATTTGTGGGCATCGAAGAAGAGCGGCGTCGCCCAGGTGTTGTCCATCAGGACCAGCACGTCGCGGGCATGGGCCGCCTCGATGATCGCCGGGATGTCCTGCATCTCGAAGGTCTGCGAGCCCGGCGCCTCGGTCCAGACCGCCTTGGTGTTCGGTTTGAACAGGCCGGCAATTCCGGCGCCGATGGCGGGGTCGTAATAGGTGACCTCGACCCCCATCCGCTTCAGCATCTTGTCGCAGAATATGCGGGTCGGTCGGTAGACGCTGTCCGTCACCAGAAGGTGATCGCCGGAGGAGAGCACGGCCAGCATCGGCAAGGTGCAGGCGAGAAGCCCGGACGGGCAGACCACGGTACCGGCGCCGCCTTCCATGGTGTTCAGCGCCGCCAGCAGGGCGTCGATCGTCGGGTTGCCCTGGGTGCCATAGGTGTAGCGCGCCTTGCGGACCATGAAGTCTTCCATGTTCGGATAGACGACGGTCGACCCCCGGACGATAGGCGGATTGACGAAGCCATAGGAATCGGCCGGATCGCGGCCGGCAAGGACAAGGCGGGTCTTCTCGCGCAGGCGCGAGAATTCGGGCGATGACAGCTTTTTCATGGGATCTCGGCCGGGCCGCGGGGCAGGAATCGGGGTCGGTCACACTTGACCACCCCCCGAAACTCGCATGTGATGTTTGAGGTGAAAAGAGGCAGGCGCGCAGGGGAGCCGTTGCTTGACGCTCATGGGTCGCTCTGGCAATCGACCGACGCCGGACACCACTCAGGAGTTGTGCATCAAACGGGACAACCAAGTCGCGACGATGCCAGGTTACCGGCACGTTCCCATCGGCAGTTGCCGGTGGGGAAACCAATGGGAGAGAGTACTATGAAAAAGATCATGGCAGCCGCGGTCGCCGGGCTGGGCTTGGCGTTCGCCGCGACGACGGCGCAGGCGCAGGCGCCACAGACCCTGGCCCAGGTGAAGAGCCGCAATACCTTGAACTGCGGCTCCAACACCGGCCTTGCCGGTTTCGGCCTGCCGGATGCGCAGGGCAACTGGGTCGGTCTCGACGTCGATCTCTGCCGCGCGATCTCGGCGACGATCTTCAACGATCCGACCAAGATCAAGTTCATCCCGCTTTCGGCCAAGGACCGCTTCACCGCGCTGCAGTCCGGCGAAGTCGACGTGCTCGTTCGCAATTCGACCTGGACGATGTCGCGCGACACCGCTCTCGGCCTGCTCTTCACCGGCGTGAACTACTATGACGGCCAGGGCTTCATGGTCCGCAAGAAGCTCGGCGTCACCTCGGCGCTGCAGCTCTCCGGCGCCTCGGTCTGCACCCAGCAGGGCACCACGACCGAGCTCAACCTCGCCGACTTCTTCCGCGCCAACAACCTGAAGTACGAGGTCGTCGCCTTCGCCACCTCGGACGAGACGGTCAAGGCCTATGACTCCGGCCGCTGCGACGCCTTCACCACCGACGCCTCCGGCCTCTATGCCGAGCGCCTGAAGCTGACCGCGCCGGACGACCACATGGTCCTGCCCGAGATCATCTCGAAGGAGCCGCTCGGACCGGCGACGCGCAACACCGACGCGCAGTGGTTCAACCTGGTGAAGTGGGTGCACTTCGCCATGGTGAATGCCGAGGAACTCGGCGTGACCAAGGCCAATGTCGACGAGATGCTGAAGTCGCCGAACCCGGAGATCAAGCGCCTGCTCGGCACCGAGGGCAAGTTCGGCGAGGCCATCGGCCTGACGCCCGACTGGGCCTACCGGATCATCAAGCATGTCGGCAATTACGGCGAGAGCTTCGACAAGAACGTCGGCCAGGGCTCGCTCTTGAAGATCGCCCGCGGCCAGAACGCGCTCTGGACCAAGGGCGGCCTGCAATACGCCCCGCCGGTGCGTTGATCTGATCGGGGCGGCTGCTTCCGGCAGCCGCCCCTTTCTGCCTCCGGAAATGCTGAGAAAGCTGGTTTGCGCGGGCCGGGTGGGCCGGCCTTTGCCAGTCGACAGAGAGCGGGCCGAACCCGTTCCACGAGACAGGGGAAAGGCATGATCAGAATTATCAGCGCGGCGCTGCTCGTCGTCGCCAGCGTATTCGGCACCGCGCATGCGCAGGCACCCCGGACTCTCGAACAGGTCAAGAGCCGCGGCGCGCTGAACTGCGGCGCCAATCCCGGCCTCATCGGCTTCGGCGCGCCCGACGCGCAGGGCAACTGGAGTGGGCTCGACGTCGAGTACTGCCGCGCCATCGCCGCTGCGATCTTCGGTGATGCCTCCAAGGTCAAGTTCATCCCGCTCTCGGCCAATGACCGCTTCAAGGCGCTGCTGGCCGGAGAGGTCGACGTGCTGATCCGCAATTCGACCTGGACGATCTCGAACGACACGCCGCCCGGCCTGCTCTTCGTCGGCGTCAACTACTATGACGGCCAGGGGATCATGGTTCGCCGCAAGCTCGGCGCGACGTCGGTTATGCAGCTCTCCGGCGCCTCGATCTGCGCCCAGCGCGGCACCACCACCGAGCTCAACCTCGCCGACTACTTCCGCGTCAACAAGCTGAAGTACAAGCTGGTTTCCTTCGATACCGGCGCCGAGACGATCAAGGCCTATGACGCCGGCCGCTGCGACGCCTTCACCACCGACGCATCGTCCCTCTATGCCGAGCGCCTGAAGCTGACGGCGCCGGACGATCACATGGTGCTGCTGGAGATCATCTCGAAGGAGCCTCTCGGTCCTTTGACGCGCGACAACGACTCGCAATGGTTCAAGCTGGTGAGGTGGGTGCACTTCGCCATGCTGAATGCCGAGGAGCTCGGCGTCACCAAGGCGAATGTCGACCAGATGCTGAAGTCGGAAAATCCCGAGATCAAGCGCCTGCTCGGCGTCGACGGCGCGTTCGGCGAGGGGCTCGGCTTGACCAAGGACTGGGCCTACCGGATCATCAAGCATGTCGGGAATTACGGCGAGAGCTTCGAGCGCACCGTCGGCAACCGCTCGGTCCTGAAGATGATGCGCGGCCAG
This sequence comes from Allobosea sp. WAO, assembly GCF_001509835.1. Lineage (GTDB taxonomy): Bacteria > Pseudomonadota > Alphaproteobacteria > Rhizobiales > Beijerinckiaceae > Allobosea. The sequence continues at coordinate 767,716 of NZ_JXTJ01000008.1, forward strand.
AACGCGCTTTGGACAAGCGGCGGCCTGCAATATGCGCCGCCGATCCGGTGAACTGAGACGGGAGCGGACGCCCCAGTTCCGTACGCTCCAAAGGCCTTTCTCGTTGCTGTCAGGAAAGGAGACCGAGCGGACCGGGGGCTGGTCCGGGACTTGCTAGCTAACCGAGAACGGGCAGGAACCCGTTCCGAAAAACAGGGGAAAGCAAGATGAAGAAGCTCATGGGCGCGGCGCTGATCGCCGCCGCCGGCGTGATTGGAGTCTCTGCTGCGCAGGCGCAGGGCGGCGGCATGCTGGCTCAGGTCAAGAGCAAGGGAGTGCTCACCTGTGGTGTCGGCCCCGGCCTCGCCGGTTTCGGAATGCCCGACGCGCAAGGCAACTGGAGCGGCCTCGACGTCGATCTCTGCCGGGCGATCTCCGCGGCGATCTTCAACGACCCGTCCAAGGTCAAGTTCATCCCGCTCTCGTCGAAGGACCGCTTCACCGCGTTGCAATCGGGCGAGGTCGACCTGCTCTCGCGCAACACGACCTGGACGATGTCGCGCGACACCTCGCTCGGCCTGAACTTCGCGGGCGTCAACTACTATGACGGCCAGGGCTTCATGGTCCGCAAGAAGCTCGGCGTCGACTCGGCGATGAAGCTCGAAGGCGCTTCGGTGTGCACCCAGCAGGGCACCACGACCGAGCTCAACCTCGCCGACTTCTTCCGCACCAACAAGATGAAGTACGAGGTCGTCGCCTTCGCCAGCAATGACGAGACCGTCAAGGCCTATGAATCCGGACGCTGCGACGCCTTCACCACCGATGCGTCGGGCCTCTACGCCGAGCGGCTGAAGCTCAGCGTCCCCACCGATCACATCGTGCTGCCGGAGATCATCTCGAAGGAGCCGCTCGGGCCGGTCGTCCGCCATGGCGACGATCTCTGGCTCGACGTCGTCAAATGGACTTACAACGCCATGCTGAATGCCGAGGAACTCGGCATCACCAAAGCCAATGTCGACGAGATGCTGAAATCCGAGAATCCCGAGATCAAGCGCTTGGTCGGCACCGAGGGCAAGTTCGGCGAAGCGATCGGCCTGACCAATGACTGGGCCTACCGGATCGTCAAGCATGTCGGCAATTACGGCGAGAGCTTTGAGCGCAATGTCGGCATGGGCTCGCTTCTGAAGATCGCGCGCGGCCAGAACGCGCTCTGGACCAAGGGAGGCCTGCAATACGCGCCGCCGATCCGGTGAGCTGAATTACCGCGGCGCGCTGCCTTCGGGCCGTGCGCCGTCCACCTTGTCTCCACTTGGGTGAGCCGGATAAAAATGGCCGCGATCGGTCCCTGCAGGGAGCGATTTCGGACCTCGGCCGCCAGATCAAAAAAGGGCGTCAGACGTGTCCACAACCTCCACGGAGCCGGTCCGACCGGGCAGAGCATCGCTCCTCTACGACCCCAAGATAAGGGGTTATGTCTATCAGCTGGCCTTGCTCGCCATTGTTGGTTTCCTGATCTACTCGGCCGCGTCCAACGCCATCGAGAACCTGCGGGCGCAGAAGATCGCCTCGGGCTTCGGCTTCTGGCACAATGCCTCGGGCTTCGACGTCAATCAGAAGCTGATCCCCTACGACGCCTCGACCGGCACCTACGGCCGGGCCTTCTATGTCGGCCTGCTCAACACGCTGCTCGTCGCCGCGATCGGCATCGTGCTCTCGACCTTCCTCGGCTTCTTCGTCGGCGTTGCACGGCTCTCGACCAACTGGGTCGTGGCGAAGATCGCGATGGTCTATGTCGAGGTCATCCGCAACCTGCCGCTGCTGCTGCAATTGTTCTTCTGGTACAATGCGGTGCTGAAGCCGCTGCCCAATCCGCGCCAGTCGATCCAGCTGCCGGCGGGTTTCCTGCTCAACAATCGCGGCCTCTATATTCCCGATCCGCATCTCGGCCCCGGCGGCAGCCTGATCGTCTGGGCCTTCCTGCTCGGCATCGTCGCGACGCTGGTTTTCCGGCACTGGGCCCGCAAGCAGCAGGCTGCGACGGGCAAGCAATATCCGATCGGGCTCGTCGCCCTCGGCCTGATCGTGGTCCTGCCCCTGCTGATCTATTTCGTCACCGGGCGCCCGGTCTCCTTCGTCTATCCGGAGCTCGCCGGCTTCAATCTGCGCGGCGGCATCCAGATCTTCCCGGAGTTCGTGGCGCTGCTGCTCGGCCTGACCACCTATACGGCCGGCTTCATCGCCGAGGTTGTGCGAGCCGGCATCCTCGCGGTCTCAAAGGGCCAGACCGAGGCCGCCAACGCGCTCGGGCTGAGGGCTGGGCCAACGCTCAAGCTGGTGGTGATCCCGCAGGCGATGCGCGTCATCATCCCGCCGCTGACCTCGAACTACCTCAACCTGACCAAGAATTCCTCGCTCGCGGTTGCGATCGGCTATCCCGACCTGGTCCAGGTCTTCACCGGCACGGTGTTGAACCAGACCGGCCAGGCGGTCGAGGTCGTCGCCATCACCATGGCGGTCTACCTGACGATCTCGCTGGTAACGTCGCTGTTCATGAATATCTACAACCGGCGCATGGCGCTGGTCGAACGGTGAGGGCGCCCCGATGACCGATGCAACCACCGAACTCGCCCCCTACGCCTTCGTCCGCAAGGAAACGCTCGAGCAGCAGGCGGCGCCACTTTCCGTCGCCGGGCCGCTGGCCTGGGTCCGCAACAACTTGTTCTCCGGGCCGGTGAACACGCTGCTGACGCTGCTTTGCGTCTACATCGTCGCGACGACCCTGCCCGAGCTCATCCGCTTCTATTTCATCGATGCTGTCTGGACCGGCGCGAACCGGGATGCCTGCCTCGCCGACAAGGTCGGCCGGCCGGTCGGCGCCTGCTGGGCCTATGTCGGCGACCGCCTGCAGTACTTCATCTACGGCTCCTATCCGATCAGCGAGCGCTGGCGGGTCAACATCGTCTTCGCCCTGTTCGCGATCGGCGTGGTCTGGATGCTCTGGAATCAGGCGCCGAAGAAGAAGCTCGGCCTGTTCTACTTCTTCGTGCTGATGCCGATCGCCGCCTATGTGCTGCTGCTCGGCGGCGCCGGTGCCGAGCGCCTGCTGCGCAACGGCATGATCGTGTCGCTGGTGCTCGCGGCGATCTACGCCGTGCTCTCCTTCGCGCCGCAGCTGGTCGGCTTCTATCTCGGCTCGGCCAACCTCGCTGTGGTCCAGGAAGCTTCGCCGCTGAAGCGCTTCTCCGGTCCCAAGCAGTTGGTTCTGTTCGCGCTGGTCGTCTTCGTGCTGCTCGGCCTGCTGGCAAGTTCCATCGGCCTGCCGCGCGTCGATACCGGTCTCTGGGGCGGCATGACGGTGACCTTCCTGATCGCGGCGGTCGGCATCGTCTTCTCGCTGCCCTTCGGCGTGGTGCTCGCCTTGGGCCGACGCTCGAAGCTGCCGATCATCCAGCTGCTCTCGGTAATCTTCATCGAATTCGTGCGCGGCGTGCCGCTGATCACCGTGCTGTTCATGGCCAACACCATGCTGCCGCTGTTCGTGCCGCAGGAATGGTCGCCGGACCGGTTGCTGCGGCCGTTGGTCGGCGTCGCCATGTTCGCCGCCGCCTATATGGCGGAGGTGATCCGCGGCGGCCTGCAGGCGATGCCCAAGGGCCAGTACGAAGGCGCGATGTCGCTCGGCCTCGGCTACTGGAGCATGATGCGGCTGATCATCCTGCCGCAGGCACTGCGCATCGTGATCCCGGGCATCGTCAACACCTTCATCGGGCTGTTCAAGGATACGACGCTGGTCACCATCGTCGGCATCTTCGACTTCCTGCGCACCATCGAGGCGACCCTGGTCGATCCGACCTGGGCGACACCGACCACCCGCGCGACAGGCTATGCCTTCGCTGCGATCTTTTATTTCCTGTGCTGTTGGGGCATGTCTCGCTATTCGATCTCGGTCGAGAAGCGGCTCGCCGCCGGCCAGAAGCGTTGAGGAGGACCACAATCATGGCCATGGCAGAGACCAA
>NZ_JXTJ01000009.1 GCF_001509835.1 Allobosea sp. WAO
TTGGTCTCTGCCATGGCCATGGTCATGATCTCGTCTCCTAGCGGGAGGCCGGGCCGCGGCGCTCGAGGAAATCGGCGAAGCGGGCGAAGGCGAAGGAGAGGGCGAAGAAGATCGCGCCGATGAAGAGGAAGGTTTCGGCCGCCGGCGAAGGCCAGGCCGGGTCGGCCAGCGCCGCCTTGCCCGAGCTGATCAGGTCGAAGAGGCCGACGACGAGCACGAGGCTGGTGTTCTTGATCATCACGATGATGGTGTTGGCCAGGGCCGGAATCACCACCCTGATCGCCTGCGGCAGGATGACGAGATACTGGGTCCGCCAGAACGGCAGGCCGAGCGCAGCGGCGGCCTCGTACTGGCCCTTCGGGATGGCCTGCAGTCCGCCGCGGATGACTTCGGCGAGATAGGCCGCCGCGAAGATCGTCAGCGCGACCAGCGCCCGCACGAACTTGTCGGGCAGCAGCGCTTCCGGAAGGAAGAGCGGCAACATGATCGAGGCAACGAACAGGATCGACAGCAGCGGCAGCCCGCGCACGGCTTCGATGGTGACGACTGCCCCGATCCTGACCACCGGCATGGTCGAGCGCCGCGCCAGTGCCAGCAGGATTCCGACCGGGAAGGCTACGCCGATCGCAACGACGGTCAGGATCAACGTGACCGGCAGCCCGCCCCAGGACGAGGTCGGCACCTCGGGCAATCCGAAGCCGCCGCCCATCAGCCAAAGGATCAGCGCGAGCGCCGCGATCCACAAGCCGATCAGCCGTGGCGTCCAGCTCGCCGGCCGGACCGACCAGCCGAGCAGCGCCAGGATCAGCAAGCAGACCAGAGCCGGCCGCCAGCGCTCGTCGACCGGATAGATGCCGAACAGGAGCTGGCCCGATTTGGCGTAGATGAAGCTCCAGCAGGCGCCCGACGTCGCCCGGCAGGCCGCTGGGTCCGGGTTGAACAGCACCGCATCGAGCACGAGCCAGCGCAGCATGGGCGGCACTGCGCTGATGAGCAGCGCGCCGAAGACCAGCGTCAGCGCGGCATTCAGCGGGGAGCCGAACAGGAGCCCGGCACTCCTGCGCAAGGCTGCCAGGATCGGTGCGAGCCGGGGGCTCGTCGAGGCCGGAGCCTCGGGGAGAGGGAGCGAAATCGTCTTCACGGTCTCAGCGTTCCACGATCGCGATGCGGCGGTTGTACCAATTGGCCGCGCTCGACAGGGTCAGGTTGAGGGCGAGATAGACCCCCAGGATGATGAAGACACCTTCGATCGAATGGCTGGACTTGCTGATGATGGTGTTCATCACCGCAAAGAAATCCGGATAGCCGACTGCGATCGCGAGCGTCGAATTCTTGACGACGTTGATGTACTGGCTGTTGAGCGGGGGAACGACCACGCGCAGCATTTGCGGGATCACGATCAGGCGCAGGATCTTGGCCCGCGACAGGCCGAGCGAGCGGCCGGCATCCCATTGCCCGCTGCCGACCGACAGGACGCCGCCCCGCACGATCTCGGCGATGAAGCCGATCGTGTAGATCGTCAGCCCGATCAGGATCGTGCTGAACTCGGGCGTCAGCTCCAAACCGCCGCGGAAGTTCGAGCCGGTGAAGACCGGCCACTCGACCGAGAATGAAAATTCGGCCAGCCAGAGGCCGAGCAGCAGCGCTGCGGTGGCTCCCCAGGCGATCTCGCGGCGGAGCCGTCGCAGCGGAGTCGAACGCCAGGTGGCGAGGGCCAGAAGCAGCGCGGCGGCGACCAGGATGACCCCCGCGATGTCCATTTCGAGGCTGGCGGCAGGGACGACGAAGCCGCGCATCGAGGCGTAGACGCCCGGCAGCGGATTGAGCGCCTCTCCGACCGGTGGAAGGACCTTCCACCATAAGGAATAGAGGAAGATCAGAAGGACGATCGGCGGCGAGTTGCGCGCGATCTCGACCCAGATCCGGCAGGTGCCGGCAGCAAGCGGATTGCTGCTCAGCCGGGTGACGCCGACGATCAGGCCGAGAGCCGACGAGAAGAGGATAACGAGCACCGAGATGAAGATCGTGTTCGCGAGGCCGACGATGATCGCCCAGTAATAGGGATCCCGCGACTTGTAGGAGAGGATCGCCTCGGAGATGACGATCCGCGACGGCATCGTCAGGAAGTCGAACCCGATCGGAATGCCCCGGGCCTGCAGGTTCGAGAAGGTCGTGGTGATGAGAAGCGTCGCTAAGCCGACGACCGCCGCCACCAGCGCGCATTGGATGAAGATCGATCTGGCCCTGGCGTCGCTGAGCATGCCATTCTCCCGGTTCCACGACGGTCGTTGAAAGCGGGGAGCGCGACGAGCGCTCCCCGGACGGGCCGCTAGTCCCAGGGGAACGGGTAGTTGAGACCGCCATCCTTCCAGAGCGCGTTCATGCCGCGCTCGACCTTGAGGGGGCTGGCCTTGCCGAGATTGGCGTCCCAGATCTCGGCGTAGTTCCCCATCTGCTTGATGACGTTGTAGACCCACTTGTCGTCGAGCCCGAACGGCTTGCCGAAGCCGGGCTCCTGGCCGAGGACACGCTTGATCTCGGAATTGCCGGCCTTCAGCTTGTCATCGACATTCTTCGCGGTGATGCCGTGGAGCTCGGCCCAGAGCAGCGCGTTGACCGTCCAGCGCACGACGTCGAACAGCTGGTCGTCGCCCCGCGCGACGGCGACGCCATTGGGTTCGGCCGCATGGCCGACCCTTAAGATGTCGTAGTCGTCGGGGTTCTTCGCGACCGAAGCCCGCTGGCCCGCCGCGGCTGTGCCGTCGGTGACATAGCTGTCGCAGCGGCCGCCGAAGAAGGCGTCGCGAGCCTGGATCGTCGAGTCGAAGTAGACCTTCTTCATCGAGATGTTGTGCTCTTCCTCCGTCTCCTCGATCGCCTTCTCGGTCAGGCTGCCGCCGCTCTGCAGGCAGACCGTCTTGCCGTCGAGCTGCTTCGGGCTCGTGATCTTGTCGGCCTTGCGGACTAGCACGCCGTCAGTGTCGTAGAGCGTGATCCAGACGAAGCGGACCACGGAATCGCGCGAATAGGTGATGGTCGAGGTGCGGGAGAGGACATCGATCTCGCCGGTCTGCAGGGCCGGGAAGCGCTGGCCGGCATTGAGCGGGACGAAACGAATCTTGTCCTTGTCGCCGAGGATGGCCGCGGCGAAGGTCCGGCAGATGTCGGAATCGAAGCCGCGATAATAGCCTTTCTCGTCCGGCCGCGAGAGCCCGGGCACGCCCTGGCTCGCACCGCAGCTGAGATAGCCGCGCTGCTTGATCTTGCTCACGACGCTTTGCGCGGCAGCATCGCCGATCCCTGCCGTCAGACCGACGGCGGCGAAGGCCGCCCCGGCAAGTGCCATCAACCGTGTCATGGTTCCCTCCGTTCCCTTGTTGTTGGGTTGATTGTCGTCATTCCGCGGCCCGGCCACTGGCGTGGCCGGGCTTTGGCATTGCCTCCGCGAAGGACGCGAAGGCTGTCTCCAGATCGGCAAGGAGATCCTCGAGGGCCTCAAGCCCGATCGAAAGCCGCCAGACTGGACCGGACGGCAGCCAGTCCAGGCTCGTCCGGCCTTTGCGCGGATCGCTGACCGCGATCAGCGAGTGCACCCCGCCCCAGCTCGCCCCCAGCCGGAACAAGCGCATGCTGCGCAGCGCCTCCGACTGCAGCGGAGCCAGGTCCGGCCGAAGTACGAGCGAGAACACCGCGGCCGAACCGGCAAAGTCGCGCTTCCAAATCGGGTGGCCCGGATGATCCGGTAGGCTCGGATGCAGGATGCGCGAGACCTCGTCCCGGCCGGCAAGCCAGGACATCACCGTCTGCGCCGTCGCGGCGGCATGGCGCATGCGCACCGGCATGGTCATCAGGCCGCGCTCGCAGAGCACGCAATCCTCCGGAGAGACGCCGTAACCGAGAAAACGCGCCGTATCCTTCAGCCGCCGGAACAGGGCCGCATCGCGCACTGCGAGCGAGCCCAGGAGCAGGTCGCCATGGCCGCCGGCATGTTTCGAGAGCGCCTGCATGCTGATGTCGACGCCATGCGTCAGCGGCTTGAACAGCAGATGCGAGGCCCAGGTGTTGTCGGCGGCGACGAGCGCGCCGACCCTGTGCGCCGCGGCGACGATCGCAGGCACGTCCTGGACCTCGAAGGTCGCGGACCCCGGCGATTCCACCCAGATCAGTCGCGTCCTCGCATCGAGCAGCGCCGCGATTTCGGCATCGAGCCGCGGACCATAGGATGTCGCCTCGATGCCCAGCGGCCCGAGAAAGCGCAGGATCATGTCCCGCGCCGGGCCGTACAGCGTCTCTGGCATCAGGACCCGGTCGCCACTCCTGCACGTCGCCATCGTGGCCAACGTCAGCGCCGCCATTCCCGAGGGCACCACGAGGGCGCGCACGCCGCCTTCCAGCTGGGCGATATGGTCCTCGAGTTGTCGGCTCGTCGGCGTGCCGTAGAGCCCGTAGCTGAAGCCGTCGTAGACGCGCTCGGCGCGCTGCTCGAAGGTTTCGAGATCGCGGAACACGATGGTCGAGGCACGCTCGACCGGCATCGCGACAGCCTCGAAAGGCTCCCGCGAGCGCCGTGGCGGGTGAACATGAGAGGTGTCGTCGGCTTGGCTCATGCGGGATAGCTAAGCCGACCGGCCCATTGCCATCTATGGCTGTCGCGATAGAGTCCATCCGATTTTGATATGGGCTGCCGATGAACCTGCGCGATATCGACGTCTTCAACGCAATCATGCTGAGCGGTGGTGCTGGCGCCGCGGCCGCTCTGCTCGACACCTCGCAGCCGGCGATCAGCCGGTCCCTGGCAAAGCTCGAAGCAGAGCTGGGCTTCAGCCTGTTCGACCGGATCCGCGGCCGGCTGGTGCCGACGCGCGAAGGCCAGCTCTTTCACGCCGAGGTGAAGGCCAATCTGGTCGGCCTCGACCGCCTCAAGCTCAGGGCCGCGCAGATCAAGGAAGTCGGTGCCGGCAGCATCCGCGTCGCCAGCCTGTCGGCGCTCGGCCACGGGCTGGTGCCGCGTGCCATCGTCGCGTTCTCGCGCAGGCATCCGCAGGTGCGGATCAGCTATCAGGTCCGCACCTCCAACGTCGTGCGTGACCTCGTTGCGTCCGGCAGCTTCGATATCGGCCTTGCTGCCGACGAGGTGGACACGAGCGGTGTCCTGCACAGCGTCTTCACGACGCCCCGCGCGGTCTGCGTCATGCCCGAGGCCCACCCGCTCGCCGGCCGCTCCATCATCACCCCCGCGGATATCGGCGAAGAAGGGTTTCTCGCCCTGTCGCCGGAGGATACGGTTCGCCTCGCGATGGATCGCATCTTCGCCGAGCAGGGCATTCATCCGCGCATCCTGGTCGAGACCCCCTATGGTGTGACGATCGCCATCCTCGCGGCGCAGGGGCTCGGCATCGGCCTCGTCAACCCCTTCGTCATCGCCGACCGGATGATCGGCGGCATCGCGGTGCGCCCTTTCGAGCCGGCGATCCATTTTCGTTCTCTGATCCTGCGGCCGCCGGACGGCATCAATTCCCAGCTCGTCTCCGACTTCACAGCGGAGCTCTACGCGGCAAGGAACCAGCTTTTGGGGGATCGCTAGACATCGGCGCCCCCGGGCACGGATGATCCGCCCCCGGAACAAACCGGATCGCCGATGTTCGGTGGAAGCCCCGCTGCTTAGACGCCCAGGCTCCTTCCGGTACGTAGCTCTACGTTTCCGGGCGCGGTCTGTGGGTTACAAATTGTTTCAGCGGGGCAGACTCGCCCCGAATTACGCCGGCGGCGATGACGCGCCTCGGCGCGGATGTTGCGCCGGACCGTTCATGAAGCGACGTGACTCATCACCAGCTTTTGCGGCGGGCCGAGATCGCGCTGGGCGGTCGAGATGGTGCGCACGCTCGCCGGATTCCGGTCGAGCTCGTACATGCGCAGCAGCCGGGCGCCTTCGAGATCATGCTCCTGCCGCTCGGGGTTCCCAGGTACGACGGACTCGGCTAGGCAGGCAGTGAAGCCAAGGCCCGTATAAGCCGGCAGCTCATAAGCTTCCCATCCGTCGGTCCCCATCGGGCTGGGCCGCTCCATGATCCATTCCGCAGTGGCGCCGCTGACACGCAAGCCTTCCGGTACGAGCGCATCGAAGGCCTGCAGGACGATGTCCCGGCTGACGTTCTTCAGATTGCAGCGCACAATCCTCTCGTCGAAAACGGTCAGGATGGCGCTGATCTCGTCGCCGGCTTTCACCGGCAGCGCCAGCTCCCATAGCGGGAGGTGGCGCCCTCGTACCCACCACTGGAACCAGGCCGAGTACTTGGCTTCGGGGATCGGGCGGTTGAGGAGTTTTTGCCCGGTGCCGACCTGCGGGAGCGACGAATCGAGATAGAATTTCTGGCCGTCGAGGCCGATCCAGGTCGAGCTTTGATATTCCGCTGCGTTGCCGTTGGCTGGGCGATCCACCGCCGGCACTGTCCAGTTCGCCATCACCGAGATCAGGCTGCGGCCGTCGCGCGGCGTGACATAGCCGCCGGACCAGTTCAGGCTTTTCTGGGCGGGGCGGGTCTGTGGTGCGGCGAATGCGATGACGAGCTCCATCACGGTGGGGACAGCCGGTTCGAGCGCGGGCAGGAAGCGCAGCGCGGCGCCCCCCTCACGCCTCTGAAGAAAGGCGCGGCGGAACGCCGTCGCCGCCGGGTTGCCCCCGAATTCCATTGGCGTCGGCAGGCCGAAGTGTTCCAGGTCGGCGTCGGAGGCCGCGGCGGGATCGAAATCCTCCGGCGGCAAGGGGTAGAACTCGAGAGCCGCATTTCGTGGTAGGGCGTCGGCGGTCTCGCCCGTGGGATTTCTGGCCATCGCCCCACCTCCTAGACCGGCTTCCATTCGGCAGCGGCTGCAGTCGCAGCTCCGCCGAAGGCCTTGATCACATAGTCGCTGGCACTCTGGCCGGCGCCCGAGTGCTTCGACAGCTCCGCGAAGACGGCGGCCGCCAAGGCCGCACCGGCGGCGGAATCGCTGGGATAGTGCAGCCCGGCGATCTCGCGGTTGCGGGCCACGCGCCGTGCCAGCGCCTTGAGCGTCTCTGCCACGGCGGCGATTTCGGCGGACGGCAGGGCCGGGGTCACGATCGTCAGAACATGCTCGATGCAGGCCGCCATCAGGTGGGCCTGGGTGGCATGGCCGCTGGGATAGGCCGAGTGCCCGGGGACCGGAATCGGCGGCAGCAGGGCCGGGCATTCCCAGGACGGTCGCGGCCGCTGGAAGACATGCTTGTAGTAGAGCGCGGTGTAGGAGGCGAGCAGGCTGGCGATATGGAGGATCCGGAAGGTCTGCGGATGGGAACCTGGATTCATGGCCAAGGCTTCCATGTAGGCAGTGATGAATTCGGCATCCTGCGTCAAAATCTCGCCCAGAGCCGCTGCGCGTTCGTCACGTGCGGCAACCAGCAGGTTCTTGATCTCCAGTACCTGCTTCGTCTCGCCGCTTGTCGCCGTGTTCAGATCGAGCAGAATATCGGCCAGCGTGTTATGCAGCGCCGTGGTGTGCCAGTTTGTGGCCGCGAATTCCGCCAGGGTTCGAAACGCATACCAGCGCGCGGCCCAGTTGCGGTCGGCGAACCCGACCGATTTCCCGCCGGTGCCGGCATTCATGAAGACGATGGTCTTTTCGGGCGAGGCGCTCGGCTCCTGGCTGATATGGACTGTTCTCCGCAGGTCCCGGATCCTCCCTCCGCCGCTGGCCGTCGCCTCCATCGAGAACGGAAAATCGGCTCTTTCCGCGAGGACCCAGCCGGCGCCGTCGCTGCCGACGCCGGCGCTCCCGGTATTGCCCGTATTGCCGGTGTTCCCCGTATTCCCTGTGTTGCCGGTCATGGCTTGGACCCCGAACGGTTGCTGTTGCGGCAAATTCGTTAGGCCAAAGGCTCAGTCGGGCAGGCCAGCCTGCCGCAGATGTCCGATCCATTGCTCGAGAATGGGCGGCAGGAACGGACAGCGTGGCGCATAGGAAGCTAGTCGAAAATCAGGCTGGACCAGCAGAAGGCGGTCGACCGCATCTGCGGCCTCGGTCAGCCGACCGGCCGCCACTAGGCTGGCGACAAGCGTCCGCATTGTAAAGCGGATCGATGGATTGTGGGCGACGGCGCTGCGCGCCCAGCCGACGGCCTGGTCGTAGTCGCCGCTGACATAGTGAGCTTGGGCAAGGATGCCCTCGTGGAAGAATCGATAGGGATCTGCGGGTGCCAGGCGTTGCCCGGTCTCGCCGTGCAGGACGGCGAGGCGGCCATCGCCGGCGAAACCGCGCGTGGCGCTGCTCATCGTCCACGCCATCGCCACGCTCGGCCCGGCCTCGATGGCGCGATCGAGGAAGCGCTGGGCCGTGACCATGTCGCGCAGGAAGAACGCCTGGACGTGACCATAGATCGCGAGAGCGAGCGCGTCGTTGCCGTCGCGCTCGAGCGCGGCCCGCGCGCGCTCGGCCGCGACCTGGGCATCGCCTTGCGGGTCGGGCGATCCGAACTCGCCGACGCGGAACACATGCCAGAGCGCCGTATAGGTGAAAGGCGGCGCATAGGATGGGTCCAGCGCCATGGCTTGCTGGAGCAGCCCGCGCGCATGGGCAAAGCTGTCCCCATCCATCTTGTAGAGCAGGCCGAGCGCCTGCAGCAGCAGGTCATAGGCGGTCATGTTCTGTGGGTGCTGTCGAAGAGCCCGCTGCAGCTCGTGCTCGCGCACATGCGGGGCGATGGTCTTGACGAGCTTCAGCGAAATCCGATCCTGCAGGTCGAACAGCTCACCGACCTTGCCGTCATAGTGATCGGCGCTGACCACCGCTCCGTTCTCGTTGGCGATCAGCTCGGTGCTGATGCGCACGCGCCGGTCGGACAGCGAGACGGTGCCGTCCATCACATAGCGCACGCCGAGCTTGCGCCCCACCGCGACCGGGTCGATCCGCCGCCGGCCATAGTCCAGCGTCGACCCGCGCGAGATGACGAACAGCTCCTTGAGGCCGGACAGCGACTGGATGATCGAGTCGACGACGCCGTCCGCGACGGAGCTCCTGTGGGACCCGGAACCGCTCAGGCGGAAAGGGAGGACGGCGATGGACGCTCTGGCATCGATCCCGGCGGGGCCTTCGCCGATCTGCTGGGGAGGCGAGCCTGCTTCCGAACGAAGGGCGAAGACACGCACCGGCTGCTTGTGGTTGCGCAGGAAAATCTCGCCCATGTCGGAGGCGAGGGCCCGTATCGCTTCATCGGCCTGCTCGAAGACCGCTTCCGACATGATCACGCCTCCTTGCTCGGCATAGGATTGCAGCCGGGCCGCGACATTGACGCCGTCGCCGAAGATGTCGCCGCTGTCGAGAATGACGTCGGCGAGATGGATGCCCATGCGAAAGGCGATGCGCAGCGCGACAGGCTGGTCGGCCGTTGCCGTGGCAAGGGCATTCTGGAGCCAGAGCGCGCAACGGGTCGCGGCCGGGGCGCTGTCGAAGGTGGCGAGAAATCCGTCACCCGTGTTCTTGACGATGCGACCGCCCTGCTCGCTGACGCAAGGATCGATAAGTTCGGTCTTCAGCGCCATCAGACGATGATGCGTCTCCTCTTCGGCCGCCTCGCTCAGCCGCATGTAGCCGACCACGTCGGCGGAAAGAATGGCGACCAGGTGGCGTTGCATCGTCGCGATGAAGCCCTCGGATCCGGGAACCGCTCCGCGCCGGTCCCGGCGGCCAGCAATGAGGCAGCTTCATGGAATGCTGGCATGAGAGCCCTTCCCGGTCCACCTCGGGCGCTTGGTGTCGGGATATGAACGTCTACTGGGACAGTGGGTAGTCGCGCTTTCGTGACTTTGGCAGCACTTCGGAGCGCGAGCTCAATACGAAGGGCCCCGACCGTCTCATGTCGCGGCCGGTCGCCCGGAGGCCGCGAAGGCGCTATCACGAATCCCAGTAGAGCGTCTCGATGCGGCTCAATCCGATATCGCTCAGTGTATGATCGTCAAGAAGGTCCGGATCGGGCGTTCGCTGTCGGACGCCGGCCCAGGCCAGCCAGTGGTGCAGGATCACGGTCCCGCGCGACGGCTGTGCCGCGATCTGGGCTTCGTCCGTCCCGGCGGTCCGGCCATGCTCGCCCGGCGACTCCAAAGGTGTTAGGTTCAACGGCGCGTTATCGCGGCCCAGAGCGTGCTGCACGATGAAACTCCCGTCCCGATCGGCCCACCCTTGCGCCGACGGCGGTCGTGGCGGGCGATAGAGACGAGTTTCTGTACCTCTTCTGCTTCAGGTTCTGTGCGCCGGATCACACAGGCTCCGGCGGTTCGGTAAAGCCGGATGTCGAGTTCGCGGGATGAACGATGGCCCTCGTCGGATTGCGAGCCTCCTGTCGGCGAGCCCGTTCTTTGCCGGGTTCGCGCCGGGCACCCTCGACAGGATCGCGGCCATCTGCCGGCAGCAGCATCTCGCGGCGCGAGCGGTGCTCTTCCTGAAAGGAGACCCGAGCGACGGGCTTTACGCCATTCGGCGTGGCTTGATCCGCATCGGCACGACGGACGACCTCGGCCAGCAAATGACGATGAACCTGCTCGGGGGCGGCGATATCTTCGGCGAGATCTCGGTTCTCGATGGCCGTTTCCGGACGGCGGACGCGGTCGCGATCGAGGATACCGACATGTTCTTCCTGCCGCGCAGGGATTTCCTGCAATTGCTTGCGAACGAGCCGGCGATTGCATTGCAGGTGATCGAGCTTCTCTGCAACCGTCTGCGCGATGTCATCGAACGCATGGAGGAATCGGCGTTTCTGCCTGCGGAGACGCGGTTAGCGCGACGCATCCTGATGCTCGCCGACGACTACGGATCGGTGGTGCATGCTTCGCAGGAGCAGCTCGCATTGCTCGCCGGCGTCACGCGCGAAACGGTGAATCGCCAACTCCAGAGGTGGAAGCGCACCGGTATTCTCGCGCTGGGGCGCGGGCATCTGGTGATTCATGATATCGACGATTTCCGCCGGCTCACACGGCTCCCGGCATTCGGAGCGCGCCTGCGATAGCGTGGGAACGGCGCGGCCGCCGAAGGTCCGCACTCGAAGCCGATGGTCGATGCCGTCCTTCGGGCCTCCGGCAGGAGGAGCTAATTTTCGTCGCCGAGGACCGCAGCGAATATCGACACGGGCTTGTCGAAACCTTTCAAGCTCCGCGCTCCCAGTTCGACGAGCGGGAGCCGCGGGCCGACGGCTTGAGCGGCACTGCGATCCACCAGGATCTCGAAGTCACCCGCGATCGAACAAAGGCGCGATGCGAGGTTCACGACTGTTCCGACCGCGGTGTAGTCGAGGCGGCCCTCGGAGCCGATCCGGCCGACGGTGGCGAGCCCCATTGCGAGGCCGACCCCAAAGCCCAGGCGATGGTCGAGTGCGCGCCGGGCGGCCAGCAGCCGCTGCACGCTCATCTGCATCTCGCGCGCCATGTCCACCGCGCGCAACGCCGGATCGGAGCAGGAGACAGGGGCGTTGAGCAGCACCATTGCCCCGTCGCCGGAGAAGCTCGTCAGCGTCGCCTCATGTGCCCTGACCACCCTCTCGAGAACGTCGTAGTATTCGCCCAGCATGCCGATGACGGCTTCGGGCTCGGCGCGTGCCGAGAAGGCCGTGAAGCCCCGCAAATCGCAGAATACGACGGCCACCTCGACCCGTCGTCCGTCGAGCATATGGTCGCTGCCCGTGCGATCGATGAGTTCGGCAACTTGCGGCGCAAGGAAGCGCTTGAGGCGGCCAATACGCTCGGAGCGCTCCTGCGAGATCGCCAGCTCGCCCGCCATCTCGTTGAACCGGATCGCGAGGCGCTCGAGCTCGTCCCCGGTAGCGAGGTGGATCCGGTGCTCGAATTGTCCTGCGCCGATGCGCGAGGCTCCGTCCTCGAGGAGGCGTATTGGCCCCGTCATGCGATGAGTCAGCCAATAGGCGAGCGCTGCGGCCAGGATCGCGCCGGCAATCATCAGGGCCACGGTTCGCCAGAGAGCCGCATGGATCGGGCCAAAGGCTTCGACGATGGGTTGCTTGACGACGACGCTCCAGCCGACGCCGGCGATCGGCGCCATCGCGGCCAGAACCGTGTTCCCCGCAATGTCCTGACCGGCAATCGCCTGACCGGGCCGGGCAAGGATCGCGGCCCGCAGATCGCGGAGCGGCCGGGTTGCGGTGTCGTCGGCTCGCAGGACCAGGCTGATGTCCGGATGTGCGATGAGCCGACCGGGCCGGTCGAGCACGAAGGCCTCCCCGGTGCGTCCGACACGGATCGCCAGGATCACATCCCAGATGAATTTGAGATTGACCTCCGCGATCGCGACGCCGGCAGCTGCACGATTGCCGGCGACCGCAATGGTAGTGAACGGTTCCGAGCCACCATGAAACGCGACGGGGCCGAACCAGACGCGGTGTGCGCGCGCTTCCACTACGGCCGGATCCTTTGAGTGGTCGTCGCCGCTCTCGAAGCGGTTGAGCCCGATGCGGGATACGAAGAGCCGTTCCTTCCCGGAGGCGTCGACCAGGCTGAGGCTCTGGATGGACGGGACCTGGCGGAGCACGAGCAGGGCGTCGAGCCTGCGCTTGTCGTCGGCCGTTTCCGACCAGGGTAGGAGCACCGCCCAGCCAAGCTGGTCGCGGATACCCTCCATGAAATCCTGGATCTTCGCCGCAGCGGCACGCGCTTCCGCATCGAGCAGGTCATTCAGGCTTGCGCGCTGATCGCGATAGCCGAACCAAGCCTCACCGGCGCCCGCGATCAGTAGCGGAATGACGACTGCAGCGAACAGTGCGAGAAAATACTTCCTGAACAGCGAGGTTCGCGGGGCGGGGAGTGGACTGGGCACGGTTATGGCTCACCTGGCAGGCGACCGGGGGGCTTATTCGATCACGAGATCGGCACTGCTCAGAAGCGAGGGCGGGACTGACAGCCCGAGTGCGTTCGCGGCCTTGAGGTTGATGAACAGCTCGACCTTCGTGACGCGCTGGACCGGCAGTTGCGACGGCTGCTCGCCTTTGATGATGCGGCCGGCATAGACACCGGTGTGACGATGCGACTGCTGGAAGTCGCCGCCGTAGCTCATCAGACCGCCAGCGATCGGGAAATCGCGCGATTGGGTGATCGCAGGCACGGCATGGGCGACGGCAAGCGCTGCCAATTGGGGGCTGCGATAGGCGAAATAGGGATCGGAGGTGAAGACGAGACCACCCGCTCCGGCTTGTGCGACGGCGGCGAACAATGCGTCGAACTCTTGTTCGGTGCTGGCCTCGAGCTGCAGCAACTGCAATCCGAGGCTGGCCGCAGCGGCTTGGAGATTCCTTACTTGCGAGTTCGAGGTCGGGCTGGCGCGATTGACGGCAACCGCGAACAGCCTGGCGCCCCGGCGTAGCTCGGCCATGAATTCCAGCCGTTTGCGCGAGACCTCCACGCTGAGGCTCGAGACGCCCGTGAGGTTGCCACCTGGCTGGGACAGGCTATCGACGACGCCGAGCGCGATGGGGTCGCCACCCATCTCGAACACGATCGGAATGGTCGTCGTCGCCGATTTCGCGGCGAGCGCGACTTCGGCGCCTCCGGGCGCGACGATCGCGGCGACCTGGCGATCGGCGAGTTCCTTAGCCAGCGCCGGCAGGCGCCGGTAATTGCCTTCCGCCCAGCGATACTCGATCGCCACATTGCGGCCTTCGGCGAAGCCGGTCTCGGCCAGCCCGTCACGGAAGGCCGCGAGCCGGCTGGCGTAGCGCTCCGGTGTCTCCGAGCCAAGATAGCCGAGCACGGGCAGCGCGGGGCGCTGTGCATAGGCCGGGACGGACCATGCCGTCGCGGCGCCGGCAAGCACGATGAAATCACGGCGCCTCAATCCGGCGGTGATTTCGGTCGAGGCGGAGGGCAAGAAGCGCAAGGCCATCTCTCCTTCCAACCAGCATCGGATGCTTGCTTGACGCCCAGGAATGTTAGTCCAATCGCTCGGCAACGGTAAGTCTTCTCGATTATCGTCGACCTCGCCCGACGCAGAACCGGCGCCGCGCCGTTCGTCTCCCTTCAGCCGCGTCCGGAACCGCTGCGCGCCCTACCTCGGCTGCGCCGGCCGCTACCCCCAATGCCACTCCGCCGGCCCGCAGATCCATGCCATGCAGCAAGGAAGATCGATCCGCTCGGCAGGCGCGCCCTGCGTTCTCGGGGAGACGACATGGCCACTCTCACCAGCTTCGATCTGAACGGCTCGGGCACCGGGCTCAACGAGAGCAGGACCTATCAGGAGGGCGCAGCCGCCCTGCTCCTCGCCCCGAGCGCCACGCTCGGCGCGACCGGCAATTTCAACGGGCAGTCGCTTCGCCTTTCGGGCCTGCTGGCCGAGTCTCAGATCGGGTTTTCGAGCGGGGTCAGCCTCTCGGGCACGAGCCTTCGCGTCGGCGGAGTGACGATAGGCTCCATCAGCGGCGGCACCAACGGCACCGACTTCGTGATCGCGTTCAACACGAACGCGACGGCAAGTCGGGTTCAGACCGTGCTGCGCAACCTGACCTATGTCAGCACCAGCGATACGCCGACCGAAAGCCAGACGATCAGCTTCGATCTCGCCGGCACGGTCCGCACCGATGCGGTCACCGTCGTTCCGGTCAATGATCGGCCGCTTCTCGACCTGAACGGCGCCGCCTCGGGCACTGGCGCCTCGGTGAGCTTCATCGAGAACCGCTCCGTCGCCGTCGCGCTGAACGCAACGCTGACCGACCCTGATACGAGCAACCTCGTCTTCCTCAGGGCAACGCTCCTCGCCCGGCCGGACGGCAACGCGGTCGAGCGGCTGAGCCTCGATGCCGCGGCCGCGAGCGCCGCGGCCGCGGCCGGGCTCCTGGTCTCGTACACCGCCTCCACGGGCGTGCTCAGCATCGATGGCAGCGCGTCCGCGGCGACCTATCAGGCCATCCTGCGCGGCATCCTCTACGAGAACGGCAGCGACCAGCCCGCCACCACGGCCAGGACCGTCCGCATCCAGGCGAGCGATGGCAGCGCGACCAGCCTCACGCAGGATGCGAGCGTCTCGATCACGCGCGTCAACGATGCACCGCTGCTCGACCTGAACGGAGCGGCCGCGGGGACCGGCGTGACGCTGTCCTATCGGACCGGCGACGCGCCGGCGAAGTTTGCCGCTCTGGCGAGCGTTGCCGACATCGACTCGGCGAATTTCGGCGGCGGGTCCTTGCGCGTAGCGCTTACGGCGAACGGCTCCGCCGGCGACCAGCTCCGGATCATCACCGATGCGACGGTGACGCTCAGCGGCACCACCCTGAGGGTCAACGGCACCAGCATCGGATCGGTATCCGGCGGAACGGGCGGCAGCGATCTCGTGATCAGCCTCAACACGAGCGCGATGCCCGCTGTCGTCCAGATCCTTGTCCAGCATATCGGCTTCTCGACTTCTACCGGCAGCCCGACCGCGCCGCGCCAGGTCACCTTCACGCTCAACGACGGGGACGGCACGGCCAACGGCGGCGTCGCGGTGGCGAGCGCCGTCGCCACGGTCGACCTCACGACAGGCCAGGGCAATGTCGCCCCGACGCTGACCGGCGACCTGCAGGCGACGATCGCCAATGGCAGCACCTACCAGTTCACGACCAGCGACTTCTTCTACACCGACCCCGACGACAGTGCCGCCGGCATCACCTTCACGGTCAGCAATCTCGACAATGGCTATGTCCGCCGCAACGGCACGGCGGTGTCGAGCTTCACCGCCGAGGAACTCGCCGCCGGGCAGATCACCTTCTGGCATGACGGCACAGAGCCGGTCGGCAGCTTCAGGATCGCCGTCGAGGACGGCAACGAGGATGGCTCGGCGCCGGTCGCACAGACCTTCACCTTCAACATCACGACAGGCCAGGTGAATACGCCGCCGAGCCTGACGGGCGATCTCGGCGCGACCGTCGCCAGCGGCGGCACCTATGTGCTGACCCAGGCCGATCTCTACTACTCCGACGCGGACGACGCCGCGACAGGCGTC
This sequence comes from Allobosea sp. WAO, assembly GCF_001509835.1. Classification (GTDB taxonomy): domain Bacteria; phylum Pseudomonadota; class Alphaproteobacteria; order Rhizobiales; family Beijerinckiaceae; genus Allobosea. The sequence continues at coordinate 15,988 of NZ_JXTJ01000009.1, forward strand.
GCCTTTGCGGTTTCAGGCGTCGTAGGCGGCACGCTTTTGGTCAACGGGGTTGCAGCAACCGGCTTCACGCCGCAGCAGCTCACCGCCGGTCAGGTCTCGTTCCGCCATGACGGCAGCTCGGCATCGCCGTCCTTCTCCGTCTCCGTGGAGGATGGAAACGAGGATGGCTCGACACCGGTCGCCCGGACCTTCCTGTTCGGCGTCACGACGGTGCCGGCAAACGCCCCGCCGAGCCTGACGGGCGATTTCGGCGCCAATGTCGCCAGCGGTGGCACCTATGTGCTGACCCAGGCCGACCTCTACTATTCCGACGCGGACGACAGCGCGACGGGCGTTGCCTTCAGCGTGTCTGGCGTCGCAGGCGGCACGCTTTTGGTCAACGGCAGCGCCGCCTCAAGCTTCACCCCGCAGCAGCTCACCGCAGGCCAAGTCTCGTTCCGGCATGACGGTGCCTCGATAGCACCGTCCTTCTCCGTCTCGGTGGAAGACGGCAACGAGGACGGCTCGGCGCCAATTGCCCAGATCTTCCTGTTCGGCGTGACGATGCCGGTGAACGCGCCGCCCAGCCTGACCGGCGACCTTCGCGCAAGCGTCGCCAGTGGCGGAACCTATGTGCTGACACAGGCCGATCTCTACTATTCCGACTCCGACGATGCCGCGACGGGCGTCGCTTTCACCGTCTCGGGTACCGTCGGCGGCATGCTGCTGGTCAATGGAGTTGCGGCCTCGGGCTTCACGCCGCAGCAGCTCACCAGCGGTTTGGTCTCGTTCCGACATGACGGCAGCTCGGCATCGCCGTCCTTCTCAGTATCGGTGGAGGATGGAAACGAGGACAGCTCGGCACCGGTGGCGCGCAGCTTCGTCCTCGACATCGCGACAAGCGGGGGCAACGTCGCCCCGACCCTGACCGGCGACCTACAGGCGACCATCGCCAATGGCGCCACCTACCAGTTCACCACCAGCGACTTCTTCTACACCGACCCGGATGACGGCCCGACCGGCGTCACCTTCACGGTGAGCAATCTCGATAATGGCTATGTCCGTCGCAACGGCACGGCGGTGTCGAGCTTCACCGCCGCCGAGCTCGCTGCCGGCCAGATCACCTTCTGGCATGACGGCACCGAACCGGTCGGCAGCTTCAGGGTCGCGGTCGAGGACGGCAATGAGGACGGCTCGACGCCGGTCGCTCAGACCTTCACCTTCAACATCACGACGGGCCAGGTGAACGCGCCGCCGAGCCTGACGGGCGACCTTCGCGCGACGGTTGCTAGCGGCGGCACCTATGTGCTGACCCAGGCGGATCTCTACTATTCAGACGCGGACGATAGCGCGACGGGAGTCGCCTTCACGGTTTCAGGCGTCACCGGCGGCACGCTGCTGGTCAATGGGACGGCAGCGGCCGGTTTCACGCCGCAACAGCTCACCGCCGGACAGGTCTCGTTCCGGCATAACGGCACCTCGACGACGCCATCCTTCTCCGTCTCGGTCGAAGATGGCAACGAGGACGGCTCGACGCCGGTGGCGCGGAGCTTCGTCCTCGATATCGCGGCCAGCGGAGGCAATGTCGCCCCGACCTTGACCGGTGACCTTCAGGCGACCATCGCCAATGGCAGCACCTACCAGTTCACCACCAGCGACTTCTTCTACACCGATCCGGATGACGGCCCGACCGGCGTCACCTTCACGGTCAGCAACCTCGACAATGGCTATGTCCGTCGCAATGGCACTGCCGTGTCCAGCTTCACGGCGGCCGAGCTCGCCGCTGGCCAGATCACCTTCTGGCACGACGGCACCGAGCCGGTCGGCAGCTTCAGGATCGCGGTCGAGGACGGCAACGAGGATGGCTCGACGCCGGTCGCTCAGACCTTCACCTTCAACATCACGACCGGGCCGGTCAACGCTCCACCAAGTCTGACGGGCGACCTCAGGGCGAGCGTCGCCAACGGCGGCACCTATGTGCTGAACGAGACGGATCTCTACTATTCCGACGCGGACGACGCCGCGACGGGCGTCGCCTTCACGGTCTCGGGCGTCATAGGCGGCACGCTCCTGGTCAACGGTGCTGCGGCGACCGGCTTCACGCCGCAGCAGCTCACCGCCGGCCAGGTCTCCTTCCGGCATGACGGAACCTCGGCATCGCCTTCCTTCTCCGTCTCCGTAGAGGACGGCAACGAGGATGCCTCGACGCCGGTGGCGCGCAGCTTCGTCCTCGATGTCGCGAGTGGTGGCGGGTTCACACTCGATCTTTCGGGTGCCGCGCGCGGCGTCAGGGTCGATCTCGGCGCCGGGCAATGGATGCTCGCCACGAAGGTGATGGCGCTCGGCGATTCCATCACCAATGGCGATGCGCCTCCCGGGCAGGACGAGCATGGCTATCGCGGCTTCTTCTACCAGAACCTGGTCGAGTCCGGCCGCCTCGTCGACATGGTCGGGCCCAACAGCAACGGTCAGGTGCCCGATCCCCAGCATGCCGGCTATCCCGGCGAAACCGGCGACGACATCCAGGCGCTGCTTCCCAGCCTTCTTTCCACCTATACGCCGAGCGCCATCCTGCTGATGGCCGGCACCAACGACATCTTCTACAAGAGTAATCCGCAGATCCCGGTCCGGGCCGAGATCGCCGGCATGCTGGACCATGTCGCTCAGGCGAGCCCGACCACCCATGTCTATGTCGCGACGCTGATCCCGCTCGCGGGCTACGACACGCAGGTCGCCAATGTGAACGCCGCGATCCGCAGCGCCGTCGCGGATGCGGTCGCGCGCGGGCAGAATGTCAGCCTCGTCGAGATGCCGAGCGTCACCCTGTCCGATCTGTTCGACGGCATCCACCCGACCGATACCGGCTATCGCGAAATGGCGGACTACTGGACGGCGGCCTTCCTGGCCGCGCCGCCCGCTGCCGCGGCCGGCACGGCGATCGGTGCCGCGGTAACCACGGTTGTCGGGTCGGCCAACAACGATCTTCTGATCGGCGATGCCCGGGCCAATGAACTCTCGGGTGGCGCGGGCGCCGACTGGATCAGGGGCGAAGGCGGAAACGACACCCTGACGGGTGGGGCCGGCCGCGATAGCTTCGTCTTCGCGCCCGGCTTTGGCCAGGACACGATCCGGGACTTCGTTCGCGGCGAGGACATACTCGACTTCCAGGCCTTCGCCTTGAACGTCAGCGACTTCGCGTCATGGCGTCAGGCGCACATCGCGGCGTCCGGCACCGACGCGATCGTGACCATCGAGCCAGGCCACAGCGTGACGCTTACGGGTGTGTCCGCCACGGCGCTGCAGGCGAGCGATTTCCTGTTCGTCTGACGCACTTGCGAAGGCCGCGCTGGGCAACCTGTCCTTGCTGTTCGGGCAGTGGGAGCCGATCCGCCCCACTGACTTCGGCGCGGCATAGTGCCGTCGCATTCGGCGTCAGGCATTGCCAGAACCGGACGCCCCGGTCCGCCGCGGCTCACCTTTCCTTGAAGGCCTTGGCGATCTGGTCCCTGAGCGGCTTCAGGATGTATTCGAGCGGGGTGCGGTCCTCGGTCCTGACGAAAACGTCGGCCTGCATGCCGGCGCCGACGCGATGCGGCGCGAGACGGGCGAGTTCCCCGGGTTCGACGCCGACGCGGATCGTGTAGAAGGCGACGCCGGTCTGCGGGTCTCGGCTGGTATCGGCCGAGATACGCGAGACCTTCCCGTTCAGCTCCGGCGTGGTGCGCTGGTTGAAGGCGTGGACCTTGACCAGCGCGGCCCGCCCGAGGGCCAACTGGTCGATATCCGCTGGCAGGATGCGGGCCTCGACCTCGAGCCCCTCCTCGACCGGAACGATCATCATCATCGGCTCGGCCGGCGTGATCACCCCGCCGACGGTATGGACCGCCAGCTGATGCACGAAACCGGTGCTCGGCGACCGGATCTCGACGCGCTTCAGCTGATCCTCGGCCGCGACGCGGCGCTCGACCAGTTCCGCGCTGCGTGCCTGGATCTCGCGCAGCTCCTTCATCACCTCCTCGCGCAGCGCATCTTCGATCTGGATGATCTGGAGCTGCGTCTCGCCGATCCGGCTTTCGGCCTGGGCGACCGCGGCCAGCAGCTGCCCCTTCTGGCCCTCGAGGTTTGCTGCCTCCCGCTCCAGCACCGCCTTGCGGCTGAGCGACACGAGGTTCTTCTCGTAGAGGCCCCTGACGCCGAGAAGCTCCTCCTCGATCAGGATCGCCTGACGATCCCGCGCCTCTTGCTGCGCCCGGTGACCGACGATCAGGTCCTGAAGCTGGCCGACGCGCTTGATGAGCTGTGCCTTCTGTCCCTCGCGCGACGCGCGCCGTGCCTCGAACAGGGCCTGCTCGGCGGTGACGAGCTCGGCGATCTCTGGCTCATGCAGCCGGCCGGCCAGCTCCGGCGCGACGGCGATCGCGTCGCGGCGGTCCCGCTCGGCCTGCAGGCGGCCACGCCGTGCCGCGAATTCGTCGAGCTGCTTGGTAATGACCTGCAGATTGGCGCGGGTCACGGTATCGTCGAGCCGGATCAGGACGGCGCCCTGCTCGACACGCGCGCCTTCGCGCACCAGCAGTTCGCCGACGACGCCGCCGGTCGGGTGCTGCACCTTCCTGACATTGCCGTCGACCACGAACTGGCCGGTGGTCACGACAGCGCCCGAAAGCGTGGTGGCGACGGCCCAGACGCCGACCGTTCCGGCAAACAGGGCAATGCTCGCGCCGCCGATCACGGAAAGGCGCCGCAGCGCCCGCCGGAAATCCTGTTGGTCCTGTCCTTCCGGTTTCGTCATGACGCCACCGTCTGCCGCTGCACGCTGGCCAGGCCGCCCTGCCTCAGAACCCGCTGCAGAATCTCCTCCCGCGGGCCGAAAGCCTGGATGCGGCCTTCCGCAATCATCGCGATCTGGTCGACGCCTGCGATCGCGGTCGGACGATGCGTCACGACGATGACGATCCCGCCGCGGGCGCGAACGCCCCTGACGGCCATGGTCAGCGCTTCGTCGCCGTCATGGTCGAGGTTGGAATTGGGCTCGTCGAGCACGACCAGGAAGGGATCGCCGAACAGCGCCCGCGCAAGGGCGATCCTCTGGCGCTGGCCGCCCGAGAGGATGGAGCCACCCTCACCGATGCGGGTATCGTAGCCATTCTCGAACTTCAAAATCAGTTCATGCGCTCCGGCGGCGCGCGCCGCCGCGACGATCGCCTCGTCGGAGGCGTCCGCCTGGAAGCGGGCGATATTCTCGGCGACGGTGCCGTCGAAGAGCTCGATATCCTGCGGCAGATAGCCGATATGCTGTCCGAGTTCGCTGCGGTTCCACTGGTCGATCTCGGCCCCATCCAGCCGAACCGTGCCCTTGAGCGGTCGCCAGACGCCGACCAGGGTGCGCACCAGGGTCGATTTGCCGGACGCGCTGGGGCCGATGATGCCTAGGCCCTGGCCGGCCTCGAGCTTCAGCGAAACGCCTTGCAGGATCGGCGCCTGCTGGCCGGGCGCCGCGACCAGCAAGCCCTCGGCAGAGAGCTCGCGCCGCGGCTGCGGCAGAGCCGTGCGCTCACGCGCGGCAATAGCGGGAGCATCCAGCACCTGCCTCAGGCGCTTCAACCCCTCGCGTGCCCCAACGAAACCCTTCCAGTGCGCGACCGCGATCTCGATTGGAGCCAGGGCGCGCGCGGTCAGGATCGAAGCGGCGATCATCGCGCCACCGGAGATCTCGCCATGGATGGCGAGATAGGCGCCGAGGCCGAGCACGGCCGACTGCAGCACCATGCGGAAGATCTTCGCGAAGGCACCGATCCCGCCGATCGCATCCGCGCCGGCCAGCCAGTCGCCGATATGGCGCCGGCTGACCTCCTGCCATCGACGCTCGAAGGCCGGGCCCATGCCCATCGCGGCGAGGGCCTCGGCATTGCGGCGGCTGGATTCGGCGATCATCTGCCGGCCCATGCCGCTGGTCTGCTGCGCCGCGCCCGTCTGGCCGCTTTTCCGCTCCGCCAGCGCCGTCAGCCCGAGAATGACGACGCCGCCGGCAATGGCGAGCCAGCCAAGCCAGGGATGCAGCAGGAAGCAGCCGGCGAAGAACAGCGGCATCCACGGCATGTCGAACAGGGCCGTCGGTCCCAGCGAGGCCAGGAAGGCACGGACCTGGTCGAGATCGCGGATCGGCTGCAGCGCCTGTTCCGGCCGGCAGCCCAGCAGGGGCAGGCGCTGTGCCGCCGCAAAGGCGGAGGGCGAGACCTCTTCGTCGAACCGGGCGCCGATCCGCGAGAGCATCCTGACCCGGATCGCGTCGAGAACGCCCTGCAGGGCGTAGGCGGCGAGCAGGAGCAGGGACAGCCCGATCAGCGTCGGCACGCTGCGCGAGGTCAGCACCCGGTCATAGAGCTGCAGCATATAGAACGAGCCCGACAGCATCAGAAGATTGATGCAGCCGGAAAACACCCCGACCGCCGCAAACGCGCCGCGGCAGGAGGACAGGGCGGAAGCGACCACCGAGAGCGCAGGCGTAGGAGCCGGATGCATGATGGCGGGCACTCCGAGCGATCGCAACGGCTGTAAGGCGCGGTAGCAAAGCGTCGCGCTTCGATTGCATCTCCGTCTGCGCGGGATGGCCGCAGGCAAAGTTCGGGCGCTGAGCCGCTATCGGGCCGCTCGCCAGGTTACCTCCCAGTAGAGCCTACCCGCCCCTGCGCCATCAATGTCGAAGATGGAGTAACCCGCCCTCCCAGAACCGGGACGCTCGGCAGGAATGCAGGATTGCTGCTGCCTTTTCCGACACGGCCAATATGGTGAGGCGAGGCGCCGCGGCGCCGGATCTCGGCAGGGGACCAGCTGGAATGACCAAGCCCGCAATGTCGTCTGAACGGACCAGGGTCGAGCTCGCAACGTTGCCGACGCCCCTCGAGCAACTGACGCGCCTGTCGCGGGAACTCAGGCGGCACGGCCCGGCTCCGGCGATCTGGATCAAGCGCGACGATTGCACGGGCTTCGCAGGCGGCGGCAACAAGGCCCGCAAGCTGGAGTATCTCGTCGCCGAGGCCTTGCAGCAGGGCGCCGACGTGCTCGTGACCATGGGGGCGCTGCAATCGAACCACGCCCGTCAGACTGCCGCAGCGGCGGCGCGGCATGGCCTCGGCTGCGTCCTGCTGTTGGCCGACGCGGTGGCGGATCGCAGCGAGGCCTATCACACGAACGGAAACCAACTGCTCGACCGCATCTTTGGTGCGCAGATCCGCTTCCTCGCCGCGGGAGAGGATGGCATGGCGGTTGCGGCGGAGACGATGTCGGCATTGGCGGCGCAGGGCCGGAAGCCTTACTTCATCCCGGTCGGAGGCTCGAACGCCCTCGGCAGCCTCGCCTATCGCGAGGCGCTTCTGGAACTCGCGGTGCAGGCGCGAGAGAAGGGGCTAGGCCTCGACCATCTCATCGTGGCGACTGGAAGCGGCGGCACGCATGCCGGCATCCTGGCCGGTGTCGAGGACGCCGGGTTGTCCTGCCGCGTGCACGGCATCAGTGTCTCGCGCTCCGCCGAGGAGGCGAGCGGCATTGTCTCCGTCCTGGTCCGGGAGATTTTCGAACTGGAGGGCCGCCAGAGAGGTGTTAAGGCCGGACTGGAGATCGACGATTCCCACATCGGCACTGGCTATGGTCAGCCCACTACCACGATGGTCGAGGCCGTCGAGCTGGTAGCGCGCACTGAAGGTATCTTGCTCGATCCGGTTTATACAGGAAAGGCGATGGCCGGCCTGCTCGCGCTCATCAGGAGTGGCGCCATCGCTCCGACCGAAAGCGTCGTCTTCTGGCACACGGGCGGCGCCCCTGGCCTTTTCGCCTACCCGGAGGTGTTCGGGGGATAGCGGCGGCCGATGCCGCTCCGACCAGCTCTGCGTCAGGGGCGAGCTTCCTTGAGCTCGAGCAGGAAATAGGTGGTCGGCCCGGTCGGCAGGTCGTTGCTGAGCCGGAAGGCGACGGGGCCGCTGCCGCTCACGGCCGGCGGCTTCACGCTGCCGTCGAGGCCGATCGGCGAGAGCTGCCATTGCCGGGCGCTCCGGGCGAGCCTGATGTCGACATGCCCCTTGCGGATCAGCACCGGCAGCCGGCCGAAATCCTCGATCACCTTCTCGTCCCGGTCGCGGAAGATCATCCCGGTATTGCGGGCGTCGGTCGCGAAGACCAGCAGGAAACGGCTGCCCCTAGCCAGCGATGCCGGCTTGTCGAGCGAGGAGATCGCGATCAGCCCGTCGCCTTGCGCCCCTTCGACGCTGAGGGTCTTGAAGCTGACCGGCAGGCTGCTCTCCGAAAAGGCGACGGCCTCGCTCGCCGGCGTCGTCAGGCGCATCTGCCTGTCACGGCGGTTGAGCAGGATCTCGCCGGTGTCGCTCTGGAACAGGCCGGCGGCGAGCTTCGTCTCGTTCTCCGCCGGAAGCAGGCGGCTTGCCCGCAGCTTCTCGACGATCGCCTCGGGCCGGTTGGCGTCGCGCGGTTGCGTAACCGCGATCCCTTCGCCGATGCGGTCGGCTGCCTCGAGCCCGATTCTTCCGAGCAGAGCGAGCTCAGTCAGCTTTTCCGGCTCGCGGGCCTGCATGTTCGGGCCGAGATCCTCCTCGCCGCGGACGGCGAAGGGGATAGTGAGTCTTGAGGCCGAGACATCGCCGCGCCTGTAAAGCAGCGCCGTGAGCGTCTCGCCTGCCCGCGCCACCGGGTCGAGTGCGATCGCATAGGGCAGCATGGCGCGCTTGTGTGGGTAGGGCTCGCCATAGGAGAGGGCGATCGGGCCATGCGCGTGCCGGCAGAGCGCGTCCCAGCCCTGCAGCGCGGCATAGGCCGGGAACACCAGCCCGGCCTCGTAGCGATAGCGGTTCCAGAACAGGTGGTCATATTCGCTGATGACGAAGGGCTTGCCGAGCCAGCGCGCCGCCGCGGCCATGCGCATCGCATTGGCGGCGTCGCCGAGCGAGCTTTGCTGGAGCAGCTTGCTGCCCGGCGCATAGCCGCTGGCCCAGTCGTGATAGGTGTTCATCGTCACGACATCGAGGCCGCGCCGGCTGAGCGCGGTCTGCACCGTCGGCCAGTTGTTGTAGGTGCTGATCAGGCCCTTGTAGCCGAGATCGCGCAGCGCCTCGCTCATCCTCTTCGCGGAGGCGGCCTCGACCTCGGCGAAATAGGCCTGCAGGTCGCGCAGGCGGGGATTCGGGGCATAGCGGTTCGCGGGCAGCCGGATCGTGCCGTTCTCCAGCTTCTCGCCCCAGCCGAGCCTGCCCCAGGCCTTGGCGAGCGCCTCGCTCGACGCATAGCGCTTGGCCAGCCATGCATTGAACGGCGCCGCGAACATCGCGTCATAGGGCGCCTTGCCCGGCCGGTCCTGGACGACGCTCTCGAATTCGAGACCGTTCTCGTTGGCGAGGATCACCAGCGCTAGCGCCTCGTCATGGATCGGCGCGATGCCGGTGTAGGGATTGACGCGGGCGAGGATCTTCTCGGCGATCTGCTTCCAGTGCGCGAAGGCGGCGTCGTCGAGGTGCAAGGCGAGCTTGAGATTGCCGCCCGGGTCCCAGCGCTCGGCATGGCCGCCATAGGCGCCGCGCCACGAGGTCATGCCGTCGATTATCCAGTAGATCCCGTTCCGCTTCAGCGCGGCGAGCAGGTAATGGACCCGGTCGAGCGTCTCGGGATCGAAATCGAAATCCCTGGCGCGACCGTGCATCAGCGAGGCGTCCAGGAAGGTCAGCCGCGCAATGTTGTAGCCGTGGAGCGCGAGCTGGCGGGCGTAGCGGTCGGCCCCGGCACGATCCGGGAAGCCGCCGGAAGCCGGGCTCCAGGCGAGGGACGCGCAGAACAGACGCGCCGGTTCCCCCGGCGCGTCGGCGAAGGCAAGGCGGCCATCCTGGCGCACGATTATCCCTTGGCTGGCGCCGCTACCGGCCCTGGTGCCGATGGGCCGGTTGGGCAGCATCCCGGAGAAGTCGAGCGGGCTGCCCGGACGGATTTCCAGCGACACCTCGCGCACCGGCAGCCATGTCTCGGTGGCGATGGCGCGGGACGTCACGGCGCCCAGCGCCAGCGCCGCCATCATCGAGCAAAGCCATTTCTTCATGCCGCCCACACTTCTCCGGCGCCGCCGGATGATCCGGTTGCGCCTTCAGGGCCGCGAAGGGCCGTGCAGGGTGTAGGATTTGGTGAGGCCCGCGATCTTCTCTCGGACCAGATTCGCGTCCGGAGCGTAGGAGCGGAACTCCTTCAGCGTCAGGATCTGGATCTCCTCGAAATACTCCCGGATATGCTCCTCGGAAGGCTTGGACAGGAAGCGCCAGGGCGACAGCCTGACGGCGTGGCGGGCGATCGAGCGCGGCAGCCAGTGCAGGCCGGGGCAGAAGAAGTGCGGCTCGATCGGGAACACATAGGCCGGCGTCTGGACGAAATAGTAGTTCGAGACCCGGTTGATCTCGCGCATCAGATTGGCGCGCTTGGCCGGCGGCACGTGCTCTATCACCGAGTTGCAGACCGCGACGTCGAACGACTTGTCCTGGAAGGGAAGACGGTCGCCGTCATAGACGATGACTTTGACATGGCCGTACGAGCCGGTGAACGAGCGCGCCTGCCCGTCATCGCGAATGTTGACCAACGTCAGGTCCCGCGGAACGTCTGCCGGATCGAGCTTTTCCCAGAAATGCCGCGAGCCACCGACATCGCAGATCTTGAGCGAGGTGAAGTCGGGCAGCGTCTCCCGGAACAGGCCGCCGCGCTTCCTCCGGAAATACTCCGAGGATGAGTGAACGATCCGGTCCCAGAGCGAAACGGTTTTCTTCACGCTGTCGTCGGTCATGAAGGGGGCTTTCCTGAGATGCTTGCGGCGCGGCGCGCGTCAGGCCGCCGATTGCGAAGGCTTGTGGAGGATGCGGCTTTCGATCGGCGCGGCTGGTGGGAGCCGCTGCCGCAGGAAGCCGACGGGCAGCGCCGCGGCATGAAAGAACCAGGCGGTGACGGTGTAGAGCCCCATGCTCAGTCCGCCCTTGCGCAGGCTCATCAGCCCGATCATCCCGGCAAGAAGCGCAAGCACCAGTCCCAGAGCCAATCCCTTGTTGGACACGAACAGCAGAATGGCGATGGAGAGCGCCCACCAAAGATAGACCGCGCTCCATAGCTTGAGCTCGGGGAGCTCGCGCAGCATCTGGAGGAAATAGGGCTTTCCGAGCGATGCCCGCAGCAATTCGCCGACGCCGTGCAGGTACTTGTTCTTCCAGCGCCGCAGGAGCAGTCGGTAGGAGTTCACCGTGTGCCCGAAATGCTGGACGAAGCGTCGGTCGAGCCGATGCAGCTGCCAGCCGGCGCTGCGCAGGCGCACGCCGAGGTCGAACTCCTCATGGCCGTGCAGGTTGCGGTCCGAGAGATAGCCGGCCTGCACGATGGCGCTGCGCCGGTAGAGCCCGCCGCCATTCATCCGGTCGACCGTCCCGGTGCCGTATTGGGAACCGCTGCGCTGGACCCTGCGCGCATATTCGAGAGAGGCGACCAGCATCTCCTCGACATGGCCGGTGACGCCCGCGACCGCCGGGTTCTCTTCCAGGAAGCGCACTGCCGCGGGCAGGAAGCCGGGATCGAGCAGCATGTCGCCGTCGAGCAGGCAGATATGCTCGCCGTGGGAATGCTGGAAACCGAGCTGCGGCCCGATCCCGCAGCTCGGCCGCGCCGGCGCTACGATCTGCACGACCAGGACCGGATAGCGCGATGCGATCTCGATGGTGCGGTCGGACGAGCCGCTATCGGCGATGATCACCTCGCCCTGCACCCCGCCGAGCGCGGCCAGGGCACTCTCGATGGTCGCGGCGATGCGCTTCTCTTCGTTCAGGGTCTTGATGATGATCGAAACGGCCAATCGGGGCTCCGGTATCAATGCGATTTGTGGCAGGACATCAGAAGTCGGTGAGCAGCCTGCTCCAGCTCTCCGAGGCCAGGCCACCGATATAGATGTCGTTGCGCAGCGCGGCTTCCTTGATGTCGGCATGGCGCGTGACGAGGCAGAAATAGCCGCGATGCTTGAAGCTCAGCCAGCGCTGCCGCGATATTGCGTTCATCATGAAAGGCTGTGCGATGCCGCCGGCGCAGGCGTAGCCCTCCGCGTCCAGGCTGGAGAGCATCTGGCCGACGACGTCGAATTCGCGTCCGGCCGCGCAGAGCAGGTTCAGCACCGTGGCCTCCCGGCCCTTCCTGCCGAAATAGAGGAAGGCGCCGATCGGTAGCCCGCCGCGGTCGAGCACGATCCTGACATGCAGTTCGCCGAGGCTCCGGTTCAGCGAGGCGATGCCGACCAGCCAGTCGAACTCCTCCCTGGTCCAGGCGGGGCGGACCGGAAAGCGGAACAGCATCGGTGCGGCGCAGGCGAAGAAGGCGTCGGGCGTCGCAGGAATCGTCCGGCATTCCGGGACAGAGGGCGGCCTGATCGAGGGTCTGCGCCGGCGCATTGCCTGGTCTAGCCAGCCGAGCGGGGCAAGGACTGCCCGCGAGCGCAAGACCGGAACTGCCCGGCCGCAAGCGATGGCCGCCGCCGTCAACGGCCTGAAGGCGCGGCGCCATTCGAGGCTCTGGATCGGCAGCACGCTGCCGCCGCCAGCGAGGCATTGATCGGCGCTGGCTGGCGACGAACTGTCTGAGAAGCACATCTCCTGCCGCGCGGCGTGCATCTGACGGGCAAGGCGGGCGGCGCCGGTCGCTCCGTCCTTGCCGTCGGCCATGAAGGCGCAGAGCAGCCGCGCCATGACCGGGCGGCCATGTGCGCTGAATTCCATGGGGACGGCGAGGATCGCGCTGGTCACGCCGTTTTCGCCCGCATGCACCATGCTGCCGTTCTCCGGCCGGTAATGCGGGCTGCCGAAGAAGACCGTCTCCAGATAGGCTTCGAGACCGGGCGCCACCACGCCCTTGCGGGCGCGGAAGGTCCTGCTGAACAAACGCGCCACTGCCGGGAGGTCGCTGCGGGCCATCGGCCGAACACTGCCGACGCGCGCAGGCGCCTCGCCGCCGGGCGCGCAGGCGCGTTCCAGATCCGGTTGCAGCTCAGCGTCCATGCGCCATCCCGGCTCCCGGGGCCTGCTCGATCGCCCGCTCCCGGTCCCGGCGCACGATCCTCATCAGGGCCGTCCAGGATGCCACCACCATGGCGATTTCGATGACGTAGAACGAGATAAAAGTGCCGGTCGGCGGCGCATACCAGGTCGCGATCGCGGCTAGGGCGGCGCCCAGCACGCTGCCGAGGCCCATCACGGCGGCACGGGTCGGTTGATGGCCCGATGCGCCGAGCGCTTCCATCGCCACCGCCCAGATCGCCAGTGGGACGACCGCCCAGCAAAGGACCCTGACGAAGGCGACGAGCGAGACGTAATCGCGGCCGAAGAGGAGAGGCAGGATCGGGGCCAGCACGAAAACCGCCACCGCAGCGGCGATGCTGATCAGCGTGGCCGCGACGAGAACCTTGCGGACCCGCGGCATGGCATGCTGTAGGCCTTCCGCCGTCGCTCGGGCCGAGCCAGGATAAACGAGACGGTTGAGGGCCTCGACCGAGAGATAGCTGCTTTCCAGCATGCGCCGGGCGACGCTGTAGCTCGCGACGATCTCGGCGCTCGCGACCAGGCTGAGCACCAGCAGGTCGGCATTCTGGCGCACCGCGCGCAGGATGAAGGGCACGCTGAAATAGAGGCCGAGCGGCAATTCCTCGCGCACGAGCCGGTACTCGGGGCGACCGAGCCTGCGCAGGGCATGCCAGCAGAGGAGGGCGACGAGGACATGGCAGACGAATTGCCAGATCGCCCAGGACGCGATGCTGGCCACGCCGAAGACGAGGCAGGCAAGGCCTGCGGCGGCGGTCCGCGCCAAAGCAAAGCCGACCACCACTGTGTTCGCCGAAGCGAAGTCGGAATGGGCGATGAAAATCTGTTCGGCCAGCACGATCATGCGCACCAGCACGATGTTGGTCGCGAGCATCAGGGTGATCACGGCGGCATTCGTCGTCGGATCCGGCGACAGCGTGAAGAAAAAGGGCAGGACAACCGCGCCGATCAGGACCAGCGCCACGCCGCTAGCGGCGGTCAGGATCAGGTTGTGCCCGAGCATGACCGGGTACATCGCCCGATCGCGTGCGACGCGGCGGACGAGGCATTCCATCGCGCCGAGCCCGCACATATGGACCGCGATGTTCGAGATCGCCGTGATCGCGACGAACAGGCTGAATTCGTGGACGCCAAGAAAGCGGGCGAGGATCGCGAAGGTCAGGAGTTGCGCGGCCGAGCTGATGACAAGGCTGCCGCCGGAGGCGGCATAGGACATCAGCATCGGGAGCAGGGCTCCGCGACTGCCCGATCCTCTTGCGTTGCCCGGAGCCATCCTCTCCCGCCTTAGACATCGACCGAACGAGGCCGCCACAATGGACCTACCATCGCAGCGGCGTCTGTAGCAGGCAAAAATAAGGGTGCAGTTAACACCGAAGCCGCGTTTCAGCAGGTGTTTACCCGGGTGGGGCTAGCTTGCCGCCCATGAACATCCGACCAGTGCGGGAAGGAGCCCCGATGCCGGGCAAAGCAGTCGACCTTGCGGGCCAGAGCGAGCCTCGCATGCAGCGCTTCATGAACATCGAGCTGGAGCTGGCGCCCGACGTCCTTGTGCCGCGGCAGGAGACCGAGCTGCTCGGGGCGCGCGCGGTCGCGATCCTGCGCGAGCATCCGCCCGGGCAGGTGGTTGTCGACATGTGCTGCGGTTCTGGCAACCTCGCTCTGGCGATCGCCAGCGACGTGCCGTCCGCCCGAATCTGGGGGGCGGATCTGACCGACAGCACGGTCGCGCTCGCCCGTCGCAATGCCGAGCGCCTTGGCGTTCAGGATCGGGTGTCCATCCGCCAGGGCGATCTCTTCGATGCGTTGGCGGACGATAGCCTCGCCGGCACGGTCGACCTGATCGTCTGCAATCCGCCCTATATCTCGACCGCCCGGCTCGAGGGCGATAGCGCGCATCTGCTCGCGGCAGAACCGCGCGAGGCCTTCGACGGCGGGCCTTACGGCATTTCGATCCATCAGCGCGTGATCCGCGATGCCGTTGAGTTCCTGAAGCCCGGGGGCTGGCTGCTGTTCGAGTTCGGTGAAGGCCAGGACCGCCAGGCGGCGGCGCTGATCGCCCGCGCCAAGGCCTACGAGCCCGTGCGCTTCGCGGTGAACGAGACCGGTACGCCGCGGGTCGCGCTCGTCCGCAAACTCGCTGCCGCACCGGCATCCGGCGAGACGGCGGGGCGGCCGGCATGAGCCTGGTCCGTCCCCTGGAGGCCGCCGATATCCCGGCGGTCGCCGGGCTTTTCCAGCGCGTGTTTCGCAACAGCGATGCGCCGCCGCCGGCGGCGCTCACCGCCTATCTGGCACGCCATTATCTCGAAGCGCCGGGCTGCGATCCGCAGATCGGGCCGCTGGTCCATGTTTCCGGCGACGGCGACATTTCCGGCTTCATCGGCGTCAATGCCCTGCCGATGAGCCATGATGGCCGCAAGCTGCGCGCCGCGGTCTGCGGCTCGCTCATGGTCGAGCGCCGAGGCAGCGACCCGATGGCCGGCGCGAGGCTCCTCAAGACCTTCCTGGCCGGGCCGCAGGATCTCTCCTTCAGTGAGACGGCGAGCGAGGTCTCGGCACAGATGTGGACGAAGCTGCGCGGCGTGGCGCTGCCGGAGTACAGTCTCGACTGGGTTCGCATCATCCGCCCCTCGGCCTTCATGGTGGAGCTCGCATCCAGCCGTGTCGGCGCGGCGCGGCTGCTCTCCCCGCTCGCCGGGGTCATCGATCGCCGTCTGCGCGGGAAAATGCAGGAGAACGACCTGCGCTGGTCCGGCGTGCCGGAGAGCTGGACGGTCAAGGGCGGCCTCAAGGTTACCGAGATCGATCAGGCCGGCTTAGCGGCCCTCGTCGAGCCACTGACCCGGCAGTTCGCGCTTCGACCGGACTGGAGCGCCGAGCAACTCGCCCACATCATCGCCGAAGCCTCCGGCAAGCCGGAACATGGCGAGGGGGTCTTCGCCGCGGTCTCAACGCCCGGCGCGACACCGATCGGCGCCTTCTTCTACCATCTGCACTCGGGCGGAATCGCGCGCGTCCTGCAGATCCTGGCCGCGCCGGGCCAGGCCGGTTCCGTGATCGATTGCCTGATCGGGCATGCGGCGCAGCGCGGCGCCGCCGGCTTGCGCGGCCGCACGCAGCCTGCCTTGCTGGAGGCGATGCTGGGACGCCGCATCGCCTTCACCCATCTCGCCTCGACCGTGGTGCATGCGCGCGAGCCGGTGCTGGTCGACGCCTTCCGAGCCGGCCAGGGCTTCTTCAACGGTCTGGCTGGCGAGAGCTGGAGCCGGCTGGTCGGCGGACGCTTCGAATAACGCCGGCGCCTGCGCGAGGATCGCCCGCGCCGGCGGTGCCGGCCTCAGCCTGCGATCTCCGCCACCGGCTCGACCAGTTGCGGTTCGAGATGCAGATAGCGCGTCGCCCGTCGCTTGGCGGCGATGTCGGCAAAGACGCGCTCGACCTCGACCGCGCTCAGCTTGGCGGCAGTGCCGACCTGCTCGGCCGAGAGGCCGTTGTTGAGGCCGTAGAGGCACAGATCCATGCGGTCATAGGGCAGGGAGAAGTAGAATTCCTCCTGCGTCTGTTCGAGCGAATAGGTGTCGGTGGTCGGTGGCCGGCGCCGGATCTCCTCGGGGATGCCGAGATCGGCGGCCAGCGCATAGACCTGGCTCTTGTAGAGATGCGCGATCGGCTTGACGTCGGCTGCGCCGTCGCCGTTCTTGACGAAGAAGCCCTGATCGTACTCCAGCCGGTTCGGCGTGCCGAGCACGGCGAAGTTCAGCCGGTCGGCGTGGTAGTACTCGATCTGCTTGCGGGTGCGCTGCTTCATGTTGGTCGCGGCGACGATGCCGAGATAGACCGCGGGGGGCATGCGCAGCTTGGTGCGCTTGCCTTCCGGGTCCTGCACCACCAGCGAGGAGATGTTGTAGCCTTCGCCCGCGAGCGAGTTGGCGATCACGATCTTCGAGGCCCAGCCGGACCCATATTCCGGCACCAGCTCGCGGATGAAGCCGTCGCGCCGCTCATAGCAGCCCATCGCCTGCAGCGTCGGGCCGATATCCTCGACCACGGCCGCGACGCCGAAGGTTTCGGCGACCAGCCGGCCGAGCCGCAGGCTCTCGGGATCGGAATCGTTCTCCGGCATGAACAGGCAGAAGACGTTCTTGGCGCCGACCGCGCGCACCGCCAGCGCCACCGAGACGCTGGAATCGATGCCGCCGGACAGGCCGAGCACCAGCC
This sequence comes from Allobosea sp. WAO, assembly GCF_001509835.1. Classification (GTDB taxonomy): domain Bacteria; phylum Pseudomonadota; class Alphaproteobacteria; order Rhizobiales; family Beijerinckiaceae; genus Allobosea. The sequence goes on from NZ_JXTJ01000009.1 coordinate 33,285, forward strand.
CGCGCTTGCGCATGCCGCGCAATTGTGCGCGCAGGCCGGCGACGATGCGTTCGATCTCGGCGGCTCCGTCGATCTGCAGCGTCTCCGCCGAGAAGGCGAGGCTTTCCGGGGCAGGAGCAATGTTCATTCGGCGGCTCCCAGCGTTTCGGCGGCCAGCCTGCGGCTGACTTTCCCTGTGTCGGTCTTCGGCAGTTCGCTGCGGAATTCCACGATCTTCGGCACCATGAAGTCCTCGAGATGGGCGGCGCAGTGCCGGATGATGTCGCGTTCGCTCAGGCTCTCGTCCGAACGGACCACGAGCGCCGCGATGGCATGGCCGAGCACCGGGTCGGCCACGCCCATGACCACGGCCTCGGCAATGCCGGGATGGGCATGCAGGACGGTCTCGACTTCCTTGGGAGCGACCTTCTCGCCGCGAGTCTTGATGATGTCGTCCTTGCGACCTACGAAATAGAGGAAGCCGTCCGCGTCGGTCTGGAAGAGATCGCCCGTATGCAGGCGCTTCTCCCACGGGTTCGGGCCCGGGCGCAGCATCTGGGTGGTCGCGGCGTCATTGCGCCAGTAGCCCTGCATCACATGCGGACCGCGGATGACGAGCTCGCCGGCGACGCCCGGCGGCACGCGATTGCCTTCGTCGTCGACCACGAGCGCTTCGGTGTTCGGGATGGCGATGCCGACAGAGCCCGGCCGGCGGTCGAGCTCTTCCGGCGGCAGATAGGTGCAGCGCTTGCACTCGGTGAGCCCGTACATCGAGTAGATTCGCACGCCGGGGAGAAGCTCGCGCAGCCTGGCGATATGCACCGGCGGCAGGGCGGCGGCGGTGTTCGAAATGTAGCGCAGGCTCGGCAGGAAGCCGGGTTCGAGATCGCGCATCTGCAGGACCAGCGCCGCCATGGTCGGCACCAGCGGAAAGCCGGTGACCTGTTCGGTGCGGATGCGCTCGAAGATCGCCTGCGGGAAGGCGAAGGATTTTTCGAGGACGAGGGTCGCGCCGAGCCGCATCGCCATCAGCAGCTGGTAGAGCCCGTAATCGAAGGCCAGCGGCAGCACGTTGAGGATGACGTCGTCCGGCGTGTTTTGCAGATAGGTGGTGATCGATTCCGCCGCCGCGTCGATGTTGCGGTGGGTCATCATCACGCCCTTGGGCCGGCCGGTGGAGCCCGAAGTGTAGATCAGCATGGCCAGATCGATGTCGATCCCGCCATGCGCGACCGGGGTCGGCTCAGCCTCGAGGCAGTCCTCGAAGGCGACCGCCCCGTCTGGCGTGCGATCCGGCGTCGCCTGCGTTGACGCGACGAAGAGCGGCCGCCCGGCGCTGGCCGCGCGCGCCTGTGTCACGACCGGCATCAGCCGACCTTGCGTCAGGATCGCGGCGGCCTCGCAATCGTCGATGATGTAGGCGAGCTTGTCGGCCTTGGTCGAGGCGTTAATCGGGCTGAAGGTCGCGCCGGCCTTCAGGATCGCGAAGATCGAGACCGCCGCTTCCCAGCAATTGTCCATGAAGACGAGGACGCGGTCGCCGCGCTTCACCCCGTTTGCAGCGAGCGCGGCTGCGAGCCGGCTGGAAAGCGCGTCCAGCTCGGCATAATCCAGCCGCTTCCCGCCGGAGACCAGCGCGATCTTGGCGCCATGCGCCTTCGCGCTGTTGATGACGAAGTGCTCGACCCGCATCTGCCCGGTATCCCGCCTGCCTGTTACGCCGATGCGGGCGCCGCGGTCTTCGAGGCGATGAAGGCCGTGATGCGCGCGAGGGAGTCGAGATTGGCCGGCATGATGTCGGCGTCGGCGACGGTGATGCCGTAGCGATCCTCGATGAAGGCGACGAGCTCGAGCACGCCGGTGGAGTCGATGATGCCGTTCTCGATCAGCGAGTCCGTGTCGGCGAGCGGGTTGCTGCTGTCGCCGAACAGAAAATTCTCGATGACGAAGGCCTTCACCGCATCCCTGATCGTATCGCTCATGTCAGTTCCTTTTCTGAAGAGATCTCAGGCGGCTTTCGAGCTCTGGCTGCCGGCGTCGGTGAAAGCCTCGAGCCAGAGCTGCGTCGACAGGATGCCGACGAAAGCCGCATTGTCGCGGAAACCGGAGGCGGGGCGCGCGCGGCATTTTTCGTGCAGCTTTGCCACCGCCTTCGGGTTGAAGAGGCCGTTCGCCGCGATTGCGGTCTCGCTGAGCGCGGCCTCGACATAGTCGGCGGCGCCGGCTCCGACGAAGGAGGCGCTGTCGGGCGCGCGATAGGGCTGCTTGCTGCGCTTGCCGATCGAAGGCGGCAGCAGGTCCTTGGTCGCCTCCCGCAGGATGTGCTTCTCGACGAGGCCTTTCAGCTTCATCTCGGGCGGCAGCCCGGCGGCGAACTCCACCAGCTTGTGGTCGAGGAAGGGGAAGCGGCCTTCGATGCCATGGGCCATCGCCATGCGGTCGCCCTGGCTGGAGAGGATGTAGCCGGGCAGCAGGAAACGGGCTTCGAGATACTGCGCCTGATGCAGCGGGTGCCAGCGCGCGAACCGCTCCGGCAGGCGCGAGGCCATCTCGTCGGCCGCGTCGTAATTCGCGAGGCTGGCGCGCAGGTCGCCGGAGAAGAACAGCTTCGTCGCCGCCGTGCCGTCGAGGCGCGGCCGGTGCGAATAGAGCGGGTCACCAAGGGGGTGGCCGTTCGCGCCGAAGAAGGAGGCGAGATACTCCGCAGATTGCTGCCGCAGGCCGGGCAGGTAAGGGTAGAGCTTGCGGAAGAGATGCGGCCTGATGCGCGAGCCCGGCTGGCGCGCGCAGAAGCGGCGCACCCGGTTCTCCTTGAAGATATCGTAGCCGGCAAAGACCTCGTCGGCACCTTCGCCGGTGAGCACCACTTTCAGCCCGGCCTCGCGCACCAGCCCGGAAAGCTTGAACAGCGGGGCAGGGGCCGTCCGGATGATCGGCCTCTCGGTGAAGCGGATCACCTCGGGGAAGACCGCGGCGATGTCACCCTCGCGGCAGGCGACGGCGCTGTGCTGCGTGCCGAGCGCGCGTGCCATCTCCAGCTGGAATTCGCTCTCGTCATGCTCGGCGCTGTCGAAGGTGACGGAGAAGGTCCTGAGCCCGCCCGGCGCCATGCCGACGGCGAGCGCCGAGGTGATCGAAGAATCGAGCCCACCCGAGAGATAGGAGCCGACCGGCACGTCGGCCCGCATGCGGATGCGGGTCGCCTCGGTCAGCAGGGCGCGCAGCTCCTCGGCGGCCTCGCGTTCGCAGCGGTGCCGGGAGGGAGCGCCCTGGTCGGGATAGTCAAGCTGCCAATAGGGCCGGGTCGAGACGCCGCTCTCCTGCACGATCATCAGCTGCGCCGGCTCGAGCTCGCAGATGTCGCGGAAGGCCGTGCGCGGCGCGATTGGCGCCCAGAGCGTGAAGATCTGGTCGAGGGCGACAGGGTCGATCTCAGCGCTGACCCCGGGTACCTGGAGGAGTGCCTTGACCTCGGAGGCGAAATAGAAGCGCTCGCCCTGGCGCGTGTAGAACATCGGCCGCACGCCCATGCGGTCGCGCGCGAGGACCATGCGGCGGCGGCGCGCATCCCAGATCGCGAAGGCGAAATCGCCGTTGAGGAGCGAAAGGCAGTCCTCCCCCATCTCGTCATAGAGATGCAGGATCACCTCGGTGTCGCTCGCGGTCCGGAAGCGGCGGCCCCTGGCCTGCAGCTCTTCGCGCAGCTCGACATAGTTGAAGATCTCGCCGTTGAAGGCGATCGTCAGTTCGCCGCTCGCATCCGACATCGGCTGCTGGCCGTCGCCGAGGCCGACGATCGAGAGCCGGGCATGGCCGAGGCCGGCGTCCTCAGTCGCGAAGAATCCCTGCGCGTCGGGGCCGCGATGGGCGATCGCAGCCGTCATCCTTTCAAGGAGATCTCTTCCATCCCGGCCGGGGCCGAAATAGCCAACGAAACCACACATACCGAGATGTTTCCGAAAATTCGGTCAGTTCTTCTTCGGATTATAGCCAGCCGGGTGAGGGCAGGCGTTAACGCCGTCGGATATTCACGCGAATGGTAAATTTTGGAAGGTCGGAAAGCGCAAGGGAAGGCTGCGCCGGATGGGCCCGAAAATTCGGAAGCCGGCAGCGGGGCGACGGCCAATACCACCCTAGGGCCCGACGATATCGCTCCGGCGCCACTGCCGACCTTGCCGTGTCTTCTACTGGATTAACGCAATTTTCAGGGGGCTATGCCTAGCTCTGAGGCAGAGTTGCGGGAGGCAGGTGCGTCTCTTCCGTCTTGAGTTGCGTACCGAGGGCGAGGCGTAATGTACGGGCCGAAGGAGGCGGAGCAGCGTCAGACGCCTCGACCCGTCGGCCAGAGTCGTGGCGCCAGGGCGGCCGCCGATTTCGTGGTCGGTTCCGATGGCACGGCGGCGGTGGCGGGAAAGAGCCCGCTCGCGCGCATCGGGCAGCTCGCGCGTATCGGGGTCGATGACGTCCTCGCCTGGCTTCGCGACGGCCTCGGCTGGATCATCGGCGCCATAATCCTTTGCCTCATCGGCGCGCTGCTCTACGCCGTGGTGACGCCGCCGCGCTACACCGTCTACACCGACATCCTGATCGATCCGTCCAACCTCAATGTCGTACGGGACGACGTCTTCACCTCCAACCCGCAGCGCGATGCGCAGCTCCTGGAAGTCGAGAGCAAGCTCAGGATCCTGACCTCGCGCAACGTCCTCTCGCGGGTGATCGACAAGCTCGATCTCGCCAATGATCCCGAATTCGTCAAACCCGGCCTGCTGGCGCCACTCTGGAACCTGATTTCGCCGGCGGAGGTCGCCCGCGACAACCGGCTGGCCGTGATGCGCGCCCTGTCGGAGCGCGTCGACGCACGCCGCGAAGAGCGCTCCTTCGTCGTGGTGATGCGCTTCTGGGCCGAGGACCCCGAAAAAGCGGTGGTGATCTCGAATGCCATCGTCGATGCTTTTGAGGCAGAGCTCTTCCAGTCCTCCGCCGAAAGCGCCGGCCGGGTGGTGAAGAACCTCAATAACCGCCTGGACGAGCTGCGCCGAAACGTCACGGAGGCGGAGCAGCGGGTCGAGGATTTTCGCCGTTCGAAAGGGCTGCAGCTGAACAATGGAGAGCCGGTCAGCGCCCGGCTTTCGAGCGAGCTCAACACTCAGGTGCTCGATGCCCAGCAGCGCTTCATCCAGGCAGAGACACGCTATCGGCAGATGAGCGCGGCGATCGCCGAACGGCGGACCACCAGCGCGGCGATCTTCGATTCCGCGACCATGATCAGCCTGCGAGCCCAGCTCAACCAGCTCCAGCAGCAGATCGGCTCGATCAGGGCGACATTCGGCACGCGGCATCCGCAGATGGTCACGGCGCTGTCCGAACAGCAGGCGATCGAGGCGGCCTTGGTGCGCGAGGCACGGCGCATTCTCGATGGCGCACGGGCGGAGTTCGAGCGCGAGCGCTCGACTCTGTCGACGCTGCGCGGCAAGGCGAATGACGAGAAGTCGAACGTCTTCAGCGACAATGAGGAGCAGGTCCAGCTGCGAGACCTGCAGCGCGATGCGCGGGCCAAGGCGGCGCTCTACGAGACCCATCTCGCCCGCACCCAGCAGATCGGCGAACGCCAGCAGATCGATACCAGCAACGTCCGCGTCATCTCGCGGCCTCTGCCGCCGAAGGCGCGCAGCTGGCCGCCGCGGACGCTGATCCTGCTCGGCGTGGCTGCCTTTCTCGGTCTTTGCCTGGGCATCGCGATCGCCCTGGGGCGCGGTGCGTGGCGCTATCTGCGCGATCCGCGGCCCGCGACCGCCTGAGGGCGTCGCCGGTCATGCAGGATGCCAGCGAAAATGGGGGTGGGGCGGAGGCGCTGAGGCGCCGTGTCGGCACCTTCCTCTTCATGGCGGTCTTCCTGTTCTACTTCATATCGTTGAACCCCTTCTTCGATCTGACAGGGACGGCTGTCCTGGATCCGAGCGCGGGCAATTCAAACTTCGCGAACCAGATCGTTTCGCTGCTGCTGTTCTTCTCGCTGCTGACCTATGGCCTGCTGCACCGGATGCGGGGCGTGATCCTGCAACCCCGCCTGCTGCTGGCGACGCTCTTCGTCTGGTTCTTCGGTATCTCGCTGATCTCCGCCCATCCGATGCTCGGGATCAAGGGCACTATCCTGGCCGTGATGGTGACGATCAACGCGAGCGTCTATCTGCTGCTACCCGCATCCGAGAGGCATTTTGCCCGGATGCTCGGCATCGGTACCTTGTTCGCGCTCGGGCTGAGCTACTACGGCATCTTGTTCAAGCCGACTCTGGCGATCCATCAGGCCTCCGAACTGCGTGAGCCGATGAATGTCGGGCTGTGGCGCGGCCATTTCCCGCATAAGAACAGCGCCGCGGCTGCCATGGTGCTGGCTGCATTCTTCGGCTTCTTCGTCATGAATGTCTGGTCGCGTCTCGCCGGCCTCACTATCCTGGCGCTGTCCTTCCTGTTCCTGATCCATACGGGCGGCAAGACCTCGACGGCGATGCTGCCGGCGATCCTGCTGCTGGCATGGATCTTTGAGAATGTCCGCTTCCTGCGGATTCCGATCGCGGTGGGCGGTGTCGCGCTGTTCAACTTCGTCGCGGTCGGAGCCGCCGTATTCCGGCCGCTCAGCGAATTCATCAACCAGTTCGGGGTCGACGCGACCTTCACCAATCGCGCGGATATCTGGCGCTTCGCCTTTTCCGCAATCGCGGACCAGCCGCTGACGGGCTATGGCTTCAGGGCCTTTTGGCAGACTTCGGAGCTCGTCCACAGCGGTGGTTCGGTCGAGACCTGGGCCGTGGCTGCCGCGAACGGACACAACTCCTATCTCGATATTGCGCTGATGACGGGCGTGCCTGGGCTGCTCCTTACCTTGCTCTGGGTGATCATCCTGCCGCTGCGCAACATCTCGCACTTGCCACCGGAGGCGGAGCACTCGCATCTGACAAGGCTGTTCACCCGAATCTGGCTCTACACGATCTTCACCGCCGGGCTCGAAAGCCTGTTCTTCGAGGGCGGCAACACGCTCTGGTTCATGTTCCTCGTCGCGATCTACGGGTTTTCATTCCAGGCGTCGGCGGTGTTGACGCCTGTGGCCCGGCCGAAGCCGCAGGGGATCGTTGCGCATGCCTAGCCTGAGCGATATCGGTCGGCATGGGGGCCTCGCCGACCGGTTGGCGAACCGTCTGATCTGGAAGTTCGCCGGCCCCCGGCGCATCCTGAAGACCGAAATCCCACTGGTCTCGTTCACCTTCGACGACGTGCCCGACAGCGCCTTGCGCGAAGGTGCCGCGATCCTCGAACGGCACGGTGCCCGCGGCACCTTCTACATTGCCGGCGGGCTGGCCGGGCAGGTCGAGCCAGAGCGGGTTCTGATCGGCCCGGAGGGCTGCCGGGAACTCGCGGAGCGGGGTCATGAGGTCGGCTGCCATACCTTTTCGCATCGCAGGGTCCGCGACATGTCCCTGGCCGAGCTGCCGCGCGACCTTGACCGCAACACCGCCTATCTCGCCGGAAGTGGGATCACGGCCCCTCCGGTCAATTTCGCCTTTCCCTACAACGCGGCCTGGCCGCCGGCGCGCGCCGAGTTCCGGCGTCGTTTCCGCAGCTGCAGGGCCGCCGGCGAGACGATCAATCGCGGACCCGTCGACCCCCTCATGCTGAAGGCGGTCGAAATCCGCCAGCCGGACCAGGAGGCGCGAGCCCTGACCGGCTGGATCGACGAGGTGGCGAGGTCGCCCGGCTGGCTCGTCTTCTTCACCCACGATATCGCAGCACGCCCGACGCCCTATGGCTGCACGCCAGAGACGTTCGAACATCTGGTCGCTCATGCGGTTGCGCGCGGATGCACCGTCCTGCCGGTCGACCGGGTGCTCGACCGGCTCGGTTGGTGAGGAGGCTGTCGTGTCGAACGCAGAACCTGCCGGAAAGCGCCTGCTGGCAATCAACAACTACTTCTATCGCCGCGGCGGCGCGGAGACGGTCTTCTTCGACCATATGGCGATGTTCTCGCAAATCGGCTGGGACGTCGTCCCCTTCGCCATGCAGCACGAGAACAATGCGTCCTCGCCATGGTCGGGCTATTTCGTCTCGGAGATCGAATATGGCCGGCGCACGAGCCCGCTGCGCAAGGTCGCGCAGGCCGCCAGCATCATCTACTCGCGCGAGGCGCAGCGTAATCTCGCGCGGTTGATCGAGCAGGCGCGCCCCTCCGTCGCCCATGCCCACAATGTCTACCACCATCTCTCGCCGGCGATCTTTTCGACCCTGAAGGATGCCGGGATTCCGGTGGTGATGACAGCGCATGATCTGAAGCTCGCCTGCCCGGCCTACAAGATGCTGCGCGATGGCAAGGTCTGCGAGGACTGCAAGGGCGGGCGGATACGCAACGTCCTGCGCCATCGCTGCGTCAAGGACTCAGTGGCCCTCAGCGGACTCGTCCTGGTCGAGACGATGGTGCACCGGGCGCTCGGTCTCTACCGCGACAAGCTCGACCGCATCGTGGTTCCCAGCCGCTTCTATCTGGAGAAGCTGGTGGAATGGGGCTGGCCGCGCGAGAAGCTGGTCTACATCCCGAATTTCGTCGAGGTCGACGGCTTTCGCGACGCCTGGGACGAGGGCGACTATGTCGTCTTCGCCGGGCGGCTCGCGCCGGAAAAGGGGCTCGCGACGCTGGTCCAGGCGGCAGCCCGCTCAAGACAGCGGCTCATCCTGGCAGGAACAGGGCCAGAGGAAGCGGCTCTCCGCGAGCTCGCTGCCAGGACCGGCGCCGATGCAAGCTTCGTCGGGCATCTCTCGGGGCAGGAGCTGCACCGCCTGATCGGCCAGTCGCGCGCGCTCGTGCTGCCGTCCGAATGGTACGAGAACGCGCCGATCAGCATCCTCGAAGCCTATGCGCTCGGGCGCCCGGTGATCGGTGCTGCTATCGGTGGCATTCCGGAAATGATCCGGGACGGGGAGACCGGGCTGCTCAGCGTGTCGGGCGACGTCGACGATCTCGCGCAGAGGCTGGCGGATCTGGCGGTGCTTTCAGCTGAGGACCGCAAGCGCATGGGCCGTGCGGGGCGTGCCTGGATCGCACGGGAGTTCTCAGCCGCCGCCTACCGCGACCGGACGCTCGATCTTTACGGCAGGCTCGGCAGCTGAAGCGAGGAAGAGCGCGCGACGTAAAGGTTAACAAATGGAAAATGGTCCGGTGCCTGCTGCATCACTTGCGACGGAATGGCCGTTTTCCTTATGTCTGCTGGCAGCTTGGGGCGTGAGGGTCTCGAGCCGTAGATTTCTCCGGCCCTCAGGGAGAACTTTCGGGATTGAAGAGGGACATTTGCAACGCCGTTCGGCTTGCAGCGTTGCACCCGGCTCGACTGGGCGTGACGGGTGGAGGCGACCATGACCAGTCTTCCCATCGCGATGCCGCCCGGTAAATCGGCTTCCGCTGCGGCAATGCCCGAGCCCCGCCGCCGGATCGTCTTCCTCGGCCTGCGCGGCATTCCCAATGTCCAGGGCGGCGTCGAGAAGCATGTCGAGATGCTGGCCGGCGAGCTCGTATCCTGCGGCTGGGATGTCGAGGTCATCGGCCGCAGCCGCTATCTGCCGCATGTCGGCTCCGGCTCGTGGAACGGCATTCGCGTCTCTCCGCTCTGGGCGCCGCGCAGGATGGCGTTCGAGGCCCTCGTCCACACCTTCATCGGGGTATGGCTGGCAGCACTGCGCCGGCCCGACATACTGCACATCCATGCGGTCGGTCCCGCATTGCTCGTGCCACTCGCCCGGCTGCTGGGTCTCAGGGTCGTCGTCACCCATCACGGCTATGATTACGAGCGCCAGAAATGGGGTGGCCTTGCCCGGCGCGTCCTCAAGCTCGGCGAGTGTTTCGGCATGCGCCTGTCGCACGGCCGCATCGCGGTCTCCAGCGAGGTCGCGCAGGCCATGGCGGCGCGTTATGCGGCGCCCGTCACCTATGTGCCGAATGGCGTGAGTGTCGCGCCGCCCGGCGCCGAGACAGGCATTCTCGACGAGTTCGGCCTGCAGCCGAAGCGCTATGTGCTGCTGGCGGCGCGTTTCGTCCCGGAGAAGCGACAGCCGGACCTGATCAAGGCCTTCGCCAAATGCGGCGCTGCCGGATTTCAACTGGTGCTGGCCGGCGATGCGGAGTTCGAGACGCCTTACTCTCGTGAGGTGAGGGCTCTGGCGAAGAGCGTGCCCGGGGTCGTGCTGACCGGCTTCCAGACGGGGGACAGGCTGGCGGAGCTCTTCGCCAATGCCGCGCTGTTCGTATTGCCGTCGAGTCATGAGGGCATGCCGATCGCGCTGCTCGAGGCGATGGCGTCGGGCCTGCCGGTCCTCGCCAGCGACATCGCCGCGAACAAGGCGCTCGCTCTGCCGACCGACGACTACTTTCCGCTCGGTGACATCGACGCCCTCGCAAAAGCCATGGCTATCAAGATCGCGAATCCGCTCAGCGAGGAGCAGGCGCGCGCCCAGGCGCTGCAGGTCGAGCAGGCCTATAGTTGGCCGAGCGTCGCCCAGAAGACCCTTCAGGTCTACCGTTCCACCCTGGTGAACTAGTTTGCTTGCCTCAGGCCCGCGGGCGCGCGACAAGGCCGGCTCGCCGCAACCGGAGACGAGCGGATCATGAATTCAAGAGCGCTTTTGCGCGTCCTGCCCTGGCTGCTGCTCGCCTTCATCGTTTTCGCCACCCTGTCCTCGCTCGAGATGCGTCCGCGGATCGGCCATGCCGTTCATCTCGAACGCTTCGGCGCCTTCGGGCTCCTGGGTTTCCTGTTCGCGGCCGTCTATCCGAGGCGGATCGTGACCGTACTGCTGTTCGTCGTGGCGGTCGCGATCGGGTTGGAGTTCTTCCAGCTGCTCTCGCCGGACCGGCATGCCCGCCTGGGTGATCTACTGGTCAAGCTGGCCGGTGGCGTCTGCGGCGTCGTAGCCTGCTGGCTGACCATGCGCTTCCTGCCGGGGGTGCGCGGCCTGCTCGCGCGCGTCTCCTGAGCGCCTGGCCGGCACGTGCCGGTACGTCGTTCATGTTCGCGAGGGGCGGCTGAACGTCACGGCAATCCGTTGCCGCGACAAAGGGATGGATCGCCGATTTGCCTCCGATAGGATGGCCTTGAAGCCAAGCTATCGATCGAGGACGCGTCCTGCGTCCTCCGGCCCGGAGGCAGATCATGGATGAAGACCGTTTCAACATGGCAGTCCGCAAGTTCCTGAAGGAGGTCGGGGTCACCTCGCAGCGCGAAATCGAGCGCATCGTGCGGGAGGGCACGGCTCAAGGGGGACGCGTGCGCCTGCGCATGACGCTGACCTCTGAGGACGCACCGGCGCTCGAACACGTGGTCGAGACGACGATCGACCTGCGGTGAGCGGGGTCTAGAAGTCCATGCCGCCCGGCATCGCCGGCGGCGCCTCCTTCTTCGGGAGGTCGGCGATCAGTGCCTCGGTGGTGATCAGCAGCGAGGCTATCGAGGCTGCGTCCTCGAGCGCCGTGCGCACCACCTTGGCCGGATCGATCACACCGTTCGCCATCAGGTCCTGGTACTCGCCCGTTGCGGCGTTGTAGCCCCAGCCATAATCGTTCTTCTCGATCAGCTTGCCGACGATGACCGGGCCGTCGGCGCCGGCATTCTCGATGATCTGGCGGGCGGGGGCCTGCAGGGCGCGGCGCACGATGTCGACGCCGGTGCGCTGGTCGGCATTGGCGGGCTTGAGCGCGGCGAGCGCCTTCAAGGCCCTGAGCAGGGGGACGCCTCCACCTGGCAGGATGCCTTCCTCGACCGCCGCGCGGGTGGCGTGCATGGCGTCGTCGACACGATCCTTCTTTTCCTTGACCTCGGTCTCGGTCGCGCCGCCGACGCGGATCACCGCGACGCCGCCGGCGAGCTTGGCCACGCGCTCCTGAAGTTTCTCGCGATCGTAGTCCGAGGAGGTCTCCTCGATCTGCGCCCTGATCTGCGCAACCCGGGCCTCTATGTCCTTCTTCCTGCCGGCGCCGTCGATGATCGTCGTGTTCTCCTTGTCGATCACGATCTTCTTGGCGCGGCCGAGCATGTCCAGCGTCACCGTTTCGAGCTTGATGCCGAGGTCCTCGGAGACGGCGGTTCCACCGGTCAGGATCGCTATGTCCTCGAGCATCGCCTTGCGGCGGTCGCCGAAGCCCGGCGCCTTGACCGCGGCGACCTTCAGCCCGGCTCGCAGCCGGTTGACGACCAGCGTCGCCAGGGCCTCGCCCTCGACATCCTCGGCGATGATCAGCAGCGGCTTTCCGGTCTGCATCACGGCTTCGAGCAGTGGCAGCATGGCCTGCAAGGCCGAGAGCTTCTTTTCGTGGATCAGCACATAGGCGTCCTCAAGCTCGGCGCGCAGCTTCTCCGCGTCGGTGATGAAGTAGGGCGAGATGTAGCCGCGGTCGAACTGCATGCCCTCGACGATGTCGAGCTCGGTCAGCGCGGTCCGGGCCTCCTCGACGGTGATGACGCCTTCATTGCCGACCTTCTTCATCGCCGTGGCGATCATCTTGCCGATCTCGGTGTCGCCATTGGCGGAAATGGTGCCGATCTGGGCGATCTCGCTATTGGCGGTGACCTTCTTGGCGTTCGCCTTCAGATCGGCGACCGCGGCCTCGACGGCGAGGTCGATGCCGCGCTTCAGGTCCATCGGGTTCATGCCGGCGGCGACCGCCTTGGCGCCCTCCCGGACGATGGCATGGGCGAGCACGGTCGCCGTCGTCGTGCCGTCGCCGGCGGCATCATGCTGTTTGGCGGCGACCTCGCGCACCATCTGCGCGCCCATGTTCTCGAACCTGTCGGAGAGCTCGATCTCGCGCGCCACCGCGACACCGTCCTTGGTGATCCGGGGCGCGCCAAAACTCTTTTCGATCACGACGTTGCGGCCTTTCGGCCCGAGCGTCACCTTGACCGCATCGGCCAGGATTTCGACGCCGCGCAGCATCTTCTCTCGCGCCTCGGACGAGAACTTCAGTTCCTTCGCAGCCATGGCCTGGGCCCTCCTCTGGCGATGGCAGTACCGGCGCGCGCAGGAGGCTCGTGCGAGTCTCCTTCTGGCCGGTCCCTGCCGATCACGTCGCTCCCGAGCGCATGCGACGGGCGCTCGCTTGGCGGGCCGGCATCTCGCGCCGGCCCTGAAATTCACCGCCTCACGATCCTGCCGAGAAGAAGGTCATTCGGGAGAGGAGCGTGTAGTCCGCTTCGAGGATCATGATGCCGACGAAGACCAGCAGCACCAGCGGCGGCAGCAGGATCGCATAGCTCAGCGCCAGCCGCTCCCAGGCCATGTGCATGAAGACGGCGATGATCAGCCCCGCCTTGAGCGCCATGAAGAGCAGGATCAGCGACCAGCGCAGCAGGCCGACGAGCTGGAAATAGTCGACCAGATAGGAGCAGGCGCTGAGGATGAACAGCCAGATCCAGACCACGAGGTAGAGCCTGATCGGATGGTGCTGCGCCTCGGCCGGGGGAGGCGCCTGCACCGTGGCGGGGCTCGTCGGTTGCGACATGGCTTCCTCCCTCACCAGAGATAGAACAGCGCGAAGATGAAGACCCAGACGAGATCGACGAAGTGCCAGTAGAGCCCGGTGATCTCGACGATCTCGTAACGGCCGCGCCGGCTGGTGAAGAAGCCGCGCCGTCCGTCGTCGAAATCGCCACGCCAGACCTTTCGGGCGATGATGATCAGGAAGATCACGCCGATCGTGACGTGCGTGCCGTGGAAGCCGGTGATCATGAAGAAGCTGGAGCCGAACTGCGCCGCACCCCAGGGATTCTCCCAAGGACGCACCCCTTCCGAGATCAGCTTCGACCATTCGAAGGCCTGCATGCCGACGAAGGCGGCGCCGAGCAGTGCAGTCAGAAGGAGCAGGGCGGCCGTCTTGCGGCGGTCGCGCCGGTAGCCGAAATTGACCGCCATCGCCATCGTCCCGCTGCTGCTGATCAGCACGAAGGTCATGATCGCGATCAGGATCAACGGCAGATGGTGGCCGGCGATTTCGAGGGCGAAGACCTCGCTCGGATTGGGCCAGGGCACTGTCGTCGACATCCGGACCGTCATGTAGGCGATCAGGAAGCTGCCGAAGACGAAGGTGTCGCTGAGCAGGAAGACCCACATCATGGCCTTCCCCCAGGAGACCTCCTTGAAGGCCTGCTTGTCGGACGACCAGTCCGAGACGATGCCCGGCCAGCCCGTGGCAGGGGTGGCCTCGGTATGCGCAGTGGACGGCAAGACCTCGTTCATCGCTCGCCTCGCTCGCAGCCGGGAGCCGGATGATCACGAATCTGCACCCGGATCTCGTCGAAATGGCGGATCGCGCCGCCCGTAATTCAATCCGTGTTCGCACTCACGCCTAAGTCAGCAGGGCCCGGCAGATCTCGATCAGATCGTCCGTCCAGCGCATCAGCAGGGCGAACAGCACGAGCCAGACCAGAAGCAGGAAATGCCAATAGGTGGCGCAGAGCTCGACGCTGAGCCGCAGGCGGCCCCAGCCTGCCGGCGCGCTGCCCATCGGTACGGCAAAGGCCCGCGCGGTCGTTCGCCCGAGCGCCACCAGCCCGCCGAGCAGGTGAAGCCCGTGGATCGCGGTGACCAGATAGAAGAAGGCACCGGCCGGGTTGGCCGCGGTGAAGTAGCCGGCGGCGCCGAGCTCCCGCCAGGCCAGCAACTGCCCGGCTAGAAACGCGAGTGCCGAGACGCCGGTGGCGAGCAGGCCGGACCTGACGCCGTCGAGTTCGCCGCGGCGCGCTGCGACGACGCTCGTCTGCAGCGCGATGCTGCTCAGCGCCAGCAGGCCGGTGCTGAACCAGAGTACCGTTGGCATCGGTAGCGGGCGCCAGTCGGACATGCCGCGGCGCATGAAGTAGGCGCTGACCAGCAGGGCGAACAGCGAGCCGGCGACCACGAGAAACGCCGCGAGCCCGATCTTGGCGATCGGCCGGGGGGACAGGCTCGCCCACTCGGCCTCGCCGACGACGCCGACCTCCAGCCAGGGCTTGGCGGTGAGGCCCTGGCGCAGCAGCCACCAGCCGGCGAAGCCTGCCATGACGACCATGAAGGTGACGATCACGACCATCGCCGGCTCCCTAGGCGGCTCTCGGCTCGGGCGGCTGGTTCTGCGGCAGGAAGTCCTGCGCGGCGCCGGGCACGCTGTAGTCATAGGCCCAGCGATAGACCACCGGCAGCTCCTTGCCCCAGTTGCCATGGGCGGGCGGCGTCTGCGGCGTCTGCCATTCGAGCGTGGTGGCGCGCCAGGGATTGCCGCCGGAAGGCCGGCCCCGCTTCAGACTCCAGATCAGGTTGAACAGGAAGATCAGCTGGACCGCGCCGACGATCAGCGCGACCACGGTGATGAAGATGTTCAGCGTCACGGTCGAGGGCGGAACGAAGGCCATCGTCCCCATTTCGGGATAGCGCCGCGGCACGCCCATCAGTCCGATATAGTGCATCGGGAAGAAGATCGCGTAGGCGCCGAGGAAGGTGACCCAGAAATGCAGCTTGCCGAGCGTGTCGTCGAGCATGCGCCCGGTGATCTTCGGGTACCAGTGGTAGATCGCGCCGAAGACGACGAGGATCGGCGCGACGCCCATCACCATGTGGAAATGCGCGACGACGAACATGGTGTCGGAGAGCGGCACGTCGACCACGACATTGCCGAGGAACAGGCCGGTCAGCCCGCCATTGACGAAGGTGACGATGAAGCCGAGCGCGAACAGCATCGGTGGGGTCAGGTGGATGTCGCCGCGCCAGAGCGTCAATATCCAGTTGTAGACCTTGAGGGCCGTCGGGATCGCGATGATCAGCGTCGTCGTGGCGAAGAAGAAGCCGAAGGCCGGATGCATGCCGCTGACATACATGTGGTGCGCCCAGACCACGAAGCTCAACGCCCCGATCGCGACCAGCGCCCAGACCATCATCCGGTAGCCGAAGATGTTCTTGCGGGCATGGGTGCTGATCAAATCGGAGACGATGCCGAACGCCGGCAGCGCGACGATGTAGACCTCGGGATGGCCGAAGAACCAGAACAGGTGCTGGAACAGGATCGGGCTGCCGCCCTTATAGGCGAGCCGCTCGCCCATCGCGATGATCGAGGGCATGAAGAAGCTGGTGCCGATCAGCCGGTCGAGCAGCATCATCACGGCGCCGACGAACAGGGCCGGGAAGGCCAGCAGCGCCATCACCGTCGCGGTGAAGATGCCCCAGATCGTCAGCGGCATGCGCATCAGGGTCATCCCCCGCGTCCGCCCCTGCAGCACGGTGACGACATAGTTCAGCCCGCCCATGGTGAAGCCGATGATGAACAGCATCAGCGAGACCAGCATGATGACGATGCCCCATTCCTGGCCGGCGGTGTTGGCGAGGATCGCCTGCGGCGGGTAGAGGGTCCAGCCGGCGCCGGTCGGCCCGCCCGGCGCGAAGAAGCCGGCGACGAGGACCAGCACGGCGAGAAAATAGATCCAGAAGCTCAGCATGTTGACATAGGGGAACACCATGTCGCGCGCGCCGAGCATCAGCGGGATCAGGTAGTTGCCGAAGCCGCCGAGGAAGAGCGCCGTCAGCAGGTAGATCACCATGATCATGCCGTGCATGGTGATGAGCTGGTAGTAGTAGTTGGCGTCGATGAAGGAGAGCAGGCCGGGAAAGGCCAGCTGCATCCGCATCAACCAGGACAGGACGAGCGCGACCAGCCCGATCGCCAGCGCCGTCGCCGAATACTGGATCGCGATGACCTTCGCGTCCTGGGAGAAGACATATTTCGTGATCCAGCTCTTCGGATGATAGAGCTCGACATCGTCGTGCCCGACTGTCGGCACCGGCCCTGCCACGCCATGCGTCACGTCCGCCATCAGGGCACCTTTCCGTCCCGACGGCTCGGCGAACCCGGTTCGGGCCCGCCCGGAGCCGCTCCTAGTTCTTCGCCTGCGCCCTCGACGGCGCCTGCAACTGGGCGAAGGTCTTCTGCTGCTGCAGCCAGGCCTGGTAGTTCTCGTCCGGCTCGACGATGACGCCGCCGCGCATGAAGGCGTGGCCGGTGCTGCAGAGCTCGGCGCACAGCGCCTCGAAAGTCCCCGGCCGGGTCGGGGTCAGCCAGTAATAGGTGACGACGCCCGGGATCATGTCCATCTTGGCGCGGAATTCCGGCACGTAGAAATTATGCAGCACGTCGAGCGAGCGCAGCAGCAGCTTGACCGGCTTGCCGATCGGCAGATGCAGCTGGTCGCCCTGGATGATGACGTCGTCCTGCCCATGCGGATCGTTCGGGGCGATCCCCAGCGGGTTCTCCGTGGTGACATGGGCGATGTCGGTGGCGCCGAGCTTTCCGTCCGCGCCCGGCAGCCGGTAACTCCACTGCCATTGCTGGCCGACGACCTCGACCGTCGCAGCATCGGCCGGCACCGTGACGAAGCGATGCCAGACCACGAGGCCGGGCGCGAGCATGGCCGCGACACCGACGCCGGTGCCGATTGCGAGCCACCATTCGAGCCTCTTGTTCTCGGGCTCATAGGCGGCGCGATTGCCTTCGCGATGGCGGAAGCGGATCACGCAATAGGCCATGAACAGCACGACGGCCGCGAACACCGCGCCGGTGATCCAGAAGGTGATGATCAGGGTCTGGTCGATATAGCCCCAGTTCGAGGCGATCGGCGTCCACCACCACGGGCTCACGAAGTGGAAGACCACCGAGCCAATCACAACCAGGATCAGTGCGATCGCGATAGCCATCTCTGTCATCCTTGCCGGGGCGTCGATGAACAGGACACTGATCGTCGCTGCGCGAGGGCCGCGTCGCGACGTTAGAAAGGCAAGCTCCAGTCAGGCGCGAAAATTGTGACGGACCCCGCAGCGCGCGCGGGGGCGTCGAAGACTGTGTGGGGGACGGCTAAGCAAGGCTCGGCGCAGGAAAGCCACGGGGCGCATGCTCGGTGGAGCGCGCCCTTGCGTTTCGAACGTTGCCTTCTCCTAGCCATGGCCGAACCTCGGCTCCGCCGGCGACCGAATTGGCGCAAAGCACTCGCCTGCTGCAAGGCATTCAGGCCTTGCGCTCATGGTCGTGCATTGTTGTCGTCCTGCACGCGAGCGTTGTCAAATCGGAAAGGTCAGCCGCGCGGCATGCGGGACGTTTCACTCCTGCAGCAGAAGGTGGGTCGATTTCCTTCAGGCGCAAGCCGAATGCTTGGCAGGGATATGTTGTCGCCGCGTTGCCTCGCCGAGCCGGTCAGTACCGGGCCGGTGAGACGAAGCGCCCGCTGCCCGGAGCGGCCAGAACGTCCTTGCCGTCGAAGATCAGCTCGCCGCGCAGGAAGGTCGCGACGGGTCGGTACGGTAGCTCGATCCCCTCATACGGGCTCCAGCCGACGAAGTTGTGCCCGCTGAGGGCAGGATCGTAGCGGCGCGGATCATGCGCCATCACCGTGATGTCGGCATCGCGCCCGAGCGCGAGCGCGCCCTTGGCATGGCCGATGCGGAAGAGCCGGGCCGGGTTGGCGGCGAGCAGCCTGGCTGCCCAGCTGACCGGCAGCTCCCGTTCGACCAGCCCCTTGATCAGCAGTTGATAGAGCGCTTCCAGCCCCGGCACGCCCGAGGCGTTCCGCGCCATCACCGGATCGTTCTTGCGGTCTTCCGACCAGGAGACATGGTCGGTCGAGACGATGGTGACATGGCCTGCGGCGAGATGCTGCCAGAGCCGCTCCACCTCGCTGCGCGAGCGGATCGGCGGGTTGATCTTGGCCTTCCCGACCAGCCGGGAGACGTCGTTCTCCTCGTCGAGCACGAGATAATGCACGCAAGCCTCGATCGTGGTGTCGAAGCCGTTGCGGCGATAGTTCTCGCAGAGCTCGTAGCCGCGCCCGATCGAGCAGTGCACGATATGGCCGGAGCAGCCGGTCGCCGCCGCGATCTCGTAGACTTCGGCGGTCGCCAGCGCCTCGGAGAGCGGCGGCCTGGCGAGGCCATGGGCGCGATAATCGGTGATGCCGGCCTGCGCGACGCGCGTCTCGGCATCGCGGACCATCTCGTCGTTCTCGTTGTGCACGCCGGCGATCAGGCCGTGCCGGGCGATCTCCGCGAAGCAGGCCTGAAGCGTCTGTGGCGGAATGCGCGGAAACCGCTGCGGATGGGTGCCGAAGGTCGAGAACTTGAAACCCGCGGCGCCGGCCGCGACCATCTCGCCGATCCGGGCTGGCCCTTCCTGCGGGTCGACGGTGCCGTAGAGCGCGAAATCGACGCGTGCCTGCTCGCCCGCCTCTCGTGCCTTGGTCTCCAGTTTCTCGGCCGTGCAGATCAGGTTGCCATCGTCATAGGGCATGTCGACGATGGTGGTGACGCCGCCGGCCGCGGCCGACCGCGTCGACCAGACGAAATCCTCCTGGCCCTTCTGCGAACGGGAGTGCACCTGCGCATCGATGGCGCCGGGCAGCACGAAGGCATCGCCGAAATCATGGCGCGTCCTGGCGGAAGGCGGTGTTCCCTCGCCGACCCGCTCGATGCGGCCGGCGCAAACAGCGACATAGCCGTTCTCGCGGACGCGGTCCGTGCCGACGACGCGGCCGGTGATCACCAGATCGAAATCGCTCATCGAACCTTGCCCGCAGTTCCAGTCTTCAGATGCCGAGAAACGCCGCCCGGATGGCGTCGTCGTCGATCAGATTGCTCGAGCGGTCCTCGCGTACCGTCTGGCCCTTCTCCAGCACATAGGCCCGGTGCGAGACGCGCAGCGCCTGGCGGGCATTCTGCTCGACCAGCAGGATCGCGGTGCCGGTCTCGTTGACCCGCTTCAGCAGCTGGAACATCTCGGCCACCAGCTTCGGCGCGAGGCCGAGCGAGGGCTCGTCGAGGATGAGCAGGCGCGGCTTGCTCATCAGCGCGCGGGCGATCGCCAGCATCTGCTGCTCGCCGCCGCTCATCAGCCCACCGAGCTGGTTGCGCCGCTCGGCGAGGCGCGGGAAGAGGGCGAACATCTCCTCGATCGCCTCCCGTCGCCGGGCCGGGTCGCGCTGCGTGTAGCCGCCCATCAGCAGATTCTCGAGCACGCTCATCTGCGGCATGATCAGCCGGCCCTCAGGGCAGAGCGCCACGCCGCGCGGCACCATCTCGTGGCACTCGGCACGGGTCACGTCCTGCCCTTCGAAGCGGATCGATCCACCCTGCGGCTGCAGGGCGCCGGCGATCATCCGCACGGTGGTCGACTTGCCAGCGCCATTGGCCCCGAGCAAGGCGACGATCTCGCCCTCCGCGACGGTCAAGCTGACATCGCTGACCGCGACGGCGCCGGCATAGGCATAATGGAGCTTGGCGACCTCGAGCATGGGGTCAGCCCAGGACCCAGGGCGGCGGGCAGCCGCCTTCGCGGGCGAGCTCGTCCCAGGTGTCGCAAGCCTCGACCAGGGTCGGTCCGCCACAGGGCAGCATCACATAGGAGACGCCCTCGGCGATCTTCTCGGCGGGAGCCTCGAGCGCGGTGGCGCGCTTCAGATGGAAGCGCATGCCGGCCCGGCATTTGCGCGCGGCATGGGCGACGACGAGCGCGATCTCGGCGATCTGCTCGGGGATCTCGCCTCGCGCCACCTCGACCATCCTGGCATAGCGGGCATCGGCCTCCTCGGGCGAGATCCACTTCGACCAGCTCTTGGAGAAATCCATCGCCGGGTAGGCCTCGGCGACGCCGGCCAGCGCCATGCAATCGTGGATCTGGGCGCGTGACAGGCCGGATTCCTCGGCTCGCGGCATGTGGATGTCGCCATAGGCCTCGCGGGCCGAGGTCAGCAGCACCAGCCAGACCACCTCGCGCTCGAAATAGGTGAAGGAGCGCTCGAGCAGGGTCAGCTCGCGATAATAGTTGTCATACGCTCCCATCAGATCGGGATCGTAGGTGCAGAGCATGCGGTGATAGGCCAGCAGGTAGCCGCGGGCATCGAGCGCCTTGGCGAGCGCGGCGGCGCCATTGGCGGCGCGCTCCTGCGGCGTCAGTTCCTTCCTCTTGATGAACGTCATTCCTCGGTTCCCAGATAAGCGGCGATGACGCGCGGATCGCGCGCGATCGCCTGAGGCGCGCCTTGCGCGATCAATGCGCCGGCTTCCAGCACGAGCACGGTGTCGGAGATCTCCATCACGGCCGGCATGTCGTGCTCGACCAGGACGACGGTCGCGCCGGCATCGCGGGCCCGGCGCAGGATCGCGACCATCTCGGCGGTTTCGGTCGGGTTGAGACCGGCGCAGGGCTCGTCCGCGAGCAGCAGCGACGGCCGGGCGGCCAGCGCGCGTGCGACCTCGAGCCGGCGCAATTGCCCGACGGTGAGCTCGCGCGCCTCGCGGTCATGCAGTTCGGCGAGCCCGGCGAGCTGCATCGCCGATTGCGTCACCGCCTCGACATCGCGCGGCCCGGCCCGGCCGAAGAGCGCGCCGATGCGGACATTCTCGGTGACCGACATGCCGGGAAAGGGCTTGGCGATCTGGAAGGCGCGGGCCACCCCGAGATGGGCGACGTCGACCGGCGAGGCGCCGGCAATGTCACGCCCCTCGAAGAGGATCGTGCCGCTGTCGGGACGGAAATAGCCGGTGACCAGGTTGAAGAAGGTCGACTTGCCGGCGCCGTTGGGCCCGATGAGGCTGCAGATCGCGCCGCGCGGCACTTCGAAGCTGACATCCCGCACCGCCTTCAGGCCGCGGAAGGACTTGCTGACGCCGCGGACGGCGAGGATCACATCCGCGCTCATCGTCCCGCCTCCCGCTTTTGCCGCTTCAGGCGCAGCCTGTAGGTGTCGTAGATGCCGTAGAGCCCGTTCGGCGCAGCGAGCACCAGGATCGCGAGCAAGAGGCCGGTGATGAACATGTGGATGTCGAGGAGGTCACCGAGCAGGACCTGGGTGACGTAGGTCATCACGCCGGCGCCGACGATCGGGCCGATAATCGTGCCCATGCCGCCGAGCAGCGAGTAGACGATGACGTTGAGGTTGAACTCGTTGCGGAACACCGAGTTGGCGGTGATGTAGCCGAGGTTGTGGGCATAGATCACGCCCATCATCGCCGTCAGCATCGCCGAGATCACGAAGGCCGAGATCTTGTAAGGCGCGGTCGGCACGCCCAGCATGCGGGCGGTGTCCTCGTCCTCGCGGATCGCCAGCAGGCCATAGCCCAGCTTGGAATGGCGCACGCAGATCGCGATCAGGATGATGGCGGTCGCGGCCAGCAGCAGCGCCCAGTAGTAGAAACGCTCGGGCCGGACGTCCTTGGGCACGATGTCGATGAGGTTGACGCCGAGCGCGCCGCGCAGGGCGTCGATATTGCTGACGAGTTCGTAGCAGACCTGGCTGACGCCAAGCATGGCGATCGCGAAATAGATGCCGCGCAGGCGCAGGATCGGCCAGGCGATCACCAGCGCCAGCAGCCCGTTCAGCAGCATCGCCGCGAGCAGGGCGACCGTGAAGGCGCCGGCCGGCGACCAGCCCGGCAGGGCAAGCTCGATAAGCGCGGCGACGAAGGCACCGGTGCCGACGAAGGCGGCGTTGCCGAAGCTCCAGTAACCGGAGAAGCCGCCGAGCACCGTCCAGGCGACCGCGAGCCCGGCGGCGAGGACGAAGAGCTGGCCGACGCGGACGCCATAAGGCGAGAGGAAGGCGGGCAGCAGGGCGAACAGGAGGGCGCCGGCGAGGGTGATCGCGATCGACACCCAGGCCGAACGGCCGGAGACGAAGAGTTTCATCGCGAGCCCTTGAAGCTGTTGCCGAGCAGGCCGGCCGGACGCACCACGAGCATCAGCACGAGCAGCAGGAACATCATGGCGTTGGGGAAGGCCGCGCCGATGAGCTGAGCCGTCATGGTATTGACGACGCCGAGGATCAGCCCGCCGACCAGGGCGCCCGCCGGGCTGCCGATGCCGCCCAGGGTCACGACGACGAAGGCATTGACGGTCCAGAGCGTCTCGTCGGGCGGCGAGAACGGCATGACGAGGCCGATCGCGACGCCGGCCGCGCCGGCGAAGGCGGCGGAGAGTCCGCTGGTCAGCGCGAAGACATGGCGGATATTGACCCCGCAGAGCGCCGCCGCCTGCTCCTGCTGCGCCGTGGCGCGGATCGTGCGGCCGATACTGCTGTAGCGCAGGGTGGCGGCGAGTGCGGCAAGCAGCACGATGCTGACGAGGAGAGCGGCGACGCGGGTCAGCCCGACCGTGACCTCGCCGAAGCTCAGCGAGTCGAACGCATAGGCCGGCGTCACGCTCTTGAAGTCGGGCGAGTAGATCAGCACCAGCGCGTTGCGGATCATCAGCGCGAAGCCGTAGGTCAGCAACATCGAGGCGAGCAGGCTCGCCCGCTTGGTCGCCCACTGGATCACCGAGCGCTGGAAGGCATAGCCGAGGCAGAACATGCCGAGCATGATCACCGGCAGCGCCAGCAGAGGATCGAGGCCGAGCTTCTCGTGCAGGGTATAGGCGGCGTAGCCGCCGATCAGGACGAAGGCGCCGTGGCTGAGGTTCACGACGCCGAGCACGCCGAAGAGCAGCGAGAAGCCGACGGCCGAAAGGGAGAACAGCCCCCCGAGAACGAGGCCGTCGACAAGGGTTTGCATGGTCATGCGATCAGGCCTAGCCGCGACGCTTTTCGGCCCATTTCGGGGCGGGGAACACGGGAGCGGCAGTGCGCGAGGCTTCCGGGAACACGACCTCCGCCGTGCCCTTCAGGACCTGGCCGACCGTCGAGCCGAGATGGACCGGGTCGCCATCGCCTTCGGGGGTGAACTTGATGCGGCCATAGAGCGACTCCACGTCGAGCGTGGCGAGCTTGTCGCGGACCTTGGCCGGATCGAGCGAGTTGGCGGCCTTCATCGCATGGACATAGGCGACGATGCAGGCCGCGCCCGAGGCGGTGTGATAGGCGATGTCGCGCTTGAAGTGCTGGCGGTAATAGTCCGCGAACTTCTGGGCCGAGCCGAAGAACGCATCCTTGTAGGGCGAGCGCTCATCCCAGAACTGCTGGAAGTAGAGCCCTTCCGAGTACCCGCCGAGTGCGTCGCGGAAGCTCTTCAGCTGCGGGCCGAGCGAGAGATAGAGCAGCGGCACATCGACATTGGAGGAGATCAGCTGGCGCGCGATCAGCAGCGAGTTCTGGTCATGCGTCGTAGCGAGAAGCACGTCCGGCTTCTTGCTGCGGATCTGGTTCACCAGGCTGGAGGCGTCGGTGATGTTCTCCGGCAGCGTCACGATGTCGTTGATCGGCAGGCCCTTCTCCTTGCCGAAGGCGATGGCGCCTTCTGCCAGCGTCTTCGAGAAGGCGTCGTTGGCCATGGCGAACATGATCGATTTCGGCGCCGGCTGGAGCACCTTGAAATACTCGATCGTGTTGTAGAGCTGGCGCGAGGCCCGCGGGAACATGCAGAAGATGTTCTTGTAGCCTTGGGTGTAGATCTGGTCGGAGGCGCCGCCGGTCTGCATCATCGGCTTGCCGGCGCGCTCGACGATCGCTGCGGTCGGGAGCACGATGTTGCTGCCGAAGGAGCCGAGGAAGAACTGCACGCCGTCGTCGAGATGGCGCTGGATCAGTGTGGAGGCGCGGGCCGGATCGGAGGCGTCGTCGAACAGGCGGACGTCGATCTTGTAGCGTTTGCCGTCGATCTCGACGCCGTTCAGCTGCTCGTTGAAGAATTTCTGTGCGGCGAGATAGCCGTTGTTGACGTTGAGCCCGGTTTCGGCAGCGCGGCCCGAAAGCGGCACCGAGCCGCCGATCACGATGGTTTCGGTGGCCTGCGCCTGCGCGCCGCGACCGATGGCGGGCAGCGCGACCGCGGCGCCCATCGACTTCAGAACCGTCCTGCGGTCGAGCTTCACATTCCCCTCCATCGGCTTTTCGCCTTTGCGGCGCAGGCGCGGTGCGGCTGCGCTTTCCGTCATCGTGGAACCAAGCCCCCGCCGGCCCTTCGCTGGGGGCCGGTCGCCCGGTTCCACCCCGGTGACGCTGCGAGAATTTCCTGCCGTGGCTAAGGAATAAAGATTGTTTGTCGCATTGGATTTATGCAGAATCGGCATTAATGGACATGCTTCAAGCCTATCGGGCGTTCCTGCGCGTCGCAGAAACCGGCAGCTTCAGCCGCGCTGCGGAGGAGATGAGGCAGCAGCAATCGCAGGTCAGCCGGTTGGTGGCAGGGCTGGAATCGCAGCTCGGCGTCCAACTGCTGCGGCGCACGACGCGCTCCGTCACCGTCACTGAGGAGGGCGAGCGCTATCGGCTGCGGCTCGCCTCGATCCTGCACGCGCTCGATGAATGCGAGGGGGAATTGCGCGGCCGCGGCCGCGAGCCCAGCGGCCTGATCCGCGTCGCCTGCCCGACGACCTTGGGCCGCGTGCTGCTGGTGCCGATCGTCAGCGAGTTCCTGAAGCTCTACACCAAGGTCCGGGTCGAGCTCCTGATGAACAACAACCTGGTCAATCTCGCGGCCGACGGCATCGATGTCGCCGTCCGGGTCGGCCGGCAACCGGTCAATGATCACCCGGCGCGCAAGATCGGCATCGTCGAGCAGCTCGTCGTCGCCAGCCCGGCCTATCTCGCCGGGGTCGATCCGATCACCGAGCCGGAGCACCTGCTCGGCAAGAACTGTTTCTGCTTCTCCACCAGTGCCGGCACGCAGAGCTGGTCGTTCTCGCGCGGCGATGTCGCCAGGCTGGTGAATGTCGAGGGCGACTTCATCGCCAACGATGCCGATGTCCTGATGCAGCGTTGCCTGGCCGGCCTGGGCGTGGCGATGCTGCCGCGCTGGCTCGCCTGGGCGCCGATCGCCGAAGGCAAGCTCCAGCGGCTGATCCCGGAATGGAGCAACCATTCCATGGCGCTGAGCATCGTCTCGGTGAATCGCAATTACCGGCCGAAGCGGGTCTCGGTCTTCCTCGGCTTCCTCGAGATGCACCTCAAGCCATTCCTGGTGTCGCCGCCGAGTGTGGGCGATCGCCGGGACTGATGCCGTCCCGGCTGGTCACCCGCCGCACGAGCCTGCGAGCGGCCCGGCATTGCGACGGCACAGATCGCTTCAGAGCATTCCCGCCAGCTCCGGCAGCATGGCCTGTTTTCCGCCTTGCTCGACACCCTGCGCCAGCGTTTCCCGCACCGCTTCGGCGACGCCATGGGCAGCGCCGGCATCCTGCGCCATCTGGGTGTAGTAGCCGAGGTCCTTCAGCGCATTGGAGATCGAGAACTGCAGGCCGGAGGAGTCGTTCGCGAGCAGGAAGGGCTTGAGCCGTTCCAGCGCCGCGCCGGCGCCGCCGCCGCTCGCCAGCACATCGACGAAGACGTCGAGCGAGACCTCCGAGCGCCGTGCGCAGGCCGAGGCCTCGGCGAGCAGGGTGACGAAGCCGAGCGAGACGTAATTGTGCAGGAGCTTCATGCGATGGCCGGCGCCGAGCGGGCCGGCATGGGTGATGTTCTCGGCGAAGCAGGCGAGCACCGGGCGCACCTCTTCCAGCGTCTCGGCGGGGCCGCCGACCAGGAGGTTGAGCTTGCCTTCATGGGCGTGCCTGGCGGTCCGGGTCATCGGCGCATCGATGAAGCGCCCGCCCGCCTTCTCGACGAGCGCGGCCATCTTCTTGGTCGACTCAGGCACCGAGGTCGAGCAATCGACGACGATGGCACCCGGGCGCAGCCCTTCGAGCAGGCCGGACGATCCGCTCAGAACGGCCTCGACCTCGGCCGAGCCGGTGACGCAGAGGATGACGATCTCGGATTCGCGGGCGACGTCGGCCGCGGTCCTGCGGGTCGCGGCGCCGCCGGCCAGGAGCTCGTCGAGTGGCTGGTTGCCGGGATGCTCCATCACCGTCAACCCATAGCCCTTCTTGAGGATGTTCCTGGCGATGCCGTGGCCCATCAGGCCAACGCCGATGACACCGATCTTGCTGGGCATGGTCGTGCTTCTTTCCTGCTTGCGAACGTGATGACGCCCCTTCCAGGGCGCCGGAGTGGGGCTGATGCCGGTGTTCAGGAGGCGCGGCGGTTCGCTTCCTCGAGCAGGCGAACGCAGGCGAGCAGGGTGCGATTGGCCGGGACACTCAGCCCGAATTTCTCGGCCGTCCGGACGACATAGCCGTTGAGATGCTCGATCTCGGTCTTCTTGCGGCGCTGCAGGTCCTGAGCGGTCGAGGAGAACTGGCTGGGCATCGCGGCGGCGAGTCCCATCACGGTGCCGATCAGATTGTCGGGGAGGCTGATCCCGGCCGCCTGCGCCACGGCGCGGCATTCCTTGACCACATCGGTCATGACCTCGGCCACGCCGTTCACCGAGACCATCGGTCCATAGGGCAGCTGCCCGATCGCGCAAAGCGCGTTATAGGCGCAGTTCACCGTCAGCTTGGTCCAGAGCACGGCCGCGACATTCTCCGAGACATCGGTCGGAATGCCCGCCTGCGCGAAGGTCCGGGCGAGTTCGGCACTCGCCGGCCCGGTGCCGATCACCAGTTCGCCGCGGCCATTGTGCCGGACCTTGCCGGCCGCGACCGTCTCGACCGCGACATAGACCGCGGCCGGGATGACGGCCCGCCCGAAGACCGCTTCGAGGCGCTCGGCATTGTCGACGCCGTTCTGCAGGCTGAGGATATGCGAATCGGGTTTCAGGTAAGGCGCGATCGCCTCTGCGGCCGCGACGGTGTCGTCGGACTTCACCGAAATCAGCACGAGATCGGCATCGGCGACGCCGGAAGGCTCGGTGGTCGCCTGAACCGGCGCCCGGTGTGTCTCTCCGGCCTTGAGCAGGATGACGCCGTTCGACGCCATGGCAGTGGCATGGGCCTGCCGGCCGATCATCGTCACGGGATGACCGGCCAGGGCCAGCATCGCGCCGTAATAGCAGCCGACGGCTCCGGCGCCCATGACCGCGATCTTCATCGATCTCTCCACACAAGCGTTTCCGCGGACACCGCCCGCCAACATTGCGCTGGCCGGGACCGGGTTCCGTCGGCATGGCGCAGAGCGCCGCGGCGCTTCGCCATGCTACTACGACATGTCGCCAGGTGGGACCATCCATCTGCCCCTTCATTGCCCGCAGGACGGGGGCGGCCTCGGCGCATGCTCCCCGCAGCGCTCTCGCGGGGCGGTGGCGATCCCCTGCGAAAGCGGCATAATGCCGGCCTCGCCGCCGACAGGGCCTGCCCGATGACGATCCGCGTTCCCGTTCAGAGACTGTGCTCCCGCGGCTGGGTGGAGCAGGCCATTGCCGCGCTGGACGCCGATCAGCATCGTTCGGCCGACACCCATCTCTTCAAGCTCGAATGCCCGAAGCTGAGCGGCATCGACATCTATCTGAAGGACGAGTCGACCCATCCGACCGGCAGCCTGAAGCACCGCCTGGCACGCTCGCTGTTCCTCTACGCCCTCTGCAACGGGCACATCCGTGAAGGCACGCCAGTGGTCGAGGCTTCCTCAGGCTCAACGGCGGTATCGGAGGCCTATTTCGCCCGCATGATCGGCGTGCCGTTCTATGCGGTGATGCCGAGAACGACGTCTCGCGAGAAGATCGCGGCGATCGAGCATTATGGCGGGACCTGTCACTTCATCGACGATGGTAGCACGCTCTATGCCGAAGCCGAGGCTCTCGCCCGGCGCCTCGGCGGCCACTACATGGACCAGTTCACCTTCGCCGAGCGGGCGACCGACTGGCGCGGCAACAACAACATCGCCGAGGCGATCTTCCGCCAGATGGAGCGCGAGCCGCACCCGGTCCCGGCCTGGGTGGTGATGAGCGCCGGAACCGGCGGCACCTCGGCGACGCTCGGCCGCTATCTCCGCTACAAGCGCCACGCGACACGGCTCTGCGCCGCCGACGTTGAGCACTCCGCCTTTTTCGACGGCTACCGGACCGCCGATGCCGATTGCCGTTGCGAGCGCGCCTCGCTGATCGAAGGTGTCGGGCGCCCGCGCGTCGAACCTTCCTTCGTGCCCGGGGTCATCGACCGGATGGTCAGGGTTCCCGACGCGGCCTCGATCGCGGCGATGAATGTACTCTCGCGGCGGCTCGGGCGTCGGGTCGGCGGCTCGACCGGCACCAATTTCTTCGCCCTGTGCTGGCTTGCGGCGGAGATGAAGGCGACAGGCCGGAAGGGCTCGCTGGTAACGCTGATCTGCGATTCCGGCGAGCGCTATCTCAAGACCTATTACGATCCGGCCTGGCTCGCGGAGAAAGGGCTGGACCCTGCGCCCTATGAAACCCTGGTCGAAGCCGTGCTGGCCGGCGGGAGCTTCGATCTTCCGCTCGAAGAGGCCTGAGAGCGGCTCCGCGCGCGCTGGGGCCGACTCGCCGGTGAGGTTGGCCTCAAGGCTTGGGCGGCGTCAGCCCCTCGAGTTCGAACGTGCCGACTGAGGGCAGGGCGTCGAACTGCTTTTGCAGCGCCGCAGGATCGAGCGCGACCGGTTTCTCTAGCCAATAAGTCACCATCTCCGGGAAGATGATCATCAGTCCGACGAGGATGAGCTGCAGCACGATCCAGGGGATCGAGCCGAGATAGATGTCGCGGCTCTTCACCTGCGGCGGCGCGATGCCGCGCAGATAGAACAGCGCGAAGCCGAAGGGCGGGTGCATGAACGCCGTCTGGATGTTGGCGCAGATCAGGAGACCGAACCAGATCAGGTTGATGTCGAGCTTGGTCGCCGCCGGGGCCAGCAGCGGGATGATGATGAAGGCGATCTCGAAGAAGTCGAGGAAGAAGGCGATGAAGAAGATGAACACCATGGTGAAGGTCAGGAACCCGACCTGACCGCCGGGCAGCCCGGTCAGCATGTGTTCGATCCACAGCCCGCCGCCGACGCCCTGGAAGACGAGGCTGAAGACGCGGGCACCTATCAGGATGAAGGTCACCATGGCGGTGATCCGCATCGTCGAGGACATCGCCTGATAGGTGAGCTTCCAGGTCAGCGTCCGGTACATCGCCGCTAGCAGGAGCGAGCCGACGGCGCCCATCGCGCCGGCCTCGGTCGGTGTCGCCAGACCGAGGAAGATGGTGCCGAGCACGAGGAAGATCAGCGCGGCGGAGGGAACGATGCCGCGGATGCACTTCAGCGCCAGCGGCCAACCCGACAGGACACGAGCCTCCGGCGGCAGCGCCGGCACCTGCTCCGGCTTGAGGATGCTGAGGATCATCACCCAGATGCAGAACAGCGCGACCTGAACGATGCTGGGGCCGATCGCGCCGGCATACATATCGCCGACCGACTTGCCCATCACGTCGGCAAGGACGATCAGCACGAGCGAGGGCGGGATCAGCTGCGTGATCGTGCCGGAGGCGGCGATCACGCCCGTGGCGTGCCGCATGTTGTAGCCGTAGCGCATCATCACCGGCAGCGAGATCACGCCCATCGCGATGACCGAGGCCGCGACCGTGCCGGTGATCGCGCCGAGGATCGCGCCGACGAAGATCACCGCATAGGAGAGCCCGCCGCGGACGCTGCCGAAGAGCTGGCCGATCGAGTCGAGCAGGTCCTCGGCGAGGCCGCAGCGCTCGAGCACCGCGCCCATGAAGGTGAAGAAGGGGATCGAGAGCAGAAGGTCGTTCGAGATGATCGAGTAGAGCTGGAACGTCAGGTTGCCCATATAGTTGTGGCTGATGACCCCCATCTCGATGGCGACGAAGCCGAAGAACAGGCCGACCGCGGCGAGCGAGAACGCCGCCGGGTAGCCGATGAGCAGGAACAGCACCAGGCCCGCGAACATCATCGGGCCGAGATTCGCGCGGATCACGTCCATCATTGCAGCGGCTTCTCGTAAGCGTATTCGTGTTGATGGAAGCCGCGCAGCGCCGCCGCACGTTTGATCATCTCGGAGAAGCCCTGGAGCAGGATCAGGGCGAAGCCGACCGGCAGGAGCAGGATGACGGGCCAGCGGATCAGGCCGCCGGCATTGCTGGAGCTCTCGTTCAGCGTCCAGGCCTGCACGAACCAGGGCCAGGTGAACCAGATCATCACCAGGCACATTGGCGTCAGGAAGATCGCGCCGCCGAGCAGGTCGATCCAGTGGCGGGCGCGGTCCGAGATCGCGCCATAGATCAGGTCGACGCGGACATGCTCGTTGACCTTGAGCGTGTAGGCGGCGCCGAGCAGCACCATGCCGGCGAACATGTACCATTGCAGCTCGAGCCAGGCGTTCGAGCTGTACGAGATGAGATAGCGCACCGTGGCATTGATCGCGCTGACCAGGCAGGCGAGCAGGACGAGCCAGCTCGCGATCACGCCGAGCCATTCGCCGAGCTTGTCGATGGCGCGGGAAAGCGGCAGCAGCTGCCGGCAGAACAGCCAGGCGATTGCGACGAGTGAAGCCATGCCGCCGATCGAGGCGAGCGCCAGCCAGATCTTGAACATGAGCGCTCCCTGCCGCAGCCTCGCCATGGCCGTTCGCCATGTGGGCTTCGCCGGGAGCTAGCAGCTATGCGCTTAGCCGTTCCATGGTGCGCAAGGCGCTACGATATAGCCATCGCATAGCCGGCCGCGTCGAATTGCTCCTGCGTGCGCAGCCGGTAGCCGACGGCCAGCTCGGTCACGACATAGATCGGGCGGGCAGGGTCGGGCTCGATCCGGTTGCGGAGCTTCTTCATCAGGATGCGGAGATACTGCACGTCCTCGTCGGGATCGTGCGGCCAGAGCTCGCGCATCAATTGGCGATGGGTCAGGACCAGGCCGTGATGGGCGGCGAGCGCCCGCAGCAGCGCGAACTGCTTGGGTGAGAGGGTCAGCACGACGCCGTCGCGGCTGACGATCCGCTGGGCGAGATCGAGCGTCAGCCCGCCGACGCGGAGGACGGGCGCCGGCGCTGCTCGCGTCGCCATCCGGCGCAGCACGACGCCGGCACGGGCGAGGAGTTCCGCCATGCCGAACGGCTTGACGATGTAGTCGTCCGCCCCGGCTTCGAGCAACGCGACCTTCTCGGCCTCCGAACTGCGCACTGAAAGCACGATCACCGGCACCTTCGACCAGGAGCGCAGCTCCGCGAGCACGCTCGCCCCGTCGGCGTCAGGCAGGCCGAGATCGAGCACCACGAGGTCCGGCGCCCGCATGACTGCGAGCTCGATGGCCTCGCGCGCCGTCTGTGCTTCCACGACCCTGAAGCCCCGCATCTCCAGCCCGGTGCGCAGGAAGCGGCGGATCTCGGGCTCGTCGTCGACAACGAGCGCCATCAGGGGCGGGGTCGAGCGCGTGGCTTCACTCATCATCGTCTCCGGTCGGCTGATCGGCGGCGAGGGGCAGTGCGATCCGCATTGTCGTGCCCCGGTTCGGACCGTCGCTCAAGGCCTCGATCGTCCCGCCATTGGCTTCGACGAAAACCTTGGCGATCGCGAGGCCGAGTCCGCTGCCGCCCGCGATGTCGGCATGACGCTCGCCGCGATAGAAGCGCTCGAAGATCTGCTCTCTCTCGCCGGCATCCAGTCCGGGCCCCTGGTCGCGAACCGCGATGACGAGCTTCTCTGTCTCGACCGACGCCGAAATCGCGATGGCGGCAGCTGCGGGGCCGAATTTGGCGGCATTGTCGAGGAGGTTGATCAGGGCCTGCTCGATCAGGATCGGGTCGATGCGCAGGAAGGGCAGGTCATCCGCGAAATGCCGTTCGATCCTGCGGCCGCGCAGGTTCGCCGCAGCGCCTTCCATGGCGGCGTTGATGAGATCGGCGGCGTCGACCGTATCGAGCCGCGGCTGCAGCGCGCCCGAGCGGATGCGGGTGACATCGAGCAGGTTCTGGATGCGCAGATCGAGGCGCCGCGCCTCGCTGCCGATCGCGCCGGCGAGGCCGGTGAGCTCGGGGGTCGTGGCGATGCCGGGAGCTGCGGCCAGCACGCTCGCAGCCCCCATGATGCTCGCGACCGGCGTGCGCAGGTCATGCGAGACCGATTCCATCAGGATATCGCGCAACTCGTCCGTCCGTTGCCGCAGATTGCGCTCCTCGATCGCCTTGGACAGGCCGAGCCGCTCCAGCGAGCGCGAGCCCTCGGCCAGGATCGAGCTCGCCTGCGCGACGAGTTCGTCAGCGGGCTGCGTGCCGAGATCGTCCAGCACTGCCGCGAGCACGGCATCCGTCCTGCGCTGCCCGCCGAGCCGGCAGAGCAGCCAGTGGCCGCCCCTGGGGAGTTTGACGAGCGTGACCGGGCGGGAGGGCGTCGCCGCTTCCGCATCGGCGAAGTCGGCGATGGCGGCCGCGAGCTCTGCTGGAATGCCGTGGCTCGGAGGCGCGCGGACGAGCTCGATCCCGCCATGCGGCGATATCCGGAACACCGTCACCGGCCGGGCCAGGACCTGCGTCATATGGTCGGCGACGATACTATAGATCTTGTCTGCATCTCCCGCTGCCGCCATCGCGCCTCCGAGCTGATAGAGCTGCCGGATCTCGCGCTCACGGTTCCGGGCCTGGAGCATCTCCTGGCGGATGCGCCCGGCGAGTTGCCCGATCACCAGGGCGACGACCAGCGAGGTCGCGAGGTCGATGAGCTGCGGGAGGCGGAAGACTTTGACGTTGAACAGCGGCGGGTAGAACAGCGTCGTCAGTAGCGCGCCCAGGAGGGCAGCCATGATCGCAGGCCCGGTTCCGTAGCGGACGGCTGCGATGAGGACCGGCAGCATGTAGATCGCCGAGACGCTGTCCAGCGTCGCGAAGGAGACGACCGTGGCGGCGAGGGCGGTCGCAGCTGCAACGAGCAGCAGCACATTGGCGTAGACGAGAAGCGGCTGCTTCAGGCGCATTACGGACGGGGCTCCGGGGCGGGCTCGCCCAGCATAGCGGAGGTGGGGAAATCCGCGCCTCTGTTCTGCACCGCCGATCCGAAGCGACGCCCTGCGGTCGCTTCAGCCTCCGCAGGGCGCCGGCCTCAGTGACCGGCCGTATGCAGGATCTGGCCGAGGAATTTGCGCGTGCGCTCGTTCTCCGGCGCCCGGAAGAACTGCTCGGGCGGCGCGACCTCGACGATCTCGCCGGCATCCATGAAAATCACCCGGTCGGCGACCTTGCGGGCAAAGCCCATCTCATGGGTGACGACCAGCATGGTCATGCCGCTCTCGGCGAGTTCGACCATGACGTCGAGCACCTCGCTGACCATTTCGGGATCGAGCGCCGAGGTCGGCTCGTCGAACAGCATGATCTTCGGGTTCATGCAGAGCGAGCGGGCGATCGCGACGCGCTGCTGCTGGCCGCCCGAGAGCTGGATCGGGAATTTCATCGCCTGCTCGGGGATATGCACGCGCTCGAGCATGATGCGCGCGGCAGCCTCGGCCTCCGCCCTCGGGATGCCGCGGACCTTCATCGGCGCCAGCGTGCAGTTCTCCAGCGCGGTCAGGTGCGGGAACAGGTTGAAGCTCTGGAACACCATGCCGATCTCGCGGCGGACATCCTCGATGCCGCGCAGGCCCGCATGCACCGTGGTGCCGTCGATGACGATCTCGCCGGACTGGTGCTCCTCGAGCTGGTTGAGGCAGCGGATCAGCGTCGACTTGCCCGAGCCCGAAGGCCCGCAGATCACGATGCGCTCGCCGCGGGTGACCGAGAGGTCGATGTTCCTGAGCACATGGAAGTCGCCGTAGAACTTGTCGACCTTGCGCATCTGGATGATCGGGGCTTCGTCCGATCGTGCCACGGGCTTGGTCGCGGTCGCTTCGCTCGCCATCACTTTTTCTCGTCGCTTGCGTCTTGTGGCGCTGCGCCCGGCGCTCAGCCGGGCGCAGCGTCGTCGTTCTGGATCAGAACTGCGGCATCGGCGGCAGCTTGGTCAGCTCGACGCCGAACCAGCGCTTGTTGATGGCCGAGAGCTCACCGTTCTTCTCGATCTCGGCGATGAACTTGTTGGCGAACTCGGCCAGCGCCGTGTCGGCCTTGCGGAAGGCCATGCCGTTGGCCTGCTCGCGCATCGTCAGCTTCGGCTCGATGTTGAGCTGCGGATAGTCCTTGTTGAGCTGGGCGAGGATGGTGTTGCTCGCGCCCATCGCCTGGACCTGGCCGGAGATCAGCGCCTGCAGGGCGGTGGCGTCGTCGTCGAAGCGCTTGATCTGCGTGCCCTGCGGCGCGGCGGCGGTGATCGCGGTGTCCTGCGTCGAGGCGCGGGCGACGCTGATCGTCACCGGCTTCAGATCGTCGGTCGTCTTGATGTTCAGGCTCTTGGGCGCGAGCACATAGATCGTCAGCGAGCTGTAGGGGTTCGAGAACAGCACCTGCTTCGAGCGCTCGGCGGTGATGCCGAAGGTCGCGATCAGCACGTCGACCTTGTTGGTCAGGAGATAGGGGATGCGGTTCGGGCCGGTGACCGGCACGAGCTCGAGCTTGACCCCGAGCGACTTCGCCATCAGCGCGGCGACGTCGGCGTCGTAGCCGGCCGGCTGCTGCTGCGCGTCGGTGCCGCCGAAGGGCGGATAGTCGGTCAGGAGGCCGACCATGAGCTTGCCGCGGGCCTTGATCTCTTCGGGCGTGGCGGCCTTGGCCGGGGCGGCGCCGAGGGTGGCGGCGGCGACGCCGGCGAGAACCAGCGCGCCGAAGCTGCGGCGGACGAGTGACTTGAACATGGACATCAGGCGTTTCTCCTCAGTTTGCCTTTTGGGTTGGAATTCGGGCCGTCGCGCTAGCGCGCGGCGACCAGGAGCTTGCGCTCCATTCGCTTGCTGTAGGCCGAGAGCGGCCAGCAGATCAGGAAGTAGACCAGCGCGACCAGCGCGAAGATCGTGAACGGCCGGAAGGTGGCGTTGTTGATCACCTGGGCGGCGCGGGTCAGCTCGACGAAGCCGATGATCGAGGCGAGCGAAGTGCCCTTGATCAGCTGCACGAGGAAGCCGATCGTCGGCGGAATCGCGATGCGGATCGCCTGCGGCACAATGATCAGCGCCATTTTCGGCGTGTAGCGCAGGCCGAGCGAGGTCGCCGCCTCCCATTGGCCGCGCGGCACGACCTCGATGGCGCCGCGCCAGATCTCGCCGAGGAAGGCGCTGGCATGCAGCGACAGGCCGAGCGCCGCCGCGGTCCAGGGATCGACGGACCAGCCGAACAGTCCCGGCACGAAGAAGGCGAGGAAGAGCTGCATCAAGAGCGGCGTGCCCTGGAACAGCTTGATGTAACCGTTCGCGGCGAGCCGGAGCCATTTGAACTCGCTGGTGCGGGCGAGCGCCACCAGCGCGCCACCGAGCGCGCCGCCGAGGAAGGCGACGAGCGAAAGCAGCAGGGTCCAGCGCACGGCGGCGAGGATGAAGATGATTTCGTTGGGTCCAAGTTCACGCATTGTCTCAGACCTTACCGGGTTGGCTTGCGCAGGAAGGTGCGCTCGATCGCCGCGAAAGCGGTCCAGAAGAAGATCGACAGGCCGAGATACATGCAGGTGACGATGAAATAGACCTCGAAACTGCGGAAGGTG
Organism: Allobosea sp. WAO; assembly: GCF_001509835.1. Lineage (GTDB taxonomy): Bacteria > Pseudomonadota > Alphaproteobacteria > Rhizobiales > Beijerinckiaceae > Allobosea. The sequence goes on from NZ_JXTJ01000009.1 coordinate 69,613, forward strand.
CGCGACTGGATGTCGCCGGCGATGGCCGTCAGCTCGGTCGCCGCGATCACCGAGCAGACGCTCGAATTCAGCATCAGCAGGATGAACTGGCTGGTCAGCGAGGGATAAATCGCTTGGATCGCCGGCTTCAGGATGATGTAGCGGAAGATCTGCAGCGGCCGCATGCCGAGCGATTTTCCGGCCTCGACCTGGCCCTTCTGGATGCTCTCGATGCCGGCGCGGATGATCTCGATGCCATAGGCGCCGACATTGACCACCAGCGCGATCAGCGCCGCAGTGTTGGACGAGAACTTCAGTCCGAGCGAGGGCAGGCCGAAATAGATCATGAAGATCTGGATCAGGAATGGCGTGTTGCGGATCAGCTCGATATAGCCGTCGATGATCCAGACCAGCCATTTCGGGCCGGAGGTCTTGCCGAGCGCGCCGGCGACGGCGACGATCATGCCGATCGCCATCGCAGCCGCCGAGAGCACGAGCGAATTGATCAGCCCGTGAAGCAGTTCCGGCCAGGCTTCGAAGACCGAGGCGAAATCGAACTCATAGCTCATTCAGTGTGCCCCCTCCGGGGATGAGCAAGTCTTTGCTGTCATCGCGCGCCCTGCTCCTTGTCCATTGGCGGCGGCCGCCACTTTATCTGAATCGAATCTGAAGGCGGCGAACCTAACTACAGGCGCGGAATCATCAACCCGCCATCGGCATTGATCACAGTTCCCGTCGCATAGGCGAAATCGCCACTGGCCAGGCCGACCACGCAGCGCGCGACGTCTTCTCCCTCACCCCAGCGCCCCGCCGGGATCAGCCCGTCGGCGATGCGGGCATCGTATTTCGCTGCGACCTTCGCCGTCATGTCGGTGCGGATCACGCCCGGACGGACCTCGAAGACCGGGATGCCCTCGGGCGCGAGCCTGACGGCCAGCGCCTTCGCCCACATCGAGAGGCCGATCTTCGAGACGCAATACTGGGCCCGGTCGATCGAGACCAGCTCCGTGCTGGCCGAGGTGATGAACACGATTGCTTGATGCCGGTCCTTGCCCTGGCCGATCATCGCCTTGGCGACTTCCTGGCTCAGGAAGGCGGCGCCGCGCAGATTGACCCCCATGACGAGATCATAGGATTCCGGCGTGATCTCCAGCATGTCGCCGCGCACTGGCGCGCCGATGCCGGCGTTCGAGACGAAGAGGTCGAGCCGGCCGAATTCGCGCATGACGCTCGCGACGAGATCGGCATGGCTCTCGATCGCGGTGACATCGTGCCGCACGAACAAGGTCCGGGCGCCGGCCTCGGCGAAGGCCGCCTTGGCCGCGTCGGCAGCCTCGTCCTCGGCGATGTCGGTGAAGGCGATGTCATGGCCGGCCTGGGCGAGGGCGAGGCCGATGGCGCGGCCGATGCCGCGTCGTCCGCCGGTGATCAGGGCGACGGGACGTGTCATCTCAGGACCCCCGGTAGTTCGGCGGACGCTTGTCCTTGAAGGCGTCGACGCCTTCCTTGACATCGTCCGTATAGGAGACGAGCGAGGTCGCCAGCGTCTCCATGATCGCGGCGCGGTCCTCATCCTCGGCGGCGTTGATCAACTGCTTGACCACCATGTTCGCCACCGGGCCGCGAGTCAGCACGCGCTCGGCCACGACCTTGGCAGCTGCCAGGGCGCCACCCTTCTCGACGACCTCGTCGACGATTCCGAGCGACAGCGCCGTCTCGGCGGTGATGATCTCGCCGGTGAGCGCGAGGCGGCGGGCGACGCGCCCGCCGAGGCGCTTGACCAGGCGCTGCGTGCCCGACCAGCCGGGGATCATGCCGAGCCCGCTTTCGGGCAGGCCGATCTTGGCCTGGACCTCGCAGATCCGGATGTCGGCGGTGACGGCGAGCTCGAGCCCGCCGCCGAGCGCATGGCCGTTCATCGCCGCGATCACCGGCGGCTTCATCCGCGCCAGCTTGTCGAAGACGCGATGACCGGAGCGAACCCAGCCCTGGCCCATCTCCAGCGGCGAGAGCCCGCCCCAGGCGACGATGTCGCCGCCGGCGCAGAAGGCCTTACCCTCGCCGGTCAGGATCACGGCGCGCACCGAACGGTCGGCATCGATCGTCTCGGCATGGCGGCCGAGCAGCGCGACCATGACGTCGTCGAGTGCGTTGAGCTTCTCGGGACGGGCGAGGGTGATGATCGCGAGCCCGCCCGCGATTTCGAGGGTGACGGGATCGCTCATGCGGCCCTCCGGGGGATGGCGAGGCCGAGCAGGGCCTCCTGGAACAGCGCCGCATCCATCAGCTTCGGCGGCTGCGGCACCAGCAGCGGGAACTCCGCCTGGGCGAGGATGTCGCGCTCGAGGTCGACGCCGGGCGCGATCTCGCTGACGACGATGCCGTCTGCCGTCAGCTTCATCACGCAGCGCTCGGTGATGTAGGTGATGTCCTGGCCCTGGGCGATGGCGCGCGGGCCGGAGAAGGAGATGTGCTCGACCGCCTCGACCAGCTTCCTGACCTTGCCTTCCTTCTCGATGACCAGCTTGCCATCGGCGATGGCGAGCTTGGCGCCGGCGCTGAAATAGCCGGAGAAGACGATGCGCCGGGCGCGGGCCGTGATGTCGATGAAGCCGCCGGCACCGGCGGTGACATGCGGGCGTACGCCGAGCTTGGAGACGTTGACCGAGCCCTGCCTGTCGATCTGCAGGAAGGAGAGCAGCGACATGTCGAAGCCGGCGCCCTGGAAATAGGTGAACTGGTAGGGCGAGGGCACGATCGCCTCGGCATTGGAAGCGCAGCCGAACTGGAATTCGAGCAGCGGCACGCCGCCGACCGCTCCCTGCTCGATCACCCAGGTGACGGCGCCGTGCTGGCCTTCCTCGATCAGGATGCGCGGCACATTGGCGGAGATGCCGAAGCCGATATTGACGGCGTCGCCATGGCGCAGCTCCTGTGCGACGCGCCGCGCGATCACCTTGGCGACGTCGAAGGCCGGCGTCTCGAAGCTCGACAGCGGCCGGGCGATCTCGCCGGAGATCGCGGGGTCGTAGACCGTCTGCGTCGTCTGCATCTGCTCGGGCGCGACGACGATGGCGTCGACCAGGATGCCGGGCACGAAGACCTGCTGCGGCTTCAGCGAGCCGGCGGCGACGACGCGTTTCACCTGCGCGATGACGATGCCGCCATTGTTGCGGACGGAGAGCGCCTGGTCGAGCGGGCCGAGATAGCCGCCCTCATGCTCGTAGGAGAGGTTGCCGCGCTCATCGGCCGTGGTGGCGCGGATGATCGCGATCTTCGGCACGATGCTGCGGAAATAGAGCCAGTCCTCTCCGTCGAACTCGACGCGGCTGACGATCGGCTCGGCGGCGGCGCGCTCGTTCATCGCGCAGCCCTGGTTGCGGGGGTCGACGAAGGTCTCCATGCCGATCTTGGTCAGCACCCCCGGGCGCTTCGCAGCCGCCTCGCGATGCATGTCGAACAGGATGCCGCTCGGCACGTTGTAGGCCGGGATCTCGTTGCCGGTGACCATCTTCCAGATCGCGGGCGGCTCGGCGCTCGACGGGCCGGACGGGTAGGAGCCGCCGAGGATGCGGGCGAGGAGGCCCGGCCTGGCGAGATGGTCGATGCCCTTGATGCCCGACATGTCGCCAGCGGCGATCGGGTGCAGCGTCGTCAGCTGCTTCGGATGGCCGCTCGCCTCGAAGCGCCGGCCGATCGCGGCGAGAACCGCATCCGGGCAGCCAAGCCCGGAAGACGAGGAGACGGTGACGATCGCCTCGTCCGGGATCAGGGCTGCGGCTTCGTCTGCGGTGAGGATGCGGGGGAACGCCATCTTGCTTTCGTCCGGTTGTGATAAAGGGGTCAGCCGGCGGCCGTCAGCGCATGCTGATAGGCGCCGCAGGATTCGCGGATGACGAGATCGGCCGGGCCGACATGGCTGGTCGCCGGCGCCGCACGGTTGGTGATGCGCTCGAGCAGCATCGCCGCGGCACGCTCGCCGAGTCCGACCGCATCGACGGCGATTGTGGTCAGGGCCGGCGAGACATGGCGCGCCTCGCTGGTGTCGTCGAAGCCGACGATCGCGATGTCGCGGCCGACGACGAGGCCGCGCCTCGCGGCTGCCAGCATGGCGCCGATGGCGACGACGTCGTTGTAGCAGACCACGGCCGTCGGCCGGTCCGGCAGCGCCAGGGCCGAGCTCATCGCGCTGAAGCCGCCATCGCGGGTCGGCATGCATTCGAGGTTGAGGCCGGGATCGGCCGAAAGCCCTGCCTTCGCCATGGCCTCGCTGAAGCCCTGATGGCGGTCCTGCCGGACCACCATCGAGTTCATGCCGCCGAGATAGGCGATGCGTTTGTGCCCGAGATTGAGGAGATGGCGGGTGATCCGCGCCGAACCGGCGACATTGTCCGGCACCACCGAGCTCGCCGCGACGCCTGGCAACCGCCGGATCGCGACCAGCAGTGCCGTTTCCGGGCCGCTCGCCTGCGCCAGCTCTTCGGCGGTGGTGTCGAGCGCCGGGCAGAGGATGATGCCGCCCGCGCCATGCTCGCGCATCATCCGCATCACCTGGCTCTGGCGCACCACGCTTTCGGAGGTGTTAGCCATGAAGGCGACATAGCCGGCCATCTGCAGCACGGTTTCGACGCCGATGGCGAACTCGGCGAAGAACGGGTTGGAGAGATCGTTCAGGACGAGCCCCACGATCTTTGAGTGCGTGTTGCGCAGATTGGCGGCGCCGCGATTGTAGACGTAGCCGAGCTCGTCCATCACGCGCAGGATGCGCTCGCGCGTCTCCGGCTTGACGCTGCCGCGGCCGGTCAGGACGAGCGAGACCGTCGATTTCGAGACGCCGGCGGCGTCCGCGATCTCGATGATCGTCACCTTTTCCCTGGCTTCCGCCTCTTGCGGCATCGTTCCGTCCCGTTCGCGCCCGAGGCGCCGTGCGTCCCCGGGCAGTTCTAAATTTGGAACGTTCCATATCATCGTGAGAGTGGTGTGGCAATATCTCTCTTTGAAACCAAAAAAGAATGAATTATAGCGATGGAAAGGCGTTCAGTAACTGGAACGTTCCATTAAATCGGGAGGAAGCCGTGGCCCAGATCACTTTGCCCAAGGCCGATGGCGGGACTGAACGCTACCTTCTGGCGCCGGCCTCGCGCTTTGCTCCGGTGCATGCTCCCTCACGCACCCGCACGGTCTTCGCGGCGGCCCATGTCGTTGCCGATCCCCGCAAGCTGAACGAGCCCTGGCGCGTTCCGGCGCTCGACTGGGACGCGACGCTGGCCTTCCGGCGCCATCTCTGGGGCCTGGGCTTCAAGATCGCCGAGGCGATGGACACCTCGCAGCGCGGACAGGGGCTCGACTGGAGTAATGCCGCCGAGCTGATCGCCCGCGTGCTCGCCGAAGCGAAGACCGTGCCGGGCGCCGATCTCGCCTGCGGCGCCGGCACCGACCAGCTCGACGCCAATGCCGCGACCACGCTCGACGACGTCATCCGCGCCTATGAGGAGCAGATCGCTCATGTCGAGAAGCATGGCGGCAAGATCATCCTGATGGCGAGTCGCGCGCTCTGCCGGGTGGCGAAGGGGCCGGACGACTATCTTGCCGTCTACGGCCGGCTGATCGGCCAGTGCCGCGGCAAGGTCATCCTGCACTGGCTCGGCGAGATGTTCGATCCGGCGCTCGCAGGCTATTGGGGCAGCCGTGATTTCGAGCCGGCGATGCAGACCGTGCTGACGCTGATCCGCGAGCATGCCGCCAAGATAGACGGGATCAAGATCTCGCTGCTCGACGCCGGCAAGGAGATCACCATGCGCCGGAGGCTGCCGGAGGGCGTCGTGATGTATACCGGCGACGACTTCAACTATGCCGAGCTGATCGGCGGCGACGAGCAGGGCTTTTCTCATGGCTTGCTCGGGATCTTCGATCCTATCGCGCCGGCGGCCGCCGCCGCCTTCGCCTGCCTCGATGCCGGCGACCGGCAGGGCTTCCACGCAATCCTCGATCCGACGGTCACGCTGGCTCGCCGGCTCTTCGAGGCCCCGACCCAATACTACAAGAGCGGCGTCGTCTTCCTCGTCTGGCTCAATGGCTTCCAGGACCACTTCCGCATGGTCGGCGGCGCGGAATCGGCCCGCGGCATCCTGCACTATGCCGATCTCTTCCGCCTCGCCGACCAGGCCGGGCTCTTCGCCGATCCCGAGCGCGCCGCAATGCGCATGGGCCATCTCTGCGCCTTGAACGGCATCGCCTGAGGACGGGAGGAAACCCATGCACGCGTCGCTCCAGGATGCCCCACTCTACCAGCAGATCCGCGACACCGCCCGCCGCTTCGCCGACGAGTGGGTGCGCCCGGCTGCTGCCGATCTCGACCGCGACTCGACCTTTCCGGCCGAGATCTATCGCCAGATGGGCGAGCTCGGCCTGTTCGGCATCACTGCCGATCCCGAGCATGGTGGGGCCGGGCTCGACACCTATGCCTATGCGCTGGTGATGGAGGAGTTGTCGCGCGGCTATGCCTCGGTCGCCGATCAGTGCGGCCTCGTCGAGCTCATCGGCACGCTGCTGACCCGCTATGGCACGGCCGAGCAGCGCGCCCGCCATCTGCCGGGCATCCTGCTGGGCAAGACCCGCGTCGCCTATTGCCTGACCGAGGCCGAGGCGGGTTCCGATCTTTCCAATGTCCGCACCACTGCGCGCGAGAGCGCCGACGGCCATGTCATCGATGGCGGCAAGCTCTGGATCCACAATGCGCCGGTCGCCGATCTCGGCTTCGTGCTGGCTTCGACCGATCCCGCAGCCGGCCATCGGGGCATGAGCATCTTCATCGTCGACCTCAACGCGCCCGGCGTTTCGCGCGGCGCCAAGGAACACAAGATGGGTCAGCGCGCGAGCCAGGTCGGCGCGCTTAACTTCGACGGCGTGACAGTGCCGCGCGAGGCGATGCTCGGGCCGCAGGGGCGCGGTTTCCACATCATGATGAGCGTGCTCGAGAAGGGTCGCGTCGGCATCGGCGCGCTCGCGGTCGGCATCGCTCAGGCCGGGCTCGAGGCGGCGCTGGCCTATGCCCGCGAGCGGCGCCAGTTCGGCAAGCCGATCCTGGAGAACCAGGGCCTGCAATGGATGCTCGCCGACATGGCCAAGGACATCGCCGCCGCCCGGGCGCTGGTCGAGCGCGCGGCGCTGCTGATCGACCATGGTGCGCCGGCGACCTCGGCCGCCTCTATCGCCAAATGCTTCGCCAGCGACATGGCGGTGGCACAGACCGCAAACGCCGTCCAGATCTTCGGCGGCTCCGGCTACATCCAGGGCTTCGAGGTCGAGCGGCTTTATCGCGACGCCAAGATCACCCAGATCTATGAGGGCACCAACCAGATCCAGCGCACCATCATCGCGCGGGAGCTGATCAAGAACGGCGCCTGAGTTCCCGTTTGGAAAGGGCGCTGCCAAGACAGGTGCAATCGGAGGCCGAGTTCGGCCGGATGGCTTGTGCCGTGCCTGACCTCACAGGTCGTCGCCGAGATCAACGATCGAAACCTCGGACGTGCCGACAGGTCCGTTGGCCTCGAACGCATCGAGCTCCGCCAACAGCGGTGACTTGACCGTCTGGAGAGTTGCTCGGTCCCGCAGCCCGAGTGTCAGGCAGCGGAGTTCGTCCATGCCGGGCTCGGCCCATGCGGTGCCGGAGGGTCTGAAACCAAGGCGCGCGAAGAACGGAATGTCTGTGGGACGGGAAGCGAGCAGCGCCATGCTGGCGCCGGATTCGAGCCCGGCCCTGTAGGCATGCCGGGCGAGGGCCGGAGTAAGAGCCTGCGCGCGAGCTTCGCGGCGGACCGCGAGGCGCGAGAGAACCAGACAGCTGTGATGGTCCGCCTGCGGCAGCGCGCTGCATCGAAGCATCGCCGCAAGCCGCGGATCGGAGACGGCATCGGCGCCCTGGGTAAGCCTGATCGCGGCGAGGCAACGCCGCTCCGGCCCCGCCCAGAGATTGAGGCTTACCGCATCGATCGGTTCCAGAAGCCAGCCTTCGCCATGGTTAGTATAGGCGGAATTCTCGCCGCCGCGTTCTACGAACAGCAGGTAGCGTAGCCGTCCGATGCTGTGGAGTTCCCTTGATTTCGTCGCCGCGTGGATCGCGGGATGGCAACTTCGGCCGAGCGCCTCGGCGCCCCATAGCTGGCTAAGCGTCACCATCCTGACGGTGTCGCCATCGACGCCCTGGCAGGTGCACGGTTCCGCATCGCTCCTGTCGCAGGAGCGGCAGCCCCCCCGTGCTTCGGCAGGGCGCATCACGCATAGACTCCTCACTGCCCATCCCCCCGGTTCGAGCAGGCAGCCTTGATCGGCCAGTTTCGAAACTACGGCAATTCAAGATCGTGGCCCTCACCCAATTGGGGTAAGACAGTCGTTTCGCGGACCGTTAAGTTTCGAGCGATCGCAGAGGCGAGCTGGATAACTATTGCTCTTCGGTTCCCGCTGGAGAATGATCGGCCAAAATCAAGAAGGGGGTCGGGGGATCCGGAATGGCGCTGCGCGGCCTCAGTAGTGCCGAGTTCGTTCGCGCGATTTCGCAGGTCGGCGAAGTCATCGACGCGGCAGCGCTATCTCCTGATCGGTGGCAGGACGTCTGTGCTGCTTTCCAGGCACTTCGCCCCGATGCGCGCGTTCTTTTCCAGGGCCATGATAGATTGTCCCCTTACGCCCTACCTCTCGCCGGAGCTGGCTGGGAGGACGTCAACCTCGAGCCCTACTTCCTGCATTTCGCCTCTCGCAATCCATGGCTGGGAATCTGGAAGGAGATGGCGACAGCGAAGGTCGAGTTGGCCGATGCGCTCCTGCCGCGTAGCATCCTCGAGAGAACCGAGTTCTTCAACGACTGGCTGAAACCAATGGGCCGGGCCGACATGGCCATGGGTCTCAAGATTGCCCATGAGCGCGATCGCGTCGCGTTCTTCTGCATCCACTATGACAGCCGCTCGCATGAGCGAACGAACGAAGTGATGGCGCCGGCTATGCAGGCCCTGGCCTCCCGCATGCGCCGGGCCCTCGACTGCAACCGCGCCGTTCTGCGTAGTCAATGCTCAATTCCCAGTGATGGTCTCATGCAGAACCTGCTCGATCCCGCCTTCATCGTGAACGCCGACTGCAAACTCGTCGCGGCAAATTCCGCGGCCGAGGCGTTGATCGGCAGCGGCATGCTGATCAATGTGCGGGCCCGCGATATCGTTTCATTCGGCTTGCCCGAGGTTGATGCCAGGTTCGCAAGATCGGTTCAGGAAACCTGTGAGAGATACCCTGGCGGAGCGGGGGGGCATGCCGAGTTCCTGGTCGAACTGGCCGGTACCCGCCTCTCGGTGTCGGTCCTTCCGCTCGCGTCAAACCTGCAGCCCTTGGTGATGCGTGGCCCGCTCGCGTATTTCAGCCCCGCCGTTACGGCGCTGGTGATCCTCAGAGTGCTCCCTCCGAACCGGTCGGATGTAGTGGTTCGCCTTCGGGAGCGCTATCGCCTGACGGAGCAGGAAGCCCGCATCACCAGCGCCTTACGGCTCGGCGGCTCCCTGGTGGATATCTCGAAGGAACTGGGCATCACCTACGAAACCGCCCGAGGTCACATCAAGAGCGCTTTCAGCAAGACCGGGACGCATAATCAGCGCGAGCTTCTCGCGCTGCTGCTCGCGGAGAGTGCCCGATCACCTGATCCACGATGTAGAGGCAAGGCGTGAGAAGGGCGCTCTATGCGTCCGGACGATTGCTTCCGTCCAGCGGGTCGCGGCCTTCCTGCCGGTCCCGGTAAAGCGTCGCCTGGACCAGCAGCAGCAGCGTCACCGGGGTGGTTATCGTGATGAACAGGCCGATCAGGATCTCGTGCACCACGGGCCGCGTCTGGCCGATCGAGAAATACAGCATCGAGGCGAGCAGGATGCATCCCATCCCCAGCGTCGAGCCGAGCGTCGGCGCGTGCACGCGCTCGTAGAAGCTCTTGAACCGGAGCAGGCCAAGCGCGCCGATGAGGGCGAGTCCCGACCCCGTCAGGATGAGCAGCGCGATCAGCAGGGCGGCCCAGCTCGGCAGGGCGTGAAGCGTTATCATTCGATCACCTCCCCGCGCATCAGGAACTTCGCCATTGCCACTGTCGAGACGAAACCGAGCAGGCCGATTGCCAGTGCCGCCTCGAAATACAGCGTCGTGCCGGAGCCGATGCCGAAGACGAGCAGTAGCAGCATCGCATTGAGATAGAGCGCGTCCATGCCGAGCACGCGATCCTGGGCGCGCGGTCCGCGCAGGATGCGGTAGGCCGCGGCGACCATGGCGAGGGCGAGCATGACCTGACCGGCGACGAGGGCGAAGGCAAGGATCGTGGCGCTCATTCGAAGATCTCCACCAACAAGCCGACATAGCGCCGTTCGATCAGCGCGGACCAGTCGTCGCCCTCGGTCAGGTCGAGCACATGGATCACCAGCATGCCCGTGGCGGGGTCGTAGCTGACCCAGCTCGTGCCGGGCGTCGCGGTGATGAGGCAGGCCAGAGCCGCGAGCCCGTAGCGCGAGCGCAGTCGCAACGGGATGCGGACGAAGCCGTTCTTGCGGGCGGGATGGTTTGCAAGGATGACACGTGCGACCGCGATATTGGACCGGATCATGTCGGCGATGAAGATGCCGAGCAGCCGCAGGATCGCGCCGGGCCGGCGCAGCCTCAGCGGCGGCACGTCGAGCCGCTTCAGCAGGAAAGGTCCGAGCAGGCCGAGGATGCTGCCGAGCAGGATATGGCCCGGCGAAACGCTCTGGTTGAGCAGCAGCCAGAGCGCCAGCAGCCCCAGTGTGGTCGGCGGAGAAGGCAGCCAGCGGCTCATGGCTTGCCTCCGGCCGAGGGCGTCGTCGGTCCCAGCACGCCATGGATATAGGCTGCCGAGCCGTGCAGCCCGGACGCGGTGGCCTGCATGAAGCGCATCGCCGGCCCGGCCTGCAGGGTGAGAGTGAGACACAGCAGGAGCAGGGCGGCGACGGGGGCGAGCTCGATCACCCGGACGCGCGGCGCCTCGCGCTCGATCACCGCCCAGAAGGAGCGGATCCCGGCGCGGACCATTGCGATCAACGTGACGAAGCCGGAGAGGAGCAGCAGGACAAGCAGGACCCAGGCCCCCGGAGCGACCCCGGTCACCGTCGACGGTTCGGTCCGGCCGAGCGCGCCGGCCAGGATCGCGAACTTGGCGACGAAGCCGGACAGCGGCGGCAGGCCGGAGAGCAGCAGCGCCGAGATGATGAAGGCCGCTCCGAGCACGGCAAGAATCGCGGGCACGGCGACCCCGGCTTCGCCGTCCTCGCCGGGCTCGTCATCATCCTCGATGCCATAGGCCTCGAGCGTCACGGCTAGGATGTCGTCGGTCGGCGCGCGGCCCCGCTCGATCAATTCGATCAGCAGGAAGAAGGCGCCGATCGCGAGCGTCGATGACACTAGATAATAGAGGGCGGGCCCGATGATCGTGACATCATTGGTGCCGAGCACGGCGAGCATGGTTCCCGAAGAGACGACGACGGAGAAGCTTGCGAGCTTGGCGAGGTCCTGCGAGGCCAGCATGCCGACCATCGCGAAGAGGATGGTGGCGGCGCCTGCAGCGAGCAGCCAGACATCGCCGAACTGGGCCGAGCCGGCGGCAGCCTCGGGGCCGGCCAGCAGGAAGCCGATCCGGAGGATCGCGTAGATGCCGACTTTGGTCATCACCGAGAACAGCGCCGCCACCGGTGCGCTCGCGGCTGCATAGGTCCCGGGTAGCCAGAAGCCGAGCGGCCAGGCCGCGGCCTTCACCAGGAAGGCAACGCCGAGAATACTTGTGCCGGTTTCCAGCAGGGCGCGTTCGCGGGCCGGCAGGCTACCGATGCGTGCGGCGAGATCGGCCATGTTGAGGGTGCCGGCGGCGCCGTAGACCATGCTGACGCCGACGAGGAAGACCAGCGCCGCGACGAGGTTGACGGCGATGTAGTGCAGGCCGGCGCGGACGCGCGCATGCCCGGATCCATGCAGTGCCAGGCCGTAGGAGGCGGCGAGCAGCACTTCGAAGAAGACGAACAGATTGAACAGGTCGCCGGTCAGGAAGGCGCCGTTCAGCCCCATCAGCAGGAACTGGAAGAGCGGGTGGAAATAGCTGCCGGAGCTGTGCCAGCGCGCCAGCGAGAAGATCAGCGCGGCACAGGCGAGGATCGCCGTGAGCAGCAGCATCATGCTCGACAGCCGGTCGACGACCAGCACGATGCCGAACTGCGCCGGCCAGTCGCCGAGCCGGTAGACCTTGACCGCGGCGGCCGGATCGGGACCGGCGCTGCCCATCACCAGGGCGATCGCGATCGCGAGCAGAGCGAAGGTCGAGACGAGGTTGAACACGGCCGCGACCGTGCGGTCGCGACCGTCGAAGAGCAGCATCGTCGCGCCTGCGATCAGCGGCAGGATGATCGGCGCGATGACGAGATGGTCGTGCCAGTTCACGAACCGCCCTCCCGGCCGTCGACATGGTCGCTGCGGGTCAAGCCGCGCGAGGCCAGCAGGACGACGAGGAAGAGGGCGGTCATGGCGAAGCTGATGACGATCGCCGTCAGCACCAGCGCCTGGGGCAGCGGGTCGGCATAGCGCGAGATGTCGCCGCCGGCGGCGGGGTCGAGCACTGGCGGGGCGCCGACGCGCAGCCTGCCCATCCCGAAGATGAAGAGGTTGACCGCGTAGGACAGCAGCGAGAGGCCGATGATCACCTGGAAGGTGCGCGGCCGCAGCAAGAGCCAGATGCCCGAGCCGGCAAGGATGCCGATGGCGAGGGAGACGATCAGTTCCATCAGTTTCTCCCGCCGGTCGTTGTGGTGGTGCGAGCGGCAGCCGCAGCGCGGTAGACGCGCAGCGATTGGTGCGCCAGCGCGATCAGCACCAGGACCGTCGCGCCCAGCACCAGCGCGACGACGCCGAAATCGAAGAGCAGGGCACTGGCCAGAGGCAGCTTGCCGAGGACGGGGACCTCGACATAGGCGAAGGCGGTGGTCAGGAAGGGGCGGCCGAACAACCATGCGCCGGCGCCGGTGAAGGCGGCGGCGAGCAGGCCGATGCCGATCCACCGGACCGGCAGGATGCGCAGCCGCGCTTCGACCCAACGGGCGCCGCCCGCCATGTATTGCAGGATGAAGGCGATCGCGAAGGTCAGGCCGGAGACGAAGCCGCCGCCGGGCAGGTCATGCCCGCGCATGAACAGGAACACCGCCATCATCGCGATCACCGGGAACAGCAGGCGCATGATCAGGCCCGGCACCAGGAGGTAGTGCGCGCTGATCGGGTCCTTGCCGCTACCCTGGATGTCGGCGTCGTAGAGGTTCTGGAACTTCTTCTGCTCGGGCAGCCCGACGCTGTCGCGGGCAGGGCGGAAGCGGCGTAGCAGCGCATAGACCGTGATCGCCACCACGCCGAGCACGGCGATCTCGCCGAGCGTGTCGAAGCCGCGGAAGTCGACGAGCAGGACGTTGACGACATTGCGCCCGCCGCCCTCCGTATAAGCGCGCTCGAGGAAGTTGCTGGAGATGCTGCCGGTGAGCGGCCAGGTCATGACCAGATAGGAGAGCAGAGCCAGCCCGGCGCCGCCGGCGACCGCGACGGTGAGGTCGCGGAAGCGCCGAAGCCTCGCCGAGAAGATCGTCTCGGAGCTGATGCCCTCGATGCGCTTCGGCAGCCAGCGCAGGCCGAGCAGCAGTAGGACGGTGGTGACGACCTCGACCAGCAACTGGGTCAAGGCGAGGTCGGGGGCCGAGAACCAGGCGAAGGTCAGGCAGACCGCGAGGCCGGTCCCGCCGGTCAGGATCACGGCGGCGAGGCGGTGATACTTGGCCTGGTAGGCCGCGCCGAGCGCGCAAGCGGCACCGACCAGCCAGACCAGCATGAATTCGAGATCCGCTCCCTGGACATTGCCGGGCGCCAGCGAGACCGGCCGGATGTAGAAGGACCACAGCGCCAGCATGATGGTGACGCCGATCAGCAGGCGCATCTGCGGCTGCAGCCGGGCCGTGCTGACCACCTGCTCGAGGCCTTTGGCCCAGCGCCAGGACAGGAAGACGATCGCCCGCTCGAACAGGCGCTTGCCCTTCAGTTCGCGCAGCAGCGGTGCGCCTTCGATGTTGCCGGAGAGATAGCGCAGCATCGAGAGATAGATGACGATGCCACCCGCCGTCGCCACCAAGCTCATAAGCAGGGCCGGGGTGAAGCCGTGCCAAACGGCGAGGCTGTAGCTCGGCGTCTGCCCCCTCAGCACCGACTCGACCGCGACCGCGAGCACGCCGCCCACCGTCTGCGCCGGCACGATGCCGACCAGAAGGCAGATCAGCACCAGCAGGCCGACCGGCAACAGCATCCAGATCACCGGGTCATGCGGCTTGTGCGGCAGGTCGGTCGCAGGCGGACCGAAGAAGACCTGATGGATCAGCCGCAGTGAATAGCCGACGCTGAACATGCCGGCGACGGTCGCGATATAGGGCAGCAAATGGTCGAGCGCCGTGTCGACATGGTACTCGATGGTCTCGGCGAAGAACATTTCCTTCGAAAGGAAGCCGTTGAGCAGCGGCACGCCGGCCATCGAGGCCGCCGCGACCATGGCGAGCGTCGCCGTGATCGGCATGGCACGGTAGAGCCCACCGAGCCGGCGGACGTCGCGCGTGCCCGCCTCATGGTCGATGATCCCGGCTGCCATGAACAGCGAGGCCTTGAAGGTCGCGTGGTTCATGATGTGGAAGATCGCCGCGACCGCGGCGAGCGGGCTGCCGAGGCCGAGCAGCAGGGTGATCAGGCCGAGATGGCTGATCGTCGAATAGGCGAGAAGCCCCTTCAGGTCCTGCTGGAACAGCGCCAGGAAGGCGCCGATCACCAAGGTCGCGACGCCGACCGGAGCCAGCACCCAGAACCAGTATTCGTGCCCCGCCATGGCCGGCCAGAGCCGGGCCAGCAGGAAGACGCCGGCCTTCACCATGGTGGCGGAGTGGAGATAGGCCGAGACCGGGGTCGGCGCGGCCATAGCTCGCGGTAGCCAGAAATGGAAGGGGAACTGCGCGCTCTTGGTCAGCGCACCGAGCGCGACCAGGATCAGCGCCGCGAGATAAAGCGGGTGCGCGACGATCTTCTGGCCCGAGGCCAGGACGACGTCGAGGTCGTAGCTGCCGACGATGTGGCCGAGCAGCAGCATGCCTGCGAGGAGGCTGAGCCCGCCTGCGCCAGTGACGGTCAGGGCGATGCGCGCGCCGTCGCGGGCACTCTGGCTATGGTGCCAATAGGCGATCAGCAGGAAGGAGAAGAGGCTGGTCAGTTCCCAGAACAGCACGATCTGGATCAGGTTCCCGCTAGTGACGACACCCAGCATCGCGCCCATGAAGGCGAGCAGGAACGAGAAGAAGCGCGGCACCGGGTCTTCCGGCGACATGTAGTAGCGCGCGTAGAGGACGACGAGCAGGCCGATCCCCGCGATCATGACGACGAAGAGCCAGGCCAGCCCGTCGACTCGCAGCACGAAGTTCAGGCCGTACTCCGGCAGCCATTCGAACTGCGCACGCACCACGGCAGGCTCGGCGACCTTCGGCCACAGGATTGCGGCGATGATCAGGATGCCGACCGTGATCAGGCCGGCGAGCCAGGCTTCGGCATTGCGGGCATTGGCCGGCAGGAGCGCGGCTAGCAGGCTGCCGACGAAAGGCAGGGCGATGATCAGACTCAGTAATACGGCATCGTCCGCCATGATCGATGAAGGATCCTTTCAGTTGGACTGCCGCAAAAAACTCCAGCCTTGCCCGATTCCGTCCATTATGGTTGACTCAGGCAGCCGAAGGCAATGGGCCAACGCCATGAATTTACGTCCTGAACTGTGTCGCGCGGCGCGCGGTCTGCTGAACTGGACGCAGGATCAGCTTGCTGTCACTGCCGGAGTCTCGCGCAGCACGGTCCGCGATTTCGAGCGTGAGCGCCATGAGCTTCAGCGCGCCTCGGAGGCCCTGGTCCTCGCCGCTTTCGAGCGGGCCGGCGTCCGCTTCCTGCCGGAGAGCCGCGAGGGACCTGGCGTGCGGCTTCGCCGTTCTCAGGGGCGCGGCTGAGGTAGCGCAACCAACATAGGAACAGGGAGATCTGCCTGCGCGGCGGCTGGCGGCGACGATCAGCCGCAGCGCCTGTGCCCAGCCTTGCCGCTTTCGTCAGGAGCGTGCTTTCGCGTCGTTGGATGGTTTCGTCGCCCGATGGCGGCGTGTCACCCGCAGCAGGCGCAACATGCGCGGCTCGCCGCGCGGACTCAGCCAGCCTGTGCGCTGCCCCTCGGAAAGCCCGAGCAGCGCGGTCCCGACCGGGCTCAGCACCGACACCAGTCCCACCGCGGCGCTGCCCCGGCCTGGGACGAGGGTCACCTCGCGTACAGCGCCGCTGCGCTCCTCCAGATACTGCCCGGGAACGTGCAGGAACAGGCAGTCCTGTGGTGCCTGCCTGGCCTCGATCACATGCGCGCGGTGGAGTTCGGCGGCGAGGCGCGAGGCCGCGTCGTAACGGCCGGTCGCCATCGCCTGCCTGACGAGAGGCAAGAGGATGGCAAGATCCTCATAGGTGATCGTGATCTGCGGAAGTGGACGCACCTTTTCCTTTCAACAGGGCCTGTCGCCCCGATTTCGTTGACGAATGAAGCGGGCGGGTCACTGTGGTGCCCGCCCGCCAGTCACGCTTGCAGCTATGTTCAGGCTACCGGCGCTACTTGCCTGGCTTCCTGCCCAATTGCTGCTTGCTCAGATCGGCGATTGAGGAGACGGCCTGTGCCGGCTGCTTTACTTGCTTCGGCTTCTTCGCTTCGCGATTGCCATTGCGTTTGTTGCTCATCGTCATGTCCTGCGGTCGCGGAACCGCCGGGCCGGTGCATCAGATGCGCGGCCGGAAGCCCGGGCAATGTCCGGAGTTGAATGGCCCGATGCAGCCTGTGCCGGCAGGCATGCGGGCGGCGCGGTTCTCCCTGGCTCGGTCGCGCTTGGGGCCGAAAAGGCCGTGCGCCGAACCAGGGCTACTGCCGTGCGAGGCGAAGCGCCGTAAAGAAAATCCCTGCGGGGGGATGGTTTCCTGTCATGACAAAGGCAGTTTCGGACGAAGTGGAAAGAAAGTCAAATTTCAATATAGCGGAGTAAAATTTCAGTTAATTTATATTGCAAAGCTAGTTATTTCTGAAATTTTCCAAGGTTTGGCTTCTTGCGAGGGCGTTGGTCGGATTTCTTGTTCGGATGTCTTGGCTGGTTGCGCAGCTTAGTCCCAGCGTATGGCCGGTGTAGCGTCCTGCCGGGTGCAGGTGTCGCGGAGACCGCTGTTGAAGGCCCGGCCGCTTACGCGGCCGGGCGTGGGCATCGAGGGCAGGCACGCCGGCAACGATCTGCCCTCGAGCCGGTTGTCGACCGCGGACGCGATCAGCCGGCGAGGGCCGGTTCGGCCACCCGCGGCGCCGCTGCTGTCGGCTTTTCGTCGAAGCTCAGCGGCCGGTCGCCTTCGGCATCGCGGATCCGCGCCGGCAGGCCCATCTGGTCGAGCAGGCGCAGGAAGGGCCGCGGTGCCAGCTCCTCGACATTGACCATCCTGCGCACGTCCCAGTCGCCCTTGGCGACGAGGATCGCCGCGGCGGCCGCGGGAACGCCGGCAGTATAGGAGATCGCCTGGCTGCCGACCTCGGCATAGGCCTCTTCATGGTCGGCGACGTTGTAGATGAAGACCTCGCGCTTCTGCCCGTCCTTCATTCCCTTCACGACATCGCCGATGCAGGTCTTGCCGGCATAGTCGGGTGCCAGCGAGGACGGATCGGGCAGGACGGCTTTGACCACCTTCAGCGGCACCACTTCGAGCCCCTCCGCCGTCCTGACCGGCTGCTCGGAGAGCAGGCCGAGATTCCTGAGTACGGTGAAGACGTTGATGTAGCGCTCGCCGAAGCCCATCCAGAACCGGACATTGGGGACGTTGAGATTCTTCGACAGCGAATGGATCTCGTCATGGCCGGTCAGATAGGTGGTGCGGTTGCCGACCACCGGCAGGTCCCATGTCTTGCTGACCTCGAACATCCTGTTCGAGGTCCACTCGCCCTTCTGCCAGGACCAGACCTGTCCGGTGAACTCGCGGAAATTGATCTCGGGGTCGAAATTGGTCGCGAAATAGCGGCCATGGTCGCCGGCATTGACGTCGACGATGTCGATCGAGTCGATCTTGTCGAAATACGCGTCGCGCGCCAGGGCCGCATAGGCGTTGACGACGCCCGGGTCGAAGCCGGCGCCGAGGATCGCGGTGATGCCCGCGGCGGCACAGTCGGCCTGCCGCTTCCACTCGTAATTGCCATACCAGGGCGGCGCCTCGCAGATCTTCAGCGGGTCCTCGTGGATCGCCGTGTCGATATAAGCGGCGCCCGCCGCGATGCAGGCCGACAGCACCGACATGTTGAGGAAAGCCGAGCCGACATTGATGACGATCTCGGCGCCGGTGTCCCGGATCAGCTGGGCGGTTCGTTCGACATCGAGCGCATCCAGCGCGTGGCCGGCGAGGCGGCCGCCGGTCTTCAGGCTGCGCTTCTCGCGAACGGAGCGAATGATCGCCTCGCATTTCTCGACATTGCGCGAAGCGAGGTGGATGTCGCCGAGCACGTCGTTGTGCTCCGCGCATTTATGGGCGACGACCTGGCCGACGCCGCCGGCGCCGATGATCAGAACGTTCCTTCTCATTCTGCTGGGATTTCCTTTCTGCAGAGAGGGGGAGAGGTCAGGACAGGCTGGAGAGGTAGTCCTGGAAGGAGAATTCGCGGACGACGCGCACGCTGCCGTCGAGCTCGCGCACGGCGATGGCCGGCATCTGGACGCCGTTGAACCAGTTCTTCTTCACCATGGTGTAGCCGCCCGCGTCCTCGATCGAGATCCGGTCGCCGGGCTTCAGCTCATGGGCAAAGTCGAACTCGCCGAAGATGTCGCCGGCCAGGCAGGACTTGCCGCAGATCGCATAGCGATGCGGGCCGGGCTCGGCGGCGAGCTTGGCGCTCTGCCGGTAGATCAGCAGGTCGAGCATATGCGCCTCGATCGAGCTGTCGACGATGGCGAGGTGCTTGCCGTTGAACAGCGTGTCGAGCACCGTGACCTCGAGGGTCGTGCTCTTCGTCACCGCGGCCTCGCCGGGCTCGAGATAGACCTGGACGCCATAGCGCTGCGAGAAGCGCTTCAGCCGCTCGCAGAAGGCATCGAGCGGGTAGCTGTCGCCGGTGAAATGGATGCCGCCGCCCAGGCTGACCCAGCTGACCTGCTGCAGCAGCGCGCCGAAGTTCTCCTCGACCTGCGCCAGCATCGCGTCGAAACGCGCGAAATCGGCGTTCTCGCAGTTGTTGTGGATCATGAAGCCGTCGATCCGGCCGATGATCGCCCCAACCTTCTGCGCATCCCATTCGCCGAGGCGGCTGAACGGGCGGGCGGGGTCGGCGAGGTCGAAGCCGGAGGCGCTGATCTGCGGGTTGAGGCGCAGCCCGCGACTCGTCGCGGCCGTCTTGTCGGCGAAGCGCTCGAACTGGCTGATCGAGTTGAAGATGATCTTGTCGGAATTGGCCAGGACCTCGTCGACCTCGTGATCGGCGAAGGCGACGCTGTAGGCATGGGTCTCGCCGCCGAATGTCTCGCGGCCGAGCTTGACCTCGTTGAGCGAGGAGGAGGTCGTGCCGTCCATGTATTCGCGCATCAGGTCGAACACCGACCAGGTCGCGAAGCACTTCAGCGCCAGCAGAACCTTGGCGCCCGATTGTGTGCGGACACGGTCGATCGTCTGCAGGTTGCGCAGCAACCCGGCCTTATCGATGAGATAATACGGGGTCTGGATCATCGATGCGTCGCACCTGTCGAAAGAGTATCGGACCGCGACCGAGCCGGCCGGCCCGCATCTCGGCGCTATGAGGCAGCACGCTCACCGCGTTGCGGTGTCGTGATGGCGTTTTGATCTTGGAATTGGGCCCGCAGCGCCTGGCTGCCGGCGGAGCCTGTGCCTGCGGTTACGGCATCGCCGACGCGGACGCCGTCGACGCGCGCGGGATCAGCGCTTTCGCGCTGTTGCTCCTGCTCTTCTTCTCGGTGCGGAGAATGGCGGCGGCAGCGGGCGACTGCCTGCTAAGACGGCTGGCAGGACTGATCACCTTGATCGACGCGGCCGAGGCGCACATCGCAAAAGTTTCTTCCTTTTGGGAGGCGTTCAGTAAAACTGCGCCCATCCCCAATTGGAAGAGGGCGTCGTGAGACATGCCGTCCTCCCCAACCAGCAGATGTAGCCTGCATCAGGCGATATACGATCCTATATCAGCCATTGCGGGAAAATCAACCCGTCCGCGGACGTTGCAAAATCTAGATTGGAATTCAGATATCATCTCAGTGTTTTGGATATTGTGAGGTTGTTTTTATTCAGAGTTTAGATTTTTTCTGCGGGGTGGATCAAAATTTCTGTCGGTTTTCTTGCTTCAAGCTAACCGGGTAAGTCCCATGGAACGGGCGCTAGCCAGCCGGTGCAGCGACCTCTTTGTCGAAGGCGCGGAGAATGACGTCCTGCGCCGTCAGGATGAGGGCCTTCAGTTCTGCTTCGTCGACGAGCCCGCTGGCGTCCTTCGCCGCGAACCAGGACCGCCTGCGCTGGCGCTTCTCGGGCCAGCGGTCGAGTTCGTCGAGGACGTCTAGCGGGAAGACTTCGACCCGGCAGAGGACGGAGGCGCCGTGGCTTCGGCGCTTGCGATAGTGATAGGCGCCGACGGGAGTGGCCGCGGGGTACCCGATGATCCCGGCCTCTTCATAGGCTTCGCGTGCCGCCGCCTCGGCGCCGGTCTTGCCGCGCATCGGCCAGCCCTTCGGCAGCACCCAGCGGCCTGTGTCCCGCGAGGTGACCAATATGATGTCGAGGCATCCGGCATCGGACAGACGGTACGGGAGCGCGGCGTATTGCAGGCGAACCGGCTCTCCGGAGAGGCGCCCGCTTCCCTCGCTATTCGCTGTCTCCAGGACGATCTTCCGCTCGCAAGCGGCGCGATCGGTCAACCGCACGTCGCTGTCCTCCTTCGTTTCAGGTGAAGCAAAAACTGTTCGGGGTTGCCGACGAACAGGTGCAGCCCTCCCGCGAGGAGAGGGCCCTTTATCGCTGACGGTTGGCGGGTGTTTGCCGCGCGTCAGGCCCGCGCCGCGCTTTGCGCGGAGGCGGTCTGCTCCGCCGCGACCCGGAGGAGTTCGCTCGCAGCCTCGGAATCCGCGGCATCGCGCAACCCCTGCAGCAGGCGCGGCTCGCGCATCATCTTGCAGAACTTCGAGAGCGTGCTCAGGAAATCGTCCATCGCCTCGGCCGGCCAGACCACAGCCAGCACGAGATCGACCGGGTCGCCATCGGCGGCGCCGAAGTCGACCGGGTGGTCCAGGCGCATCAGCGTGACCCTGGGCTCGCCCAGAACGTCGGTTCGAGCGTGCGGCAGCGCGACGCCGCGGCCGAGGGCCGTGGAGCCGAGCTGCTCGCGGGCGTTGAGCGCCTGGAGAACAGCCTTCCTGTCGCCGTCGTCATCGCCGCGGCAGAGCCGGTCGGCGGCGCTCTCGATCGCCGCCTGCTTGCTTGCGGCAGGCAGGTCGAGCGCGATGTCGTCGGCACCCAGAAATTTCATGATGTTCACTGCAGCTTCCATGTGGGCCGATCCGCGCCGGTCATGGCGGAGCGGATGGTACGCGCTCTCGCCGAGTAGGCGTCATGTGCTCGAGTTGTCGTCGGAGATGCCTGACTGCCCGGACGAGGCTGCAATGCGCGCGTCCGGGTTAAACGTCGGTCTTGGGAAATCCTGCTCTGCGAGGATCGTATAGCCGAAAACTGATCATGGCGCGCTAGGATTAGTATGCTTCGGCGGGAAGTCAAGTGTGGCCCGGTTGCGGGTCAAAAGCGCTTGTCCTGCCGCGACTTGCAGCCGGATCGCGCTGCGAAGACATGCTGGTCCTGCATCATTTGTGAAGAGCTGTGGCGTGTCGCGCCGTAATGTTTGGCGCTGGCGGCGCGCGTCTTTGCGCGGCGTCGAGAGGTGGTCGGCGCTGCGGCAGTTCCGCTTTGCTCATACAGGCATGCACGCCGCCCCGCCAGCGCCTGCGACGCCCTGTCTTGATTTAAAACAATCATCTTTGATGTATATTAAATGGCCTTGACGATTCGACCCTGCCCATGCGGCACTGTCACCGGACCGGCGCGGATCGGGTTCACGGACTCGATGTCGCAGATTGCATCGACGTGCTTGTAGTGAGCCGAGGACGACTTCCGATGATCGCCCAGTTGACGATTGCAGAACGACGGCTGGCATTAGCCATCCTGGTTGCCGTTGCCTTGTGCGGTCTCTTGCTGACGATCGCCGGTCAGGGCGACCCGATCGGCGTGCACGGACTGATGTTCCTGGTCGCCGGCGCCGTCGGGATCTTCGTGGTGATTGCCGGCTATCTTTCGCCGGAGCCGAGCGCTGAACGGCTGCAGCACTATTACGACGAGCCGACCAAATTCGGCATCGTCATGGCGATGGCCTGGGCCGTGCTCGGCCTGTTCGTCGGCGACTGGGTCGCCTGGCTCCTGGTCTACCCTGAGCTGACCTTCGATGCCGGCTGGGCGAGCTTCGGCCGCATCCGGCCGATCCACACCACCGGCGTGATCTTCGGCTTCGGTGGCAACGCCCTGATCGCCACCTCCTTCTATGTCGTGCAGCGCACCTCACGGGCACGTCTGCCGGACCAGCTCAGCCCCTGGTTCGTGCTGCTCGGCTACAACCTTTTCTGCCTCATCGCCGTCACCGGCTACATGATGGGCATCACCCAGTCGAAGGAATATGCCGAGCCGGAATGGTACGCCGATATCTGGCTCGTGGTCGTCTGGGTCACCTATTTCATCCTCTATGTAAGGACGCTCGCCCGCCGCAAGGAGCCGCATATCTACGTCTCCAACTGGTACTACATGGCGTTCATCCTGGTCGTGGCGATCCTTCACATCGTCAACAACCTCGCCATGCCGATCTCGCTTGGCCAGGCGAAGAGCTATTCCGCCTTCTCCGGCGTCCAGGATGCGATGACGCAGTGGTGGTACGGCCACAACGCCGTCGCCTTCTTCCTGACCGCCGGCTTCCTCGGCATGATGTATTACTACCTGCCGAAGCGCGCCGACCGGCCGATCTACTCCTACCGGATGTCGATCATCAGCTTCTGGGGCATCACCTTCTTCTACATGTGGGCGGGCTCGCACCACCTGCACTACACGGCCCTGCCGCAATGGGTGCAGAGCCTCGGCGTGACCTTCTCGGTCATGCTGCTGGTGCCGTCCTGGGCTTCTGCCGGCAACGCGCTCCTGACCCTGAACGGCGCCTGGGACAAGGTGCGCGACGACGCGACTTTGCGCTTCATGATGGTCGCCGCCGTGTTCTACGGCCTCTCCACCTTCGAGGGGTCGTTCATGGCGATCCGCCAGGTCAACGCGCTATCGCATTACACCGACTGGACGGTCGGCCATGTCCATGCCGGCGCGCTTGGCTGGGTCGCGATGATCACCTTCGGCGCGATCTACGCCACCGTGCCCTGGCTCTGGAAGCGCAAGGCGATGTACTCGGCCGGGCTGGTCGAGGTGCACTTCTGGCTCGCACTCGCCGGTACCGTCATCTACGTCTTTTCGATGTGGAATTCCGGCATCATCCAGGGGCTGATGTGGCGGACCTACAATGAAAGCGGCACGCTGGCCTATTCCTTCCTCGACTCGCTCGTGGCGATGCGGCCCTACTACATCGCCCGCGCGATCGGCGGCCTGCTCTTCCTGATCGGCGCGCTGGTCGGCTGCTACAATATCTGGATGACGATCCGGGCAGCCCATCTGCACGATCCGGCCGCGGATAGTTCGGTGCCGGTTCCGGCCCCGGCCCTTCAGCCCGGGGAGTGACGCCGATGTTTGGTCTGCACTACCGCCTCGAACGCAAGACGCTCGGTTTCGTGCTGGCGGTGATCGGCGTCGCCAGCATTGGCGGCCTCGTCGAGATCGCGCCGCTCTTCACCATCAACCAGACGGTGGAGGACGCGCCCGACATGCGCGTCTACACGCCGCTGGAGGTGGCTGGCCGCAACATCTACATCCGCGAGGGCTGCTATGCCTGCCATTCGCAGATGATCCGCACCCTGCGCGACGAGGTCGAGCGCTACGGGCCTTACTCGCTCGCGGTCGAGTCGAAATACGACCACCCGATGCTCTGGGGCTCGAAGCGCACCGGCCCCGACCTCGCCCGCAATGGCGGCAAGTATTCGGATGCCTGGCATGTCGCGCATCTCAACAATCCGCGCGACGTCGTCCCCGTCTCGATCATGCCGGCCTATTCCTGGTTCCTGCGCACGCCGCTGCGGACCGACGATCTCGGCAAGCATCTGCGTTCGCTCCGCGCCGTCGGCGTGCCCTATACCGACGAGATGATCGCCAACGCCCCGGCCGACGCTTATGGCCAGGCGGCGCCGGACTCGCCCTTCGCAGAAGGCGTGAGCAAGCGTTATGGCGAGGCGACGACGGTGCGTGCCTTCGACGGCAAGCCCAATGAACTGACCGAGATGGACGCGATCGTCGCCTATCTCCAGATCCTCGGCCGCCTGACCGATGCCGCCCACAAGCCGTCCGTCGCGACGGAAACCGGGCCGGCAGGCACCAAGTCGGCGGAAGCCAAGCCGGCAGAAGCCACGCCATCTGGAGGCAAGCCATGAGCCTCGCCCATGACACGGCTGTCTGGTTCTCGAAATCCTACGGGCTGTTCTACCTGATCGGGCTCTCGGTCGCCGTCCTGGTCTACACTTACTGGCCGTCGAACAAGCAGCACTTCGACAAGGCCGCCGATTCCATCCTGCGCGACGAGGACCGGCCATGGCGGTAGAAGAGCGGGACCCTCACAGCGGCTTCCTGACCACCGGTCATGAATGGAGCGGCATCAAGGAGCTCAACACGCCGGTTCCCCGGGCGGTGTACTTCTTCCTGATCGCGACCTTCGTCTTCTCGCTCTTCTATTGGCTCTTGATGCCGGCCTGGCCGACAGGCGTGAGCTACACCAAGGGGCTGCTCGGCGCCGACGACCGCAAGAACATCGCGCGCTCGCTGGAGCAGGCCGAGCAGGCGCGCGCCTGGAGCAAGAAGATCGAGGCCGCCGACTTCGCCGCGATCCAGGCCGATCCCGCTTTGATGGCGATCGTGCGCCAGAGCGGCCGAACCCTGTTCGGCGACAATTGCGCGGTCTGCCACGGCACCGACGCCAAGGGCAGCAAGGGCTTCCCCGATCTCACCGCCGCGTCGACGCTCTGGGGTAGCACGCCCGAGGCGCTGATGGAGACGATCCGGGTCGGGATCAATTCCGGCCATGGCGAGAGCCGCACCGCCCAGATGCTCGCCTTCGGCAGGGACGGCATGATCCCGCGCGCCGATGTCGAGAACGTCACCGCCTTCGTCCAGTCGCTGTCGGCGGCGCCGGGCAGCATCGATAAGGCCAAGGTCGAGGCTGGCAAGGCCGTCTACGCCGCCAATTGCGCCGCCTGCCATGGCGAAGAGGGCAGGGGCAATGCCGAGCTCGGCGCGCCCGACCTGACCGACAAGGCCTGGACTTATGGCGGCGACACGCAGTCGATCTTCAACTCGGTCTGGCATGGCCGGCAGGGCCAGATGCCGGCCTGGGAGAACCGGCTGTCGCCGGTCGACCGCAAGATCCTGGCGCTCTACCTCGCCGATCTCAGGAAGCCCCGGCCATGAGCGAGATCGTGTCCAGCCCGCAGGCGCGCCGACGCAAGCTCGTCGTGGGGCTGGCGGTCGGCGGCGGCTTGCTGCTGCTGGCCGGCGCCAACTGGCATCTGGTCCATGTCGCGATCTCGTCCCAGCCCGATTGCGTTCCCCATCTCCGGCGGGGCGAAGGCGAGGGCCGGCCGGGTGCCTACAGCGCCGCCCGTTCGGCCTGCCGGTAGAGGTGACGGAATGAAGCCCACTCCGCAGCGAGGCGAACCATGATCATCCCGGCCGTCGTCCCTCCGCTCCCGCGCGAGAACAAATGGAGCCGCGGCCTGCCCGCCTCCGCCGCCTTCGACTGGCTGCGGGCCGGCTGGCAGGACATCGTCGACAACCCGATGCCGAGCCTGAGCTATGGGCTCCTTGTCTTCCTGGTCTCGCTCGCGGTGGTCGCCTGTTTCGTCTCCTTCGGCTGGGACTACATCCTGTTCCCGGCCTTGGCCGGGTTCATGGTGGTCGGTCCGCTCTTCGCGATCGGGCTCTATGAGAAGAGCCGCCGGCACGCTCTCGGCGAGCGCATCGGCCTCGGGCGGATGGTCTTCGTCAAGCCGGCCTCGGGCGGGCAGGTGCTGTTCACCGGCGTACTGCTCTGCCTGCTGATGCTGACCTGGATGCGGGCGGCGGTTCTGATCTACGCGTTGTTCTTCGGCCTGCGTCCCTTCCCGGGGCTCGACCATATCGTCGGCATGCTGTTCACCACGCCGGTCGGGCTGGCGATGCTGTTCGTCGGCAGTGCCGTCGGCGGCCTTTTCGCCGCCTTCTCCTTCGCGATCAGCGTCTTTGCGATCCCGATGCAGCTCGACAAGCGGGTCGACGCGCTGACGGCGATGGGCAGCAGCACCGCGCTGGTCTGGAACAACCTGCCGGTGATGCTGACCTGGGGCGCGATCGTCCTCGGCCTGTTCCTGCTGAGCCTCGTCACCGGCCTGCTCGGCCTGATTGTCGTGTTCCCGCTTCTGGGGCACGGCACCTGGTACGCCTATCGCGCGATCGCGGCCTGAGCGGGCCGCCTTCGCTCTCTGGAGCCTTCGATGAGTTGCTGCGCACCCGGCGCCGACTATGCGACGGCGGATCACAGGCTGACCGCCGACGAGATTCTGCTGGCAAGCCGGCCCGTGGGCGGCGGGGCGCGCCAGACCGATCTCTCCGTGCCCGGCATTCATTGCGGCGGCTGCATCGCGACCATCGAGAAGGCCTTGTCGGCGCTGCCGGGCGTCGAGCGGGCAAGGGTCAACCTCTCGACCAAGCGTGTCTCGATCCGATGGCGCGACGGAGCGCCGCCGCCCTTCGCCGAGACGCTCGTCGGTGTCGGCTATGAGGCCCATCTCGACGATAGCGGCGAGTCCGGCACCGACGCGGCGCTCTCCGAACTGATCCGTTCGCTGGCGGTCGCCGGCTTCGCCTCGATGAACATCATGCTGCTCTCGGTCTCGGTCTGGTCCGGCGCCGAGCCGGCGACGCGCGATCTATTCCACTGGATTTCGGCGCTGATCGCCTTGCCGGCGCTCGCCTATTCCGGCCGCGTCTTCTTCCGTTCTGCCTGGGGCGCGCTGCGCAAGGGCCGCACCAACATGGATGTGCCGATCTCGATCGGCGTCTCGCTCGCCTTCGCGCTTAGCCTCTACGAGACGGTGCATGGCGGCCCCCACGCCTATTTCGATGCCGCGATCTCGCTGCTCTTCTTCCTGCTGATCGGCCGAACGCTGGACCATGTCATGCGCGAGCGGGCGCGGGTTGCGGTGAAGGGCCTCGCCCGGCTCGCGGCGCGTGGCGCGCTCGTGATCGGCCCGGACGGCTCCGGTACCTATCTGCCGGTCGCCGAGATCGAGCCCGGCATGACCATCCGGCTCGCTGCGGGTGAGCGCGTTCCGGTCGATGCCCGCGTGCTCGAAGGCGCTTCCGAACTCGACTGCTCGCTGGTCTCGGGTGAGAGCCTGCCGCAACCCGCCATGGCCGGGCAGGTTCTGCAGGCCGGCACGCTCAACCTGACGCGGCCGCTAACGATCACCGCGACCGCAGCGGCACGCGATTCCTTCCTCGCCGAAATGGTCCGCATGATGGAGGCGGCCGAGGAAGGGCGCTCGCTCTACCGGCGCATCGCCGACCGGGCGGCGCGACTTTACGCGCCGGTCATCCACCTCACCGCCTTCTTGACCTTTCTCGGTTGGATAGCGGCGACCGGCGATGCCCACCGCGCGATCACCATCGCCATCGCCGTGCTGATCGTGACCTGTCCCTGCGCGCTCGGCCTCGCCGTGCCGATGGTCCAGATCATGGCGGCACGCCGGTTGTTCGAGAAGGGCATCATGGTCAAGGACGGCGCCGCCATGGAGCGCCTCGCCGAGATTGACAGTGTCGTCTTCGACAAGACGGGAACGCTGACCCACGGCCATCCGCGCCTGCTCGATGCACAGGCCCACGACTCGGAAGCTCTGGCGCTGGCTGCGGCACTCGCTGGCCATTCACGCCATCCCTATTCGCGCACCCTGGTCGCGGCGGCGGCCGGGCTGGGCCGCCCGGATGGCAGGATCGTCTTCTCCGAGGTTTCCGAGCTGCCTGGGGCGGGGCTCGAAGCCCGGGCGGGTGGGGCGCTCTATCGTCTTGGCCGGCCGGAATGGGCGCTCGGTGCCGGTGCTGCGCCGGACGACATGGCGAGCGAGGCCCGCGTCGTGCTCAGCCGCGACGGGCGCGCTCTGGCGCGCTTCAGCTTCGACGATCGTCTCAGGGCCGATGCGCGCCAGGCGATCTCGGCGCTGACAGCCGCCGGGCTCGAGGTCGAGATCCTGTCGGGTGATCGCGAGGAACCGGTTCGCCGGCTAGCCGCGGCGCTCGGCCTGCCGCATGGCGCGCGGGTCTCGCCCGGCGGCAAGCTCGCCCATGTCGAGGCCGCCGCTGCTGCCGGGCACAAGGTGCTGATGGTCGGCGACGGCCTCAATGACGCGCCGGCGCTGGCGCGTGCCCATGCGTCGATGGCGCCGGCGACCGCGGCCGATGTCGGGCGCAACGCCGCCGATTTCGTCTTCCTGCGCGAGAGTCTGCTTGCCGTGCCGCAGGCGCTCGCCGTGGCGCGCGAGGCCGGCAAGCTCGTCCGGCAGAACATCTTCCTCGCCGTCGCCTACAACGCGATCGCGATTCCGATCGCTGTGCTCGGCTATGTCACGCCGCTGATCGCGGCAGTCACCATGTCGTTGTCCTCGCTGCTGGTCATCGGCAACGCCTTGCGCCTCGGGCGGCACGCCGCGAGCGGGCTTAACCCGGAGTCGCCTGCACAGGAGCCGGCGGGCGCCCCCGCCATCGCCCTGCGATGATGGACTTCTTCTATCTGATCCCGATCGCCATCGCGCTCGGCGTCATCGGGCTTTGCGCCTTCATGTGGTCGCTGCGCAGCGGCCAGTACGAGGACCTCGACGGCGCGGCGGCCCGAATTCTTCTCGACGACGAGGCGCTCCCGCCGGCGAACCCGGTCTCCGGCGCGGAAAATAGTGCGGAGGGCCCCACGTCCGAGGCGGCCTCTAGCGCAGGCTCGCCCCAAGCCGAAGCGCCTCCTCGGCCTCGTTGAGGCGCTGGGCCAGCGGAACAGCTGCGGCGGCAGACGTCGCAGGCTCGAGGGCGCGCAGGACGAGCGCGCCGACATGCTCGGAGAGTTCCGACAGGCTGGCCGCGGCGTGGAAGGGCAGCACTTCCAGCGCCGCCTCCATGAAGACCTCGCAGGCATCGCGGACATGGTCCGGCTCCAGCGCGGGAAAGGCCTCATGCAGCGCGACGATCGCGCCGCCGTGTTCGCCAGTCTGGAACAGCAGCGCGCCGAGAAAGCGGGCGAAGTCGTCCTCGAATTCCTGCCAGCGATTGCCGATGATCCTGTCGAGCCCGCCGCGCAGCCGCCTGTGCCGGCGCAGGCGCTCGCTCAGTGATTCCGCGATATCGCGCAGGATATCGTCATCGACGAAGATCGACGGATCAAGCACCAGTGTCGCCATGCTGCGCATCCCTTGCCGGTCGGCCGGCACCATGCCCTGAGCAGTCGTTGGCCTCGTAGTCTAAATAAGAGGCATATATAATGCATCTTATGGAGCTAGGCCATGCATGGTTCCGCCTACCGGACATGACGAAATGCTCACCAGGTCAGGTGGCGGCCTGGGAGGCCCTGCGCCGTGCCGGCTTCGGAGCGTCCTGCGTCGGCGCCGTGATGCCGAAATCCTCCGGCCTGAGCACGAGATCGGCCAGGGTGTAGCGGTCGAGCGTCGTCACGAAGGCGCTGAGCGCCTCGTTGAGCACGCCGCGCAGGCGGCAGCGGGGCGTGACCAGGCAGCGATTGCCGGCCTCGAAGCACTCGACCAGCGCGAAATCCGGCTCGGTCGCGCGCAGCACCGCCCCGACGCCGATTTCGCCGGGGGGCCGCGCCAGCACGAGGCCGCCGGAGCGCCCGCGTATGGATTTGAGGAAGCCGGCACGTACCAAGAGGTTCGCGACTTTCATCAGATGGGCCCGGGAAATGCCGTAGACCGCGGCGGTTTCCTCGATTGTGATCAGCTGGCCGTCCCGCGTCGCCGCATACATCAGCAGGCGCAGGGAATAGTCGGAGAAGTTCGTCAAACGCATTGCGGCTTCCGGCGCTGTCGTCCCGGGCTGCAGTCGGGTCACGGTGAAAGATGTGGCCCTGTAGCATCTTTCGCAACCGCCCGAGCGGAATTCCGCTCTGAAGCGGTCGGCAGGCGCTCTGTAGTCCCGCCGGCTCGCGCCAGCTCAGCCCGCCAAAAGGGCGCCGCCGCGAGCCGCAAGCTGCGATCGGAGCCGCCTCCGCATTGGCGACGGCAATCCTAAGCGACGCTGACGGCAACCGCCGCCCGGCCCGGCAGGTGCAGCGCCTTGTCGCCGATGTTGAGCCCGATCTGCAGGCTGTCGGCGACGCGCCGGGCCCGCCCGATGAAGAGGGCGGCAGCAGGACCCGCGCAATGCGCGTTGACGACCCCCTCGAACAGCACGAGCCAGTGCTCGAAATGCTCCATCGTCAGCCCGAGTCCGAAATGGGCGACGTGCGGCTTGCCTCCATAGCGGCCGCTCATCAGCGTCAGCGACGACCAGAAATCGACCATGGTGGCGAGATGCGCATCCCAGCCATCGCCGATCCGCTCCTCGAATATCGGTCCGAGCACGGCGTCCTGGCGGATCAGGGCATAGAAGTCGTGCACGATCCGCTCGACCAGCGGCTCGGAGACGTCCTGGGGAAGGGGTGGGATCAAGGTGATGATCCTTTTAAGATGCATGTCTAATGTCACTTTTATATGCACGTAGTCGCCGGCTGTAAATCGCCGGCGCTGTGACGAGCGACTGCGGCCCGCCCGGGAGTCCGCCCGGCTTTTCTTCGCTGCGACCTTAAGGCGTGATGACAGGAAGTGCGTGCAACAATATACAGTCAATCCTGTGAGCCGCCTTCCCCCTGTCCCGAGCGAGTGTGAAGCCGATGGTTGACTGGACGCCCGACCTGACGCGCAGCGACAAGCCGCGCTATCTGGCGATCGCCGAAGCCATTGCCGAGGATATCGTCAGTGGCCGGCTCTCTGCCGGCGACCGGCTGCCGCCCCAGCGCCAGCTTGCTGCCAGGCTGGCGGTGGATTTCACCACGGTAGCGCGCGGCTATGTCGAGGCCCAGCGCCGCGGGCTGGTTGCTTCGCGCGTCGGCCAGGGCACCTTCGTCAAGGCGCCGGTCCGGCAGCGCGCGGTCGCGCCGGAGCTCGTCGATCTCTCGATGAATCTGCCGCCCGAGCCCGACGATCCGGCGCTGATCGCGCGAATGCGCGAGGGTGTTGCCGAGGTCAGCGCCGATCTGATTTCGCTGCTGCGCTATCAGGGTTTTGGCGGCGCGCGTTCCGACAAGGTAGCGGCGGCCGAGTGGCTCGGCCGGCGCGGGCTTGCGCCGGCATTCGAGCGCCTGTTCGTCGTGCCCGGTGCCCATGCGGCGCTGCTCGGCATCCTCAACGTGCTGGCGCGTCCGGGCGATGTCGTGCTGGCCGAAGCGCTGACCTATCCCGGCATCCGCTCGATCGCGGCCCAGCTCGGGATCCGGGTGGCCGGGCTTGCCATGGATGGCGACGGCATCGTGCCTGCCGCCTTTGCCGAAGCCTGCGAGAGATTGAAGCCGAAGGCGCTCTATCTCAATCCGGTGCTGCACAACCCGACGACATTGACTGTACCGGAGGCGCGCCGCGTCGAACTTGCGGAGATCGCCAGGCGCCATCGCGTCGCGATCATCGAGGACGACGCCTATGGCTTCGTGCCCGCGGTCTCGCCGCTACCTTTTGCCGTGATCGCACCAGAGCTGACCTGGCATGTCGCCGGCCTGTCGAAATGCATTGGGGCGGGCCTGCGCATCGCCTATGTCGTGACGCCCGATGCGCGTTCGGGCTGGCCCTTCGCGGCGGCGCTGCGCGCCGCCAGCGTCATGGCTTCGCCTTTGACGGCGGCGATTGCGACCCGCTGGATCGAGGACGGCACGGCAGATGCTATTCTGCGCTTCGTCCGGGCGGATGCGAATGCCCGCCAGCGACTGGCTGCCGAGGTGCTGGCGCCGGGCAGCTACCGGGCCGATCCGCTGAGCTTCAATCTCTGGCTCGAGCTTCCCGCGCCCTGGACGCGGTCGGCCTTTGCCGGCCACATGCAGGCGACTGGCATCGGCGTCGCTGCCAGCGACGTCTTCGCTGCCGACGGCAATCCGCCCGAAGCCGTGCGGGTCTGTCTCGGCGGGCCGCAGAGCCGCGATGCCGTCCGCAACGCGCTGGAATTCATGGCGCATGCGCTCGGGCACCCGCCCGAGATCAGCTCGACCGTGCTGTGATCGGCTGAGGCATACGGTCGCAATCCCGGCTGTGTCGAGAATTGAGTGCATACAATGTTGCCAATGACTGCTATAGTACGGCCATGATCGATAAAGACGGTACGCGCGCCCCGGAGGGCAAGATGGAATCTCGTACTTGGCCCAAGCTGTCGCCGTTCAAGACCGGCATGCGGGGGCGCTGCCCACGCTGTGGCGAAGGCAAGCTGTTCGACGGCTTCCTGACGCTGAAGCCGCGCTGCGAGGCCTGTGGGCTCGACTACGGCTTCGCCGATCCCGCCGACGGTCCGGCCTTCTTCGTCATGATGTTCGTCTGTATTCCCGCGCTGTCTTTCGCGCTCTGGCTGGAACTCGCCTATGAGCCGTCCGCCTGGGTCCATCTGGTGACGACGCTACCGATCGTGCTCCTGACCTGCATCCCGCCCTTGCGCCCGCTCAAGGGCTGGCTCGTGGCCTCGCAGTACTTCTTCAAGGCCGAGGAAGGCCGCCTCGCCAAGCCGCGCCCCGCCCAGGCGCCGGTGCAGCGCTGAGGCGTCACGCCTCCGCAGCGAGCTAGGGGGGCCGGTGCGCCTAGCTGGCCTGCCGGAGCGCCGGCTGCGGCAGCATAATGCGATCGAAGAAGGCGCCGAGCGGGTCATGTGCGTCCAGCGGCAGCAGTTGCGCGACGTACTGGTCCGGCCGGACGATGACCAGGCAACCCACCTGCCGGTCGATACCGCGCAGCGCGAAGATGTCCTGGCCGTTGGCAAGGTCGGGACAGAAGACCTTCTCATAGTCGCGCAGGCCGTGGCGGCCCTTTCCGGGCAGCAGCAGCGGGTGAACGCTTCCGATGTCTACCTCGCGATGGCCACGCTGAAGCACGGCGCGCAGGTCGAACACGGCATCGATGTCCTCGTCGTTGCGCGTGTAGCGGCGGACCGGCGAGCGCTCCGATCCCGCGAGGAATTCGCAGAGTGCGCCGATCGGGCCTTCGGGATGCCCCCGGTCTTCGGCTCCTCCGAAGGCGAAAAGCCGCCAGCGGCCGTCGGCCTTGCCAGTGTGCCCGATATGGACCGGCTTGGCGTCGGCAAGGCGAATGACCGGCGCCGAGTGGAAGCGTGTACCGACCAGGAAACCCCTCGCGAGATGCTGGAACGAGGCATTGCCGGTAAGGAGCGAGGGCGCATAGCGTGTCGCCGTGCCGGCGGTGTAGCGCCCATGCCGCACGAAATAATCTTGCACTTCGGCGGGGTCGACGCCCGCGCCCTGCGGATCGCTGGCGGCCTTCACCGGCGCACTGAGCAGGGCCGCCCATTCCCGGTCGAAGGCGATCAATTCGCCGGCGATCGCCTGGCGCTCGGCCGAGTAACTGTGCAGCAGTTCCGGAGCGCAGCGCCCGCGCAGCACGGCGGCCAGCTTCCAGCCCAGGTTAAAGCTGTCCTGCATCGAGACATTCATACCTTGCCCGGCCTTGGGGCTGTGGGTGTGGCAGGCATCCCCGGCGATGAAGATCCGGGGCAGCCGCTCGCCTGCCTCCGCATCCGGCACGTCGTCGAACCTGTCGCAGAGCCGCTGGCCGATCTCGTAGACCGACCACCAGGCGACCTCCTTCACCTCGATCTCATAGGGCTGCAGGATGCGCCGCACGGCCGCGATCAGATAGTCGACGGTGATGTTGCGACTGCCGACGCGCTCGTCCTGTCTGAGCTTGTCGAGCTCGACATAGATGCGCACGAGATAGCCGCCCTCGCGCGGGATGAGCACGATCGTGCCTTCGCTCGCCGACTGGATCAGGGCTTTCAGGCGGATGTCCGGGAAATCGGTCACCGCCAGCACGTCCATCACGCCCCAGGCCTGATTGGCGGCGTCGCCCTCCAGGGCGCGCGCGATCGATCTGCGCACGACGCTCCGGGCTCCGTCGCAGCCGACGACATAGCGCGCTTTGATCGTCTCGATCTGGCCGGCATGGGCGGGGTCGAGCCGCTCCAGCCGCGCCGTGACGGGATGGGACGAGCCAGTATCCGGCTCTGTCGCCAGGTCGAGCAGGCGTCGGGAATAATGAGGCTCGAGCCGGCCCGGTGCATTGCGCATGGTTTCGAGGTAGAAATCATGCACCCGCGCCTGGCTCAGGATGACATGCGGAAATTCCGACAGCCCGTCCTCGACGTCCTGGACCCGGCCGTGCCGGGCGATGTTCTCCCGCTTAGTCCCGTCCGGCTTCCAGAACACCGTTTCGTTGACCCAGTAGGCCTCCTTCAGCACGCGCTCGGCAAAGCCGAAGGCGTGGAACATCTCGATCGTCCTGCAGGCGATGCCGTCGGCCTGGCCCATCTGCAGCGGACCGTCCTTCTGCTCGACGATGCAGGTCCGGATCTCGGGAAAGGCGGCGAGCTGAGCGGCGAGGGTGAGTCCGGCGGGGCCGCAGCCGACGATCAGGACGTCGACTTCCTTCGGCAGGGCTTCCGTATGAGGGGAGGCATGCTCGAAGGTCTGGGCGATCGCCGGGTCTCCCGGGCTGAATCCGTCGAGATGGAACTGCATGCTGCTCTCGCGGGATCGAGACGAAGGATCGGGAAGGCGGCCCGCCTTGGCCGCCGAAGCGTCGCGTTTCCCGGCGCTCAGCGCCGGTTGAACAGGATCATCTTCTCCTGCGTCATGTCGCGCATGGTGTAGGGGATACCGCCGGTGCCGTAGCCGGATTCGCGGCGCCCGGCGAAAGGCATCCAGTCGGTGCGGAAGGTGGTGGGATCGTTGACCATCACCGCCGAAGCGTCGAGCCGCTCGGCAGCGCGCAGGGCTATGTCGATATCTCCGGCGAAGATGCTGGCCTGGAAGGCGACGGGCAGCGCGTTCGCCCGGGCGATGGCCTCGTCGAGCTTCTCATAGGGATAGATGCCGACCACCGGCCCGAAGATCTCGAGTTGCGAGACCTTGGCGTCGGCAGCGGGGTCGAGCAGCACGGTCGGTTCCAGCGTCGTCTCCGAGAGCCGCTTGCCGCCGGTCGCGAGCTTCGCGCCGCCATTGACCGCCTCGTCGATCCAGGCGGCGACGCGGTCCGCTTCGCGCGGCTGGATCAGCGGCCCGACCTCGGTCTCCTTCAGCACGGGGTCGCCGGTGCGCAACGCCTTGACGCGTGCAACCAGCCGCTCGGTGAAAGCATCGACGATCTCGCGATGGACGAAGATGCGCTGCGTCGACACGCAGACCTGGCCGGCATGGTAATAGCCGCCCTTCACCATCGGCTCGATGATCTTGTCGAGATCGGCGCTGCGGTCGACGATCGCCGGCGCCGCTCCGCCATGCTCCAGCGCCGAGCGGGCGCCGTGGGCGAGCTTGGAATGCAGATACCAGCCGACCTTGGCCGAGCCGATGAAGCTGAGGAAGGCGATGCGCCTGTCGGTGGCGAGCTTTTCCGCCAGTTCGGTGCTTTCTGGAATGAAGGTCTGGCACCAGGCCTCGGGGAGCCCCGCCTCATGCACCAGGGCGACGAAGTCGCGGCAGGAGAGCGGCGTCGTGCCGGCCGGCTTGACGATCACCGGGCAGCCGGTCGCGATCGCCGGCGCGACCTGGTGAACGATCAGGTTGAGCGGGTGGTTGAAGGCCGAGATCGCCGCGACGATGCCGATCGGCTCCTTGGTGGTGAAGGCCCAGCGATTGGCCGCGGCCGGCGACAACCCCATAGGGATCTCGCGGCCGCCAAAATTCCTGAGCTCGTCAGCGGCATTATGAATGCCGTCGATGGCGCGTGTCGTCTCGACGATGGCGTCCGGCAGCGGCTTACCGCCTTCGCGCGCGATCTGGCGGGCGAAATGCTCGCGCTTGCCGTCCAGCAGGCCGGCCAGCCGGCGCAGGATCGCCATTCGCTCATGCGGCTTCAGCCAGCTGTCGCGATCCCGAAACACCTTCTCGGCGGCCTGAAGCTTGGCTTCGAGCGCCGCCGCGTCGTCGGTGGCGATTTCCGCGATGGGTGCGCGATCATAGGCCTGAACCACCTGCAACATCTCGGTCTCCTTCGCGGCTCGGGAATTGTGCGTTGCCGCTCCGTACGTCCCGTCATTCCGGACAAGCTGCGAAGCAGCGCAGCTCCGGAATCCATCGTAGAGATCAGTCCTCTATGATCGATTTCGGCGCTCCGGCCGGAGTGACGGCCAGATCTCAGCGGAGCATGGTGGCGTACCTTCAAGCCAACTCCACATCCGGCGAACGGTTGCGCAGTTCCTCGACCAGCACGCGGGTGTTCTCGGAATAGTCGATCGGAACCTCGACGAGATGGACGCCGCCGCCGGCGAAGGCATCCTCCAGCACCGGCACGAGGTCTTCGACCGCGCCGACACGCGAGCCCCTGGCGCCATAGGCCTGCGCATAGCGGACGAAGTCGGGGTTACCGAAGCTCATGCCGTAATCAGGGAAGCCGTCGACCGCCTGCTTCCAGCGGATCATGCCATAGGCGCTGTCGTTCAGGATCACCACGACGAGGTTGAGACCGAGCCTGACGGCGGTCTCCATCTCCTGCGAGTTCATCATGAAGCCGCCATCGCCGCAGACCGCCATCACCCGGCGGCCGGGATTGAGCATCGCCGCCATCATCGCCGAGGGCAGGCCGGCGCCCATCGTCGCCAGCGCATTGTCGAGCAGCAGCGTGTTCGCGACATGGGTGCGGTAGTTCCGCGCGAACCAGATCTTGTACATGCCGTTGTCGAGGCAGACGATGCCGTCTTCCGGCATCACCTTGCGGATGTCATGCACGATGCGCTGCGGCGTCGGCGGGAAACGGTCCTCCTCTGCGCGGTCGTTGATCCGTGCCAGGATCTTCTGGCGCAGTTCCAGCAGGTGCGGATCGGCGTCGAGCTTGCCGCCCAGCCTGTCGGCCAGCGCGGTGACGCTCGCGCCGATATCGCCGATGACCTCGGCGTCGGGATGGTAGACCTGCTCGACCGTGGCAGACTGGTAGCCAATATGGATCACCTTCGAGCCGCCGGCGCTCTTCATCAGGAAGGGGGGCTTCTCGACCGTGTCGTGGCCGATCGAGATGATCAGGTCGGCCTGCTCGACGGCGCGGTGGACATAATCGCCCTCCGAGAGGGCCGCCGTGCCCATATAGAGATTGGAGCCGCCGGTGACGGCGCCCTTGCCCATCTGGGTGTTGAAGAAGGGAAGCCGCGCCCGGCGCACGAAGGCCGAGAGCGCCTCGACCAGGCGCGGGCGGTTGCCGGCGGCGCCGATCATCACGAGCGGGCGCTTGGCGGCGAGGATCATCTGGGCAGCACGGTCGAGCGCGGCGGGATCGGCGATCGGCCGCTCCAGCGGGTGCACCGGGATCAGCGGAACGTCGTCGATCTCCTCGGCAGCGATATCCTCGGGCAGTTCGAGATGCACCGGTCCCGGCCGCTCCTCCATCGCGACGCGGAAGGCATCGCGCACCACGGAGGGGATGCTGGCGGCGCTGACGATCTGCCGGGTCATCTTGGTCAGCGGCTTCATCGAGGCGATGACGTCGACGATCTGGAAGCGCGCCTGCTTGGCGGTCATGATCGCCTTCTGGCCGGTGATCAGGATCATCGGCATGGCGCCGAGATGGGCATAGGCCGCGCCGGTCGAGAAGTTCAGCGCGCCGGGGCCGAGCGTCGCGATGCAGACCCCAGGCTTGCCCGTCAGCCTGCCATGCGTCGCGGCCATGAAGGCTGCGGCCTGCTCATGACGCGTCAGCACCAGCTCGATCTTCGAGGTCCGCAAGGATTCGACGACGTCGAGGTTCTCCTCGCCCGGCACCCCGAAAATGCGGTCGACGCCCTCGTTCTCGAGCGCCGCAACCAGAAGATCCGAGCCCTTCTTCATCGTCCGTCGCCTTTCCGCCTAGCCTCGTTATCGGGAGGCTAGGCGCTTGCGCGGCACAGGGGAAGCGCAATGCGCTCGGGGCTGCGTAGAGTGCGCAGCGGTGTTCGGTACCGGGGGCTCCGCCAAGGCTCGGGCCGTAAGGGCCCTGCGAAGGCGGCGCCATCCGCTTGGTAACCTGCGAGCCGCTACTGTGCCAGGAAGCCGCCATCGACCGGCAGGACATGGCCGGTGATCATCGCGGCCGCCGGGCTGGCGAGGAAGAGGATCGCATTCGCCACCTCCTCGGGCTGGGCCAGCCGTCCCATCGGCGTCAGGCGCTCGACGGCCGACACGAATTCCGGGTTGTCCTTCAGCGCCGCGATGAAGTCGGTCTCGACCCAGGTCGGCGCGACCGCGTTGACGCGCACGCCGCTGCTCGCCCATTCGACGGCGAGCGCGCGGGTCATGTTCACCACCGCGCCCTTGGTCGTCTGGTAGGAGATGTTGGGATAGAGCCCGCCGCCCGATAGACCCATGATCGAGGCAACGTTGACGACGGCGCCTGCGCCCTGTGCCGTCATCACGCGGCCGGCGGCCCGCGCGCACAGGAAGACGCCGGTCATGTTGACATCGACGACGCGTTGCCAGTCGGCGAGCGAAAGCTCGGTGGTCGGCCGCCGGATCGCAACCCCTGCATTGTTGACGAGGATGTCGATGCGGCCATGTTCTCTCGCGATCGCCTCGAAGACCGCATCGACATCCGCTTCCTGGGTGACGTCGAGCTGGCGTGCCGAGGCGCCGGCTCCGAGCGCCTCTGCCGCTTGGTCTGCGGCATCGCCCTCGCGGTCGAGCAAGATCGGTCGTGCTCCAGCGCTGGCGAGCGCTTCGGCCGTGGCCAGACCGATTCCGCGCGCGCCGCCGGTGATCACGGCGACGGCGCCGTCGATGCGAAAAGAACCCAAGGATCTGCTCATGCGATCTACTGCCCTTCATTACTAAGATACTTGGTTAATGGTCGCGCTTCTTGCGCGGTCAATGCAACATGGCGAGTTGGAATTTCAAGGGATTGCGCAGCAGGGCCGCGGTGGTCCGGAGCGTCCAGGTCGCCGTAGCGCATAAGCTTCTTCGAGGCGAGATCTGCCGTCCTCGCCTTCAAATCGGGGCACTATGGCGGTAACATTGATCACCTAGGGCTCGAAATGGCCTCGGCGGCACTGGAGCGCCTGCCGAGGCGATCTGCAAGTTCCGGGTCGGTCCGGGATCTTCGGATATGCCGGGACCGAGCGGGCGGCTGATGATCTGGACGGACGGTGCGGCAACGGCAAGGTAAAGCGCTCGCGGGGCATGCGATCGGAGCGTCGACAGGGTGTGCAACTACCCCAAAAGTCCTCGTGAACGGGGCAGGTAGAGGGGGTGGTGCATTTTTTTCTGGGCTGGAAATTCAGAAGATATTGATATCACATTGATTTTTTGATTGCGATGACCCTGGGCTCCCGGGTGGTTGCCAAGCTCCTAAGGGGTACCCCGTTCGAGGTGGGGTATGGGGCGTTGATGAAATTCCTCGGTAACACATGTCGATTGTTCGGAATCTGAAATATATGTCAAATCGCATACGAAGAATGTCAGATTCTTACCATTTCATTGCAGCATGCAAATGAAGATTCGGATTTTTAATTAGAATTAAGTTGGTACTTATTTTTAGTTCGATTTGGGACTTTGGTCCTGCCTGCTTGCATCTGTAGTTTGTATTTGACTGCAGTTCCAATGTTGTTCCTTCGAGGTGGTTTAATCAATGCAAATTAAACGTTAATGTTTTAATCAAATTTTCGTGTGCAGACTACGATTTGCTTGTCATGTTCATCCAATTTGAGTATCCTGATATAGTTATGAGGTAGGATAACAGACTATGAATACTTCTTAATAATAAGATGCGGTAGATAAGGGGACTTTCTATGAGTGGGGTGAGTACTGCATTTATCGATCGGTGTGCTCTCTTTTCTGAGGGTGTGCGTGAGATACTTGGCAATCGTGGCTTCGACATCGTGGCTTCGGCGATCGATTTCGAAGATTTTTCTGATAAATGGAAGGGATCTAAGAGCATAGCGCTTATCATAATTTGCATAAACGACGATTACGAAGCGATGGAGCGAAATATTGTAAGCTTCAAACAGGCTATGCCTGGCGCTAAAATTGTAATGCTCTCCGACAATTATAATATAAAGCAAGTTCAGCTTGCGTTCAGGTTGTCTGTTTCTGGATATCTGCTGAAGCGCATCAATTTCGTGACGCTTGTTAAATCGCTTGAACTCGTCATGCTTGGAGAAAGTTTGTTTCCAGCCGATGTCCTGACAGAAATCGGCAAAGAGCATGGCGTCGATATTCAGGTCGAGAAGGAAGTGATTGCGTATTCGCCGCCGTCCGCAGACTCCGGCCGTGGTTTGTCTGCGCGTGAAATGCAAATCCTGAAATGCCTGATCCAGGGCGATTCCAACAAGGTGATCGCGCGGCGCCTGGCGATCGGCGAGGCGACGGTCAAGGTCCATATCAAGGCAATCCTGCGCAAGATCCGCGTGCAGAACCGGACCCAGGCGGCGATCTGGGCGGTCAACCACCTCGAAGCGGTACCGCCGGCCGAGTTGCACGGCATGCCGCATGGCGGTGGCACGATCATTGCGGCAGCTTCGTGAGGTGTCGGGCTGACGCCACACCTCCGGCTCACCTCGCGAGATAGAGTTTTCGCAGCTGCGCGGAGATCGGGGTCCAGTCTCCGATCTGGGTCGCCATTGCGTGAGCTCCGAGCATCATGCTCTGCCAGGTCTCCGGCGAGAGCAGTGCGGCCTTGTGGAAGGCTTCCGCGACCGCGCTCGCCGTCAGATCGCGCATGACGAGCCCGGCATTCGCGCTGGCGACCTGTTCCGCGAGCCCGGTTTCCTGCGAAACCACCAGGGGAAGGCCGGCGAGGGCGGCTTCCAGGGCCGCGATCGGCACGCCATCGAAGCGTGACGGCTGCACGAAGAAGTGCCAGCCGGACATCTTGCTGTGCTTGGCTTCGCCGAAGCATGGCCCTTGGATCTCGATCGCGTCGGTGAGGTCGAGTGTAGCCGCCATTGCGGCGAGAACGTCCCGTGCGGGTCCGGTGCCGATCAGGACAAGACGCCCGCGCCCGCCCTGCCGGCGATAGAT
Organism: Allobosea sp. WAO; assembly: GCF_001509835.1. GTDB lineage: Bacteria > Pseudomonadota > Alphaproteobacteria > Rhizobiales > Beijerinckiaceae > Allobosea. The sequence goes on from NZ_JXTJ01000009.1 coordinate 111,188, forward strand.
GGCAAATCCTTCCACCAGCAGGTCGAGTCCCTTATGCAGGATCTCGTACCGGCCGCAGAAGCCGAAGACCGGGAAGTCGGCGAAGCCGACATTGCGCGTCGGCCGCCGCGGAATACCATCGAACACGCTGGAATAGGCGGCGTTCGGCACGACGTGGACGCGCGCAGCCGGCGCCAGCCTGGCGATGAGCTTGGCTTCTGCGGGCGAGACGGCCTGGACAAAGCGCGCCAGCTCGAGCGCCTGGCGTTCGAACAGCCGCAGATAGGCGGCGGTTCGCCAGTTCGCGATAGCGCCGCTTGGCGCGAAGACATGCGAATAGCGGCCATGGACCGTGATGCCGAATGGCAAGCCCCGCTGGTGGAGCGCCCGGGCCAGGGATGGCAGCAGCAATTGCCGGGCGGTATGGATGTGGAACACCGTCGTCGGGCCGGCGCCTCCGGCCATTGCCGCGATGATCGGTTCCTCCAACCCGTAGACCCGCCCCACCAGGCGCGGCCCGTCGAGCGGAAGGATCAGTGTCGGCAGATCGACGGCCTCTCCGCCGCCATCCTGGTCGTGGCTGCGCAGGAATAGGATCTTCGCATTGTCGCCGGCAGCGAGTTGCTCGCGCGCCATCCGGCGCACGACATGGTGCACCCCGTTGGCCGCCGACGGGTGCGGACCAGCGTCGTCGATCACGACATGTCTGATGTCGAGGCTCTCGCGCGGAGCGGCGCGCGGCACCGGGCTCGCGGCCTCAGGCAGCAGAAGGTCGGCCATGGGCGATCATCCTCGTCAGGAACCAGTGCGCGGTCAAAAGGCGGACCAGATTGGAGCCGCCGAGCGCAAAGCAAGCGCCGGCCAGCCCGTATTGCTGGGTCAGCGGCAAGAACAGGGCGGCGGCAGCGAGCGTGCCGGCGGCGCTGACGAGCAACGCCAGCCGGGCCGCGTCGACGCCATGCATGAAGGAGCAGACCATGTCGGCCGAGTAGCCGAGCAGCCAGCTGATCGCGAGGATGCGGATCGGTAAAGCAAGGCCGAGATAGCTTGAATCCGCGCCATAGAGCAGCAGCAGGACGAGGTCCGGGGCAGCCAGCAGCACGGCATAGCAGGGCACGAGCGGCAGCGTGCCGATCAGCGCATAGTCCCGTGCGGCCTTCCAGGCGGCCCGGTAGCCTTCGCGGGACTTTCGGGCGGCCGCCTGCGGGATGACGTTGCACAGGCCGAGCAGGATCGGGTTGGCGAGGTTTACGACGTTCAGCGCGGCCTGGAAGGCTGCGGTCGAGGCCGCGCCGAACATCGCGGTCAGCCCCCAGAGGAAGAGCTGGATTCGCAGCGCGCCGACGAAGTTGTTGGCGAGCGACCAGCGCCCGAGCGACCAGAACTCGCTGAAGGTCGGGCGCAGCGTACCCGCCGCCGGCCGTTCGGCGCGCACGAGGCGAGACGAGACCAGGAGCGCCACGCCTGATGCTGCCGCCATGCAGAAAAAGACGCTCGGCAGCGTCAGCGTGCCTTGCTGAAGCAGGAGCAGCACGGCGAGCGGCGCGCCGAGATAGGCGATGCTGTCGCCGGCAAGGGCGTCGCGATGCCGGAACTCGGCGAACAGGATGCGGCGCAGCGCTTCCTGCCCCTGCCATATCACGAGGTGGAGAGAGACCGGCAGGGCGAGGTCGGGGCGCCCCATGACGACGAGGCCGAAGGCGAGCAGCAGCGCTGCCGGCAGCAACAGCATGGGCAGCAAGGCGAGACTGCACCCGGCCAGGGCCGCGCGCTCCTCCTCGGGCAGTCGCGCGATCCGGATCGACATCGGATAGAAGATCACCGAGCTGATCGAGAGCTGGATCATCAGCAGGATGCCGAAGATCAGCGCGAAGACGCCGTACTCGACCGGCGCGATATGGCGCGCCAGCACGATATTGAGCAGGAAGGCGCCGAGGCTTACGACGCCCTGATCGATCAACGTCCAGGAAGCATGGCGTAGCAAGGATTTAGCTCGCTTTGGCCAGGGCTGCGGGAGGTTCGGGCACAGCGGGGGCTGAGGCCCGGGCCGCCTCGCCTGCGCGGCAGAGGTCGCCATAGGCCCAGCGCAGATAGGCACCGGTGACGGCCATGCCCTCAGTGAAGCCATGGTGCGGCCGGTAGCCGAGCAGGCGCGCCGCCTTGTCGTTGCTCGCATAGGCCTGCGATTCATAGAGGGCGAGCGCACGCGGGTCGGGCAAGTGGCGCAGGCCGAAACGCCGGCCGCCGCCGCCGCCGAAATAGGCCTTGGTCACGAGCTTGTGGAGGCCGGGTGGCAAGGCGTCATAGCCGGCCTGCAGCGCCTGGCGGGCCGGCGGCCAGCGGACGATGATCTGGACCAGGCGCTTCGGGTTGGCGAGCACCGCCTTGATGTCCCGCACCACGCCGCTGTTCTCGCCCCGGATCCGGGCGCTCGGCCAGTAGACCGGCGGCGGAACCTGGATCGCCTGCGCGATCGCGCCGAAGAACTTGCCCCAGCTCACCGGCTCCGGACCGGAGATGATGAAGCGTTCGCCGACCGCCTCGGGTCGCTGCGCGGCGAGCAGCATCGCGTCGATCAGGTCCTCGATGTAGACCGCGTTGCAGATGCCTTCCCCGGCATCGGGCAGGATGACGTCGCCGGTGATCAGCATCTGGGCCGGCGCGTCCGCCCAGGGCTTGGAGAACGGGCCATAGACCACGGCCGGCTGGATGATCGAGGCCGGAACGCCCTCCTCGCGCGCGGCTTTCAGCGTGCGCGCCTCGAGGTCGAGCTTGTTGCGGGCATAGGGCCAGGAGACATCGCCGTCGCGGGTCTCCTCGGTCAGCTTGCCGTCCGGAAACGGCTCATAGACCGAGAAACTGCTGAGATAGACGAAGCCCTTGACCTTCTGCTTCACGGCACCGGCGAGCAACTGCTCGAGCCCCTCGAGATTGGCCTTGCGGGAGCGATGATCATAGGCGCAGTGGAAGACGTAATCGACGCCGTCGAAGGCCTGGGCCGCAGGCCCGGCTTCGCCGAGCTTGCCGTTGACGATCTCGACAGGCAGCCGGGCGAGGCGCGTCGCCTGGCCGTAGCTGCGCACGAGGCAGCGTACCTTGACGCCCTGCTCGACCAGACGCTCGGCGAGCCTGCCGCCGATGAAGCCCGCCGCGCCGGTGAGCAGCGCCGTGCTGCCGGCCGGCAGGCGGGGCAGCTCGTCCTTGTCCGCGACTTTGGCTTCGGTACGCCAGCCGAGCGTCAACGGCTCACGTTTGGCATAGCAGCGCTCGATCAGTGCGACGGAGCGCGCGCCCTCGCTGCCGGGAATGCCGGCAGAGGCCTCGCCGGACACGCTCCGGGCGAAATCGCGAAGCTCGGAGTCGAACAGCTCCGGGAACAGCTGCAGCGGCAGCTCGGCCGCGGCCCGCCCCTCGTGGCGGAACGCGAGGGCGTTGGGGGAGCCGTCGAGCACGATGTTCTTGGAGAGGTGGACCTCGACGAAGCCGGCGCTGCCCTGGATCTGGATCGTGTCGCGCAGATCGCGCGTGCGGCTGAGCTCGACCGTTCCGGTTGCGCCCGAGGCCATCCGGCACTCGATCAGGCAATCCGCCTCGACGCCCTGGTCGGCATCGTCGCGATAGCTCAGCGAGGCGACGTCACCCAGCCACCAGAGCAGGAGATCGAGTGTGTGCGCGCCGGTGTCCATCAGTACGCCGCCGGCAGCGAGCTCGCGCCGCAGCAGCGCGTCGGAACTGGTCGCCCAGTTGAAGACGAAGCCTTCGCGAATGCTGAAACTGCGGATCGTGCCGAGCGTGCCGGAGTCGATCAGCGCCTTGAGCCAGCGCGCGCCGAGCAGGTAGCGCCGCAGCAGCCCGACCCTGAGGGTGAGCCTGCGGGCATCGGCCTCGCGGATCATCGTCTCGCACTGCTCCGAGGTCACGGCCAGCGGCTTCTCCATGAAAAGATGCTTGCCGGCCTTGAGCAGCTCGATCCCCATCGGGCCGTGGAACACATGCGGCACGGCGACGATCGCCGCATCGAACTTGTCGGCGGCCTCGCGCCAGTCGGCGACGCGGACGACATCGCGGCCGTGCCGGCCGAGTTTGCCGGCGAGCAGAGCGAGCCGTTCCGGCGAACGGTCGACCAGCACCGAGGGCTGCCAGCCGGCGCGGCGCAGCGCCGGCTGGATGTGATGGTCGACGACCGCGCCGCAGCCGATGATGGCCAGGCGCTGGGGGATGCCAGAGCTCATGCTCGCGTTCCTCGCTGAAGCGGATGGAGATTGGAGACGTTGGACCAGTCGGCGGTGCGCGCCTGCGCGGGCGCCTCGAGTGCCTTTTCGTATTCGGCGAAGGCCCGCTTGGCCGCGTTCTCCCAGGTGAAATACCGGGCGACCCGCGCCCTGGCGTGCCGTCCCATTTTCGGGAGCATGTCGGATCGGGCGGCCAGCGCGGCGACCGCGTCGCGCAGCTGGCGTGCATCGCCGGGCTCGACCAGCTGGCCGCTGGCCTGATCGATCTGGTGCGGAATTCCGCCGACCCGCGAGGCCAGCACCGGCACGCCATGCGACATCGCTTCCAGCACGACCAGCGGGAAGGTGTCGGCGAGCGTCGGGAAGACGAAGAGGTCGGAACGACGGAACAGGGCCTGGACCTCTGCGTCCGACAGGCGCCCGGTCACGACGATCCGCTGGTCGGGCCGGCGCGTCGCCGAAGCGATTCCGTAGTCGATCTCGGCGCGCTTCTCGCCGCCGACTATCAGCGTATACGGGCAGTTCAGGCCGTCGAACGCTTCCAGCAGGACCGGCAGGCCCTTGTTCGGCGTATGGTTCGCCAGGAACATGCAGGTCAGTTCGCCGTTCCGCCGCGCCGGTACGCCGAGCCGGGTGCAGATGGCGGCGTCCTCGCCCGCATCGGACGCGCCGGGCATCGACACTCCGTTCGGGACCACGGCGAAGCTCCCGGAAAAGCCCATCGCCTCGACGATCTCGCGATCCGCGGGCGACAGGCCGAGGATGGCTGCCGCCCCGCGCACGGCCTGGTGGACCGGTCGCGTCACCAGCATCTGCCAGGCGAGGCGACGCAGCGGGCCGAAGCCGTAGATCCGGTTGCCATTGGCGATCTCGTTGAAGCCATGGGTGGAGACGACATAGGGAACGCCGACCTCGCGGCAGGCCCGGGCGATCCTGGCCATTTCCAGCGCCGGCATCGGATTGTGCAGGTGCACGAGGTCGAATTGCCCGGAGCGGACCATCGCCGGGATGTCGGAGGCGTAGAACAGGGTGCGGTAGCGGTTCGGGATCCGGCTCCAGGGCAGTGCCGGCGGCAGTCCCACCTTGACCGGCGCACGGCGGATTCGCGATGCCTCCGCCTCGTGCAGCTGCGCGCCCATCATGCTGGCGATGGTGATCTCGCAATGCTCGGCGAGCGCGGCGCTGAGCTGCTCGGCGGCTCGGCCGGCACCGCTGACGCTGAGATGCGGCGGGGCGACGATCGCCGCCAGGACCTTGATCATTGGTACTTCTCCACCAGCGCGCTGGCGAGGTCCGGTGCACGCCAGAGGTCGCGCACCGCATCGTCGATGGTGAAGGCGGGGACCCAGCCGAAGCGCTGGCGGATCTGCGTGGTGTCGGCGGCGAGGAACGGGCGGTCGACCGGCCGCACCCGGCTGCCATCCTGCTCCAGCTCGAACTCGACATCGGCGACGGCACGCAGCTTCTGCAGCACTTCCTCGACCGAATAGGGCTGCGACGTGCCGAGGTTGACGGTGATCGTGCTTTCCGACTGCTGGCGCCTGGCGGTCGCGATCGTGGCGAAGCCCCGTGCCGCATCCTCGACATGGATGTAGTCGCGCTTCGGCCAGAGATTGCCGAGCCGGACCACCCTTCTGCCGGCCTTCAGCTGGGCGACGATCTCGGGCAGGAGATGCGGATTGGTCTCGCCGGGGCCGACCACGTTGAACAGCCGGACGATGACGGCGGAGAGCGAGCGCTGCTGCGCGAGATAGCGCACATATTGCTCGCCATGCAGCTTGTTCATCCCGTAGATGTCGTTCGGCTCGAGCGCCGCCGAGCCTTCGCAATGCGGCGCGAGGTCGGGCTTGTAGACGGCGCCGCTGCTCGCGAACACGAAGCGCGTGCCCGGCTGGGCGGCGAGCAGGACGCTGACCAGGCCGAGCAGATTGGCCCGCAGAGCCAGCGCCGGGTCGTTTTCGCATTCCGGGATGTAGTGGACCGCCGCCAGATGGACGATGACGTCCGGGCGGAAGTCACGGACGAGCCGCGCCATCGCCAGCTCGTCGGTGATGTCCAGCCGTTCGAAGCGGATGCGTTCGAGATCGGCCGGCGTGAAGCGGAGCTCGCCATAGCGGAGATTGTCGACGACGCAGACATCGTGCTTGTCGTAGAGCTGGCGGGTCAGCTGGCGGCCGACATAGCCGTTGCCGCCGGTAATGATGATACGATCGCGCAGGCCCAAGGTTGCCTCCCGGTATTCAGTCGAAATCGGCGTAGTATTTGCGGATCCTGCGCGCGGCTGGCGGGGCGCGGAAACTTCGGAAGCTCTCGTATCGCTCCGCGTCGACCTGGGTCAGTATGACCCCGTGCACTCTGACCGCCCCGTCGTAGAGCCGCCTGACGGCTGCAGCGACGGTAGCCTTCGGCGTGTCGTGCCAGCGCGCCGCGTGCAGGACGATGTCGGCAAACTGGGCGAGGATCAGCGCGTCCGCAGCGAGCAGCACCGGCGGTGCTTCGACCAGCACCACGTCGAAGGAAGAGCGCGCCTCGGTCACCAGGTCTGCGAGAGTCGCCGGCGAGAAGGCGGGACCGCTATCCGACAGGCCGCCGCGCCGCTGCAGGATCGACAGGTGGCGCGACTCTCCGACGGCAGGGGGCGCGCGCCGGCGCAGCAGCGGGTTGCGTGCTGTCACCTCGGCCGGCGTCCACTGCCGGCCGCCTTCGAGCACCCGCTTTCGCGCCGCGCTGCCGGCGATGACGTCTTCCAGCGCCACCTTGCCGGTGCTGTCGATCTCGCTGCGCGGCGAGGCATCGACGATCAGCACGCGCCGCCCCATCTCGACTAGGCAGTGGGCCATGTCGTGGAGCACTTGCGACTTGCCCTGTTCCGGAAGGGCCGATGTCATCAGCACGACCTTGGCACTGCCGGATTCGGCCAGGCGCTGGGAAGCGATGATCGCCCGCAAGGTTTCGCGTTGCGTCGCGGCGTTGACGCGAGCATCGCCCGGCTGCAGCGCCGGCAGCAGGCCGATGCAGGGGCTGCCGGTCGTCGGCAGCACTTCCTCTTCCTTTCGGAAGCCGAGATCGCGGCGCTCGAGCAGGAAGGTCAGCAGCCCGCCGAGTGCGGCGGCTCCGATCCCCGCGAGGGCGAGGGTCAGCCCTTTCTTCGGGCCTGTGGGAACCTGGTTCGGCTCGGCGGCCGCCATGACCTGGGCCGCGACCGGCTTCAGCTCGGAGAGCGCGCGCGCCTGCATATGGCCTTCGTTCAAGGTCTTCAGGCGCTCGCGGAGAGCATCGGCCCGGCCCTGCAGGGTCCGCAGCTCGGATTCCTTCCCCCGTGTATCGATCAACGTCGACTTGGCCTTGCCGGCACCGGCTTCGATCTCCTCCTCGACGCGGCGCGCGCTCCTGACGTCTTCGGCGATCGTCGCCAGGGCGTTGGTCACTTCGTTCTGCAGACGTGCTTCCGCCTCCTGCTCCAGCGTGCGCGCCTGGATCACGGAAGGGTGGCGCTCGCCGGTGGCTGCGGCCAGCGCGCTGACCTGCCTGCGGGCCGCCTCGCGGCTTTCGATCAGGCGCTGGATCTGCGGCAGGGCCGCGATGTCCGGCGGGATATTGCCTTCGGCGACGGCCTGTTTGGCGCGTTGCAGCCGCGACTCCTCGTTCACCCGGGCGAGTGTCGCCGCGCTTGCCTGGCTCGATATCTCGCGCATCCGCTGCTGGAGCAGCGCGGCGCCTTCCGTGCCGGTCTCGACGATGCCGGAGCTGCGTCGATACTCCGCGGCGGACCATTCGGCCTGTTCGAGACTCTTCCTGGTGACCTCGATCTGGTCGGCATACCATTCGGCGGCCCGGCGCGACGAGGCCGAGCTCGTTTCACCGCGATTGGCGAGATAGGTGTCGGCGAAACGGTTGGCGATCTCAGCCGCCCTGTCCGGCGTACCCGCTGAGTAGCCGATCTCGATCAGATAGGAGCGGCTATCGTTTCGGACCGTGAGATCGCGCATCAGCTCCTGGATCTGGGCTTCCCGCTGCGCCGGGCTGGGAGCGATCTCGCTGGGCCGGGCGTCCGGCTTCGCGGCGTCCTCGGCCGACAGCTGCTCGGCGACCTGACGCGCGATCGTCCGCGAGCGGACGAACCGCGCTTCCGTTTCGACGAGAGCGCTTGCGTCGAGCGGCAGGCCGGCGCTGCGACGACCTCCTGCCGGGTCGTCCCGGCTGAAATCGATCTGGACCAAGGCGGTTCCGGTGTAGCGCTTCGCGCTCAACAGTACGAAAGCCGCCGCGCCGAGCAGCGCCAGCGCAACCAGGCCCGCAATCATGCTCCGGCGGCGCCACAGGGCCAGAGCTGCCTCATATCCGACATGTTCGAAATGCCGGGGCGCACCGTCTTCCAGCCTGATCGGATTCTGGAATGCCCAGTTCATGACCTTCACGCGGCCTTCTGCGGGGGAAGCGGTGCGCTTGCCTGGGTTGATCGGAACGGGTTGCATTGCCTTCGTCTTGTTTCGCCGCGGGTGGTGTGGTTCTGGCTGGGCTGCGGTTGCTCACACCACCTCGGGGCAGGTCGGCCGATGGCCGTGGGGCGCCGGTGTTCAGGCGCGCTGGTAGATGTCCTCGAGGCGGACGATGTCGTCCTCGCCGAGGTAGTCGCCGCATTGCACCTCGACGAGCTCGACCGGCGTATTGCCGGGGTTCTCAAGGCGGTGGACGGCCCCGAGCGGGATGTGCGCGTGCTCATTCGGCGTCAGCAGGCTGACCTTGTCACCGACGGTTACCTGCGCTGTGCCGCGGACCACCACCCAGTGCTCGGCGCGGTGCCCGTGCTTCTGCAGCGACAGCCGGCCCTTCGGATTGACGACGATACGCTTGACCTGGAAGTCGTCGCCGAAATCGGTGACCTGGTACCAGCCCCAGGGGCGATAGACCTTGCAATGGGTGTCGGCCTCCTGTCGCCCGGTCCGGCGCAGGCCCTCGACGATCTGCTTGACTTCGCCGCTGCGGTTGCGGTCGGTCACGAGGATCGCATCCTTGTTGACGATGACGATCAGGTCCTCGACGCCGTGCACCGAAGTCAGCGGCCCGTCGCTGGAAACATAGCAGCGCTGGGCGTCCGAGAGGACGACTTCACCCCGGCTGACATTGCCGGAGCCGTCCTGGTCGCTGACCGACCAAAGCAGGTCCCAGCTACCGACATCCGACCAGCCGCAGGCGAGCGGCACAACGGCCGCCCTTACGGTCCGTTCCATGATCGCGTAGTCGATCGAGAGTTGCTCGGCCCCGGCATAGGACGCCGCGTCGAGTGCTACGACGCCGGGCGATGTCTTCGCGTTCTCTGCGGCCAATGTGATGGCCGCAGAGCTGGCCGGCTGATGCAGCGCGTATTCCTCGAGCAGCGTCCGGGCGCTGGCCATGAAGTTGCCGGAGTTCCACAGCAACCCGTCCATCACATAGTTCCGCGCTCGCTCGGCATCGGGCTTTTCGACGAAGCGCCGGACGGCGCGCGCGCCGTTCGCCAGCACTTCGCCCGCCTCGATATAGCCATAGCCCGTCGCCGGGTCGGTCGGTCTGATGCCGAAGGTCACCAGCCATCCGCCCGACACGGCGGGTAGTCCGGACAGTACGGCGGCGCGGAACGCCTCGTTGTCGCGGATCTGGTGGTCCGACGCCAGGATCAACAGGGGCACGTCGGGGTCGAGCCTTCCGGCCACGGTCGCGGCAGCGACGATCGCTGGCGCCGTGTCGCGCCGTGACGGCTCGAGGATGAAGTCGGCCAGGACGTCGATCTCGGCGAGCTGCTGTTCGGCGATGAAGCGATAGGCCTGGTTGGTGATGATGATCGGCCTGCCGAATTCCGGTCCGGCGACTCGAAGCAGTGTCTGCTGGAAGATGGAGTAGCCGCCGACCCGCAGGGCAAACTGCTTGGGATAGGATTCGCGCGACATCGGCCAGAGGCGCGTCCCCGCGCCGCCACACAGGATCAAGGGCCGGATTGGACAGCTCATGTTTTGCTCCAGGTTCGGTGGCGGCGGAAAGGGTTCGTCAGCGCATCGCGGCGGCCGTCGGCGGCTGGCCGGATTCGGCCTCGCGCTGCCTCTCGACCCGCAATATGTCGCCGGGCTCGAGCAGGGCGCCCTCGGCGATCGGGGAGGTCTCGCTGCCCTGCTCGGTCTGGCGCGTCACGAACAGCGAGCGCCGCGGGGGCCCGCTGGTTCCTTCGGCGAAGCCGACCTGGCGCAGCCTGAGCTCGCGGGTGAGGCGCGCCGCCGGCAGCGCCGCATCCAGCTCGGCGAGGCGCTGCACGGCGTCCTGCATCTCGGTCCAGACGCGGCGCTGGAAGGCTTCGCGCGCTTCGCGGACACGCAGGCTAAGCTCGCCCTGCGCCAGCGCGATGTTCGACATCTCGGCGTTGAAACGCGCGATGTTGCCGCGATTGCGCGCTTCCTCGCGCTGCAGCTCGATGCCGGTATAGCGCCGCGCCAATCCCGAGCTGAGCAAGGCGTTGTAGTCGACGAGATGTTGCTGGATCAGCTCGAGTTGACGCTTCTCCGCGTTGAGCTGCTCCTGCACGAAGCGCTTGTTTTCGAGAAGCCTCGGCTCCTGCTGCTGCAGCATCTCGACCTGCTGTTGCAGGGCCGAGGTCTGGAAGGCGTGCAGCTGCGCCTCGCCGGCCTTCAGTTGCGCGACGAATTCATCCGAGCCGCGGCCGCTTTCCAGGCTGTCGAAGTCAGGGTTGCGCCCGTCGCGCTGGGCCTCGAGGCGAATGCGCCGCGCCGCCAGGGTCAGCCGCGTGGCCTCGAGGCTTTTCACGCGCTCGTCCGCCTGGACGAAATCGGTCCGCAAGGCGGCTCGGGCCTGCTCTTCGGGCACGGCGAACCCCCCGGCCAGGGCCACGGCGCCGAGCACCGAAACCCCGTAGCGATAGGGATAGACGCCGGCGGTGCGGACATCGCCGACGATGTAGATCGGGCGCGGCTCGGTCAGCCGGACCGAGACGACAGGCTTTTGCAGGTAGCCGTCGGCGAGGTTCTTGGTGAGTCGCTGCTCGATCTCCTTGAGGGTGAGGCCGCGGACCGAAACCGCGCCGAGCAGGGGCACCGCGATGCTGTAGCTGGCGTCGATCATCGTCTCGCCGGACATGTCGGCCTGGCCGAAGACGGTGATGCCGATCCTGTCTCCCGGCGCCACGCGATAGGCAGTGGGCTCTGCCGCTTTGAGGGGGGAGGCCTGGAGTGCGATCACGCAGAACGCCGCCAGCCAGGTGCGCTGCCCCATCCCGCGATGGGTCCGAGGATCGCGTCCGGGCGCTCCCGGCACGACTGGCGGTGCGATCTGCTGGCAAACGGACATCGCTCCAACCTTCCTGCTCGGCCTCTTCCTGGATGCCTTTGAGACCGGCGGGCGCGGGTATTGTCCCGGGCCGGAAACAGCGGGCATGGCAGACAGGCTAGAGCACCCCGCCGCTTTCCAGCGGGCGCATTCGGGCGAAGGCGAGGGCGCGAAAGGGCTACCCCGTGGCTGTCAATGTTTAACGCATTGAATTTGTTTGATAAAACTTGAAGTTTCTCGGCGAAAACATGCCTTGCCGCCGGCGGGGGCAGCTGTCTTCGGCGAGGATTTCGACGGCGATTAATCGCCATGCCTCCCCCCAATGGGCTGCCACTTTTCAAGCGGTGCGATGAGGTACCTCCCAAGATGAGAGTGACCTGTCGAGGATGCTCCAAAATAGCAATTGTGGCGGGGCGCAATTATAAATACTTAGCAATCTGATAATATAAGTAAAAATTCAAAATCGGTGCGGGGCTAAAAGAAATCGTTCCTGCGAAATGAAAATACAAGATCAGGAATGACTGTTCTCTTAAATGCGGCTGATCTAACCAGCGTATGCAATCCGGAGAGTAGAATGAAACGGGTTATGGTTTCCGGCGGTGCCGGCTTTCTCGGATCTCATCTTTGCAGGAAATTGCTGGCCCAGGGGAATGAGGTCGTATGCGTAGACAATTATTTCACTGGAACGCGTGCGAACATATCCGAGTTGCTTGAAGACAAGAACTTCGACGTTCTTCGGCATGACGTAACTTTCCCGCTCTATGTCGAAGTCGATGAGATCTATAATCTCGCCTGCCCGGCCTCGCCGATCCACTATCAGCACGATCCGGTCCAGACGACCAAGACGAGCGTCATGGGCGCGATCAACATGCTCGGCCTCGCCAAGCGTCTGCGCAGCCGCATCCTTCAAGCTTCGACGAGCGAAGTCTATGGCGATCCGGAGGTTCATCCGCAGCGCGAAGACTATCGCGGGCTGGTGAACATCAATGGGCCGCGGGCCTGCTACGACGAAGGCAAGCGCTGCGCCGAGACCCTGTTCTACGATTACCAGCGCCAGCACGGCATCGGCATCAGGGTCGCCCGGATCTTCAACACCTACGGCCCGCGCATGCACCCGCAGGACGGCCGGGTGGTCTCCAACTTCATTATCCAGGCGCTGCGCAACGAACCGATCACGCTCTATGGCGATGGCAGCCAGACACGCTCCTTCTGCTATGTCGACGATCTCGTCGAAGGACTGGTCAGGTTGATGAACGTCGACGGCGACGTGATCGGGCCGGTCAATCTCGGCAACCCGCACGAAATCAGCGTGCGCGAGCTCGCCGAGACCATCGTCGAGCTGACCGGCTCGCGCTCGGTGCTCGATTTCCGCCCGCTTCCCGCCGACGATCCAAGGCAGCGCTGCCCCGACATCGGCCGTGCCGCCGAACTCCTGCACTGGAAACCTCGGGTCGAGCTGCGGGAGGGCTTGTCGCGCACGATCGCCTATTTCGACGAGCTTCTGGCCCAGGCCCCGGCTCCCCCGCAATCGCTGGAGCTGAAGGTGGTGGCATGAACGCGCCGATATCCCGCCCCGCGCTCCCCCGCGTCGATATCCTCGGCGTCCGCGTCGCAGCCATCGATCTGCCCAAGGCGCTCGACGCCATCGAGACCTGGATCGCCGCGGGCAAGCATCACTATGTCTGCATCACCGGCGCCCACGGCGTCATGGAAAGCCGGCGCGACCCTGTCCTGCGGGCGATCCATAACCAGGCCGGCATGGCGACGCCGGACGGCATGCCGCTGGTCTGGGTCTCGCGCCTTCTCGGCCACGCCGGCACCAAGCGGGTCTATGGGCCCGATCTGATGCGAGCGCTCAGTGCTCTTTCGGCGAAGCGCGGCTACCGGCAGTTCTACTATGGCGGCGACAAGGGCGTCGCCGACCAACTGGCGGCGGCCCTGAAACGGGACTGCCCCGGCCTGGTGGTGGCCGGGACCCTGTGCCCGCCCTTCCGCCCGCTGACCAGCGAAGAGGATGACGATGTCGTCGCCCAGATCAATGCAGCCAAGCCGGATATCGTCTGGGTCGGGCTCAGCACGCCGAAGCAGGAATACTGGATGGCGAGCCATGGCGCGCGCCTCGACGCGCCGGTTCTGATCGGCGTCGGCGCGGCCTTCGATTTTCTCGCCGGCCGCAAGGCCCAGGCCCCGCTCTGGATGCAGCGCAACGGCCTGGAATGGCTGTTCCGGCTCTGCCAGGAGCCACGCCGTCTCGGCAGCCGCTACCTGCGGATCGTGCCGGGCTTCCTGACGGCCGTCGCCGGCGATCTCGCCAGGCGCTCGGCGACCAGCTTCTGGCTGGGCACGAGGCGCCGCCTGCGCCGCCTCATGACCGGCTGAACCTCGCAATCCATCCACTCATCCAGACCTGGAGATCGACATGCCTGACAAGATCGTACTGGTCACCGGCGCCGGCGGCTTCATCGGCCATCATCTCGTCTCGTACCTTGTCGCTCACGGCCACAAGGTTCGCGGCGTCGATATCAAGGCGCCGGAGTACGCGGCGAGTAGGGCGCATGAATTCGAGCTGCTCGATCTGCGCGTACCCGGCAATTGCGAGAAGGCGGTCGCCGGCGTCGACGAGGTCTATCATCTCGCCGCCGATATGGGCGGGATCGGCTACATCACATCGTCCCATGCGGCGATCACTCTCCACAACACGCTGATCAACGTGAACATGATCAAGTCGGCGCGGGAGGCCGGCGTGAAGCGCTTCCTGTTCTCCTCCTCGGCCTGCATCTATCCGCAGTATCTGCAGCACAAGCCCGATGTGACGCCGCTGCGCGAGGACGATGCCTTTCCGGCCGATCCGGAGGAGGGCTACGGGCTCGAGAAGCTCTACATGGAGAAGATGTGTCAGTACTTTTCGGAGGACTGGGGCTTTCCGACCCGCACCGTGCGCTTCCACAATGTCTACGGACCGCTCGGTACCTATGATGGCGGCCGCGAGAAGGCGCCGGCGGCGATCTGCCGGAAGGTTGCCCTGGCGGCCGACGGCTCCTCGATCGAGATCTGGGGCGACGGCCAGCAGACGCGCTCCTTCATGCATGTCGACGACTGCGTCGAGGGCATCTTCCGCATCATGCGGTCCGATTACGACCGGCCGCTGAACCTCGGCACCGACGAGCTCGTCTCTGTCGACCAGCTCGTCGACATGGTCTCCGAGATCGCCGGCAAGCGGCTCGTCAAGCGCCATGACCGCTCGCGCCCGCAGGGTGTCCGCGGACGCAACAGCGACAACTCACGGCTACGCGAAGTGCTCGGCTGGGAACCCAGCATCATGCTGAAGGACGGGCTGCAGCCGACCTATCGCTGGATCGCCGAGATGTTGGCGCAGAAGACCGACGCTCCGCATGTGCAGGCGGCCGAATAGCGTTGCGATGGGCCGGATGGGTTCCAGGAAAGCGGGAGGGCGTGCGTCATGCCTCTGGCCGTGTCACCGGTCGCCTCACCGGAGCTGAGCGCCACACGCCTGCCGCCGGTACCGCGCACGGCCCGGCGCGTGGTCGCGTGGTCGCGCCGTCGCGTCGCCGTGATCGCCTCGCTGGTGACCGGCGACCTGCTGGCCGCCGGCCTCGCCCTCGGGCTGACAGCCCAGCTAACGCCGGCGATGAGTTGGGATGCCGGTGACGCCGGCTGGGCGGCGCTCGCATGCGTGGTTCCGCTGCATGCCCTGTTCGGCCTCTACGGCTGTTGGGGGCCATGTCCGATCGATCGCTTGCGCCTGCGGGCACAGGCGGCGCTCATGCTCGCGGTCATGACGGCTCTGGCGCTCGCCGTCTGGCAGGCGCCCGACAAGCTGCTGGTTCCCGCGCTGCTCGGCGGAGCGCTGTTCGTCATCGGCTATTACATGGAGGGCCTGGTCCGCCTCCTGCTGGTGCGAGCGGGCCTCTGGGGCGCGCCGACGCTTCTGGTCGGTTCGCCCGAAATCTGCGGCACGATGGCGAAGCGCCTGCTGCGCGACCCGAAGTTGGGGCTGCGGCCGATCGGCCTGATCAGCAGCCGGCCCGATGGGGATGGCGCCGAGAACGCCCCGGTTCCGATACTGGGCGGCCTCGCCGACCTCGCCCGGCTATCGGGTCTCGCTGAAGTCGTCATCGTGGCGGTGGCCGATCTCGCGCCGGTCGATGGCAGGGCCGCGATTTCCCTGTCCGATGTGCGTGCGCCGCATGTCGTCGTCTCCGAGAATGTCGGGGGGCTGCCCAATATCGGTCTGCACACGCGCAATCTCGGCGGAGCGCTTGGTCTCGAAGTACGCTTCGACCTGTTCAGGCCGGGTCATCTCGCGATCAAGCGCTGGATCGACCTAGCGGTCACCGTCCCGCTGCTGGTACTGGCCACGCCGCTGATCCTGGTTCTAGCCTTCGCCGTGAAGATCGCTGATCCCGGCCATGCCTTCTATCGGCAGCGCCGCGTCGGCCGCGACGGCCGCGAGCTGAAGGTCCTGAAGCTGCGCACCATGTATGCCGATGCCGACACCCGGCTTCAGGAGCATCTGGCCAGAGATCCGGCGGCGCAGGCCGAATGGGAGCGCTTCTTCAAGCTCAAGGACGATCCGCGGATCCTGCCGGTGATCGGGCATTTCCTGCGCCGCTCCAGCCTCGATGAACTGCCGCAGCTCTGGAACATCGTCTGCGGCGGAATGAGCCTCGTCGGGCCTCGTCCATTCCCGGAGTATCACATGGCGAGCTTCGATCCGGGATTCCAATCGGTGCGCGTCAGCGTGCCGCCCGGCCTGACCGGCCTGTGGCAGGTCAGCTCGCGCAGCGGCGGCGATCTCGAAGTGCAGCAGGAGGAAGACCTCTTCTATATCCGGAACTGGTCGCTCTGGCTCGACATCTACATCCTGCTCGAGACCTTCCCGGCTGTGTTGACCTCGCGGGGCGCGAGGTGACTGGCGGCGGTCCTTCGCGGGGAGTGGCCCCCGGACGGATCGTCGGGACGAGTGAGCGAAACATGATGCGGAGAACCGGCCGACATCGCCGCACGGACTGTGGCGCCGGCGCTCGCAACGCGAGGCGTGGCATTGCGGCAGGCGGCGATGGAAGCCAGGACGCCCGGCCTCGGCCAGGCTGATCGGCAAGGAAACGACTGGTGCAAGCCTCGAAGCGTCTCGAACTTCAATGGCTGAGGGCTTTCGCGGCGAGCGAGGTCGTGCTCTGCCATTCCGATCTGCTGACCAAGCACTTCTCTGGCTTCTCGATCGCCCGCTCCTGGTATCAGCCCTTTTCGGCCCTGGGCGTCGAGCTCTTCTTCATCGTCTCCGGCTATGTCATCGCCATGCGGGTGGGCGCCAAGGACACCGGTGGCGCCTTCTTCGCGGCGCGTGTCCTGCGGTTGATGCCGATGTACTGGTTCTTCACCAGCATCGTGGTCGCCGTCTACCTCGTGAAACCGGCCTGGCACCTGATGGGCTTCAGCCCCGACCCCATCAGCATGGCGAAGAGCTATCTAATCCTGCCACAGCAGGGGTTCCCCATCCTAGGCGTCGGTTGGACGCTCGAGCACGAGGTCCTGTTCTATCTCGGCGTAGCGCTGATGCTGGCGACCGTCGGCTCGGGGCGCGGCGCCCGGCTCGGCCTCGCCTGGCTGCTGACGGCGCTCGGCGCCATCGGCTTGGCACTTGGCGTGCCGGCGGGGCCGATTACCGGTGGAGGCACGCTCGGCTCGGCCTTCCTGACGCATGTCTTCAACCCCTTCATGCTGGCCTTCGCCCTGGGTTGGTTGGTGCGCGAACTCGAAGGTCGAAGGCCTGCCGAACTCGTCTTGCAAGTGCTGCCGCTGGCCCTGCTCATGCTCTGGGCCGTATGGCAGGCGCCGGCCGGCAAGCTGATGCCGCTCTGGCGCATCGCTGCCGCGGGCCTCGTCTTCGCCGGCTTCATCCTGTGCCGGCAGGCGCTGCAGAAGGACAACCGACTCGGGCGCGCCATGGTGCTGCTGGGGGAGGCCTCCTTCAGCATCTATCTCTCGCATTGGTTCGTGCTCTCGGCCGGCGGCAAGCTGCTTGGCCAGTTCGGCATGCCTGCGAGTTATGATCTGCCGGTGCGCCTGTTCGGGGTGGCGCTGGCGCTCGCCATCGGCGTGGCGTTCTATCTCGCCCTGGAAAAGCCGGTCGATCGCTGGCTGCGGCCAGGCGGGCGGCTGCGCAGTTTTCGCCTCCTGCCGCCGGGGACGGCGCCTGCGCCTGCTCCCATCCCCAAGAAGCCGGGCAGAGGCGAAGCCTCAGCGCGATGATTTGGTGATCTCCGTCAGGCTACCCTGACGCTCCTGGCCGCGTGTACGAAAGCCGGCGAAATCCGTTTCCAGCGTGCCCCAGGCGAAACGCGGTGCCGGCGCGCCGGGAGCGACCCGGTAGACGTTCCGGTCGAACAGGTTCCCGCCCCGTTCGATGATCGCGAAGTTCGCCGCGCTCGGGTCGGACACCGAGACGCCCCCGGTCGATCCCTGGCCCAGGAAGGTGATGTTGTTGTCGGTGACCCGGTTGTCGCGCGTCTTGTAGAAGCCGCCGCCGACTTTCCAGCGGTTCTGGTCGATCAGCATGATAGCGCGCCCGGAATCGCGCACCTCCAGGACGTTGTCGTGCACCGCAGCCTCTTCCGACGCTGCGATCTGAATCTCCGCGCCCCAATACCAGGGAGCACCCGCCTGATTGTTCTGCGACAAGACATTGTTCCGAATGACGGCTTTCGAAGACAGTTCGAAGAAGATCCCGGCCGAGCTGTTCCTGGTGACGCGATTGCCTTCGAAGGTCACGTTCACGCAGCGCTCGTCGCACCAAAGCCCCGGCCCGTCATTCTCGTGGACGTCGTTGTTGCGGAAGGTGACGTTCTGGCTGACGGTGACTTTGATGCCGCCGGCATCCCAGCTCGGATCGAAGCCGTGACGGTTGTTGCGCGAGATCGTGTTGCCTTCGAACAGGATGTCGAAGCCGTCGGCGGTGGCGCCGATCTGGCCGTTGTCATGGATGTTGCTGCGCAGGACCTGGCCGCTCGGCCCGACGGAGACGCCGGCGCCGCTGTTCAGCCTGAACTCGCAATCCTCGATCCGCCAGCCCGGCCCGTCGCCGCGTATCGCGCCCTCCTGGGGCGGATTGGCGTACTTCTCGACGATCAGGCCGCGTATCGCGACATCGGGAGCGGCCCCGAACAGGGCGTAGCGGGCGCTCGACACCTCGACGAGGCGTCCATCCGGGGCATCGGCAAGCAGGAACAAGTTCCGCAGCCGGTCATGAAAGAAGCTGCCCGGCCGCAATTGCTGGCGCTCGGCGACCTGCTCCAGTGGCTCTCCGTCGAGGAAGACGATCTCGGGCCATTGGCAGGCTTCCCGACCCGGTTTGCAGACGCCGCGCGCCTGGCCGGGTATGCCGGGCCCGGCGGCCGTCCAGACGCCGGCTGCGAAGGTGAAGCGGCTCAGGATCGCGGCGCCGCTCAGGATGGCTCCGGGCTCGCCGAAGAATTGCTGCCCCGGCTTGGGCTGTGCCGACTGCATCCGGTGCAGCCCGGCCTCGATGCAGAAGACGGTGCCGGCCGGCGAGTTCTCGACGGCACGCGAGAGCGAGCTGTCCCGCGCGATGCGGACCGCCTGGGCGGGGCAGGCTGAAGCGGGTTGCGGTTCGAGCGCCGCCGGAGCCGCAGCCATCGCCGCCGCAGCGGTGAGCAGGAGCGTGCCCGCGGTCGCCGCCTTCAGGACGGTCGCCATGCCGGGCTCCTCTGAAGGGTGAAATCCTGCAGCATCGAGGCGCCGATCCCGAGGCCGATGATGCACCAGAACCAGATCCCGAGCATCGGCCCTTCGAGCGCGACGTCGAAGGAGGCGTTGATGATCATCGAGAGCCCGTAGCAGCCGATCCACAGGAACAGGTTGGCGGCCTTGATGTCGTGATTGCGCAGGGCATTGATCCGGCTGCGGGCCAGCATGGCGAACCAGCTCAGCAGCACGAGGAACCAGAGTGCCAGCCCCGGCACCCCGGCGCGGGCTAGGATGCCGAGATGGGCGTTGTGTGGCGCTCGCACGGGCGCCCCACCGCCTTCCGCGCCGACGACATAGCCGTCATCCTCGGCGAGATTCACGCCGAAGCCCTTGCCGGTCCAGAAATAGGGGCCGCGCAGCGTATAATCCTGGATCGCCTGCCACCAGCGCAGGCGCCAGGTCTTGGTGCCGTCGAGATTGGACGCCTCGCTGCGCCCGACTATACTTTCGACATTGTTGATCAACTGGGCCGGCCCGATCACGCGTCCGCCCTCGATCTCCACCTGCAGGTCGAAGACGAGCACGATGGCCAGCACCGCCGCGCCTCCGGCGGCGATCGGCATCAGCCGCCGGACTTGCCCGCCAATGACGGCGGCGAGCAGCACCGGGAGCACGAAGGCCAGCATCGCCCCGCGGCTGACCGCGATCATCAGGAAGCCGACGAGGACCGCGACGAGCCAGGGCCAGGGTACGCGCCGCAGCCCGAGCAGCACGAAGACGGTCGCGCCGCAAAGATGCACCGCGGCTTCGCCCATTCGCACATAGACCACCGGGAGCCCCGAGAATGGCCAGGCCAGGAGGTGCGAGAGCGAGCTGGTAGTGTAGGCCAGAGCCGCGCCGGCAAGCCCGTAGAACAAGGCGAAGCGGCTATAGTTGCCGAGCAGCCGGCCGAGGCGCGCCGGCTTCTGCAGCAACAGGGCGATGATGATGAAGGCGAAGGCGCCATAGAGTGCGATGACGCTGTCGCGGAGCGCATCGAAGCCATAGACCGGAATCCCCGGTACGGTTCGCACTAGGATCCAGCCCATGAAGGCGAGCAGTGCGAAGCTCGGCACTGTCATCAGCATGGCGATCCAGCTGCGCGACGCCATCAGGGCGATAATACCCAGCACGAGCGTGATCTCGCCGATGAACAGCGGCGGCACGCCGACATAAGCGAAGCCCTTGCCGAAGATTGCGTATCCGGCGAGCACGAAACAGAGCAGCCCGAGATAGCGGTCGCCCCAATCCGCACGCGCCTGTGGCACGGTTGCGAAGCTCGCCGGCGTCTCGACCGAGAGGTGTAGCGGCATTCCCTGTGCCTCTCATGGTCATCGTAAGGTCATGGGCGCCCGCCTTGTGCGGCGAAAAAGCCATGTCGCTCATAGAAGACATGGCTTGCGTCCTCGTCGAGCGGGCGGCGGAGGTACCTCGCTTGGCCGCCCGTCGGTATGCTCAGTTCAGCTTGCGCAGCAGGCTGCTGGCCCGCTGGCGCAGCCCCGCGGGCAGCCGGCGATAGCATTCGCGCAGCACCGGCTTGACCCGGGCGAGATAGGTGGCGGCGAGACGGCCGCGGCTCGACACCGGGATCAGGTAGTCGTCGATGGCGACCTCCGTGTTCGCCCATTCCAGCTTGTGCCGATGGGCCGGCGCCAGAAAGTCGAAGACCTCGATCGAAAGCTGGGGGCAGCGTTCCAGCAGATACCAGAACAACAGCCGGCCGGGCGCATGCTTCGCGAAGCGCAGATCGTAGCTCTGGACCAGTGACCAATAGCGCCGCTGGTCCAGGGCCCCGATCTCGACCGCCGCGATCTCGTCGCCGGCGCGCAGATAGGCCACGAGGAGAAAACCCTGCATCGAGAGCTGCCGCAGGCAGGCATGGCTCGCCCCATGCGCGTAGCCCGCGCTGACGGCGCCCTTCTGCTGCTGCCAGACGCGCTTCAGGGCGAAGGCGTGGTCGAGCAGCAGGCATTGCTCCTCGGGGCGCCGCACCAGTTCGAACGTCACCTGCCCATGCTCGCCCAGCTGGCGCTGGTGTCGCCGCAGGGCCTGGCGTGTCCGGCTGGTGCGCTGGCGGTCGGCACTGCTCGCTTCGAGGTTGCGGAAATCGAGCATCGGCGCACTCGCCTGCGTGCCGGACACCCGGTACCTGGCGAGATGGTCGGCGAGAACCGTGTCTTGGCGAACACGACGCAATTCGATCGCGTCGATCTCGTGCCATGAGAGGACCATCTCCCAGGCCATGTCGAGCAGGGCGCGGCCATCCTCGCGCTTGTCGATCAGTACGTCGCCGTACTGTGTCGCAGGTTCGCCGAGATGGTGAAGGATGTGGAAGACCGCGAGTCGCCTGACGGCGAGCGGCCACAGCAAGATCAGTGTCCGGCCCCGCCAGATGGTTGCGATACGCGGCGTTTCCGGTGTGCCGCCGGCTTGCGCGGCGACCACCCAGGCCTCGCACCATTCCGGGCTCTGGAAGAAAGTGGCGTTGGAGCTTCGGCGCATGAGGTCGCGCCAGGGCTCGAGCAGGTCCTTGTCCCAGCACGCCTCCTCGCAGCGAAGTGCGGTGTCTGGCCAGTCGCCCCCGGACAGGAAGTGGATTGAAGGCGCCGTCTCGTTCATGCTTTTGCCTCCCCCGAGCAAAGACGCCTTCACCGTTCAGCCTGTGCCGGCCCACGCCGTCGCGAAAGCTGCCCTGCCCGTCGCGACAGTGCCTGCAGCTGCTCGAACCAGCGGCGTGCCGACCCCTTGGCCAGGCGGCCGAGATAGCGCGTGTAGCTGCTCGCCTGCCCGAGCGGTCCGTCCGCGAGAGACCGCGCCTTCAGCGCGTAGGCCTCGCGGCTCGAGTACAGATCCGTCGCGCGCTTTTCCGGGTCGGCATAGAAGGAGGCGAGCTTGTCCGCGCTCATGCCGGGGGTCGAAAGCCAGCGCGGCACATGCACCGAGCAGAGTCGCTCGACATCGCTCAGGACCTTGTTCGTGCCAGTTCCGGCTGCCGGGCAGGACGTGGCGAAAGCGTCGCCGACCAGCACCATTCCTGGCTGCGCGACATTGGTCGAGACATAGAGATCGGCTGGCCGGACGCGCACCGCGCCCTGGATTGCGAAGGGGCCGATCAGCGCGGCGAGGCGCGGCATCAAGCGCATCAGCGCCGCTTCCGGCTCCTCGCGGATCGCCTTGAGCCAGGCATCGTCGACATTGCGATAGATCATGAGATTGGCGCGCATCACCGCGCCGAGGCGAAAAAGGGTGAGATAGGCGACGCGGTCCTGTGGGCGCTCGCCGTAATAGGTCAGGGAATCGAAAGGGAAGTGCGCGCTAGCGGTCGGCACGACATCGAAGCCGACGGTGATCGAATGGCTTTGGCTGAGCGTCTCGCAGCCGATTCCCAACGAGCCGCGCAAGGCTCGGTTCAGGCCGTTGGCGAGCACGACGAGGCGGGCCGTGACGACCTCGCCATCGGCCAGAGAGACGGTCTGCTCGTCGTCGCTCAGGCTGATCGCGGCCACTGTGCCGCGCAGGTGACACACCTGTGGCGGAATGCCCCGCCGGACCGCAGATACGAGGGTCTGGTAGAGAATACCGTACTGGTCGATGGCCATTTTGTCGGCCAGGCGCCCGAGGCGTGCGACCCAGAGCTCGCGATTATGGGTCGCAGCCGGCAGAACCAGCCCGGCGAGGCCCATGCGGCGCAGCAGGCGGACCTGCGAAGGGTCGAGCTTCTCGCAGCGGAAATCCGGGCGCGGCGGGTCGTATGGGTCGATCAGCATGACATCGAGGTCAGTCCTGCCGAGCATCACTGCGGCGCTGGCGCCGGCCAGGCCGCCGCCGACGATGACGATGTCCGCCGATCGTGCCATCGCGGTTACTCTCGCGTTTTGAGGATGTGCGCACCGCGCAGGCGAGCCCGGATCTTGTCGAGTTCCGGGCGCAGACGATGATAGAGTTGCCGCGCTGTTTCCCTGCAGCTGCGGATTGCCTTCTCTCGGCCCGACAGCAGCATCAGACGCAAGGGGCGGTTCGGCCCGGCATCGATCAGCAGGTCGCGAACCTCGTGCCGCTCTGGCCAGCGCTCGGCCTGGTGACCGACATCGCGATGGTTGCAGGAATCGGTGAAGGCGACGGCGGGATCGGCGAGGAGCCGCGTGGTCGTGTCCTCGAGGAGGAGGGCGCCGGGCGAGAAGCGGGCATAGGCTTCATCATAGGCCGTGCGCCAGGTGAAGGCGGCATTGCCCGAGAACAGCAGGACCCACATCGCGATCGGAGCTCCGTTCAGCCGCAGCGTCTCGATCGCGATCGACCGGTGCTTCGCGAGTTCGGATGCCATCTTGCGCGTGAACCGCTCCGTTGCGGGATCGCTCGCCAAGGCGCTGTGCCGCGCCGCCTTCCAGCCCGAGGCTTCGAGCCGGAGGAATTCCTCGGTCGCGGCGGCGATCGCTGCCGGCTCGTCGACGAACGTGACCGCCAGATCGCCTTCCTTGCCGAGCTGGCGCCGCTTGCGGGCGAAGCCTTGCAGCCGCCGCGGCGACATCGAATTCGCCCAGAAGGTCTTCGGGTCGTCACATGATGTCAGCTTCGCGCGGTGACGTGTTTCGAGCAGGCGCCAGCGCCCGCCGCCACCGGCCAGCACGGCCTCCAGCATCGCCGCGAACGCCGAGCCGCTGGACATGTCGCCGGCCTGGATCAGCTTGGGCAGCTCCGGCGTCTTTCGGATTGCTTCCAGCATCGCCGCCAGCACCGGTGCTACCTGGGTACGGTCGATCACCGGCGTGCCGAGATAGGAGACCGGCCCCGGCGGGCTGACCAGGGCCTTCCATGGCCAGCAGAGCCGGGTCCTGCGCTCGATGAGGAGCCAAGCACCGACGAGTCGCGATTGCGCGTCCGTCTCCACATCGTCGACCCAGGCCAGCAGGACGCGAACCTTGTCGGGCCAGGCGGCTTCGTATGCCAGCGCCACGGCGGGGGCCATGAAAACGTTCGGGACCGCCGCCCTGTCGGCGAGGTCGCTCCATTCGTTGCTCAGGGCTGCGAACTCGCGCGCGTTTGCCAGCTGGATGCGAAGGGAACTCGCCAATAGCGGTGGGTTGGCGGTCCGATTGTCCAGAAATCCGCGTGCCGGTCCAGGTGGGTCGGGCAGGCTGACCCGAGGCAGGGCTGCGCTGTCGGTCACAGCTGTCCTCCGCCGGGCTTGCCCGCTTCCGGGACGGAAGGAGGGCCGCGGCGCTGCACGGCCAGCAGCAGGGCGCGTCCGCGGCGCGCCGCTTCGCGCAGGCGTCGGTGGCCGAGCTCGACCGCGCTGACCAGCCCGAAGAGCGTCGTCCGGCGTGGCCGGGCGTCGACGATCAGATCCGAGACCTCGCGTCGGCCGGCCCAGAACTCCGCCATATGGCCGGTGTCGTGATGGTTGCAGGAATCGACCGCACGCAGGGCGGGGTCGGCGAGAAAGCGACTGGTCACTTCCTGGTGCAGCAACAAGCCGGGCGCGCAGGCACGAAGAGCCTCGTCATAGGCCGACTTCCAGGTGAAGGCCGTCTCGCCGGATTGTACGGTGACCTGCATGGCGATGGCCCGGCCGTCGAGGCGCAAGGCGGTGATCTGGGCCTGATGCCGGCTCGCCAAGGCGGCGATCGCCCTTCTGAAGAAGCTCGTCAGTACCGGCGTGCGCAGTATCGCCCGGCCACGGCTGCTCCTGCGTCCCTTCCAGCCCGAAGCCTCGAGCGTGAGGAACTCCTCGATGGCGGGGCCGACATCGCTGCCGCCGACATGCCGCGTGCAGCTGACGGTGCCTTGTCGTGCGAGCCGCTGCTGTTTCTTCCGCAGCGCCTTGGCGCGGCTGGGCGCGACCGGGCTGGCCCCGCTACCTGCGACCGATTTCAGCAGCGACGGGCGCTGCCGGGTTTCGAGCCGTGTGCAGGGCGAGCCGCGGCGCCCCAGGACCTCCGCGAAGACCGCAGCGACGGGCCCGCTCGCATCGAGGCTTCCGATGCTCAGGAGGCTCGGCAGGGAACGCTCCGCGGCGATCGCGTCGAGCATGGCCGAAAGAGCCTCCGCCGCGTCGTCGCGATCGAGCACTGGGGTGCCGAGAAAGGCGTGGTCGAGGACCGGCGTCTTGAGCATCTGCATCGGCAACAGGGGAAATGCACGCTGGCGGGCCAGGGCCCAGAGGCCGACGAGCCGACTCGGCATGCCCGGGCGCGGAGCGCTCCATGCGAGCAGGACCACGACCGCAGCGGCGCCGGCATCGGCGGCCGCGGCGATCAGCGCCGGCTCCAGAAAGGCGTTGTCGGCCAAGGCGCGGCCGGCGAGGTCGCGCCATTCCCGTTCGAGCGTCGCGAGCCGACCGGCCGTCGTGACCTCGACCGACATGGCCGCCTCGCCGAGGCTTTCCACCGCAAGGCGCGTGGCGTCGCGGCGTGGTTCGTCCACAAGATCGACCGGGCCCTGTTGCACCAGCGCTCTCCCCGAGGGTCGGAGCCATTATACGGTTCCGCCCTCGCAGGGCGCTTCTGGCAAACGGATTAACCCCATATTGACGCGGTACTCCGACCGGCAGGAGGCCGGACATCGGCAATGGCGGCCTTCTGACGGTAGAAAATCTAGCCGGCTACTCATGCTGTTCTGAAATGGAGCAACGCCCGGCAAGGACCGGTAGTGCCGCCCCACTCGTGACCATGGCGATGCTGTGCAAGATGCGGGCGTGATCACGGGGGCGCTGCCACATGGGCCGAATGGGGCGGTCATGCCCATCTGGATGCCGACGCGCCTTGAAAAGAGGGCGTGGCAAGGACGTCGATTTCTCCTATGTTTCAGCCGTCTGCGGGTTCCCGGCAGCGTGGGCTTTGACGACCGTGTCGCGTGCGGCTGCTCCCCTGATGATCATGCTCGTGGCGCTCTCGTCGGGATGCGTCGGCGGCACGCCGCGCTCCGTCGTTCCGGTGAATCTTGCTCCAATTGCAGCTGTCGAGGGCGTGACGTTCGCGCGCTTCTGGGGCGACGAGGTCAGCCCGGACATCCGCGCCGCCGTCACGCAGCAATATGAGCAGACCGCCCGCGCCGTGCGCGACGGCAGGCGCGCGGCCGATGAGCTTCGCCGCGCCGATTTCCTGGCGATCTCCGGCGGCGGGGCCGATGGCGCGTTTTCGGCGGGCTTTCTGAAAGGCTGGAGCAGCCGGGAAGACCGGCCGGCTTTCGAAGTGGTCACCGGCGTCAGCACCGGCGCGCTGGCGGCACCCTTCGCCTTTCTGGGCTCGGCCTATGACGGGCAACTCGAGGAGGTCTTCACCGCCTATGGCGACCGCGACATCTATATCGACCGGGGCCTGATCGGGCTGGTCGGCAGCGGCCTTTACGACAACGCGCCGCTGCGCAGCCTGATCGCGCGTTATATG
The DNA here is from genome assembly GCF_001509835.1 of Allobosea sp. WAO. Lineage (GTDB taxonomy): Bacteria > Pseudomonadota > Alphaproteobacteria > Rhizobiales > Beijerinckiaceae > Allobosea. The sequence continues at coordinate 137,862 of NZ_JXTJ01000009.1, forward strand.
ACCGACGCGATGGTCGAGGCTATCGCAGCAGAACATCGGCTGGGGCGCCGACTTCTGATCCAGACCACCAATATCGACGCCCAGCGCCCGGTGATCTGGGACCTGACCGCGATCGCCGCGAGCGCCCGGCCGGATCGCCGCGAGCGCATGGTCGATATCCTGCTCGCTTCGGCGGCGCTGCCGGCGATCTTTCCGCCCGTCCGCCTCGATGTGCTGGCGGCCGGGGAGCCGCATCAGGAGCTGCATGTCGACGGAGCTACGGTCTCGCAGGTGTTCTTCGCACCGCCGAACTTGCGGCTCGTCGACTATGAGCGGCGCTTCTTCGGCCTGCCCCGTGAGCGCACCCTCTACCTCATCCGCAATGGCAGGCTCGATCCCGAATACGCCGCTACGCAGGAAACGACGATCGGCATCGCCCGCCGGTCCATCGAAACACTGGTGAAGTATCAGGCCGTGGCCGATCTCGTTCGCCTGGAAACGCAGGCGCGCGCCGCCAATGGCAAGGTGCTGTTCACGGCCATCCCCGCCGGTTTCGAGCGCAAGCCGAAATCCGAGTTCGACCGCCCCTATATGCGCGAGCTGTTCCAGATCGGCATCCGCGAGGGGAGCGCTGGCAACTGGCGGCGCCAGGCTCCCCGGACACCGACCGCCGCCCGGTGAGGTGATGCGGGCAACGCGGGAAGGGCGAGGGTGAGGAGAGAGCCGCCGCCCCCTTCGCAGCGGTGAGGTCGTTCGCTATGGTCGAACAATGACCTGGCGCTTCGACGATGTGCAGACCTTCCTGAAAGTCGTGGAGGCGGGTGGTGTCACAGCCGCCGCCGCCGAACTCAAATTGTCGAAATCGGTGGTGAGCAAGCGGGTCAGCGACCTCGAGGACGCGCTCGGCGTCGCCCTGCTGCGCCGCTCGACACGGAGCGTCAGCCCGACCGAGCAGGGGCTCCTGTTCTACGAGCAGATGCGGCAAGCGCTGCGGGCGATCGAGAGCGCCGTCGAGGGCGTGATGGACCGCGCCGACAGCTTGAAGGGACGCCTGCACATCACCGCCCCAATGAGCTTCGCGACCTTGCATCTTGGCCCGATGCTGGCCGATTTCGCTGCCCTGCATCCCGGCCTCCAGTTCGCGGTCGATCTCGATGATCGCATGCTCGACCTGGTCGGCGGCAGCCACGACCTCGCGATCCGGATCGGCCGTCTGCCGGATTCCTCGCTGATCGCGCGCAAGCTCTGCCTGAGCCGCCGCGTCGTCTGCTGCAGCCCGGACTATGCGCGCCGGAGACCCTTGCCGGCGTCGATCGCCGAGATCGCCGCGCATGACTGCATCGACTATGCGAACGCACATGCCAGCCAGCTCTGGCAGTTCCTGCCGGTCCCTCCCGACATGCGGCCGCGGACGGTCGCGACACGTAGCCGCCTCGTCGCCAATAATGGCGAGGTGATGCGGGATTTCGCGATCGCCGGGCTCGGGCTGGCGATTCTGCCGCTGTTCCTCGCCGCGGATGCCATCAAGGCAGGGCGCCTCGTCCAGGTATTGCCGGAGGAAAGTCCGCTGCCCGATACGATCTATGCGGTCTACCCGCCGACGCGACATGTGCCGCAGCGGGTCCGTGCGCTCGTCGACTATCTTGGTCAGCGCCTCGCCAACGGCGCGCCGTGGGAGCGGGGGCTGGCTGGCGGTGAAGCAGGCTGAGACTTTCGGAGCACCGCTTTCAGTCGCAGAGCCGGTTCAGAAAGGGGAGGGCCGGCGCCGCGGCGGCGCCGGCTGCGAGGTTTCCCTGCGCACACGCGTCAGATGACACGGGTCAGGAAGCAGGCGATCTCGGTGCTCTCGACATTCGCGGCGCCTTTCTCCTGGAAGTGGCGGATATGCTCGCTCTGGCTGTGGTGCTTGTTCTGCGCTTCGGCGCTGGCCCAGCGTTCGACGAAGACGAAGCGGCGCGGATCGTTCATGTCCACGAACAGATCGTAGCTGAGACTGCCTTCCTCGCGGCGGGATGGCTCGACGACCTGGATCAGGTCCCGGCGCAGGCTGTCTTCCCGGCCGGCCTTGGCATAGAGGGCGACGACGACATGGATATCGCTCATTCGACTGCTCCTCCCGGTGGGTGGGAGCGGCGGCGTTCCGGATGGGCTGCAAGCGCCCATCCGGATGTCGCGGCGATCCCGGGATCAGGGGCGTGGCAGGCTACTCGGTGCGGTCGTAGGAGAACTGGATGCCTGCCGTGCCGCCGGTCTCGATGAACAGGTTCATGAAGGCCGGGACGGTTTCCTTGCGCGCCCAGTCGCGCTGCAATTCGCAGAAGAGCTGCGGCACGCTGATCATCTTGCCGCCAGCCTGCTCGATGCGGCGCAGGCCGGCCTCATGCGCCGCGACCGAGGTGCCGCCGACGGCGTCGGCCACGACATAGACTTCGTAGCCTTCGGCGAGCGCATCGAGCGCCGGGAAGGTCAGACAGGCCTCGGTCCACAGCGCCGTCATGATCAGCTTCTTGCGGCCGGCCGCCTCGACGGCCTGGCGGAATTCGACGTCTTCCCAGGAGTTGATCGTCGTGCGGTCGATGGTCGGAATGCCCTTCAGCGCCTTCTGGATTTGCGGGATCGGCGGCTTGTTGAGCCCCGTCTTCACGTTCACCGTCGAGTGGATGATCGGCAGGCCGTAGGCGACAGCCGCCTTGGACGAGCCGACGATGTTGTTGATCAGCAGCTGGCGGTCCATCGAGGCGATCGAGTTCACCTGGACCGGCTGGTAGTCGATGATCACGAAGGCCGAGTTCTGCGGGGTGAGAAGATGATCCTTGCGCGGATCGCGAATGGCTTCGCTGGTCATGACATCATCCTCGCGGTTGTGGCGGCAGGCTGACCGGGTGCCTCGCTGGCAACTACGCCAGAGACCGATCGAGCGCTCCGCATCGATCAGGCTGCTGGAGCCTAGCACCGTCCCGAAGCCGCAAAAGCCGGGCGCTGACGAACGCGATGTTCTGCCCAGGCGAACAATGGCGTCTCGCAAATGCTCGCCTTGCCGGCCTCTCCGGGGCATAGTTTCGGGCGGAGGCGGACCGGCATCGCCGCGAAATGCCTCCTGTAGCGGGCGCAATCGAGGAACGATCGATGGGCTGGATGCCGACGGACGATCCGATCACCGGTGACCCGAAATCCTGTGATGCGCTCGAGCTCGTCATCGTGCCGCGCGTGCGCGATCTCGGCGGCTTCAATGTCAGGCGGGCCCTGCCGCATGGTCGGCGGCAGATGGTCGGACCCTTCATCTTTTTCGACCATTTCGGGCCGGTGCAGTTCATCGCCGGGCAGGGCATGGATGTCCGGCCGCACCCGCATATCGGCCTGGCGACCGTGACCTATCTCTTCGACGGGCGCGTCACCCATCGCGACAGCGAAGGCAATGTCCAGGAGATCAGCCCGGGCGCCATGAACCTGATGACGGCGGGCAAGGGCATCTCGCATTCCGAGCGGACGCCGGGGGCGGACCGCGACGGCAAGCACCAGATGTACGGCTTGCAGAGCTGGATCGCGCTGCCGGCCGCCAAGGAGGAGATCGCGCCGTCCTTCCAGCATTATGCCGCCGAGGACATGCCGATCATCCAGGACAATGGCGTCAAGGCGCGGGTGATCGCCGGCTCGGCCTTCGGCCGGGCCTCGCCCGTCGCCATGGTCTCCGACTGGTTCTATGTCGAAGTTGTGCTCGGCACCGGGATGAGCGTGCCACTCGATGCCGACCATGAGGAGCGGGCTATCTATGTGGTGAGCGGCGAGGTCGAGATCGCCGGCGACCGCTTCGAGGGGCCACGCCTGCTGATCTTCAAGCCGGGCGACAGGATCACCGTGCGGGCGACGCAGCCGAGCGTGATGATGTTCCTCGGCGGTACGGCGCTGGAGGGTCCGCGCTACATCTGGTGGAACTTCGTCTCCTCCAGCAAGGAGCGGATCGAGCAGGCCAAGGAAGACTGGAAGCAGGGCCGCTTCGGGCAGGTGCCCGACGAAAGCGAGTTCATCCCCCTGCCGGAATAGCCGGCGCGCCGGCGCGAGGAGCCTTCAGATGTCGTCCGTCCATCTCGTTAGCCAAAGCGGCCTGGCCCAGGAGATCCGTGCCCGCAGGCACGTCCTCAAAGCCGACGAACCGGTCGGTGCCGGTGGTACCGATACCGGGCCAGCGCCCTACGAGATCCTGCTCTCGGCGCTGGTGGCCTGCACCTCGCTGACATTGCGCATGTATGCCGATCGCAAGGGCTGGGATCTCGGCCGGATCGAGGTCGAGGCCCGCTTCCTTAGGGATGCCAACGGCAACGAGGAGATCCGGCGCGAGGTCTTCTTCGGTCTGCCGCAGGGCCCGGACGCCCAGGAGCGGCTCGCGGCCGTCTGGGAGAAGACGCCGGTGACCAAGACCCTGAAGCGTAGCCTGCCGATCACCACGACCTTCTGCGCGCCGGATTGAGCGCGGCGCGTGGGTAGTGCCTCGCAGGCCTCAGGCCTTCAATGTCGCTGCAGCCTGAGCGAGCGCGGGCTGACGCGAACGGTTGGCGCCACGGTCTCGCACATCCTGGCTGTGCCGCTGCTCGTCGCCACCACGGACCTGATCGCCTTCGTGCCGCGACAGCTCGTCTTGCAGTTCCGCGATCAGGGCTTGGTCTTCCGCGAGCTGCCCTATGAGAGCCCGCCGTTGCGGATGGCGATGCTCTCGCACCGGAGGATGGGAGCTCACCCCTCGGTCGCGTGGCTCTGCCGCACGCTTGCCGCGGTCGCGGGACAGGCCGATCGCGAGTGCGAGTAGGGCGGAGGAACCTTCAGGCAACAGCGGGGCGTTGTACAGGATCTCCACCGAGCTGCCAGCCGAGCCTGGGTGCAACCAGGCGGACGAAGTCGCCGAGAATCTGGCGATAGTCCTCGGCCGCGAAGTTGTAGGGCAGTTCGAGCCGCAAGGTATCGACCAGCGGCAGCACCGGGTCAGCAGCGAGGCGGTCGGCGATCTCGTCAGCCGTACCGACGAGATCGGGCGTGAACAGCGTACGGCGCTCGCCCTGCGGTGCCAGCGTGCGCTGGTGACGGCCGGCAGCATATTCGCGATAGCGCCGGCGCATTACGGGATCGGCCCCGTCGAGCGGTACGATCACCCGCCCGACCGCGATGTTCGGCTCGCTCTCGCCACGCCAGTTCGTGCGGAATGTCTCGATGTGGCGCTTCTGCGTGGCAAAGAAATCGTCGCTCTCCTCGCCGGTGTTGAGATTGCCGACGAGCAGGTGGAAGCCGTTCTCGGCGGCCCAGCGCACCGAACGCTGCGAACCAGCGCCATACCAGAGCCGCTGCCTCAGCCCCGGTGCATGCGGCCTCAGCCGCGGCCGGTGCTCGCCGGCGGCGGAAGTGATCCGCGTCTCGGGCTCGCCGAGCCAGTCGCCTTCGATGTTGGCGGCGAGCCGCGCGACCCGCGCATGGGAGAAATCGAGAGCGGCGGAATCGCCGTCGAAGAAGCGTTCGCCGAGCAGCTTGCCGAAGGGCGGCGGGCCGGCGCTGAGCCCGACATTGAGCCGTCCACCTGAGAGGACGTCGACCAGCGAGAGGTCTTCTGCCAGTCGGAACGGATTCTCGTAGCCCATCTGGATCACGGCGGTGCCGAGCCCAATCCTTTTGGTGCGCTGCGTCGCGGCGGCAAGGAAGGTCGCGGCGGAGGAGACGCCGGGCTCGAGATGGCGCTGGCGCACCCAGGCACTGTCGAAGCCGAGTGCCTCGCCATGCTCGAACAGGGCGAGCGTCTGTTCGAGGCCGGCGCGCGGATTGGCGTCGTCGTAATTGCCCGGCGTCAGAAAGGCGAGGCGGCGGATCGCTAGTTTGGTCATGGCTCAGTACTTCGGCAGGCCGGGCGGATTTGTCTCGGAGCGGTCGAGCGCCTCCTCCTCGAGTTGCCAGCGCGCCAGCGACTGGCGGAACTTGCCGTTGGCGATCAGGTTGTTGGTCGCGATGGTCAGCGCATCGACGAGGCCGCTGCCCTTGCGTGTGGTGATCGCGACGTCCGACTTCAGCGGCCAGCCGGCGCTGAGCGTGCCGATGCGTTTGATATCCTTGTCGCGCGCCGCGATGAAGACGAGTTGCGCATGCGGCTGGACGATCGCGTCGACCCGCCCCGAGCGCAGGGCGACGAGGCGCCCTGCCTCGTCGTCGAAGAGCTGCAACTCGATCGGCTTCAGCCCCGCGGCGACGTTCTGCTTGCTCCACTCGACGAGGATGCGCTCCTGATTGGTGCCGCCGCCGACGCTGATGCTGAGGCCCGCCGCGTCCTTCGGTTCTCGGATGGCTGCGACATTGCTGTCCGCCCTGACGAAGAAGCCGTGCAGCCCCTGCCGATAGGTCGAGAAGTCGAACTTCTCCTTGCGCTGCTCGGTGACGCCGACATTGGAGATCACCGCGTCATACTTTCCCGAGGCGAGGCCGAGCGGCCAGTCGGCCCAGGCGATCGGCAGCAGGTTGAGCTTGAGGCCAAGGCTGTCGGCGATCAGCAGGGCGAAATCGGCATCGGCGCCGACCACGGTCTTGGCGTCCGTAGCATAGGTGGCGAGCGGTGGCCCGCCCGGGCTGACTGCGACCGTCAGCACGCCTGGCTCGACGAACTTGAAGCCCTTCGGGATCGCGGCGATCGCGTCCGGCTGCTTGTCCGCCCGGACGCGGCCGGGCTGTTCCGGGCCGAGGTCGAAAGGTGCCTGGGCAAGCGCCGAGGCCGAGAGCAGGCCGAATGCTGCAAGTCCAAAGGCGAGCGCCCGCAGGTCGCACCGTCTGATCATCTTCATCTCCATAAGTCGGTGATCAGGGCGCAGCCCGTCGGGTGCGGCGCCCTGTCTGCAATCACTTCTTCGGCAGGCCGGGCGGGTTGGTGCGGGATTCCGTGATCGCCTCGGCCGCGAGATTCCAGCGCGCCAGCGCCTTGGCGTAGTTGCCGTTCCTGATCTGGCCGTTGAGCGCGTGGGTGATCGCGTCGGCGAGGCCTGCACCCTTGTTGGTCGTCACCGCGATTTCGGCGAGCACCGGCCAGCCGCCCGAGAAATTGCCGGCGAGGCGGGTCTTGTTTTCCTGAGCCGCCTTGAAGCTCAGAAGGGCGTTCGGGCCGAGATAGGCGTCGGCCCGCCCGGTCTCCAGCGCGAGATAGAGCACGACATCGTCGTCATAATACTGGATCTCGGCCGGCTTCAGCCCGTCCTTCACGTTCTGCTCGTTCCAGCGCAGCAGGATCTGCTCCTGATTGGTGCCGGAACCGACGATCACCTTGAGGCCCGCAATGTCGCGGGGATCGCGGATCTGAATCTCGTTGTCCTTCTTCACATAGAAGCCGAGCAGGTCCTTGCGATAGGTCGAGAAGTCGAACTTCTCCTTGCGCTGCTCGGTGACGGTGATGTTGGAGATCGCCGCATCGTATTTGCCGGAGGCGACGCCGAGCGGCCAGTCGGCCCAGGAAACCGAGACGATCTCGAGCTTGCGGCCGAGCGCGTCGGCGACGAGCTGAGCGATGTCGGGCTCGGAGCCGATCACCGTCCTGGTGTCGGTGGCATAGCCGCCGAAAGGCAGGCGGCCGGTGGCATTAGCGACGGTGAGCACGCCGTCCTTCACGAACTTGGCGTTCTTGTCGATCAGCTTGATCGCCTCCTCGTCGCGCGTTCCGCGCGGCCGGCCGGGCTGCTCGGGCGAAAGATCGATCGCCTGCTGGGCGAGGCCGAACGAGGGGAGAAGCGCGCTCGCCGAGGCGGCGCCGAGCAGGGCTAGCGTGTTGCGTCGGTTGATCATGGTCTGGCTCCTTTGGGATGGTCGGTCAGAGGACTTTGGCGAGGAATTCGCGGGTGCGGGGATGGTCGGGCTCGCCGAGCACGCGGGAGGGCGGACCGAATTCGAGGACGCGGCCGGCCTCCATGAAGACCACCTCGTCGGCGACCTCGCGGGCGAAGCCGATCTCGTGGGTGACGATCACCAGCGTCGTGCCGGAACGGGCGAGCTCCTTGATGACGTCGAGCACTTCGTTGACGAGCTCCGGATCGAGCGCCGAGGTCGGCTCGTCGAAGAGCAGGACCTTGGGCTTAAGGGCGAGCGCTCGGGCTATGGCGACGCGCTGCTGCTGGCCGCCGGAGAGCTGGCGCGGATAGGCGTCGGCCTTTTCGGCGAGGCCGACCCGGGCGAGCAGTTCGCGGGCTTCGGCCAAGGCCTGCTCGCGGCTGACACCGCGCACCGAAAGCGGCGCCTCGATGATGTTCTCGATCGCGGTCAGATGCGGGAACAGGTTGAAGCTCTGGAACACCATGCCGACATCGACGCGGCGCTTCAGGATCTCGCGTTCCTTGAGCTCGTAGAGTGTATCGCCGTCCTGGCGGTAGCCGATCAGCTCGCCGTCGATGGCGATGAAGCCGGCATCGACCCGTTCGAGATGGTTGATCGAGCGCAGCAGGGTCGACTTGCCGGAGCCGGACTGGCCGATGATCGCGGTGACGCTGCCGGGGCGGAGCGCCAGGCTGACATCGTCGAGCACTTTCAATGGGCCAAAGCTCTTCGAGACGTTGCTGATCCGGATCTCGCCGCCGGAACGAGGCGACAGGCTCGCCAGCGAAGCGGGGGCCGAAGTCGTCCGCGCCGGCGCCTCGGCGTGGCGGATCGCGGCGGCATTGCGCGAGCGGCCGAGGCGGGCGAGCGCCTGTGCGATCAGCGAGGGCGGCGCATTGCGCAGCGCGCCGCGCGCATAATAGCGCTCGATATGGTGCTGGACGAAGGACAGCACGCTGAGGATGACGAGGTACCAGACCGTCGCCACCATCAGCAGCGGGATCACCTCGAGATTGCGCCGGTAGATGATCTGGATCGTATAGAACAGCTCCGGCAGGGCGAGGATGTAGACCTGCGAGGTGCCCTTCGCGAGCAGGATGATCTCGTTGAAGCCGTTGGGCAGGATCGTCCGCATCGCCTGCGGCAGCACGATCCGCGTGAACTGCCGGCTGCGCGGCAGGCCGAGCGCCGCGGCTGCTTCATGCTGGCCCTGGTCGACGGAGAGGATGCCGCCGCGAACGATCTCCGACGAGAAGGCCGCCGCATGCAAGGTCAGGCCGAGTACCGCGGCGAAGAAGGGCGTGATCAGCTGCGTCGTCGACCAGGAGGCGAAGGTGATCCCGGTGAAGGGAACGCCGAGCCAGATCGTCGAATAGAGATAGCCGAGATTGTTGAGGATCAGCAGCAGCACGATCAGCGGGATCGAGCGGAACAGCCAGACATAGGCCCAGGACAGCGAGGCCAGCAGCGGCGAGCCGGAGACGCGGGCGAGGGCGAGTCCGGTGCCGAGCAGGAAGCCGAATACCGTGCCGAACAGGGTCAGCAGCAGGGTCCGGCCCAACCCCGCGAGCACCGGTTCGGAGAAGAACCATTCGGCGAAGACGTCCCAGCCCCAGCGCGGATTGGAGAGGATCGAGTTCAGGATCGCGAAGATCACGACGACCGCGAAGGCGGTGCCGATGGTGCGCGCCGGATAGCGCGCCGGCACGATCCGGAAGCGGCTGAAATCGCGTGTCGGCGGCGTGCTGCGGGCGTGCGTCGGCAGGCCCGCCAGGTCACTGGCGAGAGTCATGGCTGGAACTCGTTCCTTGAATGCTTGGGGCGCGGCGCGGTCAGGCGGCGCTGAGCGGCAGTTGCTCTGCTGGTGTCAGCGGCGGATGGTTCGCGACGGCGAGGTCTTTCTCGAAGGCGAGCTTCTTGTAGATCTCGGGATCGACGGCGGGGTCGAAGAGCGGCGTGTAACCGCTGTTGAGATAAAGGTCCCTGGCCTCGGGCTGGCGGAAACCGGTGGTCAGGAAGATCTTGCCATAGCCCTGCCGCACGGCCTGCGCTTCCAATTCCTCGACGACGCGGCGGGCCAGCCCCTGGCGGCGGAAGGCGGTGTCGGTCCACACCCGCTTCAGCTCGGCCGTCTGCTCGTCATAGCGCTTGAAGGCGCCGCCGGCGATGGCGCGGCCCTCGCGCAGCACCAGGACGAAATTACCTTCCGGCGGCGCGAACAGGGAGGCCGGATAACGGCTCATCTCGGCGCCCGGCGGCTCGCCGAAATAGCTGCCGTAGCGGGTTGCGTACTCCCAGGTCAGCTGCTCGACCAGAGGCTGGGCGAGCGGATCCAGCGGGGTGGTGTAGAAGAATGCGTCTGCCATCGGACGGCCTTTCGGATCGGGGATCTGTGGTCGATCTGCGGGCGGCGCTCAGCCGGCCTTGCGCGGCAGGAGCGCTGACTGGGCGGCATGCCGGCTCTCCCGGCGCGGCAGGCCGAGATGGTCGCGCAGCGTCCGGCCCGACAGGTCGCGGCTGTAGACGCCGCGCGCTTCGAGCACGGGGATGACGAGATCGACGAAGTCGTCGAGCCCCTGACCGAGTACCGGGAAACCGAGGATGAAACCGTCGGCCGCCTGCTTCTCGACGCGTTCGATCAGCGTGTCCGCGACCTCTTGCGCCGTGCCGATCAGCTCGCTACGAGGCGTCGCCGCTTCCAGGGCCGCCTCGCGCAGGCTCTGGCCCTTCAGCGCCGCATTGCGCTTGATCCGGTCCGTGGTCGAGCGGAAGCTGTTCTTGCCGATCTCGCCGAGCTCCGGGAAGGGCGCATCGAGCGGATAGGCGCTGAAATCATGATGGTCGAAATAGCGCCCGAGATAGGCGAGGGCGTCCTCGATCGAGATCAGGTCGCGGATCGCCTGGTACTTGTCCTCGGCTTCCTGCCGGGTTCGGCCGACGATCGGCCCGGCGCTCGGGAAGATCTTCACATCGCCGGCCAGCCGGCCATGTGCGACCGCGCTGGTCTTGATGCTGCGATAGAAGGCCTGTCCTTCCTCCAGCGAGACATGGTTGGCGAAGACCGCATCGGCGTGGCGGCCGGCGAGGCCGATGCCGGCATCGGAGGCGCCCGCCTGGAAGATCACCGGCTGGCCCTGCGGCGAGCGCTGGATGTTGAGCGGGCCTTCGACCTGGAAGAAACGCCCCTTATGGCCGAGCGTGTGCAGCTTCTCCCGGTCGAAGAAGCGGCCGCTCTCGCGCTCGCGCGGAAAGGCGTCGTCGTCCCAGGAATCCCAGAGCCCCTTGGCGATTTCGAGATGCTCATGTGCGATCTCGTAGCGCAGCGAGTGCTCGGGATGCGGGCGGCTGTAATTGCGTCCGGAGCCCTCCAGCGGCGAGGTGACGGCATTCCAGCCCGCACGCCCGCCCGAGATCAGGTCGAGCGAGGCGAATTGCCGGGCGATCGTGAACGGGTCGCTATAGGAGGTCGAGACCGTGCCGACGAGGCCGAGCTTGCTGGTCGCCGTCGCCAGTGCCGAGAGGATGGTCAGCGGCTCGAAGCGGTTGAGGAAATGCGGGATCGACTTTTCGTTGATGTAGAGCCCGTCGGCGACGAAGGCGAAAGCGATTCCGTTCTCCTCGGCCTTGCGCGCGTTGCGGATGAAGAAGTCGAGATTGACGCTGGCATCGGCCGGGTTGCTGGGATGGCGCCAGGCATTCATGTGGCTGCCGGCGCCCTGCAGCATCAGGCCGAAGGTGAGACGGGTCTTGCTCATGGGAAACTCCTGTCGGCTCAGGCGGCGAGCGCCGGCGCGTCGCCTGCGAGCAGCGTGATCGAGGCGAGGCGCTGGGCCGTCGCGGCGGCGGGCGTGTCGATGACGAATTCGGCGATGCCGAAGCGCGCGGAGAGCGCATCGAGCTCGCGGCGGACCTCGTCCGCGCTACCCGCCAGGATGCTGGGGCGGCGTACTTCCGTGCTGTAGGAAGCCGCTCCCGCCTGCCGGGCGAATTCGACGGCCTGTTCCTCGCTGCCGAGGTTGACGCTCTGGCCATTGTCCAAGGTCAGCCTGATCACGCGCAGCGGCTCGGTCAGGGCCCGCGCCTCCTCGGCGGAGGCGGCGGCGAGCGCGGCGAGCGCCAGGAGCGGCGGCGCCTGGGCGCCGGCCTTCGCATGCGCCTCGAAGCTGGCCTCGATCGCCTTCGGATCGCCGTTGAGCTGACCGGCGAAGACGAAGCTCCAGCCGCGCTCGACGGCGAGCCTGGCACTGTCGGGGCTGGCGCCGAGCAGGAAGCGCTCGGCCGGCGCCGGCGGCTTCGGCAGCGCTTGCGCACCGGCGAGCGGATCGTCCGCGTCACGCGAGCCCGAGAGAAAGCTGTCGAGCTCTGCCAGCAACGCCTCGAAGGCGTATGCGTGCTCCGGGGCGTGCTGGACGCGCAAGGCCTTGGTCGAGAGAGGCAGGCCGCCCGGAGCCTTGCCGATGCCGAGATCGACGCGGCCCGGTGCGAGCGTGGCGAGCAGGTTGAAGGTCTCGGCGACCTTGTAGGGGCTGTAATGCTGCAGCAGCACGCCGCCGGAGCCGACCCGGATGCGCCTGGTGCGGGCGATCAGATGCGCGACCAGGATTTCGGGCGCCGAACTGGCGAGGCCGGGAAAGCCGTGATGCTCGGCGAGCCAGAAGCGGCGATAGCCGAGGCGTTCGGCGGCCTGCGCCAGCGCGATCGTGCGCTGCAGGGCGTCGCCGGCGGTCTCGCCGTCGAGGATCGGGCTCTTGTCGAGCAGGCTGAGGGCATAGCTCATGATGGTCCCAACCCCTCAGAGGCTGCGCAGGCCGAGAGCCGTGCTGGCCTCCTCGGCCATCCAGCCGAGGCGCTCATAGTCGCCGCGCCAGTACAGGAGCGCGGCGTCCTCGCCGCCGAGCCTGATCTCGCGGACACGGCCGATGACGATGGCGTGTGAGTGCCGCTCGATCAGCTCCTCGACTTCGCAGTCGAGCGCCGCGAGCGCGCCATCGAGCAGCGGAGCGCCGGTTGGTCCCGTCGACCAGCTCGCGCCGGCATAGCGCGCCGCGCCTTTCTCGCCGCCGCGACCGGCGAAACGGTCGGCGATCTGCTTTTGCGCGGCGTTGAGGAAGTTGACCGCGAAGCTGCGATGCCGCGCCAGCACCGGGAAGCTCGACGAGGTCAGGTTCAGGCCGAACATCAGCGTCGGCGGCTCGGCGGAGAGCGAGGATACCGAGGTCGCGGTGAGGCCGGTCCGGTCCTCGCCGCGGCCCGTGGTGATGACGCTGACGCCCCCGGCGAGATGGCGCAGCGCCGCGCGAAACGCCGCGATATCCTCGCGCGCCACAGCCGGTCCTGCCGTGATCCTGGCGACGCGGGCGCCGCCTCGGCTGCGCAGCGCCGGGGCCGGCTCGGCCGAGGACGCCTTGGTGACAAGCGGTACGATCGTCATCGACAACCTCGTGGGATCAGGCGGTAAGGCGGGCGGCGGGGCGGCGGCGCGTGGCGCTCTGCCCGATGGCGGCGCGATAGGCCTCGGCGATCGAGCCGAAATGACGCCCGTCGAGGGCATCGAAAGTCGGACGCGAAGAGAAGAAGCGAAAATCGGAGCCGGAGCCGACGACGAGTCCGGCGGCCCGACCGCGAACCTCGATGAGAACAGTCTGGGACATGCTGCCTCCTTCGCCGGAAAGCCGGCGTTGCAGAGTTCTGAAATTGGCGTGAAGTATCCGATGCGTCAGTTGCGCGAGACGGTGCTCAGCGACATCGGGTTGCGCCGATTGGCGGCGTTTCAATAAGAATAAGAGATCGTATCATAAGCGTGACTCCGTCATTCGGAGCCCACGATTCTCTCGTGGTGCTTTTAGCGTTGATGACGCGGTGCAAGCTGCTCCAGCAAATTCCGCGATCAAGCGAAACGATTATCGCTCGATACTGTCATTCTTTCCGGCCAATGCCGTCCGGTCAATGAAAGAGGATTTCAAAGATTTGGCGCCTGGGAGGCAGAAACGCCTCCTGAGCACCGTGCCGGTGGCAGAATTCCGTCGCGCCTTTGCGGTGCCGGCTCGCATGGGCGGGGAGCCGCTGCCGAACACGCAGGATGGGTTGCTGCGAGCGACGCCAGGCCGACCGGGCGAGCGGCTTTTTGGGCAGAATGCGGCAAACGAGCCCTTTTTTCTCGCTTCCCCGGAGTGGGCGAAAACGTTCTTCGGCCTTGTTGTGTTAATTAAAAAGAACATTCGTTTGACTTGAAGAACGTTCCTTTTCCAGAATTTAGCGAGATCGGCGCGTTGCCACGGCCAATGCCCAGAATTCGCGAAAGGTGCGAGCGATGACCCATACGAGCGATTTCCCGAGTTTCTTCAGACCCGACCGGCGTGCATCGTTGAAGGTCCTTCTTGTTCTGCCGCTGCTTGTCTCTTCTTTCGGTTTCGTCCGCGCGCAAAGCACTCTGCCGACGCAGGTGCCGACGGGCACGAAACTCGTCGTCGCCGACCAGAACGAGGCGCTGCAGACGCTGATGCAGGCATCCGGTGCCCAGGCGAAACTGTCGAGCGCTGTCAGCTACGCCAACTTCCTCGGCGGCCCGGCCATTCTGGAAGCCTTCCGCGCCGGCGCGCTCGATCTTGCCACTGTCGGCAACACGCCGCCGATCCAGGCGCATGCCGCTGGCGAGCAGATCCCGATCGTCGCGGCGCGCGTCTCTTCCGAGACCGATTACTTTCTCGCCTTGCGGCCGGGGCTCAAGCTGAGCAGCCTAGAGGAGCTGAAGGGCCGCAGCATCGCCTATGGCGAGGGCACCGGGCGCCAGCCCTTCGTGCTGAACGCACTGAAACTCGCCGGGCTGACCCGCAGGGACGTCAAGCTCGTGCCGCTCAGGGCCGCCGACTTTCCGGACGCCGTACGGACCGGCCAGGTCGACGTCGCGGCGCTGAACGAGCCGCATTTCTCCCGCTATCTCGCCGACTTCGCCGATCGCGGCGCGAGCGCGCTCCCGAAGGAGCAGAACGACCGGCTGCCGAAGAGCCTGACCTATCTCTACGCCAGCAAGAAGGCGTTGGACGACCCGGCGAAGGCCGGGGCGATCCGCGAATTCGTCGCCGCCTGGATCGACGCCAACCGCTGGTCGCACCGCAATGTCGATGCCTGGGTCGATGCCTATTACGTCAAGCGCCAGAACCTGAAGCATGCCGACGGCCGCAAGATCGTCGAGTCCGAGGGCGCCTTCGAGTTTCCTCTCCTCGCCAGCCTGATCGCCAAGCAGCAATCGCTGATCGACGTGATCCACGAGGCCGGCGACCTGCCGAAGCGCCTCGATGCCCGCCAGGAATTCGATCTGCGCTTCGACGACGTCATCGCCAGCAAGACCAACTGAGCGCGCTCGGGAGATTTCGCATGACGCTCTTCGACCATGCACTCGATGCTCAGGCCCTGATCGGCAGCCGGGCAAGGGAAGCCCCTGCCAGGGCTGCCGCTCGGCCGCCGCGCCTCGCTCCGGGAAAACTGCCGCCGGGCGCCATCCTCTTCGGCCCGCTCGCGCTGGTCGCGATATGGGAGCTGGCGTCAGCTGTCGGCTGGCTTTCGCCGAGATTTCTCGCGGCCCCTTCGACCGCCATCGTCACCGGTTACGAGCTGCTGGTGGGCGGCACGCTCGCCGATCACTTCCTTGCCTCGGCGTTCCGCGCCTATCTCGGGCTCGGCATCGGGGTTGCGCTCGGTCTCGCCTTGGCGCTCGCCGCTGGGCTCTCCCGCATCGGCGAGGCCTCGATCGACGGCCTCGTGCAGATCAAGCGCGCCATCCCGACCCTGGCGCTGATCCCGCTCGCCATTCTCTGGCTCGGCATCGGCGAAGCCATGAAGATCGCGCTGATCGCGACCAGCGTGCTGGTGCCGGTCTACATCAACACCCATGCCGCGCTGCGCGGCATCGACATCCGCCATGTCGAGCTCGCCCGCAGCGTCGGCCTGAGCCGCGCCGACTTCTTGCGCGAGGTGGCGCTGCCCGGCGCGCTGCCGGGCTTCTTTACCGGTTTGCGCCTCGCGGTGACGACCTGCTGGACCGCGCTCGTCGTGCTCGAGCAGATCAACACCAGCGAGGGCATCGGCTATCTGATGAACCGCGCCCGCGACTATGGCCAGACCGACATCATCGTCGTCGGGCTGGCGATCTACGCGATCCTCGGCCTCGCCTCCGACTTCGCGGTCCGGTCCTGGGAGCGGCGCACCCTGTCCTATCGCAAGGCGCTGGCGTCATGACCGCGGCGATCCACCCCTTCCGGCAAAGCACGGGTGCGGATGCAGCGGTTAGGCTACGCGGCGTCTCGCGGCGCTTCTCCGGCCGCACCGTGCTGGGCGAGGTGTCGCTCGATTTTGCGCCCGGCGAGTTCGTCGCGCTGATCGGCAAGAGCGGCTCGGGCAAGAGCACGCTGCTGCGGGCGCTCGCCGGCCTCGATGACGGCGTCGAAGGCGAAGGCACGATCGAGGTGCCGGCCGATCGCTCGGTGCTCTTCCAGGACTCCCGCCTGCTGCCCTGGAAGACCGTACTGCAGAATGCGGTCTTCGGCCTGCGGCTGCCGGATGCGGATCGGCGCGGGCGCGCCGCGCTCGCCGATGTCGGCCTCTCGGGGCGCGAGGATGCCTGGCCGAACGCGCTGTCCGGCGGCGAGCAGCAGCGCGTCGCCCTGGCGCGCTCGCTGGTCAGGCAGCCCCGGCTGCTGCTCGCCGACGAACCCTTCGGCGCGCTCGATGCACTGACCCGCATCCGCATGCACGAGCTGGTCTTCCGGCTGATCGGCCAGCACGGACCCATGGTCCTGCTCGTCACCCATGACGTCGACGAGGCGATCAAGCTGGCCGACCGGGTGCTCGTGATGGAGGACGGCCGCATCGTCCTCGACCGGCAGGTCGGACTGCCGCATCCGCGCCCCAGGGACGGCCGCGTCGATGCGTTGCGTGCCGATCTTCTCGCCGCGCTCGGCGTCGTCGACGCCGTCTGATCCTCATCTCAGGAGATTTTGCCCATGACGCGCGAACTGCATCTGAACCTCTTCATCAACGGCCGTGGCCATCACGAAGCCGCCTGGCGGCACGATGCCTCGACCTACCGGGCGCTGACGGATGTCAGCTATTACCGCGACCTTGCGCTCGCAGCCGAAGCGGCCAAGCTCGATTCGATCTTCTTCGCCGACCATGTGACCCTCGGCGAGGATATCGAGCATGCGACGCGCGGCGAGCTCGAGCCGTTGACGCTGCTCGGTTCGCTCGCGGCGCTGACCGAGCGCATCGGCCTGATCGCCACGGCATCGACAACCTATAGCGAGCCCTACAATCTCGCCCGGCAGTTCGCTTCGCTCGACCATCTCAGCGGCGGGCGGATCGGCTGGAACATCGTGACCTCCTGGGCGCCATCCGCCGCCGCCAATTTCGGCCTTGAGCAGCAGGCCGGCATCGACCAGCGCTATGCCCGCGCCAACGAGTTCGTCGAGGTCGTCTCGAAGCTTTGGGACAGCTGGGCCCGCGACGCTATCCTCGACGATCGGGCGAGCGGCTCCTATGCGCGCTCACAGGGCATCAGGCCGGCAGCGCACAGCGGCGCATTCTTCAAGGTGGCCGGTGCGCTCAACATTCCGCGCTCGCCGCAGGGTCGGCCGGTCTTCGTCCAGGCCGGCTCCTCCACCGATGGGCGCGCCTTCGCCGCCCGCTATGCGGAGGCGATCTTCACCGCCCATCTCAGCAAGGAGAGCGCGACCACCTTCTACAACGACATCAAGACGCAAGGGCGCGCGCTCGGGCGCCGCGCTGATCAGATCGTCATCCTGCCCGGCATCAGCGCCGCGATTGGCTCGACCGAAGCCGAGGCGAAGCGCGTCTGGGAAGAGCTGAACGAGCTCTCGCATCCCAGCGTCGGACTGGCGCGCCTGTCCAACCGCTTCGGCGGGCACGATTTCTCGCATCTGAAGCTCGATCAGGTGCTCTCGGTCGAGGATTTTCCGGACCCGTCTCAGGTCCAGGCCTCGCGCAGCCGGGCGCAGTCGATCACTGCGCTGGTCGCGCGCGACCGGCCGACCCTGCGCGGCCTGCTGCATAGCCTCGCCGGCGCGCGCGGGCACTTCACCGCGACCGGGACGCCGGAGCAGATCGCCGACATCATCGCCGACTGGTTCACCTCGGGCGCGTCCGACGGCTTCAACGTGATGCCGCCGATCCTGCCGCAGCAGTTCGATATCTTCGCCGGTGAGGTCGTGCCCTTGCTGCGCAAGCGCGGGCTGTTCCGCAGCGAGTATCGCGACGGCACCTTGCGCGACCGTCTCGGCCTCGACCCGGTGCCCAGCCAGTTCGATCCGGCCGAGCCGGTTCAGCGCTCCGCCTAGGTCCGGCTCCAGACATGAGAGAGAGATAGGGACCGTTTTGCCGATCGGCTTGCAGAGCAAGCTGATCGGAGCGGGCTCTCGAGGGGTGCAGCGGGCTCCGGCAATGCGCCGGGCTCATGCAGCAGGGCCGCACGCTGCAAGCCCATTTCCTGATCGAGCTGCTAGTCTGGGGTTCGAGAACGGTCGAAATCCCGGAGGATACGCATGCTCGAGAAGAAGCAGTTCTACATTGACGGCGCCTGGGTGGCGCCTGCGGCGCAGCGCGAGCTGGAGGTGGTCGACCCCTCGACCGGCCAGGCCTATGCCGCCATCGCGATCGGCGATGCGAGCGACGCCGACCGGGCGGTCGCGGCCGCCAAGCGCGCCTTCGAGAGCTGGTCGCGGACCGAGCCGTCCGAGCGCCTGAAGCTGGTCGAGCGCCTGCTCGAGATCTACAAGCGCCGTGCGCCGGAGATGGCGCAGACGATCAGCCAGGAGATGGGCGCGCCCATCGACATGGCTCTCGCAAGCCAGGTCGGCGCCGGCGCCTATCACATCACCAACTTCATCAACGCTTTCAAAGATTTCCAGTTCCTGCGCCCGCTCGGTCCGCACGCCCCCAATGACCGCATCCAGATGGATGCGATCGGCGTCGTCGGCCTGATTACGCCGTGGAACTGGCCGATGAACCAGGTGACGCTCAAGGTGGTTCCGGCCCTGCTCGCCGGCTGCACCATGGTCCTCAAGCCGTCCGAGATCGCGCCGCTCTCCTCGATGCTGTTCGCCGAATACATCGACGAGGCCGGCTTCCCGAAGGGCGTGTTCAATCTCGTCAATGGCGACGGCGCCGGCGTCGGCACGCATCTGTCGTCGCATCCGGACATCGAGATGATCAGCTTCACCGGCTCGACCAGGGCCGGCGTCGCGATCTCCAAGGTCGCGGCCGAAAGCCTCAAACGCGTCGTGCTCGAACTCGGCGGCAAGGGCGCCAACATCGTCTTCGCCGATGCCGAGCCGGGCACTGTGAAGCGTGGCGTGCTGCACTGCTTCAACAACACCGGGCAGAGCTGCAATGCCCCGACCCGCATGCTGGTCGAGCGCTCGATTTATGACCGCGCCGTCGAGGAGGCCAAGGCGGTCGCCGAGCAGGTCGTGGTCGACACCGCGCACAAGCCCGGCAAGCATATCGGCCCGCTCGCTTCGGAAGCGCAGTTCCGCAAGGTCCAGGACCTGATCCAGAAGGGCATCGACGAGGGGGCGCGGCTGGTTACCGGCGGCGTCGGACGGCCCAACGGGCAGAACCAGGGCTATTTCGTTCGCCCGACGGTCTTCGCCGACGTGAACAACCAGATGACCATCGCGCGCGAAGAAATCTTCGGCCCAGTGCTGTCGATCATTCCCTTCGACAGCGAGGAGCAAGCGATCGCGATCGCGAACGACACGCCCTACGGCCTGACGAATTATGTCCAGTCGGCGGATGGCGAGAAGCGCAACCGCGTCGCCTCGCGCCTGAAGTCAGGCATGGTCGAGATGAACGGCAATTCGCGCGGGCCGGGCGCGCCTTTCGGCGGCGTCAAGGCGTCGGGCCGCGCCCGCGAGGGCGGCGTCTGGGGTATCGAGGAGTTCCTTGAGCCCAAGGCGATCTCCGGCTGGGCACCGCAGGGCTAGAAGGTCTGCTGATCGAACGGCATCCCCCGTTATGCGGGGGATGCCCACCAGGTCCCGCTGCCCGTTTCGTCCGCGCGCCCGGCATGGTCGGGCGGTGGTGAGTTGTACAAGGCCCGCCGGCATCAAGGCTGACGTCTGACGACAGGGCGTCGCGAATCCGCTCGCTTCGGCAAGGCGTGCTGTTGCGCGAAAGCAACAGATGTGGCGGGGTCTCTGTGTGGCGAGAGCTGCTTCATCAAGCGGCCGCAATTCGGCGTTCAGTGTCACAATCGATCAAGCAGTTTGAAGGTTACGGCCCTGCCGCAGGGATAGTAATCGGATTTCTGGTGCGCCGCGCGAGCTTGATCTTCGCCATATGCTGCTTTTCCGCTTGCGGGAGGCGGCGTCTATCGAGAATTTCGGTACTGAATTGTTTCGTCGTCTAATTTCTGTTCGCAATGCTGTTGCCGGCCTTCTGATTGCGACCGCCTCTTCCGCGCAAGCGACGCCATCCCTCCTCGTCGATGCCGGCAGTCTCCAGGTTCTTCGGTCGAAGGATGCCGGGCGCGCTTGGTATCCGGCCTCGACCACCAAGCTGATGACGGCCTTCGTCGCCTTCGAGCAGTTGCGAGCCGGGCGCATCGCGCTCCAGCACGACATTGCCTTTTCCCGGCAGGCTCTCGCCCGAGAGTCGGTGCAGTCGGGGTTGGCGCCCGGCAGCGTGATGTCGCTCGAGGATGCGCTTTATGCGATGCTGGCGGTGTCGGCCAACGAGGCAGCGGCTGCGATCGCCGAGACGCTCGCCGGCAACGAGGCCGATTTCGTCGCGATGATGAACGATGCCGCCCGGCGGCTGGGCATGACCGGCACGCATTTCGTCAATCCGGACGGTCTCTTCGACCGCAGGCAGGTCACCACGGCGAGGGACCTGGCTCTTCTCGGGGTCGCGATCGACCGGAGCTTCCCGGAATATCTGCGCTTCTTCGACCGCTCCGAAGTCAGCATCGATGGGCGCTTGCTGAAGTCGAGCGATGAGGTCATCAGGCGCTTTCCTGGTGCGATCGGGCTGAAGACTGGCTTCGTCTGCGCATCAGGGCGAAATCTCGTCTCCCTTGCGGTCCGCGGCGAACGACGGCTGGTCGCGGTCGTGCTGGGCGCGACGACGGAGAAGGAGCGCAGCGAGCGCATCGCCCAGCTCTTGCAGTTCGGATTTGAAAAGCCGGACGCAGGCAATCGCCCGGCCCTGCGCACGTTGCAGAACCAGAAGGCCTCCAAGCCCGAGGACCTGCGCACCAGGCTCTGCGGTCCGCAGGCGGCAGCCTATGAGCGGCGGCAGCGAAAACTCTACCCGATGGGGCATGCCGGGCAGGCGAGTTTCCTGGGTGCGCTCACTGCTCCCAAGACTTGGAAGATTCGCACGCGCAGCGCGTCGGTGGTGACGTCCTCGTCCTCGCCCAGTCCGGCACCGCGTCCCTCCGCACTGCGGGCGCAGTGAAAACAGGCCGGCCGTAAAAGGCGGCTGTGAGCGCGCTCCGGCCGCGAGTTTGATGTTCGGGTAGCTGTTGGCTTCGATTTCGAGAGAAGGCATTCGAAAAGCCGTAATATAAAACTTAGTAAATATAATATACTTAAATTTATGCCATATTGTATGGTCATCAAAGTCGCATCATGCGCTTTATTCTTCGTTCGATGGCTGAGATTGTCTCGGCCTTGTCTGTTTTTATGCTGTCTGGAGCTGCGGCCGCTGGAATTGTAGTCTGGAGTTATTCGAGTGATCTGCCGGGTTTCGGGAAATTGCAGGATTATGAGCCTCCGGTGACTTCGCGTGTCCACGCCGGAGATGGCCGCCTCATCGGCGAGTTCGCCCGCGAGTGGCGGCTCTATCTGCCGATCTCCGCAGTGCCCCAGAATGTGATCGAGGCCTATATCTCGGCCGAGGACAAGAATTTCTACCGGCATGGCGGGGTCGACCTCGCAGGCCTGGCCCGGGCCGCGCTCTCGAACCTGCGTAATGCCGGCTCCGGGCGAAGGCCGCAGGGGGCCTCGACGATCACGCAGCAGGTCGCCAAAAACTTCCTGGTCGGAACGGAGGCCAGCCTCGAGCGCAAGATCCGCGAGACGCTCGTCGCCCTGCGGATCGAGGGGGCATATTCCAAGGACAAGATCCTGGAGCTCTACCTGAATTCGATCTACCTGGGCGCGCCGACGCCGGGGCGCGGAAGCTATGGTATCGCGGCGGCGGCGCTGAACTATTTCAACAAGTCCGTGAACGAACTTGAATTGCGGGAGGCGGCCTATCTCGCAGCCCTGCCGAAGGCGCCGACGGACCTGCACCCCTTCCGCAATCGCGAACGCGCGATCGAGCGACGCAACTATGTCATCGATCGCATGGTGGAGAATGGGTATGTCGAGCGCGAGGTTGGCGAGGAGGCCAAGCGACAATCTCTCGGCGTGACCCCTTACGCGGTTTCGCCGAACAATATCGCGGCCGGCTATTTCGTCGAGGAGATCCGGCGCGAAGTCCAGGATCGCTATGGCGAGAAGAAGGTCGTCGAAGGCGGGCTCTCGATCCGCGCCACCGTCGACCCCGAGCTTCAGCTCATGGCGCGCAAAGCCCTCGTGGACGGGCTGGTGCGTTATGACGAGCCGCGCGGCTGGCGCGGGCCGGTGCGGAAGCTGGATCTGGGCGAAGGCGATTGGGGAGAGGTCTTGGGCGCACTCAAGGTCCTCGGTGACGTTGCGCCATGGCGACTGGGCGTCGTACTGAAAATTGCCGGCGATTCAGCCCGCATCGGGCTACATCCTCTGCTCGATGCCGCCGGGAACCTGCGCGCCGAGCGCCGTATCGTCACCCTGGCCCGGGATGGCATCCGCTGGACCCGGCGCGCGCGCGTCTCGCAGCTGCTTTCGGTCGGCGATGTCGTCTATGTCGAGCCTCTCGCCAGTGACCCTGCCCGGGTCCGCCTGCGGCAAATCCCCGAGATCAACGGCGCGATCGTGGCGATGGAGCCCTTTTCTGGCCGCGTTCTCGCAATGGTCGGTGGATTCTCTCACGATCAGTCCGAGTTCAATCGCGCCACCCAGGCGCTTCGCCAGCCGGGATCGGTTTTCAAGCCCTTCGTCTACGCGGCGGCGCTCGACAATGGCTATACGCCGACGAGCCTCATCCTGGATGAGCCGGTCTCGATCGATCAGGGGGGCGGTCTCGGCGTCTGGCGGCCAAAAAATGCCGGACGAGCCGGCGGCTCCGGGCCGCAGACGCTGCGCAACGGCATCCAGCGCTCGAAGAACTTCATGACGGTGCGCCTCGCGAAGGACATCGGCATGCCCCTGGTCGGCCAGTATGCGCGGCGCTTCGGCGTCTACGACGACATGCCCTTCGTGCTCTCCGGCGCTTTGGGGGCGGTGGAGACGACCGTGATGCGCATGACGGCCGCCTACGCCATGCTGGTGAACGGTGGCAAGCGCATCCGCCCGACGCTGATCGATCGGATTCAGGACAGATACGGGAAGACCATCTTCCGGCATGATCGCCGCACATGTCCGGCCTGCGAGGCTGCGCGTTGGCAGGAGCAGGCGGAGCCGCGGCTGACGGACCACAGCGAGCAGGTCATCGATCCGCTGACGGCCTATCAGATGGTCTCCATCCTCGAAGGTACGGTGCGGGCCGGCACGGCGCGTGTCGTGCACTCGGTCGGCAAGCCCCTGGGCGGGAAGACCGGCACGACAAACGGTGCGAAGGACCTCTGGTTCATAGGCTTCTCGCCGGACCTCGCGGTTGGGGTCTATATCGGTCATGATCATCCGGCCCCTCTCGGCGCGTCGGCCTGGGGTAGCCGTTATGCAGCGCCGATCTTCCGCGATTTCATGAGCGCGGCCCTGCGCGACAAGCCTGCCGTCCCGTTTCGGATACCACCCGGGACCAAGCTGATCCGCGTCGATCCCCTCTCCGGTCTGCGCACGAGCGAGGGCGGCATCCTCGAGGCCTTCAAGCCGGGCACCGCACCGGCCGATCCGGCCGTTCCGCGCTTCTCCGAGGATCTGCCAGCGGAGCAGCAGGATCGCGCGGCGCTGACCACCGGCTCAGGAGGGCTGTACTGAGTCCGGCGGCAGCCGAGAGGCATTGCGCGGCGGCCGGCGCCGCGTCCGCACCCGGAGGGTTCGCGCTCTGGCTATCCTAAGCGCCTTTGGCCTGACTGGCGTGGCCAGTCAGTGTCCGGGCCCGCCATGCTGGGCATCGGCAGCGTTCGCAGTCGCTCCCATGCCGATCAGGTCGGGAGCAGGATGGTCATGCGGGCTGTGGCGGCGAAGCCTTGCATCCGCAAGCACGAAGGTCAGCTCGCTTTGCGCCTCGATCGGGGGCGAGGGGTGTTCCCATCTGCGCGGCGCAGTTGCCGGGCTACCTGCCATGTGCTGCGAGCGCACCAGAGGATCGCGCTCGACACGCTTGCGCCAAACCGTTCCGTTGTCCCGCGCCGGGATGTTCTGCCCGAAGCGGCCGTGATGACGCGTTTGCGAAGATTGAGAGGCAGGCTGTCGGCCACAAAACCGGCAGGTGGCTTGAAACGGAAGGCCTGCCCTTGCGGGATCGCAACGATTCAGATCAGCCGGATAAACAATTTAAAAGATGTCTTCGGGTTCGTAAACTGACGTAAATTAAGCGTTATTTTTAGTATTGATATTGCGATTATTGTTGATATAGATTCTGCCTCGGGGGCTGCTCAAGCTTATGAATTTGCCTCTTGCCGAATGCCGAATCTGTGCTTGAGGTGAGAGAATTTTCTCAGTTTGCTGCAGGTTGAGTGGTGCTTGACGCTTACGCGAGCGCCGGATTATGCGATGCGCGTTTAAGGTATATAATATAAAAGGGGCCGGTCATGTCCATTATAACCAAGCTGGTTGACATTGGTGAAGTTTTCACCGGATCTGGGTTGACGTGGTTTCGTCCTCAGCGATCAGTTTGGAATGGGGATCCAGTTTATATTGATCAATATAGCGCGTCGGGAGGCTATAATCCATCTGGCCCTAATGCCGTTAATCTTGTGCTTCAGGGTGAGGACAGGTTTGGCGATGTTTCAAAGTATCAAGTCCCGATCGCGTCGTATACGACAGGCCTGAGTGTCAACAACGTAGAGATCAGCGACAAGGCCGTTGCGCTGTTGTCGTCGCCGATTCAGGGGCTCGCCAATGGTGGGGCGATCTGGGTGACGCCGACTGCCGGGTCCCCCGGGGCGTTCGACATCAAGTTCAGGACATTCTCGTTCCAGCCCAGCGCGATTGCGCGCGATACCGGGTTCCCTGATACCTACAATCTCGGCAACGAGGTGACGCTTAAGTCGGGCATCGCGAACTACAGCAGCCTCGACTATGACTGGATCACGCCCGCCAGCGGGCCGGTTCTGGTCCTCGGATATACGACACGTGCGGCCGGCGCGACGACGCAGGACGTCTACTACCAGGCGTTCAATGGCCAGGGGCAGGCGCTTGGGCCCAGCGCGCTCGTCGCTTCCGGCATGCGCGCTGGCGGCGCCATCGCGATGACGGATAACGGAACGAGTTTCTTCGTCGCGAAAGAGGTGATCAACGGCGGCGTCGTTTCGATCGAGGTGCGCAGTTTCACGCCCGCGACAGGCGCGCTGGGGGCGGCGACGATGATCGCGACGAGCTTCACCAGCCTGTTCAGTATGGCGTTTCAACCTCAGGCCGACGGAAGTTTCGACATCCTCCTGGATGGCCTGATTGCCGGCAATCAGCATGTTCTCGGCGTCTATCAAGCCGATGCATCCTTCAATGTCTCCGCTGCTCCGGTGACGATCGCGCTGGCATCGCCGAACGGCGTTCGCCAGAACGTCCAGCGGATGGCCAATGATTCGCTGGTGGTGGCCTACACCGATGCGGGCCAGGTGCATTTGGCTGTTTTCGACGCGGCAGGGGCGCTGATCGATAATACGGTCGTGCCCGGCATCACCAATTTCGATCGGATTCGCGGTCTCGGCCAGAACCAGTTCGAGCTGGTCTGGCGGGAGACCGTCGCCGGCAACGAGAATACGGTGAAGGGCGCCATCTATGACGTCAATACGAGCGGCCGAGTCGTCGATCAGTCGAGTTCGATGACGCCCGTCTGGCAGCTCGGCAGCCATTTCGACGATGCTCTGACTGGCGGCACGGCCAACGACATCTTCAAGGGCTACGGCGGGAACGACACGATCAACGGTGGGCTTGGCCAGGACATGGCCAAGTATACCGGCAACAAGGCGGATTATACGCTCGCACGTAATCTGAACGGTTCGTGGACGGTGACCGATACGCGGGGCGGGTCTCCCGATGGTGTCGATACGCTCCAGAGCATCGAGCTCGTCGATTTCGCCGATGGCCAGAAGCAGCTGATCTCGGCGCAGGCGACGGAGTTGACCAAGCTGGGCGCCGTTTTCCTAGATGGCGCGGGCGCGCCCATCACGGGCGTGGTTTGGGGGCGTGCGCATCGTGGGAGCTGGAACGGCGACGTCGTCCTCATCGACAGCTACGCCTCCAGCGCCGGCTATGTGTCAGGCGGTCCGAACCCCCAGACGCTGGTCGTGGCCGGGCAGGACAAATTCGGCGATCTCGACAAGACTGTCGTCATTGCGAACTTCACCAGTGGCAAGACGGTCAACAACGCTGAAGTGCTGGACAAGGGCGTCATTTTCTACAGGCAGGCCTCGTCGAGTGCGCCTGCCGAGGGCACGGCGTTCTGGGTGACGCCGACGGCCGGCGCCCCGGCCGGAACCTTCGACATCAAGTTGCAGGCCCTGAGTTTCACGGCCGGCAAGCTCGCCTATGACACCGGCAGCCCCAGCGTCACGCTGGTGGGAAGCCCGACCACGCTGGTCTCCGGCATTGCCAACTATCAGTTCACCGACTGGAATTCGGCCGCCGACGGAACGGTCGTGATCGGCTATTCGACGCGCGCTGCCGGGGCGTCGACCCAGGATTTCTGGTATACCACCGTCAATACGGCGACAGGGACGGCCGCCTTCACGCCGAAGAAGGTCGCGACGGTGTCGGCTTCCAGCTATGCCGCCATGTCGGCATCCGGGAACCTGTTCACCTTCATCAGCGAGGATAACAGCGGCGCGGCGGCGCTGCTGAAGTTCCAGAATTTTGATGCGACGACGGGCACGCTCGGATCCGTCGTCGGTTTGGTCAACCCTGGCAATCTCGCGGATATCTATAATTCCTCGGACTTCGTTCAGTCCGACGGTTCACGGCTGTTCGTCGTCGAGGGGATACAGCTCGGCACCGGGAACCACGTCCTCCAGACCTTCACCGTCAACTCGCTGAACATTCCCACCGGGACGCCGGTGACGACGATGCTGACGGCGGGCCAGACGCTCGGCCGCTTGCAGCATCAGCTGCTCGGGAACGGGCTGAATGTGGTCGGGTACACCGACAACAATCAGGTCCATCTCTCGCTGTTCGATCAGTTTGGAAACCTGATCAGCGACACGATCGTGCCGGGGATCACGAACTTCGACCGTCTTCGCAGCCTCGGCCAGAACCAGGTCGAGCTGATCTGGCGGGAGACCGTTTCGGGTGTCGAGAACGTCGTCAAAGCCGCGATCTTCGACGGCAACGATGGCGGGCGCTTCGTCAATGCAGCCGGCTCGACCAGTGCGCAATGGCTGCTCGGCAGCCACTTCGCCGACACGCTGACGGCTGGTACGGCCAACGACATCTTCAAGGGCTACGCCGGCAACGACAGCATCGACGGTGGAGGTGGCGTCAACCAGTCCAAGTACACCGGCAACGTCTCCGACTACACCATCGTTCAGAACATCGACGGCTCCTGGACCGTCACCGATACGCGTGGTGGATCCCCTGACGGCGTCGACACCTTGCGGAACATCCAGGTGCTCGACTTCGCGGATCGCGCGGTCACGCTCGGGTTGGCCGCCAACGCCGACACCGGCGCTACGATCGCGGGTATCGCGTCGGGGAACGTCTTGACGAATGATGCGCGCCCCGTGGGTGACGTGTTGGTCGTTCGCTCCGTCAACGGAGCAACCGCAGGTGTCGGGGCCGCGGTCGTCGGCACATACGGAACGCTGACCCTGAATGCGAATGGCAGCTACAGCTACACGGCATCCGGCGCGGCAGGGGCAACCGGGTCGCATCTCCACGACGTATTCACCTATGTTGTGACCGATTCCACGGTTGCAGCCGTTTTCGGAGCGACCGCTGCTTCCTCTACGGCGACGCTGGATATCACCTTGAATCGGGCGGCGGTGGTGAACGCCTCGTCGTTTACCCCGACACATCGCAGCGTGTCGGTGGTGTCGAGCGCGCTCTTCAGCGCAGTCGACGCCGATGGCGATACCATCACGAAGTATCAGTTGTGGGACGACACGACGGCGTCGACGAGCGGGTACTGGACCTTGTCCGGCACGGCTCAGCCAGCCCTGCAGAGCATCGAGGTGACTGCTGCCAATCTCGCCAACCTGCGATGGACGGTTGGTTCGACGGCTGACGCGGTTTCCATTCGGGCGTTCGATGGTTTCGAATGGGGAGCGTGGAAGAGCTTTGTCATCAACCCGGCACCGGAGAGCGCGCCGGTGGTTGCAGCCTCGAATTACACGCCGTCGCACGGCGCCGTGACGGTGCTGGCCTCGACGCTGTTCAGCGCGACCGATGCGGATGGCGACACGATCACGAAATACCGTCTGTGGGACGGCACGTCGGACGCTTCGAGCGGTCGCTGGAAGGTGAACGGCGTCGAGAAGGCGGCGGGCGAGACCTTCGAGATCACGGCGGCTGATCTGGCGAACACGGTCTGGACGGCGGGAGCGGTAAGCGACGCCGTGTCGGTCCAGGCCTTCGACGGCGTGGCGTGGAGTGCCTGGAAGAGCTTCACGATCGCGCCGCCGCCGAATGTGGCTCCGGTGGTTGCGGCCTCAAACTATTCGCCGGGGCACAGCGCCGTGACGACGCAGGCCTCGGCGCTGTTCAGCGCGACC